>NZ_AUED01000001.1 GCF_000425805.1 Pseudomonas vranovensis DSM 16006
CATCCTGGGCACTGAAGGCCGGGGGTGGTGGGGCATGGGGGAGGCCGGGCTCGGTCAGGGACAGCAAGCCGTTGGCGGCGATGCGGTAGGGCGGGTGCCAGGTGTAGCGGCCGGTGGTCTTGCGTTTTTCGAGGACATAGAGAAAGCCCTCGCGCAGGGTGCGGATGGCATAGCTGGCGTGCTGCAGTTCGCCGACCTGGTGCGGGTGGTGCAGGTGCGCTGGCAGCTCGGGCAGTTGCTGGCGCTGGCCGTGGTTGCCACCGACGACGGCGTAGCGCAGGGGCAGGAGGGTGAAAGTGCGGGTGCAGGTGACGGCGGGGCTGTTGTCGAAGGGTTCGCTCAGCTGTTCACAGAACTTGCGATTGATGGCGAAGATTTCATCCAGGCTGAACATGAGGCGTCCTTGAGCATGCGTGGCACAAGGCACGAACCTTAAACGGCAGGGCGGGGGCAAGTCGTTCCTGGGTGATCCTAAAACTGCGTGGGAAATTTCACTTTATCGTAGAGCGCTGCTGATCAGCTGTCGGCCAGCAGCGTACGTTTCACTTTCCAAATGCCTTCAACTGCCCAACTCCAACTTCGCCTCAATATGATCCAGATGTTCATGCATCAACGCCAACGCTTCTTCTCCATCCCCTTTCTCCAGTGCATCAATGAGCGCCGCATGTTCCTGCCAGGCGCAGTGGCTGCACGGGCGGCTTTCATACTGGGCAATGATCAGCGACGTCTGTGGCACCAGGCCGTTGAGAAAACGGGTCAGGGGCGCATTGTTGGCGATTTCCGCCAGCTTCAGATGGAACTCGCCACCCAGGCGGATCGCGGTGCAGCGCTGGCCTTGTTCATGGCTCTGCCGCTCGCGGGCAACCAGTTCGCGCAACTGGCGGACTTTGGCCGGTCGCGAACGTTGCACGGCAAGGGTGATCAGGGTGGTTTCGGCCAGGCGCCGGGCGCTGAGGATCTGCCGTGCCTGTTGCGGGTCGGGGGCTGCCAGGTGCGCTGTGTGGCTGGGGCGCTGGACGATCACCTGCTGGTCGCACAACCGGCCCAGGACACGACGGATTACCGTGCGGCTGACGCCGAACGCATCGCCCAGTGCCTGCTCGGGCAGGGCGCTGCCGGGGGCCAGGCGCTGTTCGAGGATGGCGTCGAACAGGCGCGGGTAGATCTGCTCGGCCGACAGGCGCACTTCGCCGTGGGCGAGCAGCGGTGGCAAGGTGGTCACAGGGGCTTGGGCGCTGGCTGTCATCACTGCTCTCCTGAGGTCAGTTGCCCGGGTGTTCGTCCGGGATGTTCAGTTCGATACCCATGCGCCGGCCTTCCTGGAGGATGTGGTGGCGCATCTGCGCGCTGGCCTGGGCGCTGTTCTTGTTACGTATGGCACGTACTACTGCTTCGTTTTCTTCCAGTCGCGCGGCCAGGTGCTCGGGCGAGTTGCGCAGTACACCGGCGCTTTGCTTGAGGGCATTGCTGGTTTGTTGCACCACGTTCTGGAAGATCGGGTTGGCGGTCAGGGTAAACAGCTCTTCGTGGAAGGCGATGTAGGCGTTGACACCCGCTTCGCTGTCTTCGGCTTCAAGTGCTTCGCGCATGTCCATCAGCGTCAGGCGCAACTGGCCGATTTCCTTGCTGCTGATGGACTGGGCTACCAGGCCGACAATGAATGGCTCCAGGGTGTAGCGCAGTTGCAGTACGTCTTCGAGGCTGGCTTCGGCCACGGCGTTCTGGGCCTGCATCGGCTCGACGCTGCCGGGTTCGAGCACCAGCACGCCTTTGCCGGGCAGCGAGCGCACCAGGCCCAGGGTTTCCAGCACGGTGACCGCTTCGCGCAGGCTCGGGCGGCTGATGCCCAGTTGCTCGGCCAGTTCGCGCTGGCCCGGGAGCATGTCGCCCGAACGCCATTGGCCACGATCCAGGGCCTGGCGCAGTTTTTCTACCACGGAGTTGACGACGGTGGATGAGCTGATCACGGTTCACTCCCTGAGATCGATTGCATGTTGTGCTCCTGGGGCCGGCACCGTAGTGCCGGCCCGGTCACTCAAAACTCTTGTTGGTGGGCGGTCGGGGCCTTGCGCTGGGCAAAGCTGAAGCCCTGTTTGCCGGCCAGTACATTGTTGGCCCGCTCCATGTCGATATCGCCTTCCCAGCGGCCGATGGCTACGGTGGCCACGCAATTGCCGATCAGGTTGGTCAGCGCCCGGCCGATGCCCATGAACCAGTCCACGGCCAGCACCAGCACCAGGCCGACCACCGGAATCGCGGGGATGGCGGTCAGGGTCGCGGCAAGGATTACCAGGGCAGAGCCGGGAATCCCGTGGGCACCTTTGGAGGTAATCAGGGAGACCAGCAGGATGGTCAACAGGTCGGTCATGGCCAATGGTGTACCGGTGGCATTGGCGATAAAGACGATGGCCAGGGTCAGGTAGATCGAGAAGCCGTCGAGGTTAAACGAATAACCGGTGGGAATCACCAGGCCGACGGTGGAGTTTCCGATGCCCAAATGCTCCAGCTTGCGCATGATTTGTGGCAGCACGGCGTCGGACGAAGCCGTGCCCAGGACGATGGTCAGTTCTTCGCGCAGGTACTTGATGAACGGCAGGATACGCAGGCCTGACACGCGCATCACCGTGCCCAGGATCAGCAGCACGAAACCCATGCAGGTCAGGTAGAACAGCGCCACCAGGCCACCCAGGTGCTGCAGCGATTCCAGGCCATATTTGCTGGTGGTAAAGGCGATGGCGCCGAACACGCCCAGTGGCGCCAGGCGCACGATCATGCCCATGATGCGAAATATTACGTGGCTCAGTTCGTTGATCAGCCGCGAGATGCCCGAGGCGGCTTCACCCACCAGGTTCAGCGCACTGCCAAACAGCACCGAGAACAGCAGCACTTGAAGGATGTTGTTGTCGGCAAAGGCGCCTACTACCGAGGTGGGTATCAGGTCCATGAGGAAGGCGGCGGTGCCGTGGATATGCTGGCCGCGCTCGGCCAGGTTGCCGGCTTCGGCGGCTGACAGTTGGTCCAGGTGAATGTTGGCACCGCTGCCGATGCCGGAGGTAAAGGCGAACACCAGGCCGATGACCAGGGCAATGGTGGTGAGGATTTCAAAGTAGATCACCGATTTGAGGCCGATCCGCCCGACCTTCTTCAGGTCACCCGCACCGGAAATACCGCTGACCACCACGCAGAACACGATCAGGCCGATGAGCATCTTGATCAGCTTGATAAAGCCGTCGCCCAAGGGTTTGAGCTGCAGGGAAACTTCGGGAAAGCTGAGGCCGCAGGCAATGCCTAACGCGAGGCCCAGCACTACTTGGAGGAAGATCGAACGCGAGCACCATTTGAGCATGGGAGGGATCTCTGATCGGTGTCCTTGCTTCGATCACCGGGGGAAGGCGAAAGAGCGGAGGACTTAATTATTGTGGTCTTACCGGTATGTCCAGTGCGAGGCCAGTTTAGGCGCGGATTTTCTGGATTGGCAAGGGATTCTTCGTCAGAAGCAACTGGTCAGAGGCTGTTTCTATGGGAATCAGTTGTTTACAGGCGCGTTCGCACACCTGAAAGGATTCCTGATCGCTGTCGTTCGCGTCCCTAGCGGCGTGGGGGGGCGGTATCTCCGGACATTCCAGCTGGTAAGACCGGTTAGTCCGGCTGTTGAATGCCGGCTGGAGAGGCTGCCCAGCAGCGGGCCGGCCTGTGGATAGCCATCGGCGCATACGGCGTTCTCTTCGCTTTCGTCTGATGCAGCCATGGCTCCGTGCGGGCGATTCATTTTGAACATTCCCGATTAGAAAGACTGATCTTTCTAGTTGTGCTCGTTTACACATAAGTACAGAGAATTAGGACTAATCCCATGTCGCCCACGGCAGACTTTGCTTAGCTTCCTCGCTTGTCGTTCAGTACTTTATTCACTTGGCAAGCAGTGGTGGATGAGTATCGGCGCGCAAGGATTTCGAACTAACGGCCCCTGGGTTGCAAAAGGATGTTGTTATGGATGTCGTTGTTGTTCAATCACGTGCACACGTCTCAGGCGAGCAGATGGGTAATATTGACTTCGCTATTAGACTTTTCTGCGACGAAATATTGAGGCCAGGAATGCTAGTGGGTCAGCGTTGGACTCTAAATGTTTTGACTACTTGGTCGCGAATTTCGCTGAGCGTTGGAGTGCCCACCCTTATTCGGCAATCCATTGCTTATGCAATGGAATCCGCTTTCTCGCGTCACGCCATTTCCTCCTCGGCCCGTGCTGTCATGGGTGGCACGTTCGGAGCACTACCCGTCGCGTTGACCATAGCGGGCGGAATTCGAGATGAAGTCAATCACACGGCTACCCGCGCCACGAGAACAGGACGAGTATTGGGGGGTATTGGAAGCCTCATAGCACTGGCGGGCGCGCAGGCGACGGGAACACTGGCTCGAGGCGCATCTACTCTTATTTCGGCGCAGCTGTACTGCGTCTTGCGGGACATTGTTGAGATGTATGTCAGGCAGTCTGACAATAATAATGGACTGTCTCTACCTGCGGTGGGTGTGTCAGCGGCAGCCTACGGAGTCAATCAATTGGCGGGAGGTATGCTCTCGGGTGCTGTGGCGTCTCCTGCCGGTGCCAGCGCCGCCTCAATTGGGACCTTTCAATGGCGGAACGAGTTAATACGTAGCGCGATCAATTCTGTCGGCGAGATGATAGATGATATGACGCTGCGGGCAACGCAACATACAATTGAGCAACGGTCTATTCCTCGCGGGCTTCGTACGGGCTTAGAAGTAGGGCTCGATTTCAACCGGGCCACCGCTGTAGACTTTTCCAGTCGAGCCACCAGTAGAATGCCCGGACGTCTGATGTTATTTAGTACTGTCATCATGGGGTCGTACGCCCTAGATTCACTCCTTCCACAGAATGGGGAGTTGTCCAAAAATTGGATCGACTTCCTCAGTAATCTATTTGTGGCCGCTATCCTCGCTGCGGGATATTCACTATTTGTCTGCCATCTTATGCAACAACGTCCGCCTGCCTCGTCAATCGAGGACGGTCGCCGCTCCCCATCAACGTCTACCAGTGAGGGTGATGCATGATGATTGATCGCGTCTGGCTCGCTCTCGCACCGCTGGCTCGGTGGTGCCGTTGCCGACTGAAGTTCTGTGGGGTGTACCTGCGTTACCGGCGCCGGGTTTTCGGCGTGACCGGGGCGTCGTGAAAGCGCTTGGCGACGACATAGTTCTTGTTCCAGTAGCTGTTGTTCAGTGAGTCGATGCGGATCGACTTGCCGGTCCTGGGCGAATGGATAAAACGATTGCCGCCGATGTAGATCCCGACGTGGCCTACGGCACTGCGGCCGTTATGACTGAAGAACACGGCGTCGCCGCGAGTGAGTTTATGTCGCGGGACTTTTTGCGCCTTTGAATTGAGCATCGAGCGGGTGGTGCGCGGCAGATGAATACCGGCCTCGCTGCGAAACAGGTACACCAGCAGGCCGCTGCAATCGAAGCCGGTACTGACCGAGCTGCCGCCAAAGCGGTACGGCGTACCGATCAGTTGATGGGCTCGCTTGACTACCTTGTCGATGCGCTTGGGACTGGCGCCGGCGGATGTTGCCATGGGCTTGGCAGGGGCGGCCTTCTTGCGGGTTTCTGGTGCAGGGTTGGCCAGGGTGAGATTGGCAAACAGGCAGCTTGCGGCAATCAGGAAAAAGAGCTTGGACACAATGCATACCGATGTAGCGAAACAAACAGCCGCGAGGGTAGAGCGTGCGTCCTTGGATAAAAATCAGATTCGTCTGACTTCTGAAGGCGAGCTCAAGAGCCTGATTCTGAAAGCACGAATCATCCTTCTTGAACCACGACCGCTGCGCGGCCGATCGCAGGCTGTCGCCAGCGGCTACACGGCAGTCCGTAGTCGCTGCCGAGGAGCGAGGCTGCGATCGACTGCGCAGCAGTCGCCAGGAGGGAGGGGCGGTGCGGAGTATCGACTTGTCCCGCGAGAGGCCAATACATCCAGCAAATCCGGTGTTGCCTGGAATACGACCGCTGCGCGGCCGATCGCAGGCTGTCGCCAGCGGCTACACGGCAGTCCGTAGTCGCTGCCGAGGAGCGAGGCTGCGATCGACTGCGCAGCAGTCGCCAGGAGGGAGGGGCGGTGCGGAGTATCGACTTGTCCCGCGAGAGGCCAATACATCCAGCAAATCCGGTGTTGCCTGGAATACGACCGCTGTGCGGCCGATCGCAGGCAAGTCCGGCTCCCACAGCGTCTGTGCAAGTCAGTTGCTCCTGCCGTTGTTCATGACAGCAACTGCACCTGACCGCTCTGCAGCGTGTAGAGGCCCCCGACAATTTTCAGCTTGCCCTGGCTTACCGCCTCACTCAGCACCGCTGAGCGGGCGGTAAGGTTATGCACGGTCTCGCGCACATTCTGCTCGATTGCATTGTTGAGCAGGTCACCCGGCGCCTTGATGACCTTTTCCACAGCCGGGCGGATAGCGTCGGCCAGGCTCTGGATCTGTCCGGGAAACCGCGCGCCGTCCTTGACCGCCTTGACCCCGGCTGCCACCGCACCACAGCTTTCATGCCCCAGCACCATTACCAGTGGGGTGCCCAGCACCGCCACCGCGTATTCAAGGCTGGCCAGTCCATCGGTGGTGACGAAGTTGCCAGCAATGCGCACGGCGAACAGATCGCCGCGACCGGTATCGAACGCGTACTCCGGGGCAATGCGTGAATCTGCACAGCCCAGCACCGCAGCGTAGGGGTTCTGGCCGCCGGCCAGGGCCTCGCGTTCGGACAAGAAATCGTGGCGCTTGGCCACCCCCTGGATGTAGCGGGTGTTGCCCGCCATCAAGCGCTCCAGCGCCTGGTCAGGGTCCAGCTGGTTTTGTGGTTTGGGTACCTGGGGGGCGGGGCCGGCCAATGCGGCGCCGGCAGGCAACAGGCTGGTAAGCATTGCGGCGCTGGCGCCTAGCCCGGCAAGGCGCAGGAAGTGACGTCGTTCGGGTACTGCCGGTTGTTGTTCTTGGGCATCGCAGGGTTTGCACATTCGACGTTCTCTGGTTGGCATCGTACAGCGCTGGATTCTTGAGATCGGCAGGCGCGGGGTCCATAGGACATGTCCTGAAATCCGAACGAATCAGGGACAGAACTTGTCCGTGCCGACCACTAAATCTACTTAATAATCAACCAGTTATTGAATGCCATTAGCATTTGGTCGCTATGATTTCAATAACTATTTGTTACAGAAATATGATGTAATTAGTAGGGTTATTTAATCGATCAGTTAAAAACAGTGGCCAGGGCCCGGACGTGCTGCTTGTTGCTGCTATAAAGGGAGTTTCATCGTGCGCTTCAACCTGCCGGTCACCTCGGTCGAACAGACGTTCGGCGAGGATCAACGGCTCATTTCTGCCACCGATACCGCTAGCAACATCACCTACTGCAATGCCGAGTTCGCCGCCATGAGTGGTTTCAGTCAGGCGGAACTGATCGGCAGCCCACACAACCTGGTACGCCACCCTGACATGCCGCCAGCTGTATTCCAGCAGATGTGGCAGTACCTCAAGGCTGGCCAAAGTTGGATGGGCATCGTCAAGAACCGCTGCAAGAACGGCAACTTCTACTGGGTCAGTGCGTATGTCACGCCGATCCTGGAAGGTGGCCGGGTGGTGGGCTATGAGTCGGTGCGGGTCAAGCCGACGCGCGATCAGGTGCGCCGTGCCGAAGCACTGTACGCCCGTTTGCGCGAAGGCAAGCCTGCGGTCTCGGCCACACGTCGCATGGCCCAGTTCGGGCAGGTGCTGGGCGTGCCGCTGCTTGCCGGGGGCGCCGCCCTTGCGGCCCAGCAGTGGCTACCCGGCTGGCCCGCCCATGGCATCACGCTGGGGCTGTTTGGCCTGGTCGGCCTGTGGGCCCACCAGCGCATGGGTCAGCAATTGGCGCAGATCGCCCGCTGCTCCAGCAACACCTTTGCCGACCCGGTTGTGGCGC
The DNA here is from genome assembly GCF_000425805.1 of Pseudomonas vranovensis DSM 16006. GTDB lineage: Bacteria > Pseudomonadota > Gammaproteobacteria > Pseudomonadales > Pseudomonadaceae > Aquipseudomonas > Aquipseudomonas vranovensis. The sequence goes on from NZ_AUED01000001.1 coordinate 7,969, forward strand.
TGACCTACAGTGATGCGCTGGGCCCTATGGCCCAGTTGCAGATGATCCTGATCAGTGAAGAAGCGCGGCTCAAGACTGCACTGACGCGCCTGAGCGACCTGGCCGTGCAGATGAGCGAGGCGGCGGGTGACTCCAGCCGTCTGTCGCGCCATACCGAGTCGGCGCTGCTGGATCAGCGCGCCGAGACCGACATGACCGCCGCGGCGATGACCGAGATGGCCGCCTCGATTGCCGAGGTCGCGCGTCATGTACACGAGACCGCGGGCCAAGCCCACACGGCCAACCAATTGGCCGGGCAGGGCAATGACGTGGTGGGCACCACCCGTGACGCGATCCAGTTGCTGGCCAGCACGGTCAGCCAGATCAATCAGGCGGTAACCCACCTGGCCGGGCAGACCGAGGACATTTCGGTCGCCGCCGAAGTGATCCGCTCGATTGCCGACCAGACCAACCTGCTGGCGCTCAATGCCGCCATCGAAGCGGCCCGTGCCGGCGAGCAGGGGCGCGGGTTCGCCGTGGTGGCCGATGAGGTGCGCGCGCTGGCCGGCAAGACCCGTCAATCGACGCTACAGATCCAGGGCATCATCGAGAGCCTGCGGGCTGGCGCGGTCGATGCGGTGAACATCGCAAGCCTGGGTATCGACGAGGCCGAACAAGGCGTCGCCCGGGTACTTGAGGCGCAGCAGGCACTGCTGGGCATTCGTGCGGCGGTCGAGCACATCAGCGACATGAGCCAGCAGATGGCTGCTGCCGCCGAGGAGCAGTCGTCGGTGGCCGAGTCGGTGTCCGAGCAAATCAACACCGTGGCAGGGACCGTGCAGCACACCGCACAGAACGCCAATGCCGCCGCCACCCGCGGGGCAGAACTGGAACACATTTCCATGGGCCTGCGTGCCCTGGTCGAGCGATTCAACCGCTGACGCGAAGGGTAACGAGCGTTTCATGGATGACAACTACCGTGCGGCCGTCGATGCGGCCGCGATTTTTTCCGAAACCGACCTGAGCGGTCGGATCACTTACGTCAACGAGCAGTTCTGCAGCATCTCCGGCTACAGCCGCGAAGAGTTGCTGGGGGCCAATCACCGCATTCTCAATTCGGGCCTGCACGATCGGGACTTTTTCGACGGCATGTGGCGGGCCCTGGTCGCCGGCAAGGTCTGGAAAGGCGAGATCTGCAACCGCGCCAAGGACGGCTCGCTGTACTGGGTCGACAGCACCATGGTGCCGCTGATCGACCCGGCCAGCGGCATGGTGCGCAAGTACGTGTCGATCCGCTTCGACGTCACCGAGAAGCGCCAGTTGCTGCACACACTGCAGTGGCGCGTGGGGCATGACGTGCTGACCGGCTTGCCCAATCGCGCCTACCTCTCCGACCTGCTCAACCAGGCGTTGGCGTTCTCCCGTCGCGAAGGCATCGCCCTGGCGGTGTGCATGCTCGACCTGGACGGCTTCAAGGCGGTCAATGACGGCTACGGCCATGCCAGTGGTGACGTGCTGCTGGTGGAGGTGGCCAAGCGCCTCAAGGGCATCCTGCGCGGTGAAGATGCAGTGGCGCGGCTTTCGGGCGACGAGTTCGTACTGATTCTGCGCCATGTGCAACACCCGTCGGCGCTGCAGGCGGCGCTGGACCGGGTACTCAAGGCGATTGCCGCGCCGTATTCGATCCGTGACCAGGAGGTGAGTGTCAGCGCCAGTATCGGCGTCACCCTGTTTCCCCTCGACAACGAAGACGCCGACACCCTGGTGCGTCACGCCGATCAGGCGCTGTACGTGGCCAAGCAGAGCGGACGTAACCGTTACCACCTGTTCGATGTGTCGCTGGACCGCGAGGTCAAGGCCACGCACCAGACCGTGGAGCGGGTGCGCCAGGCGCTGGTCAAAGGCGAGCTGCGTTTGCACTATCAGCCCAAGGTGAACATGCGCAGCGGCCAGGTGCTGGGTTTCGAGGCCTTGCTGCGTTGGCAGCATCCGGCCGAAGGGCTGGTGGCACCGGGTGAGTTTCTGCCGCTGGTGGAGCAGACCGACCTGATCGTCGAGATCGGCGAGTGGGTGATTGCCCAGGCCCTGGAGCAGATGCAGCGTTGGCAGCAGCTCGGACATGTGTGGCCAGTGAGTGTGAACATTGCCGCTCGACACGTTCAGCGCAGCGATTTTGTCGAGCGCCTCAAGCGCCTGCTGGCGAGTTCCCCGAGCGTGGCGCCACAGATGCTCGACCTGGAAATCGTCGAGTCGGTGGCCATCGAGAATATCCAGCGGGTCAGCCAGTGCCTGGAGGCCTGCAAGCAGCTGGGCGTGCAGTTCTCGCTGGATGACTTCGGCACCGGTTACTCGTCGCTCAGTTACCTCAAGCGCCTGCCCACCCGCACCATCAAGATCGACAAGTCATTCGTGCGCGACATCCTTCACGACCATGACGACCTGGCCCTGACCCGCGCGGTGATCGGCCTGGCCCGCGCTTTTGGTCGCCAGGTAATCGCCGAGGGGCTGGAGACACTGGAGCATGGCCAGTTGCTGATGGGGCTGGGCTGCGATGTCGCCCAGGGCTATGGCATTGCCCGGCCGATGCCGGCCGAGGCAGTCATCAACTGGGCCCTGCATTACGTGCAGCCGGCACAGTGGCGGGCACTGGCGGGGCATTGAAGGCGGTCTTTACACATTCTTTATGGGTTCAAGCCGGTCCCGGTCTCGCACCTTTACAGCACCTCTTCGGACAATGACCGTCAGCGGCAAAACGCCGTAAGGACGGAGAGATTCGATGAGCATTCTGGACGGGGTGTCGCTGCTGCTGGCAGTGGCGTTGATGATCTACCTGATGGTCGCGCTGCTGCGCGCCGACCGGAGCTAGGAGCGGCCATGCACAGTTACGATTACGCGTTGCTGCTGGCGTTCTTTGCGCTGGTGCTGGTACCGGCGCCCTGGCTCGGGCGCTTTTACTACCAGGTGATGGAAGGCCAGCGCACCTGGCTGTCGCCGCTGCTGGGGCCGGTGGAGCGGGGCTGTTACCGCCTGGCCGGGGTAAATGCGGAGGCCGAGCAGGGCTGGAAGCAGTACACCCTGGCCTTGCTGGCGTTCAACCTGGCGGGCTTTGTGCTGGTGTTCGCCGTGCTGCTGTTGCAAGGCTACCTGCCGCTCAACCCGCAGCACCTGCCGGGCCAGGAATGGTCACTGGCGTTCAACACGGCGGTGAGTTTTGTCACCAACACCAACTGGCAGGCCTACAGCGGCGAAGCCTCGGTGAGCTACCTGAGCCAGATGATCGGCCTGACCGTGCAGAACTTCGTCAGTGCCGCCACCGGCCTTGCCGTGCTGGTGGCGCTGTGCCGGGGCATCGCCCGGCGCTCGGCGCAGACCCTGGGCAACTTCTGGGTCGACATGACCCGCGCCACCCTCTATGGACTGCTGCCGCTGTGCCTGCTGCTGGCGCTGTTGCTGGTGTGGCAGGGCGTGCCGCAAACCTTCGGTCATTACGTTCAGGCCCTGACCCTGCAAGGTGCCGACCAGACCATCCCTCTGGGGCCAGCGGCCAGCCAGATCGCCATCAAGCAACTGGGAACCAACGGCGGTGGTTTCTTCGGCGTCAACTCGGCGCACCCGTTCGAGAACCCGACGGCCTGGAGCAATCTGTTTGAAATGGCCTCGATCATCCTGATTCCGGCGGCGCTGGTGTTTACCTTCGGCCACTACGTCAAAGACCTGCGCCAGAGCCGCGCGATCATCGCCTGCATGCTGGCGCTGTTCCTGATCGGTGGCGCGACTGCACTGTGGTCGGAATATCAGGTCAACCCGAGCCTGAATAACCCGCAGGTGGAGCAGGCCGCGCCGCTCGAAGGCAAGGAGATGCGCCTGGGCACCACCGCCAGTGTGCTGTGGACGGTGACCACCACCGCGGCTTCCAATGGTTCGGTCAATAACATGCACGACAGCCTCAACCCCATCAGCGGCATGGTCGCGCTGGTCAACATGATGGTTGGCGAGGTGATTTTCGGCGGCGTGGGGGCAGGGCTCTACGGCATGTTGCTCAACGTGCTGGTCGCGGTGTTCCTGGCTGGCCTGATGATCGGCCGCACGCCGGAATACCTGGGCAAGAAGCTTCAGGCACGGGAGGTGCAACTGCTGGTGGCCACCTTGCTGGTGATGCCGGTGGGGGTTCTGGTGCTCGGCGCCCTGGCGGCCAGCCTGCCGGGTCCTGCGGCGGCGGTGACCAACCCTGGTGCCCATGGCTTCAGCCAGTTGCTGTACGCCTACACCTCGGCCAGTGCCAACAACGGTTCGGCCTTTGCCGGCTTCGGTGCCAACACCACCTTCCACAACCTGATGCTTGGCCTGGGCATGTTGATCGGCCGTTTCGGCTACATCCTGCCGGTGCTGGCGTTGGCGGGCAGCCTGGCGATGAAAAAGGCCGCGCCGGTGGGCGAGAACAGCTTCCCCACCCACGGCCCGCTGTTCGCCACCTTGCTGGTGGTGACCATCCTGCTGATTGGCGGCCTGACCTTTTTGCCGGCCCTGGCCCTGGGCCCGGTTACCGAACACCTGAGCCTGGGTTTCTGAGGAGCGAATCATGAATATGCCGATTCCTGAAGTGAAAGCAGCCCCGGCCTCTGCGGCACCCACCACCTTTGCCGCGCTATGGCGCCCGGCGCTGGTGCAGGCCTTTGTCAAACTCGATCCGCGTCAACTGAAGCGCTCGCCGGTGATGCTGGTGGTGGAGCTGACCGCGCTCTTCACCACCGTGCTGTGCCTGGTGCCCGACAACAATGTGCCCACGGCGGTGGCGGTGCAGATTGCCCTGTGGCTGTGGTTCACGGTGTTGTTCGCCAACTTTGCCGAAGCCTTGGCCGAAGGTCGTGGCAAGGCCCGCGCCGACAGCCTCAAGGCCGGTAGCCAGGGCCTCAGCGCGCGGCGCCGTAACCCTTCGGGCGGTTTCGAGGTGGTGCCTGCGACCAGCCTGCGCAAGGACGATGTGGTCAAGGTCATGGCCGGCGAGATGATCCCCGGTGACGGCGAGGTGCTCGAAGGTATTGCGGCGGTCAACGAAGCGGCGATTACCGGTGAATCCGCTCCGGTGATCCGCGAGTCCGGCGGCGATCGTTCGGCGGTCACCGGCAACACCCGGCTGGTGTCCGACTGGTTGCTGGTCCGCATCACCAGCAACCCGGGCGAGTCGACCCTGGACCGCATGATCGCCCTGGTCGAGGGCGCCAAGCGCCAGAAGACCCCCAACGAAGTTGCCCTGGACATCCTGCTGATCGGCCTCACGCTGATCTTCCTGGTGGTCGTGGTGACCTTGCAGCCCTTCGCCCACTTTGCCGGCGGCAGCCTGCCGCTGGTGTTTCTGGTGGCGCTGCTGGTGACCTTGATCCCCACTACCATTGGCGGCTTGCTGTCGGCCATCGGCATTGCCGGCATGGACCGCCTGGTGCGCCTGAATGTAATCGCCCGCTCCGGTCGTGCAGTGGAAGCGGCCGGTGACGTGCATGTGCTGATGCTCGACAAGACCGGCACCATTACCTTTGGCAACCGCCGTTGCAGTGCTTTGCATGCCGCCCCCGGAGTCACCAGCAAGGAGCTGGGCGAGGGTGCCTTGCTGGCTTCGCTGGCAGACGACACCGCTGAAGGCAAGTCGATTGTCGAGTACCTGCGCCAGCTGCATGACTTCGACGAGCCCGCTGCGGATCAACTGACGCCCGTGGCCTTCACTGCCGAGACCCGGTTGTCGGGTGTCGACTACCAGCAGCGCCGCTTTCGCAAGGGCGCGGTGGACTCGGTGCTGGCCTTCGTGGGGATGCAGCGCCTGGAGATGCCAGCAGCGTTGTCCCGCGAAGTGGACAAGATCGCCCAGAGCGGCGGTACGCCGTTGCTGGTGTGTGTCGACAAGCGCCTGCTGGGGGTGATCCACCTCAAGGACGTGGTCAAGCCTGGCATTCGCGAGCGCTTTGCCGAGCTGCGCAAGCTCGGGATCCGTACCGTGATGGTCACCGGCGACAACCCGTTGACGGCTGCCGCCATTGCCGCCGAAGCCGGTGTCGATGATGTGCTGGCCGAGGCTACGCCCGAGCGCAAACTGGCGCGCATTCGCCAGGAGCAGAACGACGGACGCCTGGTGGCGATGTGCGGCGACGGCGCCAACGACGCCCCGGCCCTGGCCCAGGCCGATGTCGGCATGGCCATGAACGATGGCACCCAGGCCGCCCGCGAGGCCGCCAACATGGTCGACCTGGACAGCGACCCGACCAAGCTGCTGGCCGTGGTGCAGGTGGGCAAGGAGCTGCTGGTGACCCGTGGTGCGCTGACTACCTTTTCGATCGCCAACGACGTGGCCAAGTACTTCGCCATCCTGCCGGCGCTGTTCGCGGCGATCTACCCGCAGCTGGGCGTGCTCAACCTGATGCACTTGAGCAGCCCGCAGAGCGCGATTCTCTCGGCCATTGTGTTCAACGCGCTGATCATCGTCGTGTTGATTCCCCTGGCGCTGCGCGGGGTGCGCGTGCAGGCGGCCAGCGCTGCGCACCTGCTGCGCCGCAACCTGCTGATCTACGGGCTGGGCGGGCTGATCGTGCCGTTTGCCGGGATCAAGTTGATCGACCTGCTGCTCACCGCTTTGCACCTGGTCTGAGACCAAGGAGATGACCATGACAACTTACGTTCGTCCGGCCTTGAGCCTGATCCTGCTGATGACCCTGATCACCGGCGCGGTGTACCCGCTAGTGGTTACCGGGGTGGCCCAGGTGGCTTTCCCCGAGCAAGCCAACGGCAGCCTGCTGCGCGATGACCAGGGCCAGGTACGCGGCTCGCGCTTGATCGCCCAGGCGTTCACTGGCGATGCCTGGTTCCACCCGCGGCCTTCGGCGGCGGATTACGCCACCGTGGCCAGTGGTGCCAGCAACCTGGCGCCGAGCAACCCGGCGCTGGCCCAGCGTATCGCCGACAGCGCTGCGCAGCAGTATGTCGAGCAGCAGGGGGCAGTGCCGCTGGACCTGTTGACCACCTCCGGCAGCGGCCTGGACCCGCATTTGTCACCCGCTGCCGTGGCCTATCAGCTGCCGCGCGTGGCGGCGGCGCGGCAGGTTGCCACACAGTCCTTGCAAGCCCTGGTAGAGCAGTCCACCCTGCAGCCATTGATCGGTCCGCCGGTGGTCAATGTGCTGACCTTGAACGCAGCCCTCGAACGGCTCGCCCCGGTTTCGAAATAAGGAAGAGCAGTGAGCGATAGCAACTCCGAACGCGCCGATGCGTTGTTGGCGGGATTGCCGCGCGAAGGGCGCGGCCGACTCAAAGTGTTCCTCGGGGCGGCGCCTGGCGTCGGCAAGACCTACGCCATGCTGCAGGCCGCCCATGCCCAGGTGCGCCAGGGCGTGCAGGTGCTGGCGGGGGTGGTCGAAACCCATGGCCGGGCCGAAACCGAAGCCTTGCTGGCGGGGCTTGCGCAGCAACCGCTGGTGCGCTCGGAGTACCGTGGCGTGCAGCTGGAAGAAATGGACCTCGACGGCTTGCTCAAGGCCGCGCCGCACCTGGCGCTGGTCGATGAACTGGCCCACAGCAATGCCCCCGGAAGCCGTCACGCCAAACGCTGGCAGGACGTGCAGGAGCTTTTGGCTGCAGGCATCGACGTGTTCACCACGGTCAACGTCCAGCACCTGGAAAGCCTCAATGACCAGGTGCGCGGCATAACCGGTGTGCAGGTGCGCGAAACCCTGCCTGACTGGGTGCTGCAGGAAGCCTTCGAGCTGGTGCTGATCGACCTGCCGCCGCGGGAACTGCTTGAGCGCCTGCGCGAGGGCAAGGTCTATGTGCCCGAACAGGCGCGCGCCGCCATCGATGCGTTTTTCAGCCAGACCAACCTGACCGCCTTGCGCGAACTGGCCATGCAGACCGCCGCTGCCCAGGTCGATGCCGATCTTGCCCACGGCTATCGCCAGTTGGGCCAGGATGCCCCGGCCTTGCGCGGGCGCTTGCTGGTTGGCGTGGATGGCGACGCCCAGGCCGAACGCCTGGTGCGCCATGCCTGCCGCGTGGCGCAGCGGCGGCATTTGCCCTGGAGCCTGGTGCATGTCGATAACGGCAAGCTGCGTGATGAAACCGCTCGCCAGCGTCTGCAAGCGGCCCAGCAATTGGCCGAGCGCCTGGGCGGCGAAGTAGTGCTGCTGCGTGCCGGTGAAGTGGCCAAGACCCTGATCCAGCATGCCCTGGAACGGCGTGCCAACCTGGTGCTGGTGGGGCAGTCGCGTGATCGCCTGCGCCGACGCTTGTTCGGCGCGGGCGTGGCCACGCGGTTGCTGCGTGAAGCCCATGGCCTGGAAATCAACGTACTGGACCGCGACGACAAACCCGGGCCGCCCAGTGCGGTAGCGAAAAAGGCCTGGGTGTGGCGCCATTACCTGTTGGCCCTGGTGGCCACGCTGCTGGCAACTGGCCTGGCCTGGGGGGTGGCCAGCGTGCTGGCGCTGCCGAACATCTCCCTGGTGTTTCTTGCCGCGGTGCTGCTGGTAGCGGTGCGCAGCAGCCTGGGGCCGGCATTGGCCTGTGCGGTGATGTCGTTCCTGGCCTATGACTTCTTGTTCATTCCGCCGAATTTCTCGTTCAGCATCCAGCGTGAAGAAGACGTGCTGACCTCGCTGTTCTTCCTGCTCATGGCCGCACTCACCGGGAACCTCGCTGCCCGTCAGCGTCGGCAGTTGCAGGCGCTGCGCGAAACCCAGGAACAGACCAACCAACTGCTGGAACTGTCGCGAAAGCTCACTGCCGCCACCGACCGCCAGGCGGTGTTCAATGCCGCCGGACAGCACCTCGATGGTTGGCACGAATTCAAGGTCTGCCTGCTTGAGCGCGGTGCCGACGGACGCTTGCAGGTGGCCAGCGGCGACAGTCCGCAGTTCAGCGACAACGAGCGTGCCGCGGCGGATTGGGCCTGGCAGCACGATCAGGCAGCGGGGCTGGGTAGCGATACGTTGCCCAATGGTCGATGGTGGTGGTGGCCACTGTCGGTAGACGAATCGCCGCTGGCGCTGCTGGGCGTGCGCCCGCGGCAGGGCCAGAACCTGACGCCTCAACGGCGGCGTTTGCTCAAGGCCTTGAGCCAGCCACTGGCCCAGGCGCTGGCCCGGGCGCGCCTGGCAGAGCAACTGGAGGCGGCACGCTTGCATGGCGAAACCGAGCAGTTGCGCAGCGCTTTGCTGGCGTCGGTGTCCCATGACTTGCGCACGCCTCTGACGGCCATGCGCGGCAGTATCGACAGCCTGCTGGCCCTTGGCGATGCGATCCCCCAGGCCGATCGGAAAGAACTGCTCGAAGGCACGCGCGATGAAGCCGAACGCCTGGATCGTTACATCCAGAACCTGCTGGACATGACACGCCTGGGGCACGGCGGGCTGAAACTGGCCCGTGACTGGGTGGCACCGACCGATATCGTCGGCAGCGCGCTCAATCGTCTGCGTGTGGTGCTGGCGCCGTTGCAGTTGACCACCGAGGTGCCGGAGGGCTTGCCGTTGTTGTTTGTACACGCTGCGCTGATCGAGCAGGCGTTGGTCAATGTCCTCGAGAACGCCGCGCGCTTTTCGCCTGCCAATGGCCGCCTGGTGTTGCAGGTTGCGGCGGTTGATGAACAACTGCATTTTGCTGTCAGCGATGAAGGGCCGGGCATTCCACTGGTAGACCGGGAGAAGATTTTCGACATGTTCTACACCGCCGCGCGTGGCGACCGAGGTGGGCAGGGCACCGGGCTGGGCCTGGCGATCTGCCAGGGCATGATCGGTGCCCACGGCGGGCATATTCGTGTGGAGGAGGGTATCGATGGCCGTGGCACCTGCATCACATTATGCTTGCCGCTTCCCACCCAGCCCGAGCCTGAAAGCGAAGCCCCATGAGCCAGATCGCCACCCTGCTGGTCATCGACGATGAACCTCAGATCCGCAAGTTCCTGCGCATCAGCCTGAGTTCCCAGGGCTACAAGGTGCTGGAGGCGGCGACCGGTGCCGAAGGCCTGGCCCAGGCGGCGCTGAGCCGGCCGGACCTTGTGGTGCTCGACCTTGGCCTGCCGGACATGGACGGCCAGCAGGTGCTGCGCGAACTGCGCGAGTGGAGCGCGGTACCGGTGTTGGTGTTGTCGGTGCGGGCCAGTGAAATCCAGAAGGTCGAGGCACTGGACAACGGTGCCAACGACTATGTCACCAAGCCATTCGGTATTCAGGAGTTTTTGGCGCGGGTGCGGGCGTTGTTGCGTCAGGTGCCGCAGGGCGCAGCCCCCCACGTGGCGCCGAGCTTTGGTCCGTTGACGGTGGACCTGGCCTTTCGCAAAGTCACCCTCGATGGCGTTGAAATTGCCCTGACGCGCAAGGAGTACGCCTTGCTGGCGCAACTGGCCACGCATCCTGGCCGGGTGATTACCCAGCAGCAACTGCTCAAGGACATCTGGGGGCCGACCCATGTCGATGACAGCCACTACCTGCGCATCGTCGTGGCGCATGTGCGGCAGAAGCTGGGAGATGATCCTACGGCGCCGCGCTTCATCATCACCGAACCGGGGGTGGGGTATCGGTTGGTGGGGCCGGAGGCGGGGTAATGGTTTTCGCGGGGCACGCCTGCTCCCACGGCTGTAGGAGCGGGCTTGCCCCGCGATGCTCTTGGCCAGTCAGCGCCGCTCAGCCTCGTAGTTATCCATGGTATCGCGCGCAATCTCCCGGCCCAGGGCAATCAGCTCCGGCGCCTTGTAGAATTCGAAGAACCGGCACACCCGCTTGGGCACGTTGATCAGTACATCCGGCGGGTAACCGGCGATCTTGTACTGGGCCAGGGAGGTTTGCATCACTTCGAAACTCTGGTTGATCAAGTCCAGCAACGAGGCTGGCCCGACGTTGTCGATGATGAACGAGCCGCTCGCCGATTTCGGTGCGCCGTCGCTCTCGGGTGCGGCAGCGGGCTGCTGGGCTTCGGGGTCGGCCGCATCACTGAGCCAGGGGTTGGGAATCTGTGCAGCTTCGGTCGCGAGCCCTTGTTCGATGCGCATCAGTTGCTCGGCTTGTTTGCGCCGGAACGGCAGGTGCGAGCCCAGGGAGTTGATCAGGTTGTCAAAATGCAGTTTGAACGCCGCCGGGCGCTCGATCACCGGCAGTTGGTAGTGCTTCTGGTTGGTGGAGTTGAGGTTCACGGCGATGATCAGGTCACAGTGGCTGGACACCACCGGTATGATCGGCAACGGATTGAGGATGCCGCCATCGACCAGCATGCGGTTGTCTTGCACCACCGGAGTGAACAGGCTGGGAATCGCCGCCGAGGCGCGCATGGCCTGATGCAGGCAGCCCTCCTGGAACCAGATTTCCTGCTGGTTGGTGAGGTCGGCCGCTACCGCGGTGTAGGGGATACGCAGCTCCTCGATATTGATTTCGCCAACGATCTTGCGAATCTGGCCGAAGACCTTTTCACCACGAATGGCGCCCAGGCGGAAGCTGACATCGACCAGGCGCAATACGTCCAGGTAATCCAGACTTTCGATCCAGTTGCGGTACTCCTCGAGCTTGCCGGCGGCGTAGATGCCGCCAATTACCGCGCCCATGGAACAGCCGGCCACGCAGGCAATGTCATAGCCACGTCGTTCAAGTTCCTCGATCACGCCGATATGCGCATACCCGCGGGCGCCCCCCGAGCCCAGCACCAATGCTACGCGTTTGCCCATGATGCCCCCCGTCTGTGCTTTATCGATGGTCTAACAATGCGCCCATTTGTGTCTGTGCTTCAATCGTCATACGCGCTGCGCTACGCTTGCCGGGCACTTTTCTTCTTTGTAGCCGTCGAACTCGCCACTTGAACATTTCTTTTGAGGTAATACCGATGAAAGCCTGGATCTGCCTGCCCCTGATTGCCCTGGTGTTGACCGGTTGTGCAGGTAAAACCGCCTACCGCGACAGTTGCGCCAATCAGCTGGATTCGGCCTGGAAAGAGCTCGACCTGGCCAAGGCTGAAGGCTTTGCCGGTACCGTCAGCTACTCCAAGGCGTTGTCGCTGTTGACCGGGGCCAAGACCCAGCAGCAGTTCGAGGCGTTTGAGGGCTGCAGCAAGAAGGCCGAGAAGGCCCGCTTCTACATTCGTGAATCCCGCGCCGGTCGCTGACACAGGAGAACACCATGTCGGCCATGCTCGACCATGTGATTGCCCAGGTACTGGCCCTGCAGGTTCGCCTGCTCGCTTGCCAGGCCCGCCTTGCCGCGGACACCGACAGCGAGGCGTTGCATGACCTGCGCACCACCACCCGGCGCTTGCGCAGCCTGTTGCGGCCACTGCGCGAGTTGCCTGGGGTCGAGCAGCTTGAAGGCGCGGCCAAGGCGCTGGGTGAATTGACGACGCCGTTGCGCGACCGTGAAGTGCTGGCAGCGCAATTGCTTGAACGCGAGCAGTTTGAGGCCGCACGCCAGCGCCTGGCCCACCGAACGGAAACCTTCGCCAGCGTTGCCGAGAGTGCGCAGCTTGCGCGGTTGCTGGCGATTGTCGATGCCTTTCCGATCTTCCTGCGCGCCGCCCAGCGTGAAGGCTTGATCCGCAAACTGCACCCGCGCATCGACAAGCGCCTGGAAAAACAGTGGACGCAGTTGCGCGAGGCCCTCGACGATCCCGCCCACGACCGTCATCGCCTGCGCCTGCTGATCAAGCGCGTGCGCTACGGCGCCGATGCCTACCCGCAACTGGAGCACGCCGGCAAGCGCCTGCAACGGGCGCTGAAACGGGCGCAAGGTGATCTGGGCGATTGGCACGACTTGCATCAGTGGCTGCTGCAAGCCGACCAGCAGCCCGACCTGGCACCTTGTGTTGAGCAGTGGAAAGCACAAGTGCTCAGCGCCGAACAACGTGCCGATACCACCCTGGAACGCCTGCAGAAGGCTCTGGCGCAACGATAAGCCGCTGATATGGCCGAAATGCGGGCTGTCGCTGGCGCTTGCGCTGGTTAAGATCGGATTTTTCCCACGGATGAGTCCGGCATGAATCTTTCGCAATTGCTCAAAGCGGTCCGCCTGCATCCCCAGGCGGTGACCATTCCTGCCAGCTGGGCGCAAGGTCGTGCCTGTTTTGGTGGCCTGATGGCCGCCCTGCTGTACGAAACCATGCGCGCCAAGACCTCGCCGGGTCGCCCGGTGCGTTCGCTGTCCATCACCTTTATTGGCCCGGCCGAGCCGGAAGTGCCGATCAGCTTCGAGGTGGAACTGCTGCGCGAAGGCAAGGCGGTCAGTTCACTGCTGGGTCGAGCGGTACAGAACGGCCAGGTGGTGACCTTGATGCAAGGCAGTTTTGGCGCCGGGCGCGACTCGGTGGTCGATGTGCCTGCGTTGCCTGCCATCGAAATGAAAGGCCTGGACGAATCCACCACCGAGCTGCCCTATATCAAAGGCGTTACCCCCGAGTTCATGCGCCACGTGGCGCTGCGCTGGGCCATTGGCGGTATCCCGTTCAGCAACACCCCCTCGCGCAACATGGGCGGCTGGGTCAGGTTGCGTGACGAGGGCGGTGATGAAACCTTTAGCGAAGCGCACTTGCTGGCGCTGGTGGACGCCTGGCCGCCCACGTTGCTTTCGCACTTGAACAGGCCGGCGGCCGGCAGCACCCTGACCTGGACCATCGAGTTCATTCAGCCGGTGCCAAGCCTCACTACCCACGACTGGTTCAAGTACTGCGCACAGACCGAACATGCTCGTGACGGTTACGGGCACGCGGCAGCCGCCCTATGGACGGCTTCGGGCGAATTGCTGGCGATCAGCCGCCAGACGGTGACTGTCTTCGCCTAGTGGCGATGGCGGTCACGCCAGGCCCGCCACCAGGCGCCACTCAGGACAAAGCGCGGAAAAGTGATGAACTGCTCCACCAACAGGCGGCCGATGGCGTCTTTGCGGTCGCTGAAGGGCTCGGGTTGCTCGGCTTCCAGGCGATGACCCTGGCGCTGGAGGCCAAGGCCGGCGATCAGGGCGATGATGCCGACGGCCAGTTGTCCCAGGTCCAGCGAGAACAGCCCCGACAACACCAGCAGTACACCGAGGATGAACAGCGGCACGGCAATCAGGTGCAACACCAGGTTGGTCGGGTTGCGGTGATTGTGGTGGTAGCCACGCCATTGCCAGGCGGGCAAGTTGGGCAAGCGTTTGCTCATGGGCAATTCCTCAGGGTTCTGTCTGAAGAATAGTGCGGCCCCCGTCAGGGGGCCAATGAGTGGCGCCTATCGGCCTTATAGCTTGAGTTGGCCGATGGCCTTGTTCAATTCACCGGCCAGGGTGGCCAGTTCGCTGCTGGTGGTAGCTGAGTCGACGGTCTGCTGAACGGTCTCTTCGGTGACATCGCGAATGCTGACCACCGCCCGGTTCATTTCCTCGGCCACCTGGCTCTGTTGTTCAGCGGCCACGGCAATCTGGGTGTTGCTTTCACGCATCTGCGCCACGGCGCTGGTGATCTCGGCCAGGGCGACACCGGCTTCCTGGGCCTGCTGGACGCAGTCGTCGGCCTTGAACGAGCTCTCCTGCATGAAGTCCACGGCGTCGCGGGTGCCGGCCTGCAGCGCCGAGACCATGGTGGTGATCTCGTCGGTGGAGGCTTGCACGCGCTTGGCGAGGTTGCGCACCTCATCGGCAACCACGGCAAAGCCACGTCCCAGGTCACCGGCGCGGGCCGCTTCGATGGCCGCGTTGAGTGCCAGCAGGTTGGTCTGTTCGGCGATGCTGTGAATCACTCCGACCACGCCGTTGATCTTCTGGCTGTCTTCGGCCAGTTGGCGAATCATCTCGGCAGTTTGCTGCACACCGCTGGAAAGACCGGCAATCGAGGTCTGCACCCGGCTGACCACTGCCTGGCCGCTGCCCGCCAGTGTGTCGGCGGTCTGCGACAGGTCGCGGGTGGCACCGGCGTGCTGGGCGATGTGGTAGACGGTGGCCGACATCTCGTTGATGGCGGTGGCGGCCTGGTCGGTCTCGCTCTGCTGGCCGAGCATGCCGTGGCGCACGTCATTCATGCTGGCGGCCAGGCGCGCGGCGCCGGAATCCAGCTGCGCGGCAGTGCGTGCCACAGTGTTGACCACCCGGTGGTAGGTGGTCTGCATGGCGTTGAAGGCACTGGCCATCTGCCCCACTTCATCACCACACGACAACGGCACCCGCGCCGAAAGGTCGCCGGTTTTCTCCACGTGCAGCATCACATCCTTGAGGGTGTTGAGCTGGCTGAGGAGGAAGCGAATCAGCAACTGCGAGGCGCAGAGCATCGCCAGCATCAGGATCAGCACGCAGACGGCATAGTTGGTGAAACGATCGGTGAACACCTGGAGCAGGCTGGGGGAGGGGGCGAGTACGGCGATCTGCTGACCGTCGCGGCTGATCACCTGAGCGCCGCTGAGCGGATCGCTACCGGTCAGTGCCAGGCCATGCAGTTGCACCCAGCCCTGGGCGTTGGCCAGGGGCTGGAGCTGTTCACCGTCAAAGTCTGGCGCTGTGCCGGGGGCGTATTGCAGCCACAGGCGGTTGTGCGGCAGGGCCTGCCCGGCAGGCCAGGCGGCGAGCAATTGCGCCTGGGCCTGAGCCTGGTCCTGGGCATTCTGTGCCCGGGCCTGTTGCTCCAGGTGAACGGCATACAGCACCAGGAACAGCGTTGTGACGAAGGCCACCGCGTTGACGGCCCAGAACTTGTACTTCAGGGAGATATTGCTAAGCCAGGCACCCATGTAAGGTCTTCTCTGATTGAGCGGAAACAATGTTGGCA
Organism: Pseudomonas vranovensis DSM 16006; assembly: GCF_000425805.1. Lineage (GTDB taxonomy): Bacteria > Pseudomonadota > Gammaproteobacteria > Pseudomonadales > Pseudomonadaceae > Aquipseudomonas > Aquipseudomonas vranovensis. The sequence continues at coordinate 23,683 of NZ_AUED01000001.1, forward strand.
AGGTGCCATCATTGTGCCGAGCCTATCAGAGGAGCGCTTTGATATGCGTCAAATAATCGCGGGTAGGTTAAAGAAGGCGCGGGCGCAGGCGGTGGTGTGGGCTGCCAGCTGTTCGGGGCTTTCGCCGCGGTGCAAGGCCACTTCGCGCAGCACTTCGGTCAGGAAGGCCGGTTCGTTGCGGCCGCTTTTCGGTTTGGGCCGCAGGCTGCGTGGCAGCAGATAAGGTGCATCGCTCTCCAGCATCAGGCGGCCTTCAGGGATGCTGCTGACCAGTGGGTGCAGGTGGGTGCCGCGACGTTCGTCGCAGATCCAGCCAGTGATGCCGATGTGCAGGTCCAGGTCCAGGTAGCCGAACAGGGCAGCGCGCTCGCCGGTAAAACAATGCACCACGGCGGCGGGCAGGCGGTCGCGGTAGTCCTTGAGGATCGCCAGCAGGCGTTCGCTGGCGTCGCGCTCGTGCAGGAACACCGGCATTTGCAGCGCCACCGCCAGGGCCAGTTGTTCTTCCAGGGCCTTTTCCTGTTGCGGGCGCGGCGAAAAGTCGCGGTTGAAGTCCAGCCCGCATTCACCTACGGCCTGTACCCGGGGTTGCTCGAGCAAGGCGCGCAGGTGGCGGTTGCTGTCGCTGTTCCAGCTGCTGGCATCGTGGGGGTGGACGCCGGCGGTGCTGAACAAGCGCTGGCCGCTCTCATCCAGTGCCTGGCACAGTTCCAGGGCTTGTTCGCTGCCTTCAAGGCTGGTGCCAGTGACCATCATTTGCACCACACCCGCCGCCTCGGCGCGTTCAAGAATGGCCGCATGTTTGTCGGCAAAACTTGGATTGGTCAGATTGACGCCGATGTCGATGAGTTGCATGGTGCTACCTCAGGCCGGAAGCCGGCCAGCATAGCAAAGCTCGAGGAATTTCGTTAAATCGAAGAACTTCAACGCGTTGTCGTGGTCTTTTGCGGTCAATTGTCATGGAACGACTGCAAGCTATGGCGCCAACCCCACCCCCGCGAGCCTTCAAACGGATGACGCGTGCGCTGTTTTTGTTGATCGTGCTGGGCCTCGGTCTGCTTCAGGCAGGGCCGGCCAGCGCGCGCCTGCCCGGCCCGCAGCAGTCGGTACCCAAGGCCCAGGTTCGCGACCTGGCGCAGATCCGCAGCACCCGGGTGCTCAAGGTGTTGGTCAATCAGAGCCGCAACAGCTCCGGTGAGGTCAAGGGCGAGCCGGTGGGTGTCGAGTACCACCGCTTGCGGGCCTTCGAGCACTACCTCAATGCCCGCGCCCAGGACGGCCAGGAAATCCGCCTGAAAATCATTCCCCGGGCCAAGGAGCAATTGCTGGCGGCGTTGCAACGCGGCGAAGCTGACCTGGTAGCCCCTGGTGAGCTGCTCGATCCGACCTCCACGCGCGGCCTGGTGGCCAGCGATCCGGTGGTGGACAAGGTGCCCATGGTACTGGTGGGGCGCAAGGGCGAGCGCAGTTTCCAGCGAGTCGAGCAGCTTTCCGGTCGCACGCTGGCGCTGACCAGCGCCAGTGCGGCCGGCGATACCCTGCATGAGATCAACCAGAAGCTGGCCTTGCGCAAACTGGCGCCGATCAAGGTCGAGTGGGTGGACCCGACTCTGGCGGTGGAGGATGTGCTGGAAATGGTCCAGGCCGGCATCTTCCACCTGACAGTGGTCGAGCAGCCGATTGCCGAGCGCTGGGCACGGGTGATGCCCAAGCTGCGTGTGGATCGCAGGGTGCAAGTGGCGGCTCCCGAGGCCATGCGCTGGTATGTGCGGCGCGATGCCGTGATGCTGCACGCCAGTGTCGATCGTTTTTTGCAGGGATATAAGCCACCGCAGAATCAGGATGCAGCGTTCGAGCGGATTTATCGGCGTTTGTACCGGGTACATAACCCGTTGGCCCGCAGTGACCGCAAGCGGTTGGAAGCACTCAGGCCGGTGCTGCAGCGCCATGCCAGCGAGCAGAATATCGATTGGTTGAATCTGGCGGCGGTGGCGTTCAAGGAGTCTTCGCTCAATCCCGCTGCCCGCGGTGCCGGTGGAGCGCACGGGTTGATGCAGATTACGCCCAGTGCGGCGCAGCGGGTCGGGGTGAGCAACATCAGCAGCGTCGATGGCAATGTGCGGGCCAGTGCGCGGTACATGGCGCTGATCCGGCGCAAGTTCTTTTCCAGCAATCAGTTGAATGAGCGTGAGCGTATGGCGTTTACGCTGGCGGCGTATAACCTTGGACCGGAGCGGGTGCAGGCGATGCGGGCCGAGGCGCGGCGGCGGGGGCTCAATGGTAACCAGTGGTTTTTTCAGACTGAGCGGATTGCCATGGAGCAGGTGGGGATGGGGCCGGTCAGTTACGTCAACAGTGTGAACAAGTACTTCCTGGCATTTGACCGTGAGCGTAAGGCGCTCGAACGGTAGGAGAAAGCAAAAACAAGACCGAAAGCACAATTCGCTTCGTTCTTGCTTGCGGCTTGAGGCTTCAAGCTTGCCACTTGAAGCGAAGCTGAGTTGACATCCAGGCAGCAGCTTCTCTAGCATGCTGACTTGCGCCGATTTAAACAGCTACTTGCGGGGCGCAGGAGGAACCTCTCGGTTTTTCCAAATACCGCTAAAACGCTGGTTCGGTGACGCCTCCCACCGCAGCCCAGCGGGATCTGCGAGGCGGAGTATCATTCCATGAGTTGTCCACGTACCAGTGTCTGCTTGAGCCCTCTGCCTGCCAGTCAGGCCGCGCGCGTGCCGCGTATTCTCCTGGGCGGTTCTCACCAGCCCACGCTTCTGCGTTATCTCGATGGCTGGCCTCGTCGTAAAGGCCGCGCTACCGCTTTTCTGATTCAGTTCGCCGATACCCGTGCATCGCTCAGCCAGTTTGCCAGCGACCGTTTCGACCTGGCCGTCATCCAGTCGCCCACTGCCGAAGATGCCGCCGAGGTGATCGGCCACCTGACCCGGGTTGCTCGGCAGGGGCTGATCACTCGCGCGTAGGCCTGACGCTCAATGCTCCTTGGCTTTGCGGATGCGCAGCAATATCACCAGCAGGATCAGGATCGCCAACGGCGCCATGCCCAATAGCGCCTCGCGCGCGCTGAGCGGTACGCCCAGGGTGTACAGGCCGCTGTAGACCAGCTTCAGCAGGCTGAGCAGGTAGTAGGTGATGGCAATGATCGACAGGCCTTCTACCGCCCGCTGTATCTTGATCTGAGTGTCGGCGCGGGCGTTCAGGCTGCGCAGTATCTCGGCGTTCTGTTCTTCCATTTCAACCTGTACGCGTGCTTGCAGCAGCTCGCCGAGGTTCGCCACGCTTTCGGCCAGGTGTTCCAGGCGTTGTTCGGTGGCGGTGCAGTAACGCACCGTGGGTTTGAAGCGCCGCTCGATGAACACCCCCAGGCGCTGGCAATCGGCGACGTGGCTTTCGCGCAGTTCACCCAAACGCTCGAACACCAGTTGCGCATAGGCTTGGGTGGCGCTGAAACGATGGCGGTTCTTTACCGTGCTGCCCACCACCTGGCGCGACAGTTGGGCGATGTCTTCGAGCAGCGCTTTGGCATTGCCGCCATCGCTGGCGACGTTGCGCTCCGACAGGCTGACCAGGGTGCGGTCATAGGTATCGAGCTGACTGCTCAGGGCCTTGGCGTTGTCCAGTGCCAGCGAAGCCATCATCCGGTAGGTCTCGATTTCCAGCAGGCGGCGAATCATTCGTCCTTGCCGATAGGCATTGAGGCGGCGGTTGATGAACAGAAAACGGCTGGTGCCGTCTTCGGTCAGGCGAAAATCGCTCCACACCACCGCATCGCCGCCGCCAACGCAGGAGCCGCAAGGGTCTTTGAATCCGTAGCAGGCAAGGTCGAGACCGGTCTCATCGCGCACGATCACTTGCACCGAGTTGATGATCTGCTGCTGGCAGGGTTCGATGGCCTGCGCCAGGGCTTGGGGGAGGGTGGTCCAGTTGAGTTCGCTGCTGGCAGCGGGCATCACCAGCGTCAAGGTGAAGAATTCGGCGTGGCGCTCCCATTTGAACGGATGACCGTCCAGTTGGGTGATGCCTTGGGCCGCATCGGGCTCGAAGGTGTCGGGGCAGCAGCGTTGCAGCAGGGCGTCGCATTGTGCGGCAGTGCCGAGAAAAGCCAGGTGGAAAACATGGGCCGGCTCGTCGAAGTACAGCGACGGGCGGGCGTGCAACTCGTTGTGCAGCGCTTTTCGTTGGGCATGCATGGGTTTCAGACCCTGTTGTTGTGTTTGTCTGCTGTTCCAGGTGCCGGGGCACTTTCGTGGGACGGGACTAGCACCGGTGCAAGTCACGCACCGGCAGCAAACACTCGACAACCGTTATGCGTCTTCAGGAGTCGGGGGCGAGCCGTAGGTGATGCGGTTGATGTACCAGGTCGCTTCTCCACTCGGCGTCTGTACCACCACTTCGTCGCCTTCCTCTTTTTTCAGCAGCGCACGGGCCATTGGGGCGTCGATCGAGATGTAGTCGTTGCGCCCGTAGATTTCGTCGTAGCCGACGATTCGGAAGGTCTTGCGTTCAGCATCGTCATTCTCGATCTCCACCCAGGCGCCGAAAAACACTTTGCCTTCCTGCTCAGGGGAGTAGTCGACGACCTTGACGTCTTCCAGGCGCTTGCGCAGGTAGCGAACGCGACGGTCGATCTCGCGAAGCAGCTTTTTGTTGTATTGATAGTCGGCATTCTCACTGCGGTCGCCAAGCGATGCTGCCCAGGCCACTTTTGCCGTGATTTCGGGGCGGTAGGTGCGCCACAGGTGATCCAGTTCGCTCTTGAGTGCTTCGTGGCCTTCTCGCGTGATGATGTTCGTAGCCAAGCGTCATCCTTAAGGGTGTGTGCCGATTGGGTGGGCGGCTCAACGATATCTCATCGACGGGGCGCAACAAAGCGCCTGGCGCTCTTGTGTCAACGTCAGGCGCACACCGGATCTGGTGTCATTGCCCCGAAAGCGGGGAGGGGGAGTCAGCGTAACCCGCCCTTGTCGTCACCTGGCTCGCCCCCCGCGTGGACGCCATGATCATCGCCCGGCTCGGCGTGGGTGCCAGAACGACCCGAGGAGGATTCGCCAGTGCTGCTGTGCCCGGCATGGCCGTCACCATGATCACTGCCGCTGTGTCCGCTTCCGCCGCTATGGCCGCCACCGTTGCCACTACCGTGTCCGCCACCGCTGCCGCCGCCATGTCCACCGCCACCGCCACCGTCCTTGGCATAGGCACTCGAAAATCCGGACAGGGTGTCAGGGATCATCACTGTTGATGTCGACAGGATTGCTCCGACGGACAATGCCAATAAAGATTTCGTAATGCTCATGCGAACCTCCATCACGGCGCCAGGGATTGGTGCTGCAGGGTGAGCCTAGCAAGGCGTGAGCCAATGGCTGCGGATGTCGATGCGTGGTACGGGGAGGAGTGCTCGGGATGCCAAGTGAGCCCGGCCGGGCCCACTTGAGGCAGGTGGGCGATCAGCCCTCGCGCAGCACTTTGAGCGGGCTGGCATTGAGGGCTCGGCGGGTGCCGTAGACTCCGGCGCCGCCGACCAGCAGGGCGCCGATCACCGGTAGCAACAACAGCCAGGGGTGCGGGCTCCAGGTCAGGTCGAAGGCATACCGGTACAGTAGCAGGGTGATCAGCTCGCAGCCAATGGCGGCGAGCAGGCCGCTGGCGGCGCCCAGCAGGCCGAACTCGATGCGCCGTGCCTTGATCAACAGTGCCCGGCTGGCACCCAGCGCACGGAGCAGGGCGCCCTGGCGGATGCGTTCGTCCAGGGTGGCCTGCAACCCTGCGAACAACACGGCCAATCCCGCCGCCAACACGAACAACAGTACGTACTCCACAGCCAAAGTCACCTGGGCAAGGATGCTGCGTAGCTGCTCGAGCAGGGCGTCGACCTGCAGGATCGTCACCGCCGGGAAGGCACGCGACAAGGCGACCACTTGTTGATCGTGACCGGGGGCGAGGTAGAAGCTGGTCAGGTATGTGGTTGGCAAGTCCTGCAGGGTGCCAGGCTGGAAGATCATGTAGAAGTTGGGCTGGAAGCTGTCCCAATTGACGGTGCGCAGGCTGGTGACCACCGCCTGGCGTTGCTGGCCGCCGATGTTGAAGGTCAGCTGGTCGCCCAGCTTGAGTTTCAGGCTTTGCGCCAGTTGGGCCTCGACCGAGACACCGGGCAGGGCGTCGCCATTGGCCGGGCTGGCTTGCCACCACTGGCCTTCGCTCAAGGCGTTGCCCGTTGGCAGGTCGGCGGCCCAGGTCAGGCTCAGGTCGCGCTGTACGGCGCGATCGCCAGTGGATTCCTTGCTGACGATCTGTTGCACGGCCTGGCCGTTGATGTCGGTCAGGCGGCCTGGGATCACCGGGTACAGGGGGGCGGCTTCTGCGGAGAACTCATTCAGACGCTGGGGGAAGCTGTTTTTGTCATCGGGCAGGATGTTAAGGGCAAAGTAGTTTGGTGCGTCCTTGGGTAGCTGGTTCTGCCAGGTATCCAGTAGCTCGGCTCGTAGCAGGGCAATCAGGGCCATGGCCAGCAGGATCAGGCCGAAGGCCAGGGATTGTCCGGCTGCGGCCAGCGGATGGCGCAGCAGTTGGCCCAGGCCCAGGCGCCAGGCCAGGGGCGAGCCGGCCAGCATTCGGCGCAGGCTGCGCAAGCCCAGCAACAGCAGGCCGCCAAGCAGCACTGCGGCCACCAGACCGCCACCGAGCAGGGCGAAGGTGAGCAACAGGTCCAGGCTCAGGCGCCACATGATCAGGCCCAGGGCCAGCAGGGCGGCGCCGTACACCAGCCAGCTGCTTGGTGGTACGGGCAGCAGGTCGCGGCGCAGTACCCGCAGCGGTGGTACGCGGCCCAGTGCTGCCAATGGTGGCAGGGCGAAACCGGCGAGGGCCACCAGGCCAGTGGCGATACCGGCCAGGGCTGGGGCCAGCCCCCCGGGGGGGACCTGCGCCGGCATCAGGCCTTGCAACAACTGGAACAAGCCCAGTTGGGCCAGCCAGCCAATCAGGGCGCCGCCCAGGGCAGCGAGGCTGCCGAGGATTGCCAGTTGCAGGCAGAACAGGCTCAGCGCCTGGCGCCGTGACAGGCCCAGACAGCGCAGCAGGGCGCTGGCATCGAAACGGCGGGTGGCAAAGCGGCTGGCCGACAGGGCTACTGCCACACCGGCCAGCAACACAGCAACCAGGCTGGCCATGTTCAGGTAGCGCTCGGCCTTGCCCAGGGCGCCACCGATCTGCTGGTTGCCGTCGCGCGAATCCTGCAGGCGCTGGTTAGGCGCCAGCCCCTGGGTGACGCTGTCCCGGTAGGTGGCCAGGGCCTCGGGCTCGCCGCGCCACAAGTCACGGTAGCTGACCCGGCTGCCGGGTTGTACCACGCCGGTGGCGTCGAGGTCGGCCAGGTTGATCAATACGCGGGGCGTCAGGCTGTAGAAGTTGCCGGCACGGTCCGGTTCGTAGGTCAGCACCCGGCTCATGCGCAGGGTTTTCATGCCGACGTCGATGCTATCGCCGACTTTGAGGTTCAGGGCCGCCAGAAGCCGCGACTCGACCCAGGCCTCGCCCGGTGCCGGGCCGCCACCACGGGTTTCGCTGGCATACGGCTCGGGGGCGCTGCGCAGTTCGCCCCGCAGCGGATAAGCGTTGTCGGCGGCCTTGATGCTAGAGAGCTGAATGCCGTTGTCGGTGGCAATCACGCTGGAGAACTCGACCACCTGGGCGTGTTGCAGGCCTGCTGTCTTGCCGGCGCTGATCTGCTCGGGCTGGGCGGGCGAGCTGCCGCGCAGTACCAGGTCGGCGCCGAGAAATTCGGTGGCGCGCAGCAGCATGGCGCCGTTGAGGCGGGCGCCGAAGTAACCGATTGCCGTGCTGGCCGCCACAGCGACCAGCAAGGCAAAGAACAGCACGCGCAGTTCACCGGCACGGGCATCACGCAGCAACTGGCGCACGGCCAGTGCCAGCAGGCGGAAAAACGGCAGGCGGGCCATCAGGGCTCCAGCGGCGCGACCAGGTGGCCGGCGTCCAGGCGGATCAGACGACGGCAACGTTGTGCCAGGCGTTCGTCATGGGTGACCAGTACCAGGGTGGTACCGCGTTCTTTGTTCAGTTCAAACAACAAGTCGCTGATGCGCTCGCCGGTGTGGCTGTCGAGGTTGCCGGTGGGTTCGTCGGCAAACAGCACCGCGGGTTCGGCGGCAAAGGCTCGGGCGATCGCTACCCGTTGCTGCTCGCCGCCGGACAACTGGCGCGGTGAGTGACTCAGGCGCTGGCCCAGGCCGACCCGCTCCAGCAGGCTGCGGGCATGTTCGCGGGCATCGCGGCGACCATCCAGCTCCAGGGGCAGCATGACGTTTTCCAGGGCATTGAGGCTGTCTAGCAACTGGAACGACTGGAACACGAAGCCGACGTGTTCGGCGCGAACTCGGGCGCGCTGGTCTTCATCCAGCGGGCCGAGGTCATGGCCGGCGAGGGTCACTGAGCCTGCGCTGGGCAGGTCCAGGCCGGCCAGCAGTCCAAGCAGGGTCGATTTGCCCGAGCCCGAGGCACCGACAATCGCCAGGCTGTCGCCTTGTTTCAATTCCAGTGAGAGTTCGTGCAGGATGGTCAGGTCGCCTTCCGCGCTGGGAACCACTTTGCTAAGGTTCCGCGCAGTGAGAATGCTGGGGCCCATGGAGAATCCGATGCGAGTGTGGTTTATGAGTGCTGGCCTGGCCTTGATGTGCATGGCCCAGGGCGCAGCAGCGGGTACCGTCTTGATTGTCGGCGATAGTATCAGTGCCGCTTTCGGCCTGGATACCCGCCAGGGCTGGGTTGCCTTGCTGGAGCAGCGGCTGAAGGCCGAGGGTTTCGACAGTAAAGTGGTCAATGCCTCGATCAGCGGTGACACCAGTGCAGGCGGTCAGGCGCGGCTGCCGGCGCTGCTTGCAGAGCACAAACCGGAGCTGGTGGTGCTGGAGTTGGGTGGCAATGATGGCCTGCGTGGGCAGCTTCCTACGCAATTGCAACAAAATCTTGCCTCGATGATTGACCGATCCCGAGAGGCGGGGGCCAAAGTCCTGCTGCTGGGCATGCGCCTGCCGCCCAACTATGGCGTGCGCTACACCACGGCTTTCGCCAGGGTCTATGAAAACCTGGCGAGCGAGAAACAGGTGCCGCTGGTGCCATTTTTCCTTGAGGGGGTGGGCGGTGTGCCCGAGCTGATGCAGGCCGACGGCATCCATCCGGGGCAGGGGGCGCAGGAAAGGTTGCTGGAAAATGCCTGGCCGCAACTGAAACCGCTGCTTTGACGCTTTTATAGTGACCGGCTTTCGGCTAATGTTGCGCCCCCGATTTGGAGCCCCCGATGCCGCGTCCCGCCTGGTCCCTGTATGCCTATCAATTGATCGAGCCTGACGAACAGCTTGACCTGTTCGCCTGCCAGGAGATCCGCGTCCATCTTGTGGCCCGCCAGCTCGAACTCGGCGGCTCGGCCGACCGTACCTTGTGCGGCACGCTGTTGCCGGCGCAACCGCGCTGGTCGACTGTCGAGCGCGGTATCTATCGCGACCGTCGCCTGTGTACCCTGTGCCGGGCGATTCTCGATGCACAGCGCCGCGGCACGCGGCCGGTCTGGCCACAATTGGAAGTCGGTTGAGAGCGCCTTTCATCTCCTGAAATACCTCGATCCCTCCCGATTGTGCCGGGGGCGGTGTACAATCGTCGTCTTGACCTCACTGAATTAGCGAAGGATTTCCCGGATGTTGCCGCGCTTTCCCGCCGTCACCCGTTGCCTGTCCCTGGCCGCCCTGCTGGCGGCAGGTCCTGCTGCTGCGCTGGAGTTTCCCCTGCCACCGCCAGGTGAAGACGTCATTGGCCAGGTCCAGGTGATCAAGGCCAAGTACGAAGATACCTTCGCCGACATCGGTACTGCCAATGACCTCGGTTATCTGGAAATGATCGCCGCCAACCCGGGCGTCGACCCCTGGTTGCCAGGTGCCGGCACCGAAATCATCCTGCCGACCCGCTTCATCCTGCCGCCGGGCCCGCGCGAAGGTATCGTCATCAACCTCGCCGAGTACCGCATGTACTACTACCCGAAAGGGCAGAACGTGGTACATACCTATCCGCTCGGTATCGGTCGTGAAGGCTGGGGCTCGCCCATCGCCAACACCAAGGTAACCGCCAAGACGCCGAACCCGACCTGGACGCCGCCGGCCTCGATCCGCAAGGAGCACGCCGCAGACGGTGACATCCTGCCGACCGTGGTGCCTGCTGGCCCGGACAATCCGTTGGGCCCGTTCAAGTTCACCCTGGGTGTACCGGGTTACCTGATTCACGGCTCGAACAAGAAGTTCGGCATCGGCATGCGTACCAGCCACGGTTGCTTCCGCATGTTCAACAACAACGTGCTGGAACTGGCCAAGATGGCCCCGGTCGGAGTTGCGGTGCGCATCATCAATGAGCCGTACAAGTTCGGAGTGAGTGCTGGCAAGGTCTATCTGGAGGCGCACACGCCGCTGGATGACAAAGGTGATCCCTCGGTGGTCGACAAGCACACCGCGGTAATCAACGCCTTGCTCAAGCGTGAAGATCTTGCCAACAACCTGCGCATGAACTGGGACATGGTGCGTGATGTGGTCGCCGCCGAAGATGGCATGCCGGTGGAAATCGCCGTGCCGATCACTGCCCAGCAGCCAATGGTGTCGAGCGTACCGCTAGACATGCAGTAACCCTTGCGTTGGCGTACCCGAGGCCTGCCATTGTGCAGGCCTCGTCGTTTGTGCAGGGTTACTTTCTTTCGGGCAATAAAAAAGCCGACCCACAAGTGGGTCGGCTCCAAATAACAATCCCGAGGGATTATTACTTACGGCTGGCTTTGTCCAGCATGCGCAGAGCGCGCTCGTTGGCTTCGTCAGCGGTCTGTTGAGCTTTTTGAGCTGCAGCCAGAGCGTCGTCAGCTTTGCGATAGGCTTCATCGGCACGAGCTTGTGCACGAGCTGCTGCGTCTTCAGTAGCAGTCAGACGAGCTTCGGTTTCTTTGGATACGCTGCTGCAACCGGTAGCCAGAACTGCGGCCAGAGCCAGAGCAGAGAATTTCAGAACGTTGTTCATCGTGTTCCCCTTCAAGGACTTTCTATTAAATAGCCATCTCTCAACAATGAGAAACTGACCGGCGTACATAGTACCCATTACTTGTAGTAAGTAAACTGACAGAGCGCAAGAACTGGAAAAAAAATGCGCTTGCGCTTGTGCCGACACCGGGTTTTCTGGAAAACCGCCTGGACGCTGCCTGTACGGGCGTAAGAGAGTGTAGCAAACTTGCTTTTTGTTGAACTAAAGGTGACTTAAAGTGTCATCAAACGTCTTAGCACTACAACATCCGGCAACTGTTCAGGCGGCTGTGCGCCACCTGGTTCACCTGCTGCAAGTGCGTGATTTTTGCGACCAGTCGCCTTGAGTATCCGGGCCCTGGGCGCCTACTATTTGTACGTGCTCATTTGCCAGAGAACGACCATGCTGTTCTTGCTGTCCAACCGGGCACGGGGTGGCGTAGAGGTTCCTTCGCCGGACAAACATCGGTAAGGTAAGGGTCAGATCATAAGACCCGCGAGGAGTAGTGATGAGCGAGGCGTTGTCCATCCACCATGACCAGGCTGGTCATCAGTTCGAGACCAGTGTGGACGGTCATCGTGCTTACCTGACCTACATGGACCTGGGTAAGCAGACCCTGGATATCTACCGCACCTTTGTTCCCAATGCGTTGCGGGGCCGGGGTATTGCCGCGGCGCTGACCGAGAAGGCGTTGCAGTATGCAGAAGACATGGGCTACACCGTGATTCCGTCATGCTCGTACGTGGAACGTTACATGGAGCGCCAGCAGCGGCACTCCACCAAGGCTTGAGAATCGCGAAGGGCAGCCCTGGGCTGTCATTCAAGCGCACACACAAGAACGCCGGGCATTGCCCGGCGTTCTTGTGTGTGGCGATCAGCCGCGGTTGCGCTTGGGCAGCACGTCCTTGAGCTTGGCGTGCATGCTGCGCAAGGTTTTCTCGGTGGCTTCCCAGTCGATGCAGGCGTCGGTGATCGAAACACCGTACTGCAAGTCGTCAAGGTTCTTCGGAATTGCCTGGCAGCCCCAGTTCAGGTGGCTTTCGACCATCAGGCCGATGATCGACTGGTTGCCTTCGAGAATCTGGTTGGCAACGTTCTCCATCACCAGTGGCTGCAGGGCCGGGTCCTTGTTGGAGTTGGCGTGGCTGCAATCGACCATGATGTTCGGCTTGATCTTGGCCTTGGCCAGTGCCTGCTCGCACAGGGCGACGCTGACCGAGTCATAGTTCGGCTTGCCGTTGCCGCCGCGCAGTACCACGTGGCCGTAGGCATTGCCCTTGGTGGTGACGATCGACACGCCACCTTCCTGGTTGATACCCAGGAAGCGGTGAGGGCTGGAGACCGACTGCAGGGCGTTGATCGCCACGGTCAGGCCGCCGTCGGTACCGTTCTTGAAGCCCACGGCCGAAGACAGGCCGGAGGCCATTTCGCGGTGGGTCTGGGATTCGGTGGTGCGCGCGCCGATAGCCGACCAGCTGATCAGGTCCTGCAGGTACTGCGGGGAGATCGGGTCGAGGGCTTCGGTGGCGGTAGGCAGGCCCATTTCAGCCAGGTCCAGCAGCAGTTGGCGGCCGATGTGCAAGCCATCCTGGATCTTGAAGGAGTCGTCCAGGTACGGGTCGTTGATCAGGCCTTTCCAGCCGACGGTGGTGCGTGGCTTCTCGAAGTACACGCGCATGACCAGGTACAAGGTATCGGACACTTCGGCGGCCAGGGCCTTGAGGCGCTCGGCATACTCGTGGGCGGCCTTGATGTCGTGGATCGAGCAGGGGCCGATCACCACGAACAGGCGGTGGTCCTTGCCGTCGAGAATATTGCGCACCACTTCGCGGCCCGCAGTCACGGTCTTGAGCGCAGTGGCGCTCAGGGGAATTTCCTTCTTGAGCTGATCGGGGGTGATCAAGGTCTCGTTGGAGGCAACGTTTAGGTCATCGATCGGTAAATCAGCCATCGTGTTACTCGTCAGGTCACGGGTGCCGGCCGCCAGCGATCCCCGTGCGGCGGAGCAGCAAGATTGTACGCAGCGGGGAGCCGAACCTTAGCGCGTTACACCGTGGCTCGACAATGGGCAGAGCCCGCTTTCCTGCGTGTGTAAGCCCGCTGGGGCAGGGTTTTTGTCGTTAAATGAGAATCTGTCGGGTATGCGTGGCTTCAAGGCTGGCCTCGGAGAACTCGCTGGCGTGCAGGCTGACCCATTGGCAGGCGAGGGTGTCGAGGTCGGGCGAGGTGGTTTCGTCCAGGGCCTGCTGCTGGTAAAGGTGCTGGATCTGGCAGACCTGCTCGCTCATTCTCGCGCCGAACAATGCCTGTTCATCGATGAAGGCGATACCGACCCGGTAGCCATCCTGGTGCTTCTGACACCAAGCCACATAGCCGGGGTAACGTGCCGACTCACCAAGTGATGGAATGAACATTTCGATGGCCATGCCCCGGCGATAGGCGCGGGGATGGTTGCAGGCGATACCGCCCAGGCTGATAGTGTGCAGGCGCTGGCGAAACAGGCTGGGCGACTGGCGTAAGACCAGTTCGACCGGAACATCGTCCGGGTGTGGCAGGTATCCACGCATGCTCGACTCCGTGTCGATTTTTTGACCTTGCTCGCCTAAGTATAGTGATCGTTCGAAAAGCGGTTGATTCAAGTGTCAAAAAACTGAACAAAAATTTAGCAATCGAGGGAAGCAGGATGAGCACTAGCAGTCCACGAGTCGGCATCATCGGAACCGGCGCCATTGGCGGCTTTTATGGGTTGATGCTGGCCAGGTCCGGGTTGGACGTTCATTTCCTGCTGCGCAGCGAATTTGACACAGTCAACACCCACGGGTTAAGGGTTGAAAGCGCCGTGCATGGCACCCTGCAGATGCCGGTTCAGGCCTACGCCGACGTTGCCGATATGCCGCCCTGCGACTGGCTGCTGGTGGGTGCCAAAACCACCAGCAATGCCGAGCTTGCGCCGGTGATTGCCAAGGCTGCTGCGGCCGATTGCAAAGTGGTGCTGCTGCAAAATGGCTTGGGCGTTGAAGAGCAGTTACGTCCGCTGTTGCCCGCCAGCCTGCATCTGCTCGGAGGCCTGTGCTATATCTGCGTCAATCGCGAAGCGCCAGGGGTTGTCCGTCACCAGGCCCTGGGGGCGGTGAATCTGGGTTATCACAGCGGTCCTGCCGTGGATGCGGTGATGCGCCAGAATATTGCCGAGGCCGGGGCAGACCTGTTCCGCGCGGCCGGTATCGATTCGCAGGCCATGGGCAACCTTGCCCAGGCGCGTTGGCAGAAGCTGGTATGGAACGTGCCTTACAACGGCCTGTCGGTGTTGCTCAGGGCCAACACCACAGCCTTGATGAGCAACCCGCACAGTCGGGCATTGATCCAGGCACTGATGGCCGAGGTAGTCGAAGGCGCGCGTTCGCGCGGTCATGAAGTGCCTGAAGGCTATGCTGAGCATTTATTCGCGGCGACCGAAAAAATGCCCGACTACTGGCCAAGCATGTATCACGACTTCACTGGGCAGCGTCCGCTTGAGCTGGACGTGATCTATGCAGAACCCTTGGCCCGGGCGCGCGAGGCGGGGTGCAGCTTGCCGCGCATCGAGGCGTTGTATCAGGCGCTGGCGTTCATCGACCAGGATAATCGCGGGGCAAGTCGGGACGTCGCACCGCCGCTGCCAGAGGTCCCGCAAAGGAGCCACGAATGAGCAAAAACCTGGGTGACAAACTCGTCGTCGCCATCTCCTCGCGGGCCTTGTTCGACCTCAGCGACAGTCATCGTATCTACCTGGCCCAAGGGGTTGAAGCCTACCGTCAGTACCAGATTGACCACGAAGACGAGGTGCTGGCGCCGGGTGATGCCTTCCCGCTGGTGCAAAAGCTGCTTGGCCTCAACGCCCACCTCGGCCAACCACGGGTCGAGGTGGTGCTGGTATCGCGCAACAGCGCCGACACAGGCCTGCGGGTGTTCAGCTCCATCGAGCATCATGGCCTGGGAATCTACCGCGCAGCGTTCGTCGGTGGACGCAGCCCTTACCCGTACCTGGCGGCCTTTGGTTGCCATCTGTTCCTGTCCACCGATGCCGATGATGTGCGCAGCGCCCTGGAAGCCGGTTTTGCCGCCGCGACCATCCTTTCCGGCGGGGCTCAGCGCGCAGCCAATGATGAGCTGCGCATTGCTTTCGACGGCGATGCGGTGCTGTTCTCCGATGAGTCCGAGCGGGTCTATCAGTTGGGCGGCCTTGAGGCGTTCCAGGCGAGCGAGCGTCAATCGGCCCGCGAGCCGCTGCGGGGCGGGCCGTTCAAGCCGTTTCTGGCGGCGCTCAATCTGTTGCAGAAGGAATTTCCCGAGGGTGCCTGCCCGATCCGCACAGCCCTGGTGACAGCCCGTTCGGCGCCGGCTCATGAGCGGGTAATTCGCACCTTGCGTGAGTGGGATATCCGTTTGGATGAATCGTTGTTTCTCGGCGGTCTGGACAAGTCAGCGTTCCTTGAAGCCTTTGCCGCCGATGTGTTTTTCGATGACCAGGCAGGCCATTGCGAGCGTGCGCGCAGCGTTGTGGCAACCGGCCATGTCCCCCATGGAATCAGCAACGAACCGACCCTCGGCTGAGGCCTCTGCGCCCGGCGCTGGACGGAACGGCGCGTTGTCCGGGCGCTGCTAAGCTGAAGCTTGCTCTGCCCAGGCGGCAGTTCAGGAGGTCGTATGATCCGTTCCATGCTCTATGCCACCGACCTCGGTGTATACGCGCCTTTTGTCATGCAACACGCGCTGGCGCTGGCGCGAACTTTCAACGCAGAGCTCTACGTGATTCACGCTGTCGAACCCATGGGGCAGTTCGCCGAGTCGCTGCTGCAAAGCTACCTAGACGAACGCACCCTCGATGAATTGCACAGCCAGGGTGTCAACAGTGTCATGGCCAACATCGAGCAGCGGGTGCTGGAAAACTTTCGTGACGAATTGGGGGAGGAGGCCGATCTGGCTCTGATCAAAGCTGTGCGCGTACGCCAAGGCGATCCGGCCCAGGTGATTCTGGAGCAGGCCCAGCGCCTGAGTGTCGACCTGCTGATCTTCGGCAGCCACAGCCAGGGGGCGGGTGTCGATATTCCCATTGGCCGTACTGCGGTGCGCCTGCTGCAACTGTCGCCAGTACCGGTTTATATGGTGCCTCTGGCGCAGCACCTGGGGCGTAGGAAGGCCTGAGGGGGCGTTGTAAGCGGATTAGTACTAGACTGCCAAAATAGTTCTAGATTTATTCTTCAAACCACTAATATAGTTATAAATCGTCGCTGCTGCCGGTGACGCCCCAGCAGATTTGAGGGATACCTATGAAGCTTCAACAATTGCGCTACATCTGGGAAGTGGCGCACCACGACCTCAACGTCTCCGCGACAGCGCAGAGCCTGTATACGTCTCAGCCGGGCATCAGTAAGCAGATCCGCCTGCTCGAGGACGAGCTGGGCGTTGAAGTTTTCGCCCGTAGCGGCAAGCACCTGACCCGCGTGACCCCGGCCGGTGAACGTATCATCACCACGGCTGGCGAGATCCTGCGCAAAGTCGAAAGCATCAAGCAGATTGCCCAGGAATTCTCCAACGAGAAAAAGGGCACCCTATCGATCGCTACCACCCACACCCAAGCGCGCTACGCCCTGCCGCCGGTGATCAGCAGCTTCATCAAGCAGTACCCGGAAGTAGCCTTGCACATGCATCAGGGTTCGCCCATGCAGATCGCCGAAATGGCCGCTGATGGCACCGTCGACTTTGCCATTGCCACCGAAGCCCTGGAGCTGTTCGGCGACCTGGTGATGATGCCGTGCTACCGCTGGAACCGCTGTGTGGTCGTACCCCAGGGTCACCCGCTGACCAAGTTGCCCAAGCTCAGCCTCGAAGCCCTGGCCGAGTACCCGATCGTGACCTATGTGTTCGGTTTCACCGGTCGCTCCAAGCTTGACGAAGCGTTCAGCCACCGCGGCCTGACCCCGAAGGTGGTATTCACCGCCGCCGACGCCGACGTCATCAAGACGTATGTACGCCTGGGGCTGGGTGTCGGCATCGTCGCCAAGATGGCCGTCGATCCCAAGCTCGACAGCGACCTGGTAGTGCTCGATGCCAGCGAACTGTTCGAGTCCAGCGTGACCAAGATCGGTTTCCGTCGCGGCACCTTCTTGCGCGGCTTCATGTGCGACTTCATCGAGAAGTTCGCCCCGCACCTGACCCGCGAGGTGATGGCCAAGGCCATCCAGTGCCACAACAAGCAAGAGCTTGAAGAGTTGTTCGAAGGCGTCGAGCTGCCGGTACACTGATACAGTATCGCTGCCACAAAAGAACCGGCCCTGGCGCCGGTTTTTTAATGCCCGCGCTGATCAGACGGGTGATCTGGACGATCTAGCGATAGATTGGATCGCGGGCGCTGGGCTCGATGTGCAGGGTCATGGCGTCCATGTGTATTGGTGTAGCGATACACATGGGTTTCCACGCAAGTCACTTTTGCGCAGGCATTAAAAAACCGGCCGAAGCCGGTTTTTGTGCGCCTGGCGATCAGCCCTTGCTGATCAGGTTGCCGGCGTGCAGCCCGCATTCCTTCTGGGTCGATTCCTCCCACCACCAGCGGCCTTCACGTTCGTGCTGGTTCGGCAGTACTGGCCGGGTGCACGGCTCGCAGCCGATGCTGATGAAACCGCGCTCGTGCAGGCTGTTGTACGGTAGCTCGAGCATGCGGATGTAGCCCCAGACTTCCTCGCTGCTCATCTGTGCCAGCGGGTTGAACTTGTACAGTGTGCGCTCGGGCGTGGAAAACGCGCCGTCGATTTCCAGCGCGGCCACCTGGCTGCGGGTACCCGGGCTCTGGTCGCGGCGCTGGCCGGTGGCCCAGGCGCTGACAGTGCTCAGTTTGCGTCGCAGTGGTTCTATCTTGCGAATGCCGCAGCATTCACCGTGGCCGTCCTTGTAGAAACTGAACAAGCCCTTCTCCTTGACGAAGGGGTCGAGCTTGCTGCGGTCGGGGGAAAGGATCTCGATCGGCAGGTTGTAATGCTCGCGCACCTGGTCAATGAAGCGGTAGGTCTCCGGGTGCAGGCGCCCGGTGTCGAGGCTGAACACCTTGACGTTCTTGTTCAGCTTCCAGGCCATGTCGACCAGCACCACGTCTTCGGCGCCGCTGAAAGAGATCCACAGGTCATCGCCAAAGTGCTCGAAGGCGAGCTTGAGGATGTCTTGCGGGGACTTGTTGGCATAGGTCGCGGCCAGGGCGGCGACGTCGAAGGGTTGGCTCATCAGGCGGCTTCCGGTCATTGAATGGCGCTTGGCGCTCGTAATGTGCCGATCTTAACAAAAATTGCCCGGGCAGACGCCTCGCATGTAGAGTGCGGCTTCCCATTTTTGGCGTTGTTCGAGGAGTGTGCTGTGGAAATTGCCTGTCTCGACCTGGAAGGCGTATTGGTCCCTGAAATCTGGATCGCCTTCGCGGAAAAAACCGGAATCGAATCGCTACGGGCCACCACCCGCGATATTCCCGACTACGACGTGCTGATGAAGCAGCGCCTGCGTATTCTGGATGAGCACGGTCTGAAGTTGTCCGACATCCAGGCGGTCATCGCCACGCTCAAGCCGCTCGACGGCGCCATTGAATTCGTCGACTGGCTGCGCGAGCGCTTCCAGGTGGTGATCCTCTCCGACACCTTCTACGAATTCTCCCAGCCGCTGATGCGCCAGCTGGGTTTCCCGACCTTGCTGTGTCATCGGCTGATCACCGACGAGACCGATCGGGTGACGGGCTACCAACTGCGCCAGAAAGACCCCAAGCGCCAGTCGGTGCTGGCCTTCAAGAGCCTGTACTACCGGGTAATTGCCGCTGGTGACTCGTACAACGACACCACCATGCTGGGCGAGGCCGATGCGGGGATCCTGTTCCATGCGCCAGAGAACGTGATTCGTGAGTTCCCGCAGTTTCCAGCGGTGCATGACTTCGAGGCGTTGAAGAAAGAGTTCATCAAGGCGTCCAACCGGTCGTTGAATTTGTAGCGGCCTTTCGCGGGGCAAGCTGGCTCCAGTAGGAGCGGGCTTGCCCCGCGATGCGTTCAAAGCCACTGCAACGTCCTGAGCAACACCTTCACCTTGGTAATCGACTCTTCATACTCCGCCTGCCAGTCCGAGTCGGCCACCACCGCCCCCCCGCCCCAGCAGTACACCTGCCCATTTTTGACCAGCAAACTGCGAATGGCGATGGAGCTGTCCATCTCGCCACGCACGTCCACATACAGCAACGAGCCGCAGTACAGCGCCCGACGGCTGGGCTCCAGTTCGTCGATGATCTGCATGGCGCGAATTTTCGGTGCGCCGGTGATCGAGCCGCCGGGGAAGCTGCCGGCGATCAGGTCCAGAGCGTCCTTGTCGGCGGCCAGCCGGCCAGTGACGCTGCTGACCAGGTGATGGACATTGGGGTAACTCTCCAGGCTGAACAGCTCCGGCACTTTTACCGAGCCGATCTCGCAGGTGCGACCCAGGTCGTTGCGCAGCAGGTCGACAATCATCAGGTTCTCGGCGCGATCCTTTTTGCTGGCCAGCAGTTCGGCGCCATTGCGGACATCCTCTGCGGTATCGGCGCTGCGTGGCCGGGTGCCCTTGATCGGCCGGGTTTCCACCTGGCCTGCACTGACCTGGATAAAACGCTCCGGCGAGAAGCTCAACAGGGCGCTGCCGTCGGCCAGCAGCTGGAAGCCCGAATAAGGCGTCGGGCAAGCCTGGCGCAGGGCCTGGTAGGCATGCCACGGATCGCCCTGGCAGGGGGCTCGAAAGCGCTGGGTGAGGTTGATCTGGTAGCAGTCGCCGGCATGGATGTACTGCTGCACCCGGTCGAACGCCTGGCGATAGTCCTCGGCGCTGATGTCACCGCGCATCGGCGCCTGCAGGGAAAAGTGCGCTTGCTCGTTCGTCGCCGGGCCTTCAAACAGTGCAATCAGGCGCTGGCGCTCGGCCTCGGCCAGGCTTGGGTGAAACACCAACTGGCTCTGCGTGCGCTTGTGATCGCTGATCAGTGCCCAGGCGTAAAGGCCAAGGTGTGCGTCTTCCAAGCCCAGGTCGTCGACGGCAATCTCGGGCAATTGCTCAAGCCGACGGCCGAAGTCGTAGCTCAGATAGCCGATCAAGCCGCCGGCAAAGGGTAGTTCGACGGTCTCGGGTAGTTCGGCGCGGCCCAGGTGCTCGAGGCTCGCGCGCAGGCGCTGCAGGTAGGCCTCACCGCGTTCCCCGGCCTCGGGCACCAGGCTTTGCACCGGCCAGGCACTGAGCAGGTCGTAGCGGCCGCGTTCGGCGCTCGGGCGGGCGCTGTCGAGCAGCACGGCGCCGGGTGCCTTGCGGATGCGCGCAAAGTAGTCTGCAGGGTCGGCGAGGTAGGGCAGGGGATGGAGCGTACAGGTCGGCATGCAAGTGAACAGCTATGAATGCGGGGAGGCGATTGTAGTCCTGTGCAGGACATGCGCCTAGGGCTGACTGCGACCTTGAGCGCCTGGCCCACGTCAGCCGCTGTGGGCTGACGCGAACAAGGTGTTTGCATCAGGTGGAGGGTACGTGACCGAACAGCGCCTGGGCGAAGCGCACGCGCTCCTCGGCGGTCTCCTGTTTGCCGTCCTTGGCCAGTTGCTCCAGGTGAGCCTCGATGGCGTGGGTACGCTTGGTCAGGCCGCAATCGTTGGCAATCTGGATGTTCAGGCCGGGACGGGCGTTGAGCTCGAGGATCAACGGGCCCTTGTCCTGGTCCAGGACCATGTCGACACCGATGTAGCCCAGGCCGCACAGCTCGTAGCAGCCGGCCGCAAGCTTCATGAAGCCGTCCCAGTTCGGCAGTTGCACGCCGTCCACCGCGTTGGTGGTGTCTGGGTGCTTGCTGATGATGTTGTTCAGCCAGGTGCCGCGCAGGGTCAGGCCGGTGGCCAGGTCTACACCGACGCCGATGGCGCCCTGGTGCAGGTTGGCCTTGCCGCCGGACTGGCGGGTTGGCAAGCGCAGCATGGCCATCACCGGGTAGCCCATCAGCACGATGATGCGGATGTCCGGCACACCTTCGTAGCTGATGCTCTTGAAGATCTGGTCGGGGGTGACCCGGTACTCGATCAAGGCGCGGTCGCGGTGACCGCCCAGGGAGTACAGGCCGGTGAGGATGCTGGAGATCTGGTGCTCGATTTCTTCGTGGCTGATGATCTTGCCCGAGACCGTGCGGTAGCGGTCCTCGAAGCGATCGGCCACCACCAGGATGCCGTCGCCGCCGGCGCCCTGGGCAGGCTTGACGACGAAGTCGTTGCGCCCGCCGATGATCTCGCCGAGTTTGTCGATCTCTTTCTCGGTGGAGATGATCCCGTACATTTCCGGCACATGGATGCCGGCCTTGATGGCGCGTTCCTTGGTGATGATCTTGTCATCGACGATCGGGTACAAGTTGCGCTTGTTGTACTTGAGGACGTAGTCCGCATTGCGCCGGTTGATACCCATGATGCCCCGGGCCTCCAGGGCTTTCCATGTTTTCCAGAGTCCGATCATCAGGCGTCAGCCTTCACGAAAGCCTTGAAGCGCACCAGCTCCGTCAGGCGGTAGCCGCGATAGCGACCCATCGCCAGCATGAAGCCGACCAGAATCAGCAGTACCGCCGGGAAGGTGAACACAAAGTACACCAGCTCCGGCACGCTCATCAGCAGGTGAGCCAGGGAGGCAGCGAACAGGGTGCCGATGGCGACTTTCATTGCATGGCCACCACCACGTTCTTCCCAGGTGATCGACAGGCGTTCGATAGTCATGGTCAGGATCACCATCGGGAACAGTGCGACCGACAGCCCACGCTCGAGGCCCAGCTTGTGGCTGAACAGGCTGATGGCGGCAATCAGCACCACCACGAAGGTCAGGACCACCGACAGGCGCGGCAGCATCTGCAGCTTGAGGTGTTCGAGGTAGGAGCGTAGCGACAGGCCAAGTGCGGTGATCACCGTGAACAGGATGATACCGAAGCCCAGCTGGGTTTCACGGAAGGCCAGGGCGATCAGTACCGGGGTAAAGGTGCCCAGGGTCTGGATGCCGATCAGGTTGCGCAGCACCAGGATCACCAGCACGCCAATCGGGATCATTACCATGATCATGAAGGTCTGCTGGGTTTGCAGGGGCAGGCCGTAGAGCGAGTATTCGAGGAAGTCGGCGTCGGTGTTCTCGTCGGTCAGCTTGGCCAGGCGGATGGCGTTCATCTCGCTGTTGTTGAGGCTGAAGCTGACGTTGGCTTTCTTGCCGCCATCGACGGTGATCAGGTTGTCGTCACCGGTCCACCACAGCAGGCGGTCGGTCGGCAGGCCTTGCTCGCCGGTATCCGGGTTGAAGTACAGCCAGTCGGTGCCGTTGAAGCTGCGCAGCCACAGCTCAGGGGTTTGCGGCTGGTCGGCGACCAGGCGGATGGTGTGGACCTTCTCAACCGGCACGTGGGCAATGGACAGCAGCAGGTCGATGACCTTGGCCTTGTTCAGCGACGAGGTGTCGCCGGCCAGCAGCAGCTTGACGTTGTCGTCGTTGAGGTTGTTGACCCGCTTGATGGTCTCGCTGACAAAGGTCTCGACGTCGGCCGAGTGCTGGCGGATCGGCGCCATCAGGGCTTCGGCGGCGATCTTCTCCGGGCCTTCGACAGCGAGGCTGTCGCGGAAGGTCGGGCCCTTGATCTTGGCTTTTTCGGTGCTGTAGCGCTTGGTCAGGACCAGGCGGTAGTACAGGGTCTGGTTGCCGCTGGCGCGACGGGCCGACCAGGTGACCTTGCGGTTGCCGTCGACGCGGTTGACGCTCACCCCGTAGTTGTTGGAGATGAAGCTCTCGTTGAGGCTGACATAGTCACGGCTCAGCGGTGGCACGAACATCTGTACCTTGACCGGGTCCTTGGGGTTGGCGACGAACTCGACCTTGGCATCGATGTTCCACAGGTCGTCGGTTTCGTCTTCGGTCACCGGGATGCCGAGGAAGAAGATCTGATAGGCCGTGACAATGATGCCCAGTAGCACCAGTACGGTGATCAGGACTTTCAGATGAAGGGTAAGAGAGCGCATCGGGATTACTCTGCGGTGTGAGCGTCAGGGGCGCAGGCAGGTTTGCCGGCCGCGTATTTAAGGCTTGGGTCGACCAGTGCATCGAAGTGTTTGAGTGCCTCCGAGCCGATCAGCAGCGGGTACTGGAACGCGCTGCGGTCGGTGAGGTTCACTTCGATGACGCGTTTGGCCGTCCCCATGCAGATGTTCATTTCAATCACTGGACGGGCGGTGTAGGCCTTGCCTTCGTCGGGGTTGTAATCGCCGGCGCGGCGCTTGATCTTGCTGACGCGGGCCAGGGGTCGTTCTATCGGATGCGCGTGGGCGGCGTCAATTGCCAGGTAGAAGCGCACCCAGGACTCGCCGTTGCGCTTGAAGCGCTTGATGTCGCGGGCGCTGAGCGAGGCGGTCTTGGCCCCGGTATCGAGCTTGGCGGCAACCTCCAGGTCGATATCGGCAAGGCGGGCATATTCATTAAGGCCGTACACGGTCTTTTCCGCGGCCTGGCTCAGGGCAGGCAGGAAGAACAGGCTGAACAACAGTGGGAGGGGCGTAAGTCTCATAAATCCTGGCGCGGTGCTGTGCGATGTTCGGGTCAAGGCCACTGGCAGTATTGCGCAAGCTTCCTCGTTCATCTGTCAGCAACACAAATTGATGACAGGCACACTATTCATGCCTCGTGTGAGGCGCGGCATTCTATCACGCTGGTGTGCTGGCGCCAGCGGCTGCACTCAGACAACGCCGGGGACAGTGAAGTTCGTTCTTAGACGATTGTCGACAATGTTTATTTTGTCTTTGACTCTTGCTGTCGATTTGGCTAGTTTTGGCCTCATTGATTTACGAGGTGTCGACAATATGCTGGACACAGCCCAAGCCCCCGGCGCAGTAGCAGAGGATTCGGAAACCCTCTCTGAAAACGTCTTCCGGCGTATCCAGGCCGCCATCGTCAAGGGCGAGATCGCCCCGGGCAGCAAGATCTCCGAGCCTGAGCTGGCGCGCACCTACGGCATCAGCCGTGGGCCGCTGCGCGAAGCCATCCACCGTCTTGAAGGCCAGCGCCTGCTGGTGCGCATCCCGCATGTCGGGGCGCGGGTGGTGTCGCTCAACCATGCCGAACTGATCGAGCTCTACGAAATTCGTGAGTCCCTTGAAGGCATGGCCTGTCGCCTGGCTGCCGAGCGTATGAGCGTAGCCGAGATCGATGAGCTGCGACGGGTGCTCGATACCCATGAGCGTGACGCCACCTTCCAGGCAGGCCTTGGCTACTACCAGCAGGAAGGCGACTACGACTTTCATTACCGGATCATCCAGGGCAGCGGTAACCGCACCCTGGTGCAGATGCTCTGTGGCGAGCTGTATCAGTTGGTGCGCATGTACCGCATCCAGTTTTCCGCCACCCCCAATCGGCCGCGCCAGGCGTTTGCCGAACACCACCGGATTCTCGATGCCATCGCCGACCGTGACGGTGAACTGGCCGAGCTCTTGATGCGCCGGCATATCGGCGCATCCAAACGCAACATCGAGCGTCACTACCTGGACGCTTCCAGCCCACGAGGTGAGTCATGAGTCAGAAAAGCAGTCCCGGCCAGCGTTTTCGCGATGCCGTCGCCGCCGAACACCCGTTGCAAGTGGTCGGTGCGATCAATGCCAACCACGCGCTGCTGGCCAAGCGTGCCGGTTTCAAGGCCATCTACCTGTCGGGTGGCGGTGTAGCTGCCGGCTCCCTGGGCCTGCCTGACCTGGGCATCACCGGCCTGGATGACGTGCTCACCGACGTGCGCCGCATCACCGATGTCTGCGACCTGCCGCTGCTGGTGGATGTCGACACCGGCTTTGGCTCCTCGGCGTTCAACGTGGCCCGTACCGTCAAGTCGATGATCAAGTTCGGCGCAGCGGCGATCCACATCGAAGACCAGGTTGGCGCCAAGCGCTGCGGCCACCGTCCCAATAAAGAGATCGTGTCCCAGCAGGAGATGGTCGACCGCATCAAGGCTGCGGTCGATGCGCGTACCGATGACAGCTTCGTGATCATGGCGCGTACCGATGCCCTGGCCGTCGAAGGCCTGGAAGCGGCCCTGGATCGCGCTGCGGCGTGCATCGAGGCCGGTGCCGACATGGTCTTCCCGGAAGCGATCACCGAACTTGCCATGTACAAGACCTTCGCCGACCGCGTGAAGGCGCCGATCCTGGCCAACATTACCGAATTCGGTGCCACGCCGCTGTACACCACCCAGGAGCTGGCCTCGGTCGATGTCTCGCTGGTGCTGTACCCGCTGTCGGCGTTCCGCGCCATGAACAAGGCTGCCGAGAACGTCTATACCGCGCTGCGCCGCGACGGCACGCAGAAAAACGTCATCGACACCATGCAGACTCGCATGGAACTGTACGACGCCATCAACTACCACGCGTTCGAGCAAAGCCTCGACGCGCTGTTCGCCCAGAAGAAGGGTTGAACGTCTCGAACCTGTAGGAGCGGGCTTGCCCCGCGATTAGCCAGATATCCAATAACAAATTCAAGAGTGGAGAAAAACAATGGCCGAAGCAAAAGTACTCAGTGGTGCCGGCCTGCGTGGTCAAGTGGCCGGGCAAACCGCACTGTCGACCGTAGGCCAGGCCGGAGCCGGTCTGACCTACCGTGGCTACGACGTTCGTGAACTGGCCGAGCATGCCGAGTTTGAAGAAGTCGCCTACCTGCTGCTCTACGGTGAACTGCCCGGCGCGGCCCAGTTGGCCGAGTACAAGGGCAAGCTCAAGACGCTGCGCGACCTGCCGCAAGCACTGAAAGAAGTGCTCGAACGCATTCCGGTCACCGCCCACCCGATGGACGTGATGCGTACCGGTTGCTCGGTGCTCGGCACCCTGGAGCCAGAGCTGAGCTTCGACCTCCAGCACGAGAAGACCGACCGCCTGCTGGCACTGTTCCCGGCGATCATGTGCTACTGGTACCGCTTCAGCCACCATGGTGTGCGCATCGACTGCACCAGCGACGAAGACACCATCGGCGGCCACTTCCTGCACCTGTTGCACGGCAAGAAGCCGAGCGAGCTGCACGTCAAGGTGATGAACGTATCGCTGATCCTCTACGCAGAGCATGAGTTCAACGCCTCGACCTTCACCGCCCGCGTGTGTGCCTCGACCCTGTCGGACCTGTACTCGTGCATCACCGCCGCCATCGGTTCGCTGCGCGGTCCGCTGCACGGCGGCGCCAACGAAGCGGCCATGGAAATGATCGAGCTGTTCAAGACCCCGCAGGAAGCCATCAACGGCACCCTGGGCATGCTTGAGCGCAAAGACAAGATCATGGGCTTTGGCCACGCCATCTACAAAGAGTCCGACCCGCGTAACGAAGTCATCAAGGGCTGGTCGAAAAAGCTCGCTGACGAGGTGGGCGACACCGTGCTGTACCCGGTGTCCGAAGCCATCGACAAGACCATGTGGGAGCAGAAGAAGCTGTTCCCCAACGCCGACTTCTACCATGCCTCGGCGTACCACTTCATGGGCATCCCGACCAAGCTGTTCACCCCGATCTTCGTCTGCTCGCGCCTGACCGGCTGGGCGGCGCATGTGTTCGAGCAGCGTGCCAACAACCGCATCATTCGCCCGAGCGCCGAGTACACCGGCGTTGAGCAGCGCAAGTTCGTGCCAATCGAACAACGCTGAGCAAACGGCTGACGCTCCCTCCTGCGGGTAGGAGCGGGCTTGCCCCGCGAAGCGATGTCATCGATAGATCGCTATCGCAGGGCAAGCCTGCACCCACAACAGCAAGGAGGGGGTGGCCGGATTGCCTCCCGACCCTACCGTGATTGAGTCCCTGTGCCATGAATACTGAATTTCGCAAGAACCTGCCGGGCACTGGCCTGGATTATTTCGACGCCCGTGCGGCCGTCGATGCCATCAAGCCCGGCGCCTATGACCGTCTCCCCTATACCTCGCGCGTACTGGCTGAAAACCTGGTGCGCCGTTGTGCCCCGGCCAGCCTCAACGACTCGCTGAGCCAACTGATCGAGCGCAAGCGCGACCTGGACTTCCCCTGGTTCCCGGCCCGTGTGGTCTGCCACGACATTCTTGGCCAGACCGCCCTGGTGGACCTGGCCGGCCTGCGCGACGCCATCGCCGACAAGGGCGGTGACCCGGCCCAGGTCAACCCGGTGGTACCGGTGCAGTTGATCGTCGACCACTCCCTGGCCGTGGAATGCGGTGGTTTCGACCCGCAGGCGTTCGAGAAGAACCGCGCCATTGAGGACCGTCGCAATGAAGACCGCTTCCACTTCATCAACTGGACCAAGAAGGCGTTCAAGAACGTCGACGTGATCCAGCCTGGCAACGGCATCATGCACCAGATCAACCTGGAGAAGATGTCTCCGGTAATCCACGCCGAACGTGGCGTTGCTTATCCCGATACCTGCGTAGGCACCGACAGCCATACCCCGCATGTCGATGCGCTGGGCGTGATCGCCATTGGTGTGGGCGGCCTGGAAGCCGAGAACGTCATGCTCGGTCGGGCGTCCTGGATGCGCCTGCCTGAAATCGTCGGCGTCGAGCTGTCGGGCAAGCCGCAGCCGGGCATCACCGCAACCGACGTGGTACTGGCCCTGACCGAGTTCCTGCGCAAGGAAAAGGTCGTGGGTGCCTACCTCGAGTTCTACGGCGAAGGCGCCCGCGCCCTGACCCTGGGTGACCGCGCCACGATCTCCAACATGGCTCCGGAATACGGTGCCACCGCTGCGATGTTCTCCATCGACCAGCAGACCATCGACTACCTCAAGCTCACCGGCCGTGAAGACGATCAGGTCAAGCTGGTGGAAACCTACGCCAAGATCGCCGGCCTGTGGTCCGACAGCCTGGCCGATGCCGAGTACGAGCGCGTGCTGCGCTTCGACCTGTCCAGCGTTGTGCGCAACATGGCCGGCCCGTCCAACCCGCACGCCCGCGTCGCCACCAGCGACCTGGCCAGCAAAGGCATCGCCGGTCAGTGGGAAGACGTGCCGGGGCAGATGCCCGATGGCGCCGTGATCATCGCCGCCATCACCAGCTGCACCAACACCAGCAACCCGCGCAACGTGATCGCGGCAGGCCTGTTGGCGCGCAATGCCAACAAGTTGGGTCTGGCCCGCAAGCCCTGGGTGAAATCGTCGCTGGCACCAGGCTCCAAGACCGTTGCCCTGTACCTCAAAGAAGCAGGCCTGGACGATGAGCTGGAGCAGCTCGGTTTCGGCATCGTGGCCTTTGCCTGCACCACTTGCAACGGCATGTCCGGTGCGCTGGACCCTGTCATCCAGCAAGAAATCATCGACCGCGACCTGTACGCCACCGCCGTACTCTCGGGCAACCGCAACTTCGACGGCCGTATCCATCCGTATGCCAAGCAGGCGTTCCTGGCTTCTCCGCCCCTGGTCGTGGCCTATGCCATTGCCGGCACCATCCGCTTCGACATCGAGAAGGATGTGCTGGGCGTGGTCGGCGGCAAGGAAATCCGCCTCAAGGATATCTGGCCGAGCGACGAAGAGATCGACGCGGTGGTCAAGGCAGCGGTCAAGCCGGAGCAGTTCCGCCAGGTCTACATCCCGATGTTCACCATCGAGGAAGACACCGGTCCCAAGGTGCCGCCGTTGTACGACTGGCGCGAGATGAGCACCTACATCCGCCGTCCGCCGTACTGGGAGGGCGCACTGGCCGGTGAGCGTACGCTCAAGGGCATGCGTCCGTTGGCCGTGCTGCCGGACAACATCACCACCGATCACCTGTCGCCGTCCAACGCCATCATGCTCGACAGCGCTGCCGGCGAGTACCTGGCGAAAATGGGCCTGCCGGAAGAGGACTTCAACTCCTACGCCACCCACCGTGGTGACCACCTGACTGCCCAGCGCGCCACCTTCGCCAACCCGAAACTGTTCAACGAAATGGTTCGCGAAGACGGCAAGGTCAAGCAGGGGTCGTTGGCGCGGATCGAGCCGGAAGGCAAGGTCACGCGCATGTGGGAAGCCATTGAGACCTACATGCACCGCAAGCAGCCGCTGATCATTGTTGCCGGTGCCGACTACGGTCAGGGCTCGTCCCGCGACTGGGCAGCCAAGGGCGTGCGTCTGGCGGGTGTCGAGGCCATCGTCGCCGAAGGCTTCGAGCGCATCCACCGTACCAACCTGGTGGGTATGGGCGTGTTGCCGCTGGAGTTCAAGGCGGGCGTCAACCGCAAGACCCTGGACATCGACGGTACCGAAACCTACGACGTGGTCGGTGAACGCACCCCGCGGGCGACCCTGACCCTGGTGATCACCCGTCGTAGCGGCGAGCGTCTTGAAGTGCCGGTCACCTGCCGCCTGGATACCGCCGAAGAAGTGTCGATCTATGAAGCCGGCGGCGTGCTGCAGCGCTTTGCCCAGGACTTCCTCGAATCGGCGACCGTTTAAGGCAGGGCATTGTCGAGAGGCAAGCCCGCTCCCTGTAGGCGCGGGCATGCCCCGCGATTCCACAGCGCACTCAGGACCCCAGACATGGCTCACGTACCCCAAGTAAAAATCCCCGCCACCTACATCCGTGGCGGCACCAGCAAAGGCGTGTTCTTCCGCCTGCAAGACCTGCCCGAGCGCGCCCAGGTTCCTGGCGTCGCCCGTGACGCGCTGCTGTTGCGCGTGATCGGCAGCCCCGATCCCTACGGCAAGCAGATCGACGGCATGGGCGGTGCTACTTCCAGCACCAGCAAGACCGTGATCCTCTCGCGCAGCAGCAAGCCCGAACATGACGTCGACTACCTGTTCGGCCAGGTGTCGATCGACAAGGCCTTTGTCGACTGGAGCGGCAACTGCGGCAATCTCTCGGCGGCGGTCGGCTCCTTCGCCATCAGCGCCGGTCTGGTCGACGGCAGTCGCGTGCCGCAGAACGGCACCGCCACCGTGCGTATCTGGCAGGCCAACATCGGCAAGACCATCATCGCCCACGTTCCGATCACCAACGGTGAAGTGCAGGAGACCGGTGATTTCGAGCTGGACGGCGTGACCTTCCCGGCCGCTGAAGTGCAACTGGAGTTCATGGACCCGGCCGCCGACGAAGACGGCGAGGGCGGTTCGATGTTCCCCACCGGCAACCTGATCGACGACCTGGAAGTGCCCGGTGTCGGCACCCTCAAGGCGACCCTGATCAACGCCGGCATCCCGACCATCTTCATCCAGGCCGAAGCCATCGGCTACACCGGCACGGAACTGCAGGACGCGATCAACAGCGACCCGCAGGCACTGGCCCGTTTTGAAGCCATCCGTGCCCACGGTGCCGTGCGCATGGGCCTGATCACCCACGTAGACGAAGCTGTCAAGCGCCAGCACACCCCCAAAGTTGCGTTCGTCTCGCCGCCTGTAGCCTATCAGTCGTCCAGCGGCAAAACCGTGGCCGCCAGTGACGTTGATCTATTGGTACGGGCGCTGTCGATGGGCAAGTTGCACCACGCCATGATGGGCACCGCTGCTGTTGCCATCGGTACCGCTGCCGCCGTGCCGGGCACCCTGGTGAACCTGGCGGCCGGCGGAGGCGAGCGCAGCGCCGTACGTTTCGGGCACCCGTCGGGCACCTTGCGTGTTGGCGCCGAGGCTCGCCAGGTGAACGGTGAATGGACTGTAACCAAAGCAATCATGAGCCGCAGTGCTCGCATACTGATGGAGGGCTGGGTGCGTGTACCCGGTGATGCCTTCTAACCGTTAGCGGCGCCTGGCTCCCTGTTTACCCAACAGAGAGATGTGAAATGAGTGCCAACGTTGATCTGAACAACCGTCCCGACTACGACCGGGTGCTGCAGGACATCGCTGACTATGTCCTCACCTACACCGTCGAATCCGGGGAGGCGCTGGACACGGCGCGCAACTGCCTGATGGATACCCTGGGCTGCGGCCTGCTGGCGCTGCGCTTCCCCGAATGCACCAAGCATCTGGGGCCGCTGGTGGAGGGCACGGTAGTGCCCCATGGCGCACGCGTGCCGGGCACCAGTTACCGGTTGGACCCGGTCAAGGCGGCCTGGGACATTGGCAGCATCGTGCGTTGGCTCGATTACAACGACACCTGGCTGGCCGCCGAATGGGGGCACCCGTCGGACAACCTCGGCGGCATTCTCGCGGTGGCCGACCACCTTTCACAAAAGCGCGTGGCCAATGGCGAAGCGCCCTTGAGCATGCGTGTGGTGCTCGAAGCCATGGTCATGGCCCACGAGATCCAGGGCGTGATTGCCCTGGAGAACGCCTTCAACCGCGTCGGCCTCGACCACGTGCTGCTGGTCAAGGTGGCTTCCACGGCGGTGTGCGCCAAGCTCATGGGCGCCAATCGCGAACAGCTCCTGTCGGCGCTTTCCCATGCGTTCGTGGATGGCCAGGCCTTGCGTACCTACCGTCATGCGCCCAATGCCGGCTCGCGCAAGTCCTGGGCGGCGGGAGATGCCTCCAGTCGTGGCGTGCGCCTGGCCGATATCGCCTTGCGTGGCGAGATGGGGGTGCCCGGTGTGCTCACTGCGCCGCAGTGGGGTTTCTACGATGTGCTGTTCAGCCATACCAACAAGGACCTGGCGCTCAAGCCCGAAGGCAAGCGCTCGTTCAGTTTCTCCCAGCCGTTTGCCAGCTACGTGATGGAAAACGTGCTGTTCAAGATCAGCTTCCCCGCCGAGTTCCATGCCCAGACTGCCTGTGAAGCAGCGGTGGCATTGCATCCACAGGTGCGTAACCGCTTGCATGAGATAGAGCGGATCGTCATCACCACCCACGAGTCGGCGATCCGCATCATCTCCAAGGTCGGCAAGCTGGCCAACGCGGCTGACCGCGACCACTGCATTCAGTACATGACCGCCGTGCCGTTGATTTTTGGCCACCTGGTGGCCGAGCAGTACGAGGATGAATTCCATGCCGCCCACCCGATCATCGATCGGTTGCGCGAAAAAATGGAGATCGTCGAGAACCCGCGATTTACCCGTGAATACCTGGAGGCCGACAAACGCTCGATTGCCAATGCGCTGCAGGTGTTCTTCAGCGATGGATCGAGTACCGAGCAGGTGGTGGTGGAGTACCCGATTGGCCACCGCCGGCGTCGCGCCGAGGGGGTTCCGTTGCTCGAAGAAAAGTTCAAGGCCAACCTTGCCACACGCTTTGCCGGGCAGCGGGTGGGTGAGATCTTTGCATTGTGCAAGGACCAGGCGGCGCTTGAAGCGACAGCGGTACACCGGTTCGTCGACTTGTTCGTAATCTGATCTGTAGGCGCGGCGGTGCGACCCCGCGATAGCGGTGAGCCAGTCGCATAGTAGCGCGGGGCAAGCCCGCTCCTGCAGGTTGAGCTGAAGCCAATAAAAAACCCCGCCGATTGGCGGGGTTTTTTTACGCTAAGTCAGCTTACGCTTGAACGACCGGGATGTTGGCGTTCGCAGCAGCTTCACGGAACTCGGCGATCTGGTCGAAGCTCAGGTAGCGGTAGACGTCGGCAGCCATGCTGTCGATGTTCTTCGCGTATTCCATGTACTCTTCGACGGTCGGCAGTTTGCCCAGGATCGAGGCAACGGCAGCCAGTTCGGCAGAGGCCAGGTACACGTTGGCACCATCACCCAGACGGTTCGGGAAATTACGGGTCGAAGTCGACACTACGGTCGAGTTCGCCGCTACACGTGCCTGGTTACCCATGCACAGCGAGCAGCCCGGCATTTCCATGCGCGCGCCAGCTTTGCCGTAGATGCCGTAGTAGCCTTCTTCGGTGAGCTGGTGTGCGTCCATCTTGGTTGGAGGCGACAGCCACAGGCGAGTTGGAATCGAGCCCTTGACCTTCTCCAGCAGCTTGCCGGCAGCACGGAAGTGACCGATGTTGGTCATGCACGAGCCAATGAACACTTCGTCGATCTTCTCGCCTTGAACGGTGGACAGCAGGCGGGCGTCGTCCGGGTCGTTCGGGGCGCAGAGCACAGGCTCGTTGATGTCGGCCAGGTCGATCTCGATGATCTCGGCGTATTCGGCGTCCTTGTCGGCTTCCAGCAGAACCGGATTGGCCAGCCAGGCTTCCATCGCTTGGGCACGACGCTCCATGGTGCGGGCATCGCCGTAACCTTCGCTGATCATCCAGCGCAGCAGGGTGATGTTCGACTTCAGGTACTCGGCCACTGCCTTTTCTGGCAGCTTGATGGTGCAACCGGCAGCGGAACGCTCGGCCGAGGCGTCGGACAGTTCGAACGCTTGCTCGACAGTCAGCTCGTCCAGGCCTTCGATTTCCAGGATGCGGCCGGAGAAGGCGTTGATCTTGCCCTTCTTCTCAACGGTCAGCAGGCCGTTCTTGATGCCGTAGTAAGGGATGGCGTGTACCAGGTCACGCAGGGTGATGCCTGGTTGCAGCTTGCCCTTGAAGCGAACCAGTACCGACTCCGGCATGTCCAGCGGCATGACGCCGGTGGCAGCGGCGAAGGCGACCAGGCCGGAACCGGCCGGGAACGAGATACCGATCGGGAAACGGGTGTGCGAGTCACCACCGGTACCGACGGTGTCAGGCAGCAGCATGCGGTTCAGCCAGCTGTGGATGATGCCGTCGCCTGGACGCAGGGACACGCCGCCACGGGTGCGGATGAAATCCGGCAGGGTGTGGTGGGTGTTGACGTCGATCGGCTTTGGATAGGCCGCGGTGTGGCAGAACGACTGCATGACCAGGTCAGCAGAGAAGCCCAGGCACGCCAGGTCCTTCAGTTCGTCACGGGTCATCGGGCCAGTGGTGTCCTGGGAGCCGACGGTGGTCATCTTCGGCTCGCAGTAGGTGCCTGGACGAACGCCAGTCACGCCGCAGGCCTTGCCGACCATTTTTTGCGCCAGGGTATAGCCTTTCCCGGTGTCGACAGGCTGCTCAGGCTTCTGGAACAGATCGGAAACCGGCAGGCCCAGCTCGGTGCGAGCCTTGTCGGTCAGGCCACGGCCAACGATCAGCGGGATACGGCCACCAGCGCGGACTTCGTCCAGCAGCACCGGGGTCTTCAGTTCGAAGGTGGTGATGACTTCGTCGGTACCGTGCTTGCAGACTTTGCCGGCGTGTGGGTAGACGTCGATGACGTCGCCCATGTTCAGGTTCGATACGTCGAACTCGATTGGCAGAGCGCCGGCGTCTTCCATGGTGTTGTAGAAGATCGGGGCGATTTTCGAGCCGAAGCAGAAGCCACCGGCGCGCTTGTTCGGTACGTACGGGATGTCGTCGCCGAAGAACCACAGCACCGAGTTGGTGGCGGATTTACGCGAGGAGCCGGTACCGACCACGTCACCGACGTAGGCAACCGGGAAGCCTTTGGCTTTGACTTCTTCGATCTGCTTGAGCGGGCCGATGGCGCCTTGTTGCTCAGGCACGATGCCGTCACGGGCCATTTTCAGCATGGCCAGGGCGTGCAGCGGGATGTCTGGGCGCGACCAGGCGTCCGGGGCAGGGGACAGGTCGTCGGTGTTGGTTTCGCCAGGGACCTTGAAGACGGTCAGGCTGTATTTTTCAGCGATCGCAGGCTTGCTGGTGAACCACTCGCCGGCGGCCCAGGAGTCCAGCACAGCCTTGGCGTGGGCATTGCCCGCCTTGGCTTTTTCGGCGACGTCGTGGAACGCATCGAACATCAGCAGGGTGTGCTTGAGTTGTTCGGCGGCGACGGCGGCCAGTGCTGCGTCATCCAGCAGCTCGACCAGGGTGGCGATGTTGTAGCCGCCCTGCATGGTGCCCAGCAGCTCAACGGCGCGTTGCTTGTTGATCAGCGGGGAGGTGGCTTCGCCCTTGGCGATAGCAGAGAGGAAACCAGCCTTGACGTAGGCGGCTTCGTCCACTCCTGGTGGAACGCGATTGGTGATCAGGTCGACGAGGACGGCTTCTTCGCCAGAAGGGGGGTTCTTCAGCAGCTCGACCAGGCCTGCGGTTTGTTCGGCGTTAAGCGGCTGGGGCACGATACCCTGGGCGGCACGCTCTTCGATGTGTTTGCGGTAGGCTTCAAGCACAGTTATTACCCTCATCAGTGGTCCCAAATGGGTGTCCGGGACGCTCATCCAGAAAGTCCAGCACCCGTGCGCAATACGGCTTCTTGGGCCGCGTAGCCAGGGTTGCAGGAAATCCTCACAGAAGCTGCTTTCAAAGTTTTACGCCTGTAGAACGGAGGCTGATGAGGGCTGGCGCGGGATATGCGACAGGCGAATATCCCGGGCCAACGCCGTTCTACCGGATGAACTGTGCTCGTGACGCTTTGAAAACAGCTTCCAACGGACATTTGGCGCCTTAAAAAGGCCGGGTGATTCTACGGTAAAAACTGGATAAAGGTAAGGCGCGCTGTAGGACTTTAACGAGTGACCCCCGTTAGACAAAGGGCTAACATGTCGGCCTGTTCCACCGCCAAGCTGTTGTCTTTTTCATGTCCAATCAGTCAATTAAAACGCCTTGTGTCGGCCTCTGTTCCACGGTTTACGGGGATCTGGTGTGTCGCGGCTGCAAGCGTTTTCATCATGAAGTGATCAACTGGAACGGCTACAACGACGACGAAAAGCGTGCGGTCTGGCTGCGCCTCGAGCAATTGCTGGTGCAGGTCATGGTCGCCAAACTTGAGGTCTTTGATGCCACGCGCCTGCGCCTGCAACTGGAGCAGCGCAAGATCCGCTTCGTGCCGCACCAGTCCGAATACTGCTGGGCCTACCAGCTGATCGCCCGTGGCGCGCGGGTCATACGCGACCTTGAAGCCTATGGCATGGTGTTGTTGCCGGAGTTTCGCGACTGGGAATTGCCGCAGTTGCGCGATGCCATTGATCGGGAATTTTTCCTGCTGTCGGAAGCGCATTATCAGCGCTACATCGCGCCGGGCTTTCTGAAGGATGCCTTGGGGTGAGTTCAAGAGCATCGCTGGCAAGCCAGCGCCCACAGGGTTGGTGCCTGGGGTGCTTGTGGGAGCTTGCTTGGCAGCGATGAGGTCGTGAAGGTCCGCCGGGAAGTCAGCCCTGTGCCAGCTCGGTCAGGTGTACGCGCGCCTCCTCGCTCTTGAGCACCAGTACATCACTCTCAAGCGAATCGAGTACCACCTCGGCGGTGTTGCCGATCAGTGCCCCGGAAATCCCGGTGCGCGCCACGGTACCGATCACCGTCACCACCGCCTCGTATTTCTTGGCGGTGTAGGGGATCAACACATCCGCCGGCCCTTCGGCCACATGCAGGCGATCATCCTTGATATCGAATTCGGCCTGGAAGGCGCTGCATTCCTCACGGTAGCGCTGCTCGATGGTTTCCTTCAGTTGGTACACCGGGTCGGCCGCCGACAGCATCGGTGAAGGATGGGCGCTGATGACGTGCAGATTGCCCTTGGCCAGGTTGGCGATCTCATAGCCGTGGTCGATGATGTTCTTGTGCAGCAGGCGGTGCGCTTCATCATGGTTGCCGACATCGACTGCTGCGAGGATCACGCCGCCGGTCCAGGGCCGTTCGTGCTTGACCATCAATACCGCGCAGGGGCACTGGCGCAGCAGTTTCCAGTCGGTGGGGGTGAGCAGTGCCTTTTTCAGCGGGTTGTCCGGGCGATGTTCCTTGATCACCAGGTCGCAGCCCTCGGCCTGCTGCACATCGATGATCGATTCGTGCAGGGTGTCGTGCCAGGCCTGCTCATGGGTCACGTTGTCGAAGCCATCGTCATGCAGCTGGCTGGCCAGCAGGCTGAGCAAGGCGCTGTGGTCCTGCTTTTTGTCGCACATCAGCAGATGCAGACGTGCGCCCGTGGCACCGGCGATCAGTTTGGCCCGGGTCAGCGCACGGCTATGGGCGTGTTCGGGGTCGAGTACCACCAGGATGCTGCGTACTTCTTGCATGAGCGTGAACTCCCTTCAGAAATGGCGACCAATGCCTGACTATAGTCGGCGCCAAGTGCAATGGGCGTTGATACATATCAAGCATAGTCACTGGTGATCGCCACCGCCGCCGGTATAATCGCCGGTCTTGCCGTTGCCCTGCCTGTTTGTGAGCCTATGTCCCTTATTCCCGAAATCGAAGCCTTTCTTGGATGCCGTACGCCTGATGCCTGGGTCCAGGCGGCCCTTGCCGACCAGGAAACCCTGCTGATCGACCACAAGAACTGCGAGTTCAAGGCCGCCAGTACCGCGCTGAGCCTGATGGCCAAGTACAACACCCACCTGGACCTGATCAACATGATGTCGCGTCTGGCCCGCGAGGAGCTGGTGCATCACGAGCAGGTACTGCGCCTGATGAAGCGCCGCAAGATCGGCCTGCGCCCGTTGTCGGCCGGGCGCTACGCCTCGGGGTTACGCCGGGTGGTGCGCACCCACGAGCCGGTCAAGCTGGTCGACACACTGGTCGTCGGCGCCTTTATTGAAGCGCGCAGTTGCGAGCGCTTTGCCGCGCTGGTGCCGCATCTGGATGAAGAGCTGGGCAAGTTCTATCACGGGCTGCTCAATAGCGAAGCCCGCCACTATCAGGGGTACCTGAAGCTGGCGCACCAGTACGGTGATGCGGCCGATATCGAGCGGGTGGTGGAGAAGGTCAGGGCGGTGGAAGCCGAACTGATCAGCACGCCGGATGAGGAGTTCCGGTTTCACAGCGGAATTCCTGCCTGACCCTGACCCTGACCACTGCACCGTAGCCGTAGCCTGGCGGTTACGGCTTGCCAGATAATGAGCTAGCTAATTAATGCCTTGACGTTAGCTGCTTAAGCAGTAACATTATGTTACTAACTGCTTGAGCAGGTATCTCCCGCCATGCCGCATTACACCCCCGAGAACTTCCAGTCCTGCACCCTCGGCCTGTTGCTGGGCCGTGCCGCGCTGGTCAAGGACCGCATTCTCGACAGCCACCTGCAGGCCTTCGGCGTGACCGCCGCGCAGTTCAAGGTGCTGATCATCGTCGCCCAGTACGGCGTCGACACCCCCGCCGAGCTGTGCCGTTACCTGGCCCTGGACAGCGGTTCGATGACGCGCATGCTCGACCGCCTGGAACAGAAAGATCTGCTTCTGCGCCGCCGCTGTCCGGATGATCGCCGCCAGGTGCGCCTGGCGCTGAGCGAGGAAGGGCACACGCTTGCCGACCAGCTACCGCAGATCGGCGCTGCAGCCATGAACGAGCTGCTGGGCATATTGGCGCCGGACGAGCTGGCAAGCCTTGAAGGCCTGCTGACCAAGGTCCTGCTCGCCGCCGGTGACACCCTGACGGCCCTGCGCACTGCCGCAGCCCAGCCTTCCATTTCTGAACACGCGTAAGCCTAGGTACTCGACATGGCCATTGCCAACACTCCGGAGCCTGCCGACGCCGCGCAGGACCTCAACACCTCGCGCAAGCGCAAGACCTGGCTGCTCGGCCTGTTACTGCTGATCGTCGTGGTCGGTGGCGCCGTCTGGGCCTGGCATGAACTGTACGGGCGCTGGAACGAAGAAACCGACGATGCCTACGTCAATGGCAACGTGGTGGAAATCACTCCGCTGGTGACCGGCACCGTCGTCAGTATCGGCGCCGACGATGGCGACCTGGTGCATGAGGGCCAGGTGCTGATCGAATTCGACCCCAGCGATGCCGAAATCGGCCTGCAGGCAGCCCAGGCCGAGCTGGCCCGCGCCGTGCGCCGGGTACGCGGGCTGTACAGCAACGTTGATGGCATGAAAGCCCAGGTCGCGGCGCGTCAGGCCGAGCAGACCAAGGCCCAGGAAAACTACACCCGCCGCAAGACCCTGGCCGCTGGCGGGGCGATCTCGCTGGAAGAGTTGTCCCACGCCCGTGACGACCTGGCCTCGGCCCAGAACGCGCTGATCAATGCCCGTCAGCAGCTCAACACCACCACCGCGCTGGTCGATGACACCGTGGTGTCCTCGCACCCTGAAGTGATGGCGGCTGCCGCTCAACTGCGCCAGGCGTACCTGGCGGCTGCTCGCACCACCCTGGTGGCGCCGGTGACCGGTTATGTGGCCAAGCGTACCGTGCAGCTGGGCCAGCGCCTGGAGCCGGGCACCGCGACCATGGCAGTGATCCCCCTGGACCAGCTGTGGATCGACGCCAACTTCAAAGAAACCCAGTTGCGCAACATGCGCATCGGCCAGCCGGTCGATATCGTTGCCGACCTGTACGGCAGCGAGGTCAAGTACAGCGGCACCATCGACAGCCTGGGGGCCGGTACTGGCAGTGCCTTTGCCTTGCTGCCGGCGCAGAACGCCACCGGTAACTGGATCAAGATCGTCCAGCGGGTACCGGTACGCATCCATATCAATGCCGAGCAATTGGCGGCGCATCCGCTACGCATCGGTCTGTCGACCCAGGTCACGGTCGACATGCATGACCAGAGCGGCCCGGTGCTGGCCCAGTTGCCGCCGCAGAAGGCCTCGTTCACCACCAAGGTGTATGACCGCCAATTGGTCGAAGCCGACGCCATGATCACCCGCTTGATCCATGACAACAGTGCCGCGGCCAGCAAGACGGCCGCACGATGAGCAACACCGCGTCATTCACGCCGCCGAGCCTGCTGCTGACCACCATCGGCCTGTCGCTGGCGACCTTCATGCAGGTGCTCGACACCACCATCGCCAATGTGGCGCTGCCGACCATTGCCGGTAACCTGGGCGTGAGTGTGGAGCAGGGCACCTGGGTGATTACCTCGTTTGCAGTCAGCAATGCCATCGCTTTGCCGCTGACCGGCTGGCTGAGCCGGCGCTTTGGTGAGGTGAAACTGTTCATCTGGGCCACCTTGCTGTTCGTGCTGGCGTCGTTCCTGTGCGGTATTGCCCGGTCGATGCCGGAGCTGGTCGGCTTTCGCGTGTTGCAAGGTATTGTTGCGGGCCCCCTGTACCCGATGACCCAGACCCTGCTGATTGCCGTTTACCCGCCGGCCAAGCGGGGCATGGCGTTGGCCCTGTTGGCGATGGTCACGGTGGTGGCGCCGATTGCCGGCCCCATTCTGGGCGGCTGGATCACCGACAGCTACAGCTGGCCGTGGATCTTCTTCATCAACGTGCCCATCGGCCTGTTCGCCGCGGCGGTGGTGCGCCAGCAGATGCGCACGCGTCCCGTCAGCACTCGTCGCCAGCCCATGGACTACGTCGGCTTGCTGTGCTTGATCATCGGCGTTGGCGCCTTGCAGATCGTGCTGGACAAAGGCAATGACCTCGACTGGTTCGAGTCGAACTTCATCGTGATTGGCAGCCTGATTTCGGTGGTGTTCATCGCGGTATTCATCATATGGGAACTCACCGACAAGCACCCGGTGGTCAACCTGCGACTGTTCGTACACCGCAACTTTCGCATC
Source organism: Pseudomonas vranovensis DSM 16006 (assembly GCF_000425805.1). GTDB lineage: Bacteria > Pseudomonadota > Gammaproteobacteria > Pseudomonadales > Pseudomonadaceae > Aquipseudomonas > Aquipseudomonas vranovensis. The sequence goes on from NZ_AUED01000001.1 coordinate 64,006, forward strand.
GGCACCATTGTCCTGGTGTTCGGTTATGCAGGCTTTTTCGGCATCAACCTGATTTTGCCGCAGTGGTTGCAGACCCAGATGGGCTACACCGCCACCTGGGCCGGCCTGGCCGTGGCGCCGATCGGTTTGCTACCCGTGCTGATGTCGCCCTTTGTCGGCAAGTACGCGCACAAGTTCGACCTGCGCCTGCTGGCGGGCCTGGCCTTCCTGGCCATCGGCACCAGTTGCTTCATGCGTGCAGGTTTCACCAACGAGGTGGACTTCCAGCACATCGCCCTGGTGCAGTTGTTCATGGGTATCGGCGTGGCGCTGTTCTTCATGCCGACCCTGAGCATCCTGCTCTCGGACCTGCCGCCGCACCAGATTGCCGATGGCTCGGGCCTGGCCACCTTTCTGCGAACCCTGGGCGGCAGCTTTGCCGCCTCGCTGACCACCTGGATATGGATCCGCCGGGCCGACCAGCACCATGCCTACCTGAGCGAGAGCATCAGCACCTACGAGCCGGCCACCCGCGAGGCGCTCAACCACCTGGGCGGGGCGAACGGGCAGTCGTATGCGCAGCTTGAGCGCATGCTCAGCAGCCAGGCATACATGATGTCGACGGTGGATTACTTCACCCTGATGGGTTGGGTGTTCGCGGGGTTGATTCTGCTGGTGTGGCTGGCCAGGCCGCCGTTTGCGGCCAAGGCCGGGCCTGCTTCGGCGGGGCATTGAGACATCGCGGGGCAAGTCGCACCGCCGCTCCCACAACCTGTAGGAGCGGCGGTGCGACGTCTCGACTTGCCCCGCGATCAGCGATCAGGGAAAAGCAAACGGCTGCAACTGAAACCCTTGCTCATCCACCTCCAGCGCCCAGCCCTGGCGATCCCAGTCGCCCAGCACGATACGCCGCGCCGGTTGGCCGTCGACCACCAGTTTGTGAATCGCCGGACGATGGGTGTGCCCATGCACCAGGGTGCGCACGCCATACTGGGCCATGATCCGCGGCACTTCCTCCGGGGTCACGTCGACGATGTCGGTGGCCTTCATCCGCGTTTGCGCCCGGCTTTCGCTGCGCAGCTTGCGCGCCAGTTTTTGCCGGGTGCCCAGCGGCAGGTGCCGCAGGATCCACAGGCTGACCGGGTTGCGCAAATAGCGGCGCATCTTCATGTACGCAAGGTCCAGGGTGCAAAGGCTGTCGCCATGCATCAGCAGCACCGGCTCACCTCCCATCTCCACCACACAGGGGTCGGCCAGCAAGGTGCAGCCTGCGGCCTTGCAGAAGGGCTCGCCAATCAGGAAATCGCGGTTGCCGTGCATCAGGAACACCTGTGTGCCGCTGTCGCTCAGGGCGCGCAGGGCAGTGCAGATGCTGGTCTGGAAGGGCGTCATGGCGTCGTCGCCGATCCAGGCCTCGAAGAAATCACCGAGGATGTACAGCGCCCGGGCGTGGCGGGCACGTCCGTCAAGCAGATCAAGAAACGCCCGGGTAATGTCCGGGCGTTCTTCTTGCAGGTGCAGATCAGAGATCAGCAGTATCACTCAATGATCTCGGCTTTCTCGATGATCACGTCGTCTTTCGGCACGTCCTGGTGGCCGGCCTTGGAACCGGTGGCAACGCCTTCGATCTTGTCGACGATGTCCTGGCCTTCGGTCACTTCACCGAATACCGCGTAGCCCCAGCCCTGCACGTTCTTGCCGCTGTGGTTGAGGAAGTCGTTGTTGGAGGCGTTGATGAAGAACTGCGCCGAGGCCGAATGTGGCTCCATGGTGCGGGCCATGGCGATGCTGTACTTGGTGTTCTTCAGGCCGTTGTCCGCTTCGTTCTGGATGCTGGCACGGGTTTTCTTCTGGCTCATGCTTGGCTCGAAGCCGCCGCCCTGGATCATGAAGCCCTTGATCACACGGTGGAACACGGTGTTGTCGTAGTGGCCTTCTTTAACGTACTGAACGAAGTTCTCGACGGTTTTAGGGGCCTTTTCGGCGTCCAGTTTCAGGATGATGTCGCCGTGGTTGGTGCTCAGTTTGACTTTGGACATGCTGGGATTCGCTCTTTCAAGGCATTTGAAATAGGGTCGCGCCGCAACGCGATGTAAACCTGACGCACAGTCTACAACCCGAGATACGTGGCTCGCGGCAGTTTTTTTGCATTGCCGGTCGAATATCCCGCCAGTTTGTCGGCAGGGCGCTGTCGGCAGCTCGACCGCTTCGGCTATGATAAGCGCTTTGATTCAGTCGGCCTACCCAGGCCGTGTACCCGTATTTCAAGGATCCTATGAGCAAGCCCACTGCCGACACCGCTCCCAACGCCGCTGCCAAAGGCGCGCCCGCCGTCCCTGCGAACTTCCTGCGTCCGATCGTGCAGGCCGACCTGGACTCGGGCAAGCACAGCAGCATCGTCACCCGTTTCCCGCCAGAGCCCAACGGTTACCTGCACATCGGCCATGCCAAGTCGATCTGCGTGAACTTCGGCCTGGCCCAGGAGTTCGGCGGAGCCTGTCACCTGCGTTTCGATGACACCAACCCGGCCAAAGAAGACCAGGAGTACATCGACGCCATCCAGAGCGACGTCAAGTGGCTGGGCTTCGAGTGGACCGGCCCGGTGCGCTACGCCTCGGAATACTTCGACCAACTGCACGACTGGGCCGTGGAGCTGATCAAGGCTGGTGATGCCTACGTCTGCGACCTGACCCCCGAGCAGTCCAAGGAATACCGTGGCAACCTGACCGAACCTGGCAAGAACAGCCCGTTCCGCGAGCGTTCGGTCGAGGAAAACCTGGACCTGTTCGCGCGCATGAAAGCCGGCGAATTCAAGGACGGCGAGCGTGTGCTGCGTGCCAAGATCGACATGGCCTCGCCGAACATGAACATGCGCGATCCGATCCTCTATCGCATCCGCCATGCCCACCACCACCAGACCGGTGACACGTGGTGCATCTATCCGAACTACGACTTCACCCACGGTCAGTCGGACGCCATCGAAGGCATTACTCATTCCATCTGCACCCTCGAATTCGAAGGCCATCGTCCGCTGTACGAGTGGTTCCTGGACCACCTGCCGGTGCCGGCCAAGCCGCGCCAGTACGAGTTCAGCCGCCTGAACCTGAACTACACCATCACCAGCAAGCGCAAGCTCAAGCAGTTGGTCGACGAGCAGCACGTCCAGGGTTGGGACGATCCGCGCATGTCGACGCTGTCGGGTTTCCGTCGCCGCGGCTACACCCCGGCCTCGATCCGCAACTTCTGCGAAATGATCGGCACCAACCGGTCCGACGGCGTGGTCGACATGTCGATGCTCGAATTCAGCATCCGCGAAGACCTCGACCGCACCGCGCCTCGCGCCATGTGCGTGCTGCGTCCGCTGAAAGTGGTCATCACCAACTACCCGGAAGGCCAGGTCGAGAACCTCGAACTGCCACGCCACCCGAAAGAAGACATGGGCGTGCGCGTACTGCCGTTCGCCAGCGAGCTCTACATCGACCGCGACGACTTCATGGAAGCGCCGCCGAAGGGCTACAAGCGCCTGGAGCCGGCCGGTGAAGTGCGTCTGCGCGGCAGCTACGTGATCCGCGCCGACGAAGCGATCAAGGACACCGAAGGCAACATCGTCGAGCTGCGCTGCTCGTACGACCCGGACACCCTGGGCAAGAACCCTGAAGGCCGCAAGGTCAAGGGTGTGATCCACTGGGTACCGGCGGCGGCCAGCGTGGAGTGCGAAGTGCGTCTGTACGACCGCCTGTTCCGCTCGGCCAACCCTGAGAAGACCGAAGATGGCGGCACCTTCCTCGACAACATCAATCCCGATTCGCTGCAGGTCCTTACCGGTTGTCGCGCGGAACCTTCCCTGGGCCAGGCCCAGCCAGAAGACCGCTTCCAGTTCGAGCGCGAAGGCTACTTCTGCGCCGACCTGAAAGACTCCCAGCCGGGTCGCCCGGTATTCAACCGGACTGTGACCCTGCGCGATTCGTGGGGCAGCTGAGGAACGCTCGTGCTTACCATCTACAACACGCTTAGCAAAACCAAGGAAGTCTTCAAGCCGCTCGAAGGCAACAAGGTGCGCATGTACGTCTGCGGCATGACCGTGTACGACTACTGCCACCTGGGTCACGGCCGCAGCATGGTCGCCTTCGACCTGGTCACCCGCTGGCTGCGTTACAGCGGCTACGACCTGACTTACGTGCGCAACATCACCGACATCGATGACAAGATCATCAACCGGGCCAACGAGAACGGCGAGTCGTTCGACGCGCTGACCGCCCGCATGATCGACGCGATGCACGAAGACGAGCGCCGCCTGAACATTCTGCCGCCGGACCAGGAGCCGCGTGCCACCGACCATATCGCCGGCATGCACGCGATGATCCAGACCCTGATCGACAAGGGCTACGCCTATGCACCCGGCAATGGCGACGTGTACTACCGCGTCGGCAAGTTCGTCGGCTACGGCAAGCTGTCGCGCAAGAAGATCGAAGACCTGCGCATCGGTGCGCGGATCGAGGTCGACGAAGCCAAGCAGGATCCGCTCGATTTCGTCCTGTGGAAGGGCGTAAAACCGGGCGAGCCGAGCTGGGAATCGCCATGGGGCCCGGGCCGTCCGGGCTGGCACATCGAGTGCTCGGTGATGTCCACCTGCTGCCTGGGCGAGAGCTTCGACATCCACGGCGGAGGCAACGACCTGGAGTTCCCGCACCACGAAAACGAAATCGCCCAGAGCGAGGCCGCCACCGGCAAGCAGTACGCCAATTCGTGGATGCACTGCGGCATGATCCGCATCAATGGCGAGAAGATGTCCAAGTCCTTGAACAACTTCTTCACCATTCGCGACGTGCTCGACAAGTATCACCCGGAGGTGGTCCGCTACCTGTTGGTGTCGAGCCACTACCGCAGCTCGATCAACTACTCCGAAGACAGCCTGCGCGAGTCCAAGGGCGCGCTGGAGCGTTTCTACCATGCCCTGCGCGGCTTGCCGCGAGTCGAGGCCAAGGGTGGCGAGACCTATGTCGACCGCTTCACCCTGGCGATGAACGACGACTTCGGCACCCCCGAGGCCTGCGCCGTGCTGTTTGACCTGGTGCGCGAGATCAACCGCCTGCGCGACAGCGAGCCCGAGGTCGCGGCTGGCCTTGCCGGTCGCCTGCGTGAGATGGGTGACTTGCTCGGTGTGCTGCAACTGGATGCCGACGACTTCCTGCGTGCCGGTGCCGAAGGCAAGGTCGATGCGGCTGAAGTCGAAGCCCTGATCCAGGCGCGCCTGCAGGCACGTGCCGACAAGAACTGGGCAGAGTCCGACCGCATTCGTGACCAGATCACCGCCATGGGCGTGGTGCTGGAAGACGGCAAGGGCGGGACTACCTGGCGCCTGGCCGACTGATCAATCGCGGGACAACCCGCTCCTACACTTTAGGAGCGGGTTGTCCCGCGATCAGGGCCCGACAAATCACCACCAACCTCGCCCCACCCAACTCACTCGTCCCGACCTCCAAGTCAAAGCCATGCAAATCGACAATCGCCGCAACGATTGACAACCCCAGCCCGAACCCCGGGTGCCGATGGCCTTCCTCGCTGCGATAGAAGCGCTTCAACACCGCCCCGCGTTCGTCCTCGGGAATCCCCGGTCCGCTGTCCTCAATCTCAATCTGCACAGCACCGGCATCACTGCTGGCGCGCATTCGCACCTGGCCGCCTGCGGGGGTGAACTTGATGGCGTTGCCGAGCAGGTTGGCCAGCGCCTCGAACAGTAGCTCGCGATCGCCATGCAGCGGTGGTAGCTGGGCAGGTACCTCCAGGCTCAGGCGAATTTCGCCATCCTCGGCCAGCGGCAAGTAGAAGTCGTGCATCTCCAGCAGCAGGGCTCGCGGGTCGAGTTCGACAAAGCCGGCACGGCGCTGGCGGTCTTCCAGTTCGCTGATACGGAGCAAGCCGCGAAATCGCGCCATCAGCGTGTCGGTCTCGCCAATGGCCTGCTCCAGCGCTTCGGCCTGGGGCGAGTCGTCGCCGGCCTGCTGGCGGATGCGGTAGAGCTGGGCGCGCAGCCGGGTCAGTGGGGTGCGCAGGTCGTGGGCAATGTTGTCGCACACACCCTTGACCTCATGCATCAGCCGCTCGATGCGGTCGAGCATGGCGTTGACGATAGCCGCCAGCATGTCCAGCTCGTCACGCCGCTGCGACAGCGGCAGGCGTCGGGTCAGGTCGCCAGCGACGATCTGCTCGGCAGTCGCCTGGATCGCGCGGATACGCTTGAGCGGTCGGCGGCGCAGCAGGTACCAGCCGGCGATGCCGGGAATGATGGTCAGCGACAGGCCCCAGAGCAGGGCATGGAGGATGATGCGAGTAACCACGAACAGCGAGCCGTTGTCGCGCACCAGGATCAGCCAGCGGCCATCGCGCACTTTGATCGCCACCGCGTCACAGCTGTCGCGGGGCAGGTGTGGGTCGTCGGCGTCCAGGCAGCGGTTCAACTCATGGATCTTGCCGTCCAGTCCCAGGTCTGCCGGTACCTGGCGGACCTGTCCGCCGAGGGGATTGAACTGTGCATCGAACAGGCCGTAGGCATCGAAGCTGCGTTCCTCGAAGGCCTGGCTTGCGATCAGGGCGTCGTCGAGCTGCTTGCCGCTCATGTGCGCGAACAGGTGCTGGCGCTGCAGCAACGAGTGACGGGTGAGTTTGTTCAGGTAGCCAGAAACCTCGAAGTACAGCACTCCCATGAGGATGCTGCTCCAGGCTACGAACAGAAAGCTGTAGAGCGCAAGCAGACGGCTGGTGGACGAGCTCCAGCCCTTAGACGGGTTCGGCAATGGCATAGCCCGAGCCCCGCACGGTCCGAATCAGCGGGGCCTGGCCGGCGGCGTCGATCTTCTTGCGCAAGCGGCCGATATGCACGTCGATCAGGTTGGTGCCGGGGTCGAAGTGATAACCCCAGACTTCCTCGAAGATCATCATCCGGGTAATCACCTGGCCGGCGTGGCGCATGAGAAACTCCAGCAACTTGTACTCGGTGGGCAACAGGTTGAGGGTGTGCTCGCCGCGCCGTGCCTCATGGCTGATCAAGTCCAGCTCCAGGTCGCCGACCTGCAGGCGGGTCTGCGCCAGTGGCACGCTGTTGCGTCGCAGCAGCACTTCTACGCGGGCGGCCATTTCGTCGGAGGCAAAGGGTTTGGTCAGGTAGTCGTCGCCACCGGCACGCAGGCCGCGCACCCGTTCGTCGACATCCGACAGGGCGCTGATCATCAGGATCGGCGTGACGATCTTGAGGTTGCGCAGGGTGGTGACGATGGTCAGGCCGTCGAGCTCGGGGAGCATGCGGTCCAGGGTGATCAGGTCGTAGCCGCCGGCAATGGCCTTGGCCAGGCCCTCGCGGCCGTTGTCGGCCCAATCCACTTCCAGGCCATGGCTGGAAAGTTCGGCGACGATCTCTTGTGCGGTGACCGCATCGTCTTCGATAGTCAGTACGCGGGGCATGCTATTACCTGGGCGGCGAGTAGAGACTTGATTGTGCCAAAGAATAGGCGGTGCCCGGGTTAAAGAAAAATTCATGATCGCCAGGCAGCCCGCCCCATGCCGGAGCGGGCTTGCCCGCGATGCTGTCAGGTCATCAAACCTTAACGATCCAGCCCGCCGGCGCTTCAATGTCGCCACTCTGGATACCGGTCAGCTCCTGGTAGAGCTTCTGGGTAACTGGGCCCACTTCGGTCTCGCTGTAGAACACGTGCAGGTTGCCGTTGTACTGGATGCCGCCGATCGGGGTGATCACCGCGGCGGTACCGCAGGCACCGGCTTCCTTGAACAGGCCAAGGTTGTTGATCAGTACGTCGCCCTCGATCACTTTCAGGCCCAGGCGCGATTGCGCCAGTTCCATCAGCGACAGGCGGGTGATGCCCGGCAGCACCGAGGCCGACTTCGGCGTGATGAACTCGTTGTTGGCGGTGATACCAAAGAAGTTGGCCGAGCCGACTTCCTCGATCTTGGTGTGGGTCAACGGGTCAAGGTAGATGCAGTCGGCGAAACCGGCCTGCTTGGCCTTGTAGCCTGGCTGCAGGCTGGCTGCGTAGTTGCCGCCGACCTTGGCGGCACCGGTGCCTTGTGGTGCGGCGCGGTCGTAGTCGGAAATCAGGAACTTGTGCGGGGTCATGCCGCCCTTGAAGTACGAGCCGACCGGAATGGCGAAGATCGAGAAGATGAACTCCGGGGCGGTACGCACGCCGATGTTGTCGCCTACGCCGATCACGAACGGACGCAGGTACAGGGCACCCTTGCCATACGGCGGCACGAAGCGTTCGTTGGCCTTGACCACTTGTTTGCAGGCCTCGATGAACACATCGGTAGGCACTTGTGGCATCAGCAGGCGGTCGCAGCTGCGCTGCATGCGCAGGGCGTTCTGGTCAGGACGGAACAGGTTGATCGAACCATCCTTGCAGCGGTACGCCTTCATGCCTTCGAAGCATTGCTGGCCATAATGCAGCGCGGTCGAGCCTTCGCTGATGTGCAACTGGTTGTCTTCGGTCAGGGTGCCCGCGTCCCACTCGCCGTTACGGAAGTAGGACAGGTAGCGCTTGTCGGTCTTGATGTAGTCGAAGCCCAGCTTGTCCCAGTTAATGCTTTCGTTACTCATGGCACCCTCGAATGGTTGGCATATGCCTGATGGCTCAGGCGGCTGAAATAGCGCACGCAGCCACGATAATACATCCCGTGCAGATCGGAAACGCCCAGTCATAGATTGGACCATGGTCGCAGTGAAAATCAGCGTAAATCGTCACCCGCCCAGCTCGCGCAGCAGCACCAGGCGCGCACCGAAGCCGATCAGCAGGGTGCCGAACAGGCGGTTCTGCAGCTTTTGTTTCCAGGGACTGGCGGCCACCCAGCGGCCCAGGCGATCACCGCTCAGGGCATAGAAGCTGTCGAATCCCAGCCCGACCACCACCAGCACCGCGCCGAGAATGGCAAATTGCTGGCCGATCGGTCCGCCCGTCTGGCTGATGAACTGTGGCAGCAACACCGAACAGAACAACAGGGCCTTGGGGTTGAGCAGGTTGGTCAGCAGTCCTTTTTTCAAGGCGGCCGACCAATGGCCAGGGTTGCGGGCCGTGGTTGTGCTGCTGGGCAAGGCCGAGACCGGAGCGCACAGCAACTGCCAGCCCAACCAGGCGAGGTACAACCCCCCGGCAATACTGAGCAGGTCGAAGGCCCAGGGGTGGGTTCGCAGCAGCGCCGCCAGCCCCAGGGCAGCCAGGGTGACATGAGCGGCTCGCGCCAGGGCCAGGCCCAGTGCGGTCATCAGGGCCTGGCGGCGGCCTTCGCTGGCGCCGGTATTGAGCAGCAGGAACATGTCCGGTCCGGGCACCAGGTACACCACCAGCAGTGCGGCGCAAAACATGCTGTATTGAGTCATTTCACCCACTCCCGGCAATCAATGGTCAGGCGAAAATTCTATGCCGGGAGGGGCTGGCAGGTGCTTGCGAAAGTTGCGTGGAATACAGGGTGTATTGATATAAACTGCCACGGTCAGTAAAGGAATATACCGATCATGCCAAAAATTACGCTGGACGCTTTTGACCGCAAGATTCTCGACGCCCTGCAGCGCAATGCTCGCCTGAGCAATGTGGAGCTTGCCGAAATGATCGGCCTGTCGCCGTCACCCTGCCTGCGTCGGGTCCGACTGCTGGAGGAAGCGGGGATGATCAAGGGCTATGCGGCCCAGCTGGACCGCAACGAAGTCGGCCTGGGCCTGACAGTGTTCGTCGGGGTCAAGGTCGAGCGCCATCACGAACCGGCCGCCCAGGCCTTTCAGAACGCGGTACTGGCTTTGCCCGAAGTGATTGCCGCGCACCTGGTGTCGGGTGAGTCGGATTTCCTGCTCCAGGTGGTGGTGCCGGACCTGCGCCGCTACGAACGCTTTCTGATCGACACCCTGCTCAAACTGCCGGGCGTCAGCGATATTCGCAGCAATTTCGCCATCCAGACGGTCAAGCCCCATGGGCCACTACCGTTGGGCCATCTGGCTGCACATTGAGCTGGACAGACTACTCAGTCAGGCGCACCATGAATTCAACGAAGCTTTGCCCGCTGACCTCGATACGTACCACGACCGCCGCCAATCGCGGGGCAGGTACGATAGTTTGAACACCAGGCAGCAGGGTAAACCAAGGCCCCGTCCAGCAATGGACGGGGCCTTGTCGTTTCAGCGTTCCAGTCGCCACGCGCGGTCCAGCCCCAACTGCTGCAAAAACATTGTGTCGTGCGAGGCCACCAGCAGGGCCCCGCGGTACTGGCACAGCATGTTTTCCAGGGCGGCGAGGGCGGGCAGGTCGAGGTGATTGCTCGGCTCATCCAGCAGCAATAGCTGCACCGGCGTATCGCCATAGAGCACACCCGCCAGGGCCGCCTTGAGGCGCTCCCCGCCACTGAGCACACCACTGGGCAGCTCCACCCGTTCGGCACCCAGGCCCAACTGCGCGAGACGCGTGCGCAGGCTGCTTTCATCGAGGCTGGCGGAGCGCCGGCGCAGGTAGTCGAGCACCGACTGCGTGGCAGGCAACAGGCTGCAGTGCTGATCGAGGTAGGCGACTTCAACGCGAACCTCGACGTGGCCGGAATGGGGTGCGAGAAGACCTGCCAGCACCTTGAGCAGCGTCGACTTGCCGCTGCCGTTGGCGCCGATCAGTGCGACCCGTTCGCCACTGTACAGGCACCCGTCCAGCGGTGCCTGTAGCGGATCACCGAAAGGCAGGCGCAGTGCCTGCAGCGTTAGCAGCGGGCTGCCCGCCTGTCGCGCAGGGGCCGGTGCCTGGAGGACGATGGCGTTGCTGGCCTCCACCCGCCGGGCAGCTTCACGCACCCTCTGCGCCATAGCCTGCCGGGCGGCCTGATGGTCGCGCTGCAGTTTGCCGGCAGTGGCTTCGCTGCGTTCCTGCCTGCGATCCAGGAGTATCTTCGCCTGGTTACTGTCGCGCGCCTCCCGGCCAGCCCTGGCCTGGCGCCGCTCTAGCCGCTCGCGTTGTTGCTGCAGCTCGCGGGCCTGGCGCTGACGTTCCAGCTTCAGGCGCTCCAGCGTGCGCTCGGCCTGGGCGCTTTCATCGGCCTTGCACTGGGCATACACACTGTAGTTGCCGCCGTAACTGGCCAGGCCAAGGGGCGAAAGCTCGACGATCCGCTGCATGTGCGCGAGCAGTTCACGGTCATGGCTGATTACCAGCAATCCCTTGTTCCATTCTTTGAGCAGGCTGAGCAGTTGGGCGCGAGCGGGACCGTCCAGGTGATTGCTCGGCTCATCGAGGATCAGGTAGTCGGCCTCACTGAGAAATGCCCCGAGCAAGGCCACGCGCATGGCCTGGCCGCCGCTCAGGGTGGCGACCGGCCGGTCTGCATCCAATTGTTCCAGCCCATGGCGCGCCAATTGCGCCTGCAGGCGCTCGCGCATATCCCAGCGTTCGCCCACGGTGTCGAAGTCGGCTTGCGAGCAACTGCCGGCCTCGATGCGGCGCAAGGCATCGAGCACCTCGCCGACCTGGGCCAGTTGCGCCACGGTGGTGTCGGGGCCGGCAATCTGCTGCGCCAGGCAATGCACCCGGCCAGTGGCACGGCAGTGCCCAGCGGTGGGTGCCAGGTTCCCGGCGAGGATTTGCGCAAGGATGCTCTTGCCCACGCCATTGCGCCCGACCAGGCCGGTGCGGCGCTGGTCGAAGCATTCATTCAGGTCGGTAAACAACGGCCTGCCATCGGGCAAGGCAAAGGCGACGCCATCGAGCGTCAGGATCGAGACAGGGGTCATACGACACTCCACGAAATGCCAGCAACGTCCCCGGTAAAGGGGGATGAAGACGGGCCGTCGAACAGACGGCGGCATTAATGGCGCATCGGACTACACCTCGGTGCGAGCGGTTCAGGTACGCAGCTTAGTGCGCGGTGCCTGGCAGGTAAAGCACCGTTCAGTCCTCGATCTGCTGACAGAAACGCAGGCGATTGCCGAACGGGTCGGCGATTTCCATTTGCAGGCCCCAGCCGACGTGCTGGGCTTCGGGGCGCGAATAGCCGTATTGCTTGGCAATCAGCTCGCGCTGCAGGGCCTGGATATCCTCGACGCGTGCAAACACGGTAGAGCCAGGCGTGCTGTCGCCGTGGTGCTCGCTCAGGTGCAGGATGAGCCCGTCGCGATGGACCTGGACATAGAGCGGCAGGGCGGGTTCGAAACGGTGTTCCCAGTCGAGGGTGAAGCCGAGAAAGTCCAAATAGAATTCCTTGGCTTTTTCCACCGAAAAGATGCGCAGAACCGGGATGGCGGGGGCGAGGTGCATTGAGAGGGCTCATCGAGTTGGGGTGAAGGCAGGATGATAGCAGGCACTTGGTAGCCGCTACCGCCTGGCAACTCTGCGACCGCTTTGCGGCCGATCGCAGCCTGGCGGCAGCGGCTACGCGTGCAGGGGCTTGACCTGAAGTTAAGTCGAGGTTCGACACTGCAGGCTCTTTCCACACAGGAGCCTCCCTCATGCCCAGCACCTTTCGCCTGTCCAACCCTCGGGGCCTCTACGACCCCAGCGCCAACGCCTATTCCCACGTCGCCGAGGTAAGCCCCGGGGCGATGCTGCTGTATATCGCCGGGCAGGGGGGGAGGACGTCGAGGGGCGGCTTTCAGCCAACTTTGCCGACCAGGCCCGCCAGGCTCTGGCCAACCTGCAGACGGCGTTGCAGTCGCGCGGCGCGGGGCTTGAGGATGTGTTCAAGCTGACGCTGCTGATCGTCGATCACTCGGCTGAAAAACTGCGTCAGTGGGTCGCTGAGTCCGACCGCGCCTGGGGCCCGCACATGAAGCCCACCTGCACGTTGATCCCGGTGCCAAGGCTCGCGCTGGGAGGCATGCAGGTGGAGATCGAGGCAGTGGCGGCGCGTTAGAACGTGGCCTTGACCTGCAAGCCCAGTACCAGGGCGTTGTCGATCTGCTCGCCCGAGAACGCCCCCGGCTCGATGATGTATTGCACATCCGGGCGCAAGGTCAGCCAGGGCGTGGCCTGGTAGCCGTAGCTCAGTTCAATCAGCTGTTCGGCGCTGTCCAGGTGGGGGAACGCCTCGCCGTTGGCCAGCGCGGCGTCCTGTTGCACGTCACGGCTGCGGGGGTTGGGCACGGCACGGCCATAGCCCAGGGCAACGGTATCGCGGGGGCGGCCTGCAAACGGCTTGTACAGCACCAGGCCTGTGCCATACCAGGTCTTGAAGGGCGACGCCGCCGCACTCGCGGCCGAGTACTGGCCGAACACGTGCAGGCTGCGGCCCGTTGAAGCTTGGGAGTTCCAGACGGCCTGATCGATCAGCAGGTAATGACCGCCCCGACCGGCCACTTCATCGTCGCTGCCAATACGCTTGGCATCGGAGCTGTCGTAGTAGTAACCCAGCTTGTATTCCCCAGGCAGGTCACCCGCGAGTTTGTACACCAGCTCGAGCGGCACCACGGTGCCGGTGGTGTGCTTGGGGCCCACGTGCCAGGCACGGCTGGCGTTGCCGTTGCTTTCGGGGTCGACATTGAATGCCGCCACGCGTAGCTGCCAGGCCGGCGACAGGTCGTATTTGACCCGTACCCCCAAGTGGGCGTTGGGGTAGTTGGTCCAGCCGCTACCGCCCGACATGTTCAGCGGATGCCCGCAGAAACCGGCGTTCATGAAGTTGCACAGGATGCCGCTGTCCAGCCCGCCCAGGTCGTTGCCCATGGCCATGTAGCCAAGCTTGACGTTCAGGGCCGGGGTGAACAGCGTGCGCTCGTAGCTCAGTTCGGTCAGGCGGGTGTAGAGGCCGCCGTAGTTTTCCTGGATCGGCAGGCGGTTGCCCACCAGGTCTTCGGAGGCGCTGTTGCCACGACGGTCGTTGAGGGTCAGTTGGACCTTGCCGCCATCGTCCACGGCGTACAGTTTTTCCAGGTCGAACTGCACGCCGAGCTTGATGTTCTGCGAGTAGCGCGCCGAGCGGTGCAGGCCGCCGTTGGCGTTATAGGCGGTCTCGCCGCTGTAGTCGCCGGTGAATTTGATGCCTTGTTCGTCCAACTGGTGGCGAAGGCCGCCCCAGTCACCGGTGAGGGTGGCGTCCTGGGCCAGGGTAGTGGTGCTGACAAGGGTGGTGAGCAGGCAGGAGGTAATGCGCAAAGCGGAAAGCATTGAGGGGTGTTCCTGAATCTTTGAGGCGATCGTGGGGCAAGCCCGCTCCTGCAAGGAGCGGGCTTGCCCGCAAAAAAGGGTTGAATCAAGGCAACGCGTAAGCCATCACATAGTCACCACGATCGGTGGACTGACGCGCGCCACCGGCCGTAATCACGATGTACTGCTTGCCGGTCTTGGGCGACACGTAGGTCATCGGTCCACCCTGGCTGCCCACGGGCAGGCGAGCTTTCCAGACTTCTTCACCATTACCGCTGTTGAAGGCGCGCAGGTAGAAGTCCTGGGTGCCGGCAATGAACACCAGGCCACCTTGGGTCGACAGGGTGCCGCCCAGCGTCGGCAGGCCGATGTTGATCGGCAGGTGCATGCGGATGCCCAGGGGACCGGTGTCTTCGACGGTGCCCACCGGTACTTGCCAGGCGATTTTCTGGGTCTTCATGTCGATGGCGGTGAGGGTGCCGAAAGGCGGTGCCTGGCATGGAATGCCGGCCACCGACAGGAAGCGGTTCTTGTTCACCGCGTACGGCGTGCCCTTGAGCGGTACCGCGCCCATGCCGGTGTTCAGCGCTTCACCACCGGAGGCGGCCTGGCCCTTGTTCTGCGACGGGATCATCTGAATCCACAAGCCCAGGCGCATATCGTTGACGAAGATAAAACCATGCACCGGGTCGGTAGACAGGCTGCCCCAGTTCATGCCACCCAAGGAGCCGGGGAAGCTCAGCGACAGGTCGGTGCCGGGCGCTGTGTACAGGCCGTCGTAGCGCATTTTCTTGAAGTCGATGCGGCACAGCAGTTGGTCAAACGGCGTTGCACCCCACATGTCTGCTTCGGTCAGTTGCTGGGCACCGATCTGCGGCATGCCTACCGACTTGGGCTGGGTCGGCGAGTAGGGTTCGTTGGGAATGTTACCCGCCTTGACCGGTACTTCATCGACCTGGGTCAACGGCTTGCCCGTGGCACGGTCGAGCACGAAGATCTGCCCGGCCTTGGTGCCGATCACTACTGCAGGCACCGACTGGCCATCGGCCTTGGTGAAGTCGATCAGGCTGGGTTGCATCGGCAGGTCGAAGTCCCAGAGGTCGTTGTGCACGGTCTGGTACACCCACTTTTCAGCACCGGTGCTGGCATCCAGGGCCAGCACCGAAGCGCCGTACTTGTGGTTCAGCGCGGTGCGCTCCACGCCATAGATGTCGGTGGACGAGCTGCCCATGGGCAGGAACAGGGTGTTCATGGCCGGGTCGTAGGACATCGGCGCCCAGCTGTTGGGCGTGCTGCGCACGTAGGTGGCGTCGCCTGTCGGGGCGTTGCGGTCTTCGGGGTTGCCTGGGTCGAAGGCCCAGCGCATCTGCCCGCTGATCACGTCAAAACCACGGATCACGCCACCGGGCATGTCGGTCTGCACGTTGTCGGCAATGCGCCCGCCGACCACCACGGTGGTGCCGGCCATCAGCGGCGCCGACGACAGTTGGTAGTAGCTGTCGGGCACATTGCCAAGGCCGGCCTTGAGGTCAACCTGGCCGTTGTTGCCAAAGCCCTGGCAGAACGCGCCGGTATCGGCATCCACCGCGATCAGGCGGGCGTCGATGGTGTTGGTCAGGAGGCGGCGCTGGCAGTTGGCACCCGCCGGTACGCTGGCGGCGATGATCGCCGAGCTGTCAGGCTGGGTCGGTTGGGCGACGGGGGCCGTGGCATCGAAGTAAGCCATGCCGCGGCAACGCTGCCACACGGCCGACTTGGCATTGATTTCATTCTTCCACAGCTCTTTGCCGGTATCGGCATCGAGAGCGATCAGGTTGTTGTGCGGGGTGCAGATGAACACCTTGTTACCGACCTGCAGCGGGGTCAACTGGTCTTCGGCACCGTTGCCGTCGCTGAGGGCCACGTCACCGGTGTGGTAGGTCCAGGCCACTTGCAGTTTGCTGACGGTGTCACGATTGATCTGGTCCAGCGCTGCGAAGCGGCTGCCACCCTCGGTGTTGCCGTAGTGGGCCCAGTCTTTTTGCGCCGTGGCAGGGTCTACCGGGGTGATGCCCGGGCCGGTGCCGGTCGGCGCGACGCTGGGGTGAGCGACGAACATATTGATCACCGCAATGACCAGCGCAACGGCCAGCACGCCGGCTACGCCATAGGCGCCACGGCCCGGCGTGGCGCCGTTGGCACGGGCCAGCAGCGGATAGACCAGCGTGACGACAAAACCAATCGCGCCAAACATGAACAGGCGCGAGAACAGCGGCCAGAACTGCAGCCCCACATCGGCCAGGGCCCAGATCGCGGTGGCCACCAGGAAGGCGGCGAACCACCAGGCACCGGCAGGCTTGCGGCGGGCAATCAGCAGGCCGGAAACCGCCATCGCCAGACCGCCGAGCAAGAAGTACCAGGAACCACCCAGGCCGGCCAGCTTTACACCGCCAGCGGCCAGTGCAAGGCCGAGCAGAGCGATGATCACGCCCAGGCCAACCAGGATGAATGAGGAGGCGCCAGCGGCGCGCGGTGCGTGCTTCATATCGAAAAAAACTCGAAGGGGGGGTGGCCGAATTATACCCTTAGCAAGCTAATTAACAAGTTAGTACATAATTTGCCGGGGCTTGCGTGAAGGGTCACTCCACCAAAGAGACTAGCTGCGGCTCCAGCAATTCGGGCAGTACTTCAAGCAACGCCAGGGTCACCGGCAACTTGAACCGCCTGGGGCCGGCGCTGCCCGGATTGAGGTACAAGCGCCCGCCGCGCCATTCGATCAAAGGCTTGTGCGAGTGGCCGGTGATCACCAGCCGGATGCCGTCATCGAGCAGCGCTGGCACATCGGCAATGTCATGCACGAGCAGCACCTGCCAGCCGTTGAGCGTGAAACGCAGGTGGTCGGCAAGGCTGCCGGCCCAGGCCAGGTTCAGGTCATTGTTGCCGCGCACCACCTGCAAGGGCGCGATGGCCGCCAGTTGCTGGAGTATTTCCGGCTTGCCGATATCGCCGGCATGGATGATCCGCTCGCAACCGCTCAAGGCGTCCAGCGCTTCAGGGCGGAGCAGGCCGTGGGTGTCGGAGATCACGCCAACTTTCATGCAGGGTTTCCGCGCCAGGGTCAAGTTGCCGGTAGTGTACCCGCGCCTTGCAGGTTGTCGTGCAACCAGCCACTGAAGCTTTGCGCCAAGGGGTCGTGTTCGCTGTCGCGATGGGTCAGCAAGGCCCAGTTCGGGCCGCGAATGGTCTGCTCCACCAAGGGTTGCAATAGCCCGTTTTCACGCGCCTGCTGGCTAAGCAGTTCGCTGACCAGGGCAACGCCCAGCCCCGAGATCGCGGCATCGAGCAACAGCCCTGGGTCGGAGAAATTCAACCCCTGGTCTTGCTGGCCGACATCGACGCCGGCTTCTACCGCCCAGTGGCTCCAGTCCATCTCCCGCTCGCCATGCAAGGTGGTGCGTTGCTCTCGAGGCAGCGCCATCACGCTGGGGTGACACGCCGGATAGAGGCGGTCGGCATGCAGCACTTTGAAGCTGCATTCGGCCTGGGCGCTGATGTCATCGCGCACTGCCAGGTCGATGGTCTGGCTGGCCATGTCGGGCACTTCGTCGGTGGTGAAGATCCACAAATCCACCTCCGGGTGCTGGCGGCGAAAGTCACCCAGGCGCGGCAGCAGCCAGTGCCGGGCGAACGCCGGGGTGGTGTTGAGCACCAATTGATTGGGCTTCTGGTATTGCCCCAGGCGACGGATGCCCACGGCCAATTGCTGCAGCATTGCCTGGGTGGTGCTGAGCAGGTCGTGCCCGGCATCGGTCAGGCTGACACTGCGCCCGCTGCGGAAAAACAAGGGCTGTTCCAGGTAGGCCTCAAGGCTGCGGATCTGTTGGCTGATGGCCGATTGGGTCAGGTGCAGCTCTTCGGCCGCCTTGTGAAAGCTGCCCAATCGGGCGGCCGCTTCAAAGCCGCGAAGGCTGCTCAGTGGGGGCCAGTGCTTGAGCATTGATAAGGTTTCCTAATCAGTTTTCTGCAAAATCCATCGTTTGTTTGCCCGTTTTTACAGCCTTAGCATGCATGCCAAGACCGCCAAGGCAGTTTTCATTGAACACAATGGCTTAACTCAAGGGTATTTGTCATGCAACAGAGCGACGTGCGTAACGAAGGGTGGTGGATGCCGGCAGAGTGGGTCCGGCACGCGGCAACCTGGATGGTATGGCCCCACAACCAGGCGCTGTGGGAGTCGGGCTGGGGCGTGACCCTGGCGCAAGTGCAGGAAGACTTTGCCCGCGTGGCCAACGCCATCGCCCGCTTCGAGCCGGTCAAGCTGGTGGTCGACCCTGCTGCGGTGGCCAGTGCCAAGGCCCTGTGCGGGCCAAACATCGAGTTGATCGCGCTGGCAGTGAACGACAGCTGGTGCCGGG
The DNA here is from genome assembly GCF_000425805.1 of Pseudomonas vranovensis DSM 16006. GTDB lineage: Bacteria > Pseudomonadota > Gammaproteobacteria > Pseudomonadales > Pseudomonadaceae > Aquipseudomonas > Aquipseudomonas vranovensis. Next base: position 82,490 of record NZ_AUED01000001.1, read on the forward strand.
ATTCGGGCCCAAGCTTTGTGTGCCACCCACAGCAGGGTGTGGCGGGCGTTAGTTGGCGCTTCAATGCCTGGGGCGGCAAATCGGCCCATGACCTGGACGAAGGCCTGGCCCGCCGCGTACTCAATGGCCTGGGCCTGCCGTGCTTCGGCACGCCCTTGAGCAACGAAGGCGGCGCCATACATGTCGACGGCGAAGGCACGCTGATCACCACCGAGTCGGTGTTGCTCAACCCCAATCGCAATCCGGGCATGAGCAAGGCCGAAATGGAGCGTATCTTCAACCGCTTGCTGGGCATCAAGAAAACCATCTGGCTGCCGGGCGATCCCGACTACGTGACCGGCGACATGACCGATGGCCATGTCGATGGCGTGTGTGCCTTCGCTCGCCCCGGCGTGTTGCTGGTGGACGCCACCCATGACCAGGGTTCGGCATACGCCGAGGTGGTACGGGAAAACCGTCGTGCGCTGGAGCTGGCCACCGATGCCCAGGGCCGCCCCTTCGAGCTGATCGAACTGTTTGAGGCCAGCGAAGCGGTAGACACCGACGCCGAAGTGTTCTGCGCCTCCTACACCAACTTCTACATTGCCAACCACGCGATCATCATGCCGGCCTACGGCATCGATGCCGACCACGTGGCGGCGCAGGTATTGGCCCAGGCGTTTCCGGGGCGCGAAGTGGTACCGGTGCGCATCAACCACCTGGCCCATGGCGGTGGCGGGGTGCACTGCATCACCCAGCAGCAGCCGGCCTGGCCGGTGGAGGGTTGATGCCATGAGCCTGCTGACCGTCGCCACCACCCAGATGCCTTGCACCTGGAACCTTGAACACAACCTCGACCACGCCGAGCAGCTGGTGCGAGAGGCCGCAGCCAAGGGCGCCCGGCTGGTCCTGCTGCAAGAGCTGTTTGCCACGCCGTACTTCTGCATCGAGCAAAGCCACAAGCACCTGGCGCTGGCCGAGGAGTACCGCGACAGCAAGGTACTCAAGCGTTTCGCCGCACTGGCACGGGAACTGGAAGTGGTGCTGCCGTTGAGCTGGTTCGAGCGGGCCGGCAACGCCTGGTTCAATTCCCTGAGCGTGGCCGATGCCGATGGGCAGTTGCTCGGTGTGTACCGCAAGACCCACATCCCCAACGCCATCGGCTACCAGGAGAAGGAGTACTTCAGTCCCGGCGATACCGGCTTCAGGGTCTGGGACACCGCTGCCGGGCGCATTGGCGTGGGCATCTGCTGGGACCAGTGGTTTCCCGAGACCGCCCGCTGCCTGGCATTGATGGGCGCCGAAATCCTGCTGTTTCCCACCGCCATCGGCTCGGAGCCTGGCTGTGCTGGATTGGATTCTCGTGATCACTGGCAGATGGCGATGCGCGGTCATGCCGCCGCCAACATCCTGCCGGTGGTGGCGGCCAACCGTGTCGGCCGGGAAGTGGCGACCACCGATGCGCACTTGCAGATGGACTTCTATGGCTCCTCCTTCATCTGCGACCACAAGGGCAAGTTGTTGGCAGAGGCCGACCGCAGCAGTACCGGTGTGATGCTGAGCAGTCTGGACCTGGCAGCGATGGCCGAAGAGCGCCTGAGCTGGGGCATTTACCGCGACCGCCGGCCGGAAATGTACGGACCGCTGTTGAGCCAGGACGGCCGTCACCTCAATGCTCGCTGGAACGCCCAAGGAGTCTGATATGAACGCTGCCCACAACCGTCTGCTGTGCGTGCTGGGCCTTGCCCTGGGGTGCAGCATGGCATCGCTGCACGCCGAAGAGAAAACCCTGCGGCTGTACAACTGGGCCGACTACTTTGCCGAGGACACCCTGGCCAGGTTCACCGCCGAAACCGGTATCAAGGTGATCTATGACGTCATGGACGGCAGCGAAACCCTGGAAGCCAAGCTGATGGCTGGCGGTAGCGGCTATGACCTGATCTTCCCCGGCGACACTGTGGCTGAGCGCCTGATGCGTGCCGGCGGCCTGAAGGTGCTGGATCAATCCAGGCTCACCGCCATGAACGATATCGAGCCTGGCCTGCAAAAACTGCGCACGCACTATGTGCATTCAAGCCCTGCTACCGTGCCTTATACCTGGGGCACCATCGGCCTGACCTACAACGCCGAGCAGATCGGCCAGCGCATGCCCGATGCGCCGGTCGACAGCCTGGACATGCTGTTCAAACCGGAGCTTGCGGCCAGGTTCGCCGACTGCGGCATTTCGATGATCGACTCGCCCGATGAAGTGCTGGCGGTGGTGCTCAATTACCTGGGCCGCGAACCGCGCAGTGGGCGACGTGAAGACCTGGCCGCGGCCAGCGAGGTACTGCTCAGGATTAGGCCTTACATTCGCAAGTTCCAGTCCCAGCCGGTGACCGATCTGGTCAACGGCAACCTATGCCTGTCGTTGGGCTACAGCGGTGACATGACCCAGGCGCAGCGCACCGCCGACAGTGCCGGCAAAACCACCCGGTTCCAGTACCGCGTTCCCAGGGAGGGGACTACCTTATGGATGGACACCATGGCGATTCCGGTGGACGCCAGGCATCCGGAGTACGCCTATGCCTTCATCAACTTTGTCATGCGCCCGCAGAACATGGCTGCAATCAGTAACTTCACCGGCTATCCCACGTCCAACGCCAAGGCGCGCCCGGATGTCGAGGCGAGCATGCGCAATAACCCGGACATTTACCTGGACGAGGCCACGTACGAGCGGCTGATTCCAGGCCAGGACATTCCTCAGGCCGACATGCGCGCCCGCATGCGCACCTGGACCAAATTCAAGACCGCCACCGCGCAGTAAGTGCTCCGGCAACCCTTCAAGGACTCATCTATGACGACGCGTCGTGACTTCATCAAACAGGCTTCGGTCGTTGCCGGCATCAGCGCGGCCGTGGCGCTCGGGCTCGGTCTCAACCCCGCGCGCGCCCACGCTGCCAGCGCGGGCACCTGGCGCATGCCCGATGAAGGTGACCGCCACCAGCGGGCGTTTATCGCCTTTGGCGCCCAGGAAGACATCTGGGAAGACTTTACCGCCGACGTGCAGCAAGCCATCGGCGAGATCGCCCGCACCATCGCGCATTACCAGCCGGTCACGGTGTTCTGCCGCAAGCACGAACGGGCGCTTGCCGAGGAGCGCTGCGGCACCGCCAACATCACCTACGTCATTACCGAACTGGATGATGTGTGGATGCGTGATACCAGCGCCAACTTTGTCATCGATGACGAGGGCGGCGTGGGTGCGGTGGACTTCAACTTCAACGGCTGGGGCAACAAGCAGCAGCACGAAGACGATGCGCAGCTGGCCGGGCTGGTCGCCGACAGGACGGATGCACACTACATCCAGAGCGAGCTGGTGGGCGAGGGCGGGGGTATCGAGGTGGATGGCCACGGTACGGGGATCATGACCGAAAGCAGTTGGATCAATCGCAACCGTAATCCCGACTGGAGCAAGGCCGAAGTCGAGAAAGAACTCAAGGCGCGCCTGGGCCTGCGCAAAATCATCTGGCTGCCGGGCATCAAGGGCAAGGACATTACCGACGCCCATGTCGACTTCTATGCCCGCTTCGTCAAACCCGGGGTCGTGATTGCCAACCTCGACACCGATCCCGATTCATACGACCACAAGGTCACGTTGGCCCACCTGGAAATCCTCAAAAAGGCCACCGATGCCGAGGGTCGCCCCTTGCAGGTGCTTACCCTGTCGCCACCGCTCAAACCGCGCAAAAGCAAATTCAGCAGGAACAACCCTGACTTTGCCGCCGGTTACATCAATTACTTCGTCATCAATGGTGCGGTCATTGCGCCCGAGTTTGGTGACAACACGGCAGACGCTGCTGCTTATGACCTGTTGTCACAGTGCTACCCCGGCCGCGAAGTGGTGCAACTGAACATCGACGCCATTGCCGCGGGCGGCGGTGGCATCCACTGCGTGACCAGCCATCAGCCGAAGGCTTGACCCGCAAGCGTCAGAACACCAAGCCCAGCTTGGCGCCATATTCATTTCGGGTTTGCTTGTCGAAGTTGTTGATGAGGAACTGGCCATCCAGCGCGTATTTGAAATGGCTGTAGTACAGCGTGGCCATCACCGGGAAGTTCCCCTGCTGATTGAACAATACCTGCAGTTCGGCATAGGGGTTGCTGGTATCTTTCAAGTCCAGGCTGTCATCGCCGACGCGACTGATATCCAACTGCGAATCGCCATCAGTTGTTTTACGCACGCCGGCTTCCAATCGCACGGTGGCCGTGGTGAAAAGATGGTTATAGCCAATTGCAAGTTTGGCGAAAGGCGTGCGGCTGGTGAGGTCAATGTCGTACTTGCTGTAGTCGGGGTGAAAGCGGTTCCATTTGTAGCCTGCGCCCAGCAGCACATCGATAAAGTTGCTGTCATCCAGTGCCATGCGCCAGCCCAGGTCCAGGTCGGCCTGGGCGTCCTTGACCCGCTCTCCCTGGCGCTCCACGTACTGGCCACTGAGCTCGGCGTGATAAACCAGACCGCTCTGCGCCGTGAGTTTATTGCCGTAGTTAATGAACAGGCCACCTTCAGGTATATATTCCGTATCGCTGGAGCGTTGGCCTTCAAATTCCAGTTCGCTATAGTTCCCGATCAGGCCCACCGTAAACACCGGGTCAGTAGAGGGTGCGGCAACGGAAAGGGCAGGCAGGGCGCTTGTTAGCGCACCGGTAACAGCGGCAACCATTATTGTTGTTTTCATCAGGGACACCTTCGGCGCACCGGAGGTCCGTTGCGGACCTGTTAATTAGCAACATAGCTGCTCTTTTTCTATGTGTAGGACTGCGCCGTAAAAATAATGGCAATTTGCTAGGAATGGGGGCTCTGAAGCGCGTGGTAGCCGCTGTCGAACGGCGTGTCTACTGCCTTTGTGATTAATCGTAAGTTACATTTCTACTGTCAGTGCCTGGGCCCGGGTTTCGCCAGTAGTTGCTGGCTTAAATAAGTTGACGCCAATAATAAGCGTGCCATTTTATGGGGTTGAAGTATCAACTGGCGTTTTTAAAGCAAATCTGTTTATCAGGCAGTCGGTTCTTGACTACATTAATCGGCCAGTCCCTTTCCAGCCTTGTCCAGCAACCATTCCCGAAACGCTTGCAGCGCCGGTAACGCCTGATTGCGCGGTGGATAGACCAGGTAATAACTGCGGGCACTGGCATAAGGCAGGGCAGGGCTGCACAGTTCGCCGCTGGCCAGCTCTTCGGTGATCAGGATACGCGGCACCAGGCCGATGCCGATGTCGGCGCGCACGGCCTGGATCAGGTGCGAAGTCAGTTCAAAACTCGGCCCCAGGCGCATGGCCTGGTGTGCAAGGCCGTGGTGGGTGAACCACTCGCCCCAGGCATTGGGGTTGTTGGCCACGCTGAGCAGTACCTGCTGGCTGATGTCCTGGGGGCTCCACGCTGGGCGAGTGGCGGCCAGCGTGGGGGAAAGAATGACCATCAGTTCTTCGGCGTGCAGGCGATGGCAGATCAGTCCGGGCAGGTCGCTGGTGGCCACTATGATGGCGGCGTCGATGCCGCTGGTGGCGAAGTCCACCGGTTCGATCCGTGAATTGATATGCACCATCACCTCAGGATGGCTGCGGTAGAACGCATGCAGGCGCGGCAGCAGCCATTTCGAGCCAAAGGTAGGCAGGGTCGCCAGGCGCAGGCTGCCGCCGCCGGCCTGGTGGGCAATGGCGTGCAACGTGGCGCTGCGCACCCGGCCCAGGGCCTCGGCGATTTCGCGCTGATACAGGCGGCCGACATTGGTGAGTTTGACTGTGCGGCCTTCGCGGCGAAACAGCATCACCCCCAGTTGCTGCTCCAGCGCCTGGACCTGGCGGCTGACCGCGCTCTGGGTCAGCGACAACTCCACGGCGGCGCGGGTGTAGCTTTCATGCCGGGCGGCAGCCTCAAAGGCCAGCAATAACGACATGGACGGGGTGAGGTTGCGGTAATTCATTCGTAAAAGTCATCAAAGGTTGCGGGAATATCCGTTTGTGCCGGGCGCAAGGCTACGGGATCATTGGCATCATCCACTACCCGGCGGTGTACTGACCATACCGTTTCGGCACATATTCCTGATTAGCCTGACATAAATGAGGCCATCCCCCGATGATCGCCCGACTGACCGGCACTGCACCGGCCACGCTGTACCCTGATTTCCTCGACGCGCTGCGCAGTGCAGGTTTCCGTGGCCAGCTCAGCGCTGACTACGCCACCCGCACGGTGTTGGCCACCGACAACTCCATCTACCAGCGCCTGCCCCAGGCCGCTGTGTTCCCCGTGGACGCCGACGACGTCGCTCGCATTGCCAGCCTGATGGCCGAGCCACGCTTCAAGGACGTCAAGCTCACACCGCGCGGTGGCGGCACCGGCACCAATGGCCAGTCGCTGACCGACGGCATCGTCGTCGACCTGTCGCGGCACATGAACACCATCCTCGACATCAATGTCGAGGAGCGCTGGGTGCGGGTCCAGGCCGGTGTGGTCAAGGACCAGCTCAACGCCGCGCTCAAGCCACATGGCTTGTTCTTCGCCCCGGAACTGTCGACGTCCAACCGCGCCACCGTCGGCGGCATGATCAACACCGACGCCAGCGGCCAGGGCAGCTGCACCTACGGCAAGACCCGCGACCACGTCCTGGAGCTGCATAGCGTGTTGCTCGGCGGCCAGCGCCTGCATACCCGGCCCTTGAGCGACGCCGAACTGGAGGCTGCCTGTGCCGAGCCCGGTCGCGCCGGTGAGGTGTATCGCACCGCACGACGGATCCAGGAAACCCAGGCCGAGCTGATCGAGCAGACCTTCCCCAAGCTCAACCGCTGCCTGACCGGCTATGACCTGGCGCACCTGCGTGATGAACAAGGGCGCTTCAACCTCAATAGCGTGCTGTGTGGCGCCGAAGGTTCGCTGGGTTATGTGGTCGAGGCCAAGCTCAATGTGCTGCCGATTCCCAAATACGCCGTGCTGGTCAACGTGCGCTACACCAGTTTCATGGACGCCCTGCGCGACGCCAATGCACTGATGGCGCACAAGCCGCTGTCGATCGAAACCGTCGATTCCAAGGTATTGATGCTGGCGATGAAAGACATCGTCTGGCACAGCGTTGCCGAATATTTCCCCGCCGACGCCGAACGCCCGACCCTGGGCATCAACCTGGTGGAGTTCTGCGGGGATGACCCGGCCGAAGTGAATGCGCGGGTGCAAGCCTTTGTCGCACACTTGCAGGCCGACAAGGGCGTGGAGCGCCTGGGCCACACCCTGGCCGAAGGCGCCGAGGCGGTGACCCGGGTCTACACGATGCGCAAGCGCTCGGTGGGCCTGTTGGGCAACGTCGAAGGTGAAGTGCGCCCGCAGCCGTTCGTGGAAGACACCGCCGTACCGCCGGAGCAACTGGCCGACTACATTGCCGATTTCCGTGCCTTGCTCGACAGCTATGGCCTGGCCTACGGCATGTTCGGCCACGTCGATGCCGGCGTGCTGCATGTGCGCCCGGCCCTGGACATGAAAGACCCCGCCCAGGCCGCGCTGGTCAAGCCGATTTCCGATGCCGTGGCGGCGCTGACCCTGCGTTACGGTGGCCTGCTGTGGGGCGAGCATGGCAAGGGCCTGCGCTCGGAGTACGTGCCCGAGTACTTCGGTGAGCTGTACCCGTCGCTGCAGGCGCTCAAGGGCGCATTCGACCCGCACAACCAGCTCAACCCCGGCAAGATCTGCACCCCGCCCGACAGCGCCCAGGGCCTGATCAAGGTCAACGAGGCACCGCTGCGCGGCGACTACGACCGCCAGATCGACGAGCGCGTGTGGCAAAGCTTCGGCAGCGCCGTGCATTGCAACGGCAACGGCGCTTGCTACAACTACGACCCCAACGACGCCATGTGCCCCTCGTGGAAAGCCACCCGCGAACGCCAGCACTCCCCCAAGGGCCGTGCCTCGCTGATTCGCGAATGGCTGCGCCTGCAGGGCGCCGCCAGTATTGACGTGCTCGACGTCGCCAAGGGCAAGGTGGCCTGGCTCAAGGGCCTGCCGACGCGCCTGCGCAACAACCTGGCGCGCAACAAGGGCGAGGCGGATTTCTCCCATGAGGTGTACGACGCCATGGCCGGCTGCCTGGCATGCAAATCCTGCGCGGGGCAGTGCCCGATCAAGGTCAACGTGCCTGAGTTCCGCTCACGCTTTCTTGAGCTCTACCATGGGCGCTACCAGCGGCCGCTGCGTGACTACCTGATCGGTTCGCTGGAGTTCAGCATTCCGTACCTGGCCCATGCCCCCGGCCTGTACAACGCCGTGATGGGGTCGAAGTGGGTGAGCACATTGCTGGAGCGTCATGTCGGCATGCTCGACAGCCCCTTGATCAGCCGCTACAACCTGCAGGCCACGCTGACCCGCTGCAATGTGCGCATGGCCAGCATCCCGGCGCTGCGTGAACTGACTCCGGCCCAGCGCGAGCGCAGCATCGTCCTGGTCCAGGACGCCTTTACTCGCTACTTCGAGACCCCGGTGCTGGCGGCCTTTATCGACCTGGTCCACCGCCTGGGCCACCGCGTGTACCTGGCGCCCTACAGCGCCAACGGCAAGCCGCTGCACGTACAGGGCTTCCTCGGTGCCTTCAACAAGGCGGCGATCCGCAATGCTCGCCAGCTCAGCGCCCTGGCCGAGTGCGGCGTGCCGCTGGTGGGCCTGGACCCGGCGATGACCCTGGTGTACCGCCAGGAGTACCAGAAAGTGCCAGGCCTGGGTGGCTGCCCGACCGTGCTGCTGCCCCAGGAGTGGTTGATGGACGTACTGCCCGAGCAGCCGACCCGCGTCACCGCTACCTACCGGTTGATGGCCCACTGCACCGAGAAGACCAACGTCCCTGCCAGTACCCGCCAGTGGGAGCAGGTGTTCGCCCGCCTGGGCCTGAAACTGTCCACCGAAGCCACCGGCTGCTGCGGCATGTCGGGTACCTACGGTCACGAAGCCCGCAACCAGGACACCTCCAAGGTCATCTTCGAGCAGTCCTGGGCGGGCAAGCTGGACAAGGAAGGGGAGGCGCTGGCCACGGGGTATTCATGCCGTAGCCAGGTCAAGCGCCAGGCCGACCGCACCTTGCGCCATCCGTTGGAAGTGGTGTTGCAGCAACTCAATGCCTAGGCCGCTCCCACAGTCAAGGGTAAAAAAGCACAAGCCCGAACACTGCAAAGACCACCAGGTGCATGAGGCCCTGAATCGGTGAGGTTTTCTGGCTGTTGAAGCTCAGCATGGTCAGCACCACAGTGATGACGAAGAGCAGGATTTCGGTGTTGGAAATCCCCATCACCACCTGCTTGTTGGTGACCATGCCGATCACCAGCACCGCCGGCACCGTGAGGCCGACGGTCGAGACAAATGCACCCAGGCACAGGTTGATCGCCCGTTGCATCTCGTTGTTGATCGCTGCCTTCACGGCGGTGATGGACTCGGGGGTGAAGACAATGATCGCGATCAACACACCGCCCACCGCAGTAGGGGCGCCGACGGCCTCGATGCCGTAGTCGGTCACCACGGCCAGGTAGTGCGCCAGCAACACGATGGGCAGTATCAGCCCGAGCAGCACCAGGGAACGTACCAGGATTTCTTTGCGATCGAGCGAGGTGTGGTCGCTGCTCTGCAGCGTCTCGCTGCGCGCTTGCGGTTGGGCAATGCTCATCTGGCCGGCGGGTGGTTGCATGAAGAAACGCCGGTGGCTGCGCATCTGCATCCACAGGAATGCGGCGTACAGCGCCAGGGTCAGCGCCGAAATGCCAACCGCCTGGGTGACGCTGAACTCGCCGGTGCTGGAGGTGTAGTTGGGCAGTATCAAGGCAATCGCGGTGAGCAACACGATCATGGAAATGTAGGCATTGGCACCCTGGATATTGAACGCCTGCTCGCCGTTGCGCGCCGCGCCGGCAAGCAGGCAGATGCCGATGACCAGGTTCATGATGATCATCATCACGGCAAAGATCGAATCCCGGCCAATGCTCGGGAACTCGCCGGGCCCCAGTAATACCGAGGCGATCAGGATCACTTCGATCGAGACAATCGACAACGTCAGAATCAGTGTGCCGTAGGGCTCGCCCAGCTGCTGTGCCAGGTGGTCGGCTTCGTGTACCACGCCAGAAGACGCCATCAGGATCGTGAAGAACAGCAGCAGAAACACCCAGGTCGAGGTCAACGAGTTCAAGGTGCTGCCCAGCAGGTCTGCACCCAGCAGCATGAACAGGCCGACCACCAGCCAGGCGCCGGTCAGGCGTATCCAGGTCGAGAGGGGAATGAGTGGGCGCTTGATGGCGTCGCTGTACAGGGTGTTCTGGCTTGGCGCTGTGTTCATGGGTCAGTCTCCCTGCGAGCACGCTGGCGGGTTGACGTTTTTGCCGGCGCCCCGGGGCTTTGTTGCAACGCCGCCATTGAGGGCGCCCATCGCGCCTTCGTACACCAACCCGAGCAACAGGATGCCGGCGAAGATTACCGCTCCGATAAATCCGGCCCAGCCTGTTTCCCTCACCGAGACGGCATAGGCAAACAGAAACAGCGCCTCGGCTTCAAAGATCACGAACAGAATCGCAACCAGGTGGAATTTGGCTGATAGCCGCAGGCGGGCGGTACCCACGGGTAGCATCCCGGACTCGAAGGGTTCGTTCTTGCTCCGCCCCCAGGCCTTTCCGCCCAGGAATCTGGAGATGCCCAGCATCAACAGGCAAAGCGTGACGACGCCTAGCAAGAAGACGCCGAACGCCCAGTTGTGCGAGATAGTGGCTGTGTCTGTCATGGTTCAGTCCCCGGTGTGAATGGATCAAGGTGGCGTTGCTCAAGCCATTGAAATCTTCGTACGGGAACGGGTTAGCCACAGGCACACGGGGCTGACGGACAGAACCGAAAGCGCTGCGCCGGGGTGAATGACAGGGGGGAGGTAGGGAGTGCGGATAGATCGGTCACGGCCTGCTTCCTTGGAAGTCCAGGGCCGTCCCCGATCAGTATTCGAGCCTGAGGTCGTCCTCAGGTGAGCGTGTCATGTAGCGTTCGGGACTGTACTGATTTTTCTCGCGGATGCCAACGCTTGTGTCCGTTTGACCTCAACGCTGTTGCATCAAACCATGCAGCAGACCAAACCTGAGCCCTGGCTCGGATGGCGTCATTTCGGTAACCCCGAACGCCTTGAAGGCTGCCAGCATGATTGCCAGGCCACCGGGCAACACGTTCTGGCGATGGGGCTGCAAACCGCCCAGGTGGGTGCAGTTGACATGCCCGGCCTCGAGCAGCAACACCGCCAGGCGCAAGAGGCCGCGATAGGTGATCCCACCTTCGCCACAGTCGTTCAAGGCATTGGCCCTGAGCACTTTGGCCAGCATTCGGGCGGTGCCGGATGAGCCGATTGCCTGCTGCCAGCCCAAGTGACGATAACGACGGGCGACTTTCTCGAACTGCAGCGTGGCGCAGCGCTCGGCGTCCAGCAGTGCCTGTGCCGATACCAGGCCGCCGGGGAAAAAACGTGTACTCCAGGTGCCGCTGCCGATGGTAAGGCTTTCGGTCAGCAGGGCCTGCTCGCCCCGGCCCAGTATCAGCTCGGTGGAGCCGCCGCCGATGTCCACTACCAGGCGCATGGCATCGGACGCAGGGATGCGATGGCTGACGCCGGCGTACACCAATTTGGCCTCTTCTTCGCCCGAGATCACATCAATGGGAAACCCCAGGTGACGCTGGGCATCGCTCAAAAACAGCCTGGCGTTCGCCGCTTCGCGGACGGCACTGGTGGCCACTGCGCGCACGCGTCCAGGCTCGAAACCGCGCAGTTTCTTACCGAAGCGGGCGAGGGCTTGCCAGCCCCGGTCCAGCGCCAGTTCATCCAGGGCACCCCCGTGCAGGCCCTCGGCCAGACGGACGGGTTCGCGCAAGGACTTCACCTCTTCGATGACCCATTGCCGGTTCCGCTTGACCGGTTGGCCGATCATCATGCGAAACGCATTGGACCCCAGGTCAATGGCCGCAAACAGGGAGGTGTCGCTTTTCATCGAGTGTTCCTTGCTCGTTCATCGGTAACGCTGAAAGCGTGGGCGATGATCTTGCCACTCGATCCATGACATGAAGATGACAGCGTAGGAGCGTTGCACCGCTACTCCTACCTGGCGACTGCTGTGCAGTCGATCGCGGCCTCGTTTCTCGTCAGCGACTACAGATGGCCCGCGTAGCCGCTGGCGACAACCTGCGATCGACCGCACAGCGGTCGTGGTTCACGACAATTGCACCAAGGGTTTTTACAGTGGAGAGATGGTGCCCAGCGCGCCGATACCGATAGCCAGCACCAGAAAGCCAACCACGAAAAATGCAAGCTTGCCCATAGGAACTCCGAATTGAACAGGAAAGAGGCAAACGCGCCTTACAGGGCTTTATTGTCGGAGTCTCAGGCCATGCATTACAGATGCAGATAGCGCAGAAAAATACGCATCAGAATAAAAAAACGCCCCGGCCTGAACCCTCAAGCCGGGGCGTTTTGGCGTGCCTCCTACGCCAGGTCGAAACGGTCCAGGTTCATCACTTTGGTCCAAGCGGCCACGAAGTCATGGACGAACTTGTCCTTGGCATCGTTGCTGGCATACACCTCGGCCAGTGCCCGCAATTGGGCATGGGAGCCAAACACCAGGTCAACGCGAGTACCGCTCCATTTCACCTCGCCGGTCTTGCGATCGCGGGCTTCATAGGTGTCGTTGGCGCTGGAGGTGGGTTTCCATTCCACGCTCATGTCCAACAGGTTCTGGAAGAAGTCGTTGGTCAACTGCTCCGGCCGTTTGGTGAACACCCCGTGGGCGCTCTTGCCGGCATTGTTGCCCAGCACCCGCAGGCCGCCCACCAGTACGGTCATCTCCGGCGCGGTGAGGGTCAGCAGTTGCGCCTTGTCCACCAGCAGCGCCTCGGGCTTGACCTTGACCCCAGCCTTGATGAAGTTACGGAAACCATCGGCAACCGGCTCCAGCAGATTGAAGGATTCGACATCGGTCTGTTGTTGCGAGGCATCGGTGCGGCCGGGGGAGAAGGGGACAGTGACGCTGTAGCCTGCGTTTTTCGCCGCTTGCTCCACCCCCGCATTGCCCGCCAGCACGATCAGGTCGGCCAGGGAGATTTTCTTGCCGCCGGCGTTGAACTCGCTCTGGATGCTCTGCAGCTTGCCGAGCACCTCGGCCAGTTGTGCTGGCTGGTTGGCTTCCCAGTCTTTCTGCGGTGCCAGGCGCAGGCGGCCACCGTTGGCACCTCCGCGTTTGTCCGAGCCGCGAAAGCTTGAGGCGGCCGCCCAGGCAGTCGACACCAGTTGCGACACCGACAGGCCCGAACCCAGCACCTTGGCCTTCAGCGCAGCGACATCGGCGTCGCTGACCAGGGCATGGTCGACCTTGGGCAGCGGGTCTTGCCACAGCAGTTCTTCGTTGGGCAGTTCCGGGCCCAGGTAGCGCGACAGCGGGCCCATGTCGCGGTGGATCAACTTGTACCAGGCGCGGGCAAAGGCGTCGGCCAATTGCTCGGGGTTTTCCTTGAAACGCCGGGCGATGGGTTCATAGATCGGATCGAAGCGCAGCGCCAGGTCCGAGGTCAGCATCCGCGGTTCCTGCTTTTTCGACGGGTCGAAGGCATGCGGGATTGTGCCTGCGCCTGCGCCGTTCTTCGGTTTCCATTGATTGGCGCCGGCCGGGCTTTTAGTCAGTTCCCATTCAAAATTGAACAGGTTTTCCAGGTACTCGTTGGTCCATTGCGTAGGCTTCGAGGTCCAGGTGACTTCCAGGCCGCTGGTGATGGCATCGGCACCGACACCGGTGCCAAATTTGTTGCGCCACCCAAGGCCCTGTTCTTCAAGGCCTGCTGCCTCAGGTTCGGCACCGACGTTGTCGGCAGGTCCCGCACCGTGGGTTTTGCCGAAGGCGTGGCCGCCGGCGATCAGCGCCACGGTTTCTTCATCGTTCATGGCCATGCGGCCGAAGGTATCGCGGATGTCCTTGCCCGAGGCGATCGGGTCGGGGTTGCCTTCGGGGCCTTCCGGGTTCACGTAGATCAGCCCCATCTGCACGGCGGCCAGCGGGTTCTCCAGGTTGCGGCCGGGGTTGTCGGTGCGGCTTTCTTCTTTGCCGTGCATCGACGGCTCCGCCACCAGTGGGGCGTCTCCGGGCGGCTGGGCCTTGCCGTAGCGAGTGTCGCCACCGAGCCAGACTTTCTCCGAGCCCCAGTACACGTCTTCATCCGGCTCCCAGACATCGGCGCGGCCACCGGAAAAACCGAAGGTCTTGAAGCCCATGGATTCCAGCGCGACGTTGCCGGTAAGCACGATCAGGTCGGCCCAGGAAATGTTCTTGCCGTACTTCTGTTTGATCGGCCAGAGCAGACGCCGGGCCTTGTCGAGGCTGACGTTGTCGGGCCAGCTGTTGAGCGGGGCGAAACGCTGTTGGCCCGAGCCTGCGCCGCCGCGGCCGTCACCGATACGGTAGGTACCGGCGCTGTGCCAGGCCATGCGGATAAACAGCGGGCCATAGTGGCCGAAGTCGGCGGGCCACCAGTCCTGGGAGTCGGTCATCAGCGCGCGCAGGTCTTGCTTGAGGGCGGCAAAGTCCAGGCCCTTGAAGGCTTTGGCGTAGTCGAAGCCTTCATCCATAGGGTCGGACAGGCTGGAGTGTTGATGCAGGATCTTCAGGTTCAGCTGGTCGGGCCACCAGTCACGATTGGTGGTGCCACCGCCAGCGGCATGATTGAACGGGCATTTTGACTCGTTTGACATGACTGTTTCACCTCAGGATGGCTATCACGGACAGGCAAGCGAAGCGGCAATCTCGTTATCGGCTTGATGTCCACTGCGGGAGAGGGCGGCTGTCGCCGCTGTGTTACCGCCTTCCCAGAAGCCATCCGGCCGGATCAGTGCAGCGATAAATATAGGCTAGTCGTGGAGAAGGGCGAGGGCTAATAGCGGGAGTGTTGGGGGGTGATAGAGTCAGTCTCTTGTGGGCTTGCCCTGCGATGCGGTGTGCCAGTGCGATCGCTTTCGCGGGGCAAGTCGAGATGTCGCACCGCCGCTCCTACAGGCCAGCTGTGAGCAATTGAATATCAGCGACAAGCATGATCCTTGATGAGAGGCGCTGAGGCGAGCCATTGAAACACGGAGAGGCTATTGCAAATCATTTGTTTTAGCCGTGACAATAAGAGTCATTATCACTCGCGAATTTTTCCCTCGTCATGCCCGCCAACGATCTCTCCCTGCGCAGTGCCGTCAATGATTTGTATTGCGACCATCATGACTGGCTCAATGGCTGGCTGCGCAAGCGCCTGGGCAACCGCTGCGATGCAGCGGACTTGGCGCAGGACACGTTCGTACGGGTCCTCAAGGCGCGCAACGCACTGGAGATTCGCGAGCCGCGGCCTTACCTGTCGAGGATCGCCAAGGGCTTGTTGATCGACCTGTTCCGCCGCCGCTCGCTGGAGCAATCGTATCTGCACGCGCTGGCCGCCATGCCCGAAGCGCAGCAACCCTCACTGGAGGAGCAGGCGATCTTGTTGCAGGCGCTGGTGGACATCGACCGCCTGCTGCACGGCTTGGGCACCAAGGTCCGGCAGGCGTTCATCCTTTCCCAGTTCGACGGCCTGACCTATGCGCAGATTGCCGAGCGGTTGAACATCAGCCCTCGCACCGTCAACACCTACATGGCCAAGGCCATGGAGCATTGCTGCCT
The DNA here is from genome assembly GCF_000425805.1 of Pseudomonas vranovensis DSM 16006. Taxonomy (GTDB): domain Bacteria; phylum Pseudomonadota; class Gammaproteobacteria; order Pseudomonadales; family Pseudomonadaceae; genus Aquipseudomonas; species Aquipseudomonas vranovensis. The sequence continues at coordinate 98,170 of NZ_AUED01000001.1, forward strand.
GATGCAAGTCCAGATGCAGCAGGCATGAGCCTTTCCCCCGCCGAATCAAAAGCCATTCGCGCTGCGGCCCAGTGGTATGCGCGGCTGCGCTCCGGTGTGGCGAGCGACGCGGATCGGGCTGCCTGGAACGACTGGCTGCTCGCCGACCCTGTGCACCGGCAGGCCTGGCAACGGATGGCGGCGGTGGGTGAGCAGATGGCGAATGTGCCGGGCGCGCTGGCGGGGCCTGCATTGCGCGGGGTTGATCGCTCCCGGCGCCAGGTGCTGGGCAGTGTGCTGGTATTGGCGTCTGCCGCATCCGTAGGCTGGTTGGGTTGGCGCAGTGAAACCTCGCGGAGCCTGTTTGCCGATTTTCGTACCGCAGTGGGCGAGCGCCGTGAGTTCCGCCTGGCCGATGGCAGTACCTTGCTGCTCAACACCGACACCACCGTCAATCTGCGCTTCGACGCTCAACAGCGTGTACTGGAACTGGTGCGCGGCGAGATCCTTGTGAGTACTGCAGCCGATCCGTTGCAGCGGCCGTTCAAGGTCGTGACCGGCCATGGCGAGGTGCTGGCGCTGGGTACCCGCTTCATCGTTCGGTCCCTGGGGCAGATGCGTGACGTGGCAGTGATCGAGAAAGCGGTGCAGGTCAGCGTGCCGGGTGGTGGCTCCGCGGTGCGTGTAGAGGCAGGCCAGTCCGTTGATTTCGGCGGCGGCGCATTGGGTGGGCTGCGCCACAACGATGCATCGGTGGGGGCCTGGCAACAGGGCAGCATCATCGCCATCGACCGCCCCCTGGCAGAACTGTTGGCCGACCTGTCGCGCTACCGCAGTGGCATCTTGCGCTGTGATCCACGCATTGCCCGATTGAAGGTGTCCGGCGCGTTTCCCATCGATGACACCGACAGGGCACTGGCGGCGCTGGAGAGCGGATTTTCACTACGGGTTACCCGGTACAGCCGCTATTGGGCCAGTGTTTCAGGCCATGATGTGCATTGACAGGGCGCTTGCTGCGCAGCCTGGTGGCAGCGGCTACAGCACCTAATTTTTTTGCATTTGCACTTTTGCTGCGCATCGTTCGGCTCATCCCTCAATGAGTTTCTATTGATCGATTGTTGGGGGAGGGTACGCATGTCCGGGGTGTTCAAAAAAGGTCGTCTGGGGAGCGCAGTAGCGGTCGGGCTGCTGGCGGCAACGGCGGCGGGTGGATGGTCGACGGCAACGCTGGCAGCGCAGGTGCCGGCGCAGCAGCGGGTGCAAACTTTCGACATCGCCGGTGGCAGCCTGACCGAGGTGCTCAGCCATTTCGCCAGTGCCGCAGGCGCAGCGATTTCCTTCGATGCGCGCCAGACCCAGGGCTTGCACTCGCCGGGGCTCAAAGGCGCGTTTGGGGTCAGCGAAGGCTTCGCGAGGATACTGGCCGGGAGCGGGCTGCAAGCTGTCCCCCAGGCCAACGGCACCTATGTACTGTTGCCAGTGGCAACGAGCGGTTCGGCACTGGAGCTGGGTGTGACCAACGTCGATGGCCAAACGCTGGGCGCCACCACGGAGAACAGCGGCTCGTACACCACCGGTGCCGTGACCATCGGCAAGGGCGAGCACAGCCTCAAGGAAACGCCGCAATCGGTCACGGTGATGACCCGCAAGCTGCTCGATGACCAGAACCTCACCACCATCGACCAGGTGATGGAGAAGACCCCGGGCATCACCGTGTACGACTCGACCATGGGCGGTAAATACTTCTATTCGCGCGGCTTTCGCATGTCGGGGCAGTATCAGTACGACGGCGTGCCGCTGGACATGGGCAACCTCTATGTCCAGGCCGACAGCTTCAGTGGCGACATGGCGTACTACGATCGGGTCGAAGTGCTGCGCGGTGCTGCAGGCATGATGAAAGGCGCCGGGGGCACCGCCGGCGGGGTCAACTTCGTGCGCAAACGCGGCCAGGCGGCCGCGCATACCGACATCACGCTGTCCGCTGGCACGTGGGACAACTATCGCGCGCAGGTCGATACCGGTGGCCCGCTCAACAGCACCGGCACGCTGCGTGGCCGGGCGGTCGCCGCCGAGCAGAGCCGGCACTATTTCATCGACGACGCCAGTCGCAAGGACCAGGTCTACTACGGTGCCCTCGACGCTGACCTGAACCCGGACACCACGGTCGGGCTGGGTATTGCCTATGAGGATGTCGATGCCAACCCATGCTGGGGTGGGCTGCCGCGCTACCGCGACCGCAGCGACCTGAACCTCAGCCGCTCGACCTGCCTGGACCCTTCGTGGAACACCTGGCGCAGCAAGCGCACCACCTTCTTTGGTGACCTCAGGCACCAGATCAATGACGACTGGGCCCTGAAGGTTGCCGGCGTCTATTCAAAAAACACCCAGGACATCAAGTACGCATTCGCCTCCGGCGCCGTCACACCCGGCGTGGATACCACCGGCATGCTGGGCAGCCTGTACAACTACGACCAGGTGGATTACGGCCTCGACGCCTACGTGGATGGCAGATTCGAGGGCTTTGGCCAGCAGCATGAGCTGGTGGTGGGCCTCAATGCCAGCCGGGCGAAAAAGGACGATTTCTACTCGGTGGCGTTTCTGCCGCAGCGCCAGAATGTGTTCAACCCCGACAAACACATTCCTGAGCCGAGCGACAGCTACTTCATCGACAATTCATCCCGTGGCGGGCCGGTCAATTCGGTGACCAAGCAAAAAGGCGTGTACTCGACCTTGCGCCTGAAACTGGCGGATCCACTGACGTTCGTCGCCGGTGGCCGGGTGAGCTGGTATAGCTCCGACACCGATTACGACTTCATCAACACCGGCACTTCGCAGCACGCCAGCACCACGGAGACCGGCCAGGTCACGCCCTTCGCCGGCCTGCTGCTGGACCTGAACGAGAACCTCACGGCCTATGCCAGTTATGCAGAGATCTTCACCCCCCAAGGCAACTACCGTTCCGAGGACGGTTCGACGCTCAAGCCACTGGTGGGCCAGAGTTATGAACTGGGGATCAAGGGCGCCTGGTTCGACGGTCGCCTGAACAGCGCCTTCAACCTGTTCCGCACGATCCAGAAAGACCAGGCGCAGACCGACTACAACTCATCCTGCCCGTCGTCCGATGGCTATTGCTATGTCAATGCCGGCAAGGTTCGCGCCCAGGGTTTCGAGGCCGAGATCAGCGGTGAAGTCATCGAGCGCCTGCAACTGCTCGCCGGTTACACCTACACCCAGACCAAAACCCTCGAAGACATCGACACCAGCCTGGATGGCGCTGCCTTCAACACCTATGTGCCGCGGCACATGCTGCGCTTGTGGGGAGACTATGCACTGGGCGGCTCGTTGGAGCGGTTCACCCTCGGTGCGGGCGTGAACGCACAGAGTGACAACTTCCGGGTTTCACCTTCCAGTAACGAAAAAATCAGCCAGTCGGGGTATGCGATCTGGAATGGCCGCATCGGCTACCGCATCGATGACACCTGGTCGGTTGCGCTCAATGGCAACAACCTGTTCGACAAACGCTACTACGCCACCATCGGTACCGAGGCGTTCGGCAACTACTATGGCGAACCGCGCAACTTCATGGTGTCGGTCAAGGCGAGTTTTTGAGGGTGACCTTGTGGGAGCCGGGCTTGCCGGCGATCGACCGCTCAGCGGTCGCATTCCACACGCCACGTGATCGGCATGCCGCCCTGGTCTCATCGCTGGCACGCTAGCGCCCACGGGGTACTGTGCGCCAGCTTCTCAACCGGCAGCAGATCGCTGCCGCTTTACCCGGTACATATCGTCATCGGCATGGCTGAGCAATGTATCGGCATCTTCCCCGTCCTGGGGGTAGCAGGCCACGCCGACACTGCAGGACGGCATTCTTATGCCGTCAAACCCTTCACCCAGCGGCTCGGCCATCACTGCAACGATACGCGCCACGGCCTCATGCACCACATCCGGAGACTGGACATCGGTCAACAGTATCGTGAACTCGTCACCACCCATCCGGGCCACGGTGTCGGTCTCCCGTACACAGTGCTCCAGTCGCCGGGCAATGGCGCAAAGCACCCGGTCGCCCGCCGCATGGCCGTGGCCATCGTTAATGCCCTTGAAGTCATTGATGTCGAGAAACAGCAACGCCAGTGTGCTGTTGTGGCGTTGCGCCGTGCGCAGGGCTGTGCCCAGCCGGTCATTGAAAACCGAGCGGTTGATGAGTTTTGTCAGCGGATCATGGTGGGCGAGAAACCGCAGTTCTTCTTCGGCCTGCCACAGGGCCGTCACATCTCGGGCGACACCGATCCGCGCGCCCACATCCTCGGACCAGAAAGCCGCCCAGAGGATATGCACGATACTGCCATCCTTGCGGATATAGCGGTTGCGAAAATCGACGTGGGAATGACCATTCATTACCCGGATGATCGAGGCACGCGTGGCCGCCAGGTCGTCAGGGTGCATATAGTCTGTGATCGGCGTGCCGACCAGCTCTTCGGCACGGTAGCCGAGCAGCGTCTGGCAGGCATCACTGACAAAGGCGATCTGGTTGTCCCGGTCGACTACAAAGACCGTGTCCAGCATCAGGTGGATCAGCTTGGGGTAAAGGGCTTGGAGGTCAACGGGCATAGGTCAGGCACGCCTGGTGGGTATTGCCTGATCATAGCCCGCGCCCCTGGGGTCACAGCAATAGTCGTTTCTAGAAGGTACCGCGCAAGGTCAGCATGTAGTTGCGCGGCGCTCCGTACCCGTTGCCGCCATCGCTGGAGTTGACCGTCTGGTAGTAGGTTTTGTCGAAGAGGTTGTTGGCGTTGACCTGCGCGGGCCAGTGCTGGTCGATCGTGTACTCGACCAGGCAGTTCCACACCGCATATGCCGTACGGGCAGGCGCGAGTGGCGTCGGTCGAGGTGACCTACGACGGGTAAGCGAGCTGATCAACGGCATTTAAAGCGAAGCTGCCTTAGAACTTTTTCCGGTTTGCCGGTCTATGTGGATAGGCACATTCGGTTGCAAGGTGCAGCCGGATGGCCACACATTCATACGATCAGCAGAGGTTGTCTCGCTCATGAAATTCCATGTCCCACGGATGGTGCTCTTTGGCCTGTTCGCGTTCGCGGCAATGGGCTCGGCATCGGCAACACAGATCAAGACCGCACCTGTGCAAGTTGCAGCCGTACAGGTTGCCGGTAACCCCTGGGCTACCCTGGCCAGTGAGCAGGCGGGGCCGGTGTTGGCCCATGACGACCGCTACCGGCATGACCACCGTTGGGATGATCGTCGAGATGACTGGCGCCGCGACAACTGGCGCCGGGATCAATGGCGCAGGGAGCAGGCGCGCCGCGAAGCTGCCCGCCATCGTGATTGGGAGCGCCACCATGACCGGGCCATGCGTCATCGTTACGAGGACGACCGCCGCTACTACCGTCGCTAGTGCAATCGATCGTGGGACAAGCCCGCTCCTAGCGGATTTGTGTTGCCCAGGTGGGAGCGGGCTTGCCCCGCGATCAATTGCTTATGCGCTACCCCCCGATCCACTCAAACGATCCCGCAAGAACTCGATGAACCGCTGAGTCTTCGCAGGCAAAAGCCGTGTCTCGGTGATTGCATAAACCGGAACGGCGCTTGCCTGCCATTGCCCCAGGATTCGACGTAGCCGGCCACTCTCCACGTCGTCTGCGACGATTTCTTTCTCCATGATGATGACGCCCAGGTCCAGCGCTGCCAGGCGCTTGAGCATCCCCACGCTGTTGAGCAGAAACCGGCCGCCGACAGCGACTTCGACAGCTTCCTGTTCCTGATGCAATACCCACGTATTGGTGCTTGGCGTGTTCAATCGCAAGCATTGGTGGTTGACCAACTCCGAGGGATGGCCAGGCTCACCAAAGCGCGCAAGATAACGAGGTGAGGCGTAGAGGTATCGTGGTAAACGAGCAAGTGGACGCGCGATCAGGTTAGAGTCCGGTGGGTTTCCCATGCGAATGACCACATCCACGGCTTCGGCGACCAGGTCGACCCGTCGTGGCGAAAGGTCGAATTCAAAGTTGATACCCGGATAAAGACCAGCGAATTCGGCGATCAGGGGCGCCAGGTAAATGTTGGCGAAATCCACCGGCATCGATACCCGCAACACACCGCTGGGCTGGTCCAGCATCTCGCTCAGTTGTTCATGCGCCAGGCGAGCCTCGTCAACGATGCGTTTACATCGATCGAAGTACAGCTGGCCGGCCTCGGTCAGTTCGATTTTGCGGGTTGTGCGGTGCAGCAGGCGCAAGCCGATGGCCTTTTCCAGCGCGCTGATGCGGCGCGACAGCGTTGAACTGGGGATGCCCATGGCGTCGGCCGCCCGGCCGAAGCTCTTGGTTCGCACGACCTCGACGAATAGCGCGATGTCATTTAGTGGGATCATTGATTGCGCCATTAATGGATTAATTCTTTCCAAAATAGCGTATTTATCCCAAATCGTAAGCAGGCGATGATCGTTTCACCACTCATCCTTACCTGCTTCGAAGTGAGATCCTCATGCGCCAACTTTTTGATTCCATCCCTCTGGGCCATAGCACTTTGCAGAACCGCCTGGTCATGGCGCCCATGACCCGCAGCCGCGCCGAATTCGATGGCAGTCCAGGCGCGTTGGCAGCCGAGTATTATGCGCAGCGCGCCAGTGTCGGTTTGATCGTGGCTGAGGGCACGCAGCCCTCGGAGGACGGACAGGGCTACCTCAACACCCCCGGCATTTACACCGACGCCCATGTTGCGGGCTGGAAGAAAATATCTGCAGCGGTACACGAAAAGGGCGGTCGTCTGTTTATCCAGCTGATGCACGCCGGACGCATGTCGCACCCCGATAACACCCCGCATCATCGCCAGGGTGTCGCACCCTCGGCCATCAGCCCGAACACGCCCATGTTCACGCTAAACGGCATGCAGGACATTCCGGCGCCACGTGCTTTAACCACCGACGAGGTGCGCCAGACGGTTGCCGACTTCCGCTTTGCCGCTCGCCGCGCGATCGAGGCCGGCGCTGATGGTGTGGAGATTCACGGTGCCAACGCTTATCTCATTCAGCAATTCTTCGCCCCAAGCGCCAATACCCGGACCGACCCATACGGTGGCTCGATTGAAAACCGCGCGCGCTTTGCCATCGAAGTCGCCACTGCCATCGCCGAAGAAATCGGTGCGCACCGTACGGCCATTCGCCTGTCGCCCGGTATGGCGCTGTGGGGCATTGACGAGGGTGTGGAAGGGCCTGACCTCTACCGTTATCTGGTGGCCGAACTCGACAAGCTGGGGCTCGTGTACTTGCACATCATGCACCAGGGGGACGAGGCGCTTCTGGCAGATATCCGCAAGCGTTGGAAGCAGACGCTGATTCTGAATCGCCCGGGTCGTCCTCGGGATCAGATCGGGGACGATGTCACCGCGGGGCTCGCTGATCTGGAGTCGTATGGACAGATGATCCTGGCCAATCCCGATTTCGTGGCACGCCTGAAGGCGGATGCGCCACTGAATGAGGCGGATCGCAGCACGTACTTTGGAGGCAACGCGCAGGGCTACACGGATTACGCGACCTGGCTATGAGGCTCTGGGATGGGATTCAAAGGAGGGGCGGGTTGCATTAAATATATGGAAATGCGTATATTCGCCAGCCCATATATAGAGTGCGCTACATGATCACGCCCCCCGAAGTCTTCAAGAGCCTGGCCGACGAGACCCGCGTGCGCGCCACCTTGCTGATTGCCGATCAGGGGGAGCTGTGTGTCTGCGAGCTGATGTGTGCGCTCGGTGACAGCCAGCCGAAGATCAGCCGTCACCTCGCACAGTTGCGCAGCAATGGACTGCTGCTCGATCGCCGCCAGGGCCAGTGGGTGTATTACCGGCTCAATCCGGACCTGCCCGAGTGGGTCCGGCAAATCCTGCACGTCACCGCGAAGGCCAATGCCGATTGGCTCAAGAACAACGCCCTACGCCTGCAGCACATGGATGGTCGTCCGGTGCGCGACGTTGCCTGTTGTTGAATTCTGATCCAGAGAGCCTCCCCTCATGCGAATCCTGTTCATGTGCACGGCCAACAGTTGCCGCAGCATTCTTTCCGAAGCCCTGTTCAATCACCTGGCACCGCAAGGCATCGAAGCCGTCAGTGCTGGAAGCTTTCCCAAGGGGCAGGTGCTGCCACGCAGCCTTACCACGTTGCAGCAGGCCGGTATCTGCATCGACGGCCTGCACAGCAAGGGCAACGACGCATTCAAAGACAGCCCGCCAGACATCGTCATCACCGTCTGCGACAGGGCGGCCGGCGAAGCTTGCCCGGTGTATTTCGGCCCGGCGCTCAAGTCCCATTGGGGGCTGGAAGATCCGTCCGAGGTGACGGGTGACGAGGCGGCGATAGATGCTGCCTTCCGTTCCACCCTGGTGCGAATTGAACGACGCTGCCAAGCCTTTCTCGCACTTCCCTTTGGCCGACTTGGCCGCGATGAACGCCAGCGCGAGCTTGATCGCATCGGCACGCTTTAAACCGGAGGACCCATGTCAGAGCATCTGCCCAACCTTGATCCCAGCCTGTTCGACAACGTCCAGGTGTTGAGTCCCGGCGATCACAAGCCACGCATCCTGTTGCTTTACGGGTCGACCCGAGAGCGCTCGTTCAGCCGTTTGCTGGTGGAGGAGGCTGCCCGCCTGCTCACGCATTTCGGCGCCGAAGCACGAATCTTCGATCCGTCCGGCTTGCCACTGCCCGACGATGTTCCGGCCGACCATCCCAAGGTCCAGGAACTGCGCGACCTGGTGCTGTGGTCGGAAGGTCAGGTCTGGTGTTCGCCGGAGCGCCACGGGGCGATGTCGGCTGTGTTCAAGGCACAGATCGACTGGATCCCGCTGGAACTGGGCGCCGTGCGCCCGACCCAGGGCAAGACGCTGGCAGTGATGCAGGTTTGCGGCGGCTCGCAGTCGTTCAACGTGGTCAACCAGTTGCGTGTGTTGGGGCGCTGGATGCGGATGTTCACCATCCCCAACCAATCGTCGGTGCCCAAGGCCTACCTGGAGTTCGACGAAGGGGGGCGAATGAAAGCGTCGCCGTTCTACGACCGCGTGGTTGACGTCATGGAAGAGTTGGTGAAATTCACCGTACTGCTGCGCGATCGCCAGGAATTTCTGGTCGATCGCTACTCGGAACGCAAAGAAACTGCAGAGCAACTGATGAGCCGCGTCAACCAGCGCTCTATCTGAGCAGGAGCGGGTACCTAGAAAACGTGTGGGAGATGGCTTGCCAGCGATGAGGCCAGTACAGCTTGCCTGTCACGGGGCCTGAATGACGACCGCTGTGCGGTCAATTGCTGGCAAGTCCGGCTCCCACAACGTCCGGGGCTACTCACTCGGTGGGAATGTCTGAGTCCTGGCCGGTTTCAGCCGCAAGCTTCAAGCGATCAGCCTTGCTGATGTATTTAGGCTTGTTCTTCGGTGCCAATTTGGCACTGGCCTTTTTGGCGTGCGCCTTCAGTAGCTGCTTGATCTTTTTTTGACGGTTCATGGTCTAACCCGGCTGGTGGATGCTTGAATGATATCAGCCCCATCCTTTGCTCGCCCGGCACCTTCGCATCCTCTGTGGCTTGCCTTACGATTGCCCACCGGCATGCGCTACCCTCTGCGCTGTACCGATCCAACACAAAACAGCAGCAATGAGGCGCCGGGTATGAACTGTAATGTTCGTCGTGCCACTGACGATGATGCATCCGGCATCAGCCTGGTGGTGATCAGCGCCCTGCGCGAAAGCAATTCAAAGGACTATTCGCCGGAGGTGATTGCTCGGGTGGAGCAGAGCTTTTCCCCTCAGGCCATCCTGCGTTTGCTGAAACAGCGTCACGTCTATGTGGCCTCCGCCGACCAGCGAATCATCGCCACCGCGAGCCTGGAGATGGATGTCATCAGAAGCGTGTTTGTCGATCCGTGCTATCAAGGCGGCGGTATTGGCAGGCGGCTGATGAGCGAGATTCTTTCAGACGCCCGCCGTTCCGGAATTGAGATTGTGCACGTACCTTCTTCAATCACGGCACAGGGCTTTTACGCGGCGCTTGGCTTTCAGAAAGTGCGCGACGAGTTCTACGGTGCCGAGCAAACAATCATCATGTGCAAGGTGCTTGAGGGGTAGGGCGATCGGTGCGGGAATTGCGGTGGTTGCTATCGGTCAGTAGCAGCCGCTGGATAGTGTAGATAGGTGAATTAGTTGGAGGCGTAGCAATGACAACAATCGACGCGAAATCCCGATTCGAGGCAAAGCTTCTTCGTCCGGCACAGCCTGGCAATGATACGTCGTGGGCGTTCGTCGTACTGCCTAGAGACGCGAGTGAACAGCTTCCGAGGCGAGGAAGGACGACGGTCGAAGGCACAATCAATGGTCATCCTTTCCAGGCAACCCTTGAGCCAGATGGCCAGCGGAGCCATTGGCTGCAGGTTGGCAGCGCGTTACTCGAAGCCGCAGGCGCGGCCGTTGGGGATATCGTTACACTCGAGCTAGCCCCTGTGAAGAAGGAACCCGAGCCTGACATCCCAACGGACTTTCAAGAGGCTTTGGCCGCCACGCCCGAGGCTCGTGAAGTCTGGAACAATACGACGACCATCGCACGCGTCGACTGGATTCACTGGATTACTTCAGCCAAGCAACTCAAGACGCGCGCAAAACGAATTGGTGATGCCTGCGAAATGCTTGCAGCCGGCAAGAAGCAGGTTTGTTGTTTCGACCCGTCCGGCTACTACAGCAAGGCGTTCCGTGCGCCCGAGGTCGATGATTTTTAAAGGGTGCACGCCGTTCAATGCGGCTGACAATGGGTTCAATGCGTTCATCGGGGGCGGCTACGGACTGCCGGTGTAGCCGCTGGCGCCAGCCTGCGATCGGCCGTGTAGCGGTCGTATTCCAGGCAACAGCGGATTTGCTGGATGTATTGGCCTCTCGCGGGACAAGTCGAGACTTCGCACCGCCTCCCACCTGGCGACTGCTGCGCAGTCGATCGCAGCCTCGTTCCTCGGCAGCGGCTACGGACTGCCGGTGTAGCCGCTGGCGCCAGCCTGCGATCGGCCGCGCAGCGGTCGTGGTTCAAATCACCACCGTGCCGAAACTGCTGCGCCGGGCTGAACTCGCTCCCGTTCGCCACCTTGCTGCGCCAATGCGCAGCGTGCGAAGGGCCGCATCGGCGGCCCCTGGTCAACCCGCAGTCACTACTTCACTGCAGCTTGAAAGGCTTCAACCGAGCGCTGCAGAACCGTTGACGTCGCCGCCCGTGCTTCTACTTCATCCAGCAACGTCTCGATCAGCGCCAGGCTCATTTCCAGCGTGTGCTGCGAACCCCAGAGCAGGTTACGGACCTGGGGGGCGACCAGTCCACAGGCCTGGGCGTTGGTCTGGTAGGCGCTCTTGATGCGGATGGAGGCGTGGATAAGGGCATCTTCGGACGAGACACCAGCAGGTACAGCGAACAGAGGTCCGTGGCTGCCGTTGCAGGAGCCGAAGGTGGTGGCGGTTTGCGTGGTGAGGGGAGGGTCAGGAACGGGTTTTGTCATTGTGGAGCTCCTTGGAGTAGTGGAGCCATTCACCGTTCGCTACCCAACAAATGGTGACGGCTGTACACAGGTTGGTAGACCGGGACTCCAAGAAACCCAGCGCGCACGAATGCGCCCTGCGCACAGCCGCCATGACACGAAACGACAGACACAAAAAAAGCGCCTATCGAGACGGATGGAGCGCTTGCACGCCGTGGAGATCGTCGGGCTACCAAACCCGGTCGCTGGATTTACAGCGACAGAGGGAAGGGCGCGGGGCTGGGGGTAGGATTCAAGAGCCAGCTGGATGTGTGTCAGGTAGCGGAGCGGTGTTTGCCCCGCGATGCGATGCATCGGTGAGAGTGCTCTCGCGGAGCGAGCCCGCTCTAGAGGGCTGTAAAATACGGCCGCTATCGACCCATAGCGGACGTCCCGCCTGAGGCTACAATACAGCGCCGCACTACCAGCAACTGCCTGTCCCAATCAATCGCAGGCATATGAAAAGGAAGTCAAGCAAATGGATATACGTTGCACCTCTCTGGACGAAGTCCGCCAAGGGATCGATGAAATCGACCGCAGCCTCGTTTCTCTTCTCGCCAAACGGGGAAGGCTCGTGACGCAAGCTGCGGCCTTCAAGAAAACCACCGATGATGTGCGTGCGCCTGCTCGGGTCGAGCAGGTGATAAGGAAGGTTCGTGAAATGGCTGACGAAACCGGTGCCTCGGCTGAAGTCGTGGAACAGGTCTACCGGGCGATGATCTCGGCCTTTATCGCTGAAGAACTGACCGCCCATGCGAAGTTGACCAACTAGCCTTCAGCATCTTGATGACAACGCGGGGCTCATGTGCAGCCCCGCCGCTTTCCTTACTCACTATCTCTGGCTTAATGCCGCAATCGAAACGCCAGAGGCGACAAAGGTGAGGCCTGCGCCCACATTTAGCCCATTCACCAACCGTTGTCGCTGGTACAGGTAGCGAGATAGCACCGTGGCGAAAACGCCCATCAAAGCAAACCCCACCGCTGTGTGTACAGCGAACCAAACGCCGTAAACCATCATCTGCACGCTAACCGATCCACGTGCCGGATCGACGAACTGGGGAATGAATGCCAGCACAAACAAGCCTGGCTTCGGGTTGAGCGCAGCCGAAAGCAGCCCGGTCAGAAAAATGCTGGGCAAAGATTGCCTCGATGCCGGTTGAAAACTGATCAGGCTGCGAGCACGCAAGACCTTGATGCCGAGCCAGAGCAGATAGCCGGCACCCATGAGTTTGATCACCCAGAATGCAAGCACCGAGGTTTACATTAGAAGGGTCAACCCTAACGAAGCGGCTGCGACGTGAATAGAATGCCTGCGCCTGAAGCCATCCCTGATACCGCCGCTGCGACTTTTCCCTGGTCGAGACCACGGCCGATGGCCAACAAGTTGTCAGGGCCCGGCGCCAGAACTAACAGCACGCAGGCGGCGGTGTAGGCGAACCACACATTCATGGGAAACACGGCGCTCTCCTTAAGCCTGATGAAAAATCCATCCTGAGGGTCGGATGTGCCAATAGTGAGGGGGACGCTCAAGGAGCTGATGAGTTTGGCCCTGCTTACTTACCCAAGCCAGGCCCGAACGCAATGTCCGCTATGGGTCGAAAGCGGCCGCTCCCGATGGCAGCTCCCAACCCTAAGCTGTCTTCGGTGACTGGCAGAAACCGGTCGTAAGTAAGGGCGAGCACCTACTTGCTGGCGAGCGATTGATTAGCCAGCGGACAGCTCTGGGTATTAAGGAAGCGCGATTTTTTCAGCCAGTCTTGCTGCGGGTAATAGGCGAACACATAGCTGCCGCGTTGCAGCGTATCGATCAGCTTGCCGGCAATTGCCGGGCGAACGGCAGGACATCCCTGGCTGCGACCGAGGCGACCGAGGCCGGGAACGACCTTGGGGTCGGCATAGGCGGCGGCATGCATGACAATCGCCCGCGACATGCTGTTGTCGTTGAACCCCGGCTCCAACCCCTGAAGGCGGAGCGAGCGGCCGTGCTTGCCGCTATAGGTCTGCCCGGTCTCATACAGGCCGATGGAGGATTGGTAGCTGTTCGGGGTGTTGGAGAACGTTGTCGGCACATCAGCGCCGCTGTTCTTGCCATGGGCAACCCACTCCTCGAACAGCAGTTTCCTGGCGCGCAAGTCGAACACCCACAGACGCTTGTCACGCGAGGCCTTGGAGTAATCGATCACCGTCAGCAACTTGTCCGCGTCGCTGTGACTGGCGCAGGTATAGGCGGTGAGTGCCAGGGCGAGGGTCGAGAGGTTGGCGCTCGGCGCCAATTGCTTCAGCTCGGTGGCGCTAGGCATGGATTGCGCATGGGCGGTATGACAGGTGCTGAGGAAAAACAGGCCAATACTGGCCGCTGAGAGCCGTATAGCTCCCCGCACGGGTTTGAAGATCGACATGGATTACCCTGTTAAAGACTTGCCTGCAATTGAAAGCAGGCTTGTCATACGGAAACCAAAGAGCACTACTTTGCTTGATTTTTAGTGGGTTTCCGATCATTTCTTGACCAATGGCTTAAGATCTTCGTGGTCTTCGGTGCTGATGACCGTGAATTTCCCTTCGCTGCGGGTTTCCCGGGTGGACGCCCAATCGGTGATCACCAACATCGTGCCGACGTCCATCGCCGCGAGTAAATGACCACGAAATTCCGGGCTCAGGTTCAATTGCCCCAGCTGTTCATAGGGTGTATCGCCGTACTCCGGGTTGCTCAGGCCTACCACCGACCAGCGTAAGGGCAGCGCGGCATCCAGCGCCAAGACGGATGGCTTTTGCAGCAGGGAATACACCGCCATTCCACTGCGATGCTGACCGGTTGCCTGCGACAGTGCTGGTGCCGAGCCGATCAACTGGCCACCCCGATACACGTAGGCGCGCAGGTCGGCGCGACTGATCAGGATCGACAGTGGCCCTGCGGTCGGATCTGGATCGTTCCAGAACTGTTGGTTGCTCAATACCAGCGGGCCTTGGGCTTTGCCTTCGCTGACCGTAGGTGCCAGTACGCCAGGGTGGTAGACCTCCACCGGGGCACTATGGGTATCGGAAACAATGACTGTGGTCGAACTGAAACCGGTGACTTCATACAGCTTCTTGGCAAACTCCATCGGCAAGCGCACGCAACCATGCGAGGCGGGGTATCCCGGCAGATGGCCCGCGTGCAAAGCAATGCCGTCCCACGTCAGTCGCTCCATGTAGGGCATCGGGGCGCTGTTGTAGAGGCTGGATTTATGCTCGACCTTTTTCTGCAGAATGCTGAAGACCCCGGTGGGGGTTTCCCGGCCTGCCTTGCCACTGCTCACGGTACTGACCCCAATGGCGATCCCATTGCGATAGACGTAGGCACGTTGCTCGGTGAGGCTGACCACTACGGTCACTGGTCCCACCGGCGAGACCTGTGGGTACCAGAGAAACTGACCCGGCTTGAGACTTTCGAGCTGGCTTTTGAGCTCGACCGGGGTGGGCACCTGCAGCGGAGCCGCTTCGACCAGCACAGCGGCAAGCAACAGGCCCATTCCTAGCGGTATACGCAACATCGAATCCATCCTCATAGCGTCATGTCGCCAGCTTAATCGGAACATTCGTCATCGAGCAAATACGTAGAACCCGGCCCCCGGTGCTCCCATCTTAGTCCGTGCGCGCGTGGCGCTTGCGGTATTCCGCCGGTGTCACTCCGATGTGCCGGACAAACGCGCGATGCAAGGTGCCCCGTAACCCCCGTCGAGGGTTGGGGCGCTAACCGGCAGCCGGTGTCGCAAAGGGCACGGGGCGATGCTCGCGTCTTATGGCAGCGTTCCTCGCAGCGCGCTTCGCATACTAGCGGGTTCCACCTGCATCAAAGCCGATGCCCCATCAGAGACGGTCGTGCACGAGTTCTGCGTGGAGTGTGGTTCGACCTTGTTCTGGTCACGAACACAAGGGGCGTTTGCCGACTGGGTTTCGATAGCCTTGGGCACGCTCGACACTCCCTTCATAGCGGATAAGCAAAAATATGTTCATGCTGATGCCGCAGTCCATGGGTACACGCCAGCAGGCGACTGAAAGCATTTGCTCGAACAGACCGCTGACCCCTAGTTGTCTTGGAGAAGAGTGACTCATACATTTCAATCACGGAAGATGGCCATGCAGATACGCAAAATGACGCACGCCGACTTGCCCAGCGCCAATGCCCTTTGCCTGGAGTCGTTCACGCTAGCGGTTGCGCCTTCGCTGTCGGCGCAGGGCGTGGAGACTTTCGCCAAGGTGGCCGCACAGCAGGCGTTTGCCGAGCGAATGATGGGTGACAACCTGATGCTGGTGTGTGTCGCAGACGGAGCCCTGACGGGGCTGATTGAGCTCAAGGAAGGGCGCCATGTGGCGATGCTGTTCGTTGCGCCTGGCTGGCAGCGTCGCGGCGTCGGGAAGCGTCTGGTGAATGCGGCGCTGGAGCAGGCCAGAGCCCATGTGGTGACGGTCAGGGCGTCGCTGCCCTCAGTGCCCGCTTATGAACGTTACGGGTTTGCGATGGCGGGGGAGGTGGGTGAGTTTTCCGGGCTGGTCTATCAACCGATGGAGAAGCGGCTGACTGATTGAGGGGCTGGCATCGCGACAGATCGATATCCGCTTCTGGCCGGTTTCTGCCTGCCCTCGAAGGCTGCAATTGGCCGTAAGCTGCCCTGCGCGAAGGGCAGCTATGGGTCGAAAGCGGCCGCTCCCGATTGTCAGCTCCCGACCCAAAGCTGCCTGTCAGGAAAACGAGCCGGACGATTCGGAAATTCTACTAATTCAACAAAAAATTGATAATTAAACTTATTGTTGATATTTTCTCGGCCTTCGATAAATCACTTGCAGGCACCAATGACGGTTTCTGAAGTATCACCAACCGAGCGGGAGCTGATTCTTAATGTGCTTCACAGCACCCTCAAAATGCTCAGTAATGCGGTAGGCCTTCATACGGAGATCGTGTTACATGACCTGGCCAACCCGGCGCGATCCATCCTTGCCATCGCCAATGGTCATGTCACTGGCAGAAAGGTGGGCGGGTCAGTATTGGGCGGCCCACGCCAGGACTTAGGGTTCATCGCCGTCAGGCGCGCCATGGAAGATCACTCAAGCTCTGATCCCATAATGGTGGAGAACTATTCGACACTCGCGCCTGACGGCCGTCTGCTCCGCAGTTCCACCGTGGTATATCGCGACAGCAGCGGGCAACCTTTCGCCAGTCTGTGTATCAATGCAGACTTGAGCGGTGTTGCCGCCGCCCACGCTATTCTTGCTGGAATTCTAGGCCTGGAAGGCGCGCCTGAATCGCGCGCCGATGAGCCGAGAGATATGGAGCAGTTGATGGCGGAAATCATTCAGGTCGCTTGTCCCGGCGGTGTGGCAGGGATGAAAAAACCTCAGAAAGTTGAGGCTGTGCGGCAAATGCAAGATCGCGGGATATTCATCGTCAAAGGCGGGATTGAAAAAGCCGCTGCCGCGCTCGGAGTAACCCGATACACCATCTACAACTACCTGGAGCAGATCCGGGCTACAGAAAACGCAAGCGGGCAGGAATGATCAAAATGCAACTCGATATTTTCCAGGTAGACGCTTTTTCTTCTGAGACTTTCGGCGGCAACCCGGCGGCGGTTTGTCCGCTGCAGGCTTGGTTGCCTGATGCGACGCTGCAACAAATCGCTGCAGAGAACAACCTGTCCGAGACTGCCTATGTTGTGCGTAACGGTGAGGTGTTCGAGTTGCGCTGGTTTACTCCCACGGTGGAAGTCGACCTGTGTGGCCATGCCACCTTGGCAGCTGCCTGGGTGCTGTTTGAACAGCTTGGTGAAAACCGCGACATACTGCGCTTTTCAACTCGCAGTGGTGAATTGCGGGTACGCCGTGAAGGCGGACGCCTGGCCATGGACTTCCCGGCCAAGCAGCCTGAACTCGTAGCTGTCCCGCCAGGACTTTTGCAAGCCTTGGGCCTGGAACGGATCGATGCGCTTTATCGCACAGATGATTACGTGGTAGTGGTCGAGGAGGAAGCCATCCTCGCCGGCCTCAATCCCGACTTTGCTGCGCTGGCCGCGTTCGACGTGCGCGGTGTCGCGGTTACTGCGCCGAGTCGTCACTTCGACTTTGTTTCTCGCTGGTTCGGCCCTCGGGTGGGTGTGAATGAAGACCCGGTCACCGGCTCGGCCCACACCTCCCTGGCGCCCTATTGGGCCAAGCGCTTAGGCAAGCGCAGCCTGAGTGCAGAACAAGGTGGGGCGCGCAAGGGTCAGCTGCACTGTGAAGTCCTGGACAGCGACCGAGTCATTATCAGCGGCCACGGTGCGCTGTACTTACGCGGTACTATCTTTATCTGAGGCCAATTCATTCAGGCGGACTTGCTTAACAGATGAATGGGGGCCACTGCGACGCTCATTCTTCTGCGACCACACTCTCGAACGTAAATTTTGTAAAAGGACTCGGCTGAGTCGCACTCACTAATGAATTGATTTCGCTTTTGAATGTCCACTTTTGGCCGATAGCTGCCATTCACCAACGGCAGCTTCGCGTCGATACCGGTCATATTTCGCCGCTGTGGAGTCAACCTGGCAGGCTCCGGAGCGGCCAAGTACAAAGCCTGTACCATTCACCGCTGCTAGTCGCGCGTCTGCCAGAGTATGAAATCCACTTTCTTGAGATCGCTCAGCTTGTCGTGCGCAGGTACCAGTGCGTTGAACTGTGTGATCCAGCTGATGCCTTCATCGGATGGCAGGAAGTTCTGGTACCAATTCTCGATGTCCGCGTAGCGTTTCTTGGCGTCTTCAACCTTGGTCTTGGAGTGGTAGGCGGGCGCCGTCTGGTTGACGTTGCGCAGCACATGAATGTCCCAGACAGGCTTGTCAGGCCGCAGCGTCGCGACCAGTTTGCTGGAAAATGAGGGTTCGTAGCGTTCAGTGGCCGCGTACAAATGGTCGAGAATCTCAGCAAACGTAGGCTTCGAGCCTTTCAACTGCTCCATGAGGCTGTAGTAGGTGTCGTACCAGGAGGGCGTGCGCCGTTGAACCCGGTAGAACCCGTTGTATGCGCGGCGAAAAACGGCATCCGTCGAGACGTTCACCTTGTCTACTTGCTCCATCAGGGCCAGATACTTCTGAATGCCCGGCTTGGCGTTGATAATCGCCGACTTCACATCTTTCGTTGCCATGGTTTCTACTTCCATTCGATTGAGCCGCGCAGGGGCGCTCGATATTAACCGTTGTTCTGACGCGCTCGCGCTTTGGCGATCATGGCATCGAGTTGACTGATCATGTCGTCCACGTCGATCTCATGAAACGCCTCACACGACGCCGCGATAATCTGCTCCGCAAATTGCGGGCTGTACTCCAGCGGGGTATAGCCTGGATCGTTCTTGTCGATCGCGGTGTACATCCACTGGCCTTCAACCTCGTGACCACATAGCCGGTCTTCTTCCTGCAACCCCACTAAGACCGACTGAAGCGCAGCCTCCGTCAGCTGAGGTGATTGCTGCATGACCTGCTGGCGAAGTTCAGCAGCGCCGATACCCCCCATCGCGCGCTGAACAATCAGCGCTTTCAACAGCGTGATGTCGCTCATGGTGTGTGTCCCTCGTCTGCTGCGTTAACCGCATGATTGCCTTGCCAACGAGGACCATCCTGAACTCCAATAGGGACACTTCTTGTCCTGAATTAAAAAAATGATCAATCGTGCTCACCGTCGTGATTATTTGCGACAAATCCTCCATGCCGCCGGTGAACCCGTTTCCACCGCAGACGTTCACAAGAAGCTGGTCCTCTGGGTCGAGCGTCATGGTGATGACGGTGATATCCATCACGAAAAGACCACCATTCGTGACCTGAAGGTGCTGAAAGGGCTGAAATACGTTCAATCCGAAAGGAGCAAGGAGGACCGGCGGGAGTTGCTCTGGAAAGCGGTTGGCCGAAGCCACTCGCTTGTCCTTTCACCCTCGGACGCAATGTCGCTCACGGCCATTTTCCAGCACGCCGAACGCTTCGGCCTGCAGTCAGCTACCCATGAGCTCGAAGGCCTGCGGGACTACGCTGACCTAGTGATGCAGGATGGTGCCAGGCGCAAGCTCGACTTCAGCAAACGCATTACTTCCGGCACCCGGTTTACGGTACTGCAGCCGGGCAAGCACAACGCCGAACACCTCAAGCGTCTGCAGGAGGCCATCCTTGAGGACAGGCCCCTGGAGGTTTGGTATCGGCCTCGCGATGCCGAAGGTGTCGAGTGCATCTACCAACTCAAGCCACTGGGTTTGTCGCACCAGGACTCCAATATCTATCTCTCTGCTTTTGTCGCCGAAGAAAACTGGCTGGGCAAGGCGCCCGATGCTGGCGTGCCGCGAGGCAAGTACAGCAGCAACGGGCCCAATACACTGTGTGCGTTGATGCTTCATCGAATCACCAAGGTCGAGCCGGGCAAGCGCACTATCCAAGACCCGGAGGGTTACGATATTCATTCGGACGAAGCCCAGAAAGACCTCGTGACCCTGCACACGCCTCCCCAGTTAACGCGCCTTCGTCTAAGGGACAACCTGTACAACCGGCTTTCAGAAAATCCGCTTGATAAAGACCAGACCCTGGCCCCCTGCGCAGACAGGTGGTTGCTGACCTGCACGATTCGCGACTCGCAGGGCCTGCGACTGTTCCTGATGGCCAATGCTGCGGATATCGAAGTGCTGGAGCCCAAGGCCCTCAGGGATCATGTCCACCAGATGCTGGCTGCTGCGCTGAGCGCCTACGAGCGCTGAGACGCCACATCGTCTGTTTGGATTACTGCTCGGTG
The DNA here is from genome assembly GCF_000425805.1 of Pseudomonas vranovensis DSM 16006. Taxonomy (GTDB): domain Bacteria; phylum Pseudomonadota; class Gammaproteobacteria; order Pseudomonadales; family Pseudomonadaceae; genus Aquipseudomonas; species Aquipseudomonas vranovensis. Next base: position 118,466 of record NZ_AUED01000001.1, read on the forward strand.
TGGCGGTGCTTGTACCTTGTTGCCCAGGCTCACGAACCGGCACGACCCGAGGAGATGGCATGACCCCCACCGATGAACTGGAATCGCGTTTGCGCTTGCTCGAAGACGCCGAGGCGATTCGCCGGCTTAAAGCGCGCTATCTGGCCTGTTGCGACCTCAAGGATGCGCAGGGTATGCGCGACTGCTTCGCGTCAGGCCCGGTGCGCATCGACTATGGCCGGATCGGTGCGTTCGAGGACCGCGATCAGCTGGTGGCGATTTTCGAGGCGCTTGGCTGCCACCCGCACGTCGTCGAGATGCATCACGGCGTCAACCCGCAGATCGATGTCCTTGATCACGCACAAGCCCGCGGCACCTGGGGCCTGCATTACCAGATGATCGACACGCGCTCGCGCGTCATCACGCAACTCGGTGCGTACTACGAGGATGAGTACCGCAAGATCGACGGCCAGTGGAAGATCTCTGCCACGCGCTGCGTTGTAACGTCCACCCTGGAGGCGAGCTACGAGGACACGGCGCCCGGTGTGCGCTTTGCCGGGGTTCAGCCAATCGCGGTGCCGGTCATTCAGTCCGCAGCACAGGCGTTCGCCAATGAATAACGCTCACAGCAATCGGGTCGCGGTGGTGACAGGCGCGTCGCGCGGTGCCGGCAAAGGCATTGCACTGGCGCTCGGCGCGGAAGGCGCGACGGTTTATGTGACCGGCCGCTCGCAGAACGAGGGCGACGCGCCGTTGCCAGGTACGATCCACGCGACCGCGCGCGAGATCGACGCGTTGGGCGGCAAAGGCATCGCCGTCGCCTGTGATCACGCCGATGACGAGCAGGTGCGGAGTCTGTTTGAACGGGTCGAACGCGAAAGCGGGCGGCTCGATATCCTGGTCAATAACGCGACCTTTCTGCACGATCAACTGATTGAGCCTGGCCCGTTCTGGGAGAAGTCGCTCGATCTTGTCAACATCCTTGATGTCGGCTTGCGCTCGGCCTATGTGGCGAGCTGGCATGCGGCTGCGCTGATGGCTAAGCGGCGGGGCGGGCTGATCGCGTTTACCTCGTCATTCGGCTCGAACTGCTATATGCACGGTGCTGCATATGGCGCGCAGAAGGCCGGTGTCGACAAGTTCGCCAAGGACATGGCCGTGGATCTTCGCCCCTATGACGTTGCGGTGGTGTCCATCTGGATGGGCCCGCTGCGCACGGAGCGCACGACACGCGCATTGGAAGACCACCCGGAGCGCTACGAGGACTTCTCGTTTGTGCTGGAAAGCCCGGCGTTCACCGGCAAGGTCATTCACGCGTTGTATTGCGATTCGAACCGCATGACGCAATCCGGGCAGGTGCTGATCGGCGCAGAAGCGGCGCTGGCGTATGGCATTGTCGATCTGGACGGCACGCAGCCGCCCTCGTACCGCGAGGTGCTGGGTGGCCCGGTGCAGGCGCATCCGGCGATTGTCGAGTAGCGGCACGACGGGCCACTGTGGTGGCCGTGGGTACAGCACATCAAGTAAAACTTGATCCCGCGAGAGCAGCTCCTGTCCCTCAGAAGAAGCTGCGTTGCGCCTTGAACGTCACCATGCTGTCGCAGTACGTATTCATTCCCGAATACGCATCACATCCCCCGCCACTGAGGTTGGAATTGCTGTAGATCAGATCCAGGTCCATGCCGAACCACGGCCGCGACAGCTTCAGTGACCAGTCATTGAAGCTGTTCACCTGACCGCCGTTGCTCAGGGCATACGGTGTGCCCAACTGGTGATAGGCAAGCTTGAGGGTCAGGCCCACATCCACCATGGGCAACTGGCCGAAGTCGGCGAACAGAGTGCCGGTGCGGTTGGCGGGCTTGTCGTTGAAGGCGCCGCCCAGGCGGCTGCCCAGCCAGGTCAGGCCACCATACAAGGCATAGCTGTCGCGGTCCGCGAGGGTCGGGTGGCTGTAGTGGATCAGCCCCACTTCATAACCCAGGCTGTCGTCGAAGCGTTGTTTGTAGCCGAAGTAGCTGTCCAGCTGCAGGGAAGAGGTGGGCGTCAGGCCCATGCTCGGTGCGTACTGGCCGATGTACCAGCCGTCGGCGTGGGTCAGGTCGACACCCCCGTGAAAGGCGCCGATGGCGCCTGGCGAAATCAGCCCCTGGGCCATGGTGCGCGAGGCGCTGGTGCCCAGCTTGAAGTCGAAATCGCCCAGTTGGCGCTGGATCTGCTGGGCCATCAGCGCAGGGCTGAGCAACAACACCGTGGCCAGCAGAAGGAACCTGGTCATGGTCACCGTCCTGGAAAGCGTGTTCTAGAGGGGCAGAGGATACCCGTGCCGGCAGCCTGGGGAAACCTTGGAGGGGCGCATCGGCGTTGAAGGACTGTGGCAGACTGCGGGGTCCAATCATTGCCGCGCACTCGGACCGTGCGCACAACCATGAGGATTCAAGACTTTGAGCCGGGCAAGGATGTCGATCACAGCGCTCTTGATGGTGTTTTCCATTCACTCGATGGCTGAGCAGGTGTTGCAGATTCCCGGGCCTGAGGGGCCATTGCAGGGCACCCTGGTCAGTGGGGCTGAGCCCTCGGCCCCCATGGTGCTGATAATCCCCGGCTCCGGTCCGACCAACCGAGACGGCAACAGCCCGCTGGGTATCCGTGCAGCGCCCTATCGACTGCTCGCGCAGGAACTCGCAGCACGCGACATCCATTCCGTACGTATCGACAAGCGCGGGATGTTTGGCAGCCGGGCTGCGATCACCGATCCGGATCAGGTACGGATGCAGGACTATGCCTACGACGTAGGTGCCTGGGTCGAGTACCTCGCTGATCGCGGCAGCCAGCGTTGCATCTGGCTGCTGGGCCACAGCGAAGGTGGCCTGGTCGCACTGCAGACGGCGCAACACAGCACGCGCCTGTGCGGCCTGATTCTGGTCGCTACACCAGGCAGGCCATTGGCCTCGGTATTGCGCGATCAGCTCGAAAGCAACCCCGCCAACCAGCCGTTGATGCCCGAGGCACTGAACATCATCAGCGCGCTTGAGCAGGGCAAGACGGTGGCCGAGGTCTCCGCGCCGCTGGAACCATTGTTTCGACCGCAGGTGCAGGGATACCTGATCAGCATTTTCCAGGTCGATCCCGTGCAACTCATCAAGAACGTCAATGGACCGGTGCTGATCCTTCAAGGTACTGACGACCTGCAGGTACACACCGAGGATGCCCGAGCGCTGTCAAAGGCAAAGCCAGACGCCATCGTGAAGGTGCTTCCCCGCGTCAATCATGTCCTCAAGGAAGTGCCCGAGGGCGACACCCAAGCCAACCTGCGTTCTTACGCGCAGCGCGATCTACCCCTTGCACAAGGCGTGGTCGAGGCAATAGTCGCTGTCGTGAAGCCGTAGCCCGGGACCGGTCAGCGGCCATCGCTCGAAAGCGCGGGACTTCAGGGTGAAAAACCGGATAATGGCGGCCAAATTGTTTTGCTCGATGGTAATCCCGCATGGAAATCAAGGTTAACTTTCTCGACAACCTTCGACTTGAAGCCAAGTTCGATGACTTCACGGTGGTGGCCGATCAGCCCATTCGCTACAAGGGTGATGGTTCTGCCCCGGGTCCATTCGACTACTTCCTGGCTTCGTCGGCCCTGTGCGCGGCTTACTTCGTCAAGCTCTACTGCCAGACGCGTGACATCCCCACCGACAATATCCGCCTGTCGCAGAACAACATTGTCGACCCGGAAAACCGCTACAACCAGATCTTCAAGATCCAGGTCGAGCTGCCGGCGGATATCTCCGAAAAAGACCGCCAGGGCATCCTGCGCTCCATCGATCGTTGCACGGTAAAGAAAGTGGTGCAGACCGGGCCGGAGTTTGTCATCGAGGAAGTGGAAAACCTCGATGCCAACGCCCAGGCATTGCTGATGGTCAATCCGGATTCGGACGCCAGCACCTACATCGCCGGCAAGGACCTGCCCCTGGAGCAGACCATCGCCAACATGTCCGGGATCCTGGCGGGCCTGGGCATGAAGATCGAGATCGCGTCGTGGCGCAATATCGTTCCCAACGTATGGTCGCTGCATATCCGCGATGCACAATCGCCGATGTGCTTCACCAACGGCAAGGGTGCCACCAAGGAAAGCGCCCTGGCCTCGGCGCTGGGCGAGTTCATCGAGCGGCTGAACTGCAACTTCTTCTACAACGACCAGTTCTGGGGCGAAGAAATTGCCAACGCGCCGTTCGTGCATTACCCCGACGAGCGCTGGTTCAAACCGGGCCGCAAAGACGCGCTACCGGCTGGCCTGCTCGACGCCTACTGCCTGGAGATCTACAACCCCGATGGCGAGCTGCGCGGCTCGCACCTGTACGACACCAACTCCGGCAACGAGGAACGCGGTATCTGCTCGCTGCCGTTTGTACGTCAGTCGGACGGCGAGGTGGTGTACTTCCCCTCCAACCTGATCGAAAACCTCTACCTGAGCAACGGCATGAGCGCCGGCAACACCTTGGCCGAGGCCCAGGTACAGTGCCTGTCGGAGATCTTCGAACGCGCGGTCAAGCGTGAAATCCTCGAAGGCGAAATTGCTCTGCCGGATGTGCCGCAGGAGGTCCTGGCCAAGTACCCCGGTATTCTGGCCGGTATCCAGGGGCTGGAAGAACAGGGCTTCCCGGTCCTGGTCAAGGATGCCTCGCTGGGCGGGGAATTCCCGGTCATGTGCGTCACCCTGATGAACCCGCGCACCGGCGGTGTGTTCGCCTCCTTTGGTGCGCACCCAAGCCTTGAGGTGGCGCTGGAGCGCAGCCTGACCGAGTTGCTCCAGGGTCGCAGCTTCGAGGGCCTGAACGATTTGCCTCAGCCGACCTTTGAAAGCCATGCGTTGACCGAGCCGAACAACTTTGTCGAGCACTTCATCGACTCCAGCGGTGTGGTGTCGTGGCGCTTCTTCAGTGCCAAGGCCGATTTCGAATTTGTCGAGTGGGACTTCTCCGGGCAGGGCGAGCACGCCAACGCCGAGGAGGCCGCCACCTTGTTCGGCATTCTCGAAGGCATGGACAAGCAAGTGTACATGGCGGTGTACGAGCACCTGGGCGCAACGGCCTGTCGCATCCTGGTACCGGGTTACTCGGAGATCTACCCGGTGGACGACCTGATCTGGGACAACACCAACAAGGCACTGTTCTTCCGCGCCGATATCCTCAACCTGCACAGCCTGGACGAAGACGACCTGCAGGCACTGCTCGATCGCCTGATCGAGAGCGAGCTCGATGACTACACCGATATCTCTACCTTGATCGGCATCGAATTCGACGAAAACACGGCCTGGGGCCAGTTGACCATCCTTGAGCTGAAACTGCTGATCCACCTCGCGTTGCAGCAATTCGACGAGGCCAAGGAGTTGGTGGAAACCTTCTTGCAGTTCAACGACAACACCGTTGAGCGCGGGTTGTTCTACCAGGCCTTGAACGTGGCGCTTGAGGTGGAACTCGATGACGAGTTGGAGATGGCCGACTACGAGGTCAACTTCCGCCGCATGTTCGGTAATCCGCGCATGGATGCGGTGACAGGGTCGGTGGACGGCAGCGTGCGCTTCTTCGGCCTGACGCCGACGAGCATGAAGCTTGAAGGGCTCGACAAGCACCTGCGGCTGATCGAAAGCTACAAAAAGCTGCACAGTGCGCGGGCCAAGGTGGCCGCGTTGTCCAGCTGAATGGCGGTAAGCAAAAAAGCACCCTCGGGTGCTTTTTTGTTTTCTGGCCTCAGCTAAACAGCTCGACTTTGCCGGTGCCCAGGCGGTAGACACCGCCGACGACTTTCAGCGTGCCTTTGCCAAGGGCATCGGTGAGTAGCGGGGTGGCGTTTTTGAGGCGCTGGATGGAGTCCTTGACGTTCTGCACCGTCGCGTTCTCCATCAGATTGCCGGGTTGCTTGATGACCTTTTCGATGGCGGGCTTGAGTGCGTCAGTCAGTTTGGAGATATGCCCGGGGAACACGGTCTGGTCCTTCACCGCCTTGATACCGGCATCGATGGCGCCGCAGCTTTCATGGCCCAGCACCAGGATCAACGGGGCGCCGAGCACGGCCACTGCATATTCAAGGCTGGCCAGGCCTTCGTCGGTGACAAAATTGCCGGCCACACGGATGGCGAAAAGATCGCCGCGTGCAGTGTCGAAGGCGTACTCCGGGGCGATCCGTGAATCGGAGCAACTGAGCACTGCCACGAACGGGTTCTGGCCGGAAACCAATGCTTCGCGTTCATCCAGAAAGTCGTGTGTATCGGAGTTGCCACTGACATACCGCTCGTTGCCCTCGACCAAGCGATGCAGGGCCTGGTCGGGCGTCATGACGTTCTGGGGTTTGGGGGGCGCAGACGATTTCTCCGCGGCCTGGATCATCCGTGCAGGTAACGCGCCAGCCAGTAGCAGGGCGCTGGCCCCGAGACCGGCAAATTGAAGAAAGCGACGACGATCGGTGGGGGTGGACGTGGACGTTGAATCACATGATTTACACATGATGGTGTGTACTCAGGTCGACTCGGTGAGAGTAACTACGCTTGGGGCTGGTGCCTTGCACAACGACTGGCACCAGGACCCTCAAGTCTAGCTGACCTGCACGCTAAGCCTTTTGTGGGGCGGCCTCGACCTGCTCGGGTGCCTGCGCCTTTGCCTTCGCAGGTTTCAACTGCGAGACCCCGAACAGCACCAGGGCCAACCCGGCCATCTGGTACACCGACACCTCCTCACTGAGCACCGCCCATGAGGCCAGTACCGTCAGCACCGGCCCCAGGTTGCCGACGGCGGCGGTATGCGTGGCGCCCATGCGCTGGATCGCCAGGGCTACCCAATAGATTGGCAGCACCGTGGACACTACCGCCATCAACGCTGCATACACCCATACCGCCGTGGGCAGTTGCCAGAGCCCGGCGAAATCGGCCACCAGCAGATAATGGGCCAGCACCATCAGCGATGACGCACCGCCCGCAAGCCCCGCCAGGCGCATGGAGTTCATGCGCTTGAGCATGATGCCTGTGCCCGAGTAATACAGTGCATAGGTCACCGCACTGGCGAACACCCACGCCGCGCCGACGATCACCTGGTTGCCCATGCCGGCGACGCTGACGTCATGCACGAAGGCGATCCCCAGGCCCAGGTAGCACAGACCCATCGCCGCCAGAGTGCGCAGGGTAGGGCGTTCGCGCAGGGCGATGGCCTGGAATACCAGCACCAGGGTCGGGTAAGTGAACAGGATCAGCCGCTCAAGCCCGGCGCTGATGTACTCAAGGCCATAGAAATCGAACAGGCTCGCCAGGTAGTAACCGAACAAGCCCAGTAGCATCACCCGCATCCCATCGCCCCAGCCCAGCGGCGCGTTGCTCGGGCCGCGGCTGGCCCATACCAGCCAGGCAAACAGCGGCAAGGCCAGGCCCATGCGCATCGCCAGCAGTGTGATCGCATCCACCTGGCTTGCCGCATACGACAACTTGACGAAAATCGCCTTGAGGCTGAACCCCAGGGCAGACAGCACCGCGAACAGGCTGCCGTTATGGACGCAGCGCTGGCACAACGCACGCAAATTATTCATGGGCAACCCAGGAGAGGAATGGAGACAGGGGTTATTCTAAAGAGAACGTAAATTCCGAAGAATCGCATTTTTACGAACGAAGCCTTCGCCAAAAGAGAACGCCGCGTGCATTTCGACCTCTCCGACTTACGCCTGCTGATCGCGATTGCCACCACCGGGAGCCTGAGCAAGGCGGCGGCCAGTATTCCGGTTGCAGTCTCTGCCGCCAGTAGCCGCCTGCGCCTGTTCGAGGAGCGCTGTGGCATTACTGTGTTCACGCGCAAGGCTGATGGCATGCAACTCACCCCCTCCGGTCGGCTGGTACTGGAGGCGGCCCGCAGCGTGCTGGGCGAGGCGCAAAAGCTACAGGACACCCTCAAGGAGCTCGCCGGCCAGCGCCGCATCACCCTGCGCCTGGCGGCCACCACCGTGACCACCAGCACCCTGTTGCCGGCGGTACTGGGGGCATTCTTGGCCGACTATCCCGAGGTCGATCTGCAACTGACCGAGTACCGGAGTGCCGACGTCATGCGGGCGGTACTGACCGGCGAATGCGAAATCGGCGTGTATGACGGCAGTGTCATCAGCGATGGTGTGCTGTCGTTGCCGTTTCGCAACGAGCGGCTGGTGATGCTGGTGCCTGACGAGCACCCACTGTCCGCGTGCGAGCACACCCGCCTGAGCGATGCGCTGAGCTACCCGTTCATTGGCCTGCCGGCTGAGCGGGCCATGCAGCGTTTTGTCGAAGAGCGGGCGAGAAAACTGGCCATGCCGTTGCAGATCCGTGTGCGGGCCCCGAGCTTCGAGGCCATCGCCCAACTGGTCGCCCAGCGTGCCGGCATTGCCATGCTGCCGCAGACTACCGCGCTGCGCATGGAGCAGGAGTTGCCGGTGCGGATGGTCTTGCTGGGGGAGCGCTGGGCAACCCTTGAGCTGCGGTTGTGCATCAAGGGCTGGGAATCACTCAGCAGCCATGGCCGTGAGCTGGTGAGCTTTCTGAATCAGGATCGCGGGGCAAGTCGAGACGTCGCACCGCCGCTCACACATGTTCCGCGATAGCGATCCGTGTCTCACATCGCATCGCGGGGCAAGCCTGCCAGCGGGCTGCTTTCGCTTTGCGAACGCGACACGCTCAACCCCAGCAGCCCACCGATCACCAGTGCCCCGGCCATGAAGTACATCGCTGCATGGGTGTTCCCGGTGAGCTGCGTCAACCAGCCCACCACAATGGTGCTGAAGAACCCGGCCACGTTGCCCAGCGAGTTGATCAAGGCAATCGCCGCCGCTGCGGCCGCGCCACCGACCACCGCCGTGGGCATGCCCCAGAACACCGGCAAGCTACTGATCATCGCCGCCGTGCCGACGGTAAGGCCGATCATCGACAACAACAGGCTGTCACCGAACAACGTACCGAACACCACCCCGGCACCGCCAATGAAAGCGCAGATCGCCAGGTGCCAGCGGTACTCGCGAAGTCGGTCTGAGCTGCGCCCCACCAGCACCATGCTCACCGTCGCCACCGAATAGGGGATCGCCGTCAGCACGCCGATGGCCCAGGGCTCGGCGACGCCACTGTTGCGGATGATGGTGGGCATCCAGAAGCTGATGACGTACTGCCCCAGCACCAGGCAAAAATACACCCCGCCCAACAGCCAGATTTTCGGGTTCAGCAAACCGTCGCGCAACGAGTGACCAGACTTGGCCCTGGCTTCGCGATCCAGCGCCGCCTGCATCCCGCGCTTTTCTTCGGGGCTGAGCCAGCGGGCATCGGCAATGCGATCGCGCAGCAGGAAAAACACCGCAGCGCCCAATGCCACCGCTGGCAATCCTTCGATCACGAACAGCCACTGCCAGCCGGCGTAACCGGCCACGCCATCGAAGTACTGCATGATCAAGCCGGAAATCAGCGAGCCGAGCATGCTCGATATCGGCAGGGCAGCGATGAACATTGAAATCATCACGCCGCGGCGATGGCTGGGAAACCAGGTGGTGAGATAGAAGATGATCCCGGGAAAGAAACCCGCTTCGGCGATGCCGATCAGAAAGCGCAGCACGTAGAAGGTCATCGGCGTTTCGATGAACATCATCGCAGCCGACAGCAGGCCCCAGGTCATCATGATGCGGGCGATCCAGCGTCGGGCGCCAAATTTGTGCAGGGCGATATTGCTGGGAATCTCGAACATCAGGTAACCGACGAAGAACACGCCGGCGCCCAGGCCGTATACCGCCTCGCTGAATTTCAGGTCATCGAGCATCTGTAACTTGGCAAAGCCGACGTTGACCCGGTCGAGGTAGGCCACCAGGTAGCAGACAATCAGCAGCGGAATGATCCGCCACGCGGTCTTGCGGTATGCAGCGTGCAGTGCGGCGTCCGGCAGGTCGCCGGGGAGTGGCGGTAGGGGGGTCATCTCGAGCCTCTTTCTTGTTGTTGTAGGGGCAATCGGCAAATGGCAATGCAACGGGTCAGAGCGCGCGGCCTCCCGGCCAGTCACCGCACGCGCACATGTCCCGGACTACTTCGCGGATCAACTCGCTGATCAGCGTTTTCAACTGGCTGGCAGGCATCGAGGCGCAACTGCAGATACCCAGGGTGCGCGACACCCCCTCGGCGGCAACCCGATGGGCTACCAGGCGCCCGTCTTCGATTTCGCGCATGGCCAGGTTCAACGGCATGATGGTGTGGCCAATGCCAGCCTCGACCGCGCTCTTGAGGATGTGGACGGAGTTGACCTCCATGGCGATCTCGCCCACGGTCAGCCCGTGTTGTGCCACTGCCTGTTCAACCAGGGTGCGGGTGCTGTGGCCATGGGCCTGGCTGGGAAACACCAGCGGCCGTGCCAGCGCCTGTTCCAGTGACACGTCACCGGCAGGCGGTGCATCCGGTGCATTGGCCCGGTGGATCAGGTAGAAGTCTTCTTCGATCAGGGCACTGAACAGCACCTGTGCAGGCAGGTCGGCAGAGCTGAACAGGGCAAGGTCCACGCGGCCACGGATCAGTTGGTCCATGACGTTGCCGGTCAGCTCTTCATTGAGGTGGAATGCTACCTGCGGATAGCGTGCGGCCACCGCCCGCATCAAGGGCATGGCGAGGATGGTGGCGACACTTTGCGGCAGCGCCACGATGATCGAGCCGCTGACCGCGTCCGGGCTGCTGGTGACGGCGGCGCGGGCGTCGAGCAGGTGCTTGAGCATGCCCTGGGCATATTCATAGAACACCTTGCCGGCTTCACTGGCGACCACGCCGTTGTGGCTGCGATGAAACAACTGCACGCCCAGCTCGTCCTCCAGTGCCGACATCTGTTTGCTCAAGGCCGATTGCGCCACATGCACCTGGCGCGCGGCCTGGGACAAGCTGCCGCAATCAATCACAGCGACAAAGTATCTGATCTGGCGAATTTCCATTTGGGCTTCCTGCAGCACGGGAACGTACGGGGCCGGTGAGGGTACAGCGCCTCAGCCGGTGGCGTGTCCGCGAGGAAAAATCTTCCCGGGGTTCATCAGTTGCTTCGGGTCCAGTGCGGCCTTGATCGCTTTCATGGCATCCACCGCGTTAGCCCCGTGTTCAACCGCCATGAAGTGCTGTTTGGTCAAGCCGATGCCGTGCTCGCCGGTGCAACTGCCGTGCATGGCAATCGCCCGTTCGGCCAGTCGATGAGCGGCCGCTTCGGCGCGTTCGACTTCGCCATGATCGTCAGGGTCAACCAGGATCAACGCATGGAAATTGCCGTCGCCTACGTGGCCGAAAATGGGGGCGAGCAAGCCATTTTCCGCAAGGTCTGCGGCGGTCGCTTCAATACAGTCGGCCAGGCGCGAGATCGGCACCACCGCATCGGTGGTCAGGGCGCGACAACCAGGGCGCAGGGCCAGGGCAGCGAAATAGCCGTCGTGGCGGGCTTGCCACAGGCGGCTGCGGTCTTCTGGATGCACCGCCCATTCAAAGTCCAGGCCCTGGTGTTCGTCGGCGACCATGCGCACCGTTTCCAGCTGTTCCTTCACACCGGCCTCGGAGCCATGCAGCTCGAACAGCAACGAGGGCACCTCGCGAAGTTGCGTCTTGCTGTAGGCGTTGAGGGCGCGCATGGTCAGCGCGTCGAGCAACTCGATACGGGCGATGGGCACGCCCAGCTGGATGATCTGGATCACCGCACGTACGGCGTGATCGACACTGGGGAATCGGCACACGGCTGCCGAAATGGCCTCCGGAATCGGGTGCAGTTTGACGGTCAGCTCGGCGATGGTCGCCAGCGTACCGCCCGAGCCCACCAGCAGATGGGTCAGGTCATAACCTGCCGAAGACTTGCGCGCCCGGCCACCGGTGTTGATCACGCGTCCGTCAGCCAGCACGGCGGTCATGCCCAGCACGTTTTCGCGCATGGTGCCGTAGCGTACGGCGTTGGTGCCCGAGGCGCGGGTTGCCGCCATACCGCCCAGGGACGCATCGGCACCCGGGTCGATGGGGAAGAACAGCCCGGTACCGTGCAAGGCGGCATTGAGCTGCTTGCGGGTCACACCCGGTTGTACGGTGGCGTCCATGTCGTCGACGCGAATTTCGACAATCTGGTTCATGCCCGAGACATCAATGCTCACGCCACCATGGGTGGCCTGCAACCAACCTTCCAGCGAGGTGCCGCTGCCATAGGCGATCATCGGTACGTCGTGGTGATAGCACGCGGCACTGATGCCGACAATATCGTCAAGGCTGTTGGCGTAGGCAACGGCATCCGGCGGCATTGGGTCGAGGGCGGAAATATCGCTGCCATGGTGTTCGCGCACGCTGGCGGAGGTAGAGAGCCGGTCACCGAGCAGCAGGCACAGGTCATCGCGCAGGGAGTGGGGCAGGGGCATCGAGCAGTCTCCGGTTCTTGTTCGCCGCGTCGGTCATGCGGCATTTGTAGGGAGTTGTTGCTCATCTTAGGCAGGCTTTGGCCAACACCCGTAGTGCTGATTTCAGATGGAGTCATCTCTTGAAGAGATGGACTGACACACAGGAGGCGTTGACTTACTCACGCCCGCTGCGCGGCCGATCGCAGGCTGTCGCCAGCGGCTACACGGGGTGATCTGTAGCCGCTGCCGAGAAACGAGGCTGCGATCGACTGTATCGCAGTCGCCCTGCCTTTAGCCTTCTTTGATATCGCCGCAGAACAGCGGCTGGCTGCCGTCTGCAGGGCTGGTGCGAACGACCAGGGCATGGTCACCCTTGGCCAGTTGGCTCAACGCCACGGGTGCCTGTGCCCAGTACTGGGTACGCGGTGCCAGCGAGGGATAGTCGACGCTGTTGGCCTGCGGGGTGGTGTAGGCAAGTTTGCCCGGGTGCTGGCATGACCCCGCGACGATCGTAGTGTCCAGGCGGTTGGAAACGGCCATGTCGTGGGGCACGCCACCGACCGTGAGCTTGATGCTGGTTTGATCGCCCACCGGGCTGAGGGTGGCGCGTGCGATGTGCGTTGCGTTCAGCGCGGTAGCCTGGAGGGGGACATCGACAATCTCGGACCTGCTCGCGCAGCCTGAAACTGCCCCAACCGCCACTACCAACGCCAGCCAAGATGCTCTGTTCATCACAGATCTCCGGATGTGAGGTGTGTTGATTTCGTCCCCCATATGAAGTCTAGTGGCCTGCTCCGGGCGTGGGATCCAACTGATGGATGGTAGGGCTCGCAGTACCCCAGTGTTGTCGCTAGCAACAGAAGAGGTGAGATTTCTTGAGCGTTGAAAAAAGCGCAGTCGCGCTGAATTGGCAGGAGGTAGGGCAGGGCTTCAAACAGCTCTTGCCCATTTCCCTGTTTGTTGTGGTGTTTGGCGTGGCCTTCGGGCTTGCCGCGGCACAGCGGGGCCTGGACGATGCCTCGACGGTGCTCATGAGCGCGCTGGTGTTTGCCGGCGCGGCGCAGTTCGCCGCGCTGGATCTGTGGGGGCAGCAGGTGCCGGTCGTGCCGTTGATGGTCACCGTGTTTGCAATCAATGCCCGCCACCTGTTGATGGGAGCGACCTTGTACCCCTGGCTTCGCGACCTTCCGCGGGCAAAGCGCTACGGTGTGATGCTGGTGGTTTCGGACGCCAACTGGGCGATGTCGATGCAGGCCTACAACGCTGGCAAGTCGGGGTTGGGGTTGCTGTTTGGCGGTGGGCTCGCCCTGTGGTCGGCATGGGCACTGGGCAGCTGGCTGGGGCTGGTGTTCGGCAGCGCGATCCAGGACCCGGTGAGCCTGGGCCTGGACATGGTAATGGGCTGCTTTTTGCTGGCCATGGTGATCGGGGGGCAAAAGAACCTACGCATGCTGGTCATCTGGAGTGTAGCGGCGGGCTCGTCGTTGCTGGCGTACGCCTACTTGCCGGAAAACAGTCATGTCGTGGTGGGCGCCCTGGCCGGAGGCATTCTGGGCGCGGTGTGGATGGAGAAAAAGAATGAGCATTGATAGCGCAGGGTCCGGCACCTTTCTCATCATCCTGATCATGGCGGTGGTCACCCTGGTCACGCGCTGGGGTGGTGTGTTCGTGATGTCCTTTGTTCCGATCAACTACCGGGTGCAGCAGTTCATCAGTGCGATGTCCGGCTCGGTTCTGGTGGCGGTGCTGGCGCCATTGGCGGTCACTGGTGACAACGGCGCGCGGCTCGCCTTGCTGACAACGGCCGTGGTGATGCTGGCGCTGCGCAAGCCGCTGCCGGCCATTGCGGCGGGAATTGTTGTGGCTGCGCTGTTCAGACAACTCGCGATTGTCCTGTAACATGCCAATCCCTACCTGCGTACCAAGAAGCTGAAAATGGACCTTCACTCGATTCTCGCGTTTACCCTGGTGGCAGCCATTGCCATCGCCAGCCCTGGCCCGGCGACGTTGATGGCGATCAACAACAGCCTGGCGTACGGGCCGCGTTACGCCGTGTGGTCCTCGATCGGCAATGCCAGCGGGCTGTTCTGCCTGTCGGCTGCGGCAATGTTGGGGCTGGGGGCTTTGCTGGCGAGTTCGGAGTGGATGTTCAACGCCGTGAAGATCCTGGGCGCAGGCTACCTGTTCTACCTGGGTGCCAAGCAGCTGCTCAAGAAGACCCCGATGCTGGCAGGGGATGTCCAGGCTGGTGGTAGTCAGGTCAAGCCATCGCGCATGAAACTGTACAAATCGGCCTTCCTGACTGCGGCCACCAACCCCAAGGCGACGATGTTCTTCACTGCACTGTTCCCGCAGTTCATTGACCAGGGCGCAGCGCTGCTGCCGCAATTCCTGCTCCTGACCTCGATATTCATGGCGTTGTCACTGGCGTCGTTGAGCGTCTATGCCGCGTTGGCTTCCCGGGCCAAGGGTGTGCTGACACGACCTGCGTTCTCGGTGTGGATCAGCCGGCTGGTGGGCTCGACATTCATCGGCTTTGGCGCCGCGATCCTGGCAATGCGCCGCCAGGCTGCCTAGCCCGCTCCCACCATGCGACTGCTGCGCAGTTGATCGCAGCCTCGTGCCTCGGCAGCGGCTACAAATTCCCGGTGTAGCCGCTGGCGCCAGCCTGCGATCGACCGCGCAGCGGTCGTGGTTCAAGACAGTTGCTCATACGGACACCACTGGACAGCAAGAGCGCAGCGAATTGTGCTCTTGATCTTCTGCCCCGTTAACCAGAAGGGCCGAGCGGAGGTGTCGTGGAGGGGCTGGCGCAAAGCGCCTTCGGCCTTGGCCGAAGATGCGAAGCGTAGAGTTGCTTGCAACGCGTAGCTCGCATTGCCCCGTAGCGACACCGGAGCGAGGGGACCCGAAGCGCAGCGTAGGGCACCTGGTGGTGCAGGCGTTTTGCCTACTTTTTCCAAGAAGAAAGTAGGGCGCCGTAAGGGCGCAAGGGTAACTCAGCATCACCCCAGATAATGGATAAACACACACATCCAAATCGCGGGGCAAGCCCGCCCCTACCGGCCCAAGCCGGCGGGAGCGAACCACCGTTGGGCCTGACAATGCCGAGGTCAATCTGCTGACCGGGTTGCGACTGCTGTGCAGTCGATCACAGTCTCGTTCCTGGGCAGCGGCTACAGCGTGCAGGCCAGGCTGATGTAGCCGCGCCAGCCTGCGATCGAGCGCGCAGCGGTCGTGGTTCAAGGCAGAAGCGCCTACCCGTCAGCGCACCCCTGCCTGGCGCAGTGCAGCCGGGGTGTAGTTGCTCGCCGAGGCGACGGCACCGAATTCGATGCTGCGCTTTTCTTCGTTTTTCAGGCCCAGCACCGAATAACGGCCAGACTGCAGGTCGTACAGCACTTCGGCGGTATAGCCAGGCACTTGCTTGTGGTAGTACTGCTGGGCATGCCCCTCTCCCACACGCCACAGCTGGCCGCGGCCGTCGTAATGATCCACTTCTGCCAATTGCCAGGTGTCCTCATCGAAGTACATGTGCCGTGTCGAATAGATGTGGCGCTGCCCCGGCTTGACCTTGGCCACCACCTCCCAGACGCGGTGCAGCTCGTAGCGGGTCAGGTCCTGGTTGATATGCCCGGCCTGCAGGATGTCGGCATACTTGAGGCTGGGTGAGTCGAGCCGGTAGCTGTTGTAGGGAATGTACAGCTCCTTTTTGCCGACCAGTTCCCAGGTGTAGCGATCCGGCGCGCCGTTGAACATGTCGTAGTTGTCCGAGGTGGCCAGGCCATCGGCGGCAGTGGCCGGGCCATCGTAGGCAACCTGGGGCGCGCGGCGCACCCGGCGCTGGCCTGCGTTGTACAGCCAGGCATCGCGCGGCGACTTCACCTGGTCGATGGTTTCGTGAACCAGCAGCACGTTGCCGGCCAGGCGTGCCGGCCCTGTCACGCGCTGGATAAAGTAGAACAGGATGTTCTCGGCCTTCTGCTTGTCCAGGCCCGGCAGTTCGCGCGGATACGAAATCTCGTCTTCGAGCTGGACCATGCTGAAATCGCCGTTGGCTTGCGGCTGAACCCGCGTTGCCAAGCGGTTGATGTTGCCGCCCCGGTAGCGGGTCAGGTGATTCCACAGCACTTCGATGCCACTCTGCGGCACGGGGAAGGCGTAATAGCGGGTATCGGCAAAGCCGCTCAGGCCGTTACCGCCATCGACCTGTTCGGTCTTGACCGCACTGGCCTTGATCACCGGGTAGATGTCTGCTGGCAGCGCTGCGCTGCGATGAGTCGGGTACACCGGGATTTTATAGGTGCTCGGGTAGCGCTCGAACAGGGCCAGTTGGCCCGCCGTGAGTTTGTCCTTGTGCTGCGCGACCGTGGCTGCGGTGATGACGAACAAGGGCTTTTCAGCGGCAAAGGGGTCGGACAAAAAGCCCTTGCTGTCGACTGTGCCCGCAGTGGCGGGCAGGCCGCCGGCCCAGGCCGGAATGCTGCCCGACGCATTGCCGGCCTTGAGGGCACCGATTGGTGTCAGCGTGGTGCCCAGTTGCGCAGCCTCCTCGGGGGACACCTTGGCCATCACTGCCGAGGCCATCAGCGAAAGCGCCAGCGCGCCGGTTTGCACAAATTTTATTGTTGTTTTCATGGGGTTGCTCTCACGTTAGAAAACGCTCATTCATTCATCGGCCCAGGTACAGCAGGCCAATCACCAACAGCGCAAGGAACAATGTTTCGCCGACCATCAAGGCGATGGGGCGCCAGCCAACGGTGGCCAGTTTTTGCAGCGAGGTTTTCAAGCCCAGGGCCGCGATGGCGACCACCAGGCAGGCTCGCGAGGTTTCGCTCAGGGCCTGGACAACGAAGTGCGGCATCAATCCACTGCTGTTGACCGCGACCAGGCAGATGAACGCCAGCAAGAATCCCGGTACCAGCGGGATGCGCCGTTCACTGTGCGCTTATGTGCTCTGCTGCCTGCGAAACAGCCATGCGATTACCACCACTGCGGGCACCAGCAGGGCGACACGCAACAACTTCACCACGGTGGCGATGTCGCCGGTTGCCGGAGAGATCATGTATCCGGCGCCGACTACCTGCGCCACATCGTGAATGGTGCCACCCAGAAAGGTCCCGGCCTGCGCGGGCGAAAAGCCCAGCAGGTTGCTGATAATCGGATAGGTGATCATTGCCACGGTCGAAAGCCCGGTTACAGCGACCACCGTGAGCAACGTATCGCGCTCGCTGTGCTCATGCCTGGGCAGTACGGCGGAGATCGCCAGGGCCGCGGAGGCACCGCAGATGGCGACGGCACCTCCGGTCAACACCCCGAAGTCGTCACGTACACCCAGCAGGCGGGCACTCATCCAGCCGACCAGAATCGTCGCGGTGACTGCGCATACGGCCGCCAGCACCGTGAACCAGCCCAGCGAGCCGATCTGCTCCAGAGTGATTCGCACGCCCAGCAAGGCCACACCGAGGCGCAGGACCGTCCGCGAGGTGAAGGTGATGCCCGCAACGCAGCGGCTGGCTTCACTGAGAAAGTGGCATGCCATGCCAAACAGCAAGGCGTAGAGCAGGGTGGGGCCACCATAATGGTCAGCGATGAACGCCGAGGCCATGGCGATGGCCAGGCTGACCAGTAATCCGGGGCCCAGGGCCTGCATGCGGGCCAGTCGTTGTCTGAAAGCGCTGACAGGCACAGCGCACTGTACGTCTTTGGTCATGAAAGGCATCTCGTGCCCGGCCGGTTGCAGCAAGCCTCCGCCGGGTCGTGGTCGTTCACTCGGTGGGTGTCTGCTCGAAGCACGGTAGGGAGCGGTCGATCACCACCCAGGGCTGTGCCGAGGCGCACCACAGGTGCAGATTCGGTGCGCTGTTGCGCGGATGGCTCAGGGTGCCGGCCTTGACCGCCAGCACGCCCGGCATCGAAGCGATTTCCGAATACAGTGCCGAGCCACATCGGGTGCAGAAGTAGCGTTTGACCGGCAGGCCACTGCCTCCGGCCTTGGCGTAACAACCCAGGCTGACGCCCTGGACCAGGAAGCCTTCGGCCTGCACCAGCAGGTTGACCGAAAAAGCGCTGCCGCTCTGCTTTTGGCAGTCGATGCAGTGACAGACTGCGGTGGACAGCGGGGCGAGGTGGCTGGAGTAGTGGATGCCGCCACACAGACAGTTGCCTTTGATTGTATTCATGAGGGGTCTCGTTTATTACCGGGTTGGATTGCACAGTTGGAGCCAGGCTGCCATCCACGCGCCAACTGCAGGGTCCGGCTGAAGCTGCGCCGGGCACCCGACAGCAGTACTGCAGCAAGGGTGCAGGCAATCAGCGTGACGGCCAGGATCGAGTAGCGGATGGCGGCAGGGTCGGCCAGCACGTAGTCGGTGATGACGCCGATGGCCACCGGGCCGATGCCGGCACCGAGCAGGTTGAGGACACCGGTGAACAAGGCGATGAACTGTCCGCGCATCGGCGTGGGCGACATCTCGACGATCAACGCTGGGCCAACGCCGAACAGGCACACCCATAAGGCGGCGGTGAGGGCCAGGAACGGCAGCGCCATGGAGGCATCGGGCGCCAGCAACAAGGGGATCGCGCCCACGGGCAGGCCGATGCTGGCGATGATCGCGACGCGCAGGTTGCCGTTTTCCACGCCGCGACGGTGCCAGAATTCCCCGAGCCAACTGGCACCGAGCACACCCAGAGGCGCGCTTACGCACATGATCAGCCCCATCACGGTGCCGGCTTTGGCGTAAGTCCAGCCGAACTCGCGTACCAGATAGCTCGGCACCCAGGTACCGCCGCCATAGACTGCGGCGTTGTAGCAGCCCAGTCCGAGCACAATGGTGGCGAAGGAACGCTGGTTGCTACGCAGGAATGCCCCGACTTCCGCCAGCGGCACGCCCAGCGGCGCCGACCCCGGCACAACCCTGGCACCACGCATGCGCGGTTCCGGTACGCCAAACATCAGTGCCAGTACGATCAGCCCCGGCAGGCCGATGGACATCAACGTGGTCTGCCAGGGAGCCAGGGTTCCCAGTACGGGCAAGGTCACGGGATGGGCGCTGAAGTAGCCGAGCACGAGGCCGGTGGCCAGCAGACCACCCCCCACACCGACCGGGCCGCCGGCGCCGAATACACCCAGGGCGCGGCCGCGCTTGTGTGGCACGAACAGGTCGCTGATCAGCGACACGGCACCCGGCAGCAGTACTGCTTCGCCCACCGCCACACAGATGCGGGCCACCAGCAGGTGCCAGAATTCGGTGGCCAGGCCGCTGGCAGCGGTGGCCAGGCACCATACGCCGATGCCGACCGTGATAATCAGGCGCCGATTGCCACGATCGATCAGTCGGGCCAGTGGCAGGCCTGCCAGGGAGTAGAAGGCCGCGAACGTGAAACCGTGGAGCATGCCCATCCAGGTGTCGTTGACGTGAAGGGACTGCTGGATCGGCCCGACCAGCAGACTGAGAATCTGCCGGTCCATGATCGAGAACATATAGGCAAGCAGCAGCACACCCAGGGCATAGCTGGCCTGGCCACGGCTGGGTAGCCACGGTGCAGGGCAGGGCACGGCCGCAGTGTGCAGAGTTGTTGTACGGGTCATCGACGGTTTACCTCTGGGACTGAGTGTTGAAGTCGAGGCCGCGCGGCGTTCGGCACACCGCGCAGTGTTGCCCTAGCGCGCTGCGGGAGCGCCGTCGATGTTGTTCTGCACAGGAAGCAGGCGGCGGTAACCGCCACCGTGGAATACCAGAGGGGCTTTGTCGACACGGTCGAAGGCCAGTACCTCACCGACCAGGATGATGTGATCGCCACCCTCGTACTGGTAGGTGGTCTTGCACTGGAAGCGAGCCGAGCAGCCATCGAGCAAGGGAATGTCGCTAGGACCGCGTTGCAGCTCGAGCGCTTCGAACTTGTCGCTGGCGCTTTTGGCGAAACGGTTGGACAACACCTCCTGGTCAGTTGCCAGAATGTGCACGGCAAAGTGCGAGCCCTCGGTAAAGGCGTGTGCCGAGGAGGAATCCTTGTTGATGCTCCACAGCACCATCGGCGGGTCGATCGAGACCGAGTTGAAACTGTTGGCAGTCAGTCCATAGTCCTGACCATCCAGGCCACGGGTGGTAACGATGGTCACGCCGGTGGTGAAGGCGCCCAGCGCCTGGCGGAACTGCCGGGGTTCGAAGTTGGAAGTGTTCATTGACATGGACTCCATTGCCGCCGGGCGTGCCAGCGGCTAATTGTTGTTGGTGTGGAGTGACTCAGCGCTTGAGCAGTGGCATGACCAGGCGACCGAAGCGCTCTGCTTCTTCGTGGTGCGGGTAGCCGGAGAGGCAGAAGCCGGTGCAACCGGCGTCGACGAAGGCCAGCAACTGGTCGGCGACTTGCTGGGGGTTGCCGACCACCGCCACGCCGGCACCGGGCCGCACCTCGGTGATGCCGGTCCACAGGTGCGGGGTCATCTTGCGCCCGACCGTTCGGGACAGTTCTTTCTGCCGTTGGTTGGCGACAGACTCAGCCATCATGGTTTTGACCTGCTCGGTCCAGGCCGGGTCGGCACCATCGACCAGCGCATCGGCGGCGGCCCAGGCCTGCTCTTCGGTCTCGCGGCAGATGATCTGCAGACGCATGGCGAACTCGATTTCCTCACCACGGCCATACTTGGCCGCGCGTTCACGCATTTCCTTGACCTGTTCGGCGATACGCTCCGGGTAATCGCCCCAGAACAGGTGTACCGAGGAGTGTTTGGCCGAAATTTCGGCGGCCTGTTCGGAGCCGCCACCGAGGAAGAACGGCGGGTGAGGCTGCTGGAGCGGTGCCGGGATGATCTTCGGGCCGTGAGCCTGGTAATACCTGCCCTCGTGCTCCACGCTTTCCTCGGTCCACAGGCGTTTCATCAGCTCGACTTCTTCTTCCATCTGCTCATAACGCCCTTCCTTGGAACTGATCTGGCCCTCGGTGTAGGCATCTTTCTCACTGAGGCCGGCGATCAGGTTGATGTAGATGCGGCCCTTGGACATCTGGTCGAAGGTGGCGAACATCTTTGCCTGGGCGACCGGATGGATGAAGCCTGGCTTGACCGCCACCAACGCCTTCAGACGCTCGGTGCGGGCAATCACGAATGCGGCGGTCACCCAGGCGTCCCAGCAGAAGGGGGTCACTGGCACCAATACGTAATCGAACCCGGCTTCTTCGGCGGTAACGGCCACCCGCTCGAAATGCTCGCGGGACTGCGAGATGCTTTTGGTCGGATCACTGAAGGCAGTGGTGTCGCCAATGGTTGGGATGAACCAGCCCATTTGCAGGGTTTTATTGTTATTCATGGTTGCGCGCTCGCACAGATGATGGGTGGAGCGACTACACCAAAGCCTGTACCGTGAAGGAAATGAATATGTGGAATTCCGGGAATGCAGAATATTAATACCCGTACCCTGGACCTGAACCTGCTGGTGGTTTTCGCCACCTTGTGGGAGACACAGAACGTCACTCGCGCCAGCGAGCGCCTGGCACTCAGCCAGCCAGCGGTGAGTCATGCCCTGCGACGATTGCGCGAGCGGCTGGGCGATGAACTGTTCGTGAACGGGCGCAACGGCTTGGTGCCGACGGCGCGCGCCACCGAACTGATAGGCCCGGTGCGTGATGCACTGACGCGGCTGGATGACGTTTTGCAAGGCTCCGTACCCTTTCTGCCGGGGGCAGCGCAGCGCACGTTCCGGATTGCCTCAGGCGACTTCGTCGAATTCCTGATCCTGCCCAGGCTGATCCAACACATCGCCCGCGAGGCACCCGGGGTGATGATCGAGGTGGTGCCGCTGCCGCCTGCCAGCACCTTGGCGCCGTTGCTGGAGCGAGGTGAAATTGATCTGGTCATCAGCACGCCCATGGCGCAGGGTGCGAGCCTGCGCCACGAGTCGATCACCACGGTTTCCCTGCTTACGCTGATCTGGGAGCGCGAAGGCCTTGCGCCCGGACGCTTCCCCCTGGAGCTGTACCTCGAACGGCCACAGGTGATGATCGAAATACACCAGCGCGAAGGCAACATCATCGATACCACCCTCAAGGCCCGAGGCCTTGCCCGGCGCATCGGGGTACTGGTGCAGAACTTCATGGCGATGCCGGTGATCGCTTCACAGACAGGCTACATCTGCAATTTGCCGGGCCCGATCGCCCGTGTCTTTGCGCCAACGTTCGGCCTCAGTTGCCACGAGCCGCCGGTCGACTTTCCGGCGCCGGAACTGGTTGCCTACTGGCACAACCGGTTCGATACCGACCCTGGCCTGAAATGGCTGCGTGAGCGGATAAAAGACTGCGCGGTCGGGTAGCGGTTACAGGTGCAGGCCAAACCGTGTAGCCGCTGGCGGCAGCCTGCGATCGAGCGCGCAGCGGTCCTGGTCCAAGTCAGTTGTTCCCGGCGGGTTGAAATGCGCGGCATTGCCCGACAGAATCGCGCCCCGATCCGGGCAAATGAAGAAGGGCAGCGGTTGAACGAACAGACATTGTCCATGCGCCTTGAGCGCGTGGCAGCGCAGGTGCCGGCCGGGGCGCGCCTGGCCGATATCGGCTCGGATCACGGCTATCTGCCGGTGGCCTTGATGCGCCGTGGCCTGATTGCGGCGGCGGTGGCCGGCGAGGTGGCGTTGACGCCTTTTCGCGCGGCCGAACGCACGGTGCGCGAAGAAGGCCTGGAACAGCACATTACCGTACGCCTGGCCAACGGCCTGGCGGCGATCGAGCCGAGTGACGGGATCACCGCCGTGAGTCTGTGCGGTATGGGCGGCGAGACGATCCGCGACATCCTCGAGCGCGACAACATGCGCCTGTGCGGGAAGGCGCGGCTGATCCTGCAGCCGAACGGCGGCGAACAGCCATTGCGCCGGTGGCTGATGGAAAACGGTTACCGCATCCTCCATGAAGAGGTGCTGCGCGAGAACCGCTTCGATTACGAGATCATCGTCGCCGAGCGTGGCGAGCCTGTGGCGTACACCGACCTGGAGCTGTACTTCGGCCCGTTGCTGATGCAGGCGCGCAGCGAGGCGTTCCTGCGCAAATGGCAACGCCGGTTGCGGCTCAAGCAACGGATCCTGGCACACCAGGCGGCGCCTGAAGAGGTCGCCCGGCACGTTCGATGGATCAGCGAACTGCTGGAGCCGTAACAGCACTGGGGGCTCCCACCAGTGCTGTGTACGACAGTGGCCCCCACCGTCAGTGCGCTCAGATACGGAAGCTGCCCACCAGGTGCTTCAGGCGGCTGGCCTGTTGTTCCAGGTCAGCGCAGGCGCGCAGGGTGGCCTGCAGGTTCTCGACCCCTTCCTGGTTGAGCATATTGATTTCATTGATGTCCATGTTGATCGCCTCGACCACGGCGGTCTGTTCTTCGGTCGCTGTGGCCACCGACTGGTTCATCCCGTCGATTTCGCCAATGCGCAGGTTCACGCTGCCCAGGCGCTCACCGGCCTGATTGGCGATTTCGACGCTGTCCTGGCTGTGGCGCTGGCTCTGGCCCATGGTTTCGACCGACTCGCGGGCGCCCACCTGCAATTCCTCGATCATGTTCTGTACCTGCTGCGCCGATTCCTGGGTGCGGTGCGCGAGGTTGCGTACTTCATCGGCGACCACGGCAAAGCCACGACCGGCTTCACCGGCCCGCGCCGCTTCGATGGCGGCGTTGAGGGCCAGCAGGTTGGTCTGTTGGGAAATGCTGGTGATCACTTCGAGGATCTGGCCGATGTTCACCGTCTTGCTGTTGAGCGTTTCGATGTGCGAGCTGGAGGTGCAGATCAGGTCGGAAAGGCGGTTCATGGCGGCGATGTTGCGGTCGACCACCTGCTGGCCTTCTTCGGCCAGGCGGCGCGCCGAGCTTGCCTGCTGCGAAGCTTGCGCTGCGTTGTGGGCGATTTCCTGGGCGGCAGCGCCCAGTTCGTTGATCGCGGCGGCAACGCTGTTGGTGCGGTTGGATTGCTCGTCGGAGTTGACCATCGACGAGTTGGAGGCGCTGACCACCCGCAGGGCTACTTCGTTGACTTGCTCGGTGGCCGAGGACACCTCGCGGATCGAGGTATGGATACGTTCGACAAAGCGGTTGAAGGCGTTACCCAGGTCACCGAACTCGTCGTGGCTGTGGATGGCCAGGCGCTTGGTCAAGTCACCTTCACCCTGGGCGATGTCTTCCATGGCCCGGGTCATGGTGTGCAGCGGTTGCAGCAGCACGCGGATCAGCAGGCCGAGCAGGGCGATGATGATCGCCACGGCCACCAGGGTGGCGATCACCGCCGAGGTGCGGAACTCGCTGAGCATCGCATAGGCCTTGTTCTTGTCCACCGACAGGCCGATGTACCAGTTGGCCGAAGGCAGCCCCTTGATCGGCGTGAACGTCAGCAGGCGGGCCTGGCCATCGGCCTGGACCTCGGTCAGCTCACCGGACAGTCTCGGCGTGCGCCCCGGGAACAGGTCCGACAGCGATTTCATTACCAGCGCCTGGTCCGGGTGGACCAGAATCTTGCCCTGGTCGTTGACCAGGAAGGCGTAGCCCATGCCGCCGAAGTTCAGCGAATTGATGATCTGCACCAAGCCTTCGAGCGACAGGTCGCCACCGACCACACCGATGCTGCTGGACACCTTGCTGAGGATGCCGATCACCGTCTTGTTGGTGGTCAAGTCGATGTAGGGTTCGGTGAGTATCGCGCCGCTGGCAGCCATGCCGTCCTTGTACCAGGGACGGGGGCGCGGGTCGTAGCCCTCGGGCATCTTGGTGTCGGGACGCACGCTGAAGCCGCCATCGACCTTGCCCAGGTAAACGGTCAGGAAGCTCGAAACCAGCGCCTGCTGGCCCATCAGCGTCTCGGCATTGGCAGGTTCCTGGGCGATGTTCTGCGCCAGGTTTTCCACCAGCGTGATCCGCCCCTCCAGCAGGTTGCGAATGTTGGTGGCGGTCGATTCGCCCATTTCGGCCAGGTAGTTTTCCAGGCTGACGCGGGTGGCATTGCGTTGCAGGTAGTCGTTGTAGAGGGTGAACAGGGTGAAGGCGAGCATCACGATCAAAGACGCTGCCAAAAGAATTTTGTGGCTGAAACGAAGACTTCTGTTCATGGCGTGGTGAGTTCACTCGATTTTTATCGGGACGTTCGAATGGTATCGGCCATGGATAGATAGATCTTGAGCATTAAATGATGGCTAGTTGCCACGCCGCTTGGGGCGACTGGTTTTGTAGCCGCTGCCGCCAGGCTGCGATCGCCCGCAAAGCGGTCGCAGGGCCCTGAGACGACTGCTGCGCAGCCAATCGCAGCCTGCCGACAGCGGCTACGCTTATTCGATGAAACCTCATCGCCAATGGGTCTCGCCATGAGCCTTGCCACGTTGACCGAGCTCGATGCCGCGCTACCGCTGCTGGCGCGCAAGATTCGTGTGCTGGATGCGCTGGCGTGGCCCGATGGGGTCGAGCCGGTGTTCCTGGCGAACTGGCGCAGCGGCAAAGCGCGGTTGCCCGACGTCGAGCAGCGCCCGCGTGACCACAGCAGCGACATTGTCGCGCTTGAAGCCTTCGCCGGCCGGTGCGACGAAGGCCACCCGGCCGGGCACTACCTGGCCATGACCGCCCGCAGCTACGCCACCGCCGCACGGATGCTGGGTGCCATCGGCACACCGGCCTTCACGGGCTATTCCTCGGCGCTGTACCGGCGACCGGATTTCTATTATCCGAAGCAGCAGCTAAGCATGCTGGACGCCGCCCGGTTCTTCCTCACCACCACCGACGCGCTGTTGGGCGGCACCCGTATTCCATCCACCGAGGCCAACATCCCGGCGGCAGAATTTGCTGCCTGGATGCAGCCGGAGCTGGACCGTTTTTTTGGCATCGGCCAGGTCGCCATCAAGCTGGCCCCGAGCCTCGCCGCCAAGGCCATCGCCGGAACGAGCCGTATCCGCTTGCGTGCCAGCGCACTGTTCTCGGAGCTGGACAAGCAACAGTTGTTGCAGCACGAAGCCTTTGTGCATGTCGCCACCGCGCAGAACGGCGCGTTGCAACCCAACCTCAAATGCCTGGGCCTGGGGGCGCCGCGTACCACCCAGACCCAGGAGGGCATCGCTACCCTGGCCGAGTTGTTCACCGGCAGCATGGACATCAACCGCCTGCGTCGCCTGGCCCTGCGTGTGCTGGCGGTCCAGCAGGCGATGGATGGCGCCGATTTCATCCAGGTATTTGAAGGGTTCCTGGCGACGGGCCAGTCACAAGAGGAGTCCTTCCGCTCGACCCAACGGATTTTCCGTGGCGCCGACCTGCGTGGCGGCTCGGCGTTCACCAAGGACGCGGCCTACCTCACCGGTTTGCTTGGCGTCCACACGTTGATGCGCATCGCCATTCGCGACAACCGGCCGGAGCTGGTCGGGCACCTGTTTGCCGGCCGCCTGAGCCTGAGCGATACCGTGCGCCTGGGGCCGCTGTTCGACTCAGGCTGGCTCAAGGGACCGGTCCATGTCCCGGCCTGGGCCAGCGACCTGCGGCTGCTGGCGGCCAACCTGGCGTTCTCGGCGTTCATCGCCAGGATCAAGCTGGAGGTGCTGGACCTTGAGATGTTCATGGCCTTTGCCGACGAGCACGAGGCGGATGCCAGTGCCCGCTGAGGGCTGCTAGGCTGTCGCAGTCTTAGCCAAAGGAGTGGACCATGCTGTTCAAAGATAAAGTCGCCATCGTCACCGGTGCAGCCCAAGGCCTTGGGCTCGCGTACGCCAAGGCCCTGCTGGCCGAAGGCGCCCGGGTTGTCATCAGCGACCTGGGTACGGATCGGGCGGGCGCAGGCCAGGATGAAAGCGTCGCAACTGCCGTCGTACGCGCATTGCAGGCCGAAGGTGGGCAGGTGGTGGCACACGCAGGCAACCTGGATGAGGAGGCGGGGTGCAAGGCACTGGTGGCGCTGGCCATCGAGCGATTCGGCGGGCTCGACATCCTGATCCACAACGCTGGCTGGGTTGGCTATCAGTCGATCGAAGAGCAAGACGCTGCGTTCCTGCAACGCTCGCTGGGCATCAACGTGCAGGCACCGATCTGGTTGAGCAAGCATGCCTGGCCTCACCTCAAGCGCTCCGCCGCCCCACGGGTGGTGCTGACCACCTCCGACCGCGCCATGTATGCGCAATACGCCCAGGTCGGCCTGACGGCCTACGCGGCCGGAAAGATGGCGCAGATCGGCATCATGAACGCACTGAGCATGGAGGGCCGCGAGCACGGCATCCTGGTCAACGCGGTGTCGCCGGTGGCCAAGACACGCATGTGGGGCATCACCCAGCCGCCCGAGAACCTCAAGCCGGAGTGGGTCACACCGGGTGTGCTGTACCTGGCCAGTTCGCTGTGCCAGGACACCGGCCTGATCCTGCGGGCCAGCAACGGCCAATTCACCGCCACGCGGTTTTGCGAGAACCCGGGTGTCGACTACCCGACCGATCTTGCCGGGATCAAATGCGCGAGTGTGCAGGAGGTAGCAAGCCAGTGGGACCGGATCCTGTAGGAGCGGCGGTGCGACGTCTCGACTTGCCCCGCGATAGCAATCTGCCTGGCACACCGCAATCGCGGACAAGCCCATTGCCACGGGTGGGGAAGTTGATCTGCGGCAATGTGGCGGCGCCTGGGCAGGCCTAGGCTGACGTAGCTGGGCACAGGCCAATGGCCAAGGCGGCACCATGAACCGTAAACGCATCGTCTGGGAAAGCATCCTCCTGGGTTTCCCTTGCGTCCTTCTGCCGGTTCTGCTGATGGGGTATCTGGCTTGGATGCTCAATCTGCACTCCGCCCAGCAACGCCTGGAATCCCTGGCCGTCGTGGCCTCCGGCCGGGCCAGTGGCACCGTCAATGAAGCGGCCGGCGCGCTCAAGCGCATTGCCGGCTCCCACCTCGTGCCCTGCACACCGGAAAGCATCGATGAGATGCGCCTGTTGACCATCAATACGTTTTCCGTGAAGTCGGTCGGGTATGTCGAGGAAGAAGTCTTCGCCTGCGGTTCATGGGGCTCGATGGGCCAGCATGTGAAGCCCTGGCGGGAAGACTTCACCACCACCGATGGCGTGCGTGTATCCATTGGTGTGCAACCGCACATCGTCCACGCCAAACCGATGATGGCCCTGCAGTACGCCGCCTTCAACGTGCTGGTGGACCCTGAGCAGTTCCTCCAGGTGCCCCTCGAAGACAACGTCCATCTTGCAGTGGGTACTGCGGGTGGCCATCTGGTCAGTACCTCGCGGCCGGGCGTCGAGCGGTTCCTGAGCCGCGTGCATACGGGCTCGGCCAAGGGGCTTGAGGAGGGTTATCTCTACACCCTGGTTCACAGCGGCGATTGGGTGGCCATTGCCGCACTGTCTCGCCAGGAGTTGCTGCAAGGGTTGATAAGAATGGAGCTGTTGCTGCTGCCCATCGGCGGCTTGATTGCCGGTGGGCTCGCGGTGGTGCTCATCAGGCGCACACGCCAGCGTCTGTCGCCGCTGGCCGAGCTGAGGCTGGCGGTGCGCAGGCGTCAGTTCATTGTTCACTACCAGCCAATCATGCGCCTGAGCGATGGCCGCTGCATCGGTGCCGAGGCGCTGCTGCGCTGGCGCCGGCGGGACGGTAGCCTGGTTAGCCCGGACCTGTTCATACCGCTGGCCGAGAAGAGCGGCTTGATCCTGCCGATCACCGATCAGGTGTTCGAGCAGGTGATGCGTGACCTGGGCCCGCTGCTGGTGGAGGATCGCAGCCTGCATGTGTCCATCAACCTGGCGGCCGAGGATGTCAGCAGTGGCCGCTTCCTGTCCGCGCTCGAGCGTGCCCTGGATAAATCGGGAGTGCATCCCGGGCAGATCTGGCTGGAAGCGACAGAACGTGGCTTCGTCGCGATCGAAAGCGCTCGGGCGGCCATGAACCGGGCGCGTGCATTGGGGTACCAGGCAGCCATCGATGACTTTGGTACGGGTTTTTCCAGCCTTCAGCACCTGCAGCAACTGCCCCTGGATATCCTGAAGATCGACAAGTCGTTCGTCGATACCCTCGACCCGGACACCGGTGCCGGCTCGGTGACCACCCATATCATCGACATGGCCAGGAGCCTGGGCTTGCAGATCGTCGCCGAGGGCATCGAGACCCAGGCGCAAGCGGATTACCTGCGCCGTCAGGGGGTGCAGTTCGGCCAGGGGTGGTATTTCGCCAAGGCAATGCCGGCGGAGGCGTTCAAGTGTTTTTACCAGGCGCATGTGCCGGCCGTTTCGCCGGGCGAGCCTATTTCTACAGCGGTGGTGTGAGCTTTGCTGGAGAAGCTGCCCTGCACAGTACTTATGGGGCTGGTCTTGCCTACGATCGGCCGCGAAGCGGTCATAGGCGGTACTGGCGCCAGCTTCCACAAGGGCTGATCAGCCCCGCAAGCGCCGCCACAGGGTCGTGCGGCTGATACCCAGCCGCCGTGCCGCTTCGTCGTGATTGCCCTGGCAGTCCTCCAGGGTCTGGCGCACATGCGTCAACTGCGCTGCCTTGCCCAGCGAGCGCAGGTCTTCGGTCACTGCCGGTAAAGGCGCCGAGGGGCCCTCGCGTTGTTCGAACAACTCAGGCAGCAAGCGCGCCAGCCGCTGTTGGTCGATCTCGCCATGCTGCGTCAGCTCCTTGGCCGAGAGCACCGCGCGTTCGACGATGTTCTCAAGCTCGCGCACGTTGCCCGGCCAGGGGTACTCCAGCAGGTACGGCATCAAGGCCGGGGGCAGGGCGCCTGCACCGCGTGGCTGGCCGCTGACCAGCAGGCCCTGGACGATACCGCGGGCGATCAGGGCGATGTCCTCGCGTCGCTCGCGCAGTGGCAGGGTCTGCAGGCGCAGGATGTTCAGGCGGTAATACAGGTCGGTACGAAACTGTCCGGCCTCGATAGCGCCGCGCAGGTCCTGGTGGGTGGCGGCGATGATGCGCACGTCGATGGAGATCGGCTCGGTGCCGCCCAGGCGCAACACTTCACGTTCCTGTAGCACACGCAGCAGGCGGGTCTGCAGTGACACCGGCATGTCGCCGATTTCATCGAGAAACAGCGTGCCGCGATGCGCTGCCTCGAACAGGCCCGGCTTGCCGCCCTTGCGCGAACCGCTGAATGCGCCTTCTTCATAGCCGAACAGTTCGCTTTCGAGCAGCGACTCGGGGAAGGCTGCGCAGTTGATCGCTACGAACGGCCCATGGGGTCGCTTGCTGGCGTTGTGGATGCCCTGGGCCAGCAGTTCCTTGCCCGTGCCGCTCTCGCCGGTGATAAGGATGGTCGAGTCGGTCAGGGCATAGCGCTCGGCAAGGCGCAGCAGTTCGCGGTTGGCCAGGCTGTTGCCGCTGATCTGTTCCAGCCGGTATTTGGCAACGAATGCACCGGGGCGGCGCGAGGCGCGGATGCGCTGGTCGGCGCGCTGTACAGCGGTGGTGTCCTGGCAGGTCAGCACCATGCCGGTACGCTGGCCGTTTTCCAGGATCGGCAGCAGGTTGCTGACCACCTGGTGGGTCCCCAGGCGGATCACCTGGTTTTCCTCGCCGATGCCATCGCGCAATGCTTGCGCCAGGTCCAGCGCCGGGCACAACTCCTGCAGCGGGCGCCCCAGTGCAGCGCTGGGCGGCAGGTCCAGCAGCAGCGCCAGCGCCGGGTTCAGCGACTGCACGATGCCATGGTTGTCAATCGCCGCCACACCGGCGGGGATGTGTTGCAACACACCGTTCAGGTGCTGGCGCTTGGCGATCTCGATGCGCTGGCTGTGCAGAATGCCAATCGCTTCTTCCAGTGCCTTGCGTACGGTCTCGGTGCTCAGCGACAGCACCCCATGCAGGCCCGCCTGCTCGGCCAGTTCCAGCACCGTCGACGAGCCGATGACACTACGGCATCCCAGCTTCGCCACCTGGTCCACCGCTGCCCGTGCCTGCTCCAGGGTGGTGTAGGACGCCTGGTGGAACTGCACGGTGAACAGCCCGGCCATGGCCTGCAGTTCGGCATTGATGTGGCTGTAGCTGAGGATTGCCACCTGTGAAGAGTGCGCGCGCGCCTGCTCCAGTGCGCGCAGCAGGTCGGCGCCGCTGATGCGCATCGACAGCACCGGGCGGGTGAGGTGTTTGCGCAGGTAGGCCGCCGTTGCGCCAGCGCACACGAACACATCGACTTCGCCGCGCCGCTCCAGCTCGCAGGCCACCTGCAGCGCTTCGTCCACCGAGGTGTCGAGCACCTGGATGCGGGTCTCTTCGGCAAAGTCGCCCATCAACCCTTCGACTACCCGCGCCAGCCGGCTCTGCTGGTCGGGGCGTTGCAGGTGGCTGATGAGCACGACGATCTGGGCGCGGGGCAGCGGCATGTGGGGCTCCTCTATTCAAGGATGAAATTGTTTTTCAGAGTTGAACAGATTTGATTCAAGAGTGAAACGGCTTTCCACTGCCATGCCGCTCAAGGGTGATCGAGCAAACTTGCGCTGCCCAACAAGAGCGGGGCTTGGCGGCGAATCATGGCTGTACTGACAGGAGTTGGCCCGGCCGTTGCTATAGCTAATTCGCCATACGCAATCCCCGATAAAAATACCCAAGGGCAGGGCGAATCGAGTCATGAGCAGTCTCAACGCAGCATCCCAGGCCGCTGGCGTACACAGCGACGCGGCGAACGATCAACCCCTGCTGGCGTTCATTGGCGAGCAGGCCCAGGCGCAGCGGGTGGTCATCTTGCAGCGCAAACAGCTTTCAGGGGGGGCGATCCAGGAAAACTGGCTGCTTGACGTGCAGCTCGACGGCGGCCCCTTTGCCGGTGTACAGCGTTGGGTTCTGCGCAGCGACGCCGCCTCCGCGTTGCCGGCTAGCCTGAGCCGCGCCCAGGAATTTGCCGTGCTCAGTCGGGTGCATCGCGCCGGGGTAAAAGTGCCCCGGCCGCTGTGGCTGTGCCGGGACCCGGCGGTGATTGGCCGCGCCTTTTTCCTCATGGAGTGGGTGCCCGGCATTGCGGCGGGCCGGTTGCTCAGTGGCCAGTGCGCTGCCGAAGGCAATGCGCAGTTGGCTGCCGAGTTGGGTGCCAACCTTGCGCGGTTGCATCAACTGCGCCCGCCCTGTGGCGAGCTGGGCTTTCTGCCGCTGCCCGACGTCGCGCCGGCACTGGCCAGCATCGCCACGCACCGCGCTTTTCTCGATCGCCATCAAGGCGCACACCCCGTGCTGGAATGGGGCCTGCGCTGGTGCGAGCTCAACGCACCGACCGACAGCACGGTGTGCCTGCTGCATCGCGACTATCGCAGCGGCAATTACCTGGCCAACGAAGCAGGCTTGCAGGCCGTACTGGACTGGGAATTCACCGGCTGGGGCGACCCCCGTGAAGACATCGGCTGGTTCTGCGCCCGTTGCTGGCGCTTCGCTCGACCAGACCTCGAGGCAGGCGGCATCGGGCAACTGGAGGACTTTCTGCGCGGCTACCGCGAGGTTTCTGCGCTGCACATCGACCGTGAACAACTCGATTACTGGCAAGTGATGGCGACCTTGCGCTGGGCGGTGATCGCCCTGCAACAAACCCAGCGCCATCTCTCGGGCGAAGAGCCGTCACTCGAACTGGCGCTTACCGGGCGCCTGCTGCCGGAGCTGGAACTGGAAATCCTGCGCCTGACCTCAGGAGCGAAACAATGAACCGCCCCGACGCCCGCGAACTGCTGCATATCGCTCGCCAGACCCTGCTGCAGGAACTGCTGCCGGCACTGCCTGCCGACAAACGCTACCTGACCCTGATGGTCGCCAATGCCATGGCCATCGCGGGTCGCGAATACCAGGACGCAATCAGCGCTGATGGTCTGGAGCATGAGCACCTGCAGGCGCTGCTGGACGACCGCCAGTTGTCACTGGGTGACGCCCGCCAAGGGCTCGCTGCCGCTATCCGCGAAGGCCGTTTCGATGGTGGCGATGAACGCAGCCGGCTGCTTGAGGCGCTGCAACAGACCACCCTCGCACAGCTGGCAATCAGCAATCCCAAGGCGCTGCCATGAGCGCACCCGTCGCCCATCTTGAATACCGCACCGTGCCAAGCACCCAAGGACAGCCATGAACTTCACGCTCCCCGACGACCTGCTCGCCCTGCAAGAGAAGACCCGCACCTTTATCGCCGAGCAGGTGATCCCGCTGGAAAAAGACCCGCGCCAGACCGCCCATGGCCCTGGTGAAAGCCTGCGCCAGGAGCTCATCGAGCGCGCCCGCAAGGCTGGCCTGTTGACCCCGCACGCCAGCCGCGAAATGGGCGGCCAGGCGTTGAGCCACATCGCCAAGGCCATCGTCTTCGAAGAGGCCGGTTATTCGCCGCTGGGCCCGGTGGCGCTGAACATCCATGCGCCGGACGAAGGCAATATTCACCTGATGGACGTGGTCGCCACCGAAGCGCAGAAAGACCGCTGGTTGCGTCCGCTGGTGCAGGGCCATATCCGTTCCTGCTTTGCCATGACCGAGCCGGCGCCGGGCTCCGGCTCCGATCCGTCGATGTTGCGCACTACGGCCACCCGCGACGGTGACGACTATCTCATCAACGGTCACAAGTGGCTGATCACCGGCGCCGAGGGCGCGCGTTTCGTGATCATCATGGCGCGCATGGAAGACGGCACCGCCACCATGTTCCTGTCCGACATGGACCGCGAGGGCATTGTCCACGAGCGTCAGCTCAACTCTCTGGACAGCTGCTTTACCGGGGGGCACGGCCAGTTGCGCTTCGACAATCTGCGCATTCCGGCCAGCGACGTGCTGGGTGAGATCGGTGCCGGCTTCCGCTATGCCCAGGTACGCCTGGCACCGGCCCGGCTGACCCACTGCATGCGCTGGCTCGGCGCGGCCCGTCGGGCCCACGACATCGCCTGTGACTACGCCCGCACCCGAGACGCGTTCGGCAAGCCGCTGGGTGAGCACCAGGGCGTCGGTTTCATGCTTGCGGACAACATGATGGACCTGCACGTGGTGCGCCTGGCGGTCTGGCATTGCGCCTGGGTGCTCGACCAGGGCCAGCGCGGCAATGTCGATTCGAGCATGGCCAAGGTGATCAGCGCCGAAGCGCTGTGGCGGGTAGTCGACCGTTGCGTGCAGATGCTCGGTGGTCGCGGTGTGACCGACGACACCGTGGTCGAGCGGATTTTCCGCGACATCCGGCCGTTTCGCATCTACGACGGCCCGAGCGAAGTCCATCGCATGAGCCTGGCGAAAAAAATCCTCGACCGCCGCACAGGAGCGCACTGATGCAGCCCGTTATTGCCCAACTGTTCAACCTTGAAGGCCGTCGTGCCCTGGTCACAGGCGCCTCCAGTGGCCTGGGCCGGCATTTCGCCCTGACCCTGGCGGCCGCTGGCGCCGAGGTGGCGGTAGCGGCGCGGCGCAGCGAGCCGTTGCGCCAACTGGTGGACGATATCCAGGCGGCCGGTGGCCGGGCCAGCGCCCATTCGCTCGACGTCACCCGCCGCGACGCCATCTGCCGTTGCCTCGATGAAGTCGGCCCGCTGGACATCCTGGTCAACAACGCCGGTGTCAGCGACAGCCGCAATGTGCTGGCTTATGACGACGAGGGGTGGGACCAGATTCTCGACACTAACCTCAAGGGCGCCTGGAGCGTTGCCCAGGAAACCGCGCGGCGGATGGTGCAGGCGCAGCGCGGCGGCAGTGTGATCAATGTCACCTCGATTCTCGCCAGTCGCGTCGCCGGTGCGGTCAGTCCCTACGTTGCGGCCAAGGCCGGACTGGCCCACCTGACCCGCGCCATGGCGCTGGAGCTGGCGCGCCATGGCATCCGGGTCAACGCCCTGGCGCCGGGCTATGTGATGACCGAACTGAACGAGGATTTTCTTCGCAGCGACGCGGGAGAGAAGCTGCGTGCGCGTATTCCCAGCCGTGCGTTCTGCCAGCCGACGGACCTCGACGGTGCGCTGTTGCTGCTGGCCTGCGATGCCGGCAAGGCCATGACCGGTACCGAAATCGTGGTCGATGGAGGGCATCTGTGCAGCGGCCTGTAGGCCGCCTGCTGCAACGCCTCTCAAGCACAACAACAGACCGATGACGGTCAGGAGAGCCCTACATGATGCCTTCGATGTTTGAAGCGGAGCTTGCGCCCAACGACGCCAATTATGTGCCGCTGTCGCCCGTGTCCTTCCTCAAGCGTGCCGCGCACATCTATCCGGACCGCGACGCGGTGATCCACGGTAGCCGTCGCTACAGCTACCGGCAGCTTCACCAACGCAGCCGTTGCCTTGCCAGTGCGCTGGAGCGGGTCGGCGTGCAGCGCGGTGACCGTGTTGCGGTGCTGGCGCCGAACGTGCCGGAGCTGCTTGAAGCGCACTATGGCGTGCCGGGGGCAGGCGCTGTACTGGTAAGCATCAACATTCGCCTGGAAGCGCACAGTATTGCCTTCATCCTTCGCCACTCGGCGGCCAAGGTGCTGATCTGTGACCGCGAGTTCAGTGCCACCGTGCGCCAGGCCCTGAGCTTGCTGGAGAGCCGGCCCCTGGTGATCGATATCGACGATGCCCAGGCCCTTGGCGGCGAGCTGATCGGCGAACTGGACTACGAAGCGTTCCTGGCCCAGGGCGATGCCCGGCGGGCGCTTTCGCTGCCGGAAAATGAATGGCAGTCGATTGCCTTGAACTACACCTCCGGCACCACGGGCGACCCCAAGGGCGTGCTGCTGCATCACCGCGGCGCCTACCTGAATGCCTGTGCCGGGGCGCTGATCTTCCAGCTCGGGCCGCGCAGCGTGTACTTGTGGACGCTGCCGATGTTCCATTGCAACGGCTGGAGCCACACCTGGGCGGTGACCCTGTGCGGTGGTACCCATGTGTGCCTGCGCAAAGTGCAGACCACTTCGATCTACACCGCCATCGCCGAGCACGGCGTCACGCACATGAGTGCGGCGCCGGTGGTGATGTCGATGCTTATCCATGCCCAGCAACAGTTCGAGCACCGCGCCGGTCAGCCGGTGGCGGTGATCACCGGTGGCGCTGCGCCGCCCAGCGCCGTGATCGCTGCCATGGAGGCGCGTGGCTTCAGCATCACCCATGCCTACGGCATGACCGAAAGCTACGGGCCGAGCACCCTGTGCATGTGGCAACCGGGCCTGGACGAACTGCCGTTGGAGGCCCGTGCGCAGTTCATGGGCCGCCAGGGCGTGGCCCACCCAATGCTTGAAGAAGCCACCGTACTCGACGTCGAGAGTGGCCAGCCGGTGCCGGCCGATGGCGTGACCCTCGGTGAGCTGGTAGTGCGCGGCAACACGGTGATGAAGGGCTACCTCAACAACGCCTCGGCGACTCGCGCAGCCTTTGCCGATGGCTGGTTGCACACCGGCGACCTGGCAGTGCTGCACGCCGATGGCTACGTAGAGATCAAGGACCGCTCCAAGGACATCATCATCTCCGGTGGCGAGAACATCAGTTCGCTGGAAATCGAAGAAGTGCTTTATCAACACCCTGCGGTGATCGAGGCAGCCGTGGTGGCCCGACCCGACCCGCACTGGGGCGAAACGCCCCATGCATTCGTGACCTTGCGCGCGGATGCCGCCACCAGTGTCGGCGTTGATGAGTTGGTCCTCTGGTGTCGCCAGCGACTGGCGCATTTCAAGGCACCGCGGCATGTCTCGCTGGTGGATCTACCCAAGACTGCGACCGGCAAGATCCAGAAGTTCGTGTTGCGTGAGTGGGCCAAAGTGCCACAGGAGGTGCCCTGCCAGATCGAACACTGATCGACCCGTCGCACGCCTTTTCCAATAACAACAAGTGCTTTCGTCAGAGGTGGTCACATGCCCAGTTCCAGTCCCTTGTATGCACGCATACGGCGCAACACCCAATTCATCGAGCTGGTGGCTCGACGCAACCGGCTCACCCTGGGCCTTCTGGTGGTGATCGTGGCGGTGTTCTACGCCTATATGGGGCTGGTGTCGTTCTGGCCCGAGCTGATCGGCCAGCGCCTTGCCGAGGGCTCGAACCTGACCTTCGGCGTGGTCGCCGGGGTGTCGCTGTTCGTGTTCTTCTGCGCGTTGTCGGGCTTCTACGTGTACCGCGCCAATGGCGAGTTCGACCGCATGACCCGCGAGCTGATCGCCCAGGTCGAGCAGGAGGAGGCACGATGAACGCACGTTGCCTGCTCGCCCTTGGCACGGTGTTGTGCTCCACTTCGCTGCTGGCTTCGCCAGCGATGGAGGCGGCAACACGCCAGCCCTTGAACCTGCATGCCATCGGCATGTTCATGGTGTTCGTGGTCTTCACCCTGGCCATCACCTGGTGGGCCGCGCGGCGTACTCGCTCGACCGCCGACTTCTACAGCGCCGGCGGTGGTATCTCGGGGTTCCAGAACGGCCTGGCGTTGGCGGGCGACTACATGTCGGCCTCGACCTTGCTGGGCATCACTGCGCTGATCTACACCTCAGGCATGGACGGCTACATCTACCTGATCGCCTTCTTCGCCGGCTGGCCGGTGCTGCTGTTGCTGATGACCGAACGGCTGCGCAACCTGGGGCGGTTCACCTTCGCCGACATCACCTCGTACCGCCTCGATCAGGGCAAGGTGCGGACCATGGCGGCGATCGGCTCGTTGACCGTGGTGTGCTTCTACCTGGTGGCGCAGATGGTCGGGGCGGGGCAACTGATCAAGCTGCTGTTCGGCCTCGACTATCACATCGCGCTGCTGATCGTCGGTGCGCTGATGATGCTCTACGTGACCTTCGGTGGCATGGTGGCGACCACCTGGGTGCAGATCATCAAGGCCTTC
The DNA here is from genome assembly GCF_000425805.1 of Pseudomonas vranovensis DSM 16006. Taxonomy (GTDB): domain Bacteria; phylum Pseudomonadota; class Gammaproteobacteria; order Pseudomonadales; family Pseudomonadaceae; genus Aquipseudomonas; species Aquipseudomonas vranovensis. Next base: position 156,501 of record NZ_AUED01000001.1, read on the forward strand.
CTGCTGATGGTGGGCGGCACCCTGGTGATGCTGCTGGCGATGAACGAGTTCAACTTCAGCTACGACACCCTGGTCACCCGCGCGATGAGCATCCATGGGCTGGGTGATCGCCTGCTGGCACCTGGCAGCCTGCTGGCCGATCCGCTGACGGCATTGTCGCTGAGCCTGGGCCTGGTGTTCGGGACCGCCGGCTTGCCACATATCCTGATGCGTTTCTTCACCGTCAGCGACGCCAAGGAGGCGCGCAAGTCGGTGCTCTATGCCACGGGCTTCATCGGCTATTTCTTCAACGTGATCTTCCTGCTGGGCCTGGCCTCGATTGTCATCGTCAGCCAGGACCCGCAGTACTTCGAAGGTAGCCAGGCCGGCGGCAAACTGCTGGGCGGCGGCAACATGGTCGCCATGCACCTGGCCCAGGCCGTGGGTGGCAACATGCTGCTGGGCTTTCTCTCGGCGGTGACCTTCGCCACCATCCTGGCGGTGGTGTCGGGGCTTGCCCTGGCCGGTGCCTCGGCCATCGCCCACGACTTGTATGCGCGGGTGATCAAGAAGGGCACGGCCAGCGAGGCGCAGGAGCTGCGAGTGACCAAGTTCGCCACCCTCGGGCTGGGCCTGGTCGCGATTGGCCTGGGCATCGTATTCGAGAACACCAACGTGGCGTTCATGGTGGCGCTGGCGTTTGGTATTGCCGCCTCGGCGAACTTCCCGGTGCTGTTTCTCTCGATGTTCTGGCGTGGCCTGACCACCCGTGGTGCGCTGGCAGGCGGCTACCTGGGGCTGGTGAGTGCGATGGCGTTCGTGGTGTTTTCGAAGCTGGTGTGGGTCGATGTGTTCCACTTCAGCGAGCCGCTGTTCCCGTATACCCAGCCGGCGTTGTTCTCCATGCCGTTGGCATTCCTGGCGGCTTACGTGTTCTCGAAACTCGACCAGAGCGCCCGCGCCAAGGCCGAACGCGAAGCCTTCGAGGACCAGTACGTACGCGGCCAGACCGGTGTCGGCGCCAGCGGCGCATCGGCCCATTGACGAACATGCAACGCCCGGTGGGAGCTGGCGTGCCAGCGATGAAGCCCGTGCAGCTCCCACATTCCTGTGCAGAATTGCACATCCCTCACAGTTGCCTACGCTAACCCGGTACCGAGCAGACAGGTGAGTGACGATGAATGTGATGCAATGGATGCCCGTTTCGTTGATGGTGTTGAGCCTGGCTCCAATCGCCCAGGCGGAGGACTCGGCAGAGCTGGCCAAAAAAGCCCTCAACCCGGTAGCAGCCATGTACAGCCTGCCTGTGCAATACAACTGGGATCAGAAGATCGGGCCGTCGGGCGAGGGCATGCACAGCGTTACGCACATCCAGCCAGTGCTGCCATTTGAGTTGAACGACGAGTGGAACCTCATTTCTCGCACCATCCTGCCGATCATCGATCAGCACGGGCTGGTGTCGGGTGGTGCGGCGGACAAATCCGGTGTTGGCGACATCACCCAGAGCTTTTTCTTCTCGCCCAAGCAGCCCACCGACAGCGGCTGGATACTCGGAGCCGGCCCTGCGCTGTTGATCCCCACGGGCAGCGATGAATTGCTCGGCAGCGAGCAATGGGGGCTGGGCCCGACAGCCGTTGCGCTCAAACAATCGAACGGCTGGACCCGGGGCATCCTGGCCAACCATATCTGGGGCCTGGACGGCAGCCCGCCGGATGACAAGGACAAGGTCAACCAGACCTTCCTGCAGCCATTTTTCTCCTACACCAACAGCAGCCTGACCACCTACGGGATCAACACCGAATCCACCTACGACTGGCAAACCCGCGAATGGTCGGTACCGGTCAACCTGACCGTGACCCAGTTGCTGAAAATCAGTGGTCACCCGCTGACCGTGCAGGTTGGGCCCAGGTACTGGCTCGACAGCCCGGACAATGGCCCGCAGGGCTGGGGCTTCCGGGCGGCGGTGACCTTCTTGTTCCCGCGCTAGCGGGCGACTGCTTTGCAGGTGATCGTAGCCTCGGCAGCGGCTACAGCCTTTGGGTAGCCGCGCAGCGGTCGGGCCTGTGTGCAGGATGGAACGTCAGAAGGTCTTGCTGACCGAGGCCACCACGGCAGCGCTGCAGATATCCTCGAAGCCCAGATAGCTGGCGCATTCAGCCTGGGACAGGTCAGTGTCGATGTAGCTCAGCGACCAGTCCAGGGCCAGCATCGTGCGGCTGAGCTTCACTTCCCACTCGTGGTAGGCACTGCGGCTGCCGCCGTCGCTGGAAAACCAGCTCGGGTCCTTGTAGTCGTTGCGCCCGTAACGCACTTGCAGGCCCGTGTCGTAGGGCAGTGGCGTGCCGTAGCCTACATAGCTGTAGAGCATCGACTGGTCGCGGTTGAAGTCGCCCGAGTAGTTGCCCCCGAGCAGCACCCCCCAGGCGCGCAGTTCGGCATGGTACTCGCCGTAGTTCAGGGCACTCTGGCGCGGGTAGACGTAGTGGATATACGAGGTGTCGAGGGTGACGTCGTCGTTGATCTGCCAGAAGTAGCCGGCGTAGTAATCCTGCTCCTGACGCGTGCGGCTGTCGAAGCCGAAGTCGACGTTGGAACTCCATACCCCGGCATACAGGCCGCTGCTGTGCAGCAGGGTCAGTGAACCTTGCAGGGCCGGGTCGTTCTGGGTCTGGGAGATGCCGCGGGTGCGGTAGTCGCTGAAGAGACCGACCTTGGCTTCCAGGCTGAAGGCTTCGTTGAGGTCGATGGCATGGGCAAACGGCGCGCAGGCGAGCAGACCGCCTGCGATAAGGGTGCGCGGGTTCATGAAGGGCGTTCCATTATTGTTGTTGTGGGGGCTACAGGGGGTGGCGGCGCGGCGCTGCCACGGGTGCTGCGGGCTCAGCGGGCGTAGATCTGCTGGCCGGCGAACCAGGTCTGGGTGACCTGGGTGTCACGCAGGGCCTCGGGAGCAACGCTGAACACGTCGCGGTCGAGCACGATCATGTCGGCCTGCTTGCCGACCTTGAGCGAGCCGGTCAGTTGCTCCAGGCGCATGGCCCGGGCGGCATTGAGGGTGTAGGCCTGGAACATCACCTGGCGGTCGATGGCTTCGTCGGCATTGAGCACACCTTTGGAACCCTTGCGGCTGACCGCCTGGTAGATGGCCTTCCACGGGTCCGGGGTGGTGATCGGCCAGTCGCTGGCACCGGCAATGGTCGCGCCGTGCTTGAGCAGCGAATGGGCCGGGAAGGTGTGCATGAAGGCCATGGCGTCCACGTAGGGCTTGACCAGGTCGATGTTGGATTCGTCGGCACTGGCCCAGTACAACTGCATCGAGGCGATCACGTCGAGGTCCTTGAAGCGTGCGTATTCCTTGGGGCTGACCATCTGCAGGTGGGTGATGGAGTGGGGGATGCCACTGTGGCGGTCACGCCGGGCCTGTGCGATGCCGTTGAGCGTTTCGCGCACGGCACGGTCGCCGATGGCGTGCACATGCACCAGCCAGCCACGGGCATCGGCGGCGCTGACCAGCTCGCCGAAGTGTTTTGGGTCAAGCAGCAGCTCGCCGCGCTGGCCGGAGTTCTTGTAGGGTTCGAGCATCGCCGCACTCTGGGCCGGAATCTCCGCGACACCGTCGGCGAATACCTTGATACCCGGCAAGGTGAGGTTGTGTACGCCCTGGAACTGCTGGCGCACTTTGTCCAGTTCGTCCAGGTCGGCAGGGCGGGCCTTGGAGTCGGCCATCAGCAGGGCCGCGACGTGGGCGGTCAGTTCGCCCTTGTCGGAAAGTTCCTTGTAGATCGGCAGAACGCCCAGCGAGTTGTTCTTGACGTCGGCCCCAGGCAGCTCGTTGCCCAGCGGGTCCATCCAACCGGTGATGCCGAGCTTTTTCGAGTAATCCAGGGCCATGCGCCCGGCAGTCATCAGCGTGTCGTGGGACAGAGGCGGCAACAGGTCGCTCACTGGGTAGTAGCTGGCGTCGACGAGGAAGCCGTTGGGGGTGCCGTCCTTGTGCTGGCCAATGGTGTTGCGTGCTTCGGCCGGCAGGGCCGTGATCGTCTTGGCATCGACCCCGGCACGCGTCAGCATGGCCTGGTTGGCCCAGCCGGTGTGCATGTCATAGGCGGCAAAGAGAATCGGTTGCGCGGCCCATTCGCCGTGGTTGAAGCGCTGTTCCAGGGCCGGGATGTTGTCCCAGTAAGTCGAAGGCAGGCCGCCGACGCTGAGGAATTCGCCTCGGCGCGCCTTGCCGTCGTCGCGCCACTGACGCAGGCGCTGCTCCAACTGGTCGAGGGGGATTTGCTCGCCGGCAAGGTTGGCCAGTTCCATTTGCAGGCCGCCCTTGATGGCGTGGGAGTGGGAATCGAGCATCCCGGGCATCAGCACCTTGCCGCCCAGGTCGATGGCCCGAGTGCTATCGGCCTTCAAACGCAGCACTGCGTCGTCGGTGCCCACCGCGACGATCTTGTCACCTTCCACCGCCACGGCCTGCTGCAGCGGCTGGCCCGGCTCGGCGGTATAGACCTTGGCGTTGTGCAGGATCAGGTCCACCGCGGCGAAACCCGGCAGGGCCGTGCAGGCCAGGCCGGCGCTGAGGGCCATTTTCAGGAACTGCTTCATTCGATGCCTCGTTCTTGTTGTGATGGAGCCGCAGCCTAGCCAAGGCCTGGGGGCGGTTAAAGACGAGGGCAGGCACAACTTTTTTCGCCCTTTGGAAATAATCCCTGGCCTATACTCGGCGCGTTTTGAACGCATCCGCGTGTGCCGAACAGGAACCCAGCATGGACAAAATGACGGCCCTGACCATCTTCGTTGCCGCTGCCGAGCAGGGCAGCTTCAGTCGTGCGGCCGAGCAGTTGGGCAAGACGCCGTCGGCCATCACCAAGGCCGTGGCCCATCTGGAGGCCGAGCTGGGCGTGCGCCTGTTCGAGCGCACCACACGGCGCATGGCCCTGACCGAAGCCGGGACGATCTACCTGGAGGGCGCCCGCCAGGCGTTGATGCACCTGCAGTTGGTCACCGAAGAGGTGGAGCAGTTGCAGCACGCCTTGCGCGGCACGTTGCGCATCACCGCGCCGCCGTCGTTCGGCCCGGCGTTCCTCAACCAGGTGTGCTGCCGGTTCATGCGCGAGCACCCGCAAGTGCGCCTGGAGGTGAACCTCAACGATGCCAACGAAGACCTGATCGACGGCGGTTTCGACCTGTCGTTGCGCGACGGCCCCACCGACCAGCCCGAGCTGATTGCCCAGCCGCTGATCGAGAACCGCGTGATCCTTTGTGCCAGCCCCGACTACCTGGCCCGGCGTGGTGATTCCATTACCCTGGAGAACTACGCCCAGCACGACTGGCTGCTGTTGCGTCACCCCTTGCTCAACCGCAGTTACTGGTGGATCGAACGCGAGGGCCAATCGCTGCGGGTACGCCAGCCCACGCCCAGGCTGGTGAGCGACAACTTCGACTTCCTGCTGGCTTGCCTGCTCGATGGCCAGGGCCTGCAGTTCGTCCCCACCTGGTGTGCGGCACCGTATCTGGCCAAGGGTGAACTGGTGGAGGTGATGCCCGACTACTGGCGTGCGCTGAGCGCATTCGGACCTTGGGTGCATGTGCTGTACCTGCCGCACCGGCGCAACACCCGCAAAGTGCAGGCCTTCATCGCCTTGCTGCACGAGCACTTGCGCGGCCAGGGGCTGGAGGGCCGGGCGCGAGGCTGAGTTTTTCCAGTTGGGCACAAAAGTTGTGCGGGTTGTGGCAATGATCGGCGCGGAACGGGTCGTTAGGCTTGGTCGATAGCAATCACACAGCCCGCTGTACCAGGAGCCCTCGCGCAGTGAAGATCCATACCCTCGTCACCCAGACCCACAGCCCCGCCGAGCGTGGCCGCCAGATCGGCGAGCGCTTCGCCGAGCAGATCCGCCACACCACCCACCTGTACCTGGACTTCTTCCCCCGGGTGGGCGTGTCCCTGAGCGAAGCACAACGTATCGGTGAAAACAGCCTGGCGGCGCTTGAGGCCTGGCGCCCGGAGCTGGCCGCCGAAGTGATCGCCATGGCCAGTGGCGCCGAGTTGCCGCTGTGGCAATTGGCGAGCCTGAATGCCCGCACCGAAGTACTGGCGGCACGTACCCGTCACCACGAATGCTCCACCACCGTGCATGCCCCGCGCGGGCCGCGCGCGCCGCTGACCCTGCAAACCTGGGACTGGCACGACAGCCTGTGCCCCCATGGCCTGATGCTGGCGCTCGATACCACACGCGGCATGCACGTCAAACTGTTCTGCGAGTTCGGCATGCTGGCCAAGCTGGGCGTCAACAGTGCAGGCGTTGGCCTGCACTTCAATATCCTTCACCACAGCAGCGACAACAATAGCGGTGGTGTGCCGGTACATGCCATTGCCCGTCGCTTGCTGGAGGAGGCGAGCAGTGTCGAGGAGGCCATCGAACTGGCCCGTTCGGCCCGGGTCAGCGCGTCCACGGTGCTCACCGTGTTCTCCCGCGAAGACAGCAGCCCGCGTGCTGCGAGCATCGAGCTCAGCCCCGAGCGCACAGCGCTGGTGTTGCCCCGTGACGACGGCTGGCTGCTGCACACCAACCACTTCCTCGACCCGTACCTGAGCGAGGGCGAACAGGTTGCCGACCGCGCCGACACCCAGTGCCGGCTGGGTCATCTGGAACAGGTGGTCGGGCAAATGGGCCGTGCCGACCTGCGCGCCCGCGCCCAGGCCATGTGCGGTGGCGAAGGCGCCAACGCACCGATCTGCTTCTACCCGGACCTGAGCATGCCCGACACCGAACGCTGGGAAACCCTGCTGAGCGTGGGCATCGATACCGAGCACTGCGTTCTGGAGTACGTGGCGGGTACGCCGCTGCACCTGGCCAAAGCCGGCTACGAACGTTTCTGAACCCGCCCGGTGCCGCCCGCACGGCGGCACCCGCACAACGAGAACAACAACAATGCATGCGGATCATTCCCATCCTGCGTCCTCCCGCTCTGCCTTCCGGACCTTTTGCGTTTCCGGCATGGGTACGGCGCTGGAGTTCTACGATTTCATCATCTACGGCACCGCTGCTGCCCTGGTCTTCCCCCAGGTGTTCTTCCCCCAGATGGACCATCTGACCGCAACCCTGGTGGCCTTCAGTGCCTTCGGTGCCGGCTTCTTCGCCCGGCCGTTGGGCGGCCTGGTGTTCGGCCACTACGGTGATCGCATCGGTCGGCAGAAAGTGCTGGTCGCCACCCTGTTGCTCATGGGCTTGAGCACCTTTCTCATTGGCTGCCTGCCTGGCCATGCCAGCATCGGTGTGGCCGCGCCGATCCTGTTGGTGCTGCTGCGCCTGGTCCAGGGCTTTGCCGCGGGCGGCGAGTGGGGTGGCGCGGCGCTGTTCGGCATCGAGTCGGCGCCGCCTGGCCGGCGCGGCCTGTGGGGCAGCTTCACCAGCATGGGCATTGGCGTCGGCGGCATTCTTGGGGCGGGCGTGTTTGCCCTGGTCAGTGCCGCCTACAACGACAATCTGGTGGATTTTGCCTGGCGCATACCGTTCTGGCTGGGCGGCACCCTGGTGCTGATCGGCCTGTACGCGCGCCTCAAGGCGCCAGCAGCGGTATCCCAACCTGCGATCAAACCGGTACGCGCCCCGCTGGCCGAAGCACTGCGTCAACGGCCACGGCAACTGCTGCTGTGCACCGGGATTGCCTTTGGCTACTGCACCATCGCCTACATTGGCAGTACCTTCTTCCTGACCTACGCCACCCAAGTGGGCTTCAGCAGTACCGATGCCTTGATGTTCGACCTGACCTTGTCGGTTGCCATCGTGCTGTCGGCGCCGCTGTTCGGGCACTTGTCCGACCGCCTCGGGCGGCGCACGGTGATGGTGATCGGTGCGCTGGTCATGGCTCTTGGCTTGTTTGCCTTTTTCAACCTGGTCGATATGCAGCGCTTCGCCGTTGCCCTGTTTGCCTACAGCCTGACTGGCGCACTGATGGGGGCGACCCAGGGGCCGATCCCGGCATTCCTGGGAGAGCAGTTTCCCCGCAGCATGCGTTACTCGGGGATCTCGGCGAGCTACCAGATCGGCGCGGCGCTGGGGGGTGGTACGGCGTCGAGCATTGCGACGGCGATCCTCATCCTCACGGACCACAACCCGATGGGCGTGGCGCTGTATGGCGCCGGGGCACTGGCGCTGGTGGCGGTGTGTTCGTTGTTGTTGAAGGAAACGGCGCAGATGAGCATGGCGCAGATAGATGAGGAGGCCATCTCGCAGCCCCTCGCTACCGCCAGCCCCCACTGACTGCAGGCGCGGGCTATGCTGTTTTTCCACGCCTAGGGGATTGCATCATGAGCGAAGATTCAAAAGTGAAAGGCCCGGCCTCGTACTTTCCTTCGATCGAGAAAAAGTACGGCCAGCCGATCAGTCATTGGCTCAGTGTGCTGGAAGCACTCGGCGCAAAAAAGCACATGGAACTGGTGACTGCACTCAAGGCCGAGCATGGCCTGGGACACGGCCATGCCAATGCCCTGGTAGCGCACTACTTGGCCGCCATCCGGTAGGCGCGGGCTTGTCCCGCGATGCGGTGCGGCTGACAAGCCGCATCGCGGGGCAAGCGCGCTCCTGCCGGTGTTCATCGATGTACACCCTGTTCGCCAATGGTCAAGTTTGAGTTCGTAGATGGTCAAGTTTTTTGACTGCTATTTGTATATTTTCAAGCGCCGACCCCCGCACGGACAGACATCTATGAACGCTAAAGTCGAAATCCCAGCTGAGTTTTTTCAATGCCTGGAAAGTCAGCGGGCTCATTTCGAAGCCAACCGCTACCCCGATGCCACTCAGCGTGTGACTGACCTCAAGGCGTTGGTGCGCCTGGTGGCCGATAACCGTGAAGCGCTCATCGAGGCGGTCAACAAGGATTACGGGTGCCGTTCGCGCTTTGAAACCACCTTCGCCGAGATTGCAGTCACCCTGGATGGCTTGCAAGACACCATCAAGCGGGTGAAGAAGTGGATGAAGCCACAGAAGCGTCACGTTGATCCGATGCAACTGCCGCTGGCGCGGGCCCGCCTGATCCCGCAGCCAATAGGCGTGGTCGGGGTCGTGGTGCCGTGGAACTTCCCGATCGCCATGGCCTTTCACCCGTTGACCTGCATTTTTGCTGCAGGCAACAGCGCCATGGTGAAAATGTCGGAGAACTCCAATCACTTGGCGAGTTTGCTGAAAACACTGGCGCCGCGTTATTTCCCTGCAGGCAAATTGGCGTTCTTCGAAGACGGCGGTGGTCGTGGCCCGGCGTTTACGGCGTTGACGTTCGACCATATTTTCTTCACCGGCTCACCTGCCACCGGCAAAGCGGTCATGGCCAACGCTGCGCACAATCTCACGCCGGTGACGCTTGAGCTGGGGGGCAAGTCGCCCGCTGTGGTCGCGCCGGACTTTCCGATCGAGAAAGCCGCACAGCGTATTCTGTGGGCCAAGACGTTCAACGCCGGGCAGATCTGCACCAACGTTGATTATCTGTTCTTGCCTGAAAGCCAGGTTGCCACTTTTGTCGAGGCGGCCAAGGCTTACTGCGCCAAGCACTATCCGAACATCAACAACGGCGATTACACCGCGGTGATCGACCAGCGCTCCTTTGACCGCTTGCACGCGGCGTTGGACGACGCCAAGGCCAAGGGTGCGACGCTGGTCAATCTGATCGAGTCGCAGACGCCCGATGCTGGCCGCCGGATCATGGCGCCGACCATCGTGCTCAATCCAACCGAAGACATGACGCTGATGCAACGCGAGATCTTCGGCCCGATTCTGCCGATCAAGACCTACCGCACCCGCGAAGAAGTGACCGGCTACATCAACAGTCGCCCGCGGCCGCTGGCGTTCTATGCCTATACCAACGAGCGTAGCCTGGCGGACTGGTACATCTACAACACGCTGTCCGGGGGCGTGACCATCAACGACAGCCTGTTGCATGTCAGTGTCCACAGCCTGCCGTTTGGTGGCATCGGCAACAGCGGCATGGGTCATTACCATGGCTACGAGGGCTTCCTGACATTCTCCAAAATGCGCCCGGTGCTGTACCAGGGACCGATTCGGGCGATCAACATGATGCTGCCGCCATACGGCGCAAAAGTTGAAAAGATGCTCAACCTGATGATCCGCATGAAGAGTTGAGTACGGCGAGGTTCCCTTCATTCGGCTGCCGTTTATGGGGCGTCGACCTGTTGTCGCCACTTTCGTGGCGACATCCCGGTCCATTGTTTGAACGCGCGGCTGAAGGCGGTGAGGTCGGCAAAGCCCAGGTTCAGCGCCAGGGTGGTCAGGTCGATGGTGCTGCTGGTCAGGTGGTGCTTGGCCAAGCGCAGGCGGGCCGACTTGAGCGTGTGCGCAAAGCTGCTGTTCTGTGTCTGGAGGCGTTGCTGCAGGCTGCGTGGATGCATTTCTACCAGCTTTGCCACCATGGCCAGATTGCACTCGCCCGTGGGCAGCAAGGCATCGATGGCGCTTTCCACCTGGCGGGCCAGGTTGTTTGGGGCCAGGCGTTGCCAACCGGTTCGCCATTGCAGCGTCAGGTGATTGCGCCAGCGCTGCTCCACCGCAACGGGCTGTTCCAGCAGGGTGGCCGGGTAGCTCATCCGGTTTATCGGCTGGTCATAGCGAACTGTGCCGCCCAAGACATCTTCGTAGGCTTGGGTGTTGGCAGGCCTGGGGATTTGCAGACCTACTTCCAGCGGCAGCAAATCGACATTGTGCAGTTGCCGGATGCCTTGGGCGAATACCGCCAGTGTCAACGCATTGAGTTGGTCGCAATTGACCTCCAGGGCAAATGCAAACCTGAGGTCGATCTCGAAATGCGATGCGGATGTGTTGATTTCCCAGAGCAGCCCGTGGGCGTGGAAGTCCATGTTTCGTTGCAGCAACTGCATGGCGTCACCCACGGTGGCCTGTATGCACAGGCACGAGCCGAGCGCGCCGAGCACCTCCAGGCCCTGGCGGTTGCCCAGGCGCACACCGAAGTCTGGCGCGTTGCAGCGCACGGCAGCCAGTTCCAGCAGTTCGGCCATCGCGACATACGGGATGTAGAGGTCAGGTGAGTGCATCACCGCCTGACTCAAGCCGGTTTCGCGCAGCAGGCGCTCGGGCTCTTGGCCCAGTTCGCGGACCAGCTCGGAAAAGCCTGAAAGCGAGCCACTTCGGACGAAATTGTTCATCAGCTCGTTACCTGTCGGCGCCTTGGTGAAGGGAAGTAATAACTCGCGAATAGTCAAGTTTGTCTTCGTGAACAGTCAAGTTAATTCAGTGTTTTTTGTTTATTTTTTTAGCACCTAAACCTGCAATGGTGCATTCGATTCGCGCCGCTGGAGCCTACAACAATGACAACAAAACTACCTGCAGCCCTGGTCAACAGCCTGTTCGGCCCACGTCCCGAAGGGGTCCGGATTCCAGAGCCACCGAGCTTCGACTGCATTGCCGACGAGCGCCAATACCGCAAAGAGCAGCTGGCCGCCGGCTTGCGACTGTTTGGCCGGTTCGGCTTCTCGGAGGGCGTGGCGGGGCACATCACCGTGCGTGATCCCGAGCGGCCGTCCGAGTGGTTCTGGGTTAACCCATTTGGTATGAGTTTCAGCCGTATTCGTGCTTCAGACCTGGTTCTGGTCGACCATGAGGGCCGTGTTGTCCAGGGCCAGTACGCGGTCAATCGCGCGGCCCTGGTCATCCACTCGCATGTCCATGCCGCACGGCCCGATGCCCTTGCTGCTGCGCATGCTCACTCGTTGCACGGCAAGGCGTTTTCCAGCCTGGGCATCAAGCTTGCGCCTATCACTCAGGATGCCTGCGCCTTTTACGAAGACCATGGCTTGTACAGCGAATTCGGCGGTGTCGCGACCGAAGTGGACGAAGGTGTGCGTATCGGCGAAGCGCTGGGCAAACACAAAGCGGTGATCCTGCAGAACCATGGCCTGCTGACGGTCGGCCAGTCTGTCGCCGAGGCCATCTGGTGGTTCATCACGATGGAGCGTTCCTGTCAGGCGCAGTTGCTGGCCATGGCCGCCGGCACGCCCAAGCTGATTGCTCACGAAACGGCGCTGGGCGTGCGTGCCCAGGTCGGTACGCCGTTCGCGGGTTGGTTTCAGGCACAACCGCTGTGGGATCAAATCATCCACAGCGACCCTGATCTGTTCAATTGATGTGACCGCACAACAATAAAAAAGGTACCTGAAATGAGCGGCAACGAGTGGGATTACATTATTGTCGGTGGCGGGTCCGCCGGCTCAGTGTTGGCAAACCGTTTGAGTGAATGTGCCAGCAACCGCGTGCTGTTGCTGGAAGCTGGGCCGAGTGGTCGCTGGAGCCCGCTGGTGGCGATTCCAGCCGGCGCTGTGGCGCTGATGAAAAGCCGTCGCTACAACTGGTTGTTTGAAACCGAACCGCAGCCTGAGCTGGCGAACCGCCGGCTGTTTCAGCCGCGAGGTCGCTGCCTGGGCGGGTCAAGCAGTATCAATCTGGCGGTCAATACCCGGGGGCAGCCTTGGGATTACGATGAATGGGAGCGTTTGGGGTGCCCGGGGTGGGGCTTTCGCGATGTCTTGCCCTTTTTCAAAAAGTCGGAAAACTTCGAGCCCGCCAGCCAACCTGCCGATGCACCGTTCCACGGCAAGGGCGGGCCGCTGAACATTGCTGAGCGGCGCTGGACCAGCCTCTATGGACACGCCTTCATCGAGGCCTGTACGCAGGCCGGGCTGCCACGCAGCAGCGATCCAAACGGCGCCGACCAAGAAGGGGCCTGCCTGCAACGCGCCTACCAAAAGGACGGCCGGCGCTGCAGCAACGCACGGGCCTACCTGGCACCGGCACGGGGCCGGGACAACCTGCGCATCATCACCGGGGCGCACGCCACACGGGTGTTGCTCGAAGGCAAGCGGGCCGTGGGGGTGGAGTACATGCGCAACGGCAAGGTGTGCCAGGCACGGGCAGGCAGTGAAGTCATTCTCTGCGGCGGTGCGTTCCAGTCGCCGCAGCTGTTGTTGTTGTCTGGCATCGGTCCGCGGGAAGAGCTTGAAAAGCATGGCATTCAGGTGCGCCACGAGCTGGGAGGGGTAGGGCAGAACCTGCAGGATCATCTGGCTGTGGTGCTCAACGTGCGTACGCACACACGCCGGGGGATTTCCTTGCACCCCTCGTCGCTGCTGCAGGCAGTGCAGGCCATGGTGCAGTTCGTATTCCGCCGCCGCGGCATGCTCACCACCAATGTGATCGAGGCAGGTGCCTTTGTGCGCTCGTTGCCCCAGGCATCCATGCCCGACATGCAATTGCATTGCGCCCCTATCATGTATCGCGACCATGGACGTGACATGAAGCTGTCGGCATCCGGTTTCGGTTACTCGATGGCGATCAACGATGGCCGTCCGCTTTCCCGTGGTCGCGTCGGCCTGCGCAGCAGTGATCCGCTGGCACCGCCCTTGATCGACCCCAACTACCTGAGCCACGCCCGGGACCTGCAGCGGCTGGTACTGGGCGTCAAGATGATGCGCAACATTGTCGCCCAACCGGTCCTTGCAGCGCACAACAAGTGCGAGCTCAACCCTGGGCCGAATGTGCAGACCGATGAACAGCTCGAAGCCTGGGTGCGACAGAACGTCGAAACGGCCTACCACCCGGTGGGCACCTGCAAGATGGGACCGGCCAGCGATGCGATGGCGGTGGTGGATGCGCGCTTGCGTGTACACGGTCTTGAGGGGCTGCGCGTAATCGACGCGTCTATCATGCCTACCCTGGTCAACGGCAATACCAACCAGCCCGTCACGATGATTGGCGAGAAGGGCGCGAGCATGATTCTTGAAGATGCTGCCGCGCTGGAGTGCACTGTATGAACCTCGATTATCACTACGACCACCTGGCCCGGTTCGTTGGCACGGAACTCGGCGTTTCTGAATGGGCCACGGTCGATCAGGCACGTATCGATGAATTTGCCCACTGTACGGAAGACCACCAGTGGATACACGTCGACCCGGTGCGCTGCCAGGCCGAAAGCCCTTTTGGCACCACCATCGCCCACGGCTTTCTGAACCTGTCGCTGCTCGGTGGTTTGATGATGCAGATGGGCATTGTGCCTGCCGGTGTGAGCAGCCTGGTCAATGCCGGCGTGACCAACGTACGCTTCAAGAACGCTGTGCGTGCCGGCTCGCGCGTGCGGGCGCGGGCCTCGGTGCATTCAGCCGAGGTCAAGGACGGTGGGCGTACGCTGTTGATTCTGCTGGCGCAGCTGGAGCTGGAAGGCGCCGAGGAACCTGCGCTGACTGCCGAGTGTGTAGCTATGCTGTTTCGTGACGCACAGGGCGACGCTGTCGCATAGCTGATTTTTCACAGGCTCCGGGGGCTTGTCTTGCCTGTCTTCACCCTGTCTTGGCGCCGTCAACCACACTTCCCCGGGGCGCGAAATGCTGTGAACAATCTCCTGGATGCGAGTGCTCAAGCACAGTTCAGGGCCGTGCTCTGCCGTTATGGCGTGAGTGATCCCGGGCTCTGGGAGCACCTGTTGCAGGTGCTCGAACAGCGTGACTATGCCCGCGATCAGCGCATCATCCGTGCCGGTGAAACGCCAACGCACTTCTTCGTCATCCTCAGCGGCCTGGTGCGCTACTACTATGCTTCGCCGGAAGGAAAGGAGTGGAACAAGGCTTTTTTTCGCGAAGGTGAGATCGTTGGTTCGCTCAGCGCTTATTTGAAGCGCCAACCGTGTACCTACACCATTGAGGCACTGGAACAGAGCCACCTGGTGGCTGTGCCACTACAGGTTCTGGCCCGTCAACCAGGGCCCAGCGTGCAGATGCAGGGGATGCTTGACAAGGTTACCCGGGAAATCATGCTGCGCAACGAGTCGCGGGAGGCGCTGCTGCTCACCAGCAATAGCGAGGAACGCTATCGCTGGCTGCAGGAGAATGAAAGCTGGTTGCTGGCGCGGGTACCGCAGTACCAGCTGGCCAGCTACCTGAGCATGGATGCGGTGTCTTTCTCGCGGATTAAACGCAAATTGGGCTGTTGACGCTCTGCGCCCGCATACCCAGACGCTCAGCCAGTGCTGCACACCCGCGTAGGTGCTCAGGTGGCACGCTATCGAGATTGACCACGAGGCTGCCATCACCTTGCTGGGTGACTTCTGCACAGAACGCTTCGCCGCAGTGCTGCCGGGCACGTTCGTTGTAGATGTATGCGGCCGCCAGTTCGCGCAGGCGATGCTTGACGACCTTGCCCACTGCTGTGACCGGCAGGGCGTCGATCAGGAAGACCTGTTTCGGACAGGCGGGGCGTTCGGCGATATTTTCGAAGGCGTACTGGCGTAGCGCCTCGGCACTGGCCTGGCTGCCCTGGCGCAACTGGACAAAAACCACGGGCAGTTCGCCGGCATATTCGTCAGGCATGCCCACGGCCGCCGCCAGTGAAACTTGAGGGTGGGACTCCAGGCAATTCTCTATCAGTGCCGGGTCGATGTTGTGGCCACTGCGGATGATCAGGTCCTTGGCCCGGCCAGTGATGTACAGGTTGCCCAGCTCGTCCAGGCGGCCGAGGTCGCCAGTGCGCAGCCAGCCGTTGTCCAGCGGGCTTTCACGTTGCTCCAGATAACCGGGAAACACCGTCGGCCCGCGCACGCAGATCTCACCGTTGCTGGCGATCCGCACCTCCATTGCACCACTCACGTGCCCGGCGCTGCCGGGAATGGAGGGGCATTGCAGATTGGGCAAAGTAATGACGCCCGCTGCCTCGGTCATACCGTAGGCCTGGTACAGATTCAGCCCGGTGGCTTCGCGCAGCTGTACGCAAAGCGCCGCAGGCACCGGCGCGCCGCCGCTGATCATGAACCGCAGGGAGCTGATGTCATGGTTGCCCAGGGGGACATCGAGCATTGCCGCGACCGAGGTCGGTATACCGCCACTGATGGTGATGCCGTAGTGCTCGACCAATTGCCAGTGACGCTGGATCACCTCGGGATTGCGAAACCCCGACGGTGTCGGCAGTAGCATGTGCAAGCCGCTCGCCAGGCCGCCCAGGCTGTTCACCAACGCGCCGGCGACATGGAAGATGGGCAAGCCATTGAGCGCCACGTCAGTCGGGCCGGCTTCCATGCAGCGTACATAGGCGTGCGCTGCCACCACCTGGTTGGCGTGGGTGTGGCGGGCCAGTTTGGGCAGGCCGGTGGTGCCTCCGGTGTGAAAGTAGGCGGCGATATCATCGGCCCGGGGCTGCAACCCAGGCTCCAGTGCATCGGCACGATAGCCTTCGAGCAGGGTGTCGAAGCAGTACTCGCCTCCGGGCGCCATGACCGAAACACACTTGACCGGGTGTGGCAGGCGTTGTGCGACGTTCAGGGTTTTCTGCCACAGGTCGGAACCTGGCATAGGCCCGGCTACGAAGATCAATTCGGTCTTCGCCTTGAGCATCAGGTTGTACAGCGCATCCTCACTGAGCAGCGGGTTGAGCGGGTTGGCAACACCAACGCTGGCTGCGGCCCAGAGCAGGTACTGGCTTTGAGGAATGTTCGGCAGCAGCAGTGACACGACCGGTTTACGGGTGCCGGCAAGGTCCAGGATCAGGCGTGCTGCGCGGTTGATATTGGCCAGTAGCGCGTCATAACCGATGCGCTGCTCCTGAAACGGGTCCAGGCTGCTGAGGTAGGTCAGCGCGGGTTGTTCGCCATAAGCGCTGGCCGACGCCTGGAAGAGCTCATAGACCGTGTTCGCGCATAAGGGTGGTGTAGGCATGCTGCACTCCTGTCGTTTATTGTTTTTTTTATTCTGGGCAGGTCAGGCGGGGGGCAGCATTAACAATTGTTAAGAACGCCGGGAAGGTCATCAATGTGACGTCAACTGACAAGTTGCTGACCGCAGATGACAATTTTTGAGCGGGGCCGCATCGCACTATGTCCTCGGCACGACCGCCGTTTCGTGCAACAGCCCGAATGAGGACAATAACAATGCCTATGCCGACACCCCTTTTCGATCACAAAGAACTGTTGACGCTCAACACCCGGGACTTGCCCATCTACACCGATGCGATGGCCCCGCATTTCCCCGGTGTTGACGTACAGCCGCTGTACCTGGACCCAAACCTCGGGGTATGGGCGTTGCGGGTAATCTTCCAGCCGGGTGTACGGCTTCCTTGCCATTACCACACCGGCCCTGTCCACTTGTTCACGCTCTCGGGTAGGTGGAACTACGTCGAGTTCCCGGACCAGCCCCAGACCGCGGGTTGCTACCTCTACGAACCGGGCGGCTCGATCCACACCTTCATGGTGCCGCAAGACAACACCGAACCCACCGACACGTTCATGGTGGTTCACGGGGCCAATGTGAATTTCGATCAGGACGGCAACTTTGTGAATGTCATGGACGCCACCGACATCATGCAGATCATCGAACGCCTGGTGAAAGAGCGCGGCCTGCAGCCGGCCCGCTACATCCGCCCCGGCAACGCCAACTACACCGCCGGCTGAGTACGTGAGGCCGGCATGCACACCTGCATGCCGGCCCGCTGCGCCAGGCCCGGCCACCAGGATTGCCGAAGCCCACGCGGCAGCTCACTCGCGTATCAGCCGAACCCCTGTTGGCCGGCACGCAGCAGTGCGCGGCGCTCCCGGGGCGACATGCTGTACCAGCGCCGGCAGGCACGGTTGAACGAGCTCTGCTCGGCATAACCCAGCAAGCCGGCAATCTGTGCCATGGGCATGTTGGCTTCGGCCAGGTACAGGTCGGCAAGCTCCCGGCGGGCAGCCTCGACCATGTCCTCGAACACCAGCTCGCTTTCGCCCAGGCGGCGCTGCAGGGATCGTTCGCGCATGCCCATCTGCTCGGCGATCAACGGCAGCGCGCAGCGCAGGGTCGGCAGCAGGCGACGGATCGAGTACTCCACCTGGCTGCCAATATCCAACGGGTTCACCGCACCTATGTCGCTGATGTAATCCATCATCGTGTCGTGCAGCTGGCGATTGTGCTGGTCGATCGATTTGGTCAGCTGCCCCGGCAGCAGCACCAGTGCATTCTGCGCCTGGCCAAAATAGGTACGGGCGCCGAAAAAGCGCTGGTAGCGACTCTGTGGCAAGCGCGCTTCGGTTCGCGACAGCACTGAATGCGGGCGGAATCCAGGCCCGAACAGCATGTGCAGCGTCTTGAACATGACGCCCAGGGTCAACTCGATCACCTGGCGTTGCCGGGGGGCTGGACGCAGGCGCATCTCGTAGATCAGGTGGGGGTGTGCCGGGTCGATCTCGGTATCCAGGTGTATGAATATGCCGGGGCTGTAGATGTGCAGGAAACGGATGATCTCGACCAGCGCCTCGCCGACATTGCGCGCATTCTGCGCGATCACCGCCAGCGGGCCGAGGATCGTGATGCTTTGCCGTTCGGCAAGACGAAGGCCGAAATCGATGCACTGCAAACGCTCGGCACTCAATTCAAGCAGGTTGATCATCGCCCGGTAAGGGATTACCGCCGAGCTGTTGTCGAGCAGCGCCGGTTCGATCTGCATCTGCCGTAACAGGTCCTCGGGATTGCCGTTCAACTCACGCACAAGTTGCGCAAATCCTGTCAGCGAAGTGGTTTTGATCAGGGCGGTCATGGTCTCGATTCTTATTGTGATGACTCAAACGGTGGCCAAATACGGGCACTACGGGCACCTCCTCCCGGGTTCGAAGACATCGTCTCCGATTTTTATCCCTTGGCTACAGCTTAATTGGAGTGCTGGTAGCTAATGACAAATATCTGACGTGAACGGACAAATGGATCTGCTCCACCCATGGGCATGCTTGCGCCAACAAACAAGAACGCTCACCCCGCGGACCGAATCCGGTCTCGCACGGTAAGGGCGATGATGGCGGAGACCTGCATGCAGCATAAGAGCTATAACGTCCGTACCTTTGTGAAACCGCTGGCGGTCGCCATTTCCTGCGTGTCGGCCGGTGCCGCCCAGGCACTGCCATTCCAGCTGGAAAATGGCTGGGAAGGGGAGTGGAACACCACGCTGTCGGTGGGTTCGCAATGGCGTGCGGAGGATCAGGACCGCGCGCTCTACAGCGCCGCCAACGGCGCCTTGCTGGGCAAGTCCGGCGGTACTGGAGGCTCGGTGGATGCCGGCAACCTCAACTACGACAAAGGCGACCGCGTCTCGACCATTGCCAAGTTCGTCACCGATCTGTCGCTGCGCAATGGCGACATGGGCGGGCTGGTGAGGGTCAAGGGCTGGTACGACCAGGCGCTCAAGGACGAAGACGTCAATTTCGGCAGTGCCTCCAGCGGGTATCGCAAGAGGCCGCTCAATGACGACGGCTATGCCGATCTGCAGAAGTTCAGCGGCGTCTACCTGCTCGATGCCTACGCCTACAACACCTACTACTTCGATGAAACACCAGTGCAGGTGCGCCTGGGACGCCAGGTGGTCAACTGGGGTGAAAGTGCCTATATCCAGGGCATCAACCAGATCAACCCGCTGGATGTACCCGCCTTGCGCCGTCCTGGCACGGAACTCAAGGAAGCGCTGATTCCGGTGTGGATGGGCTACCTCAACATCGGCTTGCCAGCCGGGATTTCCATGGAGGCGTTCTACCAGCTCAAGTACGAGAGCACCGCCATCGAAGGCTGCGGTCATTACTGGTCGGTAACCGAAGGTGCGGTGGGCAATGACTTCGGCGACTGCCAGTTGGGGACCTTCCTGGGCGATACCGACCCGTCCTCGCCGACCAAGATTGCCGCCGGTGCGTACTTGCCCCAGGTCAAGGGCAAGGATCCGCACGACAGTGGACAGTGGGGCGTGGCGTTTCGCTTGCCGCTCGATGCACTCGATGGCGAGATGGGCCTGTACTACCTCAACTATCACTCCCGCACCCCCTACCTGGGCTTGCGCAGTACCGACTCGGCGTCGCTGTCGCAGTTCCCGGAGGCCGGCACGCCCGGCGCGATTGCGCGCAATACCGAGGGGCAGTTCGTGGGGCCAAGCTGGGAGTATCCGGAAGACATCCGCCTGTTCGGGCTGAGTTTCACCACCACGCTGGCGGGGTGGTCGATCGGCTCGGAACTGAGCTACTCGCCGAACCAGCCCGTGCAGATCAATGGCGGCGACTTGCTCAACGGTGCCCTGGCCGGCATCGGCCCGTCTGCCGACCTGCTGCAGGCGGTCAAGGTCAACAGCGCGCCCTTCACCGCAGGATGGGACCGCTACGAGAAAACCCAATTCCAGATCAATGGCGTGAACGTGTTCCCCAATGTACTCAAGGCCCAGAACCTGACGGTGGTGGCCGAGGTGGGCTTTCAGTGGAACAACGTAGGGCAGGGCGACGATGACCGCCGCTACGGCCGCGGCTTCATCTACGGCCTGGGCTCGTCACCGACGATTCCAGCCGGGGGCAGCACCTGTACCAACCCGGTACCTGACCTGGTCAATTCAAGCCCGGCTGGCTGCAAGAACGACGGGTATGTCACCGACTTTGCCTGGGGTTATCGCCTGCGCGGGCAACTGGACTACAACAACTTCCTGGGCACCAGCATCACGGCATCACCCTATGCCTTCCTAGGCCAGGACGTTGACGGTGTGTCGATGGATGGGCAGTTCAACGAAGGCCGGATTACCAGCGCGGTGGGCATTACCTTCGATTACAACCAACAACACAAGCTCGATTTCAGCTACGTGAGCTTTGACAACAGCGCCGAGTACGACCCCCTGCACGACCGCGATTTCTACGCCGCCAACTACAGCTACAGCTTCTGACAGAACAACAAGAGGTACATCCCATGAGCACTATTTTTCATGCCGCGCGCCTGGGCGGCCTGGCGTCTGCCTTGCTGCTCGCCCTGAGTGGCCAGGCACATGCCCAGATCACCGCCGACCAGGCCGCGCGCCTGGGCAAGGACCTGACCCCGCTGGGCGGCGAGATGGCCGGCAATGCCGATGGCTCGATCCCCGCATACACCGGTGGCCTGGCACAACCGCCAGCCGGCTGGAGCCCGGAGCAGGGCTACATCGACCCGTTTGCCGACGAAAAACCACTGTTTACCATTACCGCTGCGAACCTTGCACAGTACAAGGACAAGATCACTCCGGGCATGCAGGCGCTGCTGGCCAAATACCCCACCTTTGCGATGCCGGTCTATCCCACCCACCGCACGGCCATGGTGCCGCCGTCGATTGCCGAGAAGGTCAGGCAGGAGGCCGTGCATGCCCAGCTCAACGGTTTCGGGGTGAGCAACCTCAATGGTTCGACCACGCCGTTCCCGATTCCAGCGAACGGCCTGGAAGCGGTGTGGAATCACAATGTGCGTTACCTGGGGGGCGGCTTGCAGCGCACTTACGCATCGTTCCCGGTGCGCAGCGGGGGGGACTACTACACCGTGCGTCTCGAAGAGAACCGCGTGTTCGACACCAACATGGACAAGTCCTCGGAAAACCGCCTGCTCAACTATTCGGCGCGGTTCATTTCCCCGGCCACCCTGGCGGGCACCGTGCAACTGGTGCAGGAGCCGATCGACCAGGTCAAGGAGGTGCGCTCGGCGTGGATCTACAACGTCGGCCAGCGCCGTGTGCGCCGCGCCCCGGACCTGGCCTACGACAACGTCAACGACGGTACCGAAGGCCTGCGGGTGACCGATGACTTCGACGGCTACAACGGTGCGCCCGACCGCTTCGACTGGAAGCTGATCGGCAAGCGCGAAATGTACGTGCCGTACAACGACTACAAGCTCGGCTCCAAACAAGCCAAGTACAAGGACATCCTGACTGCCAACACGCCCAACCCGGATTTCATGCGCTATGAGCTGCACCGTGTCTGGGTGGTCGAAGGCACCTTGCGCCCGGATGCCAAGCACGTGTATGGCAAGCGCGTGATGTACCTGGACGAAGACTCCTGGACCGTACTGGCCAGCGATGCCTATGACACCCGCGGCACTTTGTGGCGTGTGGGCGTGCATCCGCTGATCCAGTACTACGACGCTCAGGTGTCGTGGTATCGCGCCAACATCTGGCACGACCTGAGCAACGGTAGCTACTACCTCGCAGGGCTTGCCAACGAAGAGCAGCAACCCTGGAAATTCGGCACCAAGGGCCGCTTCGTCGATTTCCAGCCTGACGCCCTGCGGCGCATGGGCAAGTAGTCCGGACCCGCTTTCGTCAACCCTGCATCGAGCGGCTGCCCGTCCGCTCGATGCTCACTGGAATTTTGCTATGTCGATTCGCCTCCTGGATTTCCTGGCGGGCGCAGGCCTGTGCCTGCTGGCCACCGCTGCACATGCCGAGCCGCCCGGGCTTGATTATCAAGTCAGTCCCAACCATGTCCTGCTGCTTGGCCTTGCGAACAGTGGGCAGCATCTGGTCGCCGTCGGCGAACGGGGCGTGGTGATGGTCGCCGATCAACAGGCACAAGGCTGGATAACCGTGCGCACGCAAACCACTCGCACCCTGTGCGGCGTGGCCTTTGCCAATGCCGACGTCGGCGTTGCCGTCGGGCACGGTGGCGTGCTGTTGCGCACAGAGGACGGTGGCAGGCACTGGACGGCGCTCGAGACGGCGGCCAATGGCGATGCACTGCTTGGCGTCGCGGCAATGGGCGAAGGGCGCATGGCCGCCTGGGGGGCGTTCGGCCTTTACCTGTTGTCCAAAGACAACGGCCTTACCTGGGAGCGCCTGCCGGTGGTGGAAGAGGCGTTCGACCGGCACATTTCCCGGATCATCGCCCTGACCGATGGCAACTGGTTGCTGGTGGGCGAGAGCGGCACGCTGGCGCAATCACGTGATCGTGGCGAAACCTGGCAGGCATTGGCCAGTCCCTACGCCGGCAGTCTGTTCGGCGCCCAGCAGTTGCGCAACGGTGACCTGCTGATCTACGGCATGCGCGGCAACCTCTGGGTGTCGAGTGATGGCGGCCAGACCTGGAGCCAGCGCGACAGTGCAACGACCCTGGCCTTCAACGGTGCGGTCGAGCTTGCCTCCGGGCGGGTCCTGGTGTTTGGCAACAGCGGTTTGTTGTTGGCCAGCGATGACCAGGGGCACAGCTTCACCGCCTTGCCATCCACTCACGCCAGCCTGGCCAAGGCGCTGGAGCTCGACAGCGGGCGGCTGCTCGCTGTCGGTGACCGCGGTATCACCTCGCTGATTGCCACCGGAGCACACCCATGAGCATCCAGGAAAAATAC
The DNA here is from genome assembly GCF_000425805.1 of Pseudomonas vranovensis DSM 16006. Classification (GTDB taxonomy): domain Bacteria; phylum Pseudomonadota; class Gammaproteobacteria; order Pseudomonadales; family Pseudomonadaceae; genus Aquipseudomonas; species Aquipseudomonas vranovensis. Next base: position 179,611 of record NZ_AUED01000001.1, read on the forward strand.
GTAGGCAGGCACGAGGAACTGGCGCGCAACAACGTTGCCCAGGGCCTGGTCGGTAAAGTGTCGTACTGGATTTTCCACCAGCGCAAGCCGTTGCTGGCGCTGTTCATGCTGATCACCCTGGCGCTGGGCTACAGCGCTACCCATCTGAAAGTGGAGGCGGGTTTCTTCAAGATGATTCCGTTGCACCACCCGTACATGAAGACCTTTCTGGAGTACCAGAAGGACTTCGGTGGGGCCAACAAGGTGCTGCTGGCGGTAAAAAGCGACAAGGGCGAGATCTTCACGCCCCAGGCCATGGCGGTACTGCGCCAGGTGTCGGATGAAGTGTTCTTCATCAACGGCGTGGAGCGCAGTTCGGTCACCTCGCTGTTCACCTCCAACGTGCGCTACACCGAGGTGGTCGAGGACGGTTTTACCGGCGGCAACCTGGTGGACTCCAGCTATGCCGGAACCCCACAGCAGATTGCCCAGGTGCGTGAGCGCACGCTCAAGTCCGACTGGATGGGACGCATCGTCTCCAATGATCTGTCGTCGGCCATGGTGGTGGCCAACCTGCAGGAGACCGATCCGGTCACCGGCCAGCGCCTGGACCTGCAGGCGGTCGCCAATGCCCTTGAGCGGATCCGCCAGGACAACCAGGGGGCCGGCATCAGCATCCACATCATCGGTTTCGCCAAATCCATTGGCGATATCGCCGAGGGTGCTTCTGATGTCCTGGCCTTCTTTGTGATTGCCTTCGTCATCAGCGCTCTGCTGCTGTACTGGTATTGTGGTTCGCTGATGCTGACCGGCTGGGCGCTGATTTGCGCCATGGTGCCGGTGGTCTGGCTGCTTGGGTTGCTGCCGCTGCTCGAACTGACGCTGGACCCGATGTCGATCCTGGTGCCGTTCCTGATTTTCTCCATCGGTGTGTCCCATGCCGTGCAGATGACCAACGCCTGGAAACTGGAAACCCTGCAGGGTGCAGACGGCATCACCGCGTCGCGCAATTGCTTTCGCAAGCTCTTCGTGCCGGGTGCTGTTGCGCTGCTGGCCAACGCCCTGGGCTTCATGGTGATTGCGTTGGTGGACATCGAGATGGTCCGCGAGCTGGCCATCACCGCCACCCTCGGTGTGTCGGTGATGATTGTCACCAACAAGATGCTGCTGCCGATACTGCTGTCGTTCATGCGTTTGTCTGCCGCCGATGCGCAGAAACTGCGCGGCAAGGAAACCCTCGGTGCCGGCGTATGGGAGCGGCTGGGCGTGCTGGCGACCCGTCGCGGCGCGGCCTGGGCGTTGCTGTGCGCGGCGCTGCTGCTGGGGTGGGGGCTTATCGAGGCTCGCCAGCTGCATGTTGGCGACATTGGCGTGGGCGTACCCGAACTGCGCCCCGATTCGCGCTACAACCAGGACGTGGCAGCCATCACCCGTGACTTCGCCATTGGCGTCGACCTGCTGCAGGTGATTGTCAAAGCCCAGGGCGAGGAGACGCCCTGCGTGAAACGGGAAGTGCTCGACCCGATCAACGAGTTGGAGCTGTATTTGCGTCAGGACGAGGGCGTGTCTTCAGTGCGCAGCCTGGCCGGCTTCGTCGGCAACATCACCCAGGCTTACGCTGAAACCGACTTGAAGTGGCGTGTACTGCCCGAGTCCACCGCCCAGATCGCCCAGGGTGTCGGCTTTGCCACCCGCGTGGGTACCGAGTACATGAACAGCGCGTGCAATGCCATTCCGGTGTCGATCTACACCCGCGACCACCAGGCCGATACCATTACCCGGCTGATGGACAAGATCAAGGCGTTCAAGGCGGTCAATGACAACGATCAGGTCAGCTTCCAGTTGGCGTCGGGCAACGTCGGTGTCATGGCCGCCACCAACGAAGTGGTGCATGCCGGCGACACGCTGGTCAATGGCGCGCTGTTTGCCTCGGTGACGCTGCTGTGCCTGTGGATGTTCCGCTCACTGCGCATCACCCTCTGCGTGATCATTCCCCTGGCATTGGTCACGGTGCTGTGCAACGCCCTGATGGCGCTGCTCGGTATCGGCGTGAAGGTCAATACCTTGCCGGTGGTTGCGCTGGGTGTGGGGGTGGGCGTGGACTACGGTATCTACTTGTTCGAGCGCATCAAGCACGAGATGCACGAGAGTGGGGCGAACCTGCGCGAGGCGTTTGTCGAAGCGCTCAAGCAGCGTGGCACGGCGTCGGTGTTCACGGCGGTGACCATGACCTTGTCGATTGCCACCTGGGCCTTCTCGAACCTCAAGTTCCAGGCCGACATGGGCATCCTCCTGGCCTTCATGTTTCTGGTCAACATGCTCGGCGCGATCCTCTTGCTGCCGGCGCTGGCCGCCTGGCTGCTGCCGGCAGGCAAAGGCGCCAAGGCCTTGCATACACGCTGAGCAGCCCGGCCCATTGATCGACGCTTGTCGGCGATGTTGCCGAGGGACCCGGCTCATGGCTTGAGCCGGGTTTTTTTTGCAGGGCCGCATCCTGTCACCCAGGGGCGCGGGACAGTGCGATCGTCAAAAACTCGAGCGCCCGGCGAAACACCGGGTGGCAATCGGCATACGGCAACTGATCGAGCGAGGCCCAGAAAAATTCGAAATCATGACCATGGTCGTCAAGAGTGTGATGCGACCAGCATTCAGGCAGCGGCTCATTCACCTGACACAGCTGGAACGACCAGACCTGGCCCAGGTGCCCCGCCTCCCAGCAGCCCAGGTCGACTGTGATGTGGCTGGCGCTGAGGCCCGCTTCCTCCTTCAACTCGCGCACCGCCGCTTGAGCGGGTGTTTCTGCGTCCTCGATGGTGCCCTTGACCAGTTGTACCCCCGCCAGGGGATGACGAAACAGCAGGAGGCGAGGGCGTGGCGCAGGGGAGAGGACAACAGCGCAGGCTTTGTTCGGGTGCATGGCGATTTCCATCAGGTCGTTCGGGTAGCGGTTGGATTGGCAGTCGATTCACGAGGCGCCGGCAGTACGTCTGACTTTGTGGCAGTCAAACGGCCCCAAGACTTCACCACTGGCTGAACGAACCTCAAGCGGCATCAACGCCTGCCCGGACGCGTTGTCTACCAGCACGGAATGCGTTTCGCCCGGCTCGAACAGAAAGCGCTCACCCCACTGCCTCATGCTCACCACCACCGGGAAGATCTCCCGTCCTTTTGCGGTGAGCACGTATTCCTTGTAGGCGCTGCCATCCGATGCCGGGCAAATGTCGAATACACCCGCCTCGACCAAGGCCTTGAGGCGCGACGCGAGGATGTTCTTGGCCACGCCCAAACGCTTCTGGAACTCGCTGAACCGGCGAACGTCGTCAAATGCGTCGCGGATGATCATCAGCGACCAGCGATCGCCAATGGCCTCCAATGTTCTTGCTACCGGGCATTCGCTGTTGGGCGGTGCAGTACCTTCGAGCATCGTATTTACCTGTGGGGTAGGGAGTGTCGGTTTAATGTGGTTGCATTTTGAAACCTTAATTGACAACAATGCACTCAGGTTTCGAATTGAAACCAGTTTAGCGCCACGGAGGCGAACATGACAGCAGATGCCGGCCTTACCCACCAACGTTTCATCAGACAGCCCTCGGGGCTGTCTCCCTTACTCACGCTGTTGTTTTCCGTTACCTGTGCACTGGCCGTTGCCAACGTCTATTTTGCCCAGCCCTTGCTGGCTTCTATGGCGCAAAGCCTGGGCGTGACCCGGGGCATGATCGGCATGGTGGTGACGGCCACCCAGGTTGGCTACGCGCTGGGGCTGCTATTGATCGTGCCGCTGGGCGACAGGGTTGATCGCAAACGGCTGGTGCTGATCCAGGTGATTCTGTCTGCTGGTGCACTGGCCGCCGTGGGCGCCTCACAGCAGTGGCTGACCCTGCTGGGTGCCATGATCGTGATGGGTGTGCTGGCCGTAGTCGTTCAGGTGCTGGTGGCCTATGCCGCCATGTTGGCAACACCCTCGCAACGCGGGCAGGCCGTGGGCACCGTGACCAGCGGAATTGTTCTGGGCATTCTCCTGGCCCGGTTTACCTCGGGGCTGATCGCCGACCTTGCGGGGTGGCGCGCGGTTTATTTCATATCCGCGGGCTTGATGCTGAGCATCGCCGTGGTGTTCTGGAAAGTGGTTCCCGCCACCGAGTCGCCACGCCGCCAGCAGTCTTACCCAGCGCTGGTCCGGTCGCTGTTCACGTTGTTCATCACCGAGCCGGTGTTGCGGGTAAGGGGCCTGTTGGCGATGCTGATCTTTGCCGCATTTTCCGTGCTGTGGAGCTCGGTGGTGCTGCCATTGAGCGCTGAGCCATTAGCGCTTTCACACACGGCCATCGGCCTGTTTGGCCTGGCCGGTGTCGCAGGGGCGCTGGCAGCCAGAAGCGCCGGTCGCTGGGCTGATCGAGGTTTTGCGCAGCGCGTCACTGGCCTGTCGCTGGGCCTGCTGGTGCTGTCGTGGCTGCCCATCGCTTTTACCGAGACATCACTGGTTGCGCTGGTGTGCGGCGTGGTGCTGCTCGACTTCGCGGTGCAAGCGGTACACGTCACCAACCAGAGTCTCATTTTTGCTGCTCGGCCCGATGCCCAGAGTCGTATGGTCGGCGCCTACATGTGCTTCTACTCGGTTGGCAGTGCGCTGGGGGCCGCCGCTGCGACCCAGGTGTATGCGCTTTGGGGGTGGATGGCGGTCAGCCTGCTGGGGGCTTTGATCAGTGCTGCCGCATTGGCGGTCTGGGCCTTGGCGTGTGGAGCCTCTGCGCGCCCGGCGTGAAAGCTCGTGGGGACGCCGAAGCCTGGGCCTGCTGCGCCGCCTGGATCTATTGCAAATTGCGGAAGCGGACATCGTGCCGCAGCCCTGTAAACCTGGCACACGGCGAAGGTCTCCCCACCCTTGTTCAGGGTTTCTTCCTGGATCGAAATGCTGCCACTTTCATTCGGTTGCCGCAGGTCGCCATGCTGCACCAACGGCGGCGGTGGGACTTGGTCAGGTCATGGAAGAGCAGGACGCAGTCGTGGGCCTCGCATTGGCGAACGAACTCGAACTTGTCGCTCGTCACCAGAGCCACCAATGACTCCGCCACAGGCCCAAGCAGGCTTGCCGCACTGTTATCGCGCGGGTGGACGTCGATGCGAAACCCATGCACCGCATCGTCCCATTCCAGCATCCTCGCCGGGCGGCCCGCTTCCAGCACTTGATTGATCACGCTGAGGTCCGTTGGAACGCCGTTCATGGCGGCGCTGACCACCGCTCTCGAGCACTCGCGAAGCTGGCGGGCAAGGGCCAGCAGTCCATGCGGGATCTGCTCGCCAACGATGGCGGGCAACTGGCCCGCCGCCTTGAGCCAGCCGACCACGCTCTGGTCATCAACAAGACAGTCATGTCGATGGTCGCCGACCCCGTATTCCGTGTTGATGAAATCGAGGGCCAGGTTGTCAGCCACGAAGAGCGCGCCCTGTGGCGTATCGGTAGTCGGGTTCATATCGATCTGTAACCGCAAAAATTGTTTTGACAGGTTACCAAAATGGTGAGTAACCTTCAAATTCTTATTTTAACGGTTACAGGGGACTTGCATTATGACCGCTTCCCATCCGGTTCACTACCGCTATGAACAGGTAGGTGACGTAAAGGTTTTCTATCGTGAGGCAGGCCGGCCAGGCGCACCGACAGTACTGCTTTTGCACGGCTTCGCAGCTTCGTCGTTCATGTTCCGCGATCTCATTCCCGCGCTAGCCGACCGCTACCACGTGATCGCGCCGGATCTACCGGCGTTCGGTTTCACCGAGGCACCTGCGCGGGGCGAGTATGCGTATACCTTCAGCCAACTGGCTGAAACGATCGGGCAATTCACCGAGCAGCTCAGCCTCGACCACTATGCCCTCATGGTTCACGACTACGGCGCCCCGGTTGGATGGCGCCTTGCCATTGCACATCCTGCTCGGGTTACGGCGATCATTTCTCAGAATGGCAACGCTTATGAGGAGGGGTTGGGCGAAAGCTGGGCACCTATACAGAGGTACTGGCGCGAGCCCAGCCAGCCGAACCGCGAGGCCCTGCACGACTTCCCGACACCGGCTTCGATCAAATGGCAGTACCTTGAAGGGGTATCCGACAAGGGGTTGGTATCGCCCGATGGCTACACGCTGGAAGGGCTTCAGGTATCCCGGCCTGGCAATGCCGATATCCAGCTCGACCTGATTCTGGACTACGCCTCGAACGTTGCGATGTATTCGACGTTCCAGGCGTTCTTCCGCCAGTACCAGCCGCCGCTGCTGGCCGTCTGGGGAAAAAACGATCCCTTCTTCCTGCCAGCCGGGGCAGAGGCCTGGAAGCGCGATATTGCCAACGCCGACATTCGCTTTTATGACACCGGCCACTTCGCGCTGGAAACCCATGCCATGCAGATCATTCCCGTCATCCGTGAGTTTTTGGACAAGCGCGTTCAACGAAGCGAGGCTTTGCAATGAAAGCAGTTCTACTCAAATCATTCGGCGGCCCGGAATCGTTCGAGCTGTGCGACGTACCCAAGCCTGTGCCGCATACAGGGCAAGTCCTGGTCCGGGTACACGCAACGTCCATCAATCCGTTGGATTATCAGGTCCGACGTGGCGATTATTCCGGGTTGGTGCAACTTGCGACCATTACCGGGCACGACGTCTCTGGTGTTGTCGAGGCCGTCGGGCCGGGTGTGACAGCCTTCGCGCCGGGCGATGAAGTCTGGTACACCCCGCAAATATTCGACGGCCCTGGAAGCTATGCCGAGTACCACGTTGCCGCCGTAAGCATCATCGGGAACAAGCCGCCTTCGCTAAGCCACCTTGAGGCGGCAAGCCTGAGCCTGGTCGGTGGAACGGCGTGGGAAGCCCTGGCCGTGCGCGCGCGGCTCAGCGTTGGGGAAAGCATTCTGGTACACGGCGGCGCGGGAGGCGTCGGCCATGTAGCGATCCAGTTGGCGAAAGCCATGGGTGCGAAGGTTTTCACGACCGTGCGCGAAGCAAACTTCGAGTTCGCACGCCGTATGGGTGCCGATGTGATCATCGACTACGAAAAGGAGGATTACGTCGATGCCATCATGCGGGAAACGGCGGGCCGCGGCGTCGATGTCGTGTTCGACACCGTCGGCGGCAACACATTGTCGCGTAGCCCCGACGCGCTCGCACAGCTTGGCCGCGTTGTCTCGATCGTGGACATTGCTCAGCCACAAAACCTGGTTCAGGCCTGGGGCAAGAACGCGAGTTATCACTTCGTCTTTACCCGGCAGAACCGCGGCAAGCTTGATGAGTTGAGCACGTTGGTCGCGCGCGGTTACCTGCGGCCGCATGTGGGCGCGGTGTATTCGCTTGCCGATATCCCGCTTGCCCATGCCCGGCTGGAAAGTCCCCACAACGGTATTCAAGGCAAAATCGCGATTGCAGTCGAGGCAACGCCATGATTTATGAAATCGCTCTGCTACCTGTTCATCAGGAGCACATTGAAAGGTTCAAGCGCGCATTTGCCGAAGTCGCACCTTTGCTTGGCCGCGCAAAAGGTTACCTCGGGCACACGCTGGCGCAAGGAATCGAAACCCCCGAGCGGTTCAACTTGATCGTCCGATGGCAATCCCTCGAGGATCACACGCCGGGTTTTGAAGCGAGTGAAGACCATCGGCTGTTCATGATGGGTTTACAGGAGTATTTCTCGGAAGAACCGACGGTCTACCACCTTGAGGGAGAAACGCTTGGTACAGGCGAGGTGTGAGTTTGAATTGATGCGGCTGTGTTTGAGCGATAGCTGAAGCGATGGGGGCGCGTCGACGGGGCTGCAGCTATCGACCTCTGGCGGTTATCGGGCGGACCATGAGGCCGACGCCAAAGAGCTTATAGGTGTTTCGCTTCCTGCCGCAGGGCATCTATCAGCTGTTCTGCAACGATGCCTTCGACGGCCCCTTGGCTGGCGCCTGCCTCAAAAGCAGCGAAACACGCCGATGCGTCACCGTCGCAAATACGGTAAACGGCAATGACACTGCCAGGCCCGCAGCCTGTGTGTCCGCAGAGGGAGTATCCGCCGTCAATTGAACCCTGCATCACACCCAGCCCATAGCCGGGGGTGATCCATGGGCGGCCGGGAATCGGACCGCCCAGTGTTCGTGCAGCCTGCATTTCCTGGAGCAAGGCCGTGCAGAGAAGGTTGCCCGAGAGGAGCCGATCCAGGAATAGCGCTGCTTGTGAAATCGGGCCGATCAGCAAGCCATGGTAGACCCAGGCGGGATCATAGTTTGAGCTGCTGCCAAGATGGGTCGTTTGCAACGCTTCGCGCGTTCTGGCCAAGCGGACGCCCGCCAGGCCCAACGGGATCAGCGCGCGTTGAGTCACTGCTTCATCAAGCGCCAGATCAGTCAGCCGTTCAATAAGCCTGCCGATGAGCAAGTAGCCAACATTCGAGTAGCGCCAATCGGTTCCGGGGCTGTATCGAAGCCGAGTACCCTCGAGGCGTTGCATCATTTCACTTGCCGGCCAGGCTGACTCACCGTTGGCAACGGCGGCGTGATACTCCGCAAGTTCGCCATAATCGGCAAGACCTGCCTCATGCCGTAGTAGCTGGCGCAACGTGAAAGGTTGATCAGGCATTGGCTCGTCCAATCCGACCCGGCCATCACGCACCAGCGAGAGGGCTGTCGCTGCCAGGACTGTTTTGGTAAAGCTCCACCAGGGGACTATCAGTTCCGATGGGTCAGACGTTCGTGGCTGACCATTTAATATGAGTGAACTGAGCATGGGCTCTCCTTGGCGCGTTGATCGGATCGACAACTCGACAAGATACGCCATTCGCCCTTTTTCGCCGCGATCACGACCCAATGATCGAGTCGATTATCGGTTCATACGATCCAGCGTCTGCTCCAGCCCTTCGCGACATTCAGCGACCATGCGTGTCACCAGTTCGGCGCAGGTCGGGATATCGTCGACCAATCCGATCACTTGGCTGGCACAGATAAGACCGGCCGCGACATCACCCGACTCCAGGCCGTCGAGGCCACGACGGCCGGACAACAGATGCTGCAAGTCATCATAGGTCGCGCCACCAGGGCGCTGCTCCAGTGCGACGATTTCCTGTGCGACGGGATTGGTGAAAAAGCGCGCCGTTCGCTTGAGGGTTCGCTTGATCAGCGTGGTATCGCGCTCTGTCGCTGCCAACAAGGCTGCCTTGACGTCGTCATGGATGGCAGATTCCCGGGTCAGCATGAAGCGCGTCCCCATATTCACGCCGTCGGCGCCCAGGACAAGCGCTGCCGCCATACTGCGCCCGTTGGCGATACCGCCTGAGGCGATGAAAGGAATCTTCAGCACCTTGGCCAGGGCAGGAATCATGATCAGGGCTGGCACATCGTCTTCGCCGCAATGCCCGCCGGCTTCGAAACCATCGATCGAAATTACATCTGCACCATAGCGCTGTGCCGAAAGGGCATGACGTACCGATGTGCATTTGTGAATGACCTTGATGCCATGCGCCTTCAACTTGGCAATAACGGGCATGGGGTTGTTGCCGGCCGTCTCGACGATGCGTACATCGCCTTGAATAATGGCGTCGATCCAGCCGTCGTAGTTCACGTCATTGGCGGTCAGTGACAAGGTGAGATTCACGCCGAAAGGCTTCGAGGTCAGCTCACGGGTGCGCTCGATTTCATCGCGCAGGTCGTCTGGTGTGGGCTGTGTGCGAGCCGTCACCATGCCCAGCGCGCCGGCGTTCGAGACAGCAGCGGCCAGCTTCGCGCGCCCGACCCATTGCATGCCACCTTCGATGATGGGGTACTGGATGCCCAGCAGTTCGGTGATACGGGTTTTCATGAGTGTCATGTAACGACTCTGCTGTCGGGGGAGGGTGTAAGCGTGCAGGGTGGGTCAGTCGCGCCCGGCAAAATCGGGATTGCGCTTCTCAACGAACGCCTTGACGCCTTTCTTCAGCTTCAAAACTATCGCGAATGACTTTATGGCAGGAGCTACCCGGTTCGGGGGGGCTCCAGAGCGTTGTGCAGAGCCAAAAAACAGCGGTGGAATGGAGGGTTGAATGTCGCTCAAAGCGGTCATTGAAATCTGTCTCTCGGATGTTTGACATTAAAGTCAGGTTTAACGTTGACGTTTTTTCAGCGATCTCAAAGGCTTGCTCTGGCGAATCTCGACTGGCGTGACGGCGTGGAGTATCAAGGCGCAGGAGGTGCCCAGTGAAATTTTCCGGTCGATGCCATCACGCTGATCCAAGCACCTGGAGAGAGATTGAAACTCGCCAGCGCCGTTTTAACAGGATTGCTGTTCAGCTCTGTTGCCAGCCATGTGTTGGCGGGGACGCCTGAAATTCCCAGCCCTACGGATACAAAGATAATCGCAGGCCACCCAGTACCCGTCGTCAAGGGTGGCCTGTACGATCGTTATCGCTCGAATCCTCCCTCGTCAGTGATTGCAGCAGAACTACCCGGCGTCGATTTGAGCTGTTCAACGGATTGGAAAAACACAAGGTCGACATTGGCCTTGAGTCGTACTCCCCAAACTTCTACTACCCGAACAGCCGAGTAACGGCAGTTTACGGCCGACCTGGACGCACTCCGGGCAATGATGCCGCCCGAAGTGTTGGCAGCTGTGCAGCTCCTGCCAATACAGAGCGTGCAAGGGTTCGCGGTGTCATCGGTTACAACCTGCCGAAATGGCTGACCGGTATAGACCGTAAAGAGGATGCTCACTCTGTGGTCTATGACATCACCGACAGCCAGACCGGAAAAGTCGACGTGTCCTTCAAAGCCAAGAAGATCGACGAGCGCTCTCACGTTGTCGATATCGTCACCAGCAGCTTCACTAACCTCGACCACCTGGGCCAACTGGCCTATGGGTATGCTGTTTCCCGCCAGCTCAGTCACGGCTACAGCCGGGGTGTGGATTCGGCTACGCTCACACTGGGCGACGGCAGCCTGGCGAAATACCTCCGCGCCTTGAAGCTTGGAAAAATGATGAAGTACGAATATGTACCGGCGTTCCAAAGTGCACTCTACGCGCCAAAACCGCTCGCCTCCCTGCTTGAGGCGCGCTGATACAGGCCAAATCCATCAGGTCGTGCCTGATGAAAAATCAGGGTTGTGGTCAGTTGAACTATTGAAAATTGCACGCTGAAAACCTGCTCGGGTGTCACGCGCGCAATGTCTGCAGCGAACGCCAATCGGTTCGCTCTCGAAAGAGACCAGGCAATTGCAGGGGCGGATAAAAATCCTGCCCCTGCCTTTTACACAGTCACTGAATCGATGCGTTTCAGAGTTGGTTCAATGCCCAGCAGCTGGGCTCCGCTCCTGGCCGATAGTTGCCCCTCGCGTTGTTCGCCTTACATCATCGGTGGTCTTTTTGAACGCTGCCGTCCGGGCATTCAGGCTTCCCCGACGAGCAAGCAGCCCGCCCCTGTTGCAACGCTCCTTATTCTTCCATCTCAAGCTGCGGGTTGTAGTACTTAGTCGCATCCGGCGTAAAGGTCACCACCATCCCGGTGCGCGAGCAGTTGAGGGTCAGTTCGTTACTGGTATCAATGCGCAGGTCTTCGCCGCGCAGGCCCTGCCATTGGGCGAGGTATTTCAGCGAGCCGTATTTTTCACGCTTTTTCAGCGTGCGTTCGACACCGCCTTTCCAGCCCAGCACAGGCAGTTCGCCGGCGAGGCAGCGTTGGGCGATTTCCGGGTGCTTGAGGGCGCGTTCACGGCCGATTTCCCAGCAACGGATCAGGCCGTTGTCGGGGCCTTGCCAAGTGTCGGTCCAGGTGAGGGTGGGGCGGGGTGCGACGTGGATCGGTCGGTGGACGATGGTGGACATGCAGCCTCCCTGGCTAGTTTTTTGTAGGACAACACGGGTTTTGGAGTGTGATGCTACTAATTGGCCATCATTGGTGTCCAGTGCCGGGAGATGGGCGGGCGCCTGCACGGTTGGAGGGGGCTGGATTACGACCGCTTTGCGGCCGATCGCAGGCTGGGGGTGATGACCCCAGCGGATGGGGTCATCAGGCTTAAGGTTTCGCCGCGTCGTCCAGGCTGGCCATGTCGATGACGAAGCGGTAGCGCACATCCGAGCGTTCCATGCGCTCAAAGGCTTCGTTGATCTGGTCCATGCGGATCATTTCACAGTCCGGAAGGATGTTTTTGCGGGCGCAGAAGTCGAGCATTTCCTGGGTTTCGGCGATGCCACCAATGGGCGAGCCGGCCAGCCGTCGGCGGCCAAGGATAAAGGGCACGGTGAGTTGTTCGTCGATGGGGCCGACCTGGCCGACGATCACCAACGTGGCGTCGACGTCCAGCAAGGCCATGTACGGCGATACGTCGTGGCGCACGGGGATGGTGTCGATGATCAGGTCGAAGCTCGAACGGGCAGCGGCCATTGCCTTGGCGTCGGTCGATACCAGCAGGTTGTCGGCGCCCAGCTCCAGGGCGTCGGCGAGTTTGTCCGGGGTGCGGCTGAGTACGGTGACGAAGGCGCCCAGCCCGGCTGCCAGTTTCACCGCCATGTGGCCCAGGCCACCCAGGCCGATCACCGCCACGCGGCTGCCGGGACCGACGTTCCAGGTGCGCAGGGGGGAGTAGGTGGTGATACCGGCGCACAGCAGCGGGGCCGCTTTGGCCAGGTCCAGGCCGTCAGGTACGCGCAGCACGAATTCTTCACGCACGACCAGGTGCTTGGAGTAACCGCCGTAGGTGGGCTCTTTGCTGATGCGGTCCAGGCCGTTGTAGGTCTGGGTGTTGTTCTCGCGGCACAGTTGTTCTTCGCCTTTGCGGCACTGGTCGCACTGTTGGCAGGAATCGACCATGCAGCCCACAGCCACGGTATCGCCAACTTTATAGCGGGTAACGGCGCTGCCAATGTCGGTTACCCGGCCGATGATTTCGTGGCCGGGGACGATCGGGTAGCGGCTGAAGCCCCAGTCATCCCGGGCCTGGTGCAGGTCGGAGTGGCACACGCCGCAGTAGAGGATCTGCATGGCGACGTCGTTGGGACGCAGGCTGCGGCGCTGGAAGGTGAAGGGCGCCAGTGGCGCCTGCGGGGTTTGTGCTGCATAGCCGATGGTGAGCATGGGGGGCACCTCTTGGCAGAAGAGTCAGTCAATGACTATAGCCATCCGTGGTGCATCCGCCTGTAGCCGCTGCCGTCAGGCAGCGACTACAGGTTTTTCAGCGTTGCGCCAGCCAATGGTCATGCAAGGCCCGCGCAGCCGGTTCGATGGCTGCCACGCGCTGGCGATGCAGCACCACGTCGAAATCCACCGGCAGTTCGTAGTTGTCCTGCTCGGCGCAGTCAGTGATCAGTTGCAGGCGGCCTGCCATTGGCTCGGCCAGTGCCGGCCAGTTGCCGACCGCCACGCCACGCACGTAGCCAAAGCACCATTCTTCAGCCAGGATCAGGGGTTGGCCGCGATGTTCGGTTTGTTCGAAGCGCGCCTTGAATGCCTCGGGTGCGGTAGCGAGCTGGGTGGCCAGGGTGTTGAGGTGGCGCACGCACAGGTCGATGAAGCGGCGGCATTCTTCGGGCTTTTGCCATTCCGGGGTGCTGCCGCCCCAAATGGCCGGGAACCACTCGGCGATATCCACCTGCGCAGAGCTCGACACCAGTGCCGTGAAGTAGCCGTCGAGCTCGGAAGGGTTGAGCACGGAGTGGTCGTCGCCATACTTGAGCAAGGTGTCTTCGATGAACTCGAACTCGCTGGGGGTCAGGGGTTGGGCGTGCATGAACAGGATCCTTGGCGAGGTGAGCGGGAAAAAAAGCGGGGAGGATGGCGCGTTGCGGCGAATTTTTCCAGTCCGGCGTGAAGTGGGCGGTCACTTGCCGGCCATTGACGCCACGGCTGCTGCTGGGCGAGCCTTGGCGGCTCACTCAAGACGAGGTGCTAGGGATGTTGATCAAGCCTAACCAGGCCACTCTGCTGGTCATAGATGTGCAGGACAAGCTCATTGGTGCGGTCAGCGACCCGACCGGCACCCTGGCCCGCACTCGCTGGCTGCTGGCCGCTACGCATGCGCTGGGCGTACCCACGGTGTTTTCCGAGCAGTACCCCAAGGGGCTGGGCCACACCGTTGCGGCGCTGATCGAGGCCTCGCCCGCTGCCGAGGTGGTGGAAAAATTGCACTTCTCCTGTGTTGCCGCCAACTGCCTGCCGGCCTCGCTATTGGCCCGGGAGCAAGTGATCGTCTGCGGTATGGAGACCCATGTGTGCGTGCTGCAGACTGTGCTTGGCCTGCGAGAGCTGGGCAAGCAGGTGTTCGTGGTCGAAGATGCCTGTGACAGCCGCACCAGCGCTAGCAAGGTTGCGGGCATCGGCCGCATGCGCGATGCAGGGGCGCAAATCGTTACCCGCGAGATGGTGGTATTCGAACTGATGGGAAGTTCCAGTCACGAGCAGTTCCGGCATATCAGCAAAACCTACATCGTACCGGGAGACAGTTGAGCGCCTGCAGTGAACCGCGTGCGGGATAGAGCGTCAAGCCGATGAACGGGTTCCGAATGCCAGTGCGCAGTAATGCAAGATCTACTGTCCCCTCATTCAAAGGGGGCCGTCACCATGAAGTGCTGGTACACCAACAGTCGTTTCGGGTTTTAAGCAATTCGCTCGCCACCCCGGCGGACATGAAATATGGCTGCCGGGTGGTCAACTACAAGGGCACGTTGTTCTGTTCCTATATTGCAGATGGCGAGGATGAGCACGTCAGTTTCATTACCAAGCCCTCTGCCGCCTCCTGGAGTGCCCCGGTTGAGATCGGCATCGAAAGCCTTTCCGGACCGCCCGCCATTTTTGTGTTCAACAATAAACTGTATGTGCTGTGCAGTGGTCAGCACCATCCTCGCGAGCTGAGCGTTTCAGCCAAACTTGGCGAATATGATGATCTCAGTGGAGGCTTCAACGCGATCGATTTCCCTATACAGTTCAGTGGCGGGCCCAGTGTGGTGGAGCACAACGGGGGCTCTATATGTTCTACACGGTGCCAGGCACCACCACAGTGTTGTGGAAAACCACGCGCGACATGCTGACGTGGAGTGAAGCGAAGACCCTCAAGATGGACAGCACGCTCGAGCTTTCCTGCACGCTCGATCCGGTGGCCATCAGTTATCAGGGGCTGATTCATATCGTGGCCAATAATGAACTCGGAAAGGGATCACTCTTGTTGAGGTTTGATGGCGACGCTGCCTGGACGCGCGCCAAGTCATTTATCGGACAGGACTATTCAAGTTCCCCGGGGATGGCGATTCACAATGGTTTGTTGAAGCTGGTGTTCAGTGGCTGGAAAGGAAACCTGGGAAGCAGGGCGCTCGATCTCTTTTGCTACGACGGCAACGTGGTCAGTGAGCCGGATACCAGTTTGGCCCTGGGGGCGAAGTTTCAGGTATCCATGGCGGTTCAGGACGGTGTGTTGTGCGTGCTGTACCACGGTCAGGGTTGAGCTGTATCCCGCCGAGCAGTTGTCTTCTTCCAAGGACTCGTGCCATGCCACTGAATCAGGATATTCGACACTACATTGACCATTTGTTGATTGCCGGGCTGCCTGCCGACTCCTTGGCAACGCAGCTTGATTTTATTATTGGAGAGATTGTCGAGTTGCTCGTTCGCTCGCCGGAGGAGGCACCCCCACCAGCGCGTATCTGGCCAGCCGGATGTCTTCGCTGTTCATGCGCAGCAGTAACCAGACGCTGCAGGCGGGGTATGCCAGCGCCTTCACCCGCCTGCTCCAGCGGCTTTGCAACGAGCAGCGTGTGATCCTCGCCATTGCCCGCGCACCGCGGGCTCCAAGCCTGGCGGTGCTGCTTTCGCTCTACCCTATCCATCATGCCTTGTTGATGAATGGACTGCGCAGCCAGGAAGGGCCCCATACGCTCGACGCGTTTGACGCGCTGCGCATGTTGCAGATCATCGTTGGGGGCGGCCATTGGGCCCTGGCATGCCCATATACGTTTGAATGGAGCGGTACGTGACTACCATCACGCCAGGCTCGGCGAGCGTGACGATGGCATACAGATCGATATTGGCCGTGGCAGTCGGGGCGGTGCCCCGATAGCCCTGAGCGTGGCCACCTGGAACCTGCAGGGCGGAGCGCAAACTACCGACTACAAATGGCGCACACGCGTACCTCAGCTCGCCCGGGAACACGATGTGGTGGTATTGCAGGAGGCCGGGGTGGCGCCGTTCTCCGCTTTGCATCTGGAGCAGATGCGCGTAGACGACCCGTTCGGCCAGCCGCATGACGTCAACCACTATCGTTGGTCTGGAGGCACTGCAAGCCGTCCGGAGGGCTACCAGCTGTTCTTTCTCGACGTTCAACGTTTGCGGGTGAACCTTGCCATCGTGGTGGCGGAGCGAGCGGGCCTGAGTATCCAGTCGGCGCTGGTCATTGCCGATGGTGTACCGCGTGATCCCCTGGCGCCCCCATCCGACCTGTACTGGGGCTGCGTCTGCGTTTACAGGGGCTGGTCGAGGACATTGTGGTGACTAACCTGCATGCCATTTCCGGTGGTGGAGCCAACGCGCCGAGGCTGTTGCGCGAAGTCAGCTGGCATGTCAGTGCCCCCTACGTCATGTTGGGAGACTTCAAACGTGACCCGCGGGTGTCCGATCCCCAGCACGCAGACCGCGGGAACTGGGTGTCGCCTCCCGACATCGCCCAAGTGGTTCCGGCCAATGGAAGCACCCACCCCAGCACTGCCCCGCAAAACATGCTCGACTACGCCGTCAGCAACGGTACGCTCGCGCCGTTGACGCCGGGCAGGGTCGGGGTTGCCGGACCGTCCGATCACTTGCCGGTCTCGTACAACTTCTACCTCCAATAACTGGCGCTTGATTGCAGTCGGTCCTGGCCCTCGCTACTGTGCTGCTGATCAATCACCAGGCGAGGGCGGTACATGCGGTTCAGTGGAGGGTTGTTGGCGATTGCTGTGTTGCTGACGGTGCAGGGTTGCGTCACCCAGCGCGAGGCACCGGAAGGCGACCCAGCGAAGGTGCGGGCGCAGATTCTGCGGCTGTTGCCTGCATCCACCAAGGACCGGGAGGGTTGGGCCCGGGATATCCAGACGGCCTTCACCACACAGAAGATCACCCCCAGCCGCTCCAACCTGTGCGCGGTGCTGGCGGTGACCGAGCAGGAGTCGACCTTCCAGGCCGACCCGCAAGTACCAGGGCTTGGCCGCATTGCCCGCCAGGAAATCGACCGGCGCGCGGCCAGCTTGCATATCCCGCAGATGCTGGTGAACGCGGCGTTGCAGACGCGTTCGCCCAATGGCCAGACGTACAGCCAGCGGTTGAGCGTGGTGCGCAGCGAGAAGCAACTCAGTGCGATCTTCGATGACCTGATCGGTACGGTGCCGCTGGGGCGGACGCTGCTGGGGGATTTGAATCCGGTGCATACCGGTGGGCCGATGCAGGTGAGTATCGATTTTGCCGAGCGTAATGCGCAGGGGTATCCCTACAGTCATTCGGGGACGATTCGACAGGAGGTGTTCAGCCGTCGCGGCGGGATGTATTTCGGTATCGCTCATTTGTTGGGGTATCCCAGTCATTACGAGCGGCAGCTGTACCGATTCGCCGACTTCAACGCTGGGTGGTATGCCAGTCGCAATGCGGCGTTCCAGAGCGCCTTGAGCCGGGCCAGTGGGGTGACCTTGGCGCTGGACGGGGACTTGATTGCACCGGGGGCGATTTTTCCGGGCACTACCGAGAAGGCGGCGCGGCGGTTGGGGGAGCAGCTTGGTTTGCGTAACCCGAGTATCCGCAGTCAGCTGGAGAAGGGCGATAGCCTGGCGTTCGAGGAGACCCGGCTGTATAGCGGAGTGTATGCGTTGGCTGAAGGGAAGGCGGGCAAGACGCTGCCGCGCGCGCAGCTGCCAGGGATCGAGTTGAAGAGCCCGAAGATTACCCGCAAGTTGACCACGGCCTGGTTTGCCAATCGGGTGGACGAGCGCTATGAGCGGTGCATGAAGCGTTAACCAAGTGAAAGCACCGTCTGAACCACGACCGCTGCGCGCTCGATCGCAGGCTGTCGCCAGCGGCTACATCGGCAATTTGTAGCCGCTGCCGAGGAACGAGGCTGCGATCGACTGCGCAGCGGTCGCCAAGAGGCAGCGGCCAATGCGAAGTAACTGTGGGATTGCTATCGCGGGGCAAGCCCGCTCCTACCGCAAGGCGGCTACCACTTGGTCAACACTGGCCTTCAATCCCGCCAGGGTGTCCTGCGGGTCGGTGTCGATCACCAGCAGCTTCGCGCCGCTCGTGGTGATCACTTCCGTCACTTCCTTGCTCGGTTGTTTGTGGTGCAGCACCAGCGCCACGTCCTGGCCTTTGAGTTCATCGCCCAAGCGTTTGAGCGCGGCAGCGTCCCACTGGTCGTCCGCCACCCGCGGGTGGTCGATCAGATCCAGGTTCAGGCCGCTGATCAGGTAGTCCAGGCGGTCCGAGAGGTTGACCACGCTGAGGTTGTCGGCCTCGGCCAGGCGCGATTCGCTGCCGGCACTCAGTTCCAGCAACTGGCGCTTGAGGTTGGCAAGGTTGGCCTGGATCTTCGGTTGATCGCTTGGGCTCAAGCGTCCCAGGTCGTTGGCCAGTACGTCGGCCATGCGTCCTAGGTTGGTCGGGTTCAGCCAGGGGTAGGCGGCAAAGGCGTTGCTGCCCTGTACGGCAATCCCTGGCAAGGCGCCGTCTACCGGGCGGGCGGCGTCGATTTCGATAATGCGGATGTTGCTGCGGCGGGCCATCGGGTACAGCGGGTCATCGCCCCAGATCGAGCGCAGGGCAATCACTGCATCGGCATGGCTTGCGGCTTTTTGCAGGCTGGCGCCACCCCGGCCGCTGAAGTACGACGATTGACGCGAAGCTGGAATGTTTGCCGGTGCCGCGCGCTGCAGTTTGACGGCGGTACCGTCGAGCAGGGCGGTCGCCAGGGCGTGGGTGACGGGTAGCGAGGCCAGGACGGTGGTCGTGGTGGCCTGTTGCTGAGGGGCCGTCGGGGTGTTCTGGGCCTGGCCCAGGGAGGGCAGGCCGGCGAGTGCCAGGGCCAGGCACAGATGTTGGAGCTTGAAGGTCATGCCGGGTTTCCTTGCAGGCGTGGAACAAGGCCGCGTGCCAGTGCGGCGAGTGCGAAAAAGGCACCAGAGACGAGGATGATCGCCGCGCCCGAAGGCACCGGCAGGTCGAACACGATCGGCAGCAGGATACCGATCAGGGTGCTCAGGGTGGCGATCAGTACCGACGCCCAGAAAAAGCCCTTGAGCGACTGGCTGACCAACCGCGCCGCCGCCGCCGGGATCACCAGCAGGGCGCCCACCAGGATCGCCCCGATCACCTTCACCGCCGCCACGGTCACCAGGGTCACCAGCACCACGAACAAGTAATCCAGGCTCTTCACGGCGACGCCGCGCACTGCTGCCAGTTGCGGATTGAAGCTGGCCAGGATGATGCGGTTGTACAACGGCAGGGCCAGGGCCAGCACCAGGCTGCCGACAATGCCGAGCACCAGCAGGTCCTGGGGATTGACGGTGAGCACCGAGCCAAACAGTACGTTCTCGAGAATGTGAACGTTGATCTTGCCGGCCAGCATCAGCAACAGGCTCGCACCCAGCGCCAGGGACACTGACAGGAACACGCCGATCAGTGTGTCGGGCGACAGCCCTGTGCGATTGCGCAGGAAGTTGAGCAAGATGCCAAACAGCAGGCAGTAGCCGAACAGGCTGCCGTAGGGCCCGGTGTAGGGCTCGCCCAGCAGGATGCCGATGGCTACGCCGGTGAGCGCCGCGTGGCCCACCGCCTCGGAGAAGAAGGCAAAGCGCTTGACCACTACCAGCGTGCCCAGGCCGCCCAGCACCGGGCCGATCATCAGGCCCGCGAGCAGGGCGTTGACCACAAAACCGTAGGCCAGGGCTTCGGGCAAGTAGCCTGCGTTGGCCCACGCCTGGATCAGCAGGCGGAATTCTTCGTAGTTCATCAGGCGATGCTCTCGCTGCGCGGATGGATGGAGAACAGGCTGAGCAGGCGCTCAGGCGTCAGGGCCTGCTTGGGCGGGGCGTCGAAGAGCACCCGGCGACTCAGGCCCGTCACCCGGTCGGCCAAACGCGTGACCGCCTGCAGGTCGTGCTCGATCCACAGCACGGTGGTGCCGGCGGCGCGCCAGTCCAGCAACAGACGCTCGAACACCTGGATGCCGGCTTCGTCCAGCGCCGACATCGGCTCATCCAGCACCAGCAGTTGCGGTGCCGGAATCAAGCCCTGGGCCAGCAGCACGCGCTGGCGCTCACCACCGGAAAGGGCGCCCATGCGCCGCTTGCGCTTGTCGAGCATGCCGACCCGCTCAAGTGCCGCGTCGATGGCGGGCGCCACCTTGCGCGACAGGCCGAGAAAGGCGGGACGGCGCTGACACATGGCAGCCATGAAATCGTCCACGGTCATTGGCAGGCCGCGGTCGAACTCCAGGGCCTGGGGCACATAGCCGATGATCTGTGCGTCGCTTGGCCAGGTCAGGGTCAACTGGCCCTGGTGCGGCATCTGCCCCAGCAGGGTCTTGATCAGCGAGCTCTTGCCGCCGCCGTTCGGGCCCACCAGTGCATGCACGCTGCCGGCGGCGACCTTGAAGCTGACCTGGTCGAGAATCCGCGTGCGGCCCAGGGTCAAGTCGATACCGGCAAATTCGATGTCCGGCCCGCAAGGCAGGCTGACGACGGTTTCGGCCACGGTCATGCCTTGGACTCCTTGATCGCACGCACCACAGTGTCGAGGTTGCGCTTCATCTCCACCTCGTACTTTTCCTTGCTGTACTCACCGTAGGAGATATGGGTCAGCGGATAGATCATCACCCCCGACTCGCGCTGGATGGTCTCGACATAGGCCGAGGGAAAGTCCATCTCCGAGAAGATCACTTTCACGTCCAGGGCCTTGAGCTGGTCGATGGTCTTTTTCAACTGGCTGGGGCTTGGCTCGATGCCGTGGGCAGGCTCGACCACGGCGGTCACTTCCAGGCCGAATTCGCGCACCAGGTAGTCGTAGGCGGCGTGGATAGTGGCCACGCGGAACTCCGCGCCCGGCGCCTCGGTGACCTGGGCCAGGGCGTCGGCGCGCAACTTGCGCAGGCGCTTGGCGTAGGCACGGGCGTTCTGGCTGTAGTACTTGGCGTTGTCCGGATCGAGCTTGCCCAGCTCCCGGGCGATGTTATTGACCTGGGCGATGCTGGCGCTGATCGACAGGAAGGTATGCGGGTTCACCACTTTGCCTGCACCACGTGCAGCCACACCGGTGGCGGCCAGCAGCGGTACGTTGGTGTTGGACTCGATCACGGTGATCTGCGGTTTTTCACTGGCGGCGATCATGCGGTCGGCGAAGTCATCGTGGCCGATGCCGTTGAGCACTACCACATCGAGGCTGCCGATGCGCTTGATGTCCTCGGCCCGTGGCTCGTAGGCGTGGGGGTTGAAGCCTGCCGGAATCAGCGGCACCACCTCGGCCTTGTCGCCGACAATGTTGCTCACGTAGCTGTAGTAGGGGTGCAGTGTGATGCCGATACGCAGCGGCTTGCCGTTGTCGGCCAGGGCCAGGGTTGGCAGGGCGCAGGCGATCAACAGGCTCAGAACACGGCGGGCGAGGGCGGAGCGAAGCATGGGGCGTCCTTGTATCAGTGGCGATGCTGGCGGGTGACACCGGCGTCGTAGTGGGCGGCGATCTGCTGCCAGCCGGCGGCGATCAGGGCAGCGGGGGTGAAGTCGCCAGGGGCACTGGCGCCCGCCTTGCGCTGCAGCCAGATGTCGGCGGCGCCGTCATGGGCGCTGGGCACCAGCAGCAGGAAGCTGCCGGCCACGCTCGGTGACTGGCTCAGGCCCAGGTAGGCCTGGTCGCCCAGCACCTGCCATTGATGCTCGCCACGGCTGGCGCTACTGGCATCGGTCACGAACGGCGGGAAGCCTTCCTCGGCCAGCACGGCCACCTCGACCAGTGCCGGTTGGTCTTCGCGCAGCAGCTGGATTTCCTCGAAGGCCACCCGCAGGTCGGCATACACCCCTTGTTCGGCAGCGTTGAGGTCGCGGCGGGCATCGAGTTGATGGGCCTCGATGCTGACCTCGTCGTGGTTTTCGCCGCGCAGCGCCACCACCCCGGCGGCCATGGCCAGGATGAACAGGCTCACCAGCAGCACATAAAGGGTTTCATGCCCGGCACCGGCGGGGCGCACTACCTGGACCCGGCTCATGGCTCACCGATATCGGCGTAGTCAATTTCCACTACGTGGCCTGGGCCTGCGTCGAACAGCACGTACCATTCACCTTCCGGGCGCTTGAAGGTCAGCTTGGAGTTGTCGCCAAGCTTGCCGGGCACAAGGATCTCTTCGTTGTAGCCGATCACATCCAGGGTCACCCCTGGCGCGCCGCTGCCGTCAGAGAAGCCACCGGTGCATTCGATCTGCTCGCCGTCGATGGGCTTGCACTCGCACATCGGGTTGTGGGCCAGGGCCGGGCCGGCGGTGCCGAGCAACAGCAGGGGCACAAGCAGCCTGCGGGCGGTAAACGTCATTACTTGCCTCCTTGTTTGTTCAGCCAGGCCACGGTAGCCGGCGAGGCCTTGGCCAGGGGGATGGAGCCCTGCTGCATGCTGCCGTCCCAGCCTTCGAGGGTGATCCAGATCTCGGCGTCCGGGCGCGTCTTGGCCGGTACCGGCAGGCCGGTGCTCATGCGGTAGGGCGGGCCGAAGAAGATGGTGCCGGCAGCGCGCAGGCTTCGCGGCTTGCCGATGCGCAGGTAGACGGCCTTGACCTCGGGAATGCAGGTTTGGCACAGCGCCAGGTTGAACGTCTTGAAGTAACCGGCGGGGCCGTCCTGGCGCGGGGCTTCGTCGCGCATTTCGGCCAGCTTCACACTCCAGCGCCCTACCTGCACATCACCCAGTTCGCGCTCACCCAGGCCGCTGTCTCCGCGAAACAGCGCGGCATCGGCAAAGTACTTGGGCATGAAGCCCAACGGGATCAGCAACAACAGGATATTCAAGTGAAAACGCCACTTGTGCCACCAACGGCTCAACGGGCTGGCGGTCTCGACGGCTGCCTTGCTCATACGCTGGTCTCCGTGGCGGTCTCGGGGTTGGTGCTAACGGCCTGTTTGCGTGGTGCCCGCTCGCTGCGCTTGAGCGCGGCGGCGGTGGCCTGGGCGGTGCGCTTGGTCCAGATCAGCAAGCCGCTGAGCACCATCAACGACAGCAGCAGGCCGAAGAAGGCCCAGATCAACTTGATGATCAGGCCGCCGAAGTCACCGGTGTGCAACGGGCGCATGGACTCGGTGACGAACTCCAGGGGCGAACGGTCCTCGATCAGGAACTGCGCCTCGATCTTGCTGTTGTACGGGTTGACGTTGACCGTCTGGAACATCAGCGGGTACCAGCCACGGCCACCCAGGTACAGGTGCGAGTAGGCGTTGCCCGGCATCTGGATGAAGCTCACATCCAGGCCGGCAATCTGTGACTTGGCGATGCGCTCGGCTTCATCCAGGTCGATGCGCGGGGCGGGTGCGCCCGATTCGCTGCGCGGCACATCTTCACGGGCAATCACTGGCACCACAGGCTCAGTGGAAATGGTGATGTGGTTGTCGCCCAGGATCGCCTGGATCAGAAACCACGTGCCGGTAATGGAAATGACGGCGATGAACCAGATTGACCACACTCCACTCAAGCGGTGCAGGTCGCCCCAGAAAATTCGCGAGCCGTGGTTGGCCCGTGGCAGCTTGAAAAAGCCTTTCCAGAACTTTTTGTACACCACAAGGCCGGTCACCAGCGACGCCAGCATCGGCAAGCCCAGCAGCGACACCAGGTACCAGCCCCAGCTGTAGCCATTGGTGAAGGGCACCAGCCACCAGCCGTGCAGGGCGCGGGTGAAACCCTCGAAGTTGAACGACGGGCTCTTGCCTTGGATCGCCCCGGTATAGGGGTTGACGTAGAGCGTCGGTGCGCTGCCGTCGGGGTAGGTCACCGCCGCAGTCAGGGCAAAGTGCGAGCCGTCGGGCTGGCTGATAAAGCGCACGGCCATCTCCGGTTCGGCCTTTTGCATGGCATCGAGCACTTGCTGGAAGCTGAGGCGTTCGGCATCGGGGCTTGGCTTGGTGGCGCGTACGTCCGGGTTGGCAAGCCAAACGATCTCCTGGCTGACCACGGCCAATGTGCCGGTAAAACACACGATCAGCACGAAAAACCAGATCGGCAGCGCGAGCCAGCTATGGACCAGGAACCAGATTTTTGAGCGTGACTTTTTCGACATGAGCCTGTCTTTTGTAGGTGAACGGTGGGCAGCCGATCTCGTCAGATAAGTTACCCGTCTCTATAAGGACGGATGAGCAGGGCGAAACCCGTCTGCTTATTTTGAAGAAAATGTATCTAATTCTTACTAAGGCTCTCCTTCAAGGGCAGCCCGTCGCAAATCTTCTCAATCTGTCATCCATTCCAGTGGGGCAGTCCATGGCCCAAGTGCCCAGGACGCTCCCCTGCGGCTGCCGAAAAGCCCCGCCGATGCAGCCCTTTCGCAAATTGATCGAAAAAGTTATCCGGTTTGGATTCACGGCTTCGTCGAATTGTAAACGCGTAATTAAAACATAATCATTCTTGTTTATGCATGGGTTGTCATGGGGCTTGCCGCACGTCGTTTGCGTTCACGGATGTCGCCGTTTTGCCGGAGGGCGCGCTCCCGTTCCGCATCCTGGGTGCTGTTGGGCGTAGTGGGTTTTGCCCCGATGGCCGAAGCTGCATCGGTAACCGTCAGCATTCCGGCCCAGAGCCTGGTCGGCGCCTTGCGCGCATTTGCTGAGCAGTCGGGCGTGCAGGTGCTGTACGAGCCAAGCCTGGTGGAAGGCAAGCGTGCAGCAGCGGTGAACGGTGCGATGGAATCCAACGATGCCCTGTCGCGTCTATTGCGCGGCAGCGGCCTGCTTTACCAGGTCGACAACGGTACCGTGCTGTTGCTGGCCCCCCCCCCGACGACGCAGCGTTGGAGCTCGGCACTACCAGCATCACCGGCACCGGGCTGGGGCGACCACGCAAGGCACTGGTGCCTACACCGCAGGGTGTCGATCGGCAAGATGCCCCAGTCGATCAAGGACACCCCGCAGAGCATCCGCGTCATCACCCGGCAACGGATGGAAGACCTGCATCTGACCTCCATGAATGACGTGCTCACCCAGACCTCACTGCCTACCAGGGCAGCATGACCAACTCGCGCTACCTGGCGCGCGGGTTCGAGATCACTAACGTCCGCCTGGATGGCGGCACGCCGGTAGGGGCAGTGCCTTCGCCGGGAAAGACCTAGACATGACCATCTACGACCATGTGGAGATTCTGCGGGGTGCCGATGGCCTGTACTCGGGCAACGGCGAACCGGGCGGCAGCGTCAACCTGGTGCGCAAGCGTCCGACCGCGTTCAGTCAGTTTTCGGTGACCCAGTCCATCGGCAAGAGTATTGAGTTTGAAGCCAGCGGACGGATTACCGAGCGCCTGGAGCGTACCTTTGGCTACACCTATAACCATAGCCGCAACGTAGCGACCGCAAGCGGCTCGACCACCGCCACGGCCTTGAGCCTGACGCCCAAGCACCTGGGCAAGGCATTCCTGAGCTACCGCATGCCCGGCGCGCTGGAGAACCTGCGCGTGGGGGTATCACGACCCAGAGTGCGAGCTACGTCTCGGAAGTTAATCTTGACTTCTCCCAGCCGGGTTTTGCGCTGTGCAACGCCTTTGCCGACTACCGGCTGAACAATCACTGGAGCGTGGCGCTCAACGGCAACAACCAGACTGACAAGAAGTACTACTCAACCATTGGCAACGCCATGTACGGCAACTTCTACGGTGACCCGCGCAATATTGTATTGATGCTGCGCGGTACTTACTGAGCCGTACCCTGAATAGCCGGAGCGATAGCAGGTCGCCGGCTTGTGCGGGATATCCATTTGCTTCAAGTTTTTGCGAGGGCGGCCGATACGTACGACATCCCAAGTACCCATCAGGAAGATCCCTCCATGGCAGGCATCGGTGCCGTAACGCTCAACGGAAATCCCCTGCAAAGCACCTCTCTGGCCTCCGGTTCGCGGGTTGCGGTCAACGCAGGGCAGCTATCTGCAGAGGCTTCGGACGATAACGTGGTGGTTGATCCGTCCAGCTTTCGCAATTCCAAGGCGCAGGCCAGTGGCGCCAGTGATCCGCGGGCCGACTCGGAGCCTGCCCATGTCAAGCAGTTGCGACACATGATCGAGAAGCTGCATAAGCAGCTGGAAGAACAGCAGAAGCACCTGCAGCAGGTAATGGCCAGCCGGATGGAAGAAACCGCCAAGGCAGCCGCCGTTGCCGCCGCGCAGTCGGCCGTCGGCGCCACCATGGCGGCGCTGGGCGCGGCCACCGCCGCACTGCTCAAGGCCTTGACCGAGAGCGGTGGCGCAAGCTCAGGTTCGCTGGTCAGCACCAGCGCCTGAGGTCAGTCGACTGTCGGGCGGTTTTGGCTGCGTTCGGACTTGTAGCGCATGGCCACTGCCGGCGCCGGCTTGGCGCTGCCGGTTTCCAGCCACTGGCGCATCCGGCTGGCATCGGCGAAGTGGGTGTACTTGCCGAAGGCATCGAGAATCACCATGGCCACCGGGCGGTTGTCCATCTTGGTCAACAGCACCAGGCAGTGGCCGGCTTCATTGGTGAAGCCGGTCTTGGTCAGCTTGATGTCCCAGTTGCTCTTGTTGACCAGATGGTCGGTGTTGCGAAAGCCCAGGGTGTAGTTGGGCTTGCGGAACGCCACCGTTTTCTCGGGGGTGCTGCTCAGTTCGCTGAGCATCGGGTAATTGCGCGCGGCCAGCAGCAGCTTGCCCAGGTCTCGGGCTGTGGACACGTTGCTGTGCGACAACCCGGTGGGCTCGACATAACGGGTCTGGCTCATGCCCAGGGCCTTGGCCTTGGCGTTCATTGCCTTGATAAAGGCGCTATAACCGCCTGGGTAGTTGTGGGCCAGGGTAGAAGCTGCGCGGTTTTCCGACGACATCAGGGTGATCAGCAGCATGTCCTTGCGGTTCAGTTGGCTACCCAGCCGTACGCGCGAATACACACCTTTCATTTCCTTGTTCTGGGCGATGGTAACCGTGAGCATTTCATCCATGTTCTGCTTGGCGTCGAGCACCACCATGCCGGTCATCAGCTTGGTCACCGAGGCAATCGGTACCACCCGGTCGGGGTTGTTGGCGTAGAGCACCTTGTTGGTCTGCAGATCGATCAACAACGCCGCGCCGGAAGCCAGATGCAACTTGGCAGGATCGCGTTGCACCTGGGCGGGGGGTTGCGCAGCAGCGGCCGTGGGGACAGTCGCGGTACCCGTGAGCAACAGCAGCAGGCTTAGAATCGAAAGGGAAGTTTTCACGTTGAGGCTCACTAAAAGTTGTTATGTCGTTGGCTGTGCAAGGGTTTTCCCCCAAAAAAACCGCTGCATTCTGGAGTATGGCCGAGTTGCTGTCGATTGCCCTGTATCTGCTGGGGCAAATATGAAAAAGATTTAATCGTGTACCAATTTTGTACCAATTAGTTGCATTTCCAGCTTGGACAGTTCGGTCCAATCATTGGCTGAATTCAACCACTTCGCATAGGTCGACAGCAGCACCTGGACAGAGTGCCCGAGCTGCCCGGCGATGAAGGCTGGATTCATTCCCGACATAAGGCACATGGTGGCATACGTGTGGCGGCAGTTGTATTGGGATCGGGGTGGAATGCCGAGTGCTTCAACAGCCCGGTTGAAGTGCTGGCCGGGAATTTCCGGCGACTTCATGTGGGGAGAGCTCCCGGAAGGCTGGAAGATAAAGGGTGAGCTGGTGGAGACTCGCCGCTTATGCTTTGCCCGGTCATCGGCGATCCTGCGAGCTGCTGCAAGTGCCCCCAAGGCCCTGCTATTCAACATCACCGTTCGCGTGTATTTCGTCTTGGTGCGTTCAACCACCTGGTTCTCCACCACGATCCTGCAAACGTGGGCGGTCTTCTGCTCGAAATCGATCTCATCCCATCGCAGGGCCATAATTTCGCCTGTCCGCATGCCAGTGTAGAAAGCAAACTCATAGAACGCCGCCACTCCCTGCAGGCACTTGGAGAAGTTGGCGTACATCCAGGCGATCAAGGCGTCGGCTTCCTCAATCGTGAAGGGCTCGATTTGTTTTCTGACTTTCTGCGGCAGCTGGATTGATGCCGCTGGGTTCCTCTCTACTACCTCGTCATAGACCGCTGCACGAAACATCGCCTTGACCCGGGCGATAGCAGCGCGCTTGACTGTCGAGCTTTTCCACTCGGTCTCAGCGACCACCTTCCTCAACACCATCGGCGTTACCGCCGTCATGGGCAGAGCTGCCAAGTACGGCATCCAGTAGTTGTTCATCAAACCCTTGTAGTTCACCCGGGTATCCTTGACGACCTCAAGGCTATCCAGCCAGCTTTGCGCGTACTCGCCAAAGAGAATCTCGGTGGGCCTGGCCCCGTAACTCGAGTTCGGGAACAGCTCGGCGTACCGCTTTTCGTCCAGTACGCCATGTTTCGCGAGGCTGACTACCTGAGCGCGTAGATCAGCGGCCGCTTTGACCCCCTTGGCGGTCTGGGGATACGCGAGGGTTTCATTTCGACGCTCGCCATTCCAAGTGAAACGGATGCGAATTGATTTGCCGATGTACTCGACTCCAGTGGGTAACCCCATTCTCCTTCCAGCCACGCTTCATACCTCCTGATGCTGTAGAAAATCCTTCCATCGATCTTTTTCCATACCCCCTCGGGGATCACGCCGCGGCTTCGCTTGCCTTCCAGGGCGCGCTTGGTTGTGCCGATCAGTTCCGCCATGCGCTCCTCTGGAACTTTGTCGGAAACGTGGGCAATGGGCTGCCGTTCTTCGTCTTGCATGGTTTTCTCCACGCCGCGCATGGCGGCAGAGGTGGGGAGGGGTTAGGCGGCAAGTCTCGGAACCAAAACACCGAGATCCGATAGCTGCTGCAGGGCGATCGCGCACTCATCACCGAACGCGAACATCGCGCTTCCGGCGCCCGATCGACCTTTCTTGTGGCTGTTCTCATGGCCTGGGATAAAGGCTATTCGGCCCTTGATGAGCAGAGTTGCCGATGCGCTGGACATGGCTTCCTGAAACCACTCGGCATCGGTTCGGCTGAATACCAGTGCAATGCCATTCCCGTGGGCGATCAGCCGACGCATCCAGAAACCGGTGTCGGGGCCGTACGGCGGGTTCATCCACACCCGGCCAGCCCAATCTTTCGAGAGCCCGTCATCGAAGACGGTGTATTTCCGCTTCGCTGGTACCGGTGTCACGTAGTCGTGCGGACTGGAGGGGTCAAGATCGAATTCAACGCCCAGGCGCTCAAAGATCCAGGCCGGGGTGTACCACTCGACGCTCTTGTGCTTTGGCTGCTCCGGGCGAGCGCCAATCATTCCAGACATGCGCAGTTCTCCATGCCCGCCTACTGGCAGGCTTGAGTTGTTGTAGGGGGAGGGGTTACTGAATCTTGCCGGTGACGCGTTCGCGCCAGGTCAGGCGCCGGGGAAGATGCTCGCGGCTGTCGATCTCGACCACCACATAAGCGCAGCGGTCGAATGGAGCGTCCCGCTGCTGGTTGAGCCAGCAGGCTTCCTTCTGGGCTTCGTCGTAATTGGTTGCCGAGAGCTGGTGTACGTTGAATCCTTTGCTGTGGACGTTCCAGCCGTGGATCACCGCGATAAACCGACTCATGGCCTCGGCCCCTTCCAGATCATCCAGGCCATGTAGAGCGGGGCGGCGATGGGTAGGAGGATCATGCTGCCTCCTCCCGTTCGTGCTTGATCATGTCGATGAATGACTGGGGCAGGTCGACGGCCTCGGCCCCCGGCGACCAAGACAACGGCGGACTTTTGCGGATCATCTCGTTGACTAGGTCGAACGCTGCCAACAGCTGGTCATCGTTTATCTCGCCATCCTCGGGCAAGTCGTCCATGAAGTGGTCATTGGGGTCTATCTCGCTCGGGTAGTTTGGCGTGCAGAAGACCAGCTTCAGGTCGGCGAGATCGATCTCGTGATTGAGGATGTGGTCGCGCAGATCCTCCTCATCAAAGAAGTAGCTGTCGCCGTCGAAGTCGGTGATCGGCTCGCCGCCCCAGGTCCGGCGCGGCATTGCTGCGAATTTGGCAGCGCGGCTTTCGTCGTGGCAGACATCACACCAGCCGTTGGTTCGGTGTATTGGGTGGTCTGGGTTGTTCTTGCAAATGCGGTGGGTCGAGCCGCAATAGCGGGCCATGTGCTCATCATTCCCCCAGAAGCGGCCATCGGCGGCAACCCAGCCCGTGATGGTTTGAATGCTGGCGGCCTCGGGAGATTCGTACATCACGACTTTTTCTTCGCGCATAGCGATTCCTTGCCGCCATATAGCGGCTGTTCAATAGAGGGGAGAGGGGTTACAGCTGGGTGGAGTACAAATGTACTCTTGTCAGGATTGGCGCTTGGTGGCGGCGATGGCCTTGGCGTACTCGGGAAAGTCAGCCAGCATCCTGTCGACGCCGTCACAGTCACCGCCCAAGGCCGTTATGCGGGCGTGGCCTGCCTGAACCGCCATGCGATACCCACAAGTCATCGCCCGCAGTAGCTCGCGCAGCTCCTCAACTTCCGGATCACGCGCAGCGAACGCCTTGGCACCCTGGTCGGCCATGTCACCGGCGCTGAAGCCGTCGGAGGTTGGTGGGCTGGTGTAGAGCTTGGTCCCGAGGCGCGGTAGCTTTCCCTGTGCCCATGCGATTTCGTGCAAGGACTCACCGAAAGCCACGACCTCACCCACCGGCTCGCCCTGGAGCTGGGCGGCAAGACGAATAGTCGAAGCCTCCAGCAATTGCCGTGCAAGTCCGCACACACCGTTCGGAACGAGGGCGCCCTTTGCGTCCAGAGCGAGAAGGAAATTGATGCTGCTGATTAGTGTTGCGTTGTCGCCATCGAACTGGGTGGCTGGCTGGTACTGGACTGCTATCTGTGCAGCGCCTGTGCGCAAATGCTGTCGAGCTTTGGCGTGCGCCATTTCGTGCTCAGTCGCTTTGCGAACCGAGTAAGGCCAGCCGCTCTCTACCTTGCGGAACACCCATCCGTAGTGGCTCAAGTTCTCGTCGAGCTGGATCAGGTGCAGGCCGTCATCGCACGAAATCATCTGTTCGGTGTTGCTGGATCGGTTTTCTGTGGGCATGGGGATACCTCGCCACGTATAGTCATGGCTTTCAATTTAGGTGGTCGAATATGGAAGCGTTACTCGCCTCTGGGGGCACCGCTGCGTTGTTTTCCTTGGCGCTTTGGTTAGCTAGGAACCTTATTGTAACTAGGCTAACGAAATCAGTTGAACACGAGTATGCTCGGCTGTTGGAAACTTACAAAACAGATCTACGAAGTGCTGAGGAAGAATTCAAAGCAGGGTTGAAAGCGAAAGAGTTAGAGATTTCTGCGCTCCGCAATGGAGTTCTTGCTGCTGTTTCAAGTCGCCAATTGCTGATGGATAAGAAGCGTCTGGAGGCAGCGGAGGAGATATGGGCATCCGTGATGTCACTTGGGACATTTAAATTTGTTTCAGGTTGGATGGCTAATATCAAGTTCGAAGAGGCCGCTAAAGCGGCAAAAACAGACCCAAATGTCCGAAGACTTGTCGATGTGTTGGGGGAGCAGATCGATCCTGAAAAAATGAAAGAGAAGCTTGTTCCGTGTCGGGCGAGGCCGTTCGTAACCCCTTTGCTGTGGGCTTCTTATTCTGCATATTCATCAGTGATGATGCAGGCAGTGATGCAGGCATTTGCAATTAAGCACGGGGTGGATCCAAAGCTAATAACCTCAGATAAAAGCTCGGAAATCCTTAAGTTGGTTCTTCCGCATCAGTCGGAATATATAGATAAGTATGGGGCTGCCTGTTATCATCATCTAATCGAAGAGATTGAGCAGAAGATTATTTATGAAATTCACCAAACAATTTCCGGCGCTGAAACTGATGAGGCAGGGATAAAGCAAGCGGCGGCAGTAATTAAAAAGTGCAGTGAGGTTTCACCTGGCATGACAATTTGAAAAAAACGGAGGGTGCTGGCCGGCAGTGCCGGAGGGTCACGCTGCTTTTATCAATGCCTCGATAACGCGCTGGCCGGCCAATGGCGGAACCGCATTTCCGGCCATGTGCATTGTTAGCCGGTGGTTGTCCGGCCGTAGCGTATCAGCTGGGAACGACATAGCAGCCAGGGCCTCGCTGGCGCTGAGCATTCGCATGCGGTTGCCATCGACCAAGGCCCAGCGGTCCAGGGTGGTGATGGTTCCGATCGGCCGGTTGATGTCGCGGCCTGTGGTACCGGAGCCCTTGCCGTAGTAGGGCATGATGAAGCGGTCGCCGAAGCGCTGGCGGCCGTTGCGTACCCGGTCCAGCGTGGCCTGAGCCCGGCCTGGCTTTTCGATTGCCGACCAGCGCCCGGCGTCGAAGTCGAGGAAGCTGGCTGCCGGCACATGTCGTTCCTGCGGCAGCTGAAGCATCAGCGGCGCTTTGCTGCGAGTCAGCACCATGAACAGGCGCACCCGGTGCTGCGGCACGCCCAAGTCGGCGCAGTCCACGATGTGCGGCGCTGCCTGATATCCAAGTGCATGGACCGCCTGCAGCCAGGCCGGGTAGAGCACCCAGTCGGTGAACTCCGGCACGTTCTCAATCACCGCCGCTTGTGGCCGGTGGAACTCAAGGGCTGATACCGGCGCCCAGGCCGTCGAGCGAGATGCGTCGTGCTGAGGGTTGCCAGACTTCTTCCCGCGAGCCTTCGTGTGACCTTGGCAGCAAGGTGAAGCCAGCATGATGTCGTGTTTAGGCACCTGCTCCCATCGGGCCTGGTGCAGGTCTTGGCAGACGTGCTGCGTGTCGGGGTGGTTGGCGCTGTGCCACTCAACGGCCACTGGCCAGTGGTTTGCCGCCCAGAGAACCTGGACGCCTGCGGCGCGCGCGCCGGTGCTCCATCCGCCGAGGCCGGCGAACAGGTCAATTGCTGTGGGCATGGGAAATTTCCTCCGCGCACTCTAAGCATGGAGTAAGCTGCGATTTTTATATAAACAGGGGTGTTGAGAATGCCAGAGGCTTGCGAGTCGCTATTCCACTACACTGATATAAGCGCAGTTGCTTCAATTCTGAAAAATAAAAAGCTTTGGCTTACTAATATCGGATTCCTGAATGACTCTAAAGAGTTTCATGATGGAATGTCGATATTTTCTGATGTTGTCAAGCAGCTAAAATCAGATCGAGAAATGACTTCCGACTCGACCGTTACCAGAGGCTTCCTACAGGGGGTGATCGATGCTTACAGAATTTTTCCAGATGTAAATTTGTATACTTGCTCTTTTAGTAAGGCTCCAAATTTATTAAGCCAGTGGAGAGCCTATGGGAGTTTTGCAATTGAGTTCTCTCGTCAAGAGTTGGAATCGAAGCACTCTGTGTACGATTGTCGCTATACCATTGAGGAGAAAGAAAGTGTTTGCCGAAGAGGAGTTGATGAATTGATCGCTCATCAAACTCTAATTCTCGATATTGAAGTTGATGAGAAACTAGACCCTTTGCGAAAATTTATGGTTGATATTTCGACGTTGAAAAGCTCTCACTTTCAGGCGGAGAGTGAAGTTAGAATGATTGAAAGCTCGGACTATGAGCTAACTGGGGTTAACTATCGTGCCAAGGGGGATTATTTAATTCCGTATCTCGAAAAAACATTTGATCTGTCCTGCGTGAAGTCTGTGCATATAGGACCTGTAGCAGATCAGGATATAGCTGAGCGTTCGCTTTATTCGTTGCTGCGCTCTTGTGGATTGAGGGATGTGCCTATTGTGCGATCCGATATTCCCTATCGTTCGTGAGTGTTGTGCTTCTGTTTCTCAACCCCCCCCCCCCCGCATCCACGGGGGGGGGCGTCTGCTGTTACGTTGCGCTGAATATCCCAAGTGATAGTTTTGCAGAAGTGCCAACCTTTAAATCGAGAACTGCCTTGAACTCTTGCGCAATAGCTTCGCGCTGAGTTTCTTCGCCGATCCAGCGCAGCTTCAGTACTGGTTGCGAGCCGCTAGTGATGACGGATACACGAAGGCGGATCACCTGTTCGCCCAGCCCTTCGAACGGGATAACCTTGAAGTCCAGCCAGGCCGGCAGGGTTTCTTTGCTGCTGGCCTCGATCTGGTCCATGGTGCTGCGGCTGGCGCGGGTCTCGCCAACGGCGTGGTCGCTTTCCGACGAGGCCTTGACGGTGATGGTGCGCACTGCAGCGATTGCCTTGGCGATCGACATGACGCTGCCGTCTTCGGCAGTGGCCACCAGGTGCTGATGCCAGTCTTCGATCCAGTCGCTCATCGCTTTCTGTGCCAGGCTCTGTCCGCATACAGCTTGCACTGCAGCGAAGGCGGCTGAGGCCTTCAGGCGCAGCACGGCACGGTCATCAGCGTGACCTGGTGCATCCGGGGTGCCGATGTTGAACAGCACGATGCAACTCATGTTGTCCTGGTCAATGAAGCCGCGGGCAGCTGGTGCCGCGCGCTCGACCACATAGGCGCTGTAGTCCGCCAGTGAGTGGGTGGAGTAGGTACCACGGAAGCGGTTGCGGCCTTCCTGGTAGCGCTCCAGATCCACGACGCTGAAGTTCTGCGGGACAATAGCTACCGGACCTAGGGCGGGCAGTTCGCGGCCAACTGCGGCGATGGTGTTTTCTTGGATAAGTTCGAGGGCTTCTTTGCTGAGGGACATGCGCTTTTCCTTGATGGAGAGTTAGGTGCGGGGGGTGATAGGGGCTTCGTCTCGACTGAAGAGCTGATCGCACTTTTCCTGAAACAGAGTGACCTGCCCGCCGGTGCCGACATGCATGGGCGTATCCAGGCTGGTGTTCTCGCTGCGAGTACCGCGCTTGGTCGGCACCTTGTAGTCGAGCTTGTGCTTGATCTTTACTTGGCTGGACTCACCGATACGGCTGAAGTCCAGCGTGATAACCACTTTCCCGGCCTTGTCGAAGTCAACGACGCCGCCAGCGACTTCGGAAATGGCGTGGCCGATCTGGCTGGCGAACGCTCCGCCGTTCAGCTCCTCAAGGAACTCGGCTGTATTGGTTGGGGTTGGCATAGCTTCTTCTCCGTGGGCAGGATGCCGGTCGGCGGCAATGTGATGTGCTGCTGGCGCCGGCCATGCCGGACGCGATTAGAAATTCGCTTCATGCTGCTATCTGTTGGTTCCAGGCGCCCAAGGCTTCGAAGATCCGGGCAGCCTGCGTCTCGTCGAGCGTCAGTTCGCTAGGAATAGCGATCCAGCCCGAGGCTGAAACATGCTGCTGGTTGCATTGAGCGCGCAGGTCCGTATAGATCGCCTCGATCACGTCGGTGAGGTGCGCGGCCAGGTAGTTGCCCTGGGGTGCGACCTCGACGGACTTGCAGTACTGTTCGCCATTGGCCTTCTGGCACATCACGCTCAGGTAGATGGTCCAGCGATGCGGGATATCGCATACCGCGTCGACGATCTGGCGACTGCGGATGCGGCTGCAGTTCTTCCAGTTGACCAGGCACTGCTGGCCGCTGGGATCGATGTTCACCACGGCAACATGGTTGGTGCCCAGCAGCGCCCGGCAAGCACGCTCCATCCGGGCCCGCATGTTGTGCGGTTTGCGCTTGCTCATAGATCCTCCGCAAGCTTCCGCAAGACGGCGCGCTCTGCTGTACTTGGCCGTCGGTGCCGACGCTTCAGTATGGTTTCGGGGTCGACCTTCGCGGATCGCGCCGGCGGGAGAGTGCGCTGGTAGCCTTCGACTTCAGTGGCCTGGCCGCCGGTGGCGAAGAACTTGTCGATACTCGCATTCAGCCGCTCAAGCACTTGGATGCGCGGATCTGGGATAGGCTCGCCGATCATTGCCGCCCGACCAGCTTGCGCGTTGCAGCTGCCTCCATCGCGTCGACGAACTGCATCGCAGCTGGGTACTTGTAGGCGAAGCCCTTGGTCGCACCGGTGGCGATCTCGATCACATCCCAGGTGCCGCCCTTGTTCACCGCCTGGAAGAGCGGGGCGGAATGCCCGACCTTGGCGTGCGCTTCGGCTCTCACTACCTTGCTGCGCTCGAGCAGGGCCGCGAGCACGGCAATCTTCTGCTGAAAAGCAGGATGCATTGCTGTCTGCATGGTGTCTTCCTCAGTTGGGGTCAGGCGTGCAGGTCGAATGACTCGGCCTTGCGGATGATTCGGACCTGGGCAATTCGCCGTTCAGGTACGCGCCGGTCGCGGCGCATTGGGTCGATGTCGCCCATGACTGCGTGCATGGCCATCAACCCAGCAAGGGCGATGCATAGCGGGCTGATGATCTGTTGGCGCATGGCCTTGGTGACGGCCTCGATGCGGCGGCCGGCTTCCAGCTTGAAAAGCGCGGCCTCGATGCGATTGGCCACGGTGCCTGGACTGACCGCCATCTGGCGGGCGATTTCTTTGGTGGTGAGCCCTTGAGCCACCCACAACAGTGCTTCCAGCTCACGGGGTGCCAGCGCCTTGCCGAGCTGACCAATCCATGAGCCGCAGGTGATCGTTTCCATGAAGTGTCCTCGGTGGGCTGCATTGGGGTGTGATCTTTCCGGCTCGGCGCCGGGGTCATTTTTTCGACTCAGCTTTACCTGGCCGCCGCTGGTGCTACCCCGGCATACGCCAGTCGGGCTGACCACTTCCAGTTGTGCGCAAACCTGCGCGCTCAGATCACATCCCGATGCAGCCTGGTGATGGGGAGCCAGGTGATCGGGCAGTTAACGTCAGGCTGACGTGGCGCTGGTTGTTCAGTCGTACAGGCCGTAGCTCAGGTCATCCGGGTCACAGTCGATCACCAGAATGGCGTTACCGAAGTACAGGGACGCCAACATGCGCTCCCAGTCAGAACGGATCGACATGTTGATGGCCACTTTCTTGTCGTCGAGCTTGGCCGAATAGACCTCGCCGAACTCGTCGCACTTGCGCCAGTGGTTTGCCGCATCGCGCTGGCCTGTGATCTTCACGTGCATGCTGTGCTTCAACGAGTAGTTCTCACGGCGGCGGTGGCTGCTGACCCGATCCTCTGGCTCTTCATCGAAGTAGATGTGCAGGAACTTGATGCCGGTGCCGTAGCTATCGCCCTCTTCGATGCGGATTTCGGGGCGCTCCCACTGTTCTTCGGCGGCCTTGTCTTTGTGGTCGCTGATGAACGCTGTGAGCAGCTTGTAGAGCGACACTTCGCCAGTGATCAGGCCTTTGCCGTCTAGCACTTCGGCGATGGATTTTTCTGCCTGCTCGATGATGGTCGAGTGCACGGCGGCTGCCTCCCAGCGCTCGCGCAGGGCATTGGCCACCAGAGCGTTGTAGCGTTGAAGCTCGAAAACATCGGATACGTTGGCCGGCAGCGCGGCCTTCACCGCTTCTTTGATAGCCCCGCCAAAGTCGCCGTAGGAGCGGAATGCATCATTCACAACTTCTTTGAACAGCTTCTCGATACCTTCGTCGATCAGCTCGCGAGGGCGATCGGATTGGGCATATGCGCTTACGCGCTCGGCGAGGAGTGCTTGAAGGGTTTGCTCGCTCATGTGGTGCTCCGTGCTCGATCAGTTGATTTCCCGTCTGGCCCTGTCGCCAAGGCCAGCCAGTGAAATCTGCCGTGACCCGCTGCTGGCGTCGGTCTCTGGCAATCTTCGAATTGTTGTCTCCGACCGCGACCCTGGTCCGCCGGATAACTGTTCTTGGCGCTTTACGCTGCACGCCTGGGTCAGTTGCCAACCCTCTGGACTGTTGAGGCCTGTCCATCGCTGCCTTTGTTGCTGGCCGGTGGTGATCCGGCATCCGTATAACGCAAGTTATGGAGCAAATAATAACCTTAGTTTGGCTTGTGTCAATAACCTAGGTTATTTTTGTGGGCAAAAGAAAACCCGCTCGAAGGCGGGTTTCGTTCAATGATCGATGTGGTCTCGCCACCCGATACGGATCGCGCCGGTATCAAGGCGATCAATGCGAATTCCTTGGGTGCTTTCCAGCTCTGCGATCAGTCGATCCCAGTCCCTCTGGCTCTCCGCTACATCAGGCATCACTTCGATTACCTGGACCTTCTGCACATGAGGTGAGCAGATCAAGCGCTGAACCCGCTGGCCTAGGCGCTCATAGGAGGATTCAGGGGTGTGTGAGAAAGCGAGGGGCGGCATGTACGAAAACTCCGTTTACTGTATGCATATACAGTTATTTCATTTCAAGGAGCTTTGCAATAGAGGCTGGTGTGTAAAGTTTCTTGGCAGGTAAGTTTTTCGCGCAGGATCAGATTCCGAAAGGCACAAAAAAGCCCGGATGACCGGGCTTCATCGAGAGTGCAGGCCTCAGAGCTTCATCATTGCGCGGACAACCACGCCCACAATGCGGCAATTTTCTGCGCACATTTCGACGGGGTACGCCGGGTTCAGCGGCTTGAGGTAACGCCGTCCGCCATCATCCACCAGCTTCTTGAAGGTGGCTTCGTTGCTGTCGGCAAGCTTAGCTACTACGAGCTTTCCCGAGATTGCCTCGGCCTCGGTATCGACCAAGATCATCATCCCCTCGGTAATGCTGGTGCCCACGGGCGACGTCATTGAGTCGCCTTTGACCTCAAGCCAGAAGGCGACGCCTTTCGAGTTGTAGTCGGAAATTTCGTAGCGATCCGAAAAGCCGGGCGGAAAGGGCTCTACAGCTTCAGCCCAAGCGCCTGCTGCAACCCAGCTTACAACTGGGTACCGGTACGACATGTTGGGTTGCATTGCCGGCGCCACATTACTTGGCTCTGTCGTCGATGACTTCCCTGAGTCCAGCCACTCAGCTGAGACATTCAGCGCGCGAGCGATCTCAACCAATTTCTTGGAGGTCGCATTCCTGCCGCTCTCCAGGTGCTGGATCGTCACCTGGCTCACGCCTGCCTTTTCAGCAAGCTGCTGCTGGCTCAAGCCAAGAGCTACGCGCCGGCTGTGGATACGGTCTTTCAGTGTTCCGGTGTCTTCGTTCATGCCGCTAAGGGTAAAACACGCGTTATTACCCTTCAAATAACATGTGTTTGCCTCTTTAATAACTTGAGTTATCATCACTGGCACGATCCATTGAGGCACATACACATGCCAGAGAAAGAGAGACCTGTAGATACGGTGGTCCGCTTGGCCGGCGGCCAGGCTGAGTTAGCCCGTCGATGCAATACGAGCCAGCCCCGTATTTGGCAGTGCGTGCACCGGAATCAGCGCGTTCCCGCTGACCTTGTTATTCCGTTCGAGAAGGCGGTCGACGGGAAAGTTACCCGCCATCAGCTGCGCCCGGATCTTTACCCGGAAGAGGAGGCCAACTCTTCTCGTTGAAGCCAATTGTCGATCATCTGGCATTGCGCCAGTAGATGACCAAAACACCTGCTGATCCATCCAGTACCCAAATCGCAGACACAAAAAAGCCGGGAGGCACCCCGGCTTCTTCACTGCACACAACGAGGTCGATTATGCACACCGCACTCGATGCTAGCAACACCAAGGATAGAACGTCAGTTTTTGGCAATACGCCAAATCTGACGCGTCAGGTCATGTCGTCGCGGGAGATTGCCGAGCTGACTGGTAAGCAGCACTTCCATGTGAAGCGCGACATCGAACGCATGCTAGTTGAGCTCCATGTAGATCCATCCATTTATGGATGCACCTATCTGGACGGCCAGAATCGCATCCAAACCGAATTCCTACTCGACCGAGCACACACTGACTGCTTGTTGACTGGTTACAGCGCGTTGATGCGTATGGCTGTGATCAAGCGCTGGCGTGAGCTGGAGGAGGGCGGTGCGCGCGTTATCGCCACGCTCCCTGACTTTTCTAATCCGGCTGCCGCTGCCCGTGCTTGGGCTGAACAATTCGAGCTCCAGCAAGCTGCCAGCCAGGCCTTGGCCATTGCGGCGCCAAAAGTCGCATTCGTCGACCAGTACGTTGAGGCCGCTGGCTCGATGGGTTTTCGGCAAGTGGCCAAGTTGCTGAAGGCCAACGAGCGCCAGTTCCGCCAGATGCTCCTGGACAAGGGTGCCATGTACTACCTGGCCGGGGTGCTCACCCCGTATAGCCACCATCAAGACGCCGGGCGCTTTGAAGTGAAAACCGGCACAAGCACTTCCAATGGACACGCTTTCAACCAGGCCCGCTTCACGTCGAAGGGCGTGCAGTGGGTTGCCGGCTTGTGGGCGGATTATCAAATCCGGGCGGTGGTATAGCCATGCAGTTCACCATTCACATCAATCAGTCGCTTGCCTTGGAGTGGGGCTTGAATGCCCAGCAGGCACTGCTGTTTGCGTTCGTCTACGAATGCCCCAGCTGGGCCAAGGCGGTCAAGACGGATAGCGGGATCTACTTTGCGCTCAGCAAGGCCAAGATCGTCGAAGAACTGCCGCTTTTGACCGACAAGCCAGATACGGCATATCGACTGCTGAGGGCTCTCGATGAGGCCGGTCTGATCGAGCTATCCAGCACCTCCAGCATCACTTTGGTGCGGCTTACCGAGAAGGGTAAAGAGTGGAATCGCAAGCTGGATGGGTCGGAAAAATATCCGACCACAAAGCCCGGAACAGGTCGGAAAAAAATCCGAGCTACCTCGGAAAAATCTCCGAGCAAGGTCGGAAATAAATCCGAGCCAGGGTCGGAAAAATCTCCGACAAATCAAGGTACCAGTAATCAGGTAACCAATCAGGGTACCAGTCAGCAGCCGCACGAAATTCAAGACGTGATCGCCGAGCAGGATCGCCAGGCTCTGGA
The DNA here is from genome assembly GCF_000425805.1 of Pseudomonas vranovensis DSM 16006. Classification (GTDB taxonomy): domain Bacteria; phylum Pseudomonadota; class Gammaproteobacteria; order Pseudomonadales; family Pseudomonadaceae; genus Aquipseudomonas; species Aquipseudomonas vranovensis. The sequence continues at coordinate 220,334 of NZ_AUED01000001.1, forward strand.
TGCGCAGGATGACCTGCAGCGCTTCGCGATGTTCGCCGAGTGGAACCCTCCGACCAAAACCGTGACCGCCCAACTGACCTTGGCCGGCCTGACCTTGGATGCGCTCACCGAGGAAACACTCAAGAGCTTCCTGGGTTACTACGTCGCCAAGCCCCGGGTGATCGACAGCAACGGCGGCTGGTGCTTCCGGCTGGCCAAGTGGCTCAAGAGTGAGAAAGCCAGCGGCGCAGCAGAGCAGGGCGAAACCCAGGGTGACTGGACCGAAAAGGGAGTTCGAGTATGAGCGCAACCAACGTTCGCCAGTTGCTGGCCGGCCGCCGGACCGATCCGACCTACCAGCCACCGGTAGAACCCGGGGCAATGCCGATTGATCCAGCCACCCGTCAAGTGATCGAAGACCTGTTTCTTCGGTTGCGCGGCGCTTGCGGTGCTTGGCGTCAATCCTGGCCGACTCCTGCCGTGATGGATGCGGCCAAGCTGGAATGGCTCGGTGAGTTCATGCGCTCAGGCATCACTCGCCTGGAGCAGATCGACCACGGCATGCGCGTACTGAGCGCGAGCAAATCACCATTCGTTCCGGCGCCGGGCGTGTTCGTGAGCTGGTGCTTTGCTCCGGAAGGCCTGGGCCTGCCCAGCACCGAAAAGGCTTATGCCCAAGGCCTGCGTAATTGCCACCCAGCCATGCGCGCTTCAGCGAAGTGGATGCACCCAGCCGTTTACCACGCAACCGCGGCCGCTGGCTTCCACAGCCTGCCGCTAATGTCGCGCGACCTCGGGATGAGCTGCTTCGAGAAGCACTACCTGGTGCAGTGCCGAAAGATCTGGAAGGGCGAGAGCCTTGGGCCGGTACCGGTTGCCGAGCTTGCTGCTCCGGCTGCGCCGCGCTCGCTGGATGTTGGCCGTGCTGCCCTTGAGGCGTTGCGCTCTGCTCGAGGTGGCCGGCAGTGACCGATTCGAAACTGACTGCACCCGACCTCACTGAATACCGCTGGGCTCTTTACGCCTGCGGACACCTGCTGGACCTCACCAGCCAGCCACACCCACCCGTAGCCCTGTATCGCGACGAACAGTCGGCGAACCTGCACGGCCTGCACATGTGGCCATCCACCTTCACCGTTGTTGACCTCCACAAGGACGACCGCCCATGAAGCAATCCAAGTTGACCAAAGCCGCACGCGGCCGGGAATGCCAGGTGCGCATTCCGGGCGTTTGCAACGGCGACCCTGAAACCACCGTGCTGGCCCATTACCGGATGTCCGGCACCTGTGGCGTTGGCATGAAGCCGAACGATCTGCAGGGCGCCTGGGCGTGCAGCGCCTGCCATGACGCCTGTGACGGTCGCAGCCAGTTGATCAGTCGCGCCGAAGCTCGCCAGCACCACGCCGAGGGTGTGATGCGCACCCAGTCCATTCTGATCCGCGAGGGGGTTGTTGCTGCATGAATAGCCAGAAGCCTCCCGTTCGAAACCCGCCACCGCTGTTCCGCGCGAAGAAGACCCGAGCTAAGCCCGTCGACCGCGAAGGCTTGGAGCAAGCCTCGCTGATGCGCGAAGTCGCATTGCGCCACCCGGCCGCCGCCAAGCTGATTTACCACGTCCCGAACGGCGGTCACCGGCACAAGCTGGTGGCGCTCAAACTGAAAGAGCAAGGTGTGAAGGCTGGTGTTCCTGACCTGGTGCTGCCGATGGCGCGCGGCGGACACTTCGGCTTGTACATCGAGTTCAAGGCCAAGCCGCCATTCGACGCTGCCGTGTCGCCGAGCCAGGACGCCTACATTCAGGCGCTGCTCGAGCAGGGCTACCTGGCCATCGTGTGCCGCGGCGCTATTGATGCCTCGGAGGCGATCCGCGCTTACCTGCTGCAGCCACAGACCAAGGTGGCCGCATGACGCTGGCGGTCGCTTTCTCCGATGCCGAGATTCGCCGCCGTGCTGAAGATCCGGCCACCGTGCTGATGCGCGATCCGCGTCACCCTGGCCTGTACTTCCGCTTCACCGAGGCGCGCCCGCGTGGCACCTGGTCGCTGGTGGTGCGCAAGAAGTGGAACCGGATCGGCGCCTACCCTGACTTGTCGACCAAGACCGTGCTGGCCGCGCTGCCGGACCTACGTCAGCGCCTGGCGAATGATGCCCAGGCCAGCGCCGCCGTTTCGGCTTGGAGCACGCTCGGCGAGCTGCTGGCCTGGTATAGCGACCGCATGTCCCGTGACCGCAACCTGTCGGCCAAGCGCAAGGCTACGGCCAAGTCAGCGATCGCTTGCCACCTGATTCCGCGCGTGGGTGGCCTGGCCTTTGCCGATGTGCGCCACGGCACCCTCGATGCGCAGCTGATGTGGCCGTTGCAAGCCACGCTGTCGCTGGAGTTCGTCCGGCTGATCTTCGGCCTGCTGGTGGTGGCCTGCCGTCGAGCGCACACCCTGGGCCTGATCCCGAGCAACCCGATGACGGGGATCAAGTTCAGCGACTTCTCGAAGACCAAAATCAAGGCCAAGGCCGCCCGGTTGCGTGGTGTGCAGATCGAGCCGCTGCTGGCCCAGTTGGAAGGGGTCATGGAGGACGATCCCGCCGACGCCATGCTGGCCTTGCTGATGCTGTGCCATGGCACCCGGGTAGGCGAGACACGCATGGCGCAGTGGCCGCACCTCAGTCTGGCCGAACGCACTTGGCACATCCCGGCCGAGCACACCAAGACCCGCGTTGGGCATTCCTTGCCACTGACTGATCAGGTCTGCGCGCTGCTGGCCCAGTACCGCGACCGACAGCTCGCCAGCGGCTACAGCGGCCAGTACCTGTTCCCAGCACGTAACGGCAAGAGTCTGAGCGAGAGCCAAGCCAGCGCTGTGTTCACCCGCCTGGGTAAGGGCGAATGGACCAGCCACGACCTGCGCAAGCTGGCCCGTACCGGTTGGGCGGACCTGGGCATCGACTTCCTGATCGGCGAGATGCTGATCAATCACACCATGGGCCACAACGTGCAGGCCTACATCCACAGCACTGTCGAGGAGCGCAAGCGTGTGGCCCTGGAGCAGTGGCACGCCCATTTAGACGGCAAGGGTTTCATCCTCATTCACGGGTTGGAGGAGGGTGGAAACAAAGATTCGCGAAATGAGCCGGAGGCTGCGCAGGTCAAGGGCTGCAAGGTCGCTGAGAAAACAACCATAGGCGAGGATTCAAAGGCATGAAAAAGAGCCATGGACCGGCCTTCCGCAAGGAGGCAATCGACCTGGTTGAGTGCCCGGCCTGCCGTGGCAAGGCGGTGATCAGGGGCGTGTTTCACGACCTGGCCTGCGTCCAGTGCAACGCCTCTGGCTGGGTGGCTGCGGATGGCGAAGCCCTGCCACTGGAAGAGCTGGTCACTCAATTGAGCCTTCACCTGCAGGCCGCACAACGACACATCAACGAATTGAAGAACCCTCGGGCCACTGGGCCGGAGGCTATCTATCAGGAAGGCAATCGCCGCGGGGCTGGCGGTTCAAACAGAACATTGGATTGAGGGGCAGGACATGGTTTACGGAAGCGTTTCGGGAGCGGTGGTTGCGGCGTTGGCTGCGGGGGAAAAGGGGGCCGCAAAGGGGCAGGCCTGGCAGAAGCTGTACAAGGCGGCCGAAGAGGAGGGTGGTTGCCTGGCCTCGCTGGGTGGTCAATCGCATGGACTGGATCGCACGCAGGTGGATTACTGGCTGTCGGCGCGCCTGCACCACCTGCTGAAGCCTCGGCACTGGGATGCCTTGGTGGCGAAGTACAGCACCAGCAAGGCGAAGAAGGTTCAGGCCATTACGCTGGTGAGGCCGCTAATTGCTAGCCCGGCGCCGGCGCTATTCATCTACAAAGCAGTGACGGCCTGGGCGATCCCAAAGCTGAAGGGCGCTCGCCGGAAGGCGCCGCGCTCAGTGTCGGTTGAGGTGTCACTCGACGCATCGCCATGGCGCCGCGAGGCGACGGTGAATGCTGCAGTTGCTGCGGGCCAGTCCGAAAAGCGCCGGATCGAGGCGCTGGAAGAGGATGTGATCATCCTGGCCGACAGCTTCTACGACATGAACACCTGGGACCTGGACGCCACCTCCGAGCCGACGCGCCGTCGCTGGAGAGCACAGATCAACGAGAAGCTTGATGGCATGGTGGACGATGCCTTGGCTGAAGTGCGGGTGATTTTGGAGGCTGAAGGGCTGCTGATGAAAGATGCAGCGTGATTGCCTGTTGACATCAGTGAGCGACTGAGCGAAATTATCCCTATCCTGTCATTCCTGCGCGTGTTGAGGAGTGATCCCGAAAGCCCGGCCATTGAGTCGGGCTTTTTCGTTTCTCTTGTTGACAAAATGCCATCATTGCTGATGATTGCCGCTTGGTTTTTCTCAGGATGGGGTAGAAGTCATGCCAATGGTTAAAAACGTCGAGAAGAAAATCTGGGATGTCCAGGAGTTCGACGTGCGCTTCAAAACGCTCGAAGGTAAAGATGTTCGTGGGGACAAGAAGGACATGCCTCAGTACCCACGGAAGAACAAATCGAAGAACGATATGACTGTGTCCGAGTGGAAAACTAACTTCCGTAAGCTCTATCCGGGCTACGATGTAGATGTTCTCGATGGCAGCGGGGATCCAGCGCATGGTTCGAAAAAGCTGGGGACGGTGCGCGACACATACAGTGATGCTGACGAGGATGATGCCGCCTAAGTCATTAGCAAAAGCGGTCCTTGCAGCTTGACAAGCCCTGCCAATTTGGCGGGGCTTTTTTATTCCTGACTCCCTAAGAGGGAGGATCTGAGATGCCTAACATGCCCGAGAAGGACCCTGGCCTGTGGGCCGCAGTGATTGCGTGGGTGATTGCCCATCAGCCGCAGCTGTACACCGGTGGAACAGCCGCAGCTGTTGCTATGTGCCGAGTCATCTACGGTGGTGGCGGTCGCCGCAAGGTCATCCTTGAAGGGATCTTATGCGGACTGATTGGCACAAGCCTGATGCCGGTGCTCGAGTACTTCTCGCTACCCACCAATCTGGCGGTGTTCGCTGGCTGCATGGTCGGCTTCATCGGCGTGGAGAAGCTGCGCGATTACTCAGACCGGTTCATGAGCAAGAAGGTTGAAGGCTGATGGTCAGGCTCAAGACCCTCGGCTCCCGCATCAAGGAAAGCTCCAGCTCACGGGTCAAGGTCGTGACCCCAGGCAGTTGGCGCAGCGACAAGACCAGCACCCAAAGAGGCTACGGCTACAGGTGGCAGCAGGCGCGAGAGCGCTACCTGTTTGACCATCCGTTGTGCGTGTACTGCGCGCGGCACGGCCTCATAGCTGCGGCCAGTGTGGTAGACCACAAGATCCCACATCGAGGAGACCAGGACCTGTTTTGGAATCAATCAAACTGGCAGTCGCTGTGCAAGCCATGTCATGACTCAGTCAAGCAGGCTGAGGAGGCTGGAGGGCTGATTGACTGATGCGTCAGCGGATCGTCGCAGATCGGCTCGAGTTGCTTAGTGGCACGTCAGTGGCGTGCCGTTAGAGGGTAGGGGGGTTAAAAGTGTGGGATTCTCATCTAGCTAGACCGCCCTCGACCTCATTCGTACATTTTTTCCCATTTAACGGAAAAGTTAACCATGGCTTTAACCGACAAAAAGCGACGGTTTGCTGACGCTTTGCAGTCGGGGGCCACCAATCGCGAGGCGGCAATTGCTGCCGGATATTCCGAGAAAACCGCGTCACAAGCGGGCTCCAAGCTGGCGAGGGACCCTGATGTTATAGCTGCGATCGGCAGAAAGCTACGGGCCAAAACCGCTACTCCGGCAGAAGTTAAAACTGCGCGGAAAGTTAACTCGCCGCCGGAGGCTGCGTCGGCTGACGACGGCCTGGTCTTCGCAGAGTTCGACGATCCTCGCGACTTCCTGACGGCAGTGATGAACGAGCAGTCTGCAGAGCCAAGGCTGAGGGTCGACGCTGCCAAGGCACTCATGCCCTATATGCACGGCAAAGTTGCTGACCAAGGCAAGAAAGAAGCCCGCCAGGATGCCGCCAAGGAGGTGGGCAAGGGGCGCTACGCACAAGGCAAACCGCCGCTCTCTGTCGTCAAGGGGTAACTCATGCAATGGACTACCGCCTGCCCAGACTGGTGGCGGCGATTGGCTGCGGGTGAGTCGATCATTCCAGAGCCGCTGTTCCCTGATGAGGCCGAAGCCAGCCTTGAGGTGTTCAAGGGACTGAAGATCGTCGATGCCCCTGGCAGTCCGACAATCGAAGCCTCCTGCGCTCCGTGGGTGCTGGCCTTCGCCGGCGCTGTGTTCGGCAGCTACAACAGCGAGACCGGCGAGCGACTGATTCGGGAGGTAATGCTCTGCATACCGAAAAAAAACAGTAAGTCGACCATCGCCGCGGGCATCATGCTCACGGCTCTGATCCGCAACTGGCGCCTCTCGGCTGAGTTCATCATCCTGGCACCCACCAAGGAGGTTGCGGATAACTCATTCGTCCCGGCCAAAGACATGGTCAACAACGATGAGGAGCTGAAAGCACTTCTCCATGTTCAACCTCACTTGCGGTTGATTACCCATCGAGAAACGGGGGCCACGCTGAAAGTGGTTGCCGCTGACAGTGACGTGGTGGGTGGCAAGAAGGCGGTCGGCGTGTTGATCGACGAAGCCTGGCTGTTCGGCAAAAACCCGAAAGCAGCGGACATGATCCGCGAGGCTACCGGCGGCCTGTTGTCCAGGCCGGAAGGCTTCATCATCTGGCTGACAACCCAGTCGAACGAGCCGCCGGCAGGCGTGTTCAGGTCGAAACTGTCGTATGCCCGCGGCGTTCGGGATGGCCGCATCGAGGACAACCGGTTCCTTCCGATCATCTACGAGTTCTCGCAAGAGATGATCAAAAGCGGCGAGGCACGGAAGCCCGAGAACTTCCACCTGGTAAACCCGAACATGGGTTACTCGGTCGACCGCCCGACGCTGGAACGCCTCTTCATGCAGGCGGAACTCGACGGCGAGGCAGATCTGCGAGGCTTCCTGGCCAAGCACCTCAATATTGAAATCGGCTTGGCCCTGATGTCCGACAGCTGGGTCGGCGCTGAATTCTGGGAGCCACAGTCACTTCCAGGTCTGACGCTTGATGCGCTGCTCGCCCGGTGCGAGGTGGTGGATATTGGAGGTGACGGCGGCGGCCTCGATGACTTGCTCGGACTGGCCGTTCTCGGCCGTGAGATTGGTACCCGAAAGTGGCTGCACTGGGCGCATGCCTGGGCGCACCCATCCGTTCTGGAGCGGCGCAAGTCCGAAGCTCCCCGCCTAAGAGACCTTGAGGCGACCGGCGATCTGACGATCGTTGAGCATATCGGAGACGACGTAGAGCAGTTGGCAGCCATTGTTGCCCGCGTCAATGCCACCGGTTTGCTGGATAAGGTTGGCCTCGACCCAGCCGGCATCGGCGCGGTTCTCGACGCTCTGGCAGATGCCGGTGTCGAGGAAGACAAGATCGTGGGTATCTCCCAAGGCTGGAAGCTCACCGGTGCAATCAAGACGACCGAGCGCAAACTTGCCGAGGGCGCTCTTCTGCACTGCGGTCAGCCGCTGATGGCCTGGGCCTGCGGCAATGCGAAGGGTGTTCCTTCAGCCAACGCTTTCCTCATCACGAAACAGGCCTCGGGAACCGCAAAGATCGACCCGCTTATGGCCACATTCAACGCTGTTTCGCTGCTCAGCCTCAACCCAGAAGGGAGAGGCGGAATGGACAATTTCATGGCTGGCATTCGGGACCCTTTGATCGCATGAGCGCAATCCACTATTTCATCATCACCGCATTGGCGGCCTTTTGCATGGCTTGCGCTGGCGTCTGGATGTTGGCCGGTACCGGCTGGGCCTTACTCGCGGGAGCGCTGAGCTTGTTCAGCATCGCGGCGTTCATTCGCAGGGGGCTGGCCAGTGATTAAAACCCTATCCCAAGCATTGGGGGCTGCCGCCACCAAGCCTTCAGCCAACATGAGTGATTGGTTGGGCAAAAGTATCAAGCTGTCGGATGGCGGTTTCTGGAGTGCATTTCTGGGTGCCCAATCCAGTAGTGGCAAGTCAGTCAGCGTCGACAAGGCGATGCGACTGTCTACGGTGTGGGCGTGTGTCCGGATCATCTCGACTTCCGTAGCTGGCTTGCCGTTGAGCATCTATCGGCGAATGCCGGATGGCAGCCGCGAGAGTGCCCGCGACTTCCCGCTGTATGACGTGGTGCATACCAGCCCCAACGAGGATATGGCCGCCTTCCACTTCTGGCAGGCTGTCGTCGCCTCGATGTTGCTGTGGGGTAACGCCTATTGCGAGATTCATCGTTCTGCTGGGCGCGTGATTGCTCTCGACTTCCTGATGCCGTCGCGAGTCGACCTGGAGTTCGATGATGATGGCCGGCTCAGGTATTTCTTCCGGCCTCGAAAGGGGAGTCGCCGGGAGATCGATCGGCAGAACATGCTGCACATCCCAGCATTTACCTTGGATGGCCGAGTTGGCCTTTCTGCTATTCGGTACGGCGCGGATGTGTTCGGTTCTGCGATGTCGGCAGATGACGCCGCTAACAGCACCTTCCGAAACGGCATGATGCCCACGGTCGCGTTCTCGGTGGACAAGACGCTGAATCCGGCCCAGCGCGTTGAGTTCCGTGAGTACGTGAAGACAATCTCCGGGGCATTGAATGCGGGCAAGAGTCCAGTGCTCGAACAGGGCGTGAAGCCGGAGATGATTGGCATCAATCCCGCCGATGCACAGCTGCTGGAGTCGAGAGGACATAGTATCGAGGAAATCTGCCGATGGTTTGGCGTCCCGCCTTGGATGGTTATGAAGACCGACAAAGGCAGCAATTGGGGCACCGGCTTGGAGCAGCAGCAGATCGCGTTTCTCACCTACTGCATCATGTCGTTCACTGCGCCGATCGAGCAGTGCGTGAACAAGTGGTGCATGACGGCAGTTGATCGGATTAAGTTCTATTCGGAGTTCTCACTTGAGGCGTTCCTGCGGGCCGACAGCTCAGGGCGTGCGGCGTACCTCAGCACAATGGCCCAGAACGGCTTCATCACCCGCAATGAGGGCCGCCGCAAGGACAACATGCCTCACATGCCTGGCGGGGACGTCCTGACGGTTCAGTCGAACCTAGTGCCGTTGGACCAGTTGGGCAAACAAAACGATGGTCAGGCCGCACGGGCCGCACTGATGCACTGGCTGCAAGAGCCGGAAAACAATCCACGGGAGTAGCCCATGAAACACAAGATCCAGTCTCGCGGCCTGCGCAGCGAGATGAGCCCGCGCGCGCTCGATAAATGGAACCCCGCGATTCAGGCAGCCGTTGAGAATACCTCGGACACCATCACGGTTTACGGTGTGATCGGCGAAGACTGGTATGGCGAGGGTGTAACGCTGAAACGAATCGATGCGGCCTTGCGGGCTATCGGAGACCGCGACGTCACCGTCTACATCAACTCGCCGGGCGGCGACATGTTTGAAGGAATTGCCATTTACCATCGCCTTCGTGAACACAGTCACAAGGTCACCACCAAGGTGCTCGGCATGGCGGCCAGCGCTGCTTCGATTGTCTTCCTCGCTGGTGGTACGCGAGAGGTAGCCAGCAGCGCCTTCCTCATGATTCACAACTGCTGGACCTGGCTCGCCGGCAATCGTCACTACCTTCGCGACATCGCTGATGACATGGAGGAGTTCGATGCCGCTATGGCCGACCTCTATGCCGAGACCAGCGGCCAGTCTGCAGAAGATATGACCGAACTGATGGACGACGAAACCTATATCCGTGGCAAGCGCGCCGTGGATCTGGGCTTGGCCACCGGGCTGTTGTCGTCCGCCGAGATCACCGAGCGCGAAACCGAAGAGACCGCACAGGCCAGTGCGCTCAAAGCTATGGACGTTGCCCTGGCTAAGGCCGGCATGCCTCGCTCCGAGCGCCGCGAACTGTTCGCCAGTTTCAAGTCCGGCATGCCTCGCGCTGCCGGCGGGGGTACGCATAACGCTGCCCTGACCGACAAGCCTAGCGCTGTTGCGCCAGACCTTTCCGCCTCTCTGAGCGCGGCAACCAATCTCCTCAATTCTCTGAAAGGAAAGTAACCATGGACTTTGAAGCCCAAGTCAAGGAACTCAACGCCAGCCTCAAGGGCATTGGCGACCAGATCAAAGCCCAAGCCGAGGCGACTGACAAACAGATCAAGGCCTCCGGCGAGATGACTGCCGAGACACGCGCCAAGGTCGACGAGCTGCTGACCAAGCAGGGCGAGCTTCAGGCACGCCTGGGCGAGGCCGAGCAGAAGCTCGTAAATGCGAGCCGTGACCGCTCTCACCAGGTTGAGCCGCAAAAGTCGGTCGGGGCGCTGGTGATCGGCAGTGAAGAAATGCAGGACATGAACTCGTCCTTCCGTGGTTCGCGTCGTGTATCCGTCCCGCGTGCGGCAATCACCACAGCCACTGGTGGTGATCTCGTGCCTGCCCAGCGCTTGGCAGGTGTCGTCGCACCGCCTCAGCGTCGCCTGACTATCCGCGACCTGGTAGCGCCGGGCGAAACGGAATCGAACTCTATCGAGTACATCCGCGAAACCGGCTTCACCAACAGCGCCCGCACCGTCGCTGAAACCACCGCCAAGCCGTACTCCGACCTGACCTTCGCTCTGGCCACCGCGAACGTCCGAACCATCGCTCACCTGTTCAAGGCGAGCCGACAAATGCTCGACGATGCAAAAGCGTTGCAGAGCTACATCGATGGCCGCGCGCGCTACGGTCTGAATATGGCCGAAGAGGCTCAGTTGCTCTACGGCAGCGGCACTGGCGCGAATCTTCAGGGCCTCATGACCGTTGCGCAGCTGTACGCGGCTCCCGCGGGCGTAGCGGTGGTAGGCGAGCAGCGCATTGACCGTTTGCGTCTGGCGCTGTTGCAGGCCGAGCTGGCTGAGTTTCCGTCGGACGGCATTGTGCTGAACCCGATTGACTGGGCGGCGATCGAGCTGACCAAGGACGGTGAGGGGCGCTACATCATCGGTCAGCCCCAGAGCGGCACTGACGCTCGCCTCTGGAATCGTCCAGTAGTGTCCACCCAGGCCATGACCCAGAACGACTTCCTGGTCGGGGCCTTCAAGCTCGGTGCGCAGATCTTCGATCGGATGGAAATCGAAGTGCTGATCTCAACCGAGAACGACAAGGACTTCGAGAACAACATGGCGACGATCCGTGCGGAAGAGCGACTGGCGTTCGCCATCTACCGTGAAGAAGCCTTTGTCACTGGCCCGCTGACCACAGTCACTCCCTAAATCTTCTGCCGCGCGGCGCCGGTGATGGCGCCGATTGGAGTACTCCTATGGCACGTAAACAGGAAACACCAGCATCCACGGCGGAGGCGAAAGATTCTGCCTCGCCTACTGAGCTCAATACAGCTCACGCTGAGAATGGCAGCGTAACCCCTTCGCCTGAAGCACCGGTCTCATCGGGTCTTGGCGAAGGCGGAACCTCTTCAGCCGAACCCGGGGCCACGGGGAGTGCAGGTCAGGATCAGACAGTAGGCCAGGCAGGCTCGACCCTCGCGACCGATGTGACAGCAACCGATCAGTCTGCAAACGCCAATGCCGAAGCTGCTGGCGCAAGCGCTCCGGATGATTCCGACCAAGCCGGATCGGTGGCAGCTGAAACCGGCTATGACTTCAATCAGCCCGGCAGTGGAGAAGAACCTGCTGCCAATCCCAACCCTGCGGTGGTTCAGATTTACCCTATGCGCTCCTACATGGACGAGGGTGAACTGCGTCGTCGCGGAGGCCCGGCCTATACGGTCCCGCGTCGTCACGCCGAGGAACTGGTTCAGAAAAATCTGGCCTCATTTGACCCGCTGAAGGAGTAAGCGATGCCCATTATCAGCATGGCTATCGCTCGCCAACATCTTCGCGATCCTGACGACGATGACGAGTACCTGCTACTTCTGATCGCGGCGGCGGAAGGGAAGGCGATGGACTACCTGAACCGCAGGTTTTATGCCGACGAGGATTCGATGGCCGCTGCTGTTGCTGCCGATGAGGCTGGTGAGTCGCCCATATTGATCAATGCTGCAATCAAAGGAGCCTGCCTGCTGATACTGGGCCACCTTTACGCGAACCGTGAAGACGTTGTCACCGGCACGATCGCCACAGCAATGCCCATGGGTTCTCAGGCCCTGCTGACACCACATCGAATCGGGTGGGGCGTATGAGGGCCGGTCGCCTTCGTCATCGTTGCACGGTGACCTTTCCGCGGCGGGTGCAAAACAGTTCCGGCGGTGCCGAAGAAACATGGGTGGCGGCAACCCCTCCGGAACTGTGGGCCGAGATCAGGTTGCCTAGCGGTCGCGTTTCAGCAGTCGCCGAGCAACTGGAGGCAGTCGTTACCGCCGAAATTCTCGTCAGGCCTCGAGGCGACATTGTCGCCGGCTGGCGGCTGACCAGGCGCGGCGTGACTTACAAGGTCGAGGCCGTCCTAATTGATAACTCCGGGACGCTGATGAGGCTGCTTTGCTCGTCCGTGCCAAATCCATGAGGTACAACCAATGAAGATTCGAGCACTGGGCCCACTCTCCGGCGCTGTCGGCGAGCGGGCGAAGGGTGAAGAGTTTGACGTGTCAGCTGAAGACGGTAAGGGGCTGATCGCCCGTGGCTACGCCGAAGAGGTCATCGAGAAGGCGACCAAGCCAGCCAAGGGCGATCAGGCCAAGGAGTAGGCCATGGCTCGCCGCTCCAGGATGTCCGGCGACTTCAAGCTTCGCCGCCTTCTGCGCAACATCCACAAGAACATGGATAACGAGCTGAAGCCGGCGATGCAGAAGGCCGCCGACCGCATGCTGCAAACGATGAAGGACCTGGTGCCTAAAGACACGGGGGAAGCCGCCGCAGCGCTGACGGCGTTCGTATCGTCCAGCGGGCTGAATGCGGAAATCGGTCTGCGCGGAAAGCTCAACAACCAACGTTACTTTTACCTGCGCTTCATCGAGTACGGCACCAAAGGCTACTCCGGCAAGCTCTATCACCGTGCCGATGCAAGCGCCGCGTCAGGCACCCACACCACCAACCGTGACCGCTCAAAGCTCAAGGGCAAGAACCGGCTGGGGCGGCGCGATACCAAGAACAAGAGCGACGGCACCCACTTCTTCGGTAAGTACCCGAACATTCCAGCCAGACCGGCACATCCCTGGCTCAGGCCAGCGATGCAGGTCAATCGGGAGTTCGTCCTGGCAGAGATCGAGGCGGCAATCACCCGCACGCTGCGCAAGGCAAGCCAGGGGGTAGGGAATGGCTGATCCATCTGTCGCGCTCCAGCAAGCCTTGTTTGCGAGGCTTGTGGCTGAGGTCAGCTGCCCCGTTCACGACGGCGCACCGATGAACACACCGAAGCCCTATGTCTCCATTGACCGGGAAGTTTCTACGAACATTCGGCCAATTGCAGGCCGCAAGCGTGAGCAGCGCTTGATCTACCTGTCGGTGTGGTCCGATGCCATCGGCCAGGCCGAGGTGAAGCGCATCAACGGCGAGATCATCAACGCCCTGGACGAGCGCAAGTTGCCACTGGCAACCGGCCGGGCAGTCTCTGTTCGTATCGAGCAGGCCGACGCCCAGCGCGATGCCGACGGAATTACGTATCAGGGTTCGATCACGGTCCGCGTGATCACCACTCACTGAACACACCACCGGCCGCGTCGCGGCTTTTATCCAACGTGGCTTTGGAGGAACACCCATGCCCGCAGAAGACAATCTCAATACGGCCGCCGGCTGCCGACTCGCCATCGGCAGTAAAACCGCAGCTGGCACCGAAACCCAGTACAAAGCCGACACCTACATCGATGTGGGCGAGATCGAAGACCTGGGCGAATTTGGCGATACCTTCAGCGCGGTGAACTTCACCGCACTGAGTGATGGTCGGGTGCGCAAATACAAAGGCACCGCCGACGCGGGCAATATGACACTGACTGTTGGCCTGGACAGCGGGGACGCCGGTCAGAAGGCGGTGGCGGTGGCTCACAAGGACCGCACCAAGGGTAACTACAACATCAAGGTCACCCTGAACGACGGTGATCCTGACGCCACCCCGGCAATCCTGCCGACCACTTTCTACTTCGGCGTGAAGGTCATGAACAACACCGTAGCCCCAGGCGCAGCCGACAACGTCGTGCGCCGCAACATGACGCTCGCCATCAACACCGAAATTCTCGAAATCCTGGCCGGTCCTGCTGCCCCGTAACTGACGGGGCTTGCGCCTTTTTTCTGTGAGAACCCAAATGAGCGAAGCCCTACATGGCACTGTCACCTTGGTGATCGGTGCGCGCACCTACACCCTGAAACCGACGCTGGATGCAGCATTGCGAATTGAAGCTCGCTTCGGCGGTTTGCGCGGCGCGCTGGAATCGATGCGTCTGATGAGCATCGCGGCCTGCGCTGACATTGTCGTCGCCGGTGCTGGCCTGGCGCCCGAACAGCACCAGGTCGTTGCCGCTGAGGTGTTCCACACCGGCGTGGCCAAGGTGTCGGGCCAACTGACCGAATTCATCACCACTCTGCTCAATCCCGTGCCGCCAAGCGTGGTCGCCCGGGGAAAGGACGAGGCGGTCAGCACAGCGCAGTGAAGAACGGCAGCTACGTCGACTACCTGTTCGGCGTAGCCACCGGCTGGCTTGGCTGGCCGCCCGACATTGCCTGGCACACGCCGATTCCGCAAATCATGCTCGCACTCGATGCTCGTCTCGATTGGACGGGGCGCGGTCAAAGCCAAGGGAACGCTCAGTCAGCGCCTCAGAAGCGTGAAAGCGTCGCGGACAGGTTGAAGAACTTCCTGCGAGGTCGCCCGAAACAGTAGATAGCGTGCCGCCTTCGGGCGGTTTTCTTGCTTGGAGATATTCATGGCCGACCAACAAGTCCAGGGGATGCTGGTCCAGATCGAGGCCACCACGGCGCAGTTGCGTCGGGAGCTGGCCAGCGCGGACCAGGTGGTCGCGCGCACGTCTCAGTCGATCGACCGCAGCCTGGCCACCGTCGACTCTGCGTTCGACAGTGCTGGCGGTGCGGCCCAACAGGCCGGGGTGCTGATGCGCGGCGCCTTCGCTGCCGTGGCTGGCGCTGGCCTGATCGGTGGGATCATCCGGCAGGTCGACGCCTATGGGCAGATGTCCGACCGGATGAAGGCCGCTGCTGGGAGTGCTGGCGAGTACCAGGTAGTGCAGGAGCATCTGCTGCGTACCGCCCAGGAGACATACCGACCGCTGGCGGAAGCTCAGGAGCTGTACATCCGCACGGCCGACGTAATGCGCAGCCTGGGCTTCAACACTCAGCAGACGCTCGATATCACCGACAGCTTCAGCTTTCTGTTGGTGACCAACGCTGCAGCAGCCGATAAGGCAGGGTCGGCACTGGATTCCTATTCCAAGGCGTTGCAGACCGGCAAGGTAGACGTTGACGGCTGGGTATCAATTCAGACCGCAATGCCAACAATCGTCGATGCGATCGCCAGCGCAACAGGCAAAAGTGCTGCCGAGATTCGCAAGCTGGGTAACGAGGGCAAACTGTCACTCGATGACATCAACACCGGTTTGCTGCAAACCGTCGAGGCGAACCGCAAGGCTGCAGCTGGTATGTCCACGAG
This sequence comes from Pseudomonas vranovensis DSM 16006, assembly GCF_000425805.1. Taxonomy (GTDB): domain Bacteria; phylum Pseudomonadota; class Gammaproteobacteria; order Pseudomonadales; family Pseudomonadaceae; genus Aquipseudomonas; species Aquipseudomonas vranovensis. The sequence continues at coordinate 235,926 of NZ_AUED01000001.1, forward strand.
CGTCCAAGACGCCCTGGTCAATATCAGCAACGCGATCAGCACCTTCCTGGGCAGCATGGAGGAGCGCACTGGTGCGGTAGCTGGTCTTTCCCAGGTGTTAATCAGCTTGGCCGACAACGTCGACCTGGTCGCCGTGGCGATGGGCGGCGCGGGTGCTGCCGCTCTGACGAACTACGTGGCTAAATCCGGCCTGGCCCTGAAGGCCGCACTGGCCCAGCGCGCCGCCGAGATCCAAAACGCCCAGGCCGCGTTGCGCGCGGCTGATGCGCAGCATATTTATGCGCAGGCGCAGTTCCAGCAAGCCCAGGCTTCTGTGGCGGCTGCCAGCGGTCTGCAACGGCTGTCGCTTGTGCAGACGCAGCTCATCCCCAAGCAAGCAGCGCTGAAGGCATCCACGGATGCCCTGGCAATTGCGCAGACCAACCTGACGCGCGCCTCCACCGGTGGACTGCTTGCGGCGCTGGGTGGGCCGATGGGGCTGGCGCTGTTGGCCGGTACCGCTGCGGCTAGCTTCCTGTTGCTGAGGGACAGTGCGGATCAAGCCGGGGTCAGCCTGGATGATATGCACAAGCCCGTTGCGCAACTGCGAGAGGAGTTCGCCAAGCTCAACAAGGACCAGCGCGAAGCGTCGCTGGTGAAGTGGCAACAGGAGCAGATCAATGCCACGGACAAGGTCAAGGATGCTTATGGCAATCTTGCCCAGTCGATCCGCTCGGCTACGGTCACGGCGCCGGCCAGAGACTCCGGCGGGCAGTACAGCCAGCAGCTACGTGCCTATCAGGGTGTTGTGGAGCAACTGAAGGAGGCTCGCGCCGCAGGCGCCGACCTGTCACCCATCCTTCGCGAGGTTGGCACTCGGGTGAAGTTGCCCCCCGAGACTGTGCAACAGTGGATCACCCAGGCTGGCGCAGTCAGTGATGCCGACCAGCGATCCGGCCTGATCGCCGAGACGCTGCGCGTTCTCACCGGGGTCACCGAGGAGAACACCGCATCGACCCATGCCAACAATGCCGCCAAGGCCGGCATGAGCACGGCGGGTCAGACCTATCTGGAAACGCTCCAGAAGCAGTTGGCAGGCCTGAAGGACAATGGCGATGCGATCAAGATTGCCAATCGGCACATTGCAGAAAACGCCGACCTCACCGAAATCGACCGCCTGGCGATCCTGTCTGCTGCCAGCGCAATCGAGGCGCAAAAGAAGGCCAACAAGGATGCCACCGACAGCAGCAAGGACCGCACCAAGTCGCTGCAAGATGAGCTCAAAGCGCTGGATGCCATTATCGACAGGGCTCTGCCGGAGAAAAAGCGACTTGTAGACCTCGCCGAAGGTGTCCAGGGCCTGCGCAAGGCCCAGGCCGCTGGCAGGATAACGGCTGCCGAGATGGAACTCGGTATCAAGAACCTGAACGAGGCCTACGCAGACCCCGTTATCCAGAAGCGGACCCAGGAAGAGCAGAAGCTGGCGGAACTGCGGCGTAACAGCGCTGATGCGTATCGCAAGGCCATGGAAGTGGTGCTGCAGACACGGCAAGAGGTGATCAATGCGGACGTTGCCGGCGTCGGCATGGGTGATAACGAGCGTGAGCAGGCCGATCGCTTGAACGCTGTGCGCGAGAAGTACGGCCAGGCTCGCCGGCAACTGGAAGAGCAGCAAGAGGATGTTTCCCGGCGACTCAGCCAGTCGGCCTACGAGCAGCGGCTGGCGGATCTGGCGGACTACCAGGCGCGTGAACTGCAGATGGAGGTCGATGGTTACGACGCGCGCTTGCAGGCCCAGGGCGACTACCGCAACGGTGCCCGGCGTGCGTGGGACAACATTCAAGCCGATGCAGCCAACTTCGCAGGTGCGACAGAAGACATGCTCACCACTGGATTCAACTCAGCGCGCGACGCCCTGACGGAATTCGCCATGACGGGCAAGGGCAGCTTCAGGAGCTTCGCCAACAGCGTGATCTCGGACATGGCCAGGATTGCCAGTCAGCAGGCGGCGAGCTCACTCCTGAGCGGCCTGGTCGGCATGGGGATGTCGGCTGCAGGTAACTATTTCGGCGGTGGCTCCGCTTCGCTTGGATCTACCCAGGCAGGGTACAGCCCCCAATACATGGACGGTTGGTCAGGCGTTGCGCAGGCCAAAGGTGGCGCCTGGAGCGGCGGCGTGCAGCTTTACGCCAAGGGTGAAGCATTCACCAACAGCATCCTCAATGCCCCGACCCCCTTCGGCATGGCCGGCGGGAAGATTGGTGTTGCTGGAGAGGCGGGGCCGGAAGCGATCATGCCGTTGGCCCGCGGCGCCGACGGGGCGCTGGGGGTGCAGATGGTGGGTGGCAATGCCGGCGGCAGCACGGTGGTGCAGGTGAACGCCCCGGTTTCGGTCTCCGTGCCAGATCGAAGCTCAGAAGGCATGGAGCTCGACAGCGCCGCCCTGCAGCAGAACCTGCAATTGCAGATGCGCGGGGTGGCAGAACGTGCAATCGCCGATTCCTGGCGACCAGGTGGTGCAAGCCACCGCAACAGTACCCGGAGAAGCTGATGGCAATGGAGACGTTTGTTTGGGTGCCTGATGACGAGGCCAGCTCGGACAGCACCCTCAGAACAAGAAAATCGCAGTTTGGTGATGGCTATGCCCAGGTGGCTAGCGATGGACTGAACGCTGAGGTAGACAGTTGGGCGTTGTCTTTTGGGGGGCTGGCGGAAGAGGTCAAACCCATCCTCGACTTCATCCGCTCCCATCGCGGGGCCAGGTCATTCCTTTGGACCCCACCAGGCGGCGCCCTGGGGATGTACCGCTGCGAGACTTTCCGACAGCAACGAAAGCCGGGGGGCATCGGGGTAGTGGCGGCAACCTTTGAGAGGTCTTATCACCCATGAGCCTAATCACTCAGCTGCAGAAGCTGGAGCCGGGAGCCGAGATCCTGCTGTTCGAACTGGACGGGTCCGACTTCGGTGCAGATATCTTGCGCTTTCATGGGCATGCAATTCCCCATACACCTGAAGAACTGGCTGCAGCTGGCGCTAACGCTGACCAGCTGCCCGCCAAATCTATCTGGTGGCAGGGGAAAGAATATGGCGCCTGGCCGATGCAGGTCGAGGGCATCGAGGCCAACTCAGACGGTATCGCCGTGCGGCCTTCGCTGACGGTTGGCAACGTCAACGGCCGAGTCACCGCGCTGTGCCTGGCGTTCGACAACCTGCTCGAGTTCAAGCTGACGATACGCCACACCATGGCGCAGTACCTGGATGCCGCCAATTTCCCAAGCGGCAATCCGGAGGCCGACTCGGCCGAGGAAGCGATCGAGGTCTGGTACATCGATCAGAAAGTATTGGAAAACGGCACCACGGTGGCGTGGGAGCTTGCCAGCCCTGGCGATGTAGGTGGCGAGACTATTGGCAGGCAAATGACCCAACTGTGTCACTGGGCAATGACTGCCGGCTACCGGGGGCCGAACTGCGGCTATACCGGCCCCTATTTCGACCTCGAGGGCAACCCCACGGATGATCCCGAAAAGGACCAATGCAATGGATGCCTGGACTCCGGCTGCATTGTCCGCTGGGGGCAGGACAACCAGATTCCCTTCGGTGGTTTCCCGGCCGTATCACTGATCGCTCGGAGTTAATCATGCGCAAACACATCTTGGCTGCCGTGCGAGCGCACGCTGCGGCGGAATACCCGCGTGAGTGCTGCGGCTTGGTCGTGGCCGTCGGCGGCAAGCAGATCTACGTGCCGTGCGCCAACACCGCGAGCGACCCGGGCGAAGAATTCCGGATTGCTCCGGAGGAATACGCTGCGGCGGAGGACCAGGGCGAGGTGATCGGCATCGTTCACTCACACCCTGATGCCACCAGCAGGCCGTCCCCGCGCGATCTAGCCATGTGCGAAGCCACGGGTCTGCCCTGGCACATCCTGTCGTGGCCGGAGGGGGATTTGCGCAGTATCACACCCACTGGCCATACGCCGTTGCTGGCGCGGCCGTTCGTACATGGCGCCTGGGATTGCTGGCAGGTCTGCGCTGATTGGTACCGCCGCGAGTGGGGCCTGGAGTTTCCCCCCTATGCGCGAGAGGAGGGGTGGTGGGAGCAGGCCGACGGCCCGAGCCTGTACGAACAGACCTATGAAGCGGCTGGCTTCTACCAGGTTGGTCAGCCCCAGCGCGGCGACATGATCGTCATGGAGGTGGGGCGCACGTCGCACCCGAACCATGCCGGGATCTACCTGGGCACTGACCCGCAACTGCCAGACGAGCAGGTCCAGGTGTTCGGCCAGGGCCCATTTCTGCTGCACCACCTGTACGGCAGGCCATCAGAAATCATCGTGTTCGGCGGGCCCTGGCTCGACCGAACGCGCCTTGTGTTGCGTCATCGAGACGCGAAATGAAGCGGTAAATCCGCAGGAGTGGAGAATGAGCAAAGCATCGGCTGACGGACTGAACGAAGCAAACCGTAGGATTGATGAACTGCAAGCTCGACTCACGACGGAGTCGAGCTTGCGGCTAGCATACGAGGCGATATTGACCGCCCGCATTGCTGCCTTGGATGAGCAAATCAGGCAGTTGCAGCGACTCGCTTGAGCTCAGCTCGTGCGAGCTCCTCGATCTCTTTTATCGAATAATCACCGATAGGCTTGCCCGAGAGGTCTACTTCAACCATCAGGTTCGCGTTGCTCCCATTCCCGAGCCCTACTACAGCCTTGGGCGCGAGAGACAGGTTAAGTTGAATAAGTTTTGTGGCCATTCGAAATCCTTAATTGCTTGCGCTAGAGGCGATGCTGCCCCAGTCCATGGGCTTTCCGGCAACGGACCGGGGCGGTTCGATATGCTATTTCCCTGAGCCGGTGGTTTGGGTCATGACAATAAGTTCCCATTTGACATTTTCATCTGTGCAGGGATGCTGCTTCTTGTTTTGCGGCGGGAATGGATCTCCTTTATTGGAGGTGATTTCGTCCCCGCACGTGACGCATCGGTAGATCCCCGACTCAGGCACAATTGCGCCTATCTTGTAGACGTGAGTCCAATGCTTGTTGTTTGGTTGGTTCGTTTGGTTCACGTATTTCTTTGTATCTGGGGCGTAGAGGGCCATCTCGAATCCCTTTCGTTGTGGAGGCACAACGCTACTATGGGGGTGGGCTGGCCGGGTACTGGGTTTTCATCCAGCCATTCCGTTTGATCATGGTTCGGATATCCTGAAGGCTTTATCTGTCAGGATCACGTGTATGGAAGTAGGCAAAATTTCGTTGATCGATGTGTTCACCTTGGTCTTTGCATTGCTGAGCTTGGCTGTGGCCTGGCGGGCGCTCAGCAGAACAAAGTCGAATGAACTCTTCGCGCTGCGGCAAAGCTTGGTGGTTAAGTCCGAGCAGGCGCGCACGGGCTGGTACCAGCTTAACCGGGAGAATGAATCACTAATCAGACGGATAGGTAGCTACTTCCGGGACAATCGGCCAGTGGCTCAAGAGCTTCTGAATTTTCTAACGGGTCAGCGGGAGCACTTGAAACAATGCATTAGTGATGCAAAGGCGCTGGCGGACGATATACACGAGAACGTGGACAAGTTCAGCGAGGAGAAATGTCGCATTTATTTGCGACAAATAGACCCGAGCTTGGAGATCTTGGCCCGCAACCAAGGGATGGCCGAGAAACGGTTCGACGAACTACTTGCGCGGATTGATGAAGCATCCACTCACTAGCGGCGCTCTTAGTTTTCGGTGTCATGGTACATTTCCGCATTTTTGGGGAGGGATCACATGCGAATTTTGATCGGTGCGGTAGGGCTGGCGTTGCTGGCGGGATGTGCCACATCTGCTACTCCCGTGCAGCAGGCCGACCCAGTGCCGCGCGATGAACTGTATGCGTTTCAGTCGAAGCCTGCCGGAAGCAGCGGAACACTGACCGTGGTACGCGACTCAGGCGCTGTAGGCTCTGGTTGCGATGTTGTCGTGTACATCGATGGGAAAAGATCTGCCAAGGTCGGTACTGGGCAGCGCGCAAGCTTTTTCCTGCCTGTCGGACAGCCAAACATTGGAATCGGCTTAGCCGATTCTGGTCTTTGCGGTGGGATGGCAATTCGGGCGATTACCGGAAACGTGAAGGCTGATCAGGAGACCATTTACCGAATAAGCGGGGACATGAGCGGTGTCTTTATAGGCCCCTACATTAATTACAATTGAACAAGCCGCCTCCGGGCGGCTTTTTCTTGGCCGGAGATATTATGGATACCGCTTTTGGTAGTTCGGGAATGGCAAGCATCAAATTGTCTGGTCCCCTAGTCAGCCGCTTCGGCCGGGTGCATCGGCGGGCGCTTGATAGCGGCAGCGTGAGGGAGGTGTTTTCCGCGCTACGCGCCACGCTACCCGGTTTCGAGGCAGAGATAAAAAGGCTGGACTCTCTTGGTATGCGCTTTGCGATTTTCAGGAATGGCAAGAATATTGGGGAGGATGATTTCGGTAAGTCTGGGAGTATCGATGTCCGTATAGTTCCTGTAATTGCCGGCAGCAAGCGCGGCGGAATTCTACAAACCATTGTAGGGGCCGCCATGATAGTCGCGGGTGTATTCCTGTCCACAACACCGTTCGGCGCGCCACTTGTAGGTGCGGGGATCGGCATGGTCGCCGGCGGTGTGATTCAAATGCTCAGCCCCCAGGCCAAGGGCCTGTCACAAAGCGCAGCACCGGAAAACTTGCCGTCGTATGCGTTCGGTAGTGCCAAGAACACCACTGCCAGCGGCAACCCCGTCCCGATCTGCATTGGCAAACGTCGGTGGGGTGGTGCGATTATCTCTGCCTCCATCGAGGCGCAAGACAAGGCGTAAAGCCAACCCAGTGAACAAGCCGCCTCCGGGCGGCTTTTCTATGCCCGGAGGAAAGCATGGGCGCAGCAGCTCATCTGAATGTCACTGGCGCCAAAGGCGGCGACAGCAAACCTAAATCGCCAGTCGAGGCACCGGACAGCCTGCAGTCGACGAACCTGGCCAAGCTCCTGATTGCGGTGGGTGAGGGTGAGTTCGACGGGACTCCGACCGACCGCGACATCTACCTCGACAACACGCCGATCATGGATGCCAGTGGCAACATCAACTTCCCAGGCGTGAAATGGGAGTGGCGCCAGGGTTCTGTCGAGCAGGACTATATCCAGGGTATTCCTGCCGTGGAGAACGAGACCACGGTCGGCGTCGAGCTGCGCAGCGACAACCCACTCACCCGCGCTTTGAGCAATACCCAGCTCTCTGCCGTGCGTGTTCGTATGGCTTGGCCACGCCTGGCCAGCCAGGACAGCAGCGGCAATACCAATGGTTACCGCATCGAGTACGCGATCGACATCGCCACCGATGGCGGGGCATATGCCGAAGCTCACCGTGGCGCAGTGGATGGCAAGACAACCAACGGCTACCAGCGCTCTGTGCGGGTGAATCTGCCGGCCGCCACTTCTGGCTGGATGATGCGCGTTCGCCGGATCACTCCGAACGCCAACAGCGGCACCATCGCCGACACGATGACCATTGCCGGTTACACCGAGATCATCGACGAAAAGCTGCGGTACCCAAACACTGCACTGCTTTACATCGAATTCGATGCCCAGCAGTTCCAGAACATCCCGTCGGTGACCGTGGACTGCAAGGCCAAGCGCTGGCCGGTGCCCACCAACTACGACCCGGTAGCACGCACCTACACCGGCGTTTGGGACGGAACCTTCAAGCAAGCCTGGACCAACAACCCTGCGTTCGTAACTTACGGCCTGTGCGTCGAGGACCGTTTCGGCCTGGGCAAGCGCATCAAGTCCTGGATGGTCGACAAGTGGGAGATGTACCGCATTGCCCAGTATTGCGACCAGCTGGTACCCAATGGCCAAGGCGGCCAGGAGCCACGTTTCCTGTGCGACTTGAACCTGCAGGGCCGTTCCGAGGCCTGGACCTTGTTGCGCGACCTGTCGGCGATCTACCGGGGCATGGTGTACTGGGCTCACGGTTCGCTGTATATGCAGGCGGACATGCCGCGTGCTCAAGACATCGACTACGTCTTCACTCGGTCGAACGTCATTGCCGGCGAGTTCGTTTATGGCGGTGCCGAGCGGAACACCCACTACAGTCGCGCGCTGGTGAGCTACGACAACCCGGCCAACAACTACGATACCGACGTAATCCCGGTGACTGATCTGGCACTTCAGCGGCGGTACCGCGATCGTCCAATCGAACTCTCCGCGATTGGTTGCACCCGCGCCTCTGAAGCCCAGCGCCGTGGCAAGTGGGCGCTGCTCAGCAACAGCCAGGATCGCACTGTCACCTTCAAAACCGGGATGGAGGGCCGCATTCCGCTGCCTGGCTATGTCATTCCAGTGGCTGACGAGCTGGTTGCCGGCCGCCCGAACGGTGGCCGGATATCGTCCGCTGCTGGCCGGGTAGTGACCCTGGACCGCGATACGCCGATCAAGGCGGGTGATCGCCTGATACTGAACCTGCCGAACGGCAGCGCTCAGGCGCGCACCGTGCAGTCGGTAAACGGCCGGGCAGTGACTGTGACCACGGTCTACAGCGTTCAGCCCGAGCCAGAGCTGCAATGGGCGATCGACTATGAAGATCTTGCCATCCAGTTGTTCCGGGTACTCAAGACTTCACGTACTCAAGAAGGCCAGTACGAGATCACCGCGCTCGAGTTCAATCCAAGTAAATTCGCGGCGATCGACACCGGTGCCCGCCTTGAGGAGCGGCCGATCAGTGTTATCCCGGTCACGGTGGTACCGTCGCCGGCGAGCGTGACCCTGACTTCGAGCTCTGCGGTTAACCAGGGGATCGCGGTCAGCACCATGACCATTGCCTGGCCAGCTGTTGCTGGCGCTGTGGCCTATGACGTGGAATGGCGCAAGGACAACGGCAACTGGATCAAGCTGCAACGCACCGGTTCGACCTCTGTCGACGTGACCGGCATCTACGCGGGCGCTTACCTGGCCCGTGTTCGTGCCGTGAGCGCGTTCGATATTTCGTCGATCTGGAAGAGCTCCAACCTGACCCAGCTGACGGGCAAGGTCGGCTTGCCGCCAGCGGTTTCGTTCCTCAACACCGCAGCGCTGGTCTATGGCATCGGCCTGTCTTGGGGCTTTCCTGCTGGCGCCGAGGACACCGAGCGGACGGAGATCTGGTACAGCAAAACCAATTCGCGCAATGACGCTATCAAGTTGGGCGACTTCGCCTACCCGCAGGCCAAGCATGAGCTGCACGGCCTGGCTGCCGGTGTGTCGTTCTTCTTCTGGGCTCGTTTGATCGACCGGACCGGCAACGTTGGGCCTTGGTACCCGGCGGGTGTGGGCGTCAATGGTCAGTCGAGCGCCGACCAGTCCGAATATGAGGAGTATTTCAAGGACAAGATCACCGAGGGCGCGCTTTACCCGGCGCTGCAGGAACGCATCGACTTGATTGATGGTCCGCCATCGCTGCCGGGTTCGGTCAGTCAGCGAATAGAGGAGGTCAAGGTCCAGGTCGAAGAGATCAACGACCAGCTGGGCGAGCAGATATCCCAGGTTCAGGGCAACCTGCAGCAACAGATCGACCAGGTGAGCGCAATCGCCAAGTCGGCTGAGTACCAGAAGGAGAAAGCTTATGCCGCTGGCGCTTCTACGCGGCTGAATGATCGTCTGTATCAGGCCAAGATTGCTGTGCCTGCTGACCTGACCGGAGCCAAGGCACCGCCGAACACCACCTACTGGCTCGATGTTGGTCAGGTGGTGTCCCAGTCCAACGGCCTGGCTGGCCGCGTCACCACGCTGGAAACCAAGGTCACCGAGCAGGACGGCAAACTCACTGCCCAATCCGAGCGAATCGACGGCGTGCAGTCGAGCCTGACGGTTACCAACGGCAACGTGATTGCCGCGCAGAACGCCGCTCAGGCTGCAGCGGATCTGGCGGGCGGCAAAGGCAAGGTGCTGACGCAGTCGGCCACCCCGGCTGCAGCTGATCGCCTGCCGCAAAACCTCTGGATTGACACTACCGGTGGTGGCAACACACCCAAGCGCTGGAACGGGTCGGCCTGGGTCTCGGTAACGGATAAGGTCGCCACGGATGCGGCCGCGGCTGCGGCCAATGCCTTGTCGGTGGCCAACACCAAAGCTGACGCTTCGACGGTCAGCAGCATCGGCGCCCGGGTGACGGCGGCAGAAGGGACGATCTCCAGCCAGGGCCAGGCCCTTACCGGCTTGAACAACAGCCTTACGACCACCAACCAGAACGTCACGACGGCGCAGCAAGCTGCAGATGCGGCCAATGCACTGGCGGGCGGGAAGGGCAAAGTGATCATTCAGTCGGCTGCTCCGGCAGCAGCTGATCGGCTGGTACAGAACTTGTGGATCGACACCACCGGCAACGCCAACACCCCGAAGCGCTGGACCGGCTCGGCGTGGGCGGCGGTGACCGACAAGGCGGCGACGGATGCGGCTGCAGCTGCTGCATCGGCCTTGGCTCAGGTGGCCACCAAAGCCGAGGCCTCGACGGTTCAGGCACTGAGCAACGAGGTCACGCAGCAGGGGCAAACAATTACTGCCCAGGGCCAGGCAATCACCAATGTCCAGGCCTCGGTCGGGAACATTGCTGGCAATGGCTCCAACCTGATGCCAGCTGAGTACTCGGTGTTCTCGGATACCGCGCCTGCATTGGTACTGGGTGGTGGCCAGTTTGCCTCGGTGGTGGCTGATCCCACTGCGTTCAACGGCTATGCGCTTCGCCTGCTGAAAACCTCTGGCACTGGGACGACTTACTTCGCACCGTCAGCGATCTACTCGGGGGCCAACATTGCCCTGAAGAACAAGAAGTACATCGCTTCCTTCAATGCCAGAAGCGAGGGCGCGAACAAGGAAATGGTTGCGTCCTTGCGGACCATCTCTTCGTCAGGAGAAGTCCGGTTCGCTCCAGGACAGAACATCGCTATTACCGGGAACTGGGCGCGCTACAACGTGCTGTTCGATGTATCGAGCCCGCTGTTTGTTGCGGACAAAATGGTCTTAACCCTTTCCGCATCACCGAACCCTGCCGACGGGATCGCGGTGTTTGTGGATCGGATCATGTTGGAGGAACAGATTGGCGCCGGCACTGATCCGTCCGCCTTCGTCATCGGCAACAGCGCGGGGCAGGTGGCGGCGAATGCTGCTGCCACGACAGCCCTTGATGCCCGGGTGACTCAAACTGAAACTGGCCTGACGTCGCAGGGTTCGGCAATCACCAACCTGAACAACGGCCTGACCGCTACGAATCAAGGGGTGACCGCAGCGCAGCAGGCCGCTGACGCCGCTGCAACTCTGGCCGGGAGCAAAGGCAAGGTCCTGGTGCAGACCGCGACACCAGCGGTTGCTGATCGCCTGGCGCAGAACCTGTGGATCGACATCACGGGCAATGCAAACACGCCGAAGCGCTGGAATGGCAGCGCCTGGGTGACGGTGAGTGACAAGGTTGCCACCGATGCCGCCGCCGCTGCAGCGAACGCTTTGGCGGTAGCGCAGACCAAGGCAGACGCATCGACTGTCCAGGCGCTGACCAATACGGTTAGCCAGCAGGGCAACACCATTACCGCTCAGGGAACAGAGCTCACCAACATCAAAGCCACCGTGGGGAGCGTGGCTGGAGAAAACTTGCTGCTGGACCCGACTTTTTCCAACTCAAATGGAATTGGCCAGGCCGGTACGGTGTTTTTGCGAAACGATGCGGCTGTGCCTGGTGGGGTGTCGAGCGCTCGCGTAGTACGTGTAAGTCCGGCCACAGGTACCGGGAACACCTACTACGCCTTCCTTAGCGCCCTGAATGTAAGGCCGCCGGAGAATGGCAACTCGGCTCAGATTGCTGTGGTAGGCGGTGAAGTCTACGACTTCGAGTTGTACGCCTATGTCGCCGCGGCGCGTGGCCAGTGCGGCCTGTGGATTCAGTTCTACGATGTGGCAGGTGTGAGCATCGGGCATAACTGGGTAGTTGCAGCCGGTGATGGTGAGCGCGTCACCACTACGACTGGGGGCTGGGTCAAGCTCACGGGCATGGCCACTGTTCCAGCCGCAGCAATCCGCATGGCTATGACGCTACGTATCGGCGCCGGCGATGCAACAGATGTGTTCATGTCGGCGCCGGCGGCGCGCAAGCGTTCCGGCCAGGACAATGCCCAGGCTACCGCGACCCAGACGCTTAATGGTCGTGTTACCCAGACGGAGCAAGGGCTGACCAGTCAAAGCAACCAGTTGACCCAATTGGGTAACACCGTGGCTGGCAAGGCGGACAACAGCGCCCTGCAATCGCTGGGGTCGACCGTTGCTCAGCAGGGCAACACGCTCAATGCCCAGGGCACGGCAGTGACCCAGTTGCAGAGCACGGTGGGAAACATCGGCGGGAGCGGGGCAAACCTCATTCCTGCGGAGTATTGCGTCTTCACTGATAGCCTGCCTGCCATCCAACGGCGCAACACCACCGCACTGACCGCTGAGGCGTTCTCTGCGGCTTACGCCACCCACCGTCTCAAGACAGTCGATAGCGCTACCGGATCCGGTTATTTCTGTCTGTACGCCAACAATGAGGTACTGAACTTGCGACTCAAACCGAGTCAGAAGTACATCATCTCGTTTTGGTCGGAAGTGCCTCTCGCTCGCAATATTGCGGTGCGCATTCGTTACCTGAATGCGGCCGGAGCACAAGTCGAGGTTGGCCTGGGCAACGTTGCCGTTGGCTCAGATTGGGGGAGATACAGCGCTGTAGTGACCACTCCTACGGCTTTGGTGGACCGGGCTGAAATTCTGTTCTTTACGCAACCCGTTGCTGGCTCGATGGAGGCGTACTTCGACGGATTCATGCTTGAGGAGCAGTTGGGCACCAACACTGCGCCGAGTTCGTTCGCGACCGGCCCGTCCGCTCACCAAGCGAACGGCCAAGCCACAGCGATCAGCCAGCTCAATACCGCAGTAAATCAACAAGGGACGGCAATCACTGCTCAAGCCTCGCGCCTTGACGGGCTCTATGTTCAGGTGAATCCGGAGATGGAAGGAGACTCGTCCGGGCTGGCTGGGGCAACGGGTAGTTTTGTGGGTGTCTGGACGGAGCAATCCGCGCGGGTTGAAGACGGGATAGCTACAGGCAGACGGGTGGATACCGTTCAGTCCCAGGTCGGCGCCGTGGAAGGTTCGGTGCAGCTTGTCAGTGCCTCGGTCCAGCAGGTTTCCGAGACACTTGCAGGTGTTGATGGGAAGGTTTCGGCCATGACCACCATCAAAGCGGAGACCACTACTGGCGGCCGCAAGGTCATGGCAGGGCTTGCACTCGGAAGCGACGGCCAAACCAGCGAGATCCTGGCCTTCGCGCAACGGTTCGCGATTGTCGACGAGTCCAGCGGCAACATGTCACTGCCGTTCGTGGTGCAGGGCGGTCAGGTGTTCATCAACCAGGCCGTGATCAATAAGGCCTTCATCCAGGAAATTGTCGCCGGCATGACCATCAGGTCCGCAGCGGTGAACTCCCAAGGGCTGCCATTGCTGGAGCTCAACTTCGTAACCGGTGCCGTGAGTATTCGCAGCTCGGGTGCTGGAGGATCAACGCTCTTCAATAACGACGGGTTCTATGTTTACGATCAGAACCAAGTACGCCGTACGGCACTTGGCAAAGTTAGCGGTTAAGGAGGTATACCGTATGGCCTTGTATGGCGTAGAGGTGAGCAACGAAAGTGGTGTCCAAACTTTGGGTATGCAAGATTTCACCATTCAGAAGTTGGCATCAATGGAGATTCCCGCCACGGATGGCGTGCGAAAGAGCGGGAGTGGCACTCGAGCGGATTACATTCTCTGGAATGTGCCAGGGTATGATCCGTCCAAATGCTTTCTGCTAATTACCCCTAAGTACTATGCCGGTTATCCGCAGAATGGGCAGATAAGTCAGTGGGGTTATCTGCCTACCTATCGAAATTTGGGCGGCTCGCAGATCGCAATATTCACTTACTGCAACCGACGCAGCCCCACGGGCGTCGGTAACAACTATAAAGACGAGTGGATAGAGCACACGGCTCACTGCGTGCTTGAAGCAGTCAGGGTGGGATAATGGCCGAGTATGGGTTTCAAGCGGTAAACGACTACAGCACGATCACCATTTCAAGCACCTACAAGGTGATGGTGTTTTCAGAGCGAGGCATGGTAAGGATTACCTCATCCTATACTGACCGTGGCGGCCAGGGGCAAGCGACATTTATTCGCCCCATCTATACCCAAGAAGCCCCGCAGCTATTCGTTCGTGTGCAAAGCGCGTCCCACGGCGCGCTGGGCCTAGCGGTGACGTTACTTGGCGGGCCGGGGAATTGGACAGGCTTTCAACTGGATTCTGCGGCTACTGGGGCGGCGCCTCTTCAGGACTTTACCCTTGAGTATGTGTCCTGCAAGTTTGCAGATGCGGTGCAAAATAGTGGCTACGGACTGAATATTTGGGATGCCAACGGCATTCCGGTATTCAACGCAAGAGATAAAATTGTGCGATATAGTAAGTTTGCAACTTCGTGGTCTATGGCGGTTGATACGTCTATCTCTCGTGTGTTCGTTCCAAACGTTTCTATCGAGACTGACGATTTTATATGCGTGTCTGCGATGGATCGCGGGGTGAACTGGTTCACCGATAATGCCCAGTTTGCGGGCTTTAACATATGGGCGAACTGGGCGCCTTATCTCACGCTCTATTGTCAGCGTATCACTGCGCTGGGCTACTGGTACTGGCAGAGCATGAATGAAACGCAGTTTGCCGTTCCGGTGTGTAAGTTTCCGGCTGCTAGATATACAAACTAAAGAGGTCGTATATGGCTAAGCAAACAATCAATCTGGGCACTGCTCCTAGCGGGGCCGGTGGGGATGACCGGCGAAGTGCCTGGCAAAAGGCGATTAGTAACTTCAATGAACTGTACGACTGGCTTACCGGGGTCTCGGGCGGTGCAACCCTGCCTGTGACGTTGCCAATTGCGCGTGGCGGTACCGGTGGGTCCACACCCGAAACTGGGCGTTCCGGTCTCGGGCTGGGAAGTGCCGCTACGCGTAATGCTGGTTCCACCCCTGGCAGCCTGATGGTCGTGGGGGATCGCTCTGCACCCGTTGCAGCATCAATCAATAGCTGGGGCAATTCGTTCGAGATGTGGACCTCTCAAGGAACGGTCGGCGCTCCTGAGCCGGGGTCGTTTGGGACCATGATTAACGCCGCATGGAGCGGCGGAGCGTATGGCACCCAGATCTTGATGTCAGTTACTGGCCGCATCTGGTTCAGGGCTGGAGACTATACAAGCGCTACAAGGCACGAGATCTACCACACTGGTAATACCACCCGTGCCGCTGACGGCACTCTGAAGGCGATTTGATCATGGCAAGAGCTGCAATCAACATCCTTGGCGCAAGTGGTGAAACCTACGATCTGGTGTCGAATGGCTCCCTGGCCGTTACATCTTCACGCCAATCAGTAGGGGTCTATCAGGTAGCCGGCTCGCTCGGCCTGGTCCCGTTTCCCCCGATCGGCGATGGCTGGGGGTATACCGTGAATCAGGTGGATAGTCGGGCTGACATTGAAATCGAGTTCACCGATGGTGTGCTGACCGTCATCGCGACCAAGGATGGGCAGCCCTACGACTTGAAGCACATGATCACCCTGCACCTCTTGGTGCCGGGTCTACCGGCGCCGGAAGCTACAGAGCCTTTGGAAGCCGCCGACGTTTGAAGTCGAACTATCACCCAAGCCCGCCATCGAGCGGGTTCATTTTTGCCTGGAGAACCCCATGCCTTACATCGTCATCAACACCAGCAACCACTACGACCCCGCGAACCAGATCCACCACGCCACCGAGGAAGCCGCCGACCAGGCAGCGCGCGATCTGCTGTCCTCCCAACCAGCGGCAATCGTGCATACGGCCAAAGTACTCAAGCGCTACACCGCCGAAGTGACTGTGACCGTCGATGAGCCTGAGTCGGTCGAGCCGATGGAGGAAGCCTGATGCCCATTACCGAGCAGCAGTTGCTGCAGATCCTCCCCAATGCCCGCCCAGTAGCGGGCATTTTTTTGCCTTCAATAAACCGAGCCATGGCCCGCTTCAAGATCGACAGCCGGGTTCGCCAGGCGGCGTTCCTGGCCCAGATCGGTCATGAGTCGGGCCACCTGCGCAACCTGGTGGAGAACCTGAACTACAGCGCCGAGGCTCTCATGCGTACCTGGACGACCCGGTTCAATGCTGCCCTGGCCAAGGAATATGCCCGGCAACCGGAGCGCATCGCCAATGTCGTGTACAACGCGCGCATGGGCAACATCCACCCGGGTGACGGCTGGCGCTTCCGTGGGCGTGGCCTGCTGCAGGTCACCGGTCGGGCGAACTATGCCGCTGCCGGCGTTGGCCTGGGCCTGCCACTGGAAGACCTGCCGGAACTGCTCGAGCAGCCGGAGCATGCCGCCATGTCCGCCGCCTGGTGGTGGGCGAAGCACGGGCTTAGCGAGCTGGCCGACGCTGGCCGCTTCCAGGACATTGGCAGCGTCATCAACACCGGAAAGCCAGGCCGGGTTCCGCACGGTGCAGATGAGCGCAAGGCGCTGTATGACTGTGCCTTGAAGGTGCTGGCATGACTGCGCGTGGCTGGTCAGCCCTGGCGGTAGCAGCGCTTCTAGTGGCCATTGCTTGTTTTGCCACATGGAAAGTGCAGGACTGGCGATATAGCGCGCAGCTGGCTGATCAAGCGGAGGCTTACCAGTGCGAGCGCGAGGCCGGAGCTTTGGCTGTTATCGATTGGCAGGAGGTCGAGAGGGGCAAGCGCCAAGCCCTGGAGGATCGCCTTCGGGCCAATGACCAAATCCACTATAAGGAATTGACCAATGCCCAAAATGACCAAGCTCGCCTACGCGATCGCCTCGCTACTTCTGATCTCCGGCTGTCAGTCCTACTCGCCGCTCCAGCCCCGGGTATTGCCTGTGGGGTGCCAGCCACCCCCGGCCCCGGCGGCGTGGTTCATGGAGCCGCGCGAGGCGAACTTGACCCAGCGGCTGCTCAAAGAATTGTCGCCATCACCGATGCCGGCGACCAAGGATTAACTGCATTGCAGGCTTGCCAAGCGTACGTGCGATTAATCACGCAATGACGAAGCCCAACGGGAGGTTACAGTCTATCTGCTAAATACCTCTTTTCGAATCAAAGCTGCTCTTCGTGGAGGTCAGCTATCCAGCCGTTAGGGCTGAATCCCGGCAGGAAATGCCTGACTTCCCAACAGCTCACCCTCTACACTCTTGCCGTAATAGCCTTGGTCCGATCCATGAAATTCTTTGGCAGTGTTGCTCAGGTCACCGTCGAAGCGGGGATCTTGAGGACGCTCACGGCTATTCATGAAGGCTGCTACATCCCATGCCTGCTGCACACTAAGCTGCACACCTTTGCCCAGGGGCATGTTCTCGAAGATGAAGGTGGCGGCAGTATTGACCCGATGCATTCCAGCGCCCCAATTGTAGGACTGCGGGCCCCAGAGTGCAGGGAGCACTGGTACGCCGGCCATTTCCCGTCCTTGGCCTTGATCACCATGGCATACTGCGCAATGTTGGCTGTAGACCTGTTGCCCACGTGACGGCGAAGCGGCCTGGGGAGGCTCGGCCAGGGTAGCGAAAGCCCGCCCCGGCATGTGCTCGCGCCCAGCCATCTTGACGCGTCCTGCCAGAGGCCCGGGCAGGCTGAAGGTTTCATCTTTGCCGCCCAGTTGCAGCTGTTGATCGTTGAGTTCGGGCACTGGTTTGTCCTGCATGCCAAACATATCCAGTAAACCGCCCATCAGGAGCCAATAAGAATAGGCGGACATGGCCACCAACTCGGGCGAGTCAATGGCGGGTGCTTTCCCATTCATCGAGTAGTTAAAGCAACCCTGAATGCGCTCAGCAAAGTTGTTCACCCGATTATCTTTTTTGCGAAAGGCGGGGTAGGCCAGATAGGCAGCCCACATGGGCGCGGCATAGGCTTTGGTACCCGCATCGAGATGACAGTTAGTGCAATTGAGGGTGTTGCCGACATAGCGGCCTTTGAGCTGCTGGGTATTGACGAACAGTTCATAGCCCTTGCGCACTTTGTCACCAAAAGCACCGTTGGGAATGCGGGACAGGTCCCGTGGCGTGAAGTAGTGCATGTCTGCCGCTTTGGGCTGGGTAGCAATTTCTTCTTGCATGTCCGGATATGCCGCCAGGGCCAGATTGGGGAGTGCGCACCAGAGCAACATCGCCCGCCAGCATTTGTTGAGTCTCATGCCTGGTTCCTCACCGAATAGTCGCCAGATAACTGGTTAGCTCCTGAATGTCTTTTGCATTCAACCTTTTGGCGATAATGCCCATCATGTTGTCGGGATCACCTTTCCGCTCGCCCTTCTGCCAAGCCAGTAACTGCGAACTTAGGTAGTCCGCCTGTTGGCCGGCCAGTCGCGGGAAGGGGCCTCCGCCCACTGCCGCCGGACCGTGGCAGCTGTAGCAAGCCGGGAGGTCACGTGATGAGTCGCCCTGGTAATAGAGCTGTTCGGCGGGCGACGTAGCTAGGCGCTCGCCTCGCAGTTGCAATTGTGGTGGTTTCCCCTGGGCAGCGAAGTAGGTGGCTACCGGCTTACGCAGTTGTGGGTCGGTATAGGCTTGTGCCATAGGTGTCATCAGCACATTGTGGCGTTGCCCGGAAATGAAATGGTCGATCTGGGTGTTGATGTATGACTCGGACAGCCCAGCGAGCATTGGTCCCTGGGCTGTGCCCTCGCCACGCTCGCCATGACAGGCTACGCAGGGTTGAGCCTCCCTAGGTAAATCTTGCGCATAAACGGCGCTTGAAAGCCCTGCAATCAGCACCACCAGCGCGGCGTCATTTTTCACAGAACCCATCAAGCACCCCCTGTTCATCAGCTTGCGCAAGAATGCCTTTAGCATAGGTGAGGATTCGTGCGTGGATCACTGCTTCAAGAAATTCACGAAGTTTGCGGCTTTACAGAGACTAGCAGCATAGGGATGGGTTTAGAGATAACTACAGGGCAGATCTTGCTTCGTAGTGGGTCGAAGCCACGCAAAGCCCAGTAACTCAGACGATAAAGCATTGAATATATTAAGAACCTTATATTGGAGTAGGGCTTCTACAAGGCAAAAAAGCGCGAGTGATCTATTGTGAAGCAGGTTACTCCTGAGTTACAGCCTGGGCATTGTGATGGCGTGGGTTACCCGAAACGAGACCCAAAACCTATAGGGAGTTGTAGATATGACTCACTCGAGCAAATGGCTACCTACATTTGCCTTGTTGGCAGCGTCGCTTGTATCAGCGTCAACGATGGCTGCAGATAAGCCAAATATCCTCGTTATTTTCGGTGATGACATTGGTCAGACCAATATCAGCGCCTATGCGCTGGGCGTGGTCGGCTACAAGACCCCGAACATCGACCGAATCGCCAAGGAAGGCATGATGTTCACCGATTACTACGCGGAGAACAGTTGCACTGCAGGGCGCTCCTCGTTCATCACCGGCCAGACGGTACTGCGTACTGGCCTGTCAAAAGTGGGCTTGCCCGGCGCGACCGTCGGCCTGCAAAAGCGCGACATCACCATCGCCCAGGCACTCAAGTCGATGGGCTACGCCACCGGGCAGTTCGGCAAGAACCACCTGGGCGACCGCGACGAGTACTTGCCGACCGCCCACGGTTTCGACGAGTTCTTCGGCAACCTTTATCACCTCAATGCCGAGGAAGAGCCGGAACGTGAAAACTGGCCCAAAAACGAACCGGAGTTCACCAAAGCCTTCACTCCGCGTGGCGTGATCCACAGCTTCGCCGATGGCAAGATCGAAGACACCGGCGCGCTGAACACCAAGCGCATGGAAACCATCGACGACGAAACCACAGCAGCGGCGCAAGCATTCATCGAGAAGCAGGTCAAGGCCGACAAGCCGTTCTTCGTCTGGATGAACACCACCCGCATGCACTTGTTCACCCACGTGCGTGACTCGATGAAGGGCCAGAGCGGAATGTCTGGCAACGAGTACGCAGACGGCATGCTTGAGCACGACGGAGACGTCGGCAAACTGCTCAAGACCCTGGACGACCTGAAGATCGCCGACAACACCATTGTCGTCTACACCACCGACAACGGCCCGAACCAGTTCTCCTGGCCGGATGCGGCGACCACGCCGTTCCGCAACGAGAAGAACTCCAACTGGGAAGGCGCCTACCGCGTACCGGCCATGGTTCGCTGGCCAGGCAAGATCAAACCGGGCGAAATCTCCAACGAGATGTTCTCGGGCCTGGACTGGTTCCCAACGCTGTTGGCGGCCGCTGGCGATGCCGATGTGAAAAACAAGCTGCTCAAGGGTTGGGCGCCGGTCTCTGGCGGCACCAACTTCAAAGTACACCTGGACGGCTACAACCAACTGCCATACCTGACCGGTCAGCAGCCTAAAGGCGAGCGCAAGGAGTTCTACTACTTCAACGACGACGGCGTGCTGGTTTCCATGCGTTACGACAACTGGAAGGCCGTGTTCTGCGAACAGCGCGCACCGGGCGGTTTCAAGGTGTGGAGCGAGCCCTTCGTGTGCCTCCGTGTACCTAAGGTATTCAATCTCCGTATGGACCCGTTTGAGCGTGCGGACGTGGTCTCTGACCAGTACTACGATTGGGCTACGAAGAATGTTTACCTGACCGAATTGGCCGTGATGAAGTCCGCTGCATTCCTGCAAACCTTCGTCGAGTACCCTCCAAGCCAGCGTCCGGCAAGTTTCAGCATCGACCAGATCCGCGCTGATGTGGATGCGAAGATTGAAGAGAAAATGAAGTCCCAATCGAAGCAGTAAACGACTATCGAGAACAATACTTGTTCTTTCGATTGCTACAAAAAACCTCTTCTCTCGATGCAGTAACTCGGGAGAAGGGGCATCAACTCGAAATTTAAGGACACGAAGCTCAGCTTCACAGTATCTGGGGGGCAAAATGAAATCGGTGCTGGCCACAATCAAACATGAAGCACTCAAGGCACTTCCGCCGACCATTTTCTTTTTCATTATCCTGCACATCGTGGCCGCCATACGCGCACTCATGATCAAGAGTACCGGCGTTTCCCTGCCAGTTTCGGCGTCGATCCTGATCGCTTCCTTGGTGCTTGGGAAGTCAGTACTGGTAGCAGACATGCTGCCCTTCATCAATCGTTTTCCCGAAAAACCACTGATATGGAACGTCACCTGGAAAACACTGATGTACGCCCTGGTCGCGCTGGTGGTGCATTACCTGGAGCGGCTTTACGAATACTGGAAAGAGGCACCCAGTGTCATGGATGCGAACGCCATGCTTTGGACATCCATGAATTGGCCGCAATTCTGGGCGGTGCAGATTCTGTTGGTTACGCTGATTTTCATGTACTGCGTTATGTCGGAACTGACCCGGGCTTTGGGGAAAGAGCGCCTGAAGAGGATGTTCCTGGGGCCACTTCCTTCAGCGCATGAACAACCCCTAAATTCGTAGTGGTCTTAATTGGCTGCATTTGGCGGAAAGGTGACGATCTTGGCGCTGGCTCCATCAGCGACTCAGCCTCAAGTCGCAAACGCTCCACCTCCTCGGTGCCGTCAGAGAATCCCTGTGGTACCGGCGCATTGCGTCCATCCCCAGCTACTCAAAGGTTCGCCGGCGGCGATCTTCTCGGCCAAGTCCTTCATGCTCGACTCCCTAATCCTTGGTTGACTGCTACCCGCTTCGACCTTCAATTTGGTTGTCTATAATTCATCTGGTTCACCCCCTCAGGCTTCAATCCCTAGCCACTGGGAAAGAAAATGACCTCAGAGTATGAGTTGCCCTTAGGCTCCGACTCGCTGTTTGATGATGCTGACTCCGGGCTGCTTCTGGCAGCAGAGGACGGGCGGATCGAACGGGTCAATCTCACTTTCTGCCGCTGGATTGGTTTCAGTCGAGAGGAGCTGCTGGGAAGCTCAATTCAGAGCTTAATGACTCTTGAGTCCAAGACCTTCCATCAGGTGTACTGGGGGCCGCTCATGCAGATCCAGGGCTCAGTAGCCAACGTGAAATTCGACCTTGTCCATCGAAGTGGGCACTCGATAGCGATGATGTTGAGCGCCATAAGTTGTGAGCATTCGAATGGCATATTTCATGAACTTACCCTGTTTAAAGCCGAGGATCGGCGAAGGTATGAACGTGGACTAGTGAGCGCTCGAATGCTTGCTGAGGGGCATTTGGCCAAGAGCCTCAAGGCCCAGCGAGCCGAGCAAATCACACAAGGAAAGCTGCGTACGATCTATGCCGCTGCCGAAGATCGGGCGCTCTTCGCTGAACAGATGATCGGAATCGTCAGCCACGACTTACGCAATCCACTTTCGGCAATAAGAATGGCGGCCGAAATTCTTTCGCGTCGTGATCCAGATGCTAGAAGCATCCAGATGTTGGGCCATATCAGCCATTCAGTCGAACGCGCTCAGCGGCTTGTGGCCGACCTGTTGGACTTCACTCTTGTCCAAGTAGGGCGAGGGATCATTGTGACCTGTGCTCCGCTGAACTTCCACGAGGTGGTTGCCGACTGCCTTGAGGAGATTCGACTTTCGTTCCCCAAGAGCAGCCTGGTGCATCTGCGTAGCGGTCAGGGAGAGTTCTCAGCCGACAGCGACAGGCTGTACCAACTGGTGGGCAATCTTGCAGCCAACGCTATCGCTTATGGCGAAGAGGGTTCGACCGTCACTGTTTCTACTCGCATTGAGGACGAGGCAGTGACAATTTCCGTGCACAACGTCGGTACACCGATACCTGCCGGGCTACTGGAAAATCTGTTCGAGCCGATGATTCGCGGCAGTCATGACAATGCAGAGCTGCGTAGCGTGGGGCTCGGACTGTATATCGTTCGCGAAATTGTAAGAGCTCACAATGGTGAGATTACGGTCAGCTCAACTGCGGAGTTGGGAACCACTTTTATTGCAATTTTCCCTCGGCTAGAGGCTAAAACCCTGGGAGGGTAGACTGCCTTTGGATCGGTGGCAGGAGTGGAGGATGCAGTTGGCAGAACGCCGGAGAAGGGATGTGTGACAGGATTGTGCTACACACCTGAGCTGATGTGACACAGAGCGGGACATTTTGAACGGTCTCGACGATTGCGGGCGTCGTAACCTGTTGATTTAACTGGCCTATTGTTGGCCGGTCATGATTTAGGTTCCAGCGTGCCTTCGGTAGTTAGATCAAGGCTCGCTCCGGAACGGCGGCCCCAGCATCTGCAATATCGGAGGTGCGCCCGGCTTGTACCAATTTTTGTACCAATAGCTGTGTTTTGGCGTGTTTGAGTGCGTAGGGCAGAGGGACGAAACCCCCGTGTTTGCTGGGTTTCTCCACTCTGCCACGCGCAGCCAAACGCAAAAAACATCTCTGGAGTATGGCCGAGTTGCTGTCGATTGCCCTGTATCTGCTGGGGCAAATATGAAAAAGACTTAATCCCGTACCCGTTCTTTGGGCACGAAGGGTGCGTCTTCAGTGGCGTGCAGGATGAACTTTCCAGGCGGGCGTCGTCTACATTGCAGAGGGTATTTCCCCCTTTACGAGAGTACGGATATGTTCAGATCCAAGACATTCATCGCAGCGCTGACCAGCCTGGCGTTGGCCGCAACTTCTGTGGGTGCGCTGGCCGATCCGGGCAATGGTCAAGGCAACGGCAAGGGCAATTCACAGAAATCTCATAACCCTGGCAACCAGGGCGGCGCGGGGAAATCCAAGGGCTCGGATCACGGCGATTGGAGCTATGGGCCCAGCATCAATCGTGGTGATGTGTTCAACATTCTGACGGACTACCACGACTATTGGAGCCCGGGTTCGGCGCTGCCTCCAGGAATCCAGAAGAACCTGGCCAGAGGAAAGCCACTGCCCCCCGGCATTGCTAAAAAACTGGACGGCAGGCTATTGGGCAGGCTTCCGCACTACGATGGCTATGAATGGCAGCAGGCTGGCACGGACCTGATCCTGGTGGCAATTGCCACCGGCATCATTTACGAAGTGCTCACGGGGGCCCTGGATTGAGTCTCCCGGAGATGTCGCGTGCATAAAAAGCCCCGCCAACTGGCGGGGCAAGGGGCTGTGCGGAGCAACGCACGATAAAAGTGCCTGGGCCTCAGGCGCGCATGCCGGGGTACTGCAGGCGACTGGCAAGGGCCTGGGCATCGGTCAGGGAGGTCAGCGGGCCGGACACCGCCTCACCTTCGCGGACCAAGTACCAGCAGGCCAGCAGGCCCAGCTCCCTTAGCGAGGCAGGGACGGCGCTGCCGATGACGGACATGATGCTGATAGGGGCCATGGGTGTTCTCCTGCGATTCATGGGCCTACCTTACGTCGTGAAGTGAGCCGGTTGAAATCAACCGGCTCGATAGTGTTCATCACTGTCATCGACCCGGCCTTACCAGCGCGGCGGTCCGTAGTAGACCGGCGGCGGGCCGTAGTAGCGTTCGCGGTAATAGGGTGGCGGCGGCGGTGCATAGCGCTCGACCACCGGGTACGGTTGGTAGTACACCGGCGGGGGAACCTGGTAATACACCGGTGGTGGGCTGTAGTAGACCGGCTGGCGCTCAATGTAGACCGTGCGGTCGCGCCCGCCATAGAGCGTCGAACCAACCACGGCGCCGACCACCGCCGCGCCAATCAGCGGGGCTGGGCCGTACCAGCCACGACCTCCACCGCCACCCCCACCATGGGCGGCGACCTGCGCGCTGGCAGCCAGGGCGCCGACCAGCAGGGCGATTGACGGCAGATGACGGTTCATCGCGAATTCCTCACAGAGCCACCCACGTGGGGATACCTCTATAAGACTGCGGGAACCGAGCGTTGCACAGTGCGTCTGAGTAAAGGTTTTGTAAGCGCCGATCAACGGTAGACGCGAGCGCTGTGCATAATGCCGACTCGAACGCAAAGGAGTTTCAAATGGCCCACGTTCCCGGTAAAGACACCGTGTTGTGCATCTCCCTGGCCGGTCGCCCCGGCAGTTTCGGGGTGCGTTTTCACAACCACTTGTATGAGCAACTGGGCCTGGATTTCTATTACAAGGCCATGACCACCCAGGACTTGCCCGCGGCGGTGAGTGGCATTCGCGCGCTGGGGATTCGTGGATGTGGCGTGTCGATGCCGTACAAGGAAGCCTGTATGGCCCTGGTCGATGAGATCGACCCTTCGGCCGCGGCGATCGACTCGATCAATACCATTGTCAACGACGGTGGAAGGCTCAAGGCCTACAACACCGACTACCTGGCCGTGCGCCAGTTGCTTGAATTGCACCGGGTCGATCCGAACATGGCGTTTGCCTTGCGCGGCAGTGGCGGCATGGCCAAGGCGGTGGCCAGCGCCTTGCGGGATGCCGGCTTTACCCAGGGTACTATCGTGGCCCGCAATGAACAGGCGGGACGGCAGTTGGCGGATAGCTGTGGCTATCGCTGGCAGGCAGACCTGGGAGACCTGTGCCCGCCGATGCTGGTGAATGTCACGCCCATTGGCATGGCTGGCGGGGTGGAGGCCGAGCATCTTGCGTTCAGCCTCGAGGCGATTGCGGCGGCGCAGCTGGTGTTCGATGTGGTGGCGATGCCGGCGCGCACACCGTTTATTATCGAGGCTGAACGCCAGGGAAGGGCAGTGATCACTGGGCTTGAGGTGATTGCCTTGCAGGCGCTGGAGCAGTTTGTGCTGTACACCGGGGTCAGGCCGACGCCGGAACAGGTGAAGCTGGCAGTGGCGTTTGCCAGGTTGGGTTGAAACCACGGCCGCTTCGCAGCCGATCGCAGGCTGGCGCCAGCGGCTACACGGACATGGCCTGCACGCTGTAGCCGCTGCCGAGGAACGAGGCTGCGATCGACTGCGCAGCGGTCGTCAGGCAGACGCCAGTTATTCCAGCTGGGCCAGGCGTTCTTCCAGGGCGGCAATACGTGCTTCCAGGGCCTCGATACGCTCCAGCGACACTGCACCGCCACTGCGTTCCGGTCCTTGTTGGCGCGCTGCCAGAATCGCTTCGATCTCGGCCGGATCACCCAGGGCGTGGGTGTAGCGATCTTCCCGTTGCCCGGCCTGGCGCGGCAGGTGCAAGGCAAAGCCGCGGGCGATCAGTCGCTCCAGCTGGTGTACCACCTGCTCGGCGTCCTCGAATTCATGCATGCGACTGCTGCGGGTCAGCAGTTCGTTCACCGTCTGCGGGCCGCGCAAAAACATCAGGCCCAGCAGGGTGACCTGGGCGGGTACCAGCTCCAGGGCCTTGTCTACACGATGTTCCCAGCGGTCGGCACGGCTGCCCATCTGCAAACGGGTCAACCCCTGGCCCTCAAGGGCGCGCAGGGCCTGGCCGACCTGGCCCTGGCTCAGGTTCGTCACCGGTTCGCGGCTGGTCTTCTGGTTGCAGGCCAGCACCAGGGCGTTCAAAGTCAGGGGGTAGGTTTCGGGGCTGGTGGCCTGTTTCTCGATCAGCGAGCCGAGGACGCGGATCTCGGTGCTGTTGAAACGGGCTTCGGAAGGGGATTCGTTTTCGTCGGACATGACCCTGTCTCTTTGCGAAGTAAGGCCTCTAGCCTAGGTGCGCGACAGGGTAAAACACAAGCAGCCGGTGCAGGACGCACCGGCTGCGGGTCAGGCTCAGGCAGTGTGACGGTCGTTGGCCATGCAGGCCGCCGCGGTGAACAGTACGTCGGTGGAGGAGTTCAGCGCGGTTTCCGCCGAATCCTGCAGCACACCGATTATGAAGCCCACGGCCACCACTTGCATGGCGATTTCACTGGGAATGCCGAACAGGCTGCACGCCAGCGGAATCAGCAGCAGCGAACCACCAGCCACGCCCGAAGCACCACAGGCGCACACGGCTGCAACGACGCTGAGCAAGATGGCGGTGGGGATGTCGACGGCAATGCCGAGGGTGTGTACC
The DNA here is from genome assembly GCF_000425805.1 of Pseudomonas vranovensis DSM 16006. Classification (GTDB taxonomy): domain Bacteria; phylum Pseudomonadota; class Gammaproteobacteria; order Pseudomonadales; family Pseudomonadaceae; genus Aquipseudomonas; species Aquipseudomonas vranovensis. The sequence continues at coordinate 262,782 of NZ_AUED01000001.1, forward strand.
GCTGCCAGGGTGAGGACGGTGATGGTCGTGGCAGCGCCGGCCATGTTGATGGTTGCGCCCAGCGGGATCGACACCGAGTAGGTGTCTTCGTGCAGGCCGAGTTTTTCGCTCAGGGCCAGGTTGACCGGAATGTTGGCGGCGGAGCTGCGGGTAAAGAAGGCGGTGATGCCGCTTTCACGCAGGCACAGCAGCACCAGCGGGTAGGGGTTGCGGCGGATCTTCCAGAACACGATCAGTGGGTTGACCACCAGCGCCACGAACAGCATGCAGCCGATCAGCACGGCCAACAGGTGCAGGTAGCCGAGCAGGGCGTTCAGGCCCGCTTGGGCCAGGGTCGATGAGACCAGGCCGAAAATACCCAGCGGCGCGAAGCGGATCACCACACGCACGATCAGGGTCACACCATTGGACAGGTCTTCGACTACGGTGCGGGTGGTTTGCCCAGCGTGACGTATCGCCACGCCTAGGCCGATTGCCCAGGCCAGGATACCGATGAAGTTGGCGTTCATCAGGGCGTTGACCGGGTTGTCGACCACGCTCAGCAGCAGGCGCTGCAGCACGTCGGCGATACCGCCAGGAGCACTGAGGGCAACGTCCGAGGTGCTCAGCGTCAGGTTCGACGGGAAGGCCATGCTGGCGATGACGGCGACCACGGCCGCGGCGAACGTGCCGAGCAGGTACAGCACCAGGATCGGGCGAATGTGGGTTTCGGTGCCGTGCTTATGGTTGGCGATGGAGGCCATGACCAGGATGAACACCAGGATGGGTGCAACAGCCTTCAGGGCAGAGACAAATACCTTGCCGACGAAGCCCAGGGTCAGGGCGACTTCGGGGTCATACAGGGCCAGGGCGATACCGGCCACCAGGCCGATCATGATCTGTACCACCAGACTGGTACGGCTCAACAGCTTTAGAACGGGTGTCATGTCGGGTGTTTCTCGGTCTTGTAAGAGGGCTCCAAGCCCGTCGCGACGCCGAAAATGCAGGGGCGCCAGGCGTTCAGGGCCGTGAAAGGGGCGCGACTTTAGCACAGCAGCCACTTTTGGTGACGGCCCTGTGTCAGACGGTCGCGCGGCGGGTGTAGTATGCGCGCCCCCTCGAAACGGCCGCGGGCCGTGGATGTTTAGAACTTCTGGAGTGTAGATGTTACTGCCGATTCTGTTGCTGGCTGCCGCAGGCTTCACCGTGTTGACCACTGAGTTCGTGATTGTCGGCCTGTTGCCGGGCATTGCGCGGGACCTGGCTGTGAGCATTCCCCAGGCCGGCCTGCTGGTCACGCTGTTTGCGTTTACCGTGGCCTGCTTCGGGCCGTTCCTCACGGCCTGGTGCGCGCGCCTTGAGCGCAAGCGCCTGTTTGTCGGCATTTTGCTGTTGTTCGCCGGTTGCAATGCCTTGGCAGCACTGGCGCCCAACATCTATGTGATGGGCCTGGCGCGGTTGCTGCCAGCGCTGGGCTTGCCGGTGTTCTGGTCGCTGGCCAGTGAAACGGCAGTGGATATTGTCGGCCCGGCCTATGCCGGCCGGGCCATCGCGAAAATCAGTTTTGGCGTCGTGTGTGCCACGGTATTCGGTATTCCAGTCGGTACTTTGATAGGCGACGCCCTGGGCTGGCGCGCGGCATTTGCCCTGCTTGCGGTACTGGCCCTGGCCAAGGCGCTGCTGCTGCACTTCTATTTGCCGCGCACCCCACGGCATAACCAGGTCACTTCGTTGCGTGGTCAGTTCGGATTGCTGCGCAGTGGTCTGCTGCAAGGGCATGTGCTGCTCTCGGTGCTGGTGTTCAGCGGCATGTTTACCGCCTACACCTACCTGGCCGACATTCTCGAACGCCTGGCGGGCTTCGACGGGGCGCGGGTCGGTTGGTACTTGATGGGCTTCGGTGCCGTGGGCCTGATTGGCAACAGCCTGGGCGGCCGCGCTGTGGATCGCCACCCCTTGCTGGCGTCGGCAGGCTTTTGCGCGGTGATGCTTGTGGGTTTGATTGCCCTGGTGCCGAGCATTCATTCCACTTACGGCCTGATCGTGGCGCTGGCGATTTGGGGGGCTGCGCAGGCGGCGTTGTTCCTGGTCAGCCATGTGCGGGTGATCAAGTCTGCGCCGCAGGCACCGGCCTTTGCCGCTTCGCTGAATATCGCCGGGGCCAACCTGGGTATCGGCCTGGGGGCCGTGATGGGTGGCCGGGTGATCGACAGCCTGGGTCTGGCCAGTCTCGGTTATTCCGCCGCCTTGCTGATTGGCCTGTCGGTGCTGCTGGCGTTGGGCCTGGCGCGGGTGCGCACTACCAGTTGAACAGCTGGCGCCGGGCGCCTTCGGTGATGGCGATGATGCCGGGGTGCTTGACCTTGCGCTCTACCGAGATGGCGTAGAACGACTCGATCACGGCGTCAGTCTGGCCGATCAGTTCGACGCCGTACTGATTGCACACCTCATCGGCAATCACGCTGGGGCCGATGAAAATCCCACTGCCGGATTGGCCGAAGGCCTGCATCAAGGCGCTGTCATCGAACTCGCCGACAATTCTGGGCTGCAGTTGTTGTTCGGCGAACCAGCGCAGCAGGCGGCTGCGCACCACGGTTTCCTGGCCGGGAATCAGTAACGGTGCGTTCTGCAGGCAGGCCGGAAAGTCCTCGCCGAGGCTGGCGGCCAGGCTAGGGGTGGCAAAAAAACTGATGCCGCATTCGCCCAGTTTCTGGCTGTAGCCCTTGATGTCCAGATGGCTGGGCATGGGGCTGTCGGAAATTACCAGGTCCAGGCGCTGGATCGCCAGGTCCGCCAGCAGGCGTTCGAGTTTGTCTTCGCGGCAGCTCAGGCGCAGGGCGTCTTCCATGTCCATGGTCGGTGCCAGCAGGCGGTAGACGATCGACTTGGGCACCACATCGGCCACCCCGACCCGGAACAGGATCTGTTGCTCATCCGGGCGTGCCCGTAGCATGGCCTCAAGCTCACCGCCAATCTGGAACATTTGCTCGGCGTAGGTCAGGGTCTGGCGGCCGCTTTCGGTCAGTTCCAGTTGCCGGCCGACCCGGCGAAACAGCTCGATGCCGTAGGTTTGCTCCAGCAGGCTGATCTGCCCGCTGATGGTCTGGGGCGTCAGGTTCAGTTGCTCGCCGGCGCGCACGATGCTGCCGGTGCGAGCGACCACCCAGAAGTAGTGCAGCTGTCGATAATTGAGCATGCCGAGTCCGGATTCGTAAAAACCGAAGTATAACTGCCGAAAATACGAATTTTCCTGATGTATCCAGATATTTAGAATCCCCAGCCATCACGGTGCTGCTGACTGGGCACTGATTCATTTGCACGGAGATCCACAGATGCTTCACTTCAAATCCATCGGTACACCCCTGGTGTTGCTGCTGGCCCTGTTGGCCATGAGCGGTTGCGAGCAGGCGGAAAAGTCCGCCCAGCAGATGCTCAACCAGGCAGCGGAGTCGGCCAAGGAGGCCATCGATAAAACCAACGACGCGGCCCAGCAGGCCCTGAGTGAAGCCACGGGCTCCCAGGGTGGCGACAAGGCCGGCAAATCCGAGCGCGATGACAGCGCTCAAGAAATCTGACCCACCCCTTACCTCGATTCAGGATTGATTCATGGAATACTTGTTGGAACTCGCTGCAAGCCCGACCGCCTGGGTAGCCCTGGCCACCCTGGTGGCCATGGAGATCGTGCTGGGCATCGATAACCTGATTTTCATCTCTATCCTGACCAACAAGCTGCCGGTGGAATTTCGTTCCAAGGCGCGACGCATCGGTATCAGCATGGCGCTGATCATGCGCCTGGGCCTGCTGAGCACCGTGGCCTGGATCGTCCAGCTGACCGAACCCGTGGTCGATGTGTTCGGGCATACCTTCTCCTGGAAGGACATGATCCTGATCGCCGGTGGCCTGTTCCTGTTGTGGAAAGCGACCAAGGAGATCCACGAGAGCGTCGATCCACGCGCCCAGGCTGAAGCCAAGGCGTCCTCGACCATCACCCTGGGCTTTGCCGCTGCCATCGGTCAGATCCTGATCCTGGATATCGTCTTCTCGATCGACAGCATCATTACCGCCGTGGGCATGACCGAGCACCTGCCGATCATGATCATTGCTGTGATCAGTGCCGTGATCGTGATGCTGGTAGCGGCTGACCCGCTGGCCAAGTTCATCAACGACAACCCGACCGTGGTGATGCTGGCCCTGGGCTTCCTGATCATGATCGGCATGACCCTGATCGCCGAGGGCTTCGGCGCCCACGTACCGAAAGGCTATGTGTATGCGGCGATGGCGTTCTCGACGGCGATCGAGGTGCTGAACATCATGTCGCGTCGGGCACGGTTGAAGCGTGAGGCGACTGAAAGCTGATAACCGGTTGATAAGCGTGAATCGCGGGGCAAGCCCGCTCCCACACAGCGTGGGAGCGGGCTTGCCCCGCGATGCTTTCAGGGATCAATGCGCATCGGCATGCCGGCGACTGCGCCGGGCAGGTACAGGCTCGTTGCTCTTTTTCGGCAAGGTAGGGTGTGGGTGATGACGGCGGGCAATCCGCAGGACGCCCCATAGCATGGCGGCGGCGACGCTCAACCAGGCGCCGACCAGCATCAGGATTGCCATTGTCAGGCTCATGTATGCCTCCTCAGGTCCCTGGCCAGCCCTTGATGCTGGTCGCGCGGACACCCCTGTAGTCTAGCCGAAGGCATGTTGCAGGCCATTGACCGATGGTCTAGCCCCTTGGGTTACTTTGTTCTAAGCCCCCACCGGGCTATACCCGCACCGCCTGCCAGCCTATGATCGCAACCCAGGGCCGGGCGCTGTCTGCCGGGCATCAGCACAAGCGAATGTTCATGCTGCCACTGTCTTTCTCATGTTCCTCCCCGCGTCGCCTGTTGGCGGCCTGTGCGCTGGCTGTTGCGCTGGTGGGGTGTGCCAGCCAGCCACCGGCCCCGATCAAGGACGGTCTGGCGCAGCGCGTCGAAATCGGTTCGGTGCCGTTCTACCGCGGCAATGCCAATCAGAGCGCGCCAATGGCGCTGGCGGCCATGCTGTCGCAACAGGGGGTGCGTATTACGCCAGGTTTGCTTGAGCAGCAGTTGGGCCTGCCTCAGGGCGTGGATAAACTGCAGGACTCGATGCAGAACGTTGCCCGTCAATACGGCATGGTGGTTTACCCGCTGGAGCCGAAACTCAACGCTTTGCTGGCGCAGGTGTCGGCCGGCAATCCGGTGCTGCTGCGTTATTCCGAAGGCTCGACGTTCTGGGCGCAGCCACGCTATGCCTTGATGGTCGGTTACGACCGCTACAAGCAGCGTGTACTGCTGCGCTCCGGTAATCACAGGCGCATGCTGATGGACTTCGATGATTTCACGTCGGCGTGGAGCGAGGAGGGGGGGTGGGCGGTACTGGTGCAGCAGCCAGGCCAATTGCCGGCCCAGGTAGATCGTAATCGTTGGCTCAAGGCGGCCAATGACCTGGCCCAGGCGGGCCAGGAACAAGCGGCCCGGCAGGCCGTCAGCGCCCTGGGGCAGTGACGGCGCAAGCCGGGTTCTGGCTTAGAAGCCCAGGCGGTCGCGCAGGCTGTAGTACCAGGCGCCGAGGGCACTGAACGGTACGCGCAGCATCTGGCCACCCGGGAACGGGTAGTGCGGCAGCTCGGCAAAGGCGTCGAATCGCTCGGCCTGGCCACGCAGGGCTTCAGCCAGCACCTTGCCCGCCAGGTGGGTGTAGGTGACGCCGTGGCCACTGCAACCCTGGGAGTAGTAGATGTTGTCGCCCAGGCGGCCCACTTGCGGCAGGCGCGACAGGGTCAGCAGGAAGTTACCGGTCCAGGCGTAGTCGATCTTCACGTCCTTGAGCTGTGGGAAGGCCTTGAGCATCTTCGGACGGATGATCGCTTCGATGTTGGCCGGGTCGCGCGCACCGTAGACCACACCGCCGCCGAAGATCAGGCGCTTGTCGCCGGTCAGGCGGTAGTAGTCGAGCAGGTAGTTGCAGTCTTCGACGCAGTAGTCTTGTGGCAGCAGCTGACGTGCGAGGTCTTCGCCCAGTGGCTCGGTGGTGATGACCTGGGTGCCGCACGGCATGGACTTGGCGGCCAGCTCCGGCACCAGGTTGCCGAGGTAGGCATTACCGGCAACGATGATGAACTTGGCGCGCACTTTACCTTGCGGGGTATGGACGACAGGGTTGGCGCCACGCTCGATGCGCACGGCCGGGGACTGCTCGTAGATCTTGCCGCCCAGCGACTCGACCGCGGCAGCTTCGCCCAGGGCCAGGTTCAGCGGGTGGATATGACCGCCACTCATGTCGAGCATGCCGCCCAGGTACTGGTCGCAATCGACCACTTCACGGATACGCTTCTGGTCCATCAGTTCCAGCTGGGTGTGGCCGAAACGTTCCCACAGGCGTTTTTGCGATTCCAGGTGGCCCATCTGCTTGGCGGTCAGGGCTGCGAACACACCGCCGTCCTTAAGGTCGCACTGGATGTTGTACTTGGCCACGCGCTCACGAATGATACGGCCGCCTTCAAAGGCCATATGGCCGAGCAGTTGCGCCTGCTTGGGGCCGACGGTGCGCTCGATCACGTCGATGTCACGGCTATAACTGTTGACGATCTGGCCGCCGTTGCGGCCCGACGCGCCGAAACCAACCTTGGCAGCTTCCAGCACGGTTACACTAAAGCCCGCTTCCAGCAGGAACAGTGCGCTGGACAGACCGGTGTAGCCGGCGCCGATCACGCAGACGTCGGTCTGGACCTCTTCCTGCAACGCCGGGCGCGGCGGTACCGGATTGGCCGATGCGGCGTAGTAGGATTGAGGGTAGGGGGTATTGGCCATGCTGCGAAACCTCTGTTTTATATTTTTTACGACTGTACCGATGCTATCAATAATAATAAACACCCGCTAGTCGTGTGTTGAAAATCCTTTACTGGGGGTTTTCATAAATATTTTTAAGATTCAGTGGCTTAGCGTGAAAAAAAGAGTTGACACTGTCAGCCGATTCCGTAGAATGCCGCCCCACAGCAGGCACATAGCTCAGTTGGTTAGAGCACCACCTTGACATGGTGGGGGTCGTTGGTTCGAGTCCAATTGTGCCTACCAAATCAAATCCGCCCCTGCTGGCGGTACCAGGAAGGCGATCCGCAAGGGTCGCCTTTTTTGTTTTGGGCGGGTTTGCTCGAAAGACTAAAGCTGCTGATTTTTTTATGAAATTTCGCTTTACGACAGGTACATACCTGCGTATTATGCGCCCCACAGCAGGCACATAGCTCAGTTGGTTAGAGCACCACCTTGACATGGTGGGGGTCGTTGGTTCGAGTCCAATTGTGCCTACCAAATCTCGACAAAAAGGGCGATCCGAAAGGATCGCCCTTTTTGCATTCCGGTTTCCTGAATGCGGTAGCCGCTGCCGCCAGGCTGCGATCAACTGTGCAACTGCCGCCGATGCAAGTATTGCGGTCGCTTCGCGCCCGATCGCAGCCCGACCGCAGCGGCTACGCCCCATAAATGCTAGAATCCGCCGCTTGTATTCAGGAGATAGACGCGTGCGCAAAGTGGCGATGGTAATGGCAGTTCTGGCGCTGGCCGGCTGTGAAAACGAAATCGAAGGTGTTCACAAGCAGATTGCCGAACAGCTGCCAAACCCCAAGACAGCCAAGTTCGCCAACGTACGGACCGACACTCAGGGTGATATCTGTGGCCAGGTGCGTACCAAGGACGATACCGGCACCTTCCTGCCATACCGCAGCTACGTGGCAATCAAGGGAACCGACGGCTACGAGATTCTCCTCGCCGACAAGGGTAGCAACCTGCGTATTCGCGAAATCTGCGGCGGTGCCGATCTGCAGCGCCGCGCCGACGCCCTGGCTGACCAGCCCGCCCCTGAAGGCTGGGATGTCGAGATTGTCCAGGGCCCGAACATGGGCGCCCTGAGCGACATGACCGCACGCCTGATCGAGAAGCAGATTCCGTCTTCGGTCGCCTATCGCGACGGTAAGCCGGTGGTGCTGCTTGGCCCGTTCGCGACCAAAGCCGAGGCCGAATCGCGGCAAGACGATGTGATGGCGCGCCTGGGGACTGACTCGGTGATCATCCAGCACGGTGCGACGCGCTAGCCAGCATCTTTCCCGGCCCCGTACACTCACGGCTCAACGCAAGGAGAGCCGTGATGAAGAAAGCATCCCCCGTCATTACCCTGCAGCGTGCCACCGAACAGCATGTTCAGGGGTTGTGCAAGTGCCATGGCTTTGAAGTCGAAGGACAATTGCTTGACTATGCTTTGTGTGGCGGCGGGTTGACCGATGTCTACAGCATGGCGCGTCGTGAATGGCGCGGGCGTTGAGTGGGAGGGGCCTAATGTCGACGTTGGAACGGGCCATTGCGGTGGCGGCAAAGGCGCACGAAGGGCAGCACGACAAGGGTGGTGCTGCATATATTCTGCATCCATTGCGGGTGATGCTGCGGGTATCGACCGTAGAGCAGCGCATTGTCGCGGTGCTGCACGATGTGCTTGAAGATTCGCCCATGACCCTGTCGGACCTGGCCCGTGAAGGTTTCGCCCTGAAGATTCTGGCGGCGGTGCAAGCGTTGAGTCGGCGCGATAACGAAAGCTACGAAGCCTTCGTCATCCGCCTGGGAGGCGACCCGCTGGCGCGGGTGGTCAAGCTGGCAGACCTTGCCGACAACAGCGACCTGACGCGCATCGCCATTCCCGGCCCTGAAGACATGGCTCGCCTGGCCCGCTACCAGCAGGCCAGTGCCTACCTGCAAGCACTGGCCTGAGCCTCAGCCGCACGCGCTGAGGTTCACTGGGCCGACAAAGTCATTCCCGCGACCCATCACGCAGGCCACCCGCTGATTGCGCTGGCGTTCCCAGCCCTGCGGCGGGTAGGTCTTGTTCCAGGCTTCGTACAATTGTCGGTCCTGCTTGGACAGCTTCAAGTTGTACTGCTTGCTCATATAGAAGTAGGTGCGTGCGATCATCCCGCGAATCGACGGGCGAGGCATGACCTTCTTGGCCTTGAAGTCCACCTGGGTCAGGCACGAGCCGTATTGCCCGCGCTGCTCGGGCAGCCAGCCGAAGCTGAAGTTGCTGCGATCACCGTTCACTTCGCCGATACTCGGCACCAGGTTGTGCAGGTCGGCTTCGGCGCGCTGGAAGACCTTGTCGTTGCGCGCGCAATTTTTGCGCCCACCGTCCTGCCAGCACTGGCGCTGGTGGCCGATCTGCCATGCAGGGACAATGTGTTCCCACTCGATGCGCGAGGCGCGGTTGGCATTCTTGCGGGGTACATAACCGCAGGCAGCAAGATCGACCTTGTTGCCGTTGTACTTGCAGCCACAATAGAACTCGGTGGACTGCGGCGCATACAGGCGCCAGGCAACCTTCTTGGCTTCGCTGAAGGTGCGTGGTGCATCGGCATGGGCGGCCGTGACACTGAACAGCAGGCAAGCGACTGCAAAAAACGAAACGCTCATGCGCAATCAATCTTCCTTCGGCACAACCCAGAAAATCTGCACGCCACCGTCGTCGCGATAGGCGAGGGTGACGTTGTCGTTCTCGGCGATTTCTTCGAGCAGGGTTGCCCAGTCGTCGGGCGACTCATGCTCCAGGCGGAAGATCAGTGCAGCCCGCGCTTTTTGTGCGGTGGGCGAGTTGATGATTTTCTGGATGCGAATGCCCAGTTGTTCGTAACTGCTGGCAGGTGCGGAGGTGGTGGCCACGAAGCGTTCCTTGTTTTGCTGTATGCGCATACAGTATTTTACTGTGGGTCTTTTCGCAACTGCTCGTCAGTGAAAGAACGCATCGGACACCAAACCGCAGATGCTGCTGCAATCTGTTCAGTGCGATTTTGGCCGAAGGGGAGAGGCGCTGGCCCACCTGCACGGGGAGCCAGCGCATTTCACTCAGTACTCCCAGAAGATACGCTGCAGCTCTTTGCTGTCCTGGGTCTTGGTCAGGGCGACCATGGCCAGGATGCGGGCTTTCTGTGGGTTCAGGTCGTGGGCCACGACCCAGTCATTCTTGTCGTCTGGCTGCTCGGCGTTGCGCAGTACGAAGCCGCCGGCATTGACGTGGGAAGAGCGAATGATCTGCACGCCTTCCTTGCGCAGTTCCTGCAAGGTGGGCACGACGCGCGACGATACCGAACCGTTGCCGGTGCCGGCATGAATGATCGCCTTGGCGCCGTTCTGGGCCAGCGCCTTGTAGGCCGTGTCGGTCACGTTGCCGTAGCCGTAGGCGATGTCCACGGCAGGCAGGCTGCTGATTTTCTTGATGTCGAACTCCGAATCCATGGTGTGGCGCTTGGCCGGCAGGCGGAACCAGTAGGATTTGCCTTCGACCACCATACCTAGTGGGCCCCATGGGCTCTTGAAGGCTTCGGTCTTGATGTTGATGGTTTTGCTGACGTCACGACCAGACTGGATCTCGTCGTTCATGGTGACCAGCACGCCCTTGCCGCGCGACTGCTTGTCACTGGCAACGGCCACGGCGTTGTACAGGTTGAGCATGCCGTCGGCCGACATCGCGGTGCCTGGACGCATCGAGCCCACCACTACGATCGGTTTGTCGGTCTTCTCTACCAGGTTGAGGAAGTAGGCGGTTTCTTCCAGGGTGTCAGTGCCGTGGGTGATGACGATGCCGTCGACGTCCTTGCTGTCGGCAAGTTCGGCCACGCGCTTGCCCAGTTGCAGCAGGTTTTCGTTACTGATGCTCTCGGAGGCGATCTGCATCACTTGCTCGCCGCGCACGTTGGCAATGTTGGCCAGTTCCGGAACGCCGGCAATCAGCTTGTCGACGCCCAGCTTGGCCGCCTGGTAGGTCGCGCTGTTAGCGGCACTGGCGCCTGCGCCAGCAATGGTGCCGCCAGTGGCGAGAATCACGACGTTGGCCAGTTTTTGCTGGTTTTCGGCTTCCTTGGCGCTGACACCAGTAGGCAGGAGCAGCAGAAGGGCCAAGGCCCCTGGGGCGAAGGAGGTAAGCGCAGCTTTCATTATTGTTCTCTCTTATTGATGGCGTTTGCTGTGTAACTCGGGGGAGGGAGCAGAAAGCGTACCAGCTCGCCCGTTAGTCGGTTTTTATACATAACTGATTGATTTAGCTATAAAAAATGATTTACGTCTTAGGCGGTTCAAGGCCCTGGATATTCGGAATTCCGAATATTGCCTGCAAGGAGTGTTCGGTTTTACGGTTGTTTTGAACGATAATTCCTACGCGCGCTATCCAGACGGTCTTCGGCAGCGGATTTGACAAAGTTTGGTTACATTTCCATAGTGAGCTAACGCAAACGTTTGCGACCCGATAAAAATCACAAGATCCGGAGTAAACCCATGAAGCTGCCGTTCCCAGGGCGCCTGCTGGCTGTCGCCGTACTCTCGACGTTTACCCTTGCCGCACCCTTGTCCCAGGCCCTGGCTGATGAAAAGCCCAAGGTTGCACTGGTAATGAAGTCGCTCGCTAACGAGTTCTTCCTGACGATGGAAGACGGTGCCAAGGCCTACCAGAAAGCCCATGCAGGTGACTTCGCGCTGATCTCCAACGGCATCAAGGACGAGACCGACTCAAGCAACCAGATTCGTATCGTCGAGCAGATGATCGTTTCCGGGGTCAATGCCCTGGTCATCGCGCCTGCCGATTCAAAGGCCCTGGTGTCGGTGGTGAAAAAGGCCATGGATGCTGGCATCACCGTGGTCAATATCGACAACCGCCTGGACCCGGAGGTGCTCAAGAGCAAAAACCTCAGCGTGCCTTTCGTCGGTCCCGATAACCGCAAGGGCGCACGTCTGGTGGGTGAGTACCTGGCCAAGGAGAAACTCAAGGCCGGTGACCAGGTAGGTATTATCGAGGGTGTCTCCACCACCACCAACGCCCAGCAGCGCACCGCAGGCTTCAAGGATGCAATGGAAGCGGCGCAGATGAAGGTGGTCTCGGTGCAGTCGGGTGACTGGGAAATTGCCAAAGGCAACGCAGTTGCCGCCTCGATGCTCAATGCGCACCCGGATATCAAGGCGTTGCTGGCCGGTAACGACAGCATGGCCCTGGGGGCGGTGTCGGCAGTGCGGGCGGCGGGCAAGGCCGGCCAGGTGCAGGTGGTCGGCTATGACAACATCAATGCGATCAAGCCGATGCTCAAGGACGGTCGCGTGCTCGCCACGGCCGATCAGTACGCGGCCAAACAGGCAGTGTTCGGCATCGAGGCGGCACTGAAGATGCTAAAGGGCGAAAAGCCTGAAGTGGATTCGGACAACGTCATTCAGACCCCGGTCGAGCTGGTCACCCAGCCGTAGTCGCACAATGTGCGCCTGCCCCACAGGGCAGGCGCCAGGAGAATCGGCAATGTCAGCGACGGCGGATGTTGTACTTTCAGTCAGCGCAATCGGCAAGACCTACGCCCAGCCCGTGCTGGGCGATATCGACTTGAGCCTGTATCGCGGCGAGGTGCTGGCGCTCACCGGCGAGAACGGAGCGGGCAAGAGCACCCTTTCCAAGATCATCGGCGGCCTTGAAGTGCCCAGCACCGGGCAGATGCATTTTCTGGGGCAGCCCTACCGACCGGGCAGTCGCGCGGCCGCCGAGCACGCGGGTGTGCGCATGGTCATGCAGGAACTCAACCTGCTGCCGACCCTGAGCGTGGCCGAGAACCTGTTTCTCGACAACCTGCCCAGTCGTGCTGGCTGGATCAACCGCAGGTGCTTGCGCCAAATGGCCCAGCAAGCCATGGCTCAGGTTGGCTTGGAGGCCATCGACCCGGATACGCCGGTTGGCGAGCTGGGTATCGGCCGTCAGCAAATGGTGGAAATTGCCCGCAATCTGGTTGGCGACTGCCGTGTGCTGATCTTCGATGAGCCGACGGCCATGCTCACCGCGCGCGAAGTCGAGTTGCTGTTCACCCAGATCGAGCGCCTGCAGCAGCGGGGCGTGGCTATCGTCTACATCTCTCACCGCCTTGAAGAGCTCAAGCGTATCGCCCAGCGCATTGCCGTGCTGCGCGACGGCAAACTGGTGTGTGTCGAGCCCATGGAGCGCTACAGCAGTGCGCAACTGGTCAACCTGATGGTGGGTCGCGAACTCGCCGAGCATATCGATCTGGGCCAGCGCCAGATTGGCGCGCCGCTCCTCAAGGTCAATGGGCTGAGTCGGGCCGACAAGGTTCGCGATGTGTCCTTTGAGGTGCGCAGGGGTGAGATTTTTGGCCTCTCGGGACTGATCGGAGCCGGGCGCACTGAGCTGCTGCGCCTGATTTATGGTGCTGATCGAGCCGACAGCGGCAGTATTGAACTGGGCAGCCCCTTGCGCCCGGTACAGATCCACTCGCCGAAGTTGGCCGTGCGTGAAGGCATCGCCTTGATCACCGAAGACCGCAAGGGTGAGGGGTTGCTGTTATCGCAATCGATCAGCGCCAATATCGCCCTGGGCAACCTGCCGGCGATTTCCCGCGCTGGGGTGCTTGACGGCGCCGCCGAGCGAGCGCTTGCCCAACGGCAAATCAGCGCCATGCGCATTCGCAGCTCCAGCCCGGACCAGGTGGTGGGGGAGCTGTCCGGTGGCAACCAGCAGAAGGTAGTCATCGGCCGCTGGCTTGAGCGCGACTGCAGCGTGTTGCTGTTCGATGAGCCGACCCGCGGCATTGATGTTGGCGCCAAGTTCGATATCTACGGCCTGCTCGCCGAACTGGCGCGCCAGGGCAAGGCGCTGGTGGTGGTCTCCAGTGACCTGCGCGAGCTAATGCTGATCTGCGACCGCATTGGCGTACTCAGCGCCGGGCGCCTGGTCGACACCTTCGAGCGCGAGCACTGGACCCAGGACCAACTCCTGGCCGCGGCGTTCGCCGGCTATGAAAAACAAGATGCGCTGCTGCACGATGCAGCACCCAGGACGGCCCTATGAAAACCACTGTACCGGACACCACCGCCCCTCGCGACAAGCGCAGCGGTACCTGCTATGGCCTGGGTACCTACCTGGGCCTGGCCGGCGCATTGCTGGCCATGATCGTACTGTTCTCGCTGTTGAGCGATCACTTTCTTTCCTATGGCACCTTCAGCACCCTGGCCAACCAGATTCCCGACCTGATGGTGCTGGCGGTGGGCATGACCTTCGTCCTGATCATCGGAGGCATCGATCTGTCGGTAGGTTCAGTGCTGGCCCTGGCGGCGTCGGCGGTCAGTATGGCGATACTGGGCTGGGGCTGGAGCGTATTGCCGGCGGCCTTGCTGGGCATGGGCGTGGCGACATTGGCCGGAAGCGTCACCGGGGCAATTACGGTGGCCTGGCGGATTCCCTCGTTCATCGTTTCGCTGGGTGTGCTGGAAATGGCGCGGGGCGTGGCGTATCAACTGACCGATTCGCGTACCGCCTATATCGGAGACGCCTTCGCCTGGCTCTCCAACCCACTGGCATTCGGCGTGTCGCCGTCATTCATTATCGCCTTGCTGGTCATTGTCCTCGCCCAGTTGGTGTTGACCCGCACCGTGTTCGGCCGCTACCTGATCGGCATTGGCACCAACGAAGAGGCAGTGCGCCTGGCCGGTATCGATCCGCGCCCGTACAAGGTCCTGGTGTTCTCGCTGATGGGGATGCTCGCCGGGCTCGCGGCGCTGTTCCAGATTTCCCGCTTGGAGGCAGCTGACCCCAACGCAGGTTCCGGCCTTGAGCTGCAGGTGATCGCCGCCGTGGTCATCGGTGGCACCAGCCTGATGGGCGGGCGCGGCTCGGTGATCAGCACCTTTTTCGGCGTGTTGATTATTTCGGTGCTGGCCGCAGGGCTGGCGCAGATCGGCGCTTCGGAGCCCACCAAACGAATTATCACTGGGGCGGTCATCGTGATCGCCGTGGTCCTCGACACCTACCGTAGCCGGCGTGCTAGCCGGCGGAATTGAACAATGGCAACGATCAAAGATGTCGCGGCACTGGCGGGGATTTCCTACACCACCGTGTCCCATGTATTGAACAAGACTCGGCCGGTCAGCGAACAGGTGCGCCTGAAAGTGGAAGCCGCCATCGCTGAGCTCGACTATGTGCCCAGCGCCGTGGCGCGCTCGCTCAAGGCGCGAAGCACTGCCACCATCGGCTTGCTGGTGCCCAACAGCGTCAACCCGTACTTCGCCGAGCTGGCCCGAGGCATCGAGGACGGCTGCGAGCGCAAGGGGTACTGTGTGATCCTGTGCAACTCCGACGATAACCCGCAAAAACAGCGCAGCTACCTGCGCGTGCTGTTGGAAAAGCGCATCGACGGCCTGATCGTTGCCTCGGTGGGCGAAGACAGCGATTTGCTCGACAGCCTTGCTGCGGTGCGTACGCCCATGGTGATCGTCGACCGGGCGCTGGAGGGGGTTGAGGCCGACATCGTACGAATCGACCATGAGCAGGGCGCCTACCTTGCCACTCGCCACCTGCTGGACCTGGGGCATCGCGATATCGCCTGCATTGGCGGCCCGGACAACACCAGCGTCGCCCAGCTGCGCCTCGCGGGGTTCGAGCGTGCCCTGGCTGAAGCCCGGGTGACGGTGGCGCCAGAGCGTATTCTCAGCAGTGACTTCACCAGCCTGGGCGGTTACGCCGCGGCGGCGCGGTTGCTGGAGGGCCAGCACCCGACGGCGATATTTGCCGGCAACGACATGATCGGCATCGGCGTGCTGCGCGCGGCAGCCGAGCGCAACATCTGTGTGCCGAGCGAGCTGTCGGTGATCGGCTTCGATGACATCCAGCTCAGTCGCTATGTGTTTCCTGCGCTTACTACGGTGGGGCAGTCGATTCGCGAGTTGGGCGAAAGTGCCGCGGCTTTGTTGCTGTCACGCATCGCCCAGCCGCTGCGCGGTGCGCCAGAGCAGCGCATCGTTGCACCAAAGATCGTATTGCGCGAGTCGACTGCGCCGCGTCCGGACCTTTTCAATGATTACCGCTGAGAGCAACACGAACATGCAAGCCAAGGTAGTGGTGGTCGGCAGCCTGAACATGGACCTGGTGGCCCGCGCCCAGCGGCTGCCGCGCGCGGGCGAGACCCTGGCGGGCGAATCCTTCGCCACCGTCCCTGGCGGCAAGGGCGCCAACCAGGCAGTGGCCGCGGCGCGACTGGGGGCGCCGGTGGCGATGATCGGGAAGGTGGGTGACGATGCCTATGGCCAGCACCTGCGCCAGGCGCTGCTCGATGAGCAGATTGACTGCCAGGGAGTGGGCGTGTGCGCTGGGGTCTCCAGTGGCCTGGCGCTGATTGTCGTGGATGCCAGCAGTCAGAATTCCATCGTCATCATTCCCGGTGGCAATGGCCAGTTGCTGCCTGAGTCGGTGCAGGCTTTCGACCAGTTGCTGCAAGGTGCCGAGGTGATCATCTGCCAGCTGGAAGTGCCGCCAGCGACGGTCGCCTACACCCTGGCGCGCGGTCGTGCGCTGGGCAAGACGGTGATCCTCAACCCGGCGCCATGCACCGGCCCCTTGCCTCAACACTGGTACGACGCTATCGATTACCTGATCCCGAACGAGAGCGAAGCCCAGGCACTGACCGGCCTGCCAGTAGTTGACCTGACCGGCGCCGAGGTGGCGGCCAGCCATCTGCGCAACCTGGGGGTGAAAAACGTGATTGTCACCCTTGGCGCCCAGGGCGCATTGTTTGCCAGTGCTCAGGGCATGCGCCACTTTCCGGCGCCGGTGGTCCAGCCGCTGGACACCACGGCCGCTGGCGACACCTTCGTTGGTGGCTTTGCTGCAGCCCTGGCGCGGGGCATGGAAGATGGCGAGGCTATCGCGTTCGGCCAGCGCGCGGCGGCGGTGTCGGTCACTCGCGCTGGCGCCCAGCCTTCGATCCCCTATCTGGTCGAGTTGCAGTCATGAAAAAGACCGCCTTGCTCAACATAGCCCTGTCCAGGGTTGTAGCCTCCCTCGGTCATGGTGACATCCTGGTGATCGGCGACGCCGGTTTGCCGGTGCCACCCGGCGTCGAGCTGATCGACCTGGCCTTGACGCCTGGCATCCCGGACTTTGCCAGTACCTTGCGTGCCGTACTCAGCGAAATGCAGGTTGAAAGCCACGTGCTGGCCGATGAGCTGTTCAAGGCCAATCCCCCCGCCCTGACCACCATTGAACAATGTTTTGCCCATGGCCAGCTCGGCGTCCGCAACCTGCTCAGTCATGCCGAATTCAAGCAGCTCAGTCGTGGCGCCCGCGCTGTGGTGCGCACCGGTGAATGCAAGCCGTACAGCAACATCGCCTTGATCGCAGGTGTGATCTTTTAGGTGTATTCGCCAATCGTTTGCTCCAAGGAGTGCTGCTGATGTCCCTGTTGACGGCCAAGTCCGCCCAGGTTGCCCCGATCCAATTGATCATTGATACCGACCCGGGTGCTGACGATGTGGTGGCGTTGCTACTGGCCATGGCATCACCCGATGAGCTGAACATCCTCGCCATTACAACCGTGGCCGGCAACGTGCGCCTGGGCAAGACTTCGCGTAATGCGTGCCTGGCCAGGGAGTGGGGAGGGCGCGAAGACATCCCGGTATATGCCGGAGCCTCCAGGCCGTTGTTGCGCGCCCCTGTGTACGCGGCCGATATCCATGGCGAAGAGGGCGTGCCGGGTGTTGCAGTGTACGAGCCCAGGCTGGGCCTGGCTGCAGGCGGCGCGGTGCAGTACCTGATCGACATGCTCGGCAATGCCGAGTCGCGCAGTATCACAGTGGCCATGCTCGGTCCGCAGACCAATCTCGCGCTGGCACTGATCCAGGCGCCGGAGATTGCCCGGGGTATCAAGGACGTGGTGGTAATGGGCGGCACGCACTTCAATGGCGGCAATATTACGCCGGTGGCCGAATTCAACGTGTTCGCCGACCCTGAGGCGGCAGAAGTGGTGCTCAGCAGTGGCGTGAAGTTGACATACCTGCCGCTGGACGTCACCCACAAGGTGCTGACCAGCGAGGCGCGACTTCAGCAGCTGGCCGCCGTGGGCAATGCGGCCAGCGCGCGGGTGGTGGATATCCTCGATGCCTACGTTACCGCCGACATGGCGCGCTACGGCCTACCCGGCGGCCCTGTACATGACGCCAGCATGATCGCCTACCTGCTCAAGCCTGAGCTGTTTTCCGGGCGACAGATCCATATGCAGGTCGACAGCCGCGAAGGTCCGACCTATGGCCAGACCATTGCCGACTGGCATGACGCACTGGGGCAACCGGCGAATGTGATGTGGATCAACAGTGCCGATGCCCAGGGCTTTTTCGATCTGCTCAGTACGCGGCTTGGGCGTCTGGCGTAGTGTGTGCGTAGCGCTCGAAGACCTGGTCGACGAAGCTGCGCGCGGCTTCGTTACCAAGGTCTTTGACCAGCAGGTCGACGGCAATCAGCATCAGCTCTTCGGCGCTGGCGGGGCTATAGGCGCTCTGGCCTTCGGGCCATTTGACCTTGATGTCGGCATCGATGGTGTGGCTTGTCATGAACGTTTCCGGATAAAAACTGCGCGCACTGTGGGTTCAAACGCCGGGCCCTGGCGATTGAAGAGCAAGGCCAAGCTGCCATTGCCCAAGGAGTGCAGTTAATCATGTCAAGGCGCTGCAAGGCACTGCGACTTAGGCATAAGAGCAGGGGCCGTGGCAAACTAACGGTTTCCAGTTTGTCGGAAGCGCGCTGTGCAGATCGATTTGAACAACCCCGAACAGCTCACCCTTGAGGCCGTGCGCAGCATGCTTGCCGCAGGCAACAACGCCCAGCACAACCAGTTGCGGGTCAACCGCGGGGGTATTGCCTGGCTTTCCCAGGTGGTGGGTGGTCGTGAGCTCGAAGGGCTGGCCTTTCGTCTGGAAACCT
The DNA here is from genome assembly GCF_000425805.1 of Pseudomonas vranovensis DSM 16006. GTDB lineage: Bacteria > Pseudomonadota > Gammaproteobacteria > Pseudomonadales > Pseudomonadaceae > Aquipseudomonas > Aquipseudomonas vranovensis. Next base: position 281,535 of record NZ_AUED01000001.1, read on the forward strand.
GGGCAGCGGGATCCGGTTGCGTCGGTGCGCAGGCCGCGGCAGACGAGCGCTGGGTGTTGCAGGTATTCAATGCCTTGAAGAATAACTGGCCCAAACCTGCGAGCGATTACATCGACCTTTACTGAAGACAGAGAGGTCTTGCGCAAAATCCCGTGACGATTCGGTTTTTCCTTGAGCGCGCTGGCTCAGGCAGACTTGACGGGTTTTGCAACGAAAAACCAGCGAGGCTGTCAGATGGACAGCATTCTGTAATTCAAAGGAGGATTCATGTTCCGTGCATCATTGATGAGCCTGTTGGCGGTTGCCGCTCTGGCCGGTTGCAGCACAGACGGTTCTTCGTCGAAGACGACTGAGCCTGTGGCTGCGAACACTGACGGCCGTTGCCAGGCCAGTGGTGCCGGGTTCGCCGTCGGCAAGCAGGTGACCCCCCAGCTGGTGGAGCAGGCCCGCAAGGCCAGCGGTTCGCAACTGGCTCGCGCCATTGGACCTCATGATGTCATGACGCTGGAGTACCGTTCCGAGCGTTTGAATCTGAATACCGATGCCCAGGGCGTTGTCACTCGCGTCAACTGCGGCTGAATCCGACCTTTATGGCTTGTCTTGCGATCGCGATCGCAAGACAAGCCCGCGCCTACAGGCACAAAAAAACCCGTCACATGGACGGGTTTTTTTATTCGTCAGATCTTACTCTGGACGAACTTGTGCAGCCTGCATGCCCTTCTGGCCTTTTTCGGCAACGAAGGAAACGGTCTGGCCTTCCTTCAGGCTTTTGAAACCGTCGGTTTCGATAGCCTTGAAGTGAACGAACAGGTCGTCGCCGCCACCTTGTGGAGTGATGAAGCCGAAGCCTTTCTCATCGTTGAACCATTTTACGGTGCCGGTTTGGCGATTAGACATGGGTGTATCTCCAGGAAACATGATTTTCAGTAGTGCGGTGTTGCCGAGGCCAACAGGGTGCACGCCGACCATCATAGTCTAATTATGGGCTTGTAGCCCCTTTTACCTTCGCAGATTGCTGATCTGGAGCAAATTTGCGATGGATTACCTGGCCAAACGCCTATTTTTTCGGGGCGCAGGCGGCTGCAACTTTTTCTTGTGCGCGCTTCATTGTGCTGGCGTCGATGCCGTCCCGGCTGTCCAGGTCCTTGATTTCAGCATCGCTGAACTCCTTTTCGATCACTTTGCCCGCGCAAGTGCAGTGCTGTTCGGCCGCGGTTTTTGCCACGCCTTGTTGTTGCGCCTGGGCAACGCAATTGGCCTGGTAGCCTGCAGGTAGCTTTCCGGCATGGGCCCCCAGCGGCAGTAGCAGGGCAGAAGCAGCCGCCAGGGCCAGAAGAGACTGAAGTCGCATAACCAAACACTCCTTGGGGTCGAGTCTCACAAGAGTAGGACGCTTCACAAACTCTGAGCGGAAAAAATCCGCGCAAGTTCACCCCAAAGGCGTAATTTCCGAATATTTCTGCCCAGGCGCCAATCGCCGCAAAGCTTTGTGCTAGCATGCCCAGCTCGGGATTGCCGCACGCTTTTTCTTGGCGCTTGCAGCTTGAAACTCCCCACTCAATTGTTTACCCACTTCCAGTCACTCTGGTTCGTTCCCTGGCAGGCTCTCGGGCTTCTGCCACTGTGAGGCAGGCTTTGCTTAGGCAAGGACAGGGGCGGATCGCGTACTGGCTCATCCCAACCCACGTGACCTTTGGTAGGGGTCACCACTAGGAGAGGAGGCGCCATGCCCATTATTACTCTTCCCGATGGCAGTCAACGTTCGTTCGACAAGGCCGTATCCGTAGCCGAAGTCGCCGCATCCATCGGTGCCGGCCTGGCCAAGGCCACCGTCGCCGGTAAAGTCGATGGCAAGCTGGTCGATGCCTGCGACCTGATCGAACACGATGCCACTCTGCAAATCATCACGCCCAAGGACGAAGAGGGGCTGGAGATCATCCGTCACTCGTGCGCTCACTTGGTCGGCCACGCCGTCAAACAGCTGTACCCGACCGCCAAGATGGTCATCGGCCCGGTCATTGACGAAGGCTTCTATTACGACATCGCCTACGAACGTCCTTTCACGCCTGACGACATGGCGGCCATCGAGCAGCGCATGCAGCAGCTGATCGACACCGATTACGATGTCATCAAGAAGGTCACCCCGCGCGCCGAGGTGATCGAAGTGTTCAAGGCCCGCGGCGAAGACTACAAGCTGCGCCTGGTCGAAGACATGCCGGATGAGCAGGCCATGGGCCTGTACTACCACGAAGAATATGTCGACATGTGCCGTGGCCCGCACGTGCCGAACACACGCTTCCTCAAATCCTTCAAGCTGACCAAGTTGTCGGGCGCCTATTGGCGCGGCGATGCCAAGAACGAGCAGCTGCAGCGCGTCTACGGCACCGCTTGGGCCGACAAGAAGCAGCTGGCTGCCTACATTCAGCGCATTGAAGAGGCGGAAAAACGCGACCACCGTAAAATCGGCAAGCGCCTGGGCCTGTTCCACCTCCAGGAAGAAGCGCCGGGCATGGTGTTCTGGCACCCTAACGGCTGGACCCTGTACCAGGTGCTTGAGCAGTACATGCGCAAGGTGCAGCGTGACAACGGCTACCAGGAAATCAAGACCCCGCAAGTGGTCGACCGCTCCCTGTGGGAGAAATCCGGTCACTGGGCCAACTATGCCGACAACATGTTCACCACTCAGTCGGAAAACCGTGACTACGCCATCAAGCCGATGAACTGCCCTTGCCACGTGCAGGTGTTCAACCAGGGCCTGAAGAGCTATCGCGAGCTGCCGCTGCGTCTGGCCGAGTTCGGTGCCTGCCACCGTAATGAGCCATCCGGTGCGCTGCACGGCATCATGCGGGTGCGTGGTTTTACCCAGGATGACGCGCATATCTTCTGTACCGAAGAACAAATGCAATCCGAGTCCGCGGCCTTCATCAAGCTGACCATGGATGTCTACGCCGACTTCGGCTTCAAAGACATCGAAATGAAGCTCTCCACCCGCCCTGAGAAGCGTGTGGGTTCCGATGAGCTGTGGGACCGCGCCGAGGCCGCTTTGGCCTCTGCACTCGACAGCGCCGGCCTGCCGTACGACCTGCAGCCGGGTGAGGGCGCCTTCTATGGTCCGAAGATCGAGTTCTCGCTCAAGGATTGCCTGGGCCGCGTGTGGCAGTGTGGTACCCTGCAGCTCGACTTCAATCTGCCGATCCGTCTGGGCGCAGAGTTCGTCTCCGAAGATAACGGTCGCAAGCACCCAGTGATGTTGCACCGCGCAATCCTCGGTTCGTTCGAGCGTTTCGTCGGAATTCTGATCGAGCACTACGAAGGTGCCTTCCCGGCTTGGCTCGCGCCAACCCAGGCGGTGATCATGAATATCACCGACAAGCAGGCTGAATTTGCTCAGCAAGTGGAAAAAACTCTGGCCGAAAGCGGTTTCCGTGCCAAGTCCGACTTGAGAAATGAGAAAATTGGCTTTAAGATCCGCGAGCATACCTTGCTCAAGGTTCCTTATCTCCTGGTTATCGGGGATCGGGAAGTCGAAACGCAAACTGTCGCTGTGCGTACCCGTGAAGGTGCAGACCTGGGCTCGATGCCCGTCGCCCAATTCGCGGACTTGCTCGCGCAAGCGGTTTCCCGGCGTGGTCGCCAAGATTCGGAGTAATTACTATTAAGCGTGATATGAGACAAGACAAACGAGCTGTACCGAAAGCCCCGATCAACGAGAATATCTCGGCACGTGAGGTTCGGTTAATTGGCGCTGACGGCGAGCAGTTGGGCATCGTCTCGATTGAAGAAGCGCTTCGTATCGCTGAAGAAGCGAAGCTGGATCTGGTAGAAATCTCTGCTGATGCCGTACCTCCGGTCTGTAAAGTCCTGGACTACGGCAAGAGCCTGTTCGAAAAGAAGAAGCAACAGGCCGCTGCGAAGAAGAACCAGAAGATCATCCAGATCAAAGAAATCAAGTTTCGTCCAGGGACGGAGGAAGGGGATTACCAGGTAAAACTACGCAACCTGGTACGTTTCCTTAGTGATGGGGACAAGACCAAGATCTCTCTGAGATTCCGTGGTCGTGAGATGGCCCACCAGGAGCTGGGTATGGAACTGTTGAAGCGGATCGAAGCTGATCTCGCCGAATACGGGACCGTCGAACAGCATCCTAAGATGGAAGGACGCCAGCTTTTGATGGTCATCGCCCCCAAGAAAAAGAAATAACCACCTGGGCACGGCAGGCCTAGCGGTTATGTTTATCAACTGAATGCGGAGTATCCGAACATGCCAAAAATGAAAACCAAAAGCGGTGCAGCCAAGCGTTTCTTGAAAACGGCTAACGGCATCAAGCACAAGCACGCTTTCAAGAGCCACATCCTGACCAAAATGTCGACCAAGCGTAAGCGTCAACTTCGCGGTAGCAGCTTGCTGCACGCGTCGGACGTTGCAAAAGTCGAGCGCATGCTGCGCCTTCGTTAATTTTTGGTCAAAGATAGAGGAAGTTACTCATGGCTCGTGTAAAGCGTGGCGTCATCGCTCGTAAGCGTCACAAGAAAATTCTGAAACTGGCTAAAGGTTACTACGGTGCACGCTCGCGCGTTTTCCGTGTTGCCAAGCAAGCGGTCATCAAGGCAGGCCAATACGCCTACCGCGACCGTCGTCAGAAAAAACGTCAGTTCCGCGCTCTGTGGATCGCTCGTATCAACGCTGGTGCGCGTATCAACGGTCTGTCCTACAGCCGCCTGATCGCTGGCCTGAAAAAAGCGTCGATCGAAATCGACCGTAAGGTTCTGGCTGATCTGGCAGTGAACGAAAAAGCGGCGTTTGCTGCGATTGTCGAGAAAGCTAAAGCCTCGCTGGCTTAAGTACCCCCGACAATCACCCGGCGTCATTTCCGGCGCCGGGTGTTAAACGTCTTAATAGGGGAAGAGCCTGCGCTCTTCCCCTATTTTGTATCTGGAGTCTGTACATGGAAAACCTGGACGCGCTGGTCTCCCAAGCCCTGGAGGCCGTGGAACGCGCTGAAGACATCAATGCCCTGGAACAGATCCGGGTTCAATTCCTTGGCAAGAAAGGCGAGCTGACCCAGGTGATGAAGACCCTGGGCAATATGCCTGCCGAAGAGCGGCCAAAGGTTGGCGCGCTGATCAACGACGCCAAGGAGCGCGTCACCGAGGTGCTCAACGCGCGCAAGGCGGCTTTTGAAGAAGCCGAGCTTAGCGCCCGCCTGGCCGCCGAGTGCATTGATGTGACCCTGCCGGGCCGTGGCCAGACCTCCGGTGGCCTGCATCCGATCACCCGCACCCTGGAGCGCATCGAGCAGTTCTTCACTCATATCGGCTACGGCATCGCCGAAGGCCCAGAGGTCGAAGACGACTACCACAACTTCGAAGCGCTCAACATTCCCGGCCACCATCCGGCTCGGGCAATGCACGACACCTTCTATTTCAATGCCAACATGCTGCTGCGCACCCACACCTCGCCGGTGCAGGTACGGACCATGGAGTCCAGCCAGCCGCCAATCCGCATTGTCTGCCCGGGCCGCGTCTATCGTTGCGACTCCGACCTGACCCACTCGCCGATGTTTCACCAGGTCGAAGGCCTGCTGATCGATCGCGACATCAATTTCGCCGACCTCAAAGGCACCATCGAAGAATTCCTGCGGGTGTTCTTCGAAAAGGAACTGGCGGTTCGCTTCCGTCCGTCCTTCTTCCCTTTCACCGAGCCTTCGGCTGAAGTCGACATCCAGTGCGTGATGTGCAGCGGCAAAGGCTGCCGCGTTTGCAAGCAGACCGGCTGGCTGGAAGTCATGGGCTGCGGCATGGTTCACCCGAACGTGCTGCGCATGTCTGGCATCGACCCTGAAGAGTTCCAGGGCTTTGCCTTTGGCATGGGGGCCGAGCGCCTGGCCATGCTGCGTTACGGTGTCAACGATTTGCGTCTGTTCTTCGACAACGACTTGCGGTTCCTTGCGCAATTTCGCTAGGTCGCGCACCCGTAACGAAACTTTCAGGAGAGCAGGATGAAATTCAGTGAAAAATGGCTGCGCGGTTGGGTAAACCCGCAGGTATCCCGAGACGAGCTGGTTGCCCGTCTGTCCATGGCCGGCCTTGAAGTCGACAGCGTTACCCCGGCTGCCGGTCAGTTCACCGGTATCGTCGTCGGTGAGGTGCTGAGCACCGAGCAACACCCTGACGCCGACAAGCTGCGCGTGTGCCAGGTCAGCAACGGCGGCGAGACCTTCCAGGTAGTGTGTGGTGCGCCTAATGTGCGCCCTGGCCTGAAGATCCCGTTCGCCATGATCGGTGCCGAACTGCCGGGCGACTTCAAAATCAAGAAAGCCAAGCTGCGTGGCGTTGAATCCAATGGCATGCTGTGCTCGGCAGCCGAGCTACAGATCAGCGAAGAGAACGACGGCCTGCTGGAGCTGGCTGCCGACGCTCCGGTTGGCGAAGACATTCGCGTATACCTGGACCTGGACGACGCCAGCATCGAGGTCGACCTGACCCCGAACCGTGGCGACTGCCTGTCTCTGGCTGGCCTTGCCCGTGAAGTTGGCGCCCTGTACGCAGAGCGGGTCACTCGTCCGCAAGTTCCCGCCATTGCCGCCGTGCATGACGAAGTGCGCCCAGTCGAAGTCTTGGCGCCGGCTGCGTGCCCGCGTTACCTGGGTCGTGTCATCCGCAACGTCGACCTGTCGCGTCCGACTCCGTTGTGGATGGTTGAGCGCCTGCGTCGCGCTGACGTCCGCAGCATTGATGCTGCCGTCGACATCACCAACTATGTAATGCTCGAATTGGGCCAGCCGCTGCATGCGTTCGATCTCGCCGAAATCAACGGTGGCATCCGCGTACGCATGGCCGAGGAGGGCGAGAAGCTCGTCCTGCTTGATGGTCAGGAAGTAGCACTGCGCAGCGATACCCTGGTGATCGCCGACCATACCCGCGCCCTGGCTATCGCCGGCGTCATGGGGGGCGAGCACAGTGGTGTTTCTGCCACCACGCGCGACATCTTCCTTGAAAGCGCCTTCTTCGAGCCAATTTCGGTCGCTGGCAAGGCCCGTTCCTATGGCCTGCACACCGACGCTTCGCACCGCTACGAGCGTGGTGTCGACTCGCAGCTCGCCCGCGAAGCCATGGAGCGCGCCACTGGCCTGCTGCTGGACATCGTCGGTGGCGACGCCGGTCCGGTTATCGAAACCGTCAGCGAGCAGCATTTGCCGCAGATTGCACCGGTGGCACTGCGTTCCGAGCGCATCAACCAGATGCTCGGCATGAACATGGACACTGCTGAAGTCGAGCGCCTGCTCAACGCGCTGGGCTTGAAAACCAGCGGTGAAGCAGGGCAGTGGCAGGTCGAAGTACCCAGCCACCGCTTTGACATCAGCCTGGAAGTCGACTTGATCGAAGAGCTGGCCCGCCTTTACGGTTACAACCGCCTGCCGGTTCGATACCCGCAAGCGCGCCTGGCCCCGCAGGCCAAGGCCGAAGCCCGTGGCGAGCTGCCGGCCCTGCGCCGCCTGCTGGTTGCCCGCGGCTATCAGGAAGCCATCACCTACAGCTTCATCGACCCGAAACTGTTCGAACTGTTCAGCCCTGGCGTAGAACCGCTGTTGCTGGCCAACCCGATCTCCAGCGACATGGCGGCCATGCGTGCCTCCCTGTGGCCGGGCCTGGTCAAGTCGCTGCAGCACAACCTCAACCGTCAGCAAGACCGCGTGCGTCTGTTCGAAAGCGGCCTGCGCTTTGTCGGCCAGTTGGGCAACCTGCAGCAGCAGCCAATGTTGGCTGGTGTGGTGTGTGGCAGTCGCCTGCCGGAAGGCTGGGCCAACGGTCGCGACACCATCGACTTCTTCGATGTGAAGGCTGACGTCGAAGCACTGTTGGGCTTCTCGGGTTCGCTGGCCGAGTTCAGTTTCGTACCGGGCAAGCACCCTGCACTGCATCCAGGCCAGACCGCCCGCATCGAGCGTGACGGTCGCGAAGTCGGCTACCTGGGTGCGATCCACCCGGAGTTGGCCAAGACCTTGGGACTGGATCGTCCGGTCTTCGTCTTTGAGCTGGTCCTGGGTGAGGTGGCCGAAGGTCGCCTGCCGAAGTTCAGCGAGTTGTCGAAATTCCCGGAAGTGCGTCGTGACCTGGCGTTGGTGGCAGGACGTGATGTTGCTTCGAGCTCAGTGCTTGAAGTAATTCGTGACAATGCAGGCGAATGGCTGACAGACCTCAGGCTGTTTGATGTTTATCAGGGTAAAGGCATTGATCCTGATAGAAAAAGCCTGGCCGTTGGCTTGACCTGGCAGCATCCATCGCGCACTCTTAATGATGAAGAGGTGAATACCGCGACCCAAAACATCCTCACCTCGCTCGAACAAAGGTTGAACACCACGTTAAGGAAATAGCGTATGGGTGCTCTGACGAAAGCTGAGATGGCCGAACGGCTGTACGAGGAGCTGGGCCTGAACAAGCGTGAGGCCAAGGAATTGGTCGAACTGTTCTTTGAGGAAATCAGGCACGCTCTAGAAGACAACGAGCAGGTCAAATTGTCCGGATTCGGCAATTTCGACCTGCGTGACAAACGCCAGCGGCCGGGCCGCAACCCCAAGACAGGGGAAGAGATCCCGATCACGGCGCGTCGAGTCGTCACCTTTCGTCCAGGGCAGAAGTTGAAAGCCCGAGTTGAGGCTTATGCTGGAACCAAGTCATAACGACGAGCTTCCGCCGATTCCAGGCAAACGCTACTTCACCATCGGTGAAGTGAGTGAGCTTTGTGCGGTAAAACCGCATGTGCTCCGTTACTGGGAGCAGGAATTCCCGCAACTCAACCCGGTGAAGCGACGCGGCAACCGGCGGTATTACCAGCGCCAGGACGTGCTGATGATCCGCCAGATCCGCGCGCTGTTGTACGACCAGGGCTTCACCATCGGCGGGGCGAGACTGCGCCTCTCTGGCGATGAAGCCAAGGACGACACTACCCAGTACAAACAGCTGATCCGGCAGATGATTGTCGAGCTTGAGGATGTATTGGTGGTGCTGAAGAAGTAGTCTTTATCGGGCCGGGAATTTTGGAAAAAATGCTTCCATAATTCAAAAGGTTAGGGTACATTCTTCAACGTTCTCAGCAACTAGGGGAACATGCTTCAAGCCCAGTCGGGGCGTAGCGCAGCCCGGTAGCGCACTTGCATGGGGTGCAAGGGGTCGAGTGTTCGAATCACTCCGTCCCGACCATTATTTTCAATGACTTAGCCCAATCTTATCAGGTTGGGCTTTTTCATGCGTGCGGTTTTTCGGGAACATCATCCGATCCGGTCCGCACGAATCGCCTGCCAAGACGAAGATTGCAACCTCAATCAGGTTGCCGAGACAAGTTTGTCTCGGCAACTAGAAGAGCAGAGCCAACGAGCCTACCCGTCCACGCTGCTTCCAATCGACCCTCTGGCAAGATCAACCGCCGCGGTGATGGCTGCGCGGGCTTGTGGACTGTTTTTCCAGCAGGTTGATCCTACAGCTGCCGATGCTTGAGCCAGGATGTCGCCGACATCCGATTTACCCAGCTCTGCCAGCGTTTCGATCCCCATCTGCTCAAGCCGGGTGATGACGGTAGGACCTACGCCTTTGACTGCCAGCAGCGCGGTTCGCTCGTTTGGTGGAAATGGCATCCTTGAAATCCTTTTCGGGTGCGAGAGTTCCTTGGAGCTTGCACTAAGTTTGAGTGCTGCTCAACTGAACCGGTGAAATGGCAGGCAAAGAAAAGCCCGCAAGTAGCGGGCCTAAGGTGTCACGAGAGAGTAGGGGTAATGTGCACCTTGCTCCGTGAAAAATTTGTCAAGGACTGCTCGACGTTCCTCTCGCTCAGACAGCGACAGCGATCAGGTCGATTGTCCTGTCTTGAGCGTCCATGATGAAGTGCAGCGGCATGTGCTCAGGTGTATCAGTGGTTGATACTTCGAAACCACCCACGATCAGTGGCAGTCGAGCTTCCTGCTCAAGCGATTCCTCCGCCAGCCTTTTGACCATTCTCGCGTGGTTCATTGCGATTTCACTGAGCGTCGACACGGTGCATCTCCGATAACAAGCAATTATTGTGGCCGCTGCCGCGTCAGAATTACGTCTTCCCGGGGCCGCTAGAGCCGGCTTGTGCAATAGCCACGCCAGAGGCTGGAGGGAAGTTGAGGTAATATTTCCAAATGCGACGAGTGGCGGGTCGGGGGAGAGCTGCTCAGTTCAACACAATAATCCGCGACACCAATTCTGCACTGTTTTTTGCCTCAAGCTTTTTCATCAGGCGCGCCCGATGCACTTCCACCGTTCGGTGCGAGATATTCAGCTTGCGGCCAATTTCCTTGCACGTCAGTCCGTTGACGATATGGGCGGATATTTCCCGCTCCCTGGGCGTGAGGTTGACGGTAGGCCTGAACACCCGGTCCATACGCTCGAAATGCCACACCATCAATTGGAATGGATCATCCGGGGTCAGGGTGTAGCCATTGGCGCGGGCCCAGAAGACTTCGCCACTGTGGTGCTGCATGAAACGCTCGTCAGAGTAGGCACCGTTCCTGGCGTGACGCAGCCAGCTCAGGCTGCGTTCGCCGATGGCCTGGTAGTCGGCTTGCGACGGGTAGAGCTTGAGGATCAGTTCGCCCATCAGCTCATCACGCTCGTAGCCGAACAAGCTCTGGAAGGCTTCGTTGAGGTCGAGCATGCGGCGGTTGCCGGTGATGACTTGTGGCGCGGGCGACACCTGGAAGGCCAGGCGTTCAAGGTCTTGCAGTTGTCGGGCTGGGTCGGTCATGGGGCAGGCCTCCCTCGTTTCTATGGAGTTTTCCCACGCAGTATCTATCAGTCGGGCTACTCATCCCTATACGTAGTTGCACGAATAGCGAGGGCCTGGAGGTTGGGGCCATTGTAGGGAACGCCTGTTCAACCACAAGGATAAAACCATGGCTACCGATTCCATCAGCATCGTCGCCGCCGCGCATTCGCGTTTTGGCCGCCTGAACGATGCCACGCTGGAAGATCTGATCATTGATGTCACCCGTGCCGCGCTGGCGGATGCGAATGTTGCCGCTTCGGAGATCGACGCGCTGTATCTCGGGCATTTCAATTCGGGGCTGGTTCCCGACGGTTTCCCGGCATCGTTGATGCTGCAGGCCGATCCTGCGCTTCGCTTCAAACCCGCCACGCGTTGCGAGAACGCCTGTGCTTCGGGCGCGGCGGCGATTCAGGCGGGGATCAATGCGATTCGCTCGGGCGCTGCGGAGCTGGTGCTGGTGGTGGGGGCCGAGAAGATGACCTCGAACTCCACCGCACAGGTTACCCAAGCCCTGGCCGGGGCGGGGTATCAGCATGATGCAGAAGAGGCTGGGTTGAGCTTCCCTCAGCTGTTCGGGCTGGCAGCCGCGGGGTACGGCCAGCGTTACCAGAGTCCGCTGGCGGCCATGGCTGCGATTGCCGCAAAAAACCACGACAACGCCATGGTCAACCCGCTGGCGCAGATGCACAAGGCCATGAGTTTCGAGCACTGCAATACGGTGTCCGAGAGCAACCCCCACATCGCCGAGCCGCTGCGCTTGACCGACTGCTCGCTGGTCACCGACGGCGCGGCGGCGATCGTGCTGGCGTCGGAAAAACGCGCCAGGCAGTTCCGTCGTGAGGTGGCGATCCGCAGCATGGCTCAGGTCAATGACTTTTTGCCGCTTTCCCGGCGCGACCTGTTGGCGTTCGAAGGCCCGCAGCGGGCGATCCAGTCTGCCCTGAGCCAGGCGCAGGTCACGCTGGATGAGCTGAACTTTGCCGAGGTTCATGACTGTTTCACAATCGCCGAATTGCTGATCTACGAAGCCATGGGCCTGGCGCCGAAAGGTCAGGGTCATCGGGTACTGGAAGAGGGGATCGTGCAGGCCGGCGGTACTTTGCCGGTAAACCTGTCGGGCGGGCTCAAGGCCAAGGGGCATCCGGTGGGGGCCACGGGGGTGTCGATGCATGCCTTGGCGTTCGGCCAGTTGACCGGCAACCCGATCGGCCTGGCGGCAGCGAATGCCGAGTTCGGCCTGTTGTTCAACATGGGTGGAATGGCGGTGGCCAACTACGCCACGGTGCTGCAGGCGCGGAGGGCGTAACGGTGAATATTGCCAATTGGCTGCATGCCGCTGCCCAGTGCTGGCCCGGGCGTCCGGCGCTGTTCGAAGGGGCGCGGCAGGTTGCCGACTATCAGAGCTTTGCTGCCAGGGTGCGCGGCCTGGCCCACGAGCTGGTTCACCAGCACGGGGTCGAACCGGGTGATCGCGTGGCGCTGTTCATGAAGAACTGCTGCGAGTACCTGGAGCTGATGTACGCGGTGTGGTGGGTCGGCGGCGTGGTGGTGCCGATCAATTGCAAGCTGCACCGCAGCGAAGCCGGCTGGATCGTTGACAACGCCCAGGCACGGGTACTGTTCACGGATGACGGGCAGGTTTTTGCCCCCAACGAGCTGGCCTGCCGCGAGATGGCGGGGCGCAGCCGGACAACGATCGATGTCGGTGGTGTCCAGCCCGTCCCCTATAGCTGCAACGCCGATCACCTGGCCTGGCTGTTCTACACCTCCGGGACCACCGGGCGCTCCAAGGGCGTGATGCTGTCCCATGGCAATCTGGCGGCAATGTCGCTGTGTTACCCGCTGGATGTGGATGCGGTGAGTGCCCTGGACGCCGTGGTGTATGCCGCGCCCATGTCCCACGGTGCCGGCCTGTACAACTTCATCCATGTACGCTGCGGCGCCCGGCATGTAGTGCCCGAGAGTCGTGGCTTCAAGGCCGACGAGCTGTTCGGGCTTGCCACCCAGCTGGGCAACGTAACGCTGTTCGCGGCGCCGACCATGGTCAAGCGCATGGTCGAGCAGGCCCGGTGTATCGGCTATGCCGGCGAAGGCATCAAGACCATCGTGTACGGTGGTGCGCCGATGTACCTGGCCGATCTCCAGGAGGCGCTCAGCACCTTTGGCCCGCGTCTGGTGCAGATCTACGGCCAAGGGGAGAGTCCGATGACCATCAGCGCCTTGTCCCGCGAGCTGATCGCCGATCGTGAGCGCCCGGACTGGTCCCGCATCGTCTCTTCGGTGGGGCGGGCACATGCCTGTGTGGATGTCTGCGTGCTCGATACCCAGCTGCACTCGCTGCCGGCAGGGCAGCCTGGCCAGATTGCCGTGCGTGGGCCGACGGTGATGCATGGCTACTGGCGCAATGAGGTGGCTACACGCGAGGCACTGGTCGATGGCTGGCTGCTGACCGGCGACATTGGCTACTTTGACGATCATGGCTACCTGACCCTCACCGACCGCTGCAAAGACGTGATCATCTCCGGCGGCAGCAACGTTTATCCGCGAGAGGTGGAGGAGGTGCTGGCGCTGCACCCCGAGGTGTTCGAGGTGTGCGTGGTTGGCGAGGCGGACGAAGAGTGGGGCGAGTCGGTGGTGGCCTTTGTGGTTGCCCGTGACAACCAGCCGCTGGATGAACGATCGCTCACGGCCTGGTTCGTCGCGCGCATGGCGTCGTTCAAAAAGCCGAAGAAGTACGTGTTCCTCACCGAATTGCCGAAAAACAGCTACGGCAAGGTGCCCAAGACTGCACTGCGTCAATGGCTGCAGGAGGCTCCCGGTACGGTTGTTTCCCCGTGACTGTTTTCCATCAATAAGAACAAGACAGGAATACTTCTATGGCAACGCGTCAGCACAACCCGGCCCGGCAACGGCGCCGCGCCTTTATCGGTGCAACCTCTGGGCACCTCATTGAATGGTACGACTATGGCGTGTACGGCTTTCTGGCGGTGTACATCGGCCAGGCGTTTTTCGTCTCCGACGACCCGACCACCAGTTTGCTCAGCAGTTTTGCCGCCTTTGCCTTGAGCTTTTTCATCCGGCCACTGGGTGGTCTGTTTTTCGGACCGCTGGCCGACAGGATCGGCCGGCGCAAAACGCTCATCACTGTCCTGGTCATGATGGCAGGCTCCACTTGCCTGTTGGGCATGCTGCCCACCTACGCCTCCATTGGTATCGCCGCGCCGATCCTGCTGGTACTGATTCGCTGCGTTCAAGGCTTTTCTGCCGGTGGCGAGATCGGCACCATCACCAGCTTCATCTCTGAATATGCAGGGCCCGGGCGGCGGGGCTTCTCTACCTGTTGGCTGATGGTGACCGCTGTGCTTGGCCTGGTGCTGGGTGGTGCGGTCGCCAATGGTATGACCTGGCTGCTGGGTGCGGAAATGATGCAGGACTGGGGCTGGCGCATTCCGTTCCTGGTCGCCGGCCCCATGGGGCTGATCTCCATGTACATTCGCCTCAAACTCGAGGACAGCCCTGAGTTCCTGGCGCTGCAGAGGGCCGGGGAAACTTCGAAGGCACCGCTGCGTGAAGTGTGGCAATGGAAGCGGGCGATCACCCTGGTGTTTTTCATCATCACCCTGCACAGCTCGATCTTCTACCTGGTACTGACGTTCGCCTCCACCTACATGTCGCGGATCCTCAAGTTCGACAGTGGTACCACGCTGCTCTACGTGTTCATCGCCAGTTTGACGGCCGCATTCGTCATGCCGTTTGGCGGGCTGTTCACCGACCGCTACGGGCGCAAAACTTTCCTGATAGTGGTGGGGGTATTGGCAACGCTTTCGATGTACTGGTTCTTCAAGGCGGCGCCCACGGCCACGCCGGGTTCGTTCTTCCTGCCGTTGATGGCGGTGGCGATCTTCTTCGGGCTGTATGCCTCGTCCACCTACGCCACCATGAGCGAACTGCTGCCCACGCGCATCCGCTCCACGGGGATTGCGGTGGCGTACAACATTCCGGTGGCGGTGTTCGGCGGCAGTGCGCCGTTCATTTCGACCTGGCTGATCCAGCAGACCGGGGATATTTCGTCACCGTGGTACTTCTACATCGGCACCGGGGTGGTGTCGCTGATTGCTTTGGTAGCGCTGCGCAAGGAAGACTTCGTAGCCTGCCAAGGGGCTGGGGAGTCCCCTCGGCCCGCAGCAGCGAGCTTGCCCCTCCAGCGCGATCTTCCAACCACATCGCGGTAGTGCAGCAAGGCGGCTTCTACACTTTGAACGTCGCCATCAGCCCTTGCTGATGATTGGCCAGGCGGTTCAACGCCTGGCTGATCTGTGCCGACTCCTCAGCCTGCCCGGATAGCGATTCGGTCACGTCTCGGATGCTCGCTACATTGCGGTTCACCTCTTCAGCCACCGCGCTCTGTTCTTCGGCGGCCGAGGCAATCTGCAGGTTCATGTCGGTGATCACTGTCACCGCCTCGCCAATCCGCTGCAGCGCCGGCAGCGCCTGCTCGGCCTGGCTCACGCTGCTCTGAGCCTGACGATGGCTGCTGTGCATCGAGCCGACTACCTCGCGCGTACCTTGCTGCAGCCCTTCGATTACCACGCGGATTTCATCCACCGAGTCCTGGGTGCGCTTGGCCAGGTTGCGCACTTCATCTGCCACCACGGCAAAGCCCCGGCCCGCTTCACCAGCACGGGCCGCTTCGATCGCGGCGTTCAGGGCGAGCAGGTTGGTCTGCTCGGCGATAGAACGGATAACCTCAAGTACCGATCCGATCTGCTCGCTGCGGCTGGCCAGTTGTTGCACTTCTTCCATGCCGGCGGTCATCTCGCAGGCCAGTTGTTCGATAGCGCGGGTAGTGGTGCGAATCAGCGCCAACCCTTCACGGGTAGCCTGGTCGGCACCGCGCGCCGCTTCCGCCGCCTGGGCGGCGTTGCGGGCAACGTCCTGGGCAGTGGCGCTCATTTCCTGCGAGGCAGTGGCCACCTGGTCCACTTCGCGAAATTGCTGCTGCATGCCGGCGCTGGTCTGGCTGGCGATGGCTGCCGACTGGTCGGCAGTGCCGCGTGCATCCTGTACCGAGGTTTTGACGTCGGCAATTACGGGTTGCAGCTTGTCGAGAAAACGGTTGAACCAACCTGTCAGTTCGCCCAGTTCATCCTTGCCGTTGTAGTCCAGGCGGCGGGTGAGGTCGCCTTCTCCGCTCGCGATGTCCTTGAGCATCGCCGCCACCTTGAGGATCGGCCGGGTCACGCCACGGGCGGTCATCCAGATCACCAGCAGCCCGAGCACGGCGGCGCCCAGAGCCATGAGCAGGCTGGTCAGGTTGGCGCGGGTATTATGGGCGTCCAGGCGCGCATTGAGCTCAATGGCCGGGGCCTGCAATACCGCTTCGGGTACTTCCAGCAGTAGGTTCCACGGCTGCGCACCGGGTACCGGCACAAACGGTTGGCTGACCTGGAGCATGCCATCGCTGGTGAATTCGGCCGCCTTGCCGGCGCGGATCTGTGCGGTGAGGGCGCTGGCTTGCGGGCCGAACACTGCCTCGAACTTCTTGCTCAGCTGGCCGCCGTCACGGCTATGCCCGGCCAGCAGGCCGGCAGGGCTGATGATGCTGACCTGGCCGTTACCGTCGAACAGTTCCTGACGACCCTCAAGGCTCAGTTGCTGCAGGTTGTCGAGGCTGATGTCCAGGCCCATCACGCCGATCACCTTGCCGCCCTGCTTGAGCGGGATGGCAATGCTGGTCATCAATGGCGTACGGTCGCCGACGGTGTCGAAGTAGGGATCGATCACGCAGGTTTCGCCGGTTTCCAATGGGCAGGTCAACCAGCGGTTGTAGGCAAAACCGTTGGCGCCCAGGGTGGTGTCGGCGAGCATGGACTCAGGCATCGCCTCGGACTCCAGTTGGCCGGGCTTTGGTTGCGACCAATACAGGGAAAAGCGTCCGTTCTCATTGCTGCCCAGGTCGGCCTGATCGATGAAAGCGCTGTCCTTGCCGTCGAGCGCATCGGGCAAGTACACCAGGTACAGGCCCAGCAGTTCCGGATTGTCGCCCAGTGCCGTTTTCGCCTGCGCCGTCAGCACCTGGCGCAGGTTATCGCTGCCTTGCGCCTTGAGCGCCGTCATCAGGTGGGCGACGCCGTTGCCATACAGGTAGGCATCCTTGAAGTAACGCTGGATGCGCGACGCCTGCAGCTGGGCATAGGTGTGCAGGCGCAGGCGGGCGTTCTGGTCGAGCATCTGCGTGTTGGCGCTGTTGACCAGGGCGGCACTGCGACTGGATTGAAACAGCGCCGCCGCCATCAGCACCGCGACGATGGCCAGCAGGCACAGGCCTGCCAGCAGGGTGATCTTCCATTGAATCAGCAGGCGGCGCAGCAGCATGGGGACGTCCTTATTGTTGGCGGTATTGAACGCAAAAGCCCGTCGATATCGACGGGCTGTTCTCATGGGGCTCTACTCGGCAATGAAACTCGGCGGCGCAACCTTGAAGGCTTTGGTCAGGTACGCCAGGTACAACACCCCGGTCGCGGCCCAGACCCCGCCGAACAGCAGCGAGTGCTCGTCGAGGTCCAGCCACAGGATGGCGATGATACAAAAACCGATAGTGGGCACGACCAGGTACTTGAACTTGTCGGCCAGGGTCTTGTTCTGGCCTTCTCGCCAGTAGCAGTGAACGATCACCGACAGGTTTACGAAACTGAAGGCCACCAGCGCACCGAAGTTGATCACCGAGGTGGCGGTCACCAGGTCGAAGAAAATAGCCGACAGCGAGATGAAGCCGACGATCACGATATTGATCACCGGGGTTTTCCAAGTGCTGTGCAGGCGGCCGAAGTAGCGCTTGGGGATGACGTTGTCGCGGCCCATCACATACAGCAAGCGCGACACGCTGGCTTGTGAGGCCAGGCCCGAGGCCAGGGTATTGATGAAGGTGCAGCAGATGAAGATCGACTGGAACAGCTTGCCGCCTACATACAGCGCGATTTCCGGCAGTGCGGCCTCGTGGTCCTGGAAGCGGTCCATGTTCGGGAAGAACGACTGGATGTAGAACGAAACGATGATGAACACCAGGCCACCGATCAGCGCAATCAGGAAGATCGCCCGCGGGATGACCTTCTCGGCGTTCTCGGTTTCCTCCGACAGGGTAGTGACTGCATCAAAGCCCAGGAACGAGAAACACAAGATGGTGGCGCCGGCCACCAGCGCATTGAGGTGGGTGTCTTCGCCGGCAAACGGCAGCAGGCTCCACGTGGTGCCCAGGCCTTCACCGTTGTGCAGTCCGCGCACGGTCAGGTAGATGAAGACACCGATGATGATGGCCTGGATCGCCACGAACAGCGTGTTGAAGTTGGCCACCAGGTTGATGCTGCGGATGTTGATCAGGCTCATCACCGTCACAAAACCCACCACCCAGGCCCAGGCCGGCACCTCGGGGAACATTACCGACAGGTACAGCTTGGCCAGCAAGGCGTTGACCATCGGCAGCAGCAGGTAGTCGAGCAGCGACGACCAGCCAACCAGAAAGCCCACATGCGGATTGATCGCTCGGCGGGTGTAGGTGTAGGCCGAGCCGGATTCCGGAAAGCGGCGAACCAGCACGCCGTAGCTCACGGCGGTGAAGAGGATGCCGAGCAGGGCCAACACATAAGCGCTGGGTACATGCCCATCAGTAATGCCGGAGACGATGCCGAAGGTGTCGAACACGGTCATCGGGGCGATGTAGGCCAGGCCGATGATCACCACCTGCCAGAGCTTGAGCGTTTTTTTGAATTGGGCGTCGGGGGCTGCGGCGTTATTACTGGGCATGCTGGGCGCGCTCCTGGTTCTGAGGAGCGGGCTGGCGAGGGGTAACGCTGAGAACGGGTCCGTTGTTCTGCTTGCTGGGTGCGCGTGAAGAGACTGGCATCATGGATGGCACTGGCCCGTGTTTTGTTTTGAATTATTTTTTTGAAGGAGGTGAGGCAGGAGCGAAAATAAGAAGGTGACAGAGGTGTGTCAATTAAATTCTGACAAATTGTTTCAAGGGTTTGTCGGGGAATATCGATCCTGGTGCTCTACACCAACAGTTATGGCCGAATGACGTGTAATACGAACGTCTAATAAAATAGACAGCGTGGGGTGTGTTGCAGATATTTATCGGCAAAACCGTAGCCGCTGCTACGAAGCCAGCCCACAACTGGCTTGAGCGGCCTCGATGAACACCGACTCGGCCCGGCTCATGCGTTGCTCACGGTTCCACAGCAGGTGAATGTCGACATCGGCAATCCCTTCGTTGGGCGGCAGTTGCCAGAGCAACCCGGCCTCGACATCCGTGACCACAACATGGGCCGGCAAACAACCGATGCCAAATCCGGCAATCACCAGACGCCGCACTTCTTCGAGGCTCGGCGACGACGCCACGATGCGCCCGCTGAAGCCTTGCTGGTCACGAAAGATGGTCAATGGCGAGAGCATCCCGCCAATCTGGTCGCTGGTAAAACTGACAAAATTCTCTTTCTGCAGGTCGCCTTCGGCCACCTGCTGCTTGCCGAACAGCGCATGGTGCTTGCCACAGAAAAAGGCGTAGCGCTGGCGCAGGAACAAGCGCTGCTCCAGGCGCGGCTGCGGGCGACGGTTGAGGCTCAAGCCCAGGGTCGCGGTCTTTTCCTGCAGGGCGCTGATGATGTCGGAGCTGCGCATTACGTCGATCTCCAGGTCTACCCGGGGATGCTGGCGATGAAACTCGGCCAGGAAGTCATCAAAGGGCTCGGAACAGATCCGGCTGATCATCAGCAGCCGCACCTTGCCGATCACTTCATCCGCCGGTTGTTCCAGCACACCGCTGACCTGGGACATCTGCCCGTAGATTTCCCCGGCCAGGTGGAAGATCTGCTCGCCTACTTCAGTCAGGGCAAAGCGCGGGCCGCGTCGGGCGATCAGTTGGCGGCCGAGTTGTTCTTCCAGGCGCTTGAGCGCCTGGCTCACCGCAGGCTGGGTCAGGTGCAGGCGGGCGGCGGCGCGGCTGATGCTCAGTTCCTGGCCGATCACCCGGAAGGTACGCAGCAGGTTCCAGTCCAGGCGGTCGTTGAGCAGGCGGTCAGGCATGGTGGGCTCTGTAAATATAAGGGCGGCTAATAGTGTGAATAATAAATAGAAAATTGACTAATCATAGCCCCAGGCAAAAAATCGATCTTGCACAGGCGCCGCCAGAGCGCCCCGGACACACCGTTCTCTCCTGCCAGAAAAATAATCAAAGGAGCCTGACCCATGACGCCTCCCGCTTCGCCCCAGCCTCGCCGGGCCGCGGCTGCCGCTTTTATCGGCACCATGATCGAGTGGTACGACTTTTACATTTATGCCACTGCCGCTGCCCTGGTGTTCGGCGCCTTGTTCTTCCCCTCCGATGACAAACTTTTCAGCACCATGGCCGCCTTCGGCACCTTCGCCGTGGGTTTTTTCGCCCGGCCTCTGGGCGGAATCGTCTTCGGTCATATTGGTGACCGCATCGGGCGCAAGAAGTCGCTGGTGATCACCTTGCTGATGATGGGCGTGGTTACGGT
Source organism: Pseudomonas vranovensis DSM 16006 (assembly GCF_000425805.1). Lineage (GTDB taxonomy): Bacteria > Pseudomonadota > Gammaproteobacteria > Pseudomonadales > Pseudomonadaceae > Aquipseudomonas > Aquipseudomonas vranovensis. The sequence continues at coordinate 301,853 of NZ_AUED01000001.1, forward strand.
CTGCATCGGCTTGCTTCCCACCTATGCGCAGATTGGCGCCGCCGCACCGGTGTTGCTGATCCTGCTGCGCATCGTCCAGGGCATTGCCGTGGGCGGGGAGTGGGGCGGGGCGGTGTTGATGGCCGGAGAACACGCACCCAAGGGCCGGCGCAATTTCTTTGCCTCCTTCGCCCAGTTGGGCAGCCCGGCGGGCTTGATCCTGTCGCTGCTGGCCTTCAGCGCGGTCACCCGCCTGCCTGAAGAAGACTTGATGAGCTGGGGCTGGCGCCTGCCGTTCCTGGCCAGTGCGCTGTTGTTACTGGTGGGCCTGGCGATTCGCCTGGGGGTCAATGAGTCACCGGAGTTCCTCGCCAGTCGCGAACAGGCCAGCAAGGCCAAGCGCAAGGAGCAGGCACCGGTCATGGAAGTGCTGCGCACTGCATGGCGCCCACTGCTGCTGTGCATCGGCGCCAATACCCTGGGGATTGCCGGGGTGTACTTCACCAATACCTTCATGATCGCCTACACCACCCAGCAGTTGGCCTTGCCACGCTCGTTGATCCTTGAGTGCCTGTTCGTGGTGGCGATCATTCAGTTCTGCATCCAGCCCATGGCTGCCTGGGTGGCGGAGAAAATGGGCGCCACCCGGTTCCTGTGCCTGGTGTCGCTGCTGGCCATGGCCTCGCCCTATCCGATGTTCGTGCTGGTCAGTTCCGGCCAGGCACCGTTGATCATTGTCGGCATTGCCCTGGCGGTGATCTGCATGGCGTCGTTCTATGCGGTGATCGCAGGCTACGTGAGTGGCATGTTCGACACCCATGTGCGCTACACCGCGATCTCCATGGCCTATCAGGTGTGTGGCGCCATTGCTGGCGGCCTGACGCCGCTGGTGGGCACTTGGCTTGCGCACACGTTCACCGGCCAATGGTGGCCGATGGCAGTGTTTTACAGCGTGATTGCGGCGATTTCGCTGCTCTGTGTGCTGGCCCTGGCGCGCCGCCATGCTGCCGCCCACCGCCTGGAAATGGCCTGAAATTTCGATGAGTTCTGGAGTAGCTGCGATGTTGAAAAGCAACGGCGAACGCCTGTGGGCGAGCCTGATGGCCATGGCTGAAGTGGGTGCCACCGCCCGGGGCGGCAGTTGCCGCCTGGCCCTGAGCGAAGAAGACAAGGCCGGGCGCGAGCTGTTCGCCCACTGGTGCCGTGAAGCCGGCCTGACCCTGAGCGTCGACCCTATCGGCAACCTGTTTGCCCGCCGCCCAGGGTGCGATCCGGATGCCGCACCGGTAATGATGGGCAGTCATCTCGACACCCAGCCCGAAGGTGGGCGCTTCGATGGCGTGTATGGCGTGTTGGCCGGTCTTGAGGTGGTACGTCGTCTCAATGACTTGAAGATCCAGACGCATAAGCCGCTTGAAATCGCCGTCTGGACCAACGAGGAGGGCGCCCGCTTCACCCCGGCCATGTTCGGCTCGGCGGTGTTCACCGGCAGCATGAAGCTCGAGGACGCGCTGGCGGTACGCGATGCCGAGGGCATCAGTGTCGCCCAGGCACTGGAGCGAACCGGCTTCGCCGGCGAACGTCCGTTGGGCGGGGCGGTGGATGCCTATTTCGAGGCGCATATCGAGCAAGGCCCGATCCTTGAGGACAACGCCAAGAACATCGGTGTGGTCAGCGGTGGCCAGGCCATTCGCTGGCTCGATGTGCAGGTCGAGGGCATGGCTGCCCATGCGGGCACCACACCCATGCCCCTGCGCAAGGATGCCCTTTATGGCGCCGCCCCGATGATCCAGGCCATCGAACAACTGGCCAGCGACTTCGCCCCCGAGGGCCTGACTACCGTAGGCGAGCTGAGCATCGCCAAGTCGTCGCGCAACACCATCCCCGGCTTGCTGCAGTTCACCGTGGACCTGCGTCACCACCACGACAGCGCCATCGAAGAAATGGAGCGGCAGGTCGAAGCGCGCTTGCGGGCGATCGCCGCGCTGCGTGGCTTGAGGGTCACCATCAACCGCCACTGGGTCAGCCCGGCGACACCCTTCGATGCCGACTGCGTGGCCGCCGTGCAGGCGGCGGTGGACGGCCTGGGATACGCACAGCAAGCCATCGTCAGTGGTGCCGGTCACGATGCGATCCTGCTGGCGCGCTACTGCCCGACCGCCATGGTGTTCATCCCTTGCGTGGGCGGCCTGAGCCACAATGAGGCCGAAGACGTGCTGCCCGAGGACGTGCGCCAGGGCGCCGACGTACTGCTCAACGCCGTGCTGGCCCGTGCCGGCCGGGTCGATTAAGGAGAAGCTCATGCGTTGCTACTTTCACCCCGAACAGCTGCTGCACCACCCGCGCAGCTACTATTCCCGCGGCCAGATGCGCACGCCTCAGGAAGTGCCCGAGCGTGCTCGGCACCTGCTGCAGGCGGCCAAGCGCCTGGGCTTCGAGATCGTCGAGCCCACGGATGGCGGCCTGCAGCCGCTTCTGGCGGTACACGGTGCGCCGTACCTGACGTTCCTTGAAGAGGCCCATCGACGCTGGAAGGAAGTACCCGAAGACTGGGGCGATGAAGTGATGTCGAACATCTTCGTGCGCGAACCCAACGCACTGCGCGGCATCCTTGCCCAGGCGGCCTGTTATCTGGCCGACGGCAGCTGCCCGGTGGGCGAGCTGACCTGGCGCTCGGCCTACTGGTCGGCACAAAGCGCGGTGGCCGGGGCCAGGGCGCTGCTCGATGGCGAGCCGGCTGCCTATGCCCTGTGCCGGCCACCGGGCCATCACGCCCGTGCCGAAGCTGCCGGTGGTTTCTGCTACCTGAACAACGCCGCCATTGCCGCCCAGGTGCTGCGCGAGCGCTTCGAGCGAGTGGCGGTACTCGACACCGACATGCACCACGGCCAGGGTATCCAGGAGATTTTCTACGCCCGGGATGATGTGCTGTACGTCTCGGTGCATGGCGACCCCACCAACTTCTACCCAGGTGTGGCTGGCTTTGCCGATGAACGCGGCAGCGGCGCCGGGGAGGGCTACAACCTGAACCTGCCCATGGTCCACGGTGCCAGCGAGGCGGATTTTCTCGCGTACCTGGACCTGGCCCTGGCCGCAGTGAAGGACTTTGACGCGCAGGTGCTGGTGCTGTCGCTGGGCTTCGACATCTTCGAACTGGACCCGCAAAGCAAGGTTGCCGTCACCCGCGAAGGTTTCGCCCTCCTGGGCGAGCGAATTCGCAGCCTGGGCCTGCCGTGCCTGATCGTGCAGGAGGGCGGCTATCACCTGGAAAGCCTGGAAGACAACGCGCAAGCGTTTTTCGCCCAGAGCGCCGAGTGGCAACTGCACGACAACCACTGATCCGCTGCCACGCCCCCGGTTGTACGACGAACTACGATGAAGGGTTGCTACTAACCAACCGTGGGAGAGTCGGCCATGAAAGTCGTCGTGATCGGGGGCACCGGTCTGATCGGTGCCCAGTTGTGCAACAACTTGCGGGCGAAGGGCCATGTTGTGCTGGCCGCTTCTCCCAGAACCGGCGTCGATGCTCTCACCGGCGAAGGCCTGGGCCCGGCGCTGCAGGGTGCCGAGGTGGTGGTCGATGTATCCAACTCCCCGTCATTCGAAGATGCCGCGGCGCTGTCGTTCTTTGAAACCTGCGGGCGCAACCTGTTTGCCGCTGAGAAGGCCGCGGGCGTGGGCCACCACATTGCGCTGTCGGTGGTGGGTACCGAACGCATGCTCGACAGCGGCTACTTTCGCGCCAAGATGGCCCAGGAAGAACTGATCAAGCAGTCGGGGGTGCCGTACACCATTTTGCGCGCCACACAATTCTTCGAGTTCATGGCGGGCATTGCCTACTCTGGCGCTGAGGGCAACCGGGTGCGCTTGACCGACGCTGCCTTGCAGCCGGTGGCATCGGCCGACGTTGCTCAGGCCCTGGCCGACAGTGCCGAGCAGGCCCCGGCCAACCGCACGCTGGAAGTCGCCGGCCCCGAGCGCTTGCCGCTGGTGGAATTTGTGCGCAGCTACCTGCAGTACAACCAGGACCCTCGCGAAGTCATCGCCGACCCCCAGGCCACTTACTTCGGCGCCCCCATCGACGACCGCTCGTTGACGCCCGACGCCGGTGCGCGCCTGGGCGCCATTCACTTCCAGACCTGGCTGAAAACCACCGCTGTCCAACATTGATACACCGGACCAGGAGAGCGACATGCGCATCCAGTCTTTGTTCATGCTTTTCCCCTTGATGGCCGTCATCAGCGTCCATGCCCAGACACCCACTGCGCCACCGCCCAGCGTCAAGCCGGTGATGACCCAGGCGCTGCCCGACTATCCGGGCAAGGAAGTATTGATCCTGGAGGTCGAGTACCCACCAGGTGGCGCCGACCCCGTGCATCGCCATGATGCCCACGGATTTGTCTATGTGCTGGAAGGGTCGGTGGTGATGGGCGTGAAGGGGGGCAAGGAGGTTACCCTCATGCCTGGGCAGAGCTTTCATGAAGGCCCGGCCGACATCCACACGGTGGGGCGCAACGCCAGCCAGAGCAAACCGGCGAAGTTCGTGGTGTTCCTGCTCAAGGACGTGAACAAGGCGGCAGTGTTGCCCGCGCAATAGTCGCTGCCGCTACGGTCGTTGCGACGGCAGATCCACCTGCGCGCACAGCCCGCCTCCCGGTCGGTTGTTGAGGGTCAGGGTACCGCCGATGGCATGGGTCAATTGCTGGGCGATGGCCATGATCCAGCAACTGCTGGGAGCAGGAGCGAGCGACCTGAGCCACGACCGCTGAGCGGTCGATCGCAGGCTGTCGCCAGGCGGGAGCAAGCCCCCCTGTCAGAAGTTCGCCGGGGTGTTGGCGCTGATGATCTCGGCTTCGTCGGGGCCGATGTTCTTGAAGCTGTGGGGCAGGGTGGTGGGGAAGTAGTAGCCGTCACCGGAGTTGAGAATGCTGACCTGGCCATCGACGCGCAGCTCGATGGTGCCACGGGTGACCAGGCCGCACTCTTCACCTTCGGCATGCACGATCGGCTCATCGCCGGAGTCTGCACCGGGGGCGTAAAGCTCGCGCAGCATGCGCATCTGCCGGCCCTCGACACTGGCGCCGACCAGCAGCAGGCGCAGGCCGCTGTTGCCAAGGTCGGGCTGTTCGGTGGAGCGGAAGACGAAACGTTCCTCGCGTGGCGGCTCGTCGAAGCTGAAGAACTCCGCCAGGGACATGGGAATGCCTTCGAGCAGTTTTTTCAGGGAACTGACCGAGGGGCTGACGCGGTTCTGCTCGATCTGGGAAATTGTCGAGTTGGTCAACCCGCTGCGACGGGCCAGCTCCCGCTGGGAGAGTTTGTTGCGTTCACGCACCAGTTTGAGTCGTGTCCCCGTGTCCATAGCCGCCTTATAAGTTGAAAATTTTGGGCGAAGCATTAAAGCACATTCCGTCACCTATTAGCGGCCCGCTTGTACGGATGCCGGGCGCGGATGCGGCCACAGGCCGATCATCAGCAACAACGCGGCGACGATCAGGTACGGCAGGCGGGGGTCGACGGCATAGATCAGAGTGCCGGCCAGTGGCCCTACGACCACGCCCAGGCCTTGCGCAGCGCCGATGGACCCGGCCGTGGCACCCTGTTCGGAGGCGTCCATTGCATTGGCCGCCAGCGCCGAGAACGCCGGGAACACCCAGCCCATGCCGCAGGCTGAAACAAAAAAGCACGCCGACAGCAGGGTCGCACTGGTAGCAAAGGCGGCAGTGGCAAAGCCCACGGCGGCAATACTGGCGCCGACGGCGATCATTCGCAGCGGGGGCCACTGCAGCTTGCGCACCAACAATTGCGCCACGATCAACGCCACACCGACCATGGTCAGGGCAATGCCAGCGGTTTGCGCCGCTTCTGCCGGGCCCATTCCCAGGCGATCGAGGGCAAAGAAACCGACGGTGATCTGCGCCACCGACACGCTGATCATGGCCACGAACGCCACCAGCAGCGGTCGGCGCAGGCGCGGGTCGGTCAGACGTACCGGGCGCGGTGGTTGCTTGAGGTGCAGTTCCTGGCGCTTGAGCTTGAGTAGCAACACCAGGAACGCCAGCATCGGCAGGATCGCCATGGCATAGAACGGCAGGCTCAGGCTGTAGCGTGCCAGCAGCGCCGCCAGGGCCGGACCGATCACCAGGCCCACGGCGTTGGCCGCACCCAGTGACGCCAGGGTTCGGGCGCGGTACTGCGGAGCAATGTTGTCGGCAATCAGCGCCGCACCCGCAACCGGCAGGGCCGCATAGAACGCGCCGATCAGGCCGCGGCCGATCACCAGGCCGGCGAAGGCCAGCGCGGCACTGGGCAGCAGATGCAGGGCGGTATCGATGAACAGGCACAAGGCCCAGTAGGCGAGGGTGAAGCCGGCCGTGCCGAGCAGCAGCACGCGGCGTCGGCCCAGGCGATCACTGGCCTGGCCCCAGGGCCTGGCCAGCAGCATCCAGATCACCCCCGCCACCGTGACCGCGGCCCCCGCCTGCCAGGTGGCCAGCCCCAAAGTGCGCGCGATGGGGCCGATCAGCGCGACGAACGCCATCATCGCCATGGTGCAGGCCATGTTGGCGATCAGCAGCGGGCGCAGGTCGAAGGTGGCTTGGGCTGTATCGGGTTGGGCAGGGTCCTGTGCGGCGTTCATGGGCTATCCAAGGCAGTGAAGGCGGGCCGGGCATTGTGCCGTAAAAGGCTGGCCGACAATACCGGTCATGGACGGCTCACTGATCGGGCCGAACCGGCCCGGGCCACATACTGCGCATCACACCGTCGCGGCGTACCAGGGCGTGGACCAATGCCGCGCCCAGGTGTACCAGCACCGTGGCGAACAGCCCATAGGCCAGCCAGCCATGGGCTCGGCGCAACACGGCATACAGCTGCAGGTCGTGCGGCACCAGGGCCGGCAAGTGCAGCGGCAGAGGGTAGCCACCGGCCGACAGCATGCCCCAACCGATCAGTGGCATGGCTAGCATCAAGGCATACAACACCAGGTGCGAGGCGCCGGCGGCCAGGCGCTGCCAGGGCGGCAAATCGCGGGGCAGCGGAGGGTGGGGCAAGGTCAGGCGCATGGCAATACGGACCACGACCAGTATCAGCAAGGCCAGGCCAATGGCTTTGTGCAGGCTGATCAGCATGGTGTGGCGGGGTGACAGGTCGACGACCATGCTCACCCCGACGAATAACATCGCCAGGATCAGCAGCGCCATCAGCCAGTGCAGCAGCCTTGCCAGGGGGTGAAAGACAGAGGGTGAGGAGGCGTTCATGGTTGTGCTTCCTGGTGGCCGGCTTCGCGACTGCGGCGGTTGAACGACACGGCGTAGGCGGATGAGCGCGCCGCGAGGATCGGGTCGTCCGAGGGTTCGATGCCCGAGGGCAGGATCAATGGGTCGAAGTTGAGGTCGCGACAGGCGCCTTGCTCGGGACCGTCCACCTGTTCGATCACCAGGGTGCCCGCATCGATGCTACGGCGTTGGGCCGGCCAGGGCTGCGACGGGTCATCGACCGGATCGCCAGGTTCGGCCAGGGCCAGGCGCAAGGTCCAGCGCAATGCGCCCTCGCTCAGGCGCTGATGCAGGTCGTGCTGCAGGTAGTCGCGGTCGTCGATCGGGCTTTGCAGGGCCGCGAACGGCGTTTGCGGTATCAGGCTCCAGCGCACGAACTGGCGCGTACCACTGCCGTTGACCAAGGCAAAGGCATTGATGCTGTTGTAGCTTGAGTTGGCGAAGCTGTCAGGTGCCTTGTAGTCCTTGGCCCATTGGCGAAAGGCCGCACTCTCCGGGTGAGCGGCAAAGAATGCCTGGATCCGGGCCGGGTCCGGCTTTCCGGTGGCGGGGTCCGGCTTCATGGACAGGATTTGCTGGTAGAAGGCTTCGGGGGTATTCACCGGCAGTACCGGCGGGGTGTTCATGCCGGTACGCCACTGCTGGCCGTCATCACTGCTGAACTGCAACGCCAGGCTGCGCACTGGCACACTGGTGTCTGGGCTGTAGGGGTTGCTGCCGCCGATGGCGAAGCGCCCGATCACCGGCACCTTCGCCTGGTTGAACACCCGGGCGCGGGACAGTGGTTCGGCCAGGCCGCTGCTCTGGAAGTAGCCACTGACGCAGAGGCCCTTGGCGTGGTTTTTACGGTAGCCGGGGAAGTGGCCACCCTGGGCTTCAAAGGTGTCGATGATGCGTTGCGGGGTCAGTCGCTCGGCGCCGATCCAGCCGGCGGCGTAAGCAAAGGCTGCGCCGAGGGCCGCCAGCCCGACACCGATGGCTGCCAGGCGCAAGGCGCGAGGTGTACCGCGTAACGGTGTGTTCATGGGAACAATCCGGGTCAATGAATGAGCCGGTACGACGTTGGGGGCGGGGATTTATTCCGGCGCCAGGGAATAAATTGCTTTCTCCGGCGTCTTTCTTGAAATTTTATCGCGGGGCAAGTCGCACCGCCGCACCTACAGGCCAAGGCTCAGCACATGAACGACCTGGACGACGACCAACTGCGCGAGATGCTCGAGAGGCTGCGCCGCTTTGCCTTGTGGCTGACCCGTGAAGCCAGCAGCGCCGACGACCTGGTTCAGGCCACGGTCGAGCGCGCCTTGACCCATCGTGGCCAGCAACGTGAGGACGGCAGCCTCAGGGCCTGGCTGTTCTCGATCCTGTATCGGCAATTCATCGATGGCAAGCGCCGGGAACGTCGTCATGCCCGCTGGCTGGCCTGGTTCGGGCGGGGGGAGGAGGCGGGCAATGCCACCGAAGACATCGTCCTGGCCCAGTCGGGCCTCGCCGCCTTCGCTCGCCTGCCCACCGAGCAGCGGGCCTTGCTGCTGTTGATCAGCGTCGAGGGGCTGAGCTACAAGGAGGCTGCCCAGGCGTTGCAGGTGCCCATCGGTACGGTGATGTCGCGATTGTCGCGGGCGCGCACGGCGTTGCGCGAACTGGCCGAGGGCAATACACCGCCCCCGGCGTTGCGGAGGTTGAAATGAGTCAGTTGATCCCTTCTGAAGAAGAGTTGCATGCCTATGTCGACGAGCGCCTGGACCGCGAGCGTCGGCGCACCGTGGAGCGTTACCTGGCGGCCAACCCCGAGCAGGCGGCCCGGGTCGAAGGCTGGCGCAACGATGCCCGGCACTTGCGCGTAGCCTTGTCCGGTCTTGCCGGGCGAGCCCCCAACCCGCGACTGGAACCTGCGGCGATTCGTCGTGAACTGCGCCGCAAGCGCCAGCGGCGTTGGGCCAATGCCGCTGTCTTGCTGGTGACGCTGGGGATTGGCGGCTTGGGCGGTTGGCACGTACGCGAGTCGAGCCTGCTGGCTGGCAACCCGCCCATGGCCGATGCCGTGCAGGCGCACCGGTTGTTCGCCGGTGCCAGCGCCCTGGATCTCAGCGCCCGCGACCCGGCTCGCCTGCAGGCCTGGCTGGGCGAGCATTTCAAGCACGTCGGCAACCTGCCGGATTTTTCCGTCTATGGCTTCACCCCGTTAGGGGCACGGCTGTTGAGCAACGAGCAGGGCCCGGCCGCCTTGCTGGTGTTTGAAGATGCCCACGGCCAGCGGGTCAGCCTGTTTCTGCGTTCACCCGGCGAGCACTATGGGCGCATGCCCAGCGGCGAGCGCATCGACGGACAACTGCAGGCTCGCTATTGGTCCCAGGGTGACTACAACTACGCGTTGATCAGCGCGGCCTCCGACAGCCGGGGCGCAGCGCTGCGCAATGCACTGGGTGTCGCCTTGTAGCCGGTCTGTCATTGCGGGCGTAAGCTCAGGAGTGTTTGGCTTGGCAAATCGAGCCACTACGAGCGAGGTAAGCCGAAATGAAGCGCAAGCAAGGTTTGGTGGCGGCGGTGGTGTTGCTGCTGGCCGGCCAAAACGCGCTGGCCTCGGCACCAGAAGTGAAGGATGCGCGTCTGGTTGCCCATGAGCAGGCAGTGCAGGCCTATGCAGCAAGCATCGGAAAACCCGTCCCGGTTGTTCAGGACTATCGCGTTGGCACTTCCATGGATGTAGCCCGCTTGATCGAGCAGACCCCACAGGCCCGCGGCTGTGAAGCGGCGCCGATGCTGATTACCTACGAAGACACGAGCGGGCAACTGGTGACAGTGCGTTATCGGCTGGAGGGGCAGTGCGCGCGGTTTCAGTCCACGCGGTAAAGGTGGCGCACACATGCAGAAAGTGCTGGCCGATCAGGTGATGGCCAATTAGCATCTGCGGCTTTATTCGTGCCACAGGGGTTGGTCATGAACGTGGCAGGGAGCACACAGGCCAGCCGTCGCACCATGCTCAAGTACGGGCTGGCCTTGGCCGTTGCGGTGCCGGGCAGTGGGTTGCTGGGCTGGCAATTGCCGCTGGCCGCATGGAGCGCCGATCTGCGCACGACGGTTGGTGAGCGACGCGGTGTGCGCCTGGCAGATGGCAGCGTGCTGCAATTGAACACCGCGACGGCAGTGAACCTGGACCTCGCTCAGCATTGCGTAAGGCTGATCGAGGGCGAGCTTGCCCTGAGCGTCAACCATGCGCGCCCCTTGCATGTCGACTTCGGGCCGGCTCGGGTAACGGTGGGCCAGGCGCAGGTCAGCGTGCGTTGCGATGACAGGGTTTGCCGGCTGTCCGTGCTGTACGGCACGGTGCAGGTGCAGATAAAGCACGGAATGGCGCTGGCGCTGCATTACGGTGACCAGTTGACGGTGTATGCCGATGGCAGTGGCGCCATGGGGCGTCTTGACCCGCACGCACCGGATTGGCGTGACGGTGTGCTGAATGTCACGGATGTGCCACTGGGCGAGTTTCTGCGCGAGGTCTCACGCTATCGTCCGGGGGTTTTGCGGTGGGAGCCGGCGCTTGAATCGCATACGGTCAGTGGCACGTTCCCGCTGCATGACACCGATTCGATCCTTGCTTACCTGGCCGCCAATTTTCCGGTCACTGTACAAGCTCGCAGTCGTTACTGGGTCACGCTGGTATCGCGGGGCAAGCCCGCTCCTACCGGGTAGGTGCGGACTTGTCCCGGTACACGCTGTACTCAGGTGTTGTCTTTGACGGTCTTGCTGCTGCCATTGATTTTCACCGAGGCAATGCCCGCGTCGCGTGATTGCGCGGTGGCGTACAACTGGCTGGTGCCGATGACCTGATGATTGGCCGCCTTGAGGTTGAAGTGGAACTTGCCGTTGCTGGCCTCCTTTTTCTCATAGCGTTCGTCAGTGCCGCTATTGGCCTGGACCGAGGCGATGCCGCTTTCGGCAGAGGCCTTGGCTTTGTATAACTCACTGGTGAGGATGACTTCACCATTCCCGGCCTTGAGAACAAAGCGGTACTGGCCGTCACTGCTGGTGCCCAACTCGAACCAACCTGCCATGGGAGCTCCTTGGAGTGTGTAGATCATTCAGGGGCTGCTAGCGTGCTTGCTTGCAGTGACGAGTCAGTATGGTGGGGTTTGTCGGGTTGTCCAACGTGACCAGTCGCGGGTAGCCGCTGCCGCCAGGCTGCAATTGGGCGCGAAGCGGTCATGTGCTTGCGACTGCAATGCCCTCGATCGCAGCCTGACGGCAGTAGCTACCGAGTGGTCATTCCATTCTTTCCACCCACCAGCACACCTTCGACCCTATATGCACATGCTTCTGCCGGGCAGGTTCAAAGGGCGTGTCCAGCGTTCCCAGGGCGATACTGATCCAGTCTGGAAAAGCGCCTGCCGCATCAGCCCAGAACAGGTTCGCGCCACAGCACGAGCAAAAGCTGCGGCTGACCGTCGGCGAAGAGTGGTACACGCGCACCAGCCCCTGCGGGTCCAGGCACGTCAGGTCGGCACCGGGCACACTGCCATAGGACGCGAAGGCCGCGCCATGGCCTTTGCGGCACTGGCTGCAATGGCAATGGCTGACGGCCTTGATCGGCGAGTCGATGTGGTAGGTAACGGCGCCGCACAAGCAACTGCCGTGGTAGAGCGCTTTCATCCATCGAGCGTCCGTGAAAAGTCCGTCGAGGATGATACACGCCCCGGGTGACTACCGGCGTGCCACCGCGTGGTGGACGCACTGCTCGTAGTAGGTCTGCTTGATGGCCGCAGGCTTGAGACGTGACTGGCTGTTGTAGGTCTGCTCGGTGATGCCCATGGCGGTCATGCGCATCCAGGGTTTGGGGAATTTGCGCGCCTGTAGTCGTTTGCGCGCCGAGTACAAGGTCACCCCGGCAAGCTTCGATTGTTGCGCGCCAGCGGCTATATCCGAACCCCAACTACACACATAGCGATCATTCTGGCCCAGTGCCTTGGCGTGCGAACCAAGGGACAACGTGGCAAGAAAAACGGTTGCGAGGGTCAATCCATAAGCCCGCATGATGCCTACCTAAGCTATTGAAAGGAAAGCGAGTTTGCCAATGTGACAGAGGGCAGGGGGCCACCAGTAAGGCGTTTTTTTCAGACGGTTCTGAAGGAGGGGCCCGGCAAGTGTCACCATAATCCGGGGTTCGAAAAACAAAACCATAGTGGAGTCAACCCTATGCGATCGAGCATGCGCCTGGGCCTTTTTGCTGCCGCAGCGGCCCTCACCGCCAGCAGTGCGGCATTCGCCGCTCCTACTTTCATCAATATCCTCACCGGCGGTACCAGCGGGGTGTACTACCCCATTGGTGTCGGCCTTTCGCAGGCCTATAGCGCAGGTATCGAGGGTTCCAGGACATCGGTGCAGGCCACCAAGGCGTCGGTTGAAAATCTCAATCTGCTGGAGGCAGGCCGTGGCGAATTGGCCCTGGCCCTGGCCGATTCGGTAGCCGATGCCTGGAACGGCGAAGAAGAAGCAGGCTTCAAGAAGCCGCTGAAAAAGCTGCGGGCGATTGCCAGTACCTACCCCAACTATATCCAGGTCGTTGCCAGTGAAGAGTCCGGCATCAAGACCCTGGAGGACCTCAAGGGCAAGCGCATTTCGGTAGGCGCGCCGAAATCGGGGACCGAGCTCAATGCCCGGGCCATTTTCAAGGCTGCCGGCCTCTCGTATGAAGACATGGGCAAGGTTGAATATTTGCCTTACGCCGAGTCGGTCGAGTTGATCAAGAACCGCCAACTCGATGCCACCTTGCAGTCGGCGGGCCTGGGCATGGCGGCTATCCGCGACCTGGCCTCGACCATGAAGATCCGCTTCGTCGCCATTCCTGCTGATGTCGTCGCCAGCATCGGCAACTCGGCCTACCAGGCTAGCACCATCCCGGCCGGTACCTACGACGGTCAGGACACTGATGTGCCGACGGCGGCGGTGGCCAATATTCTCGTCAGCCAGGAGAAGGTCTCCGATGAACTGGCCTATCAGATGACCAGGTTGATGTTCGACAACCTCAATCGCCTGTCGACCGCACATTCTGTGGCCAAGGACATTTCGCTCGAGACAGCCACCCAGAACCTGCCTATTCCCCTGCACCCCGGCGCCGAGCGCTACTTCAAAGAGCAAGGTGCTCTGTAAGCCATCGCGTATTCGCTGGTCGGGCCTGGTCATGCCAGGTCCGACTTGTTGCACGTTTGTGATCACCGAGGTACTGATCCATGAGTGAACAACCACAAGGCCTGACGGCCGGCGTTGGCAATTGGCCAAAGGCGCTGTTTATCGTCGCCTTGGCCTTTACCACCTTCCAGATAATTACCGCAGCCTTCCACCCGTTCTCAAGCCAGGTGCAGCGTGCCGGGCACGTGGGCTTTTTGCTGATGCTGGTGTTCCTCAGCTACCCGGCACTCGGCAAGGCCCGTCCGTACCAGCCCCTGGCCTGGTTGCTGGGCCTGCTGGGCCTGGGCACGGCGTTGTACCAGTGGTGGTTCGAGGGCGATCTGATCCAGCGTTCGGGTGACTTGTCCCAGGCCGACATGGTGATTGGGCTGATCCTGATCGTCATGGTCTTCGAGGCCGCACGACGGGTCATGGGCAGTGCCTTGCCGATCATCTGTGGCCTGTTCCTTGCCTACGGACTGTTCGGTGAATACCTGCCGGGCGACCTGGCGCATCGTGGCTACGGCCTGGACCAGATCGTCAACCAGTTGTCGTTTGGTACCGAAGGGCTGTACGGCACTCCGACCTATGTATCGGCCAGCTACATTTTCCTGTTCATCCTGTTCGGTGCCTTTCTCGAGCAGGCCGGCATGATCAAGCTGTTCACCGACTTCTCCATGGGCCTGTTCGGCCACAAGGTAGGTGGCCCGGCCAAGGTCTCGGTCGTGTCCTCGGCACTGATGGGCACCATCACCGGTTCCGGGGTGGCCAACGTGGTCACCACCGGACAGTTCACCATTCCGTTGATGAAGCGCTCCGGGTACAAGCCGGCCTTTGCCGGTGGCGTGGAAGCCACCGCCAGCATGGGCAGCCAGATGATGCCGCCAGTGATGGGCGCAGTGGCGTTCATCATGGCCGAGACCATCAACGTGCCGTACATCGAAGTCGCCAAGGCGGCGCTGATTCCGGCGTTGCTGTTTTTCGGCTCGGTGTTCTGGATGGTTCACCTTTCGGCCAAGCAGGCCGACCTTCAGGGCTTGCCCAAAGACCAGTGCCCCAATGCCTGGGCTGCGGTGCGCGAGCGTTGGTACCTGCTGATTCCATTGTTCGTGCTCGTGTACCTGTTGTTCTCCGGCCGCACGCCGTTGTTCTCAGGCATGGTCGGCCTTGCCCTGACGGCAATCGTCATTCTCGGCTCGGCACTGATTCTCAAGGTGTCCAGCACCGGCTTGCGGGTGGCATTCTGGATCGCGCTGGGGGTGCTGTGTGCCGGATTCTTCCAGTTGGGCATCAGTGTGATCTTTGCCGTGATCGCTGCCCTGGTGGCGGTCTGCTGGTTCATCAAGGGCGGGCGCGATACCTTGCGGGTCTGTCTCAATGCGCTGGTGGAAGGCGCTCGTCATGCCGTACCAGTGGGTATCGCCTGTGCGCTGGTCGGGGTGATCATCGGCATCGTCAGCCTGACCGGCATTGCCACCACCTTTGCGGGCTACATCCTGGCTATCGGCGAGGACAGCTTGCTGTTGTCTCTGGTGCTGACCATGCTCACCTGCCTGGTATTGGGCATGGGCATCCCGACCATCCCCAACTACATCATCACCAGTTCCATCGCCGCGCCGGCATTGATGGAACTGGGTGTTCCGCTGATCGTTTCGCACATGTTCGTGTTCTACTTCGGCATTCTCGCCGACCTCACGCCGCCGGTGGCACTGGCCTGCTTTGCCGCCGCGCCGATCGCCCGGGCGTCGGGCCTGAAGATCAGCCTGTGGGCGGTACGCATCGCCGCTGCCGGTTTCGTGGTGCCGTTCATGGCGGTCTACGACTCGGCGCTGATGCTGCAGGGTGACAGTGTGTGGGCGAGTGTCTACATGGTGTTCAAGGCAGCGTTTGCCATTGGGCTGTGGGGCGCGGCGTCGATCGGCTACCTGAGAGGGCATCTGACCTGGTGGGAGCGTGTAATGGCACTGCTCGTGGGCGGCCTGCTGATTCTGGCGGTGCCGATGACCGATGAGGTGGGCTTTGCCTTGGGCCTGCTGTTGCTCGGCCAGCACCTGTGGCGTACCCGCAGGGCTGTGGCGCTGGCGTGATCGGATTGTGCATGGGGTTGGCCGGGGTGGTGTGGAGCCAGTTGTTGGTGGACGACTTCACCCTGGCCTGGAACCACAGCATCGAGAAGGTCCGCTGGGAGGAGGACTATCGCGTCGCGCCCTCGGGGTTGCTGCTCGGGGAAGCACGGGTGAAGGGCTCGGGCGCTGGCATGGAGATCCCCGACGATGCCCGCTTGCACGACGGCAGTTGGCATTACCAGCGCCAATTGCCGCCGTTGCAGCCCCTGCGCCTGGGGCGTACGCCCCAGGCCGGGGACTATCACCTGTGCATCGACGGCCGCTGCCTGGTCTTGAGCCATTGGCTGGGGCCGCCACAGGCGAGTCAGCCTGCGGTGGAGATGTGGAGCTGCGAGTTGGGCTGAAGGGCAGGCGCCTATCGATTCAACGGTTGCCGGGCGACCGTAGTGTCGATACCATTCGGAACAATTCTCACTTACATCTTTTCCAGGTGCGTCCATGTCTGCTGCCGAGCCGACCTTCCAGCGTGCGATCCATGAGCTGTACAACGAGCATCATGGATGGTTGTTCACCTGGCTGCGCCGCAAGCTGCGTTGCCCGCAGAATGCCGCCGACACCGCCCACGATACGTTCCTGCGTATCCTGGGATCACGCGATTCGCTGGTGGGCATCCGCGAGCCGCGGGCATTCCTCAGCACCACCGCGCGCCGGTTGATCATCGACAAGGCCCGCCGCCAGCACATCGAAGATGCCTACCTGCGCGAGCTGGCGCTGACCGTCGATGTGCTCGAAGGCCATCAGTCACCCGAGCAGATCCTCACCACCCTCGAAGCCCTGGAGCAGATCGCCTTTGTACTCGAAGGCCTGAACGACAAGGTGCGCCAGGCCTTCGTCGACTACTACCTCGACGAACTGACCCAGGTCCAGATCGCCCAGCGTCTGGAAGTGTCCGAGCGCATGGTGCGCAAGTACCTGTTGCAGGCGCTGATGCACTGCAACCAGGCCCTGGATGTGTGAGGCCAATGCACGTCGATGACAGCATCGAGGCCCAGGCTGCCGAGTGGGTCCTGCGCCTGGGCGAAGGCGAGCTGAGCGAGCAGGAGCGCCAGGCGTTCGAGCGCTGGCGCCAGCTCGACAGCCGCCACCAGGCCACGTTCGATCGCATCAGCAGCGTGGTTGCGCAGCTTCACGGCCTGTGCTCGCAGCGCCGGCCCGTACGGGCTGCACTGGAGGCCAACGGCAAGCGTCGCAACAAGGTACCGCGTGCGCGCCACCTGTTGGGCCTGGGCGTTCTACTGGCCAACCTGGGGCTGGTGATGCACTTGGGCGGCTACCGCATCGATGACCTGTTCGTCGACCTGCACACCGCGCCAGGCGAGTGGCATACCCGTACGCTGGAAGACGGCTCGCGTATCACCCTGTATGGCAACAGCGCTGTCGATCTGAACCTCGGCAGTGGCCAGCGTCGCGTCGAGTTGCTGCGCGGTCAGGTGCTGGTGGACGTTGCGCCAGACCCGGGCCGGCCGTTCGTGGTGGTCACGGATGAAGGCAGTTTCAAGGCCCTGGGCACGCGTTTTGTGGTCAGCCGTGGGCAAGGCCAGAGCGAGTTGAGCATGTTGCACTCCAGCGTGGCGGCGCAAAGCGCGGACCACAGCCAGGCGCTGGAGGTGCGCAGCGGCGGGCGCGTATGGGTGCGTCCCGATGCAGTGGGCCGGCTGCCGGATATCGACCCTGCCAGCTTCGAGCAGGCCTGGCAGGGGCATCAACTGGTGGTCGAGCAATGGCCGCTGCCCAAGGTGCTGGAGGCACTGGGGCGTCAGCGTCGCGGGCACCTGCAATTCGATGCGGCGGCTCTGGCCGATCTGAAGGTGTCTGCCGTACTGCCACTGGACGATACCCAGCGTGCCTTGCAGCTGCTGGCCCAGGCCTTGCCGATCCGTCTGCAGTCGTTTACGCCGCTGTGGACGCGCATCGAACGACGACCAGCTGAAAAATAATCATTTCCATCGGTTCCGCATTGTCAGCGTGGCCCGTCAAGCAAAGGGCCAACATGATTAAAACAGGAGCCGTTGCACCATGCGTCGATTTGCTGCCTCACCCACCCTGAGCCCCATTGCGCTGTGTATTCACCTGGCCTGTGCCGGGGTGGTCGTGGCCATGCCGCAACTGGCTGTGGCCCAGTCCCAGCAGCGTTACGACATTCCGGCCGGGCCGCTGAGCACTGCGCTGAACCGCTTTGCCCAGCAGGCCGGTGTCGCCCTGGTGTTCCAGGCTGATGAACTGGCGGGGCGTGCCAGCCATGGCCTGGTCGGCAACTACACCGTGGAAGACGGTTTTGCCACCTTGCTCGACGGTAGCGGCTATCGCAGCAGCCAAAGCGACGACGGTTATGTGCTGTTGCCGGTGCTCGATCTGCAGTCCGGGCAAACCCTGGAGCTGGGCGTGACCACCGTGGCCGGGCAGGGCATGGGGGAAAGTACCGAGAACACCGGCAGCTATGCGCCGGGCCTGATCAGCGTCGGTTCCAAGTCGCCCACCAGTCTGCGGGAAACGCCACAGTCGGTCTCGGTGATTACCCGTCAGTTGATCGAAGACCAGCAGATGACCGACATCAACGAAGCGATGAAGGCCACGCCTGGGGTGATTACCCAGAGCACCACCTTCCGTATCCAGGACTTCATCTCCCGCGGCTTCTCCATCCAGAACCTGCAGATCGACGGCGCTGCCCCCCAGGCGCTGGGTACTGCCATGGGCTCGTTCTACTCCTCGAACATCTTCGACCTGGCCGAGTTCGACCACGTCGAAGTGCTGCGTGGTTCGGCGGCGCTGTTCGGTGGCTCGGGCGACCCTGGTGGCATTATCAACCTGGTGCGCAAACGGCCAATGGCCTACAACCAGCTCAAGCTGACCCTGAGCGCCGGCAGCTGGGACAACTACCGCCAGGAGCTGGACCTTACCGGCCCCATGGGCTGGGACGGTCGCCTGCGTGGGCGTCTGGTGGTGGCCAATACCGACCGCCAGTACTTCGTCGACAAGCGCAGCACACAAAAGCCGCTGGTGTACGGGGTGATGGAGGCTGATCTCACCGACGCCGACATGTTCACTTTCGGCGTGCGCTACAACAAATCCCATGAAAACGGCACCCAGAGTTCGGTGCCACGCTACAGCGACGGTGCCGACCTGGGCCTGCCGCGGCACACCGGCCTGACCCAGAGCTGGGCGTTTGCCGACACTACCGCGCGTGAGTATTTCGCCAAGTACGACCACCGCTTCAACGACGACTGGAAGCTCAACCTGTCGTACACCAACATCTGGGATGTGTCCTGGTTCAAGACCGCCTCTACCCTCAATGCGGTCAGCCCCACCACCGGCACTGGGGTGACGTGGTACGGTACCCAGAGCCGCCAGGAAAACGAGCAGCACCTGTACGACGTCAACCTGGCCGGCGACTTCCAGGCCTTTGGCCTCGATCACCAACTGGTGGTGGGCGCCGATTACCAGCGCATCGACAGCCGCTGGCTGGGCACTGCGCCGCACCCGGGCTTTGGCGGGCCGGTGAACGTCTTCGGCCCGGCGGCAACGCCCTGGGAGGAGCCGGCCAATCACACCGACTACAGCCGCGACTACAACCCCAATGCTCAGCGTCAGTACGGCCTGTACTCCAGCCTGCGCCTGCAGTTGGCCGAACCGTTGCACCTGATCGTCGGTGCCCGGGCCCAGCGCTATCACTTCAACCAGACCTACCAGACCCGCAGTGGCGATGTGTGGAGCCCGGTGTCGGATGTCGACCAGCGCATCGGCACCAAACTCACGCCCTTCGGCGGTATCGTCTACGACCTGAGCGATCAGTGGTCGGCCTACGCCAGCTATTCGGAAATCTACAAGCCCCAGGCCAACAAGCTCTCCGGCCCACAGCCAGGCAGCCCGATCGAGCCGATGAAGGGCAAAACCTACGAGACCGGCGTCAAGGGCGAACTGTTCGACGGCGCCTTGAACACCAACATCGCCCTGTACTACACCACCCGCGAAAACGAGGCAGTGATCGACCCGGCCTACGCCGGCACCAGCAGCCTGTTCGCCGGTAGCTGCTGTTACCTGAGCAA
This sequence comes from Pseudomonas vranovensis DSM 16006, assembly GCF_000425805.1. Taxonomy (GTDB): domain Bacteria; phylum Pseudomonadota; class Gammaproteobacteria; order Pseudomonadales; family Pseudomonadaceae; genus Aquipseudomonas; species Aquipseudomonas vranovensis. The sequence continues at coordinate 321,440 of NZ_AUED01000001.1, forward strand.
CGGCAAGGTGGTAAGCAAGGGTGTGGACATCGAAGCCTCTGGCGAACTGCTGCCGGACTGGACCCTGATCGGTGGCTACACCTTCAACCTCAACCGTAACCGCAGTGCCGATGTCCCGCTGAGCACGGTCATGCCCAAGCACCTGTTCAAGCTCTACACCACCTACCGCCTGCCAGGCGTGCTGCACGACTTCAAGGTGGGCGGCGGTGTGCAGGTGCAGAGCGCCACCTATGTGTCGGGTACCACCACGCGCTTCAATCCCGATGGCAGCGTGGCCCAGAGCAACGTGCCGTTCGACTTCGGCCAGGGTGGCTATGCCACCTGGAACGCGCTGGTGGACTACAAACTGGACGAGCACTGGGACCTGGCGCTCAACGGCAACAACCTGTTCGACAAGAAGTACTACCAGACCGTCGGCACCTCGACCTATGGCAACTACTACGGCGACCCGCGCAACTTTATGCTGACCCTGCGCGGTACTTACTGACCAGGCTTGCGCTACCAGAGGCCGGGCATCAGTTTCCAGCGCACCCGTTGGGCGTAGGCGGCGTACCCGGCAAGTTCGGCCTGCAGCAAGCGGTCTTCCCAGCCGGTACGCACCACCAGCAGCGCTGCGGCCAGGGCGGCCGGGAGCAGCGCCCAGAACGAGCCCAGCGCCAGCGCCATGCCGAAAAATAGCCAGAGCGCGGCGATGTAGCCGGGGTGGCGGACAAAGCGGTAGGGGCCGTTGTCGATCACCCGTTGCTGGCGCTCGGACTGGATACGTACGCCGGGCTCGAAGAACGGATTGACTGCCTGCGCCCAGGCGGTCACCGCGATCCCTGCAAGAATGCCGAGGTAGCCCAGCAGTACCATCCAGCCCGGTACTGATGACCCGTGAAAGCGCCCGGCATCGAGCGCCGCCACGGGCAACACGGCGGTCATCGCCGGCAGAATGATTGCCAGCAAGGCCTTGTCCCAGCGTTTGGTGCCGGGTTGAAAGCGGCTGCGCGCGCGGTAGATCACCGGGTTGACCCGGGCCAGTATCAGGGCCGAGACACCAAAGCCCACCACCAGCACGCCGAGAAACCTCCAGCCGGGAGCCCAGGTGAGACTGCCGGCGGGCAGGAAGATCAAGGCCAGCAGCGCCAGTGGCAGGACGATCGCGTAGGCGAGGACGCTGCGGCGGGACATCGGTGGTGGGTCTATCGCCTTCATGGAGGACCTCCTTGTGGGAGCGGCGGTGCGACGTCTCGACTTGCCCCGCGATCCGGCATTGATAACAATGGCGCCCGCCAATCAGGCACCCTTGTTTTTAGACCGAGATCCCCATGCTTTCGATCCATGATTCCTGCCTGTCTGCTTTCGAGGCCCAGCCATGAGCGAACTCACCGTCGAGCTGCTGCAAACCGGCCCCGAACACGTCGAACTGATCCGCAACCTCTACCAGTTCTATGCCTATGAGTCCTCGGACTGGGAGCAGGAAGACGTGGAGGCGGACGGCCGTTTCTACATTCATGACGAGCACCTGCTGCGCTACTGGCAAGAGCCGGACTGGAGCGCCAACCTGATTCTGGTCGAGGGTTTCATTGCAGGCTTCATGCTGATCGAGCGCAGTGAACTGCCGGCGTTCAATGCGTTGGAGCTGGCCGACCTGTTCATCCTCAGGCGCTACCGGCGCAAGGGCATCGCCAGCGCATTGGCCAGCCAGGTATTGATGAGCGGGGAGAGCGACTGGTTGATCCGTTACTACGACCAGGACGAAACCGCCCACGCATTCTGGCGCAAGGTACTCGACGCGTTGCCACGGCCGGTCCGGGCCATTGAGCTGGATGATGAACCCGACCTGCAGAATTTCCTGGTGACGCGGGCGTTGCACTGACCGGTCGGGTGCTTGCCAAGTGTGAGGGGGTCATGTTCCATTGCGGCTTTGGGTCAAACCGCAACGCCTCAATCACAAGGACACGTCACTCATGAGCTTGCAGTCAGTCCGGGCTTATTTTGCCCATCACGCCCCCGATATCGAAGTCGTCGAGCTGGGTACCAGCACCGCCACCGTCGCCCTGGCCGCCGAGGCCCTGGGGGTCGAACATGGCCAGATTGCCAAGACCCTGTCACTGCGGGTGGGCGAGGAGGTCATTCTGCTGGTCACCCGGGGCGATGCGCGCCTGGACAACCGCAAGTACAAGCAGCACTTTGGCGTCAAGGCGCGCATGCTCGATGCCGCGCAGGTCGAAGAGGCGACCGGGCACCCGGTCGGTGGCGTCTGCCCGTTCGGGCTGGTGCGGCCGTTGTCGGTGTATTGCGATGTGTCGCTCAAAAGCTTTTCCGTTGTATTCCCGGCAGGCGGCGCACCCAACGCTGCGGTGCGGATCGAGCCAGGACACCTGGCAAGCCTGGTGGGCGCGCAGTGGGTGGACGTGGTGTAACGGTCCCGCTTCCACTGTAGGCGCGGGCTTGCCCCGCGACCCATAACAGCTAGGCTACAAACGCAGGATTTACCTACGGCAGGAAGCATGAAGTACTTACGTCCGAACGCCATCGGCCTACGCGGCCTGATCCTTACCTTCGTCCTCCTGGCCGTCATGGCCACGCTGTGCAACAGCCTGTGGGTGGCCTATGGCGTACAGCGCGATGCGTTGATCCACTCACGCCTGGAGGCGAACCGCGCCTACGCCTCCAAGGTCGCTTCGAGCATCGGCCAGTTCCTGAGTTCGGCCCACCATCATCTGGGCTACAGCAGCCAGATGGTTGCCCGGGACTTTGGCAACCCGCAGTTGCTCAAGGATGAAGCCGTGCGCTTGCACGCCCAGGACACCGACTTCAACGCCGTGCGCATTATCGACGCCAGTGGCAAGGTCCTGCAGGCGTACCCCGATCAGGCGCACTTGATCGGTACCACATTGAGGTCCGATGAAATCCAGCAGGCACTCAAGGAGCGCCGCCCTCTGGTCAGTCATGCCTATGTGACGGTAACGGGCAACCTGATCGTGTTTATCTCCAATCCCATTTTCAGTGCGGCCGGGGAGTTTCTCGGTGTCGTTGGTGCATCGGTATTCATCCGTGACCAAGGCGTGCTGCACACGCTGATCGGCAACCACTATCACCATGACGGTACCTACGCCTTCGTTGCCGACGACAACCGGCGCCTTTTGTATCACTCTGATCATCCGCGTATCGGCGAAGTGCTTACTTCAAGCCCGACCGTCGATGCTGCCTTGCGCGGCGAAAACGGGGCCATGGATGTGCCGAACCTAAAGGGCATCCAGATGCTGGCCGGATACGCCCAGGTGAAGAACGCCAACTGGGCGGTGGTCGCGCAGCAGCCCAGGGCGCTGGCCTTGGCGCCGCTGGAAACACTGATGCGCGACATGCTGATCAAGATCGTGCCGGCGGGCCTGGTGGGGCTGATATTGATTCTGCTCGGCACCATGTTGATTACCCGGCCGTTGCAGCAGCTGGCAAAAAGCGCCAACCGCCTGTCGGCCCCGAATACGTCTGAAGAGCTGAATGCCATCAATGCCTGGTACCGGGAGGCGGCGGCCATTCGCCAGGCCTTGCTCGGCAGCGTGCAGCGGGTGCGGCAAAAAATCGGCAGCCTCAGCCAGGCCGCCCAGAGCGATGCATTGACGGGGCTGGCCAACCGCCGGGCAATGGATGCCTCGTTGCAAGCACTCGATCAGACGGAACGCGACTATGCCGTGCTGGCCCTGGATATCGACCACTTCAAACGGGTCAACGACACCTTTGGCCATGACGTCGGCGACATCGCCCTCAAACAGGTGGCTGCGATCATTCAGCAGTGTTCCCGCGCCGAAGACCTGGCCTGCCGTGCCGGTGGCGAGGAGTTCGTGCTGGTGCTGCCGGAATCCAGCCTGGAGGCGGCCCGGGACATTGCCGAACGCATCCGCCATACCGTTGCTACCACCGAAATAGCCCAGGTGGGAACACTCACGATCTCGATCGGCGTGGCCTGCCGCAGCGTCGATTCGCAGGCTTCCGGGGCCATTCTCAAGCGCGCCGACCAGCGCTTGTACCGTGCTAAAACCGGGGGCCGTAACCGCGTGGTGGCCGACGACGCCGAGGTGCAGAGCGCCTAGGCCGGCATCACGCCGCGCAGCACCAGGCGAGTGATGCTGGCCACGGCGTTGTCCAGGTCGGTGTCGCTGGCCTTGCTCTTGTGCGCATCGCTTACAAGGTGGGCGCCGAAATTGGCATAGGCCTGGGTGGTCGACCAGAGACTGATGAGCAGGTGCCGGGCATCGATGGCGGCCAGTTGGCCGTTGTCGATCCACTGTTGCAGGCACTCGACACCCCGGTCCACTTCATGCTGCAGGCGCACCGCATGCTCGCGGGGCAGGTGCCGCGCGCCGTGCATCATTTCCGCGACAAAGACTTTCGCCGCCCACGGACGGGTGCGAATGATCTTGAACTTGGCGCGGATCAATCGCTCCAGGGCCTCCCGCGGCGAGTTTTCCGGGCGCAACTGGGTAAAGGCGTCCAGATAGCGCTGGGCGACACTGTCGAGTACCTGCCGGTAGAGGTTTTCCTTGGACAGGAAGTAATAGTTCACGTTGGCCTTGGGCAAACCGCTCAACTGCGCAACCTCGCTCAGGGTGGTGGCGGCGAAACCGTTACGGGCGAACGCTTTGGCTGCAACCCGCAAAATCAGCGCGCGATTGCGCCGCCCCGGCTCGTTGGGCCTTTTCTCCACCGCCCGGGCACTGACATAGGGCACGCCGGCGGGTGTGCCCTGGGTAGGTTCATACAACAGGTTTTCCATCGGTGTTCTCGCCTGGCTGGGCCATTCGTCACGCAATATACAAAATTATATAGCGGTAGAGGTGAGCTTTGTGAGGCACTTGATCGGATGGGCGGGCAGGGTGGTAGTGGGTTATCGGTTGGTTGAGGTTCTTGTCACATTCTGCGACAACGGGCCGCACCCCGTAATTAAAGGGTTACAGACGTACGGAGCGATCGGCGCTGGAACCCCGGCGGGCCCACATGACAAAATGTCGCGCTTTTTCGACAGGCCTCGCATACGAGGCGAAACACCTTCCCAAAAGGATGGTTACATGACTGATTTACTGACCCGGCGCCAGGTCATGGCCGGGATCAGCCTGCTGAGCCTCGGGGTTCTGGCAGGTTGCGACAGAGGCGGTGGCGCCTTGTCGTTCAAGTACGGCAAGGACATGAGCAACAAGATCCTTGGCCGTTCCTTCAAACTCAAGGACACCCAGGGCAACGAACGTACGCTGTCCAGCTTCTGGGGCACCATGCCCATGGTGTTCTTCGGCTTTACCCAGTGCCCGGCGGTGTGTCCGACCACCCTGGCGCGCGCGGCGCAGATCAAGAAGCTGATGGGCCGCGATGGCGGCTTCTTGCAGGTGGTGTTCATCAGCCTGGATCCGGAACGTGACACCCCCGAGGTGCTCGATGCCTACGTCAAGGCGTTCGACCCTTCGTTCGTGGCGTTGTCCGGCACCCTTGAGGAAACCGCCGCAGCCGCCAAGGAATTTGGCGTGTTCTACGAAAAGGTCCCGGCGGGCGATACCTATACGATCTCGCACACCTCGACCAGCTACGTCTTCGACTCCCGTGGCCAGCTGCGCCTGGGACTGTCCCATTCACTGACCGCCAAAGAGTGTACGGAAGATCTGCTCACGGTCATGGAGGTATGTTGATGCGCTATCCAACCCTCAAACGCACCCTGGCCGCCCTGGCTGTTTTCGGCCTGGCCCTGCCGGCATTGGCCGACACCAGCGTCACCGATGCCTGGGTTCGTGCCACCGTGGCGCACCAGCAGTCCACCGGTGCCTTCATGACCTTGACCGCCAGCAGCGACAGCAAGCTGGTGGACGTGCAGTCGCCTGTGGCCGAAATCGTCCAGGTACACCAGATGACCATGAACAACGACGTCATGGGCATGAAGCAGGTGCAGAGCGTCGACTTGCCCGCCGGCAAGGCCGTCAGCCTCGACCCCAACGGCTACCACGTGATGCTGATGAAGCTCAAACAACAGGTCAAGGAAGGCGAGCAGGTGCCCCTGACCCTGGTGATCGAAGACGCCAAGGGCCAGAAGCAGACCCTCGAGATCAACGCGCCGGTACGTGCCTTGAACGCCGAAATGCATGAGCACAAGCACATGCATTGATCGCCCCGCGATGGTTAAAAAAAGCCAGGCTGCAGTCCACGACTGCAGCCTGGCTTTTTTGTGCGCGTCTTCAAAACTTCTACAGTAATAGCGTTCACTTCTCATTTACAAATCGTTACCATTCGCACCCTTCTTTACAATCTTTACAAAAAGGAACGCATGGTGGCATTTTCGCGCATTCGCCCGGCCTCTCTTTCCGTGCTGGGCATGTTGGTTGCTCCAGCGCTGCAAGCCGAAACCCTGGCTATACCGGCAACCTCGGTCAACAGCAGTTATGAAGAACAGAGCTACAAGGCCAGCGAAAGCAAGACCGCGCTGAAAATCGATGCCCCGCTGCGCGACATCCCGCAGACGGTCAACGTCGTGCCGCAAAGCGTGATCAAGGACCAGGGCGCGCAGTCGATGGAAGACGTGCTCAAGAACGTGCCCGGTATCGGCCTGTCCAACGGCGACGGCCAGCGCGACCAGGTCACCATCCGTGGCTTCAGCGCCATCGGTGACATGTACGTCGATGGCCTGCGCGACGATGCCCTGTACTATCGCGACCTTTCCAATGTCGAGCGGGTCGAGGTGATCAAGGGCCCGGCGGCGGTGCTGTACGGGCGCGGGTCGTCGGGTGGCCTGATCAACAACGTCAGCAAGAAGCCCAACTTCAACCCGGTGCAGGAAGCGGGCGTAACCTTCGACAGCGAAGGCAAGCGCCGCACCCAGTTCGATGCTGGCTGGGCCGACCAGCAGCAGGGCGACAAAGCGTTCCGCATCACTGGCGCCCTGGAAGACAGCGACACCTTCCGCGATGACGGCTACATCGACCGCAAGGCCATCGCGCCGACCGCCTACTTCAAGCTCTCCGACGACCTGGACCTGACCGTCGGCGCCACCTACCTGTATGACAAGCGCCTGATCGATTTCGGCATTCCCGCCCTGGGCGATCGCCCGGTGGATGTCGACCGCGACAAGCGTTTTGGCGCCGGCGACCCGGATGACGACTACGCCCGCAGCGAAGTGTTCTCGTTCACCGCAGGCGTTGATTACCGCCTCAACGACGACTTCACTCTGAGCAACACCAGCCGCTACTACCACTACGACCTGGACCGCAACAATACCCTGGCCGATGCCAGCCCCACGCGTTTTGTCACCGCTGCCAATGGTGAATTGCTGGTCAAACTCAACCGCGGCAATGTGCAGCGCACCGAAGACGGCTGGTTCAACCAGACCGAGCTCAAGCACCAGGCGCAACTGGCCGGCATGAACCACAACCTGCTGTACGGGGTGGAGTTGGGCCGTCAGGTCAAGGATCAGTCGGTGTTCAGCCAGAACAACGTGGCCCAGGTACCGGTGTTCCGCGAGGGGCTGGTGGATGTGCCGTTCCAGGCCAACCGCCAGACCACCAAGGGCACCACCACCCAGGACACCGCCGGCTTCTACGTGCAGGACCTGATCGACCTGGCTCCGCAGTGGAAGGCTCTGGTCGGGGTACGCTACGACGTGTTCGAGCAGGAATACGCCGATGACCTCAGCGGCGCCGACCTCACCCGTACCGACACCACTTGGAGCCCGCGTATTGGCCTGGTGTTCCAGCCCGACCAGATCCAGTCCTACTACGTATCGGTCAGCCGCTCCTACCAGCCCTCGTCCGAGGTGTTTGCCCTGAGCACCGGCAACCAGGGGCTGGAGCCGGAAGAAACCACTAACTACGAGATCGGTGCCAAATGGGACCTGCTCGACAGTCGCCTGTCGGTGACGGCTGCGGTGTTCCGCCTGGAGCGCACCAACATGAAGACCACCGATCCGGCCAACCCGGCCAACCTGGTGTTGTCGGGCGAGCAGCGTACCGATGGTGTCGAAACGACCGTCAGCGGTCAGCTGACAGACAAATGGCAGGTGTATGGTGGTTTTGCCTTCCTGGATGCGGAAATCACCAAGTCCAACAGCAGCACCAACGGCGTAGCTAACGAAGGCCAGACCCCAACGTTGACCCCGCGCACCAGTGCCAACCTGTGGCTGGTGCGCTCCCTGACCGAAACCTGGCGGGTGGGCATGGGTGCCAACTATGTGGACCAGCGCTACACCGCGCTGGACAACGTGGTGGTGATGCCGTCCTACACCACCGTCGATGCGGCCTTGCTGTACAACCAGCCGAAGTGGGACATGGCACTGCGTTTGCGCAACGTGTTCGACCGCGACTACTACGCCTCGGCCCACGGCTCGGTCGACCTGATTACTCCGGGCGCACCGCGCACCCTGGAGCTGAGCACCCACTATCGCTTCTGAGGTTGTGATTGCCGACCACGACCGCTGTGCGGCCGATCGCAGGCTGGCGAGGAACGAGGCTGCGATCGGCTGCGCAGCAAGCGCCATGCAGTCACCTGGTGTTGTAGTCAGCGGCTGCGCCGCCTACCGGTGATCATCGACAGCGGCAGGTTCTCTTTAAGCCGCAGGCTCTCGAACACCGCCGCGGCGATGTGTACACAGGCCAGCCCCAGCAAGGTGTTGGCCATGTACTCGTGAATATCGCGCGGCAGTTCTTCACCCCAGAAGTAGTCCACTTCCTCCATCAGAAAACCGCTGACACCCAGCCCGACCATCAACAGCATCATCAGCACCATGACCAGTGCGCCGATGGGCGAGTGGCCGAGGCGGTGATAGTCCTTGCCCTGGATCAGCGCGTGCAGGTGCCATTTGAGCCGGGCAGGGGTGGGCCAGAAGTCGGACCAGCGCGCTGCCGGTGTACCTACAAACCCCCATAGCGTCCGGGCCAGCACAATGGCCACGGCGTAGTAGCCCAGCCAGCGGTGCCAGCCATCACCTTCTTCGGTGAAGAAGTAGCCCCCGACAAAGGCCACCACCAGCGACCCGTGGCAAAACCGCACCATGGGGTCCCAAAGGCGCAGTGTGTCGGCCTTCACGTCAGTCGATCTCTTCTTTCACCTTCTTGCCCGTGACCGGGTCGAAGTAGATTTCCACTTTGCGCTTGTCCTTGTCCCAGCCATAGATCTCGTAGCAGTTGCCGTCAGTGATCTTGAACTTCTTGATCTCGTAACCTTGCTTTTTCAGCTCTTGCTGGAAGTTGTCCGGGTCTTGCCACTGGACCTTGTCGGCCTTGGAACATTCGGTCTTGGCCATCGCCAGCGGGCTGGCAACAAGCAGTGCGGCAAGCAGAAGGGGAGGCATACGCATGACAAGTCCTCGCGATTATGAAAAACGCGGCAGCACAGCCATGAAGCCGGGTTGAGCTTAATGTCAGGTGTGGCGACGATCAGCGAAAACGCGGTAGCGGGCGTTCGACGTTGAGCGAGGTCAGGGTCTTTTTGACCAGGGCTTCGTCGGCTTCCACCGCCTTGAGGCTGGCGCGGATCTTGCCGGCCACAGGGATATCGCCCTGGCGGTCGATCCAGTCGGCAATCTCTTTGCAGGCGCTGGCCAATGTGGTCTGCCGATGGTCGATCAGGGTCAGAAGTTTGGTGATTTCTTTGTCGGACATGGTGTAATCCTCCGCGTGCGAATTCAGTGTAGCAGTGCCCGCTAAAACTGCAGATGCACGCCCGCCGCGCGGTTGTGACCCGGCCCATGACGTACTATCCTTGCCGCCAAGCGATACCCCGCATACTTATAACCAATTCCTCTGCGCACACGCTTCCACTCAGGTCCGACGGCCTTGGGTGCTTCATGCTGGGCGCACGATCCGTGCCTTGCGACTGCAATCGATCTGGAGTAACACCCCCACCGATGAATACCCCCGTGGATGCGCGAGCCGGCAGCTGGCTCAGTGTGATCGCCCTGGCCCTGGCGGCCTTTATCTTCAACACCACCGAGTTCGTGCCGGTGGCCCTGCTCAGTGATATCGGCGAAAGCTTTCAGATGCCAACCGCCCAGGTCGGCCTGATGCTGACTATCTATGCCTGGGTGGTAGCCCTGGCGTCGCTGCCGATGATGCTGCTCACCCGCAACATCGAGCGGCGTAAACTGCTGATCATCGTCTTCGCGTTGTTCATCGTCAGCCACCTGCTCTCGGGGGTGGCGCAGAGCTTTGGCATGCTGCTGCTCAGCCGTATCGGCATCGCCCTGGCCCACGCCGTGTTCTGGGCCATCACCGCATCGCTGGCCGTGCGGGTGGCGCCGCCGGGGCAACAGGCCAAGGCCCTGGGGCTGCTGGCGACTGGCACCACCCTGGCGATGGTCATGGGCATCCCCCTGGGGCGGGTAGTAGGGGAGGCGCTGGGTTGGCGCACCACCTTCCTGGCCATTGCCGGGGTGGCATTGGCGACCTTGATTTGCCTGGTCAAGTCGCTGCCGTTGCTGCCTAGCCAGAACTCGGGCTCGCTGCGCAGTGTACCGGTGTTGTTCAAGCGCCCGGCACTGGTCACGGTGTATGTGCTGGTGGCGCTGGTGATTGCCGCGCAGTTCACCGCCTACAGCTACATCGAGCCCTTTGCCTTGAACGTCGCGCAGATCAGTGGCGAGCTGACCACCGTGTTGCTGTTGCTGTTCGGTGGTGCTGGGGTGTTTGGCTCAGTGCTGTTCAGCCGCTACAGCGAACGTTTCCCCAGCGGTTTCCTGATTGCCGCCATTGCCATGCTGGCGGCCTGCCTGTTGCTGCTGTTGCCGTTGTCCGCCGACTTCGGCCTGCTCGGTACGCTGAGTGTGTTCTGGGGCATCTCGATCATGTGCTTCAGCCTGGCGCTGCAGTCCAAAGTGCTGATCCTGGCTTCCGATGCCACGGACGTGGCCATGGCAATGTTCTCGGGGATCTACAACATCGGTATTGGCGCCGGGGCCTTGATCGGCAGCCTGGTCAGCGTGCATATGGGGCTGGCCAATATCGGCCTGGTGGGTGGCTCGCTGGCAGTGGTCGGCCTGCTGTTGTGCGGGGTCACCACCTACCGCTTTGCCAATGCCGGTATGGCCGATCGCCCGCTGTAGCGTTCAGGGGGACGGGTCCAAGGCTGGACCATCGCCCCCTGTCTCCCTATACTCCCTCTCTCGCAATTCACCATTGGCCCTGCTTTTGCCGGGTCAACATCCAGGTCACGCTCAGTGGCCCGACGCCCAGCGTCGAAGCACGCTCTGCCTTGTTTCGCAGATACCTCGCGCCCCAGGCGCGTCTTGCACATTCGCGCAAGTCCACGCGCATCCGCAATTCTGCTCAGTGTTTCGACGGCTTGGCCATGGGGCTCGCCGCCCATCGCACCCCGCGCAAACGGCCTTCTCGCAGCCACCTCTGGTCATGCATGACCGAACCTGCGAAAGAGAAAGGGAAAACACGATGCAAGACACTGCTTTTTTTCAGCTGTCAGCCGCCTCGGCGATTCTGCTGCTGGTCGGCTTCTACGGCACCACCTTCCTCCTGTCACTGTTGATTCGTGAGAAAAACGAAAACGTCGATGGTTTCATGGTCTCCAACAGCGCCGTGGGTTTCGGGCTGTCGAGCGCGAGCATGATCGCCACCTGGATCTGGGCCGCCTCGTTCTATGCCAGCGCCACGTCGGGCTTCAAGTACGGCCTCTCCGGGCCACTGCACTATGGCTTCTGGGGCGCGCTGATGATCCTGTTCATCTACCCCTTCGGTAGGCGCTTTCGCCAACTGGCGCCCAAGGCCCACACGCTGGCCGAAATCCTTCACGCCCGCCATGGCACCTCCAGCCAGATGATCATGGCGGTGTCCAACATCATTGGCAGTTGCATCAGCCTGATGGTCAATTTCACGGCTGCGGGTGCGCTGGTGTCGATGCTCAGCCCGCTGACTTTCATCCAGGGCGTGCTGATCGCCGGTCTCGGGGTACTGTCGTATACGCTGTGGTCGGGCTTTCGCGCCTCGGTGATGACCGACTTCGCCCAACTGGTGGCGATGATCCTGGCCGCGGTCATTATTATTCCGTTGATCTTTTTCAATGCCGGTGGTCCCGACCTGCTGGCCGCCAATATGTGGCGCCTGGATGCCCAGCAAGCCGACTTCTACTCCACCAAGGCGATCCTGGAGCAGGGCGCACCGTACTTCGTGGCCGTGCTGGCCTATGCCATTGGCAACCAGACCATTGCCCAGCGTCTGTTCGCCGTGCGTGAAGACTTGATCAAGCCGACCTTCCTGACTGCCACCATCGGCTATGGCGCCATCGTCATCGGCCTGGGCATGCTGGGTCTGCTGGCGTTGTTCACCGGGCTCGAGCCCGTCAACGGCGACATGAACAACATCATTCCGCAGATGGCCTCGACCTACCTGCCCCCTGTTGGAATTGCGTTGTTCTTCATTCTGGTGATCGGCTCGCTGTCATCGACCGCCGATTCCGACCTGACCGCACTTTCGGCGATCGTCATGACCGATGTGTACGGCAAGAACCTCGCCAAGGGCAACCCGGACCCGCGTCGCATGCTCTGGTGGGGGCGCGCGACCATGGTGATTGCCACGCTGTTCGGCGTGGTATTCGCCAGTCTCAAGTTCGACATCCTGGTCATGCTGGTGTTTGTCGGTGCCCTGTGGGGAGCGATTGTGTTCCCGGTGATCGCCAGTTGCTATTGGGACCGGGTCAACAACCGCGCCTTTGTCTGGTCGGTGTTGTCGGCGGTGCTGCTGTTCACCGTGGTGCGCTTCGAACTGGTGCAGGTCGACGGTGCGGTGGCGGTGTTCTTCGAAATCTGCGCGGCGGTGGGTGGCGCGGTGGTGCTGGGGCTGATGACCTTCGGCTTTTTCGGGCGCATGGCGGCATTTGCGGTGGCTGCAGTGGCACTGGCAATCATGCTGCCGACGTTCATCGGCACCTTGCGCGAGTACATCGTGCTGTTGGGTTCGCTGACCGCCTACGGGGTCAGCACAGTGGTCTGCGTGGCCCTGAGCCTGCGCAACCACGAGCGTTTCGACTTCGACCTGCTGGCAACGCGGGTGACCTCGTTCCAGCGTGAACAACCTTCGATACAAGGAGAAGTGGTATGTGGTTGACAGTATATTTTCTGGTCTGGCCGGCGATCTCGCTGGTGGTACTGATGGTGCTGCTGGTGACCCTCTGGCGCGATATACGTGCAGCCCGCAAGCGCGGCGAGGCAATGATCTGACGGCCGCGTATCAGCGGCCGGTCAGCCCGCGCTCGGCAAAGTACTGCTCCAGTACCTCCGCCCCAGCGTTGCTCCAGGCCAGGGCGACGTAGCTGTCGGGGCGCAGCAGGTACACCGCATCGCGCATCAGCCCGGCAGCTTCATGGGCTTCGCTCCAGTTGAATACCTCCACCGGTATGCCACGGGTGCCGCACCATTGCACCAGGTCGGCACCTACCGCGCCGTACACCTGTACTTGCCAGCGCACGCGGGTCAGGGTGCTGTAGTTGTCGCGTCCGTCATCGGCCACCCATGGCATGCGATCGCCGCCATGAACATGGCCGGCGCTGCCAACGCTGAGCGGCATGTCGCGATAGTTGATGCCGATTTGCGAGACCGTCCGAAAGAGGAATTCGCGCGCCGACTTCAACGCTACCACTCGCGGGAACAGGCGCGGTGCCAGGCGGGTGCGCAGCAGGCCGGCCAGGCGGCCATCGGCGGTGATGAAGTTGAACACCTGGTCGGTGGTCGCCACCAGCCGCCTGGCAAAGGCGCTGCGTTCGATCTCGAAGGTGTCGAGCAGGCTGTCCTCGGCCTGGCCGCGCAGCACGCTGGTCAGCTTCCAGGCGAGATTGATGGCATCACCGATACCGGTGTTCATGCCCTGGCCACCGGCCGGGCTGTGAACGTGGGCGGCGTCGCCGAGCAGGAACGCACGTTGCTGGCTGAACTGCTCGGCTACCCGATGATGGACCCGGTAGGTGGAAAACCAGTTCACCTGTTGCACCTGCACCTTCAGGTGCTCGATAGCCCGCTGGCTGACATCTTCGAAGCGCAGTTTATCGGGGTGTTCGGCACGTTCATCGCGCACTGTACCGATCAGGCGCGCACGGCCACTGCCTGCCAGGGGAAAGACAGCCAGAAAGTCTGCCTCGTCCAGGTCCACGTGCAGTTCACCGTTGAGTGCCGGGCCCTGGGCCTGCACATCGGCCACATAGAACACCTGCTGGTAGGTGCCGCCAGGAAAACCGATGCCCAGTGCCTTGCGCACGGTCGAGCGGGCACCGTCGCAGCCGGCCAGGTAAGCCGCTTCGCACTGCGCCTGCAGCCCGTCGGCGTGGCGCAACTGGGCGCTGACGCCCCCCTCATCCTGGTTGAAGCCCAGCAGTTCGGTCTGGCGCTCCACTTCCACACCAAAACCTCGCAAGCGCTCGATCAGCAGTTGCTCGTGCTCGTCCTGGGGGTAGATGTGCAGGAAGGGGTAGGGGGTCAGGTCGGCACCAATTGCGCTGAAGGGCAGGCGCGCGGCTGCTTCGCCTTTGACCCAGAGGTTGGCCGCCGGCACCCGGTGGCCCTGCTCGAGGACCGCCGAAGTGAGGTCCAACTGACGGTACAACTCAAGGGTCCGGGCCTGCACCGCCAGGGCGCGCGAGGTAGTACCGGGGCTGGCGGTCCGGTCGATGATGCGCACCTTCACGCCCAGCTTGCTCAGCCACAACGCCAGCACCAGCCCGGTGGGGCCGGCACCGACGATCAGTACCTCACAGCGGTTCATCGCACGCGCTCCTCAGCGCTGGGCGAACGCCAGGTTCAGGCCCAGGCCGGCAAAGGATGCCGCAAAACTGCGGCGCAGCCAGTTCTGCACCTGCGGCGACTCGATCACCGCGCGGCGGAACAGGTTGGCCAGCAGGCCGTACAACATGAACACCACCAACGTCATGAGCATGAACACCCCGCTGAGGCTGAGCATCTGCGCGGTCACCGAGCCACCCTGCTGGGTGATGAACTGGGGTAGGAATGCCAGGAAGAAAATGGTCAGCTTGGGGTTGAGGATGTTCAACAGGCCCGCCCGCAGCATCAGGCTGCCAGCGCTGCCGACCTTGGTGTTGCTGTCGACGGCAAAGGCCGAGCGGTCGCGCCAGGTGGCGTAGGCCAGGTACAGCAGGTAGGCGACGCCCGCGAACTTCAGCGCCTGGAAGGCCAGGGCACTGGTGTGCAGGATTGCCGACAGCCCGAGGATCGAGGCCAGCAAGTGCGGGACGATCCCGGCGGTGCAACCGAGCGCCGTGTACAGGCTGGCACGCGTGCCGGCCACCAGGGCGGTGGAGATGGTCAGGATCACACCGCTACCGGGGATCAGCACGACGATCAGGGAGGTAATGAGAAAATCCAGGCTTGGCATTGTGTTGCGCTCCATGCACGCAGGGGGAAAGACACTCCCCCAAGTGTAAGACGGCCCACAGGATTTGCGCGCCGGTCGTCGGCACGAGTGCGCGCGGATGGAGGTGCAGGGTGATCTGGATTAGTATGAATTATTCATATCCGATCTAATCATGCGGAGGTCCCATGAACCGCCGGACCGATCCTAAGCAGCAGCAGCGGCAGCGCGAAGCCGAAAAAGTCGTCGCCGTGGCCCTTGCCCAGGCCAGCCCGCGCGAGGCAGATGCCATTGCCGAAACCTTTGCCAGCATTGCCGGGTTCGTCAAAGACCTGGTTGGTCGCCAGCACCGGCAGGCGCTGGAGTCCATCGTCGAGGCCCTGGTACCCAAGGTGCCGCCCACGCCCACCGCGCTCAAGGAGGCTGCGATGCTGGCCCAGGCGCGTACGGCAGTGCTGGAGAGCGGCGAGTGGCTGACCGCGGCGCAGATCGCCGGGCTTGCCGGGTTCAGCCTGAGCAACCCCAGCGCCCAACCCAACAAATGGAAGCGTGAAGGGGCGATCTTTGCCTTGCGCCACCATGGTGTGGATTACTTTCCGGCCTATGGCCTGGACGCTGCCGGCGGCTACCGGCCGTTGAAAGCCATGGCCCCGGTGCTGGAGCGGTTTGGCGAGCATAAAGACAGCTGGGGCCTGGCCTACTGGTTCATGTCGGCCAACAGCTTTCTGGCGGGACAGCGTCCGCTGGACCTGCTGGCCCGGGAGCCTGACCGGGTACTTGCCGCTGCCGAGGATGAGCTGCAGGTTGTAGCCCATGGCTGATACGCCGCAGCCGCCAGACAGGCTGCAGCTATCGACCCTGACCTGGGCGGCGGGTACGCCGATTCATCGGGTACACCTCGATTGCTATGGCGCTGACCAATTCAATCCAGGCCTTCGGGGCAATGCGCGTTTCAGTCCGATTCGTGATGTGCATGGACGGCCGATTCCGACGTTGTACGGTGGCACCAGTTTCGATTGTGCGGCGATGGAGACGGTGTTTCATGACGTGCCCTTTGTGGCCGGGTTCAAAACCTATGACAAGGGCAAGCTGGTGGGGCAGCAACATTCGTTGCTGCACTGCGGGCAGGATTTGTTGTTGGTGGATCTGGGTAGCAAGGCGCTGCGCAAGCTGGGGGTGCCGCGCAAGGTGTTGATCGATACCGAGAAGGATCAGTATCCGTTGACGCGGCTGTGGGCCGAAGCGATTCACAGGCAATGCGCTGAGGTGCAGGGGTTGTGCTGGACGTCGCGCCAGGATGACAGTGCGCGGGCGTTGATGTTGTTCGGGGATCGGGTTGGGGCTGCAACGCTGGTCCAGCAGGGAGAGGGGCGTAGCCTGTTGGCTGATAGTGCGGTGTATCTGCAGGTGCTGGGGTTGGCGGAGCTGATTGGGGTGTTGCTGGTGGCGGGGCGGGTGGGTTGATCCGTACCACGCGGCCAGGGGCCCTACCTTCGCTGTGCTCTTGCTGTGTGGGGGAGCGGATTCATCCGCGATCGGCCGCGCCGCTGCCGTAATGCAGGCAACACCGAATGTGCAGGCTGGACAGGCTTCTCGCGGGGCAAGCCCGCTCCTACTGGTACGAGCGGGCTTGCCCCGCGATTCGGCCTTGTGTGTTTAACCATTGTTGAGGGTGATGCGCAGTCACCTTTGCGCCCTTACGGCGCCTTACTTCTTCAGTCGAAAAAAAGTAGGCAGAATTCTCGCCCCACCAGGGGCTCTACGCTGCGCGACACCTCCGTTCGGCCCTTCTGGTCAACGGGGCCGGACGATCAAAGTCAAGAGCACAATTCGCTGTGCTCTGGCCCGCGATGGTTTACTCCGCCTTGCCCCGCACGATACGGCCGCTCTTGATTTCGTCGGCATACGCGTGAAGCTTGTCGGAGTCTTTATACAGCCGGTTCATCAAGTGCAACACGGCCACCACATCGACGCCGTCGATGCGTTCGGCCAGTTTGCTGATTTCACCCGCTGTGCGCTCAAGGTTCGAGGCGACGCTCTTGAGGTCGCGCTTGAGTTCAGCAGACGATTTTTTCAGGCCCATGGGAAACCTCTGTGGTGGGCGATATCAACCCGGAAATAGAAACGGACTGATGCCACTACGCCCGTACCCTTCACGTTCCACCTCGGCATCCAGCGCCAGGGACGCCAGGTCGTCGGCCAGCAGTTCCTGGTCGCGGTCCTTTTCCGGGTAGAAGACTTTCAGGTAACTGTGACAGTCGTTGCAGCTTTCAGCCTTGAACGCGGCATCCTGACGGTCCAGCGACCAGTAGTCCAGCGCGCCGGTGCCTTCGCAGTTGCTGCACTTGACCCGCACCATGTGCCAACGGCACTCGCACAGGCTGCACTGCAGGTACCGCAAGCCGGCCTGGGCGCCGGTCATCACTACACTGGCCACCGGCGCGCTGGCGCACACCGGGCAGTGCTGGCGCTGTTCACCCAACGCGGCGCTGGCCGACGCGGGCAGGGCACTGGCCAGTTGGGTGAAGTACAGCGACAGCGCCGCCCACACAAACAGTGCCTGGCCACTGCCGACCTGCTCGAAGTCGCCCGTCAGCAAGGCACTGGCCAGGTCTTCCAGTTGTTCGGGGCTGTGCTCGCGAAGGCTGTCGAGGGTAGCGCGCACTGCCGGGTTGGCGTCGGCGTGCAAGTGATCGATCAAGCCGTGCAACAACGTTTGCCAGTACCGATCACGGGGGTAATCGGCGTTGTCGAGGGGGGGCTGGCCTGTGCCCAGTCGTTCAGCCAGACCCGTCACCAGCGCCGACGGCAACGGTATGTGTTCAAGCAACTGTTGCTGGGCCTGGGCCAGTTGCGCGCAAAAGTCGAGGTAGTCGCCCATGGCATGGCCCTGCGCCAGTTGGCGCAGGCGCGCGGCACGCTTGCTGTAGCGCTTCTTGAGTGCAGGAAGCAGTACGGCAACGATCTCGTTGACGCCGCCGGTGGGCGTTTGCACCGGGGTCATGTGGATGCTCATGGTTTGCTCCCTGGCTTGTCCTGCTTGCTGATCTGGCGGTACCAGCGGTCATGGTGGGTCTTGGCCCAGGCGCGGCTGACGTAGCCGGTGACCATGCCGCGGATCGAGCCTTTGACCCAGAACGCGAGGTAGGCATGGCCAATGATCAGCAGGATCAGGGCAATACCGGCCAGGGCGTGTACCAGCAAGCCGATGCGAATGGCCGGGATGCTGAACAGCGGCGCGAAATAAGGCCGCCAGATCACCACGCCGCTGAGCAGCAAGAGGCTGATCAGGCCCATGATTCCCCAGAACAGCACCTTCTGCCCGGCGTTGTACTTGCCGATGTTCAGCGCCGGGTCATGTTTGCCGGCCAGTACCTGCTTGACGTTCTTGAACCACTGCACGTCCTCGCGTTCGGGCAGGTTGTAGCGCACAAAGCGCACGAACAGGAACATCAGCAGCACGAACACCACGACCCCGAAGAACGGGTGGAGGATACGCGCCAGTTGCGGGGTGCCGAACACCGCGTTCAGGCCGTTGAACGAGGGGAAGAACCACGACAGGCCAGACAACGCCACGGCAAAGAAGCAGATCACCATGAACCAGTGGCAGGCGCGGTCGATGAAGCGAGTGCGCAGGATCAGTTTGTCGGTGTTCATGCGTGGGTGTCCTCCTCACGTTTCTCGTCCGCTTCGTCGACCTCGTTGGGGCCCACGCCGATGTAGTGGAACAGGGTGCCGGCCAGGGTGGCGAAGAACGCAGCCGCGGCCACCGGTTTCATCCAGCCTTTCCAGCCCTGGATGGCGGTGCTGATGCGCGGGTCGGTCGGCAGCTTGTGGTACAGCTGCGGTTTGTCGGCGTGCTGCAGTACGTACACCACATGGGTGCCGCCCACGCCTTGCGGGTCGTAGATACCGGCGCCGGCAAAGCCGCGGCCCTGCAGTTCGGTGACCCGCTCACTGGCCTGGTGCAGCATGTCCTGCTTGCTGCCGAAGTTGATCGCACCGGTGGGGCAGGTCTTGACGCATGCAGGCTCCTGGCCGACCGAAACGCGGTCCACGCACAGGGTACATTTGTAGGCCTTGTTGTCTTTCTGGCTGATGCGCGGCACATCGAACGGGCAACCGGCGATGCAGTAGCCGCAGCCGATGCAGTGCTCGGACTGGAAGTCGACGATGCCGTTGGCGTACTGGATGATCGCCCCCGGTTGCGGGCAGGCTTTCAAACAGCCGGGGTCGGCGCAGTGCATGCAGCCGTCCTTGCGGATCAGCCATTCGAGCTTGCCGCTTTCGTCTTCGACTTCGTCGAAGCGCATCAGCGTCCAGGTCTCGGCAGACAGGTCCGCCGGGTTGTCGTACACGCCAACGTTGTGGCCGACTTCGTCACGCAGGTCGTTCCACTCGTTGCACGCCACCTGGCAAGCCTTGCAGCCGATGCAGATGCTCACGTCGATCAGCTTGGCAACTTCAGCCTGGTGATCGCGGGTGTGTGGCGCCGGGGTCAGCACGCTGGTGGCCGAGCGGCGGACGATGTCTTGGGATTGCATGGACATGGTTTCGCCCTCAGACCTTTTCAATGTTCACGAGAAATGCCTTGTACTCCGGCGTCTGGGTGTTCGAGTCGCCGATGCCCGGGGTCAGGGTGTTGGCCAAGAAGCCCTTGCGGGTGGCGCCCTCGTAACCCCAGTGGCAAGGGATGCCGATGGTGTCGACATCCTGGCCGTTCACCGCCAGCCGGCGGATACGCTTGGTCACCACGGCCTTGGCCTTGATGTAGCCGCGCTGGGTGGTCACCTTGACCGTGTCGCCCTGAACGATGCCTTTGTCATTGGCCAGTTTTTCGCCGATCTCGATGAACTGCTCGGGCTGGACGATGGCGTTCAGCCGCGCGTGTTTGGTCCAGTGACGGAACAGCTCGGTGATCGAGTAGGTGGTGGCCACGTAGGGGAAGTCTTCGCGCTTGCCCATGCGCTTGCGGTCGCTTTCGTACACCCGCGCCGTAGGGCTGTAGGTAACGTTCGGGTGCAAGGGGTTGTTCGCCAGCGGGCTTTCGGTCGGCTCGTAATGCTCGGGGAACGGCCCGTCGTTCAGGGCGCCGACCGAGAACAGCCGGCCCAGGCCTTCGGGCAGCATGATGAACGGATTGACCTTGCCGCCGGGGGCGGCGTTGATGGCGAAGTCGGGTACATCGACGCCACTCCAGCGCTGGCCGTCCCAGCCAATCAACTTGCGTTTCGGGTCCCACGGGTTGCCCTGGGGGTCGGCCGAGGCGCGGTTGTAGAGAATGCGTCGGTTCTGCGGCCAGGCCCAGGCCCAGCCCGGCGTGCAGCCCAGGCCGCTGTCGGCATTGTCGCGCCGGGCCATCTGGTTGCCCTGTTCGGTCCAGGAGCCGGCAAAGATCCAGTTGAAGCACTGGGTGCTGCCGTCATCGCGCAACTGCGAAAAATCGCTGAGCAACTGGCCCTTGCGCAAGATCAGCTGGCCTTGCTCGTCGTGCAGGTCGGCCAGGGCGCGGCCGTTGGACTCCTTGGCCACTTCTTCGGGCTTGGGGTCGAACGGGTCGGCGTAGTCCCAGGCCATGTTGAGAATCGGAGCCGGGTTGGCACCGCCTTCTTTCTCATACAACGCGCGGATTTTCATGAACAGGTGGCCGAGGATCTTGCCATCGTGCCAGGCCTCGCCGGGCGGTGCGGCGCCTGCCCAATGCCACTGCAGCCAGCGCCCGGAGTTGACGATCGAGCCGTCTTCCTCGGCGAAACAAGAGGAGGGCAGGCGGAACACTTCGGTCTGGATCGCGGCAGTGTCGACATCGTGCTGCTCGCCGTGGTTCTGCCAGAAGCTCGACGTTTCGGTGGCCAGCGGGTCGATGATCACCAGGAACTTGAGCTTGGCCAGCGCCGCCTGGGCCTTGTTCTTGTCGGGGAAGGCCGCCACCGGGTTGAAGCCCTGGGCGATGTAGCCGTTGACCTTGCCCTCGAACATGCGGTTGCTGTAGTTGAGCACGTCGTAGCTGTCGTCCCATTTGGGCAGCCAGTCGAAACCCCAGTCGTTGTCTTTGGTGGCCTTGTCGCCCCACAGGCTCTTCATCAGGCTGATGAAGAACTTGGGTGTGTGCTTGTAGTAGTTGACCTGGTCTTCCAGCAGCGCCGTGGGGGTGGTCTGCTTGAGGTAAGTGGCCAGCGTGGTCTGCTCGTCGGAGGGCAGGTTCATGTAGCCGGGCAGGCGCAGCGACAGCAGGCCAAGGTCGGTGTAGCCCTGGATGTTGGAGTGGCCGCGCAGGGCGTTCACCCCGCCACCGGCCATGCCGATGTTGCCCAACAGCAGCTGGATCATGCCCGAGCCGCGGATCATCTGCGCACCGTTGGTGTGGTGGGTCCAGCCCAGGGCATAGAGGAAAGTGGCGGTGCGGTCGGGCACGCAAGTGCTGGCCAGGATCGCGCAGATCTCGAGGAAGTCCTCCTTGGGTGTACCGCAGATGTTAGTGACCACCTCGGGGGTGTAGCGGCTGACATGGGCCTTGAGCAGGTTCCACACGCAGCGCGGGTGGCTCAGGGTCAGGTCGCGCTTGGCATGGCCTTTTTCATCCAGCTCGTAGGTCCATGAGCTGCGGTCGTAACTGCGCTTGCCGGCATCGTAGCCGCTGAACAGGCCGTCGTCGAAGTGGTAGTCCTCGCGCACGATAAGGCTGGCATTGGTGTAGTGGCGCACGTACTCGTGCTGGACCTTGTCGTGGCTGATCAGGTAGTTGACCACGCCCATCAGGAAGGTCACGTCGGAGCCAGCGCGGATCGGCGAGTAGATGTCGGCCACCGCGGCGCTGCGGTTGAAGCGCGGGTCGACGACAATGACCTTGGCGCCGTTGCGAATCTTCGCCTCGATCACCCACTTGAAGCCTACCGGGTGTGCCTCGGCCGGGTTGCCACCCATGATCAGCACCACGTTGGCGTTCTTGATGTCGACCCAGTTGTTGGTCATCGCGCCACGGCCGAAGGTCGGCGCCAGGGCCGACACGGTCGGTGCGTGGCAGACCCTGGCCTGGCTGTCGGTGCCAAGAATCCCCAGGGCGCGGGTGAAGCGCTGGTCCAGCGAGCCGGTTTCGCTGCTGGCGGCCGAGGAGCAGAGCATGCCGGTGCTCAACCAGCGGTTGACCGTGGTGCCCTTGGCGTTCTTCTCGATGAAATTGGCGTCGCGGTCGTCCTTCATCAACCGGGCAATGCGCTCAATCGCATGGTCCCAGGTGATGCGCTGCCATTTATCCGAACCGGGCGCGCGGTATTCGGGGAACAGGAGGCGCTGCTCGCTGTGGACGTAGTCCACCAGGCCCGCGCCCTTGGGGCACAACGAACCACGGCTGACCGGGTGATCCGGGTCGCCTTCGATGTGGAAGATACGTGCCTTGGCGTTCTTGGCGCCGTCGCCGAGGCTGTACATGAGAATCCCGCAGCCCACCGAGCAGTAGGTGCAGTTGTTGCGGGTTTCCTTGGCGCGCAGCAGCTTGTACTGGCGCGACTGCGTGGCCTGGGCCATGCCGGGGGCAAAGCCCAGGGAGGCACAGGTGGCAGTGGCGACACCGGCGGTGCAGAGCTTGAAGAACTGGCGTCTGCCGAGTCCCATGGGTATCTCCTTATTTTTTAGCGGCTGCACAAAGCCACAGGCATGGGCATGCCCGGCAACAAGGCGTCGCAAGCGCAGTTGGCTGGGGTGAGGTCACGATTGGTTGCAGGCCCTGTCTGGCGCAGGGCTCGGATGACGCGGATGCGCGGTAGTGTATTCCCTTACTGAATGTATGGGCTAATCAAGGCTGTCGATGAGCCTATCGAGCAAATCTATCAAAGCATTTTTTACCAAGGCTTGATCTATCGCCTGGCCAACTGTTTGCCAGGCAACAGCAGATCCACACATCGCCTGTAATCCGAACAATGGTTTAACCGGCAATGGCGTGCCAACTACCCGTAAACAAAGGGTTTTAAAGGTTGGCACGGTCGCTGCAACAGCCCTCTTCGAGATTGACTATACCAATAGAAACTCGCCTATTTTTTAATCAGGTGGGGAGCAAGACCTTGAATTTCGTGCCTCGGGCAACATCCGCAATACGCATTCATTCGACCAAAGTAGTAGGGAGAGATTGGACACTGGCCGGCGTTGGCGCAGCACTGCTGACCCTGGCCCCCTTGGCCGAGGCCCAGGACGGCGCAGCACCCGAACAACGCCTGCAGACCGTGACGGTCCAGGCCGCAAAAGTCACTCCAGTGGAACAGGCCCAGGCGCAACTGGACGAAATCCCCGGGGGCACCAGCCTGGTCACTCAGGCCGAGGTGGAGAAGGGCCGCTCGGCGACCCTGGAAGACACCCTGGCCTACCAGCCGGGTGTGTATGCCCAGGCCGCCGGTGGCAACGACGCGATCAAGATTTCCATTCGTGGCTCGGGCGCCAATACCTCGCCTGGCTATTTCCGCGAAGGCACCAAGTTCCTGTTCGACGGCCTGGCACTCACCGGCGCCGGCGGCACGCCCTATGAGCTGCTCGACACCCAGGGCCTGAACTACACCGAAGTGCTGCGCGGGGCCAACGCCTTCGAGTTCGGCGCCTTGTCATTGGGTGGGGCCATCAACTTCGTCACCCAGTCGGGTCTCACCGCGCCGGGTAACCGCATTAAGGTCGAGGGCGGCAGCTTCGGCTGGCAAAAGCAGACCTTGAGCACCGGCGGCGCGGCAGGCAATGGCGATTACTTCATCAGCGTCGACAACTCGCGCCGCGACGGCTACCAGGATTTCACCTTCACCAAGGCCAAGGGCGTGGTGACCAACTTCGGCTATCGCTTCAACCCGAAACTCGAAACCCGCTTGTATATCCGCTACCGCGAGGAGTACCACGAGAACTCGGGCACCCTGACCCGGGCGCAACTGAAAAAGAACGCCACCCAGACCAACCCGGCCACCCAGGCCACCCGCGCCGACTCCACCAAGGAAGGCTCGACCTGGGTCGGCAGCAAGACCACCTACACCTTCGACGACGACTCGACGCTGGTGGCCGGCCTGGTCTATCACAACTACCCGCAGATCCTCAGCAAGAAGAGCACGGTCAACCCCAACTACTGGGACTGGCGCGACATCAACTACTCGCTCAACTACACCCGCAGCGATGAACTGCTGGGCCTGCCCAGCACCACCACGGTGGGCTGGACCAGCACCCAGCACATCCGCTCGGGGGTGCGTACCTACAAGGGTGACAAAGACCTTGGCGTGCTGCAGAAGCAGGTCGAGTACGACGGCTCCTTCGACCATGTGTTCACCCTGGGCAACGACCTGGGCCTGACCGACAACCTGTACCTGTCTACCGGCGTCTCGGCCATCGAGGTCAAGCGCAATGTCGATGTGACCTTCAGCGACCGGCCCAACACCAGCAGCTTTCCCAGCCATTACCGCTACCAGGAATGGAAGCTGGCGCCGCGTGCAGGCCTGCGTTACTACGTGACGCCCGATGTGCAGGTGTTCGGCAACGTCAGCCGTTCAATCGACCCGCCCAGCTCCTGGTCCAGTTCCGGTTCCGGGGTCACCACCAACTTCGCCAAGACCCTGGTGCCGCAAAGCGCCAACACCGTGGAACTGGGCATTCGCGGTCGCTCGGAGATCTTCGACGGCAGCCTGACCCTGTACAAATCCTGGATCAAGGACGAGTTGCTCAACGTCGAGATCATCCCGGCGACCACCACCTCGGCTTCGGTGGTCTCCACCGCCAACGCCAGCCCGACCATTCACCAGGGCGTCGAAGCGGGGCTGACCACCAAGTTGTGGCAACGGGCCAACGGCGATGTACTGAGCTGGCGCCAGGCCTACACCCTCAACGACTTCCACTACCAGCACGACCCGCTGTTCAGCAAGAACGAGCTGCCCGGCCTGCCCAAGCACATCTATCAGGGCGAGCTGTTCTACCAATACGCCAACGGCTTCTACGCCGGGGTCAATGTGCGCTCGGCCTCGCGCACGGCGGTGGATTACGCCAACAGTTTCTACGCGCCGTCCTACACCTTGTGGGGGGCACGCCTGGGCTACGACGCGCCGAACAACAAGTGGCAGGTGTACCTGGACCTGAAGAACCTCACCGACCAGGACTACGCCACCGCACTGCTGCCTACCTATGACGCCAGAGGCCAGGACACCGCGGCGCTGTATCCGGGTGACGGTTTCGGTGCCTACACCGGTATCGCCTACAACTTCTGAGCCAGGGGCGGGTGCCGTTTGCTCGGCACCCGCGGGAGAACCACATGAGTGTATTCACACGGCTGGGCGCGCTCGGCGCGCTGCTGGCCCTGGCGGCCTGCGAGCCTGCGGGTGACGCGGGGCAGGGCGCTACCAGCGCAATCGATGGTACGTTCAGCAACGGTACCCTGAGCTATGCCGCCCAGGATTATTTCGAGGCCACACCGGGCAAGTCCGGCGGCACCCTGCGGGTATCGACCGCCTCGGACACCACCACCCTGGATGTACACTCGATTTCCCACGGCAATGTGCAGTGGCTGGGGCGCATCCTGTTCGACTGCCTGTTGTACCAGGACGAGCAGGGCAACATCTCGCCGTGGCTGGCCAAGGCCTGGGATATTTCGGCCGACGGCAAGACCTACACCTTTCACCTGCGTGACGACGTGACCTTCAGCGACGGCGAGAAATTCAACGCCCGCGCATTGCAGGTCAACCTTGAGCACATGCGCGACCCGGCCACCAAGTCGCCGCTGGCGGCGGCCTACATTGCTCCCTATGTGGACGGGCGCATCATCGATGAGTACACCTTCGAGGCGCACCTGCGCGAGCCCTATTCGCCGTTTCTCGATGTGCTGGCGCAATCCTGGCTGAGCATGATTTCGCCCCGCCAGATTCTCGAAGCACCCAAGAGCATCGCCGAGCACCCGATCGGCTCCGGGCCCTTCGTACTGGAAAGCTACACCCGTGACCAGGGGGCTAACTTCGTCAAGCGCAAGGGCTACAACTGGGCGCCGGCCGTGACCCGTCACCAGGGCGAGGCCTACCTGGACCGCCTGGAGCTGAGTATCGTCCCTGAGCCGATGATCCGCTTCAGTACCCTGGAGTCGGGCCAGTCGGACTTCACCGTCGATGCCCCGACCCAGAACGCCCGGGCGATTCGCAGCAACCCCGCGCTCGAACTGCGCAGCCGCATCCGCAAGGCCAACCCGTTTCGCAGCCTGACCTTCAACGTCGAGCGCTTTCCCTTTGATGACGTCGACGTGCGTCGGGCCGTGGCCAAGGCCATCGACCGCGAAGGCCTGGCGTGGATCACCGGCTTTGGCGAGTACTTGGCCAAGGGTGATTTTCTCGCGGCCAACACCCGCTACTACGACCCGGCGTTCAAGGATGCACTGGCCTACGACGTGAACGAGGCCAACCGCATACTCGACCAGGCTGGCTGGCAGCAACGCGATGCCCAGGGTTATCGGGTCAGGAACGGCCAGCGCCTGGCCGCGCACCTGCTCACCTACGAGACCGCCGCCTACCCCAGCAGCATCGCCGTGGCCATCCAGTCGGACCTGAAAAAGATCGGCCTGGAAATCGACATCGACCTGCTGCCGCTGGCACAAGTCACCCAGCGCCGCTACGCCAGCGATTTCCAGCTGATCGGCGGCGGCTACTGGCACACCAATACACCGGACGGGCTGTTCATTCTCTACCACAGCCAGGCGATCAGCACGGCCAAGTTGATCGGCCAGAACGCCGGACGTTTTCGCGACACCGAACTTGACCGGGTGCTCAGCGCGGCCCGGCGCACTACCGACCCGGCTGAGCTGGCCGGGCTCTACCGCACCGCCCAGGAACGTCTGGCATACACCATTCCGGCGGTACCGGTGTTCGAGAGCCATGTGCTGCTGGCTTACCGCAAAGCGGTCAAGGGCTTGATTTTCGACACCTCGCACAACACCCCGTTTTTCACCAGCGTCTGGCTCGACCAGGAGGGCCTATGAACACCCTGCAGCGTATTTTCTGGCGCCTTGCGGCCGGTGTCGGCGTGCTCTGGGGCGCAGCAACCCTGACCTTCCTGGCCATCAACCTCAGTGCTGGCGACCCGGCGCTGGCGATTCTTGGCGGCCCCGAGGCGATGCCCAGTGCCGAGCTGATTGCCCAGGTGCGCACCGAATATGGTCTGGACCAGCCGCTGCTGGTGCAGTACGGCCAATACCTGGGGCGCTTGGCCCAGGGCGATCTGGGCGAGTCGTACCGGTTGCGCATGCCGGTGCTGCAAGTGATCGGCGGGCAACTGGGCGCCACCGTGCAGCTGTCGCTGGCCGCGGCGCTGGTGTCGGTGCTGCTGGCGCTGGTGTGCGCGGTGCTCAGCGCCAACCGGCCGCGTTGGGTGCGTTCGCTGGTGTCCGGTACGGAGCTGGTGCTGTCGTCGGCGCCATCGTTCGTGATCGGCATCCTGTTGTTGTTGCTTTTTTCATTTGGTTGGCACCTGTTGCCGCCCTCGGGCTCCGGCAGCTGGCAGGCGTTGATCTTGCCCAGCCTGGCACTGGCCTTGCCAATTGCGGCGGTGCTGACCCAGGTGCTGCGCCAGGCGCTTGAGGACATCCTCGAACAACCCTTCATCGCCATGGCCCGGGCCCGGGGCATGTCCGAGACTGGCGTGCGTCTCAAGCACGCGCTGCGTCATGCCCTGGTGTCGCTGGTGACGCTGTCGGGGTTTGTTTTCGCAAGCCTCCTGGGCGGCGCAGTGATCATCGAAATGTTGTTTGCCCGCCAGGGCATCGGCCGGCTGATGCTCGACGCCGCCCTGAGCAAGGACATGCCGTTGCTGCTGGGCATCACCCTGCTGGCGGCGGCCATTTATGTGGTCGTCAACTTTGTCGTCGACCTGATCAACCATTGGGTCGACCCCCGTAGCACTCGGGTATGAACCCGCATCAAGGACTCACCATGACTGCTCATCAACCGCACACCCCACAGGCCGCCAGCAGCGCCGGCCTGGATTACCCGCAACTGCTGGCACGCTTTGCCCCGCTGTTCAGCCGTATTGGCCAAGGCGCGGTCGAACGCGAACAGCAGCGTCAGCTGGCTCACGACCCCGTGACCTGGTTGCGCCAGGCGGGCTTTGGTGCGCTACGTGTGCCCCTGGCCCAGGGCGGCTCGCACGTCAGCCTGCCGGTGCTGTTTCGCTTGCTGATCGATCTGGCCGAAGCAGATTCCAACCTGCCGCAGATCTTCCGTGCCCACTTCGGCTTTGTCGAAGGCCGGCTCTCCAGTGACGATGCCGATTCCCGGCAGTACTGGCTGACCAAGGTGGCGGCCGGGCAGCTGTGGGGCGCGGCCATGGCCGAGCGCACCGACACCACCGGCAACTCGGTGCTGCTCAGCCCGGCCGACCCCGCAGCGCCTGAAGCCGGCTGGTTGCTGGATGGCGAGAAGTACTACTGCACCGGCGCCATCTACGCCGATTGGCTGGCAGCGGTGGCGGTGGACGACAAGGATTTTGTCAGCGTGGTGGTCTCGACCTCGGCCCCTGGCGTGCGCCTGGAAGACGACTGGGACGGCTTTGGCCAGCGCCTGAGCGGCAGCGGCACCACCCGCTTCAATCAAGTGGCGGTGGCGCCGGAGCAGGTATTGCGCCGCTTCAAACCGGGCGAGTTGCGCGCCGAGTCGTACCTTTCGGCGTTCTACCAGCTGTTCCACCTGGCCACCCTGGCCGGTATAGCCCGCGCCGTGCAGCGCGATGCCACCGCGTTCGTGCAGGGCCGCACCCGCGCCTTCGGCATTCCCGGGCAGTCCAGCCCCAAGGATGATCCGCTGGTGCAACGGGTGATCGGCCGCCTGTCGAGCCTGGCCTATGCCGCGCAAGCCCTGGTGCTGGACGTGGCCCAGGTGCTGCAGCAGGTACACGAAGCCGAGCAGAGCGGTTCGGTCACCGAAGCCCATTACGTGGAGGCCGACATCCGCACCTTCCAGGCCCAGCAGATCGTGCTGGAGCAAGTGCTGGAAGCCACCACCTTGCTGTTCGAGGCAGGCGGAGCCTCGGCCACCAGCCAGGCCCGGCGCCTGGACCGTCACTGGCGCAATGCCCGCACCCTGGCCTCGCACAATCCGGCGATCTACCGCGAGCAGGCACTGGGCAACTACTACCTGAACGGCATCAGCCCGGGTGCGGCCTGGCGTGCATTGCATGCCGCGCAGCAGGATACCGGTGCCCGCGATGAAGCCAGTGCCGTTTGAAACCCCTCACTTTGGAGTTGCCATGAGCCAGTCCACCGCACAGATGAGCATCGGTATGAATATCCTCGGCTTCGGCGCCCACGCCGGGGCCTGGCGCAAGGCCGAGGTGGCCGCCGATGCCTACCTGGATGTCGAGTATTACCGCAACATCGCCCGCATCGCCGAACGCGGCAAACTCGATGCGATCTTCCTTGCCGATGGCCCGGCGCTGGTCGGTGACATCGCCCAGCAGCCCGCCGGGCGTCTGGAGCCGACTGTACTGCTCACCGCCGTGGCCCTGGCGACGCAGCACATCGGCGTGATCGCCACGGCATCGAGCAGCTACAACGACCCATTCAACCTGGCCCGGCGCTTCAGCTCGCTCGACCATATCAGTGGCGGGCGCGCGGCCTGGAACGTGGTCACCAACGCCGGCGACGCCGCCGCGCAGAACTTCGGTCTGGCCGGGGCACCGCGTCACGTCGACCGCTATGCCCGGGCCGACGAGTTCATCGACGTGACGCTCAAACTGTGGGACAGCTGGGAAGACGATGCGGTGATCGGCGATGCCCGTGACGGGCGCTTTGCCGACCCGTCCAAGGTCCATGCCATCGACTTTGTCGGCCAGCACTTCTCGGTCAAGGGGCCGCTGAACCTGCCGCGCTCGCCCCAGGGCCGGCCAGTGCTGGTGCAGGCCGGTTCATCCGAGGGCGGCAAGGCCCTGGGCTCGCGCTATGCCGATGCAATCTTCACCACCCAGACCACCCTGGTCGATGGCCTGGCGTTCTACCAGGAGATGAAGCAGCGCGCTCGTCAGTGGGGGCGCAACCCCGAGCACCTGAAGATCATGCCGGGGCTGTCGACGGTGATCGGCAGCACCGAGGCCGAGGCCCATGCGCGCTTCGATGAGTTGAATGCCTATTACGGCGAAGAAGGGCTGATCAACCAGGTGGCGGCGCGGGTAGGGCTGGCGGTCAGCGAGCTGCAACTGGACGCGCCCTTGCCGTGGGAGCGCATTGGCCCGGTCAATGCCTTCGAGCGCGGCTCCCATGGGTTTCTCGAAGCCCAGTTGAACCTCGCGCGCCGGGAGAACCTGACCATTCGCGAGCTGTCGCGGCGGATTCTGGTAGGCCACCGGCTGATGGTCGGCACCCCGGAGCAGGTCGCCGACACCCTGGAGCACTGGTTCCGTGCCGGTGCCGCCGACGGCTTCAACATCATGCCCGACATGTTCCCTTCCGGTGTCGAGGCGTTTGTCGACGAGGTGGTGCCGCTGCTGCAAAAGCGCGGTGTGTTCCGCCACGACTACCAGGGCAGCACCCTGCGTGACCACCTGGGCCTGCCGTACCCGGCCAGCCAATACCAACGGGCAGCCGCGGCTGTCTGAATTCTCCTATCGCACACGGACTCACCATGATCAAACGCACACTCGGCAACAGCGACATCCAGGTCAGCATCCTCGGCCTTGGCACCATGACCTGGGGCCACCAGAACAGCGAAAGCCACGCCCACCAGCAGCTCGATGCGGCCCTGGCTGCCGGCATCAACCTGATCGACACCGCCGAGATGTACCCCACGCCAACCCACGCCGAAACCTGGGGCAGCACCGAGCGCTTCATCGGTAGTTGGCTGGCCAAAACCGGGCGGCGCAATGAGGTGGTACTGGCCAGCAAGATCATCGGCCCGGCACGCCAGCCGGGGGCGGGCGCGCATATCCGCCAAGGGCGTACGCGCCACGACCGCGCCAACATTGTCGCGGCCCTGGACGGCAGCCTCAAGCGCCTGCGAACCGAATACCTGGACCTCTACCAACTGCACTGGCCGGACCGCACCACCAATATTTTTGGCCAGCGCGAATATCCCTATGTGGCCGACGACGCCCAGACTGTGAGCATCGGCGAAACACTTCAGGTGCTGGCAGAGCAGGTGAAGGCGGGCAAGATCCGCCATATCGGTGTGTCCAACGAAACGCCCTGGGGCGTGGCCGAGTTCCTGCGCCAGGCCCGCGAGCAGGACCTGCCGCGCATTGTCAGCATCCAGAACCCCTACAGCCTGCTCAATCGCCTGTACGAGGGTGGCCTTTCGGAGTTCAGCCAGCGTGAAAACCTCGGCCTGCTGGCCTACTCGCCGCTGGCCTTCGGTGCCCTGACCGGCAAGTACCTCAACGGCGCCTTGCCCGAGGGCTCGCGGCTGTCGTCGGTGTACCGCACCTTCAATCGCTACGACAGCCCCGGCGCCCACCAGGCCATTGCCGCCTACGTGGCACTGGCCGCCGAACTGGCGCTGAGCCCGGCGCAGTTGGCCCTGGCTTTTGTCATCAACCAGCCCTTTGTCAGCAGCGCCCTGACCGGGCAGACCAGCCTTGTGCAACTGGCCGACAACCTCGATGCGCTGGATGTGAAGCTCGACCAGGAGACGCTGGCGCGCATCGAACAGATCCACCGCCAGGTCCCCAACCCGGCGCCTTGAATCCCAACCCTTTGTGACTGGAGGTGGCCGATGGCGCCGATCAATTCAACTGCCGCGGTGTTGCCCAGTGCCGGGCTGATCCAGGCCCAGGCGCGCTTTGGCAGACGGCGTCGACAGCTGCAACAACTGGCTGTGCGCCCGGGCCTGGTGCTGGCGGCGCTGTTCGTCGCGCTGCTGCTGGCGGCCGCGCTGGCGCCAGGCTGGCTGGTGTCGGCCGACCCGCTGGAGGCCAGCGCGCGCCAGGCGTTCCAGCCTCCGAGCAGCCTGCATTGGCTGGGTACCGACGAGAACGGCCGCGACATTCTTGCGCGGCTGGTGTACGCGGTGCGCCCCTCGCTGGTGCTGGGCCTGAGCGCCACCGCCCTGGGCCTTGTACTGGGGACCGTGCTGGGGCTGGCAGCGGGGCTCGGACCGCGCTGGGTGGATGGTGCCGTGATGCGCCTGGTGGACGTGCTGCTGGCGTTTCCCGACCTGCTGCTGGCACTGGTGATCATCACCTTTTTCGGTCAGGGCGCCGTCAACACTATCATCGCCGTGGGTGTCGCCAGTGTGCCGCGCTATGCCCGCCTGGTGCGTGCGCAAACCCTGGTGGTGCGCGGTGCCGGCTATGTGGAAGCGGCCACTACCCTGGGCCTGGCACGGCGTCAGGTGATCTGGCGGCACGTGCTGCCCAACGCCATCAAGCCGATCCTGATCCTGGCCACCATCGGCATCGGCAGCACTATCGTCGCCGGCGCCGCCCTGAGCTTCCTCGGCTTTGGCGCGCCGCCGCCCGAGCCGGAGTGGGGCGGCATGCTCGCCATTGGCCGCAATTACCTGGCCAACGCCTGGTGGCTGGCGACCTGGCCGGCCCTGGCGATCACCCTCACCGTGGTTTCGATCACTGCCATCGGCCGCGAACTGCTGCGCCGCAACGAAGGTAAACGCTCATGAACGCGAGCATCAAACCGCTGGAACCCTTGATTGATGTGCGCGACCTGCAGGTGCGCTTTGCAAACGGCGCGCCGGTGCTCAAGGGCATCAGCTTCAACCTGCAGGCCGGGGAGTGCCTGGCATTGGTGGGCGAGTCCGGCTCGGGCAAGAGCGTCACCTCGCGCACCCTGGCCGGGCTCACCGGCGCCCATGCCCAGGTTCAGGCCAGTCGCCTGGCGTTTGCCGGGCAGGATCTGCGTGCGTTCTCGGAGCGCGCCTGGCGCCAGGTGCGCGGCGCGCAGATCGGTTT
The DNA here is from genome assembly GCF_000425805.1 of Pseudomonas vranovensis DSM 16006. Lineage (GTDB taxonomy): Bacteria > Pseudomonadota > Gammaproteobacteria > Pseudomonadales > Pseudomonadaceae > Aquipseudomonas > Aquipseudomonas vranovensis. The sequence continues at coordinate 354,634 of NZ_AUED01000001.1, forward strand.
TGTCATGCAGGACGCCCTGGGCTCGCTCGATCCCTTGCGGCCGGTGGGCAAGGAAATCGAAGAACCCCTGCAACTGCACGGCGCATTGAACCGTGAGCAGCGCCAGGCACGGGTGCTGGAACTGCTGCGCCTGGTGGGCGTGCCGTCGCCTGAACTGCGGGCGCGGCAGTATCCCTGGCAGTTGTCGGGTGGGTTGCGCCAACGGGCATTGATCGCCTCGGCCATTGCCTGCAACCCGCGCCTGCTGATCGCCGACGAGCCCACTACGGCGCTGGATGCCACCGTGCAGGCCCAGGTGCTGGACCTGCTTGAATCGCTGCGTGGCGACAGCACCGCCATGCTGATCGTCAGCCATGACCTGGCGGTGGTTTCGCGCCTGGCCAATCGGGTGGCGGTGATGCACAACGGGGTGATCGTCGAGCAGGGCAGCGTCGAAGCGGTGCTGCAGGCCCCGCAGCACCCCTACACCCAGTACCTGCTCAAGGCGGGTGCTGCCGTGCATTTTCGCCGGCCCCAGTTGCCCGCGCTGGCCGCGGTTAGCCAGGCGCCGGTCGAAACCGCTGCGCCACTGTTGCAGGTGCAGGGCCTGAGCAAAGCCTTCAAGGGCCCGGACGGGCAACTGCGCACGGTGGTCGATGGCGTCTCGCTGCAACTGCACAAGGGCCGCACCCTGGGGATCGTCGGTGAGTCGGGCTCGGGCAAGACCACCCTGACCCGAATGATCCTCGGCCTGGAACCCCCCGATGGCGGTGATATCCAGATCAAGGGCCGGCCCTGGCTGAGCCTTGGCGATGGTGAAAAACGCCAGCTGCGGCGCAGCATCCAGGTGGTGTTCCAGGACCCGCTGAGCTCCTTCGATCCACGCTACACCGTGCAGCGGGTGCTGTTTGAGGCGCTGGAAGTGGCCGGGCACCTGCGCGCCAGCTGGCGCACCCGAGCGCTGGAACTGCTGGACCTGGTACGCCTTGATGCGGGCCTGCTGGAGCGTCGCCCGATCGAGCTGTCCGGCGGCCAGCGACAGCGCATCGCCATTGCCCGGGCGCTGGCGGCGCAGCCGCAGATGCTGGTGTGCGACGAGCCGGTTTCAGCCCTGGATGTGTCGGTGCAGGCGCAGATTCTCGAGCTGCTCGACGACCTCAAGCAGCGACTGGGCCTGGCGTGCCTGTTCATCTCCCACGACCTGGGGGTGATCAACCATGTCAGCGACCATGTGCTGGTGATGAAGGACGGCGTGGCGGTGGAAAGCGGCCCGGTGCGCGATGTTTTCGACCGCCCGCAACACCCCTATACCCGTGCCTTGCTCGATGCCATCCCGCACCTGGAAAGCGGCCGGCGCACCCGTTTTGAATTTCTCCGCCTGGCGATCTGACTCGCCCGATTTGTACAAGGATGCTTTATGCCTGGCTTACTTGCAGTACCCCAACGCCGTCACCTGGACGACCTCAAGGGCAACACCGAGAACCTGCTGCCGCTGATTGGCGCAGGCGCTGCACAACGTGAACGCGAACGCCGGTTGCCCTATGAGGCGGTGCGTCAGATCGCCGAGGCCGGGCTTTACACCTGCCGCATTCCTGAAGCCCACGGCGGGCCGGGAGGCAGCGTCAGCGATGTGATCGGCCTGCTGCTGCGCATCGCTTCGGTGGACTCCAACGTCGCCCAGGCATTGCGCCCCGGCTTCGGTTTTGTCGAAGGGCTGCTGGCGTCCCGTGCCGAGGGCGCCGAGGTGGAGCGCCAGCGCTGGTTCGCCCGTTACCTGGACGGTGCGGTGCTGGGCAACGCCGGTTGGGAAGTGGGCGGGGTCAACGGCGCGATCAGTGCGCGCATCGTTCGCGATGGCGAGCACTACCGGGCCAGTGGCAGCAAGTACTACAGCACCGGCTCCCTGTATGCAGACTGGATCAGTGCCGTGGCCCTGGATGAAGACGACCAGCCGGTTTCTTTCGTGTTGCCCCGTGATCGCCAGGGCCTTGAGCTGCTGGACGATTTCGACGCGATGGGCCAGCGCCTGACGGCCAGTGGTACCACCCGGCTCAACGATGTACGGGTGTATGCCGACGAGATTCGTACGCGCACCGTGGAGGAGGGCAAACGCACCATCGTCACGCCCTTCCTGCAGTTGTTCCTGGCCACGGTGCAGGCAGGTATCGCCCGCAATGCCCTGAACGATGCCACCCGCTTTGCCCGCGAGCATGCCCGCCCGATCAAGCACAGCAGCGCCACGCGCTCGGTCGATGATCCGTATGTGCAACACAGCGTCGGCGATATCGCGGCCCGGGCCTTCGCTGTCGAAGCGGTGGTGCTGCGCGCCGCAGCCTCTATCGACCGGGCCTGGGCCGCCGACCTTGATCCGGCGCTGGTCGATCAGGCCGCCATCGATGTCGCCCAGGCGCAGTACATTGCCGCCGAGTCGGCGCTCAAGGCCGCAGAGCTGTTGTTCGATGTCGGCGGCGCCTCGACCACCGGGCGTAGCCATAACCTCGACCGCCACTGGCGCAATGCCCGCACCGTGGCCAACCACAACCCGCGTCATTGGAAGGCGGCGGCTGTGGGGGCCTGGTACTTGACCGACACGCCACCGCCGACCTCGGGGTTGTTCTGACTTGGGCGCGCTGCAGGCGCCGCTCCTGACCCCGCCGGTCGCCAATACGTCTCGGCGGGTGCCGGTCATTATTGGGTGTGCGTTGTTGATGGAGCTGATCGACGCCACTGTGGTGATGACCGCCTTGCCGCAGATGGGCGTCGAACTCGGCGTGCCCAGTGTGCGAATGAACCTGGTGGTGTCGCTGTACCTGCTGGCCGCGGCCCTGGCGGTGCCGGTCAGTGGCTGGGCTGCCGACCGCTTCGGGCCACGGCGCTTGTTCGTGTTGGCGATGGTGCTGTTCACCCTGTCGTCGCTGGCCTGCGCGCTGGCCGGTTCGTTGCTGCAGCTGTGCCTGGCGCGGCTGTGCCAGGGGGCGGCCGGGGCGATGATGGTGCCGGTGGGGATGATGATCCTGTTGCGCTGGTCACCGCGTGAGGACCTGCTGCGCAACATGTCGTACCTGACCATTCCACCCCTGATCGGGCCGATGCTCGGGCCACCGCTGGGCGGCTTGATGGTGACGTTGCTGTCCTGGCAGTGGATCTTCCTGGTCAACCTGCCCATCGGGGTGCTGGGGATCTACCTGGTACTGCGACACATCCCGGATTACCCGGGCGCCAGTGATCGGCCGCTGGATGGGCGCGGGTTGTTGCTCAGCAGCGTCGCCCTGGGGGCGTTGGTGTTCGGATTCGAGGCGTTGGGCCACGGCTTGCTGGCGCGTCGGTGGGTGGCGGTACTGCTGGTGCTCGGGGCGTTGGCGGCGTTGCTGTATGTACGCCATGCCCGGCGGTGTGCGCAGCCCTTGCTGGATTTTTCGCCGCTGCGGGTGCGCAGCTTTGCCCTCAGCTACTGGGGTGGAAACCTGTTTCGCCTGGGCACGGCGGCGCAGCCTTTTCTGATGGTGCTGCTGTTTCAACTGTGCTTTGGCCTGAGCCCGTTACAGGCGGGGCTGTTGACCTTTACCGGCGGGGTGGGGGCGTTTGTGGTGAAACTGCTGGCGGTACGGATCGTGCGGCGCCTGGGGTTTCGCCGAACCTTGAGCCTCAACGCGGTAATGACGGGGCTGAGCCTGCTGGCCTGCGCTCGCTTCGACCTGGATACGCCCTACTGGCTGGTGGTGCTGGTGTTGTTCTGCAGCGGGCTGATCCGTTCCCTGCAGTTCAGTGCCATGGGCGGACTGACCTATGCCGATGTGCCGGCGCGGTTGCACAGCAGGGCCAGCAGCCTGTCGGCGGCCACGGTGCAATTGACCATGAGCGTGTCGGTGGGCATTGCGGCTTCGTTATTGGGCGTGTTGATGAGCCTCAAGGCTGAGCAACAGGTAGGGGTGGGGGATATCGCCACGGTGATGGGCGTGTGCGCAGTGGTGTGCATGGCGTCGGCGCTGGTGTTCCGACACTTGGCGCCGGAGGCGGGGCGGGATGTCTACCGATAGGCGCGTACCCGGTTCAGCCGCCGCTCACCTTCGCCGGCGGGTGAGATGTTCCTCGGTGGGAGCGGGCTTGCCCCGCGATGCGGTGTGGCTGGCGGAATGGTGAGTTCTGTGACGGCCTCTCGCGGGGCAAGCCCGTTCCTACATGAAGTGCGCCCAGTTCAGGTCGTACCTGGTTCAGATGGAGAGGTTCAGCACGCGCTCTCCCTGAACAGTCTCGGCCGGCCGCCGCCGGTTCACTGCCAGTTCACCGATCTTGATCAACCGGCTACGGGTGATGTTGCGGCTAAGCCCGAGCAGGTTGGCGGTGTGGACCTGGTTGTAATGACTGAAGCGGTAGGCTGCGCGCAGTAACGCATCATCGACTTTCTCATGCAACGCACCAGGCGCTTGCTCGAAGAGCTTCTGGAAGGCGCGCTCAAGCAACCCTTCGGCCGAGTCGTCGCAGTCGCCGTTGTCGTCGGCGCGTTCGATGCGCAGGTTCGACAGGCGCAGGTCCTGCTGGCGGATCACACCGTCGCGGCAGATCAACAGCGTATGGTGAATCACGTTCTCCAACTCGCGGATATTGCCCGGCCAGCCATAGCTGCGCAGCCTGGCTTCGGCCTCGCTGCTCAGGCTCACCGCGCCATAGCCCAGGCGCTGGCTGTAGGCCTGGATGAAGTGGCGCACCAGCGGCAGGATGTCGCCAGGCCGCTCGCGCAGGGGCACCAGCTCCAGGCTGACAACGTCCAGGCGGTAGTAGAGGTCTTCGCGAAAATGCCCGGCGTTGATGGCTTTTTCCAGTTGTACGTTGGTAGCCGCCAGCACCCGTACATCGATGGGGATACTTTTGCGCGACCCCAGGCGCACCACTTCGCGTTCTTGCAATACCCGCAGCAATTTGACCTGGATGGCCATGGGCAAGTCGCCAATCTCATCGAGGAACAGGGTGCCGCCATTGGCTTCCTCGAACCACCCGGCCTTGGCACCCAGGGCGCCGGTGAAGGCGCCTTTTTCATGACCGAACAGCTCGGCTTCTACCAGCGACTCGGAGAACGCGCCACAGTTGACTGCGACAAAGGGCTTGTCGCGCCGACCACTGAGGTTGTGGATGTGGCGGGCCACCAGCTCTTTGCCGGTTCCGGTCTCGCCGATGATCAGTACGCTGGCTTCACTGGGGGCGACCTGTTGCAGGTGCGCGAGCAGGGCCTGTGACTTGGGGTCTTCGAACACCTGCGCCGTGGCGCGGATCGAGGTGGCCAGGGCCGGTGAGGGCGGGAGGGTCAACAATTGCATGGCGGTCACACTATGAGTAGAAGGTCGGAGTCGGCAGTTGCCCGTTCAGGGCCCACTCACCGAGTTCGTGCAGCTTGTAGTCCAGCGGGTCGTGCAGGCTCTGGGTACGCAGGTTGCGCCAGTGGCGGTCGAGCCCTACCGAGGCCTGGGTGGCACGGGCACCGGTGACTTCGAAGACCTTGCTGCAAATTTCCAGGCCGTCGCGGCTGGCGGCGACCTTGGCGGTGGCGATGGTCACTGCCAGGCGCCCGCGTTGCTCGGCGGTAAGCGCCGGGCCTTTGCTCCAGGCGTCGTCCAGCGCTGCGGTGGCTTGTTGCACCAGGCCCCGCGCACCCTGCAGACGCACCCAGAAGTCACCGAAGTGATTGAGTACATATGGGTCCTCATGCACCTGCTCGACCGGGGACTTGAACCAGCGCCGCGACTCCGTCAGGGCGTAGTGACGTGCTTCTTCGAAAGCGCCTTCGGCAATGCCGAGAAAGACATGGGCGAAATGCAACTGGGCAATCAACGGCCTCAGGCAGGCAAAGGGCGTGCTCAGGGGACCAGGGTCGAGCAACAGGTCGCTTTCCTCCACCCGCACCCGCTCGAAGGTGGCACTGCCGCTGTCGGTCTGGCGCTGGCCCATGTTGTGCCAATCGTTATGCAGGGTGATGCCGCTGCGGCCGCTGGGAATGGCGGCGATCAGCAGCTTGCCGCCGGCGGCTTCATCCACGGCTGAAGCGATCAGCATTTGCGAGTCGCTGGCGCCGGAGCAGAAGCTCTTCTTGCCGGAAAATTCGCGATAGCTGCCGTGGTCTTTGACCACGGTGCGGGTGTCCAGCGGGTTCAGAGCGTTGCCCCAGAACCAGTGCTTGCGGGCGGTGAGCTCGAACCAGGGCTGCCACTGCGCGGGTGTGGCGAACAGGCGCACGGTGGCGAGCATCAGGTGATGAAAGCCGAAGACATGGGCCAGGGAGCTGTCGACTCGGGCAAATTCGCGCACCACCTCGAAGGTTTGCGCCCAACTGCCACCCAGACCGCCGAACTCGCGGGGAATGCTCAGGGCCAGCAGGCCGCTGCGACGTATGGCATCGCGCTCTGCCTTGGGCGTACCGCCCTGGCGGTCACGTTCGACGACGGTGCGGGCAAACTCGCTGGCCAGGGCCCGGGCTGTCTGCAATGGGGTTGAGGGGGCGATATGCAAGGTGCGCTCACTGGGGCTCGGAGAGATACAGTGATGCTAAATGATCTAAAAAATCTAAAATAAATAACTTATAGATCTTTAGTTATGTCGTTTTTTATATTTCTAAACGATCTTACTAAGTAAGTATTTATTCTTTTTAATTTTAATCGGTGCAGCGCACTCTCCACCTCAAGCACTGCGCGGCAGTGCATCCAGAACGAGGAAGCAGCATATGACCATCAAGGCGATCAACGTACGCAATCAGTTCAAGGGCACGGTCAAGGAGATCATAGAAGGACCGGTGGTTTCGGAGATCGACGTGCAGACCTCCGCCGGAATCGTCACCTCGGTGATCACCACCCGTTCGGTGCATGAGCTGGAATTGCGGGTGGGCAGTGAGGTGATTGCCTTCGTCAAATCCACCGAGGTGTCGATCGCCAAGCTATGAGGCGTCGCGCAACAATTGAAAACGACACACCTGTCCTCCGCGCAGCATGCATTCCAGGTGCTGCACCTGCCCACCTCCCAGACTGCCAATCAGCGCCAGGTCGAGCTCACAGATTTGCGGGTGAGCCTCGGCCAACTGATGGAACACGCAGTTGTGGGCGACGATCTGCACAGGGCCCCCTGAGCGGAAAAACACTTCGGCTTCGTAGCCAACCTCCTTCATGCGGGCAGCAATCTGTGCTTCGTCCAGCCGGGTTGCGCTCAGGTCACGGGCGATTTTTTCGCCCAGGCTGCGCATCAGACCAATCAATGCCTCTTCGCCGATCAAGCTGGCGACCTCGCCAATCAGCAGATTCGCCAGCAGGTGGTAGTGGCGCGGGAACAGCTCCTGGCCTTGGCGGCTGAGTTGATACAACTGCTCGGGGCGCCGGCCGGTGGCGCGCAGTTCACCGCGCGTCACCAGGTCATCACGCTCCAGCGCCGATAGGTGCTGACGCACAGCCGTGCGGGTGACTGCCAGCTGGCCGGCCAGTTCTTCAATGCTCATGCCGGCGGGCTTGTACAACAGTGCCGAGAGCAGATCCTGCTGGGTGCGTCCCAAGCCTTCGAACATTGGTTGACCTCGCTCAGAACTTGTTCGGGAACTGTTTGACCAATGCCGCCGTCAAGGCATCGGCCAGCCCCAGGATATGTTCGCGCATGTGTTTCCAGGTGACGGCTTCTGTCTTGTAGTCCTTCTTGCCGAATTCGTCGATCTGGGCGACATGGTGCCCACCATGGGCGGCGAGCAGGGTGTTGAGCGTCGATTCCGGCAGGTTGGGGTTGGCAGTGGCGAGGAATTTGGCCAAGGCCTTGGCGTTGCTGGAAAGCTCGGCCACGGCCGCTTGTTTGCCGCTGGCCGACTGGCTGACGCTGGCATCACTGTAGTGCTTGACCGCCCCCCAGTGCCCGCCAAGCAGTTTCAACAGCTGATCTGCGGCAGGCTGGCCGTAGAGCGGGGCAATGCTGTTGGCGATGGCGGTAGCGTTGCTGACCACCTCCTGGCTGGCGACTTCGGCTTGCTGGCGATCACCCAGCTGGTTGGCCAGGGCGTAATTGCGAATCCAGAAAATATGCTCCACCCACAGGTCACGCAGGGCCAGGCGGGTGATCAAGGTGGCCGAGTCGGCGGGGGGCGAGGTGGTTTGTGCGGCGGTGCTGAGGGCGGGGAGCGTACACAAGGCTGCAAGCAGCAGCACAACGGGCAGTTTGATCTTCATGGCAGTACCCTCGAGGGGTGAAGTGGCCTACAAGATCAATTACAGCATAGAAATATGTCGTTAATGATTGGGGCGCCGAACGGTGGTTACCCACCGCCAGGGCGGTGGGTAACCGAAGGGCTCGGCTCAGGAACGGACGGCATCTGGCAGGATCATCCGCGCCGGTGCCTGGGCGGCCTTGTCACGGGCGACCAGGTAGTAGAGCACGCTCGGTACGACCAGGCCGATGATCCACGACACATCGACGCCGCCCAGGTAGGCGACCATCGGGCCGGTGTAGAGCTTGGTGGAAATGAACGGCATCTGCACCAGCACACCGAGGGTGTAGACGATGATGCCGGACATGTTCCAGCGTCCGTAGCGGCCTTTGGGATCGGCCAGCGCCGGTACGTCGTAGCGTTCCTTGGTGATGAAGTAGTAGTCCACCAGGTTGACCGCGCTCCAGGGCACAAAGAAGGTCAGCAGGAACAGGATGAACGACTTGAAGGCGCTGAGGAACGAGTGTTGGCCGAGCAAGGCAACCACCGTCGAGGCACCGACAATGGCGAGCACGAACAGCAGGCGCTGGCGGCGGCTGACGTCGATGTGCCCGCGAAAGCCACTGATGATAGTGGCGATGCACATGAAGCTGCCGTAGGAGTTGAGGGTGGAAATGGTCACCTTGCCGAAAGCGATGCTGAAGTACAGCAGTGCAGCGGTGGCACCGGTGCCCCCCAGGCCCACGATGTAGGCCACTTCACGCCCGGAAAACTGGCCGTTGGCGATGGCGGCGGCGAACACCCCGAGGACCATCGACGCCTGGGCGCCGATCACCGAACCCAGGCCGGCGGCGAGGAAGGTCTTGAACGAGGAGGTGCTGCTTGGCAGGTAGCGGGAGTAGTCCGCCACATAAGGACCGAAGGCGATCTGCCAGGACGCCGACAGCGACACCGCGAGCAAGAACGAGGCCCAGGTGAAGTGGCGGTTTTCCAGCAACTGGCTGATGTCGGCAATGGCCATGATGCGGCTGAACAGGTAGACGAAGGCGATGATCCCCAACACGCTGGCGATGCGCCCGATCCAGTGGATCACGCGGTAGCCGGACACCGTGGCGAGGACGATGACCGCGGCGAAGATCAGGATCCCGGTACTGTCGCTGACGCTCAGCAACTGGCCGATGGCCTGGCCGGAGAGCACCGTGCCGGTGGCGGTGAAGCCCAGGTACATCAGGCACACCAGGGCAATCGGGATGGCCGCGCCATAGACACCGAACTGCACGCGGCTGGAAATCATCTGCGGCAGGCCCAGCTTGGGGCCTTGGGCTGCATGCAGGGCCATGACCGCGCCGCCGGCCAGTTGGCCGATCAGCAAGCCGATCAACGACCAGAACACATCGCCGCCCAGCACCACGGCCAAGGCCCCGGTGACGATGGCAGTGATCTGCAGGTTGGCACCCAGCCACAGGGTGAACTGGCTGTAGAGGCGTCCGTGCCGTTCATTCTCCGGGATGTAGTCAATCGAGCGGCGCTCGATCAAGGGCTTGCTGCGCGGGGCGCTGGCCTGGGTCATTGCTGTGGATCTCCGCATATTGTTGTTGTCGAGCGGTCGGGTCACCGGCCGGACGCGGGGCGGCGACGCCAGCAGATATGAGCATGTATATACAATTACGGTCAAGTGAATGTGTCGAAACATTGCAGCTCTGCTAGGCTGCAGGTTTTCAGCCTCACAGTATTCACCTCCATGCCTGAATCGATGCCCGAACCCCAAGCCGTCTGCAGTCCCATCACCCGCAGCGCGATCTACCTCGTTGTCACCCTCAACCCCGGCGAGGCGGCAGCCGAACAGGTACGCGGCTGGTGCGCCGACGTCGCCGGGCTGACCCGCTCGGTGGGCAAGCGCTCGCAGGGCGGCAACCTGTCGTGTGTCTGTGGCTTTGCTGACAGCGCCTGGGATCGCCTGTTCGGTCAGCCACGTCCGGCAAACCTCCATGGCTTTCGTGAGTTCGGCCCGCCAGCACGCCGTGCCCTGGCGACGCCAGGTGACCTGTTGCTGCACATTCGCGCCGAACACATGGACCTGTGCTTCGAACTGGCCACCCAGTTGATGCAGGCACTGGGCGATGCGGTCACGGTGGTCGACGAGGTGCAGGGCTTTCGCTACTTCGACATGCGCAGCATCATCGGTTTTGTCGATGGCACCGAAAACCCGGAAGGGCGCAAGGCCGAGGCCTCTACCTTGATTGGCGATGAAGATCCGGCGTTCAGGGCGGGCAGCTATGTGCTGGTGCAGAAGTACCTGCACAACATGACGGCGTGGAATGCGTTGTCGGTCGAGGCCCAGGAGCGGGTTATCGGGCGCACCAAACTGTCGGATATCGAACTGGACGAGTCGGTGAAGCCGAGTTGCTCGCACAGTGCCTTGACCGTCATCACCGACAGCAACGGCGAGGAGTTGAAGATCCTGCGCGACAACATGCCTTTCGGACGCCCTGGTGCCGGTGAGTTCGGCACTTATTTCATCGGTTACGCGCGCTCCCCGGTGCCCATCGAACGGATGCTCGAGAACATGTTCGTCGGCAACCCCGAGGGCAACTATGACCGCCTGCTGGATTTCAGTACGGCGGTCACCGGGGGGCTGTTTTTCGTGCCTTCGGCCGACTTGCTCGAAGACCTGGCGCAGCGTACGCCCTGATCCGGGCGCTTGTCGTCATGGCCTATCGAGCAGGGCCTTGACCTCGGCAAAGCATTTTTCCGCCAGGGCCGAGCGCGGTTCGCTGCGGCGCAGCAACAGGCCGATGGGCGCATGCACGCTGGCACTGGCAATCGGCACGATGCGGATGTGTTCGCTCAGGTCGTCCAGCCCGCAGTTGAGCGGCATGATGGCGCAGCAGATGCCGGTGCAGATCGCCTGGATCAACTGGTAAGTGGAGTCGCTCTCCAGTACGGGTTTGGGGTACAGGCCCCGGCTGCGAAAGCTCAGGTCTACCGACTGGCGATAGTGCATGCCCTTGGAGAGCATCCCCAAGGGCAGATCGCTGATCTGGTCCCACGGTAGCTCGGGCTGGTCGAACTGGAAGTGGCGGGTGTCGTACAGCAGGCCCATGCTGGTGGAGCCCAGTTCAATCACCTCGAAGTAGGCGGTGTTGATCTGGTCCAGATAGCAGATTCCAAGGTCGAGCTGGTTGCGGCTCAAGCCATCGATGACCTGCTCCGAGCTCAGGGACGAGAGCTGGAACTGCAACTCGGGGTAACGCTGGGCCAGTGGGGTGAGAAAACTCATGGGGTTGATGCTCGACAGTGGCACCATGCCCAGGCGCAGGCTGCCGACGATCTGCCCGCGACAACTGGCGGCTTCGGCCTGCAAGCCGTCGTAGGCGGCCAGCAGGGTGCGGGCCCAGGCGAGGATACGCTCACCGGCTTCAGTGAAGCCTTCAAAGCGTTGGCCGCGGGTCACCAGCACCAGGTCCAGCTCATCTTCAAGGTTGCGCAGGCGCATCGACAGGGTAGGCTGGGTGACGTGGCACAGGGCGGCGGCCTGGCCGAAGTGGCGGGTCTGGTCCAGGGCGATGAGAAACTTGAGTTGTTTGATGTCCATGGCACGGCCCGGCAATTGATCTGAAGCGAATATCCAGTGTTACCGATGGCACTGATATTCGTCCAATGAGAAATCGTGAACGGCTGATAGGTGAGGTCGATCAAGCCCGGCCCAGAGCGGTGCGTTGCCAATAGATGAGGTCGATGGGGTGTTGGGAACTGTCGATTGGACGACCCAGGCGTCAGCCACTAGTTTGCCCGTAGATAATGAACCTTGGTGAGCCTACCGATATGAGTGTGAAACTGGACGCGGTCTTTGTGCCGCTCAACATTGCCGTACTGACGGTCAGTGATACACGCACCTTCCAGACCGATACCTCCGGTGAACTGCTGGCCACCCGCGCAGTGGAGATGGGCCATCGCCTGGTGGCGCGTGCCCTGGTCAAGGACGACATCTACAAGATCCGCGCCCAGGTGGCGACCTGGATTGCCGACGAGCAGGTGCAAGTGGTGCTGGTGACCGGTGGCACCGGCTTTACCGCCCGCGATAGCACGCCCGAGGCGGTCGCGTGCCTGCTCGACAAACATATCGAGGGCTTTGGCGAATTGTTCCGTGCCCTGTCGATCCTGGATATCGGCACCTCCACTGTACAGTCCCGCGCCCTGGCGGGCCTGGCCAACGGTACGCTGGTGTGTTGCGTGCCGGGCTCCACCGGCGCTTGTCGTACCGCCTGGGAGGGGATTCTTGCCGAGCAGCTCGATGCCCGTCACCGGCCCTGCAACTTTGTCGCCCATCTGAAACCTGGCCAACTGTGTGAGTCGCGCCAATGAATACACCTGCGCTACTGGCGGTTGACGATGCGCTGGGCCAACTGCTGACGCTGGCAGAGCGTGCCCCGCTCGACGCGGTCGAGACGCTGGGCCTGGCCGATGCCGAGGGTCGTGTGCTGGCCGGTGACGTGGTAGCGATTGTCGATGCGCCAGCCTGGTCGAACAGTGCCATGGATGGCTACGCCTTCAACCTGGTCGATGCCATTGGTTTTCCCTTGCCCGTTTCCCAGACCGTATTTGCCGGTCAGGCGGGTGAGCCGCTGGCACCGGGCACCTGTGCGCGCATCTTCACCGGGGCGCCGATCCCCCAAGGCGCCAACTGCGTGCAGATGCAGGAAAACTGCACAGTACTGGAGGACGGTCGGATTGCCGTGCAAGGTACTCTGCGCGAGGGCGCCAACATTCGCCAGCAAGGCAGCGAGACCGCTGTCGGTCAGTTGCTGCTGGGCAAGGGTACGGTGTTGAGTCCGATCGCCCTGGGGGTGCTGGCGTGCCAGGGTATCTATCGCGTATCGGTTGTGCGCAGGCTCAAGGTCGCCTTGCTGTCCACGGGTAACGAACTGGTGGGCGAGGGCGAGGTACCGGCCCCGGGACAGATCCACGACAGCAACCGTGTGGTATTGCAGTCGTTGTTGCAGCGCATGGGCTGTGACGTCATCGACCTGGGCAAGGTCAATGACGAGCTGGCATTGATACGCGCAGCCCTTGAACGGGCAGGCAACGCCGATTTGATCATCAGCAGTGGTGGTGTGTCGGTAGGGGATGCCGATTGCATCGGATCACTGTTGCGCGAAGCGGGCGAGGTGCTGATGTGGAAATTGGCGATCAAGCCAGGCAAGCCGTTTACCTTCGCTCATTTCAACGGCGTACCGTTCATTGGATTGCCGGGTAATCCGGGCTCGTCGCTGGTGACCTTCCTGATGCTAGCCCGGCCTTACATCCTGCGTCGCATGGGGCGTGCCCGGGTCGAACAGATGCGCTTGCCGGTGGTCTGCGGGTTTGACTGGCCCAGGGCGGGACGACGTCAGGAGTACCTGCGGGTCAGTATCGAGCAGGGTCGAGCGGTGTTGCAGCCGAACCAGAGCTCGGGGACCTTGCTCAGTGCTACCTGGGCGGATGGACTCCTTGAGGTGCCGGTCGGTACCACGTTCAAGGCAGGCGATTCGCTCGACTTCATCCCGTTTGCCAGTTTGCTGGCGTAGGCCCGGGCGACCGCTGCGCAGCCGATTGCAGGCTATCGCCAGCGGCTACGGGTTTGGCCTGCAACCTTAATCGCTGCCGAGGCACGAGGCTGCGATCAACCGCGAATCGGTCGCAGTCCAGGCGCCGTTCGAGCGGCAAACCAGCCCCCTCAGGCATTGATCAGGTGAGCACAAAATCCACCGGCTGCAACGGTGCGGGCAGGTCCGTACGGCCGATCGCGGTCAGTATTTCGCGCTCGATGGTGCGTACCATGGCATCGGTGGGCAGGTCGTTTTCTTCACGGCCGAACGGGTCTTCAAGTTCGTCGCTGATGGCGTCCAGGCCAAAGAAGGTGTAGCTGACGATCGCGGTGAAAATCGGTGCCAGCCAACCCAGCGGTTGGGCCATGGCAAACGGCAACAGTACACAGAACATGTAGATGGTGCGGTGCAGCAGCAGGGTGTAAGGGAAGGGCAGTGGTGTGCTCTTGATCCGCTCGCACACGGCCTGGGCTTCGGACAACCCGCGCAGGCGCTGCTCCAGGGTCATGTAGCGCCATTCGCTGATGGTGTTTTCTTCTGCCAGGCGCGAGCAGGTGCTGCCGGTGTCTTGCAGGATGGCGTCGCTGATGTTGTGTTCGGCCAGGGTGTGTACGTCCGGCACCCAGTTGCGCGCCGCTTTGAGTTCGTCTTCACCACGCAACCGCGCATTGAGCGCATGGGCGTAGCCGCACAGGCCCAGCAGCAGTCGCTCGCGCAACGTGGCGTCGGCAATCACGCAGCTCTCGCGGATGAACGAGCGCACTTCAATGATCACCAGCCCCCAGGCTTTACGACCCTCCCACCAGCGGTCGTAGCAGGCGTTGTTGCGAAAGCTCATGAAGATCGACAGCGAAAGGCCGAGCAGGGTGAAGGGTGTGGCATTGACCTTGGAAAACAACGCGGGGTGCAGGTTTTCGATCAGCACAATCAATGAGGCGAGCGCTGTGACCATAAAGGTGCGCCGGGCGATGCGTTTGGCGATGGAGCCTTTGAGGCTGATCAGGACGTTGAGCAGGTTGGGCTTGGGGTGAACGATCATGGAGGTCCTATCGGCGGCGGCAGCACTCAGCCGCCGGTCATGTTCATGAAGCGCAGGATCTGTACATCGCCATTGACGTCGAAGTGATGGCGATAGGGCTTGAGGGCCATGGCGTTGCAAATGGCCTGGTCCAGGCGGGTGCTGTCGCCAGGGTGAGCACGCAGTACGTGCTTGAGGTCGCTGGCGTGCTCATTGCCCAGGCACAGCAGCAAGCGCCCTTCGACGGTCAGCCGCACCCGGTTGCAGGTGGCGCAGAAGTTGTGGCTGTGGGGCGATATGAATCCGATGCGGATCTGCGGCGCCTCGGCCAGGCGCCAGTAGCGCGAAGGGCCTTGGGTGGATTCAGCCGATTCGATCAGGGTGAACTGCTCGCCGATACGCTGGCGCACCTCATCACTTGAGCAGTAGGACTCGCTGCGCTGGTGTTCGCTGATGACGCCCAGGGGCATTTCTTCAATGAAGGAAATATCCAGCTCGCGGTCGATGGCAAAGCGCACCAGATCATTGACTTCGCCATCGTTGCGGCCCTTGAGCACCACGCAGTTGAGCTTGGTGCGACGAAAGCCGGCGGCGCGCGCGGCGTCGATGCCGGCGATCACTTGTTCCAGGTCGCCCGTGCGGGTCAGGGCCTTGAAGCGTTGGGCGTCGAGGCTGTCCAGGCTGATGTTCAGGCGTGAAAGGCCGGCATCGAACAGCGGCCCGGCCAGGCGTCCCAGTTGCGAGCCGTTGCTGGTCATGCACAGCTCGCGCAGGCCCGGCAGGGCGGCGATGCGGGCACACAGCCCGACGATGCCGCTGCGCACCAGTGGTTCACCGCCGGTAAGGCGGATCTTGCGGGTGCCCAGGGCAACGAAGCGTTCAGCCACCTGGTACAGCTCTTCAAGGCTGAGGATTTGCTGGCGCGGCAGGAACTGCATGTCTTCGGCCATGCAATAGACACATCGAAAGTCGCAACGGTCGGTGACCGACATGCGCAGGTAATCAATCTTTCGATTGAAGCCGTCGACCAGTGTCTTGTCCGTTGCATTCACGGTTGCCATTACCTCTTTTTAATTGCCAATTGGGTCGTGGTGGTGAACGCATTCTTTGAACGTTAATTAAATAACTCTCCCAACTTGTGTCGAGCATAGGTAGCACGGGAAGGTGCGTCAAATTGCTTTTAATGACCAACCGATAAGTACCCTCTATCACGGCTGGAGGGCCCGTATTTTGCTAGTTGTGGCTTGATAGAGATCCTTGATCATCCTGTCATTACTTTCGATTGGACGTGCCAGAAGAGGGTCAATAGGCTGGAGCGGTAGAACAACTTGAAGCGTGGCCGGTGTGCAACTGACTGTTAGTTGAATAACACCCGTTAATGATGCCGGACGGCGGCGCTTTGTCTTGAGATTGTTCAAACCGCTGCGTGCACATCGAGGAATATCCTGATGAGTCAAGACGAACACATCAAAAACTATAATGGCCCGGCCGCCGGCTGGGGCGCGCTCAAAAGCGTGACCAAGAGCTGGCTGGGCAGTGACAACGCGTTCAAGAATCTGCGGGCCATGCTCAAGACCAACCAGAACGGCGGTTTCGACTGCCCCGGTTGCGCCTGGGGCGAATCGCCTGAAAGCGATATGGTCAAGTTCTGCGAGAACGGCGCCAAGGCGGTTAACTGGGAGTCTACCGGGCGCTCTGTCGCCCCGGGCTTTTTCGCCCGCTACAGCGTCAGCGCCCTGGCCGACCAGACCGACTATTGGCTCGAATACCAGGGACGACTCACGCATCCGATGCGCTTCGATGCGGCCACTGACCACTATGTGGAGACTTCGTGGGAGGAGGCGTTCGCGCTGATCGCCCGCCACCTTGATGCGCTGGACTCACCCGACCAGGCCGAGTTCTACACCTCGGGCAGGGCCAGTAACGAAGCGGCGTTTTTGTACCAGCTGTTCGTGCGGGCCTTCGGCACCAACAATTTCCCCGACTGCTCGAACATGTGCCATGAGGCCAGTGGGGTAGGGATGGGCGAGGCCCTCGGGGTTGGCAAAGGCACCGTGGTGTATCACGACCTGGAACAAGCCGATGCGATCTTTGTCATCGGCCAGAATCCGGGCACCAACCACCCGCGGATGCTGGAGCCCTTGCGAGAGGCGGTCAAACGCGGCGCCCAGGTGGTGTGCTTCAACCCCCTGAAAGAGCGAGGCCTGGAACGTTTCCAGCACCCGCAGCATCCATTGGAAATGCTCAGCAACGGCTCACGGCCAACCAACACGGCTTACTTTCGCCCAGCCCTGGGCGGTGACATGGCGGTGATGCGCGGTATCGCCAAGTTCCTGCTCAAGTGGGAGCGCGAAGCCCAGGCCAATGGCGAACCGGCGGTGTTCGATCACGCCTTCATTGCCGAGCACACCTCGGGCCTGGACGCCTACCTGGCGGAACTCGATGCCACCACCTGGTCGCACATTGTCGAGCAGTCGGGTCTGAGCCTGGCCGAACTCGAGCTGGCGGCACACATGTACCGGCGTGCCGAGCGGGTGATCATGTGCTGGGCGATGGGGGTGACGCAGCACCGCCATTCGGTGCCGACCGTGCAGGAAATCATCAACCTGCAATTGTTGCGCGGCAATGTCGGCAAGCCGGGCGCAGGTCTTTCGCCGGTGCGCGGTCACAGCAACGTCCAGGGCGACCGCACCATGGGCATCGACGAGAAGCCGCCCACCTGGTTGCTTGACGCGCTGGAGCAGCGATTCGAATTCAAGGTGCCGCGCGAGCACGGGCACAACGCCGTGCTGGCGATCCAGGCCATGGAGGAAAAACGCTCCAAGGTATTCATTGCCCTGGGCGGCAACTTTGCCCAGGCCACCCCCGACACCCCGCGTACCCACGCGGCGTTGCGCAACTGCGAGCTGACGGTACACATCGCCACCAAGCTTAATCGTTCGCACCTGGTCACTGGGCGTGATGCGTTGATCCTGCCTTGCCTGGGCCGTACCGAAATCGATGTGCAGGCCGAAGGTCCACAGGGTGTCACCGTGGAGGACACTTTCAGCATGGTGCATGTGTCCTATGGCCAGTTGAAGCCGCACTCGCCGTTGCTGCGTTCCGAGCCGTGGATCGTAGCCGGCATGGCCAAGGCCACCCTGGGTGACCGGCCGATCGACTGGGACTGGACCGTGGCCGACTACAGTCGTATCCGCGACCTGATCGCCGACACCCTGCCGGGCTTCGAAGATTTCAATGCGCGCTTGCAGCACCCGGGTGGCTTTCACCTGAGTAACGCTGCGGCGGAGCGGCAGTGGCAGACGGAATCGGGCAAGGCGCAATTCAGCCCAAGCGCGTTGCCTGCGCAATTGGTCAATGATGCGGTGCTGGCACGCGGCGACAAGCCCGACCTGATCCTCCAGACCCTGCGCTCCCACGATCAGTACAACACCACTTTGTACGGTCTGGATGATCGCTATCGCGGAGTGTTCGGCCTGCGTGAAGTGGTGTTCGCCAATGAGCAGGACATCCGCCGCCTGGGCTTCACGCCGAACCAGAAGGTAGACCTGGTCTCGCTTTGGGCGGATGGCCGCGAGCGTCGGGTCAGCGGCTTTACCCTGGTGGCCTACGACATTCCCGAGGGGCAGGCGGCGGCCTACTACCCAGAAACCAACCCGCTGGTGCCGCTGGAAAGCTACGGTGACCGAACCTACACGCCGACGTCCAAGTTCATCGCCATCAAGCTGGAGCGCGCGCGGCCCGATAATCGCATTCCCTCGACGAAGCGCTAGGAGGCAGTCCCCGAGGGTGTGCGATCCTCCCCCGATTAGGGGTTATGATGTTGCCAAATATTACAAAGAGCGGGTGGGGACTATGCCATTAAAGGACTTGCTGTTGGCGCTGGTGGTGATCATCGCCTGGGGCGTCAACTTCGTGGTGATCAAGGTGGGCCTGGATGGCCTGCCGCCCATGTTGCTGGGGGCCTTGCGCTTTGCCCTGGTAGCGTTCCCGGCGGTGTTGCTGATCAAGCGCCCGCAGTTGCCGTGGCGCTGGTTGATCGCCTACGGTGCCACCATTTCCCTGGGGCAGTTCGCCTTTCTGTTCGAGGCCATGGGCAACGGTATGCCGCCGGGGCTGGCCTCGCTGGTCCTGCAGTCGCAGGCGTTTTTCACCCTGTTCTTTGCCGCGATGTTCCTGGGTGAACGGCTGCGCGCAGCCAGTGTGCTGGGGCTGTTGGTCGCCGCTGCAGGGCTGGCCCTGATCGGCAGCGAGAACGGCGCCCGCGTGCCGTTTTTCGCCTTGATCCTGACCTTGTGCGCCGCTGCCATGTGGGCCATGGGCAACATCATCACCCGGCGGTTCGGCAACATCGACCTGGTGGCGCTGGTGATCTGGGGCGGGTTGATTCCGCCGTTGCCATTCCTGGCACTGTCGTGGTGGCTGGAAGGGCCGGTGCTGATCGAGAGCGCCCTGCGCGGTATTGGCTGGAGCTCGATCCTGTCACTGGCCTACCTGGCGTTTGTCGCCACCATGCTGGGCTACAGCTTGTGGAGCTACCTGTTGTCGCGCTACCCGGCCGGCAAGGTGGCGCCGTTTTCGCTGCTGGTCCCGGTAGTGGGCCTGAGTTCTTCGGCGTTGCTGCTCGATGAGCGTCTGAGCCCGCTGCAGGGGTGGGGCGCATTGCTGGTGATGGCCGGGCTGCTGATCAATGTGTTCGGTCCCAGGCTGATGGCCGCCCGCAGGCTGTCCGGCCAGGGCGAGGCCTGAGCCAGGAGGCCCGTTCACCCAGCAGTGGACTTAAGGGTGGGTTCAGGGGTGATACGGTAGACGCAACGCCGGTCGCCCGAGAGCAGGTGTTCGCAGCGCTCCACTTGCGCCTGATTGCCGATCACCGCCTGGAATGTCTGCAGCTCTGAGCGGCAGAACCCCTGGCAGCGGCTGGCCGCAACGCAGATCGGGCAATGGTGCTCGATGATCAGCCAACCATCGTCGCAGGTTTGCATCTGCGCCATATAGCCGGCCTGCTCGCGCAATTGCACCAGGGTGCGGACCTTATCCTCCAGGTTCCGGGCCTGGCTGCAGGCATGCTGATACTCCTTGAGGTTTGTGGCCTCCATGCGGCTGATCAGTTGATCGACGCCTTCGGCACCAAACACCTGCTCGACCGATTCGATCAGTTGCAAGGTGAGCACACTGTGGGTGTCGGGGAAGCGTCGTTGCGCAGTCTCGGTGAGTACCCACTTTTGTGACGGTCGCCCGGCACCGCTGGCCGGTGCGCTGATACCAGCGATCAGGTCAGCGCCCTGCAGTTTTTGAAGCTGTTGGCGTGTGGCCTCGAAGCTGATGTGCAGCAGGCTGGCAAGGTCGGTGGTTTTCAGCGGGCCCCGGGTCTTGAGCAGAAACAGAATGCGCTCGGCGGTGGCCGTCGGGAGCGGGGAAGCGGCGGTGTCATGCACGGTGGGCGTCCTGCACAAGGATGGATACGCAATGCATCAGGCCGGGACCTTGGCCGGTGTGCCGGTGATGCGCCAGACCAGCAGCAACGTCAGTACCGGGGCCAGGGCAAACAGCCCGAACAGCCAGGCGGCGGCATTCTGGGCGCCGGCTACACCGCCTGGGTCAACCAGGCCTGCGCCATTACTCACCAGCCCGGCCAGGGCAGCAGCCAGGGCGGTGGCATACAGTTGCACGGTGGTGATCGAGGCCGATGCCAGATTTTCCTCGCCCGGGCGGGCTGCACTCAGCACGCGGGTCAGCAGGTGCGGCCAGCCCAGGCCAATGCCCAGGCCGACGCCGGCCAGGGCCAGGCAGTAACTCGCTACACCGGCTGCGCTGTGCAGCCAATGCGCCTGGGGTGTCATCAATGCCAAGGCCAGCAAGGCCACCACGATCACCGCAGGCCCGAACCGCATCAGGCGTTCGGCCGCCTCGCCCGAGCGGCCGGCACCGAACAGGGCGCCCAAGGTCCAGCCTGCCGCCATGGCGGCAGTCATGTAGCCGGCGGCCAGCGGGCCAAGGCCGTGGATCTGCTGGAGGAAGTACGGCACGAAAATTTCGCTGGTCATGGCTGTGATCAGCAGGCACATCATGGCGTACAGCACGCCCAGACGGGTGCCCAGAGAGTATGAGCCGGTGGGCAGCAGACGCCGTTCAGGGTGACGGTCGAGGCGGGCTATAAGCACGGCGATGGCAAGACCTGCGACGATGCCCAACAGGTTCCACAGCAACTGGCTGGACAGGCTGGCGGTCGAGACCACCAGCACCGAGACGACCAGGCAGGCGATCAGGCCATAGGGCGGGCGCGAGCGCGTTGGCGCAGGGGCGACGATGCTGCCCAGTTGCCGGATCACGATCAGGGCCAGCAGGGCTACCACCGGCAATAACGACCAGAACGCCCAGCGCCAATGGCCGAGTTCCGCGAATACGCCACCGATGGCGGGCCCGCACAGGGTGGCGACGCCCCACATGCCTGAGACCATGGCCATGGCGCGCGGCCACAACGCCTCATCGAACACCAGACGGATCAAGGCATAGCTCAGGGCAAACAGGATGCCACCACCAAACCCCTGCACACTGCGACCGGCCAGCAGCACCGTCATGTTCGGGGCGGCGGCGCACAGGGCCGAGCCTGCGGCAAACACGGCCAATGCCAGCAGGAAGGCGCGTCGCGCGCCGAGGCGTTCGAGCAATCGTGCCGAGAGGGTCGAGCCGATGATCGAGGTGACCACAAACAGCGTGGTGCTCCAGGCATAGAAGGCCAGCCCGCCGATGTCGGCGATCACCGTCGGCAAAATAGTGGTGACGATGTAGACGTTGATGGCGTGCAACCCCACGCCACCGGCCAGGGCGATCGAGCGCAGGGCATTGCGGCCCTTGAGTAGCTGCGCCCAGGAGGCAGACTGAGGGGCAGGGTGCATGCGCGACTCCTTCGCGGATGTGAGTGGGGGAGTCTAGGTGTGCCTGTCGGGTTAAACAAGTTGGTGCTTGTATAAATGGCGGCGGGGCGGCGGCGGGATTTTGTTACCATCGCCTTCTTTTGCCGCCACCTGCGCGCGGCGTACACCCTGCAAGACCGAAGGAGAGCAGCATGATTGTCACCACCACAGGCACCGTCGAAGGCCGTCAGATCGTCGCCTACCTGGATGTGGTCAGCGCCGAGTCGGTACAGGGCATCAACGTGGTACGGGATGTGTTCACCAGTTTTCGCGACTTTTTTGGTGGCCGTTCGCAAACCCTGGAAAGCGCCTTGAAAGAGGCACGCATCCAGGCCACCAACGAGATAAAGGCCCGTGCCCGCAGCCTGCAGGCCGATGCGGTGGTGGGGCTGGACTATGAAATCAGCATGCCGTCGTCCCGTGGCGGGATGGTCGTGGTGTTCGTTACCGGTACTGCCGTCAAGCTCCGCTGAGCCTTGGGTGCGACAATCTGGCCCGGCCATTGGTCGGGCTTTTTGGTTTTCGGCCAGGAAGTCTCTAAATGACCGGCTAGTCTCAGAGGCTCTTGGGTCGGTATTTTCCTGGGCAAACATCTGCTTGCCGGTACCGCCCCGCTGTCAGAGGGAGGCAGGGCATGAGCGAATTCTATTTCGAGGACAACGGCGACGAATTTCCCATCAACAGCCAGGTGCGTTGCGGTCAGGCGGCTTACCGCCTGGGCTTTGCCCACATGACCCTGGATGACTCGGACCAGGTCAAGCCCAGCCATGTGCAACGCGCCAAGCAGGGCAGGTTCATGCCCAGGGTTCCGGCAAAAAAGTGAACAGGTTCACATCACCCCGCCTCCATAGGCGGGGTTTTTTCTGCATTATTTGACCTTGCTCAACGGATGCGAAATAGGCGCTCGCCTGTCGCGCTCAGGTATGACTTACTTGCCCCGCCGTCAACTACACAGGAGCCAGTCGATGCGTATCAGGGAAGAAACTTTCTGGAAATGGGCGGATGCGCAATTGCACAGCCGCAGCCATGAAGAAGCGCTCAGTGACGGTACCAGCATTGACGTCCAGGTCAGGCTGTCACGCACCGGCGCCACGCAACTGTTCCTGGGCATTTATGCGCGCCAGGGCAAAGCAATGGTGGAGGAGTACTACGACAACCGCCCTGGCGAGACCATGACCCGGGCCATGGCCTGGGGTGTAGAGCGTGCTCGCGCGCTGGCCACCGGCTGGCTGCCGCTGGAGCAGGCGCCGCTGCGGCGTCAGGCCTGAGCGTGGCGGTTGCGGCTGGCCTGGACAATACGCTGGGCCGGCACGCGCAACTGGCGCAGCAGGTATTCGGCGAACTCGGGTGAGTAACCCTGTAGCGCAATTGCCTGCTCCATGCAGCTCAACCAGATATCGCTGTGGGACTGATCGATCGGCCATTGAGCATGAAAAGCGGGGATGGCGATCGAGCCATAGCGTTCGCTGAACAGCGCCGGACCGCCGAGCCAGCCGCTGAGAAAACAGGCCAGCTTGTCCCGCGAGGCCTCGAGGCTGTCCGGGTGCATCTGGCGCACTGGGCGGGCACTTGGGGTCTGGTCCATCAGGCGGTAGAAATCGTCGACCAGGCGGCGTAGGCCGTCGATACCGCCAGCAGCCTGGTAGGAGGCATCGCCGGTGCCGAATAGGGGGCTGTTCATAAGCATGCTCTTGAAGAAAAGGCGGTCATTGTAGCCAGTGCGCGCGGCAATGAAAAAAACCCGATCCTTGCGGATCGGGCTTTGCGTGTTGCCGTTGGGTGACTTAGCAGAGGCGGTCGATGACCGCGACCCCCGGTTTGTCCTGCAGCTCGGCCCACTCGTGTTGCAGGGTCTGCAGAACGCGGCCTACGTACTGGGTGTCGGCGGCGGCTTTCTTGCCGACATAGCCCTGGCCACGACGGTACATCTTCAACCGGGCGCGCATGTTCGGCGTACGTTGCTCGAACTGTGCTTCATCGGTCAGTGGCCCCAGGCTGTCGAGACGCACTTCGCCGCGTTCACAGACCCAGAGGATGTGGCTGTCGAGCGTGTCTTTGCGCGCGGCGAACAGCCGGGCCAATTCGTCAACAGTCGGTTGATTGTTCAGATTCATCATAAAGCCCCCTAGACCATTCGTAGTTGAGTTCAAACTCGGCGCACATCACATGTAGCGTTGAAAGAAAGCTGCTACAGCAGCGTCGCAACTGGGGGCTTTTACACGCTGCCTTTTGGGCAGTACCCATCCGCATACAGCTCATGGATCCTTCGAGCTGCCTGGAACACCCTTGCCAGTGTCCCCGATCGGGGAGACGACCTCATCATGCAAGGGCCGATGAACGGCGTCAATATGTTTTGTAGTGATTTTTTTGTGGCACTACATTCTTGTCGGACAATGCTCGATTCCTTGGTAATTGATGCGAATCAGTTCGCCGGTGGGGGATGTATCCGATCATGGCCGCTCATACATTGCACGGAGATTCACATGCGTTCGTCGGCCAGCGCAGCGGATGCGCAAAGCACCCGAATGAAGGTTCCGATCGGCCTGCTGGTGGGGGTTGCCGCCTTGATCGGTGTGCTCTTGTTGCCGCTGCCGGCCGACTTGCCGGTGGCCGGGCACCGGGTACTGGCGATTCTGGCGTTTGCCGTGGTGGTGTGGATCAGCGAGGCGGTCTCGTACGAGGCCAGCGCGATCATGATCACCTCGCTCATGGCTTTTTTGCTCGGTACTGCACCGACCGTGGCCGACCCTTCGGTAACCTATGGTTCGTCCGCAGCCATCAGCCTGGCCCTGACCGGGTTCTCCAACAGCGCCCTGGCCCTGGTGGTCGGCGCCCTGTTCATTGCTGCGGCCATGACCCATACCGGCCTTGACCGGCGCATTGCCCTGGTGACGCTCTCAAGCGTGGGTGTCAGTACCCGGCGCATTCTGCTTGGCGCAGTGGCGGTGACCATCCTGCTCAGCCTGGTGGTGCCCAGCGCCACGGCGCGCAGTGCCTGTGTAGTACCGATCATGATGGGGGTGATTGCCGCCTTCGGTGTCGACAAGCGCTCCAACATCGCCGCCGGAATCATGATCATCGTGGCCCAGGGCACCAGTATCTGGAACATCGGCATCCAGACGGCGGCGGCGCAGAACCTGCTGACGGTGGGCTTCATGGACAAGATGCTCGGCGCCCGGGTGTCGTGGATCGACTGGCTGGTTGCCGGTGCCCCGTGGGCGGTGATCATGTCGGCGGTGCTGATCTTCGTCGTGCTGAAGATGATGCCACCCGAGAGTGACAGCATTCCCGGCGGCAAGGCAGCGGTGAGCAAGACCCTGGCCGAGCTTGGTCCCATGAGCGGAGCGCAGAAGCGCCTGTTGGCGGTGTCGGTCCTGTTGCTGCTGGCCTGGGCCACTGAAGGCAAGTTGCATCACTTCGATACCACTTCGACCACCTATGCGGGCCTGGTGATTCTGCTGTTGCCGCGCCTTGGGGTGATGACCTGGAAAGATGTGCAGGCGCGCATTCCGTGGGGCACGGTGATTGTCTTCGGTGTCGGTATCAGCCTGGGAACCACCTTGCTGACCACCCAGGCCGGGCAATGGCTCGGCGCGCAGGTGGTGGCCCATACCGGGCTGGATCAGTTGGGCACCCTGGGCGTGTTCGCGATCCTGGCGGCGTTCCTGATTCTGATTCACCTTGGTTTTGCCAGTGCCACGGCGCTGACCTCGGCGCTGCTGCCAATTCTTATCTCGGTGTTGCAGACATTGCCGGGTGATTTCAGCCGCCTGGGCATGACCATGGCCCTGGGTTTCGTCGTCAGCTACGGCTTCATTTTGCCGATCAACGCCCCTCAGAACATGGTGTGCCTGGGCACCGAGACCTTCAGTGCCAAGCAATTCGCCCGTGTCGGGATACTGATCACCTTGATCGGGTATCTGCTGATGCTGGTGTTCGCGGCGACCTGGTGGAAATGGCTGGGGTGGATGTAGTGACGCCTCATGTTGGTATTCAAGGTAGGATCGGCACTGGTTTTTTCTGCGATGAGGTTACTTGTGAAATACCCGATCGTTTTACTGCTGAGCCTGATGCCGTTGTTTGCCCAGGCCGTCGAGGTTGGCGAGCGTTTGGCGCCCTGGACCTTGCTGGATCAGCATGACCAGGAATACAGCCTCAATGACCAGACCCGTACCTTGCTGGTGGCGAGCAACATGGAGGGTGCCAAGCTGGTCAAGGCTGCTTTGGCTGATCGTCCCAAAGGGTATCTTGAGGAACGCAATGCGGTGTTCGTTGCTGACATCCAGCGCATGCCGGCATTGATCTCCAAGCTGTTCGCCATCCCGGCCATGCGCGACTACAGCTACCGCGTGCTGCTCGATCGTGAGGGCAGCGTTGCGACGCGCTATGCAGGCGCCGAAGACAAGGTGCTGTGGTTGCAGCTGGACAAGGGGCAAGTGGTGGCGCAGCGTGAGTACGCCACGGCCGAAGAGCTGCGTGAGGCGCTGGAGCAGGATTGAACTGACTTGTGCCATCGCCAGCGGCTGCACAGGCCTGGCCTGTCGCCGCTGCTGGGGAACGAGGCTGGTGACTCGCGTAGCGGCCGTATTCCAGGCAAGGGCTAACGCGGGGCAAGCCCGCTCCTGCAGGCTTGGCGCAAGTGTTCGATCACCTCATCCACCGCGGGTCCTTCGATGGCCGGCGGGGTGGGGCTTTCGCCGAACTCCCGCCAGATGAACAACGTCAGCTCCGCGCCATCAGTGAGGTTTTGCGCCGCTTCCCGCGAGCCGAAGCCTTGCAGCGCCCGATAACGCTCATCCCGCCAGAATGCCCGCTCCACCCAGTCATACACCGGGATGAAATGAAAGTGCAGCGCCAGCCCCGGCATGTGTCCGTAGCGGCTGATGTACAGCCATCTGGGCTTGAGTTCGGTTTCCATGATCCGTTGCACGTCGGCCATCAAACTACCCATCTGCACCAGTGCCTCAGGCGGCAGGTCGGCCAGCGAGTTGATCTGCGCGCGGGTGCCCAGCATCAGGTAACCCGGCAGGGCAGAGGCCAGGTGATGGTTGAGGATCCAGTGTTCGGTCTCGTACAGGATGTGCGACTGCGCAATTTCCATTCGCCAGGGTCCTTAAGCGTGGGAGACCAGGGGCACGTGCAAGGTCGACTTGACCCGCTCCAGCACCACGATGGTCCTGAACCATTTCACATTGGGGTTATCGTGGAAAAGGCGCTGGGTGAGGGCCTGGAACTCGCCCATGCTCGCCACCGTCAGCACCAGCATGAAGTCGGCGTCACCGGTGACGTAGTAGCACTGCTGGATTTCAGGCCCCGAAAACGCCTGTTTCATCACCTGAAGGTCCGCCGACTGGGTGCGGTCGGCGTGTACCTCGACCATCAAGGTGATCACCTGGCCGACTTTTTCCGGGTCGATCACTGCCGTGTTGGCCTGGATGTACCCGGCCTTTTTTAGCCGCTGCATGCGTCGTTGCACCGACGCCGTGGACAGGTGTATCCGCTCGGCCAGTTCGCGCAAGGGCAGGCTGTTGTCCTGTTGCAAGGCGTCGAGCAGTGCTAGGTCGAAGTCGTCGAGCGCAGTATTCATGTGCAAGATTTTCTCATTTGCTGGGTGGAAAACGAGGGCACTTATCAGGCGCAACGCAATAAATTATCACCCTCTGCCCCTGACCAGAAGGCTTGCACCATGGACACTCGCACCCCCAATGCCACCCTTGGCGTTGTGCTCAATATTCTCGCCTCGGTGCTCTTCGCGGTGATGTATGCCTATACCCACTTGCTGCAAGACCTCGGTGGTGAGGAAATCTACGGCTGGCGCATCCTGCTGACGGTGCCTTGCCTGACCCTGATGGTGATCGCCAGCGGCCATTGGCACGAAGTACGCCGCCTGTTTGCGCGGGTGTTTGAAGAACGCCTGTTCTGGGCAGTGCGCCTGCTGTCGGCGGCGCTGCTCGGTGTGCAGTTGTGGTTGTTCATGTGGGCACCGATCAATGGCTATGGCCTGGATGTGTCGCTGGGTTACTTTCTGATGCCGTTGACCATGGTCATTGTCGGTCGCCTGGCCTTCAAGGACAGCATCAGCCGGCTGCAACTACTGGCATGTGCGTTGGCGGCGCTGGGCGTCATCAACCAGATTGCCATTGCCAAGGCCATTACCTGGCCGGTGCTGGCGGTGGGATTGGGCTATCCGCTGTACTTCTGGCTGCGTCGGGTCAGCGACAGCAATACCATGGGTGGGCTGTGGTTCGACATGAGCCTGAGCCTGCCGGTCAGCCTGTTGCTGGTATTCAAGGGCGGGGTGGTGCTGGGTGTGGCCGGCAGTGGTTCGAGCTTGCCCTGGCTGGTAATGGGCCTGGGGGCGATCAGCGCCTCGGCCCTGGCCTTGCAGGCGCTGTCGGGGCCGCGCCTGAACCTGACCCTGTTCGGCCTGTTGATCTACGTTGAGCCGGTGTTGCTGGTACTGGCCTCGGTGCTGCTGGGGGAGACTATCGCACCAGCGCAATGGCCGACGTACATTGCCATCTGGCTGGCGGTGCTGGTGCTGGTGCTGGAAGGGATGATGAGCCTGGGCATCCGTCGTCGCGCTTATTCGCCCAGCCGCTGCTCCCGTGAAGGCGGATAGCCGAAGTAGGCGCTGTAGCACTTGCTGAAGTGCGACACCGAGACAAAGCCGCAGGCGATGGCGACATCCATCAGTGGCAGGTCCGAATACTGCAACAGGCGCCGGCTCTTGGTGATGCGCAGTTCCATGTAGTAGCGGCTGGGCGAGGTACCCAGCTGGGCCTGGAACAGGCGGTCGATCTGGCGGCGCGAGCGCCCGCTGTATTCCGCCAGTTGGTCCAGGCTCAAGGTTTCTTCCAGGTTGTTTTCCATCAGCTCGACAATGGTGCGCAGTGGCGCACTCATGGACTTTTTCGAGCTGCTGTCCACTCGCCGGAAACGCGCACCGGAAAACGCCAGGATCTCCTCGACGCCACCCGCCAGTGCCTCGCCTTGTAGCACCTTGAGCAACGCCAGCATCATTTCCAGCGCGCCGTTGGGGCTGGCGGCGGTCAAGCGGTTGCGGTCCAGCACAAAGCTTGCCGGGGTGATGGTGCTCTGCGCACTGCGCTCGGCGAGGCTCGCCCGTTGTTCGGGGTGGATGGTGCAGCTGTAGTTGTCCAGAACCCCGGCGCGGCCGAGAAAATAGGCGCCGTTCCACAACCCGCCCAGGGCCAGGCCATGGGCGTCGGCATCGACCAGCAAGCGGTCGAGTTCGGGGTATTTGAGCGGCGTGCGCAGGCCGCCGCAGACTACCAGCAGGTCCAGTGACTCCAGCGCGTTGCGCTCGATACGGGTCGCATAGATATCCAGGCCCAGGTCGCTGGTCACGCGTTCGCTGCCCAGCGACAGCGGGGTGATGGCGAACAACTCGGCTTGCAGCAGGTTGGCGGTGACCAGCACATCCATGGCCACGGTGAAGCTGGCCATGGAAAAGTTCTCCAGCAGCAAGAAGCCCACGCGGTAGGCCGGCGCGGACGGGCTCTGGGGGTGTTTGAGATTCAGCATGTTTGTTGTACTGGTTTTCTGGCTGAAGTGACGAGGGGTGGGCAATTTGAGCTCCGCAGGGCAGGGGTGACGGCACCGCTGGATGATGCCAGAGATTGGCACTTTGCACCGCGTCTCGATGTGCGTGTGGCGTATCGCTTTCGCGTCCGGGATAGGGCCTAATCGAAGGTACACACCTGACGCTCGCGCCACACATGGAGCCGCGACATGCCCACATCCCACCTTGACCCGCTGCGCCGCGAGATCGTGCAACTGCAGGTCACGCCACCTCCCGCGCCCTGGCAGTTGAAGGCGCGCCTTAGCATCGTGGGCCTGATGGAAGTCGGCTTTGACCGCGACAGCGAGCTGTTGCTGGTCGCCTCAAGTTCCGGGCGCAGCGTGATTGACTGCCACACCGGCGAAAAGGTCGCGCGCGACCGCACCGACAACTTGGGCAGCGACCGCTTTCTGGAAACCCGGGGCCTGGGGCCGTTGCGGGACCGGGTGATCCCTATGGCCGGAATACATGGTGGCCGCCTGCCGGTGGCCACTGCCGACGGCTGGATGATCGAAGACATCACCCTGGCCTGGCCCGAGCAGCACTTGCTGCTGGTCGAGCCAGGGTCGTGGCTGCACGGCGCGCGGTATCATCGGCCAGCGGTGTTTCACAAGTTGGGGGTGGAGCTTGAAGTGCGCGCGTTCGGGTTTTCCTATAGCGGCCTGAGCCTGGTGCTGGCGACAGCTGGAGAGCTGGTGGTTTTTGGCCGGTAATCTTTTATGTTTCGCTCCTTATTGTTATGTTATTACATAATTTTAAGGAGCCTCCCATGTACGCCCCCTTCGCAAGGTTGTCCCTCGGTTTGTCTGTTTCATTGCTTGCCTTGCCAGCAGCGGCCGCCGCCCCGGTCTTGCTCGATGCCTTGAGCGTCACCGATCGCCCACTCGAAGAAACCGCCAATGGCCCCGTGCAGGGCTATCGCGCGACCCGTTCAAGCACAGCAACCCGGACGGATACCGACATTCGCGACACGCCCCAGAGCATTGCCGTGGTGCCGAGCCAGGTGCTCGATGACCTCAACACCACGCGTATCGACCGCGCCCTGGATTTTGCCGGCGGCGTGAGTCGGCAGAACAATTTCGGTGGCCTGACTTTCCTCAACTACAGCGTGCGTGGCTTTACTACCGGCGAGTTGTACAAGAACGGCTTTGCCGTCAACCGTGGCAGTTACAGCGCTCCGGACACCTCGAACATCGAGCGCATCGAAGTGCTCAAGGGACCGGCAGCCAGCTTGTATGGGCGAGGGGATCCGGGCGGGCTGGTGAACATCGTCACCAAGCGGCCTCAAGCCGAGGCCTTCACTCACTTCAAAGCGAGCGCCGGCAGTTGGGACCGTTACCGCAGCAGCCTGGACGTGAACACGCCCCTGAGCGAAGACGGCCGTGTGCTTTCACGGGTGAACATGGCGGTGGAGGACAATGGCAGCTTTCGCGATTACGTCGGCAGCGAGCGGCGCATCGTCAGCCCCTCGCTGAGCTGGCAGTTGAGCCCGGACACTCTGGTGTCGCTCGACAGCGAGTTCTCGCGCACCGAGTCAGTGTTCGACCGCGGTATACCGGCGGTGAACAACGAGCTGGGACCGGTCAGCCGCTCGCGTTTTTTCGGCGAGCCCAATGACGGGCGTATCCGCAACGACAACCAGACGCTCGACCTGACCCTGGAACACTACCTTTCCGAAAACTGGAAGCTGCGCCTGGCCAACCATTACACCCAGGGCCGACTCAAGGGCAACAGTTCCGAGCCGCAACGCCTGGTGGGCAATACGCTCAGCCGTTTTTATCGCGAGCGCAGTTTCGAGTGGAACGACACCATCACCCAGGCCGAGCTGCACGGCGAGTTCGACGTTGGCAGTTGGCAACACCAGAGCCTGATCGGCCTCGAATACGAGAACTACCGCAACAGCCAGAAGTACCCGCAGAGCGTGACGACACCCGCCTATGGCCTGGACATCTACAACCCGGTGTATGGCAAACCCAAGCCTGCGCTGGTCAACCCCAACGACTTCTTCGAACGCACCGAAAGCTATGCGCTCAACCTGCAGGACCAGATCACCTTCACCGAGCGCCTGCGCGGCCTGGTCGGCGTGCGACTGGAGCACATCGAACAGACGGCGCAGAACCGCACCAGCCAAGTCAGCAACACGCAGAAGAAAGACGTGGCCACCCCGCGTGTGGGGCTGCTGTACCAGCTGACTCCTGAAGTCGGTGTGTTCGCCAATGCGTCCACCTCGTTCAAGCCCAACAGCATCGGTACCCGGGGCCAGGTGTACAAGCCGGAGAAGGGCCTGGGTTACGAGACGGGCTTGAAGCTCGACCTGTTCGACAGCCGCCTGGGCGCGACCCTGGCGCTGTTTCACATCGACAAGGAAAACGTCATCACCACCGATGCCTTTGGTGACAGCATCGCAGCCGGAAAGGCGCGCAGCCAGGGCGTCGACCTGCAGTTCAGCGGCCAGCTCAGCGAAGCGCTGCGGGTAATTGGCGCCTATGCCTATATCGATGCCGAAGTGACCAAGGGCGATGCCAACCTGCCCAAGGGCAGCGACCTGCTGGGTATACCGCAACACAGCGCAAGCCTGATGGCCGTGTATGAATTCCAGAGCGGATTTCTGCAGGGGTCGGATGTAGGCGCGGCGGCCAACTATGTCGGTGAGCGCTCGGGGCAGGCGGGCAGCAGCTTCCGGCTGCCGAGCTACAGCACGGTGGATTTGCTGGCCCACTATAAGGTGAGTGAAGACGCCACTGTCGGGCTCAACCTGAACAACCTGTTCGACCGCAAGTACTACGAGCGCGGCTACAACGCGGTGTGGAACCTGCCGGGCGAGCCGCGCAACTTGATGGTCAGTTTGAGCCTGGCGCTTTGAGCCGACTATAGTTCCAGCTCTTCGCCGATTACCCTGAAAGGACTGTCATGAGCGACTCGATGGAACTGAACCGCCAGAGCTGGGACGAGAGGGCGCCGCTGCATGCGGCGTCCAGCGACTATGAAGTCGATGCGTTTGTTGCCGACCCCGCGCATTTGAGCGAGGTCGTGCGCTTCGATGTTCCACGTCTGGGCGATATCCACGGCGCACGCACGGTGCATCTGCAATGCCATATCGGTACTGACACCTTGTCGCTCGCACGACTCGGAGCCCGGGTGACGGGGCTGGATTTTTCAGCGCAATCGCTGCTTCAAGCCCGTGCCCTGGCCAAGCGTTGCGACACGTTGATCGACTATGTCGAGTCGGATGTGTACGCCGCTGACCAGGTGTTGGAAGCGGGCAGCTTCGACCTGGTGTACACCGGCATCGGCGCGTTGATCTGGCTGCCCAGCATCGAGCGCTGGGCGCGTACCGTGGCGGCGTTGCTCAAGCCTGGTGGGCGCTTGTTCCTGCGTGAAGGGCATCCGATGCTGCTGGCGGTGAACGAGGATCATCGCGACAAACTGGTGATCGAGTTTCCGTATTTCGAGCGTGAGGCGCCGACGGTCTGGGACAGTGACCAGACCTATGTCCAGACCGACACGCCGCTGACACAGACCGTCACCCACGAGTGGAACCATGGCCTGGGCGAGGTCGTCAGCGCCTTGCTGGGCCATGGCCTGCTGATCACTGCGCTGGTAGAGCATGACAGCATCCCGTGGGAAGCCTTGCCGGGGCAGATGAGCCTGCAGGACAACGGTGAGTGGGTATTGAGCCAGGACCGCTGGCGGCTGCCATTGAGCTATACCCTGCAGGCCATGAAACCGAGGTCATAGATAACCCTGCAGGAGCGGCGGTGCGACGTCTCGACTTGCCCCGCGATAGCGATCTGAGCGTCGCATCGCATCGCGGGGCAAGCCTGCTTCTACGGTTTGGGTTTGGCTTTGCGCGTGCTGCTCTTGCGCTTCTTCTTCCACGGCGCACGCGCCGGTGCAGGGCCGCTGATGGTCAGGCTCAATCCGGCACAGCGCTCCACCTGCTTGGTCATCCACGCCGACTGCTTGGCGACGAACTCTTCCAGGCTCATCTCGCCACTCTGGACCATGTCCAGGGCCTGCTCCCAGATCGCGGTAGTGCCAGGGTCGGCTATGGCCCGGGGCACGCTGTCGATCAAGCCGAAGGCTGCCGGGGTGGCGCTCAAGGCCTTGCCGTTCTTGACCAGGTAGCCGCGATCCAGCAAGCCTTGGATGATGCCGGCACGGGTGGCCTCGGTGCCGATGCCGGTGGTGTCCTTGAGTTTTTGTTTAAGGCGCGGGTCGTCCACCAGTTTGGCAACGTTCTTCATCGCCTTGATCAGGTCCCCTTCGGTGAAGGGTTTGGGCGGTTGGGTCCATAAATCCTTGAGGTTGACCTCGGCCACGGCGCAGTCCTGGCCTTCGCGCAGTGGCGGCAGTACCTGGGCCACCGGCGCTTCACGGCCTTTGGCCGGGGTCAGGGCTTCGGGCAGGGCGCGGCGCCAGCCAGGCTCGACGATCTGTTTGCCCACCGCGCGCAAGGCAAAGCCTGCGCAGTCGAAGTCGGCCTGGGTACGGTCGTACTCGTGGTTGGGCAGGAACTGCGCCAGGTAGCGGGCCCGGATCAGGGTATAGACCGCCTTGTACTTGGCCGGCAAGCGTGACGGATCACTGGCCGCGGCAGTCGGGATGATACCGTGGTGGGCGCTGACCTTGGCGTCGTTCCAGGCCCGTGAGCGGCGCTGGGCTTGCAAGTGCCCCTGTAACGGCGCAAGGCTTGGATCGGCGCGCAGCAAGGCGGCAAGAATGGTCGGTGCCTCGGCGTGCTGGCTCAACGGCAGGTAGCCGCAGTCGCTGCGCGGGTAGGTGATGAGCTTGTGGGTTTCGTACAGCGCCTGGGCGATGTCGAGGGTTTCCTGGGCGCCGAGGCCGAGTTTCTTCGAGCACAGCTCCTGCAGGGTGCCGAGGTCGAAGGGCAGCGGTGCGGCTTCACGCACGCGCTCAGTGGCCACGTTTACCACCCGGGCAGCGACCGCATTGCCGATGGCTGCTGCAGCCTGCCGGGCCAGGGCTTGATTGAGACAGCGGCCCTGATCGTCGCAGGCGTCTTCGGCGGCCCGCCATTGCGCGGTGAAGCGGGTGCCCGCGCTGTCGAGCTGTACATCAATGGCCCAGAACGCCACTGGCACGAAATCGGCGATGCTGCGGTCGCGGTCAACCACCAGGCGCAGGGTCGGCGTTTGCACCCGGCCTACGGGCAGCACGCCCTGGTAGCCGGACTGACGTCCGAGCAGGGTGAAGAGCCGGCTCATGTTCATGCCGATCAACCAGTCGGCACGCGAGCGACCCAGGGCCGAGTGATACAGGCTGAAGGTCTCGGTGCCGGGCTTGAGCGCGGCCAGGGCCTTGCGAATCGAGGCGTCATCCAGCGCCGACAACCACAACCGGCGAATCGGTCCGCGATAGCGGCAGTGTTCCACCAGCTCCCGGGCGATCATCTCCCCCTCACGGTCGGCATCGGTGGCGATTACCAGCTCCCGGGCTTCACCGAGCAGGCGCTTGACTGCCTTGAACTGGCTGGCAGTCTTGGGCTTGACCAGCATCTTCCACTGGCTGGGAATGATCGGCAGGTCGGCCAGAACCCAGCGCTTGTAGCGGGCATCGTAGCTGTCGGGCGGAGCGGTTTCGAGCAGGTGGCCGATGCACCAGGTGACGGTGACATCGGTACCTACCCAGCAGCCATCGCCCCGGCGGTTGGCGCCGAGGACCTTGGCGATATCCTTGGCCTGGGAGGGTTTTTCGCAGAGAAACAGGCGCATGCCGGCGGGGTGTCGTTCTGTGGCTGGGGAGGGCATAGCATGCGCAGGAACGAAGGGAGTGGCAAGTTTTATCTGTATGCATATACAGCTTTGTGGGGCGGGCTTGTTCCGCGCCAGCGATCGGGCAGTTACATCGCTGTCGCGGGGCAAGCCCGCTCCTGCAGGTTACGACCTGCTGGCTTCCAGTGCCTGGCTCAGGTCGGCGATGATGTCGTCGCAATGCTCGATACCGATCGACAAACGCACCATGTCGCGCGGCACACCGGCCTTTTCCAGTTCTTCATCATTGAGCTGGCGGTGAGTGGTCGAGGCCGGGTGGCAGGCCAGGGACTTGGCGTCCCCGATGTTTACCAGCCGCACCACCAGCTTCAGCGCATCAATGAAGCGCGCCCCGGCCTCTTGCCCGCCCTTGATCCCGAACGACAGGATCGACGCCGGCTTGCCCTGGGTGTAACGCAGGGCCAGGTCATGCTCGGGGTGGTCGGGCAGGCCCGCGTATTTGACCCAGGCCACCTGGTCATGGGCCTGCAGGTAATGGGCAACCTTCAAGGCGTTCTCGGTGTGGCGCTCCATGCGCAAAGCCAGGGTCTCCAGGCCTTGCAGAATAAGGAAGGCGTTGAACGGTGACAGTGCCGCACCAGTGTTGCGCAGAGGCACCACCCGACAACGACCGATGAAGGCCGCAGGGCCGAAGGCTTCGGTGTAGGTCACACCGTGGTAGGACGGATCGGGCGTATTGAGCAGGGCGAAGCGCTCCTTGTGATCGGCCCAGGGGAAGGTGCCCGAGTCGATCACAATGCCACCAATGCTGGTGCCGTGCCCGCCGATGTACTTGGTCAACGAATGCACGACGATATCGGCGCCGTGCTCGAACGGCCGGCACAGGATCGGGGTGGCCACGGTGTTGTCGACAATCAACGGCACGCCGTGGCGGTGGGCGGCATCGGCCAGCGCCTGCACGTCGACGATGTTGCCGGCCGGGTTGCCGATCGACTCGCAGAACACCGCCTTGGTGTTGCTGTCGATCAGCGCCTCGAGGGCGTCGATGTCGTCATGGGCGGCGAAGCGGGTCTGGATACCAAAGCGTGGCAGGGTATGGGCCAGCAGGTTATAAGTGCCGCCATAGAGCTTGGCCACCGAAACAATGTTGTCACCGGCCTGGGCCACGGTCTGGATGGCATAGGTAATGGCCGCCATGCCCGACGCTACCGCCAGGGCACCGACCCCGCCTTCAAGGGCGGCCATACGCTGTTCGAGCACATCATTGGTAGGGTTCATGATGCGGCTGTAGATGTTGCCGGCCACCTTCAGGTCAAACAGGTCGGCACCGTGCTGGGTGTCATCGAAGGCGAACGAAGTGGTCTGGTAGATCGGTACGGCCACGGCCTTGGTGGTGGGGTCGGGACTGAAGCCCGCGTGGATGGCCAGGGTTTCCAGCTTCATGCAATCGTTCCTTGAAAGGCGGGGAGGAGGCCGATCATGGAGCGCCTGCCTGGCGCCGGTCAAGGCAGGCGGCGGGTTATCCGGCCGAGCGCAAGGTCAAGTTGATCCGCCGACTGCCCAGCAGCGGATGCACCCCAGGCTTGAGCGGTTGCACGCCATGAAAGCGCAGCCGGTCCTCGCCGCCCCAGACCAGCACATCGCCATGGCGAAGCTCGATACGCTGGGTGGGATCGCCGCGTTTGTGGCCACCCAGTAGAAACACCGCCGGCAACCCCAGCGATACCGACACGATGGGCTGAGTAAAGTCGCGCTCGTCGCGGTCCTGATGCAGGCTCAATCGATGACCGGGGCGGTAGCAATTGACCAGGCAGGCATCGGGTACAAACCCTTCAAACCCGGCGGCATCGGCAGCGCTACTGGCCAGTCTCAGCAGCGCTTCGGGCAAAGTTGGCCAGGGGCGACCACTCAGTGGATCGACCGGACTGTAGCGGTAGCCCTGAGCATCACTGACCCAGCCCAAGCGGCCACAGTTGGTCAACCCCACCGCCATCTTCAATCCGCCTGGGGTGACCATATGGCGAAAGGGCGCCTCGCCGATGACCGTGCGCAATGCTGGTAACAACACCGGTACCGCGGGCAAGGCAAAACCGGGCAGTACCACTGCACGTGCAGCGACCCACTGTGGTGGCTGCGGGCTCGTGGGGTTGAACAGATCCAGTTCGGTTTGCATCATTGGCGCGGATATCCGGAACGGAGCGGGGCATAACCTGTATGATAAGACCCTTTGCCGGGCTGGCGTCACCCCGAATCCTGCGTGCAAACCCCGGCGCACTGCTCATCAGCGCTCTTGATTGAAAAAAATAAAACTTTTTGAATTCAAGGGGTTGTCAGCACAAAGGAATGAGTACATAATTGCGTCCATCGAAAACGAGGCAGCTGAAAAGGCTAGCGTTTTCAAGGAGATAGCAGTTTTAGTGAGTTATTTCCTTAAAGAGTTGTATATGTTTGAGATTGCTTTTTGGGAGTCTCTGGCATTTGAGGCCGAGTAGCAAAGTGGTTATGCTCCGGATTGCAAATCCGTCTACGCCGGTTCGATTCCGACCTCGGCCTCCATTACAGAAAGCCCCGCAGCCATTGAGGTTGCGGGGCTTTTTTTATGCCTGCGGATTTTGTCCCGCCGAGTATTTGGGACAAATTTGGGACACTGACAAAATTTGCATGTCCCAAGTGTCCCCGGCAAAATCCGGTGCATGGCCACTTTCGAACAGCGCCCAAACGGGGCATGGCGGACCAAGATTCGCCGAAAAGGATATCCGACACTTTCCGCCACCTTCGATACAAAGGCCGAGGCCCAGCGATGGGCAGCCGAGATCGAGGGCGATATGTCGCGTGCCCGATTCGTCGACATGCGTGAGGCAGAGAGCACGACACTTTCCGAGGCCCTGGACCGATACTCACGCGAGGTGAGCTCGGCGAAAAAGGGGGCCAAGCAGGAAGGGACCCGCATCAATAAGTGGAAACTGCACAAGTTGGCAGGCAAGGGTCTCGCCGCCATACGCTCGAGCGACTTGGCTGCTTACCGTGATGAAGAGCTGAAGGCTGGCAAGTCCACGGCCACGGTCAAGCTCGACCTGGCCGTGATCAGCCATCTATATACAGTGGCAATCAAGGATTGGGGGATTGAGGGGCTGAGCAACCCCGTGGCCAAGCTGCGGATGCCGAAGGGATCGAAGGAGCGCGATCGGCGGCCGACGGCCAAAGAATTGAAGGACGTGATCAAAGCGGCAGGGGAGATTCACGCCGAAATGCCGGCGATCATCGAGATCGCGGTAGAGACAGCGATGCGGAGAGGTGAACTTCTCACATTGCGTCGTGAGAACGTCAAGGCAAAGCACGCGCTGCTGGAGGATACAAAAAACGGGACTCGTCGATTGGTTCCGCTGTCCATGCGGGCCAGGACCCTACTCGAGTCACTGCCAGCTCGCATTGATGGCAAAGTCTTTTCGCTGGCGCCGCACTCAGTGAGCCAGTATTTCCACAAAGCTTGCAATGCGGTGAGTGTTGAAGACCTGCACTTTCATGATCTGCGCCATGAGGGGACATCCAGGCTATTTGAGAAGGGATTGTCGATCATGGAGGTGGCCAGCATCACCGGGCACAAGACAATGAGCATGCTCAAGCGCTATACCCACCTGTGCCCTGACGCTCTGGCCGACAAGCTCGGTTAACTGACCCGGGCGAGTGTCGGCGGTGTCTGGCGCTTTCTGCCCGGACGAGCCGGAACATGGCGCCCCTGTTCGCACTCCAACAGAAACTGGCGAACCGTGCTGACCCGCCAGCAGATGCGGCTCCCCTGCTTGAAGAAGGGCGGCAACCAGCTCGCACCAGCCTGCCGCGCGCTGCGGATCGATGATTCAGTTCGGCCCAGGAGCTTGGCCAGTTCAGGAATATGGATGATCTCTGGTTCCATAAATGTCTCCACGCCGCCGGCGGCGGCACAGTAGTAAGGGGTCAGGCGAGGAAGTGGTGGCCCACGGTCGCGGCCAGGGCGGCCTGCTCCGTGCGGAACATCAGCCGTGTCTTGCTGGTCCGGCCATAGGCCTCGTATTCAACGTCAACCCACCAGGCGCCGAACTTGCGATAAGGCGCGCCCAGGATCTTGCTGACGTAGCAGTCGATCAGGTTCATGGGGTGTCTCCACGCCGCGCATGGCGGCAGAGGTGGGGAGGAGTTAGCGTGGTGCCGACCATTTGAATGACAGCGGCTCAGGCGGGAAGAACAGGTGGCGCATATTGGCGACGTTCACGATGTCGTGGTCTGCCGGGAAAACCTCAACCGCGTCCAGGCCGCCGCGTCCGCATTCGCGCTTTAGCTGCATGAGCTCATCCCAGGTCACCTGATCCACCCATGTGCTGCCGTTATGGGCCGCGCGGCAGATACTCATGCGCTGGAATCCGTTGGGCTCAGTGAACACCTGAACAAGGAAGGACCTCGACCGCCACACCTCGACTAGGTCAGGAGGGCGAAAGCCCGGCCACTCCTCTTGCGGCACCCGGCGTAGGACAACAGGCTCCTTGGCGTTCTGCTTCGCCAGCAGGCGGCGCTGGCTTCTATCCGTGTTCATAGCAATAGCTCTCCATGCCCGCCCACTGGCAGGCTTGAGTTGTTGTAGGGGGAGGGGTTACTCGCTGTACTGCTTGCGGATGCGGCGGGCGATGGCGCGGAGCTCGAAGTCCATCTCGAACATCTCGTTGTTGTCCTTGCGCGAAACGACTGGCGACCTTGTGACGTTGCGTCCACCCAGAATCCAGGCGGCCAGCAGGATCAGGCCCGATTCCAGTTGGCGTCGGAGAAATCCGTCTCGCGGGATCATGGCCTCGGCCCCTTCCAGATGAGCCAGGCCATGTAGAGCGGGGCGGCGATTGGTAGGAGGATCATGGCGTCACCTCGCGGCGCGCCCACCAACACACAGGGCCGTCGTCGGTGTCGTGGATGGCCAGACAAAACCAGTCGCCACCGAACGGCCGTTCTGGCTCCCAATAGCTGCAATCCGGGTCATGACTTTCAAAGTACCGGTTAGCTACCGCTTCGTCGGCGTACTCCAGGCTGACCATGGTGACCTGCAAGCCTTGCTCAGCGATCCAGGCCTTGCACTTGTCGCCATCGCCTTCATCGAAGTCAGGCAGGTCGGGGTGCTGGAACATTCCGTTTTCATCGCGCACTACCGGCGATCGCTGGATCAGTTTGACTTCTTCAGGCATGACTTCGTCCTTGCCGCCATATAGCGGCTGTTCAATAGAGGGGAGAGGGGGCGGAGTACAAATGTACTCCTTGGGCATTTCAGCCTTCGACAGCGGCTTGGAGTTCGATCAGGGCTTTGTTGCGTGCTGCCGCTCCGTCG
This sequence comes from Pseudomonas vranovensis DSM 16006, assembly GCF_000425805.1. GTDB lineage: Bacteria > Pseudomonadota > Gammaproteobacteria > Pseudomonadales > Pseudomonadaceae > Aquipseudomonas > Aquipseudomonas vranovensis. The sequence goes on from NZ_AUED01000001.1 coordinate 394,961, forward strand.
ACCGACAGGCCATGAATCCGCACGAACTCATGCACCGAAGACCGGAGCTCGACCAGTTTGGCGCGCAGTTGCTCAACTTCCGGATCTCGCGCAGCAAACGCCTTGGCACCCTGGTCGGCCATGTCACCGGCGCTGAAGCCGTCGGAGGTTGGTGGGTGGAGGTAGAACTTTCGGACCTCGTACTCATCCGGCATCGACAAGGCTATGTCCAAGCCCTCGCCATTCGACTCTTCCCAGCAGCAGGAGCCATGAGATCGGACCATGAAAACCGGCTCGCTCTGGTGCTGGGCGGCTGGCTTGGCAAGAATGGCGCGAAGCTCAGGGAGCGCGGCCAGTGCTGTCGCCGTATTCCTTCCAAAGTCGCAGCGCTCGAGCAGCTCACGCGGCACGCTGACCATCTGTTCGGTGTTGCTGGATCGGTTTTCTGTGGGCATGGGGATACCTATCTGCGCCTGAGCAAGACGCGGCTACAGTTAAGGGGTGGGGCTGGAGGAGCGCGATGAATCAAAAGCTGACTTGTAAGAAATGCGGCAAGGAAACCGAAGTTCAGTTACGCCACGACGGCAAAACCGATTGGCAGGTTTTTAACTGCCAACTTTGTGGTGCCTTGCATGTCGAGGAGTCCTATTTCAAAGCTCCAGGATCTCCAGCGGAGTTCCGCTTCCGACTCGCTGATGAGTCTTAAGCTGCTACCGATAGACGCTCTGCTATTCGCCACGGATCATTAGCTCTGGCCAAGGCAGCCATTGGTGGCGGACTGACGCTGTTGCCACACATGTGTACCTGTTCGGTCTTGGTGAACTCCCTGCCGTCGGCGCCCTTGTCGATGATGTAGTCGGCTGGGAAGCCCTGGGCCAGGTACAGCTCATGCGGTTGCAGCATGCGCAGGCAGATGTCGACGATCACATACGGCGTGCCTTTCACATGCACGGTGACCAGTGCCAGGCGGTCCCGGGTCGTGACTGTGGGTGAGGGGTGGTCAGCACCGCTGGTGTTCTCCGTCCCGTAGTAGCTGATCAGGAACGCAGCCACCCGCAGCGCGCCTTCTTCATGCTCTGGAGAAAGCTTGTACTCGACCAGGGCGTGATGCTCGGCGCCGGCGGTCATGGTTGGCACTGGCTCATCCATGCTTCGCCCGGTGCAGTTGTTGCGCAGGGTAGCCAGGCTGGCACTGACCAGTTGCTGCTGGCTGCCGGTGTTGGTCACCGTGGTCATGGGGTCGTCCATACCCTTGGCGTGGGTGGTGTTGAAGCCGCCATTCATCTGGGCCATGAACACCGTTGTAAGGCCCATGGCGTGTGCGGCGCCGGCCGGGCGCTGGTAGTTACCACCGCTGGTGATGGTCGGTACCGGCTCGTCCACGGCCTTGCCTGCGTCATCGAAGCGGAACTTCACCAGGTGAGCGGAGGCCAATGCGTGCTTCACGCCGCCGGCGACCACTGTGCCCACTGGTTGATCGAGCCCGGGCACTCGCGGCTTCTGGCCGGTGCGCTCGCCATATCCCGACTGAATTAGGGTAGGGCTGATCAGCGTCAGCTCCCCGCGATTGGCGCAGGTCACTGTCGGCAATGGTTCCAAGGGATCGTTCACCCGGTCGCTGCCCTGGTGTGTTGCTGGTGCAATGATCGGGCTGGCCATGGCGAACGACCCGCCGCGGGGCCAAGAGGTGACTGTGCGCAATGGTTCATGTGCGGACTGGGCCAGTTCGCCGGACCAGTTGGCGATCGGCACAATGAAGGGCTGCGGGTTATTGAGCACGAACTTCTGCAGGCCTTTGGCGACTCGACGCAGGGTGGCCTGGGCCAGGTCTTTCTTCCTGCCGAAGATGCTTTTGCTCGGCACAGTCCAGTCGATGCACTCCGCCGCGGTGCGCCACTTCTGCTGACCCTTGGCGGGCTTCTTCGCGTGGGTTGGCGTCGGCCACACGATCGGCTGGTCGTCGCAGCGGGCGATCATGAACAGGCGCTCCCGGCTGGTAGGGGCGCCGAAGTCGCAGGCCTTGATAACGCGCCACTCGACCTGATAACCCATGCCCTCCAGCAAAGCCACAAAGCGCTTCCAGGTGGTGCCGCGGCGCTTTGGGTCTGGCACCAGGAACTGATTGGAAACCGGAACCTGCTCGCCGGACGCGGCCACCCGGTTGACCTTTGCCTTTGGCTTGGTTGGGTGCTGCACCAGGTCCAGAGTGACGACCCGGCCAGTAGCCTTGTCGCGCTTGGCGATCAGTGGGCCCCATTGCAGGATCTGCTTCACGTTTTCCAGGCTGATCACCCGGGGCTTCTTCTTTCCGGCCCACTTCAGGCCGATCCACGACAAGTTGCGAATCTCGCGCTTGCGCGGCTGGCCGCCGGCAGCCTGGCTGTGGTGGGTGCAGTCCGGGCTCATGTGGAACCAGCCCACTGGGCGGCCGCCGCACTCCTCGTCCGGGTCACCCTCGAACACGTCGGTGGTGTAGTGCCGAGCGTGCGGGTGGTTGGCCGTGTGCATGCTGATTGCTGCCGGGTTGTGGTTCTTGGCCACGGTCACCGGACGACCCAGGCCCATCTCCAGCCCGGTACCGGCGCCGCCACCGCCGCAGAAGAAGTCGACCACGATCTCGTCATCTTGCGGATCGAGGCCCAGGCCGTACTGGGTTTTGAAGTCGAAGGCGGGCTTTTTCTGAAATGCAGACATGGGCGGTCCTCGCCGGGGTGGCGTAAGTTGGTGAAGTCGGGTATTAGTGCCCGGCGCAGTGCTGAGCTAAAGGGGATATGAGTGAGCTGGGAAGGCGTTTTGTTGTGGATTGAACATCATCCGGGTCTTGCGTCTTGGGTCCAGGCAGTAGGCTCAATCGGTGCGATTGTTGGTGCTTTTGCAATCAGCAGTGGGCAAGAAAGGCGTCAAAGTAGGCTTGCAAAACGAAACTCTATAGATCGTTTCGACGCCTACTGCGCCGTCATTAAAAATGCGGTCGAAAGCGCACAGTCGGTTTCCAGCTTTGCAAATGATGAGGCTGCTTATTTCGAGTTTCGCTCGGTTTGGGAAAAGTATTTAAGTGAATCTTTGAGGTCCTCTTTGGAGGCAGCCAAGGCGATTTTGGTGCACGAGCTCTCAGACTATAAGCTTGTTGTGTACTACAGCGGCTTGATGGGCTCGATTTATAAAATTCACTATGAAGTTGAGAAATACATGGCCACGACGCCGACTACGGAGGCGACACTCAGGCTTTACGATGATCTGAAGCTGCTGTCATCGATGATCCAGTTCGACTGGACTCAATTTCAAGATCGCGCTGAGCTGAAGCGTATCCGGATGAAAAGGTAGTCTGCAGGTTAGCTGGCAGGCAGCGCCGGAGTGTCAGGCGGCGCGGACTTTGAAGGTGAGCATGGCCGTAGCGTCGTCGTTGAAGCACTCGGCCAGCTCTTGATAGGCCCTGTACTTGGCCTGACTGCGAGTGGCGGCCCAAATGCGCCGCACGTAGTGGCGGGCATCGCCCAGCATGTAACGCACGTCATCCCAGTCGTACATGCAGTTGGTGAGGACTTCCCACTGCTTGATCGGCAGCTCGTCGGCCATCTCGCCGTACTGCATCTCCCAAGTCGGGTGATAGTTGCGGATGCGCTTCTTCGGGTCGCTGTCGAGGATGACGCCGATGTAGTGGCCACGGTCAGCCATGATGATGCCGGGCTCGCCGTTGGCGATAACCCGGCGACCGACCTCGGCCGGCACGTCGTAATGGCGGCGAACGTAGTCGCAGCTGTAATTGCTCATTGGTCGGTCCTTGATCAGGCTGCTTTGCGCTGATTGAGCACGCGCTGGCGGGCGGCTTCGTACTCGCTGCTGACTATCTCAACCAGGCCGTCGACATCGCCGTCAGCCGCCTTGCTGCCCAGGTTCAGGTACACGGTATCGCCATAGGTGAAGCACACCCCGCCACTGAGCCAGATGCCGCCGCGCTCGACGCCGATGGCTTCCCACATTTCGTCCCGGTCGATATCGTCCGGGCAATGTGCTTTCCAGAGATCTTCCAGGCGCTGGTGCTCAGCCTTCTCTGCCGCGCGCACCTCTTTGTCCGTGCCCTTGGCATGCTTGGGCGCCCGGCGCAGAGAGCGGTAGCCGTATTCGTCGGGGCGGCACCAATGCACATCAAGGTCGCGGCTGGCGCTGAGCTTGATGCCGCCGACGTAGTTGCGGGAGCCGCTGTACATCGGCGAGGCGTCGGCGCCAAAGGCTTCGCCCAGATTTTTGCGCTGAGCGTCCCAGGCTGCTTTCTTCCCGTCCCAGGCGCGCACGGCGGCCAGGACCTTTGGCGATTCGGTCTTGTAGAAGTAGCTCATGGCTTTCTCCATGCATGCGCCGCCCTCCGTGGCCGGATGCGGCATGGTGGCAATTTGGTTTTGGATGGGGTATTACGGGTGACCGGCATGGGGCCGGGTCAAAGGAGTGAGCTGTGAAAAAGCCTGTTGTCGACCATATTTGGGCAAAGATCTACGACCAAGACAGCCTTGGTAAATCTGCAGCACAGACCAAGCTGGATGAAGTGAAGGCTCTTCGCTTGCGGATACATGAGTCATACGGCAGTGAGGTTGCAAATAACGTGCTGAGTCATGGCCTGATTGAGCACGCGCTTGCGCGCTGTATTGAAATACAAGACGGAAAATCCGGGCTTGATTACGACGACCTCCAGATTTATGCGACCTTCGCGACATCTGCAATGAATCACTCCCAGACACTCATTGACAAAGAGCTAGACGAGCTAGGCCTGTAAGCGAGGGGAGAGCACCTCGTCGCCCGGATCCTGCTGAATCATCAGCATGCTCTTCCGGTCGAAGGCCAGTGCCAGGCGGGGCGATATGCTGATCTCGTGCCGCGGCGGGGTTAGAAACTTCGCAGCGTGCTGCATGCCCAGTGCATGGATGCCGTGGATCAAAGCCTCGATCATCTGGCTGTATGTGGCATCTGCCCATCCGCATATCGCCCGAAGGTGCTGGCCGGTTCGCTTCCTGGCTGACAGGCGCAGCGGATCGGCCCGCGCCGCAGATCGGTGAGCTTCGATTTCGTGGCGCGCGATCCTGAACAAGGCGTGGTGTCCGAGCGCTTCGATGTGATGAATCATCAGCGTCATCGCCTCGCCCTGTTCCTCGATTCCGGCCCACTCCATCAGCTCCAGCAGGGCCTGCTTAGTCCCTGGTCGAACCTTCAAGCGCAGGTCTTCTTCCTGTAGCCTGGCCGCCTTCTCTCGGCGGCGCTCGTCGCGCTGTGTCTGCGTCATTGCCATTTGGCACCCCCTTCAATCCGCTAGGCGGCAAGTGAACCTGTGCCCGGCGCTGGTGGCGCTGCAGGGCCATTCGTTTGAGTTTCATGGGTGAGTTCCATATCGGCGTCGTGCCAGCCCGCCAACCACCAGCCTCCGTCGACGGTCATGTTTCCGTAGGGCTGGGAGAGGCGGCATTTGCCGTCTTGGCGGCTGGTCCGGCCCTGGTAGTAGGCGACGGGGTAGGTGAGGCGTAGCCGTGTGGTCTTCATGGCTATGCCCCGGACAGGTAGGGCAGCGGCGCAAAGGGAATATCATCGTCGAAGCTTTCGTAGTCCGGGCCATGGGCGCCTTGCTGACTCTGCTGAGGTGCCTGCTGGCGGTTCTGTGGGCGCTGCTGCTGTGGCCTGGACTGTTGCTGCTGGCTGCTCTGCTGCGCCTGCTGTGGCGGGCTGCCGGCAAACTTGATGATGATCACCCGGCCCGTGAGCTTCACGCCCTGCGTTTGGTCCGATTTGGTGAACACCTCAACGTGGGCGTCATCGATGGTGAAGTGGACCTGCTGGCCTTTGACCAGGTACTGGGCCATGGCTTCGGCCTGCTTACCCCAGAGCGTGGCATCTACCCATTGTGTCGGGCGCTTGCCGTCCTGGCCCTTGCGACCGTAGTCACAGGCAATTGCCAGGTTGCACACGGCGTCGCCGCCTGGGGTGTAGCGCAGTTCAGCGTCGCGGCCAATGCGGCCGATATCAGTAAGAGTAGGCATCGTGATTCCTTGGATTATGCGGCCGCGCCGAGAACCTTGTTCATGCGCTCGTCGAGGATTTCGTAGAAGGTCTTCACCCGCTCGGTGAGCTTGCGGATCATCACTTCGTCGCGGTACACGCGCTTGACGAAGAGGGGCATGCCCGGCCAGTAGCTGATGAAGTCCAGCCACTCGCGCTCGGAGACCCACAGGCCGCCCTGGCATTGGGCGACATGCTCTTTCGGAACTTCACCAGCCAGGATCACGCCGACCTGAAACTTGGGCAGCTTGGTTTTGATCTCGGTGAGGCCGTTGTCGCCGACCAGGGCGTCAGGCGAGTAGCCGATGCCGTGGTTCAAGATGATTCCCACGGACCGAGTCTTGAGGCTTTCGCGGTCCTCATACAGGCTTCGCGCGACCCCCTCCAGTTCATGACCTCGGATGGTTGCCTTGGTCTGAAAAGGAATTTCGGCGGCCTCTTCGGTGATGCGCTCCCCAATCAGCTGGTCCATGTAGGTGAAGGCTGCCACGCCGAAGCCTGCTTCCCCCTTGCCACTGACCAGCAGGCAATCCAGTTCCGAGCAGGTGATGATGCCCAGGCGCAGTGCCAGCCACTCCGGCGTGCCTTGCTCGATATCAGTGATGATCTGCATTAGTGCTCTCCTCGCTCGCGGCTTCGTGCTGCTTCACAGACTTGCTCAGCATCCCCAACACCTGGTCGAACGCTGCTTTCTCAACTGCGGATGGGGTTCCGTGGATGCTGGCGAATGCGGTCTTGGCTTTATCGCTGCAGCGCTCCAGCAGCATGGCCAGCTGTGTGGCCTGCACCGAGGTCACCCGCGGCGTCACAACTGCGCCGTTGCCATCGTCATCCTCACCAGTGGTAGTGAAGTTGAGCAGGGCGCCGGCGGTGTAGCGCTTTCCGTAGCTAACGCTGGAGGCCACGGCCTGTACGCCGTTCTTGCTGCCGGTAGTATCGGCCGGCAGGACCAGGGAGGTGGTTTCGCGGTGACCGGCGCGGTGGCTCAGGACTCCTTCGACCTCGATGCCGCGTTCGTTGCGTGGGGTGCGGAAGGACAGGGCGAATCCATGCCTTGCGAGAACCGGCTTGATCATCTCGTTGATGTCTTCCCAGAGCGCGTAGGTGCTCTGGATGCGGCCATTCTTGTCCTTGATACCTCCACGTTCGCCGATCACCGGCAGCTCTTCCTGCATGGCGGCCAAGGCTTCGTCGAACTGCTGCTTGGCCTGCAGGGCCTGGATGTTCTGGTGCATGACCATCAGGCGCTCCATCTTGTCGATGTCAGCGTTCGGAGACATGGCGACCTGCTGAATGATCTGCAGGACGGTTACCGACTCGGCGGCTACAGCCGGCGGCTGGGAATGGGTTTCGACCCTGGCTACTTGGCTCATGGCAACCTCAGAAGTTGATGGTGATATTCGGGACTTCGCGGCGGGCGATCTTCAGGACGATGGCCTTGGCCAGTTCTTCGGTGATGTTCATCGACATCAGCGCTTCCTTGGCTTCGCCCATGATCTTGATCTTGTGCGCCTGGTCGCGCTCTCGCGCCTGTTGCTGGCGGAGGATTTCGGCTGCGGCTTCGTCAGCCCGGCGGCGCTCGTCTTGGCGGGCCTGTTCGGCAGCCTCTTCCTCGCGTCGTGCTGCGGCCTGGCGCTCTTGTTCAGCCTTCTGCTCGGCTTCAATCTGCTCGCGCTTTGCTTGCTCGGCGCGACGTTCAGCTTCGGCGGCCTGAAGCCTCAGGTCGTTCTCGCGCTTCTCGGCGGCGGCCTGCTCGTCACGGATTCGTTGAGCTCCTGCGTCACGCTCGCGCTGGGCCTTGGCTTCAGCTTCTCGGGTGGCCTGTTCTGCGGCTTCCCGGGCAATGCGTTCTTCGCGGTCCCGTTTCTCGCGGGCCTCTGCCTCGGCGCGCAGGCGGGTCAGTTCGGCCTGCTCGGATTCGTACTGCTGGCGGGCAGCCAGAGCGGCGCGCAGCACTTTCAGCGAATCGTCCTTGGCCCGGGCAGCTTCAGCCTCGAACTCTTCCCACGTTTTGCCCAGGGCAACGGCTTCCACCCTGGCGATGCGGTCGGCCAGGTCCTCAGCGGTGATACCGTCCAAGTCCTGGGCGTTGAGTTTCAGGTGGGTGATGGCGCTGTTGTGCCGATCCACCCGGGCATCTTCGGCAGCCTGCCAGTCGTTCAGCGGCTGGCGAACCCGATCGCGCAGGGCGTCCATTTCCGTCACGAACTCGCGCAGCTCGGTCTCGACGACCTTCGGCATTTCCTTCAGGCGCCGTAGATAATCACGGCCCGGCTTTTCGACGGCGGACTTCGACTTGCTGACCTTGGCGGCCAGGCTGGCGATGCGCTCGCGGCCTTTGCGGGTGGTCAAGTCAGGCACTTCGCCTTCGACTTCTGATTTTGCAATCTCGATGAACTGCTTCAAGCCGCCGGCGACGTAGATGGCCGGGGCGTTGTCTTCGCTGATGTCGTCGACGGTGATCAGCTGCTGTTGTGCGGACATTAGGACACCTCGCGCTCCATGCGAGCGCCGTCAGTTGGAATAGGGAATGCCAGATCACCCAAGCACGGAGGGTTGACCCAGGCTCTGGCTGCCGGTGATGGTTGCGCGCTCTTTCCGGCCTACGCTCCACTCAGGGTACGGTTATCCCCGTAGGGGCCCGCCGTGCTCGGGAGTGTGAATCAGGAAGTGATCCGGTCAGCGAGAGCGCTGAGCAGCATCAGGAAGGTGAAGAGGGTGAGGGTGGTGACTGAGCCGCGCAGGATGTAGAGGCGGCGGGCGCGCTGGTAGGAGGTCATGGCTTTGACCCCAGAGCCTTGATAGCCGACTTGCCCAGTGCGCGCAGAGAGCGGCGGAAGTTGCCAAGGTCGCGACGCGCTTTCTTGCGATCCCTGACGAAATACCAGGCTCTGGTGCAGTGGACGCATCCCTGCTTGAGAAGGTAATCCGCCACTTCCACGTCATTCAGTCCTCGGTCTTCGTCGTCCGAATACTGTCGGAATGCGTCCCACATATGCGTCCTGCGTCGATCTTTCTCGTCATACAGGATTCGCCAATGCTCTTCGCTTCCATTCGGCCAAGGCATATCGCCAAGTTCCGGGCATGGGTTGACAGGCTTTGGGCCAATCAACTCGAAGCGGTTCTCACATCTACCAAGGTGAAGCCCGATCTCGGCCGTCAACGACTTGATCTGCTGCAAGGTTGATTCGTGAGCGGCCAAGGTGATGAGTATCGAGCGCTCAAGCTTCATGCCCGCACCTCATAGGCCAGCGTGCACATTCCGCACAGGTAGGCGCGACCCGACCAGGCTGCCGGGTTCTCGATGTGAGCCATGCGCGCCTGGTTCATGGCGTCCGCCATGGTCAGGCCCTTGAAAACCATCAGGATGCGGTCATCCGGGATTGCCTGCGCAGCCTCAGCGACCTGCTCGTCGATGATCGACGGGAAAACTGGAGTTGTCATGATGCCTCCTGCTTGCGGTAGCCAGCGTCGATCATGGCCTCCACCGCTGCGGCGAGAATGTTCCCGCGCACTAGGTCATTTGGGAAATGCACTTTGGAGTTGATCGTCGTCAGCGCATTGCGAATCTCATGCAGGCGCTCATCGGCGGCGATCTGCTCGGGCGTGCGGCGTGGTCTAACCCGTTTGGCTTCGTCCCTGTACATGGCAATCTTCTTGCCGCACTGAACAACGCAGAAGTCTTCGCGACCTTCTGGATCTTCGCCTACCGCAACACAAACGCCGTCGTGCCACTTGTCGAAGTTTTCACAGGCAAACGATGCTTCTACCGGGGTGCCAACCGGTGGCAGGCCTTCGCCGTTCCAGCCCGGCTCAGCAGGCCTCGGCACGAGCCTTGCCTTTCTCCATTCAGGGAAAGCCGGGATGTGCTCGAGCCCTTTGTCGGCATAGCAGCTGTAAAACTCGCCCTTGGTGCTGCCAGGGTTGTAGATCCAGCCGGCCTCAATCTTTGCGTTGCCCGGGCACCAATGCGTTGCGTGCGGTGGCGCCTTGCTCCAATCAATCTGGCTCATGCTGATTCCCTCAATTGCTCAACGCGTTGAGTGGTGGTGACGAAGACCTTGTCGCGGATGTTGTTCAGGGTGTGGAGGTCGAAGACTCCGATCTTCTCGAAACCTTCCAGCATCCCGAGGACGAAGGTCTGGTCCGGAACAGGGGTAGGCGACTTAGCGAGCTGGCGAAGCTGAGACATCACCTCACCAATCGCCAGGGCGTGCATCTGCTCGGGAGTTTTCAAAATCCACACTCCCGCTCCAGGCGATCCTGCTCCCGCTCAAGGGCCACGGCCTTGGCTGCATGTGGGCGCAGCAGGTCGGCGGCGATGTCCTTGAGCGCGTTGCGGCCGCCCAGCAGGTACGTGCACAGGCCAAGGATGAAGCCAGCGCTGCCGGTGCCCATCCCAGCCATTACCAGTTGGCCGAAGGCGTCCTGCGTATCTAGTCCATCAATCTGTCGCTGATTCAGCCGATCCTGGACCGCCCGGGCCATGTCGGCTTGGGTGACCTCGCCTTTCTCCCCTTGCCGGTAGCCCCAGCTCACGCGGTAGCCCAGCACCAGCTCGGCGGCGTGTTTGTCGATCCACTCGCCCTGGGCGGCATCATCGTCGCGCACCGCAGGCGGGAGCCGGTTGTCGTACTCAAACTGTGCTTTGCGAAGTGCGCCCATGGTCGCCTCCAGGTGGTGGGTTACTCGGTGGGTGGGGAGAGGTGTGGTTGCCAATGCGTAACGCGGTGCTCGAAACGCGAGCCATCTCCGTAGCGCCAGTCAATGCCGTTCCAGTAGAGGAAGCGGGCGCCGTTGAAGGCGCTCTGTGCTTTGCGTGCGGGTGTGTAGGCGATTACCCAGGCCTTGCCGCCACCCTTGGGTAGCTCAGGCATGTGCTCAGAGCACTTGATCCAGCCGCTCATGGCTTCGCCCGGGCGGCGAGCATGGCGTCGGCGAGGCGGTAGGCGTGATCGGCTATCTCTTGCTCTGTCAGCCCCCAAGTGTCGTGGTGGGCGCAGATGCCGTTCATTGCCTTGGCTGAGAAGTAGTCGCGAAGGCTCATGCCTGACAGTAGGCGCTTCGCCTCATCAACGGTTTCTGGCATGAAGGTTTGGTGGTCGTAATCCGCAATCGGGAAGGCTGGCTGCTCGCCCTCCTTGAGAGCATCGTCGTATCGGTGCTGGGCGCCTTCAATTTGGCGATCCATTTGGGCTGCCATGTATTCCATTTTGTGATCCTCAGTAGGACCGCATCGGTCAGATGCCAGCACAGGTGACCAACCCGAGCCATGAAGCTCGCTGGCACATGCCGATACGGTCGATGTGAAGGGAAGGGGATGCGGGATGCATCGGGGTGTGATCTGGCCGGAACTGATCTCCGGCTTGCGAACCATGCCGAGGTGAACGGCTTGCGCCTACCTCAATGCCAGTTATTACGACCCGGTACCGCGCGGGCATATGAAACTACTTAGCCGGTATCGATCGTTCGCGGGAACTGTTTGCTTTCAAACCTGCGCATCAGCCTGCGCATTCAGATCACACTCCGATGCAGCCTGGTGATGGGGAACCAGGTGATCGGGCAGTTAACGTCAGACTGACGTGGCGCTGGTTGTTCAGCCGAATGGGTCGGCAGGCTTCGCGATCGAGCGGACGAACCACATGAAGCCCTGCTGCAGGTTGGTCTTGGCCAAGGCCAGTAGGCGAGGGTCGACGCCCTCGATCTGGCCGATTTGCTTGAACAGCTCGCCGGCATCAGCCTCCAGGGCCTTGATCGAGTTCATGCCGTCGATTTCGCTCTGAGTGAGGTCGCGGTAACCGGTGATCTTTTTGTGCTGGTTGTCCATGGGGTAGCCCTCTGGTTGATTTCCCGTCTGGCCCTGTCGCCAAGGCCAGCCAGTGAAATCAGGCCTCAATGAAGCCCAGTTGGCACTGAACTTCGGTGACCGCTTCGGCAGGCTCACAGCCGTCGCAGTAGAGATCATGCAGCCATTCTTCAGCTTCGCCCTGGTCGTCAACGATATAGCGACCGAGGATCTTGCGGGCTTGTGCTATCCAGCGATTCCAGGCGCGGTCTTCTGCGTCTTCGCGGCATTCATCAGCCGCCATGGTTGCCATGTTGAACATCGTGAATCCCTCCGGTTGATTTTCCGGATGCCCCTCGCAAGAAGGGCACCGAGAAAATCTGGTTTTGCAGTCACTCCAAGCGCCTATAGATGCCCTTTTAGCTGGACCTTTCAGGGAGACGGTTTGAAGCGCAACCCTCGGTCCGTCTTGCGCGGCCAACCCTGTGTTCCTGGCTGACTGGCGTTCGTCGTGACGTTGAGCAGGCGAAGGTTCACTTCGCAGTAGCCAGTTCCAGAGCTGGCATGGGGATCGAATTTATTGCTCGCGCTGTGCCGTTTCCGGGATCGATCCGCGAGGTTCCCATCGATGTGAAAGAGCGGTGAGGCTTGAGGGCCTCCCGAGGGGCTGTGTAGCGCCTCGATGGATGTAAATATGTACCAGAGGTTCATAATCGTCAAGTACCAAAAGTACAGAATTTTCTTGCGCCCACAAAAAAGCCCGCTCAATGGCGGGCCGTAGAGGGGGGGGTGACTACTACTACAGAAGGTCAGCGTGGGCTTTCACGCGGTTGGCGGAGGCTTCATAGGCCTGTTCATGTGAGTCTCGATCATCATTGGTTAAATGATCCAAGTAGTTGAGCCATGAAGCGTACATGTCTGCCAGCTCTGACTCCAAAGAAGGGGCACGCTCAACCTCTGCTTTGTAGAGGGCCTTTCCCTTCTTCTTGGCGTCATCAACGCACGCCCTAACAGAGTCCAGGCGGCGATGGTAGGCGTCTGACCAGCGCTTACTACCCTCCCCATATTTCCTGGAGGCTGCGTCAACCTCGGTCTGTTGGTACATTGCATCAATAGTGCATACAGCCGGCAGCCCTGTCATTTTCTCGAGGTAGGTTGGATCGGCTGCAGCAAAGGCTGACCAGATTGCTGAACAGATTATCGCTGATCGTAACGTGGTTCGCATGTGAGGTGCTCTTCCTGGGAGGTTCTGATATGACTACCGGAAAGAAATCGGCATTCGGCCGCGAACAATCCTAAAAGACGGCTTTGGTTTACTCATGAAGCTTGCGAAAGCTCTGATCCACAGTATCTGCATTTAATGGCAGCAGCTTTGATGGTCTCAGCACATTTAGGGCAGGCTTTCATGCTTGCAACTTCAGCATCTGGCACAACTGTCGGCACAGATTCTGGGGTGGCGATCGTTATCTCGACAGGATCTGGCTTGTTAAGCGACCAGACGAAAGCTATAAGCCAGCCGATAAAGGTCCAGCCAGCCAGAAGGTTAAGGCCGAAAATCGCCGTCACCTTTGGATGGTCAATCGCGCAGATCGTTGGGTAAAAGTACAGTGCAATGGCGGCAGGGAAGAAGACGAACGCGAAAATCTTCGCGATTGCGTTATTACCACTACCAATTGCAATAGAAACCAGGGTTAACAATACGAGCCCTAGCAGGCCAGCAATTTTCATTAGAGCGCTCCTTGATGGGGGCTCCATCCTACCACTCTGGCTATCAGCCATCACGTAGGCATGAAAAAGCCCGCCGAGGCGGGCCCTGCTTATCGCCAGATGCTATTGGCCAGAAGACTTGGCCTGCTGTGCCTTGATTTGCTCAAGCAACGCCTTGGCCTCTGCTGACTGCTGCTTAACCTCTTGGATTGCAGCAGCTGTATCGCGGCCAGAGTCGAAGTTGGAAACACCGTATGCCATCACAGCAATCACGATGCCTACAATGGCTATCACGGAGACAATCGAGTTCGTGATGATCGTCCCACGCAACCCCTTGACTCCTGAAAGGTCTTTGTCGAGCAGCTGCAAGCTATGGTTTATCTGGGTAAACCCGTCTGCAATCCTTCCCTCAAAATCCTTCAGGCGAGCATCTGCCTTGAGTTGCTGGTTCTCAAGGCGCGCATTCAGTTCTTCGCGGGTGATATCGTTCATAGGCTCAGTATTGCGTAAGGATTGCTCAATGTCACTGACCATCTCTTCGGATGGCCTGCCACCAGCATTAAAGCCAAAACGTCCTGCTGTGCATGCATCGAAGCGTTGCTTGACGTCTTCTGCCGATTGTCCTTTGAAAATTTTACTCATTTGGGGCTTGCCCCTCATGCGCGCCAGTCCCGGCCAGGTCTGCATCAAAGGCGGGATTGTCCGATACCCATTTATGCACGAGGAAAGCGTTATGAAACCTCATGAACCCACAATTCTTGCAGGCATAGGCGAACGTAGAAGCGTAATACTGAGGATCTGCGTTTCGGACTAGCAGGCCCATCCTAAGGGTAGGAGAATTCGGGCCGCCGGGGCAAAAGATATCCCAGTCTTCACCATTGCATAGTGGGCAGCAGTCCTCGGTTCCAATTTTGGCCTCGAGAAACCTTGCGAAGTCCCCTGCATCTACTCTCAGAAAGTCGGATCGGTCTTGAGCAGCATCTTGATGATCGGTCATGTGACCCTTCCCTGTGTTTACTACTTAGTGACTCGCTTGATGTGAAGTGGCGCTCAACAACTATTTACTCATGGGGCATTATCCTTCCCATGCACCTTCTCATTGCTACGCCTCTTCACCAGTTTGGTGATGGCTATTTCGCTTTGTCCCGCAAAAGCTGCCCCGCCTCCACCTCATCCCCATACCCCACCAACCGATACTCCCCAGCCTGCATCACCGTGCAGATCAGACCTCTTTGTCTCTTTTCGAGAGACGCCTCTGGGCTGCATCGATCTCATCAGCCAGCCTGGCACTGAATGACCTGACAGGCACACCGCTAATATTCTGGAACGCTAGCGCTATGGATTTGGTGAGTGGTCGGCTTCCATTCAGAAAGCTGTTCACCGTAGTGGGGCTCACGCCCATTGCGTTTGCCAGCTTACGCCGAGTAATCCGATCGGCCCGAGGCGCCGCATCGTTGAAGTCCTTGAGCGCTTTGCGCAACGCTTCGTACTCAATCTCTTCCCATACCCACAAATTTTCACTGTTCATGGAATTCAAGGCCTCCACTCCAGCACTCCGATTGCCTTGAATCTCCGCGTCCTTACGTCACGGTTTCAGTTCTTGGTTGATGGCCTGGTCCCGGAGGCTGGCCGCATGTTCCTGCAGACGATCTTCACCAGCATGCATCACTTGGCAGATCCTTAGGACCGCTTGAGCATCTGCCTCATGTCCGGCGAGGCTCAAACGCTCAGCGATTCTCGTCAACTCGACAGCCGACCACTTCAGGTCGGAGGCCAGACCTTGAAGGTCTCGGCGCAGCTCTTGGTTGGGCTTGGTTAGGGGCATGGCTAGAGAACCCCGCCGCGCCAGATCACGCGGCCAAGAATTCGGTGCTCATGGATTTCTCCGTCAGGAATCTTGAGGTCTGCGTACAGGGTCTTGTCTGGGTTATCACTTCGGACTATCCAGCCTTCCAGGTCGGAGAAGATCAAACGCTTGACGATAGCGCCTTTGTTTTCGCTGAACAGTGCGAAGACCTGGCCATCTACCGGGTCCACTCGCGACTCATCGATCAAGAGCACGTCCCGATCATTGATCGTCGGCTCCATGCTTGAGCCCTGGGCGTAGATCACTTTCAGGTTTTTGGGGTTGAGCCCCATGTACCTGATCCACTCACGCTTGAAGGCCAGCGTTCCGCGAACCTCAACGTGTTCATTGGTGTGCCCGGGGCCTGCAGATAGAAGGGCGGAGTACTGCTTGATGTGAACATAAGCGTCCTCGGCGTCATCTTCAGTCGGAAAGGCAGGGATCTCAGCAGGCTGTACGGACAACGGCCGAGTTTCCAGCGCGGCCCCTTCCTGCATATCGCCACGACCATACTCCAGCCACTCAACGCGAACCTTTAGAGCTGATGCCAGAGCAAGCATCTTGGCGCCACCCGGCATAGATTCTCCGTTCAGCCACTTGCTGCTGGCCTTGGGCGTAACCCCGGCAAGTTTCGCCAGGCGCGCACCGGCACCCCACGACGGCATGTCGTTGGCGGCCAGGGCAACCTTCAAGCGCGCCGCGAAGGCCGCTCGTATTTCTTCTATATGAACCATAGGTTCAATATCGCATGCGCTTGCATGTACTTTCAGTTCCGACATAATATGTACTGACAGTTCATATTTCCATTGGAGGCCCTATGCAGGAGCTCAAGAAGGCAATCGATGATGCAGGCGGGGTCACCGCCGTAGCTCTCGCTTGCGGGAAAACGCCGCGCGCCGTCTACAAGTGGCTCACTGCCGGCTGCCTCCCGCGCACCGAATACACCGGCGAAACCAAGTACGCAGAGAAGATCGCCGCCCTGGCGAAAGCCAATGGCAAGCCGTTCAAGGCTCAACACCTTTTGGCTTCAACCGCGCCGACCAAATACGCCGCCTAACCCTTTCAACCGCAAGGAGCAATACCGCATGGCATATCACGACCAAAGTCACCTGAAAGACCGGGAGATTAAGTCGCGTTACGACGAGGAAACCTACGAGGCGCTGAAGGCTGTGGCGCGACTCCACAAGCTGCAGCTGGCTGTGTTCGTTCGCATGTGCGTCGAGGAAAAGCTGGAAAGCATCATCGAGAGCGATGTTACCGACAAAAGCCAGATGGCCTGAAGGCCCGGAAGGAGGCCTACGTGCCCGAAACCACGATCTGCCATGGGATCGATGGACGCCTCTACGAGAAGCTTGAGCGGTTGGCAAAGAAGGCGGGTATGTCGCCCGAACAGTACGCCGCACAACTTGGAGCAGAGCGCTTCTTCGAGAAGACCAGGCCCAGGGGGGCCGGAAAAATCCGAAACCTACCGGTGCCACAAAGGAATCAGGACTCAATAGGGCCTGAAAAAGGAGGGACTGATGAAGGCCCAGATTAGCGAATCCGCCGAATCGCGGACACAAAAAAGCCGCCTGGCGGGGCGGCTTCTTCTAAGTACAGCGGTAACTCATCTGTGGGGTGAATCATGACGGAATCGAAACTCTCAGGCAAGGGGCTAATCAGCCCCGCGCCACAAAATGAAGATAATGAAAACGTGGCGCGGCAAACCATGAGTTCGCGAGAGATTTCCGAGCTCACCGGAAAACGCCACCCCGACGTGAAGCGCGACATTCAGGCAATGGCTTCCGAGCTGAAAGTCGATGCGAGCAGTTTTGCTCACATTTATCTGGATGGTCGCAATCGCAGGCAAACCGAATACCTCCTCGATCGCGAGCACACTGAGTGCCTGCTGACTGGCTACAGCGCCATGCTGCGTATGCGCGTAATTCGCCGTTGGCGGGAGCTGGAGAACATAGTTCTTGATCCGGCCAAGAAGGTGAACGGCGCTAAGGTCAACGGCGAGATCGCGATCTTTGAATGCTACACGCGCCTGCTCAAGCCTTCGCCTTCCAGCCAAATGGCCATGTTGAACAGAATCGCCGCCAACAACGGCCTGGAATCCAGCTTCTTGCCTAGCTACGCCATCGATGCCGCTCCAGATGCTACTGGCGGCTCATCTATGCAAACCCTACCTCTAACCGATCTGCTGAAGGATCGGGGCATTCGCAGCACTGCCAGGGTGTTCAATCGGTACCTAGCCGAAAAGGGGATCATCAAGAAATGCCAGCGCAACAGCACCAAGCGCGGCGTCGTGGAATTCTGGGCGATCACTGAAAAGGGCCTTCATTTCGGCAAGAACCTGACCAGCCCTAACAGTCCACGCGAAACCCAGCCTCATTGGTATGTCGAGCGGTTCGATGAACTGGCGGAGCTTGTAGGGAAGGGGCGCACATGAAGCTCGTGACAATCGTTGTAGAAAACCCTGTCGACCAGATTCGCCTGGGCATGCGAGTCTCTGGTGGTCGAGTCACTGCCGCTGGAATTGGCGACTACTGCGCCTACACAGAGCTCATGGAGGCCGCCAAGGATCTCGTGTTTCTTATCGAGGAAGGAGCACTCCCGCATGACGCGGCTCTCGAAGCTGCGGCTCAGAAAGCACGCGACCTTATCACTGCGCTCGAGGATGCCGGGGACGGCCTGCACACCCACGACAAGGCCGTGCGGGGTGCAGCATGAGCGATTTCGTCACCCAGAAGAGCGTCAAGGCCAGAAAGCAGCACGACTGTAGCGAGTGCAAGGGATTCATCCCTGCTGGGGAGCGCTACATGCTCATTTCCGGCGCCTTTGAAGGCCAGGGCTTCAGCTTCAAGCGCTGCGGAGCATGCCATCACGCTTTCGTCTGGCTCGACATGACCTTGAGGCTTGGGCCTTTCGGCATGCCGCCAGACGAGGGGATCGAGTTCGGAGCCCTGCGCGCTGAGCTTGCCGAGTATGCCTGCGAGTCTCGATTCACTGACCCCGAGCCACTCAAGCACCTTCACGGCATGGCCGAGCGCTACACCGCCGCACAGAACACCAAGGAGGCCCAATGATGGCCCGTTCAAGAAATATCAAACCAGGGTTCTTCTCGAACGAACACCTGGCAGAACTGGACTTCGCCACTCGCTTGCTGTTCATCGGTCTGTGGACCGAGGCAGACCGTGAAGGGCGCCTTGAGGATCGCCCGCGCCGCCTGAAAATGGCCCTGTTCCCTGCCGACAACGTCGACATCAACCGGATGCTCGATGACCTGGATCATTTGGGGTTCATCAAGCGCTACACCGTCGGTGATGTGAAAGCGATTCAGGTGATCAACTGGTCGAAGCACCAGAACCCGCACGTCAAAGAGGCGAAGAGCACCATCCCTGAAATACCCGGAGTAGAGCGCTCGCAGGGTGAGCACGGTACAAGCATGGTGCAAGCACCAGACTCGCATGGTTCTTTCCCTGCTGATTCCCTCTCTCTTGATTCCGGATTCCTGATTCCTGATTCCCTCAACCCGTCGCCAGCTCCGGTTGATTCGGCCGAGTTGTTTTCGCGGTTCTGGAAGCTGTACCCGCGCAAGGTAGGGAAGGACAAAGCCGAGAAGGCCTGGGCAAAGCTCAAGCTGACCGCTGATTTGTTCGACACCATCGTCACGGCTCTTGCCAAGCATTGCCTGTTGCCTGGCTGGACTAAGGACAAGGGCCAGTTCATCCCTCACGCGGCCACCTGGCTCAACGGCAAGCGCTGGGAGGACGAGGTCGAGGTTCCTGCTGACAACGTCCATCACCTGCCAGCCAGCCGCCACCACGGCTTCGCTGAGCGCGACTACACCTCAGGCTTGAAGCGTCGGGAGGACGGCAGCTATGCGCTCTGAAAAAGTCGTCCAGATCGACCAAGGGGCGGTCGTTGCCCGTATTCAGCCAGCCGAGTGCGAGAAGCACGGCCCCTTCGAGCAGAAGGTCACCATGCTGCTGGGCAAGGCACTGCGCAGTCATTGCCCTGAGTGCGCTCGCATTGCCAAGGAGGAGCGAGAGGCCCGGGCCGAGGCCGAGCAGGCCCTGAACGTGCGCCTGGCGATCTCCCGCAAGCTGGGCGACTCACTGATTCCGAAACGCTTCGCTGATCGCTCTCTGGCGAACTACAAGGCCGAGCACAAGGGCCAGGCCGAGGCTCTGCGCTTCTGCCGCCACTACGTGAAGACCTTCGACCAGATCGCGGAGAGCGGCCGCTGCATGGTGCTGCTGGGCAAGCCTGGTACCGGTAAGACCCACCTTGGCGCCGGCATGGCCAACGACCTGATGCGCAACACCTCGCATTCGGCCGTTTACCGCACTGTCGGCTCGATCCTGCAGGCCATCCGCGCCACCTACGACAGGTCCAGCGAGGCGACCGAGGCGAGCATTCTGGCCAGCCTTATCGAACCCTCCCTGCTGGTGCTGGACGAAGTCGGCGTGAGCAAGGAGCAGCCGAGCGACTTCGAGCTGACGACCTTGTTCGCGATCATCAACGGCCGGTACGAGCAGGTGAAGCCAACGGTGGTGATCTCCAACCTGGACGGCAGTCAGCTGCCAATGGCCATGGGCGAGCGCTGCGTCGACCGCCTGCGCGAGGGCGGAATGATCGTGGTCCCGTTCGAGTGGGAATCGCATCGCGGCAAGGAGGCCATCTGATGACCCCAGCCCAAGAAATCACTGTCGCCCAGCTCAAGAGCCAGGGCTTCGCGCAAATCGTGGAAGGCCGGGAAATCGTCCGAATGACCAAGGGCGCCGACCGCCGTGTCGTGATGGCTGATGGCAGCCAGAAGCGCGGATATCACGTTGAGTTCAAGCGCGCCGGGCAGCCGGTTGGGGAGGGCCTGTGATGAATTCCATTTGGCTGGCATTTGTTTTCGCGCTCTGCGCCGTGGGTGGCTGGGTTGGTGCGCACGAGAGCATCAAGAACGACTGCGACCGCATTGGTGGCTTCTACATCGGCAACACCACTTACAACTGCACCATCGGGAGGGCCAGGCCATGATCATCGAAAAATCGAAGCTCCAGCCCCTGCTTTGGGCAGTGGTAGGAGCCTGGAAGGCTGGTGACCAGGATATGCATTTGCGCACCGACGCGCTGGATGAGTTCCTTGGCGAAAGCACGGTGGAGGAGGTCGCCCTTGGCTTGCTGGCGGAGAACGAGCGGCTCGCTGCCAGTTTGAAGCTCAACTTGTGTGACTACCCGGCAATTCATAACGGCGACCTAGACCTGCTGATCGCGTCTATCGAGGGCGCGTCACAAATCGAATTGGCAAAGGCGAATGGCTGCACGCCACCAAACATCAGCCGCAAGGTGCGTCGCGTAAAGCAGCGACTTGGCTGGCAAGGGGGTATGGGGGCGGTAGAGATCCGCGCTCGTGCCGAACAGCTACGGGCGCTTGCATCGCGAGGTGCGGTTGTAACTGCGGACTTGATTGTCGAGCGCGACCAGCTCAAGGCCGAGAACGAAAAGATGCGCAGCTTTCTCGCAGAAGTGAGCAGAACATCTGGCGACAATTGGGCTGTCATGGCCGCGCGCAACCTGCTTGAGGATGTCGACCATGGCTGACCTGATGCTTCGCACAGAGCAAGATCGCGCCCGCCTGATCGGCTACCTCACTGGCCTAGACCTGGCCAAGCCGCGCCGCCTGACCATCGTCGAGGTCCGGAACAAGCGCAGCGACGCCCAGAACCGTTTGCTGTGGATGTGGAATGGACTGATCCAGGAGCATCTGCGCGATTCCTACGGCCAGGTGGCGAGCGGTGAGGAATGGCACGAGATCCTGGTCGCCAAACTGTGGCCGGCCGAGGTTCATCCGGTAGAGCTGCCCGACGGCACTCGGTACCGCGTTGGCCGGGCCAAGACCCGCAAATTCAACACCCAGCAGATGACTCAGTACCTGGAGCTTCTGGACGCTTACTGCGCCGAGAGCCTGCAGCTGCTCCTACCGCATCCAGAGGACCTGATGATGGCGATCTACGGCGAGCGCCGGGGGAGGGCTGCATGAGTCTTCCAGCTAAGCCGCCTCGCCCGAAGAAGTGCAAAAACTCCGAATGTGGCATCAGCTTCACGCCGCGCCGTCTGGGCCAGACCGTTTGCAGTCCAGCTTGTGGCTTGGCGATCAAGGACGTGAACCAGGACAAGGCCAAGAAGGCGATTGCCCAGCGCGTGCGCCGTGAGGTCCAGGTGCGCAAGGAGAAGCTCAAGACCCGGGCAGACCATATGCGTGAAGCCCAGACCCTGTTCAACGAATTCATCCGCCTGCGCGACGCCGGTCAGCCGTGCATCAGCTGCGACTCACTGCCCAGTGATCACGACCTGATCACCGGCAGCCGCTGGGACGCCGGCCACTACCGGTCTGTAGGCGCCTGCCCGGAGCTGCGGTTCGAGCCTCTCAACGTCCACCGCCAGTGTGTGAAGTGCAACCGCAACCTGTCGGGCAACGCGGTCGAGTACCGAATCCGGCTGGTGCATCGCATCGGCGCCGACCGGGTGGCATTCCTCGAAGGGCCTCATCAGCCCCGCAAGTACACCATCGACGACCTCAAGGCCATCAAGGCCGAGTACCGGGCAAAGATCAAACAGCTGAAGGAGCAAGCAGCATGAACTGGACACCACTCGACACCGCCCAGCTGCTTCTCCTGGGCATGGCAATTCTGGGTGCCTATTGCATCGTGCGGGGCATGGTTATTTCGAATCGCCGGAAAAAGGAGCAGGGCCTGTGAATTATCAGAACGTGGTATCCGCAGTAGTCCGGGCCCTGGCCGCCGAGACGATCAACAGCGCAGGTGGGTGCGACTTCGAGCCGAAGGTTCAGGCAGCCAAGCAGAAGGGCGCTATCGTGGGCAAGGAGGCGGCTTTCCTCTTCGACTGCATGGTGTTCAGCCGCTTGCACAAAAACCTCAGCGCCGAGCACTGGCGGCACCTGGTGGCGAAGTATTCGACACACGTCGACCGCAAGCACGCAGCGATCGAGGAAATCACGCGCACGCATCGCTCTCCTGCGCCGCAGCGATTCCGCCACTGCGCCATCCTGACCTGGGCCATGCCCAAGCTGCCAGGCGTGGACGGGAAGCGCAGCACAAGCGTGCTCCCGGCGGCCTGGTACGAGATGGACAACTGGAGCAACGAGCCTCACCCGATCAAGACTCAGGAGCGCTGGAGGCGTGACATTCGCAAGGCTCTGGAGGGCGCAGTCAATGAGGCTTTGACCGAGGCGCAGCACATTCTCGACCATGAAGGCCTTTTGGTGGCAAATGTCGCTTGACGTTGAGTGAGCCAATGAGCCAATATGCACCCATCCTGTCATTCCTGCGCGTTTAGGAGTGACCCAAAAGAACCCGGCCAAGTGTCGGGTTTTTTATTGCCCGAAGAGGGCCTCAAGAGTCCCGGCCACTGCGCCGGGTTTTTGTGCCTGCAATAAAATTCACTGCAGCCAGGGCAGTCTTCGGGAAGGCCTGGACACTGATAAGCCGGTAGTACAGTGCTACGGAAAAACACCGGCAGCCCGCGCACCCATGCCGTGTACGCTTCATGGGTGGCGCGAGACTGGATCGGTGAGACTGGTGCAGTTGGGTGCCAGCGTCGTGATGGTCTTTGGCAGACGGCGGGAAAGACCGCGCACCTATTCAGGGCCTCGACATTGATCGGGGCCTTTCTGTTTTCGGCTCCGCCACACCCATTGCTCCGAGCTGGGAGTGCTGCTGGAGTCGAATCTAATTCGCTCCCCGAAAGGGAGGAACCCGGATGAACCATATGCCAGACAAACCAGACACCTGGCTCATTGTGCTTGCCTGGCTCAGTCAGCATGCACCCGCTTTCTACGCGGCCGGCCTGGCGGTGTCGATCTCTGCGCTGCGGATTATTTATGGCGGCGGCACCAAGAAGGCGGCCTTCCTCGAAAGCCTGCTTTGTGGCTGCATCACCCTGGCCATGCTCTCGGGGCTCGAGCTACTGGGAATTCCCCAGTCGGCTGCCGGAATCGTCGGTGGGATGATTGGCCTGCTAGGAGTGGACAAGATTCGCGCCTATGCCGATCGATTCACTGGATTCAAGTTGCCCGGGCGCAACCCTGAGCCGTAATCCGCGCCACGTTTTCGAGGTTCATGGGTTTGCGGTGCGTCAACAAGTTCGCGGGCGGGGAAAGAGTTCGTCGGGGTTGAGGCACTCCAGGTTCATCTTCACACATGCTGTTTCTGCCAATGCCCTGGTTGAGTAGCTTGGCTTGAGTCGCAGCTTTTCCTGATTGTCGTAGATGTCAAAGCCACCGGATATGGTGGTTGAGCAATGACGGATACCCTGTCGGAAGGCTTCTTGCTCTATTGGTAACGCCGGAACGATAACGAATCTTAGCTGCATTTTCGTGACTCCCCAGGCAGATCAAGACTTTAGTATTGGTCGTATGCGCGGACTTGGGACGAGAGTTTCGGCATTTGGCGACCGGTGGCGAAGTGCCACTTCACTGGCGTCATGATTCTGTTTTTACCGCCTCGACGTGATTGTGGCGCCACAAATTCAAGGTGCGCCGATTTGTGGCGCGAGCAGAGGGCATACAGATGGGCCAGCTTCCAGATATGACCGGCGCATTCATCATGCTCGGGCTGATGTGCGCCGTAGCAGGGTGGGCATTCATCGAGGGCATGATCTGGGTCTTCTCCCACTTTCGTGTGGTGCTGGCATGAGCAACATCTCCCGGATCCGCCACGAGCTGCCGGTGGGCATGGATATCGTCCATGCGGTCTCAGAGCTCGATGCCGCACTGGTGAAAGCTATTGATGCCGCCAAGGAGGCCGGACTTCCTCAGGGGTTGCTGGTGGGACTGCTGCATGGTCACGCGCACGCCGAGACGCACAAGATGGTGTGCAAGTGAGTGGAGCGACGGCCAGGCCCATGCCGCCTCCTGCTTTGCTTGAGCTGACCGAGCTCTCGATGCTCGGCACCAGGCTTCAGCCAGCACCAGAGGTGGGGGATTGGGTTCAGGCTGCGATCCTCAGTACCGATGGCGAGCTGCACAACCCTGACCATGCTCACCTGATCGATGCGCCGCTTCGCTTCCTATGGGCTTCTGCCTGCTTCGAGAAGCAAGGTCGAACCGTAGTAGGCCAGGCCGAGGCGGTGATGTTCCGCGCTGGTGGCTGGCAGAAGGCTCGGCAAGAGCAACAGATGATCGACTGGTTCGGCGAGGTGCCGGGCTTCGTCATCACCTTGGCTGCGGATTACTGCTCCCAGTGCTCCGACATCGAGTTCTGCGCCCTCATTGAGCATGAGCTTTACCACATTGCCCAAAAGCTCGATCAGTACGGCGCGCCCAAGTTCACCCAGGACGGCCTGCCTAGCCTGACGCTTCGTGGTCATGATGTGGAGGAGTTCGTTGGTGTGGTCCGCCGCTACGGTGCGAGCCACGACGTACAGCAGCTGATCGACGCTGCAAGCCGGCCGCCTGAGGTGGCCAAGATCAACATTTCGAGGGCCTGCGGAACCTGTCTGCTCAAGTCGGCCTGACGCTAGACAGGCATTAGACGGAATCCCAACCTATGGCAGCCCTGAGCAACGAGGTGAAGGCCTTTATCGTTCAGGCGTTGGCCTGCTTCGATACCCCCACCCAGGTGGCTGAGGCCGTCAAGCGTGAATTCAACATCGATGTGACCCGCCAGCAGGTGGAGACGCACGATCCAACAAAGCGCTGCAGCAAGACCCTAGCCAAGCGCTGGGTAACCCTGTTCGCAGACACTCGAGCGCGATTCCGCGAAGAGGCAGCCGAGATACCAATCGCTAACCGGGCCTACCGGCTCCGCACGCTGGGTAGGCTGGCAGAAAAGGTCGAGGGGATGCGCAACTACGGGCTGACCCTTCAAATCCTTGAGCAGGCCGCCAAGGAAGTCGGCGACGTGTACGTGAATCGCCAGACCAAGAACGAGAACCCCCACGACAACGTGCCGCCCACCAGGGTGCAAGTCGACGTGGTGGATGCGAGGAAGCCTGATGCCGACGCTTAACGTGCCTCAGGCCAAGTTCCTCCAGATGGAGAACAAGTTCCGCGGTTTCGTAGCGGGCTTCGGCTCTGGCAAGACCTGGGTAGGCTGCGCGGGCATCTGCAAGCACGTTTGGGAGTGGCCCCGGATCAACTCCGGCTACTTCGCCCCGACTTACCCGCAGATCCGCGACATCTTCTTCCCGACGATCGAGGAGGTTGCCTTCGACTGGGGCCTGAGGGTCAAGACGAAGGAGAGCGACAAAGAGGTCGAGTTCTATAGCGGCGGCCAGTACCGCAGCACGACCATCTGCCGCTCGATGGAGAAGCCCCAGACCATCGTTGGCTTCAAGATCGGGCACGCCTTGGTCGACGAGCTCGATGTTATGCCCGCGATGAAGGCTGAGCATGCCTGGCGCAAGATCATTGCCCGGATGCGCTACAACATGCCGGGCCTGAAGAACGGCGTTGACGTGACCACCACCCCCGAGGGGTTCAAGTTCGTCTATCAGCAGTTCGTGAAGCAGCTGCGCGAGAAGCCGGCGCTGAAAGACATGTATGGCCTGGTCCAGGCGAGCACGTTCGACAACGAGCTGAACCTGCCGACCGACTACATCCCGTCCCTGATGGAGTCATACCCGGCACAGCTGATCCTGGCTTACCTGAATGGCCAGTTCGTAAACCTCAACGCGGGTTCGATCTACCACGCCTATGACCGCAAGCTGAATACCTGCTTCGACTCAGTCGAGGCGGGAGAGCCGCTGTTCATCGGCATGGACTTTAACGTCGGTAAGATGGCGGCAATCACGCACGTCAAGCGCAGTGACGGCAAGCCCAGGGCGGTGGATGAGCTGATCGACGGCTTCGATACCCCGGACATGATCCGGCGCATCAAAGAGCGCTACTGGCGGCACAACGGCAAGGACTACGAGAAGACCTGCGAGATCAGGATCTACCCGGATGCCTCTGGTGGTTCGCGCAAGTCTGTCAATGCCAGTGAGACGGACATCGCCATCCTGCGCCAGGCCGGCTTCGCTGTGATCGCGCCAGACGCCAACCCGCCAGTGAAAGACCGCATCAACGCCATGAACGCGATGTTCTGCAACGCGAATGGAGAGCGTCGCTATCTGATCAACCCGCTGCGCTGCCCGACCTACGCGGATGGACTAGAGCAGCAGGTGTGGGCAGCCAACGGCGAGCCTGACAAGAAGTCGGGTGTCGACCACGCGAACGATGCGGGCGGCTACTTCATCCACCACGACTACCCGATCAGCAGGCCGGTCACTCACGTTCCAATCTCGTTCACTTTCTGAGGCCACCCATGCCGAATTTCAGTCCCCGGGCAGAGTACTCGGAAGCCTTGCCCGGCTGGCAGCTGGTCAAGCGCTGCGTGGCCGGCGCCCGCGAGGTACGCAAGCACGATATCTACCTGCCGATGCCGGACCCGGAGAACAAATCCCCGGAGAACCTAGCGCGCTACAAGCAGTACAAGAAGCGGGCGATGTTCCTGAACATCACCGGGCGCACGCGCACCGGCCTGCTGGGCGCGGTCTTCCGCAAGACTGCGGAGCTGGAGCTTCCCGCTGGGGTCGAGTACCTCAAAGAGAACGCGAGCGGCGACGGCGCGAGCCTGGAGCAGCTCTCCAAGGATGCCGTGGGCGAATGCCTGGACGCCGGCCGGGGTGGGTTCCTTGTGGACTTCCCTGCGGTTGAGGGCGTGTCCTCTATGGCTGACATGCAGGGGCGCAGCGCGTTGATTCACCACTATGGCGCCGAGTCGATCATCGACTGGGATGAGCAGGTGGTCGATGGCGTAAAGCGACTGGTCTATGTCTGCCTGCTGGAGTGCGTGTCCGTGTTCAGCGCAGAAAGCCTGGAGCGGACCACGGGCACCCAGTTCCGAGTGCTGCTGCTGGTTGATGGCCGCTATGTGCAGCGTGTTTACGCCGAAGACGGCAACACCTACACCGAGGTCGCGCCGCTCGACAAGAACGGCCGCCCCTTCGACCACATCCTATTCAGCTTCTACGGCGCCCAGAACAACGACGCCAGCGTCGACAAGTCGCCCTTGGAAGACCTGGCCGACGTGAACATCCTGCACTACGGCAACAGCGCTACGGTGGAGGAGAGCGGGTTCATCAGCAGTCAGCCGACGCTGTTCATCACCACTGATATCACCGCTGATGACTTCGCCAAGCTGAACCCGAACGGCATGCACATCGGATCGACTCGCGGCTATAACCTCGGCAAGAGCGGTACCGCAACCCTGGTCCAGGCAACCGAGAGCCAGCTGGCTCGCACGCTGCTCAAGGACAAGGAGGAGCAGATGCTGATGATCGGTGCTCGCATCGTCCAGCAGGCTGGTGGCGCCGAGACTGCCGAAGCGGTGCGCATCCGGTACAGCTCCGATAACAGCGTACTGGGCACCATCGCCGGCAACGTGTCGGAGGCCCTGAAGCGGGCCATCCTCGACGCTGAGCGGTTCATGATGGGCGAGCCGGACGAGGCTGGTACTGTCTTCTGGCTCAACCAATCGTTCTTCGACGAGACCATGACTGCCCAGGACATCCTGGCCCAGGTCCAGCTCTGGCAGCAGGGCTTCATTGCGAAGTCTGATGTTCGGACCAACCTGCGCCAGGGTGGCGTACTTGAGGCTGATCGGACTGACGAGCTGATCGACGAAGAACTGGCACGCGAACCACCGGTGGGCGGCGATGAGTAACGAAGGCTATCTGACCGATGCGGCCACGCGGCACCAGGTGCATGTCCAGCGCTACGCCGGAGGCACTCTGAAGAAGCTGGCCAAGTTCATCAGCAAGGCCATCAGCACAGCCAAGGCGCGCGTTGCCGACGGGTTGAGCCTGTACGGCAGCAAGCGCTACGAGCGGCAGATACAGGCATTGCAGGGCGATCTGGCGACCATCTACGGCGACATGAAGAGGCAGGCCATTCTGGATCTGACAGAATTCGGCGGCTACGAGGCCGAGTTCAACATGACGCTGCTGGGCAAGGTCGTGAAGACGGTCGTCCAGCTGAACACGCCAGTACCAGCCCAGATCGCAGCGGCGGCCCTGGCCGATCCGATGGACCTTGAAGTCGGGAAGGGCAGGCAGCGCATCAGCATTGCTGGCGCTCTGGATGAGTTCGGCACCAAGAAGTCGGCCGAAATCATCAGCCAGATTCGGGTTGGTTCAGCCTTGGGCGAAACCAGCGACCAGATCGCCAGGCGCCTGGCCCCGCTTGGTGTGAAGCAAAAGGAGCAGGCTGCAGCACTGGTCAACACCATGACCAACCACATCGCCAGTACGGCGCGCGTGGAAGTGCTCAAGGACAACGACGACATCCTCAAAGGTATGCGCCGCATTGCCACCTTGGACAGCCGCACGACGCTTCTGTGCATGAGCTTGGATCAAACCATCATCCCGCTGGACGGGCCCCGGCCTCCGTATCACTGGCGCTGCCGTACCACGCTGGTGCCGGTGCTCAAGGACGAATACGCCCGCGAGATTCCAGGCTCTACGCGTCCCTCTGTCGGGCCGGATGGTGTCGAGCAGGTCAGCAGCAAGACCAGCTACGGCGAATGGCTTGCCCGGCAGCCTGTGGCGTTCCAGAAGGACGTGCTCGGTCCGGCTCGCTATGAGCTGTTCAGCAAAGGCGAGCTGCCCATCGACCGGTTCGTCGACGACAACGGCAAGACACTGACCCTTCAGCAGCTGCGCGAGCGTGAGCCTATGGCTTTCGAGCGGGCAGGCATGAACTGATCCGCGCCACAAAACACCACATCGCGCTTTCGTGGCGCGCACTTTCCAAGCCCTGGCTGAGCCGGGGCTTTTTTGTATCCGCAGGCAGGGCCTGCACTACGTCTCTGGGAGACAGCAATGACCTTGAAATTCCAACTGGACAGCCTCGAAGGCGTCGACGAATCCATTCAGGCTCTGTACGTCGAGAAGGACGGCAAATTCGTTCTCGGCATCGAAGGGCTGCCACAGCCTGAGGATGTTTCTGGCCTGAAGTCGAAGGTCCAGGAGCTGCTGGATGAGAAGAAGGCTGCCGACAAGGCCCGCAAGGATGCCGAAGAGCAGGCCCGCTTGGAGCGCGAAGAGGCATTGCGCAAGTCGGGCAACGTCGAAGAGCTCGAGAAGTCCTGGTCCGAGAAGTACGCGCGCCGCGAAGCAGAGCTGACCGGCACACTCGAAAGCGAGCGCACCACTCTGCAAGGCCAGATTCGGGATCTGACTGTGGGCCGCACCGCTACCGAGATCGCGACCACTCTGGCCATCCCAGGCAGCGCCAAGGCATTGCTCCCCCATATCGAACGCCGGCTGAGCGTCGAGCAGCGCGACGGTAAACCCACCGTTGTCGTGCTGGACGCGGCCGGCAAGCTCTCGGCGGCAACGCTGGATGAGCTGAAAGCTGAATTCACCAACGATCCGGCCTTCGGTCCGCTGATCGCTGGTAGCAAAGCATCTGGCGGCGGGGCCGGAGGTGCTGGAAAGGGCGGCGGGGCCGCAAAAGGAAAAATCGGCGGCACCAAAGAGGAACGCACGGCAGCAATCGCTGACCGGTTCCCAGACCTCCCACTGAAATAAGGAAAAACACCCATGTCCCTGTCGCAAATGCAGGTTTTCAACGAATACATCATGCCGGCGACCATCGAAACGCTGGACCAGATGCTCGTTGCGTTCAACGCCGCCAGCCGCGGCGCAATCGTGCTGTCCCCGGACGGCTTCACCGGCGACTTCCTGCAGGAGTCTTTCTTCCAGACCCTGGCCGCCGCCCAGCGCCGCGTAGATCGCTACGCTGCCAACGGCGCCGCGCCGATCACCGACCTGACCGAGCTGAAGAACAGCTCGGTTAAAGTCGCCGGCGGCTTCGGCCCGGTGCGCTACGAGCCATCCCAGATGACCTGGCTGGAGCGTCCCACCGCCCAGGGCATCGAAGTTGCTTCGCGCGCCTTCGCTGAGATCCTGCTGAAGGATCAGCTGAACACTGCTATCGCCGCTCTGGTGGCTGCGATCACCGCCCAGGCCGCAGCAGTAAACGACGTGTCCGCCACTGCCGGTATTACCTATGCCGGCCTGAACAACGCCCACGCGAAGTTCGGTGATGCCAGCCAGAACCTGATCACCCAGGTAATGCAGGGCACCACCTACCACAAGCTGATCGGTCAGAACCTGGCTAACCAGCAGCAGCTGTTCCAGGCGGGCAACGTCCGAGTGATCGACATTCTCGGCAAGGTGTCGGTGGTCACCGATGCTCCTGCTCTGATGCAGGCGGGTGTCGATCCGGCGCCGGACAAGGAAATCATCCTTTCCCTGGTCCAGGGTGCAGCTCTGGTGCATGACGGTCGCGACATGATCAGCAACGTCGACACCACCAACGGCAAAGAGCGCATCGAAACCACGCTGCAGGTTGATTACACCTTCGGCCTGGGCCTGAAGGGCTACACCTGGGACACCGTCGCTGGCGGCAAGTCCCCGACCGATGCCGAGCTGGCGACCGGCACCAACTGGGACAAGACCGCCACCAGCATCAAGCACACCGCTGGTACGGCCCTGATCGGCGACGCCTCCAAGTAATCCAGTGATAGCGGGCCGGGCACGTCGCCTGGCTCGCTGAGGAAAAAGTCATGATCAAGAACAACATCTGGTACCTGGCAGGCCCGTTCCACCAGTACCGGGAAAACGTGAAGGCCTTGGCCCAAGAGCACGGCCTGCGCATTGTCGACGCCAACGCTGCCCAGAGCCGCGAGGGGGAGGCCGAGGACGTGCCTGAGGTGACCATCCGGCCTGAGCTGAAGGCCGTTGTTGTGGCGCCAGGCATCGGCCATCAGGACATGGAGTATCTGCGCTCTCAGCTCGGTGCCATCGAAGAGCTGGCTGTATCGCTGGAGTCTGGGGTCCTGGATGTTCCGCGCGGCGATGGTGTGGCGCTGCGAATCCATGAATCTGTAGTTGCACTACACAAGGACTTGGAGGCGCAGTCCGATCAACTTGTGTTGGTTCGGAAAATCGTTGAATCGTTCGCCGCGCAGAGCTTGGAGCGGCCAGAAGGTGAGCTTGGCGAAACCACTGACCACCTGCTCAAGGTGCTTGAAGCGGTCAACGCCGGAATTGCCAGCCTCCAGCGCGAGCGCGATGGGGAAGTCGAGAAGGCTCAGGATCTGCAGCGCAAACTGGATGAGTTCGTGGCGCAAACCGCTCAGGGCCGACAGGTGCCTGACGAAGAGCGAGAGGCGAAAGAAGTCGCGGAGCTCAAGGCTCGACTCGACGCCGCCAGCGTCAGCTACCGAGCCAATGCCTCGAAAGAGTCGCTTCAGAAATTGATCGACGATCTGTCGAAGGCGTAACACCGGGGCTACGGCCCCATTCATTCAAGCGGAGGCCTGATGGCTACCTACATCACTGTGGCCGACGTCGACGAGATCCTCGGCCCAGACTGGACCACCGAGGACAAGAAGGCCGGCGCAGTCATGCAGGCCAACGCTTACCTGACCTCACTGAACCTGGTCGGCGTCGACATGGACAATGTGCCTGACGATGTAAAGCAAGCTGGCGCCCAACTGGCCAAGTGCGCAGCCGAGGGCAAGCTGTACCAGCAGCAGACTGAAGGCTCGCTTGAGTCCAAGACGGTCAAAGCCGGTTCGGTATCGACCAGCAAGTCTTTCGGTGCGCTCGACCGGTCGAGCAAGGCCGCTCAGCCTGCGTGCGTGCAGTTGGCCCTGGCCCTGCTAACACCTTGGCGCAGCAATCCTTTCGCTTTTGCTGTAAAGAGGGGGTAGCCATGGGGCTGCGCGACGATGTGCAGGCCGATCTGGCCGAGGCCTTCGATGAAGACCTAGCCGATGCGGTATCGACTTTTACCGGCACCTACATGGGCCCTGGTGTCTGGGACCCAGTCAACGAGACGACCACGGCCCAGCCAGTGACCTACACGGGGCGCGGCATCCTCGACGCCTACGATAGCCGACGCATCGACGGGGTGAACATCCTCGTTGGTGATGTGCTGCTGATCTGCCTGGCCAACGAGGTCACCGACAAGCCTGCCGTAGGGCACAAGATCACTGCCGAAGACCTGCTCACCGGCGAGCAGGCGACCTACACCATCGTCAGTCCCGGTATTGACCCGGCCAAGGCCCACTATGAGATCCAGCTGAGGAGGTGACCATGGCCAAGGGAAGAGGGTGGAGCGTTCCACCATCAGCATTCCGGGAGGAGGTGGACGAGGCGGTGGCCACCAGGTCTCGGGTCATCGCTATGGCCATGCTTCGGGAGATCGTTTTCAAGTCCCCTGTAGGTAACCCTGATCTCTGGAAGGTCAACACTGAACAAAGGGCCCGAAATGTCTCGCAGGCAGACGCCTATGACGCGGTGGCCCTGTCTCTCGGCAACAAGAAGCTGACGAAGAAAGAGCGGGACCAGAACTTCTATGTGAACGACTTGGCCGCAGGCAAAGGCTACGTCGGCGGGAGGTTCCGTGCGAACAACATCGTGACGATAGGCGACCCTAGCTATTCCCAGTTGGATGCTACGGACGCCAATGGCTCAGCCACGATAGCGAAAGGCGCGGCCGTGTTGAACGGTGTTTCCGCCTACTCCGTCGTGTACATCCAGAACAACCTGCCATACGCGGAGCGCCTGGAGGACGGCCATTCCACCCAGGCGCCAGGAGGCGTCTATGCCGTCTCCTTCCATGGTGTCTCACAGGCCTACAGCTCATGACCTTTGAACAGATCCGCAACATCGTCATCGGGCGCATGCAGCAGTGGACCGGTATCCCAGCGGAGAATGTGGACTACCCGAACAACGCCAAGCCATTCGATCCGGCTGGCAAGACCATCTGGGCGCGCCTGGCCGATATTCCTGGCCTGAGCAGTACTCCAGAGGTCGGAGTAGGGCCATGCGTTCGCCGCACTGGGATCATCGTTATTCAGCTGTTCGTTCCGACCTACGAGGGCACTTTGGCGATCACGCGAGCTGCTGACACGCTGGTAGAACAGTTCGAGTTCTACAGCGATCCCACCGGCCCATTTGAGTGTCATGCGGCGTCCGCCCAGGTCGTCGGGGACGACGGCAACAACTGGTACCAGGTAAACGTGCGGATTCCATACCGGGCCTACTGAGCCCCAATTCAGTTTCTGGTCACAGCTAGGGGGCACCTGAAAGCGCCTTCCCTGGGGCGTTGCTGTGGCCGATCTATTTCCAGGGCTATTGCAGGGGATACACCATGGACAAACTGATTATCGGCGATACCGAACTGAGCGTGATTGATCATGGCGGGCAGCCCTGTCTAACGCTGTCGGAAGTCGCTATTGCGCTTTACGGAAAAGGGGGCGACCAAACTGACGCACCCTTTGATTCTGCTGTGCGCCAGGTGCAGAAGCTATACACGCGGCATGCCGATGAGTTCACCAAGACCATGACTGGCATGGTCAAGATGCAGACACGCGGCGGCGAACAGTATGTGCGCGTATTCAGCCTTCGTGGCGCCCACCTGCTCGGCATGTTTGCTCGAACCGAGCGCGCCAAGCAGTTCCGTCGCGCCGTACTTGATGTGCTGGACGAGCAGGTTCGCCAGGGCGAGACGCTCAGCGCCGAGTTTCAGCGAACTCTTCTCGAGTACAGCGGCAAGCAGGCCTTGGCCAGCCTCTGCGGGAAAGGCCTGCGTCAGTGGCAAAGGCAGAAGCCTCCGCTTGAAGCGAAGCTTGACGATCTTGCCTCGCAGATGCAGCCATCCCTGCCTCTTCATTGATCTCGTAAATGTGATCTCGGCTCACAATTAGCCGACCAAAACCTCGCAAATGCACCGCCACATGGCGGTTTTTTTACGCCTATTGATAGGAGAAACACCCCATGAGTAGCGGTGCAAAACGCTCAACCGCGTGGATTCGCGAAGTGACGCCAGGGATTACCCCGCCGGGCCCATGGAACGTGCTGACCCGCGTCAGCTTCGGCCTGGTGCCCACCTACAACACCGAAGAGAACAACGAGATCGGCGAAACCCGGATGTCGCAGGGCACCGCCCAGACCACCGTGGACGTTGGCGGTGATATCGAAACCAAGTTCCGCTACGGCGCCCTGGACGAGTTCCTGGCCTCCTGCTTCGGTGCGAACTGGGTCGGCAATACCCTGACCATGGGCAACGAGCGAATCTCGTTCTCCATCGCCGCATACGACGCTGACGTGGGAATCGCGGGCATTGCCCGGGGCGCTCAGGTTGACACGATCAACATCGAGGTCCCGAACGACAACGAGATCAGCGTCACCACGACGTTCATGGCCACCTCGTGGCAGGACAAGGCCGACAACTCGTCGTTCATCGTCAGCCCTGCACCCGAGGCCAGCCAGCGGCGCTACGATTTCAAGGATGTGACCGGCCTGAAGATCAATGGCGTGCAACTGGGTGACGACAACGCGTGCGTTGACACCTTCAACCTGCAGTTCGCCAATAACTCCCAGACCCAGCGATGCATCGGAAACGGCAACCCGTTCGCTGGCAACATCATTCAGACCACCTTCGTGCCAGGCGGCTCGATCACCATGAGCTGGTCCAAGACCGCCTACGAGTACTGGAAGGCGCAGCAGACCGGTGATTCGCTCAGCTTTGAATTCACCCTGAGCAATGCAGACGGTGGCTACACCTTCCTCATCCCTGAGATGGAAGTCAGCGGCGACTGGCCGGACGGCGGCGCCACCGACATCATCCAGGTGGAGTTGACCTATACCGCTCGCCGCGTGCCACCGACCATCACCCGCCTGCCAGCGCCTATCGCCATCGCAGCGGTGACCGTCACCCCGGACACCATGAGCCTGGCTGTAGACGAAACCGCCGATCTCGAGGCAGCGGTAACCCCAGTGGGCGCAAGCCAGCTGGTCACCTGGATCTCCTCGGCCCCAGCCATCGCCAGCGTGAGCGCGACCGGCCTGGTCACTGCCCTTGCAGTGGGCACCGCCAACATCACCGCGACCAGTGCAGCAGACGGCACCAAGACCGACACCTGTGCTGTTACCGTCACCGCTTAACCCTTCGCCCGGCGCGCCCTGCGGTGTGCGCTGGGCCTTTTACCGCAGAGGATTACCATGGGCATCACTATTGCCAAGAAGCCAGAGCTCGACATTGATGGCACCCGTTGGGTCGAAATCGCCAAGGGTGCGAAAATCCTGGTCGGCTCTACCGCCAGCCCGCTGTACAAGTCGCACTACGCGCTGATCCAGCGCCACCTCGCATCCATCGACATGCAGACCCGTGTTGGCACCAAGGACTTCAGCATTGCCGATGCGGAGCCGGTTGTTTTCGAGCAGGAAAGCGAGATGCTCTTCGATTTGGTCTCCAAGCATCTGATCCAAGACTGGGAGGGCGTCGATGAAGCCGACAGTCCCGGCATCCCCGCGCCTTACTCGCCAGGGCTCTGTAAGGCGCTTCTTAGGCAGATGCCCGAGGTCTACTTCCTGGCAATCAAGACAGGTAGCGACATTGCCCGCCGGATCGAAGAGAAGGCTCAGGCAACCGCAAAAAAGCCATCGACGCCTACATCTGGGGGCGGGAGTGGGCGGGCGAAAGCAATGAAAAAGCCCGCTGGAAGCGCGAAAGGCTGAAAGGCGTAGCGCCGGTACCGCCTCAGCCCGAAATTGATGGCGTCACTGCCGAGGTCCTTGAGGCCTACGGCTCTATCAGCCGCACCCGGCAATACGTCGGAATGATCGGCGCTCCCGCACCAATCTCCCCGGCAGCCATCACTGACTATATGGCCCGCTATCCCACAGCGATTTGTCGCGATGAGTTCGACGCTGCGATTTTCGCGCTGGATGACGAGTACCGCAGGCACTGGGACGAGCAGCAGGAGAAGGACAGGTCGACGCCGCCAAAACGATAGCCCGCCAAGCGGGTTTTTTTACGCCTGGAGAATGCTATGGCGCAGGAATCCCGCCTCGCGGTAACGATCGACTCGCGCGGCGCCAAGCGCAATGCGGATGACCTGACCGACTCGCTCGGACGGATGGAGAAGGCTGGGGATGCGGCAGCAGCATCGGCCGAAGGGGTTTCGGAAAGCCTGGACGACCAGCGCAAAGCCCTTACCCAGCTGCTTGGGCAGATCAATCCGACCACCGCTGCCCTTGGCCGTCTGGACGACATGCAGGAGAAGCTGGCAAAGTTCAAAAAGGCAGGCATTGTCGAAAGCGACACGTTCGTCGAATACACCCAGCGCATTAACACCATGCGCGATGCTCTGGGTGAAACCAGCACCGGCATGAACAAGGCCGGAATGTCGGCCAAGGCCTACCAGGCATCCTTGCGTGGCCTTCCTGCCCAGTTCACCGATATTGCCGTCAGCCTTCAGGCCGGGCAGGCCCCATTGACCGTATTCCTGCAGCAGGGCGGTCAGCTCAAGGATATGTTCGGTGGTGTAGGGCCGGCCGCGCGCGCCATGGGTGGCTACATCCTTGGATTGGTGAACCCGTTTTCCGTTGCCGCGGCAGCCGCCGCTACTCTGGCGCTGGCCTACTACCAGGGCTCAGAGGAATCGGAGCGCTTCGCCAATGCGTTGATCGAGAACGGCAACGCCGCCGGCACCAGTGCAGGCCAGTTGGCAGACCTTGCCAATGAAGTGGCCAGCACCAGCGGCACGGTTGGCGCTGCAGCGGCTGTGCTCACCAAGCTGGCAGCCGCAGGCAACCCGCTGACCTCAATGTACGCGGAGATCACCCAGGCCTCGCTGGCCTGGTCGAAGCAAACCGGTCGAGACATCGATGGGGTCGTGAAGTCGTTCAACGACATCGCGAAAAGCCCGGTCGAGGCAATCAAGAAGCTCGACGCTGAGCTGAACATTCTGACCACCTCGCAGTACGCCAACATCGTTTCCCTGCAGGAGCAGGGCGACACCATGGGGGCGGCGCAGGTGGCCGCAGGGCTGTACGCCGAGGAGATCAGCAGTCGAGCCATAGAGATCGAGGGAAACCTCGGCACCCTAGAGTCTGCCTGGCAGTCAGTAGCCGGGTTCGCCAAGAAAGCCTGGGATGCGATGCTCGACGTTGGTCGCGACAAATCCCTCGAACAACAGCTTGCGGACGTAGAGCGCAAGATTGCGGATGCCGAGAAAGGCATTCAGCAGGGCGGCCGTGCAGCCTTTGGTCTCGGGATCACCTCAAAGAGCATCGTTCAACTGCGTCAACAGGCTGCCGATCTGCAATCAGCCATTGCCGAGGCCGGTCGAAAAGCTTCTGAGGATGCTGCCAGCAAGGCGATTCAAGATGCTGGAAAAAAAGGCGTCGACACGATCAACGCCACCTTCAAGGCGGCTCAGACCCAAACCGAGAAGCTTCAGAAGCAGCTGAAGGACATCGACAAGGCCCGCGCAGATGCGCAGAAGGCCGGCGGGTTCACTGCTGAGGAAGAAGCCAAGTACGCGGTAGCCAGAAAGAACGTCGAGCAACAAATCGCCGACATCAAAGAGCGTGAGGCGAAGAAGAACAAGCCCAAGGCGGCCACCGGCCAGAATCGCGGCGTGTCCGAGGCTGAAAACACCTTCGCCAAGCTCTACAACCAGTACGATCCGGCAGCCCAGGCAGCGCGTGCGCTGGTCAAGGAGCAGGGTCAGCTCCAGCTGGTGCTGGACAAGGGCAAAATCAGCCAGGAGGAGTACAACAAGGCCCTGGCCCAGGCTTCGATCAACTACGGCGCTGCCATCAAAGGCGCTCAAGGCCTGACGCAAGCTGAGCAGTACCGCGCTCAGTTGGAGAAGCAGCTCAGCACCCAGCGGACGCAGTACAGCCTGGAGGCTCAAGGCGTGGGCATGGGTGACTTGCAGTCAACCCGTCTGCAGCAGCGTGTGCAGTTGGAGCAGCAGACCAACGACCGCATCCTCCAGCTGCGTACTGAGCTCGCCAATGCCACCACGGAGAAGCAGCGGCAGGACCTGCAAACGCAGATCGACCTGACCAACGAGTTTCTACCGAGACAGCTGGAAGCATTGCAGGCTGGCTGGGCGCAGATGGACCAGGCCATGCTCAACCCTATCAACGGGTGGACGGCGGCAGTCCAAAACTTCGGCAACGAAGCGCGCGACATCGCCGGACAGACGCAGTCGATCTTCTCCAGTTCGTTCAACACCATAGCGAATGACATCACCAGCGCGATCAAGAGCGGCAGCTTGTCGTTCAAGACGCTTGGGGATATCGGCGCTGACGTGCTCGACCAGGTGATCACCGGATTTATCCGGATGGGCGTGCAGATGGCGATGAACGCCGCGCTGAGCGCGACACTCGGAGCTTCGGCAGCAGCGACCAACATTGCCCTGGCTGGGACAACCGCTTCCGCCTGGGCGCCTGCGGCCGCGATGGCCTCCCTTGCCACGCTTGGCACCAACGCCGTCCCCGCTGCTACTGCTTTGACTTCCACCACAGCGCTGGCTGCCGGTCTCGCAGTGGTCCCTGGTTTCGCCACTGGGGGTTACGTGTCCGGGGCTGGTACTGGCACCTCTGACAGCATCACGGCCAGGCTGAGCGACGGTGAGTTCGTGGTTAACGCCCAGGCCACCAAGCGTAACCGTTCGCTGCTAGAGGCTATCAATTCGAACGAGCGGGTATCGGTGGCCAGTCAAGGGGCATCCGTGGCGGTTGCGCAGCGGGGAAGTCAGGGCGGCACCCAGGCCACTCAGGTTATCCACCAGGTAACCATCGAGAACTACAGCCAAAGCCAAATCGAAACCCGGACTGACTCTGACGGCCGATTGCGGGTGATCGTCCAGGCTGCGGTTGACGAGATTTCTGGCCAGCTTGCTTCTGGGTACGGCCAGGTCGTGGATGCCGGCGAAGGCGCATATGGCTGGAAAAGACAGGGCTCCTAACGAGGAATGGCAATGATTCAGTACCCGGCAGGATTGTCACTTCCTCTGCAGGAAGGGTACGGCATGAGCACGGTCGATCCGATGCGGGCTACCCCAATGGTAACCGGGCGTACGCGGTACCGGGTTCGGCACAGCTACGTCCCGACTGAGGTGAAGTTCAGTTTCAACTTCAGCCAGGACGAAGCGGGGATATTTGAGGCCTGGTATGCGCGCACCCTGAATAACGGTCTGGAGTGGTTCGAGATCAGCCTGCAGACCCCGGCAGGATTCACGGCTTATGAGGCCCACTTCAAGGGCATATACCAGGGGCCAGATCTTACCCAGGTCAAGCGTTGGCGGTATTCGGCAGTAGTTCAGCTTAAGGCGCGGCCACTGATCCCCGCGCCCTGGGAGCAGTTTCCAGAATACTGGCTCAACAAGAACGTGATTGACCTTGCCATGAACAAGGAGTGGCCTGAAGCATGAGCCTGATTGAGGAATGTTACGCCTCAGGCAAAGGGGAGCTGGTGGTGACTGTGGAGGGGCGAGAGGAGGGTAGCAGCATCTCGCACCTCTACTGCTCAGGTTACGAGGACCGGATCTGCACCACCGAGGACGGCCGAACGCTGCTCTTCATCGCTATGGCCATGGATTTGGCCATGCCAAAGAACGACAACAGCGCGTTCCAGAACCTGGTGCTCGGCCTGGACAATGTGACCGGTGAGGTGCAAGAGGTGGTCGAGGCCGCCAAGGCCGCCGATAACCGCTTCATTATCACCGTGCGCATTTACTTGGCCGAAGACCTCTCGTTCCCTCAGGAGCGGTATCGCATGACGCTGCTCAGTCGGGAGTATGAGGACGATATCGCCAAGCTCACTGCCGGCTTCTTCGATCTGCTGAACACCAATGGTCTGCGCACCGTGCTGACCACATCCCTGGCACCTGGCCTGAAGTACATCTGACCATGATCGAGAAATTCATGCGCGCCCCGTATCGCGAGGGTGCAAGGGGTCCTATTGCCTTCGATTGCTGGGGGCTGTGCCGGGCGGTCCGGCATGACCTTTTCGGGCTGGACTGGCTGCCTTCGCTGGGCGCGGTGGGAAAGGACAAGATCCGCGAGAACACCAAGGCTTACCGCGACCTCAGAAAGTCGATGGAGGAGTGCGCGCCAGAGCCTGGCGCGATCGCTGCGGTACTGCGCGGAAAGGCGCTGCTGCATGTTGGCACAGTGCTGTTGAGCGAAGGTCGCCTGAAGGTGATCGACACAAATCCCGGTGGCGCCTGCCTCCGGACAACCGGCGAGTTCGAAGCCGCTAACCCAAGGGTGGTTTACTACCGTGATCGAGTTCTATCCGAACAAGCTGAGTGACACCGCGCCCCTGGGCACCTGGAAGACCGATCGCCGGATGACCATCGAGGAATGGCTGAAGTCCCAAGCCACGTCCTACGAACGTCGCGAGAGCCCGCCCATCAGCGCCGTGCTGAACGACGAAGTGATAGAGCAAACCAACTGGCACAAGGTCGCCTTCAAGCCTTCCGACCTGCTTCAGATCTACCGAGAGCCGAAGGGTACCGACCCGTTCTCCATTACCTTCGCCCTGTTCAAAGGCGCCAAGGCGGTGCTCAAGGCGATCATGCCCAAGATGCCGGGCATGCCGTCCAGTGCCGGCACCCAGCAGGGTGACCCGCTGATGGATGCCAGCGCTAAGGGTAACAAGGTCAAACTGGGTGATCCGGTGCGGCAGATCGCCGGCCACCAGAGAACCTATCCGTCTTACCTGGCTCAGCCGCGCCGCGCTTTTTTGGCTCCGCGCGACCAGCGCGTTGAAATGCTTCTCTATGTCGGTGAGGGTGAGTACGACATCCCTCTGTCCAAGGTAAAGGTCGGTGAAACGCCTTTGATTTCCCTGGGTGCGGACGCAACCTTCACCATCTACCCACCAGGTGCTGACCTGTCAGCTGATCCGGCGCACATCAACTGGTTCAACGCGCCAGAGGTTGGGGCCAGCTCCAGTGGTTCTGCAGGCCTTGAGCTGACCATGGCCACCGAGCTGACCCGGGCCGCCACAGCCTCGGCGTACCAGTTTGTCGGTGACACGATCAGCATTCCGGTTGGATCGGGCCAGTTCCCGGCCGACTGGTCGAATGGCATCATCATCCGTGTGCTTTCGCCTTACAGCTATGAGGTTGTTGACGGCGGCGCCGGGCGCGACATCATCCGCGGCCCGCTTGAAATGCTGAGCCCGTCTCCGGGCATGCTCATTGAGGTGGCCGGGTCGAACGCTGGGATGTACGTGGTGCACAGCTTCACTCCGGCGGTACCGGCTGTGCCAGCAGATCCTGGCTCAGCATCCACACTGACCGGCTCTGCTGCACCGACGCGATACGATTTCAACGTCACGCCTCTCGGGTTCACTCTTTCGCATGCGGGATCGACCTACCCGCTGACGCTGAGCACCGCCACAACTGACCTGGCCGGCCTGGTTTCGGCACTGAACGTGCAGCTCACTGGCGTACCGATCCAGGCCCAGCAATCATCGGGTGTGGTCCGATTTGTAGAGCTCACCCCTTTCTTCGGCATGCCTATATCGGCATCTGGCGCTTCGACGGTGCTGGGGTCGGCTCCGGTTGGTGTGACTGGGACGGCTACGACCGGAGGCACGCCAGCGCAACCGGCGGAGATGACGCTTGATTACGACGGTGGATCACCCGTGGTAGGCCTGGCTATTGGCCAAGGTCTGGCCACTATCGGTCCGCGCGGCTTGCGCTACCGGATCACGGCCTACAGCGCGAGCCTGTTAGCTGTTGAGCGTCTGAGCTCGTCAGGTTCAACCGACGCGGGCTGGCCTGGCTTCAACAGCATGCAGACCGTAAATGGCTTGATCACACTGGACGCATCCAATCTGCAGGGTGGTTACCGAGGTCCAATTGCCTGTTGCCCAGAAGGCGAGAAGATCACGGAGATTGAGTGGTCTGTCACTTATGCCAATGGCCTGGCTGGCATCGGTCGAGAGGGCCAGATTTACGAGATCCCGACCTACTACGTCTTCGAGTACCGCGACATGGATGTAGCTGGGGCCTGGATCGTAATCGAAAAGATGAACGTGGGCGGTTCACTGGATGCCCAGGGCTTCACGGAAAGGGTGGTGCTGCCTTACCCGATGCGTGCCGAGGCCAGGATTCGCAAGCAGTACGTCGACCGGCCGGGCCGAATCAACGACGAAGCTCGAGACGACGCGACATGGACCGACCTGCGCGGCCGGATGCAGAGCTCGCCAACCAGCTATACCGGCTTGACGGTTATGACCTGCAACATTCGTGGCGGTGATCGGCTGTCAGCGCAGTCGGAGAGCCAGGTCAGCGCCGAGGCCACACGAATCCTGCCGCTCATGGAAGGGGGCAAAGGTCCCACCAGAGACATCGTGCCCTGGTGTATCTACCAACTGAAGCAGCGCGGTTACACCGATGACGATTTGGACTTGCCCGAATGGCAGGCCTTTCACAACGTCTGCGTTTCCCGCGGCGACACCTACGACGAGACGCTGGACGCGACGATCACGGTCAAGGACATGATCAACAACGCCCTGGCTTGCGGGTTCGGTGAGTTGGTGGTGTTCCGGGGCCTGTTGCGTCCGGTGCGTGATGCCGCTCGGGCCGCGTTCGACGTGAGTTACGGCCCGAAGACGCAGACGTACTCGCCGCAGAACATGACCAAGATGCTGAAGATCAGCGGCGCGATGCCGTCGATCAACGACTTCGACGGCGTGGACATGGAGTACTTCTCCCGCGAGACATGGGCCTGGGAAACGGTCGAGTGCCGCTGGCCGGGCGACCTGGGCACCAAGGTCGAGAAGATCAAGATGCCAGGGTTCAGCGACAAGACCAGGGCCTGGCGGTTCGGCATGCGCCGGCGCGGGCATCAGAAGTTCCGCACCGACGTTTACACCTGGGAAACCGAGATGGACGGCAGCAACAGCGGATACCTGAGTTTTGCAGCCGTTGCCGATGACGCCCCCAAGCGTTGCCAGAGCGCGATCCTTCTGGACTTTGCAGTCACCGGCTCGGGGGCGCTTTTGAGCTCTTCAGAGCCGCTGGACTTCAGCGCCGGGGGCGAGCACTTGATCGGCGTGCGCAAGCTGGATGGCACGCTGTCGGGCCCATTCACCGCTACGCAAGTCGATCAGTACACCGTCAGAGTTGACGCGCTCGACTTCACGCCGGAAGTCGACGGCCCGCTGGAGCCGCCGCACATCCTGTTCGGCCCGAGCACCCGCTGGGCCTATCCGACGCTGATCACTAGCTCTGACCCAGCCAACGGCAACGTCGCCATGAAGGGCATGCCCTACGACGCCCGCGTTTACACCTACGACGACCAATTCCCGCCGGCCTGACCGGACCTTATCGAGCATGCCCGCCTTGTGCGGGTTTTTGTTTAACGTAACTATATGTTTTATATGAATTAAAATTATGCATATGGCGTTAGCCCCACACTGAGCCCCACACGGATTGCTTGCGTGAAGGGCTGATGGTTTGCAAGCAGGTGGCAGTGCCCACCTAACTGCACGCCAGCCACCAAGCTGTACCGTGTAACTGCCCCGCAGGCATGCTGTAGCGGCCCTGTTGGCCGCGCAGGTGGCTACCCCCAACCTTTTTGCGGCGCTTAGGGCCCTAGCCCCACGCGGCCATCCATAGCCCCAAGTGCCCCCCCCCCCCGTAAAGTAAAATACGGTGGGGTGCTGTGCAGGTCTGTAAGCATCCACGAAAAATTTGTGTTTCTAAGGTGCATGGTGCTACGCCGCTTCCTTCCTGCGAAATTGCAATCCACTTGCTCATCCATTTGCATTCAACCTGATCAGTCATTTTCATCTGACCACTGGTCACGTCGGGAATTGTTCCCTGACGCGCCACGTATAACAGCCATGCTATAAAATGGCTTTCGCCGACTGGCAGTAAATTAAGCTTTGTGCATAGATGAACGTCGGCAGCTACAGGGAATGACAAGTTATTTTGGCGTTGGGGTAGTTAATGAGATTGAAAAAAACCACAGAGGAGTTCATCCGAGACGGAGTAGCGGTTCACGGAAATCGTTATGATTACTCAAAAGTAAAGTATGTGAGCAACAGAAAGAAAGTAGTGATTATCTGCAAAAAGCATGGGGGGTTTGAGCAAACCCCAGCAAATCATTTGTATTTTGGGTGCAAGCTCTGTGGCTTTGAAAATGCAGGGAAGTACCATAAAAAAGACACCGAAAAATTCATAGCGGCTGCGAAAGTGGTCCACGGCAGTAAATATGACTACTCTGTTACCAAATACATTGGCGCCAGAAATTCGCTAACTATAATTTGCTCTATACATGGAGAGTTTGAACAGACTGCCGGTGTGCATTTAAGCGGTGCCGGTTGTGAGCCTTGTTCCTACTCGATGCGTGGTAAGCAGGCACGTATGACATTTGAAGACTTCGTTGACCGAGCAGTTAAGCTTCACGACGGTCGCTATGAATACACGCTTTCGAAGGATTACTTCCAAGGTACTGCTACCAAAATTCAAATAGTCTGCCCTGAGCATGGGATATTTGAACAATTGCCTAGCGGACATCTTCAAGGTGGCGGATGCCCCCTGTGCGCTGTAATCAGGACAGGCAATTCCATGCGGAAAACGACTGAGTCCTTCATCGAAGATGCGCGTGCAGTCCACGGAATTGCCTACGACTACTCGGAGACTGACTAT
Organism: Pseudomonas vranovensis DSM 16006; assembly: GCF_000425805.1. Classification (GTDB taxonomy): domain Bacteria; phylum Pseudomonadota; class Gammaproteobacteria; order Pseudomonadales; family Pseudomonadaceae; genus Aquipseudomonas; species Aquipseudomonas vranovensis. The sequence goes on from NZ_AUED01000001.1 coordinate 439,850, forward strand.
AAGGGAGCATTTGACCGGGTAACGATCATCTGCCCGATAGATGGGGCTTTCAACCAAAGCCCAACTGGCCACCTTGGCGGCACAGGGTGCCCAAAATGCAGTCGGCGCGCTCAGGGAGCACCTAGAAATCTTGTTCGCGCATTTCGCGGCGAGTTCGATCAACCAAGGAAGGCATTTGTATATATGATCCGCTTCCGCCTTCTATGCAGTAATACTCCAATTTTCAAAGTTGGGAGCGGCTCTGGTTCGCGTATGAAAACGGTATTGGGCAGCATAAATCGTATCGGTGGCACTGAAGTAGAAATCACGAGCATCAGTTTCAACACAAGTGGAGAGGCTATTGTGTTCGAGCACATTGCCCACGACCAGATCAGGGCGCACCAGTTCGCCGTCCCGATCGAGTTCAAATTTCCTGGCTACTCTGAGGTGTTTTCTAAAGCCCCAGATTTTTCAGCAGTCGAAAAACACTTTGACCTTGAAAGGTTTCGATCTGGAGAACGCTGGGATCCAAGGAAAAGATAGCGAACCACGCTACTTAGAAACAGCGAAAATTGGACAGAAAAATTCTCTGAAAGACTCGTTTGAGTCGAATTAGGACTTCCGTCGAGCCTAACGCAAGTATAAAGCAAGAGCCCCCACCTCACCACTGGGCCGGTTTTTTGACACAATTGATCGTACGGGCGAAGCAGCGCGGCGATCCGGGCTGGCTGTCGAATACGACATTGAAATTAACTATTAATAGTTTTCGTAGGTTTTGATTCACTAGCTCGCTTTTAAAGCGAGCTAAGTATTGGTGCGCGATGCGAATGGAGTGAGTTATCTAGAACGCTACCGCGCCTCAGTTTATAATATCCAGATTCGAAAAGTCACGTTCTAAACTTCTGATCGCTAAGCGCTCGCCTCCAGAGTCATTAGCGCAATAGTTATAGTAATCCAGAAGCCAGCGCATCTTTTCTAAAACTGTCTCGTGCGAAGATGCATTGTTCTGAATATAGTCCCGGACAAATGGTTTTAGATCATCTAATTCCTCGCCCATAAAATAGTGAACAAACGCCGAGTTATCCCGATCACGAAAAACTAACGCTCGAACTCCATCTCTGATTCCCTCGTCGGCGTCAATATGATGCCAGGCAAAATTAAGTACATCATCATTGATGACTATTCTAGGAAACTTTGCGACTTTACTTTCCAAGTGGTAGGCGTTTATCAGGGCTTGAGAGAACGTCACTCGCTCGTTTGAAAAGTGCTTGCCAAATGCAATGCCACCCCTTACTAAAATATTTCGTTTAAGAAATAACTTCTGCATTGATGCCGCGATACCAAGCAGTCCCACCACATTGGATGGGGTAAGTCCAGCTTCCACTATTATCGAGTCAGAGAACATTTTTACATCGCAGCCACTGCCTGCGGCGCTCCCCGCTACTTCTTCAAAAACCTCTAAGAAAATTGGAAGAAATTTTGGGATTTTACCTTTTGAATCTTCCTCCACCATAGAAGAAAATCCAAGAATATCGATAAAAGCGACTAGCCCATAGTCTAAGCTTGCGATTGTCGTCATTTGGCTACCTCAGCCAATTCAAAAAATAGATCTTTGAAAGTTTGCATCGCTTCACTACGTTGATCCCAAACACTTCCGCCCCAACCCGTTTGTTCACGAGTTAATTTCCAGACGGGAGTTCCCCACGTCAACATCATCGGCGCCAAACTAGCAAATTCCGCGATTTCAGCGACTGTGGGGTTCTTCCAACAGGCTTCGGAAACAGTAGCTTTATCGCCTGATGCTGCCACCAAAGATGGCATTAAATCAGACATTACACGCTGAGGAATTAACTTCATCCAATGATCAAAAGCTGGCTTAGGAGACCCGCCATACTTTTGAAATCTTTGAACTATTACTCCGCGAAATTCCGGCTTACCATGCGCCACATTTAGCGATAATTTTTTGAAATCCTCGACTATAGCTGCGTGTTCAGAAATCCATTTTCCGATAATTTGAGATAGTGAACCTATAGCTTGGTAATTAAATCTGTCTGGGAAAACAGGAACCATGAAAACATCAGCGGCTAGGAAGCATGCCCGAGTTAAAGCGCCAGCACTTGGCCCCACATCGACAAGAATGTGACTAAACCCATATTTTTCACCTAGGCGCCGGAGCATGTCATTAATTGCTACATAGTTGCGCTTCTGATGCAAATCATTTGTCGTTCGCATGCTGTGCGCTTGCGACAATGTATCTTCGGAGTCACTTAAAGCGATATCTCCTCGAAACAAAAATACATTTTCAGTGGCGCCATTAACTGGAAGTAATTCTATCCCATCCACATCAACCGTTGAGCGATCACCAATGAATCGAGGGCTTAGTGCCTCTAATATAGTGGTGCCAGGGAGTGGATATTCTCGACCTTCCTTTTCCGACTTTATATCTAGTTTCTCAATCAGTTGAGACAAGGCGAGTTCGGTTAAATTGCACTGCGGATCAGCGTCAACCATTAAAACTTTGGTATTAAATTTCTCGGCTATAGCATGCGCCAAATTGAAAGTCGTTGTGGTCTTAGAAACGCCGCCTTTATGATTGTAAAGCGTTACAATCTTTGTCATTTTAAATGTCCATCCCTGATGCCTGTGGATTTATAAACCATTTTTGTTGCGGTAAATCGAGCCATCGGCTGTGCCTTTCGCAACGCCCCTCACGATAGCGCAGCGCCACTACGCCCGTCCATTACCACTTTTGGACGCCCGCAGATGCATTTGAAGCCCAAGGCAGCTATGGCGAGTAAGACAAGGACTCTCTTGATGATCTCCTGCTATATTGTCCCAGGTCAATGCGACATCAGCTCAATGAATATAGGCTGATCTCAGCCGGTTCTGATCTGATGTGACTATCCCATTCCGCTTTGGCGAGGCTAAGCATCCGATCTTTCGACAGGAGGTGGGGTCGTCATGAAGCTTAAAGTCGCGCTGCTGGTGTTTGTACTGGCTCTGTTTCAGCCACTGGCGCTTGCTGCTGTGAATGTTGAAGTGCTTATTGAGAAAGCCAAGCAGGGAGACCTATCAGCAATGAAGATGCTTTCTGAATACTGCTCGGAATTTGGTGGCGGCGATAGCAATGAATGCCAATTTAAAGCGAAAGATATTCCTCAGTTAAAGGATTTTGCTGAAAAGGGAAACTCCGATGCACAACTCTTAATGAGCACGATATATTTAACTGGCAAAAATGGCGTTCTAGCTGATCAAAATCAAGGAATATCATGGCTTCAGAAATCAGCAGAACAAGGTAATGCAATAGGGCAGTCTTTTCTTGGAATGGTATATGGTTCTGGGCAGTTTGGTTTTCCTGTGGACTCCGAGCTCGGAAGAGTCTTGCTTAATAAATCGATCGATCAAGGTAGCAGTTCAGGGATGTTTTTTCTTGGGTTACTGGAGTTAATGGAACAAAAAGACCAGGAAAAAGGCTTAGAAAAAAGCTTCGCATTGATTCAACAAGCTGCCGAGAAAGGTCTTCCTATTGCTCAGGTAATGGTGGGGACTATTTATTTAGACGGTGCTTCAGATTTCCCGAAGAATACTGAGAGGGGAATTTACTGGTTAACTAAAGCGGCTGATCAACAGGACAGCACTGCCTTTATTAAGCTGGGTTCATTGTACCTTGATGGCAGAGAAGGCGTGCCAGTTGAACGATTAAAAGGTGAAGCTTTGATACGTAAAGCTGCCGAAAGAGGTAATGCTTCAGCACAGATCGAGCTTGGAGATAGGCTTCTCGTAGGCAGAGGGTTAAATACCGACCCTACTCAGGCATTCTCCTGGTACCTGAAGGCCGCTAAAAATGGAAACGCAAAGGGACAATTCAGTCTTGCCGAGCTCTACTTTGACGGAGTAGGCACTACCCAAGATTATAAGGCGGCTGCGAGTTGGTACCGAAAATCTGCTGAGCAAGCTAATGAGAGAGCTATCTATAAACTTGCTAATTGCTACGCTTCTGGTTCTGGTGTGCAGCAAGACTACAAGCTAGCCTACGCTTGGGCACCTTTCGGCGCTGCTATAGATACATATGGATATGGCGGCTTCGCGAGTAAGCGTGACGAGTTTGCTAAAAAATTGTCACCTGCAAAACTGGCGAAAGCTCAAGAGTTAGCAGGCGATTACCTTGAGAAATACAAGCCAGCCAAATAGCAGTGCGCGGTTGCGTCATCAATGGATAACTTGGTCTTTGTTCGCAAGGAATGCGAATTGCGGGAAATGTATATTCACGTTAGAGACGGGGGCGGCCGTTTATTTAATCACAGGAATCAGCTATGAATGAAGATGAGGAGAGGGGTTTCCGGAAAGGTGTAGCATACGGGGCCACAATTGCTAGTGGAGTTGCCATAGCGATCGCGCTCTACATTGCGCCTAAGCCGACATTCATCGTTATCGCGTGTTGTCTTGTTCTAGCTGGCATCGGCTGGGTGGTCTTGTGGTTGGGAGAGAAATACGAATTCGCTGATGATCAACGCCGTGCGCGTTATGACCGGATTTGGAAAGTGGTTGGCTACATTACTACCTACGGGCTGATGGCATTTTTGCTTTGGTCTTTCCTGAAAACAGGGCATCTTTAGTAAAAATCCTGAGTGCCGCGGCTTCTTTTCGGGAGTGGGCTTGCATGATGAGTCTTTCGGTGAAAGCACGGAGCGACTCGAAAGCACCCCAATACCTCAATATTGCTAGGCGGTGATGTCAATAGATGGACGCCGAGGAAGTCTCAATGAAAAAATTATGCATGTTTATCGCTCTCTTCTTATTACTGTGCGCCAAAGCAAGTGCGGAATGGCAGTCAGTACCTGTAGACTCTATTGAGCGGGCTTTTTTTGTCGAAAATAGTACGATAAAGAAATCACAAAATTTACTTAAACTCTGGATTTTGACTAATTATTCATCTCCCCAGCAAGTTGGCAACGATCCAGCGTATCTATCCGAAAAGTATTTCTACGAGATTGACTGTCGTGAAAATAAACTGAGAATGGTGCAGGGTGCCTTGTACAAAAATATAAACGGAGGGGGTAGTATTATTCATACGGAAAACAGAGCGGGAGAGTGGAGTTTCGTCGTGCCGGGATCAACATACGAAGTGGTAATCAGTTACATATGCAAAAACATGTAATGGTTCGACGTTATCTGCACAGACCAAGCAGGTAAACTCACTATCCAGCGTAAAAAACTCCGTTTCAGCTCCTGCGGGTTAACTTTGTGGGTAACTAAGTATATACAGGCTGCTGGCGCCGCAGCCTGTATATGCCGTGGTAAAATGTGCATGCCGCGCCACCACCAAGGGGCCGCCATCTTGCATCGCGCAGACCTACCTACACTGGACATCAGAACCTTGCTGCATCAAGGGTTACTGAGGGACTCCACACCCGGAACTTTGAGTTTAAGTGAGCTTAGATTTAATTGCGTGGCGCCTGACCGCTCAGCACTGTTAGTTAGTTGGGACGGACACCAGCAATCGTTGCCCCTCCGCTGGACCGGCGTACGTGGCCGTCCTTGCGCGCACCGAGTTAGCTGGTGCTGCCCTCAATGCGGAAAACCTACCTCGCTGCTCTACCTGCTCGAAACTTTCGCCTGCGCCAAGTGCCACGGACTGCGCTCTGGGCTCGGTACTGCTGAGCGGTTGCGCAGGGCTAAGGACGCCGTAGCTGTGTTAGAGGCCGCAGCACAAGGCCCCATTGCATTGCTGGCACTACTAGCGAGTAGGTCTGTCGTGCAATCCTGCGGCCCGATAGCCCCCGTAGTCGAGGCGGCCGGGCGACGTGATGACGAAAGCAGGATCGTGCTCCAGCAAGCTCAGCGTGAGCAACATCTGGCGGCGATTCGCCGCGCCAAGCGGGAGCAACTGCCATGAAGATGGGCGAGGTCCCAGCACTGGAGTTGGGTCTATTGCGGCGGTTAGGCGGCCTGGAGCTGGGCACCAAGCTGGAACTGGAGGCCGATGGGGTAACTATCGAGACGCTAGCAGTTACTTTCGCGATACTACAGGTGACGGCTGATGGCGTGGTGCAACAAATTGAAGTCGTGCCAAACAGATGGGGCGGCTACCTGCGCTGCCCTGATTGTTCAGCGCTCCGCACTAAGTTGTACATGGTGAATCGGCTGGCGTGCCGATATTGTCATAGGCTAGTGCGTGGCACATCGCACGACGATGTACTAACAGCGCGAATGGAACACCTGCGCCGATTGCTGCGATGCGGAGATGAGCCGCTGGAACGCATAGCCAGGCCGCCGAAGATGGCGCGAGAGCGGTTCGACGATTTGCTTGGACAACTGCGTAAGACTGAGTGCGTGGCCGAGGCCGAAGTACGCCGCTGGATGCAACGCCGCAACATACCCCCGTGGATTATAAATACGCTGGCGCCATCAACACGGCGCGGCGTGGCAACGGTAGCGTTGCGGATGGACGCGCCAATACGGTGGGATCGTGTAATGCTGGCGCTGGCTGACCTTAATGCAGCAGAGGCGCAGGCAAATAGATAGCTCCAATGGGTTATTTTTTACCAAAAAGTTTGGGTGCGTTACATACCCCCTTATAGGGGGGTATGTGTAACGTAACGCACCAGCGTTACAGGTTGCGTTACAGCTGTAACGCCCGTGCTAGGGCGGCTGGTGCGGGATTGCGTTACATGCTGCGTTACGGTAACGCAAAAAGGGTTTGTAACGCAGTTTGTAACGCTGCCTATGACCCTAAAACTTAGGTTTATTACTCGGCCGAGGGCGGTACTCATCCCCTTGGAGCTGGTCCACCTGCCCCCCATCAATCAAGCGTTTAGCTACACTCCTGTAGCTCTTGATGTCTGCGGCTTTCATGGCGTCATACCACGTAGACTGCTTGATTCGAGCTCGGTCACCACCAGCCTCATCATAGAGCTTTATCAGTATGGCCAGCGCCTTGTCCCCCTCTCTGTACGAGGCCTTCTCCCCAGCAGCCTGAATGTCCTCTGGGGCGCAAAACTCAATTACCAACGATGTGTTTTCAGCACCATCTTCGTTGTATATGCCTAACGGTACCTGCACGGCCTTGAAGTGGAAGCTAAACGGCTCACCGTCCTTCATCTTGCCAGTAGGGCCGTACGTGGTCGCGTCAACAACCTTCTCTAGTCCTACGCCTATACTGCTTAGTGCCCAAACAAAGTCTGTGTCGTTGTAGAAGTTACTCGCGCCACGCGCGCCCTTGCTGGTTTCCTTCCCGCTGTGGTGAACAATAAGCGTTGACGCCCCACAGGCTTGACCGCAAAGACGAACGCCCCGCAAACACCTCCCAACGTCGGAGGGGTTGTTTTCATCAACACCGCCATTCAGCGCAGCAAAGGTATCGAACATCACCAGTACCGGCTGTAGAGGGGCTAACTGCGCCCCGAGTGCTTTCATGCAACCGTCATCCGCCAAGTCCACACCAGTGAAGACAATTTCCAAATTGTCGCCAAACGCACCGAGTTTTTTCACCTGCGCCTTCAGGCGGCGAGATATTCCTCCTTGCCCTTCGCCACATACGTAAACCACTGGCCCGATGCGCCGTACCTTCATAGTGCCAAACGCCTGCCCCGTGCAAATGCTGTGGGCTACACGCAGTGCTAAGAACGACTTATAGCTACCAGATGGACCAAACATCAGCCCGTGAGAGTCTGCCTCTAATACGCCATCGATCAGGTAGGTTGCTGGCTTGCAGCTTGCTGCTAGCTCATCCCCTTTGAGGAGGGTAAATCTGGTCATGCACTTAGCTGCTGACACACACCTTCTAACAGCATCTGCCCCTTCATGCTGGTGCAAGTCGTTAAAGTCGTCGCCCGGTTTATTGCAGAACACCGGCACAGCCAGAAGTGCGCGAGCCTCCCTAGCGGCCTTAACTGCGTCTGGGTGCGGCCCGCTACCGTCCTTGAGTAAATCAGCCCCAACAACAATCTCAACATTTGGCCAGTGCTTCCGCAGAGCCTTGGCGACATTAAGGAGGTTAGTGCAACTCAACGCGCAGAATACGGGCAAACCGGTAGCTTCTAGCACGCTGAGCCCTGTAGCCACCCCTTCTACAATTACCAGCCGCTCATTGACATCTCCCGCCCCCAGCTTTACGAACCCGCCAGTGCGGGTGCCATGTCCCGGCAATGACGCTTTTCGTCCCTCCCGGTCAATCAGCTCCACGCTGCTCAGCACCAACTTGCCCCCCACCAACTTGTGGATGGGCGCCAGTAGTAACTCACCTGTTAGCGGCTCGCCACCTGAGTTGGGGGTGTACCCCAACATCCCCTCAGCCGTTGTGGCGCTAACTCCGTGCAGGCCGGCAGCAGCCACCTGTTTACGCTCCAAGTATGGAATGGCCATTGGTGCTCCAGCGGCCACCAGTCGAGCAGCCAGCTGCGCCGCCTTGGCTTGCTCGTAGTCGATAGCTTCCTGCTGAGTCTTGCGCTCGGCCCGACGCAGTAGATCCGCCTTGCTGACGCTGTCCCAACCTCCAATATCGATCCACCCGCTCTTACGGGCAATGTGGAACAGCGTTGCAATGCCAACACCCCCAGACCCAATGCTGCGCCAAGTGCTGGCGAAATCCTTTTCGTTGTAGCTCGCACCCTTTGCGCTCCATTCCTCGCAGATGTCCCGACCGTCCTCGCCTAACTCGGACTTAACAGCCGCACAGACCTTGAACCACTCACTACGGTCGCAGTCGGGATCAATGCTAGCTAGCGCTGCCTTGATTTTTTCCATTGGTACTGCGGTGTGCTCGAAAGAGGTCATACACCACCCCACCTGGGCACGGGGGCACGCCGCATAGCCACTCGCTGATCAAGATAATGGTCAAGCGAGCCAGCCATGGCAGCCGGTTCTGCCTTGTTTATCGAAAGCTTTTCCATTGGGTTCTCTCCCGAGAAGCCCAGCCAGCAAAGGGGGGCGGTGCGTGCAAAGGGGGTGTGAAATTGCAATTGTGTTGTTACGCCCCAAAGCCGCCGACGCCTTAACTGGTCGGCGGTCTTTTATTGGGGTTGATCAAGCTGAGTATTTACCCAGGACTCCACCATCTGGCTGTCCCAGCCGACGGCGCGCAGACCTGCAATTGGCTTCCCCTTGGGGAACTTGCCCTCGGCCATCAATTCGTAAATTTTAGTGCGACTAAGACCCATAACTTTTTGTAGGTCATGGATGCGTAAAATTGTGCGAGGGAGTGGAGTGGTGTTCATGTTTGGTTGCCCCAAGTATGGCCACGGGCTGCGGCGTACAGGGCATATGCTGTGCGGTACGGCGGGTTTCAAAAATTACCCAGCCGTGCCGGTAAAGGGGTTTACCGTAACGCTTTGGGGGTTTTAGGAGAGCGGCCTGGATTACTGGCATAGGCTGGCGCAACGGGTTTTATCCACTTTTTGATCCGTTCAAGTGAAGGTAAATCTTCGCGGCCTTCGCGTTTCAGCACGTCCTTAACTAATCCCGCCATATCCTTAAGTCGAAACTCCTGATCGGTGTCGGCTTGCCATACTTCGGAAGCAAGTGTTCTGGCGCGATCCTGTACTGTCGCCTTGGCGGCGTTTACTGGTCCCAAAGAGCGCTGGAAGACTTGTTCTGCCTTCTTTTTGTCTACGATATGCGGCACCACCAGCGTGGCGCCAAGCTTAAAGAAGCAAACTATTACATTGGTCAGCTGCTCTCGCTGTTCATCCGTCAGCGTCTTCGCCAGTGGCGCTATGGAGTCTAATAGCGCCATCAACTCTTCTCTTCTACTCGGCTCAGTCGCAGGGTTCTCTTCCAAATAAGCCAAGCCCACAAGCAAGCCATATGGCCCCACGAGACCCTTGGTGTCAGGGAAGTATGCTTTCAATGCTTCAAGCGCATTCACGCTCCACCCCTCCCGAATGTGCCATGCACTACGTTCACCGCTGGCGCGGTAGTGGCGTAGTCAGCCCATGCTTGCATCAGCTCGCGGCGCTTTTCCAGCAGGTTGCTACGACTGTAGGCGGCCTCTGTCTGGTCGCGTTCATCGTGCGCCAGCGCCAGCTCACAAACTTCACGCGGATAGTGGGTGTATTCACTCGCCCATGTGCGGAAGGTGGCGCGGAAGCCGTGGGTAGTTACGTCCGGTAGCCCCATTGTGCGCAGCAGGTTGAAGGTCGCGCCAATGTGCATGACGCCAGACTTGCTGCCGGTGCCTGGAAACAGATAAGTACTGCCAGCGATGCGCGGGATGGTTCGTAGTAAAGCAACTGCTTGTCTTGAAAGTGGAATTGAAAACGGCTGCCGGGTTTTCATGCGTTCGGCAGGTAAGCTCCACGTGGCGGCGTCAAGGTCAAACTCGTCCCAAGTGGCAAAGCGAACCATTCCAGCGCGAGCGGCAGTCAAAATTAACAATTGCAGCGCATTAGCATCACGCCCCTCCATGGATGCCAGTCTTCCCATGAAAGTCGGTAGGTCGCGCCAAGCCATCGCTGGATGTTTGGTTTTTTGCCTAGCGCGCTTTTTGTCAGCACGACTTAAAAGGTTGTCCAGGTGGCCACGCCAGCGTGCAGGATTCTCCCCGGTCCTTAATTTGAGCGTTTTGGCTGCATCCAGCACCCGCTCAATGTGGCCGCGCAACTCATCGGCTGTCGCTGGTTTCGCACTCCAGATCGGCTGCAGAGCACGTAGTACATGCTCCGTCTGTACCTGATCAGGTCGCAGCGTGCCCATAGTTGGGAGTGCGTAGCGCTCCATAATTGACAACCAGCCTTTGCGGCGGCGTTCAGTCAGGTGTTGGCAGTGTGCCGAATGGTAATCCAGCACCAGCGATTTGAAGGTAACGACATTTGCCTTCTCTGCTAGGTGCTGTTCTTGCTGGCGCTGCTGTTCGGCTCGGCGCTCATCCAAAGGGTCGCAGCCCTTCAGGATCAGGGCCCGTGCTTCAGCGGCGGCCTGTCTTGCTGTTTTGAGTTTTACCGCTGGATACGGTCCCAAGCCCATATCTCGGCGCTTGCCGTTGAGTTGGTAGCGCAGCAGCCATGACTTGTTGCCCCCGGCCTTGATTACCAGATAAAGCCCATCACCGTCCGAGTATCTACCCGGCTCGGTTAGGTGCTCGACTTGCTTTGGATTTAGCTCGCTCATTGCAACAGCCCCACACTCAGCCCCACATTTTTACGCGCTTTTAGGCGTACAGCTACATACCGCTACGTACATTATACCACCGTGTAGCCCAGTGTTTGCTGGGGTTGCGCATAATTACGCATTGCGGCGTACAAATAAAAAACCCGCCTTGTGCGGGCTTTTTCATGCCCGGAGAAAATATGCGATACAACACCGGAAACCCAGTTGAACCCGATGGCTCTAGTAGTCCGTTCGACTTGTTCGACAACGCCGGAAATATCGACTTGGCTGCTAACGGTGATGATCCCAACTGGATTGACCGGAAAGGGCGAGCGCGCAAGTCTCTGAAGGGCATGGAGATTGATTTCCAGAATTTCCTTCTGGCTTCTGGTTACGAATACATCGGCGACTATGACACTGATTCGCCTCTGACCATCCGGCGAGCGAACCAGGTCTTTTCGAAAGACGGTGAGTACTGGAGGTCAGGCCCATCGCTTAGCCTGCCATTCACTACGACGGGCTCATGGGCTGCTGACGGACCATTGTTTGTAACAGTCGGCGATGCAGTCCTTCGGCAAACCCTTGCATCCGGTGTCGGCGGTTCAATGATCGGCATTACTGCCGGCTATGAAGGGGCTGAGCCTAGAGACCTGCAGGCCAAGCTGAACGAAATGCTCAGCGTTGAGGATTTAGGCGCGAAGCCCGCCCCGTTCGATTCAACCCTGGCCTTCGCCAAGGCACTAGCAACCGGGCGCAGCTTCCAATGCGAAGGCAGCCATTACTACGTAGGCATCACGATTGCTCCCACAGCCGACGGCCAGATGATTTCTGGTAACGGCAAGATGGGGCAAACGGTAATCGAGAACCCGTACAATTCTAATCCGCTTTACCAGTCCTCAGTTGGCCCAGGCGCTGCGTACAAGCGCCGAATTGGAGTTCGGGATATCGAGTTTGTCGGAAACCCAACGACTTTGGGTGGCATGTTGCTGCGCGGGATCATCAGTGATGGCCTGACTGGCGATGCCGACAAGTCGTGCGAGTTCAGGAACATTAAAGTGCGCGATGTCGGGGCGGGCCCTGCGCTGACCGTTAATGCCTGGTGCAACAACCTGTACAGCATCGAGCTTTGGGACAACTATCAGGGTCTGAAGCTCGGAGCAGAGGCCAATGCGTTTGGCGCCTATGGTCTGTACATCACCGGTTGCCAGAAAGAGGCAATCGTTCTGCCGCAGGGATCTGGGCAGCCTTCGGTCATCAACTTCTACAACACCACCTGCCAGTATTCGGGTGGGGATGAGTACATGATCGATATCCGCGATGGATACGCGATCAAGTTCTATGGCCTTTACCTGGAGGGCAGCCGCGCCCCGCTTGGTCCGATCAACGTCGGCGGCCAGGCAGCTATGGTTGGTTTCGACAACGTCATGCACAACTTGGTTGACGGGGTTCCAAGCGTCCCGATCATCACCACCAACGTGAAGCACTGCCACGTCAAGGGCATCGTCAACCTAGGTGGCGCAATGGCTTCCTTCGTGAAGATCACCGGCACCCTGCCTTTCACCCACGTCGAGGGCTATCACGTTGCCGTTGGCTCGGTTGCTACACCCGTGGATGACCAGTCAACCCGCCGTTCGACCATCGTCCAGAACTGGGATGGTAGCGAGTTCGGCATGACCACCTTCAAGAACCTGGCGGCCCAGCACCTAACAGAATGGAGAACCACCGAGGCCAACACACTCATCATGTACGTAGACGGAGGTGGCCGGCTGGTGTTCGGCCCGGACGCAACTGCACCAACGCTTTCTAGAGCGGGCGGAACGATGTCGCTCACTTACAGCGCGGGCATCGGCACGTTCAGGGCGCCACGATTCGGCATTGGGGCGGACAAGTTGATACTTGATGTTCCCTCGTCACCGGAAGGGGCCTTCGCAGCTCCGCCGGGCTCCCTTGCCATGTCCAGCAATGGCAAGCAGTACACAAAAGATAACGGCGTCGGCAACATAGGGTGGCTGCAGATATGAAAGTGATCCTGGATAAAGAAGGAAAGCTAATTAACATCGGGGCCTGGGACTTCATGGTCTCCCACGGCGAGAATGGCGAAATGGCGATCACCAATCCGATTCCAGAAGGTGCTTATGAGGCAGAGGTGGATATTGCGTTCTGCAAGAACGGCAGAGCCTTCCTGGCTGACGACTATTACAACCTGCGAAAGGCGGAATACCCAGATATCGGCGATCAGCTCGACGCCCTGTTCAGGGCGGGTGCATTCCCCGTTGAAATGGCGGCAAAACTTCAGGCGGTTAAGGATAGATATCCCAAGCCAGACTGACGGCTAGTAGCCAAGTTATTGAAGGTCTCTGTGCCCCTGTGCCCGCCCCGCGCGGGCTTCTTTTTGTCTGGAGAACCCCATGCCTTACATCGTCATCAACACCAGCAACCACTACGATCCCGCCAACCAGATCCATCACGCGACCGAGGAAGCCGCCGACCAGGCAGCGCGGGATCTGCTGGCTGCTCAACCAGCGGTAATCGTACATACGGCCAAAGTGCTCAAGCGCTACACCGCCGAGGTGACGGTGACTGTCGATGAGCCTGAGTCGGTCGAACCGATGGAGGAAGCCTGATGCCCATTACCGAGCAGCAGTTGCTGCAGATCCTTCCTAATGCCCGCCCAGTCGCGGGTATTTTTTTGCCTGCGATAAACCGGGCGATGGCCCGCTTCAAGATCGACAGCCGGGTGCGCCAGGCGGCGTTCCTGGCCCAGATCGGTCATGAGTCGGGCCACCTGCGCAACCTGGTGGAGAACCTGAACTACAGCGCCGAGGCTCTCATGCGTACCTGGACGACCCGGTTCAATGCTGCCCTGGCCAAGGAATATGCCCGCCAGCCGGAGCGCATCGCCAATGTCGTGTACAACGCACGCATGGGCAACATCCACCCGGGCGATGGCTGGCGCTTCCGCGGGCGTGGCCTGATTCAGCTCACCGGGCGGGCGAACTATGCAGCCGCCGGTGCCGGGCTAGGCCTGCCGCTGGAGGATCAACCACAATTGCTCGAGCAGCCGGAGCATGCCGCCATGTCTGCCGCCTGGTGGTGGGCGAAGCATGGGCTGAACGAACTGGCCGATGCCGGCCGGTTCCAGGATATCGGCAGCGTGATCAACACTGGCAAGCCCGGCCGGGTGCCGCATGGTGCTGCTGAGCGCAAGGCGCTGTATGACCGAGCGTTGCAGGTGCTGGTATGACCGCGACAGTAGGGCGGTTGGCTGCCTACTTATTGGGTGCGCTGCTGCTCCTCGGCCTGGGCGCCGCCGGCGGCGTGTGGCTGGCGGTCGACCACTTCCGGCCACTGCTCGACACCGCGAATGACAGCCTGGGCAAGTGCCAGACTGCCTGGGGCAACCTTGAGATCTTGACCACTGAGCAGGGGCTGAAGCTGGGCGAACTGGTCCTGGCCGGGAACGAGCGCCAGGCTAGGGCAGGACTGGCTATGAAGGAGGCCACGGATCGGGCCAAGGATGATTTCGCCGCGGCAAACCGCCTGCAGCAAGAACGCACCGGCGGGGACCAATGTGCGGCGGCCGCCTCAATCATCGATCAGGAGCTTGGCCTATGAGGTTTGCACTTTTAATAGTTGCTGCGGGGCTGGCCGGATGTGCTGGCCAGGTTGAGTCTGAGATCCGCACTGTGCGCGTTGAGGTGCCAGTTCTGGTGCCGTGCCGGGCTCCGGATGTCGCAGTGCCATCATGGGCCGTTGCCGGTCTGAAGAAGGGAGATGGCCTGGAAGTGAAGGTGAGGGCGTTGCTGGCAGAGCGGCGACAGCGGATTGGGTACGAGAGACAGCTGATTTCCGCCGTTGCCGCTTGTCGGTAGCGCACTCGAGGTAGCGTTCTTCTTGCTTCGGTTGTGGTTTAGTGATGGCCACATTCTGCTGGCGGAGCCATTAGGAATTCTCGATAATGGCGGTTTGCTTTAGCGCATCAGAGAAGATTTATGTCCGGTAATAATATAAAAAAATATGATTACATAGATGCCCTTCGTGGGGTCGCGATAGCCCTAGTAGTCCTTGTTCACGCCTCTCAGTACGTCAAACCATTATCTGATGTATTGATGCGAATAATGACCGAGGGAGCAAGAGGTGTTCAGCTTTTTTACATCGCTAGCGCTATCACACTTTGTATGTCATGGAGCGCACGACGGAAAGATGATCTGAATCCGATCCGTGATTTCTATTTGCGAAGAGTTTTCAGAATTGCGCCAATGTTCTACTTGGCTATCGCGTTGTTTCTCTTTTTGAATGGTGCGGCGGCGTCATACTTTGCCCCGAATGGTATTAGCTGGTGGTTCGTGCCTGTGACCGCGTTGTTTTTGCATGGTTTCCACCCTGAAACCATAAACTCGGTCGTTCCAGGAGGTTGGTCAGTAGCAGTTGAGATGACCTTCTATCTCGTATTTCCTCTACTAGTTCGTATTGAAAGTTTTAAATATCTTGTTTTACTTCTGTTGCTTTCGCTGTTTCTTCAGAAGGCGAACGCGCCGATTGCAGGGGTGATTTTTCAGTATGAACCTACTCAGAAATATCTGATCGAAGGTTTTGCCTTCTATAATTTCATTGGTCAATTGCCGGTGTTTGTAATTGGATTGATCACATACCGATTTCTTGCCACGACGCGACAAGTTGATGCGAGGCTTGTGGCGTTCGCCTCCGCCGTGTTTTTAGTGCTTGCCTTCGAGTTCTGGAACCCCCATCAGACTTTTGTTCCAAGTCATGTAGTTGCAGGGGCGATTTTTGCCATTTTTTCGGTGTTTTTAGCCAGGAAACCAATTGCCTTGCTGGTAAATCCACTGACGGTGCTGCTTGGGAAGTTGAGCTTTAGCATGTACCTCGTGCATATCGCGATTCTTAAACTGTTGAGCGGGACAAAAATTCCGGCTGCAATGGGTGAGGGTGATGTGAACAGTGTTTTGTTTTTTTTGTTTGTTCTCGCCGTCACCGCGGTTGTGTCATGGGTAACCTATAACACTATCGAAAAGCCAGGGGTTGCGATGGGGCGGAGATTGATTGAAAGGCTGGAAGCTGGGCGTGCAGCCGAACTGTTGGCTACGAGTCCAACGAAGTTGAAAAATAGTAGTCAATAGACGCGGTAGCGCGTTTCTATATTGGAATGTCGATTGAGTTGAATGCATAGGTGTGGAATGTCGCGGATGACGCTGGATCAATCACAACAACTTGACTCTATTCGAGCGCTGGCGGCTTTTTCAGTGTTGCTGGGACACACCTATCAAACCTTGTTGCTACCAACGCTGAATGTTTGGTTTACTGCGATAGTATTGCTGTCTCAGTTCGCTGTTATGGCATTTTTTGTGTTGAGTGGGTTTCTCATTGGTAAGTCCGTATGCAATAACATATTAAAGAATTCGTATTTCGACGTTGGTCGTTACTTTTTCGATAGGTCGCTTCGCCTCTATCCGCCGCTAATGGCTGCGTTAGTTTTGATGGTAGGGCTTGGCTGGCTGGCTCCTTTCGTGTTTCCCTCCGGCTCTAATTATTTTCTGCCGCTTGAAGGAGCAATGTTTATTCGGTCAGAGTTTGTGGTTTCTGTCCGTGATATCTGGGGGGCGCTAACGTTTCTCAATGGTTTTAAGGTCGAGAATCCACCAGCTAACAGCCCTTTGTGGAGCTTATCGATTGAGGCATGGTACTACGTAGTTGCTGCCGCGATTGTCCTATGGGGTCGGCGAAAAGTGTTGTCGACTTTCCTAATTGCGGTTGTGGCTTTTGTAAGTTATGGGAATGCATTGTTCTACATGCTAGCCCCGGTATGGTTCGCGGGGTTCGGCCTGGCATTTATTCATCAGCGCAATTCGATGATGAAGGGCAAGGTGTTTTGGGTGACGTTCCTTGTTATGAGCTTTATTGCTGCTGCCTCAATTGCATACGCCCTATATCCAAATCCTTCGGGTAACGAGATTGTCTATAGTAAGGTGAATTTATTCCGCTTGGCTTCTGGGCTTTGGTTTGCCTGCTTCCTGGCATTGCTTTTGGGTGGGGTTTTACGTTTTCCAAAGAGTTTGCACCGGCACGCTAGTTATTCTTACACGCTCTACGTTGTTCACTTTCCAATAATGCTTTTTGCTCTGGGGGTATCACAGCACTACATCTATGGTCACAGTGCCAGGTCGTGGCTCGTGAGCTGTGCGGTAGTGTTCGTCTCGATTGGAGTGTCTCGGGTGTTGAGCAGGTGGCTTGAAAACAAAGCCTGGCTGTCTGCAGTCCTCAGCGTTGCCGCTAATAAAAAATCGGCATAGTTTCGCCGGTTGATCGACCAAGCTCGAGGGGCTGGGCTGCTCTGTGGGAGATTTTGGGGCGGCAGAGCGCCGAAGGAAGGGCGGTGGGGGCGTGGGACAAATCTGGGACATCGAATGTCCCAAATGGTGATGAATACAGATGCATGAACATTAGGGGGCGCCCTTTATTTACGGGGGCTTCAGCGATTGGGCTCAATAAAATATCAGGTCGATAACGGATTGCAAATCCGTCTACGCCGGTTCGATTCCGACCTCGGCCTCCATTATTGAAAGCACCGCAGATTAACGTCTGCGGGGTTTTTCTTTGTGCGCTGGAAAGTTCGGAAGTCCCAAAACAATTAGACGACAGCCCCAAAACGGTCCTCACTTGGAGGGCTTGGCAATGGCGCCGACGCGATGGTAAACGCGCATCCGTGATGCCCTGTTTCGAGTGGCCGAGCAGCACGCTCGCATCGCTCAGATCGTTGATCTCTGAAGCCGCTTTCGGTCGGATATTCCTGAATTGGAACTGGGCGATTCGGTTGGTCAGGTCAGCGCTTTTCTCTACTTCCGCTTTCACCCAGTCAG
The DNA here is from genome assembly GCF_000425805.1 of Pseudomonas vranovensis DSM 16006. Classification (GTDB taxonomy): domain Bacteria; phylum Pseudomonadota; class Gammaproteobacteria; order Pseudomonadales; family Pseudomonadaceae; genus Aquipseudomonas; species Aquipseudomonas vranovensis. The sequence continues at coordinate 457,789 of NZ_AUED01000001.1, forward strand.
CCTCACGCGCATCTGCTCACCTGTTGCGCAGCATCGACCAGCTATCCGTTTGCCATGCTCGTTGACGATGAAAAACGGTGACAGGTGTTGCCCTGCTCGACGCATGATGCAGTCGAGCAGGGCACCTAGGCTGTGCTGCTTGAAGGGGCCACTGCCGCAGGCTGCCATTCTGTATGAATGGTTTGTCGCGCCGGTGGAGCGGGTCAACGGCCAGCTCCAGATCACCTTGCAGTTGCCCTGCGCAGACGATGCCCCGCACGCCGCGCTGTTCCCCGCGGACATTATCAGCCCACCGAGTGGCCGGGTGCCGTTGCTGACTGATGTCGTTGCAGAACCCGCCGCCCAGGAGTCGGGAGTATGAACGGCAATATCGACTGGACTCGTATGGTCACCAAGGAAATGAAAGAGCAGGCCGCAGCTCGGCAGTACTTGGCCGCCGTGGTCGCCGAGACCGCCGCTTACCGTGCCTCTGCCGTTGCTGCCATCGCCCCGCTGCAGGATACGGTCGATATCGACGAAGCCACCGAGGCAGAGGTGGTCGCGCTCAAGGCCTGGGAAAAATACCGGGTGGCCCTGAACCGGCTACCGGAGCAGGCCGGATACCCCGACACAATTGACTGGCCGGCACCACCAGCCTGGGCGATGCAGGAACCGTTATCAGGGATGTCTGCCAGCGACCCTGGGAGGTTATGATTTCGCTTTGTCTTTTTGCGGCCAACTCTTTTTGACGGTTCTTCTTGTCCAATCGGTAGCCCCACCAGAGTGTGGCGATACCGAAAACAACCAGCCGTGCTATTTGATATATGGGCACTATTTTCTCCTTGAAAATTAGACACGCAGAACGATTTGGCTGCGTCGTGCAAAATTTTTCCGAAGTGCTCAAGTGCGTGACGAGTGAGCGGCGATTTGATCGAGGCTATTGATCAGGGCCTAAGGAAAAGAAAGACCTGCGAGCAGGCCTAGGGTGGCCTGCTGCAATAACGTTCAGGAGCAGTGAGAGCAAGAGTGGTTTTTCTGGTTGTTTTTATGGGCCTTTAGCTTGTTACTCTCTTTGGATCGATTTATTGGTTTTCAGCTGCGCTTCGGCAGCTCTCGCAGCGCCATCCTTTATAGCGCTCGGATTTTTCAAGGGCTGTAACCAATTCACGACCGCCTATAATATTCTGGCAGTTGTTATGTTTTTCATTTGGTTTTTTCATGCCCTCGCATTTTTTTTGCAGGAAAGGGCTTACCACTGCCTGTTGCTTTGACGAAAGCGCTCTAAATCCCTTGTCGACGGCTAGCTGGGCGTAGCTTTGTACGCTCGGCTTTTCATCTTGAAATGCGTTCTGCGCGATAAGGGCCGAGAAAATCTCTCGCTCGATAGTCATTCGTTAATCCTTTATTCAACCAACAAGTTTGCTCATGGTGTTTCTTCTGCTGAGCAATGCGAAAGCATACGTTACCACTGGGTGGGGCTTTAATGAACTGGGTTTCCATCCAGCTATAAAAGGCAAGGTTTCTCATTTTTGCTCGGTCAATGTTGGTTTCTAGGTGTTTAGAGTATTTCAAGAGGTCATTGTTACAATTTATTTCTTGTTCGGCGGGTTAGAGAAGTTCCGCTTTGCACTTTGATGGGGGCGTCGAGCGAAACCTTCTGTGTTTCGCGATAAATGTAAGGGTGGTGATACTTTTTATGAGCTTCTGTTTTTATAATTTGGTTCGATGCGGAATCGAGTGCTATGTAAGCATTCGAAAAATAAGTAAATAGATCACGGATTGAAAACCGTCCACGCCGGTTCGATTCCGTCCTCGGCCTTCCTTATTGAAAACCCCGCAGATCAACGTCTGCGGGGTTTTCTTTTGTGGGTCGGAAAAGGGTGGAGTTTCGAAACTTTGTCATTCGGAAGGCTTGCCGATGGCCTTTGTGCGGCGATAAACCCGCTCGGTAATTCCCTCCTTGGAGTGACCCAGCAGTAGGCTGGCGTCGGCCAGGTCAGTGATTTCCGCTGCAGCCTTCGGCCTGGTATCTCGAAACTGAAATTGAGCAATCCGATCCGCAAGTTCTGGCTTCCTCTCGCTGACCGCTTTCACCCGCACAGCCTCCGCGCATCTTGCCAACGGTTACGCAACATTTCCCACGACAGTCTCTTGTCATTACCGCTCAGAATGAAGAACGGCGACAGGTGATCTCTGGTTCTGAGCTTGATGCGCTCCAGCCGCGTGCCAGCCGAAACCAAACCATTGTCGAAGCCCTACAGCCAATCAAGTGGATGCTCCACGATCACTCGGACTTCATTGATGTCCTGCAGATCCGCCGCCGCTTCGTGGTTGCCGCGATACACGGCGAACCGCGTGCGCAGCAGCATGCCCCTGGCCCAGCCTTGTTGCACGACGTAACGGATGTCGACATCCAGCTCATGCCAACGTGCACCGTCGTACATGCCATAGGTCGAAGCCGGCCCCCCCGAAAACTGCGTACTGGGCGTCCAGCCACTGTCACTGGCACCGCGGCCGGTGACGTAGCGAGTCATGAAATTCAGGCCGGGGATGCCTAGCGATGCCAAGTCCAAGTCATAACGCACCTGTTGCGATTTCATTCCAGGGGCGTTGAAGTCGGAGAGTTGTACCGAGTTTGTCAAGTCGATCGACAGGCCGCCGACATAGTCGAACGGTGTTTCGCCATCGATCTGCTGGTAGGCGAGGGTGAGCCTGTGTGCGCCCACGCGGTAAGCGGTCGCCAGGCTCCAACTGGTGTTATCGATCGGCCCTGACAACTGCCGACCGGTGGCATCGCTGCGATACAGATGGGTATCGAAGTTCAGCCCATGTCCATTGTTCAAGGGCACATCGTAGTTGAGGTTGAGGTAGTTCTGCAGCCAGTTGTCTTCTGCCCGGGCGTGAAATAGCTTCAGCCCTAAGGTATCGCCAAGGCGATAACTGGCGCCGATGAAATCCAGGCTGCGGACCTGGGCATCGGAGTAGCGGGTGCGCAGGCTGTCGTCGCGGTTGCTTGAGGCAAATTCGTGGTAGGCGGTGAAGTGTCCGGCCTCAAGCTGCAGGGGAGGTAGCGCCTGGCTGCGCAAGTACATGCCAGTGGCCATTTCTGGAAGCAGACGGCTGTCGGCTGTGGTGAAGACAGGCGTGCTGGTGCGCATTTCGCCCCATTTCAGTTCAGTGCCCCAGGCCCGCACCTTGAGTGCGGCGCCCGCTTGGCTGTAGTGGTCTTCGACCTTCGCATCGGCCTCGCGATTGTGGTTGATCGGCAGCAGGGCAGTGCCGGTGCGACCGGCGCCGCTATCGAGCTTGACGCCCAGCTGGGCGTGGGCATCCACTCCCAGGCCCAGCGCGCCCGGCGTGTAGCCTGAGGTATAGCGCAGCATCAGGCCATGAGCCCATTCTTCGCGGTAGCCGTTGCGATCACTGGCCGGTAGTTTCGGATTTACGCCTTGAGTGTTGCTTGCACCGTTGCGCAGGTCGCGATTGAAGTAGTAGTTGCGATTGATCAGTTCAAGACGGCTGGCTTCTACAAAACCGTCGGTGCTGGCCAGAAGTAGCGAGGAGTCGCCGGTCAGCAGGGCAGCGCAGAGCAGTTTGGCGTGGGGACGAGGCATGGTTGTAGCACCTGTTGTTATTGTTTTTCGCGCAGCTGGATGCACGACGCAATGGCGCGTCGCAAAAGGGGGAATGGTTGTGCTCGTCCTTGAGCGGGGGTGACTCAGCTGAGGTCTTTGCCGACGGTCTCGGGGGCCAGCTTCAAACCTATCAGCGACAGCAGGATCGCGGCGAAGATGTACCAGGCCGGGGCGTTGGGGCTGCCTGTGAGGCTTACCAGGCCGGCGGCGAAGAACTGCGCAAAACCACCGAACAGCGCCACGCCGATGCAGTAGGCAAGGGACATGCCACTGGCGCGTATCTGCGTGGGGAACAGTTCCGGCAGCATCGCCAGGTTAGGCACGATGGTGTAGGTCAGGGGGATGCACAGCAAGGTCACTACGGTCAGCAATATGCTAATGCTCGGGTACTGGTTGATTAGCAGGAATGCCGGGTAAATCGCCAGCAGCAGTATCGGAAGTGGCCAGAAAATCGCCTTGCGCCGGCCGATGCGATCACTCAGGCGCCCGGCGTGGGCCGACAGCAATAACGGCGGAAGGCAGGCGCAAATGGCTGCCCAAGCACCGACGCTCAGCGGCATGCCGAGTACGCCGACGGCGTGGTTGGCCAGGTAGAACTGAATGGTGTAGATCGGCACCGTGGCGCCAACCACCAGCAGGACACCGGCGAGCAGCTGCCGCGGGTGCTGCAGCAACAGTGCCAACTGCCCGGAGCGCGACAGCGGTGGATTGGTTCGCTGAGACTGACGATGGACGACGGTTTCCTCCAGGCGATGGCGAATGTACTCACTGACCGGGATCCCGAGGATGCCCATGGCGAACACGAGGCGCCACCCCCAGCTGTCCATGGCCTCGGGGCTGAGTAGGTTGCTCAAGCCCATGACCATCAAGCCGCCGATGAGGATACCCAGGCTCTGGCTGAAGGTCTGCCAGCTGCAGTAGTAGCCGCGCGAATGCTTGTCGGCGTACTCCATCAGCATGGTGGTCGAGGTGCCGATCTGGCCACCGACGGCGAAGCCTTGCAGCAATCGCGCAGCGATGACGATGGCCGGACCGAGCAGTCCTGCCTGGGCGTAGGTCGGGGCAACGGTGAACAGCAAAGAACCGATTGCCATCAGCCACAAGGTCAAGCGCATTGCTGCCTTGCGTCCGACACGGTCGGCATACATGCCGATCACTAGGCCACCCAGCGGGCGCATGACGAAGCCAGTGCCGAATACCGCCAGCGACAGCATCAGGGGGATCAGCGGATGGTCACCGAATGGAAAAAACAGCCTGGCCATCAGCGTCGCCAGCATGCTGTAGACCAGGAAGTCGTAAAACTCCAGAGCGTTGCCTAGGCAGATGGCGGCGATAGCCCGATGGTTTTTCGGTCGGACAAGTTCGCAGTTGAGGTCGAGTGTTGTTGTTTTTGTTGTCATCGCAATGGTGCTCTCGGGGAGGTCGATTCAGTCGAGAAAACGCTGCGCCAGCCGCACCCAGAAGGTTGCGCCCAGCGGTAGGATCTGGTCGTTGAAGTCGTAGCCAGGGTTGTGGACTTCACAATTTCCAGCGCCGTCGCCGTTGCCGATCAGCACGTAGCAACCGGGTATCTGCTCCAGCCAGAAAGCGAAGTCGTCACTGGCGCAAATGGGTTTCTGGTTATGCACCAGGCCATCGTCACCCAGCCAGACTCGCACCACCTGCTCGGCCAGTCGGCTGGCTGTCGGGTCATTGACCAACACCGGGTAGCCGCTACCGAAGCTGACTTCGGCCTGTGCGCCATAGCTCTGCGCATGCAATTCGGCCAGGGTCTGAATACGTTGGCGCAGCAGGCTGCGGACTTGCGGATTGAGCGTGCGGACACTGAGACGCAGCTCGGCGGTCTGCGGGATGACATTGGCGGCGTCACCGGCGAGGAAGGCGCCGATGGTGATGATCGCGGTTTCGCTAGGTGGCGCATTGCGCGAGACGATGGTCTGCAGGACCAACACCAATGACGCGCCGATCACCACTGGGTCGATGGTCTTCTCCGGCATGGCGCCATGGCCGCCTTTGCCATGGATGACAATGCTGACGCTATCGGTGGATGCCATGCAGGGGCCGGCCAATATGCCGAACTTGCCGACCGGCATGCCGGGCGAGTTGTGCAGGGCGAACAGGGCGTCGCAGGGGAACAGTTTGAAGACGCCTTCATCCAGCATGCGTTTGGCGCCTGAGCCGCCATGGCCTTCTTCGGCAGGCTGAAAGAACACGTGCAAGGTGCCCTGCCAGCTACGCACGCGGGCCAGCTCGCAGGCCGCGGCGAGGAGCATTGCTGTATGGCCATCGTGCCCGCAAGCGTGCATCTTGCCCGGTGTAGCGCTGGCCCAAGGTTGCGTGCCGTGTTCCTGGATCGGTAGGGCATCCAGTTCTGCACGCAGGCCCAGTGACGGACCCTGGCCGCAACGCAAAGTACCGACTACGGCGGTGGTGGCCATGTCCTTGTGGATCTCGTAGCCCCAATCCTCCAAGTGTTTGATCACGCGCTCCCGGGTGGCAAATTCCTCAAAGCCCAGCTCAGGCTGGCGATGGATTGCCCGGCGTAGCTCGATCATGGCGGGAGTGATGGCTTTGATGCCGGGGTCAATATCGGTGTCGTGCATATTGTCTTGTCCTGGTTCGCAAGGCGACACTGCGCGGCCCGTTGGCTGGCGCGTTCGCGTGATCTAACCTAGCGCCAGCAAGCGGTGCACATAAGCTGCAAAATGGTTGTCGTGACGACCTTTGGTGTTCAGGCAGGAGAAACGCTTGAAGTTGCATCAGTTACAGGCCCTGATCGCAGTGGCCGACAGTGGGGGCATTCGCTCGGCGGCGCGGGGCCTGGGGTTGTCCCAGGCGGCGATCACCCGGGCCTTGCGTGAGCTGGAAGAAGAGCAGGGGCTTGCGCTGTTGTCGCGTCATGCCGGGGGGGCACGTCTGACGGTGGCCGGGCAGACCTTGCTGCCCCACGCCCGGCAGATCGCCAGCCAGTTGGAGAGTGCCCAGCGTGATCTTGCCAGTCTGCGCGGCGAAGCGCCGACGCGGCTGTGCGTGGGGGTAACACCGTGGTTCGGACAGACCTTGCTGGCCGTGGCGGTGCAGGCTTTTCGTCGCGAGATGCCTGCTGTGCAATTGGAGCTCTACGAAGGTTTGCAAGCAGTCAGCTTGTCATTGCTGCGCACCGGCCAGATGCAGTTTGCTCTCGGCCCTGCGGGCAATCTGCCCGGTCAGGAGTTCGCCCATGAACCGCTGGCCCGCTATCGCATGCGGGTATTGGCAAACGACAAACATCCCCTGCGGACGGCCCGGTCGTTGGGGCAGTTGCTGGAGCAGGACTGGGTGATGAACTTCACCCAGGCCAGCCAGGATCAGGTCTTGCGCCATCTGTTTGGCCGCCACGGCTACAGCGTTGCTCCCGGGCGCATCGTCTGCGCCCAGTCCAGTGCCATGCTGAGCAGCCTGATCATCGATGCCGGCATGTTGGGCTATTCGCCCGAACCGATGTTGTTGTGTGAACCTTTGCGCGGCAAGGCCACAGCTCTGGCGCTGGATGAAACGTTGGAGGAGGGCGACATCAGCGTCGTGCGTTTGCGCGATCAGGCCCTGGATCCTGCAGCGCGCTGTTTTGTGGTGTGCCTGCAGCAAGCGTTGAAAGCCTGCAGTCGTTCAGCCGATGCCGAGTCCCGGCAGTTGGCCGATATGCTCCGGTTGCTGTTCTGAGTGAGTTCTCCTGCGTTTTCGGCAACTACTGGCGCAGCAGTTTGTTGTTTTCCCAGGGGAGGGAGCATCACCGGCGCGGCAGAGGTTGATGAGGTGCGCGCAGTGGTTTCGATGCATGGCGGTATAGGGAACCCATTCTAGAATCCGTCAATGCCATGTGATTCCAACTTAATTATTGCGAGCCCCGCAGAGTAGATCTGCGGGGGGGCAAGCGTTGTGTGGTATTCGCTTCAGTCCAGCGCAGGCAGTGCCATCCGGTACTCGATCACCCCCGGCTTTTCGGCTATCCAATCGTATAGTCGCTGTGCGGTCTGGTTAGTCTCCTGGGTATGCCAATAGAGCCGATCGCAGCGTTTCTCCTGCGCCTGCCCCTGAACAAACTCGATCAACTGCTTGCCAACCATTTTCCCCCGGGCAGTGGGGCAGACGTACAGGTCCTCGAGGTAGCAGAAGTTGTTACGCGCCCAGGTCGAGCGATGGAAAACAAAATGGACGAAGCCGAGAAGCCGCTCACCTTCCGTGGCAACGGCGCAGTGCACGGGCTCTGCAGGGTCGAAGAACCGAGCCCAGGTCAGCTCTGTCGTGTCCTCGCTCAGTTCCACCTTGTAGAACGCCTGATACTGGTCCCAGTACAGGGACCATGGTTGGTAATCACTCTGTTCCAACTCGCGAACGGAAACGAATTGTTGTGCAGCTGTCATCGTGGAACCCCTTTCGGTTGAAGAATGGTCGGAAAACAATGCATTTATAGCGATAGAATGGCCGGAATTGCCCTACCACTTTCTGCAAATGAACCAGACCAATGTTCAAGCACTCACAGTTGCAGTCGGTTAAAGCCTGGATGACCGACCCCGCTCATGGAACGTTGTCGCTGCATGTACGTATCCAGAGGGCGATTCGTCAATTGGTACTTGATGGCGCGCTGCCGGTCGGCAAGGCGTTGCCTGCCTCACGTCCTTTGGCCCGTTCCCTGGGCGTGTCGAGGGATACCGTAGAGGCGGCATACAGTCAGTTGCATGCAGAGGGTTACATCGAGCGCCGCGTGGGCAGCGGAAGTTTCGTTTCGCAACGTGCTCGGCACCTGCCAATGCGAAAGCGCCAACGCGAGGCTGTCTGCGATGGCCCACCTCAGCTCAGCCGCAGGGCGATGGACATGCTTCAGGGCGGGGGCGTGGACAACTTTCAAGCACCGCGCCCCTTCGCACCTGGGGTAGCCGAGACCCGGCGCTTTCCCTTGGCAATTTGGGAAAAGCTGGAGCGCCAGGTGTACAAGGAATATGGCACCCAGGCTCTGGATCACAGTGCGCCCCAAGGCATGGCTTCACTGCGGATTGCAATCGCTGACTACCTCAACCTTGAACGTGGGGCGAAGGCGTCCGCCGATCGGGTGTTGATTCTCACCAGTTCACAGCAGGCGCTTGGCCTGTGCGCGCAACTACTCATGGATGCGGGCGACCCGGTGCTGGTCGAAGACCCTCTCTACCAAGGCACCCGCAAAGCTGTTGCCGCCGCAGGCCTCAAGTGCATTCCCGTGCCGGTGGATGATAGCGGCATGCAGGTGGAGGGCATGAGCTCGCTGGCCAGTAATGCCAGGGCGGTTTTTCTTACGCCTTCCCATCAATACCCAACCGGGGCGACGTTGTCGCTTGACAGACGGTTGCTCGCGATCGAATGGGCAAGGCAGCAGCGTGGCTGGATCATCGAGGATGACTACGACAGTGAGTTCCACTACGAAGGCAGGCCAACTGCCTGCGTGCAGGGCCTGGACCCGCATGAGCGGACACTCTACATCGGCACCTTCACCAAGTCGCTGTTCGCGGGGCTGCGTATTGGCTATCTGTTGTTGCCGCCCAATCTCGTCGCCCCGATGACCAGCGCCCGCACGCTGCAGGATGGGCATACAGCGTCCATTGCCCAACTGACACTGGCAAGGTTTATGGAAGGCGGGCACTACACGGCTCATGTGCGGAACATGAGGGCGCTGTATGGCGAGAGACGGGACGTACTAGCTGAACTCGTGCACAAGCGCCTGGGAGAGTTTCTAGCGCCGCGCATCCCGGCCGGAGGACTGCAGATGCCCTGCCATTTCGTCCAGGACCTCTCGGAAGATGCTGTGGTCACGGCGGCAAGAGCGGTTGGTATCGACCTGCTGGGGCTTGGCGGCTTACATGCGACGCCGAGAAATGATGTTGGCGTTCTGATGGGGTTCGCGGCACACACGCCTGGCGAAATGCGCGCCTCGGTGGAGAATCTGGCAAAGGTGTTTGCGGGCCTGCTCAGGTAGTTTGCGGCCGGCTATAGGTGGCGGGGCGGATTAAACTCATCTCCCAGCTGCCGAGGTGAATGGTTGGAATGGAAGGCATACTCGGCTTGCCTTTTTGAAAGCCCCGCAGATTAACGTCTGCGGGGTTTTCGTTGGCACGCAGAAAAGCCGAAAGTACAAGCAGCGATGACTTGAGTTTCTTTGACATGACGATGCCTCCCGCCCAATAGCGGCTGTTCAATAGAGGGTGAATTGGGCTTTTGGATGCCGTATCGGCCAATAAAGGATGGTTATTGCACCGATGGTCGCCTATAAGCGAAATGGATATCTATCTCATCAGTTACCGCGCCTACTGGGTAATCAGAGGAGATTCGGTATGAGATATCGCGGCGATGTATTCTGGGCCTGGGCAGACCCCACCCTTCACCATCGTTATCACGATGAAATCCTTGATGACGGCAGCATGATTGATGTTCAAACCCGCCTTTCCCGCACAGGGGAAACTCAGCTTTTTATTGGGGTATATGCCAAAAGTGGAGACCGCATTGTGGAAGAGGCTTACCCATCCCGACCTCATGAAACGATGACTCGCGCGTTGGCCTGGGGCACTGGCCGGGCACTGGTATTTGCTGCTGGTCACGAGTCGGCGAAACCACGTCAAGTGGCGTAATGATGAAGGCCGAAGCTCAGAGGCTTCGGCCTCTTTGTGTCTGGTCATTGGAGGTTGTTGATCTGGAGTCCCAATATATTCATCCGATCAGGTCTGGGCAGAACGCCAGCCCGCTGTCCAGCCCTGAACGCCCTGCATGCGTCGCCCTCCGTGGCCGGATGCACCATGGTGGCAATTATGGGTGGGATGGGTTATTACGGGGTGACCGGCATGGGGCCGGGTCTAGGAGGTTGTTGTGAGCTTGAATCAAGCGCAAGTGGATGCAGTTGAACACCTTCTAATGGCTTTCCTGAAGCGGTCCGAGAGCGCCCAGATTGTTGCGAAGGTCTACGAGGACGCCTATTCCTCAATCATGGGCAGCGAGGGCCCGGCCGCCATGGAGGAGAAGGAGGCTGCACTTGAGCATTTGAACAACCTTCGGTTGCAGCTCAAGTAATCAGTTTTCCTGGCAAATCTGCAGCACTTCGCGTTGTTGAAAATGTTCAAGCTTCCGCGCCACAGCCGGTGAAACCGTGATTTTGTGGCGCGGCGGTTCCAGGTAGGGAAGGACGCGCCTGTCGGTACCCGCTACTTCGAGACTTCACGCAAGGACTCCGGACATGGCAGATAAGTATGTTGGAAAGATCATGGGTGTTGGCACGGATAACGTGGAGTACGTGATTAACATCTATCAGGACGAGACCGTTGAGCGCTCGCCACACGGTATGGTTCGGCATGAAGGCTTGAAGCATTTCGAGATGCAATTCGGCGGCGACGTGAAAAAAATATCTGAAACTGAGTACGAGATTGTGGCTACCGGAGTGAGGGTAACCGTGCATGACGGTCAAGGCTAAGAGCGCCGGTCTGTCCTGGGGGAATCGCCCCGGACTTTTTCGGCAGGGAGGCTGGACTTGACCTTTTGGAGCACTGCAGGACGAGTCCAGAGCTTTCACGATTACTGTGAAACAGCGGGGCGCGCCCGCCCTTGGGCGGACGCTGGTGCAGCATCACTCACTTCTTCTGTTGATCCATTTTCGCTTCAATTCGTCTATCTACGTCGGCGCGAATCTGGTCGATACTGAAGCTCGCAGGGCGTTGGCTCGGTGGGTATTCGACAAATGTCTCCAGGAAAGCCGCCGCTTTCTGAGTGCCCTCGAATATCAAGTAGTCATTCTTGGTCAGCCAATCATAGTATTGGTCGGATACCACGTCGGCACGCTCATACGGGTCCATGCGCAGGTTGAAGAGCTTGGGTACTCGCAGGCACGTGAAAGGTTCGCTCCATACCTTCAAGCCACCGGGTGCCCGCTGTTCGCAATAGACAATCTTCCAATCGTCATAGCGCATGCCTACAAGGTCGCCATCATCGCTGAAGTAGAAGAACTCGTTACGAGCACTTTTATCAGCCTTACCCGTCAAGTAGTCCAGCTGGTTGAAGCCGTCCAGGTGTACCTTGAAGTTACTCCCTCCGACGTTGGTTCCCTTTAGGAGGCGATCTTTGATATCGGTATCGCCTGCTGCAGCCAGCAAGGTCGGGAACCAGTCCAGCCCAGAGAACATCTGGGTAGAAACGGTGCCAGGCTTGATCTTCCCGGGCCAGCGGACCATTGCTGGAACGCGGTAAGCCCCTTCCCAGTTGGAGTTTTTCTCGTTCCTGAAGGGTGTGGTCGCGGCATCCGGCCAGGACCATTGATTAGGGCCGTTGTCAGTGGTGTAGACAACGATGGTGTTGTCGGCGAGCTTGAGGTCATCGATGCTCTTGAGCAACTTGCCGACGTCGCCGTCGTGTTCAAGCATGCCATCGGCATATTCGTTGCCTGGCATACCGCTCTGGCCCTTCATGGAATCACGTACATGTGTGAAAGCATGCATGCGAGTGGTGTTCATCCACACAAAGAATGGTTTGTCAGCCTTGGCCTGTTTCTCAATGAAATTGATGGCGGCCTGAGTGGTCTCGTCATCGATTGTTTCCATGCGTTTGCTGTTCAGTGCACCGGTGTCTTCGATCTTGCCATCGGCGTAGCTGTGGATCACTCCGCGTGGCGATGCAGCTTTGACAAATGCAGCGTTGTTTTTTGGCCAGTACGGGCGCTCTGGTTCCTCTTCGGCGTTGAGGTGATACAGGTTGCCGAAGAACTCGTCGAAGCCGTGGTTGGTTGGGAGGTATTCGTCCTTGTCCCCTAAATGGTTCTTGCCAAACTGACCGGTGGCATAGCCTTGGGCCTTGAGCGCCTGAGCAATCGTTATATCCCTTGCCTGCAGCCCGACCGGCACACCAGGCATACCCACTTTGGAGAGGCCAGTGCGCAATGGCGACTGCCCGGTAATAAATGTCGATCGCCCAGCCGTGCAACTGTTCTCCGCGTAGTAGTCGGTGAATTTCATGCCTTCTTTGGCTAGGCGGTCGATATTCGGGGTCTCATAACCCACCACGCCGTCAGCGTAAGCGCTGATATTGGTCTGGCCGATGTCGTCGCCGAAGATAACCAGTATGTTCGGTTTGTCGGCAGCGGCGGCAGTTGCCGATAGCGCCATGAGCGAGGTTGCCATCAAGGCGACTCTGGGTAGCCACTTGCGTACGCGCGTCATCTGACTTGCTCCTTTACCAGTGGGTCGCAAAGTGCGAATAGTTGTATTGCATGCGATGCCTGCTTTGAAACATGCCGGGGGCCGTCCCAGACTGTGGAGGATGGGTGTGGTGGCAACTGACAGAGTTAAAAGTAGTCGTTTCAGGAAAGACGTCCAGACGCGATGCTCACTATTCCAAGCTGCTGGGACATGGCTTGTCCGTCTGCTGCAGCCGCGCAGCACGGACGCGTTGTTGCTGCGGATTCTCCATCGCCGTAAGGGCGCATCCAGGACCACTGCAACCCCACGTACGGATTAGCTGTAATTGGCGCGGGGCAACACTACCCACGCTGATGCAGGTTGTTATTCAGATTCAGCGTAGGGAAGATAGCAAACGAGAATAATCTTCATTTGTGGCGAGCGCTACGCTCTAGGGGCGATGGATTTGTTGAGTGTCAGTCTGGCCTACAACTAAAAAATGGCAGCTTTTATCCGTAGCTATCCATTGATTTACCCGGGGGCAGACGGAAGGTGTCACATGAAGGGTTCAAGGTCGGCCACCTGTGATTTGACGTTGTCGCTTTTCGTTGCCTGCTTGCTCGCAGGCTGTGCACAAAACCCAGATATCCGTGAGGGCGATGATTACACCTCTGGTAGCACGGGGAAGAGTCCACCCGATTATGTTGTATGTGTGCAGGATGAGCTTCAAGGCAGTCCAAACTCAAAAACCTACACGGTCAAGGAGAACGACACGCTCAAGCTTTTTGTTGAAAGCACCGACCCCAATAAAGCCACTGGCCTTGTCGAGGTCCACGGCTCCGGCAGCCAGCATCAATTCTCTGCCTATCAACGAGATGCCTGGTATGACAAGGGAAGATTGCTGGACGCAGCGCTGATGTGCTCACACACGTAGGTCGTACTCAAAGCCCAGCGTCGCGCTGGGCTTTGTGCATCTGGGCCGTGTCCTAGTGTTTGGTTCTGAGTTGTTCGAACGACTTGACCATGTCGATGGCCCAGCCATCGAGCACGGCCCTGGCGTCCTTGGCCGTCATGACCTGGTCGGAGTTTTCCAGGTCGGCACCGGCGCCTTTGCGTACGACCTGGGCAACGACTTTGTTGTTGCTGGCATCGAGAAACTGCGCTTCGGTCGACAGGCTGGTGTCCTGATCGCGAATGCCGGTGGCAGCACTGACGCCCGCGGCGACCAGGGCGATCGGGATCACTTCATACGGACGCAGCCCCTTGGTCTTGGCACTCACGGCGGTGATCGCCGGCCGTACGACCAACACGCCTGGTCCCGGGCCTTTGGCTAGCGGAACGACCTTGGAAAACTGGGTCTGCAGGGCCTGGTTGTAGTACTGGGTGATGCCTTGCAAGGTGGTGTCCGGGATTTTTTCCGTCGCTTGAGGCTTGGGGTAAAGTTGGCTTGGCTCGATATAGACGCTGCTGAACTTGTTGGCATCGACTTTTGGGTCGATCCAGCGCATCACTGCCGCGCCCGACGGTGACTTTTCCTCCTTCAGGGCACTGTAGTCCTTGAGAAAACCGGAATATTGATCGGATTCAACATACTTGCTGGCACAGCCTGAGAGTGCCAGTGAGGTGACGCAGAGCGTGATCATCAGGTACTTCGACTTCATCGTGTAGCTCCTAGTGGCGAATTGTGCGGTCCCGGCGAGTATCCCGCCGAGACAGTGATTGCAGTGTCCGGGCGTGACAATAGTGGACCAGAAGTTGATGACGCTGCGTCGACGCTGGTCAAGGATAGAGCTGCCATTCTCATTGAACGCTCCTGCTAGGGAATGTGCTGTACCGAGCTTTAGGAACAAACCTAGCTCGTAAGTATCAACTTACAAGTGTTAACGAATGGAAACAGTCTCCGATCAGCCTGGAGGCACAGCGGTGCGTATCCACATGGAAGTACAGGGCGGGGGCCGTTGAACGGGCATAAAAAAACCGATGCCCGGACCTGGCATCGGTTTTTTGGAAAGCCCTGAAAGGGCTTGACTGCGTTTGTCTACGCGCCTCAGGACAGGGCGTTCAGTTCGGCGCGTTGCGCCTTGGCAGCGGAGCGGCCGCGAATCCAGCTGAAGCCAATGGCGAGGATCAGTGCAAAACCGACGTAGCCCAGCAGTGGGTAGACGGTGCCGACCAACTTGCTGAAACCACCCAGGCTCAAGGCCAGGCCCACGCAAACCGTCACTGCGCTGACGAGTTTGAAACGGCGTGAATCAGGCTTGGCAAAGCGGGCGCTGAAGGCAAAGAACATACCGACCGCAGTGCTGTAGATCATGCAGACCAGCGCGATCGACATGACCACCGAAAGGATTGGCGAGATGCGCCCCGACAATGCCAGCGACGGCATCTCGATGCCCTGCAGCTGGTTGATGTTGGCGAACAGGCCGATGTTCAGCAGCAGGATCAGCGCGCCCAGGCCAAGGCCTCCGAGTATGCCGCCGACGGCTGCGGCCTTGGGCTGCTTGGTCATGCCGCCGATAACGGCCAGCATCGGGAAGCCTACGGCGATGTTGAACGATGCGTACAGCAGGGCGCCGACGAACCAGTTGCCGGTGACCGTTTCGTTGTTCTCGCGGGCAACGGCGTCGAGGGTCTCGACCGAGGCGTTGTAGTTGAAGATCGAGTAGGTGGTGATGATCAGGACCATTGCCAGCAGGAAGGGCATGACTGCGCTGATCAGATTGATGATGCGCTTGACGTTCAGGCACAGGGTGGCGATCACCAGCACAGTCATCAATACACCGCCGAACAACGGCGGCATGCTGTACTCCTGGGCAAAGATCGAGCCGCTGCCAGCCAGCATCACAACGCCGACACCGTAGAGGAAGAACGACAGCACGACGTCGACGACCAAGCCGATTCGAGTACCGAACAAACGGTAAAGGACTTCCTTGTGGGAGTTCGCTTGCATCTGCGAGCTCATCCGGGCGATCTGCATGCCGAGGAAGGCAAACAGCACACCGCTGACCAGAGTACCGACAATGCCTATCAGTCCATAGCCGGTGAAAAACTGCAGTACCTCCTGCCCGGAGGCGAAGCCGCCGCCGATCACCACGGACATGTAAGCCAGCGCAATCTGGATGGATTGTTTATTCATTACACTTTTCTCGTTCTTAGACTTATTAGTTGCATGGAAACGTGAGGCGATTCCTGTCCTATCATTTCCGCAGAGCGGCTATCCACTTGCCAGCACAACAAGCACCCTGGCTCGCTGGAGCGCGCAGGCATGCGGACGCCGCCCTGCAGTATAGGAAGAGTGGGCTAGTTGTTTTGCCTGAATAAGTCGGTGTATCTGGTTGAAAACGCTGAAAAAAATGTTTCGGCGCCATAAGTTGCGCAAGTCCGGCGAAATTGACCGCAACGTCCTCTGCGCTTTGTCGCATGATGGGCGGGTCTGCACCACTCTGCAGCGGGATGAGCAGCCTGCCGGATACGTTGGATAAACGCAGGACAGGGAGGTTTTACATGCTGGAAAAGTGCCTGGTGACCGTTGGCATTGTTTTTTACGCCGTCGTTGTACCGATTCTCGAGATCAATGATACCCATGTCTTCAATCAGGCGTGGGCGCCCCATGCGCGTCTGCACGAGACGTGGCAGTTGTTTACCAATACGGCCATTGGCGCATTCAGCGTGTGGCTTGTGTGGGGCAAGGATGACCTCAGGCTGGCGAGCCTGCTTACCGTGTTCGTCACCGGGGGCTTCTTGATGGCCTACTGGCTGCGTGACGGCTACGGGGGCTCAATGGCGCTCACGGATGGCTCGGAAAAAATGATTGTGGGGATCAACCTTGGTTTGTTTGCGTACCTGTTCGCCATTCTCCTGGCGGGGCTCGCGGTGCTGATTCAAAAACGCAGGGGGACCGCATGAGCAGGGCAGGGCTTGCCCACGGAGGCCACGCAAAGTAAACACAAGCATGCCGAGTGCTTCCCTGCCCACCCACTGGAGGTGGTTGTGCCAACCAGGGAGCGCCCCTCAGCATTAGTGTCGGGATGATTTTCATGAATCGAACAGGGCTCCACGATGAATCCAGCACCCCTCGACACGTTGGAACGCTTGTTACACCGCCGCCGCAGTTGCCGGGGCTTTTTGCCACAGCCCGTCGAGCATGAGGTGGCAATGAACATGTTCGCGCTGGCCCAGCGCTCGGCCTCATGGTGCAACACTCAGCCTTGGCAAGTCATCGTTACCCGTGGCGAGGCGACGGAGCGGTTTCGGGCTGCCTATGCAGCCGAGTTGCTGTCCGGTTCCGCTCAGCCGGACTTTGATTTTCCGGCTGAATATAACGGGGTTTACCAACAACGCCGGCGCGAATGTGGGCAGCAGCTCTACGAGAGTATCGGTATTGCACCGGGTGACCGAATGGCGAGTCGGCAGCAGATGCTGCGCAACTTTTCACTCTTCGGGGCGCCACACGTCGCGATCATTACCACCGAACGAGGGCTCGGCACCTACGGTGCCGTCGATTGTGGTGGTTATGTTGCCAACCTGCTGCTTGCTGCCGAGGCGCTGGGACTCGGGGCCATCGCTCAGGCCGCATTGGCCAGCCATGCAGCGTTTGTGCGGCGCCACTTTGCAATTGATGAAAGCCGGTTGGTGGTGTGTGGTGTGTCGTTTGGGCATGCCGATCACGACGCGCCGGCCAATCGCTTTTTCACCTCGCGAGCCGCGACCGAAAGCGCGGTGTCGTGGCACGACGTTTGATTCGCAGCGCACTGATCGCAGCGCCAACGAAAAAGGGCAGCCAATGGCTGCCCTTGTGTTTCAGGTCCTCGATTACCTCTATTCGCCTGGCTTGGCAGGTGGCGCGTTCTTCAGGCCCATCAGCGCTTTCTTCACCGCGAGGCTCTGGTAGTTGATATTGCCGACGTTCAGGCTGACGCCTTCCTGAAACGGGTACTGCGACAGGCTGGCCAGGAAGGACTTGACCTTGGCCTGTACCGGAACGAACAGCCAGATTTGGTCGGCTGCCCAGCGCTTGGACAGAGGCGATTCCTGGCGAGCGGTCTGGAACGGGTCGGCCAACAGGTTGGTGAGTATCGGGGCATTGGTCACCTTGCGCGACGCGGTACCGAAATCGCCGTCCATGGTGGCGAAGCTGACCCGCCATTCCTTCCAGCGGATCGCATCCAGGTCACCACCCATGCTGAAGTACAAGTACTCCTCGCGTGGGCTGCTCTTCTCCTCCCCCTTGAAAAACGGCAGGAAGTTGTAGCCGTCCAGATGGACACGGTAGTCCTTGCCGTTGAGCTTGCCACCCTTGGCCAGGTCGGTAACCAGCGTCGGGTCTCCGGCGGCGGCAGCCAGCGTGGGCATCCAGTCGTTGTGGGCAATCAAGTTGTTGTAGTGGCTGCCCGGCTTGATGACCTTGGGCCATTTGACCAACAAAGGCACGCGATGCCCCCCTTCGTTGGATGTCCCTTTTTCGCCGGCAAAGGGCGAGGTGCCACCGTCGGGCCAGGAGAACTTTTGGGCGCCGTTGTCGGTGGTATAGATGATGATCGTGTTGTCGGCGATCCCGAGGTCATCGAGCTTTTTCAGCAACTGACCGACATGACCGTCGTGCTCGACCATACCGTCCGGGTACAGGCCAACGCCCGTCTTGCCTTCGGACTCCTTCTTCAGGTGGGTCCAGATGTGCATGCGAGTGGAGTTGAACCAGACGAAAAAGGGCTTGTCTGCCTTGTGTGCCTTGTCGATGAAGTTTTCGGTGGCCTGCACCAGTTCATCGTCGATGGTTTCCATGCGCTTGCGGGTCAGGGCACCGGTGTCTTCGATCTTGCCGTCGGCGTAGGAGTGGATCACCCCGCGCGGACCGTACTTTTTGCGGAACTCGGGGTCCTTGGGATAGTAGTAGGTTTCCGGCTCTTCCTCGGCATTCATGTGGTAGAGGTTGCCGAAGAACTCGTCGAAACCATGGTTGGTTGGCAGATGCCGGTCGCGATCACCCAGGTGATTCTTGCCAAACTGGCCGGTGGTATAGCCTTGCTGTTTCATCACATCACCGATCGTCGGTGCCCAGTCCGGAATGCCATGCTCGGAGCCCGGCATTCCGACCGTCAACAGGCCGGTGCGGAAGGGGTGCTGGCCCAGCGCGAAGGCCGAGCGGCCGGCGGTGCAGGACTGCTCGCCATAGGAGTGGGTGAACAATGCGCCTTCCCGTGCGATGCGGTCGATGTTGGGGGTCTCGTAGCCCATCATCCCCTGGTTGTAGGCGCTGATATTGAACATGCCGATATCGTCACCAAAGATCACCAGGATGTTCGGTTTGTCGGCGGCGCTTACACCCAGTGACGCGATTAATAATGCACCTGCCACGGCAAGTAGGCGTGACCATTTCCCTGTGCGGGTCATGTCCTGTCTCCATTGTTATTGTTGATTTTGACTTCGATACTAGAGAGACAGGTGGTGAAACCGCGACAGCAGAAGGGAGGATATTGAGGGGGAAATCCGGGTAGTTCGAACAAACTAGCCAGGGGAGTATTCAGCAGGAAATGCAGTCCTGCTCGTAGCCGCTGCCGCCAGGCTGCGATCGAACGCGAAGCGGTCGTGGAGGCTCAAGCGGCAGCGACCGAGTCAAGGTGTTCGCCTATTTGCTGCGTCCAACCTTGTAGATCTGCAGGGCGCGCTGCGCTGAAGCATTGCACAGCTCTTCATCGCCTGCTTTTTGTGCCTGCTTGGCCTGATCGAGCAATTCGCGAAACTCATCGACCTTACCACCGGCAAGGGCCTGGCCGTCGGTCTTGTCGATATTTTCGAGCTGTTTGATGCTGTCATCGCATTCAGTGGCGAAGGCGGAACTGCCCAGTGTCAGTGTGACGATAAACGCTGCCAGGTACTTCATAACGGTTCTCCCGAACGAAATAAAACCAGCCAGACGCGAGTACAGCACGCTCGTGTCAACCTATTGAGCGTAGCTCACCTGTGCGGGTTGCCCGAATCTGCCAGTCTCCCGCAGACAAGTGCCACGAAGAGCCGCTGGGACAACCGTTGAACAGCAAGGATCAGGTATGGCTCAAACCGTCCGTAGTTGAGGAAAGACCGCATAGTGACAGCTGGGCTCGCTGTTTCTTCTGGCGCATTCGGCGTCGGCCTCGGCCCGGGTGGGATAGCTGGGCTTGAGTCGAAGCTTTTCCTGATTGTCATAGAGGTCAAAACCTCCCGTGACAGTAGTTGCGTAGTATCGAGTGCCGTTGCGTACAGAATGCGTCTCAATGGGCACTGCTGGAACGACAACGAATCTTGGCAGCATTTTTTATACCTCCCCAGGTAAGACTTAAGTATTAGTCGCTGTGTTGACAGCCAACAAGGTCGTTAGCGACCAAAACAGTGCCTCACGAGGCCGTTGCGACGCAGATGCCCAGCGCAAGCGATTGTCCGCTCGTCTGTTTCTGATAAGGGTAAAAATGCAAACAATTCTCATTGGCTTTGATGTGGTGTAATCTCGCCGCCTTTCAGGCGGCACCTGGATTGCGTGCCTTCAATCAGCGCAACGTGAGGATGGGGATGGACGATAAACAAGGCGCTGCGGCGATGCTGGAATGGCGGGCCAGGTATCTTGGCGAGCACTCCCTGCAAGAAGCGGAATATGACCAGGCCCTGTTGGCTGCAGAGCGGCTTGAGCACTCAGGCTCGGTGAGTGCCAGTGAATGGGTACAGATGGTTCGACAGGCCAATGCCGCGTTGCTTCGCCAGGAGTGAGCTGTAATCATTGCGCACTTATACAGGCGCGAAAATCTGGAACCTTCGATGCACGACGAACAAGACCTTCACGAACCCGAACACGATCACTTGCTGGATCATGAGTTCTATGACGCCGATCCCGCGCTACAGGACGAAGTCGACCCGATGTATGATCCGGCGGATGAGGAAGAAGACGACGTGGACTGGGACGAAGGCGTCGATACCCTGGACGACTTGTAGTCGCGGGGTTGCCCCGCGATGCAGTGCGTCAGGCAGACTGCTATCGCGGGCGAGCCCGCTCTTAAAAGTGGTGGAACTATCGCCCGTCTACCGAGAATCTGCCGGCACCGGTAACGGCGAGCAGCAGCAAGCCGCCGGTGATGCTCATGTTCTTGAAGAACTGAACGCTGTTGGCGGCACGCGCCGGGTCGACCATGTTCCAGAATGGGTGGCCGATAACGGCGGTACCCACCACGAACAGGGCGAACAGAAACGCCAGTGGGCGGGTATAGAACCCGAGAATCAACAGTATTGCGATGAAGAACTCCATGGCTACTGCCACCCCGGCAGCCACCTGGGGCATGGGCGCGCCCAGGGAGCCGAGGTACTCGACGGTACCGGAAAAGCCGGTCATCTTGCTCCAGCCAGACATCACGAACAGGATCATCAATAGAATCCGCGCAAGCAGGATGATCACGTCACGCTGGTTGTCGAACAGGGTATAGCGCATGGCTGCCTTCCTTTGTGATGGGGCAATTTCACCATAGCAGGTGCGTGCAGCCTTTGCGCCGCAGGCAGGGAAGGGCATGAATCGCAGGCAACAAAAAGGCGCCTTGAAGGCGCCTTTTTCAGAAGATGGTGCGAGTGGCGGGACTCGAACCCGCAAGGCTCACGCCGGCAGATTTTAAGTCTGCTGTGTATACCAATTCCACCACACTCGCACAGGTTTGAAAGCGTCTGGCGACCGGGCGCGCGATTGAATCAAAGCCCTGGGGAAAATGCTTTTCCTCCGCAATCAAGCGTGCTTTATAACTCATCGTTATATTTGAGTCAACCGCACGCCGGCCCCCAGGTGTCGCTTGGGCGGGGCTTATCGACGGATTCGATGTGCAACGTCGCGAAGTTGCTCAACTGAAGCTTGCAGCCCCTGAATCTGCCCCAGCACCTCGGCGGCATCGGTGTGGTGGACCGAGCACTGCAGGTAGCGGGCGTGGCCTCCTAGCTCTCGCGACACACGTTCAAGTTCGCGTGCGGTGCTGTGCAAATCGTCGTGAATGCCTTTCATCCGTGGGTCGGCAGCCAAGTGTTGCGCCCTCATTAATGGTTGATACGAGCAGGGAAGGGCTGACTATAGAGCAATTGACACCGAAATGTCATTCGGCCACTGTACCGCTCATTGGATCCAACATGAGCCAGTCGCGACGTGTCTGCCCCCGAGCTCCCTTCACCTCAGCCACCCAGGTCTCGTGCCCGGTGGTTCTGGCGCTTGCTGTTCGTCAATGCCTGGTTGGCAGCAGCCTTTCTGTTTTTCAGCCTGATCGCATCGGGTGTACTGCTGGTGTTGATGGGCAGTGATCCGGACCTTGCCACCGAGCAGCGGGTATACGCGTTTACCGGTGGGGCACTGATTCTGGCGGGGTGCCTGTACCTTGTGTTCAAGACCCGCCCCAGGCAAACACAGTAGCGACACACCGGAACAATTGCCGGGCCTGAGTCGTTGCAAGCAGCGTATGCTGTCTATTCTTGACTACGTCTGCGATTTGCGTGGAGCTGCCATGGGGCCTTCTGATCGCTCGGATTTACACACCATGCATGCCAGTCGTTATGAGCAACTGGTGCAGGCGGTGGTGGACTACGCCATCTATATGCTTGATGTCGATGGGTATGTAGTGTCCTGGAACGCAGGTGCACAACGGATCAAGGGTTGGCGCGCCGACGAAGTGATCGGCAAGCATTTCTCGCTGTTTTTCACCGAGCAGGATTGTGTCGAAGGCAAGCCGGCCAGGCTCCTGGCGTTGGCCTTGAGTACCGGTGTTGCCCAGGATGAGGGCTGGCGTGTGCGCAAGGACGGCACGCAGTTCTGGGCTTTGGCAGCACTGGATGTGGTCCGTGGGACGGAGGGCGAAATTGTCGGCCTTGCGAAAGTCACCCGCGACATCACCGACCGCCGCGAGGCAGCCCAGCAGCTCGATGCCATGCGTGCGCAGTTGTTCCAGGCGCAAAAGCTTGAAGCCCTCGGCCAATTGACCGGGGGCATGGCCCATGACTTCAACAACCTTCTGACCATCATTCTCGGCTCGGCCCGCCTGGCCCTCAGCAGCCGGGATCCGCAGCGTACCCAGCGTTTGCTCGAGCATATTCTCGATGCCGGTGAGCGGGGCACCCAGATGACCCAGCAGTTGCTGAGTTTTGCCCGGCACAAGGCAATGAACACCGGAAGGGTCGCCTTGCCCCCCTTGATCGATTCGACGCGGATGTTGCTCGGGCAGGCACTGCCCAAAGACATCGAGCTGCATATACGGATCGACGAAGACGTGCAGGATGTCGAAGTCGATGGTAGTCAACTGCAGATGGTCTTGCTCAACCTGATCTTCAATGCCCGCGATGCCGTCGAGCACGACGGGGTGATCGACTTGCGGGCGCGCAACTGCCACTTGCAAGGGGAGGTCGATGACCTGCAGGGCAGCTTTGTGCGCCTGGATGTCAGCGACAATGGCCGAGGCATTGCCCCGCATGTGCTGCCGCGTATTTTTGAACCTTTTTTCACCACCAAGGCCTTTGGCAAGGGAACTGGATTAGGGTTGAGCCAGGTCTATGGTTTTGCCAGGCAAAGCAATGGCGCGGTCACCGTCGTCAGCAGCGCCGACAACGGCACTTGCATGACGCTGTACCTGCCGGCCTACCAACCGGTCACCTCAACGACGAATTGAACAGGTCGCACTATCGTGGAACAGCTCAAACGACTTGCCACCGATATTACTGGGCTCGATGCGCTACTCAAGGGCGGTCTGATCGTCGGCGCCTCCTACATTGTTCAAGGGCGACCGGGGTCGGGCAAGACGATTCTGGCCAACCAACTGGCCTTCAACCATGTCGGCCAGGGTGGGCGAGTACTGGTAGCGACCTTGTTGAGCGAATCCCACGAGCGCTTGTTCCAGTACCTTTCGACCCTGGCCTTTTTCGATCCGGCTCTGATCGGCAATCAGATCCAGTTTGTCAGCGCATTCGACACGCTGGAGAGCGAAGGGTTGGACGAGGTGGTCAAGTTGCTGCGTGGGGAAATCAATCGTCACCAGGCTACGTTGTTGATCGTCGACGGCTTGCTCACCGCCCGCTCCCGGGCTGAAACGCCTCTTGATACCAAGAAATTCATTGCCGAGCTGCAAGGGCATGCGGCGTTCGCGGGCTGCACGGTGCTGTTTCTCACCAGTTCGCGACTGGACGACGGTAGCCCGGAGCACACCATGGTCGATGGTGTGATCGAATTGGGCGAGGAGTTGGTCGGCAACCGCTCGATCCGGCGCATCCAGCTGCGCAAGACGCGAGGCAGCGGGGCGCTGTCAGGTTTGCATGAATGCGAGATCACGGATCACGGCCTGCAGGTCTACCCCAGGCTGGAATCGCTCTACAGCCACCCGAGCAGCTTGGGCAGCGATGTGCTTGGCCGAGTCGGCAGTGGTGTGAAGGTATTCGATGAGCTGTTGGGCGGTGGGTTGCCCGACGCGTCGCTGACCCTGGTGATGGGGCCTTCGGGTATCGGCAAGACGTCCCTGGGTGTGAGTTTCCTGGCCGCGTCCACTGTCGATGCACCCGGCCTGCATTTTGGCTTTTATGAGACGCCCCAGCGTTTGCGCCTCAAGGCCAGCGCCCTTGGCCATGACTTTGCCGGCCTGGAGCGTAGCGGCGCATTGCATATCGTCTGGCAGCCAACTACCGAGGGGTTGCTCGATGATGTCGGTGCGCGTTTGCTGCAGCACGTCCAGGCGCATGGCATTCGTCGTGTGCTGATCGACAGCCTGGGCGCCTTCACCCGACTGGCGACCAATCCTGCGAGGCTGAATGAATTCTTCCGCGCCCTGACCGGCGAACTGCGCGCCCGTGACGTCTGTGTCATGGCCACCTGGGAAATGCGCGATATCTTCGGATCAGAAATCAACGCACCTGCACCAGACCTCTCGAGCATCGTCGACAACCTGCTGCTGATGCGATTTGTCGAGCTGGACTCGGAACTCAAGCGCCTGTTGTCGATTCTCAAGGTGAGGGACAGCTATTACGATCCGGCGCTGTTGGAGCTGATCATCAGCGACCAGGGTATTGATCTGAAAAAAGCCTTCACCCAGGCCACGGCGGTGCTGTCCGGTACCGCGACGCCGGTGCAGGGCGCGTGAGTCTGCAGGCTGCACTGCCATGAGTACGATTCTGGTCGTCGACGACGAGTACTTGATCGCCAATATCCTCGGCTACGCCCTTGAGGATGAAGGCTACGTGGTCGAAACGGCCAGCAATGGGCAGAAGGCACTGGATTTCTTGAAAGAAAAGCGCGTGGAGCTGGTGATCACCGACTACATGATGCCGCAGCTCAATGGCGAAGAGCTGGCAAGAAAGATCCGCGAAGAATTGCAATTGCAGGGCTTGCCGGTCATTTTGATGAGCGGTGCCCAGGCCCATCAGGGGCGAGACAATCCCGACTTGTTCGTAGCTGTGTTCGACAAGCCGTTCGACATCGACAAGATGATTGCCAAGGTCAAGGAGCTGGTCGGCGCACCCGAACCATCATGAGGCCATTGCGGCCTGCTGCCAGGGCTTGCGTGGCAGGGTCAAGCGCATCCGTGCGGCTTGAGTCAGCGAGGGTTACTCGTGATGCTCGTCTCCTTTGTCCGGTGCCGGGCTGCCGGCCTGGATGCGTTTGAAAATCTCCTCGCGGTGCACCTGGACATCTTTGGGTGCATCGATGCCGATCCTCACTTGCATACCTTTGACGCCCAGAATGGTGACTTTGATGTCGTCATTGATGACGATGCTTTCGCCAACCTTGCGGGTGAGTATCAGCATTTATATCTCCTTGGTAACGTAAGTTGCCCCACAGGCCTTGCCTGCAGCGGCCGGAAACACGCGCAACGCGTTCCTCTATTCCTTCATTAAAGACGCTTTCGGCGGATATTAATTCCTCCGAACACAGATTCTGTAGTGAGTCTTTAGTAGCAGGTCCCCAGGGGGCAATTGAGCGCTCCGCAGCAGCGAACGCTGCTCACACCCGCAAGCATAGGGGGGTTGGACGAATATGGGAAATTTCTCTGCATGATATGAGAACTATGGTCAATCGAAGGCAATTTCAAGGGGCAATACCCTGTAGAAACAACAACAGGCGAACTTCCTCGACCTCCAGGCCCTTGCGTTTTCGTGCAGTTGGCAGTTTGGCCAACTCGCCACGGGCAAAACACTCCAGCAAGGCCGGATGAATGTAGCAACGTCGGCACACCGCTGGCGTATTGCCCAGGCGCAGGGCCACGTGCTTGACCGTTTCAACGATTTGCTGGCGAGCCTGTGGCTCCGGTTGCCACTGCAGCGTGCGCAATCGGTTCAGAGCCAGGGTGCTGCCCGCCCAGGTGCGGTAGTCCTTGGCGGTAAAGTCGCTGCCGGTCAGCTGTTGCAAGAAGGCGTTGACGTCGGCCGAGCCGATGCAATGGCGTTGGCCCTGTTCATCCTGGTACTGGAACAGGTCCTGGCCCGGCAAGTCCATGCAACGCTTGACCAGATTGGCCAGGCGGCGGTTGCGCAGGGTCACCTGGTGTTCGATGCCGCTTTTGCCGCGAAAGCAGAAGCGTATGGCGCTGCCCTGGACCTTGACGTGGCGATTGCGCAGGGTGGTCAGGCCAAATGAGTGGTTGTCGCGGGCATATTGGCGGCTGCCCACTCGTATCAGTGTGGTGTCGAGCAGGCTCACGACCAGCGCCAGGACCTTTTCCCGGTCCAACCCGGGGCGTGCCAGGTGGCTGTCCAGCTGGCTGCGCAGCTTGGGCAGCAGGTTGGCGAAGGCCAGCATGCGGCCGTACTTGTGGCTGTCGCGAAAGTCCCGCCACTGCAAGTGATAGCGATATTGCTTGCGGCCGCGTGCATCACGCCCGGTGGCTTGCAGGTGGCCGCACGGGTCGGCACAGATCCACACGTCGGTGTAGGCCGGGGGAATGGCCAGCGCCTTGATGCGCTCCAGGGTGACGGGGTCGTTGATGCGCCGGCCCGCGGCATCGACATAGACAAAGGACCCACGCAGTGTTTTTCGACGCAGGCCCGGCTGGCTGTCATCGACATAGTGCAACTCATCGGGCAGGGGAATGTCGGGCATAGTCCGGGGTCCGATCGCGAGGGCCTGTTCTATGGACCTCGCGATCAGCCCAGCAGTGCCACCGACTTGATCTGCGCCACCAGTTGCTGGCCTGTATGCAAGCCCAGTTGGTCGGCCGAATAGCGCGTGATTCGCGCCAGCAGCACGTTGCCATCGGCCTCCAGGCTCACCAGTACATGGGCGCTGTTATCTGCCGGCTGGTGACCGGTGACCTGCACCGGCAGCCGATTGAGAATGCTCGACTGGCTCTCGTGGGCCAGGCTCAGGCTGACATCACGGGCCTGGATTTTCAGGCGCAACGAGGTGCCGAGGGCCATTGGGTCGTGGGTAAGGCGCAGTTGCAAGGCGCTGCCCGGCAGTTGCAGGCCGAGCAATTGATACCCCGGATCGTAGCTGTTCACCTGGCCCTCAATGATGACTCCGGCGTCGTCACCCCGCGCCAGGGGCAGGTCGAGGCGGGCAAGGGTGGCGGCAATCGGGCCGCTGGCCTGGACTTTGCCGTGCTCCAGCAGCACCAGGTGATCGGCCAGGCGGGCAACTTCATCCTGGGCGTGGCTGACGTAAATCAGCGGGATCTCCAACTCGTCGTGCAAGCGCTCGAGGTAGGGCAGGATTTCGCGCTTGCGCGGCCCATCGAGGGCCGCCAGCGGCTCGTCCATCAATAAAAGCTGCGGGCTGCTGAGCAGCGCTCGGGCAATGCCCACACGCTGGGCTTCGCCGCCGGACAGGGTGGCTGGCTTGCGCTCGAGCAGGTGCTCGATACCCAGCAGCGCGCAGGCCTGGTCCAGGCTGACCTTGCAATCTTTCGCGTCAATGCGTCGCCAGCCGAAGGTCAGGTTGCCCTGTACCGACAGGTGCGGGAACAGGCTGGCCTCCTGGAACACATAGCCGATCGGGCGTAAGTGGGGGGCCAGGAAATGCTTGCGCCGCGAGTCTTGCCATACCTGGCCGTTGACTTCGATGTAGGCCTCGGGCGCGCGTTCCAGGCCGGCCAGGCAGCGCAAGCAGGTGGTCTTGCCGGAGCCGGAGTGGCCAAACAGGGCACTGATGCCGCGCCCAGGCAACTGCAGGTCGACATCCAGTTCAAAATCGTTGCGGGCAACCTTGAGCCGCGCATGAATCGTTGCGCTCATCACTCAACTCCAGGCCGACTTGCCCCGGCGACTGGTGTACAGCGCCAGCAGCACGAGGAACGAGAACACTAGCATGGCACCCGCCAGCCAGTGCGCTTGGGCGTATTCCATGGCTTCGACGTGGTCGAAGATCTGCACCGACACCACGCGAGTCTTGTCGGGGATGTTGCCGCCAATCATCAGCACTACGCCAAATTCGCCCACGGTATGGGCAAAGCCAAGGATGCTGGCAGTGATAAAGCCTGGGCGGGCAAGCGGCAACACCACATGGACAAAGCAGTCCCAGGGCGTGGCACGCAGGGTCGCGGCCACCTCCAGCGGGCGTTCGCCAATGGCGCTGAAGGCGTTCTGCAGTGGTTGCACGACAAAGGGCATCGAGTAGATCACCGAGCCGATTACCAGGCCTGTGAAGCTGAACACCACGGTGCCCAGCCCCATGGCCTGGGTGGCCTGGCCGATCCAGCCGTGCGGGCCGAGGGCCAGCAGCAGGTAGAAGCCGATAACCGTGGGGGGGAGCACTAGGGGCAAAGCCACCACAGCCCCCACCGGCCCACGCAGCCAGGAGCGCGTGCGCGCCAGCCACCAGGCGATGGGGGTGCCGACCAACAGCAGAATCAACGTGGTCAGGCTGGCCAGTTTCAAGGTCAGCCAGATGGCACCCAGGTCGCTGGCATCCAGAGGCATCAGATTTCGTAGCCGTACGACTTGATTACCGCAGCGGCTTTCGGGCCCTTGAGGTAATCCACCAGCGCCTGGGCTGCGGGGTTGTCCTTGCCCTTGTTGAGGATCAGCGCGTCTTGCTTGATCGGTTCATGCAGGGTGGCCGGTACGATCCAGGCCGAGCCCTGGCTGACTTTGCCGTTCTTGAAGATCTGCGACAGGGCGACAAAACCCAGCTCGGCATTGCCGGTGGAGACGAACTGATAGGCCTGGGTAATGTTCTGGCCTTCGACGATCTTGGCCTTGGTGGCGTCGGTCAGCTTGAGCTTGTCCAGTACCTGAGTGGCGGCCAGGCCATAGGGTGCGGCTTTCGGATTGGCGATGGACAAGTGCTTGAACTGGTTTTGCTTCAGGACCTCGCCCTTGGCATCCACGTAACCCTCTTTGGCCGACCACAGGGCCAGGGTGCCCACGGCATAGGTGAAGCGCGAACCCTTGACGCTGTCGCCTTCGCTTTCGAGCTTGGCCGGGGTGCTGTCGTCGGCGGCCAGGAAGACTTCAAACGGCGCGCCGTTCTTGATCTGCGCATAGAACTGCCCGGTGGCGCCGTAGGCGGCTACCAGCTTGTGCCCGGTGTCTTTCTCAAAGTCCTTGGCGATGGCCTGGATGGGCGCGGTGAAGTTGGCGGCGACCGCAACCTGGACTTCATCGGCCCAGGCGCTGTTGATGGTCATGTACGCGGCCAGGGCGGCCAGGGCAAAACGGGGTGCGCACTTACTCATGAAACACAGCTCCACGGGCTGAGGGGTAATCGTTGTATACATGAATATATAGCGATTGTCCGACAAACGGAAAGCTCTGATTTAACGAAGTAACTGAGCGAGGGCTTTTTGCGCAAGGCTGCGGGTCAGTTCACCCGCGGGTAACGCCTGGCCCAGGCGCGCTGCCTGGCCAGACCAGAGGTTGCTGAAGTCGCTGCTGCCAGTGGGCTCGCTGATTGCCCGCAACGGCATCAACGCACCACCTGCCAGCGGAAAGTGCGGCACCAGCACGCTCATCGGCCCCAGTTCGCGCATGATCCGGGTATTGATGCCGCGGGCCGGGCGGCCGGTGAACAGGTTGGTCACGGCGGTGTCGCTGTCCTTGGCGTTCTGCAGTGCCTGGCGATGAGCCGTCGACACCTTGGCTTCCGGGCACAACAGGTAGGCGGTACCCAGCTGCACGGCCGAGGCGCCCAAGGCCAGGGCGGCGACAATGCCGCGATGATCACCGATACCGCCGGCGGCGATCACCGGCACCTTCACGGCGTCCACTATCTGGGGCACCAGCGCCATCGTGCCGACCTGCGTGTTCAGGTCGTTGCTGAGGAACATCCCGCGATGACCGCCGGCTTCGTAGCCCATGGCAATGATCGCATCGCATCCATGCTGCTCCAGCCAGACGGCTTCGTCGACGGTGGTGGCGCTGGACAGCACCCTGGCCCCGGTAGCCTTGACCCGCTCCAGCAGGTCAGCGTCCGGCAGGCCGAAGTGAAAACTGACCACGGCAGGCTTGAACTGCTCGACCAACTGGCACGTGGCGTCATCGAACGGTGCGCGGTTGGACACCGGCGTTGGCGCGTCGAAGTCGGCGCCCAGTTCCTCGTAGTAGGGCTTGAGTGCCTGCTTCCAGGCCGCGTCGCGGGCAGGATCGGGTTGGGGCGGTTGATGGCAGAAGAAGTTGACGTTGAGCGGGCCGGTGCTGGCCTGCCTGAAGGCTTCAAGCTCACTGCGGATCTGCTCAAGGCCCAATGTTGCGCAAGGCAAGGAGCCCAGGCCGCCGGCGTTGCTCACGGCAATTGCCATGGCCGAACCGGTGGAACCGGCCATTGGCGCCTGGATGATCGGCACTTCGATGCCGAACACGTCAAGAAGTCGGGTATCTGGCCAACGGTTCATGCCTGGGCTTCCTTGTGCGGTGTGGCGATTACAGGGCTTTGCTCACCTTGATGTCGGTGATTTTCTTGGCGTCGTCACCGTGCAGTTTTTCCAGCGCGGCCTGGACCTGCTCCGGCGCGTCGCTGCTGAGCAGGGCGAAGTCGAAACGACGCTCGCCGTCGAGCTTGTACTTGATGACGTACTTGATGGTCTGGCTCATGGGCTTATCTCAGCTTCGAGGACGAACGGCGGATGATCTTGATGGTGTGGGTGAAGGTCGGCTTGGTCACGGCCGACAGCGCGCGAGGGCCGACGGTATCGATGGTGATGTTCCAGAATCCGGTGCTGGGCACAGTGATCTTGGCCGGGAAGTCGACGAACGCACCGCCGTGATAGGTGTGGCGCCCGCCATTCTTGAAGCTGCGGAAGTTGGCGTCGTTCATCAGGCGGATATTGCAGCGCTGGGAGCAGTGGATGACGACAATGTCATCCTCGTTGAGGTGCTCGCGCTGGTGTACGAATTTCATGTTGCTCTCCGCAATGGATCTGTCGGCAAACCGAAACGATACCATGATCACCGGTCGGGCTGGCGCCCTTCGTACCGGCCAGCGCGATAAATCTGCCAACGAAGGGAGCAAAATGGACTTGGCGCGGTCAGAGTGTCTTTCCGTGGTGGAGGTGTAGCTTGATGAAGTGGGTTGTAGCAGCGCTGGCAGTGACATTGGGGGGTTGTGCAAGTGTTTCGGAGCTCGAAAACACCCCGGAAACCCTGAGCGTGATCTCCGGCAAAAAGCCTCAGGAGTACGCCGTTTGCGTGCAGCAGGAGCTGGCCGAGACCCGCGGCCCGCTGGAAGTGGAGAAGCACCACGATGGCTTGCGTCTGGTCGTGCCACAGAAGGTCGGCGCCGGTCCCGCAGCGCTGGTCGACATCAACGAACGCGGTGGCGGCAGCAGTATCAAGTTGTATGAACGCTTGAACAATTTCCCCTTGCGCCTGGGCGATGTAAAAACTGCAGCAACGCACTGCATCTCGGGCTGAGTCCGTTCCGCTATTTAATAGCAAGCTAATCGTTTCAGCTGGCGATTTGCCATTTTCTTGCGTCCTACAGCGTTGTCGCTGGCGGCGGATGGGCCTACTATCTGTTGGCTTATGACTAATAAGCCTAAGCTTATAACAAGAAAATGGAGTCCGTGATGATCCCACTGGATCGAATCCTGATGAGCAGCCTGCTGCTGTTCTCAGTCACCACAGCTCATGCCGCAGACGGCCAGAAAATCTTCAGCCAGGGCGGGCAGAACCCCGCCGCAATGGCTTGCCTGGGTTGCCACGGCCCCGATGGCAAGGGCATGGCGGCGGCTGGTTTTCCGCGCCTGGCCGGGTTGCCTGCCGCGTACTTGAGCAAACAGCTGCACGATTTTCGTGACGGCACCCGCAAGAACCCAATCATGGAGCCACTGGCCAAGGCCCTCAGCGATGAGGAAATCCAGGCGGTCACCACCACCTTGGCGGCCATGCCGAGCGACCCGGTGGCCGATACCCGGCGCCGGCAGATGGCCGGCGACGCCACTCAGAAGCTGGCGCTGTATGGCGACTGGAGTCGCAAACTGCCTGGCTGCGTGCAATGTCACGGCCCTGGCGGCGTTGGGGTTGGCGAGCACTTTCCTCCACTGGCGCATCAGCCGGCTGCTTACTTGGTGGCGCAACTCAACGCCTGGCGCGACGGCAGTCGCCGCAACGACCCGAACCAGTTGATGGTCGGTGTTGCCAAGGCGATGAGCGATGAAGAAATCAAAGCGGTTGCCGACTACTTCGCCAACCCAGCAAGCCCGGAGGTCAAGCCATGAAACCATTGATGTTCGGGGCGCTGGCCCTGGCCTTGGGCACTGCCCACGCCGCACCGATAGCCATGGATGATCAGTCGCAGATCACGGTTCCGCCTTCCAGCGGCGCCCCGGGGTTTGCACCGCCTGCCGAGAGTGAACTGCCAGACAACGCCTTCGGCAAAATGGTCCGCCAGGGCCACGCCTTGTTTGTCGATACCCGGAGGATGATGCCCGACAAGGTGGGCAACGGTCTGAACTGCAGCAACTGCCATCTGGACCAGGGGCGCCTGGGCAATTCGGCTCCCTTGTGGGGCGCGTATCCCATGTACCCGGCGTACCGCAAGAAAAACGACAAGGTCAACACCTTCGCCGAGCGTATCCAGGGTTGCTTCCAGTTCAGCATGAACGGCACGCCACCGGCGGCAGACAGCCCGGAGATGACGGCCTTGTCGGTATATGCCTACTGGCTGGCGAGCAAGGCGCCGATCGGTGTGGAAACGCCGGGTCGGGGTTATCCCGAGGTGCCCAAGCCTGCCCTGGGCTATGACTTCAAGCGCGGCGAGCAGGTTTACCAGCAGCAGTGCGCAATCTGTCACGGCGCCAATGGCGAAGGGCAGAAAGTGGCCAAGGACTACGTCATGCCGCCGCTGTGGGGCAAGGACTCGTACAACTGGGGCGCCGGCATGCACCGGATCAACACCGCCGCGTCCTTTATCAAGTACAACATGCCCCTGGGCAAGCCCGGCAGCCTGAGTGACCAGCAGGCCTGGGACGTCGCCGCCTTCATCAACCGCCATGAACGCCCGCAGGACCCGCGCCTGGTGGAAGGCTCGATCGAGAAGACCCGCCTCAAGTACCACGCCAATGACGGGGTCAACCTGTACGGGCAGAAACTTGACGGTGTATTGATCGGCCAGGGCACCGGCAAGTAGCGCCTTGTCACCGGCATGACGCCAAGTCGTCATGCCGGTGCAACACCCCTTCGTTGCAATGACTGCATCCCAGCAAGGAGAGGCGGCCATGCGACTGTGTGTAATCGGAGCGGGTTATGTGGGGCTGGTGACGGCGGCCTGTTTTGCCGAAATGGGTAACCAGGTGGTATGCGTGGAGCGCGACCGGCAACGGCTCGCACGCCTGCAGCGCGGTGAATGCCCGATCCATGAGCCAGGCCTTGACGCGCTGCTCAAGGCGCAATTGGCAAGCGGTCAGTTGAGTTTTACCGAGGCACTGGAAAACGGCGTGGCGCAGGCCGATGTGGCCTTTATCGCTGTCGGAACACCCAGCCAGGAGGATGGCTCGGCTGATCTTGGTCATGTACTGGCCGTGGCCGACGCACTGGGACAACTGCTGGTCCGGCCATGCCTTGTGGTCAACAAGTCGACCGTGCCGGTGGGCACCTGCGAACAGGTGGCCTGGCGTATCCTGCAGGGTCTCAAGGCCCGCGGGCTGAAGGTATCCGTGACGGTGGCGAGCAACCCGGAGTTTCTAAAGGAAGGCAGCGCCATCGACGACTTCATGCGCCCTGACCGGATCGTCCTGGGCTGTGACGACCCGCATGCCACGGCGTTGTTGCAGCGCCTGTACACCCCGTTCGTGCGCAACCATGATCGGGTGCTGCTGATGACCCCAAGGGCGGCCGAGTTCAGCAAGTACGCTGCCAACGCCTTTCTGGCGACGAAAATCTCCTTCATCAATGAGCTGGCCGGACTGTGCGCACGCCTCGATGTAGATATCGAGCAGGTGCGCCGTGGTATCGGCAGTGATACGCGCATCGGCACCCATTTCATCTACGCCGGCTGCGGTTATGGCGGCTCGTGCTTTCCCAAGGATGTACGGGCCTTGATCCATACCGCCCGGGCCGCGGACTATCCCACAGCCATACTCGATGCGGTTCAGGCGCGCAATGCACTGCAGAAAACCCTGCTGTTCCAGGCGCTGGTCCAGCATTTTGGCGGCTTTGTGCAGGGCAGGGTGGTAGGGCTCTGGGGGCTGGCGTTCAAGCCTGGCACCGACGACCTGCGCGAGGCACCGAGCCTGGTGTTGATCGAGGCGCTGCTGGCAGCCGGAGCGCGGGTCCAGGCCACTGATCCTGCGGCCCTGGAAGGTGTGGCGCAGCGTTATCCCGAGGCCGTGGCCAGTGGCCGCCTGCGTTTGTCGGGCAACCCCTACGGGTGCGCCGAAGGCGCCGACGCCCTGGTGTTGGTGACCGAATGGAAGCAATACCGACAACCTGATTGGCCGCGTTTGCGCGGCCTGATGCGTATGCCCGTGGTCTTCGATGGGCGCAATATTTATGATCCGGGGGAACTATCTCCACTAGGATTTCTCTATCATGGCATCGGTCGCCCGGTGGCAGGGCATTGTAAGGTGACTGCTGCCTGATTAGACTGCGCCGAATTTCGTACGCAAAGCCCTTGTTAAGGACGTTTATGATCAAGAAATGCTTGTTCCCGGCAGCCGGTTACGGCACCCGCTTCCTGCCTGCTACCAAAGCCATGCCCAAGGAAATGCTGCCGGTGGTGAACAAGCCACTGATCCAGTACGGCGTTGAAGAAGCGCTGGAAGCTGGATTGAACGAGATTTCCATCGTTACCGGTCGCGGCAAGCGTGCCCTGGAAGACCACTTCGACATCAGCTACGAGCTGGAAAACCAGATCAAGGGCACCGACAAGGAGAAGTACCTGGTCGGTATTCGCCGTCTACTCGACGAGTGCTCGTTCTCCTACACCCGTCAGACCGAAATGAAAGGCCTGGGCCACGCCATCCTCACTGGCCGCCCGCTGATCGGCGACGAGCCGTTCGCGGTCGTGCTGGCTGACGACCTGTGCGTCAACCTCGAAGGTGACGGTGTGCTGCAACAGATGGTCAAGCTGTACAACCAGTTCCGCTGCTCGATCGTTGCCATCCAGGAAGTCGACCCGCAGGAAACCAACAAGTACGGCGTGATCTCCGGCGAGATGATCCGTGACGACATCTATCGTGTGAACAGCATGGTCGAGAAGCCGGCACCTGAAGACGCCCCGTCGAACCTGGCCATTATCGGCCGCT
The DNA here is from genome assembly GCF_000425805.1 of Pseudomonas vranovensis DSM 16006. GTDB lineage: Bacteria > Pseudomonadota > Gammaproteobacteria > Pseudomonadales > Pseudomonadaceae > Aquipseudomonas > Aquipseudomonas vranovensis. The sequence continues at coordinate 493,204 of NZ_AUED01000001.1, forward strand.
ACATCCTGACCCCGGATATCTTCAAGCTGATCGAAGAAACCGAGCCAGGCAAAGGCGGCGAGATCCAGATCACCGATGCCCTGATGAAACAGGCACAGAACGGTTGCGTGATTGCCTACAAGTTCAAAGGCAAGCGTTTTGACTGCGGTGGCGCTGAAGGCTACATCGAGGCGACCAACTTCTGCTTCGAAAACTTCTACAAGACCGGCAAAGCCTACTGATATTTCGGTGTTGTATGAAAAAGCCACCTTCGGGTGGCTTTTTTGTTTGCGGCCCCTGACAGGGGGTATGCTGTCGGCCTGGCAAGGAGACTGAAATGGCCCATGATTTTGATCTGTTCGTAATTGGCGCCGGTTCCGGCGGTGTGCGCGCGGCGCGTTTTGCTGCCGGATTCGGTGCGAAAGTGGCGGTGGCCGAAAGCCGCTACCTGGGTGGTACTTGCGTCAACGTTGGCTGCGTGCCGAAAAAACTGCTGGTGTATGGCGCCCACTTTTCCGATGACTTCGAGCAGGCGGCAGGCTTTGGCTGGACGCTGGAAGATGCCCAGTTCGACTGGGGTCAACTGATCGCCAACAAGAATCGCGAGATCGAGCGGCTCAACGGCATCTACCGCAACTTGCTGGTCAACAGCGGGGTGACCCTGCTCGAAGGACACGCCAGGCTCACCGGCGCCCACGAAGTGGAAGTCGATGGCCAGCGCTACAGCGCCAAGAACATCCTCATCGCCACCGGCGGCTGGCCGCAGATCCCCGACATCCCGGGCAAGGACCTGGCGATCAGCTCCAACGAGGCGTTCTACCTCAAGGAACTGCCCAAGCGCGTGCTGGTCGTGGGCGGCGGCTACATTGCTGTCGAGTTCGCCGGTATCTTCCAGGGGCTCGGCGCCAAGACTTCGCTGCTGTACCGCGGCGACCTGTTCCTGCGCGGCTTCGACGGCGGGGTGCGTACCCACCTCAAGGAAGAGCTGGAAAAGCGCGGCATGGACCTGCAGTTCAACAGCGACATCCAGCGTATCGACCGCCAGGACGACGGCAGCCTCAAGGCCACCCTCAAGGACGGACGCGAGCTGGTAGCCGACTGCGTGTTCTACGCCACGGGCCGTCGGCCGATGCTCGACAACCTGGGCCTGGAAAACACTGGGGTCGAGCTGGACCCGCGTGGCTTCATCCGCGTCGATGACCTTTATCAGACCACCGAACCCTCGATCCTGGCCATTGGCGATGTGATTGGCCGCGTGCAACTGACCCCGGTCGCCCTGGCCGAAGGCATGGCCGTTGCTCGGCGCCTGTTCAAGCCTGAGCAGTACCGCCCGGTGGACTACCAGAACATTCCGACGGCGGTGTTCAGCCAGCCGCCAATTGGCACCGTGGGCCTGACCGAAGAGCAGGCGCTGGAGCAGGGGCACCAGGTGCAGGTCTTCGAGAGCCGCTTCCGGCCAATGAAGTTGACCCTGACCCAGGTGCAGGAAAAGACCTTGATGAAGCTGGTGGTCGATGCCGAAACCGACCGCGTGCTGGGTTGCCACATGGTCGGCCCGGATGCGGGCGAGATCATCCAGGGCCTGGGCATTGCGCTCAAGGCCGGTGCCACCAAGCAGCAGTTCGATGAGACCATCGGGGTACACCCTACGGCGGCGGAGGAGTTCGTTACGCTGCGTACGCCTGCTCGTTGAGGGTAGAGCTATTGCGGGGCAAGCCCGCTCCTAGAACGTAGGAGCGGGCTTGCCCCGCGATGCTTCCATCCATTCCCTTCTATTAATACTCTCCCGTTATAGCCAAAACCAATCAGCAGCATCAGCTTTGCCAATGAGCATTGAGCCGGTGTATTAGCTACGATTCTCCCATCAGATTTTTCAACCCCCTGAAGGAGAGTCACTCATGCCTATCATCAACAGCCAGGTAAAACCGTTCAAAGCCACTGCTTACCACCAGGGCAAGTTCGTCGAAGTGTCTGAAGCCAACCTCAAGGGCAAATGGTCCGTGGTGTTCTTCTACCCAGCCGACTTCACTTTCGTCTGCCCGACCGAGCTGGGCGACCTGGCCGACAACTACGCCGAGTTCAAAGACCTGGGCGTTGAAATCTACGGCGTGTCCACCGACACCCACTTCACCCACAAAGCCTGGCACGACACTTCGGACACCATCGGCAAGATCCAGTACCCGCTGATCGGTGACCCGACCCACGTCATCTCGCGCAACTTCGACGTGCTGATCGAAGAAGCCGGTATCGCTGACCGTGGCACTTTCGTGATCAACCCGGAAGGCCAGATCAAGATCGTCGAACTGAACGACGGTGGTGTCGGCCGTGACGCCAGCGAGCTGCTGCGCAAGATCAAGGCTGCCCAGTACGTTGCTGCCCACCCAGGCGAAGTCTGCCCGGCCAAGTGGAAAGAAGGCGAAGCCACTCTGGCGCCATCGCTGGACCTGGTCGGCAAGATCTAAGACCGTGAGCCAGCCGAGGGCGGTGGTCTGCCGCACCTGACGTTGTCACCGCCCCGCAAAAACGCCCGGGCGCTTTCGCCCGGGCGTTTTACTTTCTACCGTTTGAAAAAGGAATCGCCCGTATGTTGGACGCCACGCTTAAAACTCAGTTGAAAGCCTACCTGGAGCGGGTCACTCAGCCGATCGAGATCGTTGCTTCCCTCGATGACGGCGCGAAATCCCGCGAATTGCGCGACTTGCTGGTAGAAATCGCCGGCCTGTCGAACCTGATTACCCTGCGCGAAGACGGCAGCGACGCCCGTCGTCCTTCGTTTTCGCTCAATCGGCCCGGGGCAGACATCAGCCTGCGCTTTGCCGGCATCCCCATGGGCCACGAATTCACCTCGCTGGTGCTCGCCCTGCTGCAAGTCGGCGGTCATCCGTCCAAGGCCGGCGCGGAAGTCATCGAGCAGATCAGCGCCCTCAAGGGTAAATTCAACTTTGAAACCTACTTCTCGCTGTCGTGCCAGAACTGCCCGGACGTGGTCCAGGCGCTGAACCTGATGGCAGTGCTCAACCCCAACGTGCGTCACGTTGCCATCGACGGTGCGTTGTTCCAGGCCGAAGTCGACTCGCGCAAGGTCATGGCCGTGCCGAGTGTCTACCTCAACGGTGAAGTTTTCGGCCAGGGCCGCATGGGCCTGGAAGAGATACTCGCCAAGCTGGACACCAGCGCAGGTGAACGCCAGGCCGAGAAGATCAACGCCAAGGACGCCTTTGACGTGCTGGTGGTCGGCGGTGGCCCGGCCGGCGCCGCAGCGGCCATTTATGCCGCGCGCAAAGGCATTCGCACCGGTGTTGCCGCGGAGCGCTTCGGCGGCCAGGTGCTCGACACCATGGCCATCGAGAACTTCATCTCGGTGCAGGAAACCGAAGGCCCGAAACTGGCCATGGCGCTGGAAGAGCACGTCAAGCAGTACGACGTCGACATCATGAACCTGCAGCGCGGTGAAGCGCTGATCCCGGCCACGGACGGCGGCCTGCATGAAGTACGCCTGGCCAGTGGCGCCTCGCTCAAGGCCAAGGCCGTCATCCTGGCCACTGGTGCCCGCTGGCGCGAAATGAACGTGCCGGGTGAAAAAGAGTACCGCAGCCGTGGCGTTGCCTACTGCCCGCACTGCGACGGCCCCCTGTTCAAAGGCAAGCGCGTGGCGGTGATCGGTGGCGGAAACTCCGGTGTGGAAGCGGCCATCGACCTGGCCGGTATCGTCGCCCACGTGACCCTGATCGAGTTCGACAGCCAGTTGCGCGCCGACGCCGTGTTGCAACGCAAGCTGCACAGCCTGCCGAACGTCAAGGTCATTACCAGCGCCTTGACCACCGAAGTGCTGGGCGACGGCGAGAAGGTCAACGGCCTGCGCTACAAAGACCGCAATAGCGATGAGCTGCATGACATCGCGCTGGAAGGCATCTTTGTACAGATCGGCTTGCTGCCCAACACTGACTGGCTCAAGGGCACGCTGGAGCTGTCTCCGCGTGGCGAGATCATTGTTGATGCCCGTGGCCAGACCAACCTGCCGGGTGTGTTTGCCGCAGGTGATGTGACCACGGTGCCGTACAAGCAGATCGTGATTGCCGTGGGTGAGGGCGCCAAGGCTTCGCTGGCCGCCTTTGATCACTTGATCCGGACGTCGGCTCCGGCTTGAGGATCCAGAACGCGGGGCAAGTCGAGACGTCGCAGCGCCGCTCCTTCGGGGGCGTGTTTGCCCCGCGGTGCTTTTGCCTGGCGATACTCCCCAGGTGTCACCCCATAGGCCTGCTTGAACTGCCGGTTGAGGTGGCTCTGGTCCGAAAACCCTAACGCAAACGCCACATTGAAGGGCAGGCAATCGTTCTTCAACAGTTCTCGCGCACGGCTCAAGCGACGTTGCTTGAGCCAGGCATGCGGCGGCAAGCCGGTGGCCTGGCGAAACACCCGGGCAAAATGAAACGGCGACAGGCTGACTGCTTCGGCCAGTTCCTGCAGCGAAGGCGGGTAGGCCAGGCGGCTGTCCATCAACTCTTTGGCCCGGGCCACGGCGCACGGCTCATTGCCCGGTGTTCGCGGGCTGACCACGTGGGCGTGACGCTGCAGCAGCAACAACACCGCCTCGCGCCAGGCGGTTTGTTGTTCGAGGGCGCTGGCGCCATGCTCGGCAGAGCTGTGCAGCCAACTGAATGCCTTGGCCAGTTGCGGGTCGTGCAGCACGCTGGCCTGGAAGCCGGGCAGGCCGTCGCGCTTGATTTCCAATTCGTCGAGCACGCCGGTAATGCGCTCGCTGTCGGGATAAAAGCCGCGATAGCGCCAGCCTTGTTCATGGGCCTTGGCCCCGGTGTGCAACTCGTCCGGGTTGATCAGCACCATGCTGCCCACGGGGGCCAGGTGCTCGCTGCCACGGTGCCAGAAGCGCTGGGCACCGGACTCGATAATGGTAATTACATACCCTTCATGCACATGGGGCGCAAAGCGCTGCTGGATGTACCGGGCGTGCAACAGCTCGATATCACCCAGCGCCGGGGCTTGCCAGAAGCGGGTCTGCTCTTGTGCTGCTGCGTTCATGGAGTGCCGTTCAACCACCAGCGAATGACAAAGAAGAAAGCCATGCTCACCAGCATGCTGATCAAGGTGCTGCGGGTCAACAGTACCAGCACTACAGCCACCACCGAACCGAGCAGGTAGGGGTTGGCCAGGCTCAGGTCGAGCTGATGGCCGGGCAGGAAAATGATCGGTCCGCAAATCGCCGTGAGCATGCCCGGTACGGCAAAGCCCAGAAACTGCCGCGCGTTGGAACTCAGGCGCAAAGGCAGGCGTGGTTCGAGAAAGGCATAGCGGTTGAGAAACACCAACAGGCCCATGCCGATAATCAAGGCAAAAATCATGCGCGCACTCCACTGAATTTCTGGCAGATGAAGCCGGCGCTCATGCCCAGCAGGCCTGCGGCCACCAGGCCGGTTTCCCAGTGCCAGAAGCTGAACAGCACCGAGCTGAACAACGACACCGCGACACACACTACAGTGGGCAGGTTGCGCACCAGGGGCGCAATCAGGGCAACGAAGGTGGCGACGATGGAGAAGTCCAGGCCCAACTGGTCCAGGTGCGGAATATTCTGCCCCAGGATGATCCCGACCAGGGTGAACAGGTTCCAGGCAATGTAGAACGTCAGGCCCACCCCCAGGGCATACCAGCGGTTGAACTGCTTCTGGTCGTACTGACTGGTGAGGGCGAAGAACTCATCGGTGAGCAAAAAACCCAGGCCCAGGCGCCAGCGCGTGGGCAGCCCCGACAACACTGGACGCATCGACAGCCCGTAGAGCAGGTGCTGGGACGTCAGCAGCAGGGTGGTCAAGAGGATCGAGAACAGGTTGGCCCCGCCCTTGATCATGCCGATGGCCACCAGCTGGGCCGCGCCGGCAAAGACAATGGCCGACAGCCCCTGGCCTTCCCACGGGGTCAGGTTGGCTTCGATGGCCATCGAGCCGGCCAACAAGCCCCAGGGAGCAACGGCGAGGGATAACGGCAGGATGGCAATGGCGCCCTGAATAAACGCTTGGCGGGCGAAGGGAGGATTGGACATGGAAATCTGCGGCAGCTGAACAAGGATGTACAGCATGCCAGAGCGGCAGGCGGGTGACTTGAACGATCTTGCTGTGCGCGGTCACCCGCGCATGCGGCGGGGTGTCAGTGGTGGCGGCTGAGCAACTGCTGTTGGGCGGCAAAGCAACCGTTGAGGTCCACCGCCTTCTGCCAGTAGACCTGGCGTTGCCCCGGGTAGAGGTTGCCCTGCAAGCGATAGATTTCAGCCTGATAGTCACGCTGGCGCCCCCACTGCATGGCCAGCCCCTGAGGCTGCTGGCGGTTGCACTGCAGGCGTTCGGCCGGCTGCGGGTAGTAGGAAGCGTAGCGGGGGGCCAGGGCGGGGATTTTTTCAAGGTCCCTGGCAAAGGCGCTGCTCTGGCTGTAGTCGGTACACCAGGTCTCGATCCCCAGTGCGGCTGGCGCAAAGCCCTGGGCAAGGCTGTCTTGCAGCAGAGGACAGGCCGCCTCGGGAATCTGGCTGGCGGGGAGGTAGGTCATGTAGTAGAGCGCCAACCGGTAGCGGGCCACGGGATGGTCGCGCTCGACAGCTTTTTTCAGCAGGCTCACCGCCGGCGCAAGGGTGCGCCCCAGCGCCTGGCCTTGCTGGGCCAGGTCCTGGTCGGTGGTGCTGGCCTTGAGACTGAAGCCGCTGCTCTGGGCTTCAGCCTGCTCCAGAAAGGTCAGGGCCTGGCGGTACAAGAGGTCGGCATGCGGGTCGATGGGCGAATCGTCAGCCAGGGCGCAGGCAGGAGCCATCACCAGGATCAGGCCGCGCAGAACCTGCGCGCGTATCACGGTGAGGCCTTTTTGAAGCAGGTGCTGGCGGCTGTGCATGAATAATTGGGTACGGCTGTGAAGTTCAGGGTTCAATCCGACTGTCCATAGTGTGGTTCGAAGGGGCCTGGGTGTTCGGTGTTCATTCTAACCGTACCAGGACCGCAGTCCAAACCCGCACCGGATCAGGAGCGGAGCGCATCAAGATTGTAGAACAGCCCCGCCACGGCGATCACCAGCAGCAACCCACCGCTGGTCAGGCGGATCAGGTGGTGATGGCGGGAGGCAATCAGTCGCTGTGTCATGAAAATATAAAGGCCCAGTATCGCCACATCGATCACCACCCACACCAGGGAAAGTAGTAACAGGCTGTGACCTGCATGGGTACTCACCTGAATGAACTGTGGGAAAAAGGCCACAAAGAACAGGATGTCCTTGGGGTTTGACAGGCCGACGGCAAACCCTTGCCACCAGCCACCCCGGGCACCACGAGTAGCGGGTCGGGCAGCGTCGTCCTGGCGACCCTGGCGCAGGCTGCCCATCGCCAGGTAGGCGATGAACAGGCAGCCCACCAGGCTCAAGGCCGCAAGCCACCGCGGGTCGACTACCACGCTGGTGAGTATTACCGCGGCCGCCACGGCGATCAGCACCAGGGATGCACCGTTGGTGCCCAGCGCCGTGGCCACGGCCTGGCGCCGACCGGCGCGGGCGGCTGTGTCGACAACCAGCGCCACCACCGGGCCGGGGGTGGCAATCAACAGCAGGACGGTCAGGGCATAGGACAGCAGCAAAGTGATGTTCATCGGCAGGCTCGGGCGGTAAAGGGTTGGCGGTATTTTCGGCAGCACCCTGACCCTTGTAAAACGCCTGTTACTATGGCTTTCTATTAGTTTTACTCATGCTTGAATTCGACCATGTCTGAACGCATCCCCGCCCTCCAGGCATTGCGGGCCTTCGAGGTGGCTGCCCGCTATGGCTCCTTCACCCGCGCCGCCCAGGAACTGGCACTGACCCAAGGTGCTGTCAGCCACCACATCAAGACCCTCGAAAGTCTGTACGACTGCGCTCTCTTCCAGCGGCGCGGGCCCCGGCTGACGCTGACCGAGCCCGGGCGGCTGCTCGCCCAGGAGCTCAAGGTCGGGTTCAAGATCATTGAAAACGCTTGCGGGCTGTTGAGGAAAGACCGCAGCGGTATTCGTCTGAAGGCACCTTCGACCCTCACGGTGCGTTGGCTGCTCAAGGCCCTCGACCAGTATCGCGAGCAGGCGCCGCACAGTCGGGTGCAGTTATCGAGCGTCTGGATGGATATCGACCGTGTCGACTTCTACAGCGAACCCTTTGAGGCCGCGATCCTGCTGGCCGATGGGCGTTTTGCCGCCGAGGTCGACAGCCTCAGACTGTTCGATGAGTGGCTGGTACCGGTGTGCAGCCCGGATCACTGCGCCGCCAGTGCCCGCGCGCTGTCTGAACTGGACCCCAGCCAATTGCTTCATCCCTCGCCAGACCGCCGCGACTGGCGGCGCTGGCTCACCCGCTTGGGGGCGCTGCAGCTGGCGATCGACCGTGGGCAAGTGTTCGACACCCTTGATCAGGGCATGTCCGCTGCCCAGCAAGGCGCAGGTGTTGCCGTCGCCGACCTGCTACTGGCCCAGGTCGAGCTCGAGGGCGGTCGGCTGGTGACGCCGTTCCCACAGGCTGTGGCGACCGGCGAGGGTTATTACCTGACATGGCTCAGGTCCAGTCCCCAGGCCCGGCAGGTGCGGGCGCTGGGTGAGTTCCTGCTGAAAAGCGCACCGCAGCTGCCGCAGCAGGGCATTGATTATTTATATGACTAATAGTCGGGCCCGCTCCCACAGGCCGGTTCGGTAAATAGCCGCTCACTCATGAAGTCGATGAACACTCGCAAGCGCGACGGCATCTGCCGCCCCGACGGCCACAGCAAGTAGAAACTGCCGCGCCGCTCCATGAAGTCGTCCAGCACCGTAGTCAGTTCTCCCTTGGCCAGTTGCTGGCGTACGGTGAAATCCGGCAGGCAGGTGATGCCGCGATCACGCATGGCAAAGCACACGCGCGTCTCGACATGGTTGCAGACCATCGACACCGGAATTTCGTACTCGCGTCCCGGCTGCTCGCTGCGCAGTGGCCAGCGCTCAAGCTTGCCGCTGCTGGGGAAGCGGTAATGCAGGCAGGTGTGACCGGCCAGATCGTCAGGGTGACGCGGCATGCCGCAGCGTTGGAAGTAGCCAGGGGAGCCCACCAGCAAGTGGTGGAAGTGGCCGAGGAATTTCGCGTTCAGGCGTGAGTCCGACGGCGTACCGCCGCGCATTACCACATCGAACCCTTCACCGATGATGTCGACCATGCGGTCGCTGAAATCGAGGTCCAATTCGACCTGCGGGTACAGCGCCATGAACTCGCTCAAGGCCGGCATTACCAGCGCAGTGACCTGGGGCAGGCTGACGCGCAGGCGCCCGCGCGGGGTTTCCGTCGATTGCGACAGTTCAAGTTCGGTGGCCTCGATCTCGGCCAGGATGCGCCGGCTGCGCTCCAGAAACACCGTGCCTTCGGCGGTGAGGGTGATGCTGCGGGTGCTGCGGTGAAACAGCCGCACACCCAGGCGGGCTTCCAGGCGCGCGACTCGCTTGCCAATGGCCGAGGCACTGACACCAAGCGATTGCGCCGCAGCGACAAAACTGCGGGTTTCGGCTACCCGTACGAACACCACGAAACCGTTGAGACTGTCCACGGGCAACTCCTATTACGGACATCAGTGTCCTGGATGTACGGAATAGTACCCGTCTTTTTCCGTAGTGGCCGCAGCCAGTAAGGTTCGCCTGTCTTTCAAACAGGAGTTCCACCATGACTCAGATGAGTTGCAGCGCTGCTGCCCAGACCACCCCCGAGGAGGCCAGCGAACAGCCTTTTCCGCTCAGCGGTTTGCTGGCGCTGGCAATGACCGGCTTCATTGCCATTCTCAGCGAGACCCTGCCCGCCGGGTTGCTCGGGCAGATTTCGGCGGGCATGCACATCAGCGAAGCCATGAGCGGGCAATTGGTCACGGTGTACGCGCTGGGCTCCTTGCTCACGGCCATTCCACTGGTGACCCTGACCCAGGGCTGGCGCCGGCGCCCGGTGTTGCTACTGGCGATTGTCGGTTTCCTGCTGTTCAACACCCTGACCGCCGTGTCGCAGTCTTACCTGCTGACCCTGTTCGCACGCTTCATGACCGGGGTCGCGGCAGGCCTTGCCTGGGGCGTGATTGCAGGGCATGCACGGCGCATGGTCAGCCCGGTCCTGCAAGGCAGGGCCATGGCCGTGGCGATGATCGGGGCACCGGTGGCGTTGTCGCTGGGCGTGCCGGTCGGTACCTGGCTGGGCGAGTGGGTGGGTTGGCGGGCGACCTTTGCCTGGGTCTCGCTGTCGAGCGTGTTGCTGATCGTCTGGGTGCTGTACAAGGTGCCGGACTTCGACGGGCACGCGCCGGGCCAGCGCCCGGGAATCGCCCAGGTGCTGCGCACGCCGGGGGTGGTGGCCGTGCTGTTGGTAATCCTCACCTGGGTGCTGGCCCACAACGTGCTGTACACCTACATCGTGCCGTTTCTGGCGGCGGCGAACATGGCCGCCAGCACCGGGCTGGTGTTGTTGACGTTCGGTATCGCCGCCCTGGCCGGCATTGCCCTCGTAGGCGCCTGGATCGACCGGCACTTGCGCACCATGGTCGTGCTCAGCCTCGCAGGCTTTGGTGCCGTGGCGCTGGTGCTTGGCTTTGCCGGCCAGTCGCCGACGCTGGTGTTTTTCAGCGTGGCGGTTTGGGGCCTGACCTACGGCGGTGCGCCGACTCTCTTGCAGACGGCCAGCGCCGACGCCGCCGGGGAGGGCGCTGATGTGGCGCAGTCAATGATTGTCACCGTGTGGAACCTGGCCATAGCCGCCGGCGGCTTGCTGGGTGGTGTACTGCTGACCCAGTGGGGCGTCGGCAGTTTCGCCTGGGTGTTGCTCGCCTTGATTGGCGCTGCGTTGCTGATTGCCGGGCAATCCCGTCGCCATGGCTTTACACCGGGCGCCCGGGTGGCGGGCTAGGGTAGAATCACTCCCTATCCAGCGGTATTGAGGTTGCAGCGGTGGAGTTACAGCAGGGCTTTGTCCTGACCCGGCATTGGCGCGATACCCCGGCAGGTACCTGCGTGGAGTTCTGGCTGGCCACCGATCAGGGCCCTCGGCGTGTGCGCTTGTCGGTGCAGACGTCGGTGGCGTTTATTCCTGCAGCACATGAGGCGCAAGCACAGGCCGTGCTGCGCGGTGAGCGCGATGTGAGCCTGCGCCCGCTGGGCCTTCGCGACTTTGAACAGCGCCCGGTGCTGGGCCTCTACTGCCGCCAGCACCGTCAGTTGATCCAGCTGGAAAAGCGCCTGCGCGCCGCTGGAGTGCAGGTCTACGAAGCCGATATCCGTCCGCCGGAGCGCTACCTGATGGAGCGCTTTATCACCGCGCCGGTCAACTTCAGCGGCACGCCAGATGAGCACGGCGTGCTGCACGATGCCCAGCTCAAGCCCGCCCCCGACTACCGCCCGACACTGAAACTGGTGTCCCTGGACATCGAAACCACCGAACGCGGCGAACTCTATTCCATTGCCCTCGAAGGCTGCGGCCAGCGCCAGGTGTACATGCTCGGGCCTGCCAATGGCGACGCCCGGGGCATCGATTTCGACCTGGAGTATTGCGACAGCCGCGGCCAATTGCTTGAGCGTCTGAACCACTGGCTGGCCGTACACGACCCGGATGCGATCATCGGTTGGAACCTGGTGCAGTTCGACCTGCGCGTGCTGCACGCTCACGCCCAGCAGTTGCAGGTGCCGCTGCGCCTGGGACGCGAGGGCGAGGTGATGGAGTGGCGCGAGCATGGCAGCCGTACGCACTTTTTTGCCGGTGCCTCGGGACGCCTGATCATCGACGGCATCGAGGCGCTGCGCTCGGCGACCTGGAGCTTTCCCTCGTTCAGCCTGGAGAACGTTGCCCAGACTCTGCTCGGCGAAGGCAAGGCCATCGATACCCCGTACCAGCGCATGGATGAGATCAACCGCATGTTTGCCGAGGACAAGCCGGCCCTGGCCCGCTACAACCTCAAGGACTGTGAGCTGGTTACACGCATTTTTGCCAAGACCGAACTGCTGACCTTTTTGCTGGAGCGTGCCACGGTCACCGGGCTACCGGCTGATCGCAGTGGTGGTTCGGTGGCTGCGTTCTGCCATTTGTATATCCCCCTGATGCACCGCCAGGGTTTTGTTGCACCCAACCAGGGCGAGCGACCGGACGAAGCCAGCCCCGGTGGCTTTGTCATGGATTCGCGGCCGGGCTTGTACGAGTCGGTGCTGGTGCTCGACTACAAGAGCCTGTACCCGTCCATCATCCGCACCTTCCTGATCGACCCGCTGGGGTTGGTCGAAGGCTTGCGTGCGCCGGATGACGAAAGCTCGGTGCCGGGGTTTCGCGGCGCACGCTTCTCGCGTACCCAGCATTGCCTGCCTGCGATTGTCGAGCGCGTATGGCAGGGGCGCGAAACGGCCAAGCGCGACCACAACGCGCCGTTGTCCCAGGCCTTGAAGATCATCATGAATGCGTTTTATGGCGTACTGGGCTCCAGTGGCTGCCGCTTTTTCGACCCGCGCCTGGCCTCGTCGATCACTATGCGTGGCCACGAAATCATGCGCCGCACCCGCGAGTTGATCGAAGCTCAGGGTTATACCGTGATCTATGGCGACACCGACTCCACCTTCGTCTGGCTCAAGCGTGCCCATGACGAGGCCGATGCCGATGTCATCGGCCGGCGCCTGGTACAGCAGGTCAACCAGTGGTGGCGTGAACACCTGCGTGGTACCTACGGCCTGGACAGCGCCCTGGAGTTGCAATACGAGACCCACTACAAGCGCTTCCTGATGCCGACCATCCGCGGTGCCGAGGAGGGCAGCAAGAAGCGCTATGCCGGGCTGGTGCAGCGCAGTGATGGGCATGAAGAAATGATCTACAAGGGCCTGGAAAGCGTGCGTACCGACTGGTCGCCGCTGGCCCGGCAGTTCCAGCAGGAACTGTACGAACGGATATTCCGCCGCCAGCCCTACCAGGCGTACGTGCGCGAATACGTGCGCAAGACCCTGGCCGGTGAGCACGATGAGCTGCTGATCTACCGCAAGCGCTTGCGCAGACCCCTGGCTGATTACCAGCGCAACGTACCGCCCCATGTGCGGGCGGCGCGAATGGCTGATGACTACAACCAGCGCCAGGGGCGCCCGCGCCAGTACCAGAATGGTGGGTGGATCAGCTATGTGATTACCGTGGCCGGGCCCGAGCCATTGGAGACCCGGCACGCGGCCATCGACTATGACCATTACCTGACCCGCCAACTGCAACCGGTGGCCGATGCCATCCTGCCGTTTGTGCAGGATGATTTTTCGGCCTTGATCGATCGGCAGATGGGTTTGTTCTAGCTTGCCTGTGGGAGCAACTGCCTTGAACCATGACCGCTGCGCGCTCGATCGCAGGCTATCGGCAGCGGCTACACCATCATGTGTAGCCGCTGCCGAGGCACGAGGCTGCGATCGACCGCAAAGCGGTCGTAATCCAGGCACCACCTGCCAGGCACGCTGCACTGGCCTCCTCGCTGGCAAGCCCGCTCCTACACGCCCCGGATCAACCCCAGGGCCAACATCAACCAGGCAGCCGCCGCCAGCGCGGTCACCGTGCGCACATGGTTCCAGCGGTTCCACCCCGGCACATAGCGCTGCCAGGCCGCAGCGGCCTCGGCACTGCCCGGATCAAGCTTGGCCAGGGCCTGGTTTTTCGGCACGTTGAACAGCATCGTCACCACGACATTGCCCGCCAGGTACAACGCGCTACCAATGGCCATGCACAGGCTGCCCGGCAGCGGCCAGCGCTGGTAGGCCCAGATCAACAACCCCACGCTGGTCAGCGCCGTGCCGAAGAACAAGGCCAGGAACAACCGGTTGAGCACCACTTGGTTGATCGACTGCATGGCCGTCACCGCACTTTGTTCGGGGATGCGCTCCAGGGCTTTCATCACGAAGTTGGAGAAGGCGAAGAACAGCCCGCCCATCAAGCCACAGCCCAGGGCGGTGGCAAGTATCAGCAGCAACAGCAGGATTTCGACAAGGCTCATGGTCCAGTCCTTCGGCAGCGGGGTGACAGGCATGGCTGACAGCTTCAGCTATCCTCAGATTCAGATGTCAGCCGTCTCTGGACGAGGCGAAGGTTCTACTTGGAAATCGGAAGTTACCTTTGGCCAGCCCACGGAATTCGTCCTGTAGTTTAGGCTCGCACCTCGGATCTTTCGACGCGATCTGTAGTCTTTGATGCATGGAATTTGAAGGAGATGCGCATGCTCGTCCGGTCACTGACCCTCGCCACCTTGCTGGCCATTGCCGGCCCCGTCCTCGCTGACGACGCCCCCCTGACCCAGGACCTGTACAAGTCCCGCCCCTTGATTGTGATCGCCCCCAGCACCGCCGACCCGACCCTGCGCGGCCTGAACGAAGCGCTCAAGGACCCGGCCACCAAGAAGGCCTTCGATGAACGTAGCCTGGTGCTCTACAGCGTTGCCGGCATGGTCGGCAAGCGCGATGACAAGAACCTTGAACAACAGACCACCATGGCCCTGATCCGTGAGCTGAAGCTGGGGGCGCGTGCCGGCACCCAGGTGATTCTGGTCGGCAAGGATGGCGAGAAGCATGTGATCGAGCACGATGGCTCGGTCGAACCTGAATCGATCTTCAAGGCAGTGGACGAATTGCCCGCTGCCGAGAAGGCGGTTACCCCACCGACCGTGGCAGCTCCCGTGGCAGAGGCAAAGCCGGGCAAAGATGGCAAGCCGGCCAAGCCTGCCAAACCCGCGAAGCCGGCCGCGCCTCCAAAACCGCTGGAAGACTGAGCCCTGCAGCGAAGGGGCTCAGGACACCGTGGTCCAGCAGCCCTGGTCCTGGTCGGAGCGCACACACGCCTCAATGAAAGCCATGCCGCGCAAGCCGTCTTCGGCGTTCGGACACAGACGCACCAGTGGGGAGCTTGGGCGTTGCTCGCGTCGCGCCCGGATCAGCTCGGCGGCGTCGCTGTAGATGTTGGCGAAAGCTTCGAGCAAGCCTTCCGGTTGACCAGCCTTGATCCGCGTAGCCTGCTTCGCTGCATCGCTTAGCCAGGCTTCGCCACGGCGCAGTACCTGATGGGGCTGGTCCTGATGACGCAGCTCCAGGCGTTCCGGCTCTTCCTGGTGCCAGTACAGCGAGCCGGTCGAGCCGAAGACCCGGATCTGCAAACCATGTCGATGACCAGCGGCGACAAAGCTTGCCCAGAGCATCCCGCGGGCGCCACCGTTCAGGCGCAGCTTTACATGAGCGTTGTCGTCGGAGCGGCGTCCCGGCACCAGGGTGCTGAGTTCGGCAGAAACTTCGCTGATTTCCTGGCCGGTGACAAAGCGCAGCAACTGGTGGGCGTGTACGCCAACATCGGCGAGTACCGACGAGGTGCCAGCCTGACTTGGGTCGGTGCGCCAGGCCAGGCTCTTGACCCCTTGCTGCTCCAGCGGGTGGGTGCCGAAGGCGCTGGCGTGCTCGACCTGCACCAGGCGCACCTCGCCAATCGCACCCCGGGCGATCAGCTCCCGGGCTTCGCGGATCATCGGATAGCCACTGTAGTTGTGCGTGAGCAATTGCAGCGCCGGGCCCTGACGCACCCGCTCGACCAGTGTTCTGGCCTCGTCCAGGCTGGTGGCCAGGGGCTTGTCACAGATCACATCGATGCCGTGTTCGAGAAAGGCCAGGCTCGCTGGCACATGCACGGCATTGGGCGCCATGATCGCTACCGCCTGGATACCGTCGGCGCGCCCGGCTTCGACCCGGGCCATCTGCGCAAAGTCGCTGTAGATACGTTCTGGGTCCACGCCGTAGGCCTGCGCGGCAGCCAGGTTGCGCTGCGGGTCGCGGGCAAACACCCCGGCGACCAGCTCGAAGTGCCCGTCAAGGTGAGCGGCGTAGCGGTGGGTGGCGCCGATCGACGACTCCAGGCCGCCACCAACGAAACCCAGGCGCAGCCGTTGGCTGGGGTTGGCGAGTGTTTTCATGCATCACCTCCTTGTTGTGCGCGCAGTTCACGGGCGAAATGGTCGATGGCCAACACATAGCCGTGGGTACCGAAGCCGGCCAGCACCGCCTTGGCCACCAGCGACACATAGGAGTGGTGGCGGAAGGCTTCGCGGCGGTGAACGTTGGAAATATGCACCTCGATCACCGGTACTTCGGCAGCGATCAGTGCGTCGTGAATGGCCAGCGAGGTGTGAGTCCAGGCGCCAGGGTTGATAACGATACCGGCCACCCGGCCACGCGCCTGGTGAATCCAGTCGATCATCTGGCCTTCGTGGTTGGTCTGGTGAAACTCCAGGGCCAGGTCCTGGCCGCTGGCGGCCTGTTCGCACAGGGCCTGGACATCGGCCAGGGTTTCCCGGCCATAGACGTCGGGCTGACGCAGGCCAAGCATGTTCAGGTTGGGGCCGTTGAGCACGAGCAGGGTGGTCATGGGTGCAGATTTCCCGTCAGTGAGGTGGCGCGCAGGGCGTCATAGGTGGGTTTGTCCAGGGCGACGGCATCACCGCGGCCAAGTTGATCCAGGGGGGTGCGGTAGGTTTCCGGCGCACTCCAGGCAGCGATAGCCGAGATCGCGGTCACTACGCAGGTGATGCTGCCGATCAGCAGCGGCACGTTGTCCGAGCCAGGCGGTGCCACGGCGGTAAACAGGGCCGGGAGCAGGGCGGTGAACATGTAGCCGACGTTCTGGGCAATGGCCATGGCCGACACCCGATAGTGGGTCTGGAACTGCTCGGGAAAAAAGCTGGGGAAAATCGCGTTGTAGCCCTGGTAGATCATTCCCCACATCAGCAGCGAGGCGGCGAAGGCCAGCGGCAGGTTGTGCAGGCTGATCGCATACAGGTACAGGAACGACATCAGGCCGCAGCCCAGCGCACTGCCGATGATCAGCGGCCGGCGTCCGACCCGGTCCGAAAGGTTGCCGACAAAGGGAATTACCAGCACCGCGACGATATTGCCCACCACCGGAATCCACAGGTACACGCTCTTGTCGAAACCCACGCCGTAGGCCGGCTGCACCGCATAGGCGGCGCCAAACACGGTGGTCACCACCGGGATCACGTTCATCAGCGATACCCCCAGCACCACCAGCATGCCGCGCCAGCTGTACTTGAACGCATCGCGAATCGGCGAGCGTTGGCGAACCTGCGGGTTGACCTTGCGGGTGAACGCCTGGGGTTCCTCCACCTCGCGGCGGATGATGAAGGCGGCGATCAGCACGGCGGCGCTGAGCAGGAACGGAATCCGCCAGCCCCAGCTGTTGAATGCTTCCTCGGGCATGAAGTAGGCCAGTGGCAGGAAGATCGCCGCGGCCAATACTTGCCCGGCCTGCACCCCTTGCAGGGTAAAGCTGGCAAAGAAGCCACGTCGCCCGGGCGGGGCATGTTCAAGGATCATCGAACTCGCCCCGGCGATTTCCCCGGCCACGGCGAAACCCTGGATCAGGCGCAGCACTACCAGCAGCGCGGGCGCCCAGTAGCCGATCTGGTTGTAGGTGGGCAACAGGCCGACCGCGACGGTGGCCAGGCCCATGAGGAACATGCACAGCAACAGCACATTCTTGCGCCCGCGGGTATCGCCCCAGTGACCGAGGAAGAAGGCGCCTACCGGGCGCGCCAGGTAACCCACGCCGTAGGTGGCGAGCGAGGCGATGATCGCCACACTGGGGTCGCTGGAAGGGAAGAAGATCTGCGGGAAGATCAGTGCCGCGGCCTGGGCGTAGATAAAGAAATCGTAGTACTCCAGGGCCGAACCGACCCAGCCACTGGCCGTGGCTTTTTTCGTTTGCTGCGTAGCGTGCAGCCCCCCGGCATGTTTGGCCATTGGGTGTCTCCGTTTGTTGTTGTTATGGAGGTACGGCGGGTTAAAGCGATTCGGTGAGTACGGTCTGGCCGCTGCGGGCAGCCTGGGCAATGGCATCGACGATCTGCAGGTTGCGCAGGCCGTCAAGCACGGTCACCAACGGTTGGGCCTCGCCGCGTATCACCTGACAGAAGTGCCCCAGCTGGCGTTGCAGCGGGTCGGCCTGCTCCAGTGTCGCCACAGCAGTGCTGAAGGGCTTCCACCAGGAGCGGTCTTGATCGCGCTGGTAGTACTTCAGGCGCATGGTCGGGATCGACAACGAGCCACGGGTGCCGGTTATCACGTAGCAGTCTTCGTCGGCATAGCTTGGGTAATCGAGATTCTCCCGGGCGGTCTGCTCCCAGCTTCGGGCGCAGGCGGCGGTGTCCGAGAGCATGAAGGTGCCCAGGGCGCCACTGGCGAAGCGCAGGCTGATGGCGATGCTGTCTTCCACGGCAAAGCTGCGGGTGGCGCTGGAGGCCTGGGCCTGCACGGCAACGATCTCGCCGCACAGCGAACGCAGGTTGCCGATCTCGTGGATCAGGTTGATCAGCACCGGTCCGCCCCCGGCTTCGCGGCGCCAGGGCGCGGCGTCGAAGTAATCATCGGGCTTGTAGAACAGGGCGCTGCCCATCACCGCCACGAGGTTGCCGAGGACGCCCTCGGCGATGACCTCGCGGGCCTTGTCGAGAATCGCGCTGTGGGCGCGATGGTGGCCCACCAGCAGTCGTGCGCCGCGTTGCTCGGCGATGGCCAGCAGGCGCTTGCCTTCTGCGAGGCTGTGAGCCACCGGTTTTTCGATCAGCGCGGCCACGCCTTGCTCGACGCAGGCCAGGGCGCCTTGAACATGCAGTTGATTGGGCGTAGCGAGGATGACTCCGTCCGGGCGCTGTTCGGCGAACAACTGTTCCAGCGAGGCGTACAACGGCACCCCGGCGGCCAGGGCCAGTGCTGCGGCGGCCGGTGCCGGATCGACCAGCGCGCAGAGTTGGCAGGTGGTGCTGGCCTGGATCAGTTCGATGTGACGACGGCCGATCAGGCCGGCGCCGGCGACGGCAATGCGTAGGGTGGTCATGGCGCTCTCATTGTTCTTGTGTGGACAAGGCTGACCGCGGCGGCGGTTTTGTGAGAGGCTAATAAAAAACGCTGGGGAGATAATCGGGCTGAATGAAGAATCAGAATGCGCTATTAGCGAATAATGATCCGCTGCTGCGCGACCTGCAGTTGTTCTGTGAAGTGGCCCGGCGTTCGAGTTTCATTGCCGCAGCCACCGAGATAGGGCTGTCGCCGGCTCACGTCAGCAAGCGTATCGCCACCCTGGAGACGCTGCTGGGGGTGAAGTTGTTCAACCGCACCACGCGACGGGTAAACATCACCAGCGATGGCGAGGCAGCCTTCATCTGGGCGCAGAAGATCCTCGAGAACGTCGAGTCGATGCTCGAGTCGCTGTCCGGGGCGCATAGCGAGCCGCGCGGTACCTTGCGCATCAGCACCAGCCTGCGCCTGGGGCGCGAGCATGTCGCCCCGATCTTGTCGTTGCTGCGCAAGCGCCATCCGAACCTGGATGTCTGGCTGGAGCTGATGGACCGTCGGGTGGACCTGATCGGGGAGAACTTCGACATTGATATCCGCGTGGGGGAGGTGCAGGAAAAGCACCTGATCGCTCATCGTATTGCTGAAAACAAGCGCGTGCTGGCAGCGGCACCCGACTACCTGGCGCGCCGCGGCCCGGTGCGGGTACCGGCGGAACTGGCGCAGCAGGACTGCCTGTTGTTTCGCAGCCGCGACGACCGCTTCGGGGTATGGCGACTGACCGGTCCGGGCGGCGCCGAGACGGTCAAGGTCACCGGGCCCATGGCGGCCAACCACAGTGACATCGTGCGCCAGTGGGCATTGGACGGCCACGGCATCATCATGGCGTCCTACTGGGATGTGGTCAGTAATCTTGAGGATGGATCGCTGGTGCGGGTGCTGCCGGCGTACTACCAGCCGGCGGATGTCTGGGCGGTGACCGCAGCGCGCTCGAGCAGCTCGGCCAAGGTGCGCAGTTGCGTGGCATTTCTGCGCGAGCAACTGGCCGAGGGGCCCTATGCGTTGGCGGTGGGTGGGTGACCGCGTGGGTGTGGGAACTGACTTGAGCCACGACCGCTGTGCGGTCGATCGCAGGCAGTCGCCAGCGGCTACACTGGTTTCTGTAGCCGCTGCCGAGGCACGAGGCTGCGATCGACTGCGCGGCAGTCGCCAGGCAGGCGCTATTCAGTCGCCTGCCTGAACCTGCAGTACCAGTTGCCCGTCAAAGCTACGGACCAACCCGCTGGCCAGCAGCAGGGGCACCAGGCGCTTGTGCAGTTGCGGTTCGACGAAGGCGCGCAGGGTGTCCAGGTCCAGATTGCCCAGCGGCGACAGCTCGGCCTTGGTGTACGACAACCAGGCTTTCCTCAGTACCAGCAACACATCACTGCCTGAGGTCGTGGCAAAGCGGCGATTGACCGTCTGGCCTTGCAGGTCGAAGGTGTGCGCATGCTCGTAACCCGACTCGTCACCGGCGGTGGCCAGGCAGCGGCTGCAGCGGCAAGGGCCGTCGCCGAAGGCTTTTTGCAGGTAGCTGTTGAAATCCACCACAGGCTTGAGGCCCAGGCGCTTGTCGACCTCGAACAGGTCCGAGGTCAGATGTTGTTCAGCGGTCAATGTCGTTTCCCTGATTGATCATGGCGGGCGCGCACAATACCAGCCTTTGCCGGCGCCGGATGTCGAAGTGCGCGGGATTTTTGTGCGCCAGTCCTTTACCCTAGGCGCCCGCGTGCGTCAGTAGACGCCGATCTATCCGTCGTTGGAGTTCAAGCATGTACAACTACACAGCCACCGTGACCGTCAGCGACGACTTGCACGAAGACGTCGAAGCGGTGGAAAACGTCGCGATCCGGGTCGGCCTTGAAGCGGTGACCGAAACCCTGAAAAAGGTGCATTTTGTCGGTGCCCTGGCAGCACCCGACAAGGCCACGCACATTTGCGTCACCTTGGACAACGGCCTGAGCTACTACGGCCCGATCGTCAACGGTCATGCCGAGCTCGAAGGCGGCTGGATCGCCTTTGAATGCGACATGCTCACCCCTCAAGAACTCGGCCTGTAACGTTCATCCCCTCGCGACCCAGCCATCGGCCTTGGTTGTATGCTGTAGGTCGCAGGCAAATCCTGGCTGCGCAGCCGGAGTGCCGGGAATGAGCAATGTTGATGACAACGAGCCCCAGGACGAGCTTGACCAACTGGCTGCCGAGTATGTTCTGGGAACCCTCGCAGCCGGGCCGCGCACCGAGTTCGAGCATCATATGAGCCATGATGCCGAACTCAAGGCGCTGGTGGATAGCTGGGAGCCACGGCTCACGGTCGAGCCCGCGCTGTTGCCGGTGCAGCTACCACCCTCCGGCCTGTGGCCCCGCATTAAGTGCTGGTTGCATCACAGTCGATGATTCAGGCCAGCACGGCCGACCACAATAGCCCCGCCAGATACAAGGCCACGCCGAACACGATGTGGGCCACCAGGCTGCGCACGCGTGCCGCCGGTGGGTTGGGGGTTTTCGACGCGGCAATGCCCAGGCCCATTCCGGGTTGCATGATTAGAAACGGCGCCAGGACCGTCGCCACACCCAGCGCCAGCGCCGGTAGCAAGACAGGCTGACGTACCCAGTCCAGCCCGTTGAGGGCCAGCAGAACGGCGGCGAAAACGATGCCGGTCAGGTAGTGGGTGGCCCAGCCCAGCACACGCTCCGAGGGCAAGGCCGGCGCCTTGGCGATGCTGGCATGGAAGAACTGACCCTGGGGCATATACCCGACCCAGCGGCCCACCAGTGCCCAGTTCGGTCCCTGGATATCGAGTACCCGCTGCTGGAACAGTGTCCACAGGTCGGCCAGCGCCGTTGCGGTCAGGCCGATCAGCACCGCGAGAATGAATCCTTCGAGCATGGGTTTCTCCTGTTTATCATTCAATGAATTGATTGAATGATTGATCAATGCTACCGTGCTGTCAATGACTGACCTCAACTCTCAATTTCAGCACGATATCGCCGAACTGGCCCGAACCCTGGGCCACGCCCATCGCCTTAACCTGCTCGACGCCATCGCTCAGGGTGAGCGTGCCGTGGAGCAGTTGGCGCAGCAGTGTGAACTGTCGGTGGCCAATGCCTCGCAACATCTGCAGCACCTGCGTCGGGCCGGTTTCGTGCAGACCCGCCGCGACGGCAAGCGTGTGTTGTACCGCCTCGGCGAAGGCCCCATCCACGGGCTGCTCGCCGCACTTGGGCAACTGGCCGAGTTCAACCGCGCCGCCATGCGCGAGCTGCTCGACGACAGCCAGCACACCCCCGAACAATTGGAAGCCATCAGCCGTGAAGAGTTGCTCGAGCGTTTGCGCGAGCACAGCGTGACATTGCTTGATGTGCGGCCCGCCGACGAATTCGCCCAGGGCCACTTGCCCGGCGCCATCAACATTCCATTTCGTGAGTTGCAGCAGCGCCTGGGCGAGCTGCCACCGAGCCAGGAGGTAATCGCCTATTGCCGTGGTCCCTGGTGCGTGTTTTCCCGCGATGCGGTCGCCGCCCTCAAGGCCGGCGGCTTGCGCGCACGCCATTTTGCCAATGGCGTCGAACACTGGCCGGGCGCATTACAGTAGGGCCGCAAGGGTAGGGGCGACGCCGTCAAGCGCTATCCAGCGCCGCCAAATAGGGCTCGATATCCACCTCGTCGAGCTGATCGCGCCCAAGGAACTGCTCACCGTACTGGCGATACACGCCACTGGTGAGGAACAGGCGAAACAGCTCTGCATCGATATGCTGGTCGCGGGCCATGAAGCTGAGGATCTTCACGGACTCGGAGAGGGTCTTGGCCGTTTTGTAAGGCCGGTCCGCCGCGCTGAGTGCTTCAAAGATGTCGGCGATGGCCATCACCCGTTCGGCGATGCTCATGTCGTCCTTGTGCAGGCGGCGCGGGTAACCGGTACCGTCCATCTTTTCGTGATGGTTGCCGGCAATGGAGGGCACGCGTTTGAGGTGGCTCGGCAACGGCAAGGTGTTGAGCATGATGATCGTCTGCACGATGTGTTCGTTGATCTTGAAGCGCTCTTCGTCGGTCAAGGTGCCGCGGCGGATGGAGAGGTTGTACAGCTCGCCATAATTGTAGGCCTGCGCCGGCAAGCGCATGTCGAAGCCCCAGATATTGCGCGGATCGTGCTTGTCCACCGGTGGCTTGCGTTCGCCCCAGGGCACGAGATGGTCGGCGCGGTCGGCCAGCAATGTCTCTTGCACCGGCAAGGCAGGCGACGGCGCCGTTGCCAGGCGCTCGGCTTCGTCACGGGACACGCCCAGGCGGTTGTCGAAATGCCGGACCCAGCGCCGCGCGCCGATCTGC
The DNA here is from genome assembly GCF_000425805.1 of Pseudomonas vranovensis DSM 16006. Taxonomy (GTDB): domain Bacteria; phylum Pseudomonadota; class Gammaproteobacteria; order Pseudomonadales; family Pseudomonadaceae; genus Aquipseudomonas; species Aquipseudomonas vranovensis. The sequence continues at coordinate 516,400 of NZ_AUED01000001.1, forward strand.
TGGAGGCGTTCGATAGCCTCGTCACTCATGAACTCGCCACCGATGTTGGCAGTGGCAACAAAGGCAAACTCCTCTTGAAGCGTGGCCCTTTGACGGTCGAGGGCCGTTTGCAGTGCCTGTTGATCGCCGCCGGCGGCCAGGGCTTTGCAGTGCTCCAGTTCGGCGTCGCGCCACAGCACTTCGAAGCGGGTACGGATTTCATGGATGCGGTTGTACAGCGTCTCCAGCTTGGTGGCTTTATCGACCACGTATTCGGGGCTGGTGACCTTGCCGCAGTCATGCAGCCACGCAGCGATCCTGAATTCATACCGCTCGATTTCACTCATGCGGTAGTCGGCATAAGGACCACTTTGGGTTTCGATCACCTTGTCCAGCAACATTTCGGCCAGCTGCGGTACCCGCTGGCAGTGGCCGCCGGTGTAGGGGCTCTTGGCGTCGGTGGCGTCGGCCAGCAGCTTGATGATGGCGTCCAGCAGGCGTTGCTGGGTTTCGATCAGTTGGCGCGTTTCGATGGCAACAGCCGCAGCCCCGGACAATTCCTGGACGAACTGGCGGAACGGTTGCTGCACGCCGCCCGGCTGCTGCTGGGCGGGCCCCAGTTGCAGTACCAGGATGCCAAGCAGACGCTCGCTGCGGTCGTTCAGCGCAACAGTCAGCGGGTGTACCTGGCTCGGCAGCGCCCGAGCCACAGCGGTATTGAGTGCTTCCGGGCTATGGGTCGCCAGGTGCAGTTCCGGGGGGAACGGGTCACTGCGGCAATGGGCCGCCAGTTGCAGGACTTGGGATTCTTCCCGGTGCAGATATATCGCGCCGCCTTCGACGCATGTGGCGTCCACCAGTTGCCCCAGCACCTGCTCGAGCATCTTGTCGAGGTCGGTTTCCCGGCTGAGGGCCAGGGTGATGGCCTGAAAATTGTTGATGGTGCGCGACATGCTGCCCAGCACCTGGCTGAGCTCGCCCACCTCGGTGATCCGCGACTTGACTCCCACCTTCTGGGCAAAATCGAACCCGGCCAGTGCCCGCACCTGATGAGTCAGCGCCTGCAACGGTTGCGCGATGCGCTGGGACAGCGCCCAGCCCGCCATCAATAACAGGGCAGTCAAGGCGCCTGCCCATAGCGCCGCTTCGAGCAGCGCACGGCGCGCGCCAGTCAGCAGTTCGCTGGCCGGTATGGCAATAAGCATTCGGATGTCATGCTGGATAAAGGACGACAAGGGCACCTGAATGCCATACCAGTCCTGGCCGGCGGAATGATAGCGGATGGGGTCCAGGCCCTTGTGGTCATTGGCCAGCAACCAGTCCAGGCTGCTTACCCCCAGCTCGTCCAGTCGCGACAAGCGCAGCTTTTCTCCCTCCCTGACCACCACTCGCTGCAGATCCGGGTAAATGATCACGTTGCCTTTACTGTCCACCACGGCCATTTCGGTACCGGGGGTCATGCGCAGGTCTTTGACTTCGCCGCCCAGGTCATTGACCGAGGCATCCATGCCCATCACTGCCGCACCGTCGACACTGCGCTGCGCTACCGTCAGGCCGATTTCGCGGGTGGTAAAGAACACATAGGGTTCTGTCAGCACGGCAGTTGCGGACTCCATGCCCGTGACAAACCAGCCACGGGTGCGTGGGTCGAAGCGGTAATCAGGCTTGGCGACGCTTTTGAGCTGCATCAGTTGCAGGTCGTAGAAACGCCATTCGCCCTGCATCTGGCCGGCGCTGTCCTGGCTGATGCTCTGTACCAGGTAGGCCGAGCCCGGCGGGGCTTGCAGGTCGTGTTTCTCGGTAGCGTTGCGCAGCTCGCGCACCAGCAGGAACTCACCATTGGGATAGCCGACATACACCGCACTGAGCGTTGAGTTGGCGTTCAGGCTCGCCACCAGCAAGGGCAGGCGGTCGAGGCGCTGTGACAGAGTGCGGGCCTGGGAGATAGGGTCATAGGCCAGCAGGCGGATGGTACTGAGCACCGGGTCGATCAAGCGTTGGGCGCGCTCGTTGATGGTGCGGCCCAACTGGTGCGTGGAATCTGCCGAGGCGGCCACCAGCGCCTGCTTGATGCCGTGATAGCCCTGATAGGCCAGCACCCCGCAGAGCAGCAGGGTACTGACCATGATCGCCAGGCCGATGAGCACCTGCAGGGAGAACCCGCGACGGGGTCTGTTCATGGCGGAGAACCTTTATTGGCACGCAGGGTGATAACTGCTGTTCAGTTCCACATAGGCCAATACCGGCGGCGCATGGGTAAGACAATGCTAGACCAGCGATTGTCCGGGCGCCTGACGCCAGTGAACGCTACCTGAGGCAGCGTTCAAGAATGTCCAGCCCCTCGTTCAGTACCTCAGGCTCGATCGTCAGCGGGGCAAGCAGGCGGATGATGTGCCGTGACTTGCCGCTGGGCATCAGCAGCAGCCCGGCGTCCCGGGCCGCTTCCAGCACCCGGGCCAGTTGCGCGGGGGCGGGCGCGCCGTTGGCATCGACCAGCTCGATGCCGCGCATGGCACCGGTTCCCGTCAGACGGCCCAGGCAGGGCGACAGCTTCTGCGCCTGCCAGCGCTGGTAGCGGCTGACAATGGCGCTTTCCTGCAGCTCGCCCCAGGTGGCGAGGTTGGCATCCGTCAGCTGTTCGAGGGTCGAGAGGGCCGCAGCGCAGGCCATCGGGTTACCCGAATAGGTGCCACCCAAGCCGCCCTTGGGCAGGTTGTCGAGCAGGTCCTTGCGCCCAAGTACGGCCCCCAGCGGCATGCCGCCGGCGATGCTCTTGGCCACCAGCAGCAGGTCGGGTTCGATGCCCAGGCGGGGGAAGGCAAAGCGCTGGCCGGTGCGACCGAAACCGGACTGGATCTCGTCGGCAATCAGCACAATCCCATGACGATCGCAGAAGCTGCGAAGCGCCTGGGCAAAGGCCGGTTCCATGGCCAGGAAGCCGCCTTCGCCCTGTACCGGTTCGAAGATCACTGCCGCCACTTCGTCGACATCGATCTCGACACTGAACAGCCGCTCCAGGGCCGCCAGAGCCTGTTCGCTGGTCACGCCGGTATCGGCGCTGGGGAAGGGCAGGTGATACACCGGTCCCGGCAGTACGCCGACCCGCTGCTTGTAAGGGGCTACCTTGCCGTTGAGGTTCAGGGTAGCCAGGGTGCGACCGTGAAAGCCACCGTCGAAGGCGATGATCGCCGTCTTGCCCGTAGCGCCCCGGGCAATTTTCAGGGCGTTCTCCGCCGCCTCTGCGCCACTGTTGGTGAGCATGCCGCTCAACGGGTAGGACACCGGTACGAACGCTGCCAGGCGCTGCATCAGTTCAATGTACGGCTCATGCCCGGCGGCATTGAATGCGTAGTGGGTGAGGCGTGTGGCCTGATGCTGGATCGCCGCGACAATACTCGGGTTGCAATGGCCCAGGTTCAATACGCCAATACCGCCGACAAAATCTATATACCGCTTGCCGTGGGTATCCCAGACTTCCGCGTTTTTTCCGTGGGACAGCGTTATCGGATGAACTACGGAGATGGACTGACTGATAAATTCGTGGCTCATATGCACGCGGCCTCTGATTAGTTATGCCGGTATATAAGCGAGACAACCGACAGGCGCGCAAACGAATTAAAGGATTGGAATCATTCCGGCAATTATTGAAGTTTCCCCTGGAAACGGACACGCTCGTTGATCCACTGAACGAACGCCCGCACCTTGGGCACTTCGGCGGCATGTTCAGCATGGGCAATGAAGTGCGAGCCCTCGCTGGGCTTGGCGTGTGCCCAGGCGATCACCAGTTTGCCCTCCTGCAGCTCCTCAGCCACCAGGTACTGGGGTATCAGCGCGATACCGCAGCCGGCCTGGGCTGCGCGGATGCACATGGAAAAGGTGTCGAATCGCGGGCCATGGTAGCTGTTTTCGCTGTGCAGGCCCTGGCCCTGGAACCATTCGTGCCAGGCTTCCGGGCGCGATGTGCATTGCAGCAGGCGGTGCGCGGTGAGGGCGCTGGCGCTGTCGAAGCTGTGGCGGGCCAGCAGTTGCGGTGAACACACCGGTACCACCTGTTCGTTGAACAGCTCGATGCAGGTTGCCCCGGGCCAGGTGCCCTGGCCGAAGAAGAAGGCGATATCGGCCTTGGCCTGGACCAGGTCGAAGGGCTCAAGTGCGTTGCGTACGTCCAGGTGAATGCGCGGGTAACGCTCACCAAAGCCCTTGAGGTTGGGCACCAGCCAGCGCTCGCCGAAGGTTGGCTGGGTGGCAATGCGCAGTACTTCGGTTTCGCCGCCATAGCTGAGGATGTAGCGGCTGGACATGTCCAGCTGGACCAGGATCTTGTTTACCTCGGTCAGGTACAGGGCGCCGGCCGGGGTCAGGTGCAGGCGCCGGCGAATGCGCTGGAACAAGGGATGACTGAGCATGTCTTCAAGCTGGGCGACCTGCTTGCTGACCGCGCTCTGGGTCAGGTGCAGTTCCTGGGCGGCGCGGGTGAAGCTCAGGTGCCGGGCGGCGGCTTCGAAGCACTGCAGGGCGGTGGTCGAGGGCATCAGGCGTTTGGACATGGGCGGTCAATCCGGCGAAAAAGGCGTGAGGTCATTCCGTAATGGAATCATGTGTTTCTAAAAGGTCGTTTGTGACAGGCGGCCCTCTAGATTAATACTGACCCGCATCAAGGATTTCAACTGAAATTCACAGTAGGCAAACCTTAGTGGCCAGGGTAACTAACTGGCCGTCTTTTCCTGCTCGCAAAGTTCATTTTTTTCACCGGTGAGAATAACTTTTATTCGGCGTGGGACGAGCCGCGGATAACAACAAGCGTCCTCCTTAAAATAAAAATCTGCTCTATTCCTGTCGGCTGCGCTGATGTGCAGCGGCATACCCAGTTGAGGGTTGAACATGGCATCGCTACAACAAAAGAAACAGCGTTCGCTGCAACATGGCCTGACCTCCCGTCAGGTGTCGATGATTTCCATTGCCGGAATCATTGGCGCCGGACTGTTCATCGGCTCATCCACTGCCATCGCCACGGCCGGGCCAGCCATCCTGATCTCCTACGCCATGACCGGCCTGCTGGTGCTGCTGGTGATGCGCATGCTGGGTGAGATGGCCATCGCCAACCCGAACAGTGGCTCGTTCTCAACGTACGCAAGCCAGGCCATCGGCCCCTGGGCCGGCTTTACCATCGGCTGGTTGTACTGGTGGTTCTGGGTGCTGATCATCCCGGTCGAAGCCATTGCCGGCGCCGACATCCTCCATGCCTATTTCCCCGGTGTGCCGTCCTGGCTGTTCGCGTTTCTGATCATGATCGTGCTGTCGTGCACCAACCTGATCAGCGTAAAGAACTTCGGTGAGTTCGAGTACTGGTTCGCCCTGATCAAGGTGGTGGCGATCCTGGCCTTCATCGGCGTGTGCACCCTGGCGGTGTTCGGAGTGTGGCCACTGGCGCAGCAGACCTCCGGGGTCAGCCAGTTGTGGGCCAACGGGGGCTTCATGCCCAACGGCTTCGGCGCGGTGCTGGGCGGCGTACTGGTGACCATTTTCTCGTTCTTTGGTGCCGAGATCGTCACCATTGCAGCCGACGAAACCGCCAACCCCAAAGACAAGATCCGCAAGGCCACCAACCTGGTGGTCTACCGCATCGCGATTTTCTACATCGTGTCGATCTTCTTCATTGTCTCGCTGGTGGCCTGGAATGACCCGGGGCTCAAATCCGTGGGCTCGTTCCAGCGCGTGCTGGAAGTGCTGAACGTACCGGGGGCCAAGTTGCTGGTTGACCTGGTGGTCCTGGTGGCGGTGACCAGTTGCATGAACTCGGGACTCTACACCGCTTCGCGTATGCTCTACTCGCTGGGCTCACGCGGCGAGGCGCTGAAAATGACCAAGCGTATTTCCGGCAACGGCGTACCCACCGTGGCGGTGATCCTCTCGACTTTTGCAGGGTTTGCCGGATGCCTGGTCAACTATGTGTTCCCCGGCAAAGTGTTTGGCTTCCTGCTCTCGACCACGGGTGCCATCGCTCTACTGGTGTACCTGGTGATCGCCGTATCGCAGCTGCGTATGCGTGCTATCACCGACCGTGCAGGTACCGAACTGGCCTTCAAAATGTGGTTGTTCCCGTGGCTCACATGGCTGGTGATCGGCCTGATCGTCACCGTGCTGGGGTACATGCTGATCAGCCCGGCCTACCGCTATGAAACCCTGATGACTGCAGGCGTTACCCTGGCCATTCTGCTGATCTCGCTGACCCGGCGCAAAGCGGGCTCCAGCGCCCTGGCAGGTCAACCGGCGGTATCGGGCAAAGGCGCCTAGCCCGTACTTTTGCAAGGTTGAAGCGCAAAAAAGCCCATGACCGGTTCATGGGCTTTTGCGTTACACGACGTTACTATCAACCCTCGCTTTCCCTCTAAAACAGACAATCAGGAAGCTTATGAGTAACCACCTGCTATCCCTCCAGGAACTGGCCGCACCCGAAGGCGTCTGCTATGGCTGCGGTTGTTCCCACCCAAGCGGCTTGCACGTTAAAAGTCATTGGGACGAGGACGGTATTCACCTGATCTGCCGGCACTCACCGGACAGCACCTTTCTCGGATGGCCGGGGCTGGTGTACGGCGGGCTGCTGGCGATGCTGGTCGACTGCCATTCCAACTGGACGGCCATGGCTTACCACTACCGCGCCGAAGGCCGTGAACCCGGCAGTCTGCCACGCCTGGACTGCGTGACAGGGCAATTGAGCCTGACCTACCTCAAGCCGACACCCATGGGGGTCGAGTTGCTGCTCAAGGCCCGGGTCGAAGGTGAGGTAGGGCGCAAGAGCCGGGTGATCTGCGAGGTGTGGGCCGGTGATGTGCTGACCGTGACGGCCGACTCGGTGTTCGTGCGGGTCGACACCGAGAAGCTCAAGCACAAGGCCCACGGTCAGGCTTGAAGCCAATCAAAGCGGTCGACACGCCTCAGCGCAGGGTGTCGACCATCTGTCCCAGGACATCCAGCACGGCGTCAGCCAGATCCTTGGAGCGTCGGCCGTTCCAGCCCGTTTGCGGGTTGGGGGCGTCATCGTGGTCCTTGAAGGGCATCTCCAGGGTCAGCGACAAGCAGTCGTAGGCCTGGCCGACGCTGTTGGCACCCAGGGTCAGGTTGGCCTGGCCCGGTGCCGAGCGCGGATAACCGTGAACCTGCTGGAAGTCCACCGTGCGTTTGCACAGGCTGTCGCGGAAGGTTTTCTCCAGTTCAGCCAGGCGCGGGGTGTAGCCAGGGTTGCCTTCGCAGCCGGCGGTGAACACATGCGGGATTTCTTCGTCGCCGTGTACATCCAGGAACAGGTCGACGCCGTGCTGCTTCATTTGCGACTGGGCGAAGAACACTTCCGGGCTCTTGTCGATACTTGCGCTCTGCCAGGCGCGGTTGAGGTCCTGGCCGGCGAAATTGGTACGCAGGTGGCCACGGAAGGCGCCATCGGGGTTCATGTTGGGGATCAAATAAAGGTCGGCTCGCTGGAGCAACGCCTGCAGCGTCGGGTCATTGTGCTCCAGGCGATCGATCACGCCTTCCATGAACCATTCAGCCATGTGTTCGCCCGGGTGCTGTTGGGCAATCAGCCACAGCTTGCGTTTGCCGGGCGCACTGTCGCCTGCGCGCAGCAAGGGAATATCACGACCTTCAATGCTGCGGCCGGTGGCCAACAGTTCGACACCCGGCAAGTGCTTGGCGCGTTCGATCAATTGGTTGTGGCGGGAGCGGGGGTAGGGCTCGAAATAGGCGAACCAGGCCTGTGGCTGCTCGGCGGCAAGATCAAAGCTCAGGGCTTTGCCATCAAAGCGGGTGGGGACGCGGAACCAGTGCTGCTGATCGTAGGATGCCACTGCCTGGTAGCCTGTCCACGCCCCGTTATAGGATGACTGGCCGGCGTTCTCCAGGACGAAACCGTGCTGCTGGCCTGGGGTCAGGCCGCTGGCCTTAAAATGAAACCACTGGAAGTGACCGCTGTGGGTGTCGGGCCGTATAGCCAGGCGGGTCAGGCGCGGGTCACTGGCATCGTTGATCAGGATATTGCCGGAATCGAAATCGCAGTCGATATGCAGAGGGGGCAGCGTCACAGTCATCACCAGGCACCTGTAGAGTTGTTGTGGCACCCACTCTACACGCCTGGATCAGGACCAGAAACCGATCGCTGCCAATGCTGCCAGACCCAGGCCTATGGCCACCGAGCAACCGCCCACCGACAAGGCCGCGCGTGGCTCGCGGTACCAGGCGTCGTGCCCCAGTCGCTGCGCTGGTGCCAGCAAGGTGCGCCAGCGCAGTTCGGTGGCGTGGAAGGCTTCGCGATGTTCGGGGGCGGCGTCCAGCCAGCGGCGAAAGTCGATGCGCTCGCTGGCCGTCACCTGCGGGCTCTGCAAGCGTACATACCATTGCCCGGCCATGCTCGCGAGGACGTCGCCTTGCGGGCGTACGCTCTGCAGGGCCTGGTTCATGTGGCGTTCGACAGTCAGTGCTGGCAGGCTCAGGCGTTCGGCGATGCTGGCAAAGCTCAGTTGGTCGAGGCGGCTGAGGAGGAAGACTTGCTGGACGCGACGCGGCAGCTTCTTCAGGTGTTGCAGCAGGGTGTCGTCCGCAAGGTGCTGGGATTCGGGTTGATGCTCAAGGGGCAGCAGCAGACGTGTCATGTACAAGCTCCTTGCTCAGAGGGGGAAGGGGGCGTCCTCCGTGACGCTGCAACAGCTTAGTCTTAACGAGATTGATTCTCAAGTGCTAATTCTGCAAAGCGCCGTTACATCCTTCACGATGAGACATTCATTTGCTATCATCGCGGCCATTCAAGCAGCACCCGCCTTCATTAGCCTGAAGAGCCAAAAAAAAGACCCGGCAAAAAGCCGGGTCAAAAACCGTGATTAGCCTGATGAGGAGATAATCTGAGAGTCCGACCTAAGGGCTTTCAGTTTATCCAACCAGTCTCGCGACCAGTTGTGAGCAATAATAATCGTTATCATTTGCAAGTCAAATGAATTTTCCGTCATTCCGTAAAAAAACTTTACCGAATGCGCTCCCTCCTTGAATGAGCGGCGCTGGCGCCGTCATTGCAGCGACTTCCCACGTTAGCTTTCTGTCCCTCTACACCGCTGTTCGGTGGGCAGGTGTTCGACCATGGCCTTGGCCAGGCTGATCATGTGCACCACGGCCAAGGCCAGTTGTCGCGGCCTTCCCTGCAACCCGTTGGCCGACTCGCAGGCGGTGGCTTCGGCACACAGCAGCAACTGCACGGCACGTTCGGCCGCTTCAGGGCCGCTGAGGGTTCCTCGCGGAATCAACCAGGGTTCCTCCGCTGTCGGTATCACCGGTGTTGGATTGAGGTAGAAATCCAGCGCTTTGCGGGCAGCGTCGCTCGTGCTCAGTGCTTCGTTATCCAGGTTGATATCCATTTCAGGAAGTGTCTGTTTCATTCGGCTACCTGCCATATGGGTAAGCGATCTAAGGTAGGCGCGAATAATAATACGTAATGTAGTTGTGACCGCTTTTTAAATACTACAATTTGTGTATTGAACGTCAGGGAGCAGTCCGTATCGTGCCAGCGATGGATAATTGGACTGATCTGGTCAAGGCCAGGATGCGTGAACTCAAAGTCACGCAGGAGAATCTCGCCGAACGCATCGGGGTCACCCAGGGTGCAGTCGGGCATTGGTTGCGCGAAGAACGCGAGCCCAGGCTCAGGGTGCTGAACCAGATTCTGATCGAGGTCGGCTTGCCGCCATTGCAGATGGTGTTTCCCTCGCACACGTCGGAAACCAGCGGCACTTATGGTGTGCTGCCCGGTACATCGGCGGCAACCCTGGACCTGGAGCACCAGAAGCACGATCTGTATTTTCGCTACCCGATCCTGTCCTGGGATGGCCTGGAGACGATCGAGCCTACAAGGCCTTGCGTGCGCCAGTCGTCGGACCATGTCGCGTTGGGGCGAACGTTCTGGTTGCCGGTGGAAGGCGATGCGATGACCGCGCCAATGGGCTTGAGTGTGCCGGAGGGCATGCTGATCCTGGTGGATACGGGCGTGAGCGTCGCGCCGGGCAAGCTGGTGATCGCCCGCTTGCCCGATCGCACGGGCCCGGTTTTTCGCCAACTGATCGAGGAGGGTGGCCAACGCTACCTGAAACCCCTCAATCCGACGTACCCCAAGGCAGTGTTCACGGCGCAGTGTGAAGTGCTGGGTGTGGTGGTGCAGGCGTTTGTGAGGTTTTGAACGGCATCGCGGGACAAGTTCGCTCCTACAGTAGGAGCGAACTTGTCCCGCGATGTGTTTTCAGTCTTCTTGCAGCTCCACCAGCACAGCCCCTTCACTGACCATCTCGCCTTCCTGGCAAAACAGCGCCTTGACCGTCCCGGCGTGCGCTGCGCGAATGCTGTGTTCCATCTTCATGGCTTCCAGCACCACCAATTGAGCACCCGCTTCAACCGTCTGCCCTACCTCGACCAATACCCGCACGATACTGCCGTTCATGGGCGCACTCAGGCCGCCCTGGTGGCTGTGACTGGCATCGGCCTCGGCAATCGGGTCAAACGGGGTCACCGCGTGCAGCTCGCCGTCCCACTGCAGATAGAGGGTGGTGCCGCGACGGATTGCCAAGTGCCGACGGCGCAGGCCATCCTGCTCGATCACTAGCTGTTCGCCGTCCAGTGTCAGCGTTGGCGCAGCCGCATGACTGAGCCCCACGGCCTGGTCCTGGCCGTTGCAATTCAAGTGCAGGCTGATGTGCGCCGGCACGCCCAGGCGCAAGCCCGCGTTTGCCGCCCAGGGCGAGTGGCGATCATCGCCACGGTGCTGGACCGGCTGGCTCTGAATCCAGGCTTCAGCCGCGGCCTGCCAGAACGCAGCGGGCAGTGGCTGGGTGGCTGGCAACAACTGTTCCTGATAGCGCGGGATGAAACCGGTATCGAGCTCGGCCTCGGCGAACGCCGGGTGCGCAAGGATCCGCCGCAGAAACGCGATGTTGGTTTTCAGCCCGCCAATGGCGAACTCATCGAGCATCGCCAGCAAGCGCAGGCGTGCCTGTTCGCGGGTCTGGCCCCAGGCGATCAGCTTGCCCAGCATCGGGTCGTAGAACGGCGAGATGCTGTCGCCTTCACTGACGCCACTGTCGACCCGGCGCCCTTCACCCGGCGCCGACTCGCGGTACAGCACCAGTTGCCCGGTAGCAGGGAGGAAGTCGTTGGCGGGGTCTTCTGCGTACAGGCGTACTTCGATGGCGTGGCCATTGAGCGGCACTTGTTCCTGGGTGATCGGCAATGGCTCGCCGCAAGCCACGCGGATCTGCCAGGCCACCAGGTCCAGGCCGGTAATGGCTTCGGTCACCGGGTGCTCCACCTGCAGGCGGGTGTTCATTTCCATGAAGAAGAATTCGCCGCGGGCATCGAGCAGGAATTCGACGGTACCGGCGCCGACATAACCAATGGCCTGGGCGGCCTTGACCGCCGCTTCGCCCATGGCCTGGCGCTGGGCTGGGCTCAGGCCTGGTGCTGGGGCCTCCTCGACGACTTTCTGGTGGCGGCGCTGGATCGAGCAGTCGCGCTCATTGAGGTACAGGCAGTTGCCGTGCTGGTCGGCGAATACCTGGATCTCTACGTGACGCGGCTTGAGTACGTACTTCTCCACCAGCATGCGCGCATCGCCAAACGACGACTGCGCTTCACGCTGGGCCGAGGCCAGGGCTTCGGCCAGCTGGCTTTCGCTTTCGACCACCTTCATGCCCTTGCCGCCACCCCCGGCGGTGGCCTTGAGCAGCACCGGGTAGCCGATGGACTCGGCGGCAGCGCGGAAGGTTTCCAGGTCCTGGGCTTCACCGTGGTAGCCCGGCACCAGGGGGACGCCGGCTTGCTCCATCAGGGCCTTGGCGGCCGACTTGCTGCCCATCGCGTCGATAGCGCTGGCCGGCGGGCCGAGGAAGATCAGCCCGGCCGCTTCGATGGCACGGGCGAAGCCCGCGTTCTCCGACAGGAAGCCGTAACCCGGGTGAATCGCCTGGGCGCCGCTGGCCTTGGCCGCGGCCAGCAGCTTGTCGATGTCCAGGTAGCTTTCGGCGGCCTTGGCTCCACCCAGGTCAACGCGGATATCGGCTTCACGGCTGTGCCGCGCTTCACGGTCGATGGCGCTGTGTACGGCCACGGTGGTCAGGCCCAGGGCCTTGGCGGTGCGCATCACCCGGCAAGCGATCTCGCCGCGGTTGGCAACCAGCAGGGTAGTCAATGGCGTGCGGGTCATGGGCGCGGCTCCTTGTTCGACGGTTCGCCCTGCCAGGCGGGTGTGCGTTTTTCCAGGAAGGCGCGCAAGCCTTCCTGGCCCTCGGGGCTCACGCGGATACGGGCGATGGCATTCTCGCAGTAGCGGCGCAGGGCAGGGGTCAGCTCGCCGTGACCCACTTCACGCAGCAACTCTTTGCTGGCACGCATGGCCTGGGGGCTGTTGAGCAGCAGGTTGTCGATCCACAGTTCGACCTGTTGCTCAAGCTCGGCGGCCGGGTACGCCTCGGCCAGCAAGCCCAGTTCACGGGCGCGCTCGCCACTGAAGCGCTCGGCGGTCAGGGCATAGCGACGTGCGGCGCGCTCGCCCATGGCCTGTACCACGAACGGGCTGATCACCGCAGGCGCCAGGCCGATGCGTACTTCCGACAGGCACAGTTGTGCCTCGCGGGTGCCGATGGCCATGTCGCAGCAACTGATCAGGCCCAGTGCGCCGCCAAAGGCTGCGCCCTGGACCACGGCCAGAGTCGGTACCTTGAGCTTGGCCAGGTTGTACATCAGCTCTGCCAGCTCGCGGGCATCGTCCAGGTTGGTGTTGTAGTCAAGCGCTGCCGATTGCTGCATCCAGGCCAGGTCGGCGCCTGCGCTGAAATGCCGGCCACGGCCGCGCAGCAGGACGAAGCGCAAGCTGGCGTCGGCGGCGATCTGGTCGATGGCCAGGATCAGCTCGCGGATCATCTGGGCGTTGAAGGCGTTGTTCTTGTCTTCCCGGCTCAGCCACAGGGTGGCGAAACCACGGGAGTCCTTGTTCAGTTCAAGGGTAGTGAAGTCGCTCATGCTCACATCCGGAAAATGCCGAAACGGCTTTGTTCGATCGGTGCGTTGAGGGCTGCGGACAATGCCAGGCCCAGTACGTCGCGGGTTTGTGCCGGGTCGATGACGCCGTCATCCCACAGGCGGGCGCTGGAGTAGTACGGGTGGCCCTGGTGTTCGTACTGATCGAGGATCGGCTGCTTGAGCCGTGCCTCGTCCTCGGCGCTGAACGGCTGGCCGCTACGCTCGCTCTGCTCGCGCTTGACCTGGGCCAGCACGCCGGCGGCTTGTTCGGCGCCCATGACACCGATGCGTGCATTGGGCCACATCCACAGGAACCGTGGGTCGTAGGCGCGGCCGCACATGCCGTAGTTGCCGGCACCGAAACTGCCACCGATGATCACGGTGAACTTCGGTACCCGGGCACAGGCCACGGCGGTCACCAGTTTGGCGCCATGCTTGGCGATACCGCCGGCTTCGTACTTCTGACCCACCATGAAGCCGGTGATGTTCTGCAAAAACAGCAAGGGAATGCCGCGCTGGCAGGCCAGTTCGATAAAGTGCGCGCCTTTTTGCGCAGCCTCCGCGAACAGGATGCCGTTGTTGGCCAGGATGGCGATCGGGTAACCGTGCAGGTGGGCAAAGCCGCACACCAAAGTGGTGCCGAACAGTGCCTTGAACTCGTCGAACACCGAACCGTCCACCAGGCGGGCAATCACCTCGCGCACATCGAACGGTTGCTTGGCATCGGCCGGCACCACGCCGTACAGCTCCTGGGCGTCGTACAGCGGCGCGATCGGTGCCCGTTGCTGCAAGGTGCCGAGCTTCTGCCAGTTGAGGTTGGCCACGCAGCGCCGAGCGATGGCCAGGGCGTGTTCGTCGTTGTCGGCATAGTGGTCGGCCACGCCGCTGGTCTTGCAATGTACATCGGCACCGCCCAGGTCCTCGGCGCTGACCACTTCACCGGTGGCCGCCTTGACCAGCGGCGGGCCGGCCAGAAAGATCGTGGCCTGCTGGCGCACCATGATCGCTTCGTCGGCCATGGCTGGCACATAGGCGCCGCCTGCAGTGCATGAACCCATGACCACGGCGATCTGCGGAATGCCCAAGGCACTCATGTTGGCCTGGTTGAAGAAAATTCGCCCGAAGTGCTCGCGGTCCGGGAACACCTCGTCCTGGCGCGGCAGGTTGGCACCGCCGGAGTCCACCAGGTACAGGCAGGGCAGGCGGTTCTGCAAGGCGATGGCCTGGGCACGCAGGTGCTTTTTTACCGTCAGCGGGTAGTAGGAGCCGCCTTTGACCGTGGCGTCGTTGGCCACGATCATGCATTCGACGCCTTCGACTCGGCCGATGCCGGCAATCACGCCTGCTGCCGGTACGTCCTCGCCGTACACCTCATGTGCGGCCAACTGGCCGATTTCCAGGAACGGCGAACCGGCGTCGAGCAAGTGGTCGATGCGATCGCGCGGCAGCAATTTGCCTCGCGAGGTGTGCCGCTCCTGGGCCTTGTGGCCGCCGCCCTGGTGGACCTTGGCCAGCAGCGTGCGAAGGCCCTGGACTTGCTCAAGCATGGCCGCGCTGTTCTGGGCGAACTCGGGAGCGCGGGGGTTCAAATGGGATTTCAGAATCATCGGGGCTCCTGGCGCAGCTTCAAGCGGCAAGCTTCAAGCTGCAAGAGTTGATCGGCGCTACAACTGCTTTTACTTGCAGCTTGTCGCTTGAAGCTAACCGCTGACTCGCTCAGCGGGTTTCGTTGAACAGTTCGCGCCCGATCAGCATCCGGCGAATCTCGCTGGTGCCTGCGCCGATTTCATAGAGCTTGGCGTCGCGCAGCAGGCGACCGGCCGGGAACTCGTTGATGTAGCCGTTGCCACCAAGGATCTGGATAGCCTCCAGGGCCATCTGGGTAGCGCGCTCGGCGGTATAGAGGATCACCCCGGCGGCGTCCTTGCGAGTGGTCTCGCTGCGGTCGCACGCCTGGGCCACGGCGTACAGGTAGGCACGGCTGGCGTTGAGCTGGGTGTACATGTCGGCGATCTTGCCCTGGATCAGCTGGAATTCACCGATGCTCTGGCCGAACTGCTTGCGGTCGTGGATGTAGGGCACGACCAGGTCCATACAGGCCTGCATGATCCCGGTCGGGCCACCGGAGAGCACAACGCGTTCATAGTCCAGGCCGCTCATCAGCACTTTTACGCCACCGTTGAGGGCGCCGAGGATGTTTTCCCTGGGTACTTCGACGTTGTCGAAAAACAGTTCGCAGGTGTTGGAGCCGCGCATACCCAGCTTGTCGAATTTGTTGCTGCGGCTGAAGCCCTTGAAGTCACGCTCGACAATAAAGGCGGTGATGCCGTGAGGGCCCTTGTCCAGGTCGGTCTTGGCGTAGATCACATAGGTGTTGGCGTCGGGACCGTTGGTGATCCAGGTCTTGCTGCCGTTGAGGACGAAATGGTCGCCACATGCTTCGGCGCGCAGCTTCATTGACACCACGTCGGAGCCGGCATTGGGCTCGCTCATGGCCAGGGCACCGATGTGCTCGCCGCTGATCAGCTTGGGCAGGTATTTGGCTTTTTGCTCGGCGTTGCCGTTGCGGTTGATCTGGTTGACGCAGAGGTTGGAGTGGGCGCCGTAGGAGAGGGCGACCGAGGCCGAGCCACGACTGATTTCTTCCATGGCCACCACGTGGGCCAGGTAGCCCAGGCCGGCGCCGCCGTATTCTTCGGAGACGGTGATGCCCAACAGGCCCATGTCGCCGAACTTGCGCCACATGTCGGCGGGGAACAGGTTGTCCTGGTCGATCTGTGCGGCGCGAGGTGCCAGTTCGGCGGCGACGAAAGACTGTACCTGGTCGCGCAGCATGTCGATGGTTTCGCCGAGGGCGAAGTTCAGGGTCGGATAACGCATGTGGGCACCTTTTTGTTCTTGGATTTCAGGAGTATCGCGGGGCAAGCCCGCGGCTACAGGTCTATCAATCACCTTTACGTTAACGTAAGCCTGCGGTCGGTCACTGTCAATCGCGCCATGACCTTTACGTTAACGTAAATATCAGCCAGAGTAGGACCCGCTTGAATCAGTTCCCAGAACAACCACAACAAGGGACCGCCATGAATCAACCGAGCTATACCCAGGGGCGCCAGGATAAGCCCTTGCTGGCCATGACTATCGGCCAGGCGTTTGACAATACTGTGTCGCATTTTGCCCAGCGCGAGGCTCTGGTGGTGCGCCACCAGCAGTTGCGCTACAGCTGGCAGCAACTGGCCGACAGCGTTGACTGTCACGCCCGGGCGCTGATGGCCCTGGGGCTCAAGACCGGCGACCGCCTGGGCATCTGGGCACCCAACTGCGCCGAGTGGTGCATTGCCCAGGTCGCCAGCGCCAAGATCGGCGTGATCCTGGTCAATATCAACCCCGCCTATCGCACCAGCGAGCTTGAGTATGTGCTCAAACAGTCGGGTTGCCAGTGGTTGATCTGCGCCGGTGCCTTCAAGACCTCCGATTACCACGCCATGCTCGGTGAGCTGTTGCCCGAGCTCGGCGATCAAGTGCCTGGCGAGTTCTGCAGCGAGCTGTTGCCGGCCCTGCGCGGGCTGATCAGCCTCGATGCCGCGCCACCGGCAGGCTTCCTGGCCTGGGAGCAGTTGGCAGCCTTGGCGGCGCATACCACCCCGGACGACTACCTGGCCCGCCAGCACAGCCTGCAGTTCGATCAACCGGTCAACATCCAGTACACCTCCGGCACCACCGGCTTCCCCAAGGGGGCCACCCTCAGTCACTACAACATCCTCAATAACGGCTACATGGTCGGTGAAAGCCTGGGCCTGACCGAGCACGACCGCATGGTGATCCCGGTGCCGTTGTACCACTGCTTCGGCATGGTCATGGGCAACCTGGGCTGCATCACCCACGGCAGCACCATGATCTACCCCAACGACGCCTTCGACCCGTTGCTGACCCTGGACACCGTCGCCCAGGAAAAGGCCACCGCGCTCTACGGTGTGCCGACCATGTTCATCGCCATGCTCGACCACCCCCAGCGCACCGAGCGCGACCTGTCGAGCCTGCGCACCGGGATCATGGCCGGGGCCACCTGCCCGATCGAGGTGATGCGCCGGGTGATCGATCAGTTGCACATGAGCGAGGTGCAGATTGCCTACGGTATGACCGAGACCAGCCCGGTGTCGCTGCAGACAGGTCCCGATGACGACCTGGAGCTGCGTGTCACCACGGTAGGGCGTACCCAGCCGCAGCTGGAAAGCAAGATTGTCGACGAGCACGGCTGCATCGTGCCGCGCGGCACCATTGGCGAGCTGTGTACGCGTGGCTACAGCGTGATGCTGGGCTACTGGGGCAACCCCGACGCGACCCTCGAAGCCATCGACCCGGCCGGCTGGATGCACACCGGCGACCTGGCGACCATGAACGAGGCGGGGTACGTGTGTATCGCCGGGCGCAACAAGGACATGATCATCCGCGGTGGCGAGAACATTTATCCACGGGAGCTGGAGGAGTTCTTCTTCACCCACCCCGCGGTGGCCGATGTGCAGGTGATCGGTATTCCGGACGAGCGCTATGGCGAGGAGATCGTTGCCTGGATCAAGTTCCACCCCGGCCACAGCGTCAGCGAGATCGAGCTACAGCAGTGGTGCAAGAGCCGCATTGCCCACTTCAAGACCCCGCGTTACTTCCGTTTTGTCGACGAGTTCCCGATGACGGTGACCGGCAAGGTGCAGAAGTTCAGGATGCGCGAGATCAGCATCGAGGAGCTGGCCAGGGGTTGAGGCCGTCGCGGGGCAAGTCGAGCCGTCGCACCGCCGCCCCCACAGCGGTGGGCTTTGTGGGAGCGGGCTTGCCCCGCGATCGTCTACGCTTTCACCGGCGGCTCGTCACTGGGCGGGTCGCCCACGGTGGGTGGCACCGTCGGTGTGACCGGCAATTCATCGGGCTCTTCCTCCGGCACCTCGGGTGGCAGCGTCGGGTCGTCGATATTCGGATCGGGCGTTTCTGCCGGGATGGGAATGTTCATGGCCTGACCTCGCAAGGGGGTTATGGATGACGGGCTCAGTTGTTTTCGACTGCACCGGGCGCCAATCGCTCATTTTTTTTGAACCCCACGCCGCCCATCTGCTCTGAACTCTTACGCCTACCTCGTAACGGAGCAAGGATCGATGACCCGCGATGAGCCCTTCGAAACCGACCGTACAGCCCCGGCCAATGACCACGCCGACCAGGCCATCAGCCTGTCTCAGGCCCTGCTCGAACCCAGGATCGCGATCGAAAATACCCAGCCTCTGCTCGATGGCGGCCTGTTCGCGGTCAAGGCGGTGGTGGGGGAGGCGGTGCAGGTCAGCAGCAAGGTCTACAGTGATGGCCACGATGCACTGGCGGTGATGCTCAATTGGCGCCAGGCCCACAGCCGGCGCTGGCACTGCGTGCCGATGACGTTCGCTGGCAATGACCTGTGGCAGGCCGAGTTCACCGTTATCGAGCAAGGTCGGCACCTGTTCAGCATCGAAGCCTGGATCGACCCCTTCGCCACGTATTGCCATGACCTTGAGAAAAAATTCAATGCAGGCGTACCCGTGCCATTGGAGTTGCAGGAAGGCTTGCTGCTGCTTGATCACAATATCGAACGCAGCCAGGGCTTGTTGCGCGAACAGCTGCAAGGGCTGCGCCTGGCGCTGCCAACCCTGACCCACGAAGAGCAGGTGGCGCAGTTGCTGCATGCCAATACTGCCAGCTTGATGCGCGAAGCCGATCACCGCACCTTCCTGAGCCGCAGTCCGGAATACCCCCTGGATGTGGAGCGGCGCCAGGCGCTGTTTGCCAGCTGGTACGAGCTGTTTCCCCGCTCGATCACTGACGACCCCGAGCGGCACGGCACCTTCAACGATGTGCATGAACGCCTGCCGATGATCCGCGACATGGGCTTCGATGTGTTGTATTTCCCGCCCATTCACCCCATCGGCGTACGCCACCGCAAGGGCCGCAACAACGCCCTGCAGGCCGAGCCCGGCGACCCGGGCAGCCCCTACGCCATCGGCAATGAAGAGGGCGGACACGAAGCCATCCACCCGCAACTGGGCAGCCGCGAGGACTTTCGTCGACTGGTGGCTGCTGCCGCCGAGCACGGCCTGGAGATCGCTCTGGACTTCGCCATCCAGTGTTCCCAGGACCACCCCTGGCTGAAAGAGCATCCCGGCTGGTTCTCCTGGCGCCCGGACGGCACGATTCGCTACGCGGAAAATCCGCCGAAAAAGTATCAGGACATCGTCAACGTCGACTTCTATGCCGCCGATGCCGTGCCGGCCTTGTGGCTGGCTCTGCGCGATGTGGTGCTGGGCTGGGTACAGGAAGGGGTGAAGATGTTCCGGGTCGACAACCCGCACACCAAGCCGTTGCCGTTCTGGCACTGGATGATCGCCAACATCCGCAGCCAGCACCCGGAGGTGATCTTCCTCGCTGAAGCCTTCACCAAGCCAGCGATGATGGCGCGCCTGGGCAAGGTCGGCTATTCGCAGAGCTACACCTACT
The DNA here is from genome assembly GCF_000425805.1 of Pseudomonas vranovensis DSM 16006. Classification (GTDB taxonomy): domain Bacteria; phylum Pseudomonadota; class Gammaproteobacteria; order Pseudomonadales; family Pseudomonadaceae; genus Aquipseudomonas; species Aquipseudomonas vranovensis. Next base: position 535,930 of record NZ_AUED01000001.1, read on the forward strand.
TCACCTGGCGCAACACCAAGGCCGAGCTGCAAACTTACTTCGAGGAGCTCAACCAGCCACCCTGGCGCTATTGCTACCGCCCCAACTTCTTCGTCAACACCCCCGACATCAACCCGTATTTTCTCCACGAGTCCGGTCGCGCCGGGTTCCTCATTCGCGCCGCCCTGGCCACCATGGGCTCGGGGTTGTGGGGCATGTACTCGGGGTTCGAACTGTGCGAGGCCACGCCGATACCGGGCAAAGAGGAATACCTGGATTCGGAGAAGTACCAGCTCCGCCCGCGGGACTTCACCCAGCCGGGCAACATCATTGCCGAAATCGCTCAGCTCAACCGCATCCGCCGCCAGAACCCGGCGCTGCAGACCCACCTGGGCGTGGCGTTCTTCAATGCCTGGAACGACAACATCGTGTATTTCGGCAAGCGTACCGCCGAGCGCGACAACTTCATCCTCATCGCCATCAGCCTCGACCCGCACAACGCCCAGGAGGCGCACTTCGAGTTGCCGCTGTGGGAGCTGGGCCTGGATGACAACGCCGACACCTTCGGTGAAGACCTGATGACCGGCCACCGCTGGACCTGGCACGGCAAGACCCAATGGATGCGCATCGAGCCCTGGCACCTGCCGTTCGGAATCTGGCGTATCGAAAAAGCCCTCTAGAAAGGAGTCGACCATGGCCAAGCGTACCCGCCCGACAGCCTTTATCGACGATCCCCTGTGGTACAAGGACGCGATCATCTACCAGGTGCATGTCAAATCGTTCTTCGACTCGAACAACGATGGCATCGGTGATTTCCCCGGCCTGATCGCCAAGCTCGACTACATCGCGGAACTTGGTGTCAATACCCTGTGGTTACTGCCGTTCTACCCTTCGCCACGGCGCGACGACGGCTATGACATTGCCGAGTACAAGGCCGTACATCCCGACTACGGCACCCTGGCCGATGTGAAGCGCTTTATCGCCGAGGCGCACAGGCGCGGCCTGCGGGTGATCACCGAGCTGGTCATCAACCACACCTCCGACCAGCACGCCTGGTTCCAGAAGGCCCGTCACGCCAAGCCCGGCAGCAAGGCCCGGGACTTCTATGTATGGTCCGACACCGACCAGAAATACGACGGTACGCGGATCATCTTTCTCGACACTGAGAAGTCCAACTGGACCTGGGATCCGGTGGCCGGTCAGTACTTCTGGCACCGCTTCTATTCGCACCAGCCCGACCTCAACTTCGACAACCCCCAGGTAATGAAGGCGGTGATCGGGGTCATGCGCTACTGGCTCGACCTGGGGGTGGACGGCCTGCGCCTGGACGCCATCCCATACCTGATCGAGCGCGATGGCACCAACAACGAGAACCTGCCCGAAACCCACCAGGTGCTCAAGCAGATCCGCGCCGAGATCGACGCCAACTACCCCGACCGCATGCTGCTGGCCGAGGCCAACCAGTGGCCCGAAGACACCCAGCTGTATTTCGGCGAAGGGCAGGGCGATGAGTGCCACATGGCGTTTCACTTCCCGCTGATGCCGCGCATGTACATGGCCGTGGCCCAGGAAGACCGGTTTCCGATCACCGACATACTGCGCCAGACCCCGGAGATCCCCCCCAACTGCCAATGGGCGATCTTCCTGCGCAACCACGATGAATTGACCCTGGAGATGGTCACCGATCGCGAACGCGACTACTTATGGAACTACTATGCCGAAGACCGTCGGGCACGGATCAACCTGGGGATTCGCCGGCGCCTGGCACCCTTGCTGCAGCGTGACCGGCGGCGGGTGGAGCTGCTCTCCAGCCTGCTGTTGTCGATGCCCGGCACGCCAACGCTGTACTACGGCGACGAGATTGGCATGGGTGACAACATTTACCTGGGCGACCGCGACGGCGTGCGCACCCCCATGCAGTGGTCGATCGACCGCAACGGCGGCTTCTCCCGTGCCGACCCGGCACGCCTGGTGTTGCCGCCGATCATGGACCCGTTGTACGGCTACGCCTCGGTCAACGTCGAGACCCAGGCCCATGATCCGCACTCGCTGCTGAACTGGAACCGACGCCTGCTGGCGGTGCGCAAGCAGCAAAAAGCCTTCGGGCGGGGCACTTTGAAAATGCTCTCGCCAACCAACCGCCGTATCCTTGCGTATATCCGCGAATACACCGGCCCCGACGGCAAGGGCGAGATCATCCTGTGTGTGGCCAACGTCTCCCGTGCCGCCCAGGCCGCCGAACTCGACCTGTCGCAGTTCGCCGGAATGGTCCCGGTGGAAATGCTCGGCGCCAGTGCCTTCCCGCCCATCGGCCAACTGCCGTTCCTGTTGACCCTGCCGCCCTATGGCTTCTATTGGTTCCTGCTGGCGCCCAAGGACCAGATGCCCAGCTGGCACCAGGAACCGGCCCAGAGCTTGCCGGAGTTCACCACGCTGGTACTGAAAAAGCGCATGGAAGAGTTGCTCGAAGCACCGGCCCGCTACACCCTTCAAGACAGCATCCTGCCGCAGTACCTGCCCAAGCGCCGCTGGTTCGCTGGCAAGGAAACCCGCATCGATCAGGTACACATTGCCTATGGCGTGCGCTTTGGTGCGCCGACCAGTCCGGTGCTGCTCAGTGAGATCGAAGTCAAAGGTGGCGGTCACAGCAGTCGCTATCAACTGCCATTCGGCCTGATCGGCGAAGAGCAGATCAACAGCGCGCCCCCCCAGCAGTTGGCCCTGGCGCGGGTACGGCGCGGGCGTCAGGTGGGTTTGATCACCGATGGCTTCGTGCTGGAAAGCTTTGTTCGTGCCGTGCTGTTCGGCTGCAAGCAAGGTACCCGGTTGCCCTGTGCCGAAGGTGAGCTGTGTTTCAATGCCACCGAGCAGCTGGCCGCCCTGAACCTGGGTGACGACGCCGAGGTGCGCTACCTCTCGGCCGAGCAGTCCAACAGCTCGGTGGTGGTCGGCGGCAGCCTGGTGCTCAAGCTGATCCGCCGGGTCAACCCGGGGGTGCATCCGGAGCTGGAAATGAGCGCCTACCTCACGGCCTCAGGCTTTACCAATATCTCGCCCTTGCTGGGCTGGGTCAGCCGTATCGATGCCCAGCAACAACCGCACCTGCTGATGATTGCCCAAGGCTACCTGAGCAACCAGGGGGACGCCTGGGACTGGACCCAGAACAACCTGGAACGCGCTATCCGCGACGAACTGGAGCCCGGCGAGCAAACGCTGGATGCCCATACCGATGCGCTGCAGGACCTGGCCGATTTTGCCGCGTTGCTGGGGCAACGCCTGGGCGAAATGCATCTGCTGCTCGCAGCCCCAACCAAGGAGTCGGCCTTCCAGCAGCGTGTCAGCAGCGCCCGCGATTGCCAGGCCTGGGGCAAGCAGATCAGCGCGCAACTGACCCGTGCCCTGGACGTGCTCAAACAGCACCGTGGCGAACTGGACCCCGAAAGCCAGGCTGTGGTCGATGACCTGCAACAGCAACGCAAGGACCTGCTGGCCACGGTCATGGCCCTGAGCAAGCAAGCCCAGGGCGGCCTGTTGATGCGCGTGCATGGCGACCTGCACCTGGGCCAGGTACTGGTAGTACAGGGCGATGCCTACCTGATCGATTTCGAGGGTGAGCCTGCGCGCCCGCTCGAGGAGCGCAGGGCCAGGCACAGCCCTTACAAGGATGTCAGCGGCGTGTTGCGATCCTTCGACTATGCTGCTGCCATGGTGCTGCGCAGTGCCTCCAGTGTCGACCTCTCGGACAGTGCCCGGCAGGCACGTCAACGGGTTGCCAGGCGTTATCTGCACCAGGCCCGGCATGCCTTTGTCGAGGCCTATGGGCTGGCCACCGCGGCCATGCCCCATGCCTGGGAACATGCCGACGGCGAGCGCGCGGCACTGGAACTGTTCAGCCTGGAAAAGGCCGCCTACGAAATCCTGTATGAAGCCGAAAACCGCCCAAGTTGGCTGGCCGTGCCTTTGCATGGCCTGCATGGCCTGACAAGTACCTGGGGAGAAACGTAATGAATCAACGCAAGCGCGAGGAAGGCGGGCTGGGTCATCGAGACAGCGACGCCCTGGTCAGGGCCGAGCACGCCGACCCGTTCGCCGTGCTCGGCCCGCACCCGGATGGTGCAGGCGGCCAGTTTGTCCGCGCCTATTTGCCCAATGCCTTGAGCGCTCAAGCCCTGGCCCGTGATGACGGGCGGGTGCTGGGCGAACTCGAGCAGCAATCGGTGCCGGGCCTGTTCATCGCTCACCTGCCCGAGCACCAGCCCTATGTGCTGCGGATCAACTGGGCCGGAGGCGAGCAACTGACCGAAGACCCTTACAGCTTCGGCCCGCTGCTGGGGGACATGGACCTTTATCTGTTTGCCGAGGGCAACCACCGTGACCTTTCCGGCAGCATGGGCGCGCAACTGACACAGGTAGAAGGCATCGACGGCGTACGCTTCTCCGTGTGGGCACCCAATGCCCGGCGAGTATCGGTGGTGGGCGATTTCAACAACTGGGACGGGCGTCGCCACCCGATGCGCCTGCGTCATCCTTCCGGCGTGTGGGAGATCTTCGTGCCGCGCCTGACGGCCGGCGAAGCCTACAAGTACGAAGTGCTGGGTCGCGAAGGCATCCTGCCGCTCAAGGCCGACCCCTTGGCCCGCGCCACGGAGCTGCCGCCCAGCACTGCCTCACGGGTGGCCGGCCCCTTGGCACACGACTGGCAGGACCAGGCCTGGATGCAGGTCCGTGGTGAACGTCAGGCGACCCATGCACCGTTGTCGATCTACGAGCTGCACGCAGGCTCCTGGCAATGCGAGCTGGACGACACCGGTGAAGTGGCGCGCTTCTACAACTGGCGCGAACTCGCCGGACGACTGGTGCCATACATCCAGCAGATGGGCTTCACGCATATCGAACTGATGCCGATCATGGAGCATCCGTTTGGCGGCTCATGGGGCTATCAGCCGCTGTCGCTGTTCGCGCCGACTGCACGCTACGGTAGTGCAGAAGACTTCGCCGCCTTCGTCGATGCCTGTCACCAGGCATCCATCGGGGTGATCCTCGACTGGGTGCCGGCACATTTCCCCACCGATACCCATGGCCTGGCGCGCTTCGACGGCACGGCGCTGTATGAGTACGACAACCCCCTCGAAGGCTTTCACCAGGATTGGGACACGCTGATCTACAACCTGGGCCGCACCGAAGTGCATGGCTTCATGCTGGCCTCGGCCTTGCATTGGCTCAAGCATTTTCATATCGACGGGCTGCGGGTCGATGCCGTGGCCTCGATGCTCTACCGCGACTACTCACGCAAAGCCGGCGAGTGGGTGCCCAACCGCCATGGTGGTCGGGAAAACCTCGAGGCCATCGACTTTCTTCGCCACCTAAACGATGTGGTCGCGCTTGAAGCGCCGGGAGCCCTGGTGATCGCTGAAGAGTCCACGGCCTGGCCCGGGGTCAGCCAGCCGACCCAGCAGGGCGGCCTGGGCTTTGCCTACAAATGGAACATGGGCTGGATGCACGACACCCTGCATTACATCCAGAACGACCCGATCCACCGTACCTACCATCACAATGAGATGAGCTTCGGGCTGATCTACGCCTACTCCGAGCATTTCATTCTGCCGATTTCCCACGATGAAGTGGTCCACGGCAAACACTCGCTGATCGACAAGATGCCGGGTGACCGCTGGCAGAAGTTCGCCAACCTGCGCGCCTACCTGACCTTCATGTGGACCCATCCGGGCAAGAAGCTGCTGTTCATGGGCTGCGAGTTCGGCCAGTGGCGCGAGTGGAACCACGACAGCGAACTGGACTGGTACCTGCTCAAGTACCCCGAGCACCTGGGGGTGCAGCGCCTGGTCGGCGATCTCAACCGCCTGTACCGTGATGAGCGCGCGCTGCACGAACAGGACTGCCTGCCCCAGGGGTTCCAATGGCTGATCGGCGACGATGCCCATAACAGCGTCTATGCCTGGCTGCGCTGGAGCGCGAGCGGCGAGCCATTGCTGGTGGTGGCGAACTTCACGCCGGTGCCGAGGGAGCGCTATCGCATCGGGGTGCCCTTTGGCGAGCGCTGGGCCGAGGTGCTCAACAGCGATGCCGAAGGCTATGCCGGCACCAACTACGGCAACCTGGGCGAGGTCATCAGCGAGGCTATCCCCAGCCACGGCCAGCCGCAGTCGCTGGCCTTGAACCTGCCACCGTTGGGCGTGCTGATCCTGCGACCCGCCTGACTGTTGGAGCGAGCTTTCCTCGCGCGAGGCCTGTATTGCCTGCACTGGCCTTCGCGGGGCAAGCCCCTTCCCACCGGCACATACACTACCTGTGGGGGCTAAAGAACCTTGCCCGTGCAAGACAGTTGCTGCCCTACCACCTGACCCGCACACCCAGGTTGCCGATCAGGCCATTCAAGTCGTTGTCATCCACATCGCTGCTGTAGTCGGCACTGACAAACAGAGCGACCTTGGGCGTCACCCGTGCCACCAGCCCCAATCCCACTTCCACTGTGGCCGAGTTGCGCCCGCTGCTGATCTTGTCGACCTGGTCCAGGCTTACAGTGTCGGAATGGGAGAAGTCGTACCAGACGTTGGTACGCAGGAAGGGTTCGATCGGCATGCCGCGCAGGTTATAGCGTGCCGACAATTTGGCCCCGACCCGGCCGGTCCAGTTCGGTTGCTCATCGAAGGCTTGCTGGGTAGCCGCCGGCGTCTGGCTGCCAGGAAAGAACTGTTGGTTGATCAACTGTGCCTGGGGCTCGATGGTCCAGTTCTCACCCAGGCTGATAGGGTAGCCGCCTTCAACCGACAAGGTCACCGCATGGCCATTGCCATCCAGGCGCTGGCCGGTTTCGCTGCGCCCGTTGATGTCGAAACGGGTACCCATGGCCACGGCATCCAGGTGCCAGCCCTGGGCGTGGGTCATGCTCCAGTACACACCCAGGCTTTCACCATCGAGGCTGACGGTGGATTGCTTGTCACCGACCTGGGGCTTGTGCATGCCATCGAAACCACTCTGCAGGTTACTGTGGCCAACGAAGAAGCCGGCACGGTGAGTATTGCCACTGCCGGTTTCACGCACGAACAGGTCCGGGCTGATCTGCAGGGTCGGGGTGCGCGCGTCCAGGCGCGAAGGTTCAGGTGCGCCATTTTTCATCGGTGCCGGGAAGAACTGCGCCCACTGGCTGGCAATGGCATCCCTGGCCGCCGGAGAGTTGTGCTCGGACATGCGTTCGGAAAATGCATTCAAGGTGTGCAGGCCCAGGCCACTGGCACTGACGGGTACCAGTACCAGCGTGGGTGGCGGCAGGTCTTGTCCTTTTACCTGGGTTTGCCTCTGCATGAAGCTGTTGAACGGGTCGTTATCCTCCAGGCCCAACGCATGGGTTTCCAACGGGGTTGCAAGAAGCAGCGACGTGGAAACCGCATAGAAAACATACTCAAAGCCCGTAGGAGTCGGAGTTTTTTTCATGGCGGATCTCCTCTGTATTACAGCCAAGGTCCTGGCCTGATGTCACGGGCTGTAAGACAAAACCAGAGGGCGACCCAAACCAGCAAAAAACAGTTCCTGCCACGCGCCGAAAGGCGCGAGCTAGAGGCTCGGAATAAGGATGCGGCATTACTTGTAGCTAAGGAGAGGACCGGGCGGGCGTCAAGAAGGCGTTATAGATCTGTTGTCAAGCTATTGGATGCTCCAATTGGCTGAAAATTAACAATTATTCACGTTTCATAGTCGCCACGGCTCTTTCAGCCGTGGTGGCTATGCCGAATCATTGCTAAAGGTGTACTTCTACGGCCAGGGGCAGGTGGTCGGAGAGGTGACTCCAGGGTTTGTTACCCAGGATCTGCGGGGCGTGACTGTTGGCATTGCGCAGGTAGATACGGTCCAGGCGCAGCAACGGAAGGCGGGCGGGGTACGTGCGGGCAAGCAGGCCATGATGACGTTCGAACGCCTCGTGCAACCCGCGGTGCAACCCCAGCGTGCGGTTGCCCCGTAGCTTCCAGTCATTGAAGTCACCGGCAATGATCACCGGTGCATCGACCGGCAGCGAGTCGAGCAGTCGGCGCAGCAGCTGCAGCTGCTTTTGCCGGTGGCTTTCCAGCAGCGACAGGTGTACGCACACGGCGTGCACCTGGTGCTGCCCGGGTACATCCAGTACGCAATGCAACAAGCCACGGCGCTCGGGGCCGGTGATCGAGACGTCGAGGTTGCGGTGTTCGATGATCGGGTACTTGGACAGCAGGGCGTTGCCGTGGTGGCCGTCCGGGTAGACGGCATTGCGCCCATAGGCGAAATCGCTCCACATGCTGTCGGCGAGGAATTCGTACTGCGACGTTTGCGGCCAGCCGGCGTAGCGGGCGGCATGACGGTCGTGGCTGCCGAGCACTTCCTGCAGGAACACGATATCGGCCTGGGTGCTGCGCACCGCCTCGCGCAGTTCCGGCAAGATGAAGCGACGGTTGAAGGCGGTAAAGCCCTTGTGAGTGTTGACGGTCAGCACCCGCAAGCGCTGCACCGGAGGTGCCTGGCGGGTATCTGCAAGGAGGGTGGGGTGCGGTTCGAGATTCACGATTGCTCCTTGTCGGCAAGCCTACTGCATGGGACTGGCCCCGGTCGGGTTCAGTTCCCGGCCTTCATGAGTCGTCCTCGCGTTGCAACTCCAGCAGCACCAGTGACCGTCCTGCTACCTCCAGCGCCGAGTCGAACTCATGCTGTTCGCCCTTGCGCAGTTGTGGCCGGTCGGTGTCGAGCAGGCAGTTCCAGTTTTCGCCCTCGGGCACCTGGGGCAAGGTAAAGGTGACGGCATCGTGGTAGGCATTGACGATCAACAGCAAGGTCGCATCGGCCCCCGGTCGCGGGATGCCACTGACCTGGGCACGACCATCCATCAGCATGCCGAGCGTCCTTCCTTGACTGTCCTGCCATTGTTCAACATTCATCTCGCTGCCATCCGGGGCCAGCCAGGTGACATCCTTGACCCCAATCGCCTCATTGTAGTCGCCGACCAGAAAGCGCGAGCGGCGCAGCACCGGGTAAGCCAGGCGCAGTTTGGTCAGGCGCTTGACGAACTTGAGCAGTGCCGCGCCTTCATCGTCCAGGTCCCAGTTGACCCAACCGATTTCGCTGTCCTGGCAGTAGGCATTGTTGTTGCCGTGCTGGGTGCGGCTGAATTCATCACCGGCGACGATCATCGGTGTGCCCTGGGCCAATAGCAGGGTGGCGAAGAAGTTGCGCATCTGGCGCAGGCGCAAGGCGTTGATCTCGGGGTCGTCGGTCGGCCCCTCGGCGCCGTGGTTCCAGGACAGGTTGTTGTTGCTGCCATCCTGGTTGTTCTCGTCGTTGTCCTCGTTGTGCTTGTCGTTGTACGAAACCAGGTCGCGCAGGGTGAAACCGTCATGGGCGGTGATGAAGTTGATCGAGGCATACGGCCGTCGCCCGCGGCGGTTGAACAGCTCGCCAGAGGCGGTCATGCGTGCGGCAAAGTCGGCCAGCTGGCCTTCGTCGCCTTTCCAGAAGGCCCGTACTGTGTCGCGAAAACGGTCATTCCATTCGGCCCAGCCGGGAGCGAAGTTGCCCACCTGGTAGCCGCCGGGGCCGCAGTCCCAGGGTTCGGCGATCAGCTTGACCTGGCTGAGCAGGGGGTCCTGGCGGCAGGCCACGAGGAAGCTGTGGCGTTCATCGAAACCTTCGTGATAGCGCCCAAGGATGGTGGCCAGGTCGAAACGAAAGCCGTCCACGTGCATCTCGCCGGCCCAGTAGCGCAGCGAATCGGTGACCAGTTGCAGCACGCAGGGGTGGCTCAGGTCCAGGGTGTTGCCGGTGCCTGAGTCGTTGATGTAGAAGCGCTTGTCGTCTGGCATCAGGCGGTAGTAAGAGGCGTTGTCGATACCGCGCATCGACAGGGTCGGGCCCAACTCGTTGCCCTCGGCGGTGTGGTTGTAGACCACATCCAGAATCACCTCCAGGCCGGCGTCGTGCAGGTGCGCGACCATTTCCTTGAACTCGGCGATCTTGCCGTTGGCCAGGTAGCGCGGGTGTGGGGCGAAAAACGCGATGCTGTTGTAGCCCCAGTAGTTGTTCAGGCCCTTTTGCAGCAAGTGCTGGTCATTGACGTAGGCATGGATCGGCAGCAGCTCGATGGAAGACACCCCCAACTGCTTGATATGACCGAGCAACTCGTCGCACATCAGCCCGGCAAAGGTACCGCGGTTGCCGGCTGGCACTGCCGGGTGACGCATGCTGATGCCGCGCACGTGGGCTTCATAGAGGATGGTGCGTTCCCAGGGAATGCCCACGCGTTGGTCGCGGCCCCAGGTGTAGGCGGGGTCGATGACCTTGCACTTGGGCACGAAGGGCGCACTGTCGCGCTCATCGAAACTCAGGTCGCCGTCGGGGTGGCCGATGGTGTAGCCGAACAGGGCTTCGGACCACTTCAGGCTGCCTATCAATTGCTTGGCATACGGGTCGATCAGCAGCTTGTTGGGGTTGAAACGGTGGCCGTTCTGCGGCTCGTAGGGGCCGTGGACCCGGTAGCCGTAGATCTGCCCCGGGTGGGCGTCGGGCAGGTAGCCGTGGAATATTTCGTCGGTGTATTCGGGCAGCTCGATGCGTTCGAGCTCAACTTCACCACTTGAGTCGAACAGGCACAGTTCGACCTTGGTGGCATGAGCGGAGAACAGGGCGAAATTGACCCCCAGACCGTCCCAGGTGGCGCCCAGCGGAAAGGGCAGGCCTTCGCGGATACGCGAGGGTTCGGCGACGGGGGCGTCGGTGGGTCTGGGCTTGGTCATGGGACTCCTTGTTGGTATTGGGACATCGCGGGCAAGTCGAAACGTCGCACCGCGATGGCTATCAAGCAACAGGCGGTTTCTTGGTCGTACTGCGCGGCTTTTTAGCTGCCGCCGGCTTGGCGGGCGTCACCTGCAGCGGCGCCCCCGGCTTGGCCTTGACCTTGCGCGGGGTGGCCTTGGGAGCCAGGGCTTCGGCTTCGGCCAGCTTGCGCGCCATCTCCCAGTGGCGCGATTCCTGGCCTTCGGGTTTACCTTCGGACTCCCAGATCTGGTAGGCGAATTCGCGGATTCGTTTTTCTTCGACACTCATCTCGACGCTCCTGATGGCTTAGGCATGATCAATCAATACGTTGACCGGGAACTCCCTGAGTACAGCGCTGAGCAACAGCTCCTTTGAGGTTGTGACTGCGCTGCTGGCAAAAAGTCCCGTGTAGTTAGCAGGTGACAAGGCAGATGGCAACAGCAGGTGTGTGTCGTCCCAGTTCTGCGCCGGGATCAAGGGAATCGGGGTATCTGCAAGCAAGGCGCAGGCCAGCCGCGGGACGATTACGATCGCCCGCGCCGAGTCACCCACGCGAGCAAAGGCCAGGACCCGCTCGGCGTGTCTGCCGCGCACCTCCAGCGGCAGGTAACGGCCCTCGGCAAACAGCTCGGGATAGTCCAGGCGACGTTCCAGCACCTGGCTGATCAGCGCCTGCTTGACCCGGCCATTGCGCCAATCCTGGAGTAGCTGCGCCGTGCTGGTGCTTTCATCCAGGGCTTGGCGGCGTTCGGCAAAATCAACGGCGCGGCGGTTGTCCGGGTCCACCAGGCTCAAGTCCCAGAATTCATTGCCCTGATACACGTCCGGCACCCCCGGTGCGGTCATGCGCAGCAGGCACTGGCCGAGGCTGTTCAGGGCGCCGGCGCAGGCAATGGACTGTGCGGCCAGGGCAATGGAATGACGCAGTTGCTGGTTCTGCGGGTCCAGCAGCAGGGCTTCGACAAAGCCCAGGCAAGCCTGTTCATAAACGTCGTTCGGGGCGCTCCAGCTGCTGCGCAGCTTGGCTTCGCGCAACGCCTTGCGTTGCCACTGTTGCAAGCGCTGCACATAGGTGCGCAGGGCCACTGGGTCGCTTTCATCCAGGGCCAACGGCCAACTGCCCAGCAGCGTCTGGTACAGCAGCCACTCATCACCGGGGGCAGGGGCCACGCCGTCGGCCAGTTCGGTGCGCAGGGGCGCTGCCAATTCTCGCCAGTGCTCCACCCGGCTGACCAGCCACGCGCTGCGCTCACTCAGTACTGCCAGGCGCGCGCGGCTGTCTTCGCCACGTTTGTGGTCGTGCGTGGCGGTGCTCAGCAGGTTGAGCGGGAAGGTGTGCTGACGTTGCAGGCAGACCTGATGGAAGTCCTCGACCGGCGCACTGAACCGCTCGGCGTCGAAGCCCACATCATTGCGTGAAAGCAGCAGCGCTGAGCGGTAAAAGGCGGTGTCCTCCACGGCTTTGGCGGCGGTTGGCGAGGTCAATTGCTGGAAGCGAATGCAGGCATGGCGCAGGTGCTTGCGTGCGCGCCCGGCGGGCAGGCGGCGCCAGGGCTGGCCTCCCAGCCAGTTTTGCAGGGCATCGAGCACCGGCCAGTCGCCTTCGCCCAGGGTTTTTCGGGCACCCTGCAAGGCATGCTGGAAAAAGGCTTCGTCCTCGACGGGACGGCCAGCGGCGTTGAGGTAGGTGCGGTATACCGGGTAGTGCTCGACCAGTGCCTGCAGAGCCCTGCGTATTGCGCCCAGGGTCAGGTCGCGACTCATCAGATCGTCACGGGCCACCTGCAGTAACGCCTGGGCCACCGACTCGAAGTCGCCGGCCAGGCTGCCATTGAGCACCTGCTGGCGGGCCAGGCGTACTTCCTCGGCGAAGCCCGGGCGTTCACTGAGGGCGCTCCAGGCTTCACCCAATATGGCTTCCCCGGTCGGGTCATGCTGCAGCAGGCTGACCTGGTTCATGAACTCGTAGCCGGTGGTGCCATCCACGCCCCAGTCGCTGTGCAACTGTTCATTGGCGGCGAGAATTTTTTCGACATAAATGGGGAAATGGTCCAGCGCTGCACTCAAGGGGCGCTCGGCCAGCAGCCGGTCCACCCGTCGGCGCAGTTTGCGGCAATAGCCGCGCGGATCGGCCAGGCCGTCGATGTGGTCGATGCGCAGGCCGTCGACCAGGCCGCGGCGGATCAGCTCGAAGAGCATGTGGTGGGTGGCCTCGAACACCTCGCTGCGTTCGACCCGCAAACCGCCCAATTCGTTGATGTCGAAAAAGCGCCGCCAGTTGATGTCGTCGGCCGCGGTGCGCCAGCTGGCCAGGCGGTACGCCTGGCTTTCCAGCAAACCGTGCAGGCGCTCGAAACCCTCGGTGCTGCGGCCGTCGAAGGCCGGCAGCAGATGATCGATGGGGTACTCGATGGCCAGCGCCGCCAGCTCCTGCTGCAAACCTGGCGCCTTGTCGGCGGCCTGCATTGCGCTGTGCAGGGCGACAAAGCGCATGCCCAGGGCCTGAACCTCGGTGCTGTCGCTCAGGCAAAGAATTTGCCCGTAGTCGGTCGGGCTGATGGGAAAGCGGTGCTCATGGTGCTGTACATGAAAGCTGCCCCCGGCTGAATCGAAACGCAGCTTCAGGTCACCTGCCTGCAACACCGCGCCATAGTCGCTGCCCAGAAAGGGCAACAGCAACTGGCCTTCCAGCAAGGGATCGCTGGAGTGCCATTGGATATCGAAGAACGTCGCGTAACGGCTGCGTCGGCCCCAGGTCAGCAGGTCTTGCCACCAGGGGTTGTCGCTGCCCACGGCCATGTGATTGGAGACGATATCCAGGATCAGTCCCATGCCATGCTGGCGCAGCGCAGCCACCAGGCGAATCAGTGCCGCTTCACCGCCAAGCTCGGGGTTGATCCGGGTCGGGTCGACCACATCGTAGCCGTGCATCGAGCCCGGCCTGGCACTGAGCAGCGGGGAGGCATACAGGTGGCTGATGCCAAGGCGGGAAAAGTAGGGCACCAGCGGCACTGCATCGTCGAGGCTGAAGCCGGCATGGAACTGCAGGCGCAGGGTGGCGCTCAAGGGTTTCATCGGTCGCGCTCCCAGGCCTGCTCGCGGGCCTGGGCGAGCAGTTCCAGGCGTCGTGCGGCATCATCGTCGTCGAGCAGCGCATTGGCCGGCAGGGCAAAGCGACGGCGCCAGTTGGGGTGGCTATCGACTGTGCCGGGCAGGTTGGGTTGCTCGTCGATGCCCAGCAGATCCTCCAGCGGCAGCAACACCAACGGAGCATGGGTGTGCCCGAGAAAGCGAACGCAGGCGTCGATCAGCCCATCGGTGTCGGCCAGGGCACCGTAATTGTGCTCCAGGGTACGCTGCAGCCCCAGCCGCTCCTGTTGACGGGTTTCGCGCCAGTGCCGTTCGGTGATGGCATCGATCAGGCCCAGACGCTGGTTCCAGTCGATGTCGCGGGCCTGCAGCCAGCCGGCCAGTGGCGGCAGGTCGTGGGTGCTGGGGGTGGCCAGGGCATTGTCCGGCCAGTCGAGAATGGGTTTGAAGTGGCCGGGTGGGTCCTGCTCGAATTGCAGCACGCGCATACCGAGAATGGCGCGCTGCCCGAGTTTTTCCCGAAGCCCGGCGGGAACGGTGCCCAGGTCTTCACCCAGGACAACGGCGCGGTGACGCACCGACTCCAGGCACAGCAGGCGCAGTAGATCGTCCAGCGGATAATTGAGGTAGGCGCCGTCACGGGCATGGGCGCCCAGTGGCACCAGCCAGAGACGCTGCAGGCCCATGATGTGGTCGATGCGCAGGCCCCCGGCATGGGCGAAGTTGGCCCGCAGCATCTCGATAAAGGCGCGATAGCCATTGCGTCGCAGGCCTTCGGGGGAAAAGGCACAGATGGCCCAGTTCTGTCCCGAGCGGTTGAGGATGTCGGGTGGCGCACCGACATTGAGCCCGGCCAGCAGCTCGTCCTGGCGGCTCCAGGCCTGGCTGCCGGCACCGTCGGCGCCCACGGCCAGGTCGGCGATCAGGCCGATGGCCATGCCGTTGCTGCGGGCAGCATCCTGAGCGCGCTGCAGGCTGCGTTCGACCAGCCATTGGCAAAAGGCGTGAAACTGGATCTGTTCGCGGTGCTCACGGGCAAAGGCTGCAACTTCGGGGCTCTGGGGGTCATGCCAGGCGTTCGGCCATTGCCGCCAGTCGGGGTTCAGGCCCCGGGTGCAAGCCTCCGCCAGCAGCGCTTCAAACCGGCAATGTTGTTCCAGGGCATCGCCGGCCTGGGCACAGTAGCTGTCGAAATCGGCCCGCAAGGGATGATCGCCGTCGATGAAATCATCAAACAGCACCTGCAGCAGCTGGTAGCGCGCCGCCCCCGCCATGGGCCAGTCGATCAGCGGCAGTGCTTCGAGCTTCTCAAGGGCCGGTTCAAGCCCCAGGGTATCGATGGCCACGCGCACCACATGCTCACCCAATATGACGGAAGGGTTGGCGTACAGGCTGTTGAGGAACAGGCGACTGGACGGCGAGTACGGGCTGTAGCGCCCAGTGTCGCTGGCGAACATCGCGTGCAGCGGGCTGATGGCCAGGGCATCGGCACCCCGTTCGGCGGCGCTGCGGGCCAGTTGCTCCAGTGCCTGGCAATCGCCGTAGCCGCCATCACCGGAGCGGCGCAGGCTGTAGAGCTGGGCGCTGATACCCCAGCAGCGCGGCGTTGGCGTGTGCAATGCATCGCTGAAACTGAAGCAACGGGTAGGGGCAACGGCGAGGGTAAAGTGACGCTCATCGATGCTCACCTGGTGATAGCCGACTGGCAGTCCCGGCGCCAGGGCGGCGTTCGGGTCGAGCTGCAGGTGTTGTTCGCTGCCGTCTTCAAGCTGCACGCGAACGGGGCTGGCGGCGGCAAAGTAGGCAGACAGGTCCAGCGCCTGCTGCTCATCGACGGTGAACAGCGGCGGCAGGTGCCGGGCGTCGTGGGCGGTCCTCAGGGCGGCCAGGCTCGCGGCAATGGCTACGGGGTCGTCGGCCGGATGGCCAAGCCCAGCCAGTACCTGGCGCAAGGCATCATCGCTGACCCGTTGTGCTCGCCCATTGGCGTCGATCCAGTCCACAGAAAGCCCGGCAAGGGCTGCCAGTTCCTGCAGGTGTGCGTCAGTCATGGACAGGCTCCGGCGATGGGCTGGGCAGCAGGCTGACCAGGGTGGCAAAAGGGGGGAGTTGGTCGCTGGGCAACGGCTCGCTCGTGCAGGCATACACGTGAGTCGAGACCTGGGGCAGCATGCAGGGCACCGGTGCTGCGCTCAGGTTCAGGTCAATGCGCAGGGTGCGACCATCGGCCAGGCGCCAGCGCGCACTCAGTGCCTTGTCGCCGATCACCTCGGCGCCTTCGGCGTGGCAGCCGGACAAGTGGGGGACGATGTGCTGGTGACGCAGGTGCAACAGCTGGCGGTAAAACGCCTGCCAGGGTTGCTGAGGGGTATCTGGCACCAGGGGGCGCGAAGCGCTGTAGGTGGCCAGGGCATTGGGGTCGGGAATGGCGGCCCGCTGCAACGGGTCGGCGTAGGCGGTGAAGCCGGCGAACTCGGCCCGTCGCCCTTCGCGCACGGCGTCGGCCAGTTCATCGTGGTGGTCGGTAAAAAACAGGAACGGTGTCTCGCTGCCCCATTCCTCACCCATGAACAGCAGCGGGATCATTGGCGACAGCAACAACAGGGTGGTGGCGGCGCGCAGGGCCTGGGGCGGACACAGCCGCCTCAAGCGTTCACCAAGGGCACGGTTGCCGACCTGGTCGTGGTTCTGCAGGAACAGCACAAAGGCGCAGGGCGGCAGGTGCGCGCTGGGCTCGCCGCGCGGGCGACCGGTGCGGTCCGCTTCGCCCTGGAACACGAACCCCTGGCTCAGGCAGCGGGCAAGTTTCTGGATGGTCGCCTGGCGGTAGTCGGCGTAGTAGGCTTCGTGCTCGCCGGTGAGCAACACATGCAGGGCGTTGTGACCGTCATCATTCCATTGGCCGTCGTACGCCTGTTCAAGCAGGTGCGCCTGGTTGTGCTCGTTCTCCAGCACCAGCCAGACCTGCCGCTCGGGTGCCAGCGACTGGCGCACCCGCTGGCTCAGCTCGCGCAAGTATTCGGGGTGCCCGATGGCATGCACGGCGTCCAGGCGCAGGCCGTCGACGCGATAGACGTGCAGCCACATCAGGGCGTTCTCGATGAAAAAGTCGCACACTTGCGGGCTGCGAAAATCGATGGCCGCCCCCCAGGGGGTGTGCTTATCCTGGCGAAAGAAGCCGGATGCGTAGCGGTTCAAGTAATTGCCGTCGGGGCCGAAGTGGTTGTAGATCACATCCACCAGCACCATCAAACCGTGGCCGTGGGCCTGGTCGATCAGATGGCAGAGTTGCTCGGGCGTGCCGTAGCTGTGCTGTGGGGCAAAGGGCAGCACGCCGTCATAGCCCCAGTTTCGCTCCCCGGGAAACTGGCCCAGGGGCATCAATTCGATAGCGGTCACGCCCAGGTCGGCAAGGCGCGGCAGTTGCTGGATCAGTTGGGCGTAGCCGCCCATGAGGCCCACGTGGACTTCGTAGATCACCGCCTCCGGCCAGGGGCGGCCGTTCCAGTGGCTGTGCTGCCAGGGGTAGTTGGCAAGGTCGACCAGTTGGCTGGGGCCGTGTACGCCTTCAGGCTGAAAGCGCGAGGCCGGATCGGCCACCTGCAGGTCGCCGTCGATGCAGTAGCGGTAGCGCCTGCCAGCGATGGCTGGCAGACGTGCGCTGAACCAACCGTCGGCACCGCGCTCAAGGGCGTGGCGCACATCCGGCTCCAGGCACACCTCTACGCTGTGGGCATCTGGTGCCCATAGCGCAAAGCGTGCGGTTTCACTATCAAGCATCACGGCCCCGTGGGTCGCGATTGGCTCTGACCTCAAGGGCATACCTGCCACCTCGTCCTTAACGCGCCATCACCCGCGCCCGCTCCACCAGTTCCTCATACAGCCGCGCATAGGGCTCCACGGCCTGGCACCAGTTGAAGGGCTGGGTCATGGCCAGGCAGCGCATGGCGTTGAGCAGGTCTTTCTTGCCATAGACATAGAAGGCCCGGCTCAGGGCCTGGCGGTAGCTTTCAACGGTGGATTCGTCGAACAGGAAGCCGGTGACGCCGTTGTCGATGGTGTCGGCCAGGCCGCCGGTATTGCGCGCCACCGGCAGCGAGCCGAAACGCTGGGCGTACATCTGGCTCAGGCCGCAGGGCTCGTAGCGCGACGGCATCAGGAGGAAATCACTGCCGGCAAACATGCGCCGGGCATCGGTTTCGTTGAAGCCGATGCGCACGCCGATCTGGCCGGGGTAGCGCAGCGCCAGTTCGCGCATGGCGTGTTCTTCTTCCGGCTCGCCGCGGCCGATGATCGCGATCTGGCCACCCCGGCTGACGATGTAGTCGGCCACTCCCAGGGTGAGGTCCAGGCCCTTCTGGTAGACCAGCCGCGAGACCACCGCGAACAGCGGGCCGCTGGAGGGCTCGAGTTCGAACAGTTCACGGACCTGGCGGCTGTTGACCGCCTTGCCCTCCCAGTCGTTGAGGCTGAACGGGCGGGCCAGGTGCGGGTCGCTGGCCGAGTCCCAGCTTTCGTCGATGCCGTTGGGAATGCCACTGAGCAGGCCTTGCTGGGCCTTGCTGCCAAGAAAGCCGTCCAGGCCGCAGCCAAAGTCCGGGGTGGTGATTTCCCGGGCGTAGGTGGCGCTGACCGTGGTGATGTGGCTGGAGTAGGCCAGGCCCGCCTTGAGGAACGACAGCTTGCCGTAGAACTCCATGCCCTCCTGTTGCAGGGCGTGGTCGGGGATGGCCAGCTCCGGGCAGCAGGCCCGGCTGACCACGCCCTGGTAGGCCAGGTTGTGGATGGTGAACAGGGTGGGGGTTTGCAGACCGCGCCAGTGCATATAGGCCGGCGCCAGGCCTGCGGGCCAGTCATGGGCATGCACCAGATCCGGCTTCCAGTGCACCATGCCTTCGCCTGCGGCGATCTCGGCGGCGGCCAGGCCCAGACGGGCAAAACGGATGTGGTTGTCAGGCCAGTCTCGACCATTGTTGGCACCATAGGGCGTGCCTTCGCGCTGGTACAGTTCCGGGCAGATCAAGACATAGATCACCAGGCCATCGGACAGGTCCATGCGACCGATCTTGCAGGGCGGCAACGCCGCGTGCCCACCCAACTCTCCCACCAGATGGATCGGGTACTCGCTTTCCAGCACCTGCGGGTAGCCGGGGATCAGTACGCGCACGTCGTGCAGGTGGCGCATGGCCCGGGGCAGGGCGGCGGAAACATCGCCCAGGCCACCGGTCTTGACCAGGTCGGCAATTTCAGAGGTGACGAACAATACCTTGCGTTTTTGCGTGTGCCGGGAGTCGGCGTCGGGTGCCTTGGCTGTCGTATTGAAATGCGTGGCCAGCGGCTCACGGTTGTCCGGGGTGAAATGCTCTACGTTAGGCTCGACAGCGGCACTGATCATACTTCTCTCCGTCCCTATGTTGCGGGTGTGGTCACCCGTTGTTGTGTGTCTGCTAAAGGCGTCTCTCTATGTGTGGAGTTGCATTGCGATCCATGCCCCGACGTCATGCGCGCAAGCGCTACGCAAGTCGGCGATCCGTGCCGGCGGCGTGGTGACAGATTGGGGTGGGTGGGCCGCGCCTGGTTGACCAGAAACGATGGCCTACTAAATTGCTGACCTGTTGCGATTTCAGAAAGTTCGACTTTTTTCAGCCTGGTTTTCCGAACAATCTCGTGGCCGCTACTGAGTGTAGGAGAGATACGTGGGGGAATGTGACCCGCTGGTCACTTTACTTTCGGTCTGTGTCATACCGTACAATCGCCCGACTTTCCCCAGCCTTGCCGGGGCAACACTTATTACAGGGACAAGGATGACCATGGACGCCGCCGAACAGATTCTGGTTTTACAGGCCAGCTACAGCAACCCGATGCACGCGGAAGCCATCGGCCTGGTGCTGGACCAGTATGCCCGGGACCCCATGGGCGGCGGCCAGGCGCTTGACCCGCACCTGCTGGCGCAGCTGCCGGAGGAGCTGGCCCGGCGGCCGCATGCCTTCAGCGTGCTGGCCTTTGTCGATGGCCAGCCGGCGGGGCTGGTGAACTGCTTTGAAGGGTTCTCGACCTTTGCCTGCCGGCCGCTGGTGAACATTCATGACGTGTCGGTGGTGCCGGCTCATCGCGGCAAAGGGTTGAGCCAGCGCATGTTGACCAAGGTCGAAGAAATCGCCCGCCAGCGCGGCTGCTGCAAGCTGACCCTGGAGGTGCTCGAAGGCAATCCCGCAGCCCAGGGCAGCTACCGCACCTTCGGTTTTGAACATGCCCGCTTCGACCCGGCCTATGGCGCCATGCAGTTCTGGACCAAGGTGTTGTAGGGTTGGGGCAACAGTGAACGGGCAGGTGGGGGAGAGCCTGCCCGTGAGTATCAGGCGAGAGAATTTTTACTGTCGGACTTGGCTTGTTCCAACTGTCGACTCAGCGTGGCGACTTGCTGTTGCAACAGCTCGCGTTCTTCCCGCAGGCGCCGCAACTCTTCCCGGGTAATGGTGACGTAGAGCGTCTGGGGCGGCATTTTCGCCAGAAGGGTTCCCATTGCACACCTCGCAAATGGCTGGTTGTTGAGTACAAGCGTAGTTGCTCGGTCGGTCGGGGATTCTGAATTCTTTTTAAGTGCATGGGAACTTTTTTGTTTCTTGCTGTCTTGCCGTTCGTCGCTGAACCAAGTCTGCCGGTGCTGGACTAACCTTGAAGGCCTGAACCGGCAGTTTTCATTCAAGGGGAGCATCGGCACATGCAACTGGGAATCGTGGGGCTGGGCCGCATGGGCGGCAATATCGCAAGACGTTTGATGCGCGGCGGCCACCAGACGGTGGTGCATGACCGCGACCGCAAGGCCGTCGAGTCCCTGGCAGCCGAGGGTGCTGTCGGCGCGCATGACCTGGGCGCGCTGGTGGGCAAGCTGCACAAGCCGCGCGCGGTGTGGGTGATGCTGCCGGCGGGTGAGCCGACCGAGCAGACCATCGCGCAACTGGCCGACCTGCTGGACGCCGACGATGTGATCATTGATGGCGGCAACACCTTCTACAAGGACGACATCCGTCGTGCCAGCGACCTGGGCAAGCGGCAGCTGCATTACATGGATGTGGGCACCTCGGGTGGCGTCTGGGGCCTGGAGCGTGGCTACTGCATGATGATCGGTGGCGAGAAGGCGGTCTTCGATCGCCTCGACCCGCTGTTTGCCACACTGGCCCCCGGTGTCGGCAACATCCCCCGCACTCGAGGCCGCCAGGGCCCGGCCGGGCGCGCCGAGCAAGGGTACATCCATGCCGGCCCGGCAGGTGCCGGGCACTATGTGAAGATGATCCACAATGGTATCGAGTACGGCCTGATGCAGGCCTACGCCGAGGGATTCGACATCCTCAAGAGCAAGGGCAGTGATGCCTTGCCGGCCGAACAGCGCTTTGACCTGGACATGGCCGAGATCGCCGAGGTGTGGCGTCGCGGCAGCGTGGTGACCTCCTGGTTGCTGGACCTCACGGCCGACGCCCTGGTGGCAGACCCGCAATTGGGCGGCTACAGCGGTTCGGTGGCCGACAGTGGCGAAGGGCGCTGGACTATTGATGCCGCCGTGGAGCAGGCGGTGCCGGTGCCGGTGCTGTCGAGTGCGCTGTTCGCCCGCTTCCGTTCACGTCAGCAGCAGGGCACCTACGCCGATCGGATGCTTTCGGCAATGCGTTTCGGTTTCGGTGGCCATGTCGAGAAAAAGCCCGAATGACTACACCACAGATCGAAGCGGCTCCGCCTTGCACCCTGTTCCTGTTTGGCGCCAACGGCGACCTGGTCAAGCGCCTGTTGATGCCGGCACTCTACAACCTCAGCCGTGATGGCTTACTGGACAAAAACCTGCGCATTGTCGGGGTGGACCATAACAGCGCCACCGACGCCGAATTCGCCGAACGCCTGGAAGCGTTCATGCGCGAGCGCGACAAGACCAGCGAAGGCGCCGAAAAGTGCCTGGACGACAAGCGTTGGAGCCGTTTGGCCAAACGCATTGGCTACCTTACCGGCGACTTTCTTGACGAGGCTACCTACCAGGCCATCGCCCAGCGGATTGAAAAGAACCCAAGCGGCAATGCGGTGTTTTACCTGGCCACTTCACCGCGCTTTTTCGGCGAAGTGGTGCAGCGTCTGGGGGCCGCTGGCCTGCTCGACGAAACCGAGGGCTTTCGCCGGGTGGTAGTGGAGAAACCGTTCGGTTCGGACCTGGCCAGCGCCGAGGCGCTCAACGCCTGCCTGCTCAAGGTGATGAGCGAGAAACAGATCTACCGCATCGATCATTACCTGGGCAAGGAGACGGTGCAGAACATTCTGGTCAGTCGATTCTCCAACGGCCTGTTCGAGGCCTTCTGGAACAACCATTACATCGACCATGTGCAGATCACCGCCGCTGAAACTGTCGGGGTGGAGACCCGGGGCGCCTTCTATGACCATACCGGTGCCCTGCGTGACATGGTGCCCAATCACCTGTTCCAACTGTTGGCCATGGTTGCCATGGAGCCGCCCGCGGCATTTGGCGCTGATGCAGTACGCAGCGAGAAGGCCAAGGTCATCGGCGCCATTCGCCCCTGGTCGAAGAACATGGCCCTGAAGAACTCGGTACGCGGGCAGTACACCGCCGGCAAGCTGGGACGCAAGAAACTGTCCGGCTACCGCGAGGAACCGCGGGTCGACCCGCAAAGCCAGACCGAAACCTACGTGGCGCTGAAGGTGATGATCGACAACTGGCGCTGGGTGGGGGTGCCGTTCTACCTGCGCACTGGCAAGCGCATGAGTGTGCGCGATACCGAGATCGCCATCTGCTTCAAGCCTGCGCCCTATGCACAGTTTCGCGACACCGAAGTCGACAAGCTCAAGCCCAACTATTTGAAGATCCAGATCCAGCCCAACGAAGGCATGTGGTTTGACCTGCAAGCCAAGCGGCCAGGCCCGGCCCTGGCGATGGAGAACGTCGAGCTTGGGTTTGCCTACAAGGATTTCTTCAAAATGCAGCCGTCCACCGGCTACGAGACCCTGATCTACGACTGCCTGACAGGCGACCAGACACTGTTCCAGCGCGCCGACAACATCGAGAACGGCTGGCGTGCGGTGCAGCCATTTCTCGATGCCTGGGCGGAGGGCGGCGAGGTGCAACCCTATGCCGCCGGTGAAGACGGCCCGGCCGCGGCTGACGAGTTGCTGGCCCGGGATCGGAGGGTCTGGCACAGCATTGGTTAACGCACGCAAGAGGAGGGCCGATGCCCGGCTTGATCGAAGACTATGCATTGATTGGAAATTGTCGCAGCGCTGCCCTGGTGGGGCGCGATGGCTCACTGGACTGGCTGTGCTTGCCCAGGTTCGATTCACCAGCGGTATTTGCCGCCTTGCTCGGGGAGGAGGAAAACGGCCGTTGGCGTCTGGCGCCCAGCGAGGCGGTGGAGCAGGTGAGCCGGGAGTACCTGGAGGACACGCTGATCCTGCAGACCACCTTCGTCACCGCCAGTGGTCGAGCCCGGGTCATCGACTGCATGCCCCTGGCCGATCACAACAGCGTGGTACGCGTGGTCGAAGGGCTCGAAGGCCACGTGCCGTTCGAGATGGACCTGGTCATGCGCTTCGACTACGGCAACAGCGTACCTTGGGTCGAAAAGAGCGAGCCCCTGGTACTGACAGCGGTAGTGGGGCCGGATCGCCTGGTACTGCGCAGTGAAGTAGCGACCCATTCCCACGACCAGCATGTGGGCAGTCGCTTCAGTGTCCAGCAGGGCCAGCAATTGGCCTTCAGCCTCACCTACCAAGCCTCCCACTTGCCATTGCCGGCCCCGTTTGCCGTCGAAAAAGCCCTGGAAGAAACGGCAGAGCAGTGGCGGATTTTCGCTGGGCGTTGTCCTGATGTCGGTCCCTGGACAGCCTTGGTAAAACGCTCGCTGATCACCCTCAAGGCCATGACCTATGCCCCCACCGGTGGCATCGTTGCGGCGGTGACCACCTCGTTGCCCGAGCACCTGGGCGGTGAGCGCAATTGGGACTACCGCTATTGCTGGCTGCGTGATGCAACCATGACTTTGCTGGCGTTCATGAACCTGGGCTACTTCGAGGAGGCTCAGGCCTGGCGCGAGTGGCTGTTGCGCTCGGTGGCGGGCAACCCGGAGCAGATGCAGATCATGTACGGCCTGGCGGGTGAGCGTCGCTTGCAGGAGTTTGAGCTGCCCTGGCTCAGCGGCTACGAAGGCTCACAGCCGGTACGCATTGGCAACGCCGCCGCCCTGCAGCACCAGTTGGACATCTATGGCGAAATGGCCGATGCCCTTTGCCAGGCGGTACGCGGGGGCCTGCCTCGGCATCCGCGCAGCGCGGCGATCTCGCGGGTGATTCTGGCGTACCTGGAAAAGGTCTGGCGCAAACCCGACGAGGGGATCTGGGAGGTCCGCGGTGGTCGCCAGCACTTCACTCACTCCAAGGTGATGGCCTGGGTGGCCTTTGACCGCGCGGCGAGCCTGAGCGACACCACCGAGGAAGGACAGGCCCGGGCGCGGCACTATCGGCAGGTCGCGGCGAAGATTCACCGTGAAGTCTGTGAGCAGGGCATTGACCCGGCATTGGGCTGCTTCGTGCAGGCCTACGGCTCGACCGAGATGGATGCCAGCCTGTTGCAGATTGCCCTGACGGGTTTCCTGCCGGCCGACGACCCGCGCTTTCTGGCCACACTTGAGCAGATCGAACGTCGGTTACTGCGCAATGGCCTGCTGCTGCGCTACAACACCGACAGCGGCTGTGATGGCTTGACGCCGGGGGAGGGGACGTTCCTGGTGTGTTCGTTCTGGCTGGCGGATGTGTACGTGCTACTGGGCCGCGACCAGGATGCCCAGAACCTGTACGAACGCCTGAGCGGGCTGTGCAACGATGTCGGCCTGCTGGCCGAGCAGTACGACCCGCTAAGCGGGCGCATGCTCGGCAACTTTCCCCAGGCCTTCAGCCATATCGGGATCATCAATACGGCGTTGAACCTGCACCGGGCGCAGTGTCCGGCGCGGGACCGGGCGCAAAGCGGGTGAAGCGATCGCGGGGCAAGCCCGCACCTACCGAGTGTCGGTGGGCGCGGGCTTGCCCCGCGATCAGGTTTACAGCCAGTACGTCACCGCCCACCAGCCCAATCCACCCATCACCACGGTGTAGGGCAGCGCCATCCACACCATGCGCCCGTACGACAGGCGAATCAGCGGGGCAATGGCCGAGGTCAACAGGAACAGGAACGCAGCCTGGCCATTGGGCGTGGCCACGCTCGGCAGGTTGGTGCCGGTGTTGATTGCCACCGCCAGGGTCTCGAAGTGCTCGCGGCTCATGTGGCCGTCGAGAAACGCCTGCTTGACCTCGGTGATGTAAATGGTGGCTACGAACACGTTGTCGCTGATCGCCGACAGCAAGCCATTGGCAATGAACAGCATGCCTGGCTGTTGTTCGGTTGGCAGTGCCAGTACCCACTGGATCAGCGGCGTGAACAGCTGCTGGTCGTGAATCACCGCCACCACGGCAAAGAACACCACCAGCAGTGCGGTAAACGGCATCGCGTCCTGGAACGCGCGCCCCAGGCGGTGCTCATCGGTGATGCCGGTGAAGGCGGTAATCAGCACGATCACCAGCAGGCCGATCAGGCCGACTTCGGCAATGTGCAGGCCCAGGCTGACGATCAGGATCAAGGCCGCCAGGCCTTGTACCAGCAGCGCCACCCGTTGTTGCGCGGTGCGCTGGGCATCGTCTTCGGCGGCATAGGCGGCCAGCACGTCGCGCACGTTGTCCGGCAGCAGGGTGCCGTAACCGAACCAGCGCAGCTTTTCCAGCAGCACACAGGTTACCAGGCCCGCCGCCAGCACTGGCATGGACACGGGGGCGACCTTGAAGAAGAAATCGCCGAAGTGCCAGCCCATCTCATGGCCGATCAACAGGTTCTGTGGCTCGCCGACCAAGGTGCAGACGCCGCCCAGGGCGGTACCCACGGCGCCATGCATCAGCAGGCTGCGCAGGAAGGCGCGAAACTGCTGCAGGTCATCGCGCTGCAGTTGGGCGATGTCGTGGTCGCTGTCCAGGTCGGACTCTTCACGCGGGTTGGTCCCCGACGCGACCCGGTGGTAGACCGAGTAGAAGCCCACAGCCGCGCTGATGATCACTGCGGTGACGGTCAGGGCATCGAGAAAGGCCGAGAGGAAGGCCGAGAGGAAACAGAACAGCAGGGCCAGCATCGCCTTGGAACGCACGCCCAGGAGGATGCGCGAGAACACGAACAGCAGCAGGTCCTTCATGAAGTAGATCCCGGCGACCATGAACATCAACAGCAGGATCACCGGGAAGTTGTGCTGCAGTTCGTCATACAGCGCCTGGGGTGTGGTCATCCCCAGCAACAACGCTTCGACCATCAACAGGCCGCCAGGCATCAGCGGGTAGCATTTGAGGGCCATCCCCAGGGTGAAGATGAACTGGATCACCAGCACCCAGCCAGTGACTACCGGACCGAGGGTAAACAGCAGTATCGGATTGAGCAGCAGGAACAGGCAAAGGGTCGCCTTGTACCAGCGGGGCGACTGCCCGAGGAAGTTGTGGGCCAGGGCGCCGGCCAGGGAGCGGGACATGAAAATGTATCCTAATAATTCAACAGGTGCGAAAGGTGCCGGATACAGGCCGTAAGATCAAGGTAAAAGTCCCGGTTTTGGCACAAGCGCGGTCTAGCCCGGCCTTGAGGCCTTGATATAGTCCTGCGATTGTCCTTCCCCCTCAAGGAGCGCGCTGTGACCGACTACCAGGCATTCAAGGTCGAACTGAACAACCATATCGCCCACGTGCAGATCAATCGCCCGGAAAAGTACAACGCGATGAACGCGCCGTTCTGGAGCGAAATCGTCGACATCTTTAAGTGGATCGACGAGACCGATGCGGTGCGCGCGGTGGTGATCAGCGGTGCGGGCAAACACTTCTCCGCCGGTATCGACCTGATGATGCTGGCCTCGCTGGCCAACGAGCTGGGCAAGGACGTAGGGCGCAACGCCCGGACCCTGCGCCGGATCATTGTACGCATGCAGGCCTCGTTCACAGCTGTGGACAGCTGCCGCAAACCGGTCCTGGCGGCCATTCACGGCTACTGCATCGGTGGCGCCATCGACCTGGTCTCGGCGTGCGACATGCGCTACTGCAGCCGCGACGCGCAGTTCTCGATCAAGGAAATCGACATGGGCATGGCCGCCGACGTTGGCACCCTGCAGCGCCTGCCACGGATCATCGGCGACGGCATCATGCGCGAGCTGGCCTATACCGGGCGCAATGTCGAGGCCGACGAGGCCCAGCGTATCGGCCTGGTGAATCGGGTCTACGATGACCATGACGTCTTGCTCGACGGAGTCTTTGCCATTGCTGCCGAAATTGCGGGAAAATCCCCGATTGCCGTGGCCGGCACCAAAGAAATGATCAGCTATATGCGCGATCACCGTATCGACGATGGCCTGGACTACATTGCCACCTGGAACGCCGCCATGTTGCAATCCACCGATCTGCGGGTGGCCGTGGCTGCCCACATGAGCAAACAGAAACCCGAGTTCGCCGACTGACACCAGCGGCGGGCCGCGCAAGGAACCGGAACATGGCAGTGCGTTGGACCACCGCGGTACTGGACACAAACCTCGCTGGCGGCTGGGCGGTAGCCCGGTGCCGCGAGGGCTTCCTGGTTGACGACAACGGCGCGCTGTTCCCGCGCGACTGGCTCAAGCGCCAGGGGCTGGACGTGTTGTTCGAGCACGGCATCGGCCATTTCGATGGCCAGCCGGTGTTCCTGCTTGAACTGCGCAATCCGCAGGCTGTAGCCGGTTGCCGCTGGCGCGGCTTGCGCCAGTTCATGCTCGAAGGCGACTTCGATACCTACAAGATTCTTGGTTACGCCGCGCAGATCGGCACCTGGGCCCGTGAACACCGGTTTTGTGGCAGCTGTGGCCAGCCCATGCAGCAGATCCACTGGGAGCGGGCGATGTTCTGCGAGCCCTGTGACCTGCGCAGTTACCCGCGCATCTCGCCGAGCATGATCGTGCTGATCACCCGTGGCGACGAAATCCTCCTGGCCCGTTCTCCACGCTTCGTCACCGGCGTCTACAGCACCCTGGCCGGCTTTGCCGAGCCAGGCGAATCAGCCGAGGATTGCCTGGTGCGCGAGGTGCGCGAGGAAGTGGCGATCGAGGTGCAGAACATCCAGTACGTCGGCAGCCAGTGCTGGCCGTTCCCGCACTCGATGATGCTGGGTTTTCATGCCGAATACGCGGGCGGGGAGATCGTCATGCAGCCGGACGAGATCGAGGACGCCCAGTGGTTCCGGGTCGATGCGCTCCCGCCGTTGCCGGCAGGGCGCTCGATTGCCCGGTACCTGATCGACCTGTACGTGGCCCGTCGCTTAGGCCTGGCCGAACCAGTGCTGCCACGCTAGGCGCACGGTCAGGGCCAGCACCACGGTGATGAACACCGGGCGGATGAACTTGCTGCCGCCGCTGATGGCGGTACGCGCGCCGAAGAAGGCGCCAACCATCAGCGCCGAGCCCATCGACAACCCTACCAGCCAGTCGACCTGACCGGAAAAGATGAACACCGACAGTGCCGCGGCATTGCTGACGAAGTTCATGCTGCGCGCCACACCGCTGGCCTTGACCAGGTCGATGGGGTAGAGCAGCAGCGTGCTGACGGTCCAGAAAGCGCCGGTGCCGGGACCTGCCACGCCATCGTAGAAACCCAGGGTCAGGCCCTGGGGGAGTTGCCACTTCTTCTTGACCGGCACGTCGGCGTCCAGCGGCGCCTTGGGCGTGCCACCGAACAGCAGGTAGACGCCACACAGGAAGACGATCACCGGCAGCATCTTGTTCAGCCATTCGGCCGGCAGGTAATGGGCGACTACCGCGCCGATCAGGGCGCCGACAAAGGTGCCGCCCAAGGCATGGCGCCACTGTGCGGGGTGGAACAACTTGCGGCGGTAATAGGTGAAACCGGCGGTAGCCGAACCAAAGGTCGAGCTGAGCTTGTTGGTGCCCAACACCAGGTGCGGTGGCATCCCGGCGGTCAGCAAGGCAGGGGTGGTCAGCAGGCCACCGCCTCCGGCGATGGCATCGATGAATCCGGCAACAAAGGCGACAGCGGCGAGAATGGCGAGGGTGGTGAGGTCTACGCTGAGTTCGAAGGGCATGGCATGAGCTTAATCGGCTGGGCGCAGAAGGAGCTGCGCCTGACGGCCGATATGGTAATGGAGATCGAGGCCGCCTGTCAGGGCCTCTTCGCGGGGCAAGCCCGCTCCCACAGTGAGAGCAACTGTCTTGCCCTGCGGGAGCGGGCTTGCCCCGCAAGGCTTTTATCAGGACAGGAAACCACCATCCACATTCAACGCCACGCCCGTGGTGTAGCTCGATGCATCGCTGGCCAGGTACAGCACGGCACCGGCCATTTCCTTGGGATCGGCCACGCGCTTGAGGGGGATCTGCTGCAGCGCGGTGTTGAGGATCGCGTCGTTCTTGACCAGCGCCGAGGCGAACTTGGTGTCGGTCAGGCCTGGCAGCAGGGCGTTGCAACGAATGCCGAACTGCGCACATTCCTTGGCAAACACCTTGGTCATGTTGATCACCGCGGCCTTGGTTACCGAGTAGATGCCCTGGAAGATCCCCGGCGACACACCATTGATCGAGGCCACGTTAATGATGCTGCCGCCACCATTTTCGCGCATCAGTTTGCCGGCTTCGACCGACATGAAGAAGTAGCCGCGGATGTTCACATCGACGGTCTTCTGGAAGGCGCCCAGGTCGGTGTCCAGCACGTTGCAGAACTGTGGGTTGGTCGCCGCGTTGTTGACCAGGATGTCCAGGCGACCGAACTGTTCACGGATGCCGGCGAAGACCTGGCTGATCTGCTCCATTTCACCGATATGGCAGGCAATGGCCGTGGCCTTGCCGCCGGCGGCGATGATCGCGTCGGCCACTTGCTGGCAGCCGTCGAGCTTGCGACTGGAGACGATTACATGGGCGCCTTGCTGGGCCAGCAGGTGGGCGATGGCTTCGCCAATACCGCGGCTGGCACCGGAAACGAAGGCGATCTTGCCGTCTAGGTCGAACAGTTGGGTCTTGGACATGGTGTTTTCCTTGTTGTAGTCGTCAGAGGCTGGACGTTGCGATGACCTGCAGACTCATGTGCTCCAGCAGCTTGTTCATGTGGATGAACTGGGCGAAGCGCTTGTCCTGGGTCTGGCCATGGTAGAAGCGGTAGTAGATCTGCTGGACGATCCCGGCCAGGCGGAACAGGCCATAGGTGTAGTAGAAGTCGTAGTTGTCGATCTGGATGCCGGCGCGCAGGGCATAGTAGTCGACGAACTGCTGTCGGGTGAGCATGCCCGGGGCGTTGCTCGGCTGGCGGCGCATCAGCTGCATCGGCGCTGGGTCGCTGGCTTCGATCCAGTAGGCCAGGGTGTTGCCCAGGTCCATCAGCGGGTCGCCAAGGGTGGTCATCTCCCAGTCGAGCACGCCAATGATGCGCATGGGGTTGTCGGCATCGAGGATGACGTTGTCGAAGCGGTAATCGTTGTGAACAATGGCAGGCTTGGGGTGGTCAGCCGGCATTTTTTCGCGCAGCCAGGCAATCACCGTTTCCCAGCGCGGCGCGTCCGGGGTCAGGGCCTTTTCGTAGCGGCTGCTCCAGCCTTCGATCTGGCGCTGCACATAGCCTTCGGGCTTGCCCAGGTCGCCCAGGCCGCAGGCGTTGTAGTCCACCTGGTGCAGCTCGACCAGGCGGTCGATGAAGCTCTTGCACAGTGCCTCGGTGCGCTCGGCGTCGAGCCCCAGTTCGGGCGGCAGGTCCGAGCGCAGGATGATGCCCTTGACCCGGTCCATCACGTAGAACTCGCCACCGATCAGCGACTCGTCGGTGCAGTGGACGTAGGCCTTGGGGCAGTAGGGGAAGCCGCTGTTTAGCTGGTTGAGGATGCGGAACTCGCGACCCATGTCATGGGCCGACTTGGCCTTGTGGCCGAACGGCGGGCGCCGCAGGACGAACTCGCGCGTGGGGTACTGCACCAGGTAGGTCAGGTTCGAGGCGCCGCCGGGAAACTGGCTGATGGTCGGCGTTCCGCTAAGGCCGTCGATGTGCGCCTTCAGGTAAGGGGCGATGACGGCGGCGTCGAGCTCTTCGCCGGGGCGGACCTGGGTGGACTGATCAGTGAGCGTCATGCTTTTACCTTATGATCGAAGCCAGAGATTATTGGCTAATCTAATTCTCGCGTCGGGCCCGAACAAGCCTTGCAGGGTCTTATAGGCCAGCGTGTTGCAGGTCGATCAACGCTCCTGATGCCTGGCCTGAAACCACCAGACGAAAAAAAACCGAAGCCGCAAGGACTTCGGTTTTGTTCGGCATCAGCGCAGGGCTCAGGCCGGGAACAGCTCGCTGAGCTTCATCGACAGCATCATGTCGCCTTCAACGCGCAGCTTGCCGCCCATGAAGGCCTGCATGCCGTCGGTGTCGCCGCTGACGATACCCTTGAGGGTTTCGCTGTCCAGCACCAGGGTGCAGTTGGCGTCGGCGTTTTCGCCTTCCTGGATTTCGCAGGTGCCATCCTTGACGATCAGGGCGTAGTGCTTGTCTTCGTCGGTGATGTTGAAACCGAATACCAGGTCCAGGCCGGCAGCCGCAGCTGGGTTGAATTTGGCTTTCATCGCTTCGACGGCTTTTGCTACATCGCTCATGGTGTGTTCCTTATTAAGTGATTGGCGTGACCGGCGAGGTCACAACGCGCCGGTGTTCATCGGTAGGTGATGAGTTCCGGTACCCTCAACAGCTGCACATGGGCCTGGCTGTTGAAGGAGGCCAGGGCCACCTCGCGGCCACGAAACCTCAGTTGGCTGAGCGAGGTGTTGATGATCTGCCAGTTGAGCTCGAAGGCCTGGCTGGCAGTGATACGGGTTACGCGGTGAAGCAAGGCGGCAATGGTGCCGCCTGAAGTAAAGATTGCAATGTTGTCGTTGCTGTCCGCTTGCTGCAGTACGCGCGAAAGGCCGCCATCGACCCGCTCGACAAAACCCTGCCAGGACTCCAGGCAATCACTTTGATGTTCACCGCCATGCCAGCGTTGGATAAGCAGGGCGAACAAGCGCTGGAATTCGCGACGGTTCTGCGCACCGTTGCGCAGGATATGCAAGGCCTCGGGCTCTTCGGGCAGCAGGCCCGGGAGCAGGCTGCGGATCACATCGTCGGCGTCGAACTCATTGAAGGCCGTATCGGTTTCCAGCAGCGGGACCTCGCAACCTGCATTGTGCATGGCCGCCAGGGCCAGGCGAGCGGTGTCCTGCTGGCGACGCAGGTCGCCGGCCAGGCAGCGATCAAGGCGCAACCCCAACTGGGCAAGGTGCTCGCCGAGTGCTTCACTCTGGCGGATGCCCATGGGCGAGAGAACGTCATAGTCGTCTGCACCAAAGGAGGCCTGGCCATGTCGAATCAGGTAGATGCTGCCCACGTCGTCTGCCTGCAAGAAGAATGAGCCGAGGTTAGGGCGCCGTCGACAGGCTGTCAACGGAAAAACATACAAGCGTTTGAAAAGAGCGTTTGAACTGCATTTCCGGAAATTTCCTACATTGGCAGCAGTGCCGCCGCGTCGGTATGCTTGACTATCGGTTCGCGCCACAGGGGCGCAGGCATGTTAAGGAGTTACTGTGGAGTTTCTTGCAGAGTACGCAAGCTTTCTCGCCAAGACCGCGACCCTGGTGATCGCGATTCTGATTGTCCTGTCGGCGATTGCCGGGTTGCGCGGCAAGGGCCGGCGCAAGGGGGGCGGGCAGTTGCAGGTCAGCAAGCTCAACGAGTTCTACAAGGACTTGCGCGAGCGCTTGGAGTCCAGCCTGCTGGACAAGTCCCAGCTCAAGGCGCTGCGCAAGCAGCAGGCCAAGGCCGAGAAGCAACTCAAGAAGAAGCCCGAGGATAAATCGCGGGTGTTCGTCCTGGATTTCGATGGCGACATAAAGGCATCGGCCACTGAAAGCCTGCGCCATGAGATCACCGCATTGCTGACCCTGGCCACCCCGCGCGATGAAGTGGTGCTGCGCCTGGAAAGTGGCGGTGGCATGGTGCATAGCTATGGCCTGGCGGCTTCGCAACTGGCGCGTATTCGCCAGGCGGGCATACCGTTGACCATCTGCATCGACAAGGTCGCTGCCAGCGGTGGCTACATGATGGCGTGCATTGGCGAGAAAATCGTCAGTGCGCCTTTCGCCATCCTCGGGTCGATCGGCGTGGTGGCCCAATTGCCCAACGTCAATCGCCTGCTGAAAAAGCACGATGTCGACTTCGAGGTGTTCACCGCTGGCGAATACAAGCGCACGGTGACCGTGTTCGGCGAGAACACCGAGAAGGGCCGGGAGAAGTTCCAGGAAGACCTGGATGTGACCCATCAGTTGTTCAAGGACTTCGTTTCGCGTTATCGCCCGCAGTTGCATATCGACGAAGTGGCTACCGGCGAAGTCTGGCTGGGTGTCGCGGCGCTGAACAAGCAATTGGTCGACGAACTCAAGACCAGCGATGAATACCTGGGCGAGCGGGCACGGGAATCGAACCTGTACCACCTGCACTTCGCCGAGCGTAAAAGCCTGCAGGAGCGGGTAGGGCTGGCGGCCAGCGGGTCGATCGAAAACACCCTGCTGGGGTTGTGGAGCAAGCTCGGTCGCTGGCGATAAGCATTATGTAGCGCCTTTGGCGTCGGTAAAGCGGTTCTCCTTTCGGTCTCATTCGCCCAAGGAGAAACCGCGATGCCAACCCCTCGCTCGATATCCATCCCCGGCCTCAATGGCCCCTTCCTGCAAAGCCGCTTGCCCGACTGGCTCAAGCACGCCACGCCAGACGACGTTGAGCGCTTGCGCAACCACCAGGTCGCCGAGCAATTCACCTCGACCGGCACTGCCGACTGGTTCAGCAGTGCCCTGCCAGGCGAGCGCCAGGCGTTGCTCGACTATCAGGCTCGCAGGCGCGCCTCGGCCCAGGCACTGGCAACCTCCCTCAAACCGCTCAAGGGCATCGGCGAGTTTGCCGAGCCCTTGTTTCGAGCGCGCCTGACCCATGAGCTGGGTATCACACCAGACGTGGACACGGTGGAATTCGTCCAGTTTCATCCCGAATCACATCTGCTTGGTTTCATCGTCAAGAACGTTCCGCGTCGTCAGAGCCTGATGCAGGCCGCCCTGCAGAATTTTGCCGAGGACACCAAGTTTGAAAAGGGCAGCGCCCTGGCGCCTAAGGATGCACTGCTCATGGAGCTGTTGCCGGCAACCGAGCAAGCGTATCCGCGCTTTGGCTATCGCTATCAGAGCAAGCTGGACATTGAACCCAGCCGGTTCGCCCGCCTGTGCCATGAGTTGGACCTGGGTGGGCAGTACCAGCAGCACCTGCAACAGGTGTTCGAGGCCCCCGAAACCCGCGCCCAGATACGTACCCAGGCCATTGCCACCCGCAAGGACCAGTTGCGGGTTCAGATGCAGATCGCTTTCATGAAAGGGGCGATCAGTGCGCAAGCCCGGCAGATGCTGAGCAGCCTGTTGCAGGGGGAGCGCGCAGCGCACTTCAACGGCAAACCGGTGCGTTGCTGGCGAATGGAAATGTTCGGTGCGCCGTTGGCCGAAGTGGTGGTGATGGGCGCTGACCGGGAGCGCAGTGAGCAGGTTGAGCCGATTGTGGTGTATATGCCTGGCGCGCCCTTGTGTCCCTTGAAGGAGTACCCCTCGGCATCCGCGGCCTTGCAGGACTTGCACATCAATCTGGGTTCGCCGGCTTATCAGGTGTTGCTGCGCCAGTATGCGGGCAAGGCCCGGGAGTCCCATGTGCTGGACCAGCTCAACAGTGTGCTGTACCACCAGGTGCAACAAGCCAACGGCGTTTATGTCCGCCAGCTCAATCCCCACGGCAACCTGCAGGTACGTGAAGAGCCGATTGACGCCGAGCTGTTCGGTTACCTGCAAGACCGCCACCTGGAACGACTCAAGGCTGACGCCAGAGTCCTTGCCGTACCCAGCGCCGACGTAGACGAGCAAGCCCGTGAAGCTCGCCTGGCGTACTGGGAAGGTATCGGGTTCAACGTGCTCAATGCGGCGGCCTTCTTTGTACCGGGACTGAGCGAAGTGATGGCCGTGGTCGGTGCTGCGCAACTGGTCAATGAGGTGGTCGAGGGGGCTCAAGCCTGGGAGGATGGCGACCTGGATCAGGTGTGGGCGCATTTGCAGTCGGTGGGGCTGAACATCGCGCTGGTGGCCGGGCTGGGAATGGCCGGTGGTGCGGCTGCCAGGCTGGAGTCGAATGAGTTCGTGGACTGCCTGGTCCAGGTCAAACGACCAGATGGTCAGGTTCGTCTATGGAAACCGGACCTGACACCGTATGCCAGTGATATCGCGCTGGTCGGTCACGAAAGTAACGAGCAAGGGCTTTTCCAGATAGCCGACAAACACTACATACGCCTCGACAATCGCGCCCACGAAGTCACTCATGACGCTCACGGTGAGTGGCGCATGGTTCATCCCCATGATCCCCTGGCGTATCAACCACTGCTTCGGCACAACGGTCAAGGCGGATGGGTGGCGCATGGCGAGCAGCCGCTGACCTGGCGCCGCACCCAGCTGATGCGCCGCTTAGGCCCTCTCGCGGAGGGGGTGGACGATACGCAGTTGATGATCGCCGCCGACATCAGCGGTATCAGTGACGATGTGCTGCGAACCGTGCATGTGGCCCAGGCACCGATGCCGCCGCTGTTGATCGATACCTTGCAACGTCTACAGCTGAACCGTCAGCTCGATACCTGGATCGGCAACGTGCGCAATGGCCTGCCAGGTGGGGTTGGCCGGGATTGTGCTGCCTTGTTGGCGATCGAAATGCCAGGGTGGCCTCGCCGACCGATCGAGGTCATCGACGGCGCCGAGTTTTCGCCCGTGTCGACGCACTACGGCCAGGAGCGCTGGCCTGGAGTTGAACCCCTCAAGGTGCCGATGAGTGAACTGGTTGCCAATCGACTGCCGGAAATAGTACTGCGGGACTTTGATGAGCAGGCCATCAACCAATTGCTTGGTGTCCATGTACAGCGTGCCGACCGATTGCAGACGTTGCGCACGCTGATGGCGCAACAGGCGGAGCACGGCCGCAGGATACTGTTCAAGCGAATCTTTGCCGCGTCGGGCAACTCGGCCAGCGCTGAAGCGAGCTTGCTGCAACGGAGTTTTGCGACGTTACCGACCCAGGTCTGCGAAGAGCTCGTCAGTCATGCCACCCCGCTGGAGTTTGAGAAAATGCAGGGTGCCGATGCCCGCCTGCCTTTGCGTTTGGCCGAAGAGGCGCGTCTCTATCAGCGCCAGATCCGACTCAACCGCGCCTTTGAGGGCATCTATTGGCCGCAGCTATCGAGCCTTGACAGCGACTGTCTGGCGGTGCGGATGCTCGAAGGTCTGCCAGGCTGGAGTGGGAAGATTCACCTGCGGGTATACGACGGCAGCGTCAATGGCACGCTCATCGCCGAGGTGGGCGAGTCGAGCGGAACGCCCAAGACCTTGGTGTGCAGGCCCGCAGGATACAGTGCCTACGATGCGCAGGGTAACGAATTGACCACCGATGATACGCTGGCCAGCGCGCTGCTCAAGGCGTTGCCGGACAGTGAGCGGCAGGCGCTGGGCCTGCAGTTGAGCGATCATGAGCGCCTGCGCACAGCATTGGTCAGGCTTGCAGCGGGGGATCGGCTGCGCGCCTCGGCAGTGCTTGGTCAGCAACCTGTGCAGCCCTGGTTGCGCACGCCCCTGCGATTGGCTGATGGCCGTGTGGGGTACCCGCTCAGCGGCCGAGGCGCTGCGAGTGTTCGGTTCAGTAGTGCCCTGAAGCGCCAGGTGCGCAGCTTGTACCCCGTGTTGAGTGATGATGAACTCGGGCCCTTTCTGGAGGCGCTGGGGGCGTCGGATGCCGAGCGGATTGCCGCACTGACGCAGCGCCACGAGCAATACCGACATCTGGTAGAGGTCCTGGACCGCTGGGTCGATCGACGCCAACTCGTCGATGCGGGCGACGGCTGGGCCCGGACGGTGCGTTCCGCTGACTTGTACCGGGTTGCCGAACGTATCAAGAAGGCGTGGCGTCGGGAGACCATCCGTGTACACAGCGCCGATGGTCGATGTATTGGGTATCGCCTGGACCTGGGGGACATACGCTTGGGGAGCTTGCCGGGCTTATCGGCGGACTTCAGTCATGTTGCCGACTTGAACCTTGCCAATATGGGTTTGGGCAGCGTACCGGATGATTTCCTTCGGGCGTTCAGTAGCCTTCGCTGGCTGAGTCTTAACGGCAATCGCTTGCACAGGCTGGGGGAGGTGGTGGGTGAGTTGCAACAACTGACCAAACTCAGTCTTCAGAACAACAATCTTGTCATCAATGAAGCGTCTCAGTCGGTGCTCAATCGACTGACCAACCTGAAGTTTTTGCAACTGGAAAACAACCCCCTGGGCAGACCGCCAGCGCTCACCCATTTACCGCAGATACTCAACTTGACGTTGAGAAATACAGGCATCCACGACTGGCCGGCAGGCGTGTTTGAGTTGCAACGGTTACTGGTCCTGGATTTGCGCGACAACCAGATTGCCCGTATTCCGGCGGATGTCCTCGAGCCCTCGGCCCAGGCCGCCCGGTTCGACTGGGTCAATGCGGTGACCAATTTGAGCGGTAATCCGCTTGATGCCCAGAGCCTTGCCCGCCTGGGCAGCTATCGTCAGCGCACCGGTACGACATTCGGGATTAGGACGGGGCAGCGAGCAGGGCATGTACGCGTCGATGCCTCGCCGGCGCACGCTTCCTCTCGGTGGCTGGTCGGCGTCGATGCCGGTCAGCGTGCGCAGATAACCCAGTACTGGGGTACGTTGGCTGCTGAGCCGGACAGCGGCGACTTCTTCCGGTTGCTCGACGACCTGCGCAACACCGCCGACTTTCAGCGTGGCTATGCCGTGTTGCGCGAGCGAGTGTGGAAGGTGCTCGCGGCTGCCAACAACAGCACGCGCCTGCGCCAGGAGTTGTTCGAGCTTGTGGCGCATCCGCATACATGCGGCGACGGTACGATCCTGGTGTTCAGTCAGCTGGAAGTGATGGCGCTGGTACAGGAAGCGCGTGAGAGCGGGACAGTCGTCGGCGCCGAACATGCACTGATGGAGTTGGCGCGGGGATTGAGTCGCCTGGACGCTGTCGAGCGAATTGCCTTGCGCGAGATCGCTGTGCGGCGTGAGGCGGGTCGGTCGGTCGACGAGGTAGAAGTTCGCCTGGCTTACCGGATTGGATTGGCCGAGCGGCTCGAACTTCCGGGGCAGCCGCGACGCATGATCTATGTGGGGAAGGCCGAAGTCAGCCAGGTACTACTGGACGCTGCCGGTACCGAAGTGTTGGAAGGCGAGACGGCCGACGCCTTGAAGGCATCTATTGTGAGTCGGGATTTCTGGGTGGAGTTCCTCAAGTCGCGCTATCGCGCACGTTTCGATGAGGCCAACCGGCCCTATTTTTCCCGGCTCGTAGCG
This sequence comes from Pseudomonas vranovensis DSM 16006, assembly GCF_000425805.1. GTDB lineage: Bacteria > Pseudomonadota > Gammaproteobacteria > Pseudomonadales > Pseudomonadaceae > Aquipseudomonas > Aquipseudomonas vranovensis. The sequence goes on from NZ_AUED01000001.1 coordinate 574,317, forward strand.
TTGGACAAAGACAAGGAAAGGATGAGTGACCAGGTTTACCTCGAAAACATTGAAACCATTCAACAACGTCGTGCCGCTGAAGAACAGCGATTGGTAGAGGACCTGACCGCAACGATCTGGAACACCCTGCCAGGCCAGGTTACCCATTTGTAGTTGCCTGGAATCAAAACGGCTCCCGCGCCAGGGATGGCACGGGAGCCGTTTTCGTCAACGACGACGGAACAGCGGTTGCGGTTCGTCGGTGGCGGCCTGGTAGGTCACCGAAAAGTCTTTCAGGCTTTCCAGGGCTTCGACCGGGTCCTTGTCGGCGCGCAGGGCAAAGGCGTCGAAACCGCAGCGTTTCAGGTAGAACAGCTGGTCACGCAGTACATCGCCAATGGCACGCAGCTCGCCAGTGAACTTGTAGCGGTCACGCAACAGGCGCGCATTGGAGTAGTTGCGCCCGTCGGTGAAGGCCGGGAAGTTCAGGGCGATCACTTGGAAGTGTCCGACGTCGTCGCCGATTTCCTCGGCTTCTTCATCGGCGTCCAGCCACACACCCAGGCCGCCGTCGCGGGCCTTGAGTACATGGGCGTGGTCACGCCAGAACTGCAACGGCACGATGTAGTCATCACAGTTGGTCAACTCGTCGAAGTTGGCGTCCTTGGGCAGCAGGTGCCAGGTTTCGTCGACGATTTCGTTGTTCTTAATGATTCGCTGCATAGACGCGTTCCTTGAAAGGGTCGATGCCAATACGTTGGTAGGTGTCGATGAAACGCTCGTCTTCGGTACGTTTTTCAACGTAGACGTCGATCAGCTTCTCGATCACATCCGGCATGTCGTCCTGGGCGAAGGACGGGCCGAGGATCTTGCCCAGGCTGGCGTCGCGGCTGGCGCTGCCACCCAGGGATACCTGGTAGAACTCCTCACCTTTCTTGTCCACCCCGAGGATGCCGATGTGGCCGACGTGGTGGTGACCACAGGCGTTCATGCAGCCGGAGATGTTCAGGTCCAGTTCACCGATGTCGAACAGGTAGTCCAGGTCGTCGAAACGGCGCTGGATGGATTCGGCGATCGGGATCGACTTGGCGTTGGCCAGGGAGCAGAAATCGCCCCCCGGGCAGCAGATGATGTCGGTCAGCAGGCCGATGTTCGGCGTAGCGAATCCGTTCTCGCGCAGTTCCAGCCACAGGGCGTGAAGCTGACTCTGCTCGACGTCGGCCAGGATGATGTTCTGCTCGTGCGAGGTGCGCAGCTGGCCGAAGCTGTAGCGCTCGGCGAGGTCGGCCACGGCATCGAGCTGCTTGTCGGTCAGGTCGCCCGGGGCAACGCCGGTCGGCTTGAGCGACAGGGTCACGGCAACGTAGCCAGGCTTCTTGTGCGCCAGTACGTTGCGGGTGCGCCAGCGGGCAAAGCCCGGGTGCTGTTGTTCGAGCTCGCTGAAGTCGAGGTTGTCGAGCACCTTGTAGTCCGGGTCGACGAAGTGCTTGGCTACGCGCTGCACTTCGGCTTCGGTCAGGGTCGTGCTGCCACCACGCAGGTGGGCCATTTCGGCATCGACCTTCTCGGCGAAGACTTCAGGGGTAAGGGCCTTGACCAGGATCTTGATCCGCGCCTTGTACTTGTTGTCGCGACGGCCGTAGCGGTTGTACACCCGCAGGATCGCGTCCAGGTAGCTGAGCAGGTCCTGCCAGGGCAGGAACTCATTGATGAAGGCGCCGACCACCGGGGTGCGGCCCAGGCCGCCACCGACCAGTACGCGAAAGCCCAGCTCGCCTGCGGCGTTGTACACCGGCTCCAGGCCGATGTCGTGGACTTCGATGGCCGCGCGGTCGCTGGTCGAGCCGTTGATGGCGATCTTGAACTTGCGCGGCAGGTAGGCGAATTCGGGGTGGAAGGTGGTCCACTGACGGACGATCTCGCACCAAGGGCGCGGGTCGATCACTTCATCGGCGGCCACACCGGCGAACTGGTCGGTGGTGACGTTGCGCAGGCAGTTGCCGCTGGTCTGAATGGCGTGCATCTGCACGGTGGCCAGCTCAGCCAGGATCTCGGGGATGTCTTCCAGCGCAGGCCAGTTGTACTGCACGTTCTGCCGGGTACTGATGTGGGCGTAGCCCTTGTCGTAGTCGCGCGCGATCTTCGCCAGCATCCGCGTTTGACGCGAGGTCAGCTGGCCATAGGGCACCGCGACCCGCAACATCGGGGCAAAACGTTGAATATAGAGGCCATTTTGCAGGCGCAGGGGGCGGAACTCTTCTTCGCTCAGCTCACCGGCCAGGTAGCGGCGGGTCTGATCACGGAACTGCTTGACGCGGTCCTCGATGATCCGCTGATCGTACTCGTCGTATACGTACATAGGGGTCCTGTTCTCAAGCTGCTTGCAGCTAATCGCGCGCACGGCCGCGCACTCCCAAGCGGAGCGGACGAAAGATAGCAGTTTGCGTTTATGCGCAAAAGTGATGTTTTTGCATATGAAAAGAACCATTTGGACTAAGTGAGACTGACTGGCATTTGGCTGTTTGGGCCCCGCTGGTGTTTATAATTGACGGTTTGAATGGCAGGAGCGAATCCGCATGCTCAAGGCCCTGTGCCGAAGTCTGTGCCTGAGTCTGCCGTTGGTGGCCAGTGCCCAGGGCGCGTCGGTGGTGTTCCTCAATCCGGGTTATTCCAACGAAACGTTCTGGGTCAGTTACTCGCGCTTCATGCAAGCCGCCGCCAGCGACCTGGGAATGGACCTGAGCATCCAGTACAGCGAGCGCCGGCCAGCGCTGGCGCTGACCCAGGCACGCCAGGTACTCGAAAGTGCGCAGCGCCCCGACTACCTGGTGCTGGTCAACGAGCAGTACATCGCGCCCGAAATCATCCGTCTGTCGCACGACAGCGGGGTCAAGCTGTTCCTGGTCAACAACGGCCTGACTGAAAATCAGGCAAGACTTATCCAGGAGCATCCGGACAAGTACGCGCCCGTGCTCGGGACCCTGGTTGGCAATGACGAGCAGGCGGGCTACCAGATGCTCAAGGAACTGATTGCCTTGCGCGCCCGGCCGGGCATCACGCGGCCTATCGAGATGCTGGCTTTTTCCGGCATCAAGACCACGCCGGCTGCGCAACTGCGCGAAAAGGGCATGCGCCGGGCCCTGGCCGAGCACCCCGAGGTGCGCCTGCGCCAGGTGGTGTATGGCGGCTGGGGCAAGGAGCGGGCCTTTGAGCAGGCCCAGCAACTGCTCAAGCGCTACCCGAAGATCGAACTGGTCTGGTCGGCCAATGACGAGATGGCCTTTGGCGCCATGCAGGCGTTTGCCGAGGCCGGGCGCATGCCGGGCCAGGATGTGCTGTTCAGTGCTGTCAACAGCTCCCCGCAGGCCTTGCAGGCGCGTATCGACGGGCGCTTGAGCGTGTTGATGGGCGGGCACTTTTCGCTGGGGGGCTGGGCCATGGTCCTGTTGCACGATGATGCGCACAACCTGCCCATCGACCGTGATGGTCATCGCGATCACCAGATACCGGCGCTGCAACTGATCGATCCAGTACGGGCGCGCCGCTGGCTGAACCAGCAAGGCCGGGACGACTATGGCCTGGACTTTCATCGCTTCAGCGCCGAGGGGCATTCGGCGGACTACCGCTACCCCTTTCTTGAGGCGCCGGTCAACTATTGAAAACCCCTGCTTGAGCAAAGGGCATTGCTGGACTTAACTGCTACGGGTGACATGCATTCCCATAACCACTACAAGAGGCGATGCAATGGGAAACTCGACCAAAGCGGGTAAGAGTGACAGCAGTGTCGATGCCTGGGCGATACTCTGTCTGATCATCCTGGTAGTCGTGACCGCCGTGTACTGGGTCAGCCACCAGTGACATCACGCGATGGGTAACCATGAACCGCCCGCAGAATGGACATCTGCGGGCGGATTGCATTTCAGCGGGCAGTAAGGTGCATGGCCAGTTGCACCAGCCCCACCAAGACCAGAATGAAAATCAAGGTGAACACGGTGCCCAGCGCGATGAAGTGGCTGGCCTTGCCGTGGTTGAAGTCGCGGGCGCGGTTCTTGCCGCTTTGAACGCCAAACGCCGCTGCCAGGATGCTTTGCAGCATCTGCCAGAAGGTGGGTGGCTTGCCTTGGGCTGGGTCGTCCATGAGTAAGTCCTTGGTGTAGGAGTTTTCTCAGTCTAGACCGGATCGCGGGGCAAGCCCGCTCCTACCTTGACCGGTGGGAGCGGGCTTACCCCGCGATTTCAGTTCTCGTACCCCAGATTTGGCGCCAGCCAGCGCTCACTCACGTTCAGGTCCTGGCCCTTGCGCGCGGTGTAGCTCTGCACCTGGTCCTTGTCGACCTTGCCCACGGCAAAGTACTGCGCCTGTGGGTGGGCGAAGTACCAGCCACTGACCGCCGCCGCGGGGAACATGGCGAAGTGTTCGGTAAGGAACACACCGCTGGGGCCGGTCTCGCCGATGGCGGTGCCATCGAGCAGGCGGAACAGGGTTTCTTTCTCGGTGTGGTCAGGACAGGCCGGGTAGCCCGGGGCAGGGCGGATGCCCGAGTACTGCTCCTTGATCAGTGCTTCGTTGTCCAGGTGCTCGTCCTTGGCGTAGCCCCAGTAGTCTTTACGCACCTGCTCGTGCAGCCACTCGGCACAGGCTTCGGCCAGGCGGTCGGCCAGGGCCTTGACCATGATCGAATTGTAGTCGTCGCCCTTGTCCTGATAGGCCTTGGCCACTTCTTCGGCGCCGATGCCGGCGGTGGTGATAAAGCCACCCACGTAGTCGGTGATGCCGGTTTCCTTGGGTGCGACAAAGTCGGCCAGGGAGAAGTTGGGCTTGCTGTCCGGCTTGATGGTCTGCTGGCGCAGGTGATGAAGCTGGGCCAGCGGCTGGCCGTCGGCGCCATAGACTTCGATATCGTCATGGTTGACCTGGTTGGCCGGCCAGAAGCCGAACACGGCACGGGCGCTGATCAGTTTCTCGTCGATCAGCTTGGCGAGCATCTCCTGGGCGTCTTTGAACAAGGCGGTGGCTGCCTCGCCGACCACTTCGTCGGTGAGGATGCGCGGGTACTTGCCCGCCAGGTCCCAGGAGATAAAGAACGGCGTCCAGTCGATGTACTCGGCCAATACCTTGAGGTCGATGTTCTCCAGCACCTTGACGCCGGTGAAACTCGGCACTGCCGGCTGGTAGCCGGCCCAGTCGTACTTCGGCTTGGCGGCAATCGACTGCGCGTAGCTCAGGCGCTCGGTACGGGCACTGCGGTTGGCGGTGCGTTCGCGCACGTCGATGTAGTCCAGGCGAGTCTTCTCGACAAAGCCCGGCTTGAGTTCCTTGGACAGCAGCTGCGTGGCCACACCCACCGCACGCGAGGCGTCGGTCACATACACCACCGCATCGTTGCTGTACTTGGGCTCGATTTTCACCGCGGTATGCGCCTTGGAGGTGGTCGCGCCACCGATCATCAACGGCAGGTGGAAATCCTGGCGCTGCATTTCGCGGGCAACATGGACCATCTCGTCCAGCGACGGGGTGATCAGGCCGGACAGCCCGATAATGTCGCACTTCTGCTCGCGAGCGGTCTGCAGGATCTTCTCGGCCGGCACCATCACGCCCAGGTCGACGATGTCGTAGCCGTTACAGCCCAGCACCACGCCGACAATGTTCTTGCCGATGTCGTGTACGTCACCCTTGACCGTGGCCATGAGGATCTTGCCCTTGGCTTCGGGCTTGTCGCCTTTCTCGGCTTCGATGAAGGGGATCAGGTGGGCAACGGCCTGCTTCATGACGCGTGCGGACTTCACCACCTGGGGCAGGAACATCTTGCCGGCGCCGAACAGGTCGCCGACCACGTTCATGCCGCTCATCAGCGGGCCCTCGATCACTTCGATGGGCCGCGCGCATTGCTGGCGGCATTCCTCGGTGTCTTCGACGATAAAGGCGGTAATGCCCTTGACCAGCGCGTGCTCCAGGCGTTTGTCGACCGGCAGCGAGCGCCATTCTTCGTTCTCGACTTCCTTGACCGCGCCGCCGCCCTTGTAGTCGTCGGCAATCGCCAGCAGGGCGTCGGTGCCTTCCGGGGTACGGTTGAGCACCACGTCCTCGACCCGCTCGCGCAGCGCGGGAGGGATCTCGTCGTAGATTTCCAACTGGCCAGCGTTGACGATACCCATGGTCAAGCCATTCTGGATCGCGTGGTAGAGGAACACCGAGTGGATCGCCTCGCGCACCGGGTTGTTGCCGCGGAACGAGAACGAGACGTTGGACACCCCGCCGGAGCTCAGTGCGTAGGGCAGGTGGTCGCGGATGTAGGCGCAGGCTTCGATGAAGTCCACGGCATAGTTGTTGTGCTCTTCGATGCCGGTGGCCACGGCGAAGATGTTCGGGTCGAAGATGATGTCTTCAGGCGGGAAGCCCACCTCATTGACCAGGATGTCGTAGCTGCGCTGGCAGATCTCGCGCTTGCGCGCGGCGGTGTCGGCCTGGCCGACTTCGTCGAAGGCCATCACCACCACGGCGGCGCCATAGCGCTTGCACAGTTTGGCGTGATACTTGAAGGCCTCGACGCCTTCCTTCATCGAGATCGAGTTGACGATGCCCTTGCCCTGGATGCACTTGAGGCCCGCTTCGATCACTTCCCACTTGGAGGAGTCGATCATGATCGGCACGCGCGAGATGTCGGGTTCACCGGCGATCAAATTGAGGAACTTGACCATGGCCGCCTGGGAATCGAGCATCCCTTCGTCCATGTTGATGTCGATCACCTGGGCACCGGCTTCAACTTGTTGCAGCGCCACTTCCAGGGCTTCGGTGTAGTTCTCTTCGCGGATCAGCCGGGCGAACTTGGCGGAGCCCGTGATGTTGGTGCGCTCGCCGACGTTGACGAACAGCGAGCTGCGATCGATGGTGAAGGGCTCCAGGCCCGACAGCCGGCACGCCTTGGGAATGTCCGGGATGGCGCGCGGTGGGTATTTGCCGACCGCTTCGGCAATCGCCTGGATGTGGCCGGGGGTGGTGCCGCAGCAACCGCCGATGATGTTGAGAAAACCGCTGGCGGCGAACTCCTCGACCACCACGGCCATCTCGGCCGGGGTTTCGTCGTACTCGCCGAAGGCGTTCGGCAGGCCGGCGTTGGGGTGCGCGGAGACATGGGTGCCGGCCTTGGTCGACAGCTCTTCCAGGTACGGACGCAGGTCCTTGGCGCCGAGAGCACAGTTCAGGCCCACCGAGATCGGGTTGGCGTGGCGCACCGAGTTCCAGAAAGCCTCGGTGGTCTGGCCGGACAGGGTGCGGCCGGAGGCATCGGTGATGGTGCCGGAAATCATGATTGGCAATTCGAGGCCGTCTTCCTCGAACACCTGCTGCACGGCAAAGATGGCCGCCTTGGCGTTGAGGGTGTCGAAGATGGTCTCGATCAGGATCAGGTCGGCGCCGCCCTCGATCAGGCCACGGGTGGCCTCGATGTAGTTTTCTACCAACAGATCGAAGGTGACGTTGCGAAAGCCTGGATCGTTGACATCCGGGGAGATGGAGCAGGTGCGGCTGGTCGGGCCGAGCACGCCGGCAACGAAACGGGGTTTGTCCGGCGTCTCGAGGGTCTTGGCATCGGCGACCTGACGGGCGATACGCGCGCCTTCGACGTTCAGCTCGTACACCAGCGACTCCATGCCGTAGTCGGCCTGGGAAATCTGCGTGGCGTTGAAGGTATTGGTTTCGAGGATATCGGCGCCAGCGTCAAGATAGGCCTTTTCGATGGCGGCGATGACATCCGGGCGCGAGAGCAGCAACAGGTCGTTGTTGCCTTTGACGTCGCTTGGCCAATCGGCGAAGCGCGTGCCACGATAGTCGTGTTCCTCGAGGCGGTAGCTTTGGATCATAGTACCCATGCCGCCATCGAGAATCAGAATGCGCTCTTTGAGTGCTTGCTGAAGTGCTTGGAAACGAGCGCTGCGGTCAGACATAGGACTACCTGGTCGGGCGAAAACAAAAGTTGCGGAATAATAACAAAGCTGCGCGGTTTTTAGACGTGTCGAAGGTTTACATGAATTTCATTCATGTTGGCGCGCCGCCAGCACCGGTAGAATCGTGAAGCTATCAATACCCAGGACATTCGGCACATGGTGCATCGTTTACTTGCCGGCGCTTTCGCCCTGTTCATCAGTGGCGCAGCGCTAGGGCAAGCCCCTCAATCGAGCCCGGCTATTTCATATACCCGGGATATCCAACCGATCTTCACCGAGAAATGCGTGGCCTGCCACGCCTGCAACGACGCTGCCTGCCAGCTCAACCTGGGCAGTGCCGAGGGCGCCTCGCGCGGCGCTTCGAAGGTGCCGGTGTACCAGGGTGACCGCAGCAAGGCCGTCGCCCCGACGCGGCTTTTCTACGATGCCCAAAGCACCGGGGCCTGGCAGCGCAAGGGTTTCTACTCGGTGCTCGACAACCAGGGCAGCCAGGCCGCGCTGATGGCACGGATGCTTGAGCTGGGCCACAAGACACCGCTGACGCCCAACGCCAAGCTGCCCGAAGAGATCGTCCTGGGCCTGAACCGCAACAACATGTGCCCGCAGCCGGGCGAGTTCGACGCCTACGCCGGTGCCCACCCCAAGGAGGGCATGCCACTGGCGGTCACCGGCCTTACCGATGCCGAGTACCAGACGCTGCAGCGCTGGCTTGCCGCCGGTGCCCCGGTGGAGCACGAGGCGATCCGGCCAAGCGCCACCGAGGCTGCGCAGATCGCCGACTGGGAAGCGCTGCTCAACCGCCCGGGTTCGACCGAGGCCTTGGTCGGCCGCTGGCTCTATGAGCATTTGTTCCTGGCCCACATCCATTTTGTGGGCGGTGAGCGCGGGCACTTCTTCCAGTGGGTGCGCTCGCGCACGCCCAGCGGCCAGCCGATCGACCTGATCGCCACGCGCCGGCCCAACGATCCGCCCGGCACCGACTTCTATTATCGCTTGATGCCGGTGCAAGGCGTGATCGTGCATAAAACCCACATCACCTACCCGATGGGCCCGAACAAGCTCAAGCGCGTCAAGCAGCTGTTCTACAGCGGCGACTGGCATGCCAATGCACTGCCAGGCTACGGCCCGCGCCACCGCGCCAACCCCTTCGAAACCTTCGAAGCGATTCCCGCCGTGGCCCGCTATCAGTTCATGCTCGATAACGCCGAGTACTTCGTGCGCACCTTCATCCGTGGCCCGGTGTGCCGCGGCCAGATTGCTACCGACGTGATCCGCGACCACTTCTGGGCGCTGTTCCAGGAACCGGCCCATGACCGCTATGTGACCGATGCCGAATACCGCGGCCAGGCCACACCGCTGCTGGCCATGCCCGGGCAGATCGACGACGTGGGCAGCATCATCAGCCTCTGGCATGCCTACCGCGACAAGCGCAACGAATACGAGAGCCTGCGCCGCGACACCTACGCCGACCTGCCGCCGCCAAGCTGGTCGACCCTGTGGGCCGGCAACGACAATGCGCTGCTGTCCATCTTCCGTCACTTCGACAGCGCCTCGGTGACCAAGGGCTTGATTGGCGATGTGCCCAAGACGATGTGGCTGTTCGACTACCCCCTGTTCGAGCGCACCTACTATCAGCTGGCCGTCAACTTCGACGTGTATGGCAACGTCTCGCACCAGGCGCAGACGCGCCTGTATTTCGACCTTATCCGCAATGGCGCCGAGGTCAACTTCCTGCGCCTGATGCCGGCCGATCAGCGGGGCGCGATCCTCAGCGACTGGTACCAGAACAGCGGCAAGGTGAAGATGTGGCTGGACTACGAGGATATCGACACCGATACCCCGACGGCCTTGAAGCTGGCAGCCAATGATCCCAAGCGCGATTTCGGCCTCAAGCTGATCCAGCGCACCGACAGCCTCAACGCCGCCCCCGATCCGATCAACCGTTGCATGAGCGCCTATTGCTCGCGCCCGGAAATGAGCGAGGAGTTTCGTGGCGTCGAGCAGGCCCTGAGCCGCCTGGTGTCGCGCCCGGCCGCAGGGCTGAAAGTGATCGGCCAGATGCCCGAGGCGACGATGCTGCGCATCGAGGGGCAGGGCGGCCAGCGCCAGGTCTACAGCCTGCTGCGCAATCGCGCCCACAGCAATGTGGCGTTCATGCTCGGCGAGGCCTACCGCTACCAGCCGGGCCTGGACAGCCTGACCCTGTACCCGGGCGTGCTCAGCAGCTACCCCAATTTCATCTTCAACATTCCGGCCAGCGACGTGCCGGAGTTTGTCGAGGACATGGAACTGGCGCGTGACGATACGGCCAAGTTCGAGCGCCTGGTCATGCGTTGGGGCGTGCGCCGCAGCCATCCGCAGTTCTGGCAGTACTTCCATGACCTGAGTACGTACATCCAGGAGACTGATCCGGTGGAAGCGGGCGTGCTCGACATGAACCGCTACGAGAACCTCTGAGCCTCGCCGCCGGGAAGGTCGGTTGACCTTTCCCGGCATCCTGCGGTCCCACCTGCAAGCGGCCCCGGTTCCGGCCGGGGCTTGGGTGGGATTTTCCAGCAGGTATCCGGATGCTGTTTTCGCTTCAAGCCTTGAGGGCGCTCGCCGCCTGGGTGGTGGTCTGTCACCACTTCATGCAGATCTTCTTCGACTTCCATGCCAGTGGCCCCATCGGCCAGTTCCTCACCGACCGGGGCGCCGTGGGGGTGGACATCTTTTTTGTCATCAGCGGGATGGTGATTTACCTGTCGACCCGCGACAAGGCCATCGCACCCCAGCGGTTTCTGCTCAACCGGGCGCTGCGTATCGTGCCGGCCTACTGGTTCTACACCGCGTTGATGGGCCTGTTGCTGCTTACGGCGCGGCAGTGGATGCCGCACCAGGCCGTCGATCTTGAGCATTTCGTGTTGTCGCTGCTGTTCATCCCGGCGGAGAACCCTGGTGGCTACGGTCAGTACCCGACGCTCAATGTCGGTTGGACCTTGAACTACGAAATGTTCTTCTACCTGTTGTTCTCGCTGGTATTTCTGGTACGCCAGCAGCACCGGGTACTGCTGGTGGCGGTGGTCTTGCTGCTGGTCAGCGAGGTGCTCACCCGGGCCGGGCTGCTCAATCATTTCTACCGCAACAACATCGTCTACGAGTTCTTGCTGGGGATCGGCATCGGCGTGCTGTATCGGCGCGGCTGGATTGTCCAGGGCCTGTGGCTGCCGCTGGCGATGCTGGCAATGGCGGCGGTGGCGATACATTTTCTCGATGCGTCGCGGCGCCTGCTGCACTGGGGCTTGCCCAGTGCCTTGATCGTACTGGCCTGCGTGTCGCTGGAGCCGTACTTCAAGGGCAACCGGTTGCTCAAGGCGCTGGGCGACAGCTCTTATTCGGTGTACCTGGTGCATGTGCTGGTGCTGTACGGTGGCTGGTTCGCCAGCCAGCGCCTGGGGATGAGCCCTTATGCGGTGTTTGCCCTGTGCGTGCCGTTGATTGCACTGCTGTCCTGGGGTAGCTACCTGCTGCTGGAAAAGCGCCTTTACCGCCAGTTGAGTGGCTGGTTCGCACCGCCTGCGGGGGGCCCCGTGCCTGTAACGCTTTCCCGACAAAATTACTAGGACTTTGTTCGGCGCCAAGGTTGGCGTAAACTGCCGGCAAGTCTGTGAGGAACTTCCATGAGCGCCATAACTATTACCGACGCCGCGCATGATTACCTGGCTGATCTGCTGTCCAAGCAGAACACCCCGGGTATTGGCATTCGCATCTTTATCACCCAACCAGGCACCACCTACGCCGAGACTTGCATTGCCTACTGCAAGCCGGGCGAAGAAAAGCCGGAAGACACCGCCGTGGGTCTTGCCAGCTTCACCGCCTACCTGGACGCCGTCAGCGTGCCGTTCCTTGAGGACGCCGTGGTCGACTACGCCACCGATCGCATGGGTGGCCAACTGACCATCAAGGCGCCGAACGCCAAGGTGCCGATGGTCAATGAAGACAGCCCGATCAACGAGCGCATCAACTATTACCTGCAAACCGAGATCAACCCGGGGCTGGCCAGCCACGGCGGTCAGGTCAGCCTGATCGAAGTGGTCGAGGATGGCATTGCCGTACTGCAGTTCGGCGGCGGTTGCCAGGGCTGCGGCCAGGCCGACGTCACCTTGAAGGAAGGCATCGAGCGGACCTTGCTCGAGCGTATCCCTGAGCTCAAGGGTGTGCGTGACGTGACTGACCACAGTCAGAAAGAGAACGCTTACTACTAAGGGCCTTCTGTTGCCTGGGTGGCCCTTCGCGGGGCAAGCCCGCTCCTACCCGTAGGAGCGGGCTTGCCCCGCGATTCCATTTCAAGGGAGGCCCACATGCAACGCATCCAGACCATCACCCCCTGCCTGTGGTTCGACCACCAGGCCGAGCAGGCCGTGCGGTTCTACATCCAGACCTTCGGCGGCTCTTCCAGAATTCTCAGCACCCGCTACTACAGCGATGTCGGCACCGAAATCCACGGGCGCCCGGCGGGTTCTGTCATGGCGATTTCCTTCGAACTCGACGGCCAGCAGTTCAGTGCGCTCAATGGCGGTCCGCATTTCAAATTCACTGAGGCCATCTCGCTTCAGGTCAACTGCCAGAGCCAGGCCGAGATCGACCACTACTGGAATACCCTCGGCGAAGAAGGTGACCCGCAGGCGCAGGTCTGTGGCTGGCTCAAGGACCGTTATGGCCTGAGCTGGCAGGTGGTACCGGTGCGATTGTTCGAGATGATCGAGGATCAGGACGCGGACAAGGCCGGGCGGGTCATGGCCGCAATGCTGCAAATGAAGAAGATGGACCTCGCGGCACTCGAGCACGCCTACGAGGGCGACTGAATCAGCGTTAGGGGCGCCATTGGCGAATTGTCGTTCGATCCACTGCTTGAACACCGTGGTCGCCGCGCTGTTGAAGCGGCCGCCGGGGCGCACGGAGTAGACCCCGGCTTCGCTGTCCAGTTGCCACCAGGCGGCTGGCGCTCAGCTCGCCAATGCTGTACCTGTACCGTTTTAAGTTGCAGCACCTGCGGGCCGCCGGTTCGCTCAAGTTGCACGCGCATGACCCTGTTCAGTTCAGGCGCAGCCCTCGCGTGCACTTACCAGGTCCAGGAATGACGAAATCACCTGGCTGTTGCGCCGCTCTGCCAGGCAGTACAGGTAGGTTTCGGTGTGTACCGGATCGCCCTGTAGACGGATGGTCTTGATCCGCGCATCGGCAATGAACTCCGCCTCCGACACCGCGCCCACGCCGATCCCGCGGATCACCGCCTCGCGCAGGGCTTCGCGGCTGCCGATCTCCATCACCACCCGCGGCGTGACCTCATGCTCGACCAAGGCTTTTGCCAGGGCCAGCCGGGTAGTGGAGCCGCTTTCGCGGTGCAGCAGGGGTTGGCCCTGCAGGGCTTGCAGGGGGACTTCATCGAAGCGGGCCAGCGGGTGCTCGACATGGGCAAACAGCACCACGGGGTGGCGGGCATACAACTGCGCGCTGAAGGCCGGGTCTTCATGCAGGCCTGCCAGCACCCCCACATCGGTCACATAGTTTTCCAGCTCCGCCAGCACCGTGGCCGAGTTGCCGACCTTGATCGACAAGTCGATCTGCGGGTACTGGTGGCGATAGGCATCGACCATCTCGATGACATGAAAGGGCCCCACCGCCCCGATCTTGAGCTGCCCACGATTGAGCTTGCCGGAGTCGCGCAGCAGGTTGAACGCTTCAAGTTCCAGCATGCCCAGTTGCTGGGCGATGGGCAGCAGTTGGCGACCCACTACCGTCAGCTCGATGCGCCGCCCGCGGCGATGGAACAGCTCGACGTTGTAGTCACGTTCCAGGGCCTGGATCTGCGTGGTTACCGTTGGCTGGCTCAAACCCAGGGCACGGGCGCCAGCGCTGAAGCTGCCCTGGCGGGCGACGGCGAGAAAGGTGCGCAACTTGGTGGTGGACATCCATAGCTTCCATCAATGGTTTTGCGGGAAAACGCATAGTGAATTGAAGCTGTGACTGTCACGTGACACCCCTAGTGTGGAGTGACCTTAAACAACACCTGCAGGACACTCCCCATGAACCCGTTCGCCAAACTGCTCCGATTGACCGGCTTTGCCCTGTTGCCCTTGATTGCCTGCGCCCAGGCTTCTGCGCAATCGTCGTTGAGCATCGGCCTGATTCCCTCGGAAGACTCCCAGGCCATGATCGAAAGCAGCAAGCAGGTACTGGCGGACCTGGAGCGCCAGTTGGGCATGCCGGTCAAGCCGTTCGTGGCCACCGACTACAACGGCGTGATCGAGGCGTTGCGTTCGGGCAAGCTCGACGTGGCGTACCTGGGCCCGTTCTCCTATGTGCTGGCGCACCAGGTGGCGGGTGTCGATGCCTTTGCCGTGGCGGTGACCAAGAAGACCGGCAAGAGTGCCTACCGCAGCCAGATCGTGGCGCGCAAGGACAGCGGCATCAAGCAACTGAGCGACCTCAAGGGCCATACCTTCGCTTTCGTCGACCCGAGCTCGGCGTCCGGTCATCTGTTTCCCAAGGCGGGCCTGGAAGCGGCTGGCTATGTGCCGGACAAGGTATTTTCCCGGGTGATTTTCTCCGGCTCCCACGACGCCAGCATCCTCGCCGTGGCCAACCGCAAGGTCGATGCGGCGGCCGTGGCGGATCGTATCTATGCCTCCGCCGTGGCCCAGGGGCATATCAAGCCGGACGACTTGCAGATCGTCTGGTCGTCGTCCGATATTCCCGAGTCGCCGATGGTCTGGCGCCAGGACCTGGACCCGGCCCTCAAGCAGAAAATCGCCACCGCCATGGCCAACATCAAGGACGTGCCCTGGGGCGACCAGGGCCAACTCAACGGCTTTCAGCCGACTACCGATGCCGCTTACGACGTGGTGCGCGACACCGCCAAGGTCCTCGATCTCGACCTGCGGAGCATGAAATGATCCGCGTGCGCAGCCTGGCCAAGGACTACGCCGACAACGCCGTGCTCAAGGGCATCGACCTGGACATCGGCGCCGGTGAATTCGTGGTGGTGCTGGGCCAGTCCGGGGCCGGCAAGTCGACCTTGCTGCGTTGCATGAACCGCCTGGCCCAGGCCGACAGCGGCGAACTGCAGATTGCCGGTATCGACGCCATGGGTGCAGGCCAGCAACGCGAGTTGCGCCGGCAGGTGGCGATGATCTTCCAGCACCATAACGTGGTACCGCGCCTGTCGGTACTCAAGAACGTGCTCACCGGGCGCCTGGGCTCGGTGTCGACCCTGGCCTCGCTGTTGCAGCTGTTCAGCCGCAGCGACGTGGCATTGGCAATGAACTGCCTGGAACAGGTCGATCTGCAGCACAAGGCCTGCGCCCGCACCGACTCGCTGTCGGGCGGGCAGATGCAGCGGGTCGGCATCGCCCGGGCCCTGGCCCAGCGGCCCAAGGTGATCCTGGCCGACGAACCGGTGGCAAGCCTGGACCCCAAGACCGCCCGGCGGGTGATGCAATACCTGCGCGATGCTACCCGCGAGCTGGGCATTACTGTGGTCTGCAACCTGCACCAGGTGGACCTGGCCCGTGAATTCGGTGACCGCATCGTCGGCCTGGCCCATGGTCGGCTGGTGTTCGACAGCCAGCGCGAGACGCTGGACGAGGCCTGCCTGCAACGCATCTACCCACAGGCCGAGCGCCCGTCCGATGCCAACCAGGCCCCGGTAGCGGTGCCGTGTATGCAGATTGGCGGAGGGATTGCCTGATGAACCCACAACCCACGCATTACCAATGGTTGGTCAGTACCCCAGACACCCCACGGGGGTGGATCGTCACCGGCGCCTGGGTGCTGCTGGCCGTGACCTTGCTGCACTGGAGCGCCCAGGGCACGCAATTGAGTTGGAGTGAGCTGAGCAATGGCCTGCCGCAGATCGGCGACTTCCTGGCCCGCTCGATGCCGCCTGACTTGAGCATCCTGCCAAGGTTGTGGCAGCCGGCCGTCGAGACGCTGCAGATCGCCCTGTGGGGCACTCTGCTGGGGATCGTCTTCGCCATTCCGCTGGCGTTCCTGGCCGCGCGCAACCTGCAGGGCAATCGCTGGCTGTATGCCGGCACCCGGCAAACCCTGAACGTGATCCGCAGCATCAACGAGCTGATCCTGGCGCTGGTGTTCGTGTCGGCGGTGGGCCTTGGACCGTTCCCGGGCGTGCTGGCCCTGGCGCTGCACGGGGTGGGCATGCTCGGCAAGTTCTTTGCCGACAGCATCGAGGAGATCGACCAGGGACCGATCGAGGCCTTGCAGGCCACGGGCGCCCGGCCGTTGCAGGTGATCGTGTTTGGCGTGATACCACAGGTAATCACCGCCTGGATCGCCGTGGTGTTGTACCGCTTCGAGGTCAACCTGCGTTCGGCGACGGTGCTGGGCATGGTCGGGGCAGGGGGGCTGGGGTTTGAACTGGTCAGCAGCCTGAAGCTGTTCAAGTACCAGGAAACCGCCACCTGCATCATCGTCATCACCCTGATGGTGGTGGCCGCCGACCTGGTCTCCAGCCGCCTGCGCCATCGAATCCAGGGCGCCAGCCGCCACTGAGTCACCCCACTTTTTCAATCATCTCGACTGGCGAGCCAGGGTCCGACTCGGCCCGGCTTCGCCCGCGATTCAGCGTTCTGACTGGAGTCGTCGTTGTGCAAAGGGTTACTGCCATTCCTGTTATCGGTTCAGCCAATGCAAGCCTTGAATCAATCGATTTGAGCCCAGGCGACCTGGCCATGACTATGTCCCCAGCCAAAACAACAACAAAGGGAACCGCCATGCCTGCCTACTTCCATAACCCGGTGGCCACTTGCTTCGGCAGTGGCAGCCTGAGCCGCATCAGCGACCTGACTGCAGGCCAGCAGGTTGCCCTGGTGACCTTTCCGGAGGCCCGCGCCCTGGGCTTGATCGACCAGGTGCAGGCCCTGCTGGGTGAGCGCCTGTGTCATGTGGTCGAGGATGTACAACCCAACCCGGACGTGGCGCAACTGCGCACCACCTACGAGCGGTTCTGGGCCGAGGCCGGCGATTGCCAGACCGTCATCGCCCTGGGCGGCGGCAGTGCCATCGACACGGCCAAGGCGCTGATCGTCGGTACCGAATCGGGGCAGTTCGATGAGCTGCTGCACCTGCTGGCCCTCGGCCAACCGTTCACTCCTGCGCGCTGCAAGGCCTTGATCGCCGCCCCCACTACCGCCGGGACCGGCAGTGAAGTAACGCCCTGGGCAACCATCTGGGACAGCGCCGCGCAGAAGAAGTACTCGCTGCACCTGGACTGCACCTGGCCGAAGGCGGCCATCGTCGACCCCGACCTGATGCTTACCGTGCCGGCCGGGGTGACGGTATCCACCGGGCTGGATGCACTGTCCCATGCCCTTGAGGCGATCTGGAACGTCAACGCCAATCCGCTCTCCGATACCTTCGCGGTGTCGGCCATCGAAGACATCCTCGACTGCCTGCCCCAACTGCAACGCGACCTGGGCAACCGTGACCTGCGCGCACGCATGGCGCTGGCAGCACTCAAGGCCGGCATGGCGTTCTCCAACACCAAAACGGCGCTGGCGCATTCCATCTCCTATGAAATGACCCTGCGCCACGGCCTGCCCCACGGCATTGCCTGTTCCTTTTCGCTGCCGCTGGTGCTGGGCCTGGCCTGGGGCCGCGACGGCGGTCGCGACCGCACCTTGCAGCGGGTGTTCGGCCCGGACCTGGAGCAGGCCCGCACACGCTTGCGCAACTTCCTGCACAGCCTTGGGGTGAAGACCGACTTTGCCGACTACGGCGTCGGTGCCGACGAGGCCCAGGCGATGATCGCCCACGCCTTGCAAGGCGCCCGGGGCAAGAATTTCATCGGCGCCAGCGCCGCCTGAATTTCGTTTCCCAACGTAGTGGGCGCCCTGTAGGGTCGCTCTGTTTCCTGTTGCACCAACCAAGAGTGCCGTAACGCGGGCCGTGGCTCGCGCTAGCGAACAAAAAAGGAAATCATCATGAATCGTGCCGAAAGTCTGTCCGGTCTGGCTGTCCCTGCGTCACCGTTTCGCACCGCGCAATGGCGAATGTTGCTGGCGGCGATGTTCTGCTACCTGTTTTTCTACACTGGCAGGCAAACCTTCGGGTTCGCCATTCCCGGCATCCAGGCCGAATTCGGCCTGAGCAAGGAAACCCTCGGCTGGGCCTCCACTGCCATGCTCTGGGCCTATGCCATCGGCCAGGCCATCAATGGCAACCTGGCCGACAAGTTCGGCGGCCGGCGGATCATGAGCCTGGGCGCGGTGCTCTCGTGCGCGGCCAACTGGGTGACCAGTTTTGCCGGTGGCTTCATGAGCCTGATCCTGCCCTGGGGCGTGAATGGTTACTTCCAGGCCCTGGGCTGGGCGCCGGGCAGCCGACTGCTGTCGAACTGGTGGAGCGCCGGCGAGCGGGGCCGGGTGTATGGCTTCTATGTATTTGCTGCGGGCTGCGCCTCGGTGCTGTCGTATGTCACCTCGGTGGTAGTGCTGGAAGTGCTGCACCTGGAGTGGCGCTGGATCTTCCGCCTGCCAGTGCTGCTGATGCTGGCCGGTGGCATCGTCTTTTACCTGGTGGCCCGTGAGCGACCGCAGGACATGGGCTTCAAGCCGCTGGACGACACCGGCGTGGCCAACGCCGAAGACAAGAACCATGAGGTCGGCCATGAAAACGAAGAGAGCTCGGCCCAGCGCTACAAGGCTGTGCTCAAGAACGTGCGGCTGCTGATTGCGGCGGTGTCCCTGGGCTTTCAGAACGCGGCGCGCTACGGCCTGATCGTCTGGGTGCCGGTACATTTTCTCGGTGCCGACTGGAAATCGGGCCAGAGCTTCATCGATCCCAAGTGGATCACCGTGGCCTTGCCGGTAGGTATGGCAGTGGGGGCGCTGAGCAACGGCTGGGTGTCGGACAAACTGTTCGGTTCCAAGCGCTACCTGGCGATCATGCTCTATATGTTCCTGGGGGCCCTGACCAGCCTGTGGATGTGGAGCTTGCCGGCCCACAGTACCGTGGGGTTGGTGGCCTTGTTCCTCTGCGGCTTCTTTGTCTATGGCCCGGCCTCGAGCTTTTGGGCGTTGTGCCCGGACCTGGTCGGTGCCAAGCGTGCCGGGACGGCTACGGGGGTGATGAACTTCTCGTCGTACCTGTTTGCCGGTCTTGCCGAACCGCTGATCGGGCGGATGCTCGACACCACAGGCAATACCTCGCTGATCTTTATCGTCGTCACCGCCAGTTGCCTGTGCAGTGCAGTGGTGGCGCTGTTCGTGCGACGTTGATCATCTAACCTAGAACCGACTCCAGGAAGCGGAAGCTGCTCATGTACCAGTACCACAAATGGTTGCGTTCATTTCACGCGGTGGCCAGGACCGGCAGTTTTACTTTGGCCGCCGAGTACTTGAGTGTCGGCCAGCCTACTGTCAGCGAGCAGGTGAGCACCCTGGAGAAGAAGTTTTCGGTCGAGCTGTTCCACCGCCGCGGCCGCTACATCGAACTGAGCGCGGCGGGGCACAAGCTGTATGACATCACCCAGGGCCTGTTCGGTCAGGAGGACGAAGCGGTGCAGCTGCTGCAGCGCTTCGCCCAGCGCAAGCAAGGCATGCTGCGCATCGGCGCGGTGTCGCCACCGATCGCCATGAGCCTGACCTACAGCTTGATGCAGCAGTACCCGGATATCGACCTGAACACCTCGTTCACCACCGAGGCGCAGACCCTGGAGCGACTCTATGCCTTCGATATCGACGTGGCGATCCTGGCGCTGTCGACCTTCGACCAGCGCTTGAGCACCCACCTGTACCGTACGGTGCCGATTCTGGCAGTGGTGCGTGATGACCACCCGTGGGCCTCGCAGGAGCAGGTCAGCGTACGTGAGATCAGTGGCCAGCGCCTGGTGTTGCGCGAAGCGGCCTCGCGCACCCGGCAACTGGTGGAGGAAGGCTGCCAGCGTTATGGCGTGCCCCTGGACTGCGCCATGGAGCTCAACAGCCGCGAGGCCATTGTGCATGCGGTGGTGCAGGGCATCGGCATCGGCTTTGTCGCCGCCGTGGAATACGCCGACCGCCCTGGCACCAAGGCCGTGTCGTTTACCGAGGAGCCGTTTCACATCAGCTACTACCTGTGTTGCCTGGCGATACGGCGCAATCGCCCGATCATTGCCGAGCTGTTCGACACCGGCGTGCCACCGGACAGCTAAGCCCGTTCAACCCTGGCCCATCGACAACGCCTTGCCTGCAAGGTGCGGGCACTCTCATCCCTGAAAACCGGAGAATCACCATGCAATATCAAAACCCTGAACGCCTGCAAGCGGTCGTCCTGGACTGGGCGGGTACTGTGGTCGACTTCGGCTCGTTCGCGCCGACCCAGATCTTCGTCGAAGCCTTTGCCGAGTTCGGCGTGGCCGTATCGCTGGAGGAAGCCCGCGGCCCCATGGGCATGGGCAAGTGGGACCATATCCGCACCTTGTGCGATCAACCGCAGATTGCCGAGCGTTATCGCCTGGTGTTCGGGCGCAACCCCAGCGATGACGATGTCACCGCCATCTACAACCGCTTCATGCCACTGCAGATCGAGAAGATCGCCGAGCATTCGGCGTTGATTCCGGGGGCCTTGCAGGCGATTGCCCAACTGCGGGAACAAGGCCTGAAGATTGGCTCGTGCTCGGGCTATCCGAAAGTGGTAATGGAAAAAGTGGTGGAACTGGCGCAGCGCAATGGCTACGTCGCCGACCATGTGGTGGCCACCGACGAAACCCCCAATGGTCGTCCTTGGCCGGCCCAGGCCCTGGCCAACGTCATCGCCCTGGGCATCGACGATGTGGCGGCTTGCGTGAAGGTGGACGACACCTGGCCGGGCATTCTCGAAGGTCGCAAGGCGGGCATGTGGACCGTCGCACTGACCTGCTCGGGCAATGCCCTGGGGTTGACCTACGAGGCCTATAAAGCCTTGCCGCTGGACATCCTGGAGCAGGAGCGTGCCCGTATCGGCCGGATGTTCGAAGGCTCGCGCCCGCATTACCTGATCGACACCATCGCAGAGCTGCCAGCGGTGATCGAAGACATCAATGCGCGGTTGGCGCGCGGGGAGATGCCGCAGGCGCAGTAACCATCAAATAGGGCGTCGCCTGGATTACGGCCGCTGTGCGGTCGATCACAGCCTCGTTCCTCGGCAGCGGCTACAGATTGCCGGTGTAGCCGCTGGCGACAGCCTGCGATCGACCGTGCAGCGGTCGTGATTCAAGACAGTTGCGCGCATTCCCACATCTGGCCCGCTATGTGCTTTGTCCCCCTGCATCGATTGCTGATCGATTGGTCAAACCTCGAACGCTTCCCCGTATAACCCGAGGCACAGCCGATCCATCAAATACGTCGGACTCCGTATTTACAGGGATCAGATGCATGACGCTTGCCCAACCACTGGACCTCACTGCCCACGGCACCGGCTGGCGCGCCGAACTGGTGCTGCGCTTCGTACGCCGTGGGCAAAAGACCTGTATTGGTGCGCGGCGACATTTTGGTCCTCTTTTGGTGCAGCGCCCGTTCTACCCCGAGGGCGCCCCGTGCCACGTTTATGTGCTGCATCCGCCCGGTGGAGTGGTCGGTGGCGACAAATTGGTGCTCGACGTGCACCTCGACGCCGGCAGCCATGCGCTGCTGACCATGCCCGGCGCCACCAAGTTCTACCGCAGCAACGGCCAGACCTCGACCCTCGACCAGCACTTTCACCTGGCCGCCGACAGCGTCCTGGAGTGGCTGCCCCAAGGCAGCATCTGCTTTCCCGGTGCGCGTGTGCGCCTCGAAAATCGCTTCAGCCTGGAGCCCGGGGCACGCCTGTTGGCCTGGGAAACCCTGTGCCTGGGGCGCCCGGTGATGAACGAGCCTTTCAGTCACGGTGCCTTGGACAGCCGCCTGCAGATCGACGTGCCCGACGACCCCGGCCTGCACGAACGCCTGCGCATCGAAGGCGGCCAGTTGCAAAAACTCGGCGGTTACCCACTGCAAGCCACCTTTTGCGCCTACCCGGCCACCGACGCCTTGCTCGAACAGACTCGCAGCCTGATCGAGCACCTTGCCGTTCCCGCCGGGGCGACCTTGCTCGGGCAATTGCTGGTGGTGCGTCTGCTGGACCACGACAACCAACGCCTGCAACTCACCCTGCAGCGGATCTGGCATGCCTTGCGACCCGAAGTGGTCGGTCTGGCGCCATGCCCGCCGCGTATCTGGGCCACTTGAGAGAACGCCATGGAGCTGACCCCGCGAGAGAAAGACAAACTACTGCTGTTCACCGCCGCCTTGCTCGCCGAGCGTCGGTTGGCCCGCGGCCTGAAGCTGAACTACCCGGAGGCGGTGGCGCTGATCAGTGCCACGGTGATGGAGGGGGCCCGTGATGGGCGCACCGTCGCCGAACTGATGAACCTGGGCCGCGAAGTGCTCAGCCGCGACCAGGTCATGCAGGGCGTGAGTGAAATGATCCCCGACGTCCAGGTCGAGGCGACCTTCCCTGACGGCACCAAGCTTGTGACCGTGCATGACCCGATTGTCTAGGAGCGCAGGATGATTCCCGGAGAAGTACAGGTCGCCGACGGCGACATCGAATTGAACGTGGGCTACACGCGGGTCAGCGTCACCGTGGCCAATCACGGCGACCGCCCGGTGCAGGTCGGCTCGCACTACCACTTCTATGAGGTCAATGACTGCCTGGTGTTCGAGCGCGAGGTCAGCCTGGGCTGTCGTCTGGATATCGCGGCCGGCACTGCCGTGCGCTTCGAGCCTGGCCAGGCGCGTACCGTGACCCTGGTGCCGTACGCCGGCAAGCGTGAGGTCTACGGTTTTCAAGGCAAGGTGATGGGCAAGCTGGAGGTGCAGGGATGAGCCGGATTTCCCGACGCGCCTACGCCGATATGTTCGGCCCCACCGTGGGCGACCGTGTACGCCTGGCCGACACCGAACTGTGGGTGGAGGTGGAGAAGGACTTCACGATCTATGGCGAAGAGGTCAAGTTCGGCGGCGGCAAGGTGATCCGCGACGGCATGGGCCAGGGCCAGATGCTCGCCACCGTGGCGATGGACCTGGTGCTGACCAACGCTCTGATCATCGACCACTGGGGCATCGTCAAGGCCGACATCGGCATCAAGAATGGCCGCATCGTCGGGGTCGGCAAAGCCGGCAACCCCGATGTGCAGCCCGGTGTGACCCTGCCCATTGGTCCCGGCACCGAGGTGATTGCCGCCGAAGGCAAGATCGTCACCGCCGGCGGCATCGACTCGCACATCCACTTCATTTGCCCGCAGCAGGTGGAAGAGGCGCTGACCTCCGGCATCACCACCTTCATCGGCGGCGGCACCGGGCCGGCCACCGGCACCAACGCCACCACCTGCACTTCCGGGCCCTGGTACCTGGCGCGCATGCTCCAGGCCGCCGACGAGCTGCCGATCAATATCGGCCTGCTCGGCAAGGGCAACGCCTCGCAGCCCGAGGCGCTGCGCGAGCAGGTCCGCGCCGGCGCCGTGGGCCTGAAGCTGCATGAGGACTGGGGCTCGACCCCGGCGGCCATCGACTGTTGCCTGGCCGTGGCCGAAGAGCTGGACGTGCAGGTGGCCATCCATACCGATACGCTCAACGAGTCCGGCTGTGTCGAGGACACCCTGGCGGCCATCGGCGACCGCACCATTCACACCTTCCATACCGAAGGTGCCGGTGGCGGCCATGCGCCCGACATCATCCGCGCCGCCGCATTTGCCAACGTGCTGCCATCGTCCACCAACCCGACCTTGCCCTACACCATCAACACCGTGGATGAGCACCTGGACATGCTCATGGTCTGCCACCACCTGGACCCGAGCATCGCCGAGGACGTGGCGTTCGCCGAGTCGCGCATACGCCGCGAGACCATTGCCGCCGAAGATATCCTTCACGATATCGGCGCTTTCTCCATGACCTCGTCCGACTCCCAGGCCATGGGCCGGGTCGGCGAGGTGGTGCTGCGCACCTGGCAGGTCGCCGACCAGATGAAGCGCCGCCGCGGGCCACTGGCACCCGACAGCGGTTACAGCGACAACTTCCGGGTCAAGCGCTTCATTGCCAAGTACACCATCAACCCGGCCCTGACCCACGGCATTGCCCACGAAGTGGGCTCGGTGGAGGCCGGCAAGCTGGCCGACCTGGTGCTTTGGGCTCCGGCGTTCTTCGGGGTCAAGCCGGCCCTGGTGATCAAGGGCGGCATGATTGCCATGGCGCCCATGGGCGATATCAACGGCTCGATCCCGACCCCGCAGCCGGTGCACTACCGGCCGATGTTCGGTGCCCTGGGCGCTGCGCGCAATGCCACGCGCATGACCTTCCTGTCGCAGTCGGCGGTGGCGCGCGGCGTTCATCATGAACTGGGCCTGCGCAGCCTGATCGGCGTGGCCCGCGGCTGTCGCACGGTGCGCAAGGGCGACATGGTCCACAACGCTTTGCTGCCCGTGATCGAGGTGGATTCGCAAACCTACGAGGTGCGCGCCAACGGTGAGCTGCTGGTGTGCGAGCCGGCCACCGTTGTGCCGATGGCGCAACGTTATTTTCTGTTTTGAAGGAGCGAGCATGATTCTTTTGACCCGTCGGGTCACAGACGCCGAACACGTCAGTGGCACCGTCACCTTGAGCCTGGATACCCGCATCAAGAGCCGTGTGCGCGTCACCCTGGACGATGGCCGTGAAGCCGGGCTGATGCTCGAACGTGGCCAACTGCTGCGCGGCGGCGAGTTGCTGGCGGCGGAGCAGGGCGCAGAGGTGATCCGCGTGCTGGCCGCCGCCGAGCAGGTGTCCACGGTGCGCTGCGCCGATCCGTTGCTGCTGGCGCGGGCCAGCTATCACCTGGGCAACCGCCATGTGCCGCTGCAGATCGAAGCCGGCTTTGTGCGCTACCAGCACGACCATGTGCTGGACGAAATGGTCCGTGGCCTGGGCCTGCAGGTCAGCGTGGAGCAGGCGTCGTTCGAACCCGAAGCCGGTGCCTACCAGAGCGCGCCGCACAGCCATGCGCATACCGACCATCCCTTTGTGCGCGTCGCTCACCACTGATTTCTTATAAGGAGATACCCCGATGAAAACGTCCCTGGCACTTGCCTTGCTGCTGGTCGCGGTCCCTGCGTTTGCCCATCCGGGCCACGACGCCAACCCTTTACAGGACGGCTTGCTGCACCCGCTCACCGGCCTTGATCACCTGTTGATGCTGCTGGGCACCGGCGTACTGGCAGCTCTGACCGGCCGTACCCTGGCACTGCCTTTGCTGACATTGACAGCGATGTTTGGCGGCGCCTTGCTGGGCCATCTGTTCGGTGGCGTGATCGGTATGGAACAGATGATCATCGGTTCGCTGCTGGTGGCTGCCGCCGCGTTGTTGCTGCCCCGCCGCCAAGTGTTGCTGGCCCTGGCCATGCCGCTGTTCGCCCTGTTCCATGGCTGGGCCCATGGCGTTGAGGCCAGCCCCGGTGCGTTCTGGTTGTTCAGCGCAGGTTTTGTGACCGTCAGCGGCCTGCTGTTGCTGGCAGGTTTTGCCGGCGGTTGCCTGCTGCGCCGTCATGACAGGCTGCAAAAAGCCTTCGGAGGCGGCCTGTTGGCCGGCGCCGCACTGGTACTGGCCGGCTGATGAGCACTGAGCTGAAGCTGCTGCGCTTGCTGCAGCTGGCCAGCCCCAACCTGCCGGTGGGGGGGTTCACGTATTCGCAAGGGCTGGAGTGGGCGGTGGAAGCGGGCTGGGTTCAGGGCGCCGAAGGCTTTCGCCAGTGGCAACGGCAACAGCTGGACGACACCCTGGGCTGCATCGACTGGCCCTTGCTGGCGCGCCTGTACCAGGCCTGTCGCGACGACGATGCGCAGGCGTTCGCGCGCTGGAGCCAGTTCCTGCTGGCCAACCGTGAAACCGCCGAGCTGCGCCTGGAAGAGCGCCAGCGTGGCATGGCCCTGGCACGGCTGCTCGATGGCTGGCAGTTGTGCCAGGCGCCCGCGTGGCGGTCGAGCCTGGCCCTGAGCCAGTTGGGGGGCATGGCCTGGCTGGGGGCGCACTGGAAAATCCCGTTGCGCGACCTGGCCCTGGGGCTTGGCTTCACCTGGCTTGAAGGGGCCGTGATGGCCGGCGTCAAGCTGGTGCCCTTCGGGCAGCAAGCGGCCCAGAGCCTGCTGCGTGATCTGTGCGCCGAGCTGCCTTTGGTGCTGGAACACGCCCTTGAGTTAGCCGATGACCAGCTCGGCGGTGGCCTGCCACTGCTGGCAATTGCCTCGGCGCGTCACGAAACCCAATACACCCGATTGTTCCGATCCTGAGGAAAGCCCCATGCAAAGCTACCAGCAACCCCTGCGCGTCGGTGTCGGCGGCCCGGTTGGGTCCGGCAAGACCGCACTGCTCGAAGCCCTGTGCAAAGCCATGCGCGACCACTACGAAATCGCCGTGGTGACCAATGACATCTACACCAAGGAAGACCAGCGCATCCTCACCGAAGCGGGCGCCCTGGCCCCGGAGCGCATCGTCGGGGTGGAAACCGGTGGCTGCCCGCACACGGCCATTCGCGAGGATGCCTCGATGAACCTGGCGGCGGTGGAGGAGCTGGCACGCAAATTCGGTAACCTCGAAGTGATCTTTGTCGAAAGTGGCGGCGATAACCTGAGTGCCACCTTCAGCCCGGAGCTGGCCGACCTGACGGTCTATGTCATCGATGTGGCCGAAGGCGAGAAGATCCCGCGCAAGGGCGGGCCGGGCATCACCAAGTCGGATTTCCTGGTGATCAACAAGATCGATCTTGCGCCCTACGTCGGCGCTTCCCTCGAGGTGATGGAAAAGGACACCCAGCGCATGCGCCCCGAACGGCCCTGGGCCTTCACCAACCTCAAGACCGGGCAGGGCCTGCAGCGGGTCATCGACTTTATTGTCGAGCGCGGAATGCTCAAGGCTACCGGGGTTTGAGCCGTGCCGGGGCCGCCAGTGCGGCCCCTTTTTTGTCGGCTCAATAGTCCAGCCACTCCAGTGGGCCGATCAGTTGCTTGCCCAGGATGCGCATGAGCACGAAGGTGAGCACTTCAATGTTGTTGTCGAAAGAGCCGTGGGTCGAGGGTATCTGCTGGCCGTCACGGGTGTTCCTTACCCGGGGCGATTGCCAGATACGCAAGCGGTCAGGCTTGGTCGGCCAGTTCGCCAGCCACTGCTGAACAGCGGGCAGAGTGCTGGCATCCCATTGGTCCTTGTCGTTGGCAAAACGCTTGTCCAGGGCGCGTGCCATGCCCAGCAGGGGTTGCTTGCGCACATCCTCCAGGGCGCGCGACACCAGGTACAGCAGCGACTTGCCATACGCGGCAAACTCCGGCGTCGGCAGGCCATCATCCTTTTCATTGCTGTCGCTCAGCACATCCAGCCAGAGTTGGTCCAGGCTCAACACGCCATTGGCATGGGCCTTGAGGTAGTGCTCAAGGGCAAAGCCGGTGGAGCAGGCGGCGGCGAACAGTTCGCAGCTCTGCACTTTAAGCGGTTGGGGCGTGTTTCTGCCTAGCAGGTCGAGGAGATGGCCGAGCAAGATCGACCCGGCCGAATGACCCACCAGGTGCAGCTCCAGTTTTGCACCCCGGGCCTGCAGGTCAGCTGCCAGCGCCTGCAAGGCCCGGCCCACCAGATCCAGGCCATGGCCAGGCTGGCTGCTGTCACGGGCGTTGCTGCGCATCTGCGACCAGATCCCGGTGCCCAGCACATGGGCCAGGGCTTCGATGGCTCGGTCCTTGGCCTCAGAAACCATATCCTCCACGCCACTTGCACGCTCATCGGTGCCGAACAGTTTGCGCAGCCAGTCCTCGGCCATGTCGGCCAGTGTTTCGCCCGGGCCGGTCTTCCAGGTCATGAACAGCGGGTAGATACCGTTGGCCAGAAAATACGGCGCCAATACTCGAATGCGCTGGATCGACTCGTCTTCGTTGTTCAGCCCGCCATGGACATACAGCACCACGCGCAGCAGCTTTTTCTGCGGTTGTGTCTGCAGCCAGGCCAGCGGTCGTTCATGCACCACTTCCTTGACCAGCCCGGCGCGATCCAGCGGGCCACGGGTGAAATCGGTGGGTACTATTTCACCGTCATTGCCGGTCACCAGGGTGAGCTCATAGGCCCGCGGCGTGCTGACCGGCTGATAGCGAGGTTCGTTGAACGGGTGATCGAACGGCCAAGGGTCGTCGACCGGATTGCCCGGCACCCGCGCCGAGCGGTCAAGGCCGGTCAGCGAACGCCCGGAGCCAATGCGAAAAGCCGAGGACACCTGATCGCGTAACCCCGACTTGCCGGGTTTGCCAATGCCGGGTACCAATAGCTGTTGCGGCACACCCAGTGCGCAGGCCCAGGCATCGGTGCCATGGATCACCCAGTCTTCATAGGGCAACACGGCAAAACCTGAGCGCCCCCAACGGGTGCCCCACGAGTTCTGTATCACAAAGCCCCGGTGGTCATAGCCAACAATTGCAAAGGCGTGGCCTCCCAGTGAGCCGGGCGATTGCGCAGGAGGGATGACCGGCAGGCTGTCGAGGTTCTTCGGCACAGAGGTGGCGCGCGCGTGCATGAGGGTTTCCCAGCCGTCATGCACGCTCGCCGAGACGTACACCGCACCAATGTTCAAAATCGCTGCCTGCAGGTCGACCACGGCATTGCTGTTGATGCGGTAGTACACGCCCAGTGGCCGCCTGGCGGCATCGGTGTCCCAGCGCGGTCGCGGCCGGATGAACCCCTGGGTCGAAAATGGCCAGAGCGTTTCACTGCACACCCCATGCTTGTGCCAGCCCTTGAGCGCGCCCCGGCAACTTGAACCCTGGTAGTCGTCGCCCGGCCACTCGTCGTAACGACGGGCCAACTCATAGAGCATGCGCGGGCTGACCGATTCGAAGCTGCCTGTGTTGCCCAGTTCAAGGTGCTGGAGCCAGAGCAGGTAGTTGACCACGCAGGCCAGTCCGAACCCGGTACAGGCACCTTCGTTGCCTTGATCCAGCACCAGGCCTTGGGCCACATAGCTTTTCAGGTACATCGCAAGGTCAGTCTGCGGCGGCCAGCACGGCGGCAAGGAACGCAGCGGAGGGGCGTAAGGCAGGTCGCGAAAATCCAGGCGGTCAGGGCGGGCGTCGAACACGCGGCCGGGAATCGGGGTGCGGGTGACCGCAGGGTTGGCAGGTGGGGATTTGATGGCGCCGGCGTTGGCTTTGCTCATGGTTGCTTCTCCTTGGAGAAACCCTGTTGGCTGGCAGGGGCCTTGAGCGAGCCCCTGCACCTGAAGTAATTCCGTCAGCCTTTGAGCGTAGCCATATCGATCACAAACCGGTACTTCACATCGCCCGCAATCATTCGGCTGTAGGCTTCGTTGATGTGACGAATATCGAGCATCTCGATGTCGCAGCGGATGTCGTGCTCGGCGCAGAACTCAAGCACCTCCTGGGTTTCGGCGATGCCGCCGATCAGGGAGCCGGCCAGCACCCGGCGCTTCATCACCAGGTTGGCGGCATGCAGGGCAGGGTCCACGGGTTCGATCAGGCCAACCAGGATGTGTACGCCATCGAACTTCAGGGTTTGCAGGTAAGGGTTCAGGTCGTGTTGTACCGGTATGGTGTCGAGCAGAAAGTCGAACTGCTCGGCCGCCGCCTGCATCTGCGCAGGGTCGGTGGACACGATCACATGATCGGCGCCCTGGCGGCGTGCTTCTTCGGCCTTGCTCTGCGAGCGGGTGAACAAGGTGACTTCAGCACCCAGAGCCTTGGCAAACTTGATGCCCATGTGGCCCAGGCCGCCCATGCCCAGAATGCCCACGCGGTCGCCGGGCTTGACCCCGTAGTGCTTGAGCGGCGAGTAGGTGGTGATGCCGGCGCACAGGATCGGCGCGGCGCCGGCCAGGTCCAGGGCCGCCGGAATGCGCAGGACGAAGCGCTCGCTGACCACGATGCTGTTGGAGTAGCCGCCCATGGTGTTGCTGCCGTCGATGCGGTCCGGGGTGGCGTAGGTCATGGTCGGGCCTTCGAGGCAGTACTGCTCCAGGTCTGCCCGGCAGGCTTCACAGTGCTGGCAGGAGTCGACCATACAGCCGACACCGACGTTGTCGCCGACCTGGTAGCGGCTGACGTTGTCGCCCACTGCCGTGACCCTGCCGACGATTTCATGGCCGGGCATCAGCGGGTACACGGCGATACCCCAGTCATTGCGGGCCTGGTGGATGTCCGAGTGGCACACACCACAATAGAGAATCTCGATGGCCACATCATCGGGACGCAGGGCGCGGCGCTGGAAGGTCATGGGGGCCAGGGGGGCAGTGGCGGACTGGGCGGCGTAGCCGATTGCTGTGTACATGGAGACCTCGCTAAATCGTTTAAGCGGATGAGCGCCCATTGTCCGCAGGGGCAGGGTGGCTGCCCACCATCAATCCTCCGTCAGTCATGCCTAAAACTCCGGAGTTGGCTGAGACTTGCACACAGTGGCCCTTGAAGCTGCGATCATGGCAGTGTCTATTCCTCCGTCTCGGATTCCCATGCAACTGACCCGCCACGTTGATGCCAACGCCACCCTTTGCTCGTTGATCCGTACCCTGGCCGTGCGCCCGGGGTTCGTCGAAACGCACTTGCCCCAGGTGCAGGTGCTTCTGGCCAATCGCTACGTGGCCAGCAGCCCGCAAATCTATGAACCGAGCCTGATGATCCTCGCCCAGGGCAGCAAACTGGCGCGCCTGGGGCCACGTACCCTGGAATACGGGGCAGGGCATTATCTGGTGCAGGCGTTGTCGGTGCCATTCATGTGCGAGACCTTTGCCACTGAACAGGAGCCGTTGCTGGGAGTTTCGGTAGCCATTGACCGCATCGTCCTGGGGGAGCTGGTGCAGAGCATGGGGCTGCCGCCTGACCAGGCAATCGCAGCGCAGACGCCGGAGTCGATGACTTCGGCGGTGCTGGATGACGCCATGCGCGACAGTGTCGAGCGGTTGTTGCGTTGTTTGCAGGATCCGCTCGACAGTCAGGTGATGGGCGCGGCGCGTGTGCGGGAGGTGTTGTATGTGGCGCTGCGCGGGCCGCAGGCGGGGGTGTTGCGGGCATTGGTGGAGCAGCAGGGGCACTTTGCGCGGATCGCCGCGGCACTCAGTCATTTGCGTGAGCACTATGCCGAACCCTTGAGTGTCGATGCGTTGGCGGGGTGCGCGAACATGAGTGCCTCGACCTTTCATGAGCATTTCAAGCGCAGCACGTTGCTGTCGCCGATGCAGTACCTCAAGCGGCTGCGCTTGCTCAAGGCCCAGCAGATGTTGATCGGTGAAGGGCTGGGGGTGGCGCAGGTGGCGCATCGGGTGGGGTATCAGAGTACTTCGCAGTTCAGCCGTGAATACAAGCGCCATTTCGACCGCAGTCCCGGTGAAGAACAACCGTACCTGTAAGCGCCTGCTTGCCCTGCGATGCCAGTGGATGGCAACTGTTGCGCAGTCGATCGCAGCCTGGTTCCTCGGCAGCGGCTACGTAGCCGCTGGCAACAGCCTGCGATCAGCCGCAATGCGGCCGCCATCACGCGGGGCTCGCTTTCAACTCCAGTGAACCGCCAGCCAAACGGTGGCTTGTGTACGGTCGGTCCACTCCACCCGGTGCCGGCAGTGGGCGGGCAGTTCGATGCAGTCGCCCGGGCGCATGACGCGTTCAACTGCCTCGTGCTCCAGGCGCAACCCGGCCGAGCCGCTGAGGACCACGACCCATTCGCCCTGCGGTTGGTCATACCAGAAGCCCGGTGGGCTGGCCTGGCCAAACGAGACGATGCGCTCAATGCGCAGGCCAGGGCGGCTGAGCAGGTTGTCGATGTGTTCCTGGGTGGTGTCCGCAGGCAGGGAAGTGAACAGGTTTTCGAGCATGGTGGTCTGCCTCTCGTCTGGCTTGGCATTGTGGTTTAAGGTGGCGTCTGCCTCTCATGATAGGGAAACATCATGAAACACCCGCTTTTGCAGCCCCTCGTTGCCGCGATGCTGATGAGCGCAGGCCTGCCGGCACTGGCGGCATTGCCCGGCGCGCCTTCCTATATCGACGATAGCGGTTATCCCGAGGCGGCCAAGCAGCGCATTCTGCCGCCGATGTTCGAGCAAGCCCTGACCAGCACCCGCTACATTGCCAAGGCGGATGACCCGCTGATCACCCAGGCCGAGGCCAGCAACTTCAACCAGACCAGCAACTACGATGAAACCCGTGCCTACCTGACCAAGCTGGCGGCGGCTTCCGGTGGCAGTGTCGTGCTGCACGAGTTGCCGGAAAAAAGCGCCGAGGGTCATCCGATGGTGATGGCCATCGCTTCGCTTGAAGTCGACAAGTCGCCGGCCGGGCTCAACGATTCGGGCAAGCCGACGATCTTCGTCGAGGCCGAGATCCACCCTGGCGAGGCCAACGGCAAGGACGCCATGTTCATGCTGCTGCGCGACATGACCACGGGTGACAAGCCGCTTGCCAGCCTGCTGGCCAAGGTCAACATTCTGTTCATACCCACCGTCAACATCGACGGCGACCTGCGCCGCAGCGCCTACGGCCGGATCAACCAGAACGGCCCGCAGGAAACCGGTTGGCGGGTCAACGGCCTGAACTACAACCTCAACCGCGATTTCACCAAGCTCGACAGCGCCGAGATCCGCAACGTCGCCTGGGTGTTCAATACCTATGACCTGAGCTTTTTTGCCGACACCCACTCCACCGACGGCGCCATGTACCCCTACGACAGTTCCTATTGCCACAACGGCAATGGCTGGTCGCCGGCCAGCAGCGCCTGGATGGACACGGTCATGCGCGCGCCGGTGTACCAGGCCCTGGAGGCAGACGGCCATGTGGTGCATGAGTGCATCAGCCTGAACGACAACCAGGACCCGAGCCAGGGCTACTACCCATACCGCACCGACTTCGCACGGTTCTCCAACCAGTACGGCGACATCCGCAACGTGCCGTCGATCTTGATCGAGCAGCATGCGCTGCACCCTTATCAGACCCAGGTGCTGGGCAACTACGTGATGCTCAAGAAAATGATCCAGGTGATCGGCGACCAGTCGGCCTCGCTCAGGGAAGCCATTCGCCAAGACCGCGAGCGTCTTGAAGCCCAGCAGGACGTGACCCTCACCTGGAAGCCAGGCAAGGTGCAGACTACGCCGTTCACCGTGGGAGACTACCGCTACGAGCAGTCGCCGATCACGGGGGCCAAGACCATTGTCTGGAGCAACAAGCCCAAGAAGCTGACGGTGCCGGTCACCGGCAACAGCGAGCCGGACCTTGTGGTCAAGCGTCCGCAGCAGTATGTGGTGCCCGCGCAATGGCGCGAGGTGATTGCCCGGCTCAAGGCCCATGGCATCCAGATGACCACCCTGGACAAGCCCACTGCCATGGCGGTCACCCTCTATCGCATGGACCAGGTCAAGGTGGCCGGCGGATTCGAGCCCGATCGCGCGCAACCGAACCAGATTCCCGGTTACGAAGGGCGTCTGCCGGTCAGTGGCGTGGGCAAGCCGTTCGAGCGCCTGCAGACCTTTCCGGCAGGTTCGGTGGTCATCGACCTTGACCAGCCTCTGGGCGTATTGGCGGTCAATTTGCTGTACCCGGAAAGCCCGGATTCATTCTGGGCCTGGGGGTTCTTCAACTCGACCCTGGTGGTGGCCGAAGAACCCGAGGAATACGTGATGGAACCCATGGCGCGCAAGATGCTTGCCGAGAGTCCGGCGCTCAAGGCCGAGTTCGAAAAGAAGCTCAAGGACGACAAGACCTTTGCCGCCAGCCCCGGTGCGCGCTTGCAGTGGTTTTACCAGCGTACGCCGTTCTATGACGTGAATGCGTTCGTGTATCCGGTCGGGGCGGTGTACTGATCGATCGCGGGGCAAGCCCGCTCTCACTGCCCCGCGAAAATCTCAACAACAAGGAATACCCAACGTGGCACCACAGCTGTCGATGGCAACGCTGCAGGCGTTCAATCGTTGTGTTCTGCAATTGGCCAGCCTGGCGCGCGAGGAGGGCGGCTCGCACTTTATCGCAGATGGCTTGCAGTCCTTCCGTGAGCTGGTGCCCTTTGCCTCGGCCTGGTGGGGTGAGATGTCTACAGGCGCTGCCAGCGTAGCGCCGCAAAGTTGGATGCACGGGCGTATCGACCTGCCCGACGCGTTCGCTGCCGAATGGCGCCAGGTGGCCGGCTTCGACAGCTTTGCCCACGACACCTTGGCCAGGGTGGGCAGGGTGGTGCGCGACAGCGAATTCACCGACCCGGTCGAAGCGGTCAATGTGTTTGCCCGCCGCTACGACCTCTACCACCTGATGTGCATTACCTTCGAACTGCCCGAAAGCGGGCTCAATTTTTTTGTCTGCCTGTACCGGGGTATTGACGATGTGGCGTTCGATGTCAGCGAAGAGGGCTTGTTTGCCGCCTTCTGCGATCACTTGCTGCAATTGTGGCGGTTCCAGGTCCAGGACATGATCCGGGTCGACACCGGCAACGGCGCCAGTGATTTCGGTGTGGCACGCCTGGATGGCAGCCTGTTGCACATCGGCGCGCGCCTGTGCGCTGCGATCGAGCGCGAGGTGCCGGGCTGGCACGGTTCGGTGCTGCCCTCCGAGGTGATCGCGCAGTTGCACAAAGTACCTTGTGTGATGCGCCTGGGACGTTGTGCCCTGACCCTGAGCCCCAATGGCGAGCATGTGATCCTGTCACTGGAAGCGCCGCCACCCGGTGTGATGCTGGCGCCCCGCGAGCGCACGGCGGCGATGCTGTTCGCCGCGGGCCATTCATACAAGGAAATCGCCCGCATTCTGTCGCTCAGCCCGGCCACAGTGCGCACCTATTTGCGCAACTGCTACGCCCAATTGGGGGTCAAGAGCAAGGTGGAGTTGGGCTCTGCCTTGCGTTCCGGGCTTGCAGGGAGTGAAAAATCCGCCTGACCCTCCTCATTTGCAGAGGTTCGCTCTTCGGCGGCGCGCTATAGGGTGTGCGCAGCCCCGATAAAAACAAGAGAGCGTTCCAATGCAACGATTGATTCCCACCCTGTTGGCCACCGCGCTGGCCGTTTCGTCCTTTCACGCCCTGGCTGCCGCCGACCTCGTGCTGGTCAATGGCAAGGTGTACACCGCCGAGCCCGGGCAGCGGCTGATGCAAGCGGTGGCCGTCAAGGACGGCAAGATCCTGCAAGTGGGCAGCGATGCCCAGATCAACGCGCTGGCCGATGCCAATACGCAACGCATCGACCTGGCCGGCAAGGTGCTGATGCCCGGCATGATCGACACCCACAGTCACCCGGTGGTGGCTGCTTTCGACAGCCTGGGTGCCAACCTGCAAGACGAAGAAAAACCGCTGCCGGAACTTGAGCAGTGGATCCTGGCCGAGGTCAAGGAGGGGCGCGGCCGGGCAGGTGATGTGATCAGTATTGCCGGGGTGAGCTCGGCCTATTGGGAGCAAAGCCGCGAGCTGGGCCAAGTGTTCAACCAGGGGCGCTGGGTGGACCAACCGCTGGTGCTCGGCGGTATCGACGGCCATACCGGCTGGGCCAACAACGCCATGCTCAAGCGCCTGAACATCGACGCGGCATTGGTCAAGGGCATGTCGGAGCAGGACCGCAGCTACGTCGGCCACGACGCCGACTTCACCCCCAACGGTTACTTCTCCGAGTCGCGCTGGGACCAGGTGCGTAGCCAGATTCCGCCCGCCAGTGAAGAGGTCATGATCAAGGCCGCCCGAGAGGCGGTGCGGATCAATAACCAGTATGGGGTCACGGCCTGGATGGATGCCGCCTCGAACGCCGGTAGCGGCGACTCGCTGTTTGATTTCAAGGCCACCGAGCAGAGTGTCGGTGTGTTGCCGCTGTACCGCGCCCTGGCCGAGAAGGGTGAGCTCAATGCCCACGTCGCCGCCTTGATGATCGCCAACCCCAAGAGTCGGCCCGCCGACCTTGAAGTGCTGGCCAAGGTAATGAAGCAGTTCGAGGGGGTACCGAACCTGAGCTTTCCGGGAATCAAGGTGTTTGTCGACGGCGTTCTGGAGTACCCCGGCCAGACTGCTGCAGTGATTGCGCCGTACAAGAACAGCAAAAAGAACGGCCAGTTGCTGATCGAGCCGGAGCACTTCGGCGAACTGCTGGCTGCAGCCGAAAAACGTGACTGGATCGTACACATGCACGCGGTGGGCGACCGGGCGGTGCGTGAGTCGCTCAACGGCGTGGCGTATGCCCGCACGCTCAGCAGCACCCCCAAGGCCCACAGCATCAGCCACCTGCAACTGGTCGACCCCAAGGACTTTCCGCGCTTCAAGCAATTGGGCGTGATCGCATCGATGCAATTGCTCTGGGCCACTGGCGAGAGCTACACCGTCGAGTTGGTCAAGCCGTACATCAGCGCCTCGGCCTACGGCTACCAATACCCGGCCCATTCCCTGCAGAAGGCTGGTGCGACGATTGCCGGTGCCAGTGATTGGCCAGTGTCCAGTCCCAATCCCTGGAACGCCATTGCCCAGGCCATCACCCGCAAGGGGCCGTTGGGGGTACTCAATGCCAACGAGAGCGTCGACCGCCAGGTCATGTTCCAGGCCTACACCCTCAATGCCGCCAAGACCCTGCGTCTTGAGCAGCAGATCGGCTCGCTGGCGCCGGGCAAGCAGGCTGACCTGATCGTGCTCGACCGTGATGTGTTCAAGGTCAGCAACGACGAGTTGTTCGATACCCAAGTGCTGAAAACCTTCTTCGCCGGCAAACAGGTCTACGCCCCGGCGTCCTGACCGCGCGCCCTGACCACGATGCCTGGTTCCTTGCCCCGCGAGGGGCCGGGTCTCGCCTGCACGAATCTGCCCGTACATCGATAACAACAAGGGTTTCGTATGAACGCACGCGCCATCTTTACCGTTGCCAGCCTGATGCTGGTCCCTTTGACCAGTCAGGCCCTGACCCTGAACGACGATTTCAACCTGGAGCTGACCCTGGCCGCCGTCAGCGACTATCGCTCCCGGGGCGTGTCGCAGACCCTCGGCGACCCGGCGCTGCAAGCGGGTGCTACCTTGATCCACGGCAGTGGCCTGTACGTCGGCGCCTGGACTTCGAACGTCGACTACGGCTTCGACTACAAGACCCGCCAGGAGGTGGACTATTACGCTGGTTGGTACTGGCAGGCCACCGATGCCATCAGCCTGGACCTTGGCTATCTCAAGTACAGCTATCCCAAGGAAGGGCAGTTCAACATGAGCGAGGTCTACGCCATCCTCGACCTGTATGGGGTCAAGCTGAGCGTCAACTACTCCAGTGATTCTCCCAACGCCTTCGGTAAGGACCAGGACACCCTTTATAGCTACCTGGGCTACAGCTTCACCTTGCCTGCCGAGGTCGGGGTGGAGTTGCGGCTGGGCTACAACGACGTCAAGGACCCCGCGTTCTGGGCCACCAATGGTGATAATCGCGACGCCTACTACGAGTGGGAAGCCAAACTGACACGCGAGTTCGTCGGTGTCACCTGGGGCTTGAGCTACATCGATACCGACCTGAAAAAAAGCGAATGCATGAGTTGGTACGGCTATGACGACCTGTGTTCGGCAACCGTCGTGGTCAGTGCCAGCAAAGCGTTCTGACGGCTACGCGAGCCGCAGACTGTCGCCAGCGGTTACACCCGTGTGTAGCCGCTGCCGAGGAACGAGGCTGCGATCGACTGCGCAGCAGTCGCCCGCGATAGACTGTGTTCATCTCAGCCGATCAGACACCGTGTATGCCTCACAATCCGTCACCCCGCCCGTGGCAGGTCTTTTTCATCTTCCTGCGACTGGGCCTGACCTCGTTCGGCGGCCCGGTCGCTCACCTGGGCTATTTTCGCGACGAGTTCGTCACCCGCCGACGTTGGCTCAGCGAGCGTAGCTACCTCGACCTGGTGACGCTCTGTCAGTTTCTGCCAGGCCCTGCCAGCAGTCAGGTCGGCATCGCCCTGGGGCTGGCGCGAGCAGGTTACCGGGGCGCGCTGGCCGCCTGGCTGGGTTTTACGCTGCCTTCTGCGCTCATGCTGATACTGATCGCCCTGGGTGTTGCCGGTTTTGGCGCTGCCATTCCCTCCGGTGTGTTGCATGGTCTGCATGTGGTCGCCGTGGCGGTGGTGGCGCAGGCGGTGTGGGGCATGGGGCGTGCGTTGTGTCCAGATGCATCGAGGATTGCGCTGATGCTGATGGCCGCAGCTCTGGTGCTGGTAGTGCCGTCGCCCTGGGCGCAGGCAGGCGTGATGGTGGCGGCGGGGGTGGTGGGGCTTATTCTGTTCACGCCCGGCAAGGCCATCGGCCATGAACCATTGCCGATCACGGTCAGCAAACGCGCTGGTATGTGTTGGCTGGCGCTGTTTGTTGTCTTGTTGCTGGGGTTGCCGTTATTGGCCGAGCGCTGGCCGAGCCCAGCCCTGGCGATGTTCGATGCCTTCTATCGCAGTGGGTCGCTGGTGTTCGGCGGTGGTCACGTGGTGCTGCCGTTGCTCCAGGCCGAAGTGGTGCCCGCGGGCTGGGTGGGCAACGAAACGTTCCTGGCGGGATACGGCGCTACCCAGGCAATGCCGGGCCCCTTGTTTACCTTTGCTGCGTTCCTCGGTGCCTCGATGCAAACCGGGCCGTCGGGCTGGGCGGGCGGCGTGCTGTGCCTGGTGGCGATCTTTGTACCGTCGTTTCTGCTGGTGATGGGGGCGCTGCCGTTCTGGCAGCAGTTGCGGCAAAACCTGCGCATGCAAGCGGCGATGCAGGGCATCAACGCGGCGGTGGTCGGGTTGCTGCTGGCGGCGTTGTATCAGCCGGTGTGGACCAGCGCCATTCTGCATCCGGTGGATATTGGCCTGGCGCTGCTGGCACTGCTGGCGTTGATGCGCTGGAAACTACCGCCGTGGCTGGTGGTGATCGGCTGTGGTGTAGCCGGCTGTCTATTGTAGGAGCGGGGCAAGCCCGCTCCTACGTGTGCAGTTCCATGTGGACGATGTCGATGGGTTGCCCACCGACCCCATGGCTGAAGACTCCCCGGCGGCGTGTCACGAACCCGTGCTTCTGGTAGAAGCCCTCGGCGTTCAAGGTCGATTCCACGTTGATGACGTCGATGCCTGGAGCCCGTGCCTTGTCGATCCCGATCTGCAACAAGCGCGCGCCCAGGCCCGTACCTGAGGCTTCGGGCAGGATGAACAGGCGCGTCACTTCCCCGGGCGCTGCATCGACAAAACCCACGATCCTGCCGTCATGCACAGCCACGACCATCTGGGTGTGTTCGATCTGTTGCTCATAGAACGCGGGTGTTCGTTCGCCCATCCAGCCCTGGAGTTGCTCAGGGCGGTAATGGTCGTTGGCCAAGGCGCTGATTGATTGGTGGGTAACATCGAAGATTGCCTGGCCATCGCCAGGTTGTGCGGGTCGAAGGGTATATCGTTGCATCACCACATCCTTGTTGTGCAGGTCAGACAGTCGCCAGGCAGGGTAGCAACTAGCGTTGCATGATGCCCAGCAACAACCGCTCGATCTGCGCCAACTCCCAGGTGCTCAGCAAGCTCACCGGATCGGTACCGTAGCGCTGCCAGGTGTCCAGCGACCCCTCACGGCCATCGGGGTGGCGGCAGTGCTCGCAGTGGTGCAGGCGATGGCCTTCGAAGTCCAGCAGCAACTGCCAGCCCTCGATGTCTACGTGTACCTGGCCGCGGGTGGAGCAGGGCGCCAGTGGCTGCAGCGCACGAATACCCAGGGCGGCGTCGCGCAATTGCTGGTAGACCTCACGGGGAGTCAGGGCGGGCATCTGTCATCTGTTCCTGGAAGGGGGATTGTATATTCACGGTGCCATCACGATAATGCGAGTAATTACCATTAGCGCGTGATGATCGAAGTGACCAGCTCTGTCGACTCAAAGGCTGTCGTGGCCCATTTGTACAGCGATCATCATCGCTGGTTGCGTGCCTGGCTTTATCGCCGGTTGAACTGCCCTCATGACGCTGCCGACCTGGCTCAGGACACCTTTGTCCGGGCCATGGGCAGCACGGCATTGCCAGCCATCGAGGAGCCCCGAGCCTTTCTGGCCACGGTTGCCCGACGGTTGCTCAGTAACCTGTTTCGCCGGCGTGCATTGGAGCAGGCGTATCTGGAAGAGCTGGGGCGCTTGCCGCTGCAGTGCATGCCGTCCGCCGAAGACGTGCTGTTGGTACGCGAAGCCCTGGCGCAGATCGACCGTCTGCTCGATGGGTTGCCGCGACGGGTTCGTCACGCCTTCATTCTGCATCGCCTGGAAGGGTTGAGCCAACCGTCGATTGCCGAGCACTTGGGTGTATCGCTGGCGACGGTGGAACGCGACCTGCGCCGGGCCTTCTTGCATTGCCTGAGTGTGAGCCCTGAATGAGTAACGTACCGGTCGATCGCGCTACCCACGAAGCGGTGGGCTGGCTGCTCAAACTCGAACAAGCGCCGACGCGCAGCCGCATGCAGCACGCCTTCGAGCTGTGGCTGCAGCGATGCCCGAGCCACCAGACGGCCTGGCAACGGGTCAACGCGGTGCTCGAGCAACCCCTGGCCGACCTGCAACTGGCCGAGCAGCGCACCCCAGGCCAGTTGGCCATGGCCAGCCGCAGCCTGCGCACGCAGGCTTCGCCGTCGCGGCGCAAGGTGCTGGGGGGGGGGCTGGCGATGCTGTTGCTGGGGCTGGGCGGCGCGGGGCTTGTCCATCGACGTATGCCGTTGGGTGATGTGCTGGCCGACCTGCACACCGGTACCGGCGAGCGCCGCACCTACACCCTGGCCGATGGCTCGCGCTTGCGTCTCAACGCCCGTAGCGCTGTGGACCTGCGCTTCGATGCCAGCCAACGCCTGGTAGTGCTGCGCGAAGGTGAGCTGCAGGTCGAAGTGGCCGCCGAACCCGGTCGGCCGTTTGTCGTCGCTACACGCCAGGGCCGGGTGCAAGCCCTCGGCACGCGTTTCGTGATGCGCCAGGAAGATCGGCAAAGCCTGGTGGCTGTGCAGCAGCACAGTGTGCTGCTCAGTACCGGCAGTGATGCGCCCCTCAGGGTTGACCAGGGCCAGGCATTTCGCTTCGACGGCCTGCACAGCGAGGCCCTGGCACCGTCGCTGCGCACCCGCGCCAGCTGGACCGATGGCCGGGTTGATGTACGCGACGAGCCGCTGGGTGATCTGGTCGAGGCCTTGCGCCCCTACCGCGCCGGGCTGCTGCGCATCAGCCCGCAAGCGGCACAAATCCGCGTGTACGGCAGCTTCCCGCTGGACGACAGTGATCGCACCTTGCTGTCGCTGAGTGAAACCCTGCCCATACGGGTCGACAGCCTTGGTAGTTGGTTGACCCGCATCGATGTGATCTGACTGAAAAATTCAGCGGGCCGTGAGGGGATCCGGCTACTGGCGTGTCCTCGTTATGGACAACAACTTTCAACGAGCCCACAGCCAATGCCCGATTCCATGATCCGCCCCAGCCTGCTGGCACTTGCCATCGCGCTGGGCAGCAGCGCACCGATGTACGTCCTGGCGCAGGACGAGCGCACCGTCAGTGCCACCCAGGCCTTCGACATTCCCGCCGGCGACCTGGGCGAAAGCCTGAGCCGCATAGCCCGTCAGTCCGGGCGTGTGCTGTCGGTGAACCCTGCGTTGGTGCAAGGCAAGCGGGCTGTCGGGGTCAGTGGTCAGTTCACCCCTGAACAGGCCGCCAGCCAGGCCCTGCGGGGCAGTGACCTGCGCTTGAGTATCACCGCTGGCGGCACCTGGAGCCTGGAGCCTGCGGTTGCCGGTAATGCCCTGGAGCTGAGCGCCACCCAGGTCACAGGCCAGGGTGATGTAGACGCCTGGGGCCCGGTAGTGGGCTATGTGGCCAAGCGCACCGGTACCGCTACCAAGACCGATACCTCGGTGCTGGAAACGCCGCAGACCATCAACATCATCACCCAGGAAGAGATCAAGGCGCTGGGCTCGCAGTCAGTGACCCAGGCCCTGCGCTATACCCCCGGCATCACCGGCGGGGGCTTTTCCGACCGTGTCGGTATCTTCGACGAACCTACCTCGCGGGGATTCAGCCCGACCCCCTTGTACCTGGATGGCCTGCATTTGCCCTACGGGGGCGGCAGTACCGGTGGTGCGCTGCAGATCGACCCCTACTTGCTGGAGCGTATCGAGGTGATGAAGGGGCCCGCGTCGGTGCTCTATGGTCAGAACCAGCCGGGCGGGCTGGTCAACATGGTGTCCAAGCGTCCGACCAGTGCCCCGTTGCGCGAGGTAGTGCTGGGGGGCGGCAGCCAGGATCGTCGTGCCGCTTCCTTCGACTTCGGCGGGCCACTGGATGAGCAGAGCGAGTTTCTGTATCGCCTGACCGGTAGCGGCTACGACAAGAATGGCGAGATCGACTACGTCGAATCACAGCGTTTTGTGTTGGCGCCCAGCCTGACCTGGGCCCCCAACGAGCAGACGCGCCTGACGCTCTACGGCCATTATCAGAAAGACAATGGCGTGCCGGAGGCCCAGGGCCTGCCTGCCGTGGGTACGGTGTTCGAGAGCCCCAACGGGCGGATCAAGCGCAGCCGTTTTATCGGCGAGCCGGGCGTCAATGCCTATGACCGCGAGCAATACACCTTCGGCTATGAATTGAGCCATGCCCTTGACGATGTCTGGACCCTCAAGCAGAACACCCGCTACGCCTATGTCGACGACCGTTACCGGGCACCACTGCATGGCTACCGTTTCGTCACCA
Source organism: Pseudomonas vranovensis DSM 16006 (assembly GCF_000425805.1). Classification (GTDB taxonomy): domain Bacteria; phylum Pseudomonadota; class Gammaproteobacteria; order Pseudomonadales; family Pseudomonadaceae; genus Aquipseudomonas; species Aquipseudomonas vranovensis. The sequence continues at coordinate 616,915 of NZ_AUED01000001.1, forward strand.
ACCCGCAGACCGGCGTCGACGACCAGCGTTACCAGACCCGCTACGGCGTCGACTGGGCGCAGCGCAACAAGGTGTTTGGCGTCGACAACATGGTCCAGGCCAAATTCAACACCTTCGATGTGGCCCACACCCTGCTGGTGGGGGTCGACTATTATCACTCCAATTCCAAGTTCCTCGGCCTGTATGACCGCAATCCGCCGATCATCGACCTGTATTCGCCGGTGTACGGCCAAGCGCTGAATTTTGGTCAACCGTACGATTGGGACAACACCGTGACCCAGACGGGCCTGTATGTGCAGGATCAGTTGAAGTGGGACAACTGGTTCCTGACCCTGGGCGGCCGCTATGACTGGGTCGAGGTGGACACCCGCCAGCCGATTGCCGGCAACTTCAGCAACGTCAAGGATGAGAAGTTCACCGGCCGGGCCGGGCTGGGCTACGCCTTCGACAATGGCGTCACGCCTTACGTCAGTTACTCCGAATCCTTCCTGCCATTGAGCGGTACCGACCGTGGCGGCAAACCGTTCGAGCCGTCCACCGGCAAGCAGGTCGAGGCTGGGGTCAAATACCAGCCGCCAGGCCAGGACAGCTTCATCCAGCTGTCGGTGTACGAAATCAAGCAGCAGAACATCCTTACCACCGACCCGAACGACATGGCCTTCAGCAGCCAGATAGGTGAATTGCGTTCGCGCGGTGTGGAACTGGAGGGCAAGGCCAACCTGACCGACAACCTGGGGATGATCGCCTCGGTGTCGCGTAACGACGTGACCTACACCAAGGACAACGACGGGCGCGATGGGCGCCACCCTTCGGGCACGCCACCGATGACGGCCTCGTTGTGGCTGGATTATCACTTTATTGGCGATACCCCGTTGGCGGGCCTGGGGATGGGCCTGGGCACGCGGTATGTGCGTGGCAGTGACGGCAGTGACTTTGCCGAAGACAACTTCCACGTACCGTCCTATACCGTGTATGACGGCATGCTTTCCTACGATTTCCAGCAGTCGCCGCTGCGCCTTAAGGGCGTCAAGTTGCAGGTCAACCTGCAGAACCTGGAAGACAAAAAGTATGTCAGCCGTTGCAGCACCACTGTGGATTGCTACTACGGTGAAGGGCGTACATTGACCACCGACCTGACCTACAACTGGTAGGAGCGGTCAGGCGTCGCGCAACAGGTCGTGGGCATCGAGCAGCCGGTAGGCAATCTCCGGCTGACGCTCCAGGGCCCGGCGTATGGCGGCAGGAATACTCTGGCGGGTCTTGCGGCACAGGCCCGGCAGGTCGTCGATCTGGATGGTGAAACCACGCATGGTCCGCACTTCGTTGAAGCTTGGACTGATACGCAGGCGAATGCCCAGGTTCTCGTACAGCTTGCGCTGCATATGCTCGAGGTCGGCCAGGCTCTGCAGGTTTTCCAGGCGTTCGAGCAGGCGCTTTTCTTCTAGCCGGGTGAGCAGCAGGATGCGCAGGTCCTGCAGCGTTTCACGGCCGCAATCGCAGGCGCCGGGCGGGCAGGGGGAACGGGTGGGCGGGGTGGTGTCCATGTGCTTGAGCATAGCTACAGCGTTGATCGCGGGGCAAGCCCGATCCCACTGGTACTCACAAACGGGTGGGAGCGGGCTTGCCCCGCGATAGATTACTGCTTATTAAGCGTCCAACGGCCCGGCAACGACAGGTCCCCCGAGCTGACATCCCACACACTGCTTACGCACAGCAACGGGTTGTGCAGGTCGGCATTGATCTTCAGCGCCGCCGTCACGCCGTCGTAGTTGAAGCCCTGTGGAAAGCCCACTGCCGCCAGCGGCACGCTGATCCGCGCAGCATTCTTGTCCAGGCTCAGGTCGTAGCCGGGGGAATCGATGTAGATCGGCGCACCCGGCCAGGTGGCCGGAAGCGTCGGTTTTGCCCCCTCGGGGATGTCCCGCACCTTGAGCCCGCCCGGGCCACAGCTTTCATCCTTGCTCAACACCACCCAGTGGGAGTGCCACAGGCCACCGTCGTTGTCGGCCTTGCCGTCACGGTTTTCATCGAGCTTGGGTGTGTCGTCGAAGTCCGGATGCGAGGTCAGGGCCAGGGCCAGGATGCCGGCCTTGGCGTCGAAGCCTACGCTGCTGCTGTCAAGACTGGTGGGCCACACGTAACTGTAGACCTCGGCGCCGGCAAACGCGCCCTTGGCCGTGGGCAGGCGGCTGCCGGCCTTGCCGTCGACCAGTTGCTCGAACACCAGGTTGTCACCTTGCTTGTAGACCCGGGTATGGACCAGATCGAAGGCGGCCTCGGCATTGCCTTTGGCACTGGTGATGCCGGGGCTTTCATGGGCCCAGGCCTGGGTGGAGAGCAAGGTGAGGGTGAAGGCGAGTGTGCGTTTCATGGGATGACTCCGACTTGGGATTATGGTTTCGAATCGATACCAAACAGCCTAAGCCTATCCCGGTCTTTGTCAATATAGTTTTTATTCGATACTATCTATCGACGTCATCAATCGAGGCCACCCGCCGTGCTATTCGACCTGTTGGAAAGGCTGTCGAGCCTGACCCGCGTCTGGTTTCGCCAGCACCCGCTGTTGGCGGATCTGCAGCCCATTCAATTGAGCGCCTTGCTGTATTTGGCGCGTTGCAACCGCTACTCCAACACGCCGCTGGCGGTGACCGAGTACCTGGGGCTGACCAAGGGGACGGTGTCGCAGTCGCTCAAGGCCCTGGAGGCCAAGGGCTTGATCCTCAAGACCCAGGCGGTGAGTGACAAACGCAGCGTACACTTGAGCCTGACCGAACCCGCCCGGGCCTTGCTCGACGCGGTAATGCCGCCGGACTTCCTGGTCGCCGCCACCGAGCGCATGGGCGCGCGCGCCCAGGACCTGGAGGGGTTGCTGGCCGACCTGTTGCGCACCCTCCAGCGCAACGAAAACGTACCGGGTTTCGGCCTGTGCAAGACCTGCCGCTTTCATCGCATTACGGCCACCGGTGGTTTTTGTGAACTGACCCGGGAGCCTTTGGCCGTGGCCGAATGCGATTTGATCTGCCGCGAGCATCAGCTCGCCGAACTGACGGAGTGACTGCCCATGACGGTAAACCTCGTGATGCTTGATACCGTACTCACCGGCAGGGCGGTGCTCTACACCCGGCCGGGCTCGCACAGTGCCATCGACAAGCAGCCGCGTACCGGGGAGGTCGCGGTGACCGCGCTGGGCCTGGCCGGCGACGAACAGGGCGACCTGCGGGTACACGGCGGCAAGGAAAAGGCGATCCATCATTACCCCCGCGAGCATTACGACGCATGGGCCCTGGAACTGGGTGGCCATCCACTGCTGCAGGCGCCGGGTGCCTTCGGCGAGAACTTCAGCACCTACGGCTGGACCGAGCACACGGTGTGCCTAGGGGATCGCCTGAGGGTGGGCAGCGCGGTGCTGGAAATCTCCCAGGGGCGCATGCCGTGCTGGAAGCTCAATGACCGCTTTGGGGTCAGGGACATGTCGTTAAGGGTCCAGCAGAGTGGCCGTACCGGCTGGTATTACCGCGTGCTGGAGGAGGGCATGGTGGCTGCAGGGGCGCTGATCGAATTGATCGAACGGCCTTGCCCGAAATGGTCTGTGGCGCGGTTATCGTCAGTGTTGTTCGACAAGCAGGTGGACGCCGACATTCTGCGCCAGTGCCTGGCACTGCCACTGGCACCCTCCTGGCGGCGTACCCTGGAGCGCCGTCTGGAAAAGGCCGAAGTCGAAGACTGGGCGCCGCGGCTGCAGGGTCCTGGCATCGAACGACCGGTCTGATCGGGGTATACTCGCGACCCGTTCTGCCTTTATCCGAGTACCACGATGGGTCTTACCATTTCAGCAGCGCCTGAGCGCCGCTTCACTGTTCCGATGTGTGCGCTGGCGCTGTTGCTGGCAGGTGCGTTCTTCCTCAACAGCGCCGCCGGCCTGCAACAGGTCTTGCTGCTAATCGTCGGCGCGGCCCTGGGGCTGACGCTTTACCATGCTGCCTTCGGCTTTACCTCGGCCTGGCGGGTGTTCATCACCGAACGCCGCGGTGCTGGCCTGCGTGCGCAGATGGTCATGCTCAGCGTGGCCGTGCTGCTGTTTTTCCCGGCCTTGAGTGCAGGCACCCTGTTCGGCACGCCAGTGACCGGGCTGGTCGCCCCGATCGGGGTGTCGGTGGTGTTCGGTGCGTTCATCTTCGGTATCGGCATGCAGATGGGCGGCGGTTGTGCGTCGGGCACGCTGTTCACGGTGGGCGGCGGCAATGCGCGCATGCTGGTGACGCTGCTGTTCTTCATCATCGGTTCGGTGACCGCGACCCACCATGCCGATTGGTGGTTTGCGCTGCCTTCATTGCCTGCCACGTCGATCGTCAAGGAATGGGGCGTGATGCCGGCCCTGGTGGCGAGCCTGGGGGTGTTTGCCGCCATCGCCTGGCTGACCCGTTTGCTGGAGAAGCGCCGTCACGGACAACTGGAGTCGCCGGTGCAGAGCGATGTGCGCGGCTTGCGCCGTTTCCTGCAAGGGCCCTGGCCGCTGGTGTGGGGCGCGGTAGCGCTGGCACTCCTCAACTACGCCACCCTGGCGCTGGCCGGTCGCCCCTGGGGCATTACCTCGGCGTTCGCCTTGTGGGGCGCCAAGACCTTGAGCGGGCTGGGCGTGGATGTCGGCAGCTGGGTGTTCTGGCAAGCGCCTGCCAACGCCAAGGCCCTGGCTTCGCCGCTCTGGCAGGACATCACCACGGTCATGGACATCGGTATCGTGCTGGGGGCCTTGCTCGCCGCCGGGCTTGCCGGGCGCTTTGCGCCGAACCTCAACATTCCGCTGCGTTCACTGGTCGCGGCGGTGGTGGGCGGCTTGCTGCTGGGGTACGGCTCGCGTCTGGCCTATGGCTGCAACATCGGTGCGTACTTCAGTGGTATTGCCTCGGGCAGCCTGCATGGCTGGTTGTGGCTGGTCGCCGCCTATGCCGGCAACCTGGTGGGCGTGCGCCTGCGCCCGTTTTTCTTTGTCGGCGAGCGGCGCCCGGTGCAGCTCAGCGGCTGCTGATACTGCACGCTGGCACGTGCCTGGGCTTACGGGGTGATCGCTACTTTCATCACCCCGTCACGCTGATGGGCGAACAGCTCGTAGGCCGCTTCGATATCGTCGAGCTTGAAGCGGTGGGTCACCAGTGGCTTGAGGTCGACGCTGCCACTGCCTACCACTTCCATCAACCGGCGCATGCGCTCCTTGCCGCCGGGGCACAGGGTACTGACAATGCTGTAGTCACCCAGGCCGGCGGCAAAGGCCGACAGCGGAATGCTCAGGTCGGACGAGTACACCCCAAGGCTCGACAGCGTGCCGCCCGGACGCAGGACGCGCAGCGCCGACTCGAAGGTCGATTGAGTGCCAAGGGCTTCGATCGACACGTCCACACCCCGGCCATGGGTCAAGGCCATGATCTGCTCCACCACGTTGCCTTGATTGAAATCGACCACGTGGGTAGCCCCCAGTTGGCGGGCAACACTCAGGCGCGCGGGGACTGTGTCGACGCCGATGATAGTGGTTGCACCCATCAACTTGGCCCCGGCCACAGCGCACAAGCCAATCGGTCCCAGGGCAAATACCGCGACGGTGTCACCAATGCGCACGCCCCCGCGTTCAGCTCCGGAGAACCCGGTGGACATGATGTCCGGGCACATCAGCACCTGCTCATCGCTCAGCCCATCGGGAATCGGTGACAGGTTGGCCATGGCATCGGGCACCAGGACGTACTCGGCCTGGCAACCGTCGATGGTATTGCCGAATTTCCAGCCACCTGCCGGGCGAAAGCCGTGCGCGGTGCCGGGGCCGTCCTGCGAAGCACAACCGCACAGGCAGGCGTAGCTGTGGCCGCTGGGCGTGATGGCGCCGGCGATCACCCGCTGGCCTTCGATGAAGCCCTGGACCTGTGAGCCGAGTTTTTCGATGATGCCGACCGGCTCGTGACCGATGGTCAGGCCCTTGGCGACCGGGTACTCGCCGCGCAGGATATGCACGTCGGTGCCGCAGAGGGTGGTGGTGGTAATGCGCAGCAGCGCATCGGAGGGACCCACTTCGGGAATGGGTTTTTCATCCAGAACAATGCGGTTCTTCTCGACGAAGATTGCCGCTTTCATGCGGGACATGGCCATTTCTCCTGAACAGGTGTGCGTGGCTGGGTCGTGCAGTCTTCGTTCAGGGTGCGCGTGTTGGGCGGGGATTGCTATTGATGGGGATCATTAAAAAGCATCGCGGGGAGTAGCCGCTGCCAGCAGGCTGCGATCGGCCGCGAAGCGGCCGTAGAATTAGCAGGGCGACTGCTGTGCAGCCTGGCGGCAGCGGCTACAAGGGCAGTTGCCCCACAATGTTTGCATCAGGCGGCGGAGCTAAGCTTCTTTACGCCCGATACCTTGGCCACTTGCTTGCGGCAGGCTTCACCGAAGGCTTCGAACATCTTCACGGAGTCCGGGTTCTTCGCGGCGTGCCATTCCGGGTGCCACTGAACGGCGAACAGGAACGGCGACAGGCTTGGCGCGTGAATGGCCTCGACCAGGCCGTCTTCGGCGCGGGCCAGTGGCTCGATGCCCTTGCCGAGGTTTTTCAGGCCCTGGCCGTGCAGCGAGTTGACGCGGATCTCGTCAGTCTTGAGCAGCTTCTGCAGCCAGGTGCCTTGCTCGATACGCACGCTGTGAACCGCGCTGTACTGCACATCGACCGGATCTTCCGGGTTTTCCCGGTGATCGTTGAAGCCAGGCTCGGCGTAGACCTTCTGGTAGATGTCACCCCCCAGGGCCACGTTGATTTCCTGCATGCCACGGCAGATACCGAAGATCGGCAGGCCGCGGGCGATGGCAAGCTTGACCAGCGGAATGTCGAACAGGTCGCGGTTGCGGTCCTGGCCTTTGCCCGGGGTTTCGTTCTCCTGGCCGTACAGGGCCGGGTCGATGTTGCTGCCGGCACCGGTCAGGTACACGCCATCGGCCATGTCCAGGTAGGTTTCCAGGTCTTCGACGCCGCAGCAGGTCGGAACCAGCACCGGAACGCAGCCAGCGTGTTCAACCAGAGGGGTAATGTATTTGTGGGTCATGACCTGATAATCGTGACCTTTGCGCTCCTGGGAGCCCATGGTCATCAGGACGACGGGTTTACGAAGGGTTTGATTCTTATTGCCAATGTTGCTGTTGGGCATATGTCACCTTGGGACAGGCGCGGCCTGTCATTATTGTGCAGGCGCGCAATTGAAACCTGGGCGCTACCTGAGGTTTCGAGCACTGCCGGAACGCCGCGCTAGGCCAGCATTTCCGGTCGAAACCTGTCATACAGCTTGCCAGAGCCGTTTAATATGTCAAACGACTTCAGATTGCGCAGGCGAAGGCTCTCATTGCATAAGTGCAATTTTAGGGCTGCAGGCCAGATGGCACGGTGCGGGCGTCGATTTCGCAGTTAATTATTATTAACAGCGCTTCGGGGTGGGAGGTGCGCAGGCGCGCGGTGCTGACGTTCACATTGGCTTGATCAATACATCGCGGGGCAAGTCGAGACTTGCCCCGCGATGTGTTCAGTCAGTGCAGAATCTGCGCAAGAAACCCCTTGGCCCGCGCACTCTGCGGGTTGTTGAAGAACGCCTCGGGGCTGGCATCCTCGATGATCTGCCCGCCGTCGAGAAACAACACGCGCTCGGCCACCTGTCGGGCGAAGCCCATCTCGTGGGTCACGCAGAGCATGGTCATGCCGGTGTCGGCCAGTTTCACCAGCACATCCAGCACTTCGGCGACCATTTCCGGGTCCAGCGCCGAGGTCGGCTCGTCGAACAGCATGATCTTCGGCTTCATGCACAGCGCCCGGGCAATCGCCACCCGTTGCTGCTGGCCACCGGAGAGCTGGCTGGGGTATTTGCCGGCCTGGCTTTCGATGCCCACTTTGTTCAAATAGAACCGCGCACGCTCCTCGGCTTCCTTGCGTGACAGGCCGCGTACGGTCATCGGCGCCAGGGTGCAGTTGTCCAGCACGCTCATGTGCGGGAACAGGTTGAAGTGCTGGAACACCATGCCGATTTCGCTGCGCACCTGGCCCGCTTCACGGGTGGTCAGGGCGAGGTCGGTGTCGTTGACACGGATGCTGCCATGCTCGGCGATTTCCAGGCGGTTGATGCAGCGGATCAAGGTCGACTTGCCCGACCCCGAAGGCCCGCACAGGACGATGCGTTCGCCCTCGCGCACGTTGAGGTTGATGTCGCGCAGCACATGGAAGGCGCCGTAGTGTTTGTTCAGCCCCTCGATACGCACCACGACCTTGCGCGGGTCGGTTTGCGCGGCAGGGTGGCTGGATGCAAGGCTCAGTGAAGCGGTCATGTTGTTATTCTCCCGCGATCAATTGAAGCGTGCCGCGCTGTAGGGCGCAGGGTCGGTGAAGGTGGTTTCGCCGGTCATCATCTCGGCCAGCAAGCGGCCGCTGACCGGGCCCAGGGTCAGGCCATGGTGGGCGTGGCCGAAGTTGAACCACAGGCCTTTGTGCCCTGCGGCGGGGCCAATGACCGGGCGCATGTCGGGCAGGCACGGGCGTCGGCCCAGCCAGGGTTGGGCGTCGACGCGCTTGCCCAGCGGGAAGATCTTGCGCGCCAAGGCTTCGCAGCGCTGCAGTTGGATCTCGTTGGCGGCATCGCTGCTGGCGGCAAACTCGATGCCGGTCGTCAGCCGAATGCCCTGGGCCATCGGCGCCAGCACATAGCCGCCCTGGCCATCGCAGATCGAGTGCTTGAGCTGGGCACCGTCACGGCCCTGGTAGTGCATGTGGTAGCCGCGCTTGATCTCCAGCGGGATGCGGTAGCCCAGCGGCTTGAACAGGTCGCCTGCCTGCGGACCCAGGGCAATCACCACCTCGGGCGCGGTGATCGGGCCCTGGCGGCTGTCGACCTGCCACTCGCTGTCGATCTGGCGCAGCGTGCGCGCATCGCCATGGATGAACTGGCCACCGCGTTTGACGAACAGCGCGGCGTAGCCACGGGTCAGGGCGCCGGGGCTGGTGACCGTCTTGGGGTCGAGCCAGTGGATGCCGCCGACCACATCAGGGGTGAGGTCCGCTTCACGGGCATGCAGTTGCTGGCGGTCGAGTATTTCGTAGTTCAGCCCATAGGGCTTGAGCGCATGGGCATCGACCTTTGCCTTGCTGAAGGCGGCGTCGTTGCGAAACACCTCGATCCAGCCGTTGGCCTTGACCAGCTCGCCAAGCCCTGCCGCTTCGATCAGGGCATCGTGCTCTTCCACGCAGCGCTCCACCAGCGGCAGCATGGCACGGGTGGCCACGGCCAGGCCGGCGGTGGAGGAGTTTTGCCAATATTTGAACAGCCAGGGGGCGATCTTCGGTACGTGGGTGAGGCTGTAGCGCACGTCGGACTGGCGATTGAGGCCGTAGCGCAGCAGGCTCGACAGCTCGCGGGGGAAGGCATAGGGAATGACGCTCGAGCGCTCGATCAGCCCGGCGTTGCCATGGCTGGTGCCGCTGCCAGGCTCGTCGCGGTCGATGAGGATGACCTTGCGCCCGCGGGCCTGCAGGTAAAGGGCCGTACTGACGCCGACAATCCCGGCGCCCAGAACGATGGTTTGACAATGCATTGGAACGATCCTCACAGAGCAGGCAATCAGCGCAGGTGGCGGCCCAGTCGGGCTTCTATGTGTTTGAGGCTGCGGCGCACGATCTCGACGATCAGCAGGTAGAGCACGGCGGCCCACAGGTAGATCTGGAAGTCGAAGCTGCGCGAGAAGGCCAGCTTGGTCACGCCCATCAGGTCGTAGATGGTCACCAGCGATGCAATCGCACTGGCCTTGATCATCAGGATCAGTTCATTGCCCAGCGGGCCGATGGCAACGATCAGCGACTGCGGCAGGATCACCTTGAAAAAAGTCGTCGAGCGTTTAAGGCTCAAGGCCTTGGCCGCCTCGTACTGGCCGGGGGCAACGGCCAGCAGGCTGCCACGAAAGATCTCCGCCTGGTAGGCCGCGGTATTGAGGGTGAAGGCGAGTACCGTGCAGTACCAGGCGTCACGGAAAAACCACCACAGGCCGACGTCCTGCCAGAAACCCTTGAGCGAGCCCAGGCCGTAGTACAGCAGGAACAGCTGCGCCAGCAGTGGCGAGCCACGGAAGAAGTAGATGTAGCCGGCGCTGAAGCGCTGCAACAGCACGTTGTTCGACAGCCGCGCCAGAGCCAGGAGCATGCCCAGCAGGGCGCCCAGGGTGAAGGAAATCGCCACCAGCTTGCCGGTCACCAGCAGGCCGTCGATAAAGCGAGGGCCGTAGCGTTCGAGCAGGTCGGGGTCCAGTACCAGTGCCAGCAGTTGATCGAAGCTCATGTCCGGGCGCTCCGCATGTGGCGACTGAAATACTGTTCGATGTACACGAAGACCCGGCCCGACAGTGCCGAGAACAGCAGATAGCCCAGGCAGGCGACGCCATAGAAGAACATCGGCTCCTTGGTCACGCTGACGGCAAGGTTGGTCTGGCGCATCAGGTCGACCAGCGAGATGGTCGAGACCAGCGAGGTGTCCTTGAGCAGCGACAGCCAGTTGTTCGACAACCCCGGCATGGCAATGCGTACCAGTTGCGGGAACACCACTTTGCGAAAGGTGGTGGCCTTGCTCAGGCCCAGGGCCTGGGAGGCTTCGTACTGGCCTTTGGCGACAGTCTTGAAGGCACCCAGCCAGATTTCGCTGGAGAAGGCGGCGAATACCAGGCTGAAGGCAATCATTGCGGCCAGGAAGGTGTTGATCATCACTTCGCCTTCATAGCCCATGGCAGCGAGGATTTTCTGCGCGGCGATCTGGCAGCCGTAGTAGATGATCAGCAGGGTGAGCAGTTCAGGCAGGCCACGGAAAACCGTGGAGAACACGGTCGCCACGGCCCGCGGAAAACGCTTGGGCGAGCGGGCCATCAGCGCCACGCCCAGGCCCAGCGGCAAACCGATCGGCAGGCAGGCCAGGGCCAGCGAAATGGTCACCAGGGCGCCGGCCAGCAGGGCCTGGCCCCAGCCGCCGCTGGCGAAAGATAACAGGGACAGTTGGTCGAGCATGGGCGAACCCTCTTGCTGGAAGAGTGAGCGGTGCTTCTATGGGTTGATCGCGGGGCAAGTCGAGACGTCGCCCCGCGATTACTCACTGATAGATATCGAAGTCGAAGTAACGACTGGCGATCTTCTGGTAGGTGCCGTTGGCGACGATTTCGTCCAGGGCTTTGTTCAGCCGCTCACGCAGGGCGGTGTCTTCCTTGCGCACGGCAATCGAGGCGTCGGCCTTGGTGCCGTTGACGTCGCCAAGGATCTTGCAGCAGTCCTTGCCGGCCTTGCCCAGCCATTCGTGGAGGGGGAACTTGTCGGCGATCACACCGTCCAGGCGCCCGGCCGCGAGGTCGGCATTGGCTTCATCGAGGGTAGGGTAGAGTTTGACGTCGGCACCGGCCTTGCCATAGACGTCTTCAGCGTAGATGGCCTGGGTCGAGGAGGCTTGCGCGCCGACCGTGTAGCCCTTGAAATCGGTCTGGGCGTCGCTGATCTCGCTGTCCTTGGGTACGGCAACCGACAGCGGGGTCTTGTAGTAGTGGTTGGTGAAGGCAATTTTCTTGCGCCGCTCCTGGGTGTCGATCATCGAGGCCACCACCGCGTCGTACTTCTTGGCCATCAGCGCCGGGATGATGCCTTCCCAGTCCTGGGCAACGAGGGTGCATTCGACTTTCATCTGCTCGCACAGGGCCTTGGTGATGTCCACATCAAAGCCGTGCAGCTGGTTATCCGAATCGACATAGTTGAACGGCGGGTATGCGCCTTCAGTGGCAATCTTGAGGGTCTCGGCATGGGCCGAAGTGATGCCGGCGAGCAGCAGGGCGCACGCACCTGCAAAGCGGATAACGGGTTTCATGTCACACCTCGATCTGTTGTTTGCACTCTTGCTATTGTTTGCTCGTTGACGTGTAGCCAACGAATTCGTTGTGTAGAGCGGCAGTTGCTTCCAAGCGTTTTTCAACATCCGGTCCTAGCTTCTTGCAGACCTCGTTGACCATCAGGTGTACCCACGACAGCATCGTCGCGGTGGACTCCCAGAACAGATTGAATTCGGTGGGGATACGAAACACCTCATCGGCGTTGGCATCGGCCCAGTCACAAAAGGTGTCGGTTACCAGTGTTACCGGGATGCCCGCCTCGTGTGCCTTGCGGCACAGGGTCAGGGCATGGCGTGAGTAACGACGCGCTTCGAACACCACCAGGGCGCTGTCGGCCGGGTCGCTGAGCAGTACCTCGCCAAAATGCCCGGCACTGCCGTCAACCACCTGCACGCCATCGCGCAAGTACTGCAGCAGGTGGGTCATGCACAGGGCGATGCCGCGCTCGGTCTGAAAGCCGGCGACGAACACCTTGCGCCGCTGCGCCAGGCGCTGGCTGACGGTTTGCCAGGCGTCGGTACGGCTGTACTCATAGACCCGCACCAGCGCCCCGACTTCTTGCTCAAGGCTGCGGGCGATGCCGGCGGCATCCTTGCCATGGTGTTGGCGGAATTCTTGCAAACGATCACCGACCAGCCAGGGGCCATCGCCCAGATCGTCCTTGAGATCGTGTTTGAGCGCCTTGAGGTGCTCATAGCCCAGGGCACGGCAGAACCGCCCGACACTGGACTCACTGACGCCGATTTTCGCTGCCAGGCTTGCCGAGGTTTCAAACGGCAGGTCGGTGAGGTTGGCGAGCATGTAGCTGGCGATCTTGCGACCCGAAGCCGCTGCGTTGTGCAGGCTGTTTTCCAGGCGTTGCTTGATCGGTTGGCTCACGGGCAGTTCTCGAAGGCGGTTGCACTTGGAAACAGAAAATGAATGTTTTCTGTCATCAAGTCAACATTTGACAGTTTGCTGTCACTGCGCGAGAGTTCCCGCCATGCCCAGCGCTGCAGCCCATACCAAATCCAAAAAGGGAGCTTCAGATGTCCGCACGCCCCGACACTGCTGTCACGCAGATTGCCTTTGCCGACTTGCAGGCCTTGTTGCACCGCATTTTTGTTCATAACGGCACCCGTGATGCGGTAGCCGCCAGCCTTGCCTACAATTGCGCCAGCGCCCAGCGCGACGGCGCTCACAGTCATGGCGTGTTCCGTATTCCCGGTTATGTGTCGACCTTGGCCAGCGGCTGGGTCGATGGCCAGGCGGTGCCGGTGGTGGATGATGTGGCCAGTGGTTTCGTGCGCGTCGATGCCGGCGGCGGGTTCGCCCAGCCAGCCCTGGCGGCAGCCCGCGAGCTGCTGGTGAAGAAGGCCCGCAGTGCCGGGATCGCCGTGCTGGCTATCCACAACTCGCATCATTTCGCTGCGCTCTGGCCCGATGTCGAGCCGTTTGCCGAAGAGGGGCTGGTGGCCTTGAGCGTGGTCAACAGCATGACCTGCGTGGTGCCCCACGGTGCCCGCCAGCCACTGTTCGGCACCAATCCGATTGCCTTTGCCGCGCCGTGTGCCGAGAGCGACCCTATCGTGTTCGACATGGCCACCAGCGCCATGGCCCATGGTGATGTTCAGATCGCTGCGCGCAAGGGTGAGATGCTGCCCGATGGCATCGGTGTAGACAGCGAGGGCCAGCCGACTCGCGATCCGCGCAAGATTCTCGACGGCGGCGCATTGCTGCCTTTTGGCGGGCACAAGGGCTCGGCACTGTCGATGATGGTCGAGCTGTTGGCTGCGGCGTTGACCGGTGGCAACTTCTCGTTCGAGTTCGACTGGTCACAGCACCCTGGGGCGAAAACCCCCTGGACCGGCCAATTGATCATTGTCATTGATCCGGCCAAGGCTGAAGGCAATCACTTTGCCGAGCGCAGCCGGCAGTTGGTGGAGCAGATGCACGCGGTGGGGTTGAGTCGTATGCCGGGCGAGCGGCGTTTTCGCGAGCGCGAGGTCTCCGACCAGGAGGGCGTGAGCCTGACGGTGCAGGAGCTTGAGCAATTGCAGGCGATGGCGCAGGCATGAAGATGAACCCCATCGTCGACGGTTGACGATGGGGTTTGTGGCTACAGACCTTTAGGGCTCCAGTTATTGGTATAGCTTTGCGCGTCGGTCAACGGCGCGCGGTAATGGTTGCAGTAGCCGTTGTCATCGGTGGAGGCGGCAAAGCCTGAAGCATTCTCGATGACTTCATAGTTGCTGACGCCTTTCCACGTCACGATCCAGGGGATGCGCACCCGGCAGTTGAAGTCCTGTCGGTTGGACGGTAACGAGTCCAGCGTTGTGCAGACCTGTTGCAAGGTCGTCAGATCCATGAACATCACGGTGTTGGGGTATTCATGGCCGAACTCTTCGGCCCTTGCCTGCAACACAATACCCGCGCGGTGGACCACGCTCTCACGGTTGTTGGTGATGGGCTCGTTGAGAATGACCATCGCCTGCCTGGGTATTTCCAGATCACGCATGATCAGTTCGTTGTACAGGTCGTCAGGCTGGCGCTGGCCAAGGATCCGGACGTGTTTGACCAAAAAATCCGATGTGCATTTACACATGATGGTGTCCTCGCGGCAGCCCTTGCGGGCTGCTTTTTTATTGAGTGATCAGCACGCAGCTCAACGCTGAAGGTCCTGGGCCGAGGTCTTGCCTGGCCATACACCGGTCATCTGGATTTCCCGGCTGCCGGTCAGCCACTGGCCCAGCGGGCTGGGCCAGCTGAAGCTGTAGTTGTCGCTGTTCATCACGCCCTTGAACTTGACCTGGGCGGTAATGTTGGTGGCATTGAGCGGGATGTTGCCGACGGTTTTCGACAGGCCGCCGCTGAGGCTGAACGACTGGTGCTGCTTGCCGGTGGGGGTGTCGTAGTCGAGGGTGATGTCGGTGATGTAGGTGCAGCCAGGCTTGTTGTTGAACAGGATCTGCAGGCCGCCCAGGCGAGTGATCCAGTTGGGGATCAACAGGTCGCCGTCGAACGACGCAAAGGTGTAGGCGATCGGGATCGGCTGGCTGGCCAAGGTGCTGGCCTTGTCGGGCCATAGGTGCTGGTCGACGCTTTTGGTCTGGTTGGTCGACACATAAGAGCCCTTGGCGTCGGCGCTGGCCAACAGGTCCTGCACGCCACCGACAGAGCCGGTGACCGAGAACGAGGAGCTGTTGTCCTGTGAGCCGACGTTCAGCCCGCTGGTGGCGTAGATGACGCTGGTGATCACGCCAAAACCTTGGGCGATGCCGTTGCTCGAGGCCATACTGACCCGGCTCGCCTGGTCTTTGAGCCACTGCAGGGTTTGCGCTTGGGTCAGGACGGTGAGGTCGGCCAGGTACGACTCCGAGGCAATGCCGAACTCCGAGGCGATGGAACCGGAGGAGGCAAAGTCCCACTTGACCTCCGTGCCTGCGGTGATCTTGGTACCGGTTTCAGGGTCGGTGGCGGAGCCATCCAGGCTGACGCTGCTCTGGGTACGCTTCACATTGCTCGACGACAGCTTCCATTGGTTGGGCGCATTGCGGGTGCTGACGGTAAGGCCCGGAGCCTGTTCCTGCACCAGGGTGAAGTCGCCATTGTCGGGGGACACAAAGCCGACACTGCCGACTTTCATTTTCTGGTCCAGGGTCCAGTTGCCCCAGTACGCGGCGCGGCCATTGCGGATCAGATCGGTAAACGAGCGGTTCCAGTTCATGGTGTGCATTCCTTTTCCATTGAGTGAGGCCGAGCAGCGACTCGCAGCGGCATTCCCTGCCGCCGACCACCGGGTTGAAAAACGTCGGCAGTTGAATGATCTGTCCGTCGATGGCGTAGGAACATTCGGCAAATGCGGTATGTAAAGAGGACCAACCGGGGAAGCCTTGACAGTGCCTTGGCAGGTCCTAGGCTTGGGTTTCAGGCGCCGGCAGGCCATCGCGCGGCAGTGAACAGTTCAAGGACAGAACATGCGATTGAGCGACCGGGAAACCGAAGTGCTGTCGTGGGTTGCGCGAGGATTGACTGATCGGGAGGTCGCCCAGCGGTTGTTCATCGCCCTGTCTACGGCGCGCAAACACCGCGAGAATGTGCACGCCAAACTCAAGGTCGGCAGGGCCAGTGCGTTGGTGGCGCGCTATCTGTGCCTGGCCTCAGCCCCGACCTTGAGGCCGGGCAACCAAGGTTGCCAACGCCGTTGTCTGCACGTGAACAGCACGTGCTTGGCTGCCTGGCCCAGGGGCTGAGCGACAAGCAGATTGCCCGTGCGCTGGGTATCAGCGACCAGACCGCGCGTACGCATCGGCGCAACATGCTCGACAAGACATCGACGGCCAATGTCTGTGCGCTGTTGTACCTTGCCTTCACCCAAGGCTGGCTGCCTTGGCCGAGTACGGCCCGCGACATGCAGGGATGCACAGATTAGTTGCACCAACGGACATGTTGCTTCGGCGCGGCTACAGGTATCCTCGGCACAGTCTTTTTCGTTTTGCCCAGACCCAAGGAGCTGCACGCTGTGTTCAAACATGTCGATGCCTATGCCGGCGACCCGATTCTGTCCCTGATGGAGACCTTCAAGGCCGACCCTCGTGCCAACAAGGTCAACCTGAGTATCGGCCTGTATTACGACGCCGCAGGCGTGGTTCCGCAGCTGGCAGCGGTTGGCGAAGCCGAGCGGCGCATGGCCGGCCAGCCTCACGAAGCCTCGCTGTACCTGCCGATGGAAGGCTTGAACAGCTATCGCCAGGCGATCCAGGCGCTGCTGTTCGGTGCTGATCATCCCGCCGTGCAGGGCGGGCGCGTTGCCACCGTGCAGACGGTCGGTGGCTCCGGTGCGCTGAAAGTCGGTGCCGACTTCCTCAAACGCTATTTCCCGGACTCCCAGGTGTGGGTCAGCAATCCAACCTGGGACAACCACCGGGCGATCTTTGAAGGTGCAGGGTTCAAGGTCAATACCTACCCGTACTTCGACCAGGGCACCCGTGGCCTGGACTTCGACGGCATGCTCGAAACCCTCAACACCCTGCCGGCCAACAGCGTCGTCTTGCTACACCCGTGCTGCCACAACCCCACTGGCGTCGACCTGAGCCAGGCGCAATGGCAACAGGTGATCGAGGTGGTCAAGGCGCGCAACCTCATTCCATTCCTGGATATCGCCTACCAGGGCTTCGGCGAAGGCCTGGCCGAAGATGCCTATGCCATTCGCGAAGTGGCCCGTGCCGGTGTGCCGTGCCTGGTCAGCAACTCGTTCTCGAAGATCTTCTCGCTGTATGGCGAGCGGGTAGGGGGCTTGTCGGTGGTGTGTGACGATGCCGATACCGCGCAGAGCGTGCTGGGCCAGCTCAAGGCCACCGTACGCCGCAACTACTCCAGCCCGCCCAACTTCGGCGCGCAACTGGTTGCGGCCGTACTGGGCGACGCCGTGCTCAATGCCCAGTGGGCGGCCGAAGTGGAACAGATGCGCCTGCGCATCCTGGAAATGCGCCAGGGCTTGGTAGATGCCCTGGCCGTGCTGCTGCCGGGCCAGGACTTCAGCTTCTTCCTGAGCCAGCGCGGGATGTTCAGCTACACCGGCTTGAGCGTCGAGCAGGTGCGTCGCCTGCGTGACGAGTTCGGTGTGTACCTGATCGACAGCGGCCGAGTGTGCATGTCGGGCCTGCGTCCGGACAATCTGCAGCAAGTAGCCGAGGCGATTGCTGCGGTTCAATGATCCCTGTGGGTGGGAGCTGCGGTGCGACGTCTCGACTTGCCCCGCGATGAGTTCGGTTCAGCCAATACACCTGTATCGTCTGGGCTGGCCCATCGCGGGGCAAGCCCGCTCCCACATTTGCTTTTGTAGTTGTAAAAGGTGCAACCGCTCCTCGGTCAAGACTTTGCAAGTGCAACCAATGGGCGCACAATCGCGCCCTTCTTTGTATGGTTGAGCAGTGGTGAGGCCTCTGGCTCGCTGCTCTCAGCCCTGTTGCAGTTTGCGAGTGGAGTTGCACCCGGATGAACGAGCAGGCCCAAAGCGTTGAACAACGCTTCGAATCGACCCCCGTTGCCCTCGGCAACTGGTCCCGTCAGGACACCACCTGGATGCTGGGCCTTTTCGGCACAGCCATCGGCGCCGGAACCCTGTTCCTGCCGATCAACGCCGGGCTCGGTGGCTTCTGGCCCTTATTGATTCTGGCCCTGTTGGCCTTCCCCATGACCTACTACGCTCACCGGGGCCTGACCCGCTTCGTGCTCTCCGGGCGCGAGGGGGCCGACATCACCGACGTTGTCGAAGAGCACTTCGGCATCAAGGCGGGCGCCCTGATCACCTTGCTGTACTTCTTCGCCATCTTTCCGATCCTGCTGATCTACAGCGTGGCGCTGACCAACACCGTGGGCAGCTTCATGGAGCACCAGTTGCACATCGAGCCGCCACCGCGCGCGGTGCTGTCGTTCGTGCTGATCCTGGGCCTGTTGGCCATCGTTCGCTGTGGCGAGCAGGCCACCGTCAAGGTCATGAGCCTGCTGGTCTATCCGTTTATCGTCGCCCTGGCCTTTCTGGCGGTGTTCCTGATTCCGCACTGGAGCGGCGGGATCCTTACCACCGCTACCGAATTGCCGTCGGGTTCGGCCTTCCTGCACACGTTGTGGCTGGCCATTCCGGTGATGGTATTCTCGTTCAACCATTCGCCGATCATCTCGGCCTTTGCCGTCGACCAGAAACGCCGCTATGGCGTGCACGCCGATGAGCGCAGCGGCCAGATCCTGTGCCGTGCCCATCTGCTGATGGTGGCGATGGTGATGTTCTTCGTGTTCAGTTGCGTCCTGACGTTGACGCCCGGCCAACTGGCCGAAGCCAAGGCGCAGAACCTGTCGATTCTGTCGTACCTTGCCAACCATTTCAGCAACCCGACCATCGCCTTTGCCGCGCCATTGATTGCGTTCATTGCCATTGCCAAGTCGTTCCTGGGCCATTACATCGGTGCCAGCGAAGGCCTCAAGGGGTTGATCGTCAAGGCCGGCAAGCGCCCAGGTGCCAAGGCTCTGGACCGCATGACTGCAGCATTCATGCTGGTGATCTGTTGGATAGTCGCCACCCTCAACCCGAGCATCCTGGGCATGATCGAGACCCTGGGTGGCCCAGTGATCGCGGCGATCCTGTTCCTGATGCCGATGTACGCCATCCGCAAGGTGCCGGCCATGCGCAAGTACAGCGGGCAGATGTCCAACGTCTTTGTGGTTGCCGTAGGCCTGGTGGCGATCTCTGCGCTGGTGTACTCGCTGCTCAGCTGATGATGAAGTGGCCCTCCGGAAGCAGGATTGTCTGCTTTCGGATGACTGGTTTGTCCACAAAAATTGTCTAGCAATGCAACAATTTAACTTTCCCCCATAGGTGCCCGGGCACTTTCATGATTAACTCTGGTCCTTTACTCACCCCCGCATAAGGACTCAGCTCATGGCTCAAGTGACTCTCAAAGGCAACCCGGTACAGGTCAAAGGCGATCTGCCTAAAGTCGGCGCCCAGGCTCCAGCGTTTTCCCTGGTTGGTGCTGGCCTGGCTGACGTGACCCTGGCAAGCCTTGCTGGCAAGCGCAAAGTGCTGAACATCTTCCCAAGCGTCGACACCCCAACCTGCGCTACCTCGGTTCGCACCTTCAACAAGAAGGCCGCTGAACTGAACAACACCGTGGTGCTGTGCATCTCGGCCGACCTGCCATTCGCCCAGGCGCGCTTCTGCGGCGCTGAAGGCCTGGAAAACGTCCAGAACCTGTCCACCCTGCGTGGCCGCGAGTTCATCGAGAACTACGGCGTTGCCATCGCCGATGGCCCGCTGGCCGGCCTGACTGCCCGCGCCGTGGTGGTCCTGGATGAGAACGACAAGGTGCTGCACGCTGAGCTGGTGGGCGAAATTGCTGACGAGCCGAACTACGATGCAGCATTGGCTGTACTGAAGTAAGGCCGATCGCGGGGCAAGCCTGCGAAGCTGCCAAATTGTAAGAGTTGTTGCGGCCTGGACCTTGTCCAGGCCGTTTTTATTTAAACTTCATCGTCTTACCAACGTAAGCCAAGGTAAATTGCCGGTAAAGGCGCTTTGCTTATCTGCCCGCAGTGCTTATCGTTCAGCCTCCTCAAAAGAATTCCTATCCGCACAATGGTCGATCACCCGATGCTTTCTCGTTCCCGTTCCTCTCGTCGCTGGCTTGTCGGCCTGCTGATCCTGCTGCTGGTCGCCGGCCTGTGCTGGTGGCTGTGGCCGTCGCCAGCCGCCCACAAGGCAGCCGGTGCGCCGGGAGGCAAGGGCGGGCGGCCCGGGTTTGGCGCCTTTGGCGGGCCGGTGCCGGTGCGTGTGGAGCCGGCAACCGTGGGCGACTTCCCGGTGTACCTCAAGGCCCTGGGCACGGTGACGGCGACCAATACCGTCAATGTGCGCAGCCGGGTGGGCGGCGAACTGGTCAAGGTCAACTTCCAGGAAGGGCAGAAGGTCAAGAGCGGCGACCTGCTCGCCGAGATCGACCCGCGCAGCTACCAGAACGCCCTGCAACAAGCCGAAGGCACCCTGGCGCAGAACCAGGCGCAGCTGAAAAACGCCCAGATCGACCTGGAGCGTTACAAGGGCTTGTATACCGAAGACAGTATCGCCAAGCAGACGCTCGACACCCAGGTTGCACTGGTCGGCCAGTACCAGGGCACGATCAAGACCAACCAGGCGGCCGTCGGCGACGCCAAGCTGAACCTGGACTTCACCCGCATTCGCGCACCGATCACCGGGCGCCTGGGTCTGCGCCAGCTCGATGTCGGCAACCTGGTGGCGGCCAATGACACCACCGCCCTGGTGGTGATCACCCAAACCCAGCCGATCACCGTCGCGTTCACATTGCCCGAATCTGAACTCAACACCGTGCTGGCGCGCTACCGCAGCGGCGCCAAGCTGCCGGTGGAAGCCTGGGACCGTGGCGACACCCGGCAGCAAGCGCTCGGCGTGCTGCGCAGCCTCGACAACCAGATCGACACCACCACTGGCACCCTGAAGTTCAAGGCCTATTTCGAGAACCAGGACGAAGCGCTGTTCCCCAACCAGTTCGTCAACGTGCGCCTGCTGGCCGACACCCTCAAAGATGTAGTGCTGGCGCCCTCGGCGGCGATCCAGTTCGGCACCGATGGCTCGTTCGTGTATGTGCTGGAAGGGGAGAACAAGGTACGTATTCGTCCGCTCAAGCTGGGTGCCAGCGATGGCGACCATACGGTGATCCTCGAAGGCCTGGCCAAGGGTGAGCGGGTAGTGCTCGAAGGCACTGACCGTCTGCGCGACGGCAGCGATGTTGAAGTGGTCAACGACAGCGCCGAAGTACCGGTGACCCCTGGCCAGCACCTGCAGGGCCAGGACAAGAAGGACGCCGCCATCACCCCGGGCACCCAGGGCAAGGCTGGCGCATGAACCTCTCGCGGCTGTTCATCCTGCGCCCGGTGGCGACCACCCTGAGCATGCTGGCCATCGTGCTGGCCGGCCTGATCGCCTACAAACTGCTGCCGGTAGCGGCATTGCCCCAGGTCGATTACCCCACCATCCGGGTCATGACCCTCTACCCAGGTGCGAGCCCCCAGGTGATGACCAGTGCGGTCACCGCGCCCCTGGAGCGCCAGTTCGGGCAAATGCCCGGGCTCACCCAGATGGCCTCCACCAGTTCTGGCGGCGCCTCGGTGCTGACCCTGCGCTTCAGCCTGGACATGAACATGGACGTGGCCGAGCAGCAGGTGCAGGCAGCCATCAACGCTGCCACCAACCTGCTGCCTACCGACCTGCCGGCGCCCCCGGTGTACAACAAGGTCAACCCGGCCGACACGCCAGTGCTGACCCTGGCCATTTCTTCCCAGACCATGCCGCTGCCCAAGCTCAATGACCTGGTCGATACCCGGGTGGCGCAGAAAATCGCCCAGATCGGCGGTGTCGGCATGGTCAGCATCGCCGGCGGCCAGCGCCAGGCGGTACGGATCAAGGTCAACCCCGATGCCTTGGCCTCGGCGGGCCTGAACCTGGCCGATGTGCGCACCCTGATCGGCGCTTCCAACGTCAACCAGCCCAAGGGCAACTTCGACGGCCCCACCCGGGTGTCGATGCTCGATGCCAACGACCAGCTGCGTTCTCCCGAGGAATACGCCAACCTGATCCTGGCCTACAACAACGGCGCACCCCTGCGCCTCAAGGATGTTGCCGAGATCGTCGACGGCGCCGAGAACGAGCGTCTCGCGGCCTGGGCCAACCAGAACCAGGCGGTGCTGCTGAACATCCAGCGCCAGCCGGGGGCCAACGTTATCGAGGTGGTCGACCGGATCAAGGCCATGCTGCCGTCGATCACCGACAACCTGCCGGCGGGCCTGGATGTCACCGTGCTCACCGACCGTACCCAGACCATCCGCGCCTCGGTCAAGGACGTCCAGCACGAGTTGCTGATCGCCATTGCCCTGGTGGTCATGGTGACGTTTGTGTTCCTGCGCCGTTTCAGCGCCACCATCATTCCCTCGGTGGCAGTACCGCTGTCGCTGATCGGCACCTTCGCCGTCATGCACCTGGCCGGGTTCTCGATCAACAACCTGACGCTGATGGCCCTGACAATCGCCACCGGTTTTGTCGTGGACGATGCCATCGTCATGCTGGAGAACATCTCGCGGCATATCGAGGAGGGCGAGACGCCGATGCAGGCCGCGCTCAAGGGCGCCCGGCAGATCGGCTTCACCCTGATCTCGCTGACCTTCTCGCTGATCGCGGTGCTGATCCCGTTGCTGTTCATGGCCGATGTGGTCGGGCGGCTGTTCCGTGAGTTTGCCATCACCCTGGCGGTGGCCATCCTGATTTCACTGGTAGTTTCGCTGACCCTGACGCCGATGATGTGCGCGCGTTTGCTCAAGCGCGAGCCCAAGCCTGAAGAGCAGAGCCGGTTCTACCGTGCCAGCGGAGCCTGGGTCGACTGGATGATCGACTACTACGGCCGCGGCCTTACCTGGGTGCTCAGGCATCAGCCGCTGACTTTGCTGGTGGCGGTGGCCACCCTGGGCCTGACTGTGCTGTTGTACCTGGTGGTGCCCAAGGGCTTCTTCCCGGTGCAGGACACCGGCGTCATCCAGGGCATTTCCGAAGCGCCGCAGTCGGTGTCGTTCGCGGCCATGAGCCAGCGCCAGCAAGCGCTGAGTGCGATCATCCTGCAGGACCCGGCAGTGCAGAGCCTGTCGTCCTACATCGGTGTCGATGGCGACAATGCCACGCTCAACAGCGGCCGTTTGCTGATCAACCTCAAGCCCCATGGCGAGCGTGACCTCACGGCGGCCCAGGTGATTGCCCGCCTGCAGCCGGAGGTCGACAAGCTGATCGGCATTCGCCTGTTCATGCAGCCGGTGCAAGACCTGAGCATCGAAGACCGGGTCAGCCGCACCCAGTACCAATTCAGCCTGTCGTCGCCTGATGCCGAGTTGCTGGCGCAGTGGAGCGGCAAGCTGGTCGATGCCCTGCAGCAGCGTCCGGAACTCACTGACGTAGCCAGCGACCTGCAGGACAAGGGCCTGCAGGTATTCCTGGTGATCGACCGTGACGCTGCCAGCCGTCTGGGCATCAATGTCGCCGACATCACCAACGCGCTGTACGACGCCTTTGGTCAGCGGCAGATCTCGACCATCTATACCCAGGCCAGCCAGTACCGCGTGGTGCTGCAGGCAGAAGCGGCGTCCACACTGGGGCCGCAGGTACTGGAGCAGATCCACGTCAAGGCCACGGATGGCGGCCAGGTACGGCTGTCGAGCCTGGCGCGCATCGAGCAACGCCAGGCACAACTGGCCATTGCCCATATCGGCCAGTTCCCGGCGGTGATGATGTCGTTCAACCTCGGCGAGGGCGTGGCCCTGGGCGAGGCAGTCAAGGTGATCGAGCAGGTGCAGCAGGAGATCGGCATGCCGGTCGGCGTGCAGACTCGCTTCCAGGGCGCTGCCGAAGCCTTCCAGGCCTCGCTGTCGAGCACCTTGCTGCTGATTCTGGCAGCGGTGGTGACCATGTACATCGTGCTGGGTGTGCTCTACGAGAGCTACATCCATCCGGTCACCATTCTCTCGACCCTGCCATCGGCCGCCGTGGGTGCCTTGCTGGCGTTGATCCTGACCGGTAACGATCTGGGTATGATCGCCATCATCGGCATCATTCTATTGATCGGCATCGTCAAGAAGAACGCGATCATGATGATCGACTTCGCCCTGGAAGCCGAACGCAACCAGGGCGTGGACCCGCAGACGGCAATCTACCAGGCGGCTCTGTTGCGTTTCCGG
This sequence comes from Pseudomonas vranovensis DSM 16006, assembly GCF_000425805.1. GTDB lineage: Bacteria > Pseudomonadota > Gammaproteobacteria > Pseudomonadales > Pseudomonadaceae > Aquipseudomonas > Aquipseudomonas vranovensis. Next base: position 641,089 of record NZ_AUED01000001.1, read on the forward strand.
CCGATCCTGATGACCACCCTGGCGGCGCTGTTCGGCGCCATCCCGTTGATGCTCGCCACCGGTTCCGGCGCCGAGCTGCGTCAGCCGCTTGGTTTGGTGATGGTGGGTGGATTGCTGGTGAGCCAGGTGCTGACGCTCTTCACTACGCCGGTCATCTACCTGTACTTCGACCGCCTGTCCCGTCGCTGGCGCCGTCAGCCTGACACCGTGGTGCAGGCCCAGCCATGAACCTGTCCGCACCTTTCATCCGCCGGCCGGTAGCCACCATGCTGCTGAGCCTGGCGATCATGTTGCTGGGCGGTGTCAGCTTTGGCCTGCTGCCAGTGGCGCCGCTGCCGCAGATCGAGTTTCCGGTGATCGTGGTCCAGGCCAACCTGCCCGGTGCCAGTCCTGAGGTCATGGCCTCGACGGTGGCGACCCCGCTGGAGCGCTCCATGGGCGCGATTTCCGGGGTCACGACGCTGACCAGCAGTTCCAGCCAAGGTTCGACCCGGGTCATCCTGGGGTTTGACCAGGGCCGTGATGTCGATGCGGCGGCCCGCGAGGTGCAGGCAGCGATCAACGCCTCGCGCAACTTGCTGCCCAGCGGCATGCGCAGCATGCCCACCTACAAGAAATTCAACCCGTCCCAGGCACCGATCATGGTGCTGGCACTGACTTCCAGCGTGCTGCAAAAGGGCCAGCTCTATGACCTGGCCTCGACCATCCTGTCCCAGAGCCTGTCGCAGGTGCCTGGGGTAGGGGAGGTGCAGATCGGCGGTAGCTCCCTGCCTGCAGTGCGCATCGAGCTCGAGCCGCAGTTGCTCAACCAGTACGGCGTGGCCCTGGACGACGTGCGCCAGACCATCGCCAACGCCAACCAGCGCCGGCCCAAGGGCTTTATCGAAGACGGCCAGCGCAACTGGCAGGTACAAGCCAACGATCAGTTGGAAAAGGCCAAGGACTATGAGCCCCTGGTAATTCGCTACCAGGACGGCGCAGTGCTGCGCCTGAGCCATGTGGCCAAGGTCAGCGATGCGGTGGAGAACCGCTACAACAGTGGCTTTTTCAACGATCAGCAAGCGGTATTGCTGGTGATCAACCGTCAGACCGGCGCCAACATCATCGAGACGGTGAACAAGATCAAGGAGCAGCTGCCGGCTCTTGAGTCGCTGATGCCGGCCAGCGTCAAGCTGGACGTGGCCATGGATCGCTCCCCAGTGATCACTGCGACCCTCAAGGAAGCCGAGCACACCCTGATCATCGCTGTGGTGCTGGTGGTGCTGGTGGTGTTCCTGTTCCTGGGCAACCTGCGTGCTTCGCTTATCCCGACCCTGGCGGTACCGGTTTCGCTGGTGGGCACCTTTGCAGTGATGTACCTGTGTGGTTTTTCGCTGAACAACTTATCGCTGATGGCATTGATCCTTGCCACGGGACTGGTGGTCGACGATGCCATCGTGGTGCTGGAGAACATCTCCAGGCATATCGATGAAGGTGTGGAACCGATGCGCGCCGCCTACCTTGGGGCCAAGGAAGTCGGCTTCACGTTGCTGTCGATGAACCTCTCGCTGGTGGTGGTGTTCGTCTCGATCCTGTTCATGGGTGGCATTGTCGGGTCGTTGTTCCGCGAGTTTTCCATCACCCTGGCAGCGGCAATCATCGTTTCGCTGGTAGTCTCCCTGACCTTGACGCCGATGCTCTGTGCCCGCTGGCTCAAAGCCCACCCCGAGGGTGAGCAGACCCGCCTGCAGCGTTGGAGCGAGCAACTCAACCAGCGCATGATGGCAAGCTACGCTCGGAGCCTGGACTGGGTCTTGCGCCACCGACGCCTGACGCTGTTGAGCCTGCTGGTGACCATCGCGGTCAACATCGCCCTGTATGTGGTGGTGCCCAAGACCTTCCTGCCGCAGCAGGACACCGGCCAGTTGATGGGCTTTGTGCGTGGCGATGACGGCCTGTCGTTCCAGGTGATGCAGCCGAAGATGGAAATCTATCGGCGCGCCTTGCTCAAGGACCCTGCGGTGCAGAGCGTGGCAGGTTTTATCGGCGGCAACAGCGGCACCAACAACGCCATGGTGCTGGTGCGTCTGAAACCGATCAGCGAGCGCAAGGAGTCGGCGCAGAAGATCATCGAGCGGCTACGCAAAGAGATGCCCAAGGTGCCGGGAGGGCGGTTGTTCCTGATGGCCGACCAGGACCTGCAGTTTGGCGGCGGTCGCGACCAGAGCACCTCGCAGTTCCTCTATACCCTGCAAAGCAGCGAGCTGTCAGCCCTGCGTGAGTGGTACCCGAAAGTGGTCGCCGCGTTCAAGGCATTGCCTGAGCTGACCGCCATCGATGCCCGCGAAGGCGGCGGCACCGAGCAGATCACTCTGGTGGTCGACCGTGAGCAGGCCAAGCGCCTGGGCATCGACATGAGCATGGTGACCTCGGTGCTCAACAATGCCTACAGCCAGCGACAGATCTCGACCATCTACGACAGCCTGAACCAGTACCAGGTGGTGATGGAGGTCAATCCCAAGTACGCCCAGGACCCTCGCACCCTGGAGCAGGTCCAGGTCATCACCGCAGAGGGTGCCCGGGTACCGCTGTCAACCTTTGCCCACTACGAGAACAGCCTGGCCGATGATCGTGTCAGCCATGAAGGCCAGTTTGCCTCCGAGAACATCAACTTCGATGTTGCCGAGGGCTACAGTCAGGACCAGGCCATGGCTGCGGTCGAGCGGGCCGTGGCCAAGGTCGGCTTGCCCGAGGACGTGATCGCCAAGGTGGGCGGTACAGGCGATGCCTTTGCCAAGAGCCAGGAAGGGCAACCGTGGATGATCCTCGGAGCCTTGCTCGCGGTGTACCTGGTGCTCGGCATTCTGTATGAGAGTTACATCCACCCGCTGACCATTCTCTCGACCCTGCCATCGGCCGGGGTCGGGGCTTTGCTCACCCTGTACGTGGTGGGCAGCGAGTTCAGTCTGATTTCGCTGCTCGGGCTGTTCCTGCTCATCGGTGTGGTAAAGAAAAACGCGATCATGATGATCGACCTTGCCTTGCAACTGGAGCGTCACGATCAACTGAGCCCGGAGGAATCGATCCGCCGAGCCTGCCTGCTGCGTCTGCGGCCGATCCTGATGACCACCCTGGCCGCGATCCTCGGCGCCTTGCCGTTGTTGCTCAGCCATGCCGAGGGCTCCGAGATGCGTCAGCCGCTGGGTCTGACCATCATTGGCGGGCTGGTTTTCAGCCAGGTCCTTACGCTTTACACCACCCCTGTGGTCTACCTCTATCTGGACCGCCTGCGCCATCGTTTCAATCACTGGCGTGGCGTGCGCACCGACGCTGCTTTGGAAACCCCGCTATGACCCGACGTCCGACCCTTTCCAACCGCACGCTGCAGCTGCTCGGCGCCCGGGGTTCACGCTTGCTGGCCTCCAGCCTGTGCCTGGCCATGCTCAGCGCCTGTACCCTGAGTCCGGACTACCATCGGCCCGAGAGTCCCACGCCAGTGCAGTTCAAGCACGCTGCCGGCTGGACCCAGGCCAATCCGTCGGACGCCCTGGCGCGTGGCGCCTGGTGGGAGCTGTATGGCGATGCACGGCTCAATGGCCTGGTTGACGAGCTCAATGCCAGCAACCAGACCGTCGCCCAGTACGAGGCCCAGTACCGTCAGGCCCAGGCCCTGGTGCGCAGTGCCCGTGGCGCACTGTTTCCAAGCCTTGACCTGAACGCCGGCAAGAACCGTTCAAGCCAGGGGACTGGCAGCTCCAGCTCAAGCCTGAGCAACAACAGCAGTGGTATTCGCAACACCTACAGCACCACCCTCGGTGTGAGCTGGGAAGCCGACCTCTGGGGCAAGCTGCGCGACAGCCTGGCGGCCAATGAAGCCAGTGCCGAGGCGAGCCTTGCCGACATGGCGGCGATTCGCCTGAGCCTGCAGTCGGAACTGGTGCAGAACTACCTGCAGTTGCGGGTCATGGACGAACAGAAGCGCCTGCTCGAAGCCACCGTCCTGGCCTACCAGCGCTCACTGACCATGACCGAAAACCAGTACCGTGCCGGTGTCTCCGGCAAGGACGCGGTAGCCCAGGCGCAAACCCAGCTCAAGACCACCCAGGCCGACCTGGTCGACCTGGTGTGGCAGCGTGCCCAGCTGGAAAACGCCATCGCGGTACTGCTGGGCAAGGCGCCGGCGGGCTTTGCCCTGGCCGACAGCCAGGACATCCCGGCACTGCCGCAGGTGCCGCTGGCGCTGCCATCGCAATTGCTGGAACGCCGTCCTGACATCGCCTCGGCCGAGCGCAAAGTCATGTCGGCCAACGCCAGCATCGGTGTCGCCCGGGCCGCCTACTTCCCCGACCTGACCCTGAGCATGAGTGGCGGCTACAGCAGTAGCAGCTTCAACGACTGGATCAGCCTGCCGAACCGCTTCTGGTCGGTTGGCCCGCAACTGGCCATGACCCTGTTCGACGGCGGCCAGCGGTCAGCCGAGGTCGACCGCAGTGAAGCGGTCTATGACCAGACCGTGGCCCAGTACCGCCAGGCCGTGCTCGACGGCTTCAAGGAAGTGGAAAACTACCTGGTGCAACTCAAGGTCTACGAAGACGAAGCCCGCATTCGCAGCGAAGCCCTGGACTCGGCGCGCGAGTCGTTGCGCCTGACCAATAACCAGTACAAGGCTGGCCTGATTGCCTACCTGGACGTGGTCAATGTACAGACCACTGCACTGAGCAACGAGCGTAGTGTGCTGAACTTGTTGCAGGGGCGTCTGGTGGCGAGTGTGCAGTTGATTGCCGCACTGGGTGGAGGATGGGACGCGCAGGCAGCGTTTGCCGAGGCGCCTTGAGGGTTACCGGTCGACAATCTTCCCGTTGACGCGAATGACGGGCTTGCGCTTTTCCGCAAAGCCGCAGAGCTCGTCGATAGCGCGGGGGAAGGTGGTGTAGGGCACGTTGTACTGAATGAATTCGGCCAGGCATTCCGGAAAGACATCCCAGATCAGCCAGAGCAACCGAAGCGGAACCATGATGGGGGCCCACAACTTGCCTCGTGTGCTGGTCAAGCTGCTGCGAAACGAGTGCCGCCATTCATGAAATCGGCGAAAGGTAGTTTGTCGGCGAGACAGACGAGGCTGGAGGGGGGGAGGCTCAGGTAAATCCTGCGGCCCATTTGAGAGCAAGCCTTCTTCGGCCGCCAGGCGGGCCAGGATCTGCAGGTCGGTTTCGCCGGCCTGCACGCAGTACTCACGGGGCGAGTAGGTGGTGGTGGTGGTGGTGGTGGTGGTGGTGGTGGTGGTGATGAGCTTGCGGTCGAAGATGCGGTGCTGGCCGAGCACCTTGTCGATGATCTGCGGCACGCTCAGGGCCTGGAAAATGCGCCAGTCGGAGCACAAGGCCAGGCGTGCCAGGGTGGGCTCGACCAGCACCTGGTAGCGGGTGCGGCGAAAGCCGCTGGTGCCGACGGTGAGGCGGCTGACCAGGCCGTGGACATGGCGCACGGCGTATTCGCCCTGCCAGAGGGTGAAGCGCGCGGGGTTGTCGAGCAGGCCGGCGAACGCGATGTCGGGGTCATGGCTGGAGAGCGTGAGGGCAAGCCTGAAGGGTTGGGACAGGCCTTCTTCGAGGTCGAAGTCGATGACCTCGAACTGTGCCTCGCTGGCCAGGGGCTGGAAGGTAAAGCGCAGGTCTGACTGGCGCGGCAGGGAAGTCCTTGTCCTGTAGGGGGCAAGGGCATGAACCTTATAGGCTGCGTCGAGGTAAGTCGTTCCCGGAAGGTCCTAAGTTGGCGTGGGAAATTTCGCTTCTTTGTTTTATGCGCCACCTGCGAGGATAGGCGTTTGCGATTACCCGAAACCAACAGGAGCACAGCTATGGTCACCTGCTATCTACGTTACGTCCTGGACCCTTACAAACTGGCCGAGTTCGAACACTACGGCACACTCTGGATCCCGTTGGTAGAGCGCTTCGGCGGTCAGCACCACGGCTACTTCCTGCCCAGCGAAGGCGCCAACAACATTGCCTTGGCGATGTTCACCTTTCCAGGCCTCGCCGAGTACGAGCGTTACCGCCAGGACTCGATGAACGACCCTGAATGCATCGCCGCGTTCCAGTACGCAGAGGACACCCGGTGCATCCTCAGCTATGAACGTTCGTTCTTCCGGCCGGTATTTGGCAAGAAATGAGCCCCGCCCGCCGCTGACGTTCGTCGGCGGCCTTTCGTTGAGGGGCGCCCAGGCACCTCTCGTCGGCTTTAATCAAGTAATTTCCCACTCACTGGGAATCCAGTTTCATCCTCTGGGAAAACTCTGTGCACCATGTTCGCAAGGAGCACACATGAACTACACCACCCCGACTGATCGCCTGCTGCAGATTCTCGTCGCCCTCGGCCAGGCCAACGAAGCCGTGTCGGCCAAGGAGTTGAGCCTGCAGCTGCAGCAACCGCTGAGCAGTACCTATCGGCATCTGAAAACGTTGTTGCGGTGGGGGCTGGCCGAGGACAACGGCCACGGCCGTTACCTGCCGGGACCTGCCTGTTTGCAGCTGGCGAAGAAGTTCGATCGCGAAGCGCTGCTGGTATCGCTTGCCAAGCCCGAGCTCAAGCGCCTGGCCGAGCTCAGCCAGGAGAGCGTGGCCTTGATGGTGCCCAGCAATGGCCAGGCCATTTGTATCGAGTTGATCGACAGCGTGCAGCCACTGCGCTGCTGCTATCAGAAAGGCTTGGCCCAACCACTGCTGGTCGGCGCCTCGGCGCGAGTGCTGCTGGCGCATATGGAGCCCGAGCGTTGCCAGGCGATTCTTCAGGCGCTTGGCGTGGATGCCGAGGGCTATGAGGTCTATCGCCAGAGCTTCATCCCCATTCGTGCCCAGGGCTACGCCGTCAGCCTGGGTGAAATCGACGATGGTATCTGGGGTGTCAGCGCCCCGGTCCTCGACAGCCGCGACCGCCTGCACGGCGCAATCAGCCTGATGGCGCCGGCGTTTCGCGCCGAGCACAACAGCGACCGCTTGACCCGCTGGACCCGTGAGGTCGCCCTGCGCGTCGGTGCGCGGCTGGACTGAATCAACCAGGAGTACCCGCATGACTGCAAATCTTGCCATGCCTGTCTGGCAGGGCCGTATTGATGCTGGCGAGGGATCGTCGGCACTGCGCTGGCACCAGTGGGTGCAGGCCTACAGCCGCGCACAGCCGCCCGGAACGGCGCTGGTCGGGCTGGCCTGTGACGAGGGTGTCACCCGCAATCAGGGCCGCAGTGGCGCACGCCTGGGGCCACCCGCACTGCGCAAGGCATTGGCCAATCTGGCTTGGCGTGGCCAGCGTCCGCTCTATGACAGCGGCGACGTTGTCTGCACGGGAACTGACCTTGAGGGCGCCCAGCAGGCCTATGCCAAGCGCGTCAGCCAGTTGCTCGACCAGGGCCACTTGCCCCTGGGCCTGGGTGGCGGCCACGAAATCGCCTATGCGAGCTTTCTTGGCCTGGCCCAGCACTTGCGCAGCCAGCAAGCGCAGCCGCGTATTGGCATTCTCAACTTCGATGCTCACTTCGACCTGCGTCATGCCGAGCACGCCAGCTCCGGCACGCCCTTCCGGCAGATTGCCGAGTATTGCGAAGCAGCTGGGATGGCCTTCGACTACTGCTGCCTGGGGGTGAGCGAGCTAAACAATACCCAGGCCCTGTTCGACCAGGCTGCGCGCTTGAACGTGCGCTATTGCCTGGACCGCGAGATGCAGCCCTGGAACATTGCGGCCATCGAGGCCGTTGTCGATGAATTCCTCAATGGCATCGACCACTTGTACATGACGCTGTGCCTGGATGTGCTACCGGCAAGCCAGGCCCCAGGCGTCAGCGCACCCTCGGCCCACGGCGTCGATCTGATGGTGGTCGAGCACCTGGCCCGGCGTGCCAAGGCCAGCGGCAAGTTGCGCATGGCTGATGTCGCCGAACTCAACCCAGGCCTGGACCAGGATCAACGTACCGCCCGTATCGGCGCGCGGCTACTGGCGAGCCTGGTTGACTGAGCCCAACAACCCCACTAATCCAAGTATAAAAACAAGAGTGTTTAACCATGCTGACGTTGCAACTCGATGCACTGACGACCGTTGCCCTGGCGCTCCTGCTGCTGGCGATGGGTTCACAACTGAAAAAGCACAGCTATTGGTTGCGCCAACTCTGTGTACCGGCGCCGGTGATTGGCGGCTTTGGTTTCGCCCTGGTGGTATGGCTGCTGCGTGACCAGCAGCTACTGGATATCAAACTCGATACCGCCATGCAAACGCCGCTGATGGTGGCATTTTTCACTACTGTCGGTCTCGGTGGCAGCCTGGGCCTGCTGCGCCAGGGTGGCAAGATCCTGTTCATCTACCTGGGTGCCTGCTGGGGCCTGGCCCTGTTGCAGAACCTGGTGGGCGTCGGCATGGCCAAGGCGTTGGGCATTGACCCATTGCTGGGGATCATGGCCGGTGCCGTGTCGCTGGAAGGGGGCTTTGGTGCGGCCGCCGCGTTCGGGCCGATCGCCGAAAACCTCGGTACGGTCGGGGCAACCACGGCGGCGCTGGCGTCGGCCACCTTCGGCATGGTTGCCGGCGGCCTGCTGGGCAGCCCGGTGGCGCGCTATCTGATCGACCGTAAGAAGCTGGTGGTACAGGCCGACAAAGTCGACTCGCTGCAAGCCCTGGAAAAAGCCAACGAGTCGCCGAGTGTCACCCTCGATGCACCGGTGCTGCTGCGCCTGCTGACCTGCATGCTGGTGATCATGGTGCTGGGCTTCTGGATCGGCGACGCCTTGAAGGAACACCTGGGCATCGTCTTGCCGGTGTATGTCGGGGCAATGTTCGTCGCCATCATCCTGCGCAACCTCAACGATCGTGCCCGGGTGATCGAGATTCCCGACAACGCCGTCAGTACCCTGGGCGACATCAGCCTGGGCATGTTCCTGACCATGGCGATGATGAGCCTCAAGTTCTGGGAACTGGAACAACTGGGCCTGCCGTTGCTGATGATCCTGGTGGTGCAGGTAGTGATCATGGTGTTGCTGTGCATTTTCGTGCTGTTCCGCCTGTTTGGCGGCAACTACGACGCGGCGGTGCTGTGCGCGGGCTACATGGGGCATGGTCTGGGTGCCACACCGAACGCGGTGGCCAACATGGGCGCGATCTGTGATCACTACAAAGTGTTCTCCTACAAGGCCTTCATCATCGTGCCGCTGTGTGGTGCGGTGCTCATCGACATTGTGGCCTTGCCGTTGATTACCTGGTTCATCAACGCCTTCAGCTGACCGTTAAAGGCAACTGCTCCACTGCCGGCACTTTGCCTTGCCTGCTGGCATGCTCTCGCCCAATGGACGGAAGGCGAGTGCCTGCCGTTGGGGCGGTCATGGAGAGCAGGCGTTGAGTGCAGAGAAAAAGGCCCGGATGGCGCAGCTGAGTGTGCTGAGCAAATATGGCGTGCTGGCGGATTTCTCCGCGCTGCAGGAGGCTCAGTTGGACCGGGCGCTGAAGGCGGTCGTGTCGGTGAAGGCTGCGCAAGGCATGACCTTTGCCAAGTGGTGTGACCAGGTGTTGGGGCAGGGCGCGCGCGTGCCGGTAGCCAGTTTTCTGGCGACCCCGGGGCAAACCCAGTTCAGTAGCCTGACTGCCACCACTGACCTGGCCAAGAGCCTCAAGGCTCAGGACAAGCAGCATCAAATCACTGTCAAGGGCTACCAGCAGCAGATCGAGCAACTGCAGGCCGAACTGCAGGCTTTGCGAGACGAGCAGTCCAAAACTGCAGCCGCAGCCGAGCAGGCATGGTCACGCGATCTGCCAGCACAACTCAGTTACTGGTACCTCGATACCTGTGCGCACCTGCACGAAATCCTCTGGGACATCAACGAAGTCGAAGGGGCTATTTTCGAGCAGCAGGGGCAGTTCAACCGCGATTATCGCCGGCGTATCGGCGAGATTATCGGCCAGGCGCTGTCTCACCTGGATGCATTGGGCTTCACGCTCGATGTGCAGTTGCAGGAGATAACGGACAAGGCAGACAAATCGCTGCCGCCCATCGAGCTGTACCACAGCCGGTCTGGCGAAGACGACGGCCATGGCCAGCAGCGATTCGATTTCGTGGTACACGGCGTGCAGGCCGACGTCATCGAGGCTGCGGGTAACTTTCTGCACCCTGGGCGGGCACAACGGGAAATTGAAAAGCACAGACGCTTCAGCTGCCAGGTCGACGTTGCCATCAGCCGGGGGCACGCCCTGGATGAGGATGATGTGTTCCACCTCTCGTGTTACATGCACAAACTGTTCGAGGCCATGGCCCGTGCCGGTGACAAGCGACCGCGCGGGAGCCTGCGCGAGAAGGTGATTCTGTGCCTGCTGCTCTCAAGGACTGCACCCTGTACCACCGCAAGGTACGCTCGAGCGGGAGCGCTGCCTCGTCTGCAAGACATCTACTACCGGGGTATCACCCCGCGCGAGGCCCGCAAGCCGGGCGCGGCATCGGATGTATCGTCAGGGAAAATCGTCGAGCACCTGTTGCACCTGATGCACATTCAGGGCGGGTCGTAATTCAGACACCACGAGATAGCCAGGCTGCACTGGCCTTGTCGCCGGGCAAGCCAGCTCTCGCAAGAGCGGGCTCGGCCGGCGACAAGGCCATAGCTTCAGATCTGGTTGATCTCGCGGTCCTTGGTTTCAGGCAGGAAGAAGGTGCCGAGGATGGCCGTCATTACCGCGATGACGATGGGGTACCACAGCCCGTAATAGATATCCCCGGTGGCCGCCACCATGGCAAACGCCACCGTCGGCAGGAAACCGCCGAACCAGCCATTGCCGATGTGGTAGGGCAGAGACATCGAGGTGTAGCGGATGCGGGTCGGGAACAGCTCGACCAGCCACGCGGCGATCGGGCCATACACCATGGTCACGTAGATCACCAGGATGGTCAGCAGCAACAGCACCATCGGGTAGTTGGTCTTGGCCGGGTCGGCTTTCTCCGGGTAGCCTGCATTTTTGAGTGCAGTGCCCAGGGTTACGGCGAAGGCATCGTTCTGGGCCTTGAAGTCGGCAGCCGGCATCCCGGTCCCCTCGAAGCTCTGCACCACGTTCTCGCCGATACGGATCTGCGCCACCGCGCCCGGTTCTGCTTTCTGGTTCTCGTAAGGGATGGCCCGCTTGGCCAGCACGCTCTTGGCCAAGTCGCAGGAACTGGTGAATTTGGCCTTGCCTACCGGGTCGAATTGGAACGAGCACTGGTTGGGATCGGCAATCACCGTGACCGGGTTCTTCTCCTGGGCGGTGAACACATCCGGATTACCGTACTGGGTCAGCGCATGGAAGATCGGAAAGTAGGTGAGAGCGGCGAGGACGCAGCCGGCCATGATGATGCCCTTGCGGCCGATACGGTCGGACAGGCTACCGAACAGGATGAAGAACGGCGTGCCGATCAACAGCGAGCCGGCTATCAGCAGGTTGGCGGTCTGTGGGTCGATCTTGAGCATCTGCAGCAGAAAGAACAGTGCGTAGAACTGGCCGGTATACCAGACCACCGCCTGGCCGGCAGTGCCGCCAAGCAGGGCCATGATGACTATCTTGAGGTTGTCCCAGCGGGCAAAGGACTCGGTCAACGGTGCCTTGGAGGCCTTGCCTTCGGCCTTCATCTTCTGGAACACCGGCGACTCGCTCAGTTGCAGGCGGATGTACACCGATACGATTAGCAGCAGGATCGACAGCAGGAACGGGATCCGCCAGCCCCAGGCCTCGAAGGCTTCGGTGCCGAGGATTGTCCGGCACGCCAGGATCACCAGCAGTGACAGAAACAGCCCCAGGGTCGCGGTGGTCTGAATCCACGAAGTGAAGTAGCCACGCTTGCCTTGTGGCGCATGCTCGGCCACATAAGTCGCCGCCCCGCCGTACTCGCCACCCAGCGCCAGGCCCTGCAGCAGCCGCAGGGTGATCAGGATGATCGGCGCCGCCACGCCAATGGTGGCGTAGCTGGGTAGCAGACCGACAATCGCGGTGGACACGCCCATGATCACAATGGTGATCAGGAAGGTGTACTTGCGCCCGATCATGTCGCCCAGGCGGCCGAACACTATGGCACCGAATGGGCGTACGGCAAAGCCCGCGGCAAAAGCCAACAGGGCAAAGATGAAAGAGGTGGTTTCGTTGACACCGGCGAAAAAGTGTTTGGCGATGATCGCGGCGAGGGAGCCGTAGAGGTAGAAGTCATACCACTCGAATACGGTCCCCAGGGAGGAGGCAAAAATGACCTTGCGCTCCTCCCGGGTGATCCCGCGTTTGGGTGCGCTGCCTGAGGTTGTGTTGTCGATTGCCGCCATTAGTGTTCTCCGTCTTGTTCTTGTAGGCCGGAGCACCTCATCGATATTGCCGCACCCAGGCCCTGGGGCTGATGTCTTGGACTACCGATTGCGCAAATATTGAACACATGCTGAAGCATAATCAGGTTTGCGTAGATATCCACTCGGGTGTGTCGACTGCTCACAGGCGGTAGATCGCGGGATTGCCCTGCGCTGGATTTGTCGATTTCCCTTCCACCCGTTCGACCAGATACATCCCTCCAGCCCGAGCACTCGATCATGACCACCCCACAATCGGGTTACGCCCCCGTAAACGGCTTGCACCTCTATTACGAGATCCACGGCGAGCACCAGGCTGACCAACCACCGTTGATACTGCTGCATGGCGGTGGCGACACCATCGAGACCTCCTTCGCCCAGCTCCTCCCGGCGCTGGCGGCCGAGCGCCAGGTCATCGCCTTTGAACAGCAGGGCTACGGCCATACCGCCGACATCGTTGAGCGGGCCTTCAGCTTCGTGCAGTCAGCTGATGATACGGCGGGACTGTTGGCCCATCTGGGTATCGGGCAGGCAGACCTGTTTGGCTTCAGCAATGGCGGCACCATTGCCGCCCTGGTGGCGATCAGGCACCCCCGGAGAGTGCGCAAGCTGATGCTGGCTTCGGCGTTGGTCAGCCGCGCTGGCGCCTACACCTGGCTATGGGAACTGATCGATTCCGCCAGCCTCCAGACCATGCCCGAGGCGTTGCAGCAGGCTTACCTGGCGGTGGCACCAGAGCCTGGGCACCTGCAACTGATGCACGACAAGGCGGTGCGACGGATGCGCGAGTTCCAGGACATTGCCCCAGAAGTGATTGGCGGTATCACCGCGCCGACCCTGATCGTGGTGGGAGATTCGGATGTGGTACGGCCAGAGCATGCGGTGGAGCTGTTCAGGCTGCTGCCGCAGGCGCAGTTGGTGGTGCTGCCAGGCACCGATCACCTGCAGGTGACAGCCCGGACCGAGTGGTTGGTGCCGATGATCGGGGCGTTTTTGCAGGAGTGGCCGACGAATCAGCCGGTAGTCCCGGCTGCCGACCAGACCGCTAGCTCATAGCCATCCGGATCGATGAAGTGAAAGCGTTGCCCGCCCGGGAACGCGAACGTCTCGCGGCTGATGGTGGCGCCGGCGGCCTTTAGCCTTAGCTGGGTCTGCTCCAGGTCATCGGCGTAGAGGATTACCAGCGGACCGCCCGGTCGCACGGGCTCGCCAGTGGTGAGCCCGCCGGAAAGTCGACCGTCGCTGAACTCGGTGTAAGTCGGGCCGTAGTCAACGAAACTCCAGCCGAACGCACTGCCGTAGAAGGCTTTGCTGCGGGCGATGTCGCTGACATTGAATTCGATATTGTCGATCTGACGGTCTTTTCCCTGTGCACTCATGGGTGCCTCCTTGCGCGTGATGTAGTAGCGGGGCTCGATCCGACGGTTATACCGCATCGCGGGGCAAGCCCGCGCCTACACAAGCTGCAGCCAGGGCCAGCGGGATTGGTAGCTCCTGGCCTTTTGCGCGAACAGGTCCGGTTGCGGGTTCCTGGGGTTGATCCGCAACCATCCGTGCGACACATCCTCCAGGCCATAAGGGGCATAGACTTCGCCTGTGTCCGGGTCCAGTGCAATGCAAGTCCCGGCAATCAGGTAGCGGTCAACTCCGTCCCTGGCCGACTGCAGCTGCGGATAAGACCGGCCAAAGCGCTCGCCATACCACAGGTGTACGCGTGCCTGATTGCGTACCTCGATGTTCACGCCCAAGTCCTGGAACAGAGGCCCGGCGCGCTGGATCACCTCATCCTCGGCTTCCCACGACAGGTCCGGGTCGAAGTAAAAGACGTCATAGTCCTTGATCCCCCAGCCGGCCGGCTGCTGTGCTTGCCGGTTCCACACTGCCTGGAACAGGCAGCCCGCGGTGAGCAGGCACTGGCTCAGACCCAGGGAGGGCAGGCGCGAGGTGACGGCAACGTTGACCGGGTTGGTCATCGCAATGCTGACCAGTTGTTCGGCAGTCAATGTCATGGGCATTCCTGTGCTGGGGAAGTTCTGGCGATCGACATTAGCGCAAAGTGCCGGGCAGGCGCAGGCATGATTTGCAATCAATACCCATTGGCATACTTCCCCAGCCCGATCTTGATCCCCACCAGCACAGGCGCCGCGACGGCAAACAGCAGGACAACCGCGACAAACGCCGTATCGAAGGCAATCACCATCGACTGTCCCGACACCACCCGCCCCAACAGATTAGTCGCCGCCCGACCTGCCGCCTCTGCATCCAGGCCCTTGCTGGCAAGCAAGGCCGTGGTGGTCGACAGTCGTTCGAACAGGGCCGGTGATCCTGGCATGAGGTGCGTCCCCAGTACCACGGCATTGTTGACCAGGTTGTGATCGATCAGGGTCTGCAATCCTGCAACGCCCATCAAACCTCCCAGCTGCCGCCCGGTATTGAACAGGCCGATGCCAGCGGCCAGGGTGCGGTTGCCGAGGTGACTGAAGGCAATCAAGGTGATCGACAGGAACAGGAAGCCCAGCCCCAGGCCGCGCAACAATAGGGCCGCCATCATGTCGTCACTGCCGCTTTCGCTGGTAGAACCCGACAACATCCACATCGCCAGCATGAGCATCAGGATGCCGAAGGGCACGGTGACAAATGGCGCGATTCGGCGCGCTTGAAACAGGTAGGCCGACACCAGCAGCCCGGCGCAAAACACCGCACCGCTGGGCAACAGCAACAGGCCGGCGTCTGTTGGGGTGAACCCGAGCACCGACAGGGCGAACGCCGGGATCAGGTACGCGCTGCCAAACAGGGCTGCACCGGCAACAAAGCTGACAATGAAGGCGAACGCAAAACCACTCGACTTGAACAGGGTGAAGTCCAGCAGACACTCGCCATCGGCCTGCAGTTGCTGGCCGACAAACGCCAGCAAGGCACTTGTCCCGAGCATTGTCAGCCACAGGATCCGCGGCGCTTCAAACCAGTCCCAGCGGCTGCCCTGGCTGAGTACGTAAGTAAAACAGAGCAGGCCGCAAGACATCAGGACAAACCCTGTCCAGTCAAAATGCCGGGCGCGGTGACGGCGGGGCACAGGCGCGTCAACGAACAGGAGTAGTCCCGCCGCCATCAAGGCAAGGGGCACTACACAGAAGAAGATCCAAACCCAGGATTGGCTGTCGAGTAACCACCCTTGCAGGGCTGGCGCGAGAGTAGCGGGGGCGACCACAGCGCCCATGGCAAACACGGCTTGAAGCACGGGCTGGTAGGCACGGGCATAGGTGCGAAAGAGGATGGCCTGCCCCCCGACCAGCACGGTTGCGCCGGCAAAGCCCTGCACCGCTCGCAGCAGCACCAGCAGCTCCAGTTGCGCGGTAAGGGCGGCGCCAGCGCACGCCAAGCCCATGATCAGGGTTGCGGCCAGGATTACGTGCCGCGGGTAGAAACACTTGAACCACCAGGGTGCCGTCATGAAACCGATCAACTTGAATGCGGTGTAAGCAATGTCCAGCCAGGCGAACTCATCGGGCGTTGCGTAGGTATCGCCGATGATGTCGCTGCGTCCCAAAGCCAGTACGGTGCTGGCGATTGCTTCAGTGAGCGCGGCGAGGACGATGCCCATCAGGAGCAGGGCAGCGGCTACCCGGCTCACGATCCACCCCCAAGGGCTACCTCGACCCGCGCCGACAGTCCCGGCACGATACGCCCCGGCAGCGGGTTGCTGGCCAGACTGATCTTGACCGGCACCCGCTGCACCACCCGGACAAAGTTGCCGGTGGCGTTGTCGGTAGGCAACAGGCTGAAGGCCGAGCCGCTACCCGGAGCAAAACTGTCGACCACCCCTTCAAGCACGTCATCAGGAAAGCCATCGACCGTGATGCGCACACGCAGGCCGGGCTGCAGCTGTTCAAGCTGGGTTTCCTTGAAATTGGCCACCACCCACACATCGTCCACCGGCACGATGTCGAGCAAGGCAACGCCGGTTGTCACGTAGCGGCCCACCCGTACCTGGCGGTTACCGACAATGCCGCCTACCGGTGCCCGCACCACGGTGCTGTCCAGGTCGATCCGGGCCAGGTCCAGTGCGGCTTGAGCCTGCATCACCGCAGCCACGGCGGCTTCGCGCTGGGCCACCAGTACGGCAATGGTCTGCTGCTGAGCGTCCACGGACGCGGAGGTCGCCGACACGCTGGCCACTGCCTTGGAGCGTGCTGCGCCCGTTTCGTCGACCAGGGCCTGGCTGACCGCGTGGCTGACGATCAGTTTGCGGCTGCGGTCGTGGGTCTTGTTGGCCAGGTTCATGTCGGCGGCGGCCGAGCGGTGCTGCGCCTGTGCCTGGCGAATAAGGGCATGCTGCAAGCGGGTCTGGGCGTCTATATGGCTCAAGCGTGCCTGGGCTGCGCTGACATTGGCCGCGGCCTGTGCCAGGTGCGCACGGTAGTCCTTGTCATCGATACGAAACAGCACCTCGCCGGCCCGCACCGCCTGGTTGTCCCTGACCTCGACCGTTGTGACATAACCGGCCACCTTGGCGGCAAGCGAGGTGACGTCGCCGCGCACATAGGCGTTGTCGGTCGAGATGCTGGCGCCGCCGAATGCCATCACCCAACCGCCCACCATCACTGCCAGGGCACTGGCGCACAACAACAGGCCGACGGCCTTGCGCTTGCCCGGGCGTGGCGGGTCAGGCACCTGGGCGTGTGGGGCGCTGTCGACACTGGTTTGCGGGGCGTTCATGTTGGTGTGTCCTGTGCAGGGCCAGCGCCCTCGGCAACGCTGGGCTGCCGAGGGTCGGGCAGTGAGTGGGGGTCAGGGCTTGACCGGCTTGACCAGCTCCTTCTCGCTGCTGTCGAGCACGAATACCGCCAGCAGGCGGGCAGGCTCGGTGGTGCTGGCGTTGGCGCTGACGGCATGGAAGGCGCCGGGTTCTTCGACGAAGTTTTC
The DNA here is from genome assembly GCF_000425805.1 of Pseudomonas vranovensis DSM 16006. GTDB lineage: Bacteria > Pseudomonadota > Gammaproteobacteria > Pseudomonadales > Pseudomonadaceae > Aquipseudomonas > Aquipseudomonas vranovensis. The sequence goes on from NZ_AUED01000001.1 coordinate 658,314, forward strand.
GCCGGCCTCATAGACCTTTTCTGGCGCGTCACCGACCTTGCTGCGCACCGCGCCCTCAAGCACCGTGGCATAGATGAAGGCCGACTTCGGATGCAGATGGGCCGGGGAGGCGCCACCAGGGGCGTATTCCACCAGCACACCCTTCATGCTCTTGCCCGGTACATTGGGCAGGGCGCGGTCGAACACCACCGTGACCTTGCCCGGCTGCGGTTCGGCGGCCCAGGCCGTGCTGAGGGTCAAGGTCGCAAAGACGGCGGCCAGTACAGTTCGGCTAAACATGGCAGTGCTCCTGTTCAAGTAGATGAGGGAAGGCTCAGCGCCCGGCCTGGGCTGCGAGCCAGTCCTCGAAACGGATGGCACCCAGGCGCGGATTGCGGCTGCCCGGGGTCAGCGATTGATCGTCGAGCTCGGATCCGAAGTAGCGGGCGTGTACATCAGCGACCACCTTGCGGGTGTCCTGGGTGGCGTGGAAAAAGCGTCGCACCAGCTCGTCCATTGGCATGGCCTCGGGCCCGGCGACTTCTGCCGTGCCGTTGAGTGGTGTGGCCAGGGTGACATCGGCCAGCGCCGCGACAACATCGTCCGATGCCAGCGGCTGGATCAGCGCGGGCGACAGGTGGACCTCTTCGCCCACCGTGGCTGACTGGGCGATGCCGCCGACAAACTCGAAGAACTGCGTGGCCCGCAGGATGCTGTACGGCATGCCGGAGGCCTTGATGAGGTTTTCCTGGGCAACCTTGGCGCGAAAGTAGCCGTTCTCGGGTTGCCGTTCGCAGCTGACAATCGACAGCGCCACGTGATGGCGTACACCCGCAGCGGCTTCGGCTGCCAACAGGTTGCGGGTCGAGGTCTGGAAAAACTCCAGCACCGCCTGGTCGTCCCAGGCAGGGGCGTTGGCGACGTCGACGACAATGTCGGCGCCATCCATGGCCTCGGCCAGTCCTTCACGGGTGATGCTGTTCACGCCGGTATTGGGGGAGGCGGCGAGCGCCTCATGGCCGCGCTGACGAAGGGTGTTCACAAGTTTTGAGCCGATGAGGCCGGTGCCTCCGATAACGACGATCTTCATGGTGTTTCTCCGCTTGCCGACGGCAACCGTTGCTGTCGATGTACAGAGCGTGCGCCGGTAGAGGAGGGAAGTCCTTGTGCCCGCCTTGGGTTTGCCTTCGAGTGTGCTTGGATTTCTGTCCAATTTCGCCGGCCGTCTTGCGTGACGGTGCAGCGACCGGCAGGCTGCCGTATGATCGAAAGCAGCCACCAGCCCGCTCGGACACGGAGTCGAGAGCACTCGACCAAAGGATCCGTACTTTGCAATTCGTGTTTGAAGACTACGTGCTCGACCAGCAGCGCCGGGAGCTGACCCTGCGCGGTCAGGTCGTGGCCGTCGGGCCACAGGTGTTCGACCTGCTGCTGCAGCTGGTCAGTAACGGCGAGCGAGTGATGAGCAAGGATGAGTTGCTCAAGGCGGTGTGGGGCGAGCGGATCGTCTCCGAATCAACCATCACCAGCCACATCAATGCAGTGCGCAAGGCCATCGGCGATACCGGCGAGGAACAACGCCTGGTGCGCACGGTGGCGCGCAAGGGCTACCGCTTTGTCGGCCAGATCAAGCGCGAGGAAGGTGAGCCAGTGAGCCTTGAGCCCACTGCACCGGCCGTGGCACTGGCGCTGCCCGACAAACCGTCCATTACCGTGCTGCCGTTTCATAACCTCAGCGGCGATGCGCAGCAGGACTATTTCGCCGATGGCGTGGTGGAAGACATCATCGCCGCCCTGTCGCGGCTGCGCTGGCTGTTCGTCATTGCTCGCAATACCAGCTTTACCTACAAGGGCCGAGCGGTGGATGCACATGCCGTCGGCCAGGAGCTGGGCGTGCGCTACGTACTCGAAGGCAGCGTGCGCAAAGCCGGCAACAAGGTGCGCATCACTGGCCAACTGATTGATGCAAGCACCGGTACTCACCTGTGGGCCGAGCGTTTCGAAGGCCTGCTCGATGACATCTTCGAGTTGCAGGACCAGGTCACCGAAAATGTGGTGGGTGCCATTGCCCCGCAGCTTGAGCGGGCGGAGATCGAACGGGCCAAGCGCAAGCCCACCGACAGCCTGGACGCCTATGACTACTATCTGCAAGGCGTTGCCAAACTGCACAACGGCACGCGCGAGGCCATTGACCAGGCATTGCTGCTGTTCTACAAAGCCGTCGAACTGGACCCTGAATACGCCTCGGCCTACGGCATGGCCGCCTGGTGCCACTTCTGGCGAAAATTGAATGGCTGGATGGACAACCGAGCGGTGGAAATTGCCGAAGGAGCACGCCTGGCGCGCCTGGCCGTGACCCTTGGCCGCGACGATGCGGTAGCCTTGACGCGCGGCGGTCATGCACTGGCCCACCTGGCCGGTGATGTCGATGGCGGCATTGCCTTGCTGGACCGAGCCCGGCTGCTCAATCCCAACCTGGCGCCGGCCTGGTACCTGGGCGGGATATTACGTGCATTCCGGGGTGAAACCGATGCCGCCATCGCCGACCTCACCCATGCGGTACGCTTGAGCCCGCTGGACCCGGAAATGTTCAGAATGCAGATCGGCATGGCGCTGGCGCAGTTCTTCGCCGGGCACTTCGATGCCGCCGGCAGTTGGGCGGAAAAGGCCCTGGGCAACCTGCCCAACCTCTTGGCACCGGTTGCCCTGGTGGCCGCCAGCTATGCGCTCAGCGGGCGGATGGACAAGGCGCAGCAGGCCGCCGGGCGCCTGCAGCAGCTGGATCCCACGCTGCGCGTGTCGACGTTGAGGGAGTGGCTGCCGATCCAGCGCCCAGAAGACCTTGCACGGTTTGCCGAAGGGCTTCGGCTGGCGGGGTTGCCGGAGTAGGGCGAGGAATATCCATCGCCGCACTCAGCCTGTATGCCGAGTTTGCGTTTGATCTGTATCTACCCGACTGGATAGCCCCGGCCTAGCATCAAACGCTCCCCCCAGGTGCTGGCCATGAGCGTTTCCGGATTGACCCCCCGTCGGCTGGTGCCGACCGACCTTGAGATGATCTGCGCGCATCGCGAAGCAATGTTCCTCGAAGCGAGCGGTGACCCTGCACAATTGCGCCTGATGACCGAACACTTCCGGGCCTGGCTTGAACCACGCCTGGCCGATGGCCGCTACTACGGCTTTGCCTTCTTGGACGCCGATCAACCCGTGGCGGCGATTGGCCTGATGTCCCTCGACTGGCCACCTCATCCCTTCCACCCGACCCAAGGTGAGCGTGGCTATGTGCTCAACGTGTTTATCGAACCTGCTTACCGACGCCGGGGCCTGGCCACCGCACTGATGCAACTGGCGCAGGCAGAATTTACCCAGCGAGGTATCAACTTCGCCGTACTGCATGCGACCGAGGCGGGCAGGCCGGTGTATGAAGGGCTGGGGTGGAAGCCGACGGCGGAAATGGCCAAGGCATTGAACCTGTAGGAGCGGGCTTGCCCCGCGAGCGGCCAAAACATCCCGCGAATCTGCAGTTGCCTGGAACACGGCCGCTGCGCGGCCGATCGCGGGCAAGTCCCGCTCCCACAGGATTCGTATGTACCGCAAGTGTGGTGTATCTCAGGGCGACGCCGAACCTGTGGGCGCTGGCTTGCCAACGACAGGGCCGATGCAGCTTTCCGATCAAGAGGCTGTTTGAGACCTTGCCATGAACCATGGATTCTCCCACAGAGCCTGTGCCAGGCAGTTGCTCCTGCAGCCGTTTGTCGATGATCAGCGGGCGTTGTCGATTCCCTTGTCAGCCGATCGACTACTTCGCAGACACCCCCAATGCAGGAGTAATCACCATGGCTTACGTCGAAGGTTTTGTCATTGCAGTGCCCACCGCCAACCGCGAGCAATTCAAGCAGCACGCCGAAAAAGCAGCCGTCGTGTTCAAGGAAGCCGGTGCCCTGAAGGTCATCGAATGCTGGGGCGACGATGTGCCGGACGGCAAGGTCACCTCGTTCCCGATGGCGGTGAAATGCAGGCCGGATGAAACGGTGGTGTTTTCCTGGATTCTCTGGCCTTCCCGCGAGAAGCGGGATGCCGGGTTCAAGCAGGTGATGGACGATGCGCGGCTGCAACCGGACAAGAACCCCATGCCATTCGATGGGCAGCGGATGATTTTTGGTGGGTTCGAGGTCCTGGTGGATGTTTGAGCCCCATCGCGGGGCAAGTTCTACCTTGCCCCGCAATCACGGTCACACCCGGAACCGCCCCACCAATCCGGTCAATTCCTCAGCCAGTCGCGACAATCCCTGGCTGGCCTCCCGCGTCTGTTGCGCGCCCAACGCCGAGCGGCTCGACAGCTCACGGATGTTCAACAGGTTGCGGTCCACCTCCCTCGCCACCTGCGCCTGCTCTTGCGCCGCGCTGGCAATCACCAGGTTGCGCTCGTTGATTTCGCCAATGGCGCTATAGATGCCTTCCAGCACGTGGCCTGAAGCCTGGGTAATGCCCAGTGTCGATTGAGCACGCTGGGTACTGGCCTGCATCGATGCCACCGCTGCTTCGGTACCTTGCTTGACCCCGGCGATCATCTGCTCGATTTCCTGGGTCGATTGCTGGGTGCGGTAGGCGAGGGTCCGTACTTCGTCGGCCACCACGGCAAAGCCTCGCCCGGCCTCACCGGCGCGGGCGGCCTCAATGGCGGCGTTGAGGGCCAGCAGGTTGGTTTGTTCCGACACCGCGCGGATCACTTCCAGTACCTGGCCGATGTCACGAATCTGCCCGGCCAGTTGTTGCAGGCGCTCACTGCTGATCTGCACTTCGCCGGCCATCGCACGGGTGCCGTCGAGGTTTTCGCCGACCTGCTGGCGGCTCTGTTCGGCAAGCTGGTTCGAGGCGTTGGCTGCCTGCGAAGTGGACACCGCATTGCGCGCTACTTCCTCCACGGCAGTGGTCATTTCGGTAACGGCGGTGGCGGCCTGTTCCAGCTCCTGGTCCTGCTGGCGCAGGCTGTGGGTACTCTGTTCAGTGATGTTGTCCAGCACCTGCGCGGCCTGCGCCACTTGCGCCGCATAGGCGGTGAACTGGGCCAGGGTGGCGCGCTGGCTTTTTTGCATGTGGGCAAGGTTGGCGAACAGCTGGCCGATTTCATCGCGGGTTGTGACCTGCACGGTCACGCTCAAGTCATCCTGGGCGAAACGCTGGAAATGCCCGCTGGCGTCGAGCAGCGGACGCAACACACGGCGGGCGACAAAAGCCCAGCACAGTGCAGCCAGAAACAGCGTGAGCACCACCAGGGCCACGCTCAGAACCTTGGCGGCCTGCAGGCGGCGGTCGGACTCAAGCATGATCTGCTGGCTGCGCTCGCTCAGGGCCGCCACCAGTTGCTGACGCAAGGCCTGCAGGCGGGCCATGGCATTGCCGGCGTTGGTGTTGACGCTGAAGTAGCGCTGCAGGTCGTTCATGCGCATCGCTTCGCGCTGGCCGGCCACTGCCTGGGCGTATTCATCGAAGGTACGTTGAAGGTCAAGGGCCAGGGCGCTAAACGCAGGCTCCTGGGCAGTGGCGACCAGCTCGGCAAACAGCCCACGGCTGTTGGCGATCAACTGTTCGGACATTGCCATGCGCTTGTTGGCGCTCTCAGTGTGGCCACCGCTCTGCTCGATAAAGCCCGAAGACACGTTGGCACTGGCGCGGATCGCCATCAGCAGCGCGTTGTTCAGCCGGTCCGCCTGGTGCGCGGTCTGGTCCAGTTCGGTGATCTGCTGGTCGCTGCCCACTGCCGCGCGCCAGGCGCTGAGGGTCGAGAACAGCAAGGTGAGGGTGAACAGCGCCAGCACCCAGAACATGCCAGTGCGGATTTTCAAGTCGGCGAACATGCAGGCAGTACTCCTTTGTAGTTGTTATCAGCGCCACCCGGTGCCGGGCAGTCGGCGCTGTGTGGTCTGCTATCGGAGCTGCTGCTGGCAAACTTGAGGGCTGAAAGACGCTTGTGTTCGATTACCGCACGGTGACTGCTTCAGCGTCCCTCGTGCTGTCGCCGGTAGGCACCTGGCTGCACGCCGACGGCCTTGCTGAAGGCGCGGGTGAAGGCGGCGATGGACTGGTAGCCGACGGCGGCGCACACCTGCTCGACGGTATTGTGGGCCTTGAGCAATTGGCAGGCATGACGCATGCGCAGGGCCAGCAGCACTTGCCCCGGGGACTCTCCGGCCAGTTCGGTGAAGCGCTTGAAGAAGGCCGAACGTGAAAGCCCCGTGCAAGCCGCCATGCTTTCCAGTGGCCAGGGGTGCTCGGGGTGGGCGATCAGTTGTTCGACCAGAGGCGCGAATTGCGGGTGACGGGCCAGGGCCACCAGACCATTCATGCCAGCGTCGCCTTGCACGTGCTGGCGCAGCACGTAGAGAAACAACAGGTGGCTCAAGCGCTCAAGCAACGCCGAGGAGGGCGACGGCTGGCGCTGGCACTCGGCAAGGATCAACTCGAAAAGGGCGGTGGCGGCGCTCAGGGCAGGGTCGCCGGCGCGCAGGATGATCCAGTCGGCCAGGCCCTCGATAATCAGCGACGACAGCCCCGGGTGAAAATGAAAGAACCCGCACACCAGGCCCACGCCGTCGTTGGCGCCGGTGTCCAGGGGCAGCATGGCCATGCGCGGTTGCTCACGGGCACGTTCGCCGTCAGCCGTACCCGACAACCGATAAGGCAGGTCGCGCAGCAGGAACACCGCATCACCGGCTTCAAGGGCAATGGCCTCGGGTTGGTCGTCGATGTGCAGCCAGCAATGGCCCTGCACGATCAAATGAAAACTGGCCCGCGCCAGGCCCTGGGTGCTGGCGTGCCAGCCCCCGCAGTAACGCCCTACATGGAACAGCGTGGCGTCTAGCTCAAGGCTTTCTAATAACCAATCGACAAGTGGGCTGGATGAAATCATCTAATGGAAAGACTCAGAAGCAAGTAATAGCGACTCTAGAATATGGAAGGTATTTCTTATAACCAACAGACTGGTAGCACACCCTAGTATGCAGGAGTCCACTCCATGTCGCGCGTCACTCTACACACACTGCAAACCGCCCCGGAAGCTGCCCGTCCTTTCCTGGAAAGCGCCCACAAAAACTCGGGTTTCATCCCCAACCTACTGGGCGTGCTGGCCAACGCCCCGGCCGCACTGGAAACCTACGTCACCGTCTCGGCCCTCAATGGCAAGGCCGAGCTGAGCCTGGCCGAGCGTGAAGTGGTGCAACTGATCGCTGCCACCAACCACGGCTGCGACTTCTGCGTGGCCGGCCACACTGCCGTTGCCCTGAACAAGGCCAAGTTGCCGCAAGACGTGGTCGACGCCCTGCGTGCTCGCGGCGAGCTGCCACAGGAAAAGCTCGAAGCCCTGGCGGCGTTCACCCGTGAGGTGATCGCTACCCGTGGCGATGTCAGCGATGTGGGTTACACCGCCTTCCGCGAAGCCGGCTACAGCGAAGGTCATGCACTTGAAGTGATTTTGGGCGTGAGCCTCGCGACGTTGTGCAACTTTGCTAATGTGTTCGCCCAAACCCCGCTCAATGACGAGCTGAGCAAGTACCGCTGGCAGCCTTCGGTATAACGAATCGATGGCGCCAGTGTTTACTGGCGCATTTTTAAAGGAGTAAACCCATGCTCGATCCCGCATTCGCTCGGTGGCTCGATGCCCAGGCCGAAGCGCTCGACCAGGGTCAGTGCGACCCGCAGGCCGTGCTGGGTCAACTGGCGTCGGCCCAGGTGTTGCGCGCTGGCATCGACCCGACCCTGGGCGGCAGCGGTGGCACGGTTGCCGATGCTATCGAAGCCGTGGCCCAGGTAGCCAGCCACTCGCTGGCGGCGGCCTTTGTGTTCTGGGGCCAGCGCGCCTTTATCGAATACCTGCTGCAAAGCCCCAATGTAGGCTTGCGCGAACGCTTGTTGCCGTCCTTGCTCAGCGGTGAGCTGGCCGGGGCCACGGGCCTGTCCAACGCAATGAAATTCCTTTCCGGCATCGAGGCGCTGCAAGTCAAGGCCAGCCCCCAGGCTGCCGGCTGGACCCTGGACGGTCGTCTGTACTGGGTGACCAACCTGCGCAAGGGCGGCTTTGTGGTGGCAGCCGCCATCGACGAGGAGGGCGCATCACCCTTTGTGCTGGCCATCCCCGACAACGCGGCGGGCCTGACGCGCTCCGACGATCTTCAACTGATGGGGCTGCAGTCCAGCAATACGGCAGCGCTCGGTTTCGACCAGGTGGCTGTCAGCCGTGACTGGTTGCTGCACGAGAACGCCAAGCAATTCCTGCCGGCAGTGCGTCCGGCGTTCCTTGGCTTGCAGTGCGGCATGGCGATCGGGTTGTCGCGGCGCTCCTTGAGTGAAGTCGAGGCGCACTTGCAAGGCGCGCGTTCGTTCCTGGCCGAAACCTTGAACGTGCTGAACGAGCGTCTGGAAAACACCGTTCGCGAGCTCAAGCAAGGTGTGCTCGATGGCCGTTTCCTGGCGCAGCCGGCGGCCTTGTTCAAGCTGCGCATCCTGTTGGCCGAAACTGCGGCCGACGCTGTGCAACTGGAACTGCAGGCCAGCGGCGGAAAGGCTTACCTCACTGCCTTCGGAGCAGGCTTTGCCCGGCGCTGGCGTGAGTCGGCGTTTGTGCCGATTGTCACCCCGAGCCTGGTACAGCTGCGTGCCGAACTGCAGCGCCAGGCGTCGGCAGCATGACCCAGGTGTTACTCGAAGCGCGCGGAGTCAGCCTCGGCTACCCGCGAGACCAAGGCTGGCAGAGCGTGCTGGAAGATTTTGACCTGCAGTTGGCGCCGGGGGAGGTGATTACCATCCTCGGCCCCAGCGGAGTCGGCAAATCGAGCCTGCTGCGGGTGCTGGCCGGGTTGCAGCAGGCGCGCGCGGGTAGCGTCAGCCTGCTCGGTGAGCCACTGCAGGGCCCACACCCACGGCTGGCGGTGGCCTTCCAGGACCCGAGCCTGTTGCCCTGGCTCAGCCTTGAGAAGAACGTCGCCTTCGGCCTGGACTTTGCCCGTCAGCCCAGAATTGCCGCCAGCGAGCGCCGTGCCCGGATCGATCACGCCATCGAGGCGGTCGGCCTGCAGCCTGCACGCGATCAGTACCCGGCACAGCTCTCCGGTGGCATGGCCCAGCGCACCGCGCTGGCCCGCTGCCTGGCGCGCCAGCCCCAGGTGCTGCTGCTCGATGAGCCGTTCGGTGCCCTGGATGAAGTGACCCGCGCCGACATGCAGCAACTGCTGTTGCAATTGATCGCCCAGCACAACACGGCGGCGATCCTGATTACCCACGATATCGACGAAGCCCTGCTGTTGTCTGACCGGGTATTGCTACTGGGCAACCACCCGGCGCGCACCCTGGGCCAATGGCACATCGACCTGCCGCAGCCACGCGAGCAGCGGGTCGAGGAGTTGGGCGCGCTACGTATCGACATTCTCAAAACCCTTCGGCGGGCCAGCCGCACCGAACCCACACCTGAACCTTTGCCGCTGCCGTCGGAGACTGCCCATGTGCCTGGACGACTTCACCCACACTCGTCGTGATTTCATCAAACTCAGCGCCTTGCTGACCGCCGGTGGCGCCATGCCGCTGCTTAGCAGCCTGCAGGCGCGAGCCGCAAGCGATCCCGATGCGCCGGTGCGTATCGGCTACTTGCCGATTACCGACGCCACGCCGTTGCTGGTGGCGCACAACAATGGCCTGTTCGAAGCCGAAGGCATCAAGGCCGAGCGTCCGGTGCTGCTGCGAAGCTGGGCCCAGGTGATCGAGGCGTTCATTTCCGGCCAGGTCAACGTCATTCACCTGCTCTCGCCCATGACGGTGTGGGCGCGCTATGGCAGCAAGGTGCCGGCCAAGGTGGTGGCCTGGAACCATGTGGGCGGCTCGGGCCTGACCGTGGCGCCGGGCATTGCCGAGGTCAAGCAGCTGGGCGGGCAGACCGTGGCGATTCCGTTCTGGTACTCGATCCACAACGTGGTGGTGCAGCAGTTGTTCCGCGACCATGGCCTGCAGCCGGTGTCCAAGCCTGCGACGGCGCAGATTGCGGCCAATGAAGTGAACCTGCTGGTACTGCCACCGTCCGACATGCCGCCCGCATTGGCCAGCAAGCGCATTGCCGGCTACATCGTCGCAGAGCCTTTCAATGCATTGGCAGAAGACTTGAAGGTGGGCCGGGTACAGCGCTTTACCGGGGACATCTGGCGCAACCATGCCTGTTGCGTGGTGTTCATGCACGAACATGACTTGAACAATCGCCCGCAGTGGTCGCAAAAGGTGGTCAACGCCATCGTCAAGGCCCAGCTATGGACCCGCGATCACCGCGCCGAGGCGGCGGCGTTGCTGTCCAAGGCCGGCCCCAATCGCTACACCCCGCATACACCGCAGGTGCTCAGCAACGTACTGGCGCCGTCTGCCGATGACCGTGCGGCCTATATCGCCAGCGGTGCAATTCAGCATGCGCAGTGGGACGAGAAGCGCATCGACTTCCAGCCTTACCCGTTCCCCAGCTACACCGAGGAACTGGTGCGCCGTCTGCAGAACACCCTGATCGAGGGCGACAAGGGCTTTCTGGCTGGGCTGGACCCGCAGCAGACTGCCCGCGACCTGGTCGATGACCGTTTTGTGCGCAACAGCATCGAGGCGGTTGGCGGGCTCAAGGCGTTCGGCTTGCCGGACAGTTTCGAGCGCAGCGAGGAGTTTGCGATCTGATGGGCAAGCACGCAGTTCATGGCGCCCTGGGCGCCGCCGGCTTGCTCGGCTTGTTGCTGGTGTGGTGGCTGGGTGTGCAGCTGTTCGGTGAGGCCGATGGCCTGTCGGCGCGCTTCTCGCCGCAGGCCACCCTGAGCAGCCTGATCGAGCTGCTGGGCCAGCATGAGGTGTACGAACATGCGTGGGTGAGCCTCAAGCGCATCCTCATCGGCTTGTGGCTGGCGTTGTTGATCGGTGTGCCGTTGGGGTTGCTGGTGGGGAGCTACCGCCATCTGGAAGCGGCGACCACACCAGCGTTCCAGTTCTTGCGCATGATCTCGCCGCTGTCATGGATGCCAGTAGTGGTCATGCTGATGGGCGTGGGTGACCAGCCGATCTACTTCCTGCTGGCCTTTGCGGCGCTCTGGCCGATTCTGCTCAATACCGCAGCCGGGGTGCGCCAGCTTGACCCGCGCTGGTTGCAGCTGAGCCGCAGTTTGAGTGCGACGCGTTGGGAGACCTTGTGCAAGGTGATCATTCCGGGGGTACTGGGGCATGTGCTGACCGGTGTGCGCCTGGCGATCGGCATCTTGTGGATTGTACTGGTGCCGTGCGAAATGCTCGGGGTCAGTGCCGGGCTGGGCTACTTCATCCTCGATACCCGTGACCGCCTGGCCTACTCGGAATTGATGGCCATGGTGCTGTTGATTGGGGCGCTGGGGTACATGCTCGATGCGCTGGCGCGGGGGCTGCATCGGCGCTGGGTGCATGCCTGAATGTGCGCCTCGATGAACCTGGCCGACGGCAGCGGCGAAGGGAATGGCATATAGCCGCTGCCGAGGTACGAGGCTGCGATCGGCAGCGTAGCTGGCTGCGGTGGTGCAGCGGTCTATAGTGAAGTCATGTTTGCCTTGGACAACCTCTATGGAGCCGATCAGTCGAGAACCCTGGTGGCGCGAGCCACCCAAGCCCGGCCAACGCGAGCAGGACCTGCACTGGGGCTACCTGGAAATCTACAAGGACGGCCACGCCGTGTTCGTCGACCAGCGCCCCAGTGACAGGGAGCTGGCCGAGCGCAAGAGTTGTCGCAATTTCCCCGAAGCCGAGGACTGACGCGTTATTTGCGCGCCTCGAGGATCAGGTTGAAGGGGGTTTCTGTCGCCCGCCTGAAATGGCTGAAGCCCGCTTCCTGAAACACCGCCCGCAACCGCGCTTCCCCTGCCTGGGCGCCCAGCCCCAGCCCCACCTCCTGGGACAGTGAATTGGGGGTGCAGATGAAGGTCGACGCTGCGTAGAACAACCTGCCCACCGGGGTGCTGTTCTCATCGAGGCTGTCATTGGCAAAGGGTTCGACCAGCATCACCGTACCAGCGGGCTTGAGCGCCTCGAAGGCACGGCGCGCAGCACCCACCGGGTCGCCCATGTCATGCAGACAGTCGAAATAGCAGATCAGGTCGTAGTCATCGCCGGGAAAGTCCTTGGCACTGGCCTGGAAGAACTGCGCGCGTGCGGCTACCCCGCCTTCGGCGGCACGCTGGTTGGCCACCGTGATCGACGGGGCGTGGTAGTCGAACCCCAGAAACTGCGACGCCGGGAAGGCCTGGGCCATGATCACTGTCGAGGCACCGTGGCCGCAGCCAATGTCGGCGACCTTGGCGCCGGCCTGGAGTCTGTCGACCACACCTGTCAGGGTCGGCAACCATTCAGCCACCAGGTGCGCACGGTAGCCGGGGCGAAAGAACCGCTCGGTGCCGCTGAACATGCACGGGTGGTGATCGCCCCACGGCAGGGCGCCATCGCCGCGCATGGCGGCTACCAGTTTGTCCTTGTCGTGGTAGAGGGCAGCAATGACCGATGCGCCGCCGGCGACATACACCGGCGAATCTTCGATGGCCAGGGCCATGGCCTGCTCTTCGGGCAGGCGAAAGCGGCCATCGCGGTGTTCCATGTAACCCGACGCCGCCTGGGCGCTCAGCCATTCGCGCAGCAGCCGGGCATTGCAGCCGGTCTTTTTCGCGAGTTCGTCGGGGGTGATGAATTGACTGTCGGCCATGGCCCGGTACAGGCCCAGTTCATCGCCGAGGATCAGGTTGGCCAGCAGGGCGGCGGCGCCCATGTCGTTGACCAGCTTACCCATGAAGTCATTGAGCTTGGCTTCGTCCATTGCGTGTTCTCCTGTAAGAAGTCCAACGTCAACGGGGTCGTCGCAGCTATCGGCAACCTCGGGCGATTTCCCGTAGTGGGAATTTTAAGTGTAGTTCAGCGCGCCTGCCCGGAAGCGCGCTCGCGCAGGGCCTTGCTGACCTTGGCCTGGATCTCGTAGGCCGGTGCTTCCACCGCGTCGAAGTCGCGGCTGTAGCGCCGAGCGAACTCCTCCACACCCCATTGCTGGTACTGCTGCACATGCTGCAGTTCGTGGGCCCAGAGCGCGGCGTTGTCCTCGGCATCGGCCTGGTTGCGAAAGACGATGATGTCGATCAGGGTCACGGCGTTGACGTCCGGGTTCTGCAGCAGGGCGTTGGCGCTGTCCAGGGCCTGCTGGTCGCCGACCTTGTAGCGCGCGGCGTCGAGCACCTGAAAGTCGTAATAGGGTTCGAGTTGGGCGCGAATGTGCAAGGGGATCGGCAGTACCTCGCCAACCGCAGCCGTGTTGCGCGCCTGTTGCAAGGCAAGGGCCAGAGAGCTGCTGGCCATGCGTCCGAGGTCATCGAGCACGGTGCCGGCCTGGCCCGGATCGAACGGCGAGCAGATGCACGTGCCCAGGCAGATTTCATACTGCCCGGCGGGGCAGGCGGCCAGGGCATTCAAGGGCAAGAGCAGGGCGAGACCAAGCCAATAAGCTTCACGGGTGATCATGCAGGGCTCCGGCCAGGAATTCACGAGAGGCCTTGAGCACTTCCTGCTGGCTGCTTTCGCAGGCCAGCATGCGCGCAATCACCAGAGCGCCCACGCATTGGCTGAGCAGCGCCCAGGCCAGGGCCGGGTCCTGGAGGGTATCGGCCCAGGCGTGTTGCAGGGCACTCAACCAGTGCTCGGCTTCTTCACGCACGGGCAACGGCGCCTGGGCGATTTCGGCGCCCAGGGCCGGGATGGCACAACCGCCTTCTCGGTTGTGCACATGGGCGAGGGTCAAGTACTGGTCCAGGCAACGCTCGAGTCGCTCGCGGTTCATCGGTTGCTGGGCCATCGGGCTGTGGGACAGTTCGCGGCGTACCACTTCGGTGAACAGGTCGTCTTTCGAGGCAAAGTGGTTGTAGAACGCGCCGCCGGTCAGGCCGATGGCTTTCATCAAACCGGCAACGCCGGTGGCGTTGAAGCCCCCGCGCTTGGCCAGGGCGCCGCTGCTTTCCAGCAGTTTTTGCCGGGTTTGTTCTTTGTGGGTAGTGGAGTAGCGCACGCTGGCGGGTCCCGTTTTGCACCTTGACGAAGCCAGGATCATAGCATAGCGTTCGTTAACTAAATGATCGTTTACTAATGGAGGCGATGGATGACCCAGGGCAAGAAAGTGGTGCTGGTGGTAGGCGCCGGAGATGCGACCGGCGGGGCGATTGCCAAGCGTTTTGCCCGTGAGGGTTATGTCGCCTGTGTCACCCGGCGCAGCGTCGACAAGCTGCAGCCGCTGGTGGACGAGATCCGCGCCTTCGGTGGCGAGGCCTATGGCTTTGGCTCCGATGCGCGCAAGGAAGATGAGGTGACTGCACTGGTGGAGCAGATCGAGGGCAGCATCGGCCCGATCGAAGCCTTTGTGTTCAATATCGGCGCCAACGTGCCGTGCAGCATTCTTGAGGAAACGGCATGCAAGTACTTCAAGATCTGGGAAATGGCCTGTTTCGCGGGCTTTTTGACCAGTCAGGCGGTGGCACGACGCATGGCCACCCGCGAGCGCGGCACGATCCTGTTCACCGGCGCTACCGCTGGCTTGCGCGGCGCCGCCGGCTTTGCCGCCTTTGCTGGCGCCAAGCACGGTATCCGGGCCCTGGCCCAGAGCATGGCGCGCGAACTTGGCCCCCGTAATATTCATGTCGCCCACGTGGTGGTAGACGGTGCCATTGATACCGCGTTCATCCGCGACACCTTTCCAGAGCGTTACGCACTCAAGGACCAGGACGGTATCCTCGACCCTGCTCACATCGCCGACAGCTACTGGTACCTGCACAGCCAACCGCGTGATGCCTGGACCTTCGAGCTCGACTTGCGGCCCTGGATGGAGCGCTGGTAAGTCCCATACAACAAAAAAGGAAGCTGTGCCATGAGCAAGACCGTTGAGTATTTCTTTGACCTGGGCAGCCCTGCCAGTTATCTGGCCTGGACCCAACTGCCGAGCCTCTGTGCCCGTCACGGGGCGCAACTGGTGTACCGGCCGATGCTGTTGGGCGGGGTGTTCCAGGCCACCGGCAATGCGTCACCGGCGATGGTGCCGGCCAAGGCCCGCCATGTGTTCGTCGACATGCAACGCTTTGCCCAGCGCTATGGCGTGACCCTGGCGTTCCCGCCGGGGTTTCCGATCAATACCCTCAACCTGATGCGCGGCGCGGTGGCCGTGCAACTGCACCAGCCGCAGCGTTTCGAGGCCTATGTCACGGCCATGTTCCAGGCCCTGTGGGTGCAGCAGCGCAACCTGGCTGACCCGGCGATAGTGGCAGCGGTACTGCAGGAGGCGGGTTTCGATGCGGAGCAGTTCCTGGCCTGGACGGCCGATGCCGAGGTCAAGACAGCCCTGAAGGAAGCTACGGAAGAGGCCGTGCGCCGCGGCGTTTTCGGTGCGCCCAGCTGCTTTGTCGGCGAGCAGATGTTCTTCGGCCAGGACCGCCTGGACTTCATCGCCGAGGCGTTGGCGTAAACAGGACAGTCAAGTGTAGCGGCGATATTTTTGCCAACTGTATGGTGGGGGCAGGGCAGTGCTCCGTTAGTGTCAATACAGCCCTGACCCCCTTGGAACGCCCGCCATGCTCAGCTCACTCGACCTGATAACTGCCTTCGTGCTGTTCGCCTTCGTGTCCTCGATCACCCCGGGGCCCAACAACACCATGCTGTTGGCCTCGGGGGTGAACTTCGGTGTACGCCGCTCGATTCCCCACGCCCTGGGCATCAGCGTGGGTTTCATGGTCATGGTACTGGCGGTGGGCTTTGGCCTGGGCGAGGTGTTCAAAGCCTACCCGCCGATCTACACCGTATTGCGCTACGTGGGCGCGGCCTACCTGCTGTACCTGGCGTGGAAGATTGCCACCTCCGGGCCGTTGTCGGTCAGTGATCGCCAAAGCCGCAAGCCGTTGGGCTTCTGGGGCGCGGCGGGATTCCAGTGGGTCAACCCCAAGGCCTGGGTGATGGCGGTGGGGGCGATCACCACCTACACGCCGGCCCAGGGCTACGTGACCAATGTGATCGTCATCGCCACTGTATTTGCCTTGGTCAACCTGCCCAGCGTCTGTGTGTGGGTGATGTTCGGCAGTGCCTTGCGCAGCGTTTTGCAGAAACCGCGCTGGTTGATGCTGTTCAATGTCCTGATGGCCGCGTTGCTGGTGATATCCCTGTACCCGCTGCTCTTTGTAGAATCGAGCTTTTCCTGACAAGAGCAAGCGGGCACATGCAGTTGATTCCCTGGTCCCATGACACGAGTGCCGGCTTTACCTTGCGTGGCTGGCGCTCACCCGCCAGCGGTAAACCCCTGCTGCACTTTCTACACGGCAACGGCTTTTGCAGCCTGGTGTACCAGCCCTTGCTGGCGCGCCTTGCCGAGCATTTCGACCTCTGGTTGTGTGATGTGCAAGGCCATGGCGACAGCGATCATGGCGGCCCCTTCGCGGGCTGGAACCGTACTGCCGAGCTTGCCATCGAGGCCTTCGAAGCCGGGCGCGGCGAGTATGGCGAGGTTGCACGTCATGCTGTCGGCCACAGCTTTGGCGGGGTGCTCACGGGCCTGATCCTGGCGCAGCGACCACAGTTGTTCCAGCGTGCGGTGCTGCTCGACCCGGTGTTGTTCAGTCGCCGGATGATGGGCCTGATGGGCGCTGCCCGGCTGGTGGGTTTGCACCAGCGTCATGCGCTGGCGCGCAAGGCGGCCACTCGGCGCAGCCATTGGCCGGATCGATCCGCCGCGCGGACATCGCTGGAGGGCAGGGGGATTTTCAAGGGCTGGAGCGAACCTGCACTGCAGTCCTACATCGAACACGCCATTGGCGATTGTGGCGAGGGCGTGGTGCTCAAGTGCCGGCCAAGTCGCGAGGTGGAAATCTTCAGTTCGTTTCCGCGGCGGATGTGGGCGTCGCTGACGCAGGTGCAGACGCCGTGCCTGGTGATCTATGGCGAGGATACCTATCCGTTTGTGCCGCAATCGGTGCAGCATTGGGTGCAGGGCAACCATCATGTGACGGCTTTGCAGGTGGCCGGCGGGCATTGTTTCATGCAGGAGGATCCTGCTGCCTGCAGTGAGCGTGTACAGGCGTTCCTGTTGTAGGAGTGGGGCGACGTCTGGACTTGCCCCGCGATGCGAGGTGACAGTCCCACCGCCGCTCCTGGCGGCAGTCAGGCGATGTCGCTGGCTTCAAACTCCGCGGCCAGAAAGTCCAGCAAGCTGCGCACCGAAGGCAGCAATCCCCGCCGCGATGCAAACACGGCATGCACCACGCCACATTCCGGCGCCCAGTTCGGCGTTGCACGAACCAGGCGACCCGCATCGATGTCCTCGCGTACCACCACCAACGGCAGGTGTACCACGCCCACGCCGGCCACCGCCGCCTGGCGCAATACCACCAGGTCATCGGTAACCAGCCGCGGGGTGTGGCGAATACTCGCACTGGCACCGTCCGGGCCTTGGAGGTTCCAGTGGTAATCACGCTGCGGATTGCCCCAGTGCAGGCTGGGGAGGGCGCTCAGGTCCGCCGGTACTGGGCGCTCCGGCAGGCTCTGCATCAGCTCGGGCGCGGCAACCAGGTGCTGCGTGCTGCGCGCCAGTACCTTCATCACCAGGTCGCTGCTTTCCAGCGGTGGCACGCGCACGCGCAAGGCAATGTCGATGCCTTCCTGGATCAGGTCGACATGGCGGTTGGTGCTTTCGATGTGCAATTGCACCAGCGGGCACTGGACCATGAAGCGGGTCAGCATCGCTCCCACCCAGAAATCCAGCAAGGCCGTCGGGCAACTCAGGCGTACCACGCCCTGGGGCTCGGCACGGTTGCGCTCGATCAGTTCGGCCGCGCCCTCGGCCTCTACCAGCATGGCTACGCAATGGCGGTAATAGGCCTGGCCGATCTCGGTGACCGAAAAGTGCCGGGTCGAGCGCTGGATCAGGCGTACCCCCAGGCGCTCTTCCAGGCCGGCGATGCGTCGACTGAGTTTTGATTTGGGCATGTCCAGGGCGCGGCCAGCGGGGGCAAAGCCGCCGTGATCGACCACCTGGGCAAAGTAGTAAAGGTCGTTGAGGTCTTCCACCAGTGTTCTCCATATGGAACGCTGAGGGCAGTTTAACTGATCTACCGCAGATGTCGTTGCGCTCGTAAGGTATATCCATACACGAGAGGAGGCATTCTCATGAAAAAGATCCAAGGCGTTTACAGCAGCCCCAATCCACATTGGGTCGGTGATGGCTTTCCAGTACGTAGCTTGTTCACCTACGACAACCTGGCCCAGCACATCAGCCCGTTCCTGTTGCTGGACTACGCAGGCCCCCACGATTTCACCCCGACCACAGCCCGTCGTGGCGTTGGCCAGCATCCCCACCGCGGTTTCGAGACAGTGACTATCGTCTACCAGGGCGAGTTGGAGCACCGCGACTCCACCGGTGCCGGCGGCCAGATCGGCCCGGGCGATGTGCAGTGGATGACCGCCGCCAACGGCATTCTGCACGAAGAGTTCCATTCGCCAGCGTTCGCAAAGTCGGGTGGCACCCTGGAGATGGTCCAACTGTGGGTCAACCTGCCTGCCAAGGACAAATCGGCCCCGGCCGGTTACCAGACCTTGCTGGCCAGTGACATCCCTACCGTGCCCCTGGGTGCCGGCAGCGGCAGCCTGCGGGTGATTGCCGGTGAGTACCGCGGCCATAAGGGCCCGGCACACACCTTCACGCCGATGGATGTCTGGGACCTGCAACTCAAGCCCGGTGCGCCGGTGCGCTTGCCCAGCGCAGCAGGACGCAGCACGGCACTGGTGGTGCTGCGCGGCAAGGTGCTGGTGAACGGCGAGCGTGCAGTAGGCCCGGCGCAGTTGGTGCTGTTCGACCGTGCCGGAGACGAGCTGTTGCTCGAAGCGCAAACCGAGGCCCTGGTGCTGCTGCTCAGCGGCGAGCCGCTGGACGAGCCGATCGTGGGTTACGGCCCGTTCGTGATGAACACTGACGCTGAAATTGCCGAGGCGTTCGAGGATTTTCGTGCCGGGCGTTTTGGACAGATGAACGGCCCGAGCGGACCGCGACACGACAGCTAGTCTCATAAACCCGAAGGCCGTCCGTCAGGGCGGCCTTGACCCGGATGGCAGGCACAACCTGCACTCCACCCCCAAGGAGAATGTGTCATGAGTACATTTGCCAACGTTGCCAATTTCAATGGCCAGGTCCCGCGTATCGACCCTGATAACGCTGCAATGCTGCTGATCGATCACCAGAGCGGTCTGTTCCAGACGGTCAAGGACATGCCCATGACCGAACTGCGGGCCAATGCCATCACCCTGGCCAAGATCGCCAGCCTGGCCAAGATCCCGGTGATCACCACCGCCTCTGTTCCCCAAGGCCCCAACGGCCCGCTGATTCCGGAAATCCACGAAGCCGCGCCCCACGCTAAATACGTCGCACGCAAAGGTGAAATCAACGCCTGGGACAATCCCGAGTTCGTCGCCGCCGTTGAAGCCACCGGTAAAAAGCAGCTGATCATCGCCGGCACTATCACCAGCGTGTGCATGGCCTTCCCGAGCATCAGCGCCGTCAATGCCGGCTACCAGGTGTTTGCCGTGATCGATGCCAGCGGCACCTATTCGAAGATGGCCCAGGAAGTGACCCTGGCCCGTGTGATGCAGGCCGGTGTGGTACCGATGGACACCGCTGCCGTCTGCTCGGAAGTACAGCGCACCTGGAACCGTGCGGATGCCCAGCAGTGGGCCGAGGCCTACAGCGCGGTGTTCCCGCACTACCAGTTGCTGATCGAGAGTTACCTCAAGGCGCAACAGGTCGCCACAGAAAACGAACAACTGGATTCGTCCCGCTGATCCCTCATGTCGGATGCCCACATGGCATCGACATCCCAACGCAAGGAGTTAGACCATGAGCAAACCCTACGTCCGTCTGGACAAGAACAACGCCGCGGTCCTGCTGGTCGACCACCAGACTGGCCTGCTGTCGCTGGTGCGTGATATCGATCCGGACAAGTTCAAGAACAACGTACTGGCCGTCGGTGACCTGGCCAAGTATTTCAACCTGCCGACCATCCTCACCACCAGCTTTGAAACCGGCCCCAACGGCCCGCTGGTACCCGAGCTCAAAGAGCAATTCCCGGACGCGCCGTACATTGCCCGTCCTGGCCAGATCAACGCCTGGGACAACGAAGACTTCGTCAAGGCGGTCAAGGCCACGGGCAAGAAGCAACTGATCATCGCTGGCGTGGTGACTGAAGTCTGCGTGGCGTTCCCGGCACTGTCGGCCCTGGCCGAAGGCTTTGAAGTGTTCGTGGTGACCGACGCCTCGGGGACCTTCAACGCGCTGACCCGTGATTCGGCCTGGGACCGCATGTCACAAGCCGGTGCCCAGTTGATGACCTGGTTTGGCCTGGCGTGCGAACTGCACCGCGACTGGCGCAACGACATCGAGGGCCTGGGTACGCTGTTCTCCAACCACATCCCGGACTACCGCAACCTGATCACCAGTTACAACACCCTCACCAACGGTAAGTAATACCGGTCACCGCTCTGCATCCGGACGCTCACGGCGTCCGGATGCAGTGTCTGGTTCAGGCTCCAGGGCTTCAACGTCGTTGGCGCCGATCTCCTTGTATTCCTGCAACAGGCTCTTGAGCTGCCGGGCGTCCAGGTCGTCCAGGTTGAGCATGGCCTTGTGCGCAGCCTTAGTGGCGCGCAGCAATTCGTCGATCTTCAGGTGCAGCACATCGTTGTCGCGGTTCTGGGTGTTCTGGATCAGGAACACCATCAGGAACGTGATGATGGTGGTCGAGGTATTGATGATCAGTTGCCAGGTATCGTTGTAGTCGAACCAGGGTCCGGTGGCTGCCCAGATGACGATCAGCACCAACGCCAGAACGAAGGTGTGCGAGCTGCCGGTGCGCCGTGACATGGCCTGGGCGAAGCGTTCGAATTTCATGGTTGCGATTCCACGGGGCAGGTATGGAATAGACCCCGGTACTTGTCTGAAATTCTTTGTAACATCACTGTCGGTATCCAACATGTTCAACAGGCCCTGCCGATGACCCAGACCACTGCGCTTCATGCCTATCGCTGCAAGGTAAGCGGCCAACCGGTGCTGACGGTGTGGCTCAAGTACCGCGCGCCGTATCATTGGCCGTCGATGCTGGGGTTTCTGGCGGCGCGCTCGATCGTCGGGATAGAGGTCACGCAGGCAGGCGTCTACCGGCGTACGGTAAGGCTCGGTACCCGCCAGGGCATGGTCGAGTGCCGGCCAGCCAGGGGGCGGTGCCTGGCCTTGAGCGTGTACGGGCTTCCCCGACAGGTCTTGCCGGGGTTGATCGCCCGGGTGCGGCGGGTATTCGATCTGGATGCCGATCCCGGTCTGATCGAACGACAACTGGCTCAGGACCCGCTCATGGCGCAACTGATTGCCGCGCGACCGGGGCTGCGCGTCCCCCGGGGCTGGGATGCATTCGAGCAAGTCATGCGCACGGTGCTGGGCCAGCAGATCAGCGTGGCGGGGGCCATGACCCTGGCGGGCCGGTTGGTGGTTCGCCATGGTCAGCCATTGCTCGCACCGCTTGCCATCGAGCCGCGTCTGACCCATGTATTCCCGGTAGCGCAAGCCATCGCTGATGGCGACCTCAGCGGTCTGGGCATGCCCGGTTCACGGGCCGCGACCTTGTCTGGCATGGCGCTGGCGATGCTCGCCGATCCTCGCTTGCTGCGGGCCGATGGCGACCTGCAGACGTGGGTCCAGCGCCTGTGCCGGCAGCGTGGGATCGGCCCATGGAGCGCGCAGTACCTGGCCTTGCGCCAACTGGGGGCGGCCGATGCCTTCCCGCTGGGCGATGTGGCGCTGGTCAAGGCCCTGCGTATGCTGGAAGGTGCCGCAGTGCCACTGGCCGAACGCGCGCCGGCTTGGCGCCCGTGGCGGGCTTATGCGGCCCAGCATTTGTGGGCGTCGCTGGCCGGCGCTTAACCGGTCTGGCGCCAGGTCACTGCGGTGATGCCATAACGCTCGGCCAGGGGCTTGCTGACTTTTTTCACCTGCTCCCGACCATAACGGCCAATCCTGCCAACACCCGCGTCGCAACTGGCCCAATGCCAGGCTTCGGCGTTGTCCATCCTCTCTGCACGGATGATGAAAGACTTGGGGGAGCCGTGCAGTTGGTAGTCGATCACGAAGAGTTTTGCGTCGTTCATGGGCCTTTGACGATCCTTTCAGTGCAGTCGCTGGAAAAATCCTTCTACTGCAATGACTGAGTCCCGGTGCGGCAAAAAAATTCAATCGGATTTCAGTCTTCGCCGCTGATCGTCAGGTGCCGTGCATCCTTGTCGAACACAACCTGTTCCAGGCGATGGGCGATGCCGCAGGCAAGGGAGTCATAGGCGGGGATGACTTTCTCTTCGGCCGACAGGCACTGGAAGATATCCAGCTTGCGCTCGGCCTGCAGCGTCTCCAGCTCGAAGATACGGACGTAGCGTTCCAGGTCGTTGTTCAGGCTCGACAGGTACTCCCGCAGGCGCGAGTGGTCTACCGCGCTCTGGCTGAAGTGCCACGTCATGGGGTGGATCAGAAAGCGCGAGTGCGGTGCGGCAATGCGTACACCGGCGGCCAGGTACATGATGATGCC
The DNA here is from genome assembly GCF_000425805.1 of Pseudomonas vranovensis DSM 16006. GTDB lineage: Bacteria > Pseudomonadota > Gammaproteobacteria > Pseudomonadales > Pseudomonadaceae > Aquipseudomonas > Aquipseudomonas vranovensis. The sequence continues at coordinate 680,942 of NZ_AUED01000001.1, forward strand.
CATCGATTCGATGTTGCCGGCATTTACCGCGCACACCGGCACGGGTAGCGACTTGATGAAGCTGTAGATGGAGAAACCGAAGTTGGTGCTGCCTCCGGTGGTCGACAGGTACAGCAACAGCTGGCCGGCCCCCTCGTCGATGGCTTGCAGGCACCGGTCGCGAAAGCGCTCGGTGGTGCGCTGGTCGATCTGGCAGTGAAAATGAATCACCTGCTGACTCATCGGCGCGCCTCGAGACCGACGCACCGAAGGTGCGCCGGTCGTTCGTCCATCAGCTACGGCCGCCGCCACTTGGCTTGCGGTCTGTCTTGTTACCCATGCCGGGCTTGTTGCCCATTTCCGGTTTACGGGTCTGGCCACCCGCGTTGCCACCGGAAGCCTGGCCGCCTTTTTTACCGGCGTCGGAGGCTTTCTGGCGGTCGTTGGCGAAGTTCCCGGGGTTGGAAGTGTCTTTGTTAGCCATGATGTGCTTCCTCACTGTGCTATGAAGTGCAAGGCAGTGTTGCCTTGTACAGGTTGGGCGATCGCGGAAGCTGCAAAGTTTGAAATTTATCTGTCGTGAGATGACGAACGGCGCAGGTCTTCCGTTCATCGCGCAGTTGGGTTGGTGCACTGAACTTCACTCAAGCTGCAGTCTTCTTCTTAGATAGACCCCATGTAATTGCCCGGGTACATGAGGCAAGCGGCGCACCATCGTCAATATCAATTGGCCTTGGCCAGCCTGGCGGTGGTAACTGAGAAGTCGGGCTTTCCGACACGAGGATCGCACCATGTCACTGATCGGTGTTTCTACCCTTGAACTGCGCCAGCTCATCGAGCAGGCGTTTCTGCCCGAGTGCTGTGAAGTCACTTGCACCGATGGTGTCTGGCTGACGATACGGCTGGGGCAGGGCGACGACCTGATCGTCACCGAAACACGCCTGGACAGCCTGACCACCTGCCACGACGTGTCCAACCTGGTGGCCCAGGTGCGTGAGGAACAGCGTCTCGGGTGCAGTCACGCCGGCCTCAAGCCCAGGGCGATTGCCTGAGCCCGAGGCCCATGCGGCCGGTTCAACCCAAGGCTGCCGGGCGCATGTATTCCGGCCCCAGCACGTCGAACCAGAACAGGATCATCGACACCAGGATGGTCACCAGCACCAGCAAGCCTACCGCCCAGACGCTGGTCGAATACAACAGGCCCTGTTCCTTGCGCAGGCGCAAAAAGGTGGGCAGGCCGATGAACAGCAGAAAGGTGGCATAGGCCGAGGCTGCCAGCAGGGCGATCAGCGCCAGCCAACGGCCTGGATACAGCCCGGCAATACCTGCCACAAAGTACGGTGTGGCGCCGTATGCGGCGAATCCGATGCACTGTTCAAGGCTTGGGCGGGTATCGAAGGTGCGCGACATCCAGCGAATGAATCCCCCCATGACGGCAACCCCTAACAGCATGGTCAGGTACAGGAGAATGCCCAGCTCCGCGGCGCTGCCCACGCTCAGGCGCACTCGCTCGGTACCGGCCAGGCTCCAGCCGAAACGGGTGGTGCCGATGAACAGGCACAAGGCGGGAATCAGGGCAAACACCAACAGGTGGGGCAGGTAGTGGCGCGGGTGTTGTTCTTCCTCGTGGCGGATGTCGATCCAGGCGTCGCCTGGGTGGGTGAAGAGCTTGAGCAGGTGGGTAGTCATGGTGACCTCCAGACTGAACAGAAGGCGGAATTGCCGCTCCCTGTTCTATTGAGGCGGGCGGGGTGCCGGGGGTTCATCTTTTTTGAACCATCGAAGGGTGCGTTCAGTCGCAATCAGTGACGACCACAACCTCAGGAGTCAACGACATGAACGAGCAAACCTGTGCCTGCCCCGGCTGCAATTGCAAAGTGGGCGCCAATGCGGTGATGCGTGAAGGCAAGGCGTATTGCTGCCAGGCCTGTGCCGACCATCATCCATCCGGCAAACCGTGTACGGCCAGTGGCTGTGGCTGTGCCTCTGGCAAGGCTGCTGGATAATTGGCGACTGCTACGCAGTCGATCGCAGCCTCGTCCTTCGGCAGCGGCTACTGATTGCCCGCCGAACGGATGACGCTGCCGGCGGTTACTGCAATTCCAGCTGCAATTGCAGCCCGCCATCGTCACACTGCCTGTGGTAATGCACGATGCCCCGATAGATCCGGCCCTCCCAGGTAAATGCCACACTGTGGGAGCGCTCAAGCTTGTCCGGTACCGGCGCACGCACCTGCATCTGCAATCCCGGCAAGCCATTGAGGTTCAACGGCGCCAGCTGCACCTCGCATTCCGCACTGCGGGCCACCGGGCCAAACAAGGTATCCTGGACAAAGTCGATCTGCAGGCAGGTCGCACAGGCGCGGTTTGCCATTCTCATGCCTGGGCCCTCCTTCATTCAGCCGCGCGGTATTCGTTTTCCAGTTTCTTGGCCTCCTGCAGGTGATGCTGCAAGGTCGGCAAGGCATTGGTCGCAAAGTTGCGCAGGTCTGCCGGGGCCGAGGTTGACTGGCGCTGCTCGTCAAACAGGCGGATCGCCTGTTCATGGGCATCGACCTGATGGCTGGCATAGGCGGCATCGAACGAAGCACCGTCTTGCACCTGCAACATCATTTTACGAGCCTTGTCGGCCAGGGCGGCATCGTTTGGCGCCGGGAGGTCATGCTTTTTTGCCAGTTCAAGCAACTGCTGATTACTTTGGGTGTGATCCTTGATCATCAGGCGGGCAAACGCCTTGATGTCTGCAGCGTCGGATTTTTCCAGGGCCAGTTGGCTGGTCTGGATTTCGGCCATGCCGGCGCTCATGGCCTCGTCGATGAAGGTGTTGTCACCGGCCTGTGCCTGCAAGGCCAGCAGGGCAAACAGGCCCAGCGCAAATCGGGAAGGAAGGCGATTCATGGGCATAACTCCTGTGAGGCGGCGATCCACTGTTCTATCTACGAGACGTCAGCAGGCCTGGAGTTCAGCTTTTTTACCCAGCGGACCGCTGGTCGGCGCGGCAGCATTTCGATTCAAACCTTGGCCATGCCATTCCTTCCAAGTAGAAACGGGCGCTGCTTTGCTGGCGCTGAATCCGCTACCGGGAGGCCACCATGTCCAGCGACAAACCGCGCAATCAGTACCAGATGCAAAACCCCCTGACCCAATACCCGCATCCCCCGTTCCCGGCCCAGTCCCAGCCGGCACCGGGACTGGACCTGAACATGCGTCCCAAACCCGACCACGGCGAAACCACTTATCAGGGCTTTGGCCGCCTCAGGGGCCGCAAGGCGTTGATCACAGGCGCCGATTCGGGCATCGGCCGCGCCGTGGCCATTGCCTTTGCCCGTGAAGGGGCCGACATCGTGCTCAACTACCTGCCCATTGAACAGCCCGATGCCCGCGAGGTGATCAAGCTGATCGAGGCCGAAGGACGCCGCGCCATTGCCTTGCCGGGGGATATCAAAAGCGAAGCGTTCTGCCGCGAGCTGATCGACCAGGCCCATGAACAACTGGGTGGGCTCGACATCCTGGTCAACGTCGCCGGCAAGCAGGTGGCACGCAAGCAGGTGGGGCAGATCAGCAGCGAGCAGTTCGACACCACGATGAAAACCAACATCTATGCGATGTTCTGGCTGTGCCAGGCCGCCGTACCACTGATGCCGGCAGGGGCGACCATTATCAACACCGCTTCCATCCAGTCCTACGACCCTTCGGCGACGTTGCTCGACTACGCCACCACCAAGGCGGCGATCGTGGCCTTTACCAAATCCTTGGCCAAACAAGTGATCGAACGCGGTATTCGAGTCAATGCCGTGGCCCCCGGGCCGATCTGGACCGTGCTGCAACCCAGCGGCGGGCAGCCGGATGAGAAGATCCCTGACTTCGGCGGCCACACGCCCATGAAGCGTCCCGGCCAGCCGGCCGAATGCGCGCCTGTGTATGTACTGCTGGCGAGCCAGGAGTCGAGCTATATCACCGGGGAAGTGTTCGGTGTCACCGGCGGCAATCCGACGCCGTGAGTCGGCGGGATCAAACCTTCGCGGCCGGCGGTAGTCGCATGCACTAACAGCGGTCCTCAAAGGAGTCCGGTCATGGCCAGAGCCATCTGGAAAGGTGCCATCAGCTTCGGCCTGGTGCATATCCCGGTTTCGCTCAATTCAGCAGTGAAGAGCGACCGGGTCGACTTTGACTGGCTCGATGGGCGCAGCATGGAGCCGGTGGGCTACAAGCGGGTGAACAAGGTCACGGGCAAGGAAATCAGCCGTGAACATATCGTCAAGGGTGTGCAGTACGAGAAGGGTCGCTATGTGGTCATCAGCGAGGAGGAAATCCACAAGGCCCGTCCCGAGGCGACCCAGACCATCGACATTTTCGCCTTCGTCGACAGCAGCGAGATACCGCTGCAGCAGTTCGAGACGCCTTATTACCTGAGCCCCGACAAGCGCGGTGGCAAAGTCTACGCCTTGCTGCGCGAGGCATTGGAAAGCACCGGCAAGGTGGCCCTGGCCAAAGTCGTGCTGCACACCCAGCAACACCTGGCGCTGCTGCGGCCGCTCGAAGACGCGCTGGTGATGATCACCCTGCGCTGGCCCGAGGAAGTACGCAGCCTGGATGCCCTGGAGCTGGACAAAAATGTGCGTGAGGCCAGCCTCGACAAGCGCGAGCTGGAGATGGCCAAGCGGCTGATCGACGACATGAGCGGGCAGTGGACGCCCGATGAGTACCGCAACGACTTCAAGGACACCATCATGGACCTTGTCGAGGAGAAAGCCAGCCAGGGCAAGATCAGCACGGTCGAGCCGCTGGAGGGCGAAGGCGAGCAGAAGAGCGCCGACATCATCGACCTCACCGAACTGCTCAAGCGCAGCCTGGGCGGGCGCAAGGCGCCAGCGAAGAAGGCGACGGCGACCGAGAAGAAAGCACCTGCCACCCCCCGCAAGACGCGCAAGAAAGCCTGAGCCTCAGGGGCAGGGCGTTTCATGCAGGCGCAGCCAGCGTAGGCTGCCATTCTTCAGTTGCTCGAACACCGCCGTCGAGCGCCGTACGCTGTGCAGCACCCGGGCATCGTGCTGGTGCTCGCGGTAATGCACCACCGTCAGGCCATCGGCTTGTGCAATCAGTTGCAATTCGTCGATACCGATCTCAAGGCCAGGGCGCTTGCCGTAGGCTTGGGTGAACAACGCGTGCAGTCCCGCATGGTCCAATTGCAGCCCGGACAACCCGATCATTGAAAACGACGGGCTGAAGTGCGCCATCAGTGCGGGCAATTGATCGCTCTGGGCCGCGCCGGCCAACCATTGCTGGATCAACACATGGAGGTCGATGACGGCGGCAAAACACACAGGGTCAGTAGGCATGGTCAGGATTCCAACGCAGTAGAGGAAAGCCCCAGGGCTTGCGCCCCGGGTAGCTTGAGTACTGCCGGCAGGGCCAGCAGGGTGATTGCAGCGGCCAGCACAAACACCTGGGTGTAGGCTGTGGGACGAGGCAGCAAGGCGTCGAGCATGGCCCCAAGCACGCCAGCTCCCAGGCCAAAGCTCAGTTGTCGGTTGAGATTCCACAGGGTGCTGGCAGCGCCCATGCGCTCGGGCGCGATGGCAATGAAGGCCAGGCTTTGTGCGCTACTGCTGCACAGGCTGCTGCCCAGGCCCAGGAGCAGGAAGATCAACACCTGCACCCCCTTCAACTGCGCCAGCCCGGGTATTGCCAGCCCGATCAGCGCCAGGCTTTGCAACAGGATGCCGGCGCACAGCAAAGGCCGCGGGCCCCATTGCCTGAAGCGCCAGCGCACCAGACTGATCGCCGCCAGGGCACCCAGCGACCAGGGCAGCATCAGCGCGCCGGTGGAGGTGGCGCTTAGCCCCAGTTGTGCTTGCAGGTACAACACGGCCAGCAGATTGGCGCCGATGAACACGCCGGGCACGCACAGGTACACCAGCATCGCGGTGCGCAACAGCGGCTGGCGCAGCAGTGCAAGGTCGAGCAAGGGGCCGGGACCGGGCCGCGGTACGCGTGTCGGTAACCAGGCCAGGGTCAACAGGCCGGTGAGCAAGATCAGCGGCAACAGGGCGAAGAAGATCCAGCGCCAACTGGCGTGATCCACCAGCATCCCTCCCACGGCAGGCGACAGGGCCGGTACCAACAGGGCAACCATCATCACGCGCGCAGTCAGGGCGTGGCGCTGTTCAGGCGGGCAGGCGCGGTAGGCCATGGCTTGCCCCACCGGAATCAACAGCCCGCCGCCGACCCCCTGCAGCAGGCGCCACAGCAGCAGGCTGTCAATAGCGCGCGCGCTGCCGGCAAGCACCGTGGCAAGGCCAAACAGGAGCAGCGACAGCAGCAGAGTCTGGCGCTCGCCGATGCGCCGGGCAAGCCAGCTGCCCAGCGGGATCACCAGGGTCAGGCCAATCAGGTAGAGGTTGCTGACCCAGCTCAGTTGGGCTACCGAAGCCTGCAGCTCCTGGCCCATCACTGGGTAGGCGCTGCCCAGGGCGAACAGGTTGAGCAGGTCCAGGGCGAAGCCAAGCAGGTAGATGAAAGCGACTTTGGAAGGGGCGGGCATGGTAGGCAGCGCATTAAGGAAAGACGAAGTCTAGAGGGCGCGAGGGGCTTGAATAAGCCTCTGATATCCGCCAGATTGTGCAGATTATTTTGACAATCAAGGGCGCATTGCATGGTCAGCCTCGACCGCTTCGAACTGTTTTGCGCAGTGGTGCAGAGCGGCTCCTTCACCGGCGCGGCGGCGCGGTTGCAGCAAACTCGCGCCGCGGTCAGCTTCAGTATCAAGCAACTGGAAGCCGAGCTTGGCGTCACCCTGCTGACCCGTACAACCCGGCGCGTTGCCCTGACCGAAGCGGGTGAGCGCTTTTACCGGCGCTGCCTGGAGGTGGTGCAGGCGGCGCAGGTGGCCATCGATGAGGCCCGGGCCGAGCACAGCGGCTTGCAGGGCAGCCTGCGGATCACGTCCACCGTGGAGTACGGCCTGACGGTGCTAGCGCCGGCGTTGCAAGGCTTTTGCCGGCAACATCCTCAGTTGCAGGTACACCTGCAGACCCATACCGCCCAGGTGGACTTGGTGCGCGACGGGGTTGATGTGTCCATCCGTCTGGGGCAGGTACACGACTCCAGCTACCGTGGTGTTTGCCTGGATCGCTATGCAGTGTGCCTGGTGGCGGCGCCAGCACTGCTGGCCCAGATGGAGGGCGGGCTCGACCACCCCGAGCGCCTGGGACAACTGCCGCAGTTGTTGCACAGCCGTTTCCAGCAGCACGACAGCTGGCCAATCGAAGACGCCTGCGGCAATGCCGCTGTCTATCAGGGGCGCGGGCCGGCAGTGATGGTCGCGGACAATGCCTCGCTCCTCAGGGCGTTTGCCTTGCAGGGAATGGGCGTGGTGTTGCTGCCGCATTGGCTGGTGGCCGACGACCTGGCCAGTGGTGAGCTGCTCGATACCTTGCCCGGCTATCGATTTGCCCGGCAAAGCGTGTACGCCCTATACCCCGACACCCGTCATGTACCGCGCAAGGTGCGCGCCTGGATCGACTACCTCAAGGCCTATCTTCAAGACCCGGCGCGGGCTCGCCCAGGCGCTTGAGAAAGTCGCCGAAGCCGCCGCTTACCCGGCAATCGCCGCGGCTGCTGGTGGACACGCTGTTGAGGGCTGTCCATACGATGTGCGCCCCGCTGGCATGCAGCGCACTGACCAGTTGCACATCCTCGTCTACGGCCAGGGGCTGAAAACCGCCGACCCGTTCATAGGCCCTGGCGCAGACGCCAAGGTTGGCCCCGTGAATGTGGCGGTGACCTTCCCGGGCCTGGTAGCGGGCCAGGTAGCGTGCGCGCAGGGCTGCGTCCTGGTACGCCTGCCAGCGCGGCACATGCACGGTCCCGCACACCGCATCGGCGGCAAAGTCCAGCTGGCAGACCAGCCAGTCCACCGGCACACAACTGTCGGCGTCGGTGAAGGCCAGCCAGCGTGCCCCGCGCTCGAGCATCAGCGCCGCACCCGCACGCCGGGCATAGCCGACATTACGCGCACTGACGCTAAGCACCTCGACCCCATATGCCTGCGCCACCTGCTCGGTGGCATCGCTGCAATCATCCAGGACCACCACGATCTGCACCGCCTCGCCCAGTGCTTTTACCGCTCGGCGGGCGTGCAACAGGGCACGCAGGCAGGGCCCGAGCAAGTGCTGCTCGTTGTGGGCCGGGACAATCACGGCGATCACAGGCAGTTTTCCTCAAGGTCGATGGCACTGGGCTGTAGGCTCCAATACTCCAGCAGGAAGTCGGCCTCTTCATGGCGCACGCAACGGTACAACGCCAAGCGCTTGGCCAGCAGCGCATGGACCTGATGGCCGCTCTGCGGGCAGCCGTCGATGGGGTGCAGCCAATGGCAAGCCAGCAGTGCACCGTTGGTGCCGAGGCAGGCCAGGGCGTGCTCCAGTACCTCCAGCCACTGGACCGGGTCCAGGTAGTAGCCGATTTCGCTGAGAACGATCAGGTCGAACTCACCGCCGGGCCAGTCACCCGGCAGGTGACCCTGATCGACCCGAACATGGGGCCATGGGCGCAGGCGTTGGCGTGCCAGCGCCACGGCGGTGGCATCGAGGTCCTGGCAGAGCAGTTGCTCGCAGCGTTCGGCCAGTGCCGCGCTGAGCTCACCGTTGGCACAGGCCGGTTCGAACACTCGCTGATAGTGCTGGCGCGGCAGACAGGCCAGTAGCAGGTCGCGTTTGCGCTTTTCGTACCAGCGGGTACGAAACGCCCAGGGATCGTCGCTGTGGGCGAACAGTTGCTTGAAGTACTCGGCCGGCATGCTCATGTGAACACCAGTTCAAACGGTTGCAGCAAGCGCACCAGGGTGGTCGGTAGCAGCACCGCCGGGGTGTCGCCGTCGGCCAGCAGCTGGCTGGTGTGGGCGGCAATGGCCTGTTGCTTGAGCACCCGCACGCCGGGGTCGAGAAACAGCTTGTGGGCACGCGGCCAGGGCAGGCGCGGGTCGTTGGGGCGGGCCCAATGCCAGGCCCAGATCGGCACCTCCAGCAGTTGCGCACCCACGGTTTCACACGCCCGGGCGCAGGCACGGCCCACGGCGTCGTGGTCGCTGTGGCCATCCAGGCGCCAGGTGGTCAATACCCGGTCCTGGGGCCGCAGCAGCCCGACCAGGTGTTCCGCCAGCCAGCGTTCGTGCTGGGCCACGGTGGTGTCGGCCAGCCCCAGGCGCAGCCACTGCAGTTGGCCAAGGTCCAGGCCGAGGCGTCGCAACGCCGCCGCACTTTCCCGTGGGCGCTGCTCGCGCAAACGTTCCTGGCTCCACTGCTGGGAGTGCGGATGGCTGGCTTCACCATCGCTGACCGACACCAGCAACAGTGCCGGCTCGCGCCCGTGCAGCATGGCCAGCAGGCCACCGCAACCGAGTATTTCGTCATCCGGGTGGGGCGCCACGACCACCAGTCGACAGCCTGTCGGGAGCAATTGCTCAAGACTGATGGCCGGCACCGCCTGCAGCTGCGCCGAGGCTTGCCACTGGGCCAACGGGGTGCCTGGATCCTGTGCCTGGAAGGTTGTCATAGTGACCACTCCGTCATTGGCGCACTGGCCACCCGGCGGCCCAGCTCGGCCAGGTCGCGCTCCGCGTGGCTCTGGCGCAGGAACACCGGCAGGTCGGCGGCGAGCCTGGCGAAATGCGCAATGCGACAATAGGGTGTAGCGCCCAGGGCACGGCCGACGTGGGCCAGCACGGCGGTCGCGGCAACTTCGACCTGGGCCCGCAGGCGGCGTACGGGAACCTCGGCATCGGCTCCCGGATGACCGTCGATCCACTGTGCGGTTTCGCGCAGGCTCGCCGCCGCACCGGCCAGTTGCGCATCCACCGCGCCCAGGTGGGCCAGGGCGTGGGGGTCCTGGTGGCTTGCGCAATGTTCATGCAGGTAATTGGCCAGCGCCGAGGCCGCGCCATACCAGCAGGCAGCGATGCCACCGCCACCGTGCCAGAAGCCCGGGCGACTCAGGTAGTGCCCGCTGTCGCCCACCTGCTGCCCAGCGCATAGCTCGAAGGCGACCTCGACACTGGCTGTGCTGCCCATTCCCACCGCCTGCCAGCCGGTACCCAGCACACGCAGGCCGGGATCATCGAGCCTGACCGCCACCAGTTGCGGACGCTGTTGCTCATCCCACGCGGTGAGCAACGCGCGGTCGATCTGCAGTGCGCCGGAGCACCAGGCCTTGCGTCCTTGCAGACGCACTTCGCGGCCATGACGGGCGACGATCTGTACCCGCGCATCCGGTGGCTCGGCCGCCCACACGCCCCAGGTACCGCGCGTGTCCAGGTCGGTGGCGGCGCACTCGGTAATGATCGCCAGGGCATCGGTATGGCCTTCATAGAGCTTGGCCAGGGCCAGGTCGGCGGCAGCGACCTGGGCCAGTACCTGCCAGCGCTGCAGTGTGCGGCCATGGCCGGGCAGCGGCAACTGGTCCAGGCCATTGGCCCGGCATTGCGCCAGGCAGGTCTGGAGCAGCCGGTCGGTGTGGGTGTCCAGAGGCCTGGTTGTGACCTGTTCGAGCCAGGGCATCAGGGCAACGGCGAGGTCGTTTTGGGCAAGGGTCATGAGCGTTGCTCCTGGGCCGGTGTGGTTTTTTTCAGCCCGCGCAGGTTCATGGCGCACAGGCAGATTTGCAGCACGATCAGCGCCCAGGCCTGTGCATGCCAGCCCCAGAGCGTCCAAAGCAGATTACTGGCCAGAAAGCAGGCAAAACCGATGCGCCGGCGCTGGGGCTTGCGCGAGCCAATCCACCAGGCGGCCAGCACAGTGGTGAGCATGGCCGGCCATTGCAGCAGGTCGATCAGGTTCAGATCGCGCATCATTCAAGCCCCAGGCGGCGGCGCATGTCTTTGGTAATCGATTGGCGAACCTTGGCGTAACCGGCCCAGGGATCATCGCCTTCGGCCAGGCGCTCGCCAACGGTGTGCAGTGTCCACTGGTTGGCGCCCTTGAGTTCGGTCAACTCCTCGCGATGGATCGGTACCGAAACCGGCAAGCCTTCGCGAGCGCGCAAGGAGTAGGCGCACACGGTGGTGGCGCCCTTGCCGTTGCGCAGGTAGTCGATGAAGATCCGCCCCACGCGGTTTTTCGGCCCGGAGACAGCCGACAGGCGCTCTGGAAACAGCCCGGCCAGGTGCTTGACGATGGCATGGCTGAAGGCCTTGACCTCATCCCAGCCAGCGCGGCGGGTGAGGGGCACGACAAGGTGCATGCCTTTGCCGCCGCTGGTTTTCAGAAACACCTGCAAACCCAGTTCATCCAGCAGCGTCAGGGTCAGTTGAGTGGCTTCGAGCATGGCTTTCCAGGGCAGGGCAGGATCGGGGTCAAGGTCGAGCACCAGCCGGTCCGGCTTGTCGAAGTCCTGGGCGGTGGCGTTCCAGGTGTGCAGTTCAAGGGTGTTCATCTGCACTGCACCGAGCAGCGTATTGGCCTGGTCGATGATCATCACGGCCTGGCCTGTCTCGGCCTTGTCGTGGCTTTCAACGTCGGGAAGGTTCAGCTGGGCGGCGTTTTTCTGGAAGAACAGCTCACCGGCCAGACCGTCGGGGGCGCGTACCAGTGCCACCGGCCGGCGCTTGAGGTGCGGCAGGATCCAGGGCGCCACGTGGGCGTAGTACTCGGCGATGTCGCGCTTGGTAGCGTCGGTGCTGGCATCGACAATGCGCTCGGGATGAGTCAGGTGCAGGCATGAGGTACTTGGCGGCGTTTTCACAGGCTGCTCCAGGCTGATGGCGCGGGCCGGTTTGTCATCGCGCAGGCCGTGGAACACCGAGTGGCGCACGATGCCATCGCGGGTCATCTGGGCGTATGAGACCTCGGCAAGCACCTGGGGCTTGAGCCAGTGCACGCCGTGCGCCTCGGCCCCGGCAGGCGGCTGGGCCAGCGGTGTTTTTTTGATCTGCAACGGGCTCAGGCGCTGGTGAATGCGTTTGAGGCCGGCGCTGTCGAAGCCGGTTCCGACCTTGCCGGCATAGCGCAGCTCGCCAGTGTCGGGGTCATGCAGGCCCAGCAGCAATGCGCCGAACGCTTCGCGGCTGCCCTTGGGATCGGTGAAGCCAATGACCACGAATTCCTGGCGCTGCTTGCACTTGAGCTTGATCCAGTCGCTGCTGCGCCGGCTGACGTAGGGGCTGCCGGCGCGCTTGCCGATCAGGCCTTCGAGTTGCAGGCGGCAGGCGCTGTCGAGCAGGGCCTGAGGCGTTTGGTCGAAATCGGCGGAAAAGCGCACGCAGCTGTCGTCTGCATCTTCCAGTACCTTGGCCAGCGCGGCCCGACGCTGCTCCAGCGGACACGGGCGCAGGTCGACGCCGTTGAGGTAGGGTGCATCGAACAGGTAGTAGAGGATGGACGCGTCGCTGGCACTGTCGAAGGCGTTCTGCAAGGCCTGGAAATCTGCTACGCCTTCGCTGTTGTTCACCACCATTTCGCCATCGAGCCAGGCCGATTCAAGCTTCAGTGTCTTGAGGGCGGCAGCCTGACGGGCCAGCTTGGCAGTCCAGTCGTGGCCGTTGCGGGTGAACAGTTGCACCTTGCCATGGTCGATACGAGCCAGGACGCGGTAGCCGTCGAACTTCACCTCATAGCGCCAGTCACCTTCCGGAGGGGATTCCACAAGAGTGGCCAGTTGGGGTTTCAGACTGTCGGGGAGAGGGGCTTTTTTCGCCCGGGGTCTACGGGGTCTAGGCGGCTTGTCCGTGACCAGGGTGCGGTCGCTCAGGACGCTGTCGGGCTCGGCTTCCAGCACGTTGTACTCGGCTTCGGGGCGAGCCTGGGTATCAGCCGACTTGACCAGTAGCCATTGTTCTTTCTTGCCGGCCAGGTGGGTGCGAAACAGGTTCCAGGTACCGGAGAGTTTCTCGCCCTGCAGGCGAAAGCGCAGTTTGCCCTTGGCATAGTCTTTGTGTGGGTCGCCTTCGGGCAGCCACACGCCACGGTCCCAGACGATGACATCACCGGCGCCGTAGTGACCTTCAGGAATATGGCCTTCGAAGTTGGCGTAGTCCAGCGGATGGTCTTCGACATGAACGGCCAGGCGTCGTACCTTGGGATCCAGCGATGGCCCCTTGGGGATGGCCCAGCTTTTCAGGGTGCCGTCGAGTTCCAGGCGGAAGTCGTAGTGCAGGTGGCTGGCGTCGTGCTTCTGGATGCAATACTGCAGGGCGCCGCTTGATTCGCGGGGCAAGCGCGCTCCAGCAGGTTCCGGGGTGGCGTCGAAATTGCGCTTGTGCGCGTATTCCTGCAACGGCTTGGGCATGGCAGTGACCTGCGGCTTTTCGGCTGCTTGTTAGCTTGGGAAAAGCGGCGGGTGCGGGAGTTCAATCGTATTGGTGCGCAAGCGGGCTTGCCCGCGATAGCGATGTGACTGGAGATCGCTATCGCGGGGCAAGCCCACTCCCACGGTGGTCAGCCCTGTTTCTTGATGATCGCGTCGGCAATGCTCGCCGGTGCCTCGGCATACTTGGTGAATTCCATGGTGTAGCTCGCCCGGCCCTGGGTCATGGAGCGCATCTGGGTGGAGTAGCCGAACATCTCGCCCAGCGGCACCTCGGCCCGCACCACTTTGCCAGCCGGGGTCTCGCCACCTTCCTGAATGACCCCGCGACGTCGACTCAGGTCACCCATGATGTCACCCTGGTATTCCTCAGGTGTCACCACTTCGACTTTCATCACCGGCTCCAGCAGCACGGCGCCGCCTTTTTCCTTCAGTTGTTTGGTCGCCATGGAGGCGGCCACCTTGAAGGCCATCTCGTTGGAGTCGACGTCGTGGTACGAACCATCGAACACGGTCGCTTTCAAGCCGATCAGCGGATACCCGGCCACCACACCGTTTTGCATCTGCTCTTCGATGCCTTTCTGGATCGCCGGGATATACTCGCGCGGCACTACGCCACCGACCACTTCGTTGACGAACTCCAGGCCTTCCTTGCCTTCTTCTCCCGGGGCGAAGCGGATCCAGCAATGCCCGTACTGGCCACGGCCACCGGACTGGCGCACGAACTTGCCTTCGATTTCGCACGTCCTGGTGATTTTTTCGCGGTAGGCCACCTGCGGCTTGCCGATGTTGGCCTCGACCCCGAACTCGCGGCGCATGCGGTCGACGATGATGTCCAGGTGCAGCTCACCCATGCCGGAGATGATCGTCTGCGCGGTTTCTTCGTCGGTGCGTACCCGGAACGACGGGTCCTCCTGGGCCAGCTTGCTCAGGGCAATGCCCATTTTCTCCTGGTCGGCCTTGGTCTTGGGCTCTACCGCCACCGAGATCACCGGGTCGGGAAAGTCCATGCGTTCGAGGATGATAGGCTTGTTGATGTCGCACAGGGTGTCACCGGTGGTGACGTCCTTCATGCCGATCAGCGCGGCGATGTCGCCGGCGCACACGTCCTTTATTTCGGCGCGCTGGTTGGCATGCATCTGCACCATGCGGCCAATCCGCTCCTTCTTGCCCTTGACCGAGTTGAGCACGGCATTGCCCGAACTCAGGACGCCGGAGTACACCCGGGCGAAGGTCAGGGTACCGACGAAGGGGTCGGTGGCAATCTTGAACGCCAGGGCCGAGAACGGTTCATTGTCGTCGGCGTGACGCTCCAGGTGTTTCTCTTCGTCGTCGGGGTCGGTGCCGTGGATGGCCGGGATTTCCGACGGTGCCGGCAGGTAGTCGATCACCGCATCGAGCATCAGGGGCACGCCCTTGTTCTTGAACGAGGAGCCGCAGATGGCCGGGACGATTTCATTGGCCAGGGTGCGCTGGCGCAGCCCGGCCTTGATCTGTTCATTGCTCAGTTCCTGGCCATTGAGGTACAGCTCCATGAACTCGTCATTGGCCTCGGCGGCTGCCTCGATCATGTGGGCACGCCACTCATTGGCCAGGTCCTGCATGTCGGCGGGAATGGCTTCCTCGCGATAGCTGGTGCCCTGGTCGTCTTCGTTCCAGTAGATGGCTTTCATCTTCACCAGGTCGATCTGGCCGACGAAGTGTTCCTCGGCGCCAATCGACAGCTGGATGGGGACCGGGTGGTGCCCCAGGCGCTGGTCGATCTGCTTGACCACCTTGAGAAAATCAGCGCCCTGGCGGTCCATTTTGTTGACGTAGGCCATGCGCGGGACGTGGTACTTGTTGGCCTGGCGCCAGACTGTTTCCGATTGCGGTTCCACCCCATCGGCGCCGCTGAACACCACCACCGCTCCGTCGAGTACCCGCAGCGATCGCTCCACCTCGATGGTGAAATCGACGTGGCCGGGGGTGTCGATGATGTTGAAGCGGTACTTGTCGGGGAACTGCTTGGTCGAGCCCTGCCAGAACGCCGTGGTGGCGGCTGAAGTGATGGTGATGCCGCGCTCTTGCTCCTGGGCCATCCAGTCCATGGTTGCGGCGCCGTCATGCACCTCGCCCATCTTGTGGTTGACCCCGGTGTAGAACAGGATGCGTTCGGTGGTGGTGGTCTTGCCGGCATCAACATGGGCGACGATGCCGATGTTGCGGTACAGCTCGATGGGGGTGGTGCGCGCCATGAGGGGTCACCTGTGCGAAATGCGGAGAAGGGGGTAATCCCAAGGTAGCAGAAGTAGGCAGGCTTGCACGGCGGCGCATGGTTGAACAGGGATCATCCATGCTGTGAGCAACCATCGGTTGTAAAGCGCCCGGTGCCTGACGCTTAATCGTTCTATCCGATTGCCAAGGGAGTACCGTAATGCCGCTGGAAAAGACTGTCGATGCCTGGTGCCAGACTCACCCGCTGATCGCCGAGCTGGTAGCGTTGCGGGCAACCAGCTGGTTCAATCCCGCCATCGCACCCAGCGCCCAGGCCTTGAGCGATGTGCCGCTGAACGCTGAAGACGTCCGCGAGGCCAGCGCGCGATTACAGCGGTTTGCACCGTTCATAGCCTCGGCCTTCGCCGAAACCCGTGCCAGCCACGGCATCATCGAATCGCCGTTGTTGGCGCTGCCCGCCCTGCAGGGAGTGTTGCGCGCCGAGCATCAACTGCCAGAAGGCGGCGCGTTGTGGCTCAAGGCCGACAACCTGCTGCCGATTTCCGGGTCGATCAAGGCCCGCGGCGGAATCTACGAGGTGCTCAAGCACGCCGAAGACCTGGCCCTGGCCGGTGGCCTGCTGCAGCCGGGCGATGACTACGCCAGGCTGGACAGTGACGCGGCGCGGGCATTTTTCAGCCAGTACAGCATTGCCGTGGGCTCCACGGGCAACTTGGGGTTGTCCATCGGCATCATCAGTGCGCGCCTGGGCTTCAAGGCCACGGTTCACATGTCAGCCGATGCCCGGCAATGGAAGAAGGATCGCCTGCGCGCCCACGGTGTAGAGGTACGCGAATACAGCGCCGACTACAGCGTGGCGGTGGAACAGGGACGTCGTGAGGCTGAAGCCGATCCACACTGCCATTTCGTCGATGACGAGAACTCACGCAACCTGTTCCTCGGCTATGCCGTGGCCGCCGAGCGCTTGCAGCGCCAGTTTGTCGAGCAAGGCATCGCAGTGGATGCCGAGCACCCGCTGTTCGTCTATCTGCCGTGCGGCGTGGGCGGTGGGCCTGGTGGCGTGGCGTTTGGCCTCAAGCTGGTATTCGGCGACGCCGTACACTGCCTGTTTGCCGAACCCACGCATTCGCCATGCATGTTGCTCGGCGTTTACACCGGCCTGCATGACCACGTCTCGGTATACGACTTCGGCATCGACAACCACACCGCCGCCGATGGCCTGGCCGTGGGCCGGCCTTCCGGCTTTGTCGGGCGGGCCATGCAGCGCCTGATCGATGGCTACTACACGGTGGACGACGCCACCCTGTACCGCTTGTTGGCGCAAATGCAGGCCTGCGAAGGCCATGAACTGGAGCCGTCGGCACTGGCCGGTGTGCCGGGCATGGTGCAGGTGCTGCAGGAGCAGCAAGGCTATCGCCAGCGCCTGGGGCTCAGTGACACGCGCATGGCGCAGGCCACGCATCTGGTCTGGGGCACGGGTGGCAGCATGGTGCCGCGGACGGAAATGGACGCCTACCTGGCCAAGGGCCGCGTTGAATTGGCCGGGCAGTAGCTGTGCAGACGTTGCCGACTCGCCTCAGCGCCCGCTTGACCGGGGCCCAGTTCGCCAACCTGCATACCTTCGCCGTCGCCGCGAGGCACCTGAGCTTTACCCTGGCGGCCGAGGAACTGTGCCTGACGCCGAGTGCCGTCAGCCATCGCATCGCCCGCCTGGAGCGGGCGCTTTCGTTGCGCCTGTTCGAGCGCCTGACCCGACGCATACGTCTGACGGCGGAAGGCGAACGCTTGTACCGCCTGATACAGGGGGTGGTGGAAAACCTGGAGGAAGCCCTGCAACCGGACTCGACCGCCAGCGTCAGCGGGGCATTGACGCTGTATGCGCGGCCGTCGATCACCCAATGCTGGTTGGTGCCGCGGCTGGCGGACTTCCAGCAACGCTACCCGCAGATCAGCCTGGACATTCGTACCGGTAACGAAGCCGTCGACTTTCGTGCCCGTCACATCGACCTGGCACTGCTCTATGGTGATGGCGAGTTTCCCGGCCTGGCCAGCCACCTGTTGATGACCGAACAGGTGGCGCCGGTGTGCAGCCGGGCCTATGCCGAGCGCCACGGCCTGCTTGATGCGCCGGATCGCCTCGACCAATGCACCCTGTTGCACGATGCCCTGGCCTGGGAACACGCAGCCTTCGACGCCGAGTGGCAGCGCTGGGCCCGACAACACCGGGTGCAACTGCCCAGCGCTGGCCTGACCTTTGATCGCGCCGACCTGTGTGCATTGGCCGCCAGCAACCATGCCGGTGTGGCGATGGGGCGCCAGCGCCTGGTACAGCCGCTGCTGGACCAGGGGTTGCTGATACTGCCGTTGGGCGGCTTCGAGCCGACGGCCGGGCAGGGCTACTACCTGGTACACGCGCCGCGCGAGCCGCTACCGCTGCGGGTCAAGGTGATGGTCGAGTGGCTCCAGGCGTGCGCAGCCGTCGTCGGAGGGTGATGTCTCAAAAGGGCTTGCAGATCTTGCAGGGTCGGTAGCCCGCCGCGCGGGCCGTCTGTGCATCCCAAAAAAATACCCGCTGCTTCACATAGCCGCCCCGGGCGATGGCTCGCAGTGCGCAGGGGCAATCCAGGCGTCCATAGAGCTTGCTGCGGCGGTGCCCGCCCAATTGCCCGGGTTGATCGCTCAGATACACAGCACCATCGGCGCCCAGCAAACGCCATGGCCCGCCGCTCACGGGCAGCCCCTGCGTTCGTGCTCCAGCAGCCAGCGCTTGCGTTCAATACCACCACCGTAACCAGTCAGTGAGCCTGCACTGCCGATCACCCGGTGGCAGGGAATGGCCAGGCTTATCGGGTTCAAGGCATTGGCCAGGCCTACTGCCCGCGCCGCCGAGGGGCTGCCGATAGCGACAGCAATTTGTCCGTAGGTGCGAGTGGTGCCGGTGGGGATCTGCCGCAATGCCGTCCAGACCCGCTGTTGAAAGGCGGTGCCACCCGCGGCTACCGCCAGCGCGTCGAGGGCATGCAGGTCACCAGCAAAATAGTCTTGTACCGGCGTGCTGAACGGCGCCAGATCCGCTGTTTCGCGTAATCTGAGGCCACTGCCGAAGCGGGTGTGGAGCAGCCGTAGCAGGCGTATTTCTGGCTCGTCGAACTCCAGGCCGACCAGTTCGTGCCCATTGCTGACGATCAGTACCTGCCCGATCGGGGCGGGCAGGGTGAGGCGGTATAACAGCAGTTCAGCAGGTGACATCGTCAAAGCCTCAATCTTCCCTGGATAAGTCCTGGCAGATTAAGGGCATCCCGCAGCGACGTCACTCCGCTGTTTGCGGTTGAATTGCCGACAGATCAGAACCAACGATCATTGCGCTTACGGCCACGGGTCAGGGCTGGCAGAATCAAGCCCGCCAGCAAGCCGGCACCGGCGATCCCGCCGCCATACACCATGTAGCGCATCAGCACCTGTTTATTCTCGTCGCCCAGGCGCGCCTGGGTACTGCGCAATTCCGACTGGGTGTCGGCAAGTTCGGCATTGAGCGCCTTGCTGCGGGCTTCCAGTTCATCGATCAACGCCTTGCGCGAATCCAGGGTTTCTTGCATCCCTTGCACGCGAGTCTTCCAGCTGTCGTCGATGGTCTTGAGCTTCTCGCTCAGTTGGCTGACCTGCTCGGTCAACTGCGGTACGCGCTCGGCCTGGCCGGGCACACTCTGCAGATCGCCGCTGGGAATCCACACGGTATCGCCGGACTCGCCACGCACCTGGCTGTAGTTGCCCTGGGTCGTGAGCAGGGTGACTTTCTGTCCGGACTTGAGGTTGCCAACAATCCGATGGCCATCGGTAGGGCCACTGCGTACGTAGGTGGTCAGGCTGTCACTGACCCAGCGCTCGTTGCTGGTGGTTTCTTCCGCCTGCAGCACGCCTGATACGCTCAGCAAAGCACCGAGCATGCCGACCGCCAGCCTGGTGCGTGAGCGGTTGAAAAAGGAAGAACGGGAGGCGAGCGCCGCAGGAACAGGACGAGAGATAGGCATGGTGGTCTTCGCGTGAAATAAAAAATAAAAGCCCGCTGACTGGGCCGGTGAACGTGGGCGTGCGCGCAAGCCGCCAGCTCAAAGACCACTTTTATGTAGGCTGGTTCACTGAAGGGTGTAGGAAAATGGCAGCAAATATTGCGGACACACGCTGTGTCCGCAATAAAACGCAGGAGGGGATCAGCTTACGACGCGGTAGCAGGGCACATATTCAGCACCCCCTGGTAGCTTCATGCGGTGTTGGGCAACGAAGGCTTCCAGCAGTTTGCCCAGGGGCTGCATGACCACGGGATCGCCGTGGATTTCGTACGGGCCTTTTTCTTCGATCAGGCGGATACCGTTGTCCTTGACGTTGCCGGCGACAATTCCGGAGAACGCCCGGCGCAGGTTGGCGGCCAGTTCATGGGCCGGCAGATCGCGGCGCAACTGCAGGCTGGCCATGTTCTCGTGGGTCGGATCGAAGGGGCGCTGAAAGCCTTCTTCGATCTTCAGCAGCCAGTTGAAGTGGAAGGCGTCGGCGCGCTCGCGACGGAACTGCTTGACCTCCTTGAGCCCTTCGACCATCTGTCGGGCCACCTCGGCCGGGTTGTCGATGATGATCTGGTAGTGGCTTTGCGCCTCTTCGCCCAAGGTGGCGCCGACGAAGGCGTGCAGCTGCTGCAGGTACGGCTCGGCGCTCTTCGGCCCGGTGAGGATGACCGGGAACGGCAGGTCGCGGTTGTCCGGGTGCATGAGAATGCCGAGCAGGTACAGGAACTCTTCGGCGGTACCGGCGCCACCGGGAAAGATGATGATGCCGTGGCCGACACGCACAAAGGCTTCCAGGCGCTTTTCGATATCCGGCAGGATCACCAACTCATTGACGATCGGGTTCGGCGCTTCGGCAGCGATGATCCCTGGCTCGGTCAGGCCCAGGTAGCGGCTGCCGCTCATGCGTTGCTTGGCATGGGCGATGGTCGCGCCCTTCATCGGGCCTTTCATCACGCCAGGGCCGCAGCCGGTGCAGACGTCCAGCTTGCGCAGGCCCAGCTCATGGCCGACCTTCTTGGTGTACTGGTATTCCTCGGTACTGATCGAATGACCGCCCCAGCACACCACCATCTTCGGCTCCACGCCCGGGCGCAGGGTGCGGGCGTTGCGCAGCAGGTGGAAGACGTAGTCGGTAATGCCCTGGGAGCTTTCCAGGTCGATGCGCTGGCTGGCCAGTTCGCTTTCGGTGTAGACGATGTCGCGCAGGGCGCTGAACAGCATCTCGCGGGTGCTGGCAATCATCTCGCCATCGACAAAGGCGTCGGCCGGCGCGTTGAGCAGCTCCAGGCGTACACCGCGATCCTGCTGGTGAATACGCACCTCGAAGTCCTTGTAGGCTTCGAGAATGGTCTTGGCGTTGTCGACATGGGCGCCGGTGTTGAGGATTGCCAGGGCGCATTGGCGGAACAGGGTATACAGGCTGCCGGAACCGGCTTCACTCAGTTGCTGGACTTCACGTTGAGACAGTGTTTCAAGGCTGCCTTTTGGGCTTACGGAGGCATTGATGACTTCACGTTGGGGCATTCTGGGTTTCCTGTGAGCGGGTAAACATCCATCTTCCGAATACCACCATACCGACAAATTGTCGCAGCAACGAGAGGCTTTATGCTCAAGTGTGGTTCTGCGCTCTCCAGCCGATGGCAAGCATGGCGTCGAGCAGCCGTTCGGGCTTGAGTGCCAGCGCTTGGTTGCCATTGGCCTTGCGCCCACAGTAATGAGAAAAGTGGCAGTTCTCCGGCGTGGTCGAAGGCGAATTGAAAAGGCCTGGGTGTACCCACCCAGGCATCGAACCTGTTCTCGACCTGATGAGGGGTAACAGGGTCAGGCTTCGATCGGCTTGCGCCAGTCGTCCGAACCTTCGGTGCCAGCGGTGGTGTGGGTCCAGGTAATCTTGCGGTAAGCCATGGCGACTTCGATCAACTGGGTGTAGTTGGCGTTTTGTTCGTCTTGTGCGTGAGGCAAGACAGTGTTGATGTCGACGATGGTGGCATCCTCAAGCTTGGTGGTGAAAAAGTGCTCCTGCTTGCCCTCGGACGAGGTGCGGTACCAGCTGACTTCTACGGTCGGCAGTTTTTCACCGCTGGCCAGGGCCTGGTACATCAACGGAGTGGCTTTGTTCAGCGAACTGGTGAACCGGAACGCCTTGTGTACCCGCTGGCCCGCGGGCTGGCCGCTTTGCGGGTCGGTTGGCACAGTGACCTGATGCTGGATCTGCTGTACCAGGATTTCATCTTCGTGACCCTCGACAAACACATTGCCGACCGAGTCGGAGGTGAAGGCACCCTGGGTGATGTTGCCTTGGGTTTCCCCTTCGATTTTGATGTAGGCGGGTGTTGGCATGGTTATCTCCTGCTTCATTGTCAATCACGCTCACAGCCTGTGAGCGTGGCCATCGGTAGATGGCGTGGGCAACAAGGCCAGGCTGCCAAAACGGCAGTGCGGGCGCTTGTCAGGTGTTTGAACGGTCTGGTGGTTGCCGCCGGCTATAGCCGAAGAATTGCGCCCAGCGACTGCAGCACCTCATGGGTGATCGCTTGCAACTGGTAGGTGTAGAGGCCATACAAAGTGGCCAGAAGAGCCCCGGCGATCAGCAAGGGACTCCACCAGGGCCATTGCCGATTGATGCGAAAGTTGCGTGAGGCCACATTGCTCAACGGGTCGCTGAGTTGTTCGGGAGTGGTGCCTCGCAGGTCACGGATCATGCGCTGCAATCGGCTGATGATCCCTTGCAAGGCCTCATCGCCTTTGGGCTGAATGGCGTATTTGCCCCTCAACCCCATGCACAGGCACAAGTACATGAACTCCAGTACGTCGTGGTAGCGCTGAGGTTCCATCATCATTCGCGACAATACGGTGAAAAATTTCTCGCCTCCCCACGTCTCGTGGTGGAACTCGCTGAGCAGCGGCTTGTGGCTCCAGATGGAGTTGTTGCCCCACGTGGTGCCCAACACGCTTTCGTCCAGGTACAGGCACAACGCATAGGAATAGGCCAGTTGCTGGGCCGGCTCGTAGGGGTGAAGGCGAATTTCTTCGAGCACGGTGGTGACCTGATTGTGTACATCGGCGTACAACGCACCGATGTCGTTGGGGGTATCAGTTGTGCGTAGGCGCATGGCCAGACCGAACAGTGGCATGGCGGCGTCGACCATCGGGTTCTTGAAACCACCCCGCAGCTGGAATTCAGGGTCTGCCGGATAGTGGATATCAAGTACTGCCTTGGCTGATGGCGTGGTTGAGCCCTTCTCAGGCTCAGGCGTTGCGTGCGTGCTGGCAGGGGGCCGCGGAAGCTGGGCCGTCAGAAGCGTTTTATCCAGCGTATATGGCGTGTTGTCGGCTGGAGTCATGTCAATCGCTCCTGATGGCCCAGAACTGCAGCTCGAGGTCAGGGAATTCGCCGGCAATGTGGAAGCCAAAGCCTGTGCTGTCTTTCAAGGCTTGCCAGGCGGCGCTGCGTCGCTCCAGCTCGAAGTAACTGAAACCAGCATGAAACGGCAGCTCGCGCGGCGCCACGGGCAAGGGGGTAAGGGGAATTCCGGGCAGTTGCAGTTGCACAAGGTCGGTCAGTGATTCGAGCGACGCCACCTTGGCCTTTTGCAAGAATTGCTGGCGCAGACTTTCTGCTGGCAGGTTTGCGCGCACTGCAAGTACAAACGCGGCGGTGTCCAACAGGCGTCTGTCTTCCAGGCTGGCGCTTAGAACACCGTACTGTTGCTCGAAAATTGGCAGCGAAATGGCGCGTGGTTGCAACACGGTGCCCAAGGCACGACGCAATGTCTCTTCCAGCGGCCGAAATGAGGTGTGCAATGCGTTGTGTTGATAGGCCGGGTATTCCTGAGGCAAGCGTTGGTGATCGGTAAAGGTCACCAACTCGCCACAGGCCTGGCTAAGGGCAACATAGAGCTGCTCCGAATGCGCATGGGGCTGACGCGCCAGGTGCTGGAAGTAGGGGAACCAACGGTTCAGGGCCTGCAGCAGGTTGAAGTCGGTCACATCGGCGACACCCGACTGCCCGGATGATCCGATGCGCGTAGCCAGGTTGCGCGCACGTTCGCGGAACATGCCGGAAATCTCATCGAGAAAGCGCTTGAGTGCGGGGATCGCCTGCAGGGACACGCTGGTGGGGTAGAACGTCTCGTCCATCAGCAGGCTGCCGTCGGGGCGTTTGTCGAGTACCCGGCCCAGGGCAAGCCGGGTATAGGTGCTGCTGTCGTCGTTGTCGAGCTTGATCTGCAGGTTGGGTACAGCAAGTTCCACCTGAACCAGATCGCCATCGTGGGTATGGGTGTCTTTGAGCTCCTGTGGGCTGGCGATGTAGCGGCGGGTCGCTTCACTGTCGGGCCAGGTCACTTCGCAGCCGCCTTCTGTGCGTAATGGCAGGCACAGGTAGAGTTCCCGCTTGGCGATACCGCCGTCGTGTATTTCAAGGGGGGCAGGAGGCGGCATGTCGGCGGGAATATCGAACACGCTGCCATCGGGCATGACGCCCCTGGCACGGGTGATGGCGACTTTACCGAAGGTCAGGTACTCCTGGTTCAGTTCAAGTTCGCTGAATCCGTAGAAGGCCGGGTTCAAACTGGAAAAACGCTGGTGCGCCGCTGCCTCGGTTGCCCGGGCTTGTTGTTGAAAGTGCTGCGGCTTGACGAACAAACCTTCGCGCCAGATGACCGGGTTGCGTGAACTCATGAGTGGAAATCCAGGAATGGAGTGGAGTTGCTTCGGTGTGCGAGGCTGTTGGCGGGCATCAGCTTTCTTCCTTCAACAGCACCTGTTTATCTTCGACCTGTACTGCCAAGGCGACCTTGCGACCGTGTGGCTCGATACGAAGTGCCTGTTTCCAGGTGACATCGTTTCTATCCCGGTAACTGGCGATCACGGCGATGAATCGAGTTGCCGGTTCGATGGCTTCAAACGGTACGAACTTGAACTGACCTGGCAGCAACAAGTAGTCGTCATCACGAACGTAGGTGCTGCGCAATGCTTTCTGAAGGTCCTCATCAAGGGCGCTGAACGTGGCGTTCAACAGCAACGAGTCATCGCGTAGTTGCAGCACTTTCACGGCAATCGGTGTGGCGATTCGGGTCGCGGTCGCAGGTGGCGTACCCGGCATTGCCAAGTGAACGCCTGCCGCTTCGTAGTGCCCCAGACTGTCGAGCACAGCGGGTGATTGCTCCAGCGTGTCCTGCGGATCTGGCGGTACCGGTGACATGGCCGGAAACTCGCTTTGAAGATGCGCCAGCAAGCCCAGCAGTTTGCCAGTCAGCGCGTGTGGGTCTGCGGCGGTGAGGCTCACCGCATAAGGGGCAGGGGGCATTTCCGATGCATGCGCGGCTACTGCTGGTTCCACACTTCGTGGATTGCCGTTGAGTGTCGGGCTGGCGTACAGGCTCAGGGCTACCTGTGTGGGTTGGTCCCCCAGGCCTCCGACCGCAATCGACGGGTCCATGATGACCTGACCCATTTTGCCCAGAGTGGTGCAGCCACCCAGCACCAGGCATAGCGACACGATTATCGAGTGTGTTCGCAGGCTCATGGGAGCACCGATGTCAGGGTGCAGTTGATCCAGTAATCTTCAGGTCGCGCAGGTGAGCGCAGTGCATCCAGCGCCGCCAGAGGGTCCAGCCCTTCACCCGTTGTCCGTGTTCGGCTCAGTTCGGCGAACACCCGGGACGGCGCGCTGCGCAGGACGGGGATGGGCACTTCGGCGGGGAGATCACGGATGAACGTATCGAGTACCTGTTCGTGCTCATTGATCAACGCCGTCACACAGTGGCGTGCCAGATGCTGTGTGGTTCCGTCTGTGAGGGTATGGATTTGAACCTGAAAGCCGCCGATACGCAGGTGGTCGCCATCGCACAAACGCACGGGTGCGAGTGTTCCGAGGCTCAGGTCATTGTTGTTGAGGTAGGTTTGTCCGCAGCGATCGACCACACAGAAGCAGCCTTCCGTCCAGAGGATTTCGCAGTGGATCGGTTGAACGCTGCAGTCACAGTCGCTCAATCGCCAGCTAGCCCCCTGGCTGCCAATGGTGCCGCCCCGGGTATCAAGCTGGTGGCTGGGCTTGACCCCATGCTGCAGGCGCCCAGGGTTGCAGACGGTCAACGTGAGACGGCTCATGAACGTACCTTGATCCTGACAATGCCTTCGCATTGCCCTTGAATGATTTCAATGAAGCTGGTCCACCCCAGGTGAGTGCCGTGGTTGCGACTCAGGCAAAAGGCAGGCACTTCATCGTCCTTGAGCACCAATTCGAGGTCATATGCCAAGCCGTCGCGCAGGAGAAAGTCGATGAGCGCGCGTATCCGTTCGAAGTGCTCGCCACTGGGCAGGAATTCACGCAAGCGCACCTGGGTAAGCTGGGAAATGACAAGGGTAAATTTGCTGCTGCGCGTGCGCGTTCGCGTGCCGACAGTAAAGTCGTTGCCCAGGTGGCCGTTCTGCCGGCCCAGGCTGAGCATCTGTCGGGGATCAAGCCGGAGCGAACGCGCTTCGAATTCACGAATCTGTACGCAGGGCAAATCAAAGCAATGGGCGATGATCCCTGCGACCGTGCCGGGGGCGCGGCTACGGCTGGCAATGACGCCGGCAAAACTGAGCAGTCGGCCCCAGGGCAGGGCGGTGTTGCCACGCAATTGCCCGTCGTTCAAGCCTATGAGGGCGAATACATAGCGGGAAAAGTCATCGTTGGCTTGCGCCTGAAAGCGGATGTAATAGCGGTACTTGCGCCAGCTGCGATGCAAGAGGCTGAGCAGGTAATGGTTGAAAAAGTCCAGAAAGGCAGGGCGAATACCGATGCCCTGAGTTTGCTCATAGGCAACCTGGTCGAGATAGAAGCCGGGCAAGGGTGAATCGGTACCGTGCAGGCCGAAGAAGGTAGCGCAGACGTTGTAGCGCTGACCGTCCGACGTCTGCATCATACGTTCGGCCTTGCGGATGTCGGAAGCGGGGAACGACAGGCACGCATCGCTTCGTAGCCACACGCGCTGACGTGCTGAGGCAATCGGGCGCTGTGGCTCCAGGTCATCGCCATGCAGCCCGTGCAGCCGCTCCAGTAATTGGAAGAAGTTGTGCTGGTGGGCCTCGGCGAGCAACGTGTTGGCTAGATCAGTGGTTGTCTGCCGGTCAGCAAAGGCCATGTGTAGTGCTCGTTGTTGGTTGTGTTGATCACTTCCAGTTGATGGAAGGAATTGACGCTGGCGTACAGTGCGAAGAAATGCGAAAGGACTGTGCCGAACAGGTACAGGTCGCCTTCGCACAAGAAAGCGTCCTGGTCGAGCTCCAACCGGGTTTGCAGGCCGCGTATGGGCAAGCCCTTGATCAACCAGTCCAGGGGGGCGGTGCGGGCTTGGCCAATACCGTTGAGGCGCTTGCGGGTGGCGCGGGCCTGCTGGATGTCATGCAAGGCCGCGAAGTCATAGGCACTGATCACAGCTTTGAGCGGCTCGGCCGAGAGCAGTGACAGGTAGTTGAGCGACAGGTTGGAGATCAACGTCCATTGCAGTTGACCGTCGAGTACCGGGCGGTAGGGGCGGGTTGGACGAGTGATGTTGCGGTAACTGGCCAGGGGAGGAGTCGCCTCGGTGGCGAGGCTGATGTCGCCCACGCCGAGTGCCAGCGGCAGGTTGCGGTTGGTACACGTCAGGTCTACCGAGGCGGTTTCCAAGTCTCCGATGTAGGCACTCTCGTCGCCGCGCACGAAAGCGATTCGGTGTTCCAGCCCGTCACCCCGTAGCGATTCTTCGACTTTGCAGCGGTAATACAATGCCGTTCGGCCCCGGGCGACTTCAATCTCGTGGGCGAATGACTCGAAGGGCTGGAAGATTCGCAGCCGTTCGCTGCTATTGCCATCCGTCGCCACGCGCCAGCTTGCCACCTGGTCGACGCTGAAGATCTCGTAGGCATCCGGGCGCTGGCCGCTGGGCGTGAGGCGTATCTGGTCGGCGTGGCCAGCAAGGTCAATGGGTTCGGCGCTGTGTTCGAACAGGTTGATTGCCGGTGCGCAAAACAAGCTGAAGTCACCATTACCAACACGCAGGGTCGCGGGCAGGGGGCGGCTGAAGTGAAATTCCAGGCAGATCTTGCGGCTGTCCTGATCGGGCCATAGGCGGCTCAACTGCGTCAGGGTGAAAAAGTGAAAGCGCTGCGGGAAGACAAAATATTCCTGCAGTATCCGATAGCCGTCAAAAACGTTGCGAGGGTAGGGCAGTAGTGCTTCTTCGGGGGTGAATCCGGGAAACGCCAGCGAGCTTGCCGGCAGTTGTCGACGTTCCCCGTTGACTGTGATGCTGACAGCGCTCAGGTAGTGCGAAAGCCACAGATAAAGGCTCTGTGCGTTTCGGTCATCACCGCTGAGGTGGAAGTCAAGGCGATCACAGCCCAAGGTGTTCAAGGGCCTGTTCACCAGGGTGTCCAGGTCGATACACACGGTGGAGCGTTCGCGCGTATGCGTGGCGTCGACATTGGCAATGGCAAGGGGATAGATATTGACCTCTGTGCAGGTTCGATACTCACAGGCCACGCCTTCGACAGGGTGTGCGAACAGTCGAGCGCCCTTGGGAATGCATTGTTGCTCGCTGATCGATTGCTCCACAGGGGTGAACTGAACGATCGTCGCGCTGGGCAGGGGGCGCAAGTAGTTGGGCCAGAGCATTTGCAACAGTGAATGGGTGAGCTCTGGCAGGTCATCCTCGAGTTTCAGGCGTAACTTGGCAGTCAGAAATGCAAAGCCTTCCAACAGTCGTTCGACGTCCGGGTCCCCGCCTTGTTCACCCAGGAAACGGCTCAGTTGCGGGTTGTCCTGGGCAAACTCGGCACCCAACTCTCGCAGGTAGCTCAACTCTTCGCCAAAGCGGTCTTTGAGGGTCATGGCTTACCTCACTTTGGTGTAGCGGTTATGGCCATTGACCAGTAGCTCGATTTGCAACTGCTGTTGCTGGTTGCGTACCTGCAGTTGGCATTCGAGTCGAAAGTCCAACTGCAGGGGGACCTCGGGATCAGGCTGACACCGTATTGCGCATACCTTGATGCGCGGCTCGTACAAATGGATGGTGCGACGAATGTCGGCAGCGATCTGTTTCAATACGTCACCGCGGCTTAGTGCATGGTCGTTGAAGTCGCGCAAGCCCAGTGCTGGACTACTTTGCGAGCTGCCTTGACGGCTGTTCAGCAGGCGCTCCAGGTGCTGTTTGATCGCCTCGAACTTCTCTGCGACGTATTCCTGGCAATGCGACGGGCGCCGCGCAGGTGTATCGGATTTCAGGCGCTCAAACAGGCTGCTCATTGGGTGTCGAGCCGCCCTACCAGGGAAATCTCGAAGTTGGCGCCCATGTATTTGAAGTGAGGGCGTACCGCGAGCGAAACCTGGTACCAACCTGGATCGCCGGCAACATCGGTCACTTCAATTCGGGCCGCGCGTAATGGACGGCGACTGCGGACATCGGCAGAAGGGTTTTCCTGATCGGCTACATACTGTTTGATCCAGCGGCTGAGTTCGCTTTGCAGGTCCTGGCGTTCCTTCCAGCTACCGATCTGCTCGCGCTGCAGAACCTTGATGTAGTGGGCCAGGCGGTTGACGATGAACAGGTAAGGTAACTGAGTACCCAATTTGTAGTTGGTCTGTGCTTCCTGGCCTTCGGGCGTTCTGGGGAACACCTTGGGTCGCTGCGCCGAGTTGGCCGAGAAGAACGCGGCATTGTCGCTGTCCTTGCGCATGGTCAGGGCGATGAAACCTTCCTCGGCCAGTTCAAATTCCTTGCGGTCCGATATCAACACCTCAGTGGGGATTTTTGCCTGTAACCGGCCAAGGGACTCATACAGATGAACCGGCAGATCGTCCACCGCACCGCCGGACTGCGGGCCGATGATATTTGGGCACCAGCGGTAACGGGCAAAGCTTTCGTTGATGCAACTGGCCAGCAGGAACGCGGCATTGCCCCACAAGTAGTTACTGTGCTCGCCGTCAATGTTTTCGTCATAGCTGAAGCTGGTTATGGGGTGTTCGTTACGCTCGTAAGGCTGGCGCAGCATGAAGCGTGGCAATGCCAATCCGACGTTGCGTGAATCCTCGGCATCGCGAAAGGAGCGCCATTTGGCGAAGCGGGGCCCCTCAAAGATGTCCTTCACCTCTTTCAGATTAGGCAGGTCTTCAAAGCTGTTCAGGTTGAAAAAATCAGGCCCGGGGGCTGTGATGAATGGTGCATGTGACATGGCGGCCACGGAGGCGACATAACTAAGCAGCTTTATGTCACTGGAAGACGGGCCAAATGAGTAATTGCCGATCATGGCGGCAACCGGTTCACCGCCGAATTGTCCAAAGCCAGCGGTGTAGACATGTTTGTAAAGACCGCTGCTGGTAATGTCGCCGGCATTATCGAAGTCTTCCAGCAAGTCATTCTTGCTGATGTGCAACACCTCGAGTTTTATGTTCTCGCGAAAGTCGGTTCGGTCCACTAACAGCTTCAGGCCGCGCCAGGCTGATTCCAGTTGCTGGTATTCGGGTTGATGCAAGATGATGTCCATTTGCCGCCCGAGTGCGCGGTCCAGTTCGGCAATCATTAGATCGACACGATGCTTGTTGATGAGTTGGTCGCGCTCGTTGCTTTTCAGTATTTCCGTAATAAATGCTGCAACCCCTTGCTTGGCGATCAGGTAACCTTCCTGGGTTGGCTGCAACATGGTTTCGGCCATGATTTGATCAAGCAGACAGGGGTCACCCACTGTTGTTGGTGACGTGTTCGGGGTGGTCCTAGTTGGCATCGTGTCGCTCCGTTGTCGATTTCAAGACCGGCAGGGCCGGACTCAAGGCGGGCTGTCAATCTTCGTTGGGGGCTTCCAGAACAAGCTCCAGCTCCTGGGCCAGTTGGTTGCGCGACTGCTCATCGCTCAGCAGGTACTGCAACTGTTTTCGGAAGGCCGGAACGTTACCCAGCGGGCCCTTGAGGGCCACCAGTGCTTCACGCAGTTCAAGTAGTTTGTTCAGCTCCGGGACCTGGCGGGCAATTGCATCCGGCCCGAAGTCGTTGATCGATCGAAACTGCAGGCGCACCTGCATCTCTGCATCTGGTGCCTGACTCAGCGCCAAGGGCACGTTCATGTCCAAACGAACGTCAGCATCGTCGAGCACGTTGTTGAAGTTGTGTTTGTCCACGCGCATGACTTGTCGGTCTTCGAGGGCACGATCATCAATCAGGCCAAAGTCACCCGTTATCAGCATCTTGTGCGGCAGTTCGACTTCCGCTTGTTGATCGCCCGTGGCAGGGACATATTTTATGTTTATACGTTCTTTGGGGGCGACAGAGCTTGATGGCTTGGCCATGCGTTGAGAACTCCATTAAGTCAATTCAGGTTGTAGGAAGTTTCTTTTTCTAATATCAGGTGCTGGCAATTAAATGGTTTGCGAACTGTTTGTAGGAAAATTCTGGTGGCTGTAAGTAGGTGCTTGCTGTTTTTTAAGACGATGCATGGGGTGAGGTGTTTGCGTCGAGTCGCAAGGTGTTACTTCATGTTTATTTGTTTTTATCCAAGTTAATACCCTAAGCTCCCGTCCGATTCGCTGGTGAGGTATTTCCGTGCAAGTGTGCAGACGGAGGTAGGTCATTGGTACGTATGATTTCAACGACAGGGTTGGCGCTGATGGATCGTTATGTTGGTTGGACGCTGGGGAGTTACTTGTTGTTCTGTGTGGGACAAGTTCAGGCAAGTGGCCCGCGTGACTGCACCGGTATTGTCTCCAACGTCGAGCGTCTTGCATGTTTTGATGAGGCGGCGGGAACACCGGTAGTGGTACCCCGGTTACCCGTCAGGCAAATACCGGAACCTGCAGCCCCGACCCGGACCCTGATCATGTCCAATGAGGTGCAGCGAGCGCCTGGCCAATCGGGTTTCGTCATGAGCAGCGAGAATGAAAGCGTCGACGGCAAGCAGCAACGGGTATTGATTTCGGCACCGGCTTCTGCACATCCCCACACCTATTTGGCAATCAGCTGTGTGCAGAACATTACCCGTCTGCAGTTGCTCACTGCACAGCCTGTGGAAACCAGTCGCGTCAGCATTGGCTTGGGGCCCAACCTCGGCGCTGCAAGCAAGCGGCCTTGGCAGGTGATGGAAGATGGCACGGTGATTGACGTCGGTCGCGGTCGAACCGCAATCGAGATGGTGAAGGGCGTGCTCGATTGGCAATACATTCACATCAGCAGCGACAATGCGCTGCTCAATGGCCTGGTGTTCGATAGCAACACCCTGGCGCCCATGATCAACCAGGCGCGTACAGCATGTCATTGGTAGTCGAAGCACCTGCTCAGGTGGCAGCGTTACTCTTGGCTCCGATCGATTCGAAGACGCCCGCCGGGTTGTTCGACATTGAAGACGAAACCTATCAAGCAATCGACCAGGAGATGGTCAAGCTGGGCGGGTTGCAGGAAGCCAACATCGACTGGCAGTACATAGAGGAAGCTTCACAGCAGTACCTGAGTAGCCGATGCAAGCAATTCCGCATTCTTGTCCATCTGGGCACCGCCTGGTTGCGCCGTCGCTGCTGGGAACGCTGGTGTACCGTGGTGAACGTGCTGGCCGGTATGGTCGAGACCTATTGGGAAAGTGCCTATCCTAAACCGGGGCCGACGGGATACCTGACCAAGCGCAAACTCGTCGAAGGACTGCTCAAACGCCTGGCAACTACGCTGCCGACACTGGAGCGGGCGAGCTTCGTGCCCGCTCACGGCGCCTTGGCGCAAGAATCACTTGCACGGTTGATGAAGTGTTCAGGTAGCGCGCAGTTGGACCAGGCAGCGTTGCTGGAGCTGCAGCGATTGCTCGAGGAGCAGGCGACCGCAGCCCGCGACGGCCCGTCAAAGCAGTCATTGGCAATTGTTCCCTCGAGTAGCGACGACTCTCTTGGCCGGACGCTACTGTCTGCTCAGAACGGTATTTCGCTGGGCAATGATCGCGAAACTCGACACGCCGTGTTGACCATGGCCGAGTTCATCAATCAGCAGGACATCTATGACCCAACGGGTTACCAACTGCGCCGCTTTGGGCTGTGGGCACATGTTCATGCGTTGCCTCCTGTCAGAAAAGAACTGCGTACGGAGCTGATGGCCGTCCCGGTTGAAATCGTGAGTCGATACCAGGATGCCTTGTCCGGCACGGTGGTCGAGCCTGAGCTGCTGCTCAGGGTGGAGCGCAGTGTAGTCGCCTCGCCATTCTGGGCGCGAGGGAGCTTCATGGCCGCTAGCATTGCCAACCGACTGGCCATGGGCGAAGTGGCTGAAGCTATTCGCCAGGCAACCGAGCGCTTTGTCAGGCGCTTGCCAGCCATGCAGCAGCTTTGCTTCAGCGACGGCACAGCCTTTGTCGATGAGCAATGCATGGCCTGGCTGAAAGGCAGCGGGACAGCGCAAGGGGCGGACTCGCACTGCCATGAATTTCAACGTTTGCGAGAAGAACTTGTTGCCCAGCTCGAGCAGGAAGGGGTCGAGCACGTGCTACTGCGCCTGCAGGCATTGCAGGGCGACTACCGTTCGCCGCGTGAGCGCTGCCATGCCACGTTGATTGCCGCTGACTTGCTGGCTTCGCGTGGGTTGTCATGGCTGGCAGGTGACCTGTGTGCAGGCGTCGCGCGCACCATGCAAGAAACCATGGCCACGCAGTGGGAACCCGACGTTTATCAGAAACTCAAGCAGTGTGGCGGCTCGTCACGGCTGAACGATTAGACCAACAGGGCGTTAGGAGTCTGCGATGGGGAAATTCCGGGATTACTTCAAGCGTTGGGGGTTGTCAGCATTGCGTCGGGTCACCGGGGTCTTGCCACTGATGTGGGTATTTGGGACAGTGCTGTTGTTGGTGGGTATCTGGTGGCTAGGGCCGCAATGGACCTGGCGTGAGCAGCAACCCTTGGCCAGTATGGCGCACCGTAGTATCGTCAGCCTTCTTGCCGTGCTGCTGCCCTTGCTGTTCTGGGCCTTGTTGTTGCGGTCGCGCTTTCGGCGCCTGCAAGGTGAGCGTCGACATGAAGCGTCGGTAGTCGCCGACCCCTGCTTGCCTTATGTGCAAGCCCAGGAGGGCGCGCTGAATCGAAGCCTTGCCAATTTTCTCGACAATGCAGGGGGGCGTCGAGCGCTTTATCAGTTGCCGTGGTACCTGGTATTGGGTGAGGAGAACGCAGGCAAGTCGAGTTTTATAACGCGTTCCGACCAAAGCTTTGCATTGACCCGCGTGAGCAAGGCCCAGGCCCGCAGCCGTGCAGATGGTGAGCTGGCGTATCCCGTGGATTGGTGGATTGGCAACGATGCGGTAATTATCGACCCGCCGGGCGAGCTTGTTGCACAGGCTGCGACCGAGGGTAATGCGCAAAGCGCAAAAGCCAAGACACGTCCATTGCTACCGCCCGGTACGCAAGCCAGGCTCTGGAGCCATTTGCTGGAGTGGCTGGCGCGTAACCGAAGTCGCCGCGCCCTCAACGGAATTGTCCTGGTTATTGACCTGTCCGCTTTATTGCAGTCCTCGCCGACACAACGAATCGAGCTGGCGCATGTGCTGCGCGCTCGCCTGTATGAGCTCAGCAGTCAGTTGGGGTCGCGGCTGCCGCTCTATGTGGTGTTGAGCAAGTTCGATCTGATCGAGGGCTTTGACGCGCTATTTGCCAGGTTACCCGTTTCGGTTCGTGAGCAGATGCTTGGATTTACCTTCAAGCTGGACGCGGTTACCTCGTTTGACGCCTGGCTGGAAGAATGCGCAGCTCACTATGATCACTTGCTCGAGGTGCTTGAAGAGCACGTACTGGATTGCATGGGGGCGATCACTTCGACTGATCAGCGCCAGCGGCTCCTTTCATTGCAAGCCCAACTGATCGGTCTGCGTCCTGCGTTGTTGCGCTTCTTGACCGAGGCGCTGGGCAGCGACCGTTTCACGACCCCTGCGCTGGTACGTGGCCTGTACTTTTCTTCGGTGTGCCAGCAGGGCGAAATCAACAATGCCTTTGTACGGGCTGCCGCCCAACCCTACAAGCTGGCGGTGCCTCTGAGTGATACAAGGCCGCAGGTGGCGCCGCAGGTCTACTTTGCTCAGCAGGTGTTCCGGAAGGTCATCTACCCGGAGGCGGGGCTGGCGGGTGACAACGTCAAGGTGGCACGCAGCAAGCGGCGCTTGTTGTGGGTCAGCTCGGGGCTAGGGGTGCTGGCCGTCGCCATCGGTGTGGCGACCTGGCAACGCAATTTCGATGGCAACCGCGACAAGGCCATGAGTGTGCTGGCCAAGAGTCAGGAGTTCAGCGGTCGCGACATCGACACCCGAATCGACCCGACCGCGCGCAACTTGTTGGCCCCGCTGGACCAAATTCGTGATGCCGTCTCGGTGTATGGGGACTATCGCTCGGCTTGGCCGTTGGTGGCAGACGCGGGTCTTTACCAGGGCAAGTCTATTGGGCCAACCGTGGACCAGGCTTACTTGACCTTGTTGTCGCGGCGGTTTCTACCGGCGCTAGCCAGTGGGGTTGTCGACGCCATGAACGCAGCCCCTGAGGGCAGTGAAGCGCAAATGGCAGCCTTGCGTGTGTATCGGATGATCGAAGATAAGAACAATCGCCGCCCGCACATGGTCGAGGAGTGGATGGCGCGTCAATGGCAGGCCGCATTCCCGGGCCAAGGCCAGGTGCAGCGCGACCTGATGCGTCATCTGCAGTATGCGCTGACTTATGCAGAAGCCGATTTGCCACAGTTTCGCCAGCAAGTTGCACAGGTGCAGCACGTGTTACGCAAGGTGCCCTTGCCACAGCGCATCTACATGACACTGAAACAGCAGGCCCAAGAGCAGCTGCACAGTGGGCTGGATTTACGCAATGAGGTCGGCCCGGCCTTCAATGTGGTGTATCAGCCTTTGGCCAGCCCCCGTGACGAACCGACTTCGGACGCCATGTTGTTGGCACCGCTACTGACGGCCAAGGGATACAAGGATTACTTCGAACCCAATAGTCAGGGCATCACAGACTTGGCGATGGTCGATCAATGGGCGCTGGGCGAGCGCGACCGGCTGGACTATTCGGCGGTTGACCAGCAGGCGCTTACCGAGCGTATCCGCGCGCTTTACTATGCCGATTACGTTGACAGCTGGCGTCGGGCCTTGAACCAGTTGGCCGTGACTGATTTTGAAGACCTGGCCCATGGTGTGTCAGTGCTGGAGCACTTGACCGGGCCTTCGGCGCCCCTGCGCCGGCTACTGGAGGTTGTACGCGACAACACCGTCATCAATCTGCAGCTGCCGGTTGTCGAGGGGCAAGCAGCCAAGGCACTTGAGGTAGCCAGTCTCGATGTTGCCCACCCGCATCAAGCCATGGGGATCCGCAGGGCATTTTCCGGATTGGCCGAGTTGTTGGCGGCCAAGGGAGACAAACCGACCAACTACGATGAAACACTTAATGCCGTCATGGCGGTCTATGACTATGCCAAGGCGGTACAGGATAGCCCTGATCGTGGCAAGGCCGCACTCAGCACGGTACTCAACCGCTTCTCCATGACTGCTCCCGACCCGATCAGCACATTGCAGCGTGTAGCAACCGGCTTGCCTGAGCCGATAAACCAGCACATCCGGAAAGTCGCGGATCAGACCGCCCAAGTATTGGTGGAGGAAGCACTGCGTGAGCTGGAGAAACGTTGGGAGTCGGAAGTCTACAGCTTCTTCCAGCAGCGCTTGGCCGGGCGCTATCCGTTTGTTGCCAGCGGGCCGGATGCAGCGCTGGACGACTTTGAAGCGTTTTTCGGACCCAGAGGCCGTTTGCAGCAGTTCCAGGATCAGTACTTGAAGGTATTTCTAAAGGACAATCTGGACGCCTTGTACTCCCACAGCCGTAACGGCTACCTGGTTCGCACCGACGTCATTGAGCAGTTGGAGCTTGCTGATCGCATTCGCGAGACGTTTTTCGATCATCGGGGAAGCCTGAGTGTGCAGTTCAGCGTCGAACCATTGGGACTGAGCGCAAACCAGCGTACCAGTGTGCTGGACCTCGATGGCCAACTTGTCTCATACACCCATGGCCCCAGTATTATCACTGGCCTGATCTGGCCCAATACACTCAGTCAGCAGGTGCGCAGTAACCTGACCCTGATCAAGTTGAACGGTAATAGCAGCAGTCTGGAGTTTCGTGGTCCCTGGTCGATGTTTCGTCTGCTCGGCCGCGGCAGTCTCAATGGTCGAACTGCAACCAGCGTCGATCTGAGCTTCAAGACCGGCGATGGCATGATGCGCTATCAATTGAGTTCTGAAAAAGCGTTGAATCCGATCACCCAGCGCCCATTCAAGGGTTTTGTACTGCCACGGACACTGCTGCAGAGCTCCCACGGTGCCTTGGCGCAAAACGAGGCACCGTATTTGGGGCGTGCATTGTGAGGAGACGACGCTCAGGTAACGATGGATTCCAGGTTGCGACGTGTGCTCATATCCAGATCAATAAACCCACAGGAGTGAGTGATGCTACGGATACTGGGCAAGGCTTCATCGATCAACGTGCGCAAGGTGCTGTGGACGTGCGCTGAATTGGACCTGGATTTCGAGCGCGAAGAGTGGGGCTCGGGCTTCCAGTCGACCCAGGACGAGGCCTTTCTGGCGCTCAACCCCAACGCAATGGTGCCGGTGATCCAGGACGGCGATTTTGTGTTGTGGGAGTCCAACAGCATCATCCGCTACCTGGCTAATCGCTATGGCGGTGAGCACCTGTATCCC
This sequence comes from Pseudomonas vranovensis DSM 16006, assembly GCF_000425805.1. Lineage (GTDB taxonomy): Bacteria > Pseudomonadota > Gammaproteobacteria > Pseudomonadales > Pseudomonadaceae > Aquipseudomonas > Aquipseudomonas vranovensis. The sequence continues at coordinate 718,200 of NZ_AUED01000001.1, forward strand.
ACCGCGCCACAGTTGCGGGCGCGGGTTGACCAATGGATGGACTGGCAGGCCACCGACCTCAATGGTGCATGGCGCTATGCCTTTCTCTCGCGGGTTCGCCAGTCGCCCGCGCATCAGGACCCGGAAGCCCTTGCGGCGGCCTGCCGCAATTGGGCGCGCAACATGACGATTCTCGATCGCCAGCTGGAGCGCACCGGTGCGTATGTCAGTGGCGATACCTTCAGCCTGGCCGATATCCCCATTGGGCTGTCGGTCAATCGCTGGTTTCAGACCCCGATCGAGCATCCTCCGCTTCCCGCCGTGCAGGCCTACTACGACCGCTTGAATGCGCGTGAAGGCTACCGATTGCATGGGCGTAACGGCACGCCTTGAGGCCCTAGCGGTCCACTGCGCCGAGAATCGCGTGGGCCGCTTTTATTCGCTCGGCGTTGGGGTAGTTCTTGTTCGCCAGCAGCACAATGGCGATGTTCTTCGACGGAACAAACGCGACATAGGCGCCGAATCCATTGGTCGAGCCTGTCTTGTTCAGCCAGGTGTCGGGCTGCGGGACGCGGATGGGCTTGAGCCAGGTTACCGGCTGCGGCTGCAGCGCCATTTCGTTTGTGTTGCCCTTGAGCAGTTGATCAAGGGAAACGGGATAGCGATACATTTCCCAGCCCAGACCTTGAATCATTTCACCGACCCGGTAGTAGCCGGTCTGGGTAATCGCCAGGGTACGCTCCAACACCGGGCTCTGGGCCTTCGGCCGCATGTTCAGTTCCAGATAGTGCAGCAGATCGGCCGATGTGGTTTTCAAACCATAGGCTTCGGCGTCCAGCGGCCCCGGGCCGACGCGCACCGGCTGATCGTCCTTGTTGTAGCCCTGGGCATAGTGGCTCAGTTGCTCTGTGGGTACCTGGATGAAAGTGTGCTGCAAGCCCATTTGCGGCAGCAGCTGTTTTTGCATGAGGTCTGCGAACGGGGCATTCAGGCTCCGGGCGGCGAGGTAGCCGAACAAACCCAGGCTGGGGTTGGAGTACAACCGATGGGTGCCGGGTGCATAGTCGGCTTTCCAATGGGTGTAATAGCCGAGTAGGTCGGACGGGGCCTTGACTTCGTCGGGAAATTGCAACGGCAAGCCGCCGGCACTGTAGGTGCCCAAGTTGAGCAAGGTGATGCCATCGAGCGCGGTGCCCTTGAGTGCCGGCCAGTGCTTGCTGGCCGTGTCGCTGAGCGACAGCGCACCGCTGGCCTGGGCGAAACCTGCCAGGGTGGCGGTGAAGGTCTTGCTCACCGAGCCGATTTCGAACAGGGTGTCGGCGGTTACTGGCTGCTCGGTTTGCTTGGATGCAACGCCAAAGTTGAAGTAGTGCTGTTTGCCCTCTACCGAGATTGCCACTGCCATGCCTGCAATTGCCTGTTGCTGCATCAGCGGGCGGATAGCAGCACTGACGGTCGATTCGAGTTGGGCATCGGCCAGCGGTGCAGCCAGCGCGGGGGCTGCAACGATCATCAGGGTGGCAGCGGCCAGGATCGCCGGCATGGCCCGGGTTCTATCGTGTTCCATCTGACAAGGCCTCATGTGTAGCGATTTCGGTGGATTGAGTGCGAAAGAACGCTCCCGGTGGCAAACCGAACTGTTTGCCGAAGGCAGCAATGAAGGCCGACAGCGAATCGTAGCCGCACGCGAGGGCGACATCGGTTACCCGCTCGCCGCGCTCCAGCGCCGGTAGCGCGCTCAACAGGCGCATGCGTTGGCGCCAGAGGCGAAAACTCAGGCCTGTCTCGCGCTGGAACAGGCGGCTCAGTGTCTTTTCCGACACCCCTTCACGCAATGCCCAGTCGTTGAGTCCGGTCGACGCATCAGGTTGTGCCTGAAGGTGGGCACACAAGGCGCGCAGTCGGCTGTCGTGGGGCAGGGGCAGCATCAGGTGCTGCTCTGCCGCTGCTTGCAGTTGATCGACCAATACCTGCACCAGGCGGCCATCGGCACCCTGCAGGTCGTAATGCACGGGCAGTTCGCTGAAGGTGCGGATCAACTCGCGCAACAGCGGGTTGATCGCGAGCACCCGGCATTGCGTGGTCGACCAGTCGCTGGGCGCGTGTTCCAGATAGAGGCTGCGCAGGTGGGTGTCGTCGGCGCAGCTGACGCGGTGCTGGACTTGTGCCGGCACCCATACCGCCCGCTGTGGCGGGACGAGGTAGAAGCTGTCGTCCGTGTGCACTTCGAGCACGCCGCCAATGGCATGGGACAACTGCCCCCAGGGGTGCGCGTGGCGGTACCCCAGGACGATGTTCGGTAACGTCTGGCGGTGGCCATAGACCGGGCGCGGCAGCTGGGTCAGGTGTTCGAGCGCCTGGGGCTCGGGGAGGTTGGGTTGTCCGTTTGGCGACACTGCGGGGGTTCTGGCGTTAGTGAAGAATGTGCGTAGACCTTATCGTCTGCCGCGCCACAATAACAAGTCGGGATCGACCATGAAGTACCTGCGGATGCTGTTCGACAATTTCACCCTGGCCCTGCTCGGGGTGATCCTCATTGCCACCTTGTTGCCCTGCGAAGGCACCGGTGCCGTGCTGTTCGGCGGGCTGACCAACCTGGCTATCGGCCTGCTGTTCTTCCTCCACGGCGCCAAACTGTCACGCGAGGCCGTGGCTGCCGGCGCTGGGCACTGGCGCCTGCATTTGTTGGTATTTGCCTGCACGTTCGTGATGTTTCCGCTGCTGGGCTTGGCACTCAAGCCGCTGTTCTTGCCGCTGGTGGGTGATGAACTGTACCTGGGCGTGCTCTACCTCTGTGCGTTGCCGGCGACGGTGCAATCGGCCATTGCCTTCACTTCGCTGGCCCGTGGCAACGTACCGGCAGCCATCTGCAGTGCGGCGGCCTCCAGCTTGCTCGGTATTGCACTGACGCCCTTGCTGGTGGTGCTGTTGATGGGCGTGGAGGGTGATACCGGCTCTAGCCTGGATGCGGTGTTCAAGATTGTCCTGCAGTTGCTGGTGCCCTTTGTTGCCGGGCAACTGGCGCGGCGCTGGATCGGCCACTGGGTGGCGCGCAATGCACGCTGGCTCAAGGTCGTCGATCAGGGGTCGATCCTGCTGGTGGTCTACACCGCTTTCAGCGATGCGGTGGTCAGCGGCCTGTGGCATTCGGTGGCGCCGCTGCGCCTGGCTGGCCTGGTGCTGGTCTGCTGCCTGCTGCTGGCGGTGGTGTTGTGGTGTACGGCTGCGCTGGGGCGGTGGTTGGGCTTCAGTGTCGAAGATCGCATTACCATTCTGTTTGCCGGCTCGAAAAAGAGCATGGCCACTGGCGTGCCGATGGCCCAGGTGCTGTTTGTCGGCGGTGGTATCGGCGCGATGATCCTGCCCTTGATGATCTTCCACCAGATTCAACTGATGGTGTGCGCAGTCCTGGCCCAGCGCTACGCCGCCCGCACGGACGAGCCGTCAGCCGCGCAGGCGAATCAACCCTTGCTGTAGAGCAACGTAGTGCGGACAGGCAAGGTGGTAACGATATAGTGTTACATTATGCCGTTACCCTTTGCCGTGAGCCTGCATATGCCCCCCAGCCAATCCCGTCTGCAATCGATCGACGCCTTGCGTGGCCTGGTGATGTTGTTCATGTTGCTCGACCATGTGCGCGAGACGTTCTTCCTGCATCGCCAAGTCAGCGACCCGATGGACGCGCTGACTATCGCCCCCGAACTGTTCTTCACCCGTTTGCTCAGCGCCCTGTGCGCCCCGGTGTTCATCTTCCTGACCGGCCTGTCGGCCTGGCTCTACAGCCAGAAGCACAGCCGTGCCGACACCTCGCTGTTCTTGCTCAAGCGCGGGGTGTTTCTGGTGATGCTGGAGCTGACCCTGGTCAACCTGGCCTGGAATGGCACCTTGCTGCCGCAGACCTTGTGGCTGCAAGTGATCTGGTGCATTGGCGTCTGCATGATCGTGCTGGCGGCGGCCTTGCATCTTCCGCGCGCGGCGGTACTGGTAATCGGCACCGTGATTGTGGGAGGACACAACGTGCTCGATGCGCTGGTGCTGCCCCCCGATTCACCCTGGTTCGCGCCGTGGGCGATCCTGCACCAGCGAGACTTCATCGACCTGGGCATTACCCGCGCGCGCACCACCTACCCGGTATTGCCCTGGATTGGCGTGATTCTGCTGGGTTGGGGGATCGGCCCCTGGTTTGCGCAAACCAGAGGGGCGAGGCGCCGCCTTGCGCTGCTGACAGGGTGGGGGCTTGGTTTGCTGGCGGCGTTTGTCGCATTGCGCCTGCTCAATGGCTACGGCGACCAGCCCTGGGTGGCCACGGGTGATGCCGTGCGTACCACCATGAGTTTCCTCAGTGCGCGCAAATACCCACCTTCGTTGATGTTCCTGCTGCCCACCCTGGGGATGTGCCTGGTACTGCTGGCGCTATTGGAGCGCTATCAAGCCCGGCGCTGGGTGCCGGTGCTGGCGCTGTTCGGCGCCGCGCCGATGTTTTTCTACCTGCTGCATCTGTATGTACTCAAGGCCCTGTATCTGTTGGCAGTGGCCGGGTGGGGCCTGAATCAAGGGCAGTACTTTGGTTTTGATCAGGTCAGTGGCGTATGGCTCTGCAGCCTGGTGCTGGCGTTGCTGCTGTATGCCCCGACGCGCTGGTTCGCGGCGTTGAAACAGCGGCGTCGTGACATTGTCTGGCTCAAGTACTTCTGAGCCACCGTCAATCATGGCAGCAATGGGAGGTGTCGCTTGCCCCTTCATAGCGGTCGTGATGGCGGACCCAGTCCATGGTGCCTTCCTCGTTGCGGCCCTTGGGCATCAGGTCGAGGAAGTTGTAGGCGCCCACCAGGATATCCAGGCCACGCGCGTAGCTGGAATAGGTATGGAAAATCGTGCCGTCGGCATCGCGATAGAACACGCTCAGGCCCGGCAGTTCGGTTTCCTCGCCCGAGTAGGGTTCGTAGTTGTACTGACTGTTGCCGTCGTCGCTGACGCTGACACCGAAGGCCTGGTTGAAGTGGCTGCCATGGGACGAGACCCAGGGAAACTTCCAGCCCATGCGTTGCTTGAAGCCCTGGAACTCGGCAAAGGGCGCGCGGGATACGGCTACCAGTGACACATCGTGATGAGCGAGGTGCAGGTTGGCGCCGTCGAAATGATCGGCCAGGAACGAGCAGCCGCCGCAGCCTTCGTCCCAGCCGTCGGCGAACATGAAGTGGTACACCAGCAATTGGCTGCGACCGGCGAACAGGTCAGCCAGGCTCATTCGGCCTTGCGGGCCTTCAAAACTGAAGTCCTGATCGACCCGGACCCAGGGCAGGGCGCGGCGGGCCTTGCTCAACTCGTCGCGCTGGTGGGTCAGGGCTTTTTCGTGCAGTAGCAGCTGGCGGCGGGCGGCGAGCCACTCGCTACGCGAGACCACCTGGGGGTTGTGGTAGTTGTCCATGGGTACGCTCCGGTGGGGGAATGTACTGATGGTCGTTTGCGGGAAGGATGAATCGACATCGCGGGATCGGGGACTGATGAACGGTTCCAGAGGACACCACGACCTTGCACAGCATCTGTTGGCGAACATTCACAGTCGATAGCCACCCCCGGCAGCCCCTTCGTGCAACGCAGCCTGCAGATGCGCATACAGTGCATTGGCTTCCTCCGTTGCAATGGACCTGGAGCTATCGCGCAACACTACCCGAAGCAGCACATTCTCCTGGCCCGGCAGCAGCCCCAGGCGTTCGATGGCCTGGCTGGGAAGCTCATCCACCGACCAGCGTCCCTTGACCTGCATTTCTTCGATCCAGCCGGCCTTGTCCGCGGCTGCGTGCAGCATCTTCTCTGTCAGCGCTTCTTCTGTCTGGCCGGGTGTGACGGCAAGCGAAATATCCCGTGTGATCGACGGCAAGCGTGAAACCGGTTTCCACGGCAGCAAGTCATGCATCTGCGCGCGGACCCTTGGATGCTCATCACGCAGCAGGCGAATATCGGGAATGCCCTTGCGAAGCATGGTCAGTCGGTCCAGGCCCATCCCCAGGGCCAGCCCGCCATGTGTGCTTGAGTCGATGTTCAGCCGATTGAGGAGTGAGGTGGCAATGCAGCCACACTCAAGGACTTCGACAGGCTGCCCTTGCGTCAGCAGGTTCACCTCGATCCCTCCGTCGGTGTAGTGATGCGGGCTATCGCTATGGGTCCAGGCCGCATCAGGCACAGCGATCTTCACGATATCCCCGACCATTCGCAGCAGCTCAGAGCGAGATGACAGGCAAGGATCACCCAAGACCCAGATGTCCATTTGATGAGGTTCGGCACAGTGCCAGCGATCGCGGGTATCACGCCTGAAGGTGATGCCCGGGGCGGCGATCATCAGGGTTTCACCCGGCTTCCTGGCCTGTGCCGCGGCCTGCAGTGCCGGTGGGATCTGGCTGGTGGTCTGGGTGCGCAGCAACGAGCGGTCGTCGACCCAGCGCGTATGGGCGCTGCCCAAGGTTGTTTCGTCCGGGCTGTACCCCAGCAAGCCGTAGTTGTCTTGCGCGGACACGATGCGCGGGCCGGTGACCTGCTGTGCTGCTGGCCAACCCAACAACTTCAAGCCGCTGACGATCTCGCTCATCAAGAGGTAAATGGCGTGAGGGGTAGGAGTGGCTTCTGTCAGGTCGCTTAGTCCGAGCGCTTGATTGAGTTTTTCGTTGGGAATGAAGTTTTTTATAGGCATGTAGAACCTGTGCGAACTTTATTTGAATGGTGAGTTGTTTGGTTGTTTCGGTTGAACAATCTAGGTCTCCGGATACTGAATGGCAACGGAGGGGCGTAAAAAAGGAAGTTTCGTTCAGAAAGGTACTACATGTTTTTCGTGGGTGCGCTTAGTCAGCTGGCTGATTCGATTTTGTAAATAACAAAATGAAATACATATTGCCTGGGAAGTGCTTGCTTGCCCGTCGGGGTCGTACTAAATCTAGTACCACCTCTCGCTGTGAGGGGCTTTCAAAGGGAGATCGTAGTTATGCTCAATGTAGGTGGTAAATTGAACCGGCTGGCTTCAGGGCCAGATAATTTTGGCTGGGCTCCTCTTGTTTGGGCTCATGCTGAAGACTAAAAGCGAGTGATGATAAAGAGGGCGACCTCTTTATCATCAATGCAAGGAGGTCGAATGTCTTCCGTCAAAGGTATATTTGATTGGGTTGTGAAGGAGGAGGCAGTGATTGTTACTGACTCTGCTGAGTATGTTTCCCATTTGTTGGGGAGAGGTGTGCATGCCGAGAATATTCACGATATGGAAATTCTGCCGGCAAAAAGTATAGTGCTGTCGTTCTCCAAGGGAGCGTCAAAGCGTGCGTTTGAGATTGCAAAAATCTCTATCGAAAAGGAATGTATTTTTTGTGCTTTGCACGTATTTGAAAGCTCTCTAAGTCATGCGGATTATGCATTAAGTCTATTGGCTGGTAGTGATTTTTATTCTTCACTTGAAAGCCAGAAAAAAATACTGGCTAAGCTTGATGTGGTGGACAGATTTCAAATTTTAGGACGGGGAGCGAAGGGGGAAATAATTCTTAGGCCTGGCGCTACTCCTTATGCAATGATCTTGGATGACGTCAAAAAAATTATATTCATTCAGTTGCTGAGTTCTTCGAGGTGCATTATGCGCACATGAGCCCTCGAGAGCAGTGTCCGTTTAGTTTTACGGGGATGGTGGCTGTATCAGGAGTACTGACAGTCATTAGGAACGAACACTGGGAGAGGGCAGCGGAGCTGAAGGAAAGTCTTACGCACCTTGCGCAAGAAGTTGTTGAGTATGAGGCGGTTTTAGTAGTGATCAATAATGTAGTTGAATCTTTCTCTGTGGGTGGAAAGGAATACTCTCCTTTGCTGGCACTTGCTGCGGGCGATCGAGGGTTGGCGCTTACAGAGTTTGCGGTTGGTGTGAATAAAGAAATTTGCGATGTGATCGACTACGGCGTCAATTCCCAGATGAATGAAGGTGTTGAAGGTATTCATGTGGCAATTGGCGACGGCTCCACGGGCTTTCACATCGATTTTCTGAGCCCGGCGGTGAAGGTCATTTTTGGGGGTGGGGAATCTGCTTAGTACCTTTGGTTAGCGTCCATTCCCAGTATTGGTAAACGCCCTCGTGAGCAGAGGGCTCCACTACGTTTGGCACCGCTGACCTTTCCCTTCCCACCACCGAAAACCCCGTGCGTTTCGCCAAAGCTTGAGTACAATCATCGGTTTTCCCCCGGGCCTGCTCAGTGCCTGGTTTCAAGGGTTGTGGAAGGCCTCATGCTGATCGGTAGTTACTCTTCTTCGCTGGTGTTGATTTCCCTTTGCGTGGCCATTCTTGCCTCTTATACCGCACTCGACCTGGCGGGTCGGATTGCCACCGCCAAGGGCCGTGCGGTGTACCTGTGGATGACCGGCGGGGCGCTGGCGATGGGCGTGGGGATCTGGTCGATGCACTTTATCGGCATGCTCGCATTCAACCTGCCGATCCAGCTGGGTTATGACCTGGCACTGACCTTGTTGTCGTTGCTCATCGCCGGCCTTTCTTCTGGCTTTGCCTTGTGGCTGGTCAGCCAGCCAAGCCTGCCCTGGCTGCAACTGGCGCTCGGCTCGCTGGTGATGGGGGCCGGCATCAGCAGCATGCATTACACCGGGATGGCGGCGCTGCTGATGCAACCCGGTATCGACTACGACCCGCAACTGTTTGCGCTGTCGCTGGTGATTGCGGTGGGGGCGTCGGCAGCGGCGTTGTGGATAGCCTTCCGGCTGCGCCAGCAAACCCGCTATGTGCGGCAGATCCGTGGTGCTGCTGCGGTGGTGATGGGGGTGGCGATTGTCGGGATGCACTATACCGGCATGGCGGCGGCGAATTTCCCCGAAGGCAGTTTCTGTGGTGCGGTGGGCAGCGGCCTGAGTGGTGATGGCCTGGATTACCTGGTGCTGATTACCACCCTGTCGGTGCTGGCGGTGGCGCTGCTGACATCGGTGCTCGATGCACGCCTGGAAGCACGTACGGCAGCGTTGGCGCAATCGTTGACCCTGGCCAACCAGGAGCTGACCCAACTGGCCCTGCATGACACCCTGACCGGCTTGCCCAACCGCACGTTGCTGGCCGATCGCATCGAGCAGGCCATCAGCAAGGTGACAGAGCAGGGCGGTTACTTTGCAATGATGTTCATCGACCTGGATGGCTTCAAGCCGGTCAACGATGCCTTCGGTCACCACATGGGCGACCTGTTGCTCAAGGAAGTAGCGATGCGCTTGCGCGGTCACCTGCACAGCCAGGACACCCTGGCCCGCATCGGTGGCGATGAGTTCGTGCTGCTGGTGGAGTTGCAGGAGCCGGACGACGCCGTAGGGGTCGCGGCCAAACAGGTCAACCTGATTTCCCGTGCGTTTCGCGTGGCCGAGCAGAACCTGCAGATTTCGGCGAGTATCGGCATTGTCCTGTACCCGGGCAACGGCACCGACCAGCATGAGCTGTTGCGCAATGCCGATGCGGCGATGTACCACGCCAAAAGCGCGGGCAAGAATGGCTACAGCTTCTTTGATGTGTCGATGAACAGCAACGCGCGCCTGCAACTGCAATTGCTCCAGGACTTGCGCATGGCGTTGGAGCAGGGCCAGTTCCGCCTCTATTACCAACCCAAGTTCGATGCCCAGAACTGTCTGCCGATTGGTGCCGAGGCATTGTTGCGCTGGGAGCATCCCCAGCATGGTTTGCTGTTGCCGGATCGCTTCATCGTCCTGGCAGAAAAGACCGGCTTGATCATCCCCATCGGTGAATGGGTGCTCGACGAAGCCTGCCGGCAGATGCGCGCCTGGATCGACCAGGGGCATGCCGACTGGCGTATCGCGGTCAACCTGTCGGCCATCCAGTTCTGTCATGCCGGATTGGTGGAAAGCGTGGCGCGGGTCTTGGCGCGGCATCAGTTGCCGGCCAACAGCCTGACTCTGGAAATCACAGAAACCACAGCCATGCGCGATGCCGATGCCAGTATGGCGGTGTTGCAGCAGCTGTCGGACATGGGGGTGGACCTGTCGATCGACGACTTCGGCACCGGCTACTCGAGCCTGATGTACCTCAAGCGCTTGCCGGCCAACGAATTGAAGATCGACCGCGGCTTTGTGCGCGATCTCGAGCAGGACAGCGACGATGCCGCCATTGTTTCGGCGATTGTCGCCCTGGGGCAGGCGCTGGGCCTGCGGATTGTCGCCGAGGGCGTGGAAACCGACCGTCAGCAGAACTTCCTGACCCGCCTTGGTTGCGACTCATTGCAGGGCTATCTGCTCGGCCAGCCCATGCCGGCCGAGCGCTTCATCGTCGATATCGAGCGTACGCGCAAAGCGATGGCGGTGAGCTGATCGCTCAGCCGACCGCACGCAGGTTGCAGGAAGGCTCGAAGGCATCGAGTTCGGCTTCGACCGCCTCGATGATGCGTTCGACATCGGCGGCCGGCATGACGGTGGCACACGGGATGCCGGCAATGGCTAGCAGCGTTTCGCCGGTGGCGCGGTCGAACAGGCGGGCGACCATGCTGCGCGGGGCGTCCATGCTGGCCTCGAAACCCAGCGGGTGAAAATGCCAGCGCATTACCTGGCAAGCGTTGGGAAAGGTAAGCTTGTTCATGCCGGCCTCCTTGTAGGGTGAACAACAGGGTGATCGGGTCGAGGTGGCTGCAGGCCATGGGACCTTGCGAGAATCCTAAACATAGCACTGCTGAGGTCAGTGTCTGCCCGCGCAAGTGACGGTTTTGCGATTCTTTGAACCAGGTCTCGGTCAGGGTGCTGCCGGCCTGGATCAACCGTCCGCAACGGCAAACGTTTGCCGGCAAAGTTTCCCCCCGTAGGCGCTGGCTGTTCTGCTATTTTTACCGGCAGTCGGCTGGGATGCTTGCCTGGGAGACTTTCAGACAAACGGCCAGAACAACGGCGCGCCAGGTTCAGTCAAGGAGACCCGCCATGCGTTATTCCGCGCTCACCCATCGTATCGCCGGTGACGGCGCTGCTGCCTGGAACATCCACTACCGCGCGGTCGAGTTGCAAAGCCAGGGGCGGGAGATTTTTCTGTTGTCGATTGGCGACCCGGATTTCGATACTCCGCAGCCGATTGTCCAAGCCGCCATCGACAGCCTGCGTGCCGGCCATACCCATTACGCCGATGTGCGCGGCAGCCTGGGGCTGCGCCAGGCCATCGCCAGCCACCAGGCCCGCCATAGCGGGCAGCCGGTCGAACCGCAGAACGTGGTGGTACTGGCGGGGGCCCAATGTGCGCTGTACGGCGTGGCGCAGTGCCTGTTCGATCCGGGCGACGAAGTGATTGTGGCCGAACCGATGTACGTCACCTACGAGGCGGTGTTCGGCGCCTGTGGTGCTCGGGTGGTACCGGTGGCGGTCAAGCCCGAGCAGGGCTTTCGGGTAGACCCTGCCGATGTCGCCGCACGGGTCACGCCGCGCACCCGCGCGCTGTTGTTCAACAGCCCGCATAACCCAACGGGCGCCAGCCTGCCTCGGTCCACCTGGGAGCACTTGGCACAGATCTGTATCGACCACGACCTGTGGTTGATCAGCGATGAGGTCTACAGCGAACTGCTCTACGAGGGGCAGCACTTCAGCCCCGCCAGCCTGCCGGGCATGGCCGAACGCACGGCGACCATCAATAGCCTTTCCAAGTCCCACGCCATGTCGGGCTGGCGGGTCGGTTGGGTGATCGGGCCCCAGGTGCTGGGCGAACACTTGAGCAACCTGGCGCTGTGCATGCTGTATGGGCTGCCGGACTTTATCCAGAATGCGGCCCAGTTGGCGCTGGAGCAGGACCTGCCCGAGGTGCGGCAGATGCGCGACATCTACCGCGAGCGCCGCGACCGGGTCTGTGCAAGCTTGGCCGATTGCCCTGGCGTGGGGGTACACACGCCTGACGGTGGCATGTTCGTGATGATCGATATCCGTGAAACGGGCCTGGGCGCCCAGGCGTTCGCCGAGCGCCTGCTGGAGGACCATGGGGTATCAGTGCTGGCCGGCGATGCCTTTGGGCCCAGTGCTGCCGGGCACCTGCGCCTTGGCCTGGTGCTCGACAGCGAGCGCCTGGAGCAAGCCTGCCGTCGCATCGCCCAGTGCGCCATGCAAGCACTGGAAGGTCGGGCTTCAGTTGAGCAAGGCAGCTGCCATGTTGATGGTAAAGCCCAGTATCGCAGTGTTGAACACAAAGCCTACCAGTGAGTGGGCCAGCACCACCCGACGCATCTCGCGCCCGGCAACCCCCACATCCGAGGTTTGCACCGCCACGCTCAAGGTGAATGAAAAATAGTGGAAATCCCAGTAGTCGGGGTGGCGTTCACCGTCGCTGAAGCGCAGTAACGGCGCGTGCGCGGTGGCGGTGTAGAACAGATGGGCGTAGTGCAGGCTGAAGATGGTGCCGATCAACAACCAGGAACCGGCCACGGTGAGGCCGGTGAAGGCGTAGTGCGCCAGGGTGGGGCCGTCGTTCAGTTTGGCGCCGGCCACCAGTTGCAAGGTTACCGCCGCCAGGCTCGCTATCGCGGCAATGCTGACAGTAAACAGAACCAGGCCAGCGTTCTCGTCCTCGATGCTGGCAACTTCGCGTACCTTGTCGGGATTGGCAGTCAGGCTCAGCCACAGGATCAGCAGCACGTAGAGCCAGACGCCGAGGTTCCAGCCAACCAGTACATGTTCGATCCAGTCGTTTGCCGGAATCAGCCAGCCGCCCAGTACACCGGCGAGGGCAGCGAGCGTCAGGCGTGGGTGGCTGCGGGACAGGCGGTGAAATGCCATGGGGCCTCTGCGCGAAGGGACTCTGGCAACTGTAGCCCATCTGACTGCGCCCGGGCTCAACCCGGTTGGCCATCGACCCGAGCCGCCCAGAGGATCGGCGCGTAATGGCGCACGAACAGTGCAAATGCCAGCACCCAGCACAGTGCCGACAGGCCCAGCCCCCAATGGCTGAAGGGCACCACGCCGATCCGCAGTACTGCCGCCAGTTGCACCAGGACAAAAGCGCCAACAATCGCCGCGGGCACCTGCAGCGGCCTGCCGGTATGGCCCAGGCTCACCCGTGCCATCATCGCCACGATCATCGCGCTCATGGCGCCGACACTCAGGGCATGGCTGGCCAGGCTCTGGTTCAGGCCCAGCTCCAGGTGCCATGCCGCCATCCCCAGGCTTGCCAACAGTAACCACAGGTAGGCCAGGTGCAGTGACCACAGCAAGGGCACCTTGCGCACCCCCGGTGTGTACCAGCGCCACAGCCGCAGCCCATGCAAGAGACACAGCAACAGGAATGCACCAGCCATCGGCAGCGACGGCGCATCACTCAGGCCTGCTGCCGTCAGTACCGCCACGCCAAGGCTGCTGGCCAGTGTCAGGCGCTCAAGCCAGGCTTTCCCCGCCGGCTGTGCAGCAAGACCAAGCCCGCGCTGGGTGAAAAACGGAATGACCCGCCCGCCAAGCACGGTCATCAACGCCCCGATCAACCACAGCCCGGCCAGCGCGCCGCGCCGTTGCAGTGCCTCATCAGCCTGCAGCAGCCCGCCCAGGGCCATCCACTGGCAGCCGGCAATCAGTAACACCATGACGACAATCGGGTAGTTGTTGCGCAGCTTGCGGCGGATTATCGGCCTGGCGAGTGCAAGCGCAACCAGTGGTAGAAACACTGCTTGCAACAGCACCAGGGCGGGCAGGGGCAGGGGGCTGAACCAGGCCAGGCGACCCAGCAGCCAAAGCAGCACCAGGGCCAGCAGCGGGCGGCCCTTGAGCCCCGGCAGGCCGCTCCAGTTCTGCACCGCCGTCAGCAGGAAGCCGGCAATGATCGCCGCGCCAAAGCCGAACAGCATCTCGTGCCGATGCCAGGCCAGCATGCCGCCGGTGGGTTCAGGGTTGATCGCCCCCGCCAGCCACAGCGCCCAGAGCAAGATCGCCAGCAAGGCGAAAGCGCTGCCCGCCAGAAAGAACGGGCGAAAGCCCAGTCGCCAGAGTGGCAGTTGTTCAAGCCAACGCATGAGGGCACTCCTTGTGCAGTTGATGGTGCGCGACCAGGCGTAATATGTAACCCACCTTGAGCAGGGTCGGCCCGAGGATCACCAGGCTATGGCCCAGTACCTGGGTGGCGATGGTCAGGTGTGCCTGCCAGCCGTAGGCAAGCAACAGACCAACGGTCAACAGGGCAAGCCCGCCCGATAGCAGGTAGCTAGATACCAGCAACAGGTGACGGGAATGACTGAACAGGGTGGCCATGATTTTGCCCTCAATCGATTCTGGTAGGACTGATGAGGTACTATCACGAAACGTGCCAGGTATAAACCTCTTGTCTATCAAGGGCCTGCTCATGATGTGGGTCATATTGACCCTGGTTGATTCGAGTCAGAATGACCTGATGCAGTCATTCTGACTCAGCTCTACAGGATTTCCGGTTTGTCCGATTCACTGCACAATCCCTTGCTGCAATACCTCGCGCGTTTGGCGCCTTCCAGCCAGCTGACCATGAAGTACATCCTCCAGGATGCCGCCGACCGGCTGGGCTTCGAGGATTGCGACATCGCCGAGGTGCCCTGGCACCAGCTCGAACCGGGTCATGTCACGGCCTTGGTCGCTGCCTTGCGGGCCGACGGCTATGCACCCAACACCTCGTCGCTGTACGTCAACGCCGTGCGCGGCGTGATGAACGAAGCCTGGCGCCTGGGCCTGATCGACCAGGAACAGCTGTTGCGAATTCGCACGGTCAAGCCGACCCAGGGCACACGACTGCCAACCGGACGCAACCTCAAGCGCAGCCTGATCCGCGAGCTGATGGATGCATGCGCCGCCGACCCCCGGCCGCAGGGATTGCGTGATGCCGCAGTGATCGCCTTGCTCTATGGCACCGGCATGCGCAAATCCGAGTCGGTCAACCTGAGCCTGGCCCAGGTCGATTTCAACGAGCGCAGCCTGCAGGTGCTGGGCAAGGGCAACAAGCAACTGATCAAGTACGCGCCCACCTGGGCCTTCGACAAGCTGAATGCCTGGTTGGCTTTTCGTCGCGAACACCTGCCAGAGGGCCAGGCAGACGACGACTTCCTGTTCAATCGAATTCGTCGCGGCAGCCACATTACCCGCGAGCGCATTACCAAGCATGCGATCTACTACATTGCCCGCCAGCGCGGCACCCAGGTGGGGGTCAAGATCATGCCCCATGATTTTCGCCGTTCGTTCATCACTCGGGTGATCGAGGAGCACGACCTGTCGATTGCCCAGAAGCTGGCACACCACACCAACATCCAGACCACCGCCAACTATGACATGCGTGATGACAACGAACGGCGTCGCGCCGTGGACCGCTACGACTACTAGCGGCCTGCGGGTTCAGCGCATCTGCACGCCGTGCTGGGCCCGCCAGCTGGCTGGCGGCATACCGAACTGGGCGATGAACCAGCGAGTGAACGAGCTGGGCATCGAGTAGCCGAGCATGTCGGCGATGCGCCCCAGCGAATAGTTGGGGTTTTCCAGGTAACGGATTACCAGGTCGCGACGCACGCCGTTGACCAGATCGCTGAAAGTCACGCCACTTTCCTCCAGGCGCCGTTGCAGGGTGCGCACGTTCATGCCCTGGGTCTGCGCCACCTGTTCAATGGTGGCGCGACCCATCGGCAGCAACAGATAGATGGTCTTGCGCATCTCCAGTTCCAGCGACAGCTTGCCGCCTGCCTGCAGGGTATCCAGGTAGCGCTGCGCCAGCCGGGCCATGGCCTCATTGGCCAGCGGGTTGGCGGTGTCGAGGTCGGCCGCCGGGCAGACGATGCCGTTGAACTCACTGCCAAACACCAGCTTGCAGCCAAAGATACGCCGGTGAATCGACAGGTCGGCGGGGGCGGCATGGGTGAAGTTTGCGCTGATCGGATGCCAGTGGGCCCCGAGCAGGGCAGCACAGAGGCGCAGCATCACACCAATGGCCAGCTCGATGGACTGGCGCCCCCGGTGAGGCAGGTCGCTCACCACTTCTTCACGAATGATCACGGTCTTGCCGGCTTCTTCTATATGAATGGCCAGGGCGTCGTTGAGTAAATGGCGGTATTGCACGATGACTTGAAGCGCATCGCGCAGGGTGCGCTGGTGGCTGAGCAGCAAGCTGATTTCACCGAAATCCGACAACTGGCGCAGCTCGGCCATGCGCAGGCCGAAGGTTTCACAGCCACTGACCTGGGCAGACTCTTCCAGCAGGGTGATCACGCTGGCCACCGGCAGGCGTTGGTTGGGGTCGTCGAGCAGGGCAGCGCTCAGGCCCACCTGGGCCAGCAAAGCATGGGGGTTGAGCCCCAGGTGACGGGACACTTCGAGGTAATTGGTCAAGCTTGCAGCACGTACGAGGGCGGTCATTTTATTGTTTTCCACGCATTCTCATCAGGCGACCCGCTTCTGCGGCGGGTCGCTTCTTATAGCCTGTGTGTCGTCAAATGAGAAGCCGTTTTATGCCCGTTGGTGCGACGCAAATGCCTTGTGTACTGGCGCTTCGGTCGCCTGCCTTTGCCTTTGTCATCAAATGAAAAGTCACTGACGCTCAATGTAAAGCGCCTTGCAGGTGGGGTGATTACTGTGACGCCACAAGCGCTCGACAACACTCGCGAGCGGACTGTTCCGAGCAAAGGTACCGACGTGGAAAAACTGCATACCGCCGCTACTGTTCTGATCGTTCCCGGCCTGCGTGATCATGTGGCCGAGCATTGGCAGACCTTGCTCCAGGCGCGCCTGGCCAAGGTCCGCTCGGTGCCACCGCTACAGGTCAACGGGCTCGACTGCACGGCACGGGTCGAGGCGATCCAGCGCGAGATCGAGCAGATCGACGGCGATGTGCTGCTGGTGGCGCACAGCGCCGGGGTGCTGATGGTTGCCCATTGGGCCGCGCGTTATCAGCGCCCGATCAAAGGGGCGTTGCTGGCCGCACCTCCTGACCTTGAAGCGGCATGGCCGGACAACTACCCAAGCCCCGATAGCCTGCGCGCCAATGGCTGGAGCCCGCTGCCGATCACGCCACTGCCGTTCCCGAGCATCGTCGCTGCCAGCAGTAATGACCACCTGGCCAGCCTCGAAGCCGCCAGTGCCATGGCCCGTGGCTGGGGCAGCCAACTGCTGGAGCTGGGTGCGGTCGGCCACCTCAATCCCGCCGCCGGATTTGGCCCCTGGCCCAAGGCCGAGGCCCTGATTCACATGCTCGACCGCTAACGCCTGCCTCACCGCACGGATGCTCGACCAACACCCGCACACGACGGGTGGAGTTAAAAACAATAACAATAAGTGGAGTCATCGCAATGCCAAAACATCGCACTCACCGTGCTGTGAACCCACAGCGCTGCCTGCTGGCCTGCGCCATCAGCCTGCTCACACTGCCCGGTGCCCAGGCGTTCGAAGTCGATACCGGCAGTGAAGACTGGGCCGTGCGTCTGGACAACACCGTCAAGTACAACTACGGCGTACGCACCGAAAGCGCCGACAAACGCATGCTCGCCACCCCGAACAACAACGATGGCGACTACAACTTTCGCAAGGCCGGCACCACCGTGACCAATCGGGTCGACCTGCTCACCGAACTGGATGTGATCTACCAGGGCAACATGGGCTTTCGCGTCAGTGCCGCCAGTTGGTACGACAAGGCCTATGACAACACCGGCTCCAACTCCAATCCGTTCGTCAATGGCAACGGTGACACCTCCGGCATCAACCCGAGCCTCAATGGCCTGCCAGGCACGGGTACGCCACTGGGCAGCCCGCACCTGAGCAACTACGCCCAGCGCTACTACAGCGGCCCGTCGGGCGAAGTGCTCGATGCCTTCGTGTTCATGCGCACCGACATCGGTGATAACTCGCAGCTCAGCGGCAAGCTGGGCCAGCACAACCTGTTCTGGGGCGAGACGCTGCTCAACCCGGTG
The DNA here is from genome assembly GCF_000425805.1 of Pseudomonas vranovensis DSM 16006. Taxonomy (GTDB): domain Bacteria; phylum Pseudomonadota; class Gammaproteobacteria; order Pseudomonadales; family Pseudomonadaceae; genus Aquipseudomonas; species Aquipseudomonas vranovensis. Next base: position 736,061 of record NZ_AUED01000001.1, read on the forward strand.
CATTCGCTCAGCTACGGACAGTCGGGTCTTGACCTCGCCAAGCTGGCGGCATCGCCCGGTACCGAAGCCAAAGAGTTGTTCGTACCCCGCAATCAGCTGTCGACCTCGTTCCTGGTCAACCCGGAACTGACCATTGGTGCCCAGTACTTCCTCGACTGGGATGCCGCTCGCCTGCCCGAAGCCGGCACCTTCTATGGCGGTTCAGACCTGGTGGGCGAGGGCGCCCAGAGCTTCCTGCTCGGTCATACCGGTACCCCTGGGCTGATCCCGGTACAAGGGGCATTGACCAGCATCCGCCGCGGCCATGACCTGACCCCGGACAAGCGCGGTGACTGGGGGGTGATGGCCAAGTGGTCGCCCGAGTGGCTGGGCGGCACCCTGGGCTTCTACTACCGCAAGACCTCCGAGATCCTGCCCCAGGCCTGGCTCGATGCACGTGGCATGACGGTTTCCCGTGGCCCGTTCGGCAACCCGCCGGCAGGTTTCCAGGGCGCGGTCGGCAACCTCTACAACTCGCTGCAAACCCCTACCTATCAGTTTGCCTACGCCGACAACATCGACGTGTATGGCCTGAGCCTGTCCAAGGACGTGGCCGGCATCAGCGTCGGCAGCGACCTGAACATCCGTCACAACATGCCGCTGGCGAGCATTCCGGCGATTGTCAGTGCACCGGGAACCGGCGGCCTGGGCGGCGGTTTCGGTCTGTTGCCACCACGCCTGCCGAGCAGTGGCGTGATCTACGACGTGCCCGAGGATGGCGATGGCATGAGCGCCACCGGCCAGACCCTGCACTGGACCCTCAATGGCCTGATGACCATTGGCGATACACCACTGTTCGACAGCGCCACCCTGCTGGGCGAACTGTTCTACAGCAACCTGCTCAAGCTCGATGGCCACAACGAGGCCTTGTACAAGGGCAAGAGCAGCTACCGCGGCATCGACAAACCCACCCGTGACAACTGGGGCATCGCCGTCAACTTCACCCCGACCTGGTACCAGGTGGTGCCCGGCGTCGACCTGAGCATGCCGCTGTCGATCAACATGGGCCTGGACGGGGTGTCTCCCGTGCAGGGCGGCGGCGCCGAGGACACCGGCAACTACGCCGTGGGCGTCAGTGCTGCGGTGTACAACCAGTATTTTGTCGACCTCAAGTACGTCGACGGCTTTGGCAAGTCCCAGTCGTGCAACAACGGCCAGACCGATGGCACGACCCCCAATGCCCTGGACGGCGAGCAGGATTACACCTGCTACGGCGGCGGGTACGCGTCTTTCTCTGGCGGCGCAGCCACCACCGAGGACCGTGGCGCGCTCTACCTGACCCTCAAGACCACCTTCTGAGTCCGTCTCCCACAGACCAAACAGGAAAACAACAATCATGAACTACGTGCACACACTGTTGGCCACGTGCCTGTCGCTGGCTGCCCTCAATACCGCCCAGGCGGCCGTTTCCACCGAACAGGCCGCGCGCCTGGGCACCAGCCTGACCGCGATCGGCGCCGAAAAGGCCGCCAATGCCGACGGCTCGATTCCCGCCTACCAGGGCGGCCTGGTGACCCCGCCGGCCAGCTACAAGAGCGGCGAAAGCATGCGCCCCGACCCGTTTGCCGGTGAAAAACCGCTGCTGGTCATCGACGGCAAGAATGCCGAGCAGTACAAGGGCCAGCTGACCGCCACCACCCTGGAACTGCTCAAGCGCTACCCCAGTTTTCGCGTAGACGTCTACCCGACCCATCGCACCGTCGCCTTGCCGCAAGCGGTACTGGACAACACCCGCAAGAACGCCGTGGGTGCGCGCAGCCAGGAGGGCGGTACGGCCGTCGACAACGTGCTGCCGGGTATTCCGTTCCCGATTCCGCAGACCGGCGCCGAAGCCATGTGGAACTTCCTGTTGCGCTACCAGGGCGTGAGCATGACCGCCAAGTACGACTCATGGAACGTAGACGCCAGTGGCCGGCCAACCCTGTCCACCACCGGCCAGGCCAACATCAGCTATCCGATCTACGAGGACATGAACAAGCTGATCGGCGCCAAGGACACCTACTACCAGATGAAGCTGAGCTACACCGGGCCCGCTCGTCGCGCCGGCGAAGCGATGATGCTGCGCGATGCCGCCAACCCGCTGGTACAACCACGCAGCGCCTGGCAGTACCTGCCGGGGCAGCGCCGGGTCAAGCTGGCACCGAACCTCGCCTACGACACGCCCAACCCCGGTACTTCGGGCTCTGGCACCTACGATGACGTGTTCGTCTTCAACGGCGCTCTGGACCGCTACGACTGGACCCTGGTGGGCAAGCAGGAAATGTACGTGCCGTACAACACCTACCAGCTCACCTACCACACCGACGTCAAGCAGCTGACCACCCCCAACCACCTGGCGCCGCAATTTGTGCGCTGGGAAAAACACCGGGTGTGGGTGGTGGAAGGCAAACTCAAGGACGGCGCCCGCCACATCTACCACAAGCGCCGCTTCTACCTCGACGAAGACAGCTGGATCGCTCTGGCCTCGGACCAGTACGACGCCCGTGACCAACTGTACCGCGGCTCGTTCGCCTTCCTCAGCCAGAGCTACGACAAGCAGACCCCGGATGCCACGCCCTTCATGATCTACGACTTGATCGGCGGCACCTACAACCTCAACGGCGTGGTCGGTGCCTATGGCGGCATCCGCTACATCGAGCCGCTGTCGCGTACCCAATGGTCGCCCGAGTCGTTGGCCGGCGCCGGTATCCGATAAGCGTCCACGAACGGCCTGGCGTCGATACCTGGCGCCGGGCCCCTGGTTGAGCGATCCGGAGGATCGGGTATGTACTGTTTGAAGCGATGGACGACGCTGATGGTGGCGTTGCTGGCCCTGCACGGCACGGCCCAGGCGGCCACTTATGTAGACGTGCTGGACCTGCCGGCCATGCCCAGCGCCCTGGCCAGCAACAGCGCCTTGCGCGATGTGACCCGTGCGGGGCCACGCCTGGTGGCGGTAGGGCCGCGCGGGCACATTGTGTATTCCGATGACTTGGGCAGCCGCTGGCAACAAGCGCGAGTGCCGGTCAGCGCCGACCTCAACGCCGTTACGTTCCCGACCCCGGAGCTGGGCTGGGCAGTGGGCAATGACGGGGTGATCCTGCACAGCCGCGACGGTGGCCTGAGCTGGGAAAAGCAGCTGGACGGACGCGTACTGGGCGAGCAGGTCGTGGCCTGGTACCGGGCCCAGGCTCACGCCGCGCCGGGGGATGAGCGCTGGGCAACGTGGGTGGGTGAGGGGGAGCGGCTGGTGGCCGAAGGTGCCGACAAGCCGCTGCTGGATGTGTGGTTCCGCGATGCCGACAACGGCTTTGCGGTCGGGGTGTTCAACCTGCTGTTGCACACCAGCGATGGCGGCCGGCACTGGACACCGTGGCTTGAACGCACCGACAACCCGCAGGCCTTGCACCTGACCAGCCTGGCCGAGGTCGACAGCGCGCTGTACATCACCGGCGAGCAGGGCCTGCTGCTCAAGCTCACCGCGGATGGCCAGCACTTTGAACGACTGACCACGCCATACGCGGGCACCTTCTTTGGTGCGCTCGGCAAACCGGGCGTGCTGCTGGCCTACGGCTTGCGCGGGCATGTGTACCGCAGCACCGATGGCGGCCAGCACTGGCAAGCCGTCCCCACCGGGCTATCCACCAGCATCACCGCCGCCAGCCTGGACCGTGCCGGGCAACTCTGGCTGTCGAGCCAGGCCGGGGACGTGCTGGTCAGCCGTGATAGCGGCGTAAGTTTCCAACCGGTGACGCAAACGGCCCGCACCCCGGTCAGCGGGGCGACCTTCGATGCCGCGTCCGACCTGGTGCTGGTAGGCGACCGCGGTGTGCGCACCCTGGCCCACGAACAACCGCTGCAGCCATAACAAGAGAACAACCTGATGGCCAACATCCAACAAGACACCCTGCCGGTGATCCGTAACCTCGGCGACTTCGATGCACGCTCCGGCAACCTGCTCGAACGCCTGGTGTTCAACCACCGGCTGCCGTTCGTGGTGTGCATGCTGCTGGTTACCCTGGTGCTGGGCTTCATGGCCCTGACGCGCCTGGAGTTGCGCCCAAGCTTCGAGAAAATGATTCCCCAGAGTCATCCCTATATTCAAAACTACCTGAACAACCGTGAGTCGCTGCGCGGCCTGGGCAATTCGCTGCGTATTGTGGTGGAGAACACCCAGGGCGACATCTTCGACCCGGCCTACTTGCAGACCCTGCGCCAGATCAACGATGAGCTGTTCCTTGCCCAGGGCGTGGACCGCGCCTGGATGAAGTCACTGTGGAGCCCGGCGGTGCGCTGGACCGAAGTCACCGAAGAGGGCTTCCAGGGCGGGCCGGTAATGCCCGACAGTTACCAGGGCTCGGCCGAGGATATCCAGCAACTGCGCCAGAACATCGAGCGCGCCAATATTGTCGGCAGCCTGGTGGCCCGTGACTTCAAGTCGAGCATGCTCATTGTGCCGCTGTTCGACCGCGACTCGGCCACCGGCCGCGGCATCGACTACCACGACTTTTCCCTCAAGCTCGAACAGCTGCGCAACCAGTACGAAGCCATCGGTACTGAAAACGGCGGCCAGGGCCACTACAAGATCCATGTGATCGGCTTCGCCAAGCTGATGGGCGATCTGATCGACGGGCTGATCCAGGTCATGCTGTTCTTCGCCCTGGCAGTGGTGACCACCCTGGTGATCATCTTCCTCTATACCCGTTGCGTGCGTAGCACCTTGCTGGTGGTGGTGTGCTCGCTGACGGCGGTGGTGTGGCAACTGGGGATCGTCGCCTGGCTGGGCTACGCGATTGATCCGTATTCGATCCTGGTGCCGTTCCTGATTTTCGCCATCGGTGTGTCCCATGCCGCGCAGAAGATGAACGGCATCATGCAGGACATCGGCCGCGGCACCCACCGCCAGATTGCCGCGCGCTACACCTTCCGCCGCCTGTTCGTGGCCGGTGTCACCGCGCTGCTGGCCGACGCCGTGGGCTTTGCCGTGCTGATGCTGATCGACATCCCGGTGATCCAGGACCTGGCCATCACCGCCAGCATCGGCGTAGCCGTGCTGATCTTCACCTCGCTGCTGCTGATGCCGGTGGCGCTTTCGTACATTGGCGTTGGCCGCAAGGCTGCCGAGCGGGCGCTGCGAATCGACTCGCGGGCGGCCGAGCACCGCGGTTTCGGCAAGCTCTGGGACCTGCTCGACCGCTTTACCACACGCAGGTGGGCCACCGCCGCCGTGGTCATTGCCGCGCTGATGGGGGCAGGGGGCTTCTGGGTCAGCCTGCAACTGAAGATCGGCGACCTTGACAGTGGCGCCCCGGAGCTGCATGCCGACTCGCGCTACAACCGCGACAACGCCTACATCACCGGGCACTACGCGCTGTCCAGCGACACCTTCGCGGTGATGATCAAAACCGCCCCCGAAGGCTGCCTGCGCTACCAGACCCTGGTGCTGGCCGACCGCCTGGCTTGGGAGCTGCAACAGTATCCGGGGGTGCAGACCACGCTGTCGCTGACCAACGCGGTGCGCCAGATCACCGCCGGCACTTACGAGGGCAACCCCAAGCTCAACAGCATCCAGCGCAACCAGGACGTGCTCAACTACGCGGCGCAACAGGCCTCGGTCAACGCCCCGGAGCTGTTCAACAACGATTGCTCGCTGATGCCGGTGATCGCCTACCTCAAGGATCACAAGGCCGACACCCTCAATGAAGTGGTGGCGATTGCCGAACGCTTCGCCCAGGCCAATAGCAGCGACGACCGTCAGTTCCTCCTGGCCGCCGGCAGCGCCGGTATCGAGGCCGCCACCAATATCGTGGTGCATGACGCCAACCGCACTATGTTGTTGCTGGTGTACCTGGCCGTCACGGTGTTCTGCCTGATCACCTTCCGCAGCTGGCGCGCCACCCTGGTGGCGGTACTGCCACTGATGCTCACCTCGGTACTGTGCGAAGCACTGATGGTGATGATGGGCATCGGGGTGAAAGTCGCTACCTTGCCGGTGATCGCCCTGGGCGTGGGCATCGGCGTCGACTACGCGCTGTACCTGCTCAGCGTGCAGCTGCATTACCAGCGCAAGGGCATGTCGCTGTCACAGGCCTATGAGAACGCTGTGGCCTTCACCGGCCGGGTAGTGGGCCTGGTGGGCATCACCCTGGCCGCCGGCGTAGTGGGCTGGGCCTGGTCGCCGATCAAGTTCCAGGCCGACATGGGCATCCTGCTGACCTTCATGTTCCTGTGGAACATGCTTGGCGCGCTGATCCTGATCCCGGCGCTGTCGTACTTCCTGTTGCCCGACAACAAGGCCCGGGCGACCACCGCAAGCCCCGCACCTGCCAAGGGGCAGCCCCTAACCACCCAAGCAGTCGAGTGTTCGCAACATGTCTGATTACCTCCCACCTTTGCGCGACATGGAATTTCTGTTCAACGAAGTCTTCGACATCCCGTCTCAGTGGGCACGGATGCCGGCCCTGGCCGAGCAGATCGATGCCGACACCGCCCGGGCGGTACTGGAGCAGGCCGGCAAGGTCATCGCCCAGGTGGTGGCGCCGCTCAACCGCAGTGGTGATGAACAGGGCTGTCGCTTCGACGCGGGGCGGGTCGTCACCCCCGACGGCTTTGTCCAGGCCTACCGTACCTACGCCGCCGATGGCTGGGTGGGTGTGGCCGGCTCGCCGGAGTTCGGTGGCATGGGCATGCCCAAGGTGATTGGCGCGCAGGTCGAAGAGATGCTCAATGCCGCCAACCTGTCGTTTGCCCTGTACCCGATGCTCACGGCGGGTGCCTGCCTGTCGCTGCTCAACCATGCCAGCGAAGCGCTCAAGGCCCGCTATCTGCCGCCCATGTACGAAGGGCGCTGGAGCGGCTCCATGTGCCTGACCGAGCCCCATGCCGGCACCGACCTGGGGCTCATCCGTACCCGCGCCGAGCCCCAGGCCGATGGCAGCTATCGGGTCAGCGGTACGAAGATCTTCATCACCGGCGGCGAACAGGACCTGAGTGAGAACATCATTCACCTGGTGCTGGCCAAGCTGCCCGATGCGCCCGCCGGAGCCAAGGGCATCTCGCTGTTCCTGGTACCCAAGGTGATGGTTGGCGACGACGGGGCGCTGAACCAGGCCAACGCGGTGAGCTGCGGCTCCATCGAGCACAAGATGGGCATCAAGGCCTCGGCCACCTGCGTGATGAACTTCGACGGCGCCACCGGCTACCTGGTGGGCGAGCCGAACAAGGGCCTGGCTGCCATGTTCACCATGATGAACTACGAGCGCCTGGGCGTGGGTATCCAGGGCCTGGCCCTGGGCGAACGCTCGTACCAGAACGCCATCGAGTATGCCCGCGAGCGCCTGCAAAGCCGTGCGCCCAGCGGGCCGCAAGCCGCCGAGCAGGCGGCCGACCCGATTGTCGTACATCCGGACGTGCGCCGCATGCTGCTGACCATGAAGGCGCTGAACGAAGGCGGGCGGGCGTTTTCCACCTACGTGGCGCAACAACTGGACCTGGCCAAGTACAGCGAAGACGCCGCGGCGCGCAGCCAGGCCGAGGCCCAGGTCGCGTTGCTGACGCCAGTGGCCAAGGCCTTCCTCACCGACCTGGGCCTGGAAACCACGGTGCATGGCCAGCAGGTGTTCGGAGGCCACGGCTACATACGCGAATGGGGCCAGGAGCAGTTGATCCGCGACTGTCGTATCACCCAGATCTACGAAGGCACCAATGGTATCCAGGCCCTGGACCTGATGGGGCGCAAGCTGGTGGCCGACGGTGGTCGCACCTACGGGCTGTTGTCCGAGCAGATCAAGGCCTACGCAAAAGGCCTGCCAGCGTCGCGTGCAGAGTTCGGCGCACCGCTGCTGGCCGCCATGGCCAATCTGGACGAACTGACGGCCTGGGTGCTCGACCGCGCCCACGGCGACCCGCGGGAAGTCGGCGCGGCGGCGGTGGAGTACCTGCATGTGATGGGCTACACGCTGTACGCCTGGTTCTGGGCGCAGATGGCCGACGTGGCCCTGGCCCGGCAGGAACAGGGGGCGTTCTACCAGAGCAAGCTGGGCACTGCGCGCTTCTACTTTGCCCGCCTGTTGCCGCGCATCCACTCCCTGAGCGCCAGCGTCAAGGCCGGCAGCCACAGCCTGTACCTGCTCGACGCCGAGCAACTGTGAAGGACACGCACATGATCAACACCCGCGTCATACCGCCGGCCCCCGGGGCCTATAACTACCCCTTGCTGATCAAGCGCCTGCTGCTGTCGGGCGTGCGCTACCAGCCCGGCCAGGAAATCGTCTATGCCGACACGCTGCGCTACACCTACACCACCCTGAATGAGCGCATCCAGCGCCTGGCCAATGTACTGACCCAGGCCGGGGTCAAGCCCGGCGATACCGTGGCCTTGCTCGACTGGGACAGCCATCGTGCGCTGGAATGTTTCTTTGCCGTACCGATGCTGGGCGCGGTGCTGCACACCGTCAATGTGCGGCTGTCGGCGGAACAGGTCCGCTACACCATGAACCATGCCGAAGATCGCCTGGTGCTGGTGCATGACGATTTCCTGCCGCTGATGGAGCAGATCGGCGGCGAGTTGACCACGGTCGAGCGTTATATCCGCTTGAGTGACCAGGGTACCTGTATCACCGACCTGCCCGTGGCAGGCGAGTACGAAGCGTTGCTTGCCGGGGCTTGTGACGAGTATGAGTTCCCCGACTTCGACGAGAACTCGCTGGCGACCCTGTTCTATACCACCGGCACCACGGGCAATCCCAAAGGGGTGTATTTCACTCATCGGCAGCTGGTGTTGCACACCCTCAACGAGCTGGGTACCTTCGCCGCCTGCGGGGCGGAGCCCTTGCTGCGCTCGGGCGATGTGTACATGCCGATCACCCCGATGTTCCATGTGCATGCCTGGGGCGTGCCCTATGTCGCCACGGCATTGGGCATCAAGCAGGTGTACCCCGGCCGCTACGAGCCCAACCAGTTGGTGCGCCTGTTCCGTGAGGAACAGGTGACGTTCTCCCACTGCGTACCGACCCTGTTGCAGATGATGCTCGATTGCGAAGAGGGTCGGCGCACCGACCTGGTCGGCTGGAAAATGCTCCTTGGCGGCAGCGCCCTGACCCAGGGCCTGGCTGCGCGCGCCAGCGCCCGGGGCATCCGGGTGTACTGCGGCTATGGCATGTCCGAGAGCTGCCCGTTGCTGAGCCTCACCTGCCTGAGTGCGGAAGATCTTGCGCTGCCCATGGACCAGCAACTGCCACTGCGCATCAACGCCGGCGTGCCTGTGCCCCTGGTCGACCTGCGCATTGTCGATGGCCAGGGCAAAAGCGTCGCCCATGACGGAGAAAGCCTGGGCGAGATCGTGGTACGTGCGCCCTGGCTCACCCAGGGCTACCTGAACGCACCGGAGCAGGGGGCCGAACTGTGGGCCGGTGGCTGGATGCATACTGGCGACATGGCCTGCATCAATGAGCGCGGCGTGGTACAGATCCGCGACCGGATCAAGGACGTGATCAAGACCGGCGGCGAGTGGATCAGCTCGGTGGAACTCGAGAGCCTGATCAGCCAGCACAGCGATGTCGATGCCGTGGCCGTTGTGGGTATTGCCGACACGCAATGGGGTGAACAGCCCTTGGCGCTGGTGGTGTGTGTCGCCGGCGCGCGGCTGGACCAACCCGGTTTGGCGCGGCACCTGCAGCAGTTTGTCGACAGCGGCCGGCTGAACAAATGGGCGATACCGCGCCAGGTACGCTTTGTCAGCGAGATACCCAAGACCAGCGTTGGCAAGATCAACAAGAAGCTGATTCGCGAGGGCCTCGGTAATCTGGGGTAGGAGCAACTGTCATGAACCACGACCGCTGTGCGGTCGATCGCAGGCTGTCGCCAGCGGCTACACCGGACTGATTTGCAATCTGTAGCCGCTGCCGAGGAACGAGGCTGCGATCGGCTGCGCAGCAGTCGCCGGGTAGGGGCTTGCCTCGTGATGGCGATGTAACGCCTGTTCGCTATCGCGGGGCAAGTCGAGACGTCGTACCGCCGCCTCATTCCAGTCCACGGCCAGCAGGTGCAGGCCTGATGGGGCCGCTGGATGCCACCTTCGGGCCGCTGCTGATGCTGCGCGGCTTCGAATCAGGCGGACAAGGCTGTGGCCTATGCGCAGAATGGGGGTGTTGAATGAGCCGGTATCTGGCACTGATGTCGGGACGGGCCACAGCAAACCTTTCGTTCGTTGCAAGCGCCCCGCTGTGTGCTTCTGAGTGAGGTGTAAGGATTGCCGCGCGATGGCGTACCATCAGTCACAGCGTATCGCGGGGCAAGCCCGTTCCTGCAGGAGGCACAATGGACGCTATTAGCGAAGTCAGCCTGAAAACCTACGAGGCCGGCGCCGAACTCCACACCCACGATTTTCATCAGTTGGTGGTACCCACCACTGGCGTGATGGAGATCGAAGTTGATGGCCGTGGTGGCTACCTCAGTTGCAGCACGGGTGTGCTCATTCCTGCCAACAGTCGCCATGATTTCCACGCCAGGCCCGGCGCGCAGTTCATCGTCGCCGATGTGCCGCTGGCGTATGTCGCCCAGCAACGCATCGCCCTCGACCCGCTGCTCGATGCGCAGTTCTTCCAGGTGTCGAACCCTTGCTTGCACCTGGTGCGCTATTTCCAGAGTGCGACGGCTCCCGACTCGCAGGCCTGGTTGAACCTCATGTTCTGCACCTTGGCCAACCCGGCCCCCGAGCCGAGCCTCCATCAGGTGCTGTGCGGCAAAATCGTCGATTTCATGCAGCGTCACATCGCCGAGCCCATCAGTTGCAAGCACATGGCCCAGGCGGTGGGGGTCAGCGAACGCAAGATGAACGATCTTTTTCAACAGGTGTACCGCACCACGCCTCATGCCTATCTGCTCGATCTGCGTTTGCGCCAGGCCAATCAGTTGCTGGTCGGCACCCCCTTGACCATCAGCGACATCGCCAGCCGCTGCGGCTTTTGCGACCAGAGTGCGTTGACCCATGCCATGAAGAAAAAATACGGCCTGACGCCGGGCCGCCTGCGTTATCGCTCACGGTTTTGAACAATAAAAATGCGGGTTTCTACAATCCTGCCTGCAGTACCCGAGCCTATAGTCGGGCAAACCCTGCGATCAGGTTGCCATGACCCGTACCTCGTTTTCCCCGGACACTTCACCCAAACGATCTCTGCAACTCGCCAACCTCGCGGGGCTGCTGGCGATTGTCATGTGGTCCTCGTTGGCCTTGCTGACCACGCGCACTGCCGCCATCCCGCCGTTCGAGGTGATGTTTCTATCGTTCCTCGTGCCCTTTGTGCTCAGTTGCATCACTTCAGCACTTGGTGTGGCCGGTGGGTTTGCTGCGTGGCGCCAGCCGTGGGGCGTCTGGGTCTCGGGTTTTTGCGGGATCTTTTTCTACCATGCCTTCTACTTTTTCGCCTTGAAGAAGGCGCCTGCGGCACAGGCCAGCCTGATTGCCTATCTCTGGCCGCTGTTGATCGTGGTGCTGGGCAGCCTGTGCAACGGCGGCAGGCTCAAGCCCGCTTGCCTGCTGGGTGCAAGCCTGGGGCTGCTGGGCACCGCCGTGTTGTTGCTACCCGGTTGGGGCGGCTTCTCTGACGCGGCGATCGCCGGCTACCTGTCGGCCTTTGCCGGCGCGTTGGTGTGGTCGAGCTACTCGGTGTGGAACAAACGCTACAACGGTGCCTCGCCCAATGTGATGGGCGGGATTTGCGGAGGGGTGGCGATGGCCGGGTTGGTCTGCCACCTGTTGTTCGAGCAGACGGTCATCCCCGATGCCGGTAACGGCGTCGCCTTGCTGTTGTTGGGGCTGGGCCCGGTCGGTATTGCCTTCTTTGCCTGGGACTATGCCACCAAGGCCGGTGAATCCCAGCGCATCGGCGCGTTGTCCTACCTGGCGCCGCTGCTGTCCACCCTGATCCTGGTAGCGCTCGATCCGGGTACGTTTACATGGTCGATCCTGGTTGCGGCGCTCCTGATCGTCGGTGGCGCGGTACTGGCTGTAGGCGCGGCGGTGCGACGTCTCGACTTGCCCCGCGATGCGATGTGACGGTTGGATCGCTATCGCAGAGCAAGCCCGCTCCTTCCCGGGGCCACGTTTACAGAGAGCGCGCCGTCAGCCCGGCCCAGAACCCTTCGCTGCCCGCTGCAATCGCTGCCTGGCCCAGCACCTGGGCCCAGTGCGCATCGCTGCCGAACTCATCGCGCCACGACCACACGCGGCGGGTGGCGAAGTGCAGGCGGTGCTCCTGGGTAAAGCCGATGGCGCCGTGGACCTGGTGCGCCACCGAGGTTGCTAGGCTGGCGGCTTCACCAGCGCAGACTTTGGCCACGGCAACATCGAAGGCCAGGCTGCTGGCGCTGCCAGGCGCGGCCTGCATCACCTGGTTCGCGCTGTACAGGGCCACCTCGGTGGCGGTACGGGCCGCGCTGATGGCGCCGGCCATATGCGCCAGTTGCTGCTGGATGGCCTGGAAGGCGCCGATAGCCTTGCCGAACTGGACCCGCTCGTTGGCATACGCCACCGCCTGGTCGAGGCACGACTCCAGCGCACCCACCAGCATGCACGCCCGCACCAGGGCACCGAATACCCGCACCGGCTCGCGGATATCGGCCAGTTGCAAGGTACCCAGCGCGTCCACGGGAGCGGCCGTGAACTGCAGTACATCGCGCTCCTCGCCGGCGAAGTTGGTGCCTGCTTCGACGCTGACCTGGGCCTGGCGCAGATCGACCAGGGCCACACGGCCGTTGTCGTCGGCCACCGCCGCCCAGCGGCAACTGCGCGCCCAGGGTACGTTGGCGCAGCGGCCATTGAGTACCCCGGATGCTGTCAGTTCAAGTGCGGTGGCAGCGCCAGCCTGCAGCACCGTCAGCGCACCCTCGGGGACCTCGATACCTGCCCGGGACAACAGCATGCCGGCCAGCAGCGTTTCGCTCAGCGGTACCGGCGCCTGCCAGTAGCCCACGCCACGCAGCACCGGGCTGACATCAAGCCAGCTGGCGGTGTTGTCGTCGGATACCGGTGCCACCAGGGCTTGGGGCAAGCCGTGCTCGACCAGTTGCTGCCATAGCGCATCGGCCGGCAGACCACTATCGAATTGCGTCAGGACTTGGGGTGTCACTTGATCGTTGAACAGGCGCTCGACGCTGTCGGCGATCAGTCGTTGCAGTGACGAAGTCGCACTGTCGTGCCCGTCGTTGTGATGGAGTGCCTGGTTCATCGCAGTCCTAATCCTCTGGCAATGATTCCACGAAGAATTTCGCGGGTGCCGCCTCGCAGGGAAAACGACGGGGCGGTCTGGGTCAGGTAGCGCATTACCTGGTCGAGTCGGGAGCCGGGCGTGCGCGTATCGCCGAACAGCGTGTGGGCAAGGTCGGGCATGGCCTGTTCGAGCAGCGCGCCCTGGTCCTTGACCAGCGCCGCCGGGGTGGCAGGGTTCTCGCCTCGGGCAAGCATTCCGGCGACCCCCAGCGACATTTGCCGCAAGGCTGCATAGCGCGCCGCCACGCGGCCCAGGCTCACCGCGTGATGCGGGTTGCTGGCGTCGGCGGCGTCGAGCATTTCCAGGTACAGCTGGGTGCAGCTCAGGTAGCGTTCCGGGCCGCTGCGTTCCAGCGCAAGCTCGGCACCGACCTGCTTCCAGCCATCGCCGGGCTGGCCGATGAGAAAGTCGTCGGCAACGAACACATCCTCCAGGAACACCTCGTTGAAATCATGCTCGCCGAGCATGTTGTGGATCGGTCGCACGGTGACGCCGGGGGCTTTCAGGTCGATCAGCAACTGCGACAGGCCGCCGTGACGATCGCCAGGCTCCTTGGGCCCGGTGCGCAGCAGGGTGACCATGTAGTCGCAGCGCTGGGCGCCAGTGGTCCAGACCTTGCTGCCGTTGACCACCCATCCGCCCTCGGTCTTCACCGCACGGGTACGCACCGAGGCAAGGTCGGAACCGACATCCGGTTCGCTCATGCCGATGCAGAACAGCAGCTCGCCGCGGGCGATGGCCGGCAGCAGTCGCGGGGCAAGCACTTCAGGGGAAAACTTCATCAGCAGCGGGCCCGACTGACGTTCGGCAATCCAGTGCGCGTTGACCGGGGCGCCGGCGGCCAGCAGCTCTTCCAGCACCACGTAGCGTTCCAGCGCACTGCGCTCATGGCCGCCGTAGCGCTTGGGCCAGGTCATGCCAAGCCAGCCGCGTTCGCCAAGCTGGCGACTGAAGGCGCTGTCGGCACCGTTCCAGTTCTTGGCTCGCTCGGCAGCGGGAAGGTCTTTGAGGGCCTGGGCGAGAAAGCTGCGGACCTCGACGCGCAAGGCTTCGGCCTTGGCGTCCAGGTGACAGGGTCGAATATCGAGTGCCTGCATAACAATGTGCTCATGTGATTGAAGGGGCAGGGCTCTTGTTTTTAAACTTGCTGAACGCCCAACAAGTAAATACGCTATCAGCAACCCGGCCCGTGAAGCAATAGCCGCCCACCCACAACCTGTGACCTTTTGGAGCTTGTATGCCGATCCCCAGCACGTTTACCCCAGGCCGCGGCCTGACCCTGGAACTTCAAGGGCATGTCGCCACCTTGAGTTTCAGCCGTCCGCCGCTGAATTTTTTCGATGCCGAGCTGATCAAGGACCTGGCCGATACCCTGGACTACCTCGATCAGTTGCCCGCCTGCCGGGTGACAGTGCTGGTGGCCGAAGGCAAGGTGTTCTGTGCCGGGGCCGACTTTTCCGGGGCCGACCAACGTGACCCGCAGTACCCGCGGCGGGTCTACAAGTCGGCGGTGCGCCTGTTCCGCACCCGCAAGCCGTTGATCTGTGTGGTGGAGGGCGCTGCCATAGGCGGCGGCCTGGGCCTGGCGCTGGTCGCCGACTTTCGTGTCACCAGCGAAAAAGCGCGCTTTTCGGCCAACTTCAACCGCTTGGGGATTCATCAAGGCTTCGGCATTTCGGTTACCATGCCGCGCCTGGTCGGCCCGCAGATGGCTGCCTTGCTGCTTGCCACCGGCCGGCGCATCGACGGCCGCGAAGCCGTACGTATCGGCCTTGCCGATGTGCTGGCCGAACCGGGTCAGGAACGCCAGGCTGCCCGTACACTGGCCGAGGAAATTGCCGCCAGCGCACCCCGCGCCGTGATGTCCAGCCGCGAGACCCTGCGCATGGGCCTGGCCGATGCGGTGGACACGATCATAGACCGCGAAGCCAGCGAGCAGGAGTGGCAGATCGTCAGCGCCGACTTTGCCGAGGGCACCCGTGCCATGGCCGAGCGGCGCCAACCCGTTTTTACAGGTGAGTAAGGAACAACCCGATGGAACCGGCAGACAAAACAGGCCAGAACGGTTCGCGCCGCACCCAGGCCGAGCGTCGAGGCGAGGCTGAACAGCGCTTGTTGCTGGCGGCGCGGCAGATCGTTGCACGCAAGGGCTGGGTCGGCATGACCTTGTCCGAGGTGGGCGAGGAAGCGGGCTACAGCCGGGGCCTGGCCACCCACCACTTTGGCAGCAAGGCCGGGTTGCTTCGCGCCCTGGCGGCGTACGTCAACAGCAACTTCATGCGCCTGGTACAGGTCGAGGCGCCCAAATGGCGCCCTGGCCTGGATGCGCTCAAGGGCTTTATCAGTGTTTACCTGGGACGCAACGACAGCGACTGGGTCAACAGTCGCGCGTTGTTGTCGTTGATGGCCGAGGCGGTCACCCAGGACTCGGAAACCGCGCAGATCCTGGCGCAGTACAATCGCACGGTGCAGCAGCACCTGGCCGATTGCATCGGCGTGGGCATCGCCAATGGCGAGATCCGCGCCGATGTACAGCCACTGGCCAGCGCCGTGCTGATCCTGGGCACCTTGCGCGGTTCGATGCTGCAGTACCTGCTTGATCCCGGCGGCATCGACATGGCGGCGTTGCACCGCCAGTTGCTCGATTTGATCGACGCAGCGCTGGCGGCCTGAGCCGGCGCGTCAGTCGAGCAAGCCCTGGATCCTGGCAATCGATACCGCCTCGGTGCGACCACCGGCGCCCAGCTTGGTGTTGATCTTGCGCAAATGCGATTTGACCGTCAGCTCGGACAAAAACATCTTCTCGGCAATTTCGCGGTTGCGATAACCCAGGGCCAGCAGCCGCAGCACCTGCAGTTCGCGGTTGGACAGTGCGTTGGGTGAGGATTCCTGGGCCTTGGCCTCCTGCGCCGGGCCGGTGTGGCAGCGCTGCAGCAAATGGGCGACGAAGCGCGGTTCGATCCCCAGGGCGCTCTCCTGGCCGTGAAAGGTCACCGACCAACGCTCCAGCAACGCGGCAAGCGGCGCCCCTTCATCCAGGAAGGTACGAATGAACCCTACCGGGCTGGCGATGCCCAGGGCCTGGGTCAATTGTTCCAGCGCTTGCTTGGGCTGCTTGCAGGCCTCGAGGGCCATGGCCAGCAGCAAGCGCAGCTTCAAGGCACGGCGGTGTTGATGACGTGTCAGGGCCTGGTTCATGGCCTGCAGCAGGTCAGCCGGGTCGACTGTGCCCTGGGCGATATTCAAGCGCTGGCGGGCGATGTAAGGGGTGTCGACATCGTTGGCAGTGATCAGAATGCCGGGTTGGTCCCAGTCACTGTGCTGCTCGGCCGAGCGCATGGCGTGGTCGGCGGTGTCCAGGCGGTTTTCCAGGGTGGCCACCCGTGCGCGCTCAAGCCAACTGGAGCACAGGATGCGAGAGGACCCCGAAACCCGGCCGAGCTGGTCCAGCTCGGCCAGATAGCGCATCCAGCCCTGGCGGTCGCCGTTGAGGTAGGTGATGCGGGCCAGCAGCACGTGAGTGGTGATCAACGAGTCGGGGGCTGCGTGCTCGCGGGCGTAAGGCAGCAACTCGTTGAGGCGGTGGTGCGCTTGCTCCAGGGCATCGGTTTCATACATCACCAGGCACAGCGCGGTCTGCAGCACCGGGAAGCCCACCGGCGGCGTACCGGCCAGGGTTTCGCGGCTACGCCGGTTTGCGGCGAGCAAGCGACTCATGCCGCTGTCCAGTTGGCCCTGGGTGATATCGAGCAGGGCCTCCAGGCTGTCGGTCACATCGCGCAGGTAAGGGGACTCGCTCTGCGCCTCGCGCAAGCGGTCGCTGCCCAGCAGTTGCCGGGCTTCGTCGTAGCGGCCGCTGTAGTACAGGGTGCTGGCCAGCACATAGGCCGTCACCCGATAAGGCGATTTTGAGTCGCAAGGCAGGCGCGGCAGCAATTGCTCGGCGCTTTGCCGGGCTTCTGTCACTCGGTCGTTGATCACCAGCAGCAGGCAGCGGATGTGGTGCTGTTGATCAGCCAGCGTCGGGCTTTCCATTACTTGCAACGCTTCTTTGTAGCGCCGGGCGTGGATCAGCGCCCAGGCATAGGCCACACCCAGGCCTGGATGCTGTTCCCGCACTGACTCGGGAATCCGTGACAGCCAGCGCATCATCAGGCTGGCATGACCGTTCTCGACCAGGTGATCGACCTGGGATACCAACTGGCTGGCCGCTTCGTCGATGGCATTGGCGGCAAACAGATGCTCCAGCGCTTCTTCGCTATGGTCTGCGGCGGTGTACCACTGGGCTGCTGCGCGGTTCAGCTGCGCGACCCAGTCCGGGTGGCGCCGCGCCAGGGTGTGGCGAAGGAAATCGGCAAACAGGCCGTGGTAGCGGAACTGCAGGTGTTGTTCATCGGTGGCGGTGATGAACAGATTGTCCTGTTCCAGGGCCTGGATCATGGCCGCGCTGTCCGTACGCCCGGTGACCGCGTCGCACAGGGCAGGGCAGAACTGCGCCAGCACGCAGGTCTGCAGCACAAACCGCTGGCTCGGCTCATCAAGCCTGGCCAGGACATCTTCGCCCAGATACTCGCTCAGCGCCGGCGTGGCCCCGCTGAAGGCGTTGATGAACGCCGACGGATCCTCATGGCGCTTGAGCGACAAGGTGGCCAGATAGAGCCCGGTCAGCCAGCCTTCGGTACGTTGGTAGAGGCGGGCGATGTCGTCCTGGGCGAGCGCCAGCTGGTGGCACTGACGCAGGTAGTGGCTGGTTTCCTCGAGGCTCAGGCGCAGGTCTTCGCTGCTCACTTCATGCAGTTGCCCCAGGGCGCGCAAGCGCCCGAGATTGAGCTCCGGCAGGGTGCGGCTCGCCAGGCCGAGGGTGGCGTGGGTGGGCAGTACCTTGAGCAGCTGTTGTATGAACGCCAGCGCGTCGGGGTGGGTGATGACGTCGAATTCGTCGAACAGAATGGCGAAGGCTTCGGGGCAACCGGCAAGTTGTTCGAGCAGCCATTGCGGCAGTTGCCCGAGGGCGGGTACGTCGGCGCTGATGATGCCCCGCTCACTGAGCCCGCTGAACAATGTGGCAGCCAGGTGCCGGGGATCGTTGTCGGCGGGGTCCAGGTTGCACCACAGCACCCGCCGGCCCTGTTCCAGGCAGTGCGCCTGGTAGTGCGCCAGCAGGGTGGTCTTGCCAGCACCGGCACAGGCGCTGATCAGCAGCAGACGCAGCCCGGGGTGTTGTTCGCCGAGGGGTAGCAGGGCACTACGGTCCAGCAACCCGGGCAGGGTAGCCGGCACCAGGAATTTGCCTGGGCGTACAGGAGGGACTACTCCCTGCTCTGGTCCGTTGGAACTACGCAAGAAACCTTCCATGCATCCTACCTTTGGTTGTCGTCGGGTGGTCCCGTCCTTCTTAGTATCGGCTCACTGGAATACCGCTCCAATCGTGGCACGCGCCCTGAGTGTACCGGCCTGCTGGCGGATTGGCAGCTCCCGAACAGCCCTTTGAAAGGAAGACCCAACCACATGAGTGCCAATGAAAACCTGCGGGGTGCCGATGTTCACGTCGTGCTGGAGAAGCAACGTGCCGCGTGGCTGGCCAATGAGCCCTGGACAGCCGAACAGCGCTGCGAGCTGATCGATCGTGCCATCGGCCTGCTGGTGGATTATCAGGACGATATCGTCACGGCCCTGGCCGCTGACTTCGGTCATCGCAGTGCGGACTTCTCGCGCCTGTTCGACGTGCTCAGTCCGTTGGCGTCGATGAAGTACACCAAGAGCCAGGTCGCCACGTGGATGCGCGACGAACCCCGCCATACCGACCGCGGCGAAGCCTGGGTGCGCTACCAGCCGCTGGGCGTGGTGGGCATCCTCACTGCCTGGAACTTCCCCGGCAACCTGATTTTCAACGGCCTGGCCGGTGCCCTGGCGGCCGGTAACCGGGTGATGATCAAACTGTCGGAGTTCAACCCGAGCACCAGCGCGCTGATCGCCCGCATCTTCCCGACGGTGTTTGCCGAAGACGAAGTCGCCATCGTTACCGGCGGGGCCGAGGTTGGCCAGGCCTTCTGTGCGCTGCCGTTCGACCACCTGCTGTTCACCGGCGCCACCAGTATTGGCAAGCACGTCATGCGCGCCGCCGCCGAGAACCTGGTACCAGTGACCCTGGAACTGGGTGGCAAGTCGCCGACCATCATTTCGCGCTCTGCCGACCTGCCAGCGGCGGTGAGCAAGATCATCACCGGCAAGCTGCACAACGCCGGTCAGATCTGCCTGGCCCCGGACTACGTGTTCGTGCCCGAAGAGCACATGGCCGAATTCGTCAGCCTGGCCAAGGCGACGGTGGCCAAGTTGTACCCGACCCTCAAAGACAACCCCGACTACACCTCGGTGATCAACAGCCGTCACTTCGAGCGCCTGCAAGGCTACCTGACTGAAGCGCGCGACGCCGGTGTACACACCGTCGAGCTGAACCCGGCCAATGAAGACTTCACCGGCCAGCCCCACCACAAGATGGCCCCGACCTTGCTGCTCAACCCCGATGACAGCCTCAAGGTCATGCAGGACGAAATTTTCGGCCCGCTGCTGCCGGTCAAGCCCTACAGCGACATCCAGGCCGTGGTTGCCTACATCAACAGCCATCCGCGCCCGCTGGGCCTGTACTACTTCGGCAACCATGCCGAAGAGGAAGCCTTCGTGCTCAACCGCACCACCTCCGGCGGCGTGTGCGTGAACGATGTGCTGCGCCACGCCGGCGTCGAGACCCTGCCGTTCGGCGGTGTCGGTGCCAGCGGCATGGGCGCCTATCACGGCTTCGATGGTTTCCGCACCTTCAGCCACGCCCGGTCGGTGCTGCGCGCAGCCGATGGCCCCGACCTGATGCGCCCGCCCTACAGCGACCAGGTACGCCAGCTGGTGGGCTCGCTGATCAAGCGCTGAACCGCCACCACACCTGTCCGGCTCACTCAATAAAGAGAACAACAATATGAAAGCTGCCGTATTCCATACCCCAGGTTCCCCGTTGACCATCGAGGAAGTGGGCATCAGCAAGCCCGGCCCGCACGAAGTGCTGGTGCGCACCGTCGCTGTCGGGGTCTGCCATTCGGACCTGCACTTTGTCGACGGCCTGTACCCGCACCCGGCACCCGTGGTGCTGGGGCACGAAGCCTCCGGCATTGTCGAGCAGGTGGGCGAGCTGGTGCGCACAGTCAAGCCGGGCGACCACGTCGTCACCTGCCTGTCGGCCTATTGCGGCCATTGCGCACACTGCGTCACCGGCCACTTGTCGTTGTGCGTGTCGCCCGACACCAAGCGCGGCAAGGATGAAGAGCCCCGCCTGACCTACGTACAGAAGCCGATGACCCAGTTCATCAACCTGTCGGCCTACGCCGAGCAGATGCTGGTGCATGAGCACGCGCTGGTCGCCATCCGCCGCGACATGCCGCTGGACCGTGCGGCGCTGCTGGGCTGTGCGGTCACCACCGGCACCGGTGCGGTGTTCAACACGGCCAAGGTTCGCCCGGGCGAGACGGTGGCTGTGATCGGCTGCGGCGGTATCGGCCTTGCCACCATCAATGGTGCGGCACTGGCAGGCGCGGGGCGCATCATTGCCATCGACATGCAGGACTCGAAGCTGGAACTGGCCAAGCAGTTTGGCGCCACCGATGTGATCAATCCGAAAAACGGCGACCCGGTGCAGCAGGTACAAGAGCTGACCCGTGGCGGTGTACACCACTCGTTCGAGTGCATCGGCCTCAAACAGACGGCAGAACAGGCCTTCACCATGCTCGCCCGAGGCGGCTGCGCGACCATCATCGGCATGATCAAGCCGGGCCTGAAGCTGGACATCGACCCGCTGATGCTGCTGCACGAGCGCCGTATCCAGGGCTCGTTCATGGGCTCGAACCGTTTCCCGGTCGACCTGCCGCGCCTGACAGACTTCTACATGCAAGGCCGCCTGAAGCTCGACGAGATGATCTCCCAGCGCATCAAACTTGAGCAGATCAACGAAGCCTTCGACGAACTGCGTCGCGGCGAGCTGGCCCGCTCGGTCATCGTCTTCGATCAATAACAGCCTGAAACCGCCGCGGCGCCCCGGCCTGCGGCGGCCCCCCCTTGCCTGTACCGGGCGAAAAACCTTACCGAGGTATCAAATGGATATCCATTTCACTCGCGACGAACTCGCGTTTCGCGACGAGGTGCGCGCGTTTCTGGAGCGTAACCTGGCCAAAGACCTCGCCGAGCGGGTCCGCCACGGCAAAAGCGTGTCCAAGGCCGACAGCGTCGCCTGGATGCGCACCCTGAACAAACAGGGCTGGCTGGCAGCGAGTTGGCCGGTCGAGCACGGTGGCACCGGTTGGAGCACCGTGCAAAAGCACATTTTCGACGAAGAGTACGCACGTGCCGGTGCGCCGCGAATTATTCCGTTCGGCGTCAACATGGTCGGTCCGGTGATCATCAAGTTCGGTACGCCCGAGCAAAAGGCCCATTACCTGCCACGCATCCTCAACTGCGAAGACTGGTGGTGCCAGGGCTACTCCGAGCCCGGTGCCGGCTCCGACCTGGCCAGCCTGAAGACCCGTGCCGTGCGCGAAGGTGACGAGTACGTGGTCAGCGGCCAGAAAACCTGGACCTCCACCGCCCACCAGGCCGACTGGATGTTCTGTCTGGTGCGCACCGATGCCCAGGCCCAGGCCCAACGCGGTATTTCGTTCCTGTTGATCGACATGAAAACCCCGGGCATTACCGTGCGGCCGATCATCACCCTCGATGGTGGTCACCATGTCAACGAAGTGTTCCTGGATAACGTGCGGGTGCCGGTTGGCAATCTGGTGGGCCGCGAGCACGAAGGCTGGACCTGCGCCAAGTACCTGCTGACCCATGAACGCACCACCATCGCCGGGATCGGCAATGCCAAGGCCATGCTCCAGCGCCTCAAGCAGGCGGCGAGCCTCGAACTGCGCAACGGAGCGCCCTTGATCGACGACGCGTCGTTCCGCGCCCAGATCGCCGAAGTCGAGATGCAGTTGATGGCCGTGGACATGAGCAACCTGCGCATTCTGGCAGCAGCCCGCGATGGCGGTGTGCCGGGGGCGGAAAGCTCGATCCTGAAGATCAAGGGTACCGAAATCCGCCAGGCCATTACCTACCTGCAGTCGAAAGTGGTGGGTGCCTACGCGGTGCCGTTTCTTGAAAGCGAGCTCGGTTATGGGCATGCCGGGGATCAACTGCACAACGACTACAGCGCCACCGCCACCTGCCAGTACCTGGAAATGCGCAAGGCTTCGGTCTACGGCGGTTCCAATGAAATCCAGAAGAACATCATCGCCAAGATGATTCTCGAACTCTAAGGGGCAGGCCATGGACTTCAAATTGACTGAAGAGCAGCAGATGCTGCAAGACACCGCTGCACGCCTGGTACGCGAGACCTACGGCTTCGAGCAGCGCGAAGAACACCGCCAGAGCGCGCGGGGGTTCAGCTACGCCTTCTGGCAGCAATTGGGTGAACTGGGCCTGACCTCCGTGCCCTTTGATCCCGCCTACGGTGGCTTTGGCGGCAACGGCGTGGACGTGATGCTGGTCGCCCAGGAGCTGGGCCGCGGCCTGTGCCTGGAGCCGTTCCTGTATTCGGTGGTGTTCGGCGGTGGCCTGGTCGATCAACTGGGCAGCCAGGCCCAAAAGAGCGAGTTGCTGCCCCAGGTTGCCGCGGCCTCGCTGCAACTGGCCGTGGCCCTTGAAGAGCCGCAGAGCCACTATCAACTGCACGATGTTCAGACCCGCGCCGAAGCGGTGCCGGGCGGCTGGACCCTGGATGGACGCAAGGCTGTGGTGGTGGGGGGGCATAGCGCCAACCTGCTGCTGGTGTCGGCCCGCACCCGCGGCGAAAGCCGCGATAAAACCGGCATCAGCCTGTTCCTGGTCGATCCGAAAAGCCCGGGTGTGTCGCTGCGCGAGTACGCAACCCTGGATGGGCGCAAAGCCTGTGATGTGCTGCTTGAGCAGGTGTACGTCAGCGCCGGCGCCTTGCTCGGTGAGCCGGGCGCCGCGCTGCCGGCCCTGCGCTACCAGCAGGGGCGAACCATTGCCGCGCAGTGTGCCGAGGCGGTGGGCAGCATGAACGCCGCCTGCGACCTGACCTTGGACTACCTCAAGACACGCAAGCAGTTCGGCCAGCCGATCGGCAAGTTCCAGGTGTTGCAGCACCGCATGGTCGATATGCACATCGAACTCGACCAGGCGACCTCCATGGCCATTCTCGCCGCCTGCCTGGCCGATGCCCCCGACAGCGACGAGCGCAGCCGCGTCCTCGCCGCCGCCAAGTTCATTGTCTGCCGGGCGGCGCGCTACATCGCCGACCAGGGCATCCAGCTGCACGGGGGCATCGGCCTGACCTGGGAATATGTGCTGTCGCATCACGCCAAGCACCTGTTGATGATCGCCCGGCAACTGGGTGATGACGATCATCACCTGCAGGCCTACAGCGAACTGATGGCCGTCGTGTAATCCGCCCCCCATTACTGGAGTCAACCGATGAAAGTCCTCGTAGCGGTCAAGCGCGTGGTCGATTTCAACGTCAAGGTGCGCGTCAAGGCGGACCACAGTGGCGTTGACCTGGCCAACGTGAAAATGGCCATGAACCCTTTCTGCGAAATCGCCGTGGAAGAGGCCGTGCGTCTCAAAGAGCAGGGTATTGCCAGCGAAGTGGTCGTGGTCAGCGTCGGCCCGGCAACTGCCCAGGAGCAGCTGCGTACCGCCCTGGCCCTGGGTGCCGACCGTGCGGTGCTGGTCGAAACCGCCGATGAGCTCAGTGCCCTGGCCGTGGCCAAGCTGCTCAAGGCGGTGGCCGAAAGAGAGCAGCCGCAACTGCTGATCCTCGGCAAACAGGCCATCGACAGCGACAACAACCAGACCGGGCAAATGCTCGCGGCGCTGGGCGGCTACGCCCAGGGCACCTTCGCCTCCAAGGTCGGCGTCGAGGGCGGGCAACTGCTGGTCACCCGTGAAATCGACGGCGGCCTGCAGACCGTGGCGCTGAACCTGCCGGCGGTGGTGACCACCGACCTGCGCCTGAACGAGCCGCGCTATGCCTCGCTGCCCAACATCATGAAGGCCAAGAAAAAGCCGCTCGAGAGCACCACCGCCGAGGCGCTGGGTGTCAGCACCGCGTCCAGCATCACGGTGCTCAAGGTCGAGGCACCGGCCAGCCGCAGCGCTGGCATCAAGGTGAAGTCGGTGGCCGAACTGGTCGAGAAACTCAAGAACGAGGCGAAGGTGATCTGATGGCAATCCTGGTTATTGCGGAACACGAAGGCGGCGCACTCGCCTCGGCAACCCTGAACACCGTGGTCGCGGCCACGCACATCGGTGGCGACATTCACGTGTTGGTGGCAGGCCAGGGCGTAGGTGCTGTCGCCGAGGCGGCCGCAACCGTCGAGGGCGTGAGTAAAGTGCTGGTGGCCGACGATGCCGCCTACGCCCATCAACTGCCGGAAAACATCGCCCCGCTGATCACCACGCTGGTGATCGACCAGTCGGTGATCTACACCCACGTCCTGGCCCCGGCCACCGCCAACGGCAAGAACATCCTGCCACGGGTGGCGGCGGTGCTGGATGTCGACCAGCTCTCCGAGATCATCGCGGTGGAGTCGCCCGACACCTTCAAGCGGCCGATCTACGCCGGCAACGCCATCGCCACCGTGCAGTCGACTGCGGCGGTCAAGGTCATCACCGTCCGCACCACCGCCTTCACTCCCGCAAGCGCAGGCTTGCGCGGCGATACAGCGGCCGTCGAGCCCCTGACAAGCGCCCACAACCCCGGCATCTCCCGTTTCATCAGTGAACAACTGGCCAAGTCCGACCGCCCCGAACTCACCGCGGCCAAGATCGTCGTCTCCGGGGGGCGCGGCATGCAGAACGGCGACAACTTCAAGTACCTGTACAGCCTGGCCGACACCCTTGGCGCCGGTGTGGGGGCCTCGCGCGCGGCGGTGGACGCAGGCTTTGTGCCCAACGACATGCAGGTCGGCCAGACCGGCAAGATCGTCGCCCCGCAGCTGTACATCGCGGTGGGTATCTCCGGGGCAATCCAGCACTTGGCCGGGATGAAGGATTCCAAGGTCATCGTGGCCATCAACAAGGATGAGGAGGCGCCGATTTTCCAGGTCGCCGACTACGGCCTGGTGGCCGACCTGTTCGAGGCGGTGCCTGAACTGCAAGCGGCACTCTGATTCGCCAACGCGCCCTCTGCAGGCCCGCCCGGCGGGCCCTGCAGTCGGCCAGGAGAGCACCATGAACGACGCCGTTGCGATACCTGTCACAAGCGATGCAGAGGCCCTGGAAACCCGCGAGGTGTTTCGCAAGGTCATCCTGCGCTTGCTGCCGTACCTGTTCCTGGCCTACGGCCTGAACACCATCGACCGCCTCAACGTGTCGTTCGCCAAGCTGCGTATGGCCGAAGACATTGCTCTGACCGATGCCGCCTACGGCATCGGCGCGGGTATTTTCTACCTCGGCTACATCCTGTTTGAAGTGCCAAGCAACATGTACCTGCAACGCATTGGCGCCCGCGCCACGTTGACCCGGATCATGGTGCTGTGGGGGCTGGTGACGGTGGCCACGGCCTTCGTCACCACGGCCAACCAGTTGATCATTGCGCGGTTCTTCCTGGGCGTGGCCGAGGCCGGGTTCTTCCCCGGCGTGATCCTCTACCTCACCTACTGGTTTCCACCGGCCCTGCGTGCGCGCATCACCGCCGTGTTCCTGATGGCAGCGATGATCGCAGGGGTTGTCAGTGGCCCGCTGGCCGGCTGGATCATGACCCACCTGCATGGCTGGATGGGATTGCGCGACTGGCAGGTGCTGTTCGTGGTCGAAGGCATTCCGGCGATGCTGCTGGGGGTGTTCGGCTGGTTCTGGCTGGTCGACAAACCGGCTGATGCGCGCTGGCTCACTGCCCGGCAGAAGCAATTGCTGACCAACGCCCTGGCGCAGGGAAGGGGTGCCGACACAGCCAAGGCCACCCTCGGCGAAGTGTTGCGCAATCCACGGGTGTATATCGCCGGCCTGGTGTTCTTCTGCCTCTACAGCGGCTCGAACACGGTGTCGTACTGGATGCCGACCCTGATTCGCGGCTTTGGCGTCGACGATCTGAAAGTCATCGGCTCGCTGGCCAGCCTGCCCTACCTGATGGCATTGATCGGCATGTACCTGCTGGCGCGCAGCTCCGACAAGCGTTTGGAACGGCGCTGGCATGTGGCGGTGCCGGTACTGGTGAGCGCAGCGTGCTTCGCGATGTTGGGCCCGGCCCAGGGGCACCTGGCGTTTTCGGTGGCACTGATGACCGTGGGCGCAGCCTCGGCCCTGGCCTCATTGTCACTGTTCTGGACCATTCCCCCGGCGTTGCTCACGCCTTCGGCTGCCGCGGTGGGCATTGCCGTGATCAGCTGCATTGGCGGTATGGCCGGGGTCATCAGTCAGGTTGTGGTAGGCGCGATCAAGTCGGCGACGGGCAGCTTGTACCTGGCCTTCGACGTCATTGCCGCGGTACTGGTAGTGGGGGCCGTGCTGCTGTTGGTGGCCATTCCGGCCAGGCAGTTGCAGGAACGTTCCGGCCACTGAGTGCTGTGCGGGGTGGCTCAGTGCGCTGCCCCGCACAGCATCTTCAGGCGATCCAGCCCCTGGCGCGGGCGATGGCCAGGGTTTCGGTGCGACCCTTGGTATCGAGCTTGGCGTAGATTTTTTGCAGGTGCGATTTGACCGTGAACTCGGAGAGGAACACTTTTTCGGCGATATCGCGGTTCTTGAGGCCCACAGCCAGTAACTGAAGGATCTGGTATTCGCGTGCGGTCAAGACCTTCTGGGCGCCATTGTCGTCTTGTGCCGCTTCGCTTTCACCGGCTTCGGCCCCCAGGTACTGCAGCAACTCTTCGACAAAGTTGGGTTCGATACCCAGCTCCTTGCAGCGCGACCTGCCGGCGACGGCCCAGCGTTGCACCAGGTTGGCCAGGCGCTCGCCTTCTTCGATGAAGGTCCCGAGGAAGCCTTCATGGCTGGCCAGGCGCAAGGCATCGTTGAGCGCGTTGAAGGCCTCCTGGGTTTGCTGCTGGCTGTCCAGGGCCATGGCCAGCAGGATATGCAGCTTCAGTTCGCGGCGCACATGCTGCCAGTGCCGCGCTTGTTCAATGGCGGTACGCAAGGCCTGGGCCGCCTGTGCGCCTTCACCCTGGACGATGCGCAGGCGCTGGCGGGCGATGCTGGGGGTATCGACCTCGTTGGCAAAACGGATGAAGTCGGGGCGGTCCCAGTCGCCGTTCTGATCGGCGGCGTGCAGCGCCTGGCTGGCGACATCCAGGCGTTGCTCAAGAATCGCCACGCGCGCACGTTCGAGCCAGGCCGAGCACTGCAGGCGACGAGAGCCGACCTGCTGGCCGATCTGCTCCAGCTCCACCAGGCAACGCATCCAGGTGTTGCGGTCACCCTTGTTGTAGGCAATGCGCGCCGTGAGCACATGCGTGACGATCTGGTTCTCCGGCGAGATCACCTGCTTGGCAAAGTACAGACAGCGCGTCAGGGTTTTTTCGGCCTGGTCGAAGGCGGCGACTTCGTACATCAGCAGGCCGTAGAAAATATCCAGCGACAGCTTGGCTTCATGGGACTTGCGCTGACTGCTGCCCAGTGGCGCATCGACGGTGCCTTGCATGCGCACCAGGGCGTTGCTCAGACGCCCCTGGATCAGGTCCAGGATGCTTTCGTTGACGCTGAATGTGTGGCGCAGAAAACTGACGTTGATGTATGGATTGCGCTGCAGCGCTGCAGACAACAGGCTACGGGCTTCATCGTAGCGACCATTGGCAACCAGGTTTTGGGCCACCGAGCTTGCCAGGACCATATACAGATTGACCTCGTCGGCGGGCATCTGGCGAAGCAGTTCAAGCCCCAGGGTGCAACAGGCTTCGGCGTGATCGGTGGCCCCCAGTTGCAGGCAATGCAGCACTTGGGTCACGTAGGCATACTCGGGCCCCGAAACCTGCTCCAGGCGTTCGGCGACCAGCATGGCGTCTTTCATGCGCGTGGTGGTGGCCAGCAACCAGGCGTAAGACTTGCTCAGGTAGGGGTAGCCGTCGCGGGTTTCCTGGGCGATTCGGTCGAGCCAGCGCAGCAGCAGGCGAGTACGGCCGCTGTTGATGAGGGTATCCATGTGCTGATTCAGGCGCCTGGCCGCTTCGTCATGCAAGCCGGCGCTGAACAGGTGCTCGATGGCCGGGATGGGTTGCTCGTTGTCGAAGAACCACTGGGCGGCGGTTTCGTGCAAACCCTTGGCCATGTGCGGGTGCAAGCGCTCCAGGGCATGGCGCAGGAAGCTGGCGAACAAGTGGTGGTAGCGAAACCACTGCTGCTGGCTGTCGACCGGGACCAGGAACAGGTTGGTGCGATCCAGGTGCTCGAGCATCGCGCCACTGTCGCTGCGGCCGGTCACTGCCTGGCACAGCGGTACGCAGAATTGGTCGAGGATGCTGGTTTGCATCAGGAACAGGCGACATTCCTCGTTCTGGCGCATGAGGATGTCTTCGGTCAGGTATTCGGCCAGTTCCAGGTTCGAGCCCGAGAACGAGGCAATGAACGCGGCATGGTCTTCGCGATCCTTGAGCGACAGGCTGGCCAGGTACAGGCCGGCGATCCAGCCTTCGGTGCAGCGGTACAGCGTGGCCAGCTCATTGTCGCGCAGGGGGATCTGGCGTTTGTCGCGGATGAACGCCATGGACTCTTCAGGGGTGAAGCGCAAGTCGGCGGGCTTGATTTCCAGCAACTGGCCACGGGCACGAATGCGCCCCAGGCCAATGGCCGGGGAGGCGCGGGAGGCCATGGCCAGCACGCAGCCTGCGGGCAGTTGCTCAACCAATTGCTGGAGAAAGTCCAGGACTTCGGTGTTCTGGATCACCTCGACTTCATCGAGCAACAGGGTAAAGGACTGCGTGCAGGCGGCAATCTGCTCCAGCAGCTCGTCGACACCGGGAGTGGGGGAGGCCTCGATGCAGGTCGGCAGGCAACGGGCAAGCCCGGTGGCCAGTACGCGAAGAAAGCGTGGCAGGTCGTTGTCGGCTGGTTCCAGGTTGACCCACAGCACCTGCTTGCCTGCCGCCAGGCTCAGCTCGCGGTACTGCTGCATCAAGGTGGTCTTGCCAAACCCTGCGGCAGCGCGGATCAGGATCAGGCGGGTGGTGTCGGTGTTGGCCATCTGGTCGAGCAGCCGCAGGCGCGGCAAATGGCTGTCGGCGGATTTTGGGCTTGCGTACTTGGTAGAGGTGGTTTTGGGGATAGCAACCTCGTCCCGCTGAACTGGCATTGAAAACCTCCGCTCGTGCCGCCTGCCGCGCGAGGATATCGGCGCAGGCGATCAAATTATTATTCTGCTGGGGCCACATTCTGCCACGGGTGGCAGATAAGCGGTGGGGCACTGGACCATCGTCTGCACCCCAGGTCGAGCCCGATTATTGTTCGTCGGGGAGGGCGTTGGATACCGGCCCACCCGGTGAGGGTGGCTCTCGCCCACCCAGCCCCCATGCAACGATTGCTGCAACACGCTGAAACGGGTTTGTACCGTTTCGTTCTTGCAATCTTGTGATGGGCCAAGGGTTTTCGTATGGATGCACAGCGTACGCTCTATCGCGAGGATCACGAGCTGTTTCGCACTGCCGTGCGGCGTTTTCTGGAGCGTGATTACCTGCCGCACCAGAGCAGCGGCGCGCTGGACCGGCAACTGTGGTTGAAAGCAGGCCGGCAGGGTTTGCTGTGCGTGACCCTGCCAGCCCAGTACGGCGGTGGCGGCGACTTCGGCCATGCCGCGATCATCCGCGAAGAGTTCGCCCGTGCCGGTATCCAGGACCAGGCCTTGTCACTGCACTCGGACATTGTCGCGCCCTGCATCGCAGGCCTTGCGACCGACGAGCAGAAGCAGCGCTGGTTGCCGGGCATTTGCAGCGGTGAGCTGATCCTCGCCCTGGCAGTGGCCGATGCCGACAGCGCCAATGGCGAAGTGCAGACCCGCGCCCGTCGCGAACACGACCACTACCACATCAATGGCAGCGCTTGCGCCCTGGGCAATGGCGGCGACTTCGACTTGTTGCTGCTGGCCTGCCTGATCGACGGCGAAGACAGCGAGGCGGGCTTGAGCCTGATCATCGTCGAACGCGATCGCCCAGGCCTTGGCGCTGGTGGCACGGATATTGGTCTTGTCGACGTGCGTGTACCCAGTGCCAACCTGCTGGGGCAGACGGGCAGGGGCCAGACCTGCCTGGACCAAGCCCTACGGCAACGGCACTTGCTGACTGCGATTTTCGCGGCCTGCCAGCTGGAGCAACTGCTGGAGCCCGTACTCGGTCAGGCGCAGCGCAGCTGGGACCCGAGCGATGCGCGCCTGGCCCTTGCCAGCATCAAGACCAGGGCCTTGAGCCTTGGTCATGGCCTGGACTGATCTCTCCAATCTCTTTTTCCACCCGTCAGGACACATCACCATGAGCGAAAACGTACTTGTAGCCGGGGTCGGCATGATCCCCTTCAGCAAACCTGGCGCCAGCCCCAGCTACATCGACATGGGCGCCGAAGCCGTGCGCCTGGCGCTGGCCGATGCCGGCCTTGACTACAACCAGGTGCAAATGGCCTTTGCCGGCTACGTCTATGGCGATACCACCTGCGGCCAGGCCGTGCTGTACCGGGTAGGCCGGACAGCCATCCCGGTGTTCAACGTCAACAATGCCTGCGCCACCGGCTCCAGTGCCCTGTACCTGGCCCGGGCCGCGGTGCAGAGCGGCCAGGTCGAGTGTGCCCTGGCGGTCGGCTTCGAGCAGATGCGCCCGGGCCCTACCCGCTCCAACTTCGACGACCGTCCGCTGCCACGGGGCGACGTCCTGCCGATCCAGGACGAGCTGTGCAGTGATGCCGGCGACATCCCGCGCAACCTGATCACCTTCGGCGGCGCCGGACGCGAACACATGCGCAAATATGGCACGCAGATGAGCACCTTCGCTGCGATCCGCGCCAAGGCCAGCCGCCACGCGGCCAACAACCCCCTGGCGCTGTTCAAGAAAGTGGTCAGCACCGAAGAGGTGATGAACGACCAACTGATGTGGGAAGGGGTAATGACCCGCATGATGGCCTGCCCGCCCACCTGCGGTGCCGCGGCGGCGATCATCTGTTCCCCGGCGTTTGCCCGCAAGCACGGCCTGCGCCGTGACGTGGCGATCCTCGGTCAGTCGCTGGTGACCGACCCGGTGGAGTCCTTCGAGCCCAAGACCATGACCGGTTTTGTCGGTGCCTACATGGCCGAGCGCGCCGCCGGTGCGGTCTACGAGCAAGCCGGCGTAGGGCCGCAGGACATCCGCGTGGTCGAGCTGCACGACTGCTTCGCCCACAACGAACTGCTCACCTATGAAGCACTGGGCCTGTGCCCCCAGGGCGGTGCCGAGAAATTCATCCTCGACGGCGACAACACCTACGGCGGTCGCGTGGTCACCAACCCGTCCGGCGGCCTGCTGTGCAAGGGCCACCCACTGGGGGCCACCGGCCTGGCCCAGTGCTACGAACTGACCCACCAACTGCGCGGCACCGCCGGCGCCCGCCAGGTCGAAGGCTTGCAGCACGGCCTGCAACACAACCTCGGCCTGGGTGGCGCCTGCGTGGTCACCCTGTACGGCAAGCAGTAATTACCGACTCCTTCTCAACAAAAACAAGAGACAAGCTCCATGGAACAGACACTTGCAGGAAAAGTTGCCATCGTCACCGGTTCCGGCCGCGGTATCGGCCGCTGCGTGGCACTCAAATTCGCCAGCAAAGGCGCCAAGGTCATCATCAATGACCTGGATCAGGGCCCGGCCGAAGAAGTCATCGCCGAAATCCGCGCCCTGGGCAGCGATGCCGTGGCCTGCATCGGCAACGTCTCGGCCCCCGACTTTGGCGAGCGCATCGTGCAAACCGCATTGGAAGCCTTTGGCCGGATCGACATCATCGTCAACAACGCCGGTTTTACCTGGGACAATGTCATCCAGAAAATGGGCGACGAGCAGTGGGACGCGATCCTCGACTGCCACCTCAAGGCGCCGTTCCGCATCCTGCGCGCGGCCTACCCGTACT
Organism: Pseudomonas vranovensis DSM 16006; assembly: GCF_000425805.1. GTDB lineage: Bacteria > Pseudomonadota > Gammaproteobacteria > Pseudomonadales > Pseudomonadaceae > Aquipseudomonas > Aquipseudomonas vranovensis. The sequence goes on from NZ_AUED01000001.1 coordinate 768,454, forward strand.
TTCGTGAAGCCAGCAAGGCCGAAGCCGAAGCGGGTCAGGAAGTGTTTCGCAAGGTGGTCAACATCTCCTCGGTGTCGGGTACCCAGGGTAACGCCGGCCAGGTCAACTACTCCTCGGCCAAGGCCGGCATCATGGGCATGACCAAGACCCTGGCCAAGGAGTGGGGGCGGATGAAGGTCAACGTCAACTGCGTGGCGTTCGGCTTTATCGAAACCCGCCTGACCCAGCCCACCACCGAAGAAAAGACCGTGCAGGTCGAAGGCCGCGACATCAAGGTCGGCGTTCACCCGGACCGCATCGCCGCCGCCAGCCGCGAGATTGCCCTGGGTCGTCCGGGCACCGCCGAAGAAGCCGCCGGCTCGGTGTACATGTTCTGCATTCCCGAGTCGGACTACGTTACCGGCCAGACCATCATCTGTGGTGGTGGTCGCGGCGGCTTCTGAGCCCTCGTGTCACCGCGCCGGGAGCGGACGCTCGTTCCCGGCGCATTCCATTGTGCGACCCGGCCAAAGAGAAGCAGTCCATGACGACTACCCCGCCAGCGCTCACCCGCACCTTGCTGCACACCCGTGAAATCATCTGTCGAGGCTACCAGCGCAGCGACGGCCTGTTCGACATCGAAGGGCGGCTGCAGGACCTGACCAACGCGCCCACCGACCTGCCGTTTCACTCGGTAGGCGAGGGCGGCACCATCCATGACATGCGCCTGGTCATGACCATTGATGCCGACATGGTCATCCAGCACATCGCGGCCACCACCGAAGTGGGGGCAAGCCCGTTCTGCGCTGAAATCAGCAGCGCCTATGCCGGCCTGCAGGGGCTGAAAATTGCCGCAGGCTTCAAACGCAAGATGAAAGAAGTCATCGGCGGTGCCAACGGCTGTACACACCTGACCGAACTGCTCGAACGCATGGCCACCACTGCGATGCAGACCCTGTTTTCCACCTACCGGGCCCAGGCCAGCCTGCGCACCGTCGATGGCCTGCAACGACCGATTGCCGTGCGCCCGTGGGTGATCGGCACCTGCCATGCCTACCGCGAAGACGGCGATGCCGTACGGCTGTTGTGGCCCCAGGGGCTGCCCAAGGCCTGACGCTTTTGTATTACCGGAGCCTTTTTATGCTGCCATTGCAATCCACCGCCTCCGGCCTGTTACCGGAGCATGTGGGTTGTCGCCATCACCTCCTTGCTGGCCTCTCGCGGGGCAAGCCTGCGCCTGCCTCGATGG
>NZ_AUED01000002.1 GCF_000425805.1 Pseudomonas vranovensis DSM 16006
TCTACGCTTTCCTCAGAGTGTGTCAAGCGTTTATTTTGAAGTTTTCAGAATTTCTCTTTCAACTTCAACCGCTTAACTCGCTGCGATCTCTCGTCAGCGGGAGGCGAATTCTACAGCGTTTCAATTCGCTGTCAACCACCTTTTTCACCGCTGCCGATCTTTCGACCGAAGCACTTCCAGCACCACCTGAAACCGCTAACCCTTTGAAACTCAAGGAGTTTTCGGTTCCGACTACGCCGGAAGTGGGGCGAATTATAGACAGATCCACAGGGGCGTCAAGGACTTATTTCAACTTTGTTTCAGAAGCGGCGTTTTGACTATAAACAGCAAGTAAAAAGCAGGGGCGCTACGCGCCCCTCTATATATAGGTAACTTACTCAGCCTTCAGCGTAATACGCGCGAAAGCTTTCTTGCCCGCCTGACAAACATGGGTAGCGCCCAACGCGAACACGAAACCGCGATCAACCACTTCGCCATCAACGCGAACGCTGCCCGCCGCGAGCAAATCGCGAGCCGCCGCCGAGTTCTTCACCAGGCCCGCTTTGTTAAGGACAGCAGAGATTGGCATCTCTTCGCTTGCCAGCACTTCAACCTCCGGCAGAACTTCCGGCAGCTCGCCTTCCTTCATGCGGTTGCCCGCAGCACGGTGAGCATTGGCCGCCGCCTCTTCACCATGGAAGCGCGCAACGATCTCTTCAGCCAGCTTGATTTTGATGTCACGGGGGTTCGCACCCGCCGCCACATCAGCACGCAACGCATCGATCTCTTCCATCGAGCGGAAGCTGAGCAGCTCGAAGTAGCGCCACATCAACGTGTCCGGGATCGACACCAGCTTGCTGTACATCACCCCCGGCGCCTCCTGGATGCCTACATAGTTACCCAGCGACTTGGACATCTTCTTGACGCCATCAAGCCCCTCGAGCAGCGGCATGGTCACGATGTTCTGCGCTTCCTGACCGTAGGCACGCTGAAGCTCGCGCCCCATCAGCAAATTGAACTTCTGGTCGGTACCGCCCAGCTCGACATCACACTTGAGCGCGACAGAGTCGTACCCCTGCACCAGCGGGTAGAGGAATTCATGAATGGCGATCGGCTGATTGGTAGTGTAGCGCTTGTCGAAATCATCGCGCTCGAGCATACGCGCCACCGTGTACTGCGACGCCAGGCGAATGAAGTCAGCCGGGGTCAGTTTGTCCATCCAGGTGGAGTTGAAGGCAACCTCGGTCTTGGCCGGGTCGAGAATCTTGAACACCTGCTGCTTATAAGTCTCGGCGTTATCCAACACCTGCTCGCGGGTCAGCGGCGGACGCGTGGCGCTCTTGCCGCTCGGGTCACCGATCATGCCGGTGAAATCGCCGATCAGGAATATGACCTGATGCCCCAGATCCTGGAACTGGCGCAGCTTGTTAATAAGGACGGTGTGCCCCAAGTGCAGATCGGGCGCGGTCGGGTCGAAACCCGCCTTGATCCGCAGCGGCTGCCCACGCTTGAGCTTCTCGACCAATTCGGACTCTACCAGTACCTCTTCCGCACCACGCTTGATCAGCGCTAGCTGCTCTTCAACCGACTTCATAACAGACCCGCAAGGCTCAGATTCAAAGGGCCCCAACCATACAAGATCAGCCATCAATTACAAGTTTTTGCCCCGGATGTGACCCCGAAGCCGACTGATGACGTCTGCGCGCTTGCGCCGAAGGGGATTTGGTTATATTTTATACAGTTATTTCATCTTCATCATGTCATTCATCTTTTCCAATTCATCTATTTCAAAGTCAATTCATCTATGACCAACGAACCGCCTAAAGCGCCCCCGCTTTATCCGAAGAGCCATCTGTTGGCGGCCAGCGGCATCGCCGCCTTGCTCAGCCTGGCCTTGCTGGTGTTCCCCTCCAGCGAAGTAGAAGCCAAGAAGACCACCCTTAACCTGGAATTGGAGAGCCCTGCCGAGCAACTCAAGCAGGAGCCGGAAGCACCGCTGACCCAAAGCGCCAGCGCTGGTGAGACCTCCCCATTCGCCCAGATCGAAGATGGCGCTACGCCTGCGCAAGAGACTGCCAAGGTCGAGCCTGCACCTGCGCCAACTGCCGCACCGGAAGCTGCCCCTGCCAAGGACCCGAGCCACCGCGAAGTCACAGTCAGCCGCGGCGACACCCTGTCGACCCTGTTCGCCAAAGTAGGCCTGCCCTCCTCCGCGGTGCATGAAGTACTGGCGAGCAACAAGCAAGCCAAGCAGTTCAGCCAGCTCAAAAGCGGCCAGGTACTGGAGATCGAGCTGGACAAGGGCGGTCAACTGGCCAGCCTGCACAGCAAGGTCAGCAACCTTGAAACCATTCGCCTGACCAGGAGCGCAAACGGTTACGCTTTCAATCGCGAGATCAGCAAGCCGGTTGTACGCTCAGCCTACGCACACGGCGTGATCAAGAGCTCATTATCGGCCTCCGGCCAGCGCGCCGGGCTGTCCCATAGCCTGACCATGGACATGGCGCGGATCTTTGGCTACGACATCGACTTTGCCCAAGACATCCGCCAAGGTGATGAGTTTGACGTCATCTACGAGCAGAAGGTCATGGATGGCAAGGTTGTCGGCACAGGCAATATCCTCTCTGCCCGCTTCACCAACCGCGGCAAGACCTTCACTGCCGTTCGCTATACCAACAAGCAGGGCAACACCAACTACTACACCGCTGACGGCAACAGCATGCGCAAGGCCTTCATCCGTACCCCGGTTGATTTCGCCCGCATCAGCTCGCGCTTTTCGGCGGGCCGCAAGCACCCGATCCTCAACAAGATCCGCGCCCACAAAGGCGTCGACTACGCAGCGCCGCGCGGCACGCCAATCAAGGCCGCCGGCGATGGCAAGGTGCTGCTGGCCGGACGTCGCGGCGGCTACGGCAATACCGTGATCATCCAGCACGGCAACCGCTACCAGACCCTGTACGGGCACATGCAGGGCTTCGCCAAAGGCGTGAAGACCGGCGGCACCGTGAAACAGGGCCAGGTGATCGGCTACATCGGCACCACCGGCCTGTCGACCGGCCCGCACCTGCACTATGAGTTCCAGGTCAATGGCGTCCACGTCGATCCCCTGGGCCAGAAGCTGCCGATGGCCGACCCCATCGCCAAGGCTGAGCGCCAGCGCTTCCTGCAGCAGAGCCAGCCCCTGGTTGCACGCATGAACCAGGAAAAGGCCACCATGCTCGCGTCCAACAAGCGCTAAGCGATGGCTCTTTATCTGGGAGTGATGTCCGGGACCAGCCTTGATGGCCTGGACATCGCATTGATCGAGCAAGAGCAGCATACCCGGCTGCTCGCCACCCATTACATCCCCATGCCCGCCAGCCTGCGCCAGGACCTTTTGGCCCTGTGCGCCAGCGGTGCCGACGAAATTGCCCGCGCCGCCCTTGCCGAAAATCAATGGGTACGCCTTGCAGCCCAAGGCATCCAGCACTTGCTGACCGCGCAAAACCTCAAGCCTGCAGATGTGCGCGCCATTGGCAGCCACGGCCAGACCATCCGCCATGAGCCCGCGCGTGGGTTTACCGTACAGATCGGCAACCCGGCGCTACTTGCCGAACTCAGCGGTATCTGTGTGGTGGGGGACTTTCGTCGCCGCGACGTGGCAGCCGGAGGCCAAGGCGCACCGCTGGTCCCGGCCTTCCATGAGGCCTTGTTCGAGCATCAGGGGCAGCGCCTGGCGGTGCTGAACGTCGGTGGGTTCAGTAATCTCAGCCTGATAGAGCAGGACAAGCCGGTCAGTGGTTTCGACTGCGGCCCTGGCAACGTACTGCTGGACGCCTGGATTAATGAGCAACAAGGCCATAGCTACGACGCCGACGGCGCTTGGGCCGCCAGTGGCAACGTCAATCCCGGCTTGCTCGCCGCACTGCTCAGTGATCCATTCTTCGCCGGCACCGGCCCCAAGAGCACCGGACGTGAAGTGTTCAACCTGCCGTGGCTCACGCGGCATCTGGCAACACTACCAGCCATCGCCGCAGTGGACGTCCAGGCAACGCTGCTCGAGCTCACCGCTCACAGTATCGTCAACTCCCTGCAGGCCGCCCAGCAGGAAACCCAGGCACTACTGGTGTGCGGTGGCGGTGCCCACAACAGCGCACTGATGCGCCGCCTTGCCGCGCTCCTGCCTGCCGCTCAGGTCGACAGTACCGCTGCCCATGGTGTTGACCCTGACTGGGTCGAGGCGATGGCCTTCGCCTGGCTAGCCCACTGCTGCCTGCAAGGCATTCCGGCCAATCGTCCCAGCGTCACCGCTGCCAGTGGCTTGCGGGTGCTTGGCGCCATCTACCCGGCCTGACCCTACCCGTACAACGCAAAACGCCGCGCGAATGCGCGGCGTTTTGCGTTGTACCCTACCCTGCGATCAAATCGAGAACGATGAGCCGCAACCACACGTGGTGCTGGCATTCGGATTCTTGATGACGAAACGCGAGCCTTCCAGGCCTTCCTGGTAATCCACTTCGGCTCCTGCCAGGTATTGGAAGCTCATCGGATCGACCACCAGAGCCACGCCTTCGCGTTCGACAATGGTGTCGTCTTCGGCAACATCTTCATCGAAAGTGAAACCGTACTGAAAACCCGAGCAACCGCCACCCGTCACGAACACTCGCAACTTCAGGCGATCGTTGCCTTCTTCATCGACCAGGGTCTTCACCTTGTGCGCTGCACCCTCTGTGAACTGCAAAGCCACTGGGGTGAAGGATTCGACGCTCATGCTGACTATCTCCCGGCGCTATGCCGCCATAATGCGTGATGACGCGCATTATCCGCTTCTCCGAGAAAAGCGGTCAACAATACATAAGCTGCATGGGGTTAGCTGCAAGCTATAAGCAGATAGCTGATCGGCTGGCTTGCAGCGTGTTCTTGTGGCTTAAGGCAGCAGGCCGGCATGGGAAAGGCCCACGCGCTCGTCCAGGCCGAAGAGGATGTTGAGGTTCTGCACAGCCTGGCCAGAGGCGCCTTTGACGAGGTTGTCGATTACCGACAACACCACTACCAGGTCGCCACCCTGTGGCCGGTGCACGGCAATGCGACATACGTTGGCGCCACGCACGCTACGGGTTTCCGGGTGGCTGCCGGCCGGCATTACGTCGACGAACGGCTCATCGGCGTAGCGTTTCTCGAACAATGCCTGCAGGTCGACCGAGGCGTCGGCGACCGTTGCGTACAGAGTGGAGTGGATACCACGGATCATCGGCGTCAGGTGCGGAACGAAGGTCAGGCCGACGTCGCCCCCGGCAGCCCGGCGCAAACCCTGGGTGATTTCCGGCAGGTGGCGGTGGCCTTTGACCGCATAGGCTTTCATGCTTTCGCCGGCTTCGCAGAACAGCGAGCCGACCGAGGCGCCACGGCCGGCACCGCTGACACCCGACTTGCAGTCGGCGATCAGGCGCGAAGCATCGGCAATACCAGCCTCCAGCAGCGGCAGGAAACCCAGTTGGGTGGCTGTCGGGTAGCAACCCGGAACGGCAATCAGGCGCGCCTGGCGAATTTGCTCGCGGTTGACCTCAGGCAAGCCATAGACCGCATCCTTGAGCAGTTCCGGCGCGCCATGGGGCTGGCCGTACCATTTGGCCCACTCATCAGCATCCTGCAGGCGGAAGTCGGCGGACAGGTCGATGACCTTGGTGCCCGCAGCCAGCAGCTCACCGGCCAGTGCATGGGCAACGCCATGGGGCGTGGCAAAGAAGACCACGTCGCACGCAGCCAGGGTTTTCACGTCCGGTACGCTGAACGCCAGGCCGTCGTAGTGGCCGCGCAGGTTCGGGTACATGTCAGCGACCGCCAGGCCGGCTTCGGAGCGCGAGGTGATGACAGCCACCTCAGCCTGTGGATGCTGTGCCAACAGACGCAGCAGTTCGACCCCGGTGTAACCCGTGCCGCCGACGATACCGACCTTGACCATAACGCGTGCCCCTTATCAACGAACCGACTGGAAAGCCCACGATAATAAGGGCCGTGGCACTGCCCTCACAACTGTTGAGATGGCCCGCCAGGTGCCTAGCCTCTACTATCTGACGACCGTGAACCCTGAAGGAACTCAACCTCATGCTTTTTCTCTGGATCAAAGCCCTGCACATCGTCAGCGTGGTCTGCTGGTTTGCCGGACTGTTCTACCTGCCACGGCTATTCGTCTATCACGCCCAGAGCCAGGACAGCATTAGTCAGGAGCGCTTCATTACCATGGAGCGCAAGCTGTACCGCGGGATCATGGGCCCGGCAATGATTGCCACCTTCATTTTTGGTATCTGGCTGCTGAGCCTGACCCCGGGCTTCCTGAGCCAGGGCTGGATGCACGCCAAACTCACCCTGATTGTCCTGCTCACCGGTTACCACCACATGTGCGGTGCTCAGCTCAAGCGCTTCGCCCGCGGTGAAAACACCCGCAGTCACGTCTACTATCGCTGGTTCAACGAAGTGCCGGTGCTGATCCTGCTCGGCATCGTCATTCTGGTGGTGGTCAAACCGTTCTGATCCCTTATCACTCAGCCTCGGGAAACCTGTCATGTCATTGCCTGCCCTGCTCGAACAACGCTTGCGCCTGCCAGTGGTTGCGGCGCCAATGTTTCTGATCTCCAACCCGCAATTGGTGCTGGCCTGCTGTGCCAACGGTGTGGTCGGTAGTTTCCCGGCGCTGAACCAGCGTGATAGCGCCGGTTTCAAGACCTGGCTCGAGGAGATCGAGTCAGGCCTTGAATCCCTGGACAAGCCTGCCCCGTACGCGGTCAACCTGATCGTCCATCAGAGCAACCCGCGCCTGCAGGCGGACCTCGCTATCTGTGTAGAACACAAGGTACCGATCGTGATCACCAGCCTGGGCGCGGTGAAAGAGCTGGTCGATGCCGTGCATAGTTATGGCGGGCTGGTGTTTCACGACGTCACTACGCGCCGGCACGCGGAGAAAGCCGCCGAGGCAGGCGTCGATGGCCTGATCGCCGTGGCTGCCGGCGCTGGTGGCCATGCCGGCACCTGGAGCCCGTTCGCACTGATTGCCGAGATCCGCCAGTTCTTCGACAAGACCCTGCTGCTGGCCGGCTGCCTGAACCGGGGCCACGAGATACTGGCAGCGCAACTGCTCGGCGCAGACCTCGCCTACCTCGGTACGCGTTTTATCGCCACTCACGAAAGCCGCGCCCCGGATGCGTATAAAGAAATGATGCTGGGTGCCAAGGCAGCCGATATCATCCACACCGCTGCGGTTTCCGGAGTACCTGCCAGCTTCATGCGCCAGAGCCTGGAAAACGCCGGCTTCGACATGGCAGCCCTGCGCGCCAATGTCGAAACCAAGCTCAAACCCATTGATGACGAAGCCAAAGCCTGGAAAACCGTCTGGTCTGCCGGGCAAGGTGTCGGTGCCATCGACGCGCTGTGCTCCACCGAGCAATTGATCGCCCGCCTGGACGCCGAATACCGCCAGGCCCAAGCCTCTGCCGCATCCCTGAGCCAGCGCTGGCCCGGCTGACTCCTGTAAACTCTGCGCCCTGCCCCTAGCCCACTGGAGAACTGCATGACCCGTTACGCCATGATCACCGGTGCCTCCAGCGGACTGGGCCTGGCACTGGCCGAAGCACTGGCACGCCGGGGGCGCAATCTGATTCTGGTGGCACGTCAACGCGACCTGCTCGAGAGCATTGCCATCGAGCTGACCCAGCGCTTTGGGGTAGAGGTGCTGTTTCGCGCTTGCGACCTGGGTGAACCCTTGCGCCTTTCCGGCTTTTTGCTGGAACTGGAAGAAGGCGAGCGGCAGATCGACTTGCTGGTCAACTGCGCCGGTATCCGCACCTACGGCCCGTTCCTGGCCCAGGAGTGGGGGGATGAGCAAGACCTTATCGAGGTCAATATTCTGGCCCTGACACGTCTGTGCCATGCACTGGGCAATGCCATGGCGGTCCAAGGAGGCGGCCAGATTCTCAACGTTGCCTCGCTGGCCGCCTTCGCCCCCGGCCCCTGGATGACCAGCTATGCGGCCAGCAAGGCCTATGTGCTGAGCTTTTCCGAGGGCTTGCGCGAGGAGCTCAAGCGTACTGGCATCAAGGTGTCTGTCCTGTGCCCGGGCCCGGTTCACTCGCCGCTGCGCCGCATTCCCCGCCTGGAGAAAGGCCAGCGCTGCCTGAGCCCGGAGGAAGTGGCGCTGTACACCGTGCGCGCATTGGAGAAAAACCGCGCCCTGATCATTCCAGGTCGGCGCAACCGCTGGCTGGCCTGCAGCCCACGCCTGCTCTCACGCTGGGTGGCACGCAAGTTGGCCGGGGCGATCAACCGGGCCTATTGCCCACGTTGACCCGCCAAGGGCTGGGCGCCGACTCACAGCCTGAGTACACTCAGGCCCGACCCCCATCATGGAGCAACCGTAGTGGAAACTCTGTTTACCAAGATCATCAACCGGGAGATCCCGGCCAAGATCATCTACGAGGACGACCAGGTTCTGGCCTTCCACGATATCGCCCCACAGGCGCCGGTGCATTTTCTGGTTATCCCGAAAAAGCCCATCCGTACGCTCAACGACCTGACTGAAGAAGACAAAGGCCTGGCCGGACACATCCTGTTCACCGCCCAGCGCCTGGCCAAGGAACTGGGCTGTGAAGACGGTTTCCGCGTGGTCATGAACTGCAATGAACTGGGTGGCCAGACCGTCTACCACATTCATATGCACGTGCTGGGTCAGCGCCAGATGCACTGGCCACCGGGCTGATCCAGGGCAAGCCCGATCAACCTGATTGCGGTAAACTGTCGGGCACATTCTTGCGGAGGTGCCCGATGGCTACCGAACGTCACTATTCGCCGCTCGACCGCTTGTTGCTGCAGGCCGATACCGCCATGCGCACCTTGCTTCCCTTCAGCGGCCAACCTTCCCGCCCCTCGCCGGCCATCATCCAGCCGGACGTCGACCTGGACGATACCCAAACCCGCCACGTGGCCGGGCTCATGCGTATCAACCACACCGGTGAAGTCTGCGCCCAGGCGTTGTACCAGGGCCAGGCCCTGACCGCCAAGCTGCCGCAGGTACGCAAGGCCATGGAACATGCCGCCGAAGAAGAAATCGACCACCTGGCCTGGTGCGAACAGCGCATCCGCCAGCTGGGAAGTCATCCAAGCGTGCTCAATCCGCTGTTCTACGGCATGTCGTTCGGCATTGGCGCGTTGGCAGGCCTGGTCAGCGACAAAGTCAGCCTGGGGTTCGTCGCCGCTACCGAGCATCAGGTGTGCAAGCACTTGGACGAACATCTGGAGCAGATCCCGGCCGAGGATGAAAAATCCCGGGCTATCCTTGAACAGATGCGCGTTGACGAACAACAACACGCCGAGTCGGCCCTGGAGGCTGGCGGATTCCGTTTCCCAGCTCCCGTGCGCTTTGGGATGAGCCTGATGGCCAAGGTCATGACCAAGAGCACCTACCGTATCTAGGACACGCCATGACGGAACGCTTCGATGCCAAGGACCTGGCCCGCGCTGTAAGCGCAGGCGTTCTGAACCCCGGCCAGGACCAGGCCCTGCTCGAGTTTCTCAAGCGCCAGCCAGCGACTCGCGCCAGTTTCCAGCTGGCCCATGTGGCCTTCTACTTTGGCGCCCTGCTGATCATGGGCGCCCTGGGCTGGCTGCTCAGTGAAGCCTGGATGCGCATAGGCGACAGCGCCCTGCTGATCATCGCCCTTCTCTATATTGGCGGCCTGACCCTGGCCGGGCTTCTGCTGCAGCGACGTGGCCAGGTGATTCCTGCTGGCGTGCTCGCCGCTGTTGCAGTGAGCATCGTGCCGCTGGCCGTGTTTGCCGTGGAGCGGCTCACCGGCTTCTGGCCGCTGGACGACAGCCAGAGCAACTACCACAACTATTACACCTATGTGCAGGGCGGCTGGTTGTTGATGGAAGCCGCTACGGTTGCTGCTGGTTTGCTGATGCTGCGTCTGATTCCGTTCCCCTTTATCGTGATGCCGATTGCCGGAGCGCTGTGGTTCATGTCCATGGACCTGAGCGAGTGGGTCTACGGCGATGCCTTCAACTGGGATCAACGCCTGACCGTCTCACTGTGGTTCGGCCTGGCATTGCTGCTGGTCTTCCTGGTAATCGACGGCCGCACCCGCCAGGACTATGCCTTCTGGGGCTATATGGCAGGCTTGTTGGCGTTCTGGCTGGGACTGAGCTTGATGGAGAGCGACAGCGAGTTGAACAAGGCGCTTTACTGCCTGATCAATCTCGGCCTGATGGGCTTGGCAGTGTTGTTAAGGAGACCCATGTTCATGGTCTTCGGAGCGATGGGGGTGGCCGCTTACCTGGGCTACCTGTCTTATGAGGTATTTGCCGAGTCGCTGCTGTTCCCGGTGGTGCTGACCTTGATCGGCCTGGGCGTCATAGGGCTGGGAATGCAGTACCAGATACATCGCGAGGGATTGAGTGCGCGCTTGCGCGCGTGCGTACCCAGTGGCTTGCTGAAGCTTTTGCCGGGGCTGCGCCGTTAACCAGATCGCGGGGCAAGCCCGCTCCTACTGGTAGGAGCGGGCTTGCCCCGCGATGCTTTCCACTCACCCCAACTCAACAATCTCGTAGCTATGGGTGATTTCCACCCCTGCCCGACCGAGCATGATCGAAGCCGAGCAGTATTTCTCCGCAGACAACTCAACCGCACGCTTGACCTGAGCATCCTTCAGGCCACGACCTTTGACCACGAAGTTCAGGTGGATTTTGGTGAATACCTTCGGATCCTCGCTGGCACGCTCGGCCTCGAGGAAGGCTTCGCAGCTTTCCACTGCCTGGCGGGACTTCTTCAGGATGCTGACCACATCGAAGTTGCTGCAACCACCCAGGCCCAGCAAGAGCATTTCCATGGGCCGCACGCCCAGGTTGCGACCACCTGCGTCGGGTGGACCGTCCATGACCACGACATGGCCACTACCCGATTCGCCCAGAAACATGGCTTCGCCTGCCCACTGGATACGTGCCTTCATCATCCGGACTCCCTTGCTAGAAAAAAGGCTGCCAGCTTAGACCCAGAAGGGCTGGTGGAAAAGCTCAAGCGCACGATGAATTCTGCCGATACACCAATAAGTGTCTGATAAGCTGACGCCAAATCACTGGCACCTTTGGCCAGACTACCTATAAAAGTGTTCACGCGTTGCCTCTTACCGGGATTCAGCCATGGTTGCATCAGCCCTTTCGGCCAAGATCAAGAACATCGACAAGCTGCTCGCCCACTGCCAGCGGCGCCGCTACGCGGCCAAAAGCAACATCATCTGCGCCGGCGACAAAGCCGAGACGCTGTCCTTTATCGTCAAGGGCTCAGTGACCATCCTGATCGAAGACGATGACGGCCACGAAATGATCATCGCCTACCTCAACAGCGGCGATTTTTTTGGCGAGCTGGGCCTGTTTGAACAATCTGGGCAGGAGCAACAGCGCAGTGCCTGGGTACGGGCCAAGAGCGAATGTGAGGTGGCGGAAATCAGCTACGAAAAATTTCGCGAACTGGCGCGCCAGGACCCGGAGATTCTCTATGCCCTGGGCAGCCAGATGGCCCAGCGCCTGCGCAATACCACACGCAAGGTCGGTGACCTGGCCTTCTTCGATGTCACTGGACGCGTCGCGCGTTGCTTGCTGGAACTGTGCAAGCAACCCGATGCCATGACCCACCCCGATGGCATGCAGATCAAGATCACCCGCCAGGAGATCGGTCGAATCGTGGGCTGTTCAAGGGAGATGGTCGGCCGCGTGCTCAAGGATCTTGAAGAACGCAGCCTGGTCCACGTCAAGGGCAAGACCATGGTGGTCTATGGCACCCGCTAGTCCCGGGCGATGCCTTTGATCACCTCGGCGTAAGCCTGGCCGAGGCGTTCGAGCAACGGCGCCTCGGGAACCACTTCGTGCAAGGCAATGTGGCTGTCGGCCTGGCAGCGCTGCTCCAGTTCGCAACACTCATTGAAGCGGTTGACCGCCGCCACCATCGACTCGCGTTGGTTATCGAGCAACAAGGCACCGTGAACCAACACCACGGGACGCTTGCCACCCAGCCCCTGGCGCCAACGCTGGGCTGTCCCCACCAACTTGCGGCCGTTGAGGTTGACGTTGTAGCGACCGTCGCAGAACGCGCCCTCGATTTCGCCCACCGAAGCCAGCCCGCCCCACTCGCGCAATACCTCGCACACTGGCAAACACAGACGTTCGTACGCATTCTCGATACGACCGTGATCGCCTTCGCTACGCGGCGCTACATACACCAGGGCAATATTGATCACCGCGGGCGACTGCGGTACCGGCTCGCCGCCGGTTTCACGCAGCAGTACCGGCCAGCCGGCAATCGCCAGTTCTGCGCAGGCCGCTTCGAATCCTTCCAGACGACTCATGCGCCGCGGCATGACCAAGGCATGGTCGGTGGGGCGCCAGAACAACACGCCGTTGTCTTTTTCCCCCTTGCACACCGCCGCCAGCAATTCCTGCTCGGCATGCAGGCCGGCCTCGACAGTCACATCCATTAGTTGATCAGTCATTGCGATAACCTTGTAGGTACAAAAAAGCCGGCAATGCCGGCTTCAACGTTGAATCAGTCCAGTCCTTGCACCGGATTCTGCACCGCCCGCTCGGGGAAGAACAGACGCTGCAGTTCCAGGCCCGGGTGTTCGGCACGCATGAAGGCCTCACCCACCAGGAACGAATACACCTCGTTGATTTCCATCAGCTCGACATCGGCACGATTGAGAATGCCGCTCTCGGTGATGGCCAGGCGATCACGGGGAATGCGTGGCAACAAGTCGAGGGTGGTCTCAAGGCTGACATCGAAGGTGTGCAGGTTACGGTTGTTGACGCCTACCAGCGGGGTATCGAGGGTGCGCAATGCGCGTTCCAGTTCGTCGCCGTCGTGCACTTCGACCAGCACATCAAGACCTACGCTTTTTGCCGTGGCCGCAAGTTCTGCCATTTTCACATCGTCCAGCGCCGCAACGATCAACAGCACACAATCTGCACCCAGGGCGCGGGCCTCGACGATCTGGTAGGGGTCGATCATGAAGTCCTTGCGGATCACCGGCAGCGTACAGGCCGAGCGGGCCTGCTGCAGGTAGATGTCGGCGCCCTGGAAATAATCGACATCGGTCAGAACTGACAGGCAGGTTGCCCCACCCTTTTCGTAGCTGTCGGCGATTTCGGCGGGGACGAAGTGTTCGCGGATCACGCCCTTGCTCGGGGAGGCTTTCTTGATTTCGGCAATCACCGCCGGCTGCTTGCGCTTGGCCTGCTCGATCAGTGCCTTGGCAAAGCCACGTGGCGCATCGGCACCAGCGGCCAGGCGCTCCAGTTCGGCCAAGCTGACCCGGGCGCTGCGCTCGGCAACTTCCTGAACCTTGCGCGCCAGGATATTTTCCAGAACCGTTGGCACACTCATCCTTCATTCTCCTGCTTGAATACGGCGGTGAACGCGCCCAGTTCTTCGAGTTTTTCCCGGGCAAGGCCGGTGTGCAGGGCATCGTGTGCAAGCTCGACACCTTGCTTGAGAGTCATCGCATGATCTGCGGCATACAGCGCTGCACCGGCGTTGAGCACAATCATCTCGGCCGCTTTCTGGCCGTTTTCGGTCATGCGCCGGCCCAGGGCATCGCGGATCAGCTCAAGGGACTTGGCTGGGCTTTCCACCGCCAGGCCGTGCAGGCTCTGGCTCTTCATGCCGAGGTCTTCTGGCTCGACCCAGTATTCGGTGATCTGGTCATTCTTGAGTTCGGCGACAAAGGTAGGCGCAGCCAGGCTGAACTCGTCCAGACCATCCTTGGAGTGCACCACCAGCACATGCTTGCTGCCCAGGCGCTGCAGCACTTCGGCCAATGGGCGGCACAGGGCCTGGGTGAATACGCCGACCACCTGGTGCTTCACACCGGCCGGATTCGTAAGCGGGCCAAGCATGTTGAACAGGGTACGCAGCCCCAGGTCACGGCGTGGGCCAGCGGCGTATTTCATCGCTTTGTGGTGGGTCTGGGCGAACATGAAGCCAATGCCGACGCTGTCGATGCAACGCGCCACCTGCACAGGGGTCAGGTTCAGGTAGATGCCGGCCGCTTCCAGCAGGTCGGCGCTACCGCTCTTGCCCGAGACCGCACGGTTGCCGTGCTTGGCCACGGTGCAGCCAGCGGCGGCAACGACGAAGGCAGAAGCAGTGGACACGTTGAAGATGTTGGCACCGTCACCACCGGTGCCGACCACATCGACCACTTGATCGAGGGTGTCGAGTTCGACTTTGTCGGCCAGCTCGCGCATCACCGAAACCGCACCGACGATCTCGTCGATGCTTTCGCTCTTCATGCGCATGCCCATCATGAACGCACCAATCTGCGCTTCACTGCATTGGCCGGTCATGATCTCGCGCATCACGTCGCGCATTTCTTCGGTGCTCAGGTCCAGGTGGCCGACGATGCGGTTGAGCGCACTCTTGATATCCATGATCAATCCTTAACGGCGGCCGCCGGTCTGCTTGAGGAAATTGGCGAACAGCTCGTGGCCCTGCTCGGTGAGGATCGACTCGGGGTGGAACTGCACCCCCTCGATGTTCAGTTCTTTATGGCGAAGGCCCATGATTTCATCCACCGAACCGTCTTCAAGTGCGGTCCAGGCGGTCAGCTCCAGGCACTCGGGCAGGGTTTCGCGCTTGACCACCAACGAATGGTAGCGGGTCACGGTCAGCGGGTTGTTCAGGCCGGCAAACACGCCCAGGTCCTTATGGAAAACCGGGCTGGTCTTGCCGTGCATCACTTGGCGGGCACGCACCACATCGCCGCCAAAGGCCTGGCCGATGGACTGGTGGCCCAGGCACACGCCAAGAATCGGCAGTTTGCCGGCGAAGTGCAGGATGGCCTCGATGGAAACACCCGCTTCGGTCGGCGTGCAAGGGCCGGGAGAAACCACAATGCGCTCGGGGTTCAGGGCTTCGATCTGGGCGATGGTCAGCTCGTCGTTGCGAATGACCTTGACCTCTGCACCCAACTCGCCGAGGTACTGCACGACGTTGTAGGTGAAGGAGTCGTAGTTGTCGATCATCAGTAGCATCTGGGTTCAACCTCTAGAATCAATTTCGCCGGGTGGACAGGCGTGGTTTCGATCAGCTGCGTGGCGTTTGTTCAGCCAACGCTACCGCCCGGAACATCGCCCGGCGCTTGTTGATGGTTTCTTCCCACTCCAGTGCAGGTACCGAGTCGGCGACGATACCCCCACCGGCCTGTACGTGCAGCTCGCCATCCTTGATGACCGCAGTACGGATTGCGATGGCGGTGTCCATATTGCCGTTCCAGGCAAAATAGCCGACGGCGCCACCATAGACTCCGCGCTTGACCGGCTCCAACTCGTCGATGATCTCCATGGCGCGAATCTTCGGCGCCCCGGACAAGGTCCCAGCCGGCAGGATGGCGCGCAGCGCATCCATCGCGCTCAGGCCTTCCTTCAATTCACCGGTGACGTTGGAAACGATGTGCATGACATTGGAGTAGCGCTCGATCACCATCTTCTCAGTGACTTTGACGGTACCCGTCGCCGACACGCGACCGGCATCGTTGCGCCCCAGGTCGATCAGCATCAGGTGCTCGGCGATTTCCTTGTCGTCCGACAGCAGGTCTTCTTCCAGTGCCCGGTCAGCTTCTTCCGTGGCACCACGTGGACGGGTACCTGCAATTGGGCGAACGGTGACCAGATTGTCTTCGACCCGTACCAGCACCTCAGGCGAGCTGCCGACCACATGGAAGTCGCCGAAGTTGAAGAAGTACATGTACGGCGTCGGGTTGAAGCAGCGCAGCGCCCGGTACAGATCGATGGGCGCGGCCTTGAAGTCGATCGACATACGCTGGGACGGCACCACCTGCATGCAGTCACCGGCGAGGATGTACTCCTTGATGGTATCGACCGCACGCTCGTAGTCGCTCTGGGTAAAGCTTGAGCGGAACGTCGGCTCCGGTGCAGGCGGGCCACCCAGTTCCAGGCCGCGACGCGGGGTGATCGGTTGGCGCAGTTGCTCAAGCAGGCCTTCCAGCCGTGCCAGACCGTTTTCGTAGGCGCCTTCCTGAGCCGGGTCGACGAGCACGATGGCGTGCATCTTGCCCGCCAGGTTGTCGAACACCACCACCGCATCCGAGACCATCAGTAGGATATCCGGTACGCCCAGCGGGTCCGGGTTCGGGCACTTGCCCAGGCGCCGCTCCACATAACGCACGCAGTCATAACCGAAGTAGCCGACCAGACCACCGTTGAAACGCGGCAGACCGGCAATGGTCGGCACTTTGTAGCGTTCCTTGAAGCTTTCGACGAACGCCAGCGGATCTTCGACTTCGTGCTGTTCGATCTGCACACCGTCGTGGGTGATCCGCACCTGGTGATCATGTACGCGCATGACCGTGCGGCATGGCAGGCCAATGATCGAGTAACGCCCCCACTTTTCGCCGCCCTGCACCGATTCGAGCAGGTAGGAGTTGGGTTGATCAGCCAGTTTCAGGTAGATCGACAGCGGCGTGTCGAAGTCGGCCAGGGTCTCGCAGGCCAGGGGAATGCGGTTGTAGCCTTCAGCGGCCAGGCGCAGGAATTCTTCGCGGGTCATGATAGCCTCGTGGCAAGCAGCAATAGGGTCGAACAGGCAAACGGGCCGGCAACGGCCGGCAGATAAAAGTCAGGCGCGCCAACGCCAACGGGCCAAGGCCTTGATGACTTTCATCCAGAGTTTGCCGGTAACCGCCACGATGGAATCTCGATCTGAGGGGGATTTAACGTCAGCCAACGTTATCCCAGTGGCCGGATCTAAGCAACCAGGCAACAGCGCACGCAGGTCATCAATGACCAGGCACGGTGTTTCTTCACTGATGGGGCGACCGTGGTTGTAGCCATAGGTCAGGCCCACGCACTTGACGCCAGCTGCCTTGGCCGCCAGCACATCACTGCGCGAGTCGCCGACGAACAGCGCCTGCTCGGCCGGTACACCCGCCATCTTCATCACGAACAACAGGGCGGCCGGATCGGGCTTTTTCTGTGGCAGGGTATCGCCACCGATGATCCAGCGAAAATATCGACCAATCTTCAACTGGTCGAGCAAGGGGCCGACAAAGCGCTCTGGCTTATTGGTAATCAGGGCCATTTCGACACCCTGCTTGTGCAGCCACTTGAGGGTATCGCGCACACCGGGGTAGACCACGGTCAGCTCATGGCTGCTGGCGTAAGCCTGCATGAACAGCTCCAGGGCCTTTTCTGCCTCGTCGTCATCGACATCGGCGTGGTCCAGGCCGCCCGCCAGCGCCCGGCGCACCAATACCGGGGCACCATTGCCGACCCAGTGGCGAACCGCCTCAAGGCCTGCGGGCTTGCGACCCAATTCGAGCAGCATGTGATCCACCGCCGCGGCCAGGTCTGGTACCGAATCGATCAGGGTACCGTCCAGATCGAACATCACCAGCCTGGGCAGAGCGCCGGGGAACAGCTGCTCGAAGCCACTCATGCGCGGGCCAGGGCCAGTTCGGCATGCATCTTGGCGATGACTTCCTTGTAGTCCGGCGTATTGAAGATCGCCGAGCCAGCCACAAAGGTATCGGCGCCAGCAGCGGCGATTTCGCGAATGTTGTTCACGTTCACGCCACCGTCGATTTCCAGGCGGATATCACGACCACTGGCGTCGATCAGCGCACGCGCTTCACGCAGCTTGTCGAGGGTTCCGGGGATGAACTTCTGGCCACCAAAGCCTGGGTTGACGCTCATCAACAGGATCATGTCGACCTTGTCCATCACGTACTTGAGGGTGTCGAGCGGGGTTGCCGGGTTGAACACCAGGCCCGCTTTGCAACCACCGTCGCGAATCAACTGTAGCGAACGATCGATGTGCAGGCTGGCTTCCGGATGGAAGGTAATGTAGCTGGCGCCCGCTTCGATGAAGTCGCCGATGATACGGTCGACCGGGCTGACCATCAGGTGCACGTCGATCGGCGCGGTGATGCCGTACTTGCGCAGCGCGGTGCACACCATCGGGCCAATGGTCAGGTTGGGTACGTAGTGGTTGTCCATCACGTCGAAGTGGACGATGTCGGCACCAGCGGCCAGGACGTTGTCGACTTCCTCGCCCAGGCGAGCGAAATCGGCAGAGAGAATGGAGGGGGCAATAGCGTAGGGCTGCATGGCGCACCTGTAGGGCAGAATCACGGTGGCGCGCATTGTACCTCAGTGAATCGGTCTGGCGCTGACCGGTATCAAATCCGGCGACGGGATCGTGGGGCAAGCCCGCTCCTACACCAGGAACGGGCTTGCCCCACGAACATCAACCTGGCTGCTGGGTGCGCAATTTCTCACTACGCCCGCGCAACCATTCCAGGGTCAGCAACAGCACCACCGAGAACGCGATCAGCAATGTCGCTGCCGCCGCAATGGTCGGGCTGAGGTTCTCGCGGATGCCGCTGAACATCTGCCGTGGCAAGGTGGCCTGCTCAGGGCCCGCCAGAAACAGGGTCACTACCACTTCGTCGAACGAGGTAGCAAAGGCGAACAAGGCACCTGAAATCACCCCGGGCGCAATCAGCGGCAACGTCACCCGACGGAAGGTCGTCAGTGGCGAGGCGCCAAGGCTTGCCGCCGCCCGCACAAGGTTGTGGTTGAAGCCCTGCAGGGTTGCCGACACAGTGATGATGACGAACGGCACGCCCAGCACTGCATGGACCAGGATCAGCGAAATGAAGCTGTTACCCAGGCCCAGGGGTGCAAAGAACAGGTAACTGGCCACACCGATGATCACCACCGGCACCACCATGGGCGAAATTACCAGTGCCATGATCAGCGACTTGCCGGGGAAGTCGCCACGAGTCAGGCCGATCGAAGCCAGGGTGCCGAAGATCATCGCCAGCACCGTTGCCGCTGGGGCAACGATGATGCTGTTCTTCAGGGCCCGCATCCACTCGGCCGAGGCGAAGAAGTCCTGGTACCACTGCAGCGAGAAACCCTGCAGCGGGTAGACCAGGAAGCTGCCCGAGTTGAACGACAGCGGAATGATCACCAGCACCGGCAACACCAGGAACAACAGAATCAGCCCGCAAAGGATGCGCAAGCTGTAGAACCAGACCCGCTCGACGGGCGACATGTAGGGGCTCAGCATGACAACGCTCCTCAGCTCAGACGCAGGCGGCTGGCGCCGACCAGCCAGCTATAGATCAAGTACAACAGCACGGTCGCCAGCAACAGCAAGCCGCCCAACGCGGTCGCCATGCCCCAGTTGATGCTGGTGTTGGTGTAGAACGCCACGAAGTAGCTGACCATCTGATCATTCGGGCTGCCCAGCAGTGCCGGAGTGATGTAGTAGCCGATGGCCAGGATGAATACCAGCAGACAACCTGCGCCCACACCGGCGTAGGTCTGCGGGAAGTACACCCGCCAGAAACTGGCGAATGGATGGCAGCCGAGGGAAATGGCTGCACGCATGTAGGTCGGCGAAATGCCCTTCATCACGCTGTAGATCGGCAGGATCATGAACGGCAGCAGGATGTGAACCATGGAGATGTACACACCGGTGCGGTTGAAAACCAGCTCCAGCGGTTTGTCGATGATCCCCACCGCCATCAGCGCACTGTTGATCAATCCGCCCGATTGCAGCAGCACGATCCAGGCAGCGACCCGCACCAGGATCGACGTCCAGAACGGCAGCAGCACCAGAATCATCAGCAGATTGCTCTGGCGGGTCGGCAGATTGGCCAGCAGGTAGGCCAACGGATAAGCCAGCACCAGGCAGATCGCGGTGATGACAAAACCCATCCACAAGGTGCGGGTGAAGATGTCCAGGTAGATCGCCTGGTCCGGGGTGGCCTTGGCCACCTCGCCCAGGTCATCGATACGATGGTCCAGGGCTGCCAGCAGGTAGAACGGGGTGACGCTACTGGTGTTACGGCGAATCGCCTGCCAGTACGCCGGATCGCCCCAGCGCTCATCCAGTTCCTGCAACGCTTCTTTATATGAAGCCGGCTCGGTCTTGAACGGCAGGGCTCGGGCAGTCTTGGCCAACAGGCTGCGGTAGCCTGCCAGTTCCATGTTCAAACGCTTGGACGTGTCGCCCAGGGTCTGGTTCTTGCGCGCCTGGCCCAGGTCTTCACTCAGTGCCTTGTACACCGACTCACCTGGCAGGCCCTTGCCATCCCAAGCGGCCACGGCGGTCACGGTCTGCGGCAGGCCGGTCACGACCTCCGGGTTACCGACGCTCTTGTACAACAGCGCGGCAATGGGCACGAGGAAAACCAGCAACAGGAACAGCGCCAACGGCGCGATCAAGGCCTGGGCTTTCCAGCGGTTGACCCGCTCTGCTCGCGCAAGACGCTGCTTGAGGTTGGAACCGGCGCCTTCTTTGAGGGGCACTGCGATGGCCATAGCGAACTCCGAAATCTTGAGAACAGGAAGCGTCGGCTATGCGCCGACGCTCCATCAGCCGACCTTACTTGGCAGCCCAGGCGTTGAAGCGTTGTTCCAGCTGTTCGCTGTTGTCAGCCCAGAAAGCAACGTCGATCTGCACCTGGTTGGCAATGTTTTCCGGGGTGGTCGGCATGTCCTTCTTGACCTCGGCCGAGAGCAGGTTCACCGCGGTGGCGTTGGCCGGTCCGTAAGCAATGTTTTCCGAGTAGATCTTCTGCTGCTCAGGCTTGACCGAGAAGGCGATGAACTTCTTGGCCTCTTCGGCATTCTTCGCACCTTTTGGAATGGCCCAGGCATCGAAGTCGTAGATGCCACCGTTCCAGACCACCTTCAGGTTGCTTTCTTTCTGCACCGCAGCGATCCGACCGTTGTAGGCCGAGCTCATGACCACGTCACCCGAAGCCAGGTACTGCGGCGGCTGGGCGCCGGCTTCCCACCACTGGATGCTCGGCTTGAGTTCGTCGAGCTTCTTGAAGGCGCGGTCCTGGCCTTCCTTGGTGCCCAGCACCTTGTACACATCCTTGGGCGCTACGCCGTCGGCCATCAGGGCGAATTCGAGGGTGTATTTGGCACCCTTGCGCAGGCCCCGCTTGCCCGGGAACTGCTTGGTGTCCCAGAAGTCAGCCCAACTGGTCGGCGCGGTTTTCAGTTTGTCGGCGTTGTAGGCCATGACCGTGGACCAGACGAAGAAGCCAACACCGCAAGGCTGGATAGCACCCGGAACATAATCAGCTTCGTTGCCGAACAGCGCAGGATCGAGCTCCTCGAACATACCTTCATCACAACCACGGGCCAGCTCTGGCGACTCGACCTCGACCAGGTTCCACGACACGCTCTTGGTGTCGACCATCGCCTTGACCTTGGCCATTTCACCGTTGTACTCGCCGGCGACGATCTTGCCGTTACCTGCCTTTTCCCATGGCTCGTAAAACGCTTTGACCTGGGCGGCCTTGTTGGCACCACCGAAGGAAATCACGGTGAGGTCGGCGGCCATGGCCTGGGCCGCTGCAAACATACCCACTGTCAGGGCGGTCAACTTCAAGTGTTTGAGCATTGTTATTCTCTCCACAGTGCAGGGTTGGTGAAGCAAACCTTCAATTGGCTTCCAGGATCGGATCGAGCGCGCGGGCGTGCTGAACCTCCCAGCCAAGCGGTACCACATCGCCCACGGCCAGGGCCGGGTCGAGTTCGGCAATCGGCTGCTTCACGAAGAAATCGGCCTTGCCGCAGACTTCCAGGCGAACCCGTACGTGGTCGCCCAGATAGATGAATTCGGCTACGCGGCCAGAGAAGCGGTTGACGCAGCTTTCACTGTGGCCGTTGAGGCGCACGCGCTCGGGACGGATCGACAAGGTCACCGGGTCGCCGGTCTGGCCAACATTCACCGCCAGCGCCTCGACTTTCTCGCCGCGCGCCAGTTGCACCTGGCAGCGCTCACCGTCCTGGCTGATCAGGCGACCATTGATCCGGTTGTTTTCACCAATGAAGTTGGCGACGAATGTGTTTTTCGGCTCTTCGTACAGGGTGCGCGGGTCGGCGATCTGCTGGATTTCGCCCTGATGGAACACCGCCACCCGATCGGACATGGTCAGCGCTTCGCCCTGGTCATGGGTCACATACACCACGGTGACGCCAAGGCGCTGGTGAAGGTGTTTGATTTCCATCTGCATGTGTTCACGCAGCTGTTTGTCGAGGGCACCCAGCGGTTCGTCCATCAGCACCAACTGCGGCTCGAACACCAATGCCCGGGCCAGGGCCACCCGCTGCTGCTGGCCGCCGGACAGCTGGCCGGGGTAGCGCTTGGCGAAGGCATCGAGCTGGACCATGTTCAGCACGCGCTTTACGCGCTCGCTGATGTCGGTCTTGCTCAGGTTGCGTACGCTCAAGGGGAAGGCCAGGTTCTCGGCCACGGTCATGTGCGGAAACAGCGCATAGTTCTGGAACACCATGCCGATGTCGCGCTTGTGGGGTGGCACGTTGTTGATGGAGCGGCCCGCCAACTGGATCTCGCCGGCAGTCGGCGTCTCGAAGCCGGCCAGCATCATCAGGCTGGTGGTCTTGCCGGAGCCGGAGGGGCCGAGCAAGGTCAGGAACTCGCCTTTGCGAATATCCAGATTGAGGTCTTTGACGATCAGCGATTCGCCGTCGTAGCTCTTCTGCACACCACGGAAGCTGACCAGCACTTCGCTGGCTGCAGCGCTCGAATTCACCTCACTCATACCCGTACCTTCTTGTTGGATGACTGCGTGTTTACAGCCTAGTGAAGGTGAAAGCCGACGCAAATCGGGGGTGGAGAGAGATTGATATCAGCCGCGTGGAAGGGTTGGGGTAGGGATTGCCCTACAGGACTGTCGTTTTTGGATATGCGGATGCCAATCGCGGGGCAAGCCCGCTCCTACGGTTAGGAGCGGGCTTGCCCCGCGATTGATGTCGCAATCAGAACACTCAGAGCAGCTTGTGCTCCATGGCGTACTTCACCAGCTCCGCCAACGAGTTCACATTGAGCTTCTGCATCAGTCGCGCCTTGTGGGTACTGATGGTCTTGTTGCTCAGCGCCAACTGCTGGGCAATGTCGTTGACGTTGGCGCCCTGGGCCAGGCGCTCGAACACCGAGAACTCGCGCTCCGAAAGCAGCGAATGCAGTGGCCGCGCATCGGTCAGACCGACTTCAAAGACCATCCGGTCGGCAAGCTCGGGGTCGATATATCGGCCACCGCCAGCCACCCGCCGAATGGCGGTCAGCAACAAGGCCGGATCGCTGTCCTTGGTCGCATAACCCGCTGCGCCGACCTTCAGGGCCCGCGCCGCCATCTGCGCCTCGTCATGCATCGACAACACCAGGATTGCCGGCGGATTGCTCAACGCGCGAATCCGTGGGATGGCCTCCAGGCCATTGACGCCGGGCATGGAGATATCCAGCAGGACCACCTCGCATTCGGTATGGCGCAGGGTGTCCAGCAGTTGCTCGCCGTTGCCCGCCTCCCCCGCTACCTGCATGTCCTTGGCCAGGCCAATCAACTGCTTGATGCCTTCACGGACGATGGTGTGGTCTTCGGCCACCAGAACTCGAATCACGTTGCCGCTCCTATTTCAGGGGAATACCCACGCTCAGACTGGTGCCCTCGCCCGGCTCGCTCTCCAGGGTCATTTGCCCGCCGAGCATCAACACCCGCTCACGCATCCCGACCAGCCCGAATGAGGTCGGTCGGTTCTCGTCCAACGCAAAGCCGATGCCATCATCAATAACCGTCAGGCGCAATGTCCGGCCATCCAGGCTCAGGCTGATCTGCACAGTATGCGCCTGGGCGTGGCGCATGACGTTAGTCAGTGCCTCCTGCAGGATGCGGAACAGGCCAATGGCCTTGGCATCGCTCAAGGGCGGTAGATTCTCCGGCACTTGTACCAGGCAGGGAATCTGTGTGCGCGCCTCGAATCGCCGCGCCTGCCACTCGATCGCCGAGGCGATGCCGGCATCCAGAATCGGCGGACGCAAGGCCGTAGCGACATCGCGCACCAGTTGGAACAACTGGGCAATCAGGCGCTTCATGCTGGCCAGACGCTCGTTCAGGCCGGGATCAAGATCAGCGTAGGCAAGCTCGCACATGGACGTCTCCAGTTTGAGCACAGTGAGCATCTGTCCCAGTTCATCATGCACTTCCCGGGCAATGCGGGCCTTTTCCTCTTCCCGCACGCTTTCCAGGTGCGCCGACAGTTCGCGCAATTGTTCCTGGGAACGCTCCAGCGCAAGCTCTGCGCGCTTGCTCTGAGTGATGTCCCAGACCACTCCGTCCCAGACCACGCGGCCATTGCCCAGCATACGGGTACTGGCCTTGATATCGGCCCAGCGTTGTTCGCCTTCGCGGGTCAGGATCCGTCCCTGCCAGGACCAGTCCTGGTCGGTGGCCAGGGCCAGGTCCTGGACCTTGTGGTAGTCCGCGCGGTCATCGGGGTGCACCAGGTTGCGCAGCCCCATGTCCGGGCGCTGCAATGCCGCTGGCGAATAGCCGACCAACGCCTCGCTGCCCTCGCTGATATAGGGAAACTCCAGCTCGCCTTCCGCCGGGTTGCGCTCAAGCCGGAATACCAGACCGGGTACGTTACCGGCGATCCCCTTGAGCCGGGCCTCGCTCTCGCGCAGGGCTGCCAGGGCACGGCGGCGTTCAGTGACGTCAGTGAGAAATACCACCAGGTACTCGGCATCGCGAAAGCGCAGGAAACTCAGTGACACATCCACCGGCAGCAGGCTGCCATCGGCGCGCAGGCACTGGGTTTCAAAATGCTGGGCGCCATCGTTGCTGGCCCGGGCACGCTTCCACAGTTCCAACCAGCGATCCATGTGCAAGTTGGGCTCAAAGTCGATCAGCGGCCGATCGACCACCGCCCCCTCGGCATACCCCAGCATGCTCTCGGCAGCCCGGTTGGCATAACGCACATGGCTGTCCCAGTTGACCCAGAGAATGCCCACCGTGCTCTGGTCGATGGAGAACTGGCTCAGGCGCAGCGCTTCCTCCCGTGCCTGGCGCTGGTTGATGGTTTCCCGTGCCACCAGCAAGCTGTGCTCAAGTTGATGCAACTGCCGCCGCTGCCAGACCACGATGGCCATGCTGCTGAACAACAAGGCGGCGAGCAGCAGTCCCAGGTTTTGCCAGAAGCCCGGAGATTCGCTCAAGCGTGGGTACTTGGGCTCCAGCCAACGCTGATGGAGTTGCTCCAGGTCCTTGGCCGGGATGGCCTGCAGGCCCCGCTCGATAATGTCCGCCAACTGCGGCCAGTCACGCCGCGAAGCAACACGCAGCAACTGGGGCAAGCCGATATCGCCAACCACTGCCAGGTCGCTGAATTCACTCTCGCGGGACAACCGGCTCAGTTGTGCTTCATCCACCACGGCATAGCGGGCCTGCTCGCTGAGCACCAGTTGCAGCGCCTGGCGCTCCTGGGGAACGCCCTGCAAGTTGAGGTTCGAGTAGGTTGCGCGCAAATAGTCGGCCACCGCACTGGGCATGCGCACCGCCACCCGTTCGTTGCTGGTGAGTTTCTCCAGGTCTACCGCCACCGCACCGGTACGGGGCCCGACGATCAATTGCGGCACGCGCATGTAGGGGTCACTGAACAACCACAGACGCAGCCCCGCGGGCGTCTGGGTCAAACCTGGGGCCAAGTCGACCTCACCCGCGACCAGCGCCCGCTCCAGCGAGGCCTGGTCCGGGAAGTTACGCCAGGTCAGGTCCAGTCCCAATGAGCGCCCCAACCAGTTCATCAGCTCGACGTTGACACCGTAGAGCTGCTGCAGGCGTCGGTCGAATTGTGCAAAGGGCGCCTGCAGCACCAGTCCCACCCTCAGGCTGCGGTGCTGCTCAAGCCATTGCTGCTGCGCCGGCTCCAGGGTAACGGTGTTCGGCAACGCCGCAGGTACCGCCAGCGCCATCAAGGGCAAGCAGATACAGCCGATAACCAACAGGCAGCGCAATGACTTCATCTACACGCTCTTCATAGGATGGATGGCCACCGAGCATGGCCGTCCCGGAAAAATACTATTAGGCTGCCGGGAATACTCTGGCCTGGATCACTCCATGTTCGCACTTTATCGCACGGCGCTTCCTGCGCTAGGCCTTGCATTGATTCTTCCTTGTACCGTACAAGCGGCCACTGGTGAAACGCCAGAAAACTCTGCCGACACTCCACCCCGCGCCTTGCAGCGCCAGCCCCTGGCCGAGCGCAGCCAGGAGGACGCCCTGGCTCTGGAGCGTCACGTTCCCAAGGCCGAACAGCAGATGCTGCAAGCGGGCAACGACACCTTCCTGGCCTTGTGGAAGCCGGCCAATAGCAGCGAACCTGAGGGCGCTTTGATCATTCTCGCCGGTGCCGGTGAAACGGCCGACTGGCCGAAGACCGTCGGCCCACTGCGCCGCAAGTTTCCTGATGTTGGCTGGCATACCCTCAGCCTGGGCCTGCCCGACCTGCTGACCGACAGCCCGCAAGCGCGGATCGATACCGCGCCGGCGGCCAGTGAAACCGTCGCTCAAGGTCAGACAGCCCCCGCCAAGGACACCCCTGACGACGCCAATGCCAGCGTCGAAAAAGCCACCTCGCTCGAGAACGAAACCAGCGACGCCCCATCGCCGCTGCAAGGACCAGGTGCCGATGACACGGCCGACGCCGAGCGCATCTTCGACCGCCTGGAGGCCGCTGTTGCCTACGCCCAGCAACACAATGCCCGCAGCATCGTCTTGCTCGGCAACGGCAGCGGCGCTTACTGGGCCGCCCGGTACATCAGCGAACGGCATCCTGCCCAGATCCAGAAGTTGGTCATGGTCGCCGCGCAGACGCCGGCGCAGGTCGATCACAGCCTGGACAGCCTGGCGACGGCATTGAAGGTGCCCACCGCCGACTTTTTCTACACCAGCCAACCCCAGGCCCGACGGGCAGCCGAGCTTCGCCTGCAAGCCAGCAAACGGCTCAAGGACAGCAATTACCGCCAGGTGGGATTGGCTGCCTTGCCCGGTAACGGGGCGGCGGAACAAGAGCAATTGTTCCGCCGGATCCGTGGCTGGCTGAGCCCGGAAAGGACCGATTAGAACCCGCGACGCTTGCGGATGATGGCGTACGCCTGATGCAACTCGCGCGTGCGCTCGGTAGCTTCGCGCACCTGGAGCGGGCTGGCACCACTGCCGACCAGCTTGTCGGGATGATGACGGCTGAGCAGTCGCCGATACGCCTGTTTGATCTGGCCCGGCTCTGCTTCGGCGGCGACGCCAAGCATCCGCAGCGCCTGTTGGTAGCCCAGGCCAGTACTGGTCAGCGCTGGCCTTGGCGGCTCGTATTCCAGCGCCAGGGCCTGGACCCTGGTTGCTGACCATCCCAACTGCTGCCCCCAGTCAAGCAGCAATTCGCGTTCCTGGCGCCCGGCCCGGCCATCGGCCCAGACCATGCGCCAGCACGCGCGCAGCATGCCCTCGGCAGCATGGGGTTGCAGGCTCAGCCGGCGCAGGTAACCGCCCAGGCGTTCCTTGCCGCTCTTGCCGCGGTTGAAGGCGGCAATTGCCCGACGTCGTGCGGTATCGTTCATTTCCAGGCGCTGCATTTCCAGACGCGCCTGCTGGATATGACCATCCGCCACTCGCCCGTCACACTTGGCCAGGCGCCCGAGCAGCACGAACAGCACCTCGTCATCGCGCAACACCGAACGCCCACCAAGGCGCTCACGCAGGTGCGCCCAACTGTGCAACTGCAACCGGCGGTCCATCGCCTGACCCAGCAATGCCCCCAGCAATGCGCCGGGAATACTGGCGATGGCGAAGCCCGCCCCGGCGCCAATCACCGTGCTCGGCCACAGCATCTCAGCGACGCCCGGCGATCAGCTGTTCGACGTGCGCCAGGCGCTCCTGCGTACCGACGTCCACCCAGTGCCCGCTGTAATGCTCTCCCGTAACCAGGCCGGCCGCCATGGCTTGGCGCAATAGCGGCGCAAGTTTGAAGGCACCGGCGGTACAGCCGTCGAACAGACGTGGGTCGATGACCGCGATACCACTGTATGTCAGGGTGGCCTGCCCTTCCTCGGCGTCACTTACCCGGCCCTGCTGCAGGCAAAAATCACCCTTGCCGTGGTGCCCTGGGTTGTCGACCAGCACCAGATGGGCAAGGTCCTCGGGCTTTTGTGGCAAGCGAGTGAAGTCGTAATCGCTCCAGACATCGCCATTGACCAGGACAAAGGGTTCACTGCCGAGCAACGGCAAGGCCTTGAAGATCCCGCCACCGGTTTCCAGGGGCTCGCCTTCGGCGGAATAGCGGATGCTCAACCCCCAGCCCGCGCCACTTCCCAGGTGAGCTTCGATCTGCGCACCCAGCCAGGCGTGGTTGATGACCACTTCCTTGAAACCTGCAGCCACCAGGGCTCGCAGGTGGTACTCGATCAATGGCACACCAGCTACCGGCAACAAGGGCTTGGGCGTGTGCAGGGTGAGCGGACGCATCCGCTCACCTTTGCCGGCCGCCAGAATCATCGCCTTCATGGACGCGCTCCAGCACTGGCCTGCAGGCTCTCGATCAGTTCATCCAGCTCGGCCAGCTCCGGACGACGGGCGATCACTTCATCTATATAGGCGAAGAAACGCGGCACATCGGTCAGGTAGCGAGGCTTGCCGTCGCGGTGGCAGATGCGGGCAAAGATGCCGATGACCTTGAGATGGCGCTGCACCCCCATCAGGTCGCTGGCGCGCCAGAAGCCCTCGAAGTCCGCCTGGACCGGAACACCCTTGGCCTGCGCGCGCTGCCAATAATCCTTCAACCAACCTTCCACCCGAGCTTGCGGCCAGCTCAGGAAGGCATCCTTGAACAGGCAGGTGATGTCATAGGTGACAGGCCCATAGACCGCATCCTGGAAATCCAGCACGCCTGGATTAGGCACACTCTGCATCAGATTGCGTGGCATATAGTCGCGGTGCACCAGTACTTTTGGCTGGGCCAAGGCACTGTCGATCAGCAGCGTGCTGATGCGCTGCCAGGCGGCCAGCTGCGCGTCCGTGAAACCCAGGCCCAGTTCCCGGCCCACATACCACTCAGGGAAAAGCTCCAGCTCCCGGCGCAGCAATGCCACGTCGTAGCTGGGCAACGGCGCGTCCGCGGGCAGTTGCTGGAAGGCCAGCAACGCCTCGATGGCATCATCGAACAGGCCATCGGCGTTTTCGCCGTCGATGACATCCAGGTAGGTCTGCGTGCCCAGGTCGCTGAGCAACAGGAAACCACGCTCCAGGTCCTGGGCATGGATCACCGGTACATTGACGTGCGCACTGGCCAGCAAATGGGCGATATCGACGAAAGGCCGGCAGTTTTCCTGCGGCGGCGGTGCATCCATGACCACAAAGCTGCGGCCTTCGGCCTGCCAGCGGAAATAACGGCGGAAGCTTGCGTCACTGCTCGCGGCAGTCAGGGTACCTGTCGGTACAGCCCCCCAGCCGTGTTGCTGGAACAGATTTGCCAGTTGTTCGGCGAGCCAGGCTTCAAGGTATTGCAGGCGTACATCGTGATCGGGCATTACAAGGGTCTCCGACGGCCCTAGCCGTCAAGCGGGTCATGCTTTATTATCCAGCATCTTTTTCAGACCATCGAGAGGCGTGCGGCCCCACACGCGGGCAGATGGCACGCAGGAAGCCCGGACTAATAAGATGGCATTGAAATCCCCCGCGTTTCGTAAAAAATTCCCGTTGCTGGTCACCGGCGGTCTGCTGGCGCTGCAACCTCTGACCACTTCATTCGTGGTCGCCGCAGAGCAATTCGACTGCCAAGTGTCCGCTGCCGGAGGCTGGGACTGCAAGCCCAAGACCAACGCTGCCGCCCTGCCTCCTCGCCCGGTACATGCTGGTGCGGCTGTCAGCTCGACTGGCGAAACGTCCGACGCCTCCGGTGAAGCCGTCGAAGACGCCGGCAAAGGCCCGATGCTCGTCACCGAGAGCAAAGGCCGTGGCCTGAAAACCCGCAGCACCGACTACAGCCACCTGGACTGGGTCCCTCGCGATCAGCTCACCCCCGCCCAGCTCGCCGAAACCGGGCCTTACTGCGCCGGTGCCTACATCGAGCCGGCCCGTCCCGGCATGGATGACACCACACCGAAGGACGAAGCACCGACCTTCATCGGCGCCAAGGTTTCGCGCTACCAGCAAGAGCAGCAGATCGCCACTCTCGCCGGCGACGTAGTCATGCGTCAGGGCAGCATGCAGGTAGAGGCCGACGAGGCCAACCTGTACCAGGCCGAGAACCGTGGTGAACTCAGCGGCAACGTCAAGATCCGCGACAACGGTTCGCTGGTCGTGGGCGATCACGCCGACATCCAGCTCGACACCGGTGAAGCCAAGGTCGATAACGCCGAATACGTGATGCATAAATCGCGCATCCGCGGTAACGCGCTGTACGCCAAGCGGGCTGAAAACGCCATCATCCGCCTCAAGGATGGTACTTACACCACCTGTGAGCCGAACAGCAACGCCTGGCAGCTCAAGGGCAACAACATCACCCTGAACCCGGCTACCGGCTTCGGTACTGCGACCAACGTCACCCTGCGGGTCAAGGATTTCCCGGTGTTCTACACACCGTACATCTACTTCCCGATCGACGACCGTCGCCAGTCCGGCTTCCTGCCGCCGTCGTTCAGCACCAGCAGTGACACCGGCTTCACGCTGGTAACACCGTACTACTTCAACCTGGCGCCGAACTACGACGCCACCTTGTATCCACGCTACATGGCCAAACGCGGCCTGTTGATGGAAGGTGAGTTCCGCTACCTGACCAAGTCCAGCGAAGGACAGTTCGGTGGCGCCTACCTGAACGACAAGGAAGACGAGCGCAAGCTGCAGTCCGACTACGAAGAAAAACGCTGGATGGTCAACTGGCAGCACAAGGGCGGTCTGGATTCTCGCCTGATGACCGAGGTCGACTACACCGACATCAGCGACCCATTCTATTTCCAGGACCTGGAGACGGATCAGATTGGTGTCGAGAGCCAGGACTTCATCAACCAGCAGGGTGCGTTGACCTACCGTGGGGACAACTACACAGCGCGGTTGAACGCCCACGCCTATGAACTCGCAACCATCTCGCAGATCACCCCTTACGACCGACTGCCTCAGCTCACCCTGAACGGCATGCTGCCGTATCATCCGGGTGGCCTGGATTTCAGTTATGAGTCCGAGGCTGTGCGCTTTGACCGTGACCTGAAAGATGACTTTGTCCTGGACGAAGACGGCAACCCTGACGCCAGTGCTGGCGCACCGGGTCGCCGGCTCGACGAAAACATTTTCGGTGTGGCGCGCTCGAACGGCACGCGGCTGAATTTTGCACCCAAGATCAGCCTGCCTCTGTCCGCTTCCTACGGCTATGTAACCCCTTCTATCAAGTACGTGACCACCCATTACGATCTGGATTTGGACAGCAAAGGCGAGAGCGATCTGGCCAGCGCCTCTCCGGAAAGTCTGGACGTACTCGGCCGGTTCAGTGGCACCCAGAACCGCAACGTGCCGATCTTCAGCATCGACAGCGGCCTGTACTTCGACCGCAACACCCAATGGTTTGGCAAGAACTATCGCCAGACCCTCGAACCGCGTCTGTTCTATCTCTACGTCCCATATGAAGATCAGGTCGACATCCCGATCTTCGACAGTGGCGAGACACTGTTCGACTACAACTCGCTGTTCCGTGACAACCGCTTCGCCGGCACGGACCGCATCGGAGACGAGAACAAGCTCTCGCTGGGCGTGACCAACCGCTGGATCGAAGAAAACGGCTTCCAGCGCCAGCGCTTCAGCATTGGCCAGGCCTTGTATTTCAAAGATCGCAAAGTCCAACTGCCAGGTATCGACTATCGCACCCGCGCCGACGCCCAATCGGACGTCTCGCCGTATGCGCTGGAATACGAATACCGCTTCAACCGCGACTGGCGCTTCAATTCCGACTTCAACTGGGACCCAGACAGCCGCAGCACCCGCTCGGGCAGCGCGATGTTCCACTACCAGCCTGAAGATGACGTGAACAAGGTCGTCAACCTCGGCTACCGCTACCGCAACGATATGGTCATCTACGACCAGACCACCGGTCGCTGGCAAGTCGGCGGCGGTGACTACGGCACCCCGGGCGATCCGAACTACATCAAGGACTACTACAAGATCCAGCAACATGACTTCTCGGTCATGTGGCCGATCGTTCCGCAGTGGACCGCGATCGCTCGCTGGCAGCACGACTACAACCGCAACCGTACCCTGGAAGCCTTTGGTGGCTTCGAGTACGACAACTGCTGCTGGAAGCTGCGTCTGATCAACCGTTACTGGATCGATTACGACGACTTCAGCCAGGCAACCCCGCAAAACGAAAAAGGCGACCACGGCGTCTTCCTGCAGATTGTGCTGAAAGGCCTCGGCGGCGTAGTGGGCAACAAGGTCGAGTCTTTCCTCGACCAGGGCATTCAAGGTTATCGTACACGTGAAGACCAAGCTTACTGATTGTCTGCGCCCGCTATTGCTGGGCGCTGTATTGCTGAGCGGTGCGGCGCATGCCGCCGTTCAGCCTCTGGATAGTGTCGTGGCCATCGTCGATAACGACGTGGTCATGAAAAGCCAGTTGGACCAGCGCGTACACGA
The DNA here is from genome assembly GCF_000425805.1 of Pseudomonas vranovensis DSM 16006. Lineage (GTDB taxonomy): Bacteria > Pseudomonadota > Gammaproteobacteria > Pseudomonadales > Pseudomonadaceae > Aquipseudomonas > Aquipseudomonas vranovensis. Next base: position 32,514 of record NZ_AUED01000002.1, read on the forward strand.
GGTCGAGCAAACCATCGCCAAGCGCGGTGGCGCTGCGCCACCCCCAGGCGTACTGGACCAGCAAGTGCTCGAACGCCTGATCGTCGAAAACCTGCAACTGCAGATCGGCGAGCGCTCCGGCATCCGCATCACCGACGAAGAGCTCAACCAGGCCATCGGTACCATTGCCCAGCGCAACGGTATGAGCCTGGAGCAATTCCGCGCAGCCCTGGCCCGCGACGGCCTGTCGTTTGATGATGCGCGCGAGCAGGTCCGTCGCGAGATGGTCATCAGCCGCGTGCGTCAACGCCGGGTAGCCGAGCGTATTCAGGTATCGGAGCAGGAAGTAAAGAACTTCCTCGCATCAGATCTGGGCAAGATGCAGCTGTCCGAAGAGTTCCGCCTGGCCAACATCCTCATCCCGACCCCGGAACGCGCCGATTCTGCCGCGATCCAGGCAGCCGCCAAACAAGCGGGCGAGGTGTATCAGCAACTCAAGCAAGGCGCCGATTTCGCCCAACTGGCGATTGCCCGTTCGGCCAGCGAAACAGCCCTGGAAGGTGGCGAAATGGGCTGGCGTAAAGCCGCGCAATTGCCGCCGCCCTTCGATCGCCTGCTCAGCTCGATGTCGGTGGGTGATGTCACCGAACCAATCCGCACCCCGGGTGGCTTCATCATCCTCAAGCTGCAAGAAAAGCGCGGCGGCCAGACCATGGTCCGCGACGAAGTCCACGTGCGCCACATCCTGATCAAGCCAAGCGAAATCCGCAGCGAAGCGGCGACCAAGCAACTGGCCGAGAAACTCTACGACCGGATCAAATCCGGTGAAGATTTCGGCGAGTTGGCCAGAAGCTTCTCGGAAGATCCAGGCTCCGCCCTCAATGGCGGCGACCTCAACTGGGTTGATCCGAACGCGCTGGTGCCTGAGTTCCGTGAGCAAATGGCCAATGCACCCCAAGGTGAAGTGACCAAGCCATTCCAGACCCAATACGGCTGGCACGTACTGGAAGTCCTCGGCCGTCGCGCTACCGACAGCACTGAGCAGGCGCGTGAGCAACAAGCAATGAACGTTCTGCGTAATCGCAAATACGACGAGGAACTGCAGACCTGGCTGCGCCAGATCCGCGATGAAGCCTACGTTGAAATCAAGCTTCCTGGCGCCAATCAGGCCTCCCAGTGAAACCTAGACGCTTCGCCCTCACACCCGGCGAACCAGCCGGCATAGGTCCCGACCTGTGCCTGCTGCTCGCCGCGCAAGCCCAGCCTCACCCCCTGATTGCCATCACCAGCCGTGACCTGCTCGTCGAGCGGGCCACGCAGCTAGGTGTGGCCGTCACATTGTTGCCGGTGAGCCCCGAGACCTTCCCAGCCAAGCCAGCCCCTGCCGGCAGCCTGTATGTGTGGGATACACCGCTGCAAAACCCGGTAGTCGCCGGCCAGCTCGACAAGGCCAACGCCGCGTTCGTGCTGGAAACCCTGACCCGCGCCGGCCAAGGCTGCCTGGATGGGCACTTTGCCGGAATGATCACCGCCCCCGTTCACAAAGGGGTGATCAACGAGAGCGGTATCGCCTTTTCCGGCCACACCGAGTTCCTGGCCGACCTGACCAGCACCGCACAAGTCGTCATGATGCTGGCGACCCGAGGCCTGCGTGTTGCCCTGGTGACCACTCACCTGCCCCTGCGCGATGTTGCCGATGCCATCACCCCGGAGCGCCTGGAGCGCGTGACGCGGATCCTGCATGCCGACCTGCAACAGAAGTTCGGTATCGCCAATCCGCGCATCCTGGTCTGCGGCCTCAACCCGCACGCGGGTGAAGGGGGGCACCTGGGCCATGAAGAAATCGACACCATCGAACCCACACTGGCACGCCTGCGAAGCGAAGGCATGGACCTGCGCGGCCCGTTGCCTGCCGACACCCTGTTTACCCCCAAATATCTGGAGCACTGCGATGCAGTGCTGGCGATGTACCACGACCAGGGCCTTCCCGTACTCAAGTACAAGGGTTTTGGCGCTGCAGTGAACGTGACCCTGGGCCTGCCGATCATCCGCACGTCGGTCGATCATGGCACCGCCCTGGATCTGGCCGGCAGCGGCCGGATCGACACCGGGAGCCTGCAGGTCGCGCTGGAAACCGCCTATCAGATGGCCGAGACCCGACTATGAGTGAGCAATACCAACACCGGGCGCGCAAGCGCTTCGGCCAGAACTTCCTGCACGACGCCGGCGTCATCGACCGCATCCTGCGCTCGATTCACGCCAAGTCTACCGACCGCATGCTGGAAATCGGTCCGGGCCAGGGCGCCCTGACCGAGGGCCTGCTGGGCAGCGGTGCACAGCTTGACGTTGTAGAGCTGGACAAGGACCTGGTCCCGATCCTGAACCAGCAGTTCGCCGGTCGTGGCAACTTCCGCCTGCACCAGGGCGATGCCCTGAAATTCGATTTCACCAGCCTGGGCGCTGCGCCAAACAGCCTGCGCGTGGTCGGCAATCTGCCGTACAACATCTCCACGCCACTGATCTTCCACCTGCTCAGTAATGCCGAGCTGATTCGCGACATGCATTTCATGCTGCAAAAGGAAGTGGTCGAGCGCCTCGCCGCGGGCCCTGGCGGTGGTGACTGGGGACGCCTGTCGATCATGGTCCAGTACCACTGCCGAGTAGAGCACCTTTTCAACGTCGGCCCTGGCGCGTTCAACCCGCCGCCGAAGGTTGACTCGGCCATTGTCCGGCTGACGCCCCATGAGACTCTCCCCCATCCTGCCAAGGATCATCGCCTGCTGGAGCGCATTGTCCGCGAAGCCTTCAACCAGCGCCGCAAGACCTTGCGCAACACCCTCAAGGCGCTACTCAGCAGCGACGCTATCGAAGCCGCTGGCGTCGATGGCAGCCTGCGCCCGGAACAGCTGGACCTGGCGGCATTTGTGCGCCTGGCCGACAAGCTGGCCGAACAACAGGGTAGCCACTGAAAGTCGTACACGGCCAGTCATGTTGCATGACTGGCCGGCAACCCCGCCAATGGCCTAGACTGGTGCAATTGCCGTATCCGCGTCTGCTTCCAAGGCCCCTTGCATGTCTGATCCTCGCTACCAGATCGACGTCAGCGTCGTGACCCGCTTTCTCAAAGAACAATCCGACTCCGAAAACGACCGCTTTGCCTTTGCCTATACCATTACCGTAGTGAACAACGGCACGGTGCCAGCCAAGCTGATGTCCCGGCACTGGCTGATCACCAACGGCGACGGCCTGGTCGAAGAGGTCCGTGGTGCCGGTGTCATCGGTCAGCAACCGTTGATCGAACCTGGCAAGAGCCACACCTACAGCAGCGGCGCGGTCATCAGCACCACGGTAGGCACAATGCAGGGCACCTACCAGATGCTCGCCGAAGACGGTAAGCACTTCGATGCCATCATTGCCCCGTTCCGCCTGGCAGTTCCAGGAGCCCTGCACTGATGGCTGTATACGCAGTCGGCGACCTGCAAGGTTGCCTGCAACCTCTCAAGTGCCTGCTCGAACGAGTCAATTTCAACCCGGCAGCCGACCGCCTGTGGCTGGTGGGCGACCTGGTCAACCGTGGCCCGGAATCACTGGAAACCTTGCGTTTTCTCTATTCCATCCGCGAATCGCTGACCTGCGTGCTGGGCAACCATGACCTGCACCTGCTGGCGGCATGGCACAACATCGAGCGCCTCAAAAAGCACGACACCCTGCGGGAAATTCTTGAGGCGCCCGACGCCGGTGAACTTCTCGACTGGCTTCGTCGACAAAAGCTTTTGCACTACGACGAGCAACGCAGCGTCGCGTTGGTACATGCCGGCATCCCCCCCCAGTGGACATTGGGCAAAGCCCTCGAGCTGGCTGGCGAAGTCGAAGAAGTATTGCGCGACGACAATCGCCTCAAGCCCTACCTTGACGGCATGTACGGCAACGAGCCGAACAAGTGGAGCAAGGACCTCAGTGGCGTGACCCGCCTGCGAGTGATCACCAACTACTTTACACGCATGCGCTTTTGCACCAGTGAAGGCAAGCTCGACCTCAAGGGCAAGGAAGGCGCCGATACCGCGCCGCCAGGCTACAAACCCTGGTTTGCCCATAAGGGACGCCGCTCACGCCACGTGAAGATCATCTTCGGTCACTGGGCAGCACTTGAAGGCCGTTGCAAGGAGCCCGGGGTCATCCCCCTGGATACCGGATGCGTCTGGGGCGGGGCCATGACCCTGTACAACGTCGACAGTGGCGTGTTCCACCGATGCGACTGCACCGACGAAGGAACACCTCGCCCACAGCCGGCGCTGGAACAACCGGCTAGAATGAACGACCAGTCCTGAAGGAAACCATTCCCATGAGCGAATTCAAACGCATCCCTCCCGAGCAGGCCCAGGCCCTGCGGGAGCAAGGTGCGGTCGTGGTCGATATTCGCGACCCGCAAACCTACGCCGCCTTGCACATCGCAGGCTCCAAGCACCTGGACAATCATTCGGTCGCCGACTTCATTCGTGGCGCAGATCTCGACGCTCCGACCGTAGTGGTCTGCTACCACGGCAACTCCAGCCAGAGTGCCGCCGCCTACCTGGTCAGCCAGGGCTTTTCCGACGTCTACAGCCTGGACGGTGGCTTCGAGCTGTGGCGCGGCACCTACCCTGCGGAAACCGCCCAGGGCACTGCCGAATAATTTTTTTCATTTCCTGCAGCCCGCGTCCTGTGCGGGCTCGCGCCTGACCTGACGAACGGTCGCCATCAACAATTCATCCAACCGCCCTTGACCTCCCCGAGAACGAACTATCCTTAAGCCCAGGCCATCCAAAAAGGGGAGAGCCGGTACACCGGCGTGCGGGTCATCGGTAGCGAATTTACAGGTGTTCTGGGGGGTATACAGCAATCGGTAGTCCCGGTTGCATGCCAGCATCAGCTGACTGATCCGGCGTCGGCTCCACGTATCGAGCGAGGTGACGTCATGAGTATTTTTAGCCACTTCCAACAACGTTTCGAGTCCACCCGTCAGGAAGAACTTTCGCTGCAAGAGTACCTTGAGCTCTGCAAGAGTGATCGCAGCGCTTATGCCTCGGCGGCCGAACGCCTGTTGATGGCTATCGGCGAGCCGGAGCTGGTCGACACCTCGAACAACTCCAGGTTGTCGCGGATCTTCTCCAACAAGGTGATCCGCCGCTACCCGGCATTTGAAGACTTCCACGGCATGGAAGAATGCATCGACCAGATCGTCTCCTACTTCCGCCATGCCGCCCAAGGGCTAGAGGAGAAGAAGCAGATCCTCTATCTCCTGGGGCCGGTGGGTGGCGGCAAGTCTTCCCTGGCTGAAAAGCTCAAGCAGCTGATGGAGAAAGTGCCCTTCTATGCCATCAAGGGCTCGCCGGTGTTCGAGTCGCCACTGGGACTGTTCAATGCCACCGAGGACGGCGCCATTCTTGAAGAGGACTTCGGCATTCCGCGTCGTTACCTCAATACCATCATGTCGCCCTGGGCGACCAAGCGCCTGGCTGAATTCGGGGGCGATATCAGCCAGTTCAAGGTGGTCAAGCTGTACCCATCGATCCTCAACCAGATCGCCGTGGCCAAGACCGAACCTGGTGACGAGAACAACCAGGACATTTCGGCCCTGGTCGGTAAAGTCGATATCCGCAAGCTCGAGGAATACCCACAGAACGATGCCGATGCCTACAGCTACTCGGGCGCACTGTGCCGGGCCAACCAGGGCCTGATGGAGTTCGTCGAGATGTTCAAGGCGCCCATCAAGGTCCTGCACCCACTCCTGACCGCCACCCAGGAAGGCAACTACAACAGTACCGAAGGTCTCGGTGCCATCCCCTACTCCGGCATCTTACTGGCGCACTCCAACGAATCGGAATGGCACAGCTTCCGCAACAACAAGAACAACGAGGCGTTCATCGACCGTATCTACATCGTCAAGGTGCCGTACTGCCTGCGGGTCAGCGATGAGATCAAGATCTACGACAAGTTGCTGTTCAACAGCTCGCTGGCCAAGGCTCATTGCGCGCCTGACACCTTGAAGATGCTCGCCCAGTTCACCGTGCTGTCACGGTTGAAAGAACCTGAAAACTCGAACATCTACTCGAAAATGCGGGTCTACGATGGTGAAAACCTCAAGGACACCGACCCAAAGGCCAAATCGATCCAGGAGTACCGCGACGCGGCCGGTGTGGATGAGGGGATGAACGGCCTTTCGACCCGCTTTGCCTTCAAGATCCTTTCCAAGGTGTTCAACTTCGACCCACACGAAATTGCTGCCAACCCGGTGCATCTGCTTTATGTACTGGAGCAGCAGATCGAACAGGAGCAGTTCCCGGCCGAGGTACGCGAGCGGTACCTGCGCTACCTGAAGGAGTACCTGGCACCGCGCTACATCGAGTTCATCGGCAAGGAAATCCAGACGGCATACCTCGAGTCCTACAGCGAGTACGGCCAGAACATCTTCGACCGCTACGTGCTGTACGCCGACTTCTGGATCCAGGACCAGGAATACCGCGACCCGGAAACCGGAGAGATCCTCAACCGTATCGCCCTCAACGAGGAACTGGAGAAAATCGAGAAGCCGGCAGGCATCAGCAACCCGAAGGACTTCCGCAACGAGATCGTCAACTTCGTCTTGCGCGCCCGAGCCAACAACAATGGCAAGAACCCGACCTGGCTAAGCTACGAAAAGCTGCGCGTGGTGATCGAGAAGAAAATGTTCTCCAACACCGAAGACCTGCTGCCGGTCATCAGCTTCAACGCCAAGGCCAGCAAAGAAGATCAACAGAAGCACAACGACTTCGTCACCCGGATGGTAGAACGCGGTTACACAGACAAACAAGTTCGGCTGCTCTCGGAATGGTACCTGCGCGTCAGAAAATCGCAGTGACCGAGCTGTAAGTGGCAAGCCGCAGGCTCTATCCCAGGCATTTGCTGTCTGCCTGGCAGGGCTTGCGGCTTGAAGCTTGAGTCTTCAGCTCCCGGAGGGGCCTATGAGCTATGTGATCGACCGACGCCTGAACGGCAAGAACAAGAGCACGGTCAACCGCCAGCGCTTTCTGCGGCGTTACCGTGACCACATCAAGAAAGCCGTCGAGGAGGCCGTAAGTCGCCGCTCTATTACCGATATGGAACATGGCGAGCAGATCAGCATACCCGGTCGCGATATCGACGAGCCGGTGCTGCACCACGGTCGTGGCGGCAAGCAGACAGTCGTCCACCCCGGCAACAAGGAGTTCACTGCTGGCGAACACATCGCCCGCCCCCAGGGTGGAGGCGGTGGAGGCGGACGCGGCAAAGCCGGTAACTCGGGTGAAGGCATGGATGAATTCGTCTTCCAGATCACTCAGGAAGAGTTTCTTGAGTTCATGTTCGAAGACCTCGAACTGCCCAACCTGGTCAAACGCCATCTGGCCGGCACCGATACCTTCAAGACCGTGCGCGCGGGTATCAGCAACGAAGGCAATCCGTCACGGATCAACATCATCCGCACCTTGCGCTCAGCACACGCCCGACGCATCGCCCTGTCTGGCAGCAGCCGCGCAAAACTGCGCGAAGCCCAAGAGGAACTGGCACGCCTGAAGCGCGAAGAGCCCGACAACTTCGGCGATATTCAGGAAATAGAAGCGGAAATAGAACGGTTGAGTGCCCGTATTCACCGTGTACCTTTCCTCGACACCTTCGACCTCAAGTACAACTTGCTGGTCAAGCAACCCAACCCCAGCTCAAAAGCGGTGATGTTCTGCCTGATGGACGTCTCTGGCTCCATGACCCAGGCCACCAAGGACATCGCCAAGCGCTTCTTCATCCTTTTGTACCTGTTCCTCAAGCGCAATTACGACAAGATTGAAGTGGTCTTCATCCGCCACCACACCAGTGCTCGCGAAGTCGACGAGGAGGAGTTTTTCTATTCCCGGGAAACCGGCGGCACCATCGTTTCCAGCGCCTTGAAACTGATGCAGGAAATCATGGCCGAGCGCTACCAGGCCAGTGAATGGAATATTTACGCCGCCCAAGCCTCCGACGGCGACAACTGGAATGACGACTCGCCGATTTGCCGCGAGATCCTCACCAAGCAAATCATGCCGTTCGTCCAGTACTACACTTACGTGGAGATCACTCCCCGCGAACATCAGGCATTGTGGTTCGAATATGAACGCATCGGTGAAGCCTTTGCCGATACGTTCGCCCAGCAGCAGCTGGTGTCGGCCGGTGATATCTATCCGGTCTTCCGTGAACTCTTCCAGCGCAGGTTAGTGACATGACCGCTAGAGAGCAGAAGCGCCAACCCATTTCCACCGGGTCCGAATGGACATTCGAACTGATCCAGGCCTATGACCGGGAAATCAGCCGCCTGGCCGAGCGCTATGCCCTGGACACCTACCCCAACCAGATCGAAGTGATTACGGCTGAGCAGATGATGGACGCCTATGCGTCCGTGGGCATGCCCCTTGGCTACCACCACTGGTCATACGGCAAGCACTTCCTGAGTACCGAGAAATCCTACAGCCGTGGCCAGATGGGCCTTGCCTACGAAATCGTGATCAACTCCGATCCCTGCATCGCCTACCTGATGGAAGAAAACACCATCTGCATGCAGGCCCTGGTGGTTGCCCACGCCTGCTATGGGCACAACAGCTTCTTCAAAGGCAATTACCTGTTCCGCACCTGGACCGACGCCAGCTCGATCATCGACTACCTGGTGTTCGCCAAGCAGTACATCACCCTATGCGAGGAGCGCCATGGCATCGACGCGGTCGAAGACCTGCTCGACTCCTGCCATGCCTTGATGAACTACGGTGTTGACCGCTACAAGCGGCCGTACCCGATTTCCGCGGAAGAAGAGCGGCGCCGGCAGAAGGAACGCGAAGAACACCTGCAAAAGCAGATCAATGACCTGTGGCGCACCATTCCCAAGGGTGCCGACAAGAATAGCGAGCGCGACAATGCGCGCTTCCCCGCCGAACCTCAGGAAAATATTCTCTACTTCATCGAAAAGCATGCACCCTTGCTCGAACCCTGGCAGCGGGAAATCGTGCGTATCGTGCGCAAGATCGCCCAGTACTTCTATCCGCAACGCCAAACCCAGGTGATGAACGAAGGCTGGGCCACCTTCTGGCACTACACGCTGATGAACGACCTCTACGACGAGGGCCTGGTAACCGACGGCTTCATGATGGAGTTCCTGCAGTCGCACACCAGCGTAGTGTTCCAGCCCGGTTTCGACAGCCCTTATTACAGTGGCATCAACCCGTATGCCCTGGGCTTTGCCATGTACCGCGACATCCGCCGCATGTGCGAACACCCCACCGAGGAAGACCGCCGCTGGTTCCCCGACATCGCCGGCAGCGATTGGCTGTCGACCATCAAGTTCGCCATGAGCAGCTTCAAGGACGAAAGCTTCATCCTGCAGTACCTGTCACCCACCGTGATCCGCGACCTGAAGCTGTTCAGTATTCTCGATGACGACCAGCGCGAAGATCTGCTGGTGCCGGCCATCCATGACGAAAGCGGCTATCGGATCATCCGTGAAACCCTGGCTGCCCAGTACAACCTGGGGAACCGCGAACCGAACGTGCAGATCTGGAGCATCGACCGGCGCGGCGACCGCTCCCTGACCCTGCGTCACCAGCAACACGACCGCAAACCGCTGGGCGACTCCACCGAGGAAGTGCTCAAGCACCTGCACCGCCTCTGGGGCTTCGATATCCACCTGGAAACGCTGCAGGGCGACCAGATCATGAAAACTCATCACGTACCGCCCAAGGGCGAGCACAGCGAAGCGGAGTACGGTCGCCTGGACCTCGCGGTCGTGCACCTCTAGTCCCCCTGCCCTCCGTTGCTGCCAGACAGGTTATCCTGTGGCATCAACGGAGGTTTTTCATGCAGATCTACAAAGTCGGAGGCGCCGTACGCGATCGCCTGCTCGGCCGTCCGGTCAGTGATATCGACTGGGTCGTGGTCGGTGCCACGGCTGAACAAATGCAGGCGCTGGGCTTCAGGCCGGTCGGGGCTGATTTCCCGGTATTCCTTCATCCTGAAAGCGGTGAGGAATATGCCCTGGCCCGCACCGAACGCAAGAGCGGGCGCGGCTATGGCGGCTTCACTTTCCACGCAAGCCCCGAGGTGACGCTCGAAGAGGACCTGATTCGCCGCGACCTGACCATCAACGCCATGGCCGAAGATGAGCAAGGCATCGTCAGCGACCCGTATCACGGCCAAAAAGATCTAGAATCTCGCATCTTGCGCCACGTATCCCCGGCGTTCACCGAAGATCCCTTGCGTGTCCTTCGTGTTGCCCGCTTTGCCGCGCGCTATGCCAGCCTGGGTTTCAGCGTAGCTCCGGAAACCATCGACTTGATGCGCCAGCTCAGCGAGTCAGGAGAACTCCAGGCACTCACCGCCGAACGCAGCTGGAAGGAAATTGCCCGCGCACTGATGGAAGATCACCCCCAGGTGTTCATCCAGGTACTGCGCGAGTGTGGCGCGCTCAAGGAGCTGCTACCGGAAGTCGATGCGCTGTTCGGTGTGCCACAACCTGCGGCTCACCACCCGGAAATCGACTGTGGTATCCATACCCTCTCGGTTCTCGAGCAAGCCGCCCGGCATCAACAACCCCTGACGGTGCGCTGGGCCTGCCTGCTACATGACCTGGGCAAGGGCACAACGCCGGAGGCGCAGTGGCCACGACACATTGCCCATGAGCATCGTGGGTTGCAGTTGATCGAGGCCGTCAACCAGCGCTTCAAGGTGCCGCGGGATTGCCAGGAACTGGCGATGCTGGTGGGTGAGTTCCACACTCACTGCCACCGGGCACTGGAACTCAAGGCCTCGACACTGCTCGAACTCCTGCAGCGCTTCGATGTGTACCGCAGGCCTCAGCGCTTCGAGGAGTTCATTTGCGCTTGCGAGATGGACGCACGAGGCCGCAAGGGTCTGGAACAAAGAGAATATCCACAGGCCGACTACTTGCGCGGCGCAGTGGCAGCTGCGCGGGCCGTACAGGTGCAGCCGCTGGTGCAGCAAGGGCTGACCGGCCAGGCATTGGGAGAAGCGCTCAAGGGCGAGCGGCTGAAGGCTTTGAAAACCTACAAAGGGTAAAACCATCGCGGGACAAGCCTGCTCTTGCAGCAGAGGCTTGTCCCGCGCTTGCTCAAATATTGGTCAACTGCTGCCCGTGCCACTCGAACGATACAGGAGCCAGTACCTGCGCAATCTGAGCCTCAGCCCACAGCCGGGCCATGGTCTTCCCCACCCCCGAATGGACCAACTGCGGCGCAATCAATGACAGCGGCCAAAGCACAAAGGCGTTCTTGAGAATCTCTGCCCGGGGCAAAACCAAGCCGTCGAAGCTGCCACACAGTTCGTTGTACATCAGCACATCGATATCCAGCGGCAGGCCCTTGGGCTCGGGCGCATAGCGACCATTGTCCGCCTCGATGAACTTGAGGCGGCGGTCCAGCTCCATCAATGGCAGGTCGGTCAGCCCTGTAACCACCAGATTGAAGAATGGACCGCTCTTGATACCCACCGCCTGGCTCTCGAACACCGGCGAACAGCGCATGTCCTGAAGAAACCCGGCCAGCGCATCAAGGCCCGCACACAGATGCCGCTCACGCTCGACATTGCTGCCAAGACCAAGGTAAACCCTGTTCAGAGACATCCGCGCTCGATCTCCACGCCCACGCCAGTGGCTGCCGGCACGGCGCCGGGCTTGGTCAGCTTCAGGTGCAGCCAGGGAATCTGGAACTCACTCATCAGTACCGCCGCCAAACGCTCGGCAAAGGTTTCCACCAACTCGTACTGAGCCTCTTCGGCAAACGCCTGGATACGTGCAGACACACTGGCATAGTCCAGCGCCAGGGTGAGGTCGTCACCCGCCGCAGCCGGTCGGTTGTCCCAGGCAAAACGCAGGTCCAGACGCAGGCACTGGCGAATACCGCGCTCCCAGTCATAGGCACCGATCACGGTATCAACTTCCAGGCCTTCGATGAACACTCTGTCCAAGCACTTCTCTCCACTGCACGACAAGGGCGACTGGCGCCGTTAGAATCAGGGCGTCCTCGCCCGGAATAGTTAGCATGTTTTGGTTACTGGCACTGCTCGCCTACCTGCTCGGCTCGCTGTCCTTTGCCATCGTCCTGAGCCGCCTCAATGGCAGCCCGGACCCACGCATGAGCGGTTCAGGCAATGCCGGTGCAACCAACATGCTGCGCTTGGCCGGCCGCAAACTGGCGGTCCTGACCTTGCTTGGCGACCTGTGCAAGGGTCTTCTTCCCGTGCTGGTCGCCAGTGTTGCCGGGCTCGACCTGCAACAGCAAGCCTGGATAGGCTTGTGCGCAGTGATCGGCCACCTGTTCCCGATCTACTTCTGCTTTCGCGGCGGCAAAGGCGTCGCCACCGCCGCCGGCATGCTGCTGGGGCTGTACCCGCCAGCGGCACTGCTGGCCATCAGCGCCTGGCTGCTGACTTTCTACCTGACCCGCACCAGCTCCCTGGCAGCGCTGATCGCCACACCGCTGACCCTGCCATTGCTGGCCTGGCGCGAGCCGGAAGCACTACTGCCGATCAGCGTGCTGACCGTGCTGATCGTCTGGCGTCACCGTGGCAATCTACGCGACCTCTTTGCCGGCCGCGAACGACATTTCTGAACCCGCTGCATGAGCGTCGCTCATTACAGCGGTGACAACTGCTCCATCGGCCAGCGCGCCTGCACACTGATGGCCAAGCTCTCCTGTTGCCCCGCCGCCAGGCGCTGACACCCGGCATAAGCGATCATGGCGCCATTGTCGGTGCAAAACTGTGGCCGTGCGTAGTACACATTGCCCTTGATGCCCGCGAGCATTTCTTCCAGCGAAGCGCGTAGCGCCGTGTTGGCACTGACACCACCAGCGATCACCAGGCGCTTGAGGCCGGTTTGCTTCAGGGCACGCTTGCACTTGATGGTCAAAGTCTCCACCACCGCCTGCTGGAAGGCCAGAGACACGTCGCAACGAGTTTGCTCGCCGTCGTCTCCAGCTTTCTGGCACTGCTGCCAGGTGTTCAGGGCGAAGGTTTTCAAGCCGCTGAAGCTGAAGTCCAGGCCCGGGCGATCCGTCATCGGCCGAGGGAATACAAAGCGGCCAGGCACGCCCTGGGTCGCCAGGCGGGCGATTTCCGGGCCACCTGGATAGTTGAGCCCCATTAGCTTGGCGGTCTTGTCGAAGGCTTCGCCAGCGGCATCATCAAGCGACTCACCCAGCAGCTCGTAGCGACCGATACCATCCACCCGTACCAGCTGGGTATGCCCACCAGATACCAGCAAGGCGACGAACGGGAACTCTGGAGGCTGCTCCTCAAGCATCGGCGCCAGCAGGTGGCCTTCCATATGGTGCACGCCCAAGGCTGGAATGCCCCAGGCAAAGGCCAGCGCCTGGGCGCACGAGGCACCTACCAACAGCGCACCCACCAGCCCGGGGCCAGCGGTATAGGCAATGGCGTCGATCTCGGTAGCCACGCAGTCGGCCTCGGCCAGGACCTGGCGGATCAACGGCAGCATGCGCTTGACGTGATCGCGGGAGGCGAGCTCTGGCACAACGCCGCCATAGACGCGGTGCAGGTCGATCTGACTGAACAATGCATCGGCCAAAAGACCGCGTTCACTGTCGTATAATGCGACGCCGGTTTCGTCGCAGGATGTTTCCAATCCCAGTACTAGCATGGGTCTGCGCCTTGTGGAGGCTGAATTTGAAGCCGCGCATGATAGTCCCCACTCCGGGTGCCGACCAGCGGTTTTCGATCAGAGGCTTTGCATTCCGGCTGGCTAAGGGTTAACATCCGCAACCCTTAAAAACCGACGTTCTCCAGTGCACAGTTTTGCCACGAGTTCGTTGACCCCCGGTAATGAATGAAGGTAGCTCTGGATGCCAGCCGTCAAAGTTAAAGAGAATGAACCCTTCGACGTAGCTCTGCGTCGTTTCAAGCGCTCCTGCGAAAAAGCCGGTGTTCTGGCTGAAGTTCGTAGCCGCGAATTTTACGAGAAGCCGACTTCTGAGCGTAAGCGCAAAGCAGCAGCCGCTGTTAAACGTCACGCCAAGAAAGTTCAGCGCGAACAGCGCCGCGCCGTTCGTCTGTACTAATACAGACGTCCGTCGCAAGCTTCTGCCTCGCCCGGCCCAAAGCCGGGCTGCCGGCAGTAGTTGCTTGAACCTCTGGCCTTTGTGCTTGAGGCGTCCCGTTTGTCAAAACGCGGACAACCTGCCTGAATCGTCAGAACTGGCCTCAACGCCAGCTGTGCACGTCATTACTGACGAGCCTTAACCGGCTACCGACGAGCACGTCTTTCCTATTTTTGTGTTACGCCATTCGACATCGCTCGAACGCGAAGCCGTCCCTGCAGCATTAGCGATTACACTGGTTTATCGCCTGATGATGAGAGTGCCATGGCCGGGCTGATTCCCCAAAGTTTCATTGACGACCTGCTCAACCGTACCGATATCGTCGATGTGGTGAGTTCGCGCGTGCAACTGAAAAAGGCCGGCAAGAACCTCACTGCCTGCTGCCCGTTCCACAAAGAAAAAACCCCGTCCTTCAGCGTCAGCCCCGACAAGCAGTTCTATTACTGCTTTGGTTGCGGCGCGGGCGGCAACGCCCTTGGCTTCATCATGGACCACGACAACCTGGACTTTCCCCAGGCCGTCGAGGAACTGGCCAAGGCCGCCGGCATGGAAGTGCCACGCGAAGAAGGCGGACGCGGGCAAAAACCCCGCCAACCCACGGACTCGCCGCTCTACCCGCTACTGGAAGCCGCCGCCGAATATTATCGCCAGGCGCTGAAAAGCCACCCTACCCGTCGTTCGGCCGTCGAGTACCTCAAGGGCCGCGGGCTGTCCGGTGAAATCGCTCGCGATTTCAGCCTGGGCTACGCCCCGCCGGGGTGGGACAACCTGTTCAAGCACCTGAGCAGCGACACCCTGCAGCAGAAGGCCATGATTGATGCCGGCCTGCTCATCGAGAACGCCGAAAGCGGCAAACGCTACGATCGCTTTCGCGACCGCGTGATGTTCCCGATCCGCGACAGCCGCGGTCGCGTCATCGCGTTTGGAGGTCGAGTACTGGGCGACGACAAGCCCAAGTACCTGAACTCTCCGGAAACTCCGGTGTTCCACAAGGGCCAGGAACTGTACGGGCTGTACGAAGCACGCAAGTTCAACCGGAATCTCGATGAAATCATCGTTGTCGAAGGCTACATGGACGTTATTGCACTGGCCCAGCAAGGCCTGCGCAATGCGGTAGCAACCCTGGGTACAGCCACCAGCGAAGAGCACCTCAAGCGCCTGTTTCGTGTGGTGCCCAGCGTATTGTTCTGCTTCGATGGCGACCAGGCAGGCCGCAATGCCGCCTGGCGCGCGCTGGAATCCACGCTTTCGAGCCTGCAGGACGGCCGCAAGGCGCGCTTTCTGTTCCTGCCCGAAGGCGAAGACCCGGACACCTTGATCCGCGCGGAAGGCACCGATGCCTTCCGCGCGCGCATCAACCAGCACGCTCAACCTCTGGCCGACTATTTTTTCCAGCAACTGACCGAAGAAGCCGATCCTCGATCGCTCGAAGGCAAGGCTCATATGGCCACCCTCGCAGCACCGTTGATCGAAAAAGTGCCGGGTGCCAACCTGCGTGCCTTGATGCGCAACCGGCTCAAGGAAATCACCGGCCTCGACAACCAGCAGGTCGAGCAACTGAGCCACAGCGCACCAGCCGAAGCACCGCCCAGCTATGACCCGGGCATCGACTACGATGCCATCCCCGACTACACCCCGGACTACGGTGATTTTCACCAGCCCGACTACGCACCGCCACAACAGCCGTGGTCGCCGAACAAGGGTGGCAAGAAGAAATGGGAAGGCAAGCCGTGGGACAAGAAAGGCAAACCCTGGGAGCGCAACGGCCAACGCCAGGATGCACCACCACGGGTACCCACTTCAGTGGAACCCCCGACCTTGAGCGCTTTGCGCACCCTGCTGCACCATCCGCAGCTGGCTAAAAAAGTCGAGGATGCCGGTCACTTCGCAGCCGAAGAACACGTCTACGCTCAACTGCTGGTAGCCCTGCTCGAAGCCCTGCAAAAGAATCCTGAGCTACGCTCACTACAGCTGATCGCCCGCTGGCATGGCACCGAACAAGGTCGTTTGCTGCGGGCATTGGCGGAAAAGGAATGGCTGATCGATGCCGACAACCTTGAACAACAGTTTTTCGACACCATAACTAGCTTGTCCGCTCGCCAACGCGAGCGAAGCCTGGAACATCTGCTCAGGAAAGCACGTCAAAGTGAGTTGAGCGCAGAAGAAAAAAATCAGCTGCGCGACCTGCTAAGCCGGAATGTTCCCGCACAAACCCCGACCTCAACTGGCGCGTGAGGTCCTAGCTCGGGTATAATCCTCGGCTTGTTTTTTGCCCGCCAAGACCTTCAGTGGATAGGGTGTTATGTCCGGAAAAGCGCAACAGCAGTCTCGCATCAAAGAGTTGATCACCCGCGGTCGTGAGCAGGGTTACCTGACTTACGCGGAGGTCAACGACCACCTGCCAGAGGATATTTCAGATCCGGAGCAGGTGGAAGACATCATCCGCATGATCAACGACATGGGGATCAACGTATTCGAGAGTGCTCCGGATGCGGATGCCCTTTTGTTGGCCGAAGCCGACACCGACGAAGCCGCAGCTGAAGAAGCCGCAGCAGCGTTGGCGGCTGTGGAAACCGATATCGGTCGCACGACAGACCCGGTGCGCATGTACATGCGTGAAATGGGTACCGTCGAGCTGTTGACCCGCGAAGGCGAGATCGAAATCGCCAAGCGTATCGAAGAAGGTATCCGTGAAGTCATGGGCGCTATCGCCCATTTCCCCGGTACCGTCGAACACATTCTCTCCGAGTACGATCGCGTCACCACCGAAGGTGGCCGCCTGTCCGACGTCCTGAGCGGTTATATCGACCCGGACGACGGTATTGCGCCACCTGCCGAAGTGCCGCCGCCGATCGACCCGAAAGCCCCGGCCAAGGCCGATGCCGACGAGGATGAAGACGAGGAGAAAGAAGGCGCCGAGGAAGAGGAAGAGACCGAAAGCGGTCCCGATCCTGAAGTCGCTCGTCAGCGCTTCGGTGCCGTTCAGGATCAACTGAACGCCACCCTCAAACTCTTGAAGAAGAACGGCCGCAGCCACAAGGACAGCATCAAGGCGATGCTCGACCTGGCTGAGCTGTTCATGCCGATCAAGCTGGTGCCCAAGCAGTTCGAAGGCCTGGTGGAGCGTGTTCGTAGCGCCCTGGACCGCTTGCGCCAGCAAGAGCGCGCGATCATGCAATTGTGCGTACGTGATGCACGTATGCCACGCGCCGATTTCCTGCGTCTGTTCCCGAGCAACGAGATCGACCAGACCTGGGCCAGCGACCTGGCCAAGCGCAGCACCAAATGGGCCGCCGCCCTGGGTGAGAAGAGCGACGCCATCGTGGCCTGCCAGCAAAAGCTGATCGACCTCGAAAGCGAAACCGGTCTGACCATCGCCGAGATCAAGGACATCAACCGTCGCATGTCGATCGGTGAAGCCAAGGCTCGTCGCGCCAAGAAGGAAATGGTCGAGGCCAACCTGCGTCTGGTTATCTCGATCGCCAAGAAGTACACCAACCGCGGCCTGCAGTTCCTCGACCTGATCCAGGAAGGCAACATAGGCCTGATGAAGGCGGTGGACAAGTTCGAATACCGTCGCGGCTACAAGTTCTCGACCTATGCCACCTGGTGGATTCGTCAGGCGATCACCCGCTCGATCGCCGACCAGGCTCGTACCATCCGTATCCCGGTGCACATGATCGAGACGATCAACAAGCTCAACCGCATTTCCCGGCAGATGCTGCAGGAAATGGGTCGCGAACCGACCCCGGAAGAGCTGGGTGAACGCATGGAAATGCCTGAGGACAAGATCCGCAAGGTACTGAAGATCGCCAAAGAGCCGATCTCCATGGAAACCCCGATCGGTGATGACGAAGACTCGCACCTGGGTGACTTCATCGAAGACTCGACCATGCAGTCGCCAATCGATGTCGCCACGGTCGAAAGCCTCAAGGAAGCGACCCGTGACGTGCTCTCCGGTCTGACCGCTCGCGAAGCCAAGGTGCTGCGCATGCGATTCGGTATCGACATGAACACCGATCACACCCTCGAAGAGGTCGGCAAACAGTTCGACGTGACCCGTGAACGGATCCGTCAGATCGAAGCCAAGGCGCTGCGCAAGCTGCGCCACCCGACGCGAAGCGAGCATCTGCGCTCCTTCCTCGACGAGTGATGACGAACCCCGGCCCAGGCCGGGGTTTTTCTTTTGTGCCCTCGAAAACTTTAAGACTTTCGCCACTACCCCGGTGGCGAATTGCCCGTCTACACTCGAATGCAACCCACATGTGTGACGAGGCCGCTATGCCCAGACTGCCGGCCCTTCTGTTGCTGCTCCTGGCACTCTGGAGCGCAGCGGCCGGCGCCTTGACCCTGACAGACGAAGAACAAGCCTGGCTCAGCGCCCACCCGCAGCTGCGCGTGGGCGTCGACGCATCCTGGCCACCGTTCGAGTACCGTGACCAGGAGGGCCGCTACCAGGGATTGGCCGCCGATTACATTGCCCTGATGCAGGACCGACTGGGCATTACGTTCAAGCCGGTCGAACCGAGCAGTTGGACAGCCGTCCTGGAGCAGGCACGCCAGAACAAACTGGACGTGCTGCCTGGGATCATGTCGACCCCCGAACGCCAGGGCTTCCTTGCCTTCACTCGCCCCTACCTGGACTTTCCGATTGTCATCCTCGCCCACAAGGGTGGCGCACAGCCTCGCAACATCAAGGACCTCTACGGGCTGAAGATTGCCGTGGTGGAAAACTACGCGCCTCACGAACTGCTGCGCACCCACCACCCCGACTTGAACCTGGTCGCCATGCGCAATGTCAGCTCGACCCTGCAGGCGTTGGCCACCGATGAAGTCGACGCCGTGGTCGGCGATCTCGCGTCGAGCATCTGGAGCCTGCGCCAGCTCAAGCTTGAAGGCATGTATGTCAGCGGCGAAACGCCCTATCGCTATCAACTGGCCATGGCGGTACCACAAGAACAGAAGATCCTCGTCGGCATCCTCGACAAGGTCATGGCCGACATGAGCCCCGCTGAGATCAGCGATATTCAGGAGCGCTGGGTCGGCAAGGTATTGGACCATCGCACGGTCTGGTACGACCTGCTCATCTATGGGCTTCCCGCGGTACTACTGCTGGTGACGATCCTGGCGGCAGTGATGCGGGTCAATCGACGCCTGAGCTCGGAGATTTCTCGCCGCGTCGCCCTGGAACAAGAACTGCGCAGCAGCGAATACCACTACCGTGGCCTGGTCGAGAGTCTGTCGGCGATTGCCTGGGAAGCAGACGCCAACGACTTCACCTACAACTACGTATCTCCCCATGCAGAAGACCTGCTGGGCTACCCCTTGAGCCACTGGCTGCGTCCAGGCTTCTGGCGCAGCATCATCCACCCCGACGATGCCCTTTGGGCCCAGGCCTACTGTGACAGCGAAACCGCCGCCGGGCGCGATCACAGTCTCGATTACCGGGTGATCTGCGCCGATGGTCGCAGCCTCTGGGTGCGTGACATCGTCAGCCTGATCGAGCACGGGCACAAACCTGTGATGCGCGGCCTGATGATCGACATCAGCGAAACCAAGAATGCCGAAGAGGCCCTGCGCCTGTCGGAACAGAAGTTCGTCTCGGTTTTCCAGCAATGCCCGGACATCCTGCTGATCGCCCGCCTCAGCGATGGTTGCTTGCTGGAAGTCAACGAAGCCTTCGAGGAACAGATTGGCCTGGACGCCGACAGCGTCGTTGGCCGCACCACTACCGAATTGAATATCTGGGGAATCGACGGTATTGGTCCAACACTGCTTGAGCGGTTGCAGTCCGGCAGCATCCGCAACCTGGAGACACTCTTCCAGCGCAGTAACGGCCAACTGTTCACCGGCCTCATCTCAGCCGGGACCATAGAGCTCGACAGCACCCCAGCGCTGGTAGTGGCGGTACGCGACATCAGTCAATTGAAGGAAACCCAGGAACAGCTGCGCACCTCGGAAGAGAAGTTTGCCAAGGCTTTCCATGCCTCTCCCGATGGCTTGCTGCTGTCCCGGCAAAGCGATGGCCTGCTGATCGAAGTCAACGAGGGCTTCTGCCGCCTGACCGGGTTCGACAGCCACACATCGCTGGACCAGACCTCACTGGACCTGGGGATGTGGGTCGACCTCAACGAGCGGCGACGCCTGCTGCAGATGATCAAAAAAGATGGTTTCGTGCGCGACTTCAGTTGCCATATCCGCCGCAGTGACGGGCAGATCCGTCTGTGTGAACTGTCGGCCCGCCCCCTGCCGATTGCCGGTGTCGACTGCATGCTGACCATTGCCCGGGACATTACCGAACGCCACCTGATGCAGGAAAAACTGCAGCTGGCCGCAACGGTGTTCGAGAATACCGCGGAAGGCGTACTGATCACTGACACCGACCAACGCATCAGCGCAGTCAACCGCGCTTTCAGCGAAATCACCGGCTACAACGAATTTGAAGCCCTGGGCCAGACACCGCGCCTGCTTGCCTCCGGCCAGCACGACAGCGCGTTCTTCGCCGCCATGTGGCACCAGCTGACCGCGGAGGGCCATTGGCAAGGCGAAATCTACAACCGACGCAAAAACGGCGAGCTCTACCCCAGCTGGTTGACCATCAGTGCGGTGCGCAACAGCGACCGGATCATTACCCACTTCGTCGCGGTGTTCGCCGACATTTCCAGCCTCAAGCACGCCCAGGCCAAACTGGACTACCAGGCCCATCACGACCCGCTCACCGGCCTGCCCAACCGCACCCTGTTCGAGAATCGCCTGCAGGCGGCACTCACCTGTACCCAGGCCTCCCGGCGCCAGGGGGCGGTACTGTTCCTGGACCTGGACCGCTTCAAACATATCAACGACAGTCTTGGCCACCCGGTGGGCGACTTGCTGCTCAAAGGTATCGCCCAGCGCCTCAAGGAACAGGTGCGCGACATAGACACCGTGGCGCGCCTGGGGGGTGACGAGTTCATCATTCTGCTGCCCGGCCTGCACCAACCCGGCGATGCCAGCCTTATCGCCAACAAGCTGCTGGCGTGCTTCAGCGCCCCGTTCCAGGCGGGAGAGCATGAGTTCTTCACCAGTGCCAGTATCGGTACCAGCCTGTACCCACAGGACGGCACCGATGTCGCCTCGCTGATCCGCAACGCCGATGCCGCGATGTACCGCTCCAAGGCCAAGGGCCGCAACCGGGTCGAGTGCTACACCCGCGACCTGACCGCCCAGGCCAGCGAACGCATCGCCCTGGAGCATGAGCTGCGGCGCGCCATAGAACGCAACGAGCTGAGCCTGAGCTACCAGCCAAAATTCAGCCTTAAAACTCAGAGCCTGGTGGGTGCCGAAGCGCTGATCCGCTGGAAACACCCACTGCTTGGCGAAGTACCGCCAGAACACTTCATCGGCCTGGCCGAAGAAAACGGCATGATCCTGCAACTGGGCGACTGGGTACTGGAACAGGCCTGCCGGCAGATGCAGGACTGGAAGAAAAACTACCTGGCCTTCGGCCCTCTCTCCGTCAACCTCGCCGGCGCTCAACTGCGCCAGACCAGCCTGGTCAAGCGCATCGAACAACTGCTCAAGACTCACCACTTGAAAGCCGGCGACCTGCAACTGGAAATCACCGAGAACTTCATCATGAGCCAGGCAGAAGAAGCCCTGGCCATTCTTCACCAACTCAAGCAACTGGGCGTGCAACTGGCGATAGACGACTTTGGCACCGGCTATTCGTCACTGAGCTACCTCAAGCGCCTGCCCCTGGACATTCTCAAGATCGACCAGTCCTTCATCCGCGGGCTGCCGGATGACCCCCATGATGTTGCCATTGCCAGGGCGATTATTGCCCTGGGGCGCAGTATGCAATTGACCATCATTGCCGAAGGTGTGGAAACCCAGGCCCAGCAACGCTTCCTGGCTGCCGAAGGATGCGAGCAGATCCAGGGCTACATCGTCAGCCTGCCGGTGTCGGCCGAGGAATTTGCCGCAACATTTCTTCGCATAGCACTTTCAGATCTTTCGGATGGCACAGCCAGGAAACCCTCGTTATAATCCGCGACCACTGGGGCCTATAGCTCAGTTGGTTAGAGCAGAGGACTCATAATCCTTTGGTCCACGGTTCAAGTCCGTGTGGGCCCACCAAATTAAAAACCGCGCTATGCGCGGTTTTTTTTGCCTGTATCAGGGCCAGGTGCCCGGCTTCTATCAGCGATGCGGGCCCTGGCGCTTGAGCTTTTCCAAGACCCAATCCCCCACAATCAGCGGCACCCATACCAGCGGCACCAGCACCAGGCTGAGCGCTGCCAGTGCGCTCAGCACGACGGTTTTCACTGATTGAAGAACGCGAACGGCCTTTTCCTGACTCATCTCGACTCCAGAGGGTTGGTGCCCGCACGGCATTCCTTGCGCCGGCAATGTCCAGACTCTAGTTCGATTCCCTCAGAAACGCACTCGCAATACGGTGCGCCAGAAGTTCTTCAGTGGCGAAAGGCGATGTTTGTCCCAGTTGCGCTGCCAGAACGCGTCTTCGTTTCGGACCACGCTTTCGATATCGCTGCCCGTGGCTGAGGCCGCATGCTGGCGAAACAGCATCGGGAATGCGCAATGCTGCTTGATCCGCTGCTTGAACACGACATCCACGGGTGTGCCGTCGTAAGGCGTCTGGGCCAGGATCCGGCAGCCTTCGGGTGAAAGTATGTAGGCGTGAAGCGCTACCACGCGGCCGCGGGCGATGTACGGGAACCAGGTAAGCCAGGTCTTGCCCATGCTGTAGCCCAAGTGCAAGGCCTCGAACTTGCGCGTGCGAATAAAGCGGTTGATCCAACGGACCGGTGTCGCTTTGAGCTCATAGGCTTTGACGTCATCCTCGAAAATCAGCACGCGCTGCAAGCCTTGATCCAGTGCCAGTTTCGCCAGCGCCTGGTGCGACTCATAACAACCCTTTACCGGGTCACCGCAGCGTTCGGCCAAGTGAAAGGTCACCGGATTACCAATCAGGCTGCCAACGGTCTGGCTGAACAGTTTCCGTCTGTCGTGTCGCTCGTTGAGGGAAATGCAATAAACGGCATCTACGTCGAACTCGATCTTGCTCACCACGCACTTCCTTTGAACACCAACCGCTCTCCCGTGTGGCATAGCCGAAAAGGTCGCGATTCTACGCGTACCAACTGCCATTACAAAGCCACTAGTCAGCGCCCTACTGCTTGGCGGAACCGTTTTTATGCGATCGGGGTCAAACTTTTTAACAATTGATTACAATCTAATAAAAAATGGGGCTACTTTTCATGAGGACTTTGGCGAGTTCCGAGCCATTGCTTCATCGAAGACGCCTTCTAAGGATTTCAACAATGGGCACCTCTACAGCACCACTGAACGTTGACGCGGGGTTCACTGCGCACAACTTCGAGGATTGTCGGAATATCCGCTCAGGTGCAGCCTTTATCATCGCCTCAGGTCAATCTGCGAAGGCCTTTCCGATCGAGGCATTCAGCGACGTCCCGATGATCACCATGAACGGCGCCATCTCGCTGTTCATGGACACACCTGTAAGACCGTTTTTCTATACCTGCACCGACACTCACTTTTCTATTCAACAGCCGGAACTGTTTGCCGAGGCTCTGCGGCGCAGTGAGCGGGTTGCGCTCTGGGAGCATCACTTTCGATCCCTTCAGGTCGAGACCAATGCGCAGGTGTACTTCCTGAAAAAAGCGCCCAAGGCGCACCTGATGGATCTGATGTTCAAGAAAGACCCGGAGCTGATTCGCCACCGCTCCCTCGCAGGCTGTAGCAAGAAAGCCGGGTTCAGCAAGAACCTGCAGCGCGGCTTTTTCGACGCACGCACAGTGGCTTACCTGGCGTTGCAGATTGCCTATCACGCCGGCTTCAGCAAGGTGTTCCTGGTAGGTGTCGACCTCAATCAGAACCTGCCCAGGTTCTACGAACATCAGGGTATGGAGCGTTCTCCTTGCGGCCTGGACCAACACTTCGAGTCACGCATATTGCCGTCATTCGAATTGGTGGCCTCATCGGTGGTCAACGAGCGATTTGCTGTTTACAACCTCTCCCCCGATTCGCGCATTCCGCGCAGCGTCATTCCCTACAAAACCCTGGACGAAGTGAAAGCGCTGATTCACGCCGGCTGAGGTGCTGCCAATCGTGAGGCGTAAAGACCGGGTGTCACGCCATAGTGGCGGGCGAACAACGCGATGAATGCCGAAACCGAGTCGTACCCCAGTTCGTTGGCAAGGGTGGTGATACTCATGCCTTGCGCCAGCAGCGGTAATGCCGCCAGCAAGCGCAGGCGTTGACGCCACTCGCGAAACGACAGCTGTGTCTGCGCCTGGAACAACCGCACCAGCGTGCGTCGCGAAGCACCGACCCATTGCGCCCAGTTTTCGATGCTGCGGTTATCTGCAGGATTGGCCTGCAGGGCTTCCGAGATCCTGCGCAAGCGCGGGTCACTCGGCAGGGGCAATCCAAAAGGAGCCTCGGGCAGTTCGCGCAACTCATCGACCAGCACCTGCAACAGCCGCGCCTGCCGCCCCTGGACGGGATCGTCAGCGGGGAAGTGGCTGGCCTTCTCGATCAATTCACGCACCAGCGGCGTCACCTGCATGACGCCGCAGGGGCGCTGGTAGCCGTTGAGCAGCGAGTCTTCCAGGTACAACCCCCGAAATTCGATGGTCTGCCCACTGTAGGCGGTGTGCCGGACCCCGGCCGGAATCCACAGCGCGCATTGTGGCGGCAGCAGATAACTGTGGTGTTCGGTCAGCACCTGCATGATGCCTTCGCTGGCATAGGTGAACTGCACCCAGGGATGGCTGTGCATCTCGACCCGATGGCCTGCGGGAATGGCAAACATGCGTCGGTAGACAGGCCCCGGCAGTTGCTGGAACTCCGGAACGGGGGGCACTTCCGGGATTTGGCTCGCTTGCGGCATCGTCTGTCTCCTTTGCTCAAGTGAGCCGACAAAGGCCGATGGTAGCCTGCGCCCGCACTCATTGAACAACCCCTTTGGAGACCCCCATGAGCAGCCATGTGCAAGCAAACCGTATGAGCATTCCTGCGATCGAGCAGCGTAAAGGTGCCGGCACGCTGGTGGTACTGACCGCCTATAGCACCCCCATGGCTCGCTGGGTGGATGCCGTAGCCGATGTGATCATCGTCGGCGACTCGTTGGGCATGGTGCTGTATGGGATGCCCAGCACCCTGGGCGTGACCCTGGACATGATGATCGCCCATGGCCAGGCAGTGATGCGGGGTGCGCAACGCGCTTGTGTGGTCGTCGACCTGCCATTCGGTAGCTACCAGGCGTCGCCCGAGCAGGCGTTCACCAGCGCCTCGCGCGTGCTGCGGGAAACCGGCGCCCAAGGCGTCAAGCTTGAAGGCGGGGAAGAAATGGCCGAGACCGTGGCCTTCCTGGTACGCCGTGGCATCCCAGTGATGGCCCATGTCGGGCTGATGCCCCAGCAGGTCAACAGCCTGGGCGGTTTCAAGGCTCAGGGCCGGGATGAGCCCAGCGCCGCCAAGGTTCGCAGGGATGCACTGGCAATGCAGGCCGCGGGCGCTTTCTCGATAGTGCTCGAAGGCATCGCCGAGCCCGTGGCACGACAGCTGAGTGAAGCGCTGCGAGTTCCCACCATCGGTATCGGTGCATCTGCTGCCTGCGACGGACAGGTATTAGTGACCGAAGACCTCCTGGGCCTGTTCAGCGACTACCAGCCGCGCTTCGTCAAACGCTTTGCCGACCTGCAGGGGCAGATTGTCCAGGCACTGGACAGCTACGCCCAGGCGGTACGCGATGGCAGTTTTCCCGCAGCGCAGCATTGCTTCAAGGCCCACTGACCGCAGGTGCCTTGCTGGACGGTAGCTTGAGTGGATAGGCTATCGCGCTTATTCCGTGTGCCAGAGAGTGCCCATGTCCGACAGCCGCCCCGTCGCCCTCGATGAAATCGATCGCCAGTTGATCTCGCTGCTGCAGATCAACGCCCGCGAGAGCGTCGCCATGCTCGCCCGCCAACTGGGCATCGCCCGCACGACCGTCACCTCGCGCCTGGCGCGACTGGAAAAGACCAAAGTCATCAGCGGTTACGGCGTGCGCCTGGGCCAGCGCGTGATGGATGGCGGTCTCCAGGCATACGTCGGGATTACCGTGCAGCCGCGCTCGGGCAAGGACGTGGTGCGCCGCCTGAGCGCCATGGGACAGATCCAGCAACTGTGTGCGGTAAGCGGGGAGTTCGACTACGTTGCCTGGCTGCGCAGCGATTCCCCCGAACAACTGGACCAGTTGCTTGATCAGATCGGCAGCGTGGAGGGCGTGGAAAAAACCACTACCTCAATCATCCTCAGCAGCAAAGTCGACCGCGGCCACCTATAGGAGCGGCGGTGCGACGTCTCGACTTGCACCGCGAAGCAATATGACAGGCAGAATGCGATCGCGGGGCAAGCCCGTTCCTACAGGTCGTCTATTTGACTTGCATACTCGTCACATCGACAAAACATCTATCAAATAGACGACACTCTGCATCTTAATTACGTAACCCCCGCCCTCTAAACTGACCACCAGCATTTTCCTATACTCAAGCTCCGCACCCCGCGCAGCCCTGGCCAGGTCATCCATGAACAAGAACAATCGCCACCCCGCCGACGGCAAGAAACCCATCACCATTTTCGGCCCGGACTTTCCGTTCGCCTTTGACGACTGGATCGAGCATCCGGCAGGCCTTGGCAGTGTTCCGACCGAACGCCATGGCGAAGAAGTGGCGATTGTCGGTGCCGGTATCGCCGGCCTGGTGGCCGCCTACGAGTTGATGAAGCTAGGTCTCAAGCCTGTGGTGTACGAGGCCTCGAAAATGGGCGGACGGCTGCGCTCCCAGGCCTTTGAAGGCACCGACGGGATCATTGCCGAACTCGGGGGCATGCGTTTTCCGGTTTCGTCCACGGCGTTCTACCACTATGTGGACAAGCTGGGCCTGGAAACCAAGCCTTTTCCCAATCCGCTGACCCCGGCATCGGGCAGCACGGTGATCGACCTGGAAGGCCAGACCCACTACGCGGAAAAACTCGCCGACCTGCCCAAGCTGTTCCAGGAAGTGGCCGATGCCTGGGCCGATGCCCTGGAGGACGGCGCCCGCTTTGGCGATATCCAGCAGGCCATTCGCGACCGCGACGTAGCGCGCCTCAAAGAACGTTGGAACACCCTGGTCCCGCTGTGGGACGACCGCACCTTCTACGACTTTGTCGCCACCTCAAAGGCCTTCGCCAAGCTCAGTTTCCTGCACCGGGAAGTCTTCGGCCAGGTCGGCTTTGGCACCGGCGGCTGGGACTCGGACTTCCCTAACTCGATGCTGGAAATTTTCCGCGTGGTGATGACCAATTGCGACGACCACCAGCACCTGGTGGTGGGTGGCGTCGAGCAGGTCCCGCTGGGCATCTGGCGCCATGTACCCGAGCGCTGCGCTCACTGGCCGGCAGGCACCAGTCTCAGCGCGTTGCACCGTGGCGCACCGCGCCCCGGGGTCAAGAGCATCGCCCGCGATGCTGACGGGCGACTGGCAGTCACCGACAACTGGGGCGATACCCGCCACTATGCCGCCGTGCTCACCACCTGCCAGAGCTGGCTGCTGACCACCCAGATCGAGTGTGAGGAATCGCTGTTCTCGCAGAAGATGTGGATGGCCCTTGACCGCACGCGCTACATGCAGTCGTCGAAGACCTTTGTGATGGTCGACCGACCGTTCTGGAAGGACAAGGACCCAGAAACCGGCCGTGACCTGATGAGCATGACCCTGACCGACCGCTTGACCCGCGGCACCTATCTGTTTGACAACGGCGACGACAAGCCGGGGGTGATCTGCCTGTCGTACTCGTGGATGAGCGATGCCCTGAAGATGCTCCCGCATCCGGTGGAAAAGCGCGTGAAGCTGGCCCTGGATGCCCTGAAGAAGATCTACCCGAAAGTCGACATCGCCGGGCACATCATTGGCGATCCGATCACCGTCTCATGGGAAGCCGACCCGCATTTCCTTGGCGCCTTCAAAGGTGCCCTGCCCGGCCACTACCGCTACAACCAACGCATGTATGCCCACTTCATGCAGCAGGACCTGCCCGCCGAGCAACGCGGCATATTCATCGCCGGTGACGACGTGTCCTGGACCCCGGCCTGGGTCGAAGGGGCGGTGCAGACGTCGCTCAATGCGGTGTGGGGTATCATGACTCACTTCGGGGGGCATACCCATCCGGACAACCCAGGCCCAGGCGACGTGTTCCACGAGATCGGCCCCATCGCCCTGGCCGACTGACAGGAGAACCACCATGCGCATCGCCCTGTATCAAGGTGCCCCGCAACCACTGGACGTACCGGGTAACCTGGAGCGCCTGCATCAGCAAGCGCAGCTGGCCGCGTCGCGCGGGGTCGACCTGCTGGTGTGCCCGGAGATGTTCCTTACCGGCTACAACATCGGCAGCGAAGCGGTGGAACGCCTGGCCGAAGCCGAAGACGGCCCCTCGGCCATGGCGGTGGTAGAGATCGCCCAGAGCAACCGCATCGCCATCGTCTACGGCTACCCCGAGCTTGCCGATGACGGCCAGGTATACAACGCCGTGCAACTGGTCGACGCCCACGGCAGCAGCCTGTGCAACTACCGCAAGACTCACCTGTTCGGTGGCCTGGACCGCGCGATGTTCAGTCCCGGCCCTGACCACTTCCCCGTGGTGGAGTTGAACGGCTGGCGGCTGGGCATGCTGATCTGCTACGACATCGAATTCCCGGAAAATGCCCGTCGCCTGGCCCTGGCCGGTGCCGAACTGATCCTGGTGCCAACGGCGAACATGGTGCCGTACGACTTCATTGCCCAGGTGACCGTGCGCGCCCGGGCCTACGAGAACCAGTGCTACCTGGCGTACGCCAACTACTGCGGCGCCGAAGACGAAATCCACTACTGCGGGCAGAGCAGCATCATCGGCCCCGACGGCAGTATCCTGGCCATGGCCGGTCGCGACAGTACCTTGCTGCAGGCCGACCTTGAGCTGCAACGGGTACACCAAGGCCGTGCCAGCACGCCGTACCTGCACGACCTGCGGCCGGAGCTCTACGCGCCGCACCACGGATAATCCGCTAGCATGACGGTTCGTGCTGAAACGGAACCGTCATGCCCACCTCCCTTAGACACCTCACCCTCGACAATGGCCTGCAAGTCACCCTGCGCCATGCGCCGCAACTGAAGCGTTGCGCCGCAGCGGTGCGGGTCATGGCAGGCAGTCATGACGCCCCCCCCCCCTACGCCGGCCTTGCACACTTTCTTGAACACCTGCTGTTTCTCGGCAACGAGCGCTTTGCCCTCGATGACGGCCTGATGCGCTATGTGCAACGCCATGGCGGCCAGGTCAATGCCAGCACCCGCGAGCGCACCACCGACTACTTCTTCGAAGTGCCCCAGGCGGCGTATGCCGGTGGGTTGGAGCGCTTGTGCGAAATGCTGGCGAGGCCCTCGTTCAATCTGCAGGCCCAGGCGCGCGAGCGCGAAGTCATCCATGCCGAGTTCATTGCCTGGTCACGCAATCCCCAGGCCCAAGCTCAATTTGCGCTATTGCAGGCGGTCTCCAAGCGCCACCCCTTGAGTGGTTTCCAGGCGGGGAACCGCTACAGTCTGCCGATCCACAGCGCTGACTTTCAGGCCGCGCTGCAGGGCTTTCACCAGCGTTTCTACCAGGCAGGCCAGATGACCCTGAGCCTGTGCGGGCCACAAAGCCTCGACACGCTGCAAGCATTGGCGAGCCGGATAGCAAGCCGGCTCGCGACGGGCCAGAGAGTGATGCAGCAACCGCCACCGCCGCTGCTCGACCATGCCCTGGACTCGGTGCTGAGCGGGTCTCGACTGGAGCTGTTGCAGGCCGTGGCGAATTTGCCCGCCGCAACGGAGCAGGCCATCGACTTCCTCACCGCCTGGCTGACCGACACCCGGCCCGGGGGCGTACTCGCCGCACTGCGCGAACGCGGTTGGGCACACGCCATCGAATGCTCGGTGCTGTACAGCTTTGCCGGCCAGACACTACTGCACACGCGCCTGACACTCCGCGATCCGGCTATCGCCGACAATGCCCGGGCCTTGCTGCTCGACTGGCTGAGGTTTTTCCGTGACACCGACTGGGCTGCGCTGAATGAAGAATATGCAGGGCTGCAGCGTTGCCGTACTCACGCCGCAACAGCACTCGACCTCGCCCGTCGCGACAGCACCGCGCAACCTTTTGAAGCGCTGACCGGGCAAGGCCAGACTGCCTTGCGTACCTTGCTCGACGCACTGCTGCTAGGCGCCCCGTCCGCGTGCCAGGAGGTATGGCAACTGCCCGCCCCCGAGCCTCTGCTCAACCCGCAAAGCCCCGACACCACAGCTTGCGCTACGCCTGCTGGTTTGACCTGGAGCCCGACACTCCCTGCGCTACGCCAGCATGGCGTGGTGTATCTGCGCTGGCAGCCAGCGTCGGCCCTGCGCGACCGTTTGTGGATTGTCCTCGACCATGCCGTGCAGCCGCTGCGCGAGCGGGCGGTACGGGCGGCCGCAGAGCTGCAGTTCGACTCCGTTGGCGAGTTCTGGCAACTGCGCTGTGCGGGGGCACCGGCAACTGTAATCGTGCTGCTCAAGGAACTGATGCACGTGCTGCCCCGGCCCGCCAACTGGCTCGCAGAGGCACCCGCCGAGACTGATTCGATGCCAATCCGCGCCTTGATCAGGCAACTTCCCGAGCAGCTTGTTGCCCACCAAAAGGGCCCTTTGCCTGCATGCACGCTCAGCCAGGGTGATCTGGATGCCTTGTGGGCACACGCCACATGGCAGGCCCTGGCCACTGGCTTCGATGAACACACGCAACAGGCGATTAATCGCACATTGCAGGCCGTGCCTGGGCAGCCAGGAGCACAACGGGTGGTGACAGTCGCCCCCGTTCGCCGGTGGCAAATGCTGCCCCCGCCTGCCAGTGAATCCGCCCTGCTATTGTTCTGCCCGGTGTCGACGGGTGACGAGGCCTGCGCGCGACTACTGGCGCAACAGATCCAGGGTCCGTTCTACCAGCGCCTGCGGGTCGAGTTGCAATTGGGCTACGCCGTATTCAGTGCCTTCCGGCAACTTCAGGGCTGCAGTGGTCTGCTGTTCGGCGTGCAGTCTCCCAGCGCCAGCCCTGCGCAGATCCTCACCCATATCGAGGCATTTCTGGCCTCGCTGACGGCGCAGTTGTCCTGCTCGACCGAGACCCGCCAGGCCCTGGCCGCGCTATGGGCAGAAACCACCCTGAGCAACAACGAGGTCGCCGAGTGGGCTTGGCAGGCTCATCTGGCGGGGCAACCGGGCGCACGCCTGGAGGATTTGCAGGCCGCAATACTCGCCACGACCGAGGACCAGTTGCAGCAATTGGCGCACGACCTGCAACGCGCTACAGGCGGCTGGCTATGCCTGGCCAATGGCCCTGCGCCTGCAGGCGACGGGCAAACCGCCGATCCATTTTTACCGAACATGTAACAGCGTTTATCTCAGGTTTAACCATTCAGTCCGTATTTTTTAGTAAGATAGCGCAATCCCGGCTATTGGAACCCCTCTCTCGGAGGGTGGACTAAGTAAGTAGCTGCCCAACCCCAGACCTATCCGGAAGGAGTAATTCCATGTGGACCAAACCTGCTTACACTGACCTGCGTATCGGCTTTGAAGTGACCATGTATTTCGCAAGCCGTTGAGTCTGCTTGCGGTACAACGCCTCGGTCAGCCGGGGCGTTTTTATTTCAAGACGCGGCAGGAGTGGCCATGTACATCCAGATTCTAGGTTCCGCCGCCGGTGGCGGTTTCCCGCAGTGGAACTGCAACTGCGTGAACTGCAAAGGCTTTCGCGACGGTACCTTGCGCGCCACGGCACGCACCCAGTCGTCCATCGCCCTCTCTGACGACGGCGTCCACTGGGTACTGTGCAACGCATCCCCTGACATTCGCGCACAGCTGCAGGGCTTCGCCCCCATGCAGCCGGCCCGCGCCCTGCGCGACAGCGGTATCGATGCCATCGTCCTGCTCGACAGTCAGATCGACCACACCACGGGCCTCTTGAGCCTGCGAGAAGGCTGCCCGCATCAGGTCTGGTGTACCGAGATGGTCCATCAGGACCTGACCACCGGCTTCCCCCTGTTCACCATGCTCAGCCACTGGAACGGCGGGCTGAAGTGGAACCGCATCGAGCTTGAAGGCAGCTTCGTCATCGACGCCTGCCCCAACCTGCGCTTTACCCCGTTCCCGCTGCGCAGCGCCGCCCCGCCCTATTCGCCCCACCGCTTCGACCCACACCCGGGCGATAACCTCGGGCTGATGGTCGAAGACCTGCGCACCGGCGGCAAACTGTTCTACGCACCCGGCCTGGGCCAGGTCGACGACAACTTGCTGCAGATGATGTGCGATGCCGACTGCCTGCTGGTCGACGGCACCCTCTGGGAAGATGATGAAATGCAGCGCCGCGGTGTCGGCACCCGTACCGGGCGGGAGATGGGCCACTTGGCCCAGAACGGCCCGGGCGGCATGCTCGAAGTGCTGGAAGGTTTCCCTGCGCAGCGCAAGGTCCTTATCCACATCAACAACACCAACCCGATCCTCGATGAAGACTCGGCCGAACGCGCCGAGCTGGACCGACGCGGCGTCGAAGTGGCCTTCGACGGCATGAGCATCACCCTCTAGGAGCCGACATGAGCGACGCCAAAGCACTGTCCCCCGCCGAATTCGAACAGGCCCTGCGCGCCAAGGGTGCGTACTACCACATCCATCACCCCTACCATGTGGCGATGTATGAGGGACGCGCCAGCCGCGAACAGATCCAGGGCTGGGTCGCCAACCGGTTCTACTACCAGGTGAACATCCCGATGAAGGACGCCGCGATCCTGGCCAACTGCCCGGACCGCGAAATCCGCCGCGAGTGGATCCAACGCCTGCTCGACCACGACGGCGCGCCCGGCGAAGACGGCGGCATCGAAGCCTGGCTGCGCCTGGGCCAGGCCGTCGGCCTGGACCCGGACCAACTGCGCTCCCAGGAGCTGGTGCTGCCTGGTGTGCGCTTTGCCGTCGACGCTTATGTGAATTTCGCCCGCCGCGCCAGCTGGCAAGAAGCGGCCAGCAGCTCGCTGACCGAACTGTTCGCCCCGCAGATCCACCAGTCGCGCCTGGACAGCTGGCCGCAGCACTATCCCTGGATCGACCCGGCCGGCTACGAATACTTCCGTACCCGCCTGGGCCAGGCGCGCCGCGATGTGGAGCACGGGCTGGCGATCACCCTTCAGCACTACACTACCGTTGAGGGCCAGCAGCGCATGCTGGAGATCCTGCAGTTCAAGCTGGACATTCTCTGGAGCATGCTCGACGCCATGAGCATGGCCTACGAACTGAACCGCCCGCCCTATCACAGTGTCACCAGCGAACGGGTCTGGCACAAAGGAGTCGCCCTATGAGTTTCGATCGCGCACAAACCCCCAGATGGCGCCCGGGCTACCGCTTCCAGTACGAACCGGCGCAAAAGGCCCATGTACTGCTCTACCCCGAAGGCATGATCAAGCTCAACGAGAGTGCCGCGCTGATCGGCGGGCTGATCGACGGCCAGCGCGATGTGGCGGCGATCATTGCCCAGCTCGACAAGCAGTTTCCTGGTGTACCCGAGCTCGGTGACGACATCGAGCAATTCATGGAGGTCGCCCGTGCCGAACACTGGATCGTCCTTGAGTGAAGTACCGGCCAAGCCTGAAGTCGGCCTGCCGCTGTGGCTGCTCGCCGAACTGACCTACCGCTGCCCGCTGCAATGCCCCTACTGCTCCAACCCGCTGGACTTCGCCGCCCAGGGCAAGGAATTGAGCACCGAGCAATGGTTCAAGGTCATGGCCGAGGCCCGGGAGATGGGCGCGGCGCAGCTGGGCTTTTCCGGCGGCGAGCCGCTGGTTCGCCAGGACCTTGCCGAACTGATCGGCGAAGGTCGCCGCCTGGGCTACTACACCAACCTGATCACCTCGGGCATCGGCCTCACCGAGCAGAAGATCGCAGCCTTCAAGGAAGCCGGCCTGGACCATATCCAGATCAGCTTCCAAGCCAGCGACGAGCAGGTCAACAACCTGCTGGCCGGCTCGAAAAAAGCCTTTGCGCAGAAGCTGGAAATGGCCCGTGCGGTGAAGGCCCACGGCTATCCGATGGTGCTGAACTTCGTTACCCACCGGCACAACATCGACAAGATCGACCGCATCATCGAGCTGTGCGTAGCCCTTGAAGCCGACTTTGTCGAGCTTGCCACCTGTCAGTTCTATGGCTGGGCGCACCTGAATCGTGTCGGCCTGCTGCCGACCCGTGCGCAGCTCGAACGCGCCGAACGCATCACCAACGAGTACCGGGAAAAGCTCGCTGCCGCCGGCAACCCGTGCAAGCTGATCTTCGTCACCCCGGACTACTACGAAGAACGCCCAAAAGCCTGCATGAACGGCTGGGGCAGCGTGTTCCTCACCGTCACCCCCGATGGCACCGCCTTGCCCTGCCACGGCGCACGCCAGCTGCCGGTGCAGTTCCCCAACGTGCGCGAGCACAGCATGCAGCACATCTGGTACGACTCGTTCGGCTTCAACCGCTTTCGCGGTTACGACTGGATGCCCGAGCCGTGCCGCTCCTGTGACGAAAAGGAGAAGGACTTCGGCGGCTGTCGCTGCCAGGCCTTCATGCTCACCGGCGATGCCAGCAATGCCGACCCGGTCTGCGCCAAATCGGCCGACCACGGCATCATCCTCAAGGCGCGCGAGGAAGCCGAGCACGCCCAATTGAACATCGACGAGCTGACCTTCCGCAATGAACGAAACTCCCGAGTCATCGCCCGTGGTTGAGCGCTTCAGTGCCGAACAGGCGGTAGCCGCCGGCACCGACTTCGCCGAATTGCGGGTTGGGCCTCACGGCCTGTTCTGGAACGAGTTCCGCCCGCGCGATGGCGCCTGCAGGCTCTGGCACTGGCGCGATGGCCAGGCCCATTGCCTGACCCCCGATGGTTTCAGCGTACGCAGCCGGGTGTATGAGTATGGCGGCGGCAGTTTTTGCCTGACCGATGATGGTCTGGTGTTCGTCAACGAGGCCGACCAGCAGCTTTACACCCAAGACCTGAACGGTGGATTGCCCCAGGCGCTCACCGAGGGTCAATGCCGTTATGGCGATCTGCGCTGGGCCGACGGGCAGGTGTTGGCGGTGGAAGAAACCCACAGTGCCGAACAGGTCGAGCACCGCCTGGTGGCTATCGGCGCGGGCCAGCGCGAGGTGCTGGCCGAAGGTGCGGACTTCTATGCATCGCCCACGCTCAGCGCCGATGGCGCGCGACTGGCTTGGGTCGAGTGGAATCGCCCCGAGCAGCCCTGGACCGCCACCCGCCTGTTCTGCTGCGAGCGCGTGAGTGACGGGCAATGGACGCCAGCACATTGCATCGCTGGCGACCACGGGCCGGCGCAATCGCTCCAGCAACCTCGTTTCGATGATCGTGGCCGCCTGTACTGCCTGTCTGATCACAATGGTTTCTGGCAACCCTGGGGCGAAACCGCGCAGGGCTGGTCCGCGCTACCTGCGGCACAGGTCGACCATGCCGCGGCGCCCTGGCAACTGGGTGCCAGCACTTGGCTGCCCATGGCTGACCAGCACTACCTGGCGACCTGGTTTGAAGACGGCTTCAGTCGCCTTGGTGTGCGCCATGTCGATGGCACGCTAGAAAACATCGACGTCGACTACAGCCGCTTGCGCTGTCTGGACCTGGATCACGACCACCTCTACGCCATTGCCGCCTCACCGGTCTGCCCACCCGCCGTCATTGCCATCAACCGCTACAACCACCAGGTGCAGGTGTTGGCCGGTGGCGTACCGCCGTTGCCGGCCGAACGCATCAGCCAGCCGCAGTCCCTGCGCTACAGCAGTGGCGACGGCATCGCACACGGTTTTTTCTACCCGGCCATCGCCGCGGCAGAACGCCCGCCGTTGGTGGTGTTTGTCCACGGCGGCCCGACCTCGGCCTGCTACCCGGCGCTCGACCCTCGCATCCAGTACTGGACCCAACGCGGCTTCGCCGTGGCCGACCTGAACTACCGGGGCAGCAGTGGCTATGGCCGCACGTACCGCCAGGCCCTGCACCTGCGCTGGGGCGAGATCGATGTCGAAGATGCCTGCGCAGTAGTCAGCCACCTGGCCGAACGCGGGCTGGTCGACCCGGCCCAGGCCTTTATCCGCGGCGGCAGCGCCGGTGGCTACACCACACTGTGCGCCCTGGCGTTCCACAATGTCTTCCGTGCCGGCGCCAGCCTCTACGGCGTCAGCGATCCCCAGGCCCTGGCACGGGCCACGCACAAGTTTGAGGGCGACTACCTGGACTGGCTGATCGGCGACCCGCTCGAGGATGCCGAACGCTACCGCCAACGCACACCGTTACTGCACGCGGCGCAGATCAAGGTGCCGGTGATCTTCTTCCAGGGCGAACTGGATGCCGTTGTGGTCCCTGAACAGACCCGTTCGATGCTGGCTGCGCTCAAGGCCAACGGCATCCGTGCCGAAGGACACTTCTACCCTTCGGAACGCCATGGATTTCGCACGGCGGCCAATCTGGCGCATGCGCTGGAGGAAGAGTGGCGATTTTATAGGCAGGTTCTAGACAATTGAATCGCGGGGCAAGCCCGCGCCTACCAAGGCTGGTAGGCGCGGGCTTGCCCCGCGATAGGTTCAGCGCTTGGCGATGATGTACACCGCATGCACGATCCCCGGAATGTATCCCAGCAGCGTCAGCAGAATGTTGAGCCAGAAGGCGCCGCCGAAGCCGACCTGCAGGAATACGCCCAGCGGCGGCAGCAGAATGGCGATGATGATGCGAATAAAGTCCATGGGGCAGCTTCCTTGAATGATGTACAACAACTGACTGTAGCGCTGCGTCGGGGTTCAACAGGCAATGTGCGGATAAAAAAACGCCCCGGGCCAAAAACTTCAGGCCCGGGGCGATGCGCAGGAACGCGAGACGGTTCGGTTACTTCACTGAACGTGAGAAATCAGGCAGTGGCTTCACGCCGCTGGTGTTGTTGCGCCGAGTGCACGCGGGCAAAGGCCCGGGCCAGGCGCAGGAGCATTTCGTCGATGTTGCCCTTGCTCACCGTGAGTGCCGGCGAGAAGCGCACCACATCAGGTTGCGGGGCATTGAGCAGCAAGCCTTCCTGCAGGGCGGCCTTCACCAGCTCGGCGGCGTTGTCTTCGCTCAGTTGCAACGCCCACAGCAGGCCCTGGCCGCGTACCTGGTTCTGGGCATAACGACCGGCCAGGCGGCTCAAGCCATCGCGCAGATGCCGGCCGGAATCCCGAACCTGCTCGAAAAAGCCCGGTTCCAGTACGGTTTGCAGCACGGCAAGGCCTGCGGCACTCATCAGCGCATTGCCGTGATGACTACCCTCAAGTTCACCCGCCTCAGCGCAGCAGGCGCTGCCACGCGCCAGCAAGGCCGCCAGCGGCACGCCGCCACCCAGGCCCTTGCCCAGGGTGATGATGTCGGCGCGCACGCCATAGGTTTCTTCGGCCAGCAGCGCACCGCAGCGGCCAACGCCGGTCTGCACTTCATCGAGAATCAACAGGATCCCGAGTTCGCGACACAGGCGCTCGACACCCTTGAGGTAATCGGCCGTGGCGGGAATTACCCCGGCCTCTCCCTGGATCGGCTCCAGCATGATCGCCACGGTGCGCGAGTCGACCGCCGCATGCAGCGCGTCGAGGTCGTTGAATGGCACCTTGCTGAAGCCCGGCAGGCCTGGCTCGCAGCGGTTGCACGGCGATGGGTCGGAGGCCGACAGCGCCCCCAGGCTGCGGCCATGGCAACTCTGGCTGGCGGTAATGATGTGGTAGGCGCCGTTGCGATGCAGTTGGCCCCATTTGCGTGCCAGCTTGATTGCCCCTTCGCAGGCCTCGGCACCGCTGTTGAGCAAGTAGGCCTGGTCGCTGCCGGTGCTCTGGCACAGGCGATTGACCAGGGTCAGCAAGCCACGGTTATGAAAGCCGGCACCGGGATTGATCAAGGCCTGGGCCTGGCCGCTCAAGGCCTTGACCAGCACGCTGGGGCTGTGGCCCAGGCTGTTGACTGCGCCGCCCTGGGTGAAGTCCAGGTAGGCATGGCCTTCGCTGTCCCACAGCCAGGAGCCCTGGCCACGTACGAATACCTGGGGCGCACGTTCGATAGCCGGCATCAGGCAGTCGCGAGACAAGTCGTCGCTGGCCGGCCGAACCACAGGCACAACCTTGCGCTCAGCCACGACCTGCGCCGAGCGGCGCAAGTTGAAAAGGTTCATGGGTGGAACGCCTCCGGCGTCAGGCAAAACGGGCGAGATGTGCCCTGCCACGATTTTTTGCCTTTCCTATGTAACCGCCATTCAACGTACACGGTATTCATCGCGCCTTCTGGCCCTGTAAACCTTGTGAATAGGGGATAGACTAGGCTTCTTGCAGGCTAACGGCCATTTGGTTTTTCGAGCATTTTTGATAAGTATTTCTTATGGATTTTCGCCAACTGCGTTATTTCGTCGCGGTGTATGAAGAGGGCCATGTCGGCCGGGCTGCCGAGCGGCTGTCATTGTCGCAACCGGCCCTCTCGCAACAGATCCGCCAACTCGAACACAGCCTGGATGTGAGCCTGTTCGAGCGCGGCAACAAACGCCTGCTGCCGACCCTGGCCGCGCACACGTTGTACAACCATGCCCTGCCCTTGCTCGACGGCTTGCAGCGGGCTCGCGAGGCCTTGCGCAACTTCAAGGGCCAGTCGCTGCGCACCCTGGCCATCGGTGTTTTGCAGACCGTGCGCCCAAGCCTTGTGCCACAGTTGCTGGACCGGGTGCGCAAGGCACAGCCGCATCTGGTGGTGCAGATCTACGAACTCTCGGGCCTGGAGATTGAACGACGCTTGCTCAATGGCAGCCTGGACATCGGCATCAGCTACCTGCCCCCTCGCCAGCCGGGGCTGCATGGGCTGCTGTTGTACGAAGACGAACTGCAGCTTGTAATCCCCAATACCCACCCGCTGCGTGAATTCAAGAAGGTGTCGCTCAAGCAGGCGGCTGAACTACCCATGCTGTTACTGGGTGAAGAATTCCAGGTAAGGCAGATCTGGCAGGCGCAACTGGCCAACCTCGGGCGGCGCCCGCAGGTGCAGGCCGAGATGAACAATATGGGCGGGATTCTCGACAGCCTGGCGCACACCTCGCTGGCGACGGTGCTGCCGGGACGGGCCAAGGAAGTGGTCGAGGATGACCAGGAGCTGCTCTGGAAGCCATTGAGCGAACCACGGGTGCCGTTGAAGATCGGCCTGGTGTTTCGCGATGCGCAGCGCCAGCAGGCGTCGGTGGAGCTGCTGCGTACGTTACTGGAAGAGGAAGCCGATCCGCGTCAGCTCGGGATGTCACCCCTGGATGTGCTGGGCTGAAGGTGCCTTGGACTTTTCTTCGGGCAAAAGAAAACCCCGCCGAAGCGGGGCTTTGCAGACTGTTTCCCTGACATCCATTTCGCCCCGCCACCCTGGCAGGAATCCTTCGTGTCCATGTTCTGTACAGTGCGCTTCCTGCGCGACGTCCATGTAAGAAGATTAACTGTGGATCCAATCTTCCGATAGAGGCGAAACGTCACCGCGTTGTGTAGGAAAAAGCTTACAAGCTCCAGCCTCCGTTAGAACTGGGCTGCCTCCAGCAGGTACAGCGACTCGCTACCGGCTTTTACCGAGGCGCTGAGCGAGTGGATTCGCGGTAACAAACGGGCGAAGTAGAAGCGTGCAGTGCCCAACTTGCTGACGTAGAAATCATCCTCGCCCTGCTTGGCCAGCGCCGTGCGGGCCATCAGTGCCCACATATACGCATAAGCGGTGTAACCGAACACCTGCAGGTACTCAACCGACGCAGCGCCGATTTCGTTCGGGTTGTTCTTGGCCCGGTCCAGTACCCAGGCGGTCAGGTCGTCGAGGTTGTCCAGGGCGGCGTTCAGCGGTTTGACAAATGCTTCCAGGTCGGCACCGGCACTGGCGGTGAAATGGCGAATCTCGTCGGCGAACAGCTTGTACAGCGCGCCACCGCTACCGACCACCTTGCGGCCCATCAGGTCCAGTGCCTGGATGCCGTTGGTGCCTTCGTAGATCTGGGTAATGCGCACATCACGCACCAGTTGCTCCTGGCCCCACTCACGAATGTAGCCGTGGCCGCCGAACACTTGCTGGCCGTGTACCGCCGACTCGAAGCCGAGGTCGGTAAGGAAAGCCTTGGAAACCGGGGTCAGCAGCGCGACGAGGTCTTCAGCGCGCTTGCGGGTAGTGGCGTCTTCACTGAATTTGGCGGTGTCCAACTGCATGGCCACATAGGTGGAGAACGCACGACCGCCCTCGTTCAGCGCTTTCATGGTCAGCAACATGCGACGCACGTCCGGGTGAACGATGATCGGGTCGGCGACCTTGTCCTTGGCTTGCGGGCCCGTCGGTGCGCGGCTTTGCAGGCGGTCTCGGGCGTATTCGATCGCGTTCTGGTAGGAGCGCTCCGCCGAGGCCAGGCCCTGGATACCTACTCCAAGACGCTCGTAGTTCATCATGGTGAACATCGCCGCCAGGCCTTTGTTCGCTTCGCCGACCAGGTAGCCCACGGCCTCATCGAAGTTCATCACACAGGTGGCCGAAGCCTGGATGCCCATCTTGTGCTCGATAGAACCGCAGTTGGCCGGGTTGCGAGCACCCAGGCTGCCATCGGCGTTGACCAGGAACTTGGGCACCAGGAACAGCGAGATGCCCTTCGGCCCCGCCGGGGCATCCGGCAGCTTGGCCAGCACCAGGTGAATGATGTTCTCGGTCAGGTCGTGTTCACCGCCGGTGATGAAGATCTTGGTACCGCTGACCTTGTAGCTGCCGTCAGCCTGAGGTTCGGCCTTGGTGCGGATGATCCCGAGGTCTGTACCGGCGTGCGGCTCGGTCAGGCACATGGAACCGGCCCAGACACCGGCATACATGTTCGGCAGGTAGGTTTCCTTGAGTTCATCGCTGGCGTGGGCATTGATCGAGAGGCAGGCACCGGCGGTGAGCATTGGGTACAGGCCGAAGGCCAGGCTCGAGGAGTTGACCATTTCCTCGACCTGGGCCGAAATCACCTTGGGCATGCCCATGCCGCCGTAGGCAGGGTCACCACCTACGCCCACCCAACCGCCTTCGGCGTAGGTCTTGTAGGCGTCGATGAAACCCGCGGGAGTGCGCACTGCACCGTTGTCCCAGTGGCAGCCCTCTTCATCGCCGCTGCGGCTCAATGGCGCGATGCTCTTGCCAGTGACCTTTCCGGCCTCCTCCAGCACCGCCAGGGCGGTCTCTTCATCGACGGCTTCGGCCAGGCCCGGCAATTGCGCCCAGAGCTTGGAGACTTCGAAGACTTCATTGAGGACGAAGCGCATATCGCGCAGGGGCGCTTTATAGTCAGCCATGGCAACCTCTCACACTTGTGTCGGGACGGCCTCGCAAGGCCGTTTTACTGTTATGAAATCCAGTGTACCCGAACAACTTTTGCGAGACATAGGGTCATCTAGCGACCTATCAGTCACATCCGGTCACGCCGTGCGCACGGCGCCCCGTTTGGCCTGGTGCCCATACGCCATAACGCAGTTGCGCCCGGCCCCCTTGGCGCTGTAGAGCGCCTGGTCGGCTGATTTGAGCACTTCGTCGGGTGATCGGTGATCCGCCAGGCGCTCGCTGACGCCAATACTGATCGTCACCGACACACTGGAGGCCGCCGACGCCCCGCGACGCTGGCGCCCCTGCTGATCGTCATGGGGCCGGCTGTCCTGGTTGCGCAGTTGAATGTTGTAGTTGGCAATTACCTCGCGCACCGCCTCCAGGTGCGGCATGCACTCCTCGATGCTCTTGCCGGCAAATACCAGGGCAAACTCCTCGCCGCCATAGCGGTAGGCGCGACCGCCACCGGTCACCTTGGACAGCTTGCTGGCCACCAGCCGCAGTACCTGGTCACCCACATCATGGCCGTGGGTGTCATTGAATTTCTTGAAGTGATCGACGTCGGTCATCGCCAGCACATAGTTGCGGCCCAGGCGCTGCATGCGCTCGTTGAGAGCACGACGACCAGGCAGGCCGGTCAGCTCATCGCGAAAGGCCATTTGATAAGCCTCATGAGAAACCGCCGCGGCGATCATCAGCATCACCTGGCTGCACATGATGTTCAGGGTGAACGGCAGGATGAAAGTTTGCGGCAGCATCCAGAAAACCCCGATCAGACCGATGATCTGCGCGGCGTGCAATGGCCTGGGCTCGCGCAGGTACTGCACCACCAACACCCCGAAGGCAATGAAGAACACTGGATAAGCCAACTGGATCAGGCTCATCCACTGGCCATGCAGCGACGGCCAGCGAATCTCCGCCAGCCAGCCGAGCAGTACCTGCGGGTAACTCTGCTCCAGCCCCAGCGCCACACTGCCCACCGCCAGCAATACGGCGAAGCGCGCAATCATGTCCTGGAACAGGTGCGTACGTTCTTGCCAGGCGCCGTACAACGTGAACATCAGGGGTAACAGCAGGCAGACCAGGTGGAACACCACGGCAGCATCTTCACGCACCCGGCCGTTGTCACGGTAGAAATCGGTCTGGGTGTCGAGCAGGTAATAGGCGATGTACACCGTGACCATCAGGAACAGTTCGCGCTGGCGGCGATAAACCGCGCAGTAGGCGCCGCCCAACAACAGAACCAGGGTAGGCAGGACATTGAACAGCGACGTGAAGAAGACGCTGAGGTCCCTCACATAAGCGGCCGCGAGCCCCGACACCAGCAAACAGACGGATGGCAGGAAGTGGCTCGGGCGTACAGCGGATAAACGAAACAAGGGTAATCTCCGACCCGGCAGATCAATAATGGCATTGTGCCTTTAATGTGTCGGCAGCGCTCATGAATAGATGAGCGCCATTGTCGGAGCAGGAGCGGGCTTGCCCCTCGATCTGGTATGCCAGGCGAACTGCAATCGCGGGGCAAGCCTACCCCCAGCTGGCCGTGGTTCTGGACAGTTGCTCCCACACCACGCAAAAAAAACGCCTGCCGGTGAGGGCAGGCGTTTTCGCTACAGCGTTGTGACTCAGTACGAGAGACCGAAGTGCTCTTCGTTCATGTCCATCAGGTTGTTGGCACCCGACAGCATGGTTGCTACGTGAGTGCGAGTACGCGGCAGAATGCGCTGGAAGTAGAAGCGCGCGGTCTGCAGCTTGGCGGTGTAGAAGGCTTCTTCGCTGGTGCCGGCAGCCAGTTTCTCGGCAGCCAGGCGT
The DNA here is from genome assembly GCF_000425805.1 of Pseudomonas vranovensis DSM 16006. Taxonomy (GTDB): domain Bacteria; phylum Pseudomonadota; class Gammaproteobacteria; order Pseudomonadales; family Pseudomonadaceae; genus Aquipseudomonas; species Aquipseudomonas vranovensis. The sequence continues at coordinate 75,926 of NZ_AUED01000002.1, forward strand.
GCCATGTCGGCCCAGAAGTAGGCCAGGCAGGCGTAGCCGGAGTACATCAGGTAGTCCACCGAGGCGGCACCGACTTCTTCGCGGTCTTTCATCGCAGCCATACCGACCTTCATGGTCAGCTCGCCCCATTCTTTGTTCAGTTGAGCCAGTGGCGCAACGAACTCACTGATGGCTTCGTTGCCTTCATTGCCCTGGCAGAACTTGTGCACGATCTTGGTGAAGCCCTTGAGCGCTTCGCCCTGGGTCATCAGCACTTTACGGCCGAGCAGGTCCAGCGCCTGGATGCCGGTGGTGCCTTCGTACAGCATGGAGATACGGCTGTCGCGAACGTTCTGTTCCATGCCCCACTCGGCGATGAAACCGTGGCCGCCATAGATCTGTACGCCGTGGTTGGCCGCTTCGAAGCCGACTTCAGTCATGAAGGCCTTGGCGATCGGAGTCATGAAAGCCAGCAGTGCGTCGGCTTTTTTCTTCTCTTCTTCGTCCTGGCTGTATTTGACGATGTCGACCTGCTTGGCAGTGAAGTAGACCATGGCGCGGTTGCCTTCGGCGAACGCCTTCATGGTCAGCAGCATACGACGTACATCAGGGTGAACGATGATCGGGTCGGCGGCTTTGTCCGGTGCTTTCGGGCCGGTGAGCGAACGCATTTGCAGACGGTCGCGGGCGTATTTCAGGCCACCCTGGAACGCCACTTCGGCGTGGGCCAGGCCTTGCAGCGCGGTACCCAGGCGAGCGGTGTTCATGAAGGTGAACATGCAGTTCAGGCCTTTGTTGGCCGGGCCGATCAGGTAGCCGGTAGCCGCGTCGAAGTTCATCACGCAGGTTGCGTTGCCGTGGATGCCCATCTTGTGTTCGATGGAGCCACAGGATACCGCGTTGCGTTCGCCCACGGTGCCTTCGGCAGTCGGCATGAACTTCGGCACGATGAACAGGGAGATACCTTTGGTGCCGGCCGGAGCATCGGGCAGGCGGGCCAGCACGATGTGGACGATGTTGTCGGCCATGTCGTGCTCACCGGCCGAGATGAAGATCTTGGTGCCGGTGACTTTGTAGGAACCGTCGGCCTGAGGTTCGGCCTTGGTGCGCAGCATGCCCAGGTCGGTACCGCAATGCGGCTCGGTCAGGCACATGGTGCCGGTCCACTCGCCGGATACCAGCTTGGTCAGGTAGGTCTCTTGCTGCTCGGCGGTGCCGTGCTCGGAGATGGTGTTCATTGCGCCATGGGACAGGCCAGGGTACATGCCCCACGACCAGTTCGACTCACCGACCATTTCGCTGACTGCCAGGCCCAGCGACTCAGGCAGACCCTGACCGCCGTGATCGACGTCATGGGCCAGGCTTGGCCAGCCGCCTTCGACGAACTGCTTGTAGGCTTCCTTGAAACCGGTCGGGGTCTTAACGCCCGACTCGCTCCAGGTGCAGCCTTCCAGGTCGCCCACTCGGTTCAGCGGAGCCAGTACCTGTTCACAAAACTTGGCGCCTTCCTCGAGGATGGCATTAACCATGTCTGGAGTGGCGTCCTGGCAAGCCGGCAGGCTCTGATAGTGCGCTTCGTAGCCGAGCAGCTCGTCACGAACGAAGCGAATATCACGCAAGGGGGCTTTGTAATCAGGCATAGCGATGAACCTCGGCTGATGAATCCTGGATAGGGAGACCGCGATATACCGACCAGCTCTAGGCGGCTTTCGGTCAAACAGTTGTTTGAAACATACGTTTACGCCGAAAACTTGTCAAGCATCAACCAGAGGGCAGTTCTGCCATGCCAGACTGCGCGATCGTCGTGTAAAAAATGCACCAAACAGCCAGCCGAGCGCCTGCCTGCAAGGCCATGGCACTGATACTCAAAGATTAGTTGAAGCCGCGCAGCACGGGCGGCGGGAGGGTCAGGCGTAGGTGTCGATCAGCGTGCCGAGCATTTCGTCCGATGCTTTGGCCAATTTGACACCTAATTCGGCTTGGTGCTTGCCCAGGGCCATTTCCACATTGCTGGTGGCCAGGTCCATCTGCTGGCTGCGATCGACTGCGCGCAGACGCTCGGCCTGATAGTCGCTGGACTGGCTGGTGGCGGAACGCTCTACGCTGGTGTTGGCGATCTGGCTGGCGGCTTGATCGACGCGCTGATGCCCGGCCTGCATCGCGCCAAGGCCGGCATAAAACACTGAGCTGCCCGAGATTTCCATGTCAAAACTCCCTGTCGCTGAAGGCGAACAGCCTCCATTGAAGCAAACCTCGCGGCAAAAGGCCCGTTGAAATCAGTAATGGCATGTAGCCACCCGATAGACACAGGCTAGTCCAGCAAGTCCAGTTGCAGGTGCTCGGCTACCCACTCTGCCGAAGCCTGTTTGAGTTTTGGCACCCGCCCAAGGCACGGTGCCGGCAGACGCTCGGCAAGGCTGGCGAGGTTTTCTTCCAGGCGTGAAGTACGCGGATCGACGATATTGGCCACCCAACCGGCCAGTTGCAAACCATCACGGGCGATGGCCTCGGCGCTGAGCAATGCATGGTTGATGCACCCCAGGCGCACGCCTACCACCAGAATCACCGGCAGCCTCAAGGCAATAGCCAGGTCCGACAGATTGGCCTGGCCCGACAACGGCACACGCCAGCCCCCGGCCCCCTCAATCAATGTGAAGTCCGCGCCCTGCTCCAGAATCTGGCGCATGGGCGCCAACAGCGCTTGCACACTCAACGCCACCCCCGCTTCACGGGCTGCCAGGTGTGGCGCGATGGCAGGCTCGAAGGCGAAGGGATTGACCTGTGCATACGGCAGCTTGAGCGAACTCTGCGCAATCAATGCCAGAGCATCGTCATTGCGCAGCCCCTTCGGCGTGACAGTGCACCCCGACGCCACCGGCTTCGCTCCCAGGGTACTCAAGCCCGCTTGTTGCGCCGCATACAGCAACCCAGCGGCAATTGTGGTCTTGCCGACATCGGTGTCGGTGCCTGCGATGAAATAGGCTGGGCTCATCTCACTCCCCTTCTAGCAACGGCTTTTGCAGTACACCGTAGACCACTTGATAGGTGGCGGGCAGCCCTTGCGCCTGACGAAATTGTTCGTAGGCCAGCAGTAAACCCTGCATGCGCGCCCGTCCGGTCAAACCGGCAGGACGCCCGGGGTTGAGGTTGTGCGCACCCAGCGCCTTGAGTTCGTGGGTAAGGCTGCGCAGGTCGGGGTAGTACAGCACATGGGGCCGGGTCTCCAGGCTCAGCACCTGCAACTCGCTCTCGGCACACAACCGCTGATAGTCCGCCATTTGCCGAAATCGGTTCACATGCACCAACCCGTCCACCGCCTGCCAACTCGCGCGCAGCTCATGCAGAGTGCCAACGCACAGGCTGGCAAACGCCAGCACGCCGCCCGGCCGCAAGGCTCGATGAGCCTCGGCAAGCACAGCACGAAAGTCTGAACACCACTGCACTGCGAGGCTGGTGAAGATCAGCTCGACCCCCGCATCGCGCAACGGCAGGCGCTCGGCATCGCCGGCCACATGGTAGTGCGCCCCGCCCAGAGTTCGTGCGTACTGCAGCATGCCTTCGGCGATGTCCACCGCAATGCCGCTTGCCTGTGGGAAGCGGTGCTGCAAGGCGCGGCTGAAACAGCCCGTGCCGCTACCCAGATCCAGCCATTGCCGGGGTTCGAGGGCATTGGGCAACTGCTCAAGCAGCCGGTTGCCCACCGCCCGTTGCAAGTCTGCGACGCTGTCGTAGCTGGCTGCAGCACGGGAAAACGAGGCCGCCACCTGACGCTTGTCAGGCAGTGCACCGGGCAAGCTCGGTTGGGAAAGATCAGTCATCGCCACTCTCATGTACAAAGGCCTTGATTGCCGCCGCCAACTCATGAGGTGTTTCCATCACAAAACCATGAGCACTGTCTTCCAGCAACCCGACTTCCACGTCGGGCAGTTCTTCCAGCAACACCCCGGCAACCTCGGCCGGCACCAGACCGTCGCGCCCGGCAAACAGGTGTAGTTGTGGGCCGCCGTAGGCTTGCAACGCGGCCCGGGTATCGAGCTTGCCGAGCACCTCGAGGCCGGCCACCAACAGCTCTGGCGCAGGCTCCGGCAGGCTGGCGCCGAGCAGGCGCACCAGGCTGCGTGGCGCTTCTGCCCCCTGGCTGCACAGCGACACGAAGCGCTTTAGGGTGACCTGGGTGTGATAGCGACAACCTTCAAGGAAGGTCTGGAACGTATCTACAGCCATGCCATGAGGCCAGTCCGGGCGGCTGACAAAACTGAGGTTGCTGCCCAGGGTGATCAAGCCGCGGCAATCATCGCCACGCCGTGCGGCCAGTTCGGCGGCGAGCATGCCGCCCAGCGACCAGCCCCCCAGCCAGACATGGCGTGGCAACTGGCGGTCCAGCCGGTCGAGCCAGTCTTTCGGCTCATGGGAGGCAAGGCTCGGCAGCGCCTGAATCTCCACCTGCAATCCCGGGTCAATTGCCCGCAGGGTGGCCACCAAAGGCTGCAAGGCAGAACTACCCAGGCCCCAGCCTGGCAACAGAATCAGGTGATTACGCATCAGCAGGCTCCAGCAGCGGATAACAGTCAGCCAATGCATCCAACAATAGCTGCACCTGCGCCTCACTGTGCGCCGCGCTCAAGGTAACCCGCAGGCGCGCACTGCCCGCCGGTACGGTCGGCGGGCGAATCGCGGACACCAGCAAACCGCGCTCGCGCAGCATCTGCGACAGGCGCAAGGCCCGGGCGCTGTCGCCAATCAGGATCGGCTGGATCGGCGTGAAGCTGTCCATCAACTGCAGGCCGATCTGCTCGGCACCGCTGCGAAACTGCTGGATCAACGCGGCCAGGTGCTCACGCCGCCAATGCTCGCTGCGCAGCAGTTGTAGGCTGCGCAAGGTGGCGCACGCGAGGGCCGGGGGCTGGCTGGTGGTATAGATGTAGGGACGGGCGAACTGGATCAGGCACTCGATCAACGCTTCGCTGCCCGCGACGAATGCACCGGCAGTGCCACACGCCTTGCCCAATGTACCTATCAGCACCGGCACCTGTTCGTGGTTCAAGCCGAAATGCTCGACGACCCCGCCGCCATTGCGGCCCAGGGTGCCAAAGCCGTGGGCATCGTCAACCATCAACCAGGCGTCACGGGCCGTGGCCGTGGCCGCCAGCGCCGGCAGGTCGGCGATGTCGCCGTCCATGCTGAACACCCCGTCGGTGACCACCAGGGTGTTGCCCACCGCCTTGCCCAGGCGGTTGGCCAGGCTGGTCGGGTCGTTATGCAGATAGCGATTGAAGCGCGCCCCACTGAGCAGCCCGGCATCGAGCAACGAGGCGTGATTGAGACGATCCTGCAGCACCGTGTCGCCTTGGCCGACCAGTGCTGTCACAGCACCCAGGTTGGCCATGTAGCCAGTGGTGAACAGCAGCGCGCGCGGCCGGCCGGTCAGTTCGGCCAGCGCTTCTTCCACCTCGTGATGTGGAGTGCTGTGGCCGATCACCAGGTGAGAGGCACCGCCGCCTACCCCCCAGCGTTCGGCGCCGGCACGCCAGGCGGCGACCACCTCGGGATGATTGGCCAGCCCCAGGTAATCGTTGCTGCAGAACGCCAGCAACGGCTGGCCATCGACCACCACATGCGGGCCTTGCGGGCTTTGCAGTAGAGGACGCTGACGGTACAGGTCAGCGGCGCGGCGTTGCTCCAGCCGCGCGCGAAGATCAAAGGCCATGACCGCCTCAGGCCGAGGCAGCGTTGTAGAACAGATCGGTGCTCTTCTGCTCGATCAGGGCCTGTTCGATGGCGGCCTGATGCACTTCGTCGGCATGCTCTTCGCGGGCTTCAGGCTGGATGCCCAGGCGGGCGAACAACTGCATGTCTTTGTCAGCCTGGGGGTTGGCGGTGGTCAGCAGTTTTTCACCGTAGAAAATCGAGTTGGCGCCGGCGAAGAAGGCCAATGCCTGCATCTGCTCGTTCATCGCCTCACGGCCGGCAGACAGACGCACATGGGATTTCGGCATCAGGATGCGAGCGACGGCAAGCATGCGGATAAAGTCGAACGGGTCGACCTCCTCGGCATTTTCCAGCGGCGTACCGGCGACCTTCACCAGCATGTTGATCGGCACCGACTCCGGATGCTCCGGCAGGTTGGCCAGCTGGATCAGCAGGCCGGCGCGGTCATCCAGCGACTCGCCCATGCCGAGGATCCCGCCCGAGCAGATCTTCATGCCTGCATCGCGCACATAGGCCAGGGTCTGCAGGCGCTCGCCGTAGGTGCGGGTGGTGATGATGCTGCCGTAGAACTCTGGCGAGGTGTCGAGGTTGTGGTTGTAGTAGTCCAGCCCGGCTTCGGCCAGGGCCTGGGTCTGCTCCTGGTCGAGCTTGCCCAGGGTCATGCAGGTTTCCAGGCCCATGGCCTTGACCCCTTTGACCATCTGCAGTACGTAAGGCATGTCTTTGGCCGACGGATGCTTCCAGGCTGCGCCCATGCAGAAACGGGTCGAGCCGATGGCCTTGGCCCGGGCCGCCTCTTCAAGGACTTTCTGCACTTCCATCAGCTTCTGCTTTTCCAGTCCGGTGTTGTAGTGGCCGGACTGTGGACAATATTTGCAATCTTCCGGGCAGGCGCCGGTCTTGATCGACAGCAGGGTGGAGACCTGGACGCGGTTGGCGTCGAAGTGCGCGCGATGCACGGTTTGCGCCTGGAACAGCAGATCGTTGAACGGTTGCTGGAACAGCGCCTTGACCTCGGCCAGGGTCCAGTCGTGACGTGTTGTTGCAGTTGTACTGGCGCTCATCGGCGGTTCCTTGTTTAGGCTTTGTCTGGCGCCGGTACAGGAAGCCCGCCAGCGCATCACGGATAGTTCGCATAGTTAAGGAAGCCTGATGCGCTGTCAACCACGACTCAAACGCATGGTTTACAAGTGGTTAAATAGTAACCATCTCTGTTTGCTCTGCAATGACCCCGCCGAACAGCCCTACCCGCTGTGTGTCGCCTGTGAGGCCGAGCTGCCCTGGCTGCAGGACGGTTGCCAGGTCTGCGCCCTGCCCTTGCCGATGCAAGGCCTGACCTGTGCCCAATGCCGCCGCCGCGCACCGGCCTTCTTCAGGGTCGAAGCCCCCTGGCATTACGGCTTTCCACTGGATACGCTGATCAGCCGCTTCAAATACAACAGCCAATGGCCAATGGGGCATCTGCTGGCCCAGTTGCTCGGCCGCTGGTTGTGCCATCGCTACAGCGAAGGCCTGCCACGTCCGGCGTTGTTGATACCCGTGCCCCTGGCCCCGCGCCGTTTGCGCCAGCGCGGCTACAACCAGGCGGCGATGCTGGCGAGTTGGCTGAGCGGTCACACCGGCATCGTTTCCAATGAGCAAGTGCTCAAGCGCCTGCTCGATACGCCGGCGCAGCAAGGCTTGAAAGCCCGGGCACGCAAGCGCAACCTGCGCCAGGCCTTTATCGTCACCAATGCCCATACCATCGAAGGCCGCCACCTGGCCTTGATCGACGATGTGCTGACCACCGGTGCCACTGCCCAGACCCTGGCCAGCCTGCTGCTCAAGGCCGGTGCCCGGCGGGTCGATGTCTATTGCCTGGCGCGCACGGCCAAGCCCGGCAGCGCTTGACTTGCCGCCAGGGTGCGGGCACTTTTCACCCTCGACAATTCCTGTATGCCTGCCATCACTCATGTCCTTGCCCGCCCTGCTCACCCAGCACATCGTTCGCCGCCCGCAACGTATTGCGTTGCTGCAGCACATCGCCGAACAAGGCTCGATCACCCGTGCCGCAAAAAGCGCCGGGATGAGTTACAAAGCGGCCTGGGATGCTATTGACGAGCTCAACAACCTGGCCGCCAAACCGCTGGTGGAACGCAGCGTGGGTGGCCGTGGTGGCGGCGGGGCAAAACTGTCCCAGGAGGGTCAACGGGTACTGCGCCTGTACCAGCACTTGCAAGCCCTGCAGACTCAGATCCTGGAGGCCGCAGAAGACGCCAGCGACCTCGACCTGCTGGGCCGCCTGATGCTGCGCACCAGTGCCCGGAACCAGTTGCATGGCCGAGTCAGCGCCATCGAGGCACAAGGGCATTACGACCGGATCACCCTGGCCCTGGCGGGCGACTTGAGCATCGATGCGCTGATCACCCGCGACAGTACCCAGCGCCTGGAACTGACCCCGGGCACCACCGTGGTGGCCTTGATCAAAGCCGGCTGGCTGAGCCTGCTCAGTCCGCAGGAGCCACCTTTGGAGGGCTACAACTGCCTGCAGGCCACGGTCGAGGAACTGCTCGACAACGCGCCCGACCCCAGCGAAGTCCGCCTGACGCTGTGCAACGGCCAGACCCTGTGTACCTTTGCCGAACCCGCCTGGCTCAAAGCCCGTGGCGTTGTTGCCGGCAGCGGAATCCGCGTCCAGTTCCAGCCGTCCTATGTGCTCATCGGCACACCGTTGTAAAAACCGACACAAAACCGTCACAACCCCTGACTAAGGTGACTGCCAAAACCGCAGGAAGCCTGTCATGAACCTATTAGAAGAACACCAGCAAACCGACCTCGAACAGCTGGTCAACCTCAGCCGTCGCCGTTTCATCGGAGCCGGCGCCCTGTGCGGGGCCGCCCTGTTCCTGAGCGGCAATCTGCTCAGCCGCAGCGTCATGGCCGCCAGCGTCGGCGCCGCCAACAGCAGCTTGCTTGGTTTCACCGGCATTCCGGCTGCGAGCGCCGACAGCATCAGCCTGCCGCCGGGCTACAAAGCCTCGGTGCTGATCAGTTGGGGCCAGCCCTTGCACGCAGACTCGCCGGCCTTCGATGTGTCAGGCAATGGCAGCGCCAAGGCCCAGGAACTGCAGTTTGGTGACAACAACGACGGCATGAGCCTGTTCCCCTTCCCAGGTGACGACAACCGTGCGCTGATGGCGATCAACAACGAATACACCAACTACCGCTACCTGTTCGCCCACGGTGGTCAGCCGACCTCGGCAGAAGAGGTGCACAAGGCCCAGGCGGCCGAAGGCGTCTCGGTGATCGAGGTCAAGCGCAGCAACGGCCAGTGGCAGTTCGTCCAGGGTTCACCCTACAACCGGCGCATCCACGGCAACACGCCCATTCGCGTCAGCGGCCCTGCCGCAGGCGATGCCTTGCTTAGAACCGCAGCAGACAACAGCGGCCGCAAAGTGCTGGGCACCTTCCAGAACTGCGCCAACGGCAAGACGCCGTGGGGCACCTACCTGACCTGCGAAGAGAACTTTACTGATTGCTTTGGCAGCAGCGACACAGCGCAGGCGTTTGATGCCGGACAGAAACGCTACGGCGCATCGGTCACCGGCAAAGAGGTGGGCTGGCATCAACATGACCCGCGCTTCGACCTGGCAAAGAATCCCAATGAGCTGAACCGTCATGGGTGGGTGGTGGAAATCGATCCGTTCGATCCAGATTCAACGCCGGTCAAGCGCACCGCGCTGGGTCGCTTCAAGCACGAGAACGCCGCCCTTGGCGAAACCGGCGATGGCCGAGCAGTGGTCTACATGGGCGACGATGAACGGGGCGAGTTCATCTATAAGTTCATCAGCCGCGACCGCATCGATCACAAGAACCCCAGCGCCAACCGTAATCTGCTCGACCACGGCACCCTGTATGTCGCCCGCTTCGACGATGGCGACAACAATGCCGATCACCCGCGTGGCAAAGGCCAATGGCTGGAGCTGAGCCACGGCAAGAATGGCCTGAACGCCGCCAATGGTTTTGCCAGCCAGGCCCAGGTGCTGATCCACGCCCGCCTGGCCGCCAGCCAGCTCAAGGCCACGCGCATGGACCGCCCGGAGTGGATCGTGGTCAGCCCCAAGGATGGCCAGGTCTATTGCACCCTGACCAACAACGCCAAACGCGGCGAAGAAGGCCAACCGGCCGGCGGCCCCAACCCAAGGGAGAAAAACCTCTACGGGCAAATCCTGCGCTGGCGTGAAACCGAGGATGACCACGGCGCCATGAGCTTTGAGTGGGACCTGTTCGTTGTCGCCGGCAACCCCTCCGTGCATGCGGGCGACGCCAAGGGCGGATCAAGCAACATCACCCCGCAGAACATGTTCAACAGCCCGGATGGCTTGGGTTTCGATGCCGATGGCCGGCTGTGGATTCTCACTGACGGCGATTACAGCAATGCCGGCGACTTCGCCGGCATGGGCAACAACCAGATGCTCTGTGCCGACCCGGTGAGTGGCGAGATCCGTCGCTTCATGGTCGGCCCCGTGGCCTGTGAAGTGACCGGCATCGCCTTTGCCCCAGACCATCGCACCCTGTTCGTTGGCATTCAGCACCCAGGCGAAACCGGGGGCTCGACCTTCCCGGATCATCAGCCCAACGGCAAGCCGCGCTCATCGGTCATGGCCATCAGCCGAGAAGATGGCGGCATCGTCGGCACCTGACCGCCGCACAAAAACCTCTGTAGGAGCGGCGGTGCGACGTCTTGACTTGCCCCCGCGAAAGCGATATCCCAGACACAACGCTATCGCGGGGGCAAGTCAAGACGTCGCAGCGCCGCTCCCACAAGGATGTGAGGTACCATGCCTGCATGATGCGGCCACCTGCCGCACAGCAGGAGCGAACATGTCCCACCCCTTCGAAACACTGACCCCCGACCTGGTCCTCGACGCCGTGGAAAGCATCGGCTTTCTCAGCGATGCCCGTGTGCTGGCACTCAACAGCTACGAGAACCGCGTCTACCAGGTAGGCATCGAAGGGAGCGAGCCGCTGATTGCCAAGTTCTACCGCCCGGATCGCTGGACCGATGCGGCAATCCTCGAAGAGCACAGCTTTACCGCCGAACTGGCTGAATGCGACGTGCCTGTGGTGGCACCCCTTATCCACAGCGGCGAAACCCTGTTCGAGCACAGCGGCTTTCGCTTCACCCTGTTCCCCCGCCGCGGCGGCCGCGCACCGGAACCAGGCAACCTGGACCAGCTTTATCGCCTCGGGCAACTGCTGGGTCGTTTGCATGGTGTGGGCGCCACACGCCCCTTCGAGCACCGTGAAGCCCTGGCAGTGGATAACTTTGGCCATGCCTCACTGAACACCCTGCTTGAAGGCAATTTCGTGCCCAAGAGCCTGCTGCCGGCGTTCGAATCGGTAGCCCGCGACCTGCTCAAGCGAGTCGAAGCCGTATATGCCAACACCCCGCACCAGACCATCCGCCTGCACGGTGACTGCCACCCCGGCAACATGATGTGCCGTGACGAGGTGTTTCACATCGTCGACCTCGACGACTGCCGCATGGGCCCAGCCGTCCAGGACCTGTGGATGATGCTCGCCGGCAGCCGCCAGGAGCGCCTTGGGCAATTGGCCGAACTGATGGATGGCTACAACGAGTTCCATGATTTCGATCCGCGCGAACTGGCACTTATCGAGCCGTTGCGCGCCCTTCGCCTGCTGCACTACAGCGCCTGGCTGGCACGCCGCTGGGATGACCCGGCGTTCCCGCGCAGCTTCCCCTGGTTTGGCCAGGAGCGTTATTGGGGCGATCAGATCCTTGCCCTGCGTGAGCAGATGGCTGCCCTGGATGAAGAGCCACTGAAATTGTTCTGATGCGCGGGCCAGACTGTCTACAATAGCCACTGCTTTTAGTTAGCTGCCTAAGCAAGGAATCTGCATGCACGCCGCCAACCCGCGCCGCGGGTACATCCTGGGCCTGAGCGCCTACATCATCTGGGGCTTGTTCCCCCTCTACTTCAAAGCGCTGCAAAGCGTGCCCGCCGTAGAAATCATCGTTCACCGGATACTCTGGTCGGCGCTGTTCGGCTCATTGTTGCTCTTGGTGTGGAAGCACCCGGGCTGGTGGCGTGAACTGCGCGAAAACCCCAAGCGCCTCGCCATACTGGCATTGAGCGGCTCGTTGATTGCCGGCAACTGGCTGACCTATGTGTGGTCGGTAAACAATGGCCGGATGCTCGAAGCCAGCCTGGGCTACTACATCAACCCGCTGATCAACGTGCTGCTGGGCATGTTGTTGCTCGGCGAGCGGCTAAGAAGGCTGCAATGGGTGGCGGTCGGGCTGGCGGCGATCGGTGTGGCGCAGCAGGTCTGGCAGGTGGGCAGCTTGCCCTGGGTTTCGCTGGTGCTGGCGCTGAGCTTCGGCTTCTACGGCCTGATCCGCAAGCAGGCGCCGGTCGCGGCCCTGCCCGGGCTTGTGGTGGAAACCTGGATGCTGGTACCCCTCGCCATCGGCTGGCTGCTGCTCAACCCCTTGGCCGCCAGCGCCCAGCCAAGCTTCTACAGCAGCACCGAAGCGCTCTGGCTGATGGCAGCAGGACCGGTTACGCTGATCCCGCTGGTGTGTTTCAACGCCGCCGCCCGGCATCTGCCCTACACTACTTTGGGCTTCTTGCAGTACCTGGCGCCCACCCTGGTATTGCTGCAAGCCGTGCTGCTGTTCGGTGAACACCTGTCGAGCAGCACCCTGGTTGCCTTCATGTTTATCTGGGCGGGCCTGGCCCTCTACAGTGTCGACGCCTGGCTGAGTTTGCGCCGGCGCAGCTGATCAAAAAACATACAAACCTCTGTAGGCCACGTAATACGTGGCCTACAGCAACCTCTCCCAAGGTTATCCACACCCTCATCCCCGCGCTTTGTGCACAAGCCACTGATTATTGGTGATTTTTTGCTCAATTGCGGCTAAGCCACGGCCTGCAAGGGCTGGCGCCGGCTTCCCCCAGCTTATCCACAGGCCGGTCCCCGGCAAAACGGGATAACTATTCTTCCGGACGCAGTTTGAGTTCCACCATCAAATCGTCGGCCAGCGCCTCGAGCTTGACCTGCAGGCTATCCAGGGACAACGTCAGCGGCATGGCCAGCAGGGCATCGGCATGGAACAGTGGCTCGCTGCTCATCGGTGCCGGCCGCACATCGGTGGTAAAGCGCTCGAGGTTGACCCCTTGCTCGGCCAACAATCGGGTAATGTCACGCACAATGCCGGGGCGGTCGTTGCCCACCAGTTCCATTGCGATCGGCTTCCAGGTACACGAAGGCTCAATGCCGCTTTCGGCGATCAGCACGCGGATGTCGTACTTGCCCAGGGCCTGTAGCGCCTCGACCAGTTCGTCATAGGACTCCGCCGGCACCGCCACCCGCAGGATCCCGGCAAATTGCCCGGCCATGCGCGACATGCGACTCTCCAGCCAGTTACCGTTATGCTCGGCAATGCACTCGGCGATACGCTCGACCTGGCCTGCCTTGTCCGGGGCGATTACTGTCAATACGAGATGATCCACGCGCCTTACCTCTGCTGGTTGCCGTTGGACGCCCGAAAATCAAGGGCGCGCAGAAAGTATAGGCAAGGCGCGGCAACCTGCCGCAGCTGGCCTTCAGAACAAATCGTGTACTGTTTCAAGATTTATCTGGAACAATCTGCCACTTTTTTGAGAACATACTGTCTCCCAGCGTGACCCTCTGCGACCAAATGGTCGCAGAACGACGTATTTAGTCTGATTTTCACAACCGCAGCGCATCATGTAGTATGCCGCAGCGCGGACTACAAAACGTCGAATCGATGTCTGCCAAAGGCGCCTGTGAAAATACGCAACCGCTCGCCAGCCCGTCTGGCGGGCCGCACCCAGTCGCCCAGAGGGCAAGTTCTGGTGCCGTGTTTAGAGAAGCGCGCAAGGCTTAAATAGAAGAGCTGAATAGCTGAGCAGAGTGAGGCAAGCAATGACTGAACACGTTCAAGTCGGTGGCCTTCAGGTCGCCAAAGTCCTGTTCGACTTCGTGAACAACGAAGCCATTCCCGGAACCGGCGTCAACGCCGAGCAGTTCTGGGTGGGGGCAGAAAAACTCATCAACGACCTCGCTCCAAAGAACAAAGCACTGCTGGCCAAGCGTGACGCACTGCAGGCGCAGATCGATGCCTGGCACCAGGCGCGCAAAGGCCAGGCTCACGATGCCGTGGCTTACAAAGCCTTCCTCCAGGACATCGGATACCTGCTGCCAGAAGCTGCAGACTTCCAGGCCTCGACCCAGAACGTCGATGACGAAATTGCCCGCATGGCAGGCCCGCAGCTGGTTGTGCCAGTGATGAATGCGCGCTTTGCCCTGAACGCCTCCAACGCCCGTTGGGGCTCGCTGTACGATGCCCTGTACGGCACCGACGCCATCAGCGAAGAAGGTGGCGCGGAAAAAGGCAAAGGCTACAACAAGGTCCGTGGCGACAAGGTAATCGCCTTCGCCCGCGCCTTCCTCGACGAGTCCGCGCCACTGGCTGCCGGCTCCCATGTCGATTCCACCGCTTACCGTATCGAAGGCGGCAAGCTGGTCGTTGCCCTCAAGGGCGGCAGCAACAGCGGCCTTCGCAATGACGCGCAACTGATCGGCTACCAGGGCGATGCCTCGGCACCGACCGCTATCCTGTTCAAGCACAACGGCCTGCATTTCGAGATCCAGGTCGATGCCAGCACCCCGGTTGGCCAGACCGACCCGGCCGGTATCAAGGACGTGCTGATGGAAGCCGCCCTCACCACCATCATGGACTGCGAAGACTCCGTCGCCGCCGTCGATGCCGATGACAAAGTGGTGATCTACCGCAACTGGCTGGGCCTGATGAAAGGCGACCTGTCCGAAAGCGTCAGCAAGGGCGGCCAGACCTTCACCCGCACCATGAACCCGGACCGCGAATACACCGCGCCCAACGGTGGCTCGGTTACCCTGCACGGTCGTTCGCTGCTGTTCGTGCGTAACGTCGGTCACTTGATGACCATCGACGCCATCCTCGACAAGGACGGCAACGAAGTGCCGGAAGGCATCCTCGATGGCCTGGTCACCAACCTGGCGGCGATCCACAACCTCAACGGCAACACCAGCCGCAAGAACAGCCGCACCGGTTCCGTGTACATCGTCAAACCGAAGATGCACGGCCCCGAAGAAGCGGCGTTCACCAACGAGCTGTTCGGTCGCATCGAAGACGTGCTGGGCCTCAAGCGCAACACCCTGAAGGTCGGCATCATGGACGAGGAGCGCCGTACCACGGTCAACCTCAAGGCCTGTATCAAGGCTGCCAGCGAGCGCGTGGTGTTCATCAACACCGGCTTCCTCGACCGCACCGGTGATGAAATCCACACCTCCATGGAAGCCGGCGCCGTCGTGCGCAAGGGCGCCATGAAGACCCAGAAGTGGATCGGCGCCTACGAGAACTCCAACGTCGATATCGGCCTGGCTACCGGCCTGCAAGGCCGCGCCCAGATAGGTAAAGGCATGTGGGCCATGCCGGACCTGATGGCCGACATGCTCGAGCAGAAGATCGCTCACCCGCTGGCCGGTGCCAACACCGCCTGGGTTCCGTCGCCGACCGCCGCCGCGCTGCACGCGCTGCACTACCATAAGGTCGACGTGTTCGCCCGCCAGGCCGAGCTTGCCAAGCGCGCCCCGGCGTCGGTTGATGACATCCTGACTATTCCGCTGGCCACCGACACCAACTGGTCGGAAGAAGAAAAGCGCAACGAGCTGGACAACAACGCCCAGGGCATCCTTGGCTATGTCGTGCGCTGGATCGACCAGGGCGTGGGTTGCTCGAAGGTACCGGACATCAATGATGTCGGCCTGATGGAAGACCGCGCCACCCTGCGTATCTCTGCGCAACTGCTGGCCAACTGGCTACGCCACGGTATTGTCACCGAGGCCCAGGTACTGGAAAGCCTCAAGCGCATGGCACCGGTGGTCGACAAGCAGAACGCCAACGACCCGCTGTACCGCCCGCTCGCACCAGACTTCGACAACAACATCGCCTTCCAGGCGGCGGTCGAACTGGTCGTCGAAGGCACCAGGCAGCCAAACGGCTACACCGAGCCAGTGCTGCATCGTCGTCGTCGTGAGTTCAAGGCCAAGAACGGTCTGTAAGTGAACAATCGCGGGGCAAGTCGAGACATCGCACCGCCGCTCCTACGGGAGCAGGCTTGCCCCGCGATCATTTGATTCCCAGCTCCCTGCGCACCAGCACCATCAAACGCTCCAGATCGATCGGCTTGAGCAGGAAGTCGACGACACTCAAGTGCATCGCCGCAATGGCGTCTGGCACATCGGCATCGCCGGACACAATAATGATCGGCAACGCTGCTTTATCCGATTCGCGAATCTGCCGAATCAACTCCAGCCCATCGAAGGGCTCCATGCGCAAATCCGTAATCAACAAGCCAATGTCCCGCTCGCCGTTCAGGCACGCCAACGCCCGCTCGGCATTCTGCGCGGTCAGACACTGGATGCCTCTGCTCTTGAGGTAACTGGCGAGAGCTTCACGGGCCTGTTGATTGTCATCGACGATCAATACCTTCTGCGGCCCAGCAGTGGGCGCAGTCACTGCCGCCAGTGCTTCACGCTCGGCGTCACTCAGTATGTCGTCTTGGTCAGGCATGGCCGTCTCGTTGAAAAACGCTCGAAAAATTTCCCTTGAATCAAGTTCAGACCGCTTTTGATCAGCTTGCAACCCACCGTCGACGAGAATTTGACACCCGTCGTAATTCTCACCCTGGCCGTCGCACCATTTAGACTTACGTCCAATGGGCACTGGACGCCTGGCATCCGACCATGAAAGCCGAAAACAACAAGGCCGGCGCCCCATGTGCCGACACAAAAGACGCGGTAAATGTTCATGAGCAAAATGGACGCCTTCGCCCAGGCAGGAAAGACTGCAGTACTGCAGAACATCCAAGGGACCCTGCAGTTTCTGCAACGCTTTCCACCGTTCAACCTGATGGAAAACGCCCACCTGGCGTTTTTGGTGGAGCAGTGCCAGCTGCGCTTCTATGCAGCCAAAGACAGCATCATCAAGCCCAGCGACGGCCCGGTTGAGCACTTTTACATCGTCAAGCAGGGGCGTGTGGTCGGTGAGCGCCAGCACGTGTCCCGCCCCGGCACCGAAACCACCTTCGAGATCGCCAGCGGCGAGTGCTTTCCGCTCGCCGCCCTGCTGGGCGAACGCGCCACCCGCACCGAACACCTCGCCGCCGAAGACACCTTCTGCCTGCAACTGAACAAGGCCGCGTTCATCCGCCTGTTCGCCCTGTCCGAAGCCTTTCGAGACTTCGCCCTGCGCGGCGTGAGCAGCCTGCTCGACCAGGTCAACCAGCAGGTCCAGCGCCGTGCGGTAGAAACCTTGGGCACCCAGTACTCACTCAACACCCGCCTGGGTGAACTGGCCATGCGCCACCCGGTGGTCTGCGACCGGCAAACACCACTGCGCGAAGCCGTGGCCCTGATGCATGAGCAACAAGTGGGCAGCATCGTGATCGTCGATGCCCAGCGCTTTCCCATCGGCATTTTCACCCTGCGCGATCTGCGCCAGGTGGTGGCCGATGCCAGCGCCGACTTCGCCCAGCCCATTGGCGGCCACATGACCGCCAATCCGTTCTACCTGAGCCCGCAGGCCAGTGCATTCGACGCGGCCATCGCCATGACCGAACGGCACATCGCCCACGTCTGCCTGGTCGACGACAAGCGCCTGTGCGGCGTGGTCTCCGAGCGCGACCTGTTCTCGCTACAACGGGTCGACCTGGTACACCTGGCGCGAACCATCCGCCATGCCACCCGTATCGAAAGCCTGGTATCGCTGCGCGGCGAAATCGGCCAGTTGGTCGAGCGCATGCTGGCCCATGGCGCGTCGTCAACGCAGATCACCCAGATCATCACCCTGCTCAACGACCACACCGTGTGCCGGGTGATCGAACTGGCCATCGAAGACAAGGGCGATCCCGGCATACCCTTCAGCTGGTTGTGCTTTGGCAGTGAGGGCCGCCGCGAACAGACCCTGCACACCGACCAGGACAACGGCATCATTTTCGAAGCCCGCGACGCGGCCCACGCCGCCGAGTTGCGGGGCCGCCTGCTGCCACTGGCCCAGCACATCAACCAGGGGCTGGCCCAATGCGGCTTTACCCTGTGCAAGGGCAACATCATGGCCGGCAACCCCGAGCTTTGCCTGTCCCGCGCCGAGTGGGCCCGACGCTTTGCTGCCTTCATCCGCGAGGCCACCCCGGAAAACCTGCTGGCATCGAGCATCTACTTTGACCTGCGCGTGGCCTGGGGCAATGAGGAGGCCTGTGAGCAACTGCGCCAGAGCATCCTTGAACAAGTGGCCGACAACCGTCTGTTCCAGCGCATGATGGCCGAGAACGCCTTGCGCCAGCGGCCACCGGTGGGACGTTTCCGCGAGTTCGTGCTAACCCGCAAAGGCAACGACAAAGCGGCCACACTCGACCTCAAGGTGCAGGGCCTTACGCCCTTCGTCGATGGCGCGCGGCTGCTCGCCCTGGCCAACGGCATCAGTGCCATCAATACCCTGGAACGCCTGCGCGAACTGGTTACCCGCGAAGTGATCGACCCGCTCGATGGCGCCGCCTATGAGGAGGCCTACCACTTCATCCAGCAGACCCGCATGCAGCAACACCAATTGCAGAGCCGCCAGAATCTGCCCTACTCCAACCGTGTCGACCCCGACAGCCTCAATCACCTGGACCGGCGCATCTTGCGCGAGTCCCTGCGCCAGGCCCAGCGCCTGCAAGGCAGCCTGGCCCTGAGGTATCAGCTGTGAGCCTGTTCGCCTGGCTACGACCGCGGCAGATCGAAGACAGCGTACGCCAACAGGTGAGCGAACTGCCCGCACCGGCGCCCCTGAGCGAAGACACCCTGCGCCGTCAGCGCTGGGTGGTGCTGGATCTGGAAACCAGCGGCCTGAACACCAACCGCGACCAGGTGCTGTCCATCGGTGCGGTGGTGATCGAGGATGGCGCCATCGACTTCGGTCAACAGTTCGAGCGTACCCTCTACCAGCGCGATCACAAGCTCACCTCGAGTGTGCTGATTCATGGCCTGGGGCCCAGCGCCATCGCGGCCGGCTGTGACCCCGCCGATGCCCTGCTCGACTTGATGGCCTTTATCGGCGACAGTCCGGTGCTGGCCTTTCACGCGCCCTTCGACCAGCGCATGCTGACCCGGGCACTCAAAGACCACCTGGGCTATCGCCTGCAACATGTCTTCTTCGATATTGCCGAGCTTGCGCCCCTGCTCAACCCGCAGATCACCCTGCGCGAAGCCGGCCTGGATGATTGGACAGCCTGCTTCGGACTGGAGGCCATCGAACGCCACAATGCCAGTGCCGACGCCATGGTCACTGCGGAACTTGCCTTGGTTCTCTTCAGCCAGGCCCGCCGCCAGCAGCTCGACAGTCCGGTACTGCTCGACCAGCACCTGCAACGCTGGCGGCGCCGACGGCACCAGAGCCACGGTTTCTAGCGTCAACCGATGAGCGTCAATTGCGTTTAGCGAACACATTCTGCGACAATCGCGAATAATTCTCGTTAGTTAACGCATATTTTCGGGGAACGTCTTGTCGTCCGTGCAAAGCCCACACAGCGAGCTGGTCGGTACCCTCTACCGTGACCACCGCAGCTGGCTACTCGCTTGGCTGCGGCGCAACATCGTCTGCGCCGAGCGCGCCGAAGACCTGAGCCAGGACACCTTCGTGCGCCTGCTCGGGCGCGATGAGCTGCCTGCACCGCGCGAACCCCGGGCGTTTCTCCTGGCCATTGCCAAGGGCCTGTTGTTCGATCACTTTCGTCGTGCAGCCCTGGAGCAGGCCTACCTGGCCGAACTGATGCTGGTCCCTGAAGCCGAACAGCCCTCCCCGGAAGAACAACACCTGATCCTCGAAGACCTCAAGGCCATCGACCGCCTGCTCGGCAAGCTGTCGAGCAAGGCGCGCGCGGCCTTCTTGTACAATCGGCTCGACGGCCTGAACCACGCTGAGATCGCCGAGCGCCTGGGGGTTTCGGTTTCGCGGGTGCGCCAATACCTGGCCCAGGGCATGCGCCAGTGCTATATCGCCCTGTACGGTGAACCAACATGAACAACAAGCCGGTAAGCGCCCGGGTGCTCGACGCCGCGATCGCCTGGCAGCTGTGCCTTGACTCGGGCAGCGGCAGCAGCGAGGAACGCGCCGAGTTTGCCCGCTGGCACGCCGCCGACGAAGAACATGCCCGGGCCTGGAGGCAACTGGGCATGCTCGATCAACGCTTCAGTGCCGCGGCGGGTCCTGCACGCCAGGCCCTCCTGCAATCACGCACCGGCCTGCGCCAGCGCGTGCGCAAGCTGGGCCGCGGCGTGGCCAGCCTGGTGCTGGTGGCGGGCATGCTCAGTTGGGTCAGCGCGCACCAGTCGCTGGGCTACTGGCTGGCCGACCAGCGCACCGCCACCGGCGAGCAGCGCACCCTGCGTCTGACCGACGGCACGATGATCAGCCTCAACACCCACTCGGCGGTCGACATCCGCTTCGATGAGAAAGAACGCCTGATCGTGCTGCATGAGGGTGAAATCTCCATCGAAACCGGCCACAAGGACGACCGCCCGTTCGTGGTTGCCACCGAAGACGGACGCATGCGCGCCCTTGGCACGCGCTTCCTGGTCAAGCTGGAGGATGACGGCACCCGGCTGAGCGTACTGCAGTCAGCCGTGGCGGCACGCCCGCAGGACAGCGGTGACGAGCAGATCCTGCGTGAAGGCCAGCAAGTGCTGATGACCCATGATCAGCTCGGCCAGATCGCCGGCGTGAATATGGGTGCCGACGCCTGGACCCGCGGCATGCTGGTGGTCGACAACGTGCGCCTGAGCGAGCTGATCGACGAACTGGGCCGCTACCGCAGCGGCTACCTGAGCGTTGCCCCGGAAGTGGCCGACCTGCGCATCACCGGCAGCTTCCCGCTCAACGACACCAACCTGGCCCTGACCTCGCTGCTGCCGACCTTGCCGGTGCAGATCGAGCAACACAGCCCATGGTGGGTCACGGTGGTGGCTCGCCAGTAAAGCCTTATTGCGGGGCAAACCTGCTTCCATTGTGGGAGCGGACTTGCCCCGCGAACCCTGTGCAATACAAATCAAAATAATTTTCACTAACCCCTGTCACTTTTCCCAACTCACTCGGCAAGGAAGCTAGTTAGCACTTATCCGTCGAGGAGCCGCTGCATGACCCGCGCTTTTGAAACTTTCCTGCGCCCCAGCCTGCTGGCCATGGCCATTGCCCTGTCCGCCCCGCTGGCGAGCAGCCCGCTGATCGCTGCCGAGCAGTCGGCGATGCGCAGCTACGACCTGCCCGCCGGTCCGCTGTCCAGCACCCTGAACCAGATCGCCAGCCAGGCCGGCATCGCCCTGAGCCTGGACCCGAGCCTGGCCGCAGGCCGCACCTCGGCGCCGGTCAAGGGCCAGTACAACGGCGCTGGCGCCCTGCAGGCAGCCCTGCGCGGCACCGGCCTGCAACTGCAGCAGAGCAGCGCGGGCACCTACAGCCTGATCGCTACCCCCGAGGGCACCTTGGCGCTGCCGGAAACCAGCATCAATGCCACCGGCGACTATGAAAGTGCCTGGGGGCCGGCCACCGGTTTCACTGCCACCCGCACCGCCGCAGGCACCAAGACCGATACGCCCATCGTTGAAATCCCGCGCTCGATGACAGTCATCACCCGCGAGCAACTGGATGACCGCCAGGTCCTCAACCTCAACGATGCCCTGCGCTACACCGCCGGCGTACAGAGCAGCGGCTATGCTTCCGACCCCCGCTCAGACTGGTTGCGCGTTCGCGGCTTCGACCCGACCCAGTTCCTCGACGGCCTGCCGCTGCCCAAGGGCTCGTTCGCCAACCCGAAAGTCGAACCCTGGAACCTTGAGCGCATCGCCGTGCTGCGCGGGCCAGCCTCCTCGGTCTACGGCCAGACCCCGCCCGGCGGCATGCTCGACATGGTCAGCCGTCGTCCGCAGGCTGAAAGCGCCCACCAGATCGAAGCTCAGGTGGGTAGCAACAACCATCGCCAATTCAATTTCGACAGCACCGGCAAGATTGATGATGAGGGCCAGTTCCTCTATCGCGTCAGCGGGGTGGTACGCGACAGTGACTCACCAACCGATCATGTTCCAGACAAGCGCTACAACATTGCGCCGAGCCTGACCTGGAATATGGATGAAGACACCAAGCTGACCTTCATCACCCAGTACACCCGGGACGATACCGGCATCTCTGGCCAGTTCCTGCCGCTGCAAGGTACCAAGCTGGACTCGCCCGCAGGTGACATCTCTCACCACAAGAACCTGGGCGACCCGGACTGGGAATTCTATGACCGCACTTACTACGCGCTCGGGTACGCCTTCGAGCATCGTCTGAACGATGTCTGGCAGTTCCGCCAGAACCTTCGCTACACCAAGAGCGACCTGTCGTTCCAGGGTATCAACGTAGCAACCATGAACAACGGCACCATCCAGCCCGATGGCACCGTCCCGCGTGAAACCGGCATCGTCAACGAAGACATCAGCCAGTTCGCCGTGGACAACAACTTCCAGGCCGACTTCCAGACTGGCGACCTGGCCCATACCCTGTTGATCGGCCTGGACCACCAGCGCTCGAACACCAACTACAAGTGGGATTACGGCCTGAGCTTCAGCGTGCCGCCAGGCAACGTAATCCGTCCACCGTACGGCCAGGACTTCTCCAACGTGTCGTACTTCACCATGTACGACTACGGCCAGAAGACCTACCAGACCGGCTTCTACGTCCAGGACCAGATCGCCCTGGACAACTGGCGCCTGACCCTGGGCGGTCGTGAAGACTGGGTACACACCGGCACCACTTTCCACAACCAGAACGATGCCACCAGCACCGAGCGCGACAAAGCCTTCACCGGCAACGTCGGCCTGAGCTACGTGTTCGACAACGGTGTCACGCCGTACGTCTCGTATACCGAGTCGTTCCAGCCGACCACCGGCGCCGCTGTCGCTGCCGCCGAATCGTTCAAACCGACCGAGGGGCGTCAGTACGAAGTGGGCGTGAAGTACCAGCCGGTGGGCAGCAAGAACCTGTATACCGCTGCCGTGTATGACCTGCGCCAGGAAAACGTCAAGGTTGCCGAAGGCAACATCACTCGCCAGGTCGGGGAACTGCAAGTACGCGGTCTCGAACTGGAAGCCACCACCCAGGTGACCGACAACCTCAAGCTGATCGGTTCCTACAGCTACACCGACACCGAAATACTCAAGGGTGCTGCCGGCGAAGAAGGCAACCGAATGGCACTGATCCCGCGTAACCAGGCAACCCTGTGGGCCGACTACACTTGGCACAACGGTGCGCTTGACGGCTTCGGCGTAGGCGGTGGCGTGCGCTATGTGGGTGACAACTACGGCAACACCACCAACACCGACCTGGGTCATGTCGGCTCCTACACGGTCTACGACGCCTCGGTACACTACGACCTGGGCCGCAAGGTCAGCACCCTCAAAGGCATGACCGTAGCCGTGGAAGCCAAGAACTTGTTCGATAAGGACTACCTGGCCAACTGCGATGGTTACTGGTGCTACTACGGTGACGAGCGCAACGTGGTCGCCAGCGTGAACTACAAGTTCTGATGAAAAGCCAGACCATACGCCGCTGGTCCTTCATCCACACCTGGACCAGCCTGATCTGCACCGTGTTCCTGCTGATGCTGGCGGTCACCGGCTTGCCGCTGATCTTCCACCACGAAATCGACCACCTGTTGGGCGATGCGCCGCAACTCAAGGAAATGCCGGCCGACACACCGAAGCTGGACCTCCAGCAACTGGTGCTCAAGGCCGAGGCACATCGGCCCGGCGAGGTGATGCAGTACTTCGGCTGGGATGAAGACGACAGTAACGGCGTGATCGCGATCATGGCTGCCACGGCCGGTACCGAGCCCAACTCGTCGCACACCTTCATGCTCGATGCCCGCACCGGCGATGCAGTGGAAATGCCCTCGGCCAATGGCGGCTTCATGCTGACCATGCTGCGCCTGCATGTGGACATGTTCGCCGGATTGCCCGGCAAGCTGCTGCTGGCGTTCATGGGCGTGCTGTTCGTGGTGGCGATCATCTCCGGCGTGGTGCTGTACTCACCGTTCATGCGTCGGCTCAAGTTCGCCACCGTGCGCCACGAGAAATCGCGGCGCCTGCGCTGGCTCGACCTGCACAACCTGATCGGCATCGTCACCCTGACCTGGGCATTGGTGGTGGGCGTGACCGGCGTTATCAGCGCCCTGTCGGACCTGGTCATCGCCGCATGGCGCAACGACAGCCTCAGCGCCATGGTCGCCCCCTACCGCGACGCCCCGCCCCTGACAGCGCTGGCGCCCGTCAGCCGCGTGCTGGACATCGCTGCCGAGGCTGCACCGGGCATGGTGCCGGACTTCATCGCCTTCCCGGGTACGCGCTTCTCCAGCGAGCACCATTACGCGGTGTTCATGAAAGGCGGTACCCACCTGACGGCGCACCTGCTGACACCGGTACTGATCGATGCGAGCACCCTGGCGGTCACCGCCGTGGGCGAACGGCCCTGGTACATGGATGCCATGGGGCTGTCACAACCGCTGCACTTCGGTGACTACGGTGGCCGCCCGATGCAGATCCTCTGGGCCGTGCTGGATGTGCTGACGATCATCGTACTGGGCAGTGGCGTGTACCTGTGGGTGGTTCGGCGCCGGGCTGCAGTGCCGGCAGCACAGGCGCAGGTGACGGGATGAAGCGCAAGTCATCAAGCCTGCGGTCGGTGTTCGGGGTGCCCGCACTGATCGCCCTGCTGGGTGCTGCAGGGTTGTTTGCGGCGTTGCTGGGGGATGGTTGGTGGGATGCCCTGGCCTGGGTCGGGCTGGGCTTGCCCGCCTGGTACAGCGTGCGGGGGTTTTGCAGGTAACTGCGGGGGCCGGCTTGCCGGCGATGGGGCCTGTGCAACCTGCAATCAGGGTTGACTGTATTACGCCTGCTTCGCCGCCGATCGCTGGCAAGACCAGCCCCCACAAGGCGCTGGCTTGCCCCGCGATCATTTCACAGCTTGGGCAAACACTCATCCAGGCGCTTGTGCAGCGCACTGCCGCTTGGCCAGTTACGCAGCAGACGCGCCCGGTCGCGGGCAAAAGCCGCGGCAAAGCTGAGGTGGGTCGCATGCTGGCACATGGCGTCAAGGTCGATCAGCGACCATTGGCCATCCTGCCAGAACAGGTTATGCCCCTTCATGTCGCCATGGCTGATGCGCTCATGGATCAGTTGCGACAACAGCGCCTGCAGGGCCTGCAGCTGCGCCTCAGGCACCTCGCCACTCTCGACGTAAGGCGTAAAGCATTCGATCAGGTCCGGCCCGTCGGCGTACTCGGTCACCAGGTAGGCACGGCTGCGCAAGCCCATGAAGCGCAGCTCCTGCACCGCCAGCGGCTTGGGTGTGGCAATGCCGAGAAACTCCAGGCGATGTCCTTCGATCCACGAGTGCCAGGCCCGGCTCGGGCGCCAGAAGCGCTTGAACCAGTGGGCGGTATTCTTGATGTTGTAGCGCTTGAGCACCAACGACCGCCCATCCACCTCAACCCGCGCCACACTGGCCGCGCCGCCGGTCTTGTACAGGTGGCCCTGGTCGATCAGCGTGTCGGCCTGCTCCAGCACCGGCAGCAAGGCCCGCGCTTCGTTGCGACGGATCGAACGCAGGCCCGAGGGGCTGCGTTCCACACTGAACAGCGTGCACTCGCGCCCGGCCTTTTCCAGATAATCCTTCAGGCGCCAGCTGCGCACCTTGTCGATCTGCTTCTGCAGCGCTTCGAGCGGCAAGGCATGTTCGGCATTGGCCAGCAGGTAGTGCACCAGCAGCTCTTCAATGAACGGCTCCAGGCGTTTGGGCAACTGGGCAAACAGCACGCCCAGGTTCTGCAGCACCTGCGGGCGCGACAGCGGCGCGCCCAGGGTTTCGGCCTTGATACCGGCACCGTCGATCAGGTACAGCTGGCCGTTATGGCTCAGCAGGTTGTCCAGGTGCAGGTCTTCCTGCCACAGGCCCTTGGCGTGCATCTGCGCCACGGCCGCCAGGGCTTCGCCCAGCACCGCTTGCTGCTCATCGGCCAGGGGCGGCAAGGCTTCGACTTCAGCCCAGGCATCGGCAAGGCTTTGCGAGCCTTCGAGGAATTCGAATAGCAGCCAGCCACCCTCGCCTTCGCGCAAGCCATCGGCCAGCAATAGCGGTGTGGTCAGGCCTTGGTCGGCAAGCAGGCGCGCACCTTCTAGCTCACGTTGAAAATGCCGTGCTGCACTGCTGCCTACCAACAACTTGGCAAGCACCGGTTTGCCACGCCACACCCCGGCGCCCACATAGCGCTGCCCGGGCAGCACCCGCAGCAGGCTGAGCAGCTGCAGATCGGCACTACCGGCCGCATCGGCCAGGGTAATGGTCAGGGGCAGGTCCGGGCTGCGCCCGGCATCCTTGAGTTCGGACAAACGCATCAGCGAGCCTCTTTCTCACGGCGGCGGCGCGTAAGGCGCTGCAGCCAGGTATCGACCAGCGGGCTGTCGGCGGGCTGGTCCAGGTAGGACGACAGCATCACGCGTACTTCAGCTTCGCTCCAGACCGGCGCCCGACGCAACAGCGGCTCAAGGTCCTTGAGCCGGTCGCGCATGCCCAGCAGCAATGGCCGGGTTTTTTCCAGGTCGATCAATTGCGCCTGCCAGCCATCGCTGCGGGCACGCAGGAAGATATGTTTGGGGTAGAAACAGCCATGCACCTGGCTAGCTGCGTGCAGGGTGCGTGCAAGCAATCCGCAGGCGCGCAGGATGCCCTGGCGCTGGCCGATGTCCAGCTGCGGCCATTGGCCGAGCAGACCGTCGAGGTCGCTCCAGTCATCCAGGGCGCGGGTCATCAGGATGGCCCGGCGTTCGCCGTCGATCTTGCGCTCGCCGTAGTACACCGCCTGCAACGCCGGAATCCCCAGCTTCTGGTAGCGGCTGATATTGCGGAACTCACGGGCAAAGGTCGGCTCGCCGAACGGGCTGTGCAGCGTACGGGTCAAGTAGTCGCTCTGACGCTTGAGGTAGTAGCCCTTGCCCTCCAGCTCCAGACGGAACACGCTGCTCCAGCCGCCACGACCGGTGTTGGGTTCATCCACCGCATCCAGTTGCAGCGCCCAGAGTTGGTCGAAGCCGTTCAGGCCATGGCGCTCGAGCAGCGCCACGTCGGCACTGGCCAGGAAATCAGTCATTCGCGTCCCTCGAAAAACGTCACGACGTGCCGGATGCGGCGCTTGTCCGATTCATTCAGGCGCTCACGCCCGCGGTACTGCAGGTAGAAACGCAGGCGCTGGGTAGCCGACAGGTGATACTTGGCCACCTTGTCCAGGCAGGCCAGGTCTTTGGTGATCCGGTAGCGCAACATGAAACCCCACCAGAAATCGCCGGTAGGGCAGTCGATGAAGAATAGCGTGGCCTGGTCATCCACCAGCAGGTTGCGCCACTTCAAGTCGTTATGAGTGAAGTGGTGATCGTGCATCACCCGAGTGTGCCGGGCCAACTGGCGGCTGATGTGATCGACCCAGCCTCGCTGGGCCAGGCGCGGGTCCTTGCGCTCGGCCAGTGCCGAGAGGTCTTCGGTACGCGGCAACTCACGGGTGATCATCGCCCCGCGACCAAAGGCCAGGCCCTTGCGCTCCAGGCCCCAGGCCACCACCTCGGCGGTAGGAATGTCCCACTTGGCGAACTGCTTGAGGTTCTGCCACTCGGCCTTGATGCGCGGGCGCCCCAGGTAACGGCGCAGGCCCTTGCCGGCACCGATGTAACGCTTGACGTAGTAGTTGACCCCGCCGCGCTCGACGCGAATCACTTCGCTCAGCGGGTCGTGGGTCAGGCGCTCGCCCTTGAGGGCGAAGACCGCCTCGATACTGCCAAAATCCGCCGCCAGCGCCTGGTAATCAGGCTCCAGTGTCCAACCCGCCATCAGAGCGCGTCCCCGTATCGTTGTTTACGCTCGTAGAGCTTCTGCGCCTTGCCTTCGAGCCAGCTCAGCAAGGCCGCTTCCTCAGCCAGGATCTGGCGCAGCGGCTGCTGGAAATAACCGCGCAGGAAGCGCAGCTTGTCACGCCGGGTCAGGCCGATGTCCAGCGCCGAGAAATACAGCGCCGCCAGATCCTTGTTGCGCCAGCGCCGCGAAATGGTGGCACGGGTCTGGGCGCGGTGCAGGTCGATGACCGACAGCTTGAAGTCATCGGCCGTCACTTCACGGTCGGTGTGCAGCAGGAAATGGCAGATGTAGCAGTCGCGGTGATTGACCCCGGCGCGGTGCATCATGCCGGTCATGCGCGCCACTTCGGCAATCAGCGCACGCTTGAGGCGCGGTGCCGGCGGCTGCTTGACCCAGTCGATGCTGAAGTCTTCCAGGCTGATGGTCGGCGCCAGCTCTTCGGTGACGATGAACGAATGCTGCGCCGCCGGGTTGCTGCCCCGCTCGCCGTAGGCCACGGCGGTCATGGTCGGTACACCCACCTGGTACAAACGCTCGATGGCCTGCCACTCCTGGCCGGCACCGAGCACCGGCAGCTTGGCGGTGAACAGGTTCTTGAAGATTTCGCCCCAGCCGATGCCACGGTGGATCTTGACGAAATAGCCCTGTCCCTCGACTTCGGTGCGAAGGGTGCGGCGCCCCTCCAGCTCGCGGTAAACCTGCCCTTGCAGGCCCTCCACGGCATCGAAGGCATCGCGCCCGGCCCACAGGCGCTTGAACGGCTCGGCGAGTATCAGTTTCATGTGCGCTCCGGGGCCAGAATCACATCGGCAGCATGCTCGGGCATGCTGTAGAGGTCGGCGGTATCGGCAAAGGCCAGGCCATTACGCGCCCAGTCGGCGCGGGCGGCGTCATCTTCGAGCATGCGCTGCAGGTACTGGTTGAGCTGCTCTTGCTCGAACGGCTCATCGAGCACCAGGCCACTGTCGGCCTCGGCAATGTAATGGGCATAGCCACACACGGCCGACACCAGCACCGGCAAGCCTGCGACCAGCGCTTCGAGCAGCACGGTGCCGGTGTTTTCGTTGTAGGCAGGGTGAATCAGCAGGTCGGCACCAAGCAGAAAACGCGGGATATCGCTGCGTCCTTTCAGGAACTGCACCTGATCGCCCAGGCCCAACGTCGCGCTTTGCAACTGGAACACCTTGGGGTCGTCCTGGCCAATCACCATCAACCGGGTGCGCTTGCGCAGCGCAGGCGGCAGTGCGGCCAGGGCCTTGAGGCTACGGTCGACACCCTTGGTCTTGAAGCCGGAGCCGATCTGCACCATCAGTAACTGATCGTCTTTCAGGTCGAACTCGCGACGGAACTCGGCGCGAATCTCGGCAGCATTGGCCGGTGCCCGGCGATCCTGGGAGATGCCCGGTGGCAGCAGGTGGAAGCGCTCCAGCGGGGTGTCATAGTGCTTGATGAACAGCGGCTGCTGGACTTCGGAAATCATCAGGACTTCGGTCTTGGCGTCCTTGGCGAACACCGCCCGCTCGTACTCGGCAAAGTGCCGGTAGCGGCCCCAGCGCCGGTACAGCGGATTGCGCAGGGTTTGCGCCTTGTCTTCGAAGCAGCCGTCGGCGGCGTAGTAGACATCCAGCCCCGGCATCTTGTTGAAGCCGATCAGGCGGTCCACCGGACGCTTGGCCAGGTCGGCTTCCATCCAGGCGCTGAGTTTCTCGTTGCGACGATGGTTGAACAGCGCCTTCACCGGCGCCACCAGTACTTCGAAGCCCTCAGGCACCTCGCCTTCCCAGATCAGCGTGTAGACGCGGATCTTGTGGCCACGGCGCTGGCACTCCAGGGCAATGCGCATGAAGTCGCGCTGCAGCCCGCCGAAGGGGAAATATTTGTAAAGCACAAAAGCCAGTTGCATCAACGAACATCCTCAGCCAGCAGCAACGCGCGCAATTGGCTCGCCACACGCTCGGGATTCAGGCGAGTGAAGCACAGTGGCCACTCGCGTTTGAGATCGAACCGGCGCTGATCATCAGCGCTCGGTTTATATGTGCATTTCTTCTGCAGGCAGGGCGCGCAGGCAAAGTCGCTGGCCAGGTGTACCTGGGACTTGCCATAGGCACCGGTCAGGCCCGGGTTGGTAGGGCCAAACAGTGACAGGGTCGGCACATCCAGTGCCGCCGCCAGATGGCCCAGGCCGGTATCGACGGCGACACAGGCCTTGGCAGCGGCCAAGACGCGAGCGACACCAACCAGGTTCAACTTGGGGAGTACCTGGCAATTGTTCAAGCCCTTGGCGATGCGCTCGGCCCGGGCCTGCTCGGCCGGGTTGCCCCAGGGCAGGCGCACCTCGAGCCCTTGCTGGCCCATCCGCTCGGCCAACTGGCGCCAGTAAGCCTCGGGCCAGTGCTTGGTGTCCCAGGTGGTGCCGTGCAGGAAAACCACAAAAGGTGCGGCCGGGGGCAGTTGCAGGCGGTTCAGATCCAGGCCGTAGTCGCCCAGGCCAGCCGGCAGGTCATAGCCCAGGGCCAGGCCGAACAGTTGGCGCACCCGCTCCACCGCATGCTGCCCGCGGGCCACCGACAAGCGCCGGTCGTAGAAGCGGCTGGACAGCCCTTCGCGCGCCGAATAGCGGTCAAGCCCGGCTACCGGCGCCTTGACGTAGCGCGTCAGCCAGGCCGACTTCACCAGGCCCTGGGCGTCGATCACCAGGTCGTACTTGGTTTCTCGCAGGCG
Source organism: Pseudomonas vranovensis DSM 16006 (assembly GCF_000425805.1). GTDB lineage: Bacteria > Pseudomonadota > Gammaproteobacteria > Pseudomonadales > Pseudomonadaceae > Aquipseudomonas > Aquipseudomonas vranovensis. The sequence continues at coordinate 106,377 of NZ_AUED01000002.1, forward strand.
CTGCTTGAACTGGCGCCATTCGCCGTTCTTGAAGGTCTGCCAGAGGTTCTTGCGCCAGCGGCGGATCGCCACCGGGATAACCTTGTCCACCGCTGGGTGCCAGCTGGGGATCTCGGCAAAGCCTTCCTCGACCACCCAGTCGAAGCGAATGCCGGGGATCGCCCGGGCCGCATCAGTCAGCGCCGGCAGCGCATGAATCACATCCCCCAGAGACGAGGTCTTGATCAGCAGTACCCGCACTTAATCGACCTCGGCCATGACATCAACAAGGGTCGGGCCATCGAGGCGCTGCAGTGCCGCCACGACCGCCTCCGGCTCAAGCTGGCGCAGGCAGTTGTAATGGCCGAAGCGGCAGGTGCGGTCAAAGCAGGGGCTGCACTCGATGCCCAGGCGCACCACTTCGACCTGATCGGCCAGCGGTGGGGTGAAGCCAGGCGAGGTCGAGCCGTACACGGCCACCAGCGGACGATTGAGCGCGGCGGCCACATGCATCAGGCCCGAATCGTTGGACACCACGGCATCGCTGCACGACAGCAGGTCGATGGCTTCGGCCAACGACGTTTCGCCACTGAGGTTGGTGGCTTCTTCGCGCAGGCCGGGAATCAGCCGCTCGCGGATCGACTCACCCACGGCATGGTCGTTCTTCGAGCCGAACAGCCACACCTGCCACCCTTCGCGAATCTTGACCTCGGCGACCTTGGCGTAGTGCTCAGACGGCCAGCGCTTGGCTTCGCCGAACTCGGCACCCGGGCACAGCGCCAGCACCGGACGGTCCAGGGCCAGGCCGAACTTGGCCAGGGCCGCATCGCGGCTGGCCGCTTCGATCTGCAGGCTCGGGCGGGGATAGGGTTTGGGCAACTCGGCGCCAGCCGGATAGGCAAGCGCCATGAAGCGCTCGATCATCAGCGGGTAGCGCGCCTTGTCGAGCTTGCGCACATCATTGAGCAGGCCGAAGCGCAGCTCGCCGCGCCAGCCGGTACGCTTGGGAATGCCGGCAAAGAACGGCACCAGCGCCGACTTGAGCGAGTTGGGCAGCAAGATGGCCTGGTCGTACTGACCGGCCAGGGACTTGCCGATACGCCGGCGGGTTGCCAGTTCCAGTGCCCCGTGACCGAGCGGAAAGCTCAAGGCCTGGCGCACTTCAGGCATGCGTTCGAGGATCGGCCGGCTCCACTCGGGGGCCAGCACGTCGATCACACACGCCGGGTGTTGTTGCTTCAGGCAATGGAACAGGGTCTGCGCCATTACCATGTCGCCCACCCAGCTGGGGCCAATGATCAAAATTCTCATGCTTTATCCAGAAACGATCAGGGAGGCTACAGACTGTCCGCGAACCGCCTGGCCTCCCCTCTTTATATTCAGGCTATATGTCGACCAGTGTACGCCACTCGGGCTGTAGTGTGGTCCTGGCAGGCTCCCTGCCGCCTGATTCGCCTGGTTCAACTGCTCATGTCAGACCCAGTTCGCCCCAGATCCGCCGTACCTCGCGACGCTCTTGCACAAACTGTCCGGCATCGATCACCCCCGCCTGCTTCTGCAGCGCCTGACGGTGCGCGGCGGAACGAAACGCCTTGTACACCTCGCGCAGCAGCACCGCATCGCTGGCCGGCATCAATCCGGCTTGTTCAAGCTCTTCGAGGATACGAATGTTATCGGTCCAGCGCAGTATCGCCGGATGGTCGTGAGACCAGGCCAAAGCGGCGTATTGCACCATAAATTCGATATCGACGATACCACCGGCATCCTGCTTGATATCGAAGGGCACACCCGCATCAAAGGCATTGGCGCCAGTACCGGCGGCGCTGAGTTTGGTGCCCAGGTTGTCGCGCATCTTGGCGCGCATTTCGCTGACCTCTGAACGCAGCTTGGCCAGGTCCTGAGCCTGGCCCAGCACCCGCGCCCGCACCTCTTCAAAGGCCTTGCCCACCTGCGGGCAGCCCGCCAGTACGCGCGCCCGAACCAAGGCCTGATGCTCCCAGGTCCAGGCCTCGTTCTGCTGATAGCGCTCGAAGGCACCCAGCGAGCTGACCAGCAGGCCCGACGCACCGGAAGGGCGCAGGCGCATGTCCACGTCGTAGAGCTGCCCGGAGTTGGTCTGGGTGGTCAGCAGGTGAATGATGCGCTGGCCCAGGCGCGTGAAGAACTGGGCGCTGTCGATCGGCTTGGCGCCGTCGGTTTCGGCTTGTGGGTCGCCGTCATGGATGAACACCAGGTCCAGGTCCGAGCCATGGCCGAGCTCGATACCGCCGACCTTGCCGTAGCCAACAATAATAAAGCCCGGATCACACAGGCTGCCGTCGCTGCGCTTGGGCTGGCCATGGCGCGCCACGGTCTGGCGCCAGGCCAGAGCCAGCACCTGGTTGAGGATGGCTTCGGCCAGCCAGGTCAGGTAATCGCTGACCTTCATCAGCGGCAGGTTGCCGGCGATTTCCGAAGCGGCCACCCGCAGGCTGTGGGCCAGCTTGAAGTGACGAAACGCCTCCATCTGTTGTTCCAGATCGTCCTCGGGAATGCGCGTGAGCCGTTCGCGCAATTCAGCCGCCAGTTCCGGCGCCTGGGGCGGGCTGAACAGGCGACCTTCATTAAGCAGTTCGTCCAGCAGCAACGGGAAGCGGGTGATCTGCTCGGCAATCCATGGGCTTGCCGCGCACAGGGTCAACAAGCGACGCAGCGCCCCCGGGTTCTCGGTAAGCAACACCAGATACGCCGAACGCCGCGCCACTGCTTCTACCAGCGGCAGCACCCGTTCCAGTACCAGGTCCGGGTCGGCATGTTCCACCGCCTGCGCCAGCAGGCGTGGAATAAAGGCATCCAGACGCTCGCGCCCCAACCGCTGCATGGCGCGCAACTGCGGGCTGGCGCGCAGGCCGGCCAATTGCTTGAGGGCCTTGCCCGGGTCGGCAAAACCGGCGTCTTCCAGTTGGCGGCAGGCGGCCTCTTCATCCTGGGCTTCTTCCCAGAGCGGCAACCACTCGCCGCCGACAATCACTTCACCCTCTTCGCTTTCATCTTCATCCGGGTCGGCGATCACCTGGCGGAAGTGCCAGTCGACGCGTCCGCGCCAGTGCATCAATTGCGCATGGAAGCTGGCCCAATCGGCAAAGCCGAGCATGAAGGCGATGCGAGCACGGTCCAGTTCATCGTCGGGCAGCATCTGGGTCTGACGGTCGGCGATAGCCTGGATGGCGTGTTCGGTATAACGCAAGAATTCGTAGCCTTCACGCAGCTCGGCGATTACCACCGGCGGCAGGTAGCCCTGGCCTTCCAAGGTGGCGAGCACCTTGAGCAAGGGCCGCTGCTGCAGGCTCAGGTCGCGCCCACCGTGGATCAACTGGAATGCCTGGGCGATGAATTCGACCTCGCGAATGCCGCCGGCCCCCAGTTTGATGTTATCGGCCATGCCCTTGCGCCGCACTTCCTGCTGGATCAGCTGCTTCATGGTGCGCAGCGCTTCGATCGCCGAGAAGTCCAGGTAACGCCGGTAAACGAAGGGGCGCAGCATATCCAGCAACTGCGCACCGGCGACCTGATCGCCTGCCACCACCCGCGCCTTGATCATCGCGTAGCGTTCCCAGTCGCGGCCCTGGTCCTGGTAGTACTGCTCCAGTGCATTGAAGCTGAGCACCAGGGCGCCGGCCGAGCCGTAGGGGCGCAGGCGCATGTCGACGCGGAACACAAAACCATCGACGGTGATCGGGTCCAGGGCCTTGATCAGCCGCTGGCCCAGTCGGGTGAAGAACTCCTGGTTGTCCAGCGAGCGCTTGACCCCCTCGGTTTCGCCGCCCTCAGGGAAGGCGAAGATCAGGTCGATGTCCGACGACAGGTTCAGTTCCACCGCACCGAGCTTGCCCATGCCCAGGACCACCATGTGCTGCGGCTGGCCGCTGCGATGGCCGATGGGTGTGCCGAACTGCTGGCAGTGGCGTGGATACAGCCAGTTGTACGCCTGGTCGATGGAGGCATCGGCGAGGTCCGACAGGTCACGGCAGGTCTGCACCAGGTCGGCCTGGCGGTTCAGGTCACGCCAGATAATCCGCACCTGCTGGCGGCTGCGCTGGCGACGCAGATTGCGGGCCAGTTCGTCTTCAGTCTCGGCGACCTGGGTTGCAGCTTTGATCTGCGCGCACAGTTCACCCGGGGCGAAGGCGCGGTCCAACTCACCGCTCGTCTCCAGTTCGATCAACATGGTCGGGTCACGCAGGCTTTGCTCGAGGACAAAATCGCTGGCCGCCGCGACCCGGGCAAACTGCGCCCAGCGCTCTGGCGCCCAGTGTTCAAGCGACAGCTCAGGCTGCTGGGCCACGGCACCGCGCAGCGATTGTTCGTTACGGCTGACCAGCGGCGCGAGGGTGGCTGGCAGATCGACCAGCGAAGGCAGGCTCATGGTCTATCCTTGATCGGCGAGAAAAGATTGGCAGCGATTGGGCGAAGGAGCCCGGGCCACGGTTGGACTGTCGTACAAAAGTTAGAAATAGCTGAAAAACCTGATTCTCTGGCAGAAACCATCGCAGCAAACCTTTTCGTAACTTGTTTTTGACCACCGGTATCGTTTTATCCCACAACCCAAACTGCGGCCACGAGCCATTTTTCTGTAGTTTTACTACTGCTTCGTCACTTCAAAAGCATGAAATGGTGATTCATTTGTAGTAAAACTACACAACGCCGGTACACTCTCCGGTAATCCAAGAATTTCATGTCGTCTGCCCAAAAGGCCAGTCGCAAACTCAGGCAACCGATTCTGGAAGCCTTTCCGCCCTGGAGCAAGCCATGCAAGACCTCGATCCCGTCGAAACCCAGGAATGGCTGGACGCCCTGGAGTCGGTTCTCGACAAAGAAGGCGAAGACCGCGCTCACTATCTGATGACCCGTATGGGCGAGCTGGCCACCCGTAGTGGCTCCCAGCTGCCATACGCCATCACCACGCCATACCGCAACACCATCCCTGTCACCCACGAAGCACGCATGCCTGGCGACCTGTTCATGGAACGCCGCATTCGCTCGTTGGTCCGTTGGAACGCGCTTGCAATGGTGATGCGCACCAACCTGAAAGACTCGGACCTGGGCGGCCACATTTCGAGCTTCGCCTCCAGTGCCACCCTGTATGACATCGGCTTCAACTACTTCTTCCAGGCCCCGACCGACGAGCACGGCGGCGACCTGATCTTCTTCCAGGGCCATGCCTCGCCAGGCGTCTACGCCCGCGCCTTCATGGAAGGCCGCATCAGCGAAGACCAGATGAACAACTTCCGTCAGGAAGTCGATGGTCAAGGCCTGTCGTCCTACCCGCACCCATGGCTGATGCCTGATTTCTGGCAGTTCCCGACCGTTTCGATGGGTCTGGGCCCGATCCAGGCGATCTACCAGGCACGCTTCATGAAGTACCTGGAAAGCCGCGGCTACATCCCTGCAGGCAAGCAGAAAGTCTGGTGCTTCATGGGCGACGGCGAGTGCGACGAGCCGGAATCCCTGGGCGCCATCTCGCTGGCTGGCCGCGAGAAGCTGGACAACCTGATCTTCGTCATCAACTGCAACCTGCAGCGCCTCGACGGCCCGGTTCGCGGCAACGGCAAGATCATCCAGGAACTCGAAGGCGTGTTCCGTGGCGGTGGCTGGAACGTCAACAAAGTGGTCTGGGGCCGTTTCTGGGACCCACTGCTGGCCAAGGACGTCGACGGTATCCTGCAGCGCCGCATGGACGAAGTCATCGACGGCGAATACCAGAACTACAAGGCCAAGGACGGCGCGTTCGTCCGTGAGCACTTCTTCAATACTCCAGAACTCAAGGCCATGGTCGAAGACCTGTCCGACGACGAAATCTGGAAGCTCAACCGTGGTGGCCACGACCCGTACAAGGTCTATGCAGCCTACCACCAGGCGGTCAACCACAAAGAGCAGCCGACCGTCATCCTGGCCAAGACCATCAAGGGCTACGGCACCGGTGCTGGCGAAGCCAAGAACACCGCGCACAACACCAAGAAGGTCGACGTCGACAGCCTGCGTCACTTCCGTGACCGCTTCGACATCCCGGTCAAGGACGAAGAGCTGGAAAACCTGCCGTTCTTCAAACCCGAAGAAGGCAGCGCCGAAGCCCGTTACCTGGCCGAGCGTCGTGCCGCCCTGGGTGGTTTCGTGCCTCAGCGCCGCGCCAAGAGCTTCAGCATTCCGACCCCGCCACTGGAAACCCTCAAGGCCATCCTCGACGGTTCCGGTGATCGCGAAATCTCCACCACCATGGCCTTCGTGCGGATTCTCGCGCAGCTGGTCAAGGACAAGGAAATCGGCCAGCGCATCGTTCCGATCATCCCGGACGAAGCCCGTACCTTCGGTATGGAAGGCATGTTCCGCCAGCTGGGCATCTACTCGTCCGTCGGCCAGCTCTACGAGCCAGTCGATAAAGACCAGGTGATGTTCTACCGCGAAGACAAAAAAGGTCAGATCCTCGAAGAAGGCATCAACGAAGCGGGCGCCATGTCCTCCTTCATCGCTGCCGGTACTTCGTACTCGAACCACAACCAGCCGATGTTGCCGTTCTACATCTTCTACTCGATGTTCGGCTTCCAGCGTATCGGTGACCTGGCCTGGGCCGCTGGCGACAGCCGTACCCGTGGCTTCCTGATCGGCGGTACCGCCGGCCGGACCACCCTCAACGGTGAAGGTCTGCAACACGAAGACGGTCACAGCCACCTGCTGGCCGCGACCATCCCGAACTGCCGCACCTACGATCCAACCTACGGCTACGAGCTGGCGGTGATCATCCAGGACGGCATGAAGAAGATGACCGAAGAGCAACAGGACGTCTTCTACTACATCACCGTGATGAACGAAGCCTACACCCAGCCAGCCATTCCGGCCGGCGCCGAGGAAGGCATCATCAAGGGCATGTACCTGCTCGAGGAAGACACCCGCGAAGCGGCGCACCACGTACAGCTGCTGGGCTCCGGCACCATCCTGCGTGAAGTGCGTGAAGCGGCGAAGATCCTGCGTGAAGAGTTCAACGTCGGCGCCGACGTCTGGAGCGTCACCAGCTTCAACGAACTGCGTCGCGACGGCCTGGCCGTAGAGCGCAGCAACCGCCTCAAGCCTGGTCAGAAGCCGCAGGTCACCTACGTCGAAGAGTGCCTGGCTGGCCGTAAGGGCCCGGTCATTGCCTCCACCGACTACATGAAGCTGTTCGCCGAACAGATTCGCCAGTGGGTGCCGAGCAAAGAGTTCAAAGTCCTGGGTACCGATGGTTTCGGTCGCAGCGACAGCCGCAAGAAACTGCGTCACTTCTTCGAAGTCGACCGCAACTTCGTCGTGCTGGCTGCACTGGAAGCCTTGGCTGACCGTGGCGATATCGAACCTAAGGTCGTGGCTGAAGCCATCACCAAGTTCGGCATCGACCCGGACAAACGCAACCCACTGGACTGCTGAGGAGTATTTTTAAGTGAGCGAACTCATTCGCGTACCTGACATCGGCAGCGGTGAAGGTGAAATCATTGAGCTGTTCGTCAAAGTCGGCGACCGCATCGAGGCTGACCAGAGCCTGCTGACCCTGGAGTCCGACAAGGCCTCCATGGAGATCCCGGCCCCCAAGGCCGGTGTGATCAAGTCGCTGAAGGTCAAGCTGGGCGACCGCCTGAAAGAAGGCGACGAACTGATGGAACTGGAAGTCGAGGGCGCAGCTGCTGCGCCCGAGGCTCCGGCCGCCGCTCCGGCTGCCGAACAGAAGCCTGCTGCAGCCCCGGCTGCAGCGGCCGCTCCGGCACCGGCTGCCGCCCCTGCTGCTGCCACCGTCCAGGACATCCACGTTCCAGACATCGGCTCCTCGGGCAAGGCCAAGATCATCGAAGTCCTGGTCAAGGTCGGCGACACCGTCGAAGCCGACCAGTCGCTGATCACCCTGGAATCGGACAAAGCCTCGATGGAGATCCCGTCTCCAGCCGCAGGCGTTGTCGAAGCCGTGATCGCCAAGCTCGACGACGAAGTCGGCACTGGTGACCTGATCATCAAGCTCAAAGTTGCAGGCGCTGCGCCTGCTGCGGCCCCAGCACCTGCCGCTGCCGCCCCGGCGCCAGCCAAGGCTGAAGCTGCACCGGCTGCTGCGCCTGCACCGGCTGCTGCCCCGGCCGCCGCTCCTGCTGCAGCCCCTGCCGCTGCCAGCGGTGCCAAGGTTCACGCCGGCCCTGCCGTGCGTCAGCTGGCCCGCGAGTTCGGCGTCGAGCTGAGCGCCGTTGGCGCCACTGGCCCGCACGGTCGCATCCTCAAGGAAGACGTGCAGGTCTACGTCAAGGCCATGATGCAGAAGGCCAAGGAAGCCCCAGCCGCCGGTGCAACCGGTGGTGCTGGCATCCCGCCGATCCCGGAAGTCGACTTCAGCCGCTTCGGCGAAATCGAAGAAGTTCCGATGACCCGCCTGATGCAGATGGGTGCTACCAACCTGCATCGCAGCTGGCTGAACGTGCCTCACGTCACCCAGTTCGACAGCGCCGACATCACCGAGCTGGAAGCTTTCCGCGTTGCCCAGAAAGCCGTTGCAGAGAAGGCCGGCGTCAAGCTGACCGTACTGCCACTGCTGCTCAAGGCCTGCGCCCACCTGCTCAAGGAACTGCCGGACTTCAACAGCTCGCTGGCACCAAGCGGCAAAGCGATCATCCGCAAGAAATACGTCAACGTCGGTTTCGCCGTAGACACCCCGGATGGCCTGCTGGTCCCTGTGATCAAGAACGTCGACCAGAAGAGCCTGCTGCAACTGGCTGGCGAAGCGGCGGCCCTGGCTGAAAAAGCCCGGACCAAAAAGCTGTCGGCTGACGACATGCAAGGCGCCTGCTTCACCATCTCCAGCCTCGGCCACATTGGCGGCACCGGCTTCACGCCGATCGTCAACGCGCCAGAAGTGGCGATCCTGGGTGTTTCCAAGGCCACCATCCAGCCTGTCTGGGATGGCAAGGCCTTCCAGCCCAAGCTGATGCTGCCGCTGTCGCTGTCTTACGATCACCGTGTGATCAACGGCGCGGCTGCCGCACGCTTCACCAAGCGTCTGGGCGACCTGCTGACCGACATCCGCACCATGCTGCTGTAATGCTGTTTCCTGTCTCCTCCTGCCGGGGGAGACAGGCTCCCTTTTCGAGCTGCCACGCTCGTACCTCAACCCCGTCACTTTGGCGGGGCTTTTTTTGCCCGAAATTCTGCACCTCGACCGCTGCGCGGCCGATCGCAGGCTATCGCCAGCAGCTACAAAGGCATGCCTGTAGCCGCTGCCGAGGAACGAGGCTGCGATCGACTGCACAGCAGTCGCCATCCTGTCAGCCCGCGCCTACAGAATTCCGTCGCCCTGCCGACACAATGGTATTGCTTGCTAGCCTCAAGCTCATCATGCAACCTTGCCCAACCCGTGTAGTCGCTGCGTGCGCTACCTGCGCGACCAGCCTTCTTGAAGCGAGCTCTCGATGAAAAGCCAACCCGATGCCGCCAGCCGTATGGCGGCCGAGGTAGTGACGCAACTGCCAGTGCCCTCGCGGCTCGGCATGCTGCGTTTCGAGCGGCTGAACGAAGCCAGCTGGGCCCTGCTTTACCTCGATCCGGCCTGCGAGCGTCAGTTCGGCGTGGCGGCGGTCGATCTCTGCGCCCTGGTCGGCTCGCCCTACGCCAGCCTGATGGAGCCCGAGGCGCGCTACAAGCTGCATGACGACATCCAGCTGCAACTGGGCCAGCGCCCCAGCTACCTGGTGCGCTATACCTTGCACACCGCCCAGGGGCCGTTGCACCTGCTGGAACTGGGCGAAGCCTACAAGCAGCACAATCGCCAGCTGCTGCGCGGTTACCTGATGGTGATCGACACCCACCCAGGCGATACCCCGGACCTGAGCGCGGCCGAACTCGAGACCCGCAACAACCGCTTGCAGATCGCCCTGCAGCTCAACCAGCGCGCCCAGCAGGAGCAACTGGAACACCTCGAGCGGGTAAGCGCCCAACAGGAGCTGATCCTGCACCTGGCGCGCCACCGCTACACCGCCAGCAACTCACTGCTCGAAGCCGCCGAGCTGATCACCCGCAGCGCCTGCGAGATCTACAGCATCGATTGCGCCAGCATCTGGCACCTCGAAGGCCAGCGCCTGGAGCCGATTTCCGCCTACTACCGCGAAACCCAGAAATACACCCTGCCCGAGCCCATCGACGTGGGGCGCTTTCCCGACTACCTCGACGCCCTGCACACCAGCCGCGCCATCGACGCCCACAATGCCAGCCACGACCCGCGCACCCGTGAGATGGCCGAGAGCCTGCGCCCGCGCGATATCAACGCCATGCTCGATGCCAGCATCCGTATCGATGGCCAGGTGGTTGGCGTGCTGTGCCTGGAGCACACCGGCTCACCGCGGGCCTGGCAGTCGGATGAGATCGCCTTTGCCGGTGAGCTGGCCGACCAGTTCGCCCAGGTCATCAACAACCACAACCGCCGCACCGCCACCAGCGCCCTGCATCTGTTCCAGCGTGCGGTAGAGCAAAGCGCCAACGCCTTCCTGCTGGTGAACCGCGACGGTGTGGTCGAATACGTCAACCCAAGCTTCACCGCCATCACCCAGTACAGCACCGACGAGGTCCACGGCCAGCGGCTCTCGGAACTGCCAGCCCTCGAGAACCTCAGCGAGTTGCTGTTCGATGCACCGTCGAGCCTGGCCATCGGCAACAGCTGGCAAGGCGAGTTCAAGAGCCGGCGCAAGAACCTCGAGCCCTACTGGGGCCAGCTGTCGATTTCCAAGGTCTACGGTGACAACCGCGAACTGACCCACTACATCGGCATCTACGAAGACATCACCCAGAGCAAGCTGGCCCAGCAGCGCATCGAGCGCCTGGCCTACACCGACAACCTCACGAGCCTGGGCAACCGCCCCGCGTTCATCCGCAACCTCGATGAGCGCTTCGCTCGCGACAGCGACAGCCCCATCAGCCTGCTGCTGGTGGACATCGACAACTTCAAGCGGATCAACGACAGCCTCGGTCACCAGACCGGCGACAAATTGCTGATCAGCCTGGCCCGGCGCCTGCGCAACAGCCTCAGCGCCGGCGGCAGCCTGGCGCGCTTTGCCAGCAACGAATTTGCCGTGCTGCTCGAAGACACCGACCTGGATATCGGCCAACAGGTCGCCCAGCAACTGCTGTGCACCCTCGACAAGCCCATGTTCGTCGACAACCAGCTGATCAACGTCACCGCCTCAGTGGGCCTGGCCTGCGCTCCCCTGCATGGCCGCGACCCGCAGACACTGATGAAGAACGCAGGCCTGGCCCTGCACAAGGCCAAGGCCAATGGCAAGCATCAAGTCCAGGTGTTCACCGAGGCCTTGAACGCCGAAGCCAGCTACAAGCTGTTCGTCGAGAACAACCTGCGCCGAGCCCTGACCCAGAACGAGCTGGACGTGTTCTACCAGCCCAAGCTGTGCCTGCGCAGCGGCCGCTTGCTGGGCCTGGAGGCGCTGCTGCGCTGGAACCACCCGGAGAAGGGCATGATCCGCCCGGACCAGTTCATCAGCGTGGCTGAAGAAACCGGCCTGATCATCCCCATCGGCAAATGGATCGCCCGCCAGGCCTGCCGCATGAGCCAGCGCCTGTGCAGCGAAGGCCTGGGCAACCTGCAGGTGGCAATCAACCTCTCGCCCAAGCAGTTCTCCGACCCTGACCTGGTCGCCTCGATCGCCAATATCCTCAAGGAAGAAGCCCTGCCGCCGCACCTGCTGGAACTGGAGCTGACCGAAGGCCTGCTGCTCGAAGCCACCGAAGACACCCACCGCCAGCTCGACCAGCTCAAGCAACTGGGCCTGACCCTGGCCATGGACGACTTCGGCACCGGCTATTCCTCGCTGAGTTACCTGAAGAAGTTTCCAATCGACATCATCAAGATCGACCGCAGCTTCATCCATGAAATACCGGACAACCAGGACGACATGGAGATCACCTCGGCGGTGGTGGCCATGGCCCACAACCTCAAGCTCAAAGTGGTCGCCGAAGGCATCGAGACAGCCGAGCAACTGGCATTCCTGCGTCGCCACCGCTGCGATGTGGGCCAGGGCTACCTGTTCGACCGGCCGATTCCGGGCAGCGAGCTGGTCGAGAAACTCAAGCGCTATCCGCGTGGCCCCGGCGCCTGACAGCGGCGTAACAGTCGGGCAATATAGGGTCCATTCGAGACCCATCGCGCGGCAAGCCCGCTCCTGCACCTGCGATGGGCCAACACTAAAAGAGGAACAGTTATGGTCCTGCGCTCGGAAATCCTGGTGAATAAAAACGTCCTGCCTACCGCCGAACAGGCACTGCCTGGCCGCGAAACCCCAATGACCCTGCCTGAAAAGCACTACGTGTTCAAAGACACGCCGCTGCTCGGCCCGTTCTTCGAAAACGTCGACTTTGCCATCTTCGGCCTGGGCTGCTTCTGGGGCGCCGAACGCCGCTTCTGGCAGCGTGAAGGCGTGGTCAGCACCGTGGTCGGCTACGCCGGCGGCTTTACCCCGAACCCCACCTACGAAGAAGTCTGCTCGGGCCTGACCGGCCACACCGAAGTGGTGCTGGTGGTGTTCGACAAGGACAAAGTCAGCTACCGCGAGCTGCTGGCCATGTTCTGGGAACTGCACAACCCCACCCAGGGTATGCGCCAGGGCAACGATATCGGCACCCAGTACCGCTCGGTGATCTACTGCACCAGCCCGCAGCAACTGGAAGAAGCCCAGGCCAGCAAAGACGCCTACCAGGCTGAACTGACCAAGGCCGGATTCGGTGAAATCACCACTGAGATCGATCAGGCGCCGACCGTGTACTTCGCCGAGGCCTACCACCAGCAGTACCTGGCCAAGAACCCCGAGGGCTATTGCGGCATCGGCGGTACCGGTGTCTGCCTGCCACCCAGCCTGCAAGGCAACTGAGGAGCGATCATGTCTGCACCGACCATGACACTGTTCCACTCACCGGCCTCGCCCTTTGTGCGAAAGGTCATGGTGGTGCTGCATGAAACCGGGCAAACCAACCGGGTTGCTGTTCAAAGCATCAACCTGAGCCCGGTCGCCCCCGATGCAGACCTGAACCTGACCAACCCGGCTGGCAAGATCCCGGCCCTGCGCCTGGACGACGGCAACGTGCTGTTCGACAGCCGGGTGATCTGCGAATACCTCGACTTGCAGCATGTGGGCAACCCGCTGATCCCCAAGGAGGGCGCCGCACGCTGGAACCGCCTGACCCTGGCGGCCCTGGCCGATGCCGTCATGGATGCCGCCGTGCTGACCCGCTACGAGACCTTCCTGCGTCCGGAAGAAAAGCGCTGGGACAGCTGGGTCGACGCCCAGCAGGACAAGATCCGCCGTGGCTTGGCCAACCTTGAGCAGGAGCACATTGCCGAGCTGGCGTCAGTGTTCGACATCGCCGCCATCGGCGTGGCCTGTGCCCTGGGTTACCTCGACCTGCGCATGCCGGACTTTGGCTGGCGCAAGCGGCAGCCAAAGCTTGCGGCGTGGTATGCCGAAGTGAGTCAGCGCGACTCGATGCGGGCTACCGATCCGTCGATGAACTGACGGGCCTTGTCGAGGAAGCTGTAGCCGCTACCGCCAGGCTGCAATCGGTCGCGTAGCGGTCGTTGTCAGCACATGACGACTGCTGCGCAGTCGATCGCAGCCTGGCGGCAGCGGCTACAAAGACACTTGCCTGCACTCCCGCGATCTCAGCATTCCAAATGATGGCAACATTCAGCGCCATCACCGCCCCCAGGCTCCTCTCCTCGCGCAACCCGCTCATTGCCCTCTCCCGATGCTGTACCAGTCCAGTCGGCGGGTCAGCACCATGAACACACCCAACAACCCGAACAACAGCAACGACCCCATCAGCAGCGCATAGTCCTCGGCGCTGAGCAGGCCGTAGAGCATGCCATAGAGCACTGCCAACCCCAGGGCAAAGCCCAGCGCCCGCCACAGGCTGTGCAGCACGTGGCACAGGTAGAAACCGACCAGCAACACACAGGCCCCGGCCGACAGCAGGTACGCCACGCCAAAGCCCAGGTGCTCGGACAACGACAACAGCAACAGGTAGAACAGCGCCAGCGCCGCGCCGACCAGGGCGTACTGGATTGGGTGAACGCTGAGGTTCTTGAGGATCTCGAACAGGAAGAAACCGGCAAAGGTCAGGACGATGAACAGCAGCGCATATTTGATCGCCCGTTCGCTCTTGAGGTACTGGTCCACCGGGTCGACAAAGCTCACGCCGAATGCGCGGCCACGAAAGTCGTCGCAGTTGGCATGCACCTGGCACTGGCTCAAGGCGTCTTCCAGGTTGGTGGAGAAGAACGAAGTCTGCCAGCGGGCGGAGAACCCCCCGGCGTCCACTTTGCGGCTGCTGGGCAGATAGTTGCCGATAAAGCTTGGATGCGGCCAGTTGGAGGCCATGCTCACGCTGGTGCTGCGGCCCACCGGCAGCACATGCAACTGCCCGGTGCCCTGCAGGCTGAGATCAAAGCTGTAGTCGATCACGGCTTCGGCGTGGGCATCGAGCGCGCCCAAGGCTGCATGCACACCACTGCCCAGCCAGCCCAGACGGGTTCCGGGCTGGAAGTCCAGGCGACGATCATTGAGTTGCAACTGCAGGCCTTTGTCGATGCCACGGATGTCACTGATGCCGACCGCCAGGAAGGCCGGCTCGAAGCGATAGTCGGCGTAGTCCTCAGTGATCCCCCATTGTGCCGGCAGCTTGAATTGCCCGCTGATATGGTTGTCGGCGTGGAACAACCGGGCCTGGTAGATCCCCCGCGAACGCAGCTCGGTGTCGATGCTCGACTTCAGCTCGAAGGTTTCTGGCAGGAAGTACAGGTGACCGCTGACCTGGCTGTTCTCCTGGGTAGTCTGGCCGTCCTGGAGTTTCCAGCGCCGTTCGGTCTTGCGGTACGGTACTACCAGCACCGGCCCGCTGATCTGCTGGCTGAAGCTGGAGCTTTGGGCAATGTCCTGCACGACGGTGTCACGCAGGTCCTGGCGCTCGCCAATCAGGCCACCGATCATCAGCAACGGGATCAACAACAGGATGATCAGGAAGGCAATCGCGCCGAGTTTGATACTCAATGTTCGGTTCATGAAAAAGGCTCCGGTTTCGATGGGCAGAGTCTGCGCACGCGAAATGGAGCCCTTGAGTACTTATGTGGAGGCTATGTGGAGTTTGTGTGAAGTCTTCAGCCAAAGCGCTTGGCCGCTAGCCACAGCCGCACGCGCACACCGTCTTCGACGTTGGCCACTTCCAGCGAGCCGCCGTGCAGTTGCATCACTTCCTCGACAAAGTTCAGGCCAAGGCCTGTGCTCTTGCGGCCACTGAACGGGCGCGGCAACGAATAGAAACGCTCACTCACCCGCCCCAGCGCATAGTCGGGAATCGCCTCGCCCTGGTTGAACAGGCTCAGAGCCACGCGACCCTCGCGCCGCTCGAGCTCGAACAGCAGCATGCCGCCGGGCGGGGTGAAATCCAGGGCGTTGTCGAGCAGGTTGGCAATGGCCTGACGCATCAGAAATGGCTCGCACAACAGGCGCACGTTAGCTGCTACCCGCTGACGCACCTGCAGGCCGGTGCTTTCGATGCGCGCCCCCTGGGCCACCAACAGCTCATCGATCAGTGCCGCCAGCGGCACCTGCTGCTGATCTTCCAACGCCTGCATCTGCTCGACCTGCGCCAGGTTCAACAGGCGCTCGATCAGCTGCTGCATGCGCGCGCTTTCACTCTCTATGTTGCCGGCAAAGCGCTGGCGCTGCGCCTCGTCCATCGGCCCCTGCAGCAGCTCCGAGGCACCGCGAATGGCGGCCAACGGGCTCTTGAGTTCGTGGGTCAGGGTATGGACATAGCGCTCGACATAATCCTTGCCTTCAAGCCGGGTACGCATGCGCTCGACCGCAGCCGCCAACTGTCCCAGCTCACCACCACGGTAATGCGGCAGTGTGGTGCGCTCTCCTTCGCTGACCGCCTGGGCGTAATGGGTCAGGCGCCGCAGCGAGCGCGCCAGCCACCACGACAACGCCGCCCCCACCAGCAAGCCCAGGCCGATCAACCCCAGCCCCAGGTACAGCAAGCGCTGCTCCGAGCGGTCGATATAGGGCTGCAACGACTTGTTCGGCTTGGCCACGGTCACCACGCCAATGATCTTGCCCTCATCGAGGATCGGCGCCGCCACATGCATCACCGACGACTCCGGGTCATTCGGATCGCTGCGGGTGGAACGCGCGCCGTATTCGCCACGCAGAGTCAGGTAGACATCGTTCCAGCGCGAATAGTCCTCGCCCACGGCCGCACCGCTGGAATCGAGCAGCACGATGCCCTGGGCGTCGGTGACATAGATGCGGTGATTGACCTGGTTCTTCGACAAGCCCCAGATGTCTGCCTTGGGCTGACGCTGGCCATAGGCGCGCAACAACTGCGGCAGGCGGCTCTGGCCGAGGGTTCCGGCCTTGACGTCGTCGTGAAGGATCTCGGCCAGCAGGTTGGCGGTATCGACCAGGGTTTCTTCGGTGGATTGGCGCACACCGGGACGGATCTCTTCGCGCACGGTGCTGAGAATGAAAAAACCGATCAGCCCCACAAACAGGAAATAGACCAGGAAAATCCGGATTCCCAGGCGCATCAGCTATGGCTCGGGCTGTAGCTGTAGCCCAGGCCCCGGTGGGTCTGGATCGGCTCGGCGCTGGCCACCACCTGGCGCAGTTTGGCGCGCACGCTCTTGATGTGACTATCGATACTGCGCTCGTAGCCGGCATCGGCGGCCACGCCCACGGCGTCGAGCAACTGCTCGCGGCTGAACACCCGCTCGGGCTGCTCCAACAGGCACTGCATCAAGCGAAATTCGTGACGGGTCAGGGTCAGGGGCTGGCCGCGATAGCTGATCTGCATACGCAGGGTGTCGAGCTGGAACACGACCGGTGCCTCGGGTTCGGTACGCGGCGCCGTGCGCTTGAGAATCGCCCGCACCCGTGCAGCAACCTCACGGGGGCTGAAGGGTTTGACCACGTAATCGTCGGCACCGATTTCAAGCCCCACCACCCGGTCGATTTCACCGTCACGGGCACTCAGGAACATCACTGGCACCTCGGTGAAACGGCGCAACTGCCGACAGGTTTCAAAACCGCTGATATCCGGCAGGCCGATATCCAGAATGATCAGATCGGCCGGATGCAGGCGCTGTTGCTCAAGCGCAGCGCTGCCCAGCGAGACCCACTCGGTGCTGTGACCATCGCCCTGCAGGGCGAAGATCAGGGTATCGGCGATGGCGGCTTCGTCTTCGACGATCAAGATATGGGGCATTTGGAGCTGCAAGCCTCAAGCGACAAGCTTCAAGTAGAAGCGGATTGGGTGACGTTACACCGAAGCGCTTTTTCTTGCAGCTTGCAGCGTGAAACTTGCCGCTGGCGCATCAACAGTCCGGCTTGCCCGCCGTAAACCGCCGTGCCGGGTTCACCGCTGCCTTGAACTCACGCAACGCCTTGGCGCCGATCAGCAACGGGTAGTTGAAGCTGCTGCGGTCGGTCAGGTTGACCTCCACGGTGCGCTTGACGTCACCCAGGCACAGCTCCAGGTCGACCACCGGGCGCTTGCTGATGTCGGCACCTTCGCCGTCTTCGTCCTCGTCGGCGCGGTTCTTGATCTTGCTCATGCGCGCCAGTTTGTGTTCATAGACCTTGCCGTCGGACTCCTTGGTCGCCAGGCGAAAGCGCACCCAATCTTCACCGTCGCGGGTAAAGCGCTCGATGTCCTTGGCCGACAGCGACGCGGTCAGCGCACCGGTGTCCATCTTGGCCTTAAGGGTTTCACCGCCAAACTCCGGGAGCTTGATGTATTCGTAGCGGCCATACAGGGTTGGGTCGGCGGCCATGACCGGCAGCGCGAGCAGGGACAACAGTGCAAGTACAGATTTCACAGGATCCGCTTCCTTGAGAAAAGACAGTGTTTAGACTGCGAAGGCAGGATAGGTTCGCGTTGATAGCTTACTCAACACAAAGTGAAACATTTGTGCGACCCGGGCAGAGCGGAGCATTTGGCGTACGCCCGGAGGCTGCTTATCATTGCCGACCGCTTACTTGAATATAAGAGTCTTCTTATGCGCCGCTTGCTGACGGGCATTCTTGTGACCACGCTGTTGCTGCTCAACACCCTGGTCCTGATCGGCCCGCTGATGGTCTTCGCCCTGCTCAAACTGGTCCTGCCCGGCCGTTACCGTGAGTACGCCTCCTGGGCGGTGATGTGGATCGCCGAGACCTGGGCCGAGATCGACAAACTCATCTTCCGCCTGTGCATCCCCACCGTGTGGGAAGTGCGCGGCGCCGCCGACCTGCGCCTGGATACCTCCTACCTGGCGGTGAGCAACCACCAGAGCTGGGTGGATATCCCGGCACTGATCCAGGCGCTGAACCGGCGCATTCCGTTCTTCAAGTTCTTCCTGAAAAAAGAGCTGATCTGGGTGCCGCTGCTGGGCCTGGCCTGGTGGGCGCTGGATTATCCGTTCATGAAGCGCTACAGCAAGGCCTTCCTTGCAAAGCACCCTGAGCTCAAGGGGCAGGATCTGGAAATCACCAAGGCCGCCTGCGAGCTGTTCAAGCGCCAGCCGGTGACCGTGGTCAACTACCTGGAAGGCACGCGCTTCACCGAAGCCAAGCGCCAGGCGCAGCAATCACCGTTCCAGCACTTGCTCAAGCCCAAGGCCGGTGGCGTGGCGTTCGTATTGGCAGCGCTGGGCGAGCAACTGGACGCCCTGCTCGACGTCACCATCGTCTACCCCGGCAACAAGCCCCCCGGCTTCTGGGACCTGCTCAGCGGCGCAGTGCCCAAGGTAATCATCGACATCCAGGTGCGCGAGCTGGACCCGGCCCTGTGGACCGGCGACTACGAAAACGACCCGGTCTTCCGCCAGACCGTGCAGGACTGGATCAACCAGCTGTGGCACGACAAGGACGCCCGCATCGAAGCACTGCGTGCCGAACTGCGCTGACCTGTGGGCGCTCGCTTGCCAGCGCTCACCATGCCCCAGCAAGTCGATTAAAATCTGTATTTATAATCAAGATAAGGGAATCTTTGTTTGCTATTGAAGGTTTAACTGGATAAAAATCGATCAACAAACAATTACAAAAAGCCAGGATCGATAATGGCCAATCCCTCCAGCAATACCCAGCTTCGCCGTGTCCTGGGCCTTCCCGCTCTGGTGTTCTTCGGCCTCGTCTACATGGTCCCGCTGACCATTTTCACCACCTACGGCATCGTCACCGAACTCACCGGCGGGCGCACTGCCGGCGCCTACCTGGTCACCCTGGTGGCCATGCTGTTTACCGCCACGTCCTACAGCTTCATGGTCCGGCGCTTCCCGGTTGCCGGGTCTGCCTACTCCTACACCAACCTGGCGTTCGGGCCCAACATCGGCTTTCTGGCCGGCTGGTCGCTGCTGCTCGATTACCTGTTCATCCCGATGATCAATTACTTGCTGATCGGCCTGTTCCTGAACATCGCCTTTCCGAGCATCCCGGTGTGGACCATCATCCTGGCCTCGATTGCCCTGGTCACCGTACTCAACGTGGTCGGCATCCACTCGGTGGCCAAGACCAGCAACCTGATCGTCGGCGCGCAGATCGTGTTCATCGGTGTGTTCGTGGCGATGTCGTTCAAGACCCTCGGCGGCCAGCCGATCGATGTGCTCTCGCCCTTGACTGGCGACGGCAGCCAGCCGGGCTTCGGCGCACTGATGGCTGGGGCTGCGGTGTTGTGCCTGTCGTTCCTGGGCTTCGATGCGGTTTCGACCCTGGCCGAAGAAACCAAAGATCCGGAGCGCAACGTGCCTCGGGCAATCATCCTAACCACCCTCGGTGCCGGCCTGCTGTTCACCCTGCTCGCCTACATCAGCCAGCTGGTACTGCCGGGCAGCCATTTTGCCAACACCGATGCCGCTGCCAACGAAGTGATGTTCAAGGCAGGCGGCCAATTCCTGGCCAACTTCTTCACCGCTGCATTCGTGGCCGGCAGCCTCGGTTCGGCCCTGGCGTCGCAGGCGGCAGTGTCGCGGATTCTATACACCATGGGCCGCGACAGGGTCTTGCCGCAGCGTTGCTTCGGTAGCCTTTCACAGCGCTTTGGCACACCGGTCATGGCCACCCTGGTGGTGTCGGCCTTTTCCCTGCTGGCGCTGGTGATCGACCTGTCCACCCTGGCGTCGCTGATCAGCTTCGGTGCGCTGGTGGCCTTCTCGGCGGTGAACCTGGCGGTGATCCGCACCCACCTGGTCAACGAGACCTGCCACCGCAACCTGGCCGGGTTGCTGCGCTATGGCCTGATCCCGCTGGTAGGCATGAGCCTGACGCTGTGGCTGTGGACCAGCCTGTCGTCCCTGACCCTGACCATTGGCCTGAGCTGGTTCGCCCTGGGGCTGGTCTACCTGCTGGTACTGACCTGCGGCTTCCGTCGTCCGGTGCAGACGGTGAACTTTTCGGAAGCCGGCTGAGCGTAATTACACTGACGGCACAGTGGCCGGGGTGGTCGTCCACAGGCTGCCCAGGTTCTGCAGCAACGAACCGGCTACGCCCTGCTGACCGAGGTACTGAAGGATCAGCGGGGCAAACTGGCCGATCATGCCGGTGTCCATGCCCAGCGCGCTGAAGGCGTTGTTGAGGTCGTTGGTGTCTTTGACGTTGTTGCCCAGGGCGTTGCTCAACGCCGAGGAATTGCCGCTCTTGCCGAGCAGGTCGCCCAGGCCGCTCAAACCGCCCAGGGCGTTTTCGCCGGAGAGCATATCCAGGCCGGGTACGGCTTTGCTGAGCTGCTCGTAGTCAGTGCTGCTGAGCTGATTGCGGGCCAGGCCCAGCAAGGCGCCGGTACCACCGATGGCTTGTTCGGGAGTGACCTTCAGCTCGCTGCCGAGGGTATTGAGCAAGTTCGCCGAGGCGGCTGGCGCCTGTACGGCAGCACCGTCCTTGTTGCCTTGCATGGCGGAGACGGCGTTGGCCGCATCGCTGAGGTTGAAGGCAAACACCGGGCTGGCAGCCAGGGTCATCAGGGTGACCAGTGCGAAACGTTTCATGGAAAAACCTCGTCAGCCGTAAAGGCAGGGAAAACGAGGGTTGGACTATACAGGCAAGGGAATGTTCCATGTGGACGGGCTGTAGGAGCGGCGTTGCGATGGCTCGACTCGCCCCGTGATAGCGATCTTACTGGCGCACCGCTATCGCGGGGCAAGCCCGCTCCTACCCAGTTGGTGGGAGCGGGCTTGCCCCGCGACGATGCCTTACGCCGCGCTGAACAGCTTGTGCGGATCGATCACAAACTTCTTCGGCACACCCGCATCGAACTCGCCATACCCCTCAGGCGCCTGGTCCAGGCTGATCACCTGCACGCCCACCACTTCGGCGATGTTGATGCGATCCCACATGATCGCCTGCATCAGTTGGCGGTTGTACTTCATCACCGGTGTCTGCCCGGTGTGGAAGCTGTGTGACTTTGCCCAACCCAGGCCAAAGCGGATGCTCAGGCTGCCGATCTTGGCCGCGGCATCCACCGCACCCGGGTCTTCGGTCACATACAGGCCGGGAATACCAATCTTGCCCGCCACCCGCACCACGCCCATCAACGAGTTGAGCACGGTAGCCGGGGCTTCGTGCTTGGCACCGGCATGGCCGTGGCCACGGGCTTCGAAGCCCACCGCATCGACAGCGCAATCGACCTCTGGCTCACCCAGCAGGTTGGCGATCTGCTCGTGCAGCGGGGTGTCCTGTGACAGGTCGGCAATCTCGAAACCCTGGGCCTTGGCGTGGGCCAGGCGCACCGGGTTCACATCACCCACGATCACCACGGCAGCGCCCAGCAAGCGGGCCGAAGCGGCGGCGGCCAGACCGACAGGGCCGGCACCCGCGATATACACCGAACTGCCCGGACCGACACCGGCCGTGACCGCACCGTGATAACCAGTCGGCAGGATGTCCGACAGGCAGGTCAGGTCGCGGATCTTCTCCATGGCCTTGTCACGGTTCGGCAGTTTAAGCAGGTTGAAGTCGGCATAAGGCACCAGCACGTATTCGGCCTGGCCACCGGTCCAGTCGCCCATGTCGACGTAACCGTAGGCACCGCCTGCACGGGCCGGGTTGACAGTCAGGCAGACGCCGGTGTGTTGTTCCTTGCACGAGCGGCAACGCCCGCACGCCACGTTGAAGGGTACCGAGACCAGGTCGCCGATCTGCAGGTTCTCGACGTCCCTGCCCTTCTCGATCACCTCGCCGGTAATTTCATGGCCCAGCACCAGCCCGACCTGGGCGGTGGTACGACCGCGCACCATGTGCTGGTCGGAGCCACAGATATTGGTGGAGACCACCCTGAGGATTACCCCGTGCTCGATCTTCTTGCCACGTGGGTCCTGCATTTTCGGGTAGTCAATTTTCTGCACCTCGACCTTGCCAGCGCCGAGATACACCACACCACGATTACCAGACATGCTTTTACCTCGCTAAAGTTTGTTGTTATGTAGCGGTGCAAAGTGCGCGGCCCCGGGGCTGCGCTGTGTTACTGGAATCAATCTTTTTCACGGGGCTAGCCCTGCGATTCAGAGCACTACCGTCCTGTTGGCGTTCAAAAACACCCGCCGCTCGATGTGATACCCCACCGCCCGTGCCAGCGTCAGGCACTCGATATCGCGCCCCTTGGCAATCAGGTCCTCGGGGTAATGACTGTGGTCCACCGCCTCCACGCCCTGGGCAATGATCGGCCCTTCGTCGAGGTCGTTGTTGATGTAGTGGGCAGTGGCGCCCACCAGTTTCACGCCCTTGTTGTAGGCCTGGTGATACGGCTTGGCGCCCTTGAAACCCGGCAGCAGGGAGTGATGGATATTGATCGCCCAGCCGTCGAGCTTGCGGCACAACTCTGGCGACAGCACCTGCATGTAGCGGGCGAGAATCACCAGTTCGGCGCCGGACTCCTCGATCACCTGCAGCACCTTGCGCTCCTGGGCCGGCTTGTCGAGTGGATCGAGGGCGAAGTGGTAATAGGGAATCCGGTGCCAGTTGGCCAGCGGCTCCAGGTCCGGGTGGTTGGAGATCACCGCCACCACGTCCATGCTCAACTGGCCGATGCGCTGGCGATAGAGCAGGTCGTTGAGGCAGTGATCGGCCTTGGAGACCATGATTACCACTTTGGGCCGGTGCTTGGGCGCAGTCAGCTCGAACAACATGCCGAAGGCTTCGCCACGCTCGGCAAGGCCTGCCCGAAAGCTGGCTTCGTCAAAGCCGTCGGCCTGGCGAAACTCCACCCGAATGAAGAAGCGCCCCGACAACCGATCATCGAAGGAATGATGCTCGGTGACATAGCACTGTTGCTCGTACAGGTAGCGCGTTACCACATCCACCGTGCCGAGCAGGCTCGGACAGTCAGCGGTAAGAATCCAGGTGTCCGGTGCTCGGCTCATGACAACGCTCCCTAGGCCTCGATGGCCAAACCGTACTCGGCTGCCGCATCCTGCAGCCACAACCACCAGTAGTCGGAGAAGCTGCGGCGAATCAGCAGTTCCCAGGTTTCCTCGCCGGTACGGCGGATAACCAGTTGCGACTTGGCGAACACCGTGCCCACGGCCTTGCCGACGGGGAAGTTGTTCGGATGTACATCATAGCTGGTGGATTTCATCAGCACTTCGCGCACGTTGGGGCCGCTCAGTTCCAGCAGCGTCTGCCCGCCGCTGACATTGACCACCTGAATGTGCTGGCCATCGAGGGCGTCGCGCAGCTTCTGCTCGACGGCAAATTCCTGCCCGCCCGGCACGATCAGCAGCCACTCATCCGGGCCCAGCCACTGCAATGACATCTCGCCATTGGCGACCACGGTCAGGGCCACGGGCAGTTCCAGGCCCAGGGCCTTGAACACACCGCCAGCGAAAGCCGGATCGCGGCCGTCGCCACGCAGCGTCAGGTGACCGAGGAACTTGTGCTCGCGCAGGGTCACCCCGGCGTTCTTGCGGCCCTTGCCGACCAGGCTGGGCAGGTCGGCATGGTGGAGCGGTGACTCGGCCTTGACGTCGTTGCCGGGGCGTTGCTGGTAAACGTTGATTGTGCTCATTACACACCTGCCTTGAATGCTGTGGACCTTGTGGGAGAGGGCTTGACCCGCGATGACATCAGCACTGCCAACATCGCACCGCGGGGCTGTCTCGCTCCTACACGTTCTGGCGCTCGCCCTTCGGATCGAAGAACACCGAGGCGCAGATCTCCGCCTCGATCACGCTGCCGTCCGCCTGGGGCGAGTAGACCCGCTCACCCAGGCGCTTGAGCCCGCCCTTGACCACGCCCATGGCGAATGAATAACCCAGGGAGTTGGCGGCGTAGCTGGAGGTCACGTGGCCGACCATGTCCATCGGGATCGGTTGCTTGGGGTCGAACACCAGTTGTGCGCCTTCTGGCAGCCACTGGTTCGGGTCGACCGGCTTGAGGCCCACCAGTTGCTTGCGGTTTTCGCGCACGCAGTCTTCACGGTTCATCCCGCGCCAGCCGATCCACGAGAACGGTTTGGTGCGGCCCACGCACCAGCCCATGTTCAAGTCGTCGGGGGTCATCGAGCCGTCGGTGTCCTGGCCAACGATGATGAAGCCCTTCTCGGCCCGCAGCACGTGCATGGTCTCGGTGCCGTACGGGGTCAGGTTGTACTGCTTGCCGGCATCGGCGATTTTCTCCAGTACGCCCATGGCGTAGTTGGCCTGGATGTTGACCTCGTACGACAGCTCACCCGTGAACGAAATCCGGAACACCCGCGCCGGCACGCCGGCCACCAGGCCTTCCTTCCAGGTCATGAACGGG
Source organism: Pseudomonas vranovensis DSM 16006 (assembly GCF_000425805.1). Taxonomy (GTDB): domain Bacteria; phylum Pseudomonadota; class Gammaproteobacteria; order Pseudomonadales; family Pseudomonadaceae; genus Aquipseudomonas; species Aquipseudomonas vranovensis. Next base: position 131,162 of record NZ_AUED01000002.1, read on the forward strand.
AAGGCGTCCTTGTCCAGGTCGATATCGGTCACTTCGCCGAGCAGCTTGCGGCTGTTAGGGCCGGACAGGGTCAGGGTCGCCCAGTGGTCGGTCACCGAGGTGAAGTACACCTTCAGGTCCGGCCATTCGGTCTGCTGGTAGATCTCCAGCCACTGCAGCACGCGAGCGGCGCCGCCTGTGGTGGTGGTCATGATGAAGTGGTTCTCGCCGACGCAGGCGGTGACGCCGTCGTCGAAGACCATGCCGTCTTCTTTGCACATCAGGCCGTAGCGTGCCTTGCCCACATCGAGCTTGGTCCAGGCGTTGGTGTAGATCCGGTTGAGGAACTCGCGGGCGTCCGGGCCCTGAATGTCGATCTTGCCCAGGGTCGAGGCGTCGAGCAGGCCGACGCTGTCACGCACCGCCTTGCACTCGCGGGCCACGGCGGCATGGATATCCTCGCCATTGCGCGGGAAGTACCACGGGCGCTTCCACTGGCCGACGTCCTCGAACTCGGCGCCGTTCTTCAGGTGCCAGGCATGCAGCGCGGTAAAGCGCACCGGCTCGAACAGGTGGCCACAGTGCCGCCCGGCCACGGCGCCGAAGGTGATCGGCGTGTAGTTGGGACGGAACATGGTAGTGCCCATTTCCGGAATGGTGATACCCATGGAGCGCGCCGCAATGGCCAGACCGTTGATGTTGCCCAGCTTGCCCTGGTCGGTGCCAAAGCCCAGGGCGGTGTAGCGCTTGACGTGCTCGACCGACTCGAAGCCCTCGCGGGTGGCCAGTTCGATCGCGGCTGCGGTGACGTCATTCTGCTGGTCGACGAACTGCTTCGGCGCCCGTGCGGTGTTCTTGTCGTGGGGCACCTGGAACAACGCCACGGTGACTTCTTCCTGACGGGCCAGTACTTTCGGCAGGCTACCGGCCACGGCCTTGAAGCCGGCTTCGGTGGCGGCGCGCACGCCCCCTTCAAAACCATCGGCCAGGGTGTCGCCCAGGGCGAACACACCGTTGATGCCACCCACACATACGCGTTTTTGCGGGGCATCACCCGGCACGAAGCCGAGGATGTCTTCACGCCAGGTCGGCTTGCCGCCCAGGTGCGAGGCCAGGTGGACCACCGGGCTGTAGCCGCCGGAGGTAGCGACCAGGTCGCAATCCAGCCATTCACCGGGGCTGGCCACTTTGTGCGCCTTGACGTCGATGGCCGCGACCCGGGCAGCGGTCACGTGCTTGCTACCGCGGGACTCGATCACTGCGCTGGAGGTGAGGATACGAATGCCTTTGGCCCGTGCTTCTTCAACCAGCGATCCGCGCGGATTGTGGCGGGCATCGGCGATGGCGACCACTTTCAGGCCGGCATCGTGCCAGTCCAGCGCTACGCGGTAGGCATGGTCGTTGTTGGTCGACAGCACCAGGTTGCGACCCGGCGCCACGCCATAGCGGCGTACGTAGGTGGACACTGCGCCAGCGAGCATGTTGCCCGGCACATCGTTGTTGCCATACACCAGCGGGCGCTCGTGGGCACCGGTCGCCAGCACCACCCGCTTGGCGCGAACCCGGTGCATGCGCTGGCGCACCTGGCCGATGGGCGCGCGATCACCCAGGTGATCGGTCAGGCGCTCGTGAATGGTGAGGAAGTTGTGGTCGTGGTAGCCGTTGACTGTGGCTCGAGGCAACAGGGTCACTTCCGGCAGGGTCTTGAGTTCGGCCACCACGGCGGCGACCCAGTCGGCGGCCGGTTTGCCATCGAGGGTTTCGCGGCTGTCGAGCAGGCTGCCGCCAAACTCTTCCTGCTCGTCGGCCAGGATCACGCGGGCACCGCTGCGCCCGGCAGCCAGGGCGGCAGCAAGGCCGGCAGGGCCTGCGCCGACCACCAGTACGTCACAGTGCTGGCTCATGTAGTCGTAGGTGTCCGGGTCGTTTTCCAGCGGCGCACGACCAAGGCCGGCCGCCTTGCGGATGTACTTCTCGTAGGTCATCCAGAACGACTGCGGGTACATGAACGTCTTGTAGTAGAAGCCCGGCGGCATCAGCTTGCCGCCAACCTTGCCAAGAATGCCCATGACGTCGGTATTCACGCTCGGCCAGCCATTGGTGCTGGTGGCCACCAGGCCCGCGTACAAGGCCTGCTGGGTGGCACGCACGTTGGGCACCTGGGTGGCTTCGGTGGCGCCCACCTGCAGGATGGCGTTCGGCTCTTCCGACCCTGCGGCGATGATGCCGCGCGGGCGCGAGTACTTGAAGCTGCGCCCGACGATGTCCACGCCGTTGGCCAGCAAGGCGGCCGCCAGGGTGTCGCCGGCATAGCCCTGGTAGGTCTGTCCGTTGAAAGTGAAGTTCAAGACTTTGCTGCGATCGATACGACCGCCGTTGGACAGGCGATAGACCTGGCTCATACCTTTTCTCCCTGACCACTGACTGCCAACTGCGGGCTGGTGTTTTTGCCGGTCACTTGCGGCTTGGCGCCGATCGGATAGGTTTCCAGAATCTCGTAGGTCACCGTGTCGCGGGTGGCATTGAAGTACTGGCGGCATCCGGCGGCATGAATCCACAGCTCGTGATGCAGGCCACGCGGGTTGTCGCGGAAGAACATGTAGTCGCCCCACTCCTCGTCGGTGCAGGCGTTGGGGTCCATGGGCCGCGGAATGTGCGCTTGACCGGCGGCGTGGAACTCCTCTTCGGAGCGCAGTTCGCCGCAATGGGGACAGAAGATATGCAACATGGGGATTTCTCCTGTTAGTGGGCGACAGCGGCGGCGCCGTGTTCGTCGATCAGTGCACCGTTGTGGAAACGGTCGATGGAAAAGGGTTTGGCCAGCGGGTGCATTTCGCCCTTGGCCAAGCTTGCGGCAAAGACGTTGCCCGAGCCGGGGGTGGCCTTGAAGCCACCGGTCCCCCAACCGCAGTTGAAGAACATGTTCTTCACCGGGGTCTTGGAGATGATCGGGCAAGCGTCCGGCGTGGTGTCGACGATGCCGCCCCACTGGCGGTTCATGCGCACCCGCGAAAGAATCGGGAACATTTCGACGATGGCCTGCAGGGTGTGCTCGATCACCGGGTACGAGCCACGCTGGCCGTAGCCGACCCAGCCGTCGATACCGGCGCCGATGACCAGGTCGCCCTTGTCGGACTGGCTGATGTAGCCATGTACGGCGTTGGACATGATCACGCTGTCGATGATCGGCTTGAGCGGCTCGGACACCAGCGCCTGCAGCGGGTGCGACTCGATCGGCAGGCGGAAGCCGGCGAGCTTGGCCATGTGCCCGGAGTTACCGGCAGTCACCACACCGACGCGTTTGGCGCCGATAAAGCCCTTGTTGGTTTCCACCCCGATGACCACGCCGTTTTCCTTGCGAAAGCCGATCACCTCGGTCTGCTGGATCAGGTCAACGCCCAAGGCGTCGGCGGCGCGGGCAAAGCCCCAGGCCACGGCGTCGTGACGGGCCACGCCACCGCGACGCTGCACGGTGGCGCCCATGATCGGGTAGCGCGTGTTCTTGGAGCAGTCCAGGTAGGGGATCTCTTCGGCCACCTGTTGGGCGTTGAGCAGCTCGCCGTCCACGCCATTGAGGCGGTTGGCGCTGACCCGGCGCTCCGAGTCGCGCATGTCCTGCAGGGTGTGGCACAGGTTGTAGACGCCGCGCTGGGAGAACATCACGTTGTAGTTGATGTCTTGCGACAGGCCTTCCCAGAGCTTCATCGCGTGCTCATAAAGGTGCGCCGACTCATCCCACAGGTAGTTGGAGCGCACGATGGTGGTGTTGCGCGCGGTATTGCCGCCACCCAGCCAGCCTTTCTCAACCACCGCCACATTGGTGATGCCGTGTTCCTTGGCCAGGTAGTAGGCAGTGGCCAGGCCGTGCCCGCCCCCGCCGACGATGACCACGTCGTAGACCTTTTTCGGGGTTGGCGTGCGCCACATGCGCTGCCAGTTTTCGTGGTGGCTGAGCGAGTGCTTGAAGAGGCCGAAGCCTGAGTAACGTTGCATAGTCTTTACTCCTGGACCACTCAGCGATAAACCGGAAAATCTGCACACAGTGCCGACACGTTCTTCGCAACATCGGCCTCGACATCGGCATCACCGAGGTTGTCGAGGATGTCGCAGATCCAGCCGGCCAGCTCCACGCACTGGGCAACCTTGAAGCCGCGGCTGGTGACCGCCGGGGTGCCGATACGCAGGCCCGAGGTCACGAACGGCGACTGCGGATCGTTGGGCACGGCGTTCTTGTTCACGGTGATGTGGGCGCGGCCCAGGGCGGCGTCGGCGTCTTTGCCGGTCAGGCCCTGGCGGATCAGGCTGACCAGGAACAGGTGGTTGTCGGTACCACCGGACACCACATCGAAACCACGGTCGATGAACACCTTGGCCATGGCCTGGGCGTTGTCGATCACCTGCTGTTGGTAGGTCTTGAAGCCTGGCTCCAGCGCCTCCTTGAAGCACACCGCCTTACCGGCGATCACGTGCATCAGCGGGCCACCCTGGGCACCGGGGAATACCGCGGCATTGAGCTTCTTCTCGATTTCTTCGTTGCTGCGCGCCAGGATCAGGCCGCCACGAGGCCCCCGCAGGGTCTTGTGGGTAGTGGTGGTGACCACGTCGGCGTAGGGCAGCGGGTTCGGGTACAGGCCGGCGGCCACAAGGCCAGCCACGTGGGCCATGTCGACGAACAGGTAGGCGCCGACCTTGTCGGCGATCTGGCGGAAGCGCGGGAAGTCCAGGGTCTTGGAGTAGGCCGAGAAGCCGGCAACGATCATCTTCGGCTGGCACTCGACGGCCAGGCGCTCGACTTCGTCGTAGTCGATCAGGCCGGTGCTGGTGTCGATGCCGTACTGCACGGCGTTGTACAGCTTGCCCGAGGACGACACCTTGGCACCGTGGGTCAGGTGACCGCCGTGGGCCAGGCTCATGCCCAGGAGGGTGTCGCCGGCTTGCAGCAGGGCCAGGTACACGGCGCTGTTGGCCGAGGAGCCGGAGTGCGGCTGGACGTTGGCGTAGTCGGCACCGAACAGCTGCTTGGCGCGGTCGATGGCCAGTTGCTCGACTTTATCCACATGCTCGCAACCGCCGTAGTAGCGCTTGCCCGGATAACCTTCGGCGTATTTGTTGGTCAGGCCGCTGCCCTGGGCCTGCATGACACGCTTGCTGGTGTAGTTTTCCGAGGCGATCAGCTCGATGTGATCTTCCTGGCGTTGCTCCTCGGCATTCATCGCCGCCAGCAGTGCATCGTCGTAACCCTGGATCTGGTCTTGCTTGCTGAACATTGCATCTCTCCCGGCAGCGGCATCGGTCTTGTGGGGCAATTGCCCTTTTCAGCGATGGTATGACCGACGCAGACGGCCCAGATGCCTACGCACGCCTTGCAGTGGTGCGTTTACGACATGGCGCGTATCGCGGGGCAAGCCCGCTCCCACCGTATCAGGCCAACCCTGTGGAAGCGGGCTTGCCCCGCGACGCTGTTCGGTTCATGCCGGTTGTTTTACAGTGCTCTCCTGCGTCGTTCTCAGGACACCGTCATGACAGATCAAAGCCAGCAATTCGCCAGCGACAACTATTCCGGCATCTGCCCCGAAGCCTGGGCCGCAATGGAGAAAGCCAACCTGGGTCATGACCGCTCATACGGCGACGACCAATGGACCGCCCGCGCCGCCGAGTACTTCCGCGAGCTGTTCGAAACCGACTGCGAAGTGTTCTTCGCCTTCAACGGCACTGCGGCCAACTCCCTGGCGCTGTCGTCTTTGTGCCAGAGCTATCACAGCGTCATCTGCTCGGAGACCGCCCACGTCGAGACCGACGAATGCGGCGCCCCGGAGTTCTTCTCCAACGGCTCCAAACTGCTCACCGCGCGCAGCGTGGATGGCAAGCTGACGCCCGAGTCGATCCGCGAAGTCGCCCTCAAGCGCCAGGACATCCACTACCCCAAGCCACGGGTGGTCACCATCACCCAGGCCACCGAAGTCGGCACCGTTTATCACCCTGAAGAGCTCAAGGCGATCAGCGCCACCTGCAAGGAACTGGGCCTGAACCTGCACATGGACGGCGCCCGCTTCAGCAACGCCTGTGCTTCCCTGGGCGTCTCGCCGGCCGAGCTGACCTGGAAGGCGGGTGTCGATGTACTGTGCTTTGGCGGTACCAAGAACGGCATGGCGGTGGGTGAGGCGATTCTGTTCTTCAACCGCAAGCTGGCTGAAGACTTCGACTACCGCTGCAAGCAGGCTGGCCAATTGGCCTCGAAGATGCGCTTTCTGTCGGCCCCGTGGGTGGGCTTGCTGGAAAACGATGCCTGGCTCAAGTACGGCAGCCATGCCAACCGTTGCGCACAGTTGCTCAGCGAACTGGTCAGCGATGTGCCGGGCGTGGAACTGATGTTCCCGGTGCAAGCCAACGGGGTGTTCCTGCAGATGTCTGAACCGGCCCTGGAAGCCTTGCGCAACAAGGGCTGGCGCTTCTACACCTTCATTGGCAGCGGGGGTGCGCGGTTCATGTGCTCGTGGGACACCGATGAGGCACGGGTGCGCGAGCTGGCGGCGGATATCCGCGCGGCCATGGGCGCCTGAGGGCCCTGATCGCCGGGCAAGGCCGCTCCTACCGTAGGAACGGCCTTGCCCCGCGATAACGATCTACAGCCTGAAGCCACCCATCTGCCGCGCCAGGTCATCGGCCAACCCACGCAGCGCCTGGCAGTCCTCCCGACACCCCTGCACTTCAGCCGCCGTCTGGCGTGCCAGATCGGAAATCCCCTGCACATTGCGGTTGATCTCATCGGTCACCGCCGACTGCTCCTCCGTCGCCGTCGCCACCTGCAGGTTCATGTCACTGATGTGTTCCACCTGCCCGGTAATGGTGGTCAACGATGCCCCAGTGCGCTGGCTCGACTCGACCCCGGTACCCGTCGCGGCCTGCCCGGCATGCATGGACGCCACCGCGTTGCCGGCACCCTGCTTGAGCCGCTGGATCATGTGCTGGATTTCGTCGGTGGATACCTGGGTACGTTGCGCCAGCGTACGCACCTCATCGGCGACCACGGCAAAACCACGGCCCATTTCACCGGCGCGAGCGGCCTCGATGGCAGCGTTGAGCGCCAGCAGGTTGGTCTGCTCGGAGATGCTGCGAATCACCGCCAGCACTTCGTCGATGGATGCCACCTCCTCAGCCAGCTGACTCACCGCCCCCGCCGCCAGGCCGATCTCGCCCGACATTCCCTCGATGTGGGCAATCGAACGCTGCACCACTTCACGGGCCTGCAACGCTTCGCTGCGCGCGGTCTGCGACGCCTGGGCGGCGTTGCCCGCATTCTGGGCGATGTCCTGCACGGTAAGCCCCATCTGGTGTACTGCCGTTGCCACCATCTCGGTCATTTCCTGCTGGCGCAGCGAACGGTCCGCCGTGTTTTCCACCACCTCGGTCACCTGGCTGACGGCCTTGTGCAGGTGCTCGGTAGTGCGCAGTACTTCACCGATCAGGTCGCGCTGGTTGTCCAGGAAACGATTGAAACCGCGGGCCAGGTCCCCGAGCTCGTCGGCGCGGGACTCATCCAGCCGGTGAGTCAGGTCGCCACCACCGTTGCCGATGGCCATCAAGGCGCCGGTCACCCGGCGAATCGGGCGAACGATGCCCCCCGCCAGCAACACCACCAGCAACAGCGACACCAGGGCGACCGCGCCACCAATCAGGCTGGTCATCCACACCGTTTCACGTACCGGGGCGTAGATCTGCGCCTCCGGCACTTCGGCGACCAGCGTCCAGTTCAGATCGCGCAAAGGCAGGCTCAAGGCCAGGTAACCTTCGCCGTCACGCTCGAAACGGCTGCTGTGCAGGCTGTCGTTCCGGTCCAGCACGGCCTGGGCGGCGGCCGCGCCGATCTGCTCGGCAAGCTTGCGCTTGCCACTGAACTGCTGGTCTGGATGAACCTGGATCAGGCCATCGCCGCGCACCAGAAACACCCGTCCGCGCTCACCAAAGCTGAAGTTGTGGATCAGCTCGGACAACTCGGTCATGCGCAGGCCGAGGCCGGCGATGCCCACCAGCTTTCCGGCCTTCTCCACCCGATAGTCGATGAACAACGCCAGCTCTCCGGTACTGCCATCGGTGTCGATGTTGAGCAGGCGCGGGTTGCCGCTGTCGATGAAGCCATAGAACCACTTGTCCGCCGGATTGCTGCGGCTCAACGTTCGGTCCAGGCCCTTTTCGTTGTAGTAGTGGTTGGTTTCGGTCGCCGCGAACAGCGCGGTAAAGGCCTGGTTCTTCTGCCGCAGCGCTTCCAGGTATTCGACAAACTGTGCTGCCTGAGCCGGGTCTTCGCCCGCTGCCAGCCAATCGCGCAGCAAAGTATTGTTGGCAATATCGGCCGCTGCGGTGAGCGGACGGCTGAGCATGCGCTCGATGTCGTTACGAATTGCCTCAATGCTCGCCGGCAAGGCGGTGTCGACCAAGTAACGCTCGGTCAGGCGATTGACCGCTACCGAGTAGATTCCCACCACCACAAGAATGCTCACCAACAGGGCTGCGCCCATGCTTGCAATCAATTGCCACTGGATACTGCGCCGCCAGAACTGCATGAAACTTCCCCTGAGTAAATAAGCCCTGTACTGCAATAGACAGGCCAATTGTATACAGAAGGAAATACAATAACTCCAGTGACCCACGACAATGCCGCCCACTGCCGACAGGGCAGTGAGCGAGCAAAAGAAGTGTGAACGGTGTTGCGGGGGCCGATCAGCTGTTGCCGATGGTCCGGGCAATCACATCGACCGTGGCGCTGACTTGCTCTTGGTAACGGTCGAGGGCCTGCTGGTGCTGCTGTTGCAGTTCGATCTGCTGCGAGCACAGGTTGAGGGCTGCCAGAACCAGCAGCTTGTCACCGATCAGGGTGGGGTATTTGCGCTTGGTCTCGGCCAGCGACGCGTTGAGCATCTGCACGGCCTGGGCCAGGGCCTGTTCCTGGCCTTCGGGGGCCTTGATCGAATAGTCACTGCCGAGAATCGACACGACATTGATCGGCTGTGCTGAAGTTCTCATGCGTTGACGGCACCAACGCTGGCGCGCTCGACCAGGGCCTGGATACGTGCAGCGGTAGCGCCCTGCTTCTCTTCCTGCTCCATCAGCGACAGCTGCAGGCTTTCGTTTTCGTCCTTGGCTTGGGCCAGTTCAGCGCTGATCTGAGCATTGCGCTCGGCCAGTTCCTGATTCTTCTGTACCAGGTCGCCGACCAGTTGTTCCAATTGACTGAGGGAAGTTTCCAACATGATTACCTTCTCGGGGGTTTTCGGGGGGCGCACACGATAAAGAAAAGTCCGCGTGCTAGCCAGGGATATCGGGTTTAGACGCTTCACGCTGGTGCAGATTGACCCGGGTTACGGAGTCCGGTTCCCCATATTGGCAGCCGCCCGTCAGGAAAGAAGATAGCTGGCTCACAATTTCATCTTCAGGCCCTCAAGAGTTTTTGCGTCCGACCGATAGGCAAGTCAGTCCTGAATCTGTCGCACCCCGTGCGCGTCCATTTCCCTCCCGGAAGACCACCATGTCCCTACGAAACATGAACATCGCCCCGCGCGCGCTGCTGGGGTTTGCCTTGATCTGTGCCTTGATGCTGGGCCTGGGGCTGTTCGCCCTCAACCAGATGGGCAAGATTCGCCAGGCCGGCGAAATCATCGAGCAGTCCACCGTACCCAGCATCACCAACCTCGACCAGCTGACTCAGCTGACCCTGCGCCTGCGTACCTTGTCGTACCGCCTGTTGATCAACCGCGAAGCCGACACGGTGCAGAACACCTTGCAATTGATCGACCAGCGCAACCAGCAGATCGACGACGCCCGCCGGGTGTACGAGCCATTGATCTATGGCACCGAGGAGCGCACGGCCTACAACCAGTACGTGCAGTTGCTCGGCCAGTACCGACAACTGGAAAACCGCATGCGCCTGGCTTCGCAAAGCAATGACCTGGAGGTGCTGCGCACCTTGATCAACCGCGACATGCTCGACAACTCCGAGCAGATCAACAAAGTCATGGATCAACTGGTGAGCATCAACACCGAACAGACCCGCGAGATCAACCAGACTGCCGCCGACCAATACAGCCATGCCGTCGCCCTGGTGATCGGCCTGTTGCTGGCAGCCACGGTGCTGACCTTGATCTGCGCCCTGCTGCTGACCCGCAGTATCGTCAGGCCCATCGACGAAGCCCTGCAGGCCGCCGAGCGCATCGCCGAAGGCGACCTGACCCGCCGCATCGAAGCCGAAGGCCAGGACGAGGCCGCGCGCCTGCTGCGGGCGATGGCCAAGATGCAGAACAAACTGCGCGACACGCTGCAACTGATTGCAGGCTCAGCCACGCAACTGGCCTCGGCCGCCGAGGAACTCAACAGCGTCACCGACGAAAGCGCCCGTGGCCTGCAACAGCAGAACAACGAAATCGAACAGGCCGCCACCGCCGTCACCGAAATGACCAGCGCTGTGGAAGAAGTGGCGCGCAATGCCGTGAGCACCTCCGAGGCCTCTCAGGCTGCGACCCGTTCAGCCGGTGACGGTCGTGACCTGGTACTGGAAACCGTCACCGCCATCGAACGCATGAGTGTCGATGTGCAAGGCACCGCCGAATTGATCGGCAACCTGGCAGAAGAGTCGCGGGACATTGGCAAGGTGCTGGATGTGATTCGCGGCCTGGCCGACCAGACCAACCTGCTGGCCTTGAATGCTGCCATCGAGGCAGCCCGTGCCGGTGAAGCCGGTCGCGGCTTTGCCGTGGTGGCCGATGAGGTGCGAGCCCTGGCCCACCGCACCCAGCAGTCGACCAGCGAAATCGAGCGGATGATCGGCAGCATCCAGGGCGGTACCGAGCAGGCGGTCAACTCCATGCGCAACAGCACCGAACGGGCCGAGTCGACCCTGAACATCGCCCGTGGCGCCGGCCTTGCGCTGGACACCATCACCGGCGCCGTGGCCCAGATCAACGAACGCAACCTGGTGATCGCCAGCGCCGCCGAAGAGCAGGCCCAGGTGGCTCGCGAAGTGGACCGCAACCTGGTCAACATCAACGACCTGTCAGTGCAGTCGGCCACCGGCGCCCACCAGACCAGCGCCGCCAGCGCCGAGCTGTCGCGCCTGGCTGTGGACCTGAACGGCCTGGTGGCCCGCTTCAGCGTCTGACCTTTGTGTAGGAGCGGGCTCGCCCCGCGATACGATGTGACGGTCAGATCGCTATCGCGGGGCAAGTCGAGCCGTCGCACCGCCGCTCCCACAGTGTTCAGTATTCGATCCGCACATCCCCTTTCGGCACGCTGCAGCACGACAGGATATAACCCTCGGCGACGTCGTCATCGGTGATGCCGCCGTTGTGCTCCATCTCCACCTCGCCGCCCAGCTTGAGTACCTTGCAGGTACCGCAGATGCCCATGCCGCAGGCTTTGGGAATCATCAGGCCAAGCTTGGCCGCCGCCGCATGCACGGTCTCGCCCGGCGCTACGCGAATACTCTTGCCGGCCGCGGTGAATTCCACCTGGTGCAGGTCGGCATTGTCCACTTCCGGCGCATCGGCAGCCTGCTCGGCAAGCTCGACAGCGTCGGCCTTGACCTCGGCCGGGGTCGCCCCGAACGATTCCTCGTGGTAGCGGCTCATGTCGTAGCCGCTGCCTTCGAGCAGGCGCTTGACCGCATGCATGTAGGGCGTAGGGCCACAGCAGAAGATCTCGCGCTCCATGTAGTCCGGCGCAATCAGTTCCATCAGTTTCTGGTTCAGGTAGCCACGGTAGCCCGCCCAGGGCTCGCCCAGGCCATGTTTCTCGCAAATGATGTGCAGGCTGAAGTTGTCGATCCGCGACGCCATGTGCTCCAGCTCGCGGTGATAAATGATGTCCTTGGGCGAGCGGGCGCTGTGTACGAACACCATATCGACATTGGCGTTGGTGTCGTAGAACCACCGGGCCATCGACATCACCGGGGTGATGCCGACGCCGCCGCTCAGGTACAGCACCTTGGGGCTGGGGAAGTCGATGGCGTTGAACAGCCCCACCGGTCCATGCACCGCCAGCTCCTGGCCTTCGTGCAGGGTGTCGTGCAGCCAGTTGGAGACCTTGCCGCCCGGTACCCGCTTGATGGTCACCGAGAAGCTGTAGGGCACCGACGGCGAGCTTGAGATGGTGTAGGAGCGCATGATCGGCACCCCGTCTATCTCAAGTTCCAGGGTCACGAACTGCCCGGGCTTGAAGAAGAACATGATCGGCTGGTCGGCCATGAAACAGAAGGTGCGCACATCCCAGGTTTCCTGGATCACCTTGACGCAACGGACGATGTGGCGGCCGTTGGCCCAGGTCTGGGTGCTGACCGGATTGAGGAAGTTGGACATGCTCGTCTCCACGGCCGACTGCGGCCTGATGGCTGCGATTCTGATCAAGCTGCGACACGAACACTTTCCTATCCGCGACATCGGCGTGCTTATCGCGACCAGCCCCCTGCCGCAAGGGCTGGCGCGTCGGAAACGGATCTGATCATGTCGTCCATGGATATGGTTCAAGGCGGCTTCAATCGCACACTCCTTCGCAAATGAACCGCTGTATTTCAGCCTTGCGTCGCCATAACAACGATTAGCCACATTCACCGGCCACAAGCACTGGCCACGAGGACCTACACGATGGACGTCACCGCAACTTTGAGTCTGGGCGATCCACTGGAACCTGCGCGCAAGGCCACCGCCGAGATGCTGCAGAACCGCGAGCGGACCTTCTCGCTGCCGCAGCCGTTCTATTGCGACGAACGCCTGTTCCAGATCGACATGGAAGAGATCTTCCAGAAGGAATGGCTGATTGCCGGGATGACCTGTGAAATCCCGACCAAGGGCAACTTCCTCACCCTGCAGATCGGCAAGAACCCGATCCTGGTGGTGCGCGGTGCCGAAGGCCAGGTGCATGCTTTCCACAACGTCTGCCGTCACCGTGGTTCGCGCCTGTGTACCAGTGAAAAAGGCAAGGTGGCCAAGTTGGTCTGCCATTACCACCAATGGACCTACGAGCTCGACGGCCGCCTGCTGTTCGCCGGCACCGAAATGGGCGCCGACTTCGACATGAAGCAGTACGGCCTCAAGCCTGTGCATGTGAAGACCGCCGGTGGCTACATTTTCATCAGCCTGGCCGAGAACCCACCGGCGATCGACGACTTCCTCGCCACCCTGGCTCACTACATGGAGCCCTACGACATGGAGAACACCAAGGTGGCGGTGCAGACCACCTTGATGGAAAAGGCCAACTGGAAGCTGGTGCTGGAAAACAACCGCGAGTGCTACCACTGCAGCGGTTCTCACCCGGAGCTGCTCAAGACCCTGCTGGAATGGGATGACGTCACCGACCCGCGGGCCGACCAGGCGTTCAAGGATCACGTCGCGGCCTCGGCTGCCGCCTGGGACGCCGAGAAGATCCCCTACGCCCACGCCAGCTTCGGCCTGCGCAACCGTATCGTGCGCATGCCGCTGCTCAAGGGCACCGTGTCCATGACCCTGGACGGCAAGCAGGGCTGCCAGAAGCTCATGGGCCGGATCAAGAACCCCGACCTGGGCTCGATGCGCATCCTTCACCTGCCGCACTCGTGGAACCACTGCATGGGCGATCACATCATTGTCTTCACCGTGTGGCCGATCAGCGCCCAGGAAACCATGGTCACCACCAAGTGGCTGGTGCACAAGGATGCGGTCGAGGGGGTGGACTACGACCCGGCGCGCATGCGCCAGGTGTGGGATGCAACCAACGACCAGGATCGTCGCCTGGCCGAGGAGAACCAGCGCGGGATCAACTCCACGGCGTATCAGCCAGGCCCGTACTCCAAGACCTACGAATTTGGTGTGGTGAACTTCGTGGACTGGTACAGCGAGCGGGTGCTGAGCAACCTGGGTGCCGCGCCTGCGCCTTACCTGAAAGGGGTGGCGGCGCAGTAAGCGGAGCAAGGCATCGCCGGGTAGGAGCAACTGTCTTGAACCACGACCGCTACGCGGTCGATCGCAGGCATTCGCCAGCGGCTACACGGACAATCTGTAGCCGCTGCCGAGGAACGAGGCTGCGATCGACTGTGCAGCAGTCACCAAGTGGGACTTGCCCGGCGATCGCTGTACAAATACTGACCAGCCCCCGCAATCCCCCGCCCCCGCTGGCTCGCCCCACACAGCAAACACTTTATCCACAGGACAACCCACAGCAATTGTGGGAAACCTGGCTGCTCGCCTGTGGAAAACAGCATATTGATGAAATCAGGCCAATTGGACGTTTTTTGACCAATACTCTGTAAGCCTTTGAATACGTGGCTCACAGGGGAAGGCAAACACCTTATCCACAAAGCGGCCAACAGACTTTGTGTGCAAAAGAACCTAGCTTGGAAAGGTATTGTGGATAACGCCGAAAGCCGTGTAATTACACGGCTTTAGCGTTATGGAAGGGGGGAAAACAGCAATATGGACGTTTTTTGATCAACTCTCTGCACGCCTTGATCCACGCGGCTTGCAGTCATGGGCGAACATATTATCCACAGATCCGCCAACAAGGATTGTGGGTAACGCTCCTCAGCGCAGCACGCCTTCCTCCACCAGCAATTTGAGAATGGCCTCGGCACCCGCTTCAGGAGTGACCTCCTTGAGTACCTGGCCACCTCCGCCACTGGCCTTCGCCGTCGCGGCTTTCATGCGGTCGGCACCGCTCTTGGCCTTGATCACTTTCAAGCGCTTGGGCCGTGGCTTGGCCGGTTGCAGCTCGGCACCTGTGAACAACTCGTCTTCGACGATTGCCACTTGCCGGGCCGCCAGCACCCCGCGTCGCGCCGGGCCAAAGGCGCTCTGGCGCGGCTTGGGTGCGGCGTTATCCACAGTGGCGAGCAGCGGCAGGCGCACCTTGAGCCGGCGCCGCTGACCCCGTGGCAAGGCTTGCAGCACCTCGGCCACGCCGTTGTGGATAGATTCGACTTCTGCCAAGCCCACCACCAACGGCCAGCCCAGGCGCTCGGCCAACAGGAACGGGAGCATGCCCGAGCCTTCGCCGGTTTCGGCCTGGCTGCCGGTCAGCACCAACTGGGCCCCCGCCTCACGCAGATAATCCTCCAGCACACCCAGGGCGTCGGCACCCGCTGGCTGCTCAAGTACATCGACCTGCGCCAGGCCCATGCCCAGGTAGGCACGCAGGGCCGGCTCCTGCGGGTCACCGGCATGCAGCACCTGCAAGTTATCCCCAGCCAGTTGCAGGCCCAGCTCAACCGCCCGGGCGTCCTGTTCGGCACGCCGGGTACGACCCGAGCTGGGGTGGGCACCGATGGAAACCAGACTGACGACCTTGGTACTCATAGTTATCCCCTGCCCTTATGCCGCATCGCGCTTGGCGCCGTTGCGGTAGTTTTCCACAGCCTGGATCAGCGCCTGCAGAATTGCCGCGCTGTCGCCGATCACCGATAGGTCGGCGCGTTTGATCATGTCGCAGCCCGGGTCCATGTTGATCGCCACCACCTTGTCGCAGGCGCCGATGCCCTGCAGGTGCTGGATGGCCCCGGAGATACCCACAGCCACATAGACCCGCGCCGTGACCCAGGTACCGGTGGCCCCCACCTGGCGGTTACGCGGCATGAAGCCATCGTCCACCGCCACTCGCGAGGCGCCCTCGGTGGCTCCCAGGGCAATAGTTGCGCGGTGAAACACGTCCCAGTCCTTGACCCCGTTGCCGCCCGAGACAATGAACTCGGCTTCGGCCATGGCAATGGCTGCCGGGTCCACGGCCACCGGGCCGAGGTCTTCGATGCGTGGCAAGCTGCGCGCCATGCTTGTGGATAACTGTTCGGGCAGGGCTTCGTGACGGGTTTCGCTGACCGACTCGGCGCACTCGGCGGAGGCCAGGATCAAGCGTGGCAAGCCACGGTTCAGGTCCTGCTGGCCTGCACCGGCGCGGCCGCTGCACTGCCCGTCCTTGACCTGCCATACCCGGGTCGCCGGGCGCTCGCCCAGGGCAGCGGCAAAGCGCCGGCCCAGCTCACCGCCACCGGTGCGGCTGTCGGGCAGTAGCCAGTGGCGCGGATTGAATTGGTTATCCACAGCGCGCAGGCCCTGCACCCGTTGCTCAGGTGCATAACCCTCGAACTCGTCGCCTTCGATGACCAGCAGGCGGTCGACACCGGCTGTGGAAAAGTTGTTTTCCTTGTGCTCGCCGAACACCACCGCCAGCACCGCACCGTCGCTGCCGGCCAGGCTGTGGGCAAGGCCGAGCAGGTCACGGTCGTGGCTGCCCAGACGGCCTCCGACCATGTCCGGTACAACGGCGATGTAGAACGCCGGTGCCGGCACCTGGTGCAGCGGCAGCTCCACCGCCGCTGCCGCCGTACGCTTGGTGCTGGTGCCCTGCTGGGCACCACTGCGGTCGATGCGCTTGATGCCATTGGGGCCGATGAAACCGATCCCGTGGGGGTTCTTGCGCACAATGCCGTTGGGGCCCATCCAGCTGTGCTGCTGGGTTTGCTGCATGGCCGCGTGCAGCGGATGCAGACGGTTGCGGGCGATCCATTCGGCGCGCGGGTCACGGCGAATAATGTCGCTCATCAATGCACCTCCGCAGGTTCGCGCTTGGCGGGCGCCGGTTTGTTCGCCGGCGCTTGTTCTTCGAGCAGGGCATCAGCCACCAGCTCAGCCAGGTCCTTGATCAGTGGACGTGGTTCGACCACCCCTTCAAGCATTGCCGTGCATTGTGGACAACCCACGGCCACCAGTTCGGCACCTGTCTCGCGGATGTCCTCCATGCGCATGTCGGGAATCCGTTGCTTGCCGGGAATATCGGTGATTGGCGCACCGCCGCCGCCACCGCAGCAACGGGAACGGAAGCCCGAACGCTGCATCTCCTTGATCTCGATACCCAGGGCGCGCAGCACCTCGCGGGGCGACTCGTACTCGCCGTTGTAGCGGCCCAGGTAGCACGGGTCGTGATAGGTCACGGTACCGCCTTTGTGCTGGCCAAGGTTCAAGGCGCCAGCACCGATCAGCTCGGCAATGTAAGTGCTGTGGTGCTGCACCTGGTACTCGCCGCCAAAGGCACCGTACTCGTTCTTGAGCACATGGAAACTGTGCGGGTCGCAGGTGACGATGCGCTTGAAGCTGTACTTGCCCAGGGTCTGGATATTGCGCTTGGCCAGTTGCTGGAAGGTCGCTTCGTCGCCCAGCCGCCGCGCCACGTCGCCACTGTCGCGTTCCTCGAGGCCCAGCACGGCAAAATCCACCTGTGCTGCCTTGAGCACCTTGACGAAGGCGCGCAGGGTACGCTGGTTGCGCATGTCGAAGGCGCCATCGCCTACCCAGAACAGCACGTCGGTGGTCTTGGTGTCGCCAAGCAGCTTGAGGCTCAGGTCCGCCGCCCAGTTCATCCGTCCACCCGGGGCAAAGCCGCCGGGGTTGTCGGTGGCGATGAGGTTGTCGAGCACCTCGGCGCCCTTGTTCGGGGTGGCGCCTTTTTCCAGGGTCAGGTGACGGCGCATGTCGACGATGGCATCGACGTGCTCGATCATCATCGGGCACTCCTCCACACACGCACGGCAGGTGGTGCACGACCACAGGGTTTCAGCGTCCACCAGGCCATTGACGATCGGCTGGTGCGGGTTGCCGCCATGTTCACCAATCGGCTTGCCTGGGTACGGGCTGCCGGCAAATTTGGCGTCGGTGCCGCCGGCCAGGCCGACGACCATGTCCTGGATGAGCTTTTTCGGGTTCAGCGGCTGCCCGGCGGCAAAGGCCGGGCATGCCGCCTCGCACTTGCCACACTGTACGCAGGCGTCGAAACCGAGCAGCTGGTTCCAGGTGAAGTCCTTGGGTTTTTCCACACCCAGCAGCGCCTGTGGATCTTCCAGGTCGATGGGCTTGAGCCCGGTGGAGCGACCACCGCCAAACCGCTCGGCGCGCCGGTGCCAGGCCAGGTGCAGGGCACCGGCGAAGGCGTGCTTCATCGGCCCGCCCCAGGTCATGCCGAAGAACAGCTCGGACACGCCCCAGAGCACACCAAGACCCAGCAGGGCAACCAGCACCCAGCCGCCGAAGCCATCCGGGAGGATGCCGGCCACCGGCAAGGTGGCGATGAAGAAACTGGCGGCGAACACCAGCAAGCTCTTGGGCAGGCGCATCCACGGTCCCTTGGACAGGCGCGAAGGCGGGTCGAGGCGGCGCTTGTAGACGAACAGCGCCCCGGCAAACATCAGCACCGTGGCAAACAGCAGGGCGTAGCCGAGGATCTTGTTGTGCAGGCCAAAGCCATGCACCAGGATCGCCAGGACCGCTGCCAGGACAAAACCGCCGGCAGTGGCAACGTGGGTATTGGCCATGTACTTGTCGCGGGCGACCACGTGGTGCAGGTCGACCATGTAGCGCCGGGGCATGGCCAGCAGCCCGCCCAGCAGATCGACCTTCGAGGGCCGGCCTTGGCGCCACATCCGCACGCGCCGCAAGGCGCCGAGGACGGCGAGGCCCAGGGCGGCGAACAGCAAAATGGGGATCACAGTGTTCAACATGGGAAGCTCCCAGCAGGAGCGGGCTTGCCCCGCGATAGCGATCCAGCAGCCACATCGCATCGCGGGGCAGGCCCGCTCCTACAGATCAGAAGTCTTTGCAGAGGCGCAAGGCGTCGTAGATGGCGGCATGGGTGTTGCGCTGCGCCACGCAGTCGCCGATGCGGTACAGCAGGTAGCCTTCGCCCGGCTGGCTGAGGATCGGCTGCGGCTGGATCGCAAAGAGTGCCTCGACGTCGATCTGGCCCTTGTTGCGCGAACCTTCCTTGAGCCCGTAGTAGAGCGCTTCGTCCGGGCGCACGCCGTTCTCGATCACCACCTGGTCGACCACCCGCTCCTCTTTGGCGCCGGTGTATTCGTTCTCCAGCACCGCTACCAGCTTGTCGCCCTCGCGGTAGACCTTTTCCAGCATCAGGTCGCCGGTCATGATGACTTCCTTGGGGTACATGCTGCGGTAGTAGGTGGGGAATGATGTACCGCCAATGGCCACGCCCGGCTTGATGTCGTCGGTGACGATCTCGACCTGGCTGCCCTTGTCGGCGAGGTAGTCGGCCACCGACATGCCGGTGAACTCGCAGATGGTGTCGTACACCAGCACGTTCTTGCCTGGCGCCACCTTGCCGTCGAGCACGTCCCAGCTACTGACCACCAGGCCTTCGGCCGCGCCCCAGTGTTCGTTCTGCTCCAGGAACGGATGCCCGCCCACGGCCAGCACGATCACGTCCGGGCGCAGGTCCTGGAGGGTGTCGATATCGGCCGCGGTGCCCAGGCGCAGGTCGACCTTCAGGCGCGCCAGCTCCAGCTGGTACCAGCGGGTAATACCGGCGATCTGGTCACGTTGCGGGGCCTTGGCAGCGATGGTGATCTGCCCGCCGATGGCGTCCTTCTTCTCGAACAAGGTCACGTCATGGCCACGCTCGGCCGCGACGCGCGCCGCCTCCATCCCCGCTGGCCCCGCGCCAACCACCACCACCTTGCGCTTGGGCCCGGTGGATTTTTCGATGATGTGCGGCACACCCATGTATTCGCGAGAGGTGGCGGCGTTCTGGATGCACAGCACATCGAGGCCCTGGTACTGACGGTCGATGCAGTAGTTGGCACCGACGCACTGCTTGATCTGGTCGATCTGGCCCATCTTGATCTTGGCGATCAGGTGCGGGTCGGCGATGTGCGCACGGGTCATGCCGACCATGTCCACGTAGCCGCCCTCAAGGATGCGGGTAGCCTGGTTCGGGTCCTTGATGTTCTGCGCGTGCAGCACTGGCACCTTGACCACTTCCTTGATGCCGGCAGCCAGGTGCAGGAACGGCTCCGGTGGATAACTCATGTTGGGGATAACGTTGGCCAGGGTGTTGTGGGTGTCGCACCCCGAGCCGATCACGCCGAAGAAATCGAGCATGCCGGTGGCGTCGTAGTACTTGGCGATTTCCTTCATGTCCTCGTGGCTCAGGCCATCGGGGTGGAATTCGTCACCACAGATACGCATGCCCACGCAGAAATCCGGACCCACTTCGGCGCGTACGGCCTTGAGCACTTCCAGGCCGAATTTCATGCGCCCTTCAAAGCTGCCGCCCCATTCGTCGGTGCGTTTGTTGACCCGCGGGCTCCAGAACTGGTCGATCATGTGCTGGTGCACGGCCGACAGCTCGACGCCGTCCAGGCCGCCCTCCTTGGCCCGGCGCGCCGCTTGCGCGTAGTTGCCGATCACGCGCCAGATTTCCTCCGGCTCGATGGTCTTGCAGGTGGCGCGGTGCACCGGTTCGCGGATGCCCGAGGGCGACATCAGGGTTGGCCAGTTGAAGCCGTCCCAGCGCGAGCGACGGCCCATGTGGGTAATCTGGATCATGATCTTGGCGCCATGCTTGTGCATGGCGTCGGCCAGGTTCTGAAAGTGCGGAATGATACGGTCGGTGGACAGGTTCACCGAGGCCCACCACTCCTGCGGGCTGTCGATGGCCACCACCGAGGAGCCCCCGCAGATGGCAAGGCCGATACCGCCCTTGGCTTTCTCTTCGTAGTACTTCACATAGCGGGCGGTGGTCATGCCGCCATCGGTGGCGTAGACCTCGGCGTGCGCAGTGCTCAGTACCCGGTTGCGGATGGTCAGTTTGCCGATCTGGATCGGCTGGAACATTGCTTCGAAAGCCATGGCGGAATCCTCGACTTACAACGGCTTGACGATGAACAGGCCGTCGTCGTGGCCTTCTTCCGAACCGCCGTATACCTGCTCGGCGACCGTGCGAATCTTGCTGCCGCGGGCTGCCAGGATCTGGTCCATGGCCCCGGCGAACCAGCCGGTGAACATGTAGTCGACCTTGCGCCCGACCTTGCCGTACACGTAAACGAAAGCCGAGTGCTCGAGCTTGACGCTGGCGGTGCCTTTATCCAGGTCGATGTCCTGGATCTTGAACAGGCCCCAGCCCCGCTGCGACAAACGCTTCATGTAGTGCTCGAACACCGCCACGCCTTCCAGCCCGTGGCATTCGGCCTCTTTCTCGCACCAGTGCCAGGCAGATTTGTAGCCGGCCTTGTAGAGGATCTCGGCATAGGCGTCGGCGCCCAGCACTTCCTCGATGCCCATGTGGTTGTTGACGAAAAAATGCCGTGGCACGTACAGCATCGGCAGGGCATCACTGGTCCATACACCGGTTTCGCTGTCGACTTCGATAGGCAATTGCGGGGCGATCTTGGCCATGCGTAAGAACTCCAGAATTCGAGGTTATTGTCGCCCTGTAGCCGCTACCGCTGGCTGCGACAAGGTTCGAAGAACCTTCATGCCGCCAGTGCAAGCACGACTGCTGTGCAGCCGATCGCAGCCTTCGGCAGCGGCTACAGGACAGCGTTGACGGTGGCGTTATTCGCCCCAGACATCCTTGAGGACGTTCACCCAGTTCTCGCCCATGATCTTGCGCACCACGCGCTCGGAATGGCCGCGCTTGAGCAGGGTCTCGGTGAGGTTGGGGAACTCGCCCACGGTGCGGATGCCCAGCGGGTTGATGATCTTGCCGAAGCTGGTCAGGCGCCGGGCATAGCCTTTGTCGTGGGTCAGGTACTCGAAGAAGTCCTGGCCATGGCCCTGGGTGAAGTCGGTACCAATACCGATGGCGTCTTCACCAACGATGTTCATGGTGTATTCGATGGCTTCGGCATAGTCGTCGATGGTCGAGTCGATGCCCTTGGCCAGGAATGGCGCGAACATGGTCACGCCGACAAAACCGCCATGGTCGGCAATGAACTTGAGCTCTTCATCAGATTTGTTGCGCGGGTGCTCCTTGAGCCCTGAGGGCAGGCAGTGGGAGTAGCACACCGGCTTTTTCGACTCGAGGATGACTTCTTCTGAAGTCTTGGAACCGACATGGGACAGGTCGCACATGATGCCCACACGGTTCATTTCGGCGACGATCTCGCGACCGAAACCCGACAGGCCGCCGTCGCGCTCGTAACAGCCGGTGCCCACCAGGTTCTGGGTGTTGTAGCACATCTGCACGATGCCCACGCCCAACTGCTTGAACACGTCTACATAGCCGATCTGGTCTTCGAATGCGTGGGCGTTCTGGAAGCCGAACAGGATGCCGGTCTTGCCCAGCTCCTTGGCCTTGCGGATGTCGGCGGTGGTGCGCACCGGCATGACCAGGTCACCGTTCTCGCGGATCAGTTTCTGACTGGCGGCAATGTTGTTGACCGTGGCCTGGAAGCCTTCCCAGACCGACACGGTGCAGTTGGCAGCGGTCAGGCCACCCTTGCGCATGTCCTCGAACAGCTCGCGGTTCCATTTGGCAATGATCAGCCCGTCGATAACGATGCTGTCGGCGTGTAATTCGGCTGGGCTCATCAGGCTGTCCCCTTTATTGGCATTACCTGCGCCGAATCGTCTGCCGGCGCTTTGGGACCAGCATATGCCTAGGCGACAGGTCGCTAAGATGCAAAAACGACAGGGGAATTACCGAAAGCGTCAAAGCGCGACAAAGGGCTGTTGCAAAGGCTGCGCGCAGACTCTTTCACAGTTTTGCGACAAACCGCTCAAAGATTGACCGGGGCCGTTTCCCTAGCATGCACTGACCTTCATTGCCCCCGGGTGCATCATGCTTCGCTCGCCTCGCTCAGCCCTCTTGTTCAGTCTTCTGACCCTGGCCAGTGGCTGCGGCGAACGTGCCCCGCAACCTCAGCCAGAGATTCGCCAGGGCGACTATCAGGCGGTGATCGAACAACTGCGCCAGCGTATCCCCGCGCTGATGGACAAGAACCATGTGCCGGGGCTGTCGCTGGCATTGATCGACGGCCAGGCGCTGGTGTGGACCGAGGGTTTTGGCCTGGCCGACCAGGATTTGCATATGCGCGTGACGCCCGATACCGCGTTTCGCGCAGGCTCGTTGTCGAAGCTGTTCACTGCCAGCGCCACCCTGCAACTGGTCGAACAGCAGCGTCTGGCGCTCGATGCACCGTTGGCGCAAACCCTGCCGGAGTTTCGCGTGCGTTCGCGCTTTCACCCTGACGCCCACAGCGCCAACAACGCCGTGACCCTGCGTCGCCTGCTCAGCCACCAGGCCGGCCTGCCCAGCGAATACCTGCCCCGCCTGCGCAGCAGCGACCCGCTGAAATACCTGCCGCAAAAAGCCTCCGGGCTATGGCTGAGCAACCCACCCGGCACCCGCACGGTGTATTCCAACCTGGGGTTTGCCCTGCTGGGCGCGGCCATCGAGCGCAGCAGTGGGCAAACCTTTGAAACCCGCCTGCAGCAGCACCTGTTGCAACCCCTGGCGATGAAGCACTCAAGCTTCATCGGCAACAGTGAGCTGGAGCCCTTTCGCGCCCGCGGCTACCTGCAAGGCCGGCGCAGCGCCGATGCACAGATCCGCGACCTGCCGGCCGGTGGGCTATGGACAACACCCCGGGAGGTCGGCCAGTTCGTCCAGATGTTGTTTGCCGAGGGCCGCTACAACGGCCGACAGGTAATGAGCCAGGCGTCGATCCAGGCTATGTTCAGCCAGCAGAACCGCGCCAACGCCCTGGATTTCGACTGCCCTATGGGCCTCGCCTGGTACCTGGGCCCCTGTGGTGATCCGCAGGTCGGGACGAACCTTGCGCAGTGGCAGCACAGCGGGTCGACCGGCGATTTTGCCGCGCAATTGAGCATGCTGCCCGAACATCAGTTGGCGGTGGTGGTGATGGCCAACGCCGACACCGCCGAAGCGCTGGTCAGCGACCTGGCGACCCAGGCCCTGCGCCTGATGGTGCAGGCCCGGGGAGGCCAGCCGGACTGCCTGGATGACTGCAGCTACAGCCTGCCGTCGATGGCCACCGCCATGGTGCCGGGTGCCGACGACCGCCAGCGGGTGGCCGGGATCTATACCAGCCGGCTGGGTGTGGTGCGCATCAAGGATGAGCGCCAGCGCCTGTTCGCCGAGCTGGCCGGCAAGCGCGTCGAGCTGCTGCGCGACAGTGACGGCTGGCTGCGCCCGGAAAAGAAACTGCTGGGCCTCTGGGCACTGGACCTGGGCAAGCTCGAACAACTGCAACTGGATGTCGTGAGCGTCGCCGACAAACGCGTGCTGGTGGTGCGACGACACGGCCAGACCTTGCCCCTGGGTGAGCGCATCGACCCCCTGCCGTTGCCCGCCGACTGGCAGGACAGTGTCGGACGCTATCGGCTGGTGAGCCCGGGCGACACCTCACCCCTGCTCGATGGCCTGAACCTGCGCATCGAGCAGGGGCTGTTACTGGCGCAAGGGCGCCGGGCCGGCGAAAGCCTGATCGAGTTCGTGATCCAGCCAATCGATAGCGAACATGCCCTGCTGGCCGGCAGCGGCCAGGACCAGGGCAACACCCTGAGCCGCTACAGCGATGGGCTGAGGGTGCTGGGCTACCGCTTTGTACGCAGCCCGGCGGCCAATACCGTTGTGCAGTTCTGAGGCTCAGGCTGCGTCATGGGGCCAGGTCAGGACAAACAGCGCCCCGCCCGCTTCGGCATCGCGCACATCGGCCTGGCCACCGTGCCATTGCGACACCCGGCGAACCAGCGCCAGCCCCAGGCCAAAGCCGCCGGTGCGGCGGTCACGGCTGGCATCCAGTCGCGAGAACGGTTCGAAGATCTTCTCCCGGGCATTGAAAGGCACTCCCGGGCCATCGTCCTCCACCACGATCCGGTACCACTCGCCCTCACGCTCCAGACGCACTCGTACTTCGCGTTCGGCATAGCGAATGGCGTTGCGCAGCAGGTTGATCACCGCCCGGGCCATAAACCGTGGTTCGATGCGGATCGATTGCACCGTGCAGGCATCCAGCACCAGCTGAATACCTGCAGCCTCCGCCTCCAGGGCCACCGCCCCCAGCACACTGTCGATCCAGTTGGCGGCCTGGATGGTTTCGCGCTTGATCTCGGTGGCGCCGCGCTCGAGGCTGGCGTAGGTCAGCAGCTCCGAGACCATTTCTTCAAGGTCGCCGAGGTCGGCATGCATGTCATCGATCAACGCACCGCAGACCTCCTGGCGCGACAGTTGGCGCAATTGCTCAAGCTCGAAGGTCAGCCGGGCAATGGGCGTGCGCAACTCGTGGGACACCGCATTGGTCAGCTCGCGCTGATTGGCGATCAGCCCCTCGATGCGCCCGGCCATCTGGTTGAAGTGATCGGCCAGCTCACGGATGTTGGAGCGGCGCGACAGATGGATACGCGAGCGCAGGTCGTTGTCACCAAAGCGCTGCGCCGCCAGGCGCAGGCCCTCGAGGTCACGCCAGTGCGGGCGCACCCAGAGAAACAGGGCAATGGCAATCAGGGCGGCCAGCATGGCATAGGCACCGATGGTGTAGGCCTCGGTCACCTCGGGCTCTGCGGGCAGGTCGATGCTCAACACTTGCGGGCCGCCATCGATGGTCACGATGAACTGGGTGAAGTCCTTGCGCACCACCAGTTGGTCGCTGGCCAACAATGCTTGCTCGCGTTTGTCGAGCTGCAACAGGTCGGTTTCAATCAGCTTCAGGCCAAGGCCGTAATGCGCTTGCAGCTCGGCGAGTTTCTGCGGGCGCGCCCCGCTGTCCAGCGGGCGCAGTTGCTCCACCAGGCTGTAGGCCGGGCCACGCACGGCCTCGCGGTGATACCGCTCAAGCGGCCCATCGAGCAGCCAGGTAAACACATGGTCGACCGCCGTGATCGACAGGGCGAACCCCAGTACCAAGGTGATGTACAGGCCAAGGAACAGACGCAGCATCTACAGCTCCCAGGCGAAGGGATTGAACAGGTAGCCCTTGCCCCAGACGGTCTTGATGCACACCGGCTCGCGGGGGTTGTCGTGGAGTTTGTTGCGCAGCTTGCTGACATAAACGTCGACACTGCGGTTCAGGCCATCGAAGGCGATGCCGCGAATGCGGTTGAGGATGTCGTCACGCGTGAGAATCTGCCCCGCCGAGCTTGCCAGCAACCACAGCAGCTCGAACTCCATGGTGCTCAGCTCGATCAGCTCATCGCCCAGGCGCGCTTCGCGGCTGGCGCGGTCGATGCTCAGGCGCCCGAATTCCAGGCTGTCGCGCCCGGGGGCATCGCTGCCCTGGCGCCGCTGCAACGCACGCAGCCGGGCCAGCAGCACCGGAGGCTTTATGGGTTTGATCACGTAGTCGTCGGCGCCAGACTCAAGACCCAGGATATGGTCCAGGTCATCCTCGCGGGCCGTGAGGATGACGATCGGCGTTGCCGCCTGGCTGCGGATCGCCCGGCACACCTGCAAGCCGCTGAGCCCGGGTAGCATCAAGTCGAGCACCACCAGCGCTGGCTTGAAGGCCAGGAAGGCTTCCAGCGCTTCGTCGCCGCGATGCACGCAATGCACGTCAAAGCCGTGTTCGGCGAGAAAATGCGCCACCAGGCCGGCCAGTTTCAGGTCGTCCTCGACCAGCAGTACCTTGAACAGTCCCGCACTTTCCATGGCGTTTCCAGAGGGTATCGAAGGGTTGAAGAGTATAGATAACGGCCAATCGCCGAGTTTATGTGCCCGGCCCCGGCACGTCTGTGAATAAGTGTTCATGTGCGCTGCACGCTTTTTTACAGCTGCTGCGGCTACCCTGTTCTTTGCTGTGGCGCTGAGCGAGAATCGGCGCCCATGTTCCCGCAGGCTATTGGAGGATGTCGCAGATGAGATCGATGGTAGGGCTGGCCCTGGTGTTGCTGGCATTCGGCGTCCAAGCGCAAGAGGACGAGAGCGCAACGCCGTGCGACAACGTCGAGACTGATCCGCAGGCCTATGAATGCGCCTTGTACAGCCGCCAGAGCGCCGAACGCGAGCTCAATGCCGCCTTCAACGACCAGCTCGATCGCATCAAGGAGCAGTACAGCGGCAAGCCGACGCGGATTGCCGAACTGAGCAAGCGCCTGCGTGACGCCGAGGCGGTGTGGCAACAGTTGCGTGACGCCGACTGCAAGGTCGAGACCTACGCCGAGCAACCTGGCAGCAAGGCGTTTGAAGTGGCCCAGAACACCTGCCTGGCCCAGCGCAGCGATGATCGCTCCGAATACCTGCAATCACTTGGCCTGCAATAACCCCTGACCCGAGGTATGAATGAAAGTCTGCGGAATCGAAATCAAGGGCAGCGAAGCCCTGCTGGCCGTGGTCGCACTGGAGGCTGGAAGCCCGGCCCACCTGGCCGCGGCAACGAAAAAGCTCGGTCTGGAAGACGACGAACTGGCGGACAACGTCAAAGCCTTTGCAAGCCTCGCCCGGCAGTTTGTCAGCGAGCACGGCATCACTCACCTGGCCATCAAGAAGCGCAGCAAGAAAGGCGACTTCGCCGGCGGGCCCACCACGTTCAAGATCGAAGGCATCCTGCAATTGCTGGACGCTTGTGAAGTGGCCCTGGTGTCGCCGCAAACTGTCAGCGCCCAGGCCAAGAAGCACAACATCGAGCCGCCCGCCTCGCTGAACAAATACCAGCACGAAGCCTACAAAAGCGCCTGCGCCCTGCTGCTCACCCGCCGCTGATCGCTGCGGCCTGCGGCTTGCGGTCTTCACGCGGGCAGCGCTCGAAACGCCCGCGATAGCAGCGGGTGAAATAGGACGCCGATTCGAAGCCGCAGGCTATCCCCACTTCCAGCACGCTCATGTCGGTCTGGCGCAGCAGTTGCCGCGCCTTGTCCAGGCGCAGGCGCAGGTAAAAGCCACTGGGGGTGTCGTGCAGGTACAGGCGAAACAACCGTTCCAGCTGGCGCCGGGTGACCTGCACCTGTTCGGCCAGCACCAGGGTATTGAGGGGTTGCTCGGTGTTGCGTTCCATCTCGCCGATCACCTGCACCAGCTTCTTGTTGCTGATGCCGTAGCGTGAGGCGATCTGCATGCGCTGGTGGTCCTGGCGCGGGCGGATACGGCCCAGCACGAACTGCTCCGACACCTGGATCGCCAGCGGTGCGCCGTGGGCCTGGGCGACCAGGTCGAGCATCAGGTCGATGGAGGCGGTGCCACCGGCCGAAGTGATACGCCGCCGGTCCACCTCGAACAACTCCTGGGTCGCCTGCAGCTGCGGGTACGACTCCTTGAAGGCCTCCAGCGCCTCCCAATGCAGGGTCACCCGGTGGCCGTCGAGCAGGCCTGCCTCGGCCAGGACTACCGCACCGGTGTCGATGCCGCCGAGCACCACACCGTCGTGATCGAGCTTGCGCAGCCAGTGCTGCAGCGCAGGTGTGAAGCTACCCAACGGCTCGAACCCGGCCACCACCAGCAAGGTTGCACCCTTGGCGAGCGGCTGCAGCGCGCCATCGGCATTGACCGACATGCCATTGCTGGCCTGCACCGCCCCGCCCTCTATGCTCAACACCTGCCAGCGGTACAACCCGCTGCGAAAGCGGTTGGCCACCCGCAGCGGTTCGATCGCCGAGATAAAGCCGATGGCGGAAAAACCGGGAAGCAACAGAAAGTAGAAATCCTGGGGCATAGCGAACGACTCGACGGCCACGGGTCTGCGGTTAATACCTTGCAGGTCGCCAGTGTGCAAGTGCTGGTCGCCAGGGTGCGATTTTTCCTGGCGATGTGCGCGTAGCTTGATCAGCACGGCACGCAGAGGCCGCCCCTTATAACAATTAGAACTGCCGTTGGAGGAGCCACCATGAACAGATTGATCAGCCGTAGCCTGCTGACGCTCGTCGGTACCGCAATCCTCAGCACCAACGTATGGGCAGCCGAACCCGCTGCTTGCAAGAATGTGCGCCTTGGCGTGGTCAACTGGACCGATGTGATGGCCACCAGTGCCATGACCCAGGTGCTGCTCGACGGCCTGGGCTACAAGACCAAGCAGACCAGTGCCTCGCAACAGATCATCTTCGCCGGCATTCGCGACAATCGCCTGGACATGTTCCTGGGTTACTGGAACCCGATCATGACCCAGACCATCACCCCCTTCATCAAGCAGAACCAGGTCAAGGTCCTCGACCAGCCAAGCCTCGACGATGCCCGCGCCACCCTCGCCGTACCCAAGTACCTGGCCGACAAGGGCCTGAAAACCTTCGCCGACATCGCCAAATTCGAGAAGGAACTGGGCGGCAAGATCTACGGCATCGAGCCCGGCTCGGGCGCCAACACCCAGATCAAGGCGATGATCAGCAAGAACCAGTTTGGCCTGGGCAAATTCCAACTGGTCGAATCCAGCGAGGCCGGCATGCTCGCCGCCGTCGATCGCGCCGTGCGGCGCAAGGAGGCGGTGGTGTTCTTCGGCTGGGCGCCGCACCCGATGAACGTCAACATCGAAATGGCGTACCTGAGCGGCAGCGAAGACGCCCTGGGCCCGGATGAAGGCCGCGCCACAGTGTGGACCGTCACCGCCCCGGATTACGCCGAGCGCTGCCCTAACGTGAACAAACTGCTGACCAACCTGACCTTCAGCGCCGAAGACGAGAGCCGCATGATGCAACCGCTGCTCGAACACAAGGACGCCCTGGCCTCCGCCCGCCAGTGGCTCAAGGATCATCCTGAAGACCAGAAGCGCTGGCTCGAGGGCGTGACCACCTTTGACGGCAAACCGGCTGCCGACAACCTTCAGCTCACTGCCAACTGACTTCATCGCGGGGCAAGCTCCTCACAGGCCTCTGTGGGAGCGGGCTTGCCCCGCGACAACCTCCGACACGCGCCAAGGAACCCCGCCATGAACCATGACGTCATCATCACCTGCGCCCTCACTGGCGCCGGCGACACCGCCAGCAAGAGCCACCTGGTACCGGTTACTCCCAAGCAGATCGCAGCAGCCGCAGTCGAAGCCGCCAAGGCCGGTGCCACCGTGGTCCACTGCCATGTCCGCGACCCACAGACCGGCCGCTTCAGCCGCGATGTGGCGCTGTACCGCGAAGTGATGGAACGCATCCGCGAGTCGGATGTGGACATCATCGTCAACCTCACCGCCGGCATGGGCGGCGACCTGGAGATCGGCCCGGGCGAAACGCCGCTGGAGTTCGGCGCCGGCACCGACCTGATCGGCCCGCTGGAGCGCCTCGCCCACGTCGAGGCGCTGTTGCCGGAAATCTGCACCCTGGACTGCGGCACCCTCAATTTCGGCGACGGCAACAGCATCTACGTTTCGACCCCGGCACAGCTGCGCGCCGGTGCCAAGCGCATCACCGAACTGGGTGTCAAAGCGGAGTTGGAAATCTTCGACACCGGCCACCTGTGGTTCGCCAAGCAAATGATCAAGGAAGGCCTGCTTGACGACCCGCTGTTCCAGCTGTGCCTGGGCATTCCATGGGGGGCTCCGGCCGACACCACCACCATGAAGGCGATGGTCGACAACCTGCCGCCGGGCGTCACCTGGGCAGGCTTCGGCATCGGCCGCATGCAAATGCCCATGGCCGCGCAAGCGGTGCTGCTGGGCGGCAACGTGCGGGTTGGGCTGGAAGACAACCTGTACCTGGACAAGGGCGTACTGGCCAGCAACGGCCAGTTGGTTGAACGCGCCGGCGAAATCCTCAGCCGCCTTGGCGCGCGGGTACTCACCCCTGCCGAAGGCCGCGCCAAAATGAACCTGACCCGCCGCTGAACACTGGAGAGCACGATGAGCTTTATCACCGAGA
This sequence comes from Pseudomonas vranovensis DSM 16006, assembly GCF_000425805.1. Taxonomy (GTDB): domain Bacteria; phylum Pseudomonadota; class Gammaproteobacteria; order Pseudomonadales; family Pseudomonadaceae; genus Aquipseudomonas; species Aquipseudomonas vranovensis. Next base: position 161,665 of record NZ_AUED01000002.1, read on the forward strand.
TCAAGACGTTCGCAGCCCTGGGCAGCGGTGTGATTGGCAGCGGCTGGGTGGCCCGCGCCCTGGCCCACGGCCTGGACGTAGTGGCCTGGGACCCGGCACCCGGCGCCGAGACGGCGCTGCGCAAGCGCATTGCCAATGCCTGGCCGGCCCTGGAGAAACAGGGCCTGGCGCCGGGCGCCTCGCAAGATCGCCTGCGCTTCGTCGACACCATCGAGGCGTGTGTGCGCGACGCCGACTTCATCCAGGAAAGCGCACCTGAGCGCCTGGACCTGAAACTCGACCTGCACGGCAAGATCAGCGCCGCGGCCAAGCCCAACGCCCTGATCGGCTCCAGTACCTCGGGGCTGTTGCCCAGCGAGTTCTACGAGTCCTCCACCCACCCTGAGCGCTGCGTGGTCGGCCACCCGTTCAACCCGGTATACCTGTTGCCACTGGTGGAAATCGTCGGCGGCAACAAGACCTCGCCCGAGGCCATCGAAGCGGCGAAAGTCGTCTACACCCGCCTGGGTATGCGGCCCTTGCACGTACGCAAGGAAGTCCCCGGTTTTATCGCCGACCGCCTGCTCGAAGCGCTGTGGCGCGAAGCCCTGCACCTGGTCAACGACGGCGTGGCCACCACCGGCGAAATCGACGACGCCATTCGCTTTGGTGCCGGCCTGCGCTGGTCGTTCATGGGCACCTTCCTGACCTACACCCTGGCCGGGGGCGATGCCGGCATGCGCCACTTCATGTCCCAGTTCGGCCCGGCGCTGCAGTTGCCCTGGACCTACCTGCCCGCGCCGGCGCTCACCGAAGACCTGATCGATGCCGTGGTCGACGGCACCAGCGAACAACTGGGCAAGCGCAGCATCAACTCGCTTGAGCGCTATCGTGATGATTGCCTGCTGGCCGTGCTGGATGCGGTCAAAACCACCAAGGCCAAGCACGGCATGGCCTTCAGCGACTGACCGGAGTGTTGTGATGCCCGCCTTGATCACCTACCAGACCCCAGTCCAGGCGGACTGGGTCGACTACAACGGGCATTTGCGCGATGCCTTCTACCTGTTGATTTTCAGCTATGCCACCGATGCCTTCATGGACCACATCGGCCTGGACAGCGACAACCGCAGCGCCAGCGGGCACTCGCTGTTTACCCTGGAGTGCCACCTGAACTACCTGCATGAAGTGAAGCTGGGCACAGAGGTGTGGGTGCAAACCCAGGTGATCGGCTTTGACCGCAAGCGCCTGCACCTTTACCACAGCCTGCACCGCGAGGGCTTCGACGAAGCCTTGGCGGCCAGTGAGCAGATGCTGTTGCATGTGGACCTGGCGGGGCCCCGCTCTGCGCCCTTTGCGCCTGAGATTGCGCAGCGGTTGCAGGCCATTGTGGATGAGCAACAAGACCTGCCGGCAGCGGCATTCATTGGCCGGGTGATTGGCCTGTAGGAGCGGCGGTGCGACTTGCCCCGCGATGCGATGTGCCTGTGAGATTGCTATCGCGGGGCAAGCCCGCTCCCGCTCAACCCATAAAAAAACCCCGGTAAGCCGTGACGCAACCGGGGTCAAGCAAGAGCATCTGCATGCGCGAAGCGGGAGGTGACCAAACCTTCCTGTAACTGTGCATGGCCCCAGTGTGCAGCCTCCCCGTCCCGATGATTTAGCCGAAAACGACCTGTTCATAGCCAAAGCGGCCATTGCGACATTCTGCCCTTGCCGCGGCCCACCCACGCCCACAGAATCGACTCACGATCACACCTGCAAACAAGGACAACAACCATGATGCATGCGGATTTGATTGATCAGGACGACCTGCTGGGCCAGCTGCGCGCGCTGGGGTTCGAGATGCCGGCCGACGCCAGTGCCGAACAGGCCTGCGAGTGTGCGGTGCGGGGCTTGAGCGAGCCGCGGGCCAAGGCCCTGAAGGGAATGGTCGAGCAGATGTACACCGGTAACGCGACGATTCTGCCGGCGGTGCGCCAGGCCATCGAAAAGCAGCTGTTACCGGCGTTGGCGCAGTTCAACAGTCGCTAAACGCATCACGGGGCAAGCCCGCTCCCACAAGCTCTGTGGGAGCGGGCTTGCCCCGCGGTGAATTCACCCCAATTCAGAGCCTCACACTGGCAAACGTCGACTCGTTGCGCGCCTGGCTCAACGCCGACATCGGCCCTGCCAGCGGCGACAACACCAGTGCCTGTGGAATCGGCATCATCGCCACTTGCTGCGCGGTGTTGGAGCCCACGCGCTCGTCACGTGGCGGAATACCGAAGTACTCGCGGTAGCACTTGGAGAAGTGCGGCGTAGAGACAAACCCGCACACCGACGCCACCTCGATGATCGACATCGGTGTCTGCTTGAGCAGTTGCCGGGCACGGATCAGGCGCAGCTTGAGGTAGTAGCGCGACGGCGAGCAGTGCAGGTACTTCTGGAACAGGCGCTCCAGCTGGCGACGCGACACCGCTACATACACAGCCAGTTCGTCCAGGTCGATCGGCTCTTCCAGGTTGGCTTCCATGAGCGCAACGATTTCCTGAAGCTTGGGCTGGTTGGTGCCCAGCATGTGCTTGAGCGGCACGCGCTGGTGGTCCTGTTCGTTGCGGATGCGCTCGTAGACGAACATCTCGGAGATCGCCGCCGACAGTTCGCGGCCGTGGTCGCGACTGATCAGGTGCAGCATCATGTCCAGCGGCGCGGTGCCGCCAGAGCTGGTGAAGCGGTTGCGGTCGAGGGTGAATAAACGGGTGCTCATGCTCACCCGCGGGAAAGCCTCCTGCATGGCCGCCAGGCACTCCCAGTGCACACTGCAATCAAAACCATCGAGCAGGCCGGCGCAGGCCAGCGCCCAGCTTCCGGTACACACCGCACCCAGGCGACGCGACTGGCGGGCCTGGCTCTGCAGCCACGTCACGTGCTCTCGGGTCACCGTGCGCTGAATGCCGATACCGCCGCAGACGATGACCGTGTCCATGGCGGGCGCCTTGTGCATCGCCGCGTCCGGGGTGATCTGCAAGCCATCACTGGCCCAGACCTGACCGCCATCCACACTCAAGGTGCTCCAGCGATACAGTTCACGGCCCGACAGCTGGTTGGCCATGCGCAGCGGCTCGACCGCAGACGCCAGGGAGATGAGGGTGAAGTTGTCCAGCAGCAGGAAGCCGATGGATTGAGGTGTGCGGTTCTGGGTTGGGGTCCCGGAGTTGTACGACGTCATCGCGGTATCTCCTCACACAATGCAGGGTGCGCCTCAGGCAGGCACGGGCTTTTTTGTCACGGCCCCGATTCGAATGCAGGGGCTTTTGACTATCACAACGCAATTGCCATGCCTGAAATTGAATGGCTATTCAACAAAACCCAAAAACGACGTCGCGCAGCGTCTATCTGGCCCCTGCTTCCAGGCCTGGACACAAACGCAAACGACCGGGCTAGCGCCGGTGCGTAGGAAAAATGAGCAGTTCGGTAGCACTTGTGGGAAGGATGCCCAGAAACGACATGTGACAAATGTCACCCAAGTACTTCAGCCGGGGGTAACAAGCGTTTAAGGCCGGGGTGCCGTGCCGCGCGCCAAAAGGCGGCGCGCGTACAGGTTATGTGCGAAAAAGGCGCAGCGTCTGTAGGGCACTCAGCACTCAATGGCGCTGACGGCCAGGCCACCGCGCGACGTTTCCTTGTACTTGTCGTGCATGTCGGCACCGGTATCGCGCATGGTGCGGATCACCCGGTCGAGGGAGATGAAGTGCTCGCCGTCGCCGCGCAGGGCCATCTGTGCGGCGTTGATCGCCTTGACCGCAGCAATGGCATTGCGCTCGATGCACGGCACCTGAACCAGGCCGCCCACCGGGTCGCAAGTCAATCCCAGGTTGTGCTCGAGGCCAATTTCGGCCGCGTTCTCCAGCTGTGCCGGGGTGGCGCCGAGCACTTCTGCCAACCCTGCCGCCGCCATGGCGCAGGCTGAACCGACCTCGCCCTGGCAGCCGACCTCGGCACCGGAAATCGACGCATTCTTTTTGCACAGAATGCCCACCGCTGCCGCGCCCAGAAAGAAGTCGACCACGTTCGCTTCACTGACTTCATCGCTGAAGCGCATGTAGTAGTGCAGCACCGCCGGAATGATCCCCGCTGCGCCATTGGTGGGCGCAGTCACCATGCGCCCGCCGGCGGCGTTTTCCTCGTTCACCGCCAGGGCATAGAGGTTGACCCACTCCATGGCGCTCAGGGTCGAGCCGATCACATTGGGCTTGTTCAACTCTTGCAGGCTGCGGTGCAGCTTGGCCGCACGACGCTTCACATTCAGTCCGCCGGGAAGAATGCCTTCGTATTTGAGACCGTTTTCGACACAGGCCTGCATGGCGTGCCACAGCTTCAACAGCCCAGCGCGAATCTCCTCTTCACTGCGCCAGACCTTTTCGTTTTCCAGCATCAATTGCGACACGCGCAGGTCGTTTTGCTTGCACAACTCCAGCAGCTCCACGGCACTGTTGAAATCGTAGGGCAACACGGTGTTGTCGGCATCCAACACACCGCTGGCGGCCTGCGCGGCATCGACCACAAAGCCGCCACCAACCGAGTAGTAGGTATCGCGGTGCAGCTCGCCCGATGCGCCTTCTGCGATCAGGGTCATGGCATTGGGGTGGTAGGGAAGGTTCTCGTCCAGCAACAACATGTCGCGGCCCCAGACAAACCCGACTTCGAGCCTGCCATCGAGGAGCAAGGTGTCTGTCTCGCGCAAGGTGGCAATGCGCAGGCCGATCTGCGACGGGTCGATTGCATCTGGCCATTCGCCCATCAGGCCCATGATCACTGCATTGTCGCTGCCATGGCCGATACCGGTAGCCGACAGCGAGCCGTACAGGCGCACCTCGATGCGTCGCACCTGCTCAAGCTCACCGCGCTCACGCAGGCCCTGGACGAACAACGCCGCCGCCCGCATCGGGCCCACGGTATGGGAACTGGAAGGGCCGACGCCGATCTTGAACAGGTCGAACACACTGATGGCCATGCCACCTACCTCCTGATTGAGCAGCCGCCCACAGCCCACGCCAAGGACGGTGCAACTGCTACGCTGATTAGGCGGCAATCCGCCGAATTCGCGCATCATCAGGCTTTTGACCCGAGGTCTGACGTCTGCAACCGACGTGCTCTTGCTCAGCAACGCCGCCAGTTGTCACCCGCGTCCATGCGCCGTTTTTTTACGGTGCAGATGCACTGAAACCACGTTTACGGGGCGGGAAAAATCTGTAAACGACCTCATCGACACTGGATGCGACCCTGTCTGTACTGGATACGACGCACCCTGTAGGCGTTTGATTTTCGCTGTTAGATGATCGGTATCGACTCGATTGCACGGCACCTGTCCCGCTATAGCCCGATAGCCAGGCCCGACCGACTGCAAACCATAAAGCACGGCGGTCCCGTGGGACGTCCGAGAAAAACATCAGGAGTCCATCGTATGAAAGGTTCACCTTCGCTGTTGCTGGCCGCGGCGCTGAGTCTGCCGGTGCTGGCCCAGGCCGCCGAGCCCGAGCAGTGCCATACCGTCAACTTCTCCGATGTCGGCTGGACCGACATCACCGTGACCACCGCAGTCACCAGCGTGGTGTTGCAGTCGCTGGGCTACAAGACCAAGACCACCATGATCTCGGTCCCGGTGACCTACAAGTCGCTGGCCGATGGCAAAAATATGGATGTGTTTCTCGGCAACTGGATGCCAACCATGGAAAACGACATCAAGCAGTACCGCGATGCCGGCACCGTGGAAACCGTACGGGCGAACCTCGAGAACGCCAAGTACACCCTGGCTGTACCTCAGGCGCTGTATGACAAGGGCCTGAAAACCTTCGCCGACATTCCCAAGTTCAAGAAGGAGCTGGACGGCAAGATCTACGGGATCGAGCCTGGCAATGACGGCAACCGCACCATTCAAACCATGATCGACAAGAACGCCTTCGGCCTCAAGGACGCCGGTTTCAAGGTGGTCGAATCCAGCGAGGCCGGCATGCTCTCGCAGGTTGAACGCGCCCAGCGCCGTGACACCGCCGTGGTGTTCCTGGGCTGGGAACCGCACCCGATGAACACCCGCTTCAAGATGAAATACCTGGACGGGGGCGATGACTTCTTCGGTCCCGAATACGGCAAGGCCACGGTGCTGACCAACACGCGCAAGGGCTATGTGCAGGAATGCAGCAACGTCGGTCAGTTGTTGAAAAACCTGTCCTTCACCCTGGACATGGAAAGCACCCTGATGGGCAACGTCCTGGACGACAAAATGAAACCCGACGCCGCAGCCAAGGCCTGGCTGAAAAAGAACCCTCAGGTACTCGATACCTGGCTGGCAGGGGTTACCACCGTTGACGGCAAACCGGGCCTGGAAGCGGCCAAAGCCAAACTGACGCAGTAAGCACCACCTGCGGCGGGTTCGCCCGCCGCAGGCTGTCTTCAATCTTTTGCAGGTGGACGCTCGCTATCATGCTGATCGATCAAAAAATACCACTGGGCCAGTACATCGCAGGCTTCGTCGAATGGTTGACCCAACACGGCGCCAACTACTTCGATGCCTTCGCCGAAGCACTGGAATTGATGATTCACGGGGTGACCGGGGCGTTGACCTGGTTCAATCCTTTCGTCCTGATCGGCCTGGTTGCAGTGATCGCGCACCTGATCCAGCGCAAATGGGCGCTGACCGCCTTCTGCGTGCTGTCATTCCTGCTGATCCTCAATCTGGGTTACTGGCAAGAAACCATGGAAACCCTGGCCCAGGTGCTGTTCGCCACCATGGTCTGCGTGGCCATCGGCGTACCGCTGGGCATCCTCGCCGCCCACAAGCCGATGTTCTATACCGCCATGCGTCCGGTGCTGGACTTGATGCAGACGGTGCCCACCTTCGTCTACCTGATCCCGACACTGACCCTGTTCGGCCTGGGCGTGGTACCGGGGCTGATCTCCACGGTGGTGTTCGCCATCGCCGCACCGATCCGCCTCACTTACCTGGGCATTTGCGACGTACCCCAGGAGCTGCTGGATGCCGGCAAGGCCTTCGGTTGCTCGCGCCGACAACTGCTCTCGCGCATCGAACTGCCCCACGCCATGCCGAGCATCGCTGCCGGCGTCACCCAATGCATCATGCTGTCACTGTCGATGGTGGTCATTGCCGCCCTGGTGGGCGCCGACGGCCTGGGCAAACCTGTGGTCAACGCACTGAACACCGCCGATATCGCCCTGGGCTTCGAAGCAGGTCTTGCGATCGTGCTGCTGGCGATCATGCTCGACCGTATCTGCAAACAACCCGACGCACCGGTAAGGAGTGAAGCATGAGCATTATTCGCTTCGAAGATGTAGACGTTATCTTCTCCAGCCGACCGCGTGAGGCCCTCAGCCTGCTAGACCAAGGCCTTTCGCGGGAGCAGATCCTGAAGAAAACCGGGCTGGTAGTCGGCGTCGAAAAAGCCAACCTGGACATCAACAAAGGCGAGATCTGCGTGCTGATGGGCCTGTCCGGTTCGGGCAAGTCGAGCCTGCTGCGCTGCATCAACGGCCTGAACACCGTCAGCCGTGGCAAGTTGTTTGTCGAGCACGAAGGCTCGCACATCGACATCGCCCACTGCACCCCGGCGGAACTGAAAATGATGCGCACCAAGCGCATCGCCATGGTGTTCCAGAAGTTCGCCCTGATGCCCTGGCTCACCGTGCGCGAGAACATCAGCTTCGGCCTGGAAATGCAGGGCCGCCCCGAGAAGGAACGGCGCAAGCTGGTCGACGAGAAGCTCGAGCTGGTCGGCCTGACCCAATGGCGCAACAAAAAGCCCGACGAACTCTCCGGCGGCATGCAGCAACGTGTAGGCCTGGCCCGCGCCCTGGCGATGGACGCCGATATCCTGCTGATGGACGAACCCTTCTCGGCCCTCGACCCGCTGATTCGCCAGGGCCTGCAGGACGAACTGCTGGAGCTGCAGCGCAAGCTGAGCAAAACCATCGTGTTCGTGAGTCACGACCTGGACGAAGCGCTGAAGCTGGGCAGCCGAATCGCGATCATGAAGGACGGCAAGATCATCCAGTACAGCAAGCCAGAAGAAATCGTCCTCAACCCGGCCGACGAATACGTGCGTACCTTCGTCGCCCACACCAACCCCCTCAACGTACTGTGCGGCCGCAGCCTGATGCGCACCCTGGACAAGTGCAAGCGGATCAACGGCTCGATCTGCCTGGACCCGGGCGGCGATTCGTGGCTGGACCTGGCCGAAGGCAACACCATCAAAGGCGCGCGCCAGGGCGTCAACGGCCTCGACCTGCAGAACTGGGCGCCAGGAGAAGCAGTGGAAGACCTGGGGCGCAAACCAACCCTGGTCAGCGCCAGCATCGGCATGCGTGAAGCGCTGCAGATTCGCTACCAGACCGGTAACAAGCTGGTGCTTCAGGAAGGGAATTCAGTGGTGGGGATTCTGGGTGACAGCGAGCTGTATCACGCGTTGCTGGGCAAGAATCTGGGGTAAAAAGCATCGCGGGGCAAGCCCGCTCCCACCGGCCTGGTGGGAGCGGGCTTGCCCCGCGATCAGCTTTGCGATTTCAGCGAACGACGATGCCCTGCTTGGCCATGAAGGCCTTGGCTTCAGGCACGGTGTACTCACCGAAGTGGAAGATGCTCGCCGCCAGCACTGCGCTGGCATGCCCTTCGATAATGCCATCGGCCAGGTGCTGCAGGTTGCCCACACCACCGGAGGCAATCACCGGAATCCCCAGCGCATCGCTGATGGCCCGGGTTACGCCCAGGTCGAAGCCGTTCTTCATGCCATCCTGATCCATGCTGGTCAGCAGGATCTCACCAGCACCCAGGCCTTCCATTTTCTTTGCCCATTCAACGGCATCCAGGCCGGTCGGCTTGCGGCCACCGTGGGTGAAGATTTCCCAGCGCGGGGTTTCGCCCGGGCCGGAAACCTTCTTGGCATCGATGGCGACCACAATGCACTGAGAGCCGAAATGCGCGGCAGCTTCGCCGACGAACTCCGGGTTGAACACCGCGGCAGTGTTGATCGAAACCTTGTCGGCACCGGCGTTGAGCAGGTTGCGGATGTCTTGCACGGTGCGCACGCCACCGCCCACGGTCAGCGGGATGAATACCTGGCTGGCCATGCGCTCGACAGTATGCAAGGTGGTGTCACGGCCATCGACGCTGGCCGTGATGTCGAGAAAGGTGATCTCGTCGGCGCCCTGTTCATCGTAGCGACGGGCGATTTCCACCGGGTCACCGGCATCGCGGATATTCTCGAACTTGACGCCCTTGACCACTCGGCCGTTGTCGACGTCCAGGCAAGGGATGATGCGCTTGGCCAATGCCATGGGTCGTTCCTCAGCCTTTGTAGGCGTCGCAGAAGGCTTGCGCCTCGGCAACGTCCAGGGTGCCTTCGTAGATGGCGCGGCCGGTGATCGCACCGATGATGCCTGGCGCCTTGGCGTCGAGCAGGGCCTTGATGTCACCCAGGTTGTGGATACCGCCGGAGGCGATGACCGGGATCTTGGTGGCTTCGGCCAGGGCGGCGGTGAACGGCACGTTGCAGCCCTGCATCATGCCGTCTTTGGCGATGTCGGTGTAGACGATGGCCGAGACGCCGTCAGCCTCGAAACGCTTGGCCAGGTCGATGACCTGCACAGTGCTGACTTCGGCCCAGCCGTCGGTGGCGACGAAGCCGTCCTTGGCGTCCAGGCCGACAATGACCTTGCCCGGGAAGGCACGGCAGGCTTCTGCGACGAACTCGGGCTCTTTCACTGCCTTGGTGCCGATGATCACGTAGCTGACGCCGGCCTTGACGTAATGCTCGATGGTTTCCAGCGAGCGGATACCGCCGCCGATCTGGATCGGCAGGTTCGGGTAGCGCTTGGCAATGGCGGTAACCACTTCGCCATTGACCGGCTGGCCTTCGAAGGCGCCGTTCAGGTCGACCAGATGCAGACGACGGCAGCCGCCCTCGACCCATTTGGCGGCCATGCTCACCGGGTCATCGGAAAAAACGGTGGAATCTTCCATACGGCCCTGGCGCAGGCGTACGCAAGCACCGTCCTTGAGATCGATAGCGGGGATAATCAGCATCTGGAAAACCTGTCTATTCGGTAAACAGTGATGCTCGGGAAGTCAGTTCTTCTCGAGCGCCCACAGGTCGCTTTCGATGCTTTCGAACCTCTCTTTGAGGTGCGTCTGCACATCGAAAATCGCCCTGTTGTAGTAGTGCGGGGCAATCTCTTTGGTGAACACGTCCAGGACCTCGGCCACCTCGAACGACCCAAGCTGCAGCTCGAAGCGGTCTTCAAGAAAGCGCTTGAGTACCTCCAGTGCCTCGCGTTCCTGTTCCGGTGCGAGCGTGAGGATCGGTGCCTTGGTCCTGGATTTGCTCATTACCAGCGTCCGTCCCAGGCAGCGAAGTTCTGCAGCAGTTGCAGGCCATGGGTATGGCTCTTCTCCGGGTGGAACTGCACGGCAAAACGCGAACCTTCAGCCAGCGCGGCGGCAAAATCGACGCCGTAGTGACCACGGCCCACCACCTGCACGGCCTTGGCCGCGGTGATGTAGTAGCTGTGCACGAAGTAGAAACGTGCAAGGTCGGGGATGTTGTGCCACAGCGGGTGATCGATGGCCTGGGTGACCTCGTTCCAGCCCATGTGCGGCACTTTCAGGTGCTCGCCGTCTTCGTGCAGGTCCTTGCCGAAGAACTTCACGTTGCCGGGAAACAGTCCGATGCAGTCGACGCCGTCGTTCTCTTCACTGTGATCGAGCAGCGCCTGCATGCCCACGCAGATGCCGAGGAACGGACGGTCCTGGCTGACTTCACGCACCAGGCTGTCAAAGCCCAGGCGGCGGATCTCGGCCATGCAGTCGCGGATCGCGCCAACACCCGGAAATACCACGCGGTCAGCCTCGCGGATCACCGCAGCATCGCTGGTGATCAGCACCTTGCCGGCGCCTACATGCTCCAGGGCCTTGGCCACCGAGTGCAGGTTGCCCATGCCATAGTCGATTACGGCAACTGTCTGCATTACAGGCAACCCTTGGTCGACGGCATCTGACCGGCCATGCGCTCATCGAGCTCGATGGCCATGCGCAGCGCGCGGCCGAAAGCCTTGAACACGGTTTCGATCTGGTGGTGGGTGTTGTGCCCACGCAGGTTGTCGATGTGCAGGGTGACGTTGGCGTGGTTGACGAAGCCCTGGAAGAATTCCTGGAACAGGTCGACATCGAAGCCGCCTACCGAGGCGCGGGTATAGGGCACGTGCATCTGCAGGCCTGGGCGGCCGGAGAAGTCGATAACCACACGCGACAGTGCTTCGTCGAGCGGTACATAGGCGTGGCCGTAGCGGCGGATGCCTTTTTTGTCACCGATGGCCTGGTTGAACGCCTGGCCCAGGGTGATCCCGACGTCTTCGACGGTATGGTGATCGTCGATATGCAGGTCGCCCTTGCATTCGATGTCGAGATCGATCAGCCCATGTCGGGCGATCTGGTCGAGCATATGTTCAAGGAAAGGCACACCGATATCGAATCGGGCCTTGCCGCTGCCATCCAGGTTGATCGAGGCCTTGATCTGGGTCTCCAGAGTATTGCGCTCGACGGAAGCCTTACGTTCGACCATCACCAGCTCCGCAAAATCATTGGGCGAAAAAGGCGATCATTATAGGCCCAGATATGTCTGGCATGAAACGAAGATGACATGTGGCAGGGGATTTACCTGGTAAATCCCCCAAATCGCACAAATTTCCGCAGCCGCGGGTCAGTTGAACAGCACCGCCGTCTTCTGCAGCGTCACCCAGATCCCCCAGGCCAGCGGAATGCCCACTACCAGCCAGGCGGCGATCACCAACGGCAAGGTGCCCGGCGCCGCATGCCACTCCAGCACCCGCGCGCTGCCCTGGTCATGGCCCAGCGCCTGTTCGGCCGCCAGTTGTTCGTCGGTCATGAAGTATTTGTCGGCCACCGGGCGTACCAGCGCGTTGCAGATAAAGCCCAGCACCAGCAAGCCGGCGAGGATGTACAAGGTGATGTCGTACACCGCCGCGCGATCGACCCCCAGCGACAGTTGGTACTCGCGCAAATACGTGATCAACACCGGGCCAAGCACCCCGGCAGCCGCCCAGGCGGTCAGCAGGCGACCGTGAATGGCCCCGACCATCTGCGTACCGAACAGGTCGGCCAGGTAGGCCGGCACCGTGGCAAAGCCACCGCCATACATAGACAGGATGATGCAGAACGCCGCCACGAAGAGGGCGATGTTGCCCACCTGCCCCATGTTCGGCACCAGTGCATACAGGGCAACGCCCAGGGCGAAGAAGGCAAAGTAGGTGTTCTTGCGCCCTATATAGTCGGAGAACGACGCCCAGAAAAACCGCCCGCCAATGTTGAACAGGCTGAGCAACCCGGTAAAGCCGGCGGCGATGGCGGCGATCTGCGCCAGCTGTGCGGTGTTGAGCTGGCTGAAGGTCAGGTCATTACCCAGCAGTTTGCCGGCAAAAACCTCCTGCAGCAGTGGCGAGGCCATGCCCAGGATGCCGATACCCGCCGAAACGTTCAGGCACAACACCAACCAGATCAGTGCAAACTGCGGGGTTTTCCACGCCACGCTGACATGCACATGGCGGTGGGTGATCATCGCGTTGTTGGCCTTTTTCAGCGGAGCGGTCCAACCCTCGGGCTTCCAGCCGGTGGGCGGCACACGGTAGGCCAGGGCACCGCCGATCATGAAGATGAAGTAGATGACCGCCATCACCACGAAGCTCTGCCATACGCCGACACCTCCAGGGCTGGCGAAGTGGTTCATCAAGGCTGCCGCCAGCGGTGCGCCAACCATGGCCCCGCCGCCAAAGCCCATGATCGCCATGCCGGTGGCCATGCCGCGCTTGTCCGGGAACCACTTGATCAACGTCGAGACCGGCGATATGTACCCCAGGCCCAGGCCGATTCCGCCGATCACCCCCGAACCCAGCCACATCAACCAGAGCTGGTGGGTGTAGATACCCAGCGCCGAAAGCAGTAAACCACCGCACCAGCACAGTGCCGACACCACACCGGCCTTGCGCGGCCCGGCATGCTCCAGCCAACCGCCCCAGACCGCCGCCGAGCAGCCCAGGAACACAAAGAACAGGGTGTAGATCCAGCTCAGCATCGAGATCTGCCAGTCGCAGTCGGCGCTGAACAGGCGGGCAAAGAAGCTCATGTCGGGCGCACAGGCAACCGGCGCGGTGATGCCGACGGCCTGGGACAACGGCAGCCAGAACACCGAAAAACCGTAGGCCATACCGATACACAAGTGGATCGCCAGAGCGGCGGGCGGTACCAGCCAGCGGTTGAAGCCGGGCGTGGCGATAATCCGCTCCTTGGACAGGAAACCCGGGGGGCTGGCTTTTGCGCCTGCCGTGATGCTGTTCATTTGTTGTAGTCCCTCGTAGAAATGGTCAGCTCACGGCTCACGACCTTGGCCGGCAGGCACTGGTCGTCTTATTTGGCACAATTGCCCTGCAAAACGCGACAAAACGCCACAGCAGGACCCGCGAGCGGCGAAAGAGTAGCATTAGCCGCCCGCACTGAAAGCAAGCTGATCCCGTCTTTTGCTCAACAACTGAACCCGTGTGCAAGGAACTGTCATGCCCATCGTTGTCGAAACCCTGACCACTCCCAGCCAGCAAGACCTGCAGGACCTGGCCAGGCTCTATGCCGACGCCCCCGCCTGGATGCTCGCCGGCCCCGAACAGGCCCTGGCCCTGGTCAGCGCAGCACTTGAGGACGGCAGCCTGATCGCCGCGCGATTCAACGATCGCCTGCTCGGCGCTGCCCGCCTGCAGCGTGAGGATGTAGCCTGGCAATTGAGCGACTTGTGCGTACGCTCATTGACCCGGCGCCGCGGCGTCGGGCTGCGCCTGGTCAACGAGGCACAGCGGTTGGCACAAGAAGCAGGGGCTGGGTTGCGTCTGTTTTCAAAGCAGGAAAGCGCTGAGATGAACGCGCTATTGGCACCACTGAACCTGAAGCTGGATGTGGCACAACTGTAGGAAAAATTCCTGACAGCGCGGCATCACTCCAGCGTCAACGACCGCAGCGCTATACTCTGCGGCTGAATTTTAGAAATCGGACTACAAGGACTCGCCCATGAAAGCGTTCGGCAAAATCCTGGGGCTGGTGCTTCTCGGGCTGTTGCTGATCATTGTGGCTCTGGGCTTCGCCCTGACCCACCTCTTCGATCCCAACGACTACAAAGACGAGATTCGCCAGCTGGCACGCGACAAGGCCCACATCGAGTTGACGCTCAATGGTGATATCGGCTGGAGCCTGTTCCCCTGGCTGGGGCTGGAACTGCATGAAGCCAGCATCGCCACCCTGAACAATCCGAAAGTGCCCTTTGCCGACCTGCAGATGCTTGGCCTTTCAGTGCGCGTGCTGCCCCTGCTGCGCCGTGAAGTGCAAATGAGCGATGTGCGTGTCGAAGGCCTGAACCTGACCCTGAGCCGCGACGAGAACGGCCATGGCAACTGGGAAGACATCGGCAAGCCGCTGCCGGCTGCCACGCCGGCACCTGGCGAAGGCACCCCGCCTGCCGCCGATGGCACGGCCCAGGCCGAGAGCAAGAGCGACGCCAGCGACCGCCCTGTGAAGCTGGACATCGACAGCCTGACCGTGAACAACGCCCGGGTGCAGTACACCGATGCCCGCAGCGGCCAGACCTTTGGCGCCGAAAGCATCCAGTTGAGCACCGGCGCCGTACACGAAGGCGTGAACATCCCGCTGAAGCTGACCGCCTTCCTCAGTGCCGGCCAGCCAGTGATCAAGGCGCGTACCGAGCTCAACGGCGAGCTGCGCTTTGACCGTCGCCTCAAGCGCTACCAGTTCGAAGACATGAAACTCAGCGGTGAGGCCTCGGGTGAACCGTTGCAGGGCAAGACCATGAGCTTTGCCGCCCAGGGCCAGTTGTTGGTCGATCTGGCAGCCAACGTCGCCGAATGGAACGGCTTGAAGCTGTCGGCCAACCAATTGCGCGCCCTCGGCGAGTTGAACGTGCGTGACTTGGACAAAACCCCCCAGCTGACCGGCGGCCTGTCCATCGCCCAGCTCGACCTGCGCAAGTTCCTCGACAGCATCGGCCGCCCACTGCCGGCCTCGGCCGACGCCACCACCCTGAGCAAGTTCGAGATGGTCAGCCGCCTGCAAGGCAGCCCTACCAGCCTTGCCCTGGAAGACCTGGCAGTAAAACTCGACGACAGCACCTTCAGCGGCCGCCTGGCCGTCGAAGACTTCGCCAAGCAAGCCCTGCGCATCCAGCTCAAGGCCGACAAGTTCGACGCCGACCGCTACATGCCGGTCAAGAGCGAAGCGGCCGCCAGCGCCACGGCGGCGCGTCAGGCCGAGGTCAAGAGCAAGGAAGACAGCGCCCTGGCCACCGCCGGCAACACGCCGCTGCCCGACGCTCCTACCCAGGTGGCCTGGAGCAACGACAAGCTGCTGCCGGTCGACCGCCTGCGTAAAGTCGACCTGCAGGCCGATCTGACCTTCGGCCTGCTGACCCTGGAGAAGCTGCCGATCGAGAACGCCCACCTCAAAGCCCAGGGCCAAGGTGGCCTGATCACCCTCGAAACCCTGAGCGGCGGCCTCTACAACGGCGACTTCGCCACCAAGGGCACCCTCGATGTACGCCCCGCGGTGCCGCAGATTGGCCTGAACACCAAGATCAACCGAGTGCCGGTGGAGCACTTCATCAAGAGCCAGACCGAAACCCCGCCGGTCAAAGGCCTGTTGACCCTCAACAGCGACCTGACCGCCACCGGCAACAGCCAGAAGGCCCTGGTCGACACCCTCAACGGCAACGCCAGCTTCGTCATCAACGACGGCATCCTGGTCAACGCCAACCTTGAACAGCAACTGTGCCAGGCCATCGCTACGCTGAACCGCAAGTCCTTGAGCGGCGAGCCTCGGGGCAAGGACACGCCGTTCCAGGAGCTCAAGGGCACCCTGGTGCTGCGCAACGGCGTCGCCAGCAACCCGGACCTCAAGGCACGCATTCCGGGCCTGACCGTCAACGGTCGCGGCGACCTCGACCTGCGCGTGCTCGGCATGGACTACCGCATCGGCGTGATCGTCGAGGGCGACAAGCGCGACATGCCGGACCCGGCCTGTCAGGTGGGCGAGCGCTACGTGGGCCTGGAATTGCCGCTGCAGTGCCGTGGCCCGCTGGAGCTGGGCGCCAAGGCCTGCCGCCTGGACAAGGACGGCCTGGGCAAGGTTGCCGCCAAACTCGCTGGCGACCGGGTCAGCGAGAAACTGAGCGACAAGATCGACGAGAAGCTCGGTGACAAGGTGAGCCCGGAACTCAAGGATGCACTCAAGGGGTTGTTCAAGCGATGAGCCCCGAGCAGTTTTCCAGCGCCGTACTGGCGTGGTACGACCGTAACGGCCGTCATGACCTGCCCTGGCAACAGGGCATCAACCCGTATCGGGTGTGGGTCTCGGAGATCATGTTACAGCAGACCCAGGTCAGCACCGTGCTCAATTACTTCGCTCGCTTCATGGAAGCGCTGCCCACCGTGCAGGCCCTGGCCAAGGCACCTGAAGACGAAGTGCTGCACCTGTGGACAGGCCTGGGTTACTACACCCGGGCGCGCAACCTGCAGAAAACCGCGAAGATCGTCGTCGAGCAGTACGGCGGCGAATTTCCCCGCGATGTCGAGAAGCTCACCGACCTACCCGGCATCGGCCTGTCTACCGCCGGCGCCATTGCCAGTATCAGCATGGGCCTGCGCGCGCCGATCCTCGACGGCAACGTCAAGCGCGTGCTGGCCCGCTACACCGCCCAGGAGGGTTACCCGGGCGAGCCCAAGGTGGCCAAGGCGCTGTGGGCCAATGCCGAACGCTACACCCCGCACGCCAGGGTCAACCACTACACCCAGGCGATGATGGACCTGGGCGCCACCTTGTGTACTCGCAGCAAGCCCAGTTGCCTGCTGTGTCCGCTCAAGGTCGGTTGTGAAGCGCACATGCTCGGCCAGGAGATCCGCTACCCGATCCCCAAGCCGCGCAAAGAGCTGCCCCAGCGACGCACCCTGATGCCGCTGCTGGCCAACCCCGAAGGCGCCATCCTGCTTTACCGTCGCCCTTCCAGCGGCCTGTGGGGTGGTTTGTGGAGCCTGCCGGAGCTCGACAACCTGGAGCAGCTCGAAGACCTGGCCGAGCAGCACGGCCTGAACCTGGCTGGCAGCCAGGCGCTGGACAGCCTGACCCACACCTTCAGCCACTTCCAGCTGGCCATTGAACCCTGGCTGGTCCGGGTCGATGACACCCGGGCCCACGTGGCCGAGGCCGACTGGCTCTGGTATAACCTCGCCACCCCGCCGCGCCTGGGCCTTGCCGCCCCGGTGAAAAAACTGCTTAAGCGCGCGGCCGACGTTTTGATTGCAGGAGAGTCGTGATGACCCGCACCGTAATGTGCCGCAAGTACAAAGAAGAACTGCCAGGCCTTGAGCGCCCACCGTACCCCGGCGCCAAGGGCCAGGACATCTATGAGCACATCTCGCAGAAGGCCTGGGCCGACTGGCAGAAAGAACAGACCATGTTGATCAACGAGAAGCGCCTGAACATGATGAACGCCGAGGACCGCAAATTCCTCCAGGGCGAGATGGACAAGTTCTTCTCCGGCCAGGAATACGAGAAGGCCGAAGGCTACGTTCCACCGGCCGAATAACCCCGGAAAATCGTAAGCGACGGAATTAATTTAAAAAATTTTAAAAAAGTCGTTGACGTAAATCCGAAAAACCCTTTTAATGCGCCCCGTTGCCCAGATAGCTCAGTCGGTAGAGCAGGGGATTGAAAATCCCCGTGTCGGCGGTTCGATTCCGTCTCTGGGCACCACTAATACCGAAAACCCCTGAATCGCGAGATTCAGGGGTTTTTCATTTGCGCCGCAAAAAGCGCCGTCGTTGACCACCGTCAATACGCCCCCGCCCCATCGCCGTAAGCTGCCTGGTGGATACCAGAAAACCAACAGGCCCCCAATGAGCGAAGATTCCACAGCCCTACCCCTGCCCTTGCCCGCCACCGAAACACCCGCGAGCACCAGCACGACTACACCGCGCAAGACCGCTACCCCCCGCCCACGTCGCCCGCGTACCCCACGCCCCCCTGCGACCGCCAGCACCGACGCGCCGATCAGCACCATCAGCCAGCAGCCGGCCGCACTCAAAGTCGCCTCGGCCCCACGCGGCTCGAATGAAGACAGTACCTCGGCCAGACTGCCCGCCAGCTACCCCTACCGTACCCGCATGCGCCGTGCCGAGTACGACAAGGCCAAGCACGAACTGCAGATCGAGCTGCTCAAGGTACAGAGCTGGGTCAAAGACACCGGCCAGCGCATCGTCGTGCTGTTCGAAGGCCGTGACGCCGCGGGCAAGGGTGGCACGATCAAACGCTTCATGGAGCACCTGAACCCGCGCGGCGCACGCATCGTGGCCCTGGAGAAGCCTTCTGAGCAGGAAAAGGGCCAGTGGTACTTCCAGCGCTATATCCAGCACCTGCCCACCGCAGGTGAAATGGTCTTCTTCGACCGCTCCTGGTACAACCGCGCCGGCGTCGAGCGGGTGATGGATTTCTGCACGCCGCTGCAGTACCTGGAATTCATGCGCCAGGCGCCCGACCTTGAACGCATGCTCTGCAACAGCGGCATCCTGTTGTTCAAGTACTGGTTCTCGGTGAATCGCGAAGAACAGCTGCGCCGCTTCATCTCCCGACGTGACGACCCGCTCAAGCACTGGAAGCTGTCGCCTATCGACATCAAGTCGCTGGACAAGTGGGACGAGTACACCGCGGCCAAAGAGGCAATGTTTTTCCACACCGACACCGCCGATGCGCCGTGGACAGTGGTCAAGTCCGATGACAAGAAGCGCGCACGGATCAACTGCATCCGTCACTTCCTGCATTCGCTGGACTATCCGGGCAAAGACCTGCGCGTGGCCCATCATCCCGACCCTTTGTTGGTGGACCGGGCATCGCGGGTGCTGGTGGAAGAGGACCGTAGTGAGGGTGTACAGCCGCTGGCCACCCATTCGTAGCTTGGGTTTCCCGGCCAACTGCGATTCAATACGCAAAACCTTACGACTCAGGATTCACCGATGGCCTCCAACAGCAAACAACAGAAACGCGCCAAGCGCGCTGCCGCCAAGGCTCGCGAAAACCGCATGGTGCGTAGCGGCCAGGCGGTCAAGAGCAATGGCGAAAGCTCCAGCGCAAGCGTTGAGCAGGTCTTCAACAAGGCAATGGACTCGGGCAGCTACGACGCCCTGTTCGAGAAGATGAAGACCGCTCAGGAAGGCGGGCTGGTGTCGCTGATCTCGGTGTTCCTGGTTGACCCGCTGCTGGCCCTGGTGCTCAAGGGCCACAAGGAAGAACACGCTACCGACTACATCGTCATGGTCTTCACCGCCTACCGCAAATGGCTGGACGGTGCAGACGAAGACACCACCATGGCGTGGCTGGAGAGCGACGAGTTCCAGGAGGCCTACATCTCGGCCTCTGAGGCTGTGGCCAAGACTCAGCAGAAGCAGTTCGGCTGAGTTTCGCGGGGCAAGTCGAGACGTCACACCGCCGCTCCTACAGGTTTTGTATGCACCGGTAGGGCTTGCCCCGCAACTCATCCCGTCAGTTGTTCAGCACAACCCGCCCAGCCGCTTCGGCCTTGCGCTTGCGCGCCACCAGCAGCCCCGCCGCCACAACTGCAATCGACAGCAACCCGGTCGCCACGATCTCGATGCGATGGTCCGGACGGATCAGCATCACCGTCAGAATGCCCACGATGAACACGATGGTTGCCCAGGTCAGGCCCGGGAACAGCCACATCTTGAAGGCAATCTTCTCGCCACGGGCCATACGCTGACGGCGCATGCGCAGTTGCGAAACGGCAATCACCAGGTACACCAGCAAGGCGATGGCACCGGAGCTGGCCAACAGGAACTCGAACACCTGGGCCGGGGCCAGGTAGTTGGCGATCACGGTAAGGAACGCCGCCGCCGTCGACAGCACCACCGCGCAGTACGGCGTGCCGGTTGAGGTGGTGCGCTGGGCAACGGCCGGTGCATCACCACGCTTGCTCAGGGAAAAGAGCATGCGCGAGGAGGTGTACAGCGCCGAGTTCAGGCAACTGGTCACGGCAATCAGCACGACGATGTCGACGATCAACTTGGCATTGGGGATGCCCATCAGGTTCAGCACAGTCTGATAGGAGCCCACTTCGGCCAGGTCACTGTGGTTCCACGGCACCAGGGCCACGACCACGAAGATCGACACGAGGTAGAACAGGAAGATCCGCCAGATCACCGAGTTGGTGGCCTTGGTGATCTGCTTGCCCGGATCTTTCGACTCGGCGGCAGCAATGGTGACGATCTCGGTGCCCATGAACGAGAACATAGTGGTCAACATGGCTGCCAGCACCGCACCCATACCGTTGGGCATGAAGCCCTGGGTGTCGAACAGATGGCTGACGCCGCTGACCTGGCTGTTGGGCAGCAGGCCGAAGATTGCCGCAGCACCAAGGATAATGAAGGCGACGATCGCGACCACCTTGAGCAACGCGAACCAGAACTCGAACTCGCCGTAGTTCTTCACGCTGAACAGGTTGGTCGCGGTCAGCAGCAAGGTGATGACCAGGGTGAACACCCAGATCCCGACATCAGGGAACCAGGCATGCAAGATGGTGGCGGCGGCATTGGCCTCCAGCGGGATCACCAACACCCAGAACCACCAGTACAGCCAGCCGATGGTAAAGCCGGCCCAGTGGCCGATGGCCTTGTCGGCGTAAGTGGAGAAGGAGCCGGTATCCGGCGAGGCGATAGCCATTTCCGCCAACATGCGCATCACCAGCACCACCAGGGTACCGGCAGCGGCATAGGCCAGCAGCACGGCTGGGCCGGCCTCGGCAATGGCGTGGCCGGAGCCGACGAACAAACCGGCGCCGATAACGCCAGCAATGGACAGCATGGTGACATGCCGTTGTTTGAGCCCCTGAGCGAGGTCATTGGAAGTGTGCGTACCGCTCATAAAACTACCTTTGCAAGGATTGGCTTTTCGGTCCTGCGACGTCGGGTGCGCCCTTGAATGCAGCGGCGCAACATCCTGTTACCGATCAGCAACGCAAATAGTGCGCCAGCTCCCCGACCGTTCGTTCGAAATCCCCTACGGCCTTGTGCAACAAGGTTTACAGGCCTTTCCGCCAGATACTGGCCGAATGCCCACCAAAAAAGGCCCCTCCCCCCTTAATTACTGAAATACTCACTTACAAATAGACGGTCGCACCAAAATTCATCACAGGTAACACCTCACGCACATCCTTGGAGCAAAAAGGTACAACCCACAAGGCGCAACCAATCGCCGCAATCCATGCCCGAAGCTGTACGGAAGGTCAGAAACGGCTTCCCAGCACTGGCCAAAAATGGCACCATCGCGCCTTTTTTCATCAAGGCTCCGGCCCTGGAAACGAGGGCAGGCGGACATCCGCGCGACAGTCAGCTGCAGCGATGCGACACCCGCCCTCCCGGTAACCCGTTGCCCCTCCCGTCGTTGTTGGCTGTCATTCAGCCGCTATGCTAGCTTGGCGCTCGCCAAGAAGGCCGCCAACAGCAGGAGCGCACCAGAACACATGAGGACCGCACATGGCTGAGGCCACGCCCGCGCTGGAAATCCGCAACCTGCACAAACGCTACGGCGACCAGGAGATTCTCAAGGGCATCTCGCTGACCGCACGCGATGGCGACGTGATCTCGATCCTGGGATCCTCCGGCTCCGGCAAGTCCACTCTGCTGCGCTGCATCAACCTGCTGGAAAACCCGCACCAGGGCCAGATCCTGGTGGCTGGCGAAGAGCTGCGGCTCAAGTCGGCAAAAAACGGCGAACTGGTGGCGGCCGACAACAAGCAGATCAATCGCCTGCGCAGCGAGATCGGCTTCGTGTTCCAGAATTTCAATCTGTGGCCGCACATGAGCATCCTCGACAACATCATCGAGGCCCCTCGCCGCGTGCTCGGCCAGAGCAAGGCCGAGGCCATCGAACATGCCGAGGCGCTGCTCAACAAGGTCGGCATCCACAACAAGCGCCACAGCTACCCGGCCGAATTGTCCGGTGGCCAGCAGCAGCGCGCAGCCATTGCCCGCACCCTGGCCATGAAGCCCAAGGTCATCCTGTTTGACGAGCCGACCTCGGCCCTGGATCCGGAAATGGTCCAGGAAGTGCTTAACGTTATCCGCGCCCTGGCCGAAGAAGGCCGTACCATGCTACTGGTTACGCACGAAATGGGCTTCGCCCGCCAGGTGTCCAGCGAAGTCGTCTTCCTGCACCAAGGGCTGGTCGAAGAGCAGGGAACGCCGCAGCAGGTTTTTGAAAACCCGAACTCGGCGCGTTGTAAACAATTCATGTCCAGCAACCGCTAACGGAGCAACACGCATGCAGACCTATAAGAAATTCCTCCTGGCCGCTGCCGCCACGCTGGTGTTCTCGGCCAATGCAATGGCTGCCGAGAAACTGAAGATGGGCATCGAGGCGGCCTACCCGCCATTCAACAGCAAGGACGCCAGTGGCCAGGTAGTGGGCTTTGACAAAGACATCGGCGACGCCCTGTGCGCCAAGATGAAAGTCGAGTGCGAAGTGGTTACCTCCGACTGGGACGGCATCATTCCGTCGCTGCTGGCCAAGAAATACGACTTCATCGTCTCGTCGCTGTCGATCACCGACGAGCGCAAGCAGGCCGTTGACTTCACCGACCGCTACTACTCCAACAAGCTGCAGTTCATCGCGCCGAAGAACAGCGACTTCAAGGTCGAAAAAACCGACATGGCCTCGCTCAAGACCGCACTCAAGGGCAAGACCATCGGCACCCAGCGCGCCACCCTGTCCGGCACCTGGCTCGAAGACAACTTCAGCGACGACGTCAAATCCATCAAGCTCTACGACACTCAGGAAAACGCCTACCTTGACCTGACCTCCGGCCGCGTCGACGCACTGCTGGCCGACAAGTTCGTCAACTACGACTGGCTCAAGTCCGAAGCGGGCAAGAACTACGAGTTCAAAGGCGAGCCTGTGGTCGAGAGTGACGAAATCGGTATCGCCGTACGCAAAGGCGATCCACTGCGCGAGAAGCTGAACGCTGCCCTGAAAGAAATCGTTGCTGACGGCACCTACAAGAAGATCAACGACAAGTACTTCCCTTTCAGCATCTATTGATTCGCCCCGACCGGCACCGCCTGCATGGGCGGTGCCCGTCCCTTGAACACACCTGCCCATGAATATTGATCTATACGGATTCGGTCCGGCTCTTGCGGCCGGGACGCTGATGACCGTCAAACTGGCGTTGTCGGCCCTCTGCGTAGGGCTGGTGCTGGGGCTGCTCGGCGCCCTGGCCAAGACCTCGCCCTTCAAACCCCTGCAATGGATTGGTGGCACCTACTCCACCCTGGTACGCGGCGTACCGGAATTGCTCTGGGTACTGTTTATCTACTTCAGCTTTGCCACGCTGATGGACAAGCCCTTCGTTGCCGGCGTGATCGCCCTGGGCCTGTGCTTCGGTGCCTATGCCACGGAAGTGTTCCGCGGCGCGATCCTGGCCATCCCCAAGGGCCACCGCGAAGCGGGCCTGGCCCTGGGCCTGTCCAAGGGCCGCATCTTCTCCAGGCTGATCCTGCCACAAATGTGGCGCATGGCCCTGCCCGGCCTTGGCAACCTGTTCATGATCCTGATGAAAGACACCGCCCTGGTGTCGGTGATCGGCCTCGAAGAAATCATGCGCCAGGCCCAGAACGGCGTGACCAACACCAAGCTGCCATTCACCTTCTACATGGCTGCTGCCTGCATTTACCTGTGCCTGACCATCGTCGCCATGATCGTCATGCACTTTCTGGAAAAACGCGCCGCTCGCGGCTTCGCGAGGGCCAACCAATGAACTGGGAAGTCATCATCAAGTGGCTGCCAAAGCTGGTCCAGGGCGCCACGCTGACCCTCGAACTGCTGGCCATTGCCGTGATTGTCGGCCTGATCCTGGCCATTCCGCTGGGTATCGCCCGCTCGTCGCGGCACTGGTATGTGCGCGCCCTGCCCTTTGGCTACATCTTTTTCTTCCGCGGCACCCCGCTGCTGGTGCAGCTGTTTCTGGTGTACTACGGTCTGGCGCAGTTCGATGCGGTGAAAAACAGTGCGCTGTGGCCTTACCTGCGCGATCCGTTCTGGTGCACGGTGCTGACCATGACCCTGCACACCGCGGCCTACATCGCCGAAATCCTTCGTGGCGCCTTGCAGGCCATCCCCCGTGGCGAGATTGAAGCGGCACGGGCACTGGGCATGTCGCGGGCCAAGGCGATGATCTTCATCATGCTGCCGCGCGCCGCGCGCATCGGCCTGCCGGCCTACAGCAACGAAGTCATCCTGATGCTCAAGGCCAGCGCCCTGGCCAGTACCGTGACCCTGCTAGACATCATCGGCATGGCCCGGACCATCATTGCGCGCACCTACATGCCGGTAGAGATCTTCTTCGCCGCTGGTGTGATGTACCTGGTGATCTCCTTCGTGCTGGTGCAAGCGTTCAAGCAATTGGAACGCTGGCTGCGCGTAGACGCCTGCCAAGGCCGTTGAACCTGTATAACGGGGCTGATCACAGCCCCGTTTTCGTATCAGACCATGACCACTGCCCTCCCCCTCGCCAATGACCAACTGCCCAGCCGCTTCCAGGCACTGGACAGCTTTTTGCGCGAGCACCAGCACCTGTGGCGACCACGCCCCTTCACCCAGCTGCAACTGCCCTGGGAGGCCGAGCACCCGACGCTGGCGGCCTGGCTGCGGCAGCGCTCGCTGGACGAGGCAGAAACCGCGCACAACCATCCCGAGCGACTGGACGCGCCGGCACCTTTTCCACAGCTGGCAAGCATGGCCGCCCAATTGGCCGAGGTCGGCGAGTTATCCACAATCGCCCTGCCAGCGGCGAGCCATCGCTTGAACGTGGATGTGCCGGGGCGCAAATGGCAGCAGATCGAAGCCTTCGCCAGCCACCTGGGCTTTACCCAGGCGCCACGACACTGGCTGGACTGGTGCTCGGGCAAAGGCCACCTGGGCCGGCGCTTGCTGCAGGCCGAGCAGCAGCAACTGACCTGCCTTGAATACGACCCGGCGCTGGTCGACGCTGGCCGGCAACTGAGCCAGCACCACGGCGTGAATGCCCAGCACCTATTGCAGGACGTACTGGCCGAAGACGCCGACCAGCGCCTGGGCAGCGCCCACACCGCCGTCGCCCTGCATGCCTGTGGCGACCTGCACGTACGCCTGATGCAATTGGCCAGCCGCCAGGGCTGCCGTCAGCTGGCTATTGCGCCCTGCTGCTACAACCGCATCCAGGCGGCGCAGTACCAGCCGCTCTCGGCCGCTGCGATCACCTCCGGCCTGCATCTGTCGATCGATGACCTGGGCCTGCCCCTGAGCGAAACCGTCACCGCCGGCGCACGGGTACGCCGCCAGCGCGATGAGTCGATGGCCAGACGCCTGGGGTTCGATTTACTGCAGCGAGCGCTGCGAGGCATGGATGAGTACCTGCCGACACCCTCGTTGCCGGTCAGCTGGCTGCAAAAGCCCTATGCCGACTACTGCCGGGAACTGGCGGCGCTCAAAGGCCTGTCGATAGACCACACCCCTGACTGGGACGCACAGCAGGCTGCTGGCTGGCAGCGCTTGGCCGAGGTTCGCAACCTGGAGTTGCTGCGCAACCT
Organism: Pseudomonas vranovensis DSM 16006; assembly: GCF_000425805.1. Taxonomy (GTDB): domain Bacteria; phylum Pseudomonadota; class Gammaproteobacteria; order Pseudomonadales; family Pseudomonadaceae; genus Aquipseudomonas; species Aquipseudomonas vranovensis. Next base: position 187,381 of record NZ_AUED01000002.1, read on the forward strand.
GTTCCGCCGCCCGCTGGAGTTGTGGCTGGTGCTCGACCGTGCGCTGTACCTGCAGGAGCAGGGCTACCACGTACAGCTGGGAGTGTTCTGTGAGCAGCCCCTCACACCGCGCAACTTGATGCTCCTGGCGGAACGCCAGTAACCCTGCCCCGAAGGTGCGCAGCCTGTGGATAAGTCTGTGTGCAACCTTTTGAAAAAACCCTCAAAAACCTTGGATCCAAGCGCTTTCGACCGTTGGTCGTTTTTTGCTCAGCGGCTTATCGCCAGCAAAAACAGCCATTTGCGCAAAGACCAACGGCAAGCGTTGGTCCGATGGAAGCGACACCGATATGGCACGCGGCTTGTGCATAAGCATTTTAACCAAACGCTCTAAGCAGCAAAATCAGGCCAGTTTCAGCAAGCTCATACCGACCAGCAACAGTGCCAGGCCCAACCAGCCGCGCCCGGCCAGGCGCTGACCAAACAGCGCCCACCCCATGGCTACGGTGGCAAGGATGCCGAAGCCACCCCAAATGGCATAAGCCAGCGACAGTTCAATATCGCGAACAGCCTGGGCCAAAGCAGTAAAGGCCGCCAGCACGCACAGAATCGAGAAGATACCGTAGCCGCGCTTGCGGAAGCCGTTGGAATACTTGAGCAGCAGGTTGGCAAAAACTTCCAGCACGATCGCCAGGCCCAGCCAGGCGAAGGGAACCCAATTCATGGTCAGCATGGCAGGGCCTCCATCTCGCGCTTGGCAGGCGCGGCGCGGGTACCAGCCTTGATCAGCAGAATACCGGCGATCATCACACCCAGGCCGGCGGCCTTGAGCAGGCCGATGCTCTCACCGAGCCAGGTCACACTGATCAGTGTGATCAGCACGATACCGATGCCTTCCCACAGTGCGTAGGCAACGCCCACCGGCACACGTTTAACGGCCAGGGCGAGGAAGAAGTACGACAGACCGATCATGGCGTACATCAACCCATGACCCAGAATGGCAGAATGAGTGGCGGCGAATTTCATCGACGCGGTGCCGATCACCTCAGCGATGATGGCGATAAACAAATAGATCCAGGAACGCATGATGCCCTCCCACGGGCGACAACACACCGCGCGCACAAACAGCGACGGCTACAGACAAAAAAGAGAAAAAGCTGATTGTCGGGGGAGGCGCTACAGACCGCCGGTCCAGTGATTTTCACGGGTGGCCAGACGAGGGATGAGGAGCAGAAACGCTTTAGTGTTCAACATAATGCACAACAAATTAGCTCAAGACATTGCTGAAGTCAAATCGATAGAGAAACACTAATTAAAAATCGCGTGGTTTATGACCTATTCAGGGAAAAGCCCTTAAAGCCTGCTGAAAGTTTCGTAAATTATATTCCCCACCCAAGACCACAACCGTCACGTAGCGGCTGCCGCCAGGCTGCGATTCTGCGTGGCAGCCCCGAAACAGCCCATCAGCAAACGGAATTCAAGTGAAAGCCCTCTACCCCTTCACCCTGCTCGCCGCCCTGACCACCCTCCCCGGCTGCAGCACTCCAAGCGCCCCCACTGCCTCTGCCTGGGACACGCCACTACCCCCCCTGTCCGCCCAGCCCACCACCCACTGCAACAAGCGCGGCTGCCACGAACACAAACCGATGATTTTCGACCCGACCCAAAACGAACCCGACGCCACGACATTGCACCGCGGCTGGTAAGAAAATCCCCCGCGACACACCCAGAAACCGGGCATCGCAACGAATCTTGCAGAAGTAGTTTACAGACGCAAACTGATCGCTATAATGGCGACCCTGTGCCGGTATAGCTCAGATGGTAGAGCAACTGACTTGTAATCAGTAGGTCCCGGGTTCGATTCCTGGTGCCGGCACCATACGCAGTAAAAAAGAGGCTCACCGAAAGGTGGGCCTTTTTTGTTTCCGTCTAGAAAACCGCGCTTCTCCGTAGCATTCGACATTACTGGCGGTGGGCTGACCGCAACCTTCGGCCGAAAAGGTGTAACCGCTCGGTCGCCTTACGATGCAGCACCAACGCCATCCAACCTTGTAATCCAAATCCCCATCCGTTATAGCTAAAAAGGCATCCATAACCAAAAGAGGCAGAATCAGCCCGCCATGAACGAGACCACACGTATCTTTCGCCCCCAAGGCCCGTTTGCCGCGCTGTTCGGCAATACCTACGGGCCTACCGCGGTCGCCACGCTTTCGCTGACCAGCTCTCCCCTCTCGACACTGTTCCATGCGCTGTCGATTCCACCCCGCGACGTCTTGCTCGCGCACAAACGCAAACGCCCTGTTCCTCCGCCTGCCAGCTGACGCCTGAATTTTCGCTTTCCATTGCCCTCGGCTTTTTGCCGCTCAGGGCTGGAGACGCTTTGCATTTTTTTCAGTGTTTTCTGTCAGGAAGTCTTATGAGTATTCGTGTTGCCATTATCGGCGCGGGCCCGTCTGGCCTGGCGCAACTGCGTGCCTTTCAATCCGCTCATGCCAAGGGGGCGGCCATGCCGGAGGTGGTCTGTTTCGAGAAGCAGACCGACTGGGGCGGGATGTGGAACTACACCTGGCGCACCGGGCTGGATGAGCATGGCGAGCCGGTACACGGAAGTATGTACCGCTACTTGTGGTCGAACGGGCCGAAGGAGTGCCTGGAGTTCGCCGACTACAGCTTTGACGAGCACTTCGGGCGGCCGATTTCGTCCTACCCCCCGCGTGAGGTGTTGTGGGACTACATTCAGGGCCGGGTGAAGAAGGCCGGTGTGCGCGATTACATTCGCTTCAATACGGCGGTCAAGGCGGTGCGTTTCGATGAGGCCAGCCGCACCTTTACGGTCACCGCCTACGACTATGCACAAGGCCAGGGCATCGAGCAGGTGTTCGATTACGTGGTGGTGGCCAGCGGGCATTTTTCCACCCCGCATGTGCCGGACTTCGCCGGCTTCGAGCGCTTCTCCGGGCGCATTCTGCATGCCCACGATTTTCGCGATGCGCTGGAGTTCAAGGGCAAGGACGTGCTGATTGTCGGCAGCAGTTACTCAGCCGAAGACATCGGCTCACAGTGTTTCAAGTACGGCGCGCGCTCCATCACCACGGCCTATCGCACCCAGCCCATGGGCTACAAGTGGCCCAAGGGTTGGGAAGAGCGCCCGCAGTTGCAGCGGGTGGAAGGTGAGCTGGCGTTCTTTGCCGACGGGTCGAGCAAGCGGGTGGAGGCGATCATTCTGTGCACCGGCTATCAGCACCACTTCCCGTTCCTGCCCGATGAGCTGACGCTCAATACCGGCAACCGCCTGTGGCCGCTGGGGTTGTACCAGGGCGTGGTGTGGGAGCAGAACCCACAGTTGATCTACCTCGGCATGCAAGACCTCTGGTACAGCTTCAACATGTTCGACGCCCAGGCATGGTTCGCCCGGGACTACATGCTGGGCCTCAAGAAGCTGCCATCGATGGCCGAGATGCAGGCCGACAGCGCCCGTTGGCGCGCCGAAGAAGAGGCGCTGCAAACCACCGCGCAGATGTACGAGTTCCAGGGCCGCTACATCAAGCACCTGATCGAGCAAACCGACTACCCGAGCTTCGATATCGACGCGGTGAACCGGATCTTCCTCAAATGGAAGTCGGACAAGAAGCAGGACATCATGGGCTATCGCGACAAGTCCTACCGTTCAGTGATCACCGGCACCGCTGCCGTGCCGCACCACACCCGCTGGATGCAGGCAGTGGATGATTCGCTGGTCGAGTACCTGCGCGAAACCTCAGCCAAGGGCGATGTAAAAACCCTGCGCCAGCACTAGGCCACAGCCGCGTGCCTATGCTGGGCAGGCGGCGCTACCTCGATGCCTTGCAGCCAGTCGCAATAGCGGGCCACACCCTGCTCGACCGTGAGCAGCGGCTGCGTGAAGCCTGCCTCGCGCAAGCGGCTCAGGTCGGCGCAGGTGTAGCACTGGTACTTGCCGCGCAGGTGGTCGGGAAAGTCGCTGTATTCAAGGATGCCCTCGAGCAAGGCCATCTCCCGTGACAACGGGGGCTGGTCTTGCTGCTCGCGCAGGCGGTTGATCACAGCCATGGCTACATCGTTGAACGGCTGGGCGCGGCCACTGCCGACGTTGAACAGGCCGCTGAGCCGAGAGTGGTCGAGAAAGTGCAGGTTGACCTTGACCACATCCTCTACCGACACGAAATCGCGCAGGTGGCCGCCGCTGGGGTAGTCGCCATAGCTACCGAACAGGCTGACCTTGCCGTGGGCCTGGTACTGGTTGAAGCAGTGCAGGGCCACCGAGGCCATGGTGCCCTTGTGCTGTTCGTGGGGGCCGTAGACGTTGAAGTAGCGCAGGCCGACGATCTGGCTGCGCGCTGCAGGCAACAGCCTGCGCACGTGTTGATCGAAGAGGAATTTGGAGTAGCCATAGACGTTCAACGGCCGCTCGCACTCGCGCTGTTCGCGAAAGTCGCGCCCGGCGCCATACACCGCTGCCGACGAGGCATACAGCATGGGCACTTGCAGGGCCTGGGCAGCATCGAGCAGGTTGCGACTGAAACGGTAGTTGTTGTCCATCATGAAGCGCCCGTCGCCTTCGACGGTACTGGAGCAGGCGCCCTGGTGCAGCACCGCGCGGACCTTGCCGAACTGGCCGCGGGCAAAGCGCTCGAGAAAGTCGTCCTTGTCGAGGTAGTCGGCAATCTCGCAGTCGGCGAGGTTGCGGAATTTGTCGCCATCGGTCAGGTCGTCGACGGCAATGATCTCGGTTACATTGCGTCGGTTGAGGGCCTGGACGAGGTTGCTACCGATGAAACCGGCGGCGCCGGTCACGATGATGGTCATGCCTTGTCCCCCTTTGAGGGTGCAGAGCATTCAGTGTAAAGCTGACCATTTGAACAAAAATTAACCAGGATCAATAAAACGGCGATACCTCGCGGGTGCGTGCGCGCCAGCGGCCGACCAGGCGACCGGCGCTCACCAGCCAGTTGAGCAAGGCGATGCCCAGCAGGCACAGCATCATGGCCTCGGTACCACCGCTGACGATCAAGTTGCCCGCCAGCCACGGGAAGCCGAACACGCCGAGAAAATAGGCCAGGCTGAACAGCAGCAAGGCTTGCGGGGTGTGCCCGGCCGGCGCCTGGTTGGCCGCCAGGCCGTTGATCACCGAGTAGTTCAGGCCATAGCCGACACCCAGCAAGGCAGCGGCCAACAGGTAACCAAGATTGTTCTGCACCCACCAGCCCAATGCCAGCACGGCCAGCACGGTGAAGGCCGAGAGTAGGCAGGAGGCGCGGTAGGCGTCACGCTTGACCACCCACCCGGCCACCAGCAACCGGCAACCAATGGCCGCACTCATGAAACCGACGAAGAACAGCGAATAGTCCAGGCCACGGGCTGCAGCGTAAGAGGTTTGAAAACTACCCAGGCCGCCGAAGATCGCACCACCCAGGCCGACCATCAGAATCGGCCAGCGCGCCGCCGAGCCCAGCACCTGGGCACTGGCCCGGCGGCTGATGCCGACGGGGCTGGCAGCTTGCCGGGGCTGTCGGGCCAGGTGGTTGAAGATCATCAGGCCAAGCACTGCCGCCGTCGCCGCGGTGAAGAACGCCGTTTGCACTGGCAGGTGAAAGAAGCTTGCGAGCTTGCCCGCAAGAGGTCCGGAGCCAATGCCGCTCATCATGCTGCCCGAGAGCAAGGCAAAGCAGTGTGTGCGGCGCTCAGGCTCGACCCGTTCGGCGACCAGGATCGGCCCAAGGGTGTAGAACGCACCCCAGCCCAGGCCCAGGGCAAGGCCGCAGAACATCAGGCCGATGCCGATGCCAGGCATCAGGGCAAAACCCAGGCAGGCGGCCACCAGGCACAGCGCCGACAGTGCAATGGCCCGCGCCGAGCCCAGGCGATCAGCCAGGTGTCCGCTGCCGAGTACCGCCACCACCGTACTGAGCATCGCCAGGGAAATTATCCGCCCCGCGTCCTGCTCGTTGCCGCCGCGGGTGCTGACCAGCAACGACAACAAAAAGGTCGAGCCGTACGACAGCGACAGCAAGTAGCTGGCCAGGCAAAGCAGGCCAAAGCCCTTGTTGGCAGGTGCGGTACGGGAAGCGGCGGTCACAGGTTCTCACTCGCAAAAAAACGGTACGAGCCTTGTAGCACGGCGGCTGCGAGCGGCAGTTATGCAAGTGCCGGAGTTGGGTTCAGTCATTGGCAAACTATCGCGCCAACGGCGGGGTCAAGCACACCGGGAATAAAAGTCTTTTACCGAAACCACGGGTTTTCTGCGCAGGGGCTTGCCCTATCCTAGGAAGGATCTCTCACATCAGCGGAAGATCCATGAAAGCTTCGCTTCCCAGCCGTTATGCCTGTCTGGCCGGCTGTTTGCTCTTCACCTGTATCAGCCTGCCCTTCCTTGCAACCCAGTCCTGGCTCTGGCCCTTTACCGCACTCTGCGCGGTGCTCAGCCTGGTCGGGCTGAACGACCTGCGACAACGTCATCACGCGGTGCGACGCAATTACCCGATCCTGGGCAACATCCGTTACCTGATCGAAACCATCCGCCCGGAAATCCGCCAGTACCTGCTCGAAGGCGATGACGACAAGCTGCCCTTCTCCCGCGCCCAGCGTTCGCTGGTGTACGCCCGGGCCAAGAATGAAAGCGCCGAGAAGGCCTTCGGCACACTCAATGATGTATACCGCCCGGGCTTTGAGTTCATCAGCCATTCGATGTTGCCCAGCGACACGCCGGACCCGGCCTCGTTTCGCATCGCCATCGGTGGGCCGCAGTGCCGCCAGCCTTACTCGGCTTCGATCTTCAATATCTCCGCCATGAGCTTTGGTGCGCTCAGTGCCAATGCCATTGCCGCCTTGAACCAGGGCGCCAGGCGCGGGCGTTTTGCCCATGACACCGGCGAAGGCAGTATCAGCCCCTACCACCGCGAACACGGTGGCGACCTGATCTGGGAAATCGGCAGCGGCTATTTTGGTTGCCGCAGCGCAGAGGGCCGTTTCGACCCCGAACGCTTTGCCGCCCAGGCCAGCGATCCGCAGGTGAAGATGATCGAGATCAAGCTCAGCCAGGGCGCCAAGCCTGGTCATGGCGGGATCTTGCCGGGGCACAAGGTCAGCGCCGAAATCGCCGCTACGCGCGGGGTGACGGTAGGTGAGGACTGCATCTCGCCCGCCGCCCACAGCGCCTTTCGCACGCCGCTGGAGCTACTGCAGTTCATTGCGCGGCTGCGTGAGCTGTCGGGCGGCAAGCCGGTGGGTTTCAAATTCTGCCTGGGCCATCCCTGGGAGTTCATGGGCATCGCCAAGGCCATGCTGAGCAGCGCAATCGTGCCGGACTTTATCGTGGTCGATGGCAAGGAAGGAGGAACCGGCGCTGCGCCACGGGAGTTCAGCGACAACATCGGGGTGCCGATGCGCGAAGGGCTGATGTTCGTACACAACACCTTGGTCGGCCTGAACCTGCGCGACAAGGTGCGCATCGGTGCCGGCGGCAAGATTGTCAGTGCGTTCGATATCGCCAGCGTGCTGGCCATTGGTGCCGACTGGGTGAACTCCGCGCGCGGCTTCATGTTCGCCATTGGTTGCATACAGTCGCAAAGCTGCCACACCAACCAGTGCCCCACCGGGGTTGCAACCCAGGACCCATTGCGCCAACGCGCGCTGGTGGTGCCCGACAAGGCCGACCGAGTCTACAGCTTTCACCGCAACACCCTGCACGCCCTGGCCGAGATGCTGGCGGCTGCGGGGCTCGATCACCCTTCACAGCTGAAGCCCAAGCACCTGGTTCGGCGCATCAGTGCCAGCGAGATTCGACTGTTTTCGCAGCTGCACGTGTTCCTCAAGCCTGGCGAGTTGCTCAGCGGCGAGATCAACAGCGAGTTCTATGCGCGGATGTGGCGAATGGCCCGCAGTGACAGCTTTGAGCCGGAGATGGGTGAGACCGTGAAGGTTCCAGTGCGCAGAAAAGAAACAACCCCGGCATAAACCGGGGTTGTTCGATCGGGGGGGGCAAGCCCCTCCCACCGAGTAAGGTGGGAGCAGGCTTGCCCCGCGAAATCCAATCAGAAAATGCTGATCGGGTATTCGACGAATACGCGGACTTCGTTGCCGTCGTCGTTGTAGCCGTTCTGACGAACGCTGTCAGAGGTACGCAGGAACGAGCTACGCAGTTTGACGGACAGGTCCTTGGCAGGGCCTTCCTGAACGACGTATTTGACCTGGTTGAAGATTTCGCGCTCTTTACCTTCGCCGAAGCCGTGGGTGTTGATGTTGTCACCACGCACGTAGGCCACTTTGTAGGTCAGGCCCGGTGCGCCGAAGGCACCGAAGTCCAGGCCGTAGCCGATCTGCCAGGAACGCTCGTCTTCAGCGTTGAAGTCAGACCAGTACGAGTTGGCCAGGTAGATGGTCGAGCCACCGTCACCCACGCCACCACGGTTCTGGTACCAGCCGTACTGGTAGCCGGTATCGCCAGTGCTGCGCTGGTGAGCAATGGTCACCGAGTGCGGACCGAAGGCGTAAGTGGCTGCCAGGCTCCAGATGGTGTTGGAGTCGCCAGTCAGGCCAGCTTCCTTGACGTACTTGTTGTTGATGTCCGACTTGTAGCCGTTGAAGTCCAGGGTCAGGGACTGGTCATCGGCGATTGGGTGAACGTAGTTCACGCCCAGGTAGTACTTCTGCAGCACGTCTTCGACGTCGGAACCGTACACCGCAGCCGACAGGTTCTCGGTGAACTTGTAGCTACCGCCAAGCACGTTGATCGACTTCAGGCCACCGCTGTCACGGCCTTCAGCACTCTTGCGCGCTTCCTGGGTGAAACGGCCAGCGTTCAGTTCCAGGCCCTTGATCTCTTTGGAGGTGATCATGGTGCCGGTGAAGCTTTCTGGCAGCAGACGGGCATCGTCGTACTGCAGTACTGGCAGCGAAGGCATCTGGTCGCCGTACTTCAGCACGGTGTTGGAAACGCGCAGTTTTACTGCAGCGCCGCCACGGGCCAGGTTGTGCGGGGAGTTGGCCTGAGCACCATCGCTAGGCTTGAAGAAGTCGACACCGGCGCCGCCGTTGTGACCCTTGCCGCCGTCCAGACGCACGGCGTACAGACCGAACGCATCGACACCCACACCAACGGTGCCCTGGGTGAAGCCGGAGGAGAAGTTGGCGATGACGCCCTGGCCCCATTCGATCTGGTCGTCGGTGCCGTGTTTCTTGTCACGGTTGATGTAAGCGTTGCGCAGCAGGACGTTCATGCTGCTGTCTTCTACGAAGCCCTTGGCGGCGGCCTGGTCATTGGCCATAGCCTGGGTCGCGGTCAAGAGGCTGAGCGCGATCAGACTGATCCTGGTTTTGAACATTTTATTTTCCTTATTACTTAGTCAAAGACGCTCTGCGGCCGACGCCAAAAACCACGCCCCCTGCGTGGGTTGACGCTCGCGGGTCAGAAAATAAAAAGCCCGCGTGCGAGTGATCGCAGCGGGCCTTTTATTCTGGACTCTTGGCCGGTGGGCCTACAGGCGTTGACCGAATCCTATCCGTGGTTTCATCAATGTGTCAAAAATTCGTGAAAAGTCGTTCACATTAGCCACTGATAGCAACACCAGACGACGGATCTGCACGGTTGTTTCAGCCTTGTAACACCGAAATTACTGAGCAACATCCTGAAACAAATGCCCGCAACAAAACATTAGAAACAATTAACGCTAGCAAATAGCACGCATTATCATTCGCGCCAAATTTTAGCACCCCCTCCTTTCGTCTACCTCTACCCCTGCGGATGTCTTTAATGCCTGCCCCTTGCCGCCTGTCACCCTTGAGCCTGGGTGTCTCCCTGTTCCTCAGTTCCAGTATGGCCCTCGCTGCCAGCATGACGTTGCCAGAGCTGTCGGTTACCGCCCAAAGCGAACGCGATGAGGACGATCCACGGGTCAAGGAAGTGACCACCGCAACCCGTACCGCCACCCCGGCCCGCTACGTGCCCCAGGCCATCGACTCGGTGAAGACCAGCAACGTGCTGGACTACGGCACCGATGACCTGGGCCAGGCCTTGAGCGGCATTCCCAACGTGAGCACTGGCGCCGACACCCGCTTCGACAGCGTGCGCATCCGTGGTTTCGATGCCAGTAACGACTTCTATCTGGACGGCATCCGCGATGACAGCCAGTACGTGCGCGACCTGCACAACATCGAGCGAATCGAGGTGCTCAAAGGTCCCGCCGCCGTGCTGTACGGCCGTGGCAGCCAGGGCGGTATCGTCAACCGCGTGAGTAAAACGCCGGAAGCCGGTCGACGCTCGAGCATCGAAGCCCAGGGCGGCAGCGAAGACCTGCGCAGTCTGTATGCCGACCTCAGTGCCGACCCCACCGACACCATCAGCCTGCGCCTGAACATGGGCAACCAGGATAGCAACAGCTTTCGCGACGGCATCGACGGCAACCGCCAGTTGTTCGCCCCGTCCATGAGCTGGCAGCTTACCCCGGACCTGAACTGGCTGGTGCAGTACGAGTACAGCCGCTACAACCGCACCCCCGACCGTGGCATTCCGAGCGTCAACGGTCGCCCGGCCGATGTCGGCCGCGACACCACCTACGGCGACACCCAGCGCGACTACATCGACGACAAGGCCCAGTCCCTGCGTTCGCGCCTGAACTACCAGCTCAGCGATACCTGGCAGGTGCGCCATACCCTGGGCCTGTTCAAGCTCAACAGCGACTTCGACAACACCTACCAGACCGGCTACAACGCCACCACCGGCCAGGTCACCCGCCAGCGCTGGCAGCAGGACCTGAATACCCGCAACCTGTTCAACAACGTCGAACTGGAAGGCAACGTCGACACCTACGGCCTGCAGCACACCCTGTTGACCGGCATCGAAATCGGCAACCAGCGCCGCGACCCGCTGCTCTATACCGCTGCTACCACGGGCCCCGGCGCGAGCCCGGTGCCGAGCGTCGACCTGTACAACCCCAACCGTAACCTGCAGCACAACGGCACCATGATTGCGTCGAGCAACAACCACACCGTGGTCGACAGCCGAGGGCTGTATGTTCAGGACCAGATCCGCCTGAGCGAGCAATGGCAGGTACTGGCCGGTGTGCGCTTCGACCAGTTCGAGGTGGAGACCACCAACAAGCTGCGCGGCATTTCCGAAAACCAGGACAGCGACAGCACCAGCCCGCGCCTGGGCGTGGTGTATTCGCCGTGGAAGGAGCACGCCTTCTACGCCTCCTGGAGCAAGACCTTCTCGCCTGTGGGGGGCGGTTTGATCGGCATCACCCCAGGGGCTGCCGGCAACGCCAACGAGACCAGCCCGGAAGAGACCCGGCAAAAGGAAATCGGGGTCAAGAGCGACTGGCTGGATGAACGCCTGAGCACCACCCTGGCCCTCTACGAGCTGGAGCTCTACAACCGCCGCACCAGCGACCCGAACAACCCGGGCATCACCCTGCTGACCGGCCTGCAACGCTCGCGCGGTGTGGAGTTGACCGCTACAGGCAATATCGTTGGCAACTGGTATGTGCGCGGCGGTATCGGTTTGCAGGACGCCACCATTGTCGAAGACAACAATGGCCAGCAAGGCAATCGAGTGAGCAACGTCGCCAAGCGCAACGGCAGCCTGTTCCTGACCTGGAAACCGGAAATGGGCTGGTATGGCGAGACCGGGATGACCCTGGTGGGTGAACGCTATGCCGACAACCAGAACACAGCAGTGTTGCCGGGTTATGGTCGATGGGATGCCTTGGCCGGTTTCCGTACCCAGGACTGGGACCTGCGTGCGGCGTTGAACAACATCACCGACAAGACCTACTACAGCTCGGCAACCAGTGCTGCGCAGATCCAGTTCGGTGATCCGCGTAGCCTGGTGGTTACCGGGACCTATAGCTTCTGACCCGGTAGGAACAACGGTCTTGTACAGACTTTGTGGGAGCGGGCTTGCCCCGCGATGAGGCCAGTGAATGCGCCATGAATCGCGGGGCAAGCCCGCTCCCACCAGCCCCCCGCCAATCACTCGCCCAGCAGTGCCGCAAGCTCTGCGTCGGTCAACAGACCTGCTGGGTATCGCTCTCGCAACACTCGCCGTGTATCGGTCTTCCTGACCCGGATTGCTCCATTGTGTTTCAACCACTGCGCCACACGCTCTAGCGCTTCGTGGTTCAAGGCCGATGGGGACGAAGCCGGCTCACTTGCTGCATTCATTTCGACACGTACTCCCTGGGGTCGTGAGCGGCTAATTTATTCAAACTTTGTGACAGAACGATGCGGTTCTATCTCGTTGAAATACAATGCAAAACAAATACAAGAGGTATGCCAGCGCGGGTGCCGATTGTCGCTTGCCCATAAAAAAACCCGTCAAGCGACGGGTTTTTTTATGGCCGGATTTCAGCCCTTGGCCGGAGCCGGTTGCTGCTGGGTCAGGCAGTGAATGTTGCCGCCCCCCAGGAGCATTTCGCGTCCTGGGATCATGACCACTTCGTGATCAGGGAACACCTTGCTCAGAATCGCTCTAGCCTCGGCATCTGCCGGGTCGTCGAAGCTCGGGGCGATGATGCCGCCATTGACGATCAGGAAGTTGACGTAGGAGCCGGCCAGGCGAACCGAGGGGTTGCGCTCCTGGCTGCCAGCCACCGGATCGACGCCATCGCACTCTTCTTCAGTGGCAAACAGCGGGCCGGGGATCGGCATTTTGTGCACGGTAAAGGTGCGGCCTTTGGCGTCTCGGCTGTTCTGCAACACCTCGAGGGCAGCGTGGCAGCGTGCGTAATTGGGGTCTTGCGGATCATCTGTCCAGGCCAGTAACACTTCGCCCGGGCGCACGTAACAGCAGAAGTTGTCGACGTGGCCGTCGGTCTCGTCGTTGAACAGGCCATCGGGCAGCCAGACGATGGTGTCCACCGCCAGGTGATCACGCAGGATCGCTTCGATCTGCTCGCGGTTCAGGTGCGGATTGCGGTTGTGGTTGAGCAGGCATTCTTCGGTGGTGATCAGGGTGCCTTCACCGTCGACATGGATCGAGCCGCCTTCCAGTACAAAGCCTTCGGTGTGGTAGCGCTGGCAGCGCTCCATTTCCAGGACCTTGCTGGCCAGTTGTTCATCGCGGTTCCACGGCGCGTACAGGCCGCCCTCGAAACCACCCCAGGCGTTGAAACCCCAGTCGACGCCGCGCACTTCGCCGTTGTCGTTGATGACGAAGGTCGGCCCGGTGTCACGCACCCAGGCGTCGTCGTTGCTGATTTCCACAACGCGGATGTTCGGTGCGTCCAGGCGGGCGCGGGCATTGTCGTACTGGGCTGCGGAGACGGCCACGGTAACCGGCTCGAAACGCGCGATGGCCTTGGCCAGGGTCACGTGGGCGGCCTGTACCGGTTTGCCGCCCAGGCGCCAGTTGTCCGGGCGCTCGGGCCAGACCATCCATACCTGGGTTTGCGGCGCCCATTCGGCTGGCATGTAGAAGCCGTCGGCGCGTGGGGTGCTGGTCAGGGTTTTCATGAGTCAACCTTTGCAGTGCCCGACGCGGGCGCAAGCCCGCGTCGAGGTCATTGAATGTTCAGGATTCCAGCGCGCCGTCGAGGGTTTTCACCGGGCCGTACAGGTTTGGACGGCGGTCACGGAAAGTGCCCCAGGCGCTACGGATGTGCTCCAGTTTATCGAGATCGAAAGTATGCACCAGCACACCCTCTTCGGTCTCATTGAGCTCCTGGACTTTCTCACCGAACTGGTTGGCGATGAACGACGAGCCATAGAAGGTGATGTCGTAGCCGTCCTGCTCTTCGTTGCCGATGCGGTTGCTGGCGATCAGCGGCATCAGGTTGGCGCCGGCATGGCCTTGCTGCACGCGCTGCCAGTGGTCACGCGAGGAGATGGTCTTGTCATGCGGCTCGCTGCCGATGGCGGTCGGGTAGAACAGCACTTCTGCACCCAGCAGCGCCATGCTGCGTGCGCACTCCGGGAACCACTGGTCCCAGCAGATGCCCACGCCGATCTTGGCGTAGCGGGTCTGCCAGACCTTGAAGCCGGTGTCGCCCGGGTTGAAGTAGTACTTCTCGTGGTAGCCAGGGCCGTCCGGGATGTGGGTCTTGCGGTACACACCCAGGTTGCTGCCATCGGCATCAATGATCGCGATGCTGTTGAAGCGGGCGCGGCCGGCCAGCTCGAAGAAGCTGATCGGCAGTACCACTTCCAGCTCCTTGGCGATCTGCTGGAAGTGCTCGATGGCAGCGTTGATCTCGACTGGCGTTGCCAGCTGCAGATAGTCAGGGTTTGGTTTCTGGCAGAAGTACGGGGTTTCGAACAGTTCCTGGATCAGGATGATCTGCGCGCCTTTGGCGGCAGCTTCACGCACCAGCTTCTCAGCGGTGGCGAGGTTGGCCTGGCGATCCCAGGTACAGGCCATCTGGGTGGCGGCGACGGTGACGGTGCGGCTCATGAAAACCTCCTCGAAGGGTGACTGGGCCGACTGACCGTAGCAGGCGACCGATGACAGATTGCAGCGTTGTGGACGCATTTATATCCGATAAATATCGACTTTAAAAGCCAGAATGAAAATATTAAGACCACAAAAAAGCCATTTAACCCGATAACAATCGGGTTATATGGCTCTGAGTTGAGGGTTACAGCGCTTCGCTGAGCACCTGGTCGATGCTGTCGACAAAGAAATCGACACTGGCGCGGGTGGTACACATCGGTGGCTTGATCTTGAGGATGTTCAGGTAGTCGCCAGTGGGCTGCATGAAGATGCCCAGGTCACGCAGGCGGTTGCACAGTGTGGTGGTTTCTTCAGTGGCAGGCTCCAGGGTGTCGCGGTCACGCACCAGCTCCAGGCCGAGGTAAAAGCCCGAGCCGTGTACAGCGCCGGCCAGCGGATGTTTATCGACCAACGCTTGCAGGCGTGCCTTGAAGTGCCGGCCAACATCCCGGGCATTGTTCCACAGGCCTTCTTCGCCCATCACGTCGAGCACCGCCATACCGATCCGGCAACTGACCGGGCTACCGCCGGCCGACGAGAAGAAGTAGCCCTCGGCTTCCAGCGCCTCGGCAATTTCGCGCCGGGTGATCACCGCGCCCAGCGGGTGGCCGTTGCCCATGCCCTTGGCCATGGTGATGATATCGGGCACCACGCCCTGCTCCTCGAAGCCCCAGAAGTACTCGCCCAAGCGGCCGTAGCCCACCTGCACCTCGTCGGCGATGCACACCCCGCCGGCCGCCCGGACCTTGGCATAGGCCTGTTGCAGATAGCCCGGTGGCAGGGAGATACCACCCGCATTGCCATACACCGGCTCACAGATGAAGCCGGCCAGTTGGCGTTGTTCGGCCGCCAGTGCGTCGAGCTTGGCATCGACATCGGCCAGGTATTCGGCTGCGCTGCCTTCGCCACGGTAGGCGCCGCGATAGGTGTTCGGCGCAATCACCGGGTGTACCCACTCCGGCCGGGTGCTCAGCGCCTGGGGGTTGTCGGCAATGGACGTGGAGATCGCATCGGTGGCCACCGACCAGCCGTGGTAGGCCTCCAGCACGCTGAGCATGTCGCGCCCGCCGCTGAAAGCCCAGGCCAGGCGAATGGCCAGGTCGTTCGCCTCGGTACCGCTGTTGACCAGGAACACCCGGTCCATGCCCTCGGGAGCCAGCTCCAGCAGGCGCTCGGAGAACTCGGCAATAGCCGCGTAGTGAAAACGCGAGTTGGTATTGAGCAGCGACCATTGCCGCGCCGCTTCGTTGACCATGCGCGGGTGACCGTGGCCCAGCACCGCGACGTTGTTGAGCATGTCCAGGTAGGAGCGGCCCTGCATGTCGATCAAGTAGTTGCGCCAGCCGCGCTCGATATGCGGCGGCTGCTGGTAGTAGTGCTTCTGCGAGCGGGCGAAGCTGGCGTCGCGACGTTCCAGCAACTGGCGTGCATCCACCAGGGGCTCGGCATTGCAGTCGAACCCCAGCAGCGCTTGCGGTGACGGGCACAGCGCCTGCCAGGCGGCAGCGCGGGACGGCACCACAAAGGCAGGCGGCTGCAGGCCAGCAACGCGGCACAGCTGCACGGTCAGCAATCCGCTGCTTTGCCCCAGCGACTGCCCGGCGCTCACCTGCGTGCCGGCTGCCGGGGTATCGGCCAAACCTTTCAACCAGAGACTGCACTGCTCACCTTGCAGGCAGCCCTGCCCGACTGCCGCTGGCTGCCAGGTGCCCGCCCAGGGCGCTTGCACGGCCATGCCCGCAGGCAGCTGCAACTCGACGCTCAGGGCGAAGGTCGCAGGCTCCTGTGGATTGTCGATATGAGTCTGTGAAAGCCGGTACTGGCCATACAACGAGCAGGCAGCGCCCTGCTCGCCTGCCTGCTCGCTCAGTAGCTGTTGGTCGATACCGGCTTGCTCCCAGTTGCCGGCCTGGAAGTGGCGGCCGAGTACGCCCAGATCCACTGGCATGACCGAGCCTGCCTGCAGCCCCGGCAATAGCGGCGCACTGGAGGCCAGGTCAACGGCAGGCACGTCGAGACCAGCCACTTGCAGGATCGCCGCTTCCATCAGCTCGAACGGCACGCCGGTGGCGACATCGAAAATTTCCCATTCGTGGGCCAGGTTATCGCGGCTGTAGGCGTTGCCCGGATCGACACTCAACTGCTGTTCGCTGCTCAGCACCAGCACCGCCGCACGCGCCACGATCATCGGCCACAAGGCCTTGAGCTCGGCTTCGGTCAGGGGGTTGAGTGCGTGGTAAGCCTCGACTGCTGGCAGGATGCGCAGCGGGTCGCCCTCGGCATGGTGCAGCAGTGCCGCGCAGGTCACCGCCAGGTCGGCGATGCGCCAGGTGTGCATCAGGTCGCCGAAGTCGATGACCCCTTGCAACTGCCATTGGCGCTGGTCGTCGCGTTGCCACACGGCGTTGTCGTCGGTGATGTCCAGGTGCACGGCCTGCATCGGCAACTGCTCGAGCAAAGGTTGCAGGCGTTGTTCAGCCTTGCGTGCGGCCTCAAGCACCTGTGCTTTGCGCGGCCCCTCGGCGAGTACCGGCAGCAGGTGAGCGATCAGCGCCTGGGCATGACGGGGGTCCCATTGCAGGGTGCGTTCGAGTCCTGGGTGATTGAAGTCGGCCAGCGCCTGGTCGATTCGGGCACACAGTCGGCCCAGCTCGGCGATCAGCTGCGGCTCCATGTGTTTGAGACGGGTGAGGGACTGGCCTTCGATATAGTCGAGCAGGCGCACGCGCAACGGCTGGCCATCGAGGTCCAGCGCCAGCAACTGCTCGCCGGACGTGGCACCGATCACAGCCGGCACGGGCAGCCCGCGTTCGCGCAGGAAACCCAGGGCCGCATGCTGGGCCTCTAGCTCAGTCACGGCATAGGTACCATGGCATATTTTCAGCACATAGCGCCCGCTGGGTGCATCGACACGAAAGTTCAGGTCTTGCTGGCTGCCCAGGGACTGCAATGAACCGCTGAGCCCGTAGCGCTCCTGCAGTACGCGCAGGGCCTGCTGCTCGCTGACGTTGGGGCAGGGCTGGCTGGAGCGGTGGATCAGGGTACTGAGCGGCATGACGGGACCTCGTTTTTTTTGCTGCTTATATCGCCACCGCTCCCGTCGATAAGCAAGTACGGCAGGAAAAAAGCGATGGGCGAGCGGGCTTGTGTGTTGGGCAAGACACCGACAAGCTAGTCTTCAACAGATCACCGTCAGAAACGCGAAAGGTCCTTGAACATGCGAATTCTCATTACCGGCGGCGCCGGGTTCATCGGTTCAGCCCTGATTCGCCACCTGATCGATACCACCGAACATGAAGTGCTGAATCTCGACAAACTGACCTACGCCGGCAACCTGGAATCCTTGGCCAGCATCGTCACCAACACCCGCTACGAGTTCGTCCAGGCCGACATCAACGACCAGGCCACGGTCACGGCCGTGCTGCAGCGCTTCGAGCCCCAGGCGGTCATGCACCTGGCGGCCGAGTCCCATGTGGACCGCTCGATCGATGGCCCGGCACCGTTCATCCAGACCAACATCGTCGGCACCTATGCTTTCCTCGAGGCCACCCGCGGCTATTGGCAAGCGCTGCCTGACGCGGCGCGCAGCAGCTTTCGCTTCCACCACATTTCCACCGACGAAGTGTATGGCGACCTGCACGATACCGATGCACTGTTCAACGAAACCACCGCCTACGCCCCCAGCTCGCCCTACTCGGCAAGCAAGGCGGCATCCGACCATCTGGTCCGCGCCTGGCATCGCACCTACGGGCTGCCGGTGGTCATCAGCAATTGCTCGAACAACTACGGACCGTTCCAGTTCCCGGAAAAACTCATACCGCTGACGATCCTCAACGCCCTCGCAGGCAAACCATTGCCGGTGTACGGCAATGGCCTGCAGGTGCGCGACTGGCTGTTCGTCGATGACCATGCCCGTGCGCTGCTAACAGTCGTGACCGGTGGCGAGGTCGGCCAGACCTACAACATCGGCGGGCACAATGAGCAGAAGAACATTGATGTGGTGCGTGGCATCTGCACCCTGCTCGAAGAGCTCGCACCGCAGCGACCTGCTGGCGTGGCGAACTACGCCAACCTGATTACTTTTGTTGAAGACCGCCCCGGCCATGACCAGCGCTATGCCATCGACGCCGGCAAGATCGAACGCCAACTCGGCTGGGTACCCGACGAGACCTTCACCACCGGCTTGCGCAAGACCGTGCAGTGGTACCTGGAGAATTTGGAATGGTGCCAGCGGGTCCAGGACGGCAGCTATCAAGGCCAGCGCCTGGGCAACAGTGACTTCAAGGATTTGATTGCATGACCAAGGGCATTGTCCTGGCAGGGGGGACCGGTACCCGCCTGCATCCCATCACCCTCGGCGTTTCCAAGCAACTGCTGCCAATTTACGACAAGCCGATGATCTACTACCCGATCTCGGTACTGATGCTCGCTGGCATTCGTGAAATCCTGCTGATCTCGACCCCGCAGGATCTACCGCAATACCAGCAGCTGTTCGGCGACGGCAGCCAGTTCGGCATCCAGCTCAGTTATGCCGAACAACCGTCACCCGACGGGTTGGCCCAGGCCTTCCTGATTGGCGAGCAGTTCATCGCGGACGACTCGGTGTGCCTGATTCTGGGTGACAACATTTTCTACGGCCAAGGCTTCAGCGAGCAGTTGCAGCGGGCGATCAACCAGCCTGGCGGTGCCACTGTGTTCGGCTACCGGGTCAAGGACCCGGAGCGTTTTGGCGTGGTGGAGTTCGATGCTCAGGGGCGGGCACTGTCCATCGAAGAAAAGCCGCTCCAGCCACGCTCCAACTACGCCGTTACCGGGCTGTATTTCTACGACAACGACGTGATCGAGATCGCCAAGGGCATCAAGCCTTCGGCCCGTGGCGAGCTGGAAATCACTGATGTCACCAATGCCTATCTGCAACGCGGCGACCTGCGCGTTGAGCGCTTTGGCCGAGGCTTCGCCTGGCTCGACACCGGCACCCACGACAGCCTGCTCGAAGCCTCGCAGTATGTGCAGGCCATCGAGCATCGCCAGGGCCTGAAGGTCGCATGCCTTGAAGAGATCGCCTTCCAGCAGGGCTGGATCAACCGCGCGCAATTACTGGAGCGTGCAAGGATTTTTGGCAAGATCGGCTATGGCCAATACCTCTACCGCCTGGCTGAAGAGCAAGCATGAATATCATCTCAACTACCTTGCCCGGCGTGCTGATGCTTGAACCCAAGGTGTTCGGCGACGAGCGCGGCTTTTTCTACGAAAGCTTCAACGCCCGCACCTTCGAGCAGCAGACCGGCGTGACTGCACGCTTTGTGCAGGACAATCACTCAGCTTCGTGTCGTGGCGTACTGCGCGGCCTGCACTACCAACTGGAAAACACCCAGGGCAAGCTGGTGCGGGTAACGCGTGGCGAAGTGCTGGATGTGGCCGTGGACATTCGCCGCAGCTCCCCTTGCTTTGGCCAGTGGGTGGCGGCGCGGCTGTCGGCAGACAACCACCGCCAACTCTGGGTACCTGAAGGCTTCGCCCACGGTTTTGTGGTGCTGAGCGAAAGCGCCGAGTTTCTGTACAAGACCACCGACTACTACAACCCGAGCGCCGAGCGCTGCATTCGCTGGGACGACCCGGACCTGGCCATCGACTGGCAGCTCACTGAGCCCCCTCAGCTTTCCGCCAGGGACCAGGCTGGCCAGTGGCTGAAGGACGCGGACCTGTTTCCATGAGCCTGCACATCCTCATCATCGGCCAACACGGCCAAATCTCCCAGGCCCTGCAACAACGCCTGCATGACCTTGGCACGCTCCAGGTACTGGGACGCAACCAACTGGACCTGGCCCAGCCCGACAGCCTTCGCGCCCCCGTGCAACAGCTCAGGCCGGACCTGATCATCAACGCCGCCGCCTACACGGCCGTGGACCTGGCCGAAAGCGAGCCGGACCTTGCGCTCGCGATAAATGCCCGGTCGCCTGGCGTGCTGGCCGAAGAAGCGGCGCGCCTTGGCATACCGTTGATCCACTACTCCACCGACTATGTGTTCGATGGCAGCAAGACAACGCCCTATACCGAGGACGACCTGCCAAACCCGTTGAACGTGTATGGCCGTAGCAAGCTGGCCGGTGAAGAAGCCATCAAGGCCGTCGCGGGCCAGCACCTGATCTTGCGCACGAGTTGGGTGTATTCGCGCCAGGGCCGTAATTTCTTGCTGACCCTGCAACGCCTGCTGCAGGAAAAGCCGCAGCTGCGCATCGTCGCTGATCAGGTCGGTGCCCCCACCTGGGCCGGGACCATCGCCCACAGCACCCGAGCCTTGATCGAGCGCTGGCAAACAGATCAGGCCGGCCCGTGGGGCACCTATCACCTGACGGCTCAGGGCGAGACTTCCTGGTTCGGTTTTGCCCAGGCGATTGCCGAGCACTTGAAAGCCCAGGGCCTGCCCTGCGCCGACCTGCTGCCAATCCCCTCCAGCGACTACCCGAGCCCGGCCCGGCGGCCACTGAACTCACGCCTTGACTGCAGCCACCTGCAGCACCACTGGCAAGTCAGCCAGCCCCACTGGCAGCAGGCGCTGATCGACTGCCTGAAGTAGCGCATAATGCGCCAGATCACCCTGGCGCAATTGCGATGACCATGACTCCACCTCCTCCACGACGCCCTCGCTGGCGCAGCCTCGCCCTGTTGGCGATTTGCCTGGCGCCGTTGCTCTGGCCCCTGCAGCACCTTGCCGAACGCTACTACCAGGAAGAACTGGCCAGCCAGAACCGCCAGACCCTCGACCTGTACGTGGCCAACCTGCTGGGCACCCTGCACCGCTATGAAACCCTTCCGCAGATCCTTGGCGACCTGCCTGCCCTGCGGGCGGTGCTGGCCGACCCGTTGCGGCTCGAAACCCTGACCAACGCCAACCGCCTGCTCAAGGACATCACCACCCAGACGGGCGCCGAAGTCATGTACCTGCTGGACGCCAACGGCAATACGCTGGCGGCCTCGAACTGGGACAAACGCGACAGTTTCATCGCCCGCAACTTCACCTTCCGGCCTTACTACAGTGAAGCCATTGCCGGTCGCCTGGGACGCTTCTTCGGCCAGGGCACCACCTCCGCCAAGCGCGGTTACTACTTTGCCGCCGCGGTCCGTGACGGGGAACGGATCATCGGTGCGCTGGTGGTCAAGGTCGACCTGGACCATACCGAAAACCTGTGGGGCAAGACGCCCGAGCAACTGCTGGTAACCGACCATAATGGCGTGGTCATTCTTACCTCGCGCCCGGACTGGCGCTTCCGCGCCACTCGGCCGCTGACCGATGCCGAGCGTGAAGCGATCGTCGCTATCAAGCCTTACCCGACCCAGGCGCCGCAGCCACTGAACCTCGACCGGGCGGCCTGGCTGATCCAGACCGAAGCCATCGAAGAAACCGGCTGGCAAGCCAGCATCCTGGCTCCACGGTCCATCGTCGACCGCTCGGTGAGCACCGTGCTGGCCATTGGTGCCGCAGCGTTGCTGGTGCTGATGTTGCTGCTGGGCCTGATGATGCAGCGCCGACGCCATTACATGGACCGCATCGACTTCGAGGCCCACGGGCGCCAGGAATTGGAAAAGCGTGTAATCGAGCGTACCGCCGACCTCGAAGGCCTCAACAGCCGCCTGAAAAACGAGGTACTGGAGCGCGAACAAGCTCAGCAGGAACTGGTGCGCGCCCAGGATGAACTGGTCCAGGCCGGCAAATTGTCGGTGCTCGGGACCATGTCGGCGAGCATCAGTCATGAACTCAACCAGCCGCTGGCGGCCATCCGCAGCTATGCAGAAAACGCCGAGATCCTGCTGGATCACCAGCGCACCGACGATGCCCGCAGCAACCTCAAGCTCATCAGCGAACTGACCGGGCGCATGGCTTCGATCATCGCCCACCTGCGCGCCTTCGCCCGCCGCGACCGCCATGCCCCCGAGAGTGTGGCGTTGCAACCGGCGCTGGACGATGCCCTGGCCCTGCTGGCCAAGCGTCGGCGGGCCATGGCGGTAGAGCTGGTACGTGACCTGCCGGACGCCACGCTGTGGGTCCAGGCCGGGGAAACCCGCCTGCGCCAGGTGCTCGGAAACCTGCTGGCCAACGCCCTGGATGCCCTGACCGAGAAGGCCAACCCGCGCAAACTCTGGCTAAGTGCCGAACAGCGCGACGGCAACGTCTACCTGTACATTCGCGACAACGGCCCGGGGTTTTCCAGTGAAGCCCTGGCCCGCGCCCGCGAGCCGTTTTTCACCACCAAGACACGCACCCAGGGCCTTGGCCTGGGCCTGGCGATCTGCGATACCTTGATGCGGGCGTTGGGTGGCGAACTGGTGCTCGGCAACCACCCCGAAGGGGGTGCCCTGCTTACCCTGCAACTGCGCGTGGCCAAACCCGGCGCCAACCTGCAACCCTCGGAGGACCCATCGGCATGACGACCGAGCCGCTCATCGACAGCCGCGTACAGGTGATTCTGGTCGACGACGACCCGCACCTGCGCCAGGCCCTGAGCCAGACCCTGGACCTGGCCGGCCTCAAGGTCCTGTCGCTGAGCGACGCCCAGGGCCTGGCCGGGCGAATCGAGCAGGACTGGCCCGGGGTGCTGGTCAGCGATATCCGCATGCCCGGCATCGACGGCCTGCAACTGCTGGAGCAGGTACAGGCCCAGGACCCGGAATTACCGGTGCTGCTGATTACCGGGCACGGCGATGTGCCCCTGGCGGTGCAGGCCATGCGCGCCGGTGCCTACGATTTTCTCGAGAAGCCCTTCGCCAGCGATGCCCTGCTCGACAGCGTGCGCCGCGCCCTGGCCTTGCGCCGCCTGGTGCTGGACAACCGCAGCCTGCGTCTGGCCCTGAGCGACCGTCAGCAATTGAGCACCCGCCTGGTGGGCCAGTCAGCGCCAATGCTGCGTTTGCGCGAGCAGATCGGTGCGCTGGCCGGTACTCGTGCCGACGTGCTGATCCTCGGTGAAACCGGTGCCGGTAAAGAAGTGGTGGCGCGTGCGCTGCATGATTTGTCGAGCCGCCGCGACGGCCCGTTTGTCGCCATCAACGCCGGGGCCCTGGCGGAGTCGGTAGTCGAAAGCGAGCTGTTCGGCCATGAACCCGGCGCCTTTACCGGCGCGCAGAAGCGCCGCATCGGCAAGTTCGAGTTCGCCAACGGCGGCACGCTGTTCCTCGATGAAATCGAAAGTATGAGCCTGGACGTACAGGTCAAGCTGCTGCGCCTGTTGCAGGAGCGGGTAGTCGAGCGTCTCGGCGGCAACCTGCAGATTCCCCTGGATATCCGCATCATCGCCGCCACCAAGGAAGACTTGCGCCAGGCCGCCGATCATGGTCGCTTCCGTGCCGACCTGTATTACCGCCTGAACGTTGCACCGCTACGCATCCCGCCGCTACGCGAACGTGGCGACGATGTCCTGGTGCTGTTCCAGCATTTCGCCGACGCCGCCAGTGACCGCCACGGTCTGCCGCCTCACACCTTGCAGCCCGCACAGCGTGCATTGCTGCTGCGCCATAACTGGCCGGGCAATGTCCGTGAGCTGCAGAATGTGGCGGAGCGCTTCGCCCTGGGCCTTGAGCTGGCCCTGGACGGCGACGCGCCACCGCCCGCCCAGGCCCAGGCATCACCCGTGAACAGCGGCAACCTCAGCGATCAGGTCGAGCAGTTCGAGCGCGCGTTGATCGCCGCCGAACTGGCTCAGCCGCACAGCTCCATGCGCAGCCTGGCCGAAGCCCTGGGCATTCCCCGCAAAACCCTGCACGACAAGCTGCGCAAGCATGGCCTGAGTTTCGCCGACAGCAACGCCAGCACTGACGAGATGGAGGACACCCGCCCATGACCACGGACAGCCGCTACCTTGAATCGGTGCTGCACGGTGACATTCCCCTGACCCGCAAAATGGGCCTGCAGGTGCTCGACTGGGAACAGCAGCGCTTGCGCCTGCAGTTGCCGCTCGAAGCCAACGTCAATCACAAGAGCACCATGTTCGGCGGCAGCCTGTATTGCGCTGCCGTACTGGTCGGTTGGGGCTGGTTGCACCTGCGTCTGCGCGAGGCGGGGATCGACGATGGCCACATCGTCATCCAGGAAGGTCAGATCAGCTATCCACTGCCGGTCACCGGCGCAGCCATCGCCACGTGCGAGGCACCGGAGGAAAAAACCTGGGAGCGCTTCATCGCCACCTACCAGCGCCGTGGCCGGGCACGCCTGAACCTGCACACGCGGGTCAGCAACGCCGGTAGCGATGAGGCCGCCGTGTTGTTCAGCGGCCAGTACGTGCTACATCGCTGAAGCCAGTTGCAGCAGCCGCTCACGCCAGGGAGCGGCGGCTGGCAGCGCGAGGAAGAAGGGATTGAGCAACGACTCGCGCGGCGGGTATACAAACACCTGGCCATCAAGCCCCAGCACTTCGCCGCCTGCGCCTTCCAGTACGCCCTGGGCAGCGGCGGTGTCCCACTGCGAAGTTGGCGCCAGGCGCGGATAGCAGTCGGCAGCGCCTTCGGCCAGCAGGCAGAACTTCAGCGAGCTGCCGATATTGGCAAGTTCAAGCTCACCCACCGCCGAACTCAGGCCGGCCAGCAGGGCTTCCTGCTGCGGGCTGGAATGGCGACGGCTGGCCACCACGGTAAAGCCCTGCCCCGCAGGCGGTGCCAGGCGGACTTGAATAGCGTGCGCTGCGCCATCGGCCTCGGCGCACCAGGCGCCAATACCCTGGCCACCGTAGTAGCAGCGGCCATTGGTAGGAATCGCCACAACCCCGAACACCACCCGGCCTTGCTCGATGAGGGCGATGTTGACGGTGAACTCCTCGGTGCCGGCGATGAACTCCTTGGTCCCGTCCAACGGGTCGACCAGCCACCAGCGCTGCCATTGCTGGCGCTCGCTCAGGGGAATCTCGCAGTCTTCCTCGGACAGTACCGGAATTTGTGGGGCCAGTTCCCGCAAGCCTTTGGCAATCACCTCATGGGCCGCCAGGTCGGCTGCGGTGACCGGGGATTCATCGGCCTTGGACGTCACTGCGACATCAGCACGCCAGAACGGCAGGATGGCCTTGCCCGCCTCGCGAGCCAGCTCAACCACTGCCTGCATCAATTGCACATCGCTCATGCGCCGAACACTCCGCGCTGGGTCAACAGGTCACGCACCAGGTACAACGCCGCCAGGGCGCGCCCTTCGGAAAACTGCGGGTGCTGGGCCAGGGCCGAGAGCTCGCGCAGGCTGACCTTGTCGACCCGCATCGGCTCGGGCTCGTCGCCTTCCAGGCGCTCTTCATAGAGGTCGGTGGCCAGTACCACCTGGATCTTCTGGCTCATGTAGCCCGGCGACAGGGAGAGTTCGGTCAGGTGCTCGAGTTGGCGAGCGCCAAAGCCGGCTTCTTCCTTGAGTTCGCGGTCGGCAGCGGCCAGAACATCCTCACCCGGCTCGATCAGGCCCTTGGGCAGGGACAGTTCGTATTCGTCGGTGCCGCCGCAATATTCTTCGACCAGCACCGCATGCTCGCTGTCGAGCATCGCCACGATCATCACCGCACCATAACCGTTGCCGCGTCCCACCAGCCGCTCATAAGTGCGCTCGTTGCCATTGGCAAAGCGCAATTGCACAGCCTCGACCCGGAACAGGCGGCTGCTGGCGACAATCTCGCGGGAGAGAACGGTGGGTTTCTGGCGCATGGGGCGGCTCCTTGGCGTGAACGGGTTACTATACCGTGGCTTGCCCGGCCACCGCTGCCCTGACTGTCCGAGAATTTCATATGCCCGTTTTAGCCTGGTCCACCATCGATACCGTACTGCTGGACATGGACGGCACCCTGCTGGACCTGCACTTCGACAATCACTTCTGGCTCGAGCATCTGCCCCAGCGCTACGCCGACCTGCACGGCATCAGCCGGGCCATGGCCGAGCTTGAAATGCAGCCGCTGTTCGAGCAGCACGCGGGCTCACTGAACTGGTACTGCCTGGATTTCTGGAGCCGCGAGCTGAACCTTTCGGTGCGCGACCTGAAGCTGGAAACCGCTCATCTGATCGCCCTGCGCCCGGACGCCGACACCTTTTTGCAGGCAATCAAACAGGCCGGCAAGCGGGTGATCCTGATCACCAACGCGCACCGTGATTCGCTGTCGCTGAAATTGGAGAGGGTGGAGCTTGCGCCCTACTTCGAGCGCCTGATCAGTTCCCATGATTACGGGTACCCCAAGGAAAACCCGCAGTTCTGGGACGCCTTGCAAGCCGATATCGGCTTTGAACCGGGCCGCAGCCTGTTTGTCGACGACACCTTGTCGATCTTGCGCAGTGCCCGCGACTTCGGCGTGGCGCACCTGCTTGCGGTGCGCCAGCCAGACAGCCGCAAAGGGCCGCGTGATACCGAGGAGTTCGCCGCCGTGGAGGACTACCGGACGCTGCTCGAAGGGCTTTGAGGCTTACTCGGGAATGCGCAGGCTCTGGCCCGGGTAGATCTTGTCCGGGTGCTTGAGCATCGGTTTGTTGGCTTCGAAGATCTTGTTGTACAGGTTGGCGTTGCCATACACAGCCAGGGAAATGGCGCTGAGGGTGTCACCTTTCTTGACCACCACAAAGCGCGCTGCCGCCATGACCGGGCCAGTCACAGTGATCTGGTCGTCGACTTCAGCGACACCGGCAATGTTGCCCAGCGCCAGGAGGATCTTTTCTTTTTCTTCCTGGCTGGCCACCTCGCCTGTGACCGTTACCTTGTCGCCCTCGACCGAGGCCTTGATGTTGGGGTTACCGAGGCCAACCGCTTCCACGTGCTTTTGCAATTGCTCACTGGCATTGGCATTACCCGGTGTCAGCAGGTCGATGATTTTCTCACCGGCCTCTTTGATGAAACTGAAAATGCTCATACCGCTCTCCTTGGTGATGAATCTCGGAGCCTGCAGTCTAGGACAGGTTAGAATGCTTCGCCTGCTTTGCGCCGTGGACCGACGATGGACATCAAACAGCTCAAATTCCTCATCGCTCTTGATGAAACCCGACACTTCGGCCAGGCCGCCGCCCGTTGCCACGTGACCCAACCGACCCTGTCGATGCGTCTGCGCAACCTGGAACAGGAACTGGACCTGGCGCTGGTCAACCGCGGCCAGCGCTTTGAAGGCTTTACCGCCCAGGGCGAGCGCGTGCTGGCCTGGGCCCGCTCGGTGATGGCGGCCTACGACGGCCTGCACGCCGAAGCCGCGGCCTGTCGCGGGCACCTGGTCGGTAACCTGCGCCTTGGCGTGGTGCCGTTGTCGAGCTTCGATCCGCTGCCGTTGCTGCAACGCCTGCACGAACGTCATCCGGAGCTGAACTTCGAGCTCAGCGCCCTGAGTTCCGAACAGATCCTGGAGCAGCTCACCAGCAACCGCCTGGACCTGGGTGTGTCGTACCTGGAGCGCCTGGACAACGAACGCTTCCTGTCCCTGCCCCTTGGCGAGACACGCATGGGCCTGCTGTATGACCCAGATCACTTTCGGTTCGACGATCAACCCTTAGGCTGGCAAGCACTGACCGAACTGCCGCTGGGCCTGCTGACTGCCGGCATGCACTTTCGCCAGTCGATCGACCACAACTTCACCAGCCGGGGCCTGGAACCACGGCTGTTGCTGCAGACCGACGCCGTCCATCAGTTGGTGCAGTCGGTAAATGGCGGCCTGTGCTGCGCGATCATGCCGCTGGCAGCGGGCCTTGAAGTGCTGACCGAACGGTTGCGCCTGCAACCGATCGAACAGGCCAGCACCCTCGCGCCACTGGGCCTGATCATGCGCCGCACGGCACCGCGCTCGGCACTGGCCGAAGCCTGCCTGGCCGAATTCCAGGCACTGCACAGCGGTGCATGATCGACGCCATCTATCAAGGCATCAGCATTAGCGATTAGACGATACCCGAGCGCAAGCCTAGGCTTAAACCAGACCTGCCGCCGGTATCTCCAATGAGCACAAAACCTCCGGCCTGCGCCGCGTCCGCCCCTCTGACTGCGCCCGCGGCCAGCAACCGCTACGACTATACCCACCTGACCGATGACAGCCAGGCCAGCACCGCGCTGGCCGAAGAAGTCGCCCTGGCCATTGCCTACAACGGTATCAACCAGGCGGTGATGCTGGTCAGCCCGACCGACCTCGAAGACTTCATCGTCGGCTTCAGCATCGGCAGCGGCATCATTGCCTCGCCCCACGACATTTATGACGTGAAGCTCAGCGGCCGGGGGGCGGCCATCAGCGCAGAGGTAGAAATCGCCAGTCGCGCGTTCTGGAACCTGAAGAGCCAGCGCCGCCAATTGGCCGGTACCAGTGGCTGCGGCCTGTGTGGGGTCGAAGCCCTGGAGCAGGCCTTGCCAGACTTGAACGTATTGCCCGGGGCGCCCCTGCCCCCGGCACACTGGCTCGACGGCCTGCGTCAGCGCATCGACGCCTTCACGCCCCTTGGCCAGCACTGCGGTGCCGTGCATGCAGCGCTGTTCATGAATGATCGCGGCGAGTTGCTGATGGGTCGCGAAGACATCGGCCGGCACAACGCCCTGGACAAGCTGATCGGTGCCCTGCTGCGCCAGCACATCAGCCTGGATGGCGGCCTTGCCATCGTCACCAGCCGTTGCAGCCTGGAGCTGATCCAGAAAGTCCTGCGCGCCGGCATCCAGACCCTGGTGAGCCTTTCATCGCCCACCGGCCTTGCCCTGCAATGGGCCCGCCGGCACAACCTCAACCTGATCCACCTGCCTAAACACAGCGCGCCACGGGTGTTCAGCCCCGTGCGGGAGAACCGATCTTGAGCCTGCACCACCAAGCCGACCAGAAGCCTGTGCCTCGCTACAAACCCTACAACGGCGCCGCCGGCGGCTGGGGTGCGCTGCGCAGCGTGGCCCAGGCGTGGATGGGCAGCGACAATGCGCTGAAAAACATTCGCGCCCTGCTCAAGACCAACCAGAACGGCGGCTTCGACTGCCCGGGCTGCGCCTGGGGCGACTCCCCGGAAAGCGGCATGGTCAAGTTTTGCGAGAACGGCGCCAAGGCGGTGAACTGGGAAGCCACCAAACGCCGTGTCGATGCGGCATTCTTCGCCCGCCACAGTGTGACCTCGCTGCTGGGCCAGAGCGACTATTGGCTCGAATACCAGGGGCGATTGACCGAGCCGATGGTCTATGACGCCGACACCGACCGCTATCGACCCATCGACTGGGACGGCGCCTTCACCCTGATCGCCAAACACTTGCACAACCTTGCCAGCCCCGACCAGGCCGAGTTCTACACCTCCGGGCGCGCCAGCAACGAGGCGGCGTACCTGTACCAGTTATTCGTCCGCGCCTATGGCACCAACAATTTCCCCGACTGTTCGAACATGTGCCACGAAGCCAGCGGCGTCGCC
This sequence comes from Pseudomonas vranovensis DSM 16006, assembly GCF_000425805.1. Taxonomy (GTDB): domain Bacteria; phylum Pseudomonadota; class Gammaproteobacteria; order Pseudomonadales; family Pseudomonadaceae; genus Aquipseudomonas; species Aquipseudomonas vranovensis. The sequence continues at coordinate 217,151 of NZ_AUED01000002.1, forward strand.
CTGGGCCAGAGTGTCGGCGTTGGCAAAGGCACCGTGACATTCGATGACTTCGAACACGCCGAGGCCATTTTCGTCTGGGGCCAGAACCCCGGCACCAACCACCCCCGGATGCTCGAACCGCTGCGCGAAGCGGTCAAGCGTGGCGCTCAGGTTGTGTGCATCAACCCGCTCAAGGAACGTGGCCTGGAGCGTTTCCAGCACCCCCAGCATCCACTGGAGATGCTCACCAACGGCGACCGCCCGACCAACACAGCGTACTTCCGCCCGGCCCTGGGCGGCGACATGGCTGTGCTGCGCGGCATGGCCAAGTTCATGTTGCAGTGGGAGCGCGAAGCCCAGGCCAGCAATGCGCCGGCGGTCTTTGATCACGACTTCCTCGACCAGCACACTCAAGGCGTAGCCGAATACCTGACAGCCGTTGATGCGACACCGTGGGATCAGATCGAAAGCCAGTCGGGCCTCGGCCTCGCCGAGATCGAGCAGGCCGCACGCATGTACTGCAACGCCAGCAAAGTCATCATGTGCTGGGCCATGGGCATTACCCAGCACCGGCATTCGGTGGCGACCATCCAGGAAATCGCCAACCTGATGCTGCTGCGCGGCAACCTTGGGGCACCCGGTGCCGGCCTGTGCCCGGTACGGGGCCACAGCAACGTCCAGGGCGACCGGACCATGGGCATCAACGAACGCCCGCCAGTGGCCCTGCTCGATGCACTGGAACGCCGCTTCGACTTCAAGGTGCCACGCCACAACGGCCACAACACCGTGGAAGCCATCGCCGCCATGCTCGCAGGCCAGGCCAAGGTATTCATCGGGCTGGGCGGCAACTTCGCCCAGGCCACCCCCGACACCGAGCGCACGGCCCAGGCCCTGCGCAGCTGTGAGCTGACCGTACAGATCAGCACCAAGCTCAACCGCAGTCACCTGGTTCACGGCAAACAGGCGTTGATCCTGCCGTGCCTGGGCCGCACCGACATCGACCAGCAAAGCGAAGGTCCGCAGGCGGTCACGGTGGAAGACTCGTTCAGCATGGTCCATGCCTCCAACGGCCAACTGCAGCCGCTTTCACGGAAGATGCGCTCGGAGCCTGCGGTGATCGCCGGTATCGCTGCCGCCACCCTCGGCGCAACACCGGTGGACTGGCACTGGCTGGTGGCCGACTACGGTCGTATCCGCGACCTGATCAGCGACACCATTCCCGGCTTCGACAATTTCAACCAGCGCCTGGAGCATCCGGGAGGCTTCTACCTGGGCAACAGCGCCGGCCAGCGGCACTGGAAGACTGCCAGCGGGCTGGCCAACTTCAAGGCCAACGGCCTGCCTGATGATTTGCTCCACGAACGGGTACGCGCTACCGGCCAGGTACCGGACCTGATCATGCAGTCGATGCGCTCCCACGATCAGTACAACACCACCATCTATGGCCTGGATGATCGCTACCGCGGGGTCAAGGGCCAGCGCAATGTGCTGTTCGCCAACGAAGCCGACATCATTCGCCTGGGCTTTCACCCGGGGCAGAAGGCCGATATCGTTTCGTTGTGGAGCGATGGCCGCGAGCGTCGAGTCAAAGGCTTCACCCTGCTGGCGTTTGATATCCCGGCGGGACAGGCAGCGGCGTATTATCCGGAGGTCAATCCGCTGGTGCCGCTGGAGAGCGTCGGCGATGGCAGCCATACGCCGACCTCGAAATTCGTCGCGATCAAACTCGAAGCAGCCAGCGACAACGCCCGCATCCTCTGACAGACTGGCTGTACCCCAGACACAAAAAAGGCCCTGGCAGCGATGCCGGGGCCTTGTCTCAAGTAAGCTCAGACAGCCAAAAATCAATAAAGTTTCATAGTTAAAACAGTAACTTAGAGAATTGTGTACAACTCGTGTTACTCGTCGGATTTCCGTTGCCAGCCCCCCTCGCCAGCCTCAGGATCGCCTCGTCATCCCTATGAGGCTCTCTTGATGAAGTACTCCTCGATTCTGTTGTTGTCTCTCGGCCTGCTCAGTGGCGTTGCCTCGGCAGGTGGCACCACCGAAGCCGGTATTGGCGGCGCATTGGGTGGGGTACTGGGTTCGGTGGTCGGTCAGTCGATCGGCGGCAGCACCGGCTCGGCGATCGGTGCGGGTCTGGGCGGCGCGGCAGGCAGTGCCGTCGGCGCCGACAAACGCAGCCGTGGTGAAGCAGCCATCGGTGGCGCCCTGGGCGCAGCCGGCGGCAACGTGGTGGGTCGCAGCGTAGGCGGCACCAGCGGAAGCTATATCGGTGCAGCCGCAGGTGGTGGTGCCGGTGGCGCCCTGGGTAACTACATGGGCCGCAAGAGCGACGAAGAAGATGATCGTCGCTACCGCAACCGTGGCTACGACGACCGTCGTCACTACCACGACCGTGGCCACCATTACGGCCACCGCAAGCACAAGAAGCACTGGCGCCACCGCTAAGGGCGCCTTCAGCTGAATGTGCGGCTTAGCCCTGAATACGTACCAGCGCTGCCTGAAGCCCCTCAGGTAGCGCTACAGGGCGTCCCGAGGCGCGCTCGACGAACACCTGCACCACCTTCCCCGCTGCACATGCCTGCACCTCTCCTACCTTGAACAGTGCCAACTGATACTCCACCGAACTGCCGGCAAGGCGCGCGACGCGCAGGCCCACTTCGAGAGTGTCGGGAAACGCCGGCAACGCGAAGAAATCCGCTGCCGAACTGACCACGAAGCCCATCACCTCACCTTCCTGAAGATCCAGGCCGGCTTGCTGCTGCAGGAACCCCTGGATCGTCGTATCGAAATAGGCATGCACCGTGGCACCGGCGATAAAACCGTTGAGGTCACTGTCTTGCCAGCGCGTGAGGATCGGCTGCAGGTGGGGGTAGTCGTGGCGTTGGGGGGATTCGGACATGGCGGCTCCTTGTCATTGAAATCACTGTAGGCGTGGCGGTGCGACGTCTCGACTTGCCCCGCGATAGCGATGTACCTGAGGCACCGAAACGTCGCACCGCCGCGCCTGCACAGCAAAAAGCCGCCCCTGGGGGCGGCTTTTTCGTTTCACGCGGGCTTTAGCTTACAGCTGTGGGCCAGCAGCCTTGATGGCGTCGGAAACGTCGAACTTCTTGAAGTTCTCGATGAACAGGTTGGCCAGGCCCTTGGCTGCTTCATCGTAGGCGGCCTGGTCAGCCCAGGTGTTGCGTGGGTTGAGCAGGACCGTTTCAACACCGGCAACGGCTTTTGGCACGTCCAGGTTGATGATGTCCAGGTGCTCGGTCTCGGCACCGACCAGAGCGCCGCTCTGGATGGCTGCGATCACCGCACGGGTGGTCGGGATGTTGAAGCGCTTGCCGACGCCGTAGCCACCGCCGGTCCAGCCGGTGTTGACCAGGTAGACCTTGGAGCCGAAACCACGGATACGCTTGATCAGCAGTTCAGCGTACTCGCCAGCCGGACGCGGGAAGAACGGTGCGCCGAAACAGGTGGAGAAGGTCGACTTGATGCCGCTGCCCGAACCCATTTCGGTGGAACCGACCAGTGCGGTGTAACCCGACAGGAAGTGGTAGGCCGCTTGCTCTTCGCTGAGGATCGACACGGGCGGCAGAACGCCGGTCAGGTCGCAGGTCAGGAAGATCACAGCGTTAGGCTCACCGCCGAGGTTCTTCTCGGAACGCTTCTCGACGTGCTCCAGCGGGTAGGCGGCACGGCTGTTCTGGGTCAGGCTGCCATCGGCGTAGTCAGCTTTCTTGTCACCGTCGAGAACGACGTTTTCAAGAACGGCACCGTGCTTGATAGCTTTCCAGATGACCGGCTCGTTCTTCTCGGACAGGTCAATGCACTTGGCATAGCAACCGCCTTCGATGTTGAACACCACGCCTTCGCCCCAACCGTGCTCGTCGTCACCGATCAGGTAACGGCTTTCATCGGCCGACAGGGTGGTTTTACCGGTGCCCGACAGACCGAAGAACAGGGTCACGTCGCCTTCTTCGCCGATGTTGGCAGCGCAGTGCATTGGCAGCACGTCGGCCGCTGGCAGCAGGAAGTTCTGCACCGAGAACATGGCTTTCTTCATTTCACCGGCGTAACGCATGCCAGCGATCAGTACTTTCTTCTGGGCGAAGTTGATGATCACGCAACCGTCGGAGTTGGTGCCGTCACGCTCAGGCACGCACTCGAAGTTGGCAACGTTCAGTACTTGCCACTCATCACGGCCAGCAGGGTTGTACTGCTGCGGGTTGATGAACAGGCAACGACCGAACAGGTTCTGCCAGGCAGTCTGGGTAGTCATCTTCACCGGCAGGTAGTGCTCGGTGGCCGCTCCTACGTGAACGTGGGAAACGAAATGCTCTTGGGCGTTGTTGAACGCCTCGACGCGGTCCCACAGGGCATCGAACTTGTCGGCCGGGAACTTGCGGTTGATCGGGCCCCAGGCGATGGCGTCCTGCGTGGACGGCTCTTCAACGATGAAACGGTCAACCGGCGAACGACCGGTACGGTGACCGGTTTTCACGACCAGGGCGCCAGTATCGGCCAGCTCGCCTTCACCGCGGTTCAGCGCTTCTTTTACCAGCTCATCGACGCTCAGGTCGGTGTAGACGGTGTTGTTGGCTTGCGTCATGAGATTCCCCATCCGGCCTGCGGCCGAGTGCTCCAAACGTTTTGTAGTAGAGCTTTGAAAACTACTACAGCGAAAAAAGTGGCCGGATTATGCCAGAAACGCCCAAAAAAAGTAGGGCCCTCCTGTCAGAACACCCGGTTTACGGCGTTCGACAGGAGATTTTCCTGTGATGAAACGTTTTAGTGCCGAGTATCTGAGGGCGTGTCTACGCCACCACCGGCGAACAATTGTTCGATATCCGCCGCGTCGAACTTGTAGCTCTGATTGCAGAACTGGCAATCGACTTCAACGCTGCCGCCATGCTCGGCCGCCAGCTGTTTGGCGTCTTCCAGACCCAGGCTCACCAGGGCGTTGCCGGAGCGCTCACGCGAGCAGCTGCAATGGAAGCGCAGTGATTGGATATCGAACAGGCGCACGGCTTCTTCGTGGTAGAGGCGGTGAAGGACCGTCTCGTTGTTCAGGCCCAGCAGCTCTTCGGCAGTCAGGGTGCTGGCCAGGGCCGTCACATGCTGCCAGCTGACGGCACGCTCTTCTTCGTCTTTCTCGCGGTCGGCGGGCAGTTGCTGCAGCAACAGGCCACGGGCGTGCTTGCCATCGGCGTTCAACCAGAACTTGGTGTTCACCTGCTGGGACATGACGAAGTAGTTGGTGAAGCACTCCGACAGCGTTTCGCCGTCCAGGTCGACAATGCCCTGATAGCGCTGGCCCTGGGTCGGGTCGACGGTCATGGCCAGAACTCCGCTTGGCATCAGGTCCGCCAGGGTCGCGCCGTCGCGGATGTCTTCGGCGTTGTAGCGGGCCAAGCCGCGAATATCGCGCTCGCTGGAGCACTCGATCATCAGCAGCGGCACCGGCCCCTCGGAACGGGCTTGCAGAATCAGCAGGCCATCGAACTTGAGTGTGCCGACCAGCAGCGCAGCCGCCGCCATGAACTCGCCCAGCAATTGCTGGACCGGCAGCGGATAGTCGTGCTTGGCCAGGACTTCGGCGTAGCTGTGCTCCAGTGCAACGAGCTCACCGCGCACGTCGCGCTCGTCGAAGATGAAGCGTTGGGTGTAATCGGTATCAGACATGAATGCTGGCTTTCTGAAGAGAAGGATGGGCGTATTTTATGGGCAATTGCCCCCTGTTCCAAGCAAGGACACCGTTTGCCCTACCCCGGTTGCCGGCGCGCGACGAATGGTGCCATTACTGGCTGTCGTGAAACTGGTGAAACTGGCGTCGCTGCTTCTTGGTCGGACGGCCGTCGGTACTCACCCCCAGGGCCCCGGCCTTGCGCTGCGCGGCAGCCTCTTCACGCTTGGCGATACTCTGCGGGGTCTCTTCGTAGAGTGCCTGGGCCTCGGGCGCCCCCCGGCGGACGATGGACAACGCCCTGACCACCACCGTGCGCTCATCGAAGCCGGTACGCAGTACGAACTCGTCGCCCACGCGCGGCTCCTTGCCTGGCTTGCAACGCTCCCCGCGACAGTGCACCTTGCCACTCTCGATGGCCGTCTTGGCCAGCGCGCGGGTCTTGTAGAAACGCGCTGCCCATAACCACTTGTCCAGACGGATCTTGTCGTCCTCTTCCGGCTTTTGTGCCATGACATTTCTCCATTGATTTTCCTTAACGGAACTGTACTACCGTAACTGGCGGATGCAAAAAAACCGGCACGTGCTTACAGTTCACCGAACTGTCGCACACGCCGGTTCCGGCCTGACGATTTCCTACGCTGGTTGAACATTTTGAAGACATTTGATCATTTGACTGTGATTGGCCTGCGCGAGTGGGTAGCCTTGCCCGACCTCGGTGTGGCAGGCCTGCGCGCCAAGATCGACACTGGGGCCAGTACCTCGAGCCTGCACGCCACCGAAGTCGAACCCTTCGAGCGCAATGGCGAGCGATGGGTGCGCTTCAACGCTCACCTGGGCTCGGTCGTGCAGTTGCGTCACCGTCGCTGCGAAGCACCACTGGTAACCATGAAAACCATCAAGAGCTCCAACGGCCATGCCCAGATCCGCTACGTGATCCGCACGGCCCTGGCGCTGGGTGACCGGGTCTGGGAGGTCGAGTTCACCCTGGCCTGCCGCAAGGCCATGCGCTACCGCTTGCTGCTGGGTTCCAAAGCCCTGATCCATGGCCAGCTGGTGGTCAATCCGGGCCTCAAATACGTTCAGGACAAGCCGGCATTCCCGGCCACTATTTCCCCCTCCACAGGTGTTGCATGAAGATCGCCGTGCTGTCGCGAAACCCGCGTCTGTATTCCACTCGTCGCCTGGTAGAAGCCGGTACCGAACGAGGCCATGAGATGGTTGTGATCGATACCCTGCGCGCCTACATGAACATCGCCAGCCACAAGCCGCAGATCCACTACCGCGGCAAGCCGCTGGAAGGGTTCGACGCGGTGATCCCGCGTATTGGTGCGTCGGTGACGTTCTATGGCTGCGCCGTACTGCGCCAGTTCGAAATGATGGGTGTATTCCCGCTGAACGAGTCGGTGGCCATCGCCCGCTCGCGCGACAAGTTGCGCTCGCTGCAGCTGCTTTCGCGTCGCGGCATCGGCCTGCCGGTGACAGGCTTCGCCCACTCGCCAGACGACATCCCCGACCTGATCCAGATGGTCAATGGCGCGCCCCTGGTGATCAAGGTGCTCGAAGGCACACAGGGCATCGGTGTGGTGCTGTGCGAAACCACCAAGGCCGCCGAATCGGTGATCGAGGCGTTCATGGGCCTGAAGCAGAACATCATGGTCCAGGAATACATCAAGGAAGCCGGTGGCGCCGATATTCGCTGCTTTGTGGTCGGCGACAAGGTCATTGCCTCGATGAAGCGCCAGGCCAAGCCCGGCGAGTTCCGCTCCAACCTGCATCGCGGCGGCAGCGCCAGCCTGATCAAGATCACCCCGGAAGAGCGCATGACCGCCATTCGCGCAGCGAAGGTCATGGGTTTGAGCGTGGCGGGGGTGGATATCCTGCGCTCCAATCACGGCCCCTTGGTGATGGAGGTGAACTCTTCGCCTGGCCTTGAAGGCATCGAGGTCACTACCAACAAGGACGTTGCCGGGATGATCATCGAACACCTGGAAAAGAACGGCGGGCCAAACCTGACCCGCACAAAGGGCAAAGGCTAGACCGCGTCGCGCGGCAGCAGCAGGCCCAGTGGCAAGCGCACCCGGGCTTCAAGGCCGCCACCGGAACGATTGCGCAATTCGACATTGCCGCCATGCTGGGCGGCAATGCGCTTGACGATCGCCAACCCCAGCCCCGTGCCCTTGCCGCTGCGAGCACGGTCACCGCGAATGAACGGGTTGAAGATGCCTTCCAGCTCGTTCGGGTCGATGCCCGCCCCCCTGTCCAGCACACTCAGCACCACGTAGGGCGCACTGCTGTCGCCCGACACGTAGGCTGCCACCTCGACCCCCTTGCCAGCGTGATACAACGCGTTGCCGATCAGGTTGTTCAGCAGGCGCTTGAGTGACACCCGACGCAGCGGAAAGGGTGGAATCGGCTCAAGGCACAGCCGTACCCGTTCTTCAGGTTGATTGAACGGTGCTACCACCTCGCGCACCAGGTCACTCAGGTCGACCTGCTCCACCGGTTCGTCTCGTCCGTCGCGGATGAAGGCGAGGAACTGATCGAGGATGGCGTCCATGTCTTCGATATCGCGCACCATGTCGTCGGTCAGGTCGCTCTCGTTGGCCAGCAGCGACAACGACAGGCGCAGACGGGTCAGCGGTGTGCGCAGGTCATGGGAAACCCCCGCCAGCATCAGCTCCCGTTCGCGTCCGGCTTGCTCGACATCTTCAGCCATCTGGTTGAAGGCGCGGTAAACCTCGGTCATCTCACTCGGGGTGTCACTGATCGGCAACCTGACACTCCGCCCCTGCCCCAGTTGCCGGGCAGCGAACACCAGGCGCTTGAGAGGCTGGTTGAGCTGGCGCACGAAGATCCAGGCCGAAGCCGTGGACAACAAACCAATGGCCAGGAACCAGCCCAGCACGCTCCAGATCTTCTGGCCGCGCAGCGGGTGGGGGTACAACGGAACCTTCAGCCAGCCATCGCCCAGGCTTGGCGCCCTGACCCACAGCGCCGGTGGCGCATGGATGCGCAGGCGCACTTCAGTGTCGGCACCCAATTCGGCCTGCATCTGGCGCTGATAGATCTCGCTGTACGGCCAGTGCTGCTCACCCTCGGGCACGCCAGAGCCGACCACCCGGATCAAGCCGGCCGCTTCGGCGATCTTGTCCCGGTCAGACTCGTCGGCCGCCCAATAGGCGCGCAAGGTCAAGGCAACGCCGTGGCTGTACTGTCGATCGACCAGCACATCCTCGTTCATCAGCAGGTAGACCAGGGTCAGGGCCTTGGAAAACAGCACGACGATAAGCACCAGCCAGAGGGTGCGGGCGAAGAAGCTTTGCGGGAACCAGAGGGGCGTTTTCATCGACAGCAGCTACACACTTTGCGGAAACGAGCAGGGCTCGCAGGCTTTGCAGGCTTCAGCACACACAAAAACAGGGCAACCCAAAGGACTACCCTGTTCGTCATGACTGATGCCTACAAACGAAACATCACTTGCTGGCATTACCATCCGGCACAAAGACGTAACCGACACCCCATACCGTCTGAATATAGCGCGGCTTCGACGGATCGGGCTCGATCATGCGGCGCAGACGGGAAATCTGTACGTCGATGGAGCGTTCGAGCGCGTCCCATTCGCGACCACGGGCCAGGTTCATCAGCTTGTCGCGGGTCAGCGGCTCGCGGGCATGCATCACCAGTGCCTTGAGCACGGCGAACTCACCCGTGGTGAGCATGTGTACTTCTTCGCCACGCTTGAGTTCGCGAGTGGCCAGCGACAGCTCGTAGTCGCCAAAGGTAACGGTTTCGTCTTCGCTGCCCGGTGCCCCCGGCACGGTCGGTGCCTGGCGGCGCAATACGGCCTTGACCCGTGCCATCAGCTCGTCGGGGTTGAACGGTTTGGCCAGGTAGTCGTCGGCGCCCAGCTCCAGGCCCTTGATGCGGCTCAGTTCGTCGCCCTTGGCGGTAAGCATGATGATCGGGATCTGGTTGTTCGCGGCGCGCAAGCGGCGACAGGCAGTCAGGCCATCTTCGCCTGGCAACATAAGGTCGAGCACCACCAGGTTGAAGACCTCGCGGGCCAGCAGGCGGTCCATCTGTTCGGTGTTGGGTACTGCACGAGCGCGGTAGCCCTTGCTGGTGAAGAAACGCTCCAGCAGGCTGCTCAAGCCCGGGTCGTCGTCGACGATGAGGATTTTTTCGCCTTCAGCGGTTTGTGCAGTGCTGCTCATGGGTAGCTCCTTTAATCTCGGCACGCATTATGGCTTAGCCGCCATTGGCCGTGCCGTGTGCATTGTTAGCAGATTTTTCCCCTTGTGCCAGTTTTGCCCGGCCTGCATCTGGCTCCCTGCCATCACCGCAACCCCGACGCACTGGGTATAATGCGCCGCTTTCGGACTGCGCCGCATTGACTTTCAGCGCCTTCAGGCGCCCGCCCGCGGCCTTTGTATTCACAATATGTCAGGTGGTTTTATGGACAGCATCAACAGCCGCATCGCCGAGGAACTCGGTGTCCGCCCGCAACAGGTCGAAGCGGCCGTGGCCCTGCTTGATGAAGGCTCGACAGTGCCTTTTATCGCCCGTTACCGTAAAGAAGTGACTGGCAGCCTGGACGACACCCAACTGCGCCATCTGGAAGAACGCCTGCGTTACCTGCGCGAACTGGACGATCGCCGCGCCAGCATCCTGGCCAGCATCGAAGAGCAAGGCAAGCTGACCCCGGAACTGGCCCGCGAAATCAAGCTGGCCGACACCAAGACCCGCCTCGAAGACCTCTACCTGCCCTACAAGCAAAAGCGTCGCACCAAGGGCCAGATTGCCCTGGAAGCCGGCCTGGGCGAGCTGGCCGACGGACTGTTGAACGACCCGCAACTGAGCCCTGAAGTCGAAGCCGCCCGCTTCGTCGATGCCGACAAAGGCGTGGCCGACGTCAAGGCGGCCCTCGAAGGTGCCAAGTACATCCTCATGGAACGTTTCGCCGAAGACGCCAGCCTGCTCGACAAGCTGCGCAGCTTCCTCAAGCAGGAAGCGGTACTCAGCGCCCGCCTGGTCGCCGGCAAAGAGGAAGAAGGCGCCAAGTTCCGCGACTACTTCGAGCATGACGAACTGCTCAAGAGCGTACCGTCGCACCGCGCCCTGGCGATTTTCCGTGGCCGCAACGAAGGCGTGCTGGCCGCTTCGCTGAAAGTCGGCGAAGAGCTGCCAGGCACCCTGCACCCATGCGAGATGATGATCGCCGAGCGTTTCGGCCTGCAGAACCAGAACCGTCCTGCCGACAAATGGCTGGCCGAAGTGGTGCGCTGGACCTGGAAGGTCAAACTCTACAGCCACCTGGAAACCGACCTGTTCGGCGAGCTGCGCGATAACGCCGAAGGCGAGGCAATCAACGTCTTCGCCCACAATCTGCACGACCTGCTGCTGGCTGCCCCGGCCGGCCCACGCGCCACCCTGGGCCTTGATCCGGGCCTGCGGACCGGCTGCAAGGTCGCGGTCGTGGATGCCACCGGCAAGCTGCTCGACACTGCCACCGTGTACCCGCACGTACCGAAAAACCAGTGGGACCAGACCATCGCCGTGCTCGCCGCCCTGTGCGCCAAGCACTCGGTGGAGCTGATCGCCATCGGCAACGGTACCGCCAGCCGCGAAACCGACAAGCTGGCAGCCGAGCTGATCAAGAAATACCCGGCCCTGAAGATGACCAAGATCATGGTCTCCGAAGCCGGTGCATCGGTGTATTCGGCCTCGGAACTGGCGGCCCGTGAGTTCCCGGACCTGGACGTATCGATCCGTGGTGCGGTGTCCATCGCCCGTCGCCTGCAGGACCCGCTGGCAGAGCTGGTGAAGATCGACCCGAAGTCCATCGGCGTCGGCCAGTACCAGCATGATGTCTCCCAGCTCAAGCTGGCCCGCGGCCTGGATGCCGTGGTCGAGGACTGCGTGAACGCCGTCGGCGTTGATGTCAACACCGCCTCGGTCGCGCTGCTGGCCCGCATCTCCGGCCTCAACAGCACCCTGGCACAGAACATCGTCGCCCATCGTGATGCCAACGGCGCCTTCAAGACCCGCGCAGCGCTGAAGAAAGTCAGCCGCCTGGGCGAAAAAACCTTCGAGCAGGCCGCAGGCTTCCTGCGCGTGATGAACGGCGACAACCCGCTGGATGCCTCGGCTGTACACCCTGAGGCCTACCCGCTGGTGCAACGCATTGCCGCCGAAACCGACCGCGACATCCGCTCGCTGATTGGCGACAGCGGTTTCCTCAAGCGCCTGGACCCAAAGAAATTCACCGACGAAATCTTCGGCCTGCCGACCGTCACCGACATCCTCCAGGAACTGGACAAGCCCGGACGCGACCCTCGCCCCGAGTTCAAGACCGCCGAGTTCCAGGAAGGCGTCGAAGACCTCAAGGACCTGCAACTGGGGATGATCCTCGAAGGCGTGGTCACCAACGTCACCAACTTCGGCGCCTTCGTCGACATTGGTGTACACCAGGATGGCCTGGTCCACATCTCGGCGCTGTCGGAGAAGTTCATCAAGGACCCGCGTGAGGCGGTCAAGGCTGGCGACGTGGTCAAGGTCAAGGTCATGGAAATCGACATCCCGCGCAAGCGCGTCGGTTTGTCGATGCGCATGAGCGACACCCCGGGCGAGAAAGTCGATGGCGCCCGTGGCAGCCGTCCAGGTTCGGCACCGCGCCAGCAGAGCGCCCCGGCCCGCGCCAAGGAAACCCCGGTACCGGCCAACAACGCCATGGCGGCGCTGTTTGCCAACGCCAAGCAGTTGAAGAAGAAATGATGGAACTGCCGCAAGAGGTCACCCTCAGCGCCTTCAGCCAACTGCTCGGCTGCCACCTGCAACGCCTGGAACCAGGCGTTGCGCAAATGACCCTGGCGCTGGAGCCGCACCTGCGCAACCGAGGCGGCAAGTTGCATGGCGGGGCGATCTTCAGCCTGGTCGATACAGCCATGGGCCTGGCCTGTTCAAGCGCCCACGGCTTCGATCAGCAGAGCGTCACCCTGGAATGCAAGATCAACTACCTGCGCTCCGTCGGCGACGGCGAAGTGCTGTGCATCGCCCGGGTGCTGCATGCCGGGCGTCGCACCCTGGTGGTCGACGCCGATGTACTTCAGGGCGACAAGCTGGTGGCAAAAGCGCAAGGGACATTCGTCGTCCTCTAGCCGCAAACAGCCAAACTGCGATACTTTCGGCAGAGCGCAGGCGCTGCCGGAAGCCAGCCAATACCAGGCGACAACGCCAGTTCCTCTGTCCACCCTTGTAGACCGTCAACTCTACCCCCATATTGCGGCGACTGACGTGTGAAGGAATCCATCTTGAGCGAACTTCTCAACCGCCGCCTGAGCCTGCTCGGCCAAGGCGACAACCTTTCCCTGCTCAAGCAGTGCCTGCACGGCATCGAGCGCGAATGCCTGCGTGTGACCGAGGACGGTCGCCTGGCCCAGACCCCGCATCCCGAGACGCTCGGGGCGGCGCTGACCCACGAGCAGATCACCACGGACTATTCGGAGTCGCTGCTGGAGTTCATCACCCCTGCCCTGGCCGACCCTGCGCAAACGCTCGAAAGCCTGGAGAACATCCACCGCTTCGCCTACACCCAGCTGGGCACCGAGTACCTGTGGAGTCCGTCGATGCCCTGCCCGCTGCCGGCCGAGGAAGACATTCCGATCGCCTGGTACGGCACCTCCAACATCGGCCAGCTCAAGTACGTCTACCGCAAGGGCCTGGCCCTGCGTTACGGTCGCACCATGCAGTGCATCGCCGGTATCCACTACAACTTCTCGTTGCCGGAACAACTCTGGCCGCTACTGCGTGGCGCCGAAGACAACCAGCTTGATGACCGCGACTTCCAGTCGGCGGCCTACATCGCACTGATCCGCAATTTCCGCCGCTACAGCTGGCTGCTGATGTACCTGTTCGGTGCCTCGCCAGCCTTGGATGCAGGCTTCCTGCGTGGCCGGGCGCACCAGCTCGAGCAGTTCGACGCCGACACCCTGTACCTGCCCTACGCCACCAGCCTGCGCATGAGCGACCTGGGCTACCAGAGCAACGCCCAGGCCGGCCTCACGCCCTGCTACAACGACTTGAACAGCTACACCGACAGCCTGCGCAGGGCCGTGGCAACCCCATACGCACCTTATGTCGAGATCGGCACGCACAAGGATGGCGAGTGGGTTCAGCTCAACACCAACATCCTGCAGATCGAGAACGAGTACTACTCCAACATTCGTCCCAAGCGCGTGACCTACAGCGGTGAACGACCGATCCAGGCACTGGTGGCCCGTGGCATCCAGTACGTCGAAGTGCGTTGCCTGGACATCAACCCGTTCCTGCCGACCGGTATCGACCTGCCCGAGGCGCGCTTCCTCGACGCCTTCCTGCTGTTCTGCGCCCTGGAAGAAAGCCCGCTGCTGGGCCACCTGGAGTGCGGCAACTGCACCGGCAACTTCCTCAGCGTGGTCAAGGAAGGCCGCCGCCCTGGCCTGCAACTGCAACGCCACGGCGAGCCGGTCGAGCTCAAGCAATGGGCCGACGAGTTGCTCGAGCGCATTGCACCGCTGTCCGAACTGCTCGACCGCAGCCAGGGTGGCGAGGAACATGCCAAGGCCCTGCAGTTGCAAAAAGCCAAGGTCAGCGACCCGTCCCTGACACCGTCGGCCCAAGTGCTGGCGAGCATGACCGAGCACAAGGAAAGCTTCAGCCGCTTCGCCTTGCGCCAGAGCCAGGCCCACGCCGAATTCTTCCGCGCCCAGGCGTTGCCAGCGCAAGAGCAGCAGCGCTTTGAAGCCGCGGCGCGCGGCTCCCTCGAGGCCCAGGCCAAGCTTGAGCGCGAAGAGGACAAGGCCGACTTCGACCTGTTCGTCAGCGCTTACCAAGCCAGCATCCTGGCGATCAGCAACTGACATGACGCGCACTGTTACCCCACGCAAACCCCGCGCCCGCAGTCAGGCGCGGATCGACTCGATCCTCGAAGCCGCACGCACGCTGCTGGCCAGCGAGGGCGTGGCCAGCCTGTCGATCTACAGTGTGGCCGAGCGGGCGCAGATCCCGCCGTCGTCGGTGTATCACTTCTTCGCCAGCGTCCCGGCCCTGCTCGAAGCCCTGACCGCCGACGTGCATGGCGCCTTTCGCGCCTGCCTGCAGGCGCCGATCGATGGCGCTGCACTGAACACCTGGCACGACCTTTCGCGCCTGATCGAGCAGCGCATGCTGAGCATCTACAACCAGGATGCCGCTGCACGCCAGTTGATCCTCGCCCAGCATGGCCTGAGCGAAGTGACCCAGGCCGACCGCCAGCACGACCTCGAACTGGGTGACTTGATGCACAAGCTGTTCGCCCAGCATTTCCAGCTCCCAGCGCTGCCGGAAGACGTCGACGTGTTTGCCCTGGCCATGGAGCTGGGGGATCGGGTGTATGCCCGTTCGGTGCAGTTGCATGGGCAGATCACGCCGCGCATGGCTGAGGAAGGCATGCGCGTGTTTGATGCCTACCTGGGTTTGTACCTGCCGCCGTTCTTGCCGAAGCATCGCGGGGCAAGCCCGCTCCCACAGGACCTGTAGGAGCGGCGGTGCGACGTCTCGACTTGCCCCGCGATCGCGTCACAACTTGGCAATCGACACCTCGGTCGACTTCACAAAGGCAATCACCTCGCTGCCAATCGCCAGCTCCAGCTCGCGTACCGAACGGGTGGTGATCACCGAAGTGACGATGCCCGAGGCTGTCTGCACATCGATTTCCGACAGCACCGGCCCTTCCAGGATTTCCTTCACGGTGCCTTTGAACTGGTTACGTACGTTGATTGCTTTGATAGTCATCTGCTGGATTCCTTACAGGTCAGAGGGCCCAACGCAATTGCGTCGGCAAGGGGGCTACAGGTTCAGGTTCGGGCGGTGTGCCCGGGATCGCCAGAACCCGGTTGAGAACTTCGGTTTCCAGGGCCGCCAGGCGGTGTGAGCCGCGCGCCCGTGGTCGTGGCAGGTCGACCGTCAGGTCCAGTCCGACCTCCCCGTCTTCAATCAGAATCACCCGGTCAGCAACCGCCACCGCTTCGCTGACATCATGGGTTACCAACAGCACGGTAAAGCCGTACTGGCGCCAGAGCCGTTCGATCAGTTGCTGCATCTCGATGCGGGTCAACGCATCCAGCGCTCCCAACGGCTCGTCGAGCAGCAACAGCCGAGGTTTGTGGATCAAGGCCCGGGCCAGGGCCACACGCTGCTTCTGCCCGCCCGAGAGCGCTGCCGGCCATTCGTTGGCGCGCTCGGCCAGGCCGACCGCTTCCAGGGCCTCCAGCGCCTGGGACCGCCAGTTGCCTGACAACCCCAGGCCGACGTTGTCGATCACCTTCTTCCAGGGCAACAAGCGCGCCTCCTGGAACATCAGCCGGGTGTCTTCGCGAGCCTCGCTCAGGGGGGCGGTGCCTGCCAGCAACTCGCCCCCGGAAGGCTGGTCAAGCCCGGCCAGCAATCGCAGCAACGTGCTTTTGCCGCAGCCGCTGCGGCCAACGATCGCCACGAATTGCCCGGCCGGAATGTGCAGGTCGATATCGCACAGCACCTGCCGCTGGCCGAAGGTTTTCTGCAGGTTGTTCGCCGCCAGCGGGATACCGCGCAGCAGGTGTTGAGGTGGTTCCTTGAGGATGGTCATGCGCCCTCTCCCCGGGTCGGTTGATACGCCGGGTGCCAGCGCAGCCAGACCCGCTCGAGGCCTCGGGCCGCCAGGTCGGCAAGCTTGCCCAGCACGGCATACAGGACGATGGCCAGGACCACGACGTCGGTCTGCAGGAACTCGCGGGCGTTCATGGCCAGGTAGCCGATGCCGGCGTTGGCCGAAATGGTTTCGGCAACGATCAGAGTCAACCACATAAAGCCCAGGGCGAAGCGCACCCCCACCAGGATCGACGGCAAGGCGCCGGGCAGAATCACCTGGCGAAACAGCTCGAACCCCGACAGACCATAGCTGCGTGCCATTTCCACCAGTGCCGGATCGACGTTGCGGATGCCGTGGTAGGTGTTCAGGTAGATCGGGAACAAGGTACCCAGAGCGACCAGGAAAATCTTCGCCGACTCATCGATCCCGAACCACAGGATCACCAGCGGAATCAGCGCCAGGTGCGGCACGTTGCGGATCATCTGCACCGAGCTGTCGAGCAGGCGTTCACCCCACTTCGACAGCCCGGTGATAAAGCCCAGTGCCAGGCCGATGGCACCGCCGATCAAGAACCCGACGGCGGCACGCCAGCCACTGATTGCCAAATGCGTCCAGATCTCGCCGCTGCGCACCAGCTCGACCCCGGCGCTGAGTACCGCGCTCGGTGCCGGCAGGATGCGCGTCGACAGCCAGCCAGCACTGACGGACAGTTGCCAGATCGCCAACAGCAGCAGCGGCAGCGCCCAGGGCGCCAGGCGCTGTGGCCAGGGAGTGGAGACTCGACTCATGGCCCGCCCCTCAGCGCTGTGCTGTGGATTTGGGCAGGATGTCGTTGGCCACCATCTCGCCGAAGGGGCTCACGTAGCCACCGGTTTTCGGCAACTCCGGGCGCTCCACATCCAGGTGCGGGAACAGCAGCTCGGCAACCCGGTACGACTCTTCGAGGTGTGGATAACCGGAGAAGATGAACGTATCGATGCCCAGTGCCGCGTACTCCTTGACCCGCTCCGCCACGGTCGGCCCGTCACCCACCAGCGCGGTACCGGCACCGCCACGCACCAGGCCGACACCGGCCCAGAGGTTGGGGCTGACTTCCAGGTTGTCGCGGTTGCCGCCGTGCAGCGCGGCCATGCGTTGCTGGCCCACCGAATCGAAGCGCGCCAGCGAGGCCTGGGCGCGGGCAATGGTGTCGTCGTCCAAGTGCGAGATCAGGCGCTCGGCGGCCTGCCAGGCTTCGGCATTGGTTTCGCGCACGATCACATGCAGACGAATCCCGAACCGCACCGTGCGGCCCTGCTTGGCGGCCTTGGCACGCACTTGCTCGATTTTCTCGGCCACGGCGGCCGGTGGTTCGCCCCAGGTCAGGTACAACTCGACCTGCTCGGCTGCCAGGTCCTGCGCAGCCTCGGAGGAACCGCCGAAGTACAACGGCGGACGTGGCTGCTGAATGGGCGGGTAAAGCAACTTGGCGCCTTTGACCTGGATATGCTGGCCGTCGTAGTCGACGGTTTCGCCTTCCAGTACGCGCCGCCAGATGCGGGTGAATTCCACCGAAGCCTGGTAGCGCTCTTCGTGGCTGAGGAACAGGCCATCGCCAGAGAGTTCTTCCGGGTCGCCGCCGGTGACCAGGTTGAACAACGCACGACCACCCGAGAGCCGGTCCAGGGTCGCCGCCTGACGCGCAGCCACCGTGGGTGAGATGATGCCCGGGCGCAGAGCCACCAGGAACTTCAGGCGCTGGGTCACCGGAATCAGCGACGCAGCAACCAGCCAGGAGTCCTCGCAGGAGCGCCCGGTGGGAATCAGCACCCCGCCAAAGCCCAGGCGGTCGGCAGCCTGGGCGATCTGCTGCAGGTAGCCGTGATCGACCGCACGGGCGCCTTCGGCGGTGCCCAGGTAGTGACCGTCGCCGTGGGTGGGAAGAAACCAGAAAATATTGAGGCTCATTGGAGTTGTCTCCTAAGGGGAACGCAAACCGGGGCGGCGCCCCGGCACGGGCGAATCGTCAAGGCGCGGTGGCAACCTTGGCCGGGGGAGTCCAGATCACATCCTTGATGCTCAATGGCTTGGGAATCAGCTTGAGCGAGTGGAAGGTGTCGGCGATTTTCTGTTGGGCAATGACCACGTCCGGGGTCAGGAAGTGAGCACCGTAGCCCTGGCGCTTGACCGAGGTGAGGGTGATGTCGGCAGGCAGGCCGAGCAGCGGCGCCACCTGGTCGGTGACCTCTTGCGGATTGGCCTTGGACCACTCGCCCACGGCGCGCACTTCCTCCACCAGAGCATTGATCACCTCAGGGTGCTTCTGGGCGTAGGGCTTGGTGGCGAGGTAGAACTGGTGGTTGTCGACAATGCCTTTGCCGTCACGCAGGGTGCGTGCCTGCAGTTGCTGTTCTGCGGCGGCCTGGTACGGATCCCAAATCACCCAGGCATCGACACTGCCACGCTCGAAGGCGGCGCGGGCATCGGCGGGCGGCAGGAACACCGGCTGGATGTCGGTGTATTTGAGGCCGGCATCTTCAAGGGCGCGTACCAACAGGTAGTGAACGTTGGAACCCTTGTTCAGCGCGACCTTCTTGCCTTTGAGCTCCTTCACCGACTGGATCGACGACCCCTTGGGCACCAGGATCGCTTCGCTGTGCGGTGCCGGCGGCTCATAGGCCACGTACAGCAGGTCGGCACCGGCGGCCTGGGCAAACACGGGCGGGGTTTCACCGGTAACGCCGAAGTCGATGGAGCCTACGTTCAGGCCTTCAAGCAGCTGCGGGCCGCCGGGGAACTCAGTCCATTGAACCTGTACGCCCTGGGCGGCCAGACGCTTTTCCAGCGAGCCCTTGGCCTTGAGCAGCACCAGCGTGCCGTACTTCTGATAACCGATACGCAGGCTTTCAGCTTGAGCGTGAGTGATGGCGCCGAAGGACACAGCCGCAGCAAACAGAGCGACCAGACCACGACGCAAAATGACAGTGCGCATAGCGCTCTCCTTTTGCTGTTGGGTTCAGGCTGCACCTGCTTGCCCGTTGGCGGGCGAGTAAGGTGGGAATGACAGGTTGAGTAGGGCTCAGATGCTCCAGCGAGCACTGAGCAGACGTTCGTTCAGCACCCCTGGGGCGACCGGTTTTGGCCGGCGCGCCAGGGCACTGTGAAACAGGTCCAGCGATTCGTTCAGGCGCTGCTCCAGGGCCGGGGCCAACTGCGCGGCTGCGCTGCCTTCGCCGTAGGCGATCTGGCTGTCGTCGGCGAAGATCCCTTGCAGGGTTTCTTCGGCCTTGAGTGCCGACAGAACGGGCTTGAGGGCGTAATCCACCGCCAGCATGTGGGCGATGCTGCCGCCCGTGGCGATTGGCAATACCACCTTGTGGCGCAGTGCGCGTTCAGGCAGCAGGTCGAGCAGTGTTTTAAGGGCACCCGCAAAGGACGCCTTGTACACCGGCGTGGCGACGATCAGGCCGTCCGCCTGTTCGACCAGTTGCAGGAAGTGCTGCACTTTGGGGCTGTCGAAGCGGGCATGCAGCAGGTCCTCGGCCGGAAAATCCCGTACTTGGAAAGTCACCACTTCAACACCCTGCTCTTGCAGCCACTGGCGGCTGCGCTCAAGCAGCACACCGGAGCGTGAACGCAGACTGGGACTACCACCGAGAGAAACAACCAGCATTGGAGCGCTTCCTTGATCGTGTTCTAGAGGGCCGCGAGGTGAAGTTCTCGCTGGAGTGGAGTGACCTTAACAGCCGGACACATATATCTATAAATCATATTTTTTCATTTGTTTATTCGTTTTGGAACTATTAAAGCATCGCGGGGCAAACCCGCTACCACCGGCCTGGTGGGAGCGGGCTTGCCCCGCGATCAACCATAAAAAAGGGCCGTCGAAACGGCCCAAAGATCCCTGCTATTGGATTCAGCGGTTAGGCTGCGGGGTCAAGCGCAAGTACGGCTTGACCGCCCGGTAGCCCTTCGGAAAGCGTTGCTTGATTTCGTCTTCGTCCTTGAGCGACGGCACGATCACCACCTCATCACCGTCCTGCCAGTTGGCTGGCGTTGCCACCTTGTGGTTGTCGGTAAGCTGCAGCGAGTCGATCACCCTGAGGATTTCGTGGAAGTTGCGCCCCGTGCTGGCCGGGTAAGTGATGGTCAGGCGGATCTTCTTGTTCGGGTCGATCACAAACAGGGAGCGTACCGTCAGCGTGTCACTGGCGTTGGGGTGGATCAGGTCGTAGAGGTCCGAAACCTTGCGGTCGGCATCGGCCAGGATCGGGAAGTTGACCACGGTGTTCTGGGTTTCGTTGATGTCGTCGATCCAGCGGTGGTGGGAGTCCACCGGGTCCACCGACAGGGCAATGGCCTTGACGCCGCGCTCGGCAAACTGGTCCTTGAGCTTGGCGGTAAAGCCCAGCTCGGTGGTGCATACCGGAGTGAAGTCGGCCGGATGCGAAAACAGCACGCCCCAGCTATTGCCCAGCCACTCATGGAAACGGATCTTGCCGGCGCTGGATTCCTGTTCGAAGTCGGGGGCGATATCGCCGAGTCTGAGGCTCATGGTGCGGCTCCTTGGCTGGGTTCGTTATGGGTTCACTGTGCCTGCAAGCAGTAGAAATTAAAAAGAATAAATATCGATTTATTTATAACTTTAAAATCTATAAATGCGCAGACAAAAAAAAGCCTCGCACTAAGGCGAGGCTTCTCGTTTCAACCGGACTTACATGAAGCTGTAAGTGTAGTTGAAGATCAGGCGGGTCTGATCCTGGTCGGCGCTGGCTTCGCTGCTGCCGCCGCGGTACACACCGTGACGCAGGCTGGCGCCCAGGCCCTTGAGGGTACCTTCCTGGATCACGTAGTCGATACGCGCGTCGCGTTCCCACTCGCTGTAGTCGCTGCCACCGGTACGGCTACGGATGTCATCACCACGCAGGTAGGAGATCGAGGTCTTCAGACCAGGAACACCCAGGCGGGCGAAGTCGTAGGAGTACTGACCGAAGGTGGTGTTTTCACCGGCACGGGCAAACTGGTTGATCATGCTGTCGGTGAACAGGTAGAAGCTCGAACCGCCGGCACCTTCGTTGCGGCCATTGCCGTCAACCACGTTGCCCTGGTTCAGCCAGACGAAACCACCGTCATCACCGATCTGCTGGTGACCCAACAGGAAAGCATGACCACCCAGGGAGTAGGTGAACATGGCGCTCCAGGTCTTGTTGTCGACCTCGCCGGTGTTCTTGGCATAGCCACCGTTGTTGTTGAAGGCGTAGCCGGTTTCACCGTTCTTGCCATCGCTGCTGCTGTCGAAGTAGCGGATGTCGGTCTTGAACGACTGGTCTTCAGCAATCGGCAGGACGTGTACCAGGCCCAGGAAGTGCTGCTTGTAGAAGTCTTCCAGGTTCGAGTAGTAGTACTGCAGGGTCAGGTCTTTGGTGACTTTCCAGTCGCCACCGGCGAACTGGAACTTGTTGCTGTCCTGGGTAGCACCGGCAACCGACAGGCCGGTACGGTTGCTCGAAGCACGGCCCATGGCGTGGGTCAGCTGACCGGCGTTGAGGGTCAGGCTGTCGATTTCCTTGGACTGGATGGTGCCGCCTTCAAAGGTTTGTGGCAGCAGACGACCGTCGTTGGATACCAGGATCGGCAGGTTTGGCGCCAGGGCGCTCCCGAAGTGAGCTTCAGTCTTGGAGAAGCGCGCTTTGGCGTTGGCACCGAAACGGGCCCACTGGCTCTCGGCCGAACCATCGGAGTCGCTTGGGAAGAAACTGCTGTTGTCTGGGTGGTGGCCACGGCCGCCGTCCAGGTGAATACCCCACAGGGCTTGTGCATCAACACCAAAACCAACGGTACCCTCGGTGAAACCCGAGATGTAGTCGACTTTGAAACCCTGACCCGATTCACGGTTGTCAGCGCCACCATCACGGTTGTCGTTGTTGAAGTACATGGTGCGGGAGCTGAGCGACAGCTTGCTGTCTTCAACGAAACCGGCGGCACCTGCCTGCTGGGCCAGAACCCCTACGGCCACGGCAATTGCCAAGGTCGACTTGTACATGTTTTGCTCCTCTCGTTTCTAATTCTTGTGGTTCGCTTACGGCAGGATCTGAAGCCCTGCTCGTTGTCGATTGGCGATTAGCACCAAAGCGTGACCGTCAAGTCAATCGTAACTATTCATTTCGCTACTTTGGTCTAATACGCCAGCCCTTGGGGTCAAGGATAATAACAATCCTATAAATCCAAAAAGCCTTATTTCAGAATTTTTCAGACTAATCTGGAATATGTTCCGAATTTTTCTCAGCCAGCTGTATCGACGTCCCGTTTAATTCCTTAAGGTTATAAGCTCTAATTTTTTAGATCTAATCTCCTGGGCACCTTCCTTCGGCCCCCAACAACCTTAAATCAAATGCTTCCTAAGCTAATGCTAAAAAGTTATTTATTTTAGCTTTCTTAGATCATTTAGCCTTTCTTCTCTCGCACCTCCACCGCCTGAGAAGGAGTTCACCATGACCCCGCACGCCCCACTGCGCCTGTTTGCCGCCCTGACCCTGGCTGGCGCCAGCTGGTTGGCCCAGGCGGCCGATCTGACCGTGGCCTACCAGACGACCGTTGATCCGGCCAAGGTCGCCCAGGTCAACGGCGACTACGAAAAAGCCAGCAAGGCCAGCATCGACTGGCGCAAATTCGACAGCGGCGCTGATGTGATCACCGCCGTGGCTTCCGGCGACGTGCAGATCGGTTATCTCGGCTCCAGCCCGCTGGCTGCCGCTGCCACCCGCAAGCTGCCGGTGGAAACGTTCCTGATCGCCACGCAGATCGGCGCTGCCGAAGCCCTGGTAGCTCGTGACGGCGCCAACATCAACTCGCCTCAGGACCTGATCGGCAAGAAGATCGCCGTACCGTTCGTGTCGACCGGCCATTACAGCCTGCTGGCCGCACTCAAGCAGTGGGACATCGACCCGGCCAAGGTGCAGATCCTCAACCTGGCGCCACCGGCGATCATCGCCGCCTGGAAGCGCGGCGACATTGATGCCACCTATGTATGGGACCCCGCCCTGGGTGTGGCCAAGGAGACCGGCAAGGTGTTGATCACTTCCGGCGAGCTGGCCAAGAAAGGGGCACCGACCTTTGACGCCTGGATCGTGCGCAAGGACTTCGCGGCCAAGCACCCTGACATCGTCAAGGCCTTCGCCACCGTGACCCTTGATGCCTACGCCGACTACCGCAAGGACCCGCAAGCCTGGCTGGCCAACTCGAGCAACGTCGACAAGCTGGTCAAGCTGTCCGGCGCCAAGCCCGCCGACATCCCGGGCCTGCTGCAGGGCAACGTGTTCCCGCTGGCCGCCGACCAGGTCGCCGCACTGGGCGCACCGACAACCCAGGCGATTACCGACACCGCGACCTTCCTCAAGGCGCAGGGCAAGGTTGAAGCCGTGCTGCCGGATTACTCGCCCTATGTCAGCGCCCAGTTCATCCCCCATTGATCGGAGCTTGTCATGGCATTGCTTGAGCTGGAGCGCATCAGCGCACAGTACCCCGGCGCAGCCGTACCGGTGCTGACCGACATCACCCTGAGCCTGGGCCCGGGGCAATTGCTGGTGGCCCTGGGTCCCTCCGGCAGCGGCAAGACGTCGCTGCTCAATTTGATCGCAGGGTTCGTCGCGCCCAGCGCCGGCCGTATCACCCTGGACGGTGTGCCGGTGCAAGGCCCCAGTGCCGAACGGGGCGTGGTCTTCCAGGACGACGCCCTGCTGCCGTGGCAGGACGTGCTGGCCAACGTCGCCTTCGGCCTGGAGCTGGCCGGGGTGCCGCGCGCCGAGCGTGAACGCAAGGCCCGGGAGATGCTGGCACTGGTCGACCTGAGCGACTTCGGCAAGCGGCGGGTCTGGCAGCTTTCCGGTGGGCAGAAGCAACGCGTAGGCCTGGCTCGCGCCCTGGCTGCCGACCCACGGGTGCTGTTGATGGACGAGCCGTTCGGCGCACTGGATGCCTTTACCCGTGAACAGATGCAAGAGCTGCTGTTGCAGGTCTGGCAACGCACGGCCAAGCCGGTGTTCCTGATTACCCACGACATTGAAGAAGCCGTGTTTCTCGCCACCGACCTGATTCTACTGGCGCCCGATCCCGGGCAAATCGTCGAACGTCTGCATCTGGATTTCGGCCAGCGGTACGCCGCCGGCGAATCGGCGCGGGCAATCAAGTCCGATCCACGCTTTATCGAAACCCGCGAGCATGTCCTGGCCCGGGTGTTTTCCCAACGCAGCGCCACCGTGCGCCAGGAGATCGCATGAGCAGCCTGAATGTGGTCGCAGCCAAACACAGCGCCCCAGCGCACGCGCCCACCCCGCTACGTCGCCCTTTGAGCACTCGCTTGATCAGCGGTCTGACCCTGGCCACCCTGCTACTGGTGTGGTGGGCGGTGACTGCAGCCGAATGGATCGAGCCGCTGTTCCTGCCATCTCCTGGTGCGGTGCTGGCCAAGGCCTGGTTGCTGCTGACCCAGGGCTACATGGAGTCCACGCTCTGGCAACATCTGGGCGCGAGCCTGGGGCGCATCGGACTGGCCTTGGGCGCGGCAATAGTCACCGCGATCCCGATTGGCATCGCCATCGGCCACAACCGTATTGCCCGCGGCATCCTCGACCCGCTGATCGAGTTCTACCGCCCGATTCCACCCCTGGCCTACCTGCCCTTGATCGTAATCTGGTGCGGTATCGGCGAGCTGTCGAAAGTGCTGCTGATCTACCTCGCGATCTTTGCCCCCATCGCCATTGCCACCGCCACCGGTGTACGCACCGTCGACCCGAGCAAGCTACGGGCAGCACAGTCGCTGGGCGCCACGCGGGCCCAACTGATTCGCCATGTGATCCTGCCCAGCGCCTTGCCCGACATCCTCACCGGTGTGCGCATCGGTCTGGGCGTGGGCTGGTCGACCCTGGTCGCCGCCGAGTTGATCGCCGCCACCAGCGGCCTGGGTTTCATGGTCCAGTCGGCCGCGCAGTTCCTGGTGACCGATGTGGTGGTGCTCGGCATCCTGGTGATCGCGCTGATCGCCTTTGCCCTGGAAATGAGCCTGCGTGCCCTGCAACGCAAACTGGTGCCCTGGCATGGCCAGAGTCATTGAAGACGTATCGAGAACCGACATGAGCCTGACCATTACCCCGCTCAGCCCTGCCCTCGGCGCCCAGATCAGCGGTATCGACCTGAGCCACCCGATCAGCCACGAAACACGTGACGCCATCGAACACGCCCTGCTCACTCATCAGGTGCTGTTCTTTCGCGACCAGCCGATCAACCCACGCCAGCAAGCTGAATTTGCCGCGCGCTTTGGCGACCTGCACATTCATCCGATCTACCCCAACGTGCCGGAAACCCCGCAGGTGCTGGTGCTCGACACAGCGGTTACTGACGTGCGCGACAACGCCGTGTGGCACACCGACGTGACCTTCCTGCCAACCCCGGCACTGGGTGCCGTGCTCAGTGCCAAGCAACTGCCGGCTTACGGTGGCGACACTTTGTGGGCCAGTGGCATCGCAGCGTTCGAGGCCTTGTCGGCGCCGCTGCAACAATTGCTCGACGGGTTGACGGCAACGCACGACTTCACCAAGTCCTTTCCGCTTGAACGCTTCGGCAATACACCCGAAGACCTGGCGCGCTGGAAGGCGACGCGGCGCAATAACCCACCGCTGTCGCACCCGGTAGTTCGCACCCACCCGGTCAGCGGCCGCAAGTCGCTGTTCGTCAATGAAGGCTTCACCACGCGGATCAATGAGCTCAGCGAGACGGAAAGCGAGGCGATTCTCAAGCTGCTGTTCGCCCACGCCACCCGCCCGGAGTTCACCATCCGCTGGCGCTGGCAGGAGAGCGACGTGGCGTTCTGGGACAACCGCGTGACGCAGCATTTCGCGGTGGATGACTATCGGCCGCAGCGGCGGGTGATGCACCGGGCGACAATTCTTGGGGATGCGCCGTTCTGACGCGATCGCGGGGCAAGCCTGCTCCAGCAGGAGCGGGCTTGCCCCGCGATGGCTTGCTAACGAACCAAATGCAAAAACTGCATATGCCGCTCGTACTGATCAAGGATGTCGTTGATGATCTGCTCCTTGCTGTAGCCAACCAGGTCATAGTCCTGGCTGCCTTCGCTCAGGTGAACTTCAGCACGATAGTAACGACGGTTCTTCAACTCCTGGGTACCCAACCCGCCCAAGGCGAATGACGGGGTGAAATACCCGCGCATCTGCACCTGGTAAATGAACGGCTGCTCTTCACCGTGGCCGATCTTGAGGCTGACGTTGTCGTGGCTCGGGTCCTCCTGGGTGATGACGTTCAGGCCTTTCTCGACAAACACCTCGGTTACCTCGGCAATCGCCGGGCGCACCACGTCGTCCATGAAGCGGTACACCTCATCGCGCGACGGAAAATGCACGGCCTGGCTCAAGCGCTGACGCCAGCCACCGCGTCCGCGGCGCGAATTGGCGAAAGGTGCCAGGGAATGCATCTGCGCAATCTGGCGTTGCGACTCCAGGTAGAACGCCTTGTGCAGGCCCCACATCATGGCCAGCAGGATCACCGAGAACGGCAGCGAGGTCAGTACCACCGCCGACTTCAACGAATCGATGCTGCCGGCGAACAACAGGCCGATGGTCACCAGCGCCGTCATCGCGCCCCAGAACACCCGCAACCAGTTGGGGCCGTCTTCATCGGCATTGCCGCCACGGGCGGACAGGGTCGACAGCACCACAGTGCCGGAGTCGGCGGAGGTGACGAAGAACACAAAACTGATGAACACGGTGACGCCGATCACCGCCTTGCTCCAGGGGTAGGTTTCCAGCAGCAGGTAGAGGGTCATTGACGGGTTGTCGATCGCCGACTGTCCCAGTGCGGTCATGCCGTGATCGAGCACCTGGGACATGGCGCTGTTGCCGAAGATCGACATCCACGCCAGGGTGAAGCCCAACGGAATCAGCAGCACGCCAAAGACGAATTCACGGATGGTCCGGCCACGGGAGATCCGCGCGATGAACAGGCCTACAAACGGCGCCCAGGCAATCCACCAGGCCCAGTAGAACACGGTCCAGCCGCCCAGCCAGTCGCTGGCCTCGTTGTAGGCATAGACATCAAAGCTCTTGCGCGGCAGCGCCCCCAGGTAGTCACCCAGGTTCTGGATCAGGGTATTGAACAGATGCTGCGTGGGCCCGGCAAACAGCACGAACAGCAACAGCGCACAGGCCAGGAACATGTTGATGTCGGACATCACCCGCACGCCCTTCTCGACCCCCGCCACGGCAACCGCCACCGCAGCACCCATCATCAGGGTAATCAGCGCCACTTGTACCCATTGGGTATGCGGGATGCCGAAGAGGTAGTCCAGGCCAGAGTTCAGGTGCAGCACACCAAAGCCCATGTCGGCGCCCAGGCCGAACACCGTGGCAATGATCCCGAAGCCATCCACCGCATAACCGATCGGCCCGTTGATGCGTTTCCCGATCAGCGGGTAAAGCGCAGAACGCAGGGCCAGAGGCAGGTTGTGACGGTAGGCAAAGTACGCCAGGGCCATGCCGACGAAGGCAAACACGCCCCAGCCATGCAGGCCCCAGTGCAGGAACAACAACTGCATCGCCTGACGCCCGGCCTCGGCAGTGCCCGCCTCGCCCTGGGGCGGATGGAGCATATGGGTCAGGGGTTCGGAGACACAGAAGAAGAACAAGGTGATGCTGATACCGGCGGCGAACAGCATGCCGGCCCAGGACAGGTAGCTGAACTCGGGCTCGTCGTGGTCGGCACCGAGCTTGATCTTGCCGTAGCCGGACAAGGCGGTGACCACCACGAAGACCAGGTACAGCGTCATTGCCAGCATGTAATACCAGCCGACCGTGTTGGCCGCCCAGTTCTGCGCCGCCAGCAACCACTCACCCGCTGCTTGCGGGTTGCTGATGACCACCAGTCCGAAAATGAGGATAAAGCTCGCCGCGAAATAGAAAACCGGCGGATTCATGCGGATCTTGCCGCTGGGTAGGGAACTCGGTGCACTCATCTAACGCGCACCTCGAAATGAGGGAAAAGGCTTGGATTGAACGGGTTCAGCAAAGGGTTTCCTCCTGTTGAACGCCGGCAGCGGACCACCGTTTTAACTTGAACAAGCGTTCAAGTTAAACATGGATGGGGTCCGCAATGCGACCCGATGCCGCAAGCCAAGCCTGGTTTGCGCTACTTCTGGGTCCCGTCATCGTGCTGCAGATTGGCCTGGGTCAGGTTGCTGCCCGGCGCCACACTGCGGGTCAGCCAGACGTTGCCGCCGATGGTCGAACCCTTGCCGATGGTGATACGTCCCAGAATAGTGGCGCCGGCGTAAATCACCACGTCGTCCTCTACGATCGGGTGGCGCGGGTGCCCCTTTTGCAACTGGCCGTCTTCGTCAGCCGGGAAGCGCTTGGCGCCCAGGGTAACGGCCTGGTAGATGCGCACACGCTCACCGATGATTGCCGTCTCGCCGATCACTACGCCAGTGCCGTGGTCGATGAAGAAACTCTGACCGATCTGCGCACCCGGGTGGATGTCGATACCGGTGGCCGAATGCGCCAGCTCCGAACTGATCCGCGCGAGCAACGGCAGGCCAGCGCGGTACAGGTGATGGGCCAGACGGTGATGGATGACCGCAAGAATTCCCGGGTAGCACAGCAACACTTCATCGACGCTGCGCGCCGCCGGGTCGCCGTGGAAGGCAGCCAGTACATCGGTATCGAGGATGCTGCGCAGGCCCGGCAATGCCGCAGCAAAGCCCTGGATAACGCTCAGGGCCTTGGCGTCGACATCCGCCATGTTGCACTTGCCGTGGCGAGCCACGTAGCGAAGCTCGAGGCGGGCCTGGGCGAGCAAGGCAGTCAGGGCCGAATCGAGGGTGTGCCCGACATAGAAGTCTTCACTTTCCTCGCGCAAGTCCACGGGCCCCAGGCGCATCGGGAACAGCGCCCCGCACAGTTGCTCGAGGATGTGCCGCATGGCTTCACGCGAAGGCAGCTCGCGGCCGCCCTGTTCGCCACTGCTACGACCATTGCTGCTGCGCCATTTGTCCCGGGCAGTACGCAAGCCGGCGACGATGCCCTGCAATTGCCAATGCCCTGTTTGCGCGTTTTCGCTCACGGTTACGTCTCCTGCCACGGCGGCGGTTATTGGAAGGGAAGGCCGCCTGATAGGCGGTCACTTTACGGCAAATCACCAGGCGGGAAAAAATAACCCTTTATTCCAGATCGCGATAACGCAGGCATAAGCCCTGGAGTTGCCCCTGAGCTTGGCGCTGCCTATAGTCGAATTTTCCCACGCAGATGTGTTGCCATGATCGAACGACAGCTCGAACGCTTCAATCGTCTGGACCTGCTAGGCGCACCCACCGCACTGGAAAAGCTGGATCGCCTTTCGGCCTGGCTGGGCCGCGAAATCTACGTCAAGCGCGACGATTGCACGCCGCTCGCCCTCGGCGGCAACAAGCTGCGCAAGCTCGAATACCTGGCCGCCGACGCCTTGAGCAAGGGTGCCGACACCCTGGTGACCGCCGGTGCAATCCAGTCCAATCATGTGCGCCAGACGGCCGCCTTGGCTGCGCGCCTGGGCCTGGGTTGTGTGGCGCTACTGGAAAACCCCATCGGCACCGATTCGCTCAATTACCAGCAAAACGGCAACCGCCTGCTGCTCGACCTGTTCGATGCCAAGGTCGAGTTGGTCGACAACCTGGACAATGCCGATGATCAACTCCAGGCCCTTGCCATACGGCTGCACGCCAGCGGTCGCAAACCTTACGTGGTGCCTATTGGTGGCTCCAACGCTCTCGGTGCGCTGGGTTATGTGCGTGCAGGCCTTGAACTGGCGACCCAGATCGACCACACCGGCAAGCAATTTGCCGGCGTGGTCCTGGCCTCCGGCAGCGCCGGCACCCATAGCGGCCTCGGCCTGGCCCTGGCATCGGTCATGCCACAACTGCCGGTGATTGGGGTGACCGTATCGCGCAGTGATGAAGACCAGCGGCCCAAGGTCCAGGGCCTGGCCGAACGCACGGCCGAACTGCTCGGTGTGCAGGTACCCGGCAGCTTTCACGTTGAACTCTGGGACGAGTATTTCGCCCCCCGCTACGGCGAGCCGAATGCCGGCACCCTGGCCGCCATACGCCTGCTGGCAAGCCACGAAGGCCTGCTGCTGGATCCGGTGTACACCGGCAAGGCCATGGCCGGCTTGCTCGATGGCATCGCTCGCCAGCGTTTCGATGATGGTCCGCTGATTTTCCTGCATACCGGTGGGGCTCCGGCATTATTCGCCTACCCTGAGGTCTGGAACAGCTGAATGGCTTATCTGAAAACGATATAAGAAAATAAATTTATATTATTTTTAAGCCTATAGCGCTTCACCCTATTGTCGTCACCCACTACACAACAACATTGGGGCTTCGTCATGACAGTAATCGGTAAACAGATTTTCAATGCAGGTGTTGCCCTGCTGCTGGGCGCCAGCCTGCTTGGCCAGGCCGTTGCCGGCGAGCAATTGAAGACCATCAAAGACAAAGGGGTGATCAGCGTAGGCCTCGAAGGCACCTACCCACCCTTCAGCTTCGTCGATGAAAGCGGCAAGCTGGCCGGCTTCGAGGTGGAGCTCTCCGAAGCCCTGGCCAAGGAGCTGGGGGTCAAGGCCAAGCTGCAGCCGACCAAATGGGACGGCATCCTCGCCGCCCTTGAGTCCAAGCGCCTGGACGTGGTGGTCAACCAAGTGACCATCTCTGATGAGCGCAAGAAAAAGTACGACTTCTCCGAGCCCTATACCGTTTCCGGTATCCAGGCGCTGACCCTGAAAAAGAACGAAGGCACGATCAAATCTGCCGCCGACCTGGCCGGCAAGAAGGTCGGTGTGGGCCTGGGTACCAACTACGAGCAGTGGGTGAAATCGGCGGTACCGAAGGCGGAGGTGCGCACCTATGACGATGACCCGAGCAAGTTCCAGGACCTGCGCGTGGGCCGAATCGACGCCATCCTCATCGACCGCCTGGCCGCGCTGGAATACGCGAAGAAAGCCCAGGACACCGCCGTGGCAGGTGACGCCTTCTCGCGCCTGGAATCCGGTATCGCCCTGCGCAAGGGTGAGCCCGAATTGCTCGATGCTATCAACAAGGCGCTGGACAAGCTGCGCGCCGATGGCACCCTGGCCAAGCTCTCCGAGAAGTACTTTGGCGCCGACGTGACTAAATGATCGAAGACAGCCTGCAGCTTGCTCTCGACAGCGCGCCCTTTCTGCTCAAGGGCGCTTACTACACGGTAATCCTCAGCCTGGGCGGGATGTTCTTCGGCCTGCTGCTGGGTTTTGGCCTGGCGCTGATGCGCTTGTCGTCGTTCAAGCTGCTGAGCTGGACGGCGCGGGTCTATGTGTCGTTCTTTCGCGGCACACCGCTGCTGGTGCAGTTGTTCATGATCTACTACGGCCTGCCGCAGCTGGGGCTTGAGCTGGACCCGTTGCCGGCAGCGCTGATCGGCTTCTCGCTGAACATGGCCGCCTACGCCTGTGAAATCCTGCGTGCTGCCATTGGCTCCATCGATCGCGGCCAGTGGGAGGCCGCCGCCAGTATCGGCATGACCCGTGGCCAGGCAATGCGCCGGGCGATCCTGCCCCAGGCGGCGCGTACCGCCTTGCCACCGCTTGGCAACAGCTTCATTTCGCTGGTCAAGGACACTGCCCTGGCGGCCACCATCCAGGTGCCGGAACTGTTTCGCCAGGCGCAGCTGATCACCGCCCGTACCTTTGAAATCTTCACCATGTACCTTGCCGCCGCCCTGATCTACTGGGTGCTGGCCAGCGTTCTCGCACACTTTCAGAACCGTCTGGAAGCGCGGGTCAACCGGCACGACCAGGAGTCCTGAGCATGATCGTGGTAGACCGACTGAGCAAGCAGTTCAACGGCCAGACCGTGCTGAACGACATCAGCCTGAAGGTCGAGGCCGGCGAGGTGATCGCCATCATCGGCCCCAGCGGCTCGGGCAAGACCACCTTCCTGCGTTGCCTCAACTTGCTGGAAACCCCCA
The DNA here is from genome assembly GCF_000425805.1 of Pseudomonas vranovensis DSM 16006. Classification (GTDB taxonomy): domain Bacteria; phylum Pseudomonadota; class Gammaproteobacteria; order Pseudomonadales; family Pseudomonadaceae; genus Aquipseudomonas; species Aquipseudomonas vranovensis. Next base: position 249,480 of record NZ_AUED01000002.1, read on the forward strand.
GCAGCGGCCGCATCCAGGTCGGCGATGTGCAGATCGATGCCAACCGCCCGCTCGGCCAGCAGCAAGGACTGATCCGCAAGCTGCGCCAGCAGGTAGGTTTCGTGTTCCAGAGCTTCAACCTGTTCCCGCACCGCACGGCACTGGAGAACGTCATCGAAGGGCCGCTGGTGGTCAAGAAGACCCCGCACGACAAGGCGGTGGCGCTGGGACGCAAGCTGCTCGCCAAGGTGGGCCTTGCCGGCAAGGAAGACGCCTACCCGCGCAAGCTTTCGGGTGGCCAGCAACAACGCGTAGCCATTGCCCGCGCGCTGGCCATGGAACCTGAAGTGATTCTGTTCGACGAACCCACCTCGGCACTGGACCCTGAGCTGGTTGGCGAGGTGCTGGCCACCATCCGCGGGCTTGCCGAAGAAAACCGCACGATGATCATCGTCACTCATGAAATGAGCTTTGCCCGCGACGTCGCCAACCGGGTGATCTTTTTCGACAAGGGTGTGATCGTCGAACAGGGTGAGGCCAAGGCACTGTTCGCCCACCCCCGTGAAGAGCGCACCCGCCAGTTCCTCGGCAAGTTTCTCGGCACCCAGAACACCGGTTACTGATTTCCCCGCCCCCATTGCTACCGCCCATCCCGCTGTTTGGGGCGGTAGCAACACTTCTATTCATATTCCTATAAGTTAGTTTATTTAATTTTTATACACGATTAGGGTATATAAACCGGACCACCGGACCAGCGCATTTTTCGTCGGCGCCCTCGCGTCGACCTTCTCAATACGTGAGGTAGGTATGGTCAGGAACACAATCACCCCAGTGCGTAACGCCAGGGCATTGAGTGCAGCCAAGGAGCAGTACTGATGTCCAGTCTGGCAACCACCAACGTCCACAGTGATCTGGACAACGCCCCCCTGCTGTTGCCAGCCAACGTGCTGCGCAGCGACACCGAGGCCCTGCAGGCCGCCCATGAGCTGGCCGAGATCGCCCGCAGCCAGGCTGCCCGTCGCGATCAGCAGCGCAAGCTGCCGTGGGCCGAAATCGAGCAGTTCACCCGCAGTGGCCTGGGTAGTATCTCCATTCCTCGCAGCCACGGCGGTGCACAGGTTTCGTTCGTCACCCTTGCCGAGGTGTTCCGCATCATCAGTGCCGCCGACCCGGCGCTGGGGCAGATTCCGCAAAACCAGTTCGGCATCCTGCAACTGCTCAAAGGCGCCGCCAGCGAACGGCAGAAAGACCTGCTGTTCAAGTCGGTGCTCGACGGCTGGCGCATCGGCAACGCCGGCCCCGAACGCGGCAGCAAGAACACCCTGGAACTCAAGGCGCGGATCACTCGCAAAGGCGAACACTCGGTGATCGATGGGCAGAAGTTCTATTCGACCGGCGCCCTGTTCGCCCATTGGGTGGCGGTCAAGGCGCTGAACGATGAGTGCCGTCCGGTGATGGCCTTCGTTCGCCGCGGCACCCCGGGGCTGCGCATCGTCGATGACTGGAGCGGCTTCGGCCAACGCACCACCGCCAGCGGCACAGTGCTGCTGGATCAGGTGCAGGTCGACAATGACCTGGTCGTGGATATCTGGCGCCAGAGCGAAGTGCCGAACATCCAGGGCGCTGTCTCGCAACTGATCCAGGCGGCCATCGACGCCGGCATTGCCGAAGCGGCCGTGGCCGATGCCATCGCTTTTGTCCGCGAGCGGGCCCGGCCCTGGATCGATGCCAAGGTCGAGCGCGCCAGCGACGATCTCTACGTGATCGCCGACATCGGTCGCCTGCAGCTCGAACTGCACGCCGCCCAGGCCCTGTTGAGCAAGGCTGCGCGAACCCTCGATGAAGTCGACGCAGGCCCGGTGGATGCCGCGTCCGCAGCCCGTGCCTCGATTGCCGTGGCAGAAGCCAAGGTGCTGACCACCGAGATCGCCCTGCAAGCCAGCGAGAAGCTGTTCGAGCTTGCCGGCAGCCGCGCCACCCTCGCCGAGTTCAACCTCGACCGGCACTGGCGCAACGCCCGCGTGCACACCCTCCACGACCCGGTGCGCTGGAAATACCACGCCGTCGGCGCCTATCACCTCAACGGTACCTTGCCTGCCCGGCACGCCTGGATCTGACCAGACCACTGGAGCCCTGTTATGAGCCTTCTCCCCCAACCGCACGAAAACGTCGCGGTGATCCACACTGACGCCCAGGCGTTGGAGGTTGCCGAAAAGCTGGCCGGCCAACTACGCCGCGACAGCATCCTGCGCGACCGCGAGCGACGCCTGCCGCACCCTGAACTGGCGCTGTTTTCCCGCTCCGGCCTGTGGGCCATCAGCGTCCCCAAGGCCTTTGGCGGGGCCGGTGTTTCCAACGTCACCCTGGCCAAGGTCATCGCCCGCATTGCCCAGGCCGATGCCTCGCTGGGGCAGATTCCACAGAACCATTTCTACGCTCTGGAAGTGCTGCGCGTGAACGGCAGCGCTGCACAACAACAACGCCTCTATGCCGAGGTAATGGCCGGCCAGCGCTTTGGCAATGCCCTGGCCGAACTGGGCACCAAGACAGCCCACGACCGCACCACCGCCCTGAGCCGTGACGGCGATGCCTACCGCATCAACGGGCGCAAGTTCTACGCCACCGGCGCCCTCTACGCCCAGCGCATTCCCACCTCGGTGGTCGATGAGCGCGGCGTGCAGCAATTGGTGTTCGTGCCCGCCGAGAGTGCCGGGCTCAAAGTGATCGACGACTGGAGTGGCTTCGGCCAGCGCACCACCGGCAGCGGCTCGGTGGTGTTCGACAATGTCCCGGTGGCCGCCGACGATGTGGTGCCTTTCCAGAGCGCCTTCGAACGCCCGACTACGGTCGGCCCGCTGGCGCAGATCCTACATGCCGCTATCGACACGGGCATTGCCCGCGCCGCCTACGAGGACGCCCTGCAGTTCGTACGCACCCGTACCCGGCCCTGGATCGACTCCGGTATCGACAAAGCCTGCGAAGACCCATTGACCTTGAAGTCGTTCGGCCACTTGGCGATCCGCTTGCACGCCGCCGAGGCCTTGCTCGAACGCGCCGGCGAATGCCTCGACCGGGCCCAGTCTGAACCCGACGCCACGACCGTGGCCGCCGCCTCCATCGCTGTAGCCGAGGCCCGGGCGATCAGCACCGAAATTTCCCTGGCCGCCGGCAGCACCCTGTTCGAACTGGCCGGCAGCCAGGCCACCCTGGCCGAGCACGGCCTGGACCGCCACTGGCGCAACGCCCGCGTACATACCCTGCATGACCCGGTGCGCTGGAAGTACCACGCCATCGGCAACTACTACCTCAACGATGAAAACCCACCGCTGCGGGGGACCATCTGATGGCGAAGAAAAAGATCCTGCTCAACGCCTTCAACATGAACTGCATCGGGCACATCAACCATGGCCTGTGGACCCACCCTCGTGACACCTCAGCCCAGTACAAGACCCTCGAATACTGGACCGAGCTTGCACAACTGCTTGAGCGCGGCCTGTTCGACGGGCTGTTCATCGCTGACATCGTCGGGGTCTACGACGTGTACCAGAACGGGGTGGATGTACCGCTCAAGGAGTCGATCCAACTGCCGGTCAACGACCCGTTGCTGCTGGTCTCGGCCATGGCTGCCGTTACCCGTCACCTGGGCTTCGGCCTGACCGCCAACCTCACCTACGAGGCGCCCTACCTGTTCGCCCGCAAACTCTCGACCCTCGACCACCTGAGCCGAGGCCGGGTGGGCTGGAACATCGTCACCGGTTACCTGGACAGCGCCGCCCGTGCCATGGGCCTGGAGCGACAGACCGAGCATGACCGCCGCTACGACCAGGCCGATGAATACATGCAGGTGCTGTACAAGCTGCTCGAAGGCAGCTGGGAAGACGGTGCCGTACTCAACGACCGCCAGCAGCGGATCTACGCTCGGCCCGACAAAGTCCACAAGGTGCGGCACCAGGGTGAGTTCTACCGGGTCGAGGGCTATCACCTGTGCGAGCCCTCACCACAACGCACGCCGGTGCTGTTCCAGGCCGGCAGCTCCGAGCGCGGCCTGAGTTTTGCCGGCAACCATGCCGAGTGCGTGTTCATCAGCGGCCAGACCAAGCAAGCGACCCGTGCCCAGGTCGACAAGGTACGCGCCGCTGCCGTGGCCGCAGGGCGAGACCCGCACGCGATCAAGGTGTTCATGGGCCTGACCGTGATCGTCGCGCGCACCGAGGAACAAGCCAGCGCCAAGCACGCCGAGTACCTGCGCCATGCCAGCCCGGAAGCGGGTGTCGCGCACTTTTCCAGTTCCACCGGCATCGACTTTTCCGCCTATGCACTGGACGAGCCGATCCAGTACGTCAAAAGCAACGCGATCCAGTCGGCGACCAAAACCCTACAGAACAACGACTGGACCCGCCGCAAGCTGCTGGACCAGCACGCCCTGGGCGGTCGCTACATCACCCTGGTGGGCTCGCCGACCCAGGTTGCCGACGCACTGGAAAGCTGGATCGCCGAAACCGGCCTGGACGGCTTCAACCTGACCCGCACCGTCACCCCGGAAAGCTACGTCGACTTCATCGACCTGGTAATCCCGGAGCTGCAACGTCGCGGCTCCTACAAGACCGCGTACGAACCCGGCAGCCTGCGCGAAAAACTCTTCGCCAGCCGACAACCCCACCTGCCCGCCGACCATCCCGGCGCCAGCTATCGCCACACCACCCCGACCGGAGCGCCACAACATGCTTAAGACATTCCTCGCCCGCCCCGTCGCGGCACTGGCCCTGACCCTTGGCCTGTTCAACACGGCCCAGGCCGCCGACGAGCCCTTGAAAGTCGGCACCACGGCTGCCTTTTCCATCCCGCTGGAGGCCGCCGTCGACGAGGCGAAAAAACAGGGCCTGAAGGTGGAACTGATAGAGTTCAGCGACTGGATCGCGCCGAACGTCAGCCTGGCCAGTGGCGACATCGACGTGAACTATTTCCAGCACATCCCCTTCCTGGAAAACGCCAAGGCCGCCGCCGGCTTTGACCTTGTGCCCTACGCGCCGGGGATCATCAACAACGTCGGCCTCTACTCGAAAAAGTACCAACGCTTCGACGCGTTGCCCCAGGGGGCCAGCGTGGCTATCGCCAACGACCCGATCAACAGCGGCCGCGGCTTGCAGCTGCTGGCCAAGGCAGGCTTGATCACCCTCAAGCCGGGCGTCGGCTACAAGGCCACCGAGGAAGACATCATCGCCAACCCCAAACAGTTGAGGATCCTCCAGGTTGAAGCGGTGCAACTGGTACGTGCCTACGACGATGCCGATCTGGTTCAGGGATACCCGGCCTACATCCGCCTGGCCAAGACCTTCGATGCCACCTCGGCGCTGCTGTTCGACGGCCTGGACCACAAGGAATACGTGATCCAGTTCGTGATCCGTCCGCAAACCAAGGATGATCCGCGCCTGGCCAAGTTCATCGACATCTACCAGCACTCGCCGGCGGTTCGTGCCGCGCTGGAAAAGGCCCACGGCACGCTCTACCAGCCCGGCTGGGAGAGCTGAGATGAGCGCTGCCACCGCCCCGTTTTCACAACAGAGACAAACTTTCGAGCCGCTGCAAAACGCTCAGCAACGGGCCTTGCGCCCGGAACTGGGCAACGCCCACGTGCGCTTTCTCGGCCTGGGCAAGACCTATCCCGGCCAATCCGCCCCGGCACTGGAAGGCATCGACCTGAACATCCAGCGCGGCGAAATCTTCGGCATCATCGGCCGCAGCGGTGCGGGCAAGTCGTCGCTGATCCGCACCATCAACCGCCTTGAACAACCGAGCACCGGCCGCGTGCTGATCGATCAGGTAGACATCGGCGAGTTCGATGAGGACCGCCTGGTACGCCTGCGCCGGCGAATCGGCATGATCTTCCAGCACTTCAACCTGATGTCGGCCAAGACGGTGTGGCAGAACGTCGAACTGCCGCTCAAGGTGGCGGGCGTCGCAAAAACCGAGCGTCAGCACAAGGTCGCCGAGCTGCTTGAGCTGGTAGGCCTTGAGGAAAAGCATCACGTCTACCCCGCGCAGTTGTCCGGTGGCCAGAAGCAACGCGTCGGCATTGCCCGCGCACTGGTACATGATCCGGACATTCTCCTGTGTGATGAAGCCACCTCGGCACTCGACCCGGAAACCACAGCATCGATCCTTGAGCTGCTGCGCGACATCAACCAGCGCCTGGGGCTGACCATCGTCCTGATTACCCACGAGATGGCAGTGATCCGCGACATCTGCCAGCGGGTGGTGGTGCTCGAACGCGGGCGCATCGTCGAACAGGGGGCGGTGTGGCAAGTGTTTGGCAATCCGCAGCATGAGGTCAGCAAGACCCTGCTCGCGCCATTGCAACCGGCATTGCCAGCGACCCTGCAAGCGCGCCTGCAGGTACATGCCGCCAGTACTGAGTCGGCGCTGGTGCTGAATCTTAAGGTCAGTGGCAGCGAACGCCAGGCGCCGGAGCTATCCACCCTATTCCATCACCTGGGGGGTCGCATCAGCCTGCTGCAAGGCGGCATAGATCCTATCCAGGGCCGCCCGCTGGGGCAGTTGGTAGTGTCGGTGGCGAACTCCCCGCACAGCCATGAACAGGTCATCGAACGCGCCCGAGCATGGGCCACGCAGGTGGAGGTATTGGGGTATGTGGACTGATCGACTGATCCAGGGCGTGCTCGACACCCTGTTGATGGTAGGCGTGTCATCGCTGATCGCCTTGCTGGCCGGCATACCGCTGGCAGTGATCCTGGTGACCAGCGGCAAGGGTGGCATCCTCGAAGCGCCCACCTTGAACCGGGTGCTGGGAGCGTTCGTCAATGTGTTCCGCTCGATTCCGTTCCTGATCCTGATGGTCGCGCTGATCCCCTTCACCCGCCTGATCGTCGGCACTACGTATGGCGTCTGGGCGGCAGTAGTGCCGCTGACCATCGCAGCCACTCCATTCTTTGCCCGCATCGCCGAAGTCAGCCTCCGCGAGGTCGACCACGGCCTGATCGAAGCGGCCCAGGCCATGGGCTGCCGGCGTTGGCACATCGTCTGGCACGTGCTGCTGCCCGAGGCTCTGTCGGGCATTGTCGGCGGCTTTACCATCACCCTGGTGACCATGATCAACTCCTCGGCCATGGCCGGCGCGATTGGTGCTGGTGGGCTGGGCGACATCGCCTACCGCTACGGCTACCAGCGATTCGACAGCCAGATCATGCTGACCGTGATCGTCATGCTGGTGGCGTTGGTCACGTTGATCCAGCTGGGCGGGGATCGCTTGGCCAGGGGCTTGAACAAGCGCTGAAAGCATCGCGGGGCAAGCCAGCTACCGCAGGAACGGCAGTGCGACTTGCCCCGCAAGCAAACCCTCAAGCCTCCTGCGGCTCGCGGATCTTGTACCAGGCCACATACAGCGCCGGCAGGAACAGCAAGGTCAGCAAGGTAGCAACGATGATCCCGCCGATCATGGCGTAGGCCATCGGGCCCCAGAATACTTCCCGTGCAATCGGGATCATCCCCAGGCTTGCCGCCGCTGCCGTCAGCAGGATCGGCCGTCGTCGGTGGTTGGTGGCCTGCAGCACCGCCGCCCAGGGCGAGAAGCCCTGGGCTTCGTACTCGTCGATCTGGGTTACCAGGATCACCGAGTTGCGGATGATGATGCCGATCAGCGCCAAGATCCCGAGGATCGCCACAAAGCCCATGGGCGTCCCTGTCGGCACCAGCGCCAGCACCACCCCGATCAACCCCAGCGGCGCCACGCTGACCACCAGGAACAGCTTCTGCACGCTCTGCAGCTGGATCATCAGGAAGGTGCCCATCATGAACAGCATCAGCGGGATGACTTTGGCAATCGGGCCCTGGGCCTTGCCGCTTTCCTCCACGGTACCGCCGGTTTCCACGTAGTAGCCCACCGGCAGCTTGCTGGCGAAGGCGTCGATCTGCGGCTTGAGCTCGGCCACCAGGTCTGTCGGCTGGATCTCACCGCGCACCGAGGCCTTGATGGTGATGGTCGGCTTGCGATCGCGACGCCACACCAGCGGTTGTTCAAGCTCGTAGCGCACGGTGGCGAACGCCAGCAGCGGAATCGAAGTGCCATTGGGGGTGACGATCTGCAGGTTCTGCAGGGTCTGTGGTGAACCACGCTCGGCGTCTTCGGCACGGGCAACCACGTCGATCAAGTAGATGTTGTCGTTGACCTCGGTGATCGGTGCGCCGGTGACGATGCTGTTCATGACCTGGGCGACATCCTCGGACGACAGCCCAAGCTGACGCGCCTTGTCCTGGGCAATCTCGACCCGCAGCACCTTGCCCGGCTCGTTCCAGTCGTAAATCATCTCGCCGATGTGTTCGTTGCGGTCAAGCAGCGATGCCAGGGCAATGGCGTGCTTGCGCACTTCGTCGATCTCCTTGCCACTGACTCGGTACTGGATAGGCCGCCCTACCGGCGGGCCCATTTCCAGCGACTGGACGTTGGTGCCGATGCCCACGAAGTCTTCACGCAGGCGATCTTTCAAGCGTTTCATCAACCCTTCGCGCTCTTCGAAGCCCTTGCTGACAATCACCAGCTGGGCGTAGTAGGGGTTCTGCAGTTGCTGGTCCAGCGGCAGATAGAAACGAATCGCGCCCTGCCCGATGTAGGTACTCCAGCGCACGATGTCCGGGTCACCTTTGAGCGTCGCTTCGAGCTTGTCGACCGCCTTGCGGGTTTCTTCGATCGAGGCGTTCTGCGGCAGGTTGAGGTCGACCAGAATCTCCGGACGATCCGATGCCGGGAAGAACTGGTTCTGCACGAAGCGCATGCAGAACACCGCCAGCACGAACAGCAGCACCGTACCGATGATGGTCAGCCAGCGATTGCGCATGCACCACAGCAGGCTGCCTTCGAACGCCTTGCCGACCCGTCCGGGTTCTTCACTGTGCGGCTTCACCTTGGTGCTGAGGATGTGTACGCCCAGCACCGGGGCAAACAGCACGGCCACCACCCAGGACACCAGCAGCGCAGCGGCGATCACCGCAAACAGGGTGTAGGTGTACTCGCCCGCGGAACTGCCGTTCAGGCCGATCGGGACAAAGCCCGCCACCGTCACCAGGGTGCCGGTAAGCATCGGAAAGGCCGTCGAGGTGTAGGCGAAGGTTGCCGCCTGCTCCTTGGTCTCGCCCATTTCCAGGCGCGTGACCATTACCTCCACGGTGATCATCGCATCGTCCACCAGCAGGCCCAGGGCAATGATCAAGGCACCCAGCGAGATCCGCTGCATGGTGATGCCGCTGTACTCCATGAAGATGAACACCATGGCCAGCACCAGCGGAATCGAGCAGGCCACCACCAACCCGGCACGTACTCCGAGGCTGATGAAGCTCACCACCAGTACGATGATGACCGCCTCGAACAGCGCGCTGGTGAACCCGCCCACGGCTTCTTCGACCACCACCGCCTGGTCGGATACCGTGTGTACGCCAACGCCCACTGGCAATTCGGCGGTGACGCTTTCCATTTTCTTGTGCAGGTTGGCACCGAAGACCTGAATGTTGCCGCCGGCTTTCATACCGATGGCAAGGCCGATGGCGGTCTGGCCGTTGAAGCGGAACATGGGCGCCGGTGGATCGACATAGCCACGCTCGATCTCGGCGATGTCGGCCAGGCGGAAGAAGCGGTCATTGATTCGCAGGTTGACCGCCTCGAGGTCTTTCTCGGAGGCGAACTGGCCAGTGGTACGCACCGAAATCCGCTCGGGCCCGGCTTCGATGACCCCGGCAGGGGTCACCGCGTTCTGGGCCTGCAAGGCCTGCAGCACCTGACGCTGGTCGATACCGAAGGACGCCAGTTTGCGCGTGGAGAAGTTCAGGTACAGCACTTCATCCTGGGTGCCGATCATCTCCACCTTGCCCAGGTTGGGCACCTCGCGGATCTCGGCACGCACCTGCTCGACGTAGTCGCGCAACTGTCGCATGCTCAGACCGTCGGCGGTAAAGGCATAGATCGAGCCGAATACATCACCGAACTCATCGTTGAACGCCGGCCCCTGGATGCCCTGGGGGAACTGGCCGCGGATGTCCTGGATCTTCTTGCGCACCTGGTACCAGATCTGCGGAATGTCCTCGGCCTTGGTGGTGTCGCGCAAGTTGACGTAGACCGTCGATTCACCCGGGCGGGTGTAGCTCTTCACATAGTCGAGCGAATCCAGTTCTTCGAGCTTTTTCTCGATGCGGTCAGTGACCTGGTAGAGGGTTTCGTCCTGGGTCGCACCCGGCCAGCGGGTCTGGATAACCATGGTCTTGATGGTGAACGAGGGGTCTTCTTCTCGCCCCAGGTTCATGTAGGAGAACACGCCCATCAGCAAGCCGACGAACATCAGGTACCAGACAAAGGATTGGTGCTTCAGCGCCCACTCCGAGAGGTTGAAGCTTCCTTTCATTGCGCGTCTTCCTCGTCGACGATGACCTTCTGGCCTGGTTTGAGACTGTTAACACCTGCGGTCACCACACGCTCCCCGGCTTGAACGCCGGAGGCCAGTACCACCGTGCCGGGTGTGCGTTCAAGCAACTTCACCTCACGGGTGGACACGGTTTTTTGCTGCGGGTCGACGATCCAGACTCGGGTCTGCCCATCGCTTTCCAGCAGGGCCGATGCCGGCAGCTCGCTGCGTGGCGACACGGCAGAGCTCAAGGTGACACTGATCGAGGTACCCAGGCGGAATGCATTTGGCGTATTGGCCAGGGTAAGCCGGGCGCGCCGGGTACGGGTGGCAGCGTCAGCCTGGGGCTCGAGTTCACGCAGAGTGGCACTGGTGTTGATGCTCGGGTCCAGCTGCGAGGCCACCACGAATTTCAGATCCGGGGTCAGTTGCTCGGCCAGATAGGTGGGCAGGTCAATGACCGCTTCCTTGATTTCCGGCCGCGCCAGGGTGACCACCGCCTGACCGGCACTGACGGTCTGCCCGGCCTCGGCCTGCCAGTTGGTGACGACGGCAGCATGATCGGTGCGCAGCTCGCTGTAACTGAGCTGGTCGCGGGCCTGATCGACGGCAGCCCGGGCCTGCTCCAGCGAAGCACCGGTGGTTTTCAGGTCGGTCTGGGCAATGTCCAGCTGTGCCTGCGCACCCACGCCCCGGTCGAACAACTGCTGCTGGCGGCGGGCATTGGCCTGGGCGTTTATCCACAGGGCCTGCACCTTGGCCAGGTCGCCTTCGGCTGCACGCAACTGGTTGCGTTGATCGGTGGGGTCGAGGCTGGCGAGCACATCACCCGGCTTGACCTGACTGCCGACATCCACCCAGCGTCGAGCAATGCGCCCCCCCACGCGAAAACCCAGGGTGCTTTCATAGCGCGCCTGGATAGTGCCGGCAAAACGCCCCAGGCTTGCCTGCACCTGGGGCTGAACAATCATCGACAGCACCGGCCGTACCGGCTCAGGGGCTGCGGCTTCTTTGCCACAGCCAGCGAGCAACAGCACAGCACCGCCTACAACAAGGGTCATGGCCTTCATTGCACCACCCCGATGTCCTTGAGCGGTGCGATTTCCACCTCCATGCCTGGATTGAGTAACTGACCTCCTGCCACTACCACGGTTTCACCTTCCTTGAGGCCTTCGCCCACCACAATCTTGCCCGTGAGGTATCGCGTGACCTTGACCTTCTGCAGGCTGACCTTGTTGCCCTCGCCGACCAACCACACCGCTGGTTCATGCAGGTCCTTGGTCAAGGCTGACCAGGGCAGCTCGATACTGGGCTTGCCCTGGACATTGCCGGTGGCGGTGACCGGCGAGCCAAGCTCCATGCCCGCCGGCACATTCTGCAGCGCTACCTTCACTTGCACCGTGCCGCTTTGCGACGAGACCGTCGGGGTGACTTCACGCACACGGCCCTGGGCCTGGATTTTCGGGTTGTCCACCAGGCTCACGGTAATCGGGTCGTCGGTCGCCGGTGCCAACAACAAGGCTTCATAGACGTTGAACACCGCATCGCGGTCGCCATCGCGGGCCAGGCCGAAGATCGGCACCGTCGCCTGCACCACCTGGCCAACCTCAGCCTGGCGATCGGTGATGACCCCATCCGCCTCGGCCACCAGCGCGGTGTAGCTCAGTTGTTCGCGGGCATTGGCCAACTGCGCCTGGGCCGCCTTCAGGGCACTCTGATTGCTGAGCAATTGGGCCTGGGCCGAGTCGTACTCGCTCTGGCTGGTATAGCCCTTGGGCAGCAACTTTTGCTGACGGACAAACGCGGCGCTCGATTGCGTCACCCGCGCCTGTGCGGCGAACACTTCGGCCTTGGCCGAGTCGACGTTGGCCTGCAGATCCTTGGGATCGAGCCTGGCCAGTACCTGGTTGGCTTTGACGTGGTCGCCGACGTCGACGCTGCGGGAAATGATCTTGCCGCCCACGCGGAAAGAGAGATCGGTCTGCACCCGCGCCTGAACGTCGCCGGTCAAGGTCACGGACGCAGCGAAATCACCGGGTTCTACACGTTGTACGCCGACTCTGGGCATTTCGGCTTCAGCGGCTTTTTTCTCACCGCACCCACCCAGCACGAGCAATGTTCCCAGGCTGACGATCAATACAGGACGCAACACCGTCATGCAGGCTCCTTGCATGTGCCAATTCGATATAGAGATGCGAGTGTTAGCGTAGATCAGGGTTCCATCTGCCGCTCGCGACAAACGCAATTCATTCAAGCTTTTAGAATGGGCGATACTGACGACCCAATGCCCGCGCAAGGACGCTGTGATGCTCACCACCCTGGCCGTCGCCAATTACCGCTCGATCAATCACCTGGTGCTGCCACTGGCGCGCCTGAACGTGATCACCTGCCCCAACGGCAGCGGCAAATCCAACTTGTACAAGGCCCTGCGCCTGTTGGCTGAAACCGCCCAGGGCGGTGTAGTCAATGCGCTGGCCGGCGAAGGTGGCCTGGAGTCGACGTTCTGGGCCGGCCCCGAGCGCATCAGCCGGCGCATGAGCCGTGGCGGGGTGGCCGTCGAAGGCGGCCCCCGCCAGGACGTCAAGCGCTTGCGCCTGGGTTTTGCCAGTGAAGACTTCGGTTATGCCATCGGCCTGGGCCTGCCGGCCTCCAGTGGCCACTTCATGCTGCCTGGACACAGCACCCCGATTGCTTCGCGCTTTACCCTCGACCCGCAGATCAAGCGTGAATGCATCTGGGCCGGGCCGGTGTACCGCCCGGCCAGCCTGCTGGTGGACCGTCAGGGTGCGATGATCCGTGCCCGCGAAGGGCGCCAGTGGGACGTGCTGGCGCAGCACACGCCAGACTTCGACAGCCTGTATGACCAGGTCGGCAACCTGCGCTCTTCGCCGGAGGTAGTCCACCTGCGCGAACGGATTCGCGGCTGGCGCTTCTACGATCACTTTCGCACCGACCGCGATGCACCGGCGCGTCGTCCGCAACTGGGTACCCGTACCCCGGTGCTGCACCATGACGGCCGCGACCTGGCTGCAGCCCTGCAGACCATCATCGAGATCGGTGATGCACAGGCATTGTGGGCGACCTTGAGCGATGCCTTTCCCGGCTCGCACCTGACCATCGATGCAGTGCCCGGCGGGTTGTTCAACCTGCAGTTCCACCAGGAAGGCCTGCTGCGACCGTTGTCGGCGGCGGAACTGTCGGACGGAACATTGCGCTTCCTGCTGCTGGTAGCGGCGCTTCTCAGCCCTCGGGCGCCGACCATGATGGTACTCAACGAGCCAGAGACCAGCCTGCACCCGGATTTGCTGCCGGCATTGGCACGTTTGATCATTCGTGCCACCGAGCATTGCCAGGTGTGGGTGGTTTCGCACGCACGGCGATTGGTGGCCGCGCTTGAACAGGATGCGACCTGCAACTCGATTGTGCTGGAGAAAGAATTGGGACAGACCCGGGTGGCGGGTCAGGGGATGCTGGATGAGCCGGCCTGGCACTGGCCGGATTGAACGTTATCGCGGGGCAGGCCCGCTCCTGCAGTAGGAGCGGACTTGCCCCGCGATCCATCACGCCGAAACAGGCGCCGGCGCGCGACGCACGTCCGGCTGTTTCCACGAGTCGGCAGCGCTTTCTTCGATGGCTTGCTGGATCGCCCGGCGGCGACGCTCTTCAGCGCGACGGCTGAAGTACCAGACCATGAAGGTCACCAGCGACACCGACAGCAGGATCAGGCTGGCCACGGCGTTGATTTCCGGCTTCACGCCCAGACGCACGGCAGAGAAGACTTCCATCGGCAAGGTGGTCGAGCCTGGGCCCGACACGAAGCTGGCCAGTACCAGGTCGTCCAGCGACAAGGCAAAGGACATCATGCCGCCCGCCGCCAGCGAAGGCGCGATCATCGGGATGGTGATCAGGAAGAACACCTTCCACGGTTTTGCACCCAGGTCCATGGCCGCCTCTTCGATGGACAGGTCCAGTTCACGCAGGCGGGCCGACACCACTACCGCCACATACGCAGCGCAGAACGTGGTGTGGGCGATCCAGATGGTGACAATGCCACGCTCCTGCGGCCAGCCGATCATCTGCGCCATGGCCACGAACAGCAGCAACAGCGACAGACCGGTGATCACCTCGGGCATTACCAGCGGCGCGGTGACCAGGCCACCGAACAGGGTACGGCCCTTGAAGCGGGTCACCCGGGTCAGCACGAAGGCTGCCAGGGTGCCCAGCGCCACGGCGGCGATCGCGGTGTAGCAGGCGATCTCCAGCGAGCGCATCACCGAGCCCATCAGCTGGCTGTTGTCGAGCAGGCCGACGTACCACTTCACCGACCAGCCGCCCCACACCGTTACCAGCTTGGAGGCGTTGAACGAGTAGATCACCAGAATCAGCATGGGCAGGTAGATGAACAGCAAGCCCACGACCAACATCAGTTTGGAGAAACTGAAACGCTTCATGCCCTGCCCTCCATCTCTTTGGCCTGACTACGGTTGAAGAGCAGGATCGGCACGATCAGGATCGCCAGCATCACTACCGCCAGGGCAGACGCCACCGGCCAGTCGCGGTTGTTGAAGAACTCTTGCCACAACACTTTACCGATCATCAGGGTTTCCGGGCCGCCGAGCAGCTCAGGAATGACGAACTCGCCCACCACCGGAATGAACACCAGCATGCAGCCGGCGATGATGCCGTTCTTCGACAGCGGCACGGTGATTTTCCAGAAGCTGTTGAAGGTGCTCGACCCCAGGTCCGATGCCGCCTCGAGTAGGCTCTGGTCGTGTTTGACCAGGTTGGCGTAGAGCGGCAGGATCATGAACGGCAGGTACGAATAGACCACGCCGATATACACCGCAAGGTTGGTGTTGAGGATCTGCAGTGGCTGGTCGATCAGCCCCAGCCACATCAGGAAGGCATTGAGCAGCCCGTTGTTGCTGAGGATACCCATCCAGGCATAAACGCGGATCAGGATCGCGGTCCAGGTCGGCATCATGATCAGCAGCAACAGGACCGTCTGGGTTTCCTTGCGCGCATTGGCAATGGCATAGGCCATCGGGTAGCCGATCAGCAGGCACAGCAGCGTGCTGACGAAGGCCATCTTCAACGAGCCCAGGTAGGCCGAAATGTACAGTTCATCCTCGGTCAACAGGCCGTAGTTGGCCAGGTTGAGCACCAGTTGGACCTTGTCTTCGACGTAGCTGTAGATCTCGGTGTACGGCGGAATCGCCACGTCCGCTTCAGCGAAGCTGATTTTCAGGACGATGAAGAACGGCAGCATGAAGAACAGGAACAGCCAGATGAATGGCACCCCGATCACCACATGGCGACCTTCGGGTTTTATTCGATTGAATGCTCGCTTGAGCTTGCGCATGTTCATGACCGCAGTACCACGCCGCTGTCGTCTTCCCACCAGACGTAGACCTGGTCATCCCAGGTAGGTCGGGTGCCCTGGCGCTCGGCGTTGGCGACGAACGACTGGACGATCTTCCCGCCAGGCAATTCGACGTAGAACACCGAGTGACCGCCCAGGTAGGCAATGTCGTGGACCTTGCCGCGCGACCAGTTGTGCTCGCAGGTCGGTTGCTGGGTGGTGACCAGCAGTTTTTCCGGACGCAGGGCATAGGTGATGCGTTTGTCTTCGACCGAGGTGGTGACACCGTGGCCGACGTAGATCTTGCGCTCCAGCTCAGGGCTGGCAATCACCGCGTGGCCCTCGGCGTCTTCGACTACTTCCCCGTCGAACAGGTTGACGTTGCCGATGAACTCGCAGACCAGTCGGCTGGTCGGGGTTTCGTAGATGTCGATCGGGCTGCCGATCTGGGCAATCCAGCCCAGGTGCATGATGGCGATGCGCTGGGCCATGGTCATGGCCTCTTCCTGGTCGTGGGTCACCATGACGCAGGTCACGCCAACGCGCTCGATGATTTCCACCAGTTCCAGCTGCATTTGCGAACGCAGTTTTTTGTCCAGTGCGCCCATCGGCTCGTCGAGCAACAGCAGTTTCGGGCGTTTGGCCAGGGAGCGGGCCAGAGCCACACGCTGACGCTGGCCACCCGAGAGCTGGTGCGGCTTGCGCTTGGCGTACTGGGTCATATGCACAAGCTTGAGCATCTCGCCGACACGGGCGTCGATCTCGGCCTTGGGCATGCGGTCCTGCTGCAGGCCGAAGGCGATGTTCTGCGCCACGGTCATGTGCGGGAACAGCGCATAGGACTGGAACATCATATTGATCGGCCGCTCGTAGGGCGGCATATCGGTGATGTCTACGCCATCGAGGAAGATCCGGCCTTCGGTCGGACGCTCGAAACCGGCGAGCATGCGCAGCAACGTGGATTTACCAGAACCGGAACCGCCCAGCAGGGCGAAGATCTCGCCCTTCTTGATTTCCAGGGACACATCGTCCACGGCGACCGTTTCGTCGAACTTTTTTGTAACCCGATCGATTTTGACCAGCACCTGTTTAGGTTGCTGATCGCCCTCGAGGGCTTTCTTATAGGCACCGGAGGCAACTGCCATGTGTGGAACTCCCAACAAGATTTTTTGCGTCCGCCCCTGCCGTGACGGACCCTGGATATTTACTTGCCCGACTTGACCTTGGTCCAGCTACGGGTCATCAAACGTTGCACTTTGGGCGGTAGCTCAGAGTTGACGTACAACTTGTCCAGCACTTCTTGCGGTGGGTAAACCGCTGCGTCGGTTCGTACGCTCTGGTCCATCAGATCGCCAGCCTTGAGGTTCGGGTTGGCATAACCGACGTAATCGCTGACCTGGGCAATGACCTCAGGCTGCAGCAAATAGTTGATGAAGGCGTGGGCCTCTTTGACATTGGTGGAGTCCTTGGGGATCGCCAGCATGTCGAACCAGAGGTTTCCGCCCTCCTTGGGAATTACATACGCCACGTCCACTCCCTTGCCGGCTTCTTCGGCGCGGGACTTGGCCTGGAACACATCGCCGGAGAAGCCGGCGGCCACGCAGATGTCGCCGTTGGCCAGGTCGGAGATGTATTTGGAGGAGTGGAAGTAGGTCACGTAGGGACGCACGGCCAGGAGCTTTTTCTCGGCGTCGGCGTAGTCCTTGGGGTTGGTGCTGTTGGGGTCGCGCCCCATGTAGTTGAGTACTGCCGGCAGCATCTCGTCAGCCGAGTCGAGGAAGGCGACACCGCACTTGGAGAGCTTCTTGATGTTTTCCGGTTCGAACAGCATGGCCCAGGAGTCGATCTTGTCGGTTCCCAGCGCGGCCTTGACCTTCTCGACGTTATAGCCGATGCCATTGGTGCCCCACAGGTAAGGCACGGCGTACTGGTTGCCCGGATCGTTCTTTTCCAGGCGCTTCAGTAGCGCAGGGTCCAGGTTCGAGTAGTTCGGCAGCAACGACTTGTCGAGTTTCTGGAACGCGCCCGCCTTGATCTGCTTGCCGAGAAAATGGTTGGACGGCACTACCACGTCATAGCCGGTGCGACCGGCCAGCAACTTGCCTTCCAGGGTTTCGTTGGAATCGAAGACATCCTGCACCGGTTTGATCCCGGTGGCTTTCTCGAAGTCTGCGAGCGTGGTCTCACCGATATAGTCCGACCAGTTATAAATGTGCACCGTGGGCGCCGCTTGGACGCTGAATGCCAGCGTCAGACCCGCTCCAGCCAGCATGGCCTTGCGAAATACAGAAATAGACAAGTGGGAGGTCCTCACAATAGTGCCAGTGGCAAACGACAGAAACACCTGCCGTAAACGCAAACCGGCGCGCAACTTACCTTCGATGCACTCTTGTCGCAAAAAAAATTTACCTGCTGAAGCCACTGGACGTGATTGACACCACGCCCAGTGGTAACGCGTGCTTACTTGCCCGATTTGATCTTGGTCCAGCTGCGAGTGATTTCGCGCTGGGCCTTGGCACCCGGGTCAGCAATTGCATACAGCTGTTTCTTCACATCGGCCGGTGGGTAGATGCTTGGATCGCCCGAGATGTCTTTGTCCACCAGCGGGGTAGCCGCCTTGTTGCCGTTCGGGAAGCGCACGGCATTGGTGATCTCGGCCATGACTTCCGGCTGCATCAGGAAGTCCATGAACTTGTAGGCGGCGTCGACGTTGGCGGCATCCTTGGGAATGGCAACCATGTCGTAGAAAGTACCCGCGCCTTCTTTCGGAATGATGTAGTCCAGCTTGACCTTGTCACCGGCCTCGTGGGCACGGGCCTTGGACTGCTCCAGGTCACCCGAGTAGCCCACGGCCACGCAGATGTTGCCGTTGGCCAGGTCCGAGATGTACTTGGAAGAGTGGAAGTAGGCGATCGACGGACGCACTTTCAGGAACAGCTCTTCTGCGGCCTTGAGGTCAGCTTTGTCGGTGCTGTTGGTGGGTTTGCCGAGGTAGTGCAGCGCCGCCGGGATCATCTCGGTCGGAGCGTCGAGGAAGCTTACGCCGCAGCTCTTGAGCTTCTCGATGTTTTCCGGCTTGAACACCACATCCCAGGAGTCGATCTTGTCGACGCCCAGTGCAGCCTTGACCTTCTCCGGGTTGTAACCGATACCGATGGAGCCCCACATGTAGGGGAACGCATATTTGTTGCCCGGGTCGCTGGCATCACCAACGGCCTTGAGCAGGTCTTCGTCGAGGTTCTTCCAGTTCGGCAACTTGGAACGGTCCAGTTCCTGATAAACGCCCGCCTTGATTTGCTTGGCCAGGAAGTTGTTGGACGGTACGACCACGTCGTAACCGGACTTGCCCGCCAGCAACTTGGCTTCCAGGGTTTCGTTGCTGTCGAAGACGTCATAGACAACCTTGATACCCGACTGCTTTTCGAACTTGGCGACGGTATCCGGTGCGATGTAATCGGACCAGTTGTATACGTGCAGCACTTTGTCATCCGCCTGAACAGCACTGGCCATGGCGCCCATCAGGGACACAGCCAACAACGTCTTGCCCAATTTCTTCATGCGTAATGCTCCAGAATTTTTTGTTAAGCCATCTGTTCAGCGGCCGGCTCTCTACGGCGCAAGCACTGGGCGACTGAAACAGTCGCTAGTCTGGCAAGTTCCAAGGCGCTCTTTCAACAAAAGCGCGCCTTGAATCACGATGATGCCATTACGCTAGCCTAGCACTTGGCTATTTCAGCGCTTCGAGCGTCAAGTCCAGGCATTTGCGTGCCTTTTCAACCAACTCGTCGATCTCTTCATGGCTGATGACCAGCGGTGGTGCAATGATCATGGTGTCGCCCACGGCGCGCATGATCAAACCGTTGTCGAAGCAGTGCTGGCGGCAGATCATGCCGGCGCCCTGGCCTTCATAACGGGTGCGGATTGCCTTGTCCTTGACCAGTTCGATTGCACCGAGCATGCCCAGGCCGCGCACTTCACCCACCAACGGGTGATCGTTCAGCTCGCGCAGACGTTTTTGCAAATACGGTGCCGTTTCCTCCTGCACGCGCTCGATAATTTTCTCGTCGCGCAGGATTCGCAGGTTTTCCAGGCCCACCGCAGCCGCCACCGGGTGACCGGAGTAAGTGAAGCCGTGGTTGAAGTCGCCACCTTCGGAGAGCACCTTGGCCACTTCGTCACGCACGATCACACCACCCATGGGGATGTAACCGGAGGTCAGGCCCTTGGCGATGGTCATCAGGTCAGGCTTGAGGTCGTAATAATCGGAGCCGAACCACTCGCCGGTGCGACCGAAGCCGCAGATCACTTCGTCGGCAATGAACAGGATGTCGTACTTGGCCAGGATCTCCTTGATCTTCGGCCAGTAGGTGTCTGGCGGAATGATCACCCCGCCCGCGCCCTGGATCGGCTCGGCGATAAAGGCGGCGACGTTGTCTTCACCGACTTCGAGGATTTTCTTTTCCAGTTGCTCGGCTGCCCACACACCGAACTCGTCCGGGGTCATGTCGCCGCCTTCACCGAACCAGTAAGGCTGCGGGATATGCTCGATGCCCGGCAGCGTGCCGCCCTGAGCATGCATGCCGCTCATGCCACCCAGGGCAGCGCCGGCCACGGTGGAACCGTGATAACCGTTGATACGGCCGATGATTACCTGCTTTTGCGGCTTGCCCTTGAGCGCCCAGTAATGGCGGACCATGCGCAGGTTGGTGTCGTTGCCTTCGGAGCCGGAGCCGGTGAAGAACACATGGGTCATGCCTTTTGGCGCCACGGCGGAAACGGCCTTGGCCAGTTCCAGTGCCGGCGGGTGAGCGGTCTGGAAAAACAGGTTGTAGTACGGCAGCTCGCGCATCTGCTTGGCAGCGACTTCCACCAGCTCTTCACGGCCGTAGCCAACGGCCACACACCACAGGCCCGCCATGCCGTCGAGGATTTTGTTACCCTCGCTGTCCCACAAGTGAACACCTTCAGCTTTTGTGATGATGCGCGGCCCCTTCTCTTTCAATTGTTTGTAGTCACTGAAAGGCGCCAGGTGATGATCACGGCTCAGGTCTTGCCACTCGCGGGTTTGCGGGTTGTTGACACTCATGTGCTTCTCCGTTTTCTGACGGCCGCGGTCCTGCGGCTCCGGGTTGATCAGACCGCAAACAGCAGGAACTCACGTTCCCAGGAGCTGATTACGCGTTTGAAGTTTTCATGTTCGGCGCGCTTGGTGGCGACGTAGCCGGTGATGAATTTCTTGCCCAGGTACGGCTCCAGGGCCTGGCAGTTTTCCATCCGCTCCAGCGCATCCTCGATGGTCAGCGGCAGGCGCAGGTTGCGCCGCTCGTAACCACGGCCTTGCACTGGCGCACTAGGCTTGATGCCTTCGACCATGCCGATGTAGCCGCACAACAAACTGGCGGCGATTGCCAGGTACGGGTTGGCGTCAGCGCCAGGCAAGCGGTTTTCCACGCGGCGGTTCTGCGGGCCGGCATCCGGTACGCGCAGGCCCACGGTACGGTTCTCCTCGCCCCACTCGACGTTTACCGGCGCCGAGGTGTCGGGCAGGAAGCGGCGGAAGGAGTTGACGTTCGGGGCGAAGAGCGGCAGTACCACCGGGATGAACTTCTGCAGACCACCGACGTGATTGAGGAACAGCTCGCTCATGCGGCCATCTTCATCGGAGAAGATGTTCTTGCCGGTATGTACGTCGATGATGCTCTGGTGCAAGTGCATGGCACTGCCAGGCTCGCCGGTCATGGGCTTGGCCATGAAGGTGGCGGCGACGTTGTGCTTGAGCGCCGCTTCACGCATGGTCCGCTTGAACACCAGGATCTGGTCGGCCAGGGCCAGGGCGTTGCCGTGACGGAAGTTGATTTCCATCTGCGCAGTGCCGTCTTCGTGGATCAGCGTGTCAAGGTCCAGGTTCTGCAGCTCGCACCAGTCGTAGACATCCTCGAACAGCGGGTCGAATTCGTTGGCGGCTTCAATGGAGAACGACTGGCGGCCGGTTTCCGGCCGGCCGGAACGACCGATTGGCGGCTGCAGCGGGAAGTCCGGGTCTTCGCAGCGTTTGGTCAGGTAGAACTCCATCTCCGGCGCCACGATCGGCTGCCAGCCTTTGTCGGCATAGAGCTTGAGTACCTTCTTGAGGACGTTGCGCGGCGACAGCTCGACCGGGTTGCCCTGCTTGTCGTAGGTGTCATGGATCACCTGGGCCGTAGGCTCGATGGCCCAGGGCACGAGAAACACCGCGTTCTCGTCAGGGCGGCAGATCATGTCGATGTCCGCCGGGTCCAGCAGCTCGTAATAGATGTCATCGTCGACATAGTCGCCGGTAACCGTCTGCAGCAAGACACTCTCGGGCAAGCGCATGCCTTTTTCGGCGATGAACTTGTTGGTTGGAGAAATCTTGCCACGGGTGATCCCGGTGAGGTCGCTGATCAAGCACTCCACTTCGGTGATCTTGTGTTCTTTCAACCAATCGGTGAGCTGGTCGAGGTTGTTACTCATAAATACCTCAGGAGGTAAATGTCTGGACAGTCGTCAGGACACCCGGAGTGGGCCGTCCCAGACATTCTGGATGCCCCTCGGAGCTAAAGCAAAAGCCAGACGCAGGGAGACCGCGACGGGTATTACCCGCAAGGCTGATGAGCCCGCTATAGTGAAGGCAGAGGTCGTTTGAAGAGGCGTGGACAGCGAGCAGGACGCTCAAGCCGTCAATTATTTCAGCCGGGGCGCACGCCGCTGGCGCATGGCGTTGGCCACTCGCGAGGAATGCGTGCAAACCAATCTGCGAACGGCAGACGGTGATGCCAGTTGTCGGCAAGCGTGACATGTAACCCCCGGTATTATTGATGTTATGGGTTGCCACCGAGCTTAGCGTTGTTCATTTTTTTACACAACACCCCCGTAAAAAATAGAACACGGCACGCTCAAAACAGCCGATACCGTACGAAAGGAGTCCTTGCTCATGCCCTCTATTGCAGCAAAAATGCCGCTGCGAGGCCATTTTAGGGCATCATGGGGTTGGCTTGACTTCAGCATGGCTTTCGGATTGACTGAACCTGCAAGCCCCCATTGATTGATATTTTTAACAACAAAGGTGTTGCATCATGTCGGTACCCCCGCGTGCCGTTCAGCTTAACGAAGCGAACGCGTTCCTTAAGGAACATCCTGAGGTTCTCTACGTTGACCTTCTGATTGCAGATATGAATGGTGTGGTGCGTGGCAAGCGCATCGAGCGCACCAGCCTCCACAAGGTTTACGAGAAAGGCATCAACCTGCCGGCCTCCCTCTTCGCATTGGATATCAACGGCTCCACGGTCGAAAGCACCGGCCTGGGCCTGGACATCGGCGATGCCGACCGCATCTGCTATCCAATCCCGGACACCCTGTCCAACGAACCCTGGCAGAAGCGCCCAACCGCGCAACTGCTGATGACCATGCACGAACTCGAAGGCGAGCCGTTCTTTGCCGACCCGCGGGAAGTCCTGCGCCAGGTCGTGAGCAAGTTCGACGAGATGGGCCTGACCATTTGCGCCGCGTTCGAGCTGGAGTTCTACCTGATCGACCAGGAGAACGTGAACGGTCGCCCACAGCCACCGCGCTCGCCCATCTCCGGCAAACGCCCGATGTCGACCCAGGTTTACCTGATCGACGATCTGGACGAATACGTCGACTGCCTGCAGGACATCCTCGAAGGCGCCAAGGAACAGGGCATCCCTGCCGACGCCATCGTCAAGGAAAGCGCTCCGGCGCAGTTCGAAGTCAACCTGCACCACGTTGCCGACCCGATGAAGGCCTGCGACTACGCGGTATTGCTCAAGCGCCTGATCAAGAACATCGCCTACGACCATGAGATGGACACCACCTTCATGGCCAAGCCCTATCCGGGCCAGGCGGGTAATGGTCTGCATGTCCATATTTCGGTGCTGGACAAAGATGGCAAGAACATCTTCACCAGCGAGGATCCCGAGCAGAACGCCGCACTGCGTCACGCGATCGGCGGTGTGCTCGAGACCCTACCGGCGTCGATGGCGTTCCTGTGCCCGAACGTCAACTCGTACCGCCGTTTCGGTGCCCAGTTCTACGTACCGAACTCGCCAAGCTGGGGCCTGGACAACCGTACCGTTGCCCTGCGCGTTCCAACCGGCACGCCAGACGCCGTGCGCATCGAACACCGGGTTGCCGGCGCCGATGCCAACCCGTACCTGCTGATGGCGGCCGTGCTGGCCGGTGTCCACCATGGCCTGACCAACAAGGTCGAGCCGGGTGCGCCGACCGAAGGCAACTCCTACGAGCAGAACGAGCAGAGCCTGCCGAACAACCTGCGCGATGCACTGCGCGAGCTGGACGACAGCGAGATCCTGGCCAAGTACATCGATCCGAAGTACATCGATATCTTCGTGGCCTGCAAGGAAAGTGAGCTGGAGGAGTTCGAACACTCCATCTCCGACCTTGAGTACAACTGGTATCTGCATACCGTATGAATGCAATCGCGGGGCCAGCCCACTCCTACTGTAGGAGCGGGCTGGCCCCGCGATGCATTTAAAGCGACTTCTCGAAAATCTTCGAATTACGCTGATAGTTGTACAGTGACGCCCGCGCCGCCGGCAGTCGCTCGACTCCGCTCGGCACAAACCCCCGCTCCCGGAACCAGTGCGCCGTACGCGTCGTCAGCACGAACAGCGTATTGAGCCCCATCTCCCGCGCCCGCGTCTCGATGCGTTCCAGCAACTCGTCACCGCGCCCGCCATGGCGGTACTCAGGGTTCACCGCCAGGCACGCCAGCTCTCCGGCCTCGGAGTCTGCAATCGGGTACAACGCCGCACAGGCGATGATCATGCCTTCGCGCTCAACCACGCTGAACTGCTCGATCTCGCGCTCCAGTACCTCGCGTGAACGACGCACCAGAATGCCCTGCTCTTCCAGCGGGCTGATCAGGTCGAGCAAACCACCGACATCCTCGATCGCCGCCTCGCGCACCTTCTCGAATTGCTCCTGGGCCACCAGGGTGCCGCCACCGTCACGGGTGAACAACTCGGTCAGCAAAGCGCCGTCTTCGGCGTAGCTGACGATGTGACTGCGCGCCACGCCGCCCCGGCAGGCTTCGGCCGCCGCATCGAGCAGCTCGCCCTGGTAGTCGCTGCCCAGGCGCTGCAAGTGCGCGGGTACCTGCTGCGGACGCAGTTCACGCACCAGCCGCCCCTGCTCGTCGAGCAAGCCACGCTCAGCTCCGAACAAAAGCAGCTTGTCGGCGCCCAGTTCGATGGCCGCACGGGTGGCGACATCCTCACAGGCCAGGTTGAAGATCTCGCCCGTGGGCGAGTAGCCCAATGGCGACAACAGCACGATCGAACGCTCGTCGAGCAGGCGGTTGATACCTTTGCGGTCAACCCGGCGCACTTCGCCGGTGTGGTGGTAATCCACCCCTTCGACAACGCCGATCGGCCGCGCGGTGACCAAGTTGCCTGCGGCTACCCGCAAGCGCGAACCCTGCATCGGCGAGGCAGCCATGTCCATCGACAGGCGCGCCTCGATAGCGATGCGCAGGTGCCCCACGGCGTCGATCACACATTCCAGGGTCGCGGCATCGGTGATGCGCATGCCGCGATGGTAGTGCGGGGTCAGGCCGCGGCTGGTCAGGCGGCTTTCGATCTGCGGACGCGAGCCATGCACCAGCACCAGGCGAACCCCCAGGCTGTGCAACAGGACCAGGTCGTGGACGATATTGCCGAAGTTGGGGTGCTCGACGCCGTCTCCGGGAAGCATGACCACAAAGGTGCAGTCGCGGTGGGCATTGATGTAAGGCGAAGCATGACGCAACCAATTGACGTATTCGGGCATAACCACAGAGCCTGTAGAGAGTGGAGACAAGTACGGGAAAGCACACAGCGCTCGAAGGGTTATCGTCGGAACAGGCTTGGCGTCACGCGCAATCTCCTTGGGAAAACGGCCGAACTCAGCGGGTAATGACCGGGCTCAGGCAGTAATGTTCGATCAATTCACGCAATAGACGCACGGTAGGCTGCAAGCGTGACATTTCAAGGTACTCACCCGGCTGGTGGGCACAGGCGATGTCGCCAGGGCCCAGCACCAGGGTTTCACACCCCAGGCGCTGAAGATAAGGCGCTTCGGTGCCGAAGGCTACCGCTTCGGCCCGATGACCGGTCAGACGTTCGGCTACCCGCACCAGCTCGGCATCGGCCGCCTGCTCGAACGGCGGCACCTCCGGGAACAGCGGCGCGTAATCGATCTTTACCTGATGCTGCTCGGCCAGCGGCACCAGCTTCTGCCGGATGGCGGCGCGCAGCGCTTGCGGGTCCATGCCCGGCAATGGCCGCAAGTCGAACTCCAGGGCACACTGGCCGCAGATCCGGTTGGGGTTGTCACCGCCATGGATACAACCGAAATTCATCGTCGGCTGCGGCACGCTGAACTGAGCGTTGTTGAATTCTTTCTGCCATTGCCGGCGCAGCTCCATCAGTTCGCCCATGACCTGGTGCATGGCCTCGAGCGCACTGTGGCCCAGGCTTGGGTCCGACGAATGGCCACTGCGGCCGAGAATATCGATGCGTTCCATCATTACGCCCTTGTGCAGGCGAATCGGCTTGAGCCCGGTCGGCTCGCCGATCACGGCAGCCCGGCCCAATGGCCGGCCTGCTTCAGCCAGGGCCCGGGCACCTGACATCGAGCTCTCTTCGTCGCACGTGGCGAGGATCAGTAGCGGCTGCTTGAAATCGTGAGCCAGCAGCGGTTGCACCGCCTCGATGATCAGGGCGAAGAAGCCCTTCATGTCGCAACTGCCAAGGCCGACCCAGCGCCCGTCTACCTCGGTCAGCTTCAGCGGATCGGTCTGCCACAGTTCAGGATCGTAAGGCACGGTATCGCTGTGCCCGGCCAGCACCAGCCCACCCGGACCGCTGCCGTAGGAGGCCAGCAAGTTGAACTTGCCCGGCGTAACCTGCTGGATATCGCAGGTAAAACCCAGGTCTCCCAGCCAGCCGGCCAGCAGGTCGATCACCGCACGGTTGGATTGATCCAGCGCAGCTTGGGTACAACTGACCGAGGGCGCGGCAATCAGCGCGGCGAACTGGTCTTTGAGCGATGGCAACGGCATGCGCATTCTCCACGGGGCTTGGCCCATCATAGGGCCATCGGGCACCGGGAATAAACCGCCACGAGCCGACTCCTGTACACTGCGCCCCACGACGCTCCCTGTCATTCGAGCCTGGATCACCAGCAATGCATAAAGAAACCGAAATCAAACTGCGGGTCAGCCGCGAGACCCTCGCCGCCTTGCGCGAGCACCCATTGCTGAAGAAGCGCAACAAGTCCGGCTGGCAGCAGCGCGAGCTGCTGAACCAGTACTTCGATACCCCGGAGCGTGACCTGGCCGCGGCCAAGGTTGCCCTGCGCCTGCGCCGCGACGGTGACGTGGTCATCCAGACCCTCAAGACCCGCGGCCAGAGCGTCGCCGGCCTGTCCCAGCGCAACGAGCACGAATGGGAGCTGCCCAAGGCCAAGCTGGACCTGAAGAAACTTGACGAGCAATGCTGGCCGGCTGAGCTGGCCGAAGTGGACAAAAAGACCATCAAGGCGCTGTTCACCACCGATTTCACCCGCGAATACGCGGAAATCGCCTGGGGCCGCGGCAAGGCCAAAGTGGTGATCGAAGCGGCCCTGGACCTGGGCACCGTAGTCGCCGGCAAGCAGAAGGAAGAAATCTGCGAGCTGGAACTGGAACTGCGCGAAGGCGAGCCAGAGGCGCTGCTGGAACTGGCCGCCGAGCTGTCCGCCACGCTGCCATTGTTCCCGTGTGATATCAGCAAGGCCGAGCGCGGCTATCGCCTGCTCGACCCGAGCAGCTACGCCCTGAGCCTGCCAGGCGCCGAGCTGAATGCCGAAATGACGCTGGACGACGCCTTCGCAGCCCTGGCCTGGCAACTGCTGGGCAGCAGCCAGCGCCTGGCCGAGCAGTATCGTTTCAATGGCCACTGGCGCCTGCTGCAGGACTGGGTCCAGTCCCTGTCCGAACTGCGCGCCCTGGCCAGCAGCCTGGGTCAGGCCGCACCGCGTGCGACTACCCGCGCCCTGCGTGCCAGCCTCGACGCGCTGCTGGAAGACTGGCGCCCACTGGTACTGGCCGGCAACGACGACGAAGATGTACGCCGTGCGGCGCCCGAGCAGTTCGCCGAAGAGTTGCTGGACACGCGCTGGGGCCAGTTCTCCCTGGAAACTTCGCGCTGGCTGCTGGCCCGCGGCTGGACCGTCGAGCGCAACAAGCGCGGCGACCGCCAAGGTGCGGCACAGCTGGCCAACTGGCTGAACGTGCTGCTGGCTGACGAAGCGAAGGACCTGCAACTGCCCCTGTACCATCGCCAACCTGAAGACCTGGCCGAGCAACTGCCACGTATCGAGCGCCTGCTGGCCTGGTTGCACCACGCCCGCCAGGTGCTGGAGAGCCCGGACCTGGACCGCCTGTTTGGTGAGCTGAACAAGCTGCACGAGCTGGCCAACCTGCCGATCAGCGACGAAGTGGAAGCTGATGTGCGCACCGAGGTCCTCGAAGCCCGTGCGGACCAAGCGATGGCTGTGTTCCAGAGCCGTGGCTGGAAGCACTTGCTGCGCAAGTAAGGCTCAGCGCAGCACCGGCAGACTCGTCGTGGACTTGATTTCGGACAAGGCCACGATCGAGTTGACCTCCTGGATCCCCGGCACCATCGACAACTTTTCGAAGAAGAAACGTTCGTAGGCTTCGATGTCCGGGGTGACAATACGCAACAGAAAGTCCACCGCGCCCATCAGCACATAACACTCCAGCACTTCGGGAAAACCGCGAATCGCCTCGGTGAACTCGGTAAAGTTGCTGCGGCCATGGGCGTTGAGTTTGACCTCGGCGAAAATCTGCGTGTTCAGGCCGATCTTCTTGCGATCGAGCAAGGTCACCTGGCCTCGAATCACCCCCTCCTCCTTCATCCGCTGAATGCGCCGCCAGCACGGCGACTGCGAGAGCCCCACCCGCTCGGCAATCTGCGCACTGGAAAGCGAGGCATCCTCCTGCAACAGGGCCAGGATGCGACGATCATAGGCGTCTAACTCACTCTGCATATTTTTTCCTCTTGATCGGCACCGGACGAATTGATCAATTCGTAATTTCTGGATAGTTGCCGATCATAGAGAAAAATTTCCCGCACGCGCATGTAAAAATTTCCCCACTGACACCGGAGATTCCCATGAGCGCACTCGAACGTTTCGACAGCCCCCTCACACCGCTGCGTGAAGACGTCTGGGCCGCCAGCACTGCCCACAGCAACGTGCGCTACCACCTGCAGGTCGAGGCCGAGCCCGATAGCCTGTGCCGCGTACTGAACCTGTTCGCACTGCAGTTCCTCACCCCGCACAAAGTGCAGATGAAACAACAGGACGAACTGCTGGAGGTCGAGATCGACATCACCGGGCTGAGTTGGCACCGGGCTGAGCTCATTGCTCAAAAAATGCGCAATCTTATTTGCGTCGACGATGTCCGACTGCAGTCAGCGCATACCTTGTAATGCTTGAAGTCGCTTGCCGACCGCACTGATTGAATCGGTCGACTAATCTTGTCGTTGCCACCCCTTCAGGCAACGGCAAGGACGCCACATGCCCACTCCCCCTCAGGACCACTGGCTGAGTTTGGACAGCCTGCTGACCGACCTGCTCGACGCCCAGCTCATTACCCCTGCCGCCGCTCGACTATTGGCCACTCAAGGACTGGCCGAGGATGAACACCCGCTCGAACCGATCGCCCGCCAGCATCTGCCCGACCCACGCCGGGCCGGCCAACGCCTTGACCTCGACACCCTGTGCCAGTGGTTGGCAGAGCGCGCCGGCCAGCCCTATCTGTATATAGACCCCCTGCAACTTGACCTGAGCGCGACGGCTGAGCTGATGTCTGCCGCCTTTGCCCGACGCCACGCAATACTGGCCGTCGCTGTCGATGCCCACTGCGTCACGGTGGCCAGCGCGCAACCCTTCGTGCGGGCCTGGGAGGTGGATCTTGGCCAGGTGCTGCGCCGCCCGATCAAGCGCGTCCTGGCCAGCCCCGCGCAGATCCGCCAGTTCAGCCAGTTCAGCCAGACGTTCTGCCAGCTTGCACGGTCGGTCAACGCGGCTAACAGCAACACGGCCCGGCGCGACAATGAAGAAACCCATATTGTCGCCATCGTCGACTGGCTTTTGCAGTACGCCTTCGACCAGCGCGCCAGCGATATCCACATCGAACCCCGACGCGATCACGGCCAGCTGCGGTTTCGCATCGACGGATTGCTGCACCCGATCTACCAGTTCCCCACCGACGTCACGCTGGCGGTCGTCAGTCGCCTGAAAACGCTGGGACGCATGAATGTCGCCGAAAAGCGGCGCCCACAGGACGGCAGGATCAAGACCCGGCTCACCGCCGGCAGCGAAGTCGAGCTGCGCTTGTCGACCCTGCCCACTCCCTTTGGTGAAAAACTGGTGCTGCGCCTCTTCGATCCGTTCCTGTTGCAGCAGGACTTTGCTCAATTGGGCCTGGACGGCGACGACCTGACACTGTGGCAGCGCGTGATTGGACAGCGGCACGGCCTGATCCTGGTAACCGGCCCCACGGGCTCTGGCAAGACCAGCACCCTTTACGCCACCCTCAAGTACCTGGCTACACCCGAGGTCAATCTGTGTACTGTCGAAGACCCGATCGAAATGGTTGAACCGACGTTCAATCAATTGCAGGTTCACCCGGCCATCGACCTGGGCTTTGCAGAAGGTGCCCGGGCCCTGCTGCGGCAAGATCCGGACATCATCATGATCGGCGAAATACGTGACCTGGAAACCGCCCAGGTGGCGTTCCAGGCTGCGCTCACCGGCCATCTGGTGTTTTCCACCCTGCACACCAACGACGCCTGCAGCGCCATCACCCGCCTGCTGGAGCTGGGTATCGCGCCCCACCTGATCAAGGCCGGGCTGATCGGGGTGATGGCGCAGCGGTTGGTGCGCACGCTCTGCCCTGCCTGCAAACAGCCGCTAGCCGCGCTCGAGGCTGGCTATCAGGCCAGGGGCTGTAACGAATGCCGGCAAACCGGCTATCACGGGCGTACGGGTATCCATGAAGTGCTGTGCGTCAGTGCCGCGTTCGGTCGCCGTATCGGCAATGATGCCGACCTGGCAGCACTTCGTCGCCAGGCATGTGATGAGGGACTGCGCAGCCTGCACCAGAGCGGGGCACAAAAGGTGGCACGGGGCCTGACGTCAACGGCAGAAGTGCTACGGGTGGCGCCGGGGAACTAGAGCAAGGGGATTCGATCCAAGCGCTCAGTTCAACTCAGCTGGAGTCACCCGCAATGCGTGTCAAATTTGCAGTCGCAACCCTTGCCCTGCTGTCCCTGCCTGTCGGTTCGGCCATGGCCGATACGTTCTGGCGCAATGTCATTTCCTCAGGCGCAACCACCGGCTCCACCTACCTGACCTTCAAGGACCACAAGCTGGTTGTTGCCGCCCAGGACGATGCCGGTAGTTTTGTTGCCAGCGAAGGCAATATCCGTGGCCCCTACCTGGAAGCGGCGATGCAGAAAGTACGGGCCGACAACCCAGGCCTGGACGCGAGCGACATGGAACTGGCCAATGCAATTCTGGCCAAGAATGCCGTAAGCGAATAAAAGACGTCGCGGAGCAAGCCCGCTCCTGCAGGCACATACAAAACCTGTGGGACCTGGCTTGCCAGCGATGAGACCCGTGCTGACCTACGACCGCTGTGCGGTCGATCGCCGGCAAGTCCGGCCACACATATGTCCCAGTGGGCCTGCGGGAGCGATCAACGATAGTCCTCCACCGGCACACACGCACAGAACAAGTTCCGGTCACCAAACACGTTGTCGACCCGGTTCACCGCCGGCCAGTATTTGTGCAAGCGCACGTGGTTGCTGGGCGCAATACCCTGGGCGATGCTATACGGACGCTCCCATACCCCCAGTACATCCGCCAGAGTATGCGGCGCATGCTTGAGCGGATTGTCTTCTGCCGGCCAGCCGCCGTCCTGCACTTCACGAATTTCTGCACGAATGCAAAGCATTGCTTCGACAAAGCGATCCAGTTCGGCCTTCGACTCGCTTTCGGTCGGCTCGACCATCAAGGTGCCCGGCACCGGAAACGACATGGTCGGTGCATGAAAGCCGTAGTCCATCAGCCGCTTTGCCACATCCTCCTCGGTAATTCCGGTCAGCGCCTTCAACGGTCGCAGATCGAGGATGCACTCATGGGCCACTCGCGCGTTGCGCCCGCGGTACAGCACCGGGAAAGCCCCGCCCAACTGCTCTGCCAGGTAATTGGCCGAAAGAATCGCCACCTCGCTGGCATCCGCCAGTTGCGGGCCCATCATGGCGATATACATCCAGCTGATCGGCAGAATGCTCGCACTACCCCAGGGGGCGGCACTGACGGCAGTGTTCTGTGGATCGGGACCGGGAACCGGGACTACCGGATGGCTGGCCACGAACGGTGCCAGGTGTGCCCGCACCCCGATCGGCCCCATGCCCGGTCCACCACCGCCGTGAGGAATGCAAAAGGTCTTGTGCAGGTTCATGTGTGACACATCGGCGCCGATATCGGCGGGTCGGGTCAACCCCACCTGAGCATTGAGGTTGGCCCCGTCCATGTACACCTGGCCACCCTGCTTGTGGATAACCTCGCAGATTTCACTGATGCCCTCCTCATACACCCCGTGGGTCGACGGATAGGTCGCCATCAAACACGACAGGCGCTCGCCGGCCGCCTGCGCCTTGGCCTTGAGGTCGGCCAGGTCGACGTTACCTGCTTCGTCGCACTCGACGATCACCACCTGCATGCCCGCCATCTGCGCCGAAGCCGGGTTGGTGCCGTGGGCCGACGAGGGAATCAGGCAGATATCGCGCTGGGGCTGGTGACGACTGCGGTGATACTTGGCGATGGCCATCAGCCCGGCGTACTCGCCCTGGGCGCCGGAGTTGGGCTGCATGCAAATGGCATCGAAGCCGGTGATCGCACACAGCCAGGCCTCAAGCTCATCGATCATGGCTTTGTAGCCCTGCGCCTGTGCCGCAGGGGCAAAGGGATGCACGTGGGCAAAGCCTGGCCAGGTAATCGGGATCATCTCGCTGCTGGCGTTGAGTTTCATGGTGCAGGAGCCCAGTGGAATCATCGACTGGTTCAGCGCCAGGTCCTTGTTCTCCAACTGTTTGAGATAACGCAGCATCTCGGTTTCGCTGTGATGCAGATTGAACACTGGATGGGTCAGGAACGCGGAGCGGCGCACCAGCGCGGCGGGAATGCCCTCGGGCAATGCCAGGGCATCGAGGCTGGCGATATCCAGGCCGTGGTCTGCGCCCAGGAAAATATCGAACAGGCGCAGCACGGTGGCTTCATCGCAGGTTTCGTCGAGGCTGACACCCAGGTGACCGCGCCCGAGTATGCGCAAGTTGATCTGCGCCGCCTCGGCGCTTTCGATGATCGCTGTCTGGCTGCCACCGACGTCCAGGGTCAAGGTGTCGAAGAAGTGTTCGTTGACGCGCTTGATACCCTTGCTCTCAAGGCCTGCAGCCAGGATGAAGGTCAATGCATGCACCCGCTGGGCAATGCGCAGCAAGCCCTCCGGGCCGTGATAGACCGCATAGAACGCGGCAATGTTGGCCAGCAGCACTTGCGCGGTACAGATGTTGGAATTGGCCTTCTCGCGGCGGATATGCTGCTCGCGCGTTTGCAGCGCCATACGCAGCGCCACGTTGCCCCGGGCATCCTTGGAGACGCCGATGATGCGTCCGGGCATGGCCCGCTTGAACTCATCGCGACAGGCAAAGTAGGCCGCGTGGGGCCCACCAAAGCCCATGGGAACACCAAAGCGTTGCGATGACCCCAACACCACATCGGCGCCCTGCTCGCCCGGTGGGCTCAACATCAGCAGGCTCAACACGTCGGCGGCCACGCAGGCCAGGGCCTGCTGTTTGTGCAGTTGCTCCACCAGCGGGCGCAGGTCGCGGATCTCGCCGTGGGTATCGGGGTACTGCAGCAACGCCCCGAACACCTGGTAGTTGCCGAGGTTATCCACGGAATCGACGACCAGCTCGAAGCCAAAACCCTCGGCGCGGGTCTGCAACACCGAAAGTGTTTGCGGGTGGCAATGTTCATCGGCAAAGAACACATTGCTTTTCGACTTGGCCATGCGCTTGGCCAGGGCCATGGCTTCGGCGGCGGCTGTTGCCTCATCGAGCAAGGAGGCATTGGCCAGGTCGAGCCCCGTGAGGTCGATGATCATTTGCTGAAAATTCAGCAAGGCTTCCAGACGACCCTGGGCAATTTCCGGTTGGTAAGGCGTGTAGGCGGTGTACCAGCCCGGGTTCTCAAGGACGTTGCGCAGAATGACGGTCGGCGTGATCGTGCCGTGGTAGCCCATGCCGATCAGGCTGGTCCACACCTGGTTCTGTTCGGCGTAGCCCCTGAGCTTGTTCAGGGCGGCCTGTTCATCCAGGGCGGCAGGCAGGTCCAGCGCTCGATTCAGGCGAATACCCGGCGGGACGGTCTGCTCGATCAGTTCGCGACGGCTGCCCAGGCCAAGAGCCTCGAGCATGGCCTGCTGCTCCGGGGCATCGGGGCCCAGGTGGCGACGCAGGAAAGGATTGGGGTCGTGCAGTTGGCTCAGGGACGGCGACTGGGACATAGCGGCTCTCTCTTCCTAGACCAAGCCCCGACCAGTCGAGGCATATTGAGTCTAGGAAGAGATTGCCGCTTTGTGTGAAAACTATTCGCCGATGGCAGCTTTGTAGCCGGCGGCGTCGAGCAGTTTGTCCAGTTCGGCCTTGTCGCTCGGCTTGAGCTTGAAGATCCAGCTGGCATAGGGGTCGCTGTTCAGCGACTCGGGGCTGTCGGCCAGCGCCTCGTTCACCGCGATCACTTCGCCGCTGACCGGCGCGTAGATATCCGAGGCTGCCTTGACCGACTCGACCACGCCGGCTGCATCCCCTGCGGCGAACACCTTGCCGATTTCCGCCAGTTCGACGAACACCACGTCACCCAGGGCTTCCTGGGCGTGGTCGCTGATGCCGACGGTCACGCTGCCATCGGCTTCCAGCTTGGCCCACTCGTGGCTCTCGGCAAAACGCAGGTCGGCGGGGATATTGCTCATCTTGTTGTCCTCGATAGGGTCAGCGGTAAGCCCGCCAGAATAGGTTCAGATCAGAATCTTGCCATGGCGCACGAAGGTCGGCTTGACCACCCGCACCGGGTACCACTTGCCGCGAATTTCCACCTCGGCACGATCGGCGGTTGCCATCGGCACCCGCGCCAGCGCGATCGATTTGCTCAGCGTAGGGGAGAAACTACCACTGGTGATCTCTCCTTCGCCAATACCGTTCACGCGCACCACTTGATGGGCACGCAGTACGCCACGCTCCTCGAGCACCAGGCCGACGAGTTTCTGCTCGACGCCGTGCTCGATTTCCGCCAGTAAACCATTGCGGCCAATGAAGTCACGACCGGCCGGCTCCCAGGCGATGCTCCAGCCAAGGTTGGAGGTCAGGGGGGTATGGGCCTGGTCAATGTCCTGGCCGTACAGGTTCATGCCCGCTTCGAGACGCAAGGTA
This sequence comes from Pseudomonas vranovensis DSM 16006, assembly GCF_000425805.1. Lineage (GTDB taxonomy): Bacteria > Pseudomonadota > Gammaproteobacteria > Pseudomonadales > Pseudomonadaceae > Aquipseudomonas > Aquipseudomonas vranovensis. The sequence continues at coordinate 284,828 of NZ_AUED01000002.1, forward strand.
TCGCGCGCGCCCAGGCCGCTGGGGGCAATGCCCGCGCCCACCAGGTCGTTGAAGAACGCCGGCGCCTGCAAGGCGGGCAGGATTATTTCCAGGCCATCTTCACCGGTGTAGCCGGTGCGAGCGACAAACCAGTCACCTTCGGCACGACCTTCAAAGGGCTTGAGATCGCGGATCAGCGCGGAGCGCGCCGCGCTGACCAGTTCAGCGACCCTGGTCCTGGCTTCGGGCCCCTGGATAGCAAGAATGGCCAGCTCCGGACGCTCATGCAGCTCGACCTCGTAGCTGCCTTTGCAGGCATTGAGCCAAGCCATGTCCTGGTCGCGGGTCGAGGCGTTGACCACCAGGCGATAACCGTCATCGCAGCGGTAGACAATCATGTCATCGATCACAAAGCCTTGTTCGTCGAGCATGGTGCTGTACAGGGCTTTGCCAGGTTCGTTCAGACGACCGACATCGTTGGCCAGCAGGTGCTGCAACCAGACTTCGGCCTGCGCGCCTTGAACATCGATCACGGTCATATGGGAGACATCGAACACCCCACAGTCACGGCGCACCTGATGGTGCTCCTCGACTTGCGAGCCATAATGCAGGGGCATGTCCCAACCGCCAAAATCGACCATCTTGGCGCCTAGCGCCAAGTGCAGGTCATAAAGAGGCGTACGCTGTCCCATGGGTTTCTCCTTCCGGGCGTGGCGAAGCTAGCGGCTGAAGGCAGCATTGCAGCTACCTGGTCTGTAGGACCGACCGCAGCGAATGCCGCGCATTGTAGCTGCAAGCTGGAAGGCTTACACCCTTCAGCGCGTTTGACCGATGTGCCTGGCTGAACGTCGAATCAGACCGATGACCGGCAACAGACCGACCAGGATCAGCGTCAGGGCAGGCAGCGAAGCCCGCGCCCACTCGCCTTCGCTGGTCATTTCAAACACACGCACCGCCAGGGTATCCCAGCCGAACGGGCGCATCAGCAAAGTCGCGGGCATTTCCTTCAGCACATCGACGAACACCAGCAAGGCTGCACTCAAGGCCCCGGGTACCAGCAACGGCAGATACACCTTGAAAAACAATCTTGGACCACTGACACCAAGGCTGCGGGAAGCCTCGGGCAGCGACGGCCTGATCCGGTCCAGGCTGTTTTCCAGCGGGCCGTAGGCGACAGCAATGAAGCGCACCAGGTAGGCCAGCAACAGCGCGAACAGACTCCCCAGCAGCAATGGCCTGCCTGCGCCGCCCAGCCAATTCGAGAGCGGGACGACCAAGTGGTTGTCGAGGTAGCTGAACGCCAACATGATCGACACAGCCAGTACCGAGCCTGGCAGCGCATACCCGAGGTTGGCCAGGCCGACACCGGCGCCGATGGCCGTGGTCGGCGCCTGGCGCCGGGCAAAGGCCAGCACCAGCGCCACACACACGGTGATCAACGCCGCCATCGCCCCCAGGTAGAGGGTATGCAGGATCAGGGCGGCATACCGCTCATCCAGGTCAAACCGCCCCCGCTGCCAGAACCACACCAGCAACTGGATGACCGGAATGACAAACGCGCAGGCGAACACCAGCAAGCACCAGCCACTGGCAGCCAGCGCCTTGACACCACGCAGGTGGTACAACGCCTTGCCCCTTGGCCGCTCATTACTGCCACGCACCGCGCCACGCGCGCGACGCTCGCCATACAGCACCAGCATCACCACCAACAGCAACAGACTGGCAAGTTGAGCCGCACTGGAAAGGCTGAAGAAGCCATACCAGGTCTTGTAGATCGCGGTGGTGAAGGTGTCGAAGTTGAACACCGAGACGGCGCCGAAATCCGCCAGCGTCTCCATCAATGCCAAGGCAACACCCGCACCGATGGCAGGGCGGGCCATGGGCATTGCCACCCGCCAGAACGCCTGCAAGGGCGAGTGCCCCAGCACCCGCGCCGCCTCCATCAAGCCTTTACCCTGGGCCATGAACGCGGTGCGTGCCAGCAAGTAGACGTAGGGGTAGAACACCAGCACCAGGACAATGATCACCCCACCGGTGGAGCGCACCCGTGGCAAGCGCATGGGGCCGAACCACTCGCGCATCAGGGTCTGCACCGGTCCGGCAAAATCCAGCAGTCCGACAAAAACGAACGCCAGCACGTACGCAGGGATGGCAAACGGCAGCATCAGCGCCCAGTCCAACCAGCGTCTCCCGGGGAATTCGCAGAGGCTGGTGAGCCAGGCCAGGCTCACGCCGAGCACGGTAACGCCCATGCCCACACCGACAATCAGGGTCAGGGTGTTGCCCAACAGGCGGCTCATCTGGGTGTCCAGCAGGTGCGACCAGATCTGCATGTCGACCGACTGCCAGGACAACAGCAGCACGCTCAGGGGCAGCAGCACCAGGGCAGCAATGACAAAAACCAGGGGATACCAGCGACGTTGGGCGGGGTGAGCCAAAACAAAAATCTCGGTTGTAGGAGCGGGCTTGCCCCGCGATCCCATCAGGCGGCACAAGGCCGCTCCTGCAGATGCAGGAGCGGCCTCATGAAGGATAAAGCCTTGCGCTTAGTTCCAGCCAGCCCGATCCATCAAGCGAATCGCTTCAGCCTGGCGCTTGCCAGCGATTTCCACCGGAATGGAGTCGGCCTTGAACGAACCCCAGGCGGCAACTTCTTCCGAGGGCTTCACTTTCGGATTGGCCGGGAATTCCTGGTTCACATCGGCGAAAAGCTTCTGGGCTTCTTCACCGGTCATCCACTCCACCAGCTTCTTGGCGGCTTCCGGATGCGGGGCGTACTTGGTCAGGCCGATACCCGAGAGGTTTACGTGGACACCGCGGTCAGCCTGGTTGGGCCAGAACAGCTTGACCGCCAGCTTCGGGTCTTGTTTGTGCAGGCGACCGTAGTAGTAGGTGTTGACGATACCGACATCGCACTGGCCGGCATTGATGGCCTGCAACAGCGCGGTATCGTCGGAGAACACATCGGTGGACAGGTTGTTGACCCAGCCCTTGATGATTTCCTCGGTTTTCTTCTCACCGTGGGTTTCGATCAGGGTGGCAGTCAACGACTGGTTGTAGACCTTCTTCGCCGTACGCAGGCACAGGCGACCTTCCCAGTTCTTGTCGGCCAGGGCTTCATAGGTGCTCAGCTCTTCTGGCTTGACCCGTTCGGTGGAGTAGGCGATGGTCCGGGCGCGCAGGCTCAGGCCGGTCCAGTCGTGGGACGAGGCACGGTACTGCTTGGGAATGTTGGCGTCGATAACATCGGACTTGATCGGCTGCAGAATGCCCATCTGCTCGGCCTGCCAGAGGTTGCCGGCGTCGACGGTGAGCAGCAGGTCGGCTGTGGCATTCTGGCCTTCAGCCTTGATGCGCTGCATCAGCGGCGCTTCCTTGTCGGTGATGAACTTCACCTTCACGCCCGTCTTGGCGGTGTAGGCATCGAACACCGGCTTGATCAACTCGTCGATGCGCGAGGAATACACCACCACCTCGTCTGCCGCCTGGGCAGTGCCGCCCAACAGGGTCAGAGCCAGGGCGGCCAATACGTGCTTGCGTGGCAACATGGTGCAGTCCTCGGAGATAAATAGAGGCGCAAATGGTAGTTAATCCCATTTGCCTTCTCAACCGAACTCACCGGGGAGGAGTTACCAGATGTTACCAGGCCTCAAGCGCGTGCCAGATCCGGCAGATCACCGGTCAAGCCCATGGCCTGGCGAACGAACAGTGCCTTGGCCTCGGGCAGTTGCTCCACCCATTTCAGACCACTGTTGCGCAACCAGCGCAACGGCAGCGGGTCAGCCTGGAACAGGCGCTCAAAACCTTCCATGGCTGCCATCAGTGCGAGGTTGTGTGGCATGCGACGGCGCTCGTAGCGGCTCAGCACACGTACGTCGGCCAACCGCTCGCCACGCTCATAGGCATGCTGCAGTTCCTCGGCCAGCACCGCGGCATCGAGAAAGCCCAGGTTGACGCCCTGCCCGGCCAGCGGATGGATAGTGTGGGCGGCATCGCCGATCAGGGCCAGGCCCTCGGCCACGTAACGCTTGGCATGACGCTGGCGCAACGGCACGCAGACCCGAGGGTCGGCCTGCAACACAGCGCCGAGTCGGCCTTCGAAGGCGCGCTCGAGTTCGGCACAGAAAGCTTCGTCGGGCAGGCCCATTAGGTGTTCGGCCTGCTCCGGCGTGGTCGACCAGACAATCGAGCACCAGTCTTGCTGGCCATCGCGCAGCAGCGGCAAGAAGGCCAGCGGACCGTCATCAGTGAAACGCTGCCAGGCCGTGGCCTGGTGCGGCTCGGCGCAGCGCACGCTGGTGACGATGGCATGATGCAGATAATCCCACTCGCGGGTTTCGCAACCGGTCAGGCGCCGCACTGCAGAGTTGGCACCATCGGCGGCGATGACCAGTGGCGCACGCAAGGTGCGGCCATCGGCGAGTGTCAGCAGCCACTCGTCACCCGAACGACGCATCTGCTCCAGGCGCGCGTTGGCCAGCAAACCGATCTCGCTGTCGTGCAGGCGTTCGAGCAATCCGTCCTGCACCACCCGGTTCTCGACAATGTGCCCCAGTACTTCGGCATGCACACTGGCGGCCGAAAAATGGATCTGGCCGGTGCCACTGCCATCCCATACACGCATGTCCGAGTAGGGGCTCAAGCGTCGGTCGCTGATGCCCTGCCAGGCCCCCACCCGCTCGAGGATGCGCTGGCTGGCCATCGACAGGGCGCTGACGCGCGGTTCGAAGGCAGACTGATCATCGAAGGGTTTGATCGACAGCGGGCTGCCATCAAGCAGGAGTATCTCCAGGCCGCTGTGCTGCAATGCCAGGGCCAGGGCGCTGCCGACCATACCGGCACCGACAATCAACAGATCTGCGCGCATTTCCATGCCTTAAGCCTGTCTCGCTTGCGGCTTGAGCCGCACATAAAGGGTTTTGTCGACCCGTGCCACCAGCTCGCCGGCAGCATCTCGGATATCGACCTGAAGTCGTGGCAGGTATTTCTTGCCGCCTGCGGTGTGTTCGCGAATATCGGTCAGCAAGTCGTCATCAATACACAGCTCGGCAAATACCGGGCCTTTGCCCGGTGAAATGAAGTCGATGCTGGCGGCCTTGTCCCAGACGATGTACTCGCGGCCCAGGAGTTCCATCAGCATCAGCATGTAGAACGGATCGACCATCGAATACAGGCTGCCGCCGAACTGGGTATGGACATAGTTGCGGTTGAACCAGTGCAAGCCCATGCGCACCTTCACCTGGCGCAGGTCAGGGCTGATGCTCTGCACGCGGATACCGGCGCCAATGTAGGGCGGGTACACATTCAGCAGCCAGCGCAGCATGCGCGCACGCCGTGCCAGTTTTCGCGAATCGCTCATGCTTAGCTCCGCGGGTCCGGACGAGTTCCCAGGCCCATGGCCTGACGGGCGAACCAGCGTTTGGCCGGCGGCAACAGATCAAGCCCCAGCAGCCCCAGGTTACGTCCGGCAGCCACCAACGGCTGCGCGCTGCCGAACAACCGGGTAACGCGGTCGGAGAAGCCCACCGTCAGGTCCTGGTCCAGACGCTGACGCTCGCGGTAAGCCTGCAGGGTGGCGAAATCACCGGGGACCGCCGGGCCTGCCAACAGCCCTTCAGCCAGCGACTGCACATCGCGCAGCGACAGGTTGAAGCCTTGCCCGGCGATCGGGTGCAGGCTGTGAGCGGCATTGCCCAGCACGACCAGGTGCGAGCGCACCTGTTCCTGTGCTTCAACCAGCGACAAGGGATACAAATGCCGCGCACCGACCTGGCGCAACGTGCCCAGGCGATAGCCAAACACGTCCTGCAACTCGGACAAGAAGCTGCGCTCGTCCAGCTCTGCCAGGCGCTTTGCGTCCATGCCGGCGCGGGTCCAGACCAACGCACAGCGGTTTTCCGGCAACGGCAGAAGGGCCATCGGGCCTTCATCGGTGAAGCGCTCGAACGCCTGCCCGCAATGGGCTTCGCTCGGGGTGATATTGGCGATCAGCGCGCTCTGGTTGTACGGGCGCTGGCTGACATGAATGCCCAGTTGTTCACGCAGACCGGAGCGGCCGCCATCGGCCAGGACTGCCAGGTCGCACTCAACGGTGGTGTCATCATCGAGCGACAGCCGATAGCCATCTTCGAGGGCCTGCATGGCCGTTACTTGCGCCGGGCAACGCCAACTGACCACGTCGGCATCCAGGCCTTTCCACAGGCACTGGCCGAGCCAGGCGTTCTCTACCACGTAACCCAGGGCCGGGACGCCCTCTTCCAGCGCATCGAGGCGTGTGGAGCCGAAGCGGCCACGGTCGGACACCTGGATCTGCCGGATCGGTTCGGCGCGGCGGCTGATCTGCTGCCAAAGGCCCAGGCGTTCGTAGATCTGGCGAGTACCAAAGGACAACGCCGAGGAGCGTGCGTCATAACTTGGCTGGTAGGTATCGCCCGGCGCGAAGGGTTCGATCAGCAGAATGCTCCAGCCACGCGCCTTGGCACCGGCCTGCAAGGCCAGGGCCAGGCTTGCGCCAACCAGGCCACCACCGATAATTGCCAGGTTTACTCGATTCATGCCGCGACACTACGCGCGGCAGCCATCAAGGCTTCGATTTCGGCGACCGCTTTCGGCACGCCGGAGGTCAGGATTTCACAGCCCTGCTTGGTTACCACTACGTCATCCTCGATACGTACACCAATGCCACGCCACTTCTTTGCGACACTCTGGTTGTCGGCACCGATGTAGATGCCCGGTTCCACGGTCAGGGCCATGCCGGGTTCAAGCACCCGCCACTGACCACCCACCTTGTATTCGCCGACATCATGTACATCCATGCCCAGCCAGTGCCCGGCGCGGTGCATATAGAAGGCCCGATAGGCCTCGCTCTCGATCAGTTCCTCGACCTTGCCCTTGAGCAGGCCAAGCTCCACCAGCCCTTCGGTGATCACCTGGACCGTAGCCTCATGGGCGTGGTTCCAGTGCTTGCCTGGGGCGATGACCGCGAATGCTGCTTCCTGAGCCTTGAGCACGAGCTCGTAGATTGCCTTCTGCTCCGGCGAAAACCGCCCGCTGACCGGGAAGGTGCGGGTGATGTCGCTGGCGTAGCAATCGATCTCGCACCCGGCGTCGATCAACACCAGGTCGCCGTCCTTGAGCAGTGCATCGTTCTCCTGATAGTGAAGAATGCAACTGTTGCGTCCGGCAGCAACGATCGAACCATAGGCCGGCATCTTCGCCCCGCCCTTGCGAAACTCGTAGTCCAGCTCTGCCTCCAGGCTGTACTCGCGCAAGCCCGCGCGACAGGCCTGCATGGCCCGCACATGGGCGCGGGAGGAGATCTCGGCGGCCTCGCGCATCACTTTCACTTCAGTTGCCGATTTATACAGGCGCATGTCGTGAAGCAAATGATCCAGGGCAACGAATTCGTTCGGCGGCTGGGCACCGAGCCGGGCCTTGGAGCGGATCACGTTGATCCACTCCATCAGGTGGCGATCGAACTCGGGGTTGCTGCCCATGGCCGAATAGACCCGGTCGCGGCCTTCGATCAGGCCGGGCAGGATGTCGTCGATATCGGTAATGGGAAAGGCGTCATCGGCGCCGAAGTCGCGGATCGCGCCTTCCTGGCCCGCGCGCAGGCCATCCCAGAGTTCGCGCTCCGGATTGCGCTCGCGGCAGAACAGTACATATTCACCGTGCTCACGGCCGGGGATCAGGGCAATTACCGCTTCAGGCTCGGGAAAGCCGCTCAGGTACTGGAAATCGCTGTCCTGTCGATATACATGCTCAACGTCACGGTTGCGAATGGCAACTGCGGCGGCAGGCAATATGGCAATGCTGTTGGGCTCCATCTGCGCCATCAGCGCCTTGCGTCGACGGGCGTATTCCGACTTGGGGATATGGCTCATGGGCAGGTGGGCCCCTCTGTAGAATCAGTGCAGCGACGGTTTGGCTGCAGGCTCGACTGGCTTGGCCAGCTCCGTGTACAGCAGCAGGGGAGCGACGCGCAGGTACTCCATTACTTCCATATAGTCGTTTTCGCCGTCTTCGGATTCTTCCAGGGCGTCTTGCACCTGGGAAATAGCGACCAGGTCCTGCAGCACTTCCTTCGCCTCAGTGCTCAGTTCCTTGCCGCCGGCGTTCAGGCCGAATCCGGAAATGAACCCCTGGCACCATTGGCCCAGCGCGGCAGCACGATCGGTCAGGGGCAACTCGTCACCGGGCAACAACAGCACGACAGTGATATCGTCGCTGGTGAGTTCGCCCTTGACCATTTCCTGCAGGCCGATCAAAGCGTTACGAACGTTGTCAGAAGGTTCGACCTCGAGCAGCTGAGCGGCGTCAGCCAACCAGCCCTCGGCATCGAAGCCCGCCCCTGCACAGCTGCGCCCGAGCAACAGCCCGTGCAGTTCGGCAGGGGAAACAGGATGCCCATTGTTGTTGAGCAAGGTGGCGAAGGCGGTGTACGGCGAATTGGTATTGGGCATGGGCAACTAGGCGCCAGACGGCGCAATGACTAGAATGAAGACCTTGTATCCTAGCACCGGCAGGCGCGCCAAGACCATCGACGCGGCCAACTCGGGGCAGGCCGGGGCATAATCCGGGTAACCACCCGCCAGACCGAATCGAGTGGCAACCAATGCAAGAGAACGATCTGCAAACGCTGATGGGCCGATTCGAACTGCTGATTGAGCGAGTCGAGCAACTAAAACGGCAAAATGCACTCCTATTAGCTCAGGAAAAGTCCTGGCGCGAGGAGCGCGCCCACCTCATCGAAAAAAACGAAATCGCCCGGCGTAAGGTCGAATCGATGATTTCGCGGCTCAAGGCCCTGGAGCAAGACTCATGAGTTCAAGCAATAGCGTCACCGTTCAGATCCTCGACAAAGAGTATTCGATCATCTGCCCGCCCGAAGAGCGCAGCAACCTGGTCAGTGCAGCCCGCTACCTCGATGGCAAGATGCGCGAGATCCGCAGCAGCGGCAAGGTGATCGGCGCCGACCGTATCGCCGTGATGGCGGCGTTGAACATTACCCACGACCTGCTGCACAACCAGGAACGCCCCGAAGCACCCGCCGGTGGCGCGACCCGTGAACAGGTGCGTGACCTGCTCGATCGTGTCGACCAGGCGCTGACCGACGATGCGGATACAAAAACCAGTTGAGTTTCAGTATACTGGCGCCACTCCCTGGAGTGCTTGCCAGTCGGTCATGTCCCTGAGCCGATACGCACAACCACGGGGGTTGCACGTGGGGCCGGTGTGCATGTCCGCTTGACGGAAAGCCTTAACGCCTCCTGCAATCTCCACCTTGAACTTTCGGGTTCAAGGGCTACACCGACAGCGGTTCGTCGGGGAGCCTGAATTACCTCTGCTCGCGCCATCCAGCGGGCAACCGAGCTGTCACCCAAGCGTGACAGCCCTCTCTGGGAACGCCTGTGCCATGACCGACACCGCGCCGCTCACCCGCCCCCAGCTTCGCCGCCTACTACGTGATGCCCGTCGAGCCTTGAGCCCGGCCCAGCAACGTCAGGCCGCGCAAGGCCTGTATCGTCAACTGGCCCAGCACCCCCTCTTCCGCCGCGCCCGGCACATCGCCCTCTACCTGCCCAACGACTGCGAGATCGACCCGCGCCTGCTGCTGCGCGAAGCACAGCGTCGTGGCAAGCGTACTTATCTGCCGGTTCTGCACGCCTGGCCGAAGAGCAAAATGGTCTTCCAGCGTATCGAGCCCGGTGAAAAGCTGCGACCGAACCGCTTCCACATTCCGGAACCGCACATCAGCCTGGCTCGGCAGCGTCCGATCTGGGCGCTGGACCTGATCCTGCTACCGCTGGTGGGATTTGATGAAGTGGGAGGACGACTGGGCATGGGCGGTGGCTTCTATGATCGAAGCCTGGCCTATCAGGCACGCCGCAAGGCCTGGAAAAAGCCGTTGCTGCTGGGCCTGGCCCATGAGTGTCAGAAGGTCGAAAAGCTGGCCCAGGCCAGTTGGGATGTACCGTTGCAAGGCACGGTATCGGACCGTGCCTGGTACCTGGCGCCTTCCTGAAGGCGCCAGCAAGGCGATTAACGCTGTTGCGGATTGACCGGCATTTCGTAAGGGGCGTCGAGCTTGCGTTCCCAAAGGCTTTGCGCATAACCGGTAGTGACAACACCCAAACCGAACAGAAATACCAGAATCCAGAGCAAGTCCGGTTTGCGATTCATCGATTGCCCCCCTAAGGCAAACTGATCACGTTGTCAGCAACGTTTTTTAATGGTTGCAGCAGCGTCAAGCTTAAAATGGGCGCATTCTCCGACAACCTGCGGCAACACGCAAACCTTGACGCCAACCGACCGTCGGTTTGAGAAAAGAGGTTATTACAAATTTTGTCAGGAGCAACATCCATGGCCTATTGGCTGATGAAATCCGAGCCAGATGAACTGTCGATCAAGGATCTGGCGCGCCTGAAAGAAGCGCGCTGGGACGGCGTTCGCAACTACCAGGCGCGTAACTTCTTGCGCAGCATGGCAGTGGGTGACCAGTTTTTCTTCTACCACTCCAGCTGCCCCGAGCCGGGTATCGCCGGCATTGCCCGCATCAGCGCGGCAGCCTACCCCGACCCGACCGCGCTGGATCCGCAAAGCCATTATTTCGACGCCAAGGCCAATGACGAGAAGAACCCTTGGAGCGCCGTCGATGTAGCCCACGTCGAAACCTTCAGCAAAGTCCTCGGTCTCGGTTACCTGAAACAGCAGGCCGCCCTGGCTGAACTGCCCCTGGTACAAAAAGGCAGCCGCCTGTCGGTGATGCCTGTTACCCCTGAACAATGGGCCGCAGTACTCGCTTTGCGTTAAACCGGGTAGGATTGCCGCACATTTGACGAACATCAACGCACCAGGACCGGTGCCGCGTCACAATCTGACGCGAATGCAGCAGGATGCAGACTGATGAGCCAACATACCCCGAAACTCTTCGCCGGCGCCTTGATCGCCTTGCTCCTGGCCGCTGGTGGCCTGGGCTACTGGAAGTCGTTGCATGATCGCCTGCCCGACGGCCTGAGCATGGGCAACGGCCGACTCGAAGCCACCGAAGTGCAGATTGCCAGCAAGATTCCCGGCCGCCTGGCCGAAGTGCTGGTCGACGAAGGCGACACAGTCGGCAAGGGCCAGTTGCTGGCACGTATCGATACCCGCACCCTCGAAGCGCAACGCAACCAGGCCGAGGCCGAAGTGCTGCGCGCCCAGGAAAACTACTCCGCCGCCCAGGCCAACGTGCAACTGCGCCAGAGCGAGCTGTTGCTGGCCAGCCAGGAACTCAAGCGGGTTCGGGAAATCTTCCAGCGCAAATACGCTAGCCAGCAGTTGCTCGATCAACAACAGGCTCGCTACGACACCGCCAATTCCGCCGTGGTTGCAGCACGCGCCCAGCTGGCCGCAATCAAGGCAGCCATCGGTGCTGCCCAAGCCCAGGTAGCCCAACTCACCAGCGAGATCGACGACGCCAGCCTGCGCGCCCCCATTGATGGCGTCATTCAGCTGCGCCTGGCCGAACCTGGCGAAGTACTCGGTGCCGGTGGTCGCGTGCTGATGCTGATCGACCCGAACGATCAGTACATGAACCTCTACCTGCCCGCGTCCACCACAGGTCGCCTGACCGTAGGCGACCAGGCCCGCGTGGTGCTCGACGCCCTGCCGGAAAAAGCCCTGCCGGCCAAAATAACCTTTGTAGCTGCCAAGGCCCAGTTCACTCCCAAGCAGGTGGAAACCCGCGACGAGCGGCAAAAACTGGTGTTCCGGGTCAAGCTGCGCCTGACCGAGCCCAGCGCCGTGCCGCAAGCCAAGCCCGGCATGCCCGGGGCAGGTTATGTGCGCACCGCTGAAGTGGACTGGCCGGCCAATCTGCAATGAATGCGCTTGCGCTTCAAGCCGCGGGCATCAGCCACCGCTACGGCAAGCTGGATGCCCTGCTGGATATCACCTTCGATCTTCCCGCCGGCACCCGCTGCGGCCTGATCGGCCCGGACGGTGCTGGCAAGTCCAGCCTGCTCGGCCTGATCGCCGGGGTGAAAAAGCTGCAAGACGGCGAGCTCTCGGTGCTGGGCGGCTCGATTCGCAAACGGCGCCATCGCAACAGCCTGTACCCACGCATCGCCTTCATGCCCCAGGGCCTGGGTGGCAACCTCTACCCTGAGCTTTCGATCAGCGAAAACATCCGCTTCTTTGCCACCCTGTTCGGACTGAGCACGGCCGAGTGCGAGCAGCGCATGCACGGCCTGCTGCTGGCAACCGACCTTGCGCGCTTTGCCGACCGCCCGGCGGGGAAACTATCGGGCGGCATGAAACAAAAGCTCGGTTTGTGTTGTGCCCTGATCCACGAGCCGGATCTGTTGATCCTCGACGAACCGACCACCGGGGTAGACCCGTTGTCACGTCGACGCTTCTGGGAGCTGGTCGAGCAGGTTCGCGAGGAGCGACCGCAACTCACGCTGCTGGTCGCCACCGCCTACATGGAAGAGGCCGAGCAATTCGAACACTGCCTGATGCTCGATCGCGGCAAGCTGATCGCCTCGGGCCTGAGCCAGACCCTTGCCAGCGTCACCCCCAGCGGCAAGCTGGATGATGCCTTCACCCACTTCCAGGGCGACAGCGCCCACAACGCACAACCCCTGCAAATCCCACCCCGGCCCGAAGGCGATGCCACCATTGCCATCGAAGCGCACGAACTGACCTTGCGCTTTGGCGACTTCACTGCGGTGAACAAGGTCAGCTTTGCCATCGGTCGCGGTGAAATCTTCGGCTTTCTCGGTTCCAACGGATGCGGCAAGACCACCACCATGAAAGTGCTCACCGGCCTGATGCCCGCCAGCGAAGGCAGCGCCACGTTGTTGGGCCGTCCGGTCGATGCCAAGGACCTGGCCACGCGCAAGCGTGTCGGCTTCATGTCCCAGAGTTTCTCGCTGTATGGCGAACTCAGCGTGCGCCAGAACCTGGAGCTGCACGCGCGCCTGTTCGATCTGCCCAAGGCCGAAAGCGCGCCGCGCATCGCCGAACTGATCGAGCGCTTCGACCTGGGCGAAATCGCCGACCAGCAATCCGGCGCCCTGCCTTTGGGGTTGCGCCAGCGCCTGTCGCTGGCAGTGGCAGTGCTGCACCGGCCTGAAGTGCTGATCCTCGACGAACCGACATCAGGCGTCGACCCAGCTGCCCGCGACGACTTCTGGCGCTTGCTGATCGAATTATCGCGGGACCAGGGCGTGACTATCTTCCTGTCCACCCACTTCATGAACGAAGCCTTGCGCTGCGACCGCATCTCCCTGATGCACGCCGGCAAGGTGCTGGCCTGTGACACCCCCGCCGCCCTGCAACAGCAGTTTGCCGGCGCCACGCTGGAAGACGCTTTCGTCACCTGTCTTGAGCACGCACAAGGCGCGAGCAGTACGCCCGACACAACCACCCCGCTCGAAACCCCACCTGGCGCAGTGCCCTCAGCGCTGCGCCAGGGCTTCAGCATCAAGCGCCTGTTCGCCGTGGCCACCCGCGAAGGCAAGGAACTGCTGCGCGACAAAGTGCGCCTGGCGTTCGCCCTGGCAGGTGCATTGTTCATGATGGTGATTTTCGGCTACGGCATTTCACTGGACGTCGAGAACCTCGCCTTCGCCGTCTACGACCAGGATCAAAGCCCGCAAAGCCGGGCCTACCTGGAGGCGTTCCGCGGCTCGCGCTACTTTGAAGAGCAACCACCTATTCGCGACTCGGCACAATTGCACAAGCGCCTGCAGCGCTCGGAAATCAAACTGGCCCTGGAGATTCCCCCCGGCTTTGGCCGCGACCTGCACGCAGGGCGGCAACCGGTGGTAGCCGCCTGGCTCGATGGCGGCATGCCGTTTCGCGCCGAGACCAGCCGCAACTATGTCGAGGCCGTGCATCAGGCCAACCTTGAACAACTCGCCGCCCTGAGCAGCAACGCCGTGCCCGGACAATCCCCGGTACGCCTGGAAACCCGCTTTCGCTACAACCAGGACGTGGTCAGCGTCAACGCCATCGGCCCCGGGGTCATGGCGCTGATCCTGGCGTTCATTCCGGCCATGCTCACGGCCCTGGGCATCGTGCGCGAAAAAGAGCTCGGGTCGATCACCAACTTCTACGCAACACCCTTGACCCGCCTGGAGTTCCTGCTCGGCAAGCAAGCGCCATACCTGGCGATCAGCCTGGTCAACCTGGCGTTACTGGTGGCCATGAACCGCTGGTTGTTCGGCGTGCCGTTCAAAGGCAGTGCCCTGACCCTGGCCCTGGGCGGGTTCCTGTACCTGCTGGCGACCACCAGCCTGGGCTTGCTGATCTCGGCGTTCACCCGCACCCAGATCGCCGCGATTCTCGGCACCATGATCATCACCAGCCTGCCGACCATCCAGTTCTCCGGCCTGATCGTCCCGCGCTCGTCGCTCGACGGCTCGGCGGCGCTGATGGGGCAGCTCTTTCCGGCCGGCTACTTTCTCGACATCGCCGTCGGCACCTTCACCAAGGCCCTGAGCCTACGTGAGCTGTGGCCACAGTGCCTGGCACTGCTGGGGTTCTTCCTCGGCTTTACCGGCTTGAGCCTGGCTATGCTCAAGAAGCAGGAGGCCTGATGCATCGATTGGCACACACTCTGCGCCTGGGCCTCAAGGAGCTGACCAGCCTGCGCCACGACAGCGTACTGCTGCTGTTTCTGCTCTATGCCTTCAGCGTGGCGATCTATATGCCAGCGGCCGGCTCGATCATCGGCGTACACAACGCCAGTGTTGCCGTCGTGGACGAAGATCACAGCCAGCTTTCCCGCAAGCTTGCCGAGGCACTTCAGCCTCCGGAGTTCCAACCGGCCGCAACCCTGGCCTACGACCAGCTCGACAACGCCATGGACAGTGGCCTGTACACCTTCGTGATCAACGTCCCGGTGAATTTCCAGACTGACCTGCTGGCAGGGCGTTCCCCGGAGTTGCAGGTCAATGTCGACGCCACGGCAATGAGCCAGGCCTTCATGGGCGCCGGGTACATCGGGCGGATTTTCGAACGCGAGCTACTCGACTATGCCAACCAGGGTTCAGCCACCAGCAACACCCCGGCGCTGATCAGTCCCCGAGCACTGTTCAACCCAAACCTGGAAGGCGGCTGGTTCCTGGCAGTGATCCAGATCGTCAACAACATCACCATCCTGGCCATAGTCCTGACCGGCACGGCGCTACTGCGCGAACGCGAACACGGCACACTCGATCACCTGCTGGTGCTGCCGCTGACGGCGCTGGAAATCATGCTGGCGAAGATCGGCAGCAACGCCCTGGTGGTGGTGCTGTGTACCTGGGTGTCGTTGGAGGTGGTGGTAAAAGGTGCCCTGGGCGTGCCGCTGGCAGGGTCCCTGGGGTTGTTCCTGGCGGTCACGGCGCTCTATCTGTTTGCCAGCACGTCGCTAGGCATCTTCCTCGCCACACTGGCCCGCTCGACCCCGCAGTTCGGCCTGCTGGCCATTCCGGTGATCATCCCCATGCTGTTGCTGTCGGGTGGCAGCACACCGCTGGACAGCATGCCGCAATGGCTGCAATGGGTCATGCAGCTCTCGCCTTCGACCCACTTCGTCAGCCTGAGCGCCGCCATTTTGTTCCGTGACGCCGGACTGAGCGTAGTCTGGCCCGACATACTGGCCCTGGCCGCCATCGGCCTGGCGTTTTTCGCAGTTGCCCTGGGACGCTTCCGCCGCAGCCTGACGTCCTAGACCTGAAGCGGCCTACTGGACGATCAGGTTGTTGAACAGCAGGTCATCCACCAGCGGCTTGCCTTCTTCGGTCTCGAGCACCTGTTGAACCTGCTTCAAAGCTTCCTGGCGCAGCTTTTCCTTGGACTCGACATTGCTCAGGCTTTCCAGGTTCTGCTGGGTGAACAGTGCCACCAACTGGTTGCGGATCAATGGCTCGTGGTGGCGCACCGCAGCGGCCGCCGCATCACTGTTGACCCGCAGGGCCACGTCAGCCTTGTACACGCGCAGCTTCGGGCTGCCATCAAGGGCGTAGTTGCCGACAAAGGGTGGGCTCAGCGAGATGTAGGAGACCTTCGGCACTCCTTCCTTGGCTTCTTCGGCCATGGCCACCATCGGCAGCATCAGGGCCAGTACCATCAAGATCCACGCTTTCACGAATTCGCTCCTCAAACAGTTGGCGCCAGCATACCCAGCGCACCGGTCAATCCCAAGCCCGGGCTTATGCCGGCCTATCAGGGCGGGCCATGCTCGTTGACCCGGCAACTGACCCACCTACACTTATCGGCCACTACGCGCAAAGGAATAGTCCCGATGAAAGCAGTGTTGTGCAAAACCCTCGGCCCGGCGCAGAACCTGGTCCTGGAAGAGGTTGCCAGTCCCGTCCCGAAGAAGAACGAAATCCTGTTGGATGTGCATGCGGCCGGGGTCAACTTTCCCGACACCCTGATCATCGAGGGCAAGTACCAGTTCCAACCGCCGCTGCCTTTCTCTCCGGGAGGCGAAGCCGCGGGGGTAGTCAGTGCGGTGGGCGAAAAAGTCAGCGATCTCAAGGTTGGTGACCGGGTCATGGCCCTCACGGGCTGGGGCAGTTTTGCCGAGCAGGTGGCGGTACCGGCCTACAACGTGCTGCCCATTCCGCCTCAGATGAACTTCACCCAGGCCGCCGCCTTCGGCATGACCTACGGCACCTCGATGCATGCCTTGCAGCAGCGCGGTCAGCTCCAGGCCGGCGAAACCTTGCTGGTGCTGGGTGCCTCGGGGGGTGTGGGACTTGCGGCAGTGGAGATCGGCAAGGCCATGGGCGCGCGAGTCATTGCAGCAGCGAGCAGCGCCGAGAAGCTTGCCGTGGCCAAGGCAGCAGGTGCCGATGAGCTGATCAACTACAGCGAGCACAGCCTCAAGGACGAAATCAAACGCCTGACCGGGGGCAACGGCGCCGATGTGATCTACGACCCGGTCGGCGGCGACCTGTTCGACCAGGCGGTGCGTGGTATTGCCTGGAGCGGCCGCTTGCTGGTGGTGGGCTTTGCCAGCGGCCGCATCCCCGAGCTGCCGGTGAACCTGGTACTGCTCAAGGGAGCGGCGGTGATCGGCGTGTTCTGGGGTGCGTTTGCCCAGCGCCAGCCTGCAGACAATGCGGCGAACTTCAAGCAACTGTTTGCCTGGTTCGCCGAGGGCAAACTCAAGCCGCTGGTATCGCACACGTTTCCGTTGGCCGAAGCCGGGGCTGCCATCGATACGCTGGGCCAGCGCCGGGCCGTCGGCAAGCTGGTCGTCACCACTCGCTGACCCGTGGCCTTCCAGCGGCGTTACAGCCGCTGGATCAGGCGTTCACGCAAGGCGGCCGGCCAGACATCGACAAAGTCGACACCTGGGTAGGTCTCGCACTTCTTCATGATGCCGGGAAGTGCCTTCTGGAAGGACTCGGCGGTGGCCCGCGACTCTTTGTAGCTGGTGACACCATCGACGTTGAAGCTCGACATCATGCGAACCGATACCAGCGTGGTTTCCATGTCGTCGAGCGACCGGGTCGGATCATCCTTGCGGTACAGCGCCACTTCCTCGTTGAACTGCTTGCAGGTCTTGAGCACCAAGCCGGCGCGCTCATAGATGTCCCACCACTCTTTCTTGTCGTTCAGACGAAAATGCAGATCGTTGCGCACATCGAGAAATGCCGGGTTCTCTTTGGAGACAGTCCAGGGTTTGAAGCGCCATTGGCGAACGGCTTCCAGGGCAGCATTGGCAAAGGCGGGTTCACTGCTTCGAATGACCTTCACATCAGTGACCGTACCATCGGCCATGACCCGAAAACCGACTTTGACGGAACCGGTAATAGTCGCCTTGCGCATCTCGGCGGGATAGACCGGAACGACCTTCTTTTCAAACTCCAGCCCTACATCCGCCTGCGCTATTCCTGCTGCCATCAATAGCAAAACCGCAAACCATTTCATCCTTGATCCTAGCCTGTCCGAAAAATACGAAAGGCGCGATAATAGCGTGCCAGAGCCCTCCAGACGAAGTAACAATTCTCATTATCTTGTATGGAGGGCTTGCCCCGCGATCCCGATCCGTCAGTCACAACCGCTTGAACCGGGCCTCCAGATTGCGATCAGGCATGGCATGGCTGCGCAGGGCATTGAGCGTTTGTTCGACATAGTCGCGGGTACTGCCATAACGCCCCTTGGCGTTGGCGAAAATCATGCTGAGCAAGTTGTCTGGCAAGTTGCCGGCGTAACACGGCAGGTGTCGCTCCAGCACAAAGCCCAGGGCCTGGACCTTGGTACCGTCATCAAGGCGGCAATTGAGCCAGTGCGGCCGATACGCCGGGTAGGGCATTTCACGCTGCCACAGGGCCAGCAGGGACTCTTCAAGGCAGTCGTCTGGCAAGCGGTAGGCGAAACCACTGCAGGAACCGCCACGGTCCAAGCCGAAGACCAGGCCTGGGCACTCCGGGGTGCCCCGATGCGCGTGGGACCACAAGTAAAGACCCCGATGGTAACCATGTACCCTGGCGCGCCGACGCTCGGCTGCATTGCATTCCGGGCGCCAGATCAGCGACCCATAGGCAAACAACCAGACCGGGCCACCCTGGTGACGGGACATGGTGTGATGAACCGAAAGTCTAAGTTGCTCCTGGGACAGTTGCTGTCCAAAGTCGAGCAACGGAGGATAGGCCACATTCAAAGATGCAGTTTCGATCGCCGACATAGCTGCCGCCAGAACTCCTCGTGAACTACTGGAGTGAGTCACGCTAAACGAATACGTTATCCGCGTACTTACCGTACAGCAGATTGCGAATTCAACACACGCCTCACTTCGCCCCGGAAGCGCCCTGCAATAGGGCTTTGAGCTAACAACCGGGTGTTGTTTCAAGTGTAGCGAACGTTATTTGCATTGCCGGCAATAATTATCAGCCTTCTGCCGGACATCAACAACGGCGGCTATTAAATCCGGCACGCTATTGCCGCGCGCCTTATTCCTTCATTCAACCGCGCGGCGCATAAGCGAATACATCGGCGCGCATCTGGTGAGCGTCCATTCCCGCGTCAACCAGCGCATCGAGGGTGGCATAGATCATATTGGGCGAGCCGCTGGCATAAACATGCACACCCGCCAGATCGCTCAAATCTTCACAAACCGCCTCATGCAGCATCCCGCAGCGCCCTTCCCAGCCACACAGGTCACTGACGACCTTGTGCAGGAACAGGTTGGGCAAGCGCTCCCATTCGTCCCAGTGCTCGATCTCGTAGAAATCTTCAGGACGGCGAACCCCCCAATAGAGATGGACCGGGTGCTTGAAGCCCTGGGCCCGGCAATGCTCGAGCAGGCTGTGCATCTGTGCCATGCCGGTACCAGCAGCGATCAACACCAGCGGCCCCTCGGGCAGTTCGGCAAGGTGGGTATCGCCAAACGGCATCTCGATCCGTGCCATGCGCGTACGCTGCAATTGCTCGATCAGCTGTTGGGCGCTGTTCTCGCGGGCCAGCACATGCATTTCCAGATCGCGCCCACGATGGGGCGCCGAGGCCAGTGAGAAGGCGGCCTTGTCACCGCCTTCGCGTTCGATCATCAGGTACTGCCCAGCGTGGTAGCGCGGCGGCTTGCCGGCAGGCGCACGCAGGCGCACACGCCAGACGTCGCCACCGACCTCGACGCACTCACTCAGCTGACAGGCCAGTGTCCTTACCGGCAACTCGCCCAGGGCGAGCACGCCATCCCACAACAAGACGCAATCCTCCAGTGGCTCGGCGATACAGGTGAACAGCTCACCGTGATCGCGCACCTGGCCCTCTTGGCGCACCCGGCCTTCAACCAGCAACGCGGCACAGACATGGCAGTTGCCATTGCGACAGCTCTGCGGGCAGTCATAGCCGAGTCGGCGCGCCGCATCCAGAATCCTTTCCCCGGGCTTGAGTGCCAACACGGCCCCGGACGGCTGCAAGGTTACCTGCATTTAGTCTATTCCCAACTGGTTCCACAGCTCATCGATCCGCCGGGTGACAGCTTCATCCTTGACGATGACCCGTCCCCATTCACGGGTGGTTTCACCTGCCCATTTATGGGTGGCATCCAGCCCCATCTTCGACCCCAGGCCCGAGATCGGCGAGGCGAAGTCCAGGTAGTCGATCGGGGTGTTGTCGATCATCACCGTATCGCGCTTGGGGTCCATGCGCGTGGTGATGGCCCAGATCACATCATTCCAGTCGCGGGCATTGATGTCGTCGTCGGTGACGATAACGAATTTGGTGTACATGAACTGTCGCAAAAACGACCAGACACCGAGCATGACGCGCTTGGCGTGCCCCGGATACTGCTTCTTCATGGTCACTACCGCCATGCGGTAGGAGCAGCCTTCAGGCGGCAGGTAGAAGTCGGTGATCTCCGGGAACTGCTTTTGCAGGATCGGCACGAACACTTCGTTCAACGCCACACCGAGAATCGCCGGCTCATCAGGTGGACGGCCAGTGTAGGTGCTGTGGTAGATAGGCTTTTGTCGATGGGTGATGCGCTCGACCGTAAACACCGGGAAGCTGTCGACTTCATTGTAGTAGCCGGTATGGTCGCCGTACGGACCTTCCGGGGCCATCTCGCCTGGGTGAATCACCCCTTCGAGGATGATTTCGGCGGTGGCCGGCACTTGCAGATCGTTGCCACGGCATTTGACCAGCTCGGTCCGGTTACCGCGCAGTAGCCCGGCGAAGGCATACTCCGACAGGGAGTCGGGCACCGGCGTCACTGCACCAAGGATGGTGGCCGGGTCCGCCCCCAGGGCCACGGAGACCGGGAACGGCTGGCCCGGGTGTTTCTCGCACCATTCGCGATAGTCCAGGGCGCCGCCCCGGTGGCTGAGCCAGCGCATGATGACCTTGTTGCGGCCAATCACCTGCTGACGGTAGATGCCCAGGTTCTGGCGGTCCTTGTTCGGCCCGCGGGTCACCGTGAGGCCCCAGGTAATCAGCGGCGCCACATCACCCGGCCAGCAATGCTGCACCGGCAGCATGCCCAGATCGACATCGTCGCCTTCGATGATGACGTCATGGCAGGCCGCATCCTTGACCACCTTCGGCGCCATAGACACGACTTTCTTGAAGATGGGCAGTTTCGACCAGGCATCCTTGAGGCCTTTGGGCGGCTCAGGTTCCTTGAGGAAGGCCAGCAGCTTGCCGATCTCGCGCAGCTCACTGACCGACTCGGCGCCCATGCCCATGGCCACCCGCTCCGGGGTGCCGAACAAGTTGCCCAGCACTGGAATGTCGAAGCCCGTTGGCTTCTCGAACAGCAGGGCCGGGCCTTTGGCGCGCAGGGTGCGGTCGCAGACTTCGGTCATTTCCAGAACTGGAGAGATCGGAACCTGGATGCGCTTGAGTTCGCCGCGCTGTTCCAGGCCACGGATAAAGTCGCGCAAATCGCGATACTGCATGCAAAAGCCTCGTATTCGCCGTACCGGTCGGGGTGCAAAGTGTATCGCCTAACCCGGCCGGCCAGAATAGCCAAAGTACAGATAGCAAAAAGCCGGGTTGCCCCGGCTCTTGCGTACCGCAACTGTTTTACTTGCGCTTCATCGACAAGAAGAACTCGTCGTTGGTCTTGGTCTGCTTGAGCTTGTCGATCAGGAACTCGATAGCGGCAACTTCATCCATCGGGTGCAGCAGCTTGCGCAGGATCCACATGCGCTGCAGTTCGTCGTCAGCGGTCAGCAGCTCTTCGCGACGGGTACCCGAACGGTTGATGTTGATGGCCGGGAAGACGCGCTTCTCGGCGATCTTGCGGTCCAGAGGCAGCTCCATGTTGCCGGTGCCCTTGAACTCCTCGTAGATCACTTCGTCCATCTTCGAGCCGGTTTCAACCAGCGCGGTGGCGATGATGGTCAGCGAGCCGCCCTCTTCGATGTTACGCGCGGCACCGAAGAAACGCTTCGGCTTCTCCAGGGCGTGGGCATCGACACCACCGGTCAGGACCTTGCCGGAGCTCGGGATCACGGTGTTGTAGGCACGGGCCAGACGGGTGATCGAGTCGAGCAGGATGACCACGTCTTTCTTGTGCTCAACCAGGCGCTTGGCCTTCTCGATGACCATTTCGGCAACCTGCACGTGGCGGGTTGGTGGCTCGTCGAAGGTGGAGGCGACCACTTCGCCGCGCACGGTGCGCTGCATTTCGGTCACTTCTTCCGGGCGCTCGTCGATCAGCAGAACGATCAGGTGGCACTCGGGGTTGTTACGGGTGATGTTCGCCGCGATGTTCTGCAGCATGATGGTCTTGCCCGCTTTTGGCGGGGCGACGATCAGGCCGCGCTGGCCTTTGCCGATCGGGGCGCAGAGGTCGATAACACGGCCGGTGAGGTCTTCGGTGGAGCCGTTGCCGGCTTCCATCTTCAGGCGCTCGTTGGGGAACAGCGGCGTCAGGTTTTCGAACAGGATCTTGTTCTTCGCGTTTTCCGGCCGGTCGAAGTTGATGGTATCGACTTTCAGCAGGGCGAAGTAACGCTCGCCTTCTTTTGGCGGGCGGATCTTGCCGACGATGGTGTCGCCGGTACGCAGGTTGAAGCGACGGATCTGGCTTGGCGATACATAGATATCGTCCGGGCCGGCCAAGTAAGAGGCATCAGCCGAACGCAGGAAGCCGAAGCCGTCCTGGAGAATCTCCAGCACGCCGTCACCGGAGATTTCCTCGCCGCTTTTCGCATGCTTTTTCAACAGGGAGAAAATCACATCTTGCTTGCGCGAACGGGCCATATTTTCTATGCCCATCTGTTCGGCCATTTCGAGCAGATCGGTAATCGGCTTTTGCTTGAGTTCAGTCAGGTTCATAAGGGGAGTGACGTAATCATGTAAGAAGGGGGAATTAAGCTTCTGGCTTAATGAAGCCGCGCCGCAGAGATGGCGACAGGATCGCGTACTGATTCGAATTAGGGATGCGTCGGCGACGGCGTGCAGAGGGCACCGAAGAAACAGTGCGAGGCCGAATGTAACACCTGCATTTTCTGGCGTCTAGTCACCAGATAAAGAAAAGCCCCGACGAATGCGGGGCTTTTTTGACTCAGATATTGGCGTCCAGGAAGGCTGCCAGCTGAGACTTGGACAGTGCGCCGACCTTGGTGGCCTCGACGTTGCCGTTCTTGAACAGCATCAGCGTCGGGATGCCACGCACGCCGTGCTTGGCCGGGGTTTCCTGGTTTTCGTCGATGTTCAGCTTGGCGACGGTCAGTTTGCCCTGGTAGGTAGTGGCGATGTCGTCCAGAACCGGAGCGATCATTTTGCATGGGCCGCACCATTCAGCCCAGTAGTCGACCAGCACCGGGCCTTCAGCCTTCAGTACGTCGGCTTCGAAGCTGGCGTCGGTGACGTGTTTGATAAGATCGCTGCTCATGGAAGTCTCCAAGGTCGTAAGCAAAAAAAACGTGGCCCATCATAGCCGCACCGGCGACGGACAGGAAGTCGCGGACGATTGAGTGTAACTATAGTTGTGCATGACGGTTCATATCGACCCTGTCACAGGAAGGTCATATTTCCTGTTCCACCTGCCCCATATCAAGCCTTGATACGCTGCGCGTTGGCGTCAGCCGTGGATCGTGGCAGGATTGCCGGGTTATCGACCGAGACCCCATGACCATGCCGCAAACCACAGCCAAGAATCTGTCCTTGATCGCTGCTATAGACCTGGGCTCCAACAGTTTCCACATGGTGGTAGCCAAGGCCCACCATACCGAGATCCGCATCCTCGAGCGCCTCGGGGAGAAGGTTCAGCTGGCCGCCGGTATCAACGAGGAGCGCCAGCTCAACGAAGAGTCCATGCAGCGCGGCCTGGACTGCCTCAAGCGTTTCGCCCAACTGATCAGTGGCATGCCTGACGGCGCAGTTCGAATCGTCGGCACCAACGCCCTGCGCGAAGCGCGCAACCGCGGCGAATTCATCCGCCGCGCCGAAGCGATCCTGGGGCACCCGGTAGAAGTGATCTCCGGGCGTGAAGAGGCCCGCCTGATCTACCTGGGCGTGTCCCACACCCTGGCCGACACCCCCGGCAAACGCCTGGTCGCCGACATCGGCGGTGGCAGTACCGAATTCATCATTGGCCAGCGCTTCGAGCCACTGCTGCGCGAAAGCCTGCAGATGGGCTGCGTCAGCTACACCCAGCGCTATTTCCGCGACGGCAAGATCACCCCGGCACGCTACGCCCAGGCCTACACCGCGGCACGCCTGGAGCTGATGAGCATCGAAAACGCCCTGCACCGCCTGACCTGGGATGAGGCCATCGGCTCTTCCGGGACCATCCGCGCCATTGGCCTGGCGCTCAAGTCCGGCGGCATGGGCAATGGCGAAGTCAACGCCGAAGGCCTGGCCTGGCTCAAGCGCAAGCTGTTCAAACTGGGTGAAACCGACAAGATCGACTTCGAGGGCGTCAAGCCGGACCGCCGGGCGATCTTCCCCGCGGGCCTGGCTATCATGGAGGCGATTTTCGACGCCCTGGAGCTGCAGCGCATGGACCACTGCGACGGCGCCCTGCGCGAAGGCGTGCTCTATGACCTGCTAGGCCGTCATCACCATGAAGACGTGCGCGAGCGCACCCTGAGCTCGCTGATGGAGCGCTACCACGTCGACCAGGGGCAAGCAGCCCGGGTCGAACGCAAGGCCCTGCACGCCTTCGACCAGGTGGCCAAGGCCTGGGACCTGGAAGACGGGATCTGGCGCGAACTGCTCGGCTGGGCCGCCAAGGTGCATGAAGTGGGCCTGGATATCGCCCACTACCATTACCACAAGCACGGCGCCTACCTGATCGAGCACTCGGATCTGGCCGGTTTTTCCCGGGAAGACCAGCAGATGCTCGCGCTGCTGGTGCGCGGTCACCGTCGCAATATCCCCAAGGACAAGTTCGCCGAGTTCGGTGATGAAGGCGTCAAGCTGATACGCCTGTGCGTGCTGCTGCGCTTTGCGATCCTCTTCCACCACATCCGCGGCACCCAGCAAATGCCGAAAGTTACGCTGCATGCGGCCGGTGAAAGCCTGGACGTGGAATTTCCGGCAGGCTGGCTTGAACAGAACCAGCTGACCCAGGCCGACTTCGGCCTGGAGGCTGAGTGGCTGACCCGGGTCGGCTTCGTCCTCAGCGTACGCTGAGGACCGGGTTGCTCAGGCGTTCCAGCAAGGTCGCCTGGGCACTGCGAGGGTTCTGGTTGCCGGTCGGTGTGCTACGCACGTAGCGGCCGTCCGGCTGCAGGATCCAGGCGTGGGTATTGTCGGTCAGGTACCCTTCCAGTTCCTTTTTCACCCGCAGGATCAACTTCTTGCCCTCGACCGGGAAGCAGGTCTCGACGCGTTTGTCGAGGTTGCGCTCCATCCAGTCCGCGCTCGACAGGAACATCTGCTCCTCGCCACCGTTGAGGAAGTAGAACACCCGGGTGTGCTCCAGGAAGCGGCCGATGATCGAGCGCACATGGATGTTGTGCGATACCCCGGCAATCCCCGGACGCAGGCAGCACATACCGCGCACGACCAGATCGATACGCACACCCGACTGACTGGCCTTGTACAGCGCGCGAATGATCTTCGGATCGGTCAGCGAGTTGAACTTGGCGATGATGTGCGCAGGCTTGCCGTCGAGGGCAAACTGGGTTTCTCGCGCGATCATGTCGAGCATGCCCTTCTTCAGGGTGAACGGCGCATGCAGCAGCTTTTTCATGCGCAGGGTCTTGCCCATGCCAATCAACTGGCTGAACAGTTTGCCGACGTCTTCGCACAAGGCATCGTCGGAGGTCAGCAGGCTGTAGTCGGTATACAGGCGGGCGTTACCGGCGTGATAGTTACCGGTACCCAGGTGCGCGTAGCGAACGATCTCGCCGGCCTCGCGACGCAGGATCAGCATCATCTTGGCGTGGGTCTTGAAACCCACCACACCGTAGATCACTACCGCACCGGCAGCCTGCAGCCGGCTGGCCATCTGCAGGTTGGACTCTTCGTCGAAGCGCGCACGCAATTCGATCACCGCAGTGACCTCCTTGCCGTTACGCGCCGCGTCGACCAGCGCGTCGACGATCTCCGAGTTGGCACCGCTGCGGTACAGGGTCTGGCGCACGGCCAGGACGTGCGGGTCCTTGGCGGCCTGGCGCAGCAGATCGACCACCGGGGTGAACGACTCGAAGGGGTGCATGAGCAGGATGTCCTGCTTGCCGACCACGCTGAAAATGTTCTCGGCGTTCTGCAGCAGCTTGGGGATGGCTGGCGTGAACGGGGTGTACTGCAATTCGGGATGGCTATCCAGGCTGGTAATGCTGAACAACCGGGTCAGGTTGACCGGGCCGTTGACCTGGTAAAGCTCGCTTTCGCTAAGGCTGAACTGCTTGAGCAGGTAGTCCGACAGATGCTTGGGGCAGGTGTCGGCCACTTCCAGGCGCACCGCATCGCCATAACGGCGCGAGAACAGCTCACCGCGCAGGGCCCGGGCGAGGTCCTCGACATCCTCGGAGTCCAGCGCCAGGTCGGCGTTACGGGTCAGGCGGAACTGGTAGCACCCCTTGACCTTCATGCCCTGGAACAGGTCATCGGCGTGCGCATGGATCATCGACGACAGGAACACATAGTTGTCGCCAGTGCCGCCCACATCCTCCGGCACCTTGATCACCCGCGGCAACAAGCGCGGAGCGGGAATGATCGCCAGGCCCGAATCGCGGCCGAAGGCATCCACACCCTCAAGCTCGACGATGAAGTTCAGGCTCTTGTTCACCAGCAACGGGAACGGGTGCGTCGGGTCAAGGCCGATCGGGGTAATGATCGGCGCGATCTCGTCACGGAAGAAGCGTCGCACCCAGGTTTTGATCTTGGTGTTCCAGTGACGACGGCGAATGAAGCGAATCTGGTGTTTTTCCAGTTCCGGCAACAGCACGTCGTTGAGGATCGCGTATTGGCGATCCACTTCGCTGTGTACCACTTCGCTGATTCGTGCCAGGGCCTGGTGCGGCTGCAGGCCATCGGCTCCGGCCTGTTCACGTGCGAAGGTGATCTGCTTCTTCAGGCCCGCCACACGAATCTCGAAGAACTCATCCAGGTTGCTGGAGAAGATCAGCAGAAACTTCAACCGCTCCAGCAATGGATAGCTCTCATCCAGCGCCTGCTCAAGCACGCGGATGTTGAACTGAAGCTGGGACAGCTCGCGGTGAATGTACAGGCTGCTGTCATCCAGGCCAGGGATAGCGATGGCCGGCGCCGCGGGTGCCGGGGCAGGCGTAGGCGCCTCGACCTCGGCCACAGGCAGCGCAGCAGGCTCAGGCGGGGTTTCGAGCAGTTGCTCGGGCACGGGCTGGGCTTGCTTCATGTCGACATCACTCAGTACTTCGTTATTCATCTGGCGTTCCTGAAGGGCGTTACTGCCCTCTCATCAATTGAGCAGCGCGAACAGCGAAATAGGTCAGGATGCCATCAGCTCCTGCCCGTTTGAAGGCCGTAAGGGATTCAAGGATCACCCCTTCACTGAGCCAGCCGTTCTGGATCGCGGCCATGTGCATGGCGTACTCGCCACTGACCTGATAGACAAAGGTCGGGACCTTGAATTCATCTTTGACCCGATAAAGGATGTCCAGGTACGGCATACCTGGCTTGACCATGACCATATCGGCGCCCTCGGCCAGGTCTGCAGCCACTTCATGCAGGGCTTCGTTGCTGTTGGCCGGGTCCATCTGGTAGGAGGCTTTGTTGGCCTTGCCCAGGTTCAGGGCCGAGCCGACCGCGTCGCGGAACGGGCCGTAATAGGCGCTGGCGTACTTGGCCGAGTACGCCATGATACGCACGTTGACGTGACCGGCCAGCTCCAGGGCTTCACGGATGGCCTGGATGCGGCCGTCCATCATGTCCGAAGGAGCCACCACCTGGGCGCCAGCTTCAGCATGAGACAGCGCCTGACGCACCAGCGCGTCGACGGTAATGTCGTTCTGTACGTAGCCTTCCTCGTCGAGGATACCGTCCTGGCCGTGAGTGGTGAACGGGTCGAGGGCGACGTCGGTGATCACACCCAGCTCAGGGAATCGCTCACGCAGGGCACGGGTGGCGCGCTGGGCGATACCGTCCGGATTCCAGGCTTCGGCGCCGTCCAGCGACTTCTTCTCGGTCGGCGTGACCGGGAACAGCGCCAGGGCCGGAATACCCAGGTTCACCCACTCTTGCGCAGCTTCCAGCAGCAGGTCGATGCTCAGACGCTCGACACCCGGCATCGAGGCAACTTCTTCGCGGCGGTTCTCGCCATCCAGCACAAACACCGGCAGGATCAGGTCATCGACAGTCAGTACGTTTTCGCGAACCAGACGACGGGAAAAATCGTCACGACGGTTGCGACGCAGACGAGTGGCAGGAAACAAACGGTTAGCGGGGGTAAAGCTCACGGCAGACTCCTGAGCCCGCGCAGGCGGGCGGGCGCGACAGTTATAAGCGGCCATTATGACGCTTGAATGACAGCCTGGGACAACCCTGCGACTTGAGGACGCAGTCATTGTCCTTGTAGGAAATGTTAACGTCGAGACACATTTGGATACTTTCCCCAACGGCCACGAAGGGTTAGGCTGCGCGTTCATTTCGCCAGCACCCAGAAAATGCTCCAACAATTCCTGCAGGATTTTGGCTACTTTGCCCTTTTTCTCGGCACGTTTTTCGAAGGTGAGACCATCCTGGTTCTCGCAGGCTTCCTTGCGTTCCGCGGATACATGGATATCAACATGGTGGTCCTGGTGGCCTTCTTCGGCAGCTATGCCGGGGACCAGCTCTGGTACTTCATGGGGCGCAAGCATGGGCGCAAGTTGCTGGCACGTAAACCGCGCTGGCAGTTGATGGGTGACCGCGCCCTGGAGCACATTCGCCGCCACCCGGATATCTGGGTGTTGAGCTTCCGCTTTGTGTACGGCTTGCGGACCGTGATGCCGGTGGCCATCGGCCTGTCGGGCTACCCGCCGCGTCGCTACCTGTTGCTCAATGGTATTGGCGCCGCTGTATGGGCCCTGGCCCTTGGCGCCGCTGCCTACCACTTCGGCGCCATTCTCGAAGGCATGCTGGGCAACGTCAAAAAGTACGAGCTATGGGTGCTCGGCGGCCTGCTGGCCCTCGGCGGCTGCCTGTGGCTGCGTCGACGCTTCCGTGCTGCGCGCGTTGCCCGCAAGGAAGCGGCTGCCATACAGGCCGAGCAAACTGATCAGGCTGTAGGCAAGCAGCCCGACCCAGACCAGGGCAGTGACCGGCCATAAGCCGGTGATCCCGGCCAGCAGCATGGCCGGGATGTTCAACCCCAGCCGCGCCAGCTCCAGCCGGAAGGCCCAGGGCCGGTTCTCCAGTGCAGTGCCGAAGACGAACAAGCCGAACGCCATCCCCCCCCACCCCAGCACCAGGGAGGCCACCGAAAGCCTGTCGGCGTGCTCCATCAAGTAGCTGCCCAAGCCCACATACACCGCGAACTGCAGCGTCACATACAGCTGCTGCGACCAGCCGAGCGGCACTTCGAATTTGCGAAAGCGGCTCAGGTCCTGCTTGGCCTGCGGGAAGCGCCGCGCCACGTCCTCCGGACGCCAGCCGGTGGGCATGAACCAGATCCGCAACTTGTCCCGCCAGCGCTCGGCATGACGGGCGTCGTGCCACAACTGGGCATAGAACTGCAGGTTGGCCCACAACGGATTCCAGCTCGCCAGGGGCGTGGTGACACCGAAAATGACTGGCTCGTTTTCGTCTTCCTCCTGAAAGGTGCCAAACAGCCGGTCCCACACAATGAACACTCCGCCGTAGTTGCGATCCAAATACAAAGGATTCTGCGCATGGTGGACACGATGATTGGACGGCGTGATGAACAGCCACTCGAACCAACCCAGTTTGGGAATGTGCCGGGTGTGTACCCAGAACTGGTACAGCAGGTTCAGCGCCGCGACGGTGATGAACACCAGCGGCGGCACGCCCACGACCGCCAGCGGCAAGTAAAAGATCCACGACAGCAAGAAGCCGCTACTGGTCTGACGCAGGGCGGTGGACAGGTTGTAGTCCTCGCTCTGGTGATGCACCGAATGCGCAGCCCACAGAATGTTGCGCTCGTGCCCGAAGCGGTGCAGCCAGTAGTAGCACAGGTCATACAGCACAAAGGCAAGCACCCAGACCCACACCCCATCCCCCGGCAACGAAAACAGCGCCAGGTGCTCCCAGGCCAGCGCGTAGGTGACCAACCCTACCCCTTTGGTCAGCAGCCCTGTGGTAGTCGACAACACTCCGGTGCTGAGGCTGTTGATGGCGTCGGCGAGGCGATAGGTACGCATCCCGCGCAGGCGATCGGCGAGCAACTCGACCACAATCAGGACAAAGAAGAACGGTACCGCCAACAGGATCAGATCCATGGGTCATCCATCTCCAGGCTATTGCATAAGATTAGGCCCGGAATGCCTCAGACCCTATGGCGACATCTGCCAATTTAGAGGACATTTAGCGCCTCGACTCGGGAGTAGTGAGCATGACCAAAAAAGTTGCAGTGATTCTTTCCGGCTGTGGTGTCTATGACGGCGCCGAAATCCACGAAAGCGTGATCACCCTGCTGCGCCTCGACCAGCGCGGCGCCAAGGTGCAGTGCTTTGCGCCCAATATTGCGCAGATGCACGTGATCAACCACCTGACCGGCGAAGAAGTGCCTGAAGCACGCAACGTGCTGGTGGAGTCGGCTCGCATCGCCCGTGGCGACATCAAGGACTTGCGCGAAGCCGACGCCAAGGATTTCGACGCCCTGATCGTGCCGGGCGGCTTCGGCGCGGCAAAAAACCTGTCCAACTTTGCCGTTGAAGGCACCGGCTGCACCGTCAACCCGGACGTGCTGGCCCTGGCCGAGGCCTTTGCCGAAGCCGGCAAACCGGTCGGCCTGATCTGCATCTCGCCGGCCCTGGCGGCAAAGATCTACGGCCCGGGCGTGGTCTGCACCATCGGCAGCGATGCCGACACCAGCGCAGCTATCGTCAAGATGGGTGGCACCCATGAAGAATGCGATGTGCATGACATCGTCGAAGATACCCAGCGCAAACTGGTCAGCACCCCGGCCTACATGCTCGCCAAAAGCATCAGCGAAGCCGCGGGCGGTATCTACAAGCTGGTTGACCGGGTGCTCGAGCTGACCCACGAGAACGACTGACGCTGATCGCGGGGCATACCGGCTCCCACGGCAATCAGGTAGGAGCGGGCTAGCCCCGCGATGACGCCAGCCGCGTCAGAATGCGATCCAGCGAATTGGCAAACGCCTGCTTCTCGCGATCACCATACGGCGCCTGACCACCACCGACCTGCCCCTGCTCGCGCAGGTCGGTGAACAGGTTACGCACGGCCAGCCGCTCCCCCATGTTGCGTTCATCGAATTCGCGACCGCGCGGATCGAGACAGGCGACACCCTTCTTGACCAGGCGATCGGCCAGTGGCACATCGCTGCAGATCACCAGCTCACCTGGCACGGCATGCTCGACCAGGTAATCGTCGGCCGCATCCGGTCCACTGGGCACCACGATCAGCCTGACACAGGCAAACGCAGGCTTGATCTGGCTCTGGCCGGCCACCAACACCACCTCCAGCTGGCGCTTGAGGGCGAACTTGACGACCTGATCCTTGGCCGCCTTGGGGCAGGCATCGGCATCGATCCACACACGCATGACAGAACATTCCAACAAAATCGGGTGAACAGTATCCCCGCTCACCCGTCTGGCTTCAAATCAACCCGCCGGCAGGCGACGCTTCTCAGCCAGTCGGCTGCGCCCGTAGAGCACGGCAATTGCCAGCAAGGCAACCACTTGCGCCGCCAATGAGTACGCATCGGCATGAATACCCAGCCAGTCGAACTCGAAGAACGCCACCGGGCGGGTGCCGAACACGCCGGCTTCTTGCAGCGCCTTGACCCCGTGCCCGGCGAACACCACCGACAGCGCGCACAGCAAGGCAGCGTTGATACTGAAGAACAGTGCCAGCGGCAACTTTGCCGAACCGCGCAGAATCACCCAGGCCAAGCCCACCAACAACACCAGTGCCGTTGCGCCCCCGGCCAGCACCGCGTTGTGCCCTGCGGGCCCGGCCTGCAGCCAGAGGGTTTCGTAGAACAGGATCACCTCGAACAGTTCGCGGTACACCGAGAAAAACGCCAGGATGGCAAAGCCGAAGCGACCACCGCCACTGAGCAGGCTGCTCTTGATGTAGTCCTGCCAGGCCGCCGCGTGCCGGCGGTCATGCATCCACACCCCGAGCCACAGCACCATGACGCTGGCAAACAACGCCGTGCAGCCTTCGAGCAACTCACGTTGCGCACCGCTGACATCGATCACGTAGGCCGCCAGGGCCCATGTTCCCAGGCCGGCCAAAAGCGCCAACCCCCAGCCGACGTTGACGCTGCGCACCGCGGACTGCTGGCCGGTGTTGCGCAGGAACGCCAGGATCGCCGCCAGCACCAGAATCGCCTCCAGGCCTTCGCGCAGCAGGATCAACAAACCGGAGATATAGCTCAGCGACCAGCTCAGGCCATCCCCGCCCAGCAGGCCTGCAGCCTCCTTGAGCTTGGCCTTGGCCGCATCCAGACGCTGGTTGACCTGCTCGAGCGGCAGGCCGTCCTGCAAGGATTGTCGGTAGGCCATCAGCGACTTTTCAGTGTCCTTGCGTACATTGGCGTCGACATTGTCCAGCGAGCTTTCAACCAGCTCGAAGCCTTCCAGGTAGGCCGCCACTGACAGGTCATAGGCCTGTTCATGGTCACCGGCCTGATAGGCCGCCAGGCTCTTGTCGAGGGTGCTGGCGGTGTAGTCGAGCAACTGCGCCGGGCCACGCTGGACCTGTGGCGGCTGGGCGCGCTGGGCACGGAACATAGCTGCAGACTCGGCGCCCTGGGACGCTTCAACCTCCAGGGGCGTCTGGCGGGCCAGGTCGGCAAGGTTGTAGGGGGTGTCATTTTTAGCGTGCGCAGGGTCAGCGGTGAAACTGGCGATATAGGTCGCCAGGTCCCAACGTTGACGATCGTCGAGCTGGTCGGCGAACGACGGCATGTCGGTGCCTTCGATGCCCTGGCCCAAGGTGTTGTACAGGTCATACAGGCTCAAGCGATCCACACGCTCACTGCTGCGCAGATTCGCCGGTGGCGGAGTCAGCCCGACACCTGCCGGGCCGTCACCTGCACCAGTATCGCCATGGCACACCGAGCAATGCTGAGCGTAGAGCGGAGCGCCACGGGCCGGGTCGGGGGTGATGACCGGGGCCTGGCTGACCTCATAGGCCACCGCCAGTTGCGCACCGAGTTGGCGAGCCAGGCGGGCGACACTGGCACCGTCCTGGCGCTGGTTGATCGCCTGGCGCAGGTCGACAACGCCTTGCTCCAGCGCCTGGCGCTCGGCGCGAGCCGGCAAAGCGCCAATGACACCTTGCAGTACGTCGGTGAACTCCAGCTGCTCGCGGTATTCCCCGTCGTCTACCACCTTGCCGGCCGCCACGGTCGCCGGATAGTCGGCACCAATGTAGCCGAGCAGGTGCAAAGCCTTGGCGGCGTCATCGACGGTGTCGGCCCACACCATCGAGCTGCTCAGCGCCAGCACCGGCCACAGCAGCCAGGCAAACAAGCGGGAACGGGAAATCATCAGGTAATCTCAAATAGCAATACGAGGTATTGCATTGTTCACTTCCAATGACGATCGCTCAAGGAATCCGGCAAAATTTAGTGACAATTTAATCACCGACAAAAAAAGACGACTCTGAGGTCGCCTTCTTTTTTTGTCGGTGCGGGTCTCAAACCGGCGCGCGTCGAATCGTCGCCAACAACGTTGCTGCGCCCAGGAACAGGCCGGCAAAGGTCCGGTTCATTCGCCGCTGCTGTCTGGGTGTACGCAGCAGACGCAGAACCCGCGCGGCCAGCCCGGTGTACCCCGCCATGACCAGCAGGTCCACGATCACCATGGTCGCCGAAATGATCAGGTACTGTGGCAACAACGGCGCATGCGGGTTGATGAACTGCGGCAGCACCGCAAGCATGAAGATCAGCGCCTTGGGGTTGCTGACGTTGACCAGAAAACCACGAAACACCAGGGCAAGGGGCTTGCCGATGGGACGAACCGCGGATTCGTCGCTGAGATCGGCAGGCAACGCACGCCACTGCTTGACCGCCAGGTACACCAGGTACGCAACACCGAACCACTTGATCACCTGGAACGCGGTGGCTGATGCCGCGAGGATGGCACCGACGCCCGCCGCAATGATCGCAATCTGCAACACCAGGCCCAGCTGCAGGCCAAGGGCGTTCCAGTAACCGCGCCAGAAACCGTACTGCAGGCCGCACGACATCGAGGCAATGGCCCCGGCGCCCGGCGACAGACTGATGACCCAGCAAGCGGCAAAAAATGCCAACCATGTTTCCAATGACATCGCGCACCTCGGCCCGGGATTTTTACAAAACCTTAAGCTAGTGCGCTGGCGAAAAAATAACCACGATTATTTTCAACCGTCGATCACTTGCCGATGACCTTGTCGTCGCCCACCAGCGGCACGACCTCGGCGCCGCGCCAGCGTCGGACCGACTTCTGGAAAAACTGGCTATTGGGTACTTGAACCAGTGCGCCACCGGCCTCCGGCATCTCGATCAAGGTGGTGAACAACAAGTTGATTGCGACCACCCGCCCCTTCACGCCTGGCTTGTCGATAGTCTCGACCAGCTCCACCACGTCACCGATACGAAACGGCCCGACGGTGAAGATCAGTACCGCACACAACAGGTTGGACAACACGCTCCACATGGCAAAGAACGCGACAGCCGCTACCGCAACGAAGCCGGACAGCGCCGTCCATAGCACCGTGGCGGAAACCCCGAGGCGCTCCAGCACGAACACCAGTGCACTGCCCATGATCAACCAGCGCAAACCGCCGCGCACCGGCATCATCAGCTCCGGCGGCAATGGATAGCGCTCACCGAGGCGCTTGAGACATCGCCCTACCAGGCGCTGCAGTACAAAGGCCGCGCAGAGAATCAACAAAATCTGCAAACCCAGCCAGAACGGTGCAATCCACTCCGGTGGTACTGGCAGTTGCAACGACGCCATCAAGACAACGCCTCCAGCTCCGCCTGCATAGTCTCTAGCTGCTCAAGGGCTGCCATCCAGGCTTCTTCCAGTTCCGCTTCGCGCACTTTCAGCTTGGCCTGCTTGGCCAGTAGGTCACGCAGCTCGTCCTTGCGCGCGACTTCATAGAGGGCACTATCGCCCAGGCTGGCGTCGATCTTGGCCAACTGCTCATGCACGGTGCCCAGTTCGCGCTCAAGCTTGTCGGCTTCACGCTTGTGCGGGGCCAACTGCTGACGCAGGGCTGCCGCTGCCTGGCGCTGGGCTTTCTTGTCGGTCTTGTCGGCATTGACCGGCGCAGTGCTGACAGGCGCGTTGCGCTGACGGTATTCGACCAGCCAGCGGGTGTAGTCATCCAGGTCGCCGTCAAACGTCTCGACTTTGCCATCGGCGACCAACAGGAAATCGTCGGTGGTGCTCTTGAGCAAGTGACGGTCGTGAGAGACGACCAACACAGCACCGCTGAACTCTTGCAGGGCCATGGTCAGCGCCAGGCGCATTTCCAGGTCCAGGTGGTTGGTCGGCTCATCGAGCAGCAGCAGGTTCGGCCGCTCCCAGGCGATCAGTGCCAGTGCCAGGCGAGCCTTTTCACCGCCGGAGAAATTCAGCACCGGTTCATCGATACGAGCGCCACGGAAGTCGAAGCCGCCGAGGAAGTCGCGCAGGGTTTGCTCGCGCTCGGTCGGTGCCAGACGCTGCAGGTGCAGCAACGGGCTGGCCTTGTTGTCCAGCGAGTCGAGCTGGTGCTGGGCGAAGTAACCCACCGACAGGTTTTCTCCACGTACCAGACGCCCGCCTAGCGGCTCCAGCTCACCCGCGAGGTTCTTGATCAGGGTCGACTTGCCAGCGCCGTTCGGGCCCAGCAAGCCAATACGCGCACCCGGGGTGAGCTGCAACTTGACCTTCTCCAGGATGGTCTTGTCGCCATAGCCCAGGCGGCCTTCGGACAGGTCGAGCAAGGGGCTGGAGATTTTCTCCGACTCACGGAACGTGAAGTCGAATGGCGAATCGACATGCGCCGCCGACAGCTCCTCCATGCGCTCCAGTGCCTTGATCCGGCTCTGGGCCTGACGTGCCTTGGTAGCCTGCGCCTTGAAGCGGGCGATGTACTTTTCCATGTGCGCGCGCTGGGCCTGCTGCTTCTCGTAGGCCTGTTGCTGCTGGGCCAGGCGTTCGGCACGGGTGCGCTCGAAGGCGGAGTAACCGCCACGGTACAGCGTCAGCTTGCACTGCTCGACATGCGCCACATGGTCGACCACCGCATCGAGAAAATCGCGATCGTGGGAGATCAGCAACAGCGTGCCCGGATAACCCTTGAGCCAGTCTTCCAGCCAGAGGATGGCATCGAGGTCCAGGTGGTTGGTGGGTTCGTCGAGCAACAACAGGTCGGAGGGGCACATCAGTGCCTGGGCCAGGTTAAGGCGCATCCGCCAGCCACCGGAGAAGTCCCCTACGCGGCGATCCATCTGTTCGTTGGTGAAGCCCAGGCCGGCCAACAATTTGCGCGCACGCGCATCGGCGGTGTAGCCATCGGCGCTGTCGAGCTCGATATGCAGGCGCGCCAGGGCCGTGCCGTCGTGGGCTGCCTCGGCCGCCGCCAGGTCGGCTTGAACCTTGCGCAGGCGCGCGTCGCCATCGAGCACATAGTCGACCGCCAGGCGATCGAGGGTATCGACCTCCTGGCGCATGTGCGCGATACGCCAGTCGGCGGGCAGCTGGCAGTCGCCCGAATCGGGCGTCAGCTCACCGCGCAGCAAGGCGAACAGGCTGGATTTACCGGCGCCGTTGGCACCGATCAAGCCGGCCTTCTGACCGGCGTGCAGGGTCATCTCGGCGCCTTCTAGCAGGCGCTGGGGACCACGCTGTAAAGTGAGGTTCGATAGTCTGATCATAATGGCCGCGGAGTCTACCAGCTTCGTCGGCAACTGGCGCGAGTAGGACCATGCACACCGACCTGTGGAATTTTGCCTTGAAACTGTACGCCCGCCCAGGCGTCGAAGCGGCCTGCCTGCAATGGCAGGACCAGGGCGGTGATGTCTGCTTGCTGCTGTGTGCAGCCTGGCTTCGCGAGCGCGGCAGAATTCCGAACGAGCAGCGTGCCCGCGCATTGCATGCACAGGCTCGAAGCTGGCAGGCAGAGGTGGTAAAGCCGCTGCGCAGTTTGCGCCAGCAATGGCGAATGGCATCGGCACACGATGCGCAACTGGCGAGCTTGCGTGATCAAGTGAAGGGCTTGGAGCTGGCGGCAGAGCGCGTGTTGCTGGAACGCCTGGAGGCAGTCAGCGAAGGCGGGGAAGCAGAGAGCCCATCTCATGCAGACTGGCTGCAATGGGCGCTGCCCTCAGGCGCCCGCTTGCATCACGACGCGCTGCAAAAGCTGCGCGCCGTGATGCTGACCACTCAGGATGCCGAAGACGGCGTCTGAGAAGTCGTTACCGACGATGCGGTGGCCGTCGACGGCGTAGTTGCCGGTGGCGTAGTCGCGGCTGGCGTTGTGGCTGGGGCGACGGGCGCCGCAGGGGTTGCAGGCTTGGCCGCTACGGGCTGCGCCGCAGGTTTGGCAGCCGGTTTTGCGGCTGGCTTGGCCGGTGCTTTGGCGGCAGCGGGTTTGGCTGCTGGCTTGACAGGCGCCTTTGCCGCAACAGGCTTGGCCGCAGGTTTTGCCGGGGCCTTGGCGGCAGCAGGTTTGGCTGCTGGCCTGGCAGGTGCTTTTGCTGCAGCAGGCTTGGCGGCAGGTTTGGCCGGAGCCTTGGCGGCGGCAGGTTTGGCTGCAGGCCTGGCAGGTGCTTTTGCTGCAGCAGGCCTGGCGGCAGGTTTTGCCGGGGCCTTGGCAACTGCAGGTTTGGCTGCAGGTTTGGCGGCTACCGTTCTGGCAGCTGGTTTGGCGGCGGCGGTTTTAGCCGCTGGCTTGGCAGGCGATTTTGCCGCTGCAGGTTTGGCCGCAGGTTTTGCAGCAGCCGTTCTGGTCGCTGGCTTGGCCGCAGGTTTTGCAGCTGCGGTTTTAGCAGCCGGCTTGGCAGCGGGTTTTGCCGCAGCCGCTTTAACAGCAGGCTTGGCGGCAGGTTTGCTGGCAGCCTTGGCAGCTGGCTTGGCAGTAGCGACAGGTGCAGGTTTTGCTGCACGCTGGGTCAGCGCCTTGGCAGCCGCTTCCCTGACCTTGCCAACACCCTGGGCCAGTTTCAGGCTTTCCTGGGCATCACGCTTGAGTTGCAGAATGTAGGTGCGTGTCTGCGACTGACGCTCCTTGAGCGAGTCGAGCAGCGTTTCGAGTTCACCAACTGCCGACTTGGCCTTGCCTTGCGCCTTGGCTTTGCCGGACTTGGCAGCGTCCTGCAGTTTGAGGCGGGACTTGTGCAGTTTCTCTTGAGCCTTGCCACGTTGTTTTTCCAACTTGGCGAGCAGTTTTTCAGCATCAGCCAGCGCTTGCGAGCAGGCATTTTCCAAATGGTCGAGCAGGCTGCCCGAGAGTTGCTGGAGCAGGTGCAACGGCGTACTTACTGGCTTCTTATTGGCCGACATGGTTTACCTCCTGGCTGACGAGAGTGCGGCTCATACTATGCTTCTGCTGCTACCGCCGCTAGGGCATGTTGACAGTATTAAAGGCGCCGCGTTGCATGCCTGGGCAAAGTTGTTATCGCTGCAGCTGGAAGCAAGTGTAGATGCTGCACAAAGTGTTGCTGATATTTGCACGAAGTAACGAGTGAAGGCTGGCATACTTTATTTCCGCTGAAGCAGGAGTGAGCCAGTGTCGCGTTATCTAGTATTAGCTCTTTTTCTATTGCCGGTGTCGCTCATGGCAGCGCCTGCGAACACCCCTGAAAGCAATCACGACCTGGCCTACAGCCTGGGCGCCAGCCTGGGTGAGCGGCTGCGCACGGAAGTTCCAAACCTGCAGTTGGATGCCTTGCTGGAAGGGTTGCGACAGGCCTACCAGAACAAGCCCCTGGCCCTGAGCAAAGAACGTATGACGGCAATACTCGGCGAACATGAAATCCAGGCCAACCAAGCTGCGTTACAGGCACACAGCGAACAGTTGCAGACTGCGGAAAAACGCTTCATGGCCACAGAGCGGGCACGTGCAGGCGTGCGCGAATTAGCCGCAGGTATTCTGGTGGCCGAACAGGTCAACGGTACTGGCGCCAAACCTTCAGCGCAGGGAAAAGTCCAGGTCCGGTATGTCGGCAAGTTGCCTGACGGAACCGTTTTCGATCAGAACCAGCAAGCGCAGTGGTTCAATCTGGGCAGTGTGATCGAGGGATGGCAACTGACATTGCCAGAGATGACGACAGGGTCGAAATGGCGCCTGGTGATTCCTTCAGCCCTGGCCTATGGTGCCGAAGGCGCGGGCGACCTGATTGCGCCCTATACGCCATTGGTGTTCGAGATCGAATTGCTGGGTGTCGCCGAATAAACCGTCGGCACACCCATCAAGCCTGAACGGCAGCTTCTTCGCTATGTGCGTTGTGCAGCACTTCGATCAGGCAGTCTTCAAGCTCGAAGCGCTCATGCAACAAGCTGCCCAGTTCGTTGAGCTTCTTTGCGAAGCGCTCCGGGTCGTTGCAGTCGCCTTTGTCGCAATGATCATTGAAGGCAGAGGCTATCTCGGTGATCGCATCGATCCGCGGGCTGATCTGTGTAGCCAGTTCCAGGCCTCGCGTATCACCAAAGGCCTTGGCTTCGCTGACCAGCTGCTCGCTGACTTCAAAATGCCAGGCCGATACATAGTCGATCAGCACGGCACAAAAGTCGCGACTCTTGTCCTTGTCGGCAAAGGCCGGCTTGGCATCGCGTAACTCACGAAAGGCTGTCACCAGCTCTGCACGCTCATCCAACCAGCGGTCAATGAGCTTATGAACCCCACCCCAGCGTTCCTGAGCATTCTGACAACTATCTAGCATGGCGATCTCATCCCTTCTGGGTAATGCCCCCGCTCCTCGCTCGCAAGTGTGCAAGCAAAGGTGACGTCAGCAGGGCAGCATCGAGCAGCTGTATTTTCGGTATGCGTGCAGGGAGATTATTCCCGTGCGCCCTAGGCTTCAAGGTACGCAGGCGACAAAGTTCATACAAGTGTTTAATCCCTGCCTGACCTGCCGCCGGTCGTTTGCAGACAGAAGTGACCGCCTCAGTTTTTCGCCGGACGATTGAACACTGCAGCCCTCCCCCCGAACAGGCGCACTAAAGCCAACACTGCCAAGAAGACAAATGCCAACAGGCTCCACTCGGGAATCGTCAGATCAAGAAAGCTCCAGTTCAAGCGCACGCAGTCAGGGCTACCGATCAGCATCAGCTTGAACTGATGGGCCAGCGGCATGCTGTCGACGGCAGGCGGGCAATCGCTGGCAACGGGCCAATGCATGCCCTGAAGCCACACATGCCTGCCGGCGAGGAGGGCACCGCAGGTAGCGCACAGCAGCGCCAGCGCCGCATAGATTCGCGCCCCCAGGCACCCAGGGCCATGGAGCACCGCACACACGCTCACCAACGCGAAAGCTCCCAGGAACAACCGCTGGCTGTAGCACAACAGGCAAGGCTCCAACCCCACTTCCCACTCAAGGTAGAACGCAGCCGCCAGCATCAGCACCGAGACCACGAAGGCCAGAAGGAACATTGAGCGCAGGGAGACCGACGGCATGAGTAGTCCGGAGGGGTAGAAAGACAGGCGTCAACGGTAGAGGATGTCCGTGCCTTGTTTCAAGCTACTACAACTGAGACAAATCACTGATTAGTAAGGGAATAATCCCATGTTAGATATGAGTTTTCTTTGAGCGCCTAAAGAAAAAACTCACGTGCATGTAGGATATTTCGATAACAGCTTGGGCTCGCGGCTTGGCGCGAGCCCAAGGGTTACTCAAGCGCGTACCGTGTCTGGCAACGGCAATGCCAACAGGCGATCATCGAGCAGGCCAAGGCCTTCCTGGAACAGTTGGTTACTCCGGTCCGTATCACCTAGCCCGGCCAACAAACGGGCCAGTTCGGCACACGCCTCGGGATTACGCTGCAATCGCAAACTGCTTTCCAGATAATCACGGGCCTTGCCCCACAGACGGTTCTGCAGGCTCAACCGACCTAGCGTGAGCAACAAGCTGGGATCATCACCATGTTGCTTGAGCCATCCCTCGGCCGTCTGCAGCTGGCGCGCCAGATCGGCGCCGCGCACCAGGCCGTAGAGCCTGGCAAGGTGGCTTTCATACTGACGCTTGAGCGCCGTGCGCAGCGCCTCTTCTGCCTCACTCTCGGCGCCCAGCTGGCGCAGTTGCTCGGCATAGGCCAGCACCAGTTGCGGCTCCTGGCGCTGGGCAGCCGTCAATTGCTGCCAGGCGCGCTCCAGGGACTGCCGCGCACTGTGCTCCTCCCCTTCACGGCTGGCGGCAAGGGAGAGGTTTTCCCCCCAGGAACGCCGCTCCAGCTCTTCCAGCTCGGCAGTCGGAAGCACTTTCCCCTTGCGCAGCTCCGGCAACAAACGGATGAGCGCCGACCAGTCACCCCGTTCGCGGTACAAGCGCTGCAGCAGCCGCAGTACCTGGGCGTTATGCGGGTGACGCTCCTGCATCGCTTGCAAGGTTTCCAGCGCTGCCTCGCTTTCACCGTTGTCCATCTGCATTTGCGCATGGCTCAGCGCGATGGCCAGTTCTGCTTCTGGCTGGCGCTCCAGTGCGCGCTCAAGCAGCTTGTCGCGGTCTTCGATACGCCCCAGTTCATTGGCTGCCCGCGCCGCCCCAAGGTAGTACAACAGCGGTTGGCGCTCGGCCTCGGCAGCACGATGGAGGTGACGCTGGGCACTGGACCAGCGCCCTTCGGCAAGGTCCAGCTGCCCCTGCTCTATGGCCAACCGGGTGCGACGGCTGCGGTTGCGCCGTGACCAGGGATTGACCACACCGCTGGAGGTCAGCACCAGGCCAACCAGGTAGCGCACCAGCAATACCAGCAACAGGATTGCCGCCAGCGCCGCCAGCGCGGCCCACAGGCCCGATTGATAGCGAAAGTTGCCATAGGAAATCAGTACGTAACCGCTATGTTTGGCGATCGCGACCCCGAGTGCGGCAGCGGCTGCAATGGCCACCACCATCAGCAGGTACACGCGCTTCATGGCTTGGCCTCCTCGACCGGCAGGTGCCGACGCTCCAGGTAGGCCTGGACCGCACTGAGGCTGTCGGCCAGGTCAGGCACCACCACCGAGACCGGCTCGTTGGCCAAGGCGTTGAGGCTGTCGAGCATTGCCTTGCTTTGCGGGTTGTCCGGATTGAAGTTGGCCAGCAGCACGCTGCGTGCATCATCCAGTGCCTGGGTGTAGACCTTGGCCTCTCCGTTGAGCGCCGCCCACTGGGCCTGCTCGAGGGTCAGGCTCAGGGCCAGGCGCAGTTGGTTGAGCGACTGCCCAGCAAGCAGTGGGCGGATGTTATCGTCGGCATTGAAGTCGATCTGGAAGTACTTCGACAGCTCCGCCCACCATTGCGACCAGCGACTGGCACCGTCACCGTCGGCAGTCAATGCACCCAGGGCATCGGCATTGCTTTCAAATTCCGGGGACAGGGCACTGAGTTGCTGCACTTGCTCACGTTGGGCGGCGAGCTTGAGGAACAACCCGGTGCGATCCGGCTGCTGGACGCTGTTGAGGGTCGCCAGGCTCTTGGCCAGCTGCTCACGGGCGGCAAATGCTCCCGGGTCGCTCTGCTCACGCAGAATATCATCGGCGCCCTGGACCAGCGCACGGGCGCTGACGATGTCCTGCAAGGCCGACAAACGCAGGCTGGCCAGACGCAACAGGTGTTCGGCTTCAGCCAGGCGCCAGTCCTTGCGGCTGGCACCCAGGATAGTCTCCAGGCGCTGGCTCAACCGCTGCTGGTCGCCCTGCAGTTGCGCCACCAGGCGGCGGCGATCTTCCAGTTCGGTGGCAGCAGGCAGGCTGGCAAGCTGCGCAGAGATTTGCTGCTCGCGCAACTGCAGTGCCTGAGTCTTCTCACTCAGACCTTGCAGGTACTGACCCTGACCCTGTTCGGTGCCCTGAAGCTGGCGCACCTGCCAAACACCCCACCCTCCTACAGCAACACCCGCTGCACCGAGCAGCAAGGCCAGGATCGCCAAGCCGTTGCCCGAGCGCTTGCCCGGCGTGGCGGCGGTAGGTTCAGACGCCTCAGGCGTCGATTGCAGGTCATCGTTGGGCAAGACAGTTTCGCTCACGTATCCATCCTTTGCATTGGGCTCGTCGCCAATCAGCTTAGCGCCTCAGGGGGCAGGTGCAGGTGTTTGCTGCAGCGCTGCCAACAAAGCCGCGGCGCTGGCACCGCGACAATCCACTACATTCCGGGCCCCGGCATCGCGGGCCTGCGCCGCAACACGAGGGCTGGGCACGAACAGCGGCAACTGCGCCAACTGCGGCCAATCACCGGCAGCCAGTTGCTGCAAGTGTTCAAGACCCTGCCCACTGCTGACCACCAGGCCATTCAGGCGTTCCCCGCTAACGCGCGCAGACAGCGCATTGCTCGGGTAAACCGGCAGGAATCGGCGATAGAGTTGCAGATATTCGACACTAGCACCTAGTTCAGCGAGACGCTCGGCGAGCAATTCACGCCCCCCTTCGCCCCGCATGATCAGCACCCGCGGTGCTGTGCAGGCAATGGCCTGGTGCAGCGCCGGTAGCGCTAGCAGTGCCTCGCTATCGTCACCAGCCTGGGGATAACTGACCTGACAGCCATGGTCCTGCAGAATTTGTGCAGACGCAGCTCCCACCGTGAACCAGGCCTGGGCCGGCAGTTGCGGCCAGAACGGCGAAAGCGCGGCCAGCCCGAGGCGGGCCGCTGGCTTGCTGACCACGATGATCGCGGCATACCGATCAAGATGGCGTAGCGTGTCGAGCTCGGGTTGATCCAGCGGCAGCGGCTCGATATCGAGCAACGGCAGGCTGC
This sequence comes from Pseudomonas vranovensis DSM 16006, assembly GCF_000425805.1. Lineage (GTDB taxonomy): Bacteria > Pseudomonadota > Gammaproteobacteria > Pseudomonadales > Pseudomonadaceae > Aquipseudomonas > Aquipseudomonas vranovensis. The sequence continues at coordinate 328,737 of NZ_AUED01000002.1, forward strand.
TGCTGGCCACTCCCTGTTCAGCGAGTATCTGGGCCAGCGCAGTACATTCTTCAGCCGGCCGGGTAAGGAGCAGGCGCCAGGTCCTCACGGGTGGCCGGCCTCGCCGTACACCGCCTTCAGAATATCTTCGGCACCTTGCTTGAGCAGGTCTTCAGCGACCTGAACACCCAAGGCTTCTGCATCGGCGCGCGATGCGCGCGCCTGGGCTGTCAGCAGCTTGCCGCCGCTAGGTTCGCCCACCAGGCCACGCAGCCACAATTGATCGCCTTCGAGCACGGCGTAACAGGCAATCGGCACCTGGCAGCCGCCATTGAGGTGCTTGTTCAGCGCGCGCTCTGCTACCACGCGGTCTGCGGTGTCCTGGTGGTGCAGCGGCGCCAGCAGCGCGTGGATCTCGGTATCGGCGCTACGGCATTCGATACCCACGGCACCCTGGCCACCAGCGGGCAGGCTGTCGTCAACGCTGATGCCGGAGGTGATGCGATCTTCAAAGCCAAGACGAATGAGGCCTGCGGCCGCGAGGATGATCGCGTCATATTCACCCGCGTCGAGCTTGGCCAGGCGGGTGTTGACGTTGCCGCGCAGAAAGCGGATCTCGAGATCCGGGCGGCGAGTCAGCAGCTGGGCCTGGCGGCGCAGGCTGGAGGTGCCTACCACGCTGCCGGCGGGCAGGTCGTCTAGGCTCTTGAAGGTATTGGAAACGAAGGCGTCACGCGGGTCTTCACGCTCGCAGATGCAGTACAGGCCCAGGCCCTGCGGGAAGTCCATCGGCACGTCTTTCATCGAGTGCACGGCAATGTCGGCCTGGTTGTCCAGCAGCGCGGTTTCAAGCTCCTTGACGAACAAGCCTTTGCCGCCGATTTTCGACAGGGGCGAGTCCAGCAGCTTGTCGCCACGGCTGACCATCGGTACCAAGGTCACGATCAGACCAGGATGCGCCTGCACCAGACGGGATTTGACATATTCGGCCTGCCACAGGGCCAAGGCACTTTTGCGGGTGGCAATGCGGATTTCGCGAGTGGACATGGAACGATCCGTACGAGATAGATTCGCCCGATGATAACAGTTCAACCCAACCCGCTTGCAGATCTAAATCACGAGAGCAGCCGGCCGTCCCTGGCCGCACGCGGCAACCTCAAAGCTGCTGCATCATCTTGCGCACGCCCGCAACATGGCGGCGGCTGACAATCAGGGCGTCGCCATTGAGGCCCTTGAGAAACAACTGAAAATGCCCAAGGGGCGTGCGCTGCAGGCGCTCGATGCGACTGCGGGCAACCAGTGCATTGCGGTGAATACGCACGAATCGCTCGCCAAACTCGTCTTCAAGGGCCTTGAGCGGTTCATCCAGCAGGACTTCGCCACCTTCGTGACGCAGGGTCACGTACTTGTGGTCGGCGATGAAATAGATCACCTGGTCCAGTGGAATCAACTCAATGCCCTTGCGGGTCCGGGCGCTGATATGGCTGCGCGGACCGCTGCCGCTTTCGGCGGCAGGACGTGTCAGCGCCGCCAGCTGTACCCGACTCGGGCGCTCGGCCTTTTTCAAGGCTTCGCGCAGGTTGTCCGGCTGCACCGGCTTCAACACATAGCCCAAGGTACTGTCCTTGAACGACTCCAGGGTGAATTCATCATCCCCGGTACAGAACACCACGGCAGGCGGGGCTTCGCGCTCACACAGACGAGCAGCGACCTGAAGGCCATCAAGGCCCGGCATGCGGATGTCCAGCAAGACCACCTCGGGCTTGAGGCTGTCAATCAGGGCCAGGGCCTCTTCGCCATTGGTGGCGCTGGGCTCCAGCACGGTATAGCCCTCCAGTTCACCGAGCAGTCGGCTCAAGCGTTCCCGGGCTTGGGGTTCGTCATCAACGATCAGGACATTCATATTGCGCTGGATTCCTGCGTGAGTCTCGCACAAGGATAGCGTAGACAGGTGAGGTGACGACCGTCACGGCGATCCACGCTCAGACTCGCACGATGGCTAAAGATTCACTGGCGCGGCAGGAAACATGCCACGCCTCTGTCCAACTGTAGACGGTTGCCGGAACGCTGCCGTTCAATCGTTAAATATCCTGTTACCCGCCACCCCCTGCGACACAAACCCGCATTAACCCGTATTTGCCCCGACCGCAGTCCTGCGGTGCGGGTGCCAACCCTGCTATTATCGGCACCACTTTTCCGTTCACGCCTTCAACGAGTGAATCCATGAGCACCGACAAGACCAATCAGTCCTGGGGCGGCCGCTTCAGTGAGCCCGTCGACGCCTTCGTCGCCCGTTTCACCGCCTCCGTCAACTTCGACCAGCGCCTGTACCGCCACGACATCATGGGTTCGATCGCCCACGCCACCATGCTGGCGAAGGTCGGCGTGCTCACAGACGCCGAGCGCGACACTATCATCGACGGCCTCAAGACCATCCAGGCTGAAATCGAGGCCGGCAACTTCGACTGGCGCGTCGACCTCGAAGACGTGCACATGAACATCGAAGCACGCCTGACCGACCGCATCGGCATCACCGGTAAAAAGCTGCACACCGGCCGCAGCCGCAACGACCAGGTCGCCACCGATATCCGCCTGTGGCTGCGTGACGAGATCGACCAGATCCTGGCCGAAATCACGCGCCTGCAGCAGGGCCTGCTGGAGCAGGCCGAGCGTGAAGCCGAGACCATCATGCCCGGCTTCACCCACTTGCAGACCGCTCAGCCGGTCACCTTCGGTCACCACCTGCTGGCCTGGTTCGAGATGCTCAGCCGCGACTACGAGCGCCTGGTCGACTGCCGCAAGCGCACCAACCGCATGCCCCTGGGCAGCGCTGCGCTGGCTGGCACCACCTACCCGATCGACCGTGAACTGACCTGCCAGCTGCTGGGTTTCGAAGCCGTGGGCGGCAACTCGCTGGACGGCGTTTCCGACCGCGATTTCGCCATCGAATTCTGCGCTGCTGCCAGCGTCGCGATGATGCACCTGTCGCGCTTCTCCGAAGAGCTGGTGCTGTGGACCAGCGCCCAGTTCCAGTTCATCGACCTGCCTGATCGCTTCTGCACCGGCAGCTCGATCATGCCGCAGAAAAAGAACCCGGACGTCCCGGAGCTGGTTCGCGGCAAGACCGGCCGCGTGTTCGGCGCCCTCACCGGCCTGCTGACCCTGATGAAAGGCCAGCCCCTGGCCTACAACAAGGACAACCAGGAAGACAAGGAACCGCTTTTCGACGCCGCCGACACCCTGCGCGACTCGCTGCGGGCCTTTGCCGACATGATCCCGGCAATCAAGCCGCGTCATGCCATCATGCGCGAAGCAGCGCTGCGTGGTTTCTCCACCGCCACCGACCTTGCCGACTACCTGGTGCGCCGCGGCCTGCCGTTCCGTGATTGCCACGAAATCGTCGGTCACGCGGTCAAGTATGGTGTCGATACCGGCAAGGACCTGGCCGAAATGAGCCTGGACGAACTGCGCCAGTTCAGCGACCAGATCGAGCAGGACGTCTTTGCCGTGCTGACCCTCGAAGGCTCGGTCAACGCACGTGACCATATCGGCGGTACCGCACCGGCCCAGGTGCGCGCTGCCGTGGCGCGCGGCCAGGCACTGCTGGCCAGCCGCTAAGCCCCATGCCCAGGCTCGTCGGCATCCTGCCGCGAGCCTGTTGCATCAGCCGTCAGCGCTTGCCGCTGCGCACCATCTCAAGGAATGCGGGCATCTGCGCGTCCTTGTCTGCGATGATTTTCTGCACGTTGGGATTCTGCCTGAAGTGCTTGAGCAGGGCCTTGGCCTCCGGGAAGTCCGCCAGCAGATCCAGATCGAAGACATCCTTGCCCACTGCACTGGCCAGATCGACGCTGAAGCAGAACAGCATGTCGGCGATGGTCATTTCGCTGCCCGCCACATACGGCGCGAACTTGCCGTTGCGCTTGAGCGTTGCCACACCGGCCAACAACTCGGCCTTCGCTTTTTCCTTTATCGCCGGATCGACCTTGGCGCCAAAAAACGCCTCGGGGAAGCAAGCCCGGGCAGGCAGCTCGATGTACAACTCGATCTCCTTTGCCAGCTCACGCACCTTGAACTGTTCGAAATGGTTCGCCGGCAGCAGGGCCTTGCCCACCTGGGTCTGCTCGATGTACTCAAGGATCAGGTTGGTTTCGCTGAGAAAGCCGTGCTCGGTTTCCAGCACCGGCACCTTGCCTCGCGGGCTTACCTTAAAGGCTTCCGGGCTCTGGCCGCCAAAAAACAGCACCTCTTCGAACGGGATGCCCTTTTCCAGCAGCGCCAGTTTGACCATGTTGTAGTAGTTGCTGACTGCGAATCCATGAAGCTTGAGCATGAAAACAGCCTCCAGGCCGTAAAGGGGGTTGGCGGGGCAGTTATAGCCCCAGCCAGAGGTACTGACCAGCATCATGGCGATTGTCGATAGCCAGGCATTGCCGATAACGCCGTGGCAAACTGAGCATCCATCCCGAGGAGTCCGCCCATGAGCGAGCACAACGAAATCGACAACGATGAAGAAGAATTCGCCGAGTCGACCCTGATCCAGGCCATCGAAAACCAGATCGAAAGCGACAACCCGCCTGCGGCCAAGGCCACCTTCAACAAGCTGACCCTGGTGGGTTACGAACGTGACGACATTCTCAACCTGATGGCCCACGTGCTGGCGATCGAGATCGACGCCATGCTCGATGAGGACCGAGCGTTCAATACCGAATGGTACGAAACCGCCCTGCGCGCCCTGCCCGAGCTGCCGCCGGAAAAGGACTGAAGCAAAAGCGGATTTCCCTGACTACACTGCAAAGCCAGGCACCGGCGACGGTGCTGCCCTCCTTGTCTGGAAGTCGGAGTCACTATGTCGTTTACCCCCGATCTGATTGCCGAGCTTGAAGTCCTTGCCCTGTTCAACCTGGATAGCAGCCAGGAAGGAATCAAGGTCCATAACACTGCCTCCAAAGAGCTCATTGCTGCAGCCAAGCGCCTGTACGACAAACAACTGACCGACCAGCCCGATGGCGGCTACCTGACCAGCCTGGGGCATGATGCGGCAGAGCACGCACAACAATTGCTGACCATCCTGAAAGTCGCCCAGCCGGCCTGATATTCGTAGATCGCGGGGCAAGCCCGCTCCTATCGATAGGAGCGGGCTTGCCCCGCGATGCGTCCGGCGCTAGTAAAATGGCGTCAAAAACCCTGCCACAACAGCTAAACTCGCCGGTGCTTCCCTGACGGCCAGTTCCAGCGCGCATGAACCACCCCCATGAAATCCGCCCCGACCTCGACGAGGGCATCGACCGCAAAGTGCTCAGCCAACTGCGCACGCGCTTCCTCACGCTCAATCAAGGGCGCCTGGAGCGTGCCAGGGAGGGCTTGTCCAGCCGCCAGCAACTGGTCCTGACGCTGCTACCGCTGTTCCTTCACGTCAACCACCCGCTGCTGCCCGGCTATGTTTCCAGTGCTACGCCTGCGGGCGTCTCGGGTTTTGAGCCGGACGCACAGGTGCTTGCCGAAGCCCAGCGCCTGACTCGCTCGTTCTCTTACAAGGCGCGGCGCGGCAAGCCACCACAGCCGATCCTCGGCCTGTTCCTGATGGGCAGCCTGGGCACCCTCGCCCAGGCCGAGCAGAGCGATATGGACGTGTGGGTCTGCCATGACGCCGCACTCGACGAAAACGGCTTGGCCGAACTGCGCAAAAAATGCCAGCTGCTGGAGGCCTGGGCCGCCAACCAGGGCGCTGAAGCGCACCTGTTTCTGATCGAGCCACAGAGCTTCGTGCAAGGTGAGCGCGACAGCCAGCTCAGTTCCGACGACTGCGGCACTACCCAGCATTACCTGCTGCTCGATGAGTTCTACCGCACCGCCATCTGGCTGGCCGGGCGCACCCCGCTGTGGTGGCTGGTCCCTGTGTATGAAGAGACACGCTACCGGGATTACATCCAGACCCTGCTTTCAAAGCGCTTCGTGCGCGCCGAAGACAACCTGGACCTGGGCCACCTGGCACACATTCCGCCTGGCGAGTTCGTCGGCGCCGGGCTGTGGCAACTGTTCAAGGGCATCGAATCCCCCTACAAGTCTGTGCTCAAGCTGCTGCTGATCGAGGTCTATGCCAGCGAGTATCCCCAAGGGCAGTGCCTGAGCCTGCACTTCAAACAGGCGGTATTTGCCAACCGCCTGGACCTTGATGAACTCGACCCTTACATGATGGTGTATCGACGTATCGAGCAGTACCTGCTTGGGCGCGGTGAAAATGAGCGATTGGAGCTGGTACGACGCAGCCTGTACCTGAAGGTCAACAAAAAGCTCAGCAGCCTGGCGCCAGTTCGCACCAACAGCTGGCAGCGCACGCTGCTGCAGCGTCTGAGCCAGGAATGGGGATGGGATGAACGCCAGTTGGCCCTGCTCGACAGCCGCAGCCAGTGGAAAGTGCGCCAAGTCGCCGTTGAACGGCGGGCACTGGTCGCCGAGCTGAACTACAGCTACCGCTTTCTCTGCCAGTTCGCCCGCACCCGCAACGCCATCAACCGTATCGACCAGCGCGACCTCAGCGTGCTGGGCCGGCGTTTGTATGCAGCCTTCGAGCGCCGTGCCGGCAAAATCGAATTCATCAATCCCGGTGTAGCCCCGGACCTGGCCGAAGACACCCTGACCCTGGTGCAGGCGCCCAATCGCAAACAGCCCGGGCAGCAGCACTGGGGTTTGTACAATGGCAACCTGGGCATCCATGAGTGGGAGCACTTCACACCGATCAAACGCTGCCATCAATTACTCGAGCTACTGACCTGGGCCCACCGCAACGGCGTCATTGACAGCAGCACTCGCCTGGCCCTGCACCCAGGTGCCAGCGACCTGAGTGAATACGAGCTGTTCAACCTGCTCGGCAGCCTGCAACAGAGCCTGGCCCTGCCATTGCCCGCGGTCAGCGATCAGCGCCTGCTGCAACCGAGCGTAGCCGATGAGATGCTGCTGCTGGTCAACGTCGGGGTCGACCCACTGCAGCAGCACCGCGACCTGAATATCCTGATGACCACCGAACGCACCGATTCGCTCAGTTATGCCGGGGTGCGCGAAAACCTGGTGCTGACGCTCGATCAGGTCACGCTCAACAGCTGGAACGAAGTACAGGTCCAGCGCTACGACGGCGAACATGCGCTGATGCGCTGCCTGCGCGACTACCTCAACAGCCTGGACAACACAGCACATCGGCCTCTGTTGCGGGTGCGCTGCTTCTGTCATAACCGGGCCCAGGCCATCGCCCAGCGGGTCGAAGAGGTATTCACCACTGCCCAGGCGCTGCTCGGCCAGGGCCAGAACCACCGATACCTGTTGCAGGTCCAGCACCACACCCACGTGCTGGAACTGCAAGCCGGTGCAGTCGAGCTGGTAACCCTGGACGACCACAGGGCCCTGCTGGGCTACCTGTGCGAAGAGCGTGTCGACTACAGCCCGTTGCACCTGGATGCCAACGCCCTTCAGGAGCTGGAACTGGCGCAGGTTCTGCCCCTGGGTTTACCCCACTGCATTCAAGTGTTCTATCGGGTTCAGGATGCCTGGGCAGATCTCTATGTGCTGGATGAACACAACGCCCTGTGGCAACAGCGCCTGCCGTTTCATCACGAGAGCAGCTTGCTGCTGCCCTTGCAGCGCTTCTTGCAGTCGATCATCTTTCGCCGTGACGCTCGCCTGCCGCTGGCCAACCTGCACAGCCAGGGCTCGCTGGAGGTTCTCTACTATCAGCTGACGCCTGCAGGCCCGGGCAAAGCTCGAACTGCCACCTCCCGGCCAGTGCCGAGCTTGGGCGTCGAGACGCGGTTCTATGACGTGCAGGCCATCGTGCAACCCGGCATCGGCGACGCTGTCCAGGTTACGCTGTACTGCAACCAGCGGGAGTTTTCAGCGCTCGAGCATGGCGACCAGCTGTATGTCATGGTCGCCCGGGAGATCATCGAGCAGCGCCGGGAAACCGAGCGCTATCGTTGCTATATCACCGACCTTGACCTATCCGGCCTGCTCGCCGATGGGCAAGGATCGAGCTTGCTCTACCTGCGCTACAAGGGCGAACTGGAGCGTTCGCTCAACGAAGCCCTGGCGCAGGTCTGAAGCTCAGAGGTCGAAGTTGCCGGCAGCTTCTGGCTGGTATTCGACTTCCAGCAATTTGAGCTTGAGGGTCTTGCCGCCCGGCGCAGGCCAGTCGATCTGCTCGCCCACCGACAAGCCCAGCAGCGCGCTGCCGATCGGTGCAAGGATCGAGATCTTGCCTTCGTCGGCATTGGCGTCTTTCGGGTACACCAACGTCAGGTGATAGTCCTTGCCGCTGGCTTCTTCGCGGCAATGAACCCGGGAGTTCATGGTCACGACACCGGCCGGAACCTCCTCGTGACCGACCTGATCGGCGCGGTCCAGCTCGTCCTGCAAGGCGAGCACACCCGGCGACTCCTGCGTCTTTTCATCGAGGCTGTCGATCAGACGCTCGAGACGCTGTACGTCCAATCGGGTGACGATAATGGAAGGCTTGGTGCTCATGATCCAGTCAGACTCCTTTTTTTGAGCGATATAAAGCAAAACCCCGCCCAAGGGCGGGGTTTGCAGGAATTCGGCACTGCCGAAGCAAGATCGACACTACCACAGCCAATTAAATACACAATAGCTGAAGGGTCTACGCCAATTCGGCCAGTTCTCGACGGGCCTGGGCCTCCTGGCAGATCTGCCGGCGGCGCTGGTCATCGGCAGAGCGCCACTGGCGAATGTCTTCGACATGGCGATAACAGCCGATACAGACCTTGTGCTCATCCAGCCGGCAGGTGCTGATGCAAGGCGACGGCACGGCCGGGCTGGCATTGCTGTAGAGCGGCTTGGCCGGCTTCGGCGGGGTACTCATCTCAGATCTCTTCGAAATCGAGCTTCTCACCCACCCGCTCCCAGACGATGCGCTCGAGCATCTCGCCCAGCAGCTCTTCGGTCTTCTCGCAGGTCCACTTGCCGTTCTGTTCGTCGTAGTCGAAGTGGAAACCACCGGACTTGTCGGCCAGCCACAGCTGGCGCAGCGGCTCCTGGCGGCTGAAGATCAATTGGCTGCCGTTGTCGAACTTGATAGTCAGGACCCCAGCGGAGTTCTCCATATCCAGATCCAGGTCAGTGTCATCGAACAGATCTTCCAGTGCCTGTTGGGTCGCATCGACCAGGTCGTGAAAACGCGCTTCGGTCAAACTCATTGCAAGAACCTCAAAAATGTCTGCACACACGCAAGCCGGGCAAGATACGAGTGCCGCGCACCGAATGCAAAGGATAACGCCCCGCCCCTACCCCCGCAGCTCCCCCCGCCCGACGGCGGGGCGCCTGCATAGGCAAGGCGCCAGGTGCTCGGTATACTCGGGCGCAATACTGCTTATTTCAAAGGATTACGCCATGAAGCGCCTGATCTCCACCCTCGCGGCGCTCGTCGCGGTTGCCTGCCTCGTTTCCGCCTGTGGCCAGAAGGGCCCGCTGTACCTGCCAGACGACAGCAAAGACGGCAAGAAATCGCAATCGCACCAGCATCAGTAAGGGTAAACCATGGACGCTTTCAACTACCGCGACGGTGAACTGTTCGCGGAAGGTGTGGCCTTGTCGGCCATCGCCGATCGTTTCGGCACACCTACCTACGTCTACTCGCGCGCCCACATCGAGGCCCAGTACCGTAGCTACACCGACGCCCTGCAGGGCGTTTCGCACCTGGTCTGCTTCGCCGTCAAGGCCAACTCCAACCTTGGCGTGCTGAACCTGCTGGCCCGCCTGGGTGCAGGTTTCGACATCGTTTCCGGCGGCGAGCTGGAGCGTGTTCTGGCCGCCGGTGGACGTGCCGATCGCGTGGTTTTCTCCGGTGTCGGCAAGACCCGCGAAGACATGCGCCGCGCGCTGGAAGTCGGTGTGCACTGCTTCAACGTCGAATCCACCGACGAGTTGGAACGCCTCCAGGTGGTCGCTGCCGAAATGGGAGTGCGTGCGCCAATTTCGCTGCGGGTCAACCCGGACGTCGATGCCGGTACCCACCCGTACATCTCCACCGGCCTTAAAGAGAACAAGTTCGGCATTGCCATCGCCGATGCCGAAGAGGTCTACATTCGCGCGGCCCAACTGCCGAACCTGGAGGTAGTCGGTGTCGACTGCCACATCGGCTCGCAACTGACCACCCTGGACCCTTTCCTCGACGCCCTCGACCGCCTGCTGGCGCTGATCGACCGCCTCGGCGACTGCGGCATCCACTTGCGTCACCTGGACCTGGGCGGCGGTGTCGGCGTGCGCTACCGCGACGAAGAGCCGCCACTGGCCGGTGACTACATCAAGGCCATTCGCGAGCGCGTTGACGGCCGCGACCTGGCCCTGGTCTTCGAGCCGGGTCGCTACATCGTGGCCAACGCCGGCGTACTGCTGACCCGCGTCGAGTACCTCAAGCACACCGAACACAAAGACTTCGCCATCGTCGATGCGGCCATGAACGACCTGATCCGCCCGGCCCTGTACCAGGCCTGGATGGACGTCACCGCCGTACAGCCGCGCGCCGGCGAAGGTCGCTCCTACGATGTGGTCGGGCCGATCTGTGAAACCGGTGACTTCCTGGCCAAGGAACGCACGCTGAACCTGGCCGAAAGCGACCTGCTGGCTGTTCATTCCGCGGGCGCCTATGGTTTTGTCATGAGCTCGAACTACAACACCCGTGGCCGCTGCGCCGAAATCCTGGTCGATGGCGACCAGGCATTTGAAGTACGCCGCCGGGAAACCGTGGCCGAGTTGTTCGCCGGCGAAAGCCTGTTGCCGGAGTAATCCCATGCTGCTGCGTTTTACCAAGATGCATGGGCTGGGCAATGACTTCATGGTCCTGGACCTGGTCAGCCAGCATGCGCACATCCTGCCCAAGCACGCCAAACAATGGGGCGACCGGCATACCGGCATCGGCTTCGACCAGCTATTGATTGTCGAGGCGCCAAGCAATCCGGAAGTGGATTTCCGCTATCGGATCTTCAATGCCGACGGCTCCGAGGTCGAGCAGTGCGGCAACGGTGCGCGCTGCTTTGCCCGCTTCGTGCTGGACAAGCGCCTGACCGCGAAAAAGCGCATTCGCGTCGAAACCAAGGGCGGCATCATCGAACTGGACGTGCGCAACGACGGGCAAATCTCCGTCGACATGGGCCCGCCGCGGCTGATACCGGCCGAGATCCCGTTCGATGCACCGGCCCAGGCCCTGAGCTATCCGCTGGACGTGGGGGGGCAGCAGGTCGAGCTTGCAGCAGTATCGATGGGCAACCCCCATGCCGTACTGCGCGTCAACGACATCAACAACGCTCCGGTTCACGAACTGGGGCCAAAGATCGAACACCACCCGCGCTTCCCGCAGCGGGTCAATGTCGGCTTCATCCAGGTCATCGACCGCCACCGCGCCCAATTGCGCGTTTGGGAACGCGGCGCAGGGGAAACCCAGGCCTGCGGCACTGGCGCCTGTGCTGCCGCCGTCGCGGCGATCAGCCAGGGCTGGATGGATTCGCCTCTGTTGATCGACCTGCCCGGTGGACGCCTGTCCATCGAGTGGGCCGGCCCCGGCAAGCCGGTGCTGATGACCGGCCCCGCCGTACGCGTATTTGAAGGACAGGTTCGTCTATGAGTGAGTATCGACCATGACCGATCAGCCCCAGGCTCCCGCCGAACAGCCCACCGACCTTAGCGCCGAGGGCTCGACGCCCACCCTCGGGGCTGAAGCCGTGGTTGCCTACCTGCGCGACAACCCGACGTTCTTCGCCGAGCATGATGAACTGCTCAGCGAACTGCACATCCCCCACCAGCGCGGCGACACCGTCTCGCTGGTGGAGCGCCAGCTCAAGCTGCTGCGCGACCGCAACATCGAGATGCGACACCGCCTTTCGCAACTCATGGATGTGGCCCGCGACAACGACCGTCTGTTCGACAAGACCCGCCGCCTGATCCTCGACCTGCTTGATGCCGACAGCCTGGAAAGCGTGGTCATGGCTGTCGAAGACAGCCTGCGCCAGGAATTCAAGGTGCCCTTCGTCAGCCTCATCCTGTTCGGCGAAAGTGCCGCCCCGGTCGGCCGCTGGGTCAACAGTGCCGACGCCCAGCAAGCCATTGGCGGGCTGCTGTGCAGCGGCAAGACCGTCAGCGGCAACCTGCGCGAGCATGAGCTGGACTTCCTGTTTGGCGCAGAACAGCGCAAGGAAGTCGGCTCCACTGCCGTCGCCACCCTCAACCACCAGGGCCTGCACGGCGTGCTGGCGATTGGCAGCCGTGACCCGCAGCACTACAAGAGCACGGTCGGCACCCTGTTCCTCGGCTACATTGCTGAAGTGCTGGGCCGCGTAGTACCGCGCTTCACCCAGACCCTGCGCCCGGTGCGCTGATGGAGCGCCAGCTGCAGGCGTTCAGTGCGCACCTGCGCAATGAACGCCAGGTGTCCGAACACACCCAGCTGGCCTACCGCCGCGACCTGGAAAACGTCCTGGCGTTCTGTACCAAAAGCGGCATCGATAGCTGGAACGCGCTGCAGATCCAGCAGCTTCGCCAGTTCATCGCCCGCCAGCATCACCAGGGGCAATCCTCGCGGAGCCTGGCACGACTGCTTTCAGCAGTACGCGGCTTCTACCGCTACCTGAACCGCGAGGGCCTGTGCAGCCACGACCCGGCCAACGGCCTGTCGGCACCCAAGGGGGAGCGGCGCCTGCCCAAGACCCTCGACACCGACCGCGCCCTGCAGCTGCTCGAAGGCGGGGTAGAGGACGATTTTCTCGCCCGTCGCGACCAGGCCATGCTCGAACTGTTCTACTCATCGGGCCTGCGCCTGTCGGAGCTGACCAGCCTGAACATCGACCAGTTGGACCTGCCGGCAGGCCTGGTCCAGGTACACGGCAAAGGCAGCAAGACCCGGGTACTGCCGGTCGGTCGCAAGGCCCGCGAAGCCCTGGAGCAATGGCTGCCCCTGCGCGCCGGCAGCGGCCCGCAGGACGGTGCCGTGTTCGTCAGCCAGCAAGGGCGACGCCTCGGCCCACGCGCCATCCAGATGCGTGTACAGGCCGCCGGTGTCAGGGAGCTGGGCCAGAACCTGCACCCGCACATGCTGCGTCACTCCTTTGCCAGCCACCTGCTTGAGTCTTCCCAGGATTTGCGTGCAGTGCAGGAGATGCTCGGCCATGCCGACATCGCCACCACACAGATCTACACTCACCTTGATTTCCAGCACCTGGCCGCTGTCTATGACAGCGCCCACCCTCGGGCCAAACGCAGTAAGGGCAGCGATTCATGAGTATCAAGCTGATCACATTCGACCTGGACGATACCTTGTGGGACACCGCGCCGGTGATCGTCAGCGCCGAAGCCGTCCTGCGCGACTGGCTGGCCGCCAACGCCCCGGACCTTGGCGCCGTCCCCGTGGAGCACCTGTACGCCATCCGTGAGCGCCTGGTACTGGCCGAGCCCGGCCTCAAGCACCGCATCAGCGCCTTGCGCCGGCGCGTGCTGTTCCACGCCCTTGAAGATGTCGGCTACAGCGAGAACAAGGCGCGGGAACTTGCCAACGAAGGGTTCGAGGTGTTCCTGCATGCCCGTCACCAGATCGACATCTTCCCCGAGGTACAGCCGGTGCTGGAGATTCTGCGCCACCACTACACCCTCGGCGTGGTCACCAACGGCAATGCCGATGTACGCCGCCTGGGCCTGGCCGACTACTTCAAGTTCGCCCTCTGCGCCGAGGACCTGGGAGTAGGCAAGCCCGACCCGCAACCCTTCCTCGAAGCCTTGCGCCACGGCCAGGTCGAAGCGCACGCCGCCGTGCATATCGGCGACCATCCCGGCGATGATATTGCCGGGGCACAGCGGGCCGGCCTGCGGGCGATCTGGTTCAACCCACAAGGCAAGGCCTGGGAAGCCGACAGCCGCCCTGACGCCGAAATCCAGCGCCTGTCGCAATTGCCCGAGCTGCTCAACAGCTGGCGCTGAACGTACTCCGACCGCGCACAAAAAAGCCCGCAGCGACGGCGGGCTTTCGTGTTGACGCAACCGCTCAGATAGGGCGGCTGCCATACTTGTTATCTGGCTTCTTGGGCGGATCGGCGACCACGTTGGCATCCACTTCCTGCACCTTGCCACCACGGGAGAGGAACTCTTCCATGGCCTTGGCCAGCGCATCACGTTCTTTCTGCTTGGCTTCCATGCTCGGCATCTCGTCTACCGAGACGGCGGCCTTGGACTTGCCCTTGGCAACGGGAGCCGGGCTATCGTCACCGCTGTCGTCAGCTACGTCATCAGCTGCCGCTTCGAGGCCTTCATCGCCTTCGTCTTCATCGCCTACTTCGAGGTCGTCAGTTTCCAGATCGTCGTCGCTCATGTTCTACCTCATGACTTGCGAAAAGCAGATTAGTTATAGACCAGCAGCGCCGGGAATCGACAGCTACCGGAAAAAATTCAAGGGCCGCGGGTTTGCCGCCACCTCAGGCATGCGCCATGGCATATGGCGAACGCCGTGCAAGCCCCGCTCTTGGCAGGACCTGACAAAATAAAAGAGCTGCCGACAGTACGTCGTCGACCTACCCTGGCGTGATCAGCCTGCTCAATGGCAAGCCTAGCAAAGGGTAGCGAAGTTTGCGGACAGCTTGTCTGCACCCTTCGGCGCGCATTCTAGCGTGCCCAGAGAAAAAGCAAAGTGCCTAAATATCTCTCCGGCCTGTAAGTTTTCGACCTTCGCCAAGACAGCCCGAAAAGCAGCGGCAAAAGCGTCGAAAGAAACCGTTTGCGCTGTAGGAAATCGACAAACTGCAGACAAAAAAATGCCCGGCGAGCCGGGCAAGTTTTTTCGAGGGCGTTACAAGTTGTAGCCGCGCTCATTGTGTTGCGCCAGGTCGAGACCGACCGACTCTTCTTCTTCATTGACCCGCAGGCCCATGACCAGATCCAGCACCTTGAGAATCACGTAGGTGACAATCGCGGTGTAGATCACGGTGAACCCGACACCCTTGGCTTGAATCCACACTTGCGCACCGATGTCCTCGACGGTGCCGAAACCACCCAGTGCCGGGGCTGCAAACACACCGGTGAGGATCGCCCCGACGATACCGCCGATACCGTGAACGCCGAAGGCATCCAGCGAGTCGTCGTAGCCGAGCTTGCGCTTGAGGCTCGTAGCGCAGAAGTAGCAGACCACACCCGACACCAGACCGATCACCAGGGCGCCCATCGGGCCGACCGTACCGGCCGCCGGAGTGATGGCGACCAGGCCGGCCACCACGCCGGAAGCGATGCCCAGGGCGCTTGGCTTACCGTGGCTGATCCATTCGGCGAACATCCAGCCCAGTGCCGCAGCGGCGGTAGCGATCTGGGTGACCAGCATGGCCATGCCGGCTGTGCCGTTGGCGGCGGCCGCAGAGCCGGCGTTGAAGCCGAACCAGCCGATCCACAGCATTGCCGCGCCCATCAGGGTGTAGCCCAGGTTGTGCGGGGCCATCGGCGTGGTCGGGAAGCCCTTGCGCTTGCCCAGGACCAGGCACGCTACCAGGCCTGCGATACCGGCGTTGATATGCACCACGGTGCCACCGGCGAAGTCCAGCACGCCCCAGTCCCACATCAGGGCGCCATTGCCGCTCCATACCATGTGGGCAATCGGTGCGTAGACCAGAGTGAACCAGATGGCCATGAAGATCAGCATTGCCGAGAACTTCATGCGCTCGGCAAAGGCACCGACGATCAACGCTGGCGTGATGATCGCAAAGGTCATCTGGAAGGTAATGAACACGGCTTCAGGGAACAGCGCCGCTGGAGACGTCAGGCTCGACGGCGTCAGGCCAGCCAGGAAGGCCTTGGACAAGCCACCGACGAAGGAATTGAAATTGACTACGCCTTGCTCCATACCCGTGGTATCGAACGCCAGGCTATAGCCATAGACCACCCACAGGACACTGATCAGACCCGTGATCGCAAAGCACTGCATCATCACCGAAAGCACGTTCTTGGAACGCACCATACCGCCGTAGAACAAGGCCAGACCAGGGATGGTCATGAACAGTACCAGGGCTGTGGCGGTCAACATCCAGGCGGTGTCGCCGGAGTTGAGGACGGGGGCTGCCTCCTCTGCCAGGGCCAGGCCGGGCATTACGAGGGACAAAAGGGCTCCTAGCCCTGCGAATTGACGCAGAGTCATGTTGTTATCTCCTGGGGCGTTGGGGTTTGGTGAGGCTTTTTTAGATCGCGTCGGTATCGGTTTCGCCGGTACGGATGCGAATCGCCTGCTCCAGATTGACCACGAAAATCTTGCCGTCACCGATCTTGCCGGTGTTGGCTGCCTTGGTGATTGCCTCGATGACCCGATCCAGATCCTTGTCGTCGATGGCGACGTCGATCTTCACTTTTGGCAGGAAATCGACCACATATTCAGCGCCGCGATACAGCTCGGTATGACCTTTCTGCCGACCGAAGCCTTTGACCTCAGTGACAGTAATGCCCTGCACGCCGATTTCGGACAGCGACTCGCGCACGTCGTCCAGCTTGAACGGCTTGATGATGGCAGTGACTAGCTTCATGAAACTCTCTCCCGAATTGGTGGACTTGCCCCAGGAAAACAAACCCGACTCAAGTCTAAGCGCAGCGCCTGGCTTTGTAACGCACCGTCGACCTCATATCCCCGGTCAACACCAGAAACCGCACATGACGAAACAGCGTGATACTCCGCCTGCACCCTGGCTCGTCACGGTGACTGCATCAGTGCATGGGTCATGAAGGTCTTAGCAGAAACCTTGCCAGATCCGTTAATTCACCCAATTACAGTGACTTACGTTTGGCAGCCTGACTTGGCCAGTCGCCAGCACCGATTCGGCGCACAACAACGGTGCGCGATGTTTCCCCGCAATGCGCGAAAAGCGTGCAGCCAAAAGCCCGCAAAACTGCGTGCTACACTGGCGCCCCCTTGGATACCTGCGGATAGCCGAACATGCTCGCGCCCAAAGCCTTTCTCGACGCCCTGAGCGACCAAGCCTCGCGCCTGTTCAGCGGCGACACCTCACAGCCCCGCGCCGAACTCGAAAGCCAGTTCAAGGCCCTGCTGCAAAGCGGTTTCAGCAAACTGGAACTGGTCAGCCGGGAAGAATTCGACAGCCAGATGGTCGTACTGGCCCGCACCCGCGCCCGCCTTGAAGCGCTGGAAGCCAAAGTGGCTGAAATGGAAGCGCGCCTGAGCCCGCCAGCGGCTGAGTAACCCGATCGCGGGGCAAGCCCACGCCTACCGAAAAAAGCTGACTCACTCTTCCCCGCTGCCTCTCGCCCCACCCCACTATCCTTGCAACGCCGCAGGACGCGGCCCCTGCAACGATCATGGAGTGCTCATGTCCCTCGCCCTTGTCCACAGCCGCGCCCAGGTGGGCGTATCGGCCCCGGAGGTCAGTGTCGAAGCCCACCTGGCCAACGGCCTGCCCGCCCTGACCCTGGTGGGCCTACCCGAAGCCACCGTCAAGGAAAGCAAAGACCGCGTTCGCAGCGCGATCCTCAATTCAGGCCTTGAGTTTCCTGCCCGGCGCATCACCCTCAACCTCGCCCCGGCAGACCTGCCGAAAGACGGCGGCCGATTCGACCTGGCTATCGCGCTGGGAATTCTGGCTGCCAACGGGCAGTTTCCGGTCACGGCACTGGACGAGGTCGAATGCCTGGGTGAGCTGGCGCTGTCCGGCGCCGTGCGGCCGGTACAAGGCGTACTGCCGGCAGCGCTGGCCGCACGGGCAGCCGGGCGCGCACTGGTGATCCCGCGGGAAAACGCCGAAGAGGCCTGCCTGGCCAGTGGGCTGGTGGTTTACGCCGTCGAGCATCTGCTGGAGCTGATTGGGCATTTCAACGGCCAGGCGCTGCTGCCACCCTATGCCGCCAATGGCTTGCTGCTGCAGGTACAACCCTACCCCGACCTGAATGAAGTACAGGGCCAGCAAGCCGCCAAACGCGCGCTGCTGGTAGCCGCTGCCGGGGCACACAACCTGCTGTTCAGTGGCCCGCCTGGTACCGGCAAGACGCTGCTCGCCAGCCGCCTTCCCGGCTTGTTGCCACCGCTGGATGAGCGCGAGGCGCTGGAGGTGGCGGCGATCCAGTCAGTGGCCAGCCACGTTCCGCTGAGCAGTTGGCCGCAACGCCCCTTTCGTCACCCTCACCACTCGGCTTCAAGTGCCGCGCTGGTAGGTGGCGGGAGCCGCCCGCAACCGGGCGAAATAACACTGGCCCACCACGGCGTATTATTCCTGGATGAACTGCCAGAGTTTGAACGCCGCGTACTGGAGGTACTGCGCGAGCCCTTGGAATCCGGCGAAATCGTCATCGCCCGGGCCAAGGACAAAATCCGCTTTCCGGCCCGCTTCCAGCTCGTCGCCGCCATGAACCCCTGCCCCTGTGGATACCTGGGCGATCCGACCGGCCGCTGCCGCTGCAGCACCGACCAGATCCAACGTTACCGCAACAAGCTCTCGGGGCCCCTCCTCGACCGCATCGACCTGCACCTGACTGTCGCCCGCGAGGCTACAGCTTTGTCAGCCAGCTGCAACAACGGTGAAAGTAGCGCCAGCATTGCCGCGCTGGTGGCCCAGGCCAGGGATGTCCAGCAGCAGCGCCAGGGGTGTGCCAATGCCTTCCTCGATCTGCCGGGTTTGCGCCAACACTGCGGGCTATCCACAGCCGACCAGCAGTGGCTGGAAAGCGCCTGCGAACGCCTGACACTCTCACTGCGCGCCGCCCACCGGCTGCTCAAGGTCGCCCGCACGCTGGCAGACCTGGGCCAGGCCTCACACATTAACCGCGAGCACCTGGCCGAAGCGCTGCACTATCGATCCGGCAATTAATAACTGCGCGCCATTGAAGTGCCACTATTCATGTGGTGAAATAACGAAAGTTACAAGTCGACAAAACCCGCGCAACTAACTCCCCTCGCATAAGTATTCAACTCCATGATTAGCTTCAAACAGCTTACGCTTGCCACAAGTATGGGTGCCCTGTCCTTGGCCCTGGTCGCATGCTCGGACAGCGAGGCGCCTGCCTCGGCAACTACCCCTGCCAATGCCCCCGCAGCGGCCAAAGAAGCCAAGCCTGCTGTGAACCCCGATGCCGCCCTGGTCACCAGCTTGCCAGCCCACGCGCTGCAAGATGATCGCTCCGACTACTGGGAGATCACCTCGGGCACCCAGGCCACCTATATCTACAACGGCAAAATGCCCGAGCCAGACGGCACCGTGGCCGTCATCAAGACCTTGAACACGGGCCGCTACTTCCGCGGCACCGATGAGCTTTCCGAGCGGCTCGACACGTACTCGAAGACCCGCGACGAGTTCGTCAAAAAAGACCTCGAAAAAACCATTACGCCGCTGCTCCAGGAGCAAATCACTAAATACGGCACTCACGATTTTTATAAAAAGACGTTGACCGCCCACGCCATCGACATGAAGCCCTACGACTTCGAGAAAGAAGAATTCCCGCTGACCAGCACGCTGTTCAGCTCGATGGACGAGAAGCTGCTCTCGGCAAGAACCCCTAATAAATACAAAGTCTCCAATAGTGGCCATCACTATTTGGAGTTCTATGATGCCCGTGATTATCGCTTCGGTTTCTCCAATGGCGAACAGTTGAAGTCCATCAAGGTCAAAGGCGATGAAGCGCGCGCTATCGAAGCGGTGCGTACCGCCGGTGGCGGTGATCATCTTGAGATGCACGTGTACGGCTACGTCGACAAAACCATCAAGGGTGATGTCCGGGCCACAGACCCGATCCGTGCTGTCCTCCTGTCGGTGCAGTACATCGAGCTGGTCGACAAGACCAAGCCAAACGTCGTGCTGTACCGTCATACGCTGTAAGCGGGCGACCGCCTGACAGCGGCCTCCCCCATGGCTTGCAGCGAACCTGCAAGCCATTTATCGATGGCCGGGTGAATTATTTCAATATTGAAATATATAGAACCCAATAGTCTATAAATAAAACCCCTTCATCACGAGCCCCTGCTATCGACTTGCCTGAATAACAGCGCGCCTTATAATGGCGACAAATTTCACAATGCGCGTGTTGCTTCATGATTTACCACTTTCGCCTTAAAAGCAGTGCGCGTGTTGAATTCAATACCGAACACTGCAAACTCCTTATCCACAAAATACCCGGCGCGCCCGAGACACTGTCACTGCCACGCGCAGACTCCCGAATACTTGAAATACTGCTCAGTTCCCCTGGGACGGTCTGCTCACGCGAGGCCATTGTCGAGTTCGCCTGGGAGGATCGCGTCGTCTCGACGGGTAGCCTGAACCAATCCATTTTTGCACTCCGAAACATGCTGGATGACGGCAAGGATCACGACATCGTCATCACTGTGCCGCGCCGGGGTTACCGCTTCAATACCCAGTACCTGGTCCACGCGCCCGAGACACCCACTCCGCAAGCGCCCGCAGCACCGCCAGGCAGAAGCCAGGGTGTCGGCATGGCAATTCGGGCGGGTTACCTGGCGGTGTCTGTGTTCGCGCTGTTTGCCATGTGGCAGGTGTATGCCTGGTATCAGCCCACTGGCGAGTTGTACATCGTCGATGCCCTGCAAGGCCCCCTGGCCGTTTCAGCGGTCGGCAAAAACCCAGCCGACGTGAATAACCTCCAGGCCGAGTTAGTTGAATTCAACCTGGCAGAACAGAATCTGCGGGGGCGCGTCTACGTCAGCCGGGCGGGTACGCGCATGAACCTGTCGTGCCTGCGGGATAACGGCGACGCCTATAACCTCGAATTTCAGTTCCAGCACGAGCACTTCATCAGCATGTTGAAAAAATGCGTGGCCGGATCATGACGCGTTACCCACACGCCTGGCGTCATGTCCTGATCATCACTTGTGTATTTCTGATATGCCTGGCAACGGTGCTGGCTACACGCCCCCGCCCCTATATCAACAGCCAACCTTATCGCTCTGAAGGCCATCACTTCATGGGCAGCGATATCATGGACTTCAAAGATGGCCTGACCATCAGTGAACCCAGCGCGGTGCTCAGTATCCTCGAGCGACTGGGGGATAAAGAGCGGCATGTCGCGGTGGGGGCCTCCATTGTCGATACCTCGCGCTGGCGGATAAAAATCAAGGTTGAAGATATTCAGGCCAGCCGCCAGGAAGAACTCTTTGATGTCAGCACTAATTCGGAGTTGCTGTTTGCGCGCCAGTACTTCAGGTTGGGCTCCATTCTGACGCTGGCGGTTATCCCCGATGACCGGGATGCCCTGTGCTATTACATCCTCGAGCTGGACCGCTTGAGGTGCATGAACGACTGACGCAAGCCCTCGCCTGAGGGCCATAAATAACAATTTTTGATTCCTGTTTTTCTCGCTCGCCGCCCAGAGTGGGGATACGTCGGTCACCCCCCAGGTGACGCCAACAGGAACGTTCATGCCATTCAAAAATCTCGCCCTGCTCCTCTTCTCATTGAGCCTTTTCGGCTGCTCGATGGCACCCAGTATCGACACGGCCATGCCTGCAGCTCAGACGCCGGCTGCGCCGTTGCAGACCATTGAACACGATGATGGCACTGTCGCCTGGCAACGCGCGTCTGCGCCATTTTCAAAAAGTCACGACAAGACAATATTCATCAACTTGCCAAAAACCTTTTCATTCGACAGCCATGACCCTCGATTCGCCAACTTCGAAGGCGACGCCAACACGTTGCGCCAGCACTTTCGCGAGCAACTGGAAAAGCAACTGACCACGGCGGGTTATCGATTGGTCGACAAACCCACTGCACGGGCCTTGTCGCTGCAGATATCGATTGCCGACATCGAACGCGCCCCGCGTGATCCCAATGTCACTGAATACATTCCCATCGGCATGTTGGTGGGCTTGTCCCTGCATGCCACCGGTGTTCGCGACGACACCTTGTATCTGTTCTTCCAGAGCGAAGTCAGCGACAGCCTGAGCGGTGAAACCCTGGCTCGCGCCGTGGACCGCGCCAGCGGCAGAAACATCGAGCAGGACCAGGGCCCGGCCGTCGAAGACGTCTACCCCGCCATGGATACCGCCGCACGCCTGATTCGTGAGCGCCTGGACAGAGCGTTCCAACCTGCTGGGTCGGCCTGATCCAGCCACGCCCCACCCACCAACCACATTGGATGAAAGATGAAATTCGCAAAACAGCTTGTAGCCGCTCTCTTTGTATTCAGCTCTTTGAGCGTGATGGCGGATGACCGAGGCCTTTACCTGGGGGGTGGTATAACCCGAGTGGAAACTGACGAACACCAGCTCAGCGACGACGACAACGCCTACAAGGCCTTTGTCGGCTATCGACTCAACCCGTACCTTGCGGTGGAAGGCGCCTGGGTGGATCTGGGCAACTTTGATGGCAAGTACGGTGATTTTGAAGGTCACTCGCTGCAGGCCACTGCCCACTTCGGTGTACCGGTAGGCCAACGGATGCGCCTGTTTGCCAGCGCCGGGGTACACGCCTGGGATGCCGACAACGACATCGCTGGCGACAGCAACGACCTGGACTTGACCTACGGCCTGGGCGTCGAGGTCGACGTGTTCCGCAATCTAGGCGTGCGCCTTGAACAAGAAGTGCTCAAGGTCGGCGATCTCGATCTGGATCAGACCAGCGCCAGCGTCTATTACATGTTCTGATCCCGCACGATTGCCACCCCGGACTCGCAGTAGTAATTGGCGCCAACCTGCTCTTTACTAGCAACAGCCCACCGCTGTGAGTCCGGTATGTCCGCATTCGTACAGAGTTACCCGCTATTGATCGGCATCGGCCTGATAGCGCTCGATCTCCTGCTCTGGCAAGTGATCCCCGTTGACCGGCGATACTGGCGGATCGGCCTGCGCCTGGGCATGTTCCTGTTGTTCACCTGGGTGCTGATCAGTGCCGGTGTCAGCCCCTTGCAACCTGCCCCCTGGATCGAGGATGTGCCTCGCAACCTTCTGGCAACAGTGCTGGCCATCGCCTGGTGGTTGTTCGCCGCACGTACCGTCACGGTGATTTTCGGCCTGCTGATCATCTCCCGCAGTGGTCATGCCGGGCGCTTGCTGCAGGATGTGGCCGGGGCACTGATCTTTCTGGCGGCCATCGTCGCTGCCGCCGCGTACGTGATGCAGCTGCCGGTCAAAGGCCTGTTGGCGACGTCCGGGGTCATGGCCATCGTCATCGGTCTGGCGCTGCAAAGTACCCTGAGCGATGTGTTCTCCGGCATTGTCCTCAACACCACCCGCCCCTATCAGATCGATGACTGGATCAGCATCGACGGCACCGAAGGCAAGGTGATCGACATTGACTGGCGTGCCACCCGCCTGCTCACCAGCAACGGCAGCATGGCGGTGATCCCCAACTCGGTGGCGGCCAAGGCCAAGCTGCTCAATTTCAGCCGGCCAAGCGATGTTCATGGCGTCTCCATAACCGTGGTGGTGCCGGCGCAGGTGCGCCCCAAACGGGTCATCGATGCGCTGGAAAAAACCCTGCAGGGCAGCCGCGCATTGCTCGCCATACCCGCCCCCAAGGTAACGATCAAAAGCTCGACCCTCGAATACGTAGAGTACGAGGCCAGCGGCTTTGTCGGCGCCATGGGCCAGAAAACCGAAGTACGCAACCAGATGTTCGATCTGGCCCACCGCCACCTGGAAGCAACCGGCGTGGTCTGGAACGCCGATACCCCGTCTTCCCAGGGCTGGAACCGGCAACGGGTACTGCTCGAAGACGTGCGTATCTTCCGCTCGCTGACCAGCGACGAGAAAGACAACCTCAGCCAGCGCATGACCTCGGTGGAGTACCTCCCCGACCAGGTCATCCTGGGAGTTGGCGACAGCTCGGATTACTTGCTGGTGATCGGCACCGGTGTGGTGTCGGCGTCGATCCGTGATGGCGACAAGCTGATCGAAGCCGGACGCATGGGGCCCGGCGAAGTGCTGGCGGCCGAAGGGTTGCTCGATGAAGATCAGTCCATCGCCGAGTTCCGCAGCCTGACCAGTTGCCTGCTGTACCGTATCGACAAAGACGATGTGCGCAGTTGCCTGGAGGAGCGCCACGAGGTCAAGACCGCGTTGACCAAACTGCAGCGCATCCGCCAGCAAACCAATCAGTCACTGCTGGAGCAGAAACCGGCAGCCATCAAGAAAGGCGGCTTTCTCAGCTGGCTGCACAAATAGCTCCTACAACACCACGCGCAGGCACTGGCCGGCGTGATACAGCGAGAACCCGGTTTCGTAGAAGCCGGTGCGCAGCGCCGGGGCCGACACCGGCTTCATTGCCGAGAATGGAATCGGCAAGGCATCCGGGTTGTCCTGCAGCAGGAACTGGGCAAAGGCTTTGCCGATCACCGTACCGGTGGTGTTGCCCCGCCCGTTGTAACCGGTAACCGCGACCAGGCCCGGGGCCGGCTCGAACAACCGCATCAGGTGATCGGGGGTGAAGTCGATGCAACCGGTCCAGTGCATTTCCCACTCGATCTTGCCCAATTGCGGGAAGTAGTGATGCTGGATGCGGTCGGCCCAGCTGCGGATAAACCAGTTGGGCTTGTTGTCGACCCGCCCCAGGCTGCCGAGCAGCAGGCGACCCTCATCATCACGGCGGATGCTGCTGAGCACGGTACGGGTGTCCCATGAGCCCTGGCCGTGCCTGAGGACGTTGTCGGCGGCCTCGCCTTGCAGCGGCACCGACGCAACCTGGTAGTAGTAACCGCGGAAAAAGTGCTTTTGCAGGGTGGTCCAGTCGCCTTCGGTGTAGGCACCGGTGGAGATCACAACCTTGTCGGCGCTGACCGAGCCCTTGGCGGTTCTTACCCGCCAACCGCGTCCTTCGCGCTCCAGCCCTTCGACAGCCGACTGCTGGAAAATCTGCCCACCAAGGCGGGTGACTGCGGCGGCCAGGCCCTGGGTGTAGCCCATGGGGTTGATGGTGCCGGCGCGGCGGTCGAGCAGCGCGGCAGAAATCTTGTCGGTACCGCAGTATTCCTCGCAGCGCGCACCGGTGAGCAGTTCGACGTCGGCGCCGCGTCGACTCCACTGTTCATGGCGAGCTTCAAGGTCGGCCACGCCGGTGGCGTTGTGGGCCATGTGCAAGGTGCCGGTGTTGTGTGCCTGGCAGTCGATGCCCAGGCGCTCGATGGTGGCGAAGACTTCGGCGGGCGCTTCGCCCAGCACCTTGTTCAGGCGGCTGCCTTGCTTCTGGCCGAGGGTGGCTTCGACGTCGTCGGGGCGAATCCAGGTGCCGGCATTGACCAGGCCGACGTTGCGACCGGAACCACCGTGGCCGATGTTCCAGGCCTCCAGCAGAATGACCGACTTGCCCGCTTCGAGCAGGTGAATCGCGGCACTAAGGCCGGTGATGCCGCCGCCGATGATGCAGACGTCGGCCTTGAGTTCGGTGGCCAGCTTGTCGACCGGCGCAGCGAGCCTGGTGACGTGTTCCCACAGACATTGTTGACGCAGCTCTGGCATGGCCGGCTTCCTTCATTGTTCTTGTTAATGTCGAAAGGCAAGCCCGCTCCTACCGTAGGAGCGGCGGTGCGACGTCTCGACTTGCCCCGCGATTAATACGCCAATCAGTCGAACACAATCCCCTGTGCCAGCGGCAGCTCACGGGAGTAGTTCACCGTGTTGGTCTGCCGACGCATGTAGGCCTTCCAGGAATCGGAGCCCGACTCTCGACCACCACCGGTTTCTTTCTCGCCGCCAAAGGCGCCGCCAATTTCTGCGCCGCTGGTGCCGATGTTGACGTTGGCGATACCACAGTCGCTGCCCGAAGCACTCTGGAAGCGCTCGGCTTCACGCAGGTCGGTGGTGAAGATGCACGACGACAGGCCTTGTGGCACTTCGTTGTTCAGGCGCAGGGCCTCTTCAAAGTCGTCATAGGCCAGTACGTAGAGGATCGGTGCGAAGGTTTCGTGACGCACCACCGCGCTCTGCGCCGGCATCTCGGCAATGGCCGGAGACACGTAGTAGGCGTTCGGGTACTGCTCCTGCAGTTGGCGCTCGCCGCCGAATACTTGCCCACCTTCGTCGTGGGCACGGGCCAGGGCATCCTGCATGGCGTTGAACGATGGCTTGTCGATCAGCGGGCCGACCAGGTTGTCTTTGCGTGGATCGCCAATGCGCACCTTGGCGTAGGCGGCTTTGACCCGCGCCACCACTTCGTCCTTGATCGAGCGGTGTACGATCAGGCGGCGCAAGGTAGTGCAACGCTGGCCGGCAGTACCGACAGCACTGAACAGGATGCCGCGCACAGCGAGGTCCAGGTCGGCACTCGGGGCCAGGATCATGGCGTTGTTGCCACCCAGTTCGAGAATGCTGCGGCCAAAGCGGGCAGCCACGCGCGGGCCGACTTCGCGCCCCATGCGGGTGCTGCCGGTGGCGCTGACCAGCGGTACGCGCGGGTCATCGACCAGGGCTTCACCGGCGTCTCGGTCACCGATGACCAGCTGGCTCAGGCCGTCTGGCGCGTCGCCAAAGGCTTTCAGGGCTTTTTCAAACAGCGCCTGGCACGCCAGGGCGGTCAGCGGCGTCTTCTCCGAAGGTTTCCACACCACGGCGTTGCCGCACACCAGGGCCAGGGTGGTGTTCCACGCCCAGACTGCAACCGGGAAGTTGAAGGCGCTGATAACGCCGACCACACCCAGCGGGTGCCAGGTTTCACGCATGTGGTGGCCCGGGCGCTCGGAGGCGATGGTCAAGCCGTAAAGCTGGCGCGACAGGCCAACGGCGAAGTCGCAGATGTCGATCATTTCTTGCACTTCACCCAGGCCTTCCTGGGTGATCTTGCCGGCTTCGATGGACACCAGCTCGCCGAGATCTGCCTTGTACTGGCGCAGCACTTCGCCGAACAGGCGGATCAACTCACCGCGACGCGGTGCCGGCACATTGCGCCAGGCCTGGAATGCCTGTTCGGCCTTGTCGATCTTGGCCACGACCTGGGCTTTGCTTTCCAGGTGCACCGAGGCAATCGCGCTGCCATCGATAGGGGTGTGAACGGGATGGTTGCCGTGGGTGTAGGCGTTGGCCGGGACACCGAGGCGGTCTAGCAGTCCATCAACCATTTTCTTCTCCTGCATGCGATGAGTGGTTGAATTAGTGATCCGGATCAGTATTAATCCGATCACTCTGGCGCAACAAACGACCTTTATTCTGCATATCATTCCGCCAGGTAATGATCTACCTGTTCAGAGACCGCTATGTCCAAACGACTGGTGCCATCGATGGCCGCCCTGCAGTGTTTCGAGGCCGCCGCCCGGCACCTGAGCTTCACCCGCGCCGCCGAAGAACTGCACCTGACCCAGAGCGCGGTCAGCAAACAGGTGGCGCAACTTGAAGAAATGCTGCGCCATCACCTGTTCCTGCGGATTCGCCGTCGGCTGCAACTCACACCAGCAGGCGCGCTGTACCTGGCCGAGGTCAACAAGATTCTCACCCAGGTAGACATGTCCAGCCGCTACATCCTCTCCTACGGCCAGCAGACCGAAGTGCTCAAGGTGGCCACCCAGCCGAGCTTTGGCGTGCGCTGGTTGATTCCGCACCTCAAGGGGTTTGGTAAACGCCACCCGAACATCCACCTGGATATCCGCAACGAGATGGAACCCTTCGCCCTGCTCCAGGGTAAGGCCGACGTGGTGTTCTTCTACGGCCAGGGCACCTGGCCAGGGGCGACCTGTGTCGAGCTGTTCGGCGAGGACGTGCTGCCGGTGTGCGCGCCGGAGCTGTTGCAGGGCCGTGCCTTGAAGGACGCCAACGAGCTGTCCGAGCTTGTGCTGCTGCAAAGCACCTCGCGTCCCGAAGCCTGGCATGAATGGTTCCTCGAGCAGGGGCTGCATTCGGCCCACAGCTATCACGGCCCGCGCTTCGATACCTTCTATATGAGCCTGAGCGCTGCCCAGGCTGGCTGCGGCGTGGCGCTGGTGCCGCGCTACCTGGTGGCCCAGGAACTGGCCGAAGGCAAGCTGGTGGTGCCTTGGCAACACAGCATGCGCAGCAGCGGCGCGCATTTCCTGGCCTTTGCCGAGCATGCCGCCGAAGTGCCCAAGGTACGCGCACTGGTCGACTGGGTCGGCGCTGAACTCGCGCCCCAAGATCACGAAATAACGGAATGACTGATCGACTTTTTTTCGCTTGCGGGAGCAGTGCATTCCTCGCTTTCATGTAGGGGTGCCCACTCACCAGGAAGCTTTCGATGCCCGCTCAAGATTTCGTCAGCCCGGACAGCATTCGCGCGCAGTTCTCCGCCGCCATGTCGCTCATGTACAAGCAAGAGGTGCCGCTCTACGGCGCGCTGCTGGAGCTGGTGAGCGAGATCAACCAACAGGTGATGACCCAGCAACCGGCGGTTGCCCAGGCCTTGCGCTGGACCGGCGAGATCGAGCGCCTGGACCAGGAACGCCACGGCGCCATCCGTGTCGGCACTGCCGAAGAGCTGGCCACCATCGCCCGCCTGTTCGCGGTCATGGGTATGCAGCCGGTGGGTTACTACGACCTGAGCTCGGCCGGCGTGCCCGTGCATTCCACGGCGTTTCGCGCGATACACGAACAGTCGCTGCACATCAGCCCGTTCCGGGTGTTCACCTCGCTGCTGCGCCTGGAACTGATCGACAACCCGGCCTTGCGCGAACTGTCCCGCGTGATCCTCGCCAAGCGGCAGATCTTCACCCCGCGAGCGCTGGAGCTGATCCAGCAGTTCGAGCATGAAGGCGGCCTGAACGCCGATGACGCCCGCACGTTTGTCGATGAGGCACTGCACACCTTCCGCTGGCACCACGACGCCACCGTGACAGCCGAGCAGTACCAGCAACTGCACGACCAGCACCGCCTGATTGCCGACGTCGTGGCCTTCAAGGGCCCGCATATCAACCACCTGACACCGCGCACCCTGGACATCGACGCCATCCAGCTGGGCATGCCGGCCAAGGGCATTCCACCCAAGGCCGTGATCGAAGGCCCGCCGCCACGTCGCTGCCCGATCCTGCTACGCCAGACCAGCTTCAAGGCCCTGCAGGAACACGTTGCGTTCAGTGACCAGCTAGGGGACGCCGGCGGCAGCCATACCGCGCGTTTCGGCGAAATCGAACAACGCGGTGCAGCGCTAACCCCTAAAGGCCGCCAGTTGTACGACCAACTGCTCGATGCCGCCCGCGAGGCACTGGGTGGCGTACCCGCCGAGACCAATGCCGAACGCTACATGAGCCTGCTCAAGGACAGCTTTCAGGCCTTCCCGGACGACCTGGCGCAGATGCGTGAGCAAGGGTTGGCGTATTTCCGCTACTTTGCGACCGAGGGCGGCATGGCGGCGCGCGGCGATGCTGGACGCCCCACCTCGCTGGATGACCTGATCGACGCCGGGCACGTGCATTTCGAAGCGCTGGTGTATGAAGACTTTTTGCCGGTCAGCGCTGCGGGGATCTTCCAGTCCAACCTGGGTGACGATGCCCAGAGCGAATACGGCAGCAATGCCAATCGAGATGCCTTTGAGCAGGCGCTGGGCAAGACCGTACAGGATGAGCTGGCGTTGTATGCACAGAGCGAGCAGCGATCATTGCAGGCGTGTGCCCAGGCTCTGGAGCTGGCTGGTTTTTGAACAATCCACAACGCACCGGCTCCACAGTCAGTCGCCCCACCGTCAGAGAATTTCCACCTTCGGCAGGTCCATGGCATCGGCCTCCCCCTGCAAGAAATCGCTCAACCGCCGCAAACGCTCCCCACCCGGCCGAGTTTTCGGCCACACCAGGTAATAGTCCAGGCCGCTGGCCACCGCTGTCGGCCAGGGCAGGCTCAAGCGGCCCTGGGCCACGTCCTCGGCCACCATCAGCAGATCACCCATCGACACCCCATAGCCCCGTGCTGCAGCAATCATCCCCAGCTCCAACGTATCGAATACCTGCCCGCCCTTGAGCGAGACCTTGTCGGTCAGCCCCATGCGCGCCAGCCAGGCGCGCCAGTCGCGTTTGTCCGGAGTCGGGTGCAACAGTTCGACCCCGGCCAGGCGCCGGACATCCCACGGGCCTTCATCGAGCAGTTCAGGCGCGCCCACCGGTATCAGCAACTCGGAAAACAGCCGGGCCACTTCCCAATCCGGTGGAAAGTGACCATCGCCCAGCAGCACGGCGCAATCGAAGGGCTCGTGGTTGAAGTCCACATGGTCGACATCCATCCAGGCACTGGTGAGCTGCACCTCATTACCCGGTTGCAGGTGACGAAAGCGACTGAGCCGGGCCAGCAGCCAGCGCATGGTCAGGGTCGAGGGAGCTTTCATGCGCAGGATGTCGTCTTCGCTGCGCAGGGTGTTGCAAGCCCGCTCCAGCGCGGCGAACCCTTCGCGAACACCCGGCAGCAGCAACCGGGCAGCTTCGCTCAGTTGCAGGCTACGACCATTGCGCACAAACAAACGGCAGGCGAAGTGCTCTTCAAGGGTGCGGATATGCCGGCTGACCGCACTTTGGGTAATCGATAACTCATCCCCGGCACGGGTGAACGAGCTGTGCCGGGCAGCGGCTTCGAAAGCCCGCAAGGCGTACAGGGGCGGTAAACGACGAGACATGGGAAAGCGTCCAGGTAAACCGGGAAAGGGTCATCGGGATCATACCAGCATGAGTTTTAATCATGCCAATGATCGTTTTTATCCTTTTGTGGAGACGCACATAAAAGCCCAGAATCCGAGACTTTCCCTCATACCGCGTCAGAAAGGACGATCCAATGCAGGCTGCACCCACTCATGAACTCAAGGCACTGCTGCGCCTGGCCGGTCCATTGATCGCCTCGCAGTTGGCCCACATGCTGATGGTGCTGACCGACACCTTGATGATGGCCCGCATCAGCCCCCAGGCGCTGGCCGGTGGTGGCCTGGGCGCAGCCAGCTATTCGTTCGTGTCAATTTTCTGCCTGGGAGTGATCGCGGCCGTGGGGACCCTGGTGGCCATTCGCAAGGGGGCCGGTGATATTGCCGGCGCCACCCGCCTGACCCAGGCCGGGCTGTGGCTGGCCTGGGCGATGGCGCTGGTGGCGGCGCTGGCGCTGTGGAACCTGGAGCCGGTGTTGTTGCTGCTCGGTCAGAGCCCGGAAAACGTCGCATCGGCCGCCCAGTTCCTGCTCCTGCTGCCGCTGGCCCTGCCCGGCTACCTGAGCTTCATGGCCCTGCGCGGCTTTACCAGCGCCATCGGCCGCTCGACGCCGGTAATGGTCATCAGCCTGATCGGTACCGTGGCCAACTTCCTGCTCAACTATGCATTGATCGAGGGCATGTTCGGCCTGCCAAAACTGGGCCTGGTAGGCATAGGCCTGGTCACCGCCGTCGTCGCCAACTGCATGGCGATAGCCATGGCGTTGTACATCCGCTGGCACCCGGCCTACACCCCCTACCCGATCCGCCAGGGCCTGAGCCGCCCGTCGTGGCCGGCCTTGCGTGAACTCTGGCGCCTGGGCTTGCCCATTGGCGGCACCTACACCGTCGAAGTCGGGTTGTTCGCCTTCGCGGCGCTGTGCATGGGCGTGCTCGGCAGCACTGAACTGGCGGCCCACCAGATCGCCCTGCAGATTGTCTCGACGGCATTCATGATTCCAGCGGGATTGTCTTACGCGGTGACCATGCGGGTGGGGCTCTACTACGGCGCCAACAATCTGCTCGGCGCCCGTCACGCCGGGCGCGTGGGGATCGGCTTCGGGGCGGCGATGATGCTGGGGTTCGCCATCCTGTTCTGGCTGTTGCCGGATCCGCTGGTGGGGCTGTTCCTCGATCACGATGACCCCGCCTTCGCCGACATCATCCAACTGGCCGTGAGCCTGCTGATGGTTGCTGCGTGGTTCGAACTGTTCGATGGCGTGCAGACCATCGCCATGGGCTCGATTCGTGGCCTCAAGGATGCCAAGACCACCTTCCTGGTCGGGCTGTTCTGCTACTGGGTGATCGGCGCGCCTGCGGCCTGGCTGCTGGCGTTTACCCTGGGCATGGGCGCGGTGGGGGTCTGGTGGGGACTGGCATCGGGGCTGGCATGTGCGGCGATCAGTTTGACGCTGGCGTTCGAGTGGCGAATGAAGCGGTTGCTTGGCCATGCCGGAAAAGTGAACAAGGCGACGGCTTCGCTGACTTGAGCAACTGATCGCCGGCAACGCAGGGTCCCACATTGATCCACTGTGGGAACCCGCGTTGCCGGCGACGGAGCCTACAGCGCCACCGACTGCTGCCCTGCTCCGCTCAACAAAAACGCCATCAGTTCGTCGATCGGCAACGGCCGGCTGATCAGGAAACCCTGAACCTGGTCACAGCCATAGCTGCGCAGCAAGGCCATCTGCTCCGGCGTTTCCACGCCTTCGGCGACCACTTCCAGGTTGAGGTTGTGCGCCAGGTTGATCATGGCGTGGACCAGTTTGCGGTTTTCTTCTCGCTGTTCCATGCCACCGACAAAACTGCGATCGACCTTGAGCAAGGTGATCGGCAGGCTGTTGAGGTGGACGAACGATGAAAAGCCGGTGCCGAAGTCGTCGAGGGAGAAGCGCACGCCCAGGCGCCCGAGGGCATCCATGGTTTGCTTGACCAGGTCATTGCGGCGCATCACCGCGGTTTCGGTCAACTCGAACTCCAGCCAGCGCGCATCAACGCCGTGTTCGATGATCAACCGGCTCAAGGTTGCCAGCAGCTGGCTGTCCTGAAATTGGCGAAACGACAGGTTCACTGCCATGTGCAGCGGCGCCAGGCCTTGTTCCCGTAGCGCTTGCATGTCGCGCAGGGCCCGGGAAATCACCCAGTAGCCCAAGGGCACGATCAGCCCGCTCTGCTCGGCCAGCGGCACGAACTCACTCGGTGGCAACAACCCCCGTTCGGCGTGGCGCCAGCGCACCAGCGCCTCCAGGCCGACGATGTGGCCGTCGGCCAGGTCCAGCCGTGGCTGGTAGTGCAGCTCCAGCTCATCACGGCGCAGGGCGCGGCGCAGCTCACTTTCCAGATCGGCAAGGCTGCGGGCGTTGCGGTTGATTCGCTCGTTGAAGATATGGAAGGTGCAGCCCTGGGTACCCTTGGCCTGCTGCATGGCAATGTGCGCATGCCACATCAAGGGGTCGGCACCGCCTTGGGCACGGGCATGGGCCACGCCCAGGCTGCAGCCGATCAACAGGCTCTCGCCGTCGACCCAGTAGGGTTCGGCCAGGGCCTCGGTAATGCGTTCAGCCATCCATTCGGCGCGCTGGGGTTCGCGGCGCGTGTCGATCAACAAGGCAAATTCATCGCTGCCCAGGCGGGCGACCTGGTCCCCCGCTTCGAGCTGGCTCTTGAGCCGCCCGACCACCTGGAGAATCAGCCGGTCGCCGGCCTGGTGGCCCAGCGCGTCGTTGGCATGGCGAAAGTTGTCCAGGTCCAGGTGACCGAGCGCCACGCCGCGCCCCTCGTTGTCGGCCAGGCGTGCGGCCAGCAGGGTCTGGAACCCCTGGCGGTTGGCGATACCGGTCAACGGGTCCTGTTCGGCCAAGCGTTGCAGGGTCGCTTCCAGCACACCGCGCTCACGCACATGACGCAGGCAGCGGCGCAGGGTATCAGGGGTCAGGTGGTCGAGTGCCAGCCAGTCGCTGACACCCGGCGGTGCCACCGGCGGCTCGTGGTCGAGCAACAGCACCATCGGCAAGATGCAACGCCCGGGGGCCGGTTGAAGTGTCGGGGTGGCCAGCACTACCGCATGGCGGTCACTGGCAAACAAGCTGTCGACAGCGTCCCAGTTCGGGGCGGTCAATACCACTGCACTGCCCGCCAGCGGTACCAGGCAATCACGCAATGCCGCAGCCCATTCGGGCTCATCAGCCAGCAAGAGCAAACGCAAGGGTTCGACAGGCGTGGACAAGCTGGCTCCTTAGGACGTAGGCACAGTCAAATGACAATGGGCAGCGAGGAGGCTCATCCTAAACCATTAGTGAAAATGATTTTCACTTGAAGTCATGCCATTCCATTGCCGACATCCCGCAGGTTTCGCCACGCATCCTGCGGGAAAGTAACAAAAGCGGCAAATTTAGATCGAGTGGTACGTCACACTGTCAGACGGTCGCGGCAGAATCTTTCTACCCCTGCTAAAATGCGCGGCTATTTTTCTAGCGACCCCGGTTTCTGTCATGTCCCGACTCAACCCCCGGCAACAAGAAGCCGTGAACTACGTCGGCGGCCCACT
Organism: Pseudomonas vranovensis DSM 16006; assembly: GCF_000425805.1. Classification (GTDB taxonomy): domain Bacteria; phylum Pseudomonadota; class Gammaproteobacteria; order Pseudomonadales; family Pseudomonadaceae; genus Aquipseudomonas; species Aquipseudomonas vranovensis. The sequence goes on from NZ_AUED01000002.1 coordinate 362,820, forward strand.
ATTGGTGCTCGCCGGTGCTGGCTCCGGCAAAACCAGCGTGATTACGCGCAAGATCGCGCATCTGGTGCAGAACTGCGGTATTCGTGCGCAGTACATCGTGGCCATGACCTTCACCAACAAGGCCGCGCGGGAGATGAAAGAGCGGGTCGGTACCCTGTTGCGCAAGGGCGAAGGCCGCGGCCTGACCGTGTCGACCTTCCACAACCTGGGCCTGAACATCATCCGCAAGGAGCATGAACGGCTGGGCTACAAGCCGGGGTTCTCGATCTTCGACGAGACCGACGTAAAAGCCCTGATGACCGACATCATGCAGAAGGAATACTCGGGCGACGACGGCGTCGACGAGATCAAGAACATGATCGGCGCCTGGAAAAACGACCTGATCCTGCCACCCGAAGCGCTGGAAAAGGCCCGTAACCCCAAGGAGCAGACCGCCGCCATCGTCTATGCCCACTACCAGCGCACGCTCAAGGCGTTCAACGCGGTGGACTTCGACGACCTGATCCTGCTGCCGGTCAAGCTGTTCGAAGAACACGCCGACATCCTGGAAAAGTGGCAGAACAAGGTGCGCTACCTGCTGGTAGACGAGTACCAGGACACCAACGCCAGCCAGTACCTACTCGTGAAAATGCTGATCGGTACGCGCAACCAGTTCACCGTGGTGGGTGACGACGACCAGTCGATCTACGCCTGGCGCGGTGCGCGGCCCGAAAACCTGATGCTGCTCAAGGACGACTACCCCTCCCTGAAGGTGGTCATGCTCGAACAGAACTACCGTTCCACCAGCCGCATCCTGCGCTGCGCCAACGTGCTGATCTCGAACAACCCCCACGCCTTCGAGAAACAGCTGTGGAGCGAGATGGGCCACGGCGATGAAATCCGCGTGATCCGCTGCAAGAACGAGGAAGCCGAGGCCGAGCGCGTGGCCATGGAGATCCTCAGCCTGCACCTGCGCACCGACCGCCCCTACAGCGATTTCGCCATCCTCTACCGGGGCAACTACCAGGCCAAGCTGATCGAACTGAAGCTGCAGCACCACCAGGTGCCGTATCGTCTTTCGGGTGGCAACAGCTTCTTCGGCCGCCAGGAAGTGAAAGACCTGATGGCCTACTTCCGCCTGCTGGTGAACCCGGATGACGACAACGCCTACCTGCGGGTGATCAACGTACCACGCCGTGAAATCGGCTCGACCACCCTGGAAAAGCTCGGCAACTACGCCACCGAGCGCAAGATTTCGATGTATGCCGCCAGCGAGGAGCTGGGCCTGGGCGAGCACCTGGACAGCCGCTTTACCGACCGCCTGCAACGCTTCAAGCGCTGGATGGACGGGGTACGCGAGCAGGTTGCGCTGGAAGACCCGATCGCCGCCCTGCGCAGCATGGTCATGGACATCGACTACGAGAACTGGATTCGTACCAACAGCTCCAGCGACAAAGCCGCGGACTTTCGCATGGGCAACGTCTGGTTCCTGATCGAGGCGTTGAAAAACACCCTGGAGAAGGACGAAGACGGTGGCATGACCATCGAGGAAGCCATCGGCAAGCTGGTGCTTCGCGACATGCTCGAGCGCCAGCAGGAAGAGGAAGACGGTGCCGAGGGTGTGCAGATGATGACCCTGCACGCCTCCAAGGGTCTGGAATTCCCCTACGTGTTCATCATGGGCATGGAAGAAGAGATTCTGCCGCACCGTTCCAGTATCGAAGCCGACACCATCGAAGAGGAACGGCGCCTGGCCTACGTGGGCATTACCCGCGCGCGCCAGACCCTGGCGTTTACCTATGCAGCCAAGCGCAAGCAATACGGCGAGATCATCGATTGTGCGCCGAGCCGTTTTCTCGACGAGCTGCCCGATGACGACCTGGCCTGGGAAGGCCTGGATGATGCACCGACGGAAGTGAAAGCCGCTCGCGGCAATAATGCACTGGCCGATATCCGCGCCATGCTCAAACGTTAGATAATCAACCTTTGCTGCGGCGTATTGCCGTGGCCACTCTTGCTACATCGAGGAATTACCACAGTGGAAGCACTGCACCAGAAGATTCGCGAAGAAGGCATCGTGCTTTCCGATCAGGTTCTCAAAGTCGATGCGTTTCTCAACCATCAGATCGACCCTGCGCTGATGCAACTGATCGGCGACGAGTTCGCCCGTCTGTTCGCCGACTCCGGCGTCACCAAGATCGTCACCATCGAAGCCTCCGGCATTGCCCCGGCGGTGATGACTGGCCTGAAGCTGGGTGTACCGGTGATCTTCGCGCGCAAGCACCAGTCGCTGACCCTGACCGAGAACCTGCTGACCGCCTCGGTGTACTCCTTCACCAAGCAGACTGAAAACACCGTGGCAATCTCTCCACGCCACCTCAACAGCAGCGACCGCGTGCTGGTGATCGACGACTTCCTGGCCAACGGCAAAGCCTCCCAGGCGCTGATCTCGATCATCAAGCAAGCCGGTGCAACCGTTGCTGGCCTGGGTATCGTCATCGAGAAGTCGTTCCAGGGCGGTCGCGCCGAACTGGACAGCCAGGGCTACCGCGTTGAGTCGCTGGCTCGGGTCAAGTCGCTCAAAGAGGGTGTGGTTACGTTCATCGAGTGATCACGTTGATCGCGGGGCAAGCCCGCTCCTACCTCATGGGAGCGGGCTTGCCCCGCGAAAAACCTTCAAGCCGTAGCCTTCAATCCCGCCAGCAGCAAACGCTGATACACCTCCTCCTTCAGCCCCTGTGGCTGCACCAAACCCATCCTCGCCAACTGCGCCGGATACGCTTCAGGCGCCGGAGCATCCAGTGCCGCCTTGCCCAGCTCCAACACCTCGCTCAGTTTGAACTTGCTCTTGAGCCAGTTCAGCGCACGCAATAAATCGCGTTCTTCAGCGCTGAAGTCACTGCCCAGCGGATACTCCGGAAACAACCGCGCATGCTGGTCGCGTATCTGCTGCAAGCGCTGCGGAGTGTTCTCGGCAAAGCGCGGATCAAGCCGGAAGTCCTTGGCCAGCTTGCCGGCCTTTTGCGCTCGCTCGATCAATTCAGGCTGAAAGCGTGAATCCGAAATGCTCAGCAGCCTTGCAATCACTTGCGCGTCGGTCTGCCCACGCAGGTCGGCAATGCCGTACTCCGTGACGACGATGTCGCGCAAATGCCGGGGAATGGTGCAGTGACCGTAATCCCAGACCAGGTTGGAGCTGACCACCCCGCCCGCTTCGCGCCAGCTGCGCAGCAGCAGGATCGAGCGCGCGCCCTCCAGGGCATGGCCCTGGGCAACGAAGTTGTACTGGCCACCCACGCCGCTCAGGACCCGCCCGTCTTCCAGCTGGTCGGCTACACCGGCGCCCATCAGGGTCATGGTGAATACGGTGTTGATAAAGCGCGCGTCGCGGCGCTGCAAACGTTTGAGCGGCTCCTGGCCGTACAGTTCGTTGATGTAGCTGATGGCGCTCATCGAAATACGTTTTCGCGCCATCGGCGACATCTCGCGCAAGCGCTGGTAAAACGCCCTGGGGCCAAGAAAGAAGCCACCATGTACCAGCACGCCCGAGTCATCCAGCTGGCCCTCGTTGGCCGCCTGCTGGCGTACTTCATCGGTATACACCGGACGCCGGATAATGCCTGCATCCAGCAGCGCGAGCAGGCCATTGACGAACATTTCACTGCAACCATAAAGCCCCTGGGCGAAAGGGGCGATACCGCCTTCGCGCTCGATCAGTGCGCGCCAGGGTTGCAGGTCGATGTCCGCCAGCAATGCCTGGTACGCCTCGCTGTCGGCCTGGCGTGCCAGCACCGCAGCGGTCAGAGCGTCGCCCATGGCACCAATGCCGATCTGCAAGGTGCCGCCATCGCGTACCAGGGCGCTGGCGTGCAGGCCGATGAAGTGGTCCTGGGTGGTCACCGGCATGTTAGGGGTCGAGAACAGGCGCCTGTACTCGGCGCTGTCGACCAACAGGTCGAAGTCCTGGCGGGGCAGCTCGCAGGCGCCTGGCATGTAGGGCAACTCGGCGTGAACCTGGCCCAACAGCAGGATGGTCTCACCGGCGGCACGTCGGCGGACGATCATGGGCAGCAGGTCGAGCGTGATATCCGGGTTGCAGCTCAGGCTCAGGTGATCCGGGTGCTGGGCGTCTTGCGCCACCAGCTGGGCCACCAGGTTCAGGCCCTTGGCGTTGATGTCGCGGGCAGCGTGACTGTAGTTGCTGCTGACGTAGTCCTGCTGGGCGGTAGCACTGTGCAGCAAGCTGCCGGGCTGCATGAAGAATTGCTCGACACGGATGTTGGCCGGTAGCCGGTCCTTGCGCAGGTCGTCCAGATAGGCGAGCTCTTCGTAGTCGCCGAACACGCGCTCGATGAAGGGTTCGAGAAAACGCCGCTGCAAGCCGTCGCCCAGATCGGGGCGGCCCAGGCTCAGGGCGGTGTAGATCGTCAGCTGACGCTCGGGCAACTGGCGGACCCGTGCATACAGCGCGTTGACGAATGCATTGGGCTTGCCCAATCCCAGCGGCAAGCCCATGTGGATATGCGCCGGCAATCGCGCCAGCACTTCGTCCACGGCCTTCTCAATCGAGCAATCGAGCGTCATGTGCGCCTCCTGGTCGTCCTTGCAGGTTCGACCGAGCATGCCCCGTGTTTGCTTCACAGGCCAGTGCTTAAATCGCTGCGCAGGCGACGGGGCTCATCACGGGGCAAGCCCGCGCCTACAGGCAAAGACAACAAAGCCCGCGCTAGGCGGGCTTTGTTTGGCAAGCGTCGAGGCTTACAGGCCGGACATCTTCTTGATGGCGCCCATCAGGTCGTCGTCCGAGCAGTCGGCGCAGGTGCCTTTTGGCGGCATGGCGTTAAGGCCGGTGATTGCCTTGGCCAGGATACCGTCGAGACCACCCTGGTGGTCGGCACGTTCTTTCCAGGCGGCAGTGTCGCCGATCTTCGGCGCGCCCAAGAGGCCGCTGCCGTGACAGGCGTTACAGTGCTTGGCGATGATTTCGTCCGGGGTTTTGGCACCGCCGCCACCTGCGGAGGCAGCGACTTCCATCCCCTTGCATTCCTGACCCTGTACACACACCTGGCCAACCGGTTCCAGTCGTTTGGCGATGTCGTCGTTGGTCGCAGCTTGTGCGCTGACTGCCCAAAGGGCCAATACGGCAGCTGGTACGGCCAGCATTTTCTTGATTAGATTCACACGTACACCCTCATGGTGGCTAGTCACGCCCGCGGCCACGGTTTCGCAGGCGGCGCAAGTATAACGGGAACCCTGCCTCACCGAAACAACCCTAGAGTCCAAAGGGTCTTAGCCGCGACAATCCGCCGCGTGCTGCACCTTAGAAGTTGGCCGGTGTCGCTGCGCTGATCAAACGGGCCGGCTCGTCGTACGGATTGCGAAAGCGGTGCGGCTTGGTACTTTCAAAATAGTAGCTGTCGCCCGCTTCGAGGATAAAAGTTTCAAGCCCCACCACCAGTTCCAGGCGGCCTTCGAGCAGGATGCCGGTCTCTTCACCGTCGTGGGTGAGCATCTCTTCGCCGGTATCGGCACCCGGTGGGTAGACTTCGTTGAGAAAGGCGATAGCCCGACTCGGATGCGCCTTGCCGACCAATTTCATGGTCACTGCGCCGTCGGAGATATCGATCAGCTCGTGGGCCTTGTACACGATTTGCGTGGGATTTTCCGGTTGCAGCTCTTCGGAAAAGAACTCGACCATGGACATCGGAATACCGCCCAGCACCTTGCGCAGCGAACTGATCGAAGGGCTGACACTGTTCTTCTCGATCATCGAGATGGTGCTGTTGGTTACGCCCGCCCGTTTGGCGAGTTCACGCTGAGACAGGCCCTTGAGCTTGCGAATGGCTTGCAGTCGTTCACCGACGTCCAATGCTGGAGCCCTCCTAAACGAACGAGTGGGGTCGAAATTGAACGTTATCATGGCAACAGCGTTCAGTATTTACAACACTTCGACCCGCAGCCTGTCCGCTTTGGCGCCTCAATCGCCGATATAGTCCAATGGCACGCGCTTGAGGTTGCAGAAGATCTGGTAAGGGATCATTCCGGCCTGCATGGCCAAATCACTGGCCAATACATTCTTGCCCCACAGCTCCACTGGGCTGCCGACACCGGCGTCCGGCACATCGGTCAGGTCAATGCAGAGCATGTCCATCGACACCCGGCCGATCAGTTGGCTGCGCTTGCCGGCCACCAGTACAGGTGTACCCGTCGGCGCCTGGCGTGGGTAACCGTCGGCATAACCCATGGCAACCACACCCACCCGGGTGGGGCGCGGGCTGATGAATCTGGCGCCGTAGCCCACCGGCTCACCGGCCGGCAACTCGCGCACGCTGATCACCCGCGATTGCAGGGTCATCACCGGCTGCAGGCGCGCCGCATCGGCCTGGGGTACTTCGAACGGGGTGGCGCCGTAGAGCATGATGCCTGGGCGCACCCAGTCACTGGGAATGTTCGGCCAGCCGAGCACGGCCGGCGAGTTGCGCAGACTGACTTCGGCACTCAGGCCCTGACGAGCAGCCTGGAACACCGCCACCTGGTCGGCGCTGGCAGCGCTGTCGAGTTCGTCGGCGCGAGCGAAGTGGCTCATCAGCACGATGCGGGTCACCTTGCCGCTGGCCAACAGGCGCTGGTAGGCGCCCTGGTAGTCCTTCGGATGCAGTCCAACCCGGTGCATGCCGGTGTCCATTTTCAGCCACACGGTGATCGGTTTGTTGATCCGGGCTTGCTCGATTGCCTCCAGTTGCCACAGCGAATGCACCACACACCACAAGTCGTGCCGGGTGATCAGCTCCAGTTCGCTGGCTTCGAAAAAGCCTTCGAGCAGCAACACCGGCGCCTTGATCCCGGCAGCCCGCAGTTCCAGCGCTTCCTCGATGCAGGCCACGGCGAAACCATCGGCCTGTTGCTCCAGCGCCAGGGCGCAGCGCACGGCACCGTGGCCATAGGCATCGGCCTTGATCACGGCCAGGGCTTTGGCACCGGACAATTCGCGGGCCAGTTGATAGTTGTGACGCAGGGCTTGGAGGTCGATCAGGGCACGGGCGGGACGCATGGCGGCAGCCTTCTGGGCAGTCTGGTTAGAAGTAAAAAACCCGGTGCACAACTACAGCTTGTGGGCCGCCAGCGGCACCGGGTGAGGGATTGCGGGTTACGGCAATGCAGCGACCACCGACAGCTCAACGAGGATTTCCGGCTCGCACAATTTGGCTTCGACGGTGGCACGGGCCGGTGCGACGCCTTTGGGCAGCCACTTGTCCCACACCGCGTTCATGCCCTGGAAATCGGCATCGATGTCCTTGAGGTAGATGGTCACCGACAGCAGGCGGCTTTTGTCGGTGCCTGCCAGGTCCAGCAGGCGCTCGATGTTGGCCAGGGTTTCACGGGTCTGCTGTTCGATGCCGGCATTCATGTCGTCACCCACCTGGCCCGCCAGGTAGACGGTGCCGTTGTGGGTAACGATCTGGCTCATACGCTCATTGGTGAGCTGGCGCTGGACTGGCATGCTTAGCAGACTCCTGGTGTTTTCCATAACGCGAAATATCGAGGCCTTCGGCGCTGATTTGCGGCTTTTTGCGCGCCATCAGGTCAGCCAGCAGGCGACCGGAACCGCAAGCCATGGTCCAACCCAGCGTACCGTGGCCGGTGTTGAGGAACAGGTTGCGGAACGGCGTGGCGCCCACGATCGGCGTACCGTCCGGGGTGGTCGGACGCAAGCCGGTCCAGAAGCTGGCCTGGCTCAGGTCGCCGCCGCGAGGATAAAGGTCGTTGACGATCATCTCCAGGGTTTCACGTCGACGCGGGTTCAGCGACAGGTCAAAACCGGCAATCTCGGCCATGCCGCCAACGCGAATGCGGTTGTCGAAACGGGTGATCGCGACCTTGTAGGTTTCATCGAGAATGGTCGAGGTCGGTGCCATGGCCGGGTCGGTGATCGGCACGGTCAGCGAGTAACCTTTGAGCGGGTAGACCGGTGCGCGAATGCCCAGTGGCTTGAGCATTTGCGGCGAGTAGCTGCCCAGCGCCAACACGTAGCGGTCGGCGGTCTCCAGCTTGCCATCGATCCACACACCATTGATGCGATCACCTGCGAAGTCCAGGCGCTGAATGTCCTGGCCGAAGCGGAACTCGACGCCCAGTTTGATTGCCATTTCCGCCAGGCGCGTGGTGAACAGCTGGCAGTCGCCGGTCTGGTCGTTAGGCAGACGCAACGCGCCGGCCAGAATGTCGGTAACGTTGGCCAGCGCAGGTTCGACGCGGGCGATGCCGTCGCGGTCGAGCAGCTCGTAAGGCACACCGGATTGCTCCAGAACAGCGATGTCCTTGGCAGCATTGTCCAGTTGCGCCTGGGTACGAAACAGCTGGGTGGTACCCAGGGTGCGACCTTCGTAGGCGATGCCGGTTTCGGCGCGCAGTTCGTCGAGGCAGTCACGGCTGTACTCGGACAGACGTACCATGCGCTCCTTGTTCACGGCATAGCGGCTGGCAGTGCAGTTGCGCAGCATTTGCGCCATCCACAGGTATTGATCAACATCGGCGGTGGCCTTGATGGCCAGGGGCGCATGGCGCTCAAGCAGCCACTTGATGGCCTTCAGAGGCACGCCCGGCGCAGCCCAGGGCGAGGCATAGCCTGGCGAGACCTGGCCGGCGTTGGCAAAGCTGGTTTCCATGGCAACTGCTGGCTGACGGTCGACCACGACCACTTCGTATCCCTGCCGTGCCAAATAGTAAGCACTGGCGGTTCCGATCACACCGCTACCAAGTACCAGAACTCGCATGTTGATTACCCTCGACGCAGCGTACCGCTGACATTTGTTGTTAATGGCGTAGATGGGCGCAGTATAGGAAGGTATGGGCAGTGCTTTTCACTATATAAAAGCCTATATTTGGCGAGAATTCTCGGCAAGGTTGGCTTTTACGGAGGGGCATCCACTATGAGAACCCAGCACCAAAGCAAGCGTGAACTGGACAAGATCGACCGCAATATCCTGCGTATCCTGCAGGCGGATGGGCGTATTTCATTCACTGAACTGGGTGAGAAAGTCGGCCTCTCGACCACGCCCTGCACCGAGCGGGTGCGGCGCCTGGAGCGCGAAGGGATCATCATGGGCTACAACGCCCGGCTCAACCCGCAGCACCTGAAGGGCAGCCTGCTGGTGTTCGTCGAGATCAGCCTGGACTACAAGTCGGGCGATACATTCGAGGAGTTTCGCCGCGCCGTCCTCAAGCTCCCCCATGTGCTGGAGTGCCACCTGGTCTCGGGCGACTTCGACTATCTGGTCAAGGCGCGGATCTCGGAGATGGCCTCCTACCGCAAGCTGCTGGGCGACATCCTGCTCAAGCTGCCGCACGTGCGCGAATCCAAGAGCTACATCGTCATGGAAGAGGTGAAAGAGAGCCTCAACCTGCCCATTCCAGACTGAGCCTCAGACCAGCACCTGGCGGGTGCTGGCGATGTACTGGTGCACCAGTTTCTCGGCCTGGGGATCAATCATTTGCGCTGGCCCACGACCATTGGGGCATGGCAGGCGCGGGCTAGTACCGAACAGCCGGCAGATCAGCGGCCGCTCTTCATACACCGTGCAGCCTTCGGGCCCCAGGTGTACGCAGTTCAGTTCGTTGAGGGCGGCCTCCTGCTCGGCAGCGCTCTTGCGCGGCAGGCGGGCCATTTCCTCGGACGACGTGGTCACCGGCCCGCAGCAGTCGTGACAGCCCGGGATACACTCGAAGGACGGGATCTGGTCGCGCAGGAAACGGATCTTGTGGCTATTGCAACTCATGGCGGCCTGCGGCGAAGAAGGGGAAAGACGCTATTTTGCCCCATGGTTGCCCGGTGCCGAAAGCGCAGCTTATCCTGCGTCAATTTTTCTAAACATATCAATCAGGACTCATGCATGAGCGCCCCTGTTCAACAGCCCACTTCCCACACCGCTTCGTACTATGCAGCCAGCAGCCTGCCGCAGCCGGAATATCCGCCGTTGCAGGGCGAGTTGACTTGCGATGTCTGCGTGGTGGGCGGTGGCTTTTCCGGGTTGAACACGGCCATCGAACTGGCTGAACGCGGCCTGAGCGTGATCGTTCTGGAAGCGCGCAAGATGGGTTGGGGCGCCAGCGGACGCAATGGCGGCCAGCTGATTCGTGGTGTTGGCCATGGCCTGGATCAGTTCGCCTCGATCCTGGGGAACGAGGGCGTTCGTCAACTCAAGTTGATGGGGCTGGAAGCCGTGGACATCGTTCGCGAGCGCATCGAGCGCCACAACATTGCCTGCGACCTGACCTGGGGCTACTGCGACCTGGCCAACAAGCCACGCGACCTGGAAGGCTTCGCCGAGGATGCCGAGGAACTGCGCAGCCTGGGCTATCGCCATGAGCTGCGCCTGGTTCAGCCTGAGCAGATGCACACGGTAGTCGGCTCCGACCAGTATGTGGGCGGCCTGATCGACATGGGCTCTGGCCACCTGCATCCACTGAACCTGGCCCTGGGTGAAGCGGCCGTCGCCAGCCAGCTGGGCGTCACGTTGTTCGAGCAATCGGCGGTGACGCGCATCGACTACGGCCCGCAGGTGCGCGTACACACCGCCAGCGGCTCAGTACGCGCCAATACCCTGGTGCTGGGCTGCAATGCCTACCTCAATGACCTGAACCCCACACTCGGCGGCAAGGTGCTGCCGGCGGGCAGCTATATCATCGCCACCGAGCCACTGAGCGACGCCAAGGCACGGACACTGTTGCCGCAGAACATGGCCGTGTGCGACCAGCGAGTGGCCCTGGACTATTACCGCCTGTCGGCTGACCGGCGCCTGCTGTTCGGCGGCGCCTGCCATTACTCCGGCCGCGACCCGCAAGACATTGCCGCCTACATGCGCCCGAAAATGCTCAAGGTGTTCCCGCAACTGGCCGATGTACGCATCGACTACCAGTGGGGCGGCATGATCGGTATCGGTGCCAATCGCCTGCCGCAGATTGGCCGCCTGCCCGACCAGCCGAATGTGTATTTCGCCCAGGCCTATTCCGGCCATGGGCTCAACGCGACTCACCTGGCCGGCAAACTGCTCGGCGAGGCCATCAGCGGCCAGCAAAGCGGACGCTTCGATCTGTTCGCCCAGGTACCACACATCACGTTTCCAGGCGGCAAGCACCTGCGCTCGCCGCTGCTGGCCCTGGGCATGCTCTGGCACCGCCTCAAAGAGCTGGTCTAGCCCCGCCAGAAGGGCTTCAGCCCTTCTGCGCGGGCCTGCGTCGCACTCAGCCCGATATCACGCAACTGCTCGGGCGTCAGTTGCAGCAGCGCACGGCGGCTGTTCCAACGGTGCGCCATCAACCCCCAACGTCCGAGCCCGGCCGGCGCATTCACCAACTGCACCGACTGTTCCTGACCCAGTTCTTCGGCGTGCAAACTCAGGCGCACATCGCTCATACCGCTCATTGCTTGATTCCTCCGGGGTGGGATAACCGCAGGAAAAGCATGCGCGCATGGACGAAAGCATTACAGATTCAATACAGCGCTATTATTTCCATACAGAATTGGCAAATTTCCTACTGAATGCTGTATTTTTTCAGCAACTGTATCGGTCACCAGTCGAAACGTGGCGCGGGAGTATGCAATGACCCTCTACATCAATCTTGCCGAGCTGCTCAGCACCCGCATCGAACAAGGCTTGTACCGCCCCGGCGACCGCCTGCCCTCGGTACGCGCCCTGAGCGTGGAGCACGGGGTCAGCCTGAGTACGGTGCAACAAGCCTATCGCCTGCTGGAAGACAACGGCCTGGCCGCACCACGACCGAAATCCGGCTATTTCGTGCCCACTGACCGCAGCCTGCCGGCCCTGCCCGATGTCAGTCGCCCGGCACAGCGCCCGGTGGAAATCTCCCAGTGGGAGCAGGTCATCGAACTGGTCCGCAGCGTGCCGAACAAGGACGTCGTGCAACTGGGACGCGGCATGCCGGATATCGACAGCCCGACGCTCAAGCCCTTGCTACGCAGCCTGGCCCAGCTCAGCCGGCGCCAGGACATGCCCGGGCTGTACTACGACACGATCACCGGCACCCAGGCGCTGCGCGAGCAGATCGCCCGGCTGATGCTCGACTCCGGGTGTACCGTCAGCCCTGAGGACCTGGTGGTGACCACCGGTTGCCACGAAGCCCTGTCGGCCAGCATCCGTGCGGTGTGCCAGCCTGGCGACATCGTCGCGGTGGACTCCCCCAGCTTTCACGGCGCCATGCAGACCCTCAAGGGCCTGGGCATGAAGGCCCTGGAGATTCCCACCGACCCGATCACCGGCATCAGCCTCGAAGCCCTGGAGCTGGCCTTGGAGCAATGGCCGATCAAGCTCATCCAGATCACCCCCAGTTGCAACAACCCGATGGGCTACATCATGCCCGAGGCTCGCAAGAAGGCCTTGCTGACCCTGGCCCAGCGCTTCGATGTGGCGATCCTGGAAGATGATGTGTATGGCGACCTGGCCTATACCTACCCTCGCCCGCGCACCATCAAGTCGTTCGACGAAGACGGCCGTGTACTGTTGTGCAGCTCGTTCTCCAAGACCCTGGCACCTGGCCTGCGCATCGGCTGGGTCGCCCCGGGACGCTACCTTGAGCGGGTGCTGCACATGAAGTACATCAGCACCGGCTGCACGGCCACGCAACCGCAGCTGGCGATTGCCGACTTCATCGAAGGGGGCCACTACCAACCGCACCTGCGGCGCATGCGCAGCCAGTATCAACGCGGCCGCGATCAGATGAGCGACTGGGTTACCCGCTACTTTCCGCCCGGCACCCGTGCCAGCCGTCCGCAAGGTGGTTTCATGCTGTGGGTGGAGTTGCCGGAAAGCTTCGACACGCTGCGCCTGAACCGGGCGCTGCTCGGGCAAGGTGTACAGATCGCCGTAGGCAGTATTTTTTCCGCCTCGGGCAAGTACCGCAACTGCCTGAGGATGAACTTCGCCGCACGCCCGACCCAGGAGATCGAAGCAGCCGTACGCAAGGTTGGCGAGACCGCCATTCGTCTACTGGCTGAAGACGACAGCGGCGGGTAACTTTCCGCCGCCGCTCGCGGTCCAACCCCATAAGCCTTCGTCGTTAAGGACTCATCGCCTTGAGAAACCCGCGTGCGCTACCCGTGATGCTGTCGCTGATGCTCGGCCTGGGTGGTTGCGCCACGGTCAGTCAGCCGCACGAAGTGACGCAGGCGCTGCCCGCTGGCGACTCGGCCTTCGGTCGCTCGGTGCAGCGCCAGGCTTCAGCCTATGAGGGGCGTTCCGGCTTTCGCCTGCTACCCAACAGCAACGAGGCTTTTCGTGCCCGCGCCGAGCTCATCCGCAACGCCCAATCGAGCATCGACCTGCAGTACTACATCGTCCATGACGGCCTGAGCACCCGCGCGCTGGTACATGAACTGCTACTGGCCGCCGACCGTGGCGTGCGCGTGCGCATCCTGCTTGACGACACCACCAGCGATGGCCTCGATGTTCAGATGGCCACCCTCGCCGCCCACCCCAACATCCACATCCGCGTATTCAATCCCTTGCGCCTTGGGCGCAGCACTGGCCCGACCCGGGCCGTGGGCCGCTTGTTCAATCTCAATCTGCAGCACCGGCGCATGCACAACAAACTGTGGCTGGTGGACAACAGCATGGCGATTGTCGGCGGGCGCAACCTGGGCGATGAGTACTTCGATGCCGAACCCAACCTGAACTTCACCGACATCGACCTGCTCGGCGTCGGCCCGGTGGCCGAGCAGCTGGGGCACAGCTTTGACCAGTACTGGAACAGCGCATTGAGCAAGCCAATCGGCGACTTTCTCCTGACCCAGCCCGACGCCAGCGACCTGCGGGCCAGCCGCCAGCGCCTGGAGGCCTACCTCGCCGACGCCAGGATCAAGCGCAAGCCCCTGTACGACCGCTTGATGGCCTACCAGACTCAACCGCGCCTGGACGTGTGGCGCAACGAGTTGATCTGGGCTCACAACCAGGCGCTCTGGGACGCACCGAGCAAGGTACTGGCCAGCGACGAACCCGACCCGCAGCTGCTGATGACGCAGCAGTTGGCCCCGGAGATGAACGGCGTGCAGCACGAACTGATCATGATCTCGGCCTACTTCGTCCCCGGCGAGCCCGGCCTGCTGTACCTCACCAGCCGCGCCGATGCCGGCGTGTCGGTCAAGTTACTGACCAACTCCCTGGAAGCCACTGACGTACCGGCGGTTCATGGCGGCTATGCCCCCTACCGCCGGGCATTGCTGGAGCATGGCGTACATCTGTATGAACTGCGCCGCCAGCCCGGCGACCCCAGCGCCAATCGGGGATTGCGGCTGTATGGCAGCTCCGACTCCAGCTTGCACAGCAAGGCAATCATCTTCGACCGGCGCAAGACCTTCATCGGCTCGTTCAACTTTGACCCGCGCTCAGTGCTGTGGAACACCGAAGTAGGCATTCTGGTCGACAGCCAGGAACTGGCCGAGTACGCCCGCGAGCTCGCGGTCCAGGGTATGTCCCCGGCGTTGAGCTACCAACCGCAACTGGTGAACGACAAGATTGTCTGGGTCACTGAAGACAACCACCACCTGCATACACTCACCACCGAGCCCGGCGGGCTGTGGCGACGCTTCAACGCCTGGGTCAGCAAGGCCGTGGGCCTGGAACGAATGCTCTAGGCCGACGCCGGTTCGAAGGCATTCGGTCGTCGCGCCAGCAGCACCAGGCCGGCAGCGCCAGCCGCCATCAGCAACGGCAAGGCATGCCCACTGACCCACTGACTGCCCGCCCCCGCCGCCAGCGGCCCTATCAGGCAACCAATCCCCCACAATTGCGCCACATGGGCGTTGGCGCGCACCAGCGCATCGTCGCGGTAGCGCTCGCCGATCAGCACCAGCGACAAGGTGAACAGGCCGCCAGCACTGGCGCCGAACAAGACCCATAGCGGCCAGATCATCCAGGTCTGCATGAACAGCGGAATGGCCAGGCTCGAGAGCAGCAGGGTCAGCGCGCAGCCGCTGAACAGGGTGCGCCGCGACATACGATCGGCCAAGGCGCCGATGGGCAGTTGCAGCAGCGCGTCGCCCACCACCACCGTGCTGACCATGAACAAGGCCAGTTCGGTGCTGAAGCCTTGTTGCAGGCAATAGACCGGCAGCAGGGTCAGGATCATCGCCTCGAACGCGGCAAACAGGGCAATGGCCCAGGCAATCACCGGCAAGCGCCGGCAAAAGCCGATCAGGTCGTTGAAGGTGACACTGCAGGACTCCGAAACCGGCGCCCCACTGCGCCCCAGCAGCACCAGTGGTGCCACCAGTAACAGACCAGCTCCCACCCAGAAACCGAGGTCATCCTCCGACCCCACCACCCCAAGCAGCAGCGGGCCGGCCAACTGGCTCAAGGCATAGGTGCTGCCGTACAGCGCCACCAGCCGGCCGCGCCATTGCTCGACCACCAACTGGTTGATCCAACTTTCGCCCAGAATGAAAACAATCGTCAGGATCACGCCGATCAGCAGGCGCAGTACCAGCCATATCGGGTAACTGGGCAACAGTGCCAGCAAACCGATCGACAATGCCCCGGCCCACAAGCACAGGCGCATCAGCCCGGGCGTACCGAACCGGGCAGCAAGACGGCTGGATACTTTGGCGCCGACCAGCACTCCGATAGCCGGCATCGCCGCCATCACACCAATGGCAAAGCTGCCATAACCCCAGCCCTCCAGGCGCAGGGACACCAGCGGCATGCTGACTCCCAGTGCAAGGCCGACACTGAGCACCGCCGAGAGCACGGCGAAATAAGTACCCCAACGCATTGCAGCCTCCCAGGCTGTGGTGATAGAGCAGAAACAACACAGCCGGACCTGCATCGAGCAAGGTCCGGCTGTGTACGGGATCGAACGGCTGTGGTTACAGCTTGATCCAGGTCGCCTTCAGCTCGGTGTACTTGTCCAGCGCGTGCAGCGACTTGTCACGGCCGTTGCCCGACTGCTTGAAGCCACCGAACGGTGCGGTCATGTCGCCGCCGTCGTACTGGTTGACCCAGACGCTACCAGCACGCAGGGCCTTGGCGGTCAGGTGAGCCTTGGAGATATCGGCCGTCCACACACCGGCGGCCAGGCCGTACGGGGTGTCGTTGGCGATATTGATCGCTTCTTCGACGGTGTCGAAGGTAATCACCGACAGTACCGGGCCGAAGATTTCTTCCTGGGCAATCTTCATGGCGTTGGTCACGCCGTCGAAGATGGTCGGCTCGACGTAGGTACCGCCAGTCTCTTCGAGAATACGCTTGCCACCCACCAGCAGCTTGGCGCCGTCACTATGACCCGCATCGATGTACGACAGCACGGTGTTCATCTGCTGGGTATCGACCAGCGCCCCCACGGTGGTTGCCGGGTCCAGCGGGTTGCCAGGTTTCCAGGCCTTGAGGGCTTCGAGTACCAGGGGCAGGAACTTGTCCTTGATCGAACGCTCCACCAGCAGGCGCGAACCGGCGGTGCACACTTCGCCCTGGTTGAAGGCAATGGCACTGGCGGCAGCTTCAGCAGCAGCATTCAGGTCCGGTGCGTCGGCGAAGACGATGTTCGGGCTCTTGCCGCCGGCTTCCAGCCAGACGCGCTTCATGTTCGACTCACCGGCGTAGATCATCAACTGCTTGGCGATCTTGGTGGAACCGGTGAATACCAGGGTGTCCACATCCATATGCAGGGCCAGGGCCTTGCCGACGGTGTGGCCGTAGCCTGGCAGCACGTTGAGCACGCCTGCCGGGATACCGGCTTCGATAGCCAACTGGGCAATACGGATGGCCGTCAGCGGCGACTTTTCCGAAGGCTTTAGCACCACCGAGTTACCGGTGGCCAGGGCCGGGCCAAGTTTCCAGCACGCCATCAGCAGCGGGAAGTTCCACGGCACGATAGCGGCAACCACGCCCACCGGCTCACGGGTAACCAGACCGAGTTGATCGTGCGGGGTGGCCGCGACTTCGTCGTAGATCTTGTCGATGGCTTCGCCGTTCCAGCTCAGCGCCTGTGCCGCACCCGGAACGTCGATGTTCAGCGAGTCATTGATCGGCTTGCCCATGTCCAGGGTTTCCAGCAGTGCCAGCTCCTCGACGTTTGCGTTGAGCAGGGCGGCAAAGCGGATCATGGTGGCCTTGCGCTTGGCCGGGGCCAGGCGCGACCAGACACCAGAGGCGAAGGTAGCGCGGGCGTTTTCGACGGCACGCTGGGCGTCGGCGTCGTCACAGCTGGCAACCTGTGCCAGCAGGCGGCCATCGACCGGGCTGAGGCATTCGAAGGTCGCGCCGGAAACGGCGGCGGTATATTCACCGTTGATGAAGGCACGGCCCTCGATCTTCAGTTGCTGGGCACGCTGTTCCCAATCCGCACGAGTCAGGGTGGTCATACGAAACTCCTCCTCTTGTATTAAGGTGCAGTGCCGCACGAGGGATCAGGGCACTGTCAAAAATTCTGGCTGGGCGAGCTACGCGCACAGGCACCTGCCACCCTAAACCACTGGCGACCCAATTATCAATATATTTGACATAATCAGCCAAAACACCTACTGATGTTCATTTTATTAAACAAACAAGAGAGCTAGCCATGCGCATTGACCAGATCATCGACTTCGCTCAGGTCCTCACCGAGGCCGAGCGCTATCGTCCAGCCGCTGAAAAAGTGCTCAAGGGCGACCCTGAGCAGGCCGTCTACAACCACTATTCCAGCCCATGCGGTCAGTTTGCGGCGGGGGTTTGGGAAGGCGAGATTGGCCAGTGGACCGTCAATTACACCGAACACGAATACTGCGAGATCGTGCAGGGCGTTTCGGTGCTGCGCGATGAAAATGGTGGGGCGAAGACCTTGCGTGCCGGCGATCGGTTCGTGATTCCGGCGGGCTTCACAGGCACCTGGGAAGTGCTGGAGCCGTGCCGCAAGATCTATGTGATGTTCGAACAGAAATAATGAGCAGGAGCGGGCTTGCCCCACGATAGATTGTTTCACGAGAGAAGCCCGCGCCTACCGAGGTGCCAAAAAAAAGGGCCCGTATCCAGAGATACGGGCCCTTTTTTCGTCAGCCGGATCAATTACTTGATCTTGGCTTCCTTGTAGATCACGTGCTTGCGAACAACCGGATCGAATTTTTTGATTTCGATTTTGTCCGGAGTGGTGCGCTTGTTCTTGTCGGTGGTGTAGAAGTGGCCGGTATTAGCGGTCGACACCAGACGGATCAATTCACGCATGATTCTCTCCCTTAGACCTTGGCGCCGTTACGGCGAATGTCGACCAGAACGGCATCAATGCCGCGCTTGTCGATGATGCGCATGCCTTTGGCAGATACGCGCAGACGCACGAAACGCTTCTCGGACTCGACCCAGAAGCGATGATGCTGCAGGTTCGGCAGGAAACGACGACGGGTTTTGTTGTTTGCGTGGGAAATGTTATTCCCGGTTACCGGACCCTTACCGGTAACTTGACAGACTCTCGACATGCCTCAGCCCTCTAAAACCACATGCCCAACCCGGCATGGGTTGGCCGCTTAATCTCTCAGTCTTTGGCGCCAGGCGCCGTGTTTCTTCAGGGTCTTATCGACTCAATCAGCAGATGCGACAAGCCGAGCCCCTAGAAAAGAGCGCTGCTTTATACCAGAAAGACCAAAGCACAACAACAGAAGATGTGCTTTGACTTGATGATGGAGACGCGGGAGCAGCATAACGACTGGCCCGGCAAGGTGTCGACCACTCGTCGCACGAATGGCAAAAAAGGATATGGTCATTTGTGAGCCAGCGCACTAGGGTAGGACGTTTCCAGACTGCACTGGCAGATGGGCCAACGATCAGCCAAGGAATCCCCCATGCGCGCTGCCGCTCTACCCCTGTTGTTCGCCACCCTGCTCGGCCCGGCTTTCGCCCAGGCGGCTGCGCTGAGTGTGTGCACCGAGGCCAGTCCTGAAGGCTTTGATGTGGTTCAGTACAATTCACTGACTACCACCAACGCCTCGGCTGATGTCTTGATGAACCGCCTGGTCGAATTCGATGCCGTCCAGGGCAAGGTCGTACCCAGCCTGGCCGAGCGCTGGACAGTTTCGCCAGACGGCCTGGTCTACGAATTCAAGTTGCGCCCGGAGGTCAAGTTTCACAGCACTGGTTACTTCAAGCCAGGCCGCAGCCTGAACGCCGACGACGTGCTGTTCAGCTTCCAACGCATGATTTACCCGGCCCACTCCTGGCACAAGATCGCCCAGAGTGGCTATCCCCATGCCCAGTCACTGCAGTTGCCGGAGCTGATCAAACACATCGAGGCACCAGAGCCGCTGACGGTGCGTTTTACCCTCAATCATGCCGACGCGACCTTCCTGCCGACCCTGAGCATGGGTTTCGCTTCGATCTACTCGGCCGAATATGCGGACCAGTTGCTCAAGGCCGGCACCCCGGAAAAACTCAATAGCCAACCGATCGGCACCGGTCCATTCGTGTTCAACCGCTTCCAGAAGGATGCGGTGATTCGCTACCGGGCCAACCCGGATTACTTTGACGGCAAGCCGGCGGTCGACCCGCTGATCTATGCCATCACTCCGGATGCCAACGTGCGCCTGCAGAAGCTCAAGCGCAACGAGTGCCAGATCGCCTTGTCACCCAAGCCGCTGGACATTGCCGCGGCCAAAGATGATGCGGCCTTGAAGGTCGAAAAGACCGAAGCCTTCATGACCGCGTTCCTGGCCATCAACAGTCAGCATGCGCCACTGGACAAAGTTGAGGTCAGGCAAGCCATCAACCTGGCTTTCGACAAGGCCAGCTACCTCAAGGCCGTTTTTGAAGACACCGCCGTTGCTGCCAATGGCCCCTACCCGCCCAATACCTGGAGCTATGCCAAGGACCTGCCCGGCTACCCCACCAACCTCGACAAAGCCCGTGCCCTGCTGGAAAAGGCTGGTTTGAAGGACGGCTTCAGCACCACCATCTGGACCCGCCCGCAAGGCAGCCTGCTCAACCCCAACCCGAGCCTGGGCGCGCAATTGCTGCAGGCGGACCTGGCCAAAATTAGTATCAAGGCCGAAATTCGTGTCATTGAATGGGGTGAGCTGATTCGCCGGGCCAAGGCAGGCGAGCATGACCTGCTCTTCATGGGCTGGGCGGGCGACAATGGCGACCCGGATAACTTCCTCAGCCCGCAGTTCGCGTGCGCCGCGGTCAAGTCAGGGACCAACTTCGCCCGCTATTGCGACCCGCGCCTGGACCAGCTGATCAGTGCCGGCAAGACCACTACCGACCAAAGCGTGCGCAGCCGCCTGTACCAGCAAGCCCAGGCACTGATCCAGCAACAGGCACTGTGGTTGCCGCTGGCGCATCCGACGGCTGCGGCACTGATGCGCCAGGGCGTGGAGGGTTATCGGGTCAGCCCATTTGGCCGCCAGGACTTTGCCAAGGTCAGTACGACGCGCTGAACCACCCCTGCTCGACCATTGATAGCGGCTCACTGTCGCCAACGATGAAATGGTCGAGCAGCCGTACCTCGATCAATGCCAGTGCCTCCTTGAGGCGTAGCGTGAGGTTCACATCGGCCTGGCTCGGCTCCGATACGCCCGACGGATGGTTATGGCAGAGAATCACTGCCGCAGAATTGTGCGCCAGGGCACGCTTGACCACTTGCCGGGGATAAACGCTGGCACTGTCGATAGAGCCTCGAAACAGTGCTTCGAACCCCAGCAAACGGTGCTTGGTGTCGAGAAACAGGCAGGCAAATACTTCGTGTGGCTCATGGCGCAACTGGGCTTTGAAGTAGTCCTTTACCGCCGTGGGGCTTTCCAGTGCAGAACCACGCCGCAGTTGATCGGCCAGGTGGCGCCGGGACATTTCCATCACCGCCTGCAATTGCGCGAACTTGGCAGGGCCCAGGCCAAACTCCTTGTTGAAGCGGACGTCATCGGCTTCGAGCAACTCACGCAGGCCACCGAATTGCCTGAGCAGATGACGGGCCAGATCGACCGCGCTATAGCCCCTGGCGCCGGTGCGCAGGAATATCGCCAGCAGCTCGGCATCCGAAAGGCTTAACGCGCCTTGTTCCAGCAATTTCTCCCGCGGTCTCTCCGCCGCAGGCCAGTCCCTGATACTCATGCCTCACCTCCCTGTCTATCGGTTACTGCTCCTGTGTTACAGCCCTGTGCTACATTAGCCCCTCTTTTTTCCGCGACGATTCGGCCTGGGGAGGCGTCGTCGCCGCGTGCAATCACTGAGCAAAAGGCAAGCCTATGCAGCGGCTGTATCGTAAGCGCATCGTTCTCGGCGTCGGCGGCGGCATCGCCGCCTACAAGAGTGCCGAACTGGTTCGCCGACTCCTGGAACACGGCGCGCAGGTGCGTGTCGTCATGACCCGCGGCGGCGCTGAGTTCATCACGCCGCTGACCCTGCAGGCACTGTCCGGCCACCCGGTGCACATGGATCTATTGGACCCTGCTGCCGAAGCGGCGATGGGCCATATCGAACTGGCCAAGTGGGCTGACCTGGTGCTGATCGCCCCGGCCACTGCAGACCTGCTGGCCCGCCTGGCCCAGGGCGTGGCCGACGACCTGCTGACCACCCTGGTACTGGCCACCGACGCCACCGTGGCTGTCGCCCCGGCCATGAACCAGGCCATGTGGCGCGACCCGGCCACCCAGGCCAATCTCGATCTGCTGCAAAGTCGCAATATCAAGGTCTTTGGCCCGGCCTCCGGTAGCCAGGCCTGTGGCGATGTCGGCCTGGGCCGCATGCTCGAGGCCAACGACCTGGCCTGGTGCGCGGCGGAAAGCTTCCAGCGCCAGTCGCTGACCGGCAAACACATTGTGATCACCGCTGGCCCGACCCAGGAAAACATCGACCCGGTGCGCTACATCACCAACCATAGCTCCGGGAAAATGGGCTTCGCCCTGGCCGAAGCCGCCGTCGAGGCGGGCGCCAAGGTGACATTGATCAGCGGCCCGGTTCACTTGCCAACACCCGACCGGGCGTCGCGCATCGACGTTGTCAGTGCTCGCGACATGCTGGCCGCCTGTGAAGCGGCCATGCCCTGCGATATTTTCATCGCCTCAGCCGCGGTCGCAGACTACCGCCCTGAAGTGGTCGCGCCGCAAAAACTCAAGAAAGACCCTACGACAGGTGACGGCCTGCTGCTGCAGATGGTCCGTAACCCGGACATTCTCGCCACCATTGCCACCCGTCCCGATCGACCGTTCAGCGTCGGCTTTGCCGCCGAGACCGAACACCTACTCGATTACGCAGCGCGCAAGCTCAAGGACAAAAACCTCGACCTGATTGTCGCCAACGATGTGGCCAACCCCAGCATCGGCTTCAACAGCGAGGAAAACGCCTGCAGCGTGATCGATCGCCAGCTCCACGAAACACTCTTTGCACAAACCAGCAAGGGCAAGATCGCCCGCCAGCTGGTTGCTTTCATCGCCGAACGTCTCAACCAGGTTTAATTCTGCATGCACGCTCTACAAGCCAAGATTCTCGACCCACGCATCGGCAACGAATTCCCGCTGCCACAGTACGCTACACCCGGTTCGGCCGGCCTCGACCTGCGCGCCATGCTCAAGGAAGACACCCTCCTCGAGCCAGGCCAGACCCTACTGATCCCTACCGGCCTGTCGATCTACATCGGTGATCCAGGCCTTGCCGCCATGATCCTGCCGCGCTCAGGCCTGGGCCACAAACATGGCATCGTGCTGGGCAACCTGATAGGCCTGATCGACTCCGACTACCAGGGTGAACTGATGGTGTCGTGCTGGAACCGTGGCCAGACCCCTTTCACCATTGCCATCGGCGAGCGCATCGCACAACTGGTGTTGGTGCCCGTCGTACAGGCTCATTTCGACATTGTCGAAGCCTTCGACGAAAGCCAGCGTGGCGCTGGTGGCTTCGGCCATTCCGGCAGCCACTGATCCCTCGACTCATTACCTCGCGCCAAGGACGGCGAACTCTCTGGCGAAAACGTCGTCAAAGCGTTCAGTTTGAGCCTGCCCTGCACGCCCTCGATATTGGAGCTTCCCCAGAGATGAACGACATGGCACACCTGGTACCAGCACTTCCAGAAAGCATCTTCCGCGCCTACGACATTCGGGGCGTAGTCGGTGACACCCTGACCGCCGAAACCGCCTACTGGATCGGCCGCGCCATCGGCGCACAGACCCTCGCCCAGGGCGAACCCAACATTTCTGTCGGCCGTGACGGTCGCCTGTCCGGCCCGATGCTGGTCGAGCAACTGATCAAAGGCCTGGTCGAAGCCGGCTGCCTGGTCAGCGACGTCGGCCTGGTGCCGACCCCTGCCCTGTACTACGCCGCCAACGTGCTGGCCGGCAAGTCCGGGGTCATGCTCACCGGCAGCCACAACCCGCCGAACTACAATGGCTTCAAGATCGTCATCGCTGGCGACACCCTGGCCAACGAGCAGATCCAGGCCCTGCTGACTCGCCTGAAAACCAACGACCTGAGCCGTGGCGACGGCCGCGTGGAAAAAGTCGAGATCCTCGAACGCTACTTCCAGCAGATCACCGCTGACATCAAGCTGGCTAAGAAACTCAAGGTGGTCGTCGACTGCGGCAACGGCGCTGCCGGCGTGATTGCGCCGCAACTGATCGAAGCCCTGGGCTGCGAAATGATCCCGCTGTTCTGCGAAGTCGACGGCAACTTCCCGAATCATCACCCCGATCCGGGCAAGCCAGAGAACCTGGTGGACCTGATCGCCAAGGTCAAGCAAACCGGTGCTGACCTGGGCCTGGCCTTCGATGGCGACGGCGACCGCGTTGGTGTTGTGACCAACACTGGCAACATCGTCTACCCGGATCGCCTGCTGATGCTCTTTGCCCAGGATGTGCTTGAGCGCAACCCGGGCGCCGAAATCATCTTCGACGTCAAATGCACCCGTCGCCTGACGCCGCTGATCGAGCAATTCGGTGGCCGTGCGCTGATGTGGAAAACCGGTCATTCGTTGATCAAGAAGAAGATGAAGCAGACCGGTGCCTTGCTGGCCGGCGAAATGAGCGGCCACATCTTCATCAAAGAGCGCTGGTATGGTTTTGATGACGGCATCTACAGTGCCGCGCGCCTGCTGGAGATCCTCAGCAAGGCCAACACCGACGCCGAACAGCTGTTCGCTGCATTCCCGAACGATATTTCCACGCCGGAAATCAACATTGATGTGACCGACGAGGGTAAATTCAGCATCATTGATGCACTGCAACGCGAGGCCGATTGGGGCGATGACGCCAACCTGACCACCATTGACGGTGTGCGGGTCGACTACCCCAACGGCTGGGGCCTGGTACGCGCTTCCAACACCACACCAGTGCTGGTACTGCGCTTCGAGGCCGACAATGACGCCGAGCTGCAGCGAATCAAAGAGGTATTCCGCGCACAGCTCAAGCGCGTAGCCGCTGACCTGCAACCAACGTTCTGACCGACCATTTGTTCCAATTGGAGCCCTGCATGACCCTCGATCGCGATGCCGCCACCCATGTCGCCAAGGTTTTGTCCGAAGCGCTGCCTTACATTCGCCGCTTTGTCGGTAAAACCCTGGTGATCAAATACGGCGGCAACGCGATGGAGAGCGAAGAGCTCAAAACCGGTTTTGCTCGCGATGTGGTACTGATGAAGGCCGTGGGTATCAACCCCGTGGTTGTACACGGCGGCGGCCCGCAGATCGGTGATCTGCTCAAGCGCCTGTCAATCGAGAGCCACTTTATCGATGGCATGCGCGTTACCGATGCGCAGACCATGGACGTGGTGGAAATGGTCCTGGGCGGCCAGGTGAACAAGGACATCGTCAACCTGATCAACCGTCATGGCGGCAGCGCCATCGGCCTGACCGGTAAAGATGCCGAGCTGATTCGTGCGAAAAAGCTCACCGTTACCCGCCAGACGCCAGAGATGACCACCCCGGAAATCATCGACATCGGTCATGTCGGCGAAGTGGTCGGGGTTAACACCGATCTGCTGAATATGCTGGTCAAAGGTGATTTCATTCCCGTGATCGCACCGATCGGCGTAGGCGCCAACGGCGAGTCGTACAACATCAACGCCGACCTGGTCGCCGGCAAGGTCGCCGAAGCACTGAAAGCTGAAAAGCTGATGCTGCTGACCAACATCGCCGGCCTGATGGACAAGCAAGGCACTGTGCTCACTGGCCTGACCACCGAGCAGGTCAACGAGCTGATCGCTGACGGCACTATCTACGGCGGCATGCTACCGAAGATCCGCTGCGCCCTGGAAGCGGTGCAAGGCGGCGTGAACAGCTCGCACATCATTGATGGTCGCGTGCCCAATGCAGTGCTGCTGGAGATCTTTACCGACAGTGGCGTGGGCACTCTGATCACCAACGACAAGCCACGCTGAGGCCTGTAGGAGCGGGCTTGCCCCGCGATCAAGACATAAAAAAGGCGACCTGATGGTCGCCTTTTTTATGTACCTCAGATCCCGTACTGGGCCCGATAGGCCTCGACGGCCGGCAGATGCTGCTTGAGTGCCGGATCGTCCGCAAGGAACTGCAGCACCTGGGTCAGTGAAACGATGCTGACCACCGGAATGCCGAAGTCGCGCTCCACTTCCTGGATAGCCGACAGCTCGCCGTTGCCCCGCTCCTGGCGGTTCAAGGCGATCAGAACGCCTGCAGCCTTGGCCTGTTGGCCCTGGATGATCTGCATGACCTCACGGATTGCAGTGCCGGCAGTGATCACGTCGTCGATGATCAGCACGTCGCCTGTCAGCGGCGCACCGACCAGGCTGCCTCCTTCGCCGTGTGCCTTGGCTTCCTTGCGGTTGAAACACCATGGCAGGTCGAGGTTGTGGTGCTCGGCCAGGGCCACTGCAGTGGCTGCCGCCAGGGGAATACCCTTGTAGGCGGGGCCGAACAGCACGTCGAACGGAATCTTGCTGTCGACGATTGCCGCCGCATAGAAACGTCCGAGCTGAGCCAGGGCAGAGCCGCTGTTGAACAGGCCGGCATTGAAGAAATACGGGCTGGTGCGGCCCGACTTGAGGGTGAATTCACCGAAGCGCAGAACCCCGCGGTCGATGGCAAAACGAATGAAGTCGCGCTGATACGGCTGCATGAAGAGTCCCGGATACCACGGATTTAGCTAATTGAGTACAGCTCGGGTATCATACACGCACGAGATTTTTGGGGCCATTTATGCGGATCATCAGTGTGAACGTTAATGGCATTCAGGCTGCAGTCGAGCGTGGTTTGCTCAGCTGGCTGCAAGCCCAGAATGCTGACGTCATCTGCCTTCAGGATACCCGCGCCTCGGCCTTTGAACTCGACGACCCAGCTTTCCAGCTCGATGGCTACTTCCTTTATGCCTGCGATGCAGAAGTTCCCGCCCAAGGCGGCGTGGCACTTTATTCGCGGTTGCAGCCCAAGGCAGTCATCAGCGGCCTGGGCTTCGAGACAGCCGATCGCTACGGACGTTACCTGCAGGCCGATTTCGACAAGGTAAGCATCGCAACGCTGCTGCTGCCTTCTGGAATGAACGGCGACGAAGACTTGAACCAGAAATTCAAGTTGATGGACGACTTCGCCAAGTACCTGGACAAACAGCGACGCAAACGTCGTGAGTACATCTATTGCGGCTCGTTGTATGTGGCGCAACAGAAGCTCGACGTCAAGAACTGGCGTGACGGCCAGCAGTCACCAGGTTTCCTGGCGCCGGAGCGCGCCTGGATGGACACCGTTGTCGGTGACATGGGTTATGTCGACGCCTTGCGCGAAGTCAGCCGTGAAGGCGACCAGTACAGCTGGTGGCCAGACAACGAGCAGGCTGAAATGCTGAACCTGGGCTGGCGCTTTGACTACCAGCTCCTGACCCCAGGCCTGCGTCGCTTTGTACGAAGCGCTCGCCTGCCGCGTCAGCCACGCTTCTCCCAGCACGCGCCACTGATCGTGGACTACGACTGGACGCTGACGATCTGATCGCTCAGCCACAAAAAAGCCGACATTGCGTCGGCTTTTTTGTGGCTGCTGCTTTTATCAGATCATTATTTGATCGGTCGCCAGGTCAGCGGATAGCGATAGGGCTGGCCATCATTGGCCTTGACCCCGGCAATGATGGTCAGGACCAGCACGGCGACCATCAACATGCCAAACAGCACGATACCCACCAGCACGAACATCAGCGCAAAGCAGATGATCGATGCCAGGAATACCGTGAGCTGGAAATTCAGCGCTTCCTTGCCCTGGGCATCAATGAACGGATCCAGGTCTTTCTTCCAGATCCACATCACCAGCGGCCCGAGCAAATTGCCGAACGGAACGATCAGGCCCAGCAGCGCGGCAAGGTGGCAGAACATTGCCCACTGCCTGATCTCGGCATTGGGGGTGGGCAACTGCAGCGGTTGCTCGCTCATGCTCTGCTCCTTGCGTTGGCGAAATCAGTCGGCCAGCGAGGCTTTCTGCAGTTCGAACAGGTCGACCATGCCTTTTTGAGCCAGCGCCAGCATGGCGTTGAGCTCTTCTGGCTGGAACGGTGCACCTTCAGCGGTACCCTGGACTTCGATGAAACCTCCCTGGCTGGTCATGACCACGTTCAGGTCGGTCTCGGCAGCGGAGTCTTCAAGGTAGTCCAGGTCGAGCACCGCCTCGCCCTGGTACATGCCCACCGAAACTGCGGCGATCATGTGCTTGAGCGGGTCGCCGCCCTTGAGACCACCACGTTTTTTGACCACACGCAGCGCATCAACCAGGGCAACCATGGCGCCAGTGATCGAAGCGGTGCGGGTGCCGCCGTCAGCCTGGATCACGTCGCAGTCGACGTACAGGGTGATGTCGCCCAACTTGCTCATGTCCAGCGCGGCGCGCAGCGAGCGGCCGATCAGGCGCTGGATCTCGAGGGTGCGACCACCCTGCTTGCCACGGGCGGCTTCGCGCTGGTTACGCTCGCCGGTGGAGCGCGGCAGCATGCCGTACTCGGCGGTCAACCAGCCTTGGCCCTGGCCCTTGAGGAATCGCGGCACGCCGTTTTCGACGCTGACTGTGCATACGACTTTGGTGTCACCGAACTCGACCAGTACTGATCCCTCGGCGTGTTTGGTGTAGTTGCGGGTGATGCGGATCGAGCGGAGCTGATCGGCAGCGCGACCACTTGGACGTTTCATTTGGGATACCTGTACTGGGTTTGAATCTGCCCAGCATTATAGAGTGCGCCGGCCTTCGTGGACACGCCTATTGTCGCAACCCCCGAAACAGACGGCCCAGCGGCGTTGGTCCGGTTTTTTGCGGACGCTGCCAGACTGTTTGTAACATCAGTGGATTGGGAGCTGGCGCCGCACTGCGCTACAATCCTGCGCCTTTGCAGCCGGTTGGCTTCCCTTGACCCATCTTTTGCGAGGTACTTCCCATGGTGCACAGCATGACCGCTTTTGCTCGTGTCGAGCGCGCCGGTAGCCAGGGCACCCTGATCTGGGAATTGCGCTCGGTCAACCATCGCTACCTGGAACCCCACCTGCGCCTGCCAGAGGCCCTGCGCGACCTCGAAGGTGCAGTGCGTGAAGCCTTGCGCCAAGGCCTGTCGCGCGGCAAGGTCGAATGCACCTTGCGCTTCAATGAAGAGAGCATTGGCAAGCCGCTGCAGGTAGACCGCGAGCGCGCGGCCCAATTGGTTGCGGCCGCCGAGACCGTTGCCAGCCTGATCCAGCAGCCGGCACCGTTGAATCCGCTGGAAGTGCTGGCCTGGCCTGGTGTGCTGGTGGCAGATGCCAGCGACCCTCAAACCCTCAACAATGAGGCTATCGCCTTGTTCGAAGAGGCGCTCAAGGAGCTCAAGAACGGTCGGGGCCGCGAAGGCAGCGAACTGGCCCGCCTGATCAATGAGCGCCTGGACAGCATGGCCAGCGAAGTCACCACCCTGCGCGCCCTGGTGCCGCAGATGCTGGCCACCCAGCGTCAGAAAGTCCTCGATCGCTTCGCCGACATGCAGGCCGAACTCGACCCGCAGCGCCTGGAACAGGAAATGGTCCTGCTGGCGCAGAAGAGTGACGTCGCCGAAGAGCTCGACCGTCTGAGCACCCACATCACCGAAGTTCGCCGGGTGCTCAAATCCGGTGGCGCCGCCGGTCGCCGCCTGGATTTCCTGATGCAGGAGCTCAACCGCGAAGCCAATACCCTGGGCTCCAAAGCCTTCGACCCACGCAGCACCCAGTCCGCGGTCAACCTCAAGGTACTGATCGAGCAGATGCGTGAACAAGTACAGAACATTGAGTAAGGCCACCCCCACCATGAATCACAGCAGCGGCACCCTTTATATCGTTTCGGCTCCCTCCGGTGCCGGCAAGACCAGCCTGGTCAAAGCCCTGATCGACGCCCAGCCGACCATCCGCGTCTCGGTCTCGCACACCACCCGCGCCATGCGACCGGGAGAAGAGCACGGGGTGAACTACCACTTCGTCGATCACGCCGAGTTCGCCCGCATGACCGAGCAGGGTGATTTTCTTGAGCAGGCCGAGGTGTTCGGCAATTACTACGGCACCTCGCGCAGCGCGCTGCAGTACACCCTCGACCAGGGCCATGACCTGATCCTGGAGATCGACTGGCAAGGTGCCCAGCAGGTGCGCAAGCTGATGCCCGAGGCACGCTCGATCTTCATCCTGCCGCCAACCCAGGAAGCCCTGCGCCAGCGCCTGACCAACCGTGGCCAGGACAGCGACGAGATCATCGAAGGCCGGATGCGTGAAGCTGTGAGCGAGATGAGCCATTACGACGAGTATGACTTCGTCATCATCAACGACGACTTCGCCACTGCGCTGGAAGACCTCAAGGCGGTATTCCGCGCCAACCGCTTGCTGCAGGCGAACCAGCAGCAGCGTCATGGCCATTTGCTCAAGCAATTGCTTGCCTGAGCAACTGGCAACTCCAGCCGCTTAGCGGCGGCTGGAGACCGTGGCGTGACGGTGCAGGGTCATGCCCAGGAAGAACGCCGGCGCCCGCAGGCGTGACAACAACATCAGCCCCAGCCCCAGCAGTGTGATGATCACTGCGATCACGAACACCAGGCCCAAGCCCCCGACATGCGAACCGCTGCCAAACGAAGGCGAAGCGCTGTCGTATGCCGTCTGCAGGAAAATCACCGAGAGAATGCCGCCACCCAGCAGTGGGCACAGGCCGCGCATCAGGAAGTGACGCACGCTGTCGAACAGGCTGTGACGGAAGTACCAGACGCACGCATAGGCCGTCAGCGAGTAGTAGAAGCAGATCATCATGCCCAGGGCGGTGATGGTGTCTGCCAGCACGTTCTCACTCAAGGTACGCATGGTGACGTAGAACACCGCCGCCGCCACACCAGCACAGATGGTGGCATAACGGGGGGTTTTCGAGCGTGGGCAGACGCTGGCGAAACGCTCCGGCACCGCGCCGTAGTACCCCATGGCCAGCAAGGTGCGCGCCGGCGAAACGAAGGTCGACTGCAGCGAGGCGGCGGTACTGGCCAGTACGGCGATGGACATCAGGATCGCCAGTGGCCCCATGACTGGACCTGCCAGGTGAGCGAAGACGTTTTCCTGGATACGTGGATTGTTCAGGCCCAGGCCGATATCGCCGATACCGGCAAACTGCAGGGTGGCAATCGCTGTGACCAGGTACAGGCCCAGAATCAGCAGTACCGTCAGGGTCGCTGCTCGGCCAGGCGTATCACCGCTGCCCACCGACTCTTCACTGATACTCAGGCAGACATCCCAGCCCCAGAAGATGAAGATTGACAGCGACAGGCCTGCGGTGAATGCCGAGAACGACTCGACACCAAAGGGGTTGAACCAGTCCAGGTCAAACTCCAGTGGCGGCGTATCGACAGAAGAGCCCCCGAACGCGGCCATGGCAAAGCCCACCAGCACCACCAGCTGCAATGCCACCAGGCCGTACTGCACGGTCATGGTGGTGGCAATCCCGCGGCAGCAGATCCACACCGCCATAGCGATGAACACGCAACAGGTGACCACGTTGATCAGCAAGTTGTCGCTTAGCGCAGCCACCTCGTGGCTGCCGGTGATTTGCCCGAGAAAGAGGTAAAAGAAGTCCACCGCCACGCCGGCGAGGTTGGACAAGACGATCGTGGTTGCCGTTACCAGCCCCCAGCCACCAATCCAGCCGATCATCGGGCCAAATGCCCGGGCCGACCAGGTAAAGGACGTACCGCTGTCAGGCTCCGCCGAGTTCAGCTCGCGGTAACCCAGGGCCACCAGCAGCATGGGCAGGAAGCCAACGATGAACACTGCCGGCAGATGGGCACCGACCTCGCGCACGGTTGGTCCGAGCGCGCCGGTGAGGGTGTACACCGGTGCAATGGTGGAAATGCCAAGCACAATGCTCGCCAGCAGCCCGAGCCGGCCCTTGGCCAGCCCCTTGGTTGCTTTCGCTGCAGTATTTGCCTGGGTGCGAGCCTGTCCCATACCTGGGGACAAGCCTGCTTCGAATTCGCTCATGAGTAGTGCCGCCGCTTTTGGTATTGTTTTTCAGGACGCCCCGCAGGGCGCCCGCTTTCACTCATTCAAACCTGTTGCCGATACTGCACGTCCGGATCACCCGGATGACCTCATAGGGCCTTCTCCCGGTAGCGCTCGCCCCTTGCACGGGCCAGGCATGCTTCACGAAACGCCCGGAACAGACGCAGCGAAACCGGGTTTTCGGCCAGGCGGTACTCGGGGTGCCATTGCACACCGACTACAAAGCCCGGGGCGTCTGGCATCGACACCGCTTCAATCAACCCATCGGGCGCCCGCGCTTCCGCGCGCAAATCACCCGCCAGGCGATCGATGCCCTGGCTGTGAAGGGAATTGACCATGAAGCCGGGCTCCAGCCCAAGGCGCTCGAACAACCCGCCGGGCTGAACGGTAACGCTATGGCGCGGGCTGTATTGCTCTTCCAGTGGTGCGTCCTGCGGCTCGCGGTGATCCAGGAAACCTGGCAGCTCCTGCACCCGCTGGTGCAAGGTGCCGCCCAGGG
The DNA here is from genome assembly GCF_000425805.1 of Pseudomonas vranovensis DSM 16006. GTDB lineage: Bacteria > Pseudomonadota > Gammaproteobacteria > Pseudomonadales > Pseudomonadaceae > Aquipseudomonas > Aquipseudomonas vranovensis. The sequence goes on from NZ_AUED01000002.1 coordinate 394,722, forward strand.
CGACATTCAGTTCCTGAAACCCACGGCAGATGCAGAACACCGGCACACCGCTGGCAATGGCGGCCTGCAGCAAAGGCAGGGTCAAGCGGTCGCGAAACACATCGTGCTTCGTACCTTCCACGCTGGGGGCGCCATTGTAATGATGCGGCTCGACATTTGAAGGCGAACCGGTAAAAAGAATGCCATCCAGGCGCTCGAGCACGCGCTGTGGATCGACTGGCTCGGCCCGCGCCGGAAGAATCAGCGGAATCCCGGCGAAGCCTGCCGCCTCGACATATTTGTCGCCCACGGTATGCGACGAGTTGTGGCCAAGCTGCTGACGACAAGCCGAAATGCCAATCAAAGGCGGCAGGTCATTGGTAGTTTGCATGGGTTCACCCTCCCTTACAGCTTGATCCAGGTCGCCTTGAGTTCGGTGTATTTGTCAAAAGCGTGCAGCGACTTGTCACGGCCATTACCCGACTGCTTGAAGCCGCCGAACGGCGCGGTCATGTCACCGCCGTCATACTGGTTGACCCAGACACTGCCGGCACGCAGGGCACGGGCGGTCTTGTGGGCGCGAGAAATATCGCTGGTCCACACGGCTGCGGCCAGGCCGAAAGGCGAGTCGTTGGCAATGGCCACGGCCTCCTCGGCGCTGTCGAAGGTGATCACTGACAGCACCGGCCCGAAGATCTCCTCGCGCGCGATGCGCATGGCGTTGGTGACGCCATCGAAGATTGCCGGCTGCACATACACACCGCAGGTGTCTTCCAGCACGCGCTCGCCACCGGTCAGCAGCGTGGCCCCATCGGCCTTGCCGGCCGCGATGTAGCCCAGCACGGTGTCTAGCTGCGTGGTATCTACCAGGGCACCCACACGGGTTTCGGGGTCCAGCGCGTGGCCCGGTTTCCAAGCCTTGAGCGCGTCGACCACCATCGGCAGGAAGCGCGCCTTGATGCTGCGCTCGATCAACAGGCGTGAACCGGCAATGCACACCTCGCCCTGGTTGAAGGCGATGGCGGCCGCGGCAGCTTCAGCGGCGGCCTGCAAGTCGGGGGCATCGGCGAACACGATGTTCGGACTCTTGCCACCGGCTTCCAGCCAGACACGCTTCATGTTCGACTCACCGGCATAGACCATCAGCTGCTTGGCAATGCGGGTGGAGCCCGTGAACACCAGGGTGTCCACATCCATGTGCAGGGCCAAGGCCTTGCCGACGGTATGGCCGAAACCTGGCAGCACGTTCAGCACGCCTGCGGGGATTCCGGCCTCCAGGGCCAACTGGGCGATACGAATCGCCGTCAGCGGTGATTTTTCGGACGGCTTCAAGATCACCGAGTTACCGGTGGCCAGGGCCGGGCCGAGCTTCCAGCAGGCCATCATCAGTGGGAAGTTCCACGGAACAATGGCCGCGACCACGCCGACCGGCGAGCGGGTGACCAAACCCAGCTGGTCGGACGGGGTCGCAGCAACTTCGTCGTAAATCTTGTCGATGGCTTCGGCATTCCAGCGGATGGCATTGGCCGCCGCCGGAATATCGATGCTCAGGGAGTCGGCAATGGGCTTGCCCATGTCCAGGGTTTCCAGCAATGCCAGCTCCTGGGCGTTGGCCAGCAGCAGATCGGCAAAGGCAATCAGCACACGCTTGCGTTGGGCTGGTGCCTGGTCGGCCCAGACACCACTGTCGAAGGTACGTCGCGCAGCGGCCACCGCGCGCTCGGCGTCGGCGCTGTCGCAACTGGCGATCTGCGCCAGGTGACGGCCGTCGACCGGGCTCGAGCAATCGAAAGTGTCACCAGCGACACTGGTGCAATACTGCCCGTCGATAAAGGCGCGGCCTTCGATCTTCAGGGTCTGGAACAGCTGTTCCCAGTGTTCACGTGGTGCAGTTGCCATTGTTGTTTTCTCCGGGCATCACACGGTATGCAGGTACCAGTTGTATTCGAGGTCGGAAATCGACACCTCGAACTCGGCCATTTCGCTTTCCTTGCAGGCGACAAAAATGTCGATGTAGTCCGGGCTGATGTATTGGTTCAGCACTTCACTGTCATCGAGTTCACGCAGCGCATCGCGCAAGTTGTTCGGCAGGCTCTGCTCCAGCTGTTCGTACGAGTTGCCTTCGATAGGCGCACCCGGCTCGATCTGATGGGTCAGGCCGTGGTGAATACCGGCCAGAATCGCTGCCATCATCAGGTAGGGGTTGGCGTCGGCGCCGGCTACGCGGTGCTCGATACGCACGGCATCGCTGCTGCCGGTTGGCACACGCACCGCCACAGTACGGTTGTCCAGGCCCCAGCTCGGTGCATTGGGCACATAGAATTGAGCGCCGAAACGGCGGTACGAGTTGACGTTCGGGCACAGGAAGGCCATCGACGCCGGCATGGTCTCGAGCACGCCACCGATGGCGTGACGCAGGGTCTGGCTCTGCTCGGGATCGTCGCTGGCGAAAATGTTCTTGCCGGTTTTCTTGTCCAGCAGCGAAATATGCACGTGCAGACCGTTGCCGGCCTGGCCCGGATAGGGCTTGGCCATGAAGGTGGAATCCATCTCATGGTCGTACGCGATGTTCTTGATCAGGCGCTTGAGCAGCACCGCGTAGTCGCACGCCTTCATCGGGTCGACGACATGGTGCATGTTCACTTCGAACTGCGCCGGAGCACTTTCCTTGACGATGGCATCGGCCGGAATGCCCTGCTCTTTGGCAGCCTCGAGCATGTCCTGCAGGCAGTCGACGTATTCGTCCAGATCGTCGATCAGGTAAACCTGAGTCGACATCGGGCGCTTGCCGGAGATCGGCGAGCGCGGCGGTTGCGGGCGACCGTTGAGGTTATCCTGGTCGATCAGGTAGAACTCAAGCTCGAAGGCCGCACAGATGTCCAGGCCCAGCGCGTCGAACTTCTCTACCACACCACGAAGCACTTCCCGCGGGTCAGCGAAGAACGGCTTGCCGTCCAATTCGTGCATGGTCATCAGCAACTGAGCGGTTGGGCGCTTCTGCCAGGGCTCGTAGCTCAGGGTGCCGGGAATCGGGTAGCAGATACGGTCGGCATCGCCGATATCAAGGCCCAGGCCTGTGCTTTCGACGGTAGAACCGTTGATGTCCAGGGCAAACAACGAGGCCGGCAGGTTGATGCCTTTTTCGTAGACCTTGACCAGGCTCGCACGCTCGATGCGCTTGCCCCGTACCACGCCGTTCATGTCTGCAATCAGCAGGTCGACAAATTGCACCTCAGGGTAGGCCTTGAGAAATTCACCCATCTCGTCGAGAGGGATGGCGCACGGAGAGACCGACGTCATGGCTAGGCATCCTTTGATTTTTTATCGGGCGACTGTGGGGAGGTACTGCTGCGCTATCGGGAGCGGCGATGGTTTGGTTTGTTGTTTTAAGGAGTCCCATCGTGGGGAACTGCCGGACGTCGTCTTTACTAGGACGCACGTTCCAAAAATCTGACAGCGTTGTGAGTTGATTCACCGCTGCCGCTTCACTATAGAATGGCCCCAGCGCAACAGACATTGGCATTTAGGCAAGTAAAGAGTGCACCCATGCAATATCAGATCAGTCACGCCGACCTATCGCTGGTCCTCGCCCTGGTACGCGGACGCTCGCTGGCCAAGGCGGCAGAGCTGCTACGGGTAGACGTTTCAACGGTGTTCCGCTCGATCCGGCGCATGGAAGCCGCCCTGGGTACCGCGTTATTCGTCAAAAGCCGCAAAGGCTACATCCCCACTGGCACTGCCCAGGCCCTGGCCGAACAGGCCGAGCGCGCCGAGCAGGCCCTGGATGCCGCCCGAGTGGCCCTGGAGCATGGTGAGCAAGTGGTGAGTGGTACCGTGCGCCTGACCTGCACCGATGCAGTGCTGCACAGCCTGTTGCTGCCGGCGCTGGCCGAGTTCATGCCGGCCTACCCTGCGCTTTCGCTTGAGCTGGCCACCTCTAACACCTTCGCCAACCTGAGCCGCCGCGACGCCGACCTCGCCCTGCGCCTGACCAACTCGCCACCGGAGCACCTGGTCGGTCGCTGCCTGGGCAAGGCCTCCTACGTGGTGTGTGGCCGCGAAGAGTTTCGCGAAAAGCTCAAGGAAACCCCGGCCAGCCTGCCCTGGATCGCCCCGGATGACACCATGCAGGACCACTCCACCGTGGTCTGGCGCAGTGAGCACCTGCCGGGAGTGATGCCCCGCTACCGATGCAGCAGTATCTCTGCCATAGCCCAATTGGTCAGTGCCGGCATGGGTGTGGCCGCGCTGCCAGACTACATGGCCCACACCCTGCCGGGGGTCGCGCCTTTGAGCGATGCCTTGCCCGGTTGTGACACCGAGCTCTGGTTGCTGACTCGTCCGGACTGCCGCGCGCTGCGCTCAGTACAGACGCTGTTCGATGAGCTGACCCCTCGGCTGCGTGATGCATTGGGGCGCCAATAAGGCGTCACCGTGGCGCAACAGCGGGCTTGCGCCACGATATACCTGGATTCACTGCCACAACAGGACACTTGAAATAGAGCCCTGTAACTGGATATTGTCGACCTATCAAGGACTCGAATCGAAATCAGCGCTTCCCTAAAGGCTGGTGATTTTTTAAACTATCGAGTCCGCTCGCCCATTCGGGCTGAACACCGCATTTGCTACTTGAGGAAGACCATGGCCCGCGTAACCGTTGAAGACTGCCTAGAACACGTGGATAACCGTTTTGAGCTGGTCATGCTCTCTACCAAGCGTGCCCGTCAGCTGGCCACCGGCGGCAAAGAGCCGAAAGTGGCATGGGAAAACGACAAACCTACTGTCGTTGCCCTGCGTGAAATTGCTGAAGGCATCTGCACTCCAGAATTCATTGCCGCCGAATCCATCGTCGAAGTCGAACCTGCCTTTGCATTCGGTAGCGAGGAAGAGGCCAACGAGGCCGTCTAAGCCTATGCCTGGTCGATGCGGTACGGCGCAGGGCCCCATTCCTCGGCAGGAGGTAACACTGTGCCGAGCATAGACGCCCTCGCCGATCGACTGTCGACCTACCTCGGCGCCGACCAGGTCAACCTGGTGCGCCGGGCGTACTTCTACGCCGAACAAGCCCACGACGGCCAGCGCCGTCGCAGCGGCGAAGCCTACGTCACGCATCCGCTGGCGGTGGCCAGCATCCTTGCCGACATGCACATGGACCATCAGAGCCTGATGGCTGCCATGCTCCATGACGTGATCGAAGACACCGGCATTGCCAAAGAGGCGCTCAGCTCGCAATTTGGCGAGACCGTGGCCGAACTGGTCGACGGGGTCAGCAAGCTGACCCAGATGAACTTCGAGACCAAGGCCGAGGCCCAGGCGGAAAACTTCCAGAAAATGGCCATGGCCATGGCCCGGGACATCCGTGTGATCCTGGTGAAACTGGCCGACCGCCTGCACAACATGCGCACCCTTGAGGTGCTGTCTGGCGAAAAGCGCCGACGCATCGCCAAAGAAACCCTCGAAATCTATGCCCCCATCGCCAATCGCCTGGGCATGCACAGCGTGCGCGTGGAGTTCGAGGACCTGGGCTTCAAGGCCATGCACCCGATGCGTTCGGCGCGCATCTACCAGGCCGTCAAGCGCGCGCGCGGCAACCGCAAGGAAATCGTCAACAAGATCGAAGAGTCACTGGCCCATTGCCTGGCCGTCGACGGCATCGAAGGCGAAGTCAGTGGCCGGCAAAAGCACCTTTATGGCATCTACAAGAAGATGCGCGGCAAGCGCCGCGCCTTCAACGAGATCATGGATGTCTATGCGTTTCGCATCATCGTCGACAAGGTAGACACCTGCTACCGCGTGCTCGGCGCCGTGCACAACCTGTACAAGCCACTGCCCGGACGCTTCAAGGACTATATTGCGATCCCCAAGGCCAACGGCTACCAGTCGCTGCACACCACCCTGTTCGGCATGCACGGGGTGCCCATCGAGATCCAGATCCGCACCCGCGAAATGGAAGAGATGGCCAACAACGGCATCGCCGCCCACTGGCTGTACAAGTCCAGTGACGACGAGCAGCCAAAGGGCACCCATGCCCGCGCTCGCCAGTGGGTCAAAGGTGTGCTGGAAATGCAGCAGCGTGCCGGCAACTCGCTGGAATTCATCGAAAGCGTGAAGATCGACCTGTTCCCCGACGAGGTCTACGTCTTCACGCCCAAAGGCCGGATCATGGAGCTGCCAAAAGGCTCCACGGCGGTCGATTTTGCCTATGCGGTACACACCGACGTCGGCAACAGCTGCATTGCCTGCCGGATCAATCGCCGCCTGGCGCCATTGTCCGAGCCTCTGCAGAGCGGTTCGACCGTCGAGATCGTCAGCGCCCCGGGCGCTCGCCCAAACCCAGCCTGGCTCAACTTCGTGGTCACCGGCAAGGCCCGCACGCATATCCGCCATGCCCTCAAGCTGCAACGTCGCTCCGAGTCCATCAACCTGGGCGAACGCTTGCTGAACAAAGTCCTCAACGGTTTCGACAGCGCCCTGGACAAAATTCCGCAGGAACGCATCCAGGCCATGCTCAGCGAGTACCGCCTCGAACAGATCGAGGACATGCTCGAAGACATCGGCCTGGGCAACCGCATGGCCTATGTCGTTGCCCGTCGCCTGCTGTCCACCGAAGGCGAACAGCTACCGACCCCGGAGGGCCCACTGGCCATTCGCGGCACCGAAGGCCTGGTACTGAGCTACGCCAAATGCTGTACGCCGATTCCAGGCGACCCGATCGTCGGTCACCTGTCGGCGGGCAAGGGCATGGTCGTTCACCTGGAGAACTGCCGCAATATCAGCGAAATCCGCCACAACCCGGAAAAATGCGTACAGCTGTCCTGGGCCAAGGATGTCACTGGCGAATTCAATGTCGAACTGCGCGTCGAGCTGGAGCACCAGCGCGGCCTGATCGCCCTGCTGGCCAGCAGCGTCAATGCCGCCGACGGCAACATCGAGAAAATCAGCATGGACGAGCGCGATGGTCGCATCAGCGTGGTCCAACTGGTGGTCAGCGTACACGACCGTGTACACCTGGCCCGCGTGATCAAGAAACTACGCGCCCTGACCGGCGTGATCCGCATCACCCGCATGCGTGCGTAGCCCAATAACAGCAAGGAGTCATCATGACCAAGACCGTCATCACCAGTGACAAGGCCCCAGCCGCCATCGGCACCTACTCCCAGGCGATCAAGGCCGGCAACACGGTGTACATGTCCGGGCAGATCCCGCTGGACCCAAAAACCATGGAACTGGTTGAAGGCTTCGAGGCCCAGACCGTTCAGGTCTTCGAGAACCTCAAGGCCGTTGCCGAAGCCGCTGGCGGTTCGTTCAAGGACATCGTCAAGCTGAACATCTTCCTGACCGACCTGGGCCACTTCGCCAAGGTCAACGAGATCATGGGCAAGTACTTCGAGCAACCTTACCCTGCCCGCGCGGCCATCGGCGTAGCTGCCCTGCCACGCGGCTCGCAAGTTGAAATGGACGCGATCCTCGTCCTCGAGTGATACCCCGCGCGGCGAGCCGTCCGGTTCGCCGCCGCACGACCCCGGAAGGACCCCCGACATGCGCCATGCGCTTGCCTTGGCATTGGCCGCCGCACTGCTGAGCGGCTGCTCCAGCCACAAACCCGAAGACTACAACGGCATCTGGATCAATCAGAAAGCCATCGATGCTGCCGCCAAAGGCGTCAGCCTGCGCCAAGCCCTGCGCGAGAATGGCCCCAACTACGAGTGGAAGCTCAACGTCGCGGCCAACCAGGCCAGCTACACCAATGGTTTCGAGATCGTTGAAGGCCAACTCAAGACTGGCGAAAAGCAAAGCCAGGTCGAGTTTGGCGATGGTCAGGCCCAGGCCCTGACCCTGGACGGCGATGAGCTGGTGCAGAACGCCAGCCAGCTGTTACCGGAACAGAACTTCGAAAAGCCCAAGACCCCTGCCCCCATCGCAGCACGCACTGGCACCAGCTTCGAGCAGGCGCTGTACAGCGCTTATCTGGGCGGCAAATGGGAAATTATCGAAGGCCCCGGCAAGGGCGCAGTTGTAAAGTTTGGCGAGAACGGCAGCGTTGAAGGCCTGCCGAACCTGGACCGCTACGCCCTGTGCCTGGCTGGCGACTGCGCCGACATGACCGGTGAGTTCGATAGCCTCTGGCTCGAGCGCAACAAGCACGGCGCACCGTGGATTTTCAAACGTGACGGCGACCAGCTGGAAATCCTGCGGGCCCTGAACAGCGCCAAGCCGGATGAAAAACCGCAGCTGCATCCTGGCGCCCGCCAATGGTTGCTCGAGCGCGACTGACAGCCTTACGCTTACTCTGAACGCCCTTCAAGGATCGCCGCATAGCCTTCCTTGAAGCTCGGGTACTGTGGCGCCCAGCCCAACGCCCGAGCCCGCGCGTTGCTGCAACGCTTGCTGCCGGTACGACGCACCCGCTCCTGCTCCGACCACTGGGTTACGCCCATAAAGTCACGCAGCCAGGCCATCACTTCGGCCAGGGGAGCCGGGGCGTCATCCACACCTATATAGCAATCATCCAATGCACGCCCGTCGGCGTCGGCCTTGAGCAGAAATGCCAGCAAGCCGGCTGCGTCTTCGGCATGAATGCGATTGCCGTAGAGCGGCGGCTCCTCAGTTACCCGATAACCCTGGCGCACCTGGCTGAGCAGCCATTCACGCCCAGGCCCATAGATACCCGTCAGGCGCACGATCGTTGCGGGAACGGCGCCGGCCAGTGCCAACTGCTCAGCATCGAGCATTACCGTGCCGGAGTAACCTTGCGGTTCAGTCACCGCCTTTTCGTCAATCCATTCACCGCTCTGCTGGGCATACACGCTGCTGCTAGAAACGAACAGCAAGCGCCGCGGCGTTTGCCCGCGCTCGGCAAGCCAACCCAGAACATGCTTCAGGCCATCGACATAGGCCGCCTTGTAGCCGGCCTCGTCATGCTGGCTGGCTGCTGTGCAGTAGACGAGATAGTCCGGTGTTTCAACCGGCCAGGTAGCCGGGCACTGCGCATCGAACAGATCGGCTGCAACCCCCTTCACCCCGGCTGGCAACTGGCCAATATTGCGGCGAAGGCCACTCACCTGCCAGCTGCACGCGAGCAATTGCTTGGCCAAACGGCTACCTACATCGCCACAACCGACGATCAGAACTGAAGGCGCAGACATCCTGAAACTCCGCAAATCAAAGGCCCAGCCTATCCAAACAACTCGATAGGCGGCTAGCTATTATGGAAAAAAAGCAACTTTATTACTTCTGCTAACAAGAATTACTTGCAATAATGGCCGCCCAAAATTTGTTCTCGGCCGTCTCGAGGCCTAGAAGGACAACCACCTTTTTCTTCTTCATCAGGTCCGGCCAGCATGACACGTATTCAACCTTCCGCTTCGCCAACCACGCCGCGCGCATGGCGCGCCATTGCCGCGCTGATGTTCAGCCTGGTAATGGCCCCCGCTGCACTGGCCGATGAGCCGACCACGCCACCTGCCGCCCTTGCTGCGGTAGAAGCGCCCGCGGCCGCAGGGCCTGCTGCCCCGGCCGACCCTGCCGCTGCGCCGGCTGTAGCGCCGATCGATGGCCAGGCCGTCACTGAAGCGGAAGAAGTTGAAGCGCTGGTCGAAGACACCAGCCTGGGCATGGCCCACGACCTGTCTCCTTGGGGCATGTACAAAAACGCCGACATCGTCGTCAAAATCGTGATGATCGGCCTGGCCATTGCCTCGATCATCACCTGGACCATCTGGATTGCCAAAGGCTTCGAGCTGATGGGCGCCAAGCGTCGTCTGCGTGGCGAAATTGCCCTGCTGAAAAAATCCACCTCTCTCAAGGAAGCCAGCGACGTCGCCAATAAAGAGGGCACCCTGGCCCACTTGCTGGTCCACGATGCGCTGGATGAAATGCGCCTGTCGGCCAACGCCCGCGAGAAAGAAGGCATCAAGGAACGTGTCAGCTTCCGTCTTGAACGCCTGGTAGCCGCCAGCGGCCGCAACATGAGCAGCGGCACCGGCGTGCTGGCCACCATCGGCTCCACCGCACCGTTCGTCGGTCTGTTCGGCACCGTCTGGGGCATCATGAACAGCTTCATCGGCATCGCCAAAACCCAGACCACCAACCTCGCCGTTGTCGCCCCTGGTATCGCCGAGGCCCTGCTGGCTACCGCGCTGGGCCTGGTTGCCGCGATTCCGGCCGTAGTGATCTACAACGTCTTCGCCCGCTCCATCGCCGGTTACAAGGCTCAGGTTTCCGATGCCTCGGCAGAAGTCCTGCTGCTGGTCAGCCGCGACCTGGACCACCAGACCGGCGAGCGCACCGCTGCCCCTCACATGGTGAAAGTGGGGTAAGCCATGGGCCTGCATCTTAACGAGGGTGGCGACGATCTCGCCGAAAACCACGAAATCAACGTCACGCCGTTTATCGACGTGATGTTGGTCCTGCTGATCATCTTCATGGTGGCAGCGCCTCTGGCAACCGTTGATATCAAGGTCGATCTGCCGGCCTCAACGGCCAAGCCGGCACCAAGGCCCGAAAAACCGGTGTTCCTCAGCGTCAAGGCCGACCAGAACGTCTATGTCGGCGAAGAACAGGTCCAGCGGGACCAACTGGGCGCGGTACTCGATGCCAAGACCAAGGGCGACAAGGACACCACGATCTTCTTCCAGGCCGACAAGGGCGTGGATTACGGCGATCTGATGGAAGTCATGAACACCCTGCGCGCGGCCGGTTACCTGAAAGTCGGCCTGGTGGGACTTGAGACGGCAGCCAAGAAATGATCATGACGCGGCATAAGCTGGCGCGTTACAGCAGTAGTCTGGCGATTGTGCTGGGGGTCCATGCCATCGCCGTGCTGCTGACGCTCAATTGGTCGGTGCCCCAGGCGATCGAGTTGCCCCCCGCGGCGATGATGATCCAGATGGCCCCGATGCCTGAACCGGCTCCTCCTCCACCGCCCAAGGTGGTGACCCCGCCACAGCCGCCAGCGCCGGTAGAAGAGCCGCCGCTGCCGAAACTGGCCGATGCGCCCAAACCCAAAATCGCCGTCGCCAAGCAGGTGAAGCCAAAGGCCAAGCCACAGCCGCCCAAGCCTGAGAAAAAGCCTGAGCCGCCGCAGGAAAAACCTGCCGACGAGGAAGTGGTCGATACGCCGCCCACCACCGCACCGGCACAGAAATCTGCAGCTCCGGCACCTAGCATCGCCAGTAACAGCAATGCCCTGCCTACCTGGCAGAGCGACCTGTTGCGCCACCTGGCCAAGTACAAGCGTTACCCGGAAAACGCCCGGCGCATGCGCATGGAAGGCATCAACCGACTACGTTTCGTGGTCGATAGCGAAGGCAAGATTCTTTCTTACGCCATCGCCGGTGGTTCGGGCAGTGCGGCACTGGATCGGGCAACCCTGGAGATGATCCGTCGAGCCCAACCAGTACCACCACCGCCGAAGGAATTGCTTACCAACGGCAGCATCGAGGTGATCGCGCCTTTCGTCTACTCGCTGGACAAGCGCTGACGCATTGTTTCTGTCACACATAAGCAACTCTGATAACGTGCGTCTATCGAGTGCAGCCGCTATGCTGGGGCCGCAACTTCATGGACGCACGTTATGACCCTCACAGAATTGCGCTACATCGTCACCCTCGCCCAGGAACAGCACTTCGGCCATGCCGCCGAACGTTGCCATGTCAGCCAGCCGACCTTGTCGGTGGGTGTGAAAAAGCTTGAGGACGAGCTGGGTGTTCTGATTTTCGAGCGCAGCAAAAGCGCTGTACGCCTGACACCGGTTGGCGAAGGTATCGTCGCCCAGGCCCAGAAAGTACTCGAACAGGCCCAGGGCATCCGTGAGCTGGCCCAGGCCGGCAAGAACCAGCTTACCGCCCCCCTGAAAGTCGGCGCCATCTATACCGTTGGCCCCTACCTGTTCCCGCACCTGATTCCACAACTGCACCGGGTCGCCCCGCAGATGCCGTTGTACATCGAAGAGAACTTCACCCACATCCTGCGCGACAAGCTGCGCAACGGCGAGTTGGACGCGGTGATCATTGCCCTGCCGTTCAACGAAGCCGACGTACTGACCATGCCGCTGTACGACGAACCTTTCTATGTATTGATGCCCAGCGAGCACCCCTGGACCCAGAAGGAAACCATCGACGCCAGCCTGCTCAACGACAAGAGCCTGCTGCTGCTCGGCGAAGGCCACTGCTTCCGCGACCAGGTGCTCGAAGCCTGCCCGACCCTGGCCAAGGGTAGCGATGGCTCCAAGCACACCACGGTTGAATCCAGCTCCCTGGAAACCATCCGCCACATGGTCGCCTCGGGCCTGGGCGTATCGATCCTGCCGCTCTCTGCGGTACACAGTCACCACTATGCTCCCGGGGTCATCGAAGTGCGGCCGTTGAGCCCTCCCGCGCCGTTTCGTACCGTAGCCATTGCCTGGCGCGCCAGCTTCCCGCGGCCCAAGGCGATCGAGATCCTCGCCGACTCCATCCGCCTGTGCTCGGTGGCCAAGCCACCCGTGAGCCAGTAGGAAACCACCATGCCGGAGTTGTCCCAAGTTACAGTGACGGCCTTGAAGGGCGTCGGCGAGGCCATGGCCGAGAAGCTTGCCAAGGTTGGCCTGGAGAACCTTCAGGACGTGCTCTTCCACCTGCCGCTGCGCTACCAGGACCGCACCCGTGTGGTCCCCATCGGCGCGCTGCGTCCCGGCCAGGATGCGGTGATCGAAGGTGTGGTCAGTGGCACCGATGTGGTCATGGGCAAGCGTCGCAGCCTGCTGGTGCGCCTGGGTGACGGCACCGGTGTGCTGAGCCTGCGCTTCTACCATTTCAGCAATGCGCAGAAGGAAGGCCTCAAACGGGGCACCCACCTGCGCTGTTACGGCGAAGCGCGCCCGGGCGCCTCGGGCCTTGAGATCTACCACCCGGAGTACCGCGCCCTGACCGGTGACGAGCCTGCACCGGTGGAGCAGACCCTTACCCCGATCTACCCGACCACCGAAGGCCTGACCCAACAGCGCCTGCGCCAGCTTTGCCAGCAAAGCCTGGCCATGCTCGGCCCCCGCAGCCTGCCCGACTGGCTGCCACAGGAGCTGGCCCGGGATTACCAACTGGCGCCGCTGGACGATGCGATTCGGTACCTGCACCACCCGCCCGCCGATGCCGACGTCGACGAACTTGCCGAGGGCCAGCACTGGGCTCAGCACCGCCTGGCCTTTGAAGAGTTGCTGACCCATCAGCTGTCCCAGCAGCGCCTGCGCGAAAGCCTGCGTGCCCAGCGAGCGCCTGTACTACCCAAGGCAACCCGGCTGCCGCAGCAGTACCTGGCCAACCTCGGCTTCGCCCCCACGGGCGCCCAGCAGCGGGTCGGTAACGAAATCGCCTACGACCTCAGCCAACCTGAGCCGATGCTGCGCCTGGTCCAGGGTGACGTAGGCGCCGGCAAGACCGTGGTTGCCGCACTCGCGGCCCTGCAGGCCCTGGAGGCCGGTTATCAGGTCGCGCTGATGGCCCCCACCGAGATTCTTGCAGAACAGCACTTCGTGACCTTCAAGCGCTGGCTGGAGCCGCTTGGCATCGAAGTGGCCTGGCTGGCGGGCAAGCTCAAGGGCAAGGCCCGCGCCAGTGCCCTGGAGCAGATCGCCGGCGGTGCTCCAATGGTGGTCGGCACCCATGCCCTGTTCCAGGACGAGGTGAAGTTCAACAACCTGGCCTTGGCGATCATCGACGAACAGCACCGCTTTGGCGTGCAACAGCGCCTGGCACTGCGCCAGAAAGGCGTGGGCGGCCAGCTTTGCCCACATCAGTTGATCATGACCGCCACTCCTATTCCGCGCACCCTGGCCATGAGCGCCTATGCCGACCTGGACACCTCGATCCTCGACGAACTGCCCCCTGGTCGTACGCCAGTGAACACCGTCCTGGTCGCCGACAGCCGACGCTTCGAGGTGGTCGAGCGGGTTCGCGCCGCTTGCGCCGAAGGGCGCCAGGCGTACTGGGTATGCACCCTGATCGAAGAGTCCGAGGAGCTGACCTGCCAGGCCGCCGAAACCACCTTCGAGGAGCTCGGCAGCGCCTTGGGCGAACTGCGGGTCGGTCTGATCCACGGGCGCATGAAGCCTGCCGAAAAAGCCGCAGTCATGGCCGAGTTCAAGCAAGGCAATCTGCACTTGCTGGTAGCGACCACGGTCATTGAGGTTGGGGTCGACGTGCCCAACGCCAGCTTGATGATTATCGAGAACCCCGAGCGCCTGGGCCTGGCCCAGTTGCACCAGCTGCGTGGCCGGGTCGGTCGAGGCAGTGCGGCGAGCCATTGCGTGTTGCTCTATCATCCGCCATTGTCGCAGATTGGTCGTGAACGCCTGGGGATCATGCGTGAAACCAACGATGGTTTCATCATTGCCGAAAAAGACCTTGAACTGCGCGGCCCCGGTGAAATGCTCGGCACCCGCCAGACCGGCCTGCTGCAGTTCAAGGTCGCGGACCTGATGCGTGACGCCGACCTGCTTCCCGCCGTGCGCGATGCCGCCCAGGCCCTGCTTGCACGCTGGCCCGAGCATGTCAGCCCGCTGCTTGAGCGCTGGTTACGCCATGGCCAGCAATACGGACAAGTGTGACGCCTGCCCCAGAATGGATCCAGCTTGAGGCCCAAGCTGGTTATACTCTTGCGATTGTAAAATTTCTGGATACAGACCATGACTGAAGTTGCCCTGGACACCGCAACCCCCCACGCTCCGTCTGTTATCCGGCTGCTGCTCGACAAAATCGGCATCGCCTACCGCGAAGTGCTGGATCACTCGCAGCTGCTGTCCGAGCGCAAGGTCCAGGCCGTTTTGCTCGATGACGCAGTCGGCGCGCTGATGGTGCTGTTCCCGCAGAACCAGTTGCTCGACCTCAACCGCCTCGCCGAACTCACTGGCCGCAAGCTTGCCGCCGTGCCCCTGGAGCGCCTCAAACACATGCTCGACAAGCATGGCCTTAAGACGCTGCCGGGCATTCCCGCGTTGACCAGTTCGCCTTGCCTCTATGAAGAGAGCCTGCTCAAGCCCGAAAAGCTGCTGGTGCATTCCGGTGAAGCCGGCCTGCTGCTGGAGATCGAGCGCGATGACTTCAAGAAAATGCTCAGCAAAGCCAGCGCCGGCAATTTCGGTGAGCGCCTGAGCAGCATTCGTCCCAACCTCGATCGCCCTGCCGACGACCGCGAAGAAATCACCCAGGCAGTCCAGGCCTTCACTGCCCGGCGTATCCAACAGCGCCTGGAAAGCACGATCGAGATTCCACCCCTGGCAGAAACCGCGCAAAAGATCATCAAGCTGCGCGTCGACCCCAATGCGACCATCGACGACATTACCGGGGTGGTCGAGACCGACCCGGCGCTGGCTGCCCAGGTTGTCAGCTGGGCGGCGTCACCCTACTACGCTTCACCGGGCAAGATCCGCTCCGTCGAAGACGCCATCGTCCGCGTGCTGGGTTTTGATCTGGTCATCAACCTGGCGCTGGGCCTGGCACTGGGCAAAACCCTGAGCCTGCCCAAGGACCACCCGCAGGACACCACGCCATACTGGCAACAGTCGATCTACACCGCCGCCGTGATCGAGGGCCTGACCCGTGCCATCCCACGCGCGGAGCGCCCGGAAGCCGGCCTGACGTACCTGGCCGGCTTGCTGCACAACTTCGGCTACCTGCTGCTGGCGCACGTGTTCCCGCCGCATTTTTCACTGATCTGCCGCCACCTGGAGGTCAATCCGCACCTGTGCCACAGCTATGTCGAACAGCATTTGCTGGGGATCAGCCGCGAGCAGATCGGCGCCTGGTTGATGCGGTTCTGGGACATGCCCGAAGAGTTGGCCACCGCCCTGCGCTTTCAGCATGATCCGCAGTACGACGGTGACCATGCCGCGTTCCCCAACCTGGTGTGCCTGGCTATTCGCCTACTGCGCGTGCGAGGCATCGGCTCGGGGCCGGTCGAGCCTATTCCGGACGAGTTGCTGGACCGCCTGAACATCCCTCGCGAGAAAGCCGAGGATGTGGTCAACAAGGTACTTGAGGCCGAAGTGCTGTTGCGTGAACTGGCTTCGCAATTCAACCAGCACTGAGCAAACAGCCTGACCCCGAGGGTCAGGCTTTCTTTTTCGGTTTCAGGTACTTCATCAGGCCCTGGAACCAGATCACCAGCGCCGGATTGCCCTTGATCTGGATACTTTTGTCCTGAATCCCCTGCATGAAGGCCAGTTGCTTGTTTTTCGCCTGCAAGGTGGCAAAGCCGAATGCGGCATCCTTGAAGGCAATGGCGAAGGCCGGGGCAGCATGGGTGCCGGACTGGCTGCGAATACGCCCATCCTTGACAACAAAATGGCGTGCCACCTTGCCATCGAGGGTCTGCAGCTGGAACACCAGGTCCTTGTCAGCCAGTTGTTGCTGGAATGCCGGATTCTTGCGACTGGCCTTGGCCATCAGCAATCCCATGGCCCAAAGGAGAAAGCGAAACTTCATGCGCACGCCTCGACTAAAAAGTGACTGGCGGAGCAGTTTATAGTCTCGCTGCGAAAACACCATAGGTGACGAGTCTGTATCCGCGCGATCGCTGCATCGCTCTGTAGCGGCATGTTGCGCAAAAAAACGGGCACCGCGTCGGGTGCCCGTCTTTTACTGCGATCGATCTGTGTGAGGCATCACGGATTGACGCTGTCCTTCAGGGATTTACCTGGTTTGAAAGCCACGGTATTGCTGGCCTTGATCTTCACCGGCTCGCCGGTTTGCGGGTTCTTGCCGGTGCGGGCACCGCGATGGCGCTGCAGGAACGTACCGAAGCCGACCAGCGTTACGCTGTCCTTGCGATGCAAGGCGCCGGTGATTTCTTCGAGCACGGCGTTGAGTACGCGGTTGGCTTGCTCTTTGGTGAGATCGGCCTTTTCAGCAATGGCTGCGGCGAGTTCTGGTTTACGCATAGTGAAGCCTCTTTGACGGTTTTTTTGTTGTTATGCCGTGCTGCTCTTCAAGGAGCAGCGCCCAAGGCACCGCAGGCTCTAAACTGCGGCAGACGGCAGTGAGAATGGCACGCCGTCAGGGGTCGCGCCAGTCTCTGAGCGGCCATTGTTGGTGCAATAGCAGGGGGAATCCGACAGAACACCCGTCGTTTACGCCATTAGCGCCGGAAGTTGCCGATTTAGAGCCAGCTTCTCCATCACCGCAGCACCGGTCAGGGCATAGCCCAGCAAGTTGCCGTCTGCATCGCGGCAAAGCACCTTGAGGTCGAGGCCCTGGCCTTCAACCTGCCATTCACCTTCACGGCCAGGGGGCGGTGGCGAAACCACCAAGGGGCAGGCGGGCGTCTTGACCGTCACCGGCATCGGGCCATAGGCAACCGCTGTCGGGTTGCCGGCAAGGGTCTGGGCCAGGGCCCGGGCACAGCTCATCAGCGGCATGACATACAGCAGGTTGAGGCCGTCGACTTCGGCGCAGTCGCCCAAAGCGTAGATGTTGCCATGGGAGGTGCGCAGATGACGATCGACCACAACGCCACGATTGACCTGCAGGCCGGCTGCAGCAGCCAGGTCGATGCGTGGTCGCAGGCCAATGGCCGACACCACCAGGTCACAAGGAATGAGCGTACCGTCGGAGAGGTGCGCTTCCAGACCCTTGGCAGCCCGCTGCAGGCGCGTCAGCACCGGTCCCAGGTGGAAGCGTACACCAAGCCCCTCCAGGCCAGCCTGTACGGCTGCTGCAGCGGCAGGATGCAGCAACGTGGGCATGACCTGCTCGCACGGTGCCACCAGCTCTACCTCGAAGCCTCCCAGGCTCATGTCGTTGGCAAACTCACAGCCGATCAGGCCTGCTCCCAGAATCAGCACGCGTTGCTTGCCAGCGGCCGCAGCACGGAAGCGGGCGTAATCCTCGAGGTCGTTGATCGGGAAAACAGCCTCGCCCGCGTCACCTTCGATCGGCACCTGAACGGTTTGTGCGCCCCATGCCAGGATCAGATCGCGGTACGGCACCTGCTCTTCGCCGATCCACAGGCGCTTGTGGCCCGGGTCGATACCGCTGATTCGCGTATGAGTACGCACTTCCGCCTTGAGCTGTTCCGCCATGGCGCCGGGCTCTGCCATGCCCAGGCCGTCGGCATCCTTGTTCTTGGCAAAACCGGTGGAAAGCATCGGTTTGGAATACGAACGGCCATCATCGGCAGTGATCAGCAACAGCGGCGTTTCGCCGTCGAGCTTGCGAAATTCGCGGGCCAGGTTGTAGCCCGCCAGGCCTGTACCGACAATTACCACTGGAGCCGTCATACCGTGCTTCCCTTAACGTCTTGGGTTAAAAATTGATCAGCCGATTGCGATCATTTCAAAGTCCATCTTGCCGACGCCGCAGTCGGGGCACAGCCAGTCCGCAGGAACATCTTCCCAGCGGGTTCCCGGGGCAATACCGTCATCCGGCCACCCCTCGGCTTCGTCATAGATCAGGCCGCAAACAATACACTGCCACTTTTTCATCACACACTTCCTCAACAAACTCAGGCTTTGGAGTGGCCGCTCTGGGGAACGTTACGGTGGCGACCATCAAGGGGGGCTTTGTACTGGAGCCAGGTGCCAGCATGCAAGCCGGATCGGGCATTCATGCTAAGCTCGCGGTCTCTTTGGCCTGTTAATCCATACCATCGTGCCGTACGAAACATCGCAAGCGCCCGCTGCAGAATGGTTGCAGTACTCGCAGGTAGCAGACAGCGCAACGCCTGCCTTCCTTGACTGGTTGTTCGATGAAGGGTCCTTGACCCGTCGCCTGACCCAATTATCCGCCGATCACTTTTCCGTCACACCCCTTTGCGAAGGCTGGCAGCCGCTGCGTGATGACGAATGCCACGCGCTGGAGCTGGTGCCTGGCAGCGAAGGCTGGGTACGCGAGGTATACCTGCGTGGTCATGGCCAGGCCTGGGTCTTCGCCCGCAGCGTGGCAGCCCGCAGTGCCCTGGAAAGCGGTGGTCTGGACATGGAAGCACTGGGCAGTCGCTCACTGGGCGAGCTGTTGTTCTGCGACCAGGCCTTTACCCGCCGGGCCATCGAAGTCTGTCATTACCCCAAGGCCTGGCTGCCTGTCACAGATGCCAACAATACGCTGTGGGGACGCCGCTCGCGCTTTGATCGCGCCGGGCTAAGTGTGCTGGTTGCCGAAGTCTTCCTGCCCGCGCTATGGCAGGCCGCTGATATTTCCGGGGAGATCCGCTGATGTACCTGCAGCTGCTCAAGTCGCTCAATCGCCTGCATCCACGGGCCTGGGACTTCATCCAGCTGAGCCGCATGGACCGGCCGATCGGCATCTACCTGCTGCTGTGGCCAACCCTCTCGGCCGTATGGATCGCCGCCAAGGGTGCGCCGACCCTGGCCAACGTGGTGATCTTCACCCTCGGTGTGGTGCTGATGCGGGCGGCAGGCTGTGCCATCAACGATTTCGCCGACCGCAAGGTCGATGGCCATGTCAAACGCACCGCCGACCGCCCCCTGGCTGCCGGCCGGATCAATGCCCGCGAGGCCCTGGTGCTGTTCGCGATCCTGGTGGGGGTGAGCTTCCTGCTGGTGCTATGCACCAACGCCACGACCGTCTGGCTGTCATTCGGCGCCGTGGCGCTGGCAGCCTGCTATCCGTTCATGAAGCGCTACACCTACTACCCGCAGGTGGTGCTCGGGGCTGCCTATTCGTGGGGCATTCCCATGGCCTTCACGGCGGCCAACGGCGAGCTGCCGGCCATTGCCTGGCTGCTGTACATCGCCAACGTGCTGTGGACCGTGGGTTACGACACCTACTACGCCATGGTCGACCGCGACGACGACCTGAAGATCGGCGTCAAATCGACGGCGATCCTCTTCGGCGAAGCCGACCGGATCATCATTCTGACCTTGCAGGTACTGTCGCTGGGCTGCTTGCTGCTTGCCGGCAGCCGCTTCGAACTGGGCGGCTGGTTCCACCTGGGGCTGGTGGCGGCGTTGATCTGTTTTGTGTGGGAGTATCGGTCGACCCGCAACCTGGATCGCGAATCCTGCTTCAAGGCTTTCCTGCACAACCACTGGGCCGGGCTGCTGATCTTCCTCAGCATCGTCGTCGACTACAGCCTGCGCTGACGGCTATCGGGCCGCCAGCGCAAGGTCGGCCCGACTACTTGATCACGTGCCACACATCCTTCATGCCGTCACCGGTCATGTCACCGGCCTTTTTGTCCTTGATGAAGGTGTACACAGGCTTGCCCTTGTAAGCCCATTGCATTGAACCGTCATCGCGCTTGATCTGGGTCCAGCCCTCTTCAGCCATGTCGCCGGCCTTGACCGTCAGCGGCGGCCAGTTCTTGGCGCACTCGTCGTTGCACATGGATTTACCGCCCGAGTCCTTGTCGAAGGTGTAGAGCGTCATCCCGGCATGGTCGACCATCACACCGTCTTTCATCATGGCATGATGGGCCGACGCTATCCCTGGCAACGCCAGTGCCACCGCAGTAAAAAGCGCCATCCAGTTCAGCGTATGTCGTGTCATTGGATCCACCATGATTCTCGGGAGAGGGAATTTAAGCCTAGTCCAGTAACAGAATGTTGCTGCAACAGCCCACGACCTGTCACACGACTGCAATAATTCCGTTATCTAATGCGGGCCAAGACACCTGAATGGGAAGAGGTTAAAACATGGTTGGCAGGAACATTCTGATCGTTGACGACGAAGCGCCGATTCGCGAGATGATCGCCGTTGCATTGGAAATGGCCGGCTATGACTGCCTGGAAGCGGAAAACTCCCAGCAAGCCCACGCCATCATCGTCGACCGCAAGCCCGACCTGATCCTGCTCGACTGGATGCTGCCGGGCACTTCAGGCATCGAGCTGGCGCGGCGCCTGAAGCGCGACGAGCTGACCGGCGACATCCCGATCATCATGCTCACCGCCAAGGGTGAGGAAGACAACAAGATCCAAGGCCTTGAAGTCGGGGCCGATGACTACATCACCAAGCCGTTCTCGCCACGCGAACTGGTAGCCCGCCTAAAGGCCGTGCTGCGTCGCGCCGGCCCGAGCGACGGTGAAGCCCCGATCGAAGTCGGTGGCCTGTTGCTCGATCCGATCAGCCACCGCGTGACCATTGATGGCAAGCCAGCCGAAATGGGCCCGACCGAATACCGCCTGTTGCAGTTCTTCATGACCCACCAGGAGCGTGCCTACACCCGGGGCCAGTTGCTTGACCAGGTGTGGGGCGGCAATGTCTATGTCGAGGAGCGCACGGTCGACGTGCACATCCGCCGCTTGCGCAAGGCCTTGGGTGAGGCGTACGAAAATCTGGTACAAACCGTCCGAGGCACCGGCTACCGCTTCTCCACCAAGAGCTGAGCCGTTTTTCACGCCAACGCTTTGCAAAGGACGCGTCGTTAATTGAACCAGAATTGGCATGGCACCCTGATTCGCCACATGCTGCTGTTGATCACTGCCTGCCTGCTGGTGGGCCTGATCAGCGGCTATTACGGCTGGAGCCTGGCGGTGGGCCTGGCAATTTACCTGGGCTGGACTCTCAAGCAACTGCTGCGCCTGCACGAGTGGCTGCGCCAGCACAAACCCGATGAAGCGCCTCCCGACGGTTATGGCCTGTGGGGCGAGGTGTTCGACAGCATCTATCACCTGCAACGCCGCGATCAACGCGTGCGTGGCCGCCTGCAGGCGGTGATCGACCGGGTCCAGGAGTCCACCGCCGCCCTCAAGGACGCGGTGATCATGCTCGACAGCGACGGCAACCTGGAATGGTGGAACCGCGCCGCCGAAACCCTCCTCGGCCTCAAGACGCCCCAGGACAGCGGCCAGCCGGTCACCAACCTAGTACGCCATCCACGCTTCAAGGAGTACTTCGAGCAGGAGAATTACCTCGAGCCGCTGGAAATCCCTTCGCCGATCAACGACCGCCTGCGCGTACAACTGCACATCACCCGCTACGGCAACAACGAGCACCTGATGCTGGTTCGCGACGTCACCCGCATTCATCAGCTCGAGCAGATGCGCAAGGACTTCGTCGCCAACGTCTCCCATGAACTGCGCACGCCATTGACGGTGATCGCCGGCTACCTGGAAACCCTGCTCGACAACGTCGAAGAGGTGAACCCGCGCTGGGTCCGGGCGTTGCAGCAAATGCAGCAGCAAGGCGGCCGCATGCAGACCCTGCTCAACGACCTGTTGCTGCTGGCCAAACTGGAAGCCACCGATTACCCCTCCGACAACCAGCCTGTGGCCGTCGATGCACTGCTGCAGTCGATCAAGGGTGATGCCCAGGCCCTTTCCGGCCAGCGCAACCAGCGCATCACCCTGGAAGCGACCCCCGGCATTCGCCTCAAAGGCAGCGAGGCCGAGTTGCGAAGCGCCTTCTCCAACCTGGTGTTCAATGCGGTCAAGTACACCCAGGATGGAGGCCAGATCCGCATTCGCTGGTGGGCCGACGAACAGGGCGCGCACCTGAGCGTGCAGGACTCCGGTATCGGTATCGACGCCAAACACCTGTCTCGCCTGACCGAGCGTTTCTACCGGGTAGACTCCAGCCGTGCCTCCAACACCGGCGGCACCGGGCTGGGACTGGCGATCGTCAAGCATGTGTTGCTCCGCCACCGGGCGCGCCTGGAGATCAGCAGCGTGCCAGGCCATGGCAGCACCTTCACCTGCCATTTCGCGCCCATCCAGATCGCCTCGCGCATGGCCTCCTGAAGCCGCGCCCCTAGGCAATCGCGCCCTCAGCCGCTACATTGGCGGACCGGTGCCAGCGCATGCTGGCACTCTACTTCTCTCTTTTTTCAGATGACGGACCCCGTAAAACCCCATCATGGACCCTTCCCCTGGTATTAGCCTCGCCTCTCTGTTCGCCGATTTCGGCATGATTCTTTTTGCTCTGCTGCTGGTTCTGCTCAACGGCTTTTTCGTTGCCGCCGAGTTCGCCATGGTCAAATTGCGCTCGACCAAAGTCGAGTCGATTGCCGTGCAGCATGGCTGGCGCGGGCAAATCCTGCGCACCGTACACAACCAGCTGGACGCCTACCTGTCGGCCTGCCAGTTGGGTATCACCCTCGCCTCCCTGGGCCTGGGCTGGGTCGGTGAGCCGGCCTTCGCACATCTGCTCGAGCCGCTGCTGGCCGCCGTGGGCGTCCAGTCACCGGAAGTCATCAAGGCCGTGTCGTTCTTCAGCGCCTTCTTCGTGATTTCCTACCTGCACATCGTGGTCGGCGAACTGGCACCCAAATCCTGGGCCATCCGCAAACCCGAGTTGCTGTCGCTGTGGACGGCGGTGCCGCTGTACCTGTTCTACTGGCTGATGTACCCGGCCATCTACCTGCTCAACGCCAGCGCCAACGCCATCTTGCGAATCGCCGGCCAGGGCGAACCCGGTCCACACCACGAGCACCACTACAGCCGCGACGAACTGAAACTCATCCTGCACTCCAGCCGCGGCCAGGACCCTAGCGACCAGGGCATGCGCGTGCTGGCCTCGGCAGTGGAAATGGGCGAACTGGAAGTGGTCGATTGGGCCAACTCCCGCGAGGACATGGTCTGCCTGGACGCCAATGCGCCGCTGAAGGAGATCCTCGCGATGTTCCGTCGGCACAAGTTCAGTCGCTACCCGGTACTGGATGCCGAGCGCGGTGAGTTCCTCGGCCTGCTGCACATCAAGGACCTGCTGCTGGAGCTGGCGGACCTGGACCACATCCCCGAGTCGTTCAACCTGGCCGAACTGACCCGCCCTCTGGAGCGCGTGTCGCGCCATATGCCGCTGTCGCACTTGCTGGAGCAGTTCCGCAAGGGCGGCGCGCACTTCGCCCTGGTCGAAGAAGCCGACGGCAAGGTGATCGGCTACCTGACCATGGAAGACGTGCTGGAAGTGCTGGTGGGCGACATTCAGGACGAACACCGCAAGGCCGAGCGCGGCATCCTCGCCTACCAGCCGGGCAAATTGCTGGTGCGTGGCGATACGCCGCTGTTCAAGGTCGAGCGCCTGCTGGGGGTGGATCTGGACCACATCGAGGCGGAAACCCTCGCAGGCCTGGTCTACGAGACCCTCAAGCGGGTTCCGGAAGAAGAAGAGGTACTGGAAGTCGAAGGCCTGCGCATCATCATCAAGAAGATGAAGGGCCCGAAAATCGTCCTGGCCAAGGTGCTCAAGCTCGACTGAGCCGCCTTAAGGGTTGCCGGCGGTGAAGTTCGGCAACCCACCGACCGGCTGGTTGAACTGGTAGGGGATCGACTCCAGGGCCAGCCCGACGTTGCGCTGCACCACAAAATGCAGGTGCGGGCCGGTGCTGTTGCCAGTATTGCCGGACTTGGCCAACGCCGTACCGTACGCCACCCGTTGCCCCTCACTCACCACCACCGAACCGCGCATCAGGTGCAGGTACACGCCCATGGTGCCGTCGTCATGAAGGATCCGCACAAAATTCCCCGCCGGGTTCGTCCCGCGTCCGCTCTGGTTGTTCTCGGTCTTGATCACCACCCCGGCCCTTGCGGCAATGATCGGCGTGCCTTCGGGCATGGCGATGTCCATGGCGTAACGCCCCTTTGGTCCAAAATGGCTATAGCGTCCATTGGCGCCTTGCGTCAGCCGGAACGGCCCACCGCGCCACGGCAACGGGTAACGGAATGCCTGCTGGCGCTGGGCGGGGTTGCCCAGGGCATACTTGAACTTCTCCTGATAGCCCACCGGCTTGCCCGGCAGGCGCGCACTGAGCACCGTCAGCGGCACTGTGGTGCGGGGCGGCAGCACCCGCCGGACAATCCGTGATGCACCGCCCTGGACGTTGCTCAAGCGCTCCAGGCGCAGTTCTACCTCGACCGGGGCATAGGTGTCATTGCGCGCAGTGAAACGCACACCACCCACAAACTGGCTGGCCTGCAGATGAACCTGACGCTCCAGCTGCTCAACCATCCGATCACGAAAAACAAACGGTCTGCCGCCGGGCATGGGGCTGTCGGAATAGGAGACCACGCCGAACGGATCGGTGTGTTTGTAGAGGGTCATGGCCAACGCCGGGCCGCAAGCCGCGAGCAAGGCGCAGAACAGCAAAGTGCGTACGGGCATCGGTAGTGGCTTTTTGACAGTTGGTGATCTGTCGAAGCCTAGCAGCAGATTTTCGCGTGGGCCTGGCGGGGGTGTTTCGGCGTTGTACCAGGGGACGAATGGTAATGCTGATCGCGGGCCAAGCCCACTCCCACGGAGCGGGCTTGGCCGTGATCAGGCACCCGGCACGAAGTGCTTCTGCGCCGTACCCCGGGCAATCAGCCGCGAGAGGTAGTCGAGCTTCTGGGCATCCTGGTCGACGAATTTGAAGGTCAGTTGCAGCCAATCGCTGTCAGGCTTGGGCTCCAGCGCCGCGACGGCGTGCAGGTAGCCGTTGAGCCGGGCCACTTCAGCGTTCTCGCCCTGCTCGAGGTCGAGCACGGCGCCTTCAAGTACTTGTGGCAGGGTCTCGCCTCGACGCACCACCAATAGCGCTTCCTTGAGGCTCAGGGCCTTGATCACGCACGGCTGTACGCCGCCTGGCAGGCGCAACTGGCCCTGGCCACGGCCAGCGGGCGCAACGGGCCTGGGCGCATCGATCAAGGGCTTGGCAGCTGCCGCAGGTGCCGCTGCTGGCGTGGGTTTGACCGCTTCGGCGCGCCCTCCCGTCAAGGCATTGAGCGAGTCATTGGCAAAGGCCGAACCGGCCCGGGTCGGCGCGCTGGCCATCAGGGCGTCCAGCTTGCCCACCTTGGTCAGGGCCTTTTTCACTTTGCTCAGCAGTTGTTCGTTGGTGAAGGGCTTGCCGACAAAGTCTGAAACACCGGCCTGGATTGCCTGCACCACATTTTCCTTGTCGCCACGGCTGGTCACCATGATGAATGGCATGGCCTTCATCGCGTCTTGCTCGCGGCACCAGGTCAGCAGTTCAAGGCCCGACATTTCCGGCATTTCCCAGTCGCACAGCACCAGGTCAAAAGCCTGGCGCGACAGCAGGGTCTGCGCCTTGCGGCCATTGATGGCATCTTCGATGACCACGCCCGGAAAATGGTTGCGCAGGCACTTTTTCACCAGGTCGCGAATGAACGGCGCATCATCGACCACCAACACACTGACTTTACTCATCGCCACTCCTATCGCATCCCGACCAGCATAACGCTGACTAATGGCCATTTGCCAAACATTGGCGTGCACCGGGACGCGTGATTCCGTTCGCGGCTGCCTTTGAAGTACTCACCCCACAAACGAAAACGCCCGGCCAGGGCCGGGCGTTCTTGTACGGGGCAGTCTTACTTATCGTCAGCTTCGGCCGGAACATTAGCCTTTTCACTGCCGCCCTCGACCTCTTCTTTCATGCGTTTGAGGCCCAGGTGACGCACGTCGGTACCGCGTACCAGGTAGATCACCAACTCCGAAATATTGCGCGCGTGGTCGCCGATACGTTCCAGCGAACGCAAGGCCCAGATGACGCTCAGCACCCGAGAGATCGAACGCGGGTCTTCCATCATGTAGGTGACCAGCTCACGCAGGGCGGTCTTGTATTCGCGGTCGATGGTCTTGTCGTACTGGGCCACCGACAGCGCCAGGTCGGCGTCGAAACGGGCGAATGCATCCAGGGCATCGCGGACCATGTTGCGCACCTGATCGCCGATATGACGCACTTCGACGTAGCCACGCGGCGACTCACCTTCTTCGCACAGCTGGATGGCACGGCGAGCGATCTTGGTCGACTCGTCACCGATGCGCTCAAGGTCGATCACCGACTTGGAGATGCTGATGATCAGACGCAGGTCGGAGGCGGCCGGTTGACGACGGGCCAGAATGCGCACGCATTCTTCGTCGATGTTGCGCTCCATCTGGTTGATCTGGTCGTCGACTTCACGCACCTGCTGGGCCAGGCCCGAGTCGGCATCGATCAGTGCGGTGACCGCGTCATTGACCTGTTTCTCGACCAGGCCGCCCATCGCCAGAAGGTGGCTGCGAACCTCCTCGAGCTCGGCGTTGAACTGCTGGGAGATGTGGTGGGTAAGGCTGTCTTTATCAATCATCTTTCGCTCCGCGAAAAAGCCGCTGGCTTCAAGCCGCAAGCTTCAAGTCATACGTGTTATGCCAGGCACCGCCGTCTTCTTGCCGCGTGTAGCGTGCAGCGTGAAGCTGTCGCTCGGCCCTAGCCGTAGCGACCGGTAATGTAGTCTTCGGTCTGCTTCTTCGCCGGGTTGGTGAACAGGGTGTCGGTATCACCAAACTCGACCAGTTTGCCCATGTACATGAACGCGGTGTAGTCCGAAACCCGGGCCGCTTGCTGCATGTTGTGGGTAACGATGACGATGGTGTACTTGGACTTGAGCTCGTAGATCAACTCTTCGACCTTCAGGGTCGAGATCGGGTCCAGTGCCGAGCACGGCTCGTCGAGCAGCAGGACTTCCGGCTCCACGGCGATGGTACGGGCAATCACCAGACGCTGCTGCTGACCACCGGACAGGCCCAGTGCCGACTCGTGCAGGCGGTCCTTGACCTCATCCCACAGTGCCGCGCCCTTGAGCGCCCACTCAACGGCTTCGTCGAGCACGCGCTTCTTGTTGATGCCCTGGATACGCAAGCCATACACCACGTTCTCGTAGATTGTCTTGGGGAACGGGTTGGGCTTCTGGAACACCATGCCAACGCGGCGACGCAGCTCGGCCACATCTTCGCCCTTGCGGTAGATGTTGTTGCCGTACAGGTTGATCGCGCCGTCTACACGGCAACCGTCAACCAGGTCGTTCATACGGTTGAAGGTACGCAGCAAGGTCGACTTGCCGCAGCCGGACGGGCCGATGAAGGCAGTCACGCGCTGCTTGGGGATGTTCATGCTGACGTCGAACAGGGCTTGCTTGTCGCCGTAGTACAGGCTCAGGCCAGGCACTTCGATGGCAACGGTTTCTTCAGCCAGACGCAGGCTCTGCTTGTCGCGGCCCAGGGCCGACATGTCGATACCGTGGGCGTGGGATTCATGTTGCATGATTTCACTCCGTTTGTAGCTGCAGGCTTCAAGCCGCACGCTGCAAGTGTGTGCAAAAGCGGCGTCCAGCTTGCCGCTTGTGGCGAATAACGTTCAGTCAGCTGTCCAGCGCCTTGTACTTCTCGCGCAGGTGGTTACGCATCCATACCGCCGACAGGTTCAAGGTGGCGATCACCAGTACCAGCAGCAATGCGGTGGCGTACACCAGCGGCCGCGCAGCCTCTACGTTGGGGCTCTGGAAGCCGACGTCGTAGATGTGGAAGCCCAGGTGCATGATCTTCTGGTCCAGGTGCAGGTACGGGTAGTTGCCGTCAACCGGCAGCGACGGCGCCAGTTTCACCACACCCACCAGCATCAGCGGCGCCACTTCACCGGCGGCGCGGGCCACGGCGAGGATCATGCCGGTCATCATGGCCGGACTGGCCATCGGCAGCACGATCTTCCACAAGGTCTCGGCCTTGGTTGCGCCCAGTGCCAGCGAGCCTTCCCGGACAGTGCGTGGAATACGTGCCAGGCCCTCTTCGGTAGCCACGATCACTACCGGTACCGCCAGCAGTGCCAGGGTCAACGAAGCCCAGAGCAGGCCGGGAGTACCCAGGGTTGGCGCGGGCAATGCCTCGGGGAAGAACAAGCGGTCGAGCGAGCCACCCAGTACATAGACGAAGAAGCCCAGGCCGAATACGCCGTAGACGATCGCCGGAACACCGGCGAGGTTGTTCACCGCGATACGGATCAGGCGGGTCACCGGGCCCTGGCGTGCATATTCACGCAGGTACACCGCCGCCAGTACGCCGAACGGGGTGACGATCACGGCCATGATCAGGGTCATCATCACCGTACCGAAGATGGCCGGGAAGATACCACCTTCAGTGTTCGCCTCACGCGGATCGTCGCTCAGGAACTCCCAGACCTTGGCGAAGTACACGCCCAGCTTGGTGAAAGTACCCATGGCGTTCGGCTGGTAGGCGTGGACCACCTTGCTCAGGTTGATCTCCACTTCACGGCCATTGCCGTCCTTGGCCACCAGGCTGTCACGCCCGAAGTCCTGATGCAGGCTGCCCAGGCGTTCTTCGATGGCCTTGTAGCGGTTGTTCAGCTCGGCGCGCTCAGCTTCGATGTCGGCCTGGGCGGCCGCATCCAGCTTGCCATTGAGTTCCAGCTTGCGGGTCTGCAGGCGCAGGCGCTCGAGGCCATAGTTGATGGCACCGATGTCTTTCTTCTCGAGCTTCTGCAGCTCACCGGCGAGCTTGTCGGCACGCTTGAGGCGCGCCTGCAGCTCGGCCCAGGCGGCATTGCCTTCGGCGACGACCTTGCCATCTTCCTTGACGCTGACCAGGCGGCCGTAGAAGTTGCCCCACTCGCGACGCTCCAGAGCGATCAGGTCGACCGGCGTCTGCTGCTCGGTCAGCCATTCGCCGACCACCCAGGTGAAGTCGCTGCCGTTCAAGTCACGGTTACCGACCTTGATCAGCTCACGGGTCATGAACTCCGGGCCTTCATCAGGCACCGGCAAGCCGGCCCCCTTGAGACGCACACGCGGTACTTCTTCCTTCTGTACCACCTCGCCGACCACTACGTGGCTGGCTTGCCCTGGCACGGTGTAGTTGGCCTGAACCAAATCGGCCGGCCAGAAGTGGCTCAGGCCACGCACAGCGATCACAGAGAGCAGACCAATGGTCATGATCACCGCGATGGCGACCGCGCCACCGCTGATCCAGACGCCAGGGGCGCCGCTCTTGAACCAGCTTTTGAGGGAATCCTTTTTCACGGATCTCTACCTTTCTATCAAAGCGACGAGTATTTCTTGCGCAGACGCTGGCGAATCAGCTCGGCCAAGGTGTTCATCACGAAGGTGAACATCAGCAGCACCAACGCGGCGAGGAACAGCACGCGGTAATGACTGCCACCGACTTCCGACTCCGGCATCTCCACGGCAACGTTGGCTGCCAGGGTGCGCATACCTTCAAACAGGTTCAGCTCCATGACCGGGGTGTTACCGGTGGCCATCAGCACGATCATGGTTTCGCCCACCGCACGGCCCATACCGATCATCAGCGCCGAGAAGATACCCGGGCTGGCGGTCAGGATGACCACGCGGGTCAGCGTCTGCCATGGGGTCGCGCCCAGTGCCAGGGAGCCCAGGGTCAGGCTGCGCGGTACGCTGAACACGGCGTCTTCGGCAATCGAGTAGATGTTCGGGATGACTGCGAAGCCCATCGCGATACCGACTACCAGGGCGTTGCGCTGGTCGTAGGTGATGCCCAGGTCATTGGTGATCCACAGGCGCATGTCACCGCCGAAGAACCAGGTTTCAAGGAACGGGCTCATGTACAGGGCGAACCAGCCGGTGAACAGGATCACCGGAATCAGGATGGCCGCTTCCCAGCCATCGGGCACCCGCAGGCGCAGCGACTCGGGCAGGCGGCTCCAGGTGAAGCCGGCGACCAGGATGCCGATCGGCATCAGCAGGAACAGGCTGAACACACCCGGCAAGTGCCCTTCCAGGTACGGTGCCAGGAACAGACCGGCGAAGAAGCCGAGGATGACCGTTGGCATCGCTTCCATCAGCTCGATCACCGGCTTGACCTTGCGGCGCATGCCCGGGGCCATGAAGTAGGCGGTGTAGATGGCCGCGGCAATGGCCAGCGGCGCGGCAAGGATCATCGCGTAGAACGCGGCCTTCAGGGTGCCGAAGGTCAGCGGCGAAAGGCTGAGCTTGGGCTCGAAGTCGGTGTTCGAGGCGGTCGACTGCCAGACGTATTTAGGCTCGTCGTAGTTCTCGTACCAGACCTTGCTCCACAGCGCGCTCCAGGACACTTCCGGGTGCGGGTTCTTCAGGGTCAGTGGCAGCAGCTTGCCGCCCTCTTCGATGATGATGCGGTTGGCACGTGGCGACAGCGCCAGCACGCCTGCACCTTCCGCAACCGGCTCGACCAGCAAGGTACGGTGGGCGGTGCTGTGGAACACGCCGAGCTCGCCGGCAGCATCCAGGGCAATGAAGCCTTTGCGACGCTCTTCGGCATCGATCTGCACGATGGGCGCCTTGCCCATCTGGAAGTCGCGGATGCGCTTGAAGCGCTGCTCGCCGTCCGGGTCACGGGCCATGAACCATTGGGCCAGGCCACCTTTGGAATCACCGATGATCAGCGAGATACCACCGACCAGCTGGGCACTTGCGGTAACTTCGGCATCGCCGTTGTCGAGCAATTTGTAGCGACCGTTGAGGCTTTTTTCGCGCAGGCTGAAGACATCCGCCTGGGCCCGGCCATTGATGACGTACAACCACTGCTGGCGCGGATCGATGAAGATCGACTTCACCGACTCGGTCATCTGCGGCAGATCGATACGGCTCTGCTCGCTGGTGACCTCACCGGTCATCATGTTCTCCTCGCGGGTCAGCGAGACCACCTGCAGGTGTGCGCCGGTAGAGCCGGCTACCACCAAGGTGTCGCCATTCACGTTGAGGCTGACATGCTCCAGGGCACGGCCCTGCTCATCGAGCACGAAGGGCTCCTGGCCATAGGGGTAATCAATGCCAGGGCTGATGGTCTTCTTGTTGTCCGGGTAGGTGATCTTGTAGCTGTGGCTAAACGCCAGCGCCTGGCCGTTGGACAGCCCCAATACCACCAGTGGATTGCCCGGCTGGTCATTACCGATCGAGGTCACCTGGGTGCCGGCCGGCACTGGCAGGTCGACGCGCTTGAGTTCGGCACCGGTCTTGGTGTCGAAGAACAATGCCTGGCCCTTGTCGGACACACGCATGCCCACGAGGTTCTGCTCTTCCAGGGCAATCATCAGCGGCTTGCCGGCGTCCTGGCTCAGCCAGGTCGGTTCCAGCGCCTTCTTGCTGGTCAGGGTAGCGCCCTGGAACAGCGGCACGACCACGTAGGCCAGGTAGAAGAAAATCAAGGTGATCGCCGCCAGCACGGCAAGCCCGCCCACCAGTACATACCAGCGGGTCAGGCGATCCTTGAGCGCACGCAGGCGACGCTTGCGTTGCAGTTCGGGCGTATTGAAATCAATCCGCACGGGGGGAGAATTTTGGGTCATGGTGGAGTTGGCCAGATCATTCATGCGCACACCCTAGCGGTCCCGTATTACAAAAACATGACAATGAAGTGACGCAAAAAAGCCCGCCGCTCAGTGGTCCTGGCAGCGGACTCGCAATTTGCGGTGGAGACTGGTCATTTCCAGGCCCCACCTGTCTCACACTCAGTTCTTCGCGACGCCTTTATTGGCGTGGCTCAGGCCCAGGTCGGCCAGGGCTTTTTCAGCGACTTTGGCCGGCAGTGGGATGTAGCCGTCCTTCACGACAACTTGCTGGCCAGCCTGGGACAGGACCAGCTTGACGAACTCGGCTTCCAGCGGGGCCAGAGGCTTGTTCGGCGCCTTGTTGACGTAGACATAGAGGAAGCGCGACAGCGGGTAGGTGCCGTTCAGGGCGTTGGCTTCGTTGTCTTCAACGAAGGCGCCACCCTCTTTCTTGGCCAATGGCACAGTCTTGACGCTGGCGGTCTTGTAGCCGATGCCCGAGTAGCCGATGCCGTTCAGCGAGCTGCTGATCGACTGTACGACCGAAGCCGAACCAGGTTGCTCGTTGACGTTGGGCTTGAAGTCGCCTTTGCACAGGGCTTCTTCTTTGAAGTAACCGTAGGTGCCGGATACCGAGTTGCGACCGAACAGCTGGACCGGCTTGTTGGCCAGGTCGCCCGTCACGCCCAGGTCAGCCCAGGTCTTGACGCCGGCCTTGGCACCACACAGGCGAGTGGAGGAGAAAATCGCATCGACCTGAGCCATGGTCAGGCCCTTGATCGGGTTGTCTTTGTGTACGAAAACGGCCAGGGCGTCGACGGCAACCGGAATGGCGGTTGGCTTGTAGCCGTACTTCTGCTCGAACGCCTGCAGCTCGACGTCCTTCATCTTGCGGCTCATCGGGCCGAGGTTGGCGGTGCCTTCGGTCAACGCGGGTGGCGCGGTGGAGGAGCCGGCAGCCTGAATCTGGATGTTTACGTTCGGGTATTCCTTCTTGTAGGCCTCAGCCCACAGAGTCATGAGGTTCGCCAGGGTATCGGAACCGACGCTGGAGAGGTTGCCCGACACACCGGTGGTCTTGGTGTAGGTCGGAATAGCAGGGTCAACAGCGGCAACCGCATTGGCGGTGGCAACGCCAGCGGCGACGAAAGTCAGGGCCGCCATCAAACGCTTCAGTTTCATGCCTTACTCCTAGCAGGAATTGGGGGTGAGATGGATCGGGCCCAAGTATCTGCAGGCCGTATGAACACTCTATGAACCGAATGTGACAATTAGATGAAAGGCCATCACCGAATGTCGGTGATGGCCTTTTCAAGATGTTGCGAGGTGGGAACGGGAAGGGATTCAGCGTTTCTTGGCCAACAGATAGAGGCCGACCAGCAGACCAATGGTGCAGATACCGGCCACGTAATAGGCTGGTCCCATCGGGCTGAACTTGAGCAGGTAGGTGACCACCATTGGGGTCAGGCCGCCGAAAATGGCGTAGGCCAGGTTGTAGGAAAAGGACAACCCGCTGAAACGCACGACGGCGGGGAAAGCATGAACCATTACATAAGGCACCGCGCCGACGATGCCGACAAACAGGCCGGTGAGGGCATAGAGCGGGAACAGCCATTCGGGGTGGTCGACCAGGCTGTGATAGAAGCCCCAGGAGCTGGCCAACAGTGCCAGGCTCCCGACCACGAACACGCGCCCTGCGCCGAAGCGATCGGCCAGCATCCCGGCCACGATGCAACCCAGGCTCAACAGCACGATGGCCAGGCTGTTGGCTTGCAGGGCCACGGTGGGTGCAATGCCATAAACCGTCTGCAGCACCGTCGGAGTCATCAGAATGACCACGATGATCCCGGCCGACAGCAGCCAGGTCAGCAGCATCGACAAGACAATGGCGCCACGGTGGTCGCGCAGCACCGCCCGCAATGGCACTTCCTCGGCCAAGGCCTTGCGTGCCTGCAGTTCGGCGAACACCGGGGTTTCATGCAACCAGCGACGCAGATACACCGCGAACAGCCCGAACACGCCACCCAGCAGGAACGGGATCCGCCAGGCATAGTCGGCCAGCTCTTCTGGTGTATAGATGCTGTTGATCGCAGTGGCGACCAGCGAGCCGAGCAGAATTCCGGACGTCAGCCCTGCCGTCAGGGTGCCGCAGGCGTACCCGATATTGCGCGAGGGTACGTGCTCGGACACGAATACCCAGGCGCCCGGCACTTCACCACCGATGGCCGCGCCCTGGATCACCCTCATCAGCAACAGCAGGATCGGCGCCCACATGCCGATCTGCGCGTAGGTCGGCAGCAAGCCCATGATCAGCGTCGGCACGGCCATCATGAAGATGCTCAAGGTGAACATCTTCTTGCGCCCCAGCAAGTCGCCAAAGTGCGCCATGACGATGCCGCCCAGTGGACGCGCCAAGTAGCCGGCGGCGAAAATCCCAAACGTTTGCATCAGGCGCAGCCATTCGGGCATATCCGCAGGGAAGAACAGCTTCCCGACGACCGTGGCGAAGAACACGAAAATGATGAAGTCGTAGAACTCCAGCGCTCCGCCCAGGGCGGAAAGCGACAGGGTCTTGTAGTCACTGCGGGTGAGCGGCCTCGAAGGCTGCGCGATACTGCC
Source organism: Pseudomonas vranovensis DSM 16006 (assembly GCF_000425805.1). Taxonomy (GTDB): domain Bacteria; phylum Pseudomonadota; class Gammaproteobacteria; order Pseudomonadales; family Pseudomonadaceae; genus Aquipseudomonas; species Aquipseudomonas vranovensis. Next base: position 429,300 of record NZ_AUED01000002.1, read on the forward strand.
GGGCACGGAGGTCATAGGTATCTCTTATTGGTATCGCTGATTGGTACTGCAGGCCGCTTGCCGCGCGGGTTTGGGGCCTGGTGGGCCCCGAACGATAGCAAATTGCAAGAAAAAGCACAGTGCGCACAAATTCAATACAAGTATTCATAAATGCATGGTCGTCGCTGCGCTTTCTGCTCTATATACTGGCCGCTTGTATCAAAAGGTTGCGTCTACTGGAGGATGTTGTGCGAAAACGCCGCTAGGTATGCTTAGTCGGTTTCGCAGAGTTTCCCTTCGCCGCCTGGCAAAGCGAAAGCAGCGTAGTATGGTTGTGCTGAATCGTTTTTCGAGGCGTCTGCATTAGCGCCAACCAACGAAGCGTCACGGGTCAGAGGCACCCCCGGCATGATTGAACTCGAACAAGAAGATCCCATCCCGCAAGGCGACCTGGCCTTGCAGATCACAGCATTACCGCGTGAAACCAATGGTTTCGGCGATATATTCGGCGGCTGGCTGGTTGCCCAGATGGACCTGGCCGGCACCGCAATGGCCAGTCGCGTCGCCGGGGGCCGGGTGGCTACGGTCGCAATCGACCGCATGGCCTTTCTGGTACCCGTGGCCGTTGGCGCACAGTTGTCCTTCTATACCCAGACCCTGGAAATCGGCCGCAGCTCGATCCAGATGATGGTCGAAGTGTGGAGCGACGACCCGCTGTCCAGCGAATGGCGCAAAGTCACCGAGGCTGTGTTTGTCTTCGTAGCCATCGACGGCAGTGGGCGCACCCGTTCGGTTCCTCCTCGTCGCTGAGTCGGCTGCGCGGTAAACTCGAGGGTATGCAAGCGGTCCAAGACCGTACGGCAAACCCAAGAGATCAAGCGCATGTCCACACCCAAGGTCGAATCCGAACAACACGGCGAGCTCAATTGCTGGCGCATCACCACTGACAGCGCCGAACTGCTGGTCGCCCAGCAGGGCGCCCAGGTGTTGAGCTACCAGCGGCTCGGCGAACCCCCTTTGTTGTGGTTGAGCGAACAGGCCATTTTCAAGCAGGGCAAATCCGTGCGCGCCGGGGTTCCGGTGTGCTGGCCCTGGTTCGGCAATCTGAGCCGCAATCCGCAGGCCGTACAGGCCATGTACCACGGCAGCGAAGCGCCCGCCCATGGATTGGTGCGCGGTCGCGACTGGCAATTGCAAGGCATCACTGATATCGGCAATGCGGTGCGGGTCGACTTCACTCTGCCCGACACCCTGGGGGATCTCCCCGGCTGGCCACACACGGTCGAGCTCACGCTGAGCATCGTCATGGGGGAGCAGTTGACCGTCACCCTCACCAGCTACAACCTCGACAACATCCCCGTCACCATCAGCCAGGCACTGCACAGCTACTTCGCCGTCAGCGATGTGCGCAAGGTTCAGGTGGAAGGCGTAGAAGGCCTGGGCTATATCGAGACCCTGGAAAACTGGCAGCAACGCACACAACAAGGCGCGTTGGGCTTTGCGAGCGAGACCGACCGCATTTACCTGCAGGCGCCGGAACAGCTCAGCATCGTCGACCCGGATTGGAACCGACGTATTCGCCTGACCAGCAGCGGATCACGTTCAGCGGTTATCTGGAACCCGTGGACCGACCGCGCAGCAGAGCTGGCGGACATGGCTGACGATGGCTGGCAGCGCATGTTGTGTATCGAGACGGCCAATGTGTGGGATGACCTGGTTACCCTCCAACCCGGGGCAAGCCATTCCCTGAGCCTGGCCATCGACAGCGAAACGCTCTAGGGCAGGAGCGTCAACGTACCCGCACAAGGCTTTGCACCGCCGGTTCCAAAGCCTTTTGCATATCCAGCCGCGCCGATCGCCCAAGATCCTCATCGTTCATCTTGCCATCGCGCTCCGATGGCAGGATCGGTGCAGTGAGGTCTTCACCATCCGTCGCTTCAAAATCCTGCTGCTGACCCAAAGGCATCGCGCTTCGCCGCAACAGCATGCGTAATTGCTCCGGGGTCAGGCCGGGATTGATCGACAGCATCGCCGCCACCGTAGCCGTTACCAGGGGTGTAGCGTACGAGGTGCCACACTGTACGGTCCCGACATCTCCGGCAATGGCGGGCGATGCGCGAACACAGGCTGCGGCACTGATATCCACGCGCATATCGATATTCGAGCTGCCGCGCTTGACTACGTAATCCGGGGCGCGCAGTACCTGCGCTGATCGATTGCGCTGATGACCACCCACCACCAGCAATTGCTCGGTCACGAACGAAGAAGGCAAGCGATACTCGTCGGTTCCGGATCGCGAGGCGCCATTGCCCGCCGAGTTGATAACGATCACGTCAGGATGCTTGGCCCGCAACCAGAGAAAAAACTCTTCCAGGAGTTCTTCATAGCCACTCATGGCCAGCCCCGACCGCAACAGCGAATCGACTTCATCCCCTTCGATGTTGCGTGCCCCGACCCGGTGAACTCCCCAGCTCCAGTTCAATACACGCACACCGTCTTCTACCAGGTTGACCGAGGCGGCAATGTTGGCGGTGATTCCAGCATCGGAGTTTCGTTCGACAATCACTTCAAAACCCGGGCTCGCCGGGCCAAGCCCCTGAAGAAAGCCGCTATTACCCTGCGCTTGCCAGTCTGCTGCAAGTATGCCGGCCACAGTGGAACCGTGGCTGTCGGCCTTGTGTGCATCCCGGGCAAACAGGCAAAGGCGCCCTGGACTTGCCCGGCAGTCACCTCGATACGCGGCGAAATCCACCGCATCGAAATCCAGGTTGCGCTCGATGACACCTACCCGAACAGGCTGCACCTTGATCTGTTGCCGTTTGGCTGGAATCCGGCGCTGGTAGTAATACACCGCATCCAAATATCGATTGGCGGCCCATTCATCTTGCCAACTGGATGACGCTTCACCCGTACCCGATGATTCTTTACCCCGCTCCGGAGCTGACTCTTCGATGATCACCGCATCGACACTGGCTTCGCTTCCCATGCGCAATACCATGGCATCACGCTGAATGAGGTCGTCCACCGGCAGGCGCAACTGGTAGACATTGAGCGGCGCGATCGCGCCGACCACCTGAGCATCGTATTTACGGGCAATTCTCCTGGCTTGTTCGAGCCCGTCGTGGCGCTCCTCGATCAACAGGCTGACAAGATCGACATACGTGGTAAGGCCGTCCATGTTCTTGGCCACTTCACCAGGCCCGGCAGCGAGTACATGACTGCTGCCCGTTGAAAGCCATACCGCATTGCTTTGCAGGCCCTGAGCCTCCAGCCACAGCGGTGCACTGCGATACTGGCCGGGGTCCAACTGCAGGGTCAGCGTCCGCCCTTGGCGCTTGAAAGCATGGTGGGGGAGCGGTTGGCCGCCTAGCCAGAGGACCGGAGGCTGACTGTCCAGCCCCTCAACCTGAAGACACCATTGCTGTGGCACCTGTGCCAGCAGGTCCCCACAGCGCTGCAACTCGGTAATTCGCGGGGCCGGCCCTTCGGCAAGGGTCAGCGACGGCATCAGGCCTAACCAGGCCAGCAATAAAATACTGCCTTTCATGTTGGCGGTGCGCTCGGTGGCAATCACTTGAACATCCGACTGCCACCACCCACCAACGTTCAGCGCTAGCGCAGGGGCGCTGAAAACTAGAGGTCGCCCTCTTCCACCGCCTTTACCTTCCCCGCATCCAGTGCGTAGGCCGCATCGGCAAGATCATTGCTGACTTTCTCGATTTTCAGCGTGCCGCTTACCCACAGCGGTGTGTAGATATCGTCCAGCTTCACGCCACGGGGATATCGCACCAGCACCAACTGGTTGGGCGGCGGTGGCGGTACGTGAATGCAAGCGCCCGGATAAGGCACCAGGAAGAACAAGGTGCTGTTGCCCTTGGCGTCGCTTTCCAGCGGCACCGGATACCCGCCCAGACGAATCTGCTTGCCGTTCATCGCTGGCACAGTCTTGGTCGAATACATCACCGCCGGCAGGCCTTTGCTCTGCTTCATGCCACCCTTCTCGGTGAAGGTGCCCATGGCTTCGGGAGAGCTGTGGTCGATCTCGGGCATCAGCTCCAGGGCTTTCTGGTCCGACTTGGGCATCAGCTCCAGCCAGTCGGTTTCCGGCAGCTCGGCATGGGCAAGGCTGCTGATCAGCAGCAGTGAAACCAGTAAGACACGGCGCATAAAAATGCTCGGCAACGAAAAGTGCCGAGCATTCTAGCCTGCCGTCAGTTCTTTTTGACCATGCCGTAGATCACCAGAAGCACGACCGCGCCCACCAGCGCGCCCAGGAAGCCTGCGCCTTCGCCTGCCTGGTAGATACCCAGCGCCTGGCCGCCGTAAGTCGCGGCAAGCGAACCGGCAATGCCGAGGAGAATGGTCATGATCCAGCCCATGCTGTCGTCGCCAGGCTTGATGAAGCGTGCCAGCAGACCGACGATCAGGCCGATGAAGATGGTTCCGATGATACCCATGGCAATCCCTCTGAGTGAAATGGCGCACGCCAAAGCCTAGTCAGGGCTTTGGCATCCCGCCATCAGAGGGACTGTGAAGAAGGAAGGTTCCCTTCAGCCCTGGATCAGGGCCTCGACCTGCTTGATCTTCTCTTCCAGCGTGGCCATGTCGTCGCAACGCAGGGTGGCGTGACCGACCTTGCGGCCGACCTTGAAGGCCTTGCCGTAGTGATGCAGATGGCACTCGTCGATGGACACGACCTTGTCTACCGCTGGCACTTCACCGATGAAGTTGAGCATGGCGCTTTCGCCGACCTTGGCGGTCGAGCCCAGCGGCAAGCCGGCAACGGCACGCAGGTGGTTTTCAAACTGGCTGCACTCGGCGCCTTCGATGGTCCAGTGGCCGGAATTGTGCACCCGCGGGGCGATTTCGTTGGCCTTCAGGCCACCGTCGACTTCAAAGAATTCGAATGCCAGCACGCCCACGTAGTCCAGCTGCTTGAGCACGCGGCCCGCGTAGTCTTCGGCCAGGCCCTGGAGCAGGTGGTCTTCACTGGCCACCGACAGGCGCAGGATGCCGTTCTCGTGAGTGTTGTGCACCAGCGGGTAGAAACGGGTCTCGCCATCACGGGCGCGCACGGCGATCAGCGACACTTCGCCGGTGAACGGTACGAAGCCTTCAAGCAGGCACGGCACGCTGCCCAGTTCGGCGAATGTGCCGACTACATCCTCGGCAGATCGCAGCACTTTCTGGCCTTTTCCGTCATAACCCAAGGTGCGGGTCTTGAGCACGGCGGGCAGGCCGATGCTGGCCACGGCGGCGTCCAGGTCGGCTTGCGACTGGATGTCTGCAAACGCCGGGGTCGGAATGCCCAGGTCCTTGAACATGCTCTTTTCGAACCAGCGATCACGCGCAATGCGCAAGGATTCGGCGCTCGGGTAGACCGGCACGAACTGGGACAGGAAGGCGACGGTTTCAGCCGGCACGCTTTCGAATTCGAAGGTGACCAGGTCAACTTCGTCGGCCAGTTGGCGCAGGTGGTCCTGATCGCCGTAATCGGCACGCAGGTGCTCGCCCAATGGCGCGGCGCAGGCATCTGGCGCCGGGTCCAGGAAGGCGAAGTTCATACCCAGCGGCGTTCCTGCCAGGGCCAACATGCGACCCAGCTGGCCGCCACCGATTACACCGATTTTCATGGGTTTGACCTCAAGCCTGGCGCGGATCTGGATTGTCCAGAACGTTGTCTGTCTGCTCAGCGCGGAACTGCTTCAACACGCTGTGGAACTGCGGGTGCTTGGCGCCCAGGATGCTCGCCGAGAGCAGTGCGGCGTTGATTGCGCCGGCTTTGCCGATGGCCAGGGTGGCAACCGGAATACCGGCCGGCATCTGCACGATCGACAGCAGAGAGTCGACACCGGAGAGCATCGACGACTGGACCGGCACGCCGAGTACCGGCAGGTGGGTCTTGGCGGCGCACATGCCTGGCAGGTGGGCAGCGCCACCGGCACCGGCGATGATGACCTCGATGCCACGGCCTTCGGCCTCTTCGGCATACTGGAACAGCAGGTCCGGGGTACGGTGGGCGGAGACCACCTTGACCTCGTAGGGAATGCCGAGTTTTTCCAGCATATCGGCGGTGTGGCTAAGGGTGGACCAATCGGACTTGGAGCCCATGATCACGCCAACCAGTGCACTCATCGTCGAGCCTCTTCTCTTGGGCGCCCGCAGGCGCGTCAAAAAACAACAAGCCACGCGGGGACGACCGGCGTGGCTTGTTATGCGAATTAGGGCCGGGAAAAACCGACCGAAGGCCGCGCAGTATATCGTAACCCGGTGCATTTAAGGCACCCCGGCGACCAACTGTCGGCCCTTATTTTTCGGGGCTTTGGCTGACTTTCAGGTCAACCTGCCGTCGACGGCCCGCCCTCCAGCTTGCGCCAGAGCAAACGCACATTGGCCTTGCGCACCAGCGCGCAACGGTACAGGCGGATTTCCAGCGGTACGTGCCACTGCGGGCCACCACAGATCACCAACTCGCCGCGCTCAAGCTCGGCGCGCGCCGAAAGCCGCGGCACCCAGGCTATCCCCAGGCCTTCCAGGGCCATGCTCTTGAGGCTGTCGGCCATGGCCGTCTCATACACCGTGGTAAAGCGCAGGGCGCGCTGACGCAACAGCAGGTTGACCGAACGACCGAGGAAAGCCCCCGCGCTGTAGGCCAGCAGCGGTACGCTGCCCTCGCCTTCCAGGTCGAACAGCGGCTTGCCATCGGCATCGGCCGCGCACACTGGCAACATTTCGGTATGCCCCATGTGCAGCGAGGGGAAAATTTCCGAGTCCATCTGCAGGGCCGCATCCGGATCGTAGAACGCCAGCATCAGGTCGCACCCGCCTTCGCGCAGGGCATGCACTGCATCGCCGACGTTAGTGGCCACCAACCGGGTGGCGATGTTCAGGCCATCGTTGCGCAACTGGGCAATCCAGCGCGGGAAAAACCCCAGCGCCAGGGAGTGCGCCGCCGCTACCTGAATGACCTCGCCCTGCCCGCCTTCCAGGTGATGCAAGTGGCGCAACACCTCGCCCAGTTGATCGACCACGGTTCGCGCCGTCACCAGGAACAATTGTCCGGCGGCCGTCAGTTCAATCGGCGTACGCGAGCGGTTGACCAACGTCAGCCCCAGCGCAGCCTCAAGGCTGCGGATGCGGCGACTGAAGGCCGGCTGGGTTACGAATCGGCGTTCGGCGGCCTGGGAAAAACTGCGTGTCGCCGCCAGGGCGCTGAAGTCTTCCAGCCATTTGCTTTCGAGGTTCATCTGTCTCTCCAGGCGCGCACCAAAATGGCACACGCTCGAATGTCGGTTGGCGTCACACTAACCATTATGCCGTTTGCGCATAGGTTAGCGCGCAACAGCATTGGCCGCAAAATCGCCGCAGGCCTAGGATTGGCGCCATTCCGGCATGTGCCGGGCCAAATTCGAGATGATATTTATCATGTCCGCTGCTGCATCGTTCCGCGTCGAAAAAGACCTGCTTGGCACCCTTGAAGTCCCAGCTGATGCCTACTACGGCATCCAGACCCTGCGCGCTGCCAACAACTTCCACCTCTCCGGTGTTCCGCTGTCGCACTATCCGAAACTGGTCGTGGCCCTGGCCATGGTCAAGCAGGCTGCTGCCGACGCCAACCGTGAGCTGGGTCACCTGAGCGATGCCAAGCACGCTGCCATCAGCGAGGCTTGCGCTCGTCTGATCCGCGGCGACTACCACGAGCAGTTCGTGGTCGACATGATTCAAGGCGGTGCTGGTACTTCTACCAACATGAACGCCAACGAAGTAATCGCCAACATCGCGCTGGAGGCCATGGGCCACCAGAAAGGCGAGTACCAGTACCTGCACCCGAACAATGACGTGAACATGGCGCAGTCGACCAACGACGCCTACCCGACCGCGATCCGTCTGGGTCTGCTGCTGGGCCACGACGCCCTGCTGGCCAGCCTCGACAGCCTGATCCAGGCCTTCGCCGCCAAGGGCCAGGAATTCGACCACGTACTGAAGATGGGCCGTACCCAGCTGCAGGACGCCGTGCCGATGACCCTGGGCCAGGAATTTCGCGCCTTCGCCACCACCATGACCGAAGACCTCAACCGTCTGCGTTCCCTGGCGCCTGAGCTGCTGACTGAAATCAACCTGGGTGGTACCGCCATCGGTACCGGCATCAACGCCGACCCGGGCTACCAGATGCTGGCCGTTCAACGCCTGGCCACCATCAGCGGCCAACCGCTGGTACCGGCAGCCGACCTGATTGAAGCCACCTCCGACATGGGCGCCTTCGTCCTGTTCTCCGGCATGCTCAAGCGTACCGCGGTCAAGCTGTCGAAGATCTGCAACGACCTGCGCCTGCTGTCCAGCGGCCCACGTACCGGCATCAACGAAATCAACCTGCCAGCGCGTCAGCCAGGCAGCTCGATCATGCCAGGCAAGGTCAACCCGGTTATCCCGGAAGCCGTCAACCAGGTTGCCTTCGCCATCATGGGCAACGACCTGGCCCTGACTGTCGCGGCCGAAGGCGGCCAGCTGCAACTGAACGTGATGGAGCCGCTGATCGCCTACAAGATCTTCGACTCGATCCGCCTGCTGCAACGCGCCATGGACATGCTGCGCGAGCACTGCATCGTCGGCATCACCGCCAACGAACAGCGCTGCCGTGAACTGGTCGAACACTCGATCGGCCTGGTCACCGCTCTGAACCCGTACATCGGCTACGAAAACGCCACCCGTATCGCCCGTATCGCGCTGGAAAGCGGCCGCGGCGTACTGGAGCTGGTGCGTGAAGAAGGCCTGCTGGACGAAGCGATGCTCAACGACATCCTGCGTCCGGAAAACATGATTGCTCCGCGTCTGGTCCCGCTCAAAGGCTGATCGACGCTGTAACACCGCTCACCAGGTCGAGGGACTAGACACCTCTCACCTTTTGAGGGCCCAGGGATCATTCCCCGGGCCCTTTTTTTATGCCTGGATGGCGCAGCCCTTGAAGCCGCTGGCGACAGCCTGCGATCGACCGCGCAGCGGTCCTGCTCCCCAGCAGGACATCTGCCCCCAGCCAGCCCGCGCCTACCCGCTTTTCGACTGATGGCGTACTGTGGTCGGCCAACCCCTGGCCACCCAAGGAGACAGCCCCATGACCACCGCACATCCCGCACGCAACATCATGGTGCTGTACACCGGCGGCACCATTGGCATGCAGACCAGTGCCAACGGCCTGGCCCCGGCCTCGGGTTTCGAGCAGCGGATGCGCGAACGCCTGGCCGGCGTGGCCGATATCCCGGACTGGCAATTTCGCGAACTGCTGCCGCTGATCGACAGCGCCAACATGACCCCACAGTACTGGCAGCGCCTGCGCGAAGCGGTCATCGACGCCGTCGATAATCAGGGCAGCGATGGGGTGTTGATTCTGCATGGCACCGATACGCTGGCCTACAGCGCTGCCGCCATGACGTATCAACTGCTGGGCTTGCGAGCTCCCGTGCTGTTTACCGGGTCGATGTTGCCGGCCGGTGTTGCCGACAGCGATGCCTGGGACAACCTGACGGGCGCATTGCACGCCCTGGGCCACGGCCAGGCCCCCGGCGTGCAGCTGTACTTTCACGGTGAACTGCTCGACCCCCTGCGCACGGCCAAGGTACGCAGCTACGGACGCCACCCCTTTGTCACCCTCAAGCGCAATGCCGGCGCAACAAAGGCGTCGCAGCTGCTTGCCGCACTCGACTATCGGCATCCCAGGCAGCCGGTCACGGTGGCCGTACTGCCACTGGTGCCAGGCTTTGGCGCCCCACTGCTGCAAGCGGCACTCGACAGCGGTGCGCAAGGATTGATCCTGGAGTGCTTCGGCAGCGGTACAGGGCCAGCCGACAATCCGGCGTTTCTCGCCGCCCTTGGCCAGGCACAGGCCAACGGAGTGGTGGTGGTGGCGATCACCCAATGCCACGAAGGGGGTGTCGAGCTGGATGTCTATGAGGCGGGCAGTCGGCTGCGCCAGGTCGGCGTGGTGTCCGGTGGCGGCATGACCCGCGAGGCGGCCTTTGGCAAGTTGCAGTGGCTGCTGGGCTCAGGCGTGCCGGCGAACGAGGTGCGGCGGCTGGTCGAGCTGGAACTGCCTTGATGCAATAACCCTGGCAAGGCACACATATTGCTCGGTAACCTGCAGACCTCCCGCAGGAAGCCGAGCATGCTCCACTCACACCTCACCACCCTCAATGCCGTATCCCTGGTTCTGCAGGCCTTTGAGGGCGATGACACAAACGCCCAGGCGCTGCTCGAAGGCAGTGGTATCAGCCTGGCCGACCTGGGGCGCGCCGATTCGCGCATCACCACCCGCCAGGAGTTGCAGGTGTGCGCCAACGCCGTGGCCCGGCGCCGTGAAGTGGGTCTGGAACTGGGGCGGCGCATGCATGTGTCCTGCTACGGCATGCTGGGTTACGCCCTGCTCTCCAGTGCCACCTTAGGTGACGCTTTGCAGCTGGCCATGCAGTACCCGGCGCTACTGGGAACACTTTTCCAGTTGCGCCTGGTCGACGACGGCCGGCGTATCTGGTTCAGCGCCAGCGAATATGGGGAAGACCCGCATCTGGCTGCCTTCAATGCCGAGTTTTGCCTGACCTCACTGAAAGTCATCTGCGACGATCTGCTCGGGCAGTCATTGCCACTGCTGGCGGCACGCTTCACCCATGCCGCGCCCGACTACCAGCCGCTGTACAGCCATACCTTCGACTGCCCGCTGCAATTTGAAGCCGACGACAACGCCTTCGCCTTCGAGCGGCGCTGGCTGAATACACCCCTGCCCCTGGCAGATCAGGTCACCCACCGGGCCATGAGCGAACGTTGCCGCCGGCAGAACCTGGAGTTCACCGGACGCCAGGCCTGGCTGGGGCGAATCCGCCAGTTGCTGCTTGACCAACTCGATGCCGCTCCCGGCCTGGAAGGCCTGGCACGTCAAATGAACTGCTCTTCACGCACGTTGCGCCGACATCTGCAGGAAATGGGCAGCAGCTACCAGCAATTGCTCGACGAATTACGTTTTGAGCGGGCCAAGCAACTACTCGCCGACGACCAGTTACCCATCTACCGCATTGCCGAAGTGCTGGGCTTCAGTGAAACCGCCAGTTTCCGCCATGCCTTCCTGCGCTGGAGCGGTGTGGCCCCCAGCCATTTCCGTACCTGAGCGGCCTGGGGGCCGATCCGGACACATAGTTTGGCCATATCGGTCCCCTTTTGGCCGTTTATGCCGTTCTACCCCGGGGCGCTGCCATCAACAATGGACGGCACGCCAGTGAACCCGGAGAACAATAAATGCTGACGATCTATTCTGATGACCACCGCCTGCACCACGGCCGCTGCGAGCTGATCGACGGGCAATTGATGCCCTGCTTTGAAATGCCTTCACGCGCCGATCATGTGCTGGAGCGGGTCAAGTACTGCGAGCTGGGGCCAGTGCAAGGCCCTTCAGACTATGGCCGCGCGCCGCTGCTGCGGGTACACGGCGCCGATTACCTGAATTTCTTCGAGGGCGCCTGGCAGCGCTGGGTCCAGCTGGGCCACGAGGGTGACCTGCTGCCCTTCACCTGGCCGGCGCGCACGCTGCGCAACATCAAGCCCAGCGGCCTGCATGGCGAGTTGGGCTACTACAGTTTCGACGCCGGTGCGCCGATTACCGCTGGCACCTGGAAGGCCGCCTACAGTGCTGCCCAAGTCGCACTGACCGCCCAGGCCGCCATCCAGGCCGGCGCCCATAGTGCATTTGCCTTGTGCCGGCCACCTGGACACCATGCCGCCAGCGATGTGATGGGCGGCTACTGCTACCTGAACAACGCCGCCATCGCCGCTCAGGCCTTTCTCGACCAGGGCCGGCAGAAAGTGGCGATCCTCGACGTGGACTACCATCACGGCAACGGCACCCAGGAAATCTTCTACCAGCGCAACGACGTGTTCTTCGCCTCGATTCATGGCGATCCACAAGCCGAGTTTCCGTTCTTCCTCGGCTATGCCGATGAAGAAGGCGAAGGTGAGGGCCAAGGCTTCAACATCAATTACCCGCTGCCGGCCGGCAGCGACTGGCCGACCTGGAGCAATGCCCTGGACCAGGCCTGTGAACGTATCGCTGCCTATGGGCCGGATGTGCTGGTGGTTTCCCTGGGGGTCGACACCTTCAAGGACGATCCGATTTCCCAGTTCAAGCTGGACAGTCCCGACTACCTGCAGATGGGCGAACGCATTGCCCACCTCGGCAAGCCGACCCTGTTCGTCATGGAAGGCGGTTATGCGGTCGAGGAAATCGGCATCAACGCAGTGAACGTACTGGAAGGTTTCGAACGCGCCCAACAGGAAGCTCAACGATGACCCGACTCAAGCGCCTGATTGCCCCCTTGCTCTGCAGCACCCTGCTTGCCGGTAGCCTCCAGGCTGCCGAGCAGCGCACCCTGCGGGTCTACAACTGGTTCGACTACATCACCCCGCAAACCCTGGTGGACTTCCAGAAAGACAGCCAGGTCAAGTTGATCTACGACATCTTCGACACCAACGAGGCGCTCGAAGCCAAGTTGCTGACTGGCAACTCCGGGTATGACGTGGTCGTACCCTCCAACGTGTTCCTGGCCAAGCAGATCGAAGCCGGGGTGTTCCAGCCGCTGGACCGCAGCAAGCTGCCGAACTGGCAGCACCTGGACCCCAAGCTGATGAAGCTGATCGAGGCCAACGATCCCGGCAACAAATTTGCCGTGCCGTACATGTATGGCACCGTGCTGATCGGCTTCAACCCGGCCAAGGTCAAGGCCGCGCTGGGTGACAACGCCCCGGTGGACAGCTGGGACCTGATCTTCAAGGAAGAGAACCTCGCCAAGCTCAAGCAGTGCGGCGTCGCCCTGCTCGATTCGCCCTCGGAAATCCTGCCCCTGGCCCTTCAATACCTGGGCCTGCCGCCCAACAGCGACAAGCCGGCTGACTACAAGAAAGCCGAGGCGCTGATGATGAAAATCCGTCCGCACATCACCTACTTCCACTCTTCCAAGTACATGGCCGACATCGCCAACGGCGACATCTGCGTGGCCGTGGGCTACTCGGGCAGCTTCTCCCAGGCAGCCAACCGCGCCATCGAAGCGAAAAACGGCGTGGTGGTGGACATGCGCCTGCCCAAGGAAGGCGCACCGATCTGGTTCGATATGCTGGCGATCCCCAAAGGCGCGGCCAACCCAGAGGACGCGTACACCTTCATCAACTACCTGCTGCAGCCCAAGGTCATTGCCCCCATCAGCGACTTTGTCGGGTATCCGAACCCGAACAAGGACGCCACCGAACGGGTCGCCCCGGCGATTCGCAACAACCCCAACCTGTACCCGACCGAGGAAGCCATGGCCAAGCTGTATACCTTGCAGCCGCTTGCCCGCGACGCCGAACGCGCGCGCACTCGGGCCTGGACCAAGATCAAGGCCGGCACCTGACCGTCACCCGCGCCAGGCACGCCGCAAGCGTGCCAGGGCATCGGCAATTCGGGCTTCGTCCACGGCGGCGAAGCCCAGCACCAACCCGGCACGGTTATCCACAGAGGCCGTGGAGTCGGGCAACCAATAGTCGCTCAGGGCGTTGAGCTCAACCCCAACGGCTTCGGCACGAGCGATCAGTGCCTGCTCGCGGGCGTAACAGTCCACATCGACTTTCACATGCAGCCCGGCAGCTACTTCCGGCATCGGGCCCAGGCCTGGAACATCCACGGGCCAACCGGCCTGCAAGGCATTGCGCCGGCTCAGGGCTGCACGCCGCACACGGCGGATGTGGCGCTGGAAGTGTCCCTTGGCCATGAACTGCGCCATTACCGCCTGGGTCCCGACCTCCGAATGCCGCACTGCCAGCGCCCGGCAACGGGAAAAGGCCTGTACCAGCTGTTGCGGCAATACCAGATAACCCAGGCGCAGGGCCGGGAAGGCGATCTTGCCGAAGGTGCCGATGTATAACACCCGCCCGCTGCGATCCAGCGCTGCCAAGGGCGCCAAGGGGGCGCCGCTGTAGCGGTACTCGCCATCGTAGTCGTCCTCGATGATCCAGCCGTCCTTGCGCTGGGCCCAGGCAAGCAGTTCCAGGCGCCGGGCCAGGCTCATGGTGACCCCGGTGGGGTACTGGTGCGAGGGCGTCACGTAGCTCAGGCGACAATTCGCCAGGGCCTCGAGCGCGGTGCAATCGAGCCCTTCGTTGTCCACAGCCACCCCATGCACCCGCGCGCCGGTCAGGGCGAAGGCATTTCCGGCGGCGCGGTAACCAGGGTTTTCCACAGCCACACTCTCCCCCGGCTCCAGCAGCAGCTGTGCACAAAGGCTTATCGCCTGCTGCGCACCACTGGTGATCACAATTTGTTCAGCCATGCAGGAAAGCCCCCGTGATCGACGCAAATAGGTCGCAATCAGCTCACGAAGCTGCGGTTCGCCGGCCGGATCGCCGTAGCCCAGGGCGGCCGGATCCGGGTTACGCCAAAAACCCGCCTGCAGCTTGGCCCAGACGTCAAAAGGGAACAAATCGAGCGCCGGTAAACCGACGCGAAAAGCCCGCGGCGGCCCGCTTTTGGGAGCAGGTAAATGATGATTTTGGAGCCGCGCCAAAGGGCCTGTGTGGATAACTTTACTGGACAAAACCTCAGTATTTTCAGTCGATTTTGTGGATAACCCTGTGGAAAAACCCAGGGATAACCCTGTGGATACTTTTGTGGATAGTTTTGGTAGTTGGCTCACGTACGTGCCATCGCCCACCCGGCTTTCGATGAAACCTTCGGCATACAGTTGGTCATAGGCGCGCACCACACTGTTGCGCGACAAGGCCAGGGCCGTGGCCATGTCACGGGTGGCCGGCAACCGTGTCCCACTGCTCAAGCGCCCATCCAGCACACGCATGCGCAGTGCCTGGTAAAGCTGTCGGCTCAGCCCCTGGCGACGATCGAGCACGATTCCGGTGGGGTCGAACGGCAAGGTGAAGGGGCGCTCGCTCATGACAATGGACCTATCAAATTAGCTGTTAATGGCTCTTACCATAGACCAATAGCCTGCCTAGGATTGAGCCATACGCCAAGGACAATCCCCATGTTCACACCTTCGAGCTACAAGGAAACCGACCTCAGCCAACTGCACCAGCAGATCGAGCAAACCCGCCTGGCCGTACTGGTGACTCAGGGCGAACAAGGCCTGCAGGCCAGCCACCTGCCCTTGCTGCTCGACCGCAGCCAGGGCAGCAACGGCACGCTCTACGGCCAC
Organism: Pseudomonas vranovensis DSM 16006; assembly: GCF_000425805.1. Classification (GTDB taxonomy): domain Bacteria; phylum Pseudomonadota; class Gammaproteobacteria; order Pseudomonadales; family Pseudomonadaceae; genus Aquipseudomonas; species Aquipseudomonas vranovensis. Next base: position 444,494 of record NZ_AUED01000002.1, read on the forward strand.
TTCGCCCGCGCCAACCGCCAATGGCAGGCGCTGGAAAACGGCGCCGAGGCCCTGGTGGTGTTTGCCGGGCCCGATGCGTATGTCAGCGCCGGTTACTACCCCAGCAAGCTCGAGGACCCGCGCACCGTGCCGACCTGGAACTACATGGCGGTCCATGCCTGGGGCAAGGCCCAGGTGTATCACGATGCCGAGCACCTGCTGGACATCGTCCGGCGCTTGAGCGACCACCATGAACAACGCCAGGCCGCGCCCTGGTCGGTGGATGAAGCACCTGCCGACTACATGGCCGGGATGCTCAAGGCCATCGTCGGCTTTGCCCTGCCCATCGAGCGCCTGCAAGGCACCCGCAAACTCAGCCAGAACCGCTCGGCCATCGATATCGAAGGTGTGCGCAAAAGCCTGAGCAACAGCACCGATCCTCTGGACAATCAACTGGCCGCCCAGATGCGCCCACTCTGAAGGAAACCGCTATGTCGACCGTGAATATTCGCCCTGTAGCCGCCAACGATCACAGTGCCTGGCTGCCCTTGTGGCAGGCGTATCTGGACTTCTACCAAACCCGTCTTGCCGGTGAAGTGACGAACGTCGCCTGGCAGCGCATGCTGGACCCCAACGAACCGACCAACGCAGCGCTGGCCTGGGTCGATGGCAAGGCAGTGGGCATGGTCCACTGGATCTATCATCGTTCCAACTGGAGCATCGAGAACTCCTGCTACCTGCAGGACCTCTACGTCCAGAGCGAGCAACGTGGCCTGGGTGTTGGCCGTCACCTGATCGAGTATGTCTACGATACGGCTCGCGAAGCGGGCTGCGCCAAGGTCCATTGGTTGACCCACGAAACCAACGCGACGGCGATCAGCCTGTACGAGCAGGTTGCCGAGCGCCCCGGCTTCATCCAGTTTCGCAAACCGCTGTAACTCCAGGAGCCACACGATGAGTGATACCTTGAACTGGCACCCGGCCAAACGTCCGCAACCGACCGCGCTGATGGGGCGCTTCATCCGCCTGGAAAAACTCGACCCCCGGCGCGACCGCGAAGACCTCTGGGACGTATTCCAAGGCCCGGACGCCGATCCGAAGCTCTGGGACTACCTGGCATATGGCCCGTTTACCGAGCGCGAAGATTTCGACCACTGGCTCGACAGCAATGCGGCCAGCAGCGATCCCTTGTTCTACAGCGTCATCGACCTGGCCAGCGGCCAGACCCAGGGCATCCTCAGCCTGATGTCCATCGTCCCCGACCAGGGCCGTATCGAAATCGGCCACATCGCCTTCGGCGCCGCCATGCAACGCACCCCCAAGGGCACCGAAGCGGTGTACCTGCTGGGCAAGCTGGGGATCGAGCTGGGCAACCGTCGCCTGGAATGGAAGTGCAACGATGCCAACGCCCGCTCCAAACGAGCGGCACTGCGCTTTGGCTTTACGTTCGAGGGGGTGTTTCGAAAACACATGGTGATCAAGGACCGCAATCGGGATACGGCCTGGTTTTCGATTACCGATGATGAATGGCCGGCGATTGCGGCGGGGTTTGAGCGGTGGTTGAGTGAGGATAACCAGCGGCCGGAGGGTCAACTACGTACCTTGGAAGCCTGCCGGCAGGAATAGCATGTAGCCGCAAAAAAAAGGGGAGCTATCGCTCCCCAGAGGTTAACCGCTTGTAGACCGGGGCCTGTAATCAGCCCTCGATCTCGATCAGGATTTCACCCGGGTTGACCCGGTCGCCCTTGGCCACGTGGATGGCGGTGACCTTGCCGGCAATGGCTGCCTGGACTTCGGTTTCCATCTTCATGGCTTCGGTGATCAGTACCGATTGGCCGGCCTTGACCGTGTCGCCTTCCTTGACCAGTACATCGACGATGTTCCCTGGCATGGTGGTGCTCACGTGACCCGGTGCGCTGGCCTGCTTGCGCTTGCTGCTGCCACCGCCGACGAATTCGTTGAGCGGCTCGAACACCACTTCTTCCGGCATGCCGTCGATGGACAGGTAGAAGTGACGCTTGCCTTCAGCCTTGACACCCACACCGGTAATGTCGACGCGGTAGGTTTCACCATGTACGTCGATGACGAACTCGGTCGGAACACCTTCGCCACCAGCCGAGGCTACCGCGCCGGCTTCTGGAATCGGCAGCAGCGCTTCAGGGGTCAGGGTGCCGGCTTCACGCTCTTCGAGGAACTTGCGCCCGATGTCCGGGAACATGGCGTAGGTCAGCACGTCTTCTTCAGACTTGGCCAGGTTGCCGATGTCGGCGCGCAGCTTGGTCATTTCCGGCTTGAGCAAGTCGGCTGGGCGCACGTCGATCACTTCTTCGCTGCCGATGGCCTGGCGACGCAGTTGCTCATCGACCACACCCGGCGCTTTGCCGTAGCCCCCTTGAAGGTACAGCTTCACTTCGTTGGTGATGGTCTTGTAGCGCTCGCCAGCCAGCACGTTGAAGAACGCCTGGGTGCCGACGATCTGCGAGGTTGGGGTCACCAGCGGCGGGAAACCGAGGTCTTCGCGAACCCGGGGAATCTCGGCCAGCACTTCGTTCATGCGGTTGAGTGCGCCTTGCTCCTTGAGCTGGTTGGCCAGGTTGGAAATCATCCCACCCGGAACCTGGTTCACTTGCACGCGGGTATCGACGGCGGTGAACTCGCTCTCGAACTGGTGGTACTTCTTGCGAACGGCATAGAAGTACAGACCGATTTCCTGCAACAGCTCCAGGTCCAGGCCAGTGTCGAACTCGCTGCCCTTGAGGGCTGCGACCATCGATTCGGTGCCGGGGTGGCTGGTGCCCCAGGCGAAGCTGGAGATGGCGGTGTCGATATGGTCAGCGCCGTTCTCGACAGCCTTGAGCTGGCACATGGCAGCCAGGCCGGCGGTGTCGTGGGAGTGAATGAACACGGGCAGCGACTGCTCGGCCTTGAGTGCCTTGACCAGTTCGCCGGTGGCGTACGGGGTCAGCAGGCCGGCCATGTCCTTGATCGCAACCGAGTCGCAACCCATGGCTTCCATCTGCTTGGCCTGGGCCACGAACGCATCGATGGTGTGCACCGGGCTGGTGGTGTAGGCGATGGTGCCCTGGGCGTGCTTGCCGGCAGCCTTGACCGCCTCGATGGCCACGCGCAGGTTACGCACGTCGTTCATGGCGTCGAAGATACGGAACACGTCGATGCCGTTGACGGCAGCCTTGGCAACGAACGCCTTGACCACGTCATCGCTGTAATGGCGGTAGCCCAGCAGGTTCTGGCCACGCAGCAGCATTTGCAGGCGGGTGTTGGGCAGAGCGGCGCGCAGCTTGCGCAGGCGCTCCCACGGGTCTTCCTTGAGAAAGCGTACACAGGCGTCGAAGGTAGCGCCGCCCCAGACTTCCAGCGACCAGTAGCCGACTTTGTCGAGCTTGTCGCAGATCGGCAGCATGTCTTCGGTACGCATGCGGGTAGCCAGCAGGGACTGGTGGGCGTCGCGCAGGATTGTGTCGGTTACAAAAATTTTCTTGGACATTGTCGGGTTCCTCACAGGCCTGCGTGGGCGGCGATGGCGGCAGCGATGGCCAGGGCCAGCTCTTCGGGTTTGCGCTTGATCGAGTAGTTGGTCAGTTCCGGATGGCTTTCAACGAAGCTGGTATTGAACTGACCGCTGCGGAATTCCGGATTGCGCAGGATTTCCTGGTAATAAGCGGCGGTGGTCTTGACCCCTTGCACGCGCATGTCGTCCAGGGCGCGCAGGCCACGGTCCATGGCTTCTTCCCAGGTCAGCGCCCAGACCACCAGCTTCAGGCACATCGAGTCGTAGAACGGTGGAATGGTGTAGCCGGTATAGATCGCCGTGTCGGTACGTACGCCCGGACCGCCGGGAGCGTAGTAACGGGTGATCTTGCCGAAGCTTGGGAGGAAGTTGTTCTTCGGATCTTCAGCGTTGATCCGGAACTGCAGGGCGAAGCCCCGGTGCTGGATGTCTTCCTGCTTGACCGACAGCGGCAGGCCGGAGGCGATGCGGATCTGCTCGCGAACGATGTCGATACCGGTGATTTCTTCGGTGATGGTGTGTTCCACCTGCACCCGGGTGTTCATCTCCATGAAGTACACCTCGCCATCGGCGAGCAGAAACTCCACGGTACCGGCGTTCTCGTAACCCACGGCCTTGGCGGCGCGTACCGACAGGTCGCCGATGTAGGCGCGCTGTTCAGGGGTTAGTTGCGGGCTTGGGGCGATTTCAATGAGCTTCTGGTTACGACGCTGGATCGAGCAATCGCGCTCGAACAGGTGCACAACGTTGCCGAAGCTGTCACCGAGGATCTGCGCCTCGATGTGTTTCGGGTTGACGATGCATTTTTCCAGGAAGACTTCCGCCGAACCAAAGGCCTTGGTCGCTTCGGATATCACCCGCGGGAAGGCTTGCTCGAGCTCTTCGCGGCTGTTGCAGCGACGAATGCCGCGACCGCCACCACCGGAGGTGGCCTTGAGCATCACCGGATACCCGATGCGATCACCTTCCTCGAGGGCTTCATGGATGTCGGCAACGTTGCCTTCAGTGCCTGGCGTCACCGGGACACCCGCCTTGATCATGCTGCGACGGGCTTCAGTCTTGTCACCCATGCGGCGAATGACTTCTGCCGCCGGGCCGATGAACTTGATACCGCGTTCGGCACAAATGTCTGCAAGCTCAGCGTTCTCAGACAAAAAGCCATAACCGGGATGCAGGGCATCGCAACCGGTTTCCACTGCCAGGTTCACCAGCTTGCGCGGGTTCAGGTAACCGGCCAGGGGCTCGGCACCAATGCTGTGGGCCTCGTCGGCACGCTTGACGTGCAAGGCATGGCGGTCGGCGTCGGAGAAGATCGCCACGGAACGGATGCCCATCTCGGCGCAGGCACGCACGATTCGAACAGCAATTTCACCGCGGTTGGCGATCAGGATCTTTTTTATCACTGGAATAATTCCCAAGGCCGCTAGAACAAACGAGCCGGCATAACCGGTCGGCGCGTGACCAATCGTCGCTGGCCAGTCGCATCTTTACCCTAGCGCTGTCTTGGAATAAACAAAAATCAATATTTATTAGGGCGAGCATTAGCAAAAGCTTATAGTGCTGTTACAAGGTTTTGCCAGGACAAGAATAAAATGCGTAAGTCATTGATGCGTATGACATTGCGTCAACTGCAGATCTTCAATGAGGTCTGTGATTTACGTTCCTACAGCCGGGCGGCCGAGGAGATGAATCTGACGCAACCCGCCGTTAGTCTACAAATCCGCCAGCTTGAAGAACTGGTGGGCCAACCGTTGTTCGAGTACGTCGGCAAGAAGCTTTACCTGACCGAAGCCGCCGAAGCGCTGCAACGGGCCAGCCGGGATATCTTCGGCCGCCTGGAGAGCCTGGACATGCAGCTCTCCGACATGCAGGGCTCGTTGCAGGGGCACTTGAAGCTGGCCGTCGAATCCAGCGCCAAGTACTTCGTGCCACACCTGTTCGCTGCCTTCAAGCGCTTGCACCCGGAGGTCAACCTCACCCTCACCGTGGTCAATCGCGCGCAGGCAATTCGCAGGCTTTCCGACAATCGTGATGACCTGATCATCATGTCGATGGTACCCCAGGACATGGGCCTGGAGTTCCTGCCCTTCCTTAATAACCCGATTGTCGCCGTGGCGCCGCCCGAGCACCCACTGTGCAAGCTGGAAAAGTTGCGCCTGCAAGACCTTGAGCCACACACCCTGCTGGTGCGCGAACAAGGCTCGGGGACCCGCAAGGCGTGCGAGGAATACTTCAAGGACAAGCGCGTACACTTCACCCAGACCCTTGAAGTGGCGTCGGCCGACGCCCAGCGTGAATGCGTGATTGCCGGTCTGGGCATTGCCCTGCTGACTCGTCACGCGCTTAACCTGGAACTGGCCACCGGCGTGCTGCGCGAGTTGCCGGTAGAGGAACTACCGCTGTACCGCAGTTGGTGCGTGGTGCAGGCCAAGGCCAAGCGGCAGTCACCGGTGGCCTTGGCCTTTCTTGCGTTCATTCGCAGCGAACGTACGCAAATCAGCGGGCTTGTTGAGCGTTTTTCGGGGAACTTGCCGCCGATACCTGCCACACATTGATGGCCTGCAACTCGGGAAAATCGGCTATTTCTTGCAGAAGGCGGCGCTGTTCGGAGTAACTTTCGATCGCGCGGCGAAATTCCATGCGGCGCTGATCTTTCTCCTGCTGCTTGCGGGATTTTGCGTTGGGTTGATACGAGCCATCGAATTCACGAGCCATTGCATATCTCCCTGATCGAGTGCGGGAGTTCAGCCTGGCGCAGGCGGGTTACAGTTTGGCGGCGGGGTGGTTACAGGCGGGTGAATCTGCAGTGTAGGAGCGGGCTTGTCCCGCGATTGGGCTCTTCTGCCGACCTCGATCGCGGGGCAAGCCCGCTCCTACACGCGTTCAGTCGTCGAGTGCCTTCACTGACTTGGGCGACAGGCGCAGGCTGCGCAAGCTGCGTTTGACGCTCTTGAGGTGGTTGACCAGGCTAGGGCCGCGCGCCATGGCTACGCCCATGGCCAGTACGTCGATGACCACCAGGTGAGCGATACGTGAGGTCAGCGGGGTGTAGATCTCGGTGTCTTCATGCACGTCGATGGCCAGGTTGACCGTCGACAACTCGGCCAATGGCGTCTGGCTCGGGCACAGGGTAATCAAGGTGGCACCGCTTTCACGCACCAGGTTGGCAGTGATCAGCAGATCCTTCGAGCGCCCGGACTGGGAAATGCAGATGGCTACATCACCCGGCTTGAGGGTCACGGCCGACATTGCCTGCATGTGCGGGTCGGAATACGCCGCGGCCGTCAGCAGCAGGCGGAAGAACTTGTGCTGGGCATCCGCCGCCACCGCACCGGAAGCACCAAAGCCATAGAACTCGACGCGCTGGGCGTTGGCCATGGCCGTCACGGCACGTTGCAAGGCCTGTGGATCGAGATGCTCGCGCACCTCCATCAGGGTATGCAGGGTGGTGTCGAAAATCTTCAGACTGTAGTCGGCAACCGAGTCGTCTTCATGAATGGCGAACTGGCCAAAACTGGCACCGGCCGCCAGGCTCTGGGCCAGCTTGAGTTTGAGGTCCTGGAACCCGGAGCAACCGATGGCACGGCAAAAGCGCACGATGGTTGGCTCGCTGATACCAACGCTATGGGCAAGATCGGCCATGGAGCTATGCATGACGGCTGCGGGATCCAGCAGCACGTGATCGGCAACCTTCAGTTCCGATTTGCGTAGCAGATGGCGCGACTGGGCGATGTGTTGCAACAGATTCAAGGGCAGGACTCGGTTATGATCGACTGACCGGGTTGTAGCTTTCTTGTAGTTATACTACATGACCGGCGACCCGCCCAGCTAAACGAACTAGGAGAGTGGTGGTATTGACTATCCCTTGCGACATATTGGTGTTCGGCGGCACCGGTGATCTGGCCCTGCACAAACTGCTTCCGGCGCTCTATCACCTGTATCGCGAGGGGCGCCTGCACAACGCCGTACGCATCATTGCCCTGGCTCGGCGCACGCTGCCACGAAATGAATTTCTCAAGCTCACCGAACGGCGCTGCCGGGCCCAGATCGCCCGCAACGACTTCGAGGAAGATGTCTGGGCGCGTTTTTGCGCGCGACTGGACTACTTCTCCATGGACGCTTCGCAGAGTGCCGACTTCGGTCGCCTGGCACGCTTTCTGGGTGAGCCGGGCGGCCTGACCCGAATTTACTACCTGGCCACCGCCCCCAACCTGTTCGTGCCCATTGCCAAGAACCTCAAAGTTGCGGGCCTGGCCGACAGCGAAGCACGCATCGTCCTGGAAAAGCCCATCGGCCATTCGCTGGAGTCGGCCACCGCGATCAACCAGGCCATCGGCGAAGTGTTCGACGAGTCGCAGGTGTTTCGTATCGACCACTACCTGGGCAAGGAAACCGTGCAGAACCTCATGGCCCTGCGCTTCGCCAACGCCCTGCTCGAACCTGTCTGGCGCAACAGCCAGGTAGATCACGTGCAGATCAGCGTGTGTGAAACCCTGGGGGTGGAAAACCGGGGCGCCTATTACGACCGTTCCGGCGCCACCCGTGACATGCTGCAGAACCACCTGCTGCAACTGCTCTGCCTGGTGGCCATGGAGCCGCCAGCGCAGTTCGAAGCTGAAGCCGTACGCGACGAGAAGGTGAAGATCCTCAAAGCCCTCAAGCCCATCAGCGGCCAGGATGTGCAGGACAAGACTGTGCGCGGCCAGTACAGCGCCGGCAAGATTGGCGGGCAGGAAGTGCCGGCCTACTACTTCGAGAAAGATGTCGACAACGACAGCGATACCGAGACCTTCGTCGCCGTTGAGGCGCATATCGACAACTGGCGCTGGGCCGGCGTGCCGTTCTACCTGCGCACCGGCAAGCGCCTGGCCAAGCGCTCCTCGCAGATCGTCATCCAGTTCAAGCCGGTGCCTCATCGTTTGTTCGAGGGTGACCAGGCCAACCAGTTGCTGATCCAGCTGCAGCCGGACGAGCGCATCAGCCTGCAAATGATGACCAAGAGCCCTGGCAAAGGCATGCGCCTGGAGCCGGTTGAACTGAACCTCAACCTCGCTCAGGTGTTCGGACAGACTCGCCTGTGGGACGCCTATGAACGTTTGCTGCTGGATGTGCTTGATGGTGACTCGACGCTATTCATGCGCCGCGACGAAGTAGAAGCCGCCTGGGCCTGGATTGACCCGATCCTCATCGGCTGGCAGGAGCACTTCCAGGCCCCGCGCCCCTACCACGCCGGCTCCAATGGCCCGGACCAGGCCCACAGCCTGCTGGCGCACCAGGGGCGCGCCTGGCATCTCTAGAACGGGTGACGGCTGGCCAGCAACGCGGCCAGCTCCGGTGCCGTTACCGGCCGGCTGATCAGGTAGCCCTGCACTTCATTGCAACCCTGCCTGCGAAGAAACTCCAGTTGCTCGCGGGTCTCGACCCCTTCTGCAACCACCTTCAGGCCCAGGCTCTGGGCCATGGCAATGATCGCCCGGGTGATGGCGGCGTCTTCGCTGCCCTCACTCAAGCCGCGAATGAACGCCTGATCGATTTTCACGAAATCCACCGGGAAGCGCTTGAGGTAGCTGAGCGATGAATAGCCAGTGCCGAAATCGTCAATCGCAAGCTTCACGCCCAGCTCATGCAATTGGCCGAACGTTGCAATGATGTGCTCCACACTGTCGAGCAATTGGCTCTCGGTCAGTTCCAGCTCCAGCAAGTGCGGCGCCAGCCCGCTTTCATCCAGCACCTGGCGCACCAGGCTGACCAGCTTGCCCTGGCGCAGTTGATAGACCGACAGGTTGACCGACACACGAATCGGCTCAAGCCCCTGGCGCTGCCACTCACACGCTTGCCAGCACGCCTGGCGCAGAACGAACTCGCCCATCGGCGCTATCAGCCCGGTCTCTTCGGCAAGCCCGATGAAATCCGCTGGCGGCACCATGCCCCACTGCGGGTGCTGCCAGCGCACCAAAGCTTCGGCGGCATGCAGGCGCCCGGTGGCCAGGCACAATTTTGGCTGGTAATAAACCTGCAGCTGACGCTCTTCGATGGCCTTGCGCAGATGATTCTCCAACTGCAGCCGCTGCAGCGTACTGGCCTGCAGACTTTCGGTGTAGAACTGGAAATTGTCGCCGCCCAGGTGCTTGGCATGCTGCATGGCCATATTGGCCTGACTGACCAACGCGGTGACGTCCCGGCTGGCGTCGGACAACAGGCTGATACCCACCGATGCGCTGACCACCAATTCATGACCGTCGGCACGCAGCGGCACCCGCAGCTTTTCCAGCAAGCGGGTGGCGACCCGCACCAGGCTCGACAAGTGAGTGTAGCCATCGAACAGCACGCAAAACTCATCGCCAGACAAACGCGCCACCGTATCGGCCTCGGGCACGGCATTGCCAATGCGACGGGCCATTTGTTTCAGCAGGTGGTCAGCCTGTTCATGACCCAGGCTGTCATTGAGCAGCTTGAAGCGGTCCAGATCGATATGCAGCAAGGCCAGGCCCCGCCCGCTCAGGCGCACGCGCTGGCCGGCCTCGTGCAGGCGCAGACGAAACAGCGCACGGTTGGCAAGCCCCGTCAGCTCGTCGTAGTGGGCCAAGTAACGCAATCGCTCCTCTGACTCGCGGCGTGCCGACAGGTCAGTAAAGAAGCCAACGATGCTGCTCAAATGGCCGCGAGCATCACGCACGCCATTGAGTTGTAGCCACTGAGGGTACAGCTCTCCGTTCTTGCGAGCCTCAACCAGCTCCCCCTGCCAACTGCCCTGCTGCTCAAGGGCTTGCTCGATGGCCTGGTGGTGACGCCAGGCATCGCGACTGCAGGGCAACGCCAGCAGCTTGCCTCCCAACAGCTCTTCGCGAACATAACCTGTGACCCGGCAGAACGCCTGATTGACCGCCAGCAGGCTGTAGTCCGGGTCGAGGATCGCGATGCCTTCGCTGGCCGCTTCAAATACTGTGGCCGCCAGCCGCTGTTGCTCTTCCTGGGCCTTGCGCTCGCTGATGTCCCGGCGTGTTCCCAGCATGCGCAGCACGCGACCGCAGGCGTCTCGCTCAACCGCACGGCCGCGGTCTTCGATCCAGCACCAGTGCCCCTCGCTGTGGCGCACCCGGTACTCGATGCGATAGTCCTCGGTGCGCCCTTTCAGATGGTCCACCAGCGTGCGCTTGAGCAATGGCACATCGTCTGGATGAAGACGCGGCTTGAGATGGGCAAGCATTTCGCGAACCTGGTCGGGGTCAATGCCGAACAACTCGCGCAGCTGGGTGTGATGGATCTCATCGGTTTCAAGGTTCCAGTCCCAAAGGCCCAGCTCACTCGCTTCCAGAGCCAGGGCCAGACGCTGCTCGCTTTTGATCAAGGCGTGAGTGGCCTGCTCCAGCTCCTGGCTACGCTGAACTACCCGCGACTCCAGCCCCACTTGTGCCTGACGCAATTGCTCCTCGATCTGGCGTCGCTGCTCCACCTCATCCGCCAACGCCTGGTTGAGCCGTTCACTACGCGTCTGGGCCGCTTGCAGGTGCTCGATCAGGGCCTGGTTCTGGAAGCGCCGCAACAGGCTGTCCTCGATCAGCCGGTTGACCTGCCAGGCCACCACTATCAATGCCCCCAACAGAATCAGCCCGAGCCAACCCCAACCATGCTGGTGCGCATCACCACTCCAGAGCAGGAAGGCAATGGGCGGCAGCAGGCAGGGCAAGGTGAAACTGAGAAACGCCGGCAAGCTGACGGCATAGGCGATACTGGCAGACAAGGTGGCCGCGCCCAGCAGGCCGAATACCCAGGCCTGCTGCACGAAGTTATCCACAGGCACCAGGGCAATCGCCGCACTGGCCAGGGTCAGGCCACTGAAGGCCGAGCCCAGCAGAAACATTCGCCACCAACTGGGCTGGGCCTGGCGATCGGGCATGGCCGAATCGAATGCGGCCACCTGGATAACCCTCAAGGCCACCAGCGCCATCAGCCACACCACCCAGACACTGACCAACAGGTAGCGGGCCGGGCTCCAGAGCATCCAGGCACAGACCAGACCATTGAGCAGCATGAACAAGGTGGGCAGCAACGAGCCTTGATAGAGCAGCCGGGTGCGCTCTACCGCCAGTTGTGTAGCGAAGTGTCTACGGATACTCCCACGTGTCTGCAAAGGCACGCCGACGGAGTCGGAAACGGATGTCATAGGCAGTGTTCTTGTAATGGTTAGCCCTAAACGTGCACGGAGCATACACAAGCAAGAGCCCCTGCCAAACTGCTCTGGATCATTATTCATCGGATCGATTTTCCGACGAAAGCGCTCAAGCGCGCAGGCCTTGGGCTGCAGCCGATGACTGCCCGGTCGTCAGGGCAAAGTTTTTCTACTGTATATTTGCCCAAGGGTTGCCCGCGCCCCTAAAATGCCCGGATGCGCGATGATCTCTCTCTCCTGTTGAACTCTCTCAACGACGCCCAACGCCAGGCCGTAGCCGCCCCCGTTGGTCGTCAGTTGGTCCTGGCCGGTGCCGGCTCCGGCAAGACCCGTGTGCTGGTGCACCGCATCGCCTGGTTGATCCAGGTCGAGCAGGCCTCGCCGCACTCGATCCTGTCGGTGACCTTCACCAACAAGGCCGCTGCCGAGATGCGCCAGCGCATCGAGCAACTGATGGGCATCAACCCGGCCGGCATGTGGGTAGGCACGTTCCACGGCCTGGCGCATCGCCTGCTGCGGGCGCACTGGCAAGAGGCCGGGCTGAACCAGAACTTCCAGATCCTCGACAGCGACGACCAGCAGCGCCTGGTCAAGCGCGTGATCCGCGAACTGGGCCTCGATGAGCAACGCTGGCCCGCACGCCAGGCCCAGTGGTTCATCAACGGCCAGAAAGACGAAGGCCTGCGCCCGCAACATATCCAGGCCAGTGGCGACCTGTTCCTGGGCACCATGCGCAGCATCTATGAAGCCTATGAGGCCGCCTGCCAGCGGGCTGGGGTCATCGACTTCTCCGAGTTGCTGCTGCGTGCCCTGGACCTGTGGCGTGACAACCCGGGGCTGCTCGAGCACTACCAGCGCCGCTTCCGCCACATTCTGGTAGACGAGTTCCAGGACACCAACGCCGTGCAGTACGCCTGGTTGCGCCTGCTGGCCAAGGGCGGCGACAGCCTGATGGTCGTCGGCGATGACGACCAGTCCATCTACGGCTGGCGCGGAGCCAAGATCGAGAACATCCATCAGTACACCGCTGACTTCCCCGACGCCGAACTGATCCGCCTGGAGCAGAACTACCGCTCCACCGCCGGCATCCTCAAAGCGGCCAACGCCCTGATCGCCAACAACAGCGGTCGCCTGGGCAAAGAACTGTGGACCGACGGCGGCGATGGCGAGCCGTTGAGCCTGTACGCGGCCTTCAACGAACACGATGAAGCGCGCTATGTGGTCGAGACCATCGAGAGCGTGCTCAAGACCGGCCTGGCACGCAGCGACATTGCCATCCTCTACCGTTCCAACGCCCAGTCGCGCGTGCTTGAAGAAGCCCTGCTGCGCGAGCGTATTCCTTACCGCATCTATGGTGGCCAGCGCTTCTTCGAACGCGCCGAAATCAAGAACGCCATGGCGTACCTGCGCCTGCTCGAAGGCCGCGGCAACGATGCTGCACTTGAGCGGGTGATCAACGTACCGCCACGGGGCATCGGCGAAAAAACCGTCGAAGCGATTCGCGACCACGCCCGCCACGCACAAGTGTCGATGTGGGAGTCGATGAGCCTGCTGATCGCCAACAAGGGCCTCAAGGGCCGCGCCGCCGGTGCCCTGGCTGCGTTCATCGAGCTGATCGAGAACCTCGCCGCCAAGGTCATGGAGATGCCGCTGCACCTGATGACCCAGACCGTCATCGAGCAGTCCGGGCTGATCATCTATCACCAGGAAGAAAAAGGTGAAAAGGGCCAGGCACGGGTAGAAAACCTCGAGGAACTGGTCAGCGCTGCGCGCAACTTCGAAAGCAGCGAAGAAGACGCCGAGCTCTCGCCGTTGGCGGCCTTCCTCGGCCATGCCTCGCTGGAAGCCGGCGACGCCCAGGCCGACGAGCACGAAGACAGCATTCAGCTGATGACCCTGCACAGCGCCAAGGGCCTGGAATTCCCCTATGTGTTCCTGGTGGGCATGGAAGAAGGCCTGTTCCCGCACAAGATGAGCCTGGAAGAGCCCGGCCGCCTTGAAGAGGAACGCCGCTTGGCCTATGTGGGTATCACCCGGGCCATGCAGCAGCTGGTGATGACCTACGCCGAAACCCGACGCCTGTATGGCAGCGAAACCTACAACAAGGTGTCGCGCTTCGTTCGCGAGATTCCGGCCGGGTTGATCCAGGAGGTGCGCCTGTCCAACAGCGTCAGCCGTCCATTCGGCGCCGCGCAGAAGGTCGGCACCAGCAGCCTGTTCGCCAACGCGAACATTCCGCAAACCGCCTTCAACCTTGGCCAGCGCGTGCAGCATGCGGTGTTTGGCGAGGGCGTGATCCTCAACTTCGAGGGTTCCGGCGCCCAGGCCAGGGTTCAGGTCAACTTTGCCGAAGGCAGCAAGTGGCTGATGCTCGGCTACGCCAAGCTGGAAGCGCTGTAGGCGCGGGCTGACCCGCTCCTGCAGCCAGGCAAAAGCTAGAAACATTATGGCGCTGGTCATGTGTCCTACAACCTGTGCAACATGACGCGCGTGCAATCCACAAAATGGGAATACCCTTCTATGCAACGTTTTCTTAGCATCGCTTTGGCGCTGTGCATCGGCCTGACGATGAGCCTCGACGCCAACGCCAAGCGCTTCGGCGGCGGCAAGAGCTCGGGCGCCGCGCCAACCCACCAGACCCGCCAGGCAGCCCCGGCTACACCGGCCGCCTCGCCAACCGCTCCAGGTCGTGCACCTGCAGCCGCCAGCGGTGCTTCGCGCTGGCTCGGCCCTCTGGCCGGTATCGCCGCCGGTGGCCTGCTGGCCTCGATGTTCATGGGCGATGGCTTCGACGGCATGCAGATCTTCGACATCCTGATCATCGCACTGATCGCCTTCCTGGCGTTCCGCTTCATCGCCGCCCGTCGTCGCAAGCAGCAGCCACAAATGGCCGCCGCCGGCCACGCCCCTTACGAGCGTGAAGTGCACCAGCAGCCTGCCCAGCCGTCGATCTTCGGTGGTTCGGCCGCCCCTGCCGCCGCTGCCCGTCCAGTGATCAACGCCCCGGCCTGGTTCAACGAGCAGAGCTTCCTGGCTGCCGCGCGCAACCACTTCCAGTCGCTGCAGCAGCACTGGGATGCCAACGAAATGGACAAGATCACCGAGTTCGTAACCCCTCAGTTGCTGCAGTTCCTCAAGCAGGAACGTGCCGAGCTGGGCGAAGGCTTCCAGTCCACCTACATCGACAATCTGGACGTGCAGCTTGATGGCGTCGACGATCGCGCCGACAAGACCATCGCCACCCTGACCTTCAGTGGCGTGTCCAAGACCTCGCGCTTTGACCAGGGCGAAGTGTTCAGTGAAAGCTGGAACATGGAACGTGCCCAGGGCGAAAACCAACCTTGGCTGGTCGCAGGGATCCGCCAGAACGGCTGATCTTGAGGCATTGCACAAAAAAACCCCGGGCTTGTCCCGGGGTTTTGCTTTTTCACTGCAGGCTACTAGGGTATAACGCGCAGCGTGTCGCAATAGGTTAGAGGATAGAACCGTGGAAGAAGTCATCGAACAGCTCCGAGAAGCCAACGAACCAGTGCCGGTGCCGCTTGAGCTGCCGGATGAAGACCAACTGGTCGAGATTGAAGAAGAGCTGTTCATCAACATTCCCTTCGTCTTCAAGGAGTACCTGCTGACGGTCAGCGATGTGGTCTATGGCAGCCTTGAGCCCGTCACTGTCACTGACCCACAGTCGCACACCTACCTGCCGGAAGTAGCGGCCAACGCCTGGGACGCGGGTGTTCCTCGTGACCTGATCCCGATCTGCCAGGATGGTGACGATTACTACTGTGTCGAGGAAGATGGCACCGTGGTGCTGTGGTCGGGTGAAGAAGAGATTGTCACCGAGGAAAGCTGGGAATCGGTCTGGCACTGGGTGCGGGATGTCTGGCTGGAAAGCTGAATGAGAAATATCCTCACAAAATGATGGCTCTTAGCTATTAATGTTCGTAGAATCGCCACGCCTTCCTGCGCGGCGAGGCGATTCGCTACCGCTCCATCCCCTCGGACATTCGAATCGCCCCCCGCAGGAAGCGTTTCTTCTCATCACCCTAGTGGTGATTCTCCTGATGGTTTTCCAACGTCTCCAGCAAGGCGACCTGCATCCGCGTGTGCACGCGGATAAGCCAGCGCCACAGCAAGGCCGCCACAACTGCCGCCACCACCACGATCAACACCAACAACTCGCTGGTCGGCAGGATGCTGGCAGACAGTGCAGAGAGCAGCAGGAAGATCACCAGCAATGACAACAGCGGGATCACTTCGGCAATCACCCGACGTACCCGCTGGGTGTGCCTGCCGGCCATTTCCGGCTTGACCCCCATCTCGGCCAGCAGCATCGACAGTGCCTTGAGCTTGCGGTAGGCGGCGATCAGGAACGGCAGTGACAGCAGCAGCGCAGCGCCCCAGATCATCGCCTTCTGCTGGCCAACGTCGCTGACCCATTCGCCCAGGTAGACACCGATGCGCGCAGCGAAATAGCCGCCGCTGAAGAAGATCGCCACCACCAGTGCCAGGTTCACCCCCACCTGCAGCAGGATGCGCCGGATCATCGACGCCAGCAGTGCGCCCTCGCCATGCGGCTGGATGCTTCGCAGCCACTCGCCATACAGCGACAGCACTCGCGCCAGGCGCTGCGGCACCACCTTGGAAAGCTTGAGCGACAACGGATCAGCCCCACGGATCAGGTACGGTGTCAGCAAGGTGGTGATGGCCGATACCGCCACCGCGACCGGGTACAGGAAGTCGCTGGTGACCTGCAGGGTCATGCCCAATGCAGCGATGATGAATGAGAACTCACCAATCTGTGACAGGCCCATGCCCACTCGCAGCGAGGTGCGTCCGTCGTTGCCGGCGATAAAGGCTCCCATGCCGCAGGACAACATCTTGCCCAGCACCACGGCGATGGTGATCACCACGATCGGCCAGGCATATTCGACCAGCACCAGCGGGTCGATCATCATGCCGATGGCGACAAAGAAAATGGCACTGAACAAGTCCCGCACCGGCTCGATCAGCCGCTCGATCTTCACCAACTGGCGGGACTCGGCCATGATCGCGCCAATCAGGAACGCGCCCAGCACCATGCTGTATTCAAGCTTGACCACCAGCAGGCAGAAGCCGAAACACAGCCCCAGCACGGTAATCAGCAGCATCTCGTTGCTTTCAAAACGCGCTACATAAGCCAGCAGGCGCGGCACCAGCAGAATGCCCACCACCAGCGCGACGATCATGAACAGCGACAGCTTGCCGACCGTGGAGAACACCTCGCCCGAGCTGACCGAGCCACTGACAGCGATGCCCGACAGCAAGGCAATGATGCCGATGCCCAGAATGTCCTCGACGATCAGTACGCCGAAGATCAGCTGTGCGAAGCGCTCGTTTTTCATCTTCAGGTCGTTGAGCGCCTTGACGATGATAGTGGTCGAGGAGATCGCCAGGATGGCGCCGAGGAACAGCGAGTCCATGGTGCTCCAGCCGAACCAGCGGCCGATCTCGAAGCCAATCCAGATCATCAGGACGATTTCCAGGAATGCCGCGATGAATGCCGTGGCCCCCACCTTGAACAGCTTGCGCAGGCTGAACTCCAGGCCCAGGCAGAACATCAGGAAGATCACCCCTAGCTCCGCGAGGGTCTTGATGGTGTCTTCGTCGTGGATCAGACCAAACGGCGGAGTGTGGGGGCCGATAATGAAGCCGGCAACGATGTAGCCCAACACCACCGGCTGCTTGAAGCGGTGAAAGAGGATGGTGACCACACCGGCGACGAGCATGATCACTGCCAGATCCTGGATGAAACTGATGGCATGCACGGCGCGGTACTCCTTACCCCAAGACAATGAACACCCCGCGACCTCCTCAGATTTGACTGATTGAGTTGCAGGGACATAGTGTTTTTAATGTAGGAAACCCACCTTGCATGGGTTTCCTCAGGTTAACACCGCCGCCAGTTGCGAAAAGCCGATGCAATAAGTGGAAACAGATCGACCAAATCAACGCCGTTAATGGCACAAACAGCGTGACGGCAAGGCCGCTGTCAGCGTCCCGTCATTAGATGGGAATCGTAATAGGGGATAGAAGCGTGAATACCAGTCGCCACCCCGCCTCAGCGCAACCTCACCGTGAGCACACTATGGAACCTGGAAACGCCCAGCTATCGATGACTGTCTTGATGACCCCGGACATGGCCAATTTTTCTGGCAACGTTCATGGCGGCACCTTGCTCAAGTACCTCGACGAAGTCGCCTATGCCTGCGCCAGCCGCTATGCCGGCCGCTACGTGGTGACCTTGTCGGTTGACCAGGTGGTCTTTCGCGAGCCGGTGCATGTCGGCGAGTTGGTGACCTTTCTTGCCTCGGTCAACTACACCGGCAACACCTCGATGGAGGTGGGCATAAAAGTGGTCACCGAAAACATTCGCGAGCGTTCGGTGCGCCACAGCAACAGTTGCTTCTTCACCATGGTCGCAGTGGATGACGACCGTAAGCCGGTTGCCGTGCCACCCCGCCAGCCAGAAAGCAGCGAAGAAAAACGCCGCTTCCTGCAGGGCAAGCAACGCCGCCAGATTCGCCAGGAGCTGGAAAAACGCTATCAGGAGCTCAAGGGCGACGCGATCTAAGCGTCAAGACGTCGGGCCTCGAAGCGCACCCGTGGATGCACGATGCGGTCCTGGGCCCGTACCAGCTCAAGCTCGTAGCTGGCGCAGGCCTGGGTTTCGAGCAGCGCCTCATGAACAGCGGCTGCTGTGAATTCAAACGCCGCTACCCAGCTATCGCCCAGCAGCACTCGCGCCAGGAACAGCCCCGAGGTCAGATCACCCACGCCCACAGGCTGGCGCGGGAAGGCCAGCAGCGGACGGCGCAAATGCCAGCTGCCCTCACCTGTCACCAGCAACATTTCAAACTCTTCCGCGCCGCGCCCCGGGTAGACCAGGTGCTTGACCAGCACCGCTTTTGGTCCGCGCTCCAGCAGACTGCGCGCCATGGCGACGCAGTCTTCCAGTGACTCGGGGCGCCGCTCACAGAAGCTGTCGAGCTCCAGCTGATTGGGGCACAACACATCAGCTACCGCCACCGCCTCATCCAGCAGAAACGTACTGACTTCCGCCGGAACGATGCAGCCCTTCTCCGGATGTCCCATTACCGGATCGCACAGGTACAACGCCTTGGGATTGACGGATTTGATCCGCGCCACGCCACTGAGAATCGCCCGCCCTTGCTCGGCACTGCCCAGGTAACCAGACAACACTGCATCGCAATTGCCCAACTCACCGATCGTCGCAATACCCTCCACCAGCGCGGGAATTTGCGCTGGCGCAAGCACTTCCCCGGTCCACTGACCATACTGAGTGTGGTTGGAGAACTGCACAGTGTTGAGGGGCCACACATTCACACCGACCCGTTGCATGGGGAACACCGCCGCGCCATTGCCGGCGTGACCGAAAACCACATGGGACTGGATAGCGAGCAGGTGCGGCGTACGTTTCATGCAGGACTTCCGAAGCTGATAAATGAAAACACGGCGCGCAGTATGGCGCTAAAAGGCACCTGTACGACAGACCGGAGAGGCAGGTAAGCTGGGCGTACTTCGTTGGAGCAAATGTAATGCTGACCCTGGGTAATCTCTTCGTGCTGATGGTGCTGGGTGCTGGTGGCGCCTGGCTGTGGCATAACCACGGATTGCGTGAAAAGGCCCTGGATCGGGTCAAGCAGCACTGTGCAAAACTCGACCTGGAACTGCTCGACGGTAATGTGGCGCTCAAGCGAATCGGCTTCGTTCGCGATGCCCAAGGGCGCAAGCGCCTGGCCCGTGTGTATAACTTTGAGTTCACCGTCACTGGTGAGCAACGCCACCCCGGCACCGTCACTCAGTTTGGCGCTCACAGCATGCAGATCGAACTGGCGCCCTACCCGTTCGAAATCAAAACAGTCCCGCATGCCGATAACGTCATTGAAATGAACCAGTGGCGTCAGGATCACAATCGCTGGCGAAACTAAAGACGGCAGGCCTGCATGGCTTGCTGCAGCGCTTCCACGTCCTGGGCAGTGGAAAAAATCAACTCAAGACGTGAATCACGCCGCCATTCACTGGGCTGCCAGCGCAACTCATGCTGCCCTGCCAAGGCGTTGATCGACTGCCACCCTTGGGGGCTGTGGATAACCAGCTTGGCCCGACGCCAGTCAAAATCGCGTAACAGCAGCTCAATGCGCTGTGGATAAAAAATCTGTCGAGGGTGCCAGCGCCAGCCGATGCTCCAACCCTCTGCAACATCTTGTACACAGCAAATGGGCTCCTCCGGATTTATCCACAGACTCGCCAACGGCCCAGTTTCATTGGGCAATGTCAGCTTACCCACAGCCTCGCCCGGACTGATATCAACAGGCAGTTTCGACAATTGCAGCTCACCGTGATCTGTCCAGAACAACGTTCTTTTTGGCAGATTTGCCGTTATCCACAGACGTTTTTCACTGTCCACAGGCTGCGATTTATTCAATACCAACAAACCCGCTTCGAGCAACGCCTCCTGCTGGGCACTGGGTAAGGCAACGCCGGCTGCCAGTTGTTCGGCATCCAGCACGACCACAGCCGGCTGAACTGCCAGCACACCGCGCCAGGGCGGCTGGCGCAGTTGTTCAAGTAATTGCAGCGGATGCCCCAGGCCTGAGGGTTCGATGAACAGCCGATGCGGTTTGGCCTTGCGCAACAACCGCGCCAAGCCGATCTGGAATGGCGTGCCATTGACGCAGCACAAACACCCGCCCGCCACCTCGCCCATGGCAATGCCCTGATCGTCGGTGCTCAGCAGCGCGGCATCCAGGCCGATCTGCCCGAACTCGTTGATCAGCACTGCCCAGCGCTCATCAGCCGGTCGTTGGGCGAGCAAGTTGCGAATCAGACTGGTCTTGCCGGCGCCCAAGGGCCCGGCAATAACGTGAGTGGGGATGTTCTGCAGCATAGGACGCCAAGTGCTCGGGATTTTCGTCACTATGCCTTGAGGTCAGCCCTTCAAGCCACCTCCTCGACATACCAGGGGCCGAAAGGATCTGGCAGTTGCAGCCAGCTTTCGACACCCCCGGCCATCTCCACCTCGGTCAGCAGGCACGCCTGCAGCTCGGCATCCAGCTGGGCAAAATCAATGTCCTGGCCGATGAACACCAATTCCTGACGGCAATCACCGCAATCCGGCGTCCAGTGCTTGAGGATAGTAGCAGTGCTCTGCTCGTCCTGCGGCCAGTGCTCGCGCGGGACAAAGCGCCACCAGCGCCCGGCAAATCCATAGCGCATCATGCCCCCGGCCTGGGACCAACTACCGGCGTCCTGGTGCTTGCTGGCCAGCCAGAAGAAGCCCTTGGAGCGCAGCAACCGGCCATTGCTCCAGGGCCCGTTGATAAAGTCGAAGAAGCGTTGTGGATGCAACGGCCGGCGGGCTTGCCAGGTGGTGGCGGCGATGCCGTACTCCTCGGTTTCCGGGACATGCTCGCCGCGCAGTTCCTGCAGCCAGCCGGGGGCCTGGGACGCCCGCTCGAAGTCGAACAGGCCGGTGTTGAGGATCGCCTCCAGCGGCACCTGGCCCATCACCATCGGCATTATCTTCGCGTGAACATTGAGACGCCGCAGGATGGCACTCAACTCATCACGCTCGTGACTGCTGATCAGATCAATCTTACTGAGCAGGATCACATCGGCGAATTCCACCTGCTCGATCAACAGATCGGTGATAGAGCGCTCGTCTTCCTCACCCAGGGTTTCGCCGCGGCTGGCGAGACTCTCCGCACCCTGGTAGTCGCGCAGGAAGTTGAGCCCGTCGACCACGGTGACCATGGTGTCCAGCCGCGCCTGATCGGCCAGGCTGCGACCCTGGTCATCACGGAAGGTGAAAGTCTCGGCGACAGGCAGTGGCTCGGAGATGCCGGTGGACTCAATCAGCAGGTAGTCAAAGCGCCCTTCACGGGCCAGCCGCCCCACCTCCTCAAGCAGGTCTTCACGCAGGGTGCAGCAGATGCAGCCGTTGCTCATCTCCACCAGTTTTTCTTCAGCCCGGTTGAGGCTGACATTGCGCTGCACCTCGCTGGCATCGATGTTGATTTCACTCATGTCGTTGACGATCACTGCCACCCGCAGGTTCTCGCGGTTGCGCAGCACATGATTGAGCAGCGTGCTTTTACCGGCTCCCAAAAAGCCGGATAACACAGTGACGGGAAGGCGATTGGGCATGGGACGGGTCCTCATCAGGGCGAGTGCATTCAAATGATGCATTGCGCAATGTTATATAGTAACAATACAATCTCGCCAACCCGCTTCCCCTGAATACGACCAAGAGACACCACAAAATGAGATTGCCGGGCTTGTCCGCCACCGTTGCGCTGCTGTGCCTGAGCACCAGCTCCCAAGCCATTCCCTTGAGCCAAGGTCTGGCGCTGTGCACACGCAGTGCTACGTTGCTGGCCTGTGGCGATGCGCTGGGCAACTACTACAGCGTACAAACTGCCGGCAACACGACCTACTTGCGTGGCTATGAAGCACAAGGCCGGCGGCTGTGGACACAAACCAACAGTCGCTACGGGCAATTGACCTTTTACACAGGCCTGGCCAGCGACGGTGAAACCTGGGTGGGTTACAGCCGAAAAATCGGCTGGACTACCCTCAACAGCGTTTCAAGTTCCAGCGGTCAACGTTTCACCCTGCGCTGCAATCGCCTGAGCGGCTGCCACTAGTACTCTCTACCGTCACACACTTTCGAGCCGTTCATGACAGCACTCACGCTCCCGGACATTGCTGCACAAGCCATCCATACCAACTTGCCGCTGGAGTGGGTCGGCATGTGCAATATCGCCTTGCCGGTACATTTTGCAGGCGACACACTTCGCGCCAGTGCCGATGCTGGGGTCAGCCTGGACGACGGTACTTCGCGCGGCATCCATATGTCGCGACTGTACCTGGCATTGGAAAGTTTTGAATCCGAGCCATTGAGCGTGCCGTTGCTGCACACAGTGTTGGAGCGTTTCCTCGACAGCCATCGTGGGTTGTCAGCCAGCGCCTACCTGAATTTGCGCTTTGAACTATTGCTCAAACGTCCGGCATTGATCAGTCCATTGGCGGGTTGGAAATCTTATCCGGTGAGCCTGGCAGCGCACCTGAAAGACAAAGTGTTCCACGTGGAACTAAAAGTTGGGCTGGAATACTCCTCCACCTGCCCCTGCTCTGCTGCCTTGTCCAGGCAGCTCATTCAACAACGATTCCTGAACGATTTTGGCAATCGAAGCCTCAGTCATGAAGCTGTATTGAGCTGGCTGGGAAATACGCAGGGCATTGTGGCAACCCCACATAGCCAACGCAGCACCGCAACATTGAACATTCGCCTGAAACCCGAAGTTTGCGAATTGCCGATTACGGAACTGATCGATCAGGCAGAATCCGCTTTGGGCACCGCGGTGCAAACCGCAGTGAAGCGTGCAGACGAACAAGCTTTCGCCTTGGCCAATGGTCAAAATCTGATGTTCTGTGAAGATGCGGCAAGGCGGTTGCACATTACTCTTCAACACCTGAACTGGCTGACTGGCTTCAATCTGCGCGTGGAACATGCAGAGAGCCTGCATGCCCACGACGCGGTCGCCCAGAGCCAGTGGCGCTGGTAACTCTTCAGGCAAATGCTAAGTACGCGGTTTGACTGTGCCGCAGTCGTTGCCCAACCAGACCGCACGCGTGTTCATGCTGCCCTGCTGCTGAACACCCGAGGCATTGAAGGTGCCGCTGACCTGCGTAAGAAACTCGCGGTCACTGAGGAAAGTCGCCTGCCCTGCACCTTGCGCTTTCGGGCAACTGAAGGTGAACTTCCACACATTGCCCGTGCGTTCGGTGATCTTCTGGGTGCAGCCCGACTTGGGGTCCTGCAGCGGAATATCATCGGTCTTCACCTGCTCGGGTGTGAGGCATGAGCGCACCCCCTGACCAGCCACACTGATGCCCTGCTGAGCCAAGCCACCCTCAATCATCGCCCGCTGCTCGGGTGGCAGGTTCTTCAACTGACCGAGCATGAAACCCATATCAGGCAGTGGCTTTCCATCGACCTGCATGTTGCTGGTCGTCAGTTCCCACAACCCCGGTTGCAACATCTGCGCATGCACCAACGGACTCGACAGCCCCAACACCAGTGCGAGCATCGGCAGACGACTTTTCATGTAATGACTCCTCGAAACTCCAGCCCCAAGCTGGAACAGAGCTTAGACGTCAATTTGGCCTTTGGGTTGCAACTGGGGTGTGGAACATGCTCTGTTAGAGGCCGTGCCTTTGGACAGCAGGATGCGTATGGATTACCACAGCCCCTACTTCTTCGGTTACCTCATCGGTGCCTTGCACCTGCTCGGGGCCATCGCCGCGACACATGCGGTGCTCACCGTACGTACAGCCCAGGGAGCCATTGCCTGGGCCCTGTCGCTGCTGTTCATTCCCTACTTCACCCTGATCCCTTATCTGGTGTTTGGCAGCCGGACATTCGACGCCTACATCAAGGCGCGTCGCCAGGCCAACCGCGAAATGCATGTGGCCATGGCCGACCTCAACTGGCGGCCCTGGGTTGAGGAAGCGCTCACCGCGCGTAATTCAGAGTCCTATGGCGCCCTGCGGGCCATGCCCAAACTTGGGCGAATGCCCTGCCTGGCCAACAACCAGGTGAGTCTGCTCATCGATGGCAAGGCCACATTCGATGCCATCTTCGCGGCCATCAGCCAAGCCCGCGACACAGTGCTGGTACAGTTCTTCATCATTCATGACGACACGCTGGGCCGCTCACTTCACAGCCTGCTGCTCAAGAAAGCCGCCGAAGGCGTGAGGGTCTATGTGCTGTATGACCGGGTCGGCAGCCATGCCCTACCCTCCGCCTACAGCCAGACCCTTCGAGACGGCGGCGTGAATATTCGCGCCTTCGCCACCCGCCGCGGCTGGTTCAACCGCTTCCAGGTGAACTTTCGCAACCACCGCAAGATCGTCGTGGTCGATGGGCTGCAAGGCTTTGTCGGTGGCCACAACGTGGGCGATGAATACTTGGGGGGCAAACCAAAGCTCTCGCCTTGGCGCGACACCCATGTGCAAGTCAGCGGCCCGGTGCTGGCCTGCCTGCAGGAATCGTTTGCCGAAGACTGGTACTGGGCCACTCGCCAGTTACCACCACTGATCCTGCCCGATACCTATCCCGAAGATGGCGTGCTCTGCCAAGTGCTCGCCAGTGGCCCGGCCGACTCACAGGAGACCTGCTCGCTGTTTTTTGTCGAAGCGATTCATTCAGCCCGCGAACGCGTTTGGATCACCAGTCCCTACTTCATTCCCGATGAAGCAGTGTTTGCTGCGCTGCGCCTGGCGGTATTGCGTGGTGTGGACGTTCGCATCCTCCTGCCGTCGCGTGCCGACCACCGCATCGTCTATGCAGCCTCGAGCCTGTTTGCCTTCGAGGCCGTGCGCGCCGGGGTGAGGATGTACCGCTACGGACCAGGCTTCCTGCATCAGAAGGTGGTGTTGATCGACAACGAGATCAGCGCCATCGGCAGCGCCAATCTGGACAATCGCTCCTTCCGCCTGAACTTCGAAGTGATGCTGTTGACCGTCGACCGCGCCTTCGCCGACCAGGTCGAAACCATGCTCCTGCATGACTTCGACCTGGCCCGGGAGATAACCGCCGAAGACAGCGAGGACACCCATCGCTTGCAACAACTGGGCATGCGTATCGCCCGGTTGATCTCACCCATTCTCTGAGCGCGCTTAGCGGTACAGATCCTCGCGAGTCAGTGGCAGGTCATGGTGGCCGTCGGCAAAAGGTTTGACTGCGAGGATCTGGTGCAGGTTGATCCAACCCTTGGCGAAGGCATAGGAGCAGCCCGCCAGGTACAGGCGCCAGATTCGCAAAGCCTTCTCCGGCACCATCGTAGAGGCTTTGTCCAGTTCGCTTTCAAGGCGGTCACTCCAGTGCTGCAATGTGCGCGCATAGTGCAGGCGCAGGCTCTCGACATCGACAACTTCCAGCCCCGCCTGGCTGACGGCGGCCGTGATCATCGACAGGTGCGGCAGCTCACCATGGGGGAACACATAACGATCGATGAAGCTGCCAGCACCCCGCCCTACCGGACGCCCGTCCACATGCTTGGCGGTGATGCCATGGTTCATCACCAGGCCGCCTTCGCGCACCGCGCCGAACAGGCGCTGGCAATACAACGCCAGGTTGGCATGGCCAACGTGTTCGAACATACCGACACTCACGACCTTGTCGAAACGGCCATCCTGTGGAATATCGCGGTAATCAAGAATCTTCAGCTCTACTTTGTCTTGCAGGCCTTCGGCCTTGATGCGCGCCTTGCCGAGCTTGAGCTGCTCCTTGCTCAGGGTGATGCCCAGCACTTTGACGCCAAACTCGCGGGCGGCAAAGCGTGACAGCCCTCCCCAACCACAGCCGACATCGAGCAGGTAGTCACCCGGCTGCAGGCGCAGCTTGCGGCACAGGTGCTCGAACTTGTTCTGCTGGGCCTGTTCCAGGGTGTCCTGGTCGGTTTTGAAATAGGCACAGGAATAGGCCATGTCCTTGTCCAGCCACAACTGGTAGAAGTCATTGGACAGGTCGTAGTGATAGGAAATCGCCGCTGCATCGGTGGCCTTGTCGTGCTCGCGGCGCACCGGTTGATCGTCGACTTCATCCTTGAGCAGCGCTTCGCTGAGTTCGTCGCAAACCCGGATCACCTCACTGATGGTGCCCTCCAGCTCCAGCTTGCCTTCGACAAAGGCTGCGCCCAGTTCGTCCAGGCTCGGGTGGGTCAGTTGGGTAATCAGCTGCGGGTCCTTGACCAGAATGGTGACCTGCGGCTGGGGACCCAGATCATATTCATGACCATCCCACAGCTTCAGGCGCAGGGGCAGTCGCAGGCTTTGCAGAACAGGTGGAAGTTGCGCAAGCATGAAATGAACCCTCCTTTTTTCTTCGGACGTCACCGCAGAAGGGTAGTTCATACTGAATAATTTTCAGCCTAGCGCGACCATGGTCTGGAACTGTCACGCCCGTTCCAGACCCTCGGACGGTGCGATAAATTGTATACAATCACTCGCCCAGCAGACTAATCTTGGCGCCATTGTCGATTCTTCATCCTGGAGTACAACAATGAAAACCTATGATGTGGTGATCATCGGCGGCGGCCCCGGCGGCTACAACGCCGCTATTCGTGCTGGCCAGCTGGGCTTGAGCGTGGCTTGCGTCGAAGGCCGTTCAACCCTTGGTGGCACCTGTTTGAACGTTGGTTGCATGCCGTCCAAGGCGCTGTTGCATGCCTCGGAGCTTTACGAAGCGGCCGTGGGCAGCGAGTTCGCCAACCTGGGTATCGAGGTCAAGCCGACCTTGAATCTGGCCCAGATGATGAAACAGAAAGACGAAAGCGTTACTGGCCTGACCAAGGGCATCGAGTTCCTGTTCCGCAAGAACAAGGTCGACTGGATCAAAGGCTGGGGCCAACTGGCAGGCCCGGGCCGGGTCAATGTGAGCACCGAAGACGGTAGCGTCACCGAACTGCAGGCCAAGGACATAGTCGTCGCCACCGGTTCCGAGCCAACCCCGCTGCCCGGCGTGACGATTGATAACCAGCGCATCATCGACTCCACCGGCGCCCTTTCGCTGCCGGGCGTCCCCAAGCACCTGGTGGTGATTGGCGCCGGTGTGATCGGCCTGGAGCTGGGTTCGGTATGGCGTCGCCTCGGCAGCCAGGTCACCGTCATCGAATACCTGGACCGCATCTGCCCGGGTACCGATGAAGAGACCGCCAAGACGCTGCAACGCTCGCTCGCCAAACAAGGCATCACCTTCAAGCTGGGCAGCAAGGTGACCCAGGCCAGCGCCTCGGCAGACGCCGTCAACCTGACCCTTGAGCCTGCCGCCGGCGGCGCCAGCGAAAGCCTGGAAGCCGACTACGTGCTGGTCGCCATCGGCCGCCGGCCCTACACCAAGGGCCTGGGCCTGGAGAGCGTCGGGCTGGAAACCGACAAGCGCGGCATGCTTGCCAATGAGCATCACCGCACTGCAGTACCGGGCATCTGGGTCATCGGCGACGTCACCTCAGGCCCGATGCTCGCGCACAAGGCCGAAGACGAAGCGGTTGCCTGCATCGAGCGAATCGCCGGCAAGCCCCATGAGGTCAACTACAACTTGATTCCCGGGGTGATCTACACCCGCCCGGAACTGGCCAGCGTCGGCAAGACCGAAGAGCAGCTCAAGGCCGAAGGGCGTGAGTACAAGGTCGGCAAGTTCCCCTTCACCGCCAACAGCCGGGCCAAGATCAACCACGAGACAGAAGGCTTCGCCAAGGTCCTGGCTGATGCCAGGACCGACGAAGTACTGGGTGTACACCTGGTCGGCCCGAGCGTCAGCGAAATGATCGGCGAGTTCTGCGTGGCCATGGAGTTCTCGGCGTCAGCCGAAGACATCGCCCTGACCTGCCACCCGCACCCGACCCGTTCCGAGGCCTTGCGCCAGGCCGCGATGAACGTCGAAGGCATGGCCATGCAGATCTGACCTCAGTCAGTTCGCAGCCCTGCCCTGCTCGCCTGCGGCGCTGGTCGCCGCAGGTTGAGCAGCAGGTGGGCGAACAGGCCGAAGATCAGCCCCCAGAACGCCGCCGACAAGCCCATGAAGGACATACCCGAGGCTGTCACCAGAAAGGTGATCAGCGCCGCCTCGCGATCACTCGGCACACTCATCGCTCCCGCCAGTGCCCCCCCGATGGCGCCGAACAACGCCAGCCCGGCCAACGCTGCAATCAAGGCCGCCGGAAAGGCGGTAAACAGCGACACCAAGGTCGCGCCGAACACCCCCAGCAGCAGGTACAGCACCCCACCCGACACCCCCGCCCAATAGCGCTTGCCCGGATCGTCGTGCGCTTCGCGGCCGGTGCAGATCGCCGCAGTGATCGCCGCCAGGTTCAGACCATGGCAACCAAAGGGCGCCAGTAAGACACTGGCCAGGGCATTGCTGGAAATGATCGGGCTGGCAGGTGTGCGATAGCCGTCGTTGCGCAAAACGGCAATGCCCGGCACAAACTGCCCGGTCAGCGCCACCATCACCAACGGCAGGCTGATACTCAACAGCGCATGCCAAGTGAACGCCGGCGTGGTCCACACCGGCGTGGCCAGGCCCACTACCAGCGCCGAGCTGTTCATCTCACCACTGAACACCGCAATGCTCACCCCACACACCAGCACGGCC
Organism: Pseudomonas vranovensis DSM 16006; assembly: GCF_000425805.1. Lineage (GTDB taxonomy): Bacteria > Pseudomonadota > Gammaproteobacteria > Pseudomonadales > Pseudomonadaceae > Aquipseudomonas > Aquipseudomonas vranovensis. The sequence continues at coordinate 473,390 of NZ_AUED01000002.1, forward strand.
AGAACCGCATAGCGAGGGGCAATGCGCTTGAACATCAGGTAGGTGACGAACATTGCCAACACCAGCAGCGGTTGCGACTTCAGCGAGATGAACAACCCGGTGCCGAAGCTGAACAGAATACCCGCCAACATGGCAGCAGAGATGGCCGGTGGCAGCTTGCTGACAATGCGGTCGAAGGCACCGGAAACGCCGACCAGCAAGATCACCAGGTTGGCGACGATATAGGCCCCCACCGCCTCGGCGAAGGCGATATCCGGCAGCAGCGCCACCAGCAGGGCCGATCCCGGCGCAGACCAGGCAATCACCACCGGCACCTTGTAGCGCAGGCTGAGTACCACGCCCAGCACGCCGCTGCCGATGGAAATTGCCCATACCCACGAAGACAGTTCGGCCGCCGACAACTGTGCGCTGTGGGCGGCCTGGAAAATGATCACCAAGGGGCCTGCGTAAGAAATCAGCGTGGCAATGAAGCCGGCGACCAAGGCGGAAAGGGAGAAGTCCTGAATTATTGTTTTCATTGATCATCCTTAAAGAGCATCGCGGGGCAAGCCCGCTCGTACAGGGATTTCTGTAGGAGCGGGCTTGCCCCGCGATGGATTCAACCCGGATATCAGGCGTCCTGCAATGCCCGCGGCCGCTGGCTGCGCACTTCATTCGCAGGCTTGGGCGCACCGAGCAACTGGAAGTCAAAATCCATTTCGGCAAAGCGCCCCTCCACACCCCGGGCATCCGCTGCGGCCGCATCCTCTACAAAGCGCAGCTCGCCGATCAAGCCGTCACGGGTGGCATAAGCAAAGTCATCCCACAGGTACTCATCGCCCGCCAGGTTGATCTGGGTGGTCAGGTGACGATACCCCGGCGCCGAGATAAAGAAGTGAATGTGCCCCGGGCGATTGCCATGGCGGCCGAGCTGGTTGAGCAACTCTTGGGTCGGGCCGTCTTCAGGGCAGCCATAGCCCGACGGCACGATGCTGCGCGCGCGGTAGCGGCCGTCGGCATCGGTGACGATGCGTCGGCGCAGGTTGTAGTCCGACTGGGTGCTGTCGAAGTAGGAGTAGGTGCCCTGGGTATTGGCGTGCCACAGGTCCACCACTGCACCGGCCACCGGCTGGCCCTGCTCGTCCAGCACGCGGCCCTGAAGGAACATCACCGTACCCGAGTCCAGGCCATCGTCCATGCGCACCTCGCCTTCGGCCATCGGCGCGCCCGCCACATACAACGGGCCTTCGATGGTGCGCGGGGTACCGCCGCTGATACCGGCCTCGGCATCCTGGGCATCCAGTTGCAGGTCCAGGTAGTGCTCCACTCCCAGCCCCGCGACCAGCAGGCCAGCTTCCTGGCGACTGCCCAGGCGGTTGAGGTAGTCCACGGCCTTCCAGAACTCATCGGGTGTCACTTGCAGGTCTTCGATGATGCGCGCCACGTCGTTGACGATGCGGTTGGTCAGCAGCTTCAGGCGTGGGCTGCCCAGGTCATTGTTCAGGCCACTGACTTCTTCGAAGAATGTCTGCACGTCGGCAGTGTGGGCAATTTTCACGGTCATGACAGGTACCTCGAATTGTTGTTATCGGCGTTTGGCGTTCAACGGTCGTCGCTGTGGATCGAAGACGGGTGGCGACACAGGCCATCGATCTCGATGTCCATGTAGGGGAACAGTGGCAGCTGCATCAGGGTGTCGTGCAGCGCCTCGACGCTGGGCAGGTCGAATACGCTGTAGTTGGCGTAGTGGCCGGCGATTCGCCACAAGTGGCGCCAGGCGCCTTCGCGCTGCAGGCGCTGGGCCAGTGCCTTCTCGTCGGCCTTGAGCTGCGCGGCGTTGGCCGGGTCCATGTCCAGGGGCAGGTTCACGGTCATTTTCACGTGGAACAACATGGCATCTCTCCTTACGTGCGGCTGAAGAACGCCAGGCGCTCTTCGTCCAGGGTCAGGCCCAGGCCTGGGGTACGAGGTACGTGCAAGGCGAAGTCGCGGTACACCGGTGCTTCGATCACGATCTCTTCAGTCAGCAGCAGCGGGCCGAACAGCTCGGTGTGCCAGGTCAGCTGGTTGAGGGTTACGAAGGCATGGGCGGCGGCCAGGGTGCCGATCGAACCTTCGAGCATGGTGCCGCCATACAGGGCGATACCTGCCGCTTCAGCGATCTGCGCTGTACGCAACACGGCACGGGGGCCACCGTTCTTGGCGATCTTCAGGGCGAAGATGCTGGCGGCACCGTCGGCGGCCAGGCTGAAGGCGTCCTCGACGCTTTCAATGGATTCATCGGCCATGATCGGTGCCGGGCTGCGCTGGTTCAGGCGAATCTGTCCGGCGCGGTTGATGCGCGAGATCGGTTGCTCGACCAGGTCGATACCATTGTCACCCAGCACCTGGCAGGCGCGGATCGCCTGGGACTCGTCCCAGTACTGATTGACGTCGACCCGCACACTGGCGCGCTCGCCCACCGCCCGTTTGATGGCGATCACATGCTTGAGGTCATGGGCAACGTCGTTGGCGCCGATCTTCACCTTGAAGATGCGGTGGCGGCGCAAATCGAGCATCTGCTCGGCCTCGGCGATGTCGCGCTCGGTGTCGCCGCTGGCCAAGGTCCAGGCCACTTCCAGGCTGTCGCGCACGCGCCCGCCAAGCAGTTCACTGACCGCCAGGCCCAGGCGTTTGCCCTGAGCATCGAGCAAGGCGCTCTCGATGCCGGAACGGGCGAAGGTGTTGCCTTTGATCACCTTGTCCAGGCGCTGCATGGCAGCGTTGATGTTGCTGGCATCCTGGCCGATCAGTAGCGGTGCAAAGTAGCTGTCGATGTTCTGCTTGATGCTTTCCGGGCTTTCGTTGGCATAGGCCAGGCCGCCGATGGTGGTGGCCTCGCCCAGGCCTTCGATGCCGTCGGAGCAGTGCAGGCGGATGATCACCAGGGTCTGCTTCTGCAGGGTGTGCATCGCCAGCTTATGCGGGCGAATGGTGGGCAAGTCGACGATCAGGGTCGAGATGCGTTCAATCAAGGGATGACTCATCGAAGGTTCTCCAGGGGCGCTCAACCGAGGTCGCCGCCGCCGACCGGCAACACCGTGCCGGTGATGTAGGAAGCCTCGTCGGAGGCCAGGAAGAGGATCGCGCCAACCTGCTCATCGAGGTTGCCGTAGCGTTTCATCAGGCTGCTGTCGAGGGTCTGGTCGACGATCTGCTGGTACCAGGCTTTCTCTTCGCTGCTCTGCTCGGCACGGTTGCGTGGCACCCGCCGTGGCGGTGCTTCAGTGCCCCCCGGCGCGGTGGCATTGACACGCACACCGCGGCCAGCGGTCTCGAATGCCAGGCAAGCGGTCAGTGCATTCACTCCCCCCTTGGCCGCGCCATAAGGCACGCGGTTGACACTGCGGGTGGCAATCGAGGACACGTTGACGATGGCGCCCCTGCCCTGTTCCAGCATGTAGGGCAGCGCCGCATGACAGCACCACAAGGTAGGGAACAGCGAGCGCCGGACTTCCGCCTCGATCTGCGCCGCTTCGTAGTGCTCGAACGGTTTGGCCCAGATGGTGCCGCCAACGTTATTGACCAACACATCCAGCCGGCCAAAATGCTCCACCGCTGCTGCCATTACCCGGCTGCACTCGTTGTGCTGCTCAAGGTCGGCGGTCAGGGTCAGTACACCTTCGCCTTGCAGCTCGTGAACAAGCTCCGAGCGGTCCACCGCCACCAGGGTCGCGCCTTCGTCGAGCAGGCGCTCGCACAAACGACGGCCGATCCCCTGCGCTGCGCCGGTAACCAGCGCGACTTTGTTGTCGAATCTGTTGTTCATGACAACCTCGAATAAAAAAGGGACCGACCGTACCCGCACGATGCGCCCGGCCCCGTAAAACGGGTTCAGGCAGCGGCGGCGGCAAACTTTTCGTAGTAGAAATTCGCCGGGGTGATGCCCTGTTCGCGGATGTACTGGCTGACCGCCTCGACCATCGGCGGAGGACCGCACAGGTAGACATCGACATCGCCTTCGTTGAGATGGCGAGGCTCGATGTGCTGGGTGACATAGCCCTTGAGCGGGTGCTGGCTCTCGGGGTTGGCCACACACGCGCTGAAGCTGAAGTTGGGGATGCGCTCGGCGAACGACTGCAGGCGGTCGAGTTCGACGAGGTCGAAGTCGTTGGTCACGCCGTAGACCAGGTGCAGCGGATGCTCGCTGCCCTCCTCGGCGATTTTCTCCAGCATCGCGGTGAACGGCGCCAGCCCCGTGCCACCGGCCAGCAGCAACAACGGCCGACGAATCTCGCGCAGGTAGAAACTGCCCAAGGGGCCGGCCAGGGTCATGCTGTCGCCCGCCTTGGCAAGGCCGGTGAGGAAGCTGCTCATCAGGCCGCCCGGTACGTTGCGGATCAGGAAGCTGACCTCGCCGTCCTTCTGCAACGAACTGAAGGAGTAGGCGCGGGTCTGCTCGCTGCCAGGCACGCCAAGGTTCACATATTGCCCCGGCAGGAAAGCCAGGCGACTCAACGCCTCACCCTTGATCGACAAGGCAATGGTGCTGTCCGAGAGCTGGCGTACGGCGCTGATGCTGGCCTGGTAGCTGGACTGTTCGGTCTTGCACACCTGGGACGATGCCGGGATCCTTACCACGCAATCGCTTTGCGCACGCATCTGGCAGGTGAGCACATAACCCTGGCCGGCTTCTTCCTCGCTCAAGGCGTCTTCGATGTACTCCTGACCCAGGTCGTAGCGACCGGCTTCGGCGAAACATTTACAGGTGCCGCAGGCGCCGTCACGGCAGTCCAGCGGGATATTGATGCCCTGGCGGTAAGCGGCATCGGCCACGGTTTCGTCAGCGGTGGCGTCGATGAAACGGGTGACCCCGTCCTCGAAATTCAAGGCGATCTTGTGCATGGCGCACCTCGCGTAAAAGCTGGATTTAGATGTGGTAAACGTCGATGACCTGACGCACGTAGTCGTTCTTGAGCACCACCTTCTTGGCCTTGATCAGCGGTCGTTCACCGCGCACATCAAGGGTGTAGAAACTGGTACCGAAGTGACTGTCCACGGTCTTGTAGCGAAAGCTCAGGGTGTGCCAGTTGAAGCGCACCTTGCACAGGCCTTCGCCCTGCTCCAGCAGCTCGATGTTGCTGATGTTGTGCGAGGTCCGGGTGTCGGGCATGGTCGCACTGGAGCGTTCGGTCTTGATGCGGAACACCCGGTCTTCCAAGCCGCCACGGTTGCCGTACCAGATCAGCGAAATTTCCCGTTGCGGGTCTTCGGTGAGCTGGTCGTTATCGTCCCAGGCCGGCATCCAGAAGGTGGCATCGCTGGCGTAGCACTCCAGCCACTGGTCCCATTGGCTGTCGTCCAGGTAACGCGCCTCTTCGTAGAGAAAGTCCCGTACGTGCTCGAAGGAAATGCTCATTGCACGGCCTCCACGGGGATCAGTTGCTGCTCGGTGGCGAGTGCCTTGAGCATGGTGTCCTGCCAGTACTTGTGTTGCAGCACGAACAGGCCTTCGTCCTCGGTGCGTACACCGCTCATCTGCGGATGCAAGTCGATTTCCTGGGCGGCTGTGTCGGCACCTTCGATCCAGTGGGTGGCACCACGCGACATATCGTTCCAGCCTCGCCCGCCCTGGTAGCCCATCTGGCAGGAGCGGAATTCTTCCAGGTCGTCCGGGGTGGCCATGCCACTGACGTTGAAAAAGTCTTCGTACTGACGAATGCGCTGGGCCCGGGCTTCGGCGCTTTCGCCCTTGGGCGCAATGCAATAGATGGTGATCTCGGTCTTGTCCACGGCAATCGGCCGGGCAATACGGATCTGCGAACTGAACTGGTCCATCAGGTACACGTTCGGGTACAGGCACAGGTTGCGCGAGTTCTCGATCATCCAGTTGGCACGGGCCTGGCCGAAGTCGGCAGCCAGCTCGTCGCGGCGCTCGAACAGCGGACGGTCCTCGGGGTTGGCCCAGCGGGTCCAGAGCAGCAGGTGACCTTTGTCGAAGGAGTAGAAACCACCACCGCTCTTGGCCCAGCCGCCAGCGCTCATGGTTTTGACTTCATCACCGGCCTCGCGCTGCTTGCGCTGGTTCTGGGTGGCGGCGTAGTTCCAGTGCACGGCGCTGACGTGGTAACCGTCGGCGCCATTCTCGGCGGTCAGCTTCCAGTTGCCTTCGTAAATGTAGGAAGACGAGCCGCGCAGCACTTCCAGGCCTTCAGGCGACTGGTCGACAATCATGTCGATGATCTTGGCCGACTCACCCAGGTGCTCCACCAAGGGCACCACATCCGGGTTCAGGCTACCAAACAGAAAGCCGCGGTAAGACTCGAAGCGGGCGACCTTGGTGAGGTCGTGGGAGCCTTCGCAGTTGAAGCTGGCCGGGTAGCCGGCGTCCACCGGGTCCTTGACCTTGAGCAGCTTGCCAGAGTTGTTGAACGTCCAGCCGTGAAAGGGGCAGGTGTAGGAGGAGCGGTTTCCGCTCTTGTGCCGGCAAAGCATCGCACCGCGGTGGCTGCAGGCATTGAGGAAGGCATTGAGCACCCCATCCTTGTTGCGCGCGATAAAGATCGGCTGGCGCCCCATGGTGGTGGTGAGGAAGTCGTTCTTTTCAGGAATCTGGCTTTCGTGGGCAAGGTACAGCCAGTTGCCTTCGAAGATATGTTTCATTTCCAGATCGAACAGACGGGGGTCGGTGAACATCTCGCGCTTGCAGCGAAAGACGCCCTTCTCCTGATCTTCTTCAAGCAGGGAATTAAGGTAATCGAATCCCAGGGACATGGCCGGGGCCTCCGTTGTTATTGTGTTCAGGCCATGTCAGGTTAGGGAGCGAGGGGCACGGCAAATATCCGCTTTGTGCAGACCTTTATCCGTTTTCTGCAAAGTGTCAGGGGCGACGCTTGAGGGTATCGGAGGGGAGTTCGCCGAACAGCGACTTGTAGGTTTCCGAGAAACGGCCGAGGTGGACGAAGCCATAGTCCATGGCCAGCTCGGTGATATTGCGCACCGTACACTGCGGGTCGCTGAGGCTGGCTCGGATGCGCGCGAGTTTTTTATCGCGGATGTAGACCTTGGGCGTGGTGCCGGCGTTGCGCTCGAACAGAATGTACAGTGAGCGCAGACTCATGCTGGCCTGGCGGGCCAGTTGCTCGCTGCACATGTCCTGCTTCAGATTTGCCTCGATGTACTCGGCAATACGCTCGAACGACGACGCTTGCCCGCCCAGCGCCTCGCGCCTGACATTGGTTGGCATCAGGGTCAAAAGCTTGCTGGCGACAATCTGGCTGTAGTGCTCCTGCACCCGCAGCAATGGCTCGCTGGCTTCGGCTTCATGGCAGACCATGGCCAGCAACCCGGCAAACCCTTCCAGCGCCAGCAACTGGTAATGGTTCTGGATGAACCGCACGCCTTCGCTGGGGCGCTGCCAGCGTTGCTCGTCACAGACACTTTCGAGCAGGCGGTTGGGCAGCTTGAGGATGAATTTTTCGCAGTCGGCCGAATAGGCGAGATCCACTGGTTCATCCGGGTTGATCAGCAGCAGCTCGCCGGGCCCGAGCAAACGCTCGGCACGCCCGCGTCGCCACAGGCAGTGGCCACGCAGCAGGATCTGCAGGTGAAAGACGTTCTCCAGGGCTGCCGACATCACCCGCACTTCACCGCCATAACTGATCCGGCACAAATCGAGGCTGGCAAACTTGCGGTGGTCGAGGCATGCCTCGGGATGCCCGTAGCGCGGCAAGCGGATGTGGTGCACGCCGACATGCTGATTGACGTAGGTCGACACGGCATGAGGATCGGCACGATCGAAAACCCGGCTGCGCTCACTGAGCAGGGGACTCTCCATACCAGGACACTCGTTGTAGTTGTCCGGCCAGTCTAAGCGATCCTCTGGTCAGTGGCCCAGTGTGGGGATGGACGGTGAAGCGATCGCGGGGCAAGCCCGCTCCTACACATTTTGTGGGAACGGGCTTGCCCCGCGATCGCCCTATAAAAGACTCCACGTATACGTCAGAATCACCCGATTCTCATCAATGTCCGAGCGGTAGCTCGAACGTGCCACCGCGTTGCGCAACCTGACTCCCAACCCCTTGAACACCCCGCTCTGCACCGCGTAGCCCAGGTCCAGATCGCGTTCGTGTTCCTTGCCCTCGAAGCCAAGCCCGGTGTCGACATTGTTGCCTTTCAGATAGCGCACCGTCGCTGTAAGTCCCGGTATGCCCATGGCCACGAAATCGTAGTCATAACGCACCTGCCAGGAGCGTTCATCAGCATAGGAAAACTCATAGGTCGGCACTTCATTGCCCAGCGGCGAAATGTTCGGAAACACTCTGGGAAACGCATCATCACCAAAGATGCCCTGGTAGCCAACGCTGAAAGTATGGCCGCCGCGCCTGGCCGACAGCAGCGAATAGAACGCCTGGTTGTCGACATCGCCAATGCGGGCTTCTCCCTGCTCCCTGGCGCTGAAGTAGCCAAGGTTGGCACCCATCACCCAATCGCCAACCGGCTCACTGTGCTTGAGGCCGAAAAAACCCTGCTGATAGATATCTTCCAGGCGCCCGTACCAGAGGCTCAAGGTGCTGCGGTTGGCGTTGAAGCTGTAATCGCCACCGGCAAAGTTGAAGGCATCGCTATCGGCCTGGCGCTGGGGCAAATGCCCGAGCATTGCAATCAACTTTTCATCACCGGCTTCATTGCGCAGGCTGGTTGAACTCAAGTGGCCGGCCTGGAGAGTGAGGCCGCTGATCTCGGCCGAGGTGATGCTGGCGCCCTGGTAGGTTGGCGGCAGCAGGCGAGAGTCGTTGTACTGCAGGATCGGCAGGTTGGTCTGCAGCTCGCCGACCTTGAGCTCGGTTTTCGAGTACCGCAGCTTCACGGTCGCACCGAGCCGGCTGTACTCATCGGCCGCCCGGCCATCGTCCTGGACCGGCAACAAGCCAGTGCCGGTGCGGTCCGGGCTGCTGTCGAGCTTGAGCCCGAGCAGGCCGATGGCATCCACACCCACACCAACAACGCCCGGGGTATAGCCGGATTTGTAGTTGAAGATGAAACCTTGCCCCCACTCCTCGGCCTTGGACTGCTGGTTGGCACCGACGATGCCGGAGAAGTCGCGGCTGAAGTAGTAGTTACGGGCTTGCAGGGTAGCGGCGGCATCCTTGAAGAAATCAGCTTCGGCGGCCTGGGTGATAAAACTCAGGCCGAACAAGGGCAGCAACCCGGCTTGGCGGAGGTTGTTCATGGTTCGTGCACTCTTTTTATTGTTGTTATTAGATCGCGGGACAAGCCCGCTCCCACCCCTGCAAGGGCGGGCCTATCCCGATACCGGCAACCCAGCTCGGGCCTGCGCCACCCCACGGCCGGCAAACACCATCATGGCCACCGCAGCCACGGCCCCCGGGACGGCAAAGGCCATGAAATTGAGCGCCAGCGGCAGCTGGATGCCCAGCAACATGCCGCCCAGGATCGGCCCGACAATCGCCCCGCTGCGCCCAATGCCCGAGGCCCAGCCCAGGCCGGTGGAACGAATGCCCATCGGGTAGTACTGGGCGACACAGGCATAGGCCAGGATCTGCGTGCCGATGGTGGTCGCCCCCGCGATGGCAATCAGCAGGTACAGCACTGGGGTCGGGCTCTTGAAGCCGAGCAGGCTGATCGACAGGGCCGCCACGGCAAAGAACACCACCAGCACTCGGTCGAGCTTGAAGCGGTCACCCATCCAGCCACCGCCCACCGCACCGAAGATTGCCCCGAAGTTGAGCACCAGCAGGAATGCCAGGCTGGAACCCAGGCCGTAGCCCGCATTATTCATCAGCTTGGGCAACCAGGAATTGAGCGCATAGACCATCAGCAAGCAACAGAAAAACGCCACCCAGAGCATCAGGGTGCTCAATGCCCGACCTTCGCGAAACAGCTGCGGCACAGAGCCACCGACTTGCGTGCCGGTCGCCACATCCAGACAATCACCCGCCTGAGGCTGGTAGCTCGGTTCCACCCGCGCCAACAACTGGCTGGCTTGTTCGGTACGTCCCTGGCGCACCAGAAACCCCAGTGACTCAGGCAGAAAACGCAGGATCAATGGCAACAGCAGCAGCGGAATGATTGCCACATAGAACACCGACTGCCAGCCAAAACGCGGCAACAGCGCAATGCCCAGACCCGCCGAGAGCATGCCGCCCACCGAATAGCCGCTGAACATGATCGCCACCAGAATGCTGCGCATGCGCTTAGGCGCGTACTCATTCATCAGGGCGACCACGTTGGGCATCACCCCGCCGATACCCAGCCCGGCCAGAAAACGACAGGTACCAAATTCGGTGGGGTTGCGGGCAAAACCGTTGAGCACGGTAAAACCGCTGAACAGGATTACGCAGATCATGATGGCTTTCTTGCGGCCAATACGGTCCGACAACGGGCCGAACACCAACGCCCCGAACATCATGCCAAACAGCGCGTAGCTACCCAGGGCACCGGCTTGCAAGGGGGTCATGCCCCACTCCTGCATCAGCGCTGGCAGCACCACGCCATAGATGACCAGGTCGTAGCCATCGAAGATGATGATCAGCGCGCACCAGAACAGCACACGCCAGTGAAAGGCATTGAACTTCGCCTGATCGATCAGGCTGTTGATATCGATCGTTCGCATGAGGCGTGTCTCTTTTGTTGTTGTTATCGAAACCGTATGGCGAACCTGCCGAGCAGTGTTCGCAGCCTCAGGTTAGGAGCACAGCAAAAGGGCCAATAGCCGATTCCTGCGAATCAATATCCAGTTTGCGCAAGGCGCGATCAGGGGTCAGCGGTGACGCTTGAAGGTCACCGACGGCAGCTCGCCAAAGCGCTGGCGATAGCTTTCGGCAAAGCGCCCCAAGTGCAGAAAGCCGAAGTCCAGGGCGATTTCGGTGACATTGCGCACCGAGCTTGCCGGGTCTTGAAGGGCCGCATGAATTCGCTCCAGTTTGCGCTGGCGCACATAACCCTTGGGCGACAAGCCGGCATGGCGTTCGAACAATGAGTACAAGGAACGCTCGCTTACCCGCGCCACGTTCATCAGTTGCGCAACACTGATGTCCTGCTGCACATGGGCATCAATATAAGCAGCCAGCTGCTCGAACGAGTGGGCCTGCTGCGCCGGCTCGCTACGCTGGACATTATTGCCCAGCAGGCTGAGTAACTTGCTGGCAACGATGCGGGCGTAATGCTCCTGCACCTGCAGCAATGACTGGGTGGATTCCGCTTCTTCGCAGATCAGCCCGAGCAGGCCGACAAACCCCTCAAGCTCGTGCGTGACATGACGCGCACGGGTGAAGCGGATGCCGCCTTCAGGCACCTGCCAACGCTGGTCGACGCAGGCCTGTTCCAACAGGCCGACCGGCATTTTCAAAATGAACTTCTCGCAGTCGGCCGAGTAGGTCAGATCCACCGGGTCATCGGGATTGATCAGCATCAGCTCGCCGGGGACATAGTGATGTTCGTTGCCCCGACAGCTGGACTGGCAGTGTCCGCTGAGCAATACCTGAAGGTGATACAACGTGCCCAGCGCTGGCGAAGTGATCCGTGCCTTGCCGCCATAACTCAGGCGACACAGATCGAGGCTGGCGAACTTTCGATGGTTGATACTCGCCTGCAGATCGCCGGTGCGGTGCAAGCGCAGACTATGTCCCCCAACATGCTGGTTGACGTACTCGGACACGGCATAAGGGTCGGCGCGCTCAAACACACAGCTGCGCTCGCTCAACAGGTGGCTGCTCATGGGCTGCCCTCTTATTGTTCTTGGCGGACGATATCCACAGGGTCTGGTTATCCACAAGGCGCCAGCTTGCGTCAGCCCCGGCTAGCAGTCCAATATCTGTTGGGTGGGCAACAATACCCAGGAGGTATCATGGAACTGCGCCATCTGCGTTACTTCCGGGTGCTGGCGCAGACCCTGAACTTCACCCGCGCCGCCGAACAACTGCACATTGCCCAACCGCCCTTGAGCCGGCAGATCCGGCAGCTGGAAGAAACCCTGGGCGTCGAACTGCTGGAGCGCAGCCGGCCGTTGCGCCTGACCGAGGCCGGGCGCTACTTTTACGAGCAAAGTGCAATGTTGCTGGACCAGCTGGAACAGATTGGCGACGGCACCCGACGTATCGCCAACAGTGAGCGCCAGTGGCTGCGCATCGGCTTTGCGCCTTCGACCCTCTACGACCTGCTGCCCGAGCTGATCCGCCAGCTGCGCAACCAACAGGAACTGGAGCTGGGCCTTCAGGAAATGATCACCCTGCAACAGGTCGAAGCCCTGAAGGCAGGACGCATCGACATCGGCTTCGGGCGCATCCATATCAAGGACCCGGCCATCGACCAGCACGTGCTGCGCGAAGAACCGCTGGTGGTCGCCCTGCCCTGTGGACATCCGATGATCGGCCGGCCAATCGACCTGGTGCGCCTGGCCTTTGAACCATTCGTGCTTTACCCCGTCACGCCGCGCCCAAGCTATGCCGACCACATCATGGCTTTGTTCACCAATCAGGGCCTGAGCGTGCAGGTGATCCAATGGACCAATGAACTGCAGACTGCGCTCGGGCTGGTGGCTGCGGGCCTGGGGATAACGCTGGTGCCCGCCTCGGTACAGCGCCAGCACCGCGACGATATCGTCTACGCGCCGCTGAGCGAGTCGGCGGCGGTTTCACCGATCATTCTCAGTCGCCGCGCTGGGGATAACTCGCCGCAGGTCAGGCACTGCCTGGGTTTGATTGAAGCAATGATCGGGCATTCATAAATCATCGTTGTCTTCAATTGCCCAAGGGCTAGAGGCGTTGCAGCTTTTAATCCTCGAACTCGCTGAAGTCTGCCTTGCGGATCATTGAGTTGATGCCTTTGGTTCTATCGACCACCTGAGAGACCTGAAAATCAGTCGCGGCACTGAGGTAGGCGAACGCAATCGCTTCATCGATGCCGTATTTCGTCTTGAGGAAGTGGATCGCTTCGCGTGTGGACTTTTTCATCGCCTCGTCCAGATCCTCATCCAACCCAAGGGTGATCCAGAAATCATCTGTTTCGCCCATCGGTTGGGAAATCGAACTGCCAGGAATTTGCTTGGCGCCGCTTTTCAGCAACGTTAGGCGAAAGGTTGCCCGGGACGAACCTTCAAGCGCAGTCAGCGCCACCTCGCCATCCCCTTGAACAAAGTGGCTATCGCCGGTGTAGAACAGCGCACCGGGGACCATTACCGGGTAGTAGGCTGTGGCGCCCGCGCCCAGATCGTTCACGTCCAGATTGCCGCCATAGTGGGCCGGGGGAACAGAATGTACGGGCTGGTCGGTGTTAGCCGCAACGCCCATGATGCCCATGAAGGGATGCAACGGAAATCGGATCTTCTTGCCCGCGCCGCCATCCAGCGTGCCGACATACCCCTCCTCGCCCTGTTCGATGGGAGTGAAGATCGACAGGTTGCCGTAACGCTCCGGATGCTCGGCGCTGGCATTGGCCTGGGCCGGTTTTTTGGGGTATTCGCCCGGAAGCGCGCCAAAGCCGTGTCGACTTGAAATAACGCCATAGGGAACCCGTGGCTCGACTGCCAGAATTTCAACTTTGAGCACATCGCCCGGCTGCGCTCCTTTCACGGCAACGGGTCCCGTGACCACGTGGGGCCCATCCTTGGCGAAATCATGTGCGCGATCGGAGGCTGTCAAGGCAATCGCTTCCTTCAACACCTGCCCTGGCTTGACGCCGTGCGCTCCAAAATAGGCGACCGGATCTCGCCCCTGATCTTCCATGAGGCCTTCATGAGACAACGTGTCAAAGGTCACCACGCTTCCGGATGGGACGGTCAACACCGGCTTCGCGGTGCGATTCGGCAAGTACCCCCAACTGACATTCTCCAGCGAAGAAGGTACATAGAAATTCCCCGCATACTGACCGTGTTCCAACTTGGTCGCAGTAGCAGAGAGCTGCTCCAGAATGGAAAAAGATGACTGTTTTTCAGCCTGAGCAACTTCGGCCAGAGGGAGAAAGGCAAATGGAAGAAAACAAGAAATGAAGCGGCTGTTGGCAAGCATGAATCGTCCTCGTTGATTTAGCTCAACCAGGCCATCGCAAAATCCACGCCAAAGTACAAAGTGACTGTTTTCAACCACAGCACAGCTAAAGCGAAGCAGAAACCGCCTCTAAACAGTGCAACAACGTTCCCCAAATGGAGCGCTCGTCCACACCAGCCAGGCATCGTTGATCGATTGCCGGATACAAGAAGGGAGCCAATGAATGGCTCCCTTCCTGTTGCGACAGTTTTTATTCATCAAACCCGTTTTGGTTCGAACGCAGTAACGGCTATTCCACAGTCACCGATTTGGCCAGGTTGCGCGGCTGGTCAACATCGGTGCCCTTGAGCACGGCTACGTAGTACGACAGCAGTTGCAGCGGGATGGTGTAGAGGATCGGCGCCAGCGCATCGATGATGTGCGGTACGGCGATTACGTGGGTGCCTTCACCGTTGCTCATGCCAGCCTGTGCATCCGCGAACACGATCAGCTCGCCTCCACGGGCACGTACTTCCTGCAGGTTGGACTTGAGCTTCTCCAGCAGTTCGTTGTTCGGCGCCACGGTTACGACCGGCATGTCGCTGTCCACCAGGGCCAGCGGGCCATGCTTGAGCTCTCCGGCAGGATAGGCTTCGGCGTGGATGTAGGAGATTTCCTTGAGCTTCAGGGCACCTTCCATTGCCACCGGGAACTGAGCGCCACGGCCGAGGAACAGGGTGTGGTGCTTGTCGGCGAACAGCTCGGCGGTTTTCTCGACGATTGCATCCATCGCCAGGGCTTCACCCAGACGGGCCGGCAGGCGACGCAATTCTTCGACCAGTTCGGCTTCGACACCGGCTTCCAGGGTGCCACGCACTTGGCCCAGGGACAGGGTCAGCAGCATCAGCGACACCAGCTGGGTGGTGAATGCCTTGGTCGACGCCACACCGATTTCCGGCCCGGCCTGGGTCAGCAGGGTCAGGTCGGACTCACGCACCAGCGAGCTGATACCGACGTTGCAGATCGCCAGGCTACCGAGGAAACCCAGCTCCTTGGCATTGCGCAGCGCGGCCAGGGTGTCTGCGGTTTCACCAGACTGCGAGATCGAGACAAACAGGGTGTCGGGCTGTACCACGACCTTGCGGTAGCGGAACTCGCTGGCGACTTCGACCTGGCAAGGAATACCTGCCAGGCTTTCCAGCCAGTAACGGGCAACCATGCCGGCGTGGTAGCTGGTGCCGCAGGCGACGATCTGTACATTGCGCACCTTGGCAAACAGCTCGGCGGCTTGCGGACCGAACGCCTGGACCAGCACATGATCCTTGCCCAGACGGCCTTCCAGGGTGCGTTGCACCACAGTTGGCTGCTCGTGGATTTCCTTGAGCATGAAGTGGCGGTATTCACCTTTGTCGGCTGCTTCCGCACCTTCGTGATACTGCACGGTTTCACGCTGGACCTGAGCACCGGCTACATCCCAGATGGTGACCTGGTCGCGGCGGATTTCGGCGATGTCGCCTTCTTCCAGGTACATGAAGCGGTCGGTGACCTGGCGCAGGGCCAGTTGGTCGGAGGCCAGGAAGTTCTCGCCATGGCCAAGGCCGATCACCAGCGGGCTGCCGCTACGGGCGGCCAGCAGGCGGTCAGGCTGATGCGCGCTGATCACAGCCAGGCCGTAGGCGCCATGCAGCCGCGTGACTGCAGACTTCAGGGCATCGGCCAGGTTCGGCACGGTTTTCAAGGTGTTGTGCAGCAGGTGGACGATGACTTCGGTGTCGGTCTGGGAGCTGAACACATAGCCCAGGCCCTTGAGCTGCTCGCGCAGTTCTTCATGGTTCTCGATGATACCGTTGTGCACCACCGCCAGCTCCTGACCGGAGAAATGCGGGTGAGCATTCCCTTCGGTCGGTGCACCGTGAGTTGCCCAGCGGGTGTGGGCAATGCCCAGGTTGCCGACCAGCGGCTCAGCGGCAACGGCCGCTTCCAGTTCGCTGACCTTGCCGATTCGACGACGGCGCTCCAGGTTGCCCTGCTGGGTATAGACGGCCAATCCAGCGCTGTCGTAGCCACGGTATTCAAGGCGCTTGAGGCCTTCGATCAGAATGGTAGTGATATTACGTTCGGCGACGGCACCAACGATTCCACACATTATTCATGCTCCTTGGAGAGTGCGGCGCAAATCACATGGATGCCGCGGGCTTCAATCTGTTCGCGTGCCTCAAGGGACAAGCGCTCATCGGTAATAAGGGTGTTCAGACTGCCCCAGGGCAGCTCGAGGTTGGGGATCTTGCGCCCGACCTTGTCTGACTCGACCATCACGATCACTTCTCGCGCCACCTCGGCCATGACCCGGCTCAGGCCCAGCAACTCGTTGAAGGTTGTAGTCCCACGGGCCAAGTCGATGCCATCGGCGCCAATGAACAACTGGTCGAAATCGTAGGAGCGTAGTACCTGCTCGGCAACCTGACCCTGGAAGGATTCGGAATGCGGGTCCCAGGTCCCCCCGGTCATCAATAGCACCGGCTCATGCTCCAACTCGCTCAGGGCACGGGCCACATTCAGGGAGTTGGTCATCACCACCAGGCCAGGCTGATGGCCGAGTTCGGGAATCATTGCCGCTGTGGTGCTGCCGCTGTCGATGATGATCCGCGCGTGTTCGCGGATACGCCCAACTGCAGCCTTGGCAATGGCCTGCTTGTAGAGGGAGACAGGCTGGCCCTGATCGGCAATCAGCTCCTGAGGCAGGGTCACCGCTCCCCCGTAGCGACGCAGCAGCAGACCGTTGGCCTCCAGGGCCGCCAGGTCCTTGCGGATGGTCACTTCCGAGGTTTCGAAACGTTTGGCCAAGGCGTCGACACTCACCTCGCCCTGTTCATTGAGCAAGGCAAGAATGTTGTGTCGGCGTTGGGGGGTGTTTCGTTTCGACATGGTGTCTTTAAGTTTCGTTTCGAAAGATAACGATGCCAATCAAAACCTAAAGAAGGATATGCGTCAAGCGGGCAGACGAAAAAATCGAGTGTGGATAACTCACTCGAAGGCCAAGCCGGCGCCTACCTGCGGGCTCGAACCGCAATGTATCCACAAAAAATAAAAAGGCCGACTTATGCACAATCCAGTCGGCCTTTCTTCACGGCTATGGATAACGTCAGCTCTTCTTGATTTTCTCCGGCCGCTTCCAGCCGTCGATGTTGCGTTGACGTGCACGCCCCACTGCCAGCTGGCTGGCTTCCACATTCTGGGTGATGGTGGAACCGGCTGCGGTGGTAGCCCCGGCACCGATATCCACAGGCGCCACCAGCGAACTGTTGGAACCAATGAACACATCCTCACCCAGGATGGTCTTGAACTTGTTCGCGCCGTCGTAGTTGCAGGTGATGGTGCCGGCACCGATGTTGGAACGTGCGCCGATTTCGGCGTCGCCCAGGTAGGACAAGTGGCCAGCCTTTGCGCCTTCACCGAGGTGAGCGTTCTTCAGTTCGACAAAGTTACCCACATGGGCACGGGCATCCAGCACACTGCCCGGACGCAAGCGGGCGAACGGGCCTGCGTCGCTGCCTTCACCCATGATCGCGCCTTCGAGGTGGCTGTTGGCTTTGACGATCGCACCTTTGCGCAACGTGGTGTTCTTGATCACGCAGTTCGGACCGATCACCACGTCGTCTTCGATGACCACACGGCCTTCGAGAATCACGTTGATGTCGATCAGCACATCACGGCCGACAGTTACTTCACCACGTACATCGAAACGCGCCGGGTCGCGCAGGGTCACGCCCTGGGCCATCAGGCGGCGGCCTTCACGCAGCTGGTAGTGACGCTCCAGTTCAGCCAATTGGCGACGGTCGTTGGCGCCCTGCACTTCCATCGCGTCCAGCGGCTGTTCGGTGGCAACCACCAGGCCATCGGCAACGGCCATGGCAATCACGTCGGTGAGGTAATACTCGCCCTGGGCGTTGTTGTTCGACAGACGGCCCAGCCATTCGGCCAAACGTGCACCTGGAACAGCCAGGATGCCGGTGTTGCCTTCCTTGATGGCTTTCTGTGCCTCGTTTGCGTCTTTGTGCTCGACAATAGCTGCCACCTGGCCCTGGGCATCGCGCACGATACGACCGTAGCCGGTAGGATCATCAAGGGTGACGGTCAGCAGGCCCAATTGCTCAGGGGTTACTTTGGCCAGCAGGCGCTTGAGGGTATCCACCTCGATAAGCGGTACATCGCCATAAAGGATCAGCACGGTGTCGGCATTCAGTGCCGGCAGGGCTTGGGCGACGGCGTGGCCTGTACCCAGTTGTTTGTCTTGCAGGACGAAATTCAGATCGTCGGCGGCCAGGCGCTCACGAACAAGCTCCGCGCCGTGCCCGATAACCACGTGAATACCCTGTGGCTCAAGCTGGCGGGCGCTGTGGATAACATGGCCGAGCATGGAATTGCCGGCGACCGGGTGCAGGACCTTGGGCAGCGCCGAACGCATGCGGGTGCCTTGGCCGGCGGCGAGAATAACGATATCGAGGGACATTGACTGGCTACCAATCCTGGGTGGTCAGCGATGTGACCAAAAGAAGAAAACGCAGAAAAAGAAAAAGGGTAGCCGAGGCTACCCTTTAACTCAATCGCATCACAAGTGATTGGCCGTGGCCAGATTACTTGCCTTTGCGCATTTGCTGGACGGTACGCAGCTGAGCTGCGGCCTCGGCCAGACGTGCGGCGGCGGCGCCGTAGTCGAACTCCGCGCCTTTTTCGTTCAGGGCGTTCTCAGCAGCCTTGAGGGCATCCTGAGCCTGGGCTTCGTCCAGGTCGGCAGCACGTTGCACGGTATCGGCAAGCACCTTGACCATGTTCGGCTGGACCTCGAGGAAACCACCAGAGATGTAGAACACCTCTTGGGCGCCACCCTGCTTGGTCAGCGTGATAGGACCTGGCTTCAGATTAGTGATCAGCGGCGCGTGGCCTGGAGCGATACCAAGATCACCCAGGTTACCGTGCGCAACCACCATCTCGACCAGACCGGAGAAAATCTCTCCTTCTGCGCTGACGATATCGCAATGGACTGTCATAGCCATCTGCTTGCCTCAACCTGATTAGCGCCCCTTTCGGGGCGCCGGGATTACAGTTTCTTGGCTTTCTCGACCGCTTCTTCGATGCCGCCGACCATGTAGAACGCTTGTTCTGGCAGGTGGTCGTAGTCACCTTTGAGGATGCCGCTGAAGCCAGCAATGGTGTCCTTCAGGGAAACGTATTTGCCTGGGGAACCGGTGAAGACTTCTGCCACGAAGAACGGCTGGGACAGGAAACGCTGGATCTTACGAGCGCGGGATACCAGTTGCTTGTCGGATTCGGACAGTTCGTCCATACCCAGGATCGCAATGATGTCTTTCAGCTCTTTGTAGCGCTGCAGCACGTACTGAACGCCGCGAGCGGTGTCGTAGTGCTCATTGCCGATCACGTTCGGGTCCAGCTGACGCGAAGTCGAGTCCAGTGGATCGACCGCTGGGTAGATACCCAGGGAGGCGATGTCACGGGACAGTACGACGGTGGCGTCCAAGTGGGCGAAGGTGGTTGCTGGCGACGGGTCGGTCAGGTCGTCCGCAGGTACGTATACGGCCTGGATCGAGGTGATCGAGCCTTCCTTGGTCGAAGTGATACGCTCTTGCAGAACGCCCATCTCTTCAGCCAGGGTCGGCTGGTAACCTACTGCCGAAGGCATACGGCCCAGCAGTGCGGATACTTCGGTACCGGCCAGGGTGTAACGATAGATGTTGTCGACGAACAGCAGAACGTCGTTACCTTCGTCACGGAACTTCTCGGCCATGGTCAGGCCGGTCAGCGCTACGCGCAGACGGTTTCCTGGTGGCTCGTTCATTTGGCCGTAAACCAGAGCAACCTTGTCCAGTACGTTGGAATCCTTCATCTCGTGGTAGAAGTCGTTACCCTCACGAGTACGCTCACCCACACCGGCGAACACGGAATAACCGCTGTGCTCGATCGCGATGTTACGGATCAGTTCCATCATGTTTACGGTCTTGCCTACACCGGCACCACCGAACAGACCAACCTTACCACCCTTGGCGAACGGGCAAACCAGGTCGATAACCTTGATGCCGGTTTCGAGCAGGTCGTTGCCGCCTGCCTGGTCAGCGAAGGAAGGCGCTTGGCGGTGAATGCCCCAGCGCTCTTCTTCGCCGATCGGACCAGCTTCGTCGATCGGGTTGCCCAGGACGTCCATGATACGGCCCAGGGTCGCTTTACCGACCGGTACCGAGATAGGAGCCTTGGTGTCGACGACGTCCAGACCGCGCTTCAAGCCTTCGGTCGAACCCATCGCAATGGAACGAACTACGCCGTCGCCCAGCTGCTGCTGAACTTCCAGAGTAGTTTCCGCGCCTTGTACTTTCAGCGCGCTATAGACATTCGGAACGCTGTCACGTGGGAATTCCACGTCGATGACGGCGCCGATGATTTGAACGATACGTCCGCTACTCATAGCTGGATCCTCTGAATATTTGAACCGTTAAACCGCGGCAGCGCCGCCGACGATTTCCGAGATCTCTTGGGTGATCGCAGCCTGACGCGCCTTGTTGTAGATCAGCTGCAATTCGCTGATCAGATCACCGGCGTTGTCGGTGGCGTTCTTCATTGCGATCATCCGGGCAGCTTGTTCAGCTGCGTTGTTCTCGACCACCGCCTGGTAGACCTGCGACTCCACGTAACGCACCATCAGGCCGTCCAGCAGCTCTTTGGCGTCAGGTTCGTAGAGGTAGTCCCAGTGGTGCTTGAGTTCTTGATCCGGGGTTGCAACCAACGGAATCAACTGCTCGACCGTTGGGGTTTGCGTCATGGTATTGATGAACTTGTTCGATACCACGGACAGACGATCGATACGACCATCCAGGTAAGCGTCCAGCATGACCTTGACGCTGCCGATCAGATCATTGATCGACGGCTCTTCGCCCAGGTG
The DNA here is from genome assembly GCF_000425805.1 of Pseudomonas vranovensis DSM 16006. GTDB lineage: Bacteria > Pseudomonadota > Gammaproteobacteria > Pseudomonadales > Pseudomonadaceae > Aquipseudomonas > Aquipseudomonas vranovensis. The sequence continues at coordinate 494,282 of NZ_AUED01000002.1, forward strand.
GCTGATCGCTGCAACGACGTTACCGCCGAAGCTGCGGAAAAACGCCGCACCCTTGCTGCCAACCACGCAAAGATCGATCTCGATACCTTGCTCGCGGTTGACCGCCATGTCCTTGACCAGGGCCTTGAACAGGTTGGTGTTCAAGCCACCGCACAGACCACGGTCACTGCTCACGACGACATAACCAACGCGCTTTACAGGGCGGTCGATCATGAACGGGTGACGGTATTCCGGGTTGGCGTTGGCCAGATGACCAATAACCTGGCGGATACGCTCCGCATAAGGACGGCTAGCAGCCATGCGCATTTGAGCCTTGCGCATCTTGCTGACCGCCACTTTTTCCATGGCGCTGGTAATTTTTTGCGTGCTTTTGATGCTCGCAATCTTACTGCGAATCTCTTTTGCGCCTGCCATGTAACACCTATCAGGTTAGCAAGCGGGGGCTGCAAAGCCCCCGCTGCGGCTTACCAGGTTTGGGTGGCCTTGAACTTCTCGATACCGGCTTTGATGCCAGCGTCGATTTCGTCGTTGAAGTCACCCTTCACGTTGATCTTCGCCATCAGTTCGGCGTGATCACGGTTGAAGTAAGCAATCAGCGCTTGTTCGAAGCTGCCGACTTTGGCGATTTCAACGTCGGTCAGGAACCCACGCTCAGCGGCATACAGCGACAGCGCCATGTCCGCGATGGACATTGGAGCGTATTGCTTCTGCTTCATCAGCTCGGTAACACGTTGACCGTGCTCGAGTTGCTTACGGGTGGCTTCGTCCAGGTCAGAGGCGAACTGGGCGAATGCCGCCAGTTCACGGTACTGAGCCAGAGCGGTACGGATACCACCGGAGAGCTTCTTGATGATCTTGGTCTGAGCGGCACCACCTACACGGGATACCGAAACACCGGCGTTAACTGCAGGACGGATGCCCGAGTTGAACATGGCCGATTCCAGGAAGATCTGACCGTCGGTGATGGAAATCACGTTGGTCGGAACGAACGCGGAAACGTCGCCAGCCTGGGTTTCGATGATCGGCAGTGCGGTCAGGGAACCGGTCTTGCCAGTTACAGCGCCGTTGGTGAACTTCTCGACGTACTCTTCGGAAACGCGCGATGCACGCTCCAGCAGACGGGAGTGGAGATAGAACACGTCACCTGGGTACGCTTCTCGTCCTGGTGGACGGCGCAGCAGCAGGGAGATCTGACGGTAGGCAACGGCCTGCTTGGACAGGTCATCGTAAACGATCAGAGCGTCTTCACCGCGGTCACGGAAGAACTCGCCCATGGTGCAACCGGCGTATGGCGCCAGGAATTGCAGTGCGGCGGATTCCGAAGCACTGGCAACAACCACGATGGTGTTGGCCAGGGCGCCGTTTTCTTCCAGCTTGCGAACGATGTTGGCAACGGTGGAACGCTTCTGGCCGACGGCTACATAAACACAGAAAATACCGCTGTCTTTCTGGTTGATGATGGCGTCGATCGCCATGGCGGTCTTACCGATCTGACGGTCACCGATGATCAGCTCACGCTGGCCACGGCCGACAGGGATCATGGCGTCGACGGATTTGTAGCCAGTCTGTACAGGCTGGTCTACCGACTTACGCCAGATAACGCCCGGGGCAACTTTCTCGACCGCGTCGGTCTCGGTGTTGCCCAGTGGGCCTTTGCCGTCGATTGGGTTGCCCAGTGCGTCGACAACGCGACCCAGCAGTTCCTTACCAACTGGAACTTCGAGGATGCGACCGGTGCACTTGGCGCTCATGCCTTCAGCGAGGGTGTCGTATGCGCCCAGTACTACCGCACCAACGGAGTCTTGCTCCAGGTTGAGGGCCATACCGAACACGCCACCTGGAAACTCGATCATTTCGCCGTACATAACGTCGGCCAGACCGTGAATCCGCACGATACCGTCAGAAACACTGACGACGGTACCTTCGTTGCGGGCTTGAGAGGCTACATCGAGATTCTCGATGCGGCCCTTGATGATTTCACTAATTTCGGAAGGATTGAGTTGCTGCATTGCTCTGCTGCCCCTTCAAACTCAAGATTTCAATGCTTCGGCCAGTTTCGCGATTTTGCCGCGAACCGAGCCATCGATTACCAGGTCGCCGGCGCGGATCACGACACCACCGATTAGGGAGGCGTCCTCCGTCGCATGCAGGCGCACTTCCCGGCTGAGCCGTGCACTGAGAACCTTGGCGAGTTTGTCTTGCTGTTCTTGGTTCAACGCAAAAGCACTAGTGACTTCCACGTCCACGGATTTTTCTTGCTCGGCCTTGTACAGCTCGAACAAAGACGCAATCTCCGGCAACAGCAGGAGACGGTCGTTTTCCGCGGCAACATGAATGAAATTCTGTGCCTGTACATCGAACTTGTCACCGCACACGTCAATAAACGCGGCGGCCTTTTCTGCGCTCGTCAGTCGCGGGGCCTTGAGCAGGCGCTGCATTGTGCCGTCTTCCGACACTGCAGCAGCCAGGCCGAGCATGGCTGACCAATTGGCCAGTTGCTGATGGGCCTGGGCGTGCTCAAAGGCCGCCTTAGCGTAAGGTCGGGCCAACGTGGTCAGTTCTGCCATGATCGCCCTCGCTTAAATTTCAGCGGCCAGTTTATTAACCAGCTCCGCATGCGCGTTTTGATCGATTGTGGCGCCAAGGATCTTTTCAGCACCGCCAACGGCCAGGCTACCCACTTGGGCGCGCAGCGCGTCTTTGACGCTGTTAATTTCCTGTTCGATCTCGGCTTGAGCCTGAGCCTTCACACGGTCAGCTTCGACGCGGGCCTGATCACGGGCTTCCTCGACGATCTGAGCACCGCGCTTCTTGGCTTGCTCAATGATTTCGGCTGCCTGAGCTTTCGCTTCGCGCAGTTGCTGACCCGCTTTATCTTGGGCCAACTCCAGGTCGCGAGCTGCTCGGTTGGCAGCGTCCAGTCCATCCGCGATCTTCTTCTGACGTTCTTGCAATGCCGCGATGACCGGAGGCCACACGAACTTCATGCAGAACAGCACAAAAATGAAGAACGCAACGGACTGACCAATCAGGGTTGCATTAATGTTCACGCCAACACCTCGCTCGTTCTTTGTCCATCACACCAAACCACTCGAGAATTCGAGTGATTAGCCGGCGATTTGACCAACGAAGGGATTAGCGAAGGTGAAGAACAGAGCGATACCAACACCGATCATGGTGACGGCGTCGAGCAGACCGGCAACGATGAACATTTTAACTTGCAGCATTGGAACCATCTCTGGCTGACGAGCAGCGCCTTCCAGGAACTTGCCGCCCAGCAGGCCGAAACCAATGGCGGTACCCAGAGCACCCAGGCCGATCAGCAGAGCAACAGCGATAGCGGTAAGACCAACTACAGTTTCCATCTTTCCTCCCGACTTTTACGTCGTATTGGTTAGGTTTTTTAGTTTGAAGCGGTAAAACAAAATCGTTTGGTACAGCTGCCCTTGCGGACGTTTTCGACCCTCCCCGATACCTGCGGAAGGGTCATCAGACACGCCAGGCGGTCTTAATGGTTATCTTCGTGAGCCATCGACAGGTAGACGATGGTAAGCATCATGAAGATGAACGCTTGCAGGGTGATGATCAGGATGTGGAACACAGCCCACGCCCATTGCAGCACCACACCCAGGCCGCTCAGCCACAGCAGGCCGCTGCCGAACATCACGGCGATCAGGATGAACACCAGCTCGCCGGCATACATGTTGCCGAACAGACGCAGGGCCAGCGAAATCGGCTTGGCGATCAGGGTGACGAATTCAAGCAGGAAGTTGACCGGAATCAGCAGGATCTGAACGAAGATGTTCTTGCTGCCGAACGGGTGCAGGGTCAGTTCGCCGAGGAATCCGCCGATACCCTTGACCTTGATGCTGTAGAAGATGATCAGGGCGAACACGCTGAAGGCCATGGCCAGGGTGGCGTTCGGGTCGGTGGTCGAAACGGCACGGAAAGGAATGTGCGGATCACCGGAGATCAGGATGGCCAGCTGAGGAATCCAGTCGACCGGGATCAGGTCGATGGCGTTCATCAGGAAGACCCAGACGAAAATGGTCAGCGCCAGTGGGGCGATCACCGGGCTGCGACCGTGGAAGCTGTCCTTGACGCTGCCGTCAACGAACTCCACCAGCACTTCAACGAAGTTCTGCAGGCCGCCAGGCTGGCCGGAAGTTGCCTTCTTGGCTGCCATGCGGAACAGGAATACGAAAAGCAGACCCAGTGCGACCGACCAACCCAGGGTGTCCAGGTGGAAAGCCCAGAAGCCCATTGCCTTGGCTTCTGCTGCGGAATGGGCAAAGCCCCAACCGCCGTCTGGTAGTTGACCGAAGGTCAGGTTCTGCAAGTGGTGCTGGATATAGCCCGAAGCGGTTTCTGCTGCCATGGTTGCCTCAAACGCCCTAAGGTCTCGAAAGTCTTATATTCATCAGCAGGGGCGCGAACCAGCTGACCAGTTGGGTCAACAGAAAGACACCGAAGACTGCTAACGGCGCCAATGGCTTCACTCCTGCAAACGTCAGTGCAAAAAGCACTGCCGTCAAAATCAATTTGCCTGCTTCGCCTGCGTAAAACGACTTGACGATAGCCTGCGCTGCCCTGGCCCCCGTGTAACGAAAAGCCTTCCAGGCGAAATACACATTTGGCAGCCAGGCAATCAGTCCTCCGCAGAGTGCTGAATATCCACTGACCGCCCCGTGCCACTGCCACAACGCCAAAGTTGCCAACAGAAACACGACACATTGAGCCAACAGTACCGGAAAAACCGCCCAGCGATGGAAAGGCAGGCGGTTTGGCGTGCGGGTTTCCATCACAACTGCTCCTCGAAAGTCGACCAACCAGTCAGCAATGACTTGGCATAATTTGTGCCGACAAAATGCGCGCAGAGTATAGGGGCGGTTTAACCCCTATTCAACTGCCGGGTAGTGATTTCCGACTACGCGCTACAAAAGGAATTGTTTCAGCGGATGTGTGCTAGCACACCTTGCAACTCATCTAACGAGTTGTATCGGATAACTAGTTGGCCTTTGCCTTTGTTGCCATGTCGTATCTGTACCGCCGAGCCCAGGCGCTCTGCCAGACGCTGTTCAAGGCGGGTAATGTCCGGGTCTGGCTTGGCGGGTTCGACAGGCTCCGGCTTGCCGTTGAGCCACTGTCGAACCAGTGCCTCAGTCTGGCGCACGGTCAGCCCACGTGCGACAACATGACGCGCCCCGTCCACCTGTTGCTCATCCGGCAAACCGAGCAATGCCCGGGCATGTCCCATTTCCAGATCGCCATGGGACAGCATGGTCTTGATGACCTCAGGCAGCGAGATCAGGCGCAGCAGGTTGGCCACGGTTACCCGTGACTTGCCCACCGCGTCGGCGACCTGTTGCTGGGTCAGCTGGAACTCCTGCTGCAAACGCTGCAACGCGATCGCCTCCTCCACCGGGTTGAGGTCTTCGCGCTGGATGTTCTCGATCAGGGCCATGGCGATGGCTGCTTCATCGGGCACATCGCGGACCATGGCCGGGATGGTTTCCATTCCGGCCTGTTGGCTGGCGCGCCAGCGACGCTCACCGGCGATGATCTCGTAGCGGTTCTCGGCAATCGGGCGGACCACGATCGGTTGCATGACGCCCTGGCTCTTGATCGACAGAGCCAGTTCCTCCAGCGCCTGCGGGTCCATGTCCCGGCGTGGCTGGTACTTGCCGCGCTCGATCAGGTCGAGCGGCAGATGTTGAAGTTCTTTTTGGTCGACCTTTACAGCCTGCTCTTCGAGCGCGCTGACGGTAGGACCACTGAGCAGTGCATCCAACCCACGTCCGAGACCCCGTTTCTTAACGGCCATACGGATTCCTTAAGTTGTTTGTGCAGTGCGAGATGGACGGCGCTGACGGCGTACGAGTTCCCCAGCCAGGGCCAGGTAAGCCAGTGCTCCACGCGATTGCTTGTCATAGGCCAGGGCCGGCATACCGAAACTCGGAGCCTCGGCCAGGCGGATGTTACGGGGGATCACCGTATCGTAAAGCTGATCGCCAAAATGCTCCTTGAGCTGCGCCGAGACATCGTTGATCAGGCTCAGACGCGGGTCGTACATGGTCCGCAGCAGGCCTTCGACCTTCAGGTTCGGGTTCAGGCGTTCGCCGATGCGCTTGATGTTATCCACAAGGTCGCTCAAGCCTTCCAGGGCAAAGTATTCACATTGCATCGGAATGATGACGCCATCGGCGGCCACCAGCGCATTGAGGGTCAGCATCGACAGCGACGGCGGGCAATCGATCAGGATGTAGTCGTAATTCTCGCGAATGGGCGCCAGCGCCGTGCGCAGGCGACTTTCCTTCATCTGCATTTCCAGCAGCACCACTTCGGCAGCGGTGAGGTCGCGGTTGGCCGGCAGCAGCTGGTAACCACCGTGTTCGGAAAAATGCATGGCCTGGGCCAGGTCGCATTCACCGATCAGCAGGTCGTAGACCGAGTGTTCCAGGACGTGTTTATCCACACCGCTACCCATGGTGGCGTTGCCCTGTGGATCGAGATCGATCAGCAGTACGCGGCGCTTGGTTGCCACCAGCGATGCTGCGAGATTGATACAGGTGGTGGTTTTACCCACCCCCCCTTTCTGGTTCGCGATTGCGAATACCTTAGCCATTCTTGCTTGTGTTCCCAGTCATGCCGTGCGGCGCAGTATCAGCAGATGGCGTTGGCCTTGGCAACCCGGTACGGTCAAGGCCTGCTCGCTATCTACTCTGAAATCTGCCGGCAATGCTACCAGTTCATCGGCAGGATGCAGCCCTTTCATTGCCAGCCACTGCGTCTGGCCGTCGCCGAGATGGCGCGTCCAGTTGGTGAAGTTCTCCATGCTGCTGAAGGCACGGGACACAATTCCAGTGAAGGGGAGCTCCGGTTGGTACTCCTCGACCCGTTTGTGGATAACTTGCAGGTTGTCCAGCTTCAGTTCCAGTTTCACCTGGGTCAAAAAGCGGGTTTTCTTACCGTTGCTGTCGAGTACCGTGACTTGCTTGTCCGAATGCAGGATAGCCAGCGGAATGCCCGGCATGCCGCCACCGCTGCCGACATCGAGCCACCGCTCGCTGTGGATAAACGGCATGACGCTCAGACTGTCCAGCAGATGGCGGGACACCATTTCGTCCGGATTGCGCACGGCAGTCAGGTTGTACGCCTTGTTCCACTTGATCAGCAAGGCCAGGTAGGCCAGCAATTGCGCGTGCTGGGCCTCGCTCAGCTCGACACCAAGCTGGCGGGCACCTGTGGACAACTCTTCGGCGTGTTGAGGGGTGACCAGAGAACTCAAGCGCTTTGCTCCAACTCGCGGCCTGCGCCGCGTTTTTTCAGATGAATCAGCAACAGAGAAATCGCCGCCGGGGTCACGCCGGGGATACGCGATGCCTGGCCCAGGGTCTCGGGCCGAGTCTGGCCGAGCTTGCTCTGAATTTCCTTGGACAGACCGGAAATACCGCTGTAGTCGATATCGTCGGGCAGGCGGGTGTCTTCGCTGGCACGCAGGCGGGCGATTTCTTCCTGTTGCCGGTCGATGTAACCGGCGTATTTGGTCTTGATCTCGACTTGCTCGGCGACCTGTGGATTGATTTCGGCACCGCCGGTCACTTCCATCAGGCCCACATAGTCGATTTCCGGGCGGGTCAGCAGGTTGAGCAAGTTGTATTCGTGGCTCAATGGTGTACCGAACTTCTCGGCAATGGCCTGACCCTGCGCCGTATCCGGGCGCACCCAGGTAGATTTCAGGCGTTGTTCTTCCTGTGCGATGCCTTCGCGCTTGGCACTGAAGGCCGCCCAACGTTCGTCATCGATCAGGCCGAGCTCGCGACCTTTTTCGGTCAGACGCAAGTCGGCGTTGTCTTCGCGCAGGATCAACCGGTATTCGGCACGTGAAGTGAACATCCGGTAAGGCTCCTGGGTACCCAGGGTGATCAAGTCGTCGACCAGCACACCGATGTACGCCTCGTCGCGACGTGGGCACCAGCTTTCGCGGCCTTGCGCACGCAGAGCGGCGTTGGTTCCGGCGAGCAGTCCCTGGGCACCGGCTTCTTCGTAACCGGTCGTACCGTTGATCTGTCCGGCGAAGAACAGGCCACCGATGACTTTGGTTTCCAGGCTGTACTTGAGATCACGCGGATCGAAGTAGTCGTACTCGATGGCGTAGCCCGGCCGCACGATGTGTGCGTTTTCCATGCCGCGGATCGAACGGACGATCTCCAGCTGCACGTCGAACGGCAAGGATGTGGATATCCCGTTCGGGTACAGCTCATGAGTGTTCAGGCCTTCGGGCTCGATGAACACCTGGTGGCTTTCCTTATCGGCAAAGCGATGGATCTTGTCTTCGATCGACGGGCAGTAGCGTGGGCCAATGCCTTCGATTACGCCGGAGTACATCGGCGAACGGTCGAGGTTCGACGCAATGATCTCGTGGGTCCTGGCGTTGGTATGGGTAATCCAGCAACTGACCTGGCGTGGATGCATGGCCTTGTCGCCCATGAACGACATCACCGGGATCGGTGTATCGCCTGGTTGCTCGGTCATTACCGAGAAATCCACGGAACGACCGTCAATACGCGGGGGGGTACCGGTTTTCAGGCGACCGACGCGCAGCGGCAATTCACGCAGGCGATGGGCCAAGGCAATGGCAGGAGGATCACCCGCCCGACCACCGGAGTAATTCTGCAGGCCAATGTGGATAAGTCCGCCCAGGAAAGTCCCGGTAGTCAGTACCACCGAGTCAGCCATGAAACGCAGGCCCATTTGAGTGACCACGCCACGGACCTGGTCCTGTTCGACGATCAGGTCGTCACAGGACTGCTGGAATATCCACAGGTTGGGCTGGTTCTCAAGAATTTCGCGCACCACCGCCTTGTAGATGGCCCGGTCGGCTTGTGCACGAGTAGCGCGCACGGCAGGGCCTTTGCGGTTGTTCAATACACGGAACTGGATACCGCTCTTGTCAGTGGCCAGTGCCATGGCACCGCCGAGCGCATCGATTTCCTTGACCAGGTGGCTCTTGCCAATACCACCAATGGCCGGGTTGCAACTCATATGACCGAGGGTTTCCACGTTATGGGTCAGCAGCAGGGTTTTTACGCCCATGCGTGCAGACGCAAGCGCAGCCTCGGTACCGGCATGGCCGCCGCCGATGACGATCACTTCAAAACGGGAAGGGAAATCCACCACGCACCTCGTGCCTGTTTCGGGAATAGATAGGGATAACGCACAAGTATAGGGACTTACCCCCCTCTAAAGGAACCTTTTGCACAAAATTTAACCAGGCTGTGGATGAGTGGCGTGCAATAGAAATAAAGAGAGAGAAATTTATTAAAGCTTTGTTTTTATGTTTATTCTTATACACCGCATATTCTGTGGATAAACAGCTGTAGGCCTTTGTTTACCTTATGTACAGCGATTCAAAACCCTGTGGTCTAGTGGTCATGAGCGTTCTGGATAAGCGCTTTAAGCCTGTGGATTAAAGTGCTACTTACCCACAGGCGCAGTTATCTTCAGTTTTGAAGACCAGTTATCAACGGAGCTGAAGGCGAGTTTTCCACAGGGCTTAATCCGCACAAATCGGGATAGAAAGACAAGCGAGAGGGCAGGACGAGCGAATTTGCTGTCCTGGCGAGAGGGGGGTCGGGTGGAAAAAAGAGGCGTCAGCCGGGTCCGTTGCAGACCCGGCTGTGGATAAAGACGTTTACTTGCCGATGCAGAAGCTGGAAAAAATGCGACCCAACAGGTCGTCAGAGCTGAAGGCGCCCGTGATCTCTCCAAGGGCCTGCTGAGCCTGACGAAGGTCTTCGGCTAGCAGCTCACCAGCACCGGCCAGGGTCAGCTGGGCACGACCGTGCTCAAGATGCGTACTGGCCTGACGCAACGCTTCCAGGTGCCTTCTGCGCGCACTGAAGCTGCTTTCGGCGGTCTGCTCATATCCCATGCAGGCCTTGAGGTGCTCGCGCAACAGCTCGAGGCCCATGTCGGTGTCCTTGGCACTAAGGGTAATGGTCACATGGCCATCTTCACTCTGTTCCATCGCAATGGTCTCGCCGCTGAGGTCGGCCTTGTTGCGAATCAGCGTGACCTTGGCTGGATCTGGCCGCAGATCGAGGAACTCTGGCCACAAGGCAAACGGGTCGCTGGCCTCTGGCGCCGTCGAATCGACCACCAGCAGCACTCGATCAGCCTCATTGATGGCTTTGAGTGCGCGTTCCACACCGATCTTTTCGACATGGTCGTCAGTGTCACGCAGGCCTGCGGTATCGACCACATGCAGCGGCATGCCGTCGATGTGGATGTGTTCGCGCAGGATGTCCCGGGTGGTGCCGGCGATATCGGTGACGATGGCAGCTTCACGCCCGGCCAGGACGTTGAGCAAACTGGATTTTCCGGCATTCGGACGCCCGGCAATGACCACGGTCATGCCATCACGAAGCAACGCCCCCTGCCCGGCCTCACGCTGTACTGTGGATAAATTGGCCCGGACATCATCGAGCATGCTCAATACATAGCCATCGGCGAGGAAGTCGATTTCTTCTTCGGGGAAGTCGATGGCGGCTTCCACGTAGATGCGCAAGCTGATCAGTTTTTCGGTGAGGTTATCCACCCGCCGGGAGAATTCCCCCTGCAATGAACGCAAGGCGTTGCGGGCTGCCTGCGCGGAACTGGCTTCGATCAGGTCTGCGATGGCTTCGGCCTGGGCCAGGTCGAGTTTGTCATTGAGAAACGCCCGCTCACTGAACTCACCCGGCCGTGCCAGGCGGCAGCCCAGTTGTACGCAGCGTTGCAGGAGCATATCCAGCACCACCGGACCACCATGGCCCTGAAGTTCCAGCACGTCTTCCCCGGTGAATGAGTTTGGCCCGGGGAAGAACAGGGCAATACCTTCATCCAGGACCAGGCCGTCCTCAGCCCGGAAGGGGCCGTAATGGGCATAGCGGGGCATCAGTTCCCGCCCGCAGATCGCAACCCCGGCCTGCTTGGCCAGGGGCCCGGAAAGCCGCACGATCCCCACTCCCCCACGTCCCTGGGCGGTGGCAATGGCGGCAATGGTTTCACGCACAGTGTTCATGCTCGAAGGCCTCACAACAAAAACGACAGATAGCAAAACGCCCCACGAGGGGGCGTTTGTCCACAGGTTAGCTGACTAACCCGTTATGCAGCGGCTTTACTGGTAGCCTTTTCGATGCTGCGAGTGATGTACCACTGCTGTGCGATCGACAGGCAGTTGTTCACAACCCAGTACAGCACCAGACCTGCAGGGAACCACAGGAAGAAGAAGGTGAAGATGATCGGCATCAGCTTCATCACCTTGGCCTGCATCGGATCCGGCGGAGTCGGGTTCAACTGCTGCTGGATGAACATGGTTGCGCCCATGATGATCGGCAGGATGAAGAACGGATCCTTGATCGACAGGTCAGTGATCCAGAACATCCATGGCGCCTGACGCATCTCGACGCTTTCCAGCAGAACCCAGTACAGCGAGAGGAAGACCGGCATCTGCACCAGGATCGGCAAGCAGCCGCCCAGCGGGTTGATCTTCTCTTTTTTGTACAGCTCCATCATGGCCTGCGACATTTTCTGCCGGTCATCACCATGTTGTTCCTTCAGGGCTGCCAGTTTCGGCGCCACGGCGCGCATGCGGGCCATCGACTTGTAGCTGGCGGCCGACAACGGGAAGAACAGCAGCTTGATCAGCATGGTCAGGACGATGATCGACCAGCCCCAGTTGCCCAGCAGGCTGTGGATATGTTGCAGAAGCCAGAAGATGGGCTGGGCAATGAACCACAGAATGCCGTAGTCGACGGTCAGTTCCAGACCTGGGGACAACTCTTTGAGCTTATCCTGAATCTTTGGACCGGCGTACAGAACGGTGCTGGTTTCAGCCTTGGCGCCAGCGGCTACGTTAAGCGCAGGACCGGTGAAGCCAATGATGTAGTTGCCTTGGCTGTCTTTGCGGGTCTGAACGATGTTGTTGTCAGACTTGTTCGGAATCCAGGCGGTAACGAAGTAGTGCTGCAGCCAGGCTACCCAGCCACCGGAAACATTTTCTTTCAGATTCCCCTTGTCGATGTCTTTCATCGACACCTTTTTGTAGGGCTCCGAACTTGTCCACAGGGCTGCACCCAGGTAGGTAGCAGTACCGGTGGCGGTGCTCGAGGATGGATCCGAGCTCGCGTCGCGCTTGAGTTGCGCGAACAGGTTACCGGTCCAGGGCTGAGCGCTCTGGTTGTCGATCAGGTAGGTAACGGTCAGGTCATACTCACCGCGCTTGAAGGTAAAGCGCTTGATGTAGTTGACGCCGTTATCGCTGAACTTCAGGTCAACGACCATCTGATCCTGGCCATCGGCCAGTTGATAGGTTTTCTGATCAGCGGCGTAGAGCGGACGACCGCTCGGGCGTGCATCCGGACCGTTGACGCCAGTCAGGCCGCTTTGCGCCAGGTAAGTACGCTCGCCACCGTTGTCGAACAGCTGGAACGGAATGTCCGGATGGTCCTGACGGCGCGGATACTTGGGCAGCATCAGCTGGGCGATATCACCGCCGTTTGGATCGATAGCCAGGTCCAGGACATCAGTCTTGACCCGAATCAGGTCCTTGCTGACTGCAACCGGAGCCAGTTCGGCAGGGCTGGATTCAGCGTTGGCGCTCGGCACATCGGCGCTGGCGCCAGTGTTACCGGCCTGCGCGGTGTCCGGCAGTGCCGGGGCAACGTTGCTGGCAGCAGTATTCTGAGTCGGCAGGGCAGCTTGGCCGTAGTCCTGGTTCCAGTTAAGGACCAAAACGTAGGACACGATTGCCAGGGCGACGATCAGGATCGTGCGTTTAATATCCATGATTACTCGGCTATCGAAGAAGAACGGGAAGAGGGAGCTGGCGGAACCGGGTCAAAACCGCCGGCATTCCACGGATGACAACGCCCCAGGCGACGAACGGTTAGCCACCCACCGCGCAAAAGGCCATGGTTTTCGATGGCTTCTAGCGCATAGCAGGAGCAACTGGGGTAGAAACGACAGTGGCTGGCCATCAGAGGACTAATGGCATAACGGTAAAACTGGATCGGAACGAGCGCCAGTTTACGCATCTTGACTGTCTACCCCCACAGAGTCGGTGTTCACCACTGGAGCGGGCCGACTGCGTGCGAGGCGCTTCCAGAGCTTGCCAAAATGTTGGTGCAATTCTGGGTTTTCAATCTCGCCCAACCCTTTGCGCGCGACGATCACGATATCCCACCCAGCAAGCAAATGCTGGTGCAGGCGAAACGAATCGCGCATCAGGCGTTTCAGGCGATTGCGTTGAACGGAGAGCTTGACGCTCTTTTTCCCGATCACAAGCCCCAGGCGGGGGTGATCCAGACCGTTCTCGCGGGCAAGGAGCAGCAGGTTTTTCCCTGGAACCTTGCCGGTTGGGGAGTCGAAGACCGCTTTGAAGTGTCGGGGAATAAGCAGACGCTTTTCCCGACTGAAGTCCTGACTCACCACCAGTGCCGAAAAATCAAACTGCCAGACGCTTACGGCCTTTGGCACGGCGACGCGACAGAACGGCGCGACCGTTCTTGGTAGCCATACGGGCACGGAAACCGTGAGTGCGAGCGCGCTTGATGGTGCTTGGTTGGAAAGTACGTTTCATGGCGTGTTACCTGGTTCGTCCACAACGGGCCGGAATGGCCCCCGTTTTAAGAGACCGGCGATTCTAGAGAAAGCAGGGCCACAGGTCAATTTCCAACCAGCTTTTCCTTATAGACGGGAAATCACTCGGATGGACGGGTGAGCCAGGTCGTGCGAACCAACACACGCTTAAACATAAAAAAAGAGAGAGGAATTATTTAAAGCTTTTCTGTAAAACTTATAGAACTTAAGCGAAGAATTTCTGTGGATAAAACGCTGCATGCCTTTATTTTCGCTATGTACAGAGATCTGAAACCTTGTCGAGAAGACGTGCTGCGGCTGTGTCGAATGCTCGGAAAACCTGTGGATCAAATCGATGGTTATCCACAGCCAAGTTATCCACCGACTTCAGCCCCCAGTTGTGCAAAGACCTCAGGCACGGTTATCCACAGAGCTTATTCACAGTGCCGCAAGGTCATTTTGGTCACTAAGCTGCTGATTTATCGCCACCCTTAGCGCACCTGCATGTGGATAACTGCGCTGGTGCTCGGTACAATGGCGGCTTGTTTTTGCCTCACCGGCTTTCAACTCAGGGGATATCCGTGTCAGTGGAACTTTGGCAGCAGTGCGTGGAGCTTCTGCGCGATGAACTGCCTGCCCAGCAATTCAACACCTGGATCCGTCCGCTACAGGTCGAAGCCGAAGGCGACGAGTTGCGCGTCTATGCGCCCAACCGTTTTGTTCTCGACTGGGTCAATGAAAAGTACCTGAGCCGTCTGCTCGAGCTGTTGGGCGAACACGGCAACGGTATTGCGCCTGCCCTTTCCTTATTAATAGGCAGCAGACGCAGTTCGACGCCTCGTGCCGCCCCCAATGCGCCATTGGCAGCGGCTGCCGCTGCCTCCCAGGCCCAGGCAGCACAGACTGCCGTGGCCAAGGAGCCTGTCCAGGCACCTATTGCCGCCCCGGCGGTAGCCGAGGTCGAGGACGCGCCTTCGCGTGACAGCTTTGATTCGATGGGCGAGTCCAATGCCGCCCCGGCGCCAAGTGGTCGCACCGAAACACGCACGGTGCAGGTCGAAGGTGCGCTTAAGCACACCAGCTACCTGAACCGCACCTTTACCTTCGAGAACTTCGTAGAGGGTAAGTCCAACCAACTGGCCCGCGCGGCCGCCTGGCAGGTCGCCGATAATCCCAAGCATGGCTACAACCCACTGTTCCTGTATGGCGGCGTAGGCTTGGGTAAAACGCACTTGATGCATGCTGTGGGTAACCACCTGCTCAAGAAGAACCCGAATGCCAAAGTGGTGTACCTGCATTCCGAGCGTTTTGTCGCCGACATGGTCAAGGCGCTGCAACTCAATGCCATCAACGAGTTCAAGCGTTTCTACCGTTCGGTTGACGCCTTGCTTATCGATGACATTCAGTTCTTCGCCCGCAAGGAGCGTTCCCAGGAAGAGTTCTTCCACACCTTCAACGCCTTGCTTGAAGGCGGTCAGCAGGTCATCTTGACCAGTGACCGTTACCCGAAAGAGATCGAAGGGCTGGAAGAGCGACTGAAATCGCGATTCGGCTGGGGCCTGACCGTGGCCGTCGAGCCACCGGAACTGGAAACCCGTGTCGCGATCCTGATGAAGAAAGCCGACCAGGCCAAGGTAGACCTGCCGCATGACGCGGCCTTCTTCATTGCCCAGCGCATTCGCTCCAACGTCCGTGAACTTGAAGGCGCGCTGAAGCGAGTCATCGCTCACTCGCACTTCATGGGACGCGATATCACCATCGAGCTGATTCGCGAATCGCTCAAGGATCTGTTGGCACTGCAGGACAAACTGGTGAGTGTGGATAACATCCAGCGCACCGTGGCCGAGTACTACAAGATCAAGATTTCCGACCTGCTGTCCAAGCGGCGCTCCCGTTCGGTGGCCCGCCCACGTCAGGTGGCCATGGCACTGTCCAAGGAACTGACCAACCACAGCTTGCCGGAAATCGGTGACGTCTTCGGCGGTCGCGACCACACCACGGTGTTGCACGCGTGCCGCAAGATCAACGAACTCAAGGAATCCGACGCGGATATCCGCGAGGACTACAAGAACCTGCTGCGGACCCTGACGACGTGATCGGCGTCAGCGCAGCTTATTAAAGGCAAGGGACTAGACCATGCATTTCACCATTCAACGCGAAGCCCTGTTGAAACCCCTGCAACTGGTCGCAGGCGTCGTCGAGCGCCGCCAGACCTTGCCGGTATTGTCCAACGTATTGCTGGTAGTTCAAGGCCAACAACTGTCACTTACCGGTACTGACCTGGAAGTGGAACTGGTTGGTCGTGTGCAACTGGAAGAGCCCGCCGAGCCAGGCGAGATCACTGTGCCGGCACGCAAGCTGATGGATATCTGCAAAAGCCTGCCTAACGACGCACTGATCGACATCAAGCTCGACGAGCAGAAGATCGTGGTCAAGGCAGGCCGCAGCCGTTTTACCCTGTCGACCCTGCCGGCCAACGACTTCCCGACTGTGGAAGAAGGCCCGGGTTCGCTGACCTGCAACCTTGAGCAAAGCCGTCTGCGCCGCTTGATCGAGCGCACCAGCTTTGCCATGGCTCAGCAGGACGTGCGCTACTACCTCAACGGCATGCTGCTGGAAGTGTCTACCGATACGCTGCGCGCCGTGGCTACCGACGGTCACCGTCTTGCCATGTGCTCGATGCGTGCCGATATTGGTCAGGCCGACCGTCACCAGGTCATCGTGCCCCGCAAGGGCATCCTGGAGCTGGCGCGCTTGCTCACCGAGCCTGATGGTATGGTCAGCATCGTACTGGGTCAGCACCACATTCGTGCTACTACCGGTGAGTTCACCTTCACCTCCAAGCTGGTCGATGGCAAGTTCCCGGACTACGAGCGCGTGCTTCCTAAAGGTGGCGACAAGCTGGTGATCGGTGATCGTCAGGCGCTGCGCGAAGCGTTCAGCCGTACTGCCATTCTGTCGAACGAGAAATATCGCGGCATTCGCCTGCAGTTGGCCAATGGCCAGCTGAAGATCCAGGCGAACAACCCTGAGCAGGAAGAAGCGGAAGAAGAGATCAGCGTCGACTACAACGGTAGCTCGCTGGAAATCGGCTTCAACGTCAGCTACCTGCTGGACGTATTGGGTGTCATGACTACCGAGCAAGTTCGTCTGATCCTGTCGGATTCCAACAGCAGTGCCCTGCTGCAGGAAGCTGACAATGACGACTCCGCTTACGTTGTCATGCCGATGCGTCTGTAACTTGTCCAGCAGACTCTAGATGTCCCTCAGTCGCGTTTCTGTCACCGCGGTGCGTAACCTGCACCCGGTGACCTTCTCCCCCTCCCCCCGCATCAATATCCTGTACGGCACCAACGGCAGTGGTAAAACCAGTGTGTTGGAAGCTGTTCATCTGCTGGGCCTGGCCCGCTCTTTCCGTAGCACTCGTCTTACACCGGTCATTCAGTACGAGCAGTTGGCGTGTACGGTGTTCGGTCAGGTTGAGCTTAACGAAGGCGGCACCAGTAACCTGGGGATTTCGCGGGATCGGCAAGGGGAGTTCACCATCCGCATCGACGGGCAAAACGCCCGCAGTGCCGCACAGCTGGCGGAGATTCTGCCGCTGCAATTGATCAACCCGGACAGCTTTCGCTTGCTCGAAGGCGCTCCGAAAATTCGCCGGCAGTTCCTCGATTGGGGTGTGTTCCACGTGGAACCACGCTTCATGGCCACTTGGCAACGCCTGCAGAAGGCTTTGCGGCAGCGGAACTCATGGTTGCGGCATGGTACACTTGACGCTGTTTCTCAAGCGGCCTGGGACCGGGAACTGTGCCTGGCCAGCGCTGAAATAGATGAATACCGCCGAAATTACATCAAGGCCTTGAAGCCAGTCTTTGAGCGAACCCTGAGCGATTTGGTCGAGCTCGAAGGGCTGACCCTGAGCTATTACCGTGGCTGGGACAAGGACCGGGAACTCAGTGAAGTCCTCGCCTCCTCCCTGCAACGAGATCAGCAGATGGGCCATACCCAGGCCGGACCACAACGAGCTGATTTGCGCCTGAGACTCGGCGCACATAACGCCGCCGATATTCTTTCTCGGGGCCAGCAGAAGCTTGTGGTTTGCGCATTGCGCATCGCCCAGGGACATCTGGTCAGCCAGGCTCGGCGTGGCCAATGTATTTATCTAGTGGATGACTTGCCGTCTGAACTGGACGAGCAGCACCGTCGCGCACTTTGCCGCTTGTTGGAAGACTTACGCTGCCAGGTATTTATCACCTGTGTAGACCACGAATTATTGAGGGAAGGCTGGCAGACGGAAACGCCAGTTGCTCTGTTCCACGTGGAACAGGGCCGTATCACCCAGACCCACGACCATCGGGAGTGAAGGCATGAGCGAAAATCAAACGTACGACTCCTCCAGCATTAAAGTGCTGAAAGGGCTAGATGCCGTGCGCAAGCGTCCCGGTATGTACATTGGCGACACCGATGATGGTAGCGGCCTGCACCACATGGTGTTCGAGGTGGTCGATAACTCGATCGACGAGGCACTCGCCGGCCACTGTGATGACATCACCGTAATTATTCACCCGGATGAATCCATCAGTGTTCGCGACAACGGTCGCGGCATTCCGGTCGACGTGCATAAAGAGGAAGGCGTATCCGCCGCCGAGGTCATCATGACCGTCCTGCACGCTGGCGGTAAGTTCGACGACAACTCCTATAAAGTTTCCGGCGGCCTGCACGGCGTAGGTGTGTCGGTGGTGAACGCCCTGTCCGAACAGTTGATCCTCACCGTTCGCCGCAGTGGCAAGATCTGGGAACAGACCTATGTTCACGGTGTGCCTCAAGCCCCGATGAAAATCGTAGGTGAGAGCGAAACCACTGGTACCCACATCCACTTCAAGCCGTCGTCTGAAACCTTCAAGAACATCCACTTCAGCTGGGACATCCTGGCCAAGCGGATTCGTGAACTGTCCTTCCTCAACTCTGGCGTTGGCATCCTGCTGAAGGATGAGCGCTCGGGCAAGGAAGAGCACTTCAAGTATGAAGGCGGTCTGCGTGCCTTCGTTGAGTACCTGAACACCAACAAGACTCCGGTCAACCAGGTGTTCCATTTCAGCGTTCAGCGTGAAGACGGTGTGGGCGTGGAAATCGCCCTGCAGTGGAACGACAGCTTCAACGAGAACCTGTTGTGCTTCACCAACAACATTCCGCAGCGCGACGGTGGTACTCACCTGGTCGGCTTCCGCTCGGCGTTGACCCGTAACCTGAACAACTACATCGAACAGGAAGGCCTGGCCAAGAAGAACAAGGTCTCGACTACCGGTGACGATGCCCGTGAAGGCCTGACCGCGATCATTTCGGTGAAGGTCCCGGATCCGAAGTTCAGCTCCCAGACCAAGGACAAGTTGGTCTCTTCGGAAGTGAAAACTGCCGTGGAACAGGAGATGGGCAAGTACTTCTCCGATTTCCTGCTGGAGAACCCGAACGAAGCCAAGGCGGTTGTCGGCAAGATGATCGACGCCGCGCGTGCCCGTGAAGCAGCGCGCAAGGCGCGGGAAATGACCCGCCGCAAAGGCGCGCTGGATATCGCTGGCCTGCCAGGCAAACTGGCGGACTGCCAGGAGAAGGACCCTGCTCTTTCCGAACTGTACCTGGTGGAGGGTGACTCCGCAGGTGGTTCGGCCAAGCAAGGTCGTAACCGCAAGACCCAGGCGATCCTGCCGCTCAAGGGCAAGATCCTCAACGTCGAGAAAGCACGTTTCGACAAGATGATCTCGTCCCAGGAAGTGGGCACCCTGATCACCGCCCTGGGCTGTGGTATCGGTCGCGAAGAGTACAACATCGACAAGTTGCGTTATCACAACATCATCATCATGACCGATGCTGACGTCGACGGTTCGCACATTCGTACCCTGCTGCTGACTTTCTTCTTCCGTCAGCTGCCGGAGTTGGTCGAGCGCGGCTACATCTACATTGCCCAGCCGCCGCTGTACAAGGTCAAGAAGGGCAAGCAAGAGCAGTACATCAAAGACGACGAGGCCATGGAAGAGTACATGACCCAGTCGGCCCTGGAAGATGCCAGCCTGCACTTGGACGAATCCGCGCCACCGGTTTCCGGCGTAGAGCTGGAGCGCCTGGTTAACGAATTCCGCACCGTGATGAAGACTCTCAAACGTCTGTCGCGTCTGTACCCGCAGGAGCTGACCGAGCACTTCGTCTACCTGCCAGCTGTGTCCCTGGAGCAACTGGGCGACCACGCGGCCATGCAGGAATGGCTCGGCAAACTCGAAGAGCGCCTGCGTACCAGCGAGAAGTCCGGCCTGCTCTACAAGGCGAGCCTTCGCGAAGACAAGGAACGTAATGTCTGGCTGCCGGAAGTGGAAATCACCTCCCATGGCCTGGCCAGCTACGTGACCTTCAACCGCGACTTCTTCGGCAGCAATGACTATCGCACCGTCACCGCCCTGGGCGCACAACTGAGCACCCTGCTCGGCGAAGGCGCTTATGTTCAGCGTGGCGAGCGCAAGAAGGCTATCAACGAGTTCAAGGAAGCACTCGACTGGCTGATGACCGAAAGCACCAAGCGCCACACCATCCAGCGATACAAAGGTCTTGGCGAGATGAACCCTGACCAGCTGTGGGAAACCACCATGGACCCAACCGTGCGCCGCATGCTCAAGGTGACTATCGAAGACGCGATCGCTGCCGATCAGATCTTCAACACCCTGATGGGCGATGCCGTTGAGCCTCGTCGTGAGTTCATCGAAAGCAACGCCCTGGCGGTCTCGAACCTGGACTTCTGATCAGGTGTAGGTTCACTGAATAGTTGCGCATTTTCACAAATAAATGGAACTACTAACTCCTAGAGTTAGGATTCCACGTTGAAAGAAGGCCCGCTTACTAGCGGGCTTTTTTTTGCACAAAAAAAGGCCAATATCCTTATGGTAAGGTTGGCAAGATCGATAAGTTATAACGGTAGAAGCTCAGGACATTCCCGAGCAGAAATACTAAAAGAACTCGAGTTCAATGACACTTAGAGACTTTAATTTTTACTTTGAATATAGAGTCTAAAGTTTATTGGGGGAGGCGGATTATTTCATCTTATGGCAGGGTCTCCTAAAAAATTAAGACACATATTACGGCCATTCGTAATTCGAAAAAAAACCGCTCGGCTTCCCTGAGATTAGAAATTTTAAAAATATGCAGCGTATAAAGATATTATACGTTGAAAGATTAAATTCTGAGCCTTCAGTGTTGTAAGTATTCAATAAAAATACTTAGATTCAGTTGTAAGCAATGGATTTTCCCAGTGGTCTGGAATATTATTTGGTAATTGTATTTATTGAGGTTGGAGCTGTTCTAGCAATAAAATCAGAAGCTTGCCGAAGCCGACGCAAGTCAAATATTCGATTTGGAAGTGGCTAAGAATTGCAAGATTAGAGCAAAACCGTATAAACGAGAGGAAGCTTGAATTAATTTAGCTATGAATGTCAGAGGACGAGATCATGAAAAGCGGGAGGTGTGAAATGTAAAAACGCGACCAAAACCTAGGGGTTTTGACCGCGTCCATTTGAAGCGATGTTGCTGGTCTGGTAGCCGCAATTTCAGCTTTTTTTGGATGCTTGTCAATCCCCTCCCATCATTTCGACTTTATCGAGGGCTCTCGACGGGAAAGTGTTGCCTGTCGATTCTGCCCCTTGGGTGCCGCTCTGTGCCTGTGTTCTCAGGCGCCGCGACGGTACACGTCTACGGAGGTGTGCGATGGCAGTACGTAAGGTAGTTACTCGCAGCTCATGTCATTTCAGAGGGTACTTCCCCTCGATCAAAAATGGTCACCCTGTAGCCTGGGAATCCCAGCTGGAAGGAGGTTTTCTCCGCTTACTCGAGCTCTCACCGTCAGTTCTTCGTTATGAAGTGCAGCCGTCTCGGGAAAGATTTCTCTTGGGAGATACATTAGTAGATTACGTTCCGGATCTTCGTGTTTTCCTTGCGGACGGTGGTGAGTGGTGGTTCGAAGTAAAGCCAGAAAAAAAGCTTTTGGTCAGTAGCGTCAAGCAAAAGCTGTGTGCAGCTAAGAACCATTTTTCTGCCACCGATCGGAGTTTTTCCGTCGTTACAGAAGGCCTGATCTGGCGAGAACCATTGGCGACCAATATCCAAAAAATTCTGTATCACCGATACAGTCCTTCTCTTCCTTCGTCAGATCAAGCCGAAGTTTGGCTTAAGTTGAATAAATACAAACCCCAAGTATTCCATGAGGTCATATCATTATTTGGGGAAGTAGAAGCTTGGCGTTTGTTGGGGCTGTGTATTGTCGGTGTTGACCTTGAAAAGCCTTTGCTGAACCAATCACAAGTCTTTCTTTCAGGAGGACATCGTCATGCAAACTTTTTTGCTTAAGGCGAAGTTAGTTGTGGTTATACATGGTAGAACGATGTCGCTGCAGCGGCGGCTGATCGATAGACGTCTGCTTTTCATTGATCAATATGGTGAGCCAACTACTTTAACCGACCGTGAGTTTCATCTTGGTTATGAGCGACGTGAGATCGAAATCTGTACAGACCAACCTTACCTAGGTGAGATTCCATGCGTGAGGAACGTAGCCCCGGATCTATCTTGTTTTCCCGCAAAGCACAGTGAGGAAGCTTTACGCCGTCGTAAGTATATTGAGTGCGTAACCGAGGGGCAGATAAAATTGCCTAAAAAATATGATCTGCAAGAGAAATTAACCGAGATTGCCGTAAAAATTGGAGATGCAACTGTTCCATCTGTATCTACTTTTAGAAGGTGGCACACAAAATTCGTAGGTCGAAATGTTGTAAAGCTTATTCCTAAACATGCCGATAAGGGAAGAACCAGCGTAATATCTGGTGAGTTGGAAGAAATATTACAAGATGTCATCCACGAGGTATACCTTCAGTTAGAACGGCATCAAGTTTCAAAAGTAGTTGGCGAATATCTGAAGCGTGTCGATGAGAGGAACGTTACACGTTTGCCCTCTGATCAGCTAAACAAGCCTTGTGGTATGACTGTTCGTAGATATATTGCCAGGCTCGATCCATACGAGGTTGATGTTCGTCGTATTGGTAAGTATGCGGCCAAAAAGAAGCATCGGGTTGCGAGAGAAATGCTCGTGGTTGGGGGGATTTTGGATCGATGGGAGATCGACCATACTCTGTTGGATGTCCTACTTGTAGACGAAGAAACTGGATTGGTTATAGGCCGCCCCTATATCACTATCGTGTTAGACAAATATTCACGAATGATCATGGGCTACCTAATTCACTTAGCTGCACCTAACACTGAGACAATCCTTCGCGTCATTGAACGTTCCATTCGCCCTAAAACGGAGCTTCTGGAGCGATTTCCTAAAGTACAAAACGAGTGGCGCGCTCATGGAGTCCCCGCACGACTCGTTCCTGACAACGCTGCGGAATTTCATGCAGATGATTTGATTGCCGGATTCAACGAACTCGGCATCGAGATTATGTATCCTCGCTCAAGAGGTCCAGAGATGAAAGGATCGGTCGAAAGATTTTTCCGCACTCAGAATCTCGGACTGATTCATAACCTGCCTGGCACTACATTTTCCAACACCCAAGAGAAGGGAGACTACAGATCAGAGAAATATGCGTGCTTCACGCTGGCTCAACTGGAAGCCAGCGTCGTCAAATGGATTGTTGATGGTTATCATCAGACCCCCCACCGGAGTCTTAGCAAAAGGACCCCTGCGCAGGTATGGGCCTCCGAAGAGACTAGTCGGCTGATCAAGTTGCCCGTTGACCTTGATGCCCTTGAATGCATTCTAGCTCGCCGAAGTTCGGTGAAAGTACATCATTACGGTATTGAAGTATGCGGTCACGGGTACCACTCGCCGGAACTTGCTGAGCTAAGAATGCTGATGGCACCGCAGGAGAAAATCAATGTTCGATATCGTGATGAACTTGGACATGTTTGGGTGCATGACCGTTTCAGAAACGTATTTTTGCAGGTACCCATAAAAGATAAGCGCATGCTCGGGTTGAGTCGTGAATTATGGAAAGCGGCCGAAAAAGCACTTCAAGACAGCGGCAGCAATAGCCCAAGCTTTGACCAGGTCCATCAGTGCTATCGCGATTTAACACAGGATATTGCGGAGGCTCGCCGCTCTCAGAAGTTGCGTAAACGTCGGGCTGTAACCCGTGCCAAGATAGATAAGGACGGTTGGAGGCTCGATGGTTCCGTAAAGCCTCTCATCGCGTTTTCAGAAATGGATTGGTTAGACAAGCCAAGCGGCACCGCAAATGTAGCAACATCATTCAAGGTTACCCGGCGTCACCTGAGCGGAGGACTAAGTGATGAGTAATCATGAAGGAAGTCCAGCCTCATTTTCTCTGCGTCACCACTTCATTCTGAGCCCTCAGGCAGAGCAAGCACTAGCCCGCCTAACTGAAGTTCATGGAGACACACGACGCACAGGTACTAGTAAGGGACTTGTTATACAAGGGCCAAGCGGTGTTGGGAAAAGTACTTTGATTAGAGAGTACGTCGAAGAATTGAAGTCTGCTGACGGAGTTGATGCGAGGCAACGCGCTGTGCTCATCGTGGAAATTCCGTCCTCTCCAACCAAAAAGAACCTAGCAACGGCTGTGTTGACCGCGATGAAAGATCCGTACGCGGACTCGCGTAACCATTCGGCAGAAACGAAGTTTGCGAGAATTATTCAACTATTAAGCAAATTAGGTGTTGAAGTAGTCGTTCTAGACGAAGCGCAGCATCTCGTGGATTACAAGCGTAATGCAGCGTACGAGGCGGCGGACTGGATCAAGAGCCTGATGAACGAAACTAGCATTACATTCGTCCTTGTCGGTCTGAAGCGAACTGAAGGTCTGCTCTGGGCTAACGAGCAGCTGAGACGAAGATTCTCTGCCACGGTTGATTACAATAGGTTCATGTTGACCGAAGCTTGTTGGAGACAGTTCGCTATACTTCTCCAAAGTATTCAGGAACTACTACCGGTAGCGTCTATTAGCTTTTCAGAAAAAGAAATTATCCGCCGGATGTATCTAGCTTCATTTGGGTTAATTGACTATCTGATAAAAATTTTAGATCGCTCTGTTTGGCTGGTCCAGTACCGATGTTCTGAAGGCATCAATCTGGGACTACTGTCTGAAGCGTTTAAGGATGAGGTATGGAGCTCTGCACCTGATGTACGCAATCCTTTCAGTGATGTATTCGACTTCAAACCTTTAATTGGAGCTCGTGAGCCTTTTGAGAACTTTGACATCATTGCGGCTTGAGATCTAATCAATGTCTGTTAGTTAACAACGGACATTCAAGATTTAAGTGCCTTTCGTTGCAATGCTATATGAAGGAATAAGGTGCATGTTCGGTCTATTGGTAAATGCTACGCCAAAGTGCGATGAGAGCTTGGTCGGATACCTGCATCGCTTGGGGGATTGTAATGCCCTCCGAAATGGTGAGGTTGTAAAGCTATTTAAAGAGCTGACAGATGAGCAAGTATACGAATGGTTGGATGAGGATGTAAGGCCTGTAAGCTGGCATGAAGTGGTCACAGTAGTTAGATCGCCTAAGTTCACTAATCAAAAAATCTGGTCGTTAGTTAGGTCAAAGTTTTGTCCGGTTTGTTTTGTAACTGAGCTTTACTGGCGTGAGGTATGGGAGCTAACTCTTTATACAACCTGCTCGATCCATAAAGTTGAGTTGCTATATGGATGTCCGAAGTGTCAGGCGAAAATAAATCAAAAGATACTGATCACGAAATTTTGCGACATCTGTGGATTTTCATTTTCGGATGTAACTTTTCCAACTTTAGCAGCCGATGAGTCAAAGGTTTGGATGTCGGTGGAGCTTGAAAAACGTTTAAGGCAGAGAAGTACCGAAAACACATCTGGAGTTGAGTCACTAACCTACGAACAGTTACATTTATTAGCTGTTCGCGTCGGTGTGAGGGCGTTGAGTCGAAAACATTTCATGAACATGACAGTTTCATCGATGGCGTGCAGGAACGTAGCTCCTGACTTAGCTCAAGCGGCGGGCCAAATTCTTTCGGGTTGGCCTGGGTCCTTTCATGATTTACTCACTGATCTTATCAGAATCAGAGGAACAAAACTTTCATCTAAACTAGGTTCCGCATTTGGGTTAATTTATAATGACGTGTACTTGTCTCTGGCCGATCGATGCTACGACTTTGTTCGTGATGAGTTCGAAAGGTACATCGTTCAAAATTGGGAGGGTCCTTTGGCTTTGCGGAATCGGCGTTTAAGTGAGTGCACATTGCTTGAACACCGTTGGCTTTCATACAGCAAGGCAGCGCAAAAAACTGGTCTTCCCGAAAATTTTCTTAGAAGGATGCATTTATCCGGTGAGCTCGATGCTCGGGAGTTTAGGTATTCCTGTGGTAAAACTGTCGTAGTCGTCGATATTGAAGAAGCGCGAAGGCTCTCTGCAATAGTGCACGAGCCTCTTAACCTACGGCAAACTTCTCGGCTGCTTTGCGTCAGTAGAAAGCGCGTTGAGCAGTTAATAAAATCAGGGGTACTAAATTATGTTGGCGGCTCTCCACATGCTGGTGAAAAATGGTTTGTCGACTTTAGCTCAATAATTTCTCTTGCTCCTCCACGGTTTTTACCCTATCCCAGCGATAACTTTATAACAATATCGCAGGCTGCAAAGCATTATCTGCCTACATCTGGCGGCTTGCCGGAGTTGGTAATGGCGATCCAGTCTGGGACTATACCTGTGTTTTGTAGAGCAGAGAAAGAAGCTCTAAATATTGGGAAATGGCTTTTTGATCCGAACGAGCTTGAGAAAAACAGTATAACGAGTCTTACCTCCTCGTACGCGAATGGTATGTCAGTTTCACAAGCAGCAAAAACTCTCGGTGTAAAGGATGAAGTTGCTTACGCTCTTGTACGTCTTGGTCGGCTTCGTAGCGAAACGGTTCAAAGCTCCAGGCGACCAGCACAATTGATCAGCCTCCAATCAATAAAGCATTTTGAAAGAAACTATATCCTTTCTCCAGAAATTGCGCGGATTCTAGGAACTCATGTTGTAAATGTCCAATTTCATTTACAAGCAGGAGGTTTTTCCCCTATAGCTGGTCCTAATATTTTAAGCGCACCGTGCCGCCAGAATGTATGGAGACGGGGGAAAAAGCTTATGGCGTACATTTCCACCACAGCTAATATTTACGATCTAGTTGATTGATATTGATGCCGTAGAGGCAGCATCGCGCTGCAACGATTTTCTAATTAAGGCCTGAAAAAATGAACAATATTGAGCTGTTGCGAGAAGAAAAAAGCGCCCTGCGAGTGCTGGAAATGAAAATGCACAGTCGCAATAGGCTTATTGTAGCTGTCTATGCGGCTTCCCATGCGGAGCTCGAGCGAGCAGCAGTCGCTGTAAAGGCAGCGCTGCGTGGGTCTGGCCCATCCGCTCGGCCACGAAGCTTCCGATCGCTAGAGGACGAGTTCAAGAGTTCAAAACCTTATGATTGAGTGGGATGCTTTTTGAGTCCCAGCATATTTTCTCGGTTGTTGATATTGAACGTCGATTGGGTACGACTTTTTACCTGGAGTAACCTAAGTGCAGAAAAGTACACCTGTTCTTTTCTTGGATTTCGATGGTGTCCTACATCCCGACGCCGTCTATTTTAGTCGTCTTGGGCCGACACTAAAGGCTGAAGGGAATCTTTTCATGTGGGCGCCGATTCTTACCAAGCTCCTCAACGAGTTTCCTTCGGTCTCGTTGGTATTGAGCACTAGTTGGGTTCGACTCCTCGGCCATAAGCGGGCTCTTGGCTATCTGCCTTACGAGCTGCAAGAGCGAGTTATCGGTGCTACATGGCATAGTTCAATGGCTAAAGGCTGGGTGGATGAAAGCGTATGGGACGGGAAGACACGATACGACCAGATCTGCCGGTACGCTGCGCGGTCTCAACTTCGGCACTGGGTCGCACTGGATGACGATGTACAAGGATGGGCGGAAAGTTCGGTGCAACGCTTAGTCGCTTGCTCACCAGATCTAGGACTCAGCTCTGCGGAGGTTCAAGCAGAGCTTCAAAGCCGTCTGGTTGAAATATGTTGAACGGCGGCGTGTGCTCGCATAACCAGAACTAGTCCGTCGAGTGTAGTGGTCTAATGAATCCGGACACCCATTTAGGCGAGAATGCTCGCCACAGAAAGGTGTCCGGATTCATTAGACCACTACATCCTTAGCCTAGGACTTGGCGGCGATAGTTCAATGGTGTGTCGCCTTGCCAGCGACGAAATGCACGATTGAAGCTGCTGGAACCACTGAAACCGAGTTTGGTGGCGATTTGTTCCAGGCTAAAGGCTGGGTTGGCCAGTAGGACCATCGCTTGAGCTTCGCGTGCCTGATCAAGCAACTGGCTAAAATTCAGGCCTTGGCTTCTCAGGCCACTTCGCAGTTGACTGGCGCTGATTTGCAGAGCGAGCGCTAACTGTTCGAGAGAAGCGCCGCTGGCAAGCGTATCGGCCAGCAGTGCACGCAATGCGCTCGCCGGCAATGGCAGGCGAAGTTGGGCCAGTTGACGCAAGATAGGTTTTTCCAACTGTGCCAACAAAAGCGGATTGGCGCCGGGTAATGGTAAGGCCCAGGCTTGGGGCTTGAATACCATAGCGCCGCACGGGCTACCAAAAACTACTGGGATGCCCAGATCCAGCCAGGGTGTTGGGTCATTCGGTGCCGCACGGGGAAGTTCCAGACGTCGTAGTAATTTGTTGACCTGTAGCCCGGTCTGACGCTCGAACAGACGGATGAAGAAGGCATGGAAAAAGCAATCAAGCGCCGCGTCGGTAGGTCGATCAGGGCCGTAACGATGGATCTCTAGGCGATGATTTCCGTCGGCATCGGTTTTCAGAGACGCCAAGGCGGCAGTGGTTAATACACGAATGAACTGAACATGGAGTTGCAGCGCTTCTCCGAACGTAGCGGCGGTACACAAGGCCAGATCGACGCCATAGAACTGCGCTGGCTGGTAATAACGGGCAGCATATAAGCCGAAAGCTTCATCACCGGTCACTTCCACACACCGCAGCCATAGCGGGCTCAGGGTAGCCACCGTCAAGCGCCGGTCGCTGTCCTGTATCACTATCGGATCAATTCCGACGCTGTTCATTACCGGTACTGGGTCAATACCGTATCTGCCTTTAAGGGTACCGGCGATACAGCTCACCACAGAGATCAACGTTGATTGCGCCAGCGGGGGAGCGTGGGATATAAGTCGAGCCATGGTCAGCAATCGATGGAGAGGTTACCGCCAAGGATGGCTGGCACAAACTGATCCGGCAAGATGAAAAAACCCCGGCTACAGTGACCGGGGCTGCATGAAGTGTTTCAGTCGAGACGTTTAATTGCTGGCGGTAACCAACTGCGATCAAGCACTGCTTGTGCGGGCCAATACAGGCGTAGCATCAAATTGAAGTTCGTGGCAGGCGCAGGCAACCAATTTGTCAGTTGTTCCTTCGCTGTTGGTGCCTGCGCCTGAATGTACAAATCAAGTGAACCATCAGGGTTGTAGTGCAATGCATTCCGGTCACCGATAGCGAAGCGATCCAGTGGATTGGCGAAAAAGAACTGCGCTTGATCGTAGAGAGTCAGCGACCAGAAACCCTTCACTGGCGGTAATTGTTGCTTGTCGAAATGCAGGACATACCGATGTGCCCCGGACAATATCTGGCCAGCTCCATCTCGACGCAGCGTCGGGTAGATAGCGTCTTCATTGGTGTTAGCGCCCAGGCCAAACTTGGCGACCATCGCCCGGCGTCGATAGTCGCTTGCATATTCACCAATTCCATAGGGAATTCGCCACCCATTGTGCGTTGGCAGGCTGTCTAGCAAGTGTTCGCTATCGTTTAGCGCGGCAACCACCTTGTGGAAGCCCATCCAACTACCCAGGCGCTGAAGCGCAGATTGCTGTAGGCGACAGTCCGCATTAAGCAAGCCAGCCTCACGCATCTTTTGTAGCGCTGGCGTGTCATCAGGCCGTGCCGGATTATTGCCGAGCAACTGGCAGAACGTTGTGAAGAATGACTCGGCGGTCCACGTCGCCAACTGCTGATCCGGCGCCTGACGCGGCTTCACAGGTGTGTTGCTTACCGCTGCTGCCGCGACCTTCGGAACGTCGTTACCTTGCCAGGTACTCAAGGGCTGCAGCGTCATACGATCTTGCAGGGCATTGATTTCGGAATAGTCAGTCGGCCCGCGGCTTTCGATCCGGCCGATCATCCAAGCCATGTTGGTGGGCGATCGCAGCACGTTCAGATTACCGGGGGTCTGGCCATTCCAGTTCGGACCGACAATGAGATAGTCACGTGGCTGTTCACCGGTGGTGCGTGTACCGGGGGAGGTAAAGACATTCGTCCAGGCATCCAGAATCGGTGTCATGTAGTAATGGCCGCGCATATCTGGAATGCTCAATACTTGCGGTTCGCTGCTCAAGTCGAGGTGGGCCATTGAATACAGTGTGTCGGCGTTCGGCGACACTACTGAACGAAAGCTGGCATCCGGAAAGCTGCGCAAGTGGCGCAGGTGGTTGAGCTCTACGCCTGAGCTCTGCACATGGTAACGGCGTGTGAGGTCCATCAGTACGAGCGGGTAACCAAACAGATAGGCGTCTGCGGTAGCTTTTGCTTGTTCGACAACGCTTTTACCCACCAGGCCTGCCGTCACCAATGTGGCAGTGGCTAATCCAAGACCCCAATAAACTTTAGCCATAGTAGGCATGATGTATCTCCAGAAACAGAACGATCGCCGGAAGCACGGTGCAGCCCACTTGGCGGGCTGCGTGATGATATTTACTTGCCCATTCGCTTGAGCTGGACTGGAGTGAATTCAGCTCGCGTGCTGACAAAGCCGATTTCGATCTTTTTCGGCACTTCATTGGTTAGGTAGTTTGCGGCGTATCGCCCGGAAATCAGGTCGTAGGTTACTTCCACCGCCGTTATCGGCATCTCAATATCGTGCAGCTGGGTCAGGTGCGACTCGTAAAAGCGCCACAACTCGCCACGACTGTCATAGATATCCGAAGCCATGATCTGCCAGGAATCTTCATCGATGTAGAAGCGACGTTTGCTATAGACATGCCGATTGCCGGGCTTCAGCGTGGCTTCAATAACCCAGACGCGGTGTTTTTCGTATCGCGCCAGATCGGGGTTGAGGTAACCGGGCTTAAGAATGTCAGCGTATTTGATGTCCTTGCTGGCCAAGGGAAAGGCGTTGTAGCCGACCAGCATTTCCTGCTTGCCGATCAACTTCCAATCGTATCGATCTGGAGCACCGTTGTAGCCGTCGACGCTGTCGGAGACCACCTGACCGAAGCTGTAGCGAGCACTGTTGTCATAGGCCACCGTTGGCGCACGACGGACCCGGCGTTGTCCTGGAATGTACTGCCAAGCGGAGCGCGGCTCGGCGACCTGGTTCAGTGGTTCCTGGACCAACGTTACCTCACCGGAATAGCGAGAAGGCTCAACGGTCAGCACCCGGTTGTAGAACAGCACGTTAGCGTCTACAGGCATGTCACTGATGTTCTCGCGAAAAGCGCTAAGGGCGTCATAGCCCACCACGGTGTAATCGCCACTCTCCTGTACGGTGGCCGAGGCGAACTGACGGCGCACTGAACCGCCACGAAAACGGGTCAGGTGGTTCCATAGCACTTCTTTTGCCTCGGTCGGCTCAGGGAAGGCCACACCGAAGTGATATCCCTTCAATCCATAACCATTCTCTTCCAGCGTTACTGCGCCAAGGTTATTGCGGCTTTCATCCACATATCTTTTCGGCAACCGGGTGCTACGATGACTGGGGAATACACGCATACGGTATTCGGGGTGGCGGATAAACATCGCCTGCTGACCGGGGCTCAACAGATCTTTGTATTGAGCCAGGTTGCTCTTACTGATGGTATACACGGGCTTTTCTGCCGCGTAGGGATCGGCATAGTTGCCATTGGGGCTAACCGTAGCAGCACCTGGTGGCATCCCCCCCGTCCATGCTGGAATACTGCCATCGGCATTCGCGGCGCGTTCGGCGCCAAAGGGTGTCAACGGGCCTTCAAGTCGGCTGGCATCAGTTTGCTTAGCGTGAGCCAGTGCACAGGCGGCAAGCAGGGTCAATGTGAAGCTCCATTTGGTAACTTTTGAATTAATCATTAGAAACTCACTTTGAGGTTGACTGACGCGAAGTCGCGATCATCGATGGTAGAAAACTTGTTAGAGCCAAAGAAATCGTTGTAGGCCAGCTCTAGCGAATAGTTATTTCGGTAATCAAAAGTCAGTGCCGCACCCGCGGCCATCTGTCCCTCCTGGAAGTTCGGGCCGTATCCTTCGACGTCATGGCGAAAGTTCAGTGATGGCGTGACCACCATGGCCGGAATCAGACTTTCGAACGCCAGGGCAGCACGTAGGCGATAGCCCCAGGAGAATCCGGTGGTGTAGCCATGGGTGTTGCAAAAGTCGGCATTTTTCTCGGCAGCCTGCCCAGCGTTCAGCCCTCCCGCAGCCGGATTGAAACAGGCAGCACCATTGTTCTGCACGCGACCAAACAGAGCGGCGCGACCGTAACGCTCTTCATCCAGATCGATGCCCTCGATCCAGTTGGCGCCGGCTTCGGCGATCCAGGTAAGTTTCTCTGCACCGAAGATATTGCTGATGTTATCGGTAGCACCCAAGCTGTACTGCCATACCTCCTTGCGCTTGTAACCCTGTACTTCGCTACCCAAGCTCGGGGTAGTTCCGTCGTAGATCGGAGTACTGGCACCGGCGCCTGCAACTACAGCCACCACGTCAGAAGCGTTATAGGACAGCGGCTGGTTGGGTCGGTAGCTCAACTCAGTGAACACCGCAGTGCTGCCGAGCACGCCGCTCAGGCTGATACCGAACAAGCGGATGTCTTCTGGGTACACAGTGTTGTAGGTACCGGTTGGCAACGAGCCAGCACTAAGACCAGTACGCACCCTTCCGTCCATGCTCGGTGTACGACTGTGGTAATTGGCGTAGTAGATTCCCAACTCGGCATCGTTGAGCATTTCGAGGGTTTTGCGCAGGGCCAGACCGTATTGGCCGTCATCGCTTGCCCAGTCAGTACTGCCTCGAGTCTCAAATGCGCGCGCATTAATAGCTTGCTCGGTACTCAAATTGCCTGCCGGCACAACGATCAGTCGGTTCATCTGACAACCTTCTTGAATGTTGTCGCCGACCGAGAAAAAAGTGCCGCAACCGTCCAGAACCGTCGGACGGAAGTTGTATTGATAGAACCCCTCAAGGCTCAGCGTATCGCTGAGGTCATAACTGAAACTGAGCATCTCCACTGGCAATTGGCCTTCTTTCAATTCCACCCCGGGGCGATTGAAGGCAGAAGCATCCAGAGGGTTGATCGCATTGATGCCATTCTGAAGAAACAGGGCCTCTCCCCACGACAGCACTTGCTTGCCGAGCTTGAGGCTGAGTTGACGCTCACCCAGTTCGAAGTTTTTCCATGCATACAGGTCGAGCACCTCAAACCCCTTGAACTTGGCGAGGTCCTGCCAACCACTGTCGTCAAACTGGGTGAAGTCGCCATTGGTGGATTCGTAGGCGTGGTCGTACCAATACTTGAATCGGACGAAAGCGCCCTGATTGCCATCATTAAGATCTAATTCGGTCAAGCCCTTGAAGATTTGTGAGATGGCATCGCCTTTGTCAAAGTTGAGTTTGCCATCGTCAGCGCTGTAGTTGATGCCCTCGCCGCGTTTACCGATGGAACGGGCATCCGGGGTGGTCAATTGATTTGGATCGGCGTTGCGCAAAGCCCAACTGCTGCCAAGTGTTAGGGTGGAATTGCTGGTCAGATTCCAATCATCATTGAGCTGCCAGGTGGTGGCTCGGGCTTGCGGCATGCCCGAGGTTGCAAGGGCAAGGCCCGCTGCGATGAGGCCAGGGCTCAGGCGCGATGCTCGAATAGCAGTTAGATAAGGTATGAGGAACGGCTTCATATGCTGAATCACCTGTTGTTTTTGTAATGGTGAGGTCTTCAAGGCGCTGCTAGGGTTGGCCCGTACTACGGCGTACCTTTGGCTACACACACGTAGTCGCATGGCCTTAGTGCCACCATGGGAGGATTTGCATGCAGATCGTTAATCATTGGCCGACAAATTCTTTCCCCCAGCATCGAAATAGGTCGTCGTTATGCGTCTCCATAATCAATTCAGCGGTTCAGGAACTTGACGCCCGTGGCGTGGACTTGCAGCGCCTACAAGCCGATTGGGGGGTCAGCATCACCACGCTGCGACAACCGCAACTACGTTTGCCGGCATTTCTGGGGCGACGATTCTGGGAGGTAGCGCGCGAACTGAGTGGCGATCCAGCCATTGGGCTGGCCGCCGCCCGGCAAAATGACCCTGGGCAAATGTTGGGCTTGGCGTATCTGATGCAAATGATGCCTACCCGCCTGGCCTCCTTGCAGATGCTGGTACGCTACTGGCCGTTGCTGGCCGGCCACTTGGCCTTGCAGTGCATGGAGCGCGACGGGCTGCTGTGTGTAGCCTTGGTACCCAACCAAGAACTATTTCCCGCTATTGAGGAGGTGGATTGCTGGGGGGCTCTTCAGGTTCAGCACCTAAAAGGATTGCCAGGCACACGCAACGCTGTATGCGAACTACGCCTACGTCGCTCAGTCCCCATCGATCCTTCGCCTTGGTTGCGGTTGCCAGTCGGCAAAATTCAGTTCTGCGCTGAACGCGATGAGGTGGCCTTGGACATTGAAGCCCTACAAGAATTGCGACCAACAGGTAGCCCGGCAGTGTGCGCTGCGCTGGAAGACGCGTTAGAAAGATACGCAGTGGATACGCTGAAGCCTTCGATACTGGAATCAGTGGCCGATATGGTTCTGGGAAGTCTCGCTGCAGGGCCGGACTTTGAGCAAACGGCACGACACCTTCATGTGGCTTCACGTACGCTACACCGTGCCCTGCAACGTGAGGGGTGGAGCTTCAACGCAATTGTGGATACTCAGCGACGTTATTTGGCTGGCGATCTGATCCAGGCGGGTGAGCTGGCGGTAAGCGAAGTAGCCGGGCGACTGGGCTACCGAGAGGTTTCCAATTTTATCCGTGCCTTTCGTCGCTGGTACGCGGTGGCCCCAAGAGCATTTTCGCAAAGCCGCGTTTGCTCCCAGTATTAAATTGGTTGATTTCCTCCTATTCTGCTGACCCTCGTTACGCGGCACACGCTACTTAAGGAAGAGTCGTTGATGTTCAAACACACATTGCCCACCTTATTTATTGCGGCAATCACGCCATTGTCCACCCATGCGCTGGCCGACAATGCCGAGACAGCGAACAAAAGTAACAACCCGCTCAACCTGGCACCGGGACTGAATATTCAGGACTATTACACGCCGACGATTGACGACAGCAATGCCCATACTAATGACCTGTTGCTACGTGGCACCCTGCCACTTGCCCCTGGCGACTTCATCGGTGTACCGCAACTGCTTCGCGCCACCTTGCCGATCAGCACTCGACCAGATCCCCATAATGGCTACAGCACCGGTGTTGGCGACCTCAATCTGTTCGACATCTTCTTGCTCAAGACCGAAGGCGTTCAGCTCGGTATTGGTCCGCAGATCACCGCTCCCACCGCCGAATTCGACGAATTGGGCACCGGCAAATGGCAGGCGGGTCTGGCGGCTGTCGCCATCGATTCATCGCCGCGTGGCCTGCTAGGAGCGTTGGTGCAGTACCAGAGTTCATTCGCTGGTGATCATGGTCGCCAGCATGTAGAAACTGCCACCTTCCAACCCCTCCTCATTCATAACCTGCCCAAAGGTTGGTACCTACGCTCCACAGGAACTTGGACCTACAACCTAAAGGACGACACTCACTACATTCCGGTGGGCCTGGGTGTGGGCAAGGCCTGGAAATCCGGGCACAACATTCTGAATGCTTTTGTCGAACCGCAGTGGACGGTTGACCACAAGGGGCCTGGTCTACCCAAATTCACCGTATTCGCTGGACTGAATATCACCCTCGGTAAGTAAGGATGCACAATGATAAGAACAATAGGTTTTTTGTTTCCCCTGACATTGGTAGCGAGTATCGCTCACGCCTCGTCCATGGAAACGCGTTTCGCTAACCTGGAAATGCAGGGCACGCTGCCGACCCCAGCGTCAGTGGCAAAACTGTACGAAGAGCTAGATTACCAGCAGGCAACCCAAAGCTACCTTTGGGCATTGCCCATCGTTGCATTTGCCGAATGGCAACAAGCTCACGAAAAGGTCTTCGGGGCCAAGAGCGGTGACCTGGTTATCTATGACAACTATCAGGACAAGCTCGGCATCCTCACTGCCAATGCCACCACCCCCTACATCATCAGCTTCGTTAATCTGAAAGAGACAGGTCCGCTGGTGATTGACTTACCAGCCGGACCGACTGCAGGTGGCGTGGGTGATTTCTGGCAGCGTTCGGTGATTGATCTTGGGCAGACTGGGCCCGACAAAGGCAAAGGCGGAAAATACCTACTACTCCCCCCAGGTGAAAAGGCGCCCCAAGATACGCAGGGTTACTACGTCGTTGAAGCCAGCACGATGAACGTCATGCTTGGTTTTCGCGTGCTGGACCCGGATCCGGTCAAAGGAAAGGCTCTTGTTGATCAGTTCAGGCTGTATCCCTATGCCCAGCATGGCAACCCCCCGGCCACCCGTAAGGTCACACCAAATGGCAAGAAATGGTACGGGGGTCAACCCCAAGGCTTAGCCTACTGGCAGCGTCTCCACGCAATCATTCAAGATGAACCAGTCGCCGAGCGTGACCGATTCTATATGGCCATGCTGGCCAGTTTAGGCATCGAAAAAGACAAGCCATTCGCGCCTACTGCGGCTCAACAAAAGGCGTTGCTTGAAGGGACGCAAGCCGGCGAATTGATCGCCAAGGCCAATAGCTTTGCCAAGCGCTTCCCTAACTCCCGGTTCTGGCCCGACCGGGGTTGGGATCTGGTGTTGAATATCGCAGACCCCAGCCAGCGTATGCAGTACTTCGATCAGCTGTGGGAGCGTACCGCGTACTACTACGAGGCTGTGACCAATAGCAAAGGCATGATCAGCAAGACGCCTGGCTTGGGGCAGACTTACCTCGGTGCCTATACCGACAAGGCTGGCAACTGGCTTGACGGTGGCAACGCCTACACCTTGCGTGTACCTGCTGGAGTTCCAGCCAAGCAGTTCTGGTCGGTAACGGTCTACGACACCGACACACGTTGTCTGATCGATAACCCCCAGCGCAAGGCCGACCTGTCGTCGCGCCAAGAATTGAAGAAAAACGCCGACGGATCGGTAGATATTTACTTCGGTCCCACTGCCCCGGTAGGAATGGAAAATAATTGGGTGCAGACAGTGCCTGGCAAACACTGGTTCAGCTACTTCCGCCTCTACGCGCCTACACAAGCTTACTTCGACAAAAGCTGGAAGCTGAATGACATTCAACTTGCCAAATAAGGACGCCGCCATGAATGCAATGACCAAATCACGTCTGTTCTTGGCCGGCCTTTTCGGCCTGCTCGCCAGCACGGCGCAAGCTGACTTCAGCGCCACCCCAGCCGAAGCCCGAGCCATCGCCAAGGAAGCTTACCTTTACGGCTTTCCTGCTGTTGAAATGTACAAAACGCTGTATGCCCAAGCGATCGATCAACATGGACCGAATTTTAAAGCACCGTTCAATCAGATCGGCAACAGTGCCAACGTCTTCACTCCCAAAGACACCGCGATCATTACGCCGAACTCAGATACTCCTTATTCATTCGTATGGATGGATTTGAGAGCCGAACCGCTGGTGCTGACGCTGCCAGCCATCGAAGACAGCCGCTACTACTCCGTTCAACTCATTGACCTTTATACTCAGAATTTCGATTACCTCGGAACCCGTAAAACCGGTAACAAGGGTGGTCGATACATGATCGCTGGCCCAGACTGGCAAGGTACAAAACCAGCGAACATCGACAAACTCATTCGTAGTGAAAGCAACATTGCCTACGCCTTGTACCGCACCCAGCTGTTTGACGAAAGCGACCTGGCTAACGTCAAGAATGTCCAACAAGGCTACAAGGTCCAGGGTCTCAGTGCCTTTCTCGGTAAAACCGACAAACCTGTCGCCGGGACGATAAACTGGCCAAAGCCAGATGCCGACATCACCCAGCAACCTGCCTTGTTCCGATATCTCAGTTTCATGCTGTCCTTCGCCCCTACAGTGCCCAGTGAGAAAGACGTCATGGAGCGGTTTGCCAAGATTGGCGTGGGCCCTGGCCAATCATTCGACGAGCACAAGCTCAGCGCAGAACAACTTCGGGTGTTGCAAGCAGGTATCGATGACGGTCGAGCGGAATTCGAAACATTCAAGAAATCTCAAGTCGATACCCACAAAGTTGTCAGTGGAGACTTTTTCGGCACTCGCGAACATCTGAAGAACAATTATCTGTACCGTTACGCTGGCGCCAAAATGGGTATTTTCGGCAACTCCGCTGAAGAGGCTGCTTACATGGGCTACTTCGTCGACAACAGCGGCAAGGCCGCCAATGCCGAAATCCACGACTACACCCTGCATTTCCCCAAAGGGCAACTGCCTCCAGCCAACGCCTTTTGGTCGCTCACAATGTATGACGGGAAGACTCAGTTACTGGTCGAAAACCCGATTAACCGCTACCTGATCAACTCGCGCATGGTGCAAGACCTTAAGCTGGACGCCGATGGTGGATTGACCTTGTATGTGCAGAACAAGGCGCCGGCCAAAGACCTGATAAACAACTGGCTGCCAGCACCAAACGGGCCTTTCTACGGAGTGCTGCGTCTGTACCTGCCCAAGCCGGAAGTCACCAGCGGTCAGTGGAAACTTCCGTTGCTGACACCCGTCTCTCAAAAACAATAAGCGAAGACACTCATGTTCAACCCCTACGTACTGCGCATCCTGTTAGCACTAAGCATGGTCGGCAGCAGTCCAATAGCAATGGCCGTTGAAGGCGGCGTCGGCCGGCCGGTCACTGGCCAACAGGTATTCTCCAATGCCGGGATCGTCCCACCGGAACCTGGTTGGGTAATGTCCTTGACCAGTATTTGGTATGACGGCGACCTGAAGGGCAATGTTCAGGTGCCAATCGGGGGCACCTCGAGTACCGGGTTGGACATGAAAGTCTCCTATACCATGGCAAACTTCACCCATGTATGGGACACAGGTAAGGGACGTTGGAACTACGCCTCGGCCATCGGTGTACCAGTGCAGCACACTGATATTAGTGCGAGTATCACCGGTCCCCGAGGGAGGACCTTGGGTACCGGAGACGAGGCCACCCAATTTGCCGACATGCTGGTGACGCCGATTGCGGCTGGTTACCACTTCGATGCGGTGAACCATATCTCGTTCTCGCTACCAATCTATATGCCAACCGGTGCATACAACGACGATCGGCTGGCCAATGCCGGCCAAAACACTTACACCCTCATGCCCACGGTGGCGTTCACACATCTCGACGGAAAAGGTGGCGAGTTCACCGTGTCCAGTGGGCTGGAGTTTTATACCGAGAACGATGCAACCAACTACCAGAACGGCGAGTTGTTCACCCTAGAGGCATTGTGGACCCATGGCTTGGGCGACGGCTGGGCCGCCGGCATGGCGGCAGGTTATATCCAGCAAATCAGCGATGACACCGGAGAAGGCGCCACCAGCGGCTTTCGCGGACGCTCCGTCGGTGCAGGTCCGGTAGTTGCCTGGACAGGTAAGTTTGCTGACACGCAGGTCAACATCAGTGCCCGCTGGGTACCAGAATTCGATACCAAGAATCGTCCTGAAGGCGATGGCTTTAGCATCAATCTAACACTGGCGTTTTTATAGAGGTGCAAGGCACGTTATTCGCACCGATGTGCGCCTAACGTGCCTCGAGGAGAAAGAGTTCGCCTAAAAACAGCGCCCCCTTTCTCTTTGTCGCTGTTGACTAGAAAGTTACCAGACCCTCAGCGACTCTCGTCAGTGAAACTGGGAGTTCTCAATCGACTTAACGGATGATCCGCGTGAGTTCATAGGGAGGATTCTGGATTTCACATGTACCTGTCCCATTTTTGAAGCCCTGAAAGTAAACAGTTTTACCGACGTAGTCCGGCTGCATCAGTTCCCCTGTACCACATGGACCAAAATCAGCTGAGACCTCGTAAAGCCGCTTGGAGAAATCAGCACCCTTTCCGGACGAAACCGTCCCCTTAGCAGTACGACGGTGGCCGTTGGCATCGACAGTTACAAGCTCGATCCATTTGGTTCCACCGCTCTCATAGGCCTGAACGTAATTCCCTTGATTCGCTGGAAACTCAACACGTGCGATTTCGCTCGCTTCACTGGTGCCGGCGAGCATAGCCAGGGGAACAGCCAACGAAAACACAGCCTGAAGCATCAAACGCATAGATCTTTCCTCACTGTGGATGACAGCGGTGCGCTGGCCCTGCAACACAAGATGGGGGGCTACCTGTGTATTTAACCAGTGGATGAGGAGTTTTTTGAGGGGCCTGGTCGTGCTGGTGGATGTGTTCAGGAAAACAAGGGGCGATTCAATCAGCGCCGACAAGCTGCCATCAATAAGCACGGTTTCACCGTTCCTCAGCCGGTTCGCCTGCGCGCTCATGTTCCACGTGGAACCAACTATTGTGTGAGGCGAATAGGCTCTTCTCATTTTTTTTGTGAGTCCTAACCGGCGGTCTCACAAAAAAGGTGAGTTTTCGTCAATGTTTGCAGGGGCAACCGAATCATCTATTTTGTGAACCTACATCAGGTTCCCACACCCCAAAAACAAACCCCGGCCTCTGCCGGGGTTTGTTGTTTCTGGGGGACTTAAAGTCCAAGCTCGCGCAAACGCCGATACAGCGTGCGCTCACTCAACCCCAGGTGTTGCGCCAGCTCACTGCGAGAACCATCAAAGCTCTCCAGCGCATGAGCCAGTTGTCCGAGGGTGTCCTTGCTGCGCCGTCGTCCTGGTTGTTGTGCGTGCCTACCCTCCTCGCTTGCCAACTCGGCTGGCAGGTGTTCTGGGCGGATGACACCGTCATCGGCAAACAGGCGCGCCCGCTCAAGGATATTACGCAGCTCTCGGATATTGCCGGGGAAACTGTGCAGGCTGAGCTGCTTCATCACTTCGCTGTCGACCTGCGGCGCGGTCTTGCCGGCCATGCGCTGCAGCAGGCTTTCGACCAACAGTGGCAAGTCGTCTACCCGCTCCCGTAACGCCGGTAGGCGAATGGGAAAACCGCTGATACGGTAGTAGAGGTCTTCACGGAAAGTGCCGGCGGCGGCCATTTCCTTGAGCGGCTTGTGCGTCGCCGAAATCAGGCGGAAGTCGGAGTGGACGGTACGCAGGCTGCCCACCGGGCGAAAGCTTCCCGACTCGATCAGGCGCAGCAGTTTGACCTGCATGGCCAACGGCACTTCACCAATCTCATCAAGGAACAAGGTACCGCCATGCGCGGCTTCGGCCAGGCCGATCTTGCGCTGCAAGGCGCCGGTGAAGGCGCCCTTCTCGTAGCCAAACAGTTCGCTCTCGAACAGCGACTCGGTGAGGCCGGTGCAGTCGACCACTACCAGCGGACCATTGGCCCGCGGGCTGCCCAGGTGCAAGGCGCGGGCAAAGAGCTCCTTGCCGGTACCGGACTCGCCCTGCAAGAGCACAGGAATCTGCGCGGGTGCAGCACGCTGCAAGCTGGCCAGCGATGCCTGGAATGCCGGAGAGCGCCCTACCAACCCTTGCTGCTGTGGCTGTGCCGATGCAACGGCAATGCTGGTCAGACGCTCGACAAAGGCCACGACCTCACCCTGCTGATCGAGGATCGGCCGCAGTTCGACATCAACGTGTTCAGGCCCGCGCGGCGTGTGATGTACATGCAGCACCCGCTCCGGCGTGCGGCTCTCCCAGGCTTTGCGCATCGGACACAGCTCGCCTGCCTGGTCGCAGGGCACGGCGTAATGGTGGGAAACCCGATGGCATTTGCTGCCCACCGGGGGCTGGCCTTCGACACCGAACTGGCGTTGATACGCCGCGTTGGCCGCCAGAATGTTGTAGTCGGTGTCCAGCACGATGGTTGGCTGTGCGTCATGCTCAAGGTAGGACACCAATGCTTGGACGGCGGGGTCGGGCATTGCTCGCGAAGAATAAGACATAAGGCACCAGGAAAAGCACCCGAGCAGCTTAACTGAAGGCGAGAGCGACTGCCAAAAACTGCCAGGGACTGCCATGAGCTGACAGACCGAACGGCAGTCTGTCGCCGGGCACGCCATGAACCGCCACTGAAACCGGCGTTTTAGCGCAACCAAGGTCCGCTTGAACGGTGGCACACATCTTGATGACAGCTTGGCCAATGCCCATACACGGCTCGAAGCCATGGCACCTGGAAATTCTGGAGAGCGGTAATGATCATCGGCGGCAATTTGTATGTGGAAGCGTTGTTCGACGACGCGACCTCGACCATCAGTTATCTGGTGATGGATAGGAGCAGTAGTCAGTGCGCGTTGATCGACAGCGTGCTGGACTACGATCCCAAGTCCGGCCGTACCAACACTGCGTCGGCCGACAAGCTCATCGCCCGGGTCAAGGCGCTCGGCGGCCAGGTGCAGTGGATTCTGGAAACCCATGTGCATGCCGATCACTTGTCGGCAGCGGCCTATCTCAAACAGTCCCTCGGTGGCCAGGTCGCCATCGGCAATCAGATCACCCAGGTGCAAAAGGTGTTTGGTGCCCTGTTCAATGCCGATCAGGGGTTTGCCCGAGACGGTAGCCAGTTCGATGTGCTGTTCGAGGACGAGCAGGCATTTGCCATCGGCACTTTGCGTGCCCGCGCCCTGCATACACCTGGCCATACACCGGCCTGCATGACCTATGTGGTGGAGGTCGACGGGCAGTGCGTCGCGTTCGTCGGCGACACCCTGTTCATGCCCGACTACGGCACCGCTCGCTGTGATTTCCCTGGCGCCAGCGCGCGCACCCTGTACCGCTCGATCCAGCGCATCCTTGCCCTGCCCGCGGATACATGGCTGTTCATGTGCCATGACTACCTGCCCGGCGGCCGCGAGCTGCGCTACATGACGACAGTGGCCGAACAGCGCGCCAGCAATATCCATGTGCGCGAAGGCATCAGCGAAGACAGCTTCGTGGCCATGCGCGAAGCCCGCGATGCCACCCTCGATATGCCGGTACTGATCCTGCCGTCCGTCCAGATCAACATGCGTAGCGGCCAGTTGCCAGAGCCTGAAGCGAACGGTGTGCGCTACCTGAAGATTCCGCTCAACGCACTCTGAGCAACACCCCAGAATTATTATTAAAGGAATACCTTGCCATGCCTGCCTGCTCTACCCAATCGCCCCAAGGCGATCATCACAAGGTCCTGATTGTCGGCGCAGGGGCTGCCGGTATCGCTGCCGCCTCCAGCCTGATCTGCCGAGACCCGGCGCTGGATATCGCCATCATCGATCCGGCCGACACCCATTACTACCAGCCCGGCTGGACCATGGTTGGCGCGGGTATCTTCAACGCCCCCAGCACAGCGCGCAGCATGGCCTCGACCATTCCTTCCGGCGTTCGCTGGATCAAGGCGCGCGTCGAAAGCTTCGATCCCCAGGCGCAGACCGTCAGCCTGGATGATGACCGCGTGCTCAGTTACGAACAGTTGGTGGTGTGTCCGGGGCTGAAGCTCGATTGGAACGCCATCGAAGGCTTGAGCGAAACCTTGGGCCGCAATGGCGTTACCTCCAACTATCGCTATGACCTGGCGCCTTACACGTGGCAACTGGTGCAGAACCTTCGCGAGGGGTGCGCCGTGTTCAGCCAGCCGCCAATGCCGATCAAGTGCGCCGGCGCGCCACAGAAAGCCCTGTACCTGTCGTGTGATCACTGGTTGCGCAATGGTCGTCTGGGCAGCATCCAGGCGCAGTTCTTCAACGCGGGTGCAGTGCTGTTTGGCGTGGCGGACTACGTACCGGCGCTGATGGAATACATCGACAAGTACGCCGTGGATCTTCAGTACGCTCATCGCCTGGTGGCGGTCGACGGTCCGGGCAAGCAGGCCACGTTCATCCGCACCCTGCCCGATGGCAGCAGCGAACCCCATGTGCAGCCCTTCGACATGCTGCATGTGGTCCCACCGCAAGTCGCCCCCGACTTCATCCGCAACAGCCCCCTGGCTGACACTGGCGGCTGGATCGATGTCGACCCTGCCACCCTGCGTCATCGCAAATTCTTGAACATTCACGCGTTGGGGGATGGCATCAACACCACCAACGCCAAGACCGCCGCCGCCGCGCGAAAGCAGGCGCCGGTGGTTGCCAACAACGTGCTGGTCGCCCTTGGCCGCCTGCCAAACGTCGCGCACTACGACGGCTATGGTTCCTGCCCGCTGACCGTCGAGCGAGGCAAGATCGTACTGGCCGAGTTCACCTACGGCGGCAAAGTAGCGCCGAGCTTTCCGCGCTGGCTGCTGGACGGCCGTCGGCCAACGCGGCTGGCGTGGTTGCTCAAGGCGCAGATCCTGCCGCCCCTGTACTGGCGCTGCATGCTTAAGGGGCGGGAGTGGCTGGCCAAGCCCCAGGCTGCACCGGTCGAGGTTCGGCAGTGATCGAACAGCCTTTTGTTGCGACTGGGTTGGGGGCAATCATTGGCGCCGTGTTGGCATTGACTGGCGCCGGCGGCGGCATACTGGCCGTGCCGCTACTGGTCTTCGGCCTTGGCTTGTCGATGGTCGAGGCGGCGCCGGTGGGCTTGTTGGCCGTCGGTATGGCTGCCGCGGTAGGCGCGGCGCTGGGGCTGCGCCAAGGGGTTGTGCGTTATCGAGCGGCGGCCTTTGTCGCGCTGATCGGTGTTGTTGCCGCCCCGATTGGCTTGATGCTGGCGCACCAACTGCCGAACGGGCCACTGGCCTTGGCCTTCGCCGCCGTGCTGGTGTACGC
Source organism: Pseudomonas vranovensis DSM 16006 (assembly GCF_000425805.1). Taxonomy (GTDB): domain Bacteria; phylum Pseudomonadota; class Gammaproteobacteria; order Pseudomonadales; family Pseudomonadaceae; genus Aquipseudomonas; species Aquipseudomonas vranovensis. The sequence goes on from NZ_AUED01000002.1 coordinate 538,839, forward strand.
CTGCGGGCGCATGTTGCTCAAGGCGCGCCGTGAGTTGCGCGGCGAGCCGCCCCTGGGCGAACGCAGCCTGATGCCTTGCGTACTGAACCCCTTGCAGGGACGTCTGCGCTGGACCCTGCCCTGCGCCCGGGCGCTGGCGTTCACCGGGCTGTTGTCGGGACTGCTTTCCGGGCTGCTAGGTGTGGGCGGCGGCTTTGTAATCGTCCCGGCCCTGAGCCGCTACACCAACCTGCCGATGAAGAGCATCGTCGCCACCTCGCTGGCGGTGATTGCCCTGGTATCCACTGGCAGTGTGGTCAGCGCCAGCATCGGCGGTGTAATGCATTGGGCGGTGGGCGCGCCGTTTGCCTTGGGCGCGGTGCTGGGGCTGCTGCTCGCCCGTCCACTGGCGAGTCGCCTGGCCGGGCCGCGTCTGCAGCAACTGTTTGCGACGGTGGGCATCTGCGCGGCAGTGCTGCTGGCGGCCAAAGCCCTGGGCAACTGAGGGCTACTCTGCGAGCAAGGCGCCCTGCTCTTCAGCGCACAGTGCCAGGAGGAAGTCCCAGACCACCCGCAGGCGGACTGACTTGTGCAGTTCGCGGCGGGTACAGATCCAGTAACTGCGCTGGATGGTCTCGCTGGGCAGCACTCGGACCAGCGCCGGGTCATGCCGGGCCATGTAGTTGGGGAGCACGGCAATGCCCAGCCCTGCCCGAGCGGCCTGTTGCTGGGCAATTACACTGGTGCTGCGAAACACCACGTTCGGCGCCCGGCAGAAGCTGTTGAGGAACAGCAGCTCCTGGCTGAACAGCAGGTCGTCCACGTAACCAATCCAGCTGTGCCTGGCCAGGTCTTCGCGGTGATGGAGTGCTGGCGCCTTGGCCAGGTAGTCGGGGCTGGCGTACAGCGCCAGCCGGTAGTCGGTGAGTTTGCGGGTGATCAACAGGTCTGCGTTGGGCCGTTCAAGGTGGATGCTGATTTCCGCCTCGCGGTTGAGGATGCTGACAAAGCGCGGCACTGCCACCAGCTCCACCTCCAGACCCGGGTAACGCTCGAACAGGCTGCCCATGCGCGGGGTGAAGAACATGATGCCGATGCCTTCGGTTACCCCCAGGCGAATCTTGCCCAACGGGGTGATGGCCTGGGTGATTTCCTCCTGCGCCAGCAGGGCAACGTTTTCCATGGCTTCGGCGTGCTTGAGCAGGGCCTGGCCGGAAGGCGTCAGTTCATAGCCCTGGGCGTGCTGAACGAACAATGCAGTGCCCAGGCTCTGCTCGATATTGTCGATATGCCGGGCCACGGTGCTATGGGTGGTGTTGAGGCGTTTAGCCGCGGTCAGCAGGCGACCGCTACGCTGCAACTCGAGAAAAAACCGCAGATCATTCCAGTCGAACATGCTTTTCCTTGTGAATGAATCGTTCACGAGACGTTGTTCTAAAACGCACAGCACTTGAGTGAAATCTAACGTTTTCATCTCGAAATTAATCAATAACATGGGTGGGGACAAGAATAATAATCAGGCGCGAGGTTGCCCATGCCATCAGCCGATCCTGTCTACGACTATGTGGTCGTGGGTGCCGGCCCAGCCGGATGCCTGCTGGCCAATCGTTTGTCCGCCGACCCGGGCTGCCGGGTGTTGCTGCTCGAAGCGGGCGGTCGCGACAACTATCCCTGGATTCACATACCGGTGGGTTACCTCTATTGCATCGGTAATCCCCGCACCGATTGGTGCTTCAAGACCGAAGCCCAGCCCGGCCTCAACGGGCGAGCCCTGGGGTATCCACGGGGCAAGGTGCTCGGTGGCTGCTCTTCCATCAACGGCATGATCTACATGCGTGGCCAGGCCGGTGACTACGACCGTTGGGCCGAGCAAGGCAATGCCGGCTGGGCCTGGAAAGATGTCTTGCCCTTGTTCAAGGCCAGTGAGAACCATTTTGGCGGGGCCAGTGAGGTCCACGGCAACGAGGGCGAGTGGCGGGTTGAACAGCAACGCTATTCCTGGGCCATTCTCGATGCCTTTCGCGAAGCCGCGGCACAGAGCGGAATCGATACCGTGGACGACTTCAATGGCGGCGATAACCAGGGCTGTGGATACTTTCAGGTCAACCAGCGTTCCGGCATTCGCTGGAACTCGGCCAAGGCATTCTTGCGGCCGGTACTCAAGCGACCCAATCTGACCGTCCTGACCGATGTGCTGGTGGATCAGGTGATCCTCGACAACGGTCGCGCTTCGGCGGTGCGGGCACGCTGGCAGGGTAACTGGCAACACTTCAGTGCCCGCCGGGAAATCATCCTGTGCGCGGGATCTGTGGGGTCGCCAGGCATCCTGCAGCGCTCGGGCATCGGCCCGCGTGGTTTGCTCGAAAGCCTGGGGATCGCCGTCCGTCATGAGTTACCCGGTGTCGGCGGCAACCTGCAAGACCACCTGCAGCTGCGCCTGATCTATCAGGTCAGCCAGGCGCGCACCCTCAATCAAGTTGCCAATAGCACCTGGGGCAAGCTGGGTATGGGCCTGCGCTACCTGTACGACCGCAGCGGCCCGCTGGCCATGGCACCCAGTCAGCTTGGGGCGTTTGTACGTTCAGGGCCAGAGCAGGCGTCAGCCAACCTCCAGTACCATGTCCAGCCGCTGTCACTGGAGCGTTTCGGCGAGCCGTTGCATCACTTTCCGGCCTTCACCGCCTCGGTGTGCAACCTGCGCCCGGCCAGCCGCGGGCGTATCGATATCCGCTCGGCCAACCCGGACGATGCCCCGCTGATCGACCCCAACTACCTCAGTGACCCTGAGGACCTGCGCGTAGCCGCCCAGGCCATCCGCATCACCCGCAAGATCGTCCAGGCCCCTGCCCTGGCCGCGTTCAGCCCGAAGGAATATTTGCCCGGGCCAGATCTGCAGAGTGAAGAGCAACTGCATGAGGCCGCCGGCCAGATCGGCACCACCATTTTTCATCCAGTGGGTACCTGCCGCATGGGCAACGGGCCACTGGGTGTGGTCGATGACCAACTGCGCGTGCATGGCGTGCCGGGGCTGCGCATCGCCGACGCCTCGATCATGCCGCAGATTGTTTCCGGCAATACCTGCTCACCCACGTTGATGATTGCCGAGAAGGCGGCGCAACTGATTACACGGGGGACGTTATCCACAACCCGAATCGACGAAGAAAGCGCAATACCGACGCCCTGACCAGGGTGCGTAGCAGTAACGACGCCGGACGCGGTCTGCCAGCGTCGACAGTGGAACAACAAGAATAATCACTGGGGCCTTCAGGCCGAGGACAGCAACGATGTCGGATTACATTCAGGAGCAGGGCGCGACGACGGCCAGCAACAGTCGGCGTGAAGAGCGCAAGATCATTTTCGCGTCATCCCTCGGGACAGTGTTCGAGTGGTATGACTTTTTTCTCTATGGGGCACTGGCGGCGGTCATCAGCAAGCAGTTCTTTGCCGGCGTGAACGACACCACTGCCTTTATCTTTGCCTTGATGGCCTTTGCCGCCGGTTTTCTGGTGCGCCCGTTCGGCGCACTGGTGTTCGGGCGCCTGGGTGACATGATCGGGCGCAAATACACCTTTCTGGTGACCATCGTGCTGATGGGCCTGTCGACCTTCGCGGTCGGCCTGCTGCCTACCTACGCCAGCATCGGTATTGCCGCGCCGATCATTCTGGTGATTCTGCGCATGCTCCAGGGGCTGGCCCTGGGTGGTGAATATGGTGGTGCGGCGACCTACGTGGCCGAGCATGCGCCACCGGGCAAGCGTGGCTTTCACACCGGTTTCATCCAGTCCACGGCCACCCTCGGTTTGTTGTTGTCACTGCTGGTCGTTCTGGGCAGCCGCTACATCAGTGGAGATCAGTTCGAAGTCTGGGGCTGGCGCCTGCCGTTCTTGCTCTCGATCGTGCTGCTGGCGATCTCGACCTGGATCCGCATGAGCATGCACGAGTCGCCTGCCTTCGTGAAAATGAAGGCCCAGGGCAAGGCAAGCAAAGCGCCGATCCGTGAGTCCTTCGGCTCGTGGGCCAACCTCAAGGTGGTGCTCACGGCGCTGTTCAGTATCAACGCGGGGCAAGCGGTCACCTTTTACACCGCGCAGTTCTACGTGCTGTTCTTCCTCACCCAGATGCTCAAGATGGACCCCGCCCAGGCCAATACGCTGTTGATCATCAGCGTGGTAATCGGTGCCCCGTTCTTCGTGTTCTTCGGCTGGTTGTCGGACCGGATCGGGCGCAAGCCGATCCTGATGCTTGGCCTGTTGTTGGCCACCCTGCTCTACTTCCCGCTGTTCAAGGCCCTGAGTCATTACGCCAACCCGCAGATCGATGCCGCCAGCCGCCAGGCACCGATCGTGGTCATGGCCGATCCACAAGGCTGCACCTTCCAGTTCGACCCGGTGGGCAAGGCGCGCTTTGACAGCCCTTGCGACAAGGTCAAGACCTTCCTGGTCAAGCAAGGCCTCCCGTACAGCTCCGAGTCGGTTGCCACTGGCAGCGAAGTGGTAGTGACGGTCGGTGACCAGCGCATCAATGGTTTCGATGAGGCGGCACTGCGTGCAGCCATCGAGAAGGCGGGCTACCCGGCCAAGGCCGATCCTGCTGCCGTCAACGAAACCATGGTGGTGGTACTGATCGTGGCGATGATCCTGATCGCGACCATGACCTATGGTCCGTTGGCGGCGGTGATGGTCGAGCTGTTCCCGACGCGCATCCGCTACACCTCGATGTCGCTGCCCTATCACATTGGTAACGGCTGGTTCGGCGGCTTCCTGCCCACGGTGTCGTTCGCCCTGGTGGTCTACACCGGCGATATCTTCTATGGGCTATGGTACCCGGTATTGATCACGGGGGTGAGCCTGGTGGTGGGGCTGTTCTGCCTGAAAGAAACCCGCGATGTGGATATCGACAAGGTCTGAGGTTTCCACGGGTACAAAAAAACCGGCGTAAGCGCCGGTTTTTTTATGCCGAGAGAAAACTTATGCACGATTTTCAGAAAACAGTCATACAGAAAAATAAGTATTTAAATTAATGGCTTAGCGAGTTTTTTGGCAAGAAATCAAAATACTGTACACACGTTATCCACAGAACGTCAGGCAACGCCTTCAGCGGTGTTTGGTGCGGCTGCCGGCAACGAACCCAGGTCGCGTTGGGTTTGCTCGTTCCAGGCGGCTGCACGGTCATTGAGGGCGGCGATAGCCCGAGGACCTGTGCCTTCGGCATACATGGGCTCGCCAATCACTACCTCGATGGTGCCAGCGCGCTTGCCCCAGCCCTGCTTGGGCCAGAACTTGCCGGCGTTGTGCGCAATTGGCAGCACCGGCAAGCCGGCATTCACAGCAAGGGCTGTACCGCCGCGGGAGAACTTGCCGATCTGGCCGAAGGGCACGCGAGTACCCTCCGGGAAGATCAACACCCAGACGCCGTCCTTGAGCAGCTTGTCGCCTTCGCTGGCGACCTGCTTGAGGGCCGCCTTGGGGTTGTCGCGGTCGATGGCAATCGGCCGCAGCATAGCCATGGCCCAGCCGAAGAACGGTACATACAGCAATTCGCGCTTGAGCACCTGGCTCAGGGGCGAGAAATAGGCGGAGAGGAAGAAGGTCTCCCAGGTGCTCTGGTGATTGGACAGAATCACGCAGGGAGTCTTGGGAATGTTCTCAGCCCCGCTGACCTTGACCTTGATGTTGAGAAACACCCGCGCCAGCACCAGTGCAAAGCGGCACCAGTAGACGTTGATGAAGCGATAGCGTGCGCTGAAAGGCAGAAACGGCGCGATGAAAAAGCTCAGGGTGCACCACAGCAGGGAGCTGGTGCCCAGCAGCAGGTAAAAAAGAAAAATTCTGATCGCCTGCAGGATCGACATAGCGGCATGTACCGTTGCGGGCTTGCCCGCCTAGTAAAAGTGCGCCTGGTTTGCAGGCGCGCTATTTGTGGATAAGTTCTCTGGCGATGGCTGCCAGATCATCGAAAATCAGCGTGTTCTCTGGAATGCCCTTGCTCAGGGTCTTCTCGCCTTTTCCGGTTTTTACCAGAATCGGTTGAGCATCGACGGCCAAAGCGGCCTCCAGGTCACCCTTACTGTCACCGACAAACCATACACCGGCCAGATCTGCCTGGTAGTGCGCGGCGATAGTGCGCAGCATGCCGGGCTTGGGTTTGCGGCAATCGCAGCCGTCATCCGGGCCATGGGGGCAATGGATAATCAGGCCGACTTCACCACCCTGCTCGGCCACCAATGCACGCAGGCGTGCATGCATGGCGTCGAGGGTGGCCAGTGGGTAGTAGCCGCGAGCGATGCCGGACTGGTTGGTGGCCACCGCCACCGTCCAGCCGGCCTTGCTCAACTGTGCAATTGCCTCGATGGAACCAGGGATCGGTATCCACTCGTCCAGCGACTTGATGTAGGCGTCGGAGTCCTGGTTGATCACACCGTCCCGATCGAGAATCAGCAGCTTCAAGACTTACCCCAGCAACGAAATGTCGGCCACGCCCAGGAACAGACCGCGCAAGCGGCTGAGCAAGGCATAACGGTTGGCCCGTACATTGGCGTCGTCGGCGTTGACCATCACCGCCTCGAAGAAGGCGTCTACCGGCTCACGTAGGGCTGCCAGGCGTGCCAGCGACTCGCTGTACTGACGGGCGGCGGCCATAGGCTGCACAGCTTGGTCGGCCTGCTGGATGGCCGAGTACAGAGAGAACTCGTTGGCATTGTCGAAGTACTTGGGCTCGACCGTGGCGGCAACCGTGCCTTCGGCCTTGCTCAGCAGGTTCGATACACGCTTGTTCACTGCTGCCAGGGCAGCCGCTTCAGGCAACTGACGGAAGGCTTGCACGGCCTGTACGCGCTGGTCGAAGTCCAGTGCAGAACCCGGCTTGAGTGCGCGCACCGACAGGTAGGTGGCAACGTCGATGCCTTCATCTTCATAACGCGCACGCAGGCGGTCAAAGACGAATTCCAGCACCTGGTCGGCCAGGCCGGCAGCTTTGACCTTGGCGCCGAACTGGGCAACGGCGAACTCCACCGCTTCGTTCAGGTTCAGGTCCAGCTGCTTCTCGATCAGGATACGCAGCACGCCCAGCGCGGCGCGGCGCAGGGCGTAGGGGTCTTTACTGCCGGTAGGCAGCATGCCGATACCGAAAATACCGACCAGGGTGTCGAGCTTGTCGGCGATGGCCACTGCCGCGCCCGTCAGGGTCGATGGCAATTCGGCACCGGCGCCGCGCGGCATGTATTGCTCGTTCAGGGCCAGGGCGACGTCTTGCGGCTCACCGTCGTTGAGGGCGTAGTAGTAGCCGGCAACGCCCTGCATTTCCGGGAACTCGCCGACCATCTCGGTGGCCAGGTCGCACTTGGACAGCAGGCCGGCACGGGAGGCGCGCTGGGCGTCGCCGCCGATGCGCTGGGCGATGAAGGCTGCCAGCTTGGCAACACGCTCGGCCTTGTCGTAGACGCTGCCCAGTTGAGCCTGGAACACCACGTTCTTGAGGCGTTCGTTGAAGGCTTCCAGCGGCTGCTTCTTGTCTTGCTTGAAGAAGAACTCGGCGTCGGTCAGACGTGGGCGTACCACCTTCTCGTTACCTTCGACGATCTGCTTCGGATCGCGGCTTTCAACGTTGGCGACGGTGATGAAGCGTGGCAGCAGCTTGCCGTCGGCATCCAGCAGGCAGAAGTACTTCTGGTTGTCCTGCATGGTGGTGATCAGTGCTTCCTGCGGCACTTCGAGGAAACGCTCTTCGAACGAGCACACCAGCGGTACCGGCCATTCGACCAAGGCGGTCACTTCATCGAGCAGTGCTGGCGGCACGATGGCGGTGCCTTCCTGCTGCATCGCCAGTTCGGCGGTACGCTTGCTGATGATTTCGCGCCGCTCGGCGAAATCTGCCAGCACATAGGCGCTGCGCAGGTCTTCGAGGTAGTTCGCCGGGGCGCTGATGCGCACGTCTTCCGGGTGATGGAAGCGGTGGCCGCGCGAGTCGCGGCCAGCCTTCTGGGCGAGGATGGTGCAGTCGATGACGTTGTCACCGAGCAGCATCACCAGCCACTGGGTCGGACGCACGAACTCTTCCTTGCGCGCACCCCAACGCATGCGTTTAGGGATCGGCAGGTCGTTGAGCGAGTCCTCGACGATGGTCGGCAACAGGCTGGCAGTCGCCTTGCCCGGAATGTGCTGGGAGAAGCGCAGCTTCGGGCCGCTCTGGTCGATTTCGTCCAGCTCGACGCCGCATTTCTTGGCAAAGCCCAGGGCCGCCTGGGTCGGGTTGCCTTCGGCGTCGAAGGCCGCCTGGCGTGGCGGGCCGTCGAGGTTGACGCTGCGGTCCGGCTGCTGGGTGTCGAGCTGACGGATCAGCACGGCCAGACGGCGGGGGGCTGCGTACACGTGCTTGGCGGTGTAGTTCAGGCCAGCGGCCTGCAGGCCTTTCTCGATACCGGCGAGGAAGGCATCACCGAGGCTGCTGAGGGCCTTGGGAGGCAGTTCTTCGGTGCCCAGTTCTACCAGGAAATCTTGAGCACTCATTGTGCAGCCTCCAGCTTGGCCAACGCTTCATCACGCAATTCAGGGGACGCCATCGGGAAGCCCAGCTTGGCGCGGGCTTGCAGGTAGCTTTGTGCCACGGCCCGGGCCAGGGTCCGTACACGCAGGATGTAACGCTGGCGCTCGGTTACCGAAATGGCGCGGCGGGCGTCCAGCAGGTTGAAGGTGTGCGAGGCCTTGAGCACCATTTCATAGGTCGGCAGCGGCAGTTCCAGTTCGATCAGGCGGTTGGCTTCGCTTTCATAGAAATCGAACAGCTCGAACAGCTTCTCGACGTTGGCGTGCTCGAAGTTGTAGGTCGACTGCTCCACTTCGTTCTGGTGGAACACGTCGCCGTAGGTCACCTTGCCGAAAGGGCCGTCGGTCCAGATCAGGTCGTAGACCGAGTCGACGCCCTGCAGGTACATGGCCAGGCGCTCCAGGCCATAGGTGATTTCACCGGTGACTGGCATGCATTCAATGCCGCCCACTTGCTGGAAGTAGGTGAACTGGGTGACTTCCATGCCGTTGAGCCAGATTTCCCAACCCAGACCCCAGGCGCCGAGGGTTGGCGATTCCCAGTTGTCTTCGACGAAGCGGATGTCATGAACCAGTGGGTCGAGGCCGATGGCCTTGAGCGAGCCCAGGTACAGTTCCTGGAAGTTCGCCGGGTTCGGCTTGAGCACCACCTGGAACTGGTAGTAGTGCTGCAGGCGGTTGGGGTTTTCACCATAACGGCCATCGGCAGGGCGACGGCTAGGCTGCACATAGGCGGCGTTCCAGGTTTCCGGGCCGACGGCGCGCAGGAAAGTGGCGGTATGGAAAGTGCCGGCGCCTACTTCCATATCGTAGGGCTGAAGTACCACACAACCTTGCTCGGCCCAGTAGTTCTGCAGGGCGAGGATCAGGTCTTGGAAGGTACGCACGGCTGGCGTAGGCTGGCTCACGAAATTCACCTGTTTCTAGGGCTGCGAATATAAAGAGCGGGAGTATAACCCGATTCGCGCAGGCCTCTACCCTTGGAGCCTTATGCCACGCTGCTTTTGGTGTACCGACGATCCGCTTTATCTGGCTTACCACGATAAGGAGTGGGGCACGCCCCAGCGCGACCCGACGCAGCTGTTCGAGATGCTGCTGCTCGAAGGCTTCCAGGCCGGGCTGTCGTGGATCACCGTGCTGAAAAAGCGCGAGCGCTACCGTCAGGTGCTGTTCGGATTCGACCCACAGCGCCTGGCGCAAATGAGCGACGAGGAAATCGAAGAGCGCATGCTCGACCCGGGCATCATCCGCAATCGCCTCAAGCTCAATGCCGCGCGGCGCAATGCCCGCGCCTGGCTTGAGCTGGAAAACCCGGGCGAATGGTTGTGGTCGTTCGTTGGCGGCTCACCGAAAATCAATCATTTCACCCAGCGCAGTGATGTGCCGGCCGTTACCGACGAAGCCAAGGCCATGAGCAAGGCCCTGCAGAAAGCCGGCTTCACCTTTGTCGGCCCGACCATCTGCTACGCCTTCATGCAGGCCACCGGCATGGTCATGGATCACACCAGCGACTGTGATCGCTACGCCGCGCTGCTGCGCTGAGGGGTACAATGGCCGGCTTGCAGAAAGAGGAACCAGCCTGTGGATAAATTCAAAGGCGCCTTGATGGTCGGGGCGTTGCGGTTGTTTGCCAAGCTCCCATGGGGTGCGGTGCAGCGGGTCGGTGCAGCGATCGGCTGGATCATGTGGAAGGTGCCGAACAGTTCGCGCAACGTGGTACGCATCAACCTGGCCAAGTGTTTTCCAGCGATGGACCCGGTAGAACGCGAAAAACTGGTGGGCCGTACCCTGATGGACATCGGCAAGTCGTTTACCGAAAGTGCCTGTGCCTGGATCTGGCCGGCCCAACGCTCGATCGACCTGGTTCGCGAAGTCGAAGGCCTGGAAGTCCTGCACGCCGCGCTGGCGTCGGGCAAGGGCGTGGTCGGCATCACCAGCCACCTGGGTAACTGGGAAGTGCTCAATCACTTCTATTGCAACCAGTGCAAACCGATCATTTTCTACCGCCCACCCAAGCTCAAGGCGGTCGATGACCTGTTGCGCGAACAGCGCGTGCAACTGGGCAACCGCGTGGCGGCATCGACCAAGGAAGGCATCCTGAGCATCATCAAGGAAGTGCGCAAAGGCGGTCAGGTGGGCATTCCCGCCGACCCCGAGCCGGCCGAGTCGGCTGGGGTCTTCGTGCCGTTCTTCGCTACCAGGGCGCTGACCAGCAAGTTCGTGCCCAACATGCTGGCGGGCGGCAAGGCGGTTGGGGTGTTCCTGCATGCCCTGCGCCTGCCGGATGGTTCCGGGTTCAAGGTGATCCTGGAAGCGGCACCCGAAGCGATGTACAGCGAAGACACCGAGACCTCGGCTGCAGCCATGAGCAAGGTGGTCGAGCGCTATGTGAGCCAGTACCCGAGCCAGTACATGTGGAGCATGAAGCGCTTCAAGAAGCGTCCGCCTGGGGAGGCGCGCTGGTATTGAAGTCGCTGTCGCGGGGCCAGCCCGCTCTTACACTGTAGGAGCGGGCTGGCCCCGCGATCACTTAACCGGCTTTATCCAGTTTCTTGAGAAACACAGTCATCTCTTTCTCGGCCTGCTTGTCACCATGAGCCTGGGCCGCCTCCAGCCCTTGCTGCCAAGCCCGCCGCGCCGCTTCCGGGTCACCGTGCAGTTGATGGGCCTTGCCCAGCAGCTTCCACGCCGCCGAATACTTCGGATCAAACTCGACGCAGCGCTGCAGGTGAACGGCGGCCTCGGCACCATTGCCTTCATCCAGCCAGGCTTTGCCCAACCCGAAGCGCAACAGGGCGTTATCCACACCCTTGGCCAGCATTTTTTCCAGTGATTCGCGCATGTCCTGCTCCTTCAGAAGAAGCTCAACCCTACATGGAACAGCTTCTCGACGTCACGGATGTACTTTTTATCCACAACGAAGAGGATCACATGGTCGCCCGCCTCGATCACGGTATCGTCGTGGGCGATAAGCACTTCTTCGTCACGAATGATCGCGCCGATGGTGGTGCCGGGCGGCAGGGCGATGTCTTCGATGGCCTTGCCGATCACCTTGCTCGATTTGGAGTCGCCGTGGGCGATGGCCTCGATGGCTTCCGCCGCGCCGCGCCGCAGCGAGTGAACGCTGACGATGTCGCCGCGGCGCACGTGGGCCAGCAAGGTGCCAATGGTCGCCAGTTGCGGGCTGATGGCGATGTCGATATCGCCGCCTTGCACCAGGTCGACATAGGCCGGGTTGTTGATGATGGTCATCACCTTGCGCGCCCCCAGGCGCTTGGCCAACAGCGAGGACATGATGTTGGCCTCGTCGTCGTTGGTCAGGGCCAGGAAGATGTCGGCCTCGGCGATGTTCTCTTCAAGCATCAGGTCGCGGTCCGAGGCGCTGCCTTGCAGGACCACGGTGCTGTCCAGGGTGTCGGAGAGGTAGCGGCAGCGGGCCGGGTTCATCTCGATGATCTTCACCTGGTAACGGCTTTCGATGGCCTCGGCCAGGCGCTCACCAATCTGCCCGCCTCCGGCGATGACCACGCGCTTGTTGGTTTCATCGATGCGGCGCAGCTCGCCCATCACTGCACGGATATGGGCCTTGGCGGCGATGAAGAAGACCTCGTCATCGGCCTCGATCACGGTGTCGCCCTGGGGCAGGATCGGCCGGTCACGGCGGAAGATTGCTGCCACCCGGGTGTCGACGTTGGGCATGTGCTCGCGGATCTGGCGCAATTGCTGGCCCACCAGCGGGCCGCCGTAGTAGGCCTTGACCGCTACCAACTGAGCCTTGCCGTCGGCGAAGTCGATCACCTGCAGGGCACCGGGGTGCTCGATGAGGCGCTTGATGTAGTGGGTCACCACCTGCTCCGGGCTGATCAGCACGTCGACCGGGATGGCTTCGTTGTCGAACAGGCCCGCACGCGTCAGGTAGGCCGACTCCCGCACCCGGGCGATCTTGGTCGGGGTGTGGAACAGGGTGTAGGCGACCTGGCAGGCGACCATGTTGGTTTCGTCGCTGTTGGTCACCGCCACCAGCATGTCGGCGTCATCGGCGCCGGCCTGGCGCAGTACGGTCGGGAACGAGGCGCGGCCCTGGACGGTACGAATGTCCAGGCGGTCGCCGAGGTCGCGCAGGCGCTCGCCATCGGTGTCGACCACGGTGATGTCGTTGGCTTCGCTGGCCAGGTGCTCGGCCAGCGTACCGCCGACCTGCCCTGCGCCCAGGATGATGATCTTCATCCGCTCTTCCCTTCTCTATTTATCCGCGCGCGGCGGCGATTTTGATCAGCTTGGCATAGTAGAAGCCGTCGTGTCCGCCTTCCTGGGCCAGCAACTGGCGGCCATGGGGCTGACGCAGGCCGGCCTGGGTCGCCAGGTCCAGCTCGCGAGCGCCGGGGGTGCGGGCGAGGAACGCCTCGATGACTTCGGTGTTTTCAGTCGGCAGGGTCGAACAGGTGGCGTAGAGCAGGATGCCGCCGACCTCCAGGGTTGGCCACAAGGCGTCGAGCAGCTCGCCCTGAAGGCTGGCCAAGGCCGGAATATCGTCGGCCTGGCGGGTCATCTTGATGTCCGGGTGACGGCGAATCACACCCGTGGCCGAGCACGGCGCATCGAGCAGGATGCGCTGGAAACCCTTGCCGTCCCACCAACTGGCGGTGTCGCGGGCGTCACAGGCAATCAGCTGGGCATCCAGCCCCAGGCGGTCGAGGTTTTCCCGCACACGGACCAGGCGCTTGGCTTCCAGGTCGATGGCAACCACAGCATCGAGACCGGCCTGGGCTTCGAGCAGGTGACAGGTCTTGCCGCCTGGGGCACAGCAGGCATCGAGCACGCGCTGGCCGGGGGCGAGATCAAGCAGGTCGGCGGCCAGTTGCGCGGCTTCGTCCTGGACGCTGATCCAGCCCTGATCGAAACCGGGCAGGCTGCGTACGTCACAGGCCTGGGCGAGCACAATGCCATCGACGCTGAACTGGCACGGCGTGGCTTCGATGCCTGCCTCGCTCAGCAGCTGCAGGTAGGCATCACGGCTGTGATGACGACGGTTGACCCGCAGGATCATCGGCGGGTGCGCGTTGTTGGCGGCACAGATGGTTTCCCATTGCTCGGGCCAGAAGGCCTTGAGCGATTTCTGCAGCCAGCGCGGGTGGGCGGTGCGCACCACTGGATCGCGTTCGAGCTCGGCGAGAATGTCGCTGCTCTCGCGTTGTGCGCGGCGCAGCACGGCATTGAGCAAGGCCTTGGCCCAGGGCTTTTTCAGCTTGTCGGCACAGCCCACGGTTTCACCCAGGGCGGCATGGGCCGGAATGCGGGTGTACAGCAGTTGATACAGGCCTACCAGCAACAGCGCCTCGACATCGGCATCGGCCTTCTTGAAGGGCTTTTGCAGCAGGCGCTCGGCCAGGGCCGACAGCCGTGGTTGCCAGCGTGCAGTGCCGAATGCCAGGTCCTGGGTCAGACCGCGGTCTCGTACGTCGACCTTGTCCAGTTGCGCAGGCAGTGAGCTGTTCAGCGATGCTTTGCCGCTCAGCACTGCCGCCAGGGCGCGGGCGGCCGCCAGACGTGGGTTCATTGGCCGAGCACCGTGCCGGTGGCGAATTTTTCGCGGCGGCTGTTGAACAGGTCGCTGAAGTTCAGCGCCTTGCCGCCGGGCAGTTGCAGGCGGGTCAGGCACAGGGCCTGTTCACCGCAGGCGACGATCAGTCCGTCCTTGCTGGCGCCGAGGATTTCGCCCGGTTGGCCCGTGCCTGTGGATAACGTGGCGGCCAGGACTTTCACGGCTTCACCGGCCAAGGTGCTGTGGCAGATCGGCCAGGGGTTGAAGGCACGGATCAGGCGCTCCAGCGCAACGGCCGGGCGGCTCCAGTCCAGGCGGGCTTCGTCCTTGTTCAGCTTGTGTGCATAGGTGGCCAGGCTGTCGTCCTGCACCTCGCCTCGCAGCGTGCCGGCGGCCAGGCCAGCAATGGCCTGCAGCACGGCGGGTGGGCCCATTTCGGCCAGGCGGTCGTGCAGGCTGCCCCCGGTATCGGTGGCGCTGATGGGCGTGGTCACCTTCAGCAGCATCGGGCCGGTGTCCAGGCCTGCTTCCATGCGCATCACGGTCACACCGCTCTCGCTGTCGCCGGCTTCGACGGCGCGCTGGATTGGCGCGGCACCGCGCCAGCGAGGCAGCAAGGAGGCGTGGCTGTTGATGCAACCCAGGCGCGGGATATCCAGGACGGCCTGCGGCAGGATCAGGCCGTAGGCGACCACCACCATGAGGTCGGGCTTGAGCGCGGCGAGTTCGGCTTGCGCCTCGGCATTGCGCAGGGTCGGCGGTTGCAGCACCTGGATGCCGTTATCCACAGCCAGTTGCTTGACGGCGCTGGGCATCAGTTTTTGCCCGCGACCGGCCGGACGATCCGGTTGGGTGTAGACCGCCACCACGTCATAGGGGCTGTCGATCAGGGCCTTGAGGTGTTCGGCGGCAAACTCTGGGGTGCCTGCGAAGACAATGCGCATGGAGTTCTCGCTTAAAAAGAAAAAGGCTTGCCGGAGCAAGCCTTCTGGAAGAGGGGATCAAGCTTGCTGGCGATGCTGCTTTTCCAGCTTTTTCTTGATGCGGTCGCGTTTGAGCGTCGACAGGTAATCAACGAACAGTTTGCCGTTCAGGTGATCGCATTCGTGTTGGATGCAGACGGCCAGCAGGCCTTCGGCGATTTCCTCGAACGGTTTGCCGTCGCGGTCCAGCGCCTTGATCTTGACCCGTACCGGGCGATCGACATTCTCGTAGAAACCCGGCACCGACAGGCAGCCTTCCTGGTACTGGTCCATGTCGTCGGTCAGCGTTTCGAGCTCGGGGTTGATGAACACCCGTGGCGCGCTGCGATCTTCGCTCAGGTCCATGACCACGACACGCTTGTGTACGTTGACCTGGGTCGCGGCAAGGCCAATGCCAGGGGCTTCGTACATGGTTTCAAACATGTCATCGACCAACTGGCGGATGCTGTCGTCGACTTCCGTCACCGGTTTGGCGAGGGTACGAAGGCGCGGGTCCGGGAATTCGAGAATGTTCAGAATGGCCATAAGCGTATGAGCTGCACTGTGCGATGAAATACAAACATGAACACACATAATAAAGGGATTCGCCGGATTCGGCACCTGGCAAAGGTCGGCTAAGGTGTTTCAAGACAACCGCAGCCCTGTTTCGACAAGCCTGAAAGGCTGCCGCTCAGGGAGATCCTTCAACCGGTTGTCAAAGTATTATCAACAGAGTTATCCACAGCTTGTGCAAGGTGTGGATTCTCCCTCGATCAAGGATGATCGTCATGGCGCAGTTACCTTCCCCGGGCTGTTCGCCCGCCGAACTCGAGGCGCGTTTGCGCCTGCACCGGATGCCGGCACTCGGTCCGCATCGCTTCAACGTCCTCATTCAAGCCTTTGGCAGTGCCTCGGCAGCGCTGAGCGCGCCGGCGGGTGCCTGGTATTCGCTGGGTATTCCAGCGGCCAGCACCGAATCGCGCCGCAGCCCGCAAGTGCGCGAGGGCGCTGCGGCTGCATTGGCCTGGCTAGAGCGGCGCGACCAGCATTTGCTGATGTGGGACGACCCTGCCTATCCCGCCTTGCTGGCCGAAGTGGATGCAGCCCCGCCGCTGTTGTTCGTGGCCGGCGACCCTGCCCTGTTGGAGAAACCACAGCTGGCGATCATCGGCAGTCGCCGTGCGTCACGACCTGCACTGGATACCGCTGCCGCCTTTTCCCGCCGCCTGGCGCGGGGTGGTTTTGTCATCACCAGCGGCCTGGCCCTGGGCGTCGATGGTGCTGCCCACCAGGCGGCGCTGGATGTCGAAGGGCACACTATCGGGGTGCTGGGCACCGGCTTGCAGAAATTTTATCCACAACGTCACCGGGCCCTTGCCACGGCGATGATCGAGCGCGGCAGCGCGGTGGTTTCGGAGTTTCCCCTGGATGCGGGGCCGGTGGCGGGCAATTTCCCCAGGCGCAATCGCATCATCAGTGGGCTGTCGTTGGGCGTGCTGGTGGTCGAGGCAAGCCTGGCCAGTGGTTCGCTGATCACTGCGCGGCTGGCAGCCGAGCAGGGCCGTGAGGTGTACGCCATTCCGGGGTCGATTCACCATCCGGGGGCCAAGGGTTGCCACCAGTTGATTCGCGATGGTGCGTTGCTGGTCGAAAGCGTCGAACAGATCATGGAAACCCTGCAGGGCTGGCAGCGCCTACCGCCTGCAATCGGTGGTGAAACGACCGGTACGCGCCATGTTCTGGAGGAACTGCTGCTGGCGGCACCGCAAACCTGCGAAGCGCTTGCCAATAGCAGCGGCTGGCCGTTGCCCAGGGTGCTGGCGGCGTTGACCGAGCTTGAGGTGGCTGGCCGAGTCTGTAATGAAGCTGGACGTTGGTTTGCCCGGCCTGCCTAAGTACACTGCTCGTCAGCCTTTACGCGGAGTGATATCAATGGTGAGCAACTGGCGTGTGCAACAAGCTGCGCGTGAAATTCGAGCCGGTGCGGTAATTGCCTACCCAACCGAGGCGGTCTGGGGCCTGGGCTGTGACCCGTGGAACGAAGAAGCCGTGGACCGTCTGCTGGCGATCAAGTCTCGCTCGGTCGACAAGGGGCTGATCCTGATCGCCGATAACATCCGCCAGTTCGACTTCTTGTTCGACGACTTCCCGGAAATCTGGCTCGACCGCATGGGCAGCACCTGGCCTGGGCCCAACACCTGGCTGGTACCGCACCAGAACATGTTGCCGGAGTGGATCACCGGGGTGCATGACACCGTGGCCCTGCGGGTCAGCGACCATCCGGTGGTGCGTGACCTGTGTGCGCTGGTCGGGCCATTGGTGTCGACCTCGGCCAACCCTCAAGGGCGGCCAGCGGCGCGTACCCGGCTGCGGGTGGAGCAGTATTTCCGCGGCCAGTTGGACCTGGTGCTGGGCGGCGCCCTCGGCGGGCGGCGCAATCCAAGTGTGATTCGCGACCTGGTGACCGGCGATATCGTTCGGGCCGGTTGAGGCGGTAAGACCATCGCGGGGCAAGCCTGCTCCAGGCGCTGTAGAGCAGGCTTGCCTCGCGATCAATTCAAGGCAACAACACTGTAGACCCCACCGTACGCCGGGCCGACAACTCGGTCTGCGCCTTGGCCGCGTCACTCAGCGCATAGCGCTGCTGGATATCCACTGTCACCTTGCCGCTGGCGATCATTGCGAACAAATCATCGGCCATCACCTGGGTGTTGGCCGCGTTGTTGGCATAGGAGGCCAGGGTCGGGCGGGTGACATACAGCGACCCTTTCTGCGCCAGAATCCCCAGGTTGACGCCGCTCACCGCGCCCGAGGCATTGCCGAAGCTGACCATCAAACCCCGTGGTGCCAGACAGTCGAGGGAGGTCAGCCAGGTGTCCTGGCCGACGCCGTCGTACACCACCGAGCACTTCTTGCCATCGGTCAGTTCCAGTACCCGCTGCGCTACATCTTCACGGCTGTAGTCGATGGTTGCCCAGGCCCCCAGCGCCTTGGCGCGCTCGGCTTTTTCGGCGCTGCTGACGGTGCCGATCAGCCTGGCGCCCAGGGCCTTGGCCCACTGGCAGGCCAGCGAGCCGACACCGCCAGCGGCGGCGTGGAACAGAATGGTGTCGCCAGGCTGCACGGCGTAGGTCTGCTTGAGCAGGTACTGCACGGTCAGGCCTTTGAGCATCACCGCGGCGGCTTGCTCGTAGCTGATACTGTCGGGCAGCTTGACCAGGTTGGCCTCGGGCAGCACATGGACTTCGCTGTAGGCACCCAGCGGGCCGCCACCGTAGGCCACGCGATCGCCTACCTTCAGGCGCGTCACCTGATCGCCCACGGCTTCGACCACCCCGGCGCCTTCGGTGCCCAGTCCGGATGGCAACGCCGGTGGCGCATAAAGCCCACTGCGAAAGTAGGTATCGATGAAGTTCAGGCCGATCGCATGGTTACGGACCCGCACTTGCTGCGGGCCGGGGGGCGCGGGTTCGAAATCGACCAGATGCAGGACCTCGGGGCCCCCATGCTGGCTGAACTGGATACGCTTGGCCATCTGCACTCTCCTGTCGGTTCGCAAACCCCTATCGGACGCCTTTGCTTGATCGCCGTCAACTGCGGCCCGCCTGCAGCCGGTGGTATGCTACGCGCCGAATTTGTTCATGCCCGCTCCAGGTGACCTGATGACTAGCCGCACCGAGGCCGTGAAAGCCTACCTGCTCGACTTGCAAGACCGTATTTGTGCCGCCCTCGAAAGCGAAGACGGCGGTGCCCGCTTTGTCGAAGACGCGTGGACCCGCGAAGCCGGCGGCGGCGGCCGTACCCGAGTGATCGGCGAGGGCAAGATCATCGAAAAAGGCGGTGTGAACTTCTCTCACGTCTTTGGCAGCGGCCTGCCACCGTCGGCCAGCGCCCATCGCCCGGAACTGGCTGGCCGTGGATTCGAGGCATTGGGTGTGTCGCTGGTGATCCACCCGCACAACCCCCATGTGCCAACTTCCCACGCCAACGTGCGTTTCTTCATCGCCGAGAAAGAAGGTGAAGAAGCCGTATGGTGGTTCGGTGGCGGTTTCGACCTGACCCCTTACTACGGCAACGAAGAAGACTGCCTGCATTGGCACCAGGTGGCCGAGCGCGCTTGTGCACCGTTCGGTGCGGACGTCTATCCACGCTACAAGGCTTGGTGCGACCGCTACTTCCACCTCAAGCACCGTGGCGAGCCGCGCGGCATCGGTGGCCTGTTCTTCGATGACCTGAACGAGTGGGACTTCGACACCTGCTTCGCCTTCATGCGCGCTATCGGCGATGCCTATATCGAGGCCTACCTGCCGATCGTCCAGCGCCGCAAGGCCCAGGCCTATACAGCCCAGCAGCGCGAGTTCCAGGAGTTCCGCCGGGGCCGGTATGTCGAGTTCAACCTGGTCTACGACCGCGGCACGCTGTTCGGCCTGCAGTCGGGTGGCCGCACCGAGTCGATCCTGATGTCGCTGCCGCCGCAGGTGCGTTGGGGGTACGATTGGAAACCTGCATCGGGCAGTCAAGAGGCTCGCCTGACCGAGTACTTCCTGCAGGATCGTGACTGGATTGGCGAGGCCAAGCCCGTTCGCTGATACCGTTGTGGATAACTTTTCCGGCCAGACCGGCCCCGACTCAGGAACCGCGTGAATGGACCAGTACGTTGTATTCGGCAACCCGATCGGCCACAGCAAGTCGCCGCTGATTCACCGGCTGTTTGCCGACCAGACCGGCCAGCAGCTGGAATACAACACCCTGCTGGCGCCACTGGATGACTTCACCGCGTGCGCCCTGGGATTCTTCAAGCAGGGCCTGGGCGCCAATGTCACCGTGCCATTCAAGGAAGAAGCCTACCGCCTGGTCGATAGCCTGACGCCACGGGCCAAGCGCGCGGGGGCGGTGAACACCTTGCGCAAACTGGCCGACGGCAGCCTGCAAGGCGACAACACCGACGGTGCGGGCCTGGTGCGTGACCTGACCGTCAATGCCGCTGTGCAGCTCGCAGGCAAGCGTATATTGCTGCTGGGCGCCGGTGGTGCTGTTCGCGGGGTGCTGGAGCCGTTGCTGGCGCATAACCCGGCTTCGCTGGTGATCGCCAACCGCACCGTGGAAAAGGCCGAGCAACTCGCCCGAGAGTTCGCCGACCTCGGCCCGGTTGCGGCCAGTGGTTTCAGTTGGTTGCAGGAGCCTGTCGACCTGATCATCAATGCCACCTCCGCCAGCCTGGCCGGTGAGCTGCCGCCCATTTCCGCCCACCTGATCGAGCCGGGCGTCACCGTTTGCTACGACATGATGTATGGCAAGGAGCCGACGCCGTTCTGCCAGTGGGCCAGCGCACACAAGGCGGCCAAGGTGCTGGATGGGTTGGGCATGCTTGCCGAGCAGGCGGCTGAAGCGTTCTTCATCTGGCGTGGCGTGCGGCCCGAGACCGGGCCGGTGCTGGATGAGCTTCGCCGTCAGTTGGCGCGGGGTTAGGTCATTGAATCGCGGGGCAAGCCCGCTCCTACGATGGGAGCGGGCTTGCCCCGCGAAGGTTTCACCCCTCGAACCGTATCGGACAGTTCGCAGCGCCTTCCAGCTTGTGCAGTTCCTCGATCACCTGCGGCCGCGCCCGATGCAGCGTCAGGCTGCCCCCTGCCCGGCCCAGGCGCCGGGCCTCTCGGTGCAGCATGTCGACCCCGGAATAGTCGATGAAGTTGATCTGCCGGGCGTCGATGATCACATCAGGACCTTGGCAGCGCTGCAGGCGCACTTGCAAGTAATGGCTGGCGCCAAAAAAAATCGACCCCCCTACCCGCAGCACGTCGGCATCACCTTCCCGTGATTGCTGCACCCGTGGGCGCGAGGTGCGCTTGAGGTAGAAGAACAGTGACGCCAGCACTCCGGCGTAGATGGCGGTCTGCAACTCCAGCAGCAAGGTCGCCGCCGCAGTCAGCGCCATCACCAGAAACTCGGAACGGCTGACCCGCCACAGCGCGCGCATGCCCCGGTGATCGATCAATCCCCAGCAGATCAGCAGGATGCTGCCGGCCATGGCCGGGATCGGAATGTGCGCGATCAGGCCAGCGCCCGCCACGGCAAACAACGCCACCCAGAGCGCCGAGAACACCCCGGCCAGTGGCGAGCGGGCGCCGGCGTCATAGCTGAGCCCTGAACGGGTGAAGGAACCTGAGGACAGGTAGCCGGAGAAAAAGCTGCCGACCATATTCGACAGGCCCTGGGCACGGATCTCCTGGTTGGCATCGATCAACTGCTCCGAACGTGACGACAACGAGCGGGCAATCGACAGGCTGGTCACCAGGCCCAGCATGCCTACGGCCACGGCACTGGGGAGCAGGCGCAGGATCAGCTCCAGGTCCCATAGCGGCAATGGGCTCAAGGGGGGGAGTTGGCCGACGAAGCCGGGCACCAGCAGCACATGGCCAAACACGCCGGGTAACAGCCACACCAGCGCACTGGCGACGGCCAGGGTTATCAACAGGCCGGGCCAGCGCGGACGCAGCAGCTTGAGGGTAATGCCAAGGAGCAGGGTGCCAAGCCCCAGCCCAAGTGAAGACCAATCGACCTCGCCGGCATGGTCCATCAGGCTTTCCAGGGTTTTCAGGGCGGTGGCCTGGCTGGGCAGGTCGAGCCCCATCAGGTTCGGCAGTTGTCCCAGGGCAATGACCACGGCGGCGCCGAGGGTAAAGCCCAGCACCACCGAATGAGACACGAAGTTGACCAGCGCGCCGAAGCGCAACAGTCCCAGCAACCACTGAAAGACCCCTCCCAGAAACGTCAGCAGCAGAATCAGGGTGATGTAGTCGTCACTGCCGCTGATGGCCAGGGGGCTGACGCTGGCATAGAGCACGATGGAGATCGCCGCAGTCGGTCCGCAGATCAGGTGCCACGACGATCCCCAGAGGCAGGCGATCAGCACCGGTACAATGGCGGCGTACAGTCCGTACTCGGCGGGCAGGCCAGCGATAAGGGCATAGGCGATCGACTGCGGCAAGGCCAGGATCGCGCCACTCAGGCCCACCAGCAGGTCGCGGCGCACACTGCTCCGGGTCTGCTGGGGCAGCCAACTGAGGAACGGCAACAAGTGGTGGCGGTCAGGCCGGGCCATGAGCAGTCTCTATCGCAAGCACAAGCTGCACAGGGTGCGGTGTCTGCTGCGCCGGTGCAAGTCGCTGGGCCATTACAGGCTGGCTTTCACGGCTGACCGTGCATCGCCACCATCCAGGCGTGTCACACCTTCGAGCCAATGGTCGAGCTGGGCCGGATGCGCTTGCACCCAGGCCTTGGCCGCCGTTTCATAGCTGACCTTGTTATCCACAACCTGCGCCATGATGGTGTTCTCCATGTCCTGGCTGAACTTCAGGTTGTCGAACAGCCGCGCCACGTTCGGGCAGGCCTGTGGATAACCCTTGCGGGTCAGGGTGTAGACGCTGCCATTGCTGCCAAACCACTGTTCGCCTCCGCTCAGGTAGCGCAGCTTCATCTGCACGTTCATCGGGTGCGGTGTCCAGCCGAGGAAGGCGATGAACCGCTGGCGCTTGGCCGCGCGATGGACCTGGGCGAGCATCGCTTGTTCGCTGGACTCCACCAGCTTCCAGTCGCCGAGATTGAAGGCATTCCGCTTGATGATGTCCTTGAGTGACAGGTTGGCTGGTGACCCTGCGCCGATGCCATAGATCTTCTGATCGAACTGATCGGCAAAGTGCTGAAGGTCGGTAAAGTCTCGAACGCCTGCCTCCCACACATACTCGGGGACCGCCAGGGTGAACTGGGTGCCTTCAAGGTTGCGCGCCAGTTGTTGCACCTCGCCGCTGGCCACGAACTTGTCGTGAAAACCCTGCTGGGCCGGCATCCAGTTGCCGAGGAATACGTCCACCAAGCCATCCCTGAGCCCGCCATAGATGATGGGCACCGCCAGGCTGTCGACCCTGGTCTTGTAGCCCAGGCCTTCGAGCAACAGGCGGGCCACGGCGTTGGTGGCGGCGATATCGCTCCAGCCGGGGTCGGCCATTTTCACGGTGGTGCAATCGCTCTCGGCGCGGGCGCCGAGGCTGGCAAGGCTCAAGACAACCGCAATGATGCTTGTGGATAACCTTCTCATGACAGCCTCGCAGGGTGATTACTGGGCGGGTTGTGGATAACGTGCCTTGCGTTCCAGGTCGTCGAGATCGATGTGATTGCGCATGTACTGCTGGCTGGCGTCGACCATGGGCTGGTGGTCCCAGCTCTGCAGTTTGCCGATGGCCAGCGCCTCGGCCACCAGGCGGCGGCGACGCTGACTGTCGAGTACTCGCTGGCGCAGCAGCGGGATGTTCCAGCGTTGCCGGGCTTCATCGACAAAAGCCTGCAGCAGCGTCTGGTGGTCGGGACTACCGGCGAGGTTTTCGCGCTCCTGGGGATCGTGCTCCAGGTCGAACAGCAGGCAAGGATCGTCTTCGCTGTAGATGAGTTTGTAGGCGCCGCGGCGAATCATCATCAACGGCCCGACGGTGCCTTCGGCCATGTATTCGCCGATCACTTCATCGTGCCCGCCCTGCCCCTGCAGATGGCCCAGCAGTGAACGACCGTCGAGTGGCAACTGGGGGTCCAGGCTGCCTCCGGCGAGTGCTACGAAGGTAGGCAAGAGGTCGCAGGTGGAGACGGCCGCACCGACCCGTGCAGGCTTGAACTGCCCCGGCGCATGCACCAGCAGTGGCACCCGTGCCGACATCTCGAACCAGTGCATCTTGTACCAGAGACCGCGGTCGCCAAGCATGTCGCCGTGATCGCCGGAGAAGACAATCACCGTGTCGTCCGCCAGCCCGGTTTCCTCCAGGGTCTGCAGCAGCTTGCCGATGTTGCTGTCGATGTAGCTGCAGGCACCGAAGTAGGCACGACGTGCATCGCGAATCTTATCCACAGGTAGCGGCTTGTCCCACAGGTCGTAGACCTTGAGCAGGCGTTGCGAGTGGGGGTCCAGATCTGCTTGGGGGCAGTGCTGGCTAGGCAATGGAATCTCGTCGTCCTGATACAGGTCCCAGAAGGCCTTGGGGATGGTGTACGGGTCGTGAGGATGGGTCATCGACACGGTCAGGCAGAACGGTTGCTCACCGGCCTCGCGCACGTGATCGAACAAGTACTGGCGGGCCTTGAACACCACCTCTTCATCGAAATCCAGCTGGTTGGTGCGTATGCATGGTCCGGCCTGCAGCACCGAAGACATGTTGTGGTACCAGCTGGGGCGTTCGTCGGGTGCATCCCAATTGACCGACCAGCCATAGTCCGCGGGGTAGATGTCACTGGTCAGCCGCTCTTCGTAGCCGTGCAACTGGTCGGGTCCGCAGAAGTGCATCTTGCCCGAGAGGGCGGTGCGGTAGCCGAGACGGCGCAGGTAATGGGCGTAGGTGGGGATGTCGGCAGGAAAGTCCGCAGCGTTGTCGTAAGCGCCGATCTTGCTCGGCAGTTGGCCGCTGACCAGGGTGAAGCGTGAAGGCGCGCACAGCGGGCTGTTGCAGTAGGCGGCATCGAAAACCACGGCCTCGGCGGCCAGGCGACTCAGGTTCGGCATCCGGATTGGCGAGGGCGCGTAGATGGGCAGCATTGGCGCAGCCATTTGGTCGGCCATGATGAAAAGAATGTTCTTGCGCTTCATGGAGTCACCGCGTTCCATAGGTGTTCGTTATGGGAAACTGCTGTCATCGAGCATGCGGCTGTGGATAACAGGGGTAAAGCCTATGGTGGGCAATGACTGGGATTAGCAAAGCTTATGTTTGAAAGCCTTGATGGTTTATCACTGGATGCCTTGCGGGTGTTTGAAGCCGCTGCTCGCCAGCGCAGTTTCACCACGGCGGCGGTCGAGTTGGGTACTACCCAACCTGCCGTCAGCCAGCAGATCAAGCGACTGGAAAAACAGTTGGGCGCTCGCCTGTTCGATCGTATTTATCGCGGCATCGAACTGACCGAGGCCGGTCAGGTACTGTTCGACCAGGTCCATCAGGGCATCGCCTGCTTGGACGAGGGGGTGGCGCAGGTCAGCGGCCGCGACCAGCATGAGGTGCTTCAGGTCGCTACCGATTTCGCCTTTGCGGCCTACTGGCTGATGCCACGGTTGCAGCGCTTTCACCAGGCCAACCCGCAGGTGGATGTCAGCCTGGTGACCAGCGAGCGCAGCCACGCCATGTTGCGTCCGGACATCGATGTGGCAATCCTGTTTGGCGATGGGCGCTTCCCTCAAGGCGAAAGCCACTGGCTGTTCGATGAGGAAGTATTCCCTGTATGCAGTCCGCGGCTGGTCGAGCAGCACACTCTGCCCATGCCGGCGCACAGCTTGCGGCAAATGCCCCTGCTGCATTTACGCGGCGAGAGTGCCAGCCGCTGGTTCGACTGGAGCGGTGTGTTTCGCCAGTTGAACATTGCCAGCCCGCCGAGTCCCGGCCCGTTGCGTTTTGACAACTACACCCTGCTCATCCAGGCAGCCATCGCTGGTCAGGGCGTCGCCATTGGCTGGCGCCATCTGGTGGATGACCTGCTGGAGCAAGGCTTGCTGTGCCGGCCGATCCGCGAACAGGTGAGCTCTTCGCGTGGCTATTACGTGGTGCTGCCACCGCGCAAACGCCGGGGCGCGCTGATCGAGCGTTTTGTCGAATGGCTGCGCGACGAGCAGGCGCGCTAGAGTACGAAGTTCACATGCTCGCTGTGGTGCAGTTTGAGCTCCAGGGTATCGACCATCCCCGCAGCGACCCGCGCCAGGCGTTGCAGTGGCTCGGCAAGGCCCGGTTCGAGGGTGCCGTGGGTGTGATGGAAGTGCTCGATGCCCAGGCCAGCGACCGCCTGCGGGGCATTGATCAGCGTCCATTGCAGGGTGCTGCGCTGCAGCAGGTCGACCATATGGCCGATGCACTGGCGGTGTTGCTCGCTATGATCGTCGGGATGCTCGAGCACGCTGAAATCGCCGACCAGCAGGAGCCGGCGTATAGTCGTGCGAGACATGCCATCGACCAACGCGTGGACGGCATGAAGTTGTTCACGAGGGTCATCAGGTGCCAGCGCAGGCAACAGGCATATGACCGCCGAGCTCCCTGCTGCACCTTGTTCGGCCTGGTCGGCATCCTTGAGCCCGCCATGCTTGCAGTGCAAGCCCGGCCGGGGTGCCAGTTGGTTGAGATCGTCGACGATCACGATCACTTCGTGCTGGCGCTTGAGCAGCTCGGCCATCAGCGCACTGCCCAGGCTGCTCAGGGCGCCGAACAGCGTGACCTTGAGGGTGTAGGTTTCGGCATTTTTCACGTCATCACTCCGTTGCGTACGGGTGATTGTTTGACTCCCGGACTAAGGCCGGGGTTCGCAGAGATTCAGGAGTTTTCGTGCAGAGGATCAAGGGATATCACGCCCACGTGTACTACGACGCCAGCACCCTGGAGCAGGCCCGGCAGTTGTGTGAAGAGGCGGCCACGTTGTTTCCGGTGACCATGGGGCGCATGCACCAGAAGCCGGTCGGACCGCATCCGGACTGGAGCTGCCAGCTGGCGTTCGGGCCTGAAGTGGTGGGAGTGGTATTGCCTTGGCTGGCATTGTATCGGCGGGGGCTGGTGGTGTTTTTGCATCCGCTGACCGGGGATGAGCTGGCGGATCACCGGGATCATGCAATCTGGATGGGGGCTGTGCGGCCTCTGGATCTGTCGATCTTTGAATAGTCATCGCGGGGCAAGTCGAGACGTCTCGACTTGCCCCGCGATCAGGCTTCAAGCCTTGCGCGCAGCGCGCACACCCTGGGCCAGCGCCGAGCACAGCTCCAGCACATCACCCACGGCCTGCTCGGCCGTCTTGGCAGTGGCGATCTTGTCGACCAGCGCCGACCCTACCACCACGCCATCGGACAACCTGGCAATCGCGGCCGCTTGTTCTGGCGTACGAATACCAAAACCAACGCTGATCGGCAGGTCGGTATGCCGACGCAGGCGCTCGATTGCGCTGCTGACGTGTTCGGTGGTGGCCGAACCTGCACCGGTCACGCCCGCTACCGACACGTAGTAGACGAAGCCGGAGCTGCGCTCCAGCACACGCGGCAGGCGCACGTCGTCGGTGGTCGGGGTGGTCAGGCGGATGAAGTCGATGCCGGCAGCCTGGGCCGGGGTCGCCAGCTCGGCGTCGTGCTCGGGCGGCAGGTCGACGATGATCAGGCCATCCACACCCACTTCCTTGGCCTGGGCCACGAAGGCCTCGACGCCAAAGCGGTGAATCGGGTTGTAGTAACCCATCAGCACGATCGGTGTGGTCTGGTTGTCGACACGGAATTCGCGAACCATCTGCAGGGTTTTGGCCAGGGTCTGGCCGGCATCCAGAGCCCGCAGGGTCGCCAGCTGGATGGCTACGCCGTCGGCCATCGGGTCGGTGAACGGCATGCCCAGTTCGATCACGTCGGCACCGGCAGCCGGGAGGCCCTTGAGGATTGCCAGCGAGGCGTCGTAGCCCGGGTCGCCTGCGGTAATGAAGGTAACCAGTGCGGAGCGGCCCTCGGCCTTGAGCTCTGCGAAGCGTTGTTCAAGACGGCTCATGCCTGTTTCTCCTGGGCGGCCATATGGCTCATCACGGTTTGCATGTCTTTGTCGCCACGGCCGGACAGGCACACCACCATCAAGTGTTCCTTGGGCAGGGTCGGGGCGCGTTTGATCGCTTCTGCCAGCGCGTGGGAGGTTTCCAGGGCTGGAATGATGCCTTCCAGGCGGCAGGTGGTGTGGAACGCGGCCAGGGCTTCGTCGTCGGTGATGCTGACATATTCGACGCGTTTCACTTCATGCAGGTAGGCATGTTCCGGGCCGATGCCAGGGTAGTCCAGGCCTGCAGAAATCGAGTGGGCATCGGTGATCTGGCCATCGGCATCCTGCAGCAGGTAGGTGCGGTTGCCGTGCAGTACACCCGGCACGCCACCGTTGAGGCTGGCAGCATGCTTGTCGGTGTCGACGCCATGGCCACCGGCTTCGACGCCGATGATCTGCACGCTGGTGTCATCGAGGAAGTCGTGGAACAGGCCCATGGCGTTGGAGCCGCCGCCGACGCAGGCGATCAGGCTGTCGGGCAGGCGCCCTTCCTTGGCCTGCAACTGCTCGCGGGTTTCCTTGCCGATGATCGACTGGAAGTCGCGGACCATGGCCGGGTACGGGTGCGGGCCGGCCACGGTGCCGATCAGGTAGAAAGTGTCGTCGACGTTGGTAACCCAGTCGCGCAGGGCCTCGTTCATGGCGTCCTTGAGGGTGCCGGTGCCAGCAGTGACCGGCACGATCTCGGCACCCAGCAGCTTCATGCGGAACACGTTGGCCTGCTGGCGCTCGATGTCGGTCGCACCCATGTAGATCACGCAAGGCAGGCCGAAACGCGCAGCCACGGTGGCGGTGGCCACGCCGTGCATGCCGGCGCCGGTTTCGGCGATCAGGCGTTTTTTGCCCATGCGCTTGGCCAGCAGCACCTGACCGATGCAGTTGTTCACCTTGTGGGCGCCGGTGTGGTTGAGTTCTTCACGCTTGAAGAAAATTTTTGCGCCGCCGCAGTGCTCGGTCAGGCGCTCGGCGAAGTACAGCGGGTTGGGCCGGCCGATGTAGTCACGTTGGAAGTAGGCCAGTTGCTCAAGAAATTCGGGGTCGGCCTTGGCAGCTTCGTATTCGCGGGCCAGGTCGAGCACCAGCGGCATCAGGGTTTCAGCCACGTAGCGGCCGCCGAATGCGCCAAACAGGCCATTGGCATCAGGGCCGGCGCGGAAATTGGTCTGAGTCATGGGTCGCTCCAGGGCGTTATCAAGACGGGAATGGCTTTACTGTAACCACGACACGCGCGACTGAAAACCGATAAGATTGCGACAACATGTCAGGAAAACTCACACGTTATGCGCCAGGAACTCCCTCCCCTCAATGCCCTTCGAGCGTTTGAAGCCACTGCTAGGCTCGGTAGCGTCAGTCAGGCGGCCGAACAACTTCACGTAACCCATGGGGCCGTGAGCCGGCAATTGAAGGTGCTCGAAGAGCATCTGGGGGTAAGCCTGTTCGTCAAGGACGGGCGTGGCATTAAACTCACAGATGCCGGGCTGCGCCTGCGCGATGCCAGTTTCGATGCATTCGATCGCTTGCGCAGCGTGTGTACCGAACTGAGCCAGAGCGGCGCCGATGCGCCTTTCGTGCTCGGTTGCTCCGGAAGCTTGCTGGCGCGCTGGTTCATTCCACGGTTGGGCCGGCTCAAGGCGGATTTGCCCGAACTGCGCTTGCACTTGTCGGCAGGAGAAGGTGACCTCGACCCGCGCCGCCCGGGGCTGGACGCCCTGCTGGTGTTTGCCGAACCGCCGTGGCCAACGGATATGCAGGTGCATGTACTGGCCGAAGAGCGTATCGGCCCTGTCCTCAGCCCGCACTTTGCCGGCTTCGCCCGCCTGCAACAGGCGCCAGCCACGGCCCTGCTGGAGGAAACTCTGCTGCAGACCTCCTCACGCCCGCAAGCCTGGCCGAGTTGGGCCCAGCAACAGGGTATCGACCCCGAGTCGCTTCGCTACGGGCAGGATTTCGAGCACCTGTATTACTTGCTGGAAGCGGCAGTGGCAGGCTTGGGCGTGGCGATTGCACCACAGCCATTGGTGGCCGATGACCTGCGTGCCGGGCGGCTGGCTGCGCCCTGGGGCTTTTGCCAGACCCAGGCGGCGCTGGCGCTATGGGTGCCGCGACGCGCCGCAGACGGGCGCGCCGAGCAATTGGCCGGGTGGTTGCGCGCCGAATTGGCGCGCCAGGTCGCTTAGTTGCCGCGTTTGCACAACAGGTAGGCGGCCAGCAGGCCAAGGGCGCCGACGGCTACACCCGCGGTGGTCCAAGGGTGTTCCTGGGCATAATCGCGGGTGGCAAGGCCGGTTTGGCGAGTCTTGGTCTTCACCTCTTCGTAGGCATCGCTGAGCAGGCTGCGCGAGTGACGCAAGGCGTTCTCGGCGTTGCCCTTGAGCGTCTTCAGGGTTTTGCGCGACTCGTCCGAGGCATCGTCCTTGAGGCTTTCCAATGACTTGAGCAGGCTTTCGATCTCCGCTTCCATGCTTTGCAGCGACGCTTTACGCAGCGAATGGTTGGCCATGGTGACTCTCCTTCGAGGTGTGAGTGAGCTGTTCTGGTTCCGACTTCGCAGGTGTCAGAAAGTGCAGTCGAACTTTCTCCGGCGTTCAACCCTCGCAGGTAAAACAGCCCTGCACTGCTAGGCTCAAAGCTCACACCCGAAAAGGAGACTGCTCATGTCCGATCACCACACCTACAAGAAAATCGAACTTGTCGGCTCGTCGCCCACCAGCATAGAAGACGCAATCAACAATGCACTGGCGGAAGCCGGCAAGAGCATCAAGCACCTGGAGTGGTTCGAGGTAGTCGACACGCGCGGCCACATCAAGGACAACAAGGCGGCGCATTTTCAGGTAACGCTGAAGGTGGGCTTCCGTATCGCCAATAGCTGATCCGTGCCACTGGCTTGTGCGGATCAATTGGGTTACACAGTTCTGAGGCGGCCGGACGTGCGCCGGCGCCCCTCTCTACTTTGATCTGAACAAGGAAAGCGATCGATGAAGAAGTTGGTAGTTGCACTGGGACTGATGACGCTGGCAGGCACTGCGCTGGCTGCGGGCAAGCCCTGTGAAGAATTGAAGAGCGAAATAGCCGCCAAGATCGATGCCAAGGGCGTCAGTGGTTATTCACTGGAAATCGTCGACAAGGGCACTGCCGCTGGCGGCAAGGTCGTGGGTACCTGCGAAGGCGGGACCAAGGAAATCGTCTATAAACGTTGAATGCATCGCGGGGCAAGCCCGCTCCCACAATGGTTATGGGAGCGGGCTTGCCCCGCGATCAGTTCCTCAATCGCCCTGCATCACCTGCGCCAGCAGCTCGTAGGACCGGATCCGGTCCGCATGTTCATACACATCGCAGGTAAAGATCAGCTCATCGGCCTGGGTCTGCTCCAGCAGCACTTCCAGCTTGGCGCGGATCTTCTGCGGCCCGCCGACCATCGCCAGTCCCAGGAAACTCCCGACCGCCTCACGTTCATGAGGCAGCCACAAGCCGTCCATGGTCTGCACGGGCGGACGCTGCACCAGGCTCTGGCCGCGCATCAGGGCGAGGATGCGCTGGTATACCGAGGTCGCCAGGTAATCGGCCTGCTCGTCGGTATCGGCGGCGACCAAGGGCACCCCCAGCATCACATACGGCTTGTCGAGCACCGCCGAGGGCTGGAAATGGTCACGGTAAATGCGGATGGCCTCGTGCACGTAACGCGGGGCGAAATGTGAGGCAAAGGCATAGGGCAGCCCGCGCATACCGGCCAACTGGGCGCTGAACAGGCTCGAACCCAGCAGCCAGATCGGCACTTGGGTGCCATAGCCTGGCACCGCGATGACTTTCTGGTCCGGGGTGCGTGGCCCAAGGTAGCGCACCAGCTCTTCTACATCATCGGGAAAGTCGTCGGCGCTTCCGGAGCGCTCGCGGCGCAATGCGCGGGCGGTCATCTGGTCAGAACCGGGCGCGCGGCCAAGCCCCAGGTCGATTCGCCCGGGGTAGAGGCTTTCAAGGGTACCGAACTGTTCGGCGATCACCAGCGGTGCATGGTTGGGCAGCATCACGCCGCCCGCGCCGACGCGTAGGGTCGAGGTGCCACCGGCCAGGTAGCCGAGCAGTACTGCCGTTGCCGAGCTGGCGATGCCGTCCATGTTGTGGTGTTCAGCGACCCAGAAACGGTTGTAGCCGAACTTCTCCACATGCTGCGCCAGGTCCAGCGAATTGCGCAGGGACTGGGCCGGACCGGCGTCTGCGCGAACTGGAACCAGATCGAGGGCGGAAAATTTGGTGTCTGCAAGTCGCGTCATGGGCTGCTGAGCCTCCTGGGCAGTCGTGCGGCCGGCAGTACGCCAGGGCCTTTACTTCTCTGTATGGGCAGATCCCGAGGAATCAATGCCTGGGGTGAAATCGGGCTGAACTTGGCCGCACGGGGGGCCTCTGAACTTTAGGCAGCGCATCAACCCGCGCCGTTCCAACACCCAGGAGGCAGTATGAAAAAGACAGCATCAGCCATTTGGCAAGGCGGCCTGAAGGATGGCAAAGGCCTGCTCTCTACCGAAAGTGGCGCGCTCAAGCAGAACCCTTATGGGTTCAACACACGTTTCGAAGACCAACCAGGCACCAACCCGGAAGAGTTGATTGGCGCAGCTCATGCCGGCTGTTTTTCCATGGCCCTGTCGATGATGCTGGGTGAGGCGGGCTTTACGCCTGATCGCATCGACACCATCGCCGAGGTGACGCTCGATAAAAAGGACGATGGCTTTGCTATCACGGCTGTACACCTGATCCTCAAGGCCAAGGTCCCCGGCGCCAGCCAGGCGCAGTTTCTTGAGGTGGCCAACAAGGCCAAGGCCGGTTGTCCGGTGTCCAAAGTGCTCAATGCGACCATCAGCCTGGATGCCACCTTGGTGGGTTAAGTCAGAACCGGGGCGCGCTTCTTGTGGTCAAATGAGCGTCGGCAAACTATTTGCCGCCACAAGGAGCTGTCCCATGATTCGTGTCGCAATCGCTGTGCTGGCGTCATTGCTGGCGACTACCGCACTGGCTGCGCCCAAACCCTGCGAAGAACTCAAGGCCGAGATCGAGGCGAAGATCCAGGCCCGCGGGGTAACGTCCTATACCCTGGAAATCGTGCGTAACGACGAAGTCCATGACCAGAACATGGTGGTGGGCAGTTGCGACGGTGGCACCAAGAAGATCATCTACCAGAAAAATGATCGCTAGGCGTCAGGGGATGCAGAAGATGTCGTTGTCTTCTTCGGCAACGACTTTGCGCTGCGGGTCATAGAGATAGGCGCTCGGCTGCATGGCCGGCGCCCGGGCTTCGAGGCGGTAGCGTTTGCCGGCTTCGAAATGGTCGTAGCGCACTTTCAGGTAGCAGGTGCGGTCGACCGGATCGACCGAGAAACCACCGGCATACACCTCGTAGTCGAAACGCACGGTCAGCTCGTGCTTGCCGGGGGTGACCTGGAAAAAACGCCCGTCGCTCAGGCGCTCGCCGTCCAGGCGGTCGGCCATCAGCAGTTTGCCGGGTGTCATGGTGTAGAGGTCGACCCAGGCTTGCTTGTTATCGACTGGGGGCAAGGGGCTGGCGCAAGCCCCCAGGGTACTGAGGGCAATCAGCATCATTGGCTGGCGCATGGCAAACTCCCGCTTGCAAGCTACAAAGCACAAGCATAGCGCCATTCGCACTATCAGGTACGCTGGCAGCCCGCCGGTAGCCCTTTGCTCACCAATTTACCTTCGCCATCGAACAGCCTTGCCCAGGGTCGGAAACCAATACTGCCGGCTTCCAGGTGATAGCGCTGCCCGGCATTGAAATCCTTGTATTTCACGTTCAACTGGCAGTCGCGCCACAGCGTTTCGCTGGCTGGCCCGATATTGCTCGGTGTGACCGGGAACAGGTAACGCACGGTCAGCTCGTGGCTGCCCGGTGGTACTTCAAAATAGCGTTTGTCGGCCCAGTCGCGATCGTCCACTTGCACGGCATGCAGGGCTTCGTCCGGGCTCGGCGCGAGGTCGATCCAGGCCTGGTTGGGATCGGGGGCAGGCAGACCGGCACAGCCGGACAACAGCACAAAACCGCTAACGACAAGCAGTGTACGCATGGCAAAACTCCAGCCGGGCAAGATAGTCTTTAAGCGGATAAACCCTTGAGCGAGAAGACGGGACGCGGATGCTTCGACTATTTCTTTTGTTGCGCTCAAGTCACCGGGCACTCGACCGCATTTTTCGCTGTTTGGTTCCCCTGTCGCTGGGCGTTCTGCTGAACGGTTGTATCAGTGTCAGCTACTACGGGCAGCTGGCCAGTGGCCAATGGCAACTATTGCAGGCACGCCAGCCAGTCGCGGATGTGGTGGCTGATCCCGCCACCGCCCCGCAGCTACGCGAGCATCTGTTGCAGGCCGAACACGCCCGGGCGTTTGCCAGTTCACACCTCAAGCTGCCGGATAACCGCAGTTATCGGGTGTATGCCGACCTCAAGCGTCCCTTCGTGGTCTGGAACGTGTTCGCCACTCCGGAATTTTCCCTCGACCCGCAAACTCATTGCTTTCCGATTGCCGGGTGCGTCGCCTATCGCGGCTTTTACAGCCAGGGCGCGGCGCGGGGTGCGGCGGCGTTGCAGAAGCAGCAAGGGCTGGATGTGTACATCGGTGGTGTGGAGGCGTACTCGACCCTGGGCTGGTTCGATGACCCCATTCTCAACACCATGTTGCGCTGGGGGGATGAGCGCCTGGCCACGGTGATCTTCCACGAACTGGCGCACCAGCGGTTCTATGTCGCAGACGACACGGCGTTCAATGAATCCTTTGCCACGTTCGTCGAGCAGGAAGGCACCCGCCAGTGGCGCGCGGCTCGCGGTTTGCCAGCGCAAAAACAGAGCGAGAACGTGCAGCGCGACCAGTTTGTCGAGTTGGTGCTGGCCAGCCGGGAGCGGCTCAAAGCGCTGTATGCCGCACCACTGACCGCGCCTGCCATGCGAGCGGGAAAGCAGGCTGAGTTCGAGCGTTTGCGCCGGGAATACCGGGTGCTGCGCGATACCCAGTGGAAGGGTGTGGGGCGGTATGACGCCTGGATCGATGCACCGATGAACAATGCCAAGTTGCTGCCGTTCGGTTTGTACGATCAATGGGTGCCGGCGTTTGCGGGGTTGTTTGCCGAGGTGGGTGCAGATTGGCAGGCGTTTTATGAGCGAGTCGAGGCGCTGGGGCGATTGCCTTTGGTGCAGCGTCGGCAAGCCTTGGAAAGTATCGCGGGGCAAGCTCGCTCCGATGCGAGCGGGCTTGCCCCGCGATGACATCTTCAGCCTCGCACAAATGCCCGGTGCAGCTCACCCAACGTGGCAAAGTGATAAGCCGGTTGCTCCGCCGTCAGTTCTTCGTGGCTGCCAAACCCATACCCCACGGCGACTGCCTGCAGGCCATTGCTGCGAGCCCCGATCAGGTCGTGCTTGCGGTCGCCGATCATCAGGGTCTGCGCCGGGTCCAGTGACTCTTCGGCCAGCAGGTGGGCAATCAGCTCGACCTTGTTGGTCCGGGTGCCATCGAGTTCGCTGCCGTAGATCACCTTGAAGTGATGATCGAATTCAAAGTGGCGGGCGATTTCACGGGCGAACTCCCATGGCTTGGAGGTGGCGATGTACAGCGTCCTGCCCTGCCCGTTCAGGGCTTCGAGCAGTTCGTTGACGCCGTCGAATACCCGGTTCTCATAGAGCCCCGTTACCTTGAAGCGCTCGCGGTAGAAGTTCACAGCCTCCCAGGCCTTGGCCTCATCGAAGCTGTAGAACTGCATGAAGGCTTGCAGCAACGGCGGGCCGATGAAGTGTTCCAGGCGCGCCAGGTCGGGCTCGTCGATGCCGAGCTTGGCCAGGGCGTACTGAATCGAACGGGTGATGCCCAGGCGCGGGTCGGTCAGGGTGCCGTCGAGGTCGAAGAGGATGTTTTGCTGGTGCATGGCAATCTCGGTAAGGGCGTCAGGCAGGTTTACTCAGGCAGGTGGTAGCCTTCGGCCAGGTGCTGGTCCTTGAGTTTGACGTAGTTGCTGGCGCTGTAGGGGAAGAATGCCCGCTCCTTTTCGGTCAGGGCCCGGGCCTGTTTGACCGGGCTGCCGACGTACAGAAAGCCGCTTTCCAGCCGCTTGCCCGGCGGCACCAGGCTACCGGCGCCAATGATTACGTCGTCTTCGACCACAGCGCCATCCATGATGGTACTGCCCATACCTACCAGGATCCGGTTGCCCAGCGTGCAGCCGTGCAGCATGACTTTGTGACCAATGGTTACTTCGTCACCGATCAGCAGAGGGAAACCATCGGGGTTGAAGGGCCCGGCATGGGTGATGTGCAGCACGCTGCCGTCCTGCACGCTGGTGCGCGCACCGATGCGGATACGGTGCATATCGCCGCGGACCACGGTCAGTGGCCACACCGAGCTGTCAGCACCGATCTCGACATCACCCAGCACCACCGCGCTGCGGTCGACAAAGGCGCGTTCGCCCAGACGGGGGGTGTGGTTCTGGAAGCTGCGGATGGCCATGATAGGAGTTCTCTTTGGTATTGATAGGGCTGCGGTCGGCGTCGATTGTAATTAAGATGGTCCGGTGTTTCTTCTGCCAAGGTGTTTAACCGTGAGTGCGACCAACCCGCTACTGCAGTCTTATGACTTGCCGCCCTTCTCGGCAATCCGTGCCGAGCATGTGCAGCCGGCGATTGAACAGATCCTGGCCGACAACCGTACCGCGATTGCCCAGATTCTCAAGACCCAGGGCCAGCAGCCAAGCTGGGCTGGCCTGATCCTGGCCATGGACGAGCTCAACGACCGGCTGGGCGCCGCCTGGAGTCCGGTCAGCCACCTCAATGCCGTGTGCAACAGCGCCGAACTGCGCGAGGCCTATGAGGCCTGCCTGCCGGCATTGAGCGCCTACGCCACCGAAATGGGCCAGAACCGCGAGCTGTTCCAGGCCTATGAGGCACTGATTGCCAGCCCCGAAGCGGCAGGCTTCGATGTGGCCCAAAAGACTATTCTCGAACATGCCCTGCGTGACTTCCGCCTGTCGGGTATCGACCTGCCGGCCGATCAGCAGCAGCGTTATGCCGAAGTGCAGAGCAAGCTCAGCGAGCTGGGCAGCCGCTTCTCCAACCAGTTGCTCGATGCCACCCAGGCCTGGACCAAGCACGTCACCGACGAAGCCGCCCTCGCCGGCCTGACAGATTCGGCCAAGGCGCAAATGGCCGCTGCCGCTCAGGCCAAGGGCCTTGAGGGTTGGTTGATCAGCCTGGAGTTCCCGAGCTACTACGCGGTGATGACCTACGCCGAGGACCGCGCCCTGCGCGAAGAAATCTACGCCGCCTACTGCACCCGTGCCTCCGACCAGGGCCCCAATGCCGGCCAGTTCGACAACGGCCCGGTGATGCGCGAAATCCTCGACTTGCGCCAGGAACTGGCCGAGCTGCTCGGTTATGCCAACTATGCCGAGCTGAGCCTGGCCACCAAGATGGCCGAATCCAGTGATCAGGTACTGAGCTTCCTGCGAGACCTGGCCAAGCGCAGCAAGCCGTTCGCGGTGCAGGACCTGGCTCAGCTCAAGGCCTATGCCGCCGAACAGGGCTGCGCAGACCTGCAAAGCTGGGACAGTGGTTTCTACGGTGAAAAACTGCGCGAGCAGCGCTACAGCGTTTCCCAGGAAACCCTGCGCGCCTACTTCCCGATCGACAAGGTGCTGTCCGGGTTGTTCGCCATCGTCCAGCGCCTCTACGGCATCGAGATTGCCGAACTGAAAGGCTTCGACACCTGGCACCCGGATGTTCGCCTGTTCGAGATCAAGGAGCACGGTCAGCATGTGGGCCGCTTCTTCTTCGACCTTTATGCCCGCGCCAACAAGCGTGGCGGTGCCTGGATGGACGGCGCGCGCGATCGTCGTCGCGCCGCAGACGGCCAACTGCAAAGCCCGGTGGCCAACCTGGTGTGCAACTTCACCCCTGCCGCGCCTGGCAAGCCGGCGCTGCTGACCCACGACGAAGTCACCACCCTGTTCCACGAGTTCGGTCATGGCCTGCACCACCTGCTGACCCGCATCGAGCACGCCGGTGTTTCCGGCATCAACGGCGTGGCCTGGGATGCCGTGGAGCTGCCGAGCCAGTTCATGGAAAACTGGTGCTGGGAGCCTGATGGCCTGGCGCTGATTTCCGGTCACTACGAAACCGGTGCGCCGCTGCCTCAGGACCTGCTGGAGAAGATGCTGGCGGCGAAGAACTTCCAGTCCGGCCTGATGATGGTTCGCCAGCTGGAGTTCTCGCTGTTCGACTTCGAACTGCATGCCAGCCAGGGTGATGGTCGCAGTGTGCTGGAGGTGCTTGAAGGCATCCGCGACGAGGTATCGGTCATGCGCCCACCGGCGTACAACCGCTTCCCCAACAGCTTTGCGCATATCTTCGCCGGTGGTTACGCGGCTGGTTACTACAGCTATAAGTGGGCTGAAGTGCTCTCGGCCGATGCCTTCTCGCGGTTTGAAGAAGAAGGTGTGCTCAATGCCGACACCGGTCGTGCCTTCCGCGAAGCGATTCTCGCCCGTGGTGGCTCCCAGGAACCGATGCTGCTGTTCGTCGACTTCCGTGGCCGTGAGCCGTCAATCGATGCACTCTTGCGCCATTGTGGCCTGAGTGAGGAAGTGGCGGCATGAGTGATGCGCCCGTGATCAAGACGAAAAAACGCTTTATCGCCGGGGCTGTCTGCCCGGCGTGCAGCGAGCCGGACAAACTCATGATGTGGAGCGAAGACAGCGTTCCGCACCGCGAGTGCGTGGCCTGTGGGTTCTCCGACACGCTCAACGAGCAGGGGTTGTCGGTGCCCAAGGAACTGGGGACCCGGGTCAACAAGGTCGAGCCAAAGCCGGCAGAGGCCAAGGTACAGACGGTGCAGTTCTTCCCCAATCCGAAGCTGAAGAAGCCAGCCGAGTAAGGCGCGCGCCCGGCGGTACTGGCATCGCACAAACGCCCCGTGTACTGTATATAAAAACAGTTCTCGGGGCGTTTTCATGTCTATTCCTCAAGGCCCGGTGCGGGGCCGTGGCACCACGAGCAATCCGCATAACCGCTTTGCCCCGAACCGTTCGGTGGCCGAGGACGATGGCTGGTATCAGGAAGTGCCCCTTACCCAGGGCACCGAAGTGCGGATCGAAACCGCCAAGACCATCATCACCCGCAACAACTCGCCTGACCTGCCCTTCGACCGCTCGATCAACCCTTATCGAGGTTGTGAGCACGGCTGCATCTACTGCTATGCGCGGCCCAGCCATGCCTATTGGGACCTGTCGCCCGGGTTGGACTTTGAAACCAAGTTGATCGCCAAGACCAACGCGGCGGCGGTGCTCGAACAGCAATTGAGCAAGCCAGGCTATGTGTGCGCACCGATCAACCTGGGCTCCAATACCGATCCCTACCAACCCATCGAGCGTGAACAGAAGCTCACCCGACGGCTGCTGGAGGTACTGCTGCGTTATCGCCACCCGGTCACCATCGTGACCAAGGGCTCGCTGATCCTGCGCGACCTCGATCTACTGGCCGAGCTGGCCCAGCAACGGCTGGTGGCGGTGATGATCAGCCTCACTACCCTGGATGATGAGCTCAAGCGCACCCTGGAACCCCGCGCCGCAGCACCCAAGGCTCGACTGCGGGCCATCCGTGTACTCAGTCAGGCGGGCATTCCGGTTGGCGTACTGTGCTCACCCATGATCCCGATGATCAACGACAGCGAGCTTGAGCACCTGCTCGAGGCGGCCAAGGCGGCCGGCGCGCTCAGTGCCGCCTACATGATGTTGCGCCTGCCCCTGGAAGTAGCGCCGCTGTTTGAACAATGGCTGCAGGACCATTACCCGCAGCGTGCCACGCATGTGTTGAGTCTGATCCGCCAAAGCCGTGGCGGCGAGCTCTACGACAGTCGTTTCGGTGCTCGCATGCGTGGTGAGGGTGTGTTTGCCGAGTTGTTGGCGCAACGCTTCAGCAAGGCGCTTCGTCGGTTGGGGCTCAACCGACGCGAGGGCTATGCCCTTGATTGCAGTGCGTTTTGTCCGCCAGGTGGGCAGATGTCGTTACTGTGAAAACAATAATGGGTATTGGCCATTAATGTTTTTTTGATACTATCTACTGCACTTGTTTCATGGTCTGGAACGCCTGTTCTAGAGCCTCCGAATTCAGTTTGAGTTAAGTTTCGCCGAGTAGCGTAGGAATTCAGCCAACGATTTAAGTGATTATTGGCTGGCACTTGTCATCTAAATGCCATGTGCTGTTCCAATCATCAACCCGGTAAAATGGACTTAACCTAAAACCGTCAAAGAGGATGAAACATGCCCGTAAAGGACCCATCCAAGGCTGTCCCGGAAGTGCCTGCCGAGAGTGCCGATGCCGCCCTGAAGCATATCGTCGATGGCTTTCTGCGGTTTCACCATGACGTATTTCCTGAGCAACAAGAGCTGTTCAAGAAGCTCGCCACCGCGCAGACGCCCCGTGCGATGTTCATCACCTGTGCCGACTCACGCATCGTACCTGAGCTGATCACCCAGAGCTCACCGGGCGATCTGTTCGTCACGCGTAACGTCGGTAACGTCGTGCCGCCCTACGGGCAGATGAACGGCGGCGTTTCGACCGCCATCGAATATGCCGTCCTGGCGCTGGGTGTACACCACATCATCATTTGCGGCCACTCCGACTGTGGCGCCATGCGCGCGGTGCTCAACCCCAACAGCCTGGAGAAGATGCCGACGGTCAAAGCCTGGCTGCGCCATGCCGAAGTGGCCCGCACCGTGGTTGAAGACAACTGCTCGTGCGGCAGCGAGCACGAAAGCATGCAAGTGCTGACCAAGGAAAACGTCATTGCCCAGCTGCACCACCTGCGTACACACCCTTCGGTAGCCTCGCGCCTGGCGGCTGGCCAGTTGTATATCCATGGCTGGATCTATGACATCGAAACCAGTCAGATTGAAGCGTACGACGCCGCCAGCGACAGTTTCCTGCCCCTGGCCGCAGGCCAGCCAATTCCCTGCGCTACGCCTAGAGGTCGCTACTAAGCGTCCCTGAAACTCCCGCAACACGCTGATTGACGGCCGCACCCGACGGGTGCGGCCTGGTCATCGGCTGCCTTGAATTCCCCTGATTGTCTGCCGGCTCGCCTGGCGGTTTGCGCCTGCACGTCTGTCAGGGGTGTGCCATCGGCCATTGGAATGGCTGTGAAACGAAAAAAGAAGGAGTGACACGGTGAACAAGACACAAGTCAAAGCGGCCTTGCCGCGTGAGTTGCTGGCCTCGGTGGTGGTGTTTCTGGTGGCCCTGCCGTTGTGCATGGGCATCGCCATTGCTTCCGGCATGCCGCCGGCCAAAGGCCTGATCACAGGAATCATCGGCGGCATTGTGGTGGGCTGGCTGGCCGGCTCGCCCTTGCAGGTCAGCGGCCCGGCTGCAGGCCTTGCGGTATTGGTATTCGAGTTGGTGCGCCAGCATGGCGTGGCCATGCTGGGTCCCATCCTGCTGCTGGCCGGATTGCTGCAGTTGCTGGCCGGGCGCTTACGCCTGGGCTGCTGGTTTCGGGTAACGGCGCCGGCAGTGGTTTACGGCATGCTGGCCGGCATTGGCGTGTTGATTGTGCTATCCCAGGTACATGTGATGTTCGACAGTGCGCCGCAGCCGTCGGGGCTTGCCAATCTGATGGGGTTTCCCGCCACGGTGCAAAAGGCACTGCCGCTTGAAACGGCGGGCAATGGCTGGCAAGCCGGTGCATTGGGGCTGGGTACCATTGCCGTGATGTGGGGCTGGGAGCGTATGCGGCCGCACGCTTTGCGTTTTGTGCCAGGGGCCTTGCTTGGCGTTGCCCTGATGACCGCAATCTGCATCTGGTTGATGCTGCCGGTGAACCGGGTGCAGGTGCCGGCTGACTTGAGCCAGGCCATCGACTGGTTGCGTCCGGCCGACCTGCTCAATCTTGCTGATCCCAATCTTTTGATTGCCGCCTTTGCCCTGGCCTTCATCGCCAGTGCCGAAACCTTGCTGTCGGCGGCGGCGGTGGATCGGATGCACAACGGTCAACGCTCGGATTTTGACCGAGAATTATCCGCCCAGGGTATGGGCAATATGCTCTGCGGGGTCTTGGGTGCGTTGCCGATGACCGGCGTGATTGTACGCAGCTCAGCCAACGTACAGGCCGGTGCGCGCACCCGGATTTCAGCGATTCTGCATGGGGTGTGGTTGCTGGCATTTGTGGTAGTGCTCAGCAGCGTGCTGCAGCAGATACCGGTGG
Organism: Pseudomonas vranovensis DSM 16006; assembly: GCF_000425805.1. Classification (GTDB taxonomy): domain Bacteria; phylum Pseudomonadota; class Gammaproteobacteria; order Pseudomonadales; family Pseudomonadaceae; genus Aquipseudomonas; species Aquipseudomonas vranovensis. The sequence goes on from NZ_AUED01000002.1 coordinate 580,671, forward strand.
CGAGCCTGGCGGGTGTGCTGGTTTACACCGGGTTCAAATTGGTCGACTTCAAGGCGTTTCGCGGTTTGGGCCGATATGGCCGGATGCCGATGTTCACTTATGCCGCGACGGCGCTGGCGATCATCTTCACTGACCTGTTGACGGGAGTGCTGCTTGGGTTTGCTCTGACACTTCTCAAGCTGGCGTTCAAGGCGGCGCGTCTGAAGATCAGCGTGGTCAGCCTCGACACACCGGGACATCTGGAACTCAGGTTGAGCGGTGCGGCGACCTTCCTCAAGGTGCCGGCCCTGGCCCAGGCGCTCGAAGGCATTCCGTCCGGCACCACGCTGCATGTGCCGTTGGCCAACCTCAGCTACATCGACCATTCATGCCTCGAACTGCTCGAGGACTGGGGGCGGGCCAATGCTGGCAATGGCTCGAGGTTGGTGATCGAGCAGCGTCGCCTGAAGCGGCGGGTGGAAGGGCGGGTGCGCACGACAGCGGGACTGGGGGCCTGATTCAGGTGATCGGGGGCAAGCTGCTTGTAGCCGCTTGCCCCGCTATTGCTAACACATCAGGCCGACTGATCCAGCTCCAGCCCTACGCCCAGTTGGCGCGACAAGCATGGCCAGCGCTTCCATGCGGCGCCGGTTGCCGGGCTGCTGAGTTTGTCGCGGTACTGCTCCACCGACTCCAGTGCGAAGCTCTCTTCATTGAGCATTTCGTCTACCGAGTGGTGTACCACTTCATCGAGCTGGTTGGCGAATTCTTCACCGATCAGTTGGTGGGCGATCAGGTTGGCCACGGTAGTGTCCAGCGGGATCAGCGGTTGATTGAAGTGCTTGATGTACAGGTCGTTCACTTCTTCCACCAAGCGATGCGCCAGGTAGGCTTCGTCCAGCAGACATCCCAGGCCCAGGTGGGTATTGGTGATGGCAGGCGGTTGCAGGAAATATTGCTCGGCGATTTTCAGCACCGGCTTGATCTGCGATTCGATACCGGCCTCGCGGGCAACGGAATTGGCAGCTTCCAGCATTTCTGGAACCTGCTCGATGTAAGCGCCGACGAAGCGGGTCAATGCACCTTGAGCGTCGATTTCAGGCAACTGGATCGAGGGGTGCAGGTGTGGCAATTGTTGGACGAGTTGCTCTTTCAGTTGGCCGGTTTCGGTCTCATGTTGATGGGCACGGGTGATCTGCTCGCGCAAAGCGGCGATGTTCATGACAGCTCCAGGGTAAAGGCGTGACAAACGGAAGACACTAAGTTAGCTCTATTCTGCAATCGACTAAGACGTATTTGGCATAACCCGAAGCCACTTATATTCTGCGATTATATCGAAATGCCATCATTGTGCCGTACGCCAGGCAGTCCGCGGGCTGGCGCGCAAACGTTCAACCTGTTCCCTTTGATTTCCCGCGTCGCGTTGCGTGGTCGAAGTCGCTGTCTATACTCCGGTTTGAAAGTGATTCGCTGATGAGGCCCGACTGCAGTTCGCAGGGGCTCGGTCGTCGAAGTTCGCAGTCTTGGCCGCCGTACCCTTAGCCGTAGGTCCACGCCTCCGGGATAACAAGAACGATAAGGGGAACCCGCAATGATGCGACATCCACATGTCTGGATGGGCCTCCTGTTGTGGTCGGTATTCGGTCAGGCCAACGCCGCCTGGACCGTGAACATGGCGCCAGGGGCGACTGAAGTCAGCAACGCAGTGTTCGACCTGCACATGACCATCTTCTGGATCTGCGTGATCATTGGCCTGGTGGTCTTTGGCGCGATGTTCTGGTCGATGATCATTCACCGTCGTTCGACCGGCCAGCAACCTGCGCATTTTCACGAACACACTTGGGTCGAGATCATGTGGACGGTGGTGCCGTTCCTGATCCTGGTGGCCATGGCCATTCCAGCGACCAAGACCCTGATTGATATCTACGATGCCAGTGAGTCGGATATCGATATCCAGGTCACCGGCTACCAGTGGAAGTGGCACTACAAATACCTGGGCCAGGACGTCGAGTTTTTCAGCAACCTGGCCACCCCCGCCGACCAGATCCACAACAAAGCCCCCAAGGACGAGCATTACCTGCTCGAAGTCGACCAGCCGCTGGTGCTGCCGGTCGGGGCCAAGGTGCGCTTTCTGGTGACTGCCGCCGACGTTATTCATTCCTGGTGGGTACCGGCCTTCGCGGTCAAGCGCGACGCCATCCCGGGCTTCGTCAACGAGGCCTGGACTCGGGTCGAGAAGCCTGGCATCTACCGTGGCCAATGCACTGAACTGTGCGGCAAGGATCACGGCTTCATGCCAGTGGTGGTCGAGGTCAAGTCCAAGGCCGACTACGACACCTGGCTCGGCGAGCGCAAGGCAGAAGCCGCCAAGCTCAAGGAGCTGACCAGCAAGGAATGGACGCTGCAGGAGCTGGTCGAGCGTGGTGACAAGGTCTACCACACCACCTGCGTGGCCTGTCACCAGGCCGAAGGCCAGGGCCTGCCGCCGATGTTTCCGGCTCTCAAGGGATCGAAAATTGCCACCGGGCCCAAGGAAGATCACCTGGGCATTGTCTTCCATGGCAAGCCGGGCACCGCCATGGCCGCCTTCGGCAAGCAACTGTCGGAAGTGGATATCGCCGCGGTTGTGACCTACGAACGTAACGCCTGGGGCAACAACAAGGGCGACATGGTCACGCCAAAAGATGTGCTGGCGCTCAAGCAGGCAGAAAGCAAATGAGCCGGCTTGACGCGTGTACCCGCACCAGCCACTGGACTGCAGGAGACAGGACATGAGCGCAGTGATCGACGACCACAGCCACGGTCATGACCACGCCCACGGACCGGCCAAGGGCCTGATGCGTTGGGTGCTGACCACCAACCATAAAGACATCGGCACGATGTACCTGTGGTTCAGCTTCATCGCCTTCCTGCTCGGCGGCTCGTTCGCCATGGTGATCCGCGCCGAGTTGTTCCAACCGGGCCTGCAGATCGTGCAGCCGGAATTCTTCAACCAGATGACCACCATGCATGGCCTGGTGATGGTGTTCGGTGCGGTGATGCCGGCGTTTGTCGGCCTGGCCAACTGGATGATTCCGTTGATGATCGGCGCGCCCGACATGGCCCTGCCGCGAATGAACAACTTCAGCTTCTGGTTGTTGCCGGCGGCCTTCCTGCTGCTGGTCTCGACCTTGTTCATGCCGGGCGGCGGGCCGAACTTCGGCTGGACCTTCTACGCGCCGCTGTCGACTACCTACGCACCGGAAAGCGTGACCTTCTTTATATTCGCCATCCACCTGATGGGCATCAGTTCGATCATGGGCGCGATCAACGTGATCGCCACCATCCTCAACCTGCGTGCCCCGGGCATGACCTTGATGAAGATGCCACTGTTCGTCTGGACCTGGCTGATCACTGCCTTCTTGCTGATTGCAGTGATGCCGGTACTGGCCGGAGTGGTGACCATGATGCTGATGGACATCCACTTCGGTACCAGTTTCTTCAGTGCCGCCGGCGGCGGTGACCCGGTACTGTTCCAGCACGTGTTCTGGTTCTTCGGCCACCCCGAGGTGTACATCATGATCCTGCCGGCGTTCGGCGCGGTCAGTTCGATCATCCCGGCGTTCTCGCGCAAGCCGCTGTTCGGCTACACCTCGATGGTCTACGCCACCGGCGCGATCGCGTTTCTTTCCTTTATTGTCTGGGCGCACCACATGTTCGTGGTGGGTATTCCGGTGGTCGGCGAGCTGTTCTTCATGTACGCCACCATGCTGATCGCGGTGCCCACCGGGGTGAAAGTGTTCAACTGGGTCAGCACCATGTGGGAAGGCTCGCTGACCTTCGAGACGCCGATGCTGTTCGCCATCGCTTTCGTCATCCTGTTCACCATCGGCGGATTCTCCGGACTGATGCTGGCCATCGCCCCGGCGGACTTCCAGTACCACGACACCTACTTCGTGGTTGCCCATTTCCACTACGTCCTGGTGCCTGGAGCAATCTTCGGCATCTTTGCCTCGGCTTACTATTGGCTGCCGAAGTGGACCGGGCACATGTATGACGAGACCTTGGGCAAGCTGCACTTCTGGCTGTCGTTCATCGGTATGAACCTGGCGTTCTTCCCGATGCACTTCGTTGGCCTGGCGGGCATGCCGCGGCGGATTCCCGACTACAACCTGCAGTTCGCCGATTTCAATATGGTCTCCTCGATTGGTGCCTTCACCTTTGGCGCCACGCAGATTTTCTTCCTGTTCATCGTGATCAAGTGCATCCGTGGCGGCAAACCTGCACCGGCCAAACCCTGGGATGGTGCCGAAGGCCTGGAATGGTCGGTGCCATCGCCAGCGCCCTATCACACCTTCCAGACACCACCGGAAGTGAAATGAACGGCCAGGGCCGAAGGAGAGAGTCATGAGTGAAGGTGCTTCGCTCAAGCGCCTGGTCATACGGCTGATGCTGTTGACCGTGGTGATGTTTGCCTTCGGCTTTGCCCTGGTGCCGATCTACGACGTGATGTGCAAGGCCTTCGGCATCAACGGCAAGACCGGTGGGCAGTACGAGGGAACGCAGGTCAGTGATCCGAACCGCACGGTGAAGGTGCAGTTCATGTCGACCAATGCCAGCGACATGGTCTGGGAGTTCCATTCCACCGCCGACCAGATCGACGTCAATCCCGGCGCGGTCAACCAGATGGTGTTCATTGCCCGCAACCCGACCGACAGACCCATGAGCGCCCAGGCCATCCCCAGCATAACCCCGGCCGAGGCGGCGGCGTACTTCCACAAGACCGAATGCTTCTGCTTTACCCAGCAGGTGCTGCAACCGGGAGAGCGTATCGAGATGCCGGTGCGCTTCATCGTCGACCGCGACCTGCCCAAGGATGTGAAACATCTGACGCTTGCTTACACGTTGTTCGATATCACCGCTCGCCACCCGCCGGTTGCACAACTGGCGGGCCAGGACGCACAGGGCGCCCGATAAGGAGAACACTCAATGGCTTCGCATGAGCACTATTACGTACCGGCGCAAAGCAAGTGGCCGATCATTGCCACCATCGGCATGTTCATCACGGTATTTGGCCTGGGCACCTGGTTCAACGACCTCAAAGCCGGGCGACCTGACTCTCATGGGCCGTGGATCTTCTTTCTGGGGGCGTTGTGCCTGGCCTACATGATGTTCGGCTGGTTCGGTGCGGTCATCAAAGAGAGCCGCGCCGGGCTCTACAGTCCGCAGCTGGACCGCTCGTTCCGCTGGGGCATGTCATGGTTCATCTTCTCCGAGGTGATGTTCTTCATCGCCTTTTTTGGTGCCTTGTTCTATGTGCGTACCCTGGCCGGGCCGTGGCTGGGTGGGGAAGGCGCCAAAGGCGTGGCGCACATGCTCTGGCCGAACTTCGAGTTCGCCTGGCCGTTGCTCAATACGCCCGACCCGAAACTCTTTCCGCCACCCAAGGACATCATCGACCCTTGGCACCTGCCACTGATCAACACCATCCTGCTGGTCAGCTCCAGTGTCACCGTGACCATTGCCCACCACGCCTTGCGCAAGAACCACCGTGGCCCGCTCACGTTCTGGCTGGCGTTGACCATCGCCCTCGGCGTGGCCTTTTTGATCCTGCAGGCCTACGAGTATCACGAGGCTTATACCGAACTGGGTCTGACGCTGGGCTCGGGTATCTATGGGGCGACCTTCTTCATGCTCACAGGGTTTCATGGCGCGCACGTGACCATGGGCACGTTGATCCTGTTCGTGATGCTGATGCGGATCATGCGTGGGCATTTCAATGCCGACAAACACTTCGGCTTCGAGGCGGCCAGTTGGTACTGGCACTTCGTGGATGTGGTCTGGGTGGGGCTGTTTATCTTCGTGTACGTGCTGTAGTGCCGGTTAGAACGGTGCGTGAGATACCAACTGGCCGCTGTAGAAGCCCCAGGTAATCAGCGCCAGGGTCAGCGCAGCGAGGGTGACCCGCACCGTCAGGGCTTTGAGCAGACGCGTGGAGTGTCCGTCGTCCTTGACCAGAAAGAACAGGCCACTGAACAAGCTGGCGATGGTGGCCAGCAGCATCAGGACAATCGCGGCTTTAAGCATGGCGAAACTCCGGGGGGATGCATTGATGACCTTAAGTATAGCGATTGACCATGGGGTGAACGGGTGAAGCCATTTCGCCCGGGCTGGGTGCCGACCCTGGTGGTGCTGATGCTGCTGCCTGGCTTGATTGCGCTGGGTTGCTGGCAACTGGGCCGCGCCGAGCAGAAGCGCGCGCTGCTCGTCAGCTATGCCGAACGGCAGGCCAGTGAGCCCTTGGGCGTTGCGCAAGTGTCGCAGTTGCAGGACCCGGCCTATCGTCGGGTGCATCTGTTCGGCCATTTCGATACCCACCATAGCCTGTTGCTCGACAACCGCATGCGTGACGGCCAGGTCGGCGTCGAATTGCTGCAACCCTTTCTCGATCAGGCCAGTGGCCAGTGGCTGTTGGTCAACCGCGGCTGGCTGCCCTGGCCGGACCGACGCAATTCCGTGCAGTTCACTACGCCGGAGCAAACCCTGAGCCTGGATGCCTGGGTGTACGTCGCGCCCGGCGCCACGTTCCAGTTGCACGCGGACCCCGAGGGCGGCGACTGGCCGCGCTTGCTGACGGCCATCGATGCGGCTCAACTGTGGTCGCAGCTGGGGCGCGAAGGCTTTGCTCATGAACTGCGCCTGGAACCGGGCCCGGCCAGCTATCGACTGGACTGGCCAGTGGTCGCCATGGGCCCGGAAAAACACCTGGGCTACGCAGTGCAGTGGTTTGCCCTGGCGTTGGCCCTGGTGCTGCTCTACCTCTACTTCGGCTGGCATAACAACAAGGAGAAACAGCATGGGAGTCGTCACGAGTCCACTCAACATGTCTGAAGGCAAGACGCCGTCAGGACGCGCCCGTGGGCGCCTGCAACTGATCCTTATCCTGCTGGTGGTGATCGGTCCGATGCTGCTCGCCACCGGCATGTACAAGTTCCAGTTCTGGGTGCCGGACAGCCGCAGCTATCACGGCGAAATGATCGGCAACGGCCAGAGCCGTGCCGACCTTGGGGTGAGCGCCGACGAGCAGCGCTGGCAGCTGCTGGTCAGTGCGCCCAAGAGCTGCGGCCTGGACTGCCAGCAACTGGTGTACCTGGCGCGGCAGATCCAGATCGGCCTGGGCCGTGATGCCAGTCGTGCCAGCCATGCCCTGGCCACTGCGCAGCCGGTGAGTACCGACTATCAAGCCCGACTCGAGCGTGAATACCCGCAGCTGCAGCGTTATTCGCTGGACCTGGGCAAATACGGCGTGCCCAGCCAGGGCAAGCAGGATGCTCAATTGTGGATCGTCGACCCCCACGGCAACCTGGTGCTGCGCTATGACGCCAGGGTCAAGGGCAAGGACCTGCTCAACGACCTGCGCCACCTGCTGAAACTGTCCAATATCGGGTAGGACTTCACCATGGCCAGACCTGGATTTCGCCTCGCTGTGTTCGCCACCTTGCTGGCACTGGTGGTCGTTCTGCTCGGTGCCTACACCCGCCTCACCCATGCCGGCCTGGGTTGCCCCGACTGGCCTGGTTGCTATGGCTTTATCAGCGTGCCCAAGACCGAGGCGCAGCTCGCTCATGCCGAGTTGCACTTCCCGGACACGCCAGTGGAAGCCCACAAGGGTCGCAACGAGATGGTCCACCGCTACTTTGCCGGCACGCTGGCGCTGGTGATTACCTTGCTCGCCTGGCAAGCCTGGCGCCGTCATGGACGCGAGGGACAACCTTATCGCCTGCCTTTGATGCTGCTGGGCGTGGTATTCGCCCAAGCGGCCTTCGGCATGTGGACGGTGACGCTCAAGCTGTGGCCGCAGGTGGTCACGGCGCATCTATTAGGGGGCTTTGCGACGTTGAGCCTGCTGTTTTTGCTGAGCCTGCGCCTGTCGCGGGCCTTCCCGCCCTTGCCCAGGCTCCCCTTGAGCGTGCGGCGGATCGCGGCCTTGGCCTTGCTGGTGGTGATCGGGCAGATCGCCCTGGGTGGCTGGGTGAGTGCCAACTACGCGGCAGTAGCCTGTATCGATCTGCCCACCTGCCACGGCCAGTGGTGGCCGCAGGCGGATTTCGCCAACGGCTTCCACCTGACCCAGCACATCGGCCCCAACTACCTGGGCGGGCAACTGGACAGTGATGCACGCACCGCCATTCATATCAGCCACCGCCTGGGCGCATTGATGGTCACCTGCGTGCTGTTGCTGCTGAGCTGGAAACTGCACCGTCACGGCCTGAGCAAGTTGGCGCGGCTGGTTCTGCTGGCGCTGGCCGTGCAGATTGGCCTGGGTATCAGCAATGTGCTGTTCCACCTGCCGCTTGCGGTCGCCGTGGCCCATAACGCAGGGGGCGCCATGTTGTTGTTGAGCATGGTGCTGGTCAATTACCGCATTCGCGTAGTGGCCAGGGCCAAGGCGCGCCGGGTAAGCCAGGGCTGGCGCCTGACGCCGCTTAACACGGGCGGTGTGGTTCATTATCTGGGAGATAACGCATGGCGACGCTTCTGAGTGAGCGCAGACTGCAGGCAGGCTGGCGCGACTACCTGGAGCTGACCAAGCCCAAGGTGGTGGTACTGATGTTGATCACCTCAATGGTGGGCATGTTCCTCGCCACCCGCGCCGGCGTACCGTGGACGGTGCTGCTGTTTGGCAACCTGGGCATCGCCTGCTGCGCCGGTGCGGCAGCAGCGGTGAATCATGTGGTCGACCGGCGCATCGATGCCTTGATGGCCCGTACCCATAAAAGGCCCCTGGTCGAAGGACGGGTAGCGCCCGCTGCGGCGCTGATCTTTGCCTTGCTGCTGGCGCTGTCGGGCATGGCCTTGCTGCTGGTATTCACCAACGCCCTCACCGCCTGGCTGACACTGGCCTCGTTGCTGGGCTACGCGGTGATCTATACCGGCTTTCTGAAACGTGCCACGCCGCAGAATATCGTCATCGGCGGCCTGGCCGGGGCGGCGCCACCACTGTTGGGCTGGGTAGCGATCAGCGGGCACATCAGTGCCGAGCCATTGCTGCTGGTGCTGATCATCTTTGCCTGGACCCCGCCACACTTCTGGGCCCTGGCCATCCACCGCAAGGAAGAGTACGCCAAGGCGGATATCCCGATGCTGCCGGTGACCCACGGCGAGCACTACACCAAAGTGCATATCCTGCTGTATACCCTGGTGCTGCTGGCGGTCAGCCTGCTGCCCTTTGTCATTCACATGAGCGGTTTGCTGTACCTGGCCTGCGCCGTGGTGCTGGGCGCGCGCTTCCTGCAATGGGCCTGGGTGTTGTACCGTGGCAGCCGGCCGCACGCGGCGATCAAGACCTTCAAGTACTCTATCTGGTACCTGTTCCTGCTGTTCATCGCGCTGCTTGTAGATCACTACCTACTGTTGAACCTATGACTCGAACCCAGAAAACCGTCTTCATCCTCGTTGCCCTGGTCGCCGTGATCCTCGGGCTTACCGTCAACAAGGTGCTCAATGGCCGCAGCGAGGGCAACCCCACCGAGCTGATCGACGCCGGCATCATTTTGCTGCCGCAAAGCCGCACCGTACCGAGCCTGGAGATGACCGACGAGAAGGGTCAGGCCGTGGCGGTGGATGAGCTCAAGGACAAGTGGTCGCTGCTGTTTTTCGGCTACACCTTCTGCCCGGACATCTGCCCGACCACCCTCGCCCAGTTGCGCCAGGTGAAAAGCGAATTGCCCAAGGAAGCGGCCGATCGGTTGCAGGTCATTTTGGTCAGCGTTGACCCCAACCGCGACACGCCGACGCAGTTGCAGCAGTACCTGGGCTATTTCGACAAGGATTTCCGTGGCCTGACCGGCTCACTGGAAAACATTCAGAAACTGGCCAACGCGGTGAGCATTCCGTTCATTCCGGCCGATACCAGCAAGCCGAACTACACGGTCGATCACAGCGGCAACCTGGCGGTGATCGGGCCGGATGGCAAGCAGCGCGGGTTCATTCGTGCGCCGTTCAACAACCAGAAGCTGGTTGCTCAGTTGCCTGGCTTGGTTAAGCGGGACTAAAAAAATCGCGGGGCAAGCCCGCTCCTACCGTGTAGGAGCGGGCTTGCCCCGCGATTGATTACAGCATCAGAACGCCGGCTTGACCGCGCCTTTGTACTTCTCTTCGATGAACTTCTTCACTTCCGGAGTGTGCAGGGCTGCAACCAGCTTCTTCACCGCGTCGGCATCCTTGTTGTCTTCACGGGTTACCAGAATGTTCACGTAAGGCGAGTCGCTGCCTTCGATGACCAGTGCGTCCTTTTCAGGGTTCAGCTTGGCTTCCAGCGCGTAATTGGTGTTGATCAGCGCCAGGTCGACCTGGGTCAGCACGCGCGGGATGGTCGCCGCTTCCAGCTCACGGAACTTGAGGTTCTTGCTGTTCTCGGTGATGTCCTTGACGGTGGACAGGATGTTGGTGTTGTCCTTGAGCTTGATCACACCGGACTTGTCCAGCAGCAACAGGGCACGGCCGCCGTTGGTGGCATCGTTGGGGATGACCACGGTGGCGGTCGATGGCAGCTCGTCGAGCTTCTTGTACTTGCTGGAGTACGCGCCCAGGGGCTCCAGGTGGACACCGGCAACGCTGACCAGGTGAGTGCCCTTGGCCTTGTTGAACTCATCCAGGTACGGTTGGTGCTGGAAGAAGTTGGCGTCCAGGCGTTTTTCGGCAACCTGTACGTTCGGCTGGATGTAGTCGGTGAACACTTTCACCTTCAGGTCCACGCCTTCTTTGGCCAGGGCCGGTTTGACGAACTCGAGGATCTCGGCGTGCGGCACCGGGGTGGCGGCCACGGTCAGGGTCTCGGCCTGGGCGGAGAAGGCCGCGACGGCGGCAACAACAGCAAGCAGCTTTTTCATCAAATCACTCCTTGTGAGGGCCGGTCCGGCCCCCGGTGCGTCGGCGTCGCCGACCCATGGGGTTACTTACGGGAAAAATGCACAACCAGTTTGTCGCCCACGCTCTGCAGTACTTGAACCAGGATCAGCAGCAGGACCACGGTGACAATCATGACGTCGGTCTGGAAGCGTTGGTAACCAAAGCGGATCGCCAGGTCACCCAGGCCGCCGGCACCCACTACACCGGCCATTGCGGTGTAGGACACCAGGGTGATGGCGGTGACGGTGATGGCCGCGAAGATACCCGGGCGGGCCTCCGGCAGCAGGGCGTTCATGATGATCTGGCGAGTGGTGGCGCCCATCGACTGGGTCGCTTCGATAATGCCGCGGTCCACCTCGCGCAGGGCGGTTTCCACCAGGCGGGCGAAGAACGGCGTGGCACCGACTACCAGCGGCGGGATGGCCCCGGCGACACCCAGCGAGGTGCCGGTAATCAGCACCGTGAACGGAATCATCACGATCAGCAGGATGATGAACGGCAACGAGCGCAGGATGTTGACCACCAGCGACAACAGGGCATACACGCCCTTCTGTTCGAACAATTGACGTGGGCCGCACAGGAACAGCAGCACACCCAAGGGCAGGCCCAGCAGCACGGTAAAGAACAGTGAGCCGAACAGCATGATCATGGTATCGACGGTGGCCAGCCAGATTTCAGCCCAGTCGACGTTGGCAAAGAAACTCAGGAATTCCATTAACGCAGTACCTCCATATGAACATCAGCCGCTGTGAAGCGGGCAAACGCCGCTTCCATGTCGCCGCCGGTGACGGCCAGGGTCAGCTGCCCATAAGGGGTGTCTTTGATGCGGTCGATGCGGCCCGCGAGGATGCTGTAGTCCACACCGGTTTCCCGGGCCACGGTGCCCAGCAGCGGCGCGTAGGTAGCGTCGCCCTGAAAGGTCAGGCGGATGATTCGGCCTGGCACGTGGGCGAAGTCGTCGCGCTGCTCGGCTTCGTCGATCTGCTCGTCTTCCTGGACGAAACGCTTGGTGGTCGGGTGTTGCGGGTGCAGGAACACATCGGCAACCGGGCCCATCTCGACGATCTTCCCGGCGTCCATGACGGCCACGCAGTCGCAGACCCGGCGGATCACGTCCATTTCATGGGTGATCAGTACGATGGTCAGCTTCAGCTCGCGGTTGATCTCGGCCAGCAATTGCAGCACTGAGGCAGTCGTTTGCGGGTCGAGCGCACTGGTGGCCTCGTCGCACAGCAGGATCTTCGGCTTGGTGGCCAAGGCGCGGGCGATGCCGACGCGCTGCTTCTGGCCGCCAGACAACTGCGCAGGATACTTCCTGGCATGGTCGGAAAGACCAACGCGGGCCAGCAATTCGTTGACGCGGGCGTCGATGTCCTTGCGCGACAGCTCGCCGGCCAGGGTCAGTGGCAGGGCGACGTTGTCGGCCACGGTCTTGGAGGCCAGCAAGTTGAAGTGCTGGAAGATCATCCCGACTTGTTGGCGAAAACGACGCAGGTCGTTGGCATTGAACGCGGTGACGTCTTCACCATCGACAATGATCTTGCCGCCGCTTGGCGCTTCAAGGCGGTTGATCAGGCGCAGCAGGGTACTTTTACCGGCGCCGGAATGGCCGATCAGGCCGAACACCTGGCCGTCTTCGACACTCAGGTTGGTCGGGTGCAGCGCGGGGATGTCCCTACCGGCGACGCGGTAGGTTTTATGCACATTTTGAAACTCGATCACGTAGCGAACCTTGTGGGGCGCATGGAAATTTGGTCAGCGGTTAGCCGGGCGCGCATTTTAGCCTGTTCGTATAGAGGTTCTTAGCATTTATTTCGTAATAGACCAATGCTACGGGAATATCACGATCAGTGGTCAATCCGAATGAACGCTCGCAGGGCCTGGCCAGTCACTACTGAAAGGGCCCGCCGTGGGGTCGAACCAAGACTGATCGAGGAGAGCGTTCCAATGCCCAGCAAGAAGAATCCGCCCAAGGAAAGTCAACTGGCCGGCACCCAGACGCCGGACCGGGCCAACACCAACGCCAAGCTGCAGAGCCTGGAAGGCTTTCGTAGCGACGCCACCGGCCAGGCCTTGCGCACCAACCAGGGCGTCAAGGTCGCCGACAACCAGAACACCTTGAAGGCCGGGGACCGTGGGCCATCGTTGCTGGAAGACTTCATCATGCGTGAGAAGATCACGCACTTTGACCACGAGCGTATTCCTGAGCGCATCGTCCATGCCCGGGGTACCGGTGCCCATGGCTACTTCCAGGCCTACCAGTCCCATGCAGCGCTGACCAAGGCGGGGTTCCTGCAGGACCCGGAGAAAATCACCCCGGTATTCGTACGCTTTTCCACCGTCCAGGGGCCACGCGGCTCTGGCGATACCGTGCGCGATGTGCGCGGCTTTGCGGTGAAGTTCTTTACTGAGGAAGGCAACTTCGACCTGGTGGGCAACAACATGCCAGTGTTTTTCATCCAGGATGCGATCAAGTTCCCCGACTTCGTCCATGCAGTAAAACCCGAGCCCCACAACGAAATGCCGACTGGCGGCTCGGCCCATGACACGTTCTGGGACTTCGTCTCGCTGGTGCCGGAGTCGGCGCACATGGTGATCTGGGCGATGTCCGACCGGGCCATCCCGAAAAGCCTGCGCACCATGCAGGGCTTTGGCGTGCACACGTTTCGCATGATCAACGCCAAGGGCGAGTCGCACTTCGTCAAGTTTCACTGGAAGCCCAAGGCGGGTGTCTGTTCGCTGCTCTGGGACGAAGCGCAGAAGCTGGCCGGCAAGGACACTGACTATCACCGTCGTGACTTGTGGGAAGCCATTGAAACCGGCAACTACCCGGAATGGGAGTTCGGCGTGCAGATCGTGCCGGAGGCGGATGAGCACAAGTTCGACTTCGACTTGCTCGACCCGACCAAGATCATTCCTGAAGAGCTGGTGCCGGTGACGCCGTTGGGCAAGATGGTGCTCGACCGCAACCCCGACAATTTTTTTGCTGAAACCGAACAGGTTGCCTTCTGCCCCGGGCATATTGTCCCTGGCATCGACTTTTCCAACGATCCGCTGTTACAGGGCCGGCTGTTTTCCTACACCGATACCCAGATCAGCCGCCTGGGCGGACCGAACTTCCATGAGATACCGATCAACCGCCCGCTTGCGCCGAATCACAACGGCCAGCGCGACGCGCAGCACCGAGTGACGCTGGACAAGGGGCGGGCCTCGTACGAGCCGAATTCAATCGATGGTGGTTGGCCGAAGGAAACACCACCGGCGACCAGCGATGGCGGCTTCGAGTCGTACCCTGAACGGATCGAGGCGCACAAGGTACGCCAGCGCAGCCCCTCGTTTGCCGACCATTTCTCGCAGGCACGGTTATTCTTCAACAGCATGAGCAAGACTGAGCAGGAGCACATCATCAGTGCCTACAGTTTCGAGCTGGGCAAGGTGGAGCGCGAGCACATCCGCGCCCGGGAAGTGAACGAGATCCTCGCCAATATCGACCTGAAGCTGGCAAAGCGGGTGGCCGAGAACCTCGGCTTGCCTGCGCCGAAAAAAGGCACGGTGCAGGTTCCCGAGACCCGCCTGAAGCAATCCCCTGCGCTGAGTCAGTTGAACCTGCTGGGCGAGGGAATCAAGGGGCGCAAGGTCGCGGTGCTGGTCGCCGATGGGGTGGACGGCGACAGTGTCGATGGGCTGGTCAAGGCGCTGGAGGCTGAAAGTGCCCAGATCAAGCTGCTTGGCCCGACCTCGGCGGCGGTCAAGACCGCCCAGGGCAAGGCGTTGGTGGTGGACGCTTCGATGGAGGGGCTGCCCTCGGTGGCATTCGATGCGGTGTGGGTGCCAGCCGGCAAGGCGTCGTTGCAGGCGCTGTCGGGCAACGGCGTGGCGCTGCATTTTCTGCTCGAAGCCTACAAGCACCTCAAGCCGATGGGCTTGGCCAAAGAGGCCCAGGCATTGCTCGACAGCTTGGGATTGAAAACCGATAGCGGTTTGCTCTTGGGCGACGACCCGAAAACCTTCCAGGCGTTCATCCAGGCCATCAGCAAGCATCGGGTGTGGGAGCGGGAGGCTGCAGCCCAGGCGATACCGGCCTAGGGGCTGGATCCGGGTGCCCGCGTGGGCACCCGATCACTCATGGACGGCGAGGTATCAACACCACCTGGGCAGGCTGGTCGCGATGGATTTCGTGGGACTGCTCAAGGGCGAATGCGCTATCGAGCTTGTTCACGCGCTTGCTCAGCAAGGTCTTGAGCCACGGTGCGTCATCTTTGCGCGGCACCTGGAACACCACGTCGCATTGATAATTCACCACATCGGCGGCGATATCATCGAGTTGCTTGCGCATCTGAGCAATGTTGCGCGTCTTCAGTGCGATGACGGTGCTCGGTGCGGTCGGGTCGATTACCCGGGTCTTGGGCCGGGCTTCGGCAGCCTTGAGAGCCGCTTCGGCTTTTTCCAGTTCGGCCTTGCGGGCCTGGGCAATGGCACCGTTGACCCCTCCGGTGAGTGCCGGTGCCTTGGGCATCAGCGCACGGGCACGGCTCAGCGCGGTGGCTGCGGCATTGACGTCGCCCTTCTGCAGGACGATCTGGCTGCGTTGCAGATACGCTTCGGCCAACTGGCGCTGGTATTGCTCGACACGGCTGTCGTTGGGCGCCTGGGCCTGCAGCGCGGCCAACTGGTCTTCAGCGGTGGCCAGCTCGCTGCTGGCAATGCTTTGCTCCAACTGCTGCCAGGCATCGGCCTGAGCAGGGATTGCGGCGTTGTCGGCCGGGGTGCTGGAGCACGCCGCCAGGATCAGGGAAAACGCGGCAAGGAGCAGATAACGGGAGGCGAACGGCTTCATTCCTGCGACTCTCTATTTGCGCAAAAAGCGAGCAAGTCTACACCCAGTCCGCAGACTCGAAAATAATTCTTGAGGCCCTGCATGATTTACAGGCTGCAGGATGCAACCGCTGGGGCTGCACCCTGCGGGTCAGCGCCGGGGCCAGGCCAGGCTCAGCAAGAATAGCACTGCCGCACAGACCACGATCGACGGGCCGGCCGGCGTGTCCTTGAACCAGGACAGCGCCAGGCCGCCGCAGACGGCCGTGACGCCAAGCAGGCTGGCGCCCAGGGCCATTTGCTCGGGCGAGCGGGCGTGGCGCTGGGCCGCAGCGGCCGGGATGATCAGCAGCGAAGTGATCAGTAGCACGCCGACGATCTTCATCGCCACGGCGATCACCACCGCAATCAACAACATCAGTGCCAGGCGCAGCGCCGCCACCGGCAGGCCTTCGACCATGGCCAGCTCTTCATGCACGGTCACGGCCAGCAGTGGCCGCCACAGCGCCACCAGCAGCAGTAGCACTGCGGCGCTGCCACCGAGGATCCAGACCAGGTCGCCCGGGCTGATCGCCAGCAGGTCGCCGAACAGGTAAGCCATCAGGTCGATGCGCACATCATGCATGAAGCTCAAAACTACCAGGCCCAGCGACAGGGTGCTCGGGGCGAGAATCCCCAGCAGGGTGTCGGATGCCAGCGGTTGGCGTTGTTGCAGGGTCACCAGCAGGATCGCCAGCAGCAAACATCCGACCGTGACCGCCAGCGCCGGGCTGATGTCCAGCACGAAGCCCAGGGCCACGCCCAGCAGCGCGGCGTGAGACAGGGTGTCGCCAAAATAGGCCATGCGTCGCCAAACCACGAAGGAGCCCAGCGGGCCGGCAACCACGGCCAGGGCCAGGCCTGCGAGCAGGGCGTAGAGCAGAAAATCAGCCATGCTTGCAGTGTTCTCCGTGTACGTGCCCGCCTTGGGCCGGGGTAACCACCGAACCATGCAGGTCATGGGCGTGGTCGTGATGGTGATGGTAGATCGCAAGGCTTGGTGCATTGCTGCCGAACAGCTCGACAAAGGCCGGGTCGCCGCTGACCTGCTCCGGGTGCCCGGAGCAGCAGACGTGGCGGTTCAGGCAGACCACCTGGTCGGTGGTGCTCATGACCAGGTGCAGGTCATGGGAAACCATCAGCACGCCGCAGCCGTGGCGGTCGCGCAGGCGAGTGATCAAGCTGTACAACTCGGCCTGGCCAGCCACATCGACACCTTGCACCGGTTCGTCGAGCACCAGCAGTTCAGGCTCGCGCAGCAGCGCACGAGCCAGCAGCACGCGCTGCATCTCGCCGCCGGAAATGTTCTGGATCGGGCTGTCGATCACCTGTTCGGCGCCGACCTCATTGAGTGCCGCCAGCGCTGCGGCCCGATCTACACCCGGTACCAGACGCAAAAAGCGCAGTACCGACAGTGGCAGCGTTGCATCCACCTGCAGCTTTTGCGGCATGTAGCCGATGCGCAGTCGCGGTTTGCGCCAGACTTTGCCGGTGTGCGGCTTGAGCAGGCCGAGTACGGCACGCACCAGGGTGGTCTTGCCGGCGCCATTGGGGCCGATCAGGGTTACGATTTGCCCGGGCTCCACCGCCAGGTCAATGCTGTCGAGCACCGCCTGGCCGGAGAAGGCCACGCCAACCTGTTCAAGGCGAATCAACGCGTTGCTCATCAGGCGCTCCGACAGTTGCCGCACAGGCCGACGACTTCGACGGTCTGCGTTTCGACGCTGAACCCGACGTCCTTGGCGCTGGCAACGATGGCGTCGCTGATGCTGGTCTGCTCAAGCTCGATCGCTACATGGCACGCGCGGCAGATCAGGAACTGGCCCTGGTGGGCATGTTCCGGGTGGCTGCAGCCCATGAACGCGTTAAGCGACGCGATACGGTGCACCAGGCTGTTTTCCAGGAGAAAATCCAGGGCGCGGTAGACCGTGGGCGGTGCTGCCCGGCGACCGTCCTGCTCGCTCAGTACGGCGAGGATGTCGTAGGCGCCCAGTGGCTTGTGGCTCTGCCAGACCAGCTCCAGCACACGGCGGCGCAAGGCAGTCAGGCGCAGGCCCTGGCGCGCGCACAGGGCATCGGCCTCGGCCAGGGCGCTGTGTACGCAATGGGAGTGGTCGTGGGGGCGGTTGGCCAGCGGGGTTTTAGGCATGGGCAGCGACGCTTCTGATTAGAGACGTTATTATGTTACCTGTTCCTGCCCCTTTGAGTGGTCATCGTGTCCCGATTTTTTGCCCTATTTGTCGCTTTTATCGCCACCCTGGTGATGGCCCAGGCACAGGCCGAAGTGCGTGTCCTGACCAGCATCAAGCCGCTGCAACAGATCGCTGCGGCGGTTCAGGAGGGCGTAGGCAGCCCTGAAGTGCTGCTCCCACCGGGGGCGTCCCCGCATCACTATGCGTTGCGTCCTTCCGACGTACGGCGGGTCAATGATTTCGACCTGCTGTACTGGATTGGTCCTGACATGGAAGGTTTCCTGCCGCGGGTACTCAAGGGCCGCAGCAAGTCGAGCGTTGCCGTGCAGGGCCTGTCGGGCCTGCAGTTGCGCCACTTTGGTGAAGACAGCCATTCCCACGATCACGACGACAATGCCGACGAGCATGATCACGATCATCGTCCTGGCAGCCTGGATGCCCACCTGTGGCTATCTTCGGTCAATGCCCGGGTGATCGCCGCGAAGATGGCCAGCGACCTGAGCACTGCCGATCCTGCCAATGCCGCCCGTTACCAGGGCAACCTGAAGGCCTTCGGCGAGCGTCTGGATGCCTTGGATGCGCGTTTGAAGAAGCGCCTGGCCGGTGTCAGTGGCAAGCCCTACTTCGTGTTTCATGAGGCCTTTGATTATTTCGAGTCGGCCTACGGCTTGAAGCACACGGGTGTGTTCAGTGTGGCGGCCGAAGTGCAGCCGGGCGCCCAGCACGTGGCGGCGATGCGCAAGCGTCTGCAGGAAGTGGGCAAGACCTGTGTATTCAGCGAGCCGCCGTTGCGCCCACGGCTGGCCGAAACCTTGACGGCCGGGCTACCGGTTACGCTGGCTGAGTTGGATGCGTTGGGCGGGACGGCGCCGGTCAGTGCGCAGGGGTACGAGCAATTGCTGGAGACGCTGGGGAACGATTTGGCGGGGTGCCTGGAGAAACTGTAGCGCCCTGATCGCGGGGCAAGCCCGCTCCTGCATGCAGGAGCGGGCTTGCCCCGCGATGGCTTTACAAGGCAAACGGCAACGCAATTTCCACGTGCTGGCGTGCTGCCAGGCGCACTTCAAAGTCGGCCGGGTCGTGAATCAGTACGTCCATCCCGGCGAACGATTCTGCAGCAATCAGGCGCGACAGCCAGAACCGCACGCAGGCAATGCGCAGCATCACCGGCCACAGGTTGGCCTCGGCCGAGGTGAACGGCCGCAGCGCCGCATAAGCCCCCAGCAGCGCCCGCGCCCGTGGGCCGTCGATCTTCCCGGCAGCGTCGCAGCACCAGTCGTTGAGGGTGATGGCCAGGTCATAGAGCATTGGCCCGGAGCAGGCGTTGTAGAAGTCGATCAGGCCGGTCAGGTGCGTGCCTTCGAACAGCACGTTGTCGCGGAACAGGTCGGCGTGCAGGTTGGCCCGCGGCAGGGCCATGATCTGCGCCTTGTGTTCCTCGATTTCGCCCAGGCAAGCCTGCAGCAACGGGCGTTGCTGTGGGTTCAGGCGCGGCATCAGCTCGGCGCCGGTCTCCAGCATCCACTCCAGGCCACGGTCGGTCTTGCGCTCCAGCACCTTGTCGCGGGTAGCCAGGTGCAGGTGGCCGAGCAGTTCGCCGATCTGAACGCAGTGCTGGTTGTTGACGTCCTTGATGTGCTTGCCCGGCAGGCGTGGTTGCAGCAGCGCCGGTTTGCCGGCCAGCTCGCGCAACGCCACGCCGTCGTTGCCACGCAAGGCATAGGGCACCGGCAGGTCTGCTTCATGCAGCACGTCGAGCAGTTCGATGAAGAACGGCAGGTCCTGGATTGGCCCGCGCTCGACCAGTGTCAGCACAAACTCACCCTGTTCGAGGCTGACGAAAAAGTTGCTGTTCTCGGTACCGGCGGCAATGCCCTGGAAGTCCCGCAGGCGACCCAGGCCGTACGGCGCCAGAAAGGTTTCCAGCTCAGGCCGGGTCAGGGGGGTGAAGACTGACATGATCAAAAATTGCCCATACGGGCACTTCTGCAGGGAAGTGCCAGGTTGATGTTAGGGGTACGCGTTACCACTCGAAGATTTTCCACGAGGGAATCAGCATGTCCGGCTGGTCGGAGCGGATGAAGTTGCCCTCCGAACCATCGGCGCGCACCAGGAAGTACGGCTTACCGCCTTTCGGCGTGACCTTGATGGCATACAGAAAACCATTCTGACGGTATTCCTGAATGGTCTTATCGCCTTCCGTGCGAATGGTTACATCTGGATCGGCCGTTGGCGCGTCATCCGCAGCCAGGGTGACGGCTGGCGTGACCGCCAACAGGCCGAGCAGCAACAGGCGATTTAGTGTACGCATGATAACCTTGTCCCTTTGTCGTCAATGTTCCGGACATTCTAGCGCCGGGCCCGTCGAAAAGGTTGATTCTGCACATGAGCCAAGCTCCCCTCGTCCTGGTGGACGGTTCCTCATACCTCTACCGTGCCTTTCACGCGCTGCCGCCGCTGACCACTTCAAAGGGCATGCCGACCGGTGCGGTCAAAGGCGTGCTGAACATGCTCAAGAGCCTGCGCAAGCAGTACCCGGACAGCCTGTTCGCCGTGGTGTTCGACGCCAAGGGCGGTACGTTCCGCGATGAGATGTTCGCCGAGTACAAGGCCAACCGGCCGAGCATGCCCGACGACCTGCGGGTACAGATCGAACCGCTGCATGCCAGCGTTCGTGCCCTGGGCTATCCGCTGCTGTGCGTCGAAGGCGTCGAAGCCGATGATGTGATCGGTACCCTGGCCCGCAGCAGTGCCGCCGCTGGACGCCCGGTGATCATCTCCACGGGTGATAAAGATATGGCACAGCTGGTCGACGGCCACATTACCCTGGTCAACACCATGACCGGCACAGTGCTGGACGTGGCTGGCGTACATGAGAAATTCGGTGTCGGTCCTGAGCACATCATCGATTTCCTCGCCTTGATGGGCGATAAGGTCGACAACATCCCAGGCGTGCCGGGGGTGGGCGAAAAAACGGCCGTGGGCCTGCTGACCGGCATCGGTGGCGGTCTGCGCGACCTCTACGAAAACCTCGACAAGGTGCCGGGGCTGGCCATTCGTGGCGCCAAGACGCTGCCGGCCAAACTCGAAGAACACCGCGATGCGGCCTTCCTCTCCTACGAACTGGCGACCATCAAGATCGACGTGCCACTGGACGTGGAAGTCGACGCGCTGGTGTGCGGCGAGCCGGATCGCGAGGCCCTGCTCGAGCTGTACTCGGAAATGGAGTTCAAGAGCTGGATCGATGAAGTCCAGCGCGAGGCAAAACGCGCAGGCCAGGAGATCATCGCCGACGAGCCTGAGCCTGTGGTCGAAGCCCGGTATGAAACCATCCTCGATCAGGCTCGCTTTGATGCCTGGCTGGAAAAACTGCGCCAGGCGCCGCTGTTTGCCTTCGACACCGAGACCACCGGGCTGGATGCGCAGCAGGCTCAACTGGTGGGCTTGTCGTTCGCCGTGCAGGCCCATGAAGCAGCCTACGTACCGCTGACCCATTCCTATATGGGGGTGCCCGAGCAGTTGGACCGCGACAGCGTTCTGCTGGCGCTCAAGCCGCTGCTGGAAGACCCGACCAAGCTCAAGGTCGGGCAAAACGCCAAGTACGACATGAACATCCTGGCCAATTGCGCCATCGGTGGCGATGTTGCCAACGGTATCCTGATGCAGGGCGTGGCCTACGACACCATGCTCGAGTCCTATGTGCTGGACTCCACCGCCACCCGTCACGACATGGACAGCCTGGCGCTCAAGTACCTGAACCACACCACCATCGGTTTCCAGGACATTGCCGGCAAGGGCGCCAAGCAGCTGACCTTCGACCAGATCGCTCTGGAGCAGGCCGGCCCCTATGCCGCCGAAGACGCCGACGTGACCCTGCGCCTGCATCAGGTGCTGCAGCAGAAGCTGGCCAAGGTACCGAGTGTGCAGCCGGTACTGGCTGACATCGAGATGCCGCTGGTGCCGGTGCTGGCCAAGATCGAGCGCCAAGGTGCGCTGGTAGACGCCAACCTGTTGGGCATCCAGAGCGTGGAGCTGGGTGACAAGCTGGTTGAGCTGGAGCGCGAGGCGTTCGAGATCGCCGGTGAGGAATTCAACCTGGGTTCGCCCAAGCAGCTCGGCGTCATTCTCTACGACAAACTCGGCATGCCGGTGCTCAGCAAGACCGCCAAAGGCCAGGCCTCCACTGCCGAAGCGGTGCTGGCGGAACTGGCCGAGATGGATTTCCCCTTGCCCAAAGTGCTGATGCAGTACCGCTCTCTGAGCAAGCTGAAAAGTACCTACACCGACCGCTTGCCGGAGCAGATCAACCCGCGCACCGGGCGCATCCATACCTCTTACCAGCAGGCGGTGGCGGCTACGGGCCGGTTGTCGTCCAGTGATCCGAACCTGCAGAACATTCCGATCCGCACCGCCGAAGGCCGCCGCATCCGCCAGGCGTTCGTCGCGGCGCCTGGCTACAAGCTGCTGGCAGCGGACTACTCGCAGATCGAGCTGCGCATCATGGCCCACCTGGCCAAGGACGA
The DNA here is from genome assembly GCF_000425805.1 of Pseudomonas vranovensis DSM 16006. Taxonomy (GTDB): domain Bacteria; phylum Pseudomonadota; class Gammaproteobacteria; order Pseudomonadales; family Pseudomonadaceae; genus Aquipseudomonas; species Aquipseudomonas vranovensis. The sequence goes on from NZ_AUED01000002.1 coordinate 603,109, forward strand.
AGGCTTGCTGCATGCCTTCCGCAACGACCTGGACGTACACCGTGCCACGGCGGCCGAGGTGTTCGGTGTGGCGCTTGGCGATGTCACGACCGACCAGCGGCGCAGCGCAAAGGCGATCAACTTCGGTCTGATCTATGGCATGAGCGCCTTTGGCCTGGCCAAGCAGATTGGTGTCGATCGCAAGCAATCCCAGGCTTACATCGACCGCTACTTCGCCCGCTACCCTGGGGTACTGGCCTATATGGAGCGCACGCGCGCCCAGGCCGCCGAGCAAGGCTTTGTCGAGACGTTGTTCGGCCGCCGGCTGTACTTGCCGGAGATCAACGCGAAGAACCCGGCCCTGCGCAAGGGCGCCGAGCGTACAGCCATCAACGCGCCGATGCAGGGCACGGCCGCCGACATCATCAAGCGCGCCATGGTGGCTGTGGATAACTGGCTCACCGAGTCCGGCCTCGATGCCCGGGTGATCCTGCAGGTCCATGACGAATTGGTGCTGGAGGTGCGTGAAGACTTGGTCGACCAGGTGCGCCAACAGATTCGTCCCTACATGAGCAATGCCGCTCAACTGGATGTTCCGCTGCTGGTAGAGGTCGGAGTAGGGGCAAACTGGGACGAAGCGCACTAAAAAAGTGGCGAAAATCGGAAAAAAGCTGCGGCATATCGTCGCGGCTTGCGGGGTGATATTTCCCGGCCGGGAAAGAAATTCCTCTCTTATCGCAAATAGTTTTTAAACGTCCGGAACTAAACCGGTGAACTGCGACTCAGAGTAACTGAATGGCTGGTGAAGCCCTTCGATGCTCCTATGTTGTGTTAAGTGTTGGCAGATATCTGGACCCCGCCCTAGCGGTCCGGAACTTGAACCCCGAACTTCCCCCTCCCCATACGAAGTCCGGGGTTTTTTTTGCCCGGCGTTTACCGGGCAGCCCTTATTCTGCGGGCTTGTCGGCCAGTTCCATCCACTTGGCCAGCACCCCGTAGGCTTCTTCCAGGCCTTGGCGCTTGGGCGCCGAGAACAGTTGGATGGTCACGGCATCGCCCCACCCCTTGCGGATTTCCGACTGCACTTTGAGCAAGGTGTTCTTGGCTGCGCCAAAGGTCAGCTTGTCGGCCTTGGTCAGCAGGATGTGCATCGGCATGCCGGCCGCTTGGGACCAGTCGAGCATCATCTTGTCGAAGTCGGTCATCGGGTGGCGCACATCCATCATCAGGATCAGGCCCTTGAGACACTCGCGGTTGCCCAGATAGGCCTCCAGGTGCTTCTGCCAGTGCTGCTTGAGCGGGATCGGCACTTTTGCATAACCGTAACCCGGCAAGTCGACCAAACGCCGTTCATCGTCCAGACTGAAGAAGTTCAACAGCTGAGTGCGCCCCGGGGTCTTCGAGGTGCGCGCCAGGCTGGCGTGGGTCAGGGTATTCAGGGCGCTGGACTTGCCGGCGTTGGAGCGGCCGGCGAAGGCTACTTCATAGCCCTGGTCATCCGGGCATTGGTCGACCTTGGCAGCACTGAGGGCGAATTTGGCCTGTTGGCAGAGACCGAGGATGGGGTTTTTGACTTGCATGGGATATCCGGTGTGGGTGTTGCCAGAGGCTGGCTCGGCAAGCGGTGTCGTTTCCGTTTCAGTAACGGGAGTATATAATGCCCCAGATTTTGTGTGCGCATTATCCCAGCGTAGGAGGATGTGCACGGGGGCTTCGGATTCAAGCTTGCGCATTAGAACGCAGTGCAGCCCCCAACCCTGAAAGGTCGTTCGCATGACGAAATGGCTGCTTGTTGTCGGTGTCTTGATACCGTTTTTCAGCGCTCAGGCTACACAGGATCCCGAGGCGTTGTACAACCGCAGTTGTGCGGCTTGTCACGCCGGGCAGCTGCCACAGGCACCGAAGGTGGGTGACCGTGGAGCCTGGGAGCCAAGGCTGGCGCAGGGTATGGAGGTACTGGTGGTGCATGTCACCCAGGGTTTCAAGGCTATGCCGCCGCGTGGATTGTGCATGGACTGCAGTGCCGAGGACTTCCAGGCGATCATCCAGTGGATGAGCCAGAGTCCCGATACATAACTCTTTCACCCTTAGCCGTAGTTGGATTAGCTGATGAACAAACTACTCGTGAGTCTGCTGTTGACCTTGGGCATCACCGGTGTTGCCTCTGCCGCAGAGCCTATCAAAGGGGATGCCGCTGCTGGTCAGGCCAAAACTGCTGTATGTGGCGCCTGCCACAATCCGGACGGCAATAGCCTGGCGCCGAACTTCCCTAAACTTGCAGGCCAGGGTGAAAAGTACCTGGAAAAACAATTGCACGACATCAAGTCGGGCAAGCGCACCGTGCTGGAAATGACCGGTATGCTGGCCGCCTTCAGCGACCAGGACCTGGCCGATATCGCCGCCTACTTCTCCAGCCAGAAAGGCAGCGTGGGTGCGGCGGATCCGAAGCTGGTCGAGCGCGGCCGCGCACTGTTCAATGGCGGCGACGTCGAAAAAGGCCTGCCAGCCTGCACCGGCTGTCACTCGCCTAACGGCGCGGGCATCGCCCTGGCCGGCTTCCCGCACCTGGGTGGCCAGCATGCCAGCTACGTCGCCAAGCAACTGACCGACTTCCGCGAAGGCAACCGCACCAACGATGGCGATGCCACCACCATGCGCACCATCGCCTCCAAGTTGAGCAACAAGGACATCGAAGCGCTGTCCAGCTACATCCAGGGTCTGCACTGATCCGCGCAGTAACGTTAACGCAGGGTTAATACTGCGGCGTGAAGATGAAAAGGGTGGCTTTGGCCGCCCTTTTTTGTGCCCGCTGCCGTTACACTAACGAACTCGGGCCCGCCTCGACCTGTCCTACGACAGGTCGCGTCGAGGCGACCAAATAGTCTGCTCAGGAGTGAAGCATGCGTAATCTGATTCTCAGCGCCACGCTGGTCGCCGCCAGCGTATTCGGTATGACCGCGCAGGCCGCAGAGCCTATCGAGGCCGGTAAGCAGTACATCGAGCTGAGCAACCCGGTACCGGTGTCGGTACCTGGCAAGATCGAAGTGGTCGAGCTGTTCTGGTACGGCTGCCCGCACTGCTACAGCTTCGAGCCGGTTGTGAATCCGTGGGCCGAGAAGCTGCCCGCCGATGTCAACTTCAAGCGCATTCCGGCCATGTTCGGTGGCCCATGGGATGCCCACGGCCAGATGTTCCTGACACTCGAGGCGATGGGTGTGGAACATGACGTACACGCCGCCGTGTTCGATGCCATCCAGAATCAACGCAAGCAACTGACCAAGCCTGAAGACATGGCCGACTTCCTCGCTACCCAAGGCGTCGACAAGGAGAAGTTCCTCGCGACCTTCAACTCCTTTGCCATCAAAGGCCAGGTGCAGAAAGCCAAGGAATTGGCGAAGAAGTACGAAATCACCGGCGTTCCGAGCATGGTCGTAAACGGCAAGTACCGCTTTGACCTTGGCACCGCTCAAGGCCCACAAGGTGTCCTGAATGTCGCCGACCAGTTGATTGCCAAGGAGCGCGCCGCCAAGTAAGCGGCGCCTACCATGCGCCGGTGGAGAACTGAGCGAGGCGTTGGCTTGCACGATCCGCGAGTCAACGAACATCACCTGCAGGCCAATGGCCTGCCAGAGGATGGCCGGCTGCGGCTGCTCAGTTTCAATATCCAGGTCGGTATCAGCACCGAGCGTTACCGGCACTACCTGACCAAGAGCTGGCAGCACTTGCTACCGCACAATGGGCGTGCCGGCAACTTGCAGAAAATCGGAGAGCTGCTGGGCGACTTCGATCTGGTGGCGCTGCAGGAGGCCGACGGTGGCAGCCTGCGCTCCGGGTATGTGAATCAGGTAGAGCACCTGGCCCAATTGGGTGCCTTCCCCTACTGGTATCAGCAGCTCAATCGTAACCTCGGGCGCTTTGCCCAGCACAGCAACGGCGTCCTCAGCCGACTCAAGCCCCAATTGCTCGAAGATCACCCCCTGCCCGGTCCGGCCGGTCGCGGTGCGATCCTGGTGCGTTTTGGCGAAGGCGAAGATGCGCTGGTAGTAGTCATGATGCACTTGGCCCTGGGTTCCAAGACCCGCGCCCTGCAGTTGGCCTACATCCGTGAGTTGATCGGCGGTTACCGCCATCAAGTGCTGATGGGCGACATGAACACCCACGCCAACGACCTGCTCGAGCACTCGCCATTGCGCGACCTGGGCTTGGTCGCTCCCCAAGTGCAAGCCACCTTTCCCAGTTGGCGGCCGCAGCGCTGCCTTGATCATATTCTGCTCAGCCCGAGCCTGACCCTGGAGCGGGTCGAGGTGCTGGCCCGGCCTATTTCCGATCATCTTCCGGTCGCGGTTGAGATTCGTTTGCCTGATGCCCTCGCTGTGGATACGCTGCCCGCTTTGAGCTAATTGCCATCACCCCTCTGCGGACCCAGGCATGACCGACGAAGCCCAGCGCTGGAAAGAAAAGTACCTCAAGAGTATCGAACAGCAAGAAAAGCTCGAGCGCCGTTGGGAAGCCCGCCTCGACCTGTTGCGCCGTGGCCTGGTGCGCAGCACCTTGGCCGCCGAAGGCAGCGACCGCGCTGTGGATCAGTGCATGAAGGAAATGCGCGAGGTCATCCGCACCGACAACATGGATGCAGCCCTCGCCGGCCTGATTCCGCGCCTGGAAAAAGCCGTACTCGATTCCGAGCAGCGCCGCGAAACCCGCATCGCCCAGGTCGGCACGGCCCTTACCGCATTGGTAGCCCAACTGCAGCGAATGCCCTTGCCCAGCGAGGTCAGTCGCTCGCTGAAGAAATTCGCCAAGCAAGTCGAGATGCGCGCCAGCCAGTCGCGCGAGATGCCGCTGTTGCTGGGTGAGCTGAGCAGCTTGCAGGACCAGGCACTCTCGGCGCTGGAACGACCGGAAGACGCGCCGCGTCCAGGCTTGTTGCAGCGCTTGTTTGGTGCTCGGGAAGCAGAGGGTGAAGCGCTGCAACCGGCCCTGGCCGAAGTCGCCCTCCGAGCCAGCATGCCCTCGGCTCCACCCTTGTTGCCTGAAAGGGATCTTGACGTCGGGACGCTTGATGCCGACGAGCTGCAACCGTTGCCGCCGGAGCATCCGCATACCCCTCAGGTGCCAACCCACACGCCTGTAGCCATTGAGTTTGAAGCTGATCCGCTGAGTGAGCCGCAACTGGTGCCGGAGCCCGATGCCGAGCCGCTCGAGTCTATCCTTGAGCATGCCCCTGATGGGGCCGCAGCCGAGGTCGACCCAAGCCCGCAGGCGCAGTCAGAGGCAACACCTGACCACCTCCAGCCTGAGGACACGGAAGCTCACTTCGCCCTGCCGGACGGTACCGAACCGACTTATAGTTCCGTCGCCGAACATATCGAACAAACCCTGCTCGGCCTGCTCGACGACCTGACCTTGCCCGAGCGCTACAAAGCTCAGGCCCAGTCGCTGCGCGAACGCCTGGAGCACGGCCTGAACTGGTACGAACTGCTGCCGGTGCTCGATGACCTGGCGGTGCTGATGCTGGCGATCAATGACAGCGGCCAGCACGAATTCGAGCGTTATCTGCAGCAACTCAACGAACGCCTCGAGTCCTTCCAGAGCCATCTGCATGAAGCTAGCGAAGGTCATGCCGACAATACCTCCGCCGCCCGCGACCTGGACAACCAGTTGCGCGAGCAAGTCGATGGTCTGCAAAGCAGCGTGCAAGGTGCTGCCGACCTGGACAGCCTCAAGCACATCCTGGAAAACCGTCTTGAAGGTTTGCTGGGCACTATGGATGCTCACAAGCATCAACGCGATCAGCGCGAGCAGGAAATGGCCAGCCGTCTGCACGGCCTGGCCGAGCGCGTGGCGAGCATGGAGCAGGAAGCCATGGGCTATCGCGAACACCTGGAAGAGCAGCGGCAAAAAGCCTTGATCGACCCCCTGACCGGCCTGCCCAACCGCGCGGCCTGGGCGGAGCAGGTTGATCAGGAGATTGCGCAGTGGCAGGAACAGGGTGGGCACCTGCTGATGGCCATTCTCGACCTGGACCACTTCAAGCGCATCAATGACAGCTATGGTCACCTGGCCGGCGACAAGGTGCTCAAGATTGTTGCCAATGTGCTGCGCAAGCGCCTTCGTCCCAAGGATTTCATCGCCCGCTTCGGCGGCGAAGAATTCGTGATGCTGATACCGCAGACAACCTTGGCGGCAGGTTGCCAGTTGGCCGAAACCTTGCGCGCAGCAATAGAAGCCTGTCCATTCCATTTCAAGGGCGAGCGCGTCACCATCACGCTGTCGATCGGCATCAGTGCGTTCCGTTCGGGCGAACGTAGCGACATCGTGCTCCAGCGCGCCGACGAAGCCCTTTACCGGGCGAAACATCTGGGTAGAAACCGGGTCGAACAGGGATAAGTGGCATCAGCGCGGATACGTTATGCTATTGCATTGCAGATCATCACATGTGCCCTTCCCCATGAAAGCCTTTATTACTGTTCTCCTGCTGCTGACCCTGGCAGGTTGTAGCAGTGGCCTGCGGATCGACCGTAGCCACCCTTCGGTCAACCAGGACGGACGCATCCAGTTCGTCGTGCTGCACTACACAAACGCTAACCTGGAGCGCTCCCTGCAATTGCTGACCCACGGTGAGGTCAGCAGTCACTACCTGGTGGGTGATTCGCCGGCGACCATTTATCAGTTGGTCGATGAAAACCGCCGTGCCTGGCATGCCGGCGATAGCCAATGGGACGGGCGTACCTGGCTCAATTCCAGCTCAATCGGCATCGAGATCGTCAACCCGGGCTTCACCGACACACCGACCGGGCGCGTCTGGCATCCGTACACCGAAGAGCAGATCCAGGCCCTGATCGCCTTGCTCAAGGACATCGTCCAACGCAACAACATTCAGCCCCGGTACATTATTGGCCACAGCGATATCGCTCCGTTGCGCAAGCTCGATCCCGGCCCCCTGTTCCCCTGGAAGCGCCTGGCTGACGCGGGTCTGGGCGTTTGGCCCGATGCCCGGGCAGTGGCCCAGCAGCAGGCTCGCTTCAACGTCAACCCGCCCAGCATCACCTGGTATCAGCAGCAATTGGCCCGCTTCGGCTATGCCATCGAGCAGACCGGTGTGTACGACGTCAGCACCAAGCATGTGCTGGCAGCGTTCCAGATGCGCTTCCGCCCCCAGCGCTTCGACGGGGTGCCAGACGCCCAGACAGCGGCCATGTTGCAGGTGCTCAACACCCGTCGATGAAAGGCGCCGCCCAACGGACAGGCTGAGTTGACCGCCAGTTGCTATACCTCTTGGTATTCAACGGGATGATTCTCGATGTCAGCTGCCCTGTCCATGCTGCGCCACGTGTTCTACCGCCCCTGGTTACTGGCCTCACTCGCGGCTTCGGCCAGCGCAATCCTGTTGCTTATTGCCAGCATCGGCGTGGCCATGCATCAGATGCAGCAGAGCGAAAGCGAGCAGATGAACGCCAGGGGTGAGCGGTTTCTCGAGCGCCTCGAGCAAATTTTCGGGCAACTGCGCGAAGGGGTCGACGAGCTGCAGGCCCAACCTATACGCGGCTGTGATGCCTCGATGCTACGGACGCTGCAGGAGGTCGCGTTCCGCTATCGCTTCGTCTATGAAGCCGCCTATGTCGATGGCACCGTCGCTTGCTCCAACCGGATCGGAGAGCAGATCATCAATCCGTTGCGCCCCCCGGATATCGAGGGGCCTACCTACAGTTACTGGCTCAACACCACCACCCAGCCGGACGACAACCTTGCCGCGCTGATGCTTGGGCGCGGCAAGTTTCTGGTCGCAACCTCCCGTGGTCATATCACCGATGTGGTCGACCTGCCGCCGGAAGGCAGCCTGCTGGTGGTGTTGGACAACGGTACCCGGGCCGTTCCGGTGCTCGGGCCGCCGCAGGCCTGGCCCCCGGCGGAGCAGTGGCCACCGACGTCCAAGGAAGCACTGCTGGAACTACCCGATCGGCTGATTTACCGCATGCCGACCAAATCGCCGGACTATCAACTGGTGCTGATCGCGCCACGGGCCAGCATGCCGCTGAAGATGAACGGGGTGCTTTGGCTATTATTTCCCGGCAGTCTCGTGTTGGCCTGGTGCATCGGCTGGCTGGTGCTGCAAATGGTGCGTCAGCGTCGCTCCATGAGCTCCGAATTGCAGATGGCTTTGCGCCGGGGCGAGCTGCAGGTGCTGTACCAACCCATTTTCGAGCTCAACAGTCGCCGCTGTGTGGGGGCGGAGGCTTTGGTGCGCTGGCGCCGTCCCGACGGCACGCTGACCAGTCCCGACCTCTTCATCCCCTTGGCGGAGAATACTGGCCAGATCCGCCAGATCACCGATTTTGTCCTGCAACGCGTGCTGGAGCAGCTCGGCCACCTGCTGCGCGCCAACCGACAGCTCTACATCTCGGTCAACCTGGCGGCCTGCGATGTGATGGTCCCCAGGATTGGCCGGGTCGCTGCGCGTCTGCTGGCCTTGCACCATGTATCTGCCAGCCAGATCGCCTTCGAGGTGACCGAGCGTGGGCTCATCGATGTGGTCGTTGCCCGCGACAACCTGCAAGCCCTGCGCGCGGTGGGCCATCAGGTGCTGATCGACGATTTCGGCACCGGTTACTGCAGCCTGGCGTACTTGCAGACGCTGCCGGTGGACTGCCTGAAAATCGACAAGGCCTTTATCGACGCCCTTGGCCATGATGCCGCCAGCAGCGGTGTGGCGCCGCACATCATTCGCATGGCCCACGCCCTGCAGCTAAGGGTGATTGCCGAAGGCATCGAGTATGAAGACCAGGCCCTGCTGCTCAATAGCGAGGGGGTCAACTATGGTCAGGGGTGGCTGTTCGCCCATCCGCTCAGTGCCCGTCAGTTCGTGGAACTGATCACGCGGGGACGGCGCATGGCGCCGCGGCGCATCGATGATGAAGCCTGAGGCCTGTTGGTCTCAGACGGGCAAGGCCATGTAGAACTGGGTGCCTTGCCCTGGGCGCGAATACACGCCCATGCGTCCGCCGTGCAACTGGACGATTTCCTTGCACAGTGCCAAGCCAAGGCCTGCCCCGCCTTTCTTGCGACCGACCTGGACAAAGGGTTCGAAGATCCGCCCCTGCTGCCCGTAAGCAATGCCTTCGCCATTGTCTTCGATGCTGATAATTACCCGCTCGTCATGGCGCCTGGCGTGCAGGCGAATGTGCCCAGCCGTTGGTGTATGCCGAACGGCGTTGTCGAGTAGATTGTCCATCACACGGTCGAGCTGCAAGGGGTCGGCCTGGATGCGTGGCAGGGGCGTATCCAGTTCGATCTTCAGCTCGATCTGCTTGTCGGCGGCTGGTCCCGCAAAGCGCTCGCATGCACGGGCCAGCAAGTCATCGACGGCGCAGGGGGTCAACTCCAGCTTCTGTTGGCCGCTCTGGTAGCGCGAGAAGTTGAGCAGGTCGTTGATCAACTGGGTCAGACGCTGCATTTCTTCACCGATGGTGTCGAACAGGTCGGTCTCTCGTGATTGCGGTGGGAATTTAAGGCGTTCGCGCAGCAGCCCGAAGGCCATGTGCATCCCCGTGACTGGCGTGCGCAGTTCATGGGAGGCGCGTAGCACAAATTCACTGCGCACCCGCTCGAAGGTTCGCTGTTCGGTGACATCGTGGAGGACCATGACAGCGCCGAGAATCTGCCCGCCGGCATGGCACATGGGCGTCAGGCTGTAGGCCAGCAAGCGCGGTTCTTCATCTATTTCCAGGTTCAGGTCTTCCGGAGGGCGGTCGAGGCTGCCGCCACGCAATACCAGGCGCAGTTGCTCGTCCAGCTCAGGGCGGTTCAGCGCTTCCCCCAGGCCGCTGCCCAGGCGGCTGTCATCCCAGCCCAGCTGGCGTTGGGCAACAGGGTTGATGTGCTCCAGGTGTCCCTGGCGATCGATGATCAGCAGGCCGTCATCAATGCTGTCGAGTACCGCTTGCAGGCGCTGCTGGCCCGCGAGCAGCTCATCGACGTTGGTGGCCTGATGCTTGCGAAGGGCTTCGGCCATCAAGCCGAAACGCCGAGTGAGCTGGTTCATTTCCACGGCCTGGACCACAGGCAGGGTGACGTCAAAATCGCCCTGGCCGATCTGGTCGGCAGCCTTTGCCAGTGCTTCGATGGGTTGGCCAAAGCGCCGGGCAATGCCGTGGGCGGTCACAAACCCCAGGATCAACACGGCCAGGCCCACCAGACCGAGCAGGCTGGAGATCAGCAGGGCGCGGTCATGGGCCTGTTGCTGGCTTTGATTGATGTGCTCCAAGGCGTGCTTGTGGGCGTTGACCAGGTCGGCGCGCAGGGTATTGAAAGCCTGGCCCAGCGGATGGTCGGCGCCCAGGCTGCGCGCCGGTACACTGCTATCGCGAAAGGCCTGGAGATAGTGTTGGTAATGCTGATTGGCCTGGGCAAAACCTTCATTGGCGGCTTTTTCTGCCTCATGGCTGGTGCCCTCGTCGAGCAACTGTTGGAATTGCGCTTGCAGGCGCTCCAATGCCTCGGTATTGGCTGAGTCATCAAGCATCAACGTCAGTTGCTCACCGAGGTTCTGCCGCAGTTTCAAGCCAAGGTCGAGCGTAACGGCATTCTCGCGGATCAATGTCTGTTGTGCGCTGGACATCTGCAGCACGCTGACCAGGCCCAGCAACAAGCCGAACAAGGCCACGGTAATCAGGGCCGAAATGCTGAGAAAAAGCCGCGTGCGCAGCTTCATCGTCCACTTCATAAGTTGTACTGCTTGCGCTTGCGGTACAGAGTCGAGGCGTCGATGCCGAGGGTCTTGGCGGCTTGGTCGAGGGTATCACTGGTTGCCAGCACCGCCCCGATGTGCGCCCGTTCCAGTTCGTCCAGGCTCAGCGCGGCACCAATGCGGGGAGCATTACTGGCCGGCTGCTCGGCCATGCCCAGGTGGCTGACTTCGACCCGCTCCTGGGCACAGATGATGCTGGCCCGCTCGATCACGTTGCGCAGCTCGCGAATGTTGCCCGGCCAGCGGTAGTTGAGCAGCGCTGCACGCGCTTCATCGCTGAAGCCACGGGCCGGGCGTGAGTACTCTTTGACGAAGCGGGCGAGAAAGCGATCGGCCAGGGCCAGGATATCTTCACTGCGTTCGCGCAACGGGGGCAGGTGCAGGGTAATGACGTTAAGGCGATAGAGCAGGTCTTCACGAAAGCGCCCGTCGCGAACCATGTCTTCCAGGTTGAGATTGGTTGCCGCCAGGATGCGCACATCGGCGCGACGGGTCACCGGGTCGCCGACCCGTTCGTATTCCTTGTCCTGAATAAAGCGCAACAGCTTGGGCTGAAGCGGTAGTGGGAAATCGCCGATTTCGTCGAGGAACAAGGTGCCACCATCGGCCTGGTTGACCCGGCCCAAGGTGCTTTCGCTGGCCCCGGTAAAGGCCCCGCGACTATGGCCGAACAACTCGCTTTCCATGAGCTCGGCGGTCAACGAGGGGCAGTTGATGGTCACGCAGGCCTTGCGGGCGCGTTTGCTCCAGCCATGAATGGCCCTGGCCAGCTCGCCCTTGCCGGTACCGGACTCACCGAGAATCAGAATGTTGGCATCGGTACTGGCTACCTGGCGGGCGGTTTCCAGCACCACCATCATGGCCGGGCTGTGCGAGTCCAGGCCATCCTTGGGTTTTCGCACCTCATCTTCCAGTGCTTCCAGGCGCGCAGACAACTGGCGCACTTCAAGCTGCTTGGCAGTGGCCAGGCGCAACTGGTCGGGGCTGCAGGGCTTCACCAGGTAGTCGGCAGCACCGGCCTGGATGGCATCGACTGCAGTGTCGACCGCCGAGTGGGCGGTGACGATCACCACACGCATCCAGGGGGCCTGAATGCGCATCTGCGCCAGCACATCCAGGCCGTTATCCTCGCCCAGGCGCAGATCGAGAAAGCACAGGTCGAAGACCTGGCGTTGCAGCAGGGTTTCAGCCTGGGCGGCGCTGTTGGCGGTGGCCACGCTGTAGCCTTCGTCTTCCAGGCAATAGCGGAAGGTACGCAGGATGGCAGTCTCATCATCGACCAATAGAATGCGGCCTTGATGTTCCTGGGCTGATTCCATTTCCTACGCTCCTTTGAGATTGATCTTGGTTAGTGTCAGAAAAATCGGGCAAGTTGCATGATTCGCTCTGATTCTTTCCTGCCCCTGCATGGTAGCCCTTAGCCTCGTACATATCTAACCGGCTGAATAAAGGGCGGTTGTAGATGCTGCCGGACCTTGGCGCTTCGGATGCGGTCCAATGATTCTCTGGCCTATCGGAGGTTGTCCCATGCCCGTTCCGCATCCCGTGTTAGTCGCCGCTACTGTGCTCTTATTGTTGTCGGTTGCTGCGTCTGCCGCTGAACCACAACCCCCTGCACGGCAGGAGGCGCGGCTGGAAGGCGCGTTGCAAACCGCCCTGGCGCTCAACCGGTTACTCAATCCATTCAAGATCGAGGTCGAGGTGCAGGCAGGAACGGCACGCCTGCAAGGCCAGGTCGAAAACGATGTCGAACGGCAACTCGCCGAGCAAGTGGCGCTGGCGACCCGGGGTATAGACAAAGTGCAGAATGACCTGCAGGTCAATGCCGACCTGGTCGAGCAGCCGCTTGAGCGCCGTGCCTATGCCCAGCGCCTGGAGGACGCGACCCTGGCATCGATCATTCGCGCCCGCTTGCTGTGGAGCACGCGTACCCAAGCATCGCCCATAGAGGTACAAAGCCGTGAAGGTGTGGTCACGCTGCGTGGCCAGGTCAACAGCGCCGAGGCCAAGGAGCTGGCAGGCGTGCTGGCAGGATCAACCGAAGGCGTCTTTCTGGTGAACAACCTGATCAGCCTGAGCGCTGCCGACATGGCCAGGCTGCGAGAAGAGCAGCAGGAGGTCAGGAGTGATCCGCAACTGAGCGACGCCTGGATCAACAACAAGGTCCAGACCAGTTTCATGTATAGCCGCAACCTCGATGGCCCGAACATCAAGGTCGCCACCCAGGATGGCGTGGTCAGGCTGTCGGGTGAAGTGGTCAGCGATGAGCAGAAAACCATCGCGGTCGAGGTTGCCCGACAGATCCGCGGTGTCAGGGGCGTGGATGCAGACATGCTCAAAGTGGCGACCAAGGTGCAGGGCTGATCATGCAAAACGCACGAGGCAACCGGGGCGATCGTGCAGGATACGTCCAATAAATGATCGTCGTTTTTTATAACTAGCTGATAAATAAGTATATTTTTAAACGAGAAAGGATGGCATGCGCTCTGCAATGACTACTGCAAGTCAACAGTAATCGCAGCAGGAGGAGCACGGCATGAACCGCCATCCCGCCACCCTAGTGCAGATATCACCGCTTCAGCTGCGCCAGGGGCTGTTTTTCAGCTTGGCACTGCTGCTGACCCTGATTGCCGGTCAGCTCTATCACAACTGGCAAGTTGCCCAGGATGCCCGGGCCTTTTCCGCCCGCGCCGCCCTGATGGTCAAAGCGCCGACCCCCGCCTCCGCCGTGCTGACGCAAGCAGCGCCCGCTGCAGCCAACGCCGCCACGGTCGAGAGCAGAATCCCCCGTGAACGCTGGGTGTTCTGAGGCAGAGGAACTCTTTCTAAAACGGTAAGGAGAATCACCATGTTGAGCTGGGCTATCACCTTCCTGATTATCGCCATTGTCGCTGCCGTGCTGGGCTTCGGTGGTATCGCCGGCGCCGCTACCGGTATCGCGAAGATCCTCTTCATTGTCTTCCTGGTGCTGTTCGTGGCTTCTTTCTTCTTCGGTCGTCGCGGTAGAGGTTGAACATGAAAGGGACGCTATACAGAGCCCTGGCTACCGCCCTGCTCGTGGGCGGCAGTACAGCGGCAATGGCGGCCAATGATGGCCAGGTCCGGGTCAACCAACTGTTGGCCTCGGACCCCGAATACCGGGAAACCTGGCAAGAGGCTGTCGAAAAAGAGGAGCGCCTGCCCGAGTGGGTGCTCAACCTCAGCGGGGTTTCCGAGCAACAGATGTCCGCCGTGGAGGAAGACGGCGACAAGTACTTGGTCGGCCCGCTCTGCGAGACCGAGCAGAAATGCCTTAACAAGCGGCTGATCGTGGCGTTCAGCTGGGACAAGGATGACGCTTACGGGATGCTGGTCGAGGTTCCCGAGGGCTTGCCGGGCGACAAGTCGCCCACCCGCCATGCCGATTACCGCTGGTTGGGCAAGCCGGACCCAGGCATGCAGCAGTTGCTGAAGGAGCAGCTCAAACGTGATCCGAACTGGTACTGAATGCCGCCGGGCCATTCATGTACATATATAGAAGCTGAACCTTTCGCCGTTTCCAGTTTCTATGATGCGCCCGCCTGAGGAAGGCTGGCGCATGACCAAGGGGCCGGGCTGCTCTGATTGTTTCAGGATCGGAGGGGCCTAGGGGTACAGGGAGTGCCCCCGATGAGGGCCGGGTCAGGTGAAGCAGCAACGGAAGTTTCAGGTCGGGCGACCCGCCTCAGGGGACATGCCTGACCGAGCTTCCGTAGCGCTTTGACTCTCTGTCGACATTCCTTCCTTCAGTTATTCCCTTTTCCTACAAAGTACGTCGACGCATATTTTCGCTCGACCGTATATCTATATTTTTTCGTCGCGTTTCAACCTTCGGATGAAAGCCATTTCACGCATTCGGATTGTCGAACAATGGCCTTTTGCATTCAGGTGGATACGTCCAAATCGGCCGTAATATGGCGCTTTGGCCATCGTCGGAATTCCGAACGAGCCGTTCGCAACCCCTTGGGACGCAAGTTTTGCTGCAGAAATATCATGCCGATTCGGCATAGGGTAGTCGTTTACGGCATTAGACGGGGCACCCTTGCGTGGGAATAGTTGCGCCTTTTTTCGCTGGCCTGAGCGTTCAAACGCTCGCTCGCGGTGACCTTCTACGGAGTCGCCTGCCGATAGCCACCACCGACCATTTTATGCTGGCAATAGCTCTGGGTCGCGGTTGTCAGCCTGGTGCCCGTGTCCACTTCAAGAAAAGGTAACGACATGAAGAAGGCAAAGCTAAGCCTCGCCTGGCAGATCCTCATCGGTCTGGTACTGGGGATTGCAATCGGCGCTTTACTGAATCATTTCAGTGCAGAAAAGGCATGGTGGATCAGTAACGTCCTGCAACCTGCTGGTGACATCTTCATTCGCCTGATCAAGATGATCGTTATCCCGATCGTGATTTCGTCGCTGATCGTGGGTATCGCCGGGGTTGGCGATGCGAAAAAACTGGGCAGCATTGGCCTCAAGACCATCATCTACTTCGAGGTGGTCACCACCATCGCGATCGTGGTCGGCCTGGTTCTGGCCAACCTGTTCCACCCGGGTGCCGGCATCGACATGAGCACGCTGGGTACTGTGGATATCTCCAAGTACCAGGCCACGGCGGCCGAGGTTCAGCATGAGCATGCGTTCATCGAGACCATCCTCAACTTGATCCCATCGAACATCTTCGCAGCGCTGATGCGCGGTGAGATGCTGCCGATCATCTTCTTCTCGGTGCTGTTCGGCCTTGGTTTGTCGAGCCTGCAGGCCGACATCCGCGACCCGCTGGTGAAAACCTTCCAGGGCGTCTCCGAAGCCATGTTCAAGGTCACTCACATGATCATGAACTACGCGCCAATCGGTGTGTTCGCGCTGATCGCCGTGACCGTTGCAAACTTCGGTTTCGCCTCGCTGCTGCCATTGGCCAAGCTGGTATTGCTGGTGTACTTCGCCATCGCCTTCTTCGCCTTCATGGTGCTGGGCCTGATCGCTCGCCTGTTCGGCTTCTCGGTGATCAAGTTGATGCGCATCTTCAAGGATGAGCTGGTGCTGGCCTACTCCACCGCCAGTTCCGAGACCGTGCTGCCGCGTGTGATCGAGAAGATGGAAGCCTACGGTGCGCCGAAAGCCATCTGCAGCTTCGTGGTTCCGACCGGCTACTCGTTCAACCTGGACGGCTCGACCCTGTACCAGAGCATCGCGGCCATCTTCATCGCCCAGCTGTACGGCATTGACCTGTCGCTGAGCCAGCAGCTGCTGCTGGTCCTGACCCTGATGGTCACCTCCAAGGGTATCGCCGGTGTTCCGGGCGTGTCCTTCGTGGTGTTGCTGGCCACCCTGGGCAGTGTCGGCATTCCGCTGGAAGGCCTGGCTTTCATCGCCGGTGTAGACCGCGTGATGGACATGGCGCGTACCGCCCTGAACGTGATCGGCAACGCCCTGGCTGTTCTGGTCATCGCTCGCTGGGAAGGCATGTATGACGATGCCAAGGGCCAGCGCTACTGGAACTCCCTGCCGCACTGGCGCAGCAAAGAAGCTGCACCTGCCGGCAAGACTGCCAACCACTAAGGTGCAGCCTGGCTGAACAAGAAGCCCCGACCTGGTCGGGGCTTTTTGCATTGTGCCCCCGAGGACCGCGCGCCCCCGGGGGGCAGCTGTGGCATCATTTGTCGCAACTTTGTGGGGGAACATCGGATGCTCAACGGCCTTTGGCTTGGTTTTTTCGTGGTCGCGGCCATCTCCGCGCTGGCGCAATGGCTGGTGGGCGGCAACGCCGGAATTTTTGCCGCAATGGTCGAAAGCATCTTTGCCATGGCCAAGCTGTCGGTCGAGGTGATGGTGCTGTTGTTCGGGACCCTGACGCTCTGGCTGGGCTTTCTGAAAATCGCCGAGAAGGCCGGTATCGTCGACTGGCTGGCCAAGATACTCGGCCCCCTGTTCGCCCGGCTGATGCCCGAAGTGCCGCCCGGTCACCCGGCCCTGGGTCTGATCACCCTGAACTTCGCCGCCAACGGCCTGGGCCTGGATAACGCTGCTACGCCTATTGGCCTCAAGGCCATGCGCGCGCTGCAGGAGCTCAACCCCAGCTCGACGACCGCCAGCAACGCGCAGATCCTGTTCCTGGTACTCAACGCCTCGTCCCTGACCCTGCTGCCGGTGACCATCTTCATGTACCGCGCCCAGCAGGGCGCCATGGACCCCACCCTGGTGTTCCTGCCCATTCTGTTGGCCACCAGTGCCTCCACGCTGGTCGGCCTGCTGTCGGTCGCCGTCATGCAGCGCCTGCGCTTGTGGGACCCGGTGGTGCTGGCCTACCTGATACCCGGTGCGCTGCTGCTGGGCAGTTTCATGGCGTTTCTCGGCACCTTGTCGGCCACAGCGCTGGCCGGGCTGTCGTCGATCCTGGGCAACCTGACCTTGTTCGGCCTGATCATGCTGTTCCTGGTGATTGGCGCGTTCAAGCGCGTGAAGGTGTACGAAACCTTCGTGGAGGGCGCCAAGGAGGGCTTTGACGTCGCCAAGAGCCTTCTGCCCTATCTGGTTGCCATGCTCTGCGCGGTCGGCGTACTGCGTGCCTCAGGAGCCCTGGAGCTGAGCCTGGACGGTATCCGTCATGTGGTGGAGTGGCTGGGGATGGATACGCGCTTCGTCGAGGGCCTGCCCACCGCCCTGGTCAAGCCGTTCTCGGGGAGCGCGGCGCGGGCCATGCTGATCGAGACCATGCAGACCCACGGCGTCGACAGCTTCCCAGCCCTGGTGGCGGCGACCATCCAGGGCAGCACCGAAACCACGTTCTACGTGCTGGCAGTGTATTTCGGGGCGGTCGGTATCCAGCGCGCCCGCCATGCGGTGGGCTGCGCCTTGCTGGCCGAGTTCTCCGGGGTGGTGGCGGCCATCTGTGTCTGCTACTGGTTCTTTGCCTGAACCTGGTTGGCCTGGGCCAGCGTCCAGGCCACCAGTTGCATCATCAACTGGTCAGTGGCGCTGCCGAAGCCGTTGACCACTGCCGGTACCTGCTTGTTGGCGAGTGGCTGACGCACTTCAAAGCGCCGGCTGGCGAGAATTCGCTGGGTGCGGCCTTCAACCAGCCGCGCGTCGTAGCGAATCAGCACCTCTAGTCCGTTGGCACTGTATTCGCTCTGAAAGGCCTGCAGCTCCCCTGCCAGCTCATAGTCGGCCTGCAGGTTGCTGTCATCGGCACTGAGCTGCGGCACCCGGCCATCACGCTGGAAGGCGTCGAGCATTCGGTTGCGCAGCAGCAAGGGCGCCGGGTCGCTCCAGCGCGCGCCCTTGTAGGTACTGACCAGGTTGCCTTCCGGGACCACGGCAATTTTCGGGCTGTTGAGCACATCGCTGGCCAGGGGCTTGTTCACCCGCAGCGACCAGTTGACCACCGCACTTTGCGGTGCCGGGCGGCTGGTTTGGGCCGACGGCAGGCGATAGACGTCGGCAGGTTCGGCCTCTGGCAGGATCGAGCAGGCGCTGCCCAGGCTCAACGCTGCAGCCAGGGCCAGGTAGCGGCAGGTACGACTCATGGCGTGAACTCCTTGTTTGTGTCACGGCCGAGCAGGTAGCCGCTGGGGTTGGCTTCCAGGCGCTGGGAAATCGCCTTCAGCGAATTGAGCGTTTCGCGCAGTTCACGAATGGCCGGGGCCAATTGGTTCAGCCCTTGGGCGCCGTCATTCAGGGCTTCGCGGTTGTCATTGAGCAGGCTGTTGATGGTGGCGGTGCTCTGGGCCAGGTTCTGCATGGCCAGCTCTGCGCTGCCGAAGGCTTGCTTGCCCTGGCTGTTGAGCAGGCTATTGGCGTTGCGCATCAGCTCGCTGGTTTGCTGGAGCATGGAACTGGCCTGATTACCGACCTGAGCCAGTTGCTGGATGGCAGTACGGATGTCACCGCGCTGCTCGCTGATGGCTGAAGTGGTCTTCTCCAGGTTGGTCAGGGTCTTGCCCAGGTTGGTGGCGTTGTCTTCGGAAAACAGGGCGTTGGCGTTGTGTACCAGCATGTTGATGTTGGTCAGGAGGTCGCTGCCGTCATCAAGCAGCCGGGCAATGGGTGACGGCGAGGCATAGATCACCGGTAGCTTGCCATCCTTGCCCTTGAGTTCCGGGCTTTGCGGCGTACCGCCGCTGAGCTGGATGAAGGAGGTACCGGTGATGCCGGTCAGGGTCAGTTTGGCTCGGGTGTCTTCCTTCACCGGGGTATCGGCGCTCAGGCGCACTTGCGCCAGTACCCGACGCGGGTCCTTGGGATCAAGGCGCAGGCTGGTGACGTCGCCCACCTTGATGCCGCTGTACTGCACCGAGCTGCCCCGGGACAGCCCGGACACCGCTTCGTTGAACACCACTTCGTAATCCTTGAAGGTGCTGTCGACGCTGGATTTGGTCAGCCACAGGCCGAACAGCATGGCGCCGGTGACCACAATGACCGTGACCAGGCCGATCAGCACGTGATGTGCACGGGTTTCCATCTCAGAGCTCCTTTGCCACTGTGGCGGCCTGATACGCCGCGCGACCACGGGGGCCGTGAAAATATTCGTGAATCCAGGTGTCGTCGGTGTCTTCGACCTGGGCAATGGGACCTGCCACCAGTACTTTCTTCTGCGACAGCACTGCCACTCGGTCAGTGATGGTGTAGAGAGTGTCGAGGTCGTGGGTGATCAGGAACACGCTCAGGCCCAGGGCATCGCGCAGGGTCAGGATCAGTTGGTCGAAGGCCGCCGCGCCGATCGGATCCAGGCCTGCGGTAGGCTCATCGAGAAACAGGATGTCGGGATCAAGGGCCAGGGCCCGGGCCAATGCAGCGCGCTTGACCATGCCGCCGGAGAGTGACGAGGGGTATTTGTCGGCGGCGGAAATCGGCAAGCCGGCCAACGCCAGCTTGACCCCGGCCAAGTGCTCGGCATCGGGCCGGGACAAGCCCGCGTGCTCGATCAATGGCAGGGCGACGTTCTCGGTCACGGTCAATGAAGAGAACAGCGCGCCCTTCTGGAACAGCACGCCAAAGCGGCGTTCGACCTTCGAGCGCTGCTCGTCATTAAGGCCCGTGAGGTCCTGTCCAAATACCTTCACCTGCCCTTCGTTGGGCCGCCGCAAGCCGACAATGCTGCGCAGCAGCACCGACTTGCCACTGCCCGACCCGCCCACCACGGCCAGGATTTCGCCACGGTACAGGTCAAGGTCCAATTGCTCGTGCACGCTCTGGGTGCCGAAGCGGTTGCAGATGCCCCGGGCTTCGATCACTGCCTCGCGGCCGTCGGTGGTTGTCTGACTCACCAGCCCATCTCCATGAAGAACAGTGCGGCTATCGCATCCAGCACGATCACCACGAAAATCGACTGCACCACGCTGGAGGTGGTGTGGGCGCCCACCGACTCGGCACTGCCGCTGACCTTAAACCCTTCCAGACAGCCAATGGCGGCGATCAGGAAGGCAAAGAACGGTGCCTTGGCCAGGCCGACCAGAAAATGCTGCACACCAATATCGCTTTGCAGCAACGACAGGAACATGGCTGGCGAGATATCCAGCGACAGCGCACAAACCACGGCCCCGCCGATGATCCCGCAGATCATTGCCAGGAACGTCAGCAGAGGCAGTGCGATCAGCAGTGCCAATACGCGCGGGACCACCAGCAGCTCTACCGGGTCCAGGCCCAGGGTGCGGATAGCGTCGATCTCTTCGTTGGCCTTCATCGAGCCGATCTGCGCGGTGAAGGCACTGGCGGTGCGGCCGGCCATGAGGATGGCGGTCAGCAGTACGCCGAATTCACGCAGGAACGAGAACGCGACCAGGTCGACGGTGAAGATACTGGCGCCGAACCCGGCCAGTACTGTCGCGCCCAGGAAGGCCACCACGGCACCCACCAGAAAGGTCAGCAAGGCGACAATGGGCGCTGCGTCCAGGCCGGTCTGTTCGATATGGGCGACCACTGCCGTGACGCGCCAGCGCCGGGGCTGGAACAGGCGAAGGAAAATAGTCTGCAGGATCAGGCCGACAAAGCCCAGGATCTGCAGGGTGTCCTGCCAGAGGGTGTCGACCGCGCAGCCGATGCGGCTGAGCAACTGGATGAGTACCGATTGCTCGGGTTGTTTTTCCGGGATGCAGAAATTCTGCACCGAGCAGTAGACCGTCTGCAGCAGGGCGCGGCTGGCTTCGGGCAATTGTGCTGATTCGCTCAGGTGCGACAGGCGTTCGGGCCCCAGCAGTTCGACCAGCAAGGCGGCACCGGCGGTATCGAGCTTGCCCAGCTGGCTGAGGTCGACTTCGGTGTGCTGGTCGTACTGCTCCTTCACGCTGTCGCTGTGCTGCTTGAGTTCGGCGTAGTGGGCCAGGGTCCAGTCACCGACGATCTGCAGGCGTGACGGTGTGCTTGCGGTGTCCAGGGTTGCGCCAGGCGAGTTGATCATAAGCTCCATGCTGTCTGGCGGCGCGGTACTGCGCCGCCACAGAGCATAGCGTTACTGGCTGGCGGTTGCTTGACCATCGTCAATCACACGAAAGCGCAGCACGCCGATGACCTGGCCATCTTCGGTCAGCACCCTCACCTGCCAACGACCCACCGGATTGCCGGGGAAGTTCTGCTTGTGGGTCCAGGCCCGGTAGCCTTCCTTGCGCCCACCATGAATGTCCAGGGCGATGCGATCGACCTCTTTGCCGTCGAACTGCCACACATGGTAGATGCGCTCGTTCAGCCCGCGGGGTGCATTGATGGCGGTAAAGGCGTAGAGGCCGCTGCTGCGGATCTGGCTGGACTTGATCTCGTTTAGGCTCTTGCCGGGGGTACGATTCTCGACCTGGGTACTGACCGCTACTTCTGTCATCCACAAGGTTGCCGGCGGCACCCAGGAGCGCAGCATCCAGCCGCTGGCACCGACCGCCAGGGTCATGACCACCAGCATCACACCGCGTCGCCAATGGCTGATCGGAAAGCTGCTGGCAAGGCTCGGGAACGACAGCAGCATGGCAATACCCAGTGCCAGCTTGAAGCTCTGCGAAGTGGTCAGGTGCAGGATGATCGGTAGCGCGGTGAGCAGCGCGGCGAACAAGGTCAGGGTATGCAGCGCGAGGAACAGCCAGCGTCGCGGGGCCAGCCACTTGTAGTACAGCGGGTCGACGATCGAAATCAGCCCGGCAGCGCCCAGCAGGCCGGTAAACACCAGTTGGCCGCTGTTCCAGGTGGTGGTGACGAAAAAGAACGGGAGGACGAAGAACAGACTCTCCTGGTGGATCATCTGCGTGGCGTAGCGCAGCAGCGGCTGCGGGATCTCGCGCTTGAAGACTTTGGCGAAGAGTTTGGTGAAGGTGTTTTCCAACATCAGCCAGATCCAGCTGATCAGCATGACGATGGCGATCCAGCTCGCCAGACTTTCCTGGCGGTCGACCAGCATGAAACTGGCAATACCGGAGATGAAACCGCCGAGGGCGATTACGCCGGGATAGCGCTTGATCAGCTCGATCAAGCGCTGGAGATACTGAGGCATTAGAGGTGTTCGCAGGGTGAGGTAATAAACGCTTACAGGATTTTAACCCATTACCTGTAGGAACGGCGGTGCATGCGGTGTCTTATCCACAGCAGGATGCCTGCCAGGATCAGCCCCAGGCCCAACGCAATCAGGCCATACAATTCGTTGTAGCTGATCAACGGTCGTTCGATACGCACATACCCAGGCTTGACCAGCAATTGTTTCAAGGCCAGGTTGGCATCCTCCAGGCTGACCCGGCGCAGGGTTCGCGCCGGATCAGAGAAGCGGCCGTCGAGGTAATCGTTCAGCGCACCCCAGTAGTAGTCCGCCAGGGCCGAGTTGCCCTGGGTAGTCCAGGCCTCACGGTCGATCGCCGCTTGCTTGATCCGGGCGAAAGTGGCCGGGTCCAGGCCGTTCTTGCGTAACCGGTCGAGCATGTCGCCCAGCGCTTGCTCGGCTTCCTTGAGGTCGGCACGGTCCACGTCGGCATTGAGGCTCATCACCCCGGTGTCGCCAAAGGTTTCCCGTTGGGTATAAGGCCCGTAGGACACACCGTGCTTGAGCCGCAGCTCTTCATACAGCGCCCAGTCCAGGTACCGCTGCAGCAGGTCGAAGGTCTGCCCGTGGTCGTTGTCCAGTACCGGCTCCAGGAACAGCCAATGCAACTTTGCGCTGTCGCCGAGCCAGCCCCGGTCCAGTTCGCGGCGGGCGTCGGCTTTTTGTGTAACACCATCCAGTGCCCGGCGCTCGCCCGGCTCGGCGGGCGTGAGCTCGCCATAGGAGCGTTCCAGGTAGGCCGGCAGCAGCCGGTCAAGGCCGCCGACCACGATCAGGCTCATGTTGTTGGCGGCGTACCAGTGTTGCCGCAGGTCATTGACCTGTTCGAGTGTCATTTCGTCGATCGCCGAACGCTCGGCGCATTTGAGCCCCAACTCCACTGCCAGTTGGTCGCTGGAGCGGTGGCCGATGTCCTGGCGATCGAGCCAGCGTTGCAGGTGGGTGTAGTGTCCGCCGTCCTCGCGCTCCACGATTCGCTTTGACAGTGCCAGGTCGTCTTCATCGATCTCGGTGTCCTTGATCACCGCCAGCAACAGGTCCAGAACCTTGCGCTGGTTGCGGGCGGGGGCCTCGATCACGAACGTGGTATCGGCACTGCTGGTATAGGCATTCCATTCTCCGCCCAACGCCTGCATGCGCTTTTCCAGGCCGCCTTCGCCGCCTTCGTCGATGCCACTGAACAATAAATGTTCGAGAAGGTGCGGAAGCTCTTGCTGCGCGCAAGGAAAGTCGTCGAAGCCGACGCCGACCACCAGTCGGATCGACACATGGTTGCGCTCATAGCCCGACTTGAGCAGTACCTGCAGGCCGTTGGGCAGCAGATAGCCCTCGACCTGCGAGCGGTCGAGGGCAAAGCCAGGCAGGGTGCCTAACAGCAGGCACAGGAACAACAGGCAACGCATGGCGAGCTTCCTTGCGGGAGTTCTTGAGGGGGATCGATCAAGGTGAATGGGCATCATCCGGCACGCTGTCGAGCAGCAGGCCGCCGGTATCGGAACCACCCAATACCACATAGGCACTGCTGCAGAACAAGGAGTTCAATCGTTTCATATCGGCAATCAGCTCCAGGTGCAAGGCACTGGTCTCGATACTTTGCACCACTTTACGTTGCAATCGGCTGACATGGGCGTGGGCTAGGCGCCGCTCCTGGGCACGGAAGCGACGCTTTTCCCGCAGCAACTGGCGGGCACTTTCCGGGTCGGCGCTCAGGAACACCGACAGCCCCAGGCGCAGGTTGGCAAGCAACTGGCCGTGCAGCCCGGCCAGTTCTTCCAGGCCAACGTCGGAAAACTCCCGGCGTTGAGAGGTCTTCTGCTGCTGCACCTTGCGCAGCATGCGCTCGATCAGGTCGCTGGCCAGCTTGAGGTTGATCGCAAGTTCGATGATTTCCGCCCAGCGCTTGCTGTCCTGGTCGCTGAGGTCTTCGCGGGGCATTTGTGCCAGGTACAGCTTGATGGCGTTGTTCAGGGCCTCGACATCCTCACTCAGGCTGCGAACCTGCTGGGTCATCGCGGTCTGAGTACCGCGCAGCACGCCCTGCATGGCTTCGAGCATGTTGTCGATCAGGTCGCCCATGCGCAGGGTTTCGCGCACCGCGTTGGCCAGGGCCAGGCTGGGTGTGCCAAGGGCTGCAGGGTCCAGGTGGCGTGGGCGGGCGCGGCCATTGGTTTCCGACCGCTCCGGCAGCAGCCAGCTGCACAGGCGGGCCATCGGGGTGACGGTCGGCAGCATGATCAGGCAGCGCAAGCTGTTGTAGAGCAGGTGAAAGCCGATCACCAACTCCTGGGCGCTGAAGGTCAGGGTGTCCATCCACTTCACCAGTGGGTCGAGCACCGGAATGATGAGAATCAGGCCGATCAGTTTGTACAGCAGGCTGCCCAGGGCTACCTGGCGCCCGGCGGCGTTCTGCATGCTGGTGGTGAGAAAGGCCAGCAGGCCGCTGCCAATATTGGCACCGATGACCAGGCCGATGGCCACCGGCAGGCTGATCAGCTCGGCGCCTGCCAGGGTGGCGGTCAGCAGTACGGCGGCCAGGCTGGAATAGGAAATCAGGGCAAACAGGGCGCCGACCAGGGCGTCGAGCAGAATGTCGCCGGTCAGCGAGGCGAACAGCACCTTCACGCCTTGGGCCTGGGTAATCGGCGCCGCGGCTTCGACAATCAGTTGCAAGGCCAGGATGATCAGGCCCAGGCCGATACCGACGCGACCCAGTTGCCCGGCGCGGGTCTGCTTGCGCGACAGGAAGAAGATCACCCCGAGGAAGATCAGCAAGGGCGACAGCCAGGACAGGTCGAAGGTCAGTACCCGTGCCATCAGGGCGGTACCGACGTCGGCGCCGAGCATGATCGCCAGCGCCGGCGTCAGGGACATCAGGCCCTGGCCCACGAAGGAGGTCACCAGCATTGCCGTGGCGTTGCTGCTCTGCACCATGGCGGTCACCAGGATGCCGGCGACGAATGCCAGCGGTCGCTTGGACATGTTCTGGCTCAACACCCGCCGCAGGTTTGATCCGTACACCCGCAGGATGCCGGTACGCACGATATGGGTGCCCCAGATCAGCAACGCCACGGCGGAAAGCAGATTGAGCAGGGTCAGCATTGAACAGGCCCCCTGTTGAAGCGCCCCAGCGGGGCAAATGGATGGTGCCGTGAGCCTGGCCTGATCGCAGGCGGTTTTTCCCAGTGCTCACTTAAGCTGTAGTCGGCTAGCGGCCGTGGCGCCAGCATCGCATAGCCGACAGGGGCTTTGAAACAGAGCCGTCATGAAGACGGATGAAAAAAGGGCCCCGAAGGGCCCTTTTTATTGACGCTCTGGGTTACTGACCCGGAATGTCCTTGCGAAGTTTCACCGGCTCGCCCTGCTCCTGGTTCTTCTTGCGTGCCATGGCGGTGCGCATCTTGATGTTGATGGCTTCGACCGCCAGCGAGAAGGCCATGGCGAAGTAGACGTAGCCCTTCGGAACATGCACTTCAAACGCTTCGGCGATCAGTACGGTACCGACCACGATCAGGAACGACAGGGCCAGCATCTTCAGCGACGGGTGCTTGTCGATGAAGTTACTGATGGCGCCGGCGCAGAGCATCATGACCAGCACGGCCACGACAATCGCAGCAATCATCACCGGGACGTGAGAGACCATGCCGACGGCGGTGATCACCGAGTCCAGGGAGAACACGATGTCGATGATGGCGATCTGGATGATGGTGTAGAGGAACTTGCCGCCTTTGCCAGTCGGCTCTTCGTGGGTTTCGTCCTCGCCTTCCAGGCCGTGGTAGATCTCCTGGGAGCTTTTCCACAGCAGGAACAGGCCACCGAAGAACAGGATCAGGTCGCGACCGGAAATACCCTGGTCGAACACCACGAACAGGTCGGCCGTCAGGCGCATGACCCAGGTGATCGACAGCAGCAGGAGGATACGGGTAACCATGGCCAGGGCCAGGCCGAAAATCCGGGTGCGCTGCTGCATGTGCTTCGGCATGCGGCTGACCAGGATCGAGATCATGATGATGTTGTCGATGCCGAGAACGATCTCGAGGGCCGTCAGTGTAAAAAAGGCAACCCAGATCTCTGGGCTGGTCAGCCATTCCATGTGTATTCCTTCGTGCGGTATTTGCAGGGCGCCCGGGCAAGGAGCGCCACTGCGATTGGTCGAATCTGTAGATTTATAGGCTGCTGAACACTGGGAAAATTCCCATGAGCAGCGCGGCGAACATTATGCACAGGCAGACCAGCACTGCCCACTTCAGGGTGAAGCGCTGGTGATCGCCGAAGTCGATGCCAGCCAGGGCCACCAACAGATAGGTAGAGGGTACCAGTGGGCTGAGGAGGTGCACGGGCTGGCCGACGATCGACGCGCGGGCCATCTCCACCGGCGAGATTCCGTAGTGGCTGGCTGCCTCTGAGAGCACTGGCAGAACACCGTAGTAGAAGGCGTCGTTGGACATGAAGAAAGTGAACGGCATGCTGACGATGGCGGTGATCACGGCCAGGTACGGGCCCAGGGCGTCTGGAATCACGGCCAGCAAGCTCTTGGACATTGCTTCGACCATGCCGGTACCGGAAAGAATGCCAGTGAAGATACCGGCGGCGAAAATCAGGCCGACCACGGCCAGCACGCTGCCGGAGTGCGCCGCCACGCGGTCCTTCTGCATTTGCAGGCACGGGTAGTTGACGATCATGGCGATACTGAAGGCGACCATGAACAGCACCGGCAGCGGCAACAGGCCTGCGACCAGGGCAACCATCAAGGCAGCGGTCAGGGCGCCGTTGAACCAGATCATTTTCGGCCGACGGGCGTCGGGGAACTGCGACACGCTGATTTCACTGTGGTCGATTTCGTCACCTGGCAGGTGCAGTTCACCCAGGCGGGCGCGCTCACGCTTGCCATACATGTAGGCGATGGCAAGGATCGCCACGACACCGGCGAGCATCGCCGGAATCATCGGTACGAAGATGTCCGAAGGGTCGACATGCAGGGCGCTGGCCGCGCGGGCGGTCGGGCCGCCCCAAGGGGTCATGTTCATCACCCCGCCCGCGAGAATGATCAGGCCTGCCATGATCCGGGGGCTCATGCCAAGGCGGCTGTACAACGGCAGCATGGCCGCCACACAAATCATGTAGGTGGTGGCGCCGTCGCCGTCCAACGACACGACCAGGGCCAGCACCGCGGTGCCTACCGAGACTTTCAGCGGGTCACCCTTGACCATCTTGAGGATCTTGCGCACCGCAGGATCGAACAGGCCGGAGTCGATCATCAGACCGAAATACAGGATGGCGAACATCAACATGACCCCGGTTGGGGCCAGTTTGGTGATGCCTTGCAGCATCATCGGGCCGATATCGCCCGAGAATCCGCCGAACAGAGCGAACAGGATCGGTACCAGGATCAGGGCAATCAAGGCCGACAGGCGCTTGGTCATGATCAGGTACATGAAGGTGATGACCATGGCAAAGCCGAGGAAGGTCAGCATGGGAGTACTCCAGGCATATCGCGTCGAAAAAAGAAACGGGTCGGGCGGATCAGCGCGCGAGGCGCGGCGCATGGAGTAGCGAAGGGAGTGCAGCGGGGAGGCGGTTGAAAGCGGACATCAGAATCACCATTGTTGTTGTTAATTGGGCCAGGCGGCTGAGAAAAAAATCAGATGCTCTGACTGACCGGTCTGTGCCGGAAGTAGGATTCATCCTAAATCGACAAGCTTTCAGCCAGCTTTCGCTGGCCCAATGGCGACGAGAGGTGCATTGTTTGCTATCGGCCAATGGCCGGGAGGAGGATGCGATGAGCGAAACGTACGAAGGTGGCTGCCACTGCGGCGCCCTGCGTTATCAGATCAGAGGGCCGTTGACCGACGTTGCCCATTGCCATTGCTCGGTTTGCCGACAGGTCAGCGGTGGTTTGCTGATCACCTGGGTGACCCGCCCCTGCACTGACTTCCAATGGCTCAGCGGTACGCCACAACGCTACGACTCCTCACCCAGCTGTGTGAGGTATTTCTGTAGTCGCTGTGGGGCTCATGTGGCACTGACCACTGATTTGAGCCCTGAGACTATCGATATTACGGTCACTACCCTGGATAACCCGATGCTGGCCCAACCCAAGCGGCATATCTGGACCGACAACCGCCTGCCCTGGCTGCACCTGGATGAGCACCTGCCAGGGGAACCGCACGAAACCCTTTAGCCGTCAGGGGAGCTGCAGGCCACCCGCGGCCTTGTGCAGGGCGCGCAGGTGCTCGCCCACCTGTTTGATGTTGGCCTCTACGGCGGCGATTTCGGCGGCGCGTGCTGGGCCCAGCAGCGCACGCACTTCTTTATCCAGGTCGGCGCTTAGGGTTTGCAGTTGCTGTTGCCGTTGGCTGGACTCGCTGATCAATAGCGCCCGCTCACTTTCCTGCGGCAATCCATAGCCCTTGCTGCCAAGCAGCTCGGCCGGACGACTGAGAAAACCGCTGTTGGCCAGAATCTGCTGCAGGGTGCCGTTGGCTTTGGCAACGTTTGCATCGTTCTGCTCCCTGCCGGTCAGGTAGCGCTGCTTGACCTCGTCCTGTGCCAGTAGCAGTTGTCGACGCAGGCTGGCCTGTTCCAGCAGGAGCAAGGCGGCGCTGGTGCGCAGGTCAGCCTGCTTGAACCACTGCTGGCGCTGCGTGGCAGATTGCTCCAGCCACGCCTCGACACTGTCCTGGGGGATCGGTAATTGCTGCTTGAGGACCAGGAACATGGCCTGGTAGCGGTCGCGATAGGAGTCGAAGCGGTACCCCAGGCGCAACGCCTCCCGGGGGTCATCGAGAACGCTGACATCGGCCAGGCCGCGCCCTTCCAGCACCTCCAGCAAGCCGTTGGGCATGATGCTGTCCAGGTCGTTCAGGCGCGGGTTGGCGGTGCCGCTGCGTAGCAGTTTGAGGGTTTCTACCGCGCAGTTGTTGGACAGGAAGTAGTAGTTGCCATCGTAGCTCCAGTGCATCTCCGCCGCCTGGCGAACCAGGCTTTCAAGCTCGCTGCGATCCAGCTTGAGCGGAATCGACGCCAGGCTGCGCAACTCAGTCTTGGTGTACTCATCGATGACCTGGGCCAGCGGAAGGACAAACAGGCGCGAGGGGTAGGCGCCGGTGAGGCCGTCCCAGCTCGACAGCTGCACATCATTGACGAACGCCCGGTATGACAGCACCAGGTGCTGGTCCAGATCGAGGCGGCAGTCAGGCCCACGCGGACGCCCCGGGGCGCAGATCACCAGACGCAGCATGCTGTGGCCCCAGCGGCTGACCCAATTCTGATTGGCTTCAGCCAGCAGGTAGTCCACGGCATAGACGCGTTCGGGATCGATTTCACCCAGCGGTGCCTTGGCAAAGTCGTTGCCAGCATTGAGAAACGGCAGTGCCTGCGTGCAGGCCGGATGGTCCGGTGCCCAGTCGAAGTGGTCCTTGAGATAAGTCTGCAGGGCGGGCCGGCGGCAGGCAAAGCTTGGGTCAAGGAGGAAGTACTCCATGTTGACCGCTATGAACTCCTTCGGACTGCTCAACTCGTAGCTGTCCGGGCTGCGCGCCACCTGGCGATTATGTTGCTCGCGCTCCCCTCGCCTGCCTACATATTGCTGCCAGCCGGCCAGGTCAAGCAGGCGCGGATCATCACTGAGAGTGAAGCGTCGGTCGGTTTGTCCGCGGCATTGTTCGGGCAGGCCTACCTTGCCCTGGCTGCTCATATGGCGAGTACACTGGGTGATCAGGCGCCGGTCAGCGCCCTGCCAGAGCCGTGCACGGTCATAGATGTGGGTCAGTTCGTGCAGGACGGTGGCCAGCAGCTCTTTGCGAACAGTGCCATGGGGGCGTCCGGTCTTCTGGCTGGCAGCGCTGCCGTCAGTGAGGCTCGGCAGCAGCTTTTGGTTCAATTCGAGCGTCGAGACAAGCGATGCCTGGCCGTA
The DNA here is from genome assembly GCF_000425805.1 of Pseudomonas vranovensis DSM 16006. Taxonomy (GTDB): domain Bacteria; phylum Pseudomonadota; class Gammaproteobacteria; order Pseudomonadales; family Pseudomonadaceae; genus Aquipseudomonas; species Aquipseudomonas vranovensis. The sequence continues at coordinate 633,265 of NZ_AUED01000002.1, forward strand.
GGCATCCTCCGGCATCTTCGCGCTCCAGCTGACCTGGATGCGTCGATCCAGGCGCGTCTTGAAGCGGGGCGGCAGCGCCTGCATCGCTTCATCAAGCAACGCCTGGCTGGCCTGTTGCTGTGCAGGCGTCAGGCCGTCGCTTTTGAGCTGCAGTTGCAGGTCCGCCAACGCAGGCGCGCCCAGCAGTGTCAGCAGGCCGCCCAGCAGCCCGGCGCGCAGGTTTTTCACAGGGCAAGAATGGCTTCGGCCAGGTCCTGGTCACTGGCGTGGCGTGCTTCAGGCACACGCTGGCGCAGGGTGTCGAAGGCGGCTTCGAGCTGGGCACCACGGATGTTGCCGTTGCTGGCGACATAGCTGGCGGCATCGTCACGGGCTTCGCGCACCACTTTGGAATCGCGGATCGAGGTGGTGGTGTCGGAAGTGAAGTCGATCGAACGACCGAAAGCGCGCACGATGATGTTGCTGGTGGCCACCAGGGTTTGCGCCTGGGCGATGTCGGCCAGCAACAAAAGGCCAAGGGTGGCGGCAATCAGCGGGTTACGCATGGAGCATCTCCGGAAGAACAGGGTAATCATTGGACGAGAATTGCCTGCGCCAGTTCAAGGTCGTCGACATGAAGTTCAGGGTTGGTCTGGCGCAGGCGGTCGAGCGCCGCCTGCAAGCGGGCGCCTCGTAGCTGGCCGTCGCTGGCGACAAACGCCGCTGCAGCATCCTGGGCATCGAATAGCAGTTTGCGATCGAAGGGTGCCGAGGTCACCTTGCTGGTGACGTAACCACTGACGACAAGGTTATTGGTGGTGAGGTCCAGTGCCTGGGCAGAACCGCCCCAGCACAGCACAAGCAACAGCAATGACAGATAACGCATGAGTCTCGGTGGGCTAGTGAGTCAGCCGGCAAGGCTATCCCAATGCGCTGGCGAGAACCAGCGCAGGGTGCCCGGCTTCGTTGCATGTTGTTACATGCCCGAAGCCGGAGTCAGGCGACCTCAGATCGCCAGAATGGCCTGGGCCAATTGCGCGTCGCTCGCTTGCAGGGTCGGTGCCTGCTGACGGATGTGGGCGAAAGCGCTCTCGAGCTTCACGCCGCGAATTTCGCCGTGACTGGCAACGAAGCTGGCAGCGTCGTCACGGGCGGCACGCACGATCTTGTCGTCACGGAACGAGGAGGACACATCGGAAGTGGCGTCGGTGGAAGCAGCTACGCCGCGAACGATGGTGTCGGTTGTCACGACGAAGCTGGTGGCGTTGGCGGTGGAAGCCAGGGCCAGCAGCAGTGCGGCGCCAACAAAGCGTGAACGGTACATGGTCGATCTCCTGAAAAATACGGGTACTTGTGTCAGACGCACGCTCAGCTTGTTGAGCTACTTATTGATACCAAGCTGGGTGCATTAAGCGTATCACGCGATCAGCGTCCGTGAATTGGACAGGATACCAGCAAGAATTATCAACTGTACCTGTTAAAAATAACTCTTTGAAAACTGTATCTATCATTGCTGTAGCCGCTCTATTCCGCGGCTTCAGAACGACAAAACCCGTCAGCAGTCACCTGCGACGGGTTTTGTGGAATTCGAGGTGCCGGCCTTGGCCAGCGAGCCCTGCATCAACGCCAGAACGGCTTGCTCAGCTCTTCGTAGCGTTGTGCTTCGCTGATGCCGGCGTCGGCCAGCAGGCGAGAGTCCAGGCGGGCCAGCTGGTGGCGGCTGGCGATGCGGCGTTGCCACAGCATCAGGTTAGCCAGAACGCGCAGTGGCAGCGCAGCCTTGGATTGTTTGGCGGTGTTTTCGAAAACCAGGCCGGAACTGAGGGTACGTTCCATGATGTCATCCTTCCGCTTGTGGCGGCATTAGGTAGTGATTTAACTGATGCCAATGATCCTCCTCTGTCGTCCATAACAGTAGATACAGTTCACCTGCATTGTGATGGGCCAGTTAACTGTTTAAGGGCACTGTTGCACTCGAAATAGGCGTAACTGTACCGGTCAGCACTTAAATGGTGCATTTATGTGCAGGAGAAGAAGGATGTAGCGGAAAACCGGGGTAAAAACACCGGTACAGTAGAACAGTTTTTGAAAATCAATCGGTAGCAACTGTTCAGCCGGTGAGCATTGCGCATCACCGGCTGTATTACAGTACGACTCAGCTGGCGAGCATGCGCCCGGTTTCTTCCAGGTTTTCGTGCCATGCCAGGGCTTCACGCAGGATGTGCGGGGTATGACCGCCGCGCTCGCACGCGCGGGTGAAGTAGTCATTCAGCGCATCGCGATAGTCCGGGTGCACACAGTTGTCGATGATCACCCGTGCGCGCTCACGGGGCGCCAGGCCACGCAGGTCGGCAAGGCCCTGCTCGGTGACGAGGATGTCCACGTCGTGTTCGGTGTGGTCAACGTGGCTGACCATTGGCACAACGCTCGAGATCGCACCGCCCTTGGCGATGGACTTGGTGACGAAGATCGCCAGGTGCGCGTTGCGGGCGAAGTCGCCGGAGCCGCCAATGCCGTTCATCATCCGCGTGCCGCAGACGTGGGTGGAGTTGACGTTGCCGTACAGGTCGAACTCAAGGGCGGTGTTGATGCCGATGATGCCAAGGCGGCGGACCACTTCAGGGTGGTTGGAGATTTCTTGAGGGCGCAGGACCAGTTTGTCCTTGTAGCGCTCCAGGTTGCCGAATACGTCAGCGTTGCGGCGGGTCGACAGAGTAATGGAACTGCCCGAGGCAAAGCTCAGCTTGCCGGCGTCGATCAGGTCGAAGGTCGAGTCCTGCAGTACTTCGGAGTACATGGTCAGGTCTTCGAACGGCGAGTCGATCAGGCCGCACATCACTGCGTTGGCGATGCTGCCGATGCCGGCCTGCAGCGGGCCGAGCTTGTTGGTCATGCGCCCTGCTTCCACTTCCTTCTTGAGGAAGTTGATCAGGTGGTTGGCGATGCCTTGGGTTTCGTCATCCGGCGGCAATACGGTGGACGGCGAGTCCGGCTGCTCGGTGATGACGATACCGACAATCTTGGCCGGGTCGATCGGAATTGCGGTGCTGCCGATACGGTCATCGACTTTTACCAGCGGGATCGGCGTACGGGTCGGACGGTAGGTCGGGATATAGATGTCGTGCAGGCCTTCGAGGTTGGCGTTGTGCGCCATGTTGATCTCGACGATGACCTGTTTGGCGAAAATCGCGAAGCTGGCCGAGTTGCCCACCGAGGTAGTCGGTACGATGTGGCCCTGCTCGGTGATGGCGATCGCTTCGATGACCGCGATGTCCGGCAGTTTCAGCTGTTGGTTGCGCAGCTGTTCCACGGTTTCCGACAGGTGCTGGTCGATGAACATGACCTTGCCATCGTTGATGGCCTTGCGCAGGGTGCTGTCGACCTGGAATGGCATGCGACGGGCCAGAACACCGGCCTCAGTCAGTTGTTTGTCCAGGTCGTTGCCCAGGCTCGCGCCGGTCATCAGGCTGATTTGCAGCGGCGACTGTTTGGCGCGTTCGGCCAATGCATGGGGTACAGCCTTGGCTTCGCCGGCGCGGGTAAAACCGCTCATGCCGACGGTCATGCCGTCCTCGATCAGGCCGGCGGCATCAGCCGCACTCATTACCTTGCTGTGCAGGGAGGACAAGCGGATACGATCACGGTACATGGATTGTTATCTCGGGCTACTAAAGCTAGATGCGCAGTCTAGTGTTTTAGCAACGCGCCGTCCCGCGACCAAGGTCGAATGCTAAGCCCTGAACTAGAGCCTTCTGTCGGCTGGCAGGGCATGAAAAAGCCCCAGCCGGTACCGCGCTGGGGCTATTTGTCACAGCCTGGAAAAGGCTTAATCGACAGCCTTGACCATGTCTTCGATGACCTTCTTGGCGTCACCGAATACCATCATGGTCTTGTCCAGGTAGAACAGCTCGTTATCAAGCCCTGCATAGCCGCTGGCCATGGAGCGCTTGTTGACGATGATGGTCTTGGCCTTGAAGGCTTCGAGGATCGGCATGCCGGCGATCGGCGATTTCGGATCGTTCTTGGCCGCCGGGTTGACCACGTCGTTGGCACCGAGCACCAGCACCACGTCGGCCTGGCCGAACTCGGAGTTGATGTCTTCCATCTCGAACACCTGGTCGTACGGCACTTCGGCTTCCGCCAGCAGTACGTTCATGTGACCCGGCATACGGCCTGCCACGGGGTGGATCGCATACTTCACGTTCACACCATTGTGTGTCAGCTTCTCGGTCAGTTCCTTGAGCGCGTGCTGGGCGCGGGCCACCGCCAGGCCGTAGCCCGGGACGATGATCACGGTATCGGCGTTGCTCAGCAGGAAGGTTGCATCATCAGCCGAACCGGACTTCACCGGACGAGCTTCCTGGGCACCTGCTGGCCCCGCGGCGTCTGTTGCAGCGCCGAAACCGCCGAGGATCACGTTGAAGAACGAGCGGTTCATCGCCTTGCACATGATGTACGAGAGGATGGCACCAGACGAACCCACCAGGGAGCCGGCAATGATCAGCATCGAGTTGTTCAGCGAGAAGCCGATACCGGCCGCCGCCCAGCCCGAGTAGCTGTTGAGCATCGACACTACCACCGGCATGTCGGCGCCACCGATTGGGATGATGATCAGCACGCCCATGATGAACGCTAGGATCAGCATCAGGGCAAAGGCGCTGTAGCTACCGGTGAAGGTGAAGATCAGGCCAAGGCCGATGGTGGTCAGGCCCAGGATCAGGTTCAGCTTGTGCTGGCCGCTGAACTGTACCGGTGCGCCCTGGAACAGGCGGAACTTGTACTTGCCAGACAGCTTGCCGAAGGCGATGACCGAGCCCGAGAAGGTGATCGCACCGATGGCGGCACCCAGGAACAGTTCCAGGCGGTTACCGGTCGGGATCGGGTCGCTAATGCTGGAAACGATACCCAGCGACTGCGGCTCGACCACGGCGGCAATGGCAATGAACACTGCCGCCAGGCCGATCATGCTGTGCATGAAGGCCACCAGCTCAGGCATCTTGGTCATTTCAACGCGCTTGGCCATGATCGAGCCGGCTGTGCCGCCGACCAGCAGGCCGACAATGACATAGCCGATGCCATCAGTGGCCAGCTCTGCACCCAGCTTGTAAATCAGGCCGATGGTGGTGATGACCGCCAGGGCCATGCCGAGCATGCCGAACAGGTTGCCGCGCCGCGACGTGGTCGGGTGCGACAGGCCCTTGAGCGCCTGGATGAAGCACACCGAGGCGACGAGGTAGAGAAGTGTTACCAGGTTCATGCTCATGTTTACTGCTTCCCCTCAGCCTTTGCGGCTTTCTTCTTGAACATCTCCAGCATGCGCCGGGTGACTAGAAAACCACCGAATACGTTGACCGCTGCCAGGGCCACCGCGAGGGTACCCATGGTCTTGCCCAGCGGAGTCACGGTCAGGGCGGCGGCCAGCATGGCGCCGACAATGACGATGGCGGAAATGGCGTTGGTAACCGCCATCAGGGGGGTATGCAGTGCAGGTGTGACGTTCCACACCACGTGGTAACCGATATAGATCGCCAGCACGAAAATGATCAGGTTATAGACGCCGTGAGAGATCAGCATGTCTTCCATTGTCTGGCTCCTTATCCGTTCTTGCGGATGATCTGGCCGTCGCGGCACATCAGGCACGCGGCGACGATATCGTCTTCGAGGTTGATCACAAGCGCGCCGTCCTTGTCGAACAGCAGCTTCATGAAGTCGAGCAGGTTGCGGGCGTACAGCGCCGATGCATCCGCCCCGACCTGCGCGGGCAGGTTGGTCGGGCCGACGATGGTCACGCCGTTCTCCACCACCACTTGATCAGCCACGGTCAGCGGGCAGTTGCCGCCCTGGGCTGCAGCAAGGTCGATGACCACAGAGCCCGGTTTCATTTGCGCAACGGTGTCGGCGCTCAACAGCGTCGGCGCCTTGCGGCCTGGAATCAGCGCGGTGGTGATGACAATGTCAGCCTGCTTGGCGCGCTCATGCACCGCCTGGGCCTGACGCTGCATCCAGCTGGCCGGCATCGGGCGGGCGTAACCACCGACGCCTTCGGCACATTCGCGTTCTTCATCGGTTTCGTAGGGCACGTCGATGAACTTGGCGCCCAGCGACTCGATCTGCTCTTTTACCGCCGGACGCACGTCGGAGGCTTCGATCACCGCACCCAGGCGCTTGGCCGTGGCAATGGCCTGCAGCCCCGCAACGCCCGCACCCAGAATCAGTACGCGAGCGGCTTTGACGGTACCAGCGGCAGTCATCAGCATCGGCATGAAGCGTGGATAGTAGTGAGCGGCCAGCAGCACCGACTTGTAGCCGGCAATGTTGGCCTGCGAAGACAGCACGTCGAGGCTCTGCGCCCGTGAGGTGCGCGGCGCCGCTTCGAGGGCGAAAGCGGTGACGCCGCGTTCGGCCATCTTGGCAATGGTTTCGTTGTTGAACGGATTGAGCATCCCCACCAGGACGGTGCCGCTGTTGATCTGGGCCAATTCGCTGTCGTTGGGTGCTACGACCTTCAACACCAGCTGTGCACCAAACGCATCGGCAGCGCTGCCAATAGTGGCGCCTGCTGCTTCATAGGCACTGTCCGGAACGCTGGCGTTGATGCCGGCGCCGCTCTGGACGGTGACCTGATGCCCCTGACCAATCAGTTTCTTGATGGTTTCCGGGGTTGCAGCAACCCGTGTTTCGCCCGTCTGCGTTTCGAGTGGAACACCAATGTGCACGTCAAATCTCCTGCGTGATCTTTTGTTGGTAAACCAGCGCACTGCGGATGGTGCGTCTGGGGCGGCCGATCAGCACGATCCCGCCGAATTCAGGCGGGGCGCGGCATTTTGCAGGCGATTACGGAATCGCTTCAACCAGTTTTGAAGGGTGACGGTAATCAAACTACAAGTCACCCTGTGACCGAATGTCGCAAGAATAGGCCTGGAGCCCGCCAAGTACGGGCTTCAGGGAGATTACGGTAAATTTTGAAAAAATTCCGCCGAATTCTCTGAATGCCCAGTTCAAAACGCGATTTATGCTGTGAAGGCCGCATAAACAGCAGGGTTAAGGGCTATTGGATGGGGGCAATAACAGTTGTGTGAATTGCGACATTTCCGTACATCTGTAGGGTTAAGTGTTTATTGACTACGGGGTCAGGTTGTTGCTTTGATCCTTATGGGCTGCGGCGTAGCGGCCGGCTTCGGCAACTAGCCAGTCGCGAAAGGCACGCAGCGAAGCAGATTCCACCTTGCGCTCCGGGATCATCAAGTAATACGCCTTGATGCTCGACAATGCATGCCGGTTGGCGATAGCCAGGCGCCCTTCAGCCAATTCGCGCTGGATCAGGAACGGTGGAATCAGCGCAACTCCCATCTCATGCATGGCCGCCTGTGCAAGCATCGAGAATAGCTCATAGCGCGGGCCGGTCATGTCCCGTGGGACGTTCATGTCGAGGCTGTTGAACCATTGGCGCCAGGCGTAAGGCCGAGTGGTCTGTTGCAGCAAAGGCAGTTGTGCGAGCTGTACGGGCTCAAGTTCCCCTGCGCCGCCCAGCAGCGCCGGGCTGCAAACCGGTACCGGGTTCTCGCCCATGAGCCGATGGGACTGCGTTCCCGACCAATCGGCATCGCCGAAATAGATGGCGGCATCGAAGTTGGTGTCGGCAAACAAGAACGGCCGAGTGCGGTTGGTCAGGTTGACGGTGACCTCGGGGTGGCGCAGCTGGAAGTCCTTGAGCCTGGGCAACAGCCATTGGGTGCCGAAGGTCGGTACCACGGCCAGCTCGATTACATTGGCGCCCTGCTGGCCCATCACCGACAAGGTATCGCGCTCTACAGCGTCAAGTTGTGCAGCTACGCGGCGGCTATAGGAAAGGCCCGCCTCTGTGAGCTTTACCCCGCGACGTGAGCGGCGGAATAGCTGGACATTGAGAAACTCCTCCAACCCGGCGATTTGCCGACATACGGCCCCCTGAGTCAGGGCCAGCTCCTGGGAAGCCTTGGTAAAGCTCTCGTGCCGGGCTGCGGCCTCGAAGCACACCAAGGCGGTGGTGCTGGGGATCTTGCGTCGCATGTACGTCAACCTCACTAATAAGGCACACAGAGTGGCTTTGTTCGCATTACGGAGTGAGAAATTATCACAAGACCTTGCGCATTCCTCGTTTGTCTCGTCGGCTGATCGGGCCTAGGATCAATGCACAACAACTCTGGTCCCATCTTTCGAGGATTCGCCCATGGCCGGTAAAGCAAGCTTCAACTGGATCGATCCGCTGTTGCTGGATCAACAGCTCACTGAAGAAGAGCGCATGGTGCGTGACAGCGCTTATCAGTTCGCCCAGGACAAGCTGGCCCCGCGCGTGCTGGAGGCCTTCCGTCATGAGCAGACCGACCCGGCGATCTTCCGTGAGATGGGCGAAGTCGGTTTGCTCGGTGCAACTATCCCGGAGCAATACGGCGGCAGCGGCCTGAACTACGTGTGCTACGGCCTGATCGCCCGGGAAGTGGAGCGTATCGACTCTGGCTACCGCTCGATGATGAGTGTGCAGTCCTCACTGGTGATGGTGCCGATCAATGAATTCGGTAACGAAGCGACCAAGCAAAAGTACCTGCCCAAGTTGGCCAGCGGTGAGTGGATTGGCTGCTTCGGTCTGACCGAGCCTGACCATGGTTCCGATCCGGGCTCGATGATTACCCGTGCCAAGAAGGTCGAAGGCGGCTATCGCCTGACCGGCAACAAGATGTGGATCACCAACAGCCCTATCGCTGATGTGTTCGTGGTCTGGGCCAAGGACGATGCCGGCGATATCCGCGGTTTTGTATTGGAAAAGGGCTGGGAAGGTCTGAGCGCCCCGGCGATTCACGGCAAGGTCGGCCTGCGTGCCTCGATCACTGGTGAAATCGTCATGGACAACGTCTTTGTGCCGGAAGAGAACATTTTCCCGGAAGTGCGTGGCCTCAAGGGTCCGTTCACGTGCCTGAACTCGGCTCGCTATGGCATCTCCTGGGGGGCGCTGGGTGCTGCCGAAGCCTGCTGGCATACCGCTCGCCAGTACACCCTGGATCGCAAGCAGTTCGGCCGCCCGCTGGCCGCCAATCAGCTGATCCAGAAGAAGCTGGCCGACATGCAAACCGAGATCACTCTCGCTCTGCAAGGCTGCCTGCGCTTGGGTCGTATGAAGGATGAAGGCACTGCTGCGGTCGAGATCACTTCGATCATGAAGCGCAACTCCTGTGGCAAGGCGTTGGATATCGCTCGCCTGGCGCGTGACATGCTCGGCGGCAATGGCATTTCCGACGAGTTCGGCGTGGCTCGTCACCTGGTCAACCTGGAAGTGGTCAATACCTACGAAGGTACCCACGACGTGCATGCGCTGATTTTGGGTCGTGCGCAAACCGGCATCCAGGCCTTCTATTAATAAGGAGCCAGCCCATGGGCGCGCTATCTCATCTGCGGGTGCTGGATCTGTCACGCGTGCTGGCCGGGCCGTGGTCCGGGCAGATTCTTGCCGACCTTGGGGCCGAAGTGATCAAGGTCGAGCGCCCGGGGACCGGCGATGATACGCGCGCCTGGGGCCCTCCCTTCCTCAAGGACGCCTATGGCGAGAACACCAGCGAGGCGGCCTATTACCTCTCGGCCAACCGCAACAAGCGGTCGGTGACCATCGATTTCACTCAGCCTGAAGGCCAGCGCCTGGTGCGCGAGCTGGCGGCCAAGTCGGATGTGGTCATCGAGAACTTCAAAGTGGGCGGCCTGGCCGCCTACGGGCTGGACTATGAAAGCCTGAAGACAATTAACCCGCAGCTTATCTATTGTTCGATTACGGGCTTCGGCCAGACCGGACCGTATGCCAAGCGTGCAGGCTATGACTTCATGATCCAGGGGCTGGGTGGGCTGATGAGCCTTACTGGTCGCCCTGAGGGTGATGAGGGCGCCGGGCCGGTCAAGGTGGGGGTAGCGTTGACTGACATCCTCACGGGGTTGTACTCGACCGTAGCCATTCTGGCTGCCCTTGCCCATCGTGACCATGATGGAGGCGGCCAGCATATCGATATGGCGTTGCTCGATGTGCAGGTGGCGTGCCTGGCCAATCAGGCGATGAACTACCTGACTACCGGCAACCCGCCAAAGCGGCTGGGCAATGCTCATCCCAATATAGTGCCTTACCAGGACTTCCCTACTGCCGACGGTGATTTCATCCTCACTGTGGGTAACGATGGCCAGTTCCGCAAGTTCGCTGAAGTGGCCGGGCAGCCGCAATGGGCGGATGACCCGCGCTTTGCTACTAATAAGCTGCGCGTAGCCAATCGGGCCGAATTGATTCCACTGATCCGTCAGGCAACGGTGTTCAAGACCACGGCCGAATGGGTTGCTCAGCTGGAAAAGGCTGGTGTGCCCTGTGGGCCGATCAATGACCTGGCGCAGATGTTTGCCGATCCCCAGGTCAAGGCGCGGGGATTGGCAATTGAGATTCCGCATCCCCTGGCCGGGGTTGTGCCGCAGGTGGCAAGCCCCATCCGCTTGTCCGCGACACCAGTGGAGTATCGCAATGCGCCACCGCTGCTGGGCGAGCATACGGAACAGGTCCTGGGCGAAGTGCTGGGGATGGCCGCGGCGGAGATCGGGCGGTTGCGTGGTGCAGGGGTGTTGTAGCGTTTTCCTTCTATATAAGGAAGCGGTGCGTCAGGGGCTTAATTGTCATAAGTTTGAAATAAAGCCTTGACGCCCCTGTGGATCTGTCTATAATTCGCCCCACTTCCGGCGTAGTCGGAACCGAAAACTCCTTGAGTTTCAAAG
>NZ_AUED01000003.1 GCF_000425805.1 Pseudomonas vranovensis DSM 16006
GGGGCGATTCACATTTAAGGCGCGTCTCAATGCTGTGAAGCTTTCGCATCAAACGCCATTACTGGATCGTTACAAGGTAGCAGAGACTGGCGTGCCTGAAGCCGCTATTCCACCTGCCGGAGGTGCACTACGCGAACCTTATTCAGCGGAGCGAGATGGTCCTTTGCCTTGGGACTGATGTGACGCTCGTATCGGGGGTGGCCAGTTGGTCAGGCGCCAACATGGTAAACTGAGCCATCTCAGCAATGGATGCCCAAGATGAAGACTCCCTCTGATCGTAAAGTCTTGTACATTATTTATAAATTGTACTACGAAGAATTCACGAATCACTCTGGTGAAAAGGATGTCCAGAACGGACGCAAGTCGAAAATATTCGTGCCAATTGATTGCAAGCTGATCGCCAGGCAATTGAATGTAGATAACGACATCGTTTTCGGCAGGCTGTATTACCACATGGAAGAAAAGTACGGTTACGCCAGAGACAGTGGGAGTAGGGTCGCCTTTTATACCAAGATAGCCGGCGAGGAAAACTGGTGTATCAACTTCCCGTTGATGGCTTCCGTATTAGCTGGTCTTGAGCAGGAGAACAGCAAATTCTTGTGGGCTACGGTTATGTCTGGTGTGGCGCTGGCGGTTTCTATTGTCGTGCCGGTCGTAGGGTGGTTAAACGGATAACCACTTGTGAGTCTGGCGGCAGAGAGGGCGCGCTTTTCTGGGGCTGCTGCCCGAAACTCTTCTGCGGCACTTTGGTCGGGTGGAAATGCCTCCTCCAATCCGGGGAGGGGAATATGCATAGATAATGGACAACCGGCTAAATCCTGCCGGATGTGGGTCGGTGCTTAACGCCATTGGCTCTGGCATCTGGCCCGGCTAACCTTGATGATGAAATATGGCAGGCAAAGAAAGCCGCCCCGAAGGCGGCTATGAGCGTAAGCATTCTATTGCTGAGGCCAAGACACTTGCATTGATGTCTAGTGCCTCCAATGTCGTCATCACGTTGTCGTGGACGCTGACTGACCCCCGTTGCCTGATCCAGGTACTTACCTCTTCCACCGCTGCCCTCAAGGCAATCTGGTTCATATGCAGCGCCTCAAGGGCGTTCGCTATTGCCGCGTCCCGATCTTCCATATCCATGATCCCATTGCCGATGGTGATTCCGCTGACGCAGAGTCAGATGCAACGAAGCCCCGCCGATGCTGGGGCTTTGGTAGCCCTTCCCTCACACCTGGGGTGCTTGTCCTGCCTTCTCCAGGGCATCCTTCTTATCTAACCAGGGCTGATAATCCGCCTCTGTGAGGTCAGGCCCATTACCGTTAAGGGAATGGTCAATCTTCTCATCGAGGATTGCGTATTCCCTCCGGAACGCTTCATGAGCCGCATCTAGCGCGTTCAACTGCCTCACCTTCTGTACCGTCGTAGTACTGCACTTAAGTAGATCGGCTACCTTCCGAATGCTCTTCCCGTCAGCCAGCAACTCGGTAATCCGATTATGGAGGTCAACGTTTGCTGGACGACCTTTGTACACACCTTCTGCCTTGCCCTTAGCGATGCCCTGGGCCTGACGCCTGCGACGGTCTTCATAGTCCTTACGAGCTACAACAGCAAGTATGTCGAGCAACATTCCGTTCACTGCCGCGATCATTCCCTTGGTGAAATCGTCCATTCCCTCTGTGGGCTTCAAGGCCGCATGGCTGGTACTTAGGTCCAGCGACACTACAGTCACCTTCTTTGCCGCGATCTTCGCCTTCAGCAACGCCCAATCATCCTGACTGAGCCTGGAGAGTCGATCTACGCCTTCAATCAGCAATACATCACCTTCGTGGCTATCGTCCAGCAGGCGGAACAGTTGAGGGCGTTCGAGCTTAGCGCCACTGGCGTTCTCGATATAGAAGGCGGCGATCTTGTGCCCTTGCTCCGCAGCGAAGTCGATTAGCGACTGCTTTGCCCGTGTAGCGTCCTGTTCTGAAGTTGAAGCCCGAAGGTAAGTGCGGATGAACATTGTAGTTCCCTCTGTGTCACTTTGGATGTGTCACATAGTACTGTGTCACATAGGATAGGTAAAGCCATTTAATGACACGAACTCAAGGGCGTTCAAAGCGAGTTTTAACCCGGTTCGTCTGTAGTACCTCAAGTACACCCGTAATGACACGCGAAGAGCTGCCGGGGCTGTCTCAGTTGAGTCGTCTAAGGGGGGGCAAGACTAGGCTCACATTTGAGCCGTCAATTACAGCGCCCCTCATGGGAAGGCTTCAGCAAATTTGCTGGCGCCTACAGTAGCTCCCGCATGGCAGCGGCTTACCCTACCGAGGGCGAATCAGACCTGCTGGGGCGAGAGTTCTACAGGGGAATAGAAAGAAGGCCGTGTGGCGACATCCGCTTAGTGCCGTCACCGTCAATGCCACGTAAATAGGGCCTTGCTGGCTTGTGAGGGGCGTGTTTCCAGAAATGATGCTCGTGCGGCAATTAGTTCGATTTTAGTTCTGCGTTTAGTAACGGTGGCTTGGTCTGTAGGGGGGGTAGTGCAACTTGGCGCCGATTGGCCCTTTGAGCGTGCTGAGGTATGTCATAGCGAACAGGGTCAATCGTGGATGAGCGTCTCGACGTCTACAACGAGGTCAGACGGTTTGCATCCGAGTGCAGAGGCTAGCTTAAAGATGATGTTGATGGTGGGCTGGTGAATGCCCCTCTCGATAAGACTGACGTAATTGCGTTGCACATCGGCTTCCAGCGCCAGCTTCTCCTGCGTCAGTCCTGCCTGCTTCCGTCTTTCACGGAGAACCTTGCCGAATGCCAAGCCTGCGTCCAAACCTTGCCCCCTCTGTATGAGGTTGCACTGTCGGTTCAAGGGTGGTCTGGGTCTTCACAGTATGCTGTGAATTTTATCGCTGGCATGGCATTATTGGTCTTGCCCGAGGCTACCACCCAGCCGGAGCCCCCCAGGTGTACCCTACATGGAGTCGTTGAATCTTCCGTGTTGTCTGGAAGGGGGAGCGTTTCAGTGAGTGTGTCATGCCGGTACGCCCTGTAAGTCAGTAAGGCAGTAAGTCAAACTTGTTACTGATATACAGGAGCTTAACAATGACCAAAATAGATTCAGCGACCAGTATCGTCACCGGTCTTCAGCAAGATGAGGCATCCCCACTCGCAAAATCTTTCCGTGCAGAAAGGTCAGGAGAGACTAGCCGACTTTCTTTGGCAGAGGGGTATGCTCAGTGAAGCGGAAAAGCCGAGTAGTGAAAATTCCAAGGTATACATTCGAGGCTCTTGCTGCCTACACCGCGCTTGGCGAAGAAATGGTAGGGATTATGATTCTGCTATTGCTGCGAATGGATAGTGATCGTCGAGTCATGCTCGATATTAACTTGCTGCCTAGCTTTCTAACCATCAGGCGTGATCGGGTAGATTATTCAGTCTCGCTGGTCATCAAGAAGGGGTGGGTGCAATCAGTGGACCAGCAAGCGATGCGGGAAGGGTTTCTCATCGGGATCGTTCCTTCAGTCTTCGTTGACTCGGACTTTGAAACTCTTATCGCGTTCTTCAATCCTCTCTTGCCCAATACGTGTAAGCAGATATAAATGACCTATGAGCTTTGAGTAGCTCTCTCGTTAAACAGGGCAAGGATGCCCTTTCTGCGAGGTTTTATATGCGGCGGGAAAGATTTCGTGAATCACCTCGGGCTGATTAATTTAAATTTCAAGGAAATTATTATGGCAAGGACCTTTCGTAACCCGGCAAACGGGCATACTGAGTCGATTAGTAGGGAGGCTAGTGGTTTGGTCGTTCTCTTCGGTCCCTTGTATCTAGCCAGCAAGGGACTCTGGGGGCACTTCTTTCTATGGTTATTACTTGTTGGCGGGTTCTCGCTGGCAACCGGTGGTCCAGGGATAATTATCGCCTTGCCCATTGCAATTGTGGTCTACGCATGGAGCATAAACAGCATCATCGCGAACTCTTACCTGCGTAAAGGTTGGCAAGAGGTAGTGGTTGAGTCGGATCAGTCAACAGGCCAGCCAGTGGTGAGTGTAGGCGGTCAGAGAGAATGCCCGTTCTGTGCTGAGTTGATAAAGATGCAAGCAGTGAAATGCAAGCACTGTGGGTCATTGGTGAAGCCGCTGCTCTAAGTGGAAGAGTCTGATTGCGGGTTGAGCTCACTTAAAGTTGGTGGTCGTGCGCCACTCCCCCTGTCCTGTTGAAACGATGCTGTGCCTGACGGCCATCCCGCTTTAGTGGGGCAGGAAAGCAAAGCTCTACGAGGGTCTTAGTCTTCTTGTAGAGGCTAACTTGTGACGAATCGTCTCGTCAGCATCCACTGATGGTTCGTTCAGACGATTCGTACTCAGCTAAGGGGGATGGTACTGCACACCTCCTTCCTCGCTCTGGGGAGTTGATATGCGCGTATCGCCTCTCAATGCTACGGCAAGGTTATGAGGGGAAGCGCTCTGGACGTGTATCAATTGTGGCTGAGGCCACAGCGTAAGTCGGCACAGCCAGAGCAAGAGCAAGAGCAAGAGCGGGAAGGGGCTTTGCTCGCCCTTTGTCCTTCCCTCTGGATAGAGTTTTATTCTTGCCTCACGGCAGGACCATAAGAGGGGGCAGAGGCAAGAAAGCCCCCTTAAGCGTTATTTGTAACCTTGCTGATACATGGTGGCGTAGTGTCACAATTGATTTCTCCATTTGAGGTTGCCTCAAGTTTCACATTGGTTGAGTGCTGGGGGTGATGCAACACGCTGTGCCTAGCTTGTATGGAGAGATTAGAACAGCTACTTTATTATTCAGTTGCAAGTTGGTATGAGGGAGAAGGGGTAGTTTCTACCTGCCTCTTGAACTCTTTTTTCCAAGTTTCCTCGATTGTGGGTGAGCCTGATCCTAATGATCAAGGGCGGTGGAAAAAATCTCTTAGAGAACTTTTAAGGGAAAATTTCCAGTTTCTGACCTTCTTGTATTGCCTTAAGCTGCTTATGCGGTCGTAGCCAGCTCCTTACTGTTCTCGGTGTCTTGTCTACTTGATCGGCTATAAAGTCTTCATCGTATCCGCTCTTCCACAGCATAACTGCTTGCTGTTGACGGCTTTCTCTTTCGGTCTTGGCAGCTGTCTTCTCGATTACCACTACCTCGGAGTAGGTATTGTCTATGATGCAGTCTTGAATTTTATCAAGAAGAAATTCCGCTACGCTCTGATCTTGGACGAAGAGCAGAATCTCTTCTTCATGGTCTCGTGATCGGAGAGCGGTTCTACAAACAGATTGCAAAGTCGATTCATAAAATCTCTCGTACTTTATCGCCTCTCTGATTTCCTTAGTGTCAATCGTGCAGCTTATTGAAAGGAGTTCCGCCAAGGTCGGAATGCTCCTGTTCTCGATAGGGGTTATGTTGCCATGCTGAAGGCAGATAGCAATGCTGTAATCAGCATAATCATTGACTCCTCGACTATCGATATTGATCGGTGTAATGTTGCTGTATTCATCTACGGGGAGTCTGCACCAAGCATGTGCAACTAGGATGGCCCTCTCAGATCCAATTATGCGCAGAACGTCTTTTCTAAGCCAGGCGTCTAACAAGCAGTCCTCTTGGTACTCGTCATGTTCCTTTCCCCCTTTCATCAGTGCAGTTCTCTTCGAGTAGTCTTTGTTTTCGAGGAATGGGTGAATTATTACCTTGTTTTGGTAGCCTTTAAAGTCAAGTTCTGCATTGGTCGGGGTTGTCGACCAGCCTGCCCCCCTCAAGATAACTCCAAGTAGAGATTTATCAATTTCCGCCCCCATGATTGTAACTGTCTCTGCTGCCTCAAATGCAGGAATATAGTCTTTGATTCCGATTATTCGAACGTTTCGATTTTTCTTGGCATCCAGCTGGTCAACTTCAATGACGTATCTTTTGTCTAAAAGAGTCTTTAATACCTTTCGGGCGTCGTTCGACATCGTTGAATCTTGCTTTGTGGCCAGTTCTTCGATTAGTTGCTTAAAACAGTGCTTCGCCTTTATTCGCTTGCTTCCATGAGGATGGTTTTCAACATATTGTTCTATCACGGCTCGGTAAGATATGTCTGTGAAGATTAGTGTCGTGCAGTCCCACGTTGTTGGTATTTCGTCAATATACACGTGCCAGCCTTGGAGTGTGCTTGGTTTAATCAGCCTAAGAGACTCGTGCGTGCATATTATGATCTGGTCGTTCTGGCGGAGCAGGCTTGTCTCCAAGTGTTGGGTTACAAAGCCTTCTACAGTGTTGCTGTCAATGGCATTAAATTTAATACCTAAGTTTCTCAGCCTGTCCTGCACTTCTGTGGAGAGAAGCTTGGTAGGGAATGCAATAACTGATCGCTGCGTACGGTTTTCATGAAGGTTGTTTATTAGCCAAGTTGTTTTTCCCGCGCCGGGCGGTGCTATTAAGGTGTTGATTAAGTTCATTTTGCGGATTGGCGAGATGGTTTATGTTTGCGAAGAATTTCAGCTTCCTGGTGATCTGGTTTGCGCTGGAGTTGATGGCGATCATTCTTATCTCGGCTTGTCAGTGTGTCAATGGGCTAAGTGAGTTTTTCTGCGATGAGTGTTGCTCTGTTTATTCCGTCAGTTGGTCGATTAACTGATCAATTACTCAATTACTCAATTACTCAATTACTCAATTACTTGGTTGCTCAATTACTAACTTGCTTAACCAATCACTCACCCACGCACGTGAGCCATTGCTCAATGGACCAATTGCTCAATGGACCAATTGATCAATTGAGCACCTACGTGATTGATGAAGCACCCAGGTGCGTACGTGCGTACGTACGCAAATGAGTAGACGTATAGACAACCAGCCACCTAGGTGCGGACCCATTCACCCGAAGGGTACGTATTCAGTGGTCTCTGTAAGCACTTAGACGGGGTACTGGGAACGAAGCATTCAGACAGCGATGTGGATCAGCTTGCGGGCTGCCATGCCCTCAGAGGGCTACGGTTACCGTAAATGCTGAAGATGACCGGTCCTCCTTTGTGTCCAGCAACCCGTTTGATGAGCGGACCCTGTACAGCAAGCATCACATAGGCGGTCGTTGAGCGTATGCCGAAGCTGTGAAGCCTCTCGCCGGTCTAATCGCCTTGAGAGGGCAGGGATGCATCCAGCATAAGGTTTTAGCCAACAGACCAAGCAATGAAGGATCACCCTCGTTTAATTCAAGGCTCTGGGCATCATTCGTCAAAGGAGCCCTGCAGCCTTCGCAAGGCTTGGAAGTTTCTGGATCTCCATTGCCATCCGAGAGAGCGGGTTAACGCCGTAGCTGTCACCTATGTGGCCAGATGCATGGCCAGTGATCCAGTCACTTACCTCTTTCGGTATGCCGTGCTCCCTTGCAAGCGTTTTGAAGCTATGCCGGAAAGCATGCAGTGGGTTACGACCAGGTTGGTAAACACCACAACGCTGCGTAACTGGACGCCATGACTTGGACACTATTCCTGCAAAGCCGTCGCTCACTTTCACTAACTGGGGAAAGATTCTGGTTCCAGGCGTGCGATCTTGTACGAGTGTGAGCAAGCCAAGGGCAATAAGGTCGGGATGAACAGGAATTTCCCTACGGCTGCTGTCCGTCTTAACTGACTTGTCAGGCTGGTCATCAATGATCCGAATAAACCAAGAGCCGCTCTCATGCTGGTGGATATCCTCCACATAGAGCTGAGCCAGCTCTTCACGTCGTCCGCCCGTGTATGCAGCTATCAAAGGTATCCAGTACACAGCATTACCTGGCCGACCTTCGGCATTTCGTAGCTGTTGAAATTCGGTGTGGCTGAAAAGCGTAACCAGTTCGCCCCAGGTGTAGCCTCGGTTATCGTCCAAGCGCCGTTTTGGTTTGCCCGACCCCAGTCTCTTGTGAATGCGCGACGCGGTTACGGGATTCGTTTCAAGCAGACCTGAATCGACGGTAAAAGCCATCACCGATGACAGTCGGGCCAGCAGCAAGCGAGTAGATGAGGTAGCCAGCGGCTTTACCTTCTCCTCAGCAGGCTGAATCAAGTTCGCCGCAAATGCATGGATGTCCGATGGCTGTATCGAGGCGATTGGCTTGTCACCCATGTCCGTAATGAATCGATTGACGGCTCGGCTGTAGTCCACTGTATGCCGCCGTGAAACGTAGTCGGACCTACCGGACATGGAGATGGATTGGACGTAGCGGGTGAGTGCTTCTGAAAGCCTTATGGAGCTCTTTGTAGGGGCGGTCAATAAAACTGTAGGCAGAGGCTTGCCTATTGTCTCAGGCTCACGGTGCTCAACGTAGAGGCCCTGGCGGGCATCACTGAACAACCTCTCCGATTCCGCATACGCATGGGCAAAAGCCGCCTTCGCTTGCAGGTAGTGTCGAGTGTTTAGCGAACGACGAATCTCGGTCTTGCCGATGATCTGCCTGAGGTCATCCGGCACCCTGCGACGTAGGTAATAGATGCCCGAGTCGGGGTGCCTGAATGGTTGTGCTATCAGTGCCATGTGTACCAGCCTTGTGTATCAGTCGGCTGGGAAAGGGCATCGCTTACGTGTTTGTCAGGCGTTCTGGCTGGACGGTTTGGCGACGCGGGTGTCTCCCTTTTCGCGCACCCAGAACAACGTGGCGCCGGCCACCGCCGCCGGCATCATCAGCACGTTCACCCCCGGAATCATCAGCGCCAGGTAGGTGATGCCGCCAAAGCCCAGCGACTGCCAGCGCTTGCTGCGCAGCCAGGCGAGCATGTCCTGCCAGCTCATCTTGTTGTTGTCCGCCGGGTAGTCGATGTACTGGATGGCCATCATCCAGATACCGAACAGCAGCCACAGCGGGGCGGCAATGATGTTGACCACCGGGATCAACGAGAGGATGAACAGGCCGATTGCCCGGGGCAGGAAGTAACCCAGCTTGCGCATTTCACGGCCCAGGGTGCGCGGCACCATGGCCATCAGTTCGGCCCAGCTGAACGCCGGGAAGTCGTCGGTGCCACGCACCACCACTTCGACTTTTTCCGCGAGAAAGCCATTGAATGGCGCGGCAATGACGTTGGCCAGCATGGTGAAAGTGAAGAACACCATCAACGCCACCAGCACCACGAACAAGGGCCACAGGACGTAGCTGAGAAAGCTCAGCCAGTTCGGCAGGCTGGGCATCAGAGAATCGACCCAGAGGCTGAATTGATGGCCGGCAACGTAGATCAGACCGACGAACAGCAGCAGGTTGACCGCCAGGGGCAGCAACACAAAAAGGCGCAGGCTCGGGCTCAGGACCAGTTTCAGTCCTTCGCGCAGGTACTGTGGGCCAGAGAGGACAGGGGCTTGCATAGAGGGCTCCGGGTAAAGGAAAACGCGCTGACCTTACCGAGTTTGAGCGGTCGACGAAAGCGCAGCGCAAAGCGGGACACGGGCCGTAACAAATCCTCGGCGACAGCCCTTGTAGGCTTGATAGACAAACAGCTGTAGCTTTTAGCGATGAATAGAGCCGGCCTATAAGGTGGATTGTCTAAGGATATTTCCTTAATCTCTGCGGCCTCGCTAAAGTGCGCACAACTTTTCAACGCCTTCGAATTCAAACTTTCAAGGAGTTTTCATGAGCATTCTGGTCAACAAGCAAGCCCCTGATTTCGATGCGGCGGCAGTATTGGGCGACGGTTCGATCGTCGACAGCTTCACGCTTTCTTCCCTGCGCGGCAAATACGTCGTGTTGTTCTTCTGGCCGCTGGACTTCACCTTTGTCTGCCCGTCGGAAATCATTGCCCACAATAATCGCATGGATAAATTCCGTGAGTTGGGTGTCGAGGTGGTTGGTGTGTCCATCGACTCGCAGTTCACCCACTACGCCTGGCGCAACACGCCGGTAGAGAAGGGCGGTATCGGCGAAGTCGAGTTCACCATGGTGGCCGACGTAACCCACGAAATCACCCGCGCCTACGGTATCGAACACGAAGCGGGCGTGGCCCTGCGTGCCTCGTTCCTGATCGACCAGCAAGGCGTGGTTCAGCACCAGGTGGTGAACAACCTGCCACTGGGGCGTGAAGTCGACGAGATGATCCGTCTGGTCGAAGCCCTGCAGTTCACCGAGCAGCACGGCGAAGTCTGCCCAGCCGGCTGGCGTCCAGGCCAGAAAGGCATGAAGGCTGACGCCAAGGGCGTTGCCGACTACCTGGCCGAGAACGCCAACAGCCTGTAAGGCTACTGCGATTCAATGTTTTTCAGGACCTGCGACCCAAAGCCTTCCCCAAGTGCTTCGCAGGTTCTTTTTTATTCCAGAAGCGGGCAAGCCATCGCCCGCCTCGACAGGAGAGCGTCATGTCTGAAGTACGTCATTCGCGAGTGATTATCCTCGGCTCCGGCCCTGCCGGTTACAGCGCCGCGGTCTACGCCGCCCGTGCCAACCTCAAGCCACTGCTGATCACCGGCATGCAGGCTGGCGGTCAACTGACCACCACCACCGAAGTCGACAACTGGCCGGGCGACCCCCATGGCCTGACCGGCCCGGCGCTGATGCAGCGTATGCAGGAGCACGCCGAGCGTTTCGAGACTGAGATTGTGTTCGATCACATCAACGCTGTGGACCTGGCCAGCAAACCGTACACCCTCAAGGGTGACAGTGGCTCCTACACCTGCGACGCACTGATCATCGCCACCGGTGCCAGTGCGCGCTACCTGGGGCTGCCGTCGGAAGAAACGTTCATGGGCAAGGGCGTTTCCGCCTGCGCGACCTGCGACGGCTTCTTCTACCGCAACAAGCCTGTGGCTGTTGTTGGTGGCGGCAACACCGCTGTCGAAGAAGCCCTGTACCTGGCCAACATCGCGAGCAAGGTCACTCTGGTTCACCGCCGCGAGACCTTCCGCGCCGAGAAGATCCTGGTCGACAAGCTCAACGCCCGTGTGGCCGAAGGCAAGATCGAACTCAAGCTCAACGCCAACCTGGACGAAGTCCTGGGTGACAACATGGGTGTGACCGGTGCGCGCCTGAAGAACAACGATGGCAGCTTCGACGAAATCAAGGTCGACGGCGTGTTCATCGCCATTGGCCACACCCCGAACACCTCGCTGTTCGAAGGCCAGCTGACCCTCAAGGACGGCTACCTGGTGGTCAACGGCGGCCGTGACGGCAACGCCACCGCTACCAACGTTGAAGGTGTATTCGCCGCAGGCGACGTGGCTGACCACGTGTACCGCCAGGCGATCACCTCGGCGGGTGCTGGCTGCATGGCAGCACTGGATGTCGAGCGTTACCTGGATGGTCTGCAGAACGCTTCGCTGTAATTGAAATGATCGCGGGGCAAGCCCGCTCCCACCTTTGTGTAGGAGCGGGCTTGCCCCGCGATGTTTCCGGTGTCTGACGCCTCAAAGGCTCAGGCGCATGGACAGGTCCACTGCCTTCACATCCTTGGTCATGGCACCAATCGAGATGTAGTCCACACCCGTTTCGGCAATCACCCGCAGGGTGCTTTCATTCACGCCGCCGCTGGCCTCAAGCTTGGCCTTGCCGGCATTCAGGCGTACCGCTTCGCGCATGTCGTCCAGGCTCAGTTCGTCGAGCATGACGATATCGGCACCGGCCTCCAGGGCTTCTTTCAATTCCTCCAGGCTTTCCACTTCTACTTCCACCGGCTTGCCCGGGGCAATCCGCCGTGCGGCGCTGATCGCCTGGGCGATACCGCCGCTGGCCGCGATGTGGTTTTCCTTGATCAGGAAGGCATCGAACAGACCGATGCGGTGGTTGTGGCAGCCGCCGCACGTCACTGCGTACTTCTGCGCCAGGCGCAGGCCCGGCAGGGTCTTGCGGGTGTCGAGCAGCTTGACCTGGGTATCGGCCACCTTGTCGGCAAAAAACTGGGCGTGAGTCGCCACGCCCGAGAGCAATTGCAGGAAGTTCAGCGCGCTGCGCTCGCCGGTCAACAACGAACGAGCCGGGCCTTCGAGGTGAAACAGCGGCTGGTTGGCCCTGGCCCGCTCACCATCCTTGACTTGCCAATGCACTGCCACCCGCGGATCGAGCTGGCGAAACACCGCATCGACCCAAGCGGTGCCAGCGATCACGCAATCATCGCGCGTAATAATGGTGGCCTTGGCCAGGCGCTCAGCCGGGATCAGTTGGGCGGTGATATCGCCACTGCCCACGTCTTCAAGCAACGCACGGCGCACGTTGGCTTCGATTTCGGCGGTCAGGTCGGCGAGACGTAAATTCGGCATGGCGGGCTCCACAAGCTAAGTGCCCGGGATTATAGGGCAGGGCGGGGCGCGCTTGCAGCAAGCACGGCACGCTTGACCTCTGGTCAGTCCAAATGAGCTTTTTACTGATTGCCCGGTCTATCTCCACTCGTGCCAGCGAAGACGCTGCCCAACTGGCGAGTGTCCGGTTTTTGCCAGATAATGCGACTTGTATTTGGCGCCATAGCTTTGACGATTTATCGATTCATTTCACACTTTACCCAGCAAGGAGTCCGGGATGCACAAAGACGGCAAGGTGGTGCCAATCACGGCTTCCATCGAACAGGCGCATTCTGCGCCGCTTGCTCGTCTGCCCGTGGTACTCCTGCAAGTGCGTGACAAGGCAGCCCTGCAACTGCGCCAGGGCTTGCAGGCGTTGTTCGACAACGCCGATGACACCCTGTTCGAGATGGCCGACAAGGCTGCCAGCAACAGTGAGCAGAACTACCTGTTCGAAGCCATGCGCGACCTGCGCCTCAAGCGCAAGCATATCGAGCGCGGCTACCTTGACCGCTTCTACCAGGCATTCGCGCGCCTCGGCCAGACCGACCCGATGCCGTTGGCCACACCCTGTGGCGGCTATGACAAGCTGACGCTGGTGGCCAACGATGAACTGGAGCGAACGGTGGCCCTGGACGCCATGGTTGCGCGGGTGCTGGCCCGCGAAGGTTTTGCTCTCAACCAGTTGACCTTGCGTTTCTCCGCCCTGACCGGGCTGGCGCTGGATGACCGCAGCAATCCCCTGGGGCCGGCCATGCTCTGCGAGTATTTTCTCCAGGCCGGGCGCAACCTGGGGGTTGGCATCAAGGTCAAGCTGATCATCCTCAAGTTGTTCGAGCACTATGTACTGCAAGATGCCGATCAGTTGTATGGCGAGGCCAACCAGTTATTGGTGGCCACCGGCATTCTGCCTGAACTCAAGTCGGTGCCCCGCCGTCGGATCCAGGATCGCAGCGCCCCCAACCGCAGCGATCCGACCAACCACGCCGGTGACGAACGCCTGGGCGCCACCCTGGATGCCAACGAGCAAGCCGTGTTCAGTGCCTTGCAATCCTTGCTGGCGCGGGTGCGCGGTCGAGTCGCACCGCGGCTGGAGGCGGGTGGCACGGTGCAGCCGATCAGCACCCGCGACCTGCTGCGCTTGCTCTCGCACCTGCAGCACTATGTGCCGCCAACCTCGCAGGTCGATGATTTCGACCTGCACCATCAGCTTGAGCAGTTACTGACGCGGGTCAGCGTCAAGAGCGGTACCTACCGCAAGGTCGAAGGCGTGGATGAGGATGTGATCAACCTGATCGCCATGCTCTTCGAATTCATCCAGGCTGATCACAACCTGCCGCATTCGCTGCGGATGCTGATCGGTCGCCTGCAGATTCCCATGCTCAAGGTCGCCGTGCTCGACAAGCGCTTTTTCAGCCGCAGCAGTCACCCGGCCCGACGCCTGCTCAACGAGATCGCAAACGCGGCAATGGGCTGGGGCGCCGGTGACGACTGTCAGCGCGATGCCCTGTACCCGCGCGTGGAGAAGATCGTCCAGCGGTTGCTCAGTGACTTTGTCGACGACCCGGCGATTTTTTCCGACCTGCTGGCCGAGTTCCTCGCCTTCAACAGTGATGAGCGACGACGCAACGAGCTGCTCGAACAACGCACCCGTGATGCCGAAGAGGGTCGTGCCCGCGCCCAGCTGGCTCGCCAGCGGGTGCAGCAGGAACTCAACCGACGCCTGCTTGGCAAGACCCTGCCACGGGTGGTGGTGAGTTTGCTTGAAGAAGCCTGGAGCCAGGTGTTGCTGCTGGCCTGTCTGAAACATGGCGACAATTCGGCGCAGTGGGTGGGGGGGCTGGAGACCATGGACACCTTGATCTGGAGCGTCGAGCCGCATGACGAGGCAGATGCGGGCCCGCGCCTGCTGGAGGTTGTGCCCGGCTTGCTCAAGGCCTTGCGCGATGGCCTGGCCAGTGCTGCCTTCGATCCGTTTGCTACCCGTGAATTCTTCGCCCAACTTGAAGCCTTGCACGTTCAGGCGCTCGACGCTCCGTTCGCAAGCCATGCCCAAGCCTGCGAGCGGGTACTGGTACTCGACGAAATTGTTCTCGCCAGCCCGGAACATCCCGGGCCCGTGCATGGCCTGGTACACCTGGCGGATGATGATCCGGCCTTGCTGCAAGTGCAGCGATTGCGAATCGGCAACTGGGTCGAGTTGAGCGAAGAGGGGGACGTGCAGCGTTGCAAGCTGATCGCCCAGATCGCCAGCACCGACAGGTTCATCTTCGTCAATCGTACCGGCATGAAGGTGCGTGACTACTCGCGCATGGCGCTGGCGGTTGCCCTGGACCGTGGCGATGTGCGCTCGCTGGATGACACGCTGCTGTTTGATCGCGCGCTGGACTCGGTGCTCGGTAAACTGCGCCTGGCCCAGGCGCGCTAGTGCGAATGTGTTTTAACGATGCATCCCGCAACGCCTCGGGGCATACTGGGGCAGTGCTCTCGTGCCTCAGGATTTTCTATGCAACTGGACCGCGCTACAGGCTGGTTCGCCGGTGTCACCCATTGCCCCTCGCCGAACTTCAACGCCCGCCCCGAGGGTGAAGTCATTTCCCTGCTGGTGATTCACAACATCAGCCTGCCGCCTGCGCAGTTCGCCACCGGCAAGGTCCAGGCGTTCTTCCAGAACCGCCTGGACCCCAACGAGCATCCCTACTTCGATGGCATCAAGGACCTGCGAGTGTCGGCGCACTTCTTGATCGAGCGTGACGGCAAGGTCACTCAGTTTGTCTCCTGCCTGGACCGTGCCTGGCATGCCGGGGTCTCGTGCTTCGATGGGCGTGAGGGGTGCAACGACTTCTCCATCGGTATAGAGCTTGAAGGCACCGACGAGTTGCCCTTTACCGATGCCCAATACCAGGCGCTTGAACGGCTGACCCGGCAGATCCGGGCGGCCTGGCCCGCTATTGACGACCAGCGGATTCAAGGCCACAGCGACATTGCCCCGGGACGCAAGACCGACCCTGGCCAGGCATTCGACTGGCCGCGCTACCGTGCGGCCCTCAAGGATAACGAGGACAGATCATGACTTTTCTGGTGATGTTACTGGTGCTCTGGTTCGAGAAGTTCTCGGCCCTGCGCCAGCGACTGCAGCGTGATGGTTTCTTTCGCAGCGAACTGGCTCGCCTGGAGCGCAACGGCAAAAGCCACCCCTGGTGGGTATTGGCGATCCTGGTGCTGCTGCCGGTCGCGTTGCTGGCCCTGCTCACGCACGTACTTGAACCGGTGGCCTACGGGTTGCTGGCGCTGCCGGTGCATTTGCTGGTGCTGATCTACAGCCTGGGGCGTGGCGATGTGAAGGCTTCCCTGGGACCGTTTCGCGATGCCTGGCGGCGCGGTGACGAACAGGCGGCAGTGCATGTGGCCGAACGCGACCTGGGTGTGACCGGCGATAGCGCGCAATCCTTGCTCGAACGGGTCCAGGGGCATCTGTTGTGGCAGGCCTACCAGAGCTTTTTTGCGGTTATTTTCTGGTATGTGCTGCTGGGGCCCGCCGCTGCGCTGGCCTATCGCCTGCTGGCCCTGACAGCCGAACATGCCCGTCACCCGGCACTGCAGGAACGTGCCCAGCAATTGCGCCATGCCTTCGACTGGGCACCGGTGCGAGTGCTGGGCGTGAGCTTCGCCCTGGTGGGCAACTTTTTGGCCGTGAGTCGGGTGATGCTGCATGAACTGCTCAACTGGAACATCACCGCCGCTCGCTTGATTGCTACGGTAGGCCAAGTGGCGGGGGAGATGCCCGCCAGCGCGGCGGCAGGCCCCGAGGGCCTGGTCGGGCTGGACTCGCTGTGGGAGCTGCTGCTGCGCTCGGCGGTGCTCTGGTATGCCTGTTTTGCCCTGTGGACCGTACTGGGCTGAGGCATTGCGCGGGGCGGCCATTGGTCCGCCCCGCTGACGGTTTACCTTAAGTTACAAAACCCCCTTCCGATATACGTTATACAGGTGCCGGCGAAGACCATCGGTGGCCTAGTGCCACTGTGTGCGCAAAAACAATAAGAATCGGAGGGTACACCCTTGAAGAGCCTGTTGTATCCGGCCATCGCGCTGATGAATCGGCTGAGCTTCGGGATGAAGTTCAGCCTGATCAGTATTCTGTTTTTCCTGCCCATGCTGGTGACCAACTATTACCTGGTCCGTGACTCCTACCGACAGTTCCACGCCACCCAGGTCGAGCTGCAGAGCCTTGAGTTGCTAGGCAGCAGCCTGGCCTTGCGCGGCAACCTGGAAACCCTGGGCAACCTGGTGCAGATTAATGCGGTGCTCGGGCAGTCGGGCAAGGCCGAAAATGTCGAAACGCAGATCGCCAGTCTCGAACAACAGGTGATGAGCCGCTTATCAGGGCTTTCGGCCGTTATTGCCGACGAGGACCAGGCCCGGGATCTTCACGCCAGGCGCGACGAGATGCTTGCCCAGTTGAAGGCTGCCCAGGCGGAGTCGTCGCTGCAAAGCAAGGTCGCCATGCTGGACAAGTTGCTGGGCCAGGCCCAGGTGCTGAGCAAGATGATTGCCAGCCAGGCCGGGCTGAACCAGGACAGCGACTCTGCCATTCGCCAACTCAGCGAGCTGATGACCACGGTCACCCCGGAAGTGACCCAGGTGTTGGGCGAAGGTCGAGCCATGGGCGCGTACTCACTGGGGCAGGGCTTTCTCAATTCGGCGGTCAGTACCCGTTTTGAAGACTTGCTGCAGCGCCTGGATAAACTGGGCGCCGACTATGCCCTGAAACTCCAGGACGCCCTGGCCACCGAGCCCGGTGCCCATGCCAAGCTGAGCACCCTGGCCCAGCGCAGCCAGGCATCGCTCAAGCAAGCCGGCGAGTTGTTCGAGGAACAGGTAGTGGTTGCCGATACCCTGGATGCTCCTTGGCCGGCGTTCTACCAGCAAGTCAGCGACCTGATGGCACAGACCTACGCGTTGAACACGGCGACTGGCGAATTCCTCGACCAGTTATTGCAGCAGCGTCTGGCCGAGCACCGCCTGCACATGATCGTGCTGGTGTCGGCGCTGGCCGGCGTGTTCTTGATGATCGTCTACCTCTACGGCGGCTTTTATGCCTCGACCCGCCATACGCTCAAGTCCCTCGGTGCGGTGATGGACAAGGTGGCCGCGGGCGACATGACGGTTAATTTCCAGCCCAGCAGTCGCGACGAGCTGGGGGAGCTGGGGCAAGTGTTCAATGGCACCGTGCAGCGCATTCATGACTTGATCGAGCAGGTCGGCCACACCGTGGTTGAAGTCGAGCGCCAGGCTGAACAAGTGCATGCGGTGTCGGCGCGCAGTAACCAGGCGGTCAGCGGTCAGCGCGGGCAGATCGAGCAAGTGGCCACGGCCATGAACCAGATGTCGGCCACTGCCCAGGAAGTGGCGCGCAGCGCTGCAGCGGCGGTCAACAGCGCCCACAGCGTCAACCAGGAGACGGTCAGCGGGCGCGGCCTGGTGGAGTCTCAGCAGGGCAATATTGCCCGGCTGGCAGGGGAAATCGACCAGTCGGTGGCGGTCATCCACCAGTTGGCCGGTGACAGCCAGGCGATCAGCCGGGTGCTGGAAGTGATCAAGAGCATTGCCGAGCAGACCAACTTGCTGGCCCTCAATGCTGCCATCGAGGCAGCCCGGGCGGGAGAACAGGGACGTGGATTTGCGGTGGTGGCCGACGAGGTTCGCACCCTGGCCAAGCGTACCCAGCAGTCGACCGAGGAAATCGAGCAGATGATCTCGCGGCTGCACGGCGGCGTCGGTGCGGCGGTCAAGGCGATGGACGCCAGCCATCAGGTGGCGGCCGGTACGGTCGGGCAGTCGCAACAGGTGCAACAGGCGCTGGAGAACATACTCGCAGCGGTGGGCAGCATCGTCGACCAGAACCAGCAGATTGCCGCTGCGGTGGAACAACAGACGGCAGTGGCCCAGGACATCGACCAGAACATCGTCGAGATCAACCGGGCGGCGGAACACACCACCCAGGGGGCGCACCAGACCGAGGACGCCAGCCGCCAGTTGTCGGCCCAGGTGATGGAACTCAAGCGCTTGATCGGTGCATTCAGGGTCTGAGTGATGTTGCTGAACTTTTCCACGCTGTGACAAAGTAGCGCCCTGAGGGATTCCAGGGAGCCGGATGTGTCGGCAACGCCGCGGGTGTAGTCTCACCCTCACAGCAACGGAACCTCGAGTCCCCGCGATTCGGCTCCCTCAGCAAATTCACTGACGAGGTACAGACATTGGCCATCATCCATCCTAAAGTTCGCGGTTTTATCTGCACCACTACGCACCCGACCGGTTGCGAGCTAAATGTACGTGATCAGATCGAAGCCACCCGCAAGCAGGGCGTGCGCAAGGATGGTCCGAAGAAGGTCCTGGTCATCGGTGCATCCAGCGGCTACGGCCTGGCGGCCCGCATCACCGCAGCCTTCGGTTTTGGCGCCGATACCCTGGGCGTGTTTTTCGAGAAGCCGGGCACCGAGACCAAGCCAGGCACCGCCGGCTGGTACAATGCCGCCGCTTTCGACAAATTCGCCAAGGCCGAAGGCCTGTACAGCAAGTCGATCAACGGTGATGCCTTCTCCGATGAAGCTCGTGCCAAAGTGATCGAACTGATCAAGAACGAAATGGGCGGCCAGGTCGACCTGGTGGTCTACTCGCTGGCATCGCCTGTGCGCAAGCTGCCGCAAACCGGTGAGCTGGTGCGTTCGGCCTTGAAGCCAATCGGCCAGCCGTACAAGTCGACTGCTATCGACACCAACAAAGACACCATCATCGAAGCATCCATCGAGCCTGCCACCGAGCAGGAAATCGCCGATACCGTGACCGTGATGGGCGGCCAGGACTGGCAGCTGTGGATCGACGCCCTGGACACTGCCGGCGTGTTGGCACCCCAGGCGCGCACCGTGGCCTTCAGCTACATCGGTACCGAAATCACCTGGCCGATCTACTGGCATGGCGCCCTGGGCAAGGCCAAGCAAGACCTGGACGAAACCGCCAAGCGCCTGAACAGCAAGGTCGGTGGTGGCGCCAACGTCGCTGTGCTCAAGTCGGTGGTGACCCAGGCCAGCTCGGCCATCCCGGTGATGCCGCTGTACCTGTCGATGGTCTTCAAGATCATGAAGGAGAAGGGTGTTCACGAAGGCACCATCGAGCAACTGGACCGCTTGTTCCGCGACCGTCTGTACCGTGCCGATGGCGCGCCGGCGGCGCTGGACGAAGAGGGCCGCCTGCGTCTGGACGACTGGGAGCTGCGCGATGACGTGCAGGACGCCTGCAAGGCCCTGTGGCCAACCGTGACCACCGAAAACCTGTTCACGGCGACCGACTACAAGGATTACAAGCGCGAGTTCCTCAAACTGTTCGGTTTCGAGCGCCCGGATGTGGACTACGACGCCGATGTCGCCACCGACGTGAAGTTCGACTGCATCGACCTGTAAGGTCATCTTCATCGCCGCCCCTGCCTGAGCCGGGGCGGCGTTTTGCTTGAGGTTCGTGAAATGAGCAGCCTCGAAAGTTTTCCACCCCTGCCTGTCTCCCGCAACACCGCACACGCCTTTCGCGAACGTGCTGCCGATGGCTACACCCTCGGTGGTTTCAGTTGGCGCCACGCCGTACCGGACCGCAATCGCCCGGTGGTGATCATCAACGCGGCCACCTCCGTGCGCTGCAGCTACTACGCCCGTTTTGCCCAATACCTGTTCAGCCATGGTTTCGATGTCATGACTTATGACTATCGCGGCATCGGCGAGTCGCGCCCGGCTGCCATGCGGCACTTCAAGGCCAGTTGGACCGATTGGGGGGCTCTGGATTTCGAAGCCATGCTGCAACGCGCCGCCCGCGAGTTTCCGGGGCAACCGATCGATGTGGTCGGACATAGTTTTGGGGGGTGTGCGGCGGGGCTGGCGGCGTCGGCCGATCGCTTGCGCAGGTTGGTCACGGTCGGTGCGCAATTTGCCTACTGGCGTGATTACGCCCAGGACAGCCGCTGGCAGCTGTTCGGCAAGTGGCATGTGGTGATGCCGTTGCTGACACGGGTGTTCGGCTATTTTCCCGGCAAGCGCCTGGGTTGGCTGGAAGACACCCCGGCCGGGGTGGTGAAGGACTGGAGCACGATGACGCCAGCCTATGAGCGCCGTCCCAGTGGCAGGGCGCATGGGCAGTTGCCATTTGCCAGGGTCAGGGCGCAAACGCTGGCCATCAGCCTGACCGACGATCCGTTCGGCACCATGGCGGCCATCGAGCGGCTACTGGGGTATTTCGAGTCCAGCACACGAAGCCATTTGCGCATCGCCCCTGCAGACATCGACGAAACGCAGATCGGCCACTTCGCTTTTTTCCACAAACGCTTTGAAGCCAGGCTTTGGCCAATTGCCCTGCAGTGGCTGCAGCAGGGGCAACTGGCCGACGATACGCCAGGCCGCGTGGTGACGCTTAGCGTGCCTTGAGTGGCTGGGCGTCGAACTTCACCCCGGCCAGTCCGTGCTGGATCAGCGCGCGGATGTTGGCGTGATCGCTGCCCTCAGGCGTTGCCAGCACCGAGCGGTAGTGCTCGCCGAACGCCAGTAACGCTTCCTGATCGCTCAGGCCTTCAAGCACGGCCAGGCCCAAGGTCTTGCAGGAGCCTTCGTTCTGTCCGGCGGCGTTTTCGACACCACCGTTGTTGAAGGCCTGTGGCTGGTAGTCGTAGTGCGCAGCGATGAATGCCAGGGTGTCGGCGAAGAGATGCTCGCCGCTGTTCAGGCGTTGGCGCAGGGTGTCGAGATCAATCATTCTTTTACAGCTCCTTGTTAACCAATATTAGCGTTGTTCATAGCTAATGGTGAGTGCCTACGAGTAATTGCTATTTACTTTTTTATGTCGTTTCAAGTTGCCGGCGTCTTTCGAAGTTTTCCGGTTTAAATTCGCCCTACCTGCATTTCAAAAATCGCGGTGGCTACATTCAGTTCTGCTTTAATAAAACCAGGTGCAACGTTTTATTTTTGCAGAGGCCAGCATCATGGTAAATGTCATTTGCCTAGGCGGTGCCAGGGCCGGCAAAATCACCCGGGTGACGTTTTTAAACTCGACCCGAAAAGCCCAAGAGGGGGCGGGTATTATGCTGCCGTCAGGGAGCAAACTCGCCTGGTTAGCAACTATCGCGTTGGCTATATATTGCTCATCTGTTGGTGCCGCTGAGTATAACGTCTCTGATGAAGCGCAGTTGCGGCAGGCTATCATTGACGCCAACAACGATGGCGATCCGGAATCAACTATCACACTTACTGCGAATATCATTGTCAGCGATCCATCTTTCTTGCAGCAGGTCAATAAGGCCTTGCTTATCGATAGTGGGATTTTCCAGCTGGGCACGGCGAGCGCGGGCTCAAATCCAGGCGTAAATCTAACCCTGTCCGGCGGACCACTGCGCTTTAGCGGCAACATTTCGATTGGCGCCGCAGGACCGACCAACAATAGCAATGCGGGTGGCAGCTTTGTCCATTCGAATGGCAGTGTCACGAATCTGGGTTCGATCCAAGGCGGTGCTGGTGGCAATACCAGTACGGCCACTAATGCGGGTCGCGGCGGTGTGGGCATGAACCTGACGAACACAGTACTCGTCAATTCCTCCACCGGCACCATCGTCGGCGGCGCCGGCGGTTCTAACAACGCTAACAGCACTACGTCAAATTCCACACGCCGCGGTGGGGCAGGGGATGCAGGCATCCGAATATCGAGCGGTGTGCTGGACAATCAGGGATCGATCCGAGGGGGGCGAGGTGGTAGCGTCATCAATATCGGAACAGGAAACGGTGCTGATAACAAATTCGGTGGCGCAGGAGGGGCTGGCGCCATCTTGCTGGAGGGCACTCATAGCAATAGTGGCTTGATCACGGGGGGCATGGGCGGGGCGGGGCGTAATCTTGGTTTCAACGGTAGCGGAGGAGGCGGTGCTGGATTGGAGCTGCGCAACGGAGCGGTACTTACCAACGCCCCAAGCGGCACGATTGTCGGTGCAAACGGCCACCCCGGCGTCGAAGGCGCCCCCACCGTTGGAGGCATTGCTGGAGCGGGTGCATCGGTAGTTGGCAGTACGCTGGTGAATCTGGGGGTCATCAGCGGAGGGAGTGCCGACCCGGCTGTTACTAGTGGGGGGCAGGCGGGGCGGGGCGTTACAGGCAATACCATATACCTCGTCAATGCAGGCTCCATTAATGCCGGTATGGGACTCAGCGGCGCGCCCGGTGTTGCTGTCCAGTTCGACAGTGGTATCAACACCCTCGAACTTCGCTCGGGCTTCAGTTTCAATGGCTCTGTTATCGCAAATGGCTCCGATAGATTCGCCTTGGGCGGTGCAGGCAACGGTACGTTCAACGTTTTTGATATCGGACCCACTCAGGTGTTCCAAGGGTTCGAGACCTTCACGAAAATAGGCGCTTCCACATGGATACTGACGGGGGCAACAAGCCAGCTCACCTCATGGTCCATCCAGGAAGGAGTACTTCAGATTTCGTCCGACCAGAGCCTTGGTGACCCGGCCGCAGGTCTGTCGTTCGATGGCGCCGGTTTAGGCACGCTTCAGGCTACCAGCGATATCTCCATGGCGCGCGCCGTCGTACTCGATGCGAACGGCACCTTGCTGACTGAACCGGGCACAACATTGACCATGACGGGTGTGCTTGCCGGGCCAGGCCGTCTCACCAAGGATGGGGATGGCAGCCTCCTGCTGTCGGCGGCGAATAATTACAGCGGCGGTACGGCATTAAAAGCGGGTCAAATCATAGTAGGCCACAACACGGCATTGGGCAGCGGACCCTTGGCTATGGATGAGGGCACTACGTTGGGATTTTCGGTCGGCGATTTGAACGTGGCGAATGCCATCGAACTCACCGGAACCACCGATCCGGTTATCGATACCGGTAGTTTCACTGAAACATTGTCCGGTGCAATCACCGGCAGCGGAACACTGACTAAGCAGGGCGATGGCACGCTGTTACTGGCTGGGGCCAATACCTACTCCGGCGCGACCCAATTGACAGCAGGGACCTTGCTCGCTGCGGGGCCAAATACCTTCAGTGCCGCCTCGGTGCATGCGGTTGCCTCGGGCACAGTACTCGATACAGGCGGCTTCGATCAGCAGGTCGCCGGGTTGAGTAATAGCGGCCGAGTCAGCCTGGTCGGCAGCAGTGGCAGTAGCACGCTGACGGTCGCCGGCCCCTATATCGGTAACGACGGTGTATTGGCATTGAGCACTAGCGTGGCAGGCGGTACCAGCGTGAGCGATCGGATGGTCTTGGATGGGCCGGTCAATGCGAGCGGTCACACCACGATCGAGATCACCGATATAGGTGGGCTCGGTGCCTTGACCAGCGGCAACGGCATTGAGGTCATCGGCGCGATCAATGGAACCACCACCACCGCCCAGAGCACAAAGGACGCGTTCAGCCTCTCGGGTGAGCATGTGGATGCGGGAGCTTTTGAGTACCACTTGTTCGCTGCCAATGCCGATGGCACAGGGGAAAGCTGGTATTTGCGTTCGAGTTTGCCAGCTACACCGGTTGTGCCGACCATACCACCGACACCGACACCGACACCGACACCGACACCGACACCGACACCGACACCGACACCGATAGGAGACGATGAAGGGAACATAGTGGATGACCAGCCGATTTACCGAAGTGAAGTGCCGCTTCTGGTCGCCCTGCCGTCGCAGGTCAGGCAGGTAGATCTGGCTATGGTGGGTAACCTGCATCGGCGAATGGGTGATGAAGTACCCTCAGGTAGCCGCTCGACCATGCGTGTCAGCGATGACGCAGTTGACCTGCGCGAATCCTGGATACGGGCTGTGTATACCGATATGAACCTTTCGCAATCCGGCCCTGGCCAGGCCCAGAGCGACGGGCATGTGGCTGGCCTGCAAGTGGGCACCGATCTCTGGGCCAATGCCAATTGGCACACCGGTATCTATGTTGGTTACCTGGGGGGTGATATCGACGTCTCCGGGGATGCCAGCGCGCGCAACGGACGTGTCGGCAGCAATGACCTGAGCTCTAACTACCTGGGGGCGTACGCGACCTGGCGGGACAATCAGGGATGGTACGTCGACAGCGTGCTGCAGAGCGGTCGTCATCATTACGATATCAATCCTGACACTAGCCCCAGCCAGTCGGGCAAGGCGACAAGCTATGTCGCGTCGGTGGAAACGGGCAAGGCTTATCCGCTCAATGATCAATGGGTCATCGAGCCACAGGTTCAGCTGATCTTTCAGCACAGCGATTTTGACGACGAGACGCTGTCCGGTGCCCGGGTTGAACAAGATGCCGGCAATGGCTGGATCGGCCGTGTGGGGGTGCGGATAAAAGGTGATGTGATCGTCGACAAAGTTGGACACGTGCAACCCTATGCTCGCCTCAACGTCTACCGTGCCCACCTCGATGATGATGAAGCTACATTCGTCGGGCCCGGCGGGTCGGCACACCTCGGGTGAAGTGGCTGCGGGCGGTACCGTGGCGCTGACTTCCAGCATGGACCTCTACGGTGAGGTCGGCCATATGTGGGACATCAGCGGCGATACCCGCGTGGAGGCTGATGTACAAGCTTCGCTCGGGTTGAAAGTGCGCTGGTAAGTGCGAACCTCATCGCCTATGAGGTTCGCCCGCTAGCGCCTATTCCTTGGGCGTTCCTTTGGCGAATGCCGCCTGTTGCTCGGCGCTGGCTTCTTTCTGGTATTGGGCTTTCCATTCGGCATACGGCATGCCGTAGACCACTTCGCGGGCCTCATCCATGCTCAGGTCGATCTGACGCTCGTCGGCGGCGGCCTTGTACCACTTGGACAGGCAGTTGCGGCAGAAGCCGGAGAGGTTCATCAGGTCGATGTTCTGCACATCCTTGCGGCTGTCCAGGTGGGCAACCAGCCGGCGGAAGGCGGCGGCTTCGAGTTCAAGCTTTTGTTGATCGTTCATGGTCGTTCTCGTGACAAGGGCAATTCAGTCTGTTGCGATGCGGTTCTTCAGGTGGCGACCACCGTTGATCACCACGTTGCTGCCGGTGCTGTACTGGCTGTCGAGCAGGAAACGCACTGCCTCGATCAGCGGCTGGGCGCCGGGTTCGAATTCCAGCAGGGCCTTTTTCAGCGTTTGTCGGCGGTAGGCCTCGTCGCTGTTCTCCTTGAGGATCAACAGCCCGGGCAGGATCGCGTTGACCCTCACCACCGGTGCGTATTTCTCGGCAAACGACAGCACCATGTTCTGCAACGCGGCCTTGGTGGCGGCATAGCCGATGTGGCTCTTGCTGCCGCGCGAGGAGGTCTCGTCGCAGATGTGGATGATGTCGGCCTTGTCCAGCTTCAGCAGTTGCTCGCCCAGCGCCAGGTTCAGGTGATAGGGCGCCTCGACGTGCAGCTTGAACATGGTGTTGAGGTTGGCCAGGTCGTCGTCGAGCCACAACGAGGCGTTGTGGATGATCGCCCGCAGGCCATCGTAGTTGCTCTTCAGGTGATCGATCAGGGCCAGGCGGTCCTGTTCCAGGCACAGGTCGGCCTGGAACTGGATGATGTTGGGGTGGGCCGCTTCGGGGCTTTTGCTGCGGCTGGCGCTGACCACGGTATGGCCGGCCTGCGCCAGGTTCAGGGCCAGCGCCAGCCCGACTCGCTGGCTGGCTCCGGTGACAAGAATTGGGCTTTTCATGGTGGGGGCGGTCAACTTTTACTGGTTCGCTTGGATAACCCCCAGCATACCCGAACTAGGCTGGATTGCGCGCGCCCTGCGGCCTGGCACTGCGGGCCGGGGCATTGAGCCAGTTGGCCAGCAGACGGGTCGACAACGGAATGAACAGGTACACCATCAAAGGCGTCAGGCCCAGGGTGCTGAGCAAGATGCGCGGCACCAGGTCCAGGGCGCCGAGCCAGTGGCCGAACAGCACGTTGAACAGCAGTGAGACCGGGAAGAACGCCAGCCAGATCGCTACGGCCTGTTTCCAGCGCGGCGGGCGCTGCACCGGATGGGTGCCAAACCAGCCGTCCAGGCCGCTGGCGCGCAGTTCCTGGGGTTGTTCGAACAGGCCGTTGCCGCGGGTCAGCCAGGCCTTGCGCGAGGCGGAGTGTTCCCACGCCTGCATGGTCTGCTCGTTGGTGAAGCGGAAGATGATCTGGAACTCGTCGCCCTGCGGGGGCGGCGCCAGTACGCCGGAGCCCAGGTAACCGGTAAAGTCGGTGGCCAGTTGTTCGCCTTCGTGCAGCCAGGCCATCAGGTCCTGGTAGCGGCCTTGGGCAACGCGGCGCGTCACCATCAGGGTTACGGGTGGGGTAGACATCGTGTATCTCCTGGCAACTGGGCGTGGCGGGTGGCCTGCCCATGAAATGCCGCCTGGGGTGGTAGGCGACATCTGGCTGCATGCAAAAAACGGGCGCGGATTATTGCCGAAATAATCTGACCCGTCAGTGCTGGCAGACAAACCGTACCGGCCTAAATGCCAATGGTCGTGTTTCCGCCCCCGGAGTAGAATGCCCGTCGGCCCCTGAATCGTGGTTTTCCCGGCAATGATCGAACCTGCCCAGCCTTCGTTGAACCCCGGCGATCTCGACCACGAGGAGCTGTTCCCGATCCGTGAAGTGTCGCGCCTGACGGGCATCAATCCGGTGACCTTGCGGGCCTGGGAGCGCCGTTATGGGCTGATCCAGCCCACACGCACCGAAAGTGGGCACCGCTTGTACTCTCAGGCCGATATTGACGAGGTGCGCACTATCCTCGGCTGGATCGAACGGGGTGTGGCAGTCAGCAAAGTCGGCAAGATCCTTGCTCGCAGTCACAGCCTCAAGGCCCAGGCTGAGCCACTGCACAATCCTGCGTCCCAGAATGACTTCAAG
This sequence comes from Pseudomonas vranovensis DSM 16006, assembly GCF_000425805.1. Taxonomy (GTDB): domain Bacteria; phylum Pseudomonadota; class Gammaproteobacteria; order Pseudomonadales; family Pseudomonadaceae; genus Aquipseudomonas; species Aquipseudomonas vranovensis. The sequence goes on from NZ_AUED01000003.1 coordinate 27,035, forward strand.
CAATGGCAGCTACAGCTGCGCCAGGCCGTGCGCGCTTTCGATGAGCAGCGTCTGGGGCAGGTCTATGGCCAGGTATTCAGCGGTTATCCCCTGCTGGTGGCATTCCAGGAGATCCTCATGCCGGTTTGGCAGGCGCTGCGCAGCACCCGCGAAGCCTTCGGCCAGACCAGCGAGTGGCTGTTCCTTGATGGTTTTTTGCGGGGGCGAGTGCTGCAGCGCTTGCAACTGGCCGAAGAGCAGCAGGAGGTGCGGGTTGTGCTGGCGGCCATCCCCGATCATTGCCGGGAACTGGAACTGCTGGTGGCAGCCCTGCTGCTGGGCAGCAGCGAAATTGCCGTGACGGTGTTGAGCCTGGGGCAACCGCTGGAGGAGTTGGCGTTGGTCTGCGAGCACATGGCGCCTCATGCCCTGGTGTTGTTCTCCAACCGCCCGCCGGCGCCGGACATGCCCAAGCGCCTGGCGCGCCTGGCCCTGACACTGGAGTGCCCGTTGTTACTGGCGGGGGAGGCAGCGGACCTGGCCCAGGACAGTCTGGTCGGTTCGCAAGTAGCGTGTCTTGGCAGCGAGGCGCGCCTGATGCGCCGCCGGTTGCAGCAATACCTGGACGGTCACCTGGACAGTTGAGGGTGAAGCTCTGGATGGGCCTGACGATGGGCCTGGAGGATGTACTCGCGAAGCCGTTCGATTTCCTGCGGTTGGCTGGGGCTCAGGTTATAGGCCGCCAGGCTGTCGCCGGTGCGCCGTTGCAGCACACCCTGCAACGCAATCGGCGGGCAGTGGGCGGGCGTGAACCAGAGATTGAAGGAATTCGGCGGCTCGGGTTGATCACGAATTTCGATCAGAACACCCTTGAATGAAATTTCCCGTACCCACAGGCCAGCGCTGAGGCCCAGCTCATCTTCCAGCGCGACCGGTTCATCAAGCGTCAACCGCCATGGCCGGACCATGGGGCCTTCTTCATAGATGTTCGGCGCACCCAACTGAAGGTGCAGGGAATGGAACTCGTCTTCGACCAGTTGCAGGGGGAAGGTCATTTGCTGGTTGTCGAACTGCGCCTGCAAGGTGACTTGTTCCTGGGCAATGAGCCGGGTCAGCAGGTCTTTGATCTCGCTGCCGCCATTGACCAGCAGGCGCGACGCCGGCTCAGCCATCGAGGGCTGCGACGTGTGCTGCATGGACCTGATGAAATCCAGCTCATCCTGAGTCAGGAGGGCATCTGCTTGCATGATCGAACTCGAAAATGTCAGTCGTGAATGCATTTCTTCACCGGGATTGACAGCCAAACGGTGGTTTAGTTTTTTACCGTTGGTCGCTTTCCAGTTCGGCAATGCGTGCTCGTGCCTGTGAAAGCTCACGTTCCAGTTCAATCACCCGCTGTTCGGCCTCGACCTGGCGGCTGACATCCTTCTGGATGCCAATGAAGTACTTGAGCTGGTCGGCTTCGTTATACACCGGGGTAATCGACAGCTCATTCCAGAAGGCGCTGCCGTCCTTGCGGTAGTTACGCAGAATTTCCCGGCACGGCTGGCCGCTCTTGATGGCCTCGCGGATTAGGCTGCGAGGGGCCTGGTCGCGGTCGTCGTTCTGCAGGAAGCGGCAGTCGCGGTAGAGGATGTCGTTGGCGTCGTAGCCGGTCAGGCGCTCGAACGCCGGATTCACGTAGATCAGGATAGTGTCGTGGTCGCCTTCCTGTTCGGCGACCACGATGCCATCGTTTGAGGCGTCAATCATGCGTTGCAGCAGTTTGGCATTGATCATCGAAAGATTCGCAAGGTCATTGGAGCGGGCACGGCGGCTGATTCTAGTTTATTGGTGCGGGGCTCACACCTGGAGAGTGAGGCCTTTTGCCAGTGTCGGATGTTAGTATCCTACGCTTTTACTCAGTTTCGGAATCCACTATGAAAGTCGCCATCCTTTCCGGTTCGGTCTACGGCACGGCCGAAGAAGTCGCACGGCATGCCGAATCCCTGCTCAAGGCCGCAGGTTTCGAGGCCTGGCATGCAGCCCGTGCCACCTTGCAAGACCTCCAGGGCTATGCCCCGGACGCCTTTCTGGCCGTGACTTCGACCACCGGCATGGGCGAGTTGCCCGATAACCTCATGCCGCTGTTCAGCGAAATTCGCGATGTGCTGCCTGCCGCCTGGCGCGGCCTGCCCGGTGCGGTGATCGGCCTGGGTGATTCGAGCTACGGCGATACCTTCTGTGGCGGTGGCGAACAGATGTGCGAGCTGTTCGCCGAACTGGGCGTCAATGAAGTGCAGCCGATGCTGCGCCTGGATGCCAGCGAAACCGTGACGCCTGAAACCGATGCCGAGCCCTGGCTGGCCGAGCTCGTCACCAAGCTGCGCGGCTGATCACGATGGCTGCGGTTGCTCGCGCAGCAGCTGCAGCCAGGCCTGGGCCGCGCGCGACAGGTAGGCGCCCTGGCGCCAGATGAAGGCGATGTCCCAGCGCAGGTCGGTGGGCTCGCTCAACGCCAGGCGAACCACGCCGGGGCGTTCCAGCCCCCTTGCCACCACGCTGGGCAGCAACACCACGCCCTGGCCGGCCGCCACCAGTGCGGCGAGAAAATCGGCCTGGCCGCTGCGTCCTCCCTCCTTGGGAGTAAACCCCAGTTGCTGACATGCACTGAGCAAACGGTCGTTGAGCACGAAACTGCGCTGGTACAGCAGAAACGGCGTGTCGGCCAGTTGCGCCAGGCTGACACGTCCGGCGTTGGCCAGGGGATGGTCGACAGGCAACAGCGCATCGAGCGGTTCGTTGCAGAACGGCTGATAGGCAAAGGCCGGGTCATTGGGAGTGAGGCTGCCTCCCAACTCCAGTTCGCCGCTTTGTACCGCCTGTTCGACGCTGCGGCTGCCGCCTTCTAGCAGATGAATGGTGATGTTCGGGTAACGCCGACGGTATTCGGCAAACAACCCGGCAAACAGCGCATCGCTGCCCAGCAGCGGCAGGCCAAGGCGCAGTTCGCCGCGGCCCAGCTGGCTCAGGTCGTCGAGTTCGCTCTGCAACTCCTGGCGCAGGCGCAGCATGGCTTCGCCGCGCTCGAGGACAATCCTGCCGGCAGCTGTCAGGTGCAGGTGTGAACCCTGGCGTTCGAGCAGCGGCGTACCCAGGTCCTGCTCCAGTTGGGCGACTTGCTTGCTGACCGCCGACTGGCTGATATGCAGGGTGTGGGCCGCCTGTGTGAAGCCACCGCGGTGGACCACTTCGATAAAACTGCGCAGTTGTTTGAATTCCATGATCGCAATTCCATTGTGGAATGGAGGCAAGTCTAACAATTCGCTTTTGGCGTGTGGGGCAGGCTTTTAGAATGAAGGCCTGAAGAGGTCCCCTGCGATGAAACCCGCGTCTATCAAACGATTCCTGCGCTTGCTCGCCGAGCTTGCGATCTTCCTTGGCCTTTATCTGTTCGGTGGCCAGCTGGCGGTCTGGCTGGGTTGGCCGATCCCGGGTGGGGTCATGGGCCTGGCCTTGCTGTTGCTGCTGTTTGCCCTGGGCTGGTTGAAGCCTGCCTCGCTGCAATTGGGCGCGGGCCTGCTGATGGCCGAGATGCTGCTGTTCTTCATTCCCGCGCTGATGAGCCTGCTCGACTATGGCAGCCTGATGCGTGACGAAGGCTGGCGAATCCTGCTGGTGATCGGCGTCAGTACCTTGATGGTCATGGTCATGACGGCGGTGACGGTGGAATGGGTGTGCCGCTGGAGGATGCGCCATGACGCTTGAGCCGATGCCACTGTTCTGGCTGGCCCTGACCTTGCTCGCCTACCTGGGCAGCCGCTGGTTGTACCGGCGAACCGGGCGCTACCTGCTGTCTCCGCTAATTCTGGTGCCCGCGCTGCTGTTGTCGGTCGCGGTGCCCTTGCACACGGCCTATGCCGAATACTCGCGCAATACCCATTGGCTGATGTCGGTGCTGGGCCCGGTGACGGTGGCCTTTGCCGTGCCGATCTGGCAGCAACGCAAATTGCTGGCCCGGCACTGGCCGGCGTTATCGCTGGGCATGCTGGTGGGTAGTGCGGCGTCGATCAGCAGTTCCTGGGGGTTGGCGCACCTGCTGGCGTTGGACCATTCGGTGAGCTTGTCGTTGCTGCCGCGCTCGATCACCACACCTTTTGCCATGCCCCTGGCCCGTGACCTGGGCGGGGTTCCGGAGCTGACGGCCGTGTTCGTGATGTTCACCGGGGTGCTTGGGGCCCTGTTCGGCGGGGTGCTGCTCAAATTCCTGCCACTGCGCACGGCATTGGCCCGTGGTGCGCTGTTCGGGGTGGGTGCCCATGGCGCTGGCGTCAGTCGCGCTCATGAGGTGGGCGGTGAAGAAGGCTCTGTCGCGGGGCTGGTGATGGTCCTTACTGGATTGCTCAACCTGTTTGCCGCGCCACTGCTCACGGTACTGTTGTGACGCGCCTCTCTATTTGCGCGGCTGACTCACAGGGTCAATAAGCTGGCTGCCAATGCAACTTTCCTCCGGATCGGTACTCGCTAGACTGGATCCAATAGAGCACACGAATGTGCCGAGGTGATTGCAATGATCGCAGCCGCTGCCTTGCTCAACACTCCGCTCCACTACCAACCGGGACTGCACTGATGCCTTTGGCCGAGATTCCATTGTGCGTCTGGCGTACCCGGGGCCTGAGTTTTTCGTTCCGGGGCCAGGACATTCGATACTGGACGGCAGGGCAAGGTGATCCCCTGCTGCTTATCCACGGATTTCCCACCGCGAGCTGGGATTGGCACTACCTGTGGGCGCCACTGGCCCAGCGCTTTCGGGTCATTGCCTGCGACATGCTCGGTTTTGGTGACTCGGCAAAGCCGCTGCATCACCCCTACAGCCTTATGGAACAGGCCGATCTGCAGCAGGCGTTGCTCAGCCATCTGCAGATCGATCAGCCGGTACATTTGCTGGCCCATGACTATGGCGCCAGTGTTTCCCAGGAGCTGTTGGCGCGTCGCCACGAGGGGCGGGCGAAGGTCGCCAGTTGCGTGTTCCTCAATGGTGGCCTGTTCCCCGAGCGGCACCGGGCATTGCTGATCCAGAAATTGCTGCTCAGCCGCTTGGGGTGGCTGGTAGGGCGTTCGTTTGGCCGCGATGACCTGGTGCGCCATGTTTCCCAGATCTACGGGCCCTGCACTCGCCCCAGTGAAAGCGCACTGGACGACTACTGGAGCCTGATTGCCACGAATCGCGGTACGCGGATCCTGCACAAGCTGGTGGCCTATGTACCGGAGCGCTCGACCTACCGCGAGCGCTGGGTCGGGGCCCTGATGAGCCAACAGGTGCCGCTGCGCTTTATCAATGGCGCCGTCGATCCTGTTTCCGGGGCACACATGCTTGAGCGCTACAAGGAGTTGGTGCCCAATCCCGATAGCGTGTCGCTGCATGGCATCGGCCATTATCCCCATACCGAAGCACCGGTACAGGTGCTGCGCCATTATCTTGATTTTCGTGAACAGCCACTGGCGTACCTTCCCCAGAAGGTCGCCTGGTCCTGATGGACCAGGTGCAACCCCATCATCGTCTGACCTTATCGCCTGCCATTCACCCCGCGCCCGCTTCGTTGTATGCGGGCCGGTGCTGATCGACACTCGGGCATCCCTTGCCGAATTCCTGGAGTGTTGAGCATGAACGATTCGCTGCGCCTGGACGATAAAGTGGTCATTGTCACTGGGGCCGGTGGTGGCCTGGGGCAGGCACATGCCTTGCTGTTTGCCCGTCATGGCGCCCGGGTGGTGGTCAACGACCTGGGCGGCTCGACCCATGGTGAAGGGGCCAGCACCTCAGCTGCCGACCGGGTAGTGGCGCAGATTCGCGAGGCCGGTGGCACAGCGGTGGCCAACCATGACTCGGTCAGCGACGGTCAGCGGATCGTCGAGCAAGCGCTGGATACCTTCGGGCGGGTCGATGTGCTGGTCAACAATGCCGGCATCCTGCGCGACAAGACATTCCACAAGATGGAAGACAGCGACTGGGAGCAGGTTTACCAGGTGCATGTCGCAGGCGCCTATAAGGTTACCCGTGCTGCCTGGCCGCACCTGCGCGAGCAGAACGCAGGACGGGTGATTTTCACCTCATCGACCTCGGGCATCTACGGCAACTTCGGCCAGGCCAACTACGGCATGGCCAAGCTTGGCCTGTACGGCTTGACCCGGACCCTGGCCATCGAAGGGCGCAAGCACGGCATCCTGGTCAATGCCATTGCCCCTACCGGCGGCACACGCATGACCGAAGGGCTGTTGCCGCCCCAAGTGTTCGAGCAGCTCAAGCCAGAACTGGTCAGCCCATTGGTGGTGTATCTGGGAAGCGAGCAGTGCCAGGACAGCGGCGGCCTGTATGAAGTGGGTGGAGGCTGGGTCGGCAAGGTGCGTTGGGAACGCAGCCTGGGCGTGGGATTCAACCCCCATGAAGGCTTTTCAGCGGAGGATGTGGCTGCCAACTGGGAACGCATCAGTGATTTTGCCGACGCGGTACATCCCCGTGACAGCTTGGAGGCCTTGCAACAGATGATGGCCAACTTGCAGAAGTATCAATAGGCACGATCACCTGTGGTTGTGGTCGCCGGATGAAGTTGCCTATGCTGGACGGCCACGTTCGTTACAGGAGTACAGGGGATGTACGAGTCCAAAAGCGACGCCGTCATTTCGCCCCGCCAGTTTCGCTGGCGCCTGATCTGGCATGCCCTGGCGGCCTGCCTGTTGCTGATCGGCTCGATCTTGTTCGGGGTGGTGGGGCACCTGTACTTCGAGCCGCACATCCCTCTGCATGACGCCATCTTCAACGCCACCTTGCTGCTGGGTGGGGTGGGGCCGGTGATCTTGCCGGAGAGTATCGGTGGCAAGCTGTTCTTTGCCGGTTACGGTCTGTACGTAGGGCTGGTGTTCGTTGCCAGTATCGGCCTGATCCTGGCGCCCATCGCTCACCGGTTACTGCACCGCTTTCATTTCGACGACAGCGATGACGACTGACTGCTCGGCATAAAAAAGGCCGCTACAAACGTAGCGGCCAAGTAAGACGCAGATCAAGGAGCTTCAAAATCAACGTCGGTGAACCTGCTGCCGGAAGAGCGGGGTGTACACGCCTCGAATGTCCGGCCTAGAGGGCTTTCTGCTGCAGCGTCGTCCTCGTGCAAACAGAATAAGTCGCTGACCCTCAAGGAAAAATAGCGGTTGCTGACATTCACTGTTACACGCTTGGCAACAGTGTCGTGCCGCTCACGTTATCCCAGGCACCTGTTAATGACTGTGATCCTTTGTAATGAGTTCACGGGGTTTCTTCGTAGCCCATGCGCCAGCTGATTTGCCTGGCTGCTGCCAGCAATTGCTGTGCGGCCGGGCCTTGCTCGTCGGCATGAAAGATCGAGGTCGGGCCAACCACGGTGAGCACTGCGGCAATCTTGCCGACTGCATTGAACACGGGAGCCGAGAGTGCATCGACACCCGGCATCAACAAACCGTGGACATGGTGCAGGCCCCGTTCACGAATGCTGGCGAACAACGCCTCGTATTCGCTGGCGTTGTGGCCGAGGGCAGACAGCTCCTGATCACGCAACTCGATGGTTTCGCGCTCCGGCAGGTAGGCGCCGAACACCAGTCCGGTGGATGAACTGAGCAGCGGCAGCACCGAGCCGATCTGGGTTACCACGGTCACTGCGCGTACAGCAGGCTCGATATTCACCACGGTGGCACCCTGGTTACCCCAAACCGCGATAAAGCAGCTTTCGTTCAAGTCGTCGCGCAGTTGCGACAGTGGCATCGCCGCGACCTTCAGCACATCCATCCCACCCAGGGCTGCAAGCCCAACGCGAAGGGCTTCGCGGCCCAGGCCGTAGTGGTTGGTGGCCGGGTTCTGTTCGGCAAAGCCACTGGCGATCAAGGCCTGCAGGTAGCGATGGACCTTGCTGGCCGGCATGTCGACATGCTCGGCCAAGCGTGAAAGGGAGGTGGAAGGCGACAACTGGGCCAGGGCCTTGAGAATGTCGGTGCCGACTTCGGCCGAGCGTACCTTCTGTTTGCCGGCGCTGTCGGCGGGGGAGCTGGCTTTGGCCATGGTGCATTCGATCCGGGTTGTCCAGGTGGGCGTCTTTATAGCTTGACGGTCTTCGTCAATCAAATTACGTTATGCGTAATTTAATTACGATAAAAATAACGCAGAAGCGCTGCCACGCTGACCGACTCGCAGCCAACTGCCATCAACCGGCCTGCATTGGGCCCGGAGGCTCGATGAACCTCGATAGCACCCCCGTCCTCGACTACCTGAGTGGATTTGGCAACGAATTCGCCAGCGAAGCTTTGCCTGGCGCCTTGCCAGTGGGGCAGAACTCGCCGCAAAAAGCACCCTATGGCCTGTATGCCGAGCTGTTCTCCGGTACCGCCTTCACCATGACCCGCAGCGAAATGCGCCGCACCTGGATGTACCGCATCCGGCCGTCAGCCCTGCATCCGCGCTTCGAGCGCCTGGAGCGTCAGCTGGCCGGTGGCCCGCTGGGGCAGGTAACGCCTAACCGCTTGCGCTGGAACCCGCAGGAACTGCCGAACGCGCCGACCGACTTCCTCGACGGCTGGGTGGCCATGGCCGCGAATTCGGCGAGCGAGAAGCCTGCCGGTATCAGTATCTATACCTACAGTGCCAACCGCTCCATGGAGCGTGTGTTCTTCAACGCCGACGGCGAACTGTTGCTGGTACCGGAGCTGGGCCGCCTGCGTATCGTCACCGAATTGGGCGTACTGGACGTCGAACCGCTGGAAATCGCCGTGCTTGCGCGGGGCCTGAAGTTCCGCGTTGAGTTGCTCGACAAACAGGCCCGTGGTTACCTCGCCGAGAACCATGGCGCGCCGCTGCGCATTCCGGACCTGGGCCCGATCGGCAGCAATGGCCTGGCCAACCCGCGGGATTTCCTCGCGCCGGTGGCGCACTATGAGGACCATCAGGGCCCGGTGCAGCTGGTGCAGAAGTTTCTGGGCGAACTGTGGGGTTGCCAGCTCAACCATTCGCCGCTGGATGTGGTGGCCTGGCACGGCAACAATGTGCCGTACAAGTATGACCTGCGTCGTTTCAATACCATCGGCACGGTCAGCTTCGACCACCCGGACCCGTCGATTTTCACCGTGCTCACGTCGCCGACCAGCGTGCCGGGCATGGCCAACCTCGATTTCGTCATCTTCCCGCCGCGCTGGATGGTGGCCGAGAACACCTTCCGTCCACCGTGGTTCCACCGCAACCTGATGAACGAGTTCATGGGCCTGATCCAGGGCGCATACGATGCCAAGGCCGAAGGCTTCCTGCCCGGCGGCGCGTCCCTGCACAGTTGTATGAGCGCCCATGGCCCGGACGCCGAGACCTGCGCCAAGGCCATCGCCGTCGACCTTGCACCGAGCAAGATCGACAACACCATGGCCTTCATGTTCGAGACCAGCCAGGTGCTGCGTCCGAGCCGCCATGCTCTTGAATGCCCGCAATTGCAGGCCGACTACGATAGTTGCTGGGCAACGTTGCCGAGCACCTTCACCCCGAATCGGAGATAACCCATGAATCAGTCCGCCATTGCCCGCAGTTGGGTCGAACACGCCAACGGGCATCGCGATTTTCCGCTGCAGAACCTGCCGCTGGGGATCTTCACTCACAAGGATCAGGCCAAACGCTGCGGCGTGGCCATTGGCGATGCCATTCTTGACCTGGAAGGCGCTCTGGCTGCCGGCCTGTTCGAGGGCCAGGCCCGCGCCGCGGTCGAAGCGACCCGTGGTGGTTCGCTGAACGCCTTCTTCGCCCTGGGCCGTGGTGCCCGTGTGGCCCTGCGCGAGCGACTGCTGGAACTGCTGGGTGAGCACAGCGACGATCAGGTCGCGCTCAAGCCACTGTTGCTGGCAAGCGCCGATTGCCAGTTGCACCTGCCGGCGCAGATCGGTGACTACACCGATTTTTATGTGGGTATCGAGCACGCCAAGAACGTCGGCAAGTTGTTCCGTCCCGACAACCCGCTGCTGCCCAACTACAAGTACGTGCCAATCGGCTATCACGGTCGCGCCTCGACCATTCGCCCGTCGGGCACCGACGTTCGCCGCCCCAAAGGCCAGACCCTGCCGGCCGGACAGAACGAGCCGAGCTTCGGACCGTGCGCGCGCCTGGACTATGAGTTGGAGCTGGGTATCTGGATTGGCCAGGGCAACGAGATGGGCGAGTCGATTCCGGTGTCGGAGGCCGCCGAGCATATCGCCGGTTTCTGCCTGCTAAACGACTGGTCGGCCCGTGACATCCAGGCTTGGGAATACCAGCCCCTGGGTCCATTCCTGTCCAAGAGCTTCATCTCGACCATTTCCCCTTGGGTGGTCACTGCCGAAGCGCTGGCGCCATTTCGTTGCGCCCAGCCTGCGCGCCCGGCAGGCGACCCGCCGCCGCTGTCGTACCTGCTGGACAAGCGTGACCAGGCTGGCGGCGCCTTTGACATCGAACTGGAAGTGCTGCTGCTGACCGAGCGTATGCGCGAGCAAAACCTGCCAGCTCATCGCCTGACCTTGAGCAATACTCTAAGCATGTACTGGACGGTGGCGCAGATGGTTGCCCACCACAGTGTCAACGGTTGCCAACTGCAGCCGGGCGATCTGTTCGGTTCGGGTACGCTCTCGGGTGCCCAGCCTGGCCAGTTCGGCAGCCTGCTGGAGATCACCCAGGGCGGCAAGGAGCCTGTGCAATTGGCGTCTGGCGAGGTGCGCAAGTTCCTCGAAGACGGCGACGAGATCATTCTGCGTGCCCGTTGCGTGCGCGACGGCGTGGCGTCGATCGGTTTCGGTGAATGCCGCGGCAAGATCCTTCCGGCACATTGAGAGGGCAGGGCCATGGATCTGTTCAACTATTACCGCTCGACCTCGTCCTACCGGGTGCGCATTGCCCTGGCACTCAAGCAGCTTGAGTACCAGTACGTGCCGGTCAACCTGCTCAAGGGGGAGCAAGGGCAGCCCGACTTCCTGGCACTCAACCCCCAGGGGCGGGTACCGGCGCTGCGGATCGATTCCGGTGAGCTGCTGGTGCAGTCGCCAGCAATCATCGAGTACCTGGAAGAGGTTTATCCACAGCCGGCGCTGCTGCCCGAGGATCACGTGTTGCGTGCCCAGGTGAGGGGCGTGGCAGCGTTGATCGGTTGCGATGTGCATCCATTGCATAACGTCAGCGTGCTCAAGCAACTGCGCGGACTGGGCCACGATGAAGACCAGGTCAACCAGTGGATTGCCCACTGGATCAGCCAGGGCCTGGCGGCGGTGGAAGAGTTGATCGGCGACGAAGGCTTCTGCTTTGGCGAGGAGCCAGGGCTGGCGGATGTCTACCTGGTTCCTCAGCTGTATGCGGCCGAGCGCTTCAACATCGGCCTGGGTGACTATCCTCGGATTCGCCGAGTGGCGGCGCTGGCCGAACAACACTCGGCGTTCGTCCAGGCGCATCCCTCCCGCCAACCTGATAACCCCTGAGCTAATGCAGTGACGGTGTCAGCGGCGGCAGTTGTCCCAGGCGCTCGGTCAGGCGCAGGCGCTGGATCGGGTCGTCACTAAGCAGCAGGGCGTACTCCAGGTCGAAACGTTCGGCCTGGGGGCATTCCAGATGCTGGTACAGGGTGGCGCGGGCCAGGTAGTCGCTGGCAGTGGCGGGGCCCAGTTGCAGGACGCGCTCGGCATCCTTGAGGGCGGCCAGGTCATCGTCGTGGGTCGTATGCAACTGGCGCAGGTTGCGTGACAGGCGTTGCAGCATCTGTTGCGGGGTGGCGGTGAGCAAATGCTCGGCACTGAGCTGCAACTGCGGGCCGAACTGTCGGCCGAGGAGTTCGCGGCAATCGGTCGGGTACAGCCTGCGTCCACCGCAAGGGTCGAGCAGGTGATCGGCACCGGGTACGCGCAGCAGGAAGTGTCCGGGAAAATTCACCCCTTCCAAGGGGATCGACAGGCCCCGGGCCAGTTCCAGGGTCAGCAGCGCCAGCGCCAGCGGTTGCCCGCGGCGACGCTCCAGTACTTTATCGAGAAGGGCTGCCTGCGGGCGCAGCGGGTGATACTCATCCTGCTGGAAGCCCATTGCATTGAGCTCGCGCAGCAAGGGCTGTGCAAGCTCGCCAAGCGGCAACATGGGCAGGTGGTTGCTGACGTCAATCTGCAGGTCGCGGACCTTGCGCAGTTGCTGGGCGGGGTCGACGCCGCCATCGTGTTCGGCAGCGATCCACAACGCCGCTTCCAACAAGGCGACGGGGTCACGTTCGAGGCAGGCCATACAGGCTTGGCGTGGGGTCATGACAATCTCCGCTCAAGCTTCTGTTGTAGCGCTGGCCAACGCGTTCGTCCAGTGGTCCGGGCATTGTCATCATTCGGCAAACGGCGACCTATACTGGGAACAGCACCTCACTGAGGAGCCCGCTGATGTTCGCACTCATGCAAAGCACTCGTACGCAATCGCTGCACCTGTGCATTGACCCGCCGACAGGTCTGAAGGCTGTGGTCGCCATTCACAGCGAACACCTGGGGCCGGCGATGGGCGGGTGTCGTTACCTGGCCTATCCGGATGACGACAGCGCCATGGTCGATGCGATTCGCCTGGCTCAGGGCATGAGCTACAAGGCGGCGCTGGCCGGCCTGCCGCTTGGGGGCGGCAAGGCCGTGATCATTCGCAACCCGCATGTGGAAAACCGCGCGGCGCTGTTCGAAGCGTTCGGTCGCTTCGTCGAAACCCTGCAAGGGCGCTTCATCACTGCGGTGGACAGCGGTACTTCGACCCTGGACATGGACTGCATCGCCCAGACTACCCAGCACGTCACCAGCACCACGTCAGCGGGCGATCCTTCGCCCCATGCGGCCATGGGTGTGTTCGCCGGTATTCGCGCCACGTCCATGGCCCGCCTGGGCAGCGACAATCTGGAAGGTTTGCGGGTGGCGGTGCAGGGGTTGGGTAATGTCGGCTATGCACTGGCCGAACAACTGCATGCCGCCGGTGCCGAGCTGTTGGTCAGCGACCATGACCCGGGACGGGTGCAGTTGGCAATCGAACAGTTCAATGCGCGGCCGGTGGCCAACGAGATGTTGATCAGCACCCCGTGCGACATTTTCGCGCCGTGCGGGGTAGGGCCGGTGCTCAATGGCCAGAGTGTGATGCAGTTGCGGTGTGCCGCCGTGGCGGGGGCAGCGAACAACCAGCTGACCACCTTGCAGGTGGCCGATCAGTTGGAGAGCCGCGGGATACTCTATGCACCCGACTATGTGATCAATGCGGGTGGCCTGATCTACGTGGCGCTCAAGCACCGTGGCGAAGACCTGGGTACCATCACCGGCCATCTGGCGCGCATACCCTCGCGCCTGACCGAAGTGTTCGCCCATGCCCAGGCGGAAAAACGCTCGCCGGCGCGGGTGGCACAAATGCTGGCCGAACGTTTGATCTACGGCTGAGCGTTATTCGGCTGGGGTGTCCGACAGCAGCTCGGCCAGGGCATCGGGCTGGCTCTTGAACGCCTTGGCAAAGACGTCGCGATTCTTTGCCATATAGATGCCGGCATCCTCGACCTGCTGTTCGCTGAGCGACGGCACGGCTTTTTTCAGGACCTCGGCCAGCAGCTCGGCCAGTTCGAGCATCTTGTCGTGACGGTCTGCTTCGGCTTTATCCATGAACAAGCGCTCCAGATCGCGGCTGCTGCGGTATACCACTTCGACGGCCATTCATCACCTCACATGCCTTTTGAATAACGGTGTGCGTAACACTGTGTTTTTGTACAGTGTTAATGATAGGGTAATCCTCAGGACTAAGATAGTGGCAATTCAGCCGTCTGCCGTGCGGGACGAGTCGCGTCGGTTTATCCAGCCCTGGCGCGGCACTTTTACTGCTCTCAATGGTCTTGTCCTGCGTGTAGAATTCCGGAGCAGACCACCCGTTATCCAGTCAATCAAGGATTTGCAATGAACGATCAAACATCGCGCCTGAACCGGGAACGGCGCTTTCTGGTACTGCTGGGTGTGATTTGCCTGGCGCTTATCGGCGGTGCCTTGTACATGCAGATCGTTCTCGGTGAGGCGCCATGCCCTCTGTGTATCCTGCAGCGTTATGCGTTGTTGCTGATTGCCTTGTTTGCCTTTATCGGTGCCGCGATGCCGGGGCGCCGCAGCCTCACGATCCTCGAGGGCCTGGTTGTGCTCAGTGCCATGGGTGGCATGGCCGCGGCGGGCAACCACGTCTATATCCTCGCCAACCCTGCTGTCAGTTGCGGTATCGACACGCTGCAGCCGATCGTCGATGGTCTGCCGTTGGCAACGGTGTTGCCGCTGGTGTTCCAGGTCGATGGATTCTGCTCCACGCCGTACCCGCCCGTACTGGGTCTTTCACTGGCGCAGTGGGCATTGCTGGCGTTCACCTTGACCGCCATTCTGGTGCCCTTCGGGATCTACCGGAACCGTCGCAAGGCTTAGACAAAAGTCATGTATTGACGCAAGTCTGTTGGGCAATGAAATTTTCACATTGTGTCGCACCCCAGTTGATCTGAATCAAGCACCAAGCCTTGTAGATAGGGCGTTACAGGGCTATTGGAAGGGGTGCGACAAACTGTCGCGAAACTGATTTGTAACGCCCGATTGTTGCAGGATCGGTAAAGGACTGTTGCTCAATTAGTCATAGTCATTGATTGCCTACCTATCTACAATCGCCCCCAATTTCCGTTCGGCACCGCTTGCGAGTCGCAGGAACAAAGGAGCTTAAGCCTTCTTTTTGCTGACTCTGACGAGCATCGCCTGCGGCGATGCCGGGCTGACCCCCCTCCGTGATTTCCCGCACCAAATGGAATTGGTCTGAACACAGGCCTGTTGCCTACGAAGTCAAAATAATAAGCACCGTAATACCCGGTCGATACCGAGCCGCCGCAGCTGGCATCACGGTATGACCGTATTCGATCCCATAAATGCTGACGCTTGGCAGGACGAAGTGTTGGCGACCAAAACACAAATTGCATTGAAGCAAGCTGCTCTAGAGGTCGTGAGATGAGTAAAAAGCGTTACCCCAGACTGTTTGGCATTCTGCCCTTTTTAGGCATGCTTTTACTCAGTGGGTGCAACTGGACCCTGCTCGACCCGAAGGGCCAGGTCGGCATTGAGCAAAAGAACCTTATCCTGATCGCTACCGGTTTGATGTTGCTGGTGGTGATTCCTGTCATTTTCATGACCATCGCGTTCGCCTGGAAGTATCGTGCTTCCAACAAGGCGGCGACCTACACCCCTGACTGGTCGCACTCGACCAAGATCGAAGTGGCGATCTGGACCATCCCGGTACTGATCATCATTGCCCTGGGCTATGTGACCTACAAGACCACCCACGAGCTGGACCCTTATCGTCCGCTGGTTTCCGATGTGAAGCCGGTGCAGATCGACGTGGTCGCCCTGGACTGGAAATGGCTGTTCATCTACCCGGAACAAGGCATTGCCACGGTCAACAAGATCGTCTTCCCGGCCAACACTCCGGTCAACTTCCGCGTGACTTCCGACTCGGTGATGAACTCGTTCTTCATTCCGGGCCTGGGCGGCCAGATCTACGCGATGGCAGGCATGACCACCAAGCTGCACTTGATCGCCAACGAGAATGGCGAGTTCGACGGTATCTCGGCGAACTACAGCGGTGCAGGTTTCACCGGTATGAAGTTCAAGGCAATCGCCACCTCCCAGGCCGATTTCGAGGCATGGGTGAACGAAGTCAAGCAATCGCCTAAACAGCTGGATCCGGCTGAATACGCGGCATTGGCCAAACCTAGCGAAAACAATCCAGTCGCGCTGTACAGCGTGGCCCCGTCTGACACGTTCCAGGACATCGTAGACAAATACGAAGGCATGAACCGTGGCAAGCCGGTGGTTCACGAAGTGCAGACCAAAGCAGCGGCCGGTACCGAAGGGATGGACGTGAGTATGCATTCAGCTGCTGGGGCAGAGGAGTAAGAGATGTTCGGTAAACTAAGTCTGGAGTCGATTCCGTATCACGAGCCGATAGTCATGGTGACGATTGCCATGATTGCGCTCGGCGGTCTCGCGCTCGTTGGTGCTATCACCTATTTCCGCAAGTGGACCTACTTGTGGACCGAGTGGCTGACTTCGGTCGACCACAAAAAGATCGGGGTGATGTACATCATCGTCGCGATGGTCATGCTGCTGCGCGGCTTTGCCGACGCCATCATGATGCGCTCGCAACTGGCCATGGCCACTGCCGGCTCCGAAGGCTACCTGCCGCCTGAACACTATGACCAGATCTTCACCGCCCACGGTGTGATCATGATCATCTTCATGGCGATGCCATTCTTCACCGGCCTGATGAACCTGGCGCTGCCTCTGCAGATCGGCGCACGTGACGTTGCCTTCCCATTCCTGAACTCCCTGAGCTTCTGGCTGCTGGTGTCCGGCGTTGCGCTGGTCAACATCTCCCTGGGCGTTGGTGAATTCGCCAAGACCGGCTGGGTGGCCTATCCGCCACTGGCAGGTATCCAGTACAGCCCTGGGGTCGGTGTCGACTACTACATCTGGGCGCTACAGATATCCGGTCTGGGTACAACACTGACAGGCGTCAACTTCCTTGCCACCGTGCTGAAAATGCGCGCCCCTGGCATGAAGCTGATGGACATGCCGATCTTCACCTGGACCTGCACCTGGGCAAACGTCCTGATCGTGGCTTCGTTCCCGATCCTGACCGCTACCCTGGCACTGCTGACGCTTGACCGTTACATGGATTTCCACATTTTCACCAACGAACTTGGTGGCAATCCGATGATGTACGTCAACCTGTTCTGGGCTTGGGGTCACCCTGAGGTCTACATTCTGATCCTGCCGGCCTTCGGTGTGTTCTCGGAAGTTACCTCGACCTTCACCGGCAAACGCCTGTTCGGCCACAAGTCGATGATCTACGCCTCGGGCGCGATCGCGGTACTGGGCTTCGCGGTATGGCTGCACCACTTCTTCACCATGGGTTCGGGCGCAAGCGTCAACACCTTCTTCGGGTTGGCAACCATGCTGATTTCGATCCCGACCGGTGTGAAGTTGTTCAACTGGCTGTTCACGATCTACCAGGGCCGTCTGCGCTTCACCGCGCCGATCATGTGGACCCTGGGCTTCATGGTTACCTTCTCGATCGGTGGTATGACCGGCGTTCTGCTGGCTGTTCCAGGTGCTGACTTCGTTCTGCACAACAGCCTGTTCGTAATCGCCCACTTCCACAACGTGATCATCGGCGGTGCGGTGTTCGGCTACATCGCCGGCTTCGCCTTCTGGTTCCCGAAAGCCTTCGGTTTCACCCTGAACGAGAAGTGGGGCAAAGCTGCCTTCTGGTTCTGGATCTCCGGTTTCTACGTGGCTTTCATGCCGCTGTACGCACTGGGCTTCATGGGTATGACCCGTCGTCTGAACCACTCCGACAACCCTGCCTGGGAACCGTACCTGTACGTTGCCATGGTTGGTGCTGTGCTGATCCTGTTCGGTATCGCCTGCCAGCTGATCCAGCTGTACGTTTCGATCCGTGACCGCAAGGACAACATGGACGTGACCGGTGACCCATGGAACGGCCGTACCCTGGAATGGTCGACCTCGTCGCCACCTCCGTTCTACAACTTCGCCACCATGCCAGAGAAAGTCGGCCTGGACGCCTGGCACGAAGCCAAGGAAGCGGGTGTTGCCTACAAGGCTCCGGCCAAGTACGCACCGATCCACATGCCTAACAACACTGCCACCGGCGTGTACATGGGCGCACTGATCACCGTCTTCGGCTTTGCCTTCGTCTGGCACATCTGGTGGTTGGTCGCGGCCAGCCTGGTCGGCACCATCGCTGTCTTCGTTGCTCACGCTGCGCGTGACGACCAGGGCTACATGGTTCCTGCCGAGGAAGTGGCGCGCATCGAAGGTGAGCGCATGAAGGCCCTGGGCCTGGCTACCGGTTCTCCGGTTGGCGCACGTGTCGAATCGTTTGAACGGGTTTAATCAATGTCCAGTCATGTAATCAACGCTGATACTCATGCTCATGGTCACGACCATGGGCACGATGACCACCACCACGACTCGGGCCAGATGACCGTCTACGGTTTCTGGCTGTACCTGATGACCGACTGCATCCTGTTTGCGTCGCTCTTCGCAGCTTACGCGGTGCTGTCCGGCAACTTTGCCGGCGGCCCGTCGGGTCACGACATCTTCGAGCTGAACTTCGTACTGGCCGAGACCGCGCTGCTGCTGTTCTCCAGTATCACCTTCGGCTTCGCCATGCTGCAGATGTACAAAGGCAACAAGGGCGGCGTACTGGGCTGGTTGGCGGTGACCTTCCTGCTCGGTGCAGGCTTCATCGCGATGGAAATCTATGAGTTCCATCACCTGATCGCTGCAGGTTTCGGCCCACAGCGCAGCGGCTTCCTGTCGGGCTTCTTCGCCCTGGTCGGCACCCACGGTCTGCACGTGACCGCCGGTCTGATCTGGATGGCTGTGATGATGTACCAGATCAACAAGCACGGTATCACCGGTACCGCCAAGACCCGCATGAGCTGCCTGAGCCTGTTCTGGCACTTCCTGGACGTGGTCTGGATCTGCGTGTTCACCGTTGTGTATCTGCTGGGGGTTCTGTAAATGGCTAACGCACATAACAGCCACGCCGAGGGCAACCACGGTAGCGTGAAGTCCTACGCAATCGGCTTCATCCTGTCGGTGATCCTGACTGCCATTCCTTTCGGCCTGGTGATGTTCCCAAGCCTGCCGAAAGACATGACCGTGCTGATCGTGGTGGCTTTCGCCGCGATCCAGATCGTGGTGCACCTGTACTACTTCCTGCACCTGGACCGTTCGAAAGAGCAACGTGAAAACGTCACCGCCTTCCTGTTCACGGCAATGGTCATTGCACTGTTGGTTGGCCTGTCGCTGTGGATCATGTTCAGCATCCACACCAGCATGATGGCGAAGTGAGGTAAAACGGCATGTCCATTAAGCACTTTATCCAAATCACCAAACCGGGGATCATTTTCGGTAACGTGCTTTCTGTGGCAGGCGGTTTTTTCCTTGCCGCGCAAGGGCATGTCGACTTCATGCTGTTCCTGGCCACGGTGATTGGCACTTCGCTGGTGGTGGCGTCCGGTTGCGTGTTCAACAACTGCATCGACCGTGACATTGACATCAAGATGGAGCGCACCAAGAACCGTGCAATGGTTCAGGGCCAGATCTCGCTGAAAGTCGCACTGGCCTACGCCACCCTGCTCGGGGTGGCCGGGCTTGGCCTGCTGTATGTGCAGGCCAATGCCCTGGCTGCGCTGTTCGGCCTGATCGGCTTCGTCATCTACGTGGGTTTCTACAGCCTGTACCTGAAGCGCAAATCGGTGCACGGCACCCTGGTTGGCAGCCTGTCCGGTGCCATGCCTCCGGTGATCGGCTATTGCGCCGTGAGCAACACCTTCGACCTGGCTGCATTGACCCTGCTGGTGATGTTCAGCCTCTGGCAGATGCCGCATTCCTATGCCATTGCGATCTTCCGCTTCAATGACTACCTGGCTGCCTCGATTCCGGTCCTGCCGGTCAAGCGTGGCATCCTGGTCGCCAAGAAGCACATCCTCTGGTACATCGTGGCATTCCTGGCGGCAACCCTGATGCTCACCATCGGTGGTTACGCCGGCATGAGCTACATGGCCGTCGCTGCCGCCATGGGCATGTACTGGTTGTACATGGCCTGGACCGGCTACAAGGCCGTGGATGACCGGCTCTGGGCGCGCAAGCTGTTCGTGTTCTCGATCTTCACTATCACTGCCCTGAGCGTGATGATGTCGCTGGATACCAAGGTGCCGACCGAGCTGCTGCTGACCTACGCGCACTGATCTCATTGCGGGTAATCAAGAACGCCCCGTGCTGCAAAGTACGGGGCGTTTTTGTTTGTGGCGGTATGGCTGCCCTCTGATCCCGACGGGGATTGCCGATTAGCGTGACCTTCCATTCAACTGTGAGGGTTCGCACCGTGAGTACCTTGACTGTCTATTTCTGCGGCACTGGTTCGCACCGCTTCGACACCGCCAACCCCAGTTTCTGGAACGGCGAGTTGGTATCCACACTGGCCAGCAATGAACAAGGCCGCGAGTTTGCCCAGTGGGTGGCTATCGACGGGCCGGGCAGCGGCAACCTGCAGGCCGATGAGCTGTTCGTCAAGACCGAGTTGTACGGCCCCACGGGCACGCTGTTTGGCAGTGGCTGGGAAGAGAACGTCGACCATGCCCTGCACATCATCAGGGGCCGCTGTGGCTGGCAGCGCAAGGCGCTGAGCCAGCAGCAGTACCAGCAGCTCAAGGCTGCGGGGATACCGATCGAAGAGGTAGGGGAGACCGGCTCCTGGTTCTGGCGAACCTACGACTTCGGCGAGCGCCTGCTGACACCCCAGCAACTGCAGGAACAGATCATCAAGACGTTTCGAGTGGGTGGTCCGATTCCCAGCCAGGTCAACATCGTCGGCTGGAGCCGGGGAGGCGTGAGTTGCCACATGCTGGCCAATGCCATGCTCGAGGACAGCGCGCTCGAACAAATCCCGGTCAACATCTTTGCTATCGATCCGGTGCCAGGGTTGCTGAATTTCCAGGCCCACCGGGTCCAGCTTGGGGAAAACGTCAAACAGTACGTGGGGTTTTATTCGCGCGACGAGCGCTCCAGGGGGTTCGATTGCGTGATACCCAAGACCCACCCCAGCACGCGCTGCCATCTCTATCCGCTGCCGGGGCGCCACGCGACCCTGGTGGGCAATGCATCGCTCGACGGTGCGAGCGAGGGTAATGCGCTAATGGAGCCCGGCCTGATCGTGCGTCACTTTGCCGAGGTCTGCCTGACGCGCTGGGGCGCCAAGCTGGATAAAAGGCTCAATCTCAGCGATAGCAAACTGCAGGCCTACCATCACGCGATGGCCAGGGATGACGACGAGTACCAGAACATGCGGGATTACTCCTACACCGTTCTGTACGCGTCCAGGGAGGGAGAGCGTTGTGTGTCACTGGGAGATGAGGGAACGGCATTTTCCAGGGTGACGGGGGCGATGTTCCAGCCTGACAGTGGCCTTGCCGCCCCTGTCAGGTGGGATTCAAACGCTTACAAGGCGATCCGCTGAAGCTTCACTCAGAAGTCATAGCGGGCGCTGACGCTCAGGTTGCGTGGGTCGCCGTAGTAGTACGAGTTGTAGAAGCCGACGTTGGTGAAGTACTTCTTGTCGAACAGGTTGTTCAGGTTGACTTGCCCGGAGAGGTTGTCGGTGAACTGGTACCTGGTCATCAGGTCTACCAGCCAGTAGGCCTCCTGGGTGTAGTCTTCCTGGCCGCGCACCGGGTTGCTCACCGATTGCCAGGACTTGCCCTGCCAGCGCGCGCCGCCACCGACGGTCATACGCTCCAGGGCTCCCGGCAACTTGTAGCTGGTGAACAGGCTGACCTGGTCTTCGGGCTCCCAGGTCGAGACCTTGTTGTCGTTCTCGTCGCGAATCACCTTGTGGGTGTAGCCGGCCTGCAGCTCCCAGCCGGGTGTCAGCTCACCGGAGATTTCTGCTTCATAGCCTTTGGATTTGGCCGTGATGGCCATGTAGGGGCTGAGCACCAGCGACGGCTGGCCGCTCAGGTCCAGTTCGGCGCGGTTGTCTTCATGGGTCTCGAAGTAGGCCAGGCTGGCATTGAGGCGACCCTCGAACCACTCGCCCTTGATACCCACCTCGAAGTTGTCACCTTCGTTCGGGTCCAGGGTCTTGCCGAAGCGGTCCTGGTTGGACTGCGGGTTGAAAATACTGGTGTAGCTGGCATACACGGCATAGTTGGGGTTGAGGTCATAGACCACGCCAACATACGGCACTGGCCGGCCGGATTCTCTCTGGTCATTGTCGCCTGAGCGGCTGAAGTTGGCGAAGCGGCTGCCCAGAATCAGTGCCAGGTCGTCAGTGGGTTTGAAGCGCGCGGTAATGTAGGTCGCGGTCTGGCGCGTGGTCTCGTCATTGGTGCCCCACTGGCTCCACTCGGGTTTTGGCACCTTGCCATTCCAGGTGTAGAAACTCTCGACGTTGCCGTTGTAGCTGGCGACGGGGGAGTAGCCCTTGCCGTCCCACTTGGCCTGCGAGTAGCTGGCCCCGACCACCAGCTCATGCTGGCGACCTAACAGTTCAAAAGGCCCGGTAGCGTAAAGTTCGGCAGTGTTGGTCTTGGTTTCACCGGTGTATTTACCCAGGTACATGCTGGTGCCCGCCCCGGTGTCAGGGTTGGGGTTGCCGCCGCTGACCGAGCCCAGTTCGGCGTCGTAGCCGTTGATCTTGTGGCTCAGTTCGAGCTTGCTGACCCAGCCGCCGGCGAAATTGTGTTCAAGGCTGGCGAACACGGTACGGGTGTACTGCTCCCAACTGCTCCACTGGGTGCCGGGGTTGAACGAGCGCGACACCTTGTTGAGCTCGCCTTTGCTGTTGAACAGGGGAATGGCGGCCCAGCTGGAGCCTTCCGGATCGCTGTCCTGATAGTCGGCGCCGAAGGTCAACAGGGTGTCTGCATCCAGGTCCATTTCCAGGATTCCGTAGTAGACGTTGGTCTGGCGCTCGTAGTGGTCCTGGAATGAGTGCTTGTCCTGAAGGGCCGCGACGGCGCGACCGCGCACCGTACCGGATTCGTTGAGCGGGCCGGAAACGTCGACTTCGGAGCGATAGTTGTCCCAGGAGCCTGCGCTGCCGGTGACATGGCCACTGAACTCGGAGGTGGGTTTCTTACGGATAAAATTCAGCGCTGCTCCAGGGGCGCCGGCGCCAGAGAGCAGCCCGTTGGCGCCCTTGATCACTTCGATGCGGTCGTAGATGGCGGTGTCGCTGAGGTTGTTGCCGGCGGCGTAGGCGCCGTCCTGCAAGGTCGGAATGCCGTCGTACTGGTAGTTCTGGATCGGGTACCCGCGGGAATAGTAGGTGGACCGCTCGCTGTCCAGCGTCGAGACCGTGATGCCAGGAGTATGGCGCATCACGTCGTCGATGGCGTTGAGGTTGAAGTCGTCCATGAACTGGCGGGTTACCACAGAGATCGACTGAGGGGTTTCCTTGGGCGTAAGCACCAGCCGCGTCGCGGTGGCGATGGTGCCGGGTGTGTAGGAGCCGCTGCCTTCGGTGATGGTGCCCAACTGGTTGCTGGTGACCTCGGTGGTACCCAGTTCCAGCACTTGCGGAGCGTGCTCGGGAGCGGCCGGTTTGTCTGGCTCGCCGGCCTGCAGGCCGGCGCTGGCGGCGCACAGGGCCAGGGCGAGGAGGCTTGGGGTGCCGGGCGAGCGGGGGCGGGGCGGGGTGGACAACGTTGGCATTGCAGCTCCTGTCGGTAAACAAAATCTTAATATTATTGTTAATGATTATCATTAGTTTGACAGAGCACTTACCTGGAGAGAAGTTGCTGCATTCAAATTTGTCCTCGCTCGCTGGACAGCCGCCCCACCCAGGCTCTATTGTTCGCTCCGGCCACCGCAGTGGCCAACGTCGCTCGGACGGTTCCGGGCGCTTACGTCTTCGAGGAAGCCATGGCTGACCAAGGTTCGCCGCGCCGCTTTGCGCGCATTGATCGTCTCCCCCCCTACGTCTTCAACATCACCGCCGAACTCAAGATGGCCGCACGCCGTCGTGGCGAGGACATCATCGACCTGAGCATGGGCAACCCCGACGGGGCCACGCCGCCGCACATCGTTGAAAAGCTGGTGCAAGTCGCCCAGCGTGAAGACACCCACGGCTACTCGACCTCCCGCGGTATTCCACGCCTGCGCCGGGCGATTTCGCGCTGGTACAAGGATCGCTACGAGGTCGAGATCGACCCGGAAAGCGAAGCCATCGTCACCATCGGCTCCAAGGAAGGCCTGGCGCACCTGATGCTCGCCACCCTGGACCATGGCGACACGGTGCTGGTGCCCAATCCCAGCTACCCGATTCATATCTACGGCGCAGTGATTGCCGGGGCCCAGGTGCGTTCGGTGCCGTTGGTACCGGGTGTGGATTTCTTCAATGAACTGGAGCGGGCGATCCGCGAGTCGATCCCCAAGCCGAAGATGATGATCCTGGGCTTCCCTTCCAACCCGACCGCGCAGTGCGTGGAACTGGACTTCTTCGAGCGGGTGGTGGCCCTGGCCAAGCAGTACGATGTGCTGGTGATCCACGACCTGGCCTATGCCGACATCGTCTACGACGGCTGGAAGGCGCCTTCGATCATGCAGGTGCCGGGCGCCAAGGACATCGCGGTGGAGTTCTTCACCTTGTCCAAGAGTTACAACATGGCTGGCTGGCGTATCGGCTTCATGGTTGGCAACCCTGAACTGGTCAGCGCCCTGGCGCGGATCAAGAGCTACCACGACTACGGCACCTTCACCCCGCTGCAGGTAGCTGCCATTGCCGCCCTCGAAGGCGACCAGCAGTGTGTGCGCGATATCGCCGAGCAGTACCGCCAGCGTCGCAACGTGCTGGTCAAGGGCTTGCACGAGCTGGGCTGGATGGTCGAGAACCCCAAGGCGTCCATGTATGTCTGGGCGAAGATCCCCGAGCAGTATGCCCACCTGGGCTCGCTGGAGTTTTCCAAGAAACTGCTGGCCGAAGCCAAGGTCTGTGTGTCGCCGGGCATCGGCTTTGGTGACTACGGTGACGATCACGTGCGCTTTGCCCTGATCGAGAACCAGGACCGTATCCGCCAGGCGGTGCGGGGTATTCGGCAGATGTTCCGCAAACAGCAGTCGTAAAAAATCGCGGGGCAAGCCCGCTCCCACAAGGCGTGTGGGAACGGGCTTGCCCCGCGATCCGTTCAACCGGCTTCAACCGCCTGTCAGAAGCCAATTATTTCTGCTTAACCCCCCTTCTCAAAGCGTTGCCGAAGCATAGAATGGCGGCGGGTTTCCTCCCAATAACGATAATCTGCCCCCCGTCTTTTTCTCATCATGTCCGATAATCCTTGCTTGAACTGCGGCGCCTGCTGCGGGTATTTCCGTGTGTCTTTCTTCTGGGGCGAGTGTGAGTCGGCAGGTGGTGTGGTGCCCGACGACCTGGTGGTCCAGATCAACCCCACCCGTGTGGCGATGATCGGTACCGACAGCAAACCCTGCCGCTGTATCGGCCTTGAAGGCGAAATTGGTAAAGGGGTGAGTTGCTCCCTTTACGAGAAGCGCTCCACGCCTTGCCGTGAGTTCGAGGCTGCCTGGGTCGATGGCAATGCCAACCCCAGTTGCGATGCGGCACGTGCGGCCTATGGCCTGCCGCCGCTGGAAGCCAACGAACCGATCTGGCCGGATGAAGGGGCCGAGGTCGCCTGAGGGGCGTATCACATTAAGGGTGAGGTAGACTGTGCGGCTTTTCGGCAAGAACAGGAGTTCTACCCGTGTCGCACCCCTATGCCTTTGCTCAGGACCTCAGCCTGCTGACTCCGCGTTTGCAGTTGCGCCCCATGGGCAGCGACGATGCCGCGGCCTGGTTTGCGATCATGGCCGATCCGCAGGTCATGCGGTTCTGGAATCACGCCCCCTGGCGTGAGCTGGCCGAAGCCCAGGCGGCCTTGGCTGTCGATCGCCAGGCTTATGCCGAGGGGCAATTGTTCAAGCTCGGGATTTACCGTCGTGACAGCGACGAGCTGATAGGTATGTGTCAGTGCTATCACATTGAAGCCGAGTCGCGCCGTGGCGAAATCGGCTACTGCCTGGCCAGTAATGCCCAGGGCCAGGGCTTCATGGGCGAGGCGCTGGAGCACTTCGTCCGGTACCTGGGGCAGGGCTTGAACATGCGCCGCCTCGAGGCCGAGATCGATCCGCGCAACCAGGCTTCGGCCCGCACCCTTGAACGGTTGGGCTTTGTGCTGGAAGGCACCCTGCGTGAACGCTGGTGCGTGGGCGGGGAGTTGTCCGATTCGGGGCTCTACGGGCTGTTGCTTGAGCGGACGGTGTGATGATTGCACGCCGCTACATCTCGATCACGCTGCTGCTGTTTTTGGCTTGCCTGAGCTTCAACGCCCTGTACCTCAGTGGCGGGGGTCGCTTGCATGCGTTGCAAGCGTTGTTGTACGGCCCTTGGGGCATCGTGTTCGGTATGTATGGCTGGTTCGCCAACCCGCTGCTGGGGTTGGCAATCCTGTTGCACCGGCGCTGGCGCTGGTTTTCGTTGCTGCTGGGGCTCTGCGCTCTGGGGCTGGGCTTAAGCAGTCTTGGCATCGAGCGGGTACCAGACAACCGCAGTTATGACTTCCTGAACCTTGAGCATTTCGCTCCAGGCTTCTATTTGTGGCTGTTGTCGATCCTCGGGTTTTGCCTGGGGCAGGCCTGGTGGTGTCAAAAGGCGCGTCAAGGCCTGGCGGTACCTGGCTGGCACTGGCCGGACGCTGCCCTGGCGGTGGTGCTTGGGCTGGTGGTCCATTTCGCCCTACAGGCGCCCAGCCTCAGGTTCGAAATCGACCGGGCGCTGGCGCCGCCACCCTATGTTCAACCCTCGACCCCCAACGCCATCTAGCGGGACGTCGAGGTCCCCCACTGCACCACCAGCATGCCCACCACGATCAGGCCGACACCTGCCAGGCGCAGGCCGTTCACCGGCCGCTCCGGCAGGCCCATCAGCCCCCACTGATCGATCAGCAACGAAGACAATACCTGGCCTGCGATCACGCAGACGATAAAGCCTGCAGCGCCCAGGCGCGGCGTCAGTACCAGCGCGGCGGTGATGTAGGCCACACCGGCCACGCCGCCCAGCCATGCCCACCACGGCGCCTGGGCCAGCGCGCCGACCTGCGGCAGGGGGGCACGTAGCACCAATAATGCCGGGATCACCATCAACACACTGACCCCAAGCGACACCAGCGACGCCCACAAGGGGTGCCCCAGCAGGCGGCCCAGTGCTGCGTTACTGCCCGCCTGAAACGGCACGGCGGCACCCGCCAGCAAGGCAATGACCAGGGGGAGCAAGGCAGCAGGGGCGAAAGACAGGTTCATGGCAAGACTCCTTGTTGGTGGCTTGGTAAAGTCTTCGGTATTCGCTTTGATAATGGAAATTAAAATGCTGCACAGGAGCTATTCGCCTGATGGATGATCTGCGCCGTATTGATTTGAACCTGCTGCTGACCCTGCATGCCCTGCTGGTTGAACAGCATGTGTCGAGGGCCGCTATTCGCCTGCACCGCAGCCAGCCGGCGGTCAGCCATGCGCTGGCGCAATTGCGTGAATTGTTCGGCGACCCGTTGCTGGTGCGTCGGGGTGGACGATTGCAGGCCACGGCCCGCGCCCAGGCACTGATCGAGCCTTTGCAGCAGGCGCTGGCGCAGCTCGACGGGTTGATCGCCAGCCCAGGTTTCGACCCGGGCAAGGCACGGCGAACCTTTCGCCTGGCGATGTCGGACTATGGGGCCCGGGTGGTGTTGCCGGGGCTGATGAAAGTGCTCAGGCAAGAGGCTCCGGGGATCGACCTGGTGGTCATCCAGGGCAGTCGGGAAGCGATGCTGGGGCATTTGTTCGATGGCGAGGCGGACCTTGCGCTGGGTGTGTTCCCGCAACTGTCGGCCGAGCTTCGGGTCGAGACCTTGTTCGAGGAACGTTTCACCTGTGTAGCTGACCGCAGCGTATTGCCTGCGCGTGGCGGCCTGGGGCTGGAGGACTGGCTGGCGCGGCCGCATGTGCTGGTGGCGGTACGTCCAGGCATCGACAACGAGATCGACCTGGCCCTGGAGGGCATCGGCGCCCGCCGCCGGGTTGCCTTGGCGCTTCCGCATTGGGCGGCTGCCCAGGAAGTGGTCGCCGGCACCGACCTGATTCTCACGGTGGCGCGGCGTAGCCTGGACAGCGGCAAGCTGGACCCGCGCCTGCGCCGCTTCGAGCCGCCGTTGCCGATCAAGGCATTCGCCTTCCAGCAGGCCTGGCATCAACGCCGGAACGGCGATGCCGCCCACCAATGGCTGCGCCAAGCCTGTAGGAGCGGCGGTGCGACGTCTCGACTTGCCCCGCGATAGTGACTTTGCAGGCACACCGCATCGCGGGGCATGCCCGCTCCTGCAGGGGGAATTCGGTTATTGTGGCGGGCCCATTCGTTTACAAGGAGTTCACCTGATGAAGCTTCTGCTGGCCATCGCCCTGCTCAGCGTCATAGCGCCTTTGGCCACTGCCAACGACGCCTTCAGCCAATGCATGAGCAGCGCCCAGACAACCCTGGCCATGAATGACTGCAACGGCGCCGAGATCAAGCGTCAGGACACCCGCCTGAACGCCGCCTACAAAGCCGCGATGGCGGGTCTTGAAGCAGAGCAGCAAGGCAAGCTGCGTGAGGCCCAGCGGCAATGGATCAAGTACCGTGACGCCAATTGCGGCCTGTACTTCAGCCTTACCGGCGGCACCATCGATCAGCTCAATGGCGCAGGCTGTGTGCTGAACATGACCAAGGCCCGGGCAGACGAATTGCAGAGCCTGCGCGAGCCTTGAGGGCGGGTTAATCAGCGACGGGCGGCGCGGGCACGCAGGTACTCGCGCACCTCGGTGTGGTTGCCGGAGAACTCGATGCGTCCGGCCTTGCTGTCGCGGTGGTAGGCGTACATCGGGTCGTAGTACTCGCTGAGCAGCCCGCTGATCCAGGCACGGTGCAAGGCCACGTCGCCGTTGCGCTGCTGCTCGTCGAGCGCCTGTTGCAGCAATGCCGACAGGCGCTGATAACGCTCGCCGCCCAGGCGCTTGAGGATGTTGTTCATGCTCTGGTTCAGGCGTTCGGCAAACAGCGGGAAGCCTTGCTCGTCACCGTGCAGGGCCACGAACTCGGCGCAAAGGTTGATCACGTAGTCGCCCAGGATCCGCTCGACGCGGTTGTCGAAACTGTCTTCCAGCCACACCAGTGGGTACTGCTGCATGCCCTGATACAGCTCAAGAGGCAGTGAACAACTGCCGACGATGCGACCTTCGTCCTCAAGCACGAACTGCTCGATGCCCCGGGCGCGTTTTTTCAGCACGTCGATGGCCAGGCGGTTTTCGAAGTCGATCTGCGCGGGTTGCGCGGTAGCACGTTTACCGAAGCTGGAACCACGGTGGTTGGCATGGCCCTCCAGGTCGATGGCGTTGTCCAGCAGTTGCAGTACTTCAGTCTTGCCGGTGCCGGTCAGGCCGCCGATCAGCACGAAGTCGCATTCGGCCACGGCGCCCTGGGTGGTCTCGAACAGGAAGTTACGCATGGCCTTGTAGCCGCCAACTACCTTGGGGTAGGCGATGCCGGCTTCTTCCTTGAGCCATTGCTGGGCAATCTGCGAGCGCAGGCCGCCACGAAAACAGTAGAGGTAACCGTGCGGGTTGGCCCGGGCGAACGCGGCCCAGGCGGCAATGCGTTCGTCCTTTAGCTGGCCGTCGACCAGTTGATGGCCAAGGGTAATCGCGGCTTGCTGGCCGTGCTGCTTGTAGCAGGTGCCGACCTTCTGCCGCTCCAGGTCGTTCATCAGCGGCAGGTTGATCACATTGGGGAACGCGCCCTTGCCGAATTCGACCGGGGCGCGCATGTCCATCATCGCTACATCGTTCAAAAACAGTTGGCGGTAGTCGGTGGTGTTGTCACGCATTACAGCACCTCAACTGCATGGCTCTGTCGCTCGACCAACTCGCCGATCGGGGCCAGGTTCAGGCCCAGTTCGGTGGCGACGGCAAGGAACTCGGCTTCACCTTCAGGCGTTACCGCCACCAGCAGGCCACCGCTGGTTTGCGGGTCGCACAGCAGGTGCTTCTGATCATCGCTCAGGGGCGCGATCTTCTCGCCGTAGCTGTCGAAGTTGCGCAAGGTGCCGCCAGGTACACAACCTTCGGCCAGGTAGTGCTCGACGCTCGGCAGGCGCGGCACGGTGCTGTAGGTCAGGCGCGCGCTCAAGCCGCTGCCGTCGGCCAGTTCCACCAGGTGACCGAGCAGGCCAAAGCCGGTGACGTCGGTCATGGCCTTGACACCATCGAGCTTGCCGAAGCGGCTGCCGGGGGTATTGAGGGTACACATCCAGTCGCGAGCCAGGCCCTTGTCCTGATCGCGCAGCTTGGCTTTTTTCTCGGCGGTGGTGAGGATGCCGATGCCCAGCGGCTTGGTCAGGTACAGGCGGCAACCCACGGTGGCGGTGTCGTTGCGCTTCATGTGGCGCTTTTGCACGACGCCGGTCACGGCCAGGCCGAAGATCGGCTCGGGGGCATCGATGGAGTGTCCGCCGGCCAGGGGAATACCCGCTTCGGCGCACACGGCGCGACCGCCACGAATCACTTCGCGGGCGACTTCCGGGGCCAGTACATTGATCGGCCAGCCAAGAATGGCGATGGCCATCAGCGGGTCGCCACCCATGGCGTAGATGTCGCTGATGGCATTGGTGGCGGCGATGCGACCAAAGTCATAGGGGTCGTCGACAATGGGCATGAAGAAATCGGTGGTCGAAACTACACCGCGCTCTTCGTCCAGCGCGTAGACTGCCGCGTCGTCGCGCGAGGCGTTGCCCACCCAGAGGTTCGGGTCCAGCGCCTGGGTACCGCTTTCGGCAAGAATCACTTCCAGCATCTTCGGAGAGATCTTGCAGCCACAACCGGCACCATGGCTGTACTGGGTCAGACGAATCGGCTCGCTCATACGCACCTCGAAAAATCGTGAGGGCCGATTGTAGCAAAGCTGGTCTTTGCGCCGATGACTCTTATAATTCCGGAGCTGGCCTGATGCCGGCTCATTCCCCGCTATTGAACCGGAGAACCCCCATGCTCAAACGTCCCCTGGCGCTGTTCGCCGGCCTCGTGCTGTCTTGCACGTCCTATCTGGCCCAGGCAGCCGACACCCTGCGTGTCAGTGCCATCCCTGATGAAGCCCCCACTGAACTGTTGCGCAAGTTCAAGCCGCTGGGCGAATACCTGGAACAGCAACTGGGCATGAAGGTGCAGTTCGTACCGGTGGCCGACTATCCGGCCGTGGTCGAGGCGCTGGCGACCGACCGTCTGGACATGGCCTGGCTGGGCGGCTTCACCTTCGTCCAGGTTCACCTGAAGAGCCCGACCGCGACCCCGCTGGTACAGCGTGAGCAAGATGCGAAGTTCACCAGCAAGTTCATCACCGCCAACCCCGACATCAAGAGCCTGGCGGATCTCAAGGGCAAGACCTTTGCCTTCGGTTCGATCTCGTCGACCTCCGGCAGCCTGATGCCGCGCTACTTCATGCTCAAGGACGACAACATCAAGCCTGAAAGCTACTTCAGCCGCGTTGCCTATTCCGGTGCCCACGATGCCACTGCCGCCTGGGTGCAGGCGGGCAAAGTCGATGCCGGTGTGCTCAACGCCAGCGTCTGGGACAAACTGGTCGCCTCGGGCAAGGTCGATACCAACAAGGTCAAGGTGTTCGCCACCACCCCGAGCTACTACGACTACAACTGGACCGTGCGCGGCAGCCTCGACCCAGCCCTGAAAGAGAAGATCAAGCAAGCCTTCCTCGCCCTCGATCCTGCCAAGGCGCAAGACAAGGCGATCCTCGACCTGCAGGCGGCCAGCCGTTTCATTGAAACCAGCCCGGACAACTACAAGGGCATCGAGGAGGCTGCTCGCGCTGCTGAGCTGCTCAAGTGACCATTGCGCTTAAAAGCGCCAGCCTGCGCCATGGCCAGGTCCAGGCGCTGAATGAAATCGACGTGCAGATCGGCACCGGCGAGCGGGTGGCGATCATCGGCCCGTCGGGTGCCGGCAAATCCAGTTTGTTGCAGTTGCTGGCCAGCGCCATCGCACCCAGTACCGGCAACGTCGAACTGCTCGGCGAGGCGCCCTGGCGGTTGTCGGCCTCGGCTCGCCAGCGCCTGCGCGCGCGTATCGCCCTGGTACACCAGGCGCCGCCGTTGCCCCCGCGCCAACGGGTGGTGACAGCGGTACTGGCAGGGCGGTTGGGGCAGTGGAGCACACTGCGTGGCTTGCTCAACCTGCTGCACCCCTCGGACATTCCCGGGGTGCGCGAGGTGCTGAGCAGCCTTGGCATGGCCGACAAGATCTTCGCCCAATGCGGGCAGCTCTCCGGAGGGCAGCTACAGCGGGTCGGCATCGCCCGGGCGCTGTACCAGCAGCCGGAACTGCTGCTGGCGGACGAACCGGTGTCGGCCATGGACCCGGTACTGGCCGACCACAGCCTTAAAGTCCTCAACAGCCATGCGCAGTCTCGTAATGTGACCCTGGTGGCCAGCCTGCACGCCGTGGACCTGGCGCTGGCGCATTTTCCCCGGGTGATCGGCATCCGCGAAGGGCAGGTGGCATTTGACCGGCCTGCTGCCGAAGTCTCAAGCGAGATGCTCGATGCCTTGTACGCCAACGAGCACCTGGCCTCGCCGGTGTTGCCACTACCGACCTTGAACCTGCAGATTCCACGATGCTGAAGGCCGCCGCCAATCGCGATCCGGCAGCGCTGCCACGGTTGCTGCTGACCCTGCTGGCGATTGCCGTGCTGTGGCCGGGTATCAACCTCAGCGAGCTCAATCCAGGCGTGTTGCTGCAGGCCGACAACCGTCGTGAGATGGGCAATTTTGTCAGCGCCTTCTGGCCGCCGGCCCACGATGCGGCATTTCTGGAACTGCTGCTGGAGGCCACGCTGCAGACCCTGGCAGTTGCCACGGCCGGCATGGCCCTGGCCTTGTTGCTGGCGATCCCGGCGAGTCTGCTGGCCAGTCGCGCGTTGTCGATGGGCGCCGCCTCCCGTGGCGGACGCCTGGGGTTCTGGTCCCGGACGGTGCGTCTGCCGGTGCGCGGTCTGCTGATTTTTTTGCGCAGCGTGCCGGAGATCGTCTGGGCGTTGCTGTTCGTCCGCGCGGTAGGCCTGGGCCCCACCGCCGGGGTGCTGGCCATCGCCATTACCTACAGCGGCATGCTCGGCAAGGTGTATGCGGAGATCTTCGAGTCGGTCAACCAACGCCCGGCCCATGCTCTGTTGCAGGCCGGCAGCAGCCGCTTGAGTGCGTTCTTCTACGGCATCCTGCCCGATGCGGCCGCGGAGCTGGTGTCGTACACGGTGTACCGCTGGGAATGCGCAATACGCGCTTCGGTGGTGATGGGCTTTGTGGGGGCGGGTGGCTTGGGCCAGCAGATCGACCTGTCGATGCGCATGTTTGCCGGCGCCGAGGTCGCGAGCATGCTGCTGGCGTTCCTGGTGCTGGTGTGGCTGGCTGATCAGCTCAGCCGATTGTTGCGCGGGAGGCTGGCATGAAACGGTTGATCAACGCCTCGCTGGTGCTCGCACTGGTGGCTGCAGTGCTGGCGTCGTTCGCCTACTTGAGCCTTGATCTGCAGGCTTTGTTTGGCAATGGCGGCCTGGGCCAGATGGGCGCCTATGCCGTACGATTTCTCAGCCCGGACCTGAGCTCGGAGCACCTGCGTGCGGTCGGCAAGGGCGCACTGGAGACCCTGGCCATGTCCGGCCTCGGCACCTTGCTCGCGGTGGTGCTGGGCATGCTGCTGGCCTTGCCGGCTGCGGGGCGCTTCGGCTGGCCGCTGCAGGGGGCTGCGCGTTTGCTGCTCAATGGCTTGCGGGCGATCCCCGAGCTGGTCTGGGCGGCGCTTACTGTACTGGCGGCTGGCCTTGGCCCGAATGCAGGCACCCTGGCACTGGCCTTGCACACCTCGGGCGTGCTGGGCCGGTTGTTTGCCGAAGCCCTGGAAAACGCCCCGCCCGAACCCGCCGCCGCCATCCGTTTGCAAGGTGGCAGCCAGGTGACTGCGTTCTGCTTTGGCACCTTGCCCAACCTCTGGCCGCAGTTGCTGGCCTACAGCCTGTACCGCTGGGAGAACAATATCCGCATGGCCAGTGTGCTGGGCTTCGTCGGGGCGGGCGGCCTGGGGCAGATGCTCTACACCACCCTGAGCCTGTTCCAGGAAGCCCAGGCCAGCACCGTGATCATCGCCATGCTGGTGCTGGTGTTGCTGGTGGATGCCTTGAGTGATCTGCTCCGGCAGCGCTTCGTCCGCGCGTAGGCGCGGGCGCACCGCGAAGTGTTCTAGCCGGGCTTCAAATCATGACAAGCCCATTCCAGGTAGCGAACCAGCCGTCCCTTATGCTGCCTGTACTCGCTGACCATCATCAGCAACATCACAAACAACAGCAGCGCAAGCAGAGCCAGTACCATCGCCAGGTCACCGTTCTGGAACTGCCATAAGCGCGTCAGCTTGGTTTTCTCCACCGCGAGGGCGGCCAGGAACGTCATCAGCCATACAAACAGCGTGTTCTGCATCAGGTTCAGCGGCTTGTACGGATGGCCTGAAATTTTTCCGAATTCAACCATACGGGCGATCTGGTCCACGTCTGTACCGGTGCGTTTGAGTGCATCGAGAAAATGCGCGTAGTGCAGATAGCTGTCGCGTTGCAGGAAGGGTTGATCGGCGATGGCGTGGCGTTGGTAGTGGTCGAAAAAGTGCTGGCCGGCAAAATACTCCCGAGCAAGAAACAGCGCCCAGGTGTACAGGCCGGTGCAGGCCATCAGCGCGAAGGACCCCCACGGATGACCGTACACCGAATCGGCCGCAAGGGGAATCAACCCGCCTAACAGCACCGCCGCCCAGGCAGGCAGCAAATGCAGGGCAAATGGATTGCTACAGATGGCGCGCCAGTATTTGGGTCTGCTGCTTTTGTAGAGCTGCAGCATTTCGCTCCATTGCTTGAACATCAAAACCTCGCGGTAAAGTGGCTTACTCAAGGTTAACGGCCGAAATCGCAATGCCTGTAGGACCGGGCTTGCCCCGCGATAGCGATCCATTCGACCCATCGCATCGCAGGGCAAGTCGCACCGCCGCTCCTGCAGCAAAGCCTGGTCAGAACGCGCCGCGCACTGTCAGCATGAAGTTGCGCGGTTCGCCGTAGTAGTTGCCGTACTCCGAGGTGCCCACCGTGGCGTAGTAACGACGGTCGAACAGGTTGTTGCCGTTGACGGCCACGGTCCAGTTTTCATCGACCTTGTACTCGACCATGGCATCGTAGACGGCATAGCCGCTCTGGGTGAAGTCGTAGGGCTTCTCGTTGATCACGTTGCCTGCGGCGTCGAAGTTGTAGGCCGTGCCTTTGACGTAGTTGCTGCTCTGGATGTTCACGCCACCCCCCATCCGCCAGGCCGACCAGTTGTCCGGCAGGGTGTAGACCGACCAGAGTTTGAACAGGTGCTTGGGCGTAATGCTGGTGTAGTCGCTTTCTTCGGTGCGGTTGTCCATCAGGTTCAACGTGTAGCCGGCGATCACCTCCAGCCCCGGAAGCACCTCGCCCGTGGCCTCAATGTCGATACCTTTGCTGATCACCTCGCCCTGGCCGATGAAACAGCATGAGCCGCTGTAGCTGAAGGGGGCCTGAGGGTAGGCCGGGTCTTGCATCGCTTCGTGTTCGCGCTTGGTATAGAACAGGGCGGTGGTCAGGTTCAGCGCGCCGCCGAACAGTTCACCCTTGACGCCCGTCTCGTAGGTCTTGCCGGTCATGGCCTCGACCGCCGAGCTGTTGCCTACCGGGCCTTCGAGCTTCTGGGCCTGGGGCTTGAATACTTCGGCATAGCTGGCGTAGGCCGACCATTCATCGTTGAGGGCGTAGATCAGGCCACCGTAGGGCACCACCTTGGTCGGTTCGCGATGGTTGATCTCCGACTGGTAGGTCCACACGTCGTTGGCCTTGGTCTGGTAGGCCTGCTCGTATTTATAGCGCTGGGCGCGGGCACCGATGATCAGTTTCAGCGGGTCGCTGATCTGCAGGCGCAAGGTCGAGTACAGGCCATACTGCTCGCGGGTGTTGGGGCTGTAGTCGCGCCAGTAGTCATGATCGGAGGCGTCCGAGGTCAGTGGTGTCGACTGCGGGTCCCAGAGGTTGATCAGGCCGCCTTTGCCGACCATGCCCCGGGCCGCTCGCCAGCGGCTGGTGACCTTCTGGTAGTCGGCGCCCAGCAGCAGCTGATGCTCGCGGCCGAAGGCCTCGAACGTACCCGAGAGGTTGACGTCGAACACTGACTGCTTGCTCCACGACGAGACATAGCTGCCCCACCAGTACGGGCCGGTATTGGTGGTCTCGTCCACCGAGCCGTAGGGAATCACGCCTTCGGTGTCGGCATTGTCGTAAGAGTAGGTGTAGGAGGTGTTGAGTCTCCAGAACTCATTGAACTGATGGTCGATCTTGGCGAACAGTTCCTTGGCATAGCCGTCCATGTAGGCCTGGTTGGTGGTGTACCAGGTGTGGCGTGGCAGCTTGACGTCGCCACCGGTGCTGTAGCGCGGGAGGCCGTCGCCGGTGCCGTTCTCGTGGGTTTTTTCGTAACTGCCACCGACGGTGATCATCGTGGCGTCGGTCAGGTCTGCTTCGAGAATGCCGTAGATGAACGGCTTTTCGGTGCTGCGGTTATCCATGAAGTACTGGCGGTCGGTGTAGGCGGCGACCATGCGCCCGCGCAGCTTGCCGTCAAAGGCCAGCGGGCCGGTGACGTCGACCTCGCTGCGGTAATTGTCCCAGGAGCCTGCCGAGGTATTGAGCTTGAGCTGGTACTGATCCATCGGACGCTTGCGTACCATGTTGATGATGCCGCCCGGGTCACCGGTACCGCCCAGCAGGCCGGACGAGCCGCGCAGTACCTCGACGTGGTCGAACTCGGCCAGGTCGTAGATCTTGTCGCCGTAGAAGGTACCGATGCCCGAGCCGATGTCCATCGGCGCGGCGCCGTCGATCTGGATGTTGTCGATGCCAAAGCCGCGCGAGGCGAACTTGGGCAGGCGGAAGTTACCGTTTTTCACGGTAATACCAGGCGTGCGTTTCATGGCATCGGACAGGTTGGTCATGCGCAGGTCTTCGATGGCCTGCTGGCTGATCACCGAGATCGACTGCGGGGTGTCCTTGATGCTGATCGGGGTCTTGGAGCCGACGCTGGTCAAGCCGGTGGTGTAGGAGCCTGAGTTCTCGGTGGCCTCACCCATGCCTTGGCCCTGGATGGTGGTCGCGCCGAGTTCCAGCGCGGTGCCGATGGTGACGTGGGGCACCAGCAGGTAGCTGCCGTCGGCTTGTTGTTCGGCGCTGTAGCCACTGCCGGCAAGGACGTGGGCCAGGCCTTCGGCGACTCCATAGTGCCCCTGCAGGCCTGAACTGACCTTGCCAGCGGTGAGCCGGGCGTCGGTGGACAAGGCGATACCTGCCTGGCGACCGAACTGGCCGAGCACCTGGTCCAGGGGCCCGGCTGCGATGCTGAAGTTCGTCCCCGCTTGCTGTTGTACTTCGCCGGCCTGTGCCGCTGGCGTCACCAGACAACTCAAGCTCAACCCGCCGATCAAGGCCAGGCTTAGCCGGGAGGCACGGGTGATGGCGATGGCGCGGGCCAGCGGGTGGGGACGCAGGATCATGACAAGTTTCCGTGTTCAGAGGAGTGGGCCGCACGTAGAGGGCGGGATTTCCTCTAAGCCAAACGAGAATGAGAAACCTGCCGATTTATTTCATATATTTTTTGCTGCCGTTTCAGGCGCGTGTGGTCACCGTGATCCAGTACGGGGTGCGCCGTTGCAACTGCACCGGCAAGCTCTTTTCCAGCAGGGCAAAGATCTGTTCGATGTTGTTCAACGGGAAGGAGCCGGTCAGGTAGAGATTGGCGACGGCCGGGTCGCAGCGCAGTATCCCGACGTGATAGCGCGATAGCTCGGTAATGAAGTCGCCCAGGCGCATGCGCTGGGCGACGATAAACCCGTCGATCCAGGCCGTTGTGCTTTGATCGAGCGGATGGGGTGGGGCGACGCCGTACTGATCGATACGGGTTTGCTGGCCGCTCGGGATCAGTTGCTCGATACCGGCGGCAACAGGCCTGGCAGCGACCTGGCCGCTGCTGACAGCCACGAACGTACCACGGCCGGTGGGTTCGCTGCGCACGTTGAAACGGGTGCCCAGCGCTCGCAGCCGCGCTTCGGCGGTGTCCACAATCAAGGGACGATTGTCGTTGCGGCTCGCACTCAGAACATCCAGTTCGCCTTGATGCAGTATCAGCAGGCGCTGGCTGGCGCTGTAGCGCACATCCAGTGCCGTACGGGTGTTGAGCCAGACCTGCGTGCCATCGGCCAGGGTGTGGTGGCGGCGCTCGCCGGTGCCGGTGTGATAGTCAGCCAGCGCACCTTGCAGCCACAGGCTGTCACGCGACTCCCAGGCCGTGGCGCCGATCAGGCCGAAGCCAACGAAGGCCTTGAGCAATTGGCGGCGATTGGCATTCAGGGTGCGGGTTTGCTGCAGGGCGGTGCGGGCCACCGGGGTGCTCAATTGCCGGGCGCGTTGTTGCAACTGCAAGGGGATGCCCGCCAGGCGTTGCCAGGCACGCTCGTGATCAGGGGCGGCCTGGCGCCACAACTGCAGCTCGAGATGTTCGTCGGTCGTCATATCGCCCGATTGGGCCAGTGTGAACCAGGCAATCGCCTGGTCACGGACGGCGGGTGCAATCGGTGATTGATCGGGCCCGGGGAGTGACATGGCGCTCACTCGTACTGACTGGCGTAGCACAAGGCAAAAGCCTTGCTCATGGACTTCTGCACCTGGTCGATACTCAGCCCCAGCTGCACGGCAATTTGCTTGTAGGTCAGGCCGTCGAGCTGCGACAACAGGAAAATCTCCCGCGCCCTGGGGCCCAGGCCGTGCAGCAGCGCATCGACTTCCACCAGGGTTTCAATCAGCAGGTACTGGTCCTCGGCAGACAATGCCAGGGCTTCGGGCTGCGCCGCCAGCGCCTCGGCATAGGCACGCTCCACGGCCTGGCGCCGCCAGCGGTTGACCAGCAGACCATTGGCGATGGTGGCCAGGTAGGCCAGGGGCTGGCGCAACTCGCTGATCGGCTGGCGCGAACGCATCACCCGCACGAAGGTGTCCTGGGCCAGATCGTCGGCATCGGCACTTTCGCCCAAGCGCTTGCGCAGCCAGTTGCGCAACCAGCCGTTGTATTCGAGATACAGGTGTTCGACATCCCGCGGCAAAGACTTGGGCATTTCCATGAAAGTGCAAGCGCCAGTATGTTACTGATAATTGTTCTCAATGCTACTGGAGGCTGCAGGAAAGATGCAATGGCTGCCAGGAAAGGACTTGTACGGCTACAAGACTGGCTCTCCACTCTGGGCATCACGCTGCATCGACTCCAGGTTCCGCTCGATCGTTTCACAGATCGCATCCATCTGGATCTGATGTTCACTGAGGCGAAACGGACTCTGCAGGTCGGTACCGATTCGCTCGATTGCCAACAGCATGAAACCCACCACAGTCGAGGCCAGAGGGGTAAACCAGCCCAGCGATTCGACCAGCCCGATCGGCACGATCAGGCAGAACAGCGAAATGAACAGCCGTGGAAAATACACGTAGGGGTAGGGGAGCGGGGTGTTGGCAATACGCTCCATACCGCCCTGGCTGTTGGACAGGTCCACCAGGGTCGATTCCAGCCGTGCCAGGCGAATGCTGTCCAGGCGCCCCGCCTTGTACTCACGGGCCAACAAGGTCGCGGAGCCGGTGAGGATGTCGTTGGCGAAGTTGTTCGAGCGACTGCGACGTTCGAACTCGTCGGGCGGGATGAAGGCCATCAGTTCATCCGGACACGGCTCGCCGCGCAGGTGGGCGGCCAGGCAATTCACATAGGCAATATGCCGTCGCAGCAATGTTGCCTTGATCGGATTGACCCCATCGCGCTCATCGTCGATCAGGGTCAGCACTTGGCGAGCGAAGCTGCGGGAGCTGTTCACCAGGCCTCCCCACAAGGTCCTTGCCTCCCACCAGCGGCTATAGGCACTGCTGTTACGAAAACTTACCAGCACCACCAGCGCCGAGCCCAGCAGGGTCAGTGGCATCAGCGGCAGGGTGAACTTGCTGTTGAAGAACAGCATGAAGTCGATGGTGACCAGCACGTCCCAGATAAGCAGCCAGAACAGCGACCAGCCGACGTAGCCAAGCGTCTTGACGATCAAGCGGTATTTGCGGGCGATGGCGTTTTTCACTGGAGAACCTTGAGCGGCGAATGCACAGGATCGGACGCCGATGCGCGCTCAAGGTTCGCTGCAGTTCATCGATGCGCTACAGCACTTGCTTCATCTGCACCAGCGCAACCCGCGTGCTATCAGGGCCCTGGCGTTCCTCGATGGCAAAGGGCACGAATCCCAGTTGAGGGTAGAGCAACAGCCCGGCGGTATTGTGGTTGAAACATGACACCCAGAGTTCGCGGGCCTCGAACTGGCTACGGGCAAGATCGATCATGCACTGCACCAGGTAACGCGCCACGCCATGACCACGGGCAGCAGGCGCCACCACCACATTGCCCAGGGCACAGATACCGCCGACTTCTGCCTTGTAGAAGTTGGCAAAGGCCAGGACCGTGCCGTCCCCCTCCACCACGGTGGACCCGCTGCGCTGGGCGATGGCCTCGCTCAGTTGCGCCGGTGTCAGCGGATACCGGGCCTTGGGGAACATGTAGAACAATTCGTCCGGGCCTTGTGGAAGGCAGCAGAGGGCGGGGATGTCCTGGGCCTGGACGGGGCGATGGCTCAGTTGCATAAGGCGACTCGTTCAAGGAGGGGCGTAACGGGGATCGTAAACACAATCCCTGATCCACCTTCAACCCTAGACGGCCGAGCGAATCCTTGCTGGCTGCCCGTGCTGGCGAGTCAGCACGATGCCGAGGAGGGAAATGGCCAGTGCCAGACCAATGGTGGTGGTTACCTCCGCGCGATGTTCCGGCGTCACCAGCATCACACCGAGCGCTGCGATAATAAAGACGATGACCGCGTAGGTAAGCCAGGGGAACAGCCACATCTGGAATTCGAGCCGTACATTCTGCCGGCGCAATATCCTGCGCATCCTCAGTTGGGAGACGGCAATGACCAGGTACACCAGCAAGGCAATGGCGCCGGAGCTGGCCAAGAGGAACTGGAACAGCCCGGCAGGGGCGAAGTAGCTGACTACGGTGATGACCGCACCCAGCACCGTGCTGGCGATGACCGCTGTCCGCGGAACACCGGCAGACGAGGTGACTTTTACACGTTTTGGCGCCTCGCCGCGCTTACCCAGTGAGTACAGCATGCGCGAAGCAATGTAGATCGAGGAGTTCATGCAACTGGCC
Source organism: Pseudomonas vranovensis DSM 16006 (assembly GCF_000425805.1). Classification (GTDB taxonomy): domain Bacteria; phylum Pseudomonadota; class Gammaproteobacteria; order Pseudomonadales; family Pseudomonadaceae; genus Aquipseudomonas; species Aquipseudomonas vranovensis. The sequence continues at coordinate 68,035 of NZ_AUED01000003.1, forward strand.
ACGGCGACCAACACCACTACATCCATCATGAACTTGGCGTGGGGAATATTCATCAACTCCAGGGCGCGTTGGTAAGACCCTACTTCCGCCAGTAGCGGGTCATTCCAGGGCACGATGGAAATAATCACGGCGATCGACAGCAAGTAGAACACGCCGATACGCCAGATCACCGAACGGGTGGCCTTGGCAATGTTCTTGGCCGGGCTCCGGGATTCGGCAGCGGCAATGGTTACCGCCTCTGTGCCGATAAAGCTGAACATCACGGTAATAAACGCGCCAACGACTGCAGAGAGGCCATTCGGTGCAAAGCCGCCTTGTTCATCCAGCAGTCGGCTGAGGCCGCTTACTTCTCGTTCGGGCACCCAGCCCATCAGCACCGCAAAGCCCAGGCTGATAAAGGCGATGATTGCGATGACCTTGAACATGGCGAACCAGAACTCGAACTCTCCGTACTTCGACACACTGAAAAGATTGGTTGCGGCCAGGACAACGATCGACAGCAAGGCAAATAACCAGGTGTCGATTTGGGGGAACCAGTGGTTGAGTACATGGCCGGCAGCCAGTGCTTCGATGGGAATGACCAGCACCCAGAACCACCAATACATCCAGCCAATGGTAAATCCGGCCCAAGGTCCGATTGCCTGGTCGGCATAGGTGGAAAACGAACCGGTGTCGGGCTTGGCAACGGCCATTTCGCCGAGCATGCGCATGACCAGAATGACAAGGATGCCCGAAAATACATACGCCAGAATGGCCGCAGGCCCGGCGGCGGCGATGGCGTGCCCGGACCCGACGAACAAGCCGGCACCAATGATGCCGGCAATCGAAAGCATGGTGACGTGACGCGGCTTGAACCCTTGCGCCAGCTGACCTTTCGTATCTTCGGAGCCCGGACTGATCATTGTGCTTATTCTCTTTGTTGTTTGATCTTGGGACGTGCTGACTGACGATTAGGCGAACATCACTCCTTCCCAAAGGCCAGGCCACATTACCTAGGTGTATTAACTGGCCGGTTTGTCGAGCGCGCCCCAATCGGGTCCGATCGCGACATGGAGAAAGTTGAAGTTGCGGGGGGGAGGGCAAGTCGCGCAGTTGCAGCGCTGAAGCACAACGTGGACAGTCCGGGAGGTACAAACGATTGATTTGTGTATAATCGCGCCGCTTCCATTAAGGGGGCGCTTCATAAATTAAAGGATTTTTGTATGAAAAAGCTGTTCAAGGTAGCGGTCGCTACTGCCATGGTTTCTGGTGTTGCTCTGCTGTCCGGCTGCACTGGCCAGGTGTACAACCAGCAAAAGAATTGCTCTTACGACTACCTGTTCCACCCTTCGGTTTCGGTATCTAAAGTTATTGGTGGCTGCGGTCCTATCGATAAGCTGCCACAACAGCAGTAATTTTAGAGCGGTACTGACTGGACCCTTTTCGGTTTAGTCCAAGGCCCCCTGCTACGGAAGTAGCAGGGGGTTTTTGTTTATGGCCGAACAGCGCGTGCGCCGGCGGCTCGGAAAATGGAACCCGCAGGGTTGGTCGGGCTCCACAGGAAAGGTGGGACGCTTGGGTTCCACGGCCAGACAATGGAGCTCTACCATGAAAGTACTTTGTTTCACGGCCTTGATGATCGCTGCAGGCGTCGCGCAGGCCCAGACAGTGGAAATCGCCCTGGTGAACGCCGATGGAAGCGCCAAGCCTATAGGCGCTATCACCCTTGAGCAAAGTCGCTATGGCACATTGTTGACACCTGACCTGCGCGACCTGCCGTCGGGTGTGCATGGCTTTCATCTTCATGAAAAACCATCCTGCGAGCCGGCGCTGGTCGATGGCAAGAGCACGCCAGCCGGTGGAGCGGCAGGGCACTGGGACCCTGACAAGACCAAGGCGCACAAAGGGCCCTATGACGACAGCGGTCATAAAGGCGACCTGCCTGCCCTCTACGTGGGTGGCGATGGCAAGGCAACTAACCAGGTACTGGCGCCACGACTCAAAATGGATGAGTTCGAGGGCCACGCGTTGATGGTACATGCCGGGGGTGATAACCATAGTGATCACCCTCAGGAACTGGGTGGCGGCGGGGCGCGAATTGCGTGCGGGGTAGTGCGCTGATGGGTTCGTGAGCGACAAATCGCGCCCACAAAAAAGCCGACGTTGAAGTCGGCTTTTTCATGCGTTTGGTGCCCCGAGGGAGACTCGAACTCCCACTCCTTTCGAAAACGGATTTTGAATCCGCCGCGTCTACCAATTCCGCCATCAGGGCTTGTGGCGGCGGAGTATAAAGAGGTGCCTACCGTTGGTCAATCAGGTTTCATAGTCAATTTTTGTCTTTTCGGCTAAACTTTGCGGCCCTGTCGAACCGAACACCATCATGCGCGTCGCCGATTTTTCCTTTGAGCTCCCTGATTCCCTGATCGCTCGCCATCCGCTGGCGCAGCGCCATAGCAGCCGGCTGTTGACCCTGGACGGGCCGAGCGGGGCACTGGCTCATCGCCAGTTCACCGACCTGCTCGAGCACCTGCGCCCGGGCGACCTGATGGTGTTCAACAATACCCGGGTGATTCCCGCGCGCCTGTTCGGCCAGAAGGCCAGTGGCGGCAAGCTGGAAATCCTGGTCGAGCGTGTGCTGGACAGCCATCGGGTGCTGGCCCATGTGCGTTCGAGCAAGTCGCCCAAGCCGGGTACGCAGATCCTCATCGATGGTGGTGGCGAGGCTGAGATGGTTGCCCGTCACGACACGTTGTTCGAACTGCGCTTTGCCGAAGACGTGCTGCCGCTGCTCGACCGTGTCGGGCATATGCCGCTGCCACCTTATATCGACCGCCCCGACGAGGGCGCCGATCGCGAGCGCTATCAGACGGTCTATGCGCAACGCGCCGGTGCCGTAGCCGCGCCCACCGCCGGGCTGCACTTCGATGAAGAATTGATGGCGAAGATCACCGCCAAGGGCGTGGAAACCGCCTTTGTCACCTTGCACGTCGGCGCTGGCACCTTCCAGCCGGTGCGGGTCGAGCGCATCGAAGACCACCACATGCATAAAGAGTGGCTCGAGGTCGGCCAGGACGTGGTCGACGCCGTGGCCGCCTGCCGTGCCCGCGGTGGGCGGGTGATTGCCGTGGGCACCACCAGCGTGCGTTCGTTGGAAAGCGCAGCCCGCGATGGTGTGCTCAAGGCGTTCAGCGGTGATACCGACATCTTTATCTTCCCGGGCCGGCCGTTTCATGTGGTCGATGCCCTGGTCACCAACTTCCACCTGCCTGAATCCACGCTGCTGATGCTGGTTTCGGCCTTCGCCGGTTACCCCGAGACCATGGCTGCCTACGCGGCGGCAGTCGAAAACGGGTACCGCTTCTTCAGTTACGGTGATGCCATGTTCATCACCCGCAATCCGGCGCCGCGTGGCCCCGAGGATCAAGCATGAGTCGCACCTGTCGTATGTCCTTCGAGTTGCTGGCCACCGACGGCAAGGCCCGTCGTGGTCGCCTGACGTTCCCCCGTGGTGTGGTCGAGACCCCGGCGTTCATGCCGGTGGGTACCTATGGCACGGTCAAGGGCATGCTGCCCCGGGACATCGAGGCCATCGGCGCGCACATGATCCTGGGCAATACCTTCCACCTGTGGCTGCGCCCGGGCACCGAGGTAATCAAGGCCCACGGCGACCTGCACGATTTCATGAAGTGGCAAGGCCCGATCCTCACCGACTCCGGTGGCTTCCAGGTGTTCAGCCTGGGCGCCATGCGCAAGATCAAGGAGGAGGGCGTGACCTTCGCCTCGCCGGTCGATGGCTCCAAGGTGTTCATGGGCCCCGAGGAGTCGATGCAGGTCCAGCGTGACCTGGGTTCGGACGTGGTGATGATCTTCGACGAATGCACCCCGTACCCGGCCGATGAAGACGTTGCCCGTGTCTCGATGGAGTTGTCGCTGCGCTGGGCCCAGCGCTCGAAGAGCGCCCACGGCGACAGCACTGCGGCGCTGTTCGGTATCGTTCAGGGCGGCATGCACCAGAACCTGCGCATGCGCTCGCTCGAAGGTCTGGAGAAGATCGGCTTCGATGGGCTGGCCATTGGTGGCCTGTCGGTGGGCGAGCCCAAGCACGAGATGATCAAGGTGCTGGATTACCTGCCGGGCATGATGCCGGCTGACAAACCTCGTTACCTTATGGGGGTAGGCAAGCCGGAAGATCTCGTTGAGGGTGTGCGCCGCGGCGTCGACATGTTCGATTGCGTGATGCCTACGCGCAACGCGCGCAACGGCCATCTGTTTGTCGATACCGGCGTGCTGAAAATCCGTAACGCGTTCCATCGCCATGATGATTCGCCACTGGACCCAACCTGTGACTGCTACACCTGCCAGAACTTCTCCCGTGCTTATTTGCATCACCTGGACAAGTGCGGCGAAATGTTGGGCAGTATGTTGAATACGATCCATAACTTGCGCCATTACCAGCGTTTGATGGCTGGTTTACGCGAGGCTATTCAACAAGGTACATTGGCCGCCTTTGTCGATGCCTTTTACGCCAAGCGCGGGCTGCCTGTGCCGCCCTTGGACTGATGTTCTGTCGATCCCTAACAAGTACTGAATGCAACTGGAGTGCTAAATGAGCTTTCTGATCCCCGCCGCTTACGCGGACGCCGCTGCCCCAGCCGCTGCCGCCGGCCCTGCCGGTACTGGCTTCGAGTGGATTTTCCTGGTCGGTTTCCTGGTCATCTTCTACCTGATGATCTGGCGTCCACAGGCCAAACGCGCCAAAGAGCAGAAGAACCTGCTGAGCAACCTGCAAAAAGGTGATGAAGTGGTCACCAACGGCGGCATCGCCGGCAAGATCGTCAAAGTGGCCGACGACTTCGTGGTACTGGAAGTATCCGACAACGTCGAACTGAAGTTCCAGAAGGGCGCCGTTGCCGCGACCCTGCCTAAAGGTACGCTCAAAGCGATCTAAGTTTCAGTTTTTTACCAATCGACGGGGCGCGCAAGGCGCCCCGCGTCTTGAACGGGCGGCGTGATGCTGAACAAATACCCTCTGTGGAAATACCTATTGATCGTGGCGGTACTGGCGATCGGTTTTATTTATTCCGCTCCCAACCTTTATCCTGATGATCCGGCCGTTCAGGTCAGTGGTGCCAGCACGGCGCTGCAGGTCACTCAGGCGGATCTGGACCGCGCGAGCAAGGCGCTCGTCGACGCCGGTATCCAGGTCAAGGCTGCAAGCCTGGGCGAAAAGGGCAGGGGTGCACTGCTGCGCCTGACCAAGCAGGAAGACCAACTGCCAGCCAAGGATGTCGTGCGCAAGGCGCTGGGTGATGACTACGTTGTAGCGTTGAACCTGGCCCCGACCACCCCGCAATGGCTGCGCAACCTGGGTGCAAGCCCGATGAAGCTGGGTCTGGACCTTTCCGGTGGTGTGCACTTCCTGCTGGAAGTGGACATGGACAAGGCCATGTCGGCCCGCCTGAAAGTCTACGAAGGCGAAGTCAAAAGCCTGTTGCGTAAAGAGCGTGTGCGTTATCGCAGCCTGCCGCAGCAAGATGGCGACATTCAGTTGGGCTTCTCCGATGAAGCCTCCCGCGAACAGGCTCGCAGCCTGATCCGCAAGAATTTCAATGATTTCGAGCTGACCACCACCGAGCGCAATGGCCTGTCGGTGCTGCGTCTGGCGATTACCCCGGCCAAGGTCGCGGAAATCCGTGAATACTCGATCAAGCAGAACTTGACCACGGTCCGTAACCGGGTCAACGAGCTGGGTGTTGCCGAGCCGCTGGTACAGCGCCAGGGTGCCAACCGCATCGTGGTGGAGCTGCCAGGCGTGCAGGACACTGCCGAAGCCAAGCGTATCCTGGGCAAGACCGCCAACCTGGAGTTCCGTCTGGGTGCCGAGCCGGGCGCTTCCAAAGCCACTACCGAAACCTTCGAGTTCCGTGAGGGCGGTCGTTCGGCCGCTGTCGAGCGTGGCCTGATCATCACCGGTGACCAGGTTACCGACGCCCAGGCAAGCTTCGACGAGCAGGGTCGCCCGCAAGTGAACATCCGCCTGGATGGCCACGGTGGCGAACTGATGAGTCGCGCAACGCGCAGCAACGTCGGTCGCAGCATGGCGGTGATCTTCATCGAGCAGCGCCCGACTACTCGCTATGTGAAGCAGATGGTCGATGGTGTCGAAAAGGACGTCGCTGTCCAGACCTTCACTGAAGAAAAACGCATCATCAGCCTGGCAACCATCCAGTCGCCACTGGGCAGCCAGTTCCGCATCACCGGCCTGAACGGCCAGGGTGAGTCCTCAGAGCTGGCCCTGCTGCTGCGTGCCGGTGGCCTCGCTGCCCCGATGTACTTCGCTGAAGAGCGCACCATTGGCCCGAGCCTGGGTGCCGACAACATCACCAAGGGTATCGATGCTTCCCTGTGGGGCATGCTGTTCGTCTCCCTGTTCATCATGGCTATCTACCGTTTCTTTGGTCTGATCGCCACTATGGCCCTGGCCGGTAACATGGTCATGCTGCTGGCGCTGATGTCGCTGCTGGGGGCAACCCTGACCCTGCCGGGCATCGCCGGTATCGTCCTGACCATGGGTATGGCGGTCGACGCCAACGTGCTGATCTTCTCGCGGATTCGCGAAGAGCTGGCCAATGGCATGTCGGTGCAGCGCGCTATCCACGAAGGCTTCAACCGTGCCTACACCGCGATTGTCGACGCCAACCTGACCACCCTGCTGGTGGGCGGCATCCTGTTCGCCATGGGTACCGGTCCGGTCAAAGGCTTCGCAGTTACCATGTCCCTCGGGATTTTCACCTCGATGTTCACGGCCGTCATGGTTACCCGCGCAATGGTCAACCTGACCTGCGGTGGGCGTGATATCAAGAAGTTGTGGGTTTAAGGGGCTGCCATGTTACGTACCATTAACTTCATGGGTGTGCGCAACTTTGCGTTCGGCGTCACCCTGCTTCTTACCGTACTGGCGCTGTTCAGCTGGTTCTATAAAGGGCTCAATTTTGGCCTGGACTTTACCGGCGGTACGCTCATCGAGCTGACCTACGAGCGTCCGGCCAACCTCGGCCAGGTGCGTGAGGAGTTGGTCAAGGCCGGCTTCCAGGACGCTGTGGTGCAGAGCTTCGGTGCAACCACCGACCTGCTGGTGCGTATGCCGGGCGATGACCCGATGCTGGGCAACCGCGTTTCCGAAGCCCTGCAGAAGGTCAGTACCGACAACCCGGCCGTGGTCAAGCGTGTCGAGTTCGTGGGGCCCCAGGTCGGCGAGGAGCTGCGTGACCAGGGTGGCCTGGGCATGCTGTTGGCTCTGGGCGGCATCATGCTGTACCTGGCCTTCCGCTTTCAGTGGAAATTCGCCTTGGGTGCGATTCTCTCGCTGGTCCACGACGTGGTCGTGACCCTGGGTATCCTGTCGTTCTTCCAGATCACCTTCGACCTGACGGTGCTGGCAGCGGTGCTGGCGATCATCGGCTACTCGCTCAACGACACCATCGTCGTGTTCGATCGGGTGCGCGAGAACTTCCGTGTATTGCGCAAGGCTTCGCTGATCGAGAACATCAACATCTCGACCACCCAGACCCTGCTGCGTACCGTGGCAACCTCGGTCTCCACCTTGCTGGCCATCGCTGCGCTGCTGTTCTTCGGGGGTGACAACCTGTGGGGCTTCTCGCTGGCGCTGTTCATTGGTGTCATGGCGGGTACCTACTCGTCGATCTACATCGCCAACGTAGTGCTGATCTGGCTGAACCTGAGCAGCGAAGACCTGATTCCACCGGTCAAGGCAGAAGGTGTGGACGACCGCCCGTAAGGGCTTTTCCCACGCTGTTTGTCGTAGAAGAAGGCGCGAGCATTGAACTCGCGCCTTTTTTTATGCTCCAAGGCAGGGAGAAGGCGGGCTATGTCCCGCGGGTACGATCAGGAGGTTCACGTGAACAAGTCAATGCTGGTGGGTGCGGTTCTGGGTGCTGTCGGTGTTACCGCCGGAGGTGCTGTGGCCACCTACAGCCTGGTCAAAAGCGGGCCGGAGTACGCCGAGGTTGTGGCTGTGCAGCCGGTCAAGCAGACCGTCAAGACGCCACGCGAAGTCTGCAAGGATGTCACTGTCACGCGTCAGGCGCCGGTGAAGGATCAGCATCAGATTGCCGGTACTGTGCTGGGGGCAGTGGCAGGTGGTTTGCTGGGTAACCAGATTGGTGGCGGCACGGGCAAGAAAATTGCCACGGTGGCCGGCGCGGTCGGTGGCGGCTATGCCGGTAACAAGGTGCAGGAAGGCATGCAGGAGCGTGATACCTACACCACCACTCAGACCCGCTGCAACACGGTCAACGACCTGAGCGAGAAGGTGGTGGGTTATGACGTGAAGTATTCGATTGGCGACAAGATTGGCCAGGTTCGTATGGACCGTGACCCAGGTTCGCAGATCCCGCTGGATAAAGAGGGCAAGCTGGTGTTGAGCCAGGCGGAGTCCGGGCAGTAATCTCCCTGTTCCAGGGATGGAGTCCACAAAAAAGCACCCCGAAGGGTGCTTTTTTTGTGCCCGATCGAAGCTTAACGCTTGATCGAGGCAGGCAGGTGCGGCTGGATAGCAGTCAGGACGGCCTTGAAGCACTTGGTGTTGCCGGCGACGATGTGGCCCTTCTCGAGGAAGTCATGACCGCCGGTGAAGTCGCTCACCAGGCCGCCAGCTTCCTGAATCAGCAGGGCGCCTGCGGCCATGTCCCATTCCGACAGGCCCGATTCCCAGAAGGCATCGAAGCGACCGGCGGCGACGTAAGCCAGGTCCAGGCTGGCAGCGCCGGCGCGGCGGATGCCGGCGGTCTGGCCAACCAGGGCGCGGAACATGCCCAGGTAGTTGTCCAGGTCAGCCATCTGGTTGTCGCGGAACGGGAAGCCGGTGCCCAGCAGTGCGCCTTCCAGGCTGGTGCGTGGGCTGACGCGCAGGCGGCGGCCGTTCAGCTGGGCGCCACGGCCACGGCTGGCGGTGAATTCTTCCTGGCGGACAGGGTCCAGTACCACGGCGTGCTCAAGGCGGCCACGGTATTTGCAGGCGATGCTGACAGCGAAGTGCGGAACGCCACGCAGGAAGTTGGTGGTGCCGTCCAGAGGATCGATGATCCACAGGTAGTCCTTGCCTTCTTCGCCGCTGCCAGCGTGCAGGCCGGTCTCTTCGCCGTAGATGGAGTGGTTCGGGTAGGCCTTGCGCAGAGCGTTGATGATGCTTTGCTCGGCAGCACGGTCGACTTCGGACACGTAATCCTTGGCGTCTTTTTCATCAACCTTGATGCTATCCAGGCGCTCGATGGAGCGGAAAATCAGTTCACTGGCGCTGCGGGCGGCGCGCAGCGCGATATTCAGCATGGGCTGCATGGACGTTTCACCTGGGTCGTTAAAGAAAGCCGAACATTCTAGCAGAAAACTTCGCGCGAAGAAGTGTGTCATTTGCTTTCGTAGCGTAATGTTGGTCGGTTCTGTAAGATTTGCTCCCTTATTTCCATGTCTGTGAGCGCTCGCCTTGCTGCAAAATATTCGTGTTGTTCTGGTCAATACCAGCCACCCCGGCAATATCGGCGGCGCTGCGCGTGCCATGAAAAACATGGGCTTGTCGCGCCTGGTGCTGGTCGACCCGCTGGATTTCCCGTCCCATGAGGCGGATGCCCGAGCCTCGGGCGCCGATGACGTGCTTGCGGGAGCGCAAGTGGTCGCGACCCTCGAAGAGGCGTTGGCCGGCTGCAACCTGGTGCTCGGTACCAGCGCCCGGGATCGGCGTATCCCGTGGCCGTTGGTCGATCCGCGCGAGTGCGGCAGCAAAACCATCGAGCACGCAGCCCAGGGTCAGGAAATTGCGTTGGTGTTCGGGCGTGAATACGCCGGCCTGACCAACGAAGAGCTGCAGCGCTGTCATTTCCATGTGCATATCCCCTCCAATCCGGATTTCAGCTCGCTGAACCTGGCGGCGGCCGTGCAGGTGCTGGCTTATGAGGTGCGCATGGCCTGGCTGGCAGCCGAAGGCCAGCCGTCCAAGGTGGAAAAATTCGAAGTGACGTCGGTGCGCAGCAGCGAGCTGGCGACCATGGATGAAATGGAGTTGTTCTATGAACACCTGGAGAAAACCCTGGTGGACATCGGCTTCCTCGACCCCGAAAAGCCCAAGCACCTGATGCCGCGTTTACGTCGCCTGTATGGGCGCAGCTCGGTCAATCGTTCGGAAATGAGTATTTTGCGCGGCATCCTCACCGAAACCCAGAAAGTGGCCCGGGGCGAGCCGCATAAACGCAAGGATCAATAGATGTTCGAGCGTCTGCGTGAAGATATCCAGGGCGTTTTCCACCGTGACCCGGCGGCGCGCAATGCCTTTGAAGTGCTGACCTGCTACCCGGGCATGCATGCGATCTGGCTGCATCGGGCGGCGCATTCGCTGTGGAAGCGCGATTGGAAGTGGCTGGCGCGACTGGTATCGAACTTCGGGCGCTGGATGACCGGTATCGAGATTCATCCCGGTGCCAAGGTCGGGCGGCGTTTTTTCATCGACCACGGCATGGGAATTGTCATCGGTGAAACCGCCGAGATCGGTGACGACGTCACGCTTTACCAGGGCGTGACCCTGGGCGGCACCAGCTGGAACAAAGGCAAGCGTCACCCGACGCTTGAAGATGGTGTCGTCGTCGGTGCCGGCGCGAAGGTGCTGGGCCCGTTCACCGTGGGTGCCGGGGCCAAGATCGGCTCCAACGCCGTGGTCACCAAGGCGGTGCCCGCAGGCGCCACTGCGGTAGGTATTCCGGGGCGGATCATCGTCAAGACCGACGCCGAAGTCGAAGCCAAGCGCAAGGCAATGGCCGAGAAGATTGGTTTTGATGCCTATGGCGTCAGTGAAGACATGCCTGACCCGGTGGCGCGCGCCATCGGTCAGTTGCTTGATCACCTGCAGGCGGTGGACGGGCGGCTGGAAGACATGTGCGGTGCGCTGAAGAACCTTGGCAGTGACTACTGTGCCAAGGAGCTGCCGGCCCTGCGTCAAGAGGACTTCGCCGAGGTCAAGGGCGAGGCGCGCAGCGACACACCGACGCATTGACAGAAGGGCGTGCGCATACGCCCTTTCGTTTGCTATGATTCCGCCGCCTTCCCGCGGCAATCCCGACTAAAGCACTAGGTCTTATAGTTGACTTAAATGCTCGGGAATAGCATACTCGCTCCCATTCCGTAACCCCGTGGTACCTACTAGCCATGCGACTGACTACAAAAGGCCGATACGCCGTGACCGCCATGCTTGATCTGGCGTTGCACGCGCAGCATGGGCCGGTGTCTCTGGCCGACATTTCCGAGCGCCAAGGCATCTCCCTTTCTTATCTGGAGCAGCTTTTTGCAAAGCTGCGCCGCAGCAGCCTGGTATCCAGCGTGCGCGGCCCTGGCGGCGGCTATCAGCTGTCGCGAAGCATGGAGAGCATTCAGGTCGCACAGGTCATCGATGCGGTTAACGAATCGGTCGACGCAACACGCTGTCAGGGCCTGGGTGATTGCCACGCCGGCGACACCTGCCTTACCCACCACTTGTGGTGCGACCTGAGCCAGCAGATTCACGAATTCCTCAGCGGTATCAGCCTGGCTGACCTTGTTACTCGCCGTGAGGTGCAAGAAGTCGCCCAGCGCCAGGACCTGCGACGTATCGCAAGCCGGGCACCGCAGCTGGACAAGATTGAGACGTCAGCCGTCGAATGACCGTTTCGACGCGCGGCGCGACCGCCTGATAGGAGATATTCAATGAAGTTGCCGATCTACCTCGATTACTCCGCGACCACTCCGGTCGACCCACGCGTTGCCCAGAAGATGAGCGACTGCCTGCTGGTCGACGGGAACTTCGGTAACCCGGCGTCGCGCTCCCACGTCTTTGGCTGGAAAGCCGAAGAAGCAGTTGAGAACGCTCGCCGCCAGGTCGCTGACCTGGTCAACGCCGATCCGCGTGAAATTGTCTGGACCAGTGGTGCAACCGAGTCCGACAACCTGGCAATCAAGGGCGTTGCGCACTTCTACGGCACCAAGGGCAAGCACCTGATCACCTCCAAGATCGAGCACAAGGCTGTCCTCGACAGCACACGCCAGCTGGAGCGTGAAGGCTTCGAGGTTACCTACATCGAGCCGGGCGCCGATGGCCTGATCACCCCGGCCATGGTTGAAGCTGCCCTGCGTGATGACACCATCCTGGTGTCGATCATGCATGTGAACAACGAAATCGGCACCATCAACGACATCGCTGCCATCGGCGAGCTGACCCGCGCTCGCGGCGTCATGTTCCACGTCGACGCTGCTCAGTCCACCGGCAAGGTCGAAATCGACCTGCAGAAGCTGAAAGTCGACCTGATGTCCTTCTCCGCACACAAAACCTACGGCCCTAAAGGCATCGGCGCGCTGTACGTAAGCCGCAAGCCTCGCGTGCGTCTGGAAGCCACCATGCACGGCGGCGGTCACGAGCGCGGCATGCGTTCGGGCACCCTGGCGACCCACCAGATCGTCGGCATGGGTGAAGCGTTCGCCATCGCCAAAGAGCAGATGGCCAGCGAGAACGTCCGTATCAAGGCCCTGAGCGACCGCTTCTACAAGCAGGTCGAAGGTCTTGAAGAGCTGTACATCAACGGCAGCATGACCGCGCGTATCCCGCACAACCTGAACCTGAGCTTCAACTACGTTGAAGGCGAATCGCTGATCATGGCCCTCAAGGACCTGGCAGTGTCGTCCGGTTCGGCGTGTACCTCGGCTTCGCTTGAGCCGTCCTACGTACTGCGCGCTCTGGGCCGTAACGACGAGCTGGCTCACAGCTCGATCCGCTTCACCTTCGGTCGTTTCACCACCGAAGAAGAAATCGACTACGCCGCGCAGAAAGTTTGCGAGGCCGTGACCAAGCTGCGCGAATTGTCGCCGCTGTGGGATATGTACAAAGACGGCGTCGACATCTCCAAGATCGAGTGGGCTGCGCACTAAGTAGTCGCCGGCAAGAGCGGCTCTCTGATGAGGAAGGAATTGCACCATGGCATACAGTGAAAAGGTCATCGACCATTACGAAAACCCACGCAACGTCGGCAAGATGAATGCCGAGGATCCGGATGTCGGGACCGGCATGGTCGGCGCTCCAGCGTGCGGCGACGTGATGCGCCTGCAAATCAAGGTCAACGAGCAGGGTGTCATCGAAGACGCCAAGTTCAAGACTTACGGCTGTGGTTCGGCCATTGCCTCCAGCTCCCTGGCCACCGAGTGGATGAAGGGCAAGACCCTGGACGAAGCCGAAACCATCAAGAACACCCAGCTGGCCGAAGAACTGGCGTTGCCGCCGGTCAAAATCCACTGCTCGGTACTCGCCGAAGACGCCATCAAGGCGGCTGTACGCGATTACAAGCAGAAGAAAGGTTTGCTCTAAGTTCGCCTGTTGCAGGTAAGGAGTCTCGATGGCTATCAGCATGACAGAAGCCGCCGCCAACCACGTGCGGCGCTCTCTCGACGGACGCGGCAAGGGTCTTGGCATTCGCTTGGGCGTTCGTACCACCGGCTGCTCGGGTCTGGCCTATGTGCTGGAGTTCGTTGATCAGCCAGACGCCGAAGACCAGGTCTTCGAAAGCCACGGCGAGAAGGTGATCATTGATCCCAAGAGCCTGGCCTACCTCGACGGTACCGAGCTCGATTTCGTCAAGGAAGGGTTGAACGAAGGCTTCAAGTTCAACAACCCCAACGTGCGCGGTGAGTGTGGCTGCGGCGAAAGCTTCAACGTCTGAGGCTGCGCGTGGGTACTCCTTGTCATTTCGCCCTGTTTGACCTGCAACCTGGCTTCCGTCTGGACCTTGATAAACTGGCCGTTCGCTATCGCGAGCTGGCCCGTGAGGTCCACCCGGATCGCTTCGCCGATGCCTCCGAACGTGAACAGCGCATAGCGCTCGAACGTTCGGCTGCGCTGAACGAGGCCTACCAGACGCTAAAGAGCGCGCCCCGGCGTGCCCGCTACCTGTTGGCGATCGGCGGCCATGAAGTGCCGCAGGAAGTCACCGTCCATGATCCCGAGTTCCTGCTGCAGCAGATGCAATTGCGCGAAGAGCTCGAAGACCTCCAGGACAGTGCCGACCTCGATGGTGTCGCCGTGTTCAAGCGTCGCTTGAAAACCGCCCAGGAAGCGCTCAACGAGGATTTCGCCGCCTGCTGGAACGATCCTGCGCAGCGCGAACAGGCCGAGCGCCTGATGCGCCGCATGCAGTTTCTCGACAAGCTCGCCTACGAAGTGCGCCAGCTGGAAGAGCGCCTCGACGATTAACTCGGCGCTGCTCCTGGCGGCGCCCCTGGTATTCAGATAAGCATGGCCCTACTGCAGATCGCCGAACCCGGTCAGAGCCCTCAACCGCACCAGCGTCGCCTGGCGGTGGGGATTGACCTTGGCACCACCAACTCCCTGGTCGCAGCATTGCGCAGCGGCCGCAGCGAGCCCCTGCCCGACGCTCAAGGTCGGGTCATCCTGCCTTCGGCCGTGCGTTACCATGCCGACCACATCGATGTCGGTCAGGTAGCGCGTGACGCCGCATCCAGCGACCCACTCAATACCGTGCTGTCGGTCAAGCGCCTGATGGGCCGTGGCCTGGCAGACGTCAAGCAACTGGGTGAGCAACTGCCGTACCGCTTTGTCGGCGGTGAGTCGCACATGCCGTTCATCGACACCGTGCAGGGCCCGAAAAGCCCGGTGGAAGTCTCGGCCGATATCCTCAAGGTGCTGCGTCAGCGCGCTGAAGAAACCCTGGGTGGCGAGTTGGTGGGCGCGGTAATCACCGTGCCGGCCTATTTCGACGACGCCCAGCGCCAGGCTACCAAGGATGCCGCGCGTCTGGCCGGGTTGAACGTGCTGCGCCTGCTCAACGAGCCGACTGCTGCAGCCGTGGCCTATGGCCTGGACCAGAACGCTGAAGGCCTGGTGGCCATTTACGACCTGGGCGGCGGTACCTTCGATATTTCCATCCTGCGCTTGACCGGCGGCGTGTTTGAAGTGCTTGCCACCGGTGGCGACAGCGCCCTGGGCGGCGATGATTTCGACCATGCCATCGCCAGCTGGATTGTCGAGCAGGCCGGTCTGTCTTCGGATCTTGATCCGGGAGCCCAGCGCCAGCTGTTGCAAGCCGCTTGCGCCGCCAAGGAAGCCCTGACCGACGCTGACGCGGTCACTGTCGCTTACGGCGACTGGCAGGCCGAGCTGACCCGCACTGCATTCGATGCCCTGATCGAACCATTGGTAGCCCGCAGTCTCAAGGCCTGCCGTCGCGCCGTGCGTGACAGCGGTGTCGAGCTCGAAGAAGTTGCGGCAGTGGTCATGGTCGGTGGTTCGACCCGTGTGCCGCGTGTACGTGAGGCCGTAGGCGCCCTGTTTGGCCGTACGCCGCTGACCGATATCGACCCCGATCAGGTGGTTGCCATTGGCGCGGCAATCCAGGCCGATACCCTGGCCGGCAATCGCCGCGATGGTGGCGAACTGCTGCTGCTCGACGTGATCCCCCTGTCCCTTGGGCTTGAGACCATGGGTGGGCTGATGGAGAAGGTGATTCCGCGTAACACCACCATACCGGTTGCCCGCGCCCAGGAGTTCACCACTTACAAGGATGGCCAGTCGGCCATGATGATTCATGTGCTGCAGGGTGAGCGCGAGCTGATCAGCGATTGCCGCTCCCTGGCGCGCTTCGAGCTGCGTGGCATCCCTGCGATGGTCGCCGGTGCCGCGAAGATCCGTGTCACCTTCCAGGTCGATGCCGATGGTCTGCTCAGCGTTTCGGCGCGCGAGCTGGGGTCGGGCGTCGAGTCGAGTATTCAGGTCAAGCCTTCCTACGGCCTGACCGACGGCGAAATTACCCGCATGCTCAAGGATTCTTTCGAGCACGCAGGTTTTGACAAGGTGGCGCGCCAGTTGCGCGAGCACCAGGTCGACGCCGAGCGCCTGCTTGAAGCTGTGCAGGGCGCGCTGGACGCCGATGGCGACCGGCTGCTGGACGCCGAAGAGCGCCTGGCTATCGAACAACAAATGCAAGACTTGCGTGATTTGATCAACGGCACCGATGGCGCAGCCATCGAGCAACAGACCAAGCGTCTGTCGCAGGTGACCGATGCCTTTGCCGCCCGTCGCCTTGATTCGACGGTAAAAGCCGCGTTGGCCGGGCGCAACCTGAATGAGATCGAGGAATAACTGATGCCGCAGGTGATTTTTCTGCCCCACGAGAAGTTCTGCCCGGATGGCATGGTGGTGGAGGCTGAGACAGGTAAGTCCATTCTTGAAGTGGCGCACGATAACCACATCGAGATCGAAAGCGCCTGCGGTGGTGTCTGCGCTTGCACCACGTGCCACTGCGTGATTCGCGAAGGCTTCAACTCGCTCAATGAAGCCGACGAGCTGGAAGAGGACTACCTGGACCGCGCCTGGGGCCTGGAGCCTACCTCGCGCCTGACCTGCCAGGCCAAGGTCGGAACCGAAGACATCACTGTCGAGATTCCGAAGTATTCGCTCAACCACGCAGCCGAAGCGCCGCATTGATCCTGGAGCCGACATGAGCCTGAAATGGGTTGATGTACTTGAAATTGCAATCCAGCTTGCCGAAAGCAAGCCGGAAGTCGATCCTCGTTATGTGAACTTCGTCGATCTGCACCAGTGGGTGCTGGCATTGCCGGAATTCAGTGACGATCCGCAGCGTGGCGGCGAGAAGGTTCTCGAAGCCATCCAGGCGGCCTGGATCGAAGAAGCCGACTGAGCGCGCTCGGCAGGTTAGGCAATCCCCCGGAACCCGCGTATAATTCGCGGGTTTAATTTTTCGCTTCACTCAACGTTTCTGGAGTTACACCATGGCTGTTCAACGTACTTTCTCCATCATCAAGCCTGACGCCGTTGCCAAGAACGTGATCGGCAAGATCACCACTCGCTTCGAAGACGCTGGCCTGCGCATCGTTGCTTCGAAAATCAAGCAACTGTCCAAAGCCGAAGCTGAAGGCTTCTACGCTGAGCACAAAGAGCGCGGTTTCTTCGGTGACCTGGTTGCTTTCATGACCTCCGGTCCAGTTGTTGTTCAGGTTCTGGAAGGCGAAAACGCCATCGCTCTGAACCGTGAGCTGATGGGCGCTACCAACCCTAAAGAAGCTGCTCCAGGCACCATCCGTGCCGACTTCGCCGAGTCGATCGACGCCAACGCCGTTCACGGTTCGGACTCCGAAGCTGCCGCTGCTCGCGAAATCGCTTACTTCTTCGCAGCTACCGAGGTAACCACTCGCTAAGCGAAAGCTTACGGGTGAGGGTGAATCCATGACGACATCGACTGGCAAAACTAACCTGTTGGGGCTGACCCAGCCGGAAATGGAAAAATTCTTCGACTCTATCGGGGAGAAGCGTTTCCGTGCCGGTCAGGTAATGAAATGGATTCACCACTTTGGCGTCGATGATTTCGACGCCATGACCAACGTCGGCAAGGCCTTGCGTGAAAAGCTCAAGGAAGTTGCCGAGGTTCGCGGTCCGGAAGTGGTCAGCGAGGACATCTCCACCGACGGCACCCGTAAATGGGTGGTGCGCGTGGCGTCCGGCAGTTGCGTCGAGACCGTGTACATCCCCCAGGGCAAGCGTGGCACGTTGTGTGTCTCGTCCCAGGCCGGTTGCGCCCTGGACTGCAGTTTCTGCTCCACCGGCAAGCAAGGATTCAACAGCAACCTCACCGCCGCCGAAGTCATCGGCCAGGTGTGGATTGCCAACAAGTCGTTCGGCACTGTGCCTGCCAAGATCGACCGTGCCATCACCAACGTGGTGATGATGGGCATGGGCGAGCCGCTGCTGAACTTCGACAACGTGGTCGCAGCCATGCACCTGATGATGGACGACCTCGGCTATGGCATTTCCAAGCGCCGGGTGACCCTGTCCACTTCCGGCGTGGTGCCGATGATCGAAGAGCTGGCCAAGCACATCGACGTTTCCCTGGCCCTGTCGCTGCACGCGCCGAACGATGCGCTGCGCAACGAACTGGTGCCGATCAACAAGAAGTACCCGCTCAAGGTATTGCTTGCAGCGTGCATGAACTACATGTCGCAGCTGGGCGAAAAGCGCGTACTGACCATCGAGTACACCTTGCTCAAGGACGTCAACGACAAGCTCGAACACGCCGTGGAAATGGCCGAGCTGCTCAAGGACGTTCCGTGCAAGATCAACCTGATCCCGTTCAACCCGTTCCCGCATTCCGGTTACGAGCGTCCGAGCAACAACGCCATCCGCCGTTTCCAGGATCACTTGCATCACGCCGGTTACAACGTGACGGTGCGCACCACCCGTGGTGAAGACATCGACGCGGCGTGCGGCCAACTGGTAGGTCAGGTGATGGACCGCACCCGTCGCAGCGAACGCCTACTCGCCGTGCGTCAGCTGAACGCTGACGGCGATGTGCAAGAAAGCGCTGTACGGAACTGAAGAGAGGACCTCCATGACCTTGCGCGCCGCGCTGTCGATCCTGTCGCTCGCCCTGCTTGCAGGCTGCGTGTCCGGCGGGAGTTCGGACACGCTGGCCAGTCGCGAGGGCAGGGTCCATGCAGGACAGGCCTATGTGCAGCTCGGGCTGGGTTATTTGCAACAAGGTTTGACCGAACAGGCCAAGGGGCCACTGAAAAAAGCGCTTGATCTCAATAGCCAGGATGCCGCCGCCAACGCTGCCCTGGCTTTGGTGTATCAGGCTGAAGATGAGCCAGAACTGGCTGAGACACACTATCGCAAGGCGCTGGTCAGTCGCCCGGACGATACGCGGATCCGTAATAACTACGGCAGTTTCCTTTATGCTCGGGGCCAATACGCGCAGGCGCAGCAGATGTTTGCCCAAGCAGCGGCCGATACGCTGTATCCTGAGCGTTCCCGGGTGTTCGAGAGCCTTGGCCTGACCGCCTTGAGGCTCGGCCAGCGTGATCAGGCGCAGCAACACCTGGTAAAAGCTTTGCGACTCAACCAGCAGCAACCGCATGCGTTGCTCGAAATGGCTGAGTTGTCTTACGAAGACAGGCATTATGTGCCAGCCCGTGACTACTACGATCGTTTCAGCCAGCTGAGCGACCACAGTGCCCGCAGCCTGTTGCTGGGCAGTCGCCTGGCCAACGTCTTCGAAGAACGGAACAAGGCCGCCGATCTGGGCCTGCAATTACAACGACTTTATCCCGGTACGCCGGAATATCAGCAATACCTGTCGGAGCAATGATGAAAGCGGCGCATCCCGAAGTAGCAGCAGCGACTCGCGAGAATCCAGGTGAGACTTTGCGTCAGGCCCGCGAGAGCAGGGACTGGTCGCAGGCCGAAGTGGCCCGCAAACTCAACCTGACCGTGAGTTCCCTGAACAATCTTGAATCCGGCGCCTTCGACAAGCTACCCGGGCACACCTTTGCCCGTGGCTACATCCGCGCTTATGCCAAATTGCTGGACATGGACCAGGCCGCCCTGGTGCTGGCCTTCGACCAGTGTACCGGCACCCACGCCCAGGGCAGCGACGTGCATGCCCTTGGCCGTATCGAAGAACCTGTACGCCTTTCCCATAACATCCTGCGTATTGTCAGCCTATTGATGCTGGTAGTGGTGATCGGTGGCGGCTTCTTCTGGTGGCAGGATCAAAGCAGCCAGCGCAGCAAGGACCTGGTCAACATGGCCCTTGAGCATGTCGAAGTCGAAAGCGCCGACGGTACTACCCAGATCCACCCCCTGGATGAGCCTGAGGATCAGGCTGTCAATGCCGGCCAGGAGCCGGAAACCACTCCGCTGAACCTGGACCAGGCTGCCACGCCGGCCGATCAAGCCGCTCAGGCGCCTGCGCCTGAAGCTGCCGGCAGCCCGGCAGTACCTGTACCCTCTGCTCCGGCTGCCGTGGTTCCTGCACCCGCTCAAGCGCCTGCGCCCGTTCCTGCGACACCGGTAGCGCCTGCAGTGGTTGCCAGCGCTCCCGCCGCAACTCCGGCGCCTGCCGCCGCAGCCCCGGTCGCTGCCGGCAGCGGCCAGGTACACATGCAATTCATCGCCGATTGCTGGACTTCGGTCACCGACGGCAATGGCAAGGTGCTGTTCAGCGCCATCAAGCGCAAGGGCGACAGCCTGCAGCTGAGCGGCAAACCGCCGTTCGCGGTACGCCTGGGCTTTGCCCGGGGCGTGCAGCTCAGCTACAACGGTCAGGCCGTCGACCTTGCGCCGTTCACCAGTGGCGAGACTGCTCGCCTGAAGTTGGGGCAATAAGTCATGCACGGCGAATCTCCGATCAAGCGTCGCGAATCCCGGAAAATCTGGGTTGGAAATGTGCCTGTCGGCGGCGATGCACCCATCGCGGTCCAGAGCATGACCAACACCGACACCAATGACGTCGCCGCTACCGTGGCGCAGATCAACCGCCTGGTCGATGCCGGCGTCGACATCGTGCGCGTCTCGGTGCCGGACATGGACGCCGCCGAAGCCTTCGGCCGCATCAAGCAGCAGGTCAGCGTTCCGCTGGTTGCCGACATCCACTTCGATTACCGCATCGCCTTGCGTGTGGCTGAGCTGGGTGTCGACTGCCTGCGCATCAATCCGGGCAACATCGGTCGTGAAGACCGCGTTCGCGCGGTGGTCGATGCCGCCCGCGACCGTGGCATTCCGATCCGCATCGGCGTCAACGCCGGTTCCCTGGAAAAAGACCTGCAGAAAAAGTATGGCGAGCCGACCCCGGCAGCATTGGTCGAGTCGGCCATGCGCCACGTCGAGCACCTCGATCGCCTGGATTTCCAGGACTTCAAGGTCAGCGTAAAGGCCTCCGACGTGTTCATGGCCGTCGAAGCCTACCGCCTGCTGGCCAAGCAGATCATCCAGCCGCTGCACCTGGGCATCACCGAAGCCGGTGGCCTGCGTTCTGGCACGGTGAAATCCGCGGTCGGCCTCGGTATGCTGCTTGCCGAAGGGATTGGCGATACTATTCGCATCTCCCTGGCGGCAGACCCGGTCGAAGAGGTCAAGGTCGGTTACGACATCCTCAAGTCCCTGCACTTGCGTTCGCGTGGTATCAACTTCATCGCCTGCCCGAGCTGCTCGCGGCAGAACTTCGATGTGGTCAAGACCATGAACGAGCTTGAAGGTCGCCTGGAAGACCTGCTGGTTCCGCTGGACGTGGCCGTGATCGGCTGTGTGGTCAATGGCCCCGGTGAAGCCAAGGAAGCCCATGTGGGGCTGACCGGCGGCACGCCGAACCTGATCTACATCGATGGCAAACCATCGCAGAAGCTGAGCAATGACAACCTGGTCGATGAGCTGGAAAAGCTCATCCGCCAGAAAGCGGCCGAAAAGGCCGAAGCCGACGCGGCCTTGATCGCCCGTGGCTGACACCCAGATTCGTAAGGATTTTTCGTGAGCAAATCGCTGCAAGCCATCCGTGGCATGAATGACATCCTGCCCGAGCAGACGCCGCTGTGGCGCTATTTCGAAAGCACCGTGGCAGGCCTGCTGGATTCCTATGGCTACCGCCAGATCCGCACGCCTATCGTCGAGTTCACCGAACTGTTCAAACGCTCGATTGGTGAAGTCACCGACATCGTCGAAAAAGAGATGTACACCTTTACCGACCGTAACGGCGACTCCCTGACCCTGCGTCCGGAAGGTACCGCGGCCTGTGTGCGCGCCGTGCTCGAACACGGTATCAGTGGCGGCGGCCAGGTGCAGAAGCTCTGGTACATCGGCCAGATGTTCCGCCATGAGCGTCCGCAGAAAGGCCGTTATCGCCAGTTCCACCAGATCGGCCTCGAGGTGTTCAACCTCGACGGTCCGGACATCGACGCCGAGCTGATCGTACTGACCTGGCGCCTGTGGAAACTGCTGGGAATCCGTGATGCGGTCAAGCTCGAACTCAACAGCCTGGGCACCAGCGAAGCCCGGGCCCGCTACCGTGATGCGCTGGTCGAGTTCCTCTCGGCGCGTCTGGACCAGCTGGACGAAGACAGCCAGCGTCGCCTGAAGACCAACCCGCTGCGCATCCTCGATACCAAGGACGCCAATACCCAGGCGGTGCTGGTCGATGCGCCGAAACTCGAAGACTACCTGGACGAAGAGTCCCGTGTTCACTTCGAAGGCCTGAAGGCGCGTCTGGATGCGGCCGGCATTCCATTCGTGATCAATACCAAGCTGGTACGTGGCCTGGACTATTACAGCAAGACCGTATTCGAGTGGGTCACCGACAAGCTTGGCTCCCAGGGCACTGTCTGTGCCGGCGGGCGCTACGATGGCCTGGTCGAGCAAATGGGCGGCAAGCCGACCCCGGGCGTTGGCTTCGCCATGGGTATCGAGCGTCTGATCCTGCTGCTTGAAACCCTGGGGCAGATTCCCGAGTCGATCAACCGCCAGGTCGATGTCTACCTGTGCGCCTTCGGCGAGCAGGCGGAGCTGGCTGGCCTGGCCCTGGCCGAGCGTCTGCGTGATCGCTTGCCGAACCTGCGCCTGCAGGTCAATGCCGGTGGTGGCAGCTTCAAGAGCCAGTTCAAGAAGGCCGACAAGAGCGCAGCTCTGTTCGCCTTGATCCTGGGGGACGACGAACTGGCGCAACAAGTGGTAGGTTTCAAACCCCTGCGTGGCCAGGGCGAACAACAAAACATTACCTGGGATGCTCTGGCAGAGCACCTGGAAGCTTCCCTCGCGCAGGCGTGAAGCGGGTCAACAGCCGATTTGGTGAAAAGGAGTATTGGGGTGTCGAGTACCGATGATGAACAGCTGGCGGCATTCAAGGACTGGTGGCAGCGTAACGGCAAGCCACTGGTAACCGGCGGCCTGCTGGCACTGGTAATAGTGTTTGGCTGGCAAGCCTTCCAGAAGTACCAGGGCAACCAGTCGCAAGGCGCCTCGAACCTCTATCAGGCCCTGCTGGAAACCACCTTGACGCCAAGCGGCGAGCCGGATGCGGCCAAGGTTGCCGAGTTGTCGGGCAAGCTCAAGAACGAGTTTGGCGGCAGCGCTTATGCCCAGTACGGCAGCCTGTTCGTGGCCAAGGTCGCGGTCGAGGCCGGCAAGCTGGACGATGCCGCAGCCGAACTCAAGTCGGTGATGGACAAACCGGCCGATGCCACCCTGGGTGAAATCGCCCGTCAGCGCCTGGCCCGTGTCCTGGCTGCCCAGAACAAGGTCGACGAAGCCCTGAAACTGCTTGAAGGCGACGCTGACAAGGCGTTCCTGGCCAGCCGCGAAGAGCTCAAGGGCGATCTGCTGGTGCAACTGGGTCGTGCTGCCGATGCGCATGCCGCTTACGAAAAAGCCAAGGCCGCGCTGTCTGACGACGCTGCGATCGGTGGCCTGCAACTCAAGCTCGACGACCTGGCCAAAGGGGATGCGTAAGTGATCGGTTGGAAACATGCAGCAGTGCTGACCCTGGCCCTTCTGGCCGTGGGTTGCAGCAGCAACAGCAAAAAGGAATTGCCTCCGGCTGAGCTCACCAGTTTCACCGAAGAGGTGGTCCTGAAGAAGCAGTGGAGCCGCTCGATCGGTGACGGTCAGGGCGAAACCTTCAACATGCTGGTCCCGGCGATCGAGAACGACCGCATCTACGCCGCCGATGTCACTGGCGTGGTAATGGCCCTTGATCGCAATACCGGCGACGTGGTCTGGAAGAAAGAGCTCGAGTTGCCTGTTTCCGGCGCTGTTGGCGTAGGTTATGGCATGGTCATGCTCGGCACCCTCAAGGGTGAAGTCATTGCCCTGGATGCCACCACCGGTGAACAGCGCTGGCGTTCGCGGGTGACCAGTGAAGTACTGGCTCCGCCTGCCACCAACGGTGACGTGGTGGTGGTACAGACCCAGGATGACCGCGTAATTGGCCTGGACGCCAGCACCGGTGACCGTCGCTGGATCTACGAAAGCACCCCGGCAGTACTGACCCTGCGTGGTACTGGTGCGCCGATCGTGACCAATCGCCTGGCCATCGCTGGCCTGTCGACTGGCAAGGTCGTCGCACTGGACACCCAGAACGGCGTGCCCGTGTGGGAACAACGCGTTGCCATCCCGCAAGGTCGCTCGGAGCTTGATCGCGTTGTCGATATCGACGGCGGTCTGTTGCTGTCTGGCGGCACCCTGTATGTAGCCAGCTACCAGGGCCGTGTTGCCGGCCTTGACCTGGAAAGCGGCCGTGTGATGTGGCAGCGTGATGCTTCCAGCTACACCGGTGTGGCCCAGGGCTTTGGCAATGTCTACGTGAGCCTGGCTTCGGGCACCGTGGAAGGCATCGACGAGCGTTCGTCCAGCGCGCTGTGGAGCAACGATTCGCTGGCTCGTCGCCAGCTGTCGGCGCCGGAAGTGTTCTCAAGCTATGTTGCAGTAGGTGACCTGGAAGGCTACCTGCACCTGCTCAGCCAGGTCGACGGTCGCTTCGTCGGTCGTGAGCGTATCGACAGCGATGGCCTGCGCGCCCGTCCGCTGGTGGTGGGTGACACCATCTATGTGTACGGCAACAGCGGCAAGCTCGAGGCGCTGACCATCCGCTGAGGCTATGCTTGAGGCCTTGCAGGCCTCGGGCTGCGGCACTTCGGGTGCCGCCCGAACTCCGGCCGCTGCAGTGCAGCGGCCTTTGTATTTTTTGAATTTATGAAGTGGAGAGCCGCATGGTTCCCGTAATCGCCCTGGTGGGCCGACCGAACGTCGGTAAATCCACCATGTTCAACCGCCTGACCAGGACCCGCGACGCTATCGTCGGCGACCTGTCCGGGCTGACCCGTGACCGTCAGTACGGTGAAGCGCGCTGGCAAGGCCGTTCGTACATCCTGGTCGACACCGGTGGTATTTCCGGTGACGAGCACGGCATGGACGAAAAAATGGCCGAGCAGTCGCTGCTGGCCATCGAAGAAGCCGATGTGGTGCTGTTCCTGGTGGACGCGCGTGCCGGCCTGACTGCCGCTGACCAGATGATTTCCGAGCACTTGCGCAAGCGCAACAAGCGCTCGTTCCTGGTGGCCAACAAGATCGACAACATCGATCCGCAGATGGCCATCGCCGAGTTCTCGCCACTGGGCATGGGCAACGCCATTGGCGTCGCCGGTGCCCAGGGCCGTGGCGTCAACAACCTGCTTGAAGCGGTGTTGAGCGAGTTCCCGCGCGACAAGGAAGAGGAAGAGATCGACACCAACGTCGCCGAAGGCGAAGAAGCGGTGCGTATCCCTGGCCCGAGCGAGAAAGATGGCATCAAGATCGCCATCATCGGCCGCCCGAACGTTGGCAAGTCGACCCTGGTCAACCGCATGCTCGGTGAAGACCGGGTGATCGTCTATGACCAGCCGGGTACTACCCGCGACAGTATCTACATTCCCTTCGAGCGTAACGAAGAGAAGTACACGCTGATCGACACCGCTGGTGTGCGCAAGCGCGGCAAGATCCACGAGGAAGTCGAAAAGTTCTCGGTGGTGAAAACCCTGCAGGCGATCAAGGACGCCAACGTGGTGATCTTCGTCATGGACGCCCGCGAAGGTGTGGTTGACCATGACTTGAACCTGCTTGGCTTTGCCCTGGAAGCCGGTCGCGCCATTGTCATCGCCCTGAACAAGTGGGACGGCATGCAGCCGAGCGAGCGCGACTACGTGAAGACCGAGCTTGAGCGCCGGTTGTTCTTCGTAGACTTCGCCGACATTCACTTCATCTCGGCGCTGCATGGCACTGGCGTGGGCAACCTGTACCAGTCGGTTCAGAACTCGTTCAAGTCGGCGGTTACCCGCTGGCCAACCAGCCGCCTGACGCAGATCCTCGAAGACGCAGTCAGCGAGCACCAGCCACCGATGGTCAACAGCCGCCGGATCAAGCTGCGCTACGCCCACCTGGGCGGGGCGAACCCGCCGATCATCGTGATTCACGGCAACCAGGTCGAGAAGGTACCCAAGTCCTACTCGCGTTACCTGGAAAACACCTATCGCCGAGTGCTCAAGCTGGTCGGTACGCCGATCCGCATCGAGTACAAGGGCAGCGACAACCCGTACGAAGGCAACAAGAACACCTTGACCGACCGCCAGGTCAACAAGAAGCGTCGCTTGATGTCGCACCACAAGAAAGCCGAGAAGAAGCGTAAAGACAAACGCTGACCTGGCTTTCGGGCCTCATTCGCTGGCAAGCCAGCTCCCACAGGTTTGATGTTTACCGACCTGTGGGAGCTGGCTTGCCAGCGATGGGCTGCCGGGAAGGCCTGCGACTGTTACAACCTTTTTCCTGACCACTCAATCCGCTATGCTCGGTCTCTGACCGCGCCGCCTCGAGCCGGAAGATTGCAGGAAAGAGGGCTCCATGATCAGCAGCAAGTTGCCGAACGTCGGCACGACCATCTTTACCACCATGTCCCAGCTCGCCGCGCAAACCGGCGCCTTGAACCTGTCCCAGGGTTTTCCCGATTTCAACGGCCCCCAGGCCCTGCTCGATGCGGCAGGCCGGGCGATCAGTGCCGGCCACAATCAATATTGCCCGATGACCGGCTTGCCTGCCCTGCGCCAGCAGGTGGCGACCAAGATCGCCCGCAGCTATGGCGTGAGTGTCGATGCCGACCATGAAATCACTATCACCCCCGGTGCTACCGAAGCGATCTTCTGTGCCATCCATGCAGTCATTCGCGCCGGTGACGAAGTCATTGTTTTCGACCCCAGCTACGACAGCTACGAGCCATCGGTTGAACTGGCCGGTGGCCGCTGCATCCATGTGCAGCTCAGCGACGGTGACTTCAAGATCGATTGGCAGAAGCTCACCGACGCCCTGAGCCTGCGCACGCGGATGATCATCCTCAACTCGCCGCACAACCCCAGCGGTGCGCTGATCAGCCGGGACGACCTGGAAAAGCTGGCGCTGTTGATCTCCGATCGGGATATCTACCTGATCAGCGACGAGGTGTACGAGCACTTGGTGTTCGACGGCGTGCAGCACGCCAGCGTGCTGGCCATCGAGGCGCTGTACCAACGTGCCTTTGTAGTGAGTTCGTTCGGCAAGACCTATCACGTTACCGGCTGGAAGACTGGCTATGTGGTAGCGCCGCCAGCCCTGAGCGCCGAGCTGCGCAAGGTCCACCAGTACGTCAACTTCTGTGGCGTGACCCCGTTGCAATGGGCGTTGGCCGACTTCATGGCCGCGCACCCAGAGCATGTCGAGGAGTTGCCGGCGTTCTACCAGGCCAAGCGCGATCTGTTCTGCGACTTGCTGGAGCCTTCGCGCTTCACCTTCACCCGTACCGCCGGAACCTATTTTCAGCTGGTCGACTATTCAGCCATTCGCCCGGACCTGAACGACGTCGAGATGTCGCTGTGGCTGACCCGTGAACACGGTGTCGCCACTATCCCGGTGTCGGTGTTCTACCAGCAACCCATCCCCGAGCAGCGCCTTGTGCGCCTGTGTTTTGCAAAACGCGAGGAGACGCTGCGTCAGGCAGCGGAGAAGCTATGCGCGATCTGAGTGAACTGCCCAACCTGAAAGTGGCCCTGGTGCAGACAACCCTGGCGTGGCAGGACCGCCTGGCCAACTACGAACATTTCGAGAGTTTGCTGGAGCAGGCTCGTGGTGCCGACCTGATCATCCTGCCGGAGATGTTCACCACCGGATTTTCCATGGATTCAGAGGCGCTGGCCGAACCGGAAAACGGTCCGACCTACAAATGGCTCAAGAGCCAGGCCAAGAAGCTCGATGCGGTGGTCACCGGCAGCGTGATCATCCAGGCCGCCGACGGCAGCCATCGCAACCGCCTGCTGTGGGCGCGTCCTGACGGCGAGATCCTGTTCTACGACAAGCGGCACCTGTTCCGCATGGCCGGCGAGCACAAGCATTACACCCCGGGCGAGCGCCAGGTGCAGTTTGAAATCAAGGGCTGGCGGGTGCGTCCGCTGATCTGTTACGACCTGCGCTTCCCGGTGTGGAGCCGTGATGCCCAAGACACCGACTTGCTGCTGTATACCGCCAACTGGCCTGCAGCCCGTCGCCAGCACTGGAATCGTCTGCTGCCGGCGCGCGGTATCGAAAACCTGTGTTATGTGGCGGCGGTAAACCGGGTGGGCACGGACGGCAAGGGCTTTGCCTATACCGGCGACAGCCAGGTGCTGGATTTCCAGGGGGAGAGCCTGCTCAGTGCAGGGGAAGCGGATGGGGTGTTCACGGCCGTGCTGAGCGCCGCTGACCTGGCTGCGTACCGCACGCGGTTCCCGGCCAACCTGGATGCTGATACTTTCGATCTGCATTGAGCGTTTCGCGGGGCAAGCCCGCTCCTACACACCGTAGGAGCGGGCTTGCCCCGCGAAGGCTTCAATACACATCCCGCCGATATCGCCCACGCTCGATCAAACGTTCCACTTCCACGGCCCCGAGTACTTCGTTCAGCACCTCGTCCACCCCACTGGCCATGCCCTGCAGGCTGCCGCAGATGTAGATCGAGGCACCCTCATCGAGCCAGCGGCGCAAGTCGCTGGCCTGCTCACGCAAGCGGTCCTGAACATACACCTTGTGCGCCTGATCCCGTGAGAACGCCAGGTCCAGTTGGGCCAGATCACCACTGCGCAACCAACGCCCCAGCTCGTTGCCACACAAGTAGTCGTGGGCCTGGTTGCGCTCACCAAACAGCAGCCAGTTGCGTTGCTCGCTCGCCGTAATCCGACCCTTGAGCAGGCTGCGCAACCCGGCAATACCGGTGCCATTGCCAATCAGGATCATCGGCGTTGTCGGCGCCGGCAGGTGGAAGCCACTGTTGCGACGCAGGCGCAGGCTGACGCTGTTGCCCAGCGCCAGATGCTCGGTCAGCCAACCGGAGCCAAGCCCCAGGCTGCCATCGGGATGACATTCCTGGCGCACGATCAGCTCCAGCACGCCATCGCTGGCGATGGAGGCAATCGAGTATTCCCGTGCCGCCAGTGGAATCAGCGCATCAACCAGCGCCTGGGCATGCAGGCCGACCAGGTGCCCGCGGTTTTTGGGCAACTGACGGCTGCCCAGTGCCTGAACCAGCGTTTCCTGCAGCCCTTCGACCTCGACCGGCGCGTTGCCGTCCAGGCCCAGCCCGCGCAGGAACAGGTCCAGGCTGTCAGGGCTGTTGCGTGGCAGGATCTCTACCAGGTCACCCGCATCCCAGCGCTCTGGCTGCTCGGGCTTGAGCCCCAGCAGGTACACAGCCGAGCCTTGGCTGCCCGGGTTCATCAGCGCGCGGCTCACCAGGGTCCAGTTGGCAAACTCCGGGGCTTTCCACGTGGCTGGCGGCTTGCTGCCAGTCAGTTGGGCCAGGTGCTGTTGCCATTGCTGCAGGGCGGCCGGGTCGGCGCTGTCGACTTCCACCGAGGCGAAGGCGCTGGTGGCGCCACGTTCGGCAAGCCAGGCCTGCAAGCGGCGGGCGAAGCCGCAGAAGTGCGGGTACTGGCGATCGCCCAGGGCGAGCAGGGCGTAGTTGAGGTTGTCCAGGGCCCAGGGCTGCCCGAGCACCTTGCGCTCGAAGCCGCGGGCGCTGTCCGGCGCTTCGCCGTCACCGAAGGTGCTGACCACGAACACCGCGCGTTCAGCCCGGTTGAGGTCGTTTTCAGTCAGCTCGGCCAACGGCCGCACCTGCACCGGCAAGCCGGCCGCCTGCAATTGGCCGGCGCTTTGCCAGGCCAGTTGTTCGGCAAAGCCACTTTGGCTGGCGAAGCCAACCAGCCAGCCTTTATCCGAGCCATTCGAGGCGACCAGGCCGCTGCGCGCAGCCCGCACCTGGCGTTTCTTGCGCCGACGGTCGAGGTACAACAGCCAGCCGGTGAAGAAGAACAGCGGCATGGTCAGGCTGGCAATGGTGACAATGATTCGGCCGGTCAGGCCGAAGTAACTGCCGACGTGCAGGGCGTAGACGCTGGCCAGCAATTGAGCCTTGAACGACTTGTCGGTGTAGCGATCATGCTTGCTCACCTGGCCGTTGGCAGGGTCAAGGGTCAGGGTGTTGAAGGCACGTTCATGCTCGGCACTGTCGAGCAGGTAGAACAGCGTTGCTGGTTGCCCACCGGCTGGCGGCAGGCGCAGGTTGTAGGTCACAAGGCCCGGCCCTGCAGCGGCTTGCAGGCTGGTCCAGATCGCGTCGTAGTCGACCACCAGCGGCTTGGCATCCTTGGCCGGTGCGCCGCCAGGGCGTCCGCGGCCTTCGCCACGCTTGTGCTGCTGTCCTGCGGCAGGTTGATCGGCCAGCAGTTTGTTCAGGCCCTCGCGGTACCACTCGTACGACCAGAACAGGCCGGTGAGGGCGAACAATAGATAGAACAGCAGGCACCAGGTACCGGCCACCGCATGCAGGTCCCAGTTGAACGCGCGCCCTTTCTTGGCCCAGTCCAGGGTCAGCCAGGTACGCCAGTTCAGCGCCTTGCGCGGCCAGCGAAGGTACAGGCCCGAGAGGCAGAAGAAAATCAGCATCAGCGTACAGGCGCCAGTGATCTGCCGACCGGTGTCGCCCATGGCCAGGAAACGGTGCAGTCGCAGCATCAGGTCGAAGAAACCCTGGCCCGCGACATCGCCTTGCAGCTTGCCTGTGTAAGGGTCGGCGTAGCGCATCAGGCCACGACGTTCGCCGGGCGGTGGGGTAAAGAACACCCGCGCAGCGTTGTCGTTGCGCACATCGACCCAGAGCATGGCGACTTTGTCCCCTTGCTCGTTCTCGATCCTGCGCACCAGCTCTGCCGGCGGCAGTACGCCTTCCTGGCGTACTTCGACCTTGAGTACATCCGGATTGACCAGGCGCAGCAGTTCGTCCTGAAACGACCAGATGGCCCCGGTAATGCCCATCAGGGCCAGCACCAGGCCTGCCGTGATCCCGAAGAACCAGTGCAGTTGGAACAGGGATTTTTTCACCACATCAATCACCTTGTCTTGTCGCAAATGCGAATGCGACGCGCATTATGCCTTGATATACGAAAGCCCCGATCACCTAAGTGAACGGGGCTTGCCGATCAGCGTGCTTAGAAGTGAACGCTGGTGGTCAGCAGGGCAGTGCGCCCGGCAGCCTGGTTGGCAAAGTGCGCGCCGTAGGCCTTGTCGTAGTAGGTTTCGTCGGTCAGGTTCTGCACGTTGAGCTGCAGGTCGACGTTTTTGGTCAGCTTGTAGCTGGCCATGGCGTCGTAGCGTACATAGGACGGTACGTAGACCGTGTTGTTCAGGTCACCCCAGACATCGTCGACATAGAAGGCGCCGCCTCCCAGGGTGAGCTTGTCGGTCACGTTGTAGGTCGACCACAGGGTGAAGCTGTTCTTCGGTGTGTTCGGCAACTCATTTCCTTTGGCCGGATTCGGGCCGCCGGTCAGCTGGGCGTTGCGGTTACCCGCTTCACCCGGGTCAACGGCTTCGCTCTTGAGGTAGCTGTAGCCTGCAAACACTTGCCACTTGTCAGTCAGTTTGCCGCTGGCACCCAGTTCGATACCGTCCACTCGTGTGGTTCCTGAGTTCTCATAGGTGTTGTTGGCAACCAGGACGCGGGTGTTCTCTTTCTCAGTGCGGAAGATCGCCGCGGTCAACGACAGGCGCTCGTGGAACAGGTCCCATTTGGTGCCCAGTTCGTAGTTCTTGGTGGTTTCCGGCTCCAGGTCGCTGACCAGAGTGCTGTTGCCTGGCGTGTTCGGGTTGCTGTCGACGCCATCAGTCACGCCACCGGGTGGGGTTGCCGATGTGGCGAAGGAGGCATAGATACTGCCGTTGTCGGCCGGTTTCCAGACCAGGCCAGCCTGCCAGCTCCAGAAGTGCGAGTTGTTGCTGGCTTCGCCTGTGGTGGAGCTATCGGCCTCAGTCTTGAACGAGTCATAACGGGTGCCCAGGTTCAGCAGCCACTGCGGGTCGAGTTCGATCGTGTCAAAGACATAGGCTGCCCGGGTGGTGGACTCGGTGTCGGTCACGCTGGCGTAGTTGCGCGCCACCGAACCGGTCCACGGATCGTTCGGGTTCGGATTGGACAGCGAGGTGCACGTCGGTGCGGTGCCAGGGTTGCAGGTCAGCTTGCTGTTCGGCGTGACGGTGTAGCCGCTCACCATTGTGTCTTCACGGCTGTATTCAACACCAGTCGAGTAGCTGTGTTTGAAACCCAGTGCCTGGAACTCTCCAAACAGATCGGTCTGGTTGGTGGTGGTGGAGGTGTTGCTGATACGGGAGTTGGCACGGCGCCAAACGGTACCGAACTGGCTGACGTTGTGGGCGCTGTCGTCAGGTTGGGTCAGGACGTAGTCCTGGCTGGTGCTGCCGTGGCGGAGGGTGTTCTTGATGGTCATCGAGTCATTGAGGTCATGCTCGATGGAGAAGGTGCTGATATCCGCACGGGTCTTGCGGAAGTCGCGATCCTTCAGGCCATAGAAATTGCTGCTGTCGCCGCCGTCGGTCGGCTTGTCGTGATCGTGGGCAGCGTTGGCGCCTGGCAGCTTGTAGCCATATGGAATGCCCGAATCCGGCAAGTCGTTACTTTCCATGTGGTAGTAGTTCAGGTTGACCCGGGTTGGCGTTCCCAAGCCGAAGGTCAACGAGGGGGCAACACCCCAACGGTCGTAGTTGATCGCATCACGACCGGCAACGTTCTGCTCATGACTCATCAGGTTCAGGCGGAACGCGGCGCTGTCGAGGAACTGGCGGTTGACATCCAGGGTGTAGCGACGGGTCTGGTCGGAGCCATAGGTAAAGCCGCCGTTGAGAAAGTCGCCTTGTTTCGGCGCTTTGCTCACGAGGTTGAGGCTACCGCCTGCCGCACCACGACCACCCATTGCGGAGTTTGGCCCTTTACTGACTTCGATGGACTCTACGGCGAAGATTTCGCGGGTTTGTGCGCCGGTGTCGCGTACGCCATCGAGGAAGGTATCGCCTTGGGCATCGAAGCCACGAATGAACGGACGGTCACCTTGAGGGTTGCCGCCTTCGCCTGCGCCGAACGTGACGCCAGGGACAGTACGCAGGGCGTCCTGCAACGAAACAGCGCCGGTGTCCTTGAGCACTTGCTGCGGGATGACGGTGATCGAGCGAGGGGTGTCTACCAGTGGCGCGGTGTACTTCTGTGACGACGCGCGTTCAACCTTGTAGTCGGTGCTCTCTTGCGCTTCACCGGTAACGCTGGTTGCGTCCAGGGCGATGGCGCCGTTCTTGGCGGGCGCTTCTTCGGCGGCGTAGGCCATGTGGGCGGCCGAAGTGGCGGTGAGTGCCACGCCAATGGCGGAGGCGAGCAAGCGTGGTGAACTGACAGCGGTTGGCACATAGTGACGCGGCATTGGTAGTCCCCTTCCCCAGGAAATTCAGGCCGCGAAATATAATGTAAACAAATATGAGTAACAATTGAGAAGCATTGCCAATTGCGCCGGATTTACAATCTTTACAATTTGTATCTAACTGTTTCTACGTGCTGAAACGTCCCCGCTGCCGAAAGGGCTTGTAGTCAGTCAATGGGAATCAATATCATTGACGTCTTTTCCGCCTTCAGGTGCCTGCGCCATGCTGCTACATATTTCCGGGTTGTTTACTACCGAGGAAGTCACGCGTATCCGCGAGGCGCTGGAGCAGACCGAATGGGCAGACGGTAAGATCACCGCCGGCTACCAGTCGGCCAAGGCCAAGCACAACCTGCAATTGCCCGAAGGCCACCCGCTGGCCAAGGAAGTCGGCACCGCCCTGATCGAGCGCCTGTGGCAGCACCCGCAGTTCATGTCGGCGGCGCTGCCGCACAAGGTCTTCCCGCCGTTGATCAATTGCTACCGAGAAGGCGGCAACTTCGGCTTTCACATCGACAATGCGCTGCGCCAGCCTCGGGGCAGCCACGAGCGGGTGCGCACCGACTTGTCGTCGACGCTGTTCTTGAGCAACCCCGAGGACTATGACGGCGGCGAACTGGTTATCCAGGACACCTACGGCGTGCAGCAGGTCAAACTGGCGGCAGGCGATCTGGTGCTGTACCCGGGCACCAGCCTGCACAAGGTCAACCCCGTCACCCGTGGCGAGCGCTATGCCGCGTTCTTCTGGACCCAGAGCCTGGTGCGCGAGGACAGCCAGCGTGCCCTGCTGTTCGAAATGGACAATGCCATCCAGCAGCTCGGCACTGACATGCCCGATCATCCGGCGTTGATCCAGCTCACCGGCACCTACCACAACCTGTTGCGTCGCTGGGTCGAGGTCTGAGTCATGCCGTTCGAGTTGCGCAACCGCCAGGAACTGGACAGCGACCAATTCGCCCAGATGCTCGAGCACAGCCCCGCCAAGGCGGCGCAGGCCTTGCTGGCGGCAGCCGGGCAGGGGATCGTTGAAGCCCAGGTGTTGCTGGGGCAGATCCTGCTGGACGGACGCGGTATCGAAAAAGACCCGGCCCTGGCGCGGCGCTGGTTCGCCATCGCGGCCAATGGCGGCAGTGCCATGGCCACCAACATGCTGGGGCGCTGCCTTGAGCATGGCTGGGGCGGAGGCGTCGACCAGGCCGAGGCTGCGCGTCATTATCGTCAGGCGGCCCAGGCTGGTCTGGATTGGGGCCTGTACAACTACGCCAACCTGCTGGCGACCGGGCGCGGGGTGGCCAGGGACAACCTGGCAGCGCTGGCCTGTTATCGGCAGGCGGCCGAACTGGGGCATGCCAAGTCAATGAACCTGCTGGGGCGTTATCTGGAAGAAGGCCAGCATTGCCCGCTCGATGTGGCGGGTGCGCAGCGCTGGTACCAGCGTTCGGCCGAAGCCGGGGATTTTCGCGGGCAGTTCAGTCACGCCGGCGTGCTGGCCGCACAAGGGCGAACGCACGACGCGCTGGCATGGCTGCAGCGGGCACTGGCAGCCGGCAACGTGAATTTCCTGAGGGTGGCGGGCCCGGCGCTGGAGCAGGCCGGAGAGCCCGAGATCCGTGCCCTGGCAGTGGACTACCGGGCGCGGCTGGCGCGGCTCGAAGCGCTCGCCTGAATGCAAGAGGGGCCAACGGTTACCTGAAACCTTCTTCAGGTAACCGTTGGCCCCGCGTCGGGCTGCAAGGCAGCCCGGTACAGCCCTTACAGGTAGTAGGCTTTCAGCGGCGGGAAGCCATTGAATTCCACGGCGCTGTAGCTGGTGGTATAGGCACCGGTCGACAGCCAGTACAGGCGGTCACCGATGGCCAGGTTCAGCGGCAGGCCGTATTTGTAGTGCTCGTACATGATGTCGGCGCTGTCGCAGGTCGGGCCTGCAATCACCACTTCCTCCATCTCGCCTTTCTTCTCGGTCCAGATCGGGAACTTGATCGATTCGTCCATGGTTTCGATCAGGCCCGAGAACTTGCCCACGTCGGTGTAGACCCAGCGCTCGACAGCGGTGCGCGACTTGCGCGCCACCAGCACCACTTCACTGACCAGGATGCCGGCGTTGGCGATCAGCGAGCGGCCCGGCTCAAGGATGATTTCCGGCAGGTCGTCACCGAAGTCTTCCTTGAGGAAGCGGATGATTTCTTCAGCGTAGGTTTCCAGGCTGTTGGTGCGGGTGATGTAGTTGGCCGGGAAGCCCCCACCCATGTTGATCAGCTTGAGTTCGATGCCGTCTTCTTCTTTCAGGCGCTCGAAGATCACCTTGACCTTGGCGATGGCTGCGTCCCAGACGCTGATATCGCGCTGCTGGGAGCCAACGTGGAAGGAAATGCCGTAAGGCACCAGGCCCAGGTCACGGGCCAGGATCAGCAGGTCCATGGCCATGTCGGTCTGGCAGCCGAACTTGCGCGACAGTGGCCAGTCGGCAGTGGTCGAGCCTTCGGTGAGGATACGCACGTAGACTTTCGAACCCGGTGCGGCCTTGGCAATGTTGCGCAGGTCGGCTTCGGAGTCGGTGGCATACAGGCGCACGCCCTTCTCGTAGAAGTAGCGGATGTCCTTGGATTTCTTGATGGTGTTGCCGTAGCTGATGCGGTCGGCGCTCACACCACGGTCCATGACCTTGTCCAGTTCGTAGATCGAGGCGATGTCGAAGCTCGAGCCCTTTTCCTTGAGCAGGTCGATGATCTCCACGGCAGGGTTGGCCTTGACCGCGTAGTAGACCTTGGCGAATTCAAAACCCGCGCGCAGGTCGTCGTAGGCCTGGCTGATCATCTGGGTGTCGATGAGTACGAACGGGGTTTCTTGCTTGTCGGCGAAGGCTTTCATTTTTTGAAAGGTATCGCGCGCGAAGTAGTCTTCGACCTGAATCGACATGCTTAGGGACTCCATGGGCAAACTGAAAAAATAAGTGGCTGCAACTGAACGCCCTCCGTATCCCCACTTTGGTTCGCCTACTTCCCAAGGCATGTCGCCGAAAGCAAAAAGGTCAACCGTGCCTGTTGAAGCGAGCTACGGGTGACCTTGCTGTCTCGTCGTCAGTACTTGAGCCGGATGGATCGTTTCCAGCATGGACGTTCGGCGCGA
Source organism: Pseudomonas vranovensis DSM 16006 (assembly GCF_000425805.1). Taxonomy (GTDB): domain Bacteria; phylum Pseudomonadota; class Gammaproteobacteria; order Pseudomonadales; family Pseudomonadaceae; genus Aquipseudomonas; species Aquipseudomonas vranovensis. The sequence continues at coordinate 104,311 of NZ_AUED01000003.1, forward strand.
ACTTTAGGACCTGAGGGGCTCAAGATCAACAAAAAATGTCGCGATTTTGCACACGTCTGTCGCCGCGTTTCGGCCAGTCACTTTGCTACCGACCCAGGTAAACAGTAGATGTTCAATTTGATGACAAAAGCGTTAAAAATACCCGTATGCGCGGGGATTTTGTGGTTAGTCTGCTCACGGGTCCATGAGCCACATGATCGACGAAGTTAGCCGCCAAAGGGCCTCGGAAAAACGCATTTTGGCACCTGTCTGCTTGATGTCGAAAATCCCCGGCCGTTCATATTTTTTTTCGGCCTGACAGCTGCAACGAGATGCGCCAGCCTCACTCATTTTTACGCGTTCACACTTCGTCGGCGGTCAAGATCTTCGATTGCTGCGCTTAATAAGAAACATTACTATTCGCGCCTTCCCCCATTGCCTGGCGTAACTCCCGCATCGTGTCGCGACACAAAGGCTTTCTCGACCACTACCATGAACTGATCGGCACCTGGACGCGCAAGTTGCGCAATCGCCAGCAAGCCGAGGATCTGGCTCATGATGCCTTTGTCCGGGTGCTGGAAAATGACCAGGCCGGGGTCGAGCAGCCGCGCGCCTACCTGCACCAGACAGCGCGCAACATTGCCGTCGATGGCTACCGCCGTGAAGACCGGCGCCAGGCCCTGGAGCAGGACACCTTCGCGCCTGGCGCCGACGCCCATGGCGACCCGGAGGCCTATATGCATGCCATTGAGCTGGCCGACAGCGTGGAGCGCGCCCTGGCGCAACTGCCGCTCAATTGCCGTCGGGTGTTCGTCTGGCAGAAGCTCGAAGGCCTGACCCAGGCGGAGATCGCCGACCGCATGGGCTTGACCAAGAACATGGTCGAAAAGTATATGATCCGCACGCTCCGGCATCTGCGTGAGCACCTGGATGTGTCAACGAGATGAATCAGGCGAATGTTTTCATGAATCAGCAGGCGTGCCCGTGTGGCATCGAGGCCGTGCGCGAGCAGGCGGCGCAGTGGTTTGCCCGCAGTTGTGACGGCGCACTGGCCCAGGACCAGCAGGCGCTACTGGCGACCTGGCTGGCGCAGCACCCCCAGCACCGATATGAATACGATCAGCTCACCAAGCTCTGGAGCGCCGCCGACGTGATTCCGCGTGGGCGTCTCGAGGTGTTGTGCCAGGCTGATCCGGTGCGCGCGATGCCGCGCCGGCGTTTTCTCCATCAGGCGCTGGCCGCATGTGTCGCGGTTGCTGCCGTGGGGCTTGGCTGGTTCGGCTGGCAGCACCATCAGCTCAATTTCCAGGACCAGTTGCACACAGCCCTGGGCGAGCGCCGCCAGTTGAGCCTGCCGGACGGTTCGGAACTGGAACTCAACGGACGCACCGAACTGAAGGTCGATTTCAGCGCCGGTGTTCGGCGCATCGAACTCACGGCAGGCGAGGTGATGTTCAACGTCGCCCACGACACCGATCGGCCTTTCGTGGTGAGCGCCGGCAACGGTACGGTGACCGTCACCGGTACGCGCTTTGATGTGCGCCTGGACCCGACCCGCACCCGTGTGGCTGTGGAGCAGGGCTCGGTCAAGGTCCAGGGTCGCGACGCCAGTCACGCGCTGCTGACAGCCGGGCTCGGTTCACAGGTCGACGCCCAGGGCAAGGTCGCCGAGCCTTACGCCGTGGACGCTGCCGCGCTTACGGCCTGGCGCAAGGGCAAGCTGGTGTTCAACGATGCACCCTTGAGTGAAGTGGTCGAAGAGGTGTCCCGTTACCGGGCCCAGCCGCTGCGCGTTGCGCCGGGCAAAGTTGCTTCCCTGCGCCTGAGCAGCACCTTCAGCAGTGACGACACCGACGCCCTGCTGCGCGCCTTGCCGAGCATCCTGCCGGTGGCCATCAAGACCCTCGCCGACGGCTCCAGCGAAATAATCGCAAAATAAATTCAGGTTTTTTTCCAGTTGTTCGTCTTCCTGGCCAACTGCAACTGCCAAGCATTTCCATTTGCATGCAGATGGCACTTATCCGGACCTTCAGGATTACTCGACGACGTGAACAACAACAAGTTTTCCCCGCGTTCTGCCTCCCGTTCCCGCTGGTTGCCGCTGGCCCTGGCCCTGGCCGTCAGCGGCGGTATCGCCAGTAGCTATGCCGACCAGCCAGTGACCAGCATCCAGGTCCAGGCCCAGCCGCTGGCGTCGGCCCTGAGCCAGTTGGGGCAGCAGACCTCGCTGCAGTTGTTCTTCAGCCCGGAACGGGTGGCCGGCAAGCAGGCGCCGGCAGTGTCTGGCAATCTGGCACCGGAGCAGGCCCTGGAAACCTTGCTGCAAGGGAGCGGACTGACCTACGAGATGTCCCAGGGCACCGTGGTGCTCAAGCCTGTACAAAGCGCAGGCACCCTCAACACCGGTAGCCTCGAACTGGCCCCGACCGACGTCAAGGTGGTCGGTGACTGGCTCGGCAATGCTGACGAAACTGTGGTGCAGAACCACCCGGGGGCCCGAACCGTGGTGCGGCGCGAGGCGATGGTCGAGCAGGGTGCGATGAACGTGCGTGATGTGCTGCGTGGCATTCCTGGCGTGCAGGTGCAGGACTCCAACGGCACCGGCGGCAGTGATATCGCCCTGAACGTCGGTGTGCGCGGCCTGACCTCGCGCCTGTCGCCACGCTCCACCGTGCTCATCGACGGTATCCCGGCAGCCTTCGCCCCCTACGGTCAGCCGCAACTGTCGATGGCGCCGATTTCGTCGGGCAACCTCGACAGCATCGACGTGGTGCGTGGGGCCGGCTCGGTACGTTACGGGCCGCAGAACGTGGGCGGTGTGATCAACTTCGTGACCCGGGCGATTCCAGAAAAAGCCACTGGCGAGCTTTCCACTACGATGGAAACCTCCCGTCACGGTGGCTGGAAGCACATCGAGTCGGCGTTCCTCGGCGGCACTGCAGACAACGGCCTGGGCGCGGCGCTGTTGTATTCCGGCGTGAACGGCAACGGCTATCGCAGCAGCAACAACGGCAACGACATCGATGACGTGCTGCTCAAGACCCATTGGGCGGTCACCGACAGTGACGAGTTCTGGCTGAACTTTCACTACTACGACGCCAAGGCCGATATGCCCGGCGGCCTGACCCAGGTGCAGTTCGATGACGATCCGTACCAGTCCGACCGCGACTACGACGACTTCAGCGGCCGCCGCAAGGACGTCTCGTTCAAGTACCTGCGCCAGATCGACGACGTGACCCAGTTCGAGGTCCAGACCTACTACACCGACAGCTTCCGTGGCAGCACCATTGCCGCCCGCGACCAGAAGACCCTATCGTCCTACCCGCGCACCTACCACGTGTTCGCTATCGAGCCGCGCCTGTCGCGGATCTTCTTCGCCGGCCCGACCACCCAGGAAGTCAGCGTCGGCTATCGCTACCTGAAAGAAGCGATGCACGAGCAGTCGACCCGCCTGGCGCTGATCGACAACGTGCCGACCGTGACACCGACTTCAGACGGCCACGTGTTCCAGGACCGTACCGGCGGTACCGAGGCCAGCGCCTACTACATCGATGACAAGATCGACGTCGGCAACTGGACCATCACCCCGGGCATCCGGTTCGAGCACATCAACACCGACTGGCGCGATCGCCCGGTACTGGGTGCCAACGGTGTACCTGTGCAGGAGAAGAACCGCAGCATCACCAGCAACGAACCGCTGCCGGCGCTGAGCGTGATGTATCACCTGTCGGATGAGTGGAAGCTGTTCGCCAACTACGAAACCTCGTTCGGCAGCCTGCAGTATTTCCAGCTGGGCCAGGGCGGTACAGGCGACCAGACCGCCAATGGCCTGGAACCGGAAAAAGCCAAGACCTACGAAGTGGGGACCCGTTACAACAACGGCACCTGGGGTGGCGAGCTGACGGCGTTCTACATCGACTTTGATGACGAGCTGCAATACATCAGCAACGACATTGGCTGGACCAACCTGGGCGCTACCAAGCACCAGGGTATTGAAGCCTCCATGCACTACGACCTGTCGGGTCTCGATCCGCGCTTGCAGGGGCTGAGCGCCAATGCCGGGTTCACTTATACCCGCGCCACCTATGAGGGCGAGATTCCGGGCTTCAAGGGACGTGACCTGCCGTTCTATTCACGCCAGGTCGTCAACGCCGGGCTGCGTTATGAAATCAACCGCTGGACCTGGAACCTGGACGCCTACGCCCAATCCAAGCAGCGCGCTCCGGGTACCGGGATGAATGCCGATGGCAGCTTCAATGGCAACTACATCACCGAACCGAGTGCCGATGGTCAGTACGGCGACATTCCGGGTTATGTCACCTGGGCGACGCGGGGCGGCTATGACTTCGGCAAGGAACTGTCGAACCTGAAGCTGGCGGCGGGGGTGAAGAACATCTTCGACAAGCAGTACTACACCCGTTCCAGCGACAACAACGCGGGGTTGTACCTGGGCGAACCGCGCACCTTCTATGTGCAGGCCAGTGTAGGGTTCTGAACCAGATCGCGGGGCAAGCCCGCTCCTAGTGCATAGGAGCGGGCTTGCCCCGCAATGGCTTCCGCATCAGGCGACGGCTTCAGCCGGTGACACGATGCTGGTCTTGCCCCCGCGCGAGCGTCCGGAACTCAGGTAGGCGGCAATCGACTCCTGCGTTACCTCCCCCAGAAACACCTGTTCGGCATCGAGCACCGGCAACCACGAACGGTTGAACTCGTACATTCGCGACAGCAGGATACGCAAGTGCTCATCGTGCGAAGCCGTGGCATTGAAGGTGCGCAGGAAGTCGGCACAGGTGCCCTGCTGACGGTGCAGGTCACGACGGCGCACATACCCCAGGGCCTTGTTCTGTCCGTCAGTGACCACGACGTTGCGGCGGTCGCTTTCGTCCATCAGTTCCAGCGCTTCAGCCACCGGTGTGGAGGGGCTCACCGACGGCGCATTGTCGGCGGCATCTTCGGCGCGTACCAGCAACAGGCGCTTGAGGGTGCTGTCCTGGCCAACGAAGTTGCTGACAAAGTCATCGGCCGGGTGGGCCAGCAGGGTGTCGGGGTGGTCGAGCTGGATCAATTTGCCAGCGCGGAAAATCGCGATCTTGTCGCCCAGCTTGATGGCCTCGTCGATGTCGTGGCTGACCATGATCACGGTCTTGTTCAACGCTCGCTGCATTTCAAAGAATTCGTTCTGGATCATCTCGCGGTTGATCGGGTCGACCGCGCCGAAGGGTTCGTCCATCAGCAGCAGCGGTGCTTCGGCCGCCAGGGCGCGGATCACGCCGATGCGCTGTTGCTGGCCGCCGGAGAGTTCCCGTGGGTAGCGTTGCAGGTACTGCTTGGGTTCGAGCTTGATCATGCTCATCAACTCGCGGGCGCGGTCATGGCACTTCTGCTTGTCCCAGCCCAGCAGGCGCGGGACCACCGTGATGTTTTCCTCGATGGTCATGTTGGGGAACAGGCCGATCTGCTGGATCACATAGCCGATACGTCGACGCAGGGTCACTTCATCCAGGCCGGTGGTGTCTTCGCCATTGATCAGCACCTTGCCGGAAGTTGGCGCGATCAGGCGGTTGATCATTTTAAGCGTGGTGCTCTTGCCGCAGCCGGACGGGCCGAGGAACACACAGATCTCGCCTTCGTTGACGGTCAGGCTTACGGAGTCGACGGCTTTGACGTCTTTGCCATTGGCGTGAAAGGTCTTGCTCAGGTTCTGGAGTTCGATCATTTGCGCAGTCCTTCTGGAGTCAGGGCACGTTGCAGGATTTGCAGCAGCAGGTCGGCGATGATGGCCAGCAGGCTCACCAGTACGGCGCCGACCAGCAGCATCGACATGTCGCTGCGGCTGATGGAAGTAAGGATGAGGACGCCCAGGCCACCGGCACCGATGGTCGCGGCGATGGTCATGACGCCGATGTTCATCACCACGGCGGTGCGAACGCCGGCGAGAATCACCGGTACCGCGATGGGCAGTTCGACCATGCGCAGGCGCTGGCCGAAGGTCATGCCGATGCCGCGCGCGGCCTCACGGATACCGGGCTCGACGTTGGTCAGCGCCAGGTAGGTGTTGCGCAGGATCGGCAGCAGTGAATAAAGGAACACCGCGGTAATCGCCGGCAAGGGGCCAAGCCCCTGGCCAAACTTGGAATAGAACGGCAGCAGCAGGCCGAACAGGGCGATCGAGGGGATGGTCAACAGCACCGTGGCGCTGGCCTGCAGGGGGCCGGCCAGGGCCGGGAAACGGGTCATCAGGATGCCCAATGGCACACCGATCAGAATGGCCAGGCTGACCGCGATGCCGACCAGAGTGATGTGCTGCCAGGTCAGGTGCAGGACCTGGGCCCAGTCCAGGTGAACGAAGGTATCGAGCATATTCATGGCTGCTCCTGTGCAGGTGGGTGCTGGCGCAGGTATTCGTCGGCAACCTTGCCGGGGCTCTGGTGCTCGACGTCGACCTTGGCGTTGAGCTGGCGCATGGTTTCATCGTCCAGTTGCTCGGCCAGCGGCTTGAGCAGGGTGGCCAATTGCGGGTGGGCGTCCAGCACTTCCTTGCGTACCACCGGTGCTGCGGTGTAGTCGGGGAAGTAGTGCTTGTCGTCGTCGAGCAGTTTGAGGTCGAAGGCGCTGAGGCGGCCGTCTGTGGTGTAGACCAGGCCGCTGAACACCTGGCCGTTGCGCAGCGCGGTGTAGACCAGGCCGGCGTCCATCTGGCGAATGTTGCGGCGGGTCAGTTGCAGGTCATAGGTTTCGGTGAGGCCGACCAGGCCATCGGGGCGGTTGGCGAACTCGGTGTCCAGGGCCACCACATGGTTGCGTTCGCGCTCATCGCGCAGCACCTGGTTCAACTGGCTGATGTTGGTCACCTGGGGGTACTGCTCGGCGACGTTGCGTGGCAGGGCCAGGGCGTAGGTGTTGCTGAACTTCGAGGGTGCCAGCCAGATCAGGTCTTTCTTCGCATCCAGTTCCTTGACCTTGGCGTAAGTAGCCGCAGCGCTGGGCATGCGCTCTTCAATGTGGTTGTAGGACACCAGCGAAACCCCGGTGTATTCCCAGACCATATCCAACTGGCCGGTTTCATGGGCACTGCGGGCCAGGTTGCTGCCCAGGCCGCCGGTGATGCGTACATCAAAACCGTTCTGGTTGAGGTACCGCGCGGTGATTTCCGCCAGCACAGTCTGTTCGGTGAACACCCGCGCGCCGAGGCGAATCACAGGTTTTGTGGCGGCCTGGGCAAATCCCGAGAACAGCAGGGCCGCGCCCAGTAACAAGGCGATTCTTTTCATTGGAGTTCCTTCGCTTAGTGGGCCAGGCCGCGTTCGAGCCAACGCCGGCTGCCTTGGGCCACCAGGGCGTCAAGCAACAGGGCAAGCAGGGCGGTGCAGGCAGCGCCCAGCAGCAATTGCGGCTGATTGTTCAGGGCAATGCCGGGGAAGATCAGGCTGCCGAGGCTGTTGGCACCGATCAGGAACGACAGTGGCGCGGTGCCGACGTTGATCGCCAGGGCTACTCGTACACCGCCGACGATGATTGGCACGGCGTTGGGCAGCTCGACACGCCATAGGCACTGACGGGGCGTCATGCCGATACCGGTGGCAGTTTCCTTGAGCGAGGCGGGAACGTTTTTAAGGCCTTCGTATGTGTTGCGCACGATAGGCAGGAGGGAGGCGAGGAATAACGCGAAGATCGCAGGGCCTGCGCCAATGCCCAGGAAACTCAGGGCAATGGCCAGAACGGCCAGGGGGGGGATGGTGTTGCCAATGTTGAAAAACTGCATGAAACGTTCGGCGCGGTCGACCCTGTGCGGTCGACTCAAGGCAATGCCAGCGGGTATACCCACGGCCAAGGCCGCCACCATCGAGAGCAACACCAGCATCAGGTGTGCTTGCAGGTAGAACCATAGATCGGCGCGATAGTGCGCGATCGTATCAATGCCGATCCAGTGGATCAGCAGGGCCAGGATGACGAGCACAAAGGCACATCCCATCAGCCCCTTGCCATAGCTTTTAGCCACAGGCGGACTCCTTTTGTTGTCGGCGAGCACACTCCCGTGGCGGCCACCATTCCAGGCGGCAGGCAGTGTGATCGCGATAAGCAGCGCGCTGTCCGAGAGCGGAGCGAAACACGCCATAAGCGAAGCCTCGTCAGGCTCGTGTTGCCGGTGAAACTACCCCTGACGAATGGTAAAAACCGATTGCGAATCAGGGGAGTGGACGCCTCCACAGCCGTAAAGGTTCCCATCTGAAGCGGCATTTGGCCAGTGTTCATTGCCCAGACGGAACTGCAGTGAGGCAGAAAATGCCGACGAAACGTTCAGGGGCATCGTGCGCAAAGCCCCGGTATTTGGCGCTTCGGTGATGTATTGATCGGAGCCGGATGAGTGGCGAAAAAATATTCTCTTCAGGGGATAGTCTCTTAAGGGTATGTTCATGCAAAGCGTCAATGTTCATGTGCCAGGAGAGTAAAGCAATGGGCAAGTCACTTGATCAGGTGATGAATTCGCTCCCACAAGGGCGTAGACAGAAGATCGAACAGCGCGGCCATGAAGTGATCCAGCACCACATGACTCTGCAAGCCTTGCGCAAAGAGTTGCATCTCACTCAAGAGGCCATGGCCGATCTTCTCGAGATCAAGCAGGCAAATGTGTCCAAGGTCGAGAAGCGCACCGATATGCTCATTTCCACCTTGCGTGGCTACATCGAAGCCATGGGGGGGACACTGGAGCTTGTTGCGCGGATACCTGGTCGTGAGCCTGTCCTGCTCCAGGGTTTTCGCGACCTCGAACCAGAGTGATAGTCGTCATTCCGATCAGCTTGCCGTGCAAAGCGTATTGAACGACCGTCCGGAGCACGGACTTTGGTCCCGGTGCGACTTCGGGTATGATACTGGCCCTTTTTGAATCACCTGCCAGGCGATTTCCCATGACCAACCAGGCCGCCGAAGTCGCGAAACGCCGCACCTTCGCCATCATTTCCCACCCCGATGCGGGTAAGACCACCATCACCGAAAAGCTCCTGCTGATGGGCAAGGCCATTGCCGTCGCCGGTACGGTGAAATCGCGAAAGTCCGACCGCCATGCCACCTCCGACTGGATGGAAATGGAGAAGCAGCGTGGTATCTCCATCACTACCTCGGTGATGCAGTTCCCCTATCGCGAGCACATGATCAACCTGCTCGACACCCCGGGCCACGAAGACTTCTCTGAAGATACCTACCGCACCCTGACCGCGGTCGACTCGGCACTGATGGTGCTCGACGGCGGTAAAGGGGTCGAGCCACGGACCATCGCCCTGATGGACGTGTGCCGTCTGCGTGATACGCCGATCGTCAGCTTCATCAACAAACTCGACCGTGACATCCGCGACCCGATCGAGCTGCTCGACGAAATCGAAGCAGTCCTGAAGATCAAGGCCGCGCCGATCACCTGGCCGATTGGTTGCTACCGCGATTTCAAGGGTGTTTACCACCTCTCTGGCGATTACATCATCGTCTACACCCCGGGCCACGGCCACGAGCGTACCGAGGTGAAGATCATCGAGAAGCTCGACTCCGACGAAGCCCGCGCCCACCTGGGTGATGAGTACGATCGCTTCCTCGAGCAACTGGAACTGGTACAGGGCGCCTGCCACGAATTCGACCAGGGCGAGTTCATGCGCGGCGAGCTGACGCCGGTGTTCTTCGGTACCGCCCTGGGCAACTTCGGTGTCGATCATGTACTCGATGCCGTGGTCGACTGGGCACCACGGCCACTGCCACGGGTTGCCAACGAGCGCAGCGTCGAGCCGACCGAAGAGAAGTTCAGCGGCTTCGTGTTCAAGATCCAGGCGAACATGGACCCCAAGCACCGCGACCGTATCGCCTTCATGCGTATCTGTTCCGGCCGCTACGAAAAGGGCATGAAGATGCGCCACGTGCGCACCGGCAAGGACCTGCGCATCGGCGACGCGTTGACGTTCTTCTCCTCCGAGCGTGAGCAGCTGGAAGAAGCCTGGGCGGGCGACATCATCGGTCTGCACAACCACGGCACCATCCAGATCGGCGACACCTTCACCGAAGGCGAAGCCCTGGGCTTCACCGGTATCCCGCACTTTGCGCCGGAACTGTTCCGCCGCGTGCGCCTGAAGGATCCGCTCAAGTCCAAGCAATTGCGCCAGGGCCTGCAGCAGTTGGCCGAAGAGGGTGCGACCCAGGTGTTCTTCCCCGAGCGCAGCAACGACATTATCCTCGGCGCCGTCGGTGTGCTGCAGTTCGATGTGGTCGCCAGCCGCCTGAAGGAAGAATACAAGGTCGAATGCGCCTACGAGCCGATCACGGTCTGGTCCGCGCGCTGGATCAGCTGTGACGACAAGAAGAAGCTTGAGGAATTCAAGAACAAGGCCGTGGAAAACCTGGCCATCGACGGCGGTGGTCACCTGACCTACCTGGCCCCGACCCGGGTCAACCTGGCGCTGATGGAAGAGCGCTGGCCGGATGTGAAGTTCCGCGCCACTCGCGAACATCACTAAGTTGTAAGCATCGCGGGGCAAGTCGAGACGTCGCACCGCCGCTCCTACGGTAGGAGCGGCGGTGCGACGTCTCGACTTGCCCCGCGATCATTTCAGTTCCCTGCCTTGATACTGGTCCAGAGTCGCGTGCGAATGCGGTCGATCTTGGCCGGCATTGCCTCCAGCGCATACAGCTTGCCGAGCATTTCGTCGCTCGGGTAGATCATGGTGTTGGCCTTCAGGGCCGGGTCCACGAGGGTGTCAGCCTTGAGGTTGCCGTTGGCGTACTGCACATGGTTGCTGATGTTGGCCATCACCTCTGGCTGCAGCAGGTAATTCATGTAGGCGTAACCCGCTTTCTCGTTCGGTGCGTCGGCCGGCATGGCAACCATGTCGAACCACATCGGTGCGCCTTCCTTGGGAATCGAGTAACCCACGTTCACGCCGTTCTTGGCTTCTTCTGCACGGTTCTTGGCCTGCAGAACGTCGCCGGAGAAACCCACCACCACACAGATATCGCCATTGGCCAGGTCACCCGTGTACTTGGACGAATGGAAGTAGCTGATGTACGGGCGCACCTTCATCAGCAGTTCCTTGGCTTTTTCGTAGTCCTTCGGGTCCTGGCTGTGGTGCGGCAGGCCCAGGTAGTGCAGGGCAATCGGCAGCAGTTCGGGGCCGTTGTCCAGCACCGCGACGCCGCAGCTCTTGAGCTTGCTGATGTACTCGGGCTTGAAGATCAGGTCCCAGGAATCCACCGGTGCATTGTCGCCCAGCACCGCCTTGACCTTGTCGATGTTGTAGCCGATGCCGGTACTGCCCCACAGGTACGGGAAGCCGTACTGGTTGCCCGGGTCGTTCACTTCCAGGGCCTTGAGCAGCACCGGGTTGAGGTTCTGCCAGTTGGGCAGTTGGCTCTTGTCGAGCTTTTTCAGCGCTTTGCCCTGGATTTGCCGGGCCATGAAGTGGTTGGAGGGAAACACCACGTCGTAACCGGAGTTGCCGGTCATCAGCTTGCCGTCGAGGGTTTCGTTGCTGTCGAACACGTCGTAGGTCGGCACGATGCCGCTGGCTTGCTGGAAGTTCTTCAAGGTGTCCGGGGCAATGTAGCTGGACCAGTTGTAGATTTTCACCGAATCGGCCGCCTGGGCGAAGGACGCCGCCAGCAAGAGGGGTGCGAAGAGCAATGGGCGCATGTCTGGATTCCTTGCTTTGTCTGTTTTTATCGAAGGAGGCAGGCGATCGAATGATCAGAAAATCAGTACATAGGTTTTGCGCACGGTTTCTTCGATGTCCCAGATCCCGGTGCTGTTTGCCGGCAGCATGACAGCGTCGCCGGCTTCGATGGTCAGCGGTTCACCACCGTCAGGGGTGAAGGTGCAGCGGCCTTTGATGAAGTGACAGAACTCCTGCTGGACGATCTGCCGGCGCCAGCGGCCCGGGGTGCATTCCCAGATGCCGGTTTCGACGCCATCGCTGCGCTCGACGGCGGTCACCGAGGCAATCGACACCGGCTCGCCGAGCGGCACGGCAACCGGATTGGATTCTTGCAGCACGGCAGTGTCGGTGTTCTTGAACTGGGTAATGCTCATACCAGTGGTCCTGTTCAGGGGGAACGAAAAGTCAGTGCATGAAACCTTCCATGAAGTCCGCCACGCCGCTGGCCAGGCGCCGGCGCCAAGGAGCGCTGGCAGGGTTGGCGAGGGTCTGGTCCTCATGGACGAAACTCTTGATGATGGCGTTGTAGCCCAGCCAGCGACAGGGCTCGGGCTCCCAGCCCTTGAGGCTGGACAGGGTGCTGTCGGGGTGAACCCAGGGTTGCTCGGTCAACTCGCTGCGCCGCTCCAGAATCAGCTCGGCCAGGGTGCGCCCACCCAGTGCGCTGGCGCCTACGCCTTCGCCACCGTAGCCACCGGCCAGGGCGATGCCTTGCTTGCGGTCACAGAGCATGTGCGGCTGGAAGCGCCGGGCCATGCCCAGGTTGCCACCCCAGGCGTGGGTAATGGCGATGTCCTTGAGCTGCGGGAACAGCTCGCCGAACAAGTAGCGACGCAGCTCGATTTCGCTTTCGGTCAGGTCGAAGTTTTCCCGCAGCCGGCCAGCAAAGCGGTAGCCGCCACGGGCGCCGAACACCAGGCGGTTGTCGGCGCTGCGCTGGCCGTAGGTGACCTGGCGGCTGTTTTCACTGAACGCCTGGCCCTGGTTCAGGCCTATCTTTTCCCAGACGTGTTCTGGCAGCGGTTCGGTGGCCACCAGCAGGCTCTGCACCGGCATCTGGTAATGCCCAAGTGGCGGCAGGTTGACCGAGTAGCCTTCGACCGCCGGTACCAGCCATTGGCATTTGATGCGTGCCTGTGCGGTGCGCACCTCGCCAGCGCGCCAGTCGGTCACCGGGCTGTTTTCGTACAGGCGCACGCCCATGCGTTCCACGGTGCGGGCCAGGCCACGCACCAGTTTGGCCGGCTGGATGGTGGCGACATTGGGATTGAAAATGGCGCCGTAGGGTTTGCTGATACGCAGCTGGGCGGCCAGTTGCGCCGGGCTCATCCAGCGGTAGTCGGCTTCGGTCAAGCCTTGCTTGTAGAGTTTGTCGAGGTAGCTGCGCAGGGTGGTTTCCTGCTCAGGGTAGCGTGCCGCGCAATACAGCACGCCGCCTTTGCGGTAGTCGCAGTCGATGCCTTCGAGCGTCAGTACACGCTGCACTTCATCGGGAATGCCATGTAGCAGGTCGTAGGAGGCGCGCCGCTGCAAGGGGGAACTGGCGGCCAGCAAGCGGTCTTCACCGAGCATATTGCCCATCAGCCAGCCGCCATTGCGACCGGAGGCGCCAAAGCCTGCGATGTTGGCCTCGACAATGGCGATGTCCAGGTGCGGGGCGTGCAGCTTGAGGTAGTAGGCGGTCCACAGCCCGGTGTAGCCGGCGCCGATGATGCAGACATCCACGTCCAGGTCCTGGTGCAAGGCCGGACGCGTGCTCAGTGTCTCATCCAGCTGGTCCATCCAAAGGCTGATCTTGCGCCAGGGCTGCATTGTGTTCGGCTCCACATCCGTTACGGTCTGTGGCGATCCTAGAAGCTGGCGGGGGGTGTTGTCTTAGCTGCGTGCACGCAGAGAATTCTGCTTCACCCAGGCCTTGGGCGAGAGCCCGGTGTGCTGGCGAAAACACTTGTAGAACGCCGAGAGCGAATTGAAACCGGCGGCAAAGGCCAAGTCGTCGATCTTGCTGGTGGCGGGCGCTTGCTCCAGGCCGTTGAGCAAGTGATGCAGGCGTGCCTGGTTGACGTAGCGGTAGAAGCTCTGGCCCAGCACCTGGTTGAGCAGGTAGGAAATCTGGTTGCGGCTGTAGCCACTCTCGCGGGCGACGCGTTGCAGGTCGAGTTCGGGGTCGAGGTAGGGTTGCTGGCGCTGGAAGTACTGCTCCAGGTCCTGGGCCATGGAGCTCAGTTGCCGGGGTGACAGCCCCAGGCGGCTCATGGTCGGGCGCGCATCGCCCGGGCTGGATTCTGGCTTGGCTTCGCGCACCAGCGAGGCGTATTCGTTGACCCGCCAGACCAGGCCGTCGCGCACGGTGATGGCCTCGCTGGACTGGAAGGCGACCAGCCCCTCGCCGCCGCGCAGGGTGACCTGGTACTGGATGAATGCGGTGCAGCCATCGACGCGGATGCGGTCGCTGTGGACGATATCCTCATCGACTTCGCGCGGCATGCTCACGCGTACATATTCACGCAACTCATCGAAGTGCAGTACGCGGTTCTGGAAGTAGTCGTTGTACTGGATATCGGGGTGATACAAGGCCATTACCCCGTCCAGGTCGCGATGCTTCCAGCACAGGTGATAACGCAGCACGGTGGTGGCTGTTTCCGGTGTCTGTTCCGGGCCGTCGGAGATAGGGTCGGGGATCATGTATCGATAGTGATGGGCGGTGGTTCGCCGGTCAAGTGGGGAGCAGTGGGAGCGAGCCTTGCCCCGCGATAGCGGTGTGTCAGTGACATCGCTCTCGCGGGGCAAGGCCCGCTTCTACAGGAACTGCTCGGCGTAGTGGCAGGCAACTTGCCGCGTGCCTACCTGCCGGAACGCCGGCTCCTCGGCCGAACAGCGCTCGGTGGCATACGGGCAGCGCTTGTGGAAGGCGCAACCCGGCGGCGGGTCCAGCGGGTTGGGCAGCTCACCGGCGATCTTGATCTTCGGCTTGAGCGGGTCGGGGTGGATGGTCGGGGTGGCCGACAGCAGCGCCTGGGTGTACGGGTGCAGGGGCTTGTTGTAGATGTCCTCCTTGGGCCCCATCTCGGCCGGCCGACCCAGGTACATCACCAGCACCTGGTCGGCCACATGGCGCACTACTGCCAGGTTGTGGGAGATGAACACATAGGCGGTGTTGAACTCCTTCTGCAGGTCCATGAACAGGTTCAGCACCTGGGCCTGGATCGATACGTCCAGCGCCGAGGTCGGTTCATCGGCCACCAGTACCTTGGGCTGCAGCATCATCGCCCGCGCCAGGGCGATGCGCTGGCGCTGCCCCCCGGAGAACATGTGCGGGTAGCGCTGGTAGTGCTCCGGGCGCAGGCCGACCTGTTGCATCATGGCCTGGACCTTTTCGCGGCGCTCGGCCTTGGACAGCGTGGTGTTGATCAGCAGCGGTTCTGCCAGCTGGTCGCCGATCTTCTGCCGCGGGTTGAGCGAGGCATAGGGGCTCTGGAAGACCATCTGCACATCCTTGCGCAGTTGCTTGCGCTCGGCCTTGTTGGCCCCGGCCACTTCCTGCCCGGCAATTTTCAGCGAGCCCGAGGAGGGCTCCTCGATCAGGGTCAGGGCACGGGCCAGGGTCGACTTGCCACAGCCGGACTCGCCGACCACGGCCAGGGTCTTGCCAGCCTCAAGCTCGAACGACACGCCGTTGAGTGCGCGCACCAGGGCATGACCCTTGAACAGGCCACGGGAGACTTCGTAGTGACGTGTCAGTTCACGGGCGGTAAGAACGACGGTCATTACGCCACCTCCTGGTTCAGCGGGTAGAAACAACGGACCTGGCTATAGGCCTGGGGATCGAGACTCGGGCGTTGCCGGCGGCAGTTGTCCTGTACATATGGGCAACGCGGCGACAGCAGGCAGCCTTGCGGGCGGTCGTAGCGGCCCGGGACGATACCGGGCAGGGTGGCCAGGCGTTCGGCGCCTTCGCTGTGCTCGGGGATCGCTGCCAGCAGCGCTTCGCTGTAGGGGTGGGCGGGTACATCGAACAGCTCCGGCACCTGGCCGACTTCCACGGCCTGGCCTGCATACATCACGCAGACCCGCTTGGCGGTCTCGGCAACCACGGCCAGGTCATGGGTGATCAGGATCAGGGCCATGTTCTGTTCTTTTTGCAGGTTGAGCAGCAGCTCCATGATCTGCGCCTGGATAGTCACGTCCAGGGCGGTAGTCGGTTCATCGGCGATCAGTAGCTTGGGCTCGCCGGCGATGGCCATGGCAATGGCCACGCGCTGGCTCATGCCACCGGAGAGTTGGTGGGGGTAGGCATCCAGGCGGCTTTCGGCTGCCGGGATCTCGACTTTCTTGAGCAGCTCCAGGGCGCGCTGGCGAGCCGCCTTGCCGCGCAGGCCCAGGTGCTGGCGCAGGACTTCCTCGATCTGGAAGCCCACGGTGTAGCTGGGGTTGAGGGCGGTCATCGGGTCCTGGAAGACCATGGCCATATCCTTGCCCACCACCTTGCGCCGCTGGCGGCCGCTGAGGGTAAGCATGTTGGTGCCGTCGAACGTCAGGGCGTCGGCGGTGATGCGCCCGGGAGCATCGATCAGGCCCATCAGCGCCATCATGGTCACCGATTTGCCCGAGCCCGATTCGCCGACGATGGCCAGGACCTCGCCCTCGTCGACGCTCAGGTCCAGCCCATCGACCACTGGCACCGCGTTGGCGTCGCCAAAGCGCACATTGAGGTTCTTGATTTGCAGAAGTGACATGGCGATCTCCTCAGGCGGCATTCTTGAGTTTCGGGTCCAGCGCATCGCGCAGTCCGTCGCCCATCAGGTTGATTGCCAGCACGCTGAGCAAAATGGTCAGGCCAGGCAGGCTCACTACCCACCAGGCGCGTTCGATGTAGTCGCGGGCCGAGGCCAGCATGGTGCCCCACTCAGGGGTCGGCGGCTGCACGCCCAGGCCGAGGAAGCCCAGGGCCGCAGCATCGAGGATCGCCGAGGAGAAGCTCAAGGTGGCCTGGACGATCAGCGGCGCCATGCAGTTGGGCAGCACGGTGACGAACATCAGGCGTGGCAGGCTGGCACCGGCCAGGCGTGCGGCGGTGACGTAGTCACGGTTCAGTTCGCCCATTACCGCGGCGCGAGTCAGGCGCACATAGGAGGGCAACGAGACGATGGCGATGGCGATCACGGTGTTGATCAGGCCTGGGCCGAGGATGGCGACGATGGCCACCGCCAGCAGCAGTGAGGGCAGGGCCAGCATCACGTCCATCAGGCGCATGATCGAAGGACCGAGGATACGCGGGAAGAACCCGGCCAACAGGCCCAGGAAGATCCCCGGAATCAGTGAGATCACCACCGAAGACAGGCCGATCAGCAGCGACAGGCGCGAACCCTGGATCAACCGTGAGAGCAGGTCGCGGCCCAGCTCGTCGGTACCCAGGATGAACTGCCAGTTGCCGCCTTCGAGCCATACCGGCGGGGTCAGCAGGAAGTCGCGGTATTGCTCGCTGGGATTGTGCGGTGCCACCCAGGGTGCAAACAGCGCGCAGAACACGATCAGGCTCATGAACATCAGCCCGGCCACGGCGCCCTTGTTGCGCGAGAACGCGTGCCAGAACTCCTTGTACGGCGAGGGATAGAGCAGGCTCTGGTCGACGGCGGTGGCGGACGTGGTAACGGATTTTGCAAGTGGGGTAGTCATGACATGGCCCTCAGCGCTGATGACGGATGCGTGGGTTGGCCAGGCCGTAGAGGATGTCCACGACGAAGTTGACCAGGATCACCAGGCAGGCAATCAACAGGATGCCGTTCTGTACCACGGGGTAGTCACGAGCGCCGATGGCTTCGATCAGCCATTTGCCGATGCCCGGCCAGGAGAAGATGGTTTCGGTAAGTACCGCGCCCGCCAGCAAGGTACCGACCTGCAGGCCGAATACCGTGAGCACCGGGATCAGCGCATTGCGCAGGCCATGCACGAATACCACGCGGGCAGGCGACAGGCCCTTGGCCCTGGCCGTACGAATATAGTCTTCGCGCAACACTTCGAGCATCGAGGAGCGGGTCATCCGGGCGATCACTGCCAGCGGGATAGTACCGAGCACGATGGCCGGCAGGATCAAGTGCATGACGGCATCCTTGAAGGCGCCTTCTTCATCGCTGAGCAGAGTATCGATGAGCATGAAGCCGGTTTTCGGCTCGATGTCGTAAAGCAGGTCGATGCGCCCGGAAACCGGGGTCCAGCCCAGGCTCACCGAGAAGAACATGATCAGGATCAGGCCCCACCAGAAGATCGGCATCGAGTAGCCGGCCAGGGATATCCCCATGACCCCGTGATCGAACAGCGAGCCACGCTTGAGGGCGGCAATCACCCCGGCCAGCAGGCCGACGATACCCGCGAAGAACAGTGCCGCCAGGGCCAGTTCCAAAGTAGCCGGGAACAGGGCGAGGAACTCGTGCCAGACGCTTTCGCGGGTACGCAGCGACTCACCCAGGTCGCCCTGTGCCAGTTTGCCGATGTAGTCCAGGTACTGCTCGGGCAGCGGTTTGTTCAAGCCAAGGCGTTCCATGGCCTGGGCGTGCATTTCGGGGTCGACCCGGCGCTCACCCATCATCACTTCTACCGGGTCTCCCGGTATCAGGCGTATGAGCGCAAAGGTCAGCAAGGTGATGCCGAAAAAGGTCGGGATCAAGAGTCCCAGGCGCCGGGCAATAAAACTAAACATCTTCTGGTGTACCTCATCAGCCTGTCAGGCAAGCCCGCCAGCAACCGGGTAGGGGCTGGCGGTCGTTCTTGTTCTACTTCACCTGGGTGGTGGCGAAGTTGTTATTGGTGAGGGGGTTGATGTGGTAGCCCTCAACGTTGTTGCGCATGGCGGTGAACATCTTCGGATGCGCCATGCTGATCCACGGTTGGTCTTCATCGTACACCGCCAGCGCCTTTACATAGAGCGCTGCGCGCTCGTCCGTGTCGGTCACGGTGCGGGCTTTGTCGATCAACGCCTGGAATGCCTGATTGCACCAGCGTGCATAGTTCTCCCCGCTTTTTACGGCATCACAACTGAGCAGCGGGGTAAGGAAGTTGTCCGGGTCACCGTTGTCGCCGGCCCAGCCTGCCGACACCATGTCGGCTTCGCCGTTCTTGGCGCGGCGCAGCATTTCGGCCCATTCCATCACGCGGATGTCGACCTTCAAGCCGATTTTGGCCAGGTCCGCCTGGAGCATTTCGGCGCTCAGGCGCGGGTTGGGGTTGGTCGGGCCGCCGCCGTTGCGGGTGAACAGGGTCAGTACCGTACCTTCCGGCACGCCGGCCTCCTTGAGCAGGGCGCGGGCTTTGTCCAGGTCGCGCGGCGGGTTCTGGTTGGCGGTGTTGTAGCCCATCAGGGTGGGTGGGTAAGGGTTGACGCCCACCAGCGCATTGCCTTTGCCGAACAGCTGTTCGACGTGAACCTTGCGGTCGAAGGCCATGTTGATGGCTTTGCGCACGCGCACGTCGCTCAGGTACTGGTGCTGGGTGTTGAGCGAGATATAGCCGGTGGTCAGCGCTTCCATCTCGGCCACTTTCAATTTGGGGTCGGCCTTGATGCTGGGGATGTCGTCAGGCTTGGGGTAGAGCGCCACCTGGCATTCGTTGGCCTTGAGCTTCTGCAGGCGCACGTTGTTGTCGCTGGCGATGGCGAAGATCAGCGCATCGGCCGGCGGCTTGCCGCGAAAGTAGTCGGGGTTGGGCTTGTAGCGGACCTGGGCGTCCTTGTTGTAGCGCTGGAAGATGAACGGGCCGG
Source organism: Pseudomonas vranovensis DSM 16006 (assembly GCF_000425805.1). Lineage (GTDB taxonomy): Bacteria > Pseudomonadota > Gammaproteobacteria > Pseudomonadales > Pseudomonadaceae > Aquipseudomonas > Aquipseudomonas vranovensis. Next base: position 123,727 of record NZ_AUED01000003.1, read on the forward strand.
TGCCAATGGGCTTGCTGTTGAGGTCGGCGGTCTTGCCGGCCCTGAGTAACTGGTCGCCGTACTCGGCGGAGTAGATCGAAGTAAAGGCCATGGCCAGGTCAGGCAGGAACGGCGCCTCGGGGCGGGTGAGGGTGAATACCACGGTATGATCGTCGGTTTTCTCGACGCTCTTGAGCAGTGCCTTGAAGCCCATGCTCTCGAAGTAGGGGAAGCCGACGCTGGTCTTGTTGTGCCACGGATGGTTCGGGTCCAGCTGACGCCGGAAACTCCACAGCACATCGTCGGCATTCATTGCCCGGGTAGGGGTGAAGTAGTCGGTGGTATGGAACTTCACCCCTTCACGCAAGTGGAAGGTGTAGGTCAGCCCGTCCGGGCTGATCTCCCAGCGCTCGGCCAGGGCTGGCTGGATCTCGGTGGTGCCGGGCTTGAAGTCGACCAGGCGGTTGAAGACGGTTTCGGCCGAGGCGTCGGCCGTCACGGCCGTTGTGTACTGGACGATGTCGAAGCCTTCCGGACTGGCCTCGGTACACACCACCAGCGGCTTGGCCGAAAGCCCCGCCGCAGTGCTCAACAGGACGGCTGCCAGGGCAGCCTGTAGCGGTAGCAGTTTCATGAAACCTCCCGGCTATCAATTTAGCCAGCGTAGTCGCCATGGCCGGTTCGGTGAACCGGCCATGGCCAGCCGTCAGAGAATGTTGAAGGGAATGGTGGTCACGATCCGCAGCTCGTCCAGGCTACCGTCGGCCTGGGCCTTGCTGGCCCGGTGGGCGGTGTAGGTGGCGCGGATGGTGGTGTCCTTGAGCGCACCGCTCTGCACGGCATAGCTGGTGCCGATACCCCACTCGTAGTGCGTTTCGCCATCCTGGCCTTGCACGTCGTAGCCAGTACCGCGGTAGTGGGTGCCATCGATGCCCCAGCCGCGGGCGTTGTACAGGTTGAACTTGAGACCCGGCACGCCGTACTGGGCCATGTTCAAGCCATAGGCGATCTGCATGGATTTCTCGTTCGGGCCGTTGAAGTCCGAGAGCAGGGAGTTGGCCAGGAAGATGGCGTTGGTTTCATGCAGGTAGTCGAAGTACTCGTTGCCGTTCACCTGCTGGTACGAGAAGGACAGGCTGTGCGCCTGATGGGTCAGGCCCAGCGACAGGCTGTAGGTGTCGTTGTCGATTTCACCGAGTTCGCTTCGGCCTTCATCCTTGGTCTTGTAGTAGTTGAGGCCGGTGGTCAGGCTCAACACTGCGCTGTCGCCCAGTTCATGGTTGGCGCCGAAGTAGTACTGGTTCCAGAAGTCTTCGACCTTGGAGGCGTACAGGCTGGTTTTCAGGCTGCGCAGTGGCTGATAGTTGAGGCCGATCATGCTGATGCGATCGGTTTCTGAGCCGTTGGCGGCGTACTCGGAGCGGAACTTGCTCAGGCTCTGCTCGGTTCGCGGTGATACGCGGTCAAAGGTCCCGGCGTCGAACGACAGGTTGTCGAATTCTTCACTGTGAACGCTCACCCCTTGGAAACTCGAGGGCAGGGCGCGGTTGCCGATGTAGGCGATGACCGGTGTATCCATCGACTGGCGGCCGGCGGTCAGGGTGGTGTTGGACACTCGCGCCTTGACGTTGGCCAGGCCCATCTTGCTCCACTGGCCGATGACATCGCCGTCGCTGTGGGTGAGGGTGCGGTTGTTGGGGCCGGCGACGGCCGCGCGCCCCTGTTCCAGCGCAATGGCGTTGTAGGCAGCGACTTCGGTGGCGAAACCGATGGCGCCTTCGGTAAAGCCCGAGCTGTAGTTGAGGATGGTGCCCTGGACCCAGTTGTCGCGGCTGTGGGTGTCGTGGCGCGTGCCGTCACTTTTGTAGTACTTCCACAGTGGCGCACGGGTGGCGCGTTCGCGGGCGTACCAGTTGCGGGTAGTACCGGACAGGCTCTGGCCTTCGATAAAGCCGCTGGCCTGACTCTGGGCACTGGTGTCTTTGACACTGACCGGGACAAAGTCCTGGCTGGCGGGTTCAGCCTGGGCCATGACGGACAGGCCTGTGAGGGACAAGGCGAGAACTGCAGTGGTAGATCGTCTCAAGGTAAAGCTCCCTTTCTTCTTCTTTTTTTTGTGAGCGCCTGGCCTTGTGGGTTGGGCGCTTTTGCGGTGGAACAGGGGTTGCAAACGTTTGCCCGATCGCCATCGGGCAGATCCAGGCTGCACAGGGCCGAAGGCGTGGATCGCACGCCTTTGGCCATGGCAGGGATTAGTGGATGCTGACGCCGGAAAAGACGTTGCGCCCGAATGGGCTTACCTTGAAGTCCTCGACCTTGGCACTGAGCGGTTGGTTGACCGTCGAGTGCGCGATCGGGGTGATGGGCACCTGCTGCTTGAGGCGCTGCTGAGCCTGTCGATAGAGCACAGTGCGTTGCTCGCGGTCGGTGACGGTCTTGGCTTGCTTGACCAGTGCGTCGTACTGCGGGTCGCACCACATGGAATAGTTGTTACTGCCGATCGCGTCACAGCTGTACAGGGTGCCCAGCCAGTTGTCCGGGTCGCCGTTGTCGCCGGTCCAGCCGATCAGCGAGATATCGTGCTCACCGTCCTTGGTGCGCTTGAGGTATTCGCCCCACTCGTAGCTGACAATCTTGACCTTCAGGCCGACCTTGCCCCAGTCGGCCTGGAGCATTTCGGCCATCAACTTGGCATTGGGATTGTAGGGCCTTTGTACAGGCATGGCCCACAGGGTGATTTCGGTACCTTCCTTGACCCCGGCTGCCCGGAGCAGTTCGCGGGCCTTGTCCGGGTTGTAGCCGGCATCCTCGATGCTGTCGTCATACGACCACTGGGTGGGTGGCATGCTGCCGACAGCCAGTTGCCCGGCATGCTGGTAGACCGCCTGGACAATGGCCGGTTTGTTCACCGCCATGTCCATGGCCTGGCGTACCTGCAATTGGTCGAAGGGTTTGTGTTGCACATTGTAGGCGATGTAGCCCAGGTTGAAGCCGGGCTTTTCGATGACCTGGAGCTTCTGGTCGGCCTTGAGTGCCTCCAGGTCAGCCGGGCGTGGATGCACGGTGACCTGGCATTCGTTCTTGCGCAGCTTCTGGATGCGCACCGACGGGTCGGTGTTGATCGAGAAAATCAGCTGGTCGAGCTTTACCTGGTCGGGGTTCCAATAGTCCTTGTTGCCGCGATAGCGGATCTGCGAGTCCTTCTGGTAGCGCTGGAACACGAACGGGCCGGTGCCGATCGGTTTCTGGTTGATGTCGCTGGGGCGTCCGGAGGTCATCAGGTAGTCGGCATACTCGGCCGAGAGGATGGCGGCAAAACTCATCGCCAGGTTCTGTACAAAGGCGGCATCGACGCTGTTGAGGGTGAATTCCACGGTCATCGGGCCGGTCTTCTCGACCCGGGCAATGTTCTTGTCCAGGCTCATGCCGACGAAGTAGGGAAACTCGGTGGGGTAGACCTTGCGAAACGGGTGCTCTCGATCAAGCATCCGACTGAAGGTGAACAGCACGTCGTCGGCGTTGAGTTCACGCGTGGGCTTGAAGTCCTTGTTGCTGTGGAACCTCACGCCTTCGCGCAATTGGAAGGTGTAGGTCAGCCCGTCGGGTGACACTTCCCAGCTTTTGGCCAAGGCCGGTTTGACGGCCGTGGCGCCTCGCTCGAATTCCACCAGGCGGTTGTAGATCGGCTCGGCGGCATCGTTGTCGGTGGAGCTGGTGTATTGGGCGGTGTCGAAGCCGGCGGGGCTGCCTTCGGAGCAGAACACCAGGTTCCTGGCCTGGCTCATGGGTGCCTGGGTGAGCAGGCCCAGGCCCAGCAGTGCTGCAAAAAACGGGGTATGGCGCATGACGATCCCTTATCTCTTGTTGTTTTTGAGCGGTCCGGGGCGCACGTCCTCGGGCGGCACATACGGCAATGCCGCGACGCCAAATGGCATCGAAGCGTTGCTGCAAAGGGGGTTACGCGAGGGCGTACAGGAGGTCCGCGCAAAGCGGCACCGACGTTCCCGTGTCGATGCGCTTGCGCTTGACCTGCCAGGCCAGCATCAGGCCGTTGCGCACACCGGAAGGTGCTGCACAGCGGCCGCCAGTGGCTGCTACTTGGACACGCTGACGCCGTAGAAGGAGTTCAAGGCAAACGGGCTGATCTTGAAGTCCTCCACGTTTTTGCGCATGGGCTGATACACCGTGGAGTGAGCGATCGGCGTGATCGGCACTTGGGTCTTGAGGCGCTGCTGGGCTTGTTTGTACAGCTCGGTACGCTTGGCCTGGTCAGAGGTGGCCTTGGCTTGCTTGATCAGCTTGTCGTACTCGGGGTCGCACCATTTGGAGAAGTTGTTGCCGTTGATCGCATCACAGCCATACAGGGTACCCAGCCAGTTGTCCGGGTCACCGTTGTCACCGCTCCAGCCGATCAGCATGGCGCCGTTCTCACCACCCTTGGAGCGCTTGATGTACTCGCCCCACTCGTAGCTGACAATCTTGGCCTTGATGCCGATCTTGGCCCAGTCGGACTGCAGCATTTCTGCCATCAACTTGGCATTGGGGTTGTAGGGGCGTTGCACCGGCATGGCCCAGAGCGTGATCTCGGTGCCTTCCTTGACGCCAGCTTCCTTGAGCAACTGCTTGGCTTTCTCCGGATCGTACTGGGTGTCCTTGATGGTGGTGTCGTACGACCATTGGGTTGGCGGCATGGCGTTGACGGCCAGTTGGCCGGCGCCCTGGTATACCGAATTGATGATCTGCTGCTTGTTCACCGCCATGTCCAGCGCCTGGCGGACTTTGAGCTGGGCCATGGGGTTGGGCTCATTGCTGCCTTTGATCTTGTCCATCACGTTGTAGGCGATGTAGCCCAGGTTGAAGCCGGGCTGGTCAGGCATCTTCAGGTTTGGGTCTGCCTTGAGCGATTCGATGTCGGCCGGGCGCGGGAAGAGGGTGACCTGACACTCATTCTTCTTGAGCTTTTGCATGCGTACCGAGGCGTCGGTGGTGATGGCGAAAATCAGGTTGTCGATCTTCACGTCCTCGGGTTGCCAGTATTCCTTGTTGCCCTTGAAGCGGATCTGCGCGTCTTTCTGGTACTTGCTGAACACGAACGGGCCGGTACCGATCGGCTTCTGGTTGATATCGGCGGCCTTGCCCTGCTTGAGCAACTGGTCGGCGTACTCGGCCGACTGGATCGAGGCGAAGCTCATGGCCATGTTCTGGATGAACGCGGCATCGACTTCATTGAGGGTGAACTTGACGGTGTGGTCGTCGAGCTTCTCCACCTTGGCAATGTTCTTGTCCATGCCCATGTCGGTGAAGTAAGGGAACTCGGTGGGGTAGGCCTTGCGGAACGGCATGTCCTTGTCGAGCATGCGGTTGAAGGTGAACAGGATGTCGTCGGCGTTGAATTCGCGCGTCGGCTTGAAGAAGTCGGTGGTGTGGAACTTGACGCCTTCACGCAGGTGGAAGGTGTAGGTCAGGCCATCGTCGGAGATGTCCCAGCGGGTCGCAAGGCCCGGGATGACCGCAGTGCCGCCACGTTCGAACTGGCTCAGGCGGTTGAAGACTGTCTCGGCTGAGGCATCGAAGTCGGTTCCGGTGGTGTATTGGCCGGGATCGAATCCGGCCGGGCTGCCTTCTGAGCAAAACACCAGGTTAGTCGCCGCGAGGGCTGAGGGTGCGCCGGCAAGCAAGCCTGCGCCGACCAGGAACGGAATGACCGCGTGTTTGAGCATGGTGGCCTCATTTGTTGTCATTTTTGATTTTGAGGGGGCCTTGTGAGCCGTACTGCGGATACTTATGCAGGCCCTGTACCCAATGCAACAGTCAAAAGGATGTGTGACAACAAAGAGTGGGACGGACGTACAGGAATGTCGCATCCGTGTAAATTTTACGGAGTTGATCGTTTGCGAGTGGGTATTTCAGATTGTTTCGAAGACGTTGTGCGCAGATTGATTCACGCCAAGCACCAGGATGGTGCGCGTGTTGTCGGGTGTGGCCATCGCGGCAGCCGAAACTGCCGCGGTAGAGCATAGGCGTGGCTCAGGGCATTTGAACTTCGATGGTGCCGTCGGCGCTCAGGCTGACCTGGCTGGTGCCCGCCTCGATGTCCGGGCTTGGCGCGGCGCCTTCGGCATCCATGCTGGCTTTCATCATCATTGGGGCGCTGCGGGCATAGGGATGCGGGTAGCCGCTGCTGTTGAGGTTCAAGTTGACCACTTTGTAGCCCTTGCCGCCCAGGGCCTCGGTGGCCAGTTGAGCGCGGGTCTTGAAGGCATTGACCGCGTCCTTGAGCAGCTCGTCCTCACTGGATTTGCGTGTGGCTGGCGCGATGGAGAAGTCCATGCCACCCATTTTCAGTTGTTGCAGCAGCTCACCGGTCAGTTTGGACAGGGCAGGGAAGTCGGCGCTTTCCAGGCGCAGTTCGGCACGCTCGCGCCAGCCGGTGATTTTCTGCCCCTTGTTGTCGTAGATCGGGTAGCTGTTGCGGCTGCCCTGGCTGATCTTCACTTCCTTGACTTCACGGGCCTGCTTCACCGCCTTGTTCATGGTCTCGGTAATTTCGTTGGCCAGCTTGCCCGGGTCGGTGTTCTGCGCTTCGCTGTACAGGGTCACGATCATCAGGTCGCGAGCCACTTCCTTGCTGACTTCGGCGCGCAGCGAGATCTGGTTGTAACGGGGCGCCTCGGCCAGTGCCGGAAGGCTGGCGAGCAGGCTGGTGGCCATCACGAGGGCGGCGCTACGACGAGGGTTGAGCATGTATGACTCCTTGAAAAAAAGGCGTGGGCGCTGGGAGCTCCATTCCACGCATGGCCCATGAGACTGGCAAGAGTGCAGTGAGGTTCAAAAAGGCCATCATTGTTGTGTAAAAAAGTGTGGCGCTTTGCCGCATGTCAGCAGCCGCGCCTGCAGCTTCGGTATACTCGCCACGATTCGCCCTGGAGCACTCATCAGGAGAGCTCATGCTCGCCCCCGTACAAATGTTGTCCGCCACTCGCCAGAACCTCTGGCGCCTGACCTTCATCCGCATCCTGGTGCTGGCCGCCCAGGCAGGCTCAGTAGGTGTTGCCTACTGGACCGACCTGCTGCCGCTGCCCTGGTTGTCGCTGGTAATCACCCTGGGTCTGTCGTCACTACTGTGTGCCTTCACGGCATTGCGCCTGCGCCTGTCGTTGCCGGTCACGGAGCTCGAGTACGCCTTCCAGCTGGCCTGCGACCTGCTGATTCACAGTGCCTTGCTCTACTACTCGGGTGGCTCCACCAACCCCTTCGTCTCCTATTACCTGGTGCCGCTGGCGATTGCTGCGGTGACGTTGCCCTGGGTCTATTCGCTGATTCTTTCCGGTATTGCCCTGGCTGCCTACAGCCTGTTGCTGGTGCAGTTCTATCCGTTGGAAACCTTCCCCATGGCACGGGAAAAGATGCAGGTCTACGGCATGTGGCTGAGCATCGCCCTGGCCGCTGCGGTGATCACCTTTTTCGCAGCCAAGATGGCCGAAGAGCTGCGCCGCCAGGAGCAACTGCGCGCCGAGCGACGTGAGGAGGGCCTGCGTGACGAGCAACTGCTGGCCGTGGCGACCCAGGCTGCCGGTGCCGCCCACGAGCTGGGTACACCCCTGGCAACCATGAGCGTGCTGATCAAGGAAATGCGCCAGGACCACCACGACCCACTGCTGCAGGAAGACCTGGCGGTGCTTCAGGACCAGGTCAAGCTGTGCAAGGAAACCCTGCAGAACCTGGTGCGTGCCGCTGAAGCCAATCGGCGCATGGCCGTCGAGGACCAGGAAGTGACCGCCTGGCTGGATGAAGCCCTCAACCGCTGGCACCTGATGCGCCCCGAGGCCAGTTATCGCTTCCAGCGCCTGGGCCAGGGCAGTGTGCCGCGCCTGGCGCCGCCACCCGACCTCACCCAGGCGTTGCTGAACCTGCTGAACAATGCAGCCGATGCCTGCCCCGACGAGCTTGAAGTGCGCCTGGACTGGGATGCCCAGGACATGGTCATCAGCATCCGTGACCACGGCCCGGGCGTGCCGGTGGCCATTGCCGAGTCCATCGGCAAACCCTTCTTTACCACCAAGGGCAAGGGCTTCGGCCTTGGCCTGTTCTTGAGCAAGGCCAGCGTGACCCGTGCTGGCGGCTCGGTAAAACTCTATAGTCATGAAGAGGGCGGTACGCTCACCGAGCTGCGCCTGCCGCGTGACGCGCGAGGAGATGTGTGATGAGTGATGAAATTCAGGTTGAAGGCGAAGAGCTGCCACACCTGTTGCTGGTAGATGACGACGCCACCTTTACCCGGGTCATGGCCCGGGCCATGAGTCGCCGCGGCTTTCGCGTGAGTACGGCCAGTTCCGCCGAAGAAGGGTTGGTACTGGCCCAGCAGGATGTGCCTGACTACGCCACCCTGGACCTGAAGATGGACGGCGACTCGGGTCTGGTGTTGCTGCCCAAGCTCCTGGAGCTCGATCCGGAAATGCGCGTGGTGATCCTCACCGGTTACTCGAGCATCGCCACGGCCGTCGAGGCCATCAAGCGCGGTGCCTGCAACTACCTGTGCAAACCAGCCGATGCCGATGATGTGCTGGCGGCATTGCTGTCCGAGCATGCCGATCTGGACAGCCTGGTGCCGGAAAACCCGATGTCGGTCGACCGCCTGCAGTGGGAGCACATCCAGCGCGTGCTGACCGAGCACGAGGGCAATATCTCCGCCACCGCCCGGGCCCTGGGCATGCACCGGCGTACCTTGCAGCGCAAACTGCAGAAGCGGCCGGTTCGGCGTTAACCCCTGAAATCGCGGGGCAAGCCCCACCTGGCGGCTGCTGCTCCGTCGATTGCAGTCTCGTTCCTCGGCAGCGGCTACAGATCGCCGGTGTAGCCGCTGCCGACAGCCTGTGATCGAGCGTGCAGCGAGCTCGCCCCGCAATCGATTTATCCGGCGGCGCAGGCGTATCATTAGCCCCCTAACGACAGCCACCGGGACCGCCCTGCATGCTCGCCCTCTTTCTCCAGACGCTGAACATCACGGCGCCGGTCTTTGCCATGTTGTTCATGGGCGTGCTGCTCAAGCGCATCAATGCCATCAACGACGGCTTCATCCACACGGCTTCGGCCCTGGTCTTCAATGTCTGCATGCCGGCATTGTTGTTCCTGGGGATCTACCACGCTGACCTGACCACTGCAGTCCAGCCTGGGTTGTTGATCTACTTTGCCCTTGCCACCCTGATCGGATTCGGCCTGGCATGGGGCCTGGCGATCTGGCGCTGCCCCCGTGCAGACCGTGGCATCTACACCCAGGGCGCATTCCGTGGCAATAACGGGGTCATCGGCCTGGCGCTGGCGGCGAGTATGTATGGCGATTACGGCATTTCGCTGGGCGCGGTCCTCGCGGGCCTGGTGATCCTGCTCTACAACTCCCTTTCGGTGGTGGTATTGGCGGTGTACAGCCCGAGCGCCAAGTCCGATCCATGGAGCATCTGCAAGAGCATCCTGCGCAATCCACTGATCATCAGTGTGCTGCTGGCGGCGGTGCTGGCTTATGGGCAGGTGGCCCTGCCGAACTGGTTGCTGACCTCCGGTGACTATCTGGCGCAGATGACGCTGCCCCTGGCACTGATCTGTATCGGCGGTACCCTGTCGCTGGCGTCATTGCGTCAAAGCGGGGGGCTGGCGGTCAGTGTCAGCCTGTTGAAGATGGTGTGGTTGCCCCTGTTGGCTACCCTGGGTGCCTGGCTGTGGGGGTTTCGTGGAGCGGAGCTGGGCATCTTGTTCCTGTACTTCGGCAGCCCTACGGCGGCGGCCAGCTATGTAATGGCGAGGTCGACCAATGGCAACCACGAGCTGGCGGCGGCAATCATCGTCATAACCACCCTGATGGCCGCCATTACCACCAATATCGGCATCTTTTTCTTGCAGTGGGGCGGTTGGATCTAGATTCTGTAAGAAAATAATTCCAACACTGCCTCCCCCTCAGAGGACACTTCATGCAAGACGAGATCACCCCAGAGCGGTTGCACCGCGGGTTGAAGAATCGCCATATCCAGTTGATCGCACTCGGTGGTGCCATCGGTACAGGCCTGTTCCTGGGGATTGCCCAGACCATCCAGCTGGCGGGCCCTTCGGTGCTGCTGGGCTATGCGATTGCAGGCCTGATCGCTTTTTTCATCATGCGCCAGCTGGGTGAGATGGTGGTCGAGGAGCCGGTGTCCGGCACCTTCAGTCACTTTGCCCATCGCTACTGGAGCGAGTTCGCCGGGTTCATGTCGGGCTGGAACTACTGGGTGCTGTATGTGCTGGTGGGCATGGCCGAACTGACGGCCGTGGGGATCTACATCCAGTACTGGTGGCCGGGTTTTCCGACGTGGGCCACGGCGGCGATCTTCTTTGTCGTGATCAACTTGATTAACCTCAGCCAGGTGAAAGTCTACGGCGAGATGGAGTTCTGGTTCGCCCTGATCAAGGTGGTGGCCATCGTCAGCATGATTGCCTTTGGTGGCTATCTGTTGATCAGCGGCAACGGCGGCCCGGATGCCAGCGTTGCCAACCTCTGGCAGTTCGGCGGCTTCTTCCCCAACGGCGTCAGTGGCCTGATGATGGCCCTGGCCGTGATCATGTTTTCCTTTGGCGGCCTGGAACTGGTGGGGATTACCGCCGCCGAGGCCGACAACCCCAAGTACAGCATTCCGCGCGCCACCAACCAGGTGATCTACCGCATCCTGATTTTCTACATCGGCGCGCTGGCTGTGCTGCTGTCGCTGTACCCGTGGCAGAAGGTAGTGCAGGGGGGCAGCCCCTTCGTGATGATCTTTCATGCGCTGGACAGCAACCTGGTCGCGACGATCCTCAACCTGGTCGTGCTGACGGCGGCCCTGTCGGTCTACAACAGCTGCGTGTACTGCAACAGCCGCATGCTGTTCGGCCTTGCGGTGCAGGGCGATGCGCCCAAGAGCCTGCTCAAGGTCAACGCTCGTGGTGTGCCCCTGGCGGCCCTGGGGATCTCGGCGCTGGCGACGGGATTGTGTGTGGTGATCAACTACCTGATGCCGGCTGAAGCGTTCGGCTTGCTGATGGCGCTGGTGGTGTCGTCGCTGGTGATCAACTGGGGGATCATCAGCATCACCCACCTGAAGTTCCGCCGCGCCAAGCAGGCAGCTGGCGAAACCACGTTCTACAAGAGCTGGGGCTACCCGCTGACCAACTATGTGTGCCTGGCCTTCCTGGCCCTGATCCTGGTGATCATGTACCTGACTCCCGGCATCCGCATTTCGGTGCTGCTGATTCCAGTATGGCTGGCGGTACTGGGCGTGGCCTTCTGGCTGAAGAAGAAGGGCCACAAGGCCGCCGTCGCTGCCGACTGACGGCCCGGGCGCGGGGTGATCGATCAGTCTTGCTGGTAGCTGTCGATCACCTCCTGGGCGGCGCGAAACGCGTCGATGGCCGCCGGCACGCCGGCGTACACCGCGCAGTGCAGCAGCGCTTCACGAATCTCTTCGACGGTGCAACCGTTGTTCAGGGCGCCGCGCACGTGGCCCTTGAGTTCTTGCGGGCACTTGAGCGCGGTCAAGGCAGCCAGGGTGATCAGGCTGCGGGTTTTCAGCGGCAGCCCTTCACGGCTCCAGACGCTGCCCCAGGCGTGTTCGTTGACGAAGTCCTGCAGCGGCTGGGTGAAGTCGGTGGCATTGCCCAGCGCACGATCGACGAAGGCATCGCCCATGACCTGGCGGCGGACTTGTTCACCGGTTTTGTTGTTGTCGCCCATGTTGTTTTCCTTAGTGTTGGCGGCGCCAGGCGCGCAGGGTCGTGTACAGCAAGCAGGCTCCCAGCGCTGGCAGTGCATAGAACAGCATCAGTTTTTCCAGGCGGGTGGCCAACGGCATGCCCGTGGTGAAGGCCACCACGTGCAGTCCATAGGCCAGGTACAAACCGAGAAACACCAGACCTTCGGCGCGGGTGACCCGGTAACCCGAGTAGAACACCGGGAGGCTCAAGGCGGCGACGCCAAGCATCACCGGTAGGTCGAAATCCAGGGCATTGGGCGAAATGGACAAGGGCTCGGGCGCAATCAGGGCAGTCAGGCCGAGCACCGCCAGCAGGTTGAAGAGGTTGCTGCCGATCACGTTGCCCACGGCGATCTCCCGTTCACCCCGCAGGGCCGCGATCAGCGATGTCGCCAGCTCCGGTAGCGAGGTGCAGACCGCCACGACCGTCAGGCCGATCACCCGCTCCGACAGTCCAAGGTCCACCGCCACTTCCACGGCGGCCTCCAGCAACAGGTGCCCGGCAAGGCTGAGCAAGCCCAGGCCCGTGAGCATCATCAGAAGGCTGGTGATCCAGAACCCGCCACCTTGCTGCGGCCGTGGGCCGGGGGCAGGGTAGGTACGAGCATAGTGACGCGACTGATGCCAGAGGATTGCCAGGTAGCCCACCAGGCCTGCCAGTAGCAGCGCACCTTCCAGGCGTCCGAGCAGTTCGTTGAGGGCCAGCAGATAGACCAGCAGGCTGGCGCCGATCATCAGGGGGATGTCCAGGCGCACCAGTTGGCGCGAGACGCGCAGCGGAATGATCAGCGCAGCCAGGCCCAGGGTGACGAGGATGTTGAAGATGTTGCTGCCGACCACGCTGCCCACCGCCACATCCGGTGCGCCGGTATAGGCGGCCTGGAGGCTGACGGTCAGTTGCGGTGCGCTGCTGCCGAAGGCCACCAGGCTCAAGCCGATGATCAACGGGCGTACCTGCAGGCTGGCGGCCAGGCGCAAGGCGGCGCGCACCAGCAGTTCGGCACCGGCGATCAGCAACAGCAGGCCGAAGCTCAGTTGCAGCAGGCTGAAGGTGGGTAAAGCGGCCAGGTCGAAAATGGTCGTACTCCGTTACAGGATCAGTCGCTGAGACTTTGTACCCGTACACGCGCCGTTCCGCTACGGATCATGCCCAGTTTTTCTGCGGCGGCCTGAGACAGGTCAATCAACCGGCCACGGGTGTGCGGGCCGCGGTCATTGATGCGTACCACGACCGTGCGATCGTTTTTCAGGTTGGTGACCTTGACCCGGGTGCCGAAGGGCAGGCTGCGGTGGGCAGCGGTCATGGCGTTCTTGTTGAAGGGCTCGCCACTGGCAGTGCGTTTACCGTGGTGTCGGGAGCCGTAATAGGAGGCGGTGCCGGTCTTGTCGTAACCGCGGGGATCGATATCGTGGCTGGCGCAGCCGGCCAGCAGGGCAAAGAGCGCGAGTGCGCTGAGGGGACGCCACATGTATGCAAGTGCTCCGGGGGTGTGGCCATCGCGGGCAAGCCCACTCCTACAGGTAGGAGCGGGCTTGCCCGCGATCAGCAATTAACCTTCGAGCTTGCTCTTGAGCAATTGGTTCACTTGCTGCGGGTTGGCCTTGCCTTTGGAGGCCTTCATGGCCTGGCCGACGAAGAAGCCGAACATCTTGCCGCGCTTGGCCTCATCGGCGGCGCGGTACTGCTCGACCTGCTCGGCATTGGCCGCCAGCACTTCGTCCAGGACCTTCTCGATTGCACCGCTGTCGGTGACCTGCTTGAGGCCTTCGGCTTCGATGATCTGGTCGGCATCGCCTTCACCGGCGGCCATCTTCTCGAACACGACCTTGGCGATCTTGCCGCTGATGGTGTTGTCGAGGATGCGCTTGAGCATACCGCCCAGATGTTCGGCACTGACCGGCGCCTGGTCGATCTCGAGACCGAGCTTGTTGAGCAGGCTGCCCAGCTCGACCATGACCCAGTTGGCGGCAAGCTTGGCATCGCCGCACACGCTGACCACCTGCTCGAAGTAGTCGGCTTGCTCGCGGCTGGAGGCCAGCACGTTGGCATCGTAGGCAGAGAGGCCGAACTGGCTCTGGAAACGCTCGCGCTTTTGCGGTGGCAGTTCCGGCAGGGTGGCGCGGATGGTGTCGAGGTAGGCGCCTTCGATCACGACCGGCAGCAGGTCCGGGTCGGGGAAGTAACGGTAGTCGTTGGCTTCTTCCTTGCTGCGCATGGAACGGGTTTCGTCTTTGTTCGGGTCGTACAGGCGGGTTTCCTGGGTGACCTTGCCGCCGTCTTCGATCAGTTCGATCTGGCGCTGGATCTCGCTGTTGATCGCGCGCTCGATGAAGCGGAACGAGTTGACGTTCTTGATCTCGCAGCGGGTGCCGAACTCGACCTGGCCTTTTGGTCGGATCGAGACGTTGCAGTCGCAACGCAGCGAGCCTTCGGCCATGTTGCCGTCGCAGATGCCCAGGTAACGCACCAGGGCGTGGATGGCCTTGACGTAGGCCACGGCTTCCTTGGCGCTACGCATCTCGGGCTCGGAGACGATTTCCAGCAGCGGAGTGCCGGCACGGTTCAGGTCGATACCGGTCGAACCGCTGAAGTCTTCGTGCAGGCTCTTGCCGGCATCCTCTTCGAGGTGCGCACGGGTAATGCCGATGCGCTTGACGGTACCGTCTTCCAGGGCGATGTCCAGGTGGCCCTTGCCGACGATCGGCAGCTCCATCTGGCTGATCTGGTAGCCCTTGGGCAGGTCGGGGTAGAAGTAGTTCTTGCGCGCAAACACGTTGTGATGGCCGATCTCGGCGTCAATCGCCAGACCGAACATGCAGGCCATGCGCACTGCTTCCTGGTTGAGCACCGGCAGTACGCCGGGCATGCCCAGGTCGATCAGGCTGGCCTGGGTGTTGGGCTCGGAGCCGAACGTGGTGGCGCTGCCGGAGAAAATCTTCGACTGGGTGGCGAGCTGGGTATGAATCTCCAACCCGATGACAACTTCCCATTGCATGTGGTGATCCCTCAGAAGCCGTTAGGTGCGCGAGTGTGCCAGTCAGTGACTTGCTGATAGCGGTGCGCGACGTTGAGCAGGCGGCCTTCCTGGAAATACGGGGCCAGCAGTTGCACGCCAACCGGCAGGCCATCGACAAAACCGGCTGGCATCGACAGGCCCGGCAGGCCCGCGAGGTTGGCGGTGATGGTGTAGATGTCTTCCAGGTACGCGGCGACCGGATCGTTGTTCTTGGCGCCGATTTTCCAGGCCAGGTTTGGCGTGGTCGGGCCCATGATCACGTCGACGTCTTCAAAGGCGGCCATGAAGTCGTTCTTGATCAGGCGGCGGATCTTCTGTGCCTTCAGGTAGTAGGCGTCGTAGTAGCCAGCCGACAGGGCGTAGGTACCGACCATGATCCGGCGTTGCACTTCGCTGCCGAAACCCTCGCCACGGGAGCGTTTGTACAGGTCGGTCAGGTCGGCCGGACTCTCGCAGCGGTAGCCGAAGCGCACGCCGTCGAAACGCGACAGGTTGGAGGAGGCTTCGGCCGGGGCGATCACATAGTACGCGGCGATGGCGTGCTGCATGTTCGGCAGGCTGATTTCCTTGATCACGGCACCCTGGTTTTCCAGCGCCTTGACGCTGGCCTGGACCAGCTCGGCGATGCGCGGGTCCAGGCCTGCGCCGAAGTATTCCTTCGGCAGGCCGATGCGCAGGCCTTGCAGCGAGCTATTCAGGCTGGCGCTGTAGTCCGGGACGGGCTCGTCGATGCTGGTGGAGTCCTTGGCGTCGAAGCCGGCCATCGCTTGCAGCATCAATGCGCAGTCTTCGGCCGTGCGGGCCATCGGGCCGCCCTGGTCGAGGCTGGAGGCGTAGGCGATCATGCCCCAGCGCGAAACCCGACCGTACGTCGGTTTCAGGCCAGTGAGGTTGGTCAGGGCGGCGGGCTGGCGAATGGAACCGCCAGTGTCGGTGCCGGTGGCAGCTGGCAGCAGGCGCGCGGCGACGGCCGCAGCCGAACCACCGGACGAACCGCCGGGAACGTGCTCGAGGTTCCACGGGTTCTTGACCGCGCCGTAGTGGCTCGACTCGTTGGCCGAGCCCATGGCGAACTCGTCCATGTTGGTCTTGCCCAGGGTCACGGTGCCGGCTTCGGCCAGCTTGGCAACCACGGTGGCGTCGTAGGGCGCCGTGAAGTTGTCGAGCATCTTCGAGCCGCAACTGGTGCGTACGCCCTCGGTGCAGAACAGGTCCTTGTGCGCCAGCGGGGCGCCGAGCAGGGCACCGGTTTCACCGGCGGCGCGACGGGCGTCGGCAGCACGGGCCTGGCTCAGGGCCAGTTCGTCGGTGACACTGATGAAGCTGTTCAGCTGCGGATCGAGCTGCTTGATCCGCGCCAGCAGGCTCTGGGTCAGCTCTTCGGAAGAGAATTTCTTGTCGGCGAGTCCGCGGGCGATCTCGGCCAGGGTCAGTTGATGCATGGCAGGCTCTATTCCCTTACTCGATGACTTTCGGAACCAGGTACAGGCCGTTTTCGGTCGCCGGGGCGATGGCCTGGTAGGATTCGCGCTGGTTACTTTCTGTTACCACATCGGCGCGCAGGCGCTGACTGGCTTCAAGTGGGTGGGCCAATGGCTCGATGCCAGTGGTGTCGACCGCTTGCATCTGGTCGACCAGTCCCAGAATACTGTTCAGGGCATCGGTAGTGCGTGGCAAATCGCCTTCATTGAGGCCCAATCGGGCCAGATGAGCGATCTTTTCCACGTCGCAGCGTTCAAGCGCCATGGGGATCTCCTGGGGAAACAAAAACGGAATTGGTCCGCGATGAGGAACATGCTGACAGATTTACGGTCATAAGGCCGCGATCGTGTGCTGGCTTGCTCGGAAAAACTGCCAATTTAACATATTGGCGCCTTGCCCAAAATCCCCGCCGTTGTTAGAGTTTGCCGCACTTTTTTACCCACGCGTTGCCTAGGGTCACTTTCCCATGTTCAAGAAACTGCGTGGCATGTTTTCCAGCGATCTTTCCATCGACCTGGGCACTGCCAACACCCTTATTTACGTGCGTGAGCGCGGTATCGTCCTGAATGAGCCATCGGTTGTGGCCATTCGTACTCACGGCAACCAGAAAAGTGTCGTCGCTGTCGGTACTGAAGCCAAGCGCATGTTGGGCCGTACACCTGGCAACATTGCTGCCATTCGTCCGATGAAGGACGGCGTGATCGCCGACTTCAGCGTCTGCGAAAAAATGCTGCAGTATTTTATCAACAAGGTTCACGAGAACAGCTTCCTGCAGCCTAGCCCTCGGGTGCTGATCTGCGTGCCGTGCAAATCGACCCAGGTCGAGCGTCGTGCCATTCGTGAGTCGGCGCTGGGCGCCGGCGCCCGCGAAGTGTTCCTGATCGAAGAGCCAATGGCCGCCGCCATCGGTGCCGGCCTGCCGGTCGAGGAAGCCCGCGGTTCGATGGTCGTCGATATCGGTGGCGGCACCACTGAAATTGCGCTGATCTCCCTGAATGGTGTGGTCTATGCCGAATCCGTACGGGTGGGCGGCGACCGTTTCGACGAAGCGATCGTGACCTACGTGCGCCGCAACTACGGCAGCCTGATCGGCGAATCCACCGCCGAGCGCATCAAGCAGGAAATCGGTACTGCCTATCCGGGTGGCGAAGTCCGTGAAGTCGATGTTCGCGGCCGTAACCTCGCCGAGGGTGTGCCACGTGCCTTCACCCTGAACTCCAACGAAGTGCTCGAAGCCCTGCAAGAGTCGCTGGCAACTATCGTCCAGGCGGTCAAGAGCGCCCTGGAGCAGTCGCCGCCGGAACTCGCCTCGGACATCGCCGAGCGTGGCCTGGTGCTGACCGGTGGTGGCGCACTGCTGCGCGACCTGGACAAGCTGCTGGCCCAGGAAACCGGCCTGCCGGTCATCGTTGCCGAAGACCCGCTGACCTGTGTCGCCCGTGGCGGCGGTCGCGCCCTGGAAATGATGGACAAACACACCATGGACCTGCTCTCCAGCGAATAAGCTGGCTGCAGCAAACATGCCGCCCCGGTTTACAGGTAGTGCCCACAGTGCTACCTGTATGTGCTGGGCTGACGTCCGTGTGGGCGTCATTTTCCGTCAATCCACAAGCAGGCCGGTGCATTGCCGTATGAATGACCTCTTGAATAGTCGTCCACGAGGAGCGGCCCATTAAACCGCTTTTCGCCAAGGGCCCTTCGCTGGGCGTACGCCTGCTGGTGCTGGTTGTGCTGTCGATCACCCTGATGGTGGTCGATGCGCGCTTCACCCTGCTCAAACCGGTGCGCAGCCAGATGGGACTGGTCCTGATGGAGTCGTACCACATCACCGACTTGCCGCAGAGCCTGTGGCAGGGTATCGCCGGCCAGTTCGGCAGCCGTACCGAGCTGATCGCCGAGAACGAAAAACTCAAGACCGAAGCCTTGCTGATGCAAGGGCGCGTGCAGAAGCTCGCGGCCTTGACCGAGCAGAACGTGCGCCTGCGCGAGTTGCTCAACTCCTCGGCATTGGTCAATGAGAAGGTCGAGGTCGCCGAGTTGATCGGTGTCGACCCCAACCCGTTCACCCACCGTATCCTGATCAACAAGGGCGAGCGTGACGGCGTGGTCCTGGGCCAGCCGGTGCTCGATGCCCGTGGCCTGATGGGGCAGGTGGTGGAGCTGATGCCCTATACCGCTCGCGTCCTGCTGCTGACCGATACCACCCACAGTATTCCTGTGCAGGTCAATCGCAACGGTTTGCGGGCCATCGCCAGTGGTACCGGTAATCCCGAGCGCCTGGAACTGCGCCATGTCGCCGACACCGCCGACATCAAGGAAGGCGACCTGTTGGTCAGTTCTGGCCTGGGGCAGCGTTTTCCGGCCGGTTATCCGGTGGCCACGGTCAAGGAAGTGATCCACGACTCCGGGCAGCCGTTCGCCATTGTCCGGGCCATCCCCACCGCTGCACTCAATCGCAGCCGCTACCTGTTGCTGGTGTTCACCGACAGCCGCACCCCCGAGCAGCGCGCGAGCGATGCCGCGATGGCCCAGGAAGCCGCAGATCGACAAGGTCTGCCCGGGGCCACCGAGCCGGTTGCGCCCGGCGCGACTCCAACTGCACCTGCACCCGCGGCCACTAGCACCCCGGCAACGCCTGCCAACGTGGCACCGACAGCGGCGCCTGCAACGGCAGCGCCCGCAGCAACGCCGGCAGCGGCCAGCGGCACTGCGGCACCCCCTTCCCGGGAGAGAAACTGATGGTAAGTACTCGCAGCCGAAACGGCTGGGTGGTCTGGCTGACCTTTGTCGTTGGCCTGCTGCTCAGCGTTTCGCCGTTGCCGCAGTTCATGGAGGTGTTCCGGCCGATGTGGCTGGCGCTGCTGTTGGCCTTCTGGACCCTGGCCCTGCCACATAAAGTCGGCATGACCACTGCATTTGTCCTGGGCCTTGCCGAGGACGTGTTGTACGGCACCTTGCTGGGGCAGAACGCCCTGGTCCTGACCTTGATTACCTTCCTGGTGCTGTCGTTGCAGCAACGCCTGCGGATGTTCCCGATGTGGCAGCAAAGCCTGGTGATCCTGGTGATCTTCGGTCTGGCACAGCTGGTGCAACTGTGGCTTAGCGCCCTGACCGGCAATCGTCTGCCGACCCTGGCGCTGATCTGGTCGGCGGTCATCAGCGCTTTGCTCTGGCCGTGGGTCAGTTATGGCCTGCGCGGACTGCGATTGCGCCTGGGTATCAACTGAGCCCGCTACCCGACGTTGACAGGGAGAAGTCACGATGACCCTGCTGTACCTGGCCTCTGGTTCACCCCGCCGCCGTGAGTTGCTGACCCAGATCGGCATTCCATTTACTGCGTTGAGCGCTTCGATCGACGAAAGCCCTTTGTCGGGCGAAGCCGCGCCTGCCTATGTCGAACGCCTGGCGCGGGACAAGGCCGCAGCCGGCATGGCCTCCTTGGCAGGCCCGGCCACGGACGGAACGTTTGCCGTCCTGGGCGCCGACACCGCAGTGGTATTGGACGGACGCATTCTGGGCAAGCCCGCCGACCGTGAGGATGCTCTGGCCATGCTGGCGGCCTTGTCCGGCCGCGAACATCAGGTACTGACCGCCGTGGCGGTTGCCGACCGGGAGCGTTGCCTGAGTGTCTGCGTTGCCAGCCAGGTTCGGTTTCGTCACATTACCCAACAAGAAGCACAGGCCTACTGGGACAGCGGCGAGCCGCTGGACAAGGCAGGCAGCTACGCGATTCAGGGTCTGGGCGCGGTGTTCGTGCAGCGAATCGAAGGCAGTTATTCAGCGGTGGTCGGTTTACCCTTGAGTGAAACTGCCGAGCTGCTCAGCCAATTCGCCATTCCTTGCTGGCAACCGTTGTCGGCCCGTTGAGCGAGGACACACCGGACAGCTGCTAGCCAGTCGCCTGCGAGCGATCCATCATTACTGAAGTCCTTTGACGAGAGCCTGCCATGAGTGAAGAGATTCTGATCAATATCACACCGATGGAATCACGCGTGGCGGTGGTGGAGAACGGTGTTCTTCAGGAAGTGCATGTAGAGCGTACCCAGCGGCGCGGCATTGTCGGCAACATCTACAAGGGCAAGGTGGTTCGTGTGCTGCCTGGAATGCAGGCTGCATTTGTCGACATCGGCCTGGACCGCGCCGCCTTCATCCACGCCTCGGAAATTTCCCAGCGCGAAGGCTCGGCCGTGGAGAGCATCAGTGCCCTGGTGCATGAAGGCCAGAGCCTGGTGGTGCAGGTCACCAAGGATCCGATTGGCTCCAAAGGCGCGCGGCTGACCACGCAACTGTCGATTCCCTCGCGTTACCTGGTGTATATGCCGCGCACCAGCCACGTTGGTATTTCCCTGAAGATCGAAGACGAAGCCGAACGGGAACGCCTCAAGCAGGTGGTTACCGACTGCGTGGCCCAGGAGAACATCCAGGACGCAGGGGGCTTTATCTTGCGGACTGCGGCCGAAGGTGCCGGTGCCGACGAGATCCTGATGGATATCCGCTACCTGCGCAGGCTCTGGGACCAGATCGGCGCCCAGATCAAGACCGTCGGCGCGCCAACGGAAATCTACGAAGACCTGGGCCTGGCCCTGCGCACGTTGCGCGACCTGGTCAACCCGAAGATCGAGAAAATCCGCATCGACTCCCGGGAAACCTTCCAGAAGACCACGCAGTTCGTCGCCGAACTGATGCCGGAAATCGCCGATCGCCTGGAGCACTATCCGGGCGAGCGGCCGATCTTCGATCTCTATGGTGTGGAAGACGAGATCCAGCGCGCCCTGGAGCGCAAGGTACCGCTCAAATCCGGCGGCTACCTGGTGGTCGATCCGGCTGAAGCGATGACCACCATCGACGTCAACACCGGCGCTTTTGTCGGGCACCGCAACCTTGAAGAGACCATCTTCAAGACCAACCTGGAAGCGGCCACCGCCATCGCCCGGCAGCTTCGCCTGCGCAACATCGGCGGGATCATCATCATCGACTTCATCGACATGGAAGATGAGGAGCACCAGCGCCAGGTGCTGCGCACCCTGGAAAAGCAGCTGGAACGCGATCACGCCAAGACCAACATCATCGGCATCACCGAGCTGGGCCTGGTGCAGATGACGCGCAAGCGCACCCGTGAAAGCCTGGAGCAGGTGTTGTGTGAGCCGTGCCTGTGCTGCCAGGGTCGCGGCAAGCTGAAAACTCCCGAGACAGTTTGTTACGAGATTTTCCGCGAAATCCTTCGCGAAGCCCGTGCCTACCAGGCCGAAGGCTATAGAGTGCTGGCCAATCAAAAGGTGGTGGATCGCCTGCTGGATGAGGAGTCGGGGAACGTCGCCGAGCTTGAAACCTTCATCGGACGAACCATCCGCTTTCAGGTCGAGTCCATGTATTCCCAGGAACAATACGATGTGGTGCTGCTCTGACGCAGTCTGATTGCACCTGGCCGCAAGGCCGGGTGGCAAAGCGCCCGGTTGCGGCCATAGTTAAGGCACGACTTGGAGGGCCATTGCCATGGAACGTCTGATGCGCGTTCTAGGCGCCATGACCCGCTGGGGCCTGGGGATCTGTGCCTTGCTGGCTGTGCTGGTGGCGCTGTATGTCAGCCTTGGCCGACAGCTGGTGCCCCTGGTAGCCGAATACCGCGCTGAAGTTGAAGACAAGGCCGAGCAGGCCTTGGGCTTGCCCGTGCACATCGGCAGCCTGGAAGGGCGCTGGAGTGGCTTGGCACCGGTGCTGCTGGTCAATGACATCCAGGTTGGCGAGGGCACAACGGCGTTGCGCCTGGACGGCGTCAAAGTGGTTCCAGACCTGTGGGCCAGCCTGACCGAGCGTCAGGTGCGCCTGGCCAATCTCGAAGTCGGTGGCTTGCACCTGAGCCTGCACGAAGATGAAAACGGCGCCTGGGCACTTGATGGTCTGCCGAAAACCGATGACCAGCCTCTGGACCCTGAGCAACTGCTGCAGCGTATGCAGGTGGTGTCGAAGGTCACGATCGTCGACAGCCAGGTCACCCTCGAGCCGTTCCAGCGCGACCCCATGACCCTCACCTATGTCAACGTTGGCCTGCAGACCGGCAGCGTACGCCAGCGTCTGGACGCACGCCTGACCTTGCCTGACGGCCAACCCGTGGCGATGAGTCTGCGCAGTCGTGTCCGTGCAGCCCACTGGCGTGACGGTGAAGTCGAAGCCTACCTCAGCCTGCCCCAGAGCGATTGGGCGCGCTGGGTGCCGCCCCGTTTGCTGGGTCAATGGCAAGCCAAGGAGCTCAAGGCCGGCGGCGAGTTCTGGCTGAACTGGGGCAAGGGGCAACTGCAAAACGCCACGGTACGTCTAAACGCGCCGCAGTTGCGGGGTGCTTATACCGGCCGCGAAGAGGCCAAGGTGGAAAACGTAGCGCTCAATGGCTGGTTCCAGCGCCAGGCACACGGTTTCGATGTGAAACTCGACTCCCTGGCCATGAGCCTGGGCAAAACGCGCTGGGAGTCGCACCTGCAATTGAATCAGGTCGCCGCGAGTGAGGGCGTCGAGGAAACCTGGAAAATCCAGGCAGACCGCCTGAACCTGACCCCGCTCACACCCCTGGTCGAATCTCTGGCACCTTTGCCGGAACGGGCCATGGCCGTGGTCCAGGGGCTGAAAGTCACCGGGAGTTTGCGCAATGTGCTGGTAGATGTTCGCCCCAAGGCTGCTGGCGATCAGCGCTTGAATTTTGCCGCCAATCTGGAGCGAATCGGCTTCAACGCCTACCACGGTGCCCCGGCGGCGGGGAATGTCAGCGGCAGTGTCAGCGGTGACCTGGGGCATGGCGAACTGCGCCTGGATACCGATGCCTTCATGCTGCACCTGTATCCGATCTTCGCCAAACCTTGGCAATACCAGAAAGCCAACGCGCGCCTGACCTGGCGCCTGGATCAGGACGGCTTCACCCTGATCGCGCCCTACCTGAAGGTACTGGGCGAAGAGGGCAAGATTGCCGGTGATTTTCTCATTCGCCTGCTGTTTGAAGAGGGGCAGGAAGACTACATGGACCTGCGCGTCGGCCTGGTCGAGGGTGATGGGCGATACACCGCCAAGTACCTGCCGGAGGTACTGAGCCCGGCCCTTGATGAATGGTTGCGCACCGCCATTCTCAAAGGCGCGGTCGATGAGGGTTATTTCCAGTATCAAGGTTCGCTCAATCATGGTGCCGCGGAGCAGGCGCGCAGTATCAGCCTGTTCTTCAAGGTGCATGATGCCGCGCTGGACTTCCAGCCAGGTTGGCCACAGGTCCAGAAGGTCGATGGTGACGTGTATATCGACGACAATGGCGTGAGGATCACTGCCAAGCGTGGCCAACTGCTCGATACCCAAGTGAATGACGTGCAGGTCAACATCCCCCATGTTCCCAGCGGCCAGAACAGCCACATGTATCTGGATGGGGGCTTCGATGGAGGCCTGGGCGATGGCTTGAAAATCCTCCAGGAGGCACCGATCGGTACCGCGGCGATGTTTGCGGGCTGGGAGGGGCAGGGCGGCCTCAAGGGCAAGCTGAAGCTGGATATTCCCCTGGCCAAGGGCGAGCACCCTAAGGTGGTCGTGGATTTCGACACCAACGATGCCCGCCTGAAAATTGCGGCTCCGGTGCT
The DNA here is from genome assembly GCF_000425805.1 of Pseudomonas vranovensis DSM 16006. Classification (GTDB taxonomy): domain Bacteria; phylum Pseudomonadota; class Gammaproteobacteria; order Pseudomonadales; family Pseudomonadaceae; genus Aquipseudomonas; species Aquipseudomonas vranovensis. Next base: position 147,568 of record NZ_AUED01000003.1, read on the forward strand.
TGAGTTGAAACAGCTCAAGGGTGCCTTCCGCTTCGATTACAACAAGGGGCTCAGCGGTCAGAACATCAGTGCCAGAGTGTTCGACAAACCGATGACCGCGCAGATTTTTGCCGAAGGTAAGCCAGGCGAGATACAAAGCCGCATAGAAGCCAAGGGTCAGGTTGCACTCAAGGCGCTGACCGACTGGCTGAAGGTCACGCAGACCTTGCCGATAGCCGGCGATCTGCCCTACCAACTGCAGCTGAAGCTGGGGAGCCGCGACAATGAGCTGAAGGTCGACTCCAGCCTCAAGGGCCTGGCAATCAATCTGCCTGCGCCCATTGGCAAAACGGCAGATGAAACCCGAGACAGCCAGTTCACCATGACCTTGCAAGGGGCCGAGCGGCGATTTGGCGCCAGTTACGCCAATGTTGCCAGCCTGATTTACGCCGCTCCCATGGACAAACTCGACCAAGGGCGCGGCGAACTGCTGTTCGGTGGCGGCAATCCACAACTGCCGTCCGGCCAGGGAGTGAGCGTCCGTGGACGGCTGGCCGAGCTTGACCTCAAGCCTTGGCAGCAACAGCTGGGCGGACTGGCCGGCAATGATCCGAGCGGTAATGCCCGCCAGTTGCTACGCGGTGCTGACCTGAGCATCGGCAAGCTGCAAGGTGGCGGGCTGACCTTGAACCAGGCCGTGGTACGCCTGGACCGCAACAGCAACAACTGGGCGCTGCGCCTGGACAGTAGAGAGGTTATCGGCAACGCACGTATTCCCGACGCCAAGGGTGCTCCGATGGTGGTCAACCTGCAGACCATCCACCTGCCAGCCGCTGATCCTGCCGAAATTGCTTCGCCCAACGCCCCCGATCCGATGGCCGATATCGACCCGCGTAAAATCCCCTCCATCGACCTGACCATCGACAAGCTGTTTCGCGGAGATGACCTGCTGGGCAGTGTTGCCCTGAAGGTGCGTTCCACGGCCAAGGGGATTGCCCTGAACGATCTGGACTTGAGCCTCAAGGGCCTGATCATTGATGGCAATGCGGGCTGGGAGGGCGCCCCGGGTGCAAGCAGCAGCTGGTACAAGGGCCGTCTGGAAGGTAAGAACCTGGCCGACGTGCTCAAGGCCTGGAATTTCGCCCCGACCGTTACCAGTCGCGATTTTCGTCTGGATGTCGACGGCCGCTGGCCGGGTTCACCCGCCTGGGTGGGGCTGGGTCGATTCTCCGGCAGTCTCGATGCGGCGTTGCGCAAGGGGCAGTTCGTCGAGGTCGAGGGCGGCGCCCAGGCGCTGCGGGTGTTTGGCCTGCTCAACTTCAACTCGATCGGCCGGCGCCTGCGGCTGGACTTCTCCGACCTGGTCGACAAAGGCTTGAGCTATGACCGGGTCAAAGGGCTGCTGGTAGCCAGCGAAGGGGTGTACGTGACCCGCGAGCCCATTACCCTGACCGGTCCATCGAGCAACCTTGAGCTCGATGGCACGCTCGACATGGTCCGCGACCGGGTCGATGCCAATCTGCAGGTCACGCTGCCGGTGACCAATAACTTGCCGTTGGCTGCCCTGATTGTCGGCGCGCCGGCGGTCGGTGGTGCGCTGTTTCTCGTTGACCGCCTGCTTGGCGACCGCGTAGCCCGCTATGCCAGCGTTCACTATCGCATCGAAGGTCCGTGGAAAGAGCCTAAAATCAGCTTTGTGAAGCCTTTCGAGAAGTGAAGCCAGGAGCGTGCATGAAGTCAGCGGTGATCCAGATGGTCAGCCAGAGCGATGTTCAGGCCAACTTGGTACACGCCAGGCATTTGCTTGAACAAGCCGCGGCAGGTGGCGCCCGGCTGGCCGTGTTGCCGGAGAATTTTGCCGCCATGGGGCGTCGCGACAGCGCCGCCATCGGGCGCGCCGAAGCCACGGGAGAAGGGCCGATCCTGCCCTGGTTGAAACAGACCGCCCGCGACCTCAAGTTATGGGTGGTGGCCGGTACCATTCCTTTGCCGCCTGTCGGTCAGCCTGAAGCCAAGTCCCATGCCTGTTCACTGTTGATCGACGAACATGGCGACACCGTGGCCCGATACGACAAGCTGCACTTGTTCGATGTCGATGTGGCCGACAACCGTGGCCGTTATCGGGAGTCTGATGACTATGCCCATGGCAGTCAGGTGGTGGTGGCTGACACCCCCGTGGGGCGGCTGGGCTTGAGCGTGTGCTACGACCTGCGCTTCCCGGAGCTGTACAGTGTCTTGCGCCAGGCCGGTGCCGAGCTGATCAGCGCGCCTGCGGCGTTTACCGCAGTGACCGGGGCGGCGCACTGGGAAGTGTTGATACGTGCCCGGGCGATCGAAACCCAATGCTATGTGCTGGCCGCTGCCCAGGGCGGAACACACCCGGGACCACGGGAAACTTATGGTCATGCCGCCATCGTCGATCCCTGGGGGCGGATCGTCGCCGAACAGGACAGCGGCGAAGCGGTGCTGCTGGGTGAACGCGACAGCAGCGAACAGGCGTCCATTCGGGCGCGGATGCCGGTGGCGTTGCACCGGCGCTTTTTCTCGCAGGACGCTTTGCGGCCTGCGCACACCTCGGAGTGACTATGAGCGAGATGTTATCCACTGTCAGCGAGCACCTGCTGGCGCCAGGGGGATTGACCCTCGACAGCCTGCAGTCGGTACTGGGCGAGTTGGCCGGGCCGGGCATCGATGCGGCCGACCTGTATTTCCAGGGGCAGATTTCCGAGTCCTGGGCACTCGAAGACGGGATTGTCAAAGAAGGCAGTTTCAATCTCGACCAGGGCGTGGGCGTACGGGCCCAGTCAGGCGAGAAAACCGGTTTTGCCTACAGCAACGCCATCAACCTCGAAGCCCTGACCTCGGCAGCCCGTGCGGCGCGCTCGATCTCCCGTGCGGGGCAGAATGGCAGTGTCCAGGCGTTCAAGAGCCAGGACGTCACGCAACTCTATGGCGCCGATAACCCGCTCGAAGTGATCAGCCGTGCCGAAAAAGTCGAGCTGCTCAAGCGTGTCGACGCAGCCACCCGTGCGCTGGACCCGCGTATCCAGCAGGTCACTGTGAGCATGGCCGGGGTCTGGGAACGCATCCTGATTGCCGCCGCCGATGGCAGCCTGGCTGCCGATGTGCGTCCTCTGGTGCGTTTCAACGTCAGCGTGATCGTCGAGCAGAATGGCCGGCGGGAGCGCGGCGGCCACGGGGGGGGCGGCCGTACCGACTACCGCTATTTCACCGATGAACGGGTCATGGGCTTTGCCCGTGAAGCGTTGCGCCAGGCGCTGGTCAACCTCGAAGCCATTCCAGCGCCGGCAGGCACCCTGCCTGTGGTACTGGGGTCAGGCTGGTCTGGCGTGCTGTTGCATGAGGCCGTCGGCCACGGCCTTGAAGGTGACTTCAATCGCAAGGGCAGTTCGGCCTACAGTGGCCATATGGGCGAGAAGGTTGCGTCCAGCCTGTGCACCATCGTTGATGACGGCACCCTGGAGGGTCGCCGCGGTTCGTTGAGCGTGGATGACGAGGGCACCCCGACTGAATGCACCACCCTGATCGAGAACGGCATCCTCAAGGGCTACATGCAGGACAAGCTCAATGCTCGCCTGATGGGCATGGCCGTCACCGGCAACGGGCGTCGTGAGTCTTATGCGCACCTGCCAATGCCGCGCATGACCAACACCTACATGCGCGCAGGCGACAGCGATCCGGCGGAAATCATCGCCTCGGTGAAAAAAGGCATCTACTGCGCCAACCTCGGCGGTGGCCAGGTGGATATCACCAGCGGCAAGTTCGTGTTCTCCACCAGCGAGGCCTACCTGATCGAAGACGGCAAGATTACCGCTCCCGTCAAGGGCGCGACCCTGATCGGCAACGGTCCGGAAGCCATGAGTCGGGTGTCGATGGTCGGTAATGACCTGTCCCTGGACAGCGGTGTGGGTACCTGCGGCAAGGACGGTCAGTCGGTACCGGTTGGCGTTGGCCAGCCGACCCTGAAGATCGATGCGATCACCGTGGGTGGCACGGGCGCATGAAAATGACACCGGGCGGGCAGGGCGCCTGCCCGGTTGCGAAGATCAACGCAGGCCGCGTTGGGTTTCGTCGAGTTCGCGGATGTATTTGAAGATCTTGCGGCTGGCGGTAGGCGTCTTGTTGGTCTTCAGCTCGTGCTGGGCCTGCCGGATCAGCGAGCGCAGTTGCTGTCGATCCGCCTCGGCGTACTCCTGGACAAATTTCTCCAGGACTTCGTCGGTGCCATCGATCAGCCGGTCGCGCCAGCGTTCGAGGTTGTGGAAACGCTCGTTGTACTGGCGGGAGGACGCGTCGAGTTGGTCAAGAAGCGCAGTGATGGCCTCGATGTCCTGGTCGCGCATCAGCTTGCCGATGAACGACCGATGTCGCCGTTTGGCCTCGTTTGCCGTGTGCTTCTTGTGCTCTTCAAGTGCCGAGCGCAGTTCGTCGGTCAAGGGCAGTTTGGCCAGGGTGTCGGGCTTGAGCGTAGTGAGACGCTCGCCCATATCGACCAGCGCCTGCATCTCGCGCTTGACCTGGGTTTTGCTTTTTTCGCCATCAAAGGCGTTGTCGTAAGAATCAACCATGGGGGCAGTCCGCTGAGAATCGCCGCCATGATAACCAGTCGGGGGCCGCTTGTCCGGCCCGGTCGTAGCAAGACCCTCGCCGAACGCAGAATTTGAGTGGAGAAAACCATGAGTGCAGACCAGAGCGTAGGTCCACAGGCCCTGCCGGCGTTGCAGGAACAGGTCGAACAGATCATCGCCGAAGCCAGGCGCCAGGGCGCCAGCGCCTGTGAAGTGGCGGTGTCGCTGGAGCAGGGGCTGTCGACCTCGGTGCGCCAGCGCGAAGTGGAAACCGTCGAGTTCAACCGCGACCAGGGGTTCGGCATCACCTTGTATGTGGGCCAGCGCAAAGGCTCGGCCAGTACCTCGGCCAGCGGCGCCGAGGCGATTCGCGAGACGGTCGCTGCAGCGTTGGCAATCGCCAAGCACACGTCTGAAGACGAATGCGCGGGGCTTGCCGACCCTGCCCTGATGGCGCGGGACTTGCCGGATTTCGACTTGTATCACGCCTGGGACATTACTCCCGAGCAAGCAATCGAGAAGGCCCTGGCCTGTGAGGCGGCAGCCTTCGAGGCCGATGCCCGGATCAAGAACGCCGATGGCACAACCCTCAATACCCACCAGGGCTGCCGGGTTTACGGCAACAGCCATGGCTTCGTCGGCGGCTATGCCTCCACCCGTCACAGCCTGAGCTGTGTGATGATTGCTGAGGCTGACGGGCAGATGCAGCGCGACTACTGGTACGACGTCAATCGCCAGGGCGAATTGCTGGCCGACCCGCGCAGCATCGGCCAGCGCGCCGCACAACGGGCGGCCAGCCGCCTGGGCGCGCGCCCGGTTCCCACTTGCGAGGTGCCCGTGCTGTTTTCGGCTGAACTTGCCGGCGGCCTGTTCGGTAGCTTTCTGTCGGCGATCTCGGGCGGCAACCTGTATCGCAAGTCCTCGTTCCTCGATGGGGCCATGGGGCAGCGCCTGTTTCCCAGCTGGTTGACCCTCGACGAGCGTCCACACCTGCAGCGTGCATTGGGCAGTGCGGCATTCGATGGTGACGGCCTGGCGACCTATGCCAAGCCGTTCGTCGAAAAAGGTGAGTTGGTGTCCTATGTGCTGGGTACCTATTCCGGCCGCAAGTTGGGCCTGCCGAGCACCGCCAACGCCGGTGGTGTGCACAACCTGTATGTGACTCATGGCGTGGAAGACCAGGCAGCATTGATTCGACGCATGGGCCGCGGTTTGTTGGTGACCGAGTTGATGGGACACGGTTTGAACATGGTGACCGGCGATTATTCTCGTGGCGCGGCGGGGTATTGGGTTGAGAACGGCGAGATCCAGTTTGCAGTCCAGGAGGTAACGATCGCCGGGAATATGAAGGACATGTTCCAGCAGATTGTCGCGATCGGTAATGATCTTGAAACCCGCAGCAACATTCATACGGGTTCCGTTCTGATCGAACGGATGACCGTTGCCGGTAGCTGACCGAAGGTAGGAGAGGCTTGCCTCGCGATGCGATGTCGCTGACGAGATGTGATGGCGGGTCAAGCCCACTCCTGCAGGAAATATCAATTTGAGGCCCGACCCATGCGTCGGGCTTTTTTGTTTTTCTTTTTCGCCAACCTTGAACTGATTCTGATTATCACTTAATAATGAATATCATTATCTAGGCGATGATGTTCATGAAACCCGTCCTTCACGAATTGCCCTACCTCGAAAACTGGCGCTGGCTCAGTCGTCGTATCCGTTGCGCGATGGAGCCGGACGAACCGCGCTTGATCGAACACTACCTGGCCGAGGGTCGATATCTGGTGTGTTGCACCGACACCTCTGCCTGGACCGTCGCCTTGACCTCTTTCCGCCTGCTCCTGGATACCGCCTGCGATCGCATGCTGCCTTGGCATTGGCGCTGCCTGTGCCTGGACCAGGCCTGGAAGCCGCTATTGCAGCTGCGCAAGCTCGATGGTTGCGAGCATGGCCAGCGCTGGCAGCCTTACGCATTGCAATTGGCGAACTGCACGCTGCTGCCTTCTGTTTCTTTCGCTGAACTGATGCAAGGACTTGATGATGAGTAATACCCGAATCGAGCGTGACAGCATGGGTGAACTGCAGGTGCCGGCCGAGGCCCTGTACGGTGCCCAGACCCAGCGCGCGGTGAGCAACTTCCCGATCAGCCAGCAGCGCATGCCCACGCAGTTCATTCGCGCCCTGCTGCTGGCCAAGGCCGCCGCAGCCAAGGCCAACATCGAACTCAAGCAACTGGAAGAAGGGCAGGGCACGGCCATCGTCAAGGCGGTGGAACAGCTGTTGGCTGGCGACTTCATCCAGCACTTCCCGGTGGATATCTACCAGACCGGTTCCGGCACCAGCTCGAACATGAACGCCAACGAAGTGATTGCCACACTGGCCACCCGGATTCTGGGCGACAAGGTCAACCCGAACGACCACGTCAATTGTGGCCAGAGCAGCAACGACATCATTCCGACCACTATCCATGTCAGCGCCGCACTGGCCCTGCACGAACAATTGCTGCCGGCGCTCAAGCACCTGGTACAGGTGATCGAGCAAAAGGCCGAGGCCGTGCATCCGTTCATCAAGACTGGCCGCACCCACCTGATGGACGCCATGCCGGTACGCATGAGCCAGGTGCTGGGCGGTTGGGCCGCCCAGATCAACGGCGCCATCGGCCACATCGAGGCCACCCTGCCGGCCTTGCAGTCCCTGGCCCAGGGCGGCACGGCGGTGGGTACCGGTATCAACGCCCATCCAGAGTTTGCTGCGCGCTTCAGTCAGCAGCTCAGCGGCCTGGCCAAGGTACCGTTCACACCCGGGCAGAACCTGTTCGCCCTGATCGGCTCCCAGGACACCGCCGTGGCACTTTCCGGTCAGCTTAAAACCACTGCGGTGGCGCTGATGAAGATCGCCAACGACCTGCGCTGGATGAACTCGGGGCCATTGGCGGGCCTGGGCGAGATCGAGCTTGAAGGCTTGCAGCCCGGCTCCTCGATCATGCCGGGCAAGGTCAATCCGGTGATTCCGGAGGCCACTGCCATGGTTGCCGCCCAGGTTATCGGCAACGACGCGACCATCGCCGTTGCCGGCCAGTCGGGCAACTTCGAACTCAATGTGATGCTGCCGATCATTGCCCAGAACCTGCTCAGCAGCATCGAGTTGATGGCCAACGTCAGCCGCCTGTTGGCCGACAAGGCGATTGCCAGCTTCAAGGTCAACGAACCCAAGCTCAAGGAAGCCCTGGCGCGCAACCCGATCCTGGTGACTGCGTTGAACCCGATCATCGGCTACCAGAAGGCTGCCGAGATTGCCAAGACCGCCTACAAGCAGGGGCGGCCGATCATCGAGGTCGCCCTGGAGCACACCGACCTGCCGCGCAGCCAGCTGGAAGTGCTGCTGGACCCGGAAAAACTCACTGCTGGCGGTATCTGATACCGCACTGGAGGTTTGTCATGCAGCACTGGAAGCGCACCACCGAAATCGCCAATCGCCTGTTCGATCAGGGCGAGCTGGTTGATGCCCGCGAGTTGTATCTGCAGGCCCTGGCCCTGGCCCAGGTGTTGTTCGAGCGCTGGCATGACGCCGATGAAGCGGTGGCCGTGTGCGTCATCGCTCATCACAACCTGGCGGACCTGCACTTGCGCCTGAACCAACCTCAGGAAAGCGCGGAGTACCTCTGCGCGATCCATCAGCGGTTGTTGCAGGCCATGCAGGACCAACGCCTGGCACCGGCGCTGCGCGAAGCGGCGCTACGTCACAGCAGCAAGACTTACACCGAGCTTTTGAACTTCATCAGCGAGTACGGCCAGTACCCGCGTACCGAACGCCTGCTCCATAGCCATGGCCCGCAGCCGGTGGTTATGGCCGGTCAGGAAAGTGCCGGGTCGTCGGCTCACCACTACGGAATCCATTGAACATGCCTTATACCTTGCCTGCCTTGCCTTACGCCTACGATGCGCTTGAGCCGCACATCGACACCCAGACCATGCAGATTCACCACAGCAAGCACCACCAGACCTACATCAACAATCTGAACGCAGCTGTCGAAGGCACCGAGTGGGCCGAGTGGCCAGTAGAAAAACTGGTAGCGGCAGTCAAGCAGTTGCCGCAACCGCTGCAGGCGGCTGTGATCAACCAGGGTGGCGGGCATGCCAACCATTCGTTGTTCTGGACGATCATGTCGCCCAAAGGCGGTGGTCTGCCGCAGGGTGCGGTGGCCAAGGCCATTGATGAACAGCTGGGCGGTTTCGAGGCCTTCAAGGATGCTTTCACCAAGGCAGCCCTGACCCGTTTTGGCAGCGGTTGGGCCTGGCTCAGCGTGACACCTGAGAAAAAGCTCATGGTGGAAAGCAGCGGCAACCAGGACAGCCCGTTGATGAATGGAAACACACCGATCCTTGGGTTGGACGTGTGGGAACATGCCTACTACTTGCTGTACCAGAATCGCCGACCTGAATACATCAATGCCTTCTACAGCGTGATCGACTGGTCCGAAGTCGAACGTCGCTACGTAGCCGCCCTGGTGTGAGTCGTACCGGTATGCCTACGGATGTGATGTCCATCAGTGGCGTGCGCCTGTTTCGCCTGGCCCTCGGTACGCTGCTGTTGCTGGTCGGTTGTGCCTTGCTTATGGCGCAGGGAATCGCCTGGCTGGACCTTGAGCCGCGCATGATGCGCGCGCTCGAGGGTGGTGCCCTGTGCGCGCTGGGTACGGCGCTGGGTGCAGTGCCGGTGCTGGTGATCCGCAGCATGGCGGTTGCCCTGGCCGATACCTTGTTGGGTTTCGGTGCCGGTGTAATGCTGGCGGCCACGGCCTTCTCGCTGATCATTCCAGGGCTGGATGCGGCCCAGGCTATCGGGTTGAACAAGTGGGGAGCGGGCGGGCTGATCAGCTTCGGCCTGCTGTTTGGCGCATTTTGCCTGTACCTGGTTGATCTCAAGGTTTCCGGCGGGTCGCCGGAAGCCCTGGTGGGAAGTGCTCAGCAACCGGTGATAGCTGCACGGATCTGGGTATTCGTCATTGCCATCATTGCCCACAACATTCCCGAAGGCATGGCTATTGGCGTGTCAGCTGGCGGTGGTATGCCAGATGCCGACAGCCTGGCCATGGGTATTGCACTGCAGGATGTGCCTGAAGGCCTGGTCATCGCCCTGGTGCTCGCCGGGGCGGGAATGGGGCGGTTCAAGGCGTTTTTGATCGGCGCGGCGTCCGGGCTGGTCGAGCCGGTGGCGGCTCTGTTGTGCGCCTGGCTGGTAACGGTGGCAGAGCTCTTGCTGCCATTGGGGCTGGCGTGTGCCGCCGGAGCAATGTTGCTGGTGGTGACTCAGGAGATCATCCCTGAATCACGCAGCAACGGCCATCATCGCCTGGCAAGCCTGGGACTGTGCATTGGCTTCTGCCTGATGATGGTGATGGACACGGCGTTGTCTTGAACGAAAACGAGGGCGATCACTCGCCCTCGTCAAAATAGTTGTTGATCAGCTCGACCAGTGCTGTGAGTGCTGCGTCCTCGTCTTCGCCTTCGGTATGTAGATGCACCTGGGTACCTTTTCCAGCCGCCAACATCATTACGGCCATGATGCTTTTGCCATCGATCAGTTTGTCGGGCGCACGACCTACACGCACCGTGCAGGGGAAGCGTCCAGCCACGCCAACGAATTTTGCAGCAGCCCGGGCATGCAGCCCCAGCTTGTTGATGATGGTGATCTCACGAGCAGGCATCGCGGCGGTAGTCCTGTGGGCTAGAGGTCGCGGTGGCGGACCTGGACGTTCTTCAAGGATTGTTGCAACAACTGGCCCAGGCGCTCGGTCAGGTAAACCGAGCGGTGGTGTCCACCGGTGCAGCCAATGGCAATGGTGACATAGGCGCGATTGCTGGCAGCAAAGCGCGGCAGCCATTTGAGCAGGTAGCTGGAGATATCCTGGAACATCTCCTCGACATCGGGCTGGGCCGCGAGATAGTCGATGACCGGTTGCTCCAGACCCGAGTGCTCGCGCAGCTCCGGCTTCCAGTAGGGATTGGGCAGGCAGCGCACGTCGAACACCAGGTCGGCGTCAATCGGCATGCCCCGCTTGAAACCGAAGGATTCGACGAGGAAGGCAGTCCCGGGTTCCGGCTGGTTGAGCAGGCGCAGCTTGATCGAATCACGCAGCTGATACAGGTTCAGGTTGGTGGTGTCGATTTTAAGGTCGGCGAGGTCGGCGATAGGGCCCAGCAGCTCGGTTTCGTCCTTGATGGCTTCGGCCAGGGAACGGTTGGCGTTGGTCAACGGGTGACGGCGGCGGGTTTCCGAGAAGCGCTTGAGCAGTGTGTCTTCGTCGGCATCCAGGTACAGCACATCACACTGGATATGACGACCGCGCGCCTCTTCCAGTAATTCCGGGAAGCGCGACAGGTGGCTGGGCAGGTTGCGGGCATCGATCGATACGGCCACCTTGGGCTGCATCAGCTCGGTATTGATCAGGGCGTTCTCGGCCAGTTGGGGCAACAACCCGGCGGGCAGGTTGTCGATACAGTAGTAGCCGTTGTCCTCAAGGACAGCGAGGGCAGTACTCTTGCCGGAGCCAGACCGGCCGCTGACGATGATCAAGCGCATATATCAATGCTCGTTCTGTGCGTCCAGTACGACCTGGTACAGGGCTTCGCTGCTGTTGGCGGCGCGTAGCCGGTCACGTACGTCCTTGCGGTCGAGCATGCTTGCGATCTGGCGCAGCAATTCCAGGTGCGCATCGGTAGCCGCCTCCGGAACCAGCAGGACAAACAGCAAGTCGACTGGCGCGCCATCAATGGCGTCGTAGTCGATCGGTGCTTCCAGGTGTATCAGGGCGCTGATAGGCGATGAGCAGCCTTTGAGGCGGCAGTGTGGAATGGCAATGCCATTGCCAAACCCGGTTGACCCGAGTTTCTCCCGGGCAAACAGGCTTTCAAATACGTCCTGCATCTCCAGGTCGGTAACTTCCCGGTCGATCAGGGTGGCGATTTCCTGGAGGACGCGCTTTTTACTGCCGCCCGGCACGTTCACAAGGGAACGGCCGGGGGTCAGGATGGTTTCAAGTCGGATCATGGATGAGGGGGATCAGCGGGCCGCTGCACCTTGCAGCAGGCTTTGCTGTTTTTCCTTGTGTTTTTTCAGTTGGCGGTCGAGCTTGTCAGTCAAGGCATCGATCGCTGCATACATGTCTGTGTGTTCGGCATTTGCAACAACTTCGCCGCCGGGAATAAACAGCGTTGCTTCGATTTTCTGCTGCAGCTTCTCGACCTTCATGATTACCGTCACATTGGTAATCTTGTCGAAGTGCCCCTCCAGTCGCTTCAGTTTCTGTTCGACATACTCACGCAGGGGCTGAGTGACTTCTACATGCTGTCCACTGATATTGACTTGCATACAGCTTCTCCTTTGTTGCCGGTGCATAAGAGGCAGGTGTTGCGCCTGCCACTGAACTGCGATGGCACACCTCAGGGGCCGTTACATCAATCGCTTGCGCTCGCTCGACGGTGCAATGCCGAGGGACTCGCGGTACTTGGCGACGGTGCGACGGGCTACCTGGATGCCTTGTGCCTCCAGTAAACCAGCGATCTTGCTGTCACTCAATGGCTTTTTCTGATTTTCAGCTGCAACCAGTTTTTTGATGATCGCGCGGATGGCTGTGGACGAGCATTCGCCGCCTTCGGAGGTACTCACGTGGCTGGAGAAAAAGTACTTCAGCTCGTAAATGCCCCGTGGGGTATGCATGTATTTCTGGGTGGTTACCCGGGAAATCGTCGACTCGTGCATGCCTACCGCTTCGGCGATGTCGTGCAGCACCAGCGGCTTCATCGCTTCGTCGCCGTGGTCGAGAAAGCCCCGTTGATGCTCGACGATCTGGGTGGCGACCTTCATCAGGGTCTCGTTGCGGCTCTGCAGGCTCTTGATGAACCAGCGGGCTTCCTGCAACTGATTGCGCATGAAGGTGTTGTCGGCACTGGTGTCGGCACGACGGACGAAGCCTGCGTACTGCGGGTTGACCCGCAGGCGCGGGACGGCTTCCTGGTTCAGCTCGACCAGCCAGCGTTCGTTGTCCTTGCGTACGATCACGTCCGGGACAACGTACTCGGGCTCGCTGGACTCGATCTGCGAACCGGGGCGCGGGTTGAGGCTCTGGACCAGTTCGATCACCTGGCGCAACTCGTCTTCCTTGAGCTTCATGCGGCGCATCAGCTGGCTGTAGTCGCGGCTGCCGAGCAGGTCGATATAGTCGCTGACCAGGCGCTGCGCCTCGGCCATCCACGGCGTCGTGGCAGGCAGTTGGCGCAGTTGCAACAGCAGGCATTCGCCGAGGTTGCGCGCGCCGATGCCGGCGGGTTCGAATTGCTGGATGCGATGCAGTACGGCCTCGACTTCATCGAGCTCGATATCCAGCTCGGGATCGAAGGATTCGCAGACTTCTTCGAGTGTCTCGTCCAGGTAGCCCTGGTTGTTGATGCAGTCGATCAGCGTCACGGCGATCAACCGGTCGGTGTCGGACATCGGCGCCAGGTTCAACTGCCAGAGCAGGTGGCTCTGCAGGCTTTCACCGACCGAAGTACGGGTGGTGAAGTCCCACTCGTCATCGTCATTGCTGGGCAGGCTGCTGGCGCTGGTCTGGTAGATGTCTTCCCAGGCCGTGTCGACTGGCAGTTCATTGGGGATGCGTTCGCTCCACTCGCCCTCTTCGAGGTTGTCCACTGTTTGCGTGGTTTCCTGGAAGCTGGTGTCCTGGGTTTCGGCGACAGGCTTGCTTTCGGCGTTATCGGCCATCGGGTCGCTGTTGTCGAAATCGTCGCCTTCTTCCTGGCGTTCGAGCATCGGGTTCGACTCCAGCGCTTCCTGGATCTCCTGCTGGAGATCAAGGGTAGATAGCTGGAGCAGACGGATGGCCTGTTGCAACTGCGGGGTCATCGTCAGTTGCTGGCCCATTCTTAGGACGAGCGATGGTTTCATGGCAGGGGCTTAACACCTTATTTGCCGGCGCACATGCGCCATCCACTACAAGGGCACCGAAGCGCCAACTTTAAGCAAATTATATGCCTGAAGTTGAAGCGTTTGCCTAGGGTGCGGTAACAAATATGCCGCATTTCGCCGGTTCAGCGGCCCATGGCAAACGCTGTGCTGCTTCGAACTTACAAGCGGAACTCGTGGCCCAGGTAGACCTCTTTAACCAGATCGTTGGCCAGGATGGTCTGCGCATCGCCTTCGGCGATCAGTTGGCCATCATTGACGATGTAGGCGGTTTCGCAGATATCCAGAGTTTCCCGAACGTTATGGTCGGTGATCAGCACGCCAATGCCTTTGGCCTTGAGGTGGTGGATGATCTGCTTGATGTCGCCGACCGAAATCGGGTCGACACCGGCAAAGGGTTCGTCGAGCAGGATGAACTTCGGGGCCGTGGCCAGTGCCCGGGCGATTTCCACGCGTCGCCGCTCGCCCCCGGAAAGGCTCATGCCGAGGTTGTCGCGAATATGGCTGATGTGGAATTCCTGCAGCAGGCTTTCCAGCTCCTTGCGGCGTCCGGCGGCATCGAGCTCCTTGCGGGTTTCGAGGATCGCCATGATGTTGTCGGCCACCGACAGCTTGCGAAAGATCGATGCCTCCTGGGGCAGGTAGCCGATGCCGGCACGGGCACGCCCGTGCATCGGCTGGTGGCTGACATCCAGGTCGTCGATCAGGACGCGTCCCTGGTCGGCCTGGACCAGTCCGACGATCATGTAGAAGCAGGTGGTCTTGCCGGCGCCGTTAGGGCCGAGCAGGCCGACGATCTGGCCGCTGTCGATAGACAGGCTGACGTCACGTACTACCTGACGGCTTTTGTAGCTCTTGGCCAGGTGCTGGGCTTTGAGGGTTGCCATTTACTCGGCCTTCTTCTTCGGCTGGATCACCATGTCGATGCGTTGGCGTGGCGTGGTGACGTTGCTGCCACGGCCGGCGGTCGCTACCTGGGACTTGGTGTTGTAGACGATCTTCTCTCCTTCGGTGGTGTTGCCTTCGTTTTCCACCTTGGCGCGATCGGTCAGTACAACCAGTTCTTTTTGCGACTGGTACTGGATAGTGACGGCCCAGCCTTTCATCTTGTCCGGCTTGTCGGCGCTCTGCTGTTGCTCGAAGTAGGCGAGGTTGCCCACCGAAGTCACGACGTCGATGTCGCCGGAGTCGGCGCGGGTGATGGTCACGGTGTTGCCTTTGATCATCATCGAGCCCTGGGTGATGATGACGTCTCCGGTATAGGTGGCGACGCCTTTCTTGTCGTCCAGGTGCGCGTTGTCGGCCTGGATGCGAATTGGCTGGTTACGGTCGGTCGGCAGGGCCCAGGCGCTCGCGCTTCCCAGTGCTGCGCTCAGGCTGAGCAAAAAGGGGAGGGTTTTAACGAGCCTCATACTGTCCTCTTACGTTGGACAGCAGGTCCATCCTGCCGTCTTTCAAATACGCTTTCATTCCGTTACCCGTAGTCACGCCACCGGCGCCGTCGATTCTAACGGCTTGCTCGGTTTGCGCATATTGCTTCTGTGGGAACACGGTCATGCGCGTGGTGGTAATAATGGTCGTGCGATTCTTTTCGTCGGTGCGGGCAATCCGTACCGAGTCGATCAGTTCTACTTCGCTGCCGTCCGGGTTCACTTCGCCTTTCTCGCTCTGAACGTGCCAGGGGAATGTGGTACCACGGTACATCTGCAGGTCCGGCTTGGTCAGCAAGGTCACTTCGCTGACCTTGAGGTGTTCGACCTTGTCGGCCGTCATTTCATATTGCAGCTTGCCGTCAGGCAGGAACTGCACGCTGTGGGCGTTGGTTGCGTAGTAGTCGATGGCGTTTTCATCGACAGTGGCCACCGGTTTGTCGAGAAAGCTCTCGGGGCCGATGTTCCAGTAGCCGACGGCTACCAGCAACGCGGCAATCACACTGAACAGCGCAATGGTGCGGATTTTTTTGAACATTTGTCGCTCTACAGGTAATGGGCGTTGGCGGCGTCAAGATTGCCCTGGGCTTGCAGGATCAGCTCGCAGAATTCACGGGCAGCGCCTTCACCGCCGCGGGCAAGGGTGACACCGTGGGCGTGTTCGCGAACGAACGCTGCGGCGTTGGCTACTGCCATGCCCAGGCCGACGCGACGGATCACCGGCAGGTCGGGCAGGTCGTCACCCAGATAGGCCACTTGCTCATAGCTTAGGTTGAGCTGGCCGAGAAGCTCGTCCAAAACCACCAATTTATCTTCCCGTCCCTGATACAGGTGAGGGATGCCGAGGTTCTTGGCGCGTCGCTCCACCACCGGAGTCTTGCGTCCGCTGATGATTGCCGTGGTCACGCCCGACGCCATGAGCATCTTGATGCCGTGGCCGTCGAGGGTGTTGAAGGTCTTGAATTCGCTGCCGTCCTCGAGGAAATACAGGCGGCCATCGGTCAGTACGCCGTCAACGTCGAAAACAGCCAGCTTGATGGCCTTGCCGCGGTGCATCAGGTCGTTGGTCATCTACATCACTCCAGCGCGCAGCAAGTCATGCATGTTGAGCGCGCCGATAGGGCGTTCGTCGTTGTCGACCACCACCAGGGCGTTGATCTTGTGGTCTTCCATGATCTTCAGGGCTTCGGCGGCAAGCATTTCTGCGCGAGCCGTCTTGCCGTGGAGGGTCATGACCTCGTCGATCAAGGTCTTGTGTACGTCGATGTTGCGATCGAGGCTGCGGCGAAGGTCGCCGTCAGTGAAAATACCGGCAAGCCGTCCGTCGGGTTCAACGACGACGGTCATGCCCAAACCTTTGCGAGACATTTCAAGTAGCGCGTCCTTGAGCAGGATGCCGCGCGCTACCTTGGGCAGTTCATCGCCCGCGTGCATGACGTTCTCGACCTTGAGCAGCAGGCGGCGGCCCAGGGCGCCACCGGGGTGCGAAAACGCGAAGTCTTCGGCGGTGAATCCACGGGCTTCAAGCAGGGCGATCGCCAGTGCGTCCCCCAGTACCAGTGCCGCGGTGGTCGAAGACGTGGGCGCCAGGTTCAGCGGGCAGGCTTCCTGCTCGACACGGGCGTCCAGATTCACTTCGGCGGCCTTGGCCAGTGCTGAATCAGGGTTGCCGGTCATGCTGATGAGCTGGATGCCCAGGCGCTTGATCAGCGGCAGCAAGGTAACGATTTCGGCGGTGGAGCCCGAGTTGGACAGCGCCAGGATCACGTCTTCGCGGGTGATCATGCCCATGTCACCATGGCTGGCTTCGGCCGGGTGGACGAAAAACGATGGCGTGCCGGTGCTGGCGAGGGTGGCGGCAATTTTTCTGCCGATATGACCGGACTTGCCCATTCCAACCACGACGACGCGCCCCTTGCAGGCCTGGATCAGCTCGCAGGCTTTGACGAAATCGGCGTCGATGTGGGCCAGCAGGCCCTCTACCGCCTTTACTTCAAGGCGGATAGTGCGCTGCGCGGATTGAATCAGCTCGCTGGATTGGCTCATGGCGGAAAACGATTGCCTGATGAAAGGCGCCGATTATAGCGACAATGCGCAAAACCCTCACCTTGTGATTGTCAAACAGACCGCGATCTAGCTTAACCATAGCTGAACGAGCGCTGCGGCGGCCTTGGGGCGCTGCTATCAGCGGTGCTATAGTTCGCCGCCTGTTCGGCCCGCTTGGGACGTGCGTGCCTCCATGAAGGGGGCGCGCGTCTGAGTGAGAAGGCTGCATCGCAAGGAGTCTAGATGAGCGTTGATAACGCCTACGCGGTCGAGTTGAAGGGCGTGTCCTTCAAGCGCGGTACGCGCAGCATCTTCAATAATGTCGATATACGCATTCCGCGGGGCAAGGTTACCGGGATCATGGGGCCTTCGGGGTGTGGCAAGACCACATTGCTGCGTCTGATGGGGGCCCAGTTGCGGCCTGCCAGCGGCGAGGTCTGGGTCGGCGGGCAGAACCTGCCCACGTTATCGCGTGGCGACTTGTTCGATGCGCGCAAGCAAATGGGTGTGTTGTTCCAGAGCGGCGCGTTGTTCACCGATCTCGATGTGTTCGAGAACGTGGCGTTCCCGTTGCGGGTGCATACCCAGCTGTCCGACGAGATGATCCGCGACATCGTACTGATGAAGCTGCAGGCCGTTGGCCTGCGCGGTGCCATCGAGCTGATGCCGGACGAACTCTCAGGTGGCATGAAGCGCCGTGTCGCGCTGGCCCGGGCCATTGCCCTGGACCCGCAGATCCTCATGTACGACGAGCCTTTTGTGGGGCAGGACCCTATTGCCATGGGGGTTCTGGTGCGCCTGATCCGCCTGCTCAATGACGCCTTGGGTATCACCAGCATCGTGGTGTCCCACGATCTGGCCGAGACCGCCAGTATTGCCGACTACATTTACGTCGTTGGTGACGGGCAGGTACTGGGCCAGGGCACGCCGGACGAGCTGATGGGCTCCGATAACCCGCGCATTCGCCAGTTCATGAAGGGCGATCCGGATGGCCCTGTGCCCTTTCACTTTCCTGCGCCTGATTACCGCGCCGATCTTCTGGGGAAGCGTTGATGCGCAGAAAATCCTTGCTCGAACGCATTCGTCGATTCGGCCGTTCGGCCATCGACGTGCTGGCCGTACTCGGCCGTTCCTGCCTGTTCCTGGTGCATGCACTGGTGGGGCGCGGTGGGATCGGTGGCGGTTTTCAATTATTGGTCAAGCAACTCTATTCGGTCGGCGTGCTGTCGCTGGCGATCATTGTCGTCTCGGGGGTATTCATCGGGATGGTGCTGGCCTTGCAGGGGTTCAGCATCCTGGCCAAGTACGGCTCGGAGCAGGCCGTGGGGCAGATGGTTGCGCTGACCTTGCTGCGCGAGCTGGGGCCGGTCGTCACAGCGCTGCTGTTCGCCGGTCGAGCAGGTTCGGCACTGACCGCCGAAATCGGCAACATGAAGTCGACCGAACAACTTTCCAGCCTGGAAATGATCGGCGTCGACCCACTCAAGTACATCGTTGCCCCGCGCCTGTGGGCCGGTTTCATCTCGTTGCCGTTGCTGGCGCTGATTTTCAGCGTGGTCGGTATCTGGGGTGGTTCCTGGGTGGCGGTTGACTGGCTGGGCGTCTATGACGGCTCGTTCTGGGCCAACATGCAAAACAGCGTGTCGTTCACCGATGACGTACTCAACGGTGTCATCAAAAGCCTGGTTTTTGCCTTTGTCGTCACCTGGATTGCCGTATTCCAGGGCTATGACTGTGAGCCCACCTCAGAGGGGATCAGTCGTGCCACCACCAAGACCGTGGTCTATGCCTCATTGGCAGTCCTGGGTCTGGACTTTATTCTGACCGCCTTGATGTTTGGAGATTTCTGATGCAAAACCGCACCCTGGAAATCGGTGTTGGCCTGTTCCTCCTGGCCGGGATCCTGGCGCTGCTGTTGTTGGCATTGCGCGTCAGCGGCCTGTCTGCCAGTCCGAGCAGCGACACCTATAAAGTTTATGCCTACTTCGACAATATCGCCGGTTTGACGGTCAGAGCTAAAGTGACCATGGCTGGTGTGACCATCGGCAAGGTCACGGCCATCGATCTGGACCGTGATACCTATACCGGTCGGGTGACGTTGCAACTGGAAAAACGTGTAGACAACCTGCCTACCGATTCCACTGCCTCTATCCTCACCGCGGGTTTGCTCGGCGAGAAGTACATCGGTATCAGCGTTGGCGGCGATGACGCGGTGCTCAAGGATGGTGCAACTATCCACGACACCCAGTCGGCGCTGGTACTGGAAGATCTGATTGGCAAGTTCCTGCTCAATACTGTTGGCAAAGAAGCTAAATAAGGAGTTTCCATGATCTCTATCCTGCGACGCGGCTTGCTGGTTCTGCTGGCGGCGCTGCCATTGATGGCGGTGGCCGCACAGTCGCCCAAAGAAGTGATACAGGGTACGACTACCCAATTGCTGGCTGACCTGAAGGCCAACAAGGAGCAATACAAGTCCAATCCAAGCGCGTTCTACGACGCGCTCAATGCCAACCTGGGGCCTGTGGTCGATGCCGACGGCATCTCTCGCAGCATCATGACGGTCAAGTACTCGCGAAAAGCCACTCCGGAGCAGATGCAGCGCTTCCAGGAGAACTTCAAGCGCAGCCTGATGCAGTTCTATGGCAATGCCTTGCTTGAGTACAACAACCAGGGTATCACCGTAGGCGCGGAGAAAATGGACGGCAACGACCGTGCCAGCGTCGACATGACCGTCAAGGGCAATAATGGTGCCATCTATCCGGTTTCCTACACGCTGACCAAGCTCGACGGCGAGTGGAAAGTGCGTAACGTGATCGTCAACGGCATCAACATCGGCAAGCTGTTCCGCGATCAGTTCGCCGATGCCATGCAGCGCAACGGCAATAACCTGGACAAGACCATCGACGGCTGGGCCGGCGAAGTGGCCAAGGCCAAGGAAACTGCCGAGCAAGAAACCGAGAAGCAAACGCAATGATCGATAGCACCATCACCCTGAGCGAGGACGGTGTACTCGGCCTCGCTGGCGTACTGGACTACCGTACGGGGCCGGCGTTGCGCAAGCAGGGCAAGGCGCTGATCGCGTCGAGCAAGGGTGCGACGCTGGTGCTCGATTGCTCCAAGGTCGAGAAGTCCAGCAGTGTCGGGTTGTCCCTGCTGCTGGCGTTCATGCGTGATGCCAAGGCGGCCGGCAAGGCCGTCGAGGTGCGCGCGATGCCTCAGGACATGCGTGAAATCGCCGAGGTTTACGACCTCGATGAAGTACTGGCGGGGCAGTGACTGCCCGATGATGATGGCCCCTCTGTCAGAGTCCTCGATTACGGGGTTCGCAGGCGAGGGGCTTTTTTGTATCATGGCCGACCCGCGCGCACTGGGCGCCGATTGAGGTTGAGCATGCAGGCCGTAGAAGTTAAGAACTTCCTTGAAGAAAAGTTGCCGGGAACCCGGGTCGAAGTTGAAGGCGAAGGCTGCAACTTCCAGTTGAACGTGATCAGCGACGAATTGGCGGCCTTGAGCCCGGTCAAGCGTCAGCAGCAGATCTATGCTCATCTTAATCCGTGGATCACTGATGGCAGCATCCATGCGGTAACCATGAAATTTTTCAGCAGCGCAGCCTGGGCTGAGCGCAACTGAGCCTAAATTGGCGGCGAGACAGAAATGGACAAACTGATTATTACTGGCGGCGTTCGTCTTGATGGCGAGATCCGCATTTCCGGTGCCAAGAACGCGGCGCTGCCGATTCTCTCGGCAACCCTGCTCTGCGATGGCCCGGTAACGGTCGGCAACCTGCCGCACCTGCACGACATCACCACCATGATCGAGTTGTTCGGGCGCATGGGCATCGAGCCTGTGATCGACGAAAAACTCTCGGTGGAAATCGACCCTCGTACCATCAAGACCCTGGTCGCGCCGTACGAGCTGGTGAAAACCATGCGTGCCTCGATCCTGGTGCTGGGCCCGATGGTTGCCCGCTTTGGCGAGGCTGAAGTTGCCCTGCCTGGCGGTTGCGCCATTGGTTCGCGTCCGGTCGACCTGCACATCCGTGGCCTGGAAGCCATGGGCGCGAAGATCGAAGTCGAAGGCGGCTACATCAAGGCGAAGGCCCCTGAAGGCGGCCTGCGCGGTGCGCACTTCTTCTTCGATACCGTCAGCGTGACCGGTACCGAGAACATCATGATGGCCGCTGCCCTGGCCAAGGGCCGCAGCGTACTGCAGAACGCCGCGCGCGAGCCGGAAGTGGTCGACCTGGCCAACTTCCTGATCGCCATGGGTGCCAAGATCCAGGGCGCCGGTACCGACACCATCACCATCGACGGCGTCGAGCGCCTGGGTTCGGCAACCTACCGCGTCATGCCTGACCGTATCGAGACCGGTACCTACCTGGTTGCGGCAGCGGTCACCGGTGGCCGGGTCAAGGTCAAGGACACCGATCCGACCATCCTTGAAGCTGTCCTTGAAAAGCTCAAGGAAGCCGGCGCCGAAATCACCACCGGTGAAGACTGGATCGAGCTCGACATGCACGGCAAGCGGCCAAAGGCCGTTAACCTGCGTACCGCTCCGTACCCGGCGTTCCCGACCGACATGCAGGCGCAGTTCATCTCGCTCAATGCCATTGCCGAAGGCACGGGCGCTGTGATCGAGACGATCTTCGAAAACCGTTTCATGCACGTGTACGAAATGCACCGCATGGGCGCGCTGATCCAGGTCGAAGGCAACACTGCCATCGTCACCGGTACCAAGACCCTCAAGGGTGCGCCAGTGATGGCCACCGACCTGCGGGCCTCGGCCAGCCTGGTACTGTCGGCACTGGTTGCCGAAGGCGATACCCTGATCGATCGTATCTACCACATCGACCGTGGTTACGAATGCATCGAGGAAAAACTGCAGATGCTGGGCGCCAAGATCCGTCGCGTACCGGGCTAGTCTGTAGTCGGCGCAGGGACGCGCCAGCCAATTGCTGCACCGAATTGAACGCGGTCGGGCCCCTGGGTCCGACCGGCTGTAGCCGCATAAGGACCGACGTTTCCCATGTTGACCATCGCGCTATCCAAGGGTCGGATTCTCGACGATACCCTGCCGTTGCTGGCTGAGGCCGGTATCGTGCCGACCGAGAACCCGGACAAGAGCCGCAAACTGATCATCCCGACGACCCAGGACGATGTGCGCCTGCTGATCGTGCGGGCTACCGATGTGCCGACCTATGTCGAGCATGGCGCCGCCGATCTGGGTGTGGCTGGCAAGGACGTGTTGATGGAGTACGGCGGCCAGGGCCTGTACGAGCCCCTGGACCTGCAGATCGCCCAGTGCAAGCTCATGACTGCCGGTGCCATCGGCGCGGCCGAGCCCAAGGGGCGCCTGCGCGTTGCGACTAAGTTCGTCAACGTCGCCAAGCGCTACTATGCCGAGCAGGGTCGTCAAGTCGACATCATCAAGCTCTACGGCTCGATGGAGCTGGCGCCACTGATTGGCCTGGCCGACAAGATCATCGACGTTGTCGATACCGGCAACACCCTGCGTGCCAACGGCCTGGAACCCCAGGAGCTGATTGCCACCATCAGCTCCCGGCTGGTGGTCAACAAGGCTTCGATGAAGATGCAGCACGCCCGCATCCAGAGCCTGATCGACACCCTGCGCCAGGCTGTCGAATCGCGACACCGCGGCTGACTTCTGCGCGCGACCTTCGCTGTCGCGCCCGTCTATCCGCGTCATAGCCAATTTTCTCAGGTGCCCGCGCGGATCGACTGGTAGCTTAGGGTGCCTGAGCATTCGCCATTAATTGAGGCCCTCGCTATGACCGCGTCCACTGCAATTGCCCGACTCAATGCCGCCGACCCGGATTTCGCCCGACATCTGGATCATCTGCTGAGCTGGGAAAGCGTGTCTGACGACGCGGTCAACCAGCGTGTGCTGGACATCATCAAGGCCGTGCGCGAGCGCGGTGATACTGCATTGGTGGAGTTCACCCAGCGTTTCGACGGGGTTGACGCCAAGTCCATTGACGACCTGATCCTGGGGCGCGAGCGCCTGGAGCTGGCGTTGACTCGCATCACCCCGGCCCAGCGCGAAGCCCTGGAAAAAGCCGCCGATCGCGTGCGCGGCTACCACGAGCGCCAGAAGCAGGATTCCTGGACCTACACGGAAGCCGACGGCACGGTGCTGGGCCAGAAAGTCACCCCGCTGGACCGTGCTGGCCTGTACGTGCCGGGGGGCAAGGCCTCCTATCCTTCGTCGGTGCTGATGAACGCCATTCCGGCCAAGGTGGCCGGCGTGGGTGAAGTTGTGATGGTGGTGCCGACCCCGCGGGGCGAGATCAACGAGCTGGTACTCGCCGCGGCGTGCATCGCCGGGGTCGATCGCGTCTTTACCATCGGTGGCGCCCAGGCGGTGGCCGCTCTGGCCTATGGCACCGAAAGCGTGCCGCAGGTCGACAAGGTGGTCGGGCCGGGCAACATCTACGTCGCCACTGCCAAGCGCCATGTGTTTGGTCAGGTGGGTATCGACATGATCGCCGGTCCTTCGGAAATCCTCGTGGTGTGTGACGGCCAGACCGACCCGGACTGGATCGCCATGGACCTGTTCTCCCAGGCCGAACACGACGAAGATGCCCAGGCGATCCTGGTCAGCCCGGATGTCGCGTTCCTCGACAAGGTTGCGGCCAGCATCGACAAACTGCTGCCGACCATGGAACGTGCCGAGATCATCAAGACTTCGATCAATGGCCGTGGCGCGCTGATCCAGGTGCGCGACATGCAGCAGGCAATGGAGGTGGCCAACCGTATCGCGCCAGAGCACCTGGAGCTATCGGTGGCTGACCCACAGGCCTGGCTGCCGCAGATCCGCCACGCCGGCGCGATCTTCATGGGTCGCCACACCAGCGAAGCCCTGGGCGACTACTGCGCCGGTCCAAACCACGTGCTGCCCACCTCGGGGACCGCACGCTTCTCGTCACCACTGGGGGTCTATGACTTCCAGAAGCGCTCTTCGATCATCTTCTGCTCCGAGCAGGGGGCTTCCGAACTGGGGCGCACCGCGTCGGTCCTGGCCCGTGGTGAATCGCTCACCGCCCACGCCCGCAGCGCTGAATACCGCATCGTTGCTGACAAGAAGGGGAACTGAACATGAGTAAATTCTGGAGCCCCTTCGTCAAGGACCTGGTGCCTTACGTGCCGGGCGAGCAGCCCAAGCTGGCCAAACTGGTCAAGCTCAACACCAACGAGAACCCCTATGGCCCCTCACCCAAGGCGCTGGAGGCCATGCGTGGCGAGCTGAACGATAACCTGCGCCTGTACCCGGACCCGAACAGCGACCTGCTCAAGCAGGCGGTGGCGGACTACTACGGGGTCAAAGGGAACCAGGTATTCCTGGGCAACGGCTCGGACGAGGTGCTGGCGCACATTTTCCACGGCCTGTTCCAGCACGGTGCGCCGTTGTTGTTCCCGGACATCAGCTACAGCTTCTATCCGGTTTACTGCGGTCTGTATGGCATCCCTTTCGAGCAGGTGGCGCTGGACGAGCAGTTCCAGATCCGCGTCGAAGACTACGCCAGGCCCAATGGTGGCATCATCTTTCCCAACCCCAACGCACCGACCGGCTGCCTGTTGGCGCTGGAGGCCATCGAGCAACTGCTCAAGGCCAGCCCGGAGTCGGTCGTGGTGGTCGATGAGGCTTATATCGACTTCGGTGGGCAGACGGCGATCAGCCTGGTGGATCGCTATGACAACTTGCTGGTGACCCAGACACTGTCCAAGTCGCGCTCGCTGGCCGGGCTGCGGGTTGGTCTGGCAGTCGGGCACCCGGACCTGATCGAGGCGCTGGAGCGGATCAAGAACAGCTTCAACTCCTACCCGCTCGATCGCATGGCGATTGTCGGTGCGGCTGCGGCCTTCCAGGATCGCGCCTACTTTGAAGACACCTGCCGCAAGGTGATCGACAGCCGTGATGCGCTGGTTGGCGAGTTGACCGCACGTGGCTTTGAAGTGCTGCCTTCGGCGGCCAACTTCATTTTCACGCGTCACCCGCAACACGATGCGGGTGAACTGGCAGCCAAACTGCGCGAGCAAGGCGTGATCGTGCGCCATTTCAAGCAGGCGCGCATTGCCCAGTTCCTGCGTATCACCATCGGTACGCAGGAGCAGAACCAAGCGTTGCTTGATGCATTGAACTGAATGACCGCGGGACAAGCCCGCTCCCACACAGCCACTGTGGGGGCGGGGTTGTCCCGCGATTGTATTTCCAGATAATTCATCCGATGATTGGATGTCATGACATTACTCAGCAAACGATCCCTGGTCGAACAAGCCGTCGACCAATTACGCGAACGCATCGCCCATGGCGCCTGGGCCGTTGGCCAGCGCCTGCCTACCGAACCTGAATTGGCAACCGAGCTTGGCATCAGCCGCAACACTGTTCGCGAAGCCATGCGGGTGCTGGCGTTCAGTGGTCTGGTCGAGGTGCGCCAGGGTGACGGTAGCTACCTGCGTACTGCGGTTGATCCGTTGCGGGCGCTGCAGGCACTGTCGCGCTGCGACCTGGCACAGGCCCGTGAGGCGCGGCATATCCTTGAAGCCGAAGCTATCGGCCTTGCCGCCCTGCGCCGTACAGACGAAGACCTCAAAGGCCTGCGTGAGGCCCTTGAACATAGCAGCGCGCACTATCACGACGATCTGGAGCGCTACATCAGCTGCGACCTGGTGTTTCACCAGCGCATGGTGGATGCCGCACACAACCCGGCCTTGAGCGAGTTGTACCGCTATTTTTCCGGAGTGGTGGCGGCCACCTTGCACCACAACCTTTCCCACGCGCCGCGCTGTCAGTCGGTCTTCGACCTGCATGGGCAGATTCTCGACGCTATCGAACAACGCGATTCGGACACGGCCAAGGCCCTGAGCCGAACCCTGATCAACGAATCCTGACTTTGCGAGACTGCCATGGCCCATGACACTTCCCGAAATGTTCCACCGACCCAGGGACCGGAGCTTGAAGAACTGCTGATCGACGCCGAGGCCGACGATGAACAGGTACAACACCAGCCGGTGCTGCTCAAGCGCCCTTGGCTGTTGCTGGTGGGTTTGGTGCTGGTGGCGCTGAACCTGCGCCCGGCGCTGTCGAGCATGGCACCGTTGCTCAACCAGGTCTCCGAGAGCCTTGGGCTGAGTGCTTCTGCGGCCGGCTTGCTGACCACCTTGCCGGTACTGTGCCTGGGACTGTTCGCGCCATTGGCGCCGGTACTGGCGCGTCGTTTTGGTAGTGAGCGGGTGGTCCTCGGCATTCTTCTGGTACTGGCGCTCGGGATTGCGGTGCGCAGTGCCTTTGGCAGTACCGGGTTGTTCCTCGGCACCATCATGGCCGGGGCCAGTATCGGCGTGGTAGGCGTATTGCTGCCAGGGATCGTCAAGCGCGATTTCCCGCAGCACGCTGGCACCCTCACGGGCGTCTACACCATGGCATTGTGCCTGGGGGCAGCGCTTGCCGCTGGCGCTACCGTGCCGCTGAGCCAGCACCTGGGCGACAGCTGGTCCCTGGGGTTGGGTTTCTGGTTGATTCCGGCGCTGCTGGCCGCCTTGATCTGGTTGCCCCAGGCGCGTGAAGGGCACGGCGCACACCATGTCGCCTATCGGGTGCGTGGCCTGTTGCGCGATCCGCTGGCCTGGCAGGTGACGCTGTACATGGGCCTGCAGTCGTCGCTGGCCTACATTGTGTTTGGCTGGCTTCCATCGATCCTGATCGGCCGCGGCCTGACCCCGACCCAGGCTGGCCTGGTGCTGTCAGGTTCAGTGATTGTGCAATTGATCAGCTCGCTGGCTGCCCCCTGGTTGGCAACCCGTGGCAAGGATCAGCGCATCGCCATCGTCGGCGTTATGGTGTTGGTGCTGGCGGGCCTGTTCGGTTGCCTGTATGCACCACTCGAGGGTCTGTGGGGTTGGGCAATCATTCTAGGGCTGGGGCAGGGTGGCAGTTTCGCCCTGGCCTTGACCTTGATTGTGCTGCGCTCAAAGGACGCGCATGTCGCTGCCAACCTGTCGAGCATGGCCCAGGGCGTGGGCTACACCCTGGCTTCCCTGGGGCCGTTCGCGGTCGGCCTGGTGCATGACCTGACCGGCGGCTGGGAAGCCGTTGGCTGGATTTTCGCGCTGGTGGGTATCGGTGCTATCGCCTTCGGCTTGAAGGCCGGGCGCAGTCTGCACGTGCAGGTGGTCAGCGAGCGCGTCTGACCTGCCAGATGCTATTGTGCGGGTCTGTTCCCTCGGTAATGGACCCGCCTCATGAGCGATGCCAACAACGCCCTGATCACGCGTTTCTACCAGGCCTTCCAACGCCTCGACGCCGAGGCCATGGTGGCCTGCTACAGCGATGACATCGTCTTCAGTGATCCAGCCTTCGGAACCTTGCGTGGCAAGGATGCCGGCGATATGTGGCGCATGCTCACCACTCGCGCCAAGGACTTCTCCCTGACCTTCGACGCCGTGCGTGCCGATGAGCGAACCGGCAGCGCCCACTGGGTCGCCACCTACCTGTTCAGTCAGACTGGCCGAGTTGTGATCAACGATATCCAGGCGCGATTTGTCGTTCGTGACGGCAGGATCTGTGAGCATCACGACCGCTTTGACCTGTGGCGCTGGTCGCGACAGGCACTGGGTATCAAGGGACTATTACTGGGCTGGACACCGCTGGTACAAGGCAAGGTCCGCCAGCAGGCATTGAAAGGCTTGCGTGCGTTTCAGGCCGGGCGCTGAACGGGTAAGCTGTCGGCTTTGCCGTTCACTAGACAGCACCGTGACCCAAGCCACTGCCGATTCACCTGCAAAATCCTGGTACCTCTATCTGGTACGGGCCGCCAATGGCTCGCTCTATTGTGGTATCAGCGATGATCCGCAACGACGTTTCATCGCCCATCAAAAGGGGCAGGGGGCGCGCTATTTCAGTACCAGCCCGGCCGTGGCGCTGGTGTATATCGAAGCCTGGCCCAGCAAGGCCGAAGCCTTGCGCCAGGAACGCTTGGTGAAGAAGTTGCGCAAAGGTGCCAAGGAAGCCCTGGTGGCCTCCTACAACTCGATCAGTCCTTGCGACGCTTGAGCTGATCGGTCAGCTGTGTCGGCAAGCCCTTGATGATCAACGTGCCGGCTTCTTCGTCGTATTCGATTTTCGAGCCCAGCAGGTGTGCTTCAAAGCTGATCGACAGTCCCTCGGCACGGCCGGTGAAGCGGCGGAACTGGTTCAGGGTGCGTTTGTCGGCCGGGATTTCCGGCGACAGGCCGTAGTCCTTGTTGCGGATGTGCTCGTAGAAGGCGCGTGGACGGTCTTCATCGATCAGCCCCGAGAGCTCTTCAAGGGTCACTGGCTCACCGGCCTTTGTCTGGCTGGTGGCATAATCGACCAGGGTCTGGGTTTTCTCCCGGGCGGCCTCTTCGGGCAGGTCTTCACTTTCGACGAAGTCGCTGAAGGCCTTGAGCAAGGTGCGTGTTTCGCCGGGGCCGTCGACGCCTTCCTGGCAGCCGATGAAGTCACGGAAGTACTCCGAGACCTTCTTGCCGTTCTTGCCCTTGATAAAGGAGATGTACTGCTTGGAGGCCTTGTTGTTCTGCCATTCGGACAGGTTGATGCGGGCCGCCAGGTGCAACTGGCCCAGGTCCAGGTGACGGGACGGCGTGACGTCCAGTTCGGCGTTTACCGCTACCCCTTCGCTGTGGTGCAGCAGGGCGATGGCCAGGTACTCGGTCATGCCTTGCTGATAGTGGGCGAACAAGACATGGCCGCCGACCGACAGGTTGGATTCTTCCATCAGTTTTTGCAGGTGCTCGACGGCGACCCGGCTGAAGGCAGTGAAGGTGCTGCCTGCATCCAGGTACTCCTTGAGCCAGCCGCTGAACGGGTGGGCACCCGATTCTGCGTGGAAGAAGCCCCAGGCTTTGCCTTGCTTGGCGTTGTAGCTGTTGTTGAGGTCGGCCAGGAGGTTTTCGATGGCGCTGGACTCGGTCAGTTCCGAGTCGCGTGCGTGCAGCACAGCGGGGCTGCCATCGGGCTTCTTGTCGATCAGGTGGACGATGCAATGACGGATCGGCATGGGATTCTCGGTTGAAAATGGGCGGTGCAGGCCGCGTTGCAAAGCTGCCAAGTGTACCTCAGCCCAAGGGTGATTCTGCGGCCAGTTGTTGGCAGAAATGGCGGTTGTTCGTTTTTTGTTCAATTTTTTGCGTTTTTTCGCGCAAACCCCCGAAAAACCTG
Organism: Pseudomonas vranovensis DSM 16006; assembly: GCF_000425805.1. Lineage (GTDB taxonomy): Bacteria > Pseudomonadota > Gammaproteobacteria > Pseudomonadales > Pseudomonadaceae > Aquipseudomonas > Aquipseudomonas vranovensis. The sequence goes on from NZ_AUED01000003.1 coordinate 176,792, forward strand.
CACATTTGCCCTGCCAGAGGCGGATATTTATCTATTCCTGTGGTAGTTTTGCCCGGTCTTGCGCCCCGTGTGTGGCGCATTGCTGGCAGACCGCTTGCGTCACGTCGAACCAAACGCCGTTTTGCGTATCTACATACGCGATTGACGTGGCTGTAACACCGGACCGCCGGTTCCCCCGCAGGTCTGGCTCGATGACTGACGTAGCACTCTGCATACTCACTGAATTTGATAGGGAAGGAACACCACCATGGCATTGACCAAAGACCAACTGATCGCCGACATCGCCGAAGCTATCGACGCGCCGAAAACCACCGCGCGTAACGCTCTGGAGCAACTGGGTCAGATCGTTGCTGATCAACTGGAAAATGGCAGCGAAATCACACTGCCAGGCATTGGTAAACTGAAAATCACCGAGCGTCCTGCCCGTACCGGCCGCAACCCTTCGACTGGCGCTGCCATCGAAATCGCTGCCAAGAAAGTCGTCAAGTTCGTGCCAGCCAAAGTGCTGACCGACGCTGTAAACAAGTAATTGTAAGCAGCTACAAAAAACCGCGTCCGGTTCATCCGGACGCGGTTTTTTTTGCCCGCTCCTACCGGGGTGTCCAGCGGGTTTGGCGCCATGTGTGGCGGGACGCTTGATCCTGGAAGGTCCAGGCCACCATACGGCTCTGCTTCTGCCCCTGGCCCATCTCGACGATACGCACCACCTGCGCACCCGCCTTCTTCAGGACGGCCTGGATGCCAGGTAGGTTGGACGCTTTGGACACCAACGAGGTGAACCACAGCACCTGCTGGCCCAAGGTCGCGCTCTCTGTCACCAGTTGGCTGACGAAGCGGATCTCGCCGCCTTCGCACCAAAGCTCGTTGTTCTGCCCGCCAAAGTTCAGCACCGGCAGCTTGCGCTTGGGGTCGGCCTTGCCCAGGGCACGCCACTTGCGCTGGCTACCACGCGTGGCTTCCTCGCGGGAGGCATGGAAGGGCGGGTTGCACAAGGTCAGGTCGTAGCGCTCGTCGTCTTTGAGCAGGCCTAGCAGGATGTGTTTGCGATTACCTTGCTGGCGCAGGCTGATGGCCTTGTCCAGGCCGTTGGCCTGGACGATGGCCTTGGCGGCGGCGAGGGCCGTGGGGTCGATATCGGAGCCCAGGAAGCGCCAGCGGTAGTCGCTGTGGCCCAGCAGTGGGTAGATGCAGTTGGCGCCTACGCCGATATCCAGTGCCCGCACCTGGGAGCCTCGTGGTATTTCACCGCCGTTTTCTTCGGCCAGCAGGTCGGCCAGCACATGGATGTAGTCGGCGCGCCCGGGAATGGGCGGGCACAGGTAGTCGGCCGGAATGTCCCAGTGCTGAATGCCGTACTGGGCCTTGAGCAAGGCACGGTTGAATACCCGTACGGCTTCGGGGTTGGCAAAGTCGATGCTGGGCTTGCCGTGGGGGTTGGTGATCATGAACTGGCCCAGCTCGGGGCTGCTCTTGATCAGCTCGGGAAAGTTGTAGCGGCCCTGGTGGCGGTTGCGCGGATGCAGGGTCGGTTTGTCGGGTGTGGTCATCGTGGTGTCCGGTGGAAAGCATCGCGGGTCAAGCCCGCTCCTGCTGGTGCAGGAGCGGGCTTGACCCGCGATGGCATCACTGAGATCAGCGATCGTTACAGCGCAGCGATCCGCGCATGCTGCTCGGTGAAGTTGGCCAGGGCCTGTTCGGCCTCAGCCAGCTTGGCGCGTTCCTTGTCAATCACCGCCGGCGGAGCCTTGTCGACGAAAGCGGCGTTGGACAGCTTGCCGCCCACGCGCTGGACTTCGCCCTGCAGGCGCTGGATTTCCTTGTTCAGGCGTGCCAGCTCCGCGTCCTTGTCGATCAGGCCGGCCATCGGCACCAGCACTTGCAGGTCGCCAACCAGTGCGGTGGCGCTCAGCGGTGCTTCGTCCTGCTCGCCCAGCACGGTGAAGGACTCGATCTTCGCCAGCTTCTTGAGCAGCGCTTCGTTCTCCTGCAGGCGACGCTGGTCTTCGGCACTGGCGTTCTTGAGGAACAGTTGCAGGGGCTTGCCCGGGCCGATGTTCATCTCGCCGCGAATGTTGCGCACGCCGAGCATCAGTTCCTTGAGCCATTCGATATCGCCTTCGGCAGCGGCATCGATGCGGCTTTCATTGGCCACCGGCCATGGCTGCAGCATGATGGTCTTGCCTTCGGCACCGGCCAGCGGCGCCAGGCGCTGCCAGATTTCTTCGGTGATGAACGGCATGAACGGGTGCGCCAGGCGCAGGGCCACTTCCAGTACGCGTACCAGGGTGCGGCGGGTGCCACGGGCGCGCTCGACCGGGGCGTTCTCGTCCCACAGTACCGGCTTGGATAGCTCCAGGTACCAGTCGCAGTACTGGTTCCAGATGAACTCGTAGAGCGCCTGGGCGGCCAGGTCGAAGCGGAACTGTTCCAACTGGCGGGTCACCTCGGCTTCGGTGCGCTGCAGTTGGGAGATGATCCAGCGATCAGCCAGCGACAGCTCGTAGGCTTCGCCGTTCTGGCCGCAGTCTTCACCTTTGTCCAGGACGTAGCGGGCGGCGTTCCAGATCTTGTTGCAGAAGTTGCGGTAGCCCTCGACACGGCCCATGTCGAACTTGATGTCGCGCCCGGTGGAGGCGAGGGAGCAGAAGGTAAAGCGCAGGGCGTCGGTGCCGTAGCTGGCAATGCCTTCGGGGAACTCGGCCTTGGTCTGCTTGGCGATTTTCTCGGCGAGCTTGGGCTGCATCAGGCCACTGGTGCGTTTTTCCAGCAGCTCGTCCAGGGTAATGCCGTCGACGATGTCCAGCGGGTCAAGGACGTTGCCCTTGGACTTGGACATCTTCTGGCCCTGGCCGTCGCGGACCAGGCCGTGAACGTACACGGTCTTGAACGGAACCTGCGGGGTGCCGTCTTCATTCTTCACCAGGTGCATGGTGAGCATGATCATCCGGGCGACCCAGAAGAAAATGATATCGAAACCGGTGACTAGCACGTCGGTGGAGTGGAAGGTCTTGAGGAACTCGGTCTGCTGTGGCCAGCCCAGGGTCGAGAAGGTCCACAGGCCCGAGCTGAACCAGGTGTCGAGAACGTCGTTGTCCTGGTTCAGGACCACGTCGGCACCCAGGTTGTGCTTGGCGCGGACTTCTTCTTCGCTGCGCCCGACATAGACCTTGCCCGACTCGTCGTACCAGGCCGGAATGCGGTGGCCCCACCACAGCTGGCGGCTGATGCACCAGTCCTGGATATCGCGCATCCAGGAGAAGTACATGTTCTCGTACTGTTTAGGCACGAACTGGATACGACCGTCTTCAACGGCGGCGATGGCAGGCTCGGCCAGCGGTTTGGTCGACACGTACCACTGGTCGGTCAGCCAAGGCTCGATGACGGTGCCGGAGCGGTCGCCCTTCGGTACCTTCAGGGCGTGGTCGTCGACGCTGACCAGCAGGCCCGCGGCGTCGAAGTCGGCAACGATCTGCTTGCGCGCGACGAAGCGGTCCAGGCCTGCATACTGCGCGGGCAGGGTGGCGTCGACGCTTTCGTTGACGCTGCCGTCGAGGTTGAACACCTGGGCTGCCGGCAGCACGAAGGCGTTCTTGTCGAAGATGTTCAGCAGCGGCAGGTTGTGACGCTTGCCGACTTCATAGTCATTGAAGTCGTGGGCCGGGGTGATCTTCACGCAGCCGGTGCCGAACTCGGGGTCGCAGTAGTCGTCGCCGATGATCGGGATGCGGCGGCCAACCAGCGGCAGCTCGACGAACTTGCCGATCAGCGCCTTGTAGCGCTCGTCTTCGGGATTCACAGCCACCGCTGCGTCGCCGAGCATGGTTTCCGGGCGGGTAGTGGCAACGATCAGGTAGTCTTTGCCGTCGGCGGTCTTGGCGCCGTCAGCCAGCGGGTAGCGCAGGTTCCACAGGTGGCCTTTTTCGTCGTGGTTTTCCACTTCGAGGTCGGAAATCGCCGTGTGCAGCTTGGTGTCCCAGTTGACCAGGCGCTTGCCGCGGTAGATCAGGCCGTCTTCATGCAGGCGCACGAAGGCTTCCTTGACAGCTTCAGACAGGCCATCGTCCATGGTGAAGCGCTCGCGGCTCCAGTCGACCGACGAGCCCAGGCGGCGGATCTGGCGGCTGATGTTGCCACCCGACTGATCCTTCCACTCCCAGACCTTTTCCAGGAATTTTTCGCGACCCAGGTCGTGGCGGTTCTGGCCTTTGGCTTCGAGCTGACGCTCGACCAGCATCTGGGTGGCGATACCGGCGTGGTCGGTACCTGGCTGCCACAGGGTGTTGCGACCCTGCATGCGGCGGAAACGGATCAGGGCGTCCATGATCGCGTTGTTGAAACCATGACCCATGTGCAGGCTGCCGGTGACGTTCGGCGGCGGAATCATGATGGTGTAGGAATCGCCCGCGCCTTGCGGGGCGAAATAATTCTCGGACTCCCAGGTGTTGTACCAGGAAGTTTCAATTGCGTGCGGCTGGTAGGTCTTATCCATGCGCGGCGGGACCCTTAGGCATTTATTCAGGAAAGCCGGTAAGTATAACGGGGATAAGGGCCGGGGCGTAGAGCGAGGTGATGGCAGGAGGCAAAAACATCGCGGGGCAAGGCCGCTCCTACCGGGCAGGAGCGGCCTTGCCCCGCGATTCACTCTGGAAGCTGGCCGAGCAGCCGCTCCAGGCGAGCATCGAGACGACGCTTGATTTCGTTCTCGATGTGCGGGGTAAAGTCGTTGATCACATCTTGCATGATCAACTGCGCGGCGGCACGCAACTCGGTGTCCAGGTGCAGCAGGGTTTCCTGGCGGCGAGCCTGTGGGTCGTCAGCCACTACCGGGGCAGCAGCAGGAGCTGGCGGCACGATGGCTTCTTCGAGCAACAGCGGGATTTGCTCCTCGACGGTATCGGTCAGCAGCGGTGGCTCAAGGGATTCGTCGCCCAGCAACTGGCGAATCGACTCGAGGTCGTCCAGCAGGTGTGCGGATTGGGGCAGGGCAGTGGGTTTATCCATCGTCTCAGAGTCGCTGTAAGCGGTGATTCTGCAGAGCATAGCCCTGTTCGCGGTAGAAACGGTAACTCTCTCGGGCAGCCAGACGAATCGTCGGCTCCTCGACCACGATCTCGGCAATACGGGCAAAGCGCGCGGCGAACGGCGGTACCTTCAGGTCCAGGTTGATCAACAGGTCCTGATGGCTGCCGGCGTCGTCGCCAAGGCCGAGGGCCACACTGCCTTGCGGGTCGTCTTCGGCCGGGCTGTGGGGCACGAAGGCCTCGCCCTTGAAGGCCCACAGGCGCGCGTCCAGTTCATCGCGCTGGGCGGCATCGCTGCAGTGCAGGTAAACCCTGTGGCCAAGGCGCCAGGCCTTGTCGCAGAGCTTGCAGGCGAAATCCAGGCGCGCCGAGGGCGCGTCGCTGGGCAGAATATAGAAATCGACTTTGCTCATGGTCAGCCTGCCGGGCGATTACGTCCGAAGACGCAACCGCCCGGCTGTCACTCAGGCGTTGGCGCGATCGAGCAGGTACTGGGTCAGCAGCGGGACCGGACGGCCAGTGGCGCCCTTGTCCTTGCCGCCGCTGATCCAGGCCGTGCCGGCGATGTCCAGGTGGGCCCAGTTGTAGGCCTTGGCGAACCGTGACAGGAAGCAGCCGGCAGTGATGGTGCCGGCCTTTGGCCCACCGATGTTGGCGATGTCGGCGAACGGGCTGTCGAGCTGTTCCTGGTACTCGTCGAACAGCGGCAGCTGCCAGGCGCGGTCGTCGGCACGCTTGCCGGCGTCGAGCAGTTGGCCGACCAGCTCATCGTTGTTGCCCATCAGGCCCGACGTGTGGCTGCCCAGGGCGACAATGCAGGCACCGGTCAGGGTGGCGATGTCGATCACGGCCTGGGGCTTGAAGCGCTCGGCGTAGGTGAGGGTGTCGCACAGTACCAGGCGGCCTTCGGCGTCGGTGTTGAGGATTTCGACGGTCTGGCCGCTCATGGTGGTGACGATGTCGCCTGGACGGGTGGCGCCGCCGCTCGGCATGTTCTCGGCACAGGCCAGCAGGCACACCAGGTTGATCGGCAGTTGCAGTTCGAGCACGGCGCGCAGGGTGCCGAAGACGCTGGCGGCACCGCCCATGTCGTACTTCATCTCATCCATGCCGGCGCCGGGCTTGAGGCTGATGCCGCCGGTGTCGAAGGTGATGCCCTTGCCCACCAGTACGAACGGTTTCTCGGACTTCTTGCCGCCCTGGTGGCTCATCACGATCAGGCGTGGTGGCTGGTCGCTGCCCTGGCCAACGGCGTAGAACGCGCCCATGCCCAGTTCCTTGATTTTCTTCTCGTCCAGCACTTCGACCTTCAGGCCCTTGTAGGCCTTGCCCAGGCCCTTGGCCTGTTCGGCCAGGTAGCTTGGGTGGCAGACGTTCGGGGGCAGGTTGCCCAGGTCGCGGGTGAAGCGCATGCCAGCGGCAATGGCGCGGGCATGCTTGAGGGCACGTTCGACTTCGCCGGCACCGGCCTTGTCGGCCAGCAGGGTGATTTTCTTCAGGGCACGGGGTTCGGCTTTCTGGCTCTTGAACTGATCGAAGACATATTCACCGTCGAGCAGGCTCTCGGCCAGCAGGCGCGTCTTGCCATAGAAGGCATCGCGGCCAGTGACGGCGACGTCATCGAGGGCCAGTACCGCGTCGCTGCCGTTCAGGCCCTTGAGCACCGCCAGCACGCTGGATACCACTTTGCGCCAGCTGCGATCACCCAGTTCGGCTTCTTTGCCGACACCCACCAGCAGCACGCGTTCGGCCTTGAGGTTGGCCAGGCCTTGCAGCAGCAGGGTCTGACCAACCTTGCCGGCCAGGTCGCCGCGCTTGAGTACGGCACTCAGGGCACCGGCACTGGCTTCGTCCACAGCTTTGGCGGTGGCGCCGAGCTTGCGGCCTTCACCGACAGTGAGCACCAGCGTTGCGGTTTTCAAGGATGCAGCGGCTACGCTCTTTACAACCAGTTCCATGTCAGGGTCCCCGAATGATCTGTCTATGCGCGCTGTCTGTGCAGGCGCAGTAAGCGAGCTGGCCGCGTGGTCGCGTGCCAGTGATAAAGCTGCCAGTTTGAGCCTGCATGGACTGCCCTGACAACCCCGATATGAAGCATTGCAAGCCGCCAAGTGACAGGCACGGCCAATCACAGGATAATGCGCCAACTTTTATCCAGGTTCGCATTGGCGAGCCGGTAACTATCTTGGCAGTTATGTATTCCTTGTTCGGCTGTCCGAGCCTGACAACCCAGGAGTGTCTGGTTTGATCGTCTTCCGTTATCTGTCCCGTGAGGTCCTGGTGACCCTGAGTGCCGTCAGCGCCGTGCTGTTGGTCATCATCATGAGCGGGCGCTTCATCAAGTACCTGGCCCAGGCGGCCCAGGGCATCCTCGATCCGGGTGTGCTGTTCCTGATCATGGGGTATCGCCTGCCGGGCTTCCTTCAATTGATCCTGCCGCTGGGGCTGTTCCTCGGGATTCTCCTGGCCTATGGCCGGCTCTACCTGGAAAGCGAGATGACCGTGCTCTCGGCGACCGGCATGAGCCAGCAGCGCCTGCTGCGCATGACCATGGCGCCTGCGGCACTGGTGGCTTTGCTGGTGGCTTGGCTGAGCCTGGGCCTGGCGCCTCAGGGCGTGACCAAGGTCGCCCAGATCATCAACCAGCAGGATGCCCTGACCGAATTCGACACCCTGGTGCCAGGGCGATTCCAGACCTTGCGCGACGGCACGCGGGTCACCTACACCGAGCAGTTGTCCGAAGACCGCGGCAACCTGGGCGGCGTGTTCATTTCCGAGAAGCGCTTCTCCGAAGACAAGACCAAGGAGCGTGCGCCCTCGGTACTGGTCGCCGAGAAGGGCCGGCAAGAAGTCGGTGCCGACGGCAATCGCTACCTGATCCTGGAAAACGGCTACCGCTACGATGGCAACCCAGGCCAGGCCGACTACCGCGCGATCAAGTACGACACCTATGGCGTGTTGCTGCCCAAGCCTGAGGTCAGCGAAGAAATCACTGACCGCGAGGCGATCCCGACTTCCGATCTGATCGGCCACGACGGCCTGCGCGAGCGTGCCGAGCTGCAATGGCGCCTGTCGCTGCCGCTGCTGGTGTTCATCGTGACCCTGATGGCAGTGCCGCTGTCGCGGGTCAACCCGCGCCAGGGCCGCTTCCTCAAGCTGCTGCCGGCGATTCTTCTGTATATGGCGTACCTGACAATGCTGATTGCCGTGCGTGGCGCCCTGGAGAAAGGCAAGCTGCCGATCGGCCTGGGTATCTGGTGGGTCCACGGGCTGTTCCTGTTCATCGGCCTGGGCTTGATGTACTGGGAGCCGATGCGCCTCAAGCGTGCCGCTCGCCGTGCGGAGGTGGCCCATGGTTAAGCTCGACCGCTACATCGGCAAGAGCGTCCTGGTGGCCATTCTTGCCGTGCTCGGGATCATCCTGGGCCTGGCCTCGCTGTTCGCCTTCATCGACGAAATGGGCGACATCAGCGACAGCTACACCCTGATGGATGCCGGCAATTTTGTCTTGCTGACGGCACCGCGCCGGCTCTACGACATGCTGCCGATGGCGGCGTTGATCGGCTGCCTGATCGGCCTGGGCAGCCTGGCCAGCAGCAGCGAGTTGACCATCATGCGCGCTGCCGGTGTGTCCATCGGGCGGATCGTCTGGGCGGTCATGAAGCCGATGCTGGTGCTGATGCTGGCTGGTATCCTGATCGGCGAATACGTAGCCCCTGTGACCGAGAACAAGGCCCAGGCCGATCGTTCGCTGGCCCAGGGCAGTGGTGAGGCACAGAGTTCCAAGCGTGGCATGTGGCACCGCCAGGGCGAGGAGTTCGTACACATCAACTCCGTGCAGCCCAATGGCCTGCTGTATGGCGTCACCCGCTATCGCTTCGATAACGAGCGTCACCTGGTCACCTCCAGCTTTGCCCGCCGGGCGCAGTACCAGGACGACCATTGGCAGCTGAGCGACGTGACCACCACCCACTTCCGTGGCGATCACACCGAAGTGGTCAAGGCACCGGCAGAGCGCTGGGATGTAACCGTCACGCCGCAACTGCTCAATACCGTGGTGCTGGCGCCTGAGTCGCTGTCGATCACGGGCCTGTGGGACTACATCCACTACCTGTCCGACCAGGGCCTGAACAATGCCCGCTATTGGCTGGCGTTCTGGACCAAGGTCCTGCAGCCGATGGTGACGGCGGCGCTGGTGTTGATGGCCATCTCTTTCATCTTCGGCCCGTTGCGTTCGGTAACCCTGGGCCAGCGTGTGTTCACCGGCGTGCTGGTGGGCTTTGTATTCCGCATCGCCCAGGACCTGCTGGGGCCATCGAGCCAGGTGTTCGGCTTCCCGCCGCTGCTGGCAGTGGTGATCCCGGCGGCAATCTGCGCCGGCGCCGGCTGGTGGATGTTGAGACGCGCTGGATAGCACAAAAAAGCCGACCCAAGGGTCGGCTTTTTTGTGCCCGTTGGTGCGGGCTTGCCCCGCGATAGCGGAATATCAGGAAGATCGCTATCGCGGGGCACGCCCGTTCCTACAGTGGTTATTTGGTGCGTTTGGGGACGCGTACCAGTTGGGTGTCGGAGTAGATGTCATGCCAGCTGCGCTGGCGCTTGTCGAACAACGACCAGATAAAACCCAGCCCCAGGCACAACCACGAGGCAATCGCGACCACAAAGCGCAACAGGGCTTGCCACAAGCTGATGGCGCTGCCATCGGCATTCTGCACGCGGATGCCCCACACCTGCATGCCCAGGGTCTGGCCACCGTGGGTCCAGAACTTGGCGAAGAAGCCGAACAGGACGAACACCAGCACCGTCGACAGCAACGGGTCGCCATCCAGGGCGCCGGCGTCGGTCATGGCACGCATGCGCGTTTCGCCGATGATTGCCATCTGGATCATCTTGTAGATGCCAGCGGTCACGATCAGCAGTGCAGTACACAGCAGGAAGTCATAGAACATGGCCGCCAGGCGCCGACCGAGGCCAACGGCGGGGAAGTCGCCCTGGGGCTGTAACAACGGCTTGGGCATACGCGGGGCCCTCCTTGCGCAAAACGCCCATTCTACGGAATTGCGCGCACAAAAAAGCCCCTGCTGTTGCCAGCAGGGGCTTTTTATATCGGGAATCAGGCTTCCGCGATAACTTCGTCAGCCTGCATGCCTTTCTGGCCCTGCACGGCGATGAAGGTGACTTTCTGGCCTTCTTTCAGGCTCTTGAAGCCGTTACCCTGGATAGCGCGGAAGTGTACGAACAGATCCGGACCGCTTTCTGGAGTGATGAAACCAAAACCTTTCTCGTCGTTAAACCACTTGACGGTACCGCTCTGACGTTGGGACATTGTCTTATTTCCTTTGAAACTTAGAATTAGTAACAGCTTCTTCCAAATGAAAGAGTACTGGGCTGGGTTGCAGGAAAGTAAGAGACGTCGAACGGGTTGTAGCAATCTCAGCGCTACTGCCCAGGTCACGAACCATAGCGACCCATGCAAACACAGTGCAGTGACTCTACGCTAACTCTGTCGGCAAAAACAAGCCCTCAAAGCCGCTCCCGCTCTACCTTTTAGCGTCCGTTCGGTCGATTTTTTCCGGCTCATTCCAGACCATGCCGCGATGCTTTTCGAAAGTTATAAAACGCGTTCGAATTCGAAAACCCGAACGCACTATGACACAAAGTTTCAACTAACGATTCAGCCGCGGTAGTAGCGCTGCGCAACGAATGGCATCTTGCTGACTTTCATTGCAACACGCTTGCCACGCACGATGGCCCATACCGGGGTATCGACTGCGGTATATGCGCTATCGACATATCCCATTGCCACGGGGCCTGCCAATGTCGGGCCAAAACCACCGCTGCATACTTTGCCGATAACAGTACCGGCCTCATCGACAATCTCGGCCTCTTCACGCACCGGCGTACGTTCCTGTGGCAGCAGGCCGACGCGTTTGCGTGCAACGCCATTTTGCTGTTGGGCGAAGATCTGCTCGGCACCCGGGAAGCCACCGGCACGGCCACCATCGGCGCGTCGCACCTTGGAGATGGCCCACAACAGGCTCGCCTCGATTGGGGTGGTCTGCGCGTTCATGTCATGGCCGTAGAGGCACAGGCCGGCTTCCAGGCGAAGGGAGTCGCGAGCCCCCAGACCAATGGCTGCCACTTCCGGTTCGGCCAGCAGGCGACGGGCAAGTGCTTCGGCCTGGTCGGCCGGTACCGAAATCTCGAAACCGTCTTCGCCGGTGTAGCCCGAGCGGCTGACAAAGCAGTCCGCACCCAGCAGTTGCACGGGCTGGAACTGCATGAAGGTCATCTTCGCAACCGCGGGCGCCAGGCGCTCCAGCACCTTTACCGCCGCCGGGCCTTGCAAGGCCAGCAGGGCGCGTTCCTCGAACAGTGGCACGATCTGGCAGTGCTCGCCGATGTACTTTTGCAGGTGCGCCAGGTCCTGGTGCTTGCAGGCGGCGTTGACCACCAGGAACAATTCGTCGTTGCCCAGGTTGGCAACCATCAGGTCATCGAGGATGCCACCGTGTTCATTGGTGAACATCGCGTAGCGTTGCATGCCCACGGGCAGATCGATGATGTCCACCGGTACCAGGGTTTCCAGGGCCTTGGCGGCGCCGGCACCCTGAAGGCGGATCTGGCCCATGTGAGAGACATCGAACAACCCGGCCTGTTCACGGGTATGCAGATGTTCCTTCATGACCCCAAGCGGGTACTGCACCGGCATGTCGTAGCCGGCGAACGGCACCATGCGCGCGCCCAGTTCAAGGTGCAGGGCGTGCAGCGGGGTCTTTTGCAGTGTTTCGGTGGACATTGATGACTCCTTGGTGCGTGAGAGGGTGTCAGCATTCGATGATGTTGACGGCCAGACCGCCGCGGGCGGTCTCCTTGTATTTGCTTTTCATGTCGGCGCCGGTCTGGCGCATGGTACGAATGACCTTGTCGAGGGAGACGAAGTGCTGGCCGTCTCCCCGCAGCGCCATGCGCACCGCATTGATGGCCTTGACCGAACCCATGGCGTTGCGCTCGATGCAGGGCACCTGGACCAACCCGCCAATCGGGTCGCAGGTCAGGCCCAGGTTGTGTTCCATGCCGATTTCGGCGGCGTTCTCGACCTGCTGCACCGTGCCGCCCATGACCTCGCACAGGGCGCCGGCGGCCATCGAACAAGCCACGCCCACTTCGCCCTGGCAGCCGACTTCGGCACCGGAGATCGAGGCGTTTTCTTTGTAGAGAATGCCGATGGCGGCCGCGGTGAGGAGAAAGCGCACCACGCCATCTTCATTGGCTCCGGTGATAAAGCGCATGTAGTAGTGCAACACGGCCGGAACGATGCCGGCGGCGCCGTTGGTGGGCGCAGTGACCACGCGCCCGCCAAAGGCGTTCTCTTCGTTCACCGCCAGGGCGTACAGGTTGACCCAGTCCAGCACCGAGAGAGCATCGCGCAGGCTGGCTTCCGGGTTGCTGCATAACTGGCGATACAACGCTGCCGCTCGACGTTTGACCTTGAGCCCGCCCGGCAGGATGCCTTCGTTGCGACAGCCGGCGGCGACGCAGTCCTGCATCACTTGCCAGATGTGCAACAGGCCGCTGCGGGTTTCGCTCTCCGGTCGCCAGGCCGCCTCGTTGGCCAGCATCACCTGGCTGATTGCAAGGTTCTGTGCGGCGCAATGGCCGAGCAGTTCCTTGGCGGTCTTGAACGGGTAGGGCAGTACGGTGCTGTCTTCGACAATGCGGTCGGCACCGGCGGCGTCTTCATCGACGACAAAGCCTCCGCCCACCGAATAGTACTCGCGGCTACGAATCTGCAAGCCCGCGGTGTCAAAGGCGCGAAAGATCATGCCGTTGGGGTGGTAGGCCAGGGGTTTGCGAATCATCGCCAGGTGCTGCTTCTCGATGAATTCGATCTCGTGTTCACCCAGCAACCTGAGCCTTCCACTGCTGCGGATAGCCTGCAGGCGGGCAGGAATGCTTTCGGTGTCGACGCTGTCGGGATGTTCGCCTTCAAGCCCGAGCAGCACGGCCTTGTCGCTGCCGTGGCCCTTGCCGGTGGCGCCGAGCGAGCCGTACAGCTCGGCCTTGACGCTGACCGTAGCCTTGAGCAGATCGTCGCGGCGCAGCCCTTCGGCAAAGCGCGCGGCGGCACGCATGGGGCCGACGGTATGGGAGCTGGAGGGGCCGATGCCGATCTTGAACAGGTCGAAAACGCTCAGTGACATGGTCGTACCCTCGTGTTGGGTGGGAAGCCATCGCGGGGCGAGCCTGCTCCTACCGGGTAGGAGCGGGCTTGCCCCGCTATCAGGACTCAGACGTCCTGATAGCTCTCGATCGACGGGCAGGCGCAGACCAGGTTACGGTCGCCGAAGACGTTGTCGACACGACCGACCGGTGGCCAGTACTTGCCTTCAACCAGGGTGGCCAGCGGGTACACCGCTTGTTCGCGGCTGTACGGGTGGCTCCACTCGCCGGCGATTTCAGCGGCGGTGTGTGGTGCGTTCTTCAGCGGGTTGTCGTCCTTGTCCAGGCTGCCGTTTTCCACTGCGCGAATTTCTTCGCGGATGCGGATCATCGCGTCGCAGAAACGGTCCAGTTCTTCCTTGGACTCACTTTCGGTCGGTTCGATCATCAGCGTACCGGCCACCGGGAATGACATGGTCGGGGCGTGGAAACCGAAGTCGATCAGGCGCTTGGCCACGTCGTCGACGCTGATGCCGCTGCTGTCCTTGAGTGGACGCAGGTCGAGGATGCACTCGTGTGCGACCAGGCCGTTGCTGCCGGTGTACAACACAGGATAGTGCTCTTCCAGGCGGCGGGCGATGTAGTTGGCGTTGAGGATCGCCATTTGCGAGGCGCGCTTGAGGCCGGCACCGCCCATCATGCGGATGTACATCCAGGTGATCGGCAGGATGCTGGCGCTGCCGAATGGCGCTGCGCAGACCGCGCCCTGTTTGTTCTCCATATGACCGTGGCCTGGCAGGAACGGTGCCAGGTGCGACTTGACGCCGATCGGGCCGACACCCGGGCCGCCACCGCCGTGGGGAATGCAGAAGGTCTTGTGCAGGTTCAGGTGCGAGACGTCGCCACCGAACTTGCCAGGGGCGCACAGGCCGACCATGGCGTTCATGTTGGCGCCGTCGATGTACACCTGGCCGCCGTTGTCGTGGATGATCGCGCAGATCTCGCCGATGGCTTCCTCAAACACGCCGTGGGTCGATGGGTAGGTGATCATCAGCGCGGCGAGGTGTTCACGGTGCTCGATGGCTTTGGCGCGCAGGTCGTCGATATCGACGTTGCCGCGGGCGTCACAGGCGGTCACCACTACACGCATGCCAGCCATGTGGGCGGTGGCCGGGTTGGTACCGTGGGCCGAGGATGGGATCAGGCAGATGTCGCGGCGGGCATCGCCACGGCTCTGGTGATAGGCGCGGATGGCCAGCAGGCCGGCGTATTCACCCTGGGAGCCGGCGTTGGGCTGCAGCGACACGGCGTCGTAGCCGGTGGCGGCGCAGAGCATGGCTTCCAGCTCGTTGGTCAGTTGCTGGTAGCCCTGGCTTTGCTCGGCAGGTGCGAACGGGTGCAGATTGCCGAACTCGGCCCAGGTCACCGGGATCATTTCGCTGGCGGCGTTGAGCTTCATGGTGCACGAACCCAGCGGGATCATGGTGCGGTCCAGGGCCAGGTCCTTGTCGGCCAGTTTGCGCAGGTAGCGCATCAGTTCGGTTTCGCTGTGGTAGCGGTTGAACACCGGGTGTTCGAGGATGGCCGACTGGCGCAGCAGAGCGGCAGGCAACCGGGCCTGGACGCCGTTGGCCAGGTCGCTGAAATCCGGGGCAGTCTGGCCGTCGGCGAACAGTTGCCACAGGGCCTCGACGTCAGCCTGGGTGCTGGTTTCATCCAGTGACAGACCCAGGCGCTGGGCATCGATCTGGCGCAGGTTCAGGCGCTGGGTGCGGGCCTTGTCGTGCAGGGCGGCGGTGGCGTCGCCCGTGGCCAGGGTCAGGGTATCGAAGAAGGCTTCTACTTCGACGTCGACGCCCAGTTGCTCGAGACCGGCCTTGAGAATGGCGGTCAGGGCATGGGTGCGCTGGGCGATCTGCTTCAGGCCCTGCGGGCCGTGGTACACGGCGTACATGCTGGCGATGTTGGCCAGCAGCACCTGCGCGGTGCAGATGTTGCTGGTGGCCTTTTCGCGGCGGATGTGTTGCTCGCGGGTCTGCATGGCCAGGCGCAGGGCCGTTTTGCCGAAGCGGTCGATGGACACGCCGACCAGGCGGCCCGGCATGTCGCGCTTGAACGCATCGCGGGTAGAGAAGTAGGCCGCGTGCGGACCACCAAAGCCCAGCGGTACACCGAAGCGCTGGGCGCTGCCGATGGCGACGTCTGCACCGAACTCGCCTGGTGGGGTCAGCAGGGTCAGGGCCAGCAGGTCGGCGGCGACCGCCACCAGGGCGTTGGCGCCGTGGAAGCGCTCGACCAGCTCGCGGTAGTCGAAGACTTCGCCGCTGCTGGCCGGGTACTGCAGCAGTGCGCCGAAGAATGCGCTGACATCGTCCAGCTCGCGCTCGTCACCCACGACCACTTCGATACCCAGTGGCTCGGCACGGGTACGCAGCACGTCCAGGGTTTGCGGGTGGCAATGCACCGAGGCGAAGAAGGCGTGGCTGCCCTTGTTCTTGCTCAGGCGCTTGCAGAAGGTCATGGCTTCGGCAGCGGCGGTGGCCTCGTCGAGCAGGGAGGCGTTGGCGATCGGCAGGCCGGTGAGGTCGCTGATCAGGGTCTGGAAGTTTAGCAGCGCTTCCAGGCGGCCCTGGGAAATTTCAGGCTGGTACGGGGTGTAGGCGGTATACCAGGCCGGGTTTTCCAGCAGGTTGCGCAGGATCGGCGCCGGGGTATGGCAGTTGTAGTAACCCTGGCCAATGAAGCTCTTGAACAGTTGGTTATTGCCGGCGATGGCCTTGAGCGAGGCCAGGGCATCGGCTTCGCTCTGGCCAGCGCCGAGCTCCAGCACGCTGGTGCCCTTGATGCTGTCAGGGATGACGGCGGCGCTCATGGCTTCCAGGGAGTCAAAGCCCAGGGTGGCGAGCATGTGTTGCTCGTCGGCCTGGCGCGGGCCGATGTGACGAGCAATGAATTCGTTGGCAGTGCCGAGGTAGATGGTCATGGCGAGTCCTCAGGCGTCAGCGTTGGCTTTGATCAGGCGGTCGTAGGCGTCCTGGTCGAGCAGTTGCTCGACGGCGCCGGCTTGGGCCGGGATGAAACGGAAGAACCAGCCTTCTCCCAGCGGGTCTTCGTTGACCAGCTCAGGGTTGGCTTCGAGCTGTTCATTGACAGCCACTACTTCACCGCTCAGGGGCATGTACACGCCGCTCGCGGCCTTTACCGACTCGACGGTGGAGGCTTCGGCGCCCTGGTCGTAGTTTTGCAGCTCCGGCAGTTGCACATAGACCACATCACCCAGGGCATTCTGGGCGAAGGCGGTAATTCCGACGGTGACGCTGCCGTCGGCTTCCGTACGCAGCCATTCGTGATCTTCGGTAAAACGCAACTCGCTCATGGAAACTCCTCGGGGCCGCAGGGGGCGGCAGTGGACATGGCTCAGGAACGGCGCTGAGCACTGGAATGAGTAATCCATTAGCAATAACGCGGCCATTTATAAAATATCGTTATAAATCAGCTAGTTATAAAATATCTTGAACGCAAGAAATCCCAGTCTGTAACGAAATCGCTACAGCCTGGGGTGATAAAAAAAGCTTAAAGGGATCAAACCCTTGCACTACGGCGTTGAAACTCGACTGTATTGATATCGTTACGCTGTATCGTTTTCAGTACGGTCGACCTGCGTATTCAGGATCGGGTCGGGATGCCGTACTTGCGCAGGCGATGGGCGATGGCGGTGTGGGAGGTTTGCAGCCTGCTGGCCAGCTGGCGGGTGGACGGGTAGCGGGTGTAGAGCTTCTGCAGCAGGCTGCGTTCGTAGTCTTCCATTGCCTGCTCGAGGCTATCGACCTCGCCGTCGTGTTCACGGGCTACCGAGGTGCCGGCGATGTCCAGGTCGCCGATGTCCACCAGGTTGCCTTCACAGATCGCGGCAGCACGGAAAATCACGTTCTGCAGCTGGCGCACATTGCCCGGCCAGCGGTTGCCCAGCAGTGCCGGGTAGGTGCCCGCCGTCAGGCGGCACAGTGGTCGCTGGATCTGGGTGCAGGCCTGCTGCATGAAGTAGCCGGCCAGCAGGAGGATGTCCTGGCCGCGCTCACGCAGGGGCGGCACTTGCAGGTTGAGCACGTTGAGGCGGTAGAACAGGTCTTCGCGGAAGGTGCCCTCGGCGACCATTTTTTCCAGGTCGCGATGAGTGGCGCTGAGGATACGAACGTTGACCTTGACCTCGCGATCGCCTCCCACCCGGCGAAAGCTGCCGTCGTTGAGAAAGCGCAGCAGCTTGGCTTGCAGGTAGGGCGACATTTCGCCGATCTCGTCTAGAAACACGGTGCCCTGGTTGGCCAGTTCCATCAGCCCCGGCTTGCCGCCACGCTGAGCGCCGGTGAAGGCACCGGGTGCGTAGCCGAACAGCTCGCTTTCGGCGAGGTTCTCCGGCAGCGCCGCGCAGTTCAGCGCCAGGAATGGCGCGCTGTGACGGCTACTGATGGCGTGGCAGGCGCGGGCCACCAGTTCCTTGCCGGTGCCGGTCTCGCCATGAATCAGCAACGGCGCATCCAGGGCTGCGACGCGCAGGGCGCGGGCCTTGAGGGTGCGGATCGGTGGTGAGTCGCCAAGCAGGGCATCAAAACCCTCAGCGTGATCGTGGTGCAGGGCCGAGAGCCGCTCGCCGATACGGTTGGGCTGGTACAGCGTCAGCAGGCCACCGGCGTTGGTGATGGGGGTGGCGTCGAGCAACAGCGTCTGGCCATTGAGCACCACTTCGCGCATGGGCAGGCGAAACCCTTGCTCGATCAGCGCTTCGAGCAGGCCAGGGTCGTCGAACAGGTCGACCACCGAGCGATCGGAGGGCTCCTGGCCGCACAGGTCTACCAGCGCCGGGTTGGCCAGCAGCACGTGGCCGGCGCTGTCCAGTGCCAGCACCGGGTCGCTCATGGCGGCGAGCAGGGCATCGAGCTGCAGGTGGCGGCGTTGGCCAGGGAGAATGTCCACGACCCGTACAGACTGCACGCCATGCACGTTCAACAAGGCGTCGTGCAGCTCTTCAAGTACATGGGGGCTGAGGGTCGGGGCGTCGATATAGACATTGGGTGGGACCATCTCCACCGCGTCCAGGTTGAGGTTGCGGGCGCCGAGCAGGGCCAGCACTTCCTGGGTGATGCCAACGCGGTCGATGAAGCTGACGTGGATGCGCATGGGGGAGGGGTCAAGGCTTACGAAGGCGGGGAGTATGCTGTGCAGACGAATCGCGGGGCAAGCCCGCTCCTACACTGTAGGAGCGGGCTTGCCCCGCGACGAATTCGCAAACTTACTCGAAATGTTCCGGTTTGATCGGATCGCCGGATTTCATGTTCAGCTGTACGCGGACGTCCTCGAACATGGCGTCGTAGTGCTTGTGTACCGAGCCAATGCTGCTATAGGCCTTGGGGATGCCGTACTTCTCGGCAATCTTGGTCACGTTGCTGGCGAAGTTGTATGCCTGCTCCTTGGGCAGGAAGAACGACTCACTCATGTCCTTGCCCTGGATCGAGCCGTGCATTTTGAACTGCATGCCCTTGCCTTCCTTGGGGTCGGTGGCAACTTCGTAGTCGATGTTCAGGTCGTAGCTGACGTCGTCCTTGGTCAGGGCATGACGCTCGATATGCAGGTGACCGGGGGTGAACTGGGCCATGGCGGGCTCCTCTGGAAGGTTGAAACGGGCGGACCTTCAGTCCGCCCAACTGCATCAACGGTAGCTTATTCCAGGTTTGGCCGTGCTGACACGGGTACCGGCAGTACCTTTGACGATATCTTCGATGTCAGCCAGCGAGCCAATCACCGCGACCTTGCCGGTGTTGCGGGCAAACTCGCAGGCGGCCTGGACTTTCGGGCCCATGGAACCAGCGGCAAAGCCCAGGCGTTCCAATTCGTCAGGGTGAGCCTCGGCGACGGCCTTCTGGGTCGGTTTGCCCCAGTCGATATAAGCCGCATTGACGTCGGTGGCGATCACCAGCAGATCGGACTTGAGCTCCTGGGCCAGCAAGGACGAGCACAGGTCTTTGTCGATCACCGCTTCCACGCCGCTGAGCTTCTTGCCGCTCTCGTCGTACATGGTCGGGATACCACCACCGCCGGCGCAGATCACCACGGTTTTCTTTTCCAGCAGCCAGGTGATCGGACGGATTTCAAAAATGCGTTTTGGACGTGGGCTGGCGACCACTCGGCGGTACTTGTCAC
This sequence comes from Pseudomonas vranovensis DSM 16006, assembly GCF_000425805.1. GTDB lineage: Bacteria > Pseudomonadota > Gammaproteobacteria > Pseudomonadales > Pseudomonadaceae > Aquipseudomonas > Aquipseudomonas vranovensis. The sequence goes on from NZ_AUED01000003.1 coordinate 196,171, forward strand.
CGTCGGGTTTGACGACCCAGCCCTTTTCCTTGGCCAGGCGCTCGGCGTCTTCCTTGCTGTAGACCGGGCCGATGAACTTGGTCGGGTCCTGAAAGGCCGGGTCCTTGCCATCGACTTCAACCTGGGTCAGGAGCGTTGCGAACGGCACTTCGAACTCGAGCAGGTTGCCCAGTTCCTGTTCGATGATGTAGCCGATCATGCCTTCGGTTTCAGCACCGAGCACGTCCAGTGGATAGGCTTCGTCCGGCTTGTAGGATTGCGCTTGCAGCGACAGCAGGCCGACTTGCGGGCCGTTGCCGTGGGCAATGACCAGTTCGTTGCCCGGATGGATCTTGGCGATCTGCTCGGCGGCGATGCGGATATTGGCGCGCTGATTGTCCGCAGTCATGGGTTCGCCACGGCGCAGCAGGGCGTTACCGCCCAATGCAACAACGATACGCATGATGGATTCCTTCTAGCAAAGGGGGGTGTAGGAGCGGGCGTGCCCCGCGATAAAGCTTTCGTGGGGCACGCCCGCTCCCACAGGATTACAAGTCAGCGAGGGTCGAAACCAGAATCGCCTTGATGGTGTGCATGCGGTTCTCCGCTTGCTCGAAGGCGATGCAGGCTGGGGACTCGAACACGTCGTCGGTGACTTCGATACCGTTGGCCAGGTTCGGGTACTGCTCGGCGATCTGCTTGCCGACCTTGGTGTCGGAGTTGTGGAACGCAGGCAGGCAGTGCATGAACTTGGTCCGTGGGTTGCCGGTGGCTTTCATCAGCTCGGCGTTGACCTGGTAGGGCAGCAGTTGCTGGATACGCTCGGCCCAGGCTTCAACCGGCTCGCCCATCGATACCCAGACGTCGGTGTGGATGAAGTCGACCCCCTTGACCGCGGCTTTCGGGTCTTCGGTCAGGGTGATGCGTGCGCCACTTTCTTCCGCGTATTTCTTGCAACGTGCGACCAGGTCGTCATGGGGCCACAGGGCTTTGGGGGCGCAGATACGCACGTCCATGCCCAGCTTGGAACCGACCAGCAGCAGCGAGTTGCCCATGTTGTTGCGGGCGTCGCCCAAGTAGACGTAGCTGATCTCGTGGATTGGCTTGTCGGCGTGCTCACGCATGGTCAGCACGTCGGCGATCATCTGGGTCGGGTGGTATTCGTCGGTCAGTCCGTTGAATACGGGAACGCCTGCGAACTTGGCCAGCTCTTCGACGATTTCCTGCTTGAAGCCACGGTATTCGATGGCGTCGTACATGCGGCCCAGGACACGGGCGGTGTCCTTCATGCTTTCTTTGTGGCCGATCTGCGAGGAGTTGGGGTCGATGTAGGTGACGTTGGCGCCCTGGTCGTAGGCGGCCACTTCAAAGGCGCAACGGGTGCGGGTCGAGGTTTTCTCGAAAATCAGCGCAATGTTGTTGCCTTTGAGGTGCTGCTGCTCGGTGCCGGTGTACTTGGCACGTTTCAGGTCGCGGGACAGGTCCAGCAGGTAGCGCAACTCGCGAGGGGTGTGGTGTTCCAGGCTCAGCAGGTTACGGTTGTGGATGTTGAACGCCATGATGATTCTCCTTGGATGCGGTGATCGGCCCGGCCGGCACCGGGTAGGTGCGGCCGGGTTGATGGTCGTTTAGTAGTCGATAGGGTCACGAACGATTGGGCAGGTCATGCAGTGACCGCCGCCCCGGCCCCGGCCCAGTTCGCCGGCGCTGATGGTGATGACCTCGATACCGGCCTTGCGCAGCAGGGTGTTGGTGTAGGTGTTGCGGTCGTAACCGATGACCACGCCAGGCTCCACGGCCACCACGTTGTTGCCGTCATCCCACTGCTCGCGTTCGGCGGCAAAGCTGTTGCCACCGGTTTCGACGACGCGCAGTTTCTTCAGGTTGAGGGACTCGGCCACCACTTCGATGAAGGTTTTGTTTTCGCGACGCACGTCCATGCCATACGGCTTGCTGCTGTCTGGACGGATGACGAACGGTACGATTTCCTTGACCACTTCAGGGAAGACAGTGACCAGGTCGCGATCGCAGAAGCTGAATACGGTGTCCAGGTGCATCGCTGCACGGGACTTCGGCAGGCCGGCGACGACGACTTTCTCGACAGCGCCTTTGGCGAACAGCGATTGCGCCAGTTGGCCGATGGCCTGGCGCGAGGTGCGCTCACCCATACCGATCAGTACCACGCCGTTGCCGATCGGCATGACGTCGCCGCCTTCGAGAGTGGCCTTGCCGTGGTCCTGGTCAGGGTCGCCGTACCAGACTTCAAAGTCGGCACCGGTGAACTCGGGGTGGAACTTGTAGATGGCGGTGGTCAGCAGGGTTTCCTGACGTCGCGCCGGCCAGTACATCGGGTTGAGCGTTACGCCGCCGTAGATCCAGCACGTGGTGTCGCGAGTGAACTGGGTGTTGGGCAGCGGGTCCAGCAGGAAGCTGGAATGGCCCAGGTAGTCGCGGTACATCTTGATGACACCGGAGCCTTCGCTCTCCGGCAGGTCTTCACCGGCCACGCCGCCGATCAGGAACTCGGCCAGATGACGTGGTTCCAGGCCTTCGAGCCAGCTGCGCACTTCGTTGGTCAGGCCGACACCGACGGTGTCCGAAGTGATCTTGCGGTCCAGGATCCATTTCAGTGCTTCAGGTTGCGCGACGATGTCGGTCAGCAGGTTGTGCATCTCCAGCACTTCGATGCCGCGCTCGCGCATTTTGGTGACGAAATCGAAGTGGTCGCGCTTGGCCTGGTTGACCCAGATGACGTCGTCGAACAGCAGCTCGTCGCAGTTGCTCGGCGTCAGGCGCTGGTGCGCCAGGCCAGGGGAGCAGACCATTACTTTGCGCAGTTTGCCGGCTTCGGAATGTACGCCGTACTTAACTTTTTCCGTGGACATGGTTCATTTCCTCCAAGTTTCGAATACGGGGGTTACAGAGTCAGGAAGCCGTCGTAGAGACCATAGGCAGCCACCAGGGCGCCTACTACCACGGCGGCGAAAAGCAGTTTCTCCACGTTGGTAAAGATGGGTTGGCCGATCTCGCGCTTGGCCTTGGCGAACAGGATCACGCCAGGGGCATAGAGCAGGGCCGAGAGCAGCAGGTATTTGACGCCACCGGCGTACAGCAGCCAGATCGCGTAGACCAGGGCGATGCCGCCGATGATCAGGTCTTTCTTGCGTTCGGCCAGGGCTTGTTCATAGGTTTCGCTACGCCATGCCAGCAGGAAGGCATAGGCCGCCGACCAGAGGTAAGGCACCAGGATCATCGAGGTGGCGAGGTAGATCAGCGACAGGTAGGTACTGGCCGAGAACAGGGTGATGACCAGGAAGATCTGCACCATGGCGTTGGTCAGCCACAGGGCGTTGGCCGGCACATGGTTGGCGTTCTCGCGGCGCAGGAACTCCGGCATGGTGTGGTCTTTGGCAGCGGCGAACATGATCTCGGCGCACAACAGTACCCAGGAGAGCAGGGCACCGAGCAGCGAGATGATCAGGCCGACGCTGATCAGCACTGCACCCCAGTGGCCGACCACGTGCTCAAGCACGGCTGCCATCGAAGGGTTCTGCAGTTTGGCCAGCTCAGGCTGAGTCATGATGCCCAGCGACAGCACGTTCACCAGTACCAGGAACAGCAGCACGGTGATAAAGCCGATCACGGTGGCCTTGCCCACGTCCGAGCGTTTTTCGGCCCGTGCCGAGAAGATGCTCGCGCCTTCGATGCCGATGAACACCCAGACGGTGACCAGCATCATGTTGCGCACCTGGTTCATCACGCTGCCCAGGTCCGGGTTCATGGTGCCCCAGATGTCAGCGGTGAAGATGTCCAGTTTGAAGGCGAACAGGGCGATCAGGATGAACAGTGCCAGTGGCACGACCTTGGCCACGGTGGTGACCAGGTTGATGAAGGCCGCCTCCTTGATGCCGCGCAGTACCAGGAAGTGTACGGCCCACAGCAATACCGAGGCGCCGATGATGGCCGCCGGGGTGTTGCCCTCGCCAAAGATCGGGAAGAAGTACCCCAGGGTACTGAACAACAGGACGAAGTAGCCCACGTTGCCCAGCCAGGCACTGATCCAGTAGCCCCAGGCCGAGGAGAAGCCCATGTAATCGCCAAAGCCGGCCTTGGCGTAGGCATACACCCCGCCATCAAGGTCCGGCTTTCGGTTGGCCAGGGTCTGGAACACAAATGCCAGGGTCAGCATGCCGATGGCGGTGATACCCCAGCCGATCAGAACAGCGCCGACATCGGCACTGGCAGCCATATTTTGTGGCAGCGAAAAGATACCGCCGCCGATCATCGAGCCGACGACAAGTGCAACCAGGGCACCGAGTCGTAGTTTTCCGGGAGCGTCTGACATTGAATAACTCCGTACCGGGAGAAGAGATGACGCTAGAGTAAATCCAGCGGCGAAGTCATAAGCTGATTCAGGTCAGTTCATGGGGACATTCCATTGCAGTTCATCGACTGAAAGAGCCTCCCGGAGTATGCCGACGGCAATACTGCAAGCCTTGCGCACTGGCACCTCCATGGTGATTTAGAGCATTCGCTCTGACAGGCTGCGAGATTTGAAGCTAGTCCGTTTCACAGGTTTAGCAAATTTTTAGCGAGAATTTTTCTTATTACCTTGAAGCGGTGGAGATAGTGCACAAAACTCACCAAATAGTTCGTCTGGCATAGACGTCATAGTTATGAGCGCTATAGTCTTAAAGGCCAATAACATATAAACGCGAACGTACCTGCTTTATTTAACTCAGGGTGCCGCCCTGAGGTTACAAAGACGAGACAGAGAGGGGATCTGCATGTCCGAATCAGGACAAAAACTGCGCCTTGGCGCGTTGATCGCGCTGGTGGTCGGCTCGATGATCGGCGGCGGGATTTTTTCCCTGCCGCAGAACATGGCTGCCCGCGCTGACGTTGGCGCTGTATTGATCGGTTGGGGGATCACGGCGGTCGGTATGCTGGCCCTGGCATTTGTGTTCCAGACCCTGGCCAACCGCAAGCCGGAGCTCGACTCGGGGGTCTACGCCTACGCCAAGGCCGGTTTTGGCGACTACATGGGATTTTCATCTGCCTGGGGCTACTGGATCAGCGCCTGGCTGGGCAACGTGGGTTACTTCGTGCTGCTGTTCAGCACCCTGGGCTTTTACTTTCCGGTGTTTGGCGAGGGCAACACGCCGATCGCCATTGCCTGTGCTTCATTGCTGCTGTGGGCAGTGCATTTTCTGGTGCTGCGTGGCATCAAGGAAGCAGCGTTCATCAACCAGGTGACCACCGTGGCCAAGATCGTGCCGCTGGTGATGTTCATCGTGATTGCCGCCGTGGCCTTTCGCGCCGATATCTTCACCCGTGACATCTGGGGCTTGAGCAACCCGAAATTCGGCAGCGTGCTCGATCAGGTGCGCAATATGATGCTGGTGACGGTATTCGTGTTCATCGGTATCGAAGGTGCCAGCGTGTACTCGGGGCGTGCGCAGAAGCGCTCGGACGTGGGCAAGGCCACGGTGATCGGCTTCATCGGCGTGCTGGCCTTGCTGGTGATGGTCAACGTCCTGTCGCTGGGCGTCATGACCCAGCCAGAGCTGGCGGCATTGCAGAACCCGTCGCTGGCGTCGGTGCTGGAGCACATCGTCGGGCCGTGGGGGGCATTGCTGATCAGCATCGGCCTGGCGATTTCGTTGCTCGGGGCATTGTTGTCGTGGGCATTGCTGTGTGCCGAGATCCTGTTTGCCACGGCTCGTGACCAGACCATGCCGCGTTTTCTGGCCCATGAAAACGCCAACCATGTGCCGTCCAATGCGCTGTGGCTGACCAACATCATGATTCAGCTGTTCCTGCTGATCACACTGTTTTCGGCGGGCACCTACACCAGCCTTATTTACCTGGCTTCCTCGATGATCCTGGTGCCGTACCTGTGGTCGGCCGCGTATGCCGTGCTGCTGGCGGTGCGGGGAGAGTCGTATGGAGGGAGCCCTGGCGCACGGCGCAAGGACCTGGTGATTGCCGCCATCGCCCTGGTGTATGCGGTCTGGCTGCTTTACGCCGGGGGCTTGAAGTACTTGCTGTTGTCGGCACTGTTGTATGCGCCGGGCGTGATCCTGTTTGCCCGGGCCAAGCACGAGCAGGGACAGTCGCTGTTCACCCACTGGGAGAAAGTGATTTTTGCTGCAGTGCTGGCGGGGGCTGTGTTGGCGGCGTATTCGCTCTATAGCGGAATGCTCACCCTGTAGAAATGGATTCGCCGAGTTACGACCGCTTTGCGGTCGATCGCCGGCAAATCCGCCTCCCACAAAGTCTGGGCAACACCGTCACTTTTAGCACTGTTCAGGGGCTGCTTCGGGTCGCGACCAGATCCACAGGTTGCCCAGGGCCATGCCGCCAATGGCCAGGAATACCGGCCAACCGTGGTCCAGGAACACCAGCATCACTGTTGCACACAGCACCATGCTGGCGGTGGCGCTGAGCTTGGCGCGTCGCTGGATGACCTTGCCGTTGCGCCAGTTATGCAGGATCGGGCCGAACAACCGGTGGTTCTCCAGCCAGGCGCTCAGGCGCGGAGAACTGCGGGTGGCAGCCCAGGCGGCAAGCAGGATGAACTCGGTGGTGGGCAGTCCGGGCACGACGATGGCGACCAGGCCGATGGCCAGGCTGACGTAGGCCAGAAGGCCAAACAGCAGGCGCGAGAGTTTGGAGGCGGCAGGGCGGGTCATGGGCTTTTCAGGTGCACGGGCAAGGCCCGGTTACCACGAGGGTAACCGGGTACGGTGCATCAGGCCAGTTCGGCTTTAGGCGCAGTCGCGTAGGCATGTTTGAGCAACTCGGTGAAGCGCTCGAAGGCAGCCACGGCGCCTTGTTCGGCCTTGGCTTCTTCTTCCGGGCTCAGTTCCAGGCCGTCGAGGATGCGGGTGAATTGTTTCCAGCCTTCGGCACGGCCACCGGCCGGTTCGCCCAGGTGACGAGCGCCGAAAGTATCCGACAGGCCCAGTCCAACTGCACGCTTGATCAGGAAGGCGGCGCCGAGCTTGGAGCCTTCGGAGACGAAGATCCAGCCCATGGCTTCACCCAGGCTCGGGCTTTGCACCGCACCCGGGAAGGCGTCAGGAATGACGGTGTCCAGGTCGGCCAGGTCGAGGGCAGCCTGTTCGGCACGGCAGCGTTCGGCCAGGTCGGGGACGATGGCGGTCAACTCAGGGTTGGTGTACAGCGCCTTGAGTTCGTTCTGGAACAGGTACTGGGCCACCACGAAACGGGCGAAGCTTTCGCGGGTCTCGAATGGGGCATGGGATTTGACCAGTGCATCCAGCTCGGTATGCGGGGCATGGGTCAGCTGGTTGAGGCGTTGCGAACGCAGGCTGGCGCGTTCGGTGGTGGTTGCGGCGGTCATGGTGATTCCTTGCGAAGTGGGCGTGCCTAGTGACTAGACGAAACAGAAGACGCGCGACAGTAAAAAAACCTCACCCCTAGGGAGGCCTGTCTTGAACCACGACCGCTGCGCGGTCGATCGCAGGCTGTCGCCAGCGGCTACATCGGTAAATCTGTAGCCGCTGGCGAGAAACGAGGCTGCGATCGGCCGCGCAGCGGCCGTATTCCAGGCACCATCAGGATTGCTGGATGCACTGGCCTGCGAAACCTCTACTAAATGTCCCAGACCAGGTTGATGGCGAAATTGCGCCCTGGCATGGTCAGGCGATCCAGGTTGGCCGGCGAGGTCACCGCCGCTTCACCCAGGCCGTCGTAGCCGCGCACGTCATCCCACTGCCAGTATTTTTTGTCGGTCAGGTTGTACAGGCCGGCGTTGACGGTGATGTCGTCGGTGACCTTGTAGAAGCCGGCAAGGTCGAGCACGCCGTAGCCGGGAGTGCGGAACTGCTGGCTGGCACCGTCGGGGGCGAAGAAGGTGGTGTCGTCGACACGGTCCTTGCGCTTGACCAGGGTCCAGCTCAGCAACGCGCCGTACTGCTCCTGCTCGTAGCCCAGGCCCATCACGGCGGTCAGCGGGTTGACGCTGTTGAGCGGTTGGCCGGTGTCGTCGTTGCGACCACGGGCGTAGGCGATCGAGCCCTGGGTATAGAGACCTTGCGCGGCACCGAAGTGGTCCAGGTTCAGGCGGCCCTTGAACTCGGCACCCTTGATGGTGGCGTGCTTGATGTTGTTGGCCTCGAAGGTCTGGCCCAGGTTGCTGCCCTGCACGGCGTCTTCGTTGATGAAGTCGCGATACTTGTTATAGAACACCGCCACGTCGAAATTGCCGGCGTCGAAGTTGCCGCGCAGGCCGGTCTCGTAGCTCTTGCTCTTTTCCGGCTCAAGGTCGGAATTGCCGCGCACGCTGTAGCCCAGGCCCGGGTTCTCAAAGCGGCCATACAGCGACTTCGCGGTGGGGGTGCGGAAACCTTCGGCGTACTGGCCATACCAGGTGTAGTTGTCGTCGAAGGCGTAGGTTACGCCGAACTTGGGCGATACCCGGTTCCAGGTTTTCTCGTCATCGTCCACCGGGTCAGTGCTCGACGCACCGATACCGCGCAGGAATTCGTCGGTCATGTGCGGCTTGAGCTGGGTGTAGTCGTAGCGCACACCCGGCAGGAAGGTCCATTGGTTCCAGCGTATCTCGTCCTGGGCAAACAGGCTGTAGGTGTTGACGGTCGGGTCCGGGAAGTCGCTGACCAGTGCCTGGCTGTCGTTGACGCTGATCTGGCCGATGGCGCGGCACGCACCACCGACGTTCAGGCAGGTGCCGGTGCCGCTGCGCGAGCCCGTGACCTTTTCGTTCTTCAGGGTGGTGCCGTAGGTCAGCAAGTGCTCGGTTTCACCGACGCTGAAGGCTTTGTCCAGCTGTGCGTCGAAGACCCACTGGCGGTCCTTGTAGGTGGTCTTGCGGTCACGGGCTACCTGGCGGCCGGAGGCAAAGTAGATTTCATCGGTGCGCTGGTCGGTCTTGCCGATCTGGTAGTTCAGGCTCCACTTCACATTGTCGGCCAGCAGGCTGCCCAGGGCGAACTCATGGTTGATGCCGAAGCGCTCGCGGGTCACCACGTCGTTGCCGGTGCGGTCGCGGTATGAGTTCATGGCACCGAAGCCCGGGATGAACGGCCCGCCGACGGCGCTCTTCTGCTCCAGGTCGCGGTCATCCTTGTACTTTTCATAGGTGAACGCCAGGCGCGAATCGTCGGCGTAGTTCCAGCCGGCCTTGGCCAGGATGTTGGTGGTGCGCACATCTTCGGGGTTGGCTTCGGTGCGCTCGAGGCCGGTACCGCCGTGGCCACCGTAGGACTCGGTCTCATGGCCATTGCGCTGGCTCAGGTGCAGCAGGCCGTCGAAGTCGCCCTGGCGGCCGGCGACGGTGGCTGAATTCAACCAGCTTTCGTCGGCCGAGCTGTAGCCGGTCTTCAGGCGTGCGCCGACATCCTTGCCGGGCTTGATGATGTCGTCGGGGTCGAGGGTGAAGTAGCTCACAGCACCGCCGATGGCGTTGCTGCCGTACAGCACCGAGGCCGGGCCACGAAGAATTTCCACGCGCTTGACGATTTCGGGGTCGACGTAGTTGCGCTGGGTCTGGGCGTAGGGGCCGAAGAAGAAGCTGTCGGGGATCGACACGCCGTCGATCTGGGTCAGTACTCGCTCACCGTCGATACCGCGGATGTTGTAGCCGTTCAGGCCACTGCGCTGGCCGGTGCCACTGACCGAGACGCCCGGTTCGTAGCGCACCAGTTCCTTGATGTCGTTGACGTTCTGGCGGTCCAGTTGTTCGCGGGTATGTACGCTGACGGTGCTCGGTACCTGGCTGATGTCCTGGGCGCTACGGGTGGCGCTGACCGTGATCTGCTGCAGGGCGATGACGTTGGAGGTGCTGCGCTCGATCACCACGTTGCCGCTGCCCAGGGTGCGATAGTTCAGGCCGGTGCCGGCCAGCAGTCGCTTGAGCGCAGCCTCGGGCTTGAGAGAGCCCTGAACGCCTGGCGAGGCTACGCCTTCGGCCAGTTCGGCAGACAGGCCGACCTGCCAGCCGGTAACGGTGGTAAAGGCATTGAGGGCCGATACCAGCGGTTGCTGGGCAATGGCAAAGCGGTAGTCACCCATGCGCGGCGCAGTTGCCTGGGCAGGTTCGGCGGCCAGGGCCGGCAAGCTGCAGGCGCCGCTGGTGAGCAACGCCAGGGTCAACAGGGAGAGCGTGCAACGCTGCAGGCCGGGTTTACGAGAAGTGTCTGAAGACCGACGAGTAGAACCAGTGGACATCGAAAGCGCTCCCTGTCGCGCGAAGTTATAGGTATGGCCGATTCAAAAATAAGAATCAGTTGCATTGGCTATAACGAGACGTTTCGGTTCAGGGAATCGCGTAAAAATAATTGCAGATCAGTTGAGAATGACCACGGCGGGGAACTCGTGCAACTGGGCCGACGTGATGTGGGCCAGGGCGCGCAAGGTCTCGATCGGTTGATCCAGGCGGTAGTTGCCGGTGATCGCGACCTGCTCCAGGCGCTCGTTGCGCGAGATGATCATGCCTGGGTAATAGCGGCGGATTTCAGCCAGCACCTGCTCAAGTGGGCAGTTTTCGAAAATCAGCCGGCCGTGGACCCAGGCCAGGTCTTTTTGCGGATCGACCCGCTCGCGCTGGCCAAAGCCGTTGGGACCGATGCGGATGCTGTCGCCGCTGGACAGGCGGATGTGCTGGTCGCTGCTGGCGCGCAGGTCGATATCGCCACGCTGCACGCGGACCTGGGCCTCGCCGTTGAGGTAGCGCACGGCAAAGTCGCTGTCGCGCACGCTGGCACGCAAGGGGCCGGCTTGCAGTTCAAACGGTTGGGCCATGCCGGCGGGTACCTCGAAGAACGCTTCGCCCTGGTAGAGGCGGGCGACGCGCTGGCGATTGTCGATATCGCTGGAGAAAGCCGAGTTGGTGTTGAGCAACACCTTCGAGCCGTCTTCGAGTTGCAGTCGCTGGCGCTCGCCGACCACGGTCAGGTGATCGGCTTGCAGGCGTATCGGTACATTGCCCACGGTGAAAACCCCGACCAGCAACACAGCGGCAGCTGCCAGCGGCTTCCAGTGCGGACGCAGGCGGGCCAGGCGCGAAGGGCGATTGGTCTGGGCAATCTGGGCAGCGGCCTGGCGTAGCGTGTCGCCCTGCCATAGGGCTTCGGCTTCGACATAAGCCTGGGCATTGGCCGGGTCGGCCTCGAGCCAGGCTTCAAAGGCGAGGGTGTCTTCAGGCGTGGCGCATTGCAGGCGGATCAACCAGTCCAGGGCCTGGTCCATGGCACTGTCGCAGGCAGCCGAGTCTGGCGGCGAAGGGCGATGAGGGGCGCTATCGGTCACGGAGAGTCCTGGAAGGTCTTGTCGTTGTATTTATGATCAAGCGTTATGGCAGCGCTGGCAACCCACCGTCAGTCGCGGTTCAGGCGATTGGCGACACCTACACAGATGGCCATGATCAGTTTCAGTTCCTTCTGGACTGTACTGGCGGAAACGTTGAGCTGCTCGGCGATCTCCAGGTAACTGGCGCCGTGCAATCGGCTGAGAATGAAAATACGCTGCTGGCGTGGGGTCAACTGGCCGAGGCTGACACTCAGGCGCTTGAGCAGTTGTTCGGCGTGGGCGGCGTCTTCGGCGCTGCTGCTGGGGGCGGCGACGTTGTGCAGAATTTGTTCGGGCACATCATCGACCAGGTTGCGAGCCTGGGCGCGGCGCGCGCGCAAATGGTCCAGCGCCAGGTTGCGGGCGGTCTGGAAAACAAAAGGCTCAAGGTGCTCGATGGGGCGCTCGCCGAGGGCACGGGTGACGCGCAGGTAGGTCTCTTGCAGCAGGTCTTCGGCGGTGCTCGGGTTATCAACCATGCGTTGCAGGGTGCGCAGCAGGCTGACTCGCTGGGCGAGAAATACAGTGTTGAACTGGGACTGGCTCACAGTGATACCCGAGCAATGCGAAGCGAATGATAATGCTTATCATCTTTGCATAGGTCAAGTCTGTAATGCCTGCAGGAGCGGACTTGCCCCGCGAGGGGCCATTCCAGCCACCGAATCCGTGTGGTCTGGAAGGGTGGGCCGCGGGCAAGCCCGCTCCTGCCGCGCGCCTGTTCTATCGGGCGCTGCACAGCGCCAGGCAGTTATCCAGCATGCGGTTGGAGAAACCCCATTCGTTGTCATACCAGGCCAGCACCTTGAGCATGCGGCCGCTGGTGCGGGTGTGGTTGGCGTCGAAAATCGACGACAGCGGGTTGTGGTTGAAGTCGCACGACACCAGCGGCAGGCTGTTGTAGCCCAGCACCCTGGAGTGTCGGCTGGCCTCCTTGAACAGGGCGTTGACCTCGTCGGCAGTGGTCTCGCGCGCAAGGTTCACGGTCAGGTCCACCAGCGATACGTTGATCACCGGTACGCGCACTGCCATGCCCGTCAGTTTGCCCGCCAGTTCCGGCAGCACCAGCCCCACGGCCTCGGCCGCACCGGTCTTGCTCGGAATCATCGACTGGGTGGCCGAGCGCGCACGGAACGGGTCGCTGTGGTAGACGTCGGTCAGGCTCTGGTCATTGGTGTAGGCATGAATGGTGGTCATCAACCCTTGCTCGATGCCCAGTTCGCGGTGCAGCACCTGAGCCAGGGGCGCCAGGCAGTTGGTGGTGCAAGAGGCAGCCGAGATGATCTGGTGGCCGGCCCGCAAGATATCGTGGTTGACGCCATACACAATGGTCGCATCGGCACCCTTGGCCGGTGCCGAGATAATGACTTTGCCCGCCCCGGCAGTAAGATGGGCGGCTGCCTTGGCGCGATCGGTGAATAGCCCGGTGCACTCGAATACCACATCAATGGCTTCGGCTTTCCACGGCAGTTCCGCCGGGTTGCGGATGGCACTGACAGCAATGCGGTCGCCATTGACGGTCAGGCTTTCATGATCGGATTCGACGTCGGCAGCAAAGATGCCGTGGACGCTGTCGTACTTGAGCAGATGGGCATTGATCGCGCTGTCACCCAGGTCATTGATCGCGACGACCTGCAGGTCCTGGCGGTAGCCTTGGGTATAGAGTGCGCGGAGGATGTTGCGGCCAATGCGGCCAAAGCCATTGATTGCGATGCGAAGGGTCATGGAGCTACCTCTGGCAGACCGGGTTAAGCCCGTGGCAAATGAAGAATTGCTTCACTGCATCTGATTTTGTTGTTGGAATTACAAGATTATTCGTAAAAAAATAGAAAACAAGCCTTTTTGCTGGCAGTATTTTGTTCAATCTACAACGAGCGATCGGCCAAGCCGTCCCTCCCTCGACACTCGCCCCTGCCTTTGAGCCTAGGTGGCGATTGCGGATAAGGGAAACGGCCGCAGAGGTCGCAATCACCGATAGCCTGGAGTCCAGTACATGCATCCGCGCATTCTTGAGGTCACCCAACGGCTGATCGACCGCAGTCGTCCCACCCGCGAACGCTACTTGCAGTTGATTCGCGGCGCTGCCAGCGACGGGCCGATGCGCGCCAAGCTGCAATGCGCCAATTTCGCCCACGGTGTGGCGGGCTGTGGCACCCAGGACAAAAACAGCCTGCGGATGATGAATGCGGCCAACGTCGCCATCGTCTCGGCCTACAACGATATGCTCTCGGCCCACCAGCCCTACGAGCACTACCCCGAACAGATCAAGCAGGCACTGCGCGACATTGGTTCGGTTGGCCAGTTCGCCGGCGGTGTGCCGGCCATGTGCGACGGCGTCACGCAGGGCGAACCGGGCATGGAGCTGGGTATCGCCAGCCGCGAAGTGATCGCCATGTCCACCGCCATCGCCCTGTCGCACAACATGTTCGATGCCGCATTGATGCTGGGCATCTGCGACAAGATTGTGCCCGGCCTGTTGATGGGCGCGCTGCGCTTTGGTCACCTGCCGACGATTTTCGTGCCGGGCGGGCCGATGCCCTCGGGTATTTCCAATAAGCAGAAGGCCGACGTGCGCCAGCGCTATGCCGAGGGCAAGGCCAGCCGCGAGGAGTTGCTGGAGTCGGAAATGAAGTCCTACCACAGCCCTGGCACCTGTACCTTTTATGGCACCGCCAACACCAACCAGTTGTTGATGGAAGTGATGGGCCTGCACCTGCCGGGTGCCTCGTTCGTCAACCCGTACACGCCGCTGCGCGATGCCCTGACCATCGAGGCGGCGCAACAGGTCACGCGCATGACCAAGGCCAGCGGCGACTTCATGCCGCTGGGCGAGATTGTCGACGAGAAGTCCCTGGTCAACTCCATCGTCGCCCTGCACGCCACGGGTGGTTCGACCAACCACACCCTGCACATGCCGGCGATTGCTCAGGCAGCCGGGATCCAGCTCACCTGGCAGGACATGGCCGAGCTGTCAGAGGTGGTGCCGACCCTGTCCCATGTGTATCCAAACGGCAAGGCCGACATCAACCACTTCCAGGCGGCGGGCGGCATGGCGTTTCTGATTCGCGAACTGCTCGACGCCGGGTTGCTGCACGAAGACGTCAACACCGTGGCCGGTCATGGCCTGCGTCGTTATACCCAGGAGCCGTTCCTGCAGGAGGGCAAGCTGGTGTGGCGCGAAGGTCCGCAGGCGAGCCTGGATGAAGCCATTCTGCGTCCGGTCGCGCGACCGTTCTCGCCTGAAGGCGGTCTGCGGGTGATGGAAGGCAACCTGGGCCGTGGTGTGATGAAAGTCTCCGCCGTGGCCCCTGAACACCAGGTTGTCGAAGCGCCGGCGCGCGTATTCCACGACCAGCAGGCACTGGCCGATGCCTTCCAGGCGGGTGAACTGGAATGTGATTTTGTTGCGGTGATGCGCTTTCAAGGCCCACGCTGCAACGGCATGCCCGAACTGCACAAGATGACTCCGTTCCTGGGCGTGCTGCAGGACCGCGGCTTCAAGGTGGCGTTGGTGACCGATGGGCGTATGTCGGGTGCTTCGGGGAAAATCCCGGCGGCCATACATGTGTGCCCCGAAGCCTTTGACGGCGGGCCGCTGGCGCGGGTACGCGATGGCGATATCGTACGGGTCGACGGCGTTGCCGGCACCCTGACGGTGAAACTCGACGCCGCGACCCTCGCCGACCGGGAAATTTCCGCGGCGCCCAGCGGTAACGACCTGGGCTGTGGCCGTGAACTGTTCGGCTTCCTGCGCATGGCCCTGAGCCCGGCCGAGCAAGGCGCCAGCGCCTTCACCTCGGCGCTGGAGACGCTCAAATGAAGCGCGCCCTGGTCGGTGATATCGGCGGTACCAACGCACGCTTCGCCCTCTGGGAAAACAACGCCATGCATTCGGTGCAGGTGTTTGCCACCGCCGACTACACCAGCCCGGAGCAGGCCATTGGCGCCTACCTGGCGGCCCAGGGCCTGGCCAGGGGCGAGCTCGAGGCCGTCTGCCTGGCGGTGGCCGGGCCTGTGAGCGGTGATGAGTTTCGCTTCACCAACAACCACTGGCGGCTCAGTCGCCAGGCGTTCTGCAGGGCCCTGCAGGTCAAACAACTGCTACTGATCAACGACTTCACCGCCATGGCCCTGGGCATGACCCGGTTGCAGGCCGACGAGTGCCGCGAGGTATGTGCGGGTGTTGCCGATGCCGGGCGCCCGGCGGTGGTGATCGGCCCGGGTACGGGGCTGGGCGTGGGCACTTTGCTGGCCCTGGGTGACGGCCGCTGGATGGCCTTGCCCGGGGAGGGCGGGCATGTCGATCTGCCGGTGAGTACCCCGCGTGAGGCGCAGATCCACCAGCAGATTGCCCTCGAGACAGGGCACGTCAGTGCCGAGACTGTGCTCAGTGGCGGTGGCCTGTTGCGCTTGTACCAGGCTGTCTGCGCGCTGGACGGGCAGCAGGCAACACTGCAGAGTCCGGCGGCGATTACCGATGCGGCCCTCGCGGGCGATCCCGTGGCGTTGGCGGTTATCGAGCAGTTCTGCCGCTTTCTGGGGCGTGTGGCGGGCAATAATGTACTTACCTTGGGTGGGCGTGGCGGTGTTTACATTGTTGGTGGTGTGATCCCGCGATTCGCCGAGCTGTTCTTGCGCAGCGGGTTTGCCGAAAGCTTTGCCGACAAGGGCTGCATGAGCGGTTACTTCAAGAACGTGCCGGTGTGGCTGGTGACGGCGGAATTCTCCGGATTGCTCGGCGCAGGCGTGGCTCTGGAAGGAGTCAACGCGTGAGTAAGTCGATACTGATGGTCGACGACGATCAGGAGATTCGCGAGCTGTTGCACACTTACCTCAGCCGTGCCGGTTTCCAGGTCACTGCCGCCTCCGACGGTCGCGGTTTTCGCCAGGCCCTGGATAGCGGCGAGTGGGACCTGGTGATTCTCGACGTCATGCTGCCCGATGAAGACGGCTTCAGCCTGTGTCGCTGGGTGCGCCAGCATGGGCGTCTGGCCCAGGTGCCGATCATTATGTTGACCGCCAGCTCCGATGAGGCCGACCGGGTGATCGGCCTGGAGTTGGGCGCCGATGACTACCTGGGCAAACCCTTCAGCCCACGCGAATTGCTGGCGCGCATCAAGGCCTTGCTGCGCCGGGCCGGGTTCGGCCAGGAGCGCAACGGGGGCGATGTATTGGCCTTTGACGAGTGGCGCCTGGATACGATCAGCCACCGCTTGTTTCATCGCGACGGCGAGGAGGTAATTCTCTCTGGTGCCGACTTCGCCTTGCTCAAACTGTTTCTCGATAACCCGCAACAGATCCTCGACCGCGACACCATCGGCAACGCCACCCGCGGGCGCGAACCCATGCCCCTGGACCGTATCGTCGACATGGCTGTCAGCCGCCTGCGCCAGCGCCTGCGCGACACTGACAAGCCGCCGCGGCTGATACGCACCATTCGCGGCAGCGGTTACCTGCTGGCGGCCAGCGTTGCGCCCGCGCACTGAGCGGCGCCGGCGTCTGCCACTGCCGCGCTCGCTGCTGGGGCGCATGCTGCTGTTGACCTTGCTGGTGGTGCTGCTGGCCCAGGGCCTGTCGAGCCTGATCTGGCTGTCGCAATTGCGCGCCAGCCAACTGGAAGGACTGGTGGCCAGTGCCCGCAGCCTGGCCCACTCGATGAGCGCCAGTGTCAGCTATTTTCGCTCGCTGCCGGTGGCCTACCGGCCCATGGTGCTGGACCAGTTGCGCAACATGGGCGGCACCCGTTTTGTGGTCTCGCTCAATGACAAACCCCTGGAGATGCAGGAGCTACCTTCGACTGTGCGCAAACAGGCGGTGATCACCGCCGTCGATGAGGTGCTGCACCAGCGACTGGGCCAGCAACTGGAAATCTCGGTGAAGTTTGTCAGTCCTCAGGATCTGCGTATCTTCAACAGCGGCCTGAAACTCGATGAACTGCCGCGCTCCTGGGCGCACTATGCCTTGACCCTGGAGCCGATCAATCCGCCGGTGCTGGTGATGCAGATTCACCTGGGCGAAGGCGAGTGGCTGTACATCGCCTCGCTGCTGCCTGAACCCTACACCAGCCTTGAGGAGCAGGAACTGCCAGCCCAGCAGGTCTGGTTCATTCTCCTGACCAGCTTCTTCCTGCTGTTGTTCATCGGCTTGCTGGTGCATTGGCAGAGCCGCCCGCTCAAGCGTCTGGCCCTGGCTGCGCGGGAGATGTCGCTGGGGGCGGATGTCGAGCCGGTCACCGAAGGTGGCGGCAGCGAGGTAGAGGAGGTGGGGCGTGCCTTCAATGCCATGCGCGAGCGTATCAGTCGCTACCTGACCGAGCGCAGTCAGTTGTTCAGTGCTATCTCCCATGACTTGCGTACGCCAATCACCCGCCTGCGCCTGCGCGTCGAGTTGCTCGATGACGAGGCCGTGCAGGCCAAGTTCAGCCGCGACCTAGATGAACTGGAAATGCTGGTCAAGGGTGCGCTGCAATGTGTGAAAGACACCGACATCCACGAGAACATCGAGCGCATCGACCTGAACCAGGTGCTGGAGTGCCTGGTCGAGCCGTACCTGAGCAGCGGCAGGATCACCCTGGAAGGACGAGCGATGGCGCCCTATCCGGGCAAGCCGCTGGCGCTCAAGCGCTGCATGGGCAACCTGATCGACAACGCCTTGAAGTATGGTGAGCGTGCGCACCTGCGGGTGATCGACAGCGGCAGTGGGTTCGTTCTGCAGGTCGACGATGAAGGCCCTGGAGTGCCCGAGCAACGCCTGGAGCAAGTGTTCGAACCGCATTTTCGCCTGGCGGGCCAGCAACAGGGCTACGGCCTGGGCCTGGGTATCGCGCGCAATATCGCTCACAGCCATGGCGGTGAGGTGAGCATGCGCAACCTGCGCGAAGGCGGCTTGCGCGTGACCTTGAGCTTGCCGCGCAGCGGTGACTGAGCCGCTGGCCAGGCGAATGTCACCAGTTGGTGACATTCGCGCATCCCTTCGTTACGTCCCCTCGATCAACCTCTGTTTAGACTCCGATGCAAGCGCAAGCAGCATGACTTGCACCTGCATAACAACAAGAAAAGGTTTGCCCTCAATGAATGCGATCAATCGTCTCGCCGCTGTCATTTCCCTTGCCTCCTTGTTGCCCCTGAGCGCTGTTGCCGCCGATGCCGGTACGGTTGAAGTGCTGCATTGGTGGACCTCCGGCGGCGAAGCCAAAGCCGTCGAAACGCTCAAGGCGCAGGTGCAGAAAGACGGCTTCGTGTGGAAGGACAACGCCGTGGCCGGTGGCGGCGGGGCCGCTGCCATGACCGTGCTCAAGACGCGCGCGATCTCCGGCAATCCACCGGCCGCCGCACAGATCAAAGGCCCGGATATCCAGGAGTGGGGCGCACTGGGTTTGCTGACTGAACTCGATGACGTCTCCAAGGCCAACAACTGGGATGCGCTGCTGCCCCGGAAGGTGGCCGAGATCATGAAGTACGACGGTCACTACGTGGCCGTGCCGGTAAACATCCACCGAGTCAACTGGCTGTGGATCAACCCCCAGGTGTTTGCAAAGGCCGGTGCCAAGGTGCCCACCACCCTTGACGAACTCTTCGCCGCCGCCGACAAGCTCAAGGCTGCCGGTTTCACTCCCCTGGCCCATGGCGGGCAGCCCTGGCAGGACAGCACCGTGTTCGAGGACCTGGCCTTGAGCATCCTGGGGCCGAAGGATTATTACGCCGCCTTTGTCGAACTGGACGAAAGCACCCTGACCGGCGAGAAGATGGTCGAGGTGTTCAAGACCTTGCAACGCCTGGGCACCTACATGGACCCCAACCGGGCCGGGCGTGACTGGAACATTGCCGCTGCCGAGGTCATCAGCGGCAAGGCCGGCATGCAGATCATGGGCGACTGGGCCAAGAGCGAGTGGACCGCTGCCGGCAAGGTGGCGGGCAAGGATTACGAGTGCGTGGCCTTTCCCGGCACCCAGGGCAGTTTTGCCTACAACATCGACTCGCTGGCGATGTTCAAACTCAAGAACGAGAACGACATCAGGGCCCAGAACGACCTGGCCAAGGTCGCCCTGGAGCCGCAGTTCCAGACCGTGTTCAACCAGAACAAGGGCTCGCTGCCGGTACGCCAGGACATGGACATGAGCCAATTCGATGCCTGTACCCAGAAGTCGGCGCAGGACTTCAAGGAGGCCGAGAAGGGCGATGGCCTGCAGCCGAGCATGGCCCACAACATGGCGACTTCCCTGGCAGTGCAGGGGGCGATCTTCGATGTGGTGACCAACTTCCTCAATGACCCGAAAGCGGACCCCGCAACGGCGGTCAAACAACTGAATTCGGCGATCAAGTCGGCCAAGTGAATCTGGCCTGATCGCGGCGCAAGCCCTGCTCCCACACTTCTTTGTAGGAGCGGGCTTGCCCCGCGAAACACCCCATACGAGATACTTCCGATGAGCACTGTTGCCACAATCAACAAGGCCTCCCCCCTCGACGCCCTGCAGCGCTGGCTACCGAAACTGGTGCTGGCGCCGAGCATGCTGATCGTTCTGGTGGGCTTCTACGGCTACATCCTCTGGACCTTCATCCTGTCGTTCACCAACTCGAGCTTCATGCCCAGCTACAAGTGGGTGGGTCTGGCGCAGTATGCGCGTCTGATGGAGAACGACCGCTGGTGGGTGGCGAGCAAGAACCTGCTGGTGTTCGGCGGCCTGTTCATCGTCATCAGCCTGGTGATCGGCGTGCTGCTGGCGGTGTTGCTCGACCAGCGCATCCGCCGCGAAGGGTTTATCCGCACCGTGTACTTGTACCCGATGGCGCTGTCGATGATTGTCACCGGCACCGCCTGGAAGTGGTTGCTCAATCCAGGCCTGGGCCTGGACAAGATGCTGCGCGACTGGGGTTGGGAGGGCTTTCGCCTGGACTGGCTGGTGGACCCTGATCGGGTCGTCTACTGCCTGGTTATCGCTGCAGTGTGGCAGGCCTCGGGCTTTGTCATGGCACTGTTCCTGGCGGGGTTGCGCAGTGTCGATCAGTCGATCATCCGCGCCGCGCAGGTCGATGGTGCGAGCCTGCCGAGCATCTACCTGCGCATTGTGCTGCCGAGCCTGCGCCCGGTGTTCTTCAGTGCGCTGATGATTCTTGCGCATATCGCCATCAAGAGTTTCGACCTGGTCGCGGCGATGACCGCAGGTGGCCCGGGTTATGCCTCGGACCTGCCGGCAATGTTCATGTATTCCTTCACCTTCAGCCGTGGGCAGATGGGCATGGGCTCGGCCAGCGCGATCCTGATGCTCGGCGCAATCCTGTCGATCCTGGTGCCTTACCTGTATTCGGAACTGAGGAACAAGCGCCATGACTAGATCCCTGGCTCCTCGCTCGCTTTCCTTCAGCCGCCTGGCGATCTACTCGACGCTGCTGCTGGCCTGCGCGCTGTACCTGGTTCCGCTGATTGTCATGCTGCTGACCAGCTTCAAGTCACCAGAGGACATCCGCACCGGCAACCTGCTGAGCTGGCCCGAGATGATCACCGGGATTGGCTGGATCAAGGCCTGGGACATCGTCGGTGGCTACTTCTGGAACTCGGTGAAGATTACCGTGCCAGCCGTGGTGATCTCGACCCTGCTGGGCGCCTTGAATGGCTATGTGCTGTCGATGTGGCGCTTTCGCGGTTCGCAACTGTTCTTCGGGTTGTTGCTGTTCGGTTGTTTCCTGCCGTTCCAGACCGTGCTGCTGCCGGCCTCGTTCACTCTCGGCAAGCTGGGGCTGGCCAGCACCACCACGGGCCTTGTGCTGGTACACATCGTCTATGGCCTGGCCTTTACCACGCTGTTTTTCCGCAACTACTACTGCAGCGTCCCGGATGCCCTGGTGCGGGCGGCGCGGCTGGATGGGGCAGGGTTCTTCACCATTTTCGGGCGGATCCTGCTGCCGATGTCGGTGCCGATCATCATGGTCTGCCTGATCTGGCAGTTCACCCAGATCTGGAACGATTTTCTCTTCGGTGTGGTCTTCGCCAGTGGCGATGCCCAGCCGATCACCGTGGCCCTGAACAACCTGGTCAACACCAGCACCGGGGTCAAGGAATACAACGTCGACATGGCGGCGGCGATGATCGCCGGGTTACCGACCCTGTTGGTCTATGTGCTGGCTGGCAAGTATTTCCTGCGCGGGCTCACGGCCGGCGCGGTCAAGGGGTGAATCACTATGGCAACGCTTGAGCTGCGCAACGTCAACAAGACCTACGGCAGTGGTCTGCCGGATACCTTGAAGCATATCGACCTGTTGATCGATGCGGGAGAGTTCCTGATCCTCGTGGGGCCTTCCGGTTGCGGCAAATCGACCCTGATGAACTGTATCGCAGGGCTCGAACAGATCACGGGTGGAGCGATCCTGGTGGACGACGCCGACATCAGCGGCATGAGCCCCAAGGACCGCGACATAGCCATGGTGTTCCAGTCGTATGCGCTGTACCCGACCATGAACGTGCGTGACAACATCGCCTTCGGCCTGAAGATGCGCAAGATGCCGGCGGCAGCCATCGACGAAGAGGTGGCGCGGGTGGCGAAGCTGCTGCAGATCGAGCACCTGCTCATGCGCAAGCCCGGCCAGCTCTCCGGTGGCCAGCAACAGCGGGTGGCCATGGGCCGGGCGCTGGCGCGGCGGCCGAAGATCTACCTGTTCGACGAGCCGCTGTCCAACCTCGACGCCAAGCTGCGAGTGGAGATGCGCACCGAGATCAAGCTGATGCACCAGCGCCTCAAGACCACCACGGTGTACGTCACCCACGACCAGATCGAGGCCATGACCCTGGGTGACAAGGTGGCGGTGATGAAGGATGGCCTGATCCAGCAGTTCGGAACGCCGCAACAGATCTACAACGATCCGGCCAACCTGTTTGTCGCAAGCTTCATCGGCTCGCCGCCGATGAACTTCATTCCCCTGCGACTGCAACGCAAGGATGGCCGCCTGCAGGCCTTGCTCGACAGTGGCCAGGCCCGATGCGAACTACCCTTGGGGATCAGTGATGCGGGCCTTGAGGAACGTGACGTGATCCTTGGCATTCGTCCCGAGCAGATCGCCCTGGCGCCGGCCCAGGCCAATGGCTTGCCGGGTATTCGTGCCCAGGTGCAGATCACCGAGCCTACCGGCCCCGACCTGCTGGTGTTCGTCACGCTCAACCAGACCAAGGTGTGCTGCCGTCTGGCGCCGGATGTACCGACCCGGGTTGGTGACACCTTGAACCTGCAGTTCGATCCGGCGCGGGTGCTGTTGTTCGATGCCGCCACGGGTGAGCGCCTGGGGGTGAGGGCCGAGCCGCAGCAGGCAGGCAAAGGCAACGTGGCCCAGTTCAAGGGCCGCTGAATTCGTAGTAGAGCGTAAACCCATCGAGAACAATAAAACGAGGAAACAAGGGATGGATCACTTCAAACACATCTTGCCGCTGGGTTCCTTGACCCTGCTGGCAGCGCTGGGGGCAAGCGGTGGCGCGCAGGCTGCCGGTGCCTTTGCACCGGAGTCGAAATGGATGAGCGGCGACTGGGGCGGTACGCGTACCGAGCTTCTGGAGAAGGGTTACGACTTCACCCTGGACTACGTCGGTGAAGTGGCCGGCAACCTCGATGGTGGCTACAACGACGACAAGACAGCGCGCTACAGCGACCAGTTCGCCCTCGGCGCGCACCTGGACCTGGAGAAGATCCTTGGTTGGCATGATGCCGAATTCAAGTTGGCGATCACCGAGCGCAGCGGGCGCAACCTGTCCAATGACCGCATCAGTGACCCACGCGCCGGCCAGTTCAGTTCGGTGCAGGAGGTGTGGGGGCGCGGCCAGACCTGGCGCCTGACCCAGATGTGGATCAAGCAGCAGTACTTCGATGGTGCGCTGGATGTCAAATTCGGCCGTTTCGGCGAGGGCGAGGACTTCAACAGCTTTCCCTGCGACTTCCAGAACCTGGCGTTCTGTGGCTCCCAGGTGGGCAACTGGGTGGGCGGCATCTGGTACAACTGGCCGGTGAGTCAATGGGCGCTGCGGGTCAAATACAACATCACCCCCGAGTTCTTCGCCCAGGTTGGCGTGTACGAGCAGAACCCTTCCAACCTTGAGACCGGCAATGGTTTCAAACTCAGCGGCAGCGGCACCAAGGGCATGATCCTGCCGGTGGAGCTGGTGTGGTCGCCCAAGGTCAACGAACTGCCGGGCGAGTACCGCCTGGGCTACTACTACAGCACCGCCAAGGCCGACGATGTGTACGAGGACGTGAACGGCCAGCCCCAGGCTATTACCGGCAACGACTTCAAGTCCCATTCCAGCAAGCACGGCTGGTGGGTCGTGGCCCAGCAGCAGGTCACCGCGCACAACGGCGACGCCAGCCGTGGCCTGAGTCTGTTTGCCAACTTCACCGTGCACGACAAGGCCACCAACGTGGTCGACAACTACCAGCAGGTGGGCTTGGTCTACAAAGGTGCGTTTGATTCGCGGCCCAAGGATGACATCGGCTTTGGCGTGGCACGCATTCATGTCAACGATGATGTGAAAGACCGGGCCGAACTGCTCAATCAGCAGAGCGGTATCAGCGATTACGACAACCCCAATTTTGTCCCGATCCAGGAAACCGAATACAACGCCGAGCTCTATTACGGTTTCCATGTGACTAACTGGCTGACCGTGCGGCCGAACCTGCAGTACGTCAAGCGCCCGGGTGGCGTGGATGAGGTGGACAACGCGCTGGTCGCGGGATTGAAGATTCAGTCGTCGTTCTGAGGCAATATGTTGTAAATTTACGCCATATTGCGGCCGCATCGCGGGGCAAGCCCGCTCCTACGGTAGGAGGGGGCTTGCCCCTGCGACGAGGCCCTCACTAACAACAAGAGTTTCCACGCCATGCCCGAGCACCCGCTCCATCGCTTCTTTACCTCGCAACGGCCCAGGCCGACCTTCGAGTGGGAGCGTTACCAGCAGCGCGATGTGCTGGTCATCGATCACCCCCGGTGCCAGGCGGCTTTTAGTCGCCAGGGTGCGCAGTTGTTGCACTTCCAGCCAACCGGCGAGCGTCCGTGGCTCTGGTGTGCGGCGCAGTGGCCCCAGGTTGGCGCCATCCGCGGCGGTGTGCCGGTGTGCTGGCCCTGGTATGGCCGTCACCCCAGCGAAGACATGTGGCCGGCCCACGGTTGGGCGCGTTTGCTCGACTGGAAGCTGATCGACAGCAGCGAAGATGAGGAGGGCGTGACCCTCAACTGGCGCCTGCAGTTGTGGGACTGGCAGGTGAACCTCTCGGCGCGCCTGGGTCAGCGCATGGAATTGCAACTTAGTACCGAACATCAAGACAGCCAGCCTTGTCAGTTGAGTCATGCTCTGCTGGCTTACTGGCGTATTAGTGACGTTTCTGAGATAGCGCTATCTGGGCTAGAGAACATTGAGGGTTACGACCGTTTGAACCGCCAGGCCTGTCGCCAGAAAGGCGCGTTGAAGGTACACGGCGGCTGTCAGCGAGTGTTTCCCAATGCGGCCACCGTGCAACTGCACGACCCGGCCTGGCAGCGTCAATTGTGTATCGACACCGGGGACAGCGAAGACACCGTGGTCTGGCATCCGGGCAGCCGGCCCTTGATGGGCGTCAGCGGCAGTGAAACCTTGGGGTTCGTCTGTGTCGAGGCGGCCAGCGGCAGCAGTGACAGCCTGAGCCTGGCGCCGGGTGAACAGGCGCACCTGCGGTTGCAGGCGCACCTGCTCAGTTGAGTTCGTCGTCGATCGGGTAGCGGCTGGCGTTGAGGCTTTCCTTGATCTTGCGCAGGTGCGGCTGGAAGTCCACGCCGCGGCGCAGGGTCATGCCGGTGGCCAATACGTCGAGCACGGTCAGTTGAATGATGCGCGACGTCATCGGCATATAGATGTCGGTGTCTTCGGGTAGTGGGATGTTCAGGCTCAGGCTGCAGGCTTTGGCCAGGGGTGAGTCGGCAGCGGTCAGGCCGAGTACCGAGGCACCGTTTTCCCGGGCCAGGCGCGCCACTTCCACCAGCTCGCGGGTGCGGCCGGTGTAGGAGATGATCACGAACAGCTCGCCGGTATGGGCTACCGAGGCCAGCATGCGCTGCATCAGCACATCGGCGTGGGCGGAGACGGCGAGATTGAAGCGGAAGAATTTATGCTGGGCATCCAGGGCTACCGGGGCCGAGGCGCCGAGGCCGAAGAAATGGATCTGGCGGGCCTGGATCAGCATGTCGACGGCACGGCTGATCAACTGCGGATCGAGTTGCTGGCAGGCGCTGTCCAACGAGGCGATGGCGCTGCCGAAGATCTTCTGGGTGTAGGAGGCCGGATCATCGTCGGCTTCCACAGCCCGGCTGACATAGGCCGCGCCGCTGGCCAGGCTCTGTGCCAGCTGCAGCTTCAGCTCGGGGTAGCCGCTGACGCCGAACGAGCGGCAAAAACGGTTGACGGTCGGCTCGCTGACCTTGGCGGCCTGGGCCAGCGCGGCAATGCTGAAGCGGGTGGCTTGCTGGGGGTTGAGCAGGATGACTTCGGCGACTTTGCGTTCGGCTTTGTTCAGTTCTTCGAGGCGGCCCTGGATCTGCTCCAGGAGGTTTCGCACACGGTCCATGGGTATATGTCCTTGGGTCGATAAGGCAGCCGGCTGGTGATGGCAGCGGGCTTTTGACACGGTGGCCTATCGTACTGATGGCATGGAAGGCACACCACTTGAATCTGTCCACTGGGCAAAATGTTGTGGTTTTTACTACATTACCCCTTGAAAACTGGGGTTGGAAACGGTATTTCTACGTCAACTTGATAAAAGAACATACATCATGGCTGCGATCAGCGTTGAACCTTGCACCTTTGCCCTGTTTGGCGCCCTGGGCGACCTGGCCTTGCGCAAGCTGTTTCCGGCGCTCTACCAGCTCGACCGTGCCGACTTGCTGCACGCCGACACCCGCGTGCTGGCGCTGGCCCGCGAACCGGGCGGCGCTGAACAACACCTGGCCTCGATCGAGTCGCACCTGAAGGCGTTCGTGCCGGCCGGGCAGATCGAATTTCCCGTCCTGCAGCGTTTTCTGTCGCGCCTTAGCTATGTGCATGTGGACTTTCTCAAGGCCGAGGACTACCAGGCGCTGGCCGAGCAGGTCGATGCCGACACCCAGTTGATCGCTTATTTCGCAACGCCGGCAGCGGTGTACGGCGGTATTTGCGAGAACCTCGACAAGGCGGGTCTCACCGACCGCACCCGGGTGGTACTGGAAAAGCCCATTGGCCATGACCTTGAGTCGTCGCGCCGGGTCAACGATGCGGTTGCCCAGTATTTTCCCGAGAATCGCGTTTATCGCATAGACCATTACCTGGGCAAAGAGACGGTGCAGAACCTGATCGCCCTGCGCTTTGCCAACAGCCTGTTCGAAACCCAGTGGAACCAGAACTCCATCTCCCACGTTGAGATTACCGTGGCCGAGAAGGTTGGTATCGAGGGGCGCTGGGGCTATTTCGACAAGGCCGGGCAACTGCGCGACATGATCCAGAACCACCTGCTGCAGCTGTTGTGTCTGATCGCGATGGACCCGCCCAGCGACCTGTCGGCCGACAGCATCCGCAACGAGAAAGTCAAGGTTCTCAAGGCCCTGGCACCGATCACGGGTGAAGGCTTGAGCACCCGTGTAGTGCGCGGCCAGTACATTGCCGGCTACAGCGAAGGCAAGTCGGTGCCCGGTTACCTGGAAGAAGACAACGCCAATGCCCAGAGCGACACCGAGACGTTCGTCGCCCTGCGCGCCGATATCCGCAACTGGCGCTGGGCCGGTGTGCCGTTCTACCTGCGCACAGGCAAGCGCATGCCGCAGAAGCTGTCGCAGATCGTTATCCATTTCAAGGAAACACCGCACTACATCTTCGCCCCGGAACAGCGTTTGCAGATCGGTAACAAGTTGATTATCCGCCTGCAGCCGGACGAAGGTATTTCCCTGCGGGTGATGACCAAGGAGCAGGGCCTGGATAAAGGCATGCAACTACGCAGCGGGCCTTTGCAATTGAATTTTTCCGACACCTGGCGCAGCGCACGGATCCCCGATGCCTATGAGCGCCTGTTGCTGGAAGTGATGCGTGGCAACCAGAACCTGTTTGTACGCAAGGATGAAATCGAATACGCGTGGAAGTGGTGCGATCAGCTGATCGCCGGTTGGAAAGCCGCCGGCGATGCGCCCAAACCCTATGCCGCCGGCTCCTGGGGGCCGATGAGCTCGATTGCATTGATTACCCGTGACGGGAGGTCGTGGTATGGCGATATCTGAACTGAAGCTGCCGGCAACTGTGACGGTGCATGAATTCAACGCAGCGCCGGCGCTGGCCGCAGGGCTTGCCAAGGTCGTTGCCGAGCAGCTGCGTGCAGCCATTGCCCGTCAGGGTGAAGCGACACTCGTGGTGTCGGGCGGACGTAGTCCGGTGGCGTTCTTCGAGGCGCTGGGCAAGCAACCGCTGGAGTGGTCCAAGGTGCTGATCACGCTGGCCGACGAGCGCTGGGTACCCGTCGAACATGCCGACAGCAATGCTGGCCTGCTCAAGCGCTACCTGCTGGTTGGCAAGGTGGCCAGCGCCCGATTCCTCGGTCTTTACCGTGCTGCTGAAAGCCTTGAGGCGGCTGCGCTGGAAGCCGATCAGGCGCTTGCCGCGCTGCGGGGTATCGACGTGCTGGTGCTGGGCATGGGTGACGATGGCCATACCGCCTCGCTGTTCCCTGGCAGCCCCAACCTGACCGAAGGCCTGGACCTGCACGGCAAGCGTCGCTGCCTGCCAATGCTGGCACCGAGCGTGCCGCATCAGCGCCTGAGCATGACTCGTTCGCTGCTTGCCCGTGCCGGCTTCACTGCACTGTCCGTGCAAGGCCCGGGCAAACTCGCTACCCTGCGCGCCGCGCTGGATGGCACTGATTTGGCCGAGATGCCGATACGTGCGTTTTTACACGACCCTCTGGAAATTTACTGGTGCCCATGAGCCAAGGACCTGCCGTCATGACCACGCTTGAACTGAAACAGCCGGGAGATTCCATGGCCGACAAAATTGCCCGGATCGATCAGATCTGCACCCAGGCGCGCATCCTGCCGGTGATCACCATTGCCCGCGAGGCAGACATCCTGCCCTTGGCGGACGCCCTGGCGGCCGGTGGTATCAAGACCCTGGAAGTGACCCTGCGTTCGCAACACGGTCTCAAGGCTATCGAGGTGTTGCGCGAGCAGCGCCCGGAACTGTGCGTGGGTGCCGGTACCGTGCTGGATCGCAAGATGTTCGCCGCCGTTGAAGCGGCGGGCGCGCAATTCGTGGTCACCCCGGGCATCACCCCGGACATTCTGGACGCGGGCGTGCAGAGCCGGCTGCCCTTGCTCCCGGGGATCAGTACGCCCTCGGAGCTGATGATGGGCTATGCCCTGGGTTATCGGCGCTTCAAGCTGTTCCCGGCGGAGATCAGCGGCGGCGTGGCGGCGATCAAGGCATTCGCCGGGCCGTTCGGCGATGTGCGCTTCTGCCCGACCGGTGGGGTCAACCCGAGCAATGTGCGCAACTACATGGCCTTGGCCAATGTGATGTGCGTGGGCGGAACCTGGATGCTCGACAGCGGCTGGATCAAGAATGGCGACTGGGCAAGGATCGAAGCCTGCAGCGCTGAGGCATTGGCGCTGCTGGACTGAACTGAATCGTTGTGTGCTACACGGCTTTACGGTGCGCTTGGTCGGCGCACCGTTTTTTTTGGCCTGCAGAAACGGTCGCGGGGCAAGCCCGCTCCTGCTAGCAGGAGCGGGCTTGCCCCGCGATTACGTTAGTCAAGGTCAGGCGGCTTTGGCAGCCTGCTGGCTCAACGAGCGGTTCAGGGCGCTGAACAGTGCCTTGAAGCTGGCGGTGGTGATGTTTTCATCGATGCCCACACCATGCACCGGACGACCACCGGCCACACGCAGTTCGATGTAGGCCGCCGCCTTGGCGTTGGTGCCCGCGCCGATGGCATGCTCGTTGTAGTCCATGATTTCCACGGCAACCGGCAGGCCGGCGACCAAGGCTTCGAGGGCACCATTGCCCTTGCCGCGCCAGTGCAGGGTGGTCTCGCCTTCGCTCGACACTTCCACTTCGACCTTGCTGTTGCCGTTCTCTTCCTGCAGGCGATGGCTGACCAGCGCGTACGGGGCGTTGGCCTGCAAGTACTCGCGGTGCAGCAAGTTGTAGATCTGCTGGGCAGTCATCTCCAGGCCCAGGCGGTCGGTTTCACCCTGCACCACCTGGCTGAATTCGATCTGCATGCGGCGCGGCAGGCTGATGCCGTATTCCTGTTCGAGCAGGTAGGTGATACCGCCCTTGCCCGACTGGCTGTTGACGCGGATCACTGCCTCGTAGCTGCGGCCGATGTCGGCCGGGTCGATCGGCAAGTACGGCACTTCCCACTTGGTGTCTTCTTTTTGCTGGGTGAAGCCCTTGCGGATGGCGTCCTGGTGCGAGCCGGAGAACGCGGTGTGGACCAGGTCACCGACATACGGATGACGTGGGTGCACCGGAATCTGGTTGCATTCCTCGACCACTTTGCGCACGCCGTCGATGTCGGAGAAGTCCAGCTCAGGGTTCACACCCTGGGTGTAGAGGTTCAACGCCAGGGTCACCAGGTCGACATTGCCGGTACGTTCGCCGTTGCCGAACAGGCAGCCTTCGACGCGGTCGGCGCCGGCCATCAGGCCAAGCTCGGTGGCGGCTACGCCGGTGCCACGGTCGTTGTGGGTGTGCAGGCTGATGATCACGCTGTCGCGGCGGCTGACGTTGCGGCCGAACCACTCGATCTGGTCGGCGTAGATGTTCGGCGTCGAGACTTCGACGGTGGCCGGCAGGTTGAGGATGATCTTGTGCTCGGGCGTCGGGTTCCACACCTCGATCACGGCGTCGCAGACTTCCTTGGCGAACTCCAGTTCGGTGGCGCTGAAGGTTTCAGGCGAGTACTGGAAAGTCCACTGTGTTTCAGGCTGCTGGGCGGCATATTTGACGAACAATTTGGCCGCGTTCACCGCGATGTCCTTCACGCCTTGTTTGTCCTGGTTGAAGACAATGCGGCGGAACGACGGGCTGGTGGCGTTGTACAGGTGGACGATGGCCTTTTTGGCACCGCGCAGGGACTCGAAGGTGCGGGCGATGAGGTCTTCACGGGCCTGGGTCAACACCTGGATGGTGGTGTCGTCAGGGATGTGACCGTCTTCGATCAGGGTGCGCACGAAGTCGAAATCGGTTTGCGAGGCCGATGGGAACGAGGCTTCGATTTCTTTCACGCCGACGCTGACCAGGGTTTTCCAGAAACGCAGCTTCTTTACCGCATCCATCGGCTCGATCAGCGACTGGTTACCGTCGCGCAGGTCGGAGCTGCACCAGATTGGCGCCTGGGTGATGGTCTTCGATGGCCAGGTACGGTCAGGCAAGTTGACGGTAGGGAAGGCGCTGTATTTTTTCGAAGGGTCTTTGAGCATGGTCATGAAAGCAATCCTTGAATGTGCGGCCTGGAAAGGGGCCCGCCGAATGAAATCGAGATGAAAGGGCGAGGCGACGCGATTCAGCTTGGTAGTCGTGCACTGACCAGGCAGAGGCTGCGATGTTGACGAAGCAGGATGAGGGTTTGAAAGGTCTTCATGGCTTCAACCCTAACCAGTGGACCTGAAGATGACAAGCCTTGAAAAAAAATTGAGAGAAATGCTTAAAAAGCAGAATTTATCGAGATTTTATGGCTGGCTTTAAATAAAAAGACCGCGCCTGTTGCGCGGTCTTTTTGAATGGCGCAAGCCAGGTGTCAGGGCTGGAAGGCGCCGATGAAAATTGCCGGGTCTACCCGCGCATCGTTGAGGCTGACGTTCCAGTGCATGTGCGGGCCTGTGGCGCGCCCGGTGGAGCCGACCTTGCCGACCACGGCGCCACGGCTGAGCAGCTGCCCTGGTTTAACGTCGATCTTCGACATATGGCAGAACATGCTGATAAAGCCCTGGCCATGGTCGACGAACACGGTGTTGCCGTTGAAGAAGTAATTGCCGACCAGGATCACCTTGCCGTTGGCCGGCGTCTTGATCGGGGTGCCGGCCGGCACGGCGAAGTCCAGGCCGGCATGGGGGTTGCGTTCCTCGCCATTGAAGAAGCGGCGCACGCCGAACTTGCTCGACAGCGGACCACTGACCGGCTTGTCGAGGATCAGGTTGCTCGGCAGGTTGGGGCTGAAACTGCGGTAGGCCTTGAGCTGCTCGGCAAGCTCGACTTCGATGCGCTTGAGGTCGGCCGGGTCGGGGTTGACCTGGCGCTTGTTCTTCAAGGTGATGCGCTGCTCGGGGTACTTCTTGCTGCCGACCGTGAAGCTCAGGGTCCGTGCGCCCTCGGTGAGCTGCGCCGGGCCAGGCTTCTGGGTCAGGGGCAGGCCGACGATGGCCAGCCAGGTGTCCTGTTCCTTGACCACCAGCACCGGCTTGCCATCAAAGCGCGCACTGGGCGCCTGGGTGGCCGGCCCGAGGTTGATGACCGCAACGCCACCGGGTACGGGCTTGTTCAGTTGGCGGGTGATGTAGCTGGCTTGGGCGCTGCCGACGAACATCAGGCACAGCAGTAACAGCGGGGCAAACAGACGGGGCATGGTTCAATCCAGGAGAGAGAGCGTGACCGGGGTCAGGTGATTGTCTTCGACCCGCACCTGCAGCTCGCCATCGCCCAGGCGGGCGGTCAGGCGTTGGCCGTTGCGGGTCTGCTCGGCGTTGCGAATGGCCTGGCCGCGCTCGTCGAGCAGGATGCTGTAGCCGCGACCGAGGGTTGCCAGCGGGCTTACCACGTGCAGGGTCTGGACCTGGGCCTGCAGGCGCTGGCGGCGATCCTTGAGCGTTTCGCGCATGGCCCGTGGCAGGCGTTCGGCCAGGCTGTCGAGGCGCTGCTTGAGCAGGGCCAGGGTGCGTCCGGGATGCTGGGCGGCCAGGCGCGTATCGAGACGGGCCAGGCGCTCGCGGCGCTGGTTCAGGCGTTGCTCGAAGGCCCGGCGCAGGCGCATGTCCAGGTCGTCCAGGCGCTGGGCCTGTTGGCGCAGCCGTTCACCTGGGTGACGCAGGCGTCGGGTGAGGCTGTCCAGGCGCAGGCGGTCATGGGCCAGGCGGCTCTGGATGCGCAGCAGCAGGCGACGCTTGAGGCTGTCGATACGACGCTGCAGGTCGCTGCTGTCGGGGGCCAGCAATTCGGCCGCGGCCGAAGGCGTAGGGGCGCGAACGTCGGCGACAAAATCACTGATCGATACATCGGTTTCATGGCCCACGGCGCTGACGATGGGCGTGACGCAGGCAGCAATGGCCCGGGCCACGGCTTCCTCGTTGAAGCACCAGAGGTCTTCCAGCGAGCCGCCGCCACGGGCCAGGATCAGCGCGTCGAAGCCGCGGCTGTCGGCCAGTTGCAAGGCGCGAACGATCTGGTTGATCGCTTCGCGGCCCTGGACGGCCGTGGGGATCAGGGTGAGTTCGACCTGTGGCGCGCGGCGGCGGAACACACTGATGATGTCGCGGATCACCGCGCCCGTGGGCGAACTGACGATGCCGATGCGCTGTGGATGGGCGGGCAGGGCTACCTTGTTTTCAGAGCTGAACAAACCTTCGGCGCCAAGCTTTTCCTTCAGCGCCTCAAAGGCCAGGCGCAGCGCGCCATCACCCGCAGGCTCGACGGTGTCGAGAATCAACTGGTAGTCGCCGCGACCTTCAAACAACGACACCTTGCCGCGCACCTTGACCGCCAGGCCATCGCGCAGGGCCTGACGAACCCGCGCGGCATTCTGGCGGAACAGTGCACAGCGCACCTGGGCACCGCTGTCCTTGAGGGTGAAATAGACGTGGCCGGAGGCCGGGCGGGCGAGGTTGGAGATCTCGCCTTCGACCCAGACATTGCGGAATACGTCCTCGAGCAGCACCCGGGCGCGGCCGTTGAGTTGGCTGACGGTGAGGACTTCGCGGTCCAGACCGAGTCTTTCGAAGGGGTCTTTGATCATGGGCGGCATCATAAAGTGTAGGAGCGGGCTTGTCCCGCGATGCGATGTGACTCACCGAGCGTGATCGCGGGGCAAGCCCGCGCCTACCCGTTGTGCATATGGCTCAAGAAGCCTTGCACCAGCGCTCCGGCATCCCGCCGATAGGCCAGCGCCACCGTGCTGCTGCAATCCTCATCGGCCAGCGCCACGAACCTCACAGCCGCCGGCGCAATGTCCTGCATGCAGCGCGGCAGCAGTGCCACTCCGAATCCGGCCTGGATCAGTTGCAGTTGCGTGGTTTTGCGCGACACCACTCGCGCCGCCCTGGGGAAGAATCCCTCGCGCATGCACAGCTCGGCAGACAGGTAGCTCAACCCGCCACGCTGACGATGAGGGATGGAAATGAAGGCCTCTTCACGCAACTGTGCCAGGCACACGCTGCGTTCCCCGGCAAGCGGATGATTCTCGGCCACTGCCAACAATAACGGCTCCTCGAACAGCGGTTGCACACACAAGCCTTCGTGCTGGCGCAGCACCGGCAAGCGCAGCAGGCCAAACTCCAGGCGGCCTTCGGCCAGCGCTTCAAGTTGCCCTTCCGAGGACTGCTGGGCAATCTCCATGCTGACCCCGGGGTTGTCGTGCAGATAGCTGCCGAGCCTGGCAAGCAATCGACCACTGAGGGGCACCGTGCTGGAGTGGTTCAGGCGCAGGCTGCCACGCATGCCCTGGCCGATCTCCCGGGCCAGGCGCTCGGCCTTTTCCAGATCGCTCAGCAAGCTGCGTGCCCGTGGCAGGAACGCCTGGCCCGCGGCGGTCAGGCGTGGCTGGCGGGCGGTGCGCTCGAACAGCAGGGTGTCGAGCTGCGTTTCCAGTTCCTTGATCTGTCGGCTCAGGGCGGACTGAGCGATATACAGGCGCTCGGCGGCGGCGCTGAAACTGCCGCATTCGGCGATTTCGACGAAGTAACGCAGTTGGCGGGTAGTGGTCATCTGAGCTATGCCGTTTCAAGATGTCTAGTGAGGATATTGCATATTGGTCGGCATGGCTTGTGGATGGCTAAAGTGACCTGGAATTGATCAAGGACTGAACCTGCCATGTTTTCGACCTTACTGGCGCAATTGCCGTTTAGCACGTTTGACTGGGTGTTCATCGCGTTAGGGACAGGCGCGGCCTACATTGTTTTTGGTATTGCAGGATTCGGTACGGCATTGGTTGCCGGCCCTGTGCTGATCCATTTCATGCCCTTGTCTCAGATCATTCCACTGCTGGTGCTGCTGGATTTCGTGGCCGCCTTCGGCAAATGGTTGCCCTCGCGCAACGCGGTGGTGCGCGCCGAGCTGCTGCGCTTGCTGCCCTGCATGGCGATTGGTTGCAGCCTGGGAGTGGTGTTCCTGCTTCGGCTCAAGTCAGATGTGCTGCTGCTATTGATGGGTGTGTTCGTCAGCGCTTATGCACTCTATAGCCTGGCGGTAAAGGCTCGGCCCAAGCGCCTGCCGGCGGGCTGGTCGGTGCCGGCCGGTGTGGCGGGTGGGTTGTTCGGAGCCTTGTTCGGCAGCGGCGGCTTTCTCTATGCGCTTTATCTCAATGCCCGTGTGGCGTCGGTCGAGCAGGCGCGGGCGACCCAGAGTGCGCTGATCAGTTGCAGTACCGTGGTTCGCCTGGGCTTGTTCCTGCTGGCTGGCGTGTATGCCGATGGTGCCGTGTTACTGCTGGCATTGATGCTGGTGCCGATGATGGCGGCAGGGCTGTGGCTGGCGCGTCGCCTGACCCTGGACATGCCTCGCGAAACCTTTGTGCGCCTGGTGACCTGGTTGGTGCTGTGCAGTGGCATTGCCCTGATCGGTCGCTACCTGAGTGAGGTAAACTGGCGGCTTTGAGCATGTTTGGCTGCCGTCATGATTACCCAGAGCATCATTGTCCCGAAGATCTCCACCGTTCCTGTGCATGAGCCCCGCGCCCGGGCGATCCTGCGCTGGCTGGTGCGCGAGAAGGTCATCGAGGAGCAACTGAGCACCTGCGGCAGTACCGGCAATCGCATGGCGTATGCGATTGCCGACGGTGCGCGCAAGGTGGTGGAGCGCCCGGAACTGCTGCCGTTCGGTCAGCCGATCAATGGTCTTGAGGTCATCACCAAGCGCTGCATCTATACGCCACTTGAAGGCTTTCTCGAAGAAGCCGGCTGCGCCGAATGCCGCAAGGAAGTAGGCGTGGCGCTGTTTGAAAGCCTCGAGGAGTGGATGCCCGGGCAGACCGACAACTTCATCTGCCCGTTGTGCGGTCATGAGGACGACATCAACGGTTTTCTGTTCCTGCAGCCCTGCGCCTTTTCCAACCTGGGATTCATCTTCAACAACTGGAGCGCGGCAGGTTTCAAGCAGGCTTTTCTCGACGACTTCGCCGACTGGCTGGACCAGCCGGTGGCCGTGGTGCAGGTAGCGCGCGCAGGCAACTGACCGAAGGGCCATCTTTGCATTGAGCGAAGGGCTCTGGATGAGTATAATGGCGCGCTTCCATTTTCCCGCCCGGGAGCCCCCGCGATGCTGCGTATCAGCCAAGAAGCCCTGACCTTCGACGACATTCTCCTAGTGCCTGGTTATTCAGAGGTGCTACCCAATGAAGTCAGTCTCAAGACCCGTTTGACCCGTGGCATCGAGCTGAACATTCCGTTGGTTTCCGCCGCCATGGATACCGTGACCGAAGCCCGTCTGGCCATTGCCATGGCCCAGGAAGGCGGCATCGGCATTATCCACAAGAACATGACCATCGAGCAGCAAGCTGCCGAAGTGCGCAAGGTCAAGAAGTTCGAAGCCGGCGTGGTCAAGGACCCGATCACCATCGAGGCCGACGCCACCGTTCGTGACCTGTTCGAACTGACCAGCCAGAACAACATCTCTGGCGTACCGGTGCTGCACAACGGCGACCTGGTCGGTATCGTCACCTCTCGCGACGTACGTTTCGAAAGCCGCCTGGACGCCAGCGTCCGTGAAGTGATGACGCCTAAAGAGCGCCTGGTCACGGTCATGGAAGGCGCCGACAAGAACGAAGCTCGCGAGCTGCTGCACAAGCACCGCATCGAGCGCGTCCTGATCGTCGACGACAAGTTCGCCCTCAAGGGCATGATGACCGTCAACGACATCGAAAAAGCCAAGGCCTACCCGCTGGCCAGCAAGGACGATCAAGGTCGTCTGCGCGTCGGCGCTGCCGTCGGTACCGGTAAAGACACCGCTGACCGCGTTTCGGCCCTGGTTGCCGCCGGTGTTGACGTGGTGGTGGTCGACACCGCCCACGGTCACTCCAAGGGTGTGATCGACCGCGTTCGCTGGGTCAAGGAGAACTTCCCGCAGGTTCAGGTCATCGGCGGCAACATCGCCACCGGCGCCGCTGCCAAGGCCCTGGCCGAAGCCGGCGCCGACGCGGTCAAGGTCGGTATCGGCCCAGGCTCGATCTGCACCACCCGTATCGTCGCCGGTGTCGGCGTTCCGCAGATCAGCGCCATCGCCAATGTTGCCGCGGCACTCGAAGGCACGGGCATCCCGCTGATCGCCGACGGTGGCATTCGTTTCTCCGGTGACCTGTCCAAGGCCATCGTTGCCGGTGCCTCGGCCGTGATGATGGGCTCGATGTTCGCCGGTACCGAAGAAGCGCCGGGCGAGATCGAACTGTTCCAGGGCCGTTCGTACAAGGCTTATCGCGGCATGGGTTCGCTGGGCGCGATGTCCCAGGCCCAGGGATCTTCGGACCGTTACTTCCAGGACTCCTCGGCCGGTGCCGAGAAACTGGTGCCGGAAGGTATCGAAGGCCGTGTGCCGTACAAGGGCACCCTGACCGCGATCATCCACCAACTGATGGGTGGCCTGCGTTCCTCGATGGGTTACACCGGCAGCGCCAACATCGAAGAGATGCGTACCAAGCCTGAATTCGTTCGTATTACTGGTGCCGGCATGGCCGAGTCCCACGTACATGACGTACAGATCACCAAAGAAGCGCCAAACTACCGCGTAGGTTGATGCTTCAGGCAACACTTGCTAGCGGGGCTGTTATCGACAGCCCCGCGTCGTTTCCGATTTCCACTGACGAGATTGAGTCATGGCCCTCGACATTCACGCTCACCGAATCCTGATCCTCGACTTCGGTTCCCAGTACACCCAGCTGATTGCCCGCCGCGTGCGCGAGATCGGCGTGTACTGCGAACTGCACCCGTTTGACATGGACGACGAAGCGATTCGCGAATTTGCTCCGCGCGGCATCATCCTCGCCGGCGGCCCCGAGTCCGTGCACGAAGCCAACAGCCCACGTGCCCCGCAGGCCGTCTGGGACCTGGGCGTACCGGTATTCGGCATTTGCTACGGCATGCAGACCATGGCCGAGCAACTGGGCGGCAAGGTAGAAGGCTCCGAGTTGCGCGAATTCGGCTATGCCCGCGTTGACGTAGTCGGCAAGAGCCGCCTGCTGGACGGTATCGAAGACCACGTCGACGCCGACGGCGTCCTCGGCCTTGACGTGTGGATGAGCCACGGTGACAAGGTCACCCGCATCCCCGAAGATTTCCACATCCTGGCCAGCACTCCGAGCTGCCCGATCGCCGGCATGGCCGACGACACCCGTGGCTACTACGGCGTGCAGTTCCACCCGGAAGTGACCCACACCAAGCAGGGTGGTCGCATCCTCTCGCGCTTCATCCTCGACATCTGCGGCTGCGAAGCCCTGTGGACCCCGTCGCACATCGCTGAAGACGCCATTGCCCAGATCCGCGCCCAGGTCGGCACCGACAACGTACTGCTGGGCCTGTCCGGCGGCGTTGACTCCTCGGTGGTTGCAGCCCTGCTGCACAAGGCCATCGGCGACCAGTTGACCTGTGTCTTTGTCGACAACGGCCTGCTGCGCTTGCACGAAGGCGAGCAAGTGATGGCCATGTTCGCCGAGAACATGGGCGTCAAGGTGATCCGTGCCAACGCCGAAGAGCAGTTCCTGAACAACCTGGCCGGCGAAGCCGACCCAGAGAAGAAGCGCAAGATCATCGGTCGCACTTTCATCGACGTGTTCGATGCCGAGTCGAACAAGCTCGAGAACATCAAGTACCTGGCCCAGGGCACCATCTACCCTGACGTGATCGAGTCGGCTGGCGCCAAGAGCGGCAAGGCTCACGTGATCAAGTCGCACCACAACGTCGGTGGCCTGCCGGAAGAGATGAACCTCAAGCTGGTCGAGCCGCTGCGCGAGCTGTTCAAGGACGAGGTCCGCCGCCTTGGTCTGGAGCTGGGCCTGCCGTACGACATGGTCTACCGTCACCCGTTCCCGGGCCCGGGCCTGGGTGTACGTATCCTTGGTGAAGTGAAGAAGGAATACGCCGACCTGCTGCGTCGCGCCGACCACATCTTCATCGAAGAACTGCGCAAGGCCGACTGGTACCACAAGGTCAGCCAGGCGTTTGTGGTGTTCCAGCCGGTGAAATCGGTGGGCGTGGTCGGTGACGGCCGTCGATACGCCTGGGTCGTGGCCCTGCGTGCGGTAGAAACCATCGACTTCATGACCGCACGTTGGGCGCACCTGCCTTACGAGCTGCTGGAAACCGTCAGCGGCCGGATCATCAACGAAATCGAAGGCATCTCTCGCGTCACCTACGACGTGTCGAGCAAGCCGCCAGCGACCATCGAGTGGGAATGATCCCGCCCGCCGGTTGAGAAACGCCATGTCCCTTCGGGGGCATGGCGTTTTTTTTGCTGCAGTCCCCGTCCGCGCAGCCAGTGCCTGCGGCAACTCTTCACTTAATCTTTCTCAATTGCAGGTGTATCGTATTCGCCCTTCATCGCCGGCCGCATGAGTGCCGGCATGTTGTTCCTGGCATTACGAGGTACCTGCTGCATGTCTTTTACCCGGCGACAAATTCTCGGAGGCCTGAGCGGCCTGGTGGCGATCGGCCTGGGCGCTGGAGGCGCGGCTCGCTACTGGCTGGGTCGTCCCGATCCGAATGCCGGGCACGACTACGAGTTGATCGCCGCGCCGTTGGATGTGGAGCTGGTGCCCGGTTTCAACACCGAAGCCTGGGCCTTTGGTCCGTCGGCACCGGGGACCGAGCTGCGGGCGCGGCAAGGTGACTGGCTGCGGGTACGCTTCATCAACCACCTGCCGGTAGCGACCACGATTCACTGGCACGGCATCCGCCTGCCGCTGGAGATGGACGGGGTGCCGTATGTTTCGCAACTGCCGGTGCTGCCGGGTGAGTATTTCGACTACAAATTCCGCGTGCCTGACGCTGGCAGCTATTGGTACCACCCTCATGTGAACAGTTCCGAGGAGCTGGGCCGTGGGTTGGTGGGGCCGCTGATCGTCGAGGAGCGCGAGCCCACCGGCTTCAAGCACGAGCGCACCCTGAGCCTGAAGAACTGGCACGTGGACGAGCAGGGCAATTACCTGCCGTTCAGTATTCCCCGCGAGGCAGCACGCGGCGGCACGGCCGGGCGACTGATCACCATCAATGGCCAACCCAATGCGGTGGTCGATATGCCGGCCGGGCAGATCGTGCGGGTGCGCCTGCTCAATCTGGACAACACCCTGACCTACCGGATCAACCTCAAGGGCAACTTCGAGGCCAAGGTGTATGCGCTCGATGGCAACCCTGTGACCCCGCGCCCCCTCGGCAAGGCCTACTGGCTGGGTCCGGGCATGCGAATCTGCCTGGCAATCAAGATGCCGCCTGCGGGTGAGGAAATCTCCCTGCGCGATGGCTCCGTGCGCCTGGGCACCCTGCGTTCGGTGGCCAGCAACGAAGCCCCGGGTGACTGGCCGCCAGCGCTGCCGGCCAACCCGGTGGCCGAGCCGGACCTGGCCAATGCCGAGAAGCTCAATTTCAATTTCGAGTGGGTGGGGTCGGTGTCGGTGAACACCGACAACGGTGCGCCACCGAGCCTGTGGCAGATCAACGGCAAGGCCTGGGACATCACCGACAAGACCTGCGCCGACCGCCCGATCGCCACGCTCAAGAAGGGCAAGAGCTATATCTTCGAACTGAAGAACATGACCCAGTACCAGCATCCGATCCACCTGCATGGCATGAGTTTCAAGGTGATCGCCTCCAATCGGCACAAAATCGAAGAGCCGTGGTTCACCGACACCTATCTGCTGGGCAAGAACGAGCGTGCCCAGGTCGCGCTGGTGGCGGATAACCCGGGCACCTGGATGTTCCATTGCCACGTGATCGACCACATGGAAACCGGCCTGATGGCTGCGATCGAGGTGGTGTGATGCGTCAGCCGCTCATCATTGATCGCAGCCGCGATCAGGAATTCATGCGCCTGGCCCTGGACCTGGCTGCCCAAGGGGCTGCCATGGGCGAGGTGCCCGTGGGGGCTGTGCTGGTGCAGCATGGCCAGGTCGTCGGTCGCGGCTTCAACTGCCCGATCAGCGGCAGCGATCCCAGCGCCCATGCCGAAATGGTCGCCATTCGGGCTGCAGCCCAGGCGGCCAGCAACTACCGGCTGCCGGGTAGCACCCTCTACGTCACCCTGGAGCCCTGCAGCATGTGTGCCGGGCTGATCGTTCACTCGCGCATCGCTCGGGTGGTCTACGGTGCCCTGGAGCCCAAGGCGGGCGTGATACAGAGCCAGGGACAGTTCTTCACCCAGGGGTTTCTCAACCACCGGGTGATGTTCGAGGGGGGAGTACTGGCCGAGGAGTGTGGGGCGATTCTGTCGGAGTTCTTCAGGGCGCGTCGGGCAAAGTCCTGAATGGGTAGGGATCGGTTGTTTGAATCGCGACCGCTTTGCGGTCGATCGCTGGCTATCGCCAGCGGCTACGGGGTCAGGCTTTACAATTTGTAGCCGCTGCCGAGGAACGAGGCTGAGATCGGCCGCGCAGCGGTCGTGACTTTTTCCTAAAGCGGCGGGGAGGGCTCTGGTGGCTTGGTCTTGTCGACGCCTGGCATGTGCAGGCTACCTTCGGCCACCTGGGTGCCTTCAAGCTGAGGTTGGGTCACCCAGGTGAGGATGTCGTAGTAACGACGAATGTTGGCCACGAAATGCACCGGCTCGCCGCCCCGGGCGTAGCCGTAGCGGGTCTTGGTGTACCACTGCTTCTGTGACAGGCGCGGCAGCATTTTCTTCACGTCCAGCCACTTGTTCGGGTTCAGGCCTTCACGCTTGGCCAGCTTGCGGGCATCGTCCAGGTGTCCACCACCCACGTTATAAGCTGCCAGGGCAAACCAGGTGCGGTCAGGTTCCTTGATATCGTCGTCGAGCAGGGATTTGACGTACATGAAGTACTTGGCCCCGCCACGAATGCTTTGCACCGGGTCCAGTCGGTTGGAAACGCCCATGGCCTGGGCGGTGCGCTGGGTCAGCATCATCAGGCCACGTACGCCGGTCTTGGAGGTGACTTCAGCCTGCCACATCGATTCCTGGTAGCCGATGGCGGCCAGCAGGCGCCAGTCGACCTGTTCTTTCTTGGCGTATTCCTTGAAGTGCTTCTCGTAGCGGGGCAGGCGTTGCTGCAAGTGCTGGGCGAAGGTGTAGGCGCCCACATAGCCCAGCACATCGACATGGCCGTAGTAGCGGTCTTTGAGGCGCTGCAGGGTGCCATTTTTCTGCACCTTGTCGAGAAATTCGTTGATCTCGTTGAGCAGGCTGTTGTCTTCCCCGGCAGCCACTGCCCAGCGTTGGTCGCGGGCATCACCCAGGTCGAAGGCCACCCGCACCTTGGGGAAATACACCTGGTTCATCGCCAGCTCGTTGGAGTCGACCAGGGTCAGGTCGATCTGGCCTTCATCGACCATGCGCAGCAGGTCGACTACTTCAACGGCATCGGACTCTTCGTATTCCAGGGCGGGATATTGCTTTTTGAGTTCCGCCAGTTGCTCGGCGTGGGTACTGCCCTTGAGCACCATGATCTTCTTGCCGATCAGGTCCTTGGCGTCGGTGGGGCGTGAGCGGCCGTTGCGGTAGATGATCTGTGGGGTTACTTCCAGGTAAGGGTGGGAGAAGCGTACCTGGGACTTGCGCTGTTCGCTGCTGACCAGGCCCGCTGCTGCCAGGACCGGGCCGGACGGCTTGCCGAGCTGGTCGAACAGCTCGTCGAGGTTGTCGGCGGTCTCGACTTTCAGTTCCACGCCAAGGTCATCGGCAAAGCGCTTGACCAGCTCGTACTCGAAGCCGGTTTCACCGTTGCGATCCTGGAAGTAGGTGGCGGGGCTGTTGCGGGTGATCACGCGCAGCACGCCGTCCTCCTTGACGCGCTCCAGCGTGCTTGGTTTTTCAACACAAGCACCGAGCATCAGGAAGAGTCCGGTTGCGATGAGCCATCTGGCGCAGCGCTGGCGCAAAGCGGTATGGGCGAACATAGCTTGCAGTATACGCAAAGGACCGGCCCCGCCATATCTCGACAACCGATAGCTTGTCTGCTAGCGGTCTTTACGATAGTGGGTGGCAGGTTACTACGTTTGCGTGGTTTTTTTGACCCCCAAGTCCGGTTTGTTCCGCCGACATGCGGCCGCGTCAGAATGCTGTGTTCCGGGTGCCGGAATCATCGGATTTAGGCTAGAATGCACGGCCTCTAAGCACACCCCCTTCCTGAGGCTGTCCCGACGATGTTGATCCTGCGCGGCGCTCCTGCCCTTTCTGCCTTTCGCCACGGTAAATTACTCGAGCAATTGAGCCAGAAAGTCCCCGCTGTTAGTGGTTTGTATGCTGAATTCGCTCATTTCGCCGAGGTTGACGGCGAGCTGACCGCCGACCAACAGCACGTGCTTGCGCGCTTGCTCAAGTACGGCCCAAGCGTACCGGTACAGGAGCCGACCGGGCGTCTGTTCCTGGTTATGCCGCGATTCGGCACCATCTCGCCCTGGTCGAGCAAGGCCAGCGACATCGCCCACAACTGCGGCCTGGAAAATATCCGTCGTCTGGAACGCGGTATTGCGTTCTATGTCACCGGCCAACTGAGCGACGCCGATGCAGCCAACGTCACCGACGTATTGCACGACCGCATGACCCAGATGGTGCTGACCAAGCTTGAAGACGCCGCCGGCCTGTTCAGCCATGCCCAGCCCAAGCCGATGACCTCCGTGGACATCCTTGGCGGCGGTCGCGCCGCACTGGAAAAGGCCAACGTCGACTTGGGCCTGGCCCTGGCCGAAGACGAGATCGACTACC
The DNA here is from genome assembly GCF_000425805.1 of Pseudomonas vranovensis DSM 16006. Taxonomy (GTDB): domain Bacteria; phylum Pseudomonadota; class Gammaproteobacteria; order Pseudomonadales; family Pseudomonadaceae; genus Aquipseudomonas; species Aquipseudomonas vranovensis. The sequence continues at coordinate 239,566 of NZ_AUED01000003.1, forward strand.
TGGTCGCCGCCTTCCAGGGGCTCAAGCGCAACCCCAACGACATCGAGCTGATGATGTTCGCCCAGGCCAACTCCGAGCACTGCCGTCACAAGATCTTCAACGCCAGTTGGGATATCGACGGCCAGAGCCAGGAAAAAAGCCTGTTTGGCATGATCAAGAACACCTACCAGATGCACAGCGAAGGTGTGCTGTCCGCTTACAAGGACAACGCTTCGGTGATCGTCGGTAACGTCGCCGGGCGCTTCTTCCCGAACCCTGAGACCCGCCAGTACGGTGCGGTGCAGGAGCCGGTGCATATCCTGATGAAGGTCGAGACCCACAACCACCCGACCGCCATCTCGCCGTTCTCCGGCGCGTCCACCGGTTCGGGTGGCGAAATCCGCGACGAAGGTGCAACCGGCCGTGGCGCCAAGCCAAAAGCCGGCCTGACCGGCTTCACCGTCTCCAACCTGAACATCCCGGGCTTCGAACAGCCATGGGAACAGGCCTACGGCAAGCCTGACCGCATCGTCAACGCCCTGGATATCATGATCGAAGGTCCGCTCGGCGGCGCGGCGTTCAACAACGAGTTCGGACGTCCGGCGCTGACCGGCTACTTCCGTACCTTCGAACAGTCGATCAACACTCCCCACGGCGAAGAAGTGCGCGGCTACCACAAGCCGATCATGCTCGCTGGCGGCATGGGCAACATCCGTGAAGATCACGTCCAGAAGGCCGAGATCACCGTCGGCGCCAAGCTGATCGTCCTCGGTGGCCCGGCCATGCTGATCGGCCTGGGTGGCGGTGCGGCCTCGTCGGTAGACACCGGCGCCAGCTCCGCTGACCTGGACTTCGCCTCGGTGCAGCGCGAGAACCCGGAAATGGAGCGCCGCTGCCAGGAGGTCATCGACCGTTGCTGGCAGTTGGGCGACAACAACCCGATCGCCTTCATCCACGACGTCGGCGCGGGCGGTATCTCCAACGCTTTCCCTGAGCTGGTCAACGACGGTGGCCGCGGTGGCCGCTTCGAGCTGCGCAACGTACCCAACGACGAGCCGGGCATGGCCCCGCACGAGATATGGAGCAACGAATCCCAGGAGCGTTACGTCCTGGCGGTCGACGCGGCCGACTTCGAGCGCTTCCAGGCCATCTGCGAGCGCGAACGCTGCCCGTTTGCTGTCGTTGGCGAAGCGACTGCCGAGCCACACCTGACCGTTACCGACAGCCACTTCGGCAACAGCCCGGTGGACATGCCGCTTGACGTACTGTTGGGCAAGCCGCCGCGCATGCACCGTTCGGTTACCCGCGAAGCGGAGCTGGGCGACGATTTCGACCCAAGCACCCTGGAGCTGCAAGACTCCGTCGAGCGCGTGCTGCGTCACCCGGCAGTTGCCAGCAAGAGCTTCCTGATCACCATCGGCGACCGCAGCATCACCGGCCTGGTTGCCCGCGACCAGATGGTCGGCCCTTGGCAGGTGCCTGTGGCTGATGTCGCCGTCACCGCCACCAGTTTCGACGTCTACACCGGTGAAGCCATGGCCATGGGCGAGCGTACCCCGCTGGCCTTGCTCGACGCCCCGGCTTCGGGCCGCATGGCCATCGGCGAGACGCTGACCAACATGGCCGCCTCGCATATCGAAAAACTGTCCGACATCAAGCTGTCGGCCAACTGGATGTCCGCTGCCGGTCACCCGGGCGAAGACGCGCGTCTGTACGACACCGTCAAGGCCGTGGGCATGGAACTGTGCCCCGAGCTGGGCCTGACCATTCCGGTGGGCAAGGACTCCATGTCGATGAAGACCCGCTGGAGCGAAGAGGGCGCGGAAAAATCCGTCACCTCGCCGCTGTCGCTGATCGTCACCGGCTTCGCACCGGTCACCGACATCCGCAAGACCCTGACCCCTGAGCTGCGCATGGACAAGGGCGAGACCGATCTGATCCTGATCGACCTTGGCCGCGGCAAGAACCGCATGGGCGCCTCGATCCTGGCCCAGACCCATGGCAAGCTCGGCAGCCAGGCGCCGGACGTCGACGACGCCGAAGACCTCAAGGCCTTCTTCGCCGTTATCCAGGGCCTGAATGCCGACGGTCACCTGCTGGCCTACCACGACCGTTCCGACGGTGGCCTGATGACCACCGTGCTGGAAATGGCCTTTGCCGGTCATTGTGGTCTGGAGCTGGAGCTCGACACCCTGACCAGCAAGCGCGAGAAAATCGCTGCCATTCTCTTCAACGAAGAGCTGGGTGCAGTGATCCAGGTGCGCCAGGACGCTACCCCGGACGTCCTGGCACAGTTCAGCGCTGCCGGCCTTGGTGAAGACTGCGTCGCAGTGATCGGCCAGCCGATCAATAACGGCGAAGTGCTGATCAAGCTGGCCGGTGAGGAGCTGTTCAAGGGCGACCGTCGTCTGCTGCAGCGCCAGTGGGCTGAAACCAGCTACAAGATCCAGCGCCTGCGCGACAACGCCGAATGCGCCGACCAGGAATTCGACGTCCTGCTCGAAGAAGACAACCCGGGCCTGTCGGTCAAGCTTGGCTTCGACGTCAACGACAATATCGCGGCGCCGTACATCAAGAAGGGCGTGCGTCCCCAGGTGGCGGTACTGCGTGAGCAGGGTGTCAACGGTCAGGTCGAAATGGCAGCCGCCTTCGACCGCGCCGGTTTCAACGCCATCGACGTACACATGAGCGATATTCTCGCCGGTCGCGTTGACCTCAACGCGTTCAAGGGCCTGGTGGCCTGCGGTGGCTTCTCGTACGGCGACGTACTGGGTGCCGGTGAAGGCTGGGCCAAGTCTGCGCTGTTCAACAGCCGTGCCCGCGACGCCTTCCAGGGCTTCTTCGAGCGTACCGACAGCTTCACCCTGGGTGTGTGCAATGGTTGCCAGATGATGTCCAACCTGCACGAGCTGGTTCCCGGCAGCGAGTTCTGGCCGCACTTCGTGCGCAACCGTTCCGAGCAGTTCGAAGCCCGTGTGGCCATGGTCGAGGTGCAGAAGTCGAACTCGATCTTCCTGCAGGGCATGGCCGGTTCACGCATGCCGATCGCTATCGCCCACGGTGAAGGCCATGCCGAGTTCGCCAGCCAGGAAGCCCTGCTTGAAGCCGACCTGTCCGGTTGCGTGGCCCTGCGCTTCGTCGACAATCACGGCAAGGTTACCGAGACCTACCCGGCCAACCCGAACGGTTCGCCGCGCGGGATCACCGGTCTTACCAGCCGCGACGGCCGCGTCACCATCATGATGCCGCACCCTGAGCGGGTCTTCCGTGCCGTGCAGAACTCCTGGCGTCCGGATGACTGGAACGAAGACGCGGCGTGGATGCGCATGTTCCGCAACGCGCGGGTCTGGGTGAACTAAGGGTGTACAAGCTCGCCTTCTTCGTCCCGCCCAGCCATGTGGAGGAGGTCAAGGCCTCTGTGTTCGCCGCTGGCGGCGGACGCATCGGCGACTACGATTGCTGCGCCTGGCAGGTGTTGGGCCAGGGTCAGTTCCGCCCGTTGGACGGCAGCCAGCCATTCATCGGGCAAGCCGGCATGGTCGAGCAGGTCGAAGAGTGGCGGGTGGAGCTGGTGGTGGCCGACGCATTGATTGCGTCGGTGGTCGCTGCGCTCAAGCAGAGCCATCCTTACGAGACTCCGGCTTATGAGGTCTGGCTACTCGCAGACTTCTGAAGCCACTGAAAAAGCCGTGACCGGTGTTGAGCCGGTCGCGGCTTTTTTGTGCCTGTGGATTATTGGCGATTGCCAGGCTGGTGGATGCTCGATGTCACGGTTGTGGTGCGGTCGTGGCCACTAGTACGAACCAGTCCCAGGTCAACCGGCGTTTCGTCGCTGGTGCTGCTGTTGCCGGGCTTGTAGGCTTCGATCAAGCCGGTGACCAGGTCCACCGGCGCGTTGGAGGCGTTGATGCCCACGTCGCGTCGGTGGTCACGGCCGGTGAGCGTTCGTTGGGTGACTGGGCTTGAACCCAGCTCAACCTTACCCTTGGCTGTCTGAAGCCGGGCGCCGGACAGTTCGGTGGCGCCTGCGACGTTCAGGTTGATGCCATCGTGACCACTGAGCGTACTTTGGCTGGCCACCGATTCGATCTGGGTGTTTTCAAGCTTGAAGGTCAATGTGGGCGACAGGCCCGGATCGACTTTCTGCGCCGTCGGTCCGACGGCATTCTCAACTTTGCCGCCGAGCGGGCCGGCAAAGGCTTTGGTGGCATTTAGGTAGCCCTGTGGATTTTTCTCCTTGCTAAGGCGGGCGTCGAGCTCCACCTTCACGGTATTGATCCGGTCCTGAACGCTGGCCACGCGCAGGTCTGCACCTATATCGCCATCAATCATTCCCGCCTCCATGCGTACGCCTTCCATGCGTACGCCTTCCAGGCGTGTGTCGGCGAGGCTGTTGAGCGTGATCTGTTGAGCGCGCCATTGGCTGTTCTGGTACGCAAGGTTGTCACGCTGATCGATAAGTCCCTGGAAGCGGCCGTACAGGCCTCGTTTGTCTTCGTCTTTCGTGGCACCCGGCATGGCGTTGAAACCAGCGCCTGCCGTCAAGTCGAGGTTGTTGTAGTGCTCAGTGCTGCTGGAGGCCTCGATCGCGATGCCGCCGTTGACGGCATTAATGAGCACCTTGTCTGCGGTGACGTTCACGCCCTGCAGATGCACGGCATCGTCCTGGTGGTCGCTACTGGTGATGGCCATTTTATTGGTGGCAAACCATTGGGCGCCGGTAGCGGAAGTGCTGGTCTCGTCGATGCGTCCTGCACCGATATGACCTCCCAAGCCACCGCCCTTGCCGTCAGCAGAAGTTTTACCAAGCAGCTCCAAACCACCTCCCAGGCTGTTGCCCTGGGCTCGATGGGTGTCGGTGGCCGCCCTGACCAGCAGGGGACCACCGGCGTCCAGCGTAATACTGCCTATTTTGTGGGTCCTGCTGCCGATGTTGGTGCCGATCAGCTCCAGGGTGCGGCCGGACTTGAGCAGTACATCGCCCTTGGCATCGATTTGCGCCGCCCGGCCCTGGGTGTCAGCACGGTCGCTCGCTTTCTGGTCCAGGTAGCCGCGAAATTCCATTCCCTTGCCTGCAGGGCTGTTACCGCCCTTGGCCCAGGCGTCGCCTTTGAGCTCGTTCAGGTGCGCAAGTTGTTGGTCCTGGGCCTGGGTCAAGCGCAAGTCGCCTGCGGCCTCCAGCTTCAATGAGCCGTCACCGGCATTCAGGGGGGTGCCTTCGTAGAAACCGTCACTGCCAAGCTGTACCTGGATGCCGGTCTTCCCGTAGAGGCTCCCCGGTCGCGCCGTTTGAGTGTTCTCATCAGTCCGCAGGCGCCCACCTTTACCTGCAAGGCGCAGGTTGATGTCACTGCCAGTGCTGGTTTCGACCCGCATACCCGCCTCGACATCCAGTCGATCAAGACTGCTGTGGCTGCTGTCATAGGCAGCGGCCAGGTGATGGGATTGCGCCTCGATTGACAGCGCGTCTTTCTCCGCCCTGTAGTGGGTACCGGTATCTGCAATGGTGGTGGCCTTGATCTTGACGGCACCGCCAGTCAGCTCGGTCACTTGGGCGGTGGTGGTTTGATGGACCTCTTCGCGGTTCAGATGCTTCGCATCAATATCGGTGCCCAGGGTAGGCGGGGCCAGTGAATCCTCGACACCTGCCTGCTGGAAGCGATTGCCTTCCTCACCTTTGGCGAGCTTTTCAATCGGCCGGGTAATGTCACGATAAACAACGCTCGCCCCCAGGCTTGCCTGCCAGTTCTTGTCGGTCAGTTTGCTGCTGAGAGTATCGGCCTGTGCGCGGTTCTCAATGTTGCCGGCGTTCACTATCAAGCTTTGATCGGCTTTGATCTTGGCGGCTTCAGTGACCAACTTGCCGGTGTTGATCTTCACGTTTTGGCTGGAGGCAAGGCTGCTGACCTGGGGCTGGGTGCGTGTCTCTTCCTTGACCTGTTGCTTGTGATAGCCCTCAAAGGCGCTGCCCACCGCATCCATGCCGCCAGTGAGCCTAAGCCCGCCCCCGCTGTGCGTGGTGCTGGTCGTATTGGATTGCTCGTTGTGGGCAGCCGTCAGGTTCAGGTTCTTGGCGTCGATCTCTACGTCATCGGCATTGGCAGAGACCTGGGAGCCGTTGACGGATACATCGCTTTGGCTGATGAGTTGCACCTGACCACCGCTGAGCTTGCTGGCGACGTGTGTTCTGTTGGATTTTTGAGTGTCGTCCGTGCTGACGTTGTAGCCTACCGAAGCGTTGTACTGGTGGGAGTCAGGTTTGCCGTCAACCGCATCCTGGGTCTGGTTGGCACTGGCGGTGAAGCCTCTGTCTTGTTGCTTGGAATGTACGGATTCTTGCTGTTCGGCGGCGCTGATGGTGATGTCTTTCTGCGCCTTGAGCTGCAATTGCTTGCCGGCTTCGAGTTTTGAGCCAATCACACGAATTTCGTCGGCACTGGCCAGGCGCACGTTGCTGTCGGAAGACACATCGCTGATCAGCACATCCTTGCGTTGTTCCTGGCGCTCCGTGGTGCGGCCTATCAGGCCGAATAGTTTTTTATCGTCTTCGCGTTGGCTGAGGCTGGCCTCGTTGCTGGCCGTTTCAATCGACAGTTGGGCCTTTTCGCTGACCAACAGGGCGTCGCCCTTGCTCTTGACCTTCGAACCCCTGATTTGCACGTCATCTGCCTCCACGGTCAATGCCCTGTCGGCCTGAATCGCACTGCCACTGGCTTTGTTGCCCTTGCCCTCGGTCTTGCCGTTCTTGCCAAAGAAGGTGCCGGACACCAGGTCGCCCCGGTAGTCTTTGCTGGCCTGGCTACTCTTGAGGGCGACTTCGGCCACCTCCAGGCTGCTGGCCTTGAGTGTGACATCCCCCGGGCTGATGACCTTGCTACCCAGTATTCGCGTAGCGCCGCCCGACTCGAGGGCAATTTTCCTACCGGTCAAGCTGCTGGCCTTGGCGCTTTCTTCATAGCTGCTGCTGTCCTTGTCGCCGCGCCAGAGGTACTTGCGATGGCGGATCTTCTCATCGACCTGACGGCTTTCGATGCCAGCTGTGAGGGTCAGTGAGTTGTCGGCCTTGACCTTGAGTTCACCGTCGGTATTCACCTTTGCGGCTACCAGGTTCATGTTCTGTCCGGCTTCCAGGGCAATGCCCTGGCTTGCGTGTAGTTCGACGCCGGTCTGTTTGCGATCGGTGCGCGTGGTGTCGCGGTTATAGGTTTCGGTAGTGACGAACCACCATTTTTTTGCATATTTGTCGTTGTCTTTCTTCAGGCTTTCCCGGGTCTGGGCATCAAGGTTCAGGTTCTTGCCGGCCTTGGCCTGGATCTGCTGCGCCTTGACGTTCACGGCGTTCAGGCCAAGATCCTGTGCGGCGGTCAGGGTCACGGCACCGTGTTCGGCGTTGAGCAGGCCGGGTTGTGTGGCGTTGCCGAGGAGCTGCAGGGCGCCCGCCGAATGGATCTCGATACCGTCACGGCCGATGACCTGGCGCGAGCCCACGTTGACGCCGGCGCCCTCGGCCGTGCTGACGATGCGGATACGGCCGGCCTGCATGGCACCGAGCAGACGGGCATCGATGCTGCCATCGGGGGACGCCAGGTGTTCGAGCAGTCGTTGATCGCTGTTGCGAATCAGGTTGCGTCCCGCCGTCAGGTGCAGCGTATCGCGGGCAGTGAGTGGTCCTTTGGTCTCGATGCGTGGGGCAATCAGGTCGAGGGCGCCCTCCAAGTTGCGCTGGCCGCCCTCGAGAACCTGCAGGCTGCCGTTGGCGTTGCGGGTGTCGAGCAGTTTGATGCTTTGCCCATCGATTACGACATTGCCGACCAGGAACCCCGCCCGGGTAGTGTTGATAAAGCTGCCGCCGTTGAGGGTGATGCCATTGGGGTTGGCCAGGATGTAGTCGGCGGGTCGACCGAAGATCTCCTGGGGCCCCTCGATGCGCGAGGCGTTCCTACTGATGACTTCGGCAAGAATGGTCGAGGCCGCCTGGCCCTGGAATTGCGAGTTGGCCGCCAGGGCGCCGGCCAGTTGCGACTGCCCGGCCTGGAGGGCGTTGTTGAGCACCACGCCGGGTGTGTTGACGTTGTAGTCCAGGAACTGGTTGTGCGACAGGCCACTTCCGTTGGGGGGCACGATGTCGATGACTGGTACACCATGGCCGTTTGAGATCACGGGGCTACCGCCTGGGCCGGCAGTGGCCTGCAGGCCGTTATCGGCAAGGGTCATGTAGGGAGCAAGGAGGCTGACGGCAATCATCCAGCGCAGATGATTGGGCGTCAGCCACGCAGGGGCTGGAGGGGTGGGTGTGGTGTACATCATGGTCTCTCTTTTTTTGGTTGTGACATCAGATGTTCAGGATCCACTCCAGCAGCCAGAAACCGGGTTCTAGGCCTTGGCGACGTTGCCCGCTGGCATGGAGTGCGCGTTGGTAGTCGAGTTTGAGCTGGCTGCCCGGCACGCTCAGTTCAAGGCCTGCGTAGGCGCCGGCCAGTCGTTGTGATGTGCTGCCGTGGTCGTATTTGCCCCAGCCCAGGTCAACGCCAAGGGCAGGACGAAGCACCAGGCCGTGGGGCAGGTCCAGCGGCAACGGCTGGCTCAGGCTGTTGCGCCAGACGGCGGCGCTGGCACCGGCGACCACCTGTTGGCGAAAACCGCGCACGGCAGTGTGGTCAGTCACTTGTTGTTGTTCGACGGCAGGCAAGGAGTCGGGGCTGTATTGCAGGTTCAGCTCGCTCTGCCAGCGCCAGGGCCAGTCGGGATCGAGGCCTTGCCGCAGGTGCAGCAGGTTGGCGCGGTACTTGCGAAACTGCGGCTGGGGGCTATTGCGCAAGCGCTGGGTACGGTCGGCGCCGAGCCAGTCCAGGCCTTGGGAAAGACCCAGGTAGGCGGTCCACAGACCGTCATCCAGCCATAGCAGGTTCAGGCCGGCCTCCAGGCTGGTGAGGGTCGGGCTCTGCAGGGGCAGGCGATAGTCGGCCAGGCGATTGTCCAGGCGCTTGTGCTCAAGGCGCCAACTGGTGCTGAGCAAGCCTTGCTGGTTGCGCCACAGGTTTCGCTCCAGCCCCAGGCTGAAAAACGCACTCTGGCCGCTGCTGTACAGGCGCTTGCCAGGCAATTGCGCCTGGTACTGCAGCTGATTGAGGCTCAGGGCGTAGTGCCAGGGGCCGTAGGGAATGCTGTAGTACAGACCGTAACCGCGGCTGTAGCTTGAGCCGGTCTTGAGCGTGGAGTTGACTGACAGCTGCATGAAGTCGTTGAGTTCAAGCGGGCTGTCCAGGCCCACGCCCAGGCCCAGGCGCTGGCGTCCGGTCGCTTTGCTGCCCCTGTTGTCGATGTTGCTGCCCAGGTGCCAGCGGTTACCGAGCTGGCGCGGCGTGATCAGTACCCGGGTCGCGCCTTCGACGCTGCCGGGCAGTAGGTCGGCGACCAGGTCGAAGGCCTTGAGCCGATTGAGCTGGTCCAGGCCCTGTTCCAGTTCGTCCAGGCGCAGCGGCTGGCCGAGCAGGGACGGGAAGGCGCTGCGCAGCGACAGCGGCAAGTCGGGGTTGCTCAGCTCGATGGACTCGACGAAGCCTTCGACGATGACGATGTCCAGCGTGCCGCCCGCTTGCGGGCGGCTGTTCAGGTAGGGTCGGCTGGTGAGGTAACCGGCATCTACATAGCGCTGGGTGATGGCCTTGAGCAATCGATTGACCTGTGCCGGACTCATGCAGGGTTCGATCAGCGGTTGCAGGGCAGGGGCGAGATCCGCCAATGACAGTTGCTGATTGCCCGCCAGGCGTATCCCGCTCAGCGGCCAGCAGGCGACAGGGGCTTGCTCGATGGACGGTGCGGTGTGTGGCTGTGTGGGGGCGTCGTCGGTCCGCAGCAGTGTGCGCAGGCGCTGAAACTGCTCCAGTTGTTCCTGTTGCAGGCGCTGCTCACGCAGGTGCTGCATGACCGGTATGCCATCTGCCGCAGCCGATTGATCGACCCACAACAGGGCGCCCGCCATGACCAGGGCAAAGGTTCGAAACGGGATGCGGCGTGAGCGGGGCATAGGCTGGCGTCCAGGCGTGGCGGGTTATCCGGCCAGCTGGATGTTAAGGACGCTGCTATTTGTCTGGATGCACTCCCGCGCCGGATGGCGGGTAGGTGGGAAGATAGGCTTTTGTGAGGAGCTTCCGGCGCAATGCGCCGGAATGTAGGACGTTCTGTCAGGGGCGAATTTCGATCATCGTGCCGTCCGGCACCATGTTCCACACTTCGCGCATGTCGCGGTTGGTCATGGCGATGCAGCCTTCAGTCCAGTCCAGGGTGTGGAATACCTCTTCGGGGTACTCTTCATCGAGTGGCGTGCCATGGATCATGATCATGCCACCGGGTGGCACGCCTTCGCGTCGGGCCCGCGCCGAATCGCTGATGTTCGGGTAGGACACGTGCATCGCCAGGTTGTAGCGGTCGCTCTCCTTGCGCCAGTCGATCCAGTAGAAACCTTCTGGCGTGCGCTTGTCGCCTTCGCGCAACTTGGGCCCCTTGGGCTGCTTGCCCAAGGAGATGCGATAGGTCTTGAGCGGGGCGCCGCCACTGATCAGTTGCAGGCGACGCTCGGACTTGAGCACCAGGATCTTGTCGATCTGCGCAGTGGTTGCGGGTTTTAGTTGGAGAGGCGAGGGCGCGACCTTTTCAATAGGCTTGGTCACGATGGTTTCGGTAAACGCTGCCTGGGACACCGAAGCCACACTGAGGCAGAAAAGGGCAAACAACCAGCGCATGAAACGATATCCCTGAAAACTAGGTGTTGAGTGACGAAATGAGCAATGGCGACAGACATTCGTTGCCAATCGGATAGCGCTGCTCGATGCGGTCACGATAATAGCATTCTAGGGTACGACTCACGGTCCTGAAAGCCAGCTCGTCCCACGGAATCTCACTTTCATCGAAAAGTCGCACTTCCAGGCTCTCGACCCCGACGGCAAAGTCCAGGTCGGCAAGTTCGGCGCGAAAGAACACGTGCACCTGGTTGATGTGCGGCAGGTCGAACAGTTGGTAGAGGCACATCGACCCGACTCGTGCACAGGCTTCCTCGACGGTTTCGCGACGGGCGGCTTGCTCCACGGTTTCGCCGTTCTCCATGAACCCGGCGGGCAGGGTCCAGTAACCCCGGCGCGGCTCGATGGCGCGGCGGCACAGCAGCACCCGGCTGCCATGGGTCGGCAGCACGCCGGCAACGATGTTGGGGTTCTGGTAATGGATGGTCTGGCAGTGATCGCAGACATAGCGCAGGCGGGTGTCGCCCTCGGGAATGCGCTGAATCACCGGTTTGCCGCACGCACTGCAGAATTTCATGCTTTTATTCCTGTAGGTTGCGCCTATCTTGGCGCCACTGTCACCGTGGCTGCAAGCCGGATCACCTCGGGGCTTGGGCGGTTCGCGGCTTTGGTGCATCATGCAGGACAGGCTTTGGAATCGAGAGAGAGCAATGCTGGACGAGCTACTTCGCCGTGTGAGCAGTCATAGGCCCGACACCCTGGAAACCGATCGTCGTTTTCCCGAGGCCGCCGTCTTATTGCCCATTACCCGCAGCGAAGAGCCTGAATTGGTATTGACCCTGCGCGCCAAGGGCCTGTCGACCCATGGTGGCGAAGTCGCCTTCCCCGGTGGGCGCCGCGATCCGGAAGACCCTGACCTGGTGTTTACCGCCCTGCGCGAGGCCGAGGAAGAGATTGGCCTGCCGCCAGGATTGGTGGAAATCATAGGCCCCTTGAGCCCGCTGATCTCGCTGCATGGGCTTAAAGTCACACCTTTTGTCGGCCTGATTCCCGATTTTGTCGAGTACCAGGCCAACGATGCCGAAATCGCCGCGGTCTTTACCGTGCCGCTGGAGTTCTTCCGCCAGGACCCGCGTGACCACACCCATCGCATCGATTACCAGGGCCGCAGCTGGTATGTGCCCAGCTACCGTTATGGTGAGTACAAGATCTGGGGGTTGTCGGCGATCATGATCGTCGAGCTGGTCAACTTGCTTTACGATGCCCGCATCAACCTGCACCAACCGCCTGAACGCTTCATTCCAATTTGAGCGGGCACACCCGCCACCATTGCCGCACCGTGAGGAACCACGCATGAAATACCGTCTGGGCGACCTGTGCGTCGAAACCCATCCCAACAGCTGGGTGGCACCCAATGCCACGCTGATCGGCAAGGTGCGCCTGCAGGCGGGGGCCAGTGTCTGGTTTGGCGCGGTGCTGCGCGGCGACAACGAACTGATCGACATTGGTGAGAACAGCAACGTACAGGACGGCACAGTGATGCACACCGACATGGGCGTGCCGCTGACGCTGGGCAAGAGTGTCACTGTTGGTCACAACGCCATGCTCCACGGCTGCACCGTGGGCGACTACAGCCTGGTCGGCATCAATGCAGTCGTCCTCAATGGCGCCCGAATCGGCAAGTACTGCATTATCGGCGCGAATGCGCTGATTCCCGAAGGCAAGGAGATTCCCGACGGTTCGCTGGTAATGGGCTCGCCAGGCAAGGTGGTACGCGAACTGACTGAAGCGCAAAAGAAAATGCTCGAGGCCAGCGCTGCGCATTACGTACACAACGCCGAGCGCTACGCGCGCGACCTGGCCCTGCAGGAGGATTGATGAGCAGTCTCGAACGCCCGGTCGCCTCACCCTGCGTACACATCTGCGCCCTGGACGAGGACGACATCTGCACCGGCTGTCAGCGCAGCGCGGCTGAAATCACCCGTTGGGGGCGGATGGACAATAGCGAGCGCCGTCAGGTGTTGAAACTGTGCCACGAGCGCGCGGTGGCCGCCGGACTGATCCTCAACGTTGGCAGCGCCTGATCCGGTACTTGGCCGCAGGCAGCCGCTCAAGTACCCTGTAGCGCTTGCCAAACGGTCGACCCCATGCCCTTTCTGATTGCCTATATCAGCAGCGTTGTGCTGATCAACTACGCCTTTTCCAGCGCCCCGCACCTGGACGTCATCTGGTCCGCCTGGGGCGGGCTGGTGTTCATCCTGCGCGACATGGTGCAAACCCGCTTCGGCCACGGCGCGTTGGTCGCCATGCTGGTTGCCCTGGTGCTCTCGTATATCACTTCCGAGCCTGCCATTGCCTTGGCCAGCGCAACGGCCTTCGCCGTCTCGGAACTGATCGACTGGCTGGTGTTCAGTATCACCAAGCGGCCACTGCACGACCGTCTGTGGTTGAGCTCGGCACTGAGCATCCCCATCGACACCTTTATTTTCTTCGGCATGATCGGTGCCTTGACCCCGGCTGTGGTCGGCACCGCCCTGGCGTCCAAGTTTGCCGGCGTGACCGCCGTCTGGCTGATCATGGCCTGGCGCTTGCGCAAGCGTGCCATCGCCGGCTGAGGCCCCGGGGCCCGGTTCATGTAAAATGGCGCTCCTTTTCACCAGGTTGCACCGAATACGGGGCAGCCTGGAATCCTTCCCTCTGAGGACCTGAGATGACTCGTATCGGAACCCCATTGTCGCCGACCGCGACCCGTGTACTGCTCTGTGGCTGTGGCGAGCTGGGCAAGGAAGTGGTGATCGAGCTGCAACGCCTGGGTGTCGAAGTGATTGCCGTGGACCGTTACGCCGATGCCCCGGCCATGCAGGTCGCCCATCGCAGCCACGTGATCAACATGCTCGACGGCGCCGCGCTGCGTGCGGTCATCGAGGCTGAAAAGCCGCACTTCATCGTCCCGGAAATCGAAGCCATCGCCACCGCAACCCTGGTGGAGCTGGAAAACGAAGGCTTCAACGTGGTGCCGACGGCCCGCGCCACGCAACTGACCATGAATCGCGAAGGCATTCGTCGCCTGGCCGCTGAAGAGCTGGAGCTGCCGACCTCGCCGTACCATTTCGCCGATACCTTCGAGGACTACGCGAAGGCGGTCGAAGACCTCGGTTTCCCTTGTGTGGTCAAGCCGGTGATGAGCTCATCGGGCAAGGGCCAGAGCCTGCTCAAGAATGCCGATGACGTGCAGAAGGCCTGGGACTATGCCCAGGAAGGCGGTCGCGCTGGCAAGGGCCGGGTGATCATCGAAGGTTTTATCGATTTCGACTACGAAATCACCCTGCTGACCGTGCGCCATGTTGGCGGCACTACCTTCTGCGCGCCGGTCGGGCATCGCCAGGAGAAGGGCGACTATCAAGAGTCGTGGCAGCCCCAGGCCATGAGCACGGTGGCCCTGGCCGAGTCCGAGCGCGTGGCCAAGGCGGTCACCGAGGCCCTGGGTGGTCGTGGCCTGTTTGGCGTGGAGTTGTTCATCAAGGGTGATCAGGTGTGGTTCAGCGAAGTTTCACCGCGCCCCCACGACACCGGCCTGGTGACCCTGATCTCGCAGGACCTGTCGCAGTTCGCCCTGCATGCGAGGGCGATCCTGGGCCTGCCGATTCCGCTGATTCGCCAGTTCGGCCCGTCGGCTTCGGCAGTTATCCTGGTGGAAGGTCAGTCGCAACAGACCGCCTTCGCCAGCCTGGGTGTTGCCCTGAGCGAGCCGGACACGGCCATTCGCTTGTTCGGCAAACCCGAGGTCAATGGCCAGCGTCGCATGGGCGTGTGCCTGGCGCGTGACGAGTCGATCGAGGCGGCACGGGCCAAGGCGACCCGTGCTTCGCAGGCTGTTCAGGTAGAGCTTTAAACCCATCGCGGGGCAACGTCTTGACTTGCCCCGCGATCATTTCAGAGCTCCGAATGCCGCGTTTCTTTAAGGCACAGTACAGCGATCAGGCTCAATACAGCCGCCGCCGACACGTAGCCCCCCACCCAGCTCAACCCCCCCATCGCTACCAGCTTCTGGGCAAAGAACGGTGCCGCCGAGGCCCCGACAATGCCGCCCAGGTTATAGGCCGCTGACGCCCCGGTGTAACGAACATGGGTCGGAAACAGCTCGGGCAGCAACGCGCCCATCGGCGCAAATGTCACGCCCATCAGGAACAGCTCGATGGCCAGGAACAGCGCCACACCCGCGGTGGAGCCCGAGGTCAGCAGTGGTTGCATGGTAAAGCCCGAGAGTATCGCCAGTACCGCACCGACGATCAGCACCGGCTTGCGCCCGTAGCGGTCGCTGAGCCAGGCCGACAATGGCGTTGCCAGGGCCATGAACAGCACGGCAAAGCACAACAGGCCCAGGAAGGTTTCGCGACTGTAGCCCAGGGTCGAGACGCCATAGCTGAGCGAGAACACGGTGGAGATGTAGAACAGCGCGTAGCACACCACCATGGCCGAAGCGCCCAGCAGCACCGGCATCCAGTACTGTGAGAAGAGCTCGACCACCGGCATTTTCACTCGCTCGTGACGGGCCACGGCCTTGGCGAATACCGGGGTTTCTTCAAGCTTCAGGCGCACATACAGGCCGACAATGACCAGCGCAGCGCTGAGCAGGAACGGGATCCGCCAGCCCCACTCGCGAAACTGTTCGTCGGTCAGCACCATGGCCAGGGTCAGGAACAGGCCGTTGGCCGCCAGGAAACCGATCGAAGGCCCCAGTTGCGGGAACATGCCGAACCAGGCGCGTTTGCCCTTGGGCGCGTTTTCAGTCGCCAGCAGCGCGGCGCCGCCCCATTCCCCGCCCAGGCCCAGGCCCTGGCCGAAGCGCAGCACGCAAAGCAGGATCGGCGCCCAGGCTCCGATGCTGTCGTAGCCGGGCAGCACACCGATCAGCGTGGTACACACCCCCATCAGCAGCAGCGAGGCCACCAGAGTGGACTTGCGCCCGATGCGGTCACCGAAGTGGCCGAACAATGCCGAGCCCAGAGGCCTGGCCAGAAAGGCGATGCCGAAGGTGAGGAAAGCCGAGAGCATCTGCGCGGTACCCGAGGTCTGCGGGAAGAATACCGGGCCGATGACCAGGGCAGCAGCGGTGGCATAGACGTAGAAGTCATAGAACTCGATGGCGGTACCGATGAAGCTGGCGGTCGCCACCCGGGCCGGCGAGTTGCCGGGGCTGGCCTGTTCCGTTTCGGAGTAGGTGCTACTGGTTGTCATGCGATTATCCCTGACAGTCGAGTGCTCCGTAGGCGTTACCACCGGCAGGGTGGGTAGGCGTTGGCAGCGGCAACGAAGCGAATTGTTGTTGGTCGCGTGACTGAGCATACGCCCGTGGGGGATAGGGGCGGGCGCGGGCACTGTTCGGGGTGTGAAGCAGTGCAGGTTTTGCGCGCGGTATTCAGTCGTGCGGACTGGCCGAGAGACGCCGGATGCGGGTAGCGGGCGAGACGGCTGGGCTGGGTAAGCGTAGCGGGAGTATAGCTAGCGAGTCACGGTCCAGGCCAGTATGCGGCTGGCGCAATTGTCTTCGGTTTCAAGAATTTCCAGGCGATAACGGCCGATCTTCAGGCACACCGCGCTTTCCGGAATGCTTTCCAGCGCTTCGGTGACCAGGCCGTTGAGAGTCTTGGGGCCGTCGCTTGGCAAGTGCCAGCCCAGGTTGCGGTTCAGCTCACGGATCGACACGTTGCCTTCGATCACATAGCGCCCGTCTGCCTGCGGGTGGATGTGCGGGTTGTCCAGGCCGTGTTCGTCTTCGAATTCGCCGACAATTTCTTCGAGAATGTCTTCCAGGGTAACGATGCCCTGTACCTCGCCGTATTCATCGACGACAACGCCCAGGCGCCGCTGCTGCTTGTGAAAGTTGAGCAGTTGCAGCTGCAAGGGGGTGCTTTCCGGCACGAAATAGGGTTCGTAGCAGGCTGCATGCAGGGTTTCACGGGTCAGCTCGGCCTTGGGCAGCAGGTGGCTGATCAGCTTGGTATTGAGGATGGCTTCGACTTGATTGATGTCGCTGTGATAGACCGGCAGGCGGGTGTGGCGGCTGATGATCAGTTGCTCGATGATCTGCTCAATCGAGTCGTCGAGGTTCACACCATCGACATCGTTGCGCGGTACCAGGATGTCGTTGACGGTGATCTTGTCCAGGGCCAGCAGGCTTTCGGGCAGGTTCAGGCGATGATCTGCCTGGGGGTCTTCATCGAGGTCGTCGTCGCTGTCCTGCTCGTGCAGCGCAACGGCATGGGGCTGGACCCGGAACGGACGCAACACCACCCGCGCGCAGCCATCGAGTAGCCAGGCCACAGGCTGGAGCAGCGTGAGCGGGACCTTGAGCAGGGTGTTGCCCAGGGTGATGAAGGCGGGTGGATTGCGTCGGGCCAATTGTCGCGGCAGGTATTCGGCGAACACCAGCAGCAATGTGGTGGCGCCAAGGCCGGCGAGCCAGAAACCGTGCTCGCCGTTGTAGCGCTGCCCCAGCAGGCAGGCCAGGGCCAGTACCAGCAGTTTGCCCAGGGTGGAGCAGAGTACCAGGGCCTGGGGGGCGACCTTGAGTTCGGGGTGCGCGTCGGTCTGGCCGTTGCGCCGAGCACCATTGAGGGACTGCTGGGCAGCATCCACGGCGGTAAACAGGGCCGACCAGAGCAGTGCCAGTGCCAGTACGCCGAGTAACGGTGCTAACGGCAGATCGTCCATTTACCCGTGCCCGTCAGATATGCAGGATGAATTCGCGTACCAGCTTGCTGCCGAAGTAGGCCAGCATCAGCAGGCAGAAGCCGGCCAGGGTCCAGCGGATTGCCTTGTGGCCGCGCCAGCCCAGGCGGGTACGGCCCCACAGCAGGACGCTGAAGACGATCCAGGCCACGCAGGCAAGCAGGGTTTTGTGCACCAGGTGTTGGGCGAACAAGTTGTCGAGGAACAGCCAGCCGGAAATCAGCGACAGCGACAGCAGGCCCCAACCTGTCCAGAGGAAGCCGAACAGGAGGCTCTCCATGGTTTGCAGGGGCGGGAAGTTGCGGATCAGGCCCGAGGGGTGCTTGTGTTTGAGTTGGTGATCCTGCACCAGCAGCAGCAAGGCCTGGAACACGGCAATGGTGAACATCCCGTACGCCAGGATCGACAGCAGGATATGCGCGAGAATGCCGGGCTCTTCGTTGATCAGCGGCACGGTGCCCGAAGGGGCGAACTGCGCGATCAGGGCCGTGGCCATGCCCAGCGGGAATAGCAGCAACAGCAGGTTTTCCACCGGGATGCGCAGGCAGGCCAGCAGGGTCAGGGCAATGACGGCCGTGGCGATCAGGCTGGCAGCGCTGAAGAAGTCCAGGCTCAGGCCCAGTGGCGTCAGCAGCTGCCAGAACAGCGCGGTACCCTGGGCGATGACCGCCAGTGCGCCGAGCAGCCCGAGCAGGCGCTTGTCGGCCTTGGCGCCTTGCGCCAGGCGGGAGCCATGATAGAAGGTCGCGGCGGCATACAGGCAGGCGGCGATCAGATTGGGAAGCAAGCTGGGTGACAAAGGGAGCATAAGTCCTGTTAGGCAAGCCCGAAAGAGGATGAGTTTGGCATACAACGCGCCTGCCAAGGAAGACCGCGAGCCGACGTAAGGTGCGCGCTGGCCCGAGTCTTGGTTATAATCGCCGACCTGCCCCTGCCCAAGGCCCGCCCAAATGCCAGAGGCAGCTGATAAACCTCGGTTCTGAAGAGCCTGAAAGGATCACCATGTTTGAAAACCTGACCGACCGTCTGTCACAGACGCTGCGCCATGTCACCGGCAAGGCCAAGCTGACCGAAGACAACATCAAAGACACCCTGCGCGAAGTGCGCATGGCGTTGCTCGAGGCTGACGTCGCCCTGCCGGTGGTCAAGGATTTCGTCAACAAGGTCAAGGAACGTGCAGTCGGCACTGAGGTGTCGCGCAGCCTGACCCCGGGCCAGGCGTTCGTGAAGATCGTCCAGGCTGAACTCGAAGGCCTGATGGGCGCCGCCAACGAAGACCTGGCGCTCAATACCGCACCGCCGGCCGTGGTCCTGATGGCCGGTCTGCAGGGTGCGGGCAAGACCACTACCGCCGGCAAGCTGGCGCGCTTCCTCAAGGAGCGCAAGAAGAAGTCGGTGATGGTAGTGTCGGCCGACGTGTACCGTCCGGCGGCCATCAAACAGCTCGAAACCCTGGCGGGCGACATCGGCGTTACCTTCTTCCCGTCCGATATCAGCCAGAAGCCAGTAGCCATCGCTGAAGCGGCGATCCGTGAAGCCAAGCTCAAGTTCATCGACGTGGTCATCGTCGATACCGCCGGTCGTCTGCACATCGACGCCGAGATGATGAGCGAGATCAAGGACCTGCACGCCGCGGTCAAGCCGATCGAGACGCTGTTCGTGGTCGACGCCATGACCGGCCAGGATGCCGCCAACACCGCCAAGGCGTTTGGCGAGGCACTGCCGCTGACCGGCGTGATCCTGACCAAGGTCGACGGCGACGCCCGTGGCGGTGCCGCACTGTCGGTGCGTGCCATCACCGGCAAGCCGATCAAGTTCATCGGTATGGGTGAAAAGAGCGAGGCCCTCGAGCCGTTCCATCCCGACCGTATCGCTTCGCGCATCCTGGGCATGGGCGACGTACTTAGCCTGATCGAGCAGGCCGAACAGACCCTCGACAAGGAAAAGGCCGACAAACTGGCCAAGAAGCTGAAGAAGGGCAAGGGCTTCGACCTCGAAGACTTCCGTGACCAGCTGCAGCAGATGAAGAACATGGGCGGCCTCGGTGGCCTGATGGACAAGCTGCCAAGCATCGGTGGGGTCAACCTTGCACAGATGGGCAATGCCCAGGGCGCCGCCGAGAAGCAGTTCAAGCAGATGGAAGCGATCATCAACTCCATGACTCCGGCCGAGCGTCGTGACCCTGAACTGATCAGTGGTTCGCGCAAGCGCCGAATCGCCATGGGTTCCGGCACCCAGGTGCAGGACATCGGTCGCTTGATCAAGCAGCACAAGCAGATGCAGAAGATGATGAAGAAGTTTTCTGCCAAGGGCGGCATGGCCAAAATGATGCGCGGCCTGGGTGGCATGATGCCCGGCGGCGGCATGCCCAAGCTGTAAACCCATTCAGGTCGTTGGCATATAAAAGTGCCGACGACCGGATCCCCGCTTCGGCGGGACCACTGCTGCCTTATATATGAGGCAGCGCAAACCGCAGATCAGCAGGCAGGCGTTTTTACCGTGCGTAAAAAGGCATTTGCAAATGTCCGTGTATTCCTTGAGAATATGCGGCCTTTCGGGCACCCGTGTGCCCGCTGTGCATTATGATTTGCAGCACCGACTACAGGAACGATGTTCAATGCTAACCATCCGTCTTGCCCGTGGCGGCTCCAAAAAGCGCCCATTTTACACCCTGACCGTGACTGACTCGCGTAACCCAGTTACCGGTTCGCACATCGAGCAGGTTGGTTTCTTCAACCCTATCGCTCGTGGCCAGGAAGTTCGTCTGTCCGTTAAGCAAGACCGCGTTGCTCACTGGCTGAGCGTTGGCGCACAGCCATCCGAGCGCGTTGCAAAACTGCTGAAAGATGCTGCCAAGGCTGCTGCCTGAACAGTATGAACGCGACGCCAGAAAAAGCTGACGACCTGATCGTTGTCGGCAAGATTTTTTCGGTTCACGGCGTTCGCGGCGAGGTGAAGGTCTTTTCCTTTACCGATCCGATTGAAAACCTGTTGGATTACCGTCACTGGACGCTTCGGCACGAAGGGAAGGTAAAACAGGTAGAGCTGGTCAGTGGCCGATCCACTCAAAAGGACCTGGTCGCCAAGCTCAAAGGCCTTGATGATCGTGATGAAGCTCGTCTTCTGAGCGGTTATGAGATTTGTATCTCGCGAAGCCTTTTGCCCAACCTGCCTAGCGACGAGTACTACTGGTACCAGTTGGTAGGTCTGAACGTCATCAACCAGGACGAACAGCTGTTCGGCAAGGTTGATCACCTGTTGGAGACCGGCGCGAACGATGTAATGGTGGTAAAGCCCTGCGCGGGTAGTCTGGATGATCGAGAGCGCCTGTTGCCCTATACAGAGCAATGCGTGTTGAAGATCGACCTGGCTGCAGGCGAGATGAGGGTGGAATGGGACGCGGACTTCTAAGCAATGGCTAGCCTGCGCGTAGACGTCATTACGTTGTTCCCCGAGATGTTCTCGGCCATCAGTGAGTACGGCATTACCAGCCGTGCGGTAAAGCAGGGGTTGTTGCAACTGACCTGCTGGAACCCGCGGGACTACACCACAGATCGTCACCACACGGTGGATGATCGGCCGTTTGGCGGTGGTCCGGGCATGGTGATGAAGATCAAGCCTCTGGAAGATGCACTGGTTGACGCCAGGCAGGCAACCGGGGGAAAGGCGAAGGTTATTTACCTCTCGCCGCAAGGCCGCAAGCTGGATCAGTCGGCGGTCAAAGACCTGGTGAAGCATGAATCGTTGATTCTGATAGCCGGTCGTTATGAAGGCATCGACGAGCGTTTTATCGAGGCTCATGTCGATGAAGAGTGGTCGATTGGGGACTATGTATTGTCTGGCGGCGAGCTGCCGGCGATGGTTCTGATTGATGCGGTTACGCGACTGCTGCCCGGAGCTTTAGGGCATGCGGACTCGGCGGAGGAAGACTCCTTTACCGATGGTCTGCTCGATTGCCCGCACTACACCCGACCGGAGGTGTATGCGGATCAGCGTGTTCCCGACGTGTTGCTTAGTGGCAACCATGCACACATCCGGCGATGGCGTTTACAGCAGTCCCTTGGGCGGACCTATGAACGACGCGCCGATCTTCTGGAAAGTCGCTCACTTTCTGGAGAAGAGAAGAAGCTGCTCGCGGAGTACCTCCGGGAGCGGGACGATAGTTAACGTATCGATGGTAGATCCGACGATTTACCTTAGGAGCACAGCATGACCAACAAAATCATTCAGCAGATCGAAGCTGAGCAGATGTCCAAAGAGATCCCGACCTTTGCCCCGGGCGACACCATCGTCGTTCAGGTGAAAGTGAAGGAAGGCGATCGTTCGCGTCTGCAGGCTTTCGAAGGCGTTGTAATCGCCAAGCGTAACCGTGGTCTGAACAGTGCTTTCACTGTTCGCAAGATCTCCAACGGTGTTGGCGTTGAGCGTACTTTCCAGACCTACAGCCCGCAAATCGACAGCCTGGCCGTGAAACGTCGTGGTGACGTGCGTAAAGCCAAGCTGTACTACCTGCGCGACCTGTCCGGTAAAGCCGCTCGCATCAAGGAAAAACTGTCCTGATGACAGTTTGACCGGTGGCTACGGCCACCATGCGAAAAAAGCAGCCTTCGGGCTGCTTTTTTGTTGTCTGCACTTTTGTTTTTGATGTGAGTTTATGAGTTCCAGAGAGCAAGAAATCGAACGCCGTACCGAATTGTCGGTAACCCGCGTGACCAAGGCAGTGTTCCCGTCCACCACCAATCACCACAACACCCTGTTCGGCGGCACCGCCCTGGCCTGGATGGACGAAGTGTCGTTCATCGCCGCTACGCGTTTTTGCCGGTTGCCACTGGTAACCGTGTCGACCGATCGGATCGACTTCAAGCACCCGATTGCCGCCGGCTCGATTGTCGAGCTGGTCGGCCGGGTGGCTGCCGTGGGCAACACCAGCCTCAAGGTCGAGGTTGAGGTCTATGTCGAGAGCATGAGCTGCGACAGCCGCGAGAAGGCCATCCATGGCCTGTTCAGCTTTGTCGCGATTGATGAAGACAAGCGTCCAGTGCCGGTGTTGCCAGGCTTCTGAACTGTGTAGGAGCGGCGGTGCGACGTCTCGACTTGCCCCACTATGCGCATCCAGCTGTTACATCGCATCGTGGGGCAAGCCCGCTCCTGCAGTGATCATTCGTTCGCAGGCTCGATCAACGCCACCACCGTCCATCCCGCCTCGGGCTTGAGCACGCTGTCAGGCCCGAATACATGCACCCAGCCACTGCTGTCGCGGGCAAACAGCAACGTCGCCCGGTCATCGTGCAGGGCCTGGTAGTCCTCCCAGCCAAACCCCTCGGTCAGGTGGGTGCTGTACAGCTCGGCGCCCTTGGTCAGCAGGTTGGCCAGTTGGGTATAGGTCAGTGCCTGGCTACCCAGCACGTGCCCGCGGTGCTCGTCACTGGCCCGATGCTTGTCGCTGCGCCTGGCTTCCAGCCCGCTGGCCAGCACGAACAGCCTGCCATGGCCAAAGTCATGACGAAAACGTGCGCAAGCCAGCGTGTTCAGTTCGCCGGACGGCGATAGCCCGAGCAAGTGCCCAAGCCCGACGAGGTCCAGGTGGGCGTCGGCATGCTGTGATGCCGGGTTGCCAAAATAGGTCGGCAGGCCCTCCATGCGCGCCGCGCGGATGTTTTCCCAACTCGAATCGGTCAGCAGCACCCGACAGTCCAATTGCTGCAGGGCCTTGCCGATGGCACGGGCCGGCGGGTTGGCGCCCACGATCAGAAAGCCGCTGGGCGCAGGTTCCGCCACCTTCAGGAGGCGTGCCAGTGGCCGGGCCGTGGCGCTTTGCAGTACCACGGTGCCGATGATCACGGCGAAGGTCAGCGGTACCAGCAGCAGGGCACCTTCGTGGCCGGCCTCATGCAGGCGGATGGCGAAGATCGCCGACACCGCGGCCGCAACGATTCCGCGGGGGGCGATCCAGCTCAGCAGGGCGCGTTCACGCCAGTTCAGGTTCGACCCCCAGGTCGAGAGGGCGACGTTCAGTGGCCGGGCGATCAGCTGGATCACCAGTAGCAGAGCCAGCACCGCCGGGCCAAGGCCGATCAGGGCATTCAGGTCCAGGCGCGCAGCCAGGAGGATGAACAGCCCGGAAATCAGCAGCACGCTGAGGTTTTCCTTGAAGTGCAGGATCTGTCGTACATCCACGCCCTTCATATTGGCCAGCCACATGCCCATGATGGTCACCGCCAGCAGCCCGGATTCGTGGGTGACCTGGTTGGAGGCGATGAAAATGCCCAGCACCGCTGCCAGGGACGCCAGGTTATGCAGGTATTCGGGCAGCCATTGCTCGCGCATCACCTGGCCCAGGATCCAGCCGCCGGCAGCGCCGAACGCACTACCGCACAGAATTACTCCGGCAAAGGTCATCAGGCTCTGGCTCAGGCCGTTGCCGGCGGCGCTGGCGATGATGAAGCTGTACACCACCACCGCCAGCAACGCGCCGATCGGATCGATGACGATGCCTTCCCAGCGCAGGATGTTGGCGATGGTCGATTTGGGTCGCACCACCCGCAACATCGGCACGATCACGGTGGGGCCCGTGACCAGGGTCAGGGTGCCGAACAGGGTTGCCAGCATCCAGTCGAAGCCCAGCAGCCAGTGAGTGGCCAGGGTGATGATCACCCAGGTCGACAGTGCGCCGATGGTCACCATGCGATGGACCACCGTTCCAATTTCGCGCCACTGCGACAGGTGCAGGGTGAGGCTGCCTTCAAACAGGATAAGCGCCACCGCCAGCGACACCAGGGGCATCAGCAGTGGTCCGAACATGTGTTGAGGGTCGAGCCAGCCCAGGATGGGGCCTGCCAATATGCCGCTCAGCAGCAGGAATAGAATCGCCGGCAGCTTCAGGCGCCAGGCCAGCCATTGGCAGGCAAGGGCGGCGGCGCCGATGCCACCGAAAGTCAGCAATATCTGTTGTTCGTTCATTCGGGCTCCCTATGCCTTCCATGTTGTGGAAGACTAGCGGCAATTCATTATTTTTGTCTGCTGCCCACCGAGTTGTCATGCCCGCACTAGAGCATCCCCTGATCGACCAGTTCCTCGATGCCCTGTGGCTGGAAAAAGGCCTGGCCGACAACACCCGCGAGTCTTATCGCAGCGACCTGGCTTTGTTCAACGGCTGGTTGCAGGAACGTGCCGTCCATTTGCCCGACGCCGGGCGCGACCTGATCCTCGATCACCTGGCCTGGCGCCTGGAGCAGGG
The DNA here is from genome assembly GCF_000425805.1 of Pseudomonas vranovensis DSM 16006. Taxonomy (GTDB): domain Bacteria; phylum Pseudomonadota; class Gammaproteobacteria; order Pseudomonadales; family Pseudomonadaceae; genus Aquipseudomonas; species Aquipseudomonas vranovensis. The sequence continues at coordinate 264,253 of NZ_AUED01000003.1, forward strand.
TTACAAGCCTCGCTCCACTGCGCGCTTTCTCTCCGGGGTGCGTGGCTTCTACCGCTATCTGCTGCGCGAAAAGCTGATTGCCGTCGATCCCACCCTGCAGGTCGAGATGCCGCAACTGGGGCGGCCTTTGCCCAAGTCGTTGTCCGAGGAGGATGTCGAAGCCCTGTTGCAAGCACCCGATCTGGGCGAGCCGATCGGCCAGCGCGACCGCGCCATGCTTGAGGTGCTGTACGCCTGCGGCCTTCGGGTGACCGAACTGGTAAGCCTGACCCTGGATCAGGTCAACTTGCGCCAGGGCGTGCTGCGGGTGATGGGCAAGGGCAGCAAGGAGCGCCTGGTACCCATGGGCGAGGAAGCCGTGGTGTGGTTGGAGCGCTACCTGCGCGACGGGCGCAACGACATGCTCGGCGGGCGCCCCAGCGACGTGCTGTTTCCCAGTCAGCGCGGCGAGCAGATGACCCGCCAGACCTTCTGGCACCGGATCAAGCACCAGGCCCAGGTCGCCGGAATCGATAAAAGCCTGTCGCCGCATACCTTGCGTCACGCCTTCGCTACCCATCTGCTCAATCACGGTGCCGACCTGCGGGTGGTGCAAATGCTGCTGGGTCATAGCGACCTTTCCACCACGCAGATCTACACCCACGTGGCCCGGGCGCGGCTGCAGGAACTGCACGCAAAACATCACCCGCGTGGTTGATGGTGCTTGCGTCGCCGGGGGCGCTTGGCGCGGACATGATGTGGTAGGCTTGACCGGTTTGCATCGAGGCTCGCCCGAACGCCGTTTTTTCAGGACGTGTGTTCCATTGCGGCCCCTTGCCCGCCTTCAGGAGTTCCCATGCGCGTGACCCAGTTTATCGCCACCGCCACCCTGGCGCTGGTCAGCACTTTTGCCGCCGCTGCCGACACCGCCGAGCAGACCATCCGCAAGACCTTGCAATCGCTTGAGCTGGGTGTACCGGTTGCAAGCGTTGCCTCAAGTCCGTTGAATGGCCTGTATGAGGTCAAGCTCGAAGGCGGTCGTGTTCTGTATGCAAGCGCCGACGGCCAGTTCGTGGTGCAGGGCTATCTGTTCCAGATCCAGGACGGCAAACCGGTCAACCTGACTGAAAAAGCCGAACGTCAGGCTATCGCCAAGAGCATCAACGCTATTCCAGCTGCCGAGATGGTGGTTTATCCTGCCAAGGGCGAAACCAAATCGCACATTACCGTGTTTACCGACACGACCTGCCCGTACTGCCACAAGCTGCATGCCGAAGTTCCTGAGCTAAACCGCCGCGGTATCGAAGTGCGCTACGTTGCCTTCCCGCGCCAGGGCCTCGGCTCCCCGGGTGATGAACAGTTGCAAGCCGTCTGGTGCTCCAGCGACCGCAAGGCCGCCCTGGACAAAATGATCGACGGCAAGGAAATCAAGGCTGCCAAGTGCGCCAACCCGGTCAGCAAGCAATTCCAGCTGGGCCAGTCGATCGGTGTCAACGGTACCCCGGCCATCGTCCTCGAGGACGGCCAGGTGATCCCGGGTTATCAACCGGCGCCACAAGTGGCCAAGCTGGCACTGGCCGGCAATAAATAATTCAACAAGCCAGCCGTCACCATGGGGAGACGGCTGATTTCACGAACGGCCGCGCGTCGTTCGTTCAATGGGGAGTTCACAGTGAAACCGGTCAAAGTAGGCATCTGTGGGTTGGGGACCGTCGGTGGCGGTACCTTCAATGTACTTCAGCGTAACGCCGAGGAGATCGCCCGCCGTGCCGGGCGTGGTATCGAAGTGGCACAGATTGCCATGCGTTCGCCAAACCCGAATTGCCAGATTGCCGGTACCCCCATTACCGCTGATGTATTCGAGGTCGCAACGAACCCGGAAATCGACATTGTCATCGAGCTGATCGGCGGCTACACCATTGCCCGCGAGCTGGTGCTCAAGGCCATCGACAACGGCAAGCACGTGGTCACCGCCAACAAGGCGCTGATTGCGGTGCATGGCAACGAGATTTTCGCCAAGGCCCGCGAGAAGGGCGTCATCGTCGCCTTCGAAGCGGCCGTGGCCGGCGGCATCCCGGTGATCAAGGCGATCCGCGAAGGCCTGTCGGCCAACCGAATCAACTGGGTGGCGGGGATCATCAACGGTACCGGCAACTTCATCCTCACCGAAATGCGTGAAAAAGGCCGAGCTTTCCCCGATGTCCTGGCCGAAGCCCAGGCCCTGGGTTATGCCGAAGCCGATCCGACCTTCGACGTCGAAGGTATCGATGCCGCGCACAAGCTGACCATCCTGGCCTCCATCGCCTTTGGTATTCCGCTGCAGTTCGACAAGGCCTACACCGAAGGCATCACGCAGCTGACCACCGCCGACGTGAACTACGCCGAGGCGCTGGGCTACCGCATCAAGCACCTGGGCGTGGCCCGCAGTACCGCCAATGGCATCGAGCTGCGCGTCCATCCGACGCTGATCCCGGCCGACCGCCTGATCGCCAACGTCAACGGTGTGATGAATGCCGTCATGGTCAACGGCGATGCCGCAGGCTCCACGCTGTTCTACGGTGCTGGCGCCGGTATGGAACCGACCGCGTCCTCGGTGGTTGCCGACCTGGTGGACGTGGTGCGTGCCATGACCTCCGACCCGGAGAACCGCGTGCCGCACCTGGCCTTCCAGCCAGATTCGCTGTCAGCCCACCCGATCCTGCCGATCGACGCCTGCGAAACCGCCTACTACCTGCGGATCCAGGCCAAGGATCACCCGGGCGTGCTGGCCCAGGTGGCGAGCATCCTCTCGGAGCGCGGTATCAATATCGAATCGATCATGCAGAAAGAAGTCGAAGAGCAAGACGGCCTGGTACCGATGATCCTGCTGACCCATCGCGTGGTCGAGCAGCGAATGAACGATGCCATCACCGCCTTGGAAGCCCTGCAGGATGTGGTCGGCAACGTGGTGCGTATCCGCGTCGAACAACTGAATTGACAATAGTTGCAAGTGGTAAGCGCCAAGCTGCAAGTCAAAACCGGATCGCGGTGACGTGCAGCTTGTAGCTTGTAGCTTGTAGCTCAAACCGAAGGTTTGTACCCATGCGATATATCAGTACTCGTGGCCAGGCTCCGGCCCTGAATTTCGAAGATGTGCTGCTGGCAGGCCTTGCCAGCGACGGCGGTTTGTACGTGCCGGAAAACCTGCCGCGTTTCACCCAGGAAGAGATCGCTTCCTGGGCTGGCCTGCCGTATCACGAGCTGGCTTTCCGGGTGATGCGCCCGTTTGTCACCGGCAGCATTGCCGATGCCGACTTCAAGAAAATCCTCGAAGAAACCTACGGCGAGTTCGCCCACGCTGCGGTCGCACCGCTGCGTCAGTTGAACAGCAACGAATGGGTGCTGGAGCTGTTCCACGGCCCGACCCTGGCGTTCAAGGACTTTGCCCTGCAGCTGCTCGGTCGCCTGCTCGACCACGTGCTGGCCAAGCGCGGCGAGCGCGTGGTGATCATCGGTGCCACCAGCGGTGATACCGGTTCGGCTGCCATCGAGGGTTGCCGCCGTTGCGACAACGTCGACATCTTCATTCTGCACCCGCACCAGCGTGTATCGGAAGTTCAGCGCCGCCAGATGACTACCATCTTCGGCGAGAACATCCACAACATCGCCATCGAAGGCAACTTCGACGACTGCCAGGAAATGGTCAAGGCCAGCTTTGCCGACCAGGGCTTCCTCAAGGGCACTCGCCTGGTGGCAGTGAACTCGATCAACTGGGCGCGGATCATGGCCCAGATCGTCTACTACTTCCATGCAGCCCTGCAGCTGGGTGGCCCGGCGCGTTCGGTGGCGTTCTCGGTACCGACCGGCAACTTCGGCGATATTTTCGCCGGTTACCTGGCGCGCAACATGGGCTTGCCGATCAGCCAACTGATCGTTGCCACCAACCGCAACGACATCCTGCACCGCTTCATGAGCGGCAACCAGTACGTCAAGGAAACCCTGCACGCGACCCTGTCGCCGTCGATGGACATCATGGTCTCGTCGAACTTCGAGCGCCTGCTGTTCGACCTGCACGGTCGCAACGGCGCGGCAATCGCCGGGCTGATGGACAATTTCAAGCAGGGCGGCGGCTTCAGCGTCGAGCAGGACCGCTGGACCGAAGCACGCAAGCTGTTCGATTCGCTGGCCGTCGATGACGCACAAACCTGCGAGACCATCGCCGAAGTCTTCGCCCAGACCGGCGAAGTGCTCGACCCGCATACCGCCATCGGCGTCAAGGCCGCGCGCGAATGTCGCCGCAGCCTCGACACGCCAATGGTAGTGCTGGGTACCGCCCACCCGGTCAAGTTCCCGGAAGCGGTGGAAAAAGCCGGCGTCGGCAAGGCTCTGGAGCTGCCTGCCCACCTGAGCGACCTGTTCACCCGGGAAGAGAAATGCACGGTGCTGGCCAACGACCTCAAGGCCGTACAAGCCTTCGTCAGCCAGCACGGCAACCGCGGCAAACCGCTGTAACAGACCGATAGGCCTTCGAAAAAGCCCGTCTCAGACGGGCTTTTTCGTTTCTACACTGGCTTAGGCCGGCCGCAATGGATCAGGAGTATCAATGAGTACAGGACGTCATGCCGTGGGGCTTTTGCTGGGTTGCTTGCTGTGGCTATGCGTGGGCAGTTGGGTCCATGCTGCACAGAGCCTGCCCTTTACCCTGGTGCCGCCCTTCACCGACCTTGAGCCGATGCAGCTGACCCCTGCGCAGCAGCAATGGCTGGGCCCTGAGCGAACCTTGCGGGTCGGTATTTCCTTTGCCGATTACGAGCCGGTCGACATCACCATCGACCGCAATCGCTACCAGGGGATCAGTGCCGACTACCTCAGCCTGGTTGCCCGGCGCCTGGGCGTGACGACACAGGTGCTGGCGTTCGCCAGGCGTGAGGAGGCAATCCAGGCCTTGCACAATGGTGTGATCGATGTGCTGACCAGCGCCAATGGCTTTGAACGTAGCGTGGCGGGCCTGGCGTTCACCGAGGACTACATCCCTGACCGCTCCATGGTGGTGGTGCGCGGCGGTGCTTCCATGCCACCGACCTCGCTGGCCGGGTTGAAGATCGTGTTGCTTGACGGCTATGCCGATACCCGGGTGATGCATCGCGTCTATCCCGAAAGCCAGGTGATTCTTGCACCCACGCTCAGCAGCGCCCTGGAGGCGCTCAACCAGGGGGAGGTCGACGCCTTTATCGGCAACGAGATCATCGTGCGGGCCTACAATGCGCTGCGTCCGTTCCTGGGGCTGCAAGTCGTTGGCCCCAGTGCCTTGCCGCCGATCGGATTCGCATTCGCCGTGCGGGCTGACGATCAGCCGTTGAAGGCGATGTTGAACCAGGCGCTGGCCAGTCTCGATGCGCCGGTGCGGCGCGAGATCCTCGGGCGCTGGACCTCGGGCCTGGGTTCGGATGTGGCTCACCAGCGTGTCGAGCTGACGGCTGAGGAGCGTGACTGGATCGCGCGGCATCCAACGGTCACGGTGGTGGGCAGTCAGTACCCACCCTACCTGTTTCGAAATCGCCAGGGCGCGTGGGTGGGCCTGAACAGTGATGTCCTGGCAACCGTTGCGCAACTGACCGGGCTGCAGTTCGTGTATGCGCCGTCCTCGTCGATCGCCCAGAGCCTGGACCTGCTCAGGAGCGGCCACGCGGACATGAGTACCACATTGAGTGAAACCCCGGAGCGACGGGAGTTCCTGGACTTCACCCATTCCCTGGGAGGACAGAGCTGGGTGTTCGTCGTGCGGCAGTCGCACCTGGGGCTGGCGTCGCTGGGCGAATTGGCTGGGCAGACACTGGCGCTCCCTGCCCAGCACGCGCTGGAAAGCAGTATCCGAGAGGAGTATCCCGAGGTTCGACTGCTGCGGGTGGACTCCCTGGAGCAGGCGCGAGAGAAAGTACGCAATGGCGAAGCGGTGGCGACCATCGACAGTGAGGTCGGGGCGTACAGCATTCTGGGCAATGACCCGGTCCTGAAGGTTGGGCGCGGGGTCGATGGCAAGTGGGCACCAGACCGATTTTCGGTACGGCGCAGCGCGCCGGAGCTCGAGAGCATCCTCAACAAGGCCCTGGAAGCCTTCCCTGTCGCCGAACTGCGCGCCATGCGCATGAAGTGGCTGGGGGCACTGGCCCCACCGGCACCGGCCTGGCAACGCATTGCGCCCTGGGTCTACTGGGCCGTGGCCGCGGCGCTGTTGTTTGCACTTGTTTCGCTGATCTGGAGCAGCCGTCTGCGCGCCCAGATCAGTCAGCGCGAGAGGGCCGAGGAGGCACTCAACGATCAGTTGGCCTTCAAACGCGCCTTGCTCGACGGCATTCCCAATCCGATCTATGTCAGGGACCTGGAAGGGCGCCTGATCACCTGCAACAAGAGCTATGAACAGGCTTTTTCGTTGCACCTGGCGGACGTCAAGGGGCGGCGCCTGACCGACATCGACGTGATCCCGCCAGAGCTGGCTGTTCAACTGCATGCCGACTACTTGGGCCTGCTGAAAGACCCCAAGCCGGTGTTTGCCGACCGCCGCATCGAGTATCACGGGCAGCGCATCGATGCCTACCAGTGGACCGTGCCGTTCTACCGCGCCGACGGCCAGTTGCAGGGGTTGCTCGGCGGCTGGATCGACATCACTGAACGCAAGCAGTTGGAAGCAGACCTGGTGGAGGCCCGTCAGCAGGCCGAGCAGGCCAACCTGGCGAAAAGTGCGTTCCTGACCACCATGAGCCATGAGATACGCACACCGATGGCAGTGATTATCGGCTTGCTGGAGCTTGAGCGCGAAACCGCACTGGCCAACGGTGCCGCACCTTCGCCGGGGCTTGAGACTGCTCACCAGTCGGCCAGCGAACTGATCGCCCTGATCGGCGACAGTCTGGACCTTGCGCGGATCGAGGCCGGTAGCCTGCAACTGGCGCAGCAGGCCACGGCGTTGCGGCCGTTCGTGGAGCGTGTCATCGCGCTGTTTCGCGCCCAGGCTCAGGCACAAGGGCTGGACCTGCGGCTACAGGTGGCGGATGACGCCCAGGGGACGTATTGGTTCGATCCGTTGCGCTTGCGCCAGGTGCTGGTCAATGTGCTGGGCAACGCATTGAAGTTTACCCATGAAGGACACGTCATCCTGCAGGTCACGCGAACCAGCGCGCTGCTGCCACAAGGCGTCGGCGTGTGCCTGAGCGTGCGCGACAGCGGTATCGGCATCAGCGCGCAGCAACAGACCGAGTTGTTCACACCGTTTGTCCAGGCCAGCGCACAGTCTGCCGCGCAGTACGGCGGTTCGGGCCTGGGCTTGAGTATCTGTCGGCAACTGGTGGAGCTGATGGGGGGCACTATCACCTTGCACAGTGTGCCCGGCGAAGGGACCGAGGTCAGGGTCATGCTGGTCCTCGAGCCTGTGGCCGAGGCACAGAATGCATCGGCGGCGGTGCAGGTTCAGCGTCAGGCAGGGCCGGCGCGAAGGATACTGGTCGTCGACGACCTCTCTGCCAGCCGCATGGTCCTCAGCCAGCAGCTTGAGTTTCTCGGCCACCGGGTGCTGGCAGTCGACTCTGGCCAGGCTGCACTGGAGGCTTGGCAGGCCGAACGCTTCGACGTGTTGTTGAGCGATTGCAACATGCCCGGAATGAGTGGTTGTGCATTGACTCGCACCATACGGCAACGGGAAGCCCAGCTACTGCGACCGCCCATTCCGATCGTTGGCTGCACTGCCAACGCGATGAAAGAAGAACGCGCACGTTGCCTGGATGCCGGTATGGATGAGCTGCTGGTCAAGCCGGTCTCGCTGGACCGCTTGTCTGCGTTGATCGACGCGCTGGCACCGCCTTGCAGCTTCCGGATCGAAGCGCTGCAGCAGATGACCCAGGCCAACAACGCGGTAATGCTGCGCATGCTTGAAGAGTTGCAAAAGAACCTTCAAGACGAGCAAGGGCAACTCGCCGAGGCGGTTGCGCACCTGGACTGGGAACGTATCAGGGCATCGCTGCATCGGCTCGAAGGGGTCGCCTGCCTGGTCGATGCATTGGGCCTGGCCCGTGCCTGTTCCGATCTGGGGATGGCCCGACACGGGCAACAGCCCGAGACAACGCAGCAAGCCTGGTCGACATTGCAGCGCGTGCTACTCCAGCTTCAGGGTGACGTGGAGGCCGAATTGTTTAGGATTCGACCCGCGCTTTAGGACTTATCTGATGGGTCGCCGAACGCTCTTTGGCTAGAGTAGCCCGTGCTATCGCACATGTCGGCTACTGCGGGGAAGGGTACATGCGATCTTTGAAAGTCTTGATTCTGGAGGACCATCCATTTCAGTTGATGGCCCTGCATCAGATGCTCAATGCCATCGGTATTTTCGATGTGCTGACGGCCGAGTCGGTGGAGGATGCCACCCAGGCCCTGGCGCGTCGTGGCCCGGTCGACATCGCCATCTGTGACTTGCAGCTCGAGGGCGCCGATGGCTTGGCCATGATCCGGCACCTGGCGGACAACAAGCTGGCCACTGCTTTGATCATTCATAGCAGCGCCGAACAATGCGTGATCGACAGCGTCGGTGACCTGGCGCGGCAATTGGGCCTGAACGTACTGGGGGGCTTCCAGAAAATGGCCAGCAACGTCGTGCTGCATCAAGTGCTGCTGCGTTATGTGGAGCATGGCAGCGAACCACCCAAGGTCACCCCGGTGGCACAGTTCCCCGAGTTGCAGGCATTGTCGGAGACCGAACTGGCCCGCAGCCAGGACCAATGGATCGCGCATTATCAACCCAAGGTCAGTTTCGATGGCCAGGTGGTCGGCGTCGAAGCCTTGGTTCGCTGGCACCATCCCGTCCTTGGGGTGCTTTCTCCGGCCCAGTTCTTTCCGGCGATCGAGCGGGCCGATCTGCTCGACACCTTGAGCCTGCATGTACTGGAACAGGCACTGGCGCTCAGTGCTCGACACCGTTCAAGAACTGGCCAGGCCTTGCCGGTGGCGGTGAACATCGCACCGCAGCTGCTGGCGCGTGAAGACTTCGGCGCACTGGTTGCCGTCGCGCTGGAGTGTCATGGCGTACCGGCCAGCGCATTGACCCTGGAAATTGTCGAGACCCACAGCTGCGCGCTGGATTACCAGCAGCTCGAAGAGCTGCTGCACCTGCGCATTCTCGGTTGCCAACTGTCCATTGATGATTTTGGTACCGGTGTTTCCAACCTGCAGCGTCTGCTGGAGCTACCGTTCAGTGAGTTGAAACTCCCCAGCGAATTTGTCCGCGGCATGGCCCAGGACGGCAAGAAGGCCGCCGTGGTGGCTGGTGCTCTGATGATGGCCCGGCGCATGGAATTGAGTGTGGTGGTCGAAGGCGTGGAGACGGTCGATGATCTACTGGCGATCAAGGCGCTGGGGCGTCCGGTCATGCAAGGCTACTTCTTTGCCCGACCGATGCCGGAGGCCGAGCTTGAGCAATGGATGAATGATCGCAACCGTACTGGCACGCCCCTGAGCGGCCCGGCACAGCCCGCCGGTCAGCTCAAGCCCTGCGCCTGAAGGTAGAGAAACAACGCCGCGTCGTTGGCTATACCCAGCTTGCGCATGGCATTGATCTTCTGCGTACTGACGGTTTTCTTGCTGCGATTGAGCAGGACGGCGATCTCGTTCACGGTGTGGCCGGCGGCGAGCAGGCGGGAGACTTCCAGCTCCTTGGGTGACAGGGCCTGGGGGGCGCCGATACGGTCGCCTTCCTGCAACAGCAATTGCTCGACCGAGGTTGCCAGGTACGTCGTGCCCCGTGGTATGCCTCGAATGGCCTGAGGCAGTTCCTGGGCGAGGCTCGCCTTGCTCAGCAGCCCCTTTACCCCCAGGGCGAGCATGGCGCGAAACAGGCCGGCATTGTTGAGCATGGTCACCACCAGGATGGGCAACTGCGGAAAGTGTCGGCGAATCTGCTCCAACAGTTTCAGTCCGTCGTTCTGCTGTTCGACCGGCATCATGAAGTCAGTGACCAGCAAATCGCACGCCATATGCTGCAGATGCTCCATCAGTTGCTGGGGGCTGCCAGCTTCAGCAACCACCTGCACGCCAGGTATCTGTTCCAGCACAGCCCGCAAGCCAATGCGAAAGATCGGATGATCGTCCGCAAGGATTATGCGCAGGTCACGGGTGGGGGATGTACTCAAAGTTGGCTCCGCTCGATGTTCTTTGCCAAGTGAAGCACTGCTGCGCCACGAGGTCACGCCGGATATGCAGATACCCCTGTCGGCGTGGCAACTGACAAGGCTCAAGGCTGATCGTTGAAAAACTGCTGGCTGTCCTGCAGGTAGTGCTCGCGCAGGTCAGGGTCCAGCCACTGGGCATAAAGCCTGGGCAGGACAGTGCGACGCAGAGGCTGCAGGAGTTGATCGATATGGGTGACGGCTTCACGACCCAGCGGTGTATCGGAGCATCCTACATGGATGAACTGATAGGGGGCCGCGCCCTTGAGCGGATAGAACCGATAGTCATCTGCCGACCAACCTTGTTGCGCAAGCATGTAGCGGACCTCGGGCCAATAGCCGAGCAATAGCTGCAGGCGTCCGCGCTGTTGCATTTGCAGCAGGTTGGTGGCCGCATCATTGCCGTAATGGCGACTGAGCGTATTGCTGGGCAGCGTCTTGAGCAGGGCATCGACCGGGGGGCTGTAGCTGCGTTCGGCGACGACACCCAGCTTGAGTGAGGTGCTGCTGAGTACCGCTTGCAGGTCTATCTGCTGATCCTTGATGAAGGGCGCCAATAGTGCCTGATCGTGCTGGCGAGCGACGAGGCCGCTGCTGAGCATGCCCAGGCTAGGCACAGAATAGTACACGTAGCGGGCACGGTCGGCCGTCCACAGCAGGGTTGGATCACAGGTGAAACTGCGCTCCTGCAGCATCTGTATGCCGCGTGCGCGGTTGACCCGGACGATGCTGTGATCGTATTCGGGCATGTTCTCGATCAGCATGGGCAGCAGTTGGTCGATCACGCCCTGGCCTTTGCGCTCGCCTTCGTAAATGGTCAGCGGGGGCAGGTCGCGCAGTAGCCATATCAACCGTTCCTTGGCCCAGACAACGCCCGGAAGGCTACTGCCCAGCAGGCTGCACAGCAGCATCGCCATTAAGGTGCGGTGCCTGCACTTGATCATTTGCGAGTCTCCGCCGTCGAGCCGGGAGCAGGGTTGAGCACGGTGGTCTAGACAGCCCCTTGTTCACGCAAGCGAGCGATTCGCAGGGCGTCGTAGCCCAACTCACCGAGCAGCTGCTCGGTATGGGCGCCAAGCTCCGGCCCCACCCACTCGCTGGAACCTGGCGTCTGCGACAGCTTGGGTACGATGCCAGGCATCTTGAAGGGCTTGCCGTCCGGCAGTTTGGCCTGCAGGAACATTTCGCGGGCAAGGAACTGCGGGTCGCTGAACATGTCTTCGGCGCTGTAGATACGGCTGGCCGGCACCTGGGCGTCGTTGAGCACTTGCATCAGGTCATCCAGCGGCAGGGTGTGGGCCCAGCGGTCGATCACCCCGTACAACTCGTCGCGGCGCAAGTCGCGACCATCGTTGCTGGCCAGTTGCGGATCGTCCGCCAGGTCCGGGCGGCCAATGGCCTGCATGAAACGCTTGAAGATTGCATCGCCGTTGGCGCCGATCTGCACGTGCTTGCCATCGGCACTGGTATGGATCGAGGAGGGCGTGATCCCGGGCATGATATTGCCAGTGCGCTCGCGGATAAAGCCGAACACGTCGAACTCCGGCACCATGCTCTCCATCATGGCGAAGATCGCCTCGTACAAGGCGACATCCACCACCTGGCCTTCACCGCCGTTGACCTCTCGATGACGCAAGGCCATCAACGCACCAATCACGCCCCACAGCGCTGCAATCGAGTCGCCGATGGAGATCCCCGTGCGTACCGGCGGGCGATCCTCGAAACCGGTGATGTAGCGCAGCCCGCCCATGGACTCGCCTACGGCACCAAAGCCGGGCTGGTCCTTCATCGGGCCGGTCTGGCCGAAACCCGACAGGCGTACCATCACCAGTTTCGGGTTCAGCGCGTGCAGGGTCTCCCAGCCCAGGCCGAGTTTTTCCAGCACGCCGGGACGAAAGTTCTCGATCAGGATATCGGCGTCGGCCAACAGCTTCTTGAGGATCTCGATCCCTTCAGGGTGCTTGAGGTTGAGCGTCAATGACTGCTTGTTGCGGGCCTGGACGAACCACCACAGCGATGTGCCCTCATACAGCTTGCGCCATTTTCGCAACGGGTCGCCGCCGTCGGGGGACTCGATCTTGATCACCTGGGCACCGAATTCGGCGCAGATGCGCGAGGCGAACGGACCGGCGATCAGGGTGCCGAGTTCGATGACTTTGAGGCCGGCGAGAGGTTTGCTGGGCGTAGACATGGGGCATCCGTGGCGGCAGGTCAGAGCCCCCGTTTTTATCATACGCAGGCGCGCTCAGATACTGCTGCGGGGCAAGGATTGCCAGGATCGGTTAGACTGGGCGACTTTTCTTGCCGCAAGATGCTCACCATGGCCCAGCCGTCCACGACCTACAAATTTGAACTGAACCTCACCGATCTCGATCGCGGTGTGTACGAAAGCGTCAAGCAAACCATTGCCCGCCATCCTTCGGAAACCGAAGAGCGCATGGCCGTACGCTTGTTGGCTTACGCCCTGTGGTACAACGAGCAGCTGTCGTTCGGACGTGGTCTGTCGGATGTGGACGAGGCTGCACTGTGGGAAAAGAGCCTGGACGACCGCATCCTGCACTGGATCGAGGTCGGTCAACCCGATGCCGAGCGCTTGACCTGGTGCTCGCGCCGCACTGAGCGCACCAGCCTGCTCGCCTACGGCAGCCTGCGGGTGTGGGAGACCAAGGTGGTCGGTGCGGTCAAGGGCCTGAAGAACCTTAATATCGCCGCCGTGCCCCAGGACGTCCTCGAGACCCTGGCCACCGACATGCCACGTTCGATCAAGTGGGATGTGATGATCAGTGAAGGCACGATCTTCGTCACCGATGATCGCGGCCAGCACGAAGTCCAGCTCGAATGGCTCCTGGGTGATCGCGGCTAAGGCCGCCTCGCACACAGCCGTCCACTCCTGATTCACGAGAAGCCCCTTCGCCCCATGCGCATCGAACCCCGCCCGCTGCCCTCCACCTTGCCGTTTCTTGGTGATCTGCCGCCCTTGCTGACTCGCCTGTATGCCGCGCGCGGCGTGCAATCGGCCGATGAACTGGACAAGAGCCTGGCGCGCCTGCTGCCTTACCAGCAGCTCAAGGGTATCGAGGTGGCGGTCGACCTGCTGATCGAGGCGCTGACGCAGCGCCAGCGCATCCTGATCGTCGGTGACTTCGATGCCGATGGCGCGACGGCCAGCACCGTTGGCGTGCTGGGCTTGCGCCTGCTGGGCGCTGCCCATGTCGATTACCTGGTTCCCAATCGTTTCGAGTACGGCTACGGCCTGACCCCGGAAATCGTTCAGGTGGCCCTGGAGCGCCAGCCACAGCTGTTGATTACCGTGGATAACGGTATCTCCAGCGTCGAAGGCGTGGCCGCAGCCAAGGCCGCCGGGCTCAAGGTGTTGGTGACCGATCACCATTTGCCTGGCAACGAGCTGCCTGCCGCCGATGCCATCGTCAACCCCAACCAGCCGGGCTGTACCTTTGCCAGCAAGGCCCTGGCCGGAGTGGGGGTGATCTTCTACGTGCTGATGGCGTTGCGCGCACGCTTGCGCAGCCTGGGTCACTACGACAGCCGGCCGCAGCCGAACATCGGTGAGTTGCTCGACCTGGTGGCCCTGGGCAGTGTGGCCGACGTGGTACCACTGGATGCCAACAACCGCATCCTGGTGCATCAGGGGCTGGAGCGGATCCGTGCCGGGCGCGCCCGTCCAGGGCTCAAGGCGATTCTGGAAGTGGCGCGGCGCGATCATGCCCGCATCACCTCCACGGACCTTGGCTTTATCCTCGGCCCCCGCCTCAACGCCGCCGGGCGTCTGGATGACATGAGCCTGGGTATCGAATGCCTGCTCAGCGACGACCCTGGCCTGGCCCGGGAAATGGCCGGGCAACTGGACGATCTCAATCAGGATCGCAAGTCTATCGAGCAGGGCATGCAACGCGAGGCGCTGGCCCAGCTCAAGGACCTGCCGCTGGAGTCGATGCCGTTTGGCTTGTGCCTGTTCGAGCCGGACTGGCACCAGGGAGTGATCGGTATCCTGGCCTCGCGCCTCAAGGAGCGCTATCACCGGCCTACCATCGCTTTTGCCGACGCAGGCGAGGGCATGCTCAAGGGGTCGGCGCGTTCGGTGCCCGGTTTTCATATTCGCGACGCACTGGATGCGGTGGCGGCGCGTTATCCGCAGTTGATCAGCAAGTTCGGCGGCCACGCCATGGCCGCCGGGTTGTCACTGCCCGCCGACAACTTTCCGGCATTCGCCCAGGCGTTCGATGAAGAAGTTCGTCGCCAACTACAAGAAGATGACCTGACCGGGCGTCTGCTGTCGGACGGCACCCTGGCCGTCGAAGAGTTTCACCTGGAGTTGGCCCGCGCCCTGCGTCAAGCCGGCCCTTGGGGCCAGCACTTCCCTGAGCCGCTGTTTCATGGCGTGTTCCAGCTGGTCGAACAGCGAGTGGTGGGTGAGCGACACTTGAAGGTGGTGCTCAAGAGCGAGTGCGGCTCGGTCCGTCTCGATGGCATCGCCTTTGGTGTGGATCGTGATGTCTGGCCTAACCCGACGGTTCGTTGGGTGGAGCTTGCCTACAAGCTCGACGTCAACGAATTCCGCGGCCAGGAAAGCGTGCAACTGATGATCGCGCACATGGAGCCGCGCTGAGGCCAGGGGCAAAGTGGTCTAGGCTCAGTAGGATTGGTCGAAGAACCTGCGGGGAAGATTCTGTAGTCGGCCGGTCAACCATCTGGAGCCTTACCACTTGATTTGAGAGGTGCCCCATGAGCCTGCTGCTTGAGCCCTACACCCTGCGCCATCTGACCCTGCCCAACCGAATCGCCGTTTCACCCATGTGCCAGTATTCCAGTGTCGATGGCCTGGCCAATGACTGGCACCTGGTTCACTTGGGTAGCCGCGCGGTCGGGGGCGCCGGGTTGATCTTCACCGAAGCCACGGCGGTGACTGCCGACGGACGGATCACTGCCCAGGACTTGGGCCTGTGGGACGACGCCCAAATTCCGGCGCTGCAACGCATTACCCGCTTCATTACGGCCCAGGGTGCCGTGCCTGGCATTCAACTGGCCCATGCCGGGCGCAAGGCCAGTACCTATCGACCCTGGTTGGGCAAGCAGGGCAGCGTCAAGCCGGAAGAGGGTGGCTGGGTTCCGATCGGGCCATCGAAAATTGCTTTCGATCCGCAGCACACCGCACCTGTCGAGATGACCAAGGCGCAGATCGACGAGGTGATCCAGGCCTTTGTCGATGCGGCGCATCGCGCGTTGAAAGCTGGCTTCAAAGTGGTCGAGGTGCATGCGGCGCATGGCTATCTACTGCATCAGTTTCTTTCGCCGCTGAGCAACCAGCGCCGTGACGAGTACGGCAGCTGCTTTGACAATCGTGTTCGCCTGACCTTGCAGGTGACCGAGGCTGTGCGTGAGGTCTGGCCGGAAGAGTTGCCGGTGTTCGTGCGGCTGTCGGCCACTGATTGGGTCGAGGATGGCTGGAATCCGGACGAAACCGTCGAGCTGGCCAAGCGCTTGAGAAAGCTGGGTGTGGACTTGATCGATGTATCGTCCGGCGGGACGTCGGTGAATGCCGAAATTCCCACGGGGCCTGGGTACCAGACCCAGTTTGCGGCGAAGGTGCGGGAGGAGTCGGGGATCGCCACCGGCACGGTTGGGATGATCACCGACCCGATGCAGGCCGAAACCATCTTGCGTACGGCCCAGGCCGATATCATCTTCCTGGCTCGGGAACTGCTGCGTGACCCGTACTGGCCCTTGCATGCCGATGACGACCTGGGGGGCAACAAAGCCACCTGGCCGGCCCAGTACCAGCGGGCGACCAGCCGGGCCAACCCGATTCACGAGTCTGACCTGCGCGATTGAAGGGGTTGGACACCTGTGGGCGGCAGCTTGCCAGCGATGAGGGCCAGGATTACATACGGCCGCTCTGCGGCTGATCGAGGGCAAGCCCGCTCCCACAGGTTCTATGCAAGGCAGTTGATTCCGTACTACGCCAGCTCACCTACCGCGCGCCAGGCTTCGTCAATGGCCGCATGGGCATACGCACTCCAGGCCGCATCGGAGTTGGCGATGCTCACCTTGCCCACGGGCTTGCGCGCCAGTTCCATCCATTGTTCGGTCTGCTCGGGGTCGTCATAGAGGGTGTTGGTGAAGCAGGCATAGCCGTGTGGCCAACGGTTGACGGTGATTGCCAGGATGTCCTGTTGGTGGTCGAAACCGCCAGGTCCCAGCATGCGCTGCAACTGCTCGCGCAGTTGGCTCTCCAGGGTTTCAAATGGGGTGCCGTACAACCGTGCACGCCCGGCGCGTGCCTGGTCGCGACCGTTCATCTTGCTGTCGGGGCTGGTGGGTACGTAGACCATGTGCAGGCCAATGGGCTGCGCCGGATCGCGGGGGTGCTCATAGCCACCCATGCTTACCGGGTAATCCAGCTTGATGCGGCTATAGGGCTGGGTCGCGGCATAGATCTCGTGTACACGAAGCTTCTTGAAGGCCTGCCAGTTGCGCACGATCACCTTGGTGTACACCAGCGGGAACTTCACGTTCTGGCTCAAGGCATGGGCCTGTTCAACCGACAGGTCGCGAAGCAGGTAGGGGATCATCATGTTGTAGCAGGCCAGGATGCAGTGCTTGCCGCGGACCTGGGTCAGTTTTCCGCCCTGGCTGTAGCCGACATTCACCGCGCCGTCCTGATTGCGCACGCTGACTGCGGTGCTGTTCAGGCGCAGGCGTACTGGCTGGCCTGCGCGGTCGAGTTGGCTGTAGTCGAAGTTGGCCAGGACAATGTCTTCCATGCCGGTGCCCGGCGCGACACCAGGTATCAGGTTGCGCACCAGCAGGCGCGCCAGTGAGGCGTTGCCATCAGGGAAGTGATAGATGTAGGGCTCTTCCATTTCGGCCCTGGCTTCTTCGCTGATCGGCTCCAGGTCCATGGCGGCAAAGCCTGGGAAGCCAACGTAATAGGCATCGGCGGCGGCGACGGTATCGATGCTCAGGGCCATGAAATCGTTGGTGCGCCCCTGGAAGTACTTTACCGCCACGGGCGACAGGCCGACGTCCTTGAGCAGGAAGTCCTGGTAGCTGGTGCGCTCCAGGTAGGCGGTCTTTTCGTCCTGGGACTTGCCGGCGAGGTAGTCCCGGGGCGCTTCGTGCAGGTCGACCAGAGCCTTGCGGTCGCTGTCGGACAAGGGAAAGTCGTTGATGAAGTCGCGCACCGTGCGGGCATTGAGCTGCTCGGGGGCTATATCGTCGGCGACCATGGGGGTTGGGTCACCGGTCACCAGTTTGTCTTCGCCAAAATGCTCCTTGTCGAAAAACACCCCGCGCGAAAGTCCAAGGTCCGGGTAGAAGCTGCGATCGAAGGCGGTTTCAAAGCGCTTGATGTCTACCCCAAGGTCTTTGAGCAGGCCATTGACCTCGGCGCTGTACAGGTGGTTGGGTGACTGGAAGGCTTCACTGCCGCCATAGCCGATGATCATCCGTCCGCCGGCAGTGAACTCGTTGCGCTTGGCATGGCCACCGAAGTCGTCGTGGTTTTCCAGGATCAGAATCTTTGCCTGGGGGTGCTTCTGGCGATAGAAATACGCCGCCGACAGCCCACTGATGCCGCCGCCGACCACCACCAGGTCATAGGTCTCGCTGATCGGCAGGGCATCGGTGGCGAAGGCTTTTTTCTCCCAGCCCATCTGGTGCGCGACTTCAAAGGCGCCGACGTGGCTACCACGCAAGCCGGTCAGCGCCGGAGGATAGTAGCGCCCGCCCTGGGCAGCCTGGAGCAGTTGCAGCGGGGTCAGGCCCGCTGCAATGCCGATGGCGACTCCATTGATGAAGTCGCGCCGGGTAATTTCCATGGGTTTCCTTACCTTAGTGTTTGAACATCACATGCCGAATGCAGGTGTAGTCTTCCAGTCCGTACATGGACATGTCTTTGCCGTAGCCAGACAGTTTCTGACCGCCGTGGGGCATTTCGCTGACCAGCATAAAATGCGTATTGACCCAGGTACAACCGTATTGCAGGCGTGCCGAAACACGATGGGCGCGTCCGACATCCGCCGTCCACAGTGACGAGGCCAGGCCGTAGTCGGAGTCGTTCGCCCAGGCCAGGGCCTGCGCTTCATCATCGAAGCGGGTAACCGAGACCACCGGGCCGAAGACCTCGCGCTGCACGATCTCGTCATCCTGCTGGGCATCGGCCAGCACCGTCGGCTCGAAGAAGTAACCGTCGCCCGGCACTGCTTTGCCACCAGTCACCAGGCGGATATGCGGTTGGGCGATGGCGCGCTCGACCATGGCGGCAACCCGGTCGCGATGTTGCGCGGTTATCAATGGGCCCAGCTCGGTGTCAGGGTCGTTCTGCAGGCCGTGCTTGAGGCTGGCGACAGCCTTGCCCAGCTTTTCCACGAACTGCTCGTAGATGCCGCTTTGGACGTAGAGGCGGCAGGCCGCGGTGCAATCTTGCCCGGCGTTGTAGAAGCCAAAGGTGCGAATGCCTTCGACGGCCGCATCGATATCGGCATCGTCGAAGATGATCACCGGCGCCTTGCCGCCCAGTTCCATGTGCATGCGTTTCACACTGTCGGCGGTGCTGGCGATGATGTTGGCTCCGGTCGGGATGGAGCCGGTCAGCGAGACCATGCGCACTTTCGGGTGGGTAACCAGCGGGGTGCCCACGCTCGGGCCGCGGCCGAAGAGGATGTTGAGCACCCCCGGGGGAAATATGTCGGTAGCCAGTTCGGCCAGGCGCAGCGCGGTCAGCGGCGTTTGCTCCGAAGGTTTGAGCACCACCGTGTTGCCAGCGGCCAGCGCCGGGGCGATTTTCCAGGCGACCATCATCAACGGGTAGTTCCAGGGGGCAATCGAGGCGATCACGCCCAGCGGGTCGCGACGGATCATCGAGGTATGGCCCGGCAGGTATTCACCGGCCGCCGAGCCGCTCAGGCAGCGTGTGGCGCCGGCGAAGAAACGGAACACGTCGGCGATGGCCGGGATCTCGTCCTTGAGCGCCGCAGCGTAGGGCTTGCCGCAGTTGTCCGACTCCAGGCGCGCCAGTTCCTCAGCGTGAGCCTCGATGGCGTCCGCCAGTTTCAGCAATAACAATGAGCGGTCTCTGGGTGTGGTCTGCGACCAGGTTTCAAATGCGTGGTCGGCGGTGCGCACGGCCGCGTCGACCTGGGCCTCGCTGGCTTCGTTGATGTCCACCAGCACGCTGCCCAGGGCCGGGTTCAGTACCGACAAGGCCGGGCCATCGCCAGCCACCAGTTGGCCATTGATCAGCAGTCGGGTTTGCATCGTTGAGTCCTCCAGGCGTTATTTGCCGCTGCCGGCAACGCTTTCGCCGCCGCGGGTCAGGTAATAGGCGCCCAGAATGGGCAGCATGGTCACCAGCATCACCAGCATGGCCACCACATTGGTCACCGGCACATCCCGTGGGCGGCTGAGCTGGTTGAGCAACCAGATCGGCAAGGTTCGTTCGTGGCCGGCGGTGAAGGTGGTGACAATGATTTCATCGAACGACAGGGCAAAGGCCAGCATGCCACCCGCCAGCAGGGCCGAACCGAGGTTGGGCAGGATGATGTAGCGAAAGGTCTGCCAGCCGTCGGCACCGAGGTCCATCGACGCTTCGATCAAGTTCTGGGAGGTACGGCGCAGGCGGGCGATGACGTTGTTGTAGACGATCACCACGCAGAAGGTGGCGTGGCCGACCACGATGGTGAAGATGCCAGGCTCGACTCCCAGGGTCTTGAAGGCCGATAGCAGGGCGATACCGGTGATGATGCCGGGCAGGGCGATGGGCAGGATCAGCATCAGCGAGATGCTTTCCTTGCCGAAGAAGTTGCGCCGGTACAAGGCAGCCGAGGCCAGGGTGCCGAGCACCAGGGCGATCAGCGTGGCCAGGCAGGCCACTTGCAGCGACAGTTTGATCGACTCCAGCACATCGGGCCGGGAGAACGCCACGCCGAACCACTTCAAGGTGAAGCCCTGGGGCGGGAAGCTGAAGGCGGCATCTTCGGTGTTGAAGGCATAGAGGAAGATGATCAGGATCGGGAAGTGCAGGAACACCAGCCCGCCCCAGGCCGCCAGGCGCAGCCCCATTGACGCGCGTTCAGAGTGCATCGAAGGCCCCCAGGCGTTTGACGATGGACAGGTAGATGGCAATCAGCACGATCGGTACCAGGGTGAACGCGGCGGCCATCGGCATGTTGCCGATGGCGCCTTGCTGGGCGTAGACCATGCTGCCGATGAAGTAACCGGGGGGGCCGACCAGCTGCGGCACGATGAAATCGCCCAGGGTCAGGGAGAAGGTGAAGATGGAGCCCGCGGCAATTCCCGGCACCGACAGCGGCAGGATCACCTGCACGAAGGTTTGCCGTGGCTTGGCGCCCAGGTCCGCCGAGGCTTGCAACAGCGAGGGCGGCAAGCGTTCCAGGGAGGCCTGGATCGGCAGGATCATGAATGGCAGCCAGATGTAGACGAACACCAGGAAGCGCCCCAGGTGCGAGGTCGACAAGGTGCTGCCGCCCACTCCCGGAATACCGAGGATGAACAACAGCACCGAATCCAGGTGCATGTGCTGGACGAACCACTGGGCCACGCCGCCCTTGGCCAGTAGCAGTGTCCAGGCATAGGCCTTGACGATGTAGCTGGCCCACATCGGCATCATCACCGCGATATAGAAAAACGCCTTGGTCTTGCCGCTGGTGTAGCGGGCCATGTAGTAGGCAATGGGGAAGGCCAGGATGGCGCTGGCGATGGACACGGCGATGGCCATGCTCAGGGTGCGCAGGATGATGTCGAAGTTCGAGGGGTTGAACAGCGCGGCGAAGTTGGCCAGGGTCAGTTCCGGGCTGACCGCCATGGTGAAGTCGTCGAAGGTGTAGAAACCTTGCCACAGCAGGCTCAGCAGCGAGCCCAGGTAAATCGCGCCGAACCAGATCAGCGGCGGAATCAACAGCAGCGCCAGGTACAGATTGGGGCGCCGGTACAGCAGGTTGGAGAAGCGCCGCAGTGGCGATGTGGCCTGGGCGCTGGTGTCCAGGCTCATGTCACGGCCCCTCCTGCAGCACGGTTTCCTGCAGTGCTGTCATGGCCTGGCGCGCCCAGCTGGCCTTCAGTTGCTGGCCGGTCTGCCAGGGAGCGGTCTGCGCCTGCCATTGGTTATTGGCCTGGCTGACGCAAAGCAATTGGCCGCTGTCCAGTTTCAGTTCGTAGCGGGTGGCACTGCCCTGGTACTGGATGTCGTGCAGCAGGCCACTGACCTGGATGTCATCGCTGGTCGCAGGTTGTTCGCCCAGGCGTATGTGTTCGGGGCGAATCGAGAAAGGCTGCGGGCTACCGCTCAACTGCACGGCCAGCTCGCCGCGCAGCACGTTGGAGGTGCCGACGAATTCGGCGACGAAGGTGGTGGCCGGCTTCATGTAGAGGTTGCGCGGCGTATCGACCTGCTCGATGCGGCCACGGTTGAACACGGCAACCCGGTCGGACATCGACAAGGCTTCGGTCTGGTCGTGGGTGACGAAGATGAAGGTAATGCCGAGCTGGCGCTGCAGTTTTTTCAACTCGCCCTGCATCTGTTCGCGCAATTTCAAATCGAGGGCACCGAGAGGTTCGTCGAGCAGCAATACCCGTGGGCGATTGACCAGCGCCCGGGCCAGGGCCACACGCTGGCGCTGGCCGCCGGACAACTGCACCGGCTTGCGCTGGCCGTAGCCATCCAGGGCGACCATGGCCAGGGCCTCCTCGGCGCGGGCCAAGCGCTCCTGCTTGGCGACGCCCTTGACCTTCAGGCCATAGGCGACGTTGTCGCGCACGTTCATGTGCGGGAACAGGGCGTAATCCTGGAACACCGTATTGACGTCGCGCTGATAGGGCGGCAGGCCGGCGGCCTCGGCGCCGTGAATGCGAATGGAGCCTGCGCTGGGCTGCTCGAAGCCTGCGATCAGGCGCAGGCAGGTGGTCTTGCCTGAGCCTGAGGGGCCGAGCATCGAGAAGAACTCGCCGTCTTCTATGTCGATGGATACCCGGTCAACGGCCTTCACCTCGCCGAAGTGGCGTGATACCTCGGTGAACTGGACTGCAAGGGTCATAGCGTGCTCCGAAAAGTTGCGCGTTTTCGCGGGGCGATGTCTCGACTTGCCCGGCGATAGGGGCTTAACGGCCACCCATGATCGCAATGTAGTCCTGGGTCCAGCGACTATAGGGCACGAACTTGCCACCCTCGGCCTGTGGTGTCTTCCAGAAGGCGATCTTGTCGAAGTTGTCAAAACCATTGGTCTTGCAGCCCTCTGCCCCCAGCAACTCACTGCCGGTACACGCTGCCGGTACCGCTGGCAGCGAGCCGAACCAGGCAGCCACATCGCCCTGGACCTTGGGTTGCAGCGACCAGTCCATCCACTTGTAGGCGCAATTGGGGTGTTTGGCATCGGCATGCAGCATGGTGGTGTCGGCCCAGCCGGTGGCGCCTTCCTTGGGAATGGTCGAACTCACCGGCTGCTTGTCGGCCTTGAGGGTATTGACCATGTAGCCCCAGGAGCTGGTGGCCACCACCCCTTCGTTCTTCACGTCGCTCATCTGGACCGTCGCATCGTGCCAATAGCGGTGGACCAGCGGTTGCTGCTGACGCAACAGGTCAAGCACCGCCTTGTACTGGGTCTCGTTGAGTTCGTAGGGGTTCTGGATGCCCAGCTCGGGCTTGGCCGATTTCAGGTAGAGCGCCGCATCGGCAATGTAGATCGGGCCGTCATAGGCCTGTACGCGGCCCTTGTTCGGCTTGCCGTCGGGCAGGTTCTGCGGCTCGAACACCACGCCCCAACTGGTGGGTGCTTCCTTGAAGACGTTGGTGTTGTAGAGCAGTACGTTGGGGCCCCACTGGTACGGGGTGCCATAGGCCTGCTTGTTCACCACGTACCAGGCCCCGTTGGCCAGGCGTGGGTCGAGGTTCTTCCAATTGGGAATCAGGGCCGTGTTGATCGGTTGTACCCGCTTGCCGGCGATCAGACGCAGCGAGGCGTCGCCTGATGCAGTCACCAGGTCGTAGCCACCCTTGGTCATCAGGCTGACCATTTCGTCCGAAGTGGCGGCAGTCTTGACGCTGACCTTGCAGCCGGTGTCCTTCTCGAAGCCGCTGACCCAGTCATAGGCCTTGTCGCTTTCACCGCGCTCGATGTAGCCGGGCCAGGCGACGATATCCAACTGGCCTTCGCCGGCCCCCACGGCTTTGAGCAGTTCTGCAGCCTGCACGCTGGCGCTCGCCAGCAGGGCGGTGCCCAAGGCACAGAATGTGGCGGTCTTGTTCACGAACATGGTGTTCCCTCTTGTTCAAATTATGATCGAGGCAGTCATGGCGGCAGTGACACATCCCCATAAGCGTAGTGCCGATATTCGGGTCCATCCCGGGGGCGTATCCGGGCATGTCGTTTTTTGACTGCTTCGAGCAACATCTGGAAGCAAATGCATTCAGCTTCGCTTCAGCCAGCGGCAGTACTCTTGGGGTTTCTTTCCTCCCCATGGAGATGCTCGATGAACACCCGTGGCTTGCTCGATCAGTTGCTCAAATCCGGCCAGGACATGCTGCAGAACCAGTCAGGCAAAACCCCTGCCGGCAAATCCGGCGCAGCCGGCGGGCTCGGCGACCTGCTGGGCGGTAAAGGTGGCAGCGGTGGCCTGGGCAGCCTGCTGTCAGGCGCCGGCGGTGGCGCACTGGCTGCCGGCGTAATGGGCTTGCTGATGGGCAACAAGAAAGCCCGCAAGTATGGCGGCAAGGCCCTGACCTATGGTGGCCTGGCGGCACTCGGCGCACTGGCCTACAAGGC
Source organism: Pseudomonas vranovensis DSM 16006 (assembly GCF_000425805.1). Lineage (GTDB taxonomy): Bacteria > Pseudomonadota > Gammaproteobacteria > Pseudomonadales > Pseudomonadaceae > Aquipseudomonas > Aquipseudomonas vranovensis. Next base: position 288,212 of record NZ_AUED01000003.1, read on the forward strand.
CTATGGCAACTGGCAGGCCAAGCAGGGCGCTACCAGCCAGGTCGAACCGCAAACGCTGGATCGCCTGCCGCCTGCCCAGGTCGAGCAGCACAGTCAGGCGATCCTCAAGGCACTGGTGGCCGCCGCCAAGTCCGACGGGCATGTCGACGAGCGCGAGCGGGCACTGATCGAGGGCGAGTTCGTCAAGCTCTCCAGCGACCAGGAGCTGCAGCACTGGCTGCACGACGAGCTCAACAAACCGCTGGACCCAGCCGATGTGGCTCGTGCTGCCAGAACCCCGGAGATGGCTGCCGAGATGTACATCGCCAGCGTGATGCTGGTGGATGAGGAACACTTCATGGAGCGCGCCTATCTCGATGAACTGGCTCGCCAGCTCAAGCTTGATCCAGCGCTTAAAACCGAGCTTGAAAATCAGGTGAAACTGGCCGCCAACCAATGATTCCGGGCTAATGGCCACCAGGGCGACCTGGTGGCTGGTACCTGTGCGAATGTCGCCCGCAAAACCGCGTAACACCTGGGCTATACTCTGCCCATTTTTCTGCGCGCGTAGAATATTTGAGGGCTGACTGTGAAAAACTGGACCTTGCGCCAACGGATCCTGGCAAGTTTCGCCGTGATAATCGCCATCATGCTGTTGATGGTGGTTGCCGCTTATTCGCGCCTCGAGGCGATCGAGACCGACGAGGAAGCGGTTCGCACCGACAGCATCCCGGGCGTCTACTACAGCTCGATGATCCGCAGCGCCTGGGTCGACAGTTATGTGTTGACCCAACAGTTGGTGGGGCTCAGTGGCGACCGCGAGCTCACTGCAGCCGACAAGCTGCAGTACAAGGAATTCGACGATCGCCTAAAACAGCACATGGCCAGCTACCAGGCAACCATCCAGGACCCGAGCGACCAGGCCAGCTTCGATGAGTTCGGACGTCTGGAAAGCGCCTATGACAAGTCCATCGACGCAGTGCTGGACGCCTACGCACGCAAGGACTTCGCCCAAGCCCGCCTGTTGATCGACAATGAGCTGACCCCGGCCTGGATCGCGGGCCGCAAACACTTGAACGGCGTGATCGAGCACAACCGCAAGTCGGCCGAAATGGCGGCCGAATCCATTGTCAGTGCGGTGATCACCGCCAAGTTCAGCATGATCATTTCCCTCGTCCTGGCGATCATCGCAGCCGCCATCTGCGGCCTTTTGCTGATGCGCGCCATCACCGCACCGATGCAGCGCATCGTGCATGCCCTGGACAAGCTCAGCAGCGGCGACCTCAGCGTGCGCATGAAGCTGGACCGCAAGGACGAGTTCGGTGCCGTGGAAACCGGCTTCAACGACATGATGGGCGAACTGACCAACCTGGTTTCCCAGGCCCAGCGTTCCTCGGTGCAGGTCACCACCTCGGTGACCGAGATCGCCGCCACTTCCAAGCAGCAGCAGGCCACCGCCACCGAGACCGCCGCCACCACCACGGAAATCGGCGCCACCTCGCGTGAAATTGCCGCCACTTCCCGGGACCTGGTACGGACCATGACCGAGGTTACCTCGGCCGCCGACCAGGCCTCGATCCTGGCCGGTTCCGGCCAGCAGGGCCTGGCACGCATGGAAGAGACCATGCACCAGGTGATGGGCGCAGCCGACCTGGTCAACAACAAGCTGGCGATCCTCAACGAGAAGGCCGGCAACATCAACCAGGTGGTGGTGACCATCGTCAAGGTTGCCGACCAGACCAACCTGCTGTCGCTCAACGCCGCCATCGAGGCGGAAAAGGCCGGCGAATATGGCCGTGGATTTGCCGTGGTCGCGACCGAAGTGCGCCGCCTGGCCGACCAGACCGCCGTGGCCACCTACGACATCGAACAAATGGTCCGCGAGATCCAGTCGGCGGTTTCCGCCGGGGTCATGGGCATGGACAAGTTCTCCGAAGAAGTGCGCCGCGGCATGTTCGAAGTGCAGCAGGTGGGCGAACAACTGACCCAGATCATCCATCAGGTCCAGGCCCTGGCACCCCGCGTGCTGATGGTCAACGAAGGCATGCAGGCCCAGGCCACCGGTGCCGAGCAGATCAATCACGCCCTGGTACAACTGGGTGATGCCAGTAGCCAGACCGTGGAGTCGCTGCGTCAGGCCAGCTTTGCCATCGACGAGCTGAGCCAGGTGGCGACCGGGCTGCGTGGCGGCGTTTCGCGGTTCAAAGTCTGACCGCCGATGGACGACCTTAACGTTCACCGCCGCCAGGATGCGGCCAGCAACGCAACGCTGCACCTGTTGTTCCGGGTCGGCGACCAGCGTTTTGCCATCGATGCCCATGAAGTCGCCGAAGTGTTGCCACGCTTGCCGCTCAAGCCGATCGCCCAGACACCTGCCTGGGTGGCCGGGGTGTTGACCCATCGTGGCGCAGTGGTGCCGGTGATTGATGTAGGTGCCTTGAGTTTCGGCCAGCCGGCCCCGGTGCGTACCAGTACCCGCCTGGTGCTGGTGCACTACCGGGTCGACCCGCAGCGCCCGGAGTTACTGCTGGGGTTGATTCTGGAACAGGCCACCGACACGTTGCGTTGTCGCACCGAGGAGTTCCAGCCCTATGGGCTGGACAATCATCAGGCGCCTTATCTGGGGCCGGTGCGCGAGGATGCCCGGGGGCTGGTGCAGCGCATCAGTGTCCAGGACCTGCTCAACGACGAGGTGCGTGCGTTGCTGTTTCCGTTGCCCGACTCCCAGGCCCCTGACGCGTGGGAGCCTCGATGAGCAGCGAGCAGCGCTTCTTCCGTTTCCTGCAGGACCGTATCGGCCTGGATGTCGCCTCGGTTGGCGCACCAATGATCGAGCGTGCCTTGCGCCAGCGCTGCACGGCGCTCAATGCCCGTGACCTGGATGATTACTGGCTGCAGTTGCAGCAATCGCGGGACGAGCAGCAGGCATTGATCGAGGCGGTGATCGTTCCGGAAACCTGGTTTTTCCGCTACCCGGAATCGTTCACCGCACTGGCAGGCCTCGCCAGCAAACGCCTGGCGGAGTTGGCTGGAACGCGCCCGTTGCGCATTCTCAGTCTGCCATGCTCCACGGGCGAGGAGCCTTACTCCATTGCCATGGCCCTGCTCGATGCGGGAATCCCCGGGCAGGCCTTTCAGGTCGACGGGATAGACATCAGTCCCAACTCGATCGCCCGTGCCGAGCACGCCCTGTATGGGCGCAACTCGTTTCGCGGCTCGCACCTGGATTTCCGCCAGCGGCATTTCGATGAGTCCGGCGACGGCCAACGCCTGCACGAACGGGTTCGCCGGCAGGTCAATCTGCAAGTGGGCAATGTGCTCGATCCTGCGTTGAAGTCCCGTGAAGGCGCCTACGATTTTGTCTTCTGCCGCAACCTGCTGATCTATTTCGACGTGCCCACCCAGCAGCGGGTGTTCGAGGTGCTCAAGGGCCTGGTCCATGAGCATGGTGTGCTGTTCATCGGCCCGGCCGAGGGCAGTCTGCTGGCGCGCATGGGTATGCGGCCGCTGGGGATCGCCCAGTCGTTCGCCTACGTTCGCCAAGCGCCCGTCGAGCCGCTGGTCGTCAGCAAGCCGGTTGTTGCGCCGCCGGCTGTCAGCCTTTCCCGGCCGTTGCCGCCACCTGTGCGCAGGGCCACCAGCGCCCCAGCGAAACCGCTTTCCCGTCCTGCGCCTGTCGATACGGGCGCCGATCTGTTGGTAGAAATCGCCCGGTTGGCCAACGCCGGCAGCAGTGCTGAGGCCACCGCAGCCTGCGCACGCTACCTGCAGCTCTATCCGCCCAATGCCCAGGTGTTCTATTGGCTGGGCCTGCTCAGCGATACCGCCGGTGACAGCGCGCAGGCGTTGAATCATTACCGCAAGGCGTTGTACCTCGATCCACAGCATCATGAGGCGCTGGTGCACCTGGCCGCGTTATTGGCCTCCCAGGGCGACAGCGCCGGTGCCAGGCGCCTGCAGGAGCGCGCCGCACGCCGGGCCGATCGGGAGTCTGAACAATGATGGGAGAGCATGATGTGCAGTTGGTTGCCTCCGATGCCGCCGCCATCGACGATTGCTGGAACCGTATCGGCGTGCAGGGCGACAAGAGCTGCCCTTTGCTGGTCGAACATGTCCACTGCCGTAACTGCGCCGTATACGCGACCGCTGCAACCCGGTTGTTGGATCGCTACTCACTCAGCCAGACCGTGCATGAGCAGGTCCATGTGCAGGAGGAGGGTGTTGGCCGCTCGATGCTTCTGTTTCGTCTGGGCGAGGAGTGGCTGGCGCTGGCCACCCGTTGCCTGGTCGAAGTGGCGCCGCTGCAGCCGGTGCATTCGTTGCCGCACCAGCGCGCACGCATGCTGCAAGGCGTGGCTAATGTACGCGGCTCCCTGGTGCCGTGTTTGTCGCTGGCAGACCTGCTTGGCCTGGAGGTGCTCGGCGACGGCGTCACCTCGGCCCGGGTCATGCCACGCATGTTGATCATCGCGGCAGCCGGAGGCTCGGTGGTGGTACGGGTGGATGAAGTGGATGGAATCCATGGCCTGGACCCGGCGCGGGTGGTGCACGAGCAGGGTGAAGCACGCTTTACCGCAGCGGTCCTGCAATGGCGCGGACGCAGCGTTCGGGTACTGGACGAAGAACAAGTGCTGTCTGCCGTGAACCGGAGCCTTTCATGACACCAGAGCAAATGCGCGATGCCTCCTTGCTCGAGCTGTTCAGCCTGGAGGCCGAGGCCCAGACCCAGGTGCTCAGTGCCGGGCTGCTGGCCTTGGAGCGTAATCCGACCCAGGCCGATCAGCTTGAAGCCTGCATGCGCGCAGCCCACTCGCTCAAGGGGGCGGCGCGCATCGTTGGTGTCGATGCCGGTGTCAGCGTCGCCCATGTAATGGAAGATTGCCTGGTGGGTGCCCAGGAAGGTCGACTGCTGTTGCGCCCCGAGCATATCGATGCCTTGTTGCAGGGCACCGATCTGTTGATGCGTGTCGCCACCCCTGGGGACCCTACCCTCGATTCGGCGGTACAGGCCTTTCTGGTGCAGATGGCGGGCTTGCTCGATCCTGCTGGAATGGCCGCCGCAGCGGTGCCCGCACCGCTGCAGGCGCCGCCGCCTGCTCCGTTGCCGCCAATGACCGACGCTCTGTTCGTGCCGCCGCTTGAAACCGAGCCCGAACCTGAGCCTGTGGCTGCGCCCAAGGGCATGCGTGGCGGTGAAGGGGGCGAGCGGGTGCTGCGGGTCACGGCCGAGCGCCTGAACAGCCTGCTCGATCTGTCGAGCAAGTCGCTGGTCGAAACCCAGCGGCTCAAGCCCTACCTCGCCACCCTGCAGCGCCTCAAGCGCATGCATGGCCAGAGCATTCGCGCCCTGGACGGGCTCAAAAGCCAGCTTGAGGCCAGCGGCCACAGCTCGGAAGTTCGGGAGGCATTGGCCCAGGCCCAGCAACTGTTGGGCGAAACCCAACAGATGTTGCTGCAGCAGGCTGCCGATCTTGATGAGTTCGGTTGGCAGGCCAGCCAACGGGCGCAGTTGCTCTACGACACGGCCCTGGCCTGCCGCATGCGTCCGTTTGCCGATGTGCTGACGGGTCAGAGCCGCATGGTTCGTGACCTGGGGCGTTCGCTGGGCAAGCAGGTGCGGCTGGACATCGAAGGCGAAAAGACCCAGGTCGACCGCGATGTACTGGAAAAACTTGAAGCGCCGTTGACGCACCTGCTGCGCAACGCGGTCGATCATGGTATCGAACTGCCGGAGCGGCGGCTGTTGGCCGGAAAGCCGCTGGAAGGGCAGATCCGCCTGCGTGCCTCGCACCAGGCCGGCCTGCTGGTGCTGGAGTTGAGCGACGACGGTGGAGGCGTTGACCTTGAGCGTCTACGCCGCAGCATTGTCGAACGCCAGCTGTCACCGGCCGAAACCGTGGCGCAGATGAGTGAAGCCGAATTGCTGACGTTCTTGTTCCTGCCGGGCTTCAGCCTGCGCGACCAGGTCACCGAGGTCTCGGGGCGTGGCGTCGGCCTGGATGCTGTGCAGCACATGGTGCGTCAGCTGCGTGGCTCCATCGAGCTGACCCAGACCACAGGCCAGGGCAGTTGTTTTCACCTCGAAGTGCCGCTGACGCTCTCGGTGGTGCGCAGCCTGGTGGTGGAAGTCGGCGGTGAGGCCTACGCTTTCCCCCTGGCCCATATCGAGCGCACCCTGGAGCTGCCGGCCGAGGCCATCGTGCAGATCGAGGGGCGCCAGCATTTCTGGCATGACGGGCGTCATATCGGCCTGGTTGCTGCCAGCCAGTTGCTCAACCGTCCGTCCAGCCAGACGGATGGCCAGACCATCAAGGTGGTGGTCATTCGCGAGCGCGAGATGCTCTATGGCGTAGCGGTCGAGCGCCTGATCGGCGAGCGGGTGCTGGTGGTGATGCCGTTGGATGCGCGACTCGGCAAGATTCAGGACATTTCTGCCGGCGCCTTGCTGGATGACGGCTCGGTGGTACTGATCATCGATGTCGAAGACTTGCTGCGTTCGGTGGACAAACTGCTCAGCACCGGTCGCCTGGAGCGAATCGAGCGCGGTCAGCGCAATACCCGCGAGGCGGCGCGCAAGCGCGTGCTGGTCGTCGACGACTCGCTCACCGTGCGCGAGCTGCAGCGCAAGCTGCTGAGCAACAAAGGTTACGACGTCGCCGTGGCGGTCGATGGCATGGACGGCTGGAATGCCTTGCGCAGCGAGGATTTCGACCTGCTGATCACCGACATCGACATGCCGCGCATGGACGGTATTGAACTGGTGACCTTGTTGCGCCGCGACAGTCGCCTGCAGTCACTACCGGTCATGGTGGTTTCCTACAAAGACAGAGAAGAAGATCGTCGTCGTGGACTGGACGCTGGAGCCGACTACTATTTGGCAAAGGCCAGTTTCCACGATGATGCCTTGCTAGATGCAGTGGTCGAGTTGATCGGGGGAGCCCAGGGATGAAGATCGCTATCGTCAACGACATGCCCATGGCCGTGGAGGCCTTGCGCCGTGCGTTGGCGTTTGAACCGGCACACCAGGTCATCTGGGTAGCCAGCGACGGGGCCGAGGCAGTGAGGCTATGCACCGAGCAGTTGCCGGACCTGATTCTGATGGACCTTATCATGCCGGTCATGGATGGCGTCGAGGCGACTCGACGGATCATGGCCGAGACGCCCTGTCCCATCGTGATTGTCACGGTAGACCGCAAGCAGAACGTGCACCGGGTGTTCGAGGCCATGGGGCACGGCGCTCTGGATGTGGTCGATACCCCGGCCCTGGGTGCCGGCGATCCGAAGGAAGCGGCCGCGCCGCTGTTGCGCAAAATCCTCAACATCGGCTGGTTGATCGGCCAGCAGCGCAACAACACCCCGCGGCCATTGGCCGCGCCGTTGCGTGAGTCTGCGCAGCGCCAGGGCCTGGTTGCCATTGGCTCGTCGGCCGGCGGCCCGGCCGCGCTGGAAATATTGCTCAAGGGGCTGCCCCGTGACTTTTCTGCCGCCATCGTGTTGGTCCAGCATGTTGACCAGGTGTTCGCCGCCGGTATGGCTGACTGGCTGAGCAGCGCCTCGGGCCTGTCGGTTCGCCTGGCGTGCGAAGGCGAGCCACCACAGCCGGGGCAGGTGTTGCTGGCCGGCACCAATCACCATATTCGCTTGTTGAAAAACGGCACCCTGGCCTACACCGCAGAGCCGGTCAATGAAATCTACCGGCCTTCGATCGACGTATTTTTTGAAAGCGTGGCCCGCTATTGGCGTGGCGACGCAGTGGGCGTGCTGCTGACGGGCATGGGGCGCGATGGCGCCCAGGGCTTGAAGCTGATGCGCCAACAAGGCTACCTGACCATTGCTCAGGACCAACACAGCAGCGCCGTCTACGGCATGCCAAAAGCCGCGGCCGCGATAGACGCTGCGGTGGAGATACGCCCACTGGAGCGGATCGCTGCACGATTGATGGAAATTTTTCCGAAATGACGATATGTATTGAGCCACGCCGGCCTGCCGGCAGTGACCAGGTGACAGCGCATGAATGATTTACCGCTCGACGGTTTTCCGACCATGAACGAAAACTCGGCCATGGTCCTGTTGGTCGACGATCAGGCGATGATTGGGGAGGCGGTGCGCCGTGGCCTGGCTCACGAAGAAAACATCGACTTCCACTTCTGTGCCGACCCGCACCAGGCGGTGGCGCAGGCGATGCGGATCAAGCCCACGGTGATTCTCCAGGACTTGATCATGCCTGGCCTGGACGGCCTGAGCCTGGTGCGCGAGTACCGCAACAACCCGGCCACCCAGGACATTCCGATCATCGTCCTGTCCACCAAGGAAGACCCGCTGGTCAAAAGCGCCGCCTTTGCCGCGGGCGCCAACGATTACCTGGTCAAGTTGCCGGACAACATCGAACTGGTGGCGCGCATCCGTTACCACTCACGTTCGTACATGACCCTGCTGCAGCGCGACGAGGCGTATCGTGCCCTGCGTGTCAGCCAGCAACAGCTGCTCGACACCAATCTGGTACTGCAGCGCCTGATGAACTCCGACGGCTTGACCGGGCTTTCCAACCGGCGTCATTTCGATGAGTACCTGGAACTGGAGTGGCGGCGTGCCATGCGTGAGCAGGCCCAGCTGTCTTTGCTGATGATCGACGTCGACTACTTCAAGTCGTTCAACGACAACTTCGGCCACCTGGCCGGTGACGAAGCCCTGCGCAAGGTGGCCGAGGCCATCCGCAACTCCTGTGCTCGCCCAAGCGACCTGCCGGCCCGCTACGGCGGCGAAGAGTTCGCCCTGGTGCTGCCGAACACGTCGCCGGGTGGTGCGCGCCTGGTGGCTGAAAAGCTGCGCCAGAGCGTCGAGGCGATGCAGATTCCCCACAACATGCCCGATGCAGGCTCCAGCCTGACCGTGAGCATCGGCCTGGCCACTTACACCCCGAGCATCGGCAGCCATTGCCGGCAGCTGATTTCGGCGGCAGACAAAGGCCTGTACCTGGCCAAGAACAACGGCCGCAACCAGGTGGGCGTAGCCTGACCCGTGGGGGCGGCGATCTGCCGCCCGACGGGCTGCCGTGCCGATACATACTCGGTTATACTCTGCGGCTTTTCTACAGAATACGCACGAGAGCTGCCGACCATGGAAATCAACCCGATCCTGAATACCATCAAGGACCTGACCGAGCGTTCCGAATCAATTCGGGGGTATCTTTGACTACGATCAAAAGCATGAGCGCCTGATCGAAGTCAACCGCGAGCTTGAAGATCCAAACGTCTGGAACAAGCCCGAATACGCCCAGGAACTGGGCCGCGAACGTTCTGCGCTGGCACAGATCGTCGAGACCCTGGACGAGATGTCCAGCGGCCTGACCGATGCGCGCGAACTGCTCGACATGGCCGTTGAAGAGGACGACGAAAGCGCCGTCAACGATGTTGTCGAGATGCTCGAAGGCCTTGAGGCCTCGCTCGCCAAGCTGGAATTCCGTCGCATGTTCAGCGGCGAAATGGACATGAACAACGCCTACCTGGACATCCAGGCCGGTTCCGGCGGCACCGAGGCACAGGACTGGGCCAACATCCTGCTGCGCATGTACCTGCGCTGGGCGGCCAAGCGTGGCTTCGACGCCACCATCATGGAACTGTCCGAAGGCGAAGTCGCCGGCATCAAGGGCGCCACGGTACACATCAAGGGCGAGTACGCCTTCGGTTGGCTGCGTACCGAGATCGGCGTGCACCGGTTGGTGCGCAAGAGCCCGTTCGACTCCGGCGCCCGCCGCCACACCTCGTTCTCGGCTGTGTTCGTATCGCCCGAGATCGATGACAAGGTCGAGATCGAGATCAACCCGTCTGACCTGCGCATCGACACCTACCGCTCCTCGGGCGCCGGTGGCCAGCACGTGAACACCACCGACTCGGCGGTACGTATCACCCACGTGCCGACCAACACCGTGGTCAGCTGCCAGAACGAACGCTCCCAGCACGCCAACAAGGACACCGCCATGAAAATGCTGCGGGCCAAGTTGTACGAGCTGGAAATGCAGAAACGCAGTGCCGCGTCCCAGGCCCTGGAAGACAGCAAGTCGGACATCGGCTGGGGTCACCAGATCCGTTCGTACGTGCTCGACGCCTCGCGGATCAAGGACCTGCGCACCAACATCGAGCGCAGCGACTGCGACAAGGTGCTCGACGGCGATATCGACGAATACCTGGAAGCCAGCCTCAAGCAGGGGCTGTAACCGCGACAAAGATGCCGCGGGCAGTCTGCTCCTGCGTAGGAGCGGGCTTGCCCCGCGATCCCGGCCCCGGCCTGGGACAATGAACCCGTGATGGAAAATGTGACGACATGAGCGACCTCAAACTCGATCCGCAAGACCTGCAACAGGAAGAAAACACCCTGATCGCGCTGCGCAAGGAAAAGCTTGCAGCCGAGCGTGCCAAGGGCAATGCCTTCCCCAACGACTTCCGCCGTGACAGCTACTGCAACGACCTGCAGAAACAGTATGTCGACAAGACCAAGGAAGAGCTGGAAGCTGCAGCGATTCCGGTCAAGGTTGCCGGCCGCATCATGCTCAACCGTGGCTCGTTCATGGTGATCCAGGACATGACCGGCCGCATCCAGGTCTACGTCAACCGCAAGACCCTGCCAGAAGAAACCCTGGCCGCGGTCAAGACCTGGGACCTGGGCGACATCATCGCCGCCGAAGGTACCCTGGCCCGTTCCGGCAAGGGTGACCTGTACGTCGAGATGACTAACGTGCGCCTGCTGACCAAGTCGCTGCGCCCGCTGCCCGACAAGCACCACGGCCTGACCGACACCGAGCAGCGCTACCGCCAGCGCTACGTCGACCTGATGGTCAACGAAGAAGTGCGCGACACCTTCCGCGTGCGCTCGCAGGTCATCAACCATATCCGCAACTTCCTGATCAAGCGTGACTTCCTGGAAGTGGAAACGCCGATGCTGCAGACCATCCCCGGTGGTGCCGCAGCCAAGCCGTTCGAGACTCACCACAACGCCCTGGACATGGCCATGTTCCTGCGTATCGCGCCGGAGCTCTACCTCAAGCGCCTGGTGGTCGGTGGTTTCGAGAAAGTTTTCGAGATCAACCGCAACTTTCGTAACGAAGGTGTTTCGACCCGGCACAACCCCGAGTTCACCATGCTCGAGTTCTACCAGGCCTACGCCGACTACGAAGACAACATGGACCTGACCGAAGAGCTGTTCCGCGAACTCGCTCAGTTGGTCCTGGGCAGCACCGACGTGCCGTATGGCGACAAGGTGTTCCACTTCGGCGAGCCGTTCGTGCGCCTGTCGGTGTTCGACTCGATTCTCAAGTACAACCCCGAACTGACCGCTGACGATCTCAACGACATCGACAAGGCCCGCGAAATCGCCAAGAAAGCCGGTGCCAAGGTCCTCGGCTTCGAAGGCCTGGGCAAGCTGCAGGTGATGATTTTCGAAGAGTTGGTCGAGCACAAGCTGGAGCAGCCGCACTTCATTACCCAGTACCCGTTCGAGGTGTCGCCACTGGCCCGTCGCAATGACGAGAACCCGAACGTAACCGACCGCTTCGAACTGTTCATCGGTGGCCGCGAGATCGCCAACGCCTACTCCGAGCTCAACGACGCGGAAGATCAGGCCGAGCGCTTCATGGCCCAGGTGGCCGACAAGGACGCCGGTGACGACGAAGCCATGCACTACGACGCCGACTTCGTCCGTGCGCTGGAGTACGGCATGCCGCCGACCGCCGGTGAAGGTATCGGTATCGACCGCCTGGTGATGCTGCTGACCAACTCGCCGTCGATCCGCGACGTGATCCTGTTCCCGCACATGCGTCCTCAGGCCTGAGCGTTCTGAACAAGCCGCCTCACGAGGCGGCTTTTTCATGCCTGTAGAAAACGCAGCCATCGGATCCAATTCATGGGGAGAGAACCAGCAGTGACTCCTGCAATGGCTCAACAAGGTGCGGCCGACGTTGCCACGGCGGTCGCCGAAAGCGTGCAGTACCAAGGGCGCAAGGCCAGTCGCCTGGGCAGTGAACAGCGTCGCCAGGACATCCTCGACGCGGCCATGCGGATTGTCGTGCGCGATGGTGTGCGAGGGGTGCGCCACCGTGCGGTGGCAGCCGAGGCGGGCGTGCCGTTGTCGGCCACCACCTATTATTTCAAGGACATCGAAGACCTGCTCACCGACACCTTCGCCCAGTACGTGGAGCGCAGTGCGGCGTACATGGCCAAGCTATGGGAAAACACCGAGGTGGTGCTGCGTCAGCTCTTGTCCCAGGGGGACGGTAGCCCGCAGTGGCGGGCACGGCTGGCCGATGAGGTGGCGAAGATGACCGCCGATTATGTGCAGCGCCAGTTGCACAACCGGCGCGACTTCCTCATGGCAGAGCAGGCGTTTCGCCAAGAGGCCCTGTTGTGCCCGCGCCTGGCCGAACTGGTCAAGCTGCACGAGCAGATTCTGTTACGTGGCACCTGCCAACTGCTTCAGGTCGGGGGCTCGCGCCAGCCACAACAGGATGCGCTGGTGTTGACGGCGATTATCGAGCAGATGGAATATCAGGGCCTGCTCGACGGCTCACGCGCCGATGCGCAAGCGCAGATGCTCGCTATCCTTACCCGGTACATGCACCTGGTGCTGGCCGACGTGTGAGGCGCAGCCCCATTTCAAGGAGAACCCGATGAAAGCCAGAAGTCTGCTGTTGGCGCTGTCGTTCCTGCTGCTTGGCGGTTGTCTGGTGACCTTCAACGAGCCGATGCCGGCCAATGAAGCGGCGCCCAAGGTTTTGCTCGGCAAATGGTCGAGCAAGGACGCCTGGGGCGAACCCCTGACCCTGCAGATCAGCCGTAGCGGTGGCAATGCTTATAAAGCAGTGGCCATCGGCAAGGATAAAAAACGCGATGAATACGCCTTTACCGTCTCCAGGCACGGCAACCGCTGGTACCTCTCGGCAGGCGTTCCCAAGCGTCTGGGCGGCAACTTCCTGATCGGCGGGTTCGAGGTCATCGACGGCAAGGAACTGGTGCTCTACAACCTCGATGTCGAACAGGTCAACCAGGCCGTAGAGAAGAAAGAACTCAGCGGCCGCACCTACGAGGTGCCCGAGGACAACGGCGAGGGCGTGCTGATCGACAGCCCGGCCGAGCGTGTCCTGGCTTATCTGGACGACCCGGCCAACTCCGACCTGTTTATCGAAGTGGCGCGGTTCCAGCGGGCCGGCAAGTAATCAAGATCATTCAAGGAGAGTAGGGTGGACGAGTACCAGCAGACGATACGTGCCCTGTCTGACCGCATTGTCCTGGCACAAACCCCGATTCGCGTACTCGATGCGGTGAAGTGGGACGACAATATCCGCCAGGGCTTTCTCAAGGCCAAGGGCAAGGAGATGCCGGCAGTGGACCGTGCCTATTACCAGGGGCGGCCACTCTCGTTCGATTCCAGTGCGGTCAAGCTCGAGTTCCAGAACATCGAACGCGATATCACCCGCCAACTGGGGCAGTTCAATCCGGTCGGGCAGATCATGCGGCGCATGTGCAAGGAGTACCGCATGGTGGTGCGTATGCTCGAAGCGCGCGGCACCGAGGATTTCGGCCTGATTTCCCAGGAGTTGTACGGGGCGGCGTCCGATGCCTTCCATGCCGGTGATCCGACCCTGGCTGACCTGGGCCTGATGCTCTCGGATTATCTGAACAACATCGACGGCCGTGGCGACCTGAAGGACGAACCCAAGGACCTTACTGCCAAGCAGGCCGTGGAGATGCTTCAGGGGCGCCTGAACAAGGTGTTCAACGAGGCCGAGGACACCATCCGGGTGTTCGAGTCCGACGGTATCGTCGCCGATGCCGCCGCAGGCGCCGACTACATCAAGATCCGCGCCGATGCCATGTTCAACAGCCGTGACGTGCGCGCCCTCGAAGTCCATGAGGGGCTAGTGCATGTGGGCACCACCCTCAACGGCCTGAACCAGCCGATCTGCACCTTCCTGGCCAAGGGCCCGCCCTCGTCGACCGTGACTCAGGAAGGCCTGGCAATCCTGATGGAGGTGATTGCCTTTGCTTCCTACCCCAGCCGCCTGCGCAAGCTGACCAATCGTACCCGGGCCATCCATATGGTCGAGGAAGGTGCCGACTTCATGCAGGTGTACGAGTTCTTCCGCGCCCAGGGCTTCGGCATGCCGGAAAGCTACGGCAATGCCAGCCGGGTCTTCCGTGGGTCGGTGCCCAACGGGCTACCGTTCACCAAAGACTTGTCCTACCTCAAGGGCTTCATCATGGTTTACAACTATATTCAGTTGGCCGTGCGCAAGGGCAAGCTTGAACAGATCCCTTTGCTGTTCTGCGGCAAGACCACGCTGGAAGACATGCGCACGCTGCGCCAACTGGTCGATGAAGGCCTGGTGGAACCGCCCAAGTACCTGCCGGAGCAGTTTCGCGACCTCAATGCGCTGTCGGCCTGGATGTGTTTCTCCAACTTCCTCAACCACCTGAGCCTGGACCGGATTGAAGCCGACTACTCGAACATTCTCTGAAGCATGGCGCAGGCCCTTGGGCATGCTGCTGGTGATGCTGAGTCTGGGCGGCTGCAGTTCGCTGCTGTTCTATCCGGAGCCGGGCCAGCCGTTCACACCTGAGAAAGCCAAGCTTGAATACCGCGACGTCACCCTGACGGCGGCCGATGGCACGCGCCTGCACGGCTGGTGGTTGCCTGCCAAGCCGGGCGTGGAAGTGAAGGGCACAGTGCTGCATTTGCATGGCAACGGCGGCAACCTGGCCTGGCACTTGGGCGGCAGTTGGTGGTTGCCCAAGCAGGGCTATCAGGTACTGATGGTGGACTACCGCGGGTATGGCCTGTCCCAGGGCGAACCGGCGTTGCCCGAGGTCTACCAGGACATTGCCGCCGCGCTGGACTGGCTGGACAAAGCCCCCGAAGTGCAAGGCAAGCCCCAGGTGCTGCTCGGGCAAAGCCTGGGCGGCGCCATGGCCATTCATTACCTGGCCCAGCATCCTCAGCAGGCCCGTCGCTTCAAGGCTATGGTCTTCGACGGCGTACCGGCCAGTTACCGTCAGGTCGGGCGCTTTGCACTGAGCACCTCGTGGTTGACCTGGCCATTGCAGGTGCCGCTGTCATGGTTGGTGCCGGATGGCGACAGCGCGATTCGTTCGATTGCCCGGATCAAGACACCGCCCAAACTGTTCTTCCACAGCATCGACGACCCTATTGTTCCACTGGTCAACGGCATCCAGTTGTATCAGGCTGCGCCACCACCACGGGTGCTGCAGTTGACTCGAGGCGGCCATGTACAGACCTTTGCCGACCGCACCTGGCGCCAGGTGATGGTGCGGTTTCTCGACGACCCCGAACACTTCAATGGATTGCGGCGCCTGGCCGAGGTCCCCAATTACCCTGACGAGACGTCACAATGAGTGAAGAACGTAACGCGATTCCCCTGATCATTACTGGTGTATGCAGCATCATCGGTACTGTCTGCGCCTTGTGGTATTACGGGTACCTGCACTTTGCCAAGCCTGAGGATGCACTGCTATTGAGTGACTTCACCATGCTCAAGACCGTGCCAGGGGAGGACTACAAGATCTCGCTCAAGCCGGCCAACCAGGTCGCGCAGTGTGTGGATGGCGTGTTGGTATTGTTTGATATGTCGCAGAAAGGCCTGACGGGTGTGCTGGTAGACAGCAAGAAGCAGGCGGTGCGGTGCATGGGGCAGGAAACACCGCAACAACAACAGTAGGAGCGGGCTTGTCCCGCGATGCGTTGTTTATGACACACCGCCATCGCGGGAAAGCTCACCCCACTGCGCCGTCAATGCGCCTGGCTTACCGAACGCGGTGCCACCGGCTGGTTGTCATTGGAAATCGTCACTTCCACCCGACGATTCTGCGCCCGGCCCGAGTTGCTCGCGTTGTCGGCCACCGGGAACTCCTTGCCATAACCCTGGGACACGATGCGCGCCGGATCGACGCCGGCGCGGACCAGTGCGGTGCGCACAGCGGCAGCGCGGCGTTCGGATAGCGACTGGTTATAGCTGGCGCTGCCCTTGCTGTCGGTATAGCCCTCGACAATTACTTTGCGGTCGGGGTTCTCCTGAAGGAACTGAGCAAGTTTGGTGACGTTGGGCAAGGCACTGCTCTTGAGGTTTGCCTTGTCGAAGTCGAACAGTACGTCGCCAAAGGTCACCAGGGTACCCCGGTCAGTCTGCTTGGCGTTGAGGCTGTCCTGCAGCTTTTTGATCTGCGCATCGCGGGCATCGAGTCTTGCCTGAGCGCGCTTGTCGGAGGCGTCGTTGAGGTTGGCCTCGGCCGTGCGCAGGGCAATGGTCTGCTTCGCCACCTCGATACGCTGGTTGGTCAGGTAGGCGAGCTGATCGACCTTCTTCTCGTCCTCCTTGTCCATGTAGGCCTTGTCGGCCTGGTTCAGCGAGTCCTGGGCCTCTTTGGTTTCCAGGGCGGCGACTTTGCTCGACTGCGGGTTGCTCTGCAGGGTCGAGAAGTTGGTCCGGGCCGATTCCAGGTTGGCGTTCGGCTGCGTGGAGCAGGCGGCCAGGCCAACGCTAATGGCCAGAAGGGCGGGGATAAAGATGTGTTTACGCATAGTGTTCGTCCTTTGATCGATTAGCAGATGCACGGGTCGACAGCGCAGCCTCACTGGGTGCTGCGCATACCTTCCTCACGCAAGTCCTGAACGCCCTCGTGGGCATCTTTCACAGCCTTCTCGGCCTTGGCGGCCTGGGCCTTGCGCTCGGCGACACGGGCGTCCCACTCGGCCTGCTCGGCGAGCATCTTGGCGTCGTCGTACTTTTTGTCGTGCATGGCGATTTCGGCTTGCTTGAGCTTGTCCTGAGCGGCTTTCATTTCCACGGCGGCAAACTCGGTACCGCCGGAGCTCACCGCAGAATTGACCGCCGATTGGGTCACGGCGAACTGCTCAGTAGGCGGGTTGCCGGCACAACCGGCCAGGACCAGGCTGCTGCCCAGTGCCAGCGCGGCCAGTTTGAGCCCGCGCAAAGGGGAGGATGAGGTGTTAGCGGTGCGGGTCTTCATAGTGGTCAACTCCATTGGATCACTCCTGATGAACAACGAATTCCGTAACATTCCATTGGCGCGACCCGCCGGTCTCGAGACAGCCATCAACCCGAGTCCTGGAGGGTTTTGCCATGATGGTTACTGGGTGTGACCGAGGCGTTTTTTCAATAGTTCAGAAAAAATTCCCGCACGATCGCGGTTTTTACTGACTGATCGGTCAGCCGGTTTTTCTCGAAACTTTGCAGGCAGGCAGCGGTACGCGGGCGCCTGCGCGGCGCCCGATACCAGCAAGCAGGCGGGGGAAATCAGTGGGTTGATTCGTCCTTGCGGCTGCTCATGTCGTGTAGATAACGGCGTGACAGAGCGAGAAAACGCGGCGTTGGGCCGATGTCTTCATACAGTGGGTCGCCTTCTTCATCGGTGGCGATCACCTGGTGACCCTGCACGTACGGAAAGCTCGCTTCCAGTTCTTCAAGGGCTGCGCCCAGCAGTTCGCCCAGCAGCTCTTCAGGGCGGCGCTTGGGGTACATCTCGGTGAGGGCGGCCAGGCGTGCCGCGGACTCCACATCCAGATGCAGGACGTGACCGGTGGGGCTCAGGCGGCCTTTGGCGTTCTGTTCCCAGTGCTGGGCAAGCTCGCGGATTTTCATGATCACCTCATCAACGCTATGTACCTGATTTGAGCGTAGCTACTGTGCAGGCTTTGGTCTGCCTTGAAAGCACGACCGGTAGTGGGGCACTCTGAACCTAGAGCGGTTTTCCAGGAATGCCGGAGACAAGGCTGATGACTGATATCGATGTGCGCTTGCGTGAAGATGTTCATTTGTTGGGTGAGTTGTTGGGGGACACCGTGCGCGAGCAGTACGGTGAAGCGTTCCTGCAAAAGATCGAGGACATTCGCCGCAGTGCCAAGGCTGACCGCAGTGGTAGCGCCGAGCAGTTGAGCTCGACGCTCGATGACTTGGCTGAAGACGAACTGCTGCCGGTGGCACGCGCCTTCAACCAGTTTCTCAACCTGGCCAATATCGCTGAGCAATACCAGTTGATACGCCGCCGCGATGCCGGCCAGGCCGAGCCCTTCGAGGACCGGGTGCTGCCCGAACTGCTGGCGCGGCTCAAGGCCGAGGGGCACAGCGACGATGCCCTGGCGCGTCAGTTGGGCAAATTGAACATCGAGCTGGTACTGACTGCGCACCCTACCGAAGTGGCACGCCGTACGCTGATCCAGAAGTACGATGCCATCGCCGCTCAATTGGCTGCCCAGGACCACCGCGACCTGATTCCGGCCGAGCGCGAACAGATCCGCGAACGCCTGCAACGGCTGATCGCCGAAGCCTGGCACACTGAAGAAATCCGCCGTACCCGACCGACGCCGGTGGACGAAGCCAAATGGGGCTTCGCAGTGATCGAGCATTCGCTCTGGCAAGCCATTCCTCATCACCTGCGCAAGGTCGACAAGGCCCTGCATACCGCCACCGGGCTGCACTTGCCACTGGAGGCCGCACCGATTCGCTTCGCTTCCTGGATGGGCGGTGATCGCGACGGCAACCCCAATGTCACCGCACCTGTCACCCGAGAGGTGCTGCTGCTGGCGCGCTGGATGGCCGCCGACCTGTTCCTGCGCGACATCGACGCCCTGGCCGCCGAGCTGTCCATGCAGCAGGCCAGCGAGGCGCTGCGGGCCAGGGTAGGCGAGTGTGCCGAACCGTACCGGGTGCTGCTCAAGCTATTGCGTGATCGGTTGCGCGAAACCCGGGCCTGGGCACACAGTGCCCTGAAAGCGCCACAAGCACCGTCTGCCCAGGTGCTGCACGACAACCACGACCTGTTCGAGCCCCTGCACCTGTGTTTCGAGTCGCTGCATGCCTGTGGCATGGGGGTGATCGCCAACGGGCCGCTGCTCGACTGCTTGCGCCGGGCGGTGACCTTTGGCCTGTTCCTGGTGCGCCTTGACGTGCGCCAGGATGCAGCGCGCCACACCGCCGCGCTGAGCGAAATCACCGACTACCTCGGGCTGGGCCGCTATGGCGACTGGGACGAGGAGGCGCGCATTGCCTTTCTCCAGCAGGAACTCAACAGCCGCCGCCCACTGCTGCCCAGCTACTTCAAACCCCAGGCCGACACCGCCGAAGTGCTAGCCACCTGCCGCGAGATCGCAGCGGCGCCAGCGGCGTCGTTGGGCTCGTATGTCATCTCCATGGCGGGTGCCGCCTCCGATGTGCTGGCAGTGCAATTGCTGCTCAAGGAAGCCGGCGTGCTGCGCCCCATGCGCGTGGTACCGCTGTTCGAGACCCTGGCTGACCTGGACAACGCCGGCCCGGTAATGGAGCGCCTGCTTGGCCTGCCAGGTTATCGCAGTGCGTTGCATGGCCCGCAGGAAGTGATGATCGGCTACTCCGATTCGGCCAAGGATGCGGGTACTACGGCCGCTGCCTGGGCCCAGTACCGCGCCCAGGAGACGCTGGTGCGCATCTGTCGCGAGCAACAGGTCGAGTTGCTGCTGTTCCACGGCCGTGGCGGTACCGTCGGACGAGGCGGCGGCCCGGCCCATGCGGCGATCCTGTCGCAACCACCAGGCTCGGTGGCCGGACGCTTCCGCACCACGGAACAGGGTGAAATGATCCGCTTCAAGTTCGGCTTGCCGGACATTGCCGAGCAGAACCTCAACCTGTACCTGGCTGCCGTGCTCGAGGCGACCTTGTTGCCGCCGCCACCGCCACAACCGGCCTGGCGCGAGCTGATGGACCAACTGGCCGCCGACGGAGTCAAGGCCTACCGTGGCGTGGTCCGCGACAACCCCGAGTTCGTCGAGTACTTTCGCCAGTCCACCCCGGAGCAAGAGCTGGGCCGCCTGCCGCTGGGCAGTCGCCCGGCCAAGCGACGTGCCGGGGGCATCGAAAGCCTGCGGGCAATCCCGTGGATTTTCGGCTGGACCCAGACCCGCCTGATGCTGCCGGCCTGGCTAGGCTGGGAGGCGGCACTGAGCAACGCCCTGGCACGGGGCCAGGGCGAGCTGCTGGCGCAAATGCGTGAGCAGTGGCCGTTCTTCCGCACGCGCATCGACATGCTGGAAATGGTCCTGGCCAAGGCCGATGCCGACATTGCCCGCTCCTACGACGAACGTCTGGTGCAACCACAACTGCGACCTTTAGGTGCACATTTGCGCGACCTATTGTCGCAGGCGTGCCAAGTGGTGCTGGGCCTGACCGGGCAGCCGGTGCTACTGGCGCACAGCCCCGAGACCCTGGAATTCATCCGTTTGCGCAACACCTACCTGGACCCGCTACATCTATTGCAGGCGGAGTTGCTGGCCCGCTCCCGAGTGCGCGAAGCCGCTCTGGATAGCCCGCTGGAACAGGCCTTGCTGGTCACGGTGGCCGGTATCGCAGCGGGTTTGCGCAATACCGGTTGAAGAGGGCCGCAAGGTCGCCGATGGGTGATAGAAGGAGGGGAGATTGCTTGCAAAGCAATAGGTTGCGCTCGGCGCAACCTGTGCTTTGTGCGGCCGATGTGTGTGGTTTTTTCCGACTTTCGACCGCTTGTGTGGCTTGAAGGCGCTGTGTATCTTGAGCAGCCTTTTGACCGATTTGTGGTCATTACCCAAATTCCGGACTTGGCCCTCTGCGCCGACTCCATTGATTTGCTTACAAAAATGAGGAGCACAAGATGCGCGTGATTCTGCTGGGAGCTCCCGGGGCCGGTAAAGGTACTCAGGCAAAGTTCATCACCGAAAAATTCGGCATTCCACAAATCTCCACTGGCGACATGCTGCGCGCCGCTGTCAAGGCCGGCACCCCGCTGGGCCTGGAAGCCAAGGCGATCATGGACGCTGGCAAGCTGGTTTCCGACGAGTTGATCATCAACCTGGTCAAGGACCGCATCGCCCAGCCTGACTGCGCGAACGGCTTCCTGTTCGACGGTTTCCCGCGCACCATTCCTCAGGCTGAAGCCCTGGTAACCAATGGCGTCGAGCTGGATGCCGTGGTCGAAATCGCCGTCGAAGACGAAGAAATCGTCCAGCGTATCGCTGGCCGCCGCGTTCACGAAGGTTCGGGCCGCGTCTACCACGTGGTCTACAACCCGCCGAAAGTAGAAGGCAAGGACGACGTCACCGGCGAAGCGCTGGTTCAGCGTAAAGACGACACCGAAGAAACCGTGCGTCATCGCCTGGCGGTCTACCACGAGCAAACCAAGCCACTGGTGGACTTCTACCAGAAGCTGTCGGCTGCCAATGGCGGCAAACCTGCCTACGCACACATCGAAGGCGTTGGTTCGGTCGAAGCCATCACCGCCAAGGTGCTGGCTGCATTGAGCTGATTGACGCTCGGTAGTGCAGACAACGGCCCGCTTGCGGGCCGTTGTTGTTTATAATGCCGCTCTTTTTTCTTACGCCTGGATACACCGATGACCACCTTGTTGGCCCTGGATACCGCCACTGAAGCCTGCTCTGTCGCCTTGCTGCATGACGGCAAGGTTTCCAGCCACTACGAGGTGATCCCGCGCCTGCACGCGCAAAAGCTGCTGCCGATGATCCAGCAACTGCTGGCAGATGCCGGCACTACGCTGGCTGCGGTCGATGCCATTGCCTTTGGCCGTGGGCCAGGCGCCTTTACCGGTGTGCGTATCGCCATTGGCGTGGTCCAGGGCCTGGCCTTTGCGCTCGAGCGTCCGGTGTTGCCGGTGTCCAACCTGGCCGTGTTGGCCCAGCGGGCCCTGCGCGAGCAAGGTGTGCATCAGGTAGCCGCTGCCATTGATGCGCGAATGGATGAGGTGTACTGGGGCTGCTATCAGGATGTTGGTGGTGAAATGCGCCTGGTGGGCAGCGAAGCGGTACTGCCTCCGGAGCAAGCCGGTTTGCCAGCTGACGCCAAAGGCGACTGGTTCGGTGCCGGCACCGGCTGGGGTTACGCCGAACGTATCCCGGTGGCGCTGAGCGGCCAGGATGCAAGCCTCCTGCCCCATGCCCAGGACCTGCTGGCCCTGGCCACCTTCGCCTGGCAGCGTGGCGAAGCCATCCCCGCCGACCAAGCGCAGCCTGTGTACCTGCGCGACAACGTAGCTACGCCCAAGGCACGTTGAGTGCATCTCGTCGGTTATTCCCAGGGTAAATAAAACCTTTTGCCTAGACTGTGGTCCAGTTATCAGTCGGGCATTAGCGAAGGATCTCTGATGCTGCTAAATTGCCATCAATGGTCCTGAGTAGATCGCCATGCGTATCGACGGTTTTTCCTCGCAGCCCTATCCAATCAAGCGTACCGCGCGCAAAGCGCCGGCTCGCAGCGATGACGTGGACGAGGATCTGCCCGGCGAGTACGAGGTACAACCCCAGGCCAGTACTGGCCAGGCGCGCACCGGTGGATTGCCGGCCCGCCCGCAGGACATGATCTTCCCCCGTGCCTGCAACAAGCGCACAGCCCAGGCCCTGACCAGCTACCTGACGACTGCAGGCTTCGTGGATTGGGAGATGGAAGTGCTGGGGCTGGACCTGTACATTTGATGGATGAGTCTGTCCACGCTTCCCTATTTTCTTGGTTGCCCGTCCTGGAGTGAAAACGCCTGGCGCGAGTACCTGTATCCCGCTGACGCTAAAAGCGGCGATTTTCTAAGCCTCTACAGCCAGGTGTTCAACGCCGTAGAAGGCAACACTACCTTTTATGCCCGTCCGTCCCCGGCGACCCTCGAGCGTTGGGCTCAAATAATGCCCGCGCACTTTCGCTTCACCGCCAAGTTTCCCGGCGATATCAGCCATGGCGGCGACCTGCACGGGCAATTGGCTGCGGCGCAGGCCTTCATCGAGCTGCTCAAGCCCCTGGGGGCACGGGTTGCCCCCTATTGGCTGCAACTGCCGGCGACCTTCGGGCCTGCGCGCCTGGGCGAACTGGTGACGTTTCTCGATGAAATCACCGTGCCCATCGCCGTCGAGGTGCGCAACCAGGCGTTTTTTGCCAAGGGCAATGAGGAGCGGTTGCTCAACCGGCTGCTGCTTGACCGTGGTGTGGAGCGTATCTGCCTGGACCCACGGGCACTGTTCAGTTGCACATCCCGTGATCCGGGTGTGCTCCATGCCCAGTCGAAAAAACCCCGTGTGCCTCCGCGTCCCACCGCCTTCAGCCAACACCCTCAGGTGCGCTTCATCGGCCACCCGGAACTGGCGGCCAATGAATCCTTTCTACTGCCTTGGCTGAACAAGGTTGCTGCCTGGATCGAGGAAGGGCGCAGCCCCTATGTTTTCCTGCATACTGCTGACAACCGCCTGGCCGCGGCGCTGGCGCAGCGTTTTCATCGCGGTTTGATGGAGCGCCTGCCGGGGCTTGCGGCCTTGCCTGAACTGGACAGGACGCCTGAGGCCGAACAACTCGGCTTGCTTTGAACACGTCCTGCCGCCTGCCCGGGAGCCGTGATCATGGATGTACAAACCCTGCGTGCCGAAGCCTTCAAAGCCCTGCATGAGCGTGACACCGCCTTCGTCATCCCCAACCCCTGGGATGCCGGCTCCGCCAAGCTGCTGGCGAGCCTGGGCTTCGAGGCGCTGGCGACCACCAGTGCAGGCCTGGCGTTCTCGTTGGGGCGGCCGGATGCCGAAGGGGCGATGAACCTGGGTGAAACCCTGGACAATGCGCGCGCCATTGTCGATGCCACCGCCTTGCCGGTGGCCGCTGACCTTGAGAACGGCTTCAGTGATGACCCCAAAGGTTGCGCCGAGACGATTCTTCAAGCGGCACAGGCCGGCCTGGTGGGGGGTTCTATCGAGGATGCCAGCGGCAATCCCGATGAGCCCATCTACAGCTTCCATCATGCAGTTGAGCGAGTTGAAGCCGCCGTGGCCGCGGCCCGCAGCCTGGACTTCCCTTTCATGCTCTGTGCCCGCGCCGAGAACCTGCTGCACGGGCGCTTGGACCTGGACGACACTATCGCCCGCCTGCAGGCCTTCGCCGAAGCTGGGGCCGACGTGCTCTATGCCCCGGGCCTGCGCACGGCCGAAGAAATTCGAGCGGTGGTCCAGGCGGTGGCGCCCAGGCCTGTGAACGTGCTGATGGGGCTCAGCGGCGTGCAGTTGAGCGTCAACCAATTGCAGGACCTGGGCGTGCGGCGCATCAGTGTCGGTTCTTCCATGGCGCGGGCCGCCTACGGGGCGTTCTACCGCGCAGCGCAAGAGATCCAGGATCAGGGCAGCTTCACCTTTGGCGAGCAGGCGCTGCCGTTTGACCAGTTGAACCAGTTGTTCAGGCGCTGACCTGCCGTGGGCAAGGGCCTGCTGCTGTGTCTGTTGCTGGTGGCGGCAGGTGTAGTTGCCTGGTACCAGGGTGTGCGTGTGCCGGACGCCTGGAACCCGTGGGCGGTGCTCGACGTACGCCAACCCCCCAATCTGCTGACGGCGTACAAGCTTGGGCGTTTGCAGGATGACCCACAACGCTGCGCGCAAGCGTTGGCCACTTCGGGTCTACGTTATCGCCAGCAGGCCGACAGCCCGGCGCAGGCGCCCTGTCCGCTGGAAAATGTGCTGCGTGTGGAAGGCAGTGCGGTGCGCCTGAGTAGCAGTTTTCTGGCCAGTTGCCCGCTGGCGGTGGCCTATGCACTGTTCGAGCACCATGCCTTGCAGCCGGCGGCACAGCGCGCGTTCGCCCAGCCGGTGGTGCAGGTCGATCACCTGGGCAGCTTTGCCTGTCGCAACGTCTACAACCGCAAGGACGGTCGGCTCAGCCAGCACGCGACGGCCAATGCCCTAGATATCGCCGGGTTTCGGCTGGCGGATGGGCAGCGGATCACACTGTTGAAGGACTGGGGCGGCGAGGGCGCCAAGGCGCAGTTTTTACGTGAGGTGCATGCGCGGGCTTGCGACAGCTTCAATACGGTGTTGGGGCCGGACTATAACGCCGCCCACCATAACCACTTCCATCTGGACATGGGCTTCTGGCAGGTGTGCCGCTGACTCAGGCGGCGATGCGCACGTTGTTCAGCACTACGGGGCGCGCCCAGCGGTTGTCGAAGTCCAGGGCTGATTGCTGGGCCGCCAGGATCGGTTCGTCAAAGGGCTCGGGGGCCTTGTCCAGCAGGTCCAGCTCGAACTCGGCGATCGGCAAGTACAGCGGCTTTGGCGTGGGGCCTGGGCTCGGTTCTGCAATCGGATGCCCCTGGCTCATGACCACCGGGCGCACCCAGGTGTTGCTGATATCCAGTTGGCGCTGCTGCTCGATCAGTTCGGCATCGCTATAGGGTGGGGCGAGCTTTTCCAGCAGTTCCGGCTCGAATTCGGCAATCGGCAGGAACAGAGGCTCGGGCGGAGCGATTTCGGTGTCCAGCACGTTGCACAGGCGCTGGCTGTGAATGTGTGCCAGTACCTGGCTACCACCCAGTGGCTCGCCTGTTGCCTTGTCGTACTGTTCGAGGGTGAGGTTGCCGGTTTTGCCGTCTTCACCCTGTTGCTCGGCCAGGGCACGGGCGAAGAAGTCCTGCCACAGGTGGCTGACGCCACCCAATGCCTGGGTGTTATGCCGCCCGTAGTTGCCGACGGGCGATAAATAACCTGAGCTGAGCTGAAGAATATCGGTCATGGCAGTCGCAGGCGCTGAAGGTCTGGCAAAATAGCGAATACTTCGTATATCGGCCGTGGCCGACGATCATTTAATTTTTTTGAGTACAGGATGTGATGGTGGAGCTACTGGCGGACGGCGGCATCCGGGTCGAGGCACTGACGGCCGACTATCAGGCCCAGGCCAATGAGTGGGCGCAGCGCCTGGAGCTGCCGCTGGCGGACGATAACGCAGGCTTTGCCGTGCAGGTTGGTGCCAGCGGGCTGCAGATCCAGCAGTTGGGCCCACAGGCGCCGGGCCCGGTGCGGGTCGACTTCGTCGAAGGCGCGGCGGCGCACCGGCGGGTGTTCGGCGGCGGCAGCGGGCAGATGATCGCCAAGGCGGTGGGCATTGCCCAGGGCATTCGCCCGCAAGTGCTCGACTGCACGGCGGGGCTGGGCAAGGATGCGTTCGTGCTGGCCAGCCTGGGTTGCCGGATGACCCTGATCGAGCGCCAGCCGCTGGTTGCCGCGCTGCTGCAGGATGGCCTGGCCCGGGCGGCCAGCGATGCCGAAGCCGGCCCGATTGTCGCGCGGATGCAGCTGCTTGTCGGCAATGCCATCGAGCACCTGCGCAACTGGCAGGGCGAGCCGCCGCAGGTGATCTACCTCGACCCGATGTTTCCCCATCGCGACAAGAGCGCCCTGGTGAAAAAGGAAATGCGCGTATTCCGCCCGCTGGTCGGTGACGACCTGGATGCACCGGCCCTGCTCGAAGCGGCGCTGGCCCTGGCCAGCCACCGGGTGGTGGTCAAGCGCCCGCGCAAGGCGCCGATCATCGAAGGGCCCAAGCCAAGCCACAGCCTGGAAGGCAAGTCCAGCCGCTATGACATCTACCCGAAAAAGGCCCTCAAGGCCTGATCAGGGCCGATAGGCGTTCAGGAACATCCTCACCACTTCTTCGACATGGGCCTGCGTGGCCTCGGCGTCCAGGGCCGGGGCGTAGCCGAGCAGCAGGCGATAGTTCGGCGCGCCCTTGAGCAGGCAGAAGAAGTGTTCTGCTGCTTTGTCCGGATGCTCGATGCGCAGCAGTCCGCGCTGATCGACGCGTCGCAGCAAGGCTTCCATCTCCCGCAACACCCGCAATGGGCCGGCCTCAAAGAAAATCTGGCTGAGCTTGGGGTCCTGAGTGCCCAGGGTCATGATCAGGCGTGTCAGTTGCACTGACTGCTCACTGCTGATCAGCGCCTGGAAGCCGCAGCCGATATTGAGCAATACCTGCTCCAGCGGCGCACCGTCAGGCAGCTCGAAGATCAACTCCGGCAATTGTGCCGTGCAGGTTGCCGAGATGGCTGCGGTAAACAGCGTC
Organism: Pseudomonas vranovensis DSM 16006; assembly: GCF_000425805.1. GTDB lineage: Bacteria > Pseudomonadota > Gammaproteobacteria > Pseudomonadales > Pseudomonadaceae > Aquipseudomonas > Aquipseudomonas vranovensis. The sequence continues at coordinate 315,084 of NZ_AUED01000003.1, forward strand.
TCCTTGTCGGTGAAGTGGCTGTAGACCGTGAGTTTTGAAACACCTGCCGCTGTCGCGACCGCATCCATGCTGGTGCTGGCATAGCCAAGGGTCAGAAACAGCTGCTTCGCCGCCTCGAGTATGGCCTGGCGCTTGACCAGGTCTTTGGGCCGGCCGGGGCCGACGGGAGCGGTGAGATCGTTGGGCATGAGTACGTGTACAGGTTCCGGTTGGTGCACATGGTACATCGCCGACCTGTCCGTGGCTGGCAGATATCGTCATAAAGGAATCGCGTTAATACGATTTTTCTCTTGGGCCGCGGCTTCCCGGCTGTGGTTCCCTGATTTAATATACCCGCCAGTATAAATATTCAAAGCGTCACTCGCGAAAGGTCATTCATCATGTTGCGCCATGCCTTGCCCCTCGCTCTGCCCATCGGCCTTGCCATGCTGCTCTCTGCCTGCGGGCAGGAGGGTGCACCGCAGACTTCCCTGCGTCCTGCCATGGTCGTGCAGCCGCAACCGGCCAGCGCCGCTGCCGACAGCTACCCGGGCGAGGTGCGTGCGCGCTTTGAGCCGGAGCTGGCGTTCCGCATCGGGGGCAAGGTCAGCAAGCGCCTGGTCGAAGAGGGGCAGCGGGTCAAGGCCGAGCAGCCGCTGGCACAGCTCGACCCGCAGGATGTACGCCTGCAACTGGAGGCCAGTCGCGCCCAACTGGCCGCCGCTGAAGCCAACCTGACCTTGGTCAAGGCCGAGCGCGACCGCTACAAGACCCTGCTTGACCGTCAGATGGTCAGCCATTCCCAGTATGACAATGCCGAAAACCTCTATCGCGCCGGTCTGGCCCGGCTCAAGCAGGTGCGTGCCGAATACGACGTGGCTGGCAACCAGGCCGAATACGCCGTGTTGCGCGCCTCTCAGGACGGTGTGATCGCCAAGCGCCAGGTCGAGGTCGGGCAGGTGGTATCCGCCGGCCAGACCGTATTTACCCTGGCCACCGATGGCGAACGCGAAGTGCTGATCGGTTTGCCGGAACAGCAGTTCGGCCGCTTCAAAGTCGGTCAGCCGGTGTCGGTTGAGCTCTGGTCGCAACCCGATGAACGCTTTACCGGACGCATTCGTGAGCTGTCGCCATCGGCAGACCCGCGCTCGCGGACCTTTGCCGCGCGCATTGCCTTCACCGCGGGCAAGGTGCCCGCAGAGCTGGGCCAGAGTGCCCGGGTGTACATCCAGCACGATGAGCAGGTGCCGTTGGCGGTGCCGCTGTCGGCCCTGACCGCCGAAAACGGTCAGACCTACGTATGGCGTGTGGACGCCAACAACACCCTCAAGCGTGTGCCAGTACGGGTGGGCGCCTATGGCGAGAACAGTGTGCCAGTGCTTGAAGGGCTCAATGCCTCGGACTGGGTAGTGGCGGCCGGCGTGCATGTGCTCCAGGAGGGGCAACAGGTGCGTCCGGTGGATCGTTCCAATCGTGTGGTGAATCTGGCGGCCAAGGAGTAAGTCCCGATGGGTTTCAACCTTTCCGCCTGGGCCCTGCGCAATCGGCAGATCGTGCTGTTCCTGATGATTCTCCTGGCGCTGGTCGGCGCGCTGTCCTACACCAAGTTGGGGCAGAGCGAAGACCCGCCATTCACCTTCAAAGCCATGGTGATCCGCACTATCTGGCCCGGCGCCAGCGCCGAGGAAGTCTCGCGCCAAGTCACCGAGCGCATCGAAAAGAAGCTGATGGAGACCGGCGAGTACGAGAAAATCGTGTCGTTCTCGCGCCCGGGTGAATCGCAGGTCACCTTCGTGGCCCGCGACTCGATGCATTCGGCCGATATCCCCGAGCTGTGGTACCAGATCCGCAAGAAGGTCGCCGACATCCGGCATACCTTGCCGCCTGGTATTCACGGGCCGTTCTTCAACGATGAGTTCGGCACTACCTTTGGCAACATCTATGCACTGACCGGCGAAGGCTTCGATTACGCCGTGCTCAAGGATTACGCCGACCGCGTGCAGATTCAGCTGCAGCGCGTCAAGGACGTGGGCAAGGTCGAGCTGCTGGGGCTGCAGGACGAAAAGATCTGGATCGAGCTGTCCAACGTCAAGCTGGCAACCCTCGGCTTGCCCCTGGCGGCTGTTCAGCAGGCCCTGGAGGAACAGAACGCCGTCAGCACCGCCGGCTTCTTCGAGACCCCCAGCGAGCGCTTGCAACTGCGGGTGAGCGGCCGCTTCGATACTGTCGAGCAGATCGAGCAGTTCCCCATTCGTGTTGGCGACCGCACTTTCCGTATCGGTGATGTGGCCCAGGTCCGCCGTGGGTTCAACGATCCTCCCGCGCCACGCATGCGCTTCATGGGCCAGGATGCCATCGGCCTTGCGGTGTCGATGAAAGCCGGTGGCGACATCCTGGTGCTGGGCAAGGCCCTGGAAACCGAGTTCGAGCGTATCTCCCACAACCTGCCGGCCGGCATGGAGCTGCGCAAGGTGTCGGACCAGCCTGCGGCAGTGAAAACCGGGGTGGGCGAGTTCGTTCAGGTGCTGGTCGAGGCCCTGGCTATCGTGTTGCTGGTGAGCTTCTTTTCCCTCGGTGTGCGCACCGGGCTGGTGGTGGCCCTGGCCATTCCGCTGGTGCTGGCCATGACTTTCGCCACCATGTACTACCTGGGCATCGGCCTGCACAAGATTTCGCTGGGTGCGCTGGTGCTGGCCCTGGGGTTGTTGGTGGATGATGCGATCATTGCCGTCGAGATGATGGCGATCAAGATGGAACAGGGCTTCGACCGCATCAAGGCCGCCAGCTACGCCTGGACCAGCACGGCCTTCCCGATGCTCACCGGTACCCTGATCACCGCCGCAGGCTTTTTGCCGATTGCCACGGCGCAGTCCAGCACCGGCGAGTACACCCGATCGATCTTCCAGGTGGTCACCATTGCCTTGATCGCCTCCTGGATTGCCGCCGTGGTGTTCGTGCCGTACCTGGGCGAACGCCTGTTGCCTGACTTGGCCAAGCTGCATGCCGCCAAGCATGGCACCCCCGAAGGCGGGCCGGACCCCTATGGCACGCCGTTCTACCAGCGTGTGCGGCGAGTGGTGGGCTGGTGCGTCGAGCGGCGCAAAACCGTCATCATCGCAACCATCGCGCTGTTCATTGGCAGCATCCTGTTGTTCCGTTTCGTTCCCCAGCAGTTCTTCCCGGCTTCCGGCCGACTGGAGCTGATGGTCGACCTGAAGCTGGCTGAAGGTGCCTCGCTGAGCAATACCGCTGAACAGGTCAAGCGCCTGGAGGCCATGCTCAAGGACCGTGCGGGTATCGACAACTACGTGGCCTATGTCGGCACGGGTTCACCACGCTTCTACCTGCCGTTGGACCAGCAATTGCCGGCGGCAAGCTTTGCCCAGTTCGTGGTGCTGGCCAATACCATCGAAGAACGTGAAGCCCTGCGCAGTTGGTTGATCGCCACCCTCGACGAGCAGTTCCCGGACCTGCGCTCGCGCGTTACCCGCCTGGAGAACGGCCCACCCGTGGGCTATCCGGTGCAGTTCCGGGTGACTGGCGAGCATATCGAGCAGGTGCGTGCCCTGGCACGCAAGGTCGCGATCAAGGTGCGCGAGAACCCCCATGTGGTCAACGTCCACCTCGACTGGGAAGAGCCGAGCAAGGTGGTGTACCTGAACATCGACCAGGACCGTGCCCGGGCCCTGGGCGTGAGTACCGCCAACCTAGCCAAGTTCCTGCAAAGCTCGCTCACAGGGTCGGCGGTCAGTCAGTTCCGTGAAGACAACGAACTGATCGAAATCCTCCTGCGCGGTACCCAGCAGGAGCGAACCGAGCTTGCCAACCTGCCGAGCCTGGCAGTACCGACCGACAACGGCCGGAGTGTGGCCCTGTCGCAGGTAGCAACACTCGAATACGGCTTCGAGGAAGGGATCATCTGGCACCGCAACCGTCTGCCCAGCGTCACCGTTCGTGCCGATATCTATGGCAAGGAACAGCCGGTGACTCTGGTCAAGCAGATCCTGCCGACCCTTGACCCGGTGCGTGCCGAATTGCCCGATGGCTACCTGCTGGAAGTCGGTGGCACGGTGGAAGACTCTACCCGCGGACAGAAGTCGGTGAACGCTGGCGTGCCGCTGTTCATCGTGGTGGTGTTGACCTTGCTGATGCTGCAACTGCGCAGCTTCTCGCGCACGGTGATGGTGTTCCTCACCGCGCCCCTGGGGTTGATCGGGGTGACCTTGTTCCTGCTGGTGTTCCGCCAGCCATTCGGCTTCGTGGCGATGCTCGGGACGATCGCGCTGTCGGGGATGATCATGCGTAACTCGGTGATCCTGGTGGATCAGATCGAGCAGGACATTGCGGCGGGGCTGGATCGTTGGCAGGCGATTATCGAGGCGACCGTGCGACGTTTCCGGCCGATTGTACTGACCGCGCTGGCGGCGGTACTGGCGATGATCCCGCTGTCGCGCAGCGTGTTCTTCGGGCCGATGGCGGTGGCGATCATGGGTGGCTTGATCGTGGCCACTGCGTTGACGCTGTTGTTCTTGCCGGCGTTGTATGCAGCGTGGTTCAGAGTGAAGAAGGCTTGAGGTTGATCGCGGGGCACGTCGAGACGTCGCCCCGCGATGCCTTTACAAGGCCCCGAATACCTTCTTGGCCACACTGGTTGCTGCCGCGGCAGGATTCTGGCGAATGCTTTCTTCCTGCTTGGCAATCATTTCAAACAACCCGTTGAGCGCCTGCTCGGTCACATAACCTTCCACGTTGGCGCTCTTGGCATCCACTACGCCCAACGCCGCTGCCTGCCCGGCAAAGCTGTTGTACTGCTGGACCAGGCCCACCTGGTCGGTGGCCTGCTTGACGATCGGCAGGAACTTGGCGCGGATCTGCTCACGGCTGGTCTTGCTCAGGTACTGGGTGGCCGAGTCGTTGCCGCCGGCGAGGATGCCCTTGGCATCGTCGACGGTCATTTTCTTCACGGCATCGACCAGCAGGGCCTGGGCCTGGGGAACGGCCGCTTCGGCCGCCTTGTTCATGCTGGTCTCTAGCTGCTCGACCTCGGCACCCATGCCGAACTTCTTCATGGTCTTGGCAGCCTTGCCCAGTTTCCCAGGCAGTTCAATGCGTACCTCGGGGTTAGTACTGAAGCCACCGGGCGTGCCCAACTGCTTGACTGCAACTTGCGCACCTTGGGTCAGGGCATCCTTGAGGCCGACGGAGGCGTCTTTCTGCGTGAGATCACCCAGCGACAGTGCCAGGGCACTGGCCGAGAACAGCAGGCCGGCGCACAGGCCGGTGAAGGTGAGGGCAGGGCGTAACATGGGAGCATCCTTATCCAAAAGCGGGCAATCAATCAACGAACGGCATCAACCTTGATGCGTACCGATTGCGGGTCGGTGCCATCGAGTTGCACGCCGTGGTGTTCGGTGTTGATGAACAACAGCTTGCCGTCGAGTTCGATCCGCGCGCTGACGGCGTAGCGGTGGCCAGGCTTGACCTGGGCTGGGTCGTAGCTCAGATGAAAGGGCAGCGGCACCTGGCCTTTGACTGGGCCGCTCTGGCTGGCGAGGGTGACCGCCGGAGCGTCCATCAGCGAGACATCCTGCAGGCTGACGCTAAGGGTCGCGGCCGGTGGCAGGGCAATGCGCTGCAGGTAGAACACCTCACCGTCGAGGCTGGCTTTGGAAGCGGGCGGGGTACTGCTGCAGGCGGCGAGCAGGCTGCCAAGCAGGATCAGGGACAGTTTTTTCATCAGTAGCTCCTTGTGGGTGGAGCCGCCAAGGCGGCGACCAACCCAGGTTAAGTCGTGTTGCTCCAGGGCACAGGCCAGTAGGGACTATGCCGGTACTTCGGGGTGCTCTTCGCTGCGGTGCAGGGCAACCTGGCGAATCGACAGGCGGATTTCGGCCGACAATACGCGCTTGGCCGCACCTTCGGCCAGTTCACTGAGTTTTTCGTGGTAACCCAGCTTGCCGTGGGTGTCCGGGCGCAGGACGCCTTGTTCGATCTGGGTCTGGATGAAATGGCGGAACAGGGTCTTGTCGAAGAACTCCGGGGCGTTGAGGCCATGCAGGATCGACAGGCGCTGGGCCATGACCACGCACAGGTCTTCCAGCTCTTCGGCGCTGAGGGTGTGTTGGCCGCTGTTGAGCAATAGCGCGGTGGCCATGTAGAAACGCTGCAGCGTCTGGGTGATGGCCCGGGCCAGCAAGGTCAGCAGCACGAACTGGCGTGAGCTGGGTGCCGGGCGCAGGTACACGCCGTTCTCGAAGCGCAGCAGGCCATGGTCGACGAAGGCCTGCAGCCACTGGTCGATCACGCCGTCGAGTTCGTCCAGCTCCCAGCGAATGAACAGCTCCGATTGCAGGTACGGGTACAACGCCCGGGTGTATTGCAGGATCAGCTCGCGGCTCATGCGCGAGCTGCTCTGGAAGAAGCTTGCCAGTAGCGCCGGCAGGGCGAAGATGTGCAGGACGTTGTTGCGGTAGTAGGTCATCAGCACCGCGTTCTGTTCGTCCAGGTACAGGATCCTGCCCAGCGCATCGCTCTGCTCGGCCAGCAGGCCCATGCCCTTGACGTGGCTGATCAATGCCAGGCCGTCACCTTCGGGCAGGGTGGTGTGCGGTGAGTAGGGCACCTGGCGCAACAAGGCCAGGTACAGGTCCAGCACACGCGCCAGGGCACGCTCGTCCAGGGCCAGCCGGCTGGTGGAGAGCAGGGCCAGGGCAGCGAGATTGACCGGGTTTATGGCTGCGGCCTCGTTGAGGTGGCGGGCGACCTTTTCACCCAGGCGCGAGGTGGTTTCGTTCAACCAGGCTGGGCGGAACTGGGGCGCATGGGCCTGCTCGCGCCAGCCCGGTTGCTGCTGGTCGAGGAAGGCGCCCAGGCGAATCGGTTCGCCAAAGTTGACCGCCACCTGGCCGAAGCGCTGCTTGAGGGCGCCCAGGACCTTGAAGATGTCAAAGATCGACTCCTTCTTTTTGCTCGCGCCGCGCAGCTCACCCAGATAGGTACGGCCTTCAAGCACGCGCTCGTAGCCGATGTACACCGGCACAAAGACGATTGGCGTGCGCGAGGAACGCAGGTAGCTGCGCAAGGTAATGGCCAGCATGCCGGTCTTTGGCTGCAGCATGCGTCCAGTGCGCGAACGGCCACCCTCGACGAAGTACTCCACCGGGAAGCCCTTGGTGAACAGGGTATGCAGGTATTCATTGAACACCGCCGTGTACAGCGGGTTGCCCTTGAACGTGCGGCGCATGAAGAACGCCCCGCCACGGCGCAGCAGGCCGCCGATCACGGGCATGTTCAGGTTGATGCCGGCGGCGATGTGCGGTGGTGTCAGGCCGTTGCGAAACAGCAGGTAGGACAGCAGCAAATAGTCGATGTGGCTACGATGGCAAGGTACGTAGATCACCTCGTGACCCGGAGCGATGCCCTGCACCTGCTCGATGTGATTGACCTTGATGCCGTCGTAGATCTTGTTCCAGAACCAGCTGAGCACCACTTCGAGAAAACGGATGGCGGTGTAGGTGTAGTCCGAGGCAATCTCGTTGCCATAGCGCAGGGCCTGGGCCTCGGCCTTGGCCAGGGGAATGCTCTGGCGTTCGGCTTCGTCGGCGATGGCTTGGCGAACCAGCGGATCGTGGACCAGGCCTTTGACCAGGTTGCGTCGGTGCGAGATGTCCGGGCCGATGACTGCAGTCTTGAGGTTGCGAAAGTGTACCCGCAGCATGCGCTGGGCCATGCGCACCGTGCGTTCGTGGCCTTTGTTGTGCTGCACCAGCTCACGCAGGTGGATCGGCTCGGAAAACTGCACGCGGGTCTTGCGGCCCAGGATCAGCACGGTCAGCAGTCGCCGCAAGCGGCCGGTGACGGCCCAGCTGTCGGCGAACAGCAGCTTCCAGGGGCTGGACTCGCTGGCCGGTGACTGGCCCCAGAACACGCTGACCGGAATGATCTTTGCGTCTTCCTCGGCATGCTGGCTGATGGCATTGACCAGACGGGCGAGGGTCGGCGGTGCGCCACGCTTGTCCTGGCGGCCAAGCCAGTCGGGCTCGGGTGTGAGGTAGAAGAACGCGGCAGGCTCGTGCAGGGTGCCCACCGACACCGGCAGTACCGGGCGCGGAAGCCCCGCTTTGGTGCACTCGCGGTCGAGCACGGCCAGGTCGGTCAGGGAGGGCGATTGCAGGGCATAGAACACCGGACGGCTGCGGTCCAGGTTCAGGGTGAAGGCTGACTGGTTGATGGTCTCGGAGCGAACCCACAGGTACAACAGGCGACGCAGGGCGCCAAAGATCAGGCGGCGCAGGGGGGAACGGGTCATACGGTGTGTGCTCTGGATGAGATTTTCGAGTGATTGCTCAGTCGGTTAGTGTGCCGTATCTGCGCAAGTTCAGCAAAAAGCACTCCGGTCATGAAATTTAATTTAAGTGTGTCTTATACTCGGTCCGCCGCTTGCAGGAGTTTTCTGCAAGCTGCGTCGGTGGAGGGTGGTGACCCCTCTGCAAGCAAGGCGATTCCAAAATAAAAATTCGGAGTAGTTCAGATGTCGTCTCGTGAAACTGGAAGTGTGAAGTGGTTCAATGACGCCAAGGGTTATGGCTTCATTCAGCGTGAAGGTGGCGCGGACGTGTTCGTTCACTACCGTGCCATTCGTGGTGAGGGGCATCGCACCCTCATCGAGGGGCAACAGGTCGAATACAGTCTGACTCAGGGCCAGAAAGGCCTGCAGGCGGAAGATGTAATCGGGCTGTAAGCACCGGGTCACAAGCCTTGAGCCTGGGCCCACCAGCGAAAAGGCCCGCCGCCGGACGACCGGGGCGGGCCTTTTCGTAGAAGCCGGCTCAGCTGGTACGCCAGGTGATTTCCTCTTCACCGTCGGCGCTGATGCGGATCCAGCGATCGGCATCGTCCTCACCTTCTTCCTCGACCCAGGTACCCGGCGCACAGCGTACTTCGACGTTCAGTGCGGCAAAGGCGGCGCGGGCGCAGGCGATGTCATCGTCCCACGGGGTCTGGTCACTTTCCAGGTAGAGACTGTTCCATTTGCCTACAGCCTTCGGTAACCAGGTAACTGGAATGTTACCGGCCGTGCATTTCCAGGTCTGGCCTTTTTGCTGCCATTCGCTGCAAGGGCCCAATGCCTGGGTCAGCCAGTCAGCGATCTGCTTGTGGTCGACGTCGGCGTCTTTGAGGTAAATCTCGATATCGGGTTGGCGCATGGGGGCTCCGGGTGTGCTCAGTCTTGGCGCACAAAGTAATCGTAACGCATCGATACCGTGACCTCGAAAGGTTCGGCCTGTTCGATGACGCCGGCTCGTTTTTCCGCGCTGGCGCGCCAGCCATGAGGGGTCATGGCCAGCAGGTCGGCGCGGGACTTGCCATCGACAAGGCTCAGGCGGAATCTCAGGGTTTCACTGTGGGCATGCTGCATGCCTGCCGGGACCAGCGCCAGGTGCTTGTCGTCGGCGTAGTCGCGCACTTCATCGTAGAGCTTGTGGCGCAACTCGATCAGGTGCTCGTTGGTCGGGCCGACCCGCATCAGGCCGCCGCCAGGGGCGAGCAGGCGCAGCGCCTCCTGCCAGTCCAGGGGGCTGAACACGCTGGCCAGGAACTGGCAGCTGGCATCGGCCAGGGGCACCCGCGCCATGCTTGCTACCAGCCAGGTCAGTGCCGGGTTGCGCCGGCAGGCACGCTTGACCGCCTCGCGGGAGATGTCCAGCGCGTAGCCGTCGGCCTCGGGCAGCGCCTCGGCGATCTGGGCGGTGTAGTAACCCTCGCCGCAGCCGATATCCAGCCAGCGCTCAGGCGCACGCTGTGCGGCAAGCTCCGCCAGCCGGCGGGCCACCGGGGCGTAGTGCCCAGCGTTGAGAAAGTCGCGGCGGGCTTCGACCATGGCCTGGTTGTCGCCGGGGTCGCGACTGTTCTTGTGCTGCACCGGCAACAGGTTCAGGTAACCCTGACGGGCACGGTCGAAACGATGCCCGGCCGGGCAGGCCACACCGTTGTCGAGAGTGCTCAGCGGAGCGCTGCAGATAGGGCAGGTGAGCATCAGGCAAGCAACCGGGTCAGGGTCTGGTAGTAGATCTCGGTCAGCACATCCAGGTCGCTGGCCAGGATCCGCTCGTTGACCTGGTGGATGGTCGCGTTGACCGGGCCCAGTTCAACCACCTGGGTACCGAGGGTGGCAATGAAGCGCCCGTCGGAAGTGCCACCACTGGTCGAGGCTTGGGTTTCACGGCCGGTCACGGCCTTGATGCTGGCCGAGACGGCATCGAGCAGGTCACCGGGCTCGGTCAGGAACGGCAGGCCCGACAGCGCCCAGTCCACATGCCAGTCCAGCTGGTGGTTGTCGAGGATTGCGGCGACACGCTGCTGCAGGCCTTCGACCGTCGACTCGGTCGAGAAGCGGAAGTTGAACAGCGCGGTGAGCTCGCCCGGCACCACGTTGGTGGCACCGGTGCCGGAATTGAGGTTTGAGATCTGGAAGCTGGTCGGCGGGAAGAATGCGTTGCCTTCGTCCCAGTGCTCGGCCGCCAGTTCCGCCAGGGCCGGGGTGGCCAGGTGGATCGGGTTCTTGGCCAGGTGCGGGTAGGCCACATGCCCCTGCACACCGCGTACGGTCAGCTTGGCGCCGAGGGAGCCGCGACGGCCGTTCTTGACCACGTCACCCACCAGGCTGGTGCTCGACGGCTCGCCGACGATGCACCAGTCCAGGCGTTCCTTGCGCGCGGCCAGGCGCTCGATGACCGCCTTGGTACCGTGGTGGGCCGGGCCTTCTTCGTCGCTGGTGATGAGGAAGGCGACCTTGCCGCGGTGGTCGGGGTAGTCGGCGACGAAGCGCTCGGTGGCCACTACCATGGCCGCCAGGCTGCCTTTCATGTCGGCGGCGCCGCGGCCACAGAGCATGCCGTCGGCATCGATCAGGGCGTCGAACGGATCGTTCTGCCAGGCCTGCACCGGGCCGGTCGGCACTACATCGGTGTGACCGGCAAAGCACAGCACCGGACCATCCTGGGTACCGTGGGTGGCCCAGAAGTTATCGACGTCTTCGATGCGCATCGGCTCGAGCATGAAGCCGGCATCGCCCAGGCGCTGCATCATTTGTTTCTGGCAATCGGCGTCCACTGGGGTCACCGAGGGGCGACGGATCAGGTCGCAGGCCAGTTCAAGGGTAGGCGAGAGGTCGGCTGGGGCCGTCATTGAAGGAACTCCGGGGGCAAGGCAGGGCACGAATTCGAGGGGCGTTATCTTATAGCAAAACTACTGGAGCGACGATCTGTAGCCGCTGCCGTCGGGCTGCGATCGACTGCATAGCAGTCGCCATTCAATCTTGGCGGCCACATTGTGGCCGATCGCAGCCTGGCGGCCGCGGCTACAAAAGACCGGTCAAGATGCCTGGGCAGGTTGGACGGCATCCACGGGTTTTGGCAGCGACGACAGCATCGCCATGATCAAGGCCGCCAGGTACGGCAGCGATTGCACCAGCAGCATGGTCACCCAGAAGCGCATGTCATTGCTCGGCAGGCCCTGGACCAGGTAGATCCCGGCCGCAGCGCCCCACAGCAAGACCATGATGAACAGCTCTTCGCGGGCCTCGGAAATAGCCACCAGCAGACCATGGCTATCGGCATGCTTGGGAGTGCGAATGAACGGAATGCTGCTGGTAAAGAACCCGTACAGCACCGCCTTGGCAATGGTGTGCGACAGCGCAAGGCCCGCCAGGGCCGCGGCGAAGGCGTCCTTGAGGTTGACCCCGACCGCGCGGCGGTACAAGAACACGATCTTGCCGACCTTGAAGACGAACAGCGCCAGCGGCGGAATGGCGAAGATCAGCAGCGGCGGGTCGACCCGTTGCGGCACGATGATCATCGCTGCCGACCAGAGCAGGGCGCCCACGGTGAAGAAAATGTTCATGCCGTCGGCGATCCAAGGTAGCCAGCCGGCCAGGAAGTGATAGCGCTGGCCACGGGTGAGTTCCGAATCTTTGCCGCGCAGCAGCGCCGCGGAATGGCGCTTGATGATCTGGATGGCGCCATAGGCCCAGCGGAAGCGCTGCTTCTTGAAGTCGATGAAGGTGTCGGGCATCAGGCCCTTGCCATAGCTCTCATGGGAGTACGCCGCCGAGTAACCTTTCTCGAACACCCGCAGGCCCAGTTCGGCGTCTTCACAGATGCACCAGTCGGCCCAGCCCAGTTCTTCGAGCACCGAGCGGCGGGTCATGGTCATGGTGCCGTGCTGGATGATCGCGTCGCGGTCGTTGCGAGTCACCATGCCGATATGGAAGAAGCCCTTGTACTCGCTGTAGCACAGCTTCTTGAAGGTGCTTTCGTTCTGGTCGCGATAGTCCTGCGGCGATTGCACCACGGCGATTTTCGGGTCGGCAAAGTGCGGCACCATGTGCTTGAGCCAGTTGCGGTCCACGCAGTAGTCCGAGTCGATCACTGCGATTACCTCGGCGTCCTTGGCCGTATGCGGGATCAGGTAGTTCAGCGCACCGCCCTTGAACCCGGCAAGGGGCGAGACATGGAAGAACTTGAAGCGCTCGCCGAGCATCTCGCAGTGGGCCTTGATCGGCTCCCAGACGGCCGGGTCCTTGGTGTTGTTGTCGATGATCAGGACTTCGTAGTCCGGGTAATCGAGGGCGGCGAGGGCATTGAGGGTCTGTTTGACCATCTCCGGCGGCTCGTTGTAGCACGGCACATGCACCGACACTTTCGGCCGGTAGGCGCTGTCGGCCTGCACCGGCAGGAATTCCCGGCGACGTTTGTGAATCCATACTGCCTCGGCCAGTTCATGGGCTTCGGTCAACAGCACGATGAATACCCCAAGGGCACCCAGGGCGAGCAGAAAGCCTACGGTCAAGCTGAACCAGGTGCTGTATTGCTGGCTGTAGTCATAGCCGATCCACACCAGTACCGAGCCGCAGAGAAAGGCGATGAAGGTCAGGAAGGTGCGGCCGCGCTGGCGCAGGGCCGAGCCGTCGATCAGCAGCAGGGTCAGCGACAGCATCGCCAGCACCACTGAACCTACCGCGAGTACGCGCCATTGTGGGATGGCCACGACCGGCCCTTCAAAATTGAATTTCTGCTGGCGAGCGGCATTGAACACGCCCCAGTAGGCACCCACCGAACCTTCGTCGCTGGCTTTCCAGGGTTGATCGTAGGCCTCGATGACGAAGTAGTTGTAGCCCTGGCGGTTGAGGGTATTGACCAAGGTGCGCAAGTAGATTGCCTGGTCGGCCTGGGTGGCGTCGGCGCCTCCGCGCATGCGGCCATTGCTGGGCCAGCCGACCTCGGAAAGCAGCAGCGACTTGCGCGGGAAGAGCTGTTTGAGGTCGCGGGCACGGTCGAGCACGAACTGACCGGCTTCTTTCATCGGGATGAACTCCCAGTACGGCAGAATGTGAGCTGCAATCAGGTCGACGTGCTTGGCCAACTCGGGGTGTTCCTTCCAGATGTGCCACTGTTCGCTGGTGGTCACCGGTACTTTCACGGCGGCCCGGACCCGGTCCAGGTACTGGATCAACGCCTCGGGGGTGATTTCTTCGCGGAACAGGGCCTCGTTACCGACCATCACGCGCACGACGCTGCGCGAGCTGTTGGCCAGTTCGATGGCTTTCTGGATTTCCCGTTCGTTGCGTTCGAGGTCCGGACTGATCCATACCCCGAGCGTCACCCGCAGGCCGAACTCCTCGGCCAGGCGCGGTATCTCGGCCTGGGTACCTTCGACGGTGTAGATACGAATGCTGTCGGTGAGCTTGCTCAACTGCTCCAGGTCTTGGCGCAACTCGTCTTCGTTGGGGTACTGGCCCTTCTGCGGGCTTTCGCCTAGACGAAACGGCGAGTAGGAGAAGCCGGAAATCTGCTCCGGCCAGTCGGGTGCAGATACGGGGCGGTTGATCAGTGCCCAGAACCCGGTGAATAGTGCGGCAATCGCCATGACTATCACCAGGTTGATACCAAATTTACGCGATGACATAGATAGTTCGGGTTCCGAAGGGTGGAACGGGCGAGCGCCACACGGCGCGGATCCTGCTCTTAGCCCGCCTATGCTGTGTAGGAACAGGTTGGCGGCTGTAGGTTAGATAGACTCCACGTATTGAAGTTCTTGGGCCCGTGCTGTTGTCGTCCAAGACTGAAGATTGCATCGGACATTAAAGCAGGATTAGCGCCGACTTTACCAACTCCGGCGTGGCGTCCGGTCTGAAGCGGGATGGCATCGGGCCGCAAGAGGCCTATAATGCGCGCCGGTTTTTTCGGGGTATGGCCATGAGTACAGATGATCCACGCTTTGCCGGTGTTGCAAGGTTGTATGGCGATAACGGCCTGCAGCGCCTGCGCGAAGCCCATGTGGCAATCGTCGGCATCGGCGGCGTCGGTTCGTGGGCGGCCGAGGCGATGGCCCGTAGTGGCGTCGGTGAAATCTCGCTGTTTGACCTGGACGATGTCTGCGTCAGCAACACCAACCGCCAGTTGCATGCGATGGAAGGCACTATCGGTCGCGCCAAGGCCGAGGTCATGGCCGAACGCCTGCGGGCGATCAATCCTGCGTGCAAGGTGCATGCGGTGGTGGACTTCGTGACCAAGGAAACCCTGCCCGAATACATCGGCAAGGACATCGACTGTGTGATCGACTGCATCGACAGTGTCATGGCCAAGGCGGCGTTGATCGGCTGGTGCAAGCGGCACAAGGTCACCATCATCACCACCGGCGGCGCCGGTGGGCAGATCGATCCGACCCAGATCCAGGTGGCCGACCTGAACAAGACCTTCAACGACCCGCTGGCCTCTCGCGTGCGTTCGACCTTGCGCCGGGACTACAACTTTTCGCGTACGGTCACCCGCAACTACAGCGTGCCGTGCGTGTTTTCCACTGAGCAGCTGCGCTACCCCAAGGGGGACGGCAGTGTTTGCCTGCAGAAGAGTTTTGTCGGCGAGGGCGTCAAGCTCGATTGCTCCGGCGGCTTCGGCGCGGTGATGATGGTGACGGCGACCTTCGGCATGGTCGCCGCCAGCAAGGCGGTGGAAAAGCTGGTAGCGGGTGCCCGTCGCCCCTCCGAGCGCAACAAGGCTCAGGCGTCGGCGGCGAGCTGAGCCATGCGCTGCAGCACGGCGTTCAGGCCGTTGCTGCGCGAGGGGGAGAGCTGGCGGCCCAGGCCCAGACGAAGGAACCAGGCGGGCAGGTCGAGCTGCACAAGTTCAGCGCTGGACAGGCCCTCGACCCGCACCAGCAGCAGTGCCAGCAGGCCGCGAATGATCCGTGCATCGCTGGCACCCTTGAATCGCCATTGGCCATCGTGTTGTTCGGCGACCAGCCACACCTGGCTTTCGCAGCCATGAACCCGGTTGGCCTCGGATCTTTCCTCGTCACTCAACGGTGCCAAGCGCTCACCCCATTGCATCAGCAGGCGGGCCCGTTGTTCCCAGCCGGCCGCCTGCTCAAAGCTGGCAAGGGCTTCTTGTGCGCTATCGGGCAGGCTCATCGCAGCAGCTCCAGGGCTTGATCCAGTGCCTCGAAGAAGCGCTGCAGGTCGGCGGAGTCGTTGTACAGGGCAAGGGAAACGCGGATGGCACCGTCCAGGCCGAGGCTTTTGAGCAGCGGCATGGCGCAGTGATGTCCGGCGCGTACAGCAATGCCTTGTTCGGTCAGCATATGCGCGAGGTCAGCGTTGTGGACGCCTTCGACCACGAAACTGGCCAGGGCCAGCTGCGGCTGACCCAGCAGGCGGATGCCTTCGCGATCATTGAGGCCGCGCAACAGATGGCGATGCAAGCCGGCTTCGTGTTCGATCACAGCGCTCGGGTCGAGCCCGGCCAGGTAATCGAGGCTGGCCCCCAGGCCGATGACGCTCGCAATAGGCGGTGTGCCAGCCTCGAAACCCAGGGGCGCCGGACGAAAGCTTGCGCTCTGGTAGTCGGCGATCTGGACCATTTCGCCGCCGAACTGCCAATGGCGCAGGCGTGCCAGGGCTTCGCTGCCGCCGTAAAGCACGCCGACGCCGTCGGGGCCATAGAGTTTGTGGCTGGAAAACACATAGAAGTCGCAGCCCAGTTGCTGCATGTCCTGACGACCATGCACCACCCCTTGGGCGCCGTCGACAACGGTCAGCGCGCCTTGGGCGCGGGCGTGGTCCAGCAGCGGTGCGAGGGGCTGCCAGGCGCCCAGAACATTGGACAGCTGGCTCACCGCCAGCAAGCGGGTGCGCGGGCCAATCAGCTGGAGTGCAGTTTCAAGGTCGATCAGGCCGCGGCCATCCAGGGGCAGGATCACCAGCTTGAGGCCGCGACGATGGGCCAGCTGTTGCCAGGGTAGAAGGTTGGCGTGGTGTTCCAGGGCGCTGATGACGATTTCGTCACCGGCCTCGAACTGTCCTTCAAGGCCATAGGCCAGCAGGTTGAGTGCCGACGTGGCGCCATGGGTGAAGATGATGCTCTGGGTGTCACCGGCATTCAGCCAGCTGGCAACCTTTTCCCGGCTACGCTCGAAAGCCTGGGTAGCCAAGGCGCCGGGGAGGTGTTGGGCACGATGCACATTGGCGGCGCCGTGGCCGTAATAATGGCTCAGGGCATCGAGCAGGATTTGTGGCTTTTGCGTGGTGGCAGCGCTGTCCAGGTAGGTCTGGTGCTGGCGTTGCAGGGCGGCGATGGCTGGGAAGTCAGTACGCCACGGGGAGGGCTGGAACATGATGATCGGACCTGAATATCGGGCCTGGCGTTAGGCCAGGCCCGATGGTACCACTTAGTTGTGGGCGTGCAGCGCTTCGTTCAGTTCGATCGCCGACTTGTGCGTCTTGCACTCTACTGCGCCGGTTACCGAGTTACGACGGAACAGCAGGTCGGTCTGGCCCGCCAGATCGCGCGCCTTGACCACTTTGACCAACTGGTTCTGCTCGTCGAGCAGTGCCACTTTGGTGCCTGCAGTGATGTACAGGCCGGCTTCGACGGTGTTGCGGTCACCCAGCGGGATGCCGATACCGGCGTTGGCGCCGATCAGGCAGCCTTCGCCGACCTTGATGATGATGTTGCCGCCGCCCGACAGGGTGCCCATGGTCGAGCAGCCGCCGCCCAGGTCCGAGCCCTTGCCGACGAACACGCCCGCCGAAACGCGGCCTTCGATCATGCCTGGGCCTTCTGTGCCGGCGTTAAAGTTGACGAAGCCTTCGTGCATGACGGTGGTGCCTTCACCAATGTAGGCACCCAGGCGTACGCGGGCGCTGTCGGCAATGCGCACGCCTGCAGGTACTACGTAGTCGGTCATTTTCGGGAACTTGTCGACCGAGAACACTTCGAGCAGTTCGCCCTTCAGGCGTGCTTCGAGCTGCTGTTCGGCCAGTTCGGCCAGGTCGACGGCACCCTGGCTGGTCCAGGCCACGTTCGGCAGCAACGGGAAGATGCCGGCCAGGCTCAGGCCGTGCGGCTTGACCAGGCGGTGCGAGAGCAGGTGCAGCTTGAGGTAGGCCTCCGGGGTGGAGGTCAGGGCGGCGTCTTCGGCCAGCAGGGTGGCAACCAGCGGCTTGTTGCTTTCGGCCAGGCGGGTCAGCAGGGCGGCCTGGGCGGCGTCGACACCCTTGAGGGCATCGGCCAGCTGTGCGGCCTGGGTGTTGCTGAAGGCGATGGCCTGGTTGCCACCTTCATAACCCAGTACGGGCGAGATGGCGGCAACCAGCTCGGCACTCGGATTGATCAGTGGCTGTGCGTAGAAGACTTCCAGCCAGGCGCCCTGACGGTTTTGGGTGCCGACACCGAAGGCCAGGCTGAACAGGGAAGTGGACATGCAGTTACCTCTTGCGAATTTGAATGAAAGCTTGGCGCCGCGTTATTTAAGGGCGGCTGCGTACAGGTCGGGCTTGAAGCCCACCAGGGTCCGCGCGCCGAGGTCGAGCACCGGGCGCTTGATCATCGACGGTTGGGCCAGCATCAGTTCGATGGCCTTGGCCTGGTCGAGGTCGGCCTTCTGAGCGTCGTCGAGCTTGCGGAAGGTAGTGCCGGCACGGTTGAGGACGGTTTCCCAGCCGTGTTCGTTACACCAGCGGGTCAGGCTGTCACGGTCAATGCCTTGGGTCTTGTAGTCGTGAAAGTCGTAGCCCAGGCCTTTGTCTTCCAGCCAGGTACGGGCTTTCTTCATGGTGTCACAGGCCTTGATTCCATAAAGGTGCAATGGCTTGTCGCGGTTGATCATGTCTTGCCCCTCCTGGGAAAAAATGGTGAAGGATTATGCCACGGTCAACCGGTTTGGGTTGGCCTTGCCTAGGCACTTTGTAGCATTGTGTTACAGGTTTCGGCAGCCTCTGCGACTTTTGTGCAGCGGTGTGCCAGCAGCCTGAACGGCTACTATGTCGTTTCAATGGCAAGCCCTGCCCGGGCCATGTATGCCGTTGATTGCGCATGAATTGAACAGGAACACGCCGTATGCAATCAGCCTACACCGTTCTCATCCTGCTGATGCTGGTGAGTGTCTCCAAGCTCGTGGGTCGGGTAATTCCACTGCCGCTGCCGCTGGTACAGATCGGCGCCGGCGCCTTGCTGGCATGGCCGACCCTGGGGTTGCACGTGGCCCTGGACCCAGAACTTTTCCTCTTTCTGTTCCTGCCGCCTTTGCTGTTTGCCGATGGTTGGCGCATGCCCAAGCGTGACCTGTGGCGCTTGCGGGGTCCGATCCTGACACTGGCTGTTGGCCTGGTGCTGTTCACTGTGGTGGGGGCCGGCTATTTCATTCACTGGATCTTGCCGAGCATTCCGCTGCCGGTGGCTTTTGCCCTGGCGGCTGTATTGTCGCCGACCGACGCCGTAGCGGTATCGGCCATTGCCCAGGATCGCTTGCCAACCCCGCTGATGCACATGCTTCAGGGCGAAGCCTTGATGAACGATGCCACCGGCCTGGTGACCTTCAAGTTCGCCCTGGTGGCGGCGATTACCGGGGCGTTCTCGCTGGCGCAGGCCAGTCTTACCTTCGTTCTGGTGGCGGTGGGTGGCCTGGCGATTGGTGTTGCGCTGAGTTGGTTGGTAGGGCGCTTGCGCGCCTGGATGATCGCGCGCGGTTGGGATGATCCGGCCACCCACGTAGTGTTCATGTTGCTGCTGCCGTTTGCCGCCTATGTGCTGGCCGAGCGCCTTGGCGCCTCCGGGATTCTCTCGGCGGTGGCGGCGGGGATGATGCAGAGCTGGCTCGACCTGCTGCCGCGCCAGACCAGCACCCGGTTGCTCAACCGCAGTGTCTGGTCGCTGCTGGAGTTCAGTTTCAACGGCTTGATCTTCCTGCTGCTGGGCCTGCAATTGCCGGACATCATCAAGGCCGTCACCAGCCATGAGGCGTCGCTGTGGCCGACCCTGTTGTGGCGCTGCCTGGATGTGGTGGCGATCTTTGCGGTGCTGGTGGTGCTGCGTTTTGTCTGGGTGCAGGGCGTGTGGCGCCTGATCGGCATGGTCCGCCGCTGGCGCGGCAAGAAGGACTTGGTGGAGGTACCCAATGCACGTTCCTGCTGGCTGCTGACCATTGGCGGTGTACGCGGGGCCGTGACGCTGGCCGGTGTCATGTCGGTGCCGCTGCTGATCAGCGCCGGCACTGCATTCCCGGAAAGGGACCTGCTGATCTTCATCGCCGCGGGGGTCATTTTGCTGTCGCTGGTCTCGGCCTGTATCGCCTTGCCGATTTTGTTGCGTGGGGTGCCCAAGAGTCCGGATGACACGTTGCGTCAGGAAGCCAAGGATGCCTGGCGGCGCACGGCTGAAGCTGCAATCCATGCCCTGGAAGCCGAAGAGCTGGCCGAGCCCGGGTCCCCGCAGGATGCGGCTCAGGCAGCGCTGGCGGCAGAACTCAAGGCGCGTTTGATGGCCGAGTACCGGCATCAACTGGACACCTTCAATGACAATGCCGAGGCCCAGGCCCTGGCCGAACAGATGGACCAGTTGGAGCGGCGCTTGCGGTTGCGTGCGCTGCGGGCGCAGCGGCTGGAGCTGTACAGGCTGCACCGGCATCACCAGGTGGGTGATGATGTAGTGCGCGAAGTGCTGGGGGAGCTGGACTTGAGCGAGGCGAACCTGGGGGCAGTTAAATGATTCGCTTGGCAAACCCGCTCCTACGGTAGGAGCGGGCGTACCCCGCGATAACTTACTTCTTCAAGAAGTCGCGAATCCGCTCAGCGGCTTCCACGCATTCGGCCAGCGACGCAACCAGCGCCATGCGCACGCGGCCGGCCCCTGGGTTGATGCCATTCACTTCACGGGACAGGTAAGAGCCAGGTACGACGGTCACGTGCTGGGTCTTGTACAGGTCGCGGCAGAACTCGGCATCGTCACCCGGCACCCTGGCCCAGAGATAGAAGCCGCCGTCCGGGCGCTGCACGTCGAGCACCGGCGCCAGAATTTCCAATACCGCATCGAACTTCTCGCGATACAGGTCGCGGTTGGCCAGTACGTGCTCCTCATCGTTCCAGGCCGCAATGCTCGCCAGTTGGGTCTGGATGGGCATGGCGCAGCCATGGTAGGTGCGGTACAGCAGGAACGGCTTGATGATCTCGGCGTCACCGGCGACGAAGCCCGAGCGCAGGCCCGGCAGGTTGGAACGCTTGGACAGGCTGTGGAATACCACGCAACGCTTGAAGTCGCTGCGACCCAGCTCGACGCAGGCGCTGAGCAGGCCAGGCGGCGGAGTTTGCTCATCGAAGTACAGTTCGCTGTAGCACTCATCGGCAGCAATCACGAAATCGTGCTCATCAGCCAGGGCAATGAGCTTTTTCAGGGTTTCCATCGGCACCAGGGCGCCGGTGGGGTTGCCGGGCGAGCACAGGAACAGGATCTGGCAGCGTTTCCATGTTTGCGCCGAGACGGCGTCGAAGTCCGGGTTGAAACCGTTGCTGTCGAGGCAGGGCAGGTAGTGCGGGGTGGCGCCGGCCAGCAGGGCCGCACCTTCGTAGATCTGGTAGAACGGGTTGGGGCTGATCACCAGGCCGTCTGCGTCGCGGTTGACCACGGCCTGGGTGAAGGCGAACAGGGCTTCACGGGTGCCGTTGACCGGCAGCACGTGTTTGTCGGCATCCAGCCAGCCGCTGGGCACCTTGAAGCGACGCTCGCACCAGCGGGTGATGGCCTGGCGCAGGGCTGGAAGGCCAGCAGTCGTGGGGTAGACGGCCATCTGCTGCAGGTTGTCGGCCAGTGCCTGGGCGACGAAGGCCGGCGATTCATGCTTGGGCTCACCGATCGACAGGGCAATGGCGCGTTTGTCGGCGGCTGGCTGAACGCTGCCGAGCAATGCACGCAGTTTCTCGAACGGGTAAGGCTGAAGCTGAAGCAAATCGGTGTTCATCGGCGCAAGGTCTCGTCAAACGTTAAATGGTCAGGCGGGAAATCGGTGCCGCGGCGGCCTGGTCGACGCGCAATTGCTCGACAATGGCATCCTGCAGGCGGCTGCACAGCTGGGGGTCGGACAGCGGCTGGTTGTCGGCGTCGGTAATGAAGAAAACGTCTTCGACCCGTTCACCGAGGGTGGCAATCTTGGCATTTTGCAGCGACAGGTCGAACTCCAGGAAGATCTTGCCGATCCGCGCGAGCAGGCCCGGGCGGTCGGGGGCGCTGAGCTCGAGGATGGTGACCGGCCGCTGGGCGTCGTTGTGGATGGTGACCTGCGGCGCAAAGGTGAAGTGCTTGAGCTGGCGCGGCACGCGACGCTTGATGATGGTCGGGTAATCATCCGGGTTGCGCAGGGCGTCGGTCAGGCCGTCGCGAATCTCCTTGACCCGCTGCGGATTGTCGCCGATCGAGCCACCATCGTTGTCGAGCACAATATAGGTGTCGAGGGTGAACTGGCTGCTGGAGGTGATGATGCGGGCGTCGTGGATGTTCAGGTTGAGCTGGTCCATGGCCGCTACGGTCACGGCGAAGAAATCGTGCTGGTCGGGGGCATAGATGAAGATCTGCGTGCCGCCTTCGAACTCGCGCTGGGTGGTTTCCTTGATCAGCACCAGCGGGCCGCCGTCGGCCGGCTGCTGCAGGATCGCGTCGCTGTGCCAGGCCACGTCGGCGGCGGTATGGCGCAGGAAGTAGTCGTCACCCAGTTGCGCCCAGAGCTGCTCGACGTCGTCCGGGTCGGTGCCCTCGCGGATGAGAATGTCCAGGGCGGCACTCTGGGTCTGGCGGATCTGCTCTTCGCGGTCCAGTGGGTTCTCAAGGCCGCGGCGCAAGGCGCGCTTGGTCTCGGTGTAGAGCTGGCGCAAGAGGCTTGCACGCCATGAGTTCCACAGGCTCGGGTTGGTGGCGTTGATATCGGCCACGGTCAGCACGTAGAGGTAATCCAGGCGGGTTTCGTCACCCACCAGTTGTGCAAAATCGTGGATCACCTGTGGATCGGAGAGGTCCTTGCGCTGGGCGGTGGTCGACATCACCAGGTGATGCTGCACCAGCCAGACGATCAGGCGGCTGTCCCACACCGGCAACTGGTGGCGTACGCAAAAGGCCTGGGCGTCGACGGCGCCAAGCTCGGAGTGGTCGCCCTGGCGCCCCTTGCCGATGTCGTGATAGAGCCCGGCCAGGTAGATCAGTTCAGGCTTGGGCAGTCGGCCCATGAGCTTGCTGGCCAGCGGGAATTTCTCGGACACCGGGGTGTACTGTAGTTTGCGCAGGTGCTTGATCAGGTTCAGGGTGTGGGCGTCGACCGTATAGATGTGGAACAGGTCGTGCTGCATCTGCCCGACGATCAGGCCGAACTCCGGCAGGTAACGGCCGAGGATGCCGTAGCGGTTCATGCGCCGCAGGTTGCGGTGAATGCCGATCTCGCACTTGAACAGCTCGATGAACAGGCTGGTGTTGCGAATGTCGTTGCGAAAGTCGTCGTCGATCAGGTGCCGGTGTTCGCGCAGCAGGCGAATGGTGTCGGCACGCACACCTTTGATTTCCGGGTGTTGCGCCATCAGCACGAAGATTTCCAGCATGGCGAATGGCGTACGCTTGAACACGTTCGGCCTGACCGCCTCGATGTAGCCGTCATGCAGGCGGAAGCGAGCGTTCAGTGGCTGGGTATTGCCACTGTCGTCGTCGAGGATGACCTCCTCGAAGTGCTGGATGATCAGGTCGCTGAGCTCGGCGATGCTCATGACCACCCGGTAGTATTGCTGCATGAACTGCTCGATGGCCCGCTTGGGGTTCTCATCGGTAAAACCCAGCAAGCTGGCAATACTGCGCTGGTGGTCGAACAGCAAGCGGTCCTCGGCGCGGCCCGCCAGCATGTGCAAGGCGTAGCGCACTTTCCACAGGAACTCCTGGGAGGAGGCCAGCAGGGCATTCTCGCTTTCCAGCAGGAAGCCTTCACCGGCCAGGGCGTGCAGGTTGAGGGTGCCGTATTGGCGACGGGCGATCCAAAGCACGGTCTGGATGTCGCGCAGCCCGCCTGGTGAGCCCTTCACGTTGGGCTCAAGGTTGTATTCGGTGTCGTTGTACTTGTGGTGCCGGGCCTTCTGTTCCGCGCGTTTGGCCAGGAAGAACTCCTTGCTCGGCCACATGTGCGCGGTGCTGGTGACCTCGAGCATGCGCTGGCGCAAGTGCTCGGGGCCGGCGATGGTGCGACTTTCCATGAGGTTGGTGACCACGGTCAGGTCGGCACGCGCTTGCTCTGCACATTCCTCGACCGAGCGCACGCTCTGGCCCACTTCCAGGCCGATGTCCCAGAGTAGGGTCAGGAAGCGTTCGATCGAGTCGCGAAACACTTCATGGTCGGCACTGTCGAGCAGGATCAGCAGGTCGATGTCGGAGTGCGGGTGCAGTTCGCCGCGCCCGTAGCCACCGGTGGCAATCAGGGCGATATCGGCGTCTTCGCTCCAGGTGAACTGGTTCCAGGCCTGCTGCAGGATGTTGTCGACGAACCAGGCGCGGTCCTCGATCAGCCGGCGGATCTCGCGGTTGTCGCGAAAGCGCTTGTCGAGCACTTCGCCCGCCTGGCGGATGGCCTTCTTGAAGGCAGCGATGGGGCTAGCCTTGAGGGCCAGTTCCGCCTGGAACTGGCCGCGATCGAACAGCTCGGGATCCACCTGGGGCATCGAGTCACTTTCCTGTTTGAATCAGGCCGACGTGCGGGGAATGGTGTCGTCTTTACGCAGGGTGAAGATCTCGTAGCCAGTGGCAGTCACCACCAGGGTGTGTTCCCACTGCGCCGAGAGCTTGCGGTCCTTGGTGATGGCGGTCCAGCCGTCGCCCAATACCTTGGTGTCGGCGCGGCCCTGGTTGATCATCGGCTCGATGGTGAAGGTCATGCCTTCCTTGAGCTCCATGCCGGTGCCGGCACGGCCATAGTGCAGGATCTGCGGCTCTTCGTGGAACACCTTGCCGATACCGTGACCGCAGAACTCGCGAACCACCGAGAAGCCGTTCTTTTCAGCGTGCTTCTGGATCACTTCGCCGATGTCGCCCAGGCGGCAGCCCGGCTTGACCAGCTCGATGGCCTTGTACATGCATTCCTGGGTGACCTGGGACAGGCGCTCGGCCCAGACCGGCACGTTGCCGACGTGGAACATGCGGCTGGTGTCGCCGTGGTAGCCATCCTTGATGACGGTCACGTCGATGTTCAGCGTGTCACCGTCCTTGAGCGGCTTGTCGCCGGGGATGCCGTGGCATACCACGTGGTTGACCGAGGTGCAGATCGACTTGGGAAAGCCCTTGTAGTTCAGCGGCGCCGGGATGGCCTTCTGGACGTTGACGATATAGTCGTGGCACAGGCGGTCGAGCGCTTCGGTGGTGACACCGGGCTTGACGTGCTCTTCGATCATCTCCAGGACTTCGGCGGCCAGGCGGCCGGCGATACGCATCTTTTCGATGTCTTCGGCGGTTTTGATGGTTACGGTCATTGCAGGCTCTCTACGGCGCTGGGATGCGCGAATAAACTGAGGAAAGG
Organism: Pseudomonas vranovensis DSM 16006; assembly: GCF_000425805.1. Taxonomy (GTDB): domain Bacteria; phylum Pseudomonadota; class Gammaproteobacteria; order Pseudomonadales; family Pseudomonadaceae; genus Aquipseudomonas; species Aquipseudomonas vranovensis. The sequence continues at coordinate 339,924 of NZ_AUED01000003.1, forward strand.
CCGGATTCTACCAGAGCACTGCCCACTCAGGCGGCTATGGCGCTGATACAGCCTTTATATAGAGGCATTCTGGCGCGATTGTGGCGCCGGTGCAAAAGGCGCTGACGACCGATGTTATTTCGGGTTCCGTTTGCCCTGCTTCTGTGATATAAAATGCGCCGCTTTGCGGGGATAGCCCCGAAAGCTTAAACCCACACACGTGTCGACACGATGACCTGGGTGCTTCGGATCACAGGTCCGGGGTTGGTCATTGGGATACGTGGAGGCCCAACCCGACTTATCAAGGAACTATCATGTCCCAAGTCAACATGCGCGATATGCTGAAGGCCGGTGTGCACTTCGGTCACCAAACCCGTTACTGGAATCCGAAAATGGGCAAGTACATTTTCGGCGCGCGCAACAAGATTCACATCATCAACCTTGAAAAAACCCTGCCAATGTTCAACGACGCACTGACTTTCGTCGAGCGTCTGGCCCAGGGCAAAAACAAGATTCTGTTCGTCGGCACCAAGCGTTCCGCTGGCAAGATCGTTGCTGAAGAAGCAGCACGTTGCGGTTCGCCGTACGTCGATCACCGCTGGTTGGGTGGCATGCTGACCAACTACAAGACCATCCGTGCTTCGATCAAGCGTCTGCGCGACCTGGAAACCCAGGCCGAAGATGGCACTTTCGCCAAGCTGACCAAGAAAGAAGCCCTGATGCGCACCCGTGATCTGGAAAAACTGGATCGCAGCCTGGGCGGTATCAAGGACATGGGCGGCCTGCCTGATGCGCTGTTCGTGATCGACGTTGACCACGAGCGCATCGCTATCACCGAAGCCAACAAGCTGGGCATCCCGGTCATCGGCGTTGTCGATACCAACAGCAGCCCAGAAGGCGTTGACTACATCATCCCAGGTAACGATGACGCCATCCGCGCTATCCAGCTGTACATGGGTTCGATGGCTGACGCCGTTATCCGTGGTCGTAACAATGTTGCCGGCGGCACCGAAGTTTACGCGGAAGAAGCAGCACCAGCTGCTGAGTAATTGACGCCTGGCGTCTACTCGGCACGCAAAAAGGGGGCTAGGCCCCCTTTTTGCCACCTTGAAATCCTCTTGTCAGCATCGCCGTTGCAACCTTGTCAGGGCATGAGTGCTGGTGAGTGGATTTACAGAATTGAACGCCCGTCAAGTATCGGGTGGAATGGTTGAAAACCTATCCAAGAGGAATTTGAAATGGCAGCAATTACTGCAGCGCTGGTCAAAGAACTGCGTGAGCGTACTGGCGAAGGCATGATGGATTGCAAGAAGGCCCTGGAAAAGGCCGGCGGCGACATCGAAAAAGCCATTGACGACATGCGCGCTTCGGGCGCCATCAAGGCCGCTAAAAAGGCTGGCAACGTTGCCGCTGAAGGCGCTATCGCCATCAAGGCCGACGACAAGGCCGCTGTCCTGCTGGAAGTCAACTCGCAGACCGACTTCCTGGCCCTGCAAGACGACTTCAAGAACTTCGTCGCTGAAAGCGTTGAACAAGCTTTCGCCGAGAAGCTGACCGATGCCGCTCCGCTGATCGCTGCTCGCGAATCGGCTCGTGAAGCACTGGTCGCCAAAGTAGGCGAGAACGTCAACATCCGTCGCCTGGTGCGCGTTGAGGGTGACGTTGTCGGTACCTACCTGCACGGCAACAAGATCGGTGTTGCTGTTGTCCTGAAGGGTGGCGACGTCCAGCTGGCCAAAGAAATCGCCATGCACGTAGCGGCAAGCAACCCAGAGTTCCTGCTGCCATCGGAAGTCTCGGCTGAGGCGATCGAGCGTGAGAAGAACGTCTTCCTGACCCTGAACGAAGAGAAGATCAAGGGCAAGCCTGAGAACATCGTCGAGAACATGGTCAAAGGCCGTATCTCGAAGTTCCTGGCCGAAGCCAGCCTGGTCGAGCAAGCGTTCGTCATGAACCCGGAAATCAAGGTCGGTGAACTGGCCAAGAAAGCCGGCGCTGAAATCGTTTCCTTCACCTACTTCAAAGTAGGCGAAGGCATCGAGAAGCCAGTCGACAACTTCGCTGAAGAAGTTGCTGCTCAACTGGCTGCTGCCAAGCAGTAAGACAGAGTCAAATCTGTCGCCCCGAAGAGGCTGCCCGCTCACGCGCGCAGCCTCTTTGTCAAAGCGGGAGTGGTTTACGAGACCGCCTTTCGCTGGCGCAGTCGCTGCGCCACGCTTAGAGTTACGCGCGGGCTGAGAACAGCCCGCAAGATTTTTACAAACGCCGCAGGAGAGATTCGCAATGGCTCAGCAGGGCAGTGGTTATCAAGCTCGCTATAAACGCATTCTACTCAAACTGAGCGGCGAGGCCCTGATGGGCTCGGAAGAATTCGGGATCGACCCCAAGGTCCTGGATCGCATGGCGCTGGAAGTCGGCCAGCTGGTCGGCATCGGTGTTCAAGTAGGCCTGGTGATCGGTGGTGGCAACCTGTTCCGTGGCGCGGCGCTCAGTGCAGCCGGCATGGATCGCGTCACTGGCGACCACATGGGTATGCTGGCCACCGTCATGAACGGTCTTGCCATGCGTGATGCGCTGGAACGCGCGAACATCACCGCTATCGTCATGTCGGCAATTTCCATGGTAGGCGTGACCGATCACTACGATCGCCGCAAAGCCATGCGCCACCTGAACGCCAAAGAAGTTGTAATCTTCGCTGCCGGCACCGGCAACCCGTTCTTTACCACTGACTCCGCCGCTTGCCTGCGCGCCATCGAAATCGATGCCGACGTGGTATTGAAGGCAACCAAGGTCGATGGTGTATACACTGCAGATCCATTCAAAGACCCGCATGCCGAGAAGTTCGATCATCTGACCTACGATGAAGTGCTGGATCGCAAGCTGGGCGTGATGGACCTGACGGCAATCTGCCTGTGCCGCGACCACAAGATGCCGCTGCGCGTCTTCAACATGAACAAGCCTGGCGCCCTGCTGAACATCGTGCATGGCGGCGCTGAAGGAACTCTGATCGAGGAAGTTCAAAAATGATCAACGAAATCAAGAAAGACGCCCAAGAGCGTATGCAGAAATCGCTGGAGTCCCTGGCGCAGGCCTTCAGCCGTATTCGTACCGGCGCGGCCAACCCACAGATCCTGGCTGGCGTCCAGGTGCCTTACTACGGTGCCGACACCCCGATCAATCAGGTTGCCAACGTCACTGTAAAGGACGCCCGCACGCTGCAAGTGGTCGCTTTCGAGCGCAACATGCTGGCCGCAGTAGAGAAAGCCATCCTCAATTCGGGCCTGGGTTTCAACCCGACCAACCTGGGTGAGCTGCTGCTGATCTCGATGCCGGCACTGACTGAAGAAACCCGCAAGGGTTTCACCAAGCAGGCCCGTGACGCAGCCGAAGATGGCCGCATTGCCGTGCGTAACATTCGTCGTGACGCGTTGAGCCAGCTCAAAGACCTGGTCAAAGAGAAAGAAATCAGCGAAGACGAAGAACGTCGCGCCGCCGATGACATCCAGAAGCTGACCGACAAGTTCGTGGCTGACATCGAAGTTGCTGTGAAGCAGAAAGAAAAGGACCTGATGGCCGTTTAAGGGTCGGGACTTTTTTGATGGAAAAGACCAAGCAGGGTGTATCCCCATCGGTGCCGCGCCATGTCGCGATCATCATGGATGGGAATAATCGCTGGGCGAAAAAGCGCCTGTTGCCCGGTGTAGCCGGGCACAAGGCAGGCGTTGATGCGGTGCGCGCGGTCATCGAGGTGTGCGCCGAGGCCAAGGTCGAGGTACTGACCCTGTTCGCCTTCTCCAGCGAAAACTGGCAACGACCGGCCGACGAGGTCGGTGCGTTGATGGAGCTGTTCTTCTCGGCCTTGCGCCGGGAAGCCAAGCGCCTCAACGACAACAACATCTGCCTGCGTATCATTGGTGATCGCTCACGCTTTCATCCCGAGCTGCAGGCTGCCATGCGTGAGGCCGAGGCGCTGACCGCAGGCAACAACCGCTTTATCCTGCAGATCGCCGCCAACTACGGCGGACAATGGGATATTGCCCAGGCCGCCCAGCGCCTGGCGCGCGAAGTTCAGGCCGGTCATCTGCGTCCTGACGACATCACCCCGGAACTGTTGCAAACCTGTCTGGCGACTGGCGACCTGCCGTTGCCTGACCTGTGCATCCGTACTGGTGGCGAGCATCGCATCAGCAACTTCCTGTTGTGGCAGCTGGCCTACGCCGAGCTGTACTTCTCCGACCTGTTCTGGCCGGACTTCAAACACGAGGCCATGCGCAAAGCGCTGGCCGATTATGCTTCGCGCCAGCGCCGCTTCGGTAAAACCAGCGAGCAGGTCGAGGCTGGAGCCCGTGCTTAATGCTTAAACAACGCATCATCACTGCGCTGATCCTGCTACCGATTGCCCTGGGCGGCTTCTTTCTCCTCGATGGGGGGGACTTTGCCCTGTTCATCGGGTTGGTGGTGAGTCTTGGTGCCTGGGAGTGGGCGCGTCTGGCAGGCCTGGCAGCTCAAGCGTTTCGTGTCGCCTACGCCGCCGTGGTGGCCGGCTTGCTCATGCTGCTTTACCTGATGCCAGACCTTGCGCCCTGGGTGCTGGGTGCTTCGGTGCTGTGGTGGGGTGGGGCGACCTGGCTGGTGCTGACCTATCCGCGAACCAGCGAGCTTTGGTCCAGTGTTGCCTGCCGCCTGCTGATCGGCTTGTTGATCCTGTTGCCGGCCTGGCAAGGCCTGGTGCTGCTCAAGCACTGGCCGTTGGGTAACTGGCTGATCATGGCGGTCATGGTGCTGGTCTGGGGTGCTGACATTGGCGCCTACTTCTCCGGCCGGGCCTTCGGCAAGCGCAAGCTGGCGCCACAGGTCAGCCCGGGCAAAAGCTGGGAGGGTGTCTACGGCGGCCTCGCGCTGAGCCTGGTGATCACCGCAGTCGTAGGTGTGAGCCGCGACTGGAGTTTCGGTGAGCTGCTGCTTGGCCTGCTGGGTGCTGCTGTCGTGGTGTTGGTGTCGGTGGTCGGTGACCTGACCGAAAGCATGTTCAAGCGTCGCTCCGGGATCAAGGACAGTAGCAACCTGCTGCCGGGTCATGGTGGCGTTCTGGATCGTATCGACAGCCTGACCGCGGCCATTCCGCTGTTTGCGGTGCTGCTGTGGGCAGCCAACTGGGGCGTGATGTGAGCAGCGTGCAGCGTATTACCGTACTTGGGGCTACCGGCTCCATCGGCATGAGCACCCTGGATGTCATTGGTCGTCATCCCGAGCGCTATCAGGTGTTCGCGCTGAGTGGTTACTCACGGCTCCAGGAGCTGCTTGCGCTCTGCCTGCGGCATGCGCCGAGCTTTGCCGTGGTGCCCGGCGCCGAGGCGGCGCAGCAGTTGCGCGCAGGCCTGGCGGCGGCCGGGTCGGCCACCGAAGTGCTCGAAGGCGAAGCCGGGTTGTGCCAGGTCGCCTCGGCACCTGAGGTCGATACGGTGATGGCGGCCATTGTGGGGGCAGCGGGCTTGCGTCCGACCTTGGCGGCAGTCGAGGCTGGCAAGAAGGTCTTGCTGGCCAACAAGGAAGCATTGGTGATGTCCGGTGCGCTGTTCATGCAGGCAGTGCAGCGCAGTGGCGCCGTACTCCTGCCCATCGACAGTGAGCACAACGCGATTTTCCAGTGTTTGCCAAGCGACTATGCGCGCGGTCTGTCCCAGGTCGGTGTGCGGCGCATCCTGCTGACCGCCTCGGGCGGGCCGTTTCGCGAAACGCCATTGTCGGCCCTGGCCGAGGTCAGTCCGGAGCAGGCCTGTGCCCACCCTAACTGGTCGATGGGCCGCAAAATTTCGGTCGATTCGGCCAGCATGATGAACAAGGGGCTGGAGCTGATCGAGGCCTGCTGGCTGTTCGATGCGCGGCCGAGCCAGGTTGAAGTGGTGGTACATCCCCAGAGTGTCATTCACTCGCTGGTTGACTACGTCGACGGTTCGGTGCTGGCCCAGTTGGGTAACCCGGACATGCGCACGCCAATTGCCAATGCGCTGGCCTGGCCGCAGCGGATCGATTCCGGTGTCGCGCCGCTGGACCTGTTCGCCATCGCGCGCCTGGATTTCCAGGCCCCCGATGAGCAGCGGTTTCCGTGCTTGCGCCTGGCGCGCCAGGCCGCTGAAGCGGGCAACAGTGCGCCGGCGATGCTCAATGCCGCCAACGAAGTGGCGGTGGAGGCATTTCTCCAGCGGCGCATCCGCTTCCCGGAGATCGCGAGTATGATCGAACAAGTGCTTGATCAGGAGCCGGTCGTGGCGGTGCAGACGCTCGACGCGGTGTTTGCCGCCGACCAGCGTGCGCGGCAACTGGCCGGGCAATGGTTGAGTCATCACGGGCGCTGAGGCCAGGCGCACTGCGTCAGGCCCGGCTGCGCTGAACGTCATTCGGAGAAAGACATGAGTGCGCTCTACATGATTATCGGCACCCTGGTGGCATTGGGTGTGCTGGTCACCTTTCACGAATTCGGTCACTTCTGGGTGGCCCGGCGTTGTGGTGTCAAGGTCCTGCGTTTTTCCGTCGGTTTCGGCATGCCGTTGCTGCGCTGGCATGACCGCCACGGCACCGAGTTCGTGGTGGCGGCCATTCCCTTGGGTGGCTACGTCAAGATGCTCGATGAGCGTGAAGGTGACGTACCGCCAGGCCAGGCAGAGCAGTCCTTCAATCGCAAATCGGTACGCCAGCGCATCGCGATCGTCGCGGCTGGGCCTATCGCCAACTTTCTCCTCGCCATTGTGTTCTTCTGGGTGCTGGCAATGCTGGGCACCCAGCAGGAGCGCCCGGTCATTGGTGGGGTTGAGCCGGGCAGTGTGGCTGAAGTGGCGGGCCTGAAGGCGGGCCAGGAAATCATGTCCATCGATGGTAAGCCGACCAGTGGCTGGGCTGCCGTCAACCTGCAGCTGATTCGCCGCCTGGGTGAGAGTGGCCAGTTGCACATCAATGTGCGTGAGGAGGGTGCGACCGTCGACAGCGCCCATGTACTGACGCTCGATAACTGGCTCAAGGGTGCCGATGAGCCCGACCCGATCCGCTCTTTGGGGCTGCGCCTCTGGCGCCCGGCGTTGCCCCCGGTGCTGGCGGAGCTCGATCCTAAAGGCCCTGCCAAGGCAGCTGGCCTGAAAACCGGCGACCGCTTGCTGAGCCTGGATGGAAAAGCCTTGAGCGACTGGCAGCAGGTGGTCGATACCGTGCGCAGCCGTGCCGGCAGCAAGATCGTGCTGCAGGTCGAGCGTGACGGCGCCAGCCTGGACATACCGGTTACCCTGGCCACCCGTGGCGAAGGTAAATCGGCCAGTGGCTACCTGGGAGCAGGGGTGAAGCCGGTGAAGTGGCCAGATGCCATGCTTCGCGAGGTCAGCTATGGGCCGTTGGAGGCTGTTGGCGAGGGGGTTTCGAGGACCTGGAGCATGAGCGTCCTGACCCTCGAATCCTTGAAGAAAATGCTGTTCGGCGAGCTCTCGGTAAAAAACTTGAGCGGACCGATAACCATTGCTAAAGTGGCGGGCGCTTCGGCCCAGTCGGGTGTTGGAGATTTCCTGAATTTCCTCGCCTACTTGAGCATTAGCCTGGGGGTTCTTAATTTGCTGCCCATTCCTGTACTGGATGGGGGGCATTTGCTGTTCTACCTGATCGAGTGGGCGCGTGGTCGCCCGCTTTCGGATCGGGTGCAAGGTTGGGGGATCCAGATCGGTATCAGTTTGGTAGTCGGGGTGATGTTGCTTGCCCTGATAAACGATTTGGGTCGACTGTAAAGCTTCGCTCAATTGCGAACCTGCCGCGTCCCGCGGCGGGTCGTTTATTGCCAGTTGGAATAAGAAAGGACTTCATGAAACGTCTGCTGCTAACTGCGGTTCTCGCCGTACTGATGATCGCTGAAGTTCACGCCGAGTCCTTCACCATCTCCGATATTCGTGTCAATGGTCTGCAGCGGGTTTCCGCGGGCAGCGTTTTCGGCGCTTTGCCATTGAACGTCGGGGATGAGGCCGATGACCGTCGCCTGGTGGAATCCACCCGCGCGTTGTTCAAGACCGGTTTCTTCCAGGATATCCAACTGGGCCGTGACGGTAACGTCCTGATCATTACCGTGGTCGAGCGTCCTTCGGTGTCCAGCATCGAGATCGAAGGCAACAAGGCCATCAGCACTGAAGACCTTATGAAAGGTCTGAAGCAGTCGGGCCTGTCCGAAGGCGAAATTTTCCAGCGCGCCACCCTCGAGGGTGTGCGTAACGAACTGCAGCGCCAGTACGTTGCCCAGGGCCGCTACTCGGCCGAGGTCGAGACCGAAGTGGTGCCGCAACCGCGCAACCGCGTCGGCCTGAAGATCAAGATCAACGAAGGCACCGTCGCTGCCATCCAGCACATCAACGTGGTCGGCAATACCGTCTTCCCGGACGAAGACCTGATCGGCCTGTTCGAGCTCAAGACCACCAACTGGCTGTCGTTCTTCAAGAACGATGACAAGTACGCCCGCGAAAAACTCTCCGGCGACCTTGAGCGCCTGCGTTCCTACTACCTGGACCGCGGCTATATCAACATGGACATCGCCTCTACCCAGGTATCCATCACCCCGGACAAGAAGCACGTCTACATCACTGTCAACGTCAACGAAGGCGAGAAGTACACCGTTCGTGACGTCAAGCTCTCTGGTGACCTCAAGGTGCCGGAAGACCAGGTCAAGTCGCTGATGCTGGTGCAGCCAGGCCAGGTATTCTCGCGCAAGGTGATGACCACGACCTCCGAGCTGATCACCCGCCGCCTGGGTAACGAGGGCTACACCTTCGCCAACGTCAACGGCGTACCTCAGCCAAACGACCAGGATCACACTGTCGATATCACCTTCGTGGTCGATCCGGGCAAACGTGCCTACGTCAACCGTATCAACTTCCGTGGCAACACCAAGTCCGAAGACGAAGTGCTGCGCCGCGAAATGCGCCAGATGGAAGGCGGCTGGGCTTCGACCTACCTGATCGACCAGTCCAAGACCCGTCTGGAGCGCCTGGGCTTCTTCAAGGAAGTCAACGTCGAGACCCCGGCTGTTCCAGGGACCGACGACCAGGTCGACGTCAACTACAGCGTCGAGGAGCAGGCTTCCGGTTCGATCACCGCCAGCGTTGGTTTCGCCCAGAGCGCGGGCCTGATCCTCGGTGGCTCGATCAGCCAGACCAACTTCCTGGGTACCGGTAACAAGGTGTCCATCGGCCTGACTCGAAGCGAATACCAGAGCCGCTACAACTTCGGCTTCGTCGACCCCTACTGGACTGCCGATGGCGTCAGCCTGGGTTACAACGCCTTCTATCGCACCACCGACTACGATGACCTCGACGTCGACGTGGCCAGCTATGCGGTAGACAGCCTTGGTGCCGGTGTCAGCGTTGGCTACCCGATCAGCGAAACTTCGCGCCTGACCTTCGGTCTGACCGTGCAGCAGGACGAAATCAAGACGGGTAAGTACACCGTTGACGAGATCTTCGACTTCGTCAACGAAGAGGGTGACAAGTACCTGAACTTCAAGGCTTCGGCCGGCTGGTCCGAGTCGACCCTGAACAAGGGTGTGCTGGCGACCCGTGGTCACTCCCAGAGCCTGGTGCTCGAAGCGACCACGCCGGGCAGCGACCTGTCGTTCTTCAAGCTCGACTACCGTGGCCAACTGTTCAAGCCGATCACCAACGACTACACCCTGCGACTGCACACCGAGCTGGGCTATGGTGATGGTTTCGGTGGTACATCGGGCCTGCCGTTCTACGAGAACTACTATGCCGGTGGTTTCAACTCGGTCCGTGGTTTCAAGGACAGCAGCCTGGGCCCACGCAGTACCCCAAGCAACGGTCACAACCCGGGCACCATTGCCGACCCGGACCAGGATCCACTGCCGTTCGGTGGTAACGTCCTCGTGCAGGGCGGTGTAGAGCTGCTGTTCCCGCTGCCGTTCGTCAAGGATCAGCGTTCGCTGCGTACCTCGGTCTTCTGGGATGTGGGTAACGTGTTCGACACCAACTGCGGTTCCAAGCCTGATTGCGAAGATGTCGGCCTGTCGGGTCTGGCCAGCTCCGTCGGCCTGGGCGTTACCTGGATCACTGCGCTGGGCCCGTTGAGCTTCAGCCTGGCCATGCCGGTCAAGAAGCCGGACGAAGCCGATACCCAGGTGTTCCAATTCTCTCTGGGCCAGACCTTCTAAGGTCTGCCCCTTGCTAACAACGGATTCTGTAGGAGTGCATCGTGCGTAAGTTGACCCAACTGGCAGTACTGGCTGCGGCCCTGGTCGCAACCCCGGCTTTCGCCGAAATGAAAATTGCCGTGCTGAACTATCAGATGGCCCTGCTTGAATCGGACGCGGCCAAGAAATACGCCGTCGATGCCGAGAAAAAATTCGGCCCGCAATTGACCAAGCTGAAAAACCTGGAAAGCAGTGCCAAGGGCATCGCCGACCGCATTCGTGCCGGTGGCGACAAGATGGCCCAGCCAGAGCGTGAGCGTCTGGAGCTTGAATACAAGCAGAAAGCCCGTGACTTCCAGTTCCAGTCCAAGGAATTGAACGAGTCCAAGGCCGTGGCTGACCGCGAAATGCTCAAGCAGCTGAAGCCGAAGCTCGATGGCGCTGTTGAAGAAGTCATCAAGAAAGGCGGTTTTGATCTGGTTCTCGAGCGTGGCGCGGTCATTGATGTCAAGCCTCAGTATGACATCACCCGCCAGGTCATCGAGCGCATGAATCAGTCCCGTTGAGTATGACTGTGACTATGAAACTCGGTCAGTTGGCCGAGTTCCTCGGGGCTACCTTGAGTGGCCCCGCGGAGCTGGAAATCACCGGCCTGGCAACCCTTCAGGAAGCTGGGCCGGGTCAGTTGAGCTTCCTCGCCAATCCGCAGTACCGCAAGTACCTCGGTGATAGCCATGCGGCCGCCGTGCTGCTCAAGGCTGCCGATGCCGAAGGCTTTGCCGGTCATGCACTGATTGTCGCCGACCCGTACCTTGCCTACGCGCGCATCTCCCACCTGTTCGATCCAAAGCCCAGGGCTGTAGCGGGAATTCATCCCAGCGCCGTGGTTGCCAGTGATGCTCAGGTAGATGCCAGCGCCAGCGTTGGTGCCTTTGCGGTAATCGAGAGTGGTGCGCAGATCGGTCCGGGGGTATCCATCGGTGCCCAGTGTTTCATCGGCGCGCGCTGCGTGATCGGAGAGGGTGGCTGGTTGGCGCCGCGAGTAACCCTGTACCACGATGTGCGCATTGGCAAACGCGTGGTGATCCAGTCGGGCGCGGTGATCGGTGGTGAAGGCTTTGGCTTTGCCAACGATAAAGGCGTCTGGCAGAAGATCGCCCAAATTGGCGGCGTGAGCATCGGTGACGATGTCGAGATCGGCGTGAACACCGCGGTAGACCGTGGCGCCCTGGCCGACACCCGGATCGGAGACGGGGTCAAGCTCGACAACCAGATCCAGATCGCCCATAACGTACAGATCGGTGATCACACGGCAATGGCTGCGTGCGTCGGTATTTCCGGCAGTACCAAGATCGGCAAGCATTGCACCATCGCCGGCGGTGTCGGCATGGTGGGGCATATCGATGTCTGTGATGGCGTATTCGTATCCGGCATGACCATGGTCACTCGCTCCATTACCGAGCCAGGAGCCTATTCTTCCGGTACGGCGATGCAGACACTGGGCGAGTGGCGTAAAAGTGCCGCCCGGATTCGTCAACTCGACGAGATGGCCAAACGGCTCCAACAGCTGGAAAAGCGTGTCGAGGCCGTGACCTCAGGCAGCCAGCCTTCATCTGAAGGCTGATACCATTTCCTGATCGAGAGTGAATAGCCGCAGGCTGACTCTTTGATTTTGCAAAAGGAGCGCCTGGCGAATACGGGCGCTCCCTATCTTTACTACAGGCTTCCCCCCGAAATGATGGACATCAACGAGATTCGCGAATACCTGCCTCACCGTTACCCGTTCCTGCTGGTGGACCGTGTAGCGGAGCTGGACGTCGAGGCCAAGCGCATTCGTGCCTACAAGAATGTCAGCATCAACGAACCTTTCTTTAATGGTCACTTCCCGGCGCACCCGATCATGCCGGGCGTGCTGATCATCGAAGCCATGGCTCAGGCAGCCGGTATCCTTGGCTTCAAGATGCTCGATGTGAAACCGGCCGATGGCACTCTTTACTACTTCGTTGGCTCCGACAAGCTACGCTTTCGTCAGCCTGTATTGCCGGGTGACCAGCTGATCCTCGAAGCCAAGTTCATCAGTTGCAAGCGCCAGATCTGGAAGTTCGAGTGCCAGGCGTCGGTCGACGGCAAGCCGGTATGCTCGGCCGAGATCATCTGCGCGGAACGTAAACTATGAGTTTGATTGACCCTCGGGCAATCATCGATCCATCGGCGAAGCTCGCCGACGGCGTCGAGGTCGGCCCTTGGTCTATCATCGGTGCCGGGGTTGAGATCGGCGAGGGGACCATCATCGGTCCGCACGTGATACTCAAAGGCCCGACCCGTATTGGTAAGCACAACCGCATCTACCAGTTCTCCTCGGTAGGTGAAGACACCCCTGACCTCAAGTACAAGGGTGAAGCCACGCGCCTGGTGATCGGTGATCACAATGTGATTCGCGAAGGCGTGACGATCCACCGTGGCACCGTGCAAGACCGCTCGGAGACCACGCTGGGTGATCACAACCTGATCATGGCTTATGCCCATATCGGTCACGACAGCGTCATTGGCAATCATTGCATCCTGGTCAACAACACGGCGCTGGCAGGTCATGTACACGTCGACGACTGGGCGATCCTGTCCGGTTTCACCCTGGTCCATCAGTTCTGCCATATCGGTGCGCACAGCTTTTCCGGCATGGGAACGGCGATCGGCAAGGATGTTCCGGCCTATGTCACGGTGTTCGGCAACCCGGCCGAAGCTCGCAGCATGAACTTCGAGGGCATGCGTCGCAGGGGTTTCAGCGAAGATGCCATTCATGCCCTGCGTCGCGCGTACAAGGTGGTTTACCGCCAGGGCCTGACGGTCGAGCAAGCGATTGCCGAACTGGCGGAGCCTGCGACCCAATTCCCTGAAGTCGACGTGTTCCTCAAGTCGATCCAGAACTCCACCCGCGGCATCACCCGCTGATATGGCTGAACTCTGTGTAGCGCTGGTGGCGGGTGAGGCCAGCGGTGACATCCTCGGTGCCGGGTTGATGCGCGCGCTCAAGGCGCGCCATCCTCAGGTGCGCTTCATTGGCGTCGGCGGCCCGCTGATGCAGGCTGAAGGCCTGGTCTCCTACTTTCCCATGGAGCGTCTGGCGGTCATGGGCCTGGTCGAAGTGCTCGGGCGCCTGCGCGAGTTGCTCAAGCGGCGCAAGGCGCTGATCCAGACGCTGATCGAGGCACGACCGGATGTGTTCATCGGCATCGACGCCCCGGATTTTACCCTCAACATCGAATTGAACCTGCGCAAGGCCGGGATCAAGACCGTGCATTACGTCAGCCCCTCGGTTTGGGCCTGGCGGCAGAAACGCGTGTTGAAAATCCGTGAAGGCTGCGACCTGGTGCTGACACTGTTCCCCTACGAGGCCAGGTTCTACGAAGAGAAGGGTGTGCCGGTGCGTTTTGTCGGTCATCCGCTGGCCGACAGCATTCCACTGCAGGCCGACCGAGCTCAGGCTCGAGAGCAGCTTGGCCTGGGCGATGGGCCCCTGGTGGCCTTGATGCCAGGCAGTCGTGGCGGAGAAGTGGGGCGTCTGGGAACATTGTTTCTCGATGCTGCGCATCGCTTGCAGGCGCTGGTTCCCGGTGTTCGCTTCGTTTCGCCGTGCGCCAATGCCGAGCGTCGCGCGCAGCTTGAGCAGATGATGGTAGGCCGCGATTTGCCCCTGACCCTGCTCGATGGCCGCTCCCACCAGGCGCTGGCGGCCTGTGACGCGGTGCTGATCGCCTCGGGTACTGCCACCCTGGAAGCCTTGCTGTTCAAGCGCCCGATGGTGGTCGCCTACCGCATGGCGCCGCTGACTTACTGGATTCTCAAACGACTGGTCAAAAGCCCTTACGTCTCCCTGCCCAACCTGCTGGCACAGCGCATGCTAGTGCCTGAGCTGCTGCAGGAAGCCGCCACCGCCGAAGTCCTGGCCCAGACCCTGGCGCCATTGGTAGAAGGTGGCGAACAGCAGACCGAAAGTTTTGACCAGATTCACCGTACCCTGCGCCGCGATGCCTCCAACCAGGCAGCTGACGCGGTGCTGGCCTTGCTGGAAGCCCGATAGATGCAAATGGGACTGGACTTCACCCTGGTCGAAGACCTGGTGGCCGGGGTTGACGAAGTCGGCCGTGGGCCGTTGTGCGGTGCGGTGGTGACTGCCGCCGTGATTCTCGATCCGCAGCGGCCGATCCTTGGCCTGAACGACTCGAAGAAGCTCACCGAGGCCCGTCGCGAGAGGCTGTTCGACGAAATCTGCGAAAAAGCCCTGAGCTTCTGTATTGCTCGTGCCGAAGTCGAAGAAATCGATGAACTGAATATTCTGCATGCCACTATGCTGGCCATGCAGCGGGCAGTCGAAGGCCTGAGCATTACGCCAAAACTGGCCCTGATCGACGGCAATCGCTGTCCCAAGCTGTCGATTCCGGCCGAGCCGGTGATCAAGGGCGATAGCCAGGTGCCGGCAATCGCTGCCGCGTCGATTCTGGCCAAGGTCACCCGAGACCGTGAAATGGCCGCCTTTGAGTTGATTTACCCAGGCTACGGCATCGGCGGACACAAGGGGTATCCGACGCCGGTGCATCTCGAAGCCTTGGCGCGCCTGGGGCCGACGCCTATTCATCGGCGCTCCTTCGCGCCAGTGCGCGCCGCTTATGAAGCTCGAGAGGCCCTGGGTAGCGAGTTCGTCGGGGCCTGATGGCTTCGGACAGGTATCAGCAGCCCTGCGCTGGCTGATGTTTTGATCAAGGCCCGGTACAATCCGGGCCTTGTTGTTTTGTGCTGCTATAGGATCATCATGTCGGCTTCTTTCGTTCATCTTCGCCTGCACACCGAATACTCGCTGGTCGATGGCCTGGTGCGGATCAAGCCGCTGGCCAAGGCGCTGGCCGCGATGAACATGCCGGCCGTAGCGGTCACCGACCAGAGCAACATGTGTTCGCTGGTCAAGTTCTACAAGAACGCCATGGGCGCCGGCATCAAGCCGATCTGTGGTGCCGACCTGTGGTTGAGTAACGGCGACCCGGATGCTCCGCTGGCGCGCATTTGCTTCCTGGCCATGGACCCGAAGGGCTATCGCAACCTGACCGAGTTGATCTCGCGGGGCTGGGTTGACGGGCAGCGCAACGGCTTGGTGATTATCGAGCGTGACTGGATTGCCCCGGCCAGCGAGGGCCTGATCGCCCTGTCGGCCGCCAAGGAGGGTGATATCGGCCTCGCCCTGCTCAACGGCAACCCTGATGAAGCCGAGGCCTTGCTGCGCGACTGGATGGCGATGTTCCCCGATCGCTTCTATGTCGAAGTACAGCGCACCAACCGCGCAGGCGACGAAGAGTACTTGCATGCGGCAGTGGCGCTTGCCGACAAGCTGGGTGCGCCGCTGGTGGCGACCAACGATGTGCGCTTCATCAAACAGTCGGACTACGACGCCCACGAGACCCGGGTATGCATCGGTGAAGGCCGCGCCCTGGATGACCCGCGGCGCTCACGCAACTACAGCGACCAGCAGTACCTCAAAAGCCCGGAGGAAATGGCCGAGCTGTTCAGCGACCTGCCCGATGCGGTGGAAAACACCGTCGAGATTGCCAAGCGCTGCAATATCCAGGTTCAGCTGGGCAAGCACTTCCTGCCGGACTTCCCCACGCCCAACGGCATGGGCATCGACGATTACCTGCGGCATGTCTCCCACGAGGGCCTCGAAGAGCGCCTCGCGGTGCTTTGGCCGAAGGACACCACGCCCAACTATGAAGAGAAGCGCCAGGTCTACCTCGACCGCCTGAAGTTCGAGCTGGATATCATCATCCAGATGGGCTTCCCGGGTTACTTCCTGATCGTTATGGACTTCATCAAGTGGGCCAAGAACAACGGCGTGCCGGTGGGCCCGGGCCGGGGATCGGGTGCAGGCTCGCTGGTGGCCTATGTACTGAAGATTACCGACCTCGACCCGCTGGCTTATGACCTACTGTTCGAGCGTTTCCTCAACCCCGAGCGGGTTTCGATGCCCGACTTCGACGTCGACTTCTGCATGGACGGTCGCGACCGGGTGATCGAGTACGTGGCAGACGCGTACGGCCGTAACGCGGTCAGCCAGATTATTACGTTCGGCACCATGGCCGCCAAGGCGGTGGTGCGTGACGTTGCGCGGGTCCAGGGCAAGTCCTACGGCCTGGCCGATCGCCTGTCGAAGATGATCCCGTTTGAAGTCGGCATGACCTTGGAGAAGGCTTACGAGCAAGAGGAAATGCTCCGCGACTTCCTCAAGACCGACGAGGACGCCAAAGAAATCTGGGACATGGCGCTCAAGCTCGAGGGTGTCTGTCGGGGTACCGGCAAGCACGCCGGTGGCGTGGTTATCGCGCCGACCAAACTGACCGACTTCTCGCCTATCGCCTGTGATGAAGAGGGCGGTGGCCTGGTAACCCAGTTCGACAAGGATGACGTCGAGGCGGCGGGCCTGGTGAAGTTCGACTTCCTCGGCTTGCGCACGCTGACCATCATCAAGTGGGCGATGGAGACCATCAACCGCGAACAGGCCAAGAAAGGCCTGGATGACCTGAACATCGACTTCATCCCGCTGGATGACAAGAAAACCTACGACCTGCTGCAAAAAGCCGAAACCACGGCGGTATTCCAGCTTGAATCGCGAGGCATGAAGGAGCTGATCAAAAAGCTCAAGCCCGACTGCCTGGAAGACCTCATTGCACTGGTGGCACTGTTCCGTCCGGGCCCTTTGCAGTCCGGCATGGTGGATGACTTCATCAACCGCAAGCACGGCCGCGCAGAGCTGGCCTATCCGCACTCGGACTACCAGTACGAAGGCCTCAAGCCCGTATTGGCACCGACCTACGGCATCATCCTGTATCAGGAACAGGTGATGCAGATCGCCCAGGTCATGGCCGGCTATACCCTCGGTGGCGCAGACATGCTGCGCCGGGCAATGGGTAAGAAAAAGCCCGAGGAGATGGCCAAGCAGCGGGGCGGTTTCATCGAGGGTTGTGCGTCCAACAATATCGACCCCGACCTGGCCGGTAACATCTTTGACCTGGTAGAGAAATTCGCCGGCTACGGCTTCAACAAATCCCACTCCGCCGCCTATGGCCTGGTCTCGTACCAGACCGCCTGGTTGAAAACCCACCATCCGGCGCCATTCATGGCTGCGGTGCTGTCGGCGGATATGCACAACACCGACAAGGTCGTGACCTTGATCGAGGAAGTGCGCAGCATGAAGCTGCGCCTCGATGCGCCGGATGTGAATACCTCCGACTTCAAGTTCACGGTCAATGATGACGGTCGGATCGTCTATGGACTGGGTGCGATCAAGGGCGTGGGCGAGGGGCCGGTCGAGGCGATCGTCGAGGCGCGGATGGCCGGGCCGTTCAAGGATCTGTTCGATTTCTGCGAACGAGTCGACCTCAAGCGCATCAACAAACGTACCCTCGATGCCCTGATCCGCAGCGGCGCGCTGGATCGCCTGGGGCCGTATTTCCATGACGAGCTCAAGGCCTACCAGGCCAATATCGACCGCAATCGCGCGGTGCTGCTTGCAGCGATGGAAGAGGCGATCAAGGCGGCCGAACAAACCGCGCGTACCGCCGACAGCGGTCATGCCGACCTGTTTGGCGGGTTGTTCGTCGAAGCAGATGCCGATGTCTATGCCAATCACCGCAAGGCCCGCGAACTGACGCTCAAAGAGCGCCTGCGCGGCGAGAAGGACACGCTGGGCCTGTACCTCACCGGTCACCCGATCGACGAGTACGAAGGCGAGATCCGCCGGTTTGCCCGTCAGCGCATCATTGATCTGAAGCCGGCCCGCGATACCCAGACGGTGGCCGGCATGATCATCGCCCTGCGGGTGATGAAGAACAAAAAGGGTGACAAGATGGGTTTTGTCACCCTCGACGACCGCTCCGGGCGTATCGAGGCTTCACTGTTCGCCGACGCTTTCATGGCGGCCCAGGCGCTGTTGCAGACCGACGCGATGGTGGTGGTCGAGGGCGAGGTCAGCAACGATGACTTCTCCGGCGGCCTGCGACTGCGGGTCAAGCGGGTGATGAGCATGGAAGATGCCCGCACCAACCTTGCCGAAAGCCTGCGCCTGAAGGTGCACAGCGATGCCCTCAAGGGCGATCGCTTGAACTGGCTGGGCGAGTTGTTCAAGCGCCATCGTGGCGCGTGCCCGATCACCATGGAGTACACCGGCAGTGATGCGAAGGCCATGCTGCAGTTCGGCGAAGGTTGGCGAATCGACCCGGCCGATGGCCTGATTCAGGCACTGCGTGACCAGTTCGGACGTGAGAACGTCTTTTTGCAATATCGATGAATTTTTAATCTCGACCTGAATGCGCCTGATCCCTTAAGGTAGGGCGCCAAACGGATCAACCGGCCGGCCGCCTGGCCGTAGACCCAAGACGGATGCCTATGAACCCGAATTTCCTGGATTTCGAACAGCCGATTGCTGACCTGCAAGCCAAGATCGAAGAGCTGCGCCTGGTGGGCAATGACAACTCGCTGAACATCGGCGATGAGATCGCCCGTCTGCAAGACAAGAGCAGCACTCTGACCGAAAGCATCTTCGGCAACCTGACCAGTTGGCAGATCGCCCGCCTGGCCCGTCACCCCCGTCGTCCGTACACCCTGGACTACATCGACCATATTTTCACCGAATTCGACGAGCTGCACGGCGACCGGCATTTTTCCGACGATGCCGCGATCGTTGGTGGTATCGCCCGTCTGGATGACAAACCGGTGATGGTGATCGGTCACCAGAAAGGCCGTGAGGTCCGCGAGAAGGTGCGTCGCAACTTCGGCATGCCGCGTCCGGAAGGCTACCGCAAGGCTTGTCGCCTGATGGAAATGGCCGAACGCTTCAAGATGCCGATCCTGACCTTCATCGACACCCCAGGTGCTTACCCCGGCATCGACGCTGAAGAACGCAACCAGAGTGAAGCCATTGCCTGGAACCTGCGTGTCATGGCGCGCCTTAAAACCCCGATCATCGCCACTGTCATCGGTGAGGGCGGCTCTGGCGGCGCATTGGCCATTGGTGTGTGCGACCAGCTGAACATGCTGCAGTACTCCACTTACTCGGTGATCTCGCCGGAAGGCTGTGCCTCGATCCTGTGGAAGACCGCCGACAAGGCGTCCGATGCTGCTGAAGCCATGGGTATCACTGCCGAGCGCCTCAAGGGCCTGGGTATTGTCGACAAGGTGATTTCCGAGCCACTGGGCGGTGCGCACCGCGACCCGGCGAAAATGTCGGAAAGCATCCGTGGCGAACTGGTCGAGCAGTTGGCCATGCTCAAGAAGTTCGACAACGACGCGCTGCTCAAGCGCCGTTATGATCGCCTGATGAGCTACGGGCTCTGATCTCGAGCCCGCTCCCACACCCTGTAGGAGCGGGCTTGCCCCGCGATCGCCAATGATCGACATCACCCGCCAACTATCCCCCTGGCTTCAAGCCCCTTCCTGGTGCGTCGCCCTCTCCGGCGGCCTGGACTCCACCGTCCTCCTGCACGTGCTCGTCCACGCCTCGCATCACCAGCCACTCCCGCCCATTCGAGCGATTCACATCCATCATGGCCTGCAAGCCAGCGCTGACAGCTGGCCGGCGCATTGCCAGCGCCTGTGCGACGCCTTGGGTGTCAGGCTGCAGGTCGTCAATGTCAAGGTCGCCCCAGGGGCGAGCCTCGAGCAAGGCGCGCGTGATGCCCGCTATGCGGCCTTCGCGCAATCCTTGCAGGCAGGTGAGGTCTTGCTGACTGGCCAGCACCGCGAAGACCAGGCGGAAACCCTGCTGTTCCGGTTGCTCCGTGGTGCAGGAGTCCGTGGCCTGGCGGGCATGCCACAGGTCCGTGCGCTGGGGCAGGGGGTGTTGCTGCGGCCATTGCTCGATGTACCACGTCAGGTTCTTGAAGCTTATGGTCGCGAGCAGCAGTTGCAGTGGGTGGAGGACCCGTCCAACAGCGACACCCGGTTTTCTCGCAACTACCTGCGTCATGCAGTGTTCCCCGTACTACAGCAACGCTGGCCCCAGGTGGCGCAAAACCTGGCGCGAAGCGCCGAGCACCTGGGCGAGGCGCAAGGGTTGCTCGATGAACTGGCCGTTCAAGATCTTGCCCGGGCCTCGACCCCAGGTGGGATTGACTGGCTGACCCTGGCTTCGCTGGACTTGACCGTGCTGCGCGGGCTTTCGCCGGCGCGCCAGCGCAATGCACTGCAGTACTGGCTGGCCCCGCGCACGCGCTTGCCCGATGCGCGACACTGGGCTGGTTGGGAAAGCCTGCGCGACGCAGTGGGGGATGGGCAGCCCTGCTGGCAACTGACCGACGGCGAACTGCATCGCAGTCACAGCCGTATCTGGTGGTTGGCCGACGACTGGCTGAAGACGCCACAGGTGCAAAGCTGGGATTGCCCGGGTCAGGCGCTGGAGTTGGCCGACAATGGCCGTGTGCAGTTGAGCGGCATCTTGCCGCAGGGGCCGCTGCACATTGCCTACCGCCAGGGTGGCGAGGTCTTGCAGGTTGCGGGTCGCGGTCGCCGAGACCTCAAGCGCTTGCTCAACGAGCACCAGATGCCGCCGTTCGTCCGCTCGCGCCTGCCGCTGCTCTATCGTGGCGAGCAGTTGCTGGCCGTGGCCAACCTGCCCGGCTTGAGCCAGGGCGAATGGCAATTGCATTGGTGTGTACCGACGAGCGAGCAAGGTTTGAGATGAAAGGCACATTCGGGTAGACTACGCTCCCTTCTTGATACAGCTTCTGTGGCTTCCCCGAAATCACAGCAGTTGCCGATTACCAAGCAGTTTTTTGCTGGGCGATTCTAAAAATGTTTAGCGAGCTCCTAACCGGGATTCCAACCCCTGGTGTGTCCAGACGCGGCAGTTTTTTAAGATGCACTGTGATTGACGCAGGTGATCGGGGGCTTCGGCCTTCCTTCGCTTTCCCCGGCGGCACTGACCGCTTTAACGCAGACTTCTAGGGTTTTTCATGACGCGCTACATATTCGTCACGGGCGGTGTTGTTTCTTCATTGGGGAAAGGCATTGCCTCGGCTTCATTGGCGGCCATCCTGGAGGCGCGGGGGCTCAAGGTCACCATGCTCAAGCTGGACCCGTACATCAACGTCGACCCGGGCACCATGAGCCCGTTCCAGCACGGTGAAGTGTTCGTCACCCACGACGGCGCCGAGACCGACCTGGACCTGGGCCACTACGAGCGGTTCATCCGCACGACCATGACCCAGAACAACAACTTCACCACCGGCCGTATCTACGAGCACGTGCTGCGCAAGGAGCGCCGTGGTGATTACCTGGGCGCGACCATCCAGGTCATTCCGCACATCACCGACGAGATCAAGCGCCGCATCATCAAGGGCGCCGGCGATGCCGACGTGGCCCTGGTGGAGATCGGTGGCACCGTGGGTGACATCGAGTCGCAACCGTTCCTCGAGGCGATTCGCCAGTTGCGCGTTGAAGTGGGTTCCAAGCGCGCCATGCTGATGCACTTGACCCTGGTGCCGTACATCGCCACCGCTGGCGAGACCAAGACCAAGCCAACCCAGCACTCGGTCAAGGAGCTGCGCTCCATCGGCCTGCAGCCTGATGTGCTGATCTGCCGTTCCGACCATCCGGTCGACGTCTCCTCGCGTCGCAAGATTGCCCTGTTCACCAACGTCGAAGAGCGTGCGGTGATCTCCCTGGAAGACGTCGATACCATCTACAAGATCCCGGCCGTGCTGCACGCCCAGGGCCTCGATGACTTCGTCGTCGAGCGTTTCGGCCTGCAGTGCAATGGCGCCGACCTGTCCGAGTGGGAAAAGGTCGTCGATGCCAAGCTCAATCCAGAGCACGAAGTGACCATCGCCATGGTCGGCAAGTACATGGAACTGCTGGACGCCTACAAATCGTTGATCGAAGCGATGAGCCATGCCGGCATCCAGAATCGTACCAAGGTCAACCTGCGCTACATCGACTCCGAAGACATCGAGAACCAGGGCACCAGCCTGCTCGAAGGCGCCGATGCCATCCTGGTACCGGGCGGCTTCGGTCTGCGCGGTGTCGAAGGCAAGATCACTGCCGTGCAGTACGCTCGCGAGAACAAGGTCCCTTACCTGGGTATCTGCCTGGGCATGCAAGTGGCGGTCATCGAGTTCGCTCGTAACGTCATGGGCTGGAAAGACGCCAACTCCACCGAGTTCGATCGCAACAGTGGTCACCCGGTCGTTGGTCTGATCACCGAGTGGGAAGATGCCACTGGCGCGGTCGAGACCCGCACCGAAGCGTCCGACCTGGGCGGCACCATGCGTCTGGGTGCCCAGGAGTGCCAGCTGGAAAGCGGCTCCAAGGTCCATGACTGCTACGCCAAGGATGTGATCGTCGAACGTCATCGTCACCGCTACGAAGTGAACAACAAGTTGCTGCCACAGCTGGTCGAAGCCGGCCTCAAGGTTTCCGGTCGCTCCGGTGACGGCGCGCTGGTTGAAGTGGTCGAGTCCCAGGATCATCCATGGTTCGTCGCTTGCCAGTTCCACCCTGAGTTCACCTCGACCCCGCGTGACGGCCATCCGCTGTTCAGCGGCTTCGTCAAGGCGGCACTGGCTCAAAAGAACAAGGCCTGATCCATGACCCAGAAGATCATCCGCGTCGGTAACATCGAGATCGCCAACGACAAGCCGTTCGTCCTGTTCGGCGGCATGAACGTGCTGGAGTCTCGTGACCTGGCCATGCAGATCTGCGAAGAGTACGTAAGGGTTACGGAGAAGCTCGGTATCCCCTACGTGTTCAAGGCAAGCTTCGACAAGGCCAACCGTTCGTCGAGCCACTCTTACCGCGGCCCCGGCCTGGAAGAGGGGCTGAAGATCTTCGAAGAGATCAAGCAGACCTTCAAGGTTCCGGTGATCACCGATGTCCACGAGCCGCATCAGGCGCAAGCCGTTGCGGACGTCTGCGATATCATCCAGTTGCCGGCGTTTCTGTCGCGCCAGACTGACCTGGTCGTGGCCATGGCCAGGACCGGTGCGGTGATCAACATCAAGAAGGCTCAGTTCCTCGCACCCCAGGAGATGAAACACATCCTGTCCAAGTGCGAGGAAAACGGTAACGATCAATTGATCCTGTGCGAGCGTGGTTCCAGCTTCGGGTATAACAACCTGGTGGTGGACATGCTCGGTTTCGGGATCATGAAGCAGTTCGAGTACCCGGTGTTTTTCGACGTGACCCACGCCCTGCAAATGCCGGGCGGTCGTGCCGACTCCGCCGGTGGCCGCCGCGCCCAGGTTACCGACCTAGCCAAGGCCGGCCTGAGTCAAGGGCTGGCGGGGCTGTTCCTCGAGTCCCACCCCGACCCGGACAACGCCAAGTGTGACGGTCCATGCGCCCTGCGCCTGGACAAACTGGAGCCATTCCTGGCCCAGCTCAAGCAACTGGACGATCTGGTGAAAAGTTTTCCGACGGTAGAAACCGCGTAAAGCTCATTTCTCCGGTAAAGTACCGCCCGTTCAACCCCTGACCCGTGGGTCAGGGGTTTGCCATCGTCAGGCCTGCCCACTATCAACAGCCAGGCGAGCGGCAAGGATTTTTCTCAGCTGCGTTGTTTTCGTCAATTCTGGAGTGCTTACAACAATGGCAAAAATCGTCGACATCAAAGGTCGTGAAGTTCTCGATTCGCGTGGTAACCCCACCGTAGAAGCGGACGTACTGCTCGACAACGGCATCATCGGCAGCGCTTGCGCGCCGTCCGGTGCTTCCACTGGCTCGCGCGAAGCGCTGGAGCTGCGTGATGGCGACAAGAGCCGTTACATGGGCAAGGGCGTCCTGAAGGCCGTTGCCAACATCAACGGCCCGATCCGCGACCTGCTGCTGGGCAAGGATCCACTTGACCAGAAAGCCCTGGACCGCGCCATGATCGAACTGGACGGTACCGAGAACAAGGCCAAGCTGGGTGCCAACGCCATCCTCGCCGTGTCCCTGGCTGCCGCCAAGGCCGCTGCCCAGGACCAGGACCTGCCGCTGTACGCGCACATCGCCAACCTCAACGGTACCCCTGGCCAGTACTCCATGCCTGTCCCGATGATGAACATCATCAACGGCGGCGAGCACGCCGACAACAACGTCGACATCCAGGAGTTCATGGTTCAGCCGGTAGGCGCCAAGACCTTCTCCGACGCGCTGCGCATGGGCACCGAGATTTTCCATCACCTCAAGGCTGTATTGAAGGCTCGTGGCCTGAACACCGCCGTGGGTGACGAAGGTGGTTTCGCTCCTAACCTGGCATCCAACGAAGACGCCCTGTCGGCCATTGCCGAAGCCATTGCCAACGCTGGCTACAAGCTGGGTACCGACGTGACCCTGGCCCTGGACTGCGCGGCCAGCGAGTTCTACGAAGATGGCAAGTACAACCTGTCCGGCGAAGGCAAGTCGTTCGACGCTGCCGGTTTTGCCGACTACCTCAAAGGCCTGACCGAGCGCTTCCCGATCATCTCGATCGAAGACGGTCTGGACGAGTCCGACTGGGCTGGTTGGAAGATCCTCACCGACAAGATCGGCGACAAGGTACAGCTGGTCGGTGACGACCTGTTCGTGACCAACACCAAGATCCTCAAAGAAGGTATCGACAAGCAGATCGGCAACTCGATCCTGATCAAGTTCAACCAGATCGGCTCGTTGACCGAAACCCTGGAAGCCATCCAGATGGCCAAGGCTGCCGGTTACACCGCGGTGATCTCGCACCGTTCGGGCGAAACCGAGGATTCGACCATTGCCGACCTGGCCGTGGGTACCGCTGCTGGCCAGATCAAGACCGGTTCGCTGTGCCGTTCCGACCGCGTTTCCAAGTACAACCAGCTGCTGCGTATCGAAGAGCAACTGGGCAGCAAGGCTGTGTACCGTGGTCGTGCCGAGTTTCGCGGCTAAGCAAGAGATGGTAAAAAGACAGCAGCCCAAGCGCGCCGAGCAGTCATACTGACTGTTCAGCCGCTTTTTGCCGCAGGTCTGTGAACACAAAGCCTGGCTTCGGCCAGGCTTCGTGCCATCAGCGCCCTGCACAAGTGGCGGTCTTTTTCCACTGGATACCCTGATGCGCAGTCCCTATTGGTTGTTCCTCGTCTTGCTTCTGCTGCTCGGTGGCCTGCAGTATCGTTTGTGGGTGGGCAATGGCAGCCTGGCCCATGTCACCGAACTCCAGCAGCAGATTGCCGACCAGCACGCCGAGAATGAGCGCTTGCTGGAACGTAATCGTGTGCTTGATGCAGAAGTACTGGAGTTGAAGAAAGGTATGGAAACCGTCGAAGAACGGGCACGCCATGAATTGGGTATGGTCAAGGAGGGTGAAACCCTCTACCAGTTGGCCCAATGAGCCAGAACTTGCCGGCCTTCTGGGCCGTGATTCCCGCCGCGGGCGTTGGTGCCCGCATGGCTGCCGACCGCCCCAAGCAATATTTGCAACTGGGCGGGCAGACCATTCTCGAGCATAGCCTCGACTGTTTTCTCGACCATCCTTGTGTAAAAGGGGTGGTTGTCAGCGTTGCTGCTGACGATCCTTACTGGCCCGGCCTGCGTTGCGCCCATGATCCGCGCATCCAGCATGCAGCTGGCGGTCAGGAACGCGCCGACTCCGTGCTCAATGCCCTGCTGTTGCTGCATGCCCAAGGCGCCGCCGACAGTGACTGGGTGCTGGTTCACGATGCGGCGCGGCCAAACCTGGCGCGCAGCGATCTGGATCGCTTGTTGGCCGAACTTGCCGACGATCCGGTCGGAGGCCTGCTGGCCGTGCCTGCACGTGACACCCTGAAACGCGCCGATGCCAAGGGTCGGGTCAGTGCAACCATTGACCGTAGCACTGTGTGGCAGGCTTACACGCCGCAGATGTTTCGTCTCGGTGCCTTGCATCGGGCGTTGGCCGACAGCCTGGTGGCCGATGTGGCCATCACCGATGAGTCTTCGGCTATCGAGTGGGCTGGGCAGGCGCCTCGTTTGATTGAAGGGCGCAGTGACAACATCAAGGTGACCCGGCCGGAAGACCTGGAGTGGTTGCGCCAACGCTGGGCCAAGCGCTGACGTGAAACCTGCACTGTAGGGGCAGGCTTGCCCCGTGATGCTGGGCTAAGCACCTCGGTACTCCGGTAACGTCGCCAACCCCTCTCGTAAAAAGTCCACTAGTTTGCGCACCTTGGGTGACAGATGCCGCTGCTGCGGATACAGCGCCCACACCGCGGTGTTGGGCGGCTGGTGGGTTTCCAGCAGCGATACCAGGGCACCGCTCTTGAGGTGTTCCAGAACGTAGTAATCCGGCAACTGGCACAAGCCTATCCCTTGCAGTGCGGCATCCAGCACCGCCTGGCCACTGTTGCAGCGCCAGTTGCCCTGTACCCGCAGGCCGTATTCGCGGCCATCCTGCTGCAGTGGCCAGGTATCCGTGCTGCCGATCAGGCAGTTGTGTCGCGCCAGTTCCGACAGGCTGTGCGGTCGACCATAGCGCTTCACGTAGGCCGGTGAGGCGCACAGGTACATGCGCCTGGGCGCCAGGCGGGTGGCCACCAACCGCGAGTCCTGCAGGCGGCCCAGGCGAATGGCCAGGTCCAGTCCTTCATGCAACAGGTCCAAGGTGCGATTGCTCAACTCGATGTCGACCCGCAACTGCGGGTATAACGCCATGAAGCGGGTCACCAGTGGAACGATAAAGCGCTCGCCATACGCCACTGCACATGTCATGCGCAGCAAGCCCTTGGGCTCGCTGGTGAGGTCGCCCATCGCGCGCAGGGCTTCTTCGCGGCCATCTTGCAGGCGCTGACAATGTTGCAGGAACGTCTGCCCGGCTTCGCTCAACGTAACCTTGCGGGTACTGCGGTAGAGCAGGCGTGTTTGCAGGCGGTCTTCCAGGCGCGCGATCTGGCGGCTGATGTGGGATGAAGAAACGCCCAGGCGCTCGGCGGCGGCAGTGAACTGACCCGATTCGGCGACAGCGACGAACTCGTCGATGCCTTCCCAGCGGCTGATCATTGATTATCCCTGTATGGCAATAATGTTTTGTCTTCGGCCGGATTATTCATCAAATACGGATGAATTACACTGCGGACTTGAACTGACCCCTTGTTGGAGAAGATTGATGATCAAGTCCCGTGCCGCCGTTGCTTTCGAGGCCAAGAAACCGCTGGAGATCGTCGAGGTCGACGTGGCCATGCCCAAGGCAGGTGAAGTGCTGCTTCGCGTGGTCGCCAGTGGCGTCTGCCACACCGATGCCTACACGCTCTCCGGTGCAGACCCTGAAGGCATCTTCCCATCGATCCTCGGCCATGAAGGCGGTGCGGTCGTCGAAGCGGTGGGCGAGGGCGTCACGTCGGTCGCAGTCGGCGATCATGTGATCCCGCTGTACACCCCCGAATGCGGCCAGTGCAAATTCTGCCGCTCCGGCAAGACCAACCTGTGCCAGGCCATTCGCGCCACCCAGGGCAAAGGGCTGATGCCTGATGGCACCACGCGCTTCTCCTACAAAGGTCAGCAGCTGTTCCACTACATGGGCACCTCGACGTTCTCCGAGTACACCGTGCTCCCGGAAATCTCCGTGGCCAAGATCCAGAAAGAAGCCCCCCTGGAGAAAGTCTGCCTGCTCGGTTGTGGCGTCACGACGGGCATCGGCGCCGTGCTCAACACCGCCAAGGTCAAGCCGGGCGATACGGTGGCCATCTTTGGCCTGGGTGGCATCGGCTTGTCGGCGATCATTGGCGCGGTAAAAGCCAAGGCTTCGCGAATCATTGCCGTTGACATCAACCCGGGCAAGTTCGAGATTGCCAAGCAGCTGGGCGCTACCGATTGCGTCAACCCGAAAGACTACGATCGCCCGATCCAGGAGGTCATCGTCGACCTTACCGACGGTGGCGTGGACTTCTCCTTTGAATGCGTGGGTAACGTGCAACTGATGCGAGCAGCGCTGGAGTGTTGCCACAAGGGCTGGGGTGAGTCGGTGATCATTGGAGTGGCCGGTGCCGGCCAGGAAATCTCTACGCGTCCGTTCCAGTTGGTGACCGGTCGTGTCTGGCGTGGTTCGGCCTTTGGTGGCGTGCGTGGCCGCAGCGAGCTGCCAAGCTACGTCGAAATGTCGGAAAAAGGCGAGATCCCGCTGGATACCTTCATCACTCACACCATGGGTCTGGAAGACATCAACAAAGCGTTCGACCTCATGCATGAAGGCAAGAGTATCCGTAGCGTCATTCATTTCTGAGGTTTGCCATGAGCCTGGAAAACATCTCTTGCCAGAAAAGCTTCGGCGGCTGGCACAAGCGCTACCGACACCGTTCCCAGGTGCTCGGTTGCGACATGGTCTTTGCGGTCTACCTGCCACCACAGGCCGAGCAGGGCGAAAAACTGCCGGTGCTGTATTGGCTCAGCGGCCTGACCTGCACGGATGAAAACTTCATGCAGAAGGCCGGGGCACACAAGCTTGCCGCGGAGCTCGGGTTGATCATCGTCGCCCCCGATACCAGTCCGCGCGGGCCTCAGGTCCCGGGCGACCCGGAGGGTGCCTGGGACTTCGGGCTGGGAGCCGGTTTCTACCTCAATGCCAGCGAGCAGCCCTGGTCCCAGCACTACCGTATGCATGACTACGTGGTACAGGAGCTGCCTGCGCTGGTCGAGGCGCATTTCCCGGCGTCTGATCGTCGCGGTATCAGCGGCCACTCCATGGGCGGGCATGGTGCGTTGGTGTGCGCGCTGCGCAATCCCGGGCGCTACCGTTCGGTGTCGGCCTTTGCGCCGATCAGCAATCCGATGGACTGTCCCTGGGGCCAGAAGGCCTTCTCCCGTTACCTGGGGGAAGACCGGGCGCGCTGGCGCGAATGGGACGCCACGGTGTTGATGGCCGAGGCACAGGAGCGTCTGCCGTTGTTGGTGGATCAGGGCGATCGCGACGATTTTCTCGACAATCAGCTCAAGCCCCAGGCATTGATCCAGGCGGCCAAGGCGGCCGGTCATCCGCTGGAGCTGCGTTTGCAGCCAGGCTATGACCACAGCTATTACTTTATCGCCAGCTTCATTGATGAGCACTTGCGCCACCATGGCGTGGCCCTGGGTTTGTTGTAGGCGCTGCCCTACAAATAAGCCCAAGGCCCGGCAAAGCAGGTAGAATCACGCCCTGACTCAATCAGGGCGTTTTTTTATGCGTATTGGCCACGGCTACGATGTGCACCGCTTCGCGGAAGGCGATTTCATCACCTTGGGTGGGGTGCGCATTGCGCACAAGTTCGGGCTGCTGGCCCATTCCGATGGCGACGTCGTGCTGCATGCCTTGAGCGATGCCTTGCTGGGCGCCGCTGCGCTTGGGGACATCGGCAAGCATTTCCCCGATACCGATCCGCAGTTCAAGGGCGCTGACAGCCGCGTACTGTTGCGCCACGTAGTGAAGATCGTCCAGGCCAAGGGCTGGAAGGTCGGTAACGTCGACGCCACCATCGTGGCCCAGGCGCCGAAGATGGCACCGCATATCGAAACCATGCGCCAACTGATCGCCCAGGACCTTCAGGTCGAGCTCGACCAGGTCAACGTCAAGGCGACGACCACTGAGAAGCTTGGTTTCACAGGTCGTGAAGAAGGCATTGCCGTCCACGCCGTGGCGATGTTGTTGTCAGCATGACCGAACTGGAACTTCTGGGCCCGCGCGCATCGGGCCAGGCGCTGGGCAGCGCGATTCTCAAGGCTACTGCCGAAGACTTCCAGGTGGACGAAGTCCTGGATATTCCGCTCTCGGGCAATGGTGAACACTTGTGGCTGTGGGTCGAAAAACGCGACCTGAACACCGAAGAGGCGGCACGCCGCCTGGCTCGGGCAGCAGGCGTACCGCTGCGCAGCATCAGCTATGCCGGCCTCAAGGACCGTCAGGCGCTGACCCGCCAGTGGTTCAGCCTGCACTTGCCCGGCAAGGCCGATCCTGACTTCGGCGCAGCCGAGAACGAGACCCTCAGCATCCTCAAGCGCACCCGGCACTCACGCAAACTGCAGCGCGGCGCGCATTCGGCCAATGGCTTCACCCTGCGCCTGACAGGCCTGGTCGCCGACCAGGCGGCCCTGGATGCGCGACTTGAACTGCTGCGTTGTCAGGGCGTGCCGAACTATTTCGGCACCCAGCGCTTCGGTCACGCCGGCGGCAACGTTCATGATGCCCGGGATTGGGCTTCCCGCCAGGCATTGCCGGAGCAACGCAACGTGCGTTCACGGCTGCTCTCCAGTGCCCGCAGTTATTTGTTCAACCAGGTGTTGGCAGCGCGTGTTGCCGACGGCAGCTGGCAAACGGCCCAGGTCGGTGACCTGCTGGCGTTCACCGACAGTCGCAGCTTTTTCCCGGCCGGCGAAGCGGAGTGTTCCGATCCTCGCCTGGCCATTCTGGACCTGCACCCCACCGGCCCGCTGTGGGGCGAAGGAGCACCGGGCACCGGTGGTGCTACCGGCGAGCTCGAGCAGGGCATTGGCGAGCAACACGCTTCGTTGTGCCAATGGTTGGCGCGAGCAGGCCTGAATCAGGAGCGTCGTATCCTGCGACTGCCCATTGGCGGCCTGACGTGGCATTATCCCGAGCCTGATATTCTGCAACTGGAATTCGTCCTTCCGGCCGGATGCTTTGCCACCGTCGTGGTGCGCGAGCTTGTTGATCTGGTGGCGGCAGGGCAGACGGATAGCCCATGCGTATTCTGATTTCGAACGACGACGGCGTCACCGCACCCGGACTTGCAGCGCTGCATGCTGCGCTGGCGGATTATGCTGATTGTGTGGTCATCGCCCCGGACCAAGACAAAAGCGGTGCCAGCAGTTCGCTGACGCTCGATCGGCCGCTGTGCCCGCAAACCTTGGCCAACGGCTACATCAGCCTCAACGGTACACCGACCGACTGCGTGCACCTGGGGCTCAACGGGTTGTTGGAGCAAACGCCGGACATGGTGGTGTCGGGGATCAACCTGGGTGCCAACCTGGGCGATGATGTGCTGTACTCCGGGACAGTGGCAGCAGCATTGGAGGGGCGCTTCCTGGGTGGCACCTCCTTTGCCTTTTCGCTGCTTTCACGTTTGCCTGACAACCTGCCGACGGCTGCCTATATTGCACGCAAGCTGGTTGAAGCTCACGAGAGCCTGGCATTGCCACCTCGTACGGTGTTGAACGTCAACATCCCCAACCTGCCGCTTGAGCATATCCGGGGTATCCAGCTGACTCGCCTGGGGCATCGTGCACGCGCCGCGGCACCGACCAAGGTGGTCAATCCCAGGGGCAAGGAGGGTTATTGGATTGCCGTGGCCGGGGATGCCGAGGATGGCGGACCAGGCACGGATTTTCATGCGGTGATGCAGGGCTATGTATCGATCACTCCATTACAGTTGGACCGTACCTTCAATGACGCTTTCGAGCGCCTGGATGGCTGGCTGGAGGGGTTGCTCTGATGCGAGAACAGGAGGATCTGATGCGCCACGGTATCGGTTTTACCTCGCAGCGAACCCGTGAACGGCTGATTCAACGTTTGATCGAAGAAGGTGTATCCAACCCCCAGGTGCTCGATGTGCTGCGGCGCACGCCACGTCACCTGTTTGTCGACGAGGCGTTGGCTCATCGCGCCTACGAAGATACCGCGCTGCCTATCGGCAACAACCAGACCATCTCCCAGCCGTTCATGGTTGCGCACATGAGCGAACTGCTGCTCGAGGCCGGCCCATTGGACAAGGTGCTGGAGATTGGTACCGGCTCCGGTTATCAAACAGCCATCCTTGCTCAACTGGTAGAGCGGGTTTTTTCCGTGGAGCGCATCAAGGTCTTGCAGGATCGCGCCAAGGAGCGCCTGACCGAACTCAACCTGCGCAATGTGGTGTTTCGCTGGGGTGATGGCTGTGAAGGGTGGCCGGCGCTGGCACCGTATAACGGCATCATTGTCACCGCCGTGGCGCCCGAAGTTCCCCAGGCCTTGCTCGACCAGCTTGCGCCGGGCGGGCGCATGGTCATTCCGGTGGGGTCGACCGGGGAGTCGCAGCAGCTGATGCTCATCGTGCGTGAAGAACAAGGGTTCTCGCGGCGGGTAATGGGCTCCGTGCGCTTTGTGCCCCTGCTCAGCGGCCCGCTGGCCTGATCGAATCTATTTTTTTGCCGCGGCAGAATTTCACCGACATTGCCCTGTCTATCTGGCGGGCTATCTTGGTTTGTCGGGTGTCACATTTTGCGTATGCCTGTGATCCGCAAGGTGTAGGTGCTCGGGTATAATTGCAACAATATTGCATTTTCACAGCAGTCACCATCAGAGGGAGCGGCGGGTGGGTCACACAATCAGTCGGCAGCGCAGGGACTTTTCGAGCTACAAGCTTCTGGTGATTGCACTTGCCCTGGGTACGCTGATTTCCGGTTGTTCAAGCACGTCCTCCAATAGTGCGCGAGTTGTCGATCGCAATGCGCCTGTAGCCAAGCGCCCTGCAGTTACCAGTGGCCAGTACGTCGTGCGTCCGGGCGATACCTTGTACTCCATCGCGTTCCGTTATGGCTGGGACTACAAAGACCTGGCCGCGCGCAATGGCATCACGGCGCCCTATACCATTCGCGTCGGGCAGGCGATCCGTTTCGACGGTCGCTCCGGTGCGCCTGCCGGGGGAACGACGACCGTTGTCACCAGTTCGTCCTCGCCGTCGAGCAAGACCACCGTCACCACCCGGCCTGCCGGTACGCCTGCCAAGGCGGCGACCCCGGCGACCCCTGTGCCCCCTCCGGTTGCTACGCCTGCCACACCTGCAGCGCCCGCCCAGGTACCTGCTGCAGAGCGTTCGGTGGGCGGCTGGGCCTGGCCGGCCAATGGCGTGTTGATTGGAAAATTCGCTTCAAACGGTAGTTTGAATAAAGGCATTGATATCGCCGGTGATTTGGGACAGCCTGTTTTTGCTGCGTCTGATGGTTCAGTTGTCTACGCCGGGAGTGGCTTGCGGGGCTACGGCGAGTTGGTAATCATCAAGCACAGCGATACCTACGTCAGCGCCTACGGTCACAACCGCAGGCTATTGGTTCGGGAGGGACAGCAGGTCAAAGTTGGGCAGACAATTGCCGAAATGGGTTCCACGGGCACGGACCGGGTGAAGCTGCATTTTGAGATTCGCCGCCAGGGCAAACCTGTTGATCCGCTGCAATTCCTGCCGCGTCGTTGATTGCTAGACCCGGCCTGTTCCTCGCGTAGAGGGGACAGGCTCCAGCGTTGCCAGGGATATAGGCGTCGCTTGAGTCTGAGTTCGAACTCAGCAAAGGACTATAACAATGGCTCTCAACAAAGAAGTGCCGGAGTTTGACATCGACGATGAAGTGCTCCTGATGGAGACGGGCATCGTTTTGGAAACGGATGTGGTGTCAGACGAACCTGCTGTATCTTCGGTTCGGACAAGGGCCAAGCAAGGCTCTTCGCTAAAGCAACACAAGTACATCGATTACACTCGGGCACTTGACGCAACCCAGCTTTACCTCAATGAAATCGGTTTCTCGCCTCTTCTCTCGCCAGAGGAAGAAGTCCATTTTGCACGGCTGTCGCAAAGTGGCGACCCAGCCGGTCGCAAGCGGATGATCGAAAGCAACTTGCGCCTGGTAGTGAAAATCGCCCGACGCTATGTGAATCGAGGGCTTTCACTGCTGGACCTGATCGAAGAGGGCAACCTTGGGTTGATTCGCGCGGTCGAGAAGTTCGACCCTGAGCGTGGTTTCCGATTCTCTACCTATGCTACCTGGTGGATTCGGCAAACCATCGAACGGGCGATCATGAACCAGACCCGTACCATTCGCTTGCCCATTCACGTGGTCAAGGAACTGAACGTCTACCTGCGCGCCGCACGGGAACTCACCCAGAAGCTCGATCACGAACCGTCCCCGGAAGAGATTGCCAGTCTGCTGGAAAAACCAGTGGGTGAAGTCAAGCGCATGCTTGGGCTGAACGAGCGGGTGTCGTCGGTTGATGTGTCCCTGGGCCCGGATTCTGACAAGACGCTACTCGATACCCTCACCGATGACCGCCCAACCGACCCTTGCGAGCTGCTTCAGGATGATGACCTGTCCCAGAGCATCGACCAGTGGTTGAGCGAGCTCACCGACAAGCAGCGTGAAGTGGTGATTCGCCGCTTCGGCCTCAGGGGGCATGAGAGCAGCACCCTGGAGGATGTAGGTTTGGAGATTGGCCTGACGCGTGAGCGGGTTCGCCAGATCCAGGTCGAGGGCCTCAAGCGCCTGCGTGAGATCCTCGAGAAAAACGGTTTGTCCAGCGAGTCGCTGTTCCAGTAACAACGCCTTGCAGCAAAGAACGCCTCGACTTTGTCGGGGCGTTTTTGTATGTGACTTCACCGCTTGAAGGGGAAACCTCTCCTGCTGTTGCAGCGGAAACATCCGGTTCTGGATAAAAGCGTCCTCACGCCGTTGGTACTGTTCTTGTTTGTGTAAGACTTAGCTTACGCATCATGTAAGCCATTGCTGTGAGTTTAAGTAAATGGTTGTCGTTTTTAGTGTGGTCTTTTATTTAAGCTATTGATTTAAAATGCATTTTTTAAATGCAGCCACTAAGTTCAAGCTACATCGCCAGCGTTGGGTGCTATTGCTTGTAACGCTGCAGGCGCTAGTATTTGAACTGTGTCTACGGACTGACACAGGCTTTCAAGGATGAAGGTCAGGACATCGCAGGATGCGATTCATCAGGATGATGAAAGGGATCAAAGGGACTACGGAAAAAATGTGGGCGGGTCAAACCGCCCCTTTTTTTGCCCGGCCCAAACATGAAAAAAAGGCCCCTAGGGGCCTTTTTTTGATCTTCAAACGCCTAGCGTTCCAGATCGGCGATCTTGCCTGGCTTGCCGTCCCACTCTTCGGCATCTGGCAGAGCGTCTTTGCGCTCGGTGATGTTCGGCCAGATTTCCGCAAGCTCGGCATTGAGCTCAATGAAGTTCTCCATGCCACTTGGCACTTCATCTTCCGAGAAAATGGCTTGGGCGGGGCATTCAGGCTCGCACAGTGCACAATCGATGCACTCATCCGGGTGAATGACCAGGAAGTTCGGGCCTTCGTAGAAGCAGTCCACCGGACAGACTTCTACGCAGTCGGTGTACTTGCACTTGATGCAGTTGTCGGTGACGACGAAGGTCATTTCTAATTCTCTCCTCAGGCGACGGCAGCGATACCCTTCCAGACAGGGTCGCGCGGTTTGGTCGTTCGGCTGCAGGCCAGGCTAGTAACCTGCAGCATCGCCAAACCGCGCGGGATTCTATCAGCTTGTGCGGGCGCGCGTTATAACAGAGTCTTCAGTGTATAGAGCATTTCGATAGCTTGGCGTGGCGTCATATTGTCCAGGTCCAGCTTCCCGAGCTTCTCGATGGCTGGGTGTGGCAGGCTGGCAAACAGGTCGCTCTGGTGCGGGATATCTGCCGCACCCTTGGTCAAGACAGGTGTTTCATGGGGTAGGCTGGCCGTTTCGAGGCGCCCCAGATGCTCACGGGCACGCTGGATAACCGGAGTCGGCACACCGGCCAACTGGGCAACGGCCAGGCCGTAGCTCTGGCTGGCAGGCCCGGGAAGTACGTGGTGCAGGAATACGATCCGCTCATTGTGCTCGGTAGCGTTCAGGTGGACGTTCGCCACCAGCGGCTCGTTTTCCGGCAGTACGGTCAATTCAAAGTAATGCGTGGCGAACAGCGTGTAGGCGCGCAACTGGGCCAGGCGCTCGGCTGCCGCCCAGGCCAGCGACAGGCCGTCGAAGGTGCTGGTGCCGCGGCCCACTTCGTCCATCAGCACCAGGCTGCGGTCGGTGGCGTTGTGCAGGATGTTGGCGGTTTCGCTCATCTCGACCATGAACGTCGAGCGTCCGCCCGCCAGGTCATCGCTGGAGCCGATTCGGGTGAAGATTCGATCGACCAGCGACAGCTCACAGCTGGCGGCCGGCACGAAGCTGCCGATATGTGCCATCAGGACAATGAGGGCAGTCTGACGCATGTAGGTGGATTTACCGCCCATGTTCGGACCGGTGATCACCAGCATGCGAGTGTTGTCGTCCAGCGACAGGTCGTTGGCCACAAACGGAGTGGTCAGCACTTGCTCGACCACAGGATGGCGACCCTGGTTGATGCGCATGCACGGCTCGTCGACGAAGGTCGGGCAGTTCAGGTCCAGGTTCAGCGCACGTTCGGCCAGGTTGCTCAGCACATCCAGTTCGGCCAGGGCGGCGGCGGTGTCTTGCAGCGGTGCCAGATGGCTGATCAGGGTTTCGAGCAGCGCGTCATAGAGCATCTTCTCTCGAGCCAGGGCGCGGCTTTTGGCCGACAGTGCCTTGTCTTCGAAGGTTTTCAGCTCCGGAGTGATAAAGCGCTCGGCGCCTTTTAGGGTCTGGCGCCGGATATAGTCGGCAGGTGCCTGCTCGGCTTGTTTGCTCGGCAGTTCGATGAAATAACCGTGAACACGGTTGTAGCCGACCTTGAGATTGGCAAGGCCGGTACGCGCTTTTTCCCGGGCTTCCAGGTCGATGAGGAACTGGCCGGCGTTCTCGCTCATGGCCAGCAGCTCGTCCAGCTCTCCGTCGTAGCCGGTCTTGAGCACGCCGCCGTCACGAATTACCGCGGGTGGACTATCGACGATGGCTTTTTCCAGCAGATCGGCCAGCTCCGGATAGGTACCGGCGATGGCTGCCAGGCGGGCGAGATGCGGCGCCTCAAGTTCGGCCATGGCATTTTGCAACTCGGGCAGGGCGCCGAGGGCATCTCGCAGGCGGGCCAGGTCCCGTGGGCGAGCATTGCGCAGGCCGATACGGGCGAGAATCCGCTCGATGTCGCCGATTTCCTTGAGTTGTGGTTGCAGCTTCTCGAAGCGGTAGCTGTCGAGCAGGCAGCGAATCGACCCCTGGCGAGCCTGAAGCACTTTCAGGTCACGCAGCGGACGGTTCAGCCAGCGGGTCAGCAAACGGCTGCCCATGGCGGTCTGGCAGCGGTCGATGACCGACTGCAGGGTATTGTCGCGCCCACCGGCCAGGTTGACGTCCAGCTCCAGGTTGCGACGGCTGGCGCCGTCGAGCACCACTGTGTCGTCCAGGCGCTCATGCTTGAGGCTGCGCAAATGGGGCAGGGCGGTGCGCTGGGTTTCCTTGGCGTAGCCGAGCAGGCAGCCCGCAGCGCCAATGGCCAGGGTCAACTTTTCACAGCCAAAACCCTTGAGGTCCTGGGTTGCGAACTGCTGGCACAGGCTCTTGCGTGCCGAGTCACGGTCGAAGTCCCAAGGCGCGCGACGACGGGCGCCACGGCGCTTCTCGGCCGGCAGGCCTTGAGGCCAGTCGTCCGGAATCAACAGCTCCACCGGATTGATACGTTCGAGCTCGGCCAGCAGGTTTTCCCAGCCTTTTATCTCCAGCACGGTGAAGTTGCCGCTGGTGATGTCCAGCACTGCCAGGCCGAACAGGCGTTCGTCTCCCAGCACGGCAGCGATCAGGTTGTCGCGGCGCTCATCGAGCAGCGCTTCATCACTGACGGTGCCCGGCGTGATAATCCGCACCACCTGGCGCTCGACCGGCCCTTTGCTGGTGGCCGGGTCGCCGATCTGCTCGCAGATCACCACCGACTCGCCCAGCTTTACCAGCTTGGCCAGGTACCCTTCGGCTGCGTGGAAGGGGATACCACACATGGGGATCGACTGGCCCGCCGACTGCCCGCGGGCAGTCAGGGTAATATCCAGGAGTTTTGCGGCTTTCTTCGCATCTTCATAGAAGATCTCGTAGAAGTCGCCCATGCGGTAGAACATCAGCTGGTCCGGGTGCTGGTTTTTCAGCTTCCAGTACTGCTGCATCATCGGAGTGTGTGCGGAAAGATCGCTCATTACAGAAACTTGGCTCGCAGTGTCGTTTAGACCAAAGGCAAGCGGGCAATGGTACAGGGATTTTGCCCTGGATGCCGAGGCCATCGGCCGCGCCGCGACCTTTTGTCCATGCACTTTCGTGCATTGGAGCAATTGCAATTTGCCCAATCGCTCTGCATTATGCAGTTTATGCAAAAACGCAATGTAGCATCCGTCCTCAGAGCACTGCTCGACCGCCACGGTATCTCCCCCACGGAGCTTCACCGGCGTACCGGCGTGCCGCAATCCACCTTGTCGCGCATCCTCAGCGAGAAAATCGTCGATCCGTCCGATAAGCATGTGTCAAAAATCGCCGAGTACTTCGGGGTAAGTACCGATCAACTGCGTGGTCGTGTCGACCTGGGCGAGAGCCGCGAGGCGGTGCCAGCCCGCAGCCATGCCGAGTTGCACGACATCAGCCTGTGGGATGACGACACCCCGATCGAGGACGACGAGGTGTCCATTCCGTTTCTTCGCGAGGTCGAATTGGCAGCAGGATCAGGACGATTCGTCATCGAGGAAAGCGAGAAGGCCAGCCTGCGCTTCGGCAAGCGCAGCCTGCGCCACAACGGCGTGCAATTCGACCAGGCCAAATGCGTCACCGTACGTGGCAACAGCATGCTGCCGGTGCTGCGCGATGGCGCCACGGTGGGGGTCAATGCCGGCAAGAGCGGCATTGGCGACATCGTCGACGGTGATCTCTATGCCATCAATCACAATGGTCAGCTGCGCGTGAAGCAGCTCTATCGCCTACCTACCGGCATCCGCCTGCGCAGCTTCAACCGCGACGAGCATCCGGATGAAGACTACAGCTTCCAGCAGATGCAGGAAGAGCAGATCAGCATCCTCGGCCACGTCTTCTGGTGGGGCATGTACGCCCGCTGAAGTGTCTACGCGATGTGAAAAACCCGCCTTGGCGGGTTTTTTTTCGCCTGCTGAAAACCCGTAAGCCCTTACCAGGCAAGGCTCCAATGCATATGCGCATATCGGCGCGCATAAATATTTCCACAAATGCATTGACTGCATATGCATCAATGCATAATCTTTGTCTCAAGCCGGCCGACACCGGTAGCAGAAAAGGCAGCGATGGATCGGCCTCAACGATTCAGAGGGTTGGCAACTGGCCCGGGTGTGCAGCGTAAAGCACCACAAGCAGTTATCCGGCGGGCAGGCGGCCGCGGTCGGAGGAACAATTTGAAGCGCAGTTGCACAGGGCACCAGACGTGGCTGGCAACTGAACAACGCATTACTGAAAAGCCTGGGCAGCCCCGGGCTTTTTGGAATGCCGAGTGACCGGCTCTACAACAGACGCCGCAGGCAATCTGCCGAGCGGACTTACCAAAGGAGACAGGACAGTGACAAACGAGCAACAGACGTTGCTGGAAATGCCGATCTGGCTGGTGATCGTCCTGGCTTTGCTGGGCGGCTTGAGCGGCGAAATGTGGCGTGCAGATAAGGAGGGCGCCCGTGGCTGGGCACTGGTCCGGCGTCTGCTGCTGCGCTCGGGGGCCTGCATGGTCTGCGGTGTGTCCACGGTAATGCTGTTGTATGCCAGCGGCATGTCGATCTGGAGCGCCAGTGCCTTTGGCTGCCTGACGGCCATGGCCGGGGCTGATATGGCGATCGGCCTTTATGAGCGGTGGGCGGCGAGGCGGTTGGGTATGGAAATGCAACGGCCGGATATTCACCACCGGGGTCATAAAAAGAGGGAGTGATCATGTGCGAACTGACGACCTTGCACCAGGCTATCACCGCGACCATCAAGACAGCCATGCCAGAACTGGCAACGGTCGATGCCTATGGGGGCGCCGATAGCAGCACGGCCATGCCGGCGCTGTTTCATTCCATTACCGCCTTGAGGCCCGCTGTCGACCCTGGCGATGGTCGCTCATGCATCCTGGCGACCATCGAGGCACGGATCCTTGTGGATGTCGGCGATACCCAGGCGCTTCTGCGCGCTGTCACGCTGGCTACCCAGTTGGCGGTGCTCTTGCGCAAGCAGTTCTGGGGGGTCGACTTCGTTGAAGAAGCGAACAACGTTCAAGCGGTACCGGTTGTAGCCGACCCGGTCTTACCAGCCCCAGTCACCTGGCAAGTGAAGTGGGAGCAGGTTCTACGCCTTGGCACCATGCAATGGCCCTGGCCTGATGAGCCAGGCCCGGTGGCTTTTGCCTTCAGCCCAGACACCGGCCCCGGCCATGAAGCCGATTACCAGTCGCCGGAGGACCTCTCATGAGTTATGCCAGTGCCATGCATGATCGCATGCTCGCCGGCCTGGTCATCCCCTGCTACGTGGTGGCGGTGGACCTGGCAGCCGCCAGGGTGCGTGTATCTGATGGTGCCGGCTGGACCAGTGCCTGGTTACGCTGGCACAGCCTGGGTGCGGGCAAGGCGCGGCACTGGCGTGCCCCCAGTCTCGGCGAGCAGGGCGTGCTGATCAGTGCCAGTGGCGAGCCGGCCCAGGGTACCTTTGTGCCGGGCCTGTACGGCAACGCCGGTGATCCGCCGGACAACCGTGACCACGTCGAGGTCTGGCGCTTTGAGGATGGTGGCTCGCTGATCTACGACTGGCAGTCCAGCAGCTACAGCATCGACCTGCCCAGCGGCACGGTCACTCTTCGGGTCGGCAGCAGTTCGGCAGTGATCAGCGCCGATGCCATTCAAGCAACCGCAGCCACAGTTACCGTAACCGGCGAGGTGCAGATCAACGGCTCCCTACGAGTCACCGGCGACATTTTTGGCGCCGCCAGGATCATCGACACCGGCGGCAATACTGCCAACCACAAACACTGAAACCAGCCCGCCACCTGCGGGCTTTTTTATGCCTGGAGACATCATGGGTACTTCGAGAAAGCACACTGCTTCACCACCTGCGGCCAACGCCTTGGTGTTTCGCGATGCGCTCTACACATCACGGGTTCTGATCTTGCCAGACAACCGACAATTGATCGTCAGCAGCGGGCAGGTAACTGCATCGCCTGACGATGACGTCGCCCTGGTGTACCTACAGGAGCATCCGCACTTCAAGCCAACGGAGTAGCGCCATGATCGGAATGGATCGCCGGACAGGTCTGCCGATATCGGCCACCACGCATTTGCGCCAATCCATTGAAGACATTCTGACCACGCCGCTGGGCAGCCGGCGCATGCGGCCGGACTACGGCAGCAAACTGCGCCGTTTTGTCGATCTGCCGGTGAATGAGGGCTGGAAGAGTGCGGTACAGGCAGAGGTTGCCCGAGCACTGGGTCGTTGGGAACCGCGTCTGACGCTTGAGCGAGTGACGGTCACCGCCGTGATTGACGGGCAGATCACGCTGCAACTGACAGGACGCTACCTGACGCAACCCATGACTCTGGAGGTCAGCGCATGATTGATATGTCCCTGTTGCCACCACCAGAGGTGGTAGAGACGTTGGAGTTTGAAACGCTGTACCAGAATGTGCTGGCCGATTTTCGTCTGCAGATGGGCGAGCAGTGGACTGCTCAACTGGAGTCGGACCCCATCGTCAAGTTGCTGGAGTTGGCGGCTTTTCAAAAAATGCTCGGGCGGGCTCGGGTCAATGACGCGGCGAAAGCCAGCTTGCTGGCCTATGCCAAGGGTGCAGACCTGGACAACCGCGCCGCCGATTTCGGCGTGCAACGGCTGACCATTACCCCGGCTGATCCGGACGCGTTGCCACCGGTGCATGCGGTCATGGAAGACGACGATGCATTGCGATACCGCACACGGTTGTCGTTGGAGGCGCTGTCCGTCGCTGGCAGTCGTGGCGCTTATGAGTTTCACGGCCTGAGCGCATCAGCCAACGTAGCCAGCGTGTCGGTGGATTCACCGACCTTCAAGGG
Source organism: Pseudomonas vranovensis DSM 16006 (assembly GCF_000425805.1). Taxonomy (GTDB): domain Bacteria; phylum Pseudomonadota; class Gammaproteobacteria; order Pseudomonadales; family Pseudomonadaceae; genus Aquipseudomonas; species Aquipseudomonas vranovensis. Next base: position 381,754 of record NZ_AUED01000003.1, read on the forward strand.
CGTACCGATCAGCACGGCCATTCAGACACAGTTGCCAGCAGGAGCGATCGTACTGGTTTGCGACTATTCAGCCGGTCTGGACAAGCCGTTGCCGGGGGACGTGTCGCTGGCCGTGTTGTCACGACCCGCCAGCGCGGTACCGGGGATCGAACTGGTGGAAGCGGTGCAGGCGGTGCTGTCGGCCGAGGAGGTGCGGCCGTTGACGGACCGGCCCCGTGTCCAGTTGGCCCAGCCTGTCGAGTTCAATGTGGTTGCTACCCTGGAGCTCGATACCGGACCAGACCCGTTGGTGGTCAAGGCCGCATCGCGGGCCAGCCTGGACAGTGTGCTGAGTGCCGCGCGGCGCCTGGAGGGGCAATTGTCGTTGTCGGCAATTTATGCCGCCTTGCATGTAACCGGTGTACGCCGGGTCCGGTTGATTCAACCGGCAGAAGATGTGGTCTGCGACCAGCGACATTACCCCAGTTGCAATGGCGTCACGCTGTCCTCTGAGGTGCTCTCATGAGTCTGCTGCCACTGAATGCGACCGACTTGGAGAGGGCCCTGGCCGCGGCTTGCGACCTGAGCATTGACCCGCAGGTCATCCGTGGTGTGGCTGACTCGGAGCGCTGTCCGGCCGACTTTCTGCCTTGGTTGGCGTGGGCCATGAAGGTCGATGGTTGGGGCGCGGCTGAAACCGAAGAGCAGCAGCGCGCCCTGATTCGTGACGCGATCCCGGTACACAAGACCAAAGGTACGGTCGGTGCAGTGCGTCGGGTGCTGAAGGCAGTACGGGTCAACTCTCAATACAAGGAATGGCACCAGATCCCCGGTGCCGCGCCCTTCACCTTCCAGCTCACTGCGTGGGTCAACAACAACCGACCCGGTGAGGGTTCGATTCTTTCACCGCAGTTGTACGCTCGGTTGCGAGCCCTGGTAGACGCCGTCAAGAATGAGCGAAGCCATTATGACTTTCGTCTGGGGGCCGGCTTCGATGGTGGTTTGCATCTGGGCAGCGCCGCTCAGGTGCGCACCGTCTACCGCCGTTCGGTGGAGGCTCAGGGCGTGCCGCTCGATCCGGCGCTGCAGGGCCTGCAACTGGGCAACGCTACCCACCTGCGCTGCGTGGTTCGACGGTCTGTCGAGGCGCAGGGCATTCCGATCAACGCTGAACAGGGCCTGCAGATCGCTAACGCGGTACGGCTCCGCATTGTCGTGCGTGGCACGATGGAGGCTGTTCTATGAGTACACCCTTACAACCCGTCATTACCAAGGCCGGCCTGGCCGCGATCTGGCGGGCCGATAACACCGGCGTGGCGGCTGAAATTACCCACGTCGTCCTGGGCACGGCGGGTTATACCCCACGAACCGACCAGAAGAGCCTGCAGGCGCAAGTCGCCAAGTACCCCATTGCCGGCGGCGAGCGGCTGAGCAGCACGCAAATTCACCTGACCGCTGTCGCCGATGGTGAGCGCGCCTTTTGGGTCCGCGAGGTCGGTTTTCTGCTGAGTGACGGCACCTTGTTGGCGGTGTGGTCGCACCCCACTGAGGCGCTGACCTACAAGCCTGCCGATGCGGACTTGCTGCTGGCCTATGACGTGTCGCTGGCGGCGCTTCCGGCCGACAGCGTAACCATCAACAGTATCCCGGGCGGGCTCAACCTGACCTTGGCCGCGCCGCTTGCCGCTCAGGCATCGGCGTTGATCGCCGAGCAGCTGCGCGGTCTGCAGCAGCAAGACCAGATCGTTGATCAGGCGGCCCGACAGCGCATCGCTGGCGAGCAGATCGCCAACCTGATGTTGCGGATGAAAGCCGCCGAGAAGCGCCAGAACGAAGACCGCGACGGCTTGCTAAGTGCGGCGGTCAGTAACGCGGCTGGGCTGATAGCCCTGCAAACCCTTGTTGTCCAACACATCCACGGAGCATAAGACGCTATGAGTCTTGAAACTGATGTTGCCAGCCTGGTAACGCAAACCACCAAGCTGATCGACTACTTCAACGGCCGCAAAGCTAGCATAGACAGTGCTGTCGCCAGTGCTATTGCGGCAGTGCCTGACACTACCCGCACTTGGTGGGTAGACCCCGTGACAGGGAATGACTCAAACGATGGTAAGACTTCTACAACGGCGTTCAAATCCCTTAACAAGGCAATGGCAGCAACCCCGAACGCGGGGCAATGCAACGTCAACCTGATGAACGATTACACGATTGAGGCCAACATTCCCCTCACGGTGAATTACCTCGTGGTCTACGGAATCTACGCCGTTTCCAGCGGGGTTACCCCAAAGATCAAGTTCAAATATCAGGTCTCGACGGATGCAGCCGGCACGCCCAGTACCCAGCTCTCCAGTTTCATTTTTTACAGTCAGGCGGCCAACATCGAGCTTCGCAGCGTGGACATGGACTTGCCATCTCCTGTCGGTATGAGTCCGCAGCCGGTTACCACCCGTATCTGCTCGGCGTTCAAGACCAATGCCGGTTCGTTGCTGCCACCTGTCATTGGTGTGACCCTGCAGTCCGTCAAGGTCAACAAGGCCGCCGATTTTATTGGCGCGCTCGTCGGCCAGGCCTCCAGCGCGGTAATTTTTCAGGCGGTCAATTGCACGTTCCCAAGCGATATGGCTGGCAAATACATCAATACCGTGGCCGCTGCTACAGACCTGAAAATCCTCACCAACGTAATGACCAATCTGGGCACTTTGTAAGGAGCAGCTATGCAAACCACCAACCTGAACGTCACCTATGGCGACAGCGTCTACGCAGGTTTTGACTTCGACGGGCTTCCCCTCGGTGCTGCCCGTATGTCGGCTGCCTTTCAGATTGATCAGGTCGCCGATCAGGCCCGCCGCTCAGTCCTAGGGGATTCGTTGCGTGCTCTTGAGTACCAGCTTACCGCGCAGGAGGCTCGGGCATTCATGGCGGCGAACTACGAAAGGGCAGTGCCGCCGACCGTGCAAGCCTGGATGGATGCCGTAGGTAAGGACGCGAAATCGGCCACCGCCGACATTCTGGCCGAGGCCAGCGACTGGGAAGGCGCGTTGCACAAAATCCGCGCAGCACGCCTCAAGGGCAAGCATGAAGTGCTGCAGGCGTCGAGCCATGCAGAGGCCGAGGTAATCGCTGACGAGGCCATTGCCGCGATCCGTGCAGGTATTCAGGGCGTCGGCAACGCCGCCTGATCCTTCCCCCACAAAGTCAACCCAAGGCCGCCTAGAGCGGTTTTTTTGTGCCTGGAGAAAGCACCTTGAGTCCAACCAGCTGGCAGCAAGCCCTGGCGGGCCTGCTCATCATGGCCCTGGTCTAGGGCTTTCTGGCGCTGTTCGGCGTTCCGTCCGGGCAGTGGGTCGGCGCCGCTGCCGGCGTCTTCTTTTTCCTGGGCCGTGAGTACACCCACGGCGAGTGCAAGCTGGCCCACGATCTGGCGCTGAACCTGAGTCACCTGCGCTGGTACGACGGTTTACGCGCCTGATGTTGGGGCCAGGCGGCCGTATCGATCTTCTGTTCTCTCTGGTCGCCTAACGGCTGGCCACACCGTTAGTGCCGCTACTTTGACTGGCCTGGGCTGCTTGCAGCCTGATTCGAGCCAACTTCCTTCTATACCTGGCCGCGCGAGTCGCGGCCTTGTGCATTCTGGAGTTCCTACATGACTGGATTTTTTCACGGCGTTACCGTAACCAACGTCGACACCGGCGCGCGCACCCTCGCGCTGCCTTCTTCTTCGATCATTGGTCTGGTCGACACGTTTACCCCTGGCCCAGCGACCAGTGCCAAGGCCAATGATCTGATGCTTATCACCAGTGAACGCGAAGCCATTGCGGCATTTGGTCCTGATTCGGCGATCACTCGGGCCTGCCACGCCGTATACCGACGTGCCAGGGCTGTGATTGTTGCCTGTGGCGTGCCCAAGGTTGCGGACGCGGCAGAGCAAACCTCCGCCATCATCGGCGGCGTCCTCGCCGACGGTACCCGCACCGGCCTGCAGGCGCTGCTCGACGGTAAAAGCCGTTTCAACGCCCAGCCGCGCCTGCTGGTCACCCCCAAGCACAGCGCCAGCGAAGCGGTGGGCACCGCGCTGGTCGCACTGGCCGACAAGCTGCGCGGCCTGGCTATTCTCGATGGCCCGAACACCACCGATGAAGCCGCCATCGCCTATGCCGAGAATTTCGGCGCCAAGCGTGCGTTCCTGGTCGATCCCGGCGTGAAGTACTGGGACACCGAGGCCAGTGCCACGGTCGATGCCCCAGCCTCTGCCTGGGTCGCCGGCTTGTTTGCCTGGACCGACAGCGAGTACGGCTTCTGGGCCTCGCCGTCGAACAAGGAGTTTGTTGGCATCACCGGTACCGGCCGTGCCATCGAGTACCTGGACGGTGACGCCAGTTGCCGGGCCAACCTGCTCAACAACGCCAATATCACCACGGTGATCCGCGACGACGGCTATCGCCTGTGGGGCAACCGTACCTTGAGCAGCGATCCGAAGTGGGCGTTCGTCACTCGCGTGCGGACCATGGACATCGTCATGGACGCGATCCTGTACGGGCACAAATGGGCGGTCGACCGCTCGATCACCGCCACTTACGTCAAGGACGTGACCGAAGGCCTGCAGGCCTTCATGCGCGACCTCAAGGCCCAGGGCGCGATCATCAATTTCGAGGTGTTTGCCGATCCTGAGCTCAACACCGCCAGTCAGTTGGAGCAGGGCAAGGTGTACTGGAACATCCGTTTCACCGATGTGCCGCCTGCAGAAAACCCGAACTTCCGTGTCGAGGTCACCAACCAGTGGTTGACCGAAGTCCTCGACCAAGCCGCCTAAGGAGCAACAACCATGGCAATGATTCCCGAAACCCTGGCCAACCTGAACCTGTTCGTCGATGGCGTCAGCTTTCAAGGTGACGTACCGAGTCTGACCCTGCCCAAGCTGACCCTGAAGATGGAGGAGCATCGTGCCGGCGGCATGGACATGCCCATCGAGATCGACCAGGGGATGGAAAAGCAGGAGGCCGGTTTCGTCACCACCGGTGTGCGCCGCGAGTCGCTGAAGTTCTTTGGCCTGGCCGATGGCTCGGCCTTCAACGGCACCTTCCGGGGGGCGTTCAAGGGGCTGAAGGGCCGCATCACGCCGGTGATCGTCACCCTGCGTGGGGCGCTCAAAGAGGTCGACATGGGCGACTGGAAGCCCGGCGACAAGGCCGAAATCAAACACAATGTGGCGCTGACCTACTACAAGCTGGAGGTGGATGGTCGCCTGGTCTATGAAATCGATCCGCTGGGCATGAAGCGGGTCATCGATGGCGTCGATCAACTCGCGGCACAACGTTCGGCCCTGGGCCTGTAAGGAGCGATCATGACTCAAGTTTCGAAAAATCCCGGCTGGCTGACGCTGAGCGCCGATCGCGTAGTCGTTCACCTGAGCAAGCCTTGCGAGGCCAATGGTTTGCAGGTCGACAGCCTGTCGATGCGTGCGCCGACGGTGCGTGATATCCGCACTGCGCAGTCGGCAGCCGGTGGTGATGACGAGCAGCGCGAGCTGAACCTGTTTGCCTCCCTGGCCGAGATCGGTGCCAAGGACCTGGAAGGGCTGTCGCTCAAGGATTATGGGCGCCTGCAGGCCGGCTATTTTCGCCTGGTGCAAGACGACGAAGTTTGATCCCACCTTGCAGAAGGCAGCGGCAAAGCGGCTCGCCAAAGAGCTGAACTTTACCGCTGCCGAGATCATGAGCATGTCGTATCCCGACATGGTCTGGTGGCTTACGGACTGAGCCCATTTTGAAGGCAGAGGGGGGATCGGATGGCGAGCAAACTGATGTTTGAGCGGGTGATAGGTGCCGCCGTCAAACCGGTGCTAGGTGCCGTTTTTGTTGCAATCGAAGACCGTATCCAGCGGTTGCAGCGGATGATTGGAACCCTGGATGCGATGCATCGGCTGGACTTTGAAGCGTTGTGCAAGGCGGTTGAAGCTGCAGAGGCGGGACACGTGGCGTCGCCTGCACCTGAGCAGGCGCATTACAACAAGCAGCTCAATCACGGCCTTGCGACGGTGGCAGCATTTTTCCTGGGTTTAAGAGGGCAGGCCTCCGGGCGCGCTGTGGGTGTCAGGCAGATGACTTCCAGTCAATCAACGGCCCTGTCTGCCAAGGGCGTCGGCAAGCTGGAACGGCGTGTTGCATTTGCCGAGGCCGGTATCAAGGCCGTTGGCACATGGCTTACGGCAAAGACGCCAGAAGAGAAAGCCGAGGGTTACGGCGGGGCGCTGGGCGGCCTGTTGGGCGCGCGCGTCGGGGCTGCCATCGGGCGGCGAGGAGGGGCGGCGGGTACGGCAGCGGGTGAAATGGTTGGCAGTCTGGCGGGTGAGGGGGTTGGCTCGGCAGTGGCCAAGCGTTGGTTCACCGAGGTGGGTGCCCCTGCACCTCGCGGCGGGAACACTGATAAAGGTCCTTGTTGCACGTTCAAACCACATGAGGAAGTGCCGTGCGTAGCCTGCCCAGCGCCAGCCGCCACAGCAGCATTACCTGCCAATCCTGCCGTTCCATTGCTGCTGGCAAGTGCTGCGTTGGGTGCTGCGGTTATCAAATCGAAGACTGGGCCCGGTGAGGCCGATGCAGGAGTGCCGCCGCACAAGGTGAAGGATGCTCCGGCACCACCCGAGTCAACGCCCGCCGAAGCAGCGCGACCTGCACGACCTGCGCGAGCCGTTGGTCGAACAATGCTGGGCGCAGCTCCTTTGGCATTGCTCGAGTCTGGAATCAAGGTGGTTGATACCTTCATGACAGCCGAGACCCGGGAGCAAAAAGCCGAAGGTTATGGTGGTGCTATTGGAGGACTGGGCGGGGCGCTGTTGGGCGCTGCGGTGGGCTCGGTCATTCCGGTGATCGGTCCGCCGGTGGGGGCTGCCATTGGTGCGCTGCTATTCGGGATGGCAGGCGATAAACTCGGCAGCAACCTGGCCAAGCGCTGGTTTGCAGGTTCCGATCAGCAAAAGCCTGCAGCAGGCAGGACGAACGAGACAGCAAAGGCCGACAGGGTGGAGCCGGGTGCGCTTGTGCGGGCCCAGGCACCCATGGCGCCTGTACCGAGGCTGATGCCCCTGCTGACGCGAATGGGTTCGATGGCTCCGCCTGCCACGGCGGGTAACGCATTGCCTTCCCCTGCCACAGCCCAGGCCAGTGTTCCGCCCCCGCCGATCAATCAGCAGTTCAACTTCACTTCGAACATGCCCATCACCGTACAAGGCTGCATGACAGACCCTGTCCAACTTGCCCAGACCATCGAACCCATGGTCCGTCGTCAATTCGAAGCGCTGATCCGCCAGGCAACCAGCCGACAGTTGTATGACGTACCACACGTAGCTTAAGGAGCAATCCATGACGTACATGGACCAGCTGCAAGCCGCACTCAAGTCCCTGGTCGCGGCCGGGGAGGCGGGCCGGCACAGTGTCGAGCAGATGCTGGCGCCGGTGAGTGGCGCCCTGGAGGATATCCGTGAAGCCGCATCGGCGCTGGAGGGCCTGCCATACATTGGCCCGGCCATTGGCGCCAGGCTGCAACGGACCCTGCGCGCGATCACTTCGGCGCAGGCAACCGCCGGCAACGTATTGGCACAGTACGATCGAGCGGTGGCGGTCGTGGCACGGGTGCAAGCGCGCATAAGCGAGGTACGCACTCAGGTGGCCAGGGCCAGCGCCGCGATAAACCGGGTGGCAGGCAGGGTCAACCCAGCCTTGGGCGATATTCTGCCGGCCCGTATTTTTGCCTTCGAGGCGTCACCAGCGGGTAACGCGGTGAAGCCGTTTCCTCACCTGTTGATCCTCCAGCCACTGGCGCCACAGGCCCCGGCGTTTTACTTCAATCTCGATACGGCAGCTTTCGATACGTTGCGCCGTGAGAGTCGCTTCCGCTGGGCAGCACAGGAGCGGCTGGCACGAAGTACGGCGCAGCAGGCCGTGGGGCTGGGGGACGAGACGATCAGCATCAAAGGGGCGATTTTTCCGATATTCAAAGGTGGACTTGGTCAATTGCAGGCGTTGCGCAGTATCGGGCGGCAACTCCAGCCGATGACACTGACCACCGGCTACGGCGAGGTGCTGGGGACCTGGTGCCTTACCCGCATCGAGGAAGACCAGAGCCGTTTCCTGGCCGGTGGTATACCGCGAAAACAAGCCTTTTCACTGGAGTTTGCAAGTTATGGCAACGATATGCAGGACGTCTGACGGGGATCTGCTCGACACCTTGTGCCAGCACTATTACGGCCACTTGAACGGCAGCGTCGAGGCTGTGCTCGATGCCAACCAGGGGTTGTCCGATGAGCCGCAACCCTTTCGTGCCGGTGTGTTGATCGCGTTGCCTGCGTTGCCCCCCGCGGCAGAGGCCACGGTGCAGCTGTGGGACTGATCTCCGGCAATTCAAATTACGACCAGACCCCGCCACGTGCGGGGTCTGCCTTTTCAGGAGCGTGAGTCATGCAACCTGTGTTTCGCCTTGTCGCGGATGGCAAGGACATCACCAGCCTGATCAATGACCGGCTGCTGCTGTTACGCACTACGGACAAACCCGGCATGGAGTCCGATGAGTTCGAACTGCGTATCGATGATCGCGACGGGGCCGTGGTGTTGCCCGCTCGCGGCGCCACGATCGAGGTGCATCTGGGGTACTCGGGGCAGACGTTGACGCGGCTGGGGCGCTACACCGTGGATGAGGTCGAGCTGGCGGGTCCGCCGGACAGTATTGTTATCCGGGGCAAGGCCAGTGACATGCGTGGCACGGGCAAGGCGATACGCAGTGGCAGCTGGGAGGGCGTGACCTTGCAGCAGATCGTGCGTGACATCGCCGCACGCAATGGTTGGCAACCGTTGTGTCCGGTCATTACGCCCGTGTCGCGGGTCGATCAGTTGAATGAATCGGACTTCCATTTCATCACTCGCCTGGCCAGGCAGTTCGACTGCACCGCGAAGATCGGAGATGGCAGCCTGTTGGTTCTCCCGCGTCAAGGCGGGCACAGCGGCAGCGGCAAAACGCTTGGCATCGTCACCCTGGAGCGTGGTGACGTGAGCCTTTGGCACATTCACCTGGCTGACAAGGGGGCCTACAAGGCTGTGCGAACTCGCTATCAGGACGCCGGCAGCGGCCAGGTGAGGGCCATAGACCTGAGCAATGGCGCCTCTCCCGATGGCCTGCAGCCGGTGCATATCGACCGGCATCTTTACCCGAACAAGACAGCCGCGGAGCAGGCGGCCCGGGCACGTCTGGCCGCATTCAACCGAAGTACCGCCCAGGTACGCCTGGAAATGGCCGGGCGCACAGACTTGTTCGTTGAACGGATCATCAATACCCAAGGGTTCAAGAACGGCCTGGATGGCGAGTTTCTGATCGAGTCGGTGGCGCATACGTTCACCGCATCCGGCTGGAGCACCATCGTCGAGTGCAACGGCGGCAAGCAGGGCAAGGCCCGGGCCAAGGGCAGTCAAGCCAGCCGGGCAGCGTCATTGAAGGCAGAGCAACGTTGATCGCCATACCTGGACATGGAGGATGTATATGACATTGGAACAACTTGCTGCCGTGTTCCCGAGCGCCCGCCTGAACGCGGGCGTTTTCTTACCGGCATTGAATCAGGCCATGACTCGCTGGGAGATCAACACTCCTCGGCGGGTCGCAGCCTTCCTGGCCCAGGTGGGGCACGAATCCGGCCAGCTGCGCTACGTCAAGGAACTGGGGAGTGAGCGCTACCTGGCGCGGTACGACACCGGCAACCTGGCATTGCGCCTGGGCAACACCGTCGAAGCCGATGGTGATGGCCAGTTGTACTGTGGGCGAGGACTGATCCAGATCACCGGGCGCAACAACTACCGGGCCTGCAGCGTGGCGCTGTTCGGCGATGATCGCCTGCTGGGTCAACCGCAGTTGCTTGAGCAGCCGCAATGGGCCGCGGAGTCTGCCGCGTGGTTCTGGCATTCGCGGGGGTTGAACCCGTTGGCTGATCGCGGCGAGTTCAACCGCATTACCCGGCACATCAATGGCGGGCTCAATGGCCTCGAAGAGCGGTTGAAGCTTTGGGCGCGGGCCCGTGAGGTGTTGGGTTGAGCCGCGTGCAACTGGGTGGAGTGCTGGCGTTGATGCTGCTGGCTTGTGCGCTGACCTGGCAGGTTCAGGGCTGGCACCTGGAGCGGCAGTTGGCGCAGCAGGCACATGCCTGCGCGCGGCAGCGGCAGGCCCAGGCCGAGTCCGCCAGTGCGCAACTGCTTGCCGAGCGCCAGCAACGCGTGGGGCTTGAGCAGCAGATGCAGGCCAGTGATCAACTTCATTATCAGGAGCTTGTCGATGCTCGCGAATATCAGGCGCGTTTGCGTGACCGTCTGGCTACTGCTGATCTGCGGCTGTCGGTCGTGGTCGAGCGTAACGCTGCCGGTTGCACCACTTTGCCCTCCGCCGCCGGCGCCGGCCGCCTGGATCATGATGCCGTACGCGCCCGACTTGAGCCGGCGCATGCTCGACGAATTATCGCCATCACCGATCGGGGCGACCAGGGATTGATCGCCTTGCGCGCGTGCCAGGCCTATGTGCGGGCATTGGCGCATTGAGGATGTGTGGCCGGGCGGAGCTGGTGTAGGGTAGGCGGCAGTCTTTCAAGGAGCTTGCCATGGACCCGATCACAGCGCTTTCTGCCCGGCTGGGTGAGCACATGCGCCGTTTCAACGCCCACGTCACCACGGCCGAATCCTGCACTGGCGGCGGTATTGCAGAAGCCATTACCCGGATTCCGGGTAGCTCGGCCTGGTTCGAGGCTGGTTACGTGACCTATTCCAACCAGCAGAAAACCCGTCAGTTGGCTGTTCCCGAGGCCTTGTTTGCCAAGGTGGGAGCGGTCAGCCAGGAGGTGGTCGAGGCCATGGTGCGTGGCGCCCAGTCTGCCAGTGGCGCACGATTTGCCGTGGCGGTCAGTGGCGTGGCCGGCCCCGATGGCGGCTCGCCGGCAAAACCGGTGGGCACCGTGTGGCTGGCCTGGGCCGATGGCAGCCATGTAAGCAGCGAGCGCCGGCACTTCGATGGCGACCGCGACGAGGTGCGCCGACAAACGGTAATCGCCGCGCTAGAGGGCTTGTTACACCTTGGCGCGGAGTAAATCGCAATTCGGGGGTAGGCGGAAAGAAAACCCTGTGGAATAATACTGGCTACTTATACAGGTGTTCTGGCCGTCAGGCCCTATCGATTACGTGAGGACTTCAATGGACGACAACAAGAAGCGCGCCTTGGCTGCGGCCCTGGGGCAAATCGAACGTCAATTCGGTAAAGGCGCGGTCATGCGCATGGGCGACCACGAGCGCCAGGCAATCCCGGCCATTTCCACCGGCTCCCTGGGCCTGGACATCGCCCTGGGCATTGGCGGCCTGCCAAAAGGCCGTATCGTCGAGATCTACGGTCCTGAATCCTCGGGTAAAACCACCCTGACTCTGTCGGTTATCGCCCAGGCTCAGAAAATGGGCGCTACCTGTGCCTTCGTCGACGCCGAGCACGCGCTCGACCCCGAGTACGCTGGCAAGCTGGGCGTCAATGTCGACGACCTGCTGGTTTCGCAGCCTGACACCGGTGAACAGGCCCTGGAAATTACCGACATGCTGGTGCGCTCCAACGCTGTTGACGTGATCATCGTCGACTCCGTCGCCGCCCTGGTACCGAAGGCCGAGATCGAAGGCGAGATGGGCGACATGCACGTGGGCCTTCAGGCCCGTCTGATGTCCCAGGCGCTGCGTAAGATCACCGGTAACATCAAGAACGCCAACTGTCTGGTGATCTTCATCAACCAGATCCGCATGAAGATCGGCGTGATGTTCGGTAGCCCTGAAACCACTACCGGTGGTAATGCGCTGAAGTTCTATGCCTCGGTTCGTCTCGACATCCGCCGTACCGGCGCGGTGAAGGAAGGCGACGAAGTGGTCGGTAGCGAAACCCGCGTCAAGATCGTCAAGAACAAGGTGGCGCCACCTTTCCGTCAAGCTGAGTTCCAGATCCTCTACGGCAAGGGTATCTACCGCAACGGCGAAATCATCGACCTGGGCGTGCTGCACGGCTTCCTGGAGAAATCGGGCGCCTGGTACAGCTACCAGGGCAGCAAGATTGGCCAGGGCAAGGCCAACTCTGCCAAGTTCCTCCAGGAAAACCCGGAGATCGCCGCGACCCTCGAGAAGCAGATCCGCGACAAGCTGCTCAATGCCGGTGCTGTCCAGGCTGCTGGCAAGGCTGCAGAGGCCAACGCCGAGCCTGAAGACGATCTGGCAGACGCCGAAGCCGGTTACTGATCCCTCCCATGTCCGTCGTACTCGACACCCCCGTCGCCGTAAGGCGGACAGCAATGGACCTGCTCGCACGCCGCGAGCATGGTCGAGTCGAGCTGACGCGCAAGTTGCGTCAGCGCGGCGCTCCCCCCGAATTGATTGACCAGGAGCTCGACCGTCTGACGGAAGAGGGCCTACTCAGTGAATCCCGTTACCTGGAAAGCTTCATCAGCTATCGCTCGCGCTCTGGCTACGGCCCGGCACGTATACGCGAAGAGCTGGGCCAGCGCGGCTTGCAACGTGGTGATATCGATCAGGCTCTGAGTGAATGCGGGGTGGACTGGGCGGCTCAGTTGCAGGATGTCTGGCAGCGCAAGTTTTCGGGGCAACGCCCCGTCGATCCGCGCGCCCGCGCACAGCAAACCCGTTTCCTGGTCTACCGTGGCTTCTCCATGGAGATGATCGGCCGCCTGCTGAGCGGCCGAGGCTTCGACGACTAGCTACGCGTGGGTCTCAGGTGACCTTCAGTGCTTCGCGGGCGCGTTGTGTGGTGTGCATCGGCTCTGGCTTGGCCCAATTTTCCGACAAGTTGATGAAGTCCACCAGTTCGCGTAGACGCCCCTGGTCACGACCGTTGAAGGCGAACGTCAGGCGGGTCAGGTGACTGAACCGGGCTTCGTCGTGGTGTTCGCCGGCATAAGCGTGCTGGTGATAGTGGCCGCTCAGGCGCAGATCGGCGAAGCCTTCCTGCAAGTCGAAGAGCGCAGCTTCGCTTAGTGGGTGATGCATACGAATCACGAACTGGTTCTTTAGCCAGCGGCTTGAATGATAGTTGCTGTAGAACTGGTTGATCTCTTCCACCGCCTCTTCGGCGCTGTACACCAGGCGCAGGAGCTTCATGTCGCTGGGCAGGATGTAGCGGTTTTCTTCCAGTTGCCGAGTAATGAAGTTCAGGGCCTCCTGCCAGAAGTTGCCACCCGGTGAATCCAGCAGCACCACAGGCACCAGCGGGCTTTTGCCGGTCTGGATCAGGGTGAGTACTTCCAGCGCCTCGTCCAGGGTGCCGAAGCCACCAGGACAGAGCACCAGTGCATCGGCCTCCTTGACGAAGAACAGCTTGCGAATGAAGAAAAAGTGGAAGGGCAGCAGCTTGTCCGTGCCGTCCACCGTGGCATTGGCGTGCTGCTCGAACGGCAGGGTGATGTTGAACCCCAGACTGTGATCAACCCCTGCACCTTCGTGAGCTGCGGCCATGATCCCGCCGCCAGCGCCGGTGATGACCATCAGGTTGGAGCGTGCGAGTGCCGCGCCAAGCTCCCTGGCCAAGGCATACATGGGGTGTTCGATCGGGGTACGGGCCGAGCCGAAGACAGTGACCTTGCGCCGCCCCTTGTACTGTTCCAGGGTACGAAACGCATGGTCCAGTTCGCGCAGGGCCTGCAGGGTGATCTTCGCGTTCCAGCGGTTGCTATCGTCATGGGCCATGCGCAAAACGGTCAGCATCATGTCGCGGTAAAGCGGCAGGTTGGGGCTATCGGGGGCAACCTGCGTCAGTTGTTCTTCCAGTTTGCTCAGGTCAATTCCGTTGTTCTTGAAGTGACTCGAGAGTAATTCATTCGGTTGATAAGGCATTCAACGTCTCCTTCTGCAGCAAAACCTCTGACCGGAAACAATGTGTTGTCCGGCCGCGACACTGCATGTGTCGCTGGCTGCCGTGGCTCGAGTGTGCGCCCCGAGCATTGCAGTAGACCTGCAAGGTCTCAATGCAGTGATGATGAGTGTTCAGTCGTTATTATTCGGTAATGCAGATACGGCCCGTCGGCAGTCGTCCCCCCTCCGTTGCGTGCCTGGAAAGCAGCTGGCACCTGCTATCAATCTAGACCCTGCGGGGTGTTTGTGCCTAAAGGTTATCCTGGATGACAGGCAGGGTTGGCGGGGCGCGGAGCACCATTCGTCAGCCGGGATCCAACCTGGGCGAGGGTCTGGTTAACTGGAGTTCACAGCGACTGTAGCGGTGCGGGAGGCATGGCACATGCAACGGCTGAATCTGGAGCTGGAACCACAGTTGTTCGAGTTGCTCGAACGTGCGGCGCACGCCAACAACCTGAGTATTGAAGAGGAGTGCCTGCGTCGCCTGGGGGGAGGGGATCGGCACTCACGTTACATCCAGGCCCTGGTGGCAGAGCTGCGCGCCGATGAAAAACAGCGGCGCGATAGTGAGCAAGTGGCCTAGGCCTACTTGGTTGTCTTGATACCGCAGCTGGCGGCATTGAAGGCCTGCTCGCTGACCGGGCGATTGGTCTTGTACTCGGTAAAGCGATAGGTCAGCACTGCACCTTTGGCGAGCAACTGGCGAAAGCCGGTGTTCTTGCACACGCTGTCACCCAGTTGGCTGCGTACCCGATTCGGGTCGGCCTTCATCTTCTCGGCGTGGCTGGGAAGCACGCTCAAGTGGTTGATCAGTTGTTTGCCCTCGACGGTATAACCCTGGTCGAGGATGTCTTCATTGATCGCTCGCGGCGTGCCCACGCTGCTTTCCGTAGCTACTTTTTGCAGCATCTTGCTCAGTTCGTACTCCTGCTTGGAGGCAGCATTGGCCGCCAGGGGCAGGGCGAGCAACAGGCTCAAGGACGGGGCGATGAAACGCAGCATGAATTTCTCCTGGTTCGGTAACTGGCGTTTGGACCGGCAACTGCGCTCGGTGTTCCGTCACGGCGTAGTGGCGGTGCCAGTGGGTAGCGACAGGACGTGGATTATAGGGGAGTCAGCACTGTCGCTGCACGGCAATTACCGTCTGCCTGTAGGCAGGCTCTGATAAACTAGTCCGGTTTTTCTGTCTTGCTGAGTCTGTGCAGTGCCATCCGTTTCCTACCTATGTAGTCCGCTGTTATGAGCCATGCCGTATCCCGACTGCGCGCCGAGCGCCTGGCGCGCAGCGTCAAACCTTTTCTAGCTCGCGGTTCACGGGCGCCACGCTGCCCGCACTGCCGGGTGGTGTTCAGCCACTGCCTGTGTGCCTGGCGGCCTCGTGTACCGGCCGATTCAGCCATGTGCCTGCTGATGCATGACACCGAGCCTTTGAAGCCAAGCAACACTGGCTGGTTGATCGCTGACCTGATTGCCGATACGTCGGCATTCGGCTGGCAGCGCACCTCGGTGGACGAGGCGCTGCTGGCGCTGCTGGAGCAGCCCCATTGGCAGCCCTACATTGTGTTCCCCGGCGAATTTGTCGCACCAGAGCGGGTCGTCAGTGAAGTGGTGCGTGAGCCTGGCAAGCGGCCGTTGTTCATCTTGCTGGATGCCACCTGGACCGAGGCGCGCAAGATGTTTCGCAAGAGCCCTTACCTGGAGCGATTCCCGGTGCTCAGCCTGCAACCCGAGCAGATCTCGCGTTATCGCCTGCGTCGCTCCAAGCGCGACGATCACTTCTGCACCGCCGAAGTCGCCGCCATGTGCCTGGAGCTGGCCGGTGACCAGCGCGCCGCCGAAGCGCTGGATGCCTACCTGGATGTGTTCAGCACCCACTACCTCAGTGCCAAGCACCAATGGGCCATTGATGAAGGGGATGCAGTGCATCAGCGCTTGCATACCTTCCTATAGTACAAGGGGCAGGTGCTGCTCATTGGGTCATAATAGGCAGGCATGGCGTCCAGACGTGCCTGCCATGACCGGGCAATCAACTTGACCACCCGGTCGTGGCTGGGCATTCTTGGCGCCGATTCAGGCCGGTACAAGGTTTGAAACACTGTTTTCCCGACCTTGAGATGCCTTTTGGGTGCGCGGTAGTGCCGCCAGCACCTTGAGTTGCCCGCCAGGCGCCTATTCTTCCTCCCTGCGCCTGCACAGAACAGGATCATTAGATCGATGGCCACGTACGAAATCCTGATTGCCGATGACCACCCACTGTTTCGCAGCGCTCTGCGCCAGGCTGTAACCCTGGGCCTGGGGCCTGATGTACGCCTGGTTGAGGTAGCGAGCATCGCCGAACTGGAAACGCGCCTCACCGAGAAGTCCGACTGGGACCTGGTGTTGCTGGACCTCAACATGCCTGGCGCCTACGGTTTTTCCGGGCTGGTGCTGTTGCGCGGCCAGTACCCGCAGATTCCGGTGGTGATGGTGTCGGCTCAGGAAGAAGCCTCGGTGGTGGTCAAGTCCCGCGAGTTTGGTGCCAGTGGATTCATCCCCAAATCCAGTCCGCTGGAAGACATTCAGGATGCGGTGCGAAAAGTGCTGGATGGCGAGGTCTGGTGGCCGCCACAGGCATTTGAAAAGGTGGATGTGTCTGCCGAAGCCAAGGCCGCCAGTGAGGGCTTGGCCAGCTTGACGCCCCAGCAGTTCCGGGTGCTGACCATGGTCTGTGAAGGCCTGCTGAACAAACAGATCGCCTATGAGCTGAGTGTGTCGGAAGCCACGATCAAGGCGCACGTCACTGCGATATTCCGCAAGCTGGGCGTACGAACCCGGACCCAGGCGGCCTTGCTGCTGCAACAATTGGAATCGGTTTCCTCAAGTTGAGGCCAATGGCCTTCACGCTTTTTTTACTCGGCTTCCCGTAGGCTTCAGCGCTTTTCAGTGGACGAACTAACTCTCTATGTCATCGCCTTTCAAGGGCCAGACCGGCCTCAAGCGTATCCTCAATGCTGCCGGCTATTCGTTTGACGGCTTGCGTGCCGCGTTTACCGGCGAAGCGGCGTTTCGCCAGCTTGTACTGCTCAACGTCATACTGATTCCGGTGGCCTTCTGGCTGGATGTCAGCCGTGCTGAGCGCGCGATCCTGATTGCCGTGTGCCTGTTGGGATTGATCGTCGAGCTGTTGAACTCGGCCGTAGAAGCGGCGATCGACCGGATTTCCCTCGACCGCCACCCGTTGTCCAAGAATGCCAAGGACATGGGCAGTGCCGCCCAGTTCGTGGCCCTCACCATGGTGGGACTGGTCTGGGCGGTGATCCTGCTCTAGGCAATAGTCGGCAGGACGATTTCATCGCTGCGCTGTACCCCGGCGGTGAAGCTGCGGCACAGCTCGAGAAACTCGCGCATGGCAGAAGTCTGGTACTTCTGTTTGTGCCAGATGAAGTAGAACTGCCGGGCCAGGTCCAGGTCCGGTGTTTCCACTGCCACCAGGCTGCCGCGACGAAAAGCATCGCGCAGGGCCAGCCGCGAGATGCAGCCGATGCCCAGCCCGGACTCCACTGCGCGCTTGATCGCTTCGGTGTGTTCCAGTTCAAGGCGGATGTTCAGGTTGGAGCGGTGATGACGCATGGCCTGGTCGAAGGTCAGGCGGGTACCGGAGCCTTGTTCGCGCAGGATCCAGGCTTCGCGGGTCAGTTCCTCCATGCTCGCCTGGCCTCGACTGGCCAACGGGTGCTGCGGCGCGCAGAACACCACCAGTTCATCTTCGACCCAGGGTTGCACTTCCAGGTCCGGGTGGTTGCAGTCGCCTTCGATTAGACCCAGATCAATTTCATAGTGGGCAACCTGTTGCACGATATGCGCAGTGTTCTGCACATGCAGCTTGACCTGACTTTCCGGGTGGACCTGCATAAAGCTGCCAATCAGCAGCGTGGCCAGGTAGTTGCCGATTGTCAGGGTGGCGCCGACCGCCAGCGAGCCAAAGCCGGATTTGCCGTTGAGCAGGTCTTCGATTTCCTTGGCCTGGTCGAGCAAGGCCACGGCCTGGGGCAGCAGTTGGTGGCCCAGGGCGTTGAGGCTCAGGCGCTTGCCAGCGCGATCGAACAGCTGGCAACTGGACTGACGCTCAAGTTCGGTGATCGATGTACTGGCGGCCGACTGCGATAGCGCCAGTATGCCCGCAGCGCGTGAGACGCTTTGGTACTGGGCTACGGCGACGAACACCTGGAGCTGACGAAGGGTAAATCGCATATCTATATAACCGATAAGACATATCTTGATAATTCATTTAACAGATATTGTCGCTCGCACTAAACTATCGCGCAATCGCGCTCTAGGTTAGCGCTGCGTTTTATTTCAGGAGCCCGTACATGAGCAACATGAACCACGAACGTGTCCTCAGTGTTCACCACTGGAACGACACCCTGTTCAGCTTCAAGTGCACCCGCGATCCGGGCCTGCGCTTCGAGAACGGTCAGTTCGTGATGATCGGTCTGCAACAGGACAACGGTCGACCGCTCATGCGTGCCTACTCGATCGCAAGCCCGAATTGGGAAGAGCATCTGGAGTTCTTCAGCATCAAGGTGCCGGACGGCCCGCTGACCTCGCAGCTGCAGCACCTGAAGGAAGGCGATGAGATCATCATCTCCAAGAAGCCTACCGGTACCCTGGTACTCGATGACCTGAACCCGGGCAAGCATCTGTACCTGCTGAGCACCGGCACAGGCCTGGCGCCCTTCATGAGCGTCATCCAGGATCCGGAAACCTACGAGCGCTTTGAAAAAGTGATCCTGGTTCACGGTGTTCGCTACGTCAACGAAGTCGCTTACCGTGAATTCATCACCGAGCACCTGCCGCAGAACGAGTTCTTCGGCGAAGCGCTGCGTGAAAAGCTGATCTATTACCCAACCGTGACCCGTGAACCGTTTGAGAATCAGGGGCGTCTTACCGACCTGATGCGCAGCGGCAAGCTGTTCAGCGACATCGGCCTGCCACCGATCAATCCGCAGGACGACCGTGCGATGATCTGCGGTAGCCCAAGCATGCTCGACGAAACCAGCGAAGTGCTCGACAGCTTCGGCCTGAAAATCTCGGCCCGTATGCGTGAGCCGGGTGACTACCTGATCGAGCGTGCGTTCGTTGAGAAGTAATCGACGCTGAAGCAAAAAAGCAGGCCCAGGCCTGCTTTTTTTGTGCCCATCGGTAGGCGCGGCGGTGCGACGTCTCCTACAGCACTACTTCCAGTACGGTGATCTGGTCGGGTTGCGGGTAGTGCCAGCGCACCTGCACATCCCACAGCTTGACGCCGTACACGCGCTCGGGTGGTGGGAGCTGGTAGGCCGGGCGTGGGTCTTGTGCCAGGCATTGTTCGATCAGTTCCACCAGCGGTTCGCCAAGGCGAAGGGCATGCTCATGGGCCTGGAGCAGGGCGTTGTCGCGCCACGTCACTGAAATTGGCTCAGGAGACGCACTGGCCATCTGGTTGGTCGCCGTGGCGACCGCGTCGGCGTAGGGCACATAGGGCTTGATGTCGATGACCGGTGTACCGTCGAGCAAATCGATGCCCGACAGCAGCAGTCGACCGGCTTCGACTTTTTCCAGGCGCACCACGGACTGGCCAATGCCGTTGGGGCGATGCGTCGCGCGCGTGGCGAACACGCCCATGGAGATGTTGCCGCCCAGGCGCGGCGGGCGCACCTTGAGCCGGGGCTTGTCTTCCAGGGCCTGGTGGAACAGGAACAGCAACCAGACATGGCTGACCTGCTCAAGCCCCGCCACGGCGTCACCGCTGTTGAAGGGCGGTACCAACTCCAGTACGCCACGCGCGGCGGGTGCCAGTTGCGGCTGGCGCGGGATGGCGAACTTTTCCTTGAAGCAGGAGCGGACGAAGCCGACCGGTGCGACGCTGTAGTTCATCGTTGGCTCAGCCACGGACTCGCAGGGTCAGCCCCTTGAGGAAATTGCGCAGCAACTGGTCGCCGCAGGGGCGGTAGTTGTTGTGGCCGACCTTGCGGAACAGGGCGCTCAGCTCCGGCTTGGACACCGGGAAGTCGGCCGCCTTGAGGATCGCATGCAGGTCGTCTTCCTTCAGTTCAAAAGCCACCCGCAGCTTCTTCATGATGATGTTGTTGGTTACTGGCAGTTCGACCGGCAGCGGCGGGCGACTGTCGTCCTTGCCACGCTTGAAGATCACCAGGCCATCGAGGAAGTGTGCGATGACTTCGTCAGGGCAGCGTACGAAGCCTTCTTCATCTTCTTTCTTGAGGTAGGAGGCGATGTCGTCGATGGCGACTTCGTAGCCGCTCAGCTTGATGATATCGGTCAGCTTGGCGTCGTTGACGTCGAGCAGGTAGCGCAGGCTGCGCAGTACATCGTTGTGAATCATGGTGACAATCCTGTTCGGGGCGCCGCCCGGGTGGCGGCGCCTTGTTGCTTAGAATTTTTCGGTGCTCGCCAGGTAGCGCCACTGGCCCAGGGGCAGCTTGCTCATGGCGACGCCGCCCAGGCGAATTCGTCGCATGCTCACCGGGGTGACGCCGACACTGCTGCACAGCAGGGCGATCAGGCCGGGTTGCGGGTTTTTCAGGACCATGCGCAGGCGCGTTTCGTTCTGCCAGCTGGCCTTGATCTTCGGCAGCTCGTTGCCTTTCCAGTTGAACCCGCGGTTGAGTCGCTCCAGGCCGTGGGCGATCATCTGGCCACTGACTTCGACGATGTATTCCTGCTCGAGCTTGGCCAGGTCGGTGCTGAGCTTGCGGGTGACTCGCCAGTCCTGGGTAAACACCTGCAGGCCGCTGGCACCTTGTTGCAAGGGGGCCACGCAGCTCAGGCGGGCAAAGTGGCCCTTGAGCGGGCGCCGGCCATCACGATGGGCTTCAGACAGGCTGTCGGCACTGATGCTGTTGCAGGCGCTGTCGATATCGAGATCGGTGGGCTGGTTGAGCAGCAGGGTGACCGGCTCCAGGGCTTCGGCACGGGCGCCGGCCTGCAGTTCAACCTTTTGCCCGGCTACTTTGAATTGCGGCTCGTCGACCACCGTACCATCCACGGTGACCCAGCCGCCTTCGATGTACAGCTCGGCCTCCCGTCGGGAGCAGCCGACCAGTTCAATGAGGCGTTTGGAAAGGCGAATGGGTTCAGACATGACGATAGCCGTAGGCGCAGGGAAAGGCGCCCATTGTAACCGCCTGGGCAGGGCCTGGGCCGGCTACATTCGCCCATCGGGCCATTAATCTGCGATTTCGCAGCATTTCAGAAAAGTATGACGTCTTCTGTCAGCCAATCTGCGCCGTCTTTGTCTGAATTAGCCTCAGATGCAGCAAGGGGTAAGGTTGACCCATGCCGTCCGTTTCCGAGCGTCCGACAACCTCGAATCCTTGATGTAAGTAGAAGCCTACTGCCTGGGTGTTCTGTTCGTTGACGTCGAGTTGAACGGCGTTGAGTTCGTCGATGGCATAGCGCAACAAACGCTTGCCCAGGCCCTGGCCGCGCATCGCCGGATCGACGAAAAGCATTTCCACGCGCCCGGCGGAAACTCCGGCAAAGCCGGTGATCCGTTGGCGGGCATCGCGACAACAGATCAACATCACCGCGTCCAGGTACTGGTTGAGCAGCAGCTCGCGTAACAGGCAGATGTAACTGTCGGGAATAAAATCGTGGGTAGCGCGAACGGACGCTTCCCAGACCCGAGCCAGCTCCGGATAGTCATCAAACCTGGGGGTATGGATGCCATTGTGCCTGTACATCGCGTGCTCTCCTTGGGCAACAGACAGAACGATAGTTGCAAAAAAAAGCCCCGCCAGGGACGACGGGGCTATTTTTCAGCGGCGCGGCCTCAGACGGGTTCTGCCCACAAGTCATACTCGTCGGCATCGACGACTTTGCAACGGACCTTGTCGCCGGGCTTGAAGCCGTGGTCACCGTCGATGAACACGTTGCCATCGATTTCAGGTGCATCGAAGAAGCTGCGGCCTACCGAACCTTGCTCTTCGACTTCGTCGATCAGCACTTCGATTTCCCGGCCGATACGCAGTTGCAGGCGAGCGCTGCTGATGGCCTGCTGGTGGGCCATGAAGCGGTCCCAGCGATCCTGCTTGATGTCGTCCGGTACTTCGTCCAGGCCCAGGTCATTGGCCGGGGCTCCTTCCACTGGCGAATACTGGAAGCAGCCGACGCGGTCGAGCTGGGCTTCGGTCAGCCAGTCGAGCAGGTACTGGAAGTCTTCCTCGGTCTCGCCTGGGAAACCGACAATGAAGGTGGAGCGAATGATCAGGTCCGGGCACTGTTCGCGCCATTTCTTGATGCGCGCCAGGGTGCGGTCTTCGAAGGCTGGGCGCTTCATCGACTTGAGCACCTTGGGGCTGGCGTGCTGGAACGGGATATCCAGGTACGGCAGAATCTTGCCGGCCGCCATCAGCGGGATCACATCGTCGACGTTCGGATAAGGGTAGACGTAGTGCAGGCGCACCCACGCACCCAGGCTGCTCAAGGCTTCACACAGCTCGAGCATGCGGGTCTTGACCGGGCGACCGTTCCAGAAGTCGGTCTTGTACTTGACATCCACGCCATAGGCGC
The DNA here is from genome assembly GCF_000425805.1 of Pseudomonas vranovensis DSM 16006. Taxonomy (GTDB): domain Bacteria; phylum Pseudomonadota; class Gammaproteobacteria; order Pseudomonadales; family Pseudomonadaceae; genus Aquipseudomonas; species Aquipseudomonas vranovensis. Next base: position 404,196 of record NZ_AUED01000003.1, read on the forward strand.
TGGTGTCCTGGGAGATTACCAGGATTTCCTTGACCCCAGCCTTGACCAGGCGCTCGGCTTCGCTGAGCACTTCTCCGACCGGACGACTGACCAGCTTGCCGCGCATCGACGGGATGATGCAGAAGCTGCAGCTGTGGTTGCAGCCTTCGGATATCTTCAGGTAGGCGTAGTGGCGCGGAGTCAGCTTGACGCCCTGTGGTGGCACCAGGTCGATCAGCGGATTGTGGTCCTTGCGCGGCGGTACCACTTCGTGGACGGCATTGACCACTTGCTCGTACTGCTGCGGGCCGGTGACAGCCAATACACTTGGGTGTACGTCGCGGATATTGCCTTCTTCGACACCCATGCAGCCGGTGACGATGACCTTGCCGTTCTCCTTGATGGCTTCGCCGATCACTTCCAGGGACTCTGCCTTGGCGCTGTCGATGAAGCCGCAGGTGTTGACCACCACCACATCGGCATCCTGATAGGTGGGCACGACTTCATAGCCTTCCATGCGCAGCTGGGTCAGGATGCGTTCGGAATCGACCAGGGCCTTGGGGCAACCCAGGGATACGAAGCCGACCTTGGGCGTGGTGGGCGTAGGGGTGGTGGACATGACTAACCTCGGTATTGAAGAGCTTGCAGGCCACAGGGCCGAGCAACCTTTGGCGGGCGTTTGGGGCGCCTCTGATCAAAAAGTGCGCAATTCTAGCGAGCGCAAAGTCACTTGACCAGCAGAAATGCGACGAACGCTCAGCTATGCTTCGCGGCGATGGGCCTGTGTTTGTCTCAAGAGTCTAGATTGCAGGAGTAATGGATGGTTCAGGCAAGCAATCAGGCAGAATCCGCGCAATCGGTGGCAAAGCCGATTGGCCTGCTGGTGGCTGCGGTGGGGGTAGTTTACGGCGATATCGGCACCAGCCCCTTGTACACCCTCAAGGAAGTGTTCTCCGGTGACTACGGTGTACCGGTGAACCACGACGGTGTGCTGGGCATCCTGGCCCTGATCTTCTGGTCACTGGTCTGGGTGGTCTCGATCAAGTACATGGTCTTCATCCTGCGCGCCGACAACCAGGGCGAGGGGGGCACCATGGCGCTCACGGCCCTGGCCAGGCGTGCCTCGGCGCCTTATCCCAAGCTGCGCGCGGTCATGGTGGTGTGCGGCTTGATCGGCGCGGCGCTGTTTTATGGCGACAGCATGATTACTCCGGCCATTTCGGTACTGTCGGCCGTGGAGGGGATGGAGCTGGCGTTCGATGGCATCGATCACTGGGTGGTGCCGGTGGCCTTGATCGTGCTGGTGGGCCTGTTTCTGATCCAGAAGCACGGCACAGCACGCATCGGTATTTTTTTCGGGCCTGTGATGGTTACCTGGTTCGTGGTCCTGGGGGCCCTGGGCGTACATGGCATCCTCCAGAGCCCTGAAGTGCTCAAGGCGCTCAATCCGATGTGGGCCGTGCGCTTCTTTATTGTCCATCCGGGCATGGGGGTGACGATCCTGGGTGCTGTCGTCCTGGCCCTGACCGGCGCCGAGGCACTGTACGCCGACATGGGCCATTTTGGCCGCAAGCCGATTGCCCGGGCGTGGTTCATCCTGGTATTGCCAGCCCTGGTGCTCAACTATTTCGGTCAGGGTGCCTTGCTGTTGCAGAACCCGGAAGCGGCGCGCAATCCCTTCTATCTATTGGCGCCAGTCTGGGCGTTGATACCGCTGGTCGGCCTTTCCACCCTGGCCACGGTGATCGCCTCCCAGGCAGTGATCTCCGGCGCCTTCTCCCTGACCCGCCAGGCGATCCAGCTTGGCTACGTGCCGCGCATGCAGATCCAGCACACCTCCAGTGACGAGCAGGGGCAGATCTACATCGGGGCGGTAAACTGGGCGCTGATGGTCGGCGTGGTCTTGCTGGTACTGGGCTTCGAGTCGTCAGGGGCGCTCGCCTCGGCCTACGGGGTGGCGGTGACTGGCACCATGTTGATGACGACGATTCTGGTGTCCACAGTCATGCTGTTGCTGTGGAAGTGGCCACCGGTGCTGGCGGTGCCCGTTTTGCTCGGCTTCCTGTTCGTCGACGGCCTGTTCTTTGCTGCGAACGTTCCGAAAGTGGTGCAGGGCGGGGCGTTTCCGGTGTTGGCGGGGCTAGCGTTGTTCGTGCTGATGACCACCTGGAAGCGCGGCAAGCAAATCCTGGTCGAACGTCTGGATGAAGGCAGTCTGCCGCTGCCACTGTTTATCGGCAGCATTCGCGTGCAGCCGCCGCACCGAGTCGAGGGCACTGCAGTGTTCCTCACGGCGCGCCCGGATGCCGTCCCCCACGCCTTGTTGCACAACATGCTGCACAACCAGGTCTTGCACAATCAGGTGGTGCTGCTGACGGTGGTCAGCGAAGACATGCCGCGGGTGCCGGCGCAGCAGCGTTTCGAGGTCGAGGCGTATGGTGAAGGGTTCTACCGGGTGCTTCTGCACTTTGGCTTCATGGACGAGCCCGATGTCCCAGCGGCGTTGAAGCTGTGCCATTTGGAGGGGCTGGATTTCAGTCCGATGCGAACCACGTTCTTCCTGAGTCGCGAGACGGTCATCCCTTCGCGTCTGGTCGGCATGTCCCATTGGCGGGCGATGCTGTTTGCGTTCCTGTTGAAGAATGCCAACGGCAACCTGCGTTTCTTCAACCTGCCGTTGAACCGGGTGATCGAGCTGGGCACCCAGGTCGAAATCTGATCGCAGAGGCGGGCTTGACCCGCGATGAGGCCTTCAAAGCCAATTCATCATCGCGGAGCAAGCCCGCTTCTACGTGAAGGTCAGTTTTGTGTGGCAACGCTGGTTTTGCCCTGGCGGTTCTCGATGTCGCCGATCAGGCGTTTGGCCAGGGCCGGGTAGTTTTCGTCGAAGTGATGCCCACCCGGCAGCTTCAGGCGCTCGCCGACAGCCGTGTGGTCGGTGCAGCCGCTTTCATCGGCTTCTTCCTCGCCATAGATACACACCACCTTGGAAGCTGGCAGCTTGGCCATTTCCGGTCCTGTAGGGGCCTCTTTGCCGGCATTGCCCAGCCAGCCCTCGACTTCAATCTCGAAGCTGCCACTGCGGGCAAAAGCCAGCAGGATCACCGCGTCGATACGCTGCTGGTCTTCGGCCGGCAGGCGATTGTAGATGGCCGGCAACACGTCGGCTCCGAAGGAGTAGCCGGTCAGCACAAAGCGCTTGGTGCCCCATTTTTGCCGGTAGTGCTGCATCAGCTCCGACAGGTCGATTGCGCTCTGCTCAGGCGTCTTGTGTTGCCAGTAGTAGCGCAGGGTGTCGATACCGACCACCGGGTAACCCAGCTTGGCCATTTCGCCTGCCACGTCGCGGTCAAGGTCTCGCCAGCCACCATCACCTGACAAGAACAGGGTGACCGTGTCGGTGGTCTGGCCGGCTGGGACCTCCACCACCGGGATGCTCATGGCGTTGCCGTCTTCACCCACCAGCGCCTGGGTCAATTGTGCCTTGAGAACCTGCGGCAGGTGAATGTCGTAGTCGCTGATACTGGTTTCGGCATTGGGCTGGTCGCGTACGAAGGCGGCACTGGCGTCATCCGGGTTGTCGTTCCAGGCCACGCTCCAGTGACCATGGGCGGCCGACTTGGGCAGAGGGGAGGTACAACCGGGGCGTTCGACGTTGAAATCCACCGAGATGGCCTGGGCCTTGTCGTTACTCTGGTTTGCCAGCCAGCTCCAGGCTTGTGCCGCACCCGGGCCGATACCTGCTACCAGGGTCGCAGGGCCATTGAGCTGTTGCAGGGCTTGCTGCAGGGCGGTTTGCTGCAAGGCGCAATCGGCTGGGGGCAGAATGACCTGGACCATCTGCGCTTCGCCACTCTGGCTGAGATTCAGCAGTTGTTTGTCCGTGAGGGCCTGGTCCTGTGGAACGGCAATGGCGACGAGGGCCTTGGCACGCGAGCCAGGGCTGACCCGGGTCAGGCCGCTGCCATCACTCAAGGCCAGGTGCTCAAGACTGGGCTCGGGCGCCGGGCGCGTCCATAACCAGAAGACCAGGGCGGAAGCGAGCAGACCCAGGGTCAGAATTACCAGAAGGTACAGCCAGTAGCGTCGAATCATCAGCGTTTCACCAATCCGGTCAGGCCGCCTGCGATCAGGGCGGCAGTATCGGCCAGTGCCACCAGTGGATCGAGTCCGGCAGGCACGGCCATGTAGCGGGGTTCCCAGTCGGGCTGGAATTTGTCCTTGAAGCGGCGCAGGCCCTGAAAGTTGTAGAGCTGTTCGCCTCGCTGGAACACCATCGAGCCCAGGCGTTGGGTCAGCGGGGCGCCACGGCGTGGTTGCAGGCCCGACAGGGGCACCATGCCCAGGCTGAAACGGGCATAGCCCAGGGTCTTATAGTGTTGGATCAGGCCGACCATCATGAACTCCATGGTCAGCTTCGGAGCCTGAGGGTGGGCGCGCATCAGGTCGAGGCTGGCCAGCTCCCGGCTGTGGGTTTCCAGCAGGTTGGCAAAGGCCACCGGGCGTCCCTCGAAGCGGATCAGTGCGATGCGAAAGTGCTGTAGGTACTCGGGGCTGAAGCGGCCGAGGGAAAAGCCTTTCTCGCGTACGTTCTTGCCGCTCAGCCAGGCATCGGAGATCGCCTTGAGTTCTTCGAGCGGTGCTTGCCCCGGCTCATGTACTTCAAGGCTCAGGCCGTCGCGCCCGCCGCGATTCCAGGTGTAGCGCAAGTCCTTCATCTCCTTGCCCTTGGCTTCCAGGTCAAAACGGTTGAGGTCGACCCGGGCTTCCTCCCCCAACTTGATCGCGGTCAGGCCGATGTCCATGTAGAACGGCAAGTTTTCGGCGCGCACCTGATAGAACACGGGGCGGGCATGGTGGACGTCGCACAGGTCGCGAAACTGCCAGATCATTTCGGCGCGTTTGTGGGGCGGGCCGATCGGGTCGTACAGGGCGACCAGGCTGCGGCCGCGCCGGGCATACATCAGGAAGGCATCGTCATCGGGGTGGAACAGCAGGGCCTTGTCGCCTGTCAGGGCCAGGCCGCCGTCGGGCTGGTCCGAGGCCTGCAGAATACGGCTGGCCCGTTGCAGCTCATCGACATTTGGCAAGTGGATCACCGGGCGTGCGGTACGCAGCAACCAGGTCAGTGCAACCACCACCAGCAGTACCGCGCTCCCCAGCGCCGAGCGCAGCCCGCGTGGCGCGTCGGCATCCAGGGTGAATTGCCACCACAGTTGATGACTGTAGGGCACGTCCTGATAAGCGAACAACAATAGCCAGATCGAGGCGCCAATGACACACGCGCTGGCGGCCAGGTAAACCGGTGAGAACGGCAGCTCCAGCAGGCGGCTGGGACGATAGAAAGAACGGCGAAACAAGGCCAGCAGGCACGCCGTGAATGTGAGGATGGTGGCTTCTTCCCAGTCGAACCCCTTGAGCAGCGAGAGCAGGGCGCCCACCAGCAGCAAGATGGTGGTCAGTATCCAGGCGGCAGACAGGCGTCGGCGCAGGCCTTGGGCCAGCAGGAGGCATAGCACGCCAATCAGGCTGGCGCCAAAGTGCGAGGCGTCAATCAGCCGGTGGGGGATAAGAAAGCCCAGGTGCTCCAGGCGCCCGTCGATTTCCGGCGTGGCGCCGGAAAACAGCAGGACCACGCCGGAGAGAAACACCAGCACCGCCAGCACTGGCGCCGCCAATCCGGAAGCAGCCTTGATGGCCTGGCGAGCAGCGATAAAGCGCTGGGCTTCATTCACCAGCAGTACTACGCAGGCCAACAGCAATGGCATGACCACGTAGATCAAGCGGTACAGCAACAATGCGGCAGCCAGCGGCGCTGCGCCAAGCTGATCGGCGAAGGCGGCCAGAAGGATCGCTTCAAACACCCCGACGCCCCCTGGAACATGGCTGAGCACGCCAGCGGCCAGAGCCAGCAGGTACACCAGCAAGAAGGCACCGAAGGGCGGCGCTTCAGGCAACAGCAGGTACAGCACGGTCGCGGCAGCGGCAACGTCCAGGGCAGTGATGAGTAGTTGCAAGAAGGTCAGGCGGGTGCCTGGCAGGCTCAAGGTGCGTCGCCCAACGCGTATCAGCAGGCTGTCTGCCCGAGGTTGTTCCGGCAGGCGCCGGCGATAGAGGCCGTAAACCAACAGTGCTGCCAGGCCCAGGACCGACAGTGCAATGCTGGCCAGCAGGGGCTGGGGCACGTGCAGTGCGATAGAAGCCGCGGGCAGGTTGCTCAACGTCGCCAGGGCGGCCAGTGGTGGTAGCGCGCAGCCCAGAGACAAGCTGGCGAACAGGGTCATGCGCGCAACCTCGGTCGCACCGACACCTTGGCGGGCGTACAGCCGATAGCGCACCGAGCCACCTGAGAGCAGGGACAAGCCAATGGCGTTACCAATGGCAAAGGCGCTGAAACCGCCCATGATCAGTGTTCGAGTGGGTAGATCGACAGCGGCGTAGCGGCTGGCCGACCACTCATAACCCAGCAGGATAATGAAGCCAACGAACGTTGCCAGCACTGCCCCGGCCAGGGCAGTGGAGGGGACGCTGAGCAGCGAGTCATGCAGGGCGTAAATGTCCAGCTCGCTGAGCAGGTGACGGCAGGCGATAAGCGCAATGGTGAACAGCAACAAGGTGACCGCCAGGCCAATGGGTTGCCGGTAGCGGCTCAAGCGGTCGAGCCAGCGCAGGTGCTGGATGGCATTAGGCAATGCAGTGGTGACGGGGGCTTCTGTTTCAGGCGTTTGGGTGCGCATCAATCACCTCGTGGGTGGTGAGCGCCAGGATGAACGTATCCAGCCAAGGTACCAATCCCTATGGAAAGTAGTGGCCGCTATGATCGGGCCGCTGCCTGCATTGAGGATAGTTAAAGAATATTTATGTTGTCGCTGGAAAGGGGCTGAATCGCAGATGCAAAAAAGGCCACTTTTTTCAAAGTGGCCTTTTCTGTTGTTTGGTTGCGGGAGCCGGATTTGAACCGACGACCTTCGGGTTATGAGCCCGACGAGCTACCAGACTGCTCCATCCCGCGTCTGATGTGGCGGATTCTACAGCGTTTGGCAAAGCTGTCAACGCTTAATTGTTGATTTACAATAATTTTATGCCTGGGCACTTTCTTCAGGCAAAGAAAAAGGCCACTCGTTAGAGTGGCCTTTCTTTGAATCTGGTTGCGGGAGCCGGATTTGAACCGACGACCTTCGGGTTATGAGCCCGACGAGCTACCAGGCTGCTCCATCCCGCGCCTGTGAGATGAGATTCTACAGTTATTCGCTGGGGTGTCAAGCACTGATTAAAAGAAATCCTTTTTTCTTCAAATGCTTAGCGCTGTCTCTGGGTGCTGGAGGGCAGCTGCGCCGTGGCTTGCAGAGTGAAAATATGTATGTTTATCCAGTGCCTGTGGTGCGTTGGGCGTATCGGAGTGAGATACTGCCTACATAGCCTTCTAACTGTGCCTACGATTGACGATGTCCCAGCGCAAGATCATCCACATAGATTGCGACTGCTTCTATGCCGCCATTGAAATGCGCGACGACCCGCGTCTGGCCGGGCGTCCGTTGGCAGTGGGGGGGTCGGCTGAGCGGCGTGGGGTCATTGCTACCTGCAACTATGAAGCGCGTGCCTATGGCGTGCGTTCAGCGATGTCGTCCCGGCATGCTCTCAATCTTTGCCCTGACCTGTTGATCGTCAAACCGCGCATGGATGCCTATAAAGAAGCATCCCGCGAGATCCACACGATTTTCCGCGACTACACCGACTTGATCGAGCCCTTGTCGCTGGATGAGGCCTATCTGGATGTGTCGGACAGTTCATGGTTTGCCGGTAGTGCAACACGCATTGCGACCGACATCCGTCGCCGGGTGGCCCAGCAACTGCACATTACTGTCTCGGCCGGTGTGGCGCCGAACAAGTTCCTGGCCAAGATCGCCAGTGACTGGCGAAAACCCAATGGCTTGTTTGTGGTTACACCGGATCAAGTAGAAGACTTTGTTGCCGCATTGCCGGTCAGCAAACTGCATGGCGTGGGCAAAGTCACTGCGGACAAGCTTGGGCGCCTCGGAATTGTCAGTTGCCTGGATCTGCGGGACTGGACTCGTCTGGCCCTGGCCCGTGAATTTGGCAGTTTCGGCGAGCGGTTGTGGGGGCTAGCGCGAGGAGTCGATGATCGCCCGGTGCACAACGACAGTCGTCGGCAGTCGGTGAGTGTCGAGAACACCTACGACACAGACTTGCCCGACCTGGCCAGTTGCCTGGAGAAATTGCCTGAGCTGTTGGAAACCCTGGCAGGGCGCATGGCCCGTATCGACGACAGTTACCGCCCGGGCAAGCCGTTCGTCAAAGTGAAGTTTCACGATTTCACCCAGACCACCCTGGAGCAAGCCGGGGCAGGGCGGGACCTCGGCAGTTACCAATTATTGCTGAGCCAGGCGTTTGCCCGGGGTAGTAAGCCGGTACGGCTGTTGGGGATCGGCGTGCGCTTGCAGGATTTGCGTGGCGCTCATGAGCAACTGGAGTTGTTTGGCCGCGATTGAATAAAAAAACGCCAGCAAGCTGGCGTTTTTCAAGGTTGGGGTAACTCAGTGTACGCCTGGGTCGGCGACCAGGCGGCCGGCATCCTTGGTCAGGGACTGCAGAAACTCCTGCTGCAGTTCAGGATCGTTGCGCGTCAGCTCGATCAGGCTCTGCTCCAGTTCACTGGCTTCTTCTTCAAGGCCCAGTTCCGACAGTCGCTTGACCCGATGCACCCACTGGCTGACTTCATCGTCTTCCAGATCGTCGAAGATCAGGTCATGAGCTTCAACCAGCTTGCCGCGCAAAGCGCTGCTGATCAGCAGGCTGGAGTCACCGCGCACGTTATTGTCTTCATCGGCCACTTGCAGGTGCAGGGTGCCAATATGGGTCAGGTTCTGCTCGGTGAATGGACTGTCGAGCAAGTTCAGGTGCAGCACGCCATTGCGGTCGGTGGTCAGCGTATGGCTGACCTTGCCAGCCTTGACTTCGACCGGGCGGTCGCTCCACGGCAGGCTGGTGTATTCCTGGCGTTTGTCCTTCTGCACCTCGGTGATCCCGGCAAGGTTCTGCTGGGCGCGGCCGTTGGACTGGGTATTCATGAGCGGGTTAAGCCCGTCGACGCCATAGCTCAACCAGTCATGCGTCACGCTTTCAGGCAGGTTGCCCAAGGCGAAGATGTTGACCACGTTGGCGCCTACACCGGCGACCACGGCCACCGCGCCCAGGGGGATCTCGTAGACTTCCCGCCAGGGCTGGTAAGGCGTGTAGCGATCATAGCGACGCGTCACTTCGAACTCGGTAACTTCGAAGTTTTTCTGTTCGTTGATGCGCACACGCCGTTGCGGTAGCTCGAGTACCTTGGGGTCCCCGACATCGATCTGCAGGCTGTGTTCGAGCAGCTTGCGCTCGATGCGTTCCTCATGCTCGCTGCGCTGGGACATCTGGTTGGCGCAGCCGCTGAGCAACAGGGCGCCGCACAGTGCGGCGCCCCCCAGGGTAAAGGTACTTCGCTTGAACATGATTACTCTTGCGTTAGCTTAGCGGCGGATTCGGGCTTGCAGGAAGGACAGCACCTCGGCCAGTGGCAGCGGTTGCGCGTCACGCTCCTTGCGGTGCTTGTATTCCAGGTTGCCTTCGGCCAGGCCGCGATCGCTGATCACGATCCGATGTGGAATGCCGATCAGTTCCATGTCGGCAAACTTGATCCCTGGGCTGGTTTTCTTGTCGCGGTCGTCCAGCAGTACTTCGAAACCGGCGGCGGTCAGCTCGGCATAGAGCGTATCGGTGGCTTCGCGAACCTGTTCGGTTTCGTAGCGCAGCGGAACCAGGGCGATCTGGAACGGCGCCAGAGTGTCACTCCAGATGATGCCGTTCTCGTCGTAGTTCTGCTCGATGGCGGCAGCCACCACGCGGGATACGCCAATACCATAGCAGCCCATGCTCAGGGTTACCGGCTTGCCGTTCTCGCCCAGTACCTGGCACTTGAGTGCTTCGCTGTACTTGGTGCCCAGCTGGAAGATATGCCCGACTTCAATGCCGCGCTTGATCACCAGGGTGCCCTTGCCGTCCGGGCTTGGGTCGCCTTCAACGACATTGCGCAGGTCGGCAACTTCAGGAACGGGCAGGTCGCGCTCCCAGTTGACGCCAAAATAGTGCTTGTCGTCGATGTTGGCGCCGATACCGAAATCGCTCATCAGTGCTACGGAGCGGTCGATAATGCAAGGCAGTGGCAGGTTCAGCGGGCCGAGGGAGCCTGCGCCGGCGCCAATGGCGGTACGCAGCTCTTCGTCGGTGGCCATGACCAGCGGGCTGGCAACCTGTGGCAGGTTGGCGGCCTTGATTTCGTTCAGTTCGTGGTCGCCACGGACGATCAGGGCAATCAGCTTGCCTTCTTCAGCCGCGCGGACGATCAGGGTCTTGACGGTCTTCTCGACCGGCAGACCGTAATTTTCCACCAACTGGGCGATGGTCTTGGCATCGGGGGTATCGACCAGGCGTAGTTCTTCGGTCGGCGCAGGGCGCACGGTTTCCCGAGGAATCGCTTCGGCTTTCTCGATATTGGCGGCGTAGTCGGAGCTGTCGCTGAAGATCACATCGTCTTCACCGGACTCGGCCAATACATGGAATTCGTGGGAGTAGCTGCCACCGATGGAGCCGGTGTCTGCTTGCACCGGGCGGAAATCCAGGCCCAGGCGGGTGAAGACATTGCTGTAGGCCTGGTGCATGCGGTCGTAGGTTTCCTGCAGGGAAGCCTGGTCGGCATGGAAGGAGTAGGCGTCCTTCATGATGAACTCGCGGCCACGCATCAAGCCAAAGCGTGGACGGATTTCGTCGCGGAATTTGGTCTGGATCTGGTACATGTTCAACGGCAGCTGTTTATAGCTGTTGAGCTCGTTGCGGGCCAGATCGGTAATCACCTCTTCGTGGGTCGGGCCCACGCAGAAGTCGCGACCGTGACGGTCTTTCAGGCGCAGCAACTCAGGACCGTACTGCTCCCAGCGGCCAGACTCCTGCCACAGCTCGGCAGGCTGGATGCTGGGCATCAACACTTCCAGTGCACCGGCGGCGTTCATTTCCTCGCGCACCACCGTTTCGACCTTGCGCATCACCCGAAGGCCCATCGGCAGCCAGGTATAAAGGCCGGAGGCGAGTTTGCGGATCATGCCGGCGCGCAGCATGAGCTGGTGGCTGATCACCACCGCGTCGGACGGGGTTTCTTTCTGGGTAGCGAGCAAATATTGACTGGTGCGCATGGTAGGCCGTTGTCGGTTGCTTAGACTTTAAATGACCCCGCATTGTACGGGGGCGATTCGGTGGCGTACAGGATGCCGGAGCACGAAGGTGTTGTCAGCCCGAATCGAGACAAGAAAAAGCCCGGCGGTGCCGGGCTTCTTCGTACTGAGGATACAGAAAGCCCAGGGCTTACAGGATGCTCAGTGGGTACTCGACGATCAGACGCAGTTCGTCGATGGACGGCGAGCCGTAGTAAACGCCGTCTGCGGAGCGGTAGGTAGCCTGACGGACGCGGAAGCTCAGGTCCTTGGCTGGGCCTTCTTGCAGGACGTACTTGGCCTCGATGTCGCGTTCCCATTCCTTGCCGTTGGTGGTGCCTTCGACGTTGGCGCCTTCACCGGTAACGTAACGGGCCATGAAGCTCAGGCCTGGTACGCCGTAGCTGGCCATGTTCAGGTCGTAGCGAGCCTGCCAGGATTTTTCGTCTTCGGCGTTGAAGTCGGAGCGGGCCACGGAGTTGGCCAGGAAGATGGTGCCGCCACCATCCACGCCGTAGGCGTAGTCGCCGTCACCGGTAATTTGCTGGTGGGCAATGGTGAAGGTGTGGGCGCCGATGTTGTAGGCAGCCGAGAGGCTGTACGCCTGGTTGTCCAGCTCGGTTTCACCGTCAAAGGTGCGAACCTTGCCATCACCGTCGCTCTTGGTGTCATAGAAGTTGACGTCGAAGACCAGGCCTTGATCATCGCTGATAGGCAGTGCCCAGTTGATGTTGGCGTAGTACTTGCGCCAGTAGTCTTCTACTTTCGAGTAGTAGAGGCTGGTGCTCAGGTTGTCGGTGAAGGCGTAGGTACCGCCGAACACGTCAGCCTTGGTCAGGTGCAGGCTGTCGCGGAAGGTCTGGGCTTGAGCGTTCAGGCCGGTGAAGTGACCAGCGTGCAGGGTCAGGCCTTTGATCTCATCCATGGTGATGAGTGCGCCTTCGGCAACTTCTGGCAGCAAGCGGCTGTCGTCAGTGGCCAGGACCGGCAGGGCGGTGAATTGGTTACCGACTTTCAGGACGGTGTCGGAGATGCGCAGTTTGACCGCGCCGCCACCCTCGGAGTAGTCATCTTGCGAGCGACCGTCGGAGCCTTCAGGGAACAGGCCGGTGCCGGCGCGACCCTTGCCGCTGTCCAGTTTCAGGCCCAGCATGCCGATGGCGTCGACACCGAAGCCGACGACGCCTTGGGTGAAGCCCGACTCGTAGGTGCCGAGGAAGCCTAGGCCTGTTTCTTCTACGCGGCTTTGCGAACCGTTAGGAACGTTGCGGAAGTCACGGCTGAAATACAGCATGCGGGTTTTGACATTGAGCTTGCTGTCTTCGATAAAACCTTTGGACTCATCCTGAGAGGAGGCCACAGCCATCTGCGAGGTGCCTGCTGCAACAGCCAGGGCGATAATGCTCCACTTCATCACGCGCATCGTGATTTGCTCCTTTGGTTTTTAGGAAGAGTACTGCCGTCGCCGATTGGTTTTTTTATGCGGCGCGGCTCTTTCTTTTTGTGTCGGCGGAAATGTATATCACGCAGACTGTTGTTTGCGATATGGGGAGAAAGATCCTTTCGGTAACTTTACGGTCATGTCGCTAACTGTTATGTCCCTGTCGCAAATTACGTCCCGAGTTTACGGGTCGTACAACTCCAGCGCTGTTCCGGACGGCATAGGGGTAGGCCAGAACACGCTATCCCCCGATTCCCGAACTCCCTGGCTCACCCATGCAGCTGTTGTTATTTGTCGCGCTCCACCGCAGCGATGCAGGTGTCGTGCCGACTGTGGCGGATGAGAAAGCAATAACCGTGCTCAAAACGTGGGGTGGTTCACGAAATTTTCACTTCGATCGCGCAGGTGGTCGGAGAACCCCCGTAAAACCGGGGGCTAAGAACCTTTGGTTCGATCGGAGGGTCAGCGCTGGAATAAGCGAAAAAGTTGCCTTGAAGGTCAAAGCGTTACCGGGGTGGGTGGGGGCTGAGTAGTTTGCGGATGCTTTGCAAGCTTGATGGTGCCGATCGGCTTCATTTTGGTGCGAAAAGTAGCGCTTCGTAACCGGCTGGGTCGTTACCCTGCTCTTTGGAGGCGGAAAGAGAAGGGCTGGGCGTGTGAACCAAAGCAGTGCAGTGCATTTTCAATGGCAGGTCGGCAATGCTCTGGCGAGCGATCGGAGGTATCCTGCAGCTAGCGGTCTGCAGCACAGGTCAGGTGCGAGTGGGCAAGGTATTAAACAGTTGTAGGAGATTTATCTGTGTTTGTTATGGATCCGCGTCTGCAGGAAGACACCTTCGTTCTGGGGGACTTTCCCCTTAGTCGTCTATTGCTGAGCAAGGACGCCAACTATCCATGGTTTATTCTGGTGCCGCGTCGTACTGACATCAGTGAATTGTTTCAACTTGATGACCACGACCAGCGACAACTCTGGAGCGAAACTACTGCCTTGGCCGAAACCCTCAAGGACAGTTTTGCTGCCGATAAGATGAACGTCGCAACACTGGGTAATGTCGTCAGCCAATTGCATATGCACGTTATTGTGCGTCGACGTAATGATCCGGCCTGGCCCGCACCTGTGTGGGGAAACAAGCCGGCGATTGCTTACACCGCCCAGCAGGTCGCGGACATTCGCCAGCGTCTGAAAACGGTGCTGGATGATGACTTCACGTTTGCCGAGGAGTGAATCATGACGCTTGAAACGCGGATAACCGAGCTGGAAAGCCGTCTGGCCTTTCAGGACGATACGCTGCAGGCTCTCAATGATGTTCTGGTCGACCAGCAGCGAGTGGTGGAGCGCCTGCAATTGCAGATGGCGGCACTGCTCAAGCGCTACGAGGAAATGGTCGGGCAGTACCAGAGCAGCGAAGAAGAGGCGCCGCCGCCTCATTATTAAGAGGGGGAGAGGCAAGTACAAAAAAACCGCGGTCGCTCAGGCGCCGCGGTTTTTTGTTTGCTGCGGATCAGCGCCTCGGGGCGGCGATTACATCTTCGGCTTGCAGGCCCTTGTCACGGTTCATGACCGAGAACTCCACGCGCTGGCCTTCGACCAGGACGCGGTGGCCCTCGCCACGAATGGCGCGGAAGTGAACGAAGATGTCATCGCCCGAATCGCGGGAGATGAAGCCAAAGCCCTTGGATGTGTTGAACCACTTCACCGTGCCGGTATCGCGGTTGCTCATGTCGTACTGGGTGTGTTGATTGCGGGCAGTGCCGGTTTTGATGAATGCAGCGGCCAAGTGGAGTAATACCGCAAGTACGGTGCAGGCAAGCGCTGGCAGGTTGCCCAGTTCCGGGCGGGCCAGCAGGGTCAGGGTCTGCAGGACGACAGCGATGACCAGCAGGGCGCTGGAAAGGCGTTGCAGGTGCAGGCGGGCGCCTTTGTAGTGCTGGGGGACAACGGGGGCAAGCACCAGGTTGAGCAGGCCGAAAAGTGCCAGGTAGACAGCTTCCGGTTGCTGTAGGAGTGTTACGGCATCAGCTCTGAGGCTGGGTATGAAGGACAGCAGCAAAGCTGCAGCGCCCGTCAACAGGTGGACGATCTTGAACATGTTGGTTGGCTCACATTGATAAGGCAGATCACAGGAAGAGCTGACGTCACGGCGCGCGTTGGGTGTAAGAAGCGCAAAAACGTGAGAAGAAGGCCAGCCTATGCGCCCCTGCACTGACAATCCTCAGGGGCGGCACGTTGCCTATTTAACAGCAAAGGCCAAGGCTTCTCAAATGATCGGCAAGCCGCGTGTCGCTTGGCCTTGGCCGGAGTGTCGGCAACCTGCTGCACTGTGACGCAGGTGGGAGGCTGCAGGGGGTGGCTAGTCTTGATACAGTGGGGGCACCTGCTTGATGATCAAGCATCATGGAAAGGGGAATGATATGGCAATTGATATCGGTATAAGCGAAGAAGATCGCAAGTCCATCGTCGATGGCTTGTCGCGACTGTTGTCGGATACTTATGTTCTTTATCTGAAAACCCATAACTTCCACTGGAACGTGACCGGGCCTGCGTTTCGTACATTGCACTTGATGTTCGAAGAACAATATAACGAGTTGGCGCTGGCTGTGGACTCCATTGCCGAGCGCATCCGTGCCCTGGGCTTTCCGGCGCCAGGCGCCTATTCGATCTACGCGCGCTTGTCTTCCATCAAAGAGGAAGAAGGTGTGCCGGCTGCCAATGAGATGATCAAGCAACTGGTGGACGGTCAGGAGGCCGTAACCCGTACGGCCCGCAGCATTTTCCCGCTGCTCGACAAAGTCAGTGACGAACCCACCGCCGACTTGCTGACCCAGCGCATGCAGGTGCATGAAAAAACAGCCTGGATGTTGCGCTCGTTGCTCGAAGACAAGTAATAGAAGCACGTTGTTGAAAAAGCGCCCGGACCGAACATCAGGTTCGGGCGTTTGACAGTGAAGGGGAAGGGTTTCTGCAGTTTCATTATTCCCGCTGTCTTGCTGAGTAATCCTACGGCGAGAGTGAGCAGGTCTGCTGGAATCAAACAGTGCGGCGGCGCTTTATTAGGGCGAACTCCTGAGTGGATGGATGTACTCGGGATGGTTTCCCTGTCAATCAAAGCGCGTGGTGCCAGCTATGTCTGAATGGATGAATCGTAACAAGCGTGTGGGTGGAGCCGGCGAGGAAGGTGTCGATCCGTTCGATGCAGGCTTCAACATGAGCCTGGCGCAGCCACTGTCCCGCTCGGTGCGCTTGAATGGGTTTTCCACCTGCCTGCGCCTCGAACAAGTCTACTGGCGGATCCTGGAGCGCATCGCCGAAGCCAACCAGTGCTCGGTCAGCGCCGTGCTGTCCTACGTGGATCGGGAGGTGCACCTGCGTCATGGCGGGGTAAAAAATTTCAGCGGCCTGATCCGAGTGGTCTGCGTGGCCCATCTGCTGGGGGCGCAAGTGACACGCTAGTCAGTGCCGGGCTGCACAGCACTCCTTAACCATATATAATCCCGCGCTTTACTGCCTGAACCAGCCTGTGCTGTGGTTAACGAGACGCGCCTATGCCCATGTACGACTATCAATGTGCTTCCTGTGACCACCATATGGAAGTCCTCCAGAAGATCAGCGCCGCGCCGTTGACCGATTGCCCGGCGTGCCAGAAGCCCGAGCTCAAGAAGCTGATTTCTGCCCCGGGTTTTCGCCTGGGGGGTACAGGTTGGTACGAAACCGATTTCAAGACCGGTGCCAAGAAGAACCTCGCAGGCGGCGACAAGGCTGACTGAGTTGAATTGCACCGGCAGGGTCTTGCACTATTAGCCCTTTGTGGCGCCAAGGCCTCCACTGAACATACGAATGACGAGAAGCGAAACCACCATCATGATGCGCAGCCATTATTGCGGCCAACTGAACGAGAGCCTGGAAGGTCAGGAAATTACCCTTTGCGGATGGGTCCACCGTCGCCGCGACCACGGCGGGGTGATTTTCCTCGATATCCGTGATCGCGAAGGCATGGCCCAGGTCGTCTTCGATCCGGACCGCGCAGACAGCTTCGCCGCTGCCGACCGCGTGCGCAGCGAGTACGTGGTGCAGATTACCGGCAAGGTGCGTCCGCGTCCGGCGGGTGCGGTGAACGCCAACATGGCTTCCGGTGCCATCGAAGTGCTGGGCTACGAACTGACCGTGCTGAACGAGGCGGAAACCCCGCCGTTCCCGCTCAACGAGTACTCCGATGTCGGCGAAGAGACCCGCCTGCGCTATCGCTTCATCGATCTGCGTCGTCCGGAAATGGCCGAGAAGCTGCGTCTGCGCTCGCGGATCACTTCCAGCATCCGTCGCTACCTCGACGAAAACGGCTTCCTGGACGTCGAAACGCCGATCCTCACCCGTGCTACCCCTGAAGGTGCGCGTGACTACCTGGTGCCTAGTCGTACCCACGCCGGCAGCTTCTTTGCCCTGCCGCAATCGCCGCAGCTGTTCAAGCAGTTGCTGATGGTCGCTGGCTTTGATCGCTACTACCAGATCGCCAAGTGCTTCCGTGACGAAGATCTGCGTGCCGACCGTCAGCCGGAATTCACCCAGATCGACATCGAGACCAGCTTCCTCGATGAGTCGGAGATCATGGGCCTGACCGAAAACATGATCCGCAAGCTGTTCAAGGAAGTCCTGGACCTGGAGTTCGGCGAGTTCCCGCACATGACCTTCGAAGAAGCCATGCGCCGCTACGGTTCCGACAAGCCAGACCTGCGCATTCCGCTGGAGCTGGTCGACGTTGCCGATCAACTCAAGGATGTCGAGTTCAAGGTCTTCAGTGGCCCGGCCAACGATCCGAAATGCCGCGTTGCCGCCCTGCGTGTGCCTGGCGCTGCCAGCATGCCGCGCAGCCGCATCGACGAGTACACCAAGTTCGTCGGCATCTACGGTGCCAAGGGTCTGGCGTACATCAAGGTCAACGAGCGTGCCAAGGGCGTCGAGGGCCTGCAGTCGCCAATCGTCAAGAACATCCCTGAAGCCAACCTCAATGTGATCCTCGATCGCGTTGGCGCGGTCGATGGCGACATCGTGTTCTTCGGTGCCGACAAGGCCAAGATCGTCAGCGAGGCGCTGGGCGCCCTGCGGATCAAGGTCGGCAACGACTTCAACCTGCACACTTGCGAGTGGGCACCGATGTGGGTTGTCGATTTCCCGATGTTCGAAGAGAACGACGACGGCAGCTTCACCGCATTGCACCACCCGTTCACGGCGCCGAAGTGCAGCCCCGAAGAGCTGGAGGCCAATCCGGCCACCGCCCTGTCGCGTGCCTACGATATGGTCCTCAACGGTACCGAGCTCGGTGGCGGTTCGATCCGTATCCATCGCAAGGAAATGCAACAGGCGGTGTTCCGCCTGCTGGGCATCGAAGCGGCCGAACAGGAAGAGAAGTTCGGCTTCCTGCTCGACGCACTGAAGTTCGGTGCACCACCTCACGGTGGTCTGGCCTTCGGCCTGGATCGCCTGGTCATGCTGATGACCGGCGCGCAGTCGATTCGTGAAGTCATCGCCTTCCCGAAAACCCAGAGTGCTGCCTGTGTCATGACCCAGGCCCCAGGCCTGGTCGATGCCAAGGCTCTGCGTGAGTTGCACATCCGTCTGCGCGAACAGCCCAAGGCTGAATAAGCGGACCCCGGGCGCATCCACATGGATGCGCCTTTGCGTTCAGCTGTACAGATTTCATGGTTCCTGCCCGGCGTCATGTCGAGCAGGTGCGTAGCATTGTTTCAAAGGATTCGGAGTGCGTTATGGCTGGTCATTCCAAATGGGCAAACATCAAGCACCGCAAGGAGCGTCAAGACGCCAAGCGGGGCAAGATCTTCACCAAGTGGATTCGTGAGCTGACCGTCGCCGCCAAGCAGGGCGGTGGCGACCCAACCTCCAACCCGCGGCTGCGCCTGGCCCTGGACAAGGCCTTGGGTGCCAACATGAGCCGCGACATCATCGACCGGGCGGTTGCCCGTGGTGCTGGCGCGACCGAAGCCGACAACGTCGAAGAACTCAGCTACGAGGGCTACGGCCCAGGTGGTGTGGCGATCATGGTCGAGGCCATGACCGACAACCGCAACCGTACGGCTGCTGCCGTGCGTCATGCGTTCAGCAAGTGCGGTGGCAACCTGGGGACGGATGGCTCCGTGGCTTACCTGTTCGAGCGCAAGGGGCAGATATCCTTTGCCGCTGGCATCGATGAGGACGCGCTGATGGAAGCGGCCATGGAAGCCGATGCCGATGACGTGGTCAGTAATGATGACGGCTCGTTCGATGTCTTCACCTCGTTTGCCAGTTTCTATGCCGTGCGCAATGCACTGGAAGAAGCCGGTTTCAAGGCGGCGGACGCGGAGATCGTGATGCAGCCGACTACCAGTGCCGAACTGGACCTGGACGGCGCGCAGAAGGTGCTCAAGCTGATCGACATGCTTGAGGACCTCGACGATGTGCAGAACGTCTACTCCAACGCCGAGATTCCCGACGAAGTGATGGAAAAACTCGGCTAAGGTACAGCCCTGGCTGGTTGGAAGCCGGGCCCGCCTGCAGTTGCGATGCGACTGCAAGCGGGTCCGGCTTCTGTCTTTGGAACGACGCCTACAGGCGTCAATGGATACGCAGGCGATATGACTCTGATTCTTGGCATCGACCCCGGCTCGCGCATCACCGGTTACGGTGTGGTGCGCCAGGGGGCGCGGGGCTGCGAATACGTGGCTTCCGGATGCATTCGGACCGGCAGCGGCGAGTTGCCCGAGCGCTTGCAGATCGTGTTTCGCGGCGTGCGCGAAATCATTCACCAGTACGGCCCGGTGACCATGGGCATCGAACGCGTGTTCATGGCGCGCAACGCCGACTCGGCGCTCAAGCTCGGCCAGGCCCGCGGCGCGGCGATCGTGGCGGCTGTCGAAGAAGGGCTGGAGATTGCCGAATACAGTGCGACACAGGTCAAGCAAGCGGTTGCCGGCACTGGTGGGGCCAACAAGGAACAAGTGCAAATGATGGTCATGCACCTGCTGAAACTGACCCAGAAGCCGCAAATTGATGCTTCCGATGCCCTGGCCATTGCCCTGTGCCATGCACACACACGCTCCAGTCTGGTGCCGCATGGCCTGGGCACTGCTCGTAGCCGCGGCGGACGCTTGCGGCTTTGATAGCATCATGCGTTGAAACAAATTTTGACCGGGCAATGCCTTCGGCCATTGCATTTGCTGTTAGGGTTGACCGGTTGTTTGCCGGCGCCCATGAGGAAGGACTGCAACGTGATTGGACGTTTGCGCGGAACACTGGCTGAAAAGCAGCCGCCGCACCTGATTGTCGATGTCAACGGCCTGGGCTATGAGCTCGAAGTGCCGATGACCACCCTGTATCGCCTGCCCAAGGTCGGTGAGGCGGTGACCTTGCATACCCACCTGGTGGTGCGCGAGGATGCCCACTTGCTCTATGGCTTCCATGAGAAGCGCGAGCGAGAGCTGTTCCGTGAGCTTATCCGGCTCAATGGCGTTGGCCCCAAGCTGGCCCTGGCGCTGATGTCGGGGCTGGATGTCGATGAGCTGGTACGCTGTGTCCAGGCACAGGACGCCTCGGCCCTGGTCAAGGTGCCAGGCGTCGGCAAGAAAACCGCAGAGCGCCTGCTGGTTGAGCTCAAGGACCGATTCAAGGCCTGGGAAACTTCACCGGCGATGTTCGCCCTGGTGCCGAACGGCCCCTCGCCGATTGCCACCGTATCCAGTGCCGAAGCCGATGCAGTGAGCGCCCTGATCTCGCTGGGCTACAAGCCCCAGGAGGCCAGCAAGGCGGTTGCCGCCGTTGACGCCAAGGGCTTGAGCAGCGAAGAGCTGATCCGTCGCAGCCTGAAGGGAATGATCTAAGTGATTGAAGCCGACCGACTGATAGCCGCCACCGGGCGTGACCGCGAAGAGGTCCAGGACCGGGCGATTCGTCCCCTGCGCCTGGCCGAGTACATCGGCCAGCCGGTGGTGCGCGAGCAGATGGCCTTGTTTATCCAGGCCGCCCGCGGGCGCAGCGAATCGCTGGATCACACCTTGATCTTCGGCCCGCCGGGGCTTGGCAAGACCACCCTGGCCAACATCATTGCCCAGGAAATGGGCGTCTCCATCAAAAGTACCTCGGGGCCGATTCTCGAGCGCCCGGGTGACCTGGCTGCCTTGCTGACCAATCTTGAACCCCATGATGTGCTATTTATCGACGAAATCCACCGGTTGTCACCGATCGTCGAGGAAGTGCTGTACCCGGCCATGGAGGATTTCCAGCTCGACATCATGATCGGCGAAGGCCCGGCAGCCCGCTCGATCAAGCTCGACCTGCCCCCCTTTACCTTGGTCGGCGCCACCACACGTGCAGGCATGTTGACCAACCCCCTGCGCGACCGCTTTGGCATCGTCCAGCGTCTTGAGTTCTATAACACCGAAGACCTGGCCACCATTGTCAGTCGCTCGGGCGGCATTCTTGGCTTGCCGATCGAAGATGATGGAGCTTTCGAGATCGCCCGGCGTGCGCGGGGTACGCCGCGAATTGCCAACCGCCTGCTGCGCCGTGTGCGTGATTTTGCCGAAGTACGTGGCAAGGGCCATATCACCAAGCCCATCGCCGACATGGCGCTCAACTTGCTGGATGTCGACGAACGTGGCTTCGATCATCAGGACAGGCGCTTGCTGCTGACCATGATCGAGAAGTTCGACGGCGGTCCGGTGGGCGTCGACAGCCTGGCGGCGGCCATCAGCGAGGAGCGCCACACCATCGAGGACGTGCTCGAGCCCTACCTGATCCAGCAGGGCTACATCATGCGTACGCCACGAGGGCGAGTTGTTACCCGCCATGCCTACCTGCATTTTGGTTTGAACATCCCCAATCGACTGGGCGAGTCGAGCAGCAGCGAAGGTTTTTCCGCCCAGACCGATGAATGACAGATTTATCCAGTGATTTTGTGGTCCTATCGGCTGGCATGGAAGGACCACGCTGGCAATACGACATAATCGATGAAAAAACAGTTGTCGGGGCGGATTGGCAAGCTGAGGAGTTAGCACTAGAGTATGCGCGCGCAAAATGGGCTTGAGCCGTTCGCACACCGTTGTCGGGTCTACTACGAAGATACCGATGCGGGCGGCGTGGTGTATTACGTCAACTACCTGAAATTCATGGAGCGTGCCCGCACCGAGCGGTTACGCGCACTGGGTTTTGCCCAGTCGGCATTGGCGCAGGAGAACCTGCTGTTCGTGGTCCACTCCAGCGAGGCGCGCTATCACGCGCCTGCGCGACTGGACGACGAATTGCGGGTCACCGCGCAAGTGCTTGAATTGAACCGGGCCAGTCTGCGTTTCGTACAGCAGGTCTGGCGCGAAAAAGATGCAACGCTGCTCTGCGAAGGGCAGTTCCTGGTGGCCTGTGTGCGCGCCGATACTTTCAAACCCCGGGCCATTCCCCCAGCGCTACGTACGGCATTTGCCGAGGCGGGCGATCCGGGTACTCATTCAAATGCAGGAGATTAAGCGTGGAAGCTAACGTCGTCGACCATACCTCCATGTGGAGCCTGGTCAGCAATGCCAGCATCGTGGTACAGCTGGTCATGCTGATTCTGGTTGCCGCATCGGTAACGTCATGGATCATGATTTTTCAGCGCAGCACCATGTTGCGCGCCGGTCGTCGAGCCCTGGACAGCTTCGAAGAGCGCTTCTGGTCGGGGATCGACCTGTCCAAGCTGTACCGTCAGGCCGGCAGCAACCCGGACCCGGATTCGGGTGTCGAGCAGGTCTTCCGCGCAGGCTTCAAGGAGTTTTCCCGTCTGCGCCAGCAACCAGGCGTCGATCCAGATGCGGTGATGGAAGGTGTTGGTCGCGCCATGCGCGTTGCCATCTCCCGCGAAGAAGAGAAGCTTGAGCAAAGCCTGCCATTCCTGGCCACCGTAGGTTCCACCAGCCCGTACATCGGTCTGTTCGGTACCGTGTGGGGCATCATGAACTCCTTCCGCGGCCTGGCCAGCGCCCAGCAGGCCACTCTGGCCACCGTGGCACCGGGTATCGCCGAAGCGCTGATCGCCACCGCCATCGGCCTGTTCGCCGCGATTCCAGCGGTTATTGCCTACAACCGTTTCGCTGCTCGCAGTGAAGTCTTGATCGGCCGTTACTACACGTTCGCCGACGAGTTCCAGGCCATCCTGCACCGTAAAGTGCACACCAGCGAAGAGTGATCAGGTAAAAGCCCATGGCCCGAGTTCGCCACAAACGCAAGCCGGTCGCCGAGATGAACGTGGTGCCATACATCGACGTGATGTTGGTACTGCTGGTCATTTTCATGGTGACCGCACCGATGCTCAACCAGGGCGTGAAGGTCGACCTGCCCAAGGTTTCCAGCGAAGCCTTGCCGCAGGACAACAACGTCCAGGTCCTGACCATTTCGATCAAGGCTGACAAGACCTACTTCTGGAACCTTGGCAGCGAAGTCGATACCGAAAAGCAGATGGACAAGGCCATGACCTTGCCGCAAATGACCGACGCCGTAACCAAGATCATTGCCGCCGGACGCGACCAGGGCAAACAGACCCAGGTTTTCATTCGTGGCGACAAGTCCGTTGACTACGGCGCGGTCATGGGTGCCATGGGCGGGTTGCAGAAGGCAGGTGTCGGTAACGTTGGCCTGATTACCGAGGCGCCCTGATGCAACAGCGAGAGCCATCCGCCTCGGAAAGCTATTTCTGGCCCAGTGTCTGGGCCATTGCGCTGCACGTCCTGGTGTTCGGCATGCTGTTCGTCAGCTTTGCCATGACCCCGGAGCTGCCGCCGGCCAAGCCTATTGTCCAGGCAACCCTGTACCAGCTGAAATCTAAAAGTCAGGCGACCACCCAGACCAATCAGAAGATTGCCGGGGAGGCCAAGAAGACGGCTTCGCGCCAGACCGAAGAAGAGCAGATGGAGCAGAAGAAGGTCGAGCAGCAGGCTGTGAAAGCTGCGGAACAAAAGAAGGAAGAGGCTGCTCAAAAGGCCGAAGAGGCCCGTGAGGCTGCCGAAGCGAAGAAAGCCGAGGAAGCGAAGAAGGTCGACGAGGCGAAGAAAACCGCCGAGGCCAAAAAAGCCGAAGAGGCGAAGAAGGCTGCTGAAAAGCAGCAGGCTGATATCGCCAAGAAAAAGGCCGAGGAAGAAGCCAAGAAAAAGGCTGACGAAGAGGCCAAGAAACAAGCGGCTGAAGAAGCCAAGAAGAAAGCTGCCGAGGACGCCAAGAAGAAGGCGGCCGAGGATGCCAAGAAAAAAACGGCGGCTGAAGAGGCGAAGAAGAAAGCCGCTGAGGACGCCAAGAAGAAAGCTGCAGCTGATGCGGCCAAGAAGAAGGCACAGGATGCAGCCCGCAAGGCGGCTGAAGACAAGAAGGCCCAGGCCCTGGCCGAGCTTCTGTCGGACACCACCGAGCGGCAGCAGGCACTGGCTGACGAGCAGGGCGCCCAGGTGGCCGGCGACTTCGACGACCTGATCCGTGCACGTGCAGCCGAAGGCTGGGCACGTCCACCTTCTGCGCGCAAGAACATGACGGTGGTTCTGCAAATCGGCATGTTGCCCGATGGCACCATTACCTCGGTGAGCGTAGCCCGCTCCAGTGGCGATGGTCCGTTCGACAGCTCGGCCGTTGCCGCGGTCAAGAACATTGGCCGTCTAACCGAAATGCAGGGCTTGAAACCGAGCGAGTTCAATCCCTATCGTTCATTCAAGATGACTTTCACACCTGAGGATCTAGCCTTGTGATTAAACTTCTTCGAGGACTGCTGGTCGTTCTCTGCTGCGCAGCAGGGTTCGCCATGGCAGAGGAAAAGAACATTCTGGTCACCAGTGGCAGTGACCGGGCAACGCCTATTGCGGTCGTGCCGTTCGGTCTGCAGGGCGGTAGCGTGCTGCCGGAAGACATGGCGGATATCATCGGTAATGACCTGCGCAACTCCGGTTATTACTCGCCGATCCCGCGCCAGAACATGATCAGCCAGCCTAGCCAGGCCAGCGAAGTGATCTTCCGCGACTGGAAAGCCCTGGGCGCCCAGTACGTCATGGTCGGCAGCATCGTGCCAGCGGGCGGCCGCCTGCAGGTGCAGTACGCGCTGTTCAACGTCGCCACCGAGCAGCAAGTGCTGACCGGCAGCGTTTCGGGCAGCGTCGATCAATTGCGCGACATGTCGCACTACATCGCCGACCAGTCGTTCGAGAAGCTCACCGGCATCAAGGGTGCATTCTCCACCCGCATGCTGTACGTGACTGCCGAGCGCTTCTCCACCAACAACACTCGCTACACCCTGCAGCGTTCGGACTATGACGGCGCACGCGCCGTGACCCTGCTGCAATCGCGCGAGCCGATCCTGTCGCCACGTTTTGCCCCCGATGGCAAGCGTATCGCCTATGTGTCGTTCGAGCAGAAGCGTCCGCGCATCTTCGTTCAGCACATCGACACTGGCCGTCGCGAGCAGATCACCAACTTCGAAGGCCTCAACGGTGCGCCAGCCTGGTCGCCGGATGGTTCGCGCCTGGCGTTCGTGCTGTCCAAGGACGGCAACCCGGACATCTATGTGATGAACATGGGCTCGCGTCAGCTGTCGCGTGTCACTGCAGGTCCTGGCATCAACACCGAACCGTTCTGGGGTAAGGATGGCTCGACCATTTACTTCACTTCTGATCGCGGTGGCAAACCACAGATCTATAAAACCAATGTTTCGGGCGGCGGTGCCGAGCGTGTAACTTTCGTTGGTAACTACAACGCCAACCCTAAACTGTCGGCGGACGAAAAGACCCTGGTGATGATTCATCGTCAACAAGGTTTCACCAACTTCAAAGTGGCTGCGCAAGATTTGCAACGCGGCAGTGTAAAGATTCTCTCTGAAACAAGTCTTGATGAGTCCCCCACTGTTGCGCCTAACGGCACCATGCTAATCTACGCCACCCGCCAGCAGGGCCGGGGAGTCTTGATGCTCGTCTCTCTCAACGGACGCGTGAGGCTCCCGCTTCCTACCGCTCAAGGCGAAGTCAGAGAACCGTCCTGGTCCCCTTACCTGAACTGACGCGGCGCTTTACGTTTTACTTAACACATTGGGGTTCATTAGGAGTTTCACGATGGAAATGCTGAAGTTTGGTAAGTTTGCTGCGCTGGCTCTGGCCATGGCCGTAGCCGTAGGTTGCTCTTCCAAAGGCGGCGACGACGCTGGTCAAGGCGCTGTTGATCCTAACGCTGGTTACGGTGCCAACACTGGCGCTGTTGACGGCAGCCTGAGCGAAGAAGCTGCTCTGCGCGCAATCACCACCTTCTACTTCGAATACGACAGCTCGGACCTGAAGCCAGAAGCCATGCGCGCTCTGGACGTTCATGCCAAGGACCTGAAAGGCAACGGCGCTCGCGTCGTGCTGGAAGGTAACACCGACGAGCGTGGTACTCGCGAATACAACATGGCTCTGGGCGAGCGTCGTGCGAAAGCCGTTCAGCGCTACCTGGTCCTGCAAGGCGTTTCTCCTGCCCAACTGGAACTGGTTTCCTACGGCGAAGAGCGTCCAGTTGCCACCGGCAACGACGAGCAGTCCTGGGCTCAGAACCGTCGCGTCGAACTGCGTAAGTAATTCGATATGCGAATGTGCCGCCGTGCTGTAACCGTCCTGGCGCTCAGCCTGCCACTCGTGGCATTGGCTGAGGTTCCTGTTGTTGATGACAACGCAGGCTATAGCGGCGCTAGCAGCTATCCACCTGCGGGTTATGGTACGAACGGCGCCTACGCCGGGGGAGGGGTTACGGCCCCTGCCTCGGCGCAGGGTCAGCTGTTCATGCAACTGCAGCAGATGCAGGATCAGCTGTCGCGTCAACAAGGCATCATCGAAGAGCTGCAAAACGATGTTGCGCGCATGAAGCAGGAAAGCCTGGAGCGATACCAGGACCTGGATCGGCGTATTGGAACTGGCGGTGCTCCTGCCGCAGCTCCCGAGAATTCCGCAACCGGTGGCGCCGGTGCCGCTGCAGGTGCTGCCGCCGCGCAACAACCTGCAGCCAGTAGCGAACCTGGTGATCCGGCCAAAGAGAAGCTCTACTACGATGCGGCTTTTGACCTGATCAAGGCCAAGGACTTCGACAAGGCCAGCCAGGCGTTCAATGCCTTTCTGCGCAAGTATCCGAATAGCCAGTACGCCGGCAATGCCCAGTACTGGCTTGGTGAAGTCAACCTGGCCAAAGGTGATCTGCAAGCCGCCGGACAAGCCTTCGCCAAGGTCAGCCAAGTGTATCCCAAGCACAACAAGGTGCCGGATTCACTGTACAAGCTGGCCGACGTAGAGCGCCGCCTGGGGCACACTGACCGGGTCAAAGGCATTTTGCAGCAGGTCATTACCCAATATCCGGGAACCTCTGCTGCACAACTGGCCCAGCGCGACCTGCAAAAGCTCTAAACCGGTCGCTTTAAAAGAAACCCGCGCTAGTCGCGGGTTTTTTCGTTAGAATCTCAGCCCTTTTATTGATCTACGCTGCTGTGAACTACGCGATGACGGGTTTTCAGCGGTGCCTGACGGAGGCGGACAGCCTGTTTAGCTGTTACGCCCGTGGCGATTATGCAAGACACATTACGTATCACCGAAGTTTTTTACTCTTTGCAGGGTGAAACGCGTACCGCTGGCCTGCCCACGGTATTTGTCCGTCTCACCGGGTGCCCGTTGCGCTGCCAGTATTGCGACAGCGAATACGCATTCAGTGGCGGCACCGTTCGCACACTTGATTCGATCCTTGAGCAGGTAGCAGCTTTCAAGCCGCGCTACGTCTGCGTCACCGGTGGCGAGCCGTTGGCCCAGCCCAATGCCATCCCTTTGCTGGAAAAGCTCTGCGACGCCGGTTACGAGGTGTCGCTCGAGACCAGCGGCGCCCTGGATATTTCCAAGGTCGACCCGCGGGTAAGTCGCGTGCTCGACCTCAAGACCCCGGGTTCCAAGGAAGCCGCTCGCAATCGCTACGAGAACATTGAGCTGCTGACCGACAACGACCAGGTCAAGTTCGTCCTCTGTTCGCGGGAAGACTATGACTGGGCGGTGTCCAAGCTGATCCAGTATGGACTGGACCAGCGAGCGGGCGAGGTGCTGTTTTCGCCAAGCCATCACGAGCTGCGGGCAACCGACCTTGCCGACTGGATCGTGGCTGACAACCTACCGGTGCGCTTGCAGATGCAGTTGCACAAATTGCTCTGGAATGACGAGCCCGGCCGCTGAAAGGAGTGAATGCAATGACTGAGAAACGCGCGGTAATCCTGCTGTCCGGTGGCCTTGATTCGGCCACCGTGGTCGCCATGGCGAAGGCCGAGGGCTACAGCTGCTACACCATGAGCTTCGACTACGGCCAGCGCCATCGTGCTGAGCTCAATGCCGCTGCGCGAGTTGCCCGCGACCTGGGCGTGGTCGAGCACAAGGTCATCGGCCTGAACCTGGACGGTATCGGTGGTTCGGCCCTGACCGACAGCAGCATCGATGTGCCTGAAGCGCCAAGTGAAGGCATTCCGGTTACCTACGTGCCGGCCCGCAACACCGTGTTCCTGTCGCTGGCACTGGGCTGGGCTGAAGTACTGAATGCACGGGATATCTTCATTGGCGTCAACGCTGTGGACTATTCCGGTTACCCGGATTGCCGCCCCGAGTTTGTCGAGGCTTTCCAGCGCATGGCGAACCTGGCTACCAAGGCCGGTGTCGAAGGGCAGGGCTTCCGTATCCAGGCGCCGCTGCAGAACCTGAGCAAGGCGCAGATCGTTCTGGCCGGGATAGCCCGTGGTGTGGATTACAGCCTTACTGTTTCCTGCTACCAGGCCGACGATGAAGGCCGTGCCTGTGGCAAATGTGACAGCTGCCGCCTGCGCGCCGACGGCTTCAAGGCGGCGGGTGTAGAGGACCCGACACGATATTTTTAAATTATTTTGCGATGGGGTGTTGATTTCCTGTTAGAAATCAGTATTATACGCGCCATCCAACGGGTCGTTAGCTCAGTTGGTAGAGCAGTTGGCTTTTAACCAATTGGTCGTAGGTTCGAATCCTACACGACCCACCATACGCTGTAAGAGAAAGCCCGCTACCTGAAAAGGTCGCGGGCTTTTTCGTTTTCGGGATAAAAGCATTGCGGGGCAAGCCCGCTCCCACAGCATCTGCAGGAGCGGGCTTGCCCCGCGATCACACGTTAGAACGCGTACGTGGCCGAAAGAATGGCCGACCGCGCATCCCCATACTCAATGGCCGACGAACGGGCATCCGTACCGTTCTGCTGGCGCACCCGCTCCACATAGTCCTCGTCGAACAGGTTGTTGACGTTCAGCTGCAGGTCCAGCTGTTCGTTGACCCGGTAGGCAACCATGGCGTTGTGTACCCAGTAGGCATCAAGCTTGGCGGTGGTACTGGAGGTCACGTTGCGCTCGCTGACGTAGCGCGCGCCATAGCCGACCGTCCAGTCGGCCGGCAGTTTGTATGTCGTCCACAGGTTGAGCGAGCGCGGCGGAGTGTTGCCCAGCGCCTGGCCTTCACGGGCGATGCCGGCGGCAGTATCGGCGGCATCGAGCGTTTCGCTGTCGAGGAAGGTGTAGTTGGCGAACACGTCCCACTGCTCGGTGATGTGGCCGGTCACGCCTACTTCAAGCCCCTGTACCCGCTGCTTGCCCGCCAATTGGGTGGAGCCATCGGCCATGGTTTCGCGCGCGTTGGTCTTCTCTACACGAAACAACGCTGCATCGAGCTCCAGGCGCTTGTCCAGCAACTCCCATTTGGTGCCCAGTTCCCAGGTTTCGTTCTTCTCGGGCGACAAGTCTGCAGTGGCAGTGGTCAAGCCGCCGCCGGTGGAGGCCAGGCTTTCGGTCGAGGGGTTGAAGGAGTTGCCCCAGGCGACATAGATGCGACCGTTCTCGGTGGGCTTGTAGACCAGGCCTGCGCGGCCGCTGAGTTTTTCATCGGTAGAGTCGACGTCAGAGGTTTTCACGTGATCGGCGCCGTAGCCTTGGGCTTCGCCTTTGAACTTGTCGTAGCGCAGGCCCAGGTTCAGGTCCCACTGCTCGTGCAGGGCGATGGTGTCGAAGACATAGAGGGCCTGGTTGGTCAGTTCGGTCTCGGTATAGCCGCTGGTGGCCTTGTTGCTCGGCCCGGTCCATTTCCCGGGCGGGTTGCTCAGGTCGTAGCCATCGGTGGGGTACAGGGCGTTGCCCAGGCCATGTCCGTAGGTTTTCAGGTCCAGGGTTTCACGCGAGACCTCAACGCCGGTGACCAGGTCGTGGCGCATGCCCAGCAGGTTGAAATTGCTCACCAGGTTCGTCTGGTTGATCCACATTTCGGTTGTCGCGTCTCGGCCGTAGCCTTGCGGGCCGGCAGGGCGGTAGCGGCCAGCCGGCACGCCGGTTGTGTTGACATGCGAAGCAGACACAATGGTGTCGCGGGCAATGTGGCTGTAGCGGGTGAGGTTCTGCAGGCGCAGGTTGTCGTTGAAATCGTGCTCGAAGTTGGCGGTGAAGGAGCTTTGCTCGACCTCCTCCTTGTCCAGGTTCTTCCAGCCGAAATAATCTTCACGGCTGACCCCGCCCAGCTTCTTGCCATCCAGGGCCGGTACGCCGTAGTCGGGCAGATTGTCGTCCACCTGGTGGAAGGCGCTCAGGGTCAGGCGTGTGGACTCGCTGAAACCCAGGCGCAAGGAAGGCGCAAGCCCCCAGCGTTCGCGGTCGATCTCTTCGCGCCCGGCCACATCGTTCTGGTGGCCCATGAGGTTGACCCGGAACGCGCTGTTCTCGCCTACGCCTTCGAGCGGCTGGTTGCTGTCCAGGGTCATGCGGTAGTAGTTGTCGGTACCGACACTGCCCCCCAGGCGAGTAAACGCCCGGTCCTGTGGCTGCTTGCTGATGATGTTGATGCTGCCGCCGGTGGTGCCTGCACCACCGAACACCGAGTTGGGTCCTTTGATGACTTCGACTTGCTCGATGTTGAAGGTGTCGGTGCGGTTGGTCTGGGCGCTGTCGCGCAGGCCGTCGATCTGGATGTTGCTGTTGGCCGAGAAGCCGCGGATGTTGATGCTGTCGCCAGAGCCGCCACCCCCTTCACCGGCGTTGAAGGTGATGCCCGAGACGTTTGACAGCACCTGGCGCAAGCTCAGCGCTTGTTGCTCCTGAATGACCTGGGCAGGGACCACAGTGATGGTCTGCGGCATATCGAGCAGGGGCTTGGCCAATTTGCTGGAGGCCGAGTGCTCGGTTTTGTAGGGGCTGCCGGACTGGGCGTCGACGTTGATATTGTCCAGTTGCAGGGCTTTTTGTCCGGCCTGTTCGGCAATGGCGTAACCACTTGAGGAAGCAACGGCAAGACCCAGTGCACAGGCCTTGAAAGGGCGGGGGGAGCGGGTGGAGGCGTTGGAGCTTGTCATGGGCAAGGAAACCTGAGAAGGCAGAAGTTACATTTGTTATTGAGAAGCATTAACAAGTGTACGCCTGAGGCACCTCGGGTGAGAATGATTTACAGAAACTGTATGTGTGAGCAAATATTGCAGAGATTATTGCCACATTCACAGATACGAAAAGCGTCGTAATCCGTGATGCACAATGCCGTGCGAAGCGTCTGACTGCTTTATAGTAGCGGCCTTCAAAATGGCGCCTGCGGGAAAGGAAGTGGTGTGTTTTTCAGGTTAATTCTGATCGCCT
This sequence comes from Pseudomonas vranovensis DSM 16006, assembly GCF_000425805.1. Lineage (GTDB taxonomy): Bacteria > Pseudomonadota > Gammaproteobacteria > Pseudomonadales > Pseudomonadaceae > Aquipseudomonas > Aquipseudomonas vranovensis. The sequence continues at coordinate 435,530 of NZ_AUED01000003.1, forward strand.
TCGTGTTGGCGATATCGGCGTGCAGTTCCCACTCCCCCAGCCCGGGCCCAGCGGCCAATAAAGTGGTCAGCGGCGTATACAAGGTCAAGCGCGGCGACACCCTGTATTCGATTGCCACGCGCCACGGCTGGAACTTCAAGGCGTTGGCACGCTACAACGGCATCAGCGCGCCTTATGCGGTGAATGTCGGCCAGACCATTCGCTTTGGTGGCTCGAAAGCTTCCAACCGCACGACCACCACGACTGCCAGCAAGGGCAAGCCCGTGGCCCCGTCCACCAAGGTTACCCTGCGTGGCTGGGCGTGGCCGCTGGAGGGCGCGGTGATCGGCCGCTACTCATCGGCCGACAAACTCAACAAGGGCATCCGCATCGCCGCCACCCGGGGCCAGCCGGTTTACGCCAGCCTGGGCGGCAAGGTGGCGTTCGCGGTGAACATCCGCGGCTACGGCAACCTGATCATCCTCCAGCATGGTCCTTCGCATGCCAGCGTTTATGGCCACAACAGCAAGTTGCTGGTCAAGGAAGGGCAAACGGTCAGCAAGGGCCAGAAGATTGCCGAGGCAGGCGACCTGGATACTGACCGCGTGCAGCTCTACTTCGAGATCCGCCAGAACGGCAAGCCCATCGACCCGTTGAGCGTACTGCCCGCAGCCAGCTGAAGTCAGCCACGATTGGCCGGCCTTGGCTGCAGCAACGGATCGTGCGGGTTGATCTGGCGCAGTGCTTCCAGCACCTTGTTGGCCTCGCCGGGTTGCTGGTTCTGTTGCAGGTAATGGATCAGGGCCAGGCGCAGATCACGGTTGTACGGTTGCTGTTGCAGATTGCGCCAGAGCTGTTCGCGGGCTTTCTCTCGCTGGCCTTGATCATGCAACGCTACGGCCAGCACATAGCCGTAGCCGGTATTTTCCGGCTCCAACTGCACCGCCTTCTGCAATGCTTTTAGCGCCGCTTCGCGTTGCCCCTCGCGGATCAGGGCCAGCCCATTGGCCTGGTGCAGCAAGGCGGCTTCGGGATGTTCTGCCAGTGCCTGAGTCAGTTCGCTGCGGGCTTCGCTACCGCGGCCATGGCGGCCGAGCCACTGCACTAGCGCTACCCGTGCCGGGAGAAAATCGGCATCGCGCTTGATCGCGGTGCGCAGGTATTTCTCCACCTCGGCGTCGCGGCCGTTGGCCTGATACAGCAGCGCCAGGTTGAGGTTGGCTTCGGCGCGCTCCAGCAGGCTCATCTGCACATGTTCGTATTCGCCAATCGCTTTGTTGAAGGCCGCCTCATCGTTGCCAAGCCCGACTGCACCTACCGGCAACAGGGCGTAGGCGGCTGCGATGCGCACAGCCAGCGCCGGGTCGCGCAGCAGGGGCGCCAGCAGGCGTTGGCGTTGTTCCGGTGGCAGCAGCGCGGCGACAGCTTCCAGGGCGCTCAGGCGCACTTGCGCGTCCTTGTGCTTGAGGTCGCGGGTGGCGGCATTGAACGTCTGTTCGCTCGGGTAGTTGGCCAGTTCAGCCAGCAGGGTGGCGCGGCGAATGGCGGGCAATGCGTTGCCCTGCAGTTGTTCGAGCAACGATTGCACCGCGCCGGGCTTGCCACCACGCAGCAGGTCCAGGCTGGAGGCATAGGTGCTGTCGCCGTCCTGGCCATACCAGAGGCGGAACTGATCGGCGATCTGTTGCCCCTTGGTGGATTGGTGGCAGCTCAGGCAGGCATCGGGTGTACCCAGCTGCAACGCCTGGGCCGGTGCAGGAATGCTGAAGCCGTGGTCGTGACGCCAGTCGTTGACCATGTAGAACTTGCCCGGCATGTGGCAATCCACACACTGCGAGCCGGGTTGGCCAGGGGTGTGCCGATGATGCTCGGTCGAGGTGTAGTCCTTGGCCTTGAGGCCCGCGCCATCGACACCGGCAATGGTGATCTTGCCGGCGGTGTTGTGACATTGCAGGCATACACCATCACCGGGGGCCTTGAGCTGGGTGCTGTGCGGGTCGTGGCAATTGCTGCAGCGCACACCCTTGGCGAACATCTTGCTCTGGGTGAAGGCGCCGTATTCGAACACCTCGTCCTTGATCTTGCCGTCGAGTGCATACAGCTCGCGGGTCAGGCGGCTTGGCAGGTAGTCATCCATCAGACGACGATCATTGTGAAAGCCATCACCCAGCGGAGCACGGCGGGCATGGCAACGGGCGCAGGTCTCCACTTCGCTGAGGTTGTCGCTCTGGTGCGCGCTTCGACTGAAGCCTACATTGGCTTGCTTGCCCGGTTTGGCGGCCCATTGCAGATGGTTGGACGCCGGCCCATGGCAGGCCTGGCAACCTACGCCCAGGCTGTTCCACTGGCTGTCGAACGCGCCGCTTTCGGCGTCGAAATTTCGCTTGAATCCGGTGGTATGGCATTCCACGCACATGAAGTTGGCGTTCTGCTGTGGCTTGCTCCAGTGCAGCGGGTCTTTGAAGTCCACGCCCTGGCCCGGGTAGAGGTGAAACCATTGTTTTTTCTGGGTATCCCAGGCAACGCCCAGGGCTTGCAAGTGGCCCTCGCCGGTATCGATCAGGTACTGCTGCAGGGGCTCCACACCAAAGGCATAGGCCACGCGAAAATCCTTGTTCTTGCCGTCGGCACCAACGGTGTTGACCCAGAACTGCTCGCCCTGGCGGAAGAACCGGGTGGTCTCGTTCTCAGCCTTGAACTGGCGGTCGGCGAAATCGCCGAGCACTGATTGTTCGCTGGCATCCTGCATGGCCAGTTGGTGGTGTGAGCCTTTCCAGTGGTCGGTCTGGGCCTTGTGGCAGCCTTGGCACTGGGCTTCATCGACCAGTGTTGCAGGAGGTGCCGGGGGCGCGGCGACCGGAGCAGGGGGCGCAGCGGTCGTGGTCACGGCGGTGATGGGGGTTGACTGGTCGACCAGCACCCAGGCAATCACGCTCAACAGCAGTGCCAGGCCGGCCAGTACAGGCCAGAACCATTGGCGGGTGGGGGCGGCAGGTGTGGCGGTATCGGTACGCTTGCGATGAGGCTTGGACATGCAGACTTCCGTGATCCGATGAACTGAGGGCAGCTTGGGTGAGGCAATGATTGGCTGTCAAAGGTTTCAGGGCATGCCGAGGAACCAGCGCAAGTAAGGATTCTGGCCGTCGTCACGAGCCACTTCGCGCACTTGCCGGGCCCAGGTTTCGCGTTGGCCCCGGTAGGCCGTCAGGCCAACCTGATAGAACCGCAGCAAGCGCTGGCGCTGCTCGTTCAGTCGCAGGCGGAACAGGCTGTCATCGCCCTGAAGCGGCGGTGGGCTGTACAAGGCCAGCAACTCGGGCAGCACTCGAATGATTTCATCGCTGCGCACCCAGGGTGCGTATTCGATGCGTGGCTGGTCATCAGTGACTGCCGGGGTAGTGCCTGCGTAACGCTCAAGGCCTGCACGGTCGGTCACCCAGGTGGCCAAAAGGCTTGCCGGTGAATCGATGCCCACCGCGCTCAGGGTGCTGAGGACGTCAGGTTGCTGAAGACGCTGGCTGATGCGCGCCAAATCCAGCTGCACCGGTTGCTGAGAGCCCACCAGCAGCATTTCGTGGAACTCGGTGGTCCACAGCGAGGCATGCGGGAATACGTCGAGAAAGCTTTGCACCAGCGCGCGGCTGTCATCGTTGTTCTGCGTAGGCAGCGGCAGCCATTGGGCGACCAGACCCTGAGGATTCAGGCGGCTTGAAGCCAATTGATAGAAATCACGGGAGTACAGGTTGACCACGCCGGCTGCCGAAGGGGGTGGCGGCTCCAGGGTAATCAGGTCGTAGGTTTGCGGGTTGCCGAGCAGTTCGCGGCGACCATCGCGCAGGCGCACCTGCAGGCGCGGATCGCTGGCGGCGTTGTAGTTGCCCTGGAATAGCGCCGAGGCGCTGACCACCCCGGGCAGCAGTTCGGCGACCACCCGATGCTCAAGCCCCGGATAGCGCAACAAGGCCCCGGCGGTAATCCCGGTGCCCAGGCCGATGACCAGTGCCGAGCGCGGCTCGCCATTGTGGATCAGCAGGGGCAGCAAGGCCTGCAGGCGCATGTAGCGTAGCGATGGCATGGCATCGCCGGTGTTGGACACACCCTGGATGTACAAGCGGCGAAAATTGCCCTGGCGCTTGTGTTGCTCGACCACGGCCACCGTGCCGCCTCGGCCTTCCTGGTAGAACACCAGGTCGCTGCCGCGTGCGCCAGGCAGCAACTTTGCCAGGCGATCCGCAGGGGTGAGCAGGGCCACGGCGAGGCTCGCGATGCCCAGGGCGATCACCGCCCGGCGTTTGCCAATGGCGACCTGCTCGCCGCGCAGCACCGCCAGCAACGCGACCAGCGCCGCCAGTACGGCTAGCACACCCAGCGTTCGAACCAGGCCCAATTGAGGCACCAGCACGAAGCCGCAGAGCATCACCCCGACGATACCGCCCAACGTGTTGAAGGCCACCACCGAACCGACATCACGGCCCACATGCCCTTGTTCGCTGACCAACCGCAAGGCCAGCGGGAATGCCGCTCCCAGCAAGGTGGTGGGCAAAAATACAATGCTCAGGGCCACTACGGCAAAGCGTGCGCACATGCCTGCCAGGGCACTGCCGCCCATTGCCAGCACAGCAGCTTCGGCCTGGGTCTGCAGTTGAATCAGCCAGCGACCCAGGCCGGCAATTTCCAGCAGGGCCAGCAACCCTGCGCCGGCAATCAGCAGGGCGAAGGCGCCCCACGGATCGCTGATCCGGTCGGCACGCCGGGCATACAACGCGCTGCCCAGTACCAGCCCGCCCAGGTAGGTGGCCAATACCACGGCGAAGGCGAAGGTGCGGGTACTCATGAATTGAACGATGGCCTGGGACCAGACCACTTCGTAACCCAGGGCGATACCGCCGGCGATGGCATACAACACCAGCGCCAGGTAGGCCGCACCTTTACGTGATTGAACGGTGGCCACAGGCGCGTCGCTGGCAGGGCTGCCCTGGGCCAGCCAGAAGGCGCCGCCAGCAGCCACCAGGTTGAGCACGGCAGCGGCGCAGGCACTGCCAAAGATACCCAGCGCCGGAATCAAAAGGAAAGCGGCGAGCAGGGTGCCGACAATGGCGCCTGCGGTGTTGGCTGCATACAACTGGCCCCCGGCACGACCGATGCTTTCGACGTCGCGGGTTACCGCACGCACCAGCACCGGCAAGGTGCCGCCCATCAATACGGCCGGTACCCCGACCAGGGCAAAGGGCAGAACCCACGCCAGCAAACCGATGCTGTTTTCCATCCGCGCGAAGGGGCCGGCGGCCATGCCCAGTGCCCAGGTGGCGGCGACCCCGACTACTGCCACGGCCAGTTCAAGCACGGCGTAGAAACGCATGGGTCGCTGCAGGCGGTCAGCCCGTCGTCCCAGCCACAAGCCACCCAGGGCCAGGCCGGCAAAAAAAGCGCTGATGCCCGCGGTAATGGCGTACACCTCGACACCCACCACCAGTGATAGCTGCTTGATCCACAACACCTGGTAGATCAGCGCTGCAGCGCCGGAAGCCACTAGCAGCAGGGCTGCCAGGGTGACGCTGGACCGCGATTGGGACGTGGATCGGGTGGTGGCTTTGCTGCGTCGGGAGGTACTGGCTACCGGCATCGGGCGAAGGCCTTGTATTGGTCTGCGAAACATTCTGTATAGCGCATTGCGCGTGCTTGAGCCTAGCAGCTCAAGTGCCAACTAGAGCGCCAGATACGCTGGCCCAGCCATAAAAAAGCCCGCCCGCAACCTGAGGGTCGCGGGCGGGCGGGGGTGGAGTTACTGCTTGTTCTGCTTCATCTTCTCTTCGATCTTCGCATCCACATCGGCGCGGATCTGGTCGATGCTGAAGCTTGCCGGACGCTGGCTTGGTGGGTACTCGACGAAGGTCTGCAGGAATGCAGCGGACTTCATCACGGCCACTTCGGTCAGGTAAACGTTCTTGGTGGTCCAGTCGTAGTACTGGTCGGACACCACGTCAGCACGCTCGTACGGGTCCATGCGCAGGTTGAAGATCTTCGGTACCCGCAGGCACACGAAGGGCTCGCTCCACACCTTGAAACCGCCCGGTGCGCGTTGTTCGCAGAACACGGCTTTCCAGTTGTCGTAACGCATGGAAACCAGCACGCCGTCGTCGTTGAAGTAGTAGAACTCCTTGCGCTCGCCTTTAGGCTGCTGACCGGTCAGGTATGGCAGTTGGTTGTAGCCGTCCAGGTGTACTTTGAAGTTGGTGCCACCAGAGACCGGCGCCCAACCCTTGAGCAGCTTGTTTTTCACATCGGAATCGCCAGCGGCCGCCAACAGCGTTGGGAACCAGTCCAGGCCCGAGAACATCTCGTTGGAGATTTCGCCCGGTTTGATCTTGCCTGGCCAGCGAACCATGGCCGGTACGCGGTAGGCGCCTTCCCAGTTGGAGTTCTTCTCGTTGCGGAACGGCGTGGTCGCCGCATCCGGCCAGGAGAACTGGTTCGGACCGTTGTCGGTGGTGTAGACGACAATGGTGTTGTCGGCGATCTTCAGATCGTCCAGGGTCTTGAGCAGTTTGCCGACGTCTCCGTCGTGCTCAAGCATGCCGTCTGCGTACTCGTTGCCAGACATTCCGCTCTGGCCCTTCATCGAGTCACGCACGTGGGTGAACAAGTGCATGCGGGTGGTGTTCATCCAGACGAAGAATGGCTTGTCGGCCTTGACCTGCTTCTCGATGAATGCTTGCGCCGCTGCTGTGGTTTCGTCGTCGATGGTTTCCATGCGCTTGGTATTCAGCGCGCCGGTGTCTTCGATCTTGCCATCGGCGAAGCTGTGGATCACGCCACGCGGAGTGAAGGCCTTGGTGAATTCCGGGTTGTCCTTGGGCCAGTTTTCACGTTCCGGCTCTTCCTCGGCATTGAGGTGATAAAGGTTGCCGAAGAACTCGTCGAAACCGTGGGCGGTCGGTAAGTACTCGTCGCGGTCGCCCAGGTGGTTCTTGCCGAACTGCCCGGTGGCGTAGCCCATCGACTTGAGTGCCTGGGCGATGGTGATGTCGCGCTTTTGCAAACCGACGGTTGCGCCGGGCAAACCCACTTTTGACAGGCCAGTACGCAGTACCGTCTGGCCGGTGATGAACGAGGAGCGCCCTGCAGTGCAACTGTTCTCCGCGTAGTAATCGGTGAACATCATGCCTTCCTTGGCGATTCGGTCGATGTTCGGGGTCTTGTAGCCGACCACGCCCAGCGCATAGGCACTGATATTGGTCTGGCCGATATCATCACCGAAGATCACCAGGATATTGGGCTTTTCAGCAGCGCTGACCGCGCCTGCGGTAATACCTATCACCGACGCCGCGACCATCGCGAGCTTCGGTATCCATCTGCGTTTGCCAGTCATTCGACTTGCCTCCCTTTCACGATCAAGACCGCCACTCGACGATCAATGAGTTGCTCACTGCGTTGCTCTTTCACCACTTCACTGTGCATGCTCATTTCGAGGCGCTCTCGAAAGGGAATACTCGTGCCCAGTCCTTAGCCATATCCACAGTAGTCCAGTCCTGCTTTTTGGCCTCATCCAGGGCCTTGTCCAGACGTCCAATTTTTGATCCCCGGTCATAAGCCCACTCGCGCTCGGCATCGGTGTGGTGTACCAGGCCCATGAAGCGCGCGCCTTTGCCGGCGGCGGTCCACTGCAGCATTTGCAAGTCGCCATCGGAGTTGCCGAAGGCCAGGATGGGGCGACGGCCGATGATGGCGTCGATGCTTTCCGGCTTGCCGGGGCCATCGTCGTTGTGGGCAAGTTTTGGCGTGCGCAGAATTGACGGCTGGCCGTCGATGATCTGGAACTGGCTGACGAACGAGGTGCCGATCACCTGTTCCGGCGGGATGCCGTAGACCTCCTGGGCGAAGGTGCGCATGAAAGCGGTTTCGCCACCGGATACGATGTAGGTCTTGAAGCCCTGGCTGCGCAGGTAGTCGAGCAGCTCGAGCATCGGCTGGTAGACCATTTCGGTGAACGGTCTGTCGGTCTTGGGGTGCCTGGCCTTGGCCAGCCAGGCCTCGGCGTTGGCCATGAACGCCTCGGTGGTGATACCGGTATGGGTGGCACCGACGATTTTCATCAGGCCCTCCATGCCGCTCGCTGCCAGGGTCTTCTGGTCGTCTTCCAGCACGGCCTTGAAGGGTTGCTGGTCTTTCCATTCGGGATGCTCAGGGGCCATGCGCTTGACTTCAGCGAGGGCGAACAACAGTTGGAAGTAGGCCGGTTGCTCGCTCCACAGGGTGCCGTCGTTGTCGAATACGGCAATACGTTCATCGACTGGCACGTAGGTTTTCGAACCCTGGGTCGTCACTTGCTCGACGAAGTTCAACACGGCCGTTCGGGTCGCTCCCTCACGCCAGCTCGGCAATGGCTCGGCGGCTTGCAACGGCAGTGACCAGTGCAGCAAGAGCAACAGCACCAGCCACAGTGGCTGACGAAACTTGGCGATCATGGCAACTCCTTGTCGTGTCCAGGGTTCAGCGGGCGCAAGCTGTGGGGCCGGGGGGCGCCACGGGCCTGCCTGACGGTTTCATGGTGCAGGGTAGTGAGGCGGGGCAGGAGCGCCTCCGGCGACGCGTCAGCCTGTGCGTTGGCGCTGTAGCACTGGCGCAGCACATCCGGATCGGCGCCGGCCAGACGCAGGCTGCCTCGGCTGCGGCGCCACCATTGGTACAACGCCGTGAGCTGTGGCGGGCGTTGCCTGAGCTGGCCCGGTACCTGCTGCCAGGCGTAGTCGGCCGATGCTTCGCGGCGAGCCTTGCGGGTGGCTTGCCAATGCTGCCAGGACGTTCGCCATTGCGCGCCAAAGCGGCGTAGCAGCAATCCCAGCAGCACCAGCACGGCCAGGATCAGCCCGGCCGTCAGCCAATGGCGAGACAGGTGCAGGCGGGTCTGCTGGCCGAGCCGCTGGAGGTCCTCGGTCACTGAAAAGGGGGGCTGGTAGGCCGGGTTGGCGCTGGCCGTGAAGCTGATGGCCGGTAGCGTGGCGCTGTGCAGGGTTTTGTCCTGGGTGCTCCACCATTGCACCTGCAGGGCGGGCAACTGGTACTTGCCGGGCTTTTCGATGCGATAGGAAGCGGCGTCGATGCGTTGCCCGCCGAGGGTGTAGCCGCGACCGTTGTCGAGGGTCTTGACCTGCGGGGTCTTGAGGTAACGGCTCAGGCCGTCCACATCGCCCAGCGGGGTGACCGGCAGCATCAGGCTCATGGCACCTTCGGCCTTGAGGGTCACAGTACGGGTCAGGCTGTCGCCCACCTTGAGCGCCGCGGGATCGGGGCTGGTCTGCTGGGTCAGGCTGAGCTGGCGGGCCACCAGCACCCGCTGGCCGGCGGGAACACCTGCCGGCAGTTGGGCATGAAGGGTCAGTGGCTGGCTGGTGGCGCTCAGCGGCGCCTGGGCCGTGCCTGGCGTTGCGCTCACCGTCAATGCCGGGATCTGCAGGTCACCGGTCTGTTGCGGGGTGATCTGGAACAGGTAGCGCATGCCGTAGAAGTTCGTGCCGTCCAGGCGTTGGGTCAGGTGCTGGGCCTGGTCGCCAGGGGGCGTGACCACGGCGCCGGGTAGGGTCAAGTCGGGAAGCTTAGGTGCGCTGCTGAACCAGGTGTCCGTATACAGGTCCAGTTGCAGTTGCACGGTTTCGCCGACCACCGCCGTGTCGCCGGGCACCAGTGTTGCCTGTACGCGCAGTTGCGGGTCGGCCGCCAGAAGGGAGGTACTGAACAGGGCGAGTACGAGCGCGAGTAGTTTCATGGTGCCCCCTGCACAGTCTGGTCCTGCAGACTGAATTTGCGTCGCAGGAAATCGGCGGGCGAGGTGGTGAGGTTCTGCAGCCACAGTTCATCGGAACCGGCCTGGGCCTTCTCCACCGGCTTGCTCTTGCCTTTGCCGGCCGGCTTGTCGAAGACCACCTTGTCGGGTTTGACCTCGGGGGTGTTGTCCTGGGCCGAGTCGTAGTCCTTGGCCAGTGCCTGGGCCAATGCCAGGTTGGCCTTTGCTTCAGCAAAGTCTGGCTGCAGTTTCAATGCCTGGGTGTAGGCGGCGATGGCCTGGTCGAACTTGAAGCGCCGGGTGTAGATATTGCCCAGGTAGAAATAGGCCTGTGCGGTATCGAGCTGGGCAAAGCTGGCCAACGCCAGGTCGTAGTCGGCGGCGTTGTAGGCGGCAATGCCTTTCCAGTAAGGATCGGTAAAGTGCGCTGCCGCTGCCGGGTAATGCTGGTGCTCGAAGGCCCAGCGGCCTTGCTGGTCGGGTGTCATGAAGGCATCGACCAGGGCATTGGCACGGGCATCGTCCACCGGCAGCAACAAGCCCAGTAGCAGGCAGGCGCTCCAGTTCAGGCTCCAGCCACGACGGATACACAGGAAGGCGATCAGCAGCAGCGGCCAGCACAGCCAGTAGCCGGCGTCCTTCCAGTGCAGGGGCTGATTGTCCTGATTGGCGCTTTCGAAGTGCTGCTGGGCATGGGCTTCGATCCAGTCCAGGTCATCGTCATTGAGGGTCAGGCTGCCCAGCGGGGCATCCAGCGCCGAAGCCAGTTGCTTGAGACCGTCCTTGTCGAAACGTCCCAGCTGTGGTCGACCCTGGCTGTCGATCAACGGTTGGCCGTCGGCGCCTTTGATCATCCCGCCATCGGTATTGCCTACGGCCAGCACCAGCACTTGCAGGCGGCTGCCATCGAGCACCTTGTCCAGCTGCGACAGCTGTGATTTGTCGGCGCCATCACTGACCAGCACCACTGTAGCGGGTGTGCCCTCGGCGGCGACCAGGGTCTTGGCCTGCTCTACCACCGCCAGGGCGTTCTTGCCGGGTTTCTGGATCAGGGTGCTGGACAGGGCTTGCAGGAAGCCGTCCAGCAGGGCCGGGTCGCGTGTTGGGGGGAGTACCAGGTGAGCGCTGCCGGCATAGGCGATCAGGCCGGTGGCGGCGCCCTGGCGACGCTGGATCAGGCTGTGCAGCTTGTGCTTGGCTGCTTCCAGGCGAGTGGGGGCGATGTCGCTGGCGTCCATGGAACTGGACAGGTCCAGGGCCAGAATCAGTGGCGCACGGTTGTCGAGGAAGGCCGGGCGGTCCTGCTCCCAGGTGGGGCCGGCAACAGCGACGGCACCGAGGATCAACAGCGCACTGGCCAGGTGAACGGGGCGCAGGCGGTGCTGGTCTTCACCGTCCAGGCGCAGGTGTGCCAGCAGATGGGGGGCAATATTATTGCTCCAGCTGCGCAGTTGCTGGCGACGATGACGCCAGATCCACGGCAGCAGCACACCGGGCACCAGCAGCCAGAGCCAGGCCGGGCGCAGAAAGTGAAACGCCTGCAGGTCAATGTCCATGTTCGGCGACCTCCACTGGCGTGCTGCGCGGCCGGTAAGACAGCGCCAATGCGAGCAGGTGATAGCCGCCATACAGCAGCAGGGCAGCGCCCAGCGCCATCCAGAACAGGTCGCGTTTGGGTTGGTGGGTGAGGGTCTTGACCTGGTGCGGGGTCAGCTTGTCGAGGGTGGCATAGACCTGCTGCAACGCGTCGCGGTCGGCGGCGCGGAAGAACTGGCCGCCGGTCTGTTCGGCGATCTGCTGCAGGCTCTTGAGGTCGACCTTGGCCTCGGCTTCGGCCTGCGGGTCGCCAATACCGATGGTGTGGATCACTACGCCTCGATCTGCGGCCATGGCGGCGGCCCGGGCGGGCGTGATGGCGCTGCTGGTGTCGTTGCCGTCGGTGAGCAGAATCACCACTTTTTCTGGTTCCTTGGCTTGCTCCAGCAGTTTCAGGCTCAGGCCGATGGCATCGCCGATGGCGGTATTGGGGCCGGCCATACCGACGTCGGTTTGCTGGAGCAGTATCGACAGGCTGGCGTGGTCGAGGGTCAAGGGTGCCTGGGGGTAGGCGGCACTGCCGAACACCACCAGGCCCAGGCGGTCTTTCGGGCGTTGGCGGATAAAGTCCTGGACCACCGCCTTGACCGCGCTCATGCGCGACACCGGGTTGCCGTCGGCGCCCTTGAGGTCGACCGTCTGCATGGATTGGGAAATGTCGATGGCCAGCATCAGGTCGCGCACCGGCTCTTCATGCTGCTGCGGTGGCTCGACCAGTACCGGGCGGGCGATGGCCACCACCAGCAATGCCCACACCAGCCAGTGCAGGATCAACTGCCAGGTGTTGTGACGTGTGCCGGGTACGCCGGGCTCTTGACCGCTGACACGGCTGATGGCTTCGAAGAATGGCACGCGGATGGCACTGCGCGCCTCGATGTAGGGTGGCAGCCAGCGGTAGCCCAGCACGGGCAGCGGCAGCAGGATCAGCAACCAGGGATAGTCAAACTGCCACATGATGATGCTCCACCCAGGTTCTGCACTGTTGTACCAGCGCCTGTGCATCGACCGCCGCCAGGGTGCGCTCGGGGGCGTAAGCGAGATGCGCCAGTTGCTCGGCGAAGTCTGCTGGCAACGGGGTGCGGCTGTGGGCACTGAGAAAGGCTTGCCAGTCACTGTTGTGCAAGGTCGCGACCGCAGGGCGTGCAGGCATCGACAGCGCCACGCGCTTGAGCAGTTCCGGCAATGCGCGCAGGGCTGCAAGGCGTTGGTGCGGGTCGGTCAGAGCAGCCTCCAGCGTCGCCAGCTGCTGCAATGCTTCGCGCCGGTAGCGGTTCAACTGCCAGCGTCGGTAGCGCCAGGCACCATAGAGCACCACGGCCAGTACCAATACGACGCCCAATGCGGCCCAGCCCCAGGTCTGTGGCAGGTAGCTGGGCGCAGGCGGCAAGGCCAGTTCCTTGAGTTGGTCGATATTGGGCACATGGGCAGTCATGGGTGGTACCCCTGACGCTTGCCCAGTTCCAGGCGCAGTTGCTCGGCGGCGGGCAGGGCGGTGCTGAACATCATCAGGGGCACCTGACTGCGGCGCAGCAGCACGGCGACCTCCTGCAAACGGCCCTTGAGAAAATCGCTCAGGGGCGTGTGTACCTGGCGGCGCTCCACGGCGAGCTCCACCTGCAACTGGCCCTGGCTGACCATGATCCGGCCTTCGCGCGGCAGCTCCAGGGCCAGGGGGTCGTAGACCTGAAGGGCGATGACGTCGTTGTGCGCGCGCAGTTGGCGCAACTGGTGCAGGGTGCGTTCAGTTGCCCCGGCAAAATCGCTGATGATGCAGATCAAGTGATCGTGGGCAGCCACGCTCAGGCAGCGTTGCAACACGTTATCCAGGCTGCTGGTCGAGTCGCTTTCTTCAGCCCTGGCATCCAGCGCCTGGTTGAAGCGGGCGATCGCCGCGCAAATGGCCTGGACCCGGCTACGGCTGCGCAAGGGGGAGATGCTTTCAATACGACTGTCGTCGAACACCAGCGCGCCGACCCGGTCGCCGCCCTTGAGGGCCATCCACGCGGCCAGGGCTGCCAGTTCTGCGGCCAGGGCGGATTTGAAGCTGCGCTGGCTGCCGAAGAACATCGACATGCGCTGGTCGATCACCATCAGCGCCGGGCGGTCCCGCTCCTCGGTATAGGTGCGCACGATCGGCGTGCCACTGCGCAGCGAGGCCTTGGTGTCCAGGTGGCGCAGGTCGTCCCCCGGCTGGTAGCGGCGCAACTCGTCGAAGTTCAGGCCGCGCCCACGCACCCGCGAAGCATGGCTGCCGGCAAGCACGCTGGCACGTGGTTGCCGGGCCAGAAAACTCAAGCCCTGGGCATCGGCCTCAAGGGCCATGAGCTGGGCCAGCGAGACGTACACCAGCCCGTCAGGTGCCTGCGCCTTCAATGCCATGCTCTGTTCCTCATGCCGGGATGGCGACCTTGTCCAGCAGCCGGTCGAGGATCTGCTGGCTGCCGACACCATCGGCCACCGCGTCGTAGCTGGGTTGCAGGCGATGGCGCAGCACCGGGTGGACCATCGCGCGGACGTTGTCGGGCGAAACGAAATCCTGCCCTTGCAACCAGGCGTCGGCACGCGCGCAGCGATCCAGGCTGATGCCGCCGCGCGGACTTGAGCCCAATTGCAGCCAGCGGGCGAGGTCTTCGTCGTAGTCGGCGGGGTGGCGGGTGGCGTTGATCAGGTCGATCATGTAGCGGTCGATGGCAGGTGAAACGTGGATCGCCGCGATCTCCTGGCGGGCCTGGAACACCACGTCCTGGGTCAGGCTGAACGTGCTGGCTGCCGCGTGGGCGGTGCTGTTCTGTTCTTCTTCGCGCAGCAGCTGCAACACACGGGTTTCGTTGTCGGGGGCCGGATAGTCGAGCAGCACCTTCATCAAGAAGCGGTCCATCTGTGCTTCGGGCAGGGGGTAGGTGCCTTCCTGCTCGATGGGGTTCTGGGTGGCGATGACCATGAACAGGTCAGGCAGTTTGTGGCTGTTGCCGGCCACGGTAATCTGCCGCTCTTCCATGGCTTCGAGCAGTGCTGCCTGGACCTTGGCCGGGGCCCGGTTGATTTCATCGGCCAGAATCAGGTTGCCGAACAACGGCCCGGCCTGGAACTGCACCTGGTGCTGGCCGTTGACCTGTTGCAGCACTTCGGCACCCGTGATGTCCGAAGGCAGCAGGTCGGGGGTGAACTGGATACGGCTCATGTCGGCATCCAGGTGCCGGGCCAGGGCCTTGACCGTGCGGGTCTTGGCCAGGCCCGGGAGACTTTCCAGCAGCACATGCCCGTTGGCCAGCAGGCCTACCAGGATTTGCCGGATCACCTCGTCCTGACCCAACACCGTTTCGGCAATGGCGGCGTGCAAGGCCTTGATATCTGTCAGTGCGCTCATCCTTTCCCCCTACCACGCATAGTTAAGGCGCAACGTCCAGGTGTTGACGTCTGGTGACTTGTTGCGCTCGGACACGGTGTCGCTGTAAGCGATCAAGCCGCCGAACTGGGGCGAAAGCATGAAGCCCATGCTGGCGCCGAGCATTACGTTCTCTTGCTTGTTGTCCTGGCCCACACCGTCTATCTTGGTTTCGCCGCCGGCGCTGTAAGTGGCATCGAGCGAGGCCCACAGCGCACGGTTGAAGGTGTAGCTGTAATGGCCTTCGACGGCGTAGAGCGGGTCTTGCTCCAGCTTGCCGCTGCCCTGGTAGTCGTCGTTATCGCCAAACAGCGAGACCCAGGTATTGATCTCCAGCCAGGTCGGGCCGAAGGGGGTGCCAAAGCCGATTTCCGGTTTGACCACCCAGCGGTTGGCGCCGATGTTGATCACCCGGTCCTTGTCGTAGTCGCCGTTGGGAATGGTCAGCCAGACCGCACCGGTCATGAAGGTTTCCGGTGTCCAGTTGGCGTATTCCTCGGTGGTGAGTGCCGGGCCACCGAAGAAGTTGTGGGCGAACACGATCTGCGTGTCGCCCATGCCGCCGTTGTGTTTGGTGCCACTGAAAAAGCGCGCATCGTCGAACGAGGCCGAGACGTCGGCATAGGTCTGCAGCAACTGGATACCGCTGCTGCGCCCGTCGATACCGAAGGTGCGGGCATAGCGGAACAGATACAGGTCGGCATCCAGCGACAGGCCGTCGATCGGCAGCGAGGTGTCGATAGGGGTGTTGGCGTCGATACGGTTGTAGTAGCCAAAGACCATGTTCAGGTCGGTTGGGATGTTCTGCCAGTCGCGGGCGTTGTCGGCCTGCGCCATCAAGGGCGTCAGGGCCAGCAGTGCTGTGGCGGTTGTGCGCATCCTCATGCTGAGGCTCCTGGGGCCGACATCTGGTTATTTCGCCACTGGCGTGAGCAATGGCAGTTTCCACTGACCGCTGGCCACTTGCGGGCCAGGCATGTACAGGCGCAGTACGCCGTAGAACGGACCGTTGGGTGCCGGCAGCCAGTTGCTCTCACGGGCTGTGCCGGGGGAGACATGCTGCAGGTAAAGGGTCAGGCCGCCGTCGGCGTCGCGCTTCAATTGATTGAGCATCCGCGAGTTGATCAGGTAGCGGTCCAGTGGGTTGTCGACCAAAAGGCGGGTTTTGCCGTCGTACATTGTCAGCGACCAGAACGCTCGAGCTGGAGGTAACTGGCCCTTGTCGAAGTGCAGGGTGTAGTTCTGCTTGCCGGCATCGACCGGCCTGCCGCTGCTGTCGGTGAAATAGCCCATGTAGTTGGCTTCTTCGGCAGAGTTGCCAAAAATTCCGAGCCTGGCTCCGGCATAGCGGTACAGGTAGTTGTTGTTCAAGTGTTCCCGGGTACCGAACAGGTCACCGCTGCTGATCTTGTGGCTATCGATGTCGGACTTTTTGAACGCGGCGAACTCGGCCTTGCCATCTTCAATGCCGGCTTGCAGGGCTTGGCGTTGTTCGGCGTTCAGCACGCTTTCTTCGAACGGCTTGTTGGGGTCGATGCCGATTTTCCTGAAACGCTGCAGCAACTCGCTTTCGCTTTCCACCGGCGGGGCGAAGGCCATCATGAAATTCAGGTAGCGAAACAGCGCGGGTGTCTCGGTCATGTCCGGTTGAGGTTTGAGCCAGGCCACGGCCGGCAGGACCGGAGGTGGCGACTGACCGAGAAAGGCGCTCAGCGGCTGGACCTTGTAGCCCAGCTGGATGGCTTTGACGTTGTCCAGGTCTGCCTCGTTGAACAACTGGGTGCGGTACAGGGCGTAGACAACCTGGGTTTCGCTGTGGATGACCTTGTCGATGCCTTCCGGGGCCGGCCCTTGCCAGCCAGGGCCGGCTATCAGGAAATTGCCGCCCTTGTTGCCGGTGCTGCGGGTGCCCAGGTAGTCGAAGTTCTGGGTGTAGATGTCGATCAACTGGGTCGAGTAGTAGCGATCTTCTCCGATGGCTGGCAGGGTCAGAACCAACGGTTCGCTGCGCAGGTCCATCCACACGAACGAGTAGGGCGTGTCGGAGTTGGGGGTGATGAAAGCGGTGTCTTTGGGTGTGAAGACCTTGGTGCTGTTGCCGATCTGGTTGAAGGGCGCCTTGTAGTCAGGGCTACCGCTGTCTACCGCCTGGGTGTAGAGGGTCTTGTACATCTCTACCACCGGAAAGCCGTACAGATAGGCTTCTTTGGCAATCTGCCGGGCTTCGTCGAGGCTGGCGTTGAACTCGGCCTGAGCGGCCTGGCTGAGTAGCAAGACACAGGGAAAGATGACGTGAGCAGCAGTAATCCGTTGCATAGCAATAACGCCTGATCAATAAATCAATGCACTAGCGGTACTTGATAACGATGCCTTTGAGCTTGCGCCCTTCAATGGTGCGGATGTCCCGGTCCCAGAGCGGCCCGCTGACATAGGCCGAAACCGGCGCGATGCGGTCGTAGACCACGACCACCGCATCACCGCCGATCTTCGCTGCCTCCTCGCGCAGTTTCTGTTCGACCTCGGCAATCGGTGGCGCCGGCTCGACACTGGCGTCGACCACGATCTCGCCGAGGCGATCATGGGCGCGCAGTGGCTCGCGACGGAGCACTTCGACATTGGCGGCGCTGCTGGGCGCAGCATGGGGGGCACCAACATATTCGGTGGTGCGGGCGTCGATACTGCTGCAGCCAGCCAGGGCCAGCAGCAGTGTGCCAAGCAGCCAGGTCCCTGGGCGGTACAACATCTGAACTGCAGCCATGCTCCGATTCCCTCCGAGGCCAGTCATACGCTGAAACAAATACTTAACTGAAAGTAGCTGCAAATCCGTCTGTCGCAAGTTGGCAAATCGAATTACCTACCGCTGTCACCCCAGCACTTCGCGCAGCCGGTACCACATCATGCCCAGTGCCAGCAGCGGCGAGCGCAACGCCTTGCCGCCCGGAAAGGTCATGTGCGGCACGGCGCTGAACACATCCATGCCCTGGCTGTGGCCAGCATCGATGGCTTCCGCCAGCAGGCGGGCAGTCCAGTGGGTGACGTTCAGGCCGTGGCCGGAATAGCCCTGGGCGTAGTACACGTTGGGGTGCTGGGACAGGCGCCCGACCTGCGGGAAGCGGTTGGCAGTGATACCGATCTTGCCGCCCCACTGGAACGCGATGCGGGTGTCGGCCAGTTGCGGGAACACCTTGAGCATCTTCGGTCGCATGTAGGCGGCGATATCCAGCGGGTCGCGTCCGGAGTAGTGACAGGCGCCGCCAAACAGCAGGCGGTTGTCTGCCGTGAGCCGGTAGTAGTCCAGGCCGACTTTCTGGTCGCACAGTGCCAGGTTCTGCGGGATCAGCGCCTTGGCTTGTGCGGCACTCAACGGCTCGGTGGTAATGATGTAGCTGCCGGCGGGCAGCACCTTGCCGCTCAGGCGTGGCTCCAGCTCGTCCAGATGGGCGTTGCAGCCCAGCACCAGGCTGCCGGCTCGCACGCTGCCGTGGGCACAGCGTACTTGCACGGTCGCGCCGTGGTTGATCTCCAGCACCGGGCTGTGTTCGAAGATGCGTACGCCAAGGGAGGCGGCCACCCGGGCCTCGCCCAGCACCAGGTTGAGTGGATGCAGATGGCCCGAGCCACGATCGATCAACCCGCCGGCATACGCCGAGGACGCCACGACCTCGTGCATCCGCTCGGGGCCGATCAGTTGGGTTTCATGGCGATAGTCCAGCGCTGCCAGGCTCTCTTGCTCGCTGCGAAAGGCGGCGAACTGCGCCGGAGTGTTGGCCAGTTCGCAAAAGCCCCAGCGCAGGTCGCAATCGATGTTGTGCGCGCGGATTCTATCGGCCACTACCTCGACCGATTCGATTCCGGCCCGCTGCAGGTACTTGACTCCCTCCTGGCCAACATAGCGGGCAAAGCCCTCGACCTCGTGGCCAATGCCACGGATCAACTGGCCGCCGTTGCGACCGCTGGCTCCCCAGCCGATGCGCCGGCCTTCGAGCAGGATCACCGAGAGGCCGCGCTGGGCCAGTTCGATGGCGGTGTTGACGCCGGTGAAGCCGCCGCCGATGACACACACATCGGCGCTCAGTTCTCCAATCAGTGCTGGGTGTTCAGGCATCGGTCCGACCGATGCCCGGTAGTAGGAGCTGGCATGTTGCGCAGCAGGATTCATAGAGGCTCCCTGGCTCATTTGTTCGACTTCACTTTGCTCCAGGAGCGGGTCATCACCCGCATGATCTGCGGGGTCGGGGTGTTGGAAACGTAAAGCTTGTCCAGCACCGCCTGCGGTGGATACACCTCGGGGTTCTTGACCAGGTCGGCGTCCATGTACTGCTGGGACGCTGGAATGGCGTTGGCATAACCGACGGAGGTGCTGACCTTGGCAATCACTTTTGGATCGAGCAGGTTGTTGACGAAGGCATAGGCCTCTTTCGGGTTGCTGGCGTCAGCGGGAATGGCCAGCAGGTCGAACCACAGGTTGGCGCCTTCCTTGGGAATGGCATAGGCGATATTGACGCCGTTGTTGGCTTCCTTGGCGCGGTTGGCCGCCTGGAACACGTCGCCGGAGTAACCGAAGGCTACGCAGATGTCGCCGTTGGCGAGGTCCGAGACGTACTTGGAGGAATGGAAGTAGGTGATGTACGGGCGCAGGGTCAGCAGCTTGGCCTCGGCTTTTTTATAGTCTTCGACACTGTTGCTGCGGGGGTCCATGCCCATGTAGTTGAGGACTGCGGGGAACAGCTCATCGGCCGAGTCCATGAACGACACGCCGCACTTGCTGAGTTTCTTGAGGTTCTCAGGCTCGAACATCACCGCCCACGAGTCGATGTGATCGACGCCCAGTACCTGCTTGACCTTGTCGACGTTGTAGCCGATGCCGTTGGTGCCCCACAGGTAGGGCACCGAATGCTGGTTGCCGGCGTCGTTCTCTTGCAGGGCCTTGAGCAGCACCGGGTCCAGGTTCTTCCAGTTCGGCAGTTGCTCGCGGTCCAACTTCAGGAACGCGCCGGCTTTTACCTGGCGGGCGAGAAAGTGGTTGGAAGGCACCACCACGTCGTAGCCGGTACGACCGGCCAGCAACTTGCCTTCCAGGGTTTCGTTGGAGTCGAACACGTCATAGATGACCTTGATACCGGTGCTGCCCTGAAAGTCCGCCAGGGTGGTATCACCGATGTAGTCGGTCCAGTTGTACACGCTGACACTGGGCTGGGCCTGGGCCGCGGCGCTGACCAGCAGCGCCAGGGTTGCACTTGCAACTGTTTTCAATGAACGCATGTCGACACCTCTTCGAATTGTTTTTTTCGATGTTTGCTACGGGGCTCAGACGCTGAGCAGCAGGAACTCGCGCTCCCACGAACTGATCACCCGCTTGAAGTTCTCATGTTCGGCACGCTTGACCGCCACGTAGCCGCGAATGAACTTGCTGCCCAGGTGCTGCTCGATGCTCGGGCAGTCTTCCATGTTTGCCAAGGCATCCTCGATGGTGATCGGCAGCCGCAGGTTGCGACGCTCGTAGGCACGGCCCTGCACTGGGGCGCTGGGGTTGATCTTCTCGACCATGCCCAGGTAGCCGCACAACAGGCTGGCGGCAATGGCCAGGTAGGGGTTGGCGTCGGCGCCGGGCAGGCGGTTTTCAACGCGCATGGCCTCGGGGCTGGACGTCGGTACGCGCAGGCCCACGGTGCGGTTCTCCTCGCCCCACTCGACGTTCACCGGTGCCGAGGTATCGGGCAGGAAGCGGCGGAACGAGTTGACGTTGGGGGCGAACATCGGCAACACCTTGGGGATGTACTTCTGCAGGCCGCCGATGTGGTGCAGGAACAGTTCGCTCATCTGCCCATCTTCGTTGACGAAGATCGGCTTGCCGGTGGCGATGTCGATCACGCTCTGGTGCAGGTGCATGGCGCTGCCTGGCTCATCGCCCACCGGCTTGGCCATGAAGGTGGCGGTGACGTTGTGCTTGAGCGCAGCCTCACGCATGGTGCGTTTGAACACGGTGATCTGGTCCGCCAGGTCCAGCGCGTCGCCGTGACGGAAGTTGATTTCCATCTGTGCCGGGCCGTCTTCGTGGATCAGCGTATCCAGGTCCAGGCCCTGGGCTTCGCACCAGTCGTAGACGTCTTCGAACAGTGGGTCGAATTCGTTGGCAGCATCGATGGAGAACGACTGCCGGCCACTTTCGGCGCGGCCCGAACGGCCCAGCGGCGCTTGCAGCGGCAGGTCAGGGTCGTCGCAGCGCTGGGTCAGGTAGAACTCCATCTCGGGGGCGACGATGGGTTGCCAGCCTTTGTCTGCGTAAAGCTTGAGGACCTTTTTAAGCACGTTGCGCGGCGACAACTCGATGGGGTTGCCTTGTTTGTCGAAGGTGTCGTGGATAACGATGGCGGTGGGTTCCAGAGCCCACGGCACCATGTACACCGCCGAGGAGTCCGGGCGGCAGACCATGTCGATGTCGGCGGGATCGAGCAGGTCGTAGTAGATATCGTCGTCGACAAAATCCCCGGTTACCGTCTGCAACAACACACTTTCCGGCAGGCGCATGCCTCGCTCATGCAGGAACTTGTTGGTGGGTGCAATTTTGCCGCGGGCGATACCGGTCAGGTCACTGACCACGCACTCGACTTCGGTAATCTTGTGTTCTTTCAGCCACGCAGACAGCTGATCGAAAGGGGCATTCATAAAGACCTCGTTATTGGTTTTATTACGCGCCAGGACCAGCGATCAAGGCTGGTATGCCGTCTGGACGACTTCCCCTGCAGCGCGTTGAGGGCTATCTTGGGTGACGCTTGCGCATTCGATCTATCCACTTTTCGCAGAATAAAATGCACCAAAAGAGTGCATAAAGAGCAGCTCATGACAGTGCCAAATCCGTTTCAGGTCCAGGCTTTCAGCACCGCCACCGTGATTGAGCAAGAGCGCGCGTCGCCGAACTGGACCGTGCATTACCAGCAGATGTCGCCAGGGCATTTCGCCGGCCGCATCCGTTGCCTGGAACTTGAAGGCGTGGAGATCTACGAAGAATCCATGAACACACGGGTAGAGCAGAGCTTTCGTGCCCCGCCCGGCGCCCTGACATTCTGCTTCGACCGCACGGACAACAGCCTGTACCTGCTCAATGGCGAAAGCCGCAACATCTGGATCACCCCGGAGAACTACCAGGAAGTGGCCGTGGTGTTCGGGCCTGAGTTCGTTCAACGCCACCGGGTCGACATCGCGCGCCTGGAGGGGCTGTTCATGGCTCCGCTCAATTCCATGCAGAACGCACTGTTCAGCCGTTGGTTGAGCGGCACCCTGACGCGCCTGGGACAGGAGGTCGACCCGCCGAGCCGCGAAGGATTGGCCGAGCAGTTGCTTCAGGATTGCCTGTTCATTCTCGACAGCGCGAGTGTCTGCCTGGATCGCAGCGCCTTGTGGCGCCGTTCCGAAGAGCGCCTGATCATGCGTCGGATCGGCCAATGGGCCGGTGACTGCCCGGAAGAAACCCTCAACCTGCTGGAGCTGGCGCAGGTCGCCGAAGTCCCCCTGCGTCAATTGCAGCAAGCCTTCAAGACCTACACCGGGATGACCCCTGCCCACTGGCTGCGCCTGCGCCGCCTGAACAGCGCCCGGCGCGAGCTGTTGAGTTGCAAGGCGGGGGACAGTACGGTCGCCGAAGTCGCCATGCACTGGTCGTTCTGGCACCTCGGACGGTTCTCCAGCAGCTACCAGCAATTGTTCAAGGAATTGCCCAGCGAAACACTCAAACGAGCACATCGACACACCTGAGACACAAATAGCCATCTATCTGACCCTGTCGGGCAACCGGGCCGCAGTGGTATGTTCTCTCCAATAAATGAAGTCGATAGATTGGAAAGACCATGCCAAGAGCCTCCCACCAAGACCTGCGTCGCGCGTTTCGTAAACTCCTTGCTTCTCCTGCCTGCTACCACACGGCCTCCGTGTTCGACCCGATGTCGGCGCGTATCGCTGCCGACCTGGGTTTCGAAGTGGGCATCCTGGGTGGATCGGTCGCTTCCCTGCAGGTGCTTGCCGCACCTGATTTCGCCCTTATCACCTTGAGCGAGTTCGCCGAGCAGGCCACACGGATTGGCCGGGTGGCCCAGTTGCCGGTGATCGCCGACGCCGACCACGGCTATGGCAACGCATTGAACGTGATGCGCACGGTGACCGAGCTCGAGCGCGCCGGTATCGCCGCGCTGACGATCGAAGACACCCTGCTGCCAGCGCAATTCGGGCGCAAGTCCACCGACCTGATCAGCGTTGCCGAGGGCGTCGGCAAGATCCGCGCGGCCCTGGAGGCGCGTGTCGATCCGGAGCTTGCGATCATCGCCCGCACCAACGCCGCACTGATTCCGGTCGAAGAGGTGATCGCGCGTACCGTGGCCTACCAGAACGCTGGTGCCGACGCACTGTGCATGGTCGGCATCCGTGACTTCGAGCACCTTGAGCAAATCGCCTCGCACCTGAGCGTGCCGCTGATGCTGGTGACCTACGGCAACCCGCAACTGCACGATGATGCGCGCCTGGCGCAATTGGGTGTGCGCATTGCCGTGGACGGCCACGGAGCCTACTTTGCCGCGATCAAGGCCACCTACGACTGCCTGCGCGAACAACGCCGGATCACCAGCAGCGCCTCGGACCTCAGCGCTACCGAACTTACCCATACCTACACGGTGCCTGGCGACTACATCGTCTGGGCCCGCGAGTACATGGACGTCAACGAATAGGCCACAGGCCTTGCAGCAGCAATTCCCTACAAATGGACAAGCGAAATAATTCATGAAGAAAACAGTGGGTGTACTGTCAGGGCTCGTCGTCGCCGTGGCCGCAGTATGTACGGCAGGCGCCTGGTACACCGGCAAGCAATTGCCTGAGGTGCTCGACAATGCCATTGCCCAATCCAACGTCCAGCTCAAGCAGTCGATGGTTGGGGTCGGTGGCAGCGCAAACCTGGAGCTGATATCGCTGGAGTCGCATCTGTATTCGAGCACCGCTCGTTACCGGATCAAGGTCAACGACCTGATGGTCGGCGATGAGCCGCACAGTTTCGAGCTGGGCTTTGTCGATCGTATCGAGCATGGTCCGTTGCCCTGGACGCGGCTCAAGGCGTTGAAACTCATGCCGGTCATGGCTGCCAGCAACTACACCCTGGAAAAGGACGCCAGCAGCGCCGAGTTGTTCGTTGTCAGTGGTGGGGTGGCGCCGTTGCAGGGCCAGACCAGCCTGGGCTACGACGGTTCGACCGACAGCACGGTGACCATGCCGCCGATGCAATGGACAGACGCGGGCGGTTCGGTGCTGAAGTTCTCGGGGCTGGAGGTGCGTGCCACGGGTACCAAGGATGCCGGGCAGGTCACCTTCAATGGCCATTCCGCGAACGTGAGCCTGAATGTGCTGGAGCCGGGGCGCGCGCCGTGGAACGTGGAGGTCTCCGGGCTGAAACTGACGGGGGATATGAGCAAGACCGAATTTGGCTACTACGTCGGTACCAGCGCGCTGGGAGTGGCTGAGACGAAGGCGGTGCTGGGCGAGCAGCAGAAAGTGCTGGTGATCAAGCAACTTGAACAGAACGCCGCCTCCGAGATCAATGGCGATACCCTGACCGGAAAAGTGGCCTACAAGGTGGGCGATATCAATTTCGACGCCAAGCCGGTGGGGTCCAGCGAAATGCTCTTGAGCTTCAAGCGCATCGACGTGCCAGCCATGCAATCACTGATCGCCTGGTACCAGAAGCGCCTGCCGGAATTGCAGGCCGCCCAGGCCCGGGGCCAGGCAATGCCATCGGTGCCGATGACCGAGGCGGAGAAGGCCCAGGTCAGTGCCGATGTACAAAAGGTGCTGGCCGCCAAGCCGCAGTTCGCCCTGGAGAACCTGTCGTTCAAGACGGCCAACGGTGAAAGCCGCTTCAGCTTGAGCGTCGACCTGGACAAACCGGCTTCACTGGAACTGCCACAGGATGAGCTGTACCGGCAGATGATCACCCAGGTGCAGAGCAAGCTGCAGTTGTCCAAGCCGATGATCGGCGACCTGGCTGCCTTGCAGGCGCGTCTGCAGGGCCAGAGCGAGGCGCAGATCCAGGCCCAGCAAGTCGCCCAGACCGGCGAAATGGTCGGCATGATTGCACTGCAAAGCCAGATGGCCACGGTGCAGGGCAATGACATCCTGTCCAGCGTGCATTACGCCGATGGGATGGTGGACTTGAACGGCCAGAAGATGACCGTCGAGCAATTCGCCCACCTGATCATGGCCAACCTCGGGGCGCTCCAGCCACGAGGCTGAAAAACAAGCCCCGGTGCGGCAGGTCTGTCGCACCGGGGCTTGTTTCACTAAAAAAACCTTTTGAATTCATCCGATTAACTGTAGCCTTCGGCATCCCATAAAAACCCGAGGCCGCAGAAGGTCTTTGGTTCTGCCTGCAGCGCCGTTCAGCGCCTTGCTCGCAGAGCCTGTAGCCGATTTGCCAGGGCTCGGTGATACACTCGACTTACGCGCACAGGCGCCTGCAGGTCCAGCGATCATGACCCAGATTTCCGAACGCCTTTTGGTCCAAGCCCACCTCGATGCCAAGCAGCCCAAGCCGCTGACACCCGAGCAAGAGGCCGACTACCGCGCCGCCATCGCCGCCGAACTCAAGGCGCAGAATGCGGTGCTGGTTGCCCATTACTACTGCGATCCTGTGATCCAGGCCCTGGCCGAGGAAACCGGCGGTTGCGTGTCCGATTCGCTGGAAATGGCCCGCTTTGGCAACAAGCACGAAACCAGCACCGTGATCGTCGCCGGCGTGCGCTTCATGGGCGAAACCGCCAAGATCCTCAACCCTGAAAAGCGCGTGCTGATGCCAACCCTGGAAGCGACCTGCTCGCTTGACCTGGGTTGCCCGGTGGACGAGTTTTCGGCGTTCTGCGACCAGCACCCGGAGCGCACCGTGGTGGTCTATGCCAACACTTCCGCGGCGGTCAAGGCCCGGGCCGACTGGGTGGTGACTTCCAGTTGCGCGCTGGAAATCGTCGAGAGCCTGATGGACAACGGCGAGACCATCATCTGGGGGCCAGACCAGCACCTGGGTCGCTACATCCAGAAGCAGACCGGCGCCGACATGCTGCTGTGGGACGGTGCCTGCATCGTTCATGAAGAGTTCAAGTCGCGCCAGCTGGCCGACATGAAGGCGCTGTACCCCGATGCCGCGATCCTGGTACACCCGGAGTCGCCTGAGGCGGTGATTGATCTGGCAGATGCCGTGGGCTCGACCAGTCAGCTGATTGCCGCGGCGCAAACGCTGCCGAACAAGACCTTCATCGTGGCGACCGACCGCGGCATCTTCTACAAGATGCAGCAGCTGTGCCCGGACAAGATCTTCATCGAAGCGCCTACGGCCGGCAACGGTGCGGCCTGCCGCAGCTGCGCCCACTGCCCGTGGATGGCGATGAACACGCTGGAGCGCACCTTGCAGTGCTTGCGTGAAGGTAGCAATGAGATCTTCGTGGAACCTGCGCTGATTCCCCAGGCAATCAAGCCGCTCAAGCGCATGCTCGACTTTACCCAGGCGGCGCGGATGAAGTTGTCCGGTAACGCTTGATGCACAGATCGCGGGGCAAGCCCGCTCCTACCGGATCATGGTAGGAGCGGGCTTGCCCCGCGATGCATTTGAGGACCTCAGCGCATCATTTCCTTGACCATGCGCTGTTGCTCCATCAGCTCACGCTGACGCGCGTCGATCTTCTCCTTCAGCACCCTGTTGCCTGCCCGCTGCTTGGCGTAGTCGAGCTGCTGAACCGCCTGGTCGTAGTCACCCACCAGGGCAAAGTACTCGGCACGCGCCTGATGCAGGCCGACCGTGTTGCCGGCCAGTCCTCGCACTTCTGCCACGTCATACCAGACATCCGGGTCTTCCGGACGATTCTTGAGCAACGCATCCAGCGCCTTCTCCGCTTCGGCGGGGCGGTTCTGCTTGAGCAGCAGGTCGATCCGCGCCTGTTGCAGCGGGTAGTTGGCCGGGTACAGGGCGCGCATGCGATCAACCCGCTGCTGGGCATCGGCCAGGCGGTTGTTGGTAATCTCCAGGTCGATCTGCGCCAGGTTGTAGGTGATGTCGTTGGGGGCCTTGGCCAGCAGCGGCTTGAGGCTTTCGCGTGCTTCGTTGAGCTGGCCGCCCTTGATCAGGGCCAAGGCCAGGCCATAGCGGGCTGCATCCATGTTCGGGTTTTCGTCCAGCTGGGCACGGAAACGCTTGGCGGCCAGGCCCGGGGTGCCTTCATAGATCAGGGCAACGCGGGCGCGAATCAGTTGATAGCGCTGGCTGTCTTCGGTACCGCCTTTGGGTGCCTGCTCGGCGCGGTTGCGGGTATCGGCGATACGCGATTCGGTCACCGGGTGAGTGAGGAGGAACTCCGGCGGCTTGGCATCGTAGCGGTACTGACGCATCAGGCGTTCGAACATGCTGGGCATGTTGCGCGGGTCGTACCCGGCTTTTTCCAGGTTGAGGATACCGATGCGGTCGGCTTCCTGTTCGTTCTGTCGGGAAAAGCGCCGTTGTTCCTGGATGGCGGCAGCCTGGGTACCGGCAATCGCGGCAATACCCGCGTCGCCTGCGCCGGCTGCGGCAGCGACGATGCCCGCGAGCAGTGCCGCCATCATCGGCAGTTGCATGCGCTGCTGGGCCTCGACGCCCCGGGCGAAGTGGCGTTGCGACAAGTGAGCCAGTTCGTGGGCCAGTACCGAGGCATATTCGCCTTCGGTCTGGGCGTTGAGGAACAGGCCGCCGTTGACCCCGACAATCCCGCCGGGGGCGGCGAAGGCGTTGAGTTCTCGGCTGTCGATAAGGATGAATTCGAGGCGGCGGTCCTGCAGCTGGCTGGTTTCGGCCAGGCGATAGACGCTGGTCTCGACATAATCCTTGAGCTGGGGGTCGTTCAGCTGATTGACGTTGCCCCGCAGCAAACTGAGCCAGGCGCGGCCCAGCTGGTGTTCTTGTTGGGGGGACACAATCGCAGAACTGGCGTCGCCGAGTGACGGCAGGTCGTCGGCATGGCTGGGTAGCGCCATCAAACAGGCCAGCGTCAGCAGGGTAGGGCGCAGTAAATTCATGCACGAAGCTCTGGTCGACAAAGAGCCTTACTGTAGCCCGCTCACACGTCGGCGACCAGTGGCGGTATTCTAGCGGGCTCGATTGAACGTGCCTGCCTGGAGAACCCCGATGAGCGATAACCCGACCTTTGATGCCGAACTCGACGCCAGCGGCCTGAACTGCCCGCTGCCGCTGCTCAAGGCGAAGATGGAGCTCAATCGCCTGGGCAGCGGCGCAGTGCTCAAGGTGGTGGCGACCGATGCAGGATCCCAGCGCGACTTCCGCACTTTTGCCAAATTGGCCGGTCATACGCTGCTGCTCGAAACAGCCGAGGGTGGCGTGTACACCTACTGGCTGCGCAAGGCCTGAGTTTTTCTCCCCTTAAGGATCGTCAATGTTCAAGGTGCTTCGCGACTGGATGCAACGCTACTTCTCTGACGAAGAAGCCGTGGTGCTGGCGGTCTTGCTGTTTCTGGCGTTTACCGCCGTCCTTACCCTGGGCGGCATGCTGGCGCCGGTGCTGGCGGGTATGGTCCTGGCGTTTCTCATGCAGGGCCTGGTCAATGCCCTGGAACGTCTGCGGGTGCCGACCCGCTACGCAGTCGGCCTGGTGTTCGCCCTGTTCATGGCGGCGCTTGGGGTCTTCCTGTTGGTGCTGGTGCCGTTGCTCTGGCATCAGTTGATTACCCTGCTCAATGAACTGCCAGGCATGCTCGGCAAATGGCAGTCGCTGTTGCTGTTGCTTCCTGAGCGCTATCCGCACCTGGTGTCTGATGAGCAGGTACTGCGGGCCATCGAGGCCATGCGCGGGGAGATAGGCAAGTTCGGCCAGTGGGCGTTGACCTTCTCGTTGTCCAGCCTGCCGTTGCTGGTCAACATCATGATCTACCTGGTGCTGGTGCCGATCCTGGTGTTCTTCTTCCTCAAGGACCGCGAGCTGATTGCCCGCTGGGTCAGTGGCTACCTGCCGCGCGAGCGTGCATTGATGACCCGGGTGGCCGAAGAAATGAACCGCCAGATCGCCAACTACATCCGTGGCAAGGGTATCGAGATTCTGATCTGCGGCGTAGCGACCTACATCGCCTTCATCACCCTGGGGCTCAACTACGCGGCATTGCTGGCCTTGCTGGTGGGGCTGTCGGTGGTGGTGCCGTATGTCGGCGCCGTGGTGGTGACGGTGCCGGTGACCTTGATCGCGCTGTTCCAGTGGGGCTGGGGCGACCAGTTCATCTACTTGATGGCGGTGTACGCAATCATTCAGGCGCTCGATGGCAACGTGCTGGTACCGCTGTTGTTCTCCGAGGCAGTGAGCCTGCACCCGGTGGCCATCATCTGTGCGGTGTTGTTGTTTGGTGGTTTGTGGGGCTTCTGGGGGATCTTCTTCGCGATTCCGCTGGCAACCTTGTTCAAGGCCGTGCTGGATGCCTGGCCAAGGCAGGAGCCGGTGGTAGCACCGTTGCTTTGAACAGGCATCGCGGGGCACGTCTCGACGTGCCCCGCGATCGGTCTACTTGTCGTTCAGCGCCTGCGCTTCAGCCAGCACGGCATCCACGTGCCCCGGCACCTTCACACCACGCCACGCCTTGCGCAGCACACCGTCCTTGTCGATCAGGAAGGTGCTGCGGTCCACGCCCAGGTATTCCTTGCCGTACAGCTTCTTCAGCTTGATTACGTCGAACAGCTGGCACAGGGTCTCGTCCTTGTCGCTGATCAGCTCGAAGGGGAAGGCCTGCTTGGCCTTGAAGTTCTCGTGCGACTTGATGCCGTCACGGGACACGCCGAACACCTCGGTGTTGGCCGCCTGGAAGGCTGCGTACTGGTCACGGAAACCCTGGCCTTCGGTGGTGCAGCCCGGAGTGCTGTCCTTGGGGTAGAAGTAGAGCACCACTTGCTTGCCCGCCAGGTTCGCCAGGCTGATGCTCTGGCCACTGGTGGCCTGGGCCTGGAAATCGGCGACGGGTTGGTCGAGTTCTACGGCCATGAGGGCTTCCTTACAATGGGTTTTGTGGGCGCCAAGGTTCGATCAGAGCGTCCAGGTTCAGGGCGTCGGCGAAGTCCAGGAACTGGTCGCGCAGCCAGCTGATCTGCGTGCCGGCCGGCAGGGTCACGGTGAAGGTGGCGTTGAGCATGGTGCCGCCGGTCTGTGGCGCCTGGTAGGTGTCGCAGGTCAGGTTCTCGAGTTCCACATGGTGGTCGATGAAGAACTGGCACAGCTCGTTGATGATGTCCGGGCGATAGGCGGCGCTGACATAGGCCACGTACGGCAGGGCCAGCGGGCGCACTTCAAGTTCGGCGCTGCGGACCACATTCACGGTGAAGGTGTGTTTCTTGGCCAGGCCCGGCAGGGCTGCCTCGAAACGCGCCAGGGCATCCCAGCTGCCGGCAACCTGCAGGACCAGGGCGCTGCACTCGCCATGGCGGGTCAGGCGCGAGGTCACGACCGAGCAGCGATTATCGTTGCTGGCCCGGCACAGAATGTTGGTCAGCTCCATGGGATTGGCGCCCAGGGCACTGATGACAAGGAATTGTTCGCGAACGGTGGGGGTGGACATGCAGCATTCCTAAAGCGATGAGCGGTCGGTACCTGACGGGGCAAATCGGCGGGAGGGCGTGGTCCCGGGGCTCAGGATCGAGGCTTTGGGCACTGCCTGCGCAGGTTGTCGGCAGCCCGGCGGGCCGCTGTGTACCGATCAAAGAGAGAAGGGTAGCGAAAATGGCCGCCGAGGGGAATGCTCCGGCCTTCTGCTTCGCTTGTGCAAGCCCGGTGGCGCCAGTACCATTACCGCTCTCTTTTTCCGGCAGGAGCAGTTTCATGATTGCGGGCAGTATGGTGGCATTGGTCACACCCATGGATGCACAAGGGCGTCTGGACTGGGACAGCCTCAGCAAACTCGTGGACTTCCACCTGAAAAACGGCACCCATGCCATCGTTGCGGTCGGTACCACCGGCGAGTCGGCAACCCTGGATGTCGATGAGCACATTGAAGTCATCAAGGCCGTGGTCAAGCAGGTCGGCGGGCGTATCCCGGTGATCGCCGGTACCGGTGCCAACTCTACCAGCGAAGCGGTACACCTGACCCAGAACGCCAAGGACGCCGGCGCCGATGCCTGCCTTCTGGTCGTCCCGTACTACAACAAACCGACCCAGGAAGGCCTGTACCAGCACTTCAAGCACATTGCCGAAGCCGTCGACATCCCGCAGATCCTCTACAACGTTCCCGGCCGCACCTCCTGCGACATGCAGGCCGAGACCGTGATCCGCCTGTCAACCGTGCCGAACATCATCGGCATCAAGGAAGCTACCGGCGACCTGAAGCGCGCCAAGGCCATCCTCGACGGCGTGAGCAAGGACTTCATCGTACTGTCCGGCGATGATCCGACTGCCGTTGAGCTGATCCTGATGGGCGGCAAAGGCAACATCTCCGTCACCGCCAACGTCGCCCCGCGCGAAATGGCCGACCTGTGCGAAGCCGCGCTTGAAGGCGATGCCGAAAAAGCCCGCGCCATCAACGAAAAACTCATGCCTTTGCACAAAGACCTGTTCGTCGAAGCCAACCCGATTCCGGTGAAGTGGGCTTTGGTTGAAATGGGCCTGATGCACAAGGGCATCCGCCTGCCGCTGACCTGGCTGAGCGAATCCTGTCACGATACGGTACGCCAGGCCATGCGCCAGTGCGGCCTGCAGTTTTAATTGAGGACGTACACCGCATGAAGCGATTGGCTGGTCTTTCCGCCCTTGCCTTGATCATCTCCAGTACCAGTGGTTGTGGCTGGTTGTGGGGCGAAGAGGGTTACTTCCGTGACCGTGGCAGCGACTATCTGGAGGCCACTCAGAAGGCGCCGATGCAACTGCCACCTGACGTTGCCAACGTCAAGCGCCTGGACCCGCTGCTGCCGATCCCGCGTAACGTCGCCGACGACAACGTCAAGGGCGAGTTCGAAGTGCCACGCCCGCAGCCGCTGAGTGCCGGTGCCGATATCAGCGACTTCAGCCTGCAGAAAAGCGGCAGTGCCCGTTGGGTCCTGGCCCAGCGCTCGCCCGCCGAAGTCTGGCCGGTGGCCCGACAGTTCTTTGAAGACAACGGTTTCCGCATTGCCGAAGAGCGTCCGCAAACCGGTGAGTTCAACACTACCTGGCAGCGCTTCGACGAGCTTTCCGCCTCCATGGCCAAGCGCCTGGGCAGTGCCTCGAGCAGCAGCGACAACGAAGTGCGTACCCGTGTGCGTATCGAGCCGGGCGTCCAGCGCAACACCAGTGAAGTCTACATCGTGACCGTCGAGCGTCCGGCCGGCAGCACTGCCGAGCAAGCGTTCCCGGAGCGTTCGAACAACACCGGTGTCGACGCTATCCTGGTTGACGAAATGCTCGCCAGCATGACCCGCAGCGCCGAGAAGGGCGGTTCGGTGTCGCTGCTCGCTGCCCGCGACTTCGACGCCCCGAGCCGCGTCAGCCTGAGCGAAGACGGCAGCGGCAACCCGGTGCTCAACCTGGGTGCCGACCTCGATCGCGCCTGGTCCAGCGTTGGCCGTGCCCTGGAGCAGGGCGAATGGCGTGTCGAAGACATCAACCGCAGCCTGGGCCTGTACTACATCAACCTGGCCGAAAAAGCCGAGACCAAGGACCAGGAGCCTGGCTTCTTCAGTCGCCTGTTCGGCAGTGCGCCGAGCAAGGAAGAGCGTGAAGCCCGTGCCGAGCGTTACCAGGTTCGCCTGAGCAAGGTCGGTGACAGCGTCCAGGTGACCGTCGAGAAGAACATCAACACCGTGGCCCCGGCTGACGTCGCTCGCCGCGTGCTGAGCGTGATTCAGGACAACCTGGGTTAAGTGCGCTTCGCCGTACTTGGAAGTGGAAGCCAGGGAAATGGCACGCTGATCGCCAGTGACAACACCCTTGTCCTGGTCGATTGCGGCTTTTCCCTGCGTGAAACCGAGCGGCGCTTGGCGCTGCTCGGCGTTTCTGCGCAGCAATTGAGTGCCGTACTGGTCACCCATGAACATGCCGACCACGTGCATGGGGTCGGGTTGCTGGCGCGGCGCTACAATGTACCGGTCTACCTCAGTCGTGGCACCTTGCGCGGCATGCGCAAGCCGGTCGAGGCAGCGGGATTTCTGGCTGCAAACGACACACTGCAGATCGGTGGCTTGACCATCAGCGCTGTCGGGGTCACCCACGACGCACTGGAGCCGCTGCAGTATGTGTTTGACGACGGTAGCCGGCGCTTTGGCGTGCTGACAGACCTTGGCTCCTACGATTGCGCCTTGCTCGACAGCTACCAGGGCCTGGATGCCTTGATGATCGAGGCCAATCACTGTCGCGACCTGCTCGGACGCGGGCCTTACCCGATGTTCCTCAAGCAACGGGTGGGCGGCGACTACGGACATTTGAACAACCACCAGGCCGCGCGCCTGGTGTCGGAGCTGGGCTGGCAGAACCTGCAACACCTGGTGCTGGCCCACCTCAGCAGCAAGAACAACCAGCCACAGCTGGCCCGGCAATGTTTCGTCGACACCCTCGGGTGCGACCCGGACTGGCTGCAAGTGGCCAACCAGGATTGCGGGCTCGACTGGCGCGAAATCGCCTAGCCCATCTTATTTAGCAAGCGGAGCCCATCATGGAAAAACGTGAAGAACTCTACCGCGGCAAAGCCAAGTCGGTTTACAAGACCGACGACGCCGACCGCTTGATCCTGCTGTTTCGCAACGACACCTCGGCGTTCGACGGCAAGCGCATCGAACAACTCGACCGCAAGGGCATGGTGAACAACAAGTTCAACGCCTTCATCATGCAAAAGCTTGAAGAAGCCGGCATCCCGACCCAGTTCGACAAATTGCTGGGCGACAATGAATGCCTGGTCAAGAAGCTCGACATGATCCCGGTTGAATGCGTCGTGCGTAACTACGCCGCCGGCAGCCTGGTAAAACGCCTGGGTGTGGAAGAAGGCATCAAGCTTGAGCCTTCGACTTTCGAACTGTTCCTCAAGAACGACGAGAAGGGCGATCCGTTCATCAACGAATCCCACGTGGTCGCCTTCGGCTGGGGCACTGCCGAGCAACTGGCAAAAATGAAAGCCCTGTCGCTCAAGGTCAACGAAGTACTGAACAAGCTGTTCGACGACGCCGGCCTGCTGCTGGTCGACTTCAAGCTGGAGTTCGGTGTATTCCACGGCGAAATCGTCCTGGGCGACGAGTTCAGCCCGGATGGCTGCCGCCTGTGGGACAAAGAGACCCGCAAGAAGATGGACAAGGACCGCTTCCGCCAGGGTCTGGGCGACGTGATCGAAGCCTACGAAGAAGTTGCCAAACGCCTGGGCGTGCCGCTGTAAGCGGCAAGTTCACGCAAGCGCCTGATACCACGCGAATTTTTTTCGCAAACAGGCTTTGCCTTTAGGCAAACTGCTGGTATCATGCGCGCCACTGGAGAGATGCCGGAGTGGCCGAACGGGACGGATTCGAAATCCGTTGTACTGGCAACAGTACCTAGGGTTCAAATCCCTATCTCTCCGCCATACATCGAGAAGCCCCGCAGACTAAGGTCTGCGGGGCTTTTTCGTTTCTGGATTGTACGTAACAATTTAGTCCTGAGACCCAACCCTACACGCCCTTCACCGGTATGTGCTTGAACTTGTAGTGGTCTAATGATTCCGGACACTCATTTAGGGAACCTCCGATCAACGTGCCGCACGGTGCGGCACGTTGATCGGAGGTTCCGTAGGCTGTCCTATTCCGTCTTGAACCCTTCATCTGGCGGAATTCGATCCAGTTTCGGCGACGGCGATGAAATGACGAGTTGGGCGCGATCACGGCGCCCTAAAACCGGCCCAACCGATACGCCTCGATCCCTTCGACAGCCCGCGCCTCCATCAGCCCCGCCACCATCTCCGCCGTCACCGCCGCCTGGGTCAGCCCCAGGTGTTGATGACCGAAGGCAAGCAGCACGCGGCCATCACACACCCGGTCTATGATCGGCAATGAGTCCGGCAGCGAGGGCCGAAAGCCCATCCACGGCGTCGCCGCGTCGGCATTCAATTCGCGCTTGAACAGGCCCTGGCTCAGCCGCTGCAACTGCCAGGCCCGGGCCATGTTGGCCGGGCGCTGGAGCCCGGCGAATTCGACGGTGCCGGCCAGGCGCAGGCCGCCGGACATGGGGGTCATGATGAACTTGCGCTCCAGCGAGGTGACGGCGAACGGCAGCCGGTTGTGCTCGCGGGGCAGCATCAGGTGATAACCGCGCTCGGTGTCGAGCGGTACCCGCGTGCCGGTCAGCGCTTCGGTCAGGTGGGCCGAATGGGCGCCGCAGGCGATCAGCACGCGAGGCACCACCAGTTGACCCTGATCGGTGCGCAACGCGACGCCGTCGGCCTTGAGCTGTCCACCCTGCACGTCACGCCGGGCAAACTGCACGCCCGCGGCCATGGCGGCGTCGAACAACGCCTCCACCGCCTGGTGCGGATCGAGGAAATGCCCGGTGGCCGGGAAGAACAGGCCGCCCAACACGTGCTCGCTCAGTTGTGGCGCGGCGGCGCGCACGGCGTCCGCTTGCCACAGTTCTACCTCGACATTCTGCTGGCGCATGCGCGCTTGCAGGGCGTCGATGGCCGGGCGTGATTCGGCGCGCTCGAAGACCAGCAGCGAACCGTCCTGCTTGAGCATTTCCGCCCGGCCAATGGAGTCCAGCAGACGCCGCCAGGCCGACAGGCTGCCTTCGTTGAGGGCGCGGATGCCGGCCGCGCTGCGGCGGAACGGTGCCGGGCGCAGGTTGAGCAGCAGGCGGGTAAACCACGGCAAGGCCCGTGGCAGGTATTTCCAGTCCAGGCGCAGCGGGCCCATGGGGTCCATGAGCATGGCCGGCAGGCGCTTGAGAATCGACAGGTCGGCGATGGGAAAGACTTGCTCGGTCGCCAGGTGGCCGGCGTTGCCGAACGAGGCGCCCATGCCCGGCGCCTGGCGGTCCACCAACAACACCCGCTGGCCCTGGCGGGCCAGTTGTAGCGCGCAGGCGACGCCGACGATGCCGGCGCCGACCACAGCGATGTCCACGTTGGGGGTAAAGGTCGTGGCCATCGATCAGGCTTCTCTCTGGCCGTCGAGCAGGCGCCGCAAGTGCAGCGGGTTGCCGTGTTGCAGCGCGGTGGGCAGCAGGTTGTCGGGGAAGTCCTGGTAGCACACCGGACGCAGGAAGCGCAGGATCGCCGCGGTCCCCACCGAGGTGCTGCGGGCATCCGAGGTGGCCGGGAAGGGGCCGCCATGAACCATCGCATCGCAGACTTCCACCCCGGTCGGCCAGCCATTGACCAGCAGGCGTCCGGCCTTGCGTTCCAGCGTCGGTAGCAGGGCGCGGGCGTTGTCCAGGTCGCCGTCGTCCAGGTGCAGGGTTGCGGTCAACTGGCCTTCTAGGTGTTCGGCCACCTGGCGGACCTGTTCGTCATCGGCGCAAGTCACCACCAGCGACGCGGAACCGAACACTTCCGCTTGCAGGCTCGGATCGGTGAGGAAGTCCCGCGCCTGGGTGACGAACAGGTGCGTCTGGCACTGGTTGGGGCCTTCCGCGGCGAGGCCGGC
This sequence comes from Pseudomonas vranovensis DSM 16006, assembly GCF_000425805.1. GTDB lineage: Bacteria > Pseudomonadota > Gammaproteobacteria > Pseudomonadales > Pseudomonadaceae > Aquipseudomonas > Aquipseudomonas vranovensis. The sequence continues at coordinate 471,881 of NZ_AUED01000003.1, forward strand.
GGCGGCGGTGTCGGCCTTGGGGTTGCCGGCCAGGGCTTCGATGCCGTTGCGGTAGGCGCTGAAGATGCCCGGGGTGAGCATGGTCTGCGCCGGGCTCCGCAGAATGTGCTGGGCGGCGGTGTCGATAAAGCGGTCGAGGTCGGCACCCTGGCGGGCGATCACCAGGCCGGGGTTGGTGCAGAACTGCCCGGCGCCCTGGTTCAGCGAGGCGACGAAGCCCTGGGCCAGCGCTTCGGCGCGCGCCTGCAGGGCGCAGGGGAAGAGGAACACAGGGTTGATCGAGCTCATTTCCGCGTACACCGGAATCGGCTCGGCGCGCGCCGCGGCCGCCTGGCACAGGGCGATGCCGCCGCTGCGCGAGCCGGTGAAACCCACCGCCTTGATGCGCGGATCGCAGACTAGGGCGATGCCCACTTCACGGCCCGAGCCGTATAGCAGCGAGAACACCCCTGGCGGCAGGTCGCACGCTTTCACCGCGCGGGCCAGCGCCTGGCCGACCAGTTCGCTGGTGCCCGGATGGGCGCTGTGGGCCTTGACGATTACCGGGCAACCAGCGGCCAGAGCCGAGGCGGTATCGCCGCCGGCGACGGAGAAGGCCAGGGGGAAGTTGCTGGCGCCAAACACGGCCACCGGGCCTAGCGGTACCTGGCGCTGACGCAGGTCGGCGCGGGGCAGCGGCTGGCGTTGCGGTTGTGTGTTGTCGACGCGTACGTCGAGCCATTCACCGGCGCGTACGGTGCGGGCGAAGGTGCGCAATTGCCCGCAGGTACGTCCACGTTCGCCCTGGATCCGGGCGCGGGGCAGGCCGCTTTCGGCCACGGCGCGATCGATCAGTTCGTCGCCCAGCGCTTCGATCTCGCTGGCGATGCTTTCAAGAAAGTGCGCACGGGCTTCAAGCGAGGTTTCCCGGTAGCTGTCGAATGCCGACCAGGCCAGGGCGCAGGCCTGGTCCACCTGCTCGGTGGTGCCGCCCGGATAAGCGGGTTCGAGCACCAGGTTGGTGGCCGGATCGATCGCCCGGATGGCTTCGCGGCTGCCGGTTACGGTGTGCTGACCGATCAGCATGTTGCCTGTCAGGGTCATGTCAGCTCCTGAAATGAATTCGAAGGGGCCGGCTGCGTACAGCCGGCAAGAAACGGAAGCGGCGCACAAGGCGCCGCGTGGGATCAGGCGACGTTGTTGCTCGCCGACCAGGTGGCGAACCACTGGCGGAACAGCGTGTATTGCGTCTCGGCGTAGTTGCGCTGGGCCTCGCTGAGTACGTCGGTTTCGTTGAAGTGCAGGCTGTACTCGGTGTCGCCATTGAGCACCATCAGGTGCTTGTAATACAGCACCAGGTCACAGCCTTCATCGAAGCTCGACAGCACTTGCAGGGCGTCCGACAGCTCCAATGCCTGGCGGCGGGCGACGGCGTCACCCTTGGCGGCTTTCTTGCTCAGGTCGACCAGCAACAGCACTTCACGCGGCAGGGCGTTGCCGATACCAGTGATGGCACCGGTGGCGCCGCAGTTGACGAAACCGTGCACGACCTGGGTGTCGACGCCGGCCATGAGGATCACGTCCTGGTCCTGTGAGGTGATGTGCTCGGCGGCGTAGCGCATGTCGGCGGCACCGCCGAATTCCTTGAAGCCGATCAGGTTCGGGTACTGGCGGCGCAGTTTGAAGAACAGGTCGGCGCGGGTGGCGAAGCCGTAGTAAGGGCTGTTGTAGATAACCGCTGGCAGTTTCGGCGCGGCTTCAAGGATTGCCGCGAAGTGCGCTTCCTGGGCCGCCGGCGAGGCGCCACGGGACAATACGCGTGGAATCACCATCAGGCCATGGGCGCCGACCTTGGCGGCGTGCGCGGCGTGGGACACGGCTTCGCGGGAGTTGACCGCACCCGTGCCGACGATGGTTGGAATGCCGGCGGCCACCAGGCGTGCCACGCCTTCCTGGCGTTCGGCTTCGGTCAGCAGCGGCCAGTCACCCATGGAGCCGCAATAAACCACGGCGCTCATGCCGGCTTCGATCAGCTCGCGGCCTTTTTTTACCAGCGCGTCGAAATCCGGTTTGCGCTCCGGGGTGCAAGGGGTCATCAGGGCGGGGATGGTACCGGTGAAGATGTTGGTAGTCATGAGTCTTGTCCTTATCGGTTCAGTTAGAGGGTTGCCCTTGAGGGCCTCATCGCCGGCAAGCCAGCGACGCTTTTTCAGATGCCCCAGGCAAAGGGGTCGTTTTCGTCGATGAGCAGCGTGGCGTCGGCGGTCATGTAGGCGCGGCCGGTGATGAACGGGCGGATACGTTCGCCGTCCCATTCGTAGCGACCTTCGAAGCGGCTGTCGGTGATGCTCGCCTGCACCCAGCGTTCGCCCGCGGCCAGCTTGCCGTCAGCGGCCAGGCAGGCCAGCTTGGCGCTGGTGCCGGTGCCGCAGGGTGAGCGGTCGTAGGCCTTGCCCGGGCACATGACGAAGTTGCGGCTGTTGGCCTCGGTGTCGTCGGCGAACAGTTCGATATGGTCGATCAACGCGCCGTCTTCGCCGTGGATGCCCTGGTCTTCGAGGGCACGAAGCATCTTCCAGGTGAAGTCGGTGAGCAGCTCGACGTTGCTCAGGTGCAGTTCCTGGCCGTGCTCGGACACCAGGAAGAACCAGTTGCCGCCCCAGGCGATGTCGCCGAAGACGCGGCCGTAACCCGGCACGTCCACTGGCACCTGCTTGCGGTAGCGATAGGACGGCACGTTGGCCACGGTGACCGCGCCGTCGCCATGCAGGGTGGCGCTGACCTGGCCGACCGGGGTGTCGATCTTGTGCTCGCCGGGGGCGATCCTGCCCAGATGGTGCAGCGAGGCGACCAGGCCGATGGTGCCGTGGCCACACATGCCCAGGTAACCGGCGTTGTTGAAGAAGATCACGCCGCAGGTGGCGTCTTCCGACACCGGTGGGGTGTACAGCGCGCCCACCAGGACGTCGTTGCCGCGGGGTTCCAGCAGGCAGGCGCGGCGCCACTGGTCATGCTGCTGGCGCAGGGCATCGCGCTTTTGCGCCATGGTCTGGCCGACCGGTTGCGGAAAACCGTCCAGCACCAGGCGGGTGGGTTCGCCTTCGGTGTGGGAATCGATCACGCGGAGCTGTTTCATCAGTCTTTCCTTCAAGAATGCGTTGTTGTCAGGTCAGCAGGCCTTCGATATCGCGCAGCAGGCTGCGCTCCACCCAGACGCCCTCGGCCTGCGAGCGCTGGCGCGCAGTGAAGCGGCGTTGCGAGGGCAGGCGCGCGCCCTGGCCGGTGATGGCGTGGAACAATTGCTCGGCGCGCTGCTGACCCTGCTCGAAATCGTCTGCGCCAAAGCGCTGCGGATCGAACGCCAGCAGCAGCTCGCCATGGCACGGCGTGGCGCCGGCACCGGCGTCGAAGGTCAGGGACTCGGCGCTGGTGAGGTCGCCGATCAGCGCCCCGGCCAGCAACTCGATCATGGCCGCCAGTGCCGAGCCCTTGTGCCCGCCGAAGGTCTGCATGGCACCGTCCAGCGCGGCGCGGGCGTCGGTAGTCGGTACACCGTCGGCATCCAGGCCCCAGCCCAGCGGGATGGCTTTTTCCTGGCGGGCGTGCAGCTCGATGTCGCCGCGGGCGATGGCGCTGGTGGCGAAGTCGAAGACGAATGGCTCCTGTCCCGCCCGTGGCCAGGCGAAGGCCAGCGGGTTGGTGCCGAACACGCCCCGGTTGCCGCCTTCCGGCGCCACCCAGGCATGGCTCGGCGTCATCGCCATGCCCACCAGTCCGTGGGCGGCGATGGCTTCCACTTCCGGCCACAGCGCCGAGAAGTGGAAGCAGTTGCGGATCACCAGCGCCGCCACGCCCTGTTTGTGCGCCGCTTCAACCAGCCGCGGCAAGCCGTGTTGAAAGGCCAGCAGCGAGTAGCCGAAGTGCGCATCCACTTTGACGATGGACGGCGCGGGCTGGCTCAGGGTCGGTTGCGCCGCTGGATCTACCTTGCCCGAGCGCAGCGAGCGCACGCATACCAGCACCCGATAGAGGCCGTGGGAGTGACATTCGTCGCGCTGGCCCTGGGTGATCACCTCGGCGATCGCCCGGGCATGGTCGTCGGCCATGCCGTTGTGGGTCAGGGCGCGGTGGGCCAGGTCGAACACCTGGTCGAGGCTGAGGTTGATGCGCGTGCTCATGGCGGGTCTCCGTTGGCTCAGGACAGTTGGGTGCGGGCGCCGGCCGGGGCGAACTGGGTGCTGTGCTCGACGTCGCTTTCAGCGTCGTCGGCCTCCAGTTGCACCAGGTGCGCCGGTACGCCGGTGGCCGCGCCCCAGTAGTAGATGCCGAGGGCACACGCGGCCACGACCAGGGTGTCGAATGGATGAGCGATGACACCCATGCCGCCGAAACTGCCGAGCCAGGAGAGCAGGATGGTCACGGCGTAGAAACCGATCAGCCAGGCCGACGAGCGCACTTGCTGGGCCAGGCTCAGGTGCTCGGTCGGCACGAAGCGGCCGCACATCAGGTAGATCACGAACATCAGGATTTGCAGGCTGAGCAGCCACGACACGGTCTTCCAGCCGGACCAGTAGACGATCAGCGCGGCGATGATGAACGACAGCGGACCAAGCAGCGCCATGCGGCGGACGCGAAACGGACGCGGTAGGTCAGGGGCGTTGCGGCGCAGCGCGGCGACCGACACCGGGGCGACGGCGTAACTGAGGATCAGCGCGGCGGAAACCACGTTGATCAGCGCTTCCCAGGACGGGAATGGCAGGGTCCAGAACACCGACAGGCCGAAGGTCAGCCACAGCGCCGGGCGCGGGATGCCGGATTGTTCGTCGATGCGGGTGAACACCTTGAAGAAAGTGCCGGTCTTGGCCCAGCCGTAGACCACGCGCGGGGTGGCGTTCATGTAGATGTTGCCGCAGCCGCTTGGCGAGATCACCGCGTCGGCGACCACCAGGTACGCCAGCCAGCCCACGCCCAGTGCCAGGGCGATGTCGCGGTATGGCAGGGCCAGTTCCTTGGCGATGCCGGACCAGCCGTTGGCCAGCATTTCGGTAGGAATGCCGCCGAGGAAGGCGATCTGCAGCAAGGCGTAGATGGCGGTGGACAGCAGCACCGAGAGAATCAGTGCGATCGGGATGGTGCGTTGCGGATTCTTCACTTCCGAGGCCACCGAGATGATCGGGGTCAGGCCCAGGTAGGCGAAGATGATGCCGCCTGCGGACACCGCCATTTCCACTCCGGAAAGGCCGAACGGCATGAAGCCCTGCGACGTGAAGTTTTCCGGTTTGAAGAAGGTGAACAACACGCCGATTACCAGCAGCGGCACGATGAACTTGAACACACTGATCAGGTTGTTGGACTTGGCGAAGGTCTTCACGCTGTAGTAGTTGAGGGCGAAGAACAGGCAGAGCAGGCCGAACTGCACCAGCCAGCCGAGCACGGTCGGGTCACTGGAGCCGACCTTGGTCAGCTCCGGGAACCAGGCCGCGGCGTACTGGCGCGCGGCGACCACTTCGATGGCCACCAGGCTGGAAAACGCGATCAGCGTGATGAAGCCCATCAGGTAGCCCAGCAGCGGGCCGTGGGAATAGACCGGGTAACGCACCACGCCACCGGCGCGGGGCAGGGCAGCGCCCAGTTCGCAGTAGACGATGCCCAGCAGCAGAACGGCGAAGCCGCCCAGCAACCAGGAAAAGATCCCCGCGGGGCCGGCGATGGCGGACACATGGCTGGCGGCGAACAGCCAGCCCGAACCAAAGATGGCCCCCAGTCCGATAAAGGTGAGGTCCATCAATGAAAGTTGTTTTTTGAACTTGCCTTTGCCTGACATGGCGTCGCCTTCTTGTGGGTTATTGGATAGGCAGAAGTGATGTCACTTTGAATTCACTGTTTCGGGGATCCCCGATGCAATGTTTACGGTTGTGGGCAACCGCGCTCTTATAAGAAATCTGTATTCATGGCGTCACCGCGTTGCGGTAGCGAAGACACACTTCCTCGCTACCCCGCGCACGCTCGCCCATACATTTCAAGGCGCGGCTTTGGGTCTTGCCTGTACTTCGCCACAACGCTTTCGACGACTCAGGCAATGCCAATACAGTGGACGCATCGGCGCCCTGGCGCTTGATGGTTTTCTTCATGGGGAATGACGAAATCGGCATAGTCAGTAAATTTTCCTGTTCGTCTTCGGAAAACTGCTAAACCCTTACAGGCCACGCACTCTTTGGCGTCCATCGAGGCTCGACAGCTCGCAGAGGGTGCGGCAAAGTGTCCGCCTGGTGAGAGCCTGCTTGTGGATTTTTACCAACCGGTCAAGAACGAGAGCCCGGCCCATGACCCCCAGTGCATTTGCCATCCTTTGCCAGAACAACGATCAGTGCCGTCCTGAAAGCATTGAAGAGCTGTTATCCGGCATGGCGTTCTTATTGCCGTTGTTCGATGCCATTTCCAATGTGGCGATATTCATCAAGGATGTTCAGGCGCGTTATCTATTGGCCAATCAGGCGTTGATACAGCGCTGTGGTTTCAAACAGTTGAAGCCATTGTTGGGTAAAACCAGCGCCGAGGTGTTTCCGGCGCAATTGGGCCCCGGATATACCGAACAGGATCGCCGGGTGCTGGAAGAAGGCCGGGTATTGGAAGATCAACTGGAGTTGCACTTGTATGGCTCGCGCGAACCGGGCTGGTGTTTGACCCACAAGCGCCCGTTATACAATCGGCGCGGTGAAATCATCGGCCTGGCCGGGGTGTCCGTGGACTTGCAGTCGGCCAGCGATTCACACCCCGCGTATCAGCGGCTGGCGGCAGTGGATGAGTACATCCGGGCGAATTTTCACCAGCCGGTGACCATGCGCGAGTTGACCCGTGTGGCGGGGATTTCCGTGGCGCAACTGGAACGCTACTGCAAGCGGGTGTTCCACCTGACGCCGCGGCAGATGATCCACAAAGTGCGGCTTGAGCATGCGCATCAGTTGTTGCATACGGCGTTGCCAATTACCGAGGTGGCGTTGCGCTGCGGGTATACGGACCATAGTGCGTTCACGCGGCAGTTCAAGGTGTTGACGGGGTTTACGCCGAGGCAGTATCGGCAGGCTACAGGGGGGATGGTGGGTTAGGGATACTCTGCAAGAAGCCCACGGCCAGATCTGCTACTATGCCGCCCCTCAGAAAAAGAGCCAGCGCAGCCTGGCCAATGCGAGCCCCGACCCTCGGCATCAATTGTCACTACACTGACCAGGCCGACGGCGTTGCTGAAACTGTGGGCGTCTCCCATCGTTACAGGCCATTCATATTGAAGAAGGCACTGGTCGTGCGTGCACGCCGGTTGCTTTACAGACTGAGCAGCGCCTTACCAAGGCCCTGCGCTTTACTTGGGAACATACGATGACAGCCGTGATCAACGCACTGAATACCTTCTTCTGGGGGTATGTCCTGATCTATGGCCTGCTGGCCGCAGGTATCTACTTCACTGTCCGTCTGGGCTTTCTGCAATTTCGCCATCTGCCCGAATTCTTTCGCTCGGTATTGCGCGCACCGGCCAAGGATGCCAGTGGTATTACGCCGTTCCAGGCGCTGTGCACCAGCCTGGCCTCCCGGGTAGGCACGGGTAACCTTGCCGGTGTGGCCGTGGCCATCACCCTCGGTGGACCGGGTGCGGTGTTCTGGATGTGGGTAGTGGCGTCACTGGGCATGGCCACGGCCTATGCCGAAAGCACCCTCGCTCAGTTGTACAAGGTACGCAACGACAAGGGTGAGTACCGCGGCGGCCCGGCGTTCTATATTGCCAAGGGCCTGAACGCACCCTGGGCAGCGGCGATTTTCTCAGTGTGCTTGATCATCGCCTTCGGCTTGGTATTTGGCGCCGTGCAGGCCAACTCCATTGCCGATGCCACCCAGGGCGCCTTCGGCGTGCCCAAGCTGACCACCGGTGTAGTGGTGGCGGTGCTGGCCGGCCTGGTGATCTTCGGCGGCATCAAGAAGATTGCCCGTTTCGCTGAATGGGTCGTGCCGTTCATGGCGGGCGCCTACCTGCTGGTAGCGGTCTATGTGATCCTCACCAACCTGGGTGAAGTCCCGGGCGTGCTGATGCTGATCATCAAGAGTGCCTTCGGCATCGAGTCGGCGGCAGGCGGTGTAGCCGGGGCCCTGCTCAACGGCGTGAAACGCGGGTTGTTCTCCAACGAGGCCGGCATGGGCTCGGCGCCGAATATCGCGGCCGTTGCGACTCCCAATCCCCACCACCCATCGTCGCAAGGTTTTGTGCAGGCGCTGGGTGTGTTCATCGATACCCTGCTGATCTGTACCGCCACCGCGATCATGATCCTGCTGTCGGGCGTGGTTCCTGGCCCCGACATGACCGGCACGCCGCTGACCCAGGCGGCCATGAACGAGCACATTGGCTCGGCAGGGCAGTACTTCATTGCCATTGCGATCTTCTTCTTTGCCTTTACCTCGATCATCGGCAACTACACCTATGCCGAAAACGCCATGGTGTACCTGAAGCTCAACACCCGCGTGGGCCTGACCGTGCTGCGTACCGCTGCCCTGCTGATGGTGGTGTGGGGCGCCTATGAAAGCGTTGCCACGGTGTTCGATGCGGCCGACGCAGCGATGGGCCTGATGGCGACTATCAACCTGATTGCCATCTGCCTGCTGTCGGGCGTGGTGGTCAAGCTGACCCGCGACTACTTCGCCCAACGGGCGGTGGGCACGCCGGAGTTCAATGCCAAGGACTATCCGGAGTTGTCGGGCAAGATCGATGCCGAGATCTGGGGGGCGGCCGATGGCGGGCGTGCCGATCCGGTCGAAGTGTTGAAGGAACGCTAGTCGCTTTGCGGGGCAAGCCCGCTCCTACGGTAGGAGCGGGCTTGCCCCGCGATAGGCCATAATGCCCCGACACCATCACCCGGGGCATTGCGATGATCGGTTTCACTTTCCGCCAGCTTGAGTATTTCGTCGCTGCCGCCGAGCAGGGCAGTGTCAGTGCGGCGGCGCGGGCCAAGCACATCTCCCAGCCTTCAGTGTCCCTGGCCCTGTCGCAGCTGGAGTCGATCCTCGGTGAAAAGCTCTTCCATCGCCAGGTCAGCCGAGGCCTGGAACTGACCCCGGCCGGGCGCAAGCTGTTGGAACAGGCGCGCGGTATCCTCGACATGGCAACCGCCATCACTGGCCCAGGCGAGCAGCAAACCAGCCTGCGCGGAGCCTTGAGCCTGATCTGCTTCCAGGATTTGGGGCCGTATTACGCACCACGGCTGTTGAGCGGCTTTCGCCAGCGTTATCCCGACGTCAGCATCACCTTGTTCGAGGCCGATCTTGCCGAGGTGAATCGCAGGTTGGGCGATGGCAAGGCAGAGCTTGCGCTGACGTACGACGTGGGGCTCGACTCACCGATCGAGAAACGCGTGCTGGCGCAACTGACGCCCTATGCACTGCTGCCGGCCGATCATCCCCTGGCCTTGCAGGACAAGGTGTCGCTGGTAGACCTGGCCGCCGAATGCCTGATCCTCGAAGACATCTCCAGGACCCGTGAGTACTTTCTCTCGTTGTTCTGGGCTCACGATCTGCAACCTGCCGCCCTGCAACTGACCCAGACCTTCGAGATGCAGCGCGGGCTGGTGGCCCATGGTTATGGCGTGGCGTTATCGTGTACGCGACCGGTGAGTGATTGCAGCTACGACGGCAAACCGTTGGCCTGCCGCCCGTTGCTGGAGACGGTAAGCCCGCAGCCGGTGGTACTGGCCCAGTCCAGTGCCATGCGCCCGTCGGCGGCAGCGCAGGCATTCCTGGACTGGGCCACGCAGCAGTTTCCTGCCTAGATCAGCCGTTGACCGGCCCAGGCGCCGCGACCAGCGCCTTGGGTTGGCGCGCCACGAATAACCAGTAGCCCAGAGACAGCAAGGCCAGCCAGCCAATGCCCACATACAGCGCCATGCGGGTGTCCGGGAACCAGGCCAGCACGCCGAAGATGAACAGCATGAAGATTGCCGCGCAAGCCGGGCCTACAGGCCACAAAGGCACCGGGAAATGCAGCTTGGCCACTTCTTCTCGGCTCATGCCACGGCGCATCACCATCTGCGACAGCAGGATCATCAGCCACACCCAGACAATCGAAAAAGTCACCACCGCGGCCAGGATCAGGAACAGGTTCTCTGGCGCCAGGTAGTTCAGTACTACACCGAACAGCAACGCCGCGCCCATCACCACCACGGTCATCCATGGCACCCCGAAGCGTGACAGGCGCGAGAAGCCTGAGGGTGCCTGGCCGTTCTGGGCCATGCCGTACATCATGCGGCCGGCAGCGAAGATATCGCTGTTGATCGCCGATACGGCGGCAGAGATCACCACGATGTTCAGCAAGGTGGCGGCAGAGCCGATGCCCAGGCCACTGAAGATCTGAACGAAGGGGCTGCCTTCGCTGCCGATGCGGGTCCAGGGGTAGATCGACATCAGGATGAACAGGGTGAACACATAGAACAGCAGGATACGCAGCGGCACCGAGTTGATTGCTTTGGGGATCACCCGTTGTGGGTCCTTGGCCTCGCCTGCCGTAATGCCGATCATCTCGACGCCGCCGAAGGCGAACATCACCACCGCAAACGAGGCAATCATGCCGCTGACGCCGTTGGGGAAGAAACCGCCATGAGTCCACAGGTTGCTGATTGTCGCCACCTGTTCGGCGGAACCGCCCAGCTGAATGCCGAACATCAGCACCGCCGCCCCGGCCAGGATCATCGACACGATGGCGGTGACCTTGAGCAGTGACAGCCAGAACTCCAGCTCGCCGAACACCTTGACGCTGCACAGGTTCAAGGCGCCGATGAAGAACACGATGCCCAGCACCCAGATCCAGCGCGGCGTCTCCGGGAACCAGAAGCTCATGTACACGCCGAAGGCGGTGACGTCCGCCAGGCACACCACCAGCATCGAAAAGGCATAGCTCCAACCGGTGAGAAAGCCCGGAAAGCGTCCCAGGTACTGGCTGGCGTACTGGCCGAAGGAGCCGGATACCGGGTTGCGCACGGCCATTTCACCCAGGGCGCGCATCATCATGTAAATGGCCGCGCCACCAATCAAGTACGCCAGCAATACAGACGGCCCGGCCAGCTTGATGGCCGAGGCCGAGCCATAGAACAGCCCGGTGCCGATGGCCGACCCGAGCGCCATGAAACGGATATGGCGGGTACTCAGACCTCGCCGCAAGGCGGTGTTGTTATCATTCATCCCAGGTAACTCCTCATTGTTCTTATTGTTCAGTGGCAAGGCGCCGAAGGAGACAGGCAGGGCTATTAACCGGCCAATTGGCGGGGGTGACAATAAGGCAGGCCATACAGAATGCTGATAGTGGCGAATAGGCAAAGTGTCGTTTACCGGCGGCGGGCACGGGTTCAATACTTTTGGCCATTACAACAAGAGAGGACTGCCCCCGATGAATGCCGATATCGAACAATTTCAACGCGACGGTGCAATCGTGCTGCGCGGTGTGTTTCGCGACTGGATCGAGCGCTTGCGCGAAGGGTTCGAGCAAAACCTGGCAGCCCCCAGCGCCTTTGCCATCGAGAACGTGGGCAGTGGCGAAGGCGGGCGCTTCTTCGAGGACTACTGCAACTGGCAGCGTATTCCGGCATTCACCGACTTTGTCCTGAATTCTCCGGCGGCGGGGATTGCCGGGGGGCTGATGCAGTCTCGGGAAGTACAGGTGTTCCATGAACACATCCTGGTCAAGGAGCCGGGTACCTCCAAGCCCACGCCCTGGCATCAGGATTTGCCCTATTACTGCGTGGACGGCCAGCAGACGGCCAGCTACTGGATTCCGCTGGACCCGGTCACTCGCCACAACACATTGAGTGTGGTGCTGGGGTCGCATCGCTGGCCGAAGCCGGTGCGCCCCAAGAGCTGGGCCAGCAACAAGGATTTTTACGGCGCAACCGATGCAGGCTCGGGTGAAAGCCTGTTCATGGATATGCCGGATGTGGAGAGCGGCGAATTTGAAATCCTCTCGCCCGAGCTTGAGCCGGGCGATGCAGTGGTGTTCGATTTTCGCACCGTGCATGGTGCTGCCGGGAACATTGGCGGCAACCGCCGGCGGGCGTTTTCGACCCGTTTCATGGGCGACGATGTGCGCTATGTCCAGCGCCCGGGGCGTACCTCGCCGCCGTTTCCCGGTATCAACCTGAAGACCGGCGATCGCATGCGCGAAGACTGGTTCCCGGTGGTCTGGTCGCGCAACTGACACCGACAACCGCGCAAACAAAAGCCCCGCAGCGAGCTGCGGGGCTTTCTACTGTTCGGCGGGGCGCTACGATTTTACGTGAGCGACGATTTCATCCTTGATCATCAGGCGTTTTTTGCGCAGTTGGGTGATCTGGTCGTCAGTGGCGCTGCTGCTCTCTGCCTTGAGCACCTCGGTGTCGATGGCGTTGTACTTCTCGTGCAGCTCGCTGAGCCTCTTGTCAGTGGTCTTCTTGGCGTCGAACGCCTCCTTGGTCATGTTCAAGTCTGCGAGCAAATCGTGCTTGACCGGCATTTCTTCACCTCTCCGGGGGTTTGGGGTGGAAGTCATGAACTTAGAGGATAGTCGTCTTTGCCAGGTTTCGGGGCTGCGGTAGTCTGTCGCATCATTTGCCCGCCAAGGATTCAGAGCAATGCCTCACCTGAACGTGGAATACAGCGACAACCTGCGTGACCTGGACGTCGACCGGCTGCTGCTGCGCCTGAACCATGCGCTGGTGGGCAGTGGCCAGTTCGCCGACGAGCTGGACATCAAGAGCCGCGCTGCCGCCTTTGCGGGCTTTCGAGTCGGTATTGCACCGAGCGAGCGGGCGTTTGCCCATGCCAGGCTGTCGATCCTCAGTGGGCGTTCGCCCGAGGTCAAGCGCCAGTTGTCCGCCAGCTTGCTGGAGGTGCTCAAGGAAGCTATCCCGGCGCGCGCCGGGCTGGATATCCAGCTGTGCGTCGAAGTGCTGGATATCGATCGGGGTTCCTATGCAAAGGTTCATGTGCCGGGTTACGTGCAAGTGACATAAGTAACGTGAAAAAAATGTCATGATAAAAAAGACGCCAATGCATTAAACGTTGGCGTCTTTTTCACGAAAAATTGAGGGTGTGCTACTTAAAGTTCTGATTGTTTCAAGGGGGTGCCGCAAGGGCACTGTTTCCGACGATCAATCAAGTGAAGCGCCATGTTCAAGGTCAAACCACTGCGGGCCGAATGGGTTACGTTGTGTGCCAGTCTTTATCTGCTTGTCGGCGTCAACTCGGTACTTTGGCACCATTTGTCCAGCGTTGTTCAGCCCGGTGTGGCGGGAATATTCCTGCGGCTGGCCTTTGGTGTACTGATCGTCTGTGCGTTCAACGTGATCTTGACCTTGCTCGCCTTCAAGGGTGTTTTAAAACCACTATTGATTACCTTGTTCATGGTCAGTGCCGGTACCGCTTACTTCATGAGCCAGTATGGCGTGTTGATGGATGTGGGTATGTTGAGAAATACCGCAGAAACCAATACTGCTGAAGTAATGGATTTGTTGTCGATTAAGTTATTTGCTTATCTTTTCATGGTGGGTGTGTTGCCGTCGGTGCTGCTTTACAACACGCCCATCCAGTACCGGACCTGGTACCGCGAGTTGTTGTTCAAGTTACTTGCTGGCGGCGCGTCGGTGGCATTGCTCGGTGTGGTGGCGCTGGCCAATTACCAGGGGCTCGCCTCGCTGTTTCGCAACCATCACGAGATCCGCCTGATGCTGGTACCCAGCAATGTGGTTGGCGCTTCGTTCGGCTATGTCGGCGAGCGCATCGGTACTGCGGCCAAGCCATTTGCCACAATAGGCGAGGACGCCCGGCGCGATCTGGCCTGGCAGCAGCATTCGCGCAAATCCCTGACCGTGCTGGTGGTGGGGGAGAGTGCGCGGGCTGCGAACTTCGGCTTGCTTGGCTACGACCGCGACACCACCCCGGAACTGAGCAAGGAAGCCGGGCTGATCGCCTTCAGCGATGTGCATTCCTGCGGGACCGAAACTGCCGTGTCGGTGCCGTGCATGTTCTCTAATCTCACTCGCAAGGGCTACCAGGCCACCCAGGCCAAGAACCAGGAAGGCCTGCTGGACATCCTGCAGCGCGCTGGCCTGGCGGTGCGCTGGCGTGATAATCAGTCCGGCTGCAAAGGCACCTGCGACCGGGTGCAGTTCGAGGATGTCAGCAACCTCAAGGACCCTGCGCTGTGCACCAGCAGCGAATGCCACGACGAGATCCTGCTCAAGGGCCTGGCCGAGATGATCGACAACCTGCAGCAGGACACCGTGGTGGTTTTGCACCAGATGGGCAGCCATGGCCCCGATTACTTCAAGCGTTATCCGATGCAGTACGAGCGCTTCACCCCGGTGTGCCCGAGCAACGCCTTGAACCAGTGCAGCGAGCAGAGCATCGTCAACGCTTATGACAACACGCTGGTCTATACCGACCATGTGCTGGCGTCGCTGATCGACATCCTGCGCAGCAAGCAGGACAAGGTCGACACCGCGATGCTCTACCTGTCCGATCATGGTGAATCCCTGGGCGAGTACAACCTGTTCCTGCATGGCACTCCGTACATGCTGGCGCCGGAACAGCAGAAGCACGTGCCGATGCTGGCCTGGTTTTCCGACCACTACCTCCAGGCATTCGGCGTCGACACAGACTGCTTGAACAGGAACCGCAACAAGCCGTTGAGCCAGGACAACCTGTTTCATTCCATGCTCGGCCTGCTGCAGGTGCATACCGCGGTCTATAAGCCGCAACTGGACCTGTTTGCCTCGTGCCGCCCGGCACTGGCCAGCCATTGAGAACCTGCGCAGGCGCGCAGGCCGTTGTAGCAGTCGAGTGGTTTCCCGGCAGTGGCCTGCGCCGTATATACTGCGCGCCATTGTTTGTGGGAGAGCCTTGTGGCCATCGATATTCACTGGATTTGCGACGACAGCAGCCTGGCTGAACACTGTCTGCAGTGGCGCAAGCTGCCCTTCGTGGCACTCGACACCGAGTTCATGCGGGTTGATACCTTTTATCCGATTGCCGGTTTGATCCAGGTCGGCGACGGGGCACGTGCCTACCTGATCGATCCGCTGCGCGTCAGCAACTGGCAGCCGCTGGCCGAGCTGCTCGAAGACAGCCAGGTGATCAAGGTGCTGCATGCCTGCAGCGAAGACCTCGAAGTGCTGTCGCGCCTGACCGGCAGCCTGCCGGCGCCGTTGTTCGACACCCAACTGGCCGCTGGCTACCTGAACCTGGGCTTCTCCATGGGCTACTCGCGCCTGGTCCACGAAGTGCTTGGCATCGAGCTGCCCAAGGGCGAAACCCGCTCCGACTGGCTGCAGCGTCCGTTGTCCGAGACCCAGGTCAGCTACGCCGCTGAAGACGCCGTACACCTGGCCGAGCTGTACGAGCGCCTGCGCCCGCAGTTGTCGGACGAAAAAAATGCCTGGGTGTTGGAAGATGGCGCCGAGCTGGTCGCCCAGCTGCGCCGCGAGACCGACCCCAACGAGTTGTACCGCGACGCCAAGCTGGCCTGGAAGCTGTCCCGCGCCCAGTTGGCGGTGCTGCGTGAACTGTGCGCCTGGCGCGAGCGCGAAGCCCGTGCCCGTGACCTGCCGCGCAACCGCATCCTGCGCGAAAACGCGCTGTGGCCCATGGCCAAGACCCAGCCGCAGACGTTGTCGGCGCTGGCGAAAATCGAAGACATGCACCCGCGTACCATCCGCCAGGACGGCGAGTTCCTGCTCAACCTGATCAAGCAGGCCGCCAGCCTGCCGGCCGAGCAGTGGCCAGCGGCCCTGCCCGAGCCGTTGCCGATCGAAGCCTCGGCGCTGCTCAAGCAGCTGCGCGCCATTGGCCAGGCCGAAGGCGAGCGCCTGAACATCGCCCCCGAGCTGATGCTGCGCAAGAAAATCCTCGAGTTTCTGCTCAAAAGCGGCTACCCCAACGGTCCTTATCAACTGCCCGATTCGCTGCGTGGCTGGCGCCGTGAGCGGATGGGGCAAGCGCTGCTCGATTGTCTGGCCGGCGCTGGAGAACAACCATGAAACGCATCTGCTCGATCTACAAGAGCCCACGCAAGAACGAAATGTACCTCTACGTGCTCAAGGCCGACGGCCTTGAGCGTGTTCCCGAAGGCCTGCTGCCGTTCTTTGGTACGCCGGTACATGCCTTTGACCTGGTGCTGACCCCTGAGCGCAAGCTGGCCCGCGAAGACATAGCCAAGGTGCTGGAAAACCTCGAGCAGCAGGGCTATCACCTGCAGATGCCGCCGCTTGAGGATGAGTACATTGAGCACCTGCCTGAAGAGCTGCTGCGCCGCAACGACCCGGTCTGAGCCCGCCTGCCTGATGTGATGCCGCCACGCCGGATGGCCTGGCGGCCTTCGAAGTTTCTGCCAAGGTTGTAACGAACATGCGCGTTTTGATCGCCGAACAGGACCATGCCCTCTACGCTCGCCTGCTGCGCGAGGCGGCACCGGACCTGAACGTCCTCACCAGTGGCGACTCGGCGGAACTGACCCGCCAGGCCGCCGATTGCGATGTGTGGCTGGGCCAGCCAGACCTGCTGGCAACGTTGCTGCGCCAGGGGCATCAGCCCCAGTGGTTGCAGTCGACCTGGGCCGGCATCACGCCGCTGCTGGCCGACGGCTTGCAGCGCGACTACCGCCTGACCCGCGCAGTGGGCATCTTCGGCCAGGTGATGGCCGAGTACGTGCTGACCTACATGCTCGGTCATGAGCGCGAGGTGATGGCGCGCCTGGTCAGCCAGGTCGAACGTAAATGGGATGATCGCCCCGGACGTACCCTGGAAGGGCGACGGGCGCTGATCGTCGGCACCGGTGATATCGGCCAGCGTGTCGCGGAGTTTCTCCTGCCCTTTGGCATCAAGCTCTACGGCATCGCCAGCGAGGCTCGTGAGCAATCGCCTTTCATCGAAGTGGCAGCCATCAGCGAGCTGGGGCGCCTGGTCGGCGAAGTCGACTACGTGATCAACCTGCTGCCCGACACCCCGGCCACCCACGACCTGTACGATGCTGCGCTATTTGCTCGCTTCAATCCCGAGGCGTTGTTCATCAACGCCGGTCGCGGTGTGGCGGTGGTCGATGGTGATCTGGTCGAAGCCTTGAAACAGGGGCATTTGGCCGGCGCGGTGATCGACGTTTGTCGTCAGGAGCCATTGCCGGCGCGTCATCCGTTCTGGACGGCCTGGGGGCTGCTGCTGACCGGACACAGCTCGGCGCCCACCTCACCGACGGCGATGGTGCGGTTGTTCGTCGAGAATCTGCGGGCGTATCAGGCGGGAGAGGCGTTGCGCGGGGAAGTGGATTTTGTGCGTGGCTATTGAGTAATGGAATCGCGGGGCACGCCTGCTCCTAGCGCTGTAGGAGCGGGCGTGCCCCGCGATTGATTACAGCGAGAAATCACCTTCAGCCGCCAGCTCGCTCAGCGAACGACGCGGGCTAGGCTCTTCGCGGGCCTGCAGGGCTTCTGCCAGGCTGGCCTTGTCACCCAGCTTGCCGATCGCCACCACGGCGTGCAGTGCGTAGCCCTCGGGAATCTTCAGCTCCTGGCGGGTCAGCTCTTGGTCGAAGCCGGCCATGCCGTGGGTATGCCAGCCGCTGATGCTCGCTTGCAGGGCCAGGTGGCCCCAGGCCGAACCGGTGTCGAAGGTGTGCCACAGGGCCGGTTTTTCTTCGCTGGAGCCCGGGGCGGCGAAGGTGGTCTTGGAGATCACGATCACCAGGGCCGAGGCGTGTTGCGCCCAGCTGCGGTTGAATTCGTTGAGCAGGCCCAGGTAGCGCTCCCAGTTCGGCGTGTCACGGCGGGCATAGAGGAAGCGCCATGGCTGCGAGTTGTAGGCCGACGGGGCCCAGCGCGCCGCTTCGAGGAAGCTCAGCAGGGTGGCTTCGCTGATCGGTTCGGCGGTGAAGGCGCGTGGCGACCAACGCTTGATGAACTGTTCGTCGATGGCATGTTCGGCAATGCGAGGATTAGCACTCATGGCGAGTTCCTGAAAGTAGGTGGGGACCGTCGGTAAAACTACTGTGTCGACTCGGCACTGACAAGCGGTCTGGCATTGCTGCAAGACTCGCCCTAGACTGGCGCCGCCGCACCGCGGCGCCTCTTTTGAACAGGACACCCGTTACATGATTGCCAGCGCCGACGCTTTCTGGAAGCGTAAGACCCTCGAACAGCTGGACCCCCAGGAATGGGAGTCGCTGTGTGACGGCTGTGGCCTGTGCTGCCTGCAAAAGCTTGAAGATGAAGACGACAACAGCGTCTATTACACGCGCATTGCCTGCAAGCTGCTGGACCTGAAGACCTGCCAGTGCAGCGACTATCCCAACCGGTTGAAGATCGTGCCTGACTGCATCCAGCTGACGCCGGGCAAGGCCGACCAGTTCAAATGGCTACCAACCACCTGTGGTTACCGCCTGATCAGCGAAGGCAAGGACCTGCCAAGCTGGCACCACCTGGTATGCGGTGACCGTCAACAGGTACACAAACAGCGAATTTCCCAGTCCGGGCGCATGCTCAGCGAAGAGAGCGTGGACGAGGATGACTGGGAAGATTATCTGATTTTCCGCGCCGGCTGAGCCGCCCGGGTTTGCCGGGTATCGCGTCTGGGGGAACAAGGAGTTTCT
Organism: Pseudomonas vranovensis DSM 16006; assembly: GCF_000425805.1. Classification (GTDB taxonomy): domain Bacteria; phylum Pseudomonadota; class Gammaproteobacteria; order Pseudomonadales; family Pseudomonadaceae; genus Aquipseudomonas; species Aquipseudomonas vranovensis. The sequence continues at coordinate 490,497 of NZ_AUED01000003.1, forward strand.
GTATGCGTGTGCGTTGCCATTGGTTGCTGGCCCTGAGTCTGTTGGCCTGTTCGCCGGCCTTTGCCAAGAAAGTCGACCTGGACTATCACGTTCGCCTGCTGCCCCAGAGTGAACAGGCCGAAGTACTTCTGACCCTGGCTGAAGGGGCGGCGGTGCGCAGCCTGGATTTCGACCTGGGCAAGGCGGGGGTCTACAGCGATTTCAAGGCCGACGGCCAATGGCTGCTGCGGGGCGACGGCCAGCGTGGGCATTGGCAGCCGGCAGCGGGCAAGAGCCAGCTGACGTACCGTGTGCGCTTGTCCCAACGGCTTAAAAACGGCAGTTACGAGACCCGCATGACGCCCCACTGGGCGCTGTTTCGCGGTGATGACCTGGTACCCCCGGCACGCCTCGACCAGCAGGACGGTACCGAACTGGTCGCCCGCCTGAGTTTTGAATTGCCCAGCGGCTGGAAGAGTGTCGAGACGCCCTGGCCGCGCATCGGCAAGCAGCGCTTTCGCATCGACAATGTCTCGCGCCTGTTCGATCGCCCGACCGGCTGGATGGTCGCGGGCACCATCGGCACCCGTCGTGCGCGCCTGGGCGAAACCGACCTCAGCGTGGCTGCGCCGCAAGGGCAAGGCATGCGTCGGCTGGATAACCTGACGTTGCTGACGTTCGTGTGGCCGCAGTTGCAAGCGGTGTTCCCGCGCAATCCGCCAAAGCTGTTACTGGTGGGGGCCAAGGATCAACTCTGGCGCGGTGCCCGAGCGGGGCACAATTCGATCTACCTGCACAGTAGCAGGCCGCTGGTCAGCGAGAACGGCTCAAGCCCGCTGTTGCGGGAGCTGGTACATGTCTTCGCACAGATCAACGACCGTCAGGCCAGTGACTGGATTGGCGAGTCCCTGGCCGATTACTACGCCATCGAATTGCTGCGACGTGCCGGGGGCATCACCGAGGATCGCTACCAGGCCGTGCTGGCCGGCCTTGAGCGTAACGGTGCCAAGGTCAGCAGCTTGCGCGGTGAACAGGTGGACAGCGCGACCACGGCCCGGGGTGTACTGCTGTTGCAGGCACTGGACCGGGAGATTCGCTTGCACAGCCATAACCAGCGTTCGCTGGACGACGTCACCCGCGCAATGATGCGGCTCAACAGCGTCAGCACCGAAGAGTTCGTCCAGCTCAGTGAAAGTGTGCTGGGGCGCGAATCCGAGGTGCTGGCGAGCAAGCTGCTGCGTTAGGGCTTGGGGTTAGTCAGCGAGTCGTTGCCGGTAACCGTGGCGCTGCGGGTAGCGGCGTCGGCGCTGGCCTTGAGAGCGCGCAGTTCGGCGCCGTTGCGCTCGATGGTCGAGCGCAGGTTGTCGAGGTCGCTGCGACCGCGCTCCATCAGGCTCTTCATCGAACTGTGACCGGTAATGCCACGGGCCAGGGCCACGCCGCCGATGGCCATCTGGATCAGGCCGAACAGCCCACCACGGCGCAAGCCCTTGCCCACCATGATCACACCGCCGGCCACGGAGCCGGCGCGTTCCCAGCCGTGCACGTTGTGTTCGGGCTTGTCTTGCAGGGCAGGGATCAACGTCTTGTTCTCGGACATGGTCATTCTCCAGTGGGGGCGATGATATGCAGCAGACCACCGCAGTCGACGGACTGTTCCTTCGGATTTACTTGAACTTGGGGCCAGAGCGAGTGTTCAGGCCTTTGGCCAGTCGGTCGTAGAGCACCACGTTGACCGTGGCGGCCAGGTTCATGCAGCCGTTGGTCGGGATGTAGATGGTCTCTTCGCACCAGGCCCGCACGCTTGGATCGAGGGAGCCGTCCTCGGGGCCGAAGATGTAGATGGCGCGGTCGGGGTGGGTGTACTCGGGCAGGGGGCGGGCGCCGTCGACCAACTCAACGGCCACGGGCGTGCAGCCCAGGGGAATGATTTTTTGCAGATCGTCGATGCCGATCAACGGGATGTCGTAATGCACGCGCTTGGTGTCTGTGACAAAGTCGCGGGCACGCTCATAGCGCTTGCCGGTGTAGAACACCGAGTTGACGCCGTAGCAACCCGCCGCGCGCATTACTGAACCGACGTTCTCCGCTGACTTGGGGTTGAACAGACCAATGCAGCTGTACCGTTTGTTCGCCACGTGCCGGGGCCCTTCGCAAAAAAGAACGCGATTATACGGGCTTGCCGGCGCGGGTGGGGCGCGGGTTTGCGCTCAGTCTTTTTTCAGCAGGCCCGCCAGTCCCGCAAACGGGTTGTGGGTGGCCTTGGCGATGCTCGGGCTGCTGGTCGAGCCTTCGCTGAAATATTGCTGGTCGGTGTAGCGGGAATGTTCGTTGTCGTGACAGTACAGGCACAGCAACTCCCAGTTCGAGCCATCCTGGGGGTTGTTGTCGTGGTTATGGTCACGGTGGTGCACGGTCAGTTCGCTCAGGCGCTTGCCGGAGAACTCCCGGGCGCAGCGACCGCAGACGTGCGGGTACATTTTCAGGGCTTTGTCGCGATAGCCCATTTCTTTGTCGCGCTTGGCGTCGGCGAGGATGCGGTCGAGCCGTGCGGTGGCGGAGGCAGTGGATGCCGAACTCATGGGATTACCTTTTCTCGGGCTTGTTACGGTTATGCCTTGAAGTTTAGCCCGATGGCGGGCGTTTCGGACAGGCTACGCTTGGGAGTAGGCTGTCGGGTCGTTACCAAGGAGCCTGCGTATGCGTTATTTGACCATCGCCGCCTTGATTCTGGTGTGTTTGCAATCGGCTGTGGCCGCCGAGCTGCAGCCGCGGCCCATTGCGCCGGTGCCAGGGGCACCAGGAACGGCGACGCCGACGCCGTATCCGCAGATTACCCCCAGTACGCCACCCCGGGCCGGTGATGCGACGCCCGGCTCACCGTTGTTGCCGTCGATTCCGGTGCCTTCGCCGCCAAGGGACCAGCCCTTGCCGGGGTTGACGCCGCAGCAGGAGAAGCCGAGGTCGGATTAGGGGGGCAGATCCACAACCTGCAGGAGCGGGCTTGCCCCGCGATACGCAATTCAGACAACCCAGGATGTGCAGGCTGTACTGGCCATCGCGGGGCAAGCCCGCTCCTGCAGGCGTGTTGTGTGTCAGGCATTCACACCCAGCACCTTGAACACAAACCCATACTCCAGCGCCACATCCCGCAGCCCTTGGTACCGCCCACTCATGCCGCCATGCCCGGCATCCATCTCGGTCTTGAGCAGCAGCAAGTTGCTGTCGGTCTTGGTCACACGCAGTTTGGCCACCCACTTGGCCGCTTCCCAGTACTGCACGCGGCTGTCGTTGTAGCCCGCCACCACCAGCAGCGCCGGGTAGGCCTGGGCCTTGACGTTCTCGTAAGGCGCGTAGGCCTTGATGCGCTCGTACACTTCAGGTTCTTCAGGGTTGCCCCACTCGTCGTACTCGGTGACGGTCAACGGCAGGTCTGGGTCGAGCATGGTATTGAGCACGTCGACGAACGGCACTTCGGCAATGGCCGCCTTGAACAACTCCGGGCGCTGGTTGAGCACCGCGCCAATCAGCAGGCCACCGGCGCTGCCACCACTGATTGCCAGTTGGTCGGCGCGGGTCACGCCCTGGGCGATCAGGTGTTCAGCGCAGGCGATGAAGTCGTTGAAGGTGTTGGTCTTGTGCTCCTGTTTGCCAGCCCGGTACCAGGCTTCACCCAGCTCGCCACCGCCGCGCACATGGGCGATGGCAAAGGCCACGCCGCGCTCCAGCAGGCTCAGGCGGGCATGGGAGAACCATGGGTCGAGGCTTTCGCCGTAGGCGCCGTAGCCATAGAGGTACAGCGGTACCGGCTTGCCCAGGTCGGTGCGGCGTTGCACCAGGCTGATCGGCACTTGGGTACCGTCGCTGGCAGTGGCCCAGAGTCGCTGGCTCACGTACTCATCGGGGTCGAATGGGCCCAGCACCGGAGTCTCTTTAAGAACCTGCTGAGCACCACTGGCGAGCTCCAGCTGGCGCACCTGGGCCGGGCGATTGAGGGCCTGGTAGCGCAGGCGGATGCGCTGGCTTTCAAACTCGAGGCTGTCTTGCACATACAGGTTGTAGGCCGCATCCGGCAGCTCCACCCGGTACGGGGCAAGCCCTTGTGGGCGCACTTCGATGATCGGTAGGCCGCCTTCGCGCAGGCTCAGGCTCAGGGCGCTGGCGTTCAGGCTCAGGCCTTCGAGCATGACGGCGTCGCGGTGCGGCACCAGCAGTTGCCACTGCGCGCGGGTCGGAACCTGCTCACTGCCGGCGTGGTACAGGGCGAAGTTGATGCCGTCCTGGTTGGTGCGGATAAACCAGTGCCACTGCCCGTCGAGCTGGCCGTGGTCCGGGAAGTATTCATGGCCTTCGACCCGTGGCGCCAGGCAGGTGAAATCGCCGTCCGGCTGCTCGGCGTCCAGCACCCAGGCTTCGCTGGTGGTCTTGCTGTTGAGCAGCAGGATCAGTTGGCGCTCGGAGCTGGCGCGGTAGCAGTGCAGGAAGAATCGCCCGTCGGTCTCTTCGAAAATGGCCTGGCAACCTTCGCGGCCCAGGCGGTGGCGCAGCAGTTTGTGCGGCCGATGGGTGTCGTCCAGTTCGGCGAAGAACAGCGTCTGGCTGTCGTTGGCCCAGGTCATGCTGCCGTCGCACTGCTCGAACGGCAGTTGCTCGATGGCACCGCTGGCCAGTTCCTTGACATATAGGGTGTAGATTTCGTCGCCCGTGGTATCAAGGCTGTAGGCCAGGCGCTGGTGGTCGGGGCTGACGTTGAAGGCGCCCAGCGAGAGGAAGCCGCCATTGGCCAGCTGGTTGGGGTCCAGCAGCAGTTCTTCCCGGCTTTCATCGACTGTGTTGGAGTCGTCGGCCGGGCGCGGGCAGCGGTAGTGACGTGGGTACTCTTCGCCGGCGGTGGTGCGGCTGTAGTACAGGTACGGGCCCCAGGGCGAAGGCAGCGACAGGTCGGTTTCGAGGATGCGGCCCTTGATCTCTTCGAACAGCTGGTCGCGCAGTTCGGCCTGGTCGGCCAGTTGCGCCTCCTGGTAAGCGTTCTCGGCGTTCAGGTAGGCGATCACGTCGGGGCTGTCGCGCTCCTGCAGCCAGGCATAGGGATCGGCGCCTTCGGCCTTGCGGGCAATCGGGGCGCGGGGGACGGTGACGTCTGCGGACATGCGGGGTTCTCTTGGCTGGGGGGCGCCTGCGCGCTCAAATGTGTTTATCATAAGCGTCTATTTGCCTAGCTTGCCACGGACACCATGACCGAGAACGACTATCTGCTCGCCTGGGGCCTCTACGCCCTGGCCGCCCTGGGGTGCCTGGCGGTGGGCTTTCGCCTGACCCGCTGGATGTGGCGCTGGCTGCGCGAACCGCTGCGGGTGCTGATGGCAGTACTGCTGCTGACCCCGACCATCATCGATCCCGTCAAAGACAAATTCGCCCCGGCTATCGCCATTGCTGCTCTCGACCTGCTGTTCAAGGTCGGCAACAACATGCTGCGCGCCGCGGCCGACCTTGCCATGTATGGCATGATCGCCTTCGCGCTCTACGGAGTGTTCGTGGTGCTGCGCTGGCCGCTCGAGAAACGCGCCAAGGCCCGTCGTGAGCAGGCCGAGGCCGCCGCCAAGCGCGATGCCGAAGAGGCCGTGGCCGATGCACCGATGGCCGCCGAGAGACGCGACCGTTATCGCAACCCGCCCGAAGCACCGTTGGGCGGTAGCCGTTCGCGGGTCGAGCCGCGCTTGTAGCCATTTGCCCGGGAGCAGCCAGAATGTGTGAACTGTTGGGCATGAGCGCCAATGTACCCACCGATATCGTCTTCAGTTTCACCGGGCTGATGCAGCGCGGTGGACGTACCGGCCCGCACCGCGACGGCTGGGGCATCGGATTCTACGAAGGCCGTGGCCTGCGTCTGTTCCAGGACCCGGCAGCCAGTTGCGAATCGGAAGTGGCCAATCTGGTCCAACGCTACCCGATCAAGAGCGAAGTGGTGATCGGCCATATTCGCCAGGCCAACGTCGGCAAGGTCTGCTTGTCCAATACCCATCCTTTTGTACGCGAGCTTTGGGGACGCAACTGGTGTTTCGCCCACAACGGCCAGTTGGGTGAATTCAAGGGCCAGGCCACGTTCTACCGCCCCATTGGCGACACCGACAGCGAAGCGGCCTTCTGCGACCTGCTCAACCGCATCCGCGAGGCGTTCCCGGAGCCGGTGGAGGCTGAAGTGTTGTTGCCGGTGCTGGTCGAGGCCTGCGCCGAATACCGTGGCAAGGGTGTGTTCAATTGCCTGCTCAGCGATGGCGACTGGCTGTTCTGCTTCTGCTCGACCAAGCTGGTGCATATCACCCGGCGCGCACCGTTCGGGCCGGCGCGGCTCAAGGATGTCGACATGATCGTCGACTTCCAGGCCGAGACCACCCCCAACGACGTGGTCACCGTGATCGCCACCGAAGCGCTGACCGAGAACGAGACGTGGCAGCGCTACGAGCCGGGCCAGTGGGCGCTGTGGCGCCGTGGTGAATGCATCGCCCAGGGACAACGCTAAGGGATAGCCCATGTTCAGAAGTTACCTGCGGTTGTTGCTGTTTACCTTCGGGTTGCTGGTGGGGGTGCAGGTACCTGGCCTGATCAACGACTACAGCCAGCGGGTCGAAGCGAAACTGCTTGAATCGCGCGAGGGTCTCAAGGGCTTCGAGGACACCGCCCGGCGCTTTTTCAATGGAGACCTGCAAGCGCTGGTGCGCCACTACCGCAGCAGTGACGACCCGGTGTTCAACAGCGACGCCAACAGCATCGACAGCCTGCTGATCCGCAATCGCCTGCTCGAACGGGAATGGCAAATCCTCCAGGGGCCATGGCTGGAGCGCACCTGGCATGTGCTGGTACAGGCCGACAGCCAGCTGCGCGAGGAAACCCTCAAGGGCTACAACTACCAGATCCTCCTGGCACCCGAAGCCCTGGCCTGGGGCCTGAGCTTCGCCTTGTTGCTGGCCCTGAGCATTGAAAGCCTCTTGCTGCTGTTCGGCTGGGTGGCCCTCGGCGGGCGGCGCAAAGCGGTGAAAGAGAGCTGGCGCTAAACCAGCTTGATGCGCTGGGGACCAGCATCTGCGGCATAACGCTCCAGTACGTTGCGACACAGCGCCACCACTTCGTCTACCAGTTCGACCCCGGTCTGCCAGGCCACCACCAACTCCAGGCTCGGCGGTTGCTGCGCTAGCGGCAGCAGGGTCAGTTCCCCTCGCGCCAGTTCCTCGCTGACCAGCGCCGGGGGCAGGGCGCCGATGCCGAAGCCATCGCGCAGCAGACGGGTAATCGCCGCCACCGAGTTCACGCAGTTCAGCCGTGGCGCACTGACGCCTTCGGCCTGGAGCAGGCTGAGCACCTCCTGGTGTGGCCGGGAGTTTTTCGAGAAGGTCACGATGCGCTCGCGGGCAAGCTCGGCGAGGGAGGCATAGTCGCGGTTGTAGATCGACTGGCTGGCCACGATCCAGCCCATGGGGTAGCGCGCCAAGTCCAGGCTGCGGATCGATTCCTGGCGCAGAAGGTCGGTTTGCAGAATTACATCGAGAAAGCCTTTTTGCAGCTGTTCGCGCAAGTTGAGCGCAGTATCGGCGATCAATTCGATTTCAACCTGCGGGTAGCGCTCCATCAGTTCCGACACCAGCGGGCTCATCCAGGTATGGATAACCGTGTCCATTACACCCAGGCGAATCCTGCCGACCTTGGCCCGGTCGCTGTCCAGCGATTGCTTGAGCGCCTTGGCCGTGTCGAGCATCTGCTCGGCGTATTCGAGCACCTTGCTGCCTTCGGGCGTCAGGCTGACCCCACGGGAATCGCGCAGCAACAGCTTGACCCCAAGGTCGGCCTCCAGCGCAGCGATGCGGCTGGAGATCGAGGCCTGGGTGGTAAAGAGCTTTTCGGCGGTCAGGCGAAAGCTCTTGAGCCGGGCGACCCAGACGAAGGTTTCGAGGAACTTGAGGTTCATGGTGCGCTCACTGATCAAATTTTTCTTATGCCAGACCGCTGGTTTTTCTCGTTGGACGGCGATGCGCACCCATCGAAAAATGACAGTCAGGTTGCGACAAAGATCGTCGCCTTTAAAACAATACCAACAAGCTGAGGCAACCATGAACCCATCGGGCGTGCAGCAACAGGTCAAAACCAGATCGGTGGCGGGTCCCTTCGACTGGTACCGCAACATCAACAAGCAAGAACGACGGACCTTCTGGAGCTGCAAGATCGGCTACGGCCTCGATGGCATGGACACCCAGATGCTCAGCTTCGTCATCCCCACCCTGATCGCCCTGTGGGGCATCACCACCGCCGAGGCCGGGCTGATTCACACCAGCACTCTGATCGCTTCGGCGCTGGGCGGCTGGATCGCCGGCATCCTCTCCGACCGCATCGGCCGGGTACGCACCCTGCAATTGACCGTGCTGTGGTTTGCCTTTTTCACCTTCCTCTGCGGCTTTGCCCAAACCTACGACCAACTATTGATCGCCCGCACTCTGATGGGCTTCGGCTTCGGCGGCGAGTGGACTGCCGGCGCCGTGCTGATCGGTGAAGTCATCCGTGCCAAGGACCGCGGCAAGGCGGTGGGCATGGTGCAGTCCGGCTGGGCCATTGGCTGGGGCCTGACGGCGATTCTGTACGCGGTGCTGTTCACCTGGCTGCCGCCTGAAGACGCCTGGCGCGCCCTGTTCCTGCTGGGTATCGTGCCGGCGGTGTTCGTGATTTTTGTCCGTCGCCTGGTCAAGGACCCGGAAGTTTATCGACTGGCCAAGGCGGCGGAAAAAACCGAAGCGCCGTCGCACTTCTATGAAATTTTCGCCCCTGGCATGCTCTTCACCACCGTCCGCGCCTCGCTGCTGACCACTGGCGCCTTGGGCGGTTACTACGCCATCACCTCCTGGCTGCCGACCTTCCTCACCAACGAACGTGGCCTGAGCGTATTGGGCACGGGCGGCTACCTGGCCATGGTGATCGTCGGCTCATACGTCGGCTACGTGATCAGTGCCTACCTCACCGACCTGTTGGGGCGCAAAAAGAACTTCATCCTATTCGCCGTGGGCTCGTTCATCATCGTGCTGCTCTACACCCAGATGCAGGTCAGCGATGGCGTGATGCTGTGGCTGGGCTTCCCGCTGGGCTTCTTCGCCTCGGGCATTTTCAGCGGCATGGGGGCATTCCTGACCGAGCTGTTCCCCACTCGTATTCGTGGTTCGGGGCAGGGCTTTTGCTACAACATCGGTCGCGCCGTGGCGGCACTCTTCCCGCTGCTGATCGGCATGCTCAGCCAGAAGGTCCCGTTGGGGCTGGGTATCGGCGGCTTTGCGGCAGTCAGTTACGGTGTGGTAATTCTGGCGGCACTGAGCCTGCCGGAAACCCGCGGCAAAGAACTTGAAGCCCAATAAGGCCGAGCCTGAAGGAGTGCCACACGTGAGCCGCCTGCTATTGAATTGCGACATGGGTGAAAGTTTCGGCAGCTGGACCATGGGCCTGGATGCCCAGGTCATGCCGTTTGTCGATTGCGCCAACATTGCCTGCGGTTTTCACGCAGGCGACCCTGGCATCATGCGTCACACCGTGGGCCTGGCCGTGGCCAGCAAGGTGCGCATCGGCGCGCACCCGGCGTATCAGGACCTGGTCGGTTTCGGCCGTCGTTCCATGGCCTGCAGCGCCGAAGAAATCCGCGACCTGCTGCACTACCAGATCGGCGCGCTGGACGGCATCTGCCGTACCCAGGGCACCCGCGTTACCTACGTCAAACCCCATGGCGCGTTGTACAACGACATGATGGCCGACCCGCAGAAGCTGCGTGCGGTGCTCCAGGCCGTGGCCGAGTACGACCGGCAACTGCCGCTGATGCTGATGGCCACCGCCGATAATAGTGCGGCCCAGACGCTGGGCGACGAGTACGGCGTGCCGCTGTGGTTCGAGGCCTTTGCCGACCGTGCCTACGACGCCGCCGGGCGCCTGGTGTCGCGGCGCCTGCCGGGTGCGGTACACCACGATCCGGCAACGATTGTCGACCAGGCCTTGCGCCTGGCCCGTGGCGAGCCCCTGGTCGCGGTCGATGGCAGCGAACTGCGCCTGCAAGCCCAGACCCTCTGCGTACACGGTGACAACGACAGTTCAGTGGCCGCGGTCCAGCAGATCCGCCAGGCCCTCGATGCGCAGGTGGCGTCATGACCTATCGCATTGAAACGGTGGCCATTGACTGCCTGATGGTGCGGCTGTTCGACGCCATCGATGAAACCAACATGCCGTGGATGCTTGCCGCCAGCCAGCGCCTGCGGGCGGTATTCGGCGAGTACCTGATCGACCTGGTGCCGTCGTATACCACGGCAATGGTGCATTTCAACCTGCTGCAGTTGTCGCCAGGGCAGGCCCGGGTGCTGGTTCGCGAGGCACTGGAAAACCTGCAGCCGGACAACGGCAGCGGCGGGCGCCAGCACGAGATCCCGGTATGGTACGACCCCAGCGTCGGGCCGGAGCTGAGCCTGCTGGCCGAGCGTTGCCACACTTCGGTGGCCGACATCGTGCGCCGCCACAGCGAGCGCGAGTACCAGGTGTTCGCCCTGGGCTTCGCCCCAGGCTTTGCCTTCATGGGCCTGGTCGAAGAGGCGTTGGCGGCGCCGCGCCTGGCCACGCCACGCAAGCGCGTTGCCGCCGGCAGTGTGGGCATCGCCGAGCGTCAGACGGCAGCCTACCCGGCGGTGTCGCCCGGTGGCTGGAACCTGATCGGCCGCACCCCGAGCAAACTGTTTGACCGCGAGCGTGACGGTTACAGCTTGCTGCAGCCGGGCGACCGGGTGCGCTTCGTGGCGGTGGATCGCGCCACCTTCATCAATCAGGGCGGCGACGATACGCCACTGGAGGCGCAGCCATGAGCCGCTTGATGATCGAGGCCAGCACGCCGCTGTGCCTGTTGCAGGACGCCGGGCGCTTTGGCGTGCGTCACCTGGGCGTGACCCAGGGCGGCGCGCTGGACTGGGTGTCGATGCGCTGGGCCAACTGGCTGCTGGGCAATGCCGCCGATGCCGCTGTGGTAGAGATAACCTTGGGTGGTTTCAGCCTGGTGGCGGAGCAGGACTGCTGCCTGGCCCTGGCCGGTGCCGACCTGGATGCACGCATCGACGGCGAGCCGCTCAAGCCCTGGTCCAGTTTCGTACTCGGCAAGGGCCAGCGCTTGCGCCTGAACCAGCCGTTGCAGGGCGCGCGGGCCTACCTGGCGGCGCCCGGTGGTTTTCACGCACCCCAGGTGCTGGGCAGTTGTGCCAGCGTGGTACGTGAGGAGCTGGGTGGGCTGGACGGCCTGGGTTCGACCCTGCTCAAGGGACAGCACCTGGCTTACAGCGGCCAGGCAGCCGGCGGGCGGGAAGTGCCCCAGGCAATGCGTGTGGACTTCACCCGCAACAGCCTGGACCTGGTGCTGGGTGCTCAGGCGGGTGATTTCAGCGGCATGAGCCTGTTCGAAGTGTTCAATCGCGACTGGACGTTGGACAGCCGCGCGGATCGCATGGGTATGCGCTTGCTGGGACCGGCCTTGCAGTATCAAGGGGCGCCGATGATTTCCGAGGGGATTCCGTTGGGCGCCGTGCAGGTGCCGCCGGACGGGCAGCCGATCGTGTTGCTCAATGATCGCCAGACCATTGGCGGGTATCCGCGGTTGGGGGCGTTGACGCCGCTGGCATTGGCGCGGCTGGCGCAGATGTTGCCGGGGAGCGTGGTGCGGTTTGTGCCAGTGGTTCAGGACCTGGCCTGGCAAGAACAACGGGCATTTTTGCAGCGCTTCGCAGAGTGATTGCGGGGCGGGCCCGCACCTTGTGGAACCACGACCGCTGTGCGGCCGATCGCAGGCTATTGCCAGCGGCTACATCGGTAATCTGTAGCCGCTTGCCGAGGTATGGGGCTGCGATCGACTGCGCAGCAGTCGCCATTGCCCGACGAGGCTACTTGGACAAGAACCGCATCCCTTCTTCCAGTCCGCGCAAGGTCAACGGGAACATCCGGTCCTCCACCAGTTCGCGCACGATGTTGGTCGAGGCGGTGTAGTTCCAGGTTTCCTTGGGGTACGGGTTGATCCAGATGAGCTTCTTGTACTTCTCCATGAAGCGCTGCATCCACACATAACCGGCTTCTTCGTTCCAGTGCTCGACGCTGCCGCCCGGCTGGGTGATTTCGTAGGGCGCCATGGCTGCGTCGCCGACGAAGACCACTTTGTAGTCGGCGCCGTACTTGTGCAGCAGGTCCATGGTCGAGGTACGTTCGGAGGTGCGGCGCAGGTTGTTCTTCCACACCGACTCGTAGACGAAGTTGTGGAAGTAGTAGTACTCCAGGTGTTTGAACTCGGTCTTGCAGGCCGAGAACAACTCTTCGCAGATCTTCACGTGGGCGTCCATCGAGCCGCCGATGTCGAACAGCAGCAGCAACTTGACGCTGTTGCGCCGCTCCGGTCGCATCTGGATGTTGAGCAGGCCGGCATCGCGGGCCGTGTGGTCGATGGTGCCGTCGATGTCCAGTTCTTCGGCCGCGCCCTGGCGGGCGAACTTGCGCAGGCGGCGCAGGGCCAGCTTTATGTTGCGTGTGCCCAGCTCGACCTGGTCGTCGAGGTTCTTGTACTCGCGCTGGTCCCAGACCTTGACCGCCTTGCCCTGGCGCTTGCCGGCATCGCCGACGCGAATGCCTTCGGGGTTGAAACCACCCGAACCGAACGGGCTGGTGCCGCCGGTGCCGATCCACTTGTTGCCACCGGCATGGCGTTCCTTCTGTTCTTCCAGGCGCTTCTTGAATTCTTCGATCAGCTTGTCCAGGCCACCCAGGGACTGGATCTGCGCGCGCTCCTCATCGGTCAGGGAGCGCTCGAATTCCTTGCGCAACCAGTCTTCCGGAATCAGGGCCTCCAGGTGTTGGTTGAGGTTTTCCAGGCCCTTGAAGTAGGCCGAGAAAGCACGGTCGAACTTGTCGAAATGCCGCTCGTCCTTGACCAGGATCGCCCGTGACAAGTAGTAGAACTCGTCCATGTCGGCAAAGGTGACTCGCTGCTTGAGCGCATTGAGCAGATCAAGCAACTCGCGCACCGATACCGGCACCTTGGCGGCGCGCATTTCATTGAACAGATTGAGCAGCATGGCAATTGCCCCCAGGCTCAGCGGTTACCGCGACGGCTCATGAACGCCAGGCGTTCAAGCAGTTGCACATCCTGTTCGTTCTTCACCAAAGCGCCGGCCAGCGGCGGGATAGCCTTGGTTGGGTCGCGTTCACGCAGCACCGCTTCGCCGATGTTGTCGGCCATCAGCAGTTTGAGCCAGTCGACCAGCTCGGAGGTAGACGGCTTTTTCTTCAGGCCCGGTACCTTGCGCACGTCGAAGAACACGTCCAGCGCTTCACTGACCAGGTCTTTCTTGATGTTGGGGTAGTGGACATCGACGATTTTCTGCAGGGTGTCGCGGTCGGGAAAGGCGATGTAATGGAAGAAACAACGGCGCAGGAAGGCGTCGGGCAGTTCTTTTTCGTTGTTGGAGGTAATGATGATGATCGGGCGCTGCTTGGCCTTGATCGTCTCGTCGGTCTCGTAAACGTAGAACTCCATCTTGTCCAGTTCCTGCAACAGGTCGTTGGGGAACTCGATGTCGGCCTTGTCGATTTCGTCGATCAGCAGGATGACCCGCTCCTCGGACTCGAACGCCTCCCAGAGCTTGCCTTTCTTCAGGTAGTTGCGCACGTCGTGGACTTTGTCCACGCCCAGCTGCGAGTCACGCAGGCGGCTGACCGCGTCGTACTCGTACAAGCCCTGGTGAGCCTTGGTGGTGGACTTGATGTGCCAGGTGATCAGCTTGGCGCCAAAGGACTCGGCCAGCTGTTCGGCGAGCATGGTCTTGCCGGTGCCCGGCTCGCCCTTGACCAGTAGCGGTCGCTCCAGGGTGATCGCCGCGTTGACTGCCAGTTTCAGGTCGTCTGTGGCGACGTATGCGCGGGTGCCTTCGAACTTCATGAACCGATCCTCTAACGTAGCGCCGGGGTACATGGCCCCTGGCGGAAAAATTGTCATGCACGACTATAACGCGGGCTCTGGCTGGCTGGGAACGCAGGCGCCTCATTCAGTCTCTGAATGAGGCGTCACGTCGTGACTCAGTCAGACTTGGGCGGCGGTTGTTCATAGCGTGCGTTGAATGCCTGGATGAAGCCGTTACGCAGGATCTGCAAAAACGCTTCGAAGGCGCTGATGTCGCTTTTATGCACGCTGCCACTCAATTCCACCCGGGTGGCGAACTGGTTCTTGCGCTGGTTCTTGAGGACGGTTTCGCTGCCGCCCACCAACGCCTCCCAGATCGACCGGAACAAGCCTTTGTCTTCCTCCTTGACGTCCTGCTGCCAGTTGAACACATCGACGTCGCGCAGCAAGGGCTTGATATAGCCGTTGAGCCGGCCTTTTTGTGCTTCGGCTTCGATAACCAGGTCACCGTGGCCGGCATTGAAGTCGAACTTGCCGTAGGCACTGGCAAAGTCATTGAGTTGGCGCAGCTGTATACCGCTGGCGCGCAGGCGGAACTGGAAATCGTCGAAGTCGCTGAACGGGTCGAAAGTGGCGCTGCTTTGCACACTGGCATCGCCCAACACCCTGGCCTTGCCCTCGAAGCGGGCATCGCGCCGGCCCTTGTGGTCCTGGACGTTGGTCAGGTTGCGGATGCTGGCATCGAGCTGTGTGGCCTTGAGGTTGACCGGCGGCTTGGAATTGAAATTGCGAAAGGTCAGGGTACCGTTGTCGATACGCACTTCGTTGAGGGTGATGGGCACCAGCTTTTCCAACTGTTGGCGCCAGTCAGTGCCCTGGCCGGTCTGGGATGCCTGTTTGCTGGGGCCGTCGACGAAATTGAGTTCCGGGCGCATGAACGCCACCTCGGCGACCACTGCGTGGTCATACCATAGCGACCGCCAGCTCACCGACAAGTCGATCAAGGGGGCCTGGAGAAAGGGTACGGGTACCTTGCCCGTGGTCTTGACGATGGTCAGGCCGTTGATCTTGTATGCGCCGCGCCACCAGGCCAGGTCGACGTCGGTGACCTGGCCGCGGTAGTCGCCCATGTCGGCGAGCTTGTCGTTGAGGTAGTCGCGCACCAGCCAGGGCAGGGCGAAGTGCAGGCTGACCAGCAACAGCACAATGGCGAGCAGCCCCCACAAGGGCCAGCGATAGCGGCGTTTCATTGGCGGTATTTCCATGAGGGGTATAGATCGATTGACTCCTGTCGATCGCGTCGGTTCGTTGTATGTGGACGCACTGGCGCGGCGGGCTTACCCTTGAAGTTTTCCGTCCGCTGCATAATTAAGGACCCCTGCCATGAGCCGTATCTTCGCTGACAACGCGCACTCCATCGGCAATACGCCGCTGGTGCAGATCAATCGCATCGCCCCTCGTGGCGTGACCATCCTGGCTAAGATCGAGGGCCGTAACCCGGGCTACTCGGTCAAGTGCCGGATCGGCGCAAACATGATCTGGGATGCCGAAAGCAGCGGCAAACTCAAGCCAGGCATGACCATCGTCGAGCCGACCTCGGGCAACACCGGCATTGGCCTGGCCTTCGTCGCCGCCGCCCGTGGCTACAAGCTCCAGCTGACCATGCCGGCCTCGATGAGCATCGAGCGCCGCAAAGTGCTCAAGGCGCTGGGTGCCGACCTGGTGCTGACCGATCCGGCCAAGGGCATGAAAGGTGCCATCGAAAAGGCTGGCGAGATCGTCGCCAACGATCCGGCCAAGTACTTCATGCCTGCCCAGTTCGATAACCCGGCCAACCCGGCGATCCACGAGAAAACCACCGGCCCCGAGATCTGGAACGACACCGACGGCGCCGTGGATGTGCTGGTGGCCGGCGTCGGTACCGGTGGCACCATCACCGGTGTGTCGCGCTACATCAAGCAGACCCAGGGCAAGGCGATCCTGTCGGTGGCCGTGGAGCCGATCACGTCGCCGGTCATCACCCAGGCCCGCGCCGGTGAAGAGATCAAGCCCAGCCCGCACAAGATCCAGGGTATCGGTGCCGGTTTCGTGCCGAAGAACCTCGACCTGTCGCTGGTCGACCAGGTCGAGTTGGTCAGTGACGATGAGTCCAAGGCCATGGCCCTGCGCCTGATGCAGGAGGAGGGGATCCTTTGTGGTATCTCCAGTGGTGCGGCGATGGCAGCGGCCGTGCGCCTGGCGGAAAAACCCGAGATGCAGGGCAAGACCCTCGTGGTGATCCTGCCCGACTCGGGTGAGCGTTACTTGTCGAGCATGCTCTTCAGTGACCTGTTCACCGACCAGGAGAACCAGCAATAAAGCGCCTTGGCGCTGACTCGGGACAATAAGTGCCCCGCGTGCTTTGTTGCACAATCCTTAACACTGAATGCTGGCCCCGGTTATTTTTACCGGGGCTGGATCGGTTTATGATGCTCGATTAATCCGGCAGTGATGGCCTGATCGAAATTCCAAGGAGTGTTGCATGACTGTTTCCTTTGTCGCCAAGGCAGGTGTATTGCTGCTGTTTTTCGGCAGTACGCTGTATGTTCACCTGCGCGGCAAGGCGCGTTTGCCAATGTTGCGCCAATTCGTCAATCATTCGGCGCTGTTCGCCCCGTACAACGCCTTGATGTACCTGTTCTCCGGCGTACCGTCCAAGCCTTACCTGGACCGCACCCGCTTTCCCGAGCTCGATGTGCTCAAGGACAACTGGCAAGTGATCCGCGAAGAGGCCATGCACCTGTTCGACGAGGGTTACATCCGCGCTGCGGAGAAAGACAACGACGCAGGCTTTGGCTCGTTCTTCAAGAAGGGCTGGAAGCGCTTTTACCTCAAGTGGTACGACAAAGCGCTACCGTCGGCCGAGGCGTTGTGCCCCAGGACGGTCGAGCTGGTCAACAGCATCCCCAACGTCAAGGGTGCGATGTTTGCCTTGCTGCCGGGTGGCAGCCACCTGAACCCGCATCGTGATCCGTTTGCCGGCTCCCTGCGCTATCACCTGGGGCTTTCGACGCCCAACTCCGATCACTGCAGGATCTACGTCGACGGCCAGCCCTATGCCTGGCGCGACGGTGAAGACGTGATGTTCGATGAAACCTATGTTCACTGGGTGAAGAACGAAACCGAGACTACCCGGGTGATCCTGTTCTGTGACGTCGAACGCCCGCTCAGCAGCCCGCTGATGACCCGTATCAACCGCAAGGTCAGTGCTTTCCTGGGCCGTGCCACGGCGCCGCAGAACACCGACGATGAGCGCGTCGGCGGGATCAACCAGGCCTATGCCTGGAGCAAGCGCTTCAGCACTGTCATCAGCAGCCGG
Organism: Pseudomonas vranovensis DSM 16006; assembly: GCF_000425805.1. GTDB lineage: Bacteria > Pseudomonadota > Gammaproteobacteria > Pseudomonadales > Pseudomonadaceae > Aquipseudomonas > Aquipseudomonas vranovensis. The sequence continues at coordinate 507,767 of NZ_AUED01000003.1, forward strand.
GTCAAGCAGTTCAAACGTGCCAATCCAAAGGCCTACCGGGTATTGCGTCCGGTGTTGGCGGTGGTGGTGGCCTACCTGCTGTATCACTGGTTGTTCTGATCGCATCGCGGGGCACGCCGTTCCCACTGTGGGAGCGGGCTTGCCCCGCGATGAAGTCGCCGTTATATTCAGACACAGTTCACCTCACCGAAGACCTGCCCATGCCAGCTTCCCCGCTCACCACTGTATTTGCCACCGCGCCCGACGCGGTTGTAGTCGTGCGTGGGAATCAGCAGCCGGCCATGATCAGCCACTACCCACCACCTGTCAGTAGCGTGGTAGTGCTGGGCTGAGCGGCCAATCGCTGCGTCCCATCACACCTGCATCCTCTACTGAACACGGTTGACTGCCCGTAGCGGGCAGCACCGTTCGGCTTTTCTGCCCGAATTACAGGTGGCACTCATGTTTGCTCTATCGAAAGAATCCGTGGCCTCGGCGGCCACCACCAGCCTGTTTGTCCTGCTCTGGAGTAGCGGGGCGATCGTTTCCAAGTTGGGCCTTGCCCATGCCAGTCCTTTTGCCTTTTTGTTGCTGCGTTCGGCCCTGGCCCTGTGTGGCCTGTTGCTGCTGGCGCCGTTGCTCAAACTGCGCTGGCCGCGCGGACGGGGCGGGGTGTTGCAGGCACTGGCCACCGGTGCCGTACTGCTGGGCGCCTACCAGATTTTCTACCTGCTGGCGCTGAACACCCAGGTGACCCCCGGCATCATGGCTACGGTCATGGGCGTGCAGCCGATCCTCACCGTGGTACTGATGGAGCGCCAGCGTTCCTGGAGCCGGCTGTTCGGCCTGGGTCTGGGATTGAGCGGGTTGATCATGGTGGTCTACCAGGGCATCGGCCTGGGCGGCATTTCCCTGGCCGGGATGCTGTTTGCCTTGTTGGCGCTGGTGAGCATGACGTTTGGCTCGATCATGCAGAAGCGCATCACCGACAACCCGATGGGCACCTTGCCGTTGCAATACATGGCCGGGTTGCTGATGTGTTCGTTGTTTGCACCCTTCCAGCCACTGCAGGTGGAAATGACGGCCGGCTTCATTGGCGCCTTGCTGTGGATGGGGCTGGTGGTGTCGTTGCTGGCGACCTTGCTGTTGTACCGGCTGATCGCCCGAGGCAACCTGGTCAATGTCACCAGCCTGTTCTACCTGGTACCGGCGGTGACGGCGGTGAAGGACTACCTGATCTTCGGTAACCGCCTGGCGGCATTGAGCGTGCTGGGGATGGCGCTGATCGTGATCGGCTTGCTGTTTGTGTTTCGCAAGTCGGCGCTGAGTGCCGGGCAACTGCAGGCCGATTGAGCTGTTCGCGGGGCAGGTATCGACTTGCCCCGCGATCTTCATTTACTGGCTGGCTTGAGCACCAACCAAAGCGCCACCGCAATCAACAACCCACCCCACAGGTGTGCCATCGACAATGGTTCATCCAGCAACCACGCCCCCCACAACACACCAAAGGCCGGAATCATGAAGGTTACAGTGGTGGCCTTGACCGGACCAATCTCGCTGAGCAGGCGGAAGTACAGAATGTACGCAAACGCCGTGCAGACCAGCCCCAACCCCAGTAGCGATAGCCATACATCCCAGCCACCCCAGCTCGCAGGCGGGGCAGTCAGCACGCTGTAGCCAAACAACGGCAACAGCAGCAGGGTTGCGCCCAACATGCTGCCCAACGCCGACAGGCGACTGTCCAGGCCGCCCGCCTGGTCAAGCCAGCGCCGGGCCAGAAAGCCGGCAAAGCCATAACAGGTGGTCGCCGCCAGGCACGAGATCGCGCCTTGCAGCAGGCTTTGGTCAAATGCCACCGGCCCCGCGCCACTGAGAATGCCGACGCCGAACAGACCGAGGAAGATGCCGCAGAGTTTGGCCAGAGTCATGGGTTCACGAAAGAACAGCGCGCCAATCAACACGCCCATCAAGGGCGTCGTGGCATTGAAGATGGCCGAGTAACCGGCTGGCAGCACTTGCGCCGCGACGGAATACAGCGTGGCCGGAATCCCCGAATTGATCATGCCCAGCACCAGGCAGGCCTTGAGCTTGCCGTTGAAGTCCCAACGCACGCGCAGCAGGGCGAGGATCACCATCAACCCGGCGCAGGCGATGGACACGCGAAAGAAGGCCGTGGGCAGTGTGCCGAGCACGGGTGCGATGATGCGCATGAACAGGAAACTTGCGCCCCAGACAGCGGCAAGAATCAACAGGCGGGTAATGGCGATGGGGGTCATGGGCTATCCGGGTCCTTTTGGGCAGGGCGCGAGTTTACGCCAGAACCTTTGGCCGCCTCTCTCCCTTTCTTGCGCTTGAATTGCGCCGGGGAGAATTTGGCCGATACAGACGGGCCAACAGGCTTTCCCTGGCATCGGCGACTGGCTAAGCTCAGGCTTCGACATTCCCGCAGAGGTCTGATGTATGCCCCAGCAATGGCCGGCCGCCGATATCGCCCGGATGATCCTCGATGGCTTCGACGATTACCGTGAGCATTTTCGCCAGATCACCATCGGCGCCCGCGCCCGCTTCGAGCAGGCGCAGTGGCAGCAGATCCAGAGTGCTTCGGCCGCACGGATCAACCTCTACGAAGAAAAGGTCAGCGAGGTCAGTGGCTGGCTACGCCAGGCATTCGAGGCCGACGTGCTGCTGGACGTGTCGCTCTGGCCGCTGGTCAAGAGCGCCTACATCAGCCTCATCGACCCACGGTTGGACGATGAACTGTCGGAAACCTGGTACAACTCGATCTTCTGCAGCCTGTTCAGCCATGACCTGATCAGCGACGGCTGCATGTTCATCCACACCACTCGGCCGTCGCTGCGCAGTCACGAGCGCGCGGCGCAAACCCGCACTTACCGCCCCCAGGGCAGCCTGGGCAGCGTGCTGGGGCAGATCTTTGCCGACTACGGTTTCGATGTGCCCTACGGTGACTTGCAAGGCGATCTGGTCCGCCTCCAGGCGCAGCTGCGCGAAAGCCTGCCCGACTGGGTCTGCAAGGACCCGGCCCTGGCGGTGGAACTGTTTTCGCCGGTGCTTTACCGCAACAAGGGGGCCTACCTGGTGGGGCGGCTGTTCACCCAGGACGAGCAATGGCCACTGGTGATCCCGCTGCTGCACCGCGAAGGCCATGGGATCGAGATCGATGCGCTGATCACCGACGAAGCCGATGTGTCGATCATCTTCTCGTTCACCCGTTCCTATTTCATGGTCGATGTGCCGGTGCCGGCCGAGTTTGTCGGTTTTCTCAAGCGCATCCTGCCAGGCAAGCACATTGCCGAGCTGTACACCTCGATCGGTTTCTACAAGCATGGCAAGTCGGAGTTCTACCGGGCGCTGATCAATCACCTGGCTGGAACCGACGATCGCTTCATCATGGCCCCCGGAGTGCGTGGCATGGTGATGAGCGTGTTTACCCTGCCGGGTTTCAATACCGTGTTCAAGATCATCAAGGACCGATTCTCGCCGTCCAAGACCGTCGACCGAGCCACGGTGATCGAAAAGTACCGGTTGGTGAAAAGTGTCGACCGGGTCGGTCGCATGGCCGATACCCAGGAGTTCTCCGACTTTCGCTTTCCCTTGAGCAAGTTCGAGCCCGAATGCCTGGCCGAGTTGCTGGAGGTGGCGCCCTCGACGGTGGAAGTGCATGGCGACACGGTGCTGGTGCGACACTGCTGGACCGAGCGGCGCATGACGCCGCTGAACCTCTATCTGGAGAATGCCAACGATGCCCAGGTGCGCGAGGCCCTGGAAGACTACGGCCTGGCCATCAAGCAGTTGGCGGCGGCGAACATCTTTCCGGGCGACATGCTGCTGAAGAACTTCGGCGTTACCCGCCATGGTCGGGTGGTGTTCTACGACTACGACGAAATCTGTTTTCTTACCGAGGTCAACTTCCGCTACATCCCGCCGCCTCGCTATCCGGAGGACGAAATGTCCGGTGAGCCCTGGTATTCGATCGGGCCGCACGACGTGTTCCCCGAGGAGTTTCCGCCGTTCCTGTTTGCCGACGGCGGCCAGCGGCGGTTGTTCAGCCAGTTACATGGCGAACTGTACGACGCCGACTACTGGAAAAGCCTGCAGGACGCGATTCGCGGCGGCAAGGTGATCGACGTGTTCCCCTACCGGCGCAAGGCCCGGTAGGCGCTGGCTTACTGTAGGAGACGTCGCACCGCCGCTCCTGCAGCAAACCACCTCCCCAATCAGCCTTTCATGCACTTCAACTCACTGAAGTCCTTGCGCACCTGGTCCAGCTTTTGTTCCAGGTGCGTACGTTGCTGCTCGCTGCTCTGGGCCATCAGGTCCACAAGCAATTGCCGGGCAGCTTTTTCCGTGCGCTGGTAGGCCTGGCGGTATTCCGGTGTCCACAGGCTTTCCCGGTTCTTGAGCAGGCGTACCAACTGTGGCTCGAAGGCGTCAGTGTGGCGCTGGTCCATCGCGGCACTGAAGTGCGCCTGCCAGTTGGCCCGGTTGGCGATCCACTGGCGGTTCTGTTCACCCAGCCCCTGTGACCAGGTCATGATCCGCAGCCGCTGTTGTGAGCTGAGCTCGCCCAGCCATGGCGTGAGGCGTTTTTCCATGCGCTCGACGCGTTGTTCGATCTGCCGCGCCAGGGGCGTTTTCACATACTTTGCCTGGCGCTCACTGATGTCTTCGGCAAAGGCCTGGCGCATCTCGTGGACCTGTTCATCGTCCATCGCCCGCAATAGCTGGGCTGCCGAAGGGGTGATCTGGTCGGCCACTTTGGCGATCGCCTGTTTCGCTTCCTGGGTGCGCAGTTGCAATTGCTGGTCGGTTACCTGGTTGTCGGCGACCATCTGTCGGACTTCGTCGATCCAGGTCAGGTAGCCCGGCAGCTGCGTGCGGCAATGCCACGCCAGGTGCTGCTTGAGGCGTTGGTTGAGCCAGGTTTTTTGCTGGCGGTTCATGTTCAGGTAGTCGTTCAGCGACCAGGGCACCAGCATATCGAGGTTGCGGTAGGCGAGGTCGATACGGCTGCAGGCCAGCACCAAGAGGGCCGGCAGGACCAGTAGCAGGAGGGTGCGCAAGTACTTGGGCAGGCAGGCGTACATGAGCGAATCCTTGCGAGGGCTTGCTTGAATTTATAGAACAGCGCGCGGCACCCCGGTTCCTTTTTACCGATGGGTAGCCAACGGCGACCGGGCGGTGTGGCCGGTTCGGGTGTAGAATGCCGGGCTCGCAACGAGGATTTCCGGAAATGGCTTTAGTTGGGCGTTACAACAGTTTGCAAATCGTGAAACACACGGACTTCGGCCTGTACCTGGACGGCGGCGCGGATGGTGAAATCCTTCTGCCCAACCGCTACATCCCCAAGGACACGCCCACCGAGGTCGAAGACTGGCTGAACGTTTTCGTGTACCTGGACAGCGAAGACAAGCTGATCGCGACCACCGAAAAGACCAAGCTGCAGGTCGGTGAGTTCGCCAGCCTCAAGGTCAAGGAAATCAACAGCATCGGTATCTTCCTGGATTGGGGCTTGCCCAAGGACCTGCTGATGCCGTACTCCGAAGAAAAACGCCAGATGCGCCAGGGCGAGTATTGCGTGGTGCATGCCTACCTGGACAAGCGCACCCGTCGGATCACCGCCACCGCGCGCCTGGACCGCTACCTGGACAAGGTGCCGGCCACCTACGCGCAAGGCCAGGAGGTTGATTTGCTGGTGGTCGAAGAAACCCCGATGGGTTTCAAGGCGATCATCAACAACAAGCACTGGGGCCTGATTCACAAGAACGAAGTGTTCAAGTTCCTGCGTTCGGGCAAGCAGGAGAAGGGCTACATCAAGGAGATGCGCAGCGACGGCAAGATTGCCTTGAGCCTGCAGCCCCTTGGCCAGGACCTGGCCAACAGCCTGCACGACAAGATCCTGGCCAAGCTCAAGGACGCCAATGGCGTGCTGCCGGTAAGCGACAAGAGCGATCCACAGGCGATCAGCGACTTGTTCGGGGTCAGCAAGGGCAACTTCAAGAAAGCCATCGGTGCCTTGTACAAAGATGGCCGTATCGTCATCCACGCCGACCGCATCGAGCTGGTTTGATCAGGCCTGGCGAAAGCCTGCAAAGTTCAGGTTCTCGCCGCCCGGACGCAGGTCCTGGAGCATCGAGTCGCGGTCTGCGCTCAGCGCCAGGCTGATGGTGGAGCGCCGCTTGCCGGGGTGGCGCACTTCCATCTTCTCCAGATGGGCCTTCAAGAAATTCACCGGCACCTTCAGGTGCTGCAGTTCGTCGGTCTCGGGCGTGTGCAGCAGCAGGTTGACCCAGTCAGCCGCGTCTTTTTTCAGCACCAGCTTTACCGGCACATCGAACCACCACAGGCTGCGCTTGGTGTCGAGCACGGCAAACAGGGTGTTGTCGCTGGAAAGTACCGGTCTTTCCAGTTCCTGGTTGCGACGGGCAATGGCGGTGGGTTTGTCGAGTTTCATGCAGGTTCCTACGGGTGACGCTTGAAAGGTCGCTCATTGTGCTGGGATTGGCCTGAAACATAAAGCAGCCAGATGCGCCGCTTGCCAGCCTGGCAAGCGGCGCTCGCTCTGTTTCAGCGGTTGGCGTGGCCCACGGAAGCCGAGAGTGGCTGGCTCAAGGGCGAGGTGGCGCCATCGGCGCGGGTGACGGTTGCGGTGAAGGAGCCGAACGTCGTGCCTTGCTCCAGCACATAGTCGAACTGACCCTGGCCCTTGGCATCGGTGGCGACCAGGGACTCGCCCAGGTAGTGCTCGGCTTCAGCGCTCTGGGCCTGTTGATTGGCGAACACTTCTACCCGCAGCAGGCTGTCAGGTTCGCCGTTCACGGTGCCGCGGAGGCGATTGCCTTTGAGGGCGGTCAGCAGCGGAGCTGGCTGATTGTGATTGGGCATCGGCTGGCAGCCCTTCACCTGCGCCTCGTCGCTGCAGATGATTGCCCGGTTGTTGCCCGACTGATCGACCCCGATGCCGCGCGAACCCTCATAGAGGGCATGCTCGATGGCCGGAACACCGAAGACGATGGCGCCGGTCTGCTGCTTGGCCAGGCATGAACCTCCGGCCTGGCAGCGGCGGATGTCCAGGTTGTTGTTCCAGATCTGGTTGGCACTGAGACGGTTGCTGGTGGAGGTAGGCTCCGGGCGCAGGGCAACGCCGATACGGTTGCCGTGGATCTGGTTGCCGTCGAGGATATTGCCCGCGCCGCTGACGCTCACGCCAATGGAGTTGCCGGTGAAGGTGTTGGCACCCAGGTAGTTGCGCTGTCCCCAGTTGATCTGCAAACCGTCGGAGTAGTTCTCGAAGCGGTTGCGCACCACGCTGTTGTCATTGCCCCAGAGAATCTCGATGCCCTGGGACGGCTCCGGGTTGGCGGCGGTGGAGCGGAACAGGTTGTCGGCCACCAGGTTGAACGCCGCGCCACGGGTCAACTCCAGGCCGTCGCCGTTGTCGATCAACTGGTTGCGCAGCACCTTGTTGTTATTGGTGGTGGTGGCGGTTGGATTGCCCTGGCCATCGTCGCCGGTGAGCATGATGCCGGCACCGCCCTTGTTGGCAAGGATGCGGTTGTCCTGAATCACGTTGTTGCTGGCGCGGTTGATCAGGATGCCGATGCAGAAATTGCGCACCTCAAGGCCCGAGATGCTCACGCCACGGGTATCACGCAGGACCAGGCCGGGACCGGTGGTGGTGCGCACGTTGGTGCCGAACTGGCCGGCCACTGCGCCAGGGCACGCCTGGGTACCGTCACCGATGATGTAGGCCGAACCGTCGATGGCAATGAATTGTCCCGTGCGCGGCCATGCGCTGCCCTCGATACTCACCGGCCCCTGGATTGCTGGCAACGGTGATGTCGGCTTGATTACATAGGGCGCCTTGCCCACCGGGCGTATCTCGATCCGGAACTGGCCGGGGTTCTGGTTGTTGCGCTCGATCGCCCAGCGCAGGCTGCCAGGTTGCAGGTCATCGACATAGCGATCCACCACCAGCGTGGTCAACGCCGGTGCCGGTGCGGCGGCAGTGGCGCTAAAGGGCAGGGCAGACAGGGGCAGCAGCAGGGCTGCCAACAAAGGCATGACACGCATCGTAGGACTTCCACAATCGGCTGTTGTTTTTATCGCAGCGGTACACAAGGCCTGCCGCGCTGTTGCGAATTCTAAGGGAAGCCCTCGCCAGTCGGCGGCAGGGTGCAGCGAATCGGGGCGGTATTCGCCCGCTGTTTGGCCGTCGGGCAAATAATTGAAACTCCCGAACAAGGCCACAGGTCCATTGACTGTCGACTCTGACAGCCCGTTTTTCCCCTTCAGGAGAACTCCTATGAGTGGCACCAAAGATAAAGTCAAAGGTATGGCCAACGAAGCGGTCGGTAATGTCAAACAAGGTATTGGCAAAGCCACTGACAATGAGCGCCTTCGCGCCGAAGGCGAGTTGCAGGAACGCAAGGGTGAAGCCCAGCAGGTGGTCGGCAAGGTCAAGGATGCGGTGAAGAAGCCTTGATCGATGCCAGTGACGAATCACGGCGGCCACCTGGAGTGGCCGTTGTGCTATCTGCAGCAATCAATCGAAACTTTGGCGCGATCGTCGTTTAGACTTTACTGCAGACTTTAGTGAGGAGCCTTTTCCATGACCCTCGAACGGCGAAAGGAGACGCTATGATTTTCCCCGACCTGCGCGGCTTGCCCTTGCACCGCGTGCTGGTGCGCACCGTCAAGGAGTTTCTCGATGACGAGATGTCCACCTATGCGTCGGCACTGGCCTACCAGATGCTGTTTTCGCTGTTCCCCTTCCTGCTGTTCCTGATCGCCCTGATCGGCTTTTTGCACTTGCCGGACTTCTTCTCCTGGCTGCGGCTGCAATCTGAGCTGGTATTGCCGCCCCAGGCGCTGGAGCAGGTGAACCCTGTGATCGACCAGTTGCAGCAGTCCAAGGGCGGCTTGCTTTCAGTAGGTATCGTGATCGCCCTGTGGACGGCCTCGGCCGGTGTGCGGCTGATGATGAGCGCAATGAACGCGGCCTACGACGTGATCGAAGGGCGCCCGGTCTGGAAGCGCATTCCCTTGTCGATCTTCTACACCGTGGGTATCGCCGGCATGTTGCTGGCAGCGGCGGCGCTGATGGTACTGGGCCCGCAGGTGATGGAGTGGATCGCTTCGCAGATCGGCATGCAGGAATTCATCGTCACCTTGTGGACGGTGTTGCGTTGGCCGGCAATTATCATTCTGATGATGGTGGCAGTGGCATTGATTTACTACGTGATGCCGGACGTGAAACAGGAGTTTCGTTTTATTACCCCGGGCTCGGTACTGGCCGTGGTGGTATGGATACTGGCGTCATTGGGGTTTGGTTATTACGTCAAGACGTTCGCCGACTACAACGCGATGTATGGCAGCATCGGTGCAATTATCGTGTTGCTGCTGTATTTCTATATTTCTGCCGCGGTTTTGTTGCTGGGGGCGGAAATGAATGCCGTGATCGAGCATCTGTCTGCCGAAGGCAAGAACCCCGGTGAAAAAGAGGCCGGTGAGGATGCCCATGAACATGATAAAAAGCATGTTTCCGGGTTGGGGCGTGATCATTCGCTTGACCACCCGGCCACGCCCGAAGGCGAACCCTTGAGTCGAACTTCCCATGATTCGTGACATTCTGAAAATGGGCGATGAGCGCTTGCTGCGCATCGCCCCGCCAGTGCCGGCGCAACTGATCGGCAGTGCCGAACTGGACCAGTTGATTGCCGACATGTTCGAGACCATGCGTCACGTGGGCGGCGTTGGCCTGGCCGCGCCGCAGATCGGGGTCGACCTGCAGCTGGTGATCTTCGGCTTCGAGCGCAGCGAGCGTTATCCGGATGCCGAACCTGTGCCGCAGACGATCCTGCTCAATCCGGTCATTACCCCGTTGGGTACTGAAGTGGAAGAGGGCTGGGAAGGCTGTCTGTCGGTGCCGGGCTTGCGCGGGGTGGTGCCGCGTTACCGACGCATCCATTATGCCGGGATCGACCCTCAGGGCCAGGTGATCGACCGCCTGGCCGAAGGCTTTCACGCACGGGTGGTGCAGCACGAGTGCGATCACTTGATCGGGCGGTTGTACCCCTCGCGTATCCACGACTTCAACAAGTTCGGCTATACCGACGTGCTGTTCCCCGGCCTGGACTCCGCCAGCGACGACTGATTGCGGGCCATCGCCAGCAACGGTTTGCTGCGCTGATAGCGGGCCAGGCGTTCGCCCAGCGCCGCCGGCAAGTGCATGCAAGGGGCGAAACCCAGGCGGTTGTAGAAGTGCTGCAGATCCGGGTGGCAGAACAGCCACACCGTCCCTTGAGCAGAGTGCAGCGCCGCCTCCAGCAGGTGGCGGGCGATCCGCTGTCCGCGCCAGGGCGTGGCCACCCATAAGCCGGTCAACCAGTGCCCTCCTGTGACAGGGCTCAGGCACAAGGCGGCAACGATATCATCGGCGCGGGCCACCCAGAGTTGTCCGTCGGTGGCTGCGCGCATGGGCGAATGCTGGCTTTTATAGAATTTGTTGAGCAGTGGCCGCTCGAGGCCAGTCAGCGGGCAGTAGCGAAGCGAAGGCACCGAAAATCTCCTGCGGGGGCTCTGGTCCGGGCTTGTACACCGGTGCAGTCAGGCTGTCGAGGGGCACCGCCCTTGCCATTGTTACGATTACGGTAACAGTGATTGTCTGGCGCAGGGCTTAAAGCCATCATCCCAAGTTGTAAACTACCCCTGTCCCACGCAGAACATAAACAGTGGGATCGGTACTTCGTGTTATGTCGTGTGTGATTGATATAACAACTTCTCCGCGCCCCTGTTGGCCAATGAAGTCAATCGATTAGTTTGATTGCTTTGCAGGCTTATACGATGAAAAGTTTAATGGTGCTTGCCCTGGTGGGGGTGTCTTCCTTTGCCATGGCTGATGAAATCAACACCGCAGCGGTACAACCGGCTGTCGAACAGTATGACTACACCCAGGACCTGGATATTGCCAAAGTTATCAACTTGTCGACCATTCCCAATGTCTGTGAAGTTGTGCCGGCGACCATGACCTATGAAGACCACCACGGTCAGCGTCACACCATAGAATACCGCGCCATGGGCAGTGGTTGCAGTAACGGTTGATTGATGGTGGCGCGAGCGTTAACCGCGTTATTGTCAAAACCACCTGCAATAACGAGACCTGACCCTGGTGTCTACGGAGCCTCACGCTCCAGCAACTGGCGCTTGCGTTCCACGCCCCAACGATAGCCCGACAAGTTGCCGTCACTGCGCACCACTCGGTGGCAGGGAATGGCAACGGCCAGGCTGTTGGCTGCACACGCCTGGGCTACGGCACGCACTGCCTTGGGAGCGCCGATACGCTGGGCGATTTCTGCGTAACTGGCGGTAGTGCCAGGCGGAATCGTGCGCAATGCCTGCCACACGCGTTCCTGAAAAGCGGTGCCGCGCAAGTCCAGCGGCAGGTCCAGGCCGATGCCCGGAGTTTCGACCAGCCCCACCACCCTGGCCACCAGGGTTTCAAACGAAGCGTCTGCGCCCAGCAGGTTGGCCTTGGGGAATTTGTCCTGGAGGTCCTGCAGCAATGCTTGCGGGTCATCACCCAGCAGGATCGCGCAGATCCCTCGTTCACTTTGCGCCACCAATATCGCCCCCAACGAACACTGACCGATGGCAAAGCGGATATCGGTATTGACGCCGCCATCGCGGTAAGCCCCCGGCGTCATGCCCAGGCGCGCGTTGCTGGACTCGTAGAAGCGGCTATTGGAGTCGAAGCCGGCCTCGTACAGGGCGTCGGTGATCGTCGAAGACTGCTGCAACTGCTTGCGCACCTTGCGCGCCCGGTGGGCCGAGGCGTAGGCCTTGGGCGTGAGCCCGGTGACGGCTTTGAACACCCGGTGAAAATGAAACGGACTCATGGCCAGTTGCGCGGCCAGTTGGTTCAGGCTCGGAGCCGACTCGGCGCTTTCGATCAACTGGCAGGCACGGGTGATTTGGGTGCGGTGCTGTTCGGCCATTCGGGTCTGGTCTGCGCCCCGGCGTCTGCTCGGGCGATAACCGGCAGCTTCGGCTTGCGCCGGGGTGTCGAAAAACTCGACGTTTTCGATTCGCGGCAGCCGCGAGCTGCTGCTGGGGCGGCAGTACACACCGGTGGTACGCACCGCGTAGACAAAGTCCCGGTCGGCTGCCGGGTCGCGCGCCACGACGGCTTGCCAGCGTGGATCGGATTCGCTGATACGGGGTTTGCCCTGGTTCATGCCGATAGTCTCTTGGTGAGGGTCGATACGTTCAGGTTAGAGCGGACCGGTTGCAGAAAAACTCCGGGTCTTGCGTTCAAACTCGCGTGTTCGGCACGCGCCACAGGTACCAGGCGGCAACGGTGCGAAAGGGCTGCCAGGCCTGCCCGAGCTCGATCATCTGCCGGCGGGTGGGCTGGGCATCGAGCCCCTGCAGCCGACGGTAGCCCTCGCGCACGCCAAAGTCATCGGCCGGGAGGATGTCCATGCGCTCCAGGGTGTAGATCAACAGCATCTCCACTGTCCAGCGACCGACGCCGCGCAGGCTGACCAGGCGTTCGATCAGTTGCTCATCCTCCAGAGCCATCGCCTGCTGGTGATCCGGTACCACACCGTCGATCCGGGCCCGGGCGATGCCCTGAATGGTCGCAAGCTTGCTGGCGGAAAAGCCACAGGCCCGCAGTTGTTCCGGGGTGGTCGCCATTACCTGTGCCGGACTTGGAAAATCGCACCCCGGATACAACGCAATGAACCTGCCCAGAATCGCGTCGCCGGCTTTGACATGCAACTGCTGGTAGGCGATAGCGCGCACCAGCGCCTGGTAGGGGTCGCGGTGCGGCAAAGGTTTATGCAGGCATGGGCCGATGGCCTGCACATGCAAAGCCCAGCGCGGGTCCAGTGCGGCGAGAAATGCCTCTGCCTGGCGATAGCAATCAGTCATTGCGTCTCCATGGCCTGCGCCACGCGCTCAAGGCCCTGTTTGAGTTCGGCGCGGCTGCTGGCTGCCGACAGGCTGATGCGAATGGCCGGCAGATCGTTCTGTTTTACCGCAAACACCTCGGCCGGTACCACTTCCACGGCGTTAGCCCTGCAACGTGGCACCAGTGTCTGTGCCGGTTGCGGGCAGCTCACCCATATATGCGGTGAAGGGTGTTGGCTGTAGAGCCGCTCACTGCCGAGGATCTTGCGCGCCAGGCGCCAGCGCTGTCCCATCTCTTCACGTTGCCAGGCCAGTCGTCGCGCCGTCGTGCCATCGGCGATCCAGCGACAGGCAATGTGCAGGTTGAGCGGCGAAACCTGCCAGTGGGTTGCCTGGGCATGGGGATCGACCTTGGCCAGCAGCGGCGGGTCGGCGACGATCCAGCCCAGGCGCAAGCCGGCACCCACCGTTTTGGACAGGCTGCTGACCAGGACGCTCTGCTGGCCGAGCAGTGCCCACAGCGGCGCCTGGTCGGTCAGCGCGCCGTACACATCATCCTCGATCAGCAGCAGGCCATGACGAAGCACCACTTGGGCAACAGCGTGCTGGCGCTCGAGCCCCATGCAGGCGCCGGTGGGATTCTGCAGGCTGGGCGTGAGCACCAGCACCCGGGCGCCGGTGGCACGCGCGACGCGGTCCAGGTCGTCCGGGAGGATGCCCTGGTGATCCTGAGCCACACCGTGCAACGGCAGGCGCAGCTGGCGGCAGGCGGCCTTGATGCCCGGTGCGGTGAGGGATTCAACCAATACCGGCTCGCCGGGCTGGCACAGCGACAGCAGCAGACTGAACAGCCCTTGCTGGGCTCCGCCACATAGCAACAGCTGATCGGCGTTCAATTGCAGGCCGCGATTGGCCAGCCAGGCGGCGCCTTGCACCCGGGCCAGCAGCAGCGCTTCGGCGCTCAGGTAACGGTCCAGGCTGCGCACCTCGCCGGCGTGCAGCAAGGCGTGCAAGGTGCGCTCGATATCGTTGTTGTCGGGGTCTATCACCGGGACGTTGGTCGACAGGTCGATCAAGCCCGGTTGCAGGTGACGTTGCTTGAGGTGAAACAGCGTGGCTTCCTTGCTGCCGGCCAGCACGTAGGTGCCGCGCCCCACCTCGCCGCTGACCAGGTGGCGGGCAGCAGCTTCGCGGTAGGCCTGCTGGGTGGTGCTGGGGTTGAGTCCCAGGTTCCACGCCAGGCGTCGTTGGGGTGGCAGGCGTTCGCCGACTTTCAGCTCACCCCCCTCGATGGCGGCAGCAATGGCCTCGACCAACGCCAGGTAACGCGGCTGGTCATTGTCGGGCAGGGTAGGAGTCCACATTTATTGTTGGCCATGCAATATAGGGTTTGGCCCATACAATGCGCCGGGGCTAGGATCAGGTCAAATCCACTGCTGCCGAGGTGTTCCATGTTCGACCTGCCTGCCCTGCGCGACGCTGCCCGCCTGGTTCACGCCAGTGTGCCCGCCACCCCCCAGTACGCCTGGCCACGGCTGGCCGAGCGGCTGGGTTGCCAGGTGTGGGTCAAGCACGAGAACCATGCACCCACCGGCGCCTTCAAGGTGCGCGGCGGCTTGCTTTATGTGCAGTGGTTGCTGGCGCACAAGCCAGGCGTTCGCGGGCTGGTCACTGCCACCCGTGGCAACCACGGCCAGAGCATGGCCCTGGCGGCGCGCAATGCGGGCTTGCCGATCATCATCGTCGTACCCGAGGGCAACTCGCGGGAAAAGAACGCGGCGATGCGGGCCCTGGGCGCGGAGTTGATCGAACACGGCGCGGATTTTGACCAGTCCCGCGAAGAAGCGGCACGCCAGGCACAGCAGCACGGCTATGAAATGGTGCCGTCCTTCCATCCGCAGTTGGTACGAGGGGTGGCCACCTATGCGCTGGAACTGTTCGATGCTGTACAGGACCTGGATTGCGTGTACGTGCCCATCGGCATGGGCTCGGGCATCTGTGGGCTGATCCAGGCTCGCAACCTGCTGGGCCTGCGCACCGAAATTGTTGGCGTGGTCTCGACCGAGGCGGATGCCTTCGCCCAGAGCTTCGAGCAGGGCAACATCGTCACCACCGCCACGGCCAACACTTTCGCCGACGGCATGGCCTGTCGCATTCCGGTGCCAGAAACTTTCGACCTGGTCCGTGAGCATGCCGCCCGCATTGTCCGGGTCAGCGATGAAGAAATCGCCCAGGCCATGCGCATTTATCACGAAGACACCCACAACACCGCCGAAGGCGCTGGCGCCGCCGGTTTGGCCGCGCTGCTTCAGGAGCGCGAGCGCCAGCAGGGGCGTAAGGTGGCGGTGATCCTCAGTGGGGCCAATGTCGATCGAGCGCGGTATGCGCAGGTGCTGACGGGCCAGAGCTAAGGCAATTTCTTCCAATACAGCCAAGGCAATTGCCGCTTTAATGGCGCCTGCCTTCAACGCTGTCTCTGGAACCCTCAATGCCTTTTTCCAATGGTTTTCTTCTCAGCTTGTCACTGTGCCTGGATATCGGCATCGCCAATATCGCCATGATCACCCTGGCCATGCAGCGCGGTTTTCTGCAGGGCTTCTGGTTGGGCCTTGGCACGTGCGTGGGCGATCTGGTGTACGCCGTGGCGGCGCTGGCGGGGATGACCGTGCTGCTGCAGTTCGAGACGGTCCGCTGGGTGTTGTGGCTGGGCGGCTCGGTGTTGCTGGTGTGGTTTGCGGTCAAGATGCTGCTGGCGGCCTGGCGTGGGGAAGGCCATGTGCAGGCGGGCGAGGTGGTGGTGGAGTCGGCCTGGCGCGAGTTCGTTCGCGGGATCTTCCTGGCCATGTCTTCGCCCAGCGCGATTCTTTGGTTTGCCGCGGTGGGGGGCGTGCTGATCTCCCGCTCCGCGGGTGGCGGGGTGATGGAAGCCGGGCTGTTTCTGTCCGGCTTTTTTGCCGCCGGTCTGCTCTGGTGCCTGTCGCTGTGCCTGATCGCAAGCCATGGCGGGCGACTGCTGGGTGATCGGCTGCTGACGTGGTCGTATCTGCTTTCGGCGGCGATTTTCTGCTACTTCGCCGTCTATGTGATTGTCTCGGGCTACCGCGAATTCATCCTCGCCGTGCCCGCCGCCACAGCAGGTCTATAATCAGTCGGGGCACCCGCGCGCAGGTGCCGTCCGGCCGGAGGATCTTCGAGATGAAAGGTCTTGATGCGAAAAAGATGGCCAAGAAAAAGCCCCTGAAAACGGCTGACGAAAAACGTGCCGCCAAACGTGCCAAGCGCTCGGCAGGCAGTGGTTTTCTTCCTTAGCAATGACCAGAGCCCCGTAAGGGGCTCTTTTGTTCAGGGGCGCCGGAACGCGGCTGAGTAGGCGGTCGGGGTGACGCCCATGACCCTGCCAAACGCATTGATGAAATGGCTCTGGTCGTAGAAGCCCAGGCCCAGCGCCACATCCCTGGGGTGTGCGCCTGTGCGCAGCTGCTGACGCGCTTCGATCAGGCGCAGTTGCATGTGGTACTGCAGCGGCCCCAGGCCCCTGGCTTTTTTGAAGCAGCGCACGAAGTGAAATTTGCTCAGGCCCGCCGCGTGCGCCAGTTGTTCAAGCGTCAGGCGTTGATGCAGGTGGGCGCGCATCAGTGCCACGCTGCGTTCGATGGCCGGTGCCTGCTCACCAATGGCCGAGGGGGCCTGCTCAAACAGATTGGCCAGCAGCTGCAGCAAGGCTGCTTCTTGTTCGGCCGCTGTGTCAGCGCCGGCGAAGTCGATGATCGAACGGTACAACTCAGGTTGATGCAACACCCCTTGTGCAAAGGTCGGGCAACCGTGCCCAGGGCCGAGATTGTGCTCACGCATGATGCGTTGCAACGCGCTGATGTCCAGGTGCAGGCTGATGTACTCGACACCTTGCGGGCCGAACTCTGACGCCTGCACCGCCAGCGGGTTGTACAGCGTCACAGCACCGACTGGCACCTCCAGGTGCTTGCCGTCGAGCCAGATCTGTTCGTGCCCGGCCAGGTTGGCGCCCAGCACCAGCTCATCATGGGTGTGCCGGGGAAAACTCGCGGCGCTGGCGCGCACCCATGACGATTCGACCAGGCCGCAGGCGTGCAGGGGTTCTGCGATCAGTGTCATGGGTTGATTCCGCATCGGAGCAATTGCGACTACGCTAGCGGACGACCCAGCTGCCCTGCAATGCCCGGGCAGGCCAACGATTCATTAAAGGAGGCAATGGACATGTCCATCCCGAATCACGTTGCAATCGAACCCGTGCGAATCGAAGAGGGCCAGGCCCTGGTCATCGCAGGCATGGGTGGACGTTTCACGCAGTCCACGACCCACACCATTCCTGAATTGTGGCAGCGCTTCGAGCCGCACATCGGCCGGGTGGCCGGGCAGATCGGCGCGTACACCTACGGCGTGTGCTGCAACGCCGACGGCAAAGGCCATTTCGACTACATCGCCGGGGTGCAAGTGGAGGACGCCGAGGTATTGCCGGCCGATTTCCAGCATGTGCAGCTCAAGCCGCAGCGCTATGCGGTGTTCGAGCACCATGGCAGCGTCGAGAATCTCAAGGCGACGTTCCAGGCTATCTGGAATGACTGGTTGCCCACCTCTGGCGAGCGAGTTGCCCAGGCACCGGAGTTCGAGCGCTATGGCAAGGATTTCGATCCGTTCGATCGCCGCAGCGTGATGGAAATCTGGCTGCCACTGGAGCGGCGCAACTAAAAAAGTGACCCGGTACTGTCGATTCCTCGCACCCTGATTCGACCACTTGTGAACGCGCCGAACTGTTCGGCGCCTGACACCTGTCGAATCGCAGAGGACACGACCATGAGCAGTGCCGCCGAAACCGAGATCCGCCAGCTGATAGAACGCTGGATCCCCGCCGTCCGTGCCCGAGACATTCCCGCCATCACCGCCCCATACGCCGACGATATCGTCGCCTTCGATGCCGTAAAGGAACTGCAGTTCAAGGGCAAGGCCGCCTATAAGGCCCATTGGCAGGCCTGCATGGAGCATTGCCCCGGCGAGATGGTCTTCGAGATGGAGCAATTGCAGATCCACGCTACCCCGGAACTGGCGTTTGCCCATTGGCTCAATCGCTGTGGCCCGGGTGGGGAAGAGGGCGGCGAGGACAAGAGCTGCTATATGCGTGTAACCGTCGGCTACCAGCGTATTGGCGGGCAGTGGAAGGTCATTCATGAACACTGGTCGGCACCGTTCGATATGGAGACGGGCGCCGCGCTGTTCACGCTCAAGCCTTGAACTGAAAACGTCAACGGTTATGCCAAATCGCGCTTTCTCCGGGAGCGCGGACTGCAGCCATAGTGAGCATCTGCTGTGGAGACGACGATGAAATACCTTTGCCTGGTCTACTGTGAAGAAGGTCTGCTGCACAGCCTGCCCGACAGCCCCGCCGATGCCGAGTGCATGGCCTATGCCGAGTCGATCCAGGGCAGCGGGCGGATGCTGGCCGCCGAAGCGCTCAAGCCTGTGCAGACGGCAACCACGGTGAGGATGCGCGGAGGGCGCATGAGCCTGACCGATGGGCCTTTTGCCGAGACCAAGGAGCAACTGGCCGGTTTCTATCTGGTCGATGCCCGTGACCTGAACGAAGCGTTGAATATTGCCAAGGGAATCCCTGCCGCCCGGGTCGGCAGTGTCGAAGTGAGGCCGATCCGCGAGCTCCAACCCTGAAACGAAGGAGAACAACAAGATGAGCCTTCATCCACCAGGAACAGCGCAGCACGAGCTGTCCCTCACCCGCCTGATCGATGCACCTCGTCGCAAGGTGTTCCAGGCATGGACCGAGCCCGAGCTGCTGGCGCAGTGGTGGGGGCCCAACGGCATGACCACGCCCCTGTGCGAGATGCAGTTGTGGGTCGGGGGGCTGTTTCGCACGGTGATGCAAGCGCCAGACGGTACGGAATACCCGAACCAGGGCGTATTCCTGGAGATTGTCGCGCCTGAGCGTATTGTCTTTACCGATGCTTTCGGGCCCGGCTGGGTGCCATCGAACAAGGCCTTCATGACGGCGGTGGTGACCTTTGAAGACGTGCGCGGCAAGACCCAGTACACCGCACGCGCCTGGCACTGGAACGCTGCCGATTGCCTGGCCCATGAAGAAATGGGTTTTCATCGCGGCTGGGGCGAGAGCCTGGACCGGCTGGTGGCGCTGGTGACTACCCAGATGCCGGACTGATGGCGACGCAGGCGTTGGTACGGGCCGAGGTCGAGTCGGTCTACAAGCGGGAGTCGCGGCGAATCCTGGCAACCCTGATTCGCTTGCTGGGGGATTTCGACCTGGCCGAGGAGGCCATGCACGAAGCGTTTTTCGTGGCGGTCGAGCGTTGGCAGCGCGATGGCATCCCGGCCAACCCCCGGGCCTGGCTGGTGTCCACCGGGCGCTTCAAGGTCATCGATGGGCTGCGTCGACGTGCGCGTTTCGACCGTTCCCAGGCGCAGTTGATGATGGCCCTGGAGGTGCAGGAGGACGATCAAGTGAATGTCGAGGAGCTGGAAGACGATCGTCTGCGCCTGATCTTCACCTGTTGCCACCCAGCGCTGGCCGCCGACGCCCAGGTACCGCTCACCTTGCGTGAGGTCTGCGACTTGACCACCGAGGAGATCGCCCGGGCCTTTCTGCAGAGCCCGGCCACCATTGCCCAGCGTATTGTACGGGCCAAGGCCAAGATTCGCGATGCGAAAATCCCTTATCAGGTGCCTACGCTGGCCGAGTTGCCCGAGCGACTCGATAGCGTCTTGCGGGTGATTTATCTGGTGTTCAACGAGGGCTATTCGGCGTCATCGGGCGACAACCTGATGCGCAATGACCTCAGCGATGAAGCAATCCGCCTGGGGCGGTTGCTGCAGCAATTGCTGCCTGACCCGGAAGTGCTGGGACTGTTGGCCTTGATGCTGCTACAGGCCTCGCGACAGGCGGCGCGCAGTGATGAGCAGGGCGAGCTGATCGTGCTGGATGAGCAGGACCGCCGCTTGTGGAACCGCGCATTGATCGCCGAGGGCAGCCAGCTGGTGCAGCAGGCGCTGCGCAGTCAGCAGTTTGGGGTGTACAGCCTGCAGGCGGCGATTGCCGCTGTACACGCTGAAGCCGACAGTGCCGAGGAGACGGACTGGGAAGAGATTGTCGGTTTATACGATGCGCTGCTGCAGGGTTGGCCGTCGCCGGTAGTGGCGCTCAACCGTGCTGCGGCGCTGGCGCGGCGCGATGGTCCGGAAGTGGGATTGCAGGCGGTGGAGGCGATTCTGGCCAGCGGCCAGTTGCAGGACTATCACCTGGCCCATGCCGCCCGGGCCGAACTCTGTCGGCAACTGGGGCGGCTGGAGCAGGCGCGCGATGCGTACCAGACCGCCTTGGGCCTGACCCAGCAAGGCGCCGAGCGGCGCTTCATCGAGCGCCGCCTGAGCGAGCTGTGAACCTTAGCCGATGGAGATCGGCGGCGGGCTTACCAGGTCGACGGTCTGCTGTTTGCGGGGGGCGAGGATCTGCGCTTCGCCATCGACCACCAGCTCTTCGTTCTGGTTGAACACGCGGGTAGCGATGCGCACTTTGAACTTGGGCAGCTTCTCGAGGATTTCCAGGCGCACGGTGAGGGTGTCACCAATCTTCACCGGCTTCTGGAAAGTCATCTGCTGACCCAGGTAGATGGTGCCAGGGCCGGGCAGCTCGCACGCGACGGCGGCGCTGATCAGCGCGCCACTGAACATGCCGTGGGCAATGCGTTCCTTGAACATGCTCTTGGCGGCGAACTCGGCGTCCAGGTGTACCGGGTTGTGGTCACCGGACATCGCTGCGAACAGCTGGATGTCACGTTCTTCGACGGTCTTGCTGAAACTGGCGGTCTGCCCGACTTCAAGGGCTTCGTAAGGCGTGTTGGTGACCTGGGTCATCGTTGGGGTTCCTGCATCTGGAAACGAGGTCGGCCGTCATTCGCTGCGGGCAGGGCGGCCAAGGGCCAACGCCTGCTCCAGCCAGTCGATGATCGCGGCCGTGACCTCGTCACGGTTGGTTTCATTGAGCAGTTCATGCCGTGCCTTGGGGTACAGCTGCAACTGGACATGCTGGTTGCCGGCCAGGCGCAAGGCACCGGCCAGATCTTTCAGACGCTTGCCGGCACTGACCGGATCACATTCGCCGCCCATCACCAGAATCGGCAGGTTCGGATCGATCTGCTTGAGGTTGGCTGGCTGGCTGATTTGCTCAAGGCCCATCAGCAAGTCAATCCACAGGCGGTTGGTGCAGCGAAAGCCACACAGTGGGTCGGCGACATAGCGGTCAACCTCGGCGTTATCGCGGCTGAGCCAGTCGAACGGCGTGCGGTTGGGTTTGAAGGCCTTGTTGAATGAACCGAACGACAGCCATTCGATCAATGCACTGTGCCCCAATGGCCCCTGTCGCCAGGCTTCGAAACGGGCGATCACGCAGGCGGCGCGGTACAGCGCCGGTGGCTGGAAGTTGGAGCCGCTGAGAATGGCGCCCTGCAGGCTGGCGCCGTGGTGCATCAGGTAGGCCTGGGCAATATAGCTGCCCATGCTGTGGCCGAAGATGAAGACCGGCGTGCCGGGGTACTGCTGGCCGATGTGCTGGCTGAGCAGGCCCAGGTCGTTGACCACCGCGCTCCAACCCTTGTGCGCGGCGAACAGGCCCAGGGTGCCGAGTTCGGCGCTACGGCCGTGGCCGCGTTGGTCATGGGCGATCAGGGCAAAACCTGCGGCGCTCAAGGCTTCGCCCAGGCGCTGGTAGCGTCCGGCATGCTCGGCCATGCCATGGGCCAGCAATACCACCGCCTTGATGGGCGTGCTCGGCAGCCATTGATAGACATACAAGCTGCAATGGTCGCTGGCCGGTAGCCAGAACGCGTCGTGATGCATGGCGGGTCCTTGTGCACGCAGATCGGTGGGGTGAGCACAGTGTATAACCCAAGCACAGAATTGAAGGGCGTCTACCAACAAGATTCACAATGTAAATGACAGCGCTTGGCATATTTGCCACCTGCGACATACCTGCTAACGTCGGCAAAGCACCTTCTTCGCCAAGCAGGCAAGGGGGCCGGAACGGCTCAGGTATGAGGACAAGAATAAATGCAAGCTGATTTCTGGAATGACAAGCGCCCCGAAGGCGTTTCTTCGCACATTGACATGAATGCTTACAAGTCTGTGGTCGAAGTATTCGAACGCTCTTGCAAGAAGTTTGCTGATCGCCCGGCGTTCAGCAACCTGGGGGTGACCCTGACCTATGCCGAACTCGAACGTCACTCTGCGGCCTTCGCCGCCTACCTGCAGCAGCACACCGACCTGGTGCCGGGCGACCGCATCGCCGTGCAGATGCCCAACGTGCTGCAGTATCCCATCGCCGTATTCGGTGCCTTGCGCGCCGGGCTGATCGTGGTCAACACCAACCCGCTGTACACCGCCCGCGAGATGCGCCACCAGTTCAAGGATTCCGGTGCGCGCGCGCTGGTGTACCTGAACATGTTCGGCAAGCTGGTGCAGGAAGTGCTGCCCGACACCGGCATCGAGTACCTGATCGAAGCGAAGATGGGCGACATGCTGCCAATGGCCAAGGGCTGGCTGGTCAACACCATCGTTGCCAAGGTCAAGAAGATGGTGCCCGACTACCAGTTGCCCCAGGCCGTGCGGTTCAAGGCTGCCTTGAGCCAGGGCCGAGGCCTGGTGCCAAAGCCGGTGGCCCTGAGTCTCGACGACATCGCCGTGCTGCAGTACACCGGCGGCACCACGGGCCTGGCCAAGGGCGCGATGCTCACCCACGGCAACCTGGTGGCCAACATGCTCCAGGTTCTGGCTTGCTTCTCCCAGCACGGGCCTGACGGCCAGCGGCTGATCAGGGAAGGGCAGGAGGTGATGATCGCGCCGCTGCCGCTCTATCACATCTATGCATTCACCGCGAATTGCATGTGCATGATGGTCACCGGCAATCACAACGTGCTGATTACCAACCCGCGGGATATCGGCGGTTTCATCAAGGAGCTGAAAAAGTGGAAGTTCTCGGGGCTGCTCGGGCTCAACACCTTGTTCGTGGCGCTGATGAATCACCCCGAGTTCAAGAACCTGGATTTCTCTGCCCTCAAGGTCACCAACTCGGGCGGCACCGCCCTGGTCAAGGCCACCGCTGAGCGCTGGGAAAGCATCACGGGCTGCCGCATCGTCGAAGGCTACGGGTTGACGGAAACCTCGCCGGTGGCCAGCACCAATCCCTACGGCCAACTGGCGCGCCTGGGCACGGTGGGCATTCCGGTGCCGGGCACGGGGTTCAAGGTGATCGACGATGAGGGCAACGAGCAGCCGCTGGGCGAGCGCGGCGAGCTGTGCATCAAGGGCCCGCAGGTCATGAAGGGCTACTGGCAGCACCCGGAGGCCACCGCCGAGGCCCTGGACAGCGATGGCTGGTTCAAGACCGGCGACATCGCCGTGATCGACCCCGATGGCTTTACCCGGATTGTCGACCGCAAGAAGGACATGATCATCGTCTCGGGTTTCAACGTGTACCCGAACGAGATCGAAGAAGTGGTCATGAGCCATCCAAAGGTGGCCAACTGCGCAGTGATCGGCATTCCGGACGAGCGCTCCGGCGAGGCGGTGAAGTTGTTCGTGGTCGCGCGTGAAGGCGGCGTGAGCCTTGAGGAACTGAAGACCTACTGCAAGGCCAACTTCACCGGCTACAAGGTGCCCAAGCACATTGTGCTGCGTGACTCCTTGCCGATGACGGCGGTGGGCAAGATCCTGCGCCGCGAGCTTCGCGACATTGCCTGACGGCACGTGGTAGGAGCGGGCTTTCCCCGCGATGAAGCCGATCAATTGGCCCATCGCGGGGCAAGCCCGCTCCTGCGATTGCAGGTCTTTAGGTTTTTTACTCTAAAAATGACTATTAAATAATCAAGAGTCATTTCCGTGACTGTTCGGGCTACTTTAGCTCTAGTCGACCCTTGGCAAAGCTGCTACTCTCGGCCCGCTTCCGATTACCTGGTTTGCAATAAACCGTAATCTCATATCAATAATAATCGCATCGACTGCGGTGAAGAATTCGCTGTTGCTGGAGGAGTGGGCTTCCATGATCGAAAATTTTTGGAAGGATAAGTACCCAGCCGGGGTTGCTGCGCAAATCAATCCCGACGAGTACCCGAATATCCAGGCAGTATTGAAACAGTCCTGCCAACGCTTTGCTGACAAACCCGCCTTTAGCAACCTGGGCAAAACCATCACATACGGCGAGTTGTATGAGTTGTCGGGCGCCTTTGCCGCTTACCTGCAGCAACATACCGACCTGCAACCCGGCGATCGTATCGCCGTGCAATTGCCCAACGTGCTGCAATACCCGGTCGCCGTGTTCGGGGCCCTGCGTGCAGGCCTGATCGTGGTCAACACCAACCCGTTGTATACCGCGCGGGAAATGGAGCACCAGTTCAACGACGCCGGTGCCAAGGCGCTGGTGTGCCTGGCCAACATGGCGCACCTGGCCGAGAAGGTGGTGCCCAAGACCCAGGTCAAGCACGTTATTGTCACCGAAGTGGCCGATATGCTGCCACCGGTAAAACGCCTGTTGATCAACAGCGTGATCAAGTACGTGAAGAAAATGGTGCCGGCCTACCACCTGCCCAAGGCCGTCAAGTTCAATGATGTGCTGAGCAAAGGCGCCGGCCAGCCGGTCAAGGAAGCCAACCCCGGCAGCAATGATGTGGCCGTGCTGCAGTACACCGGCGGCACCACAGGCGTAGCCAAGGGCGCGATGCTCACCCACCGCAACCTGGTGGCCAATATGCTGCAGTGCCGCGCGCTGATGGGCTCCAACCTCAATGAAGGTTGCGAGATCCTGATCACCCCGCTGCCGCTGTATCACATCTACGCCTTCACCTTTCACTGCATGGCGATGATGCTTATCGGCAACCACAACATCCTGATCAGCAACCCGCGCGACTTGCCGGCGATGGTCAAGGAGCTGTCGAAGTGGAAGTTCAGCGGTTTTGTCGGCCTGAACACCTTGTTCGTTGCCCTGTGCAACAACGAAAACTTCCGCAAGCTGGACTTCTCGGCACTGAAAATCACCTTGTCCGGTGGCATGGCCCTGCAGATGAGCGTGGCCGATCGCTGGAAGGCGGTCACCGGTTGCGCCATTTGCGAAGGCTACGGCATGACCGAGACCAGTCCGGTGGCAACGGTCAATCCGGCCCAGCACAACCAGGTCGGCACCATCGGCATTCCCGTGCCTTCGACCCTGTGCAAGATCGTCGATGACGCCGGTACCGAATTGCCGTTGGGTGAAGTTGGCGAACTGTGCGTCAAAGGCCCGCAGGTGATGAAAGGCTACTGGCAGCGCCAGGACGCCACCAACGAGATCCTCGACAGCGAAGGCTGGCTCAAGACCGGTGACATCGCGCTGATCCAGCCGGACGGCTACATGCGCATCGTCGACCGCAAGAAAGACATGATCCTGGTCTCCGGTTTCAACGTTTATCCCAACGAGCTCGAAGATGTCTTGGCCGCATTGCCTGGCGTGCTGCAATGCGCGGCCATCGGCGTACCGGACGAGAAATCCGGTGAAGTGATCAAGCTCTTCATCGTTGCACGGCCGGGTGTGACCCTGACCAAGGAACAAGTGATGGAGCACATGCGTGCCAACGTCACCGGCTACAAGGTGCCGCGGTTCATCGAGTTCCGCGAGGCGCTGCCGACTACCAACGTCGGCAAGATCCTGCGTCGTGAGCTGCGTGATGAAGAGTTGAAGAAGCTGGGGCTGAAGAAGATCGCCTGATCGCTTCTGTGCAGGACAGTCGCGGGGCAAGCCCGCTCCTACAAACGTTGTAGGAGCGGGCTTGCCCCGCGATGCTTTTGCGCTTAGCGCAGCTTCTCGAGCATCTGGTAATACCACATCCCCGCCGCCAACAACGGATTGCCCAGCACATCGCCCATGGGCACCTTGATGTGCTTGCAGCCGGCAAACGTATCGTATTTCTCCAGCGTGCCGGTCAGGGCCTCGGCCATGATCTCGCCCATGATATGGCTGGTGGCAATGCCGTGCCCCGAATAGCCCTGGCAGTACCAGACGTTGTCTGACAGCTTGCCCAACTGCGGAATGCGGTTGACCACGATGCCCATCGCGCAACTCCACTGGAACTCGATTGGCACACCCTTGAGCGCCGGGAAGGTACGTTCGATGCACGGGCGCAGTTCGCCGGCGATATCCCGCGAGTCACGCCCTGAGTAGTTGGCGCCGCCACCGAACAGCAGGCGGCCATCGGCGGTCAGGCGGTAGTAGTCGAGCACGAAACGGCAGTCGTACACCGCCAGGTCCTGGGGGTTGATCTGCGCAGCCAGCTCGCCCAGTGGTGCAGTGGTGACGATGCCACCCATGGCCGGGAAGATCTTGCCCTTGAGCTGGCGGTTTTCCAGTTTGTGGTACACGTCGCCCGCCAGCAGGATCTGCTTGGCTTCGACCCGCCCTTGGGACGTGACGATGGCAGGGTGTTCGCCGTGGACGATATCCAGCACCTCGGAATTCTCGAAGATCAGCGCACCCAGACTGTGGGCAGCGCGGGCTTCGCCCAGGCACAAATTGAGCGGATGCAGGTGCAGGTTGCGCAGGTTCTTCAGGGCGCCCAGGTACAGCGGGCTTTGCAGGTGTTCGGCCATGTCGGCGCGATCCAGCAGTTGCACCTGATCGCCCATGCCGCGGCGCCGCGCCTCGGCCTCGAAAGCCTGCAGTTCTGTCATGTGCGAGGGCTTCATCGCTGCATGCAAATGGCCGCGCTTGAGGTCGCAGGCAATGCCGTAGCGCTCTACCCGTTGCTCGATGATCTGGTGGCCGCGCCAGCGCAGGTGCCAGATAAAGTCGTCCACCTCGTCGCCCAGCCTGTCGCGCATCTGCTTGCGCATGGCTTCATCGCCCGACAGGCTGCCGGTGACCTGGCCACCGTTGCGCCCGCTGGCGCCCCAACCAATGCGGTTGGTTTCGACGATAGCGACCTTGAGCCCGCGTTCGGCCAGTTCCACGGCGCTGGCGACACCGGTAAAGCCGCCGCCGATAATCGCCACATCAACGTTTACCGTGCCCTTGAGGGTGGGGTACTGGGTAGCGTCGTTCAGGCTGGCGGTGTAGTAGGAAGCACTGCGCTGGGCGGTGCCGGTGTTCACGGCTGCGTTCATAAAAAATCCTTGGCGCAAAAATAAAGGGATCAGGCCTGGGTCAGGTACCAGCGCCAGTCCTGTTCACCGACTTCGGCCATGAACTGACGGTACTCGGCGCGTTTGACCGCCAGGTAAACGCCGAGGAAGGCTTCACCGAACGCCTCGCGCGCCCAGCTTGAAGACTCCAGGGCCTTGAGCGAGGTCAGCCAGTCGGTGGGCAGCAGTTCCTTGGCCTGGGCATAGCCGTTGCCTTCGACCGGGGCGCCCGGGTCGAGCTGCTGGCGGATGCCGTGGTGGATACTGGCGAGGATCGCCGCTGCGGCCAGGTACGGGTTGGCATCGGCTCCGCAGATGCGGTGTTCGATATGCCGACTGTTGGCCGGGCCGCCCGGTACGCGCAGGCTCACGGTACGGTTGTCGACGCCCCAGGTCGGCGCCAGCGGTGCATAGCTGTTGGCCTGGAAGCGCCGGTACGAGTTGGCGTTGGGGCAGAACAACAGCAGCGAGTCGAGCAAGTGCTCGAGCATGCCGGCCACCGACTGGCGCAGCAGCGGGGTGCCGGCCTTGTCGTCGCTGGCGTAGAGGTTGTTGCCTTCGGCATCGGCCAGGCTCACGTGCATGTGCATGCCGGTGCCGGCCAGGTCGTCGAACGGCTTGGCCATGAAGCACGCCTGCATGCCGTGCTTGTGCGCCACGCCTTTGACCAGGCGCTTGTAGCGCACCGCCTGGTCCATCGCCAGCAGTGCATCGCCGTGCTCCAGGGTGATTTCCACCTGGCCTGGGGCGTATTCGGAAATGGCGGTACGCGCCGGAATCCCTTGGGCCTTGCAGGCGGCATACAGGTCGGCGAGGAACGGCTCGATCTGTTCCAGTTCGCGCAGGCCATACACCTGGGTACCGCGAGGGCGCCCGCCGTCGCTGTCGAGTGCCGGTTGCGGCCGACCATGGGCGTCGCGCTTCTGATCGAGCAGGTAGAACTCCAGCTCGCACGCCATGACCGGGTGGTAGCCCTCGGCCTTGAGCGCATCGATCACCTTGACCAGCAGGTGGCGCGGGTCGGCGATGGTCGCCGGCATGCCTTCGCTGGGGTGCATGCTGACCTGCACTGCGGCCGTGGGGATCTGCCGCCAGGGCAGGCGCACCAGGCTGTTTTCCAGCGGGTAGGCGCGGCAGTCGATATCGCCCACGTCCCACACCAGCCCGGAGTTCTCGACATCATCGCCATTGAGGGTCAGCCCGAGGATGGTGCTGGGCAGCGGCCGGCCGCTTTCATACACCGCCAGCAGTTCTTCGCGGTGCAGCAGCTTGCCGCGGGGCACGCCGTTGGCATCGAGGATGAACAGCTCGATCATTTCGATATCGGGGTTTTGTGCCAGGAAACTTCGGGCCTGCTCAAGGGGGGCAAATTGCATCGGGTGCTCGCTCGCGCCATCAGGCGCACAGGACTGTATTCGCCATCAGGCGACAGCCATCGACAAGGAAAGTCGGCCAGGGGTTGGCCGCACGGTTCAGTGCAGAGCGAGGCGAGTATCGGGTGGGCGGGCATGGCGGCAGTGCCACAAGGCCCAGAAGGCGAGAATGATATGAACCAGCGGGTTTTCGCCAGAGCGAGCCCGCACCTTCGGGAACGAAGGGCGCAACAGCGGGCGGGGCATACACAGGGGCGAAGTCATGCCTGGATACTCCCACGCCAAGGAAGGTTCATTAAATCAGCCTTTGTATACCTTCAGATCATCAACGGCTAAACATACTGGTCGCCACCCGCAACCGTGCCGAGCGGGGGCAAATCTGCGACAATCGCAGCCCTTCCTATGCCAATCATGAAAAAGCAGGCTCACCTGCACAACTAAAAGCCCCCATGACTGACCACGCTATCGATCAACTGCTGAAAAACCTCGACCACGCCATGATTGCCGAGCGCCACCGCCTGCGCCGCCAATTGCATGAATTGCGCAAGCGCCCGGACGAGGCGAAGTTGGCCCAATGGGTGGAGAAGGTCCAGGCGTCCTGCGCCCAGGTCACCGCGCGCAAGGCCAGTGTGCCGAGCATCCGTTACGACGACAGCCTGCCGATTGCGGCCAAGCGGGACGAGATCAAGAAGGTCCTGGCCGAGCATCAGGTGTTGATCATTGCCGGGGAGACCGGCTCGGGCAAAACCACCCAGCTACCGAAAATCTGCCTGGAACTGGGCCGTGGCCAGCATGGCCTGATTGCCCACACCCAGCCACGGCGTATCGCGGCGCGCAGTGTGGCGACCCGGGTGGCCGAAGAACTCGGCACGCCGCTGGGGGCTTTGGTGGGCTATCAGGTGCGCTTTGAAGACCAGAGCGATGCCAACACCCTGGTCAAGCTGATGACCGACGGCATCCTGCTGGCTGAAACCCAGCACGACCGTTTTCTCGAGCGCTACGACACCATCATTGTCGACGAAGCCCACGAGCGCAGCCTGAACATCGACTTCCTGCTCGGCTACCTGAAGACCCTGTTGCCGCGTCGCCCGGACCTCAAGGTGATCATTACCTCGGCGACCATCGACCTGGAGCGTTTTTCCAAGCACTTCAACGATGCGCCGATCATTGAAGTGTCCGGCCGCACCTACCCGGTGGAAACCTGGTACCGGCCGCTGACCAGCGAGCAGGACGAGGAGGGCAACCGGGTCGAAGACGACCTGACGGTGGACCAGGCCATCCTCGCCACCCTCGACGAAATTGCCGCCTTCGAGCGCAGCCAGGGCAAGGGGCCGGGCGATGTGCTGGTGTTCTTGCCAGGTGAGCGCGAGATTCGCGACGCCGCCGAAATGCTGCGCAAGGCCCAGCTGCGCCACACCGAAATCCTGCCGTTGTATGCGCGCCTGTCGCCGGCCGAGCAGCAGAAGATCTTCCAGTCCCATCCGGGCCGTCGCGTGGTACTGGCGACCAACGTTGCCGAGACCTCGCTGACAGTGCCGGGCATTCGCTACGTAATCGACAGCGGCACCGCACGCATCAGCCGCTACAGCTACCGCGCCAAGGTCCAGCGGCTGCCGATCGAGGCCGTGTCCCAGGCCAGCGCCAACCAGCGCAAGGGTCGCTGCGGGCGGGTGGAGCCGGGCATCTGCGTGCGCCTGTACAGCGAGGAAGACTTCAACGCCCGCCCGGTCTTCACCGACCCTGAGATCCTGCGCACCAACCTGGCTGCAGTCATCCTGCAAATGCTGCACCTGCGCCTGGGCGAGATCGACGCGTTCCCGTTCATCGAGCCGCCAGATGGCAAGGCTATCAGCGACGGCTTCAACCTGTTGCAGGAGCTCTCGGCGGTCAACCGCGAGAACCAGCTGACGCCGCTGGGCCGGCAACTGGCGCGCCTGCCGGTCGACCCGCGCCTGGGCCGCATGCTGCTCGAAGGTGCCAAGCAGGGCAGCCTCAACGAGCTGTTGATCGTCGCCAGTGCCCTGTCGGTGCAAGACCCGCGCGAGCGTCCGCCCGAGCGTCAGCAGTCTGCCGACCAGGCCCATGCCCAATGGAAGGATGTCGACTCGGACTTCGCCGCCCTGGTCAATCTGTGGCGTGGCTTTGAAGAGCAGCGCCAGGCCTTGACCGCGAGCCCCTTGCGCAACTGGTGCCGCAAGAACTTCCTCAATTACCTGCGCCTGCGTGAATGGCGCGATGCCCACCGGCAGTTGAGCCTGATCTGCCGCGACCTGCAGTTGAGCATCAACAAAGAACCGGCCGACTACCCGAGACTGCACAAGGCAATCCTTTCGGGCCTGCTCAGCCAGATCGGCCAGAAGACCGAGGACGGTGATTACCTCGGTGCGCGCCAGCGACGCTTCTGGGTGCATCCGTCGTCGGGGCTGGGGAAAAAGCGCCCGCAGTGGATCATGACCGCAGAGCTGGTGGAAACCACCAAGCTGTATGCGCGCATGGTGGCCAAGATCGAGCCGGACTGGATCGAGCCACTGGCAGGCCACCTGATCAAGAAGAACCACTTCGAGCCGCACTGGGAGAAGAAACGTGGCCAGGTGGTGGCCTTCGAGCAGGTCACGCTGTACGGCATGATCGTGGTCGGTCGGCGCCCGGTACACTTCGGGCCGATCGACCCGGTGATGTCCCGCGAGCTGTTTATCCGCGAGGCGCTGGTGGGCGGCGAGATCCAGTCCAGGGCCAGGTGTCTGGCGGCCAACCGGCAACTGCTCGAACAACTTGACGAGCTGGAGGCCAAGGCCCGTCGCCGCGACATCCTGGCCGACGAGGAAACCCTGTACGGCTTCTATGAAGCGCGCTTGCCGGCTGAAATCCACCAGACCGCCACCTTCGACAGCTGGTACCGGGTCAACAGCCAGAAAGACCCGCAGCTGTTGATAATGCGCGAGGAAGACGTGCTGGCTCGGGAGGCCAGTGAAGTGACGGCGGCGCAGTACCCCGACACCTTGCGCCTGGGCGAACTGAGCCTGGCCTTGAGTTATCACTTTGAGCCCAACCATCCACGCGACGGCGTTACGGTGCGGGTACCGGCGCCATTGCTGCCGAGTCTGCCGGGTGAGCGTCTGGAATGGTTGGTTCCGGGCTTGCTCGAAGCCAAGTGCATTGCCCTGGTGCGCAACCTGCCCAAGGCCTTGCGCAAGAACTTCGTGCCGGTGCCGGACTTCGTCAAGGCCGCCCTGCAGCGCATGACCTTTGCCGAAGGCTCGTTGCCCCAGGCGCTGGGGCGTGAACTGCTGCGCATGACCGGGGCGCGGGTCAGTGACGAGGCCTGGGCCGAAGCGGCAGGCCAAGTGGACAATCACCTGAAGATGAACCTGGAAGTGGTCGACGCCCGGGGCAAGTTCCTGGGTGAAGGTCGCGATCTTGCCGAGTTGACTGCACGCTTTGCCGCGGCAAGCCAGGCTGCGCTGGCGGTGCCGCAGACGGAAAAGAGTCAGCAACCGGTGCAGGCCAAGGCGTTTGCCCAGGTGGCCGAGACAGCGCAACAGAAGATTGCCGGCCTGTCGATGACGGTCTACCCAGCCTTGGTGGAAGAGAACGGCACGGTCAAGGAAGGGCGCTTCTCGACCCTGGCCGAGGCCGAGTTCCAGCACCGCCGCGCCTTGCAGCGGCTGTTGCTGCAGCAGTTGGCAGAGCCTGCCAAGTTCCTGCGCGGCAAGCTGCCGGGGCTCACTGAACTGGGCCTGCTGTACCGTGAACTGGGGCGCATCGAGGCGCTGGTCGAGGACATCCTGCTGGCCAGCCTCGACAGTTGCATCCTTGAAGGTGAAAGTACCCTGCCTCGCGATGGTGCGGGCCTGGCGACGCTGGCCGAGCGCAAGCGCGGCAGCTGGACCGAGCACGCCGAGCGCCTGGCACGCCTGACACTGGAGATCCTCAAGCTCTGGCACGGCCTGCAAAAGCGCTTCAAGGGCAAGATCGACCTGGCCCAGGCCGTGGCACTCAACGATATCAAGCAGCAACTGGGCAACCTGGTGTACCCGGGCTTTGTCCGCGAAACCCCGGGGGTGTGGCTCAAGGAGTTGCCGCGCTACCTGAAGGCCATCGAACTGCGCCTGGAGAAGCTTGGCAGCCAGGTGCAAAAGGACCGGGTGTGGAGCGGCGAACTGGGCAACCTGTGGACCCAATACAAGAGCCGCGCCGACAAGCATGCCCAGGAGGGCAAGCGCGATGAACAACTGACGTTGTACCGCTGGTGGCTTGAGGAATACCGGGTTTCACTGTTCGCCCAGCAGTTGGGTACCAAGGTGCCGGTTTCCGACAAACGACTGAGCAAGCAGTGGGGCCAGGTGGAAGCCTAACCCCGGCAGTTGTGGCACACTTGGACGATATCCGCCGCGTCCCCCGGATTTTTCAGGGGCTGCGCGGCGCCAGAATCAAGTACAGCGCAGTGATCCCTGATTGGGGTCATTGCCAGATCAACTTGGTACCTTGGTACCAATAAAAAACGACCGAACAGAGGAACGACCGTGCATAACGTCGTCATCAGCGGCACCGGCCTGTACACCCCGGCCAACAGCATCTCCAACGAAGAGCTGGTGGAATCCTTCAACGCCTATGTGCAGCAGTTCAACGCTGACAACGCCCAGGCCATCGAGCGCGGCGAAGTGCAGGCCCTGGCCGAGTCCAGCGCCGCGTTCATCGAAAAGGCTTCCGGCATCAAGAGCCGCTTTGTCATGGACAAGGCCGGTATCCTCGACCCGCAGCGCATGGCGCCACGCCTGCCCGAGCGGTCCAATGATGAACCTTCGATCCTTTGCCAGATGGCCGTGGCGGCTGCCGAACAGGCGCTGGAACGCGCCGGCCGCACTGCCGCCGATGTCGACGCGGTAATCGTTGCCTGCTCCAACCTGCAGCGCCCATACCCGGCTATCGCCATCGAAGTCCAGCAGGCCCTGGGCATCAACGGCTTCGGCTTCGACATGAACGTGGCATGCTCCTCGGCCACCTTCGGCATCCAGACTGCCTGCAACAGCGTGCAGCTGGGCCAGGCTCGCGCCGTGCTGGTGATCAGCCCGGAAATCTGCACCGGCCACCTCAACTTCCGTGACCGCGACAGTCATTTCATCTTTGGTGATGCAGCCACTGCGGTGCTGGTCGAGCGTGCCGACCTGGCGACGTCGGCGCACCCGTTCGACATCGTCAGCACCAAGCTGCTGACTCAGTTCTCCAACAACATCCGCAACAACTTCGGCTTCCTCAACCGGGCGGCCGAAGAGGGTATCGGTGCGCCCGACAAACTCTTCGTCCAGGAAGGCCGCAAGGTGTTCCGCGAGGTCTGCCCGATGGTCGCCGAGCTGATTGGCCAGCACCTGGCCGAGAACAACCTCAACGTCAGCGACGTCAAGCGCTTCTGGCTACACCAGGCCAACCTGAGCATGAACCACCTGATCGTCAAGAAGCTGCTGGGCCGCGACGCCCTGGAAGAAGAAGCGCCGGTGATTCTCGATACCTACGCCAACACCAGTTCGGCCGGCTCAGTGATTGCACTGCACAAGCACCAGGACGATCTGCCCAAGGGCTCGCTGGGTGTACTCAGTTCCTTTGGTGCCGGCTACTCGATCGGCAGCGTGATTCTGCGCAAGCGTTGAGTGCGGCTGTAACAAACCGCGCGGTTCACTGTCCATTGGGCTCGTTCAGGAAGAGGTGGCGATGACGGTCGAGTCCGATGCACGCTTGCTTGAACGCCTGTTGCTCGGCGAGCAACAGGCGTTCAAGGAATTGGTGAGCACTTACCAGGGCGCCATGCGCGCCGTGGCTTATGCCATCCTCGGCAGCCGCCAGGCCGATGAAGCCGTGCAGGATGCCTGGCTGGCCGTGGTGCGCGGCTTGCCGGGCTTTCAGGGGCGCTCAAGCCTCAAGACCTGGCTGCTGACCATTACCGCCAACGCGGCCAAGAATCGCTACAAGCAGAACCGCCGCGAAGTGCTGCTTGATGATCTCCCGTCCCCCCACGGCAGCGTCGGCGATGACCGGTTCGCCAGTGACGGTCATTGGCTGCTGGCGCCTCATGCCTGGCACCAGGACTCTCCAGAAGCGCTGCTGAGCCAGGACCAGTTGCGCGAATGCCTGGAGCACACCTTGCTCAGCCTGTCGCAGCTGCAAAGCAGCGTGCTGGTTCTGCGCGAGCGCCAGGGACTGGAACTGGAGGAGATCTGTAATCTTCTCGACATCTCGCTCTCCAATGTCCGCGTGCTGTTGCACCGGGCGAGGCTGAAGGTCTTCGCCACCCTGGAACACTTCGAGGAAACCGGCCAATGCTGAGCTGCAAGGACCTGGTCGCCCGCTCAAGCGATTACCTGGATGGCCAACTGACCCTGGGCGAGAACCTGCTGGCACGCCAGCATCTGCTGTTCTGCAAGAATTGCCGGCGGTTCATCAAACAGATGCGCCTGGCCCAGGCGACGATCAAGGCACTGCCCGAAGCGCCGGTAGACGATGTCGATGAAATCGTCCAGCGCCTGACAGACGCCCGGCGCGAGCAAAAAAGCCGCTGAAAGCCCGCCCGGAGGCCCTGCAATGGGGCTTTCAGGCTTATTTCCTTTCGAAGTAAAAAAGTTCCGTTGTCATAAAACATTTATATAAAAGCCACTGATCTGACATAAGCCCCCGCCAAGATTCCTCCCCAGCACAAGTGGCCCAAGCCGCGTGTTTTTCCAACATTATCAAGACCATAAAGTAGGGGAGCTTCTTCGATGATCCGTAAGCACTTCGCAGGTTTCGCAGCCAGCGCCTTGGCAATGGCCGTTACCGCCCAGGCTTTCGCGGGTACCGTGACCACCGACGGCGCCGATATCGTAGTCAAGACCAAAGGTGGCCTCGAGGTCGCTACCACCGACAAGGAATTCAGCTTCAAGCTGGGCGGTCGTATCCAGGCTGACTACAGCCGTTTTGACGGTTTCTACACCAACAACGGCAACACCGCGGACGCCGGTTACTTCCGGCGCGCCTACCTGGAACTGGGCGGCGTGCTGTACACCGACTGGGCCTATGCGATCGCCTACGACTTCTCGCACAACTCCGGCGGTGACAACCGCTCCGAAGATGGTTATTTCGACGAAGCGTCGCTGGCCTACAACGGCTTCAAGCCGGTCTCGATCAAGGTTGGCCGTTTCGACCCTGAGTTTGGCCTGGAAAAAGCCACCAGCTCCAAGTGGGTCACCGCTCAAGAGCGTACCGCCGCGTACGACCTGGTCGACTGGACCAACTCGCACAACGGCGGCATGGGCCTGCAGGCCTCCGGCAACGCCGGTGACTCGCTGTACGGTTCGGTCGGTGTGTTCGCCAAGGACGCTACCAACCAAGACAAGGACGGCGACAGCACCAAGCAGTTCAACCTGCGCGGCGTCTTTGCCCCGATGCACGAAGCTGGCAACGTTCTGCACTTTGGCGTCAACTACGCCCAGCGTGACCTCTCCGACACCGCGTTCGACGGCCGTATCCGCAGCCGCCTGGGCATGCGTGGCGTGAGCACCGATGGTGGCCAGGATGCCGGCAGCAACGGTAACCGCCTGACCCTCGGTGGCGCCAACAACTCCCCGGTCGGTTCCTACGACACCGACAAGGCGTGGAACCTGGAAGCCGCCTGGGCCATGGGCCCGTTCTCGGTACAGGGTGAATACATCAAGCGTGAAGTCGAAGCCGACAGCGCTGCCTTCTCCGACATCAAGGCCGACGGCTACTACGGTCAACTGGCCTACACCATCACGGGTGAGTCCCGTGGCTACAAGCTGGGCAAATTCGACGCCATCAAACCGTCGAACAAGCAGATCGGTGCCTGGGAAGTCTTCTACCGCTACGACCACCTGAGCGTCGACGACGACAACGGTGCGTTCGCCAACATCGACGACGTCGAAGCCAAGGTCCACAACGTGGGTGTGAACTGGTACGCCAACGAATCGATCAAGCTCAGCGGCGTGTACGTCAAGGCTAATGTCGACAACGCCGAGAACGCTGCCGGCGACGACAGCGGCGACGGTTTTGTAATGCGCGCGCAGTACGTGTTCTAAGCAACATCGCTCCTCATCCGTTAGATCTTCAGCCCCGCTCTGGCGGGGCTTTTTTTCGTCCGCATGAAGAGGCAGACTGCGCCCATGCCCAACCTCATCCTGCCTCGCCTCGCCGACCTCACACCTGCCACCTGGGATGCCCTGGTGCCGGGGGAACAGCCATTTTTGCGCCATGCCTTCCTGAGCAGCCTGGAGGACAGCGGCAGCGTCAGCGGCCGTACCGGCTGGACGCCGGCCCATCGCCTGCTCACCGATGCCGCGGGACAGGTGCAGGCGGCCCTGCCGGCCTATGTGAAAACCCACTCCTTTGGCGAATATGTCTTCGACCACGGCTGGGCCGATGCCTGTGAGCGGGCCGGGATTGCCTATTACCCGAAGCTGCTGTGTGCCGTGCCGTTTTCACCGGTCACTGGCTCACGCCTGTTGGGCGATGCCCACGCGTGTGGGACCTTGATCGATCTGCTCGGCGAGGCGCTGTTCGAGCAAGGGTTGTCTGGGGCGCATGTCAACTTCACCGATGAACAGGGTGATGCGGTGATGCGCAGCCGTGAAGGCTGGATGGAGCGCCTGGGCTGCCAGTTTCATTGGCGCAACCAGGGCTATCGGGATTTCCAGGACTTTCTCGACAGCCTCGCCTCCCGCAAGCGCAAGCAAATGCGCAAGGAGCGCGAGCAGGTGGCGGGGCAGGGGATCGAATTTCGCTGGATGCGGGGTGATGAACTCAGTGAGGTGCAGTGGGATTTTGTCTTTGCCTGTTATGCCAACACCTATGCCGTGCGGCGGCGCGCGCCGTACCTGACGCGCTCGTTCTTCAGCTTGCTGGCCGAGCGCATGCCCACAGCGATCCGGGTGGTCATGGCGCGCCAGGCCGGGCGTGATGTGGCCATGGCATTCAGCCTGGTCGGCGGCGACAGCCTGTATGGTCGGTACTGGGGCTGCCTGGATGAGTTCGACCGGCTGCATTTCGAGACCTGTTTCTACCAGGGCATGGACTTCGCCATTGCCGAGGGGTTGCAGCGCTTCGATGCCGGGGCCCAGGGCGAGCACAAGTTGATTCGCGGGTTCGAGCCGGTGATTACCCGGTCCTGGCATTACCTGTTGCATCCAGGCTTGAGGCGGGCGGTGGAGGCGTTCCTGGAACAGGAGCGGGCGGGGGTGATGGCGTATGCAGAGGATGCGCGTACGGCGTTGCCTTATCGGCAGGTGTGAGGGCATTATCGCGGGGCAAGCCCGCTCCCACAGGCGCTGCCTGGACAGGGCATTGTGGTAGCGGGCGTGCCAGCGATGAACGCACAGCAGATTTCAGTCGATGCCCACAAACCCACCGGTCTGGTGATGCCACAACCGCGCATACAAGCCCTGGTGAGCCAGCAACTCGGCATGGCTGCCCATCTCGGCAATGCGGCCCTTCTCGAGCACCACCAGGCGATCCATGCGGGCGATGGTCGACAGGCGGTGGGCAATGGCGATCACCGTCTTGCCTTGCATCAGGGTTTCCAGGCTCTCCTGGATCGCCGCCTCGACTTCCGAGTCCAGCGCCGAGGTCGCTTCGTCCATGATCAGGATCGGCGCGTTCTTGAGCAGTACCCGGGCAATGGCGATGCGCTGACGCTGGCCGCCCGACAATTTCACCCCACGCTCACCCACATGGGCATCGAAGCCGGTACGCCCCTGGGCGTCTGACAGCTGCGGGATGAACTCGTCGGCGCGGGCCCGGCGCACCGCCTCCCAGAGGTCTTCTTCACTGGCGTCCGGGCGACCGTACAGCAGGTTGTCGCGGATCGAGCGGTGCAGCAGGGAGGTGTCCTGGGTGATCATGCCGATCTGTGCACGCAGGCTGGCCTGGGTTACCTGGGCGATGTCCTGGCCGTCGATCAGGATGCGACCGCTCTCCAGGTCGTACAGGCGCAGCAGCAGGTTGACCAAGGTCGACTTGCCAGCACCCGACGGGCCGATCAGGCCGATCTTCTCGCCGGGACGGATCTCCAGGTTCAGGCCGTCGATGATCCGGCTGCCCTTGCCGTAGTGAAAGCCCACGTTCTCGAACTTCACTGCGCCGCGGTCGACCATGAGGCTCGGGGCGTTGGGCGAGTCGGTCACGCTGACCGG
The DNA here is from genome assembly GCF_000425805.1 of Pseudomonas vranovensis DSM 16006. Classification (GTDB taxonomy): domain Bacteria; phylum Pseudomonadota; class Gammaproteobacteria; order Pseudomonadales; family Pseudomonadaceae; genus Aquipseudomonas; species Aquipseudomonas vranovensis. The sequence continues at coordinate 546,420 of NZ_AUED01000003.1, forward strand.
CTGGGCGATGGTCTGCAGGCCGTCCTGGACCATGCCGATGTTCTCGAAGATGCCGTTGACCACCCACATGATCCAACCCGACATGTTGACGATGCGGATCACCAGGCCGGTGGCCAGGGCAATGGCGCCGACACTGATCAGCGACTGGGTCCACAGCCACAGCGCAAGGCCCGTGGTGCCGACGATCAGCAGGCCGTTGAGGCTGGTAATGACCACGTCCATGCTGGTGACCACGCGGGCGGCCAACTGGGTTTTTTCGGTCTGCTCGCTGATGGCTTCGCGGGCGTACTGTTGTTCGTAGTCGGTATGGGCAAAGAGTTTGAGGGTGGCGATGTTGGTGTAGCCATCGACGATCCGGCCCATGAGCTTGGAACGGGCGTCGGAGGAGACCACCGCCCGGGCCTTGACCCGTGGCACGAAGTAATAGAGCGCGCCGATATAGCAGAGGATCCAGGTGATCAGTGGCAGCATCAGGCGCCAGTCGGCCTCGGCAAACAGCACCAGCGAGCTGATGGCATAGATCAGTACATGCCAAAGGGCATCCACCGCCTGCACCGCCGAGTCGCGCAGCGAGTTGCCTGTCTGCATGATGCGTTGAGCGATACGCCCGGCGAAGTCGCTCTGGAAGAAGTTCAGGCTCTGCTTGAGCACGTAAGTGTGGTTTTGCCAGCGAATCATGCTGGTCATGCCGGGGCTGATGGTCTGGTGGACCAGCAAATCGTGCAGGCCGACGAACACCGGCCGCAGGATCAGCGCCACCACCAGCATCCACAGCAGTTCACCGGCGTGCTCGCTGAAGAAATTGATGTTCGGAGTGCCCTGGGCCAGGTCGATGATCCGGCTCAGGTAGCTGAACAGCGCCACTTCGATCAGTGCGCCAACAAGACCGACCACCAGCAGGGCGGCAAAGCTTGGCCACACCTGGCGCAGGTAGTAGAGGTAGAACGGCAGCACCGTACTGGGCGGTGCTGCGCTGGGCGCTTCTCGGAAGATATCGATCAGCTTTTCGAAGCGGCGGAACAACATGAACGGGGTAACTCCTGTCTGGTCGACCCAAAGGCCTTGGTTCACGTCCCTGTGAAACCTTGGGATCAGTCGATGCGTTTGGCCGACTTGATGAATACCGGGTCAACCGGCACATCACGCATGCCTTTCTTGACGGTGGTTGGCGAGTTGACGATCTGGTCGACTACATCCATGCCCTTGACCACTTTGGCGAACACGGCATAACCGGCATCGCGGCCCGGGTCGAGGAAGGCGTTGTCGGCCACGTTGATAAAGAACTGGCTGGTGGCCGAATTCGGGTTGGAGGTACGCGCCATCGACAGCGTGCCACGGGTGTTGTGCAGGCCGTTGCTGGCTTCGTTACGGATCGGGTCCTTGGTGGGCTTTTGCACCATTTGCTCGGTAAAGCCGCCACCCTGGGCCATGAAGCCTGGAATCACCCGGTGGAAAATGGTGTTGTTGTAGAAGCCGCTGTCCACGTATTGGAGGAAGTTCTTGCTGCTGATCGGCGCCTTGACCGGGTCCAGTTCCACTTCGATCTGGCCGAAGCTGGTGTCGAGCAGTACGTGAGGCGCCTTGTCGGCAGCCATCAGGCTGGTGGCGAAGACGACCGAGCAGGTGGCGAGCAGGAGTTTTTTCAGCATGGGCTCAATGTTCCTTGAGGGGTGGTGGACGCTGCCAGAAACTGCAGCAGCGTCTGATTGAAAACCTGGGGTTGGTCCAGCGGCGTAGCGTGCCGCGAATCCTCGATGACCGCCAGTCGTGCCTGGGGAATCAGGCTGACATAGCGTTCTTTCAGTTGTACCGGGGTGTAATCCTGGTCGGCGCTGATGACCAGGGTAGGACAGCGGATCTGCCCGATGCGTTCGCTGACGCCCCAACCGACAATGGCGTCGAAGCTCGATAGATAAGCGCGTTTGTCGTTCTTAGCCCAGCGCTCGGCCATCGTGCGTCGCAGGCTTGCCTGCTCGGGTTTGGGGAACAGGCGGGCAGCCAGGGCCTTGCCAATGGTTTCAAGGCTCAGTGCGCGGGCCATGGCCCAGCGCTTGGCCCACCAGACCCAGTCGCTGCGGGTGCGGCGCTTGACCTCGGGGGCACTGTTGACGATGCACAGGCTGCGCAGCATTTCGGGGTGGTCGACCGCAAACTGGAACCCCACCATGCCACCCATGGACAAACCCACCAGATGCACCGGGCCGGTTTGCAGGTGTTCGAGCAGGGCCAGCAGGTCGGCACTGAAGCTTGCGATGCTGTAGCGCTCGCGGGGCTTGTCGGAGCGCCCGTGGCCGCGGATATCCATCAGGATCACCCGGTAGTGCCGGGCAAGGGTTGGCACCTGCATTTCCCAGTCCTGGCAACTGGAGCCCAGGCCATGCAGCAGCACCAGTGGGTCGCCCTGGCCGTATTCCTCGTAGTGCAGCGAGCAACCTTCGTGTTCGAAATAGGCCATGGGCGTGATTCCTGTCAGGCTTGGGCGGGGGCGGCGAAGGGCACATCCAGCGGTGCGGTATCGAAGTTGCGCAGCAACTCGATGAGAATCTGTGTGGCCGGGCCCAGGGGTTTGTCCTTGTTGGAGTAAAGGTAGAACAGTGGATGACGGCTGCCACCCTGATCCAGCGACAAGGGCTTGAGGATGCCTTCGCGCAGCTCGCGCTCGATCAGGTGGCGCGGCAGCCAGGCAAAACCCAGGCCGCTGCTGACGAAGGTGGCGGCGGTGGCCAGGCTGCCGACCGTCCAGCGCTGTTCGGCACCGAGCCAGCCGACATCGCGCGGCTGGGCTCGTCCCGAGTCGCGGATCACGACCTGCAACTGGCTTTCCAGGTCCTGGAAGCTTAGCTCCCGTCCAAGGCGATGCAGGCTGTGGTCAGGGTGGGCGACGGCGACGAACTCCACCGAGCTCAACTCGGTGCCCAGGTAGCCGGAGATATTGAAGCCGCTGATGGCAAGGTCGGCGATGCCTTCATGCAGCACCTCCTCGACCCCGGACAGCACCTCTTCGCGCAGCCGCACCCGGCAGCCACGGCTTTGCGGCATGAACGCACTCAAGGCGCGGACCAGGCGGGCATTGGGGTAGGCGGCATCGACCACCAGGCGCACTTCGGCTTCCCAGCCCTGTTCCATGTGATGGGCCAGGTCTTCGAGCTGGCTGGCCTGCTTGACCAGTTGCCGGGAGCGGCGCAGCAACACATTGCCGGCTTCGGTCAGCACCGCCTTGCGTCCGTCGATGCGCAGCAACGGCACGCCCAGTTGATCCTGCATGCGGGCCACGGTGTAGCTCACCGAGGATTGCGAGCGGTGCAGGGCTTCGGCCGCCTGGGCAAAACCACCGTGGTCGACCACCGCCTGAAGGGTCCGCCACTGATCCAGGGTAACGCGCGGCGCTTTCATCTTCGGCTCCTGTTGTCCTAAGCTGGCGCTCTTTCATGGAGAGCGTCGTATGAAGAAATGTTGTGCTGTATTGCTGGCCCTGCTTCCGCTCACGGCGCTGGCTTACCCCATCGATGTGGACAAGCAGCTGGACGGCGTCAAGGTCGACTACACCACCTATGACACTGACTACGACATGGGTTCGATCACCCTGAACAACTACGGTGACGTGCCGGCCCAGTGCAAGGTCCGGTTCCAGAACGGCCCGGAGGCGCCTCGGGTGCGTCGGGTCCAGGTGCCGGCCAAGCAAAGCCGGGATGTCACCGCCAAATTCAATCGCAAGATCATCAAGCTGCGCATCACCCTGGACTGCAAACCTCAAGAGTGAAAGGCGGCTCACGCCGTTCTTGAGGGTAGAGCATTGGGCTAATAAAACAAATTAACTGATAGGTTGCACCCAGATTTTACGCTTTTTAATCGATCGGTCACCGATTAATCTTACCTCCATCGACTGACCGCATTCGCCGATGGAGGCAAACCCAATGTCCCGTGTACTTGTTATCGAAAGCAGCGCCCGCCAGCAGGACTCGATCTCCCGGCAACTGACCCGTGACTTTGTCAGCCAGTGGCAGGCGGCTAACCCGACCGACCCGATCACCCTGCGTGACCTGGCCGTGAACCCGGTGCCGCACCTGGATGCCAACCTGCTCGGTGGCTGGATGAAACCTGAAGACCAGCGCAATGGCGATGAACTGCAGGCCCTGGCCCGCTCCAACGAGCTGACCGATGAAGTGCTGGCTGCCGATGTGCTGGTGCTGGCTGCGCCAATGTACAACTTCACCATTCCGAGCACTTTGAAAGCCTGGCTGGACCATGTACTGCGTGCCGGTATCACCTTCAAGTACACCGAAACCGGCCCGCAGGGGCTGCTGACCGGCAAGAAGGCCTACATCCTCACGGCCCGTGGCGGCATCCATGCCGGCGCTTCCAGCGATCACCAGGAACCCTACCTGCGCCAGGTGATGGCATTCATCGGTATCCACGACGTGACCTTCATTCACGCCGAAGGCCTGAACCTGGGTGGCGACTTCCACGAGAAGGGCCTGAACCAGGCCAAGGCCCAGCTGGCTGCGGTGGCGTGAGCACACTGAATTTTCCCGCCTGACACCTGTTGCTCCTTTGGGTGTACCTGCCCGGTCTTTGACCGGGCTTTTTTGTGCCTGAAGAGGCGGGCTTGCTCAGCGACAGGCGAGCGGATAAGGTCGCCGCCTCTACAGCAAGGGGCAACCATGGGCTATTTATTGATCGTCGCGCTGATCCAGGCGTTTTCCTTCAGCCTGATCGGCGAGTACCTGGCCGGTCACGTCGACAGCTATTTCGCCGTGCTGGCGCGTGTGGTGCTGGCCGGGCTGGTGTTCCTGCCCCTGACCCGCTGGCGTCAGGTCGAGCCGCGCTTCATGCGCTCGATGCTGCTGATCGGCGCGCTGCAATACGGCATCACCTATGTGTGCCTGTACTTGAGTTTCAGGGTGCTGACGGTGCCCGAAGTGCTGCTGTTCACCATTCTCACGCCCCTGCACGTGACCCTGATCGAAGACGCCCTGAACCGGCGCTTCAACCCCTGGGCACTAGTGGCAGCGCTGGTCGCGGTTGGCGGTGCGGCAGTGATCCGTTTCGACAGTATCAGCCCGGATTTCTTCATCGGCTTCCTGCTGCTGCAACTGGCCAACTTCACCTACGCCGCCGGGCAGGTGCTGTACCGTCACTTGATCGCGCGCAACCCCAGCGACTTGCCGCATTACCGGCGCTTTGGCTATTTCTACCTGGGGGCATTGATGGTGGTGTTGCCGGCCTTCCTGGCTTTCGGCAACACCCAGCACCTGCCAAGCACCGATGTGCAGTGGCTGGTGCTGTTGTTCCTGGGGCTATGCCCGACGGCGCTGGGGCTGTACTGGTGGAACAAGGGCGCGTGCCTGGTGTCCGGCGCGACCCTTGCGGTGATGAACAACCTGCATGTGCCAGTGGGGCTGTTGCTCAACCTGCTGATCTGGAACCAACACGAGCCCCTGGGCAGTTTGTTCATCGGCGGTGCGGTGATCCTGGCCTCACTGTGGATCGGCCGTCTCGGCAGTCAGGGTGCGCTGCGGGCGGGGCAGGCTGGCCGGTAGCAGGCCGGCACGCAGATCGTTGCCGCTCGGCTGCTGGTACAGGCTCAGGCCGAATTCCGGCATCACCGACAGCAAGTAGTCGAAGATGTCACCCTGGATGCGCTCGTAGTCGGCCCACACAGTGGTGCGGGTAAAGCAGTAGATTTCCAGCGGCACGCCCTGGGCAGTGGTCTGCATCTGGCGGACCATGCAGGTCATGTTCGGCTGGATCTCGGGGTGGCTCTTCAGGTAGGCCAGGGCATAGGCGCGGAAGGTGCCGATGTTGGTCATGCGCCGGCGGTTGGCCGACATTTCGGCCACGTTGCCCTGGGCCTCGTTCCAGGCCCTGAGTTCACTGCGCTTGCGGCTCATGTAGTCGGTCAGCAGGTGGACCTGGCTCAGGCGATGTTCTTCTTCATCGGTCAAGAAACGTACGCCGCCGGCGTCGATGAACACGCTGCGCTTGATCCGGCGGCCGCCCGACTGCTGCATGCCTCGCCAGTTCTTGAACGACTCGGACATCAGGCGCCAGGTCGGAATGGAGACGATGGTCTTGTCGAAGTTCTGCACCTTGACCGTGTGCAGGGTGATGTCGACCACATCGCCATCGGCACCCACCTGGGGCATCTCGATCCAGTCGCCGACCCGCAGCATGTCGTTGCTGGTCAATTGCACGCTGGCCACGAACGACAGCAGGGTGTCTTTGTACACCAACAGGATGACCGCCGACATGGCACCCAGACCGGAAAGCAGCAACAGCGGCGAGCGGTCGATCAGGGTGGCGACGATGACGATGGCGCTGAACACGAACAAGACCATCTTGGCCAACTGCACGTAGCCCTTGATCGAGCGGGTGCGGGCGTGTTCGGTGCGGGCATAGATGTCCAGCAAGGCATCGAGCAGGGCCGAGATGGCCAGGGTCAGGAACAGGATGGTGAAGGCCAGCGCCACGTTGCCGAGAAAGTGCTGGCTGGTGGCATTGAGCTCGGGCACCAGTTTCAGGCCGAACTGCACCACCAGCGAGGGGGTGGTCTGGGCCAGGCGGTGGAAAACCTTGTTCTGGCGCAGGTCGTTGAGCCAGTGCAGCGGCGGTTGCCTGCCGAGCAGACGGGCGGCGTGCAGAATCAGAAAGCGCGCCACCCGGCCGAGTACCAGTGCGATGACCAGCAACACCGTCAGGCCCAGGCCCGCGTGCAATACAGGGTGTTGATCGAGGGTGCCCCACAGGTCCAGGGCGTTTTGCCACATCTGTTGAATATCCATTGCCGTAGTGAAATTTGTCCGCAAACGTGAAAAGGAGGGTCATTAGAGCGCGGATTGGCGACAAGTTGCCAAAAGAATTCGGCGGCGACGCCGGAAAACGTTACCCTATGCAACTGAATTTTTTGCACATGCCCGAGGTACACCCGTGTTTTCCCAATTCGCCCTGCACGAACGCCTGCTCAAAGCCGTGGACGAGCTGAAATTTGTCGAGCCGACCCCGGTGCAGGCAGCGGCCATTCCGCTGGCGTTGCAGGGACGGGACCTGCGGGTGACGGCGCAAACCGGTAGCGGCAAGACCGCAGCCTTCGTCCTGCCGATGCTCAATCGCCTGGTCGACCTCAAGCAGAAACGCGTCGAGATCCGCGCCCTGGTGCTGCTGCCAACCCGCGAGCTGGCCCAGCAGACTCTCAAGGAAGTCGAGCGCTTCGCGCAGTTCACCTTCATCAAGGCTGGCCTGATCACCGGTGGCGAAGACTTCAAAGAGCAAGCTGCCATGCTGCGCAAGGTGCCGGACGTGCTGATCGGCACTCCGGGTCGCCTGCTTGAGCAGCTCAATGCCGGCAACCTGCACCTGGAGCATGTTCAGGTCATCGTTCTGGACGAAGCCGACCGCATGCTCGACATGGGCTTCTCCGAAGACGTCGAGCGCCTGTGCAACGAGTGTCCGAACCGCGAGCAGACCATGCTGTTCTCCGCCACCACCGGCGGCGCCGGCCTGCGCGACATGATCGGCAAGGTATTGAAAGAGCCTGAGCACCTGATGCTCAACAGCGTCAGCCAGCTGGCCGAAGGTACTCGCCAGCAGATTATCACCGCCGACCACAACCAGCACAAAGAGCAGATCGTTCAGTGGTTGCTGCAGAACGAAACCTACGAAAAGGCGATCATCTTCACCAATACCCGGGTCATGGCCGACCGCATCTACGGTCACCTGGTGGCCAAGGACTACAAGGCGTTCGTCCTGCACGGTGACAAGGACCAGAAGGACCGCAAGCTGGCGATCGAGCGGCTGAAGCAGGGCGGTGCGAAGATTCTGGTTGCCACCGACGTGGCCGCCCGCGGCCTGGACGTCGACGGCCTGGACCTGGTGATCAACTTCGACATGCCACGCAGCGGCGACGAATACGTTCACCGTATCGGCCGTACCGGCCGCGCCGGTAACGAAGGCCTGGCGGTCTCGCTGATCTGCCATGGCGACTGGAACCTGATGTCGAGCATCGAGCGCTACCTCAAGCAGAGCTTCGAGCGCCGGGTCATCAAGGAAGTCAAAGGCACCTACACCGGGCCGAAGAAGGTCAAGGCCTCGGGCAAGGCGGCCGGGGTCAAGAAGAAAAAGACCGACAAGAAGGGCGACAAGAAAGTCGCGGCCAAGCGCAAGCCGACGGCCAAGCCGAAGCCCAATGCACCGCTGGCCAGTGCCGATGGCCTGGCACCGCTGAAGCGTCGCAAGCCGGCACCGGCTGCGGAGTGATGCAATGATCGCGGGGCAAGCCCGCTCCTACTGTAGGAGCGGGCTTGCCCCGCGATAACGTCAGACCTGCTTCTCTGCTGTCCTCAATTCCTGCAACCGCTTGTCGATCAGCTGGCATTTGTCGGGCAGGTCCTTGCTGGCGCTGTCTAGCTTCATGCCTTTCAATTCTTCGTTGATCTCCTTGGCCTTCTGCGGATTCTGCTCCGTCAGTCGCGTGACCTCCTTGGCCAGTTCCTCGCGTTTTTCCGTGGCTTCCTCAAGCGTGCAGGCCCAGCTGGGCAGGGCCAGCAGCAGGCTGGCAGCGGCAGCGATGTTCAACAGGGGCTTCATGGGCAGGGCTCCGTTGGCGTGCGTTATCCGGTTGAGGTGCCACAGGCGGGTAAAGTTCAGTCGAACCGCTGCCCCCCGCATCGGTCACAACCTTACACACCCTTGAGTGAGGCCATGCCGATGATCACCTACGACTGGGACCTGATCGAACGCCTGCTGCATGAAGTGCAGAACGGCGCCGGTCACAGTTTTACCCCGCGCCCCTATGCCGAACAGCACGCCGCCGCCCTGGCCGCCAAGGGCGAGCCGGTACCGGAGCTGGATCACCTCAAGACCCGAGCGTGCGAGTACGAAAAGCTGCTGTTCGATCGCAGCTTCATTGAAAGCCGGCCCGAAGATCAGGGCGGCAACGGTGAAAACTTTGTGCTCACCGAGCGTGGCGCTCGCTTGCTCAGCCTGATCGACAGCAGCATTCCGGGCAATGACCATCCGCGCCAGGTACTCGATGAACAGGAAGACGCACTGGAGCCGACCTTGTTTGACCAGGTGGCGTCGCGGCCTCAAATTGCCTGAGCACGACACAACGCTGGCATTGACCGTACAGCGGCGCTGATAATTGGCAACTGGATCCACAGCTGCCGAGACTCTGCCATGCCGTTCGCCAACAGCGGGTGCCCGCAATGAGCGCCACCCGCCGCAACACTGATGCCTTCGCCCTGCAAATCATGCTGGTGCTGTGCCTGATCTGGGGCATCCAGCAAGTGATGATCAAACTGGCGGCCCCCGATATTGCCCCGGTCATGCAACAAGCCTTGCGGTCGGGAATGGCGGCGGTGCTGGTGGGGCTGTTGATGTGCTTTCGCGGGGGCTGGGACCAGGTCTCTCATACCTGGCGCGGCGGCCTGTTGGCCGGTGCGCTGTTCGGGCTGGAGTTCCTGTTCATTGCCGAAGGCCTGAAGCTGACGTCGGCAGCGCATATGTCGGTATTCCTCTACACCGCCCCGGTGTTCACGGCCCTGGGTTTGCATTTTTTGCTGCCGAGCGAGCGCCTGAGGCCCCTGCAGTGGTTGGGCATCGTGCTGGCCTTTGGCGGTATCGCCTATGCCTTTGCCGGTGGGGTGTCATTCGCCGATATGGACAGCCGCGTGCTCCTGGGCGATGCCTTTGGCGTACTGGCAGGCCTGGCCTGGGGCGCGACCACGGTGGTTGTGCGAGGCTCACGGTTGTCCGAGGCGCCTGCGACCCTGACCTTGTTCTATCAACTGGCGGTCGGTTTCGTCGGCCTGCTGTTGATTGCCGCGCTCAGCGGCCAGGTCACCCAGGTGCATTTCACCCCGATGTCGATTGGCAGCCTGTTGTTCCAGGGATTGATCGTTTCGTTCTTCAGTTACCTGACCTGGTTCTGGTTGCTGCGTCGCTACCTGGCCTCGAACCTGGCGGTGTTCTCTTTCATTACCCCGTTGTTCGGCGTGACCTTTGGTGTGCTGTTGCTCGGTGAGCCGTTGAGCCTGAACTTCGTGCTCGGGGCGGTCATGGTGTTGCTCGGCGTAACGCTGGTCAGCGCTGAGCAGTGGGTACGACGGCGCTTGCGCAGCCTGCTCGGTTAGGCGCAGGGCGCAACAGCAAGGCGCCAGCCAGCATCAGGCCGCTGCCGGCAACCACCAGCGCCGGCTGCAGGCTGGCGGCGAACTGAGTACTCAAGGCCGCCAGCAACGGGCCGCTGAGCTGGCCCAGGGCAAAGCAGGCGGTCAGCAAGCCGGTGTTGCGTTGGCTGGCCTGGGGCGATAGCTCTCGCAGCCGCTGCATCATCAACTGCATGCAGGCCAGAAACGGCATGCCACACAAGATCACTCCCAGGGCCAGGCTCGGCCCGCTGCCCAGCAGGCAGGCGAACACGCCGGCAGCTTGCAGCCACAGCGTTGCCATCAACCACTGTGAGGTGCTGCCCCAGTGTGGGCGGCGATAGCTGACCATCACCACACCCAGTGCCGCTGCCAGGCCGAACCCCGGCCAGAACAGGTCTGCCAGCCAATGCCCGTGAAACCGCGCGCTGGCCATCTGTGACATGAACGTGGCCGGGATGATGTAGCCGATACCGTACAGCGCATAGATCAGGCCCAGGCGAGCAATGCCCCGCGTCGGCGTGGCCACGCTGGTGCTGGCAGGTGCCAGGGCCTGTGGCCGAGGCAGGAACGGCAGCACGGCCAGCAACATCAGCAGCGCGGTAGCGGCGTAGATCAGCCACAACGGCGCTGAGCCCAGGCCGTAGAGGTTGGAAAACAGCGCCAGCAATCCTGTGAGCATGATCCCCACGCCGGGCCCGGCGAACACCAGTGCGCCCAGGCGTTGCCGGTTGCTGGCCACCGCCAGTTGCTGGGTCAGGCTGGTGAGCATCACCAACACCCAGGCGCTGGCCACTCCGGTGCCGAAGCGCAGCAGCAGGTGGCTCCAGAAGTCATGCGCCCACACAGAGGCCAGGGTCAGCGACACGCACAGCCACAAACCGCCGTGCAAGCGGGCGCGGACTTGCCCGGGGCGGCGGGCGAACATGGCGTCCAGCGCACCGAGCAGGTAACCCAGATAATTGGCGGCGGCAATCAGCCCGGCTGCGGTCAGGCTGATCTGCCCTTCGTTGAGCAGGTGCGGCAGCTGCGGGGTCAGGGCGAAGCGGCCGATGCCCATGGCCATCATCAGGGCGACAGCGCTGGCGAGCAGGCGAATGAACGGGGACATGGTCAGGTTCCTGAAACGGATTCGATGACCGTCAGGCTACGAGTGATTGACTTTCAGAAAAATTGAATAATTATGATGAACTTGTTCTGTTCTGGAGAATGTTTCGTGGAGCTCAGCCAACTGCGGATCTTTCAGGCAGTCGCCGAGGAAGGCTCGATCACCCGCGCTGCGGAGCGCTTGCACCGGGTGCCGTCGAACCTGTCCACGCGCTTGCGCCAACTCGAAGAGCAACTGGGCGTCGAGTTGTTTCGTCGCGAACGCCAGCGCTTGCAGTTGTCGCCGGCAGGCAAGGTGCTGCTCGACTATGCCGGGCGCATGCTGGCGCTGCATGATGAAGCCTGTGCGGCGGTGCAGGGCGGGCAGCCGGCAGGCGATTTCGCGCTGGGCACGATGTACAGCACCGCGGCGATTCATCTGCCAGCGTTGCTGGCGCGCTATCACAAGGCGTATCCGGCGGTGAATCTGCAGGTGCAAGCGGCGCCCAGTGGTGAGTTGCTCGAAGGCCTGATCAGTGGTCGCCTGGATGCGGCGCTGGTGGATGGCCCGCTGGCGCTGGCCGGGCTCGACGGTGTGCCGCTGTGCGATGAGACTCTGATACTGATCACGGAGCCGGATCATCCGCCGGTGCGCAGTGCTCAGGATGTCACTGGGCGGGCGGTGTTCACCTTTCGCCAGGGCTGTTCGTACCGCATGCGCCTGGAGGCCTGGTACGCACACGATCACGCGGCCATGGGCCGGGTGATGGAGATCGAGTCGTATCCGAGTATGTTGGCGTGCGTGATCGCCGGGGCGGGGGTGGCGCTGATGGCACAGTCGATGCTCGACAGCTTGCCCGGACGTGAACGGGTTGCGGTGCACCGCTTGCAGGTACCCTTTGATCAGGCCACCACCTGGCTGATGTGGCGCAAGGGTATGCGGGGGGCGAACCTGAGCGCCTGGATAGATCTGCAACAAGGGGAAACAGTTGCAGGGGCGGGCGAAGTGGCGGTCAGTGCTTGATCGAGATCAAACTAGCCCCAACTTGTAGACCATGAGCATGCGTAAAGTACGACATAGGACTATGATCTGTATGAAGCATCGCAGGATTGAATCGCCGTGCAGGCTGACCCGTAAGGGGGAGTTATGAGAAATAATCTGTTCAACTGGCTTCATGACCTGGCTGCGGCCCTGGGCTTGATTCCACCGCCGTTGCAGCCGGTGCCGATCCCCACCGATGAGGAGCAGCGCAAGCGCCAGCCTCGTCGCTAGCGCCTGGCTCGGGCCGCCGCATCAGCTTGATGCGACGGCCACCGCTGGCCTGATCAGGCCAGATTCACTGCACCCGCCGTCCGGCGGGACATCAGGCTTACCACCACAAAGCTCACCAGCGCGATCGCCAGGCTGTAGTAGATCGGCGTGTTGGCATCCATCCCATCCTTGACCATGAACACCAGGGCGGTGACAAAGCCCAGGGTCATGCTGGTGATGGCGCCGGCGGTGGTAGCACGTTTCCAGTAGATCGCACCGATCAGTGGCACCAGCATCCCGCCTACCAGCAGGTTGTAGGCCAGGGTCAGGGCGCTGATAACATCTTCCACCACCAGGGCGATTCCCAGCACGGCAATGCCGGTCAGCAGGGTGAACAGGCGGTTGATGCCCAGGCTCGATTGTTTGCCGCCGCGCAGTTTTGGCAGCAGGTCTTCGGTGAGCACGGTCGAGGCCGCCAGCAGGCCGGCACTGGCCGTGGACATCATCGCTGCCAGGGCTGCAGCAATCACCAGGCCGCGGATGCCGTCAGGCAGGGCGGATTTGACGATGGCGGCGAAGGCGTTGTTGGCATTGCCCAGGTCCGGCAGCAGCACATGGGCGGTCATACCGATCACCGCACACACCAGGCCATAGATCACGCAGTAGATGCCTGCAGTGGTACCGGCGCGCTTGGCGACTTTTTCGTCACGGGCAGTGAATACTCGCTGCCAGATGTCCTGACCGATCAGGATGCCGAAGAAGTAGATCAGGAAGTAGGTGATGATGGTGTCCCAGCCGATGGTGGTCAGGCTGAAGCTCGATGCCGGCAGCTTGGCCACCAGCTCATCCCAGCCGCCTACGCGGTAGAGGCAGATCGGCAGCAGGACAAACATCAGGCCTACGGTCTTGATCACGAACTGGACGATGTCGGTCAGGGTCAGCGACCACATGCCGCCGATGGTCGAGTACACCACCACCACGCCACCACCGAGCAGGATCGCAGCCCAGAATGGCATCTCGAACAGCACTTGCAGCACGGTGCCGATGGCCAGGGTCGAGGTCACGGCGATCATCAGTGCGTAAGCGAGCATGATCACGGCGCTGGCCTGGCGGGCCATGGGGTTGTAGCGCTGCTCCAGTACCTGGGTCACGGTGAAGATCTTCAGGCGCAGCAGGGGTTTGGCCAGGAACAGGTTCAGGGCAATGATGCCCAGGCCCAGGGCAGCGCACAGCCAGAAGCCCGAGAGGCCGTGAACGTAGCCCAGGCGTACAGTGCCAACAGTGGAGGCGCCGCCCAGTACCGTTGCTGCCATGGTGCCCATGTACAGGCTTGGGCCCAGGTTGCGCCCGGCCACCAGGTAATCTTCATGGGTTTTTGCCCGGCGCATGCCGTAATAGCCCAGCGCGAGCATGCCAGCCGCATAGATCAGAACAACGAATAGGTCCAAAGCCATGGGGGTGTCTCCGATTATCTTTATTATGGTGAGATCGATCCTGACGCCAGGCATGCCCGGCGCCGGTCATTCGTCTACGGCTCAGGCCGCGTGTGCGGCCCGGCTTTCATGGCTCCTGCCTGTGTAGCTTCCCTGGTGTTTGTCGGTCAGCGGCGCGCGACGCCCGGCAAGACACAGAGCATTTCGTACAGCAGGTTGGCACCCAGCAACGAGGTGTTGCCGGTGGTGTCGTAAGGGGGCGAGACTTCTACCAGATCGCAGCCGATCAGGTCCAGGCCCTGGCAGCCACGGATGATTTCCATGGCCTGGATGGTGGTCAGGCCACCGATTTCCGGGGTGCCGGTACCTGGCGCCCAGGCCGGATCGATACCGTCGATGTCGAAGCTCAGGTAGACCGGACCGCCGCCGACCTTTTCACGTACTTCAGCCATCAGCGGCTCGAGGGATTTGTGCCAGCACTCTTCGGCCTGGACCACACGGAAGCCCTGTTTGCGGCTCCAGTTGAAGTCTTCGGCGGTGTAGCCCTGGGCGCGCAGGCCGATCTGCACCACGCGGTCGCAGTCCAGCAGGCCTTCTTCCACGGCGCGGCGGAAGGTGGTGCCGTGGGCGATTTTCTCGCCGAACATGTGATCGTTGACGTCGGCGTGGGCATCGATGTGCACCAGGCCTACCTTGCCGTGCTTCTTGTGGATGGCACGCAGGATCGGCAGGGTGATGGTGTGGTCGCCACCCATGGTCATGGGGATGACGTTGTGTTCGAGGATTTCGTCGTAGGCTTCTTCGATGATGCGCACGGCTTCAAGCAGGTTGAAGGTGTTGATCGCAACGTCACCGATATCGGCCACCGACATCGAATCGAAGGGCGCAGCGCCGGTCGCCATGTTGTAGGGACGGATCATTACCGACTCGGCACGGATCTGCCGTGGGCCAAAGCGGGTGCCGGAACGCAGCGAAGTACCGATATCCAGCGGGATACCGATGAAGGCCGCGTCCAGGCCCTCGGCGCTTTGCAGGTGAGGAAGGCGGAGCATGGTGGCGATGCCGCCGAAACGCGGCATTTCGTTGCCGCCCAGTGGTTGGTGCAGAATCTTGTCCACGGTCGGGCCTCATCGATTCGATTGTTTTAGTTGTTGGAACCTGTCTGCCTGGGTTGGGAAAAACCCTGAAGCGCCGGCTGACAGGTGCATTGCGGCAGAGTCTGCAAAAGGTAGTGCTCGAAAAGAATCGCTACAGGCAAATACTTAGTTCATGTTTTTCTAAACTAATGCCGAGAATCTGGTTAGACTTTTGCCACTTGCCGCCTTTCGGACTCCGCTTTCCATGGCCTCTGCACTGCCTGACCTGAAACTCCTGCGTATCTTCGTCAGCGTGGTACGCCACCAGGGTTTCGCCAGCGCCCAGCGCGAACTGAACCTCTCGACCTCGGCCATCAGCACCTACATGAGCCAGCTCGAAGCGGCACTGGGCATCGTGCTGTGCCATCGAGGGCGAGGCGGCTTCAGCCTGACCAGCAAGGGCGAGCTGTTCCACCAGGAGACCTTGCGCCTGCTGGCGGAAATGGACGGCTTCGAGCAGTACGCGGCCGCCCTCAAGGGCGAGTTGCGCGGCACGCTGAACCTTGGGGTGATCGACTCCACCGTTGGTGACCGTGCCTTGCCCCTGGCCGAGGCCATCGGCGCCTACAGCCAGGAACACCCGGCTGTTCACCTGCACCTGTCGGTCTCGAGCCCCTACGAGTTGCAACTGGGCGTGCAGGACAACCGCCTGGACCTGGCCATCGGTGCCTTCTCCACTCGCATGAGCGGGCTGGTCTATCAGCCGCTGTACCGCGAACAGCACTGGCTGTACTGCAGCAATCGTCACCCGCTGTTCAACGAGCGGCGCATTCCCGAGCAGGTTATCACTCAACAGCGCATGGTCGGACGCGGCTACTGGAGCCAGGCCGAGCTTGCCCGCCACGGCTTCAAGCACAGTGCGGCCACGGTGGAGAGTATGGAGGCGCAGCTGATTCTGGTGCTGTCGGGCGCCTACATCGGCTATCTGCCGGAGCACTACGCCCAGGCCTGGGCCGACAAGGGTGACTTGCGCGTACTGTCGCCGGCAACCTTCGGCTACCAGGCGCCATTTTCCATGATCATCCGCCGTGGCCGCAGCCGCGAACCCTTGATCCAGACCTTTCGCGACCTGCTCAAGGCGCAGTTGACCCCCGCCTGAATGCAAGGGCCCCTGAAAATGTCAGAAGGGCCCTCGAAATTCCTGAAACTATTGGCAACACCGGCATGAAGGCTCTGCTAAACCTGTACCTGCTTTGATGAATGTCCCCATCGTCTTTCAAGCAGAGACCGCCCGA
This sequence comes from Pseudomonas vranovensis DSM 16006, assembly GCF_000425805.1. Classification (GTDB taxonomy): domain Bacteria; phylum Pseudomonadota; class Gammaproteobacteria; order Pseudomonadales; family Pseudomonadaceae; genus Aquipseudomonas; species Aquipseudomonas vranovensis. The sequence continues at coordinate 562,707 of NZ_AUED01000003.1, forward strand.
TGCGCATGAATTTGCCCGTCACAGAACACGAAAGAACCTTCCCCGCCGATCAACGGCTTATTTCCACCACCGACCTCAACAGCCGCATCACCTATTGCAACGACGCTTTTGTCGCCATCAGCGGTTTTACCTACGACGAATTGCTTGGGCAACCACACAACCTGGTGCGTCACCCGGACATGCCGCCTGCGGTGTTCGGTCATATGTGGGAAACAATCAAACAGGGCAAGCCGTGGATGGGCGTGGTGAAGAACCGGGCCAAGAACGGTGATTATTACTGGGTCAGTGCTTATGTGACGGCCATCTACGAGAATGGTCGGGTCAGTGGCTACGAGTCGGTGCGCTCGGTGCCGAGCCGCGAGCAGGTCCGTCGCGCCACGGCGTTGTACGCGCGCCTGCGCCAGGGGCGGGCAGCCGTGTCCTGGGCTGCTCGCGCGGGTGAGGTGGTCGAACATGGCTGGCCCCTGCTGGGTGCCGGCGCGCTGTCGGCGGCCGGCTACCTGTGGCTGGCGCCCTATGCGGCCCTCGGAGTACTGATGAGCAGCCTGCTCAGTGCCTGGTACTTGATCGAGTCGCGTCAGAACCGGGTGATCAAACGCACACTGGCGGAACACCCCAAGGCGTTCACCAGCCCGTTGGTGGCCTTGACCTACAGCAGCAACAGCGGTTTGCAGGGGCAACTGGACCTGGCCATCCTGAGCGAGGAGGCGCGTTTGCAAACGGCCCTGACCCGCCTGGTGGATGCGGGAGTGGGGGTCAAGTCGCGTGCGGCGCAATCTTCGGACCTGTCTGGCGCGCAGGCGCAGATGCTGGACCGCCAGCGCAGCGAAACCGACCAGTCAGCCACCGCTATTGCGCAAATGGCGGCAACCATTCAGGAGGTTACCCACAACGTGCAGAGCACCGCCACGGCAGCGGCCGACGCCGATCAACTGGCCCAGCAGGGCAGTGACCTGGCCCAGCAGAGTCTGCGGGCCATGGGTAGCATGAGCGAGGCGGTCAGTGATATCGGCCAGGCGGTCAACGAACTGGCCGGCCAGACCCAGTCGATCGGCAGTGTGGTGGATGTGATTACCTCGATTGCCGAGCAGACCAACCTGCTTGCGCTCAATGCTGCCATCGAGGCGGCGCGGGCGGGGGAGCAAGGTCGCGGCTTTGCGGTGGTGGCCGACGAAGTTCGCTCCCTGGCCCAGCGCACTCGGGCGTCCACAGAAGAAATCCACCAGATCATCGCCTCACTGCGTGCCGGCGCGGATCGGGCGGTGTCGACGGCCAGTCGCGGCGAACAGATATCCCGCGACAGCGTGCAGCGGGTCGAAGCGGTGCAGTCGGCGCTGGTGGGTATCACCCAGGCGGTTAGCCGCATCACCGGCATGAGCCAGCAGATGGCCACGGCGTCCGAGCAACAGAGCCATGTGGCCGAAGACATCAACCAGCAGATCACCCGTATCGCCCAGCTGTGTGACCACAGCGCCGGGCAAGCCAAGCAGGGGGCCGAGATCAGCCAGGATCTGGAGCGCATGGCCGACTACCTGTACAGCCTGGCCGAACGCTTCAACCGCTGACCCTTTACATCCCTCCCACAGGGAAGTGGGCTTTTTACGGGACTGCTGTGGCACACTTTGCCCGCCCAGGAGAACCCGATGTCCAGAATCCAGTGCGAGCGCTGCCTGCGCCCACAAGCCCATTGCCTTTGTCCGCTGATCCCGTCCCTCGACAGCCGTACGCGCGTGCTCGTATTGCAGCACCCCAGCGAAGTTCGCCATGCTTTGAACACGGCAAAACTGGCTGCACTGGGGTTGCGCAATGCCGAATTGCGGGTGGGGGAGGTGTTTGAAGACCTGGCGGGGTTGATCGAGGTGCCGGGATATCGAAGTGCGTTGCTGTTTCCCGGTGACGATGCACAGCCCCTGGTGAGCTATGCCGACGGCGATGAACGCCCGTGGCTGCTGGTGGTACCCGACGGTACCTGGCGCAAGGCGAGCAAGCTGCTGCACCTGAACCCGCCGCTGGCGGCCTTGCCGCGGGTAACCCTGGCGCAGGTGTTGCCGTCACGCTACCGCTTGCGCAAGGCCCCGGCCGAAGGGGCGTTGTCGACCCTGGAGGCGGTGGTGCAGGCGTTGAATGTGTTGGAGGCACCCGTGAGTTTCGATACCTTGCTCACGCCGTTCGAGGCGTTGATCGAAGGGCAGATCGAGGCAATGGGCCGCGAGACCTACGAACGCAACCACGTAAGCGTGGGCTCAGTGGGAGCGGGCTTGCCCCGCGATGAGGGGTGACGGGTAGATCGCTTTCGCGGGGCAAGCCCGCTCCCACAAGTTGGGTTGCAGCGGAGGTATCAGCGTTCGCGCATGGCCTCGGTACGCGCCTTGAGCACGGGTTTGAGCAAGTAGTCGAGTACGCTTTTCTGTCCGGTGATGATGTCCACCGTGGCAGTCATGCCGGGGATGATCAGCAGCGGTTTGTTGTCGCCGCCGAGGTGGTTCTTGTCGGTGCGCACCTGGATCAGGTAGAAGGAATTGCCCTTGTCGTCGGTCACGGTGTCGGCACTGATCAGTTCGAGCTTGGCCTTCAAGCCGCCATAAATGGTGTAGTCATAGGCGCTGAACTTGACCATCGCTGTCTGCCCCGGATGCAAGAACGCCACGTCCTGGGGGCGGACCTTGGCCTCGATCAGCAGGTTGTCCTCCAGCGGTACGATCTCCAGCAGGTCACTGCCCGGCTGTACCACGCCGCCGATGGTGTTGACCTTGAGCAATTTGATGATGCCATGCACGGGTGAGACCACCGTGGTACGGGTGACGCGGTCATCGATGGCGATGCTCGAGGCGGTGATCTTCGACAGGTCGGTGCGTTTCTCGTTGAGCTCCTTGGCCGCCTCCGAGCGAAAGCCGGCTTCCGATTCTTCTATCTTGCTCTTGATCTCGGCCACTGCCGCCTCGGCGCGGGGAATGGCCAGGGTGGTGGCGTTCAGCGAGCCGCGGGCTTCTACGGTACTGCGCTTGAGTCGCAGGATCTCCACCGGCGAGATCGCCCCGGTGCCCACCAGCGGGGTCGACATGTTCAGTTCCTGCTGCAGCAGGGCCAAGGCCGAGCGGTATTGCTCGGCCTTGGAACGAAACTCGGCCAGCTCCTGGGTTTTCTGCCGCAGTTGTTCATTGAGGGTCTGTTTTTCGCTGGTAAGGCGCCGCAGGCGGGACTGGAACAGCGACAGCTCATCCTCGGCCACCTGGGGTGCCTTGCTGCGCACTTCCTCGGAGACCTGGAAAGGCCGGCCCTCGGCTTCGGCCGACAGGCGTTCGACCTGTGCGGTGAGGGCGTAGCGATCGGCCTCGCTTTCCCCCTTGTTGGACAAGAAACGCGTGTCGTCCAGGCGCAGCAGGGTATCGCCCTTGTTCACCATCTGGCCTTCGCGCACGAAGATCTCGGTAACGATGCCGCCTTCCAGGTTCTGGATCACTTGCACCTTGCTGGATGGGATCGCCTTGCCTTCACCCATGGTCACTTCGTCGAGCACCGCGAACCAGGCCCAGGCCACGGCGACCAGAATCAACGCTGCCGCCAGCCATACGGTGATGCGCGACAAACGCGGGGAATCCTGCAGGGTGGCGCCGGCCACATCGGGCATGTAGTCGCGTTCGGCAGTCTTGCCGAAACTCTGGAAGTAGCTGCGCGGGCCTTGGTTGCTGGACATGAGTCGCCCCCTTAGATGGCTGTACCGACACGACCTTTACGCAGTGCATCGATGACCGCTTCCTTCGGTCCGTCGGCGACCACCTTGCCGTTGTCCAGCACCAGCAGGCGGTCGACCAGGCTGAGCATCGAGGTACGGTGGGTGACCAGCAGCAGGGTCTTGCCCTGGACCCAGTCGTGCAGGCGATGACGCAACTGGTCTTCGCTGGCGTTATCCATGTGGCTGGTGGGTTCGTCGAGGATCATGATCGGTGGCTCCAGCAGCATCGCCCTGGCCAGTAGTACGGCCTGGCGTTGGCCGCCGGACAGCAGCTGGCCACGCTCGCCCACAGGACGGTCGAAGCCTTGCGGGTGCTGGCGGGCCAGTTCGCTGACACCGGTGAGCTCGGCCACTTCAAGCATGCGGGCATCGCTCACGTAGCGCGCGCCGAGGGTGAGGTTGTCGCGCAGGCTGCCGGCCAGCAAGGGCAGGTCGTGGGCCACGTAGCCGATCTGGTTGCGCAGGTCGGCGATGTCGAGTTGGCGCAGGTCGAGGTTGTCGAGGAGTATCTGGCCTTCGTCGGGGGCATAGAACCCCATCATCAGGCGGGCCAAGGTGCTTTTGCCCGAGCCGCTGCGACCGATGATGCCGATACGTTCGCCCGGCTTGACGCTGAAGCTCACGCCATTGAGCGCGGCGGCGTTCTGTCCGCCATAGCGAAAGGTGACATGGCTGACCTCGAGGGCGCCGTGCAGTTGTGTGCGCTCCAGCGGTTGCTGGCCGGCCTGGCGCTCCTGGGGCAGGGCCATAAGGGCGTCGGTGCTGCGCATGGTCAACTGCGCTTGCTGGTAGCGAGTGATCAACCCGGCGATCTGCCCCAGTGGGGCCAGTACCCGGCTGCCGAGCATATAACTGGCCACCAGGGCACCGACGCTGAGGTTGCCGGCGATGATGCTGTAGACGCCGGCAACGATGGTTGCCATGCCGCAGAACTGCTGGATGAACAGCGTGCCATTGGTGGCCAGGGCCGAGAGATTGCGGGCGTGGGCGTCGAGGCGGGTGAGGGCGCCGTGGGTGCTTTCCCACTGGTACTGGCGCTCGCTTTCAGCACTGCAGGCCTTGAGGGTTTCAAGGCCACCCAGGGTCTCGATCAACAGGGCCTGGCGCACGGCACCGAGCGCCAGGCTTTTCTGTACGGTGTCGCGCAGGCGCACCTGGATGAACAGCGCAAAGAGAATGGTCACCGGAAAGGCGACCAGCGGAATCACCACCAGCCAGCCACCGAGCAGGCCGATGACCAGGAGCATCAGCACCACGAAGGGCAGGTCGATGATGCTGGTCAGGGTCACGGCGGTGAGAAACTCGCGCAGCCCCTGGAAGTCATGGATGCTCTGGGCAAATCCGCCGATGGTGGCCGGGCGGGCTTTCATCGACATGCCGGTGATGCGTTCGAACAGGGTGGCGGAAAGAATCAGGTCGGTTTTTTTGCCGGCCTGATCGAGCAAGTGGGCGCGGACCACGCGCAGTATCAGTTCAAAGAGGGTGCCGATCAGCAGGCCGGCGACCAGGACCCACAAGGTCGAGAGGGCCTGGTTGGGCACCACCCGATCGTAGGTCTGCATGACGAACAGCGGCACCATCAGGCCGAGCAAGTTGATCAGCAGGCTGGCAAGAATGGCATCGCTGTACAGCCAGCGCGACAGCTTGAGCGTATCGCGAAACCAGGCATTGACCCGTGGCATCAGCGGTGCGCGCAAGTCTTCGAGTTCATGCCGGGGGCGAGCGAACAACGCCTCGCCACTGTAGGCCTGGTTCAGTTCCTCGCGGCTGACCCATTGCTCGCCGCCTTCGGCCTCGCTGGGCAGGATCAGCAGTCGGCCGTCATCGCCAAAGCGCCGCAACACGGCACATCGACCTTCCTTGAGCAGCAACAGCACCGGCAGGTTGAGCGCCGAGATGGCGCTCAATTCCCGGCGCAGCACCCGTGCCTGCAAGCCTGCGCGGGCGGCAGCCCGGGGCAGAAGCTCCAGGCCAAGGCGTTGCTGTGCCAAGGGCAGGCCGGCGCTGAGGCCAGCGCGCGTGACCGTGCAACCATGCAGCTTGCAGAGAATCAGCAGTCCATCGAGTAACGGGTCATCGAAACTGTGGCGCGGATCCGTCGCAGGGCTTGCAGGTTGCATGCTGGTCACAATGGCCTACTCCTGCTGCGTGGAGGGGGATCAGCGCATATCGGGCAAACGCGCCTCGCTCTTCACTTCGCTCTTGGCGATGGCCTCGGGCGGCAACGAGATACGTTGCTTGGTCAGCAGCTCACCCATGTTGGCCAGTACCCGGTACATCGAGAACTCCTCGGTGTAGCGCACTTCGGTGTAGCGGCGGTTGGCGTTGTACAACTCGTTCTCACTGTCGAGCAGGTCGAGCAGGGTTCGTTGCCCCAGGCCAAACTGATCCTGGTAGGCCGCGCGCACCCGGGTGGTGGTGTCGGCATATTCGCGGGCGGTCGGGGTTTGCAGGCGGGCGTTGGTCATGGCGTTCCACGACAGCGCCAGGTTCTCGTTGAGCGTACGCAGGGCGTTGTTGCGGATGTCCATGGCCTGGTTGATCTTGTGCGCATCGGATTGCAGGCGTGCCTTGTCGCTACCGCCGCGGAACAGGTTGTAGCTCAACTCGACACCCGCCTGCCAGTCGTTGTTGTCGTGGCCGACCTGGCCTGCGGTGTTGTTGTTGGCACCCGTGGCCAGCACGGCATCCAGGCGTGGGTAGAACGGCGACTTGGCCACCTCGTACTGCTGCTCGGCGGCTTGCACGTCCGCCTGGGCCGATTTCAGGTAGGGGTTGTTGTCCAGCATGCCCTGCCGAGCGTCGGGCAGGGTGGGGGGCATTTCACCCTTGATGGTGACCGGCGTTTCCAGTTCGTCGGCCTGGCGGCCGATAACGCTATAGAAGTTGGCTTCGGCGTCGGCCAGGTCCACTTCGGCGGTGTACAGGTTGTTCTCTGCCAGTGCGCGACGGGCAGTGGACTGGTCACGGTCGGCGTTACTGCCTACACCACGTTCGCTGCGCAGGCCGATCTGGTCATTGACGCGCAAGTGAGCCTGCAGGTTGTTCTTGGCCAAGGTGACCAGTTCGCGGCGCTTGAGTACCTCCAGGTACACCTCGATGGCGCGCAGGGCGATGCTCTCGGCAGTTGCCTGGGTGTAGTAGGCGCGGGAGTTGACCACGGCCTCGGTACGGCCTACCTCGTTGGGGGTGTTGAAGCCGTCGAACAGCATCTGCCGCAGGCGCAGGTCAGACTGGGTGTAGGTCAAGGTTTCTTTGTTGTGGTTGCGCGAACCGTCGGCATTGAAGCCGCGGGTGTTGGTGTTGTCTGAGCGCTGGCGGCCATAACCACCGACCAGGTCGACGCTTGGAAAGTAGCCCCCTCTGGCTACCTTGACGTCTTCATCTGCCGAGAGCCGGCTGTTGCGGCTGGCGTTGATTTCCGGATGTTGGTCCACGGCGCTTTGCACAGCTTCCGTAATCGACATCGCCTGAGCATTGGCACATGCCATGGCCAAAAGAATTGCGCTGGTGATGGGGGTCAAAACGCGCATGGGGTACTTCTCCCTGATTTCTAATAAGGTATTGCTGTCGCCATAAATTTGACGGTTTTTTTAGCTCAAACCGTTTCAGGCTTGTAACAAGACAGCTAAGAACATTTATAAAGCCAGCTAAGAAGATTTTTTCATAAGGGTTATGCGAAAAAAAACTTATGCGATCTAAGGAAACCGCGACATTGTTGATATCAGGCGGTCCGGTTGAATCAACGCCAGTGTGTATTTTCGGGCGCCGGAGAAAGTTCAACGTACATTTGCAGCAAAGGGCACGGATGTAGCGGTGGGGAGGGAGGAAAAGCGCTAGCTGGCGACAATTTATTGGCAGATGCCAAAAGGCCAGACCACTTTTCCGCTAACCCGGAACACTGCCAGCGAAGCGTCGATTGCAGTGCAATCGACTTCGCTGGCCGCGCATTCCGGGTGTTGGCCCAGGACAGTCCTGACGGCCCTTCCACGCGAGTTCAAAGCACTTTCCTGTGAAACCGTTCTGCAACCCAGGAGAGCGCCCATGGCCAAATTAATCGGTGTCGTCAGCAAAGTTGTCGGAGAAGTCTTCGCGGTTGCCAGTGACGGGACACGCCGGGCGCTGGCTGAAGGCGATCGGCTGTTTGTAGGTGAACAGTTGGACACAGGCCTTGCGGGTGCCGTGGCCGTTCATTTGCAAAATGGTGCCGAGCTGACCCTGGGGCGTGGTAGCAGCTTGCAGCTGTCGGCAGATCTACTGGCCAACCGCGTGCCTCATGTGGACACACCCGAGTCGTTGACGCCGAGTCAGGCGCAGTTGACCGATGTGGAAAAACTCCAGCAAGCCATTGCTGCCGGCACTGACCCGAGCCAGGAAGCTGAACCAACCGCAGCGGGGCCCGGCAGTGGCAGTGGGTCGGGGGCATTGGGCGGTGGCCACTCTTTCGTATTGCTCAGTGAAGTAGCGGGGCGGGTGGATCCGGTGATCGGCTTTCCGACGGCGGGCTTTAACGGCTTTCCGGAACTGGCGGAACTGGATGTCGGTTTGATCAACAACAATGACGCCCCTCCAGCGTTAGTGGCGCCACCCGAGCCGCCAGCAGACAATCCGGTCAGCCTTGAAGGCCTGGCGGTAGGCGGTGGCGAGCTGAGCTTGAACGAGGCCAACCTGGCGCAGGGGTCGGCCAGCAACCCGGCTGCCTTGACCCAGGCCGGTAGCTTCACGGTGGTGGCACCAGACGGGGTGTTCAACCTCAATGTCGGTGGTATCAACGTGGTGACTGCTGGCGCGGTGACCGGCGTGGGGCAATCCATCACCACCGGGCTTGGTAATGTGCTGACCATCACCGGTTACGATGCGGCAACGGGTGTCGTCAGCTACAGCTACACCCTTGCAGGTGCCGAGGCGCATGCGGCCGGCGAGGGCGCCAATGGGCTGGGCGAAAGCTTTACAGTGCTGGTCAGCGACACCGATGGCGATGTGGCCAGTGGCTCCCTGGATGTCACCATCATTGACGATGTGCCCCGCGCAGTAGGCGACACCAACGCGGCTACCGCCACCGAAAACCAGCTGACCTTGACCGGCAACGTGCTGACCAATGATGTGCAGGGCGCCGATCGCGTGGCCTCCGGGCCCATCACCGCAGGCACCTTTACCGGTACTTACGGCACCCTGGTGCTGGCGGCAGACGGTACCTACACCTATACCCTGAACACTGCCGATCCGGACTTCATCAACCTGAAGGGGGGAGGCAATGGCATCGAGACCTTTACCTACACCCTGAAAGACGCCGATGGCGATACCAGCACGGCCAACCTGGTGCTTAACGTCAGCAACCTGAATGACCCGGTGGAAATCAACGGCCTGGGCATCAATGGCGGCGCACTGGTGTTGTTCGAGAAAAACCTGGCCGATGGCAGCAGCCCGGATATCGCTGCATTGACCCGCAGCGGATCGTTCACCATCAAAGCCGTCGATGGTCTGGACTCGCTGACTGTCGGCGGAATCAGCGTGATCAGTGGCGGGGTGGCCAATACTTTCCCGCAATCGCTTACCACAGGCCTGAACAACACTTGGACCATCACCGGTTTCAACCCGGCCACAGGAGAGGTGAGTTACAGCTACACCCTGCAGGGCACTGATGCTCATGCCGGTGGTGGCGGTGTCAACAACCTCACTGAAAGCTTCACGGTGGTAGGGACCGATAGCGATGGCAGCACAGCCAGCGTGAATTTCAGCGTCACGGTCGTTGATGACGTACCGACGGCGAATGCCGACAGTAATTCTGTGACCGCTACCGAAAACCAGCTGACCCTCACCGGCAACGTGCTGACCAACGACGTGCAGGGCGCCGACCGCGTGGCTGGCCCGATCACCGCCGGCACCTTCACCGGCACCTACGGCACCCTGGTGCTGGCGGCTGACGGCACCTATACCTACACCCTGAACACCGCCGACCCGGACTTCATCAACCTGCACGGTGGCGGCAACGGCGTCGAGACATTCACCTACACCCTCAACGATGCCGATGGCGATAGCACCACCGCGACCCTGACCCTGAACGTCAGCAACCTCAACGACCCGGTCGTCATCAACGGCCTGAATGTGAACGGAGGCGAGCTGACCGTTTTCGAGAAGAACCTGGGTGACGGCAGCGCCCCGAATCCCTCGGCACTGACCCAGACCGGCAGCTTCACCATCAGCGCACCGGACGGTGTGCAGAGCATGACGGTGCATGGCGTGAGCGT
>NZ_AUED01000004.1 GCF_000425805.1 Pseudomonas vranovensis DSM 16006
TGGGGAGCGCGAGCCTGTCGATGGGGGTCAGCACGGTGATGCTGGGTCAAGGACTGAGGCAGGTGGAAGGTACCTTGCGTGCGCTGGAGGAATTGCATCAACGTTCGTTCAGTCTCCACGGTCATTTGAACAGCCGGGATTTCTTTGCGGCGCGTCGTGAGTTGTACAAGACCCTTGATGCCCAGTTGAAGAGTGCCTTTCTCAACAAGCAACTGAATCTGGGGAGCTATGAAATGTTGCGCCGTGACCTGGGCATTTCCACCAAAAGCGTGGGGCATCACTGGAGCCGTGCCGGTGGAGCGGGGCAGATTCCGGGGTATGCCACGCATTTGGAGCAGGTAGCGAAAACGGCGAAGTATCTTAAATAGGGTGGTTATGTAGGTATTGCGTTGGGTGGCGGGGCGTCGGCACTCAAGGTGCAGGAGGTTTGTCGGGCTGGGGAAACTGAGGCGTGCAAAAGAGTTCGATTTACGGAGGTGGGGAGCTTTTCGGGCTCATTGATAGGAGCCGCCGCCGGTGCATCGAGTGGGAAATTTGTTGCCGGTTTTGTCTGCGGTGCAGCGGTAGCATTTACCGGCCCGATTGGTGTTCCAGTGTGCGCCATTGCGACAGGCCGTATTCGAGGCAACACCAGATTTTTTGGATGTATTGGCCTCTCGCGGGGCAACCTCGCTCTTACCGGTTTGCGATGGGCATAAAAAAGGCGAGCCCACCGGGCTCGCCTTTTTACCGTCTGCGGTATGTCATTCAGCCAACGCTGCGGGCTTGTTCATTCTCCAGGAACTCTTCCTGCAGCAGCCCGTCTGCGCTGCCGTCGCTGGCGCTTTGCTGGGTGACGGCGCGTTTGCTGCGCAGTTTGCCGTAGAAGTGTTCCAGGGCGTTGTTCAGCTTGGTGGCGGCGCCGTCTACGGCATCGTCCAGCGAAGCGGCCTTGTGGGTTACGGAAATCGGTTGATGGCCTTTTGGGCGTGCCTCCATCTGGCAACGTTTGTCATGCAGGCCTGGCTTGTCGCCGTTCTCGTCGCGCAGGTGGACCTCGATGCGGGTGAGGTCTTCTTCATAACGTTCGAGCGTGCTTTGCAGTGTGCTACGGACCCATTCGTTCAGACGAATGTTGCCTTGAATATGGTTGTCGCTATTGACTTGGATTTGCATAGTTCAATCCCTTATTCAGCTAGCTCGCAAGAGAATCGATGGGCCGTTGCGGCCGATGGAACTCATCGCCTCTTGACTACAAGGTCAGGCACTTGGCGCAACTTTTCAACCCCTTTGCAAAGATAAATATCTTGTAGCAAAAGCCCGGCATCGGCCGGGCTTTTGCATGCGCTGGATCAGAACGCGAGGGAGGTTTGCAGGTATATCGTACGGGGTTCACCCACGTACTTGCCCTTGTTGTTGTCGTCGTAGGAGCGCGTGTAGTACGGGTGATTGAAGATGTTTTTCACCCCCACGGCGACGTTCAGGTTCGACAGTTGCGGGCCAAAATCATAGCCCGCGCGGCTGCTGAACAGCATGTAGCCCGGGATGCGCCCGGTGCTGCCATCGGCGCTTTCACTGGAGGTGTTGGCGTTGTCGGCAAACTGGTCGCTCTGGTAGGTGCTGTCTAGGTTCAGCTGCCACGGGCCTTCGCTGTAGCCCACGCCCAGGGTGCCTTTGTGACGTGACGAGAACGGCACGCGATTGCCCTTGTTCGGCCCGTCTTCGCGGATTTTAGCGTCAACGAATGCGTAGGTGGCGTACACATCAAAACCTGCCAGCGCCGGGTTCAAACCTTCGAGTGCGTACTTGATGCTGGTCTCGATACCCTGGTGGCGGGTTTCGCCGCGGGCGATCACCGAATCGTTGGTCTGGTTGCTTTCGTACTGGTTGTCGAAGTTGATCAGGAAGGCGCCGATTTCAGCCTGCAACAGGCCGTCGTCATAGCGGGTACCCAGCTCCCAGGTGCGGGCCTTTTCCGGTTTGACCTCGCCACTGGTGACCCGGTTGGGCATCTGGCTGTACTGCACGCTGCCGAACGAGCCCTCGGTGTTGGCGTACAGGTTCCAGCTGTCGGTCAGGTGATACATCACGTTCAAGGCTGGCAGGGCGGTGTTGTAGTCGCCCTGGTAGCGCTGGCCGGTGAGTTTGTTGCTCTGCTCGGAGTCGATCATCTCGTAGCGAATGCCCGGGGTGATGGTCCACTGGCCGATGTCGATACGGTCGTCGAGGAATATCGCATGGGCTTCAGTGCTGCCACGGGTATCGCGGTCGTTGCGGCTGGCGGTGGTGGGCAGCTCGTTGGCGCTGATCGGCTCGCGGTAGCGCAGCTCGTGCCCGGCTTCGTTGATGTAGCGATAACCCACGCCCACTTCGTGCCAGCTTTCGCCCAAGGCAAACCCCTGGGAGAAGCGGGTTTCGATACCGCGTACCCAGTATTCGCGCGGCGACAGCGAGACGAAGCTGCCCTGGTCCAGGTAACCGCTGCGCAGGGTCTTGGTGAAGAAGCTGTTGACGCTGAACTGGCGGGCATCCTCTTTGTAGTCGTAGCCGAAATTGAACATCGTGCGCCGGCCCCAGAACTTGTCCTGCAGGCGGGTGGACTGGTACGGGTCGGCGTCGTAGTCGGCCACGCTCAGGCCGCCGGGCATCTGCGCCTCGCCCTCGTAGTATTGGGCCATGGCGTGCAGGCTGTTGGCCTCGTCGAGCTGCAGCTTGCCCTTGAGGATCAGGTCGTCGATCCGGGTGTCGCTGTGCTCGCGCCAGTCGCCGCCACGGGTGCCGGAGTAGAGCAGGGCGCCGCCCAGGCCGCTGTCGTTGGTGCCACCGGCGAGCAGGTTGGCGCTGGTCTTGAAGCCGTCGTGGCTGGACGATGGGCTGGTCTGGGTCTGCAGGCCGGCCTTGAGCGTCGGCTCATCGGGAATCGCCCGGGTCACGAAATTGACGATGCCGCCGACGTTCTGTGGGCCATAACGCACCGCACCACCACCGCGCACCACGTCCACGGCATCCATGTTGCCCATGGTCACCGGGGCGAACGACAGCTGCGGTTGGCCGTAAGGGGCGAAGGGCACCGGAATGCCGTCCATCAGCACCGTGGAACGCGATGCCAGGCGCGGGTTGAGGCCGCGGATACCGAAGTTCAGCGCCATGTCGTGGCTGCCTGTGCCGTTGTTTTCCGGTGCGTTGACGCCGGGAATGCGGTTGAGCACTTCGCGGGCGGTGGTGGCGCCCTGGCGTTCGAATTCTTCGCGACGAATGACGTCTCGCGCGCCAGGATGTTCGAAGACATTGTCCTGCTGCGCAACACCCAGCCAGTCACCGACTACCGTCGAGGTGCCCAGCTGGAGCGGTGCGTTTACTGCCGGCGCCGGTTGCAGGCTGAAGGCGTTTTCACCTTCGGCGCGGGCCTGCAGGCCGCTGCCCCGGAGCAGGATGTCCAGCGCCAGCTGCGGGCTGTGGTGGCCTTCCAGCCCTGGGCTTTGCATGCCGTGGGTGACCTGTGAGCCGAACGAGATCAGCACGCCACTTTCCCGGCCGAATTGGTTAAGGGCGTTTTCCAGCGACATCGGTGCGATGTGGTAGGTGCGCGCTGCGGCTTCGTTGGCGTGGGCCGGAACGGCGGCGACGCTCAGGCCGGCACCGAACAGCAATGCGCGAAGGGCCTGGGCGAGGGGACTCGGTCGAAGGGGCATGCAGGAGGTCCTTGAGAAGGTCAAAGCAAAGGGTTCTGCCTTCTCTGTCACGCGAGATGCAAAAACGGCTCAGGGCGATGGAAAAATTCAGGCGCGGGCTTCCACCGAGACCCAGTAGCGGCTAAAGCGCTTGACCCGCACCGGCAAGGTCACCTCCAGCAGGTCGAGAATCCGCTCGCTGTCAGCCAGGGGATAGCTGCCGGAAATCAACAGGTCGGCCACTTCCGGGGCGCAGTTGAGCTGGCCGCGTCGGTAGCGGCTCAGCTCGCCGAGAAAGTCGCCAAGGCGCAGGTGCGCCGCCACCAACATGCCGTCCACCCAGGCGCCGGCATTGGGGTCCAGCCCCTGGTTGCCGTGCCATTGCGGGCCGTTGAAGCGGGCTTGCAGGCCGGCGGCCAGTGAGTTGCCGGCAAGGCTGGCGCTTCCCTGATGAACCGCGAGCAGGCTGTAGCGCTCGAATTGGCGCAGGTTGTAGCGCCCGCTCTCGAGCTGCAGCAGGCCGAAGTCAGTGCGCAGGTGCAAGGGCCTGGCGTCATTGGCTACCGTGAGTTGCAGCTCACCTTCCAGCAGGCGTACCAGGCGCTGCTGGCGGTCGAAGCGCACGTCGGCGCTGCTGCGGGTGTTCAGGTGCAACTGGCTGCCATCGTCGAGCTGCAGGCGGCGGCGTTCGCCGACCGGGCTGTGAAAGTCGGCAAGCAGGCCGGGCATTGGATTGTGCTGGCTCAGCCCCGCAGCCCCCCCGACGCCGAGAACCAGCAAGGTCTTGAGTGCCCGGCGGCGGCTTGCCGAACGGGGCGCCGAAAGCGTGGCATGGGCCAAGGGTGAGGATAATCCGCTCAGCCGTTGGTTGACCCGCTGGATATGCTCCCACGCCCGCCGATGTTCCTCGTGGGCCTGCAACCACTGCTGCATGGCCAGCTGTTGGCGTGGGTCGAGCCCGCCGCCCTGCAGTTCGATCAACCAATGCACGGCCTGCTCGGCCACCTGTGGTGAAAATTCCTGGTGAGCGGTGTTCATAGGGCGAAGTAACAGCGCAAGGCCGCCTTGTTCAGGTAGCGCTTGACCGTTGCCAGGGAGATGTTCAGCTGCGCCGCGATTTCGCCGTAGCTCAGGCCATCGACCTGGGCCAGCAGGAAGGCGCGCTTGACCAGCGGTGCCAGGCCGTCGAGCAAGCGATCAAGCTCCAGCAGGGTTTCCAGGATGATTGCCCGGTGCTCCTCCGACGGCGCCAGTTCTTCCGGCAACTGCGCCAGTGCCTGAAGGTAGGCACGCTCCAGGTCCTGGCGCCGGTAGTGATTGAACAGCACGCGCTTGGCCACGGTGGTGAGGAACGCCCGTGGCTCGTTGAGCGCCGGCGTATCGCGGGCCTGCAACAGGCGCATGAAGGTGTCCTGGGCAAGGTCGGCCGCGTTGTCCGGGCAGCCCAGGCGTCGGCGCAGCCAGCCGGTCAGCCAGTTGTGATGGGCGTGGTAGAGGCCTTCGAGCGAAGAAGGGGAGGACGCACTGGGCACCGTGAACACTCCGGCGCCAAGCTGCGCAGCAGAATAAGAATTGTTCGCATTGTAGAGGGGTGCAGTGTGCTCGGCAATCAGGCGCTGACTGATGGCGAGCGCGGACGCGGCAAAATGTAAATATCGTAAATACGCTTTACTCTCAATTGAGAATCTCTAGCATTCGCGCCTTGAACGCATTTACTCAATCTTTACAGTTCTCAGGGAGAGGTCCTCGTGTCCCCGTTTTTCACCAAGTCGTGCCTTGCGCTCACCATTTGCTCGCTGTACACCGCCCAGGCCAGCGCCGAAGCCAAATCGCTGGAACTGGACAACGTGGTGGTGACCGCCTCGGGTTTCTCCCAGCAGATCAAGGATGCGCCGGCGTCGATTTCGGTGATTACCCGCGAGCAGATCGAGAACAAGTCCTACCGTGATGTCACAGACGCCCTGCGCGATGTGCCCGGCGTGGTCGTCACCGGCGGCGCCAGCTCCAGTGACATCAGCATTCGCGGCATGGCGTCCAAGTACACGCTGATGCTGGTCGACGGCAAGCGCCAGGACTCGCGGGCCACCCGTCCCAACAGCGACGGTGCCGGTATCGAGCAAGGCTGGATGCCGCCGCTTGAAGCCATCGAGCGGATCGAAGTGGTGCGTGGCCCGATGTCGTCGCTGTATGGCTCCGACGCCATGGGGGGGGTGATCAACATCATCACCCGCAAAGTGACACCGACCTGGTATGGCGGCCTGCGCAGCGAAGCGACCTTCCAGGACCGCTCCGACTCGGGTGACTACAACACCACCAGTGCGTTTCTTTCCGGGCCCCTGGTTGAAGGGCTGGTGGGCTTGCAGCTGTACGGTCTGACCTCCCATCGCGATGAAGACCACATCGTCAACGGCTTCAACGAGCAGAGTACCGACAGCGCCACCGCCAAGCTCTCGTTCACCCCGGACGAACACAACGACATCACCCTGGAAGCGGGCAAGTCCGAGCAGGAGCGCAACGCTACCGTGGGTCGCTCGGCGCGCTCTTCCGACAGCGAAAACGATTACGACCGCACCAACTTCTCGATCACCCACTCCGGCCGCTGGGACAGCCTGACCAGTGAAAGCTACCTGCAGCGCGAGAAAATCGAGAACCCGGGCCGGCGCATGGAGCTGGAGAACACGGTCCTCAACTCCCAGGTCTCTTACTTCAGCGAATCGCACATCACCACCTTCGGTGGCCAGTACAAGTACGAAGACCTGACGGATGAAGGCAACCAGCTGGCGTCGGCCTCCAGTGTGAACCAGTTGACGCGTTGGTCGTGGGCCCTGTTCGCCGAAGACGAGTGGCGCCTGACCGATGACTTCGCCCTGACCGGCGGCCTGCGCATGGACCGCGACGAGAACTACGGCACGCACTGGTCGCCGCGTCTGTACGGGGTTTATCACCCTACCGAGCACTGGACCGTCAAGGGCGGTGTGTCCAGCGGTTATCGCTCGCCGGATATCCGCGCAGCGGTCGATGACTGGGGCCAGATCACTGGCGGCGGTGGCGACCCGGCAATCATCGTTGGCAACTCCAACCTCAAGCCCGAAGAGAGCCTGAGCCAGGAAATCGGCGTGATCTGGGACAACCTGGAAGGTTTCTCCACCGGCCTTACCGTGTTCAACACCGACTTCAAGGACAAGATCACTGAACAGCGCCGCTGCACCGACAGCACCGGCAATGCGTCGGGCCAGTGCCAGATCGGCGGCACCTCGTACAAGTTCATCAGCGACCGCGTGAACGTCGATGAAGCGCAAATGCGCGGTATCGAAGCGACCCTGGACTGGGACATCACCCAGAGCCTGTCGCTGGCCACCAACTACACCTTCACCGACTCCGAGCAGAAGAGTGGCCCGCAGAAGGGCAAGGCCCTGAACCAGATGCCACGCCACATGTTCAACGCCACCCTGGACTGGCAGACCACCGATCAGCTGGGCACCTGGGCGCGGATGAACTACCGCAGCCGCACCTCAGACTACCTGGGCCGCACCACCATGTCTGATGGCACGCCGTCCTACACCTTCGTCGACCTGGGCGGCACCTACCGGGTGACCAAGAACCTCAAGTTGCTGGCCGGTGTGTACAACGTGTTCAACAAGGAAGTGGACTACGAGAACTTCCAGACCGTGCTCGATGGCCGTCGCTACACCGTGGGTGTCGACCTGTCGTTCTAAGGCTGGGCGCCCTCGGCTTTGCCTATGAGAATATAAATCATTACTATTGGCGACTCTTCACAAGGAATGGATGCCATGAAAAGCAAAGCCGCCGGGCTGCCCCTCAGTTATCGCCTGGCTGTGACGTCGCGTTGCCTGGCCGCCGTATTTGGCGGTTACCTGCTGGCGTCGATGTCCAGCGTGTGCATCAGCCTGCTGGCGCCGATGCCCAAGGCTGAAGCAGTGATCAGCGGCATGATGCTGTCGTTCCTGTTCTACCTGGTGGCCTTCCTCTGGTGTTTTGCCAGCCGCAGTGCGTGGCAGGCCTGGCTTGGGGTGTTGTTGCCAAGCCTTGTGCTGGGCGCGATCAATGGCCTGGCCTATTGGGTGAAAAGCTGATGAAAGAGGGATTTCGCCAGGCCATGGCCTGGCTGCACACCTGGACCGGTCTGATATTCGGCTGGTTGCTGTTCGCGATTTTTCTCACCGGGACCCTGTCGTACTTCAAGGAAGAGATCACACACTGGGCCCAGCCCGAGGTGCCGACCCGGGCGCTGGACCCGACAGCCAGCCTGGCGTTGGCCCAGACCTATCTGCAGGCGCATGCACCCAACGCCGGCAGCTGGTTCATCCGCCTGCCCGAGGCGCGCGAGCCTGCCCTGAGCGTTGGCTGGCGTGCCGAAGGCGCCGGGCGACGCGGCTTTATCGACAAGACCCTGGACCCCGCCACTGGCGAGGAAGTGCGGGCGCGTGAAACCCGTGGCGGCGACTTCTTCTACCGCTTCCATTTCCAGCTGGAGATGCCGCATCCGTGGGGGCGCTGGCTGTCGACGTTCGCCGCCTTCATCATGTTGCTGGGGCTGGTGACCGGCATCATTACCCACAAGAAGATCTTCAAGGAGTTCTTCACCTTCCGTCCCGGCAAGGGCCAGCGCTCCTGGCTCGACGGCCACAACGCGATTGGTGTGCTGGTGCTGCCGTTCCACCTGATGATCAGCTACAGCAGCCTGGTGATCTTCATGTCGATGGTGATGCCGGCGAGCATCATCGCCAGTTATGGCGACAACACCCGTGGCTTTTTCAATGACCTCTTCGGCGCGCCGCGCGAGGCCAAGGCAACCGGTGTTGCTGCGGCGTTGCTGCCGTTGCCGACGCTGTACGAGAAGGTTCAGGAGCAAGCGCCGGGCACTCGCCTGGGCTGGATCGAGGTGCAGAACCCTGGCGATCAGAATGCCCGGGTGCGTTTCACCCGGCACGCCGGTGACCGCATTGCCCATATGCGCGGTGGCGGCTGGACCTATGACGGGGTCAACGGTGAGCTGCAGGGCGCAAGCAAGATCGAAGCCACGCCGATGCTGATTTCCGGCGGCATGTATGGCTTGCACCTGGGCGTGTTTGCCGGACCCTGGCTGCGCTGGCTGTACTTCTTCTTCGGCCTTGCGGGCACTGCCGTGATCGGCACGGGCCTGGTGCTGTGGCTGGGCAAGCGTCAGCTCAAGCATGCCAAGAGCGGCAGCCAGCCCGTCGAGTTGCGCCTGGTAGAGGTACTGAACATCGCCAGTATGAGCGGCCTGCTGCTCGGCGTGGCAGCGTTTTTCTGGGCCAACCGCTTGTTGCCGGTCGGGCTTGAGGGCCGGGCAGGGTGGGAGGTCAACAGCTTCTTCCTGCTCTGGGGATTGTCGGTACTGCACGCCATGTTGCGGCCGGGGCGTCGCGCCTGGGCGGAGCAACTGGGGCTGGCGGCGCTGCTGTACGGCGGCTTGCCGCTGCTCAATCAGCTGACCACCGGCCAGGGCCTGGTGCATTCGATTTCGGCGGGCGACTGGGCCACGGCCGGCGTTGACCTCACTGCACTGGGCAGTGGCCTGTTCCTGGCCTGGGCGGCCATGAAGATGTGGCGCCCGCCTGCGGTAGCGGCCAAGCGCGCACCGAAGGCTGCGAAAGCAGCCAGCGCCAACCTGATCGAAAGCGAGGTGAACTGATGCTGGCCGTTGCTCTGTTCGGCTTTGCCGGTTTCGCCATCCTCTGCCTGTCGATGGAGAAGCACCACAAGGACCTGCTCAACGCTGCGCCATCGGCGGCGCGCTTGCGCAGCCTGCGCATCGGTGGCTGGCTGTTGCTGCTGGTGGCGCTGTGGCTGGCAGTGAATCACAGCGGCTGGGCCATGGGCCTGGTCGAGCTGTTTGCGGTGTTGATGGCGGGTGTCACCCTGTGGGTGTTCCTGCTGCCGTACAAGCCACGCCTGTTGCTCGGTGCGCTGGCGATCAGCCTGGTGCTCGGGCCGGTACTGGTAGTGTTGCCTAGCGCCTGAACGCCGCCCGGTAGTCCCCGGGCGTTGCTCCCAGCGCCTGGCGGAAGCGGTTGCTGAAGTGGCTGGCGCTGGCAAAGCCGCACTGCAGGGCAACCTGGCCCAGTGGCAGGTCGCCCAGGCGCAGCAACCGGCAGGCCAGTTGCAGGCGACGGGCCAACACGTACTGGTGCGGCGGCAGGCCGAAGCTCTCACGGAACATGCGGGCGAAATGGTATTCGGAGAGGTTGCAGCGCCCGGCCAGCTCACCGAGGGTGATGGCCTGGTCCAGGTGCGATTCGATGTAGTCGATCAGTTGCCGACGCTGGTGCGGTGCCAGCCCCCCCTTGAGGCGCAGGCCCTGGCGCAGGCCGGCCTGGCAGAGTACGGCATGGTCGACGATACCATGGGCCAGGCTGCTGGCCAGCAAGCGCTCGCCAGGCTCGTCCCAGTCCAGGCTGATCAATTGGCGAAAGCGCAGCGCCTGTTGAGGGTCATCCAGAAAGGTTGCCTCCTGCAGCTGCATTTCCCGCGGTTCGCGGTCGAGCAGGCGGATGCAGCCCAGGGCGAACTGTTCTTCGCTGATGTACAGGTGCGCCAGGCGGATCGGGCCGTTGACCACCCAGTTGGATTCGTGGCCGGCGGGCATGATGCACAGCTTGTTCGGCGCGCCCTTGTCGGCAGGGCGCTGGCGGCGGAAGGTGCCGGTGCCGTCGGCGATGTAGCAGGAGAGGGTATGGTGACTGGGCGCCTGGTAGTCGCGGGCATCGTCACGGTTGTGCCACAGGGCTGCAGCCAGGCCATCACCGAGGTGCGCGCTGTGCTCCAGGCGCGCGTGGGGTGATGAATGCATGGCATTGAAAACGTGCAGTTGGTTCAGGGGCGTCATGGGTTCTACCTCGTGGGCCCATCCTACTCCGGGGCTTTTATCCTGGCAGCAGGTGGCGACGCAAAAGCGCAAGTTTGTGCAAGCGGGCAGGGAGTGGTGAGGCCGACACTGAGCTTCAAGCCGGAGGAGCCTTGCCATGAACCTGTCGTTGTACCTGCTCACTGTATTGATCTGGGGCACCACCTGGATCGCCCTGAAGCTGCAATTGGGCGTGGTCGCCATCCCCGTTTCGATCGTCTACCGCTTTGCCCTGGCCGGGTTGATCCTGTTCGCCATTCTCTTGCTCAGCCGCCGCCTGCAGCCAATGAACCGGCGTGGTCACGGCATCTGCCTGGCCCAGGGCTTGTGCCTGTTCTGCGTCAACTTCATGTGTTTTCTCACCGCCAGCCAATGGATACCCAGTGGCTTGATCGCCGTGGTTTTTTCTACGGCTACGCTGTGGAACGCACTCAATGCCCGCGTGTTCTTCGGCCAGAAGATCGCCGCCAATGTGCTCGCCGGTGGGGCCTTGGGTCTGGCAGGGCTGGGCCTGCTGTTCTGGCCGGAACTGGCTGGGCATGCGGCCAGCCGCGAGACCATGATCGGGTTGGGGTTGGCGCTGCTGGGCACCTTGTGTTTCTCGGCGGGCAACCTGTTGTCGAGCCTGCAGCAGAAGGCCGGACTCAAGCCGATGACTACCAATGCCTGGGGCATGCTCTATGGCGCGATGATGCTCGGGGTGTACTGCCTGGTCAGCGGAATTCCTTTCAACATGGAGTGGAATACGCGCTACATCGGCTCGCTGTTGTACCTGGTGATTCCGGGATCGGTGATCGGCTTTACGGCCTACCTGACACTGGTCGGGCGCATGGGGCCGGAGCGAGCGGCATATTGCACGGTGCTGTTCCCGCTGGTGGCGTTGAACGTGTCGGCGTTCTATGAGGGCTATCAATGGACTGCGCCAGCGCTGGCGGGGTTGGTGCTGGTGATGCTGGGGAATGTGCTGGTGTTTCGCAAGGCACCGCAGCCTGCTCCAACCGGTAGCAGCGGCGGCGCGACGTCTCGACTTGCCCCGCGATAGTGAACAGGGCGCTGAGTCACCGCCCGCTGCGTGGCGGTGTCTGCGCGATTTCTGAGAGAGCGGAGTCATCCGCGATCGGCCGCGCAGCGGCCGTAATTCAGGCGATACCGAATGTGCTGCTGCACTGGCCATCGCGGGGCAAGCCCGCTCCCACAGATTGTGTGTGTACCTGCCCCGCGAGCAGTTTCGCGCTTACTTCCACACCTGCGGATTCACCAGGTCCCGCGGACGCTCACCCCGCAATGCACTGCGCAGGTTGTCGATCGCGCGGTTGGCCATGGCTTCGCGAGTTTCGGCAGTGGCCGAACCGACATGCGGCAGGGTCAGGGCATTGGGCAGCTGGAACAGCGGCGATTCGGCCAGCGGCTCTTTCTCGTACACATCAAGCCCCGCCCCACGGATAGTGCCTGCCTGCAGGGCCTGTACCAGCGCCGCTTCATCCACCACCGGCCCGCGCGAGACGTTGATCAGGAAGGCGCTGGGCTTCATCAGTTGCAGTTCGCGGGTGCTGATCAGGTGTTTGGTCTGCGCGCCGAGCGGCACCACCAGGCAGACGAAGTCGGCTTCGGCCAACAGCGCGTCGAGGCTGCGGAACTGGGCGCCCAGTTCTTGCTCCAGGACAGGCTTGCGCGAGTTACCGCTGTAGATGATCGGCATGTTGAAACCAAAGCGGCCACGCCGGGCAATCGCCGCACCGATGTTGCCAAGGCCCACAATGCCCAGGGTCTTGCCATGCACATCGCTACCAAACTGCGCCGGCCCCACGGTCGCCTGCCATTGCCCAGCCTTGGTCCAGGCATCGAGTTCGGCCACTCGGCGAGCGCTGCCCATGAGCAGGGCAAAGCCCAGGTCGGCGGTGCTTTCAGTCAGCACATCCGGGGTGTTGGTCAGGGCGATGCCACGCGCGTTGAAGTAGTTCAGATCGTAGTTGTCGTAGCCCACCGAAACACTGGACACCACTTCAAGCCTGGTGGCATTGGCCAGTTGTGCCTCACCGAGCTTGCGGCCCACGCCGATCAGGCCGTGCGCCTCGGGCAGTGCCTCGTTGAACTGGGCGCTGATGTCACCCTGCTTGGGGTTGGGCACGATCACGTTGAAGTCTTGCTGCAAGCGCTCGACCATCGCCGGGGTGATGCGGCTGAAGGCAAGGACGGTCTTTTTCATCGGCAAAATCTCTGCGGGCGGTGGAGAATGGGTAGCACGCTATCATTCTCCACCGCCCCTGTGCAGCAAGATTTCAGTTGGCGACCAGCAGCTCGTGGGTCTTGAGGTCGGCTTCGTGGGCCGCGAGGATTTCCGGCAATGAGTTGCGCAAGTATTCGACCCAGGTCTTGATCTTGGCATCCAGGTACTGGCGCGAGGGGTAGATCGCGTACAGGTTCAGCTCCTGCAGGCGGTACTCGGGCATCACCCGTACTAGCGAACCATCACGCAGGCCTTCTATGGCCGAATAGATCGGCAGTACGCCAACGCCCATGCCACTGCGGATCGCGGTTTTCATTGCATCGGCGGAGTTCACCTGGAACGGCGCCTGGGTAATGTTGACCACTTCCTGGCCTTCGGGACCGTCGAACAGCCATTTCTCCAGCGGGATCACCGGGCTGACCATGCGCAGGCAGGCATGCTGGAGCAGGTCGCTGGGCTTTTGCGCGATACCGTGACGGCTCACGTAATCGGGCGATGCGCAGACGATGCTGTAGGTGATGCCCAGGCGCTGGGACACAAAGCCCGAATCCGGCAGTTCGCTGGCCAGTACGATGGACACGTCATAGCCTTCGTCGAGCAGGTCCGGCACGCGGTTGGCCATGGTCAGGTCGAAGGTCACGTCCGGGTGGGTTTCGCGGTAGCGGGCAATGGCATCGATGACGAAATGCTGGCCGACACCGGTCATCGAATGCACTTTCAGCTGCCCGGCCGGGCGGGCATGGGCGTCGCTGGCCTCGGCTTCGGCTTCTTCGACATAGGTCAGGATTTGTTCGCAGCGCATCAGGTAGCGCTTGCCAGCTTCGGTCAGGGCGATACGGCGGGTGGTGCGGTTGAGCAGGCGGGTTTGCAGATGGGCTTCAAGATTGGAGACCGCCCGCGAGACGTTGGCGGTGGTCGTATCCAATTGCACGGCTGCGGCAGTGAAGCTGCCGACTTGCGCCACACAACTAAAAGCACGCATGTTTTGCAGGGTGTCCATGGGTCGCTCTCAAAGTAGACGACAAATTGTGACATGAAGTAACAGTGTCGGTCTTCAGACTAAAGCCGGATTATCGCTGTTTTCGTAACAAAGATTCGCAGTAATACACGCTTATCGCCAGTGCAGCCGCCCCCTAGAATTGCGTTCTCCTAGCGTCATCCACTTCTATGTCGGGAATTTGCAGCTGTGCCGCGTCGCATCATCAGAGCGCTCAATGCGCTCAGTGCCTGTGCCCTTAGCTTGACCTTGAGCGGCTGTATCGGAACTTGGGGCATCGCCCCGCAAAGCAAGACGCTGCAAGCCAATACCCTGACCACCGATGAGGCGATCCGCGAGGCCGCCCGTGATGCTCACTGGCCCGACCAGCAGTGGTGGCGCGCCTATGGCGATCCACAACTCGACCGCTGGATCGCCCTGGCCGTGCAGGGCAGCCCGAACATTGCCATGGCCGCTGCCCGGGTGCGCGAGGCCAAGGCCATGGCCGGGGTGGTCGAGTCGGCGGAAAAGCTCCAGGTCAACGGCGACGCCACCCTCAAGCGCCACAATTGGCCCGAAGACCAGTTCTACGGTCCCGGCGCGCTGTCGGGTGCCAACACCTGGGACAACAACGCGGCGCTTGGTTTCAGCTATGCGCTGGACCTCTGGGGCCGCGAGCGCAACGCCAGCGAACAGGCCGTGGACATGGCCCACATGAGCGCCGCGCAGTTGCGCCAGGCCCAGCTGGAACTGCAGAACAATATCGTCAAGGTGTACATCCAGCTCTCCCTGCACTTTGCCCAGCGCGACATCGTCAAGGCCGAGCTTGAGCAGCAGGAGCAGATCCTCGCCCTGGCCGAACGGCGCCTGGCCGGTGGCATCGGTACTCATTTTGAAGTCAGCCAGGCCCAGACGCCGCTGCCGGAAACCCATCGCCAACTCGATGCCCTCAACGAAGAAATAGCCCTGGCGCGCAACCAACTGGCTGCACTGGCCGGCAAGGGCCCGGGGGAGGGCGCGCAACTGCAGCGGCCAAGCCTGACCCTGGGAGCGCCGCTGAAACTGCCGTCGGCCTTGCCCGCCGAGTTGGTCGGCCAACGCCCTGACGTGGTCGCCAGCCGCTGGCAGGTGGCGGCGCAGGCACGCGGTATCGATGTGGCCCATGCCGGTTTCTTCCCCAATGTCGACCTGGTCGGCGGGCTTGGCTTCATGGCCACCGGCGGTGGGCCACTGGAGTTTTTGACCGGGCGCAAGTTCAACTACAACGTTGGGCCGGCGATCAGCCTGCCGGTGTTCGACGGTGGTCGCTTGCGCTCGCAGTTGGGCGTGGCGTCGGCGGGCTATGACATCGCTGTGGCACGCTACAACCAGACGGTGGTCGAGGCGCTCAAAGGCATTTCCGATCAGTTGATCCGCCGCGAATCGATGAACGAGCAGCAACACTTTGCTGCCGAGTCGGTTGCCTCGGCGCAGAAGACCTACGACATCGCCATGATTGCCTTCCAGCGCGGCCTGACTGACTACCTCAATGTACTGAATGCCCAGACCCTGTTGTTCCGCCAGCAGCAGATCCAGCAGCAAGTCCAGGCCGCGCGCCTGACCGCCCATGCCGAGCTGGTCACTGCACTGGGCGGTGGGCTGGGTGCTGGCAGCGATGCGCCGGATGAAGACCAGCAGGCCGCGCCCGCAACACCCGCCACCCTGGCGATCTTCGACAAACCAGGCCACGCCGAATGAGCGCCATGACCCTGCCGTTTCGTTGGCTGGCCAGCCTTGAGTGGCGCCGCGGATTCTTCGAATGGGCGCGCACCGACGGGGTCACCTGGGTGTACATCTTCAAGGTGCTGAGCGCGGCGTTCCTCACCTTGTGGCTGGCCATGCGCCTGGAGCTGCCGCAGCCGCGCACGGCGATGATCACCGTGTTCATCGTGATGCAGCCGCAGAGTGGGCATGTGTTCGCCAAGAGCTTCTGGCGGCTGCTGGGCACCCTGGCCGGCTCGTCGATGATGGTGGCGCTGATCGCCCTGTTTCCGCAGAACACCGAGCTGTTCTTGCCCAGCCTGGCGCTGTGGGTAGGCCTGTGCTCGGCCGGCGCCATGCGCTACCGCACCTTTCGTGCCTATGGTTTCGTGCTGGCCGGGTACACCGCGGCCATGGTCGGCTTGCCTGCACTGGAACACCCGGACGGGGCGTTCATGGCCGCCGTGTGGCGGGTGCTGGAAATCTCCCTGGGTATCCTTGTCTCGACCCTGGTCAGTGCTGCGATCCTGCCGCAGTCGGCCAGCGCGGCCATGCGCAATGCCCTGTACCAGCGCTTTGGTGTGTTCGCAGGATTTGTTGCCGAAGGCTTGCGCGGCGACAGCCAGCGCGATCGCTTCGAGAGCAGCAACGTTCGCTTCGTGGCCGAGGCGGTGGGCCTGGAAAGCCTGCGTAACGTCACCGCCTTCGAAGACCCGCACATGCGCCGGCGCAATGGCCGGCTGGGACGCATGAACAGCGAGTTCATGGCCATCACCACACGCTTCAACGCCTTGCACCAGTTGCTTGAGCGCCTGCGTTCACGAGGGCCGTTGCAGATCGTCACCGCCATCGAGCCTGGCCTTTCGGCCCTGGCCGAACTGCTCGACGCCTATGCCGGCCGCGCCCTGACCGACGCCGATGCGATGCGCCTGGCCGAGGAACTGGCGGCCTACAAGGAGGGCCTGCCGGAGCGAGTGCGCAGCTTGCGTGCGGCCTATGTCGAAACCGGGCCGAGCGATGCCGAGCTGCTGGATTTTCACACCGCCTACGAGCTGCTCTATCGCTTTGTCGACGACATGCACAACTACGCCCAGACTCACGCTTCGCTGACCGAGCACAACCATGCCCGCGAACAGTGGGACGAGCCCTATGTGGCGCAGACCAACTGGATGGTATCGCTGGCCGCCGGTGTGCGTGCTGCTTTCATCCTGTTGGTGCTGGGCAGCTTCTGGATCGCCACGGCGTGGCCGAGCGGGGCGATGATGACCCTGATCGCCGCCGCCACCGTGGGCTTGTCGGCCGCTACGCCCAACCCCAAACGCATGTCGTTCCAGATGGCCTGTGGCACCTTGTTCGGCGCTTTCGTGGGCTTCTTCGAAACCTTCTTCGTGTTCCCCTGGATCGACGGCTTCCCCTTGCTTTGCCTGGTGCTGGCGCCGGTGTTCGTGTTCGGCGCCTTCCTGGCCTCGCGCCCGGCTTATGCCGGCTACGGCCTGGGGTTGCTGATTTTCTTTGCCACCGGATCGGTGCCCGACAACCTGACCATCTACAACCCCTACAACTTCATCAACGATTACATCGCCATGGTCATCGGCATGCTGGTGTGCGCCGCGGCCGGGGCAATCATCCTGCCACCCAACAGCCGCTGGTTGTGGAGCCGCCTGGAGCGCGACTTGCGCGGCCAGGTCCTGTTCGCCATCAGCGGTCGCTTGCGCGGCCTGGGCTCGGGTTTTGAAAGCCGCACCCGCGACCTGCTGCACCAGGCCTATGGCCTGGCGGCCGGCAAGCCACAGGTGCAGAGCAACCTGCTGCGCTGGATGTTCCTGGTGCTGGAGGTGGGCCACGCGATCATCGAGCTGCGCAAGGAGCAGGCGATCCTGCCGGTACACCCGTGCTATGCCGAGTCGCAACCCTGGCGCCAGGCCATCCGGGTGATGGGCCGTGCGCTGGCGCGGTTGTTCATGCAACCGAGCGCGAGCAACCACGAGCGTGCGCTGGTGGCGGTGGACCATGCCATCAGCCGCGTGCAGGCCACCGACGAACCCTTTGCCCGCCACTTCGACACCTCGGCCCTGCGCCGGGTGCAGAGCTATCTGCACTTCATCCGCACCTCGCTGCTCGACCCCCAGTCGCCGCTGGCCGCCCTGGCCCCGGCCCAAGGACTGCACCATGCCCCGTGAAATCGCCTTCCATGGCGTGTACATGCCCACCATGACCTTGATGTTCCTGTTCGCCGCCGGGCTTGCCTGGGGGCTGGACCGCTTCATCGCCAGCCACGATGGCTACCGCTTTTTCTGGCACCCGGCGCTGCTGCGCCTGTGCCTGTTTATCTGCCTGTTCGGTTCCATGGCCCTGACTCTCTACCGTTGAGACCCCGTTGATGAAAAAGTTTTTCAGCCTGATCGCCACCCTGCTCGTGCTGGCCGCTGCCGTGGTGATTGGCCGCCAGCTGTGGCTGCACTACATGAACACACCCTGGACGCGGGACGGGCGAGTGCGCGCCGACATCATCAACGTCGCCGCCGACGTGCCAGGCTATGTGGTGGATGTGCCGGTGCGCGACAACCAACTGGTGAAGAAGGGCGACGTGCTGATGCTGATCGACCCCGAGCACTACCAAGTGGCCGTCAGGCAGGCCCAGGCGCTGGTGGCCTCGCGCAAGGCCACCTGGGAAATGCGCAAGGTCAATGCCCACCGCCGTGCCGACATGGACAACCTGGTGATTTCCCGCGAGAACCGCGACGACGCCAGCAACATCGCCAACTCGGCCCTGGCTGATTATCAACAGGCTCAGGCACAGCTGGCGGCTGCCGAGCTGGACCTCAAGCGCACGAAGATTCTGGCCACGGTCGATGGCTACGTGACCAACCTCAACGTACACCGTGGCGACTACGCGCGTACTGGCGAGCCGAAGATGGCGGTGATCGATAAGGAGTCGTTCTGGGTGTATGGCTTCTTTGAAGAAACCAAGCTGCCGCGGGTCAAGGTGGGCGATGAGGCCGAACTGCAGATGATGAGCGGCGAGGTGCTCAAGGGGCATGTGGAGAGTATTTCGCGTGGCATCTACGACCGCGACAACCCGCAGAGCCGCGAGCTGATCGCGGACGTGAACCCCACGTTCAACTGGGTGCGCCTGGCCCAGCGAGTGCCGGTGCGGATTCACATCGACGAGGTGCCGGAAGGGTTCCTGCTGGCGGCGGGTACCACCTGCACGGTGGTGGTCAAGCCGAGTCAGGGTTGACCTTGTTGCGACCGCTGCACGGTCGATCGCAGCCTGTCGGCAGGGGCTACGGCGGTGTCGCCAATGCGGTGTTGTCAGGTGTTGCGCGAGTCCACCAGCACCGGGCATTGGACTTGGTCGATCACCTTGTTGCTGATCGACGGGTCCAGCAATCGACCCAGTCGATTCAGGTGGCGGTGCCCCATGATGATCAGCGCGCAATCAATTGCCCTGGCCTGGGAAGCGATCGCCACTACCGGCTCATCCGGCACCAGCACCCCCTCACACTCGAACCCCCACGTTCGCAGTTGCTCCAGTGCCTGCTGCATTGCCTGGTTGGCATGGCGCTGTTCATCGGTGGCTGCGGGATATTCCTGTACCTCGTACGCAGTCACCCGTTCCAGGGCAAAGGCACTGTCGACCGCCAGCACCACCTGCACCAGATGCCTGTCTGGCAGGCAATACTGCCGGGCAAGCGCCAGCAACCCGCGCGAGGCGCTGGAACCATCGATGGCGATCAACACGGGACTGAGCATGCAGGGTCTCCACAGGGCTGGGGCTAGCCGATCATTGTTGGCCAATCCCAGGCCCGGATAAATGGCTTGGAACGCACTGTGTAGTTGTGTCTGGCGCAACGCGTCGGGCGCCGCCGAGCTGTTAACATTGCGTGTTAATCACCCTCGCTGATGGATGCCTGGCACATGCAGATCCCGGATATGAACCTGTTGGTCGCCCTTGATGCGCTGCTCGACGAAGGCAGTGTGGTGGGCGCTGCGCGGCGGATGAACCTGAGCCCTGCGGCCATGAGCCGGACCCTGGGGCGCATTCGTGAAGCCATCGGCGATCCGATCCTGGTCCGCGCCGGTCGCGGCCTGGTGCCTACGCCACGGGCGCTGGCGCTGCACGAGCAGGTGCGGGCGCTGGTGGAGCAGGCCGGGCTGGTGTTCCGCAGCCGCGAGGAAGTCGACCTGGCCTCCCTGGACCGGGCCTTCAACATACGCACCAACGACCTGTTCATCGCCCTGTATGGCGCCCAACTGCTCAGCGCCATGCATGAGCAGGCACCCCGCACTGTGCTGCGCTTCGTGCCGGAAAGCGGCGGTGACGACGATGCGGTGCTGCGTGACGGGCGCACCGACCTCATCGTCAGCTCCACCATCGACCTGGGCCCGGAGATCAAGGTGCAGAGCCTGTTCCAGACCGTCTACGTGGGGCTGGCACGGCAGGATCACCCGATCTTCGAGGCCGAGATCACCCCCGAGCGCTTTGCCGCCTACCCGCAGATCAGCGTGTCCCGTCGAGGCCGGGCCAATGGGCCGATCGATGCCGAGTTGTCCAACTACAAGGTGCAGCGTCGCGTGGCGTTGATTACCCCGAGTTTTCATTCGGCGATGTTTTCCCTGCCCGACTCCGACCTGCTGTTGCCCATGCCGGCCAATATCCTCAACAGCGTGACCAAGCTCGGCCTGCCACTGCGTTCGTTCCGCATTCCCTTGCCGCTTGAGCGGGTGACGGTGATGCAGGCCTGGCACCCGCGTTTTGACAACGACCCCGCGCACCGCTGGCTGCGGCAAACCCTCAAGGCCTGTTGCAGCGAGAACCCTTGAAGCGCGGATTGCGTTTACTGCACTAGTAAACTGCCAATATGTCAGTTTTCGTCAACATTCCCACTTCATAGACTTCTGCCGGTAGTTGTTCCCCCCGGAGATGTCTTACATGAGTTCGCTGACTGCGCTGCCCGCAGCTGTCGCACCTGCACCGGTAGCCACCCCCGCAGCACCCGCGGCCTTTGGCCTGCGTATTGTGGTCGGGCTGCTCGGTGTGTTGCTGGCGGTGCTCTGCGCCGGCCTCAACGAAATGGTTACCAAGGCCTCGCTGGCCGACATTCGTGGCGCCATGTTCATCGGTGCCGACGAAGGTGCCTGGCTGATTGCCGTGTATTCGGCGGCCTCTGTATCGGCCATGGCCTTTTCGCCGTGGATGGCCGCGACTTTTTCCCTGCGCCGCTTCACCCTCTGCGCAATCGGCGCCTTTGCGCTGCTCGGACTGCTGCAGCCCTATGCACCAGACCTCTCCAGCCTGATGCTGCTGCGAACCCTGCAAGGCCTGGCTTCTGGGGCGTTGCCACCGATGCTGATGAGTGTCGCGCTGCGCTTTCTGCCACCGGGGATCAAGGTCTACGGCCTGGCCGGCTATGCCCTGACCGCCACCTTCGGGCCTAACCTGGGCACCCCGTTGGCGGGGTTGTGGACCGAGTACGTGGGATGGCAATGGGCGTTCTGGCAGATCATTGCACCGTCCCTGGTGGCCATGGCCTGTGTGGCCTGGGGACTGCCCCAGGACCCGCTGCGCCTGGAGCGTTTCAAGCAGTTCGACTGGCGCGGCCTGTTGCTCGGCTTGCCGGCCATCTGTTCGCTGGTGATCGGCCTGACCCTGGGTGATCGCATGGGCTGGTTCGACTCGCCCTTGATCTGCTGGTTGCTTGGCGGTGGCCTGGTGCTGCTGGTGCTGTTCATGGTCAATGAATGGTCCGAACCGTTGCCGTTCTTCAAGTTGCAGATGCTCAAGACCCGCAACCTGACCCACGCCCTGGTGACCCTCTGTGGCGTGCTGATCGTGCTCACCGCGGTGATCATCATTCCGTCGAGCTTCCTCGCCCAGGTCCAGGGCTATCGGCCAGCCCAGACCGGTCCGCTGATGCTGCTGGTGGCCGGTCCGCAACTGCTGGCACTGCCGCTGGTGGCGGCGCTCTGCAATATTCGCGCAGTGGATTGCCGCTGGGTTCTGGCGCTGGGCCTTGGCCTGCTGGCGCTGTCGTGCTGGGCCGGTACCCAGCTCACCAGTGTGTGGATTCGCGACAACTTCTACTGGTTGCAAGCCCTGCACATTCTCGCCCAGCCCATGGCTGTGCTGCCGCTGCTGATGCTCGCCACCGGCGGCATGACGCCCCAGGACGGCCCCTTTGCTTCGGCCTGGTTCAACACTGTCAAGGGCCTGGCGGCGGTGGTCGCGGGCGGCTTGATCGAAGCCTTGACCACAGTGCGCCGCCACTTTCATTCCAACAACCTGGTGGACAGCCTCGGCAATTCACCTCTGACCGACGAGGGGGCGGCAGGGCTTGCCCGGCGCATCCACGACCAGGCGCTGGTGCTGACCAGTGCCGACCTCTACCTGTGCATGGCGCTGCTGGCGCTGGCGCTGATCCTGCTGATTCCGTTTGTGCCTACCCGGATCTACCCGCCGCGTGCCGTGGCCTGACGAACTTGTGAAGTGAGAAAAACAACATGACGTTGAACAACACGCGAAAAACCGCCCTGATCGCCGCCGTGCTGGTGGTCGCTGTGGGCGCAGGCGTATTGCTGCTGTCGGGCAATGCCCGTGAGCAATCGACCAACGATGCCTACGTGTCGGCCGACTACACCGTGGTGGCGCCCAAGGTCGCGGGGTTTATCAAGGAGGTGCTGGTGGCGGACAACCAGCAGGTCAAGGCCGGGCAGTTGCTGGCGCTGATCGATGATCGTGACTTCCAGGCCGCATTGGCCGCTGCCGAGGCCAATGCGTTGATGTCGCGGGCGCAGAAGCAGAACGCCAAGGCGACGCTGGAGCGCCAGGCCTCGCTGATCGCCCAGGCCCAGGCGGTGGTGGCTGCCGATGCCGCGGAGCTGGCCTTCGCCAACCATGAACTGACTCGCCACAGCCGTCTGGCCGAGCAGGGCGCAGGTACGGTGCAGAATGCCCAGCAGGCCCGCAGCCGGGTGGGCCAGGCCCGGGCCCGGTTGGCCAACTCAAGCGCCGCGCTGGCGGCGGCGCGCAAGCAGATCGACATTCTCAACGCTCAGCTCGACGGTGCCGAAGGCAGCCTCCAACAAGCCCAGGCCAGCCTTGACCGGGCGCGCCTGGACCTGTCGTATACACGCATTGTCGCGCCCATCGACGGCATGGTCGGCGAGCGTGCGCTGCGCGTCGGTGCCTATGTCAAACCGGGGGCCCGGCTGCTGTCGGTGGTACCGCTGGCGCAGGCCTATGTGGTGGCCAACTTCCAGGAAACCCAACTGACCCACGTGCAACCCGGCCAGCCGGTGAACATCAGCGTCGATACCTTCTCCGGTGAGCGCCTGCACGGTCACGTTCAAAGCCTTGCACCGGCCACCGGGGTGACCTTTGCCGCCATCAAGCCGGACAACGCCACCGGCAACTTCACCAAGGTGGTACAGCGCATTCCGGTGAAGATCGTCTTCGATGCCAACCAGCCGCTGCTTGCACGCCTGCGGGTAGGCATGTCGGTGGTGGCGACCATCGACACCGAAGCCAAGGTGATCGCCGCCAACGAGGTCAGCGCCCGATGAAACAGGCCTTCACGTTATTGCCGTTGCTACTCGGCATGCTTCTGGGTGGCTGCACCCTGGGGCCTGATTTCAGCGTACCCGACACCAAGGCTCCGGCCTCCTGGGCACCATTGCAACAGACGGCGGCGCCAAGCCAGCCCGAAGAGGGGGCAATGCAGCAACGCTGGTGGGAAAGTTTCGATGACCCGGTATTGAGCGAGCTGATCGAGCAAGCCAGCCAGCGCAACCTCGACCTGCAGATGGCCAGTGCCCGCCTGCTGCAAAGCCGTGCGGCGCGCCAGAGCATCGCTGCCGAGCAAACCCCGGCGGTGGACCTGGGCGCCGGCTACAGCCGTGCGCGCAACAGCGCCGAAGGGCTCAACGATCCGTCCGGCATGGGTGGCAAGTCGGCGTTCAGCCTCTGGCAAGGCGATCTCACTGCCAGTTGGGAGCTGGACCTGTGGGGGCGGGTGCGCCGCCAGGTGGAGGCGGCCGATGCGGTGGTCCAGGTAGCCGAAAATGATCGGCGCGGCGTGTTGTTGTCGCTGCTCGCCGACACCGCGGGCAATTACATTCAGTTGCGCGCGGTGCAGCACACGCTGGCAGTGACCCGCGACAACCTTGAGGTGGCCCGGCACAGCTTGCGACTTTCGCAGATGCGCCTGAACGATGGTGTGGCCACGGCGCTGGATGTGGCCCAGGCCTCGGCCCAGGTGGCATCGATCGAAGCACGCCTGCCACTGCTCGAAGATCGCCAGGCCCAGTTGATCAATGCCTTGAGTTTGTTGCTGGCCGAGCCGCCGCGCAGTTTGCAGGCGCGTTTGCTACCCTCGGCGCCGATGCCCGCGCCGCAACAGCGCTTCGCCATTGGCGTGCCGTCTGAGCTGGCCCAGCGCCGTCCCGATATCCGCCAGGCCGAGGCACAGTTGCACGCGGCCACCGCCAGCATCGGCGTGGCCAAGGCGGACTTCTACCCGAGCATTCGTCTGTCGGGCAACGTGGGTTTGCAGTCGCTGCAACTGGCTGATTTTGGCAGTTGGGATGCGCGCCGCTTTGCCATTGGCCCACAGTTGAGCTTGCCGATTTTCGAAGGAGGGCGATTGACCGGGGTGCTCAAATTGCGCGAGGCCCAGCAGCAGGAAGCGGCAGTGCATTACCAGCAAGTGGTGTTGCGTGCCTGGCATGAAGTTGACGATGTGTTGCGCTTGTACAACGCCAGCCAGCTGCGACGCGACCTGCTCGCCGAGGCAGTGCGCCAGAACCGAATTGCCCTGGAGACCGCGCAGCGCCAATACGTTGAAGGGGCGGTGGACTTTCTCAATGTGCTCAGCGTGCAGGGCGCATTGTTGGCCAGTGAAGAGCAGTGGGTCGAGAGCTCGGCGGCGGTGTCCCAGGCCTTGGTCGGTTTGTACAAATCCCTCGGCGGTGGCTGGCAGGCGTTCGACCTGCCAGTGGCGGCGGTTACAGCGGGCGGCTGAGGCCGAAGCGCTTTTTCAGTACCGTGTCCAGCACAGTGCGCGGCAGCCAGCGGGCCATCAGCGGCAGCGCACGGCTGCCGTTGCCCAGCCGCACCAGGGGCGGCGTGGGTTGTTTGTTCACAGCCGCCAGCAGGTCCTGGGCGAATGCCGTGGCTGGGGTGGGGTGGTCCTGGGAGGCACGGGCGCGGGCATGGATTTGTTCGCGCAGCGGCCACCACGGCGAGTCGGCGGCCAGTACTTGCTCGGCCTGGGTTTGCGCGTTGTCGGCAAACTGCGTGGCAATGGCCCCCGGTTGCACTTCCATGACCCGGATACCGAAGGGCGCCAGCTCCAGGCGCAGGGCATCGCTCAAGGCATGCACCGCCGCCTTCGAGGCGCAGTAGGCACCGGCGAACGGGGTGACCAGCACGCCTGAAACACTGCCGATGTTCACCACCAGACCCTTGTTGCGGCGCAGCGCAGGGAACAGTGCGCGGGTCACGCCGACCAGGGCGAACACGTTGGTTTCAAACTGGCGCTGCATCGCCTCCACGCCGCCATCGAGCAGCGGCCCCATGGCGCCATAGCCTGCATTGTTGATCAGAATGTCGAGCCCGTGGTGCTCGGCCTCGATTTCTTCGCTCAGGCGTTGCAGGGCCTGGGGATCATTGACGTCCAGTTGGCGCCCCTTGAAGCCGGCCGCTTCCAGCCGTGCGACGTCTTCGGCTTTGCGGGCCGTGGCCCAGACCTGGTGGCCGGCGCTCTTGAAGCTGTCGGCCAGGGCGCGGCCGATGCCGCTGGAACAACCGGTGATGAGGACGAGGGGCATGAGGCGAACCTGATGATCGGCGAAGGTGCGTCGATCATACGGTAACCCGAGGAAAAAAATCCTAGTTGGCGAAGCTGCCCTGCAGTTGCTCGGCGCGAAACTCCAGCGATTGCGGCCGGTAGCCCGAGCGCAGTGGCGGCAGCGGCAGACAGTCGCTCCAGTCGGCGCCGGGTTGCAGTTCACCCGGGCCCCGGTAGCGGGGGGTGCTGTAGGTGTTCTCGTTGAGGTTGACGCTGTCGCCCGGGGTGTAGGCGGCGATGCGCCAGCGCACGGTCAGCATCGGCACGTCGTTGCCGTTTTTCATGCTCACGCGCAAGGGGCGGTCGGCGGGGCAGCTGTCGGGGGCGTAGGCCACGCGCAGGTCCAGGCGTGCCAGTTGGTAGGCTTCGCGGTTGTCCTGCCAGATGACCCAGAGTGCAACCAGGCCCAGGCCGAAAACGGCCGAGAGCGAGATGGGCAGGGCTTTGGCCGGGTAGCGCAACAGCAGTACCAGCCAGGTGAGAACGAGCAGGGCGCCGATGATCATGGGCGAGGCCTTGGGTCAGGAAGAACCTCTATCCTAACTGCAAACGGTCGCGGGGCAAGTCGAGACGTTGCCCCGCGATGGCCTGGGTTACTGCGCGATGGTCTTGATCGAGATCCCGCGTTCCAGCGGCGTCGAGCGGCCGTAGATGTCTTCGAAGCGCTCGATGTCGTCTTCACCCAGGTAGCTGCCCGACTGCACCTCGATGATCTCCAGCGGGATCTTGCCCGGGTTGCGCAGGCGGTGTACCGAGGCGATCGGGATGTAGGTGGACTGGTTCTCGGTGAGCAGGAACACGTTCTCGTCGCAGGTCACTTCGGCGGTGCCCGACACCACGATCCAGTGTTCGGCGCGGTGGTGGTGCATCTGCAGCGACAGGCATGCACCGGGCTTGACGGTGATGTGCTTGACCTGGAAGCGCCCGCCCATGTCTACCGAGTCGTAGGACCCCCACGGCCGGTAAACCTCGCAGTGGTTCTGGGTTTCGCTGCGGCCCTGTTCGTTGAGGGTGTTGACCAGTTGCTTGACGCCCTGGACCTTGTCTTTGTGGGCAATCATCATCGCGTCCTTGGTCTCGACCACCACGATGTTCTCAAGGCCGATCACCGACACCAGCTTGCCGTTGCCGTGGATCATGCAATTGTGGCTGTCTTGCACCACCACATCGCCCTTGGTGACGTTGCCGTTGGTGTCTTTCTCGTGAACTTCCCACAGTGACGACCAGCAACCCACGTCGCTCCAGCCGGCGCTCAGCGGCACCACGCAAGCGCGCTGGGTCTTTTCCATCACTGCGTAGTCGATGGAGTTGTCCGGGCAGCAGGCGAACGTGGCGTCGTCGATGCTCAGGTTGTCGCCGTCTTCCTGGCTGCGCTCCAGGGTCAGCAGGCAGGTGTCGTAGATGTCCGGGTCGTGCTTTTTCAGCTCTTCGAGGAAGCGGCTGGCGCGGAACAGGAACATGCCGCTGTTCCAGAAGTAGCCACCGGCCTGGACGAACTCGTTGGCACGTTTTTCATCCGGCTTCTCGACGAACTGCGCCACCCGGCTGACGCCTTCGGGCAGCAGCGCGTCCTGGCTCGACTTGATGTAGCCGTAGCCGGTCTCGGGCTTGGTCGCCGGGACACCGAACAACACCATCTCGCCACGCTCGGCCGCTACGGTGGCCAGGGCCAGGGCACGCTGCAGGGCTTTCTGGTCGTCGATCACGTGGTCGGCGGGCAGTACCAGCATCAACTCGTCACGGCCTTCGTTGATCAGCTTCATCGCCGCCAGGGCCACGGCCGGGGCTGTGTTGCGGCCGAAGGGTTCGAGCAGGATCGCCTGGGTTTCGAGTTTCAGGCTGTCCAGTTGCTCGTTGACGATGAATTTGTGGTCCTTGTTGCAGACCACGATCGGGGTGTCCATGCCCTCGAACACCAGGCGCGAGAGGGTCTGTTGGAACAGGGTGTGTTCGCCGGTCAGGGCCAGGAACTGTTTAGGGAATTGCTTGCGCGACAGGGGCCACAGACGCGAACCGCTACCGCCGGACAGGATGACTGGAATCATGGGTGTTCTCCGAAGTATGAAAGGGGCAGTTGATTAACGGGTCGATACCGGGCGCTTGACCCAGACCGGCGACAGGCTGCTGCCGGTTCCGGTGACGTAGAGCACCGCTGCTTCGCCGCGCTCCAGAGCCACAGGCTTCAGATCGCTGACTTTTTTGTCGCCTTCATACAGGGCCAGGCTGACCTTGACCGGGTTGATCTCGCGCTCGCCACGGGCCTTGGCGGCCACCGGCTTGACCACTTCGGTCTTGCCGTCGGCGGTTTTCAGGGTCAGGGCTTGGTCGCTGAGGTTCTGGACTCGCACCAGGGATTTCTGCTTGTTCTTGAACGGTGGTTCTTCAACCAGTTGCGGCTTGCCCGAGGCGTTGTTGACCAAGGTGTAGTAGTGCTCGGAGGCAAGTTTGACCGGCAGGCTCTGGCTGCCGACCTTGGCGCTGTAGTCGCCCTGGGGCATGAAGCTGAAGTCGCTGCTGGCCTGGGCCGCCACGGCGTTGATCTGGGTGTTGCCAACGCTGGCGTCCACGGTCTGATTGCTGGCGTTGTAGATCCGTACGAAGGTCGAGCCTTTCGGCGCGCTGGGGCCATAGAGGGCGGCGTCGGCGCCGGCATAGGCCTGCAGGGAGAGCAGACTCAGACCTGCGGCCAGGGCGCAGGCTTTGGCGATGCGTTGCTTGGTAGTGTGCAAGGTCATGGGTGTTTCCTCTTCAGTTTTGCGTCCGGGTGGACGACAGAGCCAGGTCTTGGTTGGCAGTTCGGGTTGTTTTCAGCTGGGCGATCCACTGCGGGTCGAAATCACTCAGGTCGCTTTTCATTGGCAGATAACGTTCCGGGAACTCCCAGATCAGCACTTGCGGGGCGCTGGTCTTGAAGGCGTCGCTTTGCAGGTACTTGAGCATCGGCAGCAACGGGCCATGGCCGTCTTCGGCGTAATTGACCACGTCGCTGCGCAGCGCCTGCTGCAGCGCCCCGAGGAAGTTCCAGTGAGGGTTGGCGCTGTAGCTGGTGCCCACCAGCGCTACCGGGATTTCACTGTCGGCGAACAGCGCGTCGCCACTGTCGGCGGCGTTGTCGGCCGGGCGGGTGCTGCGCTGTTGTAGGGTGTCCGGGGCCGGCAGCAGGTTGCTGAACAGCGGGTCCAGCGGCAGGAAGTTGGTCAGGTCGCCCTTGTACTGTTCGGCCGGGCGCTGCTCGGTAACGAACAATTGCGGCTCGCCATTGAGCAGGCTCTGGCGGCTGACCGCTTCGGCCAGGTGCTGGGCCACCACTTCGGCGCCCATGGGCGTCCAGTGGGTGTCGGTGCGCAGGAACACCTGGCCACGGGCCTTGGCGCTTTGCAGCGGCGCCAGCAGGTCGGGGGCGAACACGCCGGCCTGGCGGGCTTGGGCGTGGAACTCGTTGTACAGGTCGTTGTGCAGCGAGGCCGGGGTCTGTTCCCCCAGGTATTCGCTGTACAGGCGTGCCTTGGCCGGCACGATCGCCAGTACCAGTTGCACGCCGCGTTGGTGCAGGGTGTCGCGCACCCCACGGATCAGCGCCAGGTTCTCCTGTTCGAACTGGTCGCTGCCGGCTACCGGCTTGAACTCTTCGTCACTGAACAGCCATTGCTCGCGGCCCAGCACTACACCGGGGCGGCCTTCGTTGAACAGCTTGAAGTCCAGCGCCGCCCAGAGGTTGGTGCCAATGCGCTTGAGCGGGAACTGCTCGTCGTAGTGGGTCTCGGCGGCCTTGGCCAGCTTGCCGTCGAGCACGCTCATGTGCGCGGTGCGCTGGAAGCTGCCCAGGCCGCCCAGCGACCAGATGCCCAGGCCCAGCAGCAGGGCGAGGAACAGCAGCGAATAGAGTTTGCGTAATGATCGAGTCATGGTCGGCTCCCTCAGAACTGGAAGTAGAGGAACGGCGAGTAGCTTTGCGCCGAGAGCTTGAGGATCGAGGCAACGAACAGCAGCAACACCAGGGCACGGGTCAGGTACAAGCCCCAGTCCAGGCTGATGCTGCCGTCGGCATGCACGGCCACCGGGTGAGCCTTGGCCGAGGGCTTGGCGTTGCGGTAGAAGTCGCGCAGGCCGAAGAAGGCCAGGGTGGCGTAGGCCACAACCAGGGTTGCCACTTGCAGGCTGGTGAGGTTGGCGCGGTTGAGTTCCGACAGTTGCCAGTCACCGAAGCTGAACATGGCACCGTACATGCGAGCGGCCACGTGCAGGTTCTCGGCGCGGAAGATCACCCAGCCGATCACCACCAGCAGGAAGGTGAAAGCCCACTTGACCGGGTTGAAGCGCTGCGGATTGGTGTCCAGGCCCAGGGCCCGCTCGATGGCCAGCCACATGCCGTGCCAGGCACCCCAGATGATGTAGGTGAAGTTGGCGCCATGCCACAGGCCACCCAGCAGCATGGTCAGGAACAGGTTGCGGTAGGTGGCGAAGGTGCCGCCGCGGTTGCCGCCCAGGGTGATGTACAGGTAGTCGCGCAGCCAGGTCGACAGGCTGATGTGCCAGCGCCGCCAGAACTCGGTGATCGACTGGCTGATGTAGGGTTGCTTGAAGTTCTCCATGAAGCGGAAACCCATCATCAGGCCCAGGCCGATGGCCATGTCGCTGTAGCCGGAGAAGTCGAAGTACAACTGCGCGGTGTAGGCCAGGGCGCCGAGCCAGGCGTCGCCCGTGGTCGGGTTCTGCAGGGCGAAGCAGTGGTCGGCGACCACCGCCAGGGTGTCGGCGATGAACACCTTCTTGATGAAGCCTTGCATGAACCGCGTGCAGCCCTCGGAGAACTTGTCGAGGGTGTGGGTGCGGTGGTTGAACTGGTCGGCCAGGTCGCGAAAGCGCAGCACCGGGCCGGCGATCAGGTGCGGGAAGATCGCCACGAACGCGGCAAAGTCGATCAGGTTACGGGTGGCCGGGGTGTCGCCGCGGTACACGTCGATGATGTAGCTGATGGACTCGAAGATGTAGAACGAGATACCGATCGGCAGCAGCACGTGGGTGAGGATGAACGGCTCGAGCCCGTAGCTGGTCATGATCGCGTTGATGCTGTCGACCCCGAAGTTGGCGTACTTGAAGTAGCCCAGGATGCACAGGTCGACGACGACCCCGAGCAGCAGCCAGCGCTGGGCCGGCTTGGTGCGCACACCGGCGGCACCGACTTTCAGGCCGATCCAGTAGTTCCACAGGGTGACCGCGGCGAACAGGGCGAGAAAATCCACCCGCCACCAGGCATAGAAGATGTAGCTGGCCAGCAGCAACAGCGCGTTGCGGTAGCGTTGCCCGCTCAGGTAGTACAAGCCGAGAAAGATCGGCAGGAACAGGAACAGGAACACATTGGACGAAAACACCATCCCGATCTCTCCTTGTCGTTATCCACAATCGGGGCAGCAGCCCCCCAAACCCCCCGCGAAAAATCGCCGGAGAACCAAACTGACCAACCCTGTGGGAGCGGCGGTGCGACATCGCACCGCCGCTCCTACAGGCCTACTTTTTCTGCTCGGCCTGCGGGTCGTAGACCCGAGTCAGGTCGCCGCCCAGGCGGAAGCTCTTGAACGGTTGCATGTCGTGCTTTTTTTCCAGCTCATCGGCGCTGCAGCGATAAAGGCTGCACCAGGGTTCGAGCCAGGCGTATTTGCTGTCGATCTTCAGGTCGTGCATGTCCTGCTTCTCGCCGTTCTTGTTCTTGAACGGGCTCGGGTCCTCGACCCCGGACAGCACCCGGTCACCCAGGCGCTTGAGTGCGCCGTTGTTTTCCGGGCGTACATCCACGCCGTTGGCCTGGGCAAAGCTGGCGATCATCGCCAGCGGCGGCAGGGCGTAGTTGTGGTAGGCCAGGGCGCGCTGCTTGCGCTTGAGCTCGTTGGGCAGGAAACCCTGGGCATCGACCTGGTTGGCCGCCACGCGGTACTCCTTGATCGACCAGTCGAACAGGTCACGGCGGTCGGTGGCCACGGCGGAGGCCATGACCGACCAGGCGGCCCAGTAGGAGTGGTTGTTGATCTTCTCCAGCGGCAGGTCGCTCCAGTCCTTGACCACCTGGTCGGCCAGGCGCGCGAACCATTTCTCGATCAGTTCGGCTTCTTGCTGGTGTGCGGCCAGGGGCTTGGAGTTGGAGAACTTCAGGTGCAGCCAGGATGAACTCAGACTGCCCAGTGCCCATTTGCGCATGGACTTGCCGGTGTGGTTGTAGTCGGTGGACATCAGCGCATCGGCGCGAGCCCAGGTGCCGAGCCACTCCAGGGTGCAATCGAGCTGCCGCGGGCGGCCGTCGCGCATGTACTGCATCACTTGCTTGCTGACGCCGCGCTCCAGGGTGGTGATGCTTGCAGTGGAGTCGCGGAAGGCTTTTTCCGAGGCCTTGTTCAGGGTGGCGCGGGCTTTGTCCGAGCCTTCGTACTTGCTGCGAAATTGCAGCTTGTCGGTGTAGGGCTTGGGCACGGCTTCGCACGTGTAGTCGCTGGGGCCGGTCTTGAGTTTCTCGATCCCGGCGTAGTAACCCTGAGGCGGGACCAGGCCAGCGGCCTGCACGGCCGGGCCGAACAGGGCCAGGGCCAGGGCGAGCACCTTGACCTTACTGTGGGAGCGGGCGTGCCCCGCGATAAGGCCGGTAGAGTCATCGCGGGGCACGTCGAGACGTCGCACCGCCGCACCTACAGGGAAGGAGTTGTTCATAAGCACCTCACATGCCGGCGGTGCGCTGGGCACCAGTGGCGAAGTTGTTGCGTTTGCAGAGCGTGGCCTCGACCTTCTGGGTGCCGCTTTCCGGGCCCTGGACTTCCACGGCGAGCAGGGTCTGGCTAGCCCAGTCTTCGTCCTCGCGCAGCTGGAAGGCGAAGCGGCCGTCGGTGTCGGAGGTCTCGGGCTTTTCGATCTTCACGTCCTCATGACGGCCGTTGAGGTACCAGAGGGTGGCCTGCAAGACCTTGACCGAGGTGTCCTCGAACTTGATGTCCAGCTGGTGGCGGCCATTGACCAGGTCCTTGATCACGCCACCTTTGCCGTTGACCATCAGTTCGTTCTTGCCCGGCTTGAGCGTGGCGCTGGCGTGCATCTGGGCCGGCCGGCCCTCGCAGCCGTTGTCGAGCAGGGCGAGCATCTGCCGCCAGATGGTTTCCTGGTCCAGGCGGTAGAGCGGGGAGAATTCCCAGATGAGGATCTTGGGCGGGTTGTTCTTGAAGTCGTCGCTGCCCAGGTACTGGATCATCGAGCCCTCCAGGCCACCGCCAGGGAAGGCGACGTTGAGCACGTCGGCACCGATGTACTGCTCAAGGAAGCCCGAGAAGTTGTAGTTCTTGCCGCTGTGGCTGGTACCCACCAGGGTGATCTGCGGGTTGCCGCTGTCGCCGAACAGGTCGTCGCTGCCGCTTTCGCCTTTTGGCTCGGTGCTGAACTGATCCATGTACTGCACCGCATAGCTGGTGCCGCACAGCTGCCCGGCGACGTTGTGCAGAGTGCCGGTCTTGCCCATGCGGCCGGACTTGTGGCTTTCGAATTCGCGCCGGGGAATGCCCTCGAAAGCCGGCATTTTGTGCACGGTGTCGGCGACGATCTTCGCCGCGCGCTCGGCACCGTATGGCGTCCAGTGCTGGTCGCCACGGAAGTAGAAATCCTTGCCCTGGTCGGCGGCCGCCAGTTGCTCGTTGGTCAGTGGCGACAGGTCGGGCACGTTGTAGCCCATCTTGCTGAAGCGGGCGAGCATGGCCTGGTAGTTGCCCAGGGCCTTCTCGTAGTTGAACGCGGCTTTTTCGGCCGGCTTCAACATGTTGCGGTTCACCAGGCCACGGGTCGGCTGGTAGACCACCACCAGTTCGACGCCGCGCGCCTTGAAGGCATCGTGCAGCTGTTGCAAACGCTTGTAGCCAGCCGGGGTGGTGTTGAATTCGGTGCGCAGGTCTTCGCGGGTGCGGAACAGCCAGTCGCCCTGGGCCTGTACGAGGGTGGTGAAGTTCTGCTGGTAGCGAGTGGTGTAGCGGCTGGCGTCGTGGGCTTCGGGGCACAACTGGCAGCACGGCTCGGCGGTGAAGCTCGGGGCTTGCACGGTATCGGCATTGGCACCGTTGCTGATGGCCAGCAGGGCGGCGCTTACGCCCAGGAGTTTGATCAGGTGTGGGGTCATGTCGGGCATCCTCATTCGGCCATTTCGGTCTGGCGTTCGACCGGGTCGATCAATACGGCTTTCTGCTGGCGCACCATCAGGTCGAGAATCTCGTCCTGACGCTCACCCAGCACACCGGAAAAACTGATGCCGCTGGCCTTGCTCGGGGCCAGCATCGACACCCGGTACAGCTCCACGCTCAGCGGCGAGTCGATCGACAGCGGGCCGCTGCCGTTGGCCGCCAGCTCGCCGCCGACCACGATCAGCGAGACCTTGGTGTCGAACGGGTCGAGGGCGATGTCGCGGTCGGTGTCGGAGAGGTCCTTGATGTGCCCGTACACACCCACCAGGCCGTTGGCCATGGCGACGTTTTCGTACAGGCGGATGTTCACGCTGTTGCGCACACGGATGCCGTGGCGGCGGTTGCTGATCAGCTTGTTGCCCCAGATCAGGTTGTCGCCGCTCTCGTACAAGGTGATGCCGTCGGTGTGGTTGCGGTAGATCTCGTTGTAGGCAATCAGGTTGTTGACGCTGTTACGGTCGATTACCACGCCCGAGAGCTTGTTGTCGTAGCTCTTGTTATTGATGATCCAGCTGTCGTTGACCTCACGGGAGACGATGATCCCGTGCTTTTTCTTGGTCCCGTAGACGGTGTTGCCGGCGATGATCAGCCGGTGCGAACGGTCGTGAGGGTCGATGCCGTAGACGATGTTGTCGCGGTAGGTACTGTCCTTGACCACGAAGTCGCTGGTCTCGTAGCAGTAGAAGCCGTACCACATGTCGCTGAACTCGGAGCCGATGATCCAGCCGGTGGGTTCGGGGCGGTTCATCTGCTTGGCCATGTTCGGCGTGTACTGGGAAATACTCACGCCATACGACTTACTCTTGGCGTAGCCGAAGCTGGCCATCTTGGTATTGACGATATAGGTCTCGGTGCCGCCCC
Organism: Pseudomonas vranovensis DSM 16006; assembly: GCF_000425805.1. Lineage (GTDB taxonomy): Bacteria > Pseudomonadota > Gammaproteobacteria > Pseudomonadales > Pseudomonadaceae > Aquipseudomonas > Aquipseudomonas vranovensis. The sequence goes on from NZ_AUED01000004.1 coordinate 34,396, forward strand.
ACGACAACAGGAACGGGCGGAACTCCTTGGGCGAGCGGAAGGTGGCCGGGCCGTTGTCCTTCTCGCGCCAGCCGGTGACCTGGGTGTCGGTAACGAACAGCTTGCCATCGTTGACGATGAACGAGCCGCCCTCCTGGGACAGGCGCAGTTCCTTGACCTTGCCGTCGATCTCCAGCACACCTTTTTCGCCGACCACGATCGGCAGGCGTGCCAGGTAGACACCGGGCGATGTTTCACTCAGGTACTGCTTGGGCACACGCTTGGCGAGCTCGGTGAAGTTCACATGGCCGTCATCGATGAAGATCGCCTGGGGTATACCGCGCTGGCGGGCCACCCACTCGGCCATCTTGTTGTCGCCGCCGATGAATTCCTTGAGCGCGGTTTCCTGCAGCATGCGCCGCACTGAAACCTTGCCCTTGTGCGCACGCTGGATCTTTTTCTGCACGGCCTCGGCGGTGTAACCGGTCAGGTCCGGCAGGGTCGGCGCCGGAATCTGCAGCGGCTCGATCGGTGCGCTGCTGACGGTGTAGGTCTTGGCCTGCTGCAGTTCCTTGGCCACCGGCACCGGCGCCTGGCTGTTGGCCAGGGCGATGCTGCTGGCCAGCAACAGGGAACTGGCCAGCAAGCGGTGCAGGGTGTTGGATTGAAGGCTCATATCAGTGCACTCCAGGCATCAGAAGCGCCAGATCACGTCGACAAAGGCGCGGTGCATGTAGGAGTCCGCTTCCTTGCCATAGGCGTCACCCGGCTTGAACACGCCGCCACGAAAACGCACCAGCGCCGACGGCTCGTCGATCGACTGGCTGAGGGCGGCGGGGAGCAGGCCCTGCTTGAAGTACTTGGTGACCACCAGGTCGACTTCCTGGCCCAGGTCTTTTTCGCCCTGGATCAACGGACGGTTGATGCCGTTGTCCTCGACCACGGCGTTGATGCCGCTGCTGCCGATGTTCTGGTCGCCGTCCACACGCCAGAACTTGTGGTAGATCAGGCTGGCGTCGTAGTCGTCGCGCAGCTGCCAGGAAGTGAACAGGGTGGCCGCCTGCAGGTTGCCCAGTTCGCCACGGAAGGCCTCGCCGAAGCGGTGTACGCGCGAGCGGGTACCGGTGTAGTTGGAGCGATTGCTCTCCAGGCCGGTTTGCTCGTAGTTGCTCGAACCGTCGCTGCCACCACCGCCACTGCCGCGGGCGTAGGCGGCGCCGACCTGCCAGTTGGGGTCGAGGCGCAGGCGAATACCGAGGTCAGTGGCCCAGGCGTTGACGTCGCCGCTCTGCTTGCCGCTGGCAACCTGCTCGCCGTTGACGGTGGTGGTGTTGAGGCTGTCGCGGTCACCGGTCAGCCAGGTCATGCTGCCCCAGTAATTGACGCGGTTCTGGTTGCGCCAGTTGTAGGCATCGCTGTTGGCCTCAAGGCCCAGCCAGGTGAGGTCGCCGGTGCGGGTCTTGTCCAGTTCGTCGACGGTCTCGCCGGGGTTCTTCAGGTTGCCGTCGTCATGGGTGTGGTGGGCGCGCAGGCCGACCCAGTGACCGGGCGTCCACTGGGTGGCGATGTCGCCGTAGACGTGCAGGCGGTCCTTGTCTTCGGGGGCCAGTTCGGTGAGGTCGGTGCGGTACTCGCTGAAGCGCTCGGCCACGCCCAGGTTGGCGCGCAGCAGGGTGGTGTCGAAGGTCCAGTTCAGTGCTTCGATGTTGGTGTCGCGCCACATGCCGTCTTCGTTGCGCAGGCGCTGGCGACCAAAGCGCAGTTGTTCGCCGGGGTAGGCGGTCAGGCCGCTGTAGCCGACCCAGAATTCGCGCATGGCCAGGTAACTCTTGTCGGCTTCGCGGCCATCGGCGCGGTTGGATTCGGTTTCGGCTTCATCGCCGGACTGGCGCAGGGTGTCGGTCTCGATGATGTCGGTGGCCGCTACCGCCTGGCCCATGGCGAAGGCGCTCCAGTTACCGCGCTCGCCGTATACCCAGGGGCGCAGGTCCAGGCCCACACCGTTGACGTCACCGCCGGAGCGGGTGCCCAGGTCGCGGTCGTCTTCGGACTGGCCGGTGATTTTCACGTCCAGGCCAAAGTTCTTTTCAGCGGTCATGGCCGCCAGGGTCGGGCACGACCAGAGCAGGGCGAAGCCCAGGCCTACGCCAGCTTTCATCCACGGGTTGAGTGTCATAGGGAGTCCTCGCCTTGTTCGGTTTCACGCACGGCCTGCAGGGCCAGGGCGCCAACGCCCTGGCCGATGGCGCCACGGGCCTGGCGCTCTTGCTGCAACAGGCGCTCGGCCTGTGCCTTCTGCGGTGGGGTGAGTTGCTGGTCGAGCTGGGCGGCCAGCGCCTGTGATTGTTCGCTCGGGTTGGCTTGCGCCAGCTGGCTGAAGACCCAGGCATTGACCAGGTCCTGACGGATGCCGTGGCCTTCGCTGAACAGTTGGGCCAGGGCATAGTCGGCGCTGAGCTGGCCGCCACGGGCGGCCGTGAGCAAGTGGTCGACGGCTTTTTGCGGGGCGACCTGACCCAGGTAGCCACGGCGGTACAGTTGGCCCAGGTAGTAATGGGCGCTGACTTCACCGGCGTCGGCGGCGCTTTGCAGGTGGGTCTCGGCCTTTTGTGCATCGGCCGGTACGGTCTTGCCTTCGTAGTAGAGGCGGCCCAGCAGCAGTTCGGCACGCGGTTGCTCGGCGGCGCGGCCCTTGTCGATGTATTCCATCAGCTTGTCGGTGTCGCCCAGCTCCGGGAAGTCGTAGATCAACTGCGCCAGGCTGACCCAGGAGGCCGGGTTTACGGGGGCCACTTGTTCAAGCAAGGCCTGGGCGGTTTTCTCGTCGGTCTGGCCCAGGGTGCGATCGGCCAGTACCCGGGCAACGCTGTCGACCCGGGTGGCTGGGATAACGCCGCGCTGGTAGGCGCCTTTTACTTGTTCGATCAGCGCTGCCTGCTGATCGGCCTGGCCGCGCTTCTGGTAGACGGTGGCCAGTTCCACGTAGCAGATGTCGGTGGTGGTCAGGGCTACCTTGCAGATCCGCTCCACGTCCGCCAGGTGCTGGTCGTAGGTGTTCTGGGTGCGGTACAGCAGCACCTGGGCCAGGCCCGCTTCCGGGTAGCCGGCGGCGCGCCATTGGTCGATCTGCTGCTGGGCATTGGTACTCGGGAAGCTCTGCGGGTATTGCAGGTAGAGCATCGCCAGCGGGATCAAGGTATTGCCCTCGCCATTGGCAAAGGCTTTCTTGAGCAGGGTCTCGGCCTCCTGGCGCTCGGCTTCAGTGGCGTCTGGCTTGGCGGCGAGCAGCCGGCCCAGGCGTGCCTGGGCACGGGGCGAAATGTCGGCGGCGGCGCGGTAGGTGGCTTCGGCTTCCTTGAGCTTGGCGGGATCTCGGGTTTCTACCTGGATATCGGCCAGGCCCACCTGGGCTTCGCTGTAGCCGAGGTCGGCCAGCTGACGATAGTTCTGCTCGGCCAGGGCGGTGTCGCCACGCTTGAGTGCTTCGTTGGCCAGGCGTTGGTCGGGCAGGCCAGCGCAACCGGCCAGGGTTACGGCCAGGGCCAGGCCACACATTTTAAGCGTATCGCTGGCAAGCCAGGGTTTGGTGGGGGGGCAGAGTGCTTTGTGGGACCGGGCATGTCCCGCGATAACACTATCGGCCTCTTCGCGGGGCAAGTCGAGACGTCGCACCGCCGCACCTACAGGGGTAGGGCTGAGATTCATGGCCATGCCTCCCTTAGAGCCCACGGGCAACGGCTTTGTCGATCAGCCAGTCCAGCGACGGGCCACGGTTGCTGTCGACCGCGACCGGGCGGCCAGCCAGTTCGCTGGGCAGGGCTTCGTCGGGCTTGATCTGCACGCGGATGTCCGACGACAGATCTTCGCTGTTCAGGCTGGTGCTGCTGACGATCTGACCGCTGCGGCGCTCGTCGTCGCCGGCCACGGTGAAGTGCACGCGGGCACCGGGCTTGACGTCGTCGAACTGGCGGTAGGTGAAGCGTGCGTCGACCATCGCGGTGGTGGTGCGCGGGATCAGTTGGAAGATCACCTGGCCTTTGCTGGCGTACTGGCCATCGTCCACCAGTTGGCGGGCGACCACGCAATCACAGGGGCTGGTCAGGGTACCGCTCAGTTGCTTGCCGAACAGTTCTTCGACCTTGGCCGGCTCAAGCTGCTGGTCGTCCAGGTGACCCTTGAGCATGTCCAGCATGCTGGTGCTGAACGAGGCCAGTGGCGCGCCCTTGACCGCCATGCCGCCGCTTTCGACCAGGCTTTGCACGGTGCCGTCGCGGGGCATGGTGACGTTGGTGGTCGGCACGCTGACCACACCGGCCTGGGCGTGGCTGACGAAGTACAGGCCGTATACCGATTTTGCGATGAAGCCGAAGGCGGCCACACCGACCACGAATACGCCGAGGCTGAAGGTCACGGCACGCAGGCGGCCGAAGGCGCTCATGCCGCCGTTGGCGTCTTTCTGCTTGCGCGCCTTGGTGAAGTTGTCGCGCTGCAGGGTGCTGAGCACGTCACCCATGGTGATCAGCTCACCCGACAGGTGCGAGGTGATCAGGTGGCGCAGGGTGGCGATGTCGCGTGGCTCAAGGTTCTGGAACTGCACGCCGGTGCGACCGCTGGTGGGGTCGAAGGAGCGCACCTGGAACTCGATATCCATGGCCAGGCCCAGTTTGTCGACCGTGAACTGCAGGCGGCCACGCATTACGTCACCGACTTTGAGCGGGTGCTTGGCGTGGAAACTCAGGCCCCCGGCAGACAGGTCGTCGACCTTCACTTCCAGGGTTTCCCGGCTGGCCCCCAGGTAACGCAACTTGGCCGGGATGCGCACCCGGGCGTGCTGGCGCTGGGCTTCGGACTCATGCACGACATTGACGTTCACGGCGGTATTCATGGCGATTTGTTCCTGTTTAATCCAATCGGGTTCCGGCTCACACGACCATGAACAGCACAGCAATGAAGATGCTGGCCGCCGAGAAGGTCATGGTCCGGGAAGACCAGGTGTTGAACCATTGTTGAAAGCTGGCGAGGTCGCGTTTGAGGGCAGTGGGCTGGCGGGTCCAGGACTGCTTGTCGAGGCGGAAGAACACGTAGATCTTCATGATCGCGCCGACGATCTGGTTGTAATAAAGAATCAGCGGGTAAGCCGGGCCGATGGTGTGGCCCGAGCACAGCAGCATGATCGTCAGGATCAGACGGGTGATGCCGATCCACAGCAGGTACACCAGCAGGAACGCGGGGCCGAACTTGAGGCTGGCGATCACCGCGACCGTCAGGCCCAGCAGGCTGGTCCACATCGACACGCGCTGGTCGAACAGCACCACGCTGGTGAACAGGCCCAGGCGACGGATCCCCAGGCCCAGGGCCCGTGAGTTCTGGCGCAGGTTGTTGCCGTACCAGCGGTACATCAGCTTGCGGCTGGCCTTGATGAAACTCTTCTCGGGCGGGTGCTCGACGGTGTTGATCGCCGCATCCGGCACGTAGAAGGTGTCGTAGCCCAGGCGCATGAGACTGAACCAGCTCGACTTGTCGTCACCGGTCAGGAACTTGAAGCGGCCCAGGCGCCAGTGCTGCAGCGAGTCGTTCTCGACGTCGGCGATGAACTCGGGGTTGGTGACCACGGCAGCGCGGAACACCGACATCCGACCGGTCATGGTCAGCACGCGCTTGGACAGGGCCATGGAGCACATGTTGATGTGGCGCTGGGCGAAGCGCAGCTTGTGCCACTCGCTCATGATGTAGCCGCCACGCACTTCGCAGAATTCGTTGGTGGTCAGGCCGCCGACATTGCCGAACAGCTTGAACCAGGGCACGGTCTTGCGTACCACGCCTTCACCGAGCACGGTGTCGCCGTCGATGACTGCCACCACGGCGTTTTCGTCTGGCAGGTGACGCGAGATGGCGCGAAAGCCATAGGCCAGGCCGTCACGCTTGCCGGTCCCGGCGATGCGCACGAAATCCAGGGTGACGCGGTCTGGCGGATTGAATTTTTCCCAGAGGCTTTTCACCAGCAGCTCATCGGACATTTCCACCAGCGAGCAGACCATGGTGGTCGGGTAGCCGCAGTCGATGGCTTCGCGGATGACCGAGCTGTAGACCTGGGCGGTGGTCAGCGCGTCGATGCGAAAGCTGGTGACCATCAGGTAGACATGCGATGGATCGGCGGCGCTGCCCAGCTTGCGCACCTTGCGGCGCAGCATCGGGTAGACCACGTAGAGGAACAGCATGCCGCGCACAAAGTGCGTGGCACCCATGGAATAGCGCCAGATACCAACGGCACCGATAAGGAAGATGAAGTCCTTCGATTCGGGGTCGAAAATGGAGTTGGGCAAGGCCAGGGCGATCAACATGAGCAGGCTCACGTAGAACAACCAACCGGCGACCTGTAGCAGGCCGTGCTTGAGCCTTAGCATGTTCTGCATCCGTATCCAGTGGGGAAATAGGGGGTGCGCAGGGCCCGAAGGCCCCGCGCCTGCCGGGTTACCAGCAGATACCTTCGGTGCGGCTGAGCGGGGAGGTGGCCTTGCTCATGAAGCCGACCAGGTCGATGACCTGCTTGCCTTCCGGTGCCTGTTGGGCGAGGGCGCGGAACTTCTCGTCGCGGTTGCCCAGCACGATCACGTCGGCGTGCTTGATCACCTGGTCGAAGTCGGCGTTGAGCAGGGACGAGACGTGGGGGATCTTCGACTCGATGTAGTCTTTGTTCGCGCCGTGGACACGGGCGTACTCGACGTTGTTGTCGTAGATGTTCAGCTCGTAGCCCTTGCCGATCAGGCGCTCGGCCAGTTCTACCAGCGGGCTTTCGCGCAGGTCGTCGGTGCCGGCCTTGAAGCTCAGGCCGAGCAGGGCGACCCGGCGCTTGTCATGGCTTTCGATGATGTCGAAGGCGTTCTGCACCTGCGATTCGTTGCTGGCCATCAGCGAGTTGAGCAGCGGTGCCTTCACATCCAGGCTGCCGGCGCGGTAGGTGAGGGCACGCACGTCCTTGGGCAGGCAGGAGCCGCCGAAGGCGAAACCTGGGCGCATGTAGTACTGCGACAGGTTCAGGGCCTTGTCCTGGCAGACCACGTCCATCACTTCGCGGCCATCGACGCCCACCGCCTTGGCGATGTTGCCGATCTCGTTGGCGAAGGTGACCTTGGTGGCGTGCCAGACGTTGCAGGTGTACTTGATCATCTCGGCCACTTCGATGTCCTTGCGGATGATCGGGGCATCGAGTTCTTCGTAGAGCGATTGCAGGACATCGCCGCTGGCGCGGTCCAGTTCACCGATCACGGTCATCGGCGGCTGGTCGTAGTCTTTGATTGCGGTACTTTCACGCAGGAACTCGGGGTTTACCGCCACGCCGAAATCGACGCCGGCCTTTTTCCCCGAGCACGCTTCGAGGATCGGAATCACCACGTTCTTCACGGTACCCGGCAGCACGGTGCTGCGTACCACGATGGTGTGGCGGCTGGCTTTTTCGCGCAGCACGTAACCGATCTCGCGGCACACCGACTCGATGTATTCCAGGCCCAGGTCACCGTTCTTCTTGCTCGGCGTACCGACGCAGATCATCGACAGGTCGCTGTCGCGGATCGCTGCCGCAAAGTCGGTGGTGCCACGCAGGCGGCCGTTGCCGATGCCCTGTTGCAACAGTGTTTCAAGCCCGGGTTCGACAATTGGCGATTTGCCCTGGTTGATCAGGTCTATCTTGGTCTTGGACACATCCACGCCAATCACTTCATGACCCCGTGCGGACAGGCAGCCAGCACAGACTGCACCTACATAACCCAAACCAAAGATGCTGATACGCATCGCTATCACCTCATGTGTTTATCATGCCGGCTCAACTAGCAGAGCCAGACCGGGTTGATTAACCAGCAGTTTTCAGGCGAACGGAGTTGTGGCAATAAGCAGTCACTTCACCGTGCGCAGGCATATAAATGTGGAGTGCAAAGTTATATGCACTCAAAGTTGGCAGCCAATGGCCAATAATTATGGGCGTGCCCTTAAATGCAGCCGTCTTTATTGCAGGTCGGTTGTCCGACACTGCAGTGCTTGCTCTTTCAATTGGAATAAACCTTTTGAAATCAACCACTGGGACGCTTTTCTGGGGCGCGTGTCTCCTGGCTTCAACTGAAGGTCAGTTGTCGGGATTCAACTCAATGTTATGGGGTTGCACAAGCATAGTGCCACTCCAATCGTGCTGTAGGTCATCTCTCACATGACGCTCGAGAATCGTTACGGGTGGTATGAGCGATGGCTGAGGGGATAAGTTCCGAGCGCGGTTCAATGGCGGTGAAAGATTTTTAAATAATTTTTAAAGTGCCACTACTTTCAATGTGATGGCACGCAGGAGTTTCGTCCCTGTATATAAAGGGCGAACGTGGGGAGGGATGTTTTTGTGCCAGCATCGAAAATTATTTTTTGAAATTCGTCAAAAAATTACGAACGGTCTTATGGCGTTTTGCGATAAAAGCAGGGAAATAGAAAATTGACGCCAAATTCACGGCGCTATTTAGGCCGGGGCAAGCCCGCTCCCACAGGAGGGGGCGAGCCAATACACCGTTCAGTGGGACATGCCTTCAATCACTCTTTTCAGCGAGGCCGGCAACATCGGCCCATGCCCCAATCCCTCGAACCGCTCAAAGCCAACCTGCAACCCCTGCACCTTGGCCAGATCCGCCACCAGCTCCCGCGCCGGCCGCTCTACATCGCCGTTGACCGGCGCGCGGGGGCTGGACGGTTCTTCACTCCCGCGCATCAGCAACAGTCGCGGGCGGCTGTCGCCCAAGCGTTGCTGCAACCCCTGCGCCTCGCGAATGATCGCGCCGTCATGCCACCACAACGATGGGCTGGCCGCCGCATAGTCGCTGAACTCGCCAGGCCGGGTGAACAGCGCATGCAGCACCGCCAGGCCCCCATAGGAGTGCCCCCACAGGGTCTGGCGCTGGAGATCGATCGGGGCCACGCCGGCCACCATGGGCCGCATGCGTTGAGCGAGCAGGTCGAAAAACGCATCGACGCCCCCGCTGGGCTGCCCGCTCAGGGGATCACGCTGGTGCGCCTGGCCGGGCACTTGCGGGGTGTAGTCAAAGGTACGTCCTGCTCGCTCGATGCGCAGCTCGGTCTGGTAGCCTACCGCTACCAGCAGCGGCGCCTGACCTGCCGCCAGTGACTTCAATTGCTCGCTGTTCAAGGCGCCCAGGGCGGCATTGCCGTCGAGCATCCACAGCACCGGGTAGCCTGCAGCAGGCGCCTGGCGATCGGGCTTGCCGATCCACAGCCGGTAATGACGCTGGCCGTCTGCAGAATCCAGATCGATGTGGCTGAAGCGGTAGGCCAGATCCTGGCGCTGCAGCAGCGAGGTGTCCATCTGCTGTTCGGGGGCTGGCTGGGCCAGGGCAACAGGCGCCGCAAGGGCAAGTGTCAACGCCAGGGACAGGGTCATCTTGCTCATCAGGTGTCTCATCAGGGCTTGCACGGCGCGCAATGCGGGAGGGCCAAGATGATAGTGGGTGCCGGCTGCGCGTAAAGCGCCTTAACTTTCTAAACACGCCTTGCCGCTAGGCAGCACGATATGCAGGCACAGGCCGGGATGCCCGTTGCTGGCCCACAGGCGACCGCCTTGCAGTTCGATCGCGCGGCGGGCGATGGCCAGCCCCAGGCCGAAGCCTGCGCCACTGTCGGCCAGGCGCTGGTAGGGCTTGAAGATGCGTTCGAGGTCAGCTTGAGGTACGCCTGGGCCCTGATCGCTCAGGCGCAGGTGCCAGCAATCGCCCTCACGCCAGCCATCAAGGCGGACCGAGCCTTCGGCGGGCGAATGACGGATGGCATTGCGCATGAGGTTTTCCAGCGCCTGGGCCAGGCTGTCCAGATGGACCTGCACCAGGCAGTCGATACCAAGCGAGCAGGGCAAGCGGGTGCGGTCCCAGCCGCTTTCGAAGCAGATGTCCTGGGACAAGGCTTCCCACACTGAAACCATCAAGACCGGTTCGGTGGGTAGTTGTGGCTGCTCGGTGTCCATCCAGGCAAGGTCCAGCGTGTCCTCGAGCAGCTTCTGCATGTCGTTCACTTCGCGCTCCAGGCGCTCACGCATCTGGGCAGGCGGCAAGTCGCTGTCATGGGCGATCCGTAGCCGTGCCAGGGGCGTGCGCAGCTCGTGAGACAGCGTGCGCAGCAGCAGGCGTTGTTGTTCAAGGCTTTGACGAAGGCGCCCGGCCATGTGTTCAAAGGCCTGCGCCAGTTCACCCAGCTCGTCGCGCCGCTCTTGCAGGGGAAGGCCGGGGTTGCCCAGGTCGTCTGCGCACAAGGCGTCGGCGCGGTCGCGCAGGCGGTTGAGGGGTACGACCAGATGCCGGTAGATGGCCAGGCCCAGCAGCAGTGCAAGCAACGTGGGTGCGATGCCGTGGGTGATGACGTGGGTCCAGGGCGTCAGGCCCGTCGGCAACAGGCGCTCGGGGAGTTGCAACACCAGGCGGCCGTCCTCGGGATGTTGCGGGAACTCGATGCTGACGTAGGGCAGTTGATCCTGCAGGCGTCGGCTCATCGGCCAGGCGATTTTGCGCATGAAGGCCAGGCGGCTGGCCTCCTCGGCATTCAGCGGCGTAGTGCCAAGGCTCTGTAGATGCGGGCCGACCAAGGCTACCCAGGTGTTCTCGGCGTCTTGCAGTTTTCTGCGAAAGGCCTCTGCGCCTTGCGCGCCCCCTTGCTGCCAGGCGTGTTCAGCTTGCTGCGCATAGCGAGCGAGATAGTCCTGGTCGGCCTGGGACAGGAAGTAGGTGCTGCGCTCCACCGACAAGCCCCAGGTCCAGATCAGCCAGGTCAGCAGCAGGCAGAAGCTGACCTGCAGTGCCGCCAGTTTCCACAGCAAGGGATGGCGGCGCATCAAGGTTGTTCCTGGTCGACCAGGATGTATCCCTGACCGCGCACGGCCTGGATTTGCATGTGCTGGGCACCGATATCGGCCAGCTTGCGGCGCAGGTTGCACACATGGACATCAAGGCCGCGGTCCAGGCGGGTATAGGCTCGATGCAGCACGGTCTGGTAGAGGAATGCCTTGCTCAACGCTTCGCCGGGATGGGCGTTGAGTGTGGCCAGCAAGCGAAATTCAGAGGCGGTAAGGCCGGCCGCCTTGCCGTTGTGATGGATGTCCTGAAGGCTCTGGTCAAGGATCACCTCGCCGGCTTCGGTTTGCTGGGAGGTAGCGCGGTCGAAGGCCACACGCCGCAACAGTGCATCGACCCGTGCGTCCAGTTCGGCCAGGCTGAAGGGCTTGGGCAGGTAATCGTCCGCGCCGCGGGTGAAACCACTGATGCGATCCTGCTCGGCCCCCAGCGCCGACATCAGCATCACCGGTACGGCCTGCTGGCGGCGTATTTCATCGAGCAGGCTGAGGCCGTCGATGCCGGGAAGCATGATGTCCAGCAACACCAGGTCGAAGCGGTGGTGCTGCACCGCATGCAGGGCCTGGGTGCCGGTGGCACAGGCGTGAACCAGGAAGCTGCGGTTGAGGAAGTGCTGCTGCAGGTCCTCGAGCAGGCGTGGGTCATCTTCGGCGAGGAGGAGCGAGGTGGGCATGGTTGGTCTTGAATGAGAATTTATATCAGTTGTGATCATCCCATTGCGAGCCGGGTGAGGGCAATCGTCCTGTGCTGAGTCTTGCCTGCTCATGGCCGGTTAGCGGCCGCAGGTGTGTTAAGAAGGTTAATCCTGCTGCACCCCTCGTTGCCCTCCGGTATCGTTCGCAAAAAGCAATTGGTTTCGTTTGCGATTGACTGTCATTTAAGTGGCGGCCGTCAGCCCTGTCCAGTCCTTATCCCTCGCCAATCGTCAGGCATCGGCCGTGACGCGGGGGGTGGCTGCCCGCAAGAAGGTGGCTTGAGCCACTCGTCACGGTGGCGGGCGAACCACGTGTTTCTGTGTCCACTGCAAATCCAACTGAAGGGTGTGTCATGAGCGGTTTTAAAGGTGTGGGGAGCCCGCTTCGGGCTCGGGGATGGCTGGTGCTGGGGATGTTGGCGCCGTTTTCGTTTTCGGCACTGGCTGAAACAGTGGCGACCCAGGCTGCTGCACAAAGCTCGGTCGAGTTGCCGACATTGACCATCGAAGGCAACCGCCTGTACGACATGCTGCCTTCGCAAGACACCGGGGGCTACAGCGTCGAGGCGGCCACCGTGGGCACCAAGACCCCCGCGCCGCTCAAGGACATCCCGCAATCGATCACTGTCTACACCCAGGACTACGTCAAAGACCGCCAGTTCGTGCACCTGGATGACCTGGCCAAATACACCGCTGGCCTGCGTACCCTGACCAACGACAGTGGTCGTTCGTCGATCTATTCCCGCGGCTACGAGTACAGCGAATTCAATATCGACGGCCTGCCGGCGCCGATGGCCAGCATCTTTGGCACCGTGCCCTCGCTGGCTGCCTTCGATCGTGTCGAGATCATGCGTGGCCCGGCCGGGTTGTTCAGCAGCACCAGCGAACTGGGCGGTATCGTCAATATGGTGCGCAAGCGCCCGACCGCTCAATTCCAGGGTCACGTTGAAGCCGGCTATGGCACATGGGACACCAATCACGAAGAAATCGACCTGGGCGGGCCGCTGGATGATGCTGGCCGAGTGCGCGGGCGTTTTGTCGCTTCGCGTGACGACACCAAGGGTGAAGTCGACTACAACGCCAACACCAGTAATACCTATTACGGCGCGCTGGATATCGACCTGGACGACGCGACCCTGTTGTCGTTCGGCCTGATCCACGAAGTGAAGGACATTACCCCGCACAACGGCTACCCGGCATCACTGTCCGGCGAGGTGCCCGACTTCAGCCATTCCAGGTTCCTTGGTGCCGACTGGAACTACTTCGACGGCAAGACCACCGACCTGGTTGCCGAATTGACCCACCGTTTCGATAACGGTGGTTATGGCCGTGTCGCCGCCCGTGGCTCGCACCGCGACACCGAATACCTGTATGCCTTCACCGCGACCAATGCCGTCAACGGGTCCAACTCCGAACGCGCCAGCGCCCGGGACTTCACCCAGGACACCTACTCGCTGGACGCCAGTTACAGCCAGCCGTTCGAAGCCTTGGGCCAGGTCAGCGAGTTCGTGGTGGGCACCGACTACAAGAACTACGACACCGAATACTTGAATGGCACTACCAACCTGGGTGCAATCAACGTCAACACCTACTCGCCGAAGCAGTTCGCCAAACCGTCGCCGAACTACAGCACCGAGACCGGCATGCAAGAGGAAGAATACGGCTTGTACTCCAAGGTCACCTTCCGCCCGGTCGAACGCTTGGCGCTGATCGCCGGTGGCCGCTTCAGTTGGTATCGCGGTGACTTCTACACCACGACCTTGAGCACAGGGGCGACTAACAACGACGACAAGCGTGTGGATGGGCGCTTTACGCCGTATGGTGGCCTGGTCTACGACCTGACCGAGAGCCATGCGTTGTACGCCAGCTACTCACAGGTCTATAAGCCGCAGTCGGACGTCGACAGCAGTGGCCGGGTGCTCAAGCCGCGTGAAGGCGATCAGTATGAGTTCGGCCTCAAGAGCAGTTACCTGGGGGGCGACCTCAACACGCGCTTCTCGGTATTCCGCCTGACCGACAAGAACCGCGCCTCCACCGAGTTCGATGTCGACGGCGTCGACACCGGCTTCTCCGTCGCTTCCGGCAAGACGCGCGTCAAGGGCGCCGAAGTGGAAGTCAGCGGCAAGTTGACGCAAAACTGGGAGTTGCTGGCGGGCTACACCTGGATGGAAACCGAAACCCTGGACGGTGATGACGAAACCAATTTCTTCGTGATGCCGCGCAACCAGGCCTCGCTGTGGAGCAAGTACACCCTCAGCCAAGGCCCGCTGTCCGGGCTGGCCGTCGGTGGCGGCATCTCGGCGATGAGCCACTTCTACTCCGAGAACGGCGGGGTGCGTATCGATGCCCCGGGCTACGCCACCGTGGATGCGATGGTGTCGTACCCGGTCACCTCGAAGCTGACGGCCACTCTCAACGTCAACAACCTGTTCGACCGGGACTACTTGTCGCGGGTAGGTTCGATCTCGACGTTCAACTTCTATGGGCCTTCGCGCAGCATGATGGTGGGCGCGCGGTACGACTTCTAGCGTTACGCGTCCGGATGATCGCGCAGGAACACCAGGTTGTCCGGCTTCGATTGATCGGCGCTGTAGTAGTAGCCCTGAACGTCGAACTGCTTGAGCTGCTCGGGATCGTTGATGCGCTCCTGGATCACGAAGCGGCTCATCATGCCGCGGGCCTTCTTGGCGTAGAAGCTGATGATCTTGTACTGGCCGTTCTTGAAGTCGCGGAATTCGGTGTTGATGATCCGTGCCTTGAGGGCACTGCGCTTGACCGCGCTGAAGTACTCGTTGCTGGCCAGGTTGAGCAACAGGTCGTCACCCTGGTCGGCCAGGGCCTGGTTCAACCATTCGCTGATGCGCGTGCCCCAGAAGGCGTACAGGTCCTTGCCGCGGGCGTTGGCCAGCTTGGTGCCCATTTCCAGGCGATAGGGTTGCATCAGGTCCAGCGGACGCAGCAGGCCGTAAAGACCCGAGAGCATGCGCAGGTGGTCCTGGGCGTAGCTGAAGTCGTCCTCGCTCAGGCTCTGGGCGTCGAGCCCGGTGTACACATCGCCCTTGAACGCCAGCAGCGCCTGCTTGGCGTTATCCGGGGTGAAGGCCGGGGTCCAGCTGCCGAAGCGGGCGGCGTTGAGGCCGGCGAGCTTGTCGGAAAGGTGCATCAGCTCGCTGATCTGCACCGGCGACAGTTCGCGCAGTTGCACGATCAGTTCCTGGGAATCGTCCAGGTACTGCGGCTGGGTGTAGCGCTGGGTTACCGGCGGGGTGTCGTAGTCGAGGGTCTTGGCGGGGGATATCACCGTCAGCATCGGTCGGGCTCCTTGAATCGTGAGGCGATTCTACGGGGCGGGGGCTGTGATCTCCAGCTATGACGTCAATAGCCACAGACCATCCCGACGCTTGACGTTATAGTGCGCGGCGAGGAAACCGGAGACCTAGATCGTGCGCATTGCCCTGCTGTTACTGACCGGACTGCTGAGTTTCGGCGCCCAGGCCGCGCCCTTGCCATTGGCAACCTTCGACCGTAGCCACTGGCCGGAGCAGCTCGACAGCCCGACCTTGTTCGATGTGGCCTCGCGGGCCGAGATTCTTGCATTTGCGCAGGCCTTGCACGCCAGCGAAGCACTGGATGAACCGGCCCTGGCAGCACGACTTGGGCTCAAGCAGGTCAACCTGGCGTCCATCGACAAGGTACGCCAGCGCTTGTGGCAGCAGTTGTGGCGCAACTATGACCTGGCCCAGCAAAGCTGCGAGCAGGATGCCTCGTTCTGTTATGTGATCGACGGCGTGGCCGAACTGCGCCGGCAAGCGGCGACGTTCGAAGTGGCCGCTGATTCGTTCTATGCCGGCTGGACCGCTCCGAGTCGGTCGTTCCATGAGCGATACCTGAACGAGCTGCTGCGCAAGGCCGCGCTTTTTCCACAGACCGCCAGCGAAGTGGAGCGTTTCTCGGACCTTGAGCGCGATGGCAATGAGCTCAATGATCGGCTGTTCATGCTGACCTTCGATGCTGGCCCGGGTGCGGGCACGGCTGCACTGGCGGATTACCTGCGCCGGCAGAAGCTGGGTGCGACCTTCTTTGTACTCGGCAACAGCTTGCAGACGCGTCGCGACAAGACCTCGCTCGCGGACCTGCGTGCGCTCTACAAGGGCCAGTGTGTAGGCATCCAGGGCTGGCAGTACCGTTCACACGGGCAGTGGCAAGACTGGCAAGGTTCGGTGAGGCGCAGCCAGGCGCGGGTTCAGGCGGACCTGCCCGATCAGTATGTGCCACTGTTCAGGCCGCCCTACGGCCAGCGACGCGCCGACAGCCAGGGGTTTTTCCAGGGCCAGGGGTTGCAGGTGGTGCTGTGGAATATCGATGCCCAGGACCAGGGCGCGCTCAGTGCCGAGCTGTCGGCGCAACGGGTATTGACCCTGATGCTGCTCTGGCGTCGCGGCATGATTCAGTTCCATGACGCCCAGTCCAAGGCGCAGGAGGCGGTGGCCTGGCTGCTCGGGCAGACATCGCAGAGCGGGATCGGTTGGGAAGACTGTCGGCAGTTTGCCGGGAAAAGCTGACAACAGGCGGGAAGGGCAACGCTCAGCAATGAAATGCCACCTGCATTTCACTGGGCTGGATTTATGACTTTAGCGGTGCTTTGACCGTGCGCCAAGGGCTAAGTGTCATCACGAAAAATAAACTTCAAAAATACGTAAAAATGCTTTTTCCGGTCATGGGTTTTGCGGTATCAAGGAGTCAGACCGCCGAACCCTGCATCACAGGTGGCGTCATTGGGCACCAGTAGTGTGAGGGCAGCTTCCCCGCCGTAACGACGCGGCAGTGGGAGGTAACGGCGGCCACTTCACGGCGCAGCACCGCATGGGTATTGCGTCGTCTGGCCCCCACAAAGGTGACCGAGTATGGATGATCAAGGACGCACCACTTCCTCCAACCAGCCAATCCTTTATGTGCTCGATACCAATGTACTGATCCACGATCCAAACGCATTACTCAACTTCGAGGAGCACCACGTCGCCATACCGATGACGGTGCTGGAGGAGCTCGACAAACTCAAGACCGGAAAACACACCATCGCCGCCGAATGTCGCCAGGCCATCCGCCTGATCGACCAGACCCTGGGCGATGCCTCGCCTGCCGATGTCGAGCAGGGTGTGCCGATCCAGCGTGGCAAGAGCGGTCCCAAGGGGTTCCTGTCGATTCTGATGAGCCCGCGCAACGAGCCCAACCGCCTGCTGCCGGAAAACCTCAACGACAACATCATCATCAACCAGTTGCTGGAACTGCGCAGTCGGCGCACGGATCGCGACGTGGTACTGGTGACCAAAGACATCAACATGCGCCTGAAGGCCCGCGCCTGTGGGATCGCGGCCGAGGACTACAGTACCGACCAGCTGGTTGACGACGTTTCGTTGCTGTCCAAGGGGTATCACAGTGTGACCGGCTCTTTCTGGGACCGGGTCAGCAAGGTCGAGACCCGCCAGGACCGCGGCCGCACCTGGCATCGGGTGCAGATGATCGACAACCTGCCGGCTGTGCATATCAACGAGTTCATCATTGACGAGCAAGGCTTCGTGGGCTGGATCAAGGGCATCAAGGATGGCGAGCTGGTGCTGCTCGACTTGCATCAGGAACCCTTGCTGCACCAGGAAGCCTGGGGCCTGAAACCGCGGGATATCCACCAGAGCCTGGCGCTGTTCGCGCTGCTCGACCCGGACATCCACCTGGTCAACCTGACCGGCGCCGCCGGTTCCGGCAAGACCATCCTGGCCCTGGCCGCTGCAATCGAGCAGACCATGGTCAGCAAGCGCTATCGTCGTATCATCGCGACCCGCAGCGTGCAGGGGCTGGACCAGGAGATCGGTTTTCTGCCGGGCACCGAGGCGGAAAAAATGGAGCCTTGGCTGGGGGCAATCACCGACAACCTCGAAGCCTTGCATATGGACGACGAGAACACCCACGGCAGTGTCGACTACATCCTCGAGCGGGTGCCGCTGCAGTTCAAATCCCTGAACTACATCCGTGGTCGCAGTTTCCAGCAGAGCCTGATCCTGATCGATGAATGCCAGAACCTGACCCCGCACCAGATGAAAACCATCATCACCCGTGCAGGCGCCGGTTCCAAGGTGATCTGCCTGGGTAACCTGGCGCAGATCGACACTCCCTACCTGTCGGCCACCAGCTCCGGCCTGACTTACCTGACCGAACGCTTCAAGGACTTCCCCAACGGCGTGCATATCACCCTGCAGGGTGTGCCACGCTCGATCCTGGCCGAATACGCCGAATCGCACTTGTAACCTCCAGCCACCGGGCGGTCGTACCGCCCGGTGTTTTTTCGCTGCGAATACCTGACTCCTGGGTTTACACTCTTTGCTCCTGAACAGGAGGAAGGTTGTGCTGACTCATCTAGATTCCCAAGGTCGGGCCAACATGGTCGACGTCACTGAAAAAGCCGTGACTGCGCGCGAGGCTGTGGCTGAAGCGCGGGTTCGCATGCTCCCGCAGACCCTGCAGATGATCGTTGACGGCGAACACCCCAAGGGGGATGTCTTTGCCGTGGCGCGCATTGCCGGTATCCAAGCGGCGAAAAAGACCAGCGACCTGATCCCGCTGTGCCACCCGCTGATGCTCACCAGCGTCAAGGTCGAGCTCAGCGCTGAAGGCACTGACACCGTACACATCGTTGCCCGCTGCAAACTGGCCGGGCAGACAGGGGTGGAAATGGAAGCACTGGCCGCCGCCAGTGTCGCGGCCCTGACTATCTATGACATGTGCAAGGCGGTGGATCGCGGCATGGTCATCGAAGGCATTCGCGTGCTGGAAAAGCTCGGCGGCAAGAGCGGTCACTACCAGGCGGATGACGTGCAATGAACATCAATGTGGTGTATTTCGCTCGCTTTCGTGAAGCACTGGGGCGTGATGGTGAAGCCTTGCAGGGTGAGTTCAAAACCCTGGACGACGTACGCCGGGCCCTGCTGGCCAAGGGTGACACGCATGCTTTTCTCGCCGAACAGAACCTGATGTGTGCCCGCAACCAGGACTTGTGCAAATTGGATGAGCCGCTGCAAGACGGCGATGAAGTGGCGTTCTTTCCGCCTGTGACCGGGGGTTGAGATGAGCGTAAGGGTTCAGCTCGCAGCATTCGACCCAGGTGTTGAAGTCAATGCCATGCACGCGGCCAATGTCGGAGTCGGCGCGGTGGCAAGCTTCATTGGCTACGTGCGCGACTTCAACGATGGCCTGGAGGTGGCTGGCATGTTCCTGGAGCATTATCCGGGAATGACCGAGAAAGCACTGGGCAAGATTGTCGTTGAGGCCGAGCAACGCTGGCCGTTGCTCAAGGTCGAGGTGCTGCACCGTATCGGCGCACTGGAACCGGGTGAGCCGATTGTGTTTGTCGGGGTGGCCAGCGCTCACCGCCAGGCGGCATTCGACGCCTGCAACTTCATCATGGATTACCTCAAGACCCGTGCCCCGTTCTGGAAGAAAGAGCAGACCAGCCAAGGCGAGCGGTGGGTGGATGGCAAACAGACTGACAAGGATGCTGCGGGGCGGTGGTGATCGACATCGCTGTCGCGGGGCAGGCCCGTTCCTACAAGTAGACGCGGGGTTGCCCCGCGATACTTGAGTTTTCATACAGAAAAGTCCAGTATGGAATTATAAGTACAAAATAATTCCAGGCTCACCCGTGCCTGCTTCCTTCCCTCTGTCTTGCAACACACCTCCAATAACGAGCGAGAGAGACCCTCATGAACAAGTTCACCCTGATCAGTGGTCTGGCCTTGAGCCTGTTGGCCAGCAGCAGTCTGTTCGCCGCCGAGAA
This sequence comes from Pseudomonas vranovensis DSM 16006, assembly GCF_000425805.1. Classification (GTDB taxonomy): domain Bacteria; phylum Pseudomonadota; class Gammaproteobacteria; order Pseudomonadales; family Pseudomonadaceae; genus Aquipseudomonas; species Aquipseudomonas vranovensis. The sequence goes on from NZ_AUED01000004.1 coordinate 53,774, forward strand.
AACCTTGCGCATTGGCATCGAAGCCGCCTACCCGCCGTTCGCCTCGAAGAACGACAAGGGGGAGATCATCGGCTTCGACTACGACATCGGCAATGCCCTGTGCGCGCAGATGCAGGTCAAGTGTGTGTGGAACGAGGTCGAGTTCGACGGTCTGATTCCGTCGCTCAAAGTGAAGAAGATCGATGCCGCGCTGTCGTCGATGACCATTACCGATGAGCGCAAGAAGTCGGTGGATTTCACCCATAAGTACTACTTCACCTCCTCGCGCCTGGTCATGAAGAAGGGCGCCGTGGTCGATGATCAGTATGCAAGCCTCAAGGGCAAGACCGTGGGCGTGCAGCGCGCCACCACCACCGATCGCTATGCTACCGAAGTGCTCGAGCCCAAGGGCATCACCATCAAGCGCTACAGCAACAACGAAGAGATCTACATGGACCTGGCGTCCGGGCGTGTGGATGCAATTTTCGCCGACACCATTCCGCTGGATGACTTCCTGTCGATGCCGCGTGGGGCCGACTATGCCTTCACAGGGCCCGAGCTCAAGGATCCGAAGTACGTCGGCGAGGGTGCCGGGATTGCCGTGCGCAAGGGCAATAGCGAACTGGTCGGCCAACTCAACAAGGCCATCGATGGTATTCGCGCCAGCGGCGAGTACCAGAAGATCCAGGCCAAGTACTTCAAGACCGATATCTACGGCGATTGATCGCCCTGCTCAGGGCCTGAAGCCATTCAGGCCTTGAGTTCCTTCAGGTGTTTGTACACCGTCGCCCGTCCCATCCCCAGCACATTGGCCACATAGTTGGCCGCACTCTTGCCCTTGAACGCGCCTTCGGCGTGCAGGGCCAGCACCAGCTCGCGCTTGTGGTCGCGGGTCAGCAGGTTCAGGCTCAACTGACGCTGGCGCAGCCAGCTGTTGAGGAAGGTGTTGATACGTTCCTGCCAGTCATCGCGAAACAGGGCATCAGGTTGCGGGATCAACCGGCTGGGCGATAGGAACAGGTCCAGCGCCGCCTTCGCGGTTTCGAACAAGGTGATGTTCAGGTTGATGCACAGCACCGCCAGCGGCTTGCCGCTGCTGTCGCGCAGCACTGTGCTCAGGGAGCGGATCTTCTGGCCGTCCCAGTTGAGTTTTTCGTAGGGACCGATGTTGGTTTCATCGGTGCCAGCCTCGAACATGTCCTCCAGCGCCGCATCGTCACCCACCTCACGCTTGGACAGGTTGTTGGCGATGTAGTCGATCTTCTGGCTGCGCAGATCGTGCAGCACCACCTCGGCGTGGGGAAAGAACAAGGTGGCGATGGCATCGGCGATGGCCCGGTAGTTGTCCAGGACAGGGTCGGGGTGGGGTGTCGACATTCAGGCAGGCTCCAGGCGGTGTCAGCGCCCCGGTCACCAGGGCGCTGGGAGTGTGCCGCAATCGCGGCGGCGCGTCACCCTTGCAGGCGGCGGGGCGACAGCATCTCGGGGTTCAGGCCAAAGCCCTTGAGGTGATCGTCCAGCGCCTGGCCGCGGACCAGGGCGGCACTGGCCTGGCCCATGGCTGGTGACGTCTGGATACCATAGCCACCCTGTGCCGCGACCCAGAACAGGCCAGGCACCTGCGGGTCGAAACCGGCGATCAGGTCACCGTCGGCAACAAAGCTGCGCAAGCCGGCCCAGGTGCGGGTTGGCCGGCGAATGCTCAAGGTGGTGGCTTCTTCGATCTGGTAGATGCCCATGGCGATGTCCAGCTCTTCGGCTTGCACATCATGGGGTTCGACCGGGTCGGCGTTGGCCGGGGAGCCAAGCAACATGCCGGCATCGGGTTTCATGTAGAACGATTCGTCGAGACTGACCAGCATGGGCCAGGCATGGCTGTCGATGCCTTCGGGCCCGGCAAAGATAAAGGCGGCGCGGCGTTTTGGTTGCAAGCCCAGCGGCCGCGCACCGGCCAGCACGCCGATCTGGTCGGCCCAGGCTCCGGCGGCGTTGATCAGCACGGGGGCGCTGAACGTACCGCGGCTGGTCTGCACCTGCCAGACACCGTCGGCATCGCGGCTCAGTTGCTGCACGTCGCAGTTGCTGTGGACTTCACCTTGCTGGCGGCGGATACCACGCAGGTAACCCTGGTGCAGGGCGTCGGTATCGATGTCGCTGGCGCTTGGATCAAGCAGGGCGCCGTGGACCTTTTCACGGCGCAGCACGGGCAGCAGTGCGCAGGCCTGGTCAGCATCCAGTAACTCGACTTCCGGTACGCAGGCTTTGGCGCTCTGGTACTGGCGCTGCAGTTCCTCGGGATCACCGGTGAAGTCGACGGTCATCTCGCCACGCGGGGTCAGCAGGGGATGCTCGGCAAAGCCCGCTGGCGGGTGGTCGAAGAACGCTCGGCTCGCCAAAGTCAGGGCGCGTACCTGGGGCGTGCCGTAGGCTGCGGTGTAGAGCGCTGCGGAACGGCCGGTGGAGTGGTAGCCGGGCAGTGACTCGCGTTCGAGCAGCAGCACACGGCCGTGGGCCGCCAGCCAGTATCCGGTGGAGGCGCCGGCAACACCGGCGCCGATGATGATGTAGTCAGCCTGTTGCATGAATCTCTCCTCAGCGGCCGTGGTGCAGCTGGTACAGCGCATTGGCCAGGGCGATGTCTTCAAGACCCAGGCCAATGGAGCGGAAGAACGCATGGCGCTGATAGGTGGGGCGCGGGGCTTGCTCGCTGAGCACCTGGGCCAGGTCGCCGACAATTGTCTCCGGGTGCCAGCCGTGCTGTTCGGCGGCGATGCGCATCTCGCCTGCGCTGCCTGGCGTGGTTACCCGGTAGTCGCAGTACACATCCATCTCACCCAGGCAAGCTGGCGGTACTTCGTGGGCGCGCACGGCGTTGGTGCTGATCGATGTAACCAGTGCGGGTTTGCTCAGGGTACGCGGGTCGATCACCGGCGAGGCCGATGAGGTGCAGAGCAGAATCACGTCGGCATCCGCCAGGGCCTGTTCGAGGTTGTCGCACAGTTGCAGGCGCGGGTCGAGCTCAGTCAGCGCCTGACGTTGCTCGGCGCTTTGCTGCGGCAGGCTGGGAGAAAACAGGCGAATGTCCTGCCACTGGCGCAGGCCGCGGACATAGTGCAAATGCGCGCGGGCAATCGGGCCGCTGCCGATCAGGGTCAGGCGGCGGGCATCGGTGGAGGCCAGCGCGTCGACGGCCACGGCAGTGGTAGCGGCAGTACGCGCGGTGGTCAATTCGCCGGCATCGCACAGCAGCAGCGGCTGGCCGCTGTCCATGGACATCAGCAAGGTCCAGGCGGTGACCAGGGCGCCTTGCTGGCGGACGATATAGGGCGATGTCTTGACCCCGTAGACTCGCTCATTGGCAAGTACGCCACCGTAGTTGATGAAGTCGCCTTGGCCACCGGGAAATTCCACCAGTTGCTGGGGCGGCTGCACCGCTTGCCCGGCCGCGAGGTCACGGAACAGGTTGCGCAGGATCTGCGGGACATCCACCTGGGCAAGCAGTTGGCGAGCGTGCTGTTTGTCGATGACGAGTGGCGCGGACATGCGATGCTCCAAATAAACTATTTTGTCCATTATGGACTTTTTGTTTATTTGGGCAATATCGTTGGTCTGAAAATGCGAAAAGCATCGCGGGGCAAGCCTGCTCCTACCCGCTGGAGAGGGCTTGCCCCGCGATGCCTTTAACGATCAGAAAATCAGTGATGCTTGCGCTGTACCGGCTTGAGCAACTCGGTCGGTGGCATCTCGCAGCTGATCTTGCGGCCCAGCAGCTCTTCGATGGCAGGCAACTGGTAGGAGTCGTCTTCACCGGCAAAGCTGATCGACACACCGCTGGTGCCGGCGCGGCCGGTACGGCCGATACGGTGGACGTAGTCGTCCGGGTCTTCCGGCAGGGTGAAGTTGATCACATGGCTGATGCCGTCGATGTGAATACCACGACCGGCAACGTCGGTTGCCACCAGCACGGTGATTCGGCCTTCGCGGAAGCTCTCGAGGGTCTTGATGCGCTTGTGCTGTGGTACATCGCCCGACAACTGGGCGGCATTGACGCCGTCGCGTACCAGGCGTTCCTCGATGCGCCGCACTTCGTCCTTGCGGTTGGCGAAGACCATGACCCGTTCCCACTTGTTTTCGGTCACCAGGTTGTACAGCAACTTGTACTTGTCGCTACCGGCCACGGCATAGACGTGTTGCTCGACCGTTTCGCTGGCCACGTTCTCCGGCTCGATCTCGACGATGGCGGGGTCGGTGGTCCACTGCTTGGCCAGGTTCATCACGTCTTCGGTGAAGGTGGCCGAGAACAGCAGGGTCTGGCGTTCGCTCTTGGGGGGCGTCTGGCGGATGATCTGCCGGACCTGAGGGATGAAACCCATGTCGAGCATGCGGTCGGCTTCGTCCAGCACCAGCACCTCGACCATGTCCAGATGCGCTTCGCCGCGCTGGTTGAAGTCCAGCAAACGGCCCGGGGTGGCGACCAGGATGTCGCAGTGACGGGCTTCGAGGGCCTTGAGCTGCTTGTCGAAGTCCATGCCGCCGACAAAGGTCATCACGTTCAGGCCGGTGTACTTGGTCAGCGCGGCGGCGTCCTTGGCGATCTGTACCACCAGTTCGCGGGTCGGGGCGATGATCAGTGCCCGCGGCTCGCCCATGTAGCGCTCTTTGGGCGGCGGGGTCTGCTGCAACTGGGTGATGATCGAAATCAGGAAGGCTGCCGTCTTGCCGGTGCCGGTCTGGGCACGGCCAATCGCATCTTTGCCACGCAGGGTATAGCCCAGCACTTGCGCCTGGATCGGCGTGCAGTAGGGGAAACCGAGGTCATGGATAGCGTGCATCAGCTCGGGGGAGAGTTTGAAATCATGAAAGCGGGTCTTGCCTTCCTGCGGCTCGACCATGAAGTCTTCGAGCTTCCAGGTAGAGGCGGCAGGCTTTGGCTTGCGCTCGTGGCGCGGTTTTGGCTCGGCCGGTTTCTCGGCGCGTGCCGATACTGTGGCCTCGACGTTGAGCGGGGCAGCCGGGGCAGGGGCCTGGGGGGCTGCGGGCGGCTGCACCACGGGGGCAGCGGTTTCGGTGGCGAGTTGCTCAACCTCGCTCTTGCCGAACATCTTCTTGAGTGCTTTGAGCACGGTCATCTCATCAATTGGTTAAGGAATGTACGCCGGCCAGTGTAATGCAAGATTCGGGCGCGGCGTAGGGGATTGCGAAGACAACTACAGGAAGTCTTCTTTTAACGCAGGCGTTCGGCCAGCCAGACAGCGATATCGCGGATTTCTTCCTGCAGCACTTCGTGCTCCATCGGGTACTCGGCCCATTTGGCGCTCACCCCCCACTGCTTCAGGTGCTCATAGGCGGAGCGACCCATGGCCGGCAGTACCACGGGGTCATGCACACCGTGCAGGCACAGGGCCGGCGTGCGCTGCTGGCAGGCGCTCAGTTCACGCTCCTGGACGAAGGTCGGTGCGTAGGTCGACAGGGCAATCACTCCCCCCAGGGCTTCTTGCCACTTTATATAAGCAGTGTGCAGGACCACCGCGCCGCCCTGGGAGAAGCCGGCCAGGACGATACGTGCCAGGTCGATGCCTTTTGCCTGTTCGGCCTTGACCAGGGCGATGACCTGGTCGGCTGAAGCCTCCAGTTGATCCTGGTCGATGGCGCGCGCCGGGGTCATGGCCTTGATGTCATACCAGCTGGGCATCTCGTAGCCGCCATTGATGGTCACCGGCCGGGTGGGGGCCTGGGGCATGACGAAGCGGGTACTGAGCAAAACGTCCTGCAAGGCTTCGGCAACCGGCAGGAAGTCGTAACGATCGGCCCCCAGGCCGTGCAACCAGATCACACAGGCATCTGCGGTTTTTTGGGGTTCGAGAATCAGCGGGTTGGTCATGACTGCTCCGAAAGTGTGCGCGCGCTCTTGTTTGCGTGCATGAAATGAAGGCGCGTCGAGTGAATCCGGAAAAAACCTGTCGCAACGCTGCAAGTTTTCCTATTGACGTGAACTGAAACGCTTTAGCCGCTCAGTGTGGTACGCGCTTTGCTATGAAGTTCCTGATGCGAGGTTACACGTTTTGGACGGTAACACCCGTTAGCGATTACCAAGGCTGTCACAGAACAGCGCATTGCGCCAATTGACCCAAAAACAAGCCAACACGGGTCGGATGCGCCTCATAAGGGTGCGGTGCAATCCCGGCTCAACACAACAAGAGCAATTTGGAGGTTTTGATGAAGATGCTTAAATCCACACTGGCAGTGGTTACCGCTGCTACCGCACTGGGTATCAGCGGTCTTGCACAGGCGGGTGCAACCCTGGATGCAGTACAGAAGAAGGGATTTGTGCAATGTGGCGTCAGTGATGGTTTGCCGGGCTTCTCGGTTCCGGATGCCAAGGGCAATATCGTCGGTATCGACGCAGACGTGTGCCGTGCGGTGGCTGCAGCGGTCTTCGGCGATGCCAAGAAGGTCAAGTTCAGCCAACTCAATGCCAAGGAGCGTTTCACCGCGCTGCAGTCCGGCGAGGTCGATGTGCTGTCGCGCAACACCACCTGGACCAGCTCCCGTGACGCGGGCATGGGCCTGGTCTTCGCCGGTGTTACCTATTACGACGGCATCGGTTTCCTGGTCAACAAGAAGCTGGGTGTTTCCAGTGCCAAGGAACTGGACGGTGCAACCATCTGCATCCAGGCGGGTACTACCACCGAGCTCAACGTTTCCGACTACTTCCGCGCCAACGGCCTGAAGTACACCCCGATCACCTTCGACACTTCCGATGAAAGCGCCAAGTCGCTGGAGTCCGGCCGTTGCGACGTACTGACTTCCGACAAGTCGCAGCTCTACGCACAGCGCTCCAAGCTGGCTGCCCCGGCCGATTACGTGGTGCTGCCGGAAACCATTTCCAAGGAGCCGCTGGGCCCGGTGGTTCGCAAAGGCGACGAAGAATGGTTCAGCATCGTCAAGTGGACCCTGTTCGCCATGCTCAATGCCGAAGAAATGGGTGTCACCTCCAAGAACGTCGAGGCCGAAGCCAAGTCCACCAAGAACCCTGACGTCGCGCGCATGCTCGGTGCCGACGGCGAATACGGCAAAGACCTGAAACTGCCGAAGGACTGGGTAGTACAGATCGTCAAGCAAGTCGGCAACTACGGTGAAGTCTTCGAGAAGAACCTGGGCAAGGAAACACCGCTGCAGATCGACCGCGGCCTGAACGCCCTGTGGAACAACGGCGGCATCCAGTACGCGCCACCGGTGCGCTGATGCTGCACCCTGCGGCGGCACTGGGCCGCCGCAGGTTGTTCATCTCCCTTTTCTCCGGGGCATTACATGCAAAATCAAATCGGCGCACCCAGGGGGCTGTCCCTGAGCGATCCACGTGTGCGTGCGTGGCTGTTTCAGATACTCACCATCGTCTTCGTCGTCGGCGTTGGCTGGTACCTGTTCCATAACACCCAGACCAACCTGCAACACCGAGGCATCACCTCGGGCTTCGACTTCCTTGAGCGCAGCGCCGGCTTCGGCATCGCGCAACACCTGATCCCCTACACCGAGCAGGACAGTTATGCCCGGGTATTCGTCATCGGTTTGCTCAATACGCTGCTGGTGACCTTTATAGGCATCATCCTGGCGACCCTGCTGGGGTTCATTATCGGTGTGGCCCGGTTGTCACCGAACTGGATGATCAACAAGCTGGCCACGGTGTATGTCGAGACTTTCCGTAACATCCCACCGCTGCTGCAGATCCTGTTCTGGTACTTCGCGGTGTTCCTGACCCTGCCGGGACCGCGGGGCAGTATCAATATCAACGACGCCTTCTTTATCAGCAACCGGGGCGTGAACATGCCCGGTGCTTCCATGGCCGAAGGATTCTGGCCATTCGTCGTCAGCCTGGTGCTGGCTGTGCTCGCCATTGTCGTGATGGTGCGCCTGGCCAACCGGCGCTTCGAGGCCACCGGCGAGCCGTTCCACAAGTTCTGGGTCGGGCTGTTCCTGTTCCTGGGCATTCCGGCGCTTTGTGTGCTGCTGTTCGGCAGCCCCCTGCACTGGGAAATGCCGCAGCTCAAGGGTTTCAACTTTGTAGGCGGCTGGGTGCTGATCCCGGAGCTGCTGGCCCTTACCCTGGCGCTGACCATCTACACCGCCGCGTTCATCGCCGAAATCGTGCGTTCGGGCATTCGCTCGGTCAGCTATGGCCAGACGGAAGCGGCCCGTTCCCTGGGGCTGCGCGAGGGCCCGACGCTGCGCAAGGTGATCATTCCCCAGGCGCTGCGGGTGATCATTCCTCCGCTGACCAGCCAGTACCTGAACCTGGCGAAGAACTCTTCGCTGGCGGCCGGTATCGGCTACCCGGAAATGGTGTCGCTGTTCGCCGGGACCGTGCTCAACCAGACCGGCCAGGCCATCGAGGTAATCGCCATCACCATGAGCGTCTACCTGGCCATCAGTATCAGCATTTCCCTGCTGATGAACTGGTACAACAAGCGCATTGCGCTGATCGAGCGGTGAGGACAAGCGCATGAGTACCCATGTTTTCAAACCCGATATGCCGCCACCGGTGAAAACCGTGGGCGTGCTGGCCTGGATGCGCGCCAACCTGTTCTCCAGCTGGCTCAATACCTTGCTTACGCTGTTTGCCCTGTACCTGGTCTGGCTGATTGTGCCGCCGCTGCTGCAGTGGTCGATCTTCGATGCCAACTGGGTGGGCACCACCCGTGCCGACTGCACCAAGGAAGGTGCCTGTTGGGTGTTCATCCAGCAGCGCTTCGGTCAGTTCATGTACGGCTACTACCCCAGTGAACTGCGCTGGCGGGTCGACCTGACCGTGTGGCTGGCGGTGATCGGCGCAGCGCCGCTGTTCATCTCGCGCTTCCCGCGCAAGGCGATCTATGGCCTGAGCTTCCTGGTGTTGTACCCGATCATTGCCTACACCCTCCTGCACGGAGGCTACCTGGGCCTTGAAACGGTACCGACCAGTCGCTGGGGTGGCCTGATGCTGACACTGGTGATTGCCACCGTAGGTATCGTCGGCGCCTTGCCGCTGGGCATTCTGCTGGCCCTGGGGCGACGCTCGAACATGCCGGCGGTGAAGGTGGTGTGCGTGACCTTCATCGAGTTCTGGCGTGGCGTGCCGTTGATCACGGTGTTGTTCATGTCGTCGGTGATGCTGCCGCTGTTCCTGCCTGAGGGCATGAGCTTCGACAAGCTGCTGCGGGCCATGATCGGGGTGATCCTGTTCCAGTCGGCGTATATCGCCGAGGTGGTGCGCGGTGGCCTGCAGGCCATTCCCAAGGGGCAATACGAAGCGGCTGCAGCCATGGGGCTGGGCTACTGGCGCTCCATGGGCCTGGTGATCCTGCCGCAAGCCCTGAAGCTGGTGATTCCCGGCATCGTCAACACCTTCATTGCCTTGTTCAAGGACACCAGCCTGGTGATCATCATCGGCCTGTTCGACCTGCTCAACAGTGTCAAGCAAGCCGCTGCCGACCCGACCTGGCTGGGCATGGCGACCGAGGGCTACGTGTTCGCCGCCCTGGTTTTCTGGATTTTCTGTTTCGGTATGTCCCGCTACTCCATGCATCTGGAGCGCAAGCTGGACACAGGCCACAAGCGTTAGGAGTGTTCCCATGAGTGAAGCGATCAAACAGCCTGTGAGCCCTGAAGGCATTATTCAGATGCAGGGCGTGAACAAGTGGTACGGCCAGTTCCACGTGCTCAAGGACATCAACCTCAATGTGCGTCAGGGTGAGCGCATCGTGCTGTGCGGGCCGTCGGGGTCGGGCAAGTCGACGACCATCCGTTGCCTCAACCGCCTGGAAGAGCACCAGCAGGGCCGTATCGTGGTCGATGGTGTGGAACTGACCAACGACCTCAAGCAGATCGAAGCGATCCGTCGTGAAGTCGGCATGGTGTTCCAGCACTTCAACCTGTTCCCGCACCTGACCATTCTGCAGAACTGCACCCTGGCGCCGATGTGGGTGCGCAAGCTGCCCAAGCGCAAGGCCGAGGAAATCGCCATGCACTACCTGGAGCGTGTGCGGATTCCGGAGCAGGCGAACAAGTACCCGGGGCAGTTGTCGGGTGGTCAACAGCAGCGTGTGGCGATTGCCCGGGCGCTGTGCATGAAACCCAAGATCATGCTGTTCGACGAGCCGACCTCGGCACTCGACCCTGAGATGGTCAAGGAGGTGCTCGACACCATGGTCAGCCTCGCCGAAGACGGCATGACCATGCTGTGCGTAACCCACGAAATGGGCTTTGCCCGGACCGTGGCGAACCGGGTGATCTTCATGGATAAAGGGGAGATCGTAGAGCAGGCGGCGCCGGATGACTTCTTCGACCGGCCGCAGAATGAGCGCACCCAGCTGTTCCTGAGCCAGATCCTGCATTGATGTTGGAGCGGGCTTGCCCCGCGATGACGCCAGGCTGGGCGATATGTCTCTATCGTCTGGCCTGGCGTCATCGCGGGGCAAGCCCGCTCTTACTGTTTCAGGCCATCAGTTTTCTTCTTTGACCGCCGGCGCAGGCGGTGGGCGCAAGCCGATTTCGGCAGTCAGTTTGAGCTCCTTGCCATTGCGCATGACCAGGATCGCCACTTTATCGTTCGGCTTGATCCGAGCCACCTGGTTCATGGAACGGCGCGCATCGCCTGCCAGTTCGCCATTGATGCTCAGGATCACGTCGCCCAGTTGCAGCCCGGCCTTCTGCGCCGGCCCGTCGCGGAAAATTCCCGACACCACGATACCGGGTCGATCCTTCATGCCGAACGATTCGGCCAGTTCCTGACCCAGCGCCTGCACTTCGATACCCAACCAGCCACGAATGACCTGGCCATGCTCGATGATCGACTTCATCACCTCCAGCGCCAGCTTGGTCGGGATGGCGAAGCCAATGCCCTGGGAACCACCGGACTTGGAAAAGATCGCCGTGTTGATACCGGTCAGGTTGCCGCTGGCATCGACCAGCGCACCACCGGAGTTGCCCGGGTTGATGGCCGCGTCGGTCTGGATGAAATCTTCGTAGTTGTTCAGGCCCAGTTGGTTGCGGCCGGTTGCGCTGATGATGCCCATGGTCACGGTCTGGCCAACGCCAAACGGGTTGCCGATGGCCAGGGCCACGTCACCGATATGAATATTGTCGGAGCGGCCGATGGTGATCGACGGCAGGTTTTTCAGGTCGATCTTGAGTACGGCAAGGTCGGTTTCCGGATCGCTGCCGATCACCCGTGCCAGGGTTTCTCGGCCATCCTTGAGGGCTACCACGATCTGGTCTGCGCCGGAGGTCACGTGGTTGTTGGTCAGCAGGTAGCCTTCCGGGCTCATGATCACCGCCGAGCCCAGGCTCGACTCCCAGCGCCGTTGCTTGGGCAGGTTGTCGCCGAAGAACCGGCGGAACTGCGGGTCTTCGAACAGCGGGTGGGCAGTCTTGTTCACAACTTTGGTGGTGTACAGATTGGCGACTGCCGGTGCGGCAATGCTCACCGCGTCGGCATACGACACGGGACCCTGCATGATGCGCGTGGTCTGCGGCGCTTGTTGCAGGTTGACGTCCTGGCTGGGCAGGCCGACCCATTGCGGAAAGCGCTGGATGATCAGCAGGGCGATCAACACGCCGACCAGCAGCGGCCAGCCAAAGTAACGCAAAGCCTTGAACATTGAACGAATCCTGGGAGTGGGCAGAGGGCCGCTAGAACTGCGTGGGAGCGAGCGCGCGCGATCATACTGCGGCCGAAGCCGTGCAGGAACTGTTTAATCGCAACGTGAGCCATCAGTACCGCGTGCAGGCCCCCTGGCAGCCGCCGTCGGTTTCCCCAAACCCGGCGACGGCCCATAATGGCGGTCATTATACGGGGCCTTGCGCCGCACTGAACTGCTGAATTGAGGAGTCTTTTCATGGCTGTTGCCCTGAGCACCCTGGTCGAGGAAGCCGAACGCTACCTTGGCAGCGCAAAAATCCAGGATTACTGCCCCAATGGCCTGCAGGTCGAAGGGCGGCCGCAAGTCACTCGCATCGTCAGTGGCGTTACCGCGAGCCAGGCACTGCTGGATGCGGCGGTCGAAGCCAATGCCGACCTGGTGCTGGTACACCACGGTTACTTCTGGAAAGGCGAGAACCCCTGCATTACCGGCATGAAACAGCGCCGATTGACAACCCTGCTCAAGAACGACCTGAGCCTGCTGGCCTATCACCTGCCGCTGGACCTGCACCCGGAGGTCGGCAACAACGTGCAACTGGCCCGGCAACTGGATATCACCGTCGAAGGTCCGCTGGACCCGGACAACCTTCGGGTCGTCGGCCTGGTCGGCTCATTGGCCGAGCCCATGTCGGCACGGGACTTTGCCCGCAAGGTGCAGGAAGTCATGGGTCGCGAACCCCTGGTGATCGAGGGTGAGCGGACCATTCGCCGAGTCGGCTGGTGTACCGGCGGCGGCCAGGGCTATATCGACCAGGCGATTGCCGCCGGGGTCGATCTGTACCTCAGTGGTGAAGCCTCCGAGCAGACCTTTCATAGCGCGCGGGAAAACGGCATCAGTTTCATCGCCGCCGGCCACCATGCCACCGAGCGTTATGGCGTGCAGGCCCTGGGCGATTACCTGGCCCGGCGCTTCGCCCTGGAGCACCTGTTCATCGACTGTCCGAACCCGATCTGAAGCTAAAACGGCAGGGCATATTCTTATACTGTTTCGTTCTAGTTGGGCGTCTAAATAGAATCGAGTGCTGTGATAAAGTGGCCCGCTCGAACACGGCCCGCTGGCCGTCCATAAGATCGTATTTCCGTGAGTAGCCATGGTCGACAAACTGACGCATTTGAAACAGTTGGAGGCGGAGAGCATCCACATCATTCGTGAGGTGGCCGCCGAGTTCGATAACCCGGTGATGCTGTACTCGATCGGCAAGGATTCGGCCGTGATGCTGCATCTGGCGCGCAAGGCCTTCTTCCCGGGCAAGTTGCCGTTCCCGGTGATGCACGTCGACACCCAGTGGAAATTCCAGGAGATGTACAGCTTCCGCGACAAGATGGTCGAGGAAATGGGCCTGGAGCTGATCACTCACGTGAACCCGGACGGCGTCGCCCAGGGCATCAACCCGTTCACTCACGGCAGTGCCAAGCACACCGACATCATGAAGACCGAGGGCCTGAAACAGGCGCTCGACAAGTATGGTTTCGATGCCGCCTTCGGTGGTGCCCGCCGCGACGAAGAAAAGTCCCGGGCCAAGGAACGCGTCTACTCGTTCCGCGACAGCAAGCACCGCTGGGACCCGAAAAACCAGCGCCCGGAGTTGTGGAACGTCTACAACGGCAAGGTCAACAAGGGCGAATCGATTCGCGTCTTCCCCCTGTCGAACTGGACCGAGCTGGACATCTGGCAGTACATCTACCTCGAAGGCATCCCGATCGTGCCGCTGTACTTCGCTGCCGAGCGCGAAGTGATCGAGAAGAACGGCACCCTGATCATGATCGACGACGAGCGCATCCTTGAGCACCTCTCGGATGAAGAAAAAGCCCGCATCGTCAAAAAGAAGGTGCGCTTCCGTACCCTTGGCTGCTACCCATTGACGGGGGCGGTGGAGTCCGAGGCCGAAAGCCTCACCGACATCATCCAGGAAATGCTCCTGACCCGTACGTCCGAGCGGCAGGGCCGTGTCATCGACCACGATGGCGCAGGCTCGATGGAAGACAAAAAACGGCAAGGGTACTTTTAAGCTTCGAGTTACAAGCGGCAAGCTGCAAGTTAGAGGCGTGATGCGTAGCTTCTAGGTTTTGGCGGCTGCCGCCCATTGTGGGCGCGAAGGAGTGCCCATCATGGACTTTGAGAAGCGGGTTGTTTGGCAGAGAAGCAAAAACCTGGCAGGGACGGGATCTCGGAGACAACGACCAGATCACGCGAGCAGCGTTCTCGATTCCCTCGAATATCGCCGAAGGCATGGAGCGCGGCACGACCAGAGAGAAAGTGCCCCACCTGTGCATTGCCAAGGCCTCCTGCGGTGAATTGCGTACGCAGATCATCATTGGAGGAGAAATAGGTTATCTGCCTCAACCGTTATCGAATGAGTGGATTACAGAGACTCGTGAGCTTTCCAGAATGCTGAGCGGGTTGATCAACAAAATTTCTGACTAGTTGTACGCCGACAAGCTTGCCGCTTGAAGCTTACAGCTTGGAGCTTGAATGTAATGAGCCACCAATCTGAATTGATCAGCGAGGACATCCTCGCCTACCTGGCCCAGCACGAGCGTAAAGAACTGCTGCGCTTTTTGACCTGCGGTAACGTCGACGACGGCAAGAGCACCCTGATCGGGCGTTTGCTGCACGACTCCAAGATGATCTACGAAGACCATCTTGAAGCCATCACCCGCGATTCGAAGAAAGTCGGCACCACCGGTGACGATATCGACTTGGCGTTGCTGGTCGACGGCCTGCAGGCCGAGCGTGAGCAGGGCATCACCATCGATGTGGCCTACCGCTATTTCTCCACCGCCAAGCGCAAGTTCATCATTGCCGACACCCCGGGCCATGAGCAGTACACCCGCAACATGGCCACCGGTGCGTCCACCTGCGACCTGGCGATCATCCTGGTCGATGCCCGCTATGGCGTGCAGACCCAGACCCGCCGTCACAGCTACATTGCCTCGTTGCTGGGCATCAAGCACATTGTCGTCGCCGTGAACAAGATGGACCTCAAGGGCTTCGACGAGGGCGTGTTCGAGAGCATCAAGGCCGACTACCTGAAGTTTGCCGAAGCGATCAACATGACCCCGAGCAGCTTGCACTTCGTGCCGATGTCGGCGCTCAAGGGCGACAACGTGGTCAACCGCAGCGAGCGTTCGCCGTGGTATACCGGCCCGGCGTTGATGGAAATCCTCGAAACCGTCGAAGTGGCAGCCGATCGCAACTTCACCGACCTGCGTTTCCCGGTGCAGTACGTCAACCGTCCGAACCTGAACTTCCGCGGTTTCGCCGGTACCCTGGCCAGCGGCGTGGTGCACAAGGGCGACGAGATCGTCGTATTGCCGTCGGGCAAGAGCAGCCGGGTCAAGTCCATCGTCACCTACGAAGGCGAGCTGGAGAACGCGGGCCCGGGCCAGGCCGTGACCCTGACCATGGAAGACGAGATCGACATCTCTCGTGGCGACCTCCTGGTGCATGCCGATAACGTTCCACAGGTGACGGACCAATTCGAAGCCATGCTGGTATGGATGGCTGAAGAGCCGATGCTGCCGGGCAAAAAATACGACATCAAGCGCGCCACCAGCTATGTGCCAGGCTCGATTGCCAGCATCACCCACAAGGTCGATGTGAACACCCTGGAAGAGGGCGCTGCCAGTGCCTTGCAGCTGAACGAGATCGGTAAGGTCAAGGTCAGCCTGGACGCACCGATTGCCCTGGACGGCTATGACAGCAACCGCACCACCGGTGCCTTTATCGTCATTGACCGCCTGACCAACGGCACCGTCGGCGCTGGCATGATCATCGCGCCACCGGTCGTGCCACACGGCACTATCGGCCAGCACGGCAAACTGGCCCATGTGGCCACCGAAGAACGTGCCTTGCGCTTCGGCCAGCAGCCAGCCACCGTGCTGTTCAGCGGCCTCTCGGGCGCAGGCAAGAGCACCCTGGCGTATGCCGTGGAGCGCAAGCTGTTCGACATGGGCCGTGCGGTCTATGTGCTCGATGGTCAGAACCTGCGCCACGACCTGAACAAGGGCCTGCCACAGGACCGCGCCGGGCGTACCGAGAACTGGCGTCGTGCCGCGCACGTGGCGCGTCAGTTCAACGAAGCCGGCCTGCTGACCCTGGCGGCCTTCGTTGCCCCGGATGCCGAAGGCCGCGAACAGGCCAAGGCACTGATCGGCAAGGAGCGATTGCTCACTGTGTACGTGCAGGCATCGCCAATGGCCTGCCGCGAGCGTGACCCGCAGGGCCTGTACGCCGCCGGCGGTGACAACATCCCGGGCGAAAGCTTCCCGTATGACGTGCCGTTGGATGCAGACCTGGTGGTCGACACCCAGAACGTCAGCCTGGAAGAGGGCGTCAAGCAGGTGCTGGAGTTGCTGCGAAAGCGTGGCGCCATCTAAGCGTTTGGCGTGAACAAGAAACCCCACCTCGGTGGGGTTTTTTGTTGCCTGCACAAAAGTAGCGCGGGGCAAGCCCGCTCCTACACTGTAGGAGCGGGCTTGCCCCGCGATGTAACTAATTTAACTGTGTAGAAAGCTGCTGGGTGTTGCCCGCAATTTGCAATAGGATTGACGGGGTATGTTTTTATAAAATCTACGTTGTGGTGCATATTTATGGTTTTGTGATTTTGACTGGCAGTACATTGATATCTCCGATTTGGAATTGGAGGTGTGAAATGTCGGTTGAATATGTTGTCTTTCAAAATTCTGGTTCTATGCTTTTGCCCGCAAACCATATGCTTTTGCCAGGTCAGTTCCTGATGTCTGAAAATGGTCGATATTATTTGAGGCTAAAACCAGAAGGGGACCTGGTCATTGAGCAGGACGGTGCGCAGGTTTGGGTGGCTGATACTAATCAGCCATTTAGCTCGACGATTCGCAGGAAGAAAATGCGCCAGTCGTTAAATTTTGTGGTGAGTAACTCCGGGTTTTTGTATGACCCATCCAGAGGAAGGCTATGGATAGCGGAGAGTACACATACGACTGATAAGTCTTTTTGGTATAACAATTATTTAGTATTGACCGACGATGGAAATCTGGTGATTTATGATCAGCGTTCAGGTGAGGCCCCGATGGGCTCGAGAGGGCTTTGAGCCTGGGCGCTACCCAAAGCCTAAACCCTATAAATTGATTTTTAATTTCCCGGTTTTTGATTGGCAGTGGGGTTAACGAGTAATGCGCCTTTCACATTGTTGCATTAGCGGGTCCATGTCGCATTTGAACTGTTTTTCATAAGCGACCTCTTTAAAGATAAACCTACCGTTGGAACAGGCCGCTAGCGATAATATCAGAAGTCCCGCTATCATTTTCATGATTTACCTAGGCTCGTGTCGAGGGGGTTGAAATGATCCCTCGGTGCGGGTGCTAGGTATACATCAACGCTTCCTGATCCTATGTAGGCTTATGGTGCTCCGGACGTAGGTCTTTTGGGCGCACATTGCTAAATATTGTAACTGAAACAGCATGTCAAATATGCTTCTCCGACACAGGAATAACCCGCTTCTCCTTCACTGCCTTGAACGAAAAACTCGAATAAATCTCCTTCACTCCCGGCAAACTTTGCAATACCTCTCGGGCGAACTCGCCAAACGATTCCAGGTCTCGCGCCAATATTTCCAGCAAGAAGTCATAGCGCCCGGAAATATTGTGGCAAGCCACGATCTCGGGAATTTCCATTAGCCGCTGTTCAAACGCGCGGGCCATTTCCTTGGTGTGCGAGTCCATCATGATGCTGACGAACGCCGTGACGCCAAAGCCCAGGGCCTTGGGCGAGAGGATGGCCTGGTAGCCGGTGATGTAGCCGTTTTCTTCCAGCAACTTCACCCGCCGCCAGCATGGCGAGGTGGTCAAGGCGACGCTGTCGGCCAGTTCGGAGACGGTCAGGCGGGCGTTGTCCTGCAGGGCGGCGAGCAGGGCACGGTCGGTACGGTCGATGGCGTTAGGCATAACTTGCCCTCGGTAGGCTGGATTTATTGTTTTTTTATCAACAACCCTATTCGAGGGTAGTCATATTTGGAAAAAAATCAGCACATCAGTGGCATAAGCTTATAACAAATCACAAGAGGCTGTTGTCATGAGCGGCTCCACCAAGGATTCAGGTTTTGCTACCCGTGCCATCCACCACGGCTACGACCCGCTGGCCAACCAGGGGGCGCTGGTGCCTCCGGTCTACCAGACTGCCACCTTCGCCTTTCCTACCGTTGAATACGGTGCTGCCTGTTTTGCAGGGGAGGAGGGCGGACACTTCTACAGTCGTATCTCCAACCCTACCCTGGCCTTGCTGGAAACACGCATGGCTTCGCTCGAAGGCGGCGAGGCCGGCCTGGCACTCGCTTCCGGCATGGGCGCGATCACCGCGACCTTGTGGACCCTGCTGCGACCCGGCGACGAGGTGCTAGTAGGGCGCACTTTGTATGGCTGTACCTTCGCCTTCCTGCACCACGGTATCGGCGAGTTCGGGGTCAAGGTCCGGCATGTGGACATGACTGACGTTGCTGCCGTCGCTGCTGCGATCGGCGCTGATACCAAGGTGATCTACTTCGAGACCCCGGCCAACCCCAACATGCAGATGGCTGATATCGCTGCAGTGGCCAAGCTTGCGCACAAGCACGACATCAAGGTGGTGGTCGACAACACCTACTGCACCCCATACCTGCAACGCCCGCTGGAATTGGGCGCTGACCTGGTAGTGCATTCGGCAACCAAGTACCTCAGCGGTCATGGCGACATCACGGCCGGCCTGGTGGTGGGCAGCAAAGTGCTGGTGGATCGGATTCGTCTTGAGGGTCTGAAGGACATGACCGGCGCGGTGATGTCACCCCACGATGCCTCCTTGCTCATGCGTGGCATGAAGACCCTGACCTTGCGCATGGAGCGACACTGCAGCAACGCCCAGGTAATCGCCGAGTTCCTCCAGCAACACCCTGCTGTGGAAATGATCAACTACCCCGGCTTGCCGACCTTCCCCCAGTACCAACTGGCCCGCCGGCAGATGTGCTTGCCAGGTGGCATGATCGCGTTCGAGCTCAAGGGCGGGATCACTGCCGGGCGACGCTTCATGAATGCCCTGCAGCTGTTCAGCCGGGCGGTCAGCCTGGGGGATGCCGAGTCCCTGGCGCAACACCCGGCGAGCATGACCCATTCCAGCTACACGCCGCAGGAGCGTGCCCAGTACGGAATTTCCGAAGGGCTGGTGCGCCTGTCGGTCGGTCTTGAGGATATCGACGACCTACTGGCAGACATCGAACAGGCCCTGACGGCCTGTGCCTGAACCCACCACGGAAGGGGTCCATGCAATGGTGGCAATGATGAACCTGGTGCCGGATGAAGGTGTGCCGCTTCGACCTGGCGATGAAGCCGAGGTCGATAGCGATCCGGGCGAGACTGCCGAGTGGCTGGAGGCGTTGGAATCGACCCTGCATCACTGCGGCCCGCAGCGGGCCCGATTCTTGTTGGAGCAGCTCGAAGCCCATGCCCGGGAGCTGGGTGTGGCCCGTGGTGTTCAGGCGTATTCGGCCTACCGCAACAGCGTCCCCGTGGAGCTGCAGGGTGCTTATCCAGGGGATCTGGAGCTTGAGGAACGCATCACCAGCCTGCTGCGCTGGAATGCGTTGGCCATGGTGATGCGGGCCAATCACGCTTATGGCGACCTGGGCGGACACATCGCCAGCTACGCCTCGGCGGCGGAAATTTTCGAGGTTGGCTTCCAGCATTTTTTCCGGGGTGATGATGGCGGTGAGCGCCGCAGTGCCGACCTGGTGTTCTTCCAGCCGCATTCGGCGCCGGGTATTTATGCTCGCGCCTTCCTTGAAGGGCGTCTGAGCGAAGAGCAACTGGCCCGCTATCGCCAGGAAGTGGCGGGCAACGGCCTGTGCTCCTATCCCCACCCCTGGCTGATGCCGGACTTCTGGCAGTTCCCGACCGGTTCCATGGGCATCGGACCAATCAATGCCATCTACCAGGCGCGTTTCATGCGCTACCTGCAACACCGCAACCTGGTCGACACCTCGCAGCGCCATGTATGGGGCGTGTTCGGCGATGGTGAAATGGACGAGCCCGAATCCATCGCCGGCCTGACCCTGGCGGCGCGTGAGCAACTGGACAACCTCACTTTCGTGGTCAACTGCAACCTGCAGCGCCTGGATGGCCCGGTGCGTGGCAATGGCCAGATCATCCAGGAGCTTGAGTCCCTGTTCAGCGGCGCCGGCTGGAATGTGATCAAGGTGCTGTGGGGCTCGGAATGGGATGCCTTGTTTGCCCGCGATACTGAACATGTGCTGCTGCGCCAGCTGGCGGCAACGCCCGATGGCCAGTTCCAGAACCTGGGGGCCAAGGACGGCGCCTACAACCTCGAGCACTTCTTCAATCAGCACCCGGCCCTGCAAAAGCTGGTGGAGCATATGAGCTCGGCCGAGATCAATGGGCTCAAACGCGGTGGTCATGACCTGCGCAAGTTGTACGCAGCCTACGCGGCGGCCAAGGCCTGCAAGGGCCGGCCGACGGTGATTCTGGCCAAGACCAAGAAAGGCTACGGCATGAGCGCGGCGGGCGAGTCGAAGATGACCGCACATCAGGCCAAGAAGCTGGACGTCCAGGCCCTGCTGGCTTTTCGCGACCGCTTTCACCTGCCGCTGAGTGACAGCCAGGTCGAGCAACTGCAGTTCTATCGTCCCGCCGAAGACAGTCCGGAGTTACGCTACTTGCGTGAACGCCGTGCGGCCCTTGGCGGCCCTCTGCCAAGGCGGCGCAGTGAAGTCAAACCCGTTCCGGTGCCCGACCTCCACACCATGGGCGCCTTCGCCCTGCAGGCCGAAGGCAAGGAAATGTCCACCACCATGGCAGCAGTGCGCATGCTGGGCGCCTGGCTCAAGGCGCCGACGCTGGGGGCGCGTGTAGTGCCGATTGTTGCCGACGAGGCGCGTACCTTTGGCATGGCCAGCCTGTTCCGGCAGATCGGGATCTATTCCCCGCTGGGGCAACGCTATGAGCCCGAGGATGCCGGCTCGCTGTTGTCGTACAAGGAAGCACGAGACGGTCAGTTGCTGGAGGAGGGCATCACCGAGGCTGGCGCGTTGTCGTCCTGGGTGGCGGCGGCCACCTCTTATGCCGTGCATGGCGAGCCGATGCTGCCGGTGTACATCTATTACTCGATGTTCGGCTTCCAGCGCGTCGGCGACCTGATCTGGGCCGCTGCGGACCAGCGTGCCCGCGGCCTGTTGCTCGGCGCCACCGCTGGGCGGACCACGCTGGGTGGCGAAGGGCTTCAACATCAGGACGGCTCAAGCCTGGTCATGGCCTCGATGGTACCTAACTGCCGCGCCTGGGAGCCGTGCTTCGCCGGTGAGCTGGCGGTGATTCTCGAACATGCAGCCAGGCGCATGCTCACCGAGCAGCGCGACGAGTTCCATTACGTGGCGGTGATGAACGAAAACTATCCACAGCCGTCCCTGCCCGAGCGGTTGCATGAAGAGGTGTTGCGCGGCATGTACCGATATGTCGAACAGCGGGTCGCCGATGCACGGGGGCGGGTGCGCCTGTTGGGGTCAGGAGCGATCCTGCGCGAGGTCATCGCCGCCAGTGAGTTGCTGGCCAGCGACTGGCAGATTGAAAGCGATGTGTTCAGTGTCACCAGTTTCAGCGAACTGGCCCGAGAGGCGCGGGAGGTCGATCGCTCCAGCCGCCTGGGCCAAGGGACAGGCGAGTTCAGCCATGTACATCGTTGCCTGGCCGGAAGTGTGCCGGTCATTGCCGCGACCGACTACGTGCGCGCCTGGCCGCAACTGATTGCCGAGTACGTGCAGGCGCCGTACGTGACGCTAGGCACCGACGGCTTTGGCCGCAGCGATACCCGCCAGCAGTTGCGGCGGTTCTTTGAGGTCGATCGCTTCAGTATCGTGCTGGCCAGCCTGCACAGTCTGGTGCGCCAGGGAGGGATCACCCAGCACCTGCTGGATGAAGCACTGGAACGGTACGGCTGTTGGCAAGGAGAGGCGCCCTGGTGCTGCTGATGCTGCTGCTCCCATGAAAAATGCCCCGCCTCTTTCGAAGCGGGGCATTTTACGTTCGCACATACCGGCTGTATCAGTTGCGCTTGAGCCCGTACTGTTCATCCAGCATGCCCGGTGCATTGGGCGCTTTGGGTGCGTAGTCGCGGGGTACTTCGGTATCCTTCGGTGGTGTCAGGCGATCACGCGGGGCCTGGGCGGCTTCCGAGTGCAGGGCGGCCAGCAGGCGCTGGCGGGTCAGTTCGTCCAGGGCCAGGCGGTTGGCGCCATCGGCCAGGTGATCCTGGACTTCCTGGTAACTCTGGGTCAGTTTCTTGACCAGTGCAGCCGTACTGTTGAAGTGGGTAACCACCTCATTCTGGTAGCTGTCGAAACGTTCCTGGATATCATCCAGCTGACGCTGGGTGCTGCTCGGCGCTGCATTGGGCAGCAGGCGGGCGACCAGGAAACCAACGACGACGCCCACGACGAGGGCCAGGGTCGGCAACAACCAAACTAAGAGCGAGAGTTCCACGAGTCCTTCCTCTATAAACGGCTTTGCTTTACGTTAACGGCTCGGACCTGCGCTGTATACCGCGAACGATCGCAAATATCTCAGACAGAATCATTCAGCTAGACGAGTCGACCCTTTCCGAGGTCACGGAGTTTATCCTTGCTTATCCGCGAAACCCCCGTATTCATCGATGGCCCGGTCGGCCAATTGGAAGCCTTGTACCTTGACGTCACCGATGCCCGCGGCATCGTGCTGCTGTGCCACCCCAACCCGGTGCAGGGTGGGACCATGACCAACAAGGTGGTGTCGATGCTGCAGCGCACCGCTCGCGATGCCGGCTACATTACCCTGCGTTTCAACTATCGTGGCGTGGGCGCCAGTGCCGGCAGCCACGACATGGGCAGCGGCGAGGTGGACGATGCCGAGGCCGCAGCGGCCTGGTTGCTGGAAAAGCATCCACAACTGCCATTGACCTTGATGGGCTTTTCCTTCGGCGGCTTCGTCGCGGCAAGCCTGGGTGGTCGCCTTGAAGCCGAAGGCGTTTCGCTCAAGCAACTGTTCATGGTCGCCCCGGCGGTGATGCGCTTGAAGGATCAGGATGCGATTCCACACAACTGCGCCCTGAGTGTGATTCAGCCCGATACCGACGAAGTGATCGATCCGCAGATCGTCTACGACTGGTCGGACACACTCCCACGCCCCCATGAGCTGCTGAAAGTGGCAGAATGCGGACACTTTTTCCACGGCAAGCTCACCGACCTCAAGGATCTGGTGCTGCCGCGCCTTTCAAATTGATACAAGCCTGATAAGCGATTACCCATGACTACGCGCATCCTTACCGGTATCACCACCACGGGCACGCCTCACCTGGGCAACTACGCCGGTGCCATCCGCCCGGCGATCCTCGCCAGCCGTGAGCCAGGTGTCGACTCGTTCTACTTTCTGGCCGACTACCACGCCCTGATCAAATGCGATGACCCGCAGCGTATCCAGCGTTCGCGTCTGGAAATCGCCGCGACCTGGCTGGCTGGTGGCCTGGATCCGGAGCGCGTGACTTTTTATCGTCAGTCCGATATCCCCGAAATCCCGGAGCTGACCTGGTTGCTGACCTGCGTGGCTGCCAAGGGTCTGCTCAATCGTGCGCACGCCTACAAGGCTTCGGTGGACAAGAACCTGGAGAACGGTGAAGACCCGGATGCCGGTATCAGCATGGGGTTGTACAGCTACCCGGTACTGATGGCCGCCGACATCCTGATGTTCAACGCCAACAAGGTTCCGGTCGGCCGCGACCAGATCCAGCACGTGGAAATGGCCCGTGATATCGGCCAGCGCTTCAATCACCTGTTTGGCCAGGGCAAGGAGTTCTTCGCCATGCCTGAAGCGCTGATCGAAGAGAGCGTGGCCACGCTGCCGGGCCTGGACGGTCGCAAGATGTCCAAGAGCTACGACAACACCATCCCTTTGTTCACCAGTGCCAAGGACATGAAAGACGCTATCTCGCGTATCGTCACCGATTCGCGCGCGCCGGGCGAAGCCAAGGACCCGGACAACTCGCACCTGTTCACCTTGTTCCAGGCCTTCGCCACCCCCGCACAAGCCGACGAGTTCCGCAGCGAATTGCTGCAGGGCCTGGGCTGGGGCGAGGCCAAGCAACGCCTGTTCCAATTGCTCGACGGCCAGTTGAGCGAGCCGCGCGAGCGCTATCACCAGCTGATCAGTCGCCCGGGTGACCTGGAAGACATCCTGCTGGCTGGTGCGCAGAAAGCCCGCAAGGTCGCCACACCGTTCCTGGCCGAGCTGCGCGAAGCGGTAGGCCTGCGCTCGTTCCGCAACATCGAGCAGGGCACTGCCCAGGTCAAGAAGAAGGCGGCCAAGGCTGCGCGCTTTGTCAGCTTCCGTGAAGACGATGGCAGCTTCCGCTTCCGCCTGCTGGCCGCTGACGGCGAGCAACTGCTGCTGTCGCGCAACTTCGCCGATGGCAAGACCGCCGGTGCCGTGACCAAGCAACTGCAGCAGGGTGGCGAACTGGATGTGCGCAATGAAGGCCTGGGCTTCAGCCTGTGGCTGGAAGGGCAATGCGTTGCCGACGGCCCGCAGCTTGCCGACGAAGCGACGCGCGACGCCGCCATCGAGAGCCTGCGCACTGCGTTGCAGCCGCAGCAGGACTGAACGATCTGACGCAAGTCTGATTGCCATTATCCGGGGCCGTCGCTACAGTGACGGCCCGCTTTTGTTGCCTTGCTAACGAATTATGACGCCCCTAGAACGATATCAAGCAGATCTGAAACGTCCCGAATTCTTCCATGATGCGGCGCAGGAAACAGCGGTGCGTCATTTGCAGCGCCTGTACGATGATCTGATCGCGGCGCAGAACAACAAGCCGGGTGTGTTCGGCAAGTTGTTTGGCAGGAAGGAGCAGGCACCGGTCAAGGGCTTGTATTTCTGGGGTGGGGTAGGGCGTGGCAAGACCTACCTGGTCGACACCTTCTTCGAGGCGCTGCCGTTCAAGCAGAAAGTGCGTACGCACTTCCACCGCTTCATGAAGCGTGTACATGAGGAAATGAAAACCCTCAAGGGCGAGAAGAACCCGCTGACCATCATTGCCAAGCGTTTCTCCGAAGAGGCGCGGGTGATCTGCTTCGATGAGTTCTTCGTTTCCGACATCACCGACGCGATGATCCTCGGCACCCTGATGGAAGAGCTTTTCAAGAACGGCGTCACCCTGGTGGCCACTTCCAACATCGTGCCGGACGGCTTGTACAAGGACGGCCTGCAACGTGCGCGTTTCCTGCCTGCCATCGCCCTGATCAAGCAGAACACCGATATCGTCAACGTCGACAGCGGCGTCGACTATCGCCTGCGTCACCTGGAACAAGCCGAACTGTTCCACTTCCCGTTGGACGAAGCGGCTCACGAAAGCCTGCGCAAAAGCTTCAAGGCACTGACGCCGGAGTGTACCCAGGCCGTCGAGAACGACGTGCTGGTGATCGAGAACCGTGAGATTCGTGCCCTGCGTACCTGTGACGACGTGGCCTGGTTCGAATTTCGCGAGCTGTGCGATGGCCCGCGCAGCCAGAACGACTACATCGAGCTGGGCAAGATCTTCCATGCCGTGCTGCTCAGTGACGTCGAGCAGATGAGCGTTGCCACCGATGACATCGCTCGTCGCTTCATCAACATGGTCGACGAATTCTATGACCGCAACGTCAAGCTGATCATTTCGGCCGAAGTTGAGCTCAAGGATCTGTATACCGGCGGTCGCCTGACCTTCGAGTTCCAGCGGACCCTCAGCCGGTTGCTGGAAATGCAGTCCCACGAATTCCTTTCGCGGGCGCACAAGCCTTAAGGGCAGCGGCAAGCCACAAGCTAAAAGCGGCAAGCAGGAGCAAGAGCGGATCGCACCGCCCTTGCTCCTGCTTGCCGCTTTTAGCTTAAAGCTTACAGCTATGGAGGCCCTCAGGCCTCCTGCATGAACTGTTGGCGATACTGGTTTGGCGACAACTCGGTGTGCTGCCTGAACAGTCGTGCAAAGAAGCTCGCGTCGTCGTAGCCGACCTCGTAGCTGATGGTCTTGATGCTCTTGCGTGTGCCCGACAACAAGCCCTTGGCCGTTTCGATCCGCAGCCGCTGCAGGTAGTGCAGGGGCTTGTCACCGGTGGCGCTCTGGAAGCGGCGCATGAAGTTGCGGATGCTCATGCCGTGGTTGCGGGCCACGTCCTCGAAGCGGAACTTGTCGGCAAAGTGTTCTTCAAGCCACTGTTGGATCTGCAGGATGATCAGGTCCTGGTGCAGTTTCTGCCCACCAAAGCCCATGCGTCCCGGGGTGTAGTTGCGCTGCACTTCGTAGAGGGTGTCGCGGGCGACGGCCTGGGCTACATTGGCCCCGCAGAAACGCTCGATCAGGTAGATGTACAGGTCGCAGGCCGAAGTGGTGCCGCCTGCGCAGTAGAGGTTGTCGGCATCGGTCAGGTGCTTGTCCTGGTTCAGGCTGACCTTGGGAAAGCGCTCGGCGAACTGGTTGAAGAAACGCCAGTAGGTGGTCGCTTCCTTGCCATCGAGCAGGCCCGCCTCGGCCAGCCAGAACACGCCGCTGGCTTCGCCGCAGAGCACTGCGCCACGGGCGTGCTGTTGCTGCAGCCAGGGCAGTACCTGGGGATAACGCTGGCAGAGGGCGTCAAAGTCGTCCCAGAAGGCCGGCAGAATGATCACGTCGGCCTCTTCAAGGCCACCATCCACGGGTAGTTGGACATCACTGAAACTGCGCACCGACTCGCCGTCAGGGCTGACCAGGCGGGTCTCGAATATCGGCCGCAGCCCCAGGCCCAGCTGCTTGCTGTAGCGCAGGCTGGCGAGGTGGAAAAAGTCCTTGGCCTGCATCAGGGTAGAAGCAAAGACGTTGTCGATGGCCAGGATACTGACGCGCCGCAAGGACGCGGAGGGTTGGGTAAACATCATTTTCTTTATTCTTATAGGGTAGAGTGGTCAATCACCGGCTGGATCGTCTTATTTTTTGGCCGTTGTGTCTACCCTCGGTTCCCGCGCAATGCGCGAGAACCGCCAATGCATCTCAAGGGGCGGGGTTGGGCTGGTCCTGGTGGATGGCTTCAATGCCTGCCAGCAGTTCGTCGGAGAGTTTCAGGTCGAAGCTCGCCAGGTTGCTGTCGAGTTGCGCAAGGCTGGTGGCGCCGATGATGTTGCTGGTAACGAAAGGCTGTCGGGTGACGAACGCCAGGGCCATCTGTGCCGGGTCCAGGCCGTGGTCGCGGGCCAGCTTCACGTAGCGACTGCAGGCGGCCACGGTCTGCGGGTTGGAGTAGCGCGAGAAGCGGCTGAACAGTGTCAGCCGACCCTTCGCGGGGCGTGCACCGTTTTCGTACTTGCCCGAGAGCATGCCAAAGGCCAGGGGCGAGTAGGCGAGCAAGCCGCATTGTTCGCGGATGGCGATTTCCGCCAGGCCCACTTCAAAGCTGCGATTGAGCAGGTTGTAGGGATTCTGGATCGACACCGCCCGGCTCCAGCCGCGGCTCTCGGCCAGTTGCAGGAACTTCATGGTGCCCCACGGGGTTTCATTGGACAGGCCGATATAGCGGATTTTGCCAGCCTTGACCTGCTCGTCGAGCACTTCCAGGGTTTCTTCCAGCGGGGTGAAGTGATCCTGGGGCAAGTGCTGGTAGCCCAGCTTGCCGAAGAAGTTGGTGCTGCGCTCGGGCCAGTGCAGTTGGTACAGGTCGATCCAGTCGGTCTGCAGGCGCTTGAGGCTGTCGTCCAGGGCGGCGACGATGTGCTGGCGGTTGTGCTTGAGCTGGCCGTCGCGAATGTGGCTGATGCCGTTGCCGGGGCCGGCCACCTTGCTGGCCAGGATCCAGTCGGCGCGGTCGCCGCGGGCCTTGAACCCGTTGCCGATGATGCGTTCGGTGGCGGCGTAGGTTTCAGGGCGTGGCGGAACCGGGTACATCTCGGCGGTATCGATGAAATTGATTCCGGCGGCCTTGGCGCGCTCGATCTGCGCGAAGGCCTCGGCCTGGTCATTTTGCTCGCCCCAGGTCATGGTGCCCAGGCACAGGGCGCTGACATTGAGGTCGGTACGGCCCAGTTGGCGGTAGTCCATCGGCATCTCCCTGGCAAAAGAAGCATAAAAGCAGGTTGAATTTTTTTTCGCAATCTGGATAATTCAGCCCCTCTCCGTGCTGTGGGAGTGATGCCCCGCTTCATAGAAGAACCCTGCCGAATATTGGACGCGCTGACCCGAGCCCCCGATAGCGTCCGTGTGCGGCTGTGTCCTTGACTTGTCAAGGTGCGCACTATCCAGTAAGATCCGCCGTCTTAATTTTCGCTGGGCGGCCCCTGAGGCTATAAAGAATGAAAACTTTTACTGCTAAACCGGAAACAGTAAAGCGCGACTGGTTCGTAGTTGATGCCGCTGGTCAGACCCTGGGTCGTCTGGCTACCGAAATCGCTAGCCGTCTGCGTGGCAAGCACAAGCCAGAATACACTCCTCACGTTGACACCGGCGACTACATCGTCGTCATCAACGCCGAGCAGATCCGTGTCACTGGTGCCAAGACTACGGACAAAATGTACTACTCCCACTCCGGCTTCCCGGGCGGTATCAAGGAAATCAACTTCGAAAAGTTGATCGCCAAGGCCCCAGAGCGCGTGATCGAGACCGCGGTTAAAGGCATGCTGCCTAAAAACCCACTGGGTCGCGACATGTACCGTAAGCTGAAGGTTTATGCGGGCGCTACTCACCCTCATACTGCTCAGCAGCCCCAAGAACTGAAGATTTAACGGAATAGTTCATTATGTCGGCGACTCAAAATTACGGCACTGGCCGTCGCAAGACCGCAACCGCTCGCGTTTTCCTGCGTCCAGGTACCGGTAACATCTCCATCAACAACCGTTCTCTGGACGTGTTCTTCGGTCGTGAAACCGCGCGCATGGTAGTACGCCAGCCGCTGGAACTGACCGAAACCACCGAAAAGTTCGACATCTACGTCACCGTTATCGGTGGTGGTGTCAGCGGCCAGGCCGGTGCAATCCGTCACGGTATCACCCGTGCACTGATGGACTACGACGAAACCCTGCGTGGCGCTCTGCGCAAAGCTGGCTTCGTTACCCGTGACGCTCGTGAAGTCGAGCGTAAGAAAGTGGGTCTGCGTAAAGCACGTAAGCGTCCTCAGTACTCCAAGCGTTAATTTCGCTTCGGCGTTCAAAAAAAAGCCCGGTTCCTTGTGGAACCGGGCTTTTTTTATGTCTTGAATAACTATGCTGTTCTTTACTGTGACAACTTGCCGCATAGACGCAAGTCAAGAGCTACAAGGGATTGCGCCTTGGGCACAGGCTAATCACCTTGTCAGAGAAGGGTCTTTTCATTACCATGCGGCAAATTTTAAGCAGTTCAGAAATTACTTAGTAGATGCCTGTTGTAACAGGCCATAAAGCTGATGGGAGAGGACTGAATGAGCAATGACGGCGTCAATGCAGGCCGGCGTCGCTTCCTCGTAGCAGCCACATCCGTGGTGGGTGCTGCAGGAGCGGTGGGGGCTGCGGTCCCGTTCGTGGGGTCATGGTTCCCCAGTGCCAAGGCGAAAGCCGCAGGTGCACCGGTGAAGGTCAATATCGCCAAGGTAGAGCCAGGTCAGCAGATGATTGCTGAATGGCGTGGCCAGCCGGTCTTCATCGTCCGTCGCACCGAAGAGATCCTTGGCAACCTCAAGAAGATCACCGGTGACCTCTCCGACCCTGAGTCCAAGGCCTCGGTTCAGCCCACCTACGTCAACCCGGAAAACCGTGCGATCAAGCCGGAGATCCTGGTGCTGGTCGGTTTGTGTACTCACCTGGGCTGTTCGCCAACCTTCCGTCCTGAAGTCGCTCCTGTGGACTTGGGCCCCAAGTGGGTCGGCGGTTATTTCTGCCCATGTCACGGTTCCCACTACGACCTGGCAGGCCGCGTCTACAAATCCCAGCCGGCGCCGCTCAATCTGCCAGTGCCGCCGCACTCTTATGAGTCGGACGACATCATTGTCGTCGGCGTCGATCAGGAGAACGCGTGATGAGTAAGTTCATGGATTGGGTTGACGCCCGCTTCCCCGCGACCAAGATGTGGGAAGACCATCTCAGCAAGTATTACGCACCGAAGAACTTCAACTTCTTCTACTTTTTCGGCTCCCTGGCACTGCTGGTGCTGGTCAACCAGATCGTTACCGGTGTCTGGCTGACCATGAGCTTCACCCCGTCGGCCGAAGAGGCATTCGCCTCGGTCGAGTACATCATGCGTGACGTCGAATACGGCTGGATCCTGCGCTACCTGCACTCCACCGGTGCTTCGGCGTTCTTCATCGTCGTCTACCTGCACATGTTCCGCGGCCTGCTGTACGGCTCGTACCAGAAGCCGCGCGAGCTGGTCTGGGTGTTCGGCATGCTGATCTACCTGGCGCTGATGGCCGAGGCCTTCATGGGCTACCTGCTGCCGTGGGGCCAGATGTCCTACTGGGGTGCCCAGGTGATCATCTCGCTGTTCGGTGCCATCCCAGTGATCGGCGATGACCTGACCCAGTGGATCCGTGGTGACTACCTGATCTCCGGCATTACCCTGAACCGCTTCTTCGCCCTGCATGTCGTGGCCTTGCCGATCGTTATCCTCGGTCTGGTGGTGCTGCACATCCTGGCACTGCACGAAGTGGGCTCGAACAACCCCGATGGCGTCGACATCAAGAAGCACAAGGACGAGAACGGCGTGCCGCTCGATGGCATCGCTTTCCACCCTTACTACACCGTGAAGGATATCGTCGGTGTCGTGGTGTTCCTCTTCGTGTTCTGCGCCGTGGTGTTCTTCTTCCCGGAAATGGGCGGTTACTTCCTGGAGAAGCCGAACTTTGAGCAGGCCAACGCCTTCAAGACCCCTGAGCACATTGCCCCGGTCTGGTACTTCACCCCGTTCTACGCGATTCTGCGGGCGGTCCCGGACAAGCTCCTGGGTGTCATTGCCATGGGTGCAGCGATTGCCGTGCTGTTCGTGCTGCCCTGGCTCGACCGTAGCCCGGTCAAATCCATGCGCTACAAGGGCTGGATGAGCAAGGCCTGGCTGCTGGTGTTCTGCATCTCGTTCGTGATCCTCGGTGTGCTGGGTGTACTGGCGCCAACCCCGGGCCGTACGTTGCTGTCGCAGGTTTGCACCTTCCTGTATTTCGCCTACTTCATTCTGATGCCGTTCTACACCAGGCTTGAGAAGACCAAACCGGTTCCGGAAAGGGTGACTGGCTGATGAAAAAGCTACTTGCAGTATTGATTCTGGCAGTGATGCCCTCGTTGACCTTCGCGGCCGAACACGGCCTGGTTCTGGACAAGGTTGATATCGATCTGACCGACAAGGCCGCCATGCAGGACGGTGCGCGCACCTTTGCAAACTATTGCATGGGTTGCCATAGCGCCAAGTTCCAGCGTTACGAGCGTGTTGCCGACGACCTGGGCATTCCTCACGAGCTGATGCTCGAAAAGCTGGTGTTCACGGGTGCCAAGATTGGCGACCACATGAAGATCGGCATGCAGCCTGACGATGCCAAGACCTGGTTCGGCGCCGCGCCGCCGGACCTGACCCTCGTTGCCCGGGTTCGTGGCACCGACTGGCTGTACACTTACCTGCGCAGCTTCTACGAAGACAAGTCGCGCCCGTACGGCGTGAACAACAAGGTCTTCCCGAACGTGGGCATGCCGAACGTACTGGTTGGCCTGCAGGGTAACCAGGTGATTGGCTGCAAGCAGGTGCAGACCGTAGTCGACGGCAAGAAGCAATATGACCCGCTGACCGGCTCGCCGTTGACCCATGAAGCGTGCGACCAGCTAACCGTGGAGCCGAAATCTGGTACCCTGACCGAAGAGCAGTTCGACGAGAAGGTCAAGAACCTGGTGACCTTCCTGGCCTACTCGGCCAACCCGGTCAAACTGGAAAGCCAGCGCATCGGTACCTACGTGTTGTTGTACCTGGCCTTCTTCTTCGTATTCGCTTATCTGCTCAAGCGCGAATACTGGAAGGACGTGCACTGATCACGCAGTAGTTTCTGGTAGTTGAACGCGCCCTGGGGCGCCTCTGGACAACAGAGGTGCCTGCAGGGCGCGTTTGCATTTGTAGCTTCTATAATTTCATCTGCGAGGAGGACCACTATGGGCGTGACCAATCGGTTAGCCTGCTACTCCGACCCCGCTGACCACTATTCTCATCGGGTGCGCATCGTTCTCGCCGAGAAGGGTGTCAGCGTCGAGATCATCAATGTTGATCCCGGTCGACTGCCCCCCAAGCTGGTCGAAGTAAACCCCTATGGCGGCGTACCGACCCTGGTCGATCGCGACCTGGCGCTGTACGAGTCGACGGTCGTGATGGAATACCTTGACGAGCGTTACCCGCATCCGCCGTTGCTGCCGGTCTATCCGGTGGCGCGCGCCAACAGTCGGCTGTTGATCCACCGCATCCAGCGCGACTGGTGCGCACTGGTTGACTTGATTCTCGATCCGCGCAGCAAGGAAGCCGCCCGTGTGCAGGCCCGCAAGGAACTGCGCGAGAGCCTGACCGGCGTGTCGCCATTGTTTGCCGACAAGCCTTGTTTCCTCAGTGAGGAGCAAAGTCTGGTCGATTGTTGTCTACTGCCCATACTCTGGCGTTTGCCGGTGTTGGGTATTGAACTGCCGCGGCCGGCCAAGCCGTTGCTCGATTACATGGAGCGACAGTTTGCCCGTGAGGCTTTCCAGACGAGCCTGTCCGCTGCTGAACGTGAAATGCGCTAGGTTTTAAGGAGCTGTCGATGAACTCCAGTCGCCCCTATTTGGTACGTGCACTCTATGAGTGGATCGTGGACAACGACTGCACCCCACATATGCTGGTCAATGCCGAGTACCCGGCGGTACAGGTACCCCAGAACTTCGCCAGCGACGGCCAGATCGTCCTGAACATCTCACCCAATGCCGTACGTCATCTGCACATGGATAACGACGCTGTGAGCTTCGAGGGGCGCTTTGGCGGGGTAGCCCATACCCTGTTCGTGCCTGCCGGTGCGATTCTTGGCATCTACGCCCGGGAAAACGGCCAGGGCATGGTCTTCGAGCTGGAGCCGCCGGTGCTTGAGGATGATGAGTACGAAGACGACGAAACCATCGAGCCGGACGACGACGGCCCGCCGGGTGGCCAGCCGCCTCGGCCGTCCGGGCGCCCAAGCCTGAAGGTTGTGAAGTAATAAAAAAGGCGATCCATATGGATCGCCTTTTTTGTGTGCGTCGGTTGGATTACAGGTCGCTGATGGTGCGTACCTGGTCCTTGTTCACACGGGTCACTTTGCCGTCCAGTTGCTCGAACTCGTAGAAGCCGGAGCTGCGCTCGAAGCGAGGGGCATCGACTGCCTGGAATTCGCGGCCATCGTTGAGGGTGATCAGGCTGGGGGTGGAGCAGCCGGCCAGGGTGGCGAGGGCGCCGATCAGTAAGGTCGACAGCAGGCCGTTTTTCATGGGTACTTCCTAGTTGGATCGCGGGACAGGCCGGCCCCCGGGGGAGTCGGCTTGCCCCTCGATGAGTTGACAGATCAGTCGATGTACTCGAACAGCTTGACGATTTTCTGCACGCCCGACACGCCCTGCACCAGGTTGGTGGCACGAGTGGCTTCCTGCTGGGTCAGCAGGCCGAGCATGTAGACGATGCCGTTTTCGGTGATGACCTTGATCCGTGAGCCGGGGATGCTGTTGTCGGTCAGCATCTGGGTCTTGATCTTGGTGGTCAGCCAGGCGTCGTTATTGCGCGCCAGGATCGAGGAGGGGGGCAGTACCTGCAACTCGTTGTGAACCTTCTTCACCCGCTGGACCTGGCCTGCAGCCTGTTCTGCCAGGCTCTTGAGGTCGGCGCGCGGGGTTTGCCCGGCAAGCAGGACAATGCCGTTGTAGCTGCTGACCACGATATGCGAATTCTTGTCCAGGTCAGGGCTGGCCTTGGCGACGTTGACGGCAACCTTGGTTTCGATCAGCGAGTCATCGATCTTGCTGCCGAAGGTGCGGGTGCCGCGATCGTCCTCGATCGGGGTGTCGCGGGTGGCGGTGAGGACCGAACTGCAGCCGGTCAGGCTCAGGCACAGGGTCAGGGCCATCAGGCCGAGGCGGTTAGGGGTCATTCTTCACTCCCGAACAATTGGCTGTCGATCAGGTCGCAGAGGCAGTGGATCGCCAGCAGGTGGACTTCCTGGATACGTGCGGTGACGTTGGCCGGTACGCGGATCTCGACGTCTTCGGGCAGCAGGAGGGAGGCCATGCCGCCACCGTCGCGCCCGGTCAGAGCTACGACAATCATTTCGCGATCATGTGCGGCCTGGATCGCCTGAATAATGTTTGCCGAGTTACCGCTGGTCGAAATAGCCAGCAACACATCCCCTGGTTGGCCCAGGGCGCGGATCTGCTTGGAGAAGATTTCGTTGTAGCTGTAGTCGTTGGCGATCGAGGTGATGGTCGAGCTGTCGGTGGTCAGGGCGATGGCGGGCAGGCTTGGGCGCTCGCGCTCGAAGCGGTTGAGCAGCTCGGAGGAGAAGTGTTGGGCGTCGCCGGCCGATCCGCCATTGCCGCAAGCGAGCATTTTGCCTTCGTTGAGCAGGGCATTGACCATGACCTGACTGGCCTGCTCGATGTGCGGTGCAAGGACTTCCATCGCCTGTTGCTTGGTGTGGATGCTGGCCTGGAAAAGCTGGCGAATTCGAGATTGCATGTCCATCAGTGAGACCTTAAGTAGGGCGGCTGGTCGGGCGTGTCGGGAGTCTACAGAAAGGGTCCCGGCACATGACTGTGCAGCCCGCGAAGCAAAGAGCAAAAATGTTATAGGGGTAAAGGTGCAGGGGCGGGCTCAGCTTTCGATGGCATTTTTCAGCCATTGAAGTGCCTGGCCCGAGTGGCCTCTGCCTTGCACGGCGATTACATCGAAACGGCAGGGATGGTTGGCCCAGCGTGTTTCTGTTTGCAGAAAAGTCTCGGCGGCTAGCACCAGCTTGTCCTGCTTGCGCCCGTCGATACTGCCGAGCGCTCCGCCAAAGTCCGCATGCAATCGATAGCGGACCTCGACGAATACTACTGTATCGCTGTCGAGCATGACCAGATCAAGCTCGCCGCGTTTGCATCGCCAGTTCTGCGCCAGCAGGCGCAGGCCTTGCCCTTGAAGGTATTCAAGGGCATGCCGTTCGGCGGCCTGGCCTGCGTGTCGGGGTGAACTGTCGGGCATCAGCGTGGGGTATCGGGCAGGCGCTTGATCTGGCCGCCAGAGAATTCGGCCCATGGCAACTGACGCTCGATACGCTGGTTCGGGTTCATGCTCAGGCTGCCGGAGAAGCCTTCGATGCGGTTGTCCGGCAGCGCCTTGAGCTGGCCCAGGCGTGGCGCCAGGCTGTAGGCGTCGATACCCATGGCATACAGGCGGCCAAGGCTGCCGGCGGCCTGTGGCCACTGGCTGACGACCTGCTGGCGCAGGGTGTTGTTGGTGTCGAGCAGCCATGGGGTTTCGCAGAAGCGAATGCCGTTCATGTCGTTGTACTGGTTGACGTCGCCAGTGGCGCTGTACAAGTGCGAGGTGGCATACACCGGGACGTCGCCCGCGTACTGGAAGTTCAGGGTCGGTTTGATTTGCTGGCCTTGCTGCGGGGTGGCGGCCAGGAAGATGAAATCGATGTCCTGACGGCGCGACGGCTGGGCCGAGACTGCGCCGCCGACAGTATTCTGCAGGCTCTTGGCGCGGCCTTCGCTCTGGCGCAGTTGGAACAGGTCGGCGATCTGCTGGGCCAGGGCCACAGGCTGATCGATGTGCTCGGCTGCGAGCAGGGTGCCACCCTTGGCTTCCCAGTCCTGGCGGAACGCTTTGAGGACGCGGTCGCCCCATTCGCCACGCGGTACCAGGGCTACTGCGCGGACCATGCCGTCGGCGTGCGCGCGACGCGATACTTCGCGGGCTTCGTCTTCAGCGGCCAGGCCGAACTGGAACAGCTGGGGCGGGCTGCTCTGGCCGGCGTCGCTATAGTTCAGGGCCAGGGTGGTGATTGGCAGTTGCGGGTAGGCAGCGAGCTTCTTCACCAACGGCTTTTCCAGGGGGCCGACCACCAGTTGCACGCCAGCGGCCTGGGCCTGGCGGTAGAAATCATCCAGGGAGGTCAGGCGCGAGCTGTCGAATACTTCAATGGTTGGCGGCTTCTGTCCGGCCTGCTGGGCCTGGAAGTGTGCAGCCATGAAGCCGTCACGCAGGGCGCGGGCAACACCGGCCAGTTGGCCTTCCTGGGGCAGCAGCAGGGCAATTTTGTTCAGCGGCTGGCTGGCCAGCTCCTTGAGCTTGACCAGTGGCAGCGGCAGTTGCAGTGCCGCCGGATGATCGGGGTGCTGGCTGCGCCAGGTGTCGATCGCAGCCTGCTGTTGCTCCAGGGTGCCGGCGCTTTTCACGGCCAGGGCCAGACTGGCCCAGCCCGCCAGGGTGTCGGTGCCGGTGCTGACGCTTTGCAGTTGTTCGCTGGGCAGTGCGGCGACCAGGTTCCAGATCGCATCCTGGTTGCTGCTGGCCGCGTTGCCGCTGAGCAGGGGAGCGAGCTCCACGCGCACCTTGGCGGCTTCGAGGGGTTGGCCGTTGGCTTCCAGGACGCTGGCTTGGACGCTGCGGGTGCGTACTTGCTGGTCTTCTGGCAGTTCGCCCAGGCGTGCCATGCTCGGGTGGCTCAGGGCCGTGAGCGCTGCCTTGGGCTGGTTGCGGCTCATGGCCAGTTCGGCGCTCAGGGTGCTGGCAAAAATCTGCTGGGCGGGTTTGAGTTGATCGACGGGAACCTGCTCAAGAATACGTGCAGCTTGAACGTTGTCTTTTTGTCGGTAAGCCAGGTCGGCGGCGCTCAGGCGCAGCAAGGCGGCTTGTTCCGGTGTCTTGCTGGTGGCGGCCTGTTCAAGCAGTTGCTCGATGCTGGCGTCCGGGGTGCGTGGCAGTTCGCCAAGGCTCGACGAAGGCGAACTGGCGCAGGCTGCCAGCAGGGCGGCGAGGCAAAGGGCTGTGAACAGCCGCAGGCAAGCGATCATGTAAGGGTCCTGTTACTCGATCAAATTAACTGGCAATTGTACCCAAGCACTGGCCGGGGCGCGATCTTGCTGGCGTGAATCCTTCAATATAGGTCGTGCAGCGCACTGCAGCGACATTGTCGGTGACGCATTGTTACCGGCAGTCGGGCTACAATGGCGGTTTGATCTAGATGACAGGTGTGTGTTGTGACTGAAGTTCCAGGGGCTACCCATTCCACTGCTGGCACGCTTTACGTGGTGGCCACGCCTATTGGCAACCTGGATGACATGAGCGCTCGAGCGCTGAAGGTGCTCGGTGACGTCGCGCTGATTGCCGCCGAGGACACGCGTCACTCCATTCGCCTGTTGCAGCATTTTGGTATCAATACACCACTGGCAGCCTGCCATGAGCACAACGAGCGCGATGAAGGCAGTCGCTTTCTGACCCGCTTGCTGGCGGGTGACAACGTTGCGTTGATCTCCGATGCGGGTACGCCGCTGATCTCTGACCCGGGCTACCACCTGGTGCGTCAGGCGCGAGCGGCGGGAATCCAGGTTGTGCCGGTGCCGGGGGCGTGTGCATTGATTGCGGCGTTGTCGGCGGCGGGCCTGCCATCCGATCGCTTCATTTTTGAGGGGTTTCTGCCGGCCAAGGCAGTAGGGCGCAAGGCGCGCTTGAGTCAGGTGAAGGAAGAGCCGCGCACACTGATCTTCTATGAGGCACCGCACCGAATTCTGGAATGCTTGCAGGACATGGAAGAAGTCTTCGGTGCCGAGCGCCCGGCCTTGCTGGCGCGCGAGCTGACCAAGACCTTCGAGACACTCAAAGGATTACCGCTGGGTGAGTTGCGTGCGTTCGTCGAGGCCGACAGTAACCAGCAGCGTGGCGAGTGCGTGGTGTTGGTGTCTGGTTGGAGTGCGCCGGAAGATGAGCAGGCAGTCAGCAGCGAGGCGATGCGAGTGCTTGATTTGCTCTTGGCAGAGATGCCACTCAAGCGCGCGGCGGCACTGGCTGCGGAAATTACCGGTGTGCGCAAGAATGTCTTGTACCAGGTTGCGCTGGAAAAACAGAAAAGCCGCTAGTGGCACTGTGATATTAATTGTTTTATCGCTTGTTCTTGGCGGCCTCTACCGTTAACCTTTGCGGCGGAGAGTCGATTGGACAGTCGCTGCCTTCTTTTGTTTCGCAAAAGAGGGGGGAGGAAAGTCCGGGCTCCATAGGGCAGAGTGCCAGGTAATGCCTGGGGGGCGCGAGCCTACGGAAAGTGCCACAGAAAACAACCGCCTAAGCACTTCGGTGCCGGTAAGGGTGAAAAGGTGCGGTAAGAGCGCACCGCGCGACTGGTAACAGTTCGTGGCTAGGTAAACCCCACTCGGAGCAAGACCAAATAGGGTTCCATATGGCGCGGCCCGCGTTGGAACCGGGTAGGTTGCTAAAGGCGTCCAGTGATGGCCGTCGTAGAGGAATGACTGTCCTCGACAGAACCCGGCTTACAGATCGACTCTCCACCTTTTTCCCCTCCTGCTTGAATCGATAGCAGATGCGTCTTCGTAATACCGAAAAAATCTTACTCTTAATAAATTACTTTAACTTCGGACTCTATCCGTCTGAGTGAGTTTGATTTTTTGCGTCTCAGATTTCTCTGATTTCATCTTTCATCTTCCCCTACCGCGCTAAATCTCCGATCTGTAAGGGATTTCCTTATAAGCGTGCCTTGACGGTGTGGTAGGCGGATTCCTATAGTGTGCGCAAGTGGCAGGAAGTGGCATAAAGTGGGTTTTCTGGCACAAAAATGCTAACAAATGGGGAATCGAAGCCGTGTTCCGCGGAGCCAACGCTATCAACCTCGACGCAAAGGGCCGTCTCGCAATGCCGAGCCGGTACCGTGACGAGCTCGATTCGCGTAGTTCCGGGCAGTTGATCGTGACGATTGATGCGGTAGATCCCTGCTTGTGTGTGTACCCGCTCGATGAGTGGGAACTGATTGAAGCCAAGTTGCGCGCCTTGCCGTCATTGCGTGAAGAGAACCGTCGCCTGCAGCGTTTGCTGATCGGCAATGCGGTGGATCTGGAGCTTGATGGCAGTGGGCGTTTCCTGGTGCCTCCGCGTTTGCGCGAATACGCCAAGCTCGACAAGAAGGCGATGCTGGTGGGGCAACTGAACAAATTTCAGCTGTGGGACGAGGATGCCTGGAACGCGGTTTCGGCAGCCGACCTTGCAGCTATCCAACAACCGGGCGCCATGCCTGACGAATTGCGTGATTTGATCCTGTGACTATAGATAGCGGCTTTAACCACATCACCGTACTGCTTGACGAAGCCGTCGAGGCTCTCGCCGTACGCGCCGATGGCTGCTATCTGGATGGCACCTTCGGTCGCGGCGGCCACAGCCGCTTGATCCTCAGCAAGCTCGGTCCGCAAGGACGGCTCCTGGGTTTTGACAAAGATCCTCAAGCGATTGCCACCGGGCAAGCGCTGGCGGCCGAAGACGGCCGCTTTGTCATTGTGCAGCGCAGTTTTGCCGAGCTGGGTGCCGAAGTGGCCGAGCGCGGTATTGCCGGCAAGGTCAGCGGCATCCTGCTTGACCTGGGCGTTTCCTCGCCACAGCTTGATGACCCTGAGCGCGGCTTCAGCTTCCTCAATGACGGCCCGCTGGACATGCGCATGGATCCTTCGCGCGGTGTCAGCGCTGCCGAATTCATCGCCAATGCGCCGGAAGAAGAAATCGCCCGGGTATTCAAGGAGTACGGTGAGGAGCGTTTTGCCAAGCGCATGGCCCGTGCCGTGGTGCTGCGCCGTGAGACCGAGCCTTTCACCCGCACCGCAGACCTTGCCGAAGTGCTCAAGGTGGCCAACCCAGCCTGGGAGAAGGGCAAGAACCCGGCCACCCGTGCGTTCCAGGGCCTGCGCATTCACGTCAACAATGAACTGGGTGATCTGGAAGCCGGTCTTGAAGCAGCGCTCGAGGCACTTGAAGTCGGCGGCCGCCTGGTCGTGATCAGCTTCCACTCGCTGGAAGACCGCATCGTCAAACTGTTCATGCGCAAGCTGGTCAAGGGTGAGGCCGATAACCTGCCGCGTAACTTGCCCGTGCAGCACAAGCATTTCGAGCCGAAGATCAAGGTTCACGGCAAGGCGCAGTTCGCCTCCGAGGCCGAGCTCAAGGCCAATCCACGTTCGCGCAGTGCCGTCATGCGCGTTGCCGAGAAATTGCGGTGAGTCGCTTGTTCGCCAAGCCTTTGCCAGGCGGAAGCTTCCTGATGCTTCTGCTGTTCATCGCCGTGCTCGTTTCTTCGGTGGCGGTGTCCTACAGCGCGCATTGGAACCGTCAGTTGCTCAACACCCTCTACGGCGAACTCAGCGAGCGCGACAAGGCGCAAGCCGAGTGGGGCCGGCTGATTCTTGAGCAGAGCACCTGGACAGCCCACAGCCGTATCGAAAACCTGGCCAGCGAACAGCTGAAAATGCGCATTCCGGCGGCCGATGAAGTACGGATGGTGGCGCCATGATGAAACTTGAAGGCGCACTCTACCCCTGGCGGTTTCGCGTGGTCATCGGCCTGCTGGCCTTGATGGTCGGTGCGATCGCCTGGCGCATCATCGACCTGCAGGTGGTCGATCGTGACTTCCTCAAGGGCCAGGGCGACGCTCGCAGCCTGCGTCATATCCCGATTCCTGCGCACCGGGGCCTGATCACCGACCGTAACGGCGAACCGCTGGCGGTGAGTACGCCGGTCACCACCCTGTGGGCCAACCCCAAGGAAATGCAGGCCTACAAGGATCGCTGGCCGGCACTGGCCGCAGCGCTCAAGCAGAACCCGCAACAGCTCTCCCAGCGCCTGGAACAGCAGGCCGGCAAGGAATTCATCTATCTGGTCCGGGGCCTGACCCCAGAGCAGGGTCAGGTGATCCTCGATTTGAAAATTCCCGGCGTCTACGGCATCGAGGAGTTTCGTCGTTTCTACCCGGCCGGCGATGTGGCTGCGCACATGGTCGGCTTTACCGACCTTGACGATCATGGTCGGGAAGGGGTCGAACTGGCCTACGATGAGTGGCTTGCCGGCGTGCCGGGCAAGCGACAGGTCATCAAGGACCGGCGTGGCCGGCTGATCAAAGACATCCAGGTAACCAAAAACGCCAAGGCCGGAAAGACCTTGGCGTTGTCCATCGACCTTCGCCTGCAATACCTGGCGACCCGCGAGCTGCGCAATGCAATCGCCGAGCAGGAAGCCAAGGCGGGCAGCCTGGTGATCCTGGACGTGAAGACCGGCGAAGTCCTGGCCATGGTCAACCAGCCGACCTACAACCCGAACAACCGTCGCAGCATGTTCCCGGCCGCCATGCGCAACCGGGCAATCATTGACGTGTTCGAGCCAGGCTCCACGGTCAAGCCGCTGTCGATGAGTGCCGCCCTGCAAAGCGGACGCTGGAAGCCGACCGACAAGGTAGAGGTCTATCCGGGCACCTTGCAGTTGGGGCGCTATACCATTCGCGACGTTTCCAGAAGCGAAGGTCCGGTCCTCGACCTGACCGGCATCCTGATCAACTCCAGTAACGTCGGCATGAGCAAAATTGCCTTCGATATCGGTGGCGAGTCCATCTACCGCGTAATGTCCCAGCTGGGGCTGGGACAGTACACCGGCCTGGGTTTCCCGGGTGAGCGGGTGGGTAACCTGCCCAACCACCGCGAGTGGCGCAAGGCTGAAACCGCGACCCTGTCCTACGGCTACGGCCTGTCGGTGACCGCGCTGCAACTGGTGCATGCCTACGCCGCGCTGGCCAACGACGGCAAGATGGTGCCGCTGAGTATTCTCAAGGTCGACAAGACGCCGGAGTCCACGCAAGTGGTGCCGGTGGAAGTGGCCAAGACCATCCAAGGCATGGTCCAGCAAGTCATCGAAGCGCCGCGCGGGGTGTTCCGTGCGCAGGTGCCGTTCTATCACGTAGGTGGCAAGAGTGGTACAGCGCGCAAGGCCACTATCGGCTCCAAGGGCTACACCGAGAACTCTTATCGTTCGCTGTTCGCAGGCTTCGGCCCGATGAGCGACCCGCGCTATGCGGTGGTGGTGGTCATTGACGAGCCGAGCAAAGGCGGCTATTTCGGCGGCCTGGTCTCTGCCCCGGTCTTCAGTAAAGTCATGTCTGGCACGTTGCGCCTGATGAACATTCCGCCGGACAACCTGCCGCCGGCGACACCACCGCAGCAGGTCAATGCTGCGCCCGCCAAGGGAGGGCGCGGTTAATGACAATGCCTCTGAGCAAGCTTTTCGCCCAGGCCAGCCGGGATCCGTTGATCCGCGAGCTGACGCTGGACAGCCGCAACATCCGTCCGGGCGACCTGTTCCTGGCGGTACCGGGTGCGCGCGTCGATGGCCGCGAACATATTGCCGACGCGCTCAAGCGTGGAGCGGCTGCTGTCGCCTATGAAGCCGAAGGCGCCACCGTGTTGCCGATCACTGAAGCGCCGCTGATCCCGGTCAAGGGCCTGATTGCCCAGCTGTCGGATATCGCCGGGCGGTTTTACGGCGAGCCTAGCCGTCAGCTGAATCTGATTGGCGTCACCGGTACCAATGGCAAGACCAGCGTCACCCAACTGGTGGCCCAGGCCCTGGACAAGCTCGGTCAGCACTGCGGCCTGATTGGCACGCTCGGCACCGGCTTCTATGGCGAGCTGCAAAGTGGCCGCCTGACCACGCCGGACCCGATTGCCGTCCAGGCCACACTCAACGACCTCAAGAAAGGTGGCGCCAAGGCAGTTGCCATGGAAGTCTCCTCTCATGCCCTGGATCAAGGCCGGGTTGCAGCGCTGGAGTTTGATATCGCAGTGATGACCAACCTGTCACGCGATCACCTGGATTACCACGGCAGCATGCAGGCTTACGAAGACGCCAAGGCGCGGCTGTTCGCCTGGCCAAACCTGCGTTGCCGTGTGGTCAACCTGGATGACGACTTCGGTCGTCGCCTTGCCGATGCGGATGCCGAATCGCGCTTGATCAGCTACAGCCTAATTGACAGTGCTGCTTCGCTCTACTGCCGCGAAGCGCATTTTGACGATGACGGTGTTCGCGCCGTGATCGTGACTGCCCAGGGTGAACGCACCTTGCGCAGCCGGCTGCTGGGTCGCTTCAACCTGAGCAACATGCTGGCGGCAGTCGGCACCTTGCTGGCGCTCGACTACGCGCTGGACGAAATACTCAAGGTCACGCCAACCCTGGAAGGACCTATCGGGCGTATGCAGCGCCTGGGTGGCGGCGGCAAGCCGCTGGTGGTAGTCGACTATGCCCATACCCCGGATGCGCTGGAGCAGGTCCTCCAGGCGCTGCGTCCGCACGCCAAGGGGCAATTGCTGTGCCTGTTCGGCTGTGGCGGCGACCGCGATCGCGGCAAGCGCCCATTAATGGCCGAAGTGGCCGAGCGCCTGGCTGACCGCGTGCTGGTCACTGACGACAACCCTCGTACCGAGGACCCCCAGCGGATCTTTGCCGACATTCGT
Organism: Pseudomonas vranovensis DSM 16006; assembly: GCF_000425805.1. Lineage (GTDB taxonomy): Bacteria > Pseudomonadota > Gammaproteobacteria > Pseudomonadales > Pseudomonadaceae > Aquipseudomonas > Aquipseudomonas vranovensis. The sequence continues at coordinate 96,933 of NZ_AUED01000004.1, forward strand.
CCTGGTTTTGCCAAGGCCGATGCTGTCGAGTTCGTTGCCGGTCGCGGCGCAGCCATTGCCCAGCTGATTGCCAGCGCCGCTGTCGACGATGTGATCGTCCTGGCGGGCAAGGGGCATGAGGATTACCAGGAAATCAACGGTGAGCGTCACGACTTCTCCGATCTGGTTGAGGCCGAGAAAGCACTCGCGCTGTGGGAGACGCCCCATGCTTAAGCCATTGACCCTCAGCCAGTTGACCGCGCCCTTGCAGGGCCGCCTGGTGGGTGGCGATGCAACCTTTACCGGGGTAAGCATCGACAGCCGCGCAGTCGTTGCCGGGCAACTCTTTGTAGCCCTGGCCGGGCCTCGTTTCGACGGTCATGACTACCTGAACGACGTACAGGCCAAAGGTGCTGTCGCAGCCTTGGTCGAGCGTGAAGTGCCGGGCAGCGACCTGCCTCAGTTGCTGGTCGCCGATACCCGCTTGGCCTTGGGCCGGTTGGGTGCCTTGAACCGTGCCGCTTTCGACAAGCCAGTGGCTGCTATCACCGGCTCCAGCGGCAAGACCACCGTCAAGGAAATGCTGGCCAGCATTCTGCGCACCCGTGGTTCGGTCCTGGCCACTCGTGGCAACTTGAACAATGACCTCGGTGCGCCGCTGACCCTGCTTGAACTCGCCCCGGAGCATACTGCCGCGGTCATCGAACTGGGTGCTTCGCGTATTGGCGAAATTGCCTATACCGTCGGGCTGACCAAGCCTCAGGTAGCGTTGATCAACAATGCAGGCACGGCTCATGTCGGCGAGTTCGGCGGGCCAGAGAAAATTGTCGAAGCCAAGGGCGAGATCCTCGAAAGTCTGGGCCAGGACGGTGTCGCGGTGTTGAACCTTGATGACAAGGCTTTCGATACCTGGAAAAAACGCGCCGGCAACCACCGTGTGGTGACGTTCGCATTGACCAATGGCGCCGCAGATTTCCACGCCGGCACTGTCACCCGTGATGAGCGAGGCTGCCCGGCGTTCGATCTGCGTAGCCCCGTGGGCACAGCGCGGGTCCAGCTCAATTTGCTCGGTACTCATAACGTCAGCAATGCCTTGGCCGCCGCCGCTGCCGCACACGCGTTCGGTGTATCGCTGGAGGAAACCGCCGAGGGGCTGAATGCCGTGCAACCGGTCAAGGGCCGCACCGTGGTGCAGATGGCTGCCAACGGTGTGCGGGTTATCGATGACACCTACAACGCAAACCCCACCTCTATGTGCGCTGCCGTTGATATACTCGCCGGCTTTTCCGGCCGCACCGTTCTGGTGCTCGGGGATATTGGCGAATTGGGCCAGTGGGCCGAGGAAGGGCATCGGCAGGTAGGCAACTACGCCAAAGACAAGGTTTCGGCCTTGTATGCCGTGGGGCCGAACATGGCTCACGCGGTCGCAGCGTTCGGTGCCAATGCCCGACATTTCGCTAATCAAGCTGACCTGATCGACGCCGTTTGCGCCGCCGAGCAGGCCACTAACACCACTATTTTGATCAAGGGTTCGCGCAGCGCTGCGATGGAGAACGTCGTGGCGGCTTTGTGCGGTTCCAGCGGGGAGAAACATTAATGCTGCTGCTGCTGGCTGAGTATCTGCAACAGTTCTACAAAGGCTTCGCGGTCTTTCAGTACCTGTCCCTGCGCGGGATCCTGGGCGTACTGACCGCGTTGTCGCTGGCCCTTTGGTTGGGCCCCTGGATGATTCGTACCCTGCAGATTCGCCAGATCGGTCAAGCGGTTCGCAATGACGGCCCGCAATCGCACCTGTCCAAATCCGGCACCCCGACCATGGGTGGCGCCCTGATTCTCTCGGCCATCGGTATCAGCACCTTGCTGTGGGCCGACCTGACCAACCGCTATGTGTGGGTGGTACTGGTCGTCACCTTGCTGTTCGGTGCGATCGGCTGGGTCGATGACTACCGCAAGGTGATCGAGAAGAACTCGCGTGGCCTGCCGAGCCGCTGGAAGTATTTCTGGCAGTCGGTGTTCGGCCTCGGCGCTGCGGTTTTCCTGTACATGACTGCGCCAAGCAGCGTGGAAACCACCCTGATCGTACCGATGCTCAAGGATCTCACCATCCCGCTGGGTGCCGGTTTCGTGGTGCTGACCTATTTCGTGATTGTCGGTTCGAGCAATGCGGTCAACCTGACTGACGGCCTCGACGGCCTGGCGATCATGCCGACGGTGATGGTGGGCGGCGCTCTGGGCATTTTCTGCTACCTGTCGGGCAACGTGAAATTTGCCGAATACTTGCTGATTCCCTACGTACCGGGCGCAGGCGAGCTGATTGTGTTCTGCGGCGCGCTGATCGGTGCCGGCCTGGGCTTCCTGTGGTTCAACACCTACCCGGCCCAGGTGTTCATGGGCGACGTCGGTGCCCTGGCACTGGGTGCTGCACTGGGCACCATTGCCGTCATCGTTCGCCAGGAAATCGTCCTGTTCATCATGGGCGGTGTGTTCGTGATGGAGACCCTGTCGGTGGTGATCCAGGTGGCCTCTTTCAAGTTGACCGGCCGTCGAGTGTTCCGCATGGCCCCGATCCACCACCACTTTGAACTCAAGGGTTGGCCCGAGCCTCGGGTGATCGTCCGCTTCTGGATTATCACCGTGATTCTGGTGCTGATCGGCCTTGCCACCCTGAAACTGAGGTAGAAACGCGTGTCATTGATCGCTTCTGACCACTTCCGCATCGTTGTCGGCCTCGGCAAGAGCGGCATGTCCCTGGTTCGCTTCCTGGCGAACCGGGGCATTGCCTTTGCGGTCGCCGACACCCGTGAGGCCCCTCCGGAACTGGAAACCCTGCGCCGTGATTACCCGCAGGTGGAAGTGCGCTGTGGCGAGCTGGATGTCGAATTTCTCTGCCGTGCCGACGAACTGTATGTGAGCCCCGGCCTGGCCCTGGCCACCCCGGCGCTGCAACAGGCGGCTGCCCGTGGCGTGAAGCTGTCTGGTGATATCGAACTGTTCGCGCGCAACGCCAAGGCACCGATCATTGCCATCAGTGGCTCGAATGCGAAAAGCACCGTTACCACCCTGGTAGGCGAGATGGCCGCTGCGGCAGGCAAACGTGTGGCTGTCGGCGGCAACCTCGGCACCCCGGCACTGGACCTGCTCAGTGACGACGTCGAGTTGTACGTGATGGAGCTGTCCAGCTTCCAGCTGGAAACCACCGACCAGCTCAATGCTGAAGTGGCTACCGTGCTCAATGTCAGCGAAGACCATATGGACCGCTACAGCGGTCTGCCGGCCTATCACCTGGCCAAGCACCGAATCTTCCGGGGGGCTCGCCAAGTGGTGGTCAACCGTCAGGACGCCCTCAGCCGTCCGCTGCTGGCCGAAGGCCAACCGGTCTGGACCTTCGGTCTGAATGCGCCCGACTTCAAGGCCTTCGGCCTGCGTGAAGAACAGGGTGAAAAGTACCTGGCGTTCGAGTTCCAGAACCTGATGCCGGTACGCGAATTGAAAATCCGCGGTGCACACAACCAGTCCAACGCCCTGGCGGCACTGGCACTTGGGCACGCGGTCGGCCTGCCGATGGATGCCATGCTCTCCAGCCTGCGCACCTTCGCCGGCCTTGCCCATCGTTGCCAATGGGTTCGCGAGCGCAACGGCGTGAACTGGTACGACGATTCCAAGGCCACCAACGTCGGTGCAGCCCTGGCCGCGATCGAAGGCCTGGGTGCCGATATCGACGGCAAACTGGTGCTGATCGCCGGTGGCGATGGCAAAGGCGCCGATTTCAGCGCCCTGCGTGCCCCGGTGGCGGCACATTGCCGTGCCGTGGTGTTACTGGGGCGCGACGCCGAGCGTCTGGCCGAGGCACTGGGCGACAGCGTGCCGCTGATCCGTGTCGCGACCCTGGACGAAGCCGTTCAGCAGTGCGCCGAACAGGCCCAGCCGGGCGACGCGGTGCTGTTGTCGCCAGCCTGTGCCAGCCTCGACATGTTCAAGAACTTTGAAGAGCGTGGGCGCCTGTTCGCCCAGGCCGTAGGAGGGCTGGCATGATCTTCGGCATCATCAAGCCCTATCCGTCGCCGCTGATCAGCGGCCGTGGCATCGACCTCGATTTCGCCATGCTCGCCGGTTGCCTGGCACTGCTGGGCCTTGGCCTGGTGATGATTACTTCGGCCTCCTCGGAAGTGGCTGCGGCGCAGTCGGGTAACCCGCTGTATCACATGTTCCGTCACCTGGTGTACGTGGCCATCGGTGTCTTCGCCTGCATCGTCACCATGATGGTGCCGATCGCGACCTGGCAGAAAATGGGCTTCACCATGCTGGTCGGCGCGTTTGGCCTGCTGGTACTGGTGCTGGTGCCGGGCATCGGTCGCGAAGTGAACGGTTCGATGCGCTGGATCGGCTTCAGCTTCTTCAACGTGCAGCCCTCGGAGATCGCCAAGGTGTTCGTGGTGATCTACCTCGCTGGCTACCTGGTGCGTCGCCAGCAGGAAGTGCGCGAGAGCTGGATGGGCTTTTTCAAGCCGTTCATCGTCTTGCTGCCAATGGCTGGCCTGCTGCTGATGGAGCCGGACTTCGGTGCCACGGTCGTGATGATGGGTGCGGCGGCGGCCATGCTGTTTCTGGGAGGGGTCGGGTTGTTCCGCTTCAGCCTGATGGTGGTGCTGGCAGTGGGGGCGGTGTTCGTCCTGGTCCAGGCCCAGCCCTATCGGATGGCGCGCCTGATTACCTTTACCGATCCCTGGTCGGATCAGTTCGGTTCCGGCTATCAATTGACCCAGGCGCTGATTGCCTTCGGTCGTGGCGAATGGCTTGGCGTCGGTCTGGGCAACAGTGTGCAGAAGCAGTTCTACCTGCCTGAAGCGCATACCGACTTCGTGTTCTCGGTACTGGCCGAGGAGCTGGGCGTGATCGGTTCGCTGGTCACCGTGGCGCTGTTCGTGTTCGTCACCGTGCGCGCCTTGTACATCGGCCTGTGGGCCGAGAAAGCCAAGCAGTACTTTGCTGCCTACATGGCCTTCGGCCTGGCCTTCCTGTGGATCGGCCAGTTCCTGATCAACATCGGCGTAAACGTCGGTCTGCTGCCGACCAAGGGTCTGACCCTGCCATTCCTGAGCTACGGGGGCAGTTCGCTGGTGATCTGCTGTGCCTGTGTAGGTTTGCTGCTGCGGATCGAGTGGGAGAGTCGAACCCACCTGGGCAGCGAAGAGCATGAGTTTGATGAAAGCGATTTTGCCGAGGAGACCAATCATGGCCGCTGACGGCAAGAACGTACTGATCATGGCGGGCGGTACCGGGGGGCACGTGTTCCCGGCCCTGGCCTGCGCCCGTGAATTCCAGGCGCGCGGCTACAGCGTGCACTGGCTGGGCACCCCCCGCGGCATCGAAAACGAGTTGGTGCCCCAGGCTGGTCTGCCCCTGCACCTGATCAACGTCACTGGCCTGCGGGGCAAGGGCAAGCTGTCGCTGCTCAAGGCGCCGTTCACCCTGGTCAAGGCCGTACTGCAGGCCCGTCGCATCATTCGCCAACTCAAGCCGGTCTGTGTGGTCGGTTTTGGTGGTTATGTGACAGGGCCTGGCGGCGTTGCCGCAAGGCTATGCGGTGTGCCTGTAGTGGTACACGAGCAGAACGCCCGCGCCGGTACCGCCAATCGGCTGCTGGTGCCTTTGGCCGGCCGAGTCTGCGAAGCTTTCCCCGGCACTTTCAGTGCATCGGACAAACTGCGTACCACCGGCAACCCGGTGCGCAGTGAACTGTTCATGGATACCCCGCGTGAACCACTGGGCACGCGCCAGCCACGCCTGCTGGTACTGGGCGGAAGCCTGGGCGCGGAACCTTTGAACAAATTGCTGCCCCAAGCCCTGGCCCAAGTGCCTGTGGACATTCGTCCCCAGGTGTTCCACCAGGCCGGCAAGCAGCACGACCAGATTACCGCCGAGCGCTACCGCGAGGCTGGAGTCGAGGCTCAGGTAGAGCCGTTTATCAAGGACATGGCCCAAGCCTATGGCTGGGCCGATCTGGTGGTCTGCCGCGCCGGCGCGCTGACCGTCAGTGAGCTGGCTGCGGCCGGCTTGCCATCGATGCTGGTGCCCTTGCCCCATGCCATCGACGATCACCAGACCCACAACGCCCATTATCTGGCCCGTGAAGGCGCTGCCTTCCTGATGCCACAAGCGACAACCGGCGCAGCGGAACTCGCTGAACGCCTGAACGAGGTGCTGATGCAACCGGAAAAACTCACCACCATGGCCGCCACTGCCCGGCGCCTGGCAAAACCTGCGGCCACCCGCACCGTGGTCGATATCTGTCTGGAGGTGGCCCATGGTTGAAAGTCAGAAAGCCATGCCACAACCGGAAATGCGCCGTATCCGCCGCATCCACTTCGTCGGTATCGGCGGTGTGGGCATGTGCGGGATCGCCGAAGTGCTGCTGAACCTGGGTTACCAGGTGTCGGGCTCCGACCTCAAGACCTCGGCGGTCACCGAGCGCCTGGAATCCTTCGGTGCGCAGATCTTCATCGGCCACCGTGCCGAGAACGCCGCCAGCGCCGATGTACTGGTGGTCTCCAGCGCTATCAATACCGCCAACCCGGAAGTTGCCACCGCACTGGAGCGTCGTATCCCCGTGGTGCCGCGCGCCGAAATGCTCGCCGAGCTGATGCGCTACCGCCACGGTATCGCCGTGGCCGGTACCCATGGCAAGACCACCACCACCAGCCTGTTGGCCTCGGTGTTCGCTGCCGGTGGCCTGGACCCGACTTTCGTGATCGGTGGCCGGCTGAATGCAGCAGGCACCAATGCCCAGCTTGGCACCAGCCGCTACCTGATCGCCGAAGCAGATGAAAGCGATGCCAGCTTCCTGCACCTGCAGCCGATGGTCGCAGTCGTCACCAATATCGACGCCGACCACATGGCCACCTATGAAGGCGACTTCAACAAGCTGAAGAAGACTTTTGTCGAGTTCCTGCACAACCTGCCGTTCTACGGCCTGGCCGTGATGTGCCTGGACGACCCGGTGGTGCGCGAGATCCTGCCCCTGGTCAAGCGTCCTGCCGTTACTTATGGCTTCAGCGAAGAAGCCGACGTGCGTGCGATCAATGTTCGTCAGTCGGGCATGCAGACCCACTTCACCGTGTTGCGTCGCGACCGCGAGCCGCTGGATGTGTCGGTCAACATGCCGGGCAATCACAACGTGCTCAACGCGTTGGCGACCATCGCCATCGCGACCGACGAGGGCATCAGCGATGAAGCCATCGTCCAGGGCCTCTCGGGGTTCCAGGGGGTAGGGCGGCGCTTCCAGGTCTACGGCGAACTGCCGGTGGACGGTGGCAGCGTGATGCTGGTCGACGATTACGGCCACCATCCGACCGAAGTGGCCGCGGTGATCAAGGCTGTGCGCGGTGGCTGGCCAGAGCGTCGCCTGGTGATGGTCTACCAGCCGCACCGCTACAGCCGTACACGCGATCTGTATGACGATTTCGTCCAGGTCCTGGCCGATGCCAACGTGTTGCTGCTGATGGAGGTCTACCCGGCCGGCGAAGAGCCGATCCCCGGTGCCGACAGCCGTCAGCTGTGCCACAGCATCCGTCAGCGCGGTCAGCTCGACCCGATCTACATCGAGCGCGGCATCGAGCTGGCGCCGCTGGTCAAGCCATTGCTGCGCGCAGGCGACATCCTGCTGTGCCAGGGCGCCGGTGATATCGGTGGCCTGGCCCCGCAACTTATCAAAAGTCCGTTGTTCGCTGGTGCAGTGACCAGTCAGGGGAAGTCGAAATGACTGTGAACCAATACGACAAGCTGCATTCGACCATTCCCGTGAAAGACTTCGGTCGCGTAGCCGTGCTCTACGGCGGCAAGAGCGCCGAGCGTGAGGTTTCGCTGAAGTCCGGCGCTGCGGTCATCGAAGCATTGACCAGTGCCGGTGTCGATGTTGTTGCCATCGATGTCGGTGACGACCTGCTGCAGCGCCTGCTCGACGAGAAGATCGACCGCGCCTTCATCATCCTCCACGGCCGTGGCGGTGAAGACGGCAGCATGCAGGGGCTGCTCGAGTGTCTGGGCATCCCTTACACCGGTAGCGGCATCCTCGCCTCGGCACTTGCCATGGACAAACTGCGCACCAAGCAGGTGTGGCAGAGCCTGGGCATTCCGACCCCGCGTCACGCCGTGCTGGGCAGCGAATCCGACTGTATTTCCGCGGGCACGGAACTGGGCTTCCCTTTGATCGTCAAACCGGCCCATGAAGGTTCCAGTATCGGTATGGCGAAAGTGACCAGCGTCGACGAATTGATCGCCGCCTGGAAAGACGCCGCCACCTACGATTCGCAAGTATTGGTCGAACAATGGATTCACGGTCCGGAGTTCACTATCGCGACCTTGCGTGGGCAGGTATTGCCTCCCATCGCGCTGGGCACCCCCCATACGTTCTACGACTATGACGCCAAGTACCTGGCATCCGATACCCAGTACCGGATTCCATGCGGCTTGAGCGCTGAAAAAGAGCAGGAACTGATCGACCTCACCGCCCGTGCCTGCGACGCCGTTGGTATTGCTGGCTGGGGCCGGTTGGACGTGATGCAGGACGAGCAGGGGCGTTTCTGGCTGCTCGAAGTCAACACCGCACCAGGCATGACTGATCACAGCCTGGTCCCCATGGCGGCACGCGCGGCCGGCCTCGACTTCCAGCAATTGGTGCTGGCAATCCTGGCGGCAAGCGTCGAGGCGCGAGGTTAAGCCCATGCAAGGCGCGATGTTACGTCATCAGCAACCCGCCACCGGCCGTAGCAAGCCGGTGCCGCGCGGTGCCAGCCGGATGGTGGCCAAGGAGCCACTGTCGGCGCGCCTGCCCAAGGCCAACTTCAGCGTCTTCAAGCGTCTGCTGTGGCCCGTGCTGCTGGTGGTCGCAGGTTTTGCAGCCTACGAAGGTGCGCAACGCCTGATGCCCTATGCCGACCGGCCGATCACCAAGATCGCCGTGCAGGGGGATCTGACCTATATCAGCCAACAAGCGGTGCAGCAGCGAATCGCCCCGTTTGTGGCGGCCAGCTTCTTCACCGTCGACCTGGCCAGCATGCGCGCAGAACTGGAGCAGATGCCCTGGATCGCCCATGCCGAAGTGCGACGGGTGTGGCCAGACGAAGTGGTGATCCGCCTGGAAGAACAGTTGCCGGTGGCGCGCTGGGGTGAGGAGGCCTTGTTGAACAACCAGGGCCAGGCGTTCACCCCGCGCGAGCTGGCCAACTATGAGCACCTGCCGCAGCTGTTCGGCCCGCAGCGGGCGCAGCAACAAGTGATGCAGCAGTATCAGGTACTGAGCCAGATGTTGCGGCCAATGGGCTTTTCGATTGCCCGGCTGGAGGTGCGTGAGCGCGGCAGCTGGTTCCTGACCACGGGTGCCGGCAGCACGGGGCCTGGTGTCGAACTGCTGTTGGGACGCGATCATCTGGTGGAAAAGATGCGCCGTTTCATTGCCATTTACGACAAGACACTCAAAGAACAGATCACGAACATCGCCCGCATCGATCTGCGCTACGCCAACGGCCTGGCCGTTGGCTGGCGGGAAACGATTGCACCGACGACGGCCCAACCCGCCGTTGCGAAGAATTAGAGAGAGGCAGGACCATGGCAAATGCGCATAGCGGCAAAATGATCGTCGGGCTGGATATCGGCACCTCCAAGGTAGTGGCGCTGGTAGGCGAAGTAGCCGCCGACGGCACCCTGGAAATCGTCGGTATCGGCACCCACCCGTCACGCGGGCTGAAGAAGGGCGTGGTGGTCAATATCGAGTCGACCGTGCAGTCGATCCAGCGCGCGGTGGAAGAAGCCCAGCTGATGGCAGGCTGCCGGATCCACTCCGCCTTCGTGGGTGTCGCCGGCAATCACATCCGTAGCTTGAACTCCCACGGCATCGTCGCCATTCGCGACCGTGAAGTCAGCGCTGCCGACCTCGAGCGTGTGCTGGACGCCGCCCAGGCCGTGGCCATTCCGGCCGACCAGCGGGTGCTGCACACCCTGCCGCAGGACTACGTGATTGACAACCAGGAAGGCGTGCGCGAGCCACTGGGGATGTCGGGCGTGCGTCTGGAAGCCAAGGTCCACGTGGTGACCTGTGCCGTCAATGCCGCGCAGAACATCGAGAAGTGCGTACGCCGCTGCGGCCTGGAAATCGACGACATCATCCTCGAGCAACTGGCCTCGGCCTACTCGGTGCTGACCGATGACGAGAAAGAGCTGGGCGTGTGCCTGGTGGATATTGGCGGCGGTACCACCGACATTGCCATCTTCACCGAAGGCGCCATTCGCCACACCGCCGTGATCCCGATTGCCGGTGATCAGGTGACCAACGACATTGCCATGGCCCTGCGCACCCCGACCCAGTACGCCGAAGAGATCAAGATTCGCTACGCCTGCGCCCTGGCCAAGCTGGCCGGTGCTGGCGAAACCATCAAGGTGCCGAGTGTCGGCGATCGTCCACCGCGCGAGCTGTCGCGCCAGGCCCTGGCCGAGGTGGTCGAGCCGCGTTACGACGAGTTGTTCACCCTGATCCAGGCCGAACTGCGCCGTAGTGGCTACGAGGACCTGGTGCCAGCCGGCATCGTCCTGACCGGCGGTACCTCGAAGATGGAAGGTGCAGTAGAACTGGCCGAAGAGATTTTCCACATGCCGGTACGCCTGGGCGTACCGCATAGCGTTCGGGGCCTGAGCGACGTCGTGCGCAACCCGATTTATTCCACCGGTGTGGGCCTTCTGACCTACGGCCTGCAAAAGCAGTCCGACGGCGTGAGCCTGACCGGCAACAGCAGCAACAACTATGGCGATGAACCCAAGGCACCAGCGTTCGAGCGTTTCACTCGCTGGGTCAAAGGCAACTTTTAAAAGTTTCAAAGCAGTAGTAGTAGGCGCAAAAACTAGAGAACTGTAAGGAGAGGGAAAATGTTCGAGCTCGTAGACAACGTCCCGCAAAGTCCGGTCATCAAAGTGATCGGCGTCGGTGGCGGCGGTGGCAACGCCGTCAATCACATGGTCAAGAGCAACATCGAAGGCGTCGAGTTCATCTGCGCCAACACCGATGCTCAGGCGCTGAAAAACATCGGCGCGCGCACCATCCTGCAGCTGGGCACCGGCGTGACCAAGGGCCTGGGTGCTGGCGCCAATCCGGAAGTCGGTCGTCAGGCCGCCCTGGAAGACCGCGAGCGCATCGCCGAAGTGCTGCAGGGCACCAACATGGTGTTCATCACCACCGGCATGGGTGGCGGTACCGGTACCGGTGCTGCACCGATCATCGCCGAAGTGGCGAAGGAACTGGGCATCCTCACCGTTGCGGTGGTGACCCGTCCGTTCCCGTTCGAGGGCCGCAAGCGCATGCAGATCGCCGATGAGGGCATCCGCGCGCTGGCAGAGAGCGTTGACTCGCTGATCACCATTCCGAACGAGAAGCTGCTGACCATCCTGGGCAAGGACGCAAGCCTGCTGTCCGCTTTCGCCAAGGCTGACGACGTACTGGCCGGTGCCGTTCGCGGTATCTCCGACATCATCAAGCGTCCGGGCATGATCAACGTCGACTTCGCCGACGTTCGTACCGTGATGAGCGAAATGGGCATGGCCATGATGGGCACTGGCTGCGCCAGCGGTCCGAACCGTGCGCGTGAAGCGACCGAGGCAGCCATCCGCAACCCGCTGCTCGAAGACGTCAACCTGCAGGGCGCTCGCGGCATCCTGGTCAACATCACCGCAGGTCCTGACCTGTCGCTGGGTGAGTACTCGGACGTCGGTAGCATCATCGAAGCCTTCGCTTCCGATCACGCCATGGTCAAGGTCGGTACTGTTATCGATCCGGACATGCGTGACGAGTTGCACGTGACCGTGGTTGCCACGGGCCTGGGCGCGAAGATCGAGAAGCCGGTCAAGGTCATCGACAACACCATGCAGACTGTCGCGATGCAGACCGCAGCCCCTGCGCCTGTACGCCAGGAGCAACCGTCGGTGAACTACCGTGACCTGGAGCGCCCGACTGTAATGCGCAACCAGGCCCACGCCGGTGCAGCCGCCGCTGCCAAGCTCAATCCGCAAGACGATCTGGATTACCTGGATATTCCAGCGTTCCTGCGTCGTCAGGCCGATTGATGAAATTTATCAGGAGTATAAGGGTGATTGGTGTTCAGCAAAGGCCGGGTCTGGTATTATCCCCAGCCTTTGTTGATACCAGTTCGCAATTTGCGCTGAAGCGGCCAATGCCATGATTAAACAACGCACCCTGAAAAATATTATCCGTGCCACAGGTGTCGGCCTGCACTCCGGGGAAAAGGTTTACCTGACCCTCAAACCCGCACCTGTGGATACCGGCATCGTATTTCGCCGTGCCGACCTCGACCCCGTGGTGGAAATTCCTGCCCGCGCGGCGAATGTCGGCGAGACGACCATGTCGACGACTCTGGTCAATGGCGATACCAAGGTAGACACGGTGGAGCACTTGCTCTCGGCCATGGCTGGCCTGGGCATCGATAACGCCTACGTCGAGCTCTCCGCGTCCGAAGTGCCGATCATGGACGGTAGCGCTGGGCCCTTTGTATTCCTGATTCAATCTGCCGGCCTGGAAGAACAGGACGCAGCCAAGAAATTCATCCGCATCCTGCGCGAAGTGACAGTGGAAGACGGCGACAAGCGCGCTACTTTCCTGCCGTTCGACGGATTCAAGGTGAGTTTCGAGATCGATTTCGATCACCCGGTGTTCCGTAACCGGACCCAAAGTGCCAGCGTGGACTTTTCCAGCACCTCGTTCGTGAAGGAAGTCAGCCGCGCCCGGACCTTTGGGTTCATGAGCGATATCGAGTACCTGCGCAAGCACAACCTCGCGCTCGGCGGCAGCGTGGAAAACGCCATTGTGGTCGACAAGGACGGCGTGCTCAATGAAGACGGCCTTCGTTACGAAGACGAATTCGTCAAGCACAAGATCCTCGACGCCATCGGCGATCTTTACCTGCTGGGCAACAGCCTGATCGGCGAGTTCAAGGGCTACAAGTCCGGGCACGCGCTGAACAACCAGCTGCTGCGCAAGCTGATCGAGGAAACTGACGCCTGGGAAGTGGTGACATTCGAAGATGCCAGTACGGCACCGATCTCTTACATGCGTCCGGTCGCGGCAGTGTAAGTTCGAGCACTCTCTCTAGTGATTAAGGCCACCTTCGGGTGGCCTTTTTTATGCCCGCGCCTACCGTCAGTCGTCGGCAGTGTTCTTGTCGCGCGCATGACTGGCCAGGCGCTCCAGCGCCGCCCGCAGTTTCGGATCACTGATGCCTTCAGCGGTGGCCTGGATGCTTTCGGCGGCACGGGTGGACAGGTCGGCGGTGTGCCCCACAGCGCGGCTCTGGGTGGTCGGCGGTTGGACCTTGAACAGGATGCGGGTCAGGCTTGCGAACGCATCAAGCGTCTGCAACTGGCGTTGCAGGCGTTTTTGCTGGTAGCGCAGGCGGGTGGCCCAGTGGCCGTCGGTGACAATCAGCAGCAGCGTGCCTTCGCGCCAGGAGGCGATATGGCAGTGTTCGCGGGCAGCCGGTTGCAATTGGCTGTCGAGCAGCTTTTGCAGTTGCGCCAGGCGCTGGGCCTGGCTGAACAGGGCTTTGAGCGGCCGTGCTTCGCGCAGCAGAACTGCTGGGGCGCGTGCAGGCAAGGGGCGAAAAGCCATGGGGGTACACCTGAAGTTACAGAACAGGCATCTTATCAGATCCCCCGGCAAGCGCCTTGCCTGGGTGCCCGGTGAAAACTTCATGTAGCCAATGGGTTGAAGTTGTGAAAAAAGCCCTTATTGTAAAAAAGCCCCGTCAAAGCGCTGCGCCAGCATCGTGGAAATCCGCCACTTTCCTCACCATCGTTTCCGGGTAGAATGCTCGTTCGCATGCGGCCATAAGGGCTGCACGGGCGACTCACGGGGCCGCCCTCCATCCCTACGTGTGGAAGATCCTGCCAATATGTTTGCGCCTTTGTTAAAAAAACTTTTTGGAAGCAAGAACGAGCGTGAAGTCAAACGCATGCTCAAGACGGTACAGATCGTCAATGCCTTCGAAGAGCAGATGGTGGCTCTCTCCGACGAGCAGCTGCGGGCCAAGACCGCTGCGTTCAAAGAGCGCCTGGCCAAAGGCGAAACCCTCGACCAGCTGTTGCCTGAAGCCTTTGCGGTTGCCCGTGAAGCGGGCAAGCGCGTCATGGGCATGCGTCACTTCGATGTGCAATTGATCGGCGGCATGACCTTGCACGAAGGCATGATCGCAGAAATGCGCACCGGTGAAGGCAAGACCTTGGTCGCAACCCTGGGCGTATACCTAAATGCCTTGTCGGGCAAGGGTGTGCACGTGGTTACGGTCAACGACTACCTGGCCCGCCGTGACGCCAACTGGATGCGTCCGCTGTATGAATTCCTCGGCCTGAGCGTCGGCGTCGTCACGCCGTTCCAGCCGCCAGAAGAAAAGCGCGCTGCCTATGCAGCCGACATCACCTACGGCACCAACAACGAATTCGGTTTCGACTACCTGCGCGACAACATGGCGTTCAGCATGGAAGAGAAGTTCCAGCGTGAGCTGAATTTCGCCGTGATCGACGAAGTCGACTCCATCCTGATCGACGAAGCGCGGACTCCGCTGATCATCTCCGGCCAGGCCGAAGACAGCTCCAAGCTGTACATCGAGATCAACAAGCTGATCCCGCGCCTCAAGCAGCACATCGAGGAAGTGGAAGGCGAGGTGACCCAAGAGGGCCACTACAAGATCGACGAGAAGAGCCGCCAGGTCGAGCTCAACGAAGCCGGTCACCAGTTCATCGAAGAAATGCTTGCCCAGGTCGGCCTGCTGGCCGAAGGCGAGAGCCTCTACTCGGCGCACAACCTGGGCCTGCTGACCCACGTTTACGCCGGCTTGCGCGCGCACAAGCTGTTCCACCGCAACGTCGAGTACATCGTCCAGGACGGCCAGGTCCTGCTGATCGACGAGCACACCGGTCGTACCATGCCCGGTCGCCGTTTGTCCGAAGGCCTGCACCAGGCCATCGAAGCGAAGGAAAACCTGAATATCCAGGCCGAGAGCCAGACCCTGGCCTCGACCACCTTCCAGAACTACTTCCGTCTGTACAACAAGCTGTCCGGCATGACCGGTACCGCTGACACCGAAGCCTTCGAGTTCGCCCAGATCTATAACCTCAACGTTATGGTCATCCCGCCGAACAAGCCGCTGGCACGAAAGGACTTCAACGACCTGGTCTACCTGACCGCCGACGAGAAGTACGCCGCGATCATCGCCGACATCAAGGAAAGCATGGCCCTGGGCCGTCCGGTGCTGGTGGGTACCGCCACCATCGAAACGTCCGAGCACATGTCCAACCTGCTGCAGAAGGAAGGCATCGATCACAAGGTACTGAACGCCAAGTACCACGAAAAAGAAGCCGAGATCATCGCCCAGGCCGGTCGTCCGGGCGCGCTGACCATTGCGACCAACATGGCGGGTCGTGGTACCGACATCCTCCTGGGCGGCAACTGGGAAGTCGAAGTCGCCGCCATGGAGAACCCGACCCCCGAGCAGATCGCCCAGGTCAAGGCCGACTGGCAGAAGCGTCACCAGCAGGTGATCGAGTCCGGTGGCTTGCACGTGATCGCCTCCGAGCGCCACGAGTCGCGTCGTATCGACAACCAGCTGCGCGGTCGTTCCGGCCGTCAGGGCGACCCGGGCTCCAGCCGTTTCTACCTGTCGCTGGAAGACAGCCTGATGCGCATCTTCGCCTCTGACCGGGTGAAGAACTTCATGAAGGCCCTGGGCATGCAGTCCGGCGAGGCCATCGAGCATCGCATGGTCACCAACGCCATCGAGAAGGCCCAGCGCAAGGTCGAAGGTCGCAACTTCGACATTCGTAAGCAACTGCTCGAATTCGACGACGTGGCCAACGAGCAACGTAAAGTCATCTACCACATGCGTAACAGCCTGCTGGCAGCCGATAACATTGGCGACACCATCGCCGACTTCCGCCAGGAAGTGCTCGACGTCACCGTTTCCCAACACATCCCACCGCAATCGCTGCCCGAGCAGTGGGACGTGGCTGGCCTGGAAGCGGCCCTGGCCAGTGATTTTGGCGTCAAGCTGCCGATTCAGCAGTGGCTCGACGAAGACGATCACCTGTACGAAGAAACCCTTCGCGCGAAGTTGATGGAAGAGTTGCTGGCGGCCTACAACGAGAAGGAAGAACAGGCCAGCGCCGAAGCCCTGCGTACCTTCGAGAAGCAGATCCTGCTGCGCGTACTGGACGACCTGTGGAAAGACCATCTGTCGACCATGGACCACCTCCGCCACGGCATTCACCTGCGTGGCTACGCCCAGAAGAACCCGAAGCAGGAGTACAAGCGCGAGTCGTTCAACCTGTTCCAGGAGCTGCTCGACTCGATCAAGCGCGACACCATCCGCGTGCTCTCGCACGTTCAGGTGCGCCGCGAAGATCCGGTCGAAGAAGAAGCCCGCCTGCGCCGCGAAGCCGAGGAGCTGGCATCGCGCATGCAGTTCCAGCACGCTGCAGCACCCGGTCTGGAGCAGGCCCAGGAACAGGAGGAGGGCGCTGAAGTCGCCGTCGCCGCTGCCCCTGTGCGCAACGAACAGAAGCTGGGCCGCAACGAGCTGTGCTGGTGTGGTTCGGGCAAGAAGTTCAAGCACTGCCACGGCCAGATCAACTAAGTCATCTGCCCGGCAGTACGCTGATTCATGAACACCGCGCCGCGACCGGTCTTGAACCGTCGCGGCGTTGTTCCATCTCAAGCACCGGCATCATCGGCCCGGTGTATTTTTTCTAGGAGCGCTTACATGGCTGTTGGTCTTGGTCCTTTGCCAACGTTGCACCCGGTTCCAGGTTTTGAACTCGGCATCGCCTCTGCGGGTATCAAGCGCCCGGGGCGCAAGGACGTGGTGGTCATGCGCTGTGCCGAAGGCTCCAGCGTTGCCGGGGTATTCACCCTCAACGCCTTCTGCGCCGCCCCGGTGATCCTGGCCAAGCAGCGTGTGCAGGGTACTGTGCGCTACCTGTTGACCAACACCGGCAATGCCAACGCCGGCACCGGGGCACCGGGGCTGGCCGCCGCCGAGCGCACCTGCGCCAAGCTGGCCGAGCTGACCGGCGTCGATGCCAGTGCGGTGTTGCCGTTCTCCACAGGCGTTATCGGTGAGCCATTGCCGGTCGAGAAGATCGAAGGCGCCCTGCAAGCCGCCCTCGACAACCTGTCGGAAAATCACTGGGCCGAAGCTGCCACCGGCATCATGACCACCGACACCCTGCCCAAGGGTGCCAGCCGTCAGTTCCAGCATGACGGCGTGACCATCACCGTTACCGGCATCAGCAAAGGCGCAGGGATGATCCGTCCGAACATGGCAACCATGCTCGGCTACATTGCCACCGACGCCAAGGTCGCTCCTCACGTGCTCAAGGACCTGATGCTCGACGGCGCCAACAAGTCGTTCAATCGCATCACTATCGATGGCGATACCTCGACCAACGACTGCTGCATGCTGATCGCCACCGGCAAGGCCGCTGTCGCCGAAGTCACCGAAGCCCGTGGCCCGCTATTCGAGACACTGAAGAAGGCGGTGTTCGAGGTGTGCATGGAAGTGGCCCAGGCCATCGTCCGTGACGGCGAGGGGGCGACCAAGTTCGTGACTGTCGAAGTCAATGGCGGTGGCAACCACCAGGAATGCCTGGATGTCGGCTACGCCGTGGCGCACTCGCCGCTGATCAAGACCGCGCTGTTTGCCTCCGATCCCAACTGGGGCCGGATCCTGGCTGCAGTCGGTCGTGCCGGTGTGCCGGACCTGGATGTCAGCCTGATCGACGTGTACCTGGGTGATGTCTGCATCGCCAGCAAGGGCGGACGCAGTGCCACCTACACCGAAGCCCAGGGCTCGGCAGTGATGGCTGAAGAGGAGATCACCATCCGCATCGAGCTTGGCCGTGGCCAATGCAGCGAAACCATCTGGACCACCGACCTGTCCCACGAGTACGTGAAAATCAACGCTGAGTACCGTACCTGACATCAACGCGGGGCAAGCCCGCTCCTACCTGTAGGAGCGGGCTTGCCCCGCGAAAAGGAGCCGAACCATGAGCTACAACCTGATCATAGGCGACAAGCTGTACTCCTCCTGGTCGCTGCGCGGCGCCCTGGCCCTGGAACTGGCCGGTGCCACCTACGAAGAAACCCTGATCAAACTCAATCAGCCCGATACCCGCGAGCGTCTGCTCAAGTATTCGCCCACTGCCAAAGTGCCACTGCTCAAGTGCGAGCACGGCATCATTGCCGACTCCCTGGCCATCGCCGAGTACCTTGCAGAGCGCCACCCCGAGGCCAATCTATGGCCGACCGATGTTGGCGCCCGAGCGCAGGCACGCTCTGCCTGTGCGCAGATGCACAGCGGCTTTTTCGCCCTGCGCGGCAATATGCCGTTCGACCTGTCGCGCGATGAAGCGCTGGAGAACATGCCGCTGGATGTACAGGTCGACATCGACCGTATCGTCGCCCTGTGGTCCGAATGCCGCCTGGCTTCCAAGCAAGCCGGCCCATTCCTGTTCGGCGCGCCAAGCCTGGCCGACGCCTTCTTCGCCCCGGTCGCCGTGCGCCTGCGCACATACCGGGTAGAGGTGCCAGCGGAAGCTGCCGCTTATATCGAGACCCTCTACAACTGGCCAGCCTTCCAGGCCTGGCAGAAAGCTGGCCTGGCGGAGCGCGAAGGGTGAAACGTGTACATGTAGCAGCTGCGGTCATTCGGGGTGTCGACGGTCGTATCCTGATTGCCCGACGCGCCGACTCCCAGCATCAAGGTGGCCTGTGGGAGTTCCCCGGGGGCAAGGTTGAAGAGGGTGAGGCAGTCGACGTCGCCTTGGCCCGGGAGCTGAATGAAGAGCTGGGTATCGTCGTGACCGCCGCCCGGCCGCTGATCAAGATCAAGCACGACTACCCGGACAAGCAGGTGTTGCTGGATGTCTGGGAAGTCAGCGGCTTTACCGGCGAGCCACACGGCGCCGAAGGGCAGCCGCTGGCCTGGGTGACCGCTCGTGATCTGCCTCATTACGACTTCCCCGAGGCCAATCAGCCGATCGTCGCGGCAGCACGACTGCCTGGTGAGTACCTGATTACCCCGGATGGCCTGGAGGTCCCGCAGATGTTGCGTGGCATCCAGAAGGCCATTGCCGGCGGGATCAAACTGGTGCAATTGCGTGCTCCGAACATGTACGACCCTAAATACCGCGACGTCGCAGTGGATGCAGTGGGCCTGTGTGCCGGCAAGGCGCAACTGATGCTCAAGGGGCCGTTGGAGTGGTTGGGCGATTTCCCGGCTGCCGGCTGGCACCTGACCTCCGAGCAGCTGCGCAAGTACGCGAGCAAGGGCCGGCCGTTTCCGAAGGAACGCTGGCTGGCAGCGTCCTGCCATAACGCCGAAGAGCTGGCACTGGCCGAACAGATGGGTGTGGACTTCGTCACCTTGTCACCGGTGCAAGCGACCCAGTCCCATCCTGATGCCCAACCGCTGGGTTGGCAGCAGGCGCAGCAGATGATCGCGGGTTTCAGCAAGCCGGTGTATTTGCTGGGTGGCGTGGGTGCTGCCGAGCGGGAAAAGGCCTGGCAGCATGGTGCCCAGGGTGTTGCGGGGATTCGGGCGTTCTGGCCTGAAACCTGATCAACCGGCTGCTTCACCGCCTCATCGCTGGAAAGCAGGTTCCCCCGGGTAGGATGCAGACCGATCCTGTGGGAACTGGCTTGCCAGCGAACGGGTCCTCAAGGCTTGGGCGCAGCAGCCCAAAGCACCTCGGCTACCCCTTGCCGGCGCCCAATCAACCGCGCCGCCACAAACAGCAGATCCGACAACCGATTGATATAGGCCAACCCTACCCCGGCCAGCGGCTCGACGCTGTTCAACTGCTGGCAACGCCGCTCGGCACTGCGCGCCAGGCTGCGGCAAACATGCGCTTGGGCAATCAACGCCGATCCACTGGGCAGAATAAAGTTTTCCAGTGGTCCCAGTTCTTCATTCCAGCGGTCGATGGCCGCCTCCAGGCGCTCCACTTCGGCCGCATTCAGCGCCTGATAGCTGGGCATCGCCAACTCGCCACCCAGGTCGAACAAGCGGTGCTGGCAAGGTGCCAATACCTCGATGACTTCCTCCAGACCCTGTCCATTCAGCCCTGCCAGTAGCAGGCCGAGCTGGCTGTTGAGGCTGTCGACCTCGCCAATGGCTTCGATCCTTGGATGATCCTTGGGCACCCGCCGGCCATCGCCCAGGCCGGTTTCGCCTTTGTCGCCGGTGCGGGTGTAGATCTTCGACAATCGAAAACCCATGTTCATGACTCCGTCTTGTGAGGCTCGGCCGCTGGGGACGGGCTGTTGGCCAACGGCAAGCGCAAGGTGAAGCAGGTGCCTTGGCCCGGTGCCGACTGCACTTCCATCTGGCCCTTGTGGTTGTTGGTAATGATGAAATACGAGACCGACAGACCGAGGCCTGTGCCCTGGCCGATTTCCTTGGTGGTAAAGAATGGCTCGAACGTGCGCTTGCGTACCGCTTCAGGCATGCCGATACCGTTGTCCTCCACCTGGATCTCCGCCCACGGCGGGTTGAGGCGAGTGCGCAGGGTGATACGCCCCGGTTCGCTGTCGTCCTCGCGCAGGTGAATAGCCTGGGCTGCGTTTTTGAGCAGGTTGAGCAGCACCTGTTCCAACTCGTTGGCGGTGCAGGGGACGGGCCCCAGGTTGGGGTCGAACTGGCGGATGATGGCCTGGCCCTTGAAGTCGAAGCCGATGGTCAGGTCGAAATCATTGCCGGCAATCTCCACGGCCTGGTCGATCAAGGCCGGCAGGTCGCAAGGCGCCAGTTGGCGGTTGCTGCGCCGGCTGAAACTGAGCATGTGGGTAACGATCTTGGCCGCGCGTGCGCCGGCCTGCTGGATACCGTCGAGTAATTGCGGAACTTCGCGGCTGTCCAGATAGCGGTTGACGGTGGGCAGGTCGATGCCGATCTCGTCGGCTTGCTCCAGGTTTTTCGGCAACTCTGGCGACAAGCGCCGGCGGATGTTCTGCACGTTGTGCAGGATAGCCCCCAGCGGGTTGTTGATTTCATGCGCCATGCCGGCAGCCAGGCCGCCGACCGAGAGCATCTTCTCCGACTGCACCATCATTTCTTCCAGGGACAGGCGCTGGGTGATGTCGTCGATACGAATCACCACGCCGCGGCCGCCGCCACCCATCAGGGGGTAGAAGGTCAGGGCGTAATGCCGGGCGTCGTCGCCTTTGGTCCAAGTGACCCGTTCGATTTTTTCCACCCGGTGCTTTTCGACACTGTCCTTGAGTTGCGGCAGATACGGCTTGAGCGGCTCGAAAGCGAGGAAGATCGGCTGGTTCAACGCTTCGTCCAGAGGGGTGCCGGACAGGGCGCTGGCTTCCTGGTTCCACTGGGTGACATAGAGCTGCTCATCCAGGGCGATCAATGCCGATGGCATGGAGTCGATGATGCTGTTGAGGTAGTTCTGAAAACCGGTGAGCTTCTTCTCGATCTTGCTGCGGACCTGGACTTCGAGCTCCAGCTTGCGGTTGGTATGGCGAGTTTCCTCGGCCAGGCCCTGGGCCTGGTCATAGGCCTGCTGGAATTCGTCGCGGGTGCGCTTGAGCTGTTGCTCACGGGCTTCGATGCGCGAAAGCATGGTGTTGAAGGCTTCGGCCAGGCTGCCGATCTCGTCGTCATTGCCACGCTTGGCACGCAGGGCGTAGTTCTCTTCGCGAGTGACCTGGCGCGACACTTCTTCAAGCTGGTAGATCGGTTGGGTGATCAGCCGCTTGATCTGCCGGGCGATAATCATCCACAGCAAGATACTGAACACCAGGATGCCCAGGCTCGCGGTGAGGGTGCCGGTATAGAAGGCCACGGGCAATTCGCTGCTGGCCACCAGCAGCAGGTAGCCCGGAGGGCCGCCGGAGCGGGGCAGCATGGTCAGCTGGGTACTGCGAAACTCGGTCAGGCGCCAGTTCTCGATGTTGCGGTAGCGCTTGGGCAAGGGCAGGACTTCACCGTGCTGCAACTGAGCGAGCAATTTGCCGTCACTGCCATAGACCGCGGCAGCGCGCAGCGGGGTATAGCTGTCGAGCTCCTTTAGCAGAGCCCTGGCCGACTCGGGTGAATCGGCCGCCTGGGTGGCCAGTTGCGGATTGGCCACCAGCCGCCCGATGGTCTGCAGGGCCTGGGGCGCCATGCTTTCCTGGGAGATCCAGTAGGCGGCGCTGATGAACGTCAGGTTGGCCACCAACAGGATGGTAATCAGCAATACCAGCAGGGCGGCCAGCAGTTTCTGGCCGACCGGCAGGTTTTCCAGGCGTTCGCGCAGCGTCATGTGTAAGCGAGGTCCCGGTGTGTAGGTGAAAGGGCAGGGTAGCGCTGCGCTCAGTCGCTGGGCAATCCGCGCGCGTTCAGGTGTTCGACCAGGCGTCGGTAGAGCCGTTCCAGATGAGGGAGCCGGCATCCGTGGCGGCTGGCGACTCGGCAGGCATGTCCCAGCAAATAGTGAATCTCGGTACGTCGACCCTGACGAACATCCTGATACATGGAAGAGTAGTTGGCTGCGGTGGCCTTGATCACCCGCTCCACTTCCTCACTCAAGCCCTCGGCAGCTTGCGGCTGTCCGCAGCACTGCAGTAATTCGGCAAGCTCCGCACACAAGGTGGCCACCTCGCAGGCGTGATCCTGCAGGCCGCCGTTGCGGCAGTCATGCAACACGGTCAGCGGATTGATCGCGCAATTGAGTGCCAGCTTGCGCCACAGGCGGGTGAGGATGTCGGGCGTCCACTGGTGGGGGATACCGGCATCGGCCAGGTCGTCGAGCCACTCGGGCGGCAGCGGATTGGCGGGGTCGCCCAGCCAGTTGAAGCCATGGCCGGCAAAGTTCACCTGCCAGTCGGCCTCGCGAAACGCCCCTTCGGTGCTGGAGGCGAGGACACAGCGGGCATGGGGAACCTGGTTGGCCACTGCGTCCTGGCTACCCAAGCCGTTTTGCAGCAGGATCAGTTCGGCCCCGTGGACCAGGCGAGGGGCCAGTTGCGCGACCGCCTGCTCGGCGTCGTAGGCCTTGCAGGCCACCAGCAGGCGATGAATGGGCGTGGCGTCGTGGGCGGTTTGCGCAGGAATCGCGCGCAGATGTGCCTGGCCCTGTTCGATCAGGGTCAGGCCGCCGGCGGCTTCATACGCCTGCACACGTGCCGCATCGCGCAGGATCAGTCGGACCGCTTTGCCGGCTCGGGCCAGTCGGCAGGCCCAGAGGCTGCCCAGGCTTCCTGCGCCGAGAATATGCCAGGTGCTGCTCATCAGCGTTTCGCAACCGTTATAATGAGCCGGCATTTTAACCGTCAAACCCGACGCGCTCCATCACGCTCTTCAATCAGGGCCGCGAGCGCGCGTTTATTTTTGGAGAATCTCTATGCCGTCGTTCGACGTGGTATCGGAACTGGACAAGCACGAAGTCACCAACGCCGTTGAGAACGCCGTGAAGGAACTGGACCGCCGCTATGACCTCAAGGGCAAGGGCAGCTTCGAGTTCAAGGAAAAGGAACTGACCGTCAACCTGACCGCTGAAGCCGAATTCCAGCTCGAAGCGATGATCGACATCCTCAAGCTGGCCCTGGTCAAGCGCAAGATCGACGTCCAGTGCCTGGACGTGAAAGACGCCTTCGCCTCGGGCAAGGTGATGAAGCAGGAAGCGGTCCTCAAGGAAGGCATCGACAAGGAGCTGGCGAAAAAGATCGTCGCGCACATCAAGGACGCCAAGCTCAAGGTCCAGGCCGCCATCCAGGGCGAGCAGGTGCGTGTCACCGGCAAGAAGCGTGATGACCTGCAGGAAGCCATCGCTGCCCTGCGTGCCAAGGAATTCGGCATGCCGCTGCAGTTCAACAACTTCCGCGACTGATCGAAGCACTTCGGAACCTTGGCGCCGTTTTGGCGTCCGAGGTTTCTGTGGCCGCTGAAACGATTGCGGCGCGATTTTTACAGCTTTTGCCCCCTCGGCATCAGGAGAACATTATGGATTTGAGTGCTGAAGTCGATCAGTTGGTTAAAACCTCGCAAAGCTGGCTCCCCTTGATCATGGAATACGGCAGCCGCCTGTTGCTGGCGCTGCTGACCCTGGCCATTGGCTGGTGGGTGATCAACAAGGTGACGTACCGGTTGGGCAAATTGCTGGCGCTGCGCAACGCGGACCTCGCGCTGCAAGGTTTTATCAGCAGCCTGGCCAACATCATTCTGAAGATTCTGCTGGTAGTCAGCGTGGCCTCGATGATCGGCATCGAGACCACCTCGTTTGTCGCGGCCATCGGTGCGGCCGGCTTGGCTATCGGCCTGGCCCTGCAAGGCAGCCTGGCGAACTTCGCCGGCGGCGTGCTGATCCTGCTGTTCCGTCCGTTCCGCCTGGGTGACTGGATCGAAGCCCAGGGTGTCGCGGGTACCGTGGACAGCATCCAGATCTTCCACACCGTGCTGCGCACTGGCGACAACAAGACCGTTATCCTGCCCAACGGCAGCTTGTCCAACGGCATCATTACCAACACCAACCGTCAGCCGACCCGCAAGGTCGTGTTCGATGTCGGTGTCGATTACGAAGCCGACCTGCAGAAGGCTCGCCAAGTACTGCTGGAACTGGCCAACGACCCACGCATTCACCAGGACCCGGCGCCACAAGCCGTGGTCTCGATGCTGGGCGACAGCTCCATCACCCTGTCGTTGCGGGTGTGGGTGAACACGGCCGATTACTGGGACGTGATGTTCATGCTCAACGAGCATGCGCGCGATCGCTTGAAGGATGAGGGCATCGACATTCCCTTTCCGCAGCGTGTGATCCGCGTGGTGCAGGAAGCAGCGGTGCAGTAATGCCGAACTGATCGCGGGGCAAGCCCGCTCCTACCGCCTGTAGGAGCGGGCTTGCCCCGCGATGCTTTCCAGGTCATTACACTTGTTCACGTCTTGACCCTACCTGATCCCTCCACTTTCTGGCATACAGGCTGGCTTACTTTCGTACGCCCGGTCTCATCATGCTTACCCCCCTGATCAACATCACGCCACTGCGTGCGTTTTGCTTCGCCATGACTCTGGCACTGTTCGAGCTCTTGACTTACCTCGCCAGCGACGTGGTGATGCCGGCCATGCCGGTGGTGGTCGGAGACCTGAATGCCAGCCCTGAATTCATCCCCCATGCC
This sequence comes from Pseudomonas vranovensis DSM 16006, assembly GCF_000425805.1. Taxonomy (GTDB): domain Bacteria; phylum Pseudomonadota; class Gammaproteobacteria; order Pseudomonadales; family Pseudomonadaceae; genus Aquipseudomonas; species Aquipseudomonas vranovensis. The sequence goes on from NZ_AUED01000004.1 coordinate 122,125, forward strand.
CTGAACCTCTACCTGCTTGGGGGTGTGCTGCTGCAATGGCTGATCGGGCCACTGGCCGACCGTTACGGTCGGCGGCCGCTGCTGCTGGGTGGCTGTGCGTTTTTCTGCGTGGCGTGCCTGGCCTCGTTCTGGGTACAAAGCATCGAGCTTTTCAACCTGCTGCGCCTGTTGCAAGGCATCGGCCTGGGGTTTGTGGTGACGGTCAGTTACCCGGCACTCAACGAGGCGTTCAGCGAGGCTGATGCGGTCCGCATGATGGCCTTGCTGGCCAATATCGCCCTGTTGTCGCCACTGCTCGGACCGCTGGTTGGCACCCTGTTGCTGGAGTGGGTGTCGTGGCGTTGGTTGTTCGTGCTGTTTGGTGCTGCGGCCGTGCTTGCCTGGTTCGCGTTGTACCGGTTCATGCCTGAGACCCTGGGTGTGGAGCGGCGTGATGGCTCGCGCCTGGCATTCCAGCCGATTCATCTGCTGCCGCTTTTGGCCGGTTATGGTCAATTGCTGAGCAACCGTCGTTTTGTCGCCGGCAGCGCTGCACTGGGGCTGGTCGGTTTACCGTTGATCGGCTGGATTGGCCTGTCCCCGGTGCTGTTGATTCATGATGAAGGCTTGAGCACCCTGGACTACGCCCTGTGGCAGTTGCCGGTGTTTGGCGGGCTGATCCTGGGCAACCTGGTCATCAACCGCATCGCTGATCGTTATGCGCTGACCGCTCTGGTGCGGGGTGCGCTGTGGCCTTATCTGGCGGGGCTCGTGAGCATGATGCTGGCCACCTGGCTGGTGCCCAGTGTGCCGAGCCTGGTGGCCGGGTTGTCGATCTATGCCCTGGGCCTGGGCATTGCCAACGCGGTGCTGTACCGCATGACGCTGTTTTCCAGCGAGCAGAGCAAAGGCCTGGTGTCGGCCATGTTGGGGATGATCACCATTGCGTTGCTGGGCCTGGGCGGCGCCTTGTTGGCGATGATCGGGGCGGGCGCCAGTCTGTTGAGTTTTGCCGTGGCTGCCGGGGCTGCCGGTATTGTGGCGCTGTGGCCGCTGAAAGTCGTTCTGAGCGCCTCGGGTGGTCAGCCTGAGGCGTTGCCGGAGTAACCCGGCAAACGCCTCAGCGGGCGTCAGGGACGCTGCTCGGCAACCGGATTGTCGACCGGCTCCTGCTTGCCCCGGCCCAGCTCCTGGCGCCAGTGCAGCACGATCAGGATCAGGGTCGGTACGCCAAGCAGGGCGGTGATCAGGAAGAAGTCGTGGTAGCCGAACTTTTCCACCATGACACCTGAGTAGCCGCCGATCAGGCGCGGCAACAGCAGCATGATCGAGCTGAGCAGCGCGTACTGGGTGGCGGAGAACTTGAGGTTGGTCAGGCTCGACAGGTAGGCGACGAAGGCCGAGGTGGCCAGGCCCGAACTGAAGTTGTCGAGGGAAATGGTCACCACCAGCATCTGCAGGTTGGGGCCCATGTCGGCCAGCATCAGGAACAGGATGTTGGTGCCCGCCGAGGCCGCGCCGCCGATGAACAGAATCGGCAGGATGCCGAAGCGCACGATCAGCAGGCCGCCCATGCCGGCGCCGACCAGGGTCATGATCAGGCCGAAGATCTTGCTGACACTGGCGATCTGGTCCTTGGTGAAACCCTGGTCGATGTAGAACACGTTGGCCATGACGCCCATCACCGTATCGGACATCCGGTAGGTAGCGATCAGCCCGAGCAGCAGCAAGGCCTGCCAGCGGTAGCGCAGGATGAAGTCGTTGACCGGCGTGAGCACCGGTGCCAGCCCGCGGCGGCCCAGGGACGACAGGCACATTGCGGTCAGGGTGATGTAGAGGATGGCGCGCAGGAAGGCGCGATCCTCGAGCAACAGGTCGAGCAGGCTGACGCCCTCGAACAGCACGCTGGCGAAATCGGTGTTGTACAGCTGGGTGAAAGTTGCTGGTACCGACACCAGCAGGATGATCAGCACAAACACCGAGACCAGTTGGTGGGTCAGGCCGTAGCGGGCTGCTGACAGCTGGGTGCGCAATGGCACGGGTGGTTCGCGCATCAACAGGGTAGTGATGACCGCCGGCAGCATCAGCACGCCGAACAGCACGTAGGTGCCGGTCCAGGCCTTGTGCAGGTAGCTGAAGCCCGTGGAACCGAAGCCCTCGGCGAAGAACAGCGCACCTGCCGTGGCGAGCAGGGCGGCGACCCGGTAGCCGGCCATGTAGCTGGCGGCCAACGCAGCCTGGCGCTGGTCATCGGCGATTTCCAGGCGGTAGGCGTCGACGGCGATGTCCTGGGTGGCGGAGGCAAACGCCACCAGCACCGCCAGGGCAATCAGCCAGGACAGGTGTTTTTGCGGGTCGCAAAAGCCCATGCCCACCAACCCGATCACCACCAGCACCTGTGACAACACCAGCCAGGAGCGGCGTCGGCCAAGCTTCCCGAGCAATGGCAGGCGCCATTGGTCGAGCAGCGGCGACCAGACCCACTTGAAGGCATAGGCCAGGCCGATCAGGCTGGCATAGCCGATGGTTTCGCGGGCCACCCCGGCCTCACGCAACCACACCGACAAGGTCGAGAACACCAACATATAGGGCAGGCCGGCGGCAAAGCCGAGCAGCAACAGCACCAGGGTCGACGGGCTGGCATAGGCAGCGAGCGCAGCGCGCCAGGTTTTACGGGGCATGGGCCAACATCTGCCTCAAGTTTACGAAAACAAAGCGCGCACTCTAACCGCTGTGCTCCATTGGGCGCCAGCCATGGCGCGACATATCCACACGATTATTGTGCAGAGTGATGCCTTCTGCCCGCAGCCTGGCACGCTGCTCGTCGCCTGAAGGCGTGCCCAGGGCCAGGCTCAGCCGACCGTCGGCAGCCAGGACTCGGTGCCAGGGCAACTGGGTGTCAGGCGGCAGTTGGCTCAAGGTGCGCCCGACCCAGCGCGCCGCGCGCCCCAGTCCGGCCAGTTCGGCAAGCTGCCCATAGCTGACCACCTTGCCTGCTGGCACCTGGCCGAGCACCAGGTAGAGCGCCATTCGTCGGGCCTCGGCATTTTCCGTCGGATCGCCGGGCGCTGCGCTCATCGCGGCCTCCCGGGCATCTGCGGGGAATTTGCCGCATTGGTCGGGCAAATAGGAATTGAACTCATCGGCATGAGGTGGGTCAGTCCTTGCTCTACGGTCGTGTATCTGGATAATGCCCGACTTTTTTCGCGAACCAGAGTCCGTTGCTTGCTTATGTATTCTAGAGCCCTGTTGTGCCTTGTTGCCCTTGCCGTCTGCTCCTCGGCTGTCGCTGATACCGTCTGGATGAAGAACGGCGACCGGCTCAGTGGCAAGATCACAGTCTTCGATGGCGGCAAACTGCTGCTCAAGACTGAGTACGGCGGTTCGATCGCCCTGGACTGGAAACAGGTCAAGACCCTGGAAAGCGACCAGGAACTGCTGGTCAAGCAGGATGCCTACACCGGCGAGAAAGCCAAGTCACTGCACCCGGCCGACGACGGCAAGGTGACCCTGGCCAACGGTGAGACGCCCAAGACCGTGGAGCTTGCCAGCATCCAGCAGATCATGAAGCCCAAGCCCGTGATCGAGGACCTGTCGTGGAAGGGCAATGTCGACTTGGCCATGGACTACAAACGCGCCGAATCCGACAGCGACGACTACGACGTCGACTTCAAGACCACCGCCCGCCATGGTCGCTGGCGGCACCAGGCTGAAGGCGAATACAACCGCGAGAGCAAGGACGACGTTACCACCACCAACAACTGGAGTGCCGAATACGCGCTCGACCGCTTCATGACCGAGAAGTGGTTCTGGCAGGGGCGTCTCGAGTACAAGCGTGACCACATTGAAGACCTGGCGCGCCAGCGCACTGTGGGTACCGGCCCTGGCTACCAGTTCTGGGATGACGAGCTGGGCGCCTTCTCCCTGGGCTCGCTGGTCAACCGGACCGACTATGAATACGCCGATGGTGGCAAGGACAACTTCTATGCCCTGGCCATGAAGTGGGACTACAACCGCTACCTGATCGGCAAGCGGGTCGAGTTCTTCACCAACGGCGAAGTCGGCAAACCGTTGGACGGCGTTGCCAACTACGCACTGGATGCTGAAGTCGGCCTGCGCTACAAGGTCACTGAATGGGCTTCGCTCAACCTCAAGGCCGAGAAGGATGTCATCAGCGGCACCCGCGACAGCGACCTGGACAAGACTCGCTACACCGCAGGCTTTGGTGTTACCTGGTAAGTCTTCTGGCAACCGCCGACGATAATGATTATTTTGTCCGCTGAGCATTCGGCCGCAGGGCACCTGCGGCCAGCCTTCAGCTAATCGTCGAGTCGGGAGTCACACAGTGAGCGCTAAAGTCGCACAACAGGCACGGGAGCTGCTGCTCAAGGAATACCGTGGGGTTCTGTCGACCCATTCCAAATCGATGCCGGGCTATCCCTTCGGCTCGGTGGTGCCGTATTGCCTGGATGCCGAAGGCAACCCGCTGATCCTTATCAGCCGCATCGCCCAGCATACCCACAACCTGCAAAAAGACCCCAAGTGCTCGCTGCTGGTCGGCGAGCGCGATGCCGAGGATGTGCAGGCCGTCGGTCGTCTGACCGTACTGGCCCAGGCGCACAAGCTTGAAGCGCCTGCGGCGGTCGAGGCTGCAGCGGAGCGGTACTACCGTTACTTCCCCGAATCGAGCAATTACCACAAGGCCCACGATTTCGACTTCTGGGTGCTGGCGCCTGTGCGCCACCGTTACATTGGCGGGTTTGGTGCAATTCACTGGGTCGATAATCTCTCCCTGGCCAACCCCTTTGCCGGCAAGGCTGAGCTGAGCATGATCGAGCACATGAACAGCGACCATGCCAATGCCATCCAGCACTACGTCCAGCTCAGCGGCTTGCCGCAGACGGCCGAGGCGCAGATGGTCGGTATCGACAGCGAGGGTATGCACCTGCGTATTGGCCAGGCCCTGCACTGGCTGCCATTCGCGGCACCTTGTAATACGCCGATACAAGTGCGAGAAGCCCTGGTTTTTCTGGCGCGCGCCGATCAATGGCCGGCACGTGAAGTGGCCGAGGCTTGAAATAGCGGTTGCTCGCAACCATTAAAGGTGTACTGCAAGGTTATCTTGCGCAGAGGAACCCGTTGATGCGTGCTTTTCTATTGCTGTTTCTGATTTTTCCGGTGCTGGAACTGTATGTGTTTTTCAAGGTCAGCACCGCGATCGGCTTCTTTCCGGCGCTGCTGTTGATCATCGCAGGTTCCGCCCTGGGTGTTCTGGTGGTGCGGGTAGCCGGTCTGGCGACGGCTTTGCGGGCCCGTGAAAGCCTGCAGCGTGGCGAGTTGCCCGCCGAAGACATGTTCCATGGCCTGATGCTGGCATTGGGTGGCGGCCTGTTGCTGTTGCCAGGCTTTATCAGCGACGTGATCGGCCTGGTCTGCCTGCTGCCGTTCACCCGCCGCCTGCTCGCGCGCAAGATGCGCGAGCGCGCCGAGGCGCAGGCCATGCGCCAGCGTGCGTTTGGCGACGATCCGTTCATGGGGCACCCTGGCAACCCCGGTGGCCAGTCGCGTCAGCCGAATGTGATCGAGGGTGAGTATGAACACCGCGATCCGCAAGACCCTCGCGACACCCGTAACCTGCGTGATCCACGGGATTTGTGAGCCAGGCAAGCGCCTGACCGGACGGCCCCGCAAGGGGCCGTTCTGCTTTATGGCGACGGGCCGCTAAAAATTTTCATCACCAAGCCTTGTAATTGCCCTTGGCGACCTCATGTATGGGTCACCGCAAGGTTTCTGGTGGCTTGCCCCAGACATTACATGTGTGGTTCGCCCCGCGAGCTACGAGCGGCTACGCCGCAAGCATCAACCCGCCGGTGTCGACACCGGCCGATGAAAACCACAATTAGGAGAGATCGACAATGAAGCTTCGTCCTCTGCATGACCGCGTCGTTATCCGTCGCAGCGAAGAAGAATCGAAAACCGCTGGCGGTATCGTTCTGCCAGGTTCGGCCGCTGAAAAACCTAACCGTGGCGAAATTGTCGCTGTAGGTACCGGTCGCATCCTGGACAACGGTGAAGTGCGTGCGCTGGCCGTGAAAGTGGGTGACAAGGTGGTTTTCGGCCCTTACTCGGGCAGCAACACTGTGAAAGTTGACGGCGAAGACCTGTTGGTAATGGCTGAGAACGAAATTCTCGCTGTTATCGAAGGCTGATTCCGCTGGTTTCCCGTTACTCCAAAGTATTCAAGGATTAAACGATCATGGCTGCTAAAGACGTAAAATTCGGCGATTCCGCCCGCAAGAAAATGCTCGTTGGTGTCAACGTTCTGGCTGACGCTGTAAAAGCGACCCTGGGCCCAAAAGGCCGTAACGTTGTTCTGGCCAAGAGCTTCGGCGCTCCGACCATCACCAAAGACGGTGTTTCGGTTGCCAAGGAAATCGAACTCAAAGACGCCTTCGAAAACATGGGCGCCCAGCTGCTCAAGGACGTTGCCTCCAAGGCCAACGACGAAGCAGGTGACGGCACCACCACCGCCACCGTTCTGGCTCAGGCCATTGTCAGCGAAGGCCTGAAAGCCGTTGCTGCCGGCATGAACCCGATGGACCTCAAGCGTGGTATCGACAAGGCCACCATCGCCATCGTCAAAGAGCTGAAGTCCCTGTCCAAGCCATGCGCCGATTCCAAGGCCATCGCTCAGGTCGGTACCATCTCGGCCAACTCCGACAACTCCATCGGTGACATCATTGCCGAAGCCATGGAAAAAGTCGGTAAAGAAGGCGTGATCACCGTTGAAGAAGGCTCGGGCCTGGAAAACGAACTGTCGGTTGTAGAAGGCATGCAGTTCGACCGTGGCTACCTGTCCCCTTACTTCGTCAACAAGCCAGACACCATGGTTGCCGAGCTGGATGGCCCTCTGCTGCTGCTGGTTGACAAGAAGATCTCCAACATCCGCGAACTGCTGCCAGTTCTGGAAGCCGTTGCCAAGGCCGGCCGTCCTCTGCTGATCGTGGCTGAAGACGTTGAAGGCGAAGCGCTGGCGACTCTGGTTGTCAACAACATGCGCGGCATCGTCAAGGTTGCTGCGGTCAAGGCACCAGGCTTCGGCGACCGCCGCAAGGCCATGCTGCAGGACATCGCCGTCCTGACTGGCGGTACCGTGATCTCCGAAGAAATCGGCCTGAGCCTGGAGTCCGCTACCCTGGAGCACCTGGGTAACGCCAAGCGCGTCACCCTGTCCAAGGAAAACACCATCATCGTCGACGGTGCTGGCGTGGAAGGCGACATCCAGGCGCGCATCACCCAGATCCGTGCCCAGGTTGCCGAGACTTCGTCGGACTACGACCGTGAAAAACTGCAAGAGCGCCTGGCCAAGCTGGCTGGCGGTGTTGCCGTGATCAAGGTCGGTGCAGGCACCGAAGTTGAAATGAAAGAGAAGAAAGCCCGCGTTGAAGACGCCCTGCACGCTACCCGTGCAGCCGTTGAAGAAGGCGTGGTCCCTGGCGGTGGTGTTGCCCTGGTTCGTTCGCTGCAAGCGATCTCCGAACTCAAAGGCGACAACGAAGACCAGAACGTCGGTATCCAGCTGCTGCGTCGCGCTGTTGAAGCGCCACTGCGCCAGATCGTTGCCAACGCCGGCGACGAGCCAAGCGTTGTTGTCGACAAGGTCAAGCAAGGTTCGGGTAACTTCGGTTACAACGCTGCGACCGGCGAGTACGGCGACATGATCGAAATGGGTATCCTGGACCCTGCCAAGGTAACCCGTTCGGCCCTGCAAGCCGCTGCTTCGATCGGTGGTCTGATGATCACTACCGAAGCCATGGTGGCTGATGCGCCTCAGGAAGCTGCTGCTGGCGGCATGCCTGACATGGGCGGCATGGGTGGCATGGGCGGTATGGGCGGCATGATGTAAGCCAGCCTTACCCGCTTGAGAAAAAGCCCCGCCTCGTGCGGGGCTTTTTTTTGCCTGTTTGTAGGTACGGACTTGCCCCGTGATGCGGTGTTTCAGCCAGTGGATGATGCTGTGACGGTAACGGGTTCTTCGTGGGGCAAGCCCGCGCCAACCGGTTTGCGGTACAGCAACCAGTGGTAGCAGCCCAGGCTGATCAACCAGCAGAACACCGCTGTCCACACGTTGTGGGAGAAGAAATGCGCGCCCTGCAGCATTCGTCCCACCGAAAATACCGTGCCCAGGGTGAAGGCAAACAGCAGCGCGGCGCGGGCCAGGCGTGGCCGCCGGTCACGCAACATGAAGAACAGGGCAAACAAGGTAAACCCGGTAGCCGCATGGCCGCCCGGCCAGCAGCGCCCGGGCTTGTCGGTCGCAGGCCGAGGGCTGAGCAGTTCGCTGTAGACTTCCTTGCCTCCAAACTCCTGCAGGCTCCAAGGGCACTGCACGGCAGTCACCGCCTTGACCGGAGTGACAAAGCTGGTCGACAGCGCCATGGCCACCACCAGGTAGCCCAGTTCCCGACGCCAGCCCTGCAGGCGCTGCCAGAAGAAGCTTGCGGTAAAGGCGGCAATGGCACCCAGACCCAGGACGATGACCGCTTGTTTGGCGCGATCATGCAGGATGTCTTCGAGGAAGTAGCTGTGCCGACCGATGAACTGCCCGGCAACCGGATCGAAGGCCAGTTTGGCCAGGTCCATGTCCAGCGACGTCAGTTCCAGCAGGATCAGGATGGCTGCGGTGAGCAGCGGTATACCCAGGGAAAACCACGGATTGAGCGGGCGGGAGGCGTGAGTGGCAGGCATGGCAGGTCCAGGCTGGTCGATAAGACAGTCCCGGCCGGTAGCCCGTGCCGGGAATCGGTGTGACACAACGACCGGCGATTGTGGGGTGCTTGCTAGGGTAAGTCGGTGAAGGCTGGGTGAAAAAAACGTTAACTGCCAATAAACCTCCTGCAGCCTAGCCGAGCGCTGTCGATGGCCGTAAGCTGCGCCTGCCAAGCAGGCAAAAGACCCGGACGGGAGCACCCCTATGCGAATTCTACTGGTTGAAGACAACCGCGATATCCTCGCCAACCTGGCCGACTATCTGGGCCTCAAAGGCTATACGGTTGACTGTGCCCAGGATGGTCTGTCCGGGTTGCACCTGGCCGCCACCGAACACTACGACTTGATCGTACTCGACATCATGCTCCCGGGTATCGACGGCTATACGCTGTGCAAACGCCTGCGCGAGGATGCCAGGCGCGACACGCCAGTGATCATGCTGACCGCCCGCGACCAGCTCGATGATCGCCTGCAGGGGTTTCGCTCCGGAGCCGATGATTACCTGTTGAAGCCCTTTGCCCTGTCCGAGCTGGCGGCACGCATCGAAGCGGTGCTGCGTCGGGCCCAGGGTGGTGGTCGGCGTACCTTGCAGGTCAGTGACCTGTGCTACGACCTCGACACCCTGGAAGTGACCCGCAACGGCAAGCTGCTCAAACTCAACCCGGTCGGCTTGAAGCTGCTGGCGGTACTGATGCAGAAGAGCCCCCATGTATTACGTCGCGAGGTGCTTGAAGAAGCCCTCTGGGGCGACGATTGCCCGGACAGCGATAGTCTGCGCAGTCATGTCCACCAACTGCGCCAGGTCATCGACAAGCCTTTCGACAAACCCCTGCTGCATACCGTCCATGGCGTCGGTTACCGTCTGGCCGAGGGTCGTGATGGAGTTTAAGCAAAGCCTTGCCCAGCGGATCATCATTGCCTTTGCGTTGATGAGCGCCCTGGTGGCCGGTGCATTTGCCTTCGGTATCGTCGCCACTGTTCACCTGGTCGAAGAGCGCTTGATCTCGGCCGTGCTGGGTGGCGATCTACAGCGCCTGCTACGCATGGACAGCGTCAACGACTGGAGCCACCGGCCGCGGCCCGACCAGTTGTTCTACTACAGCGGCGGGCGAGACGAATTCGAGTTGCCCAAGGACCTGCGTCACCTGTCTCCCGGATTTCATGAAGTGTTTCGCGAGCAGCTGTCCTACCACGCCATGGTCGAGATAGTGGATGGGCGGCGCTATGTTTTACTGCAGGACCAGAGCGATTTCGAGGAGCGCGAGCGGGTGCTGTTCGCGGTCGTGGTGGTGGGCTTCGTGCTCAGCCTGGCACTGGCAGTATTCCTGGGCTGGGTGCTGGCACGAAAAGTCATGGCACCGGTTATCCGCCTGGCACGCCAGGTTCGACATCGCGACCAGTTGCTTGGCCTGGCGCCACCCTTGGCGCCAGACTATGCGGCCGACGAGGTCGGGCAACTGGCCGTGGCCTTCGACGATACCCTGGGACGCCTGCGCGATGCCTTGACCCGTGAACGGCTGTTTACCAGTGACGTCAGCCATGAACTGCGCACCCCCTTGATGGTGCTGGCCAGCTCGTGCGAGCTGTTGCTGGTCAACCCGAACATCGATCTGCGCGCGCGCTCGCAGGTCGAGCGCATCGCCAGGGCCACCGAAGAGATGCAGGAACTGGTGAAAACCTTCCTGATGTTGGCCAGGGCCCAGCGTGATGAGGGCGCCGTGGCGTCCCAGGCGACGCTCAAGGAGGTGGCCGATGACTTGACCGGGGTCTGGCGCGACACCATCGAGCAGAAAGGCCTGACCCTGCTCTACGATGCCAAGGCGAGTTCGCCGACGCTCTACAACGCGACCTTCCTGCAAGCGGTGATGGGCAACCTGCTGCGCAATGCCGCGCACTATACCGACTATGGGTTCATTCGCCTGACCCTGGAACCCAAGGGATTCATGGTCGAGGACAGTGGCGTAGGCATTCCCGAGGAGCAGCGTGAAGCCATGTTTCGTCCTTTTGTTCGCGGTGATGAGCGCCGGGGCGAAGGGCTGGGCCTGGGGTTGTCGCTGGTACAGCGGATCTGCGACGACCAGGGCTGGACAGTGACGCTGACGGGTACGGTGCCCCACGGTTGTCGCTTCCATGTCGACCTGAGCCATGGCCGAGGTGGCGTACCTGCGTTCGAGTGAGGCCGTTACAAATATTCATTTCCTGTAACGTTTATTGAGGCTTCCAACGAATTTTTCACATCCGCATGACCTGGCGCCAACGCTTGCCTGCTTACTGTGGGCGAATTGGAGTCAGGAGATGCACCATGCGTAGTCCCATAAAGCTCGAGTTTTCCGAAAAGTACGACCAGCAGCATGCCCAGGAATACTTCCTCAAGCACCAGGATGGCCTGGCGCGGCGCATGTCGCACAAACGAGACGAGCAGCTGGCGCGACGCGCGTTGACCTTGGCGGGCGAACCCGGTCTGGTGCTTGATCTGCCGTGTGGCGCCGGTCGTTTCTGGCCGCTGCTGGCGGAAAAGCCCAATCGAGTGATCATCGGTGCCGACAACTCCGAGGCCATGCTGGAAACGGCAACCAAATCCCAGCCCGCGCATATCGTTGAGCGGGTACGTACTTTGCAAACGTCTGCGTTTGCAATTGACCTGCCGGACAATTCGGTCGACAGCATCTTCTGCATGCGCCTGATGCACCACATCGGTGATGCGGCGCATCGCAAGACACTTCTCTCGGAATTTCAACGAGTTACCCGCGATAGCGTGATCCTGTCACTGTGGGTGGACGGCAACGTCAAGGCTTGGCGCCGTAAGAAGCTGGAGCAGCGTCGTTACGCGGAAACCGGCCAGGGCAGTTACCAGAACCGCTTTGTGTTACCTGCGGCTACGGTCGAGGAAGAGTTTGCAGCGGCCGGCTTCCGGATTCAGGAACGATTGGACTTTTTGCCGTTCTATGCCATGTGGCGAGTGTACGTATTGCGTAAGGGGTAGTGGGGCATGGCGGTAGAGCGTTCAGGAACATTGACGGGCAATAGCCGGTTCGACCATTTCTGGCAGCAACAAGGTGAATGGGTGGAAGCGCCCAACCAGCGCCGGGGTGGTGAAAGTGGCGTGCAGCGGTTGAACGACGAAAGCGGGCAACTGCTGTATTCCAAGCGTCAGGTTGGGCACATCTACCGCAGTTTCCTGCACCCGTTCGGGCGGCCGACGGTGCTGCGCGAATACGATGCAATCAACAGCTTCGAGCAACTGGGCGTGCGGGTTCCACACATCGTGTATTGCGGTGTGGAGCGTGACGCCGATCGGCAGTGGCGGGCCCTGCTGGTCAGCAAGGCCCTGGACGGCTTCGAAGATTGCGACAGCTGGTATGAAAAGGGCGCACGCGAGCGTTATGGCGAAGCGCTGCACGACAGCATGCTGCAGGACCTGGCCGCCAATCTGGCTCGCATGCACCGTGGCCATTGGCAACATGGTTGCCTGTACGGCAAGCATGTGTTCATCAAGGTGATCGGCGAGGGTGATCAGGCCCGGGCAGAAGTGGCCCTGCTGGACCTTGAGAAGTGCCGGCGGCGTATCAGCTGCCATCGCGCCGCTGCCAACGACCTGAAGCAACTGCGCCGCCATTCGTCATTCAATGACGCGGAGTGGCAAAAGCTGCTCTACTTTTACAAAGTGGCGTTTGGCAGCGCTGTCAAAGGTTTAGAGCAATGAAACTAGAAATAGCTCGAGGTTTGTTTCTGGTGTTGGCACTGGCAGTGGCTACGGCTGCGGCGGCTGCCTGGGAAGAACCGCGCCCGCAGGTAGTGAGCAAGGTCGATCCTGCCTCCCAGTGTCCGCTACCGCGCGTGGTTAAGAGCCAGTCCACTGCACAACCCGATCAGGACCTGTTGCTGTTCCTGTTCGGTATGAGTCAGGGGTTGCGTTCCCAGTGATTCATTGAATGCTTGAGCACGAAAAAGGCCTCGTCAGTGACGAGGCCTTTTTGCATCTGCAGCTTCAGGCGGCTTGCGCCTGCGCCTGGGGTACGTCGGCCCGGGCCAGCAGGGTATAGACGCAAGGCAGCACGAACAGGGTGAACAACGTGCCCACCGACATCCCGGTGGCAATCACCGTACCGATATCGAAGCGGCTGACCGCCCCGGCACCGGTGGCCAGAATCAGCGGCACCATGCCAAACACCATGGCTGCCGTGGTCATCAATACCGGGCGCAAGCGAATCGCCGCCGCTTCTTCCACGGCTTCACGGGCGCTCAGGCCTTTTTGCTGGCGCAACAGGTTGGCGAACTCGACCACCAGAATGCCGTGCTTGCTGATCAGGCCGATCAGTGTCACCAGGCCGACCTGGGTGTAGATATTCATGCTCGAGATGCCCAGGAACAGCGGGATCAGCGCGCCGCAGATCGACAGCGGCACTGTCACCAGGATCACCAGCGGGTCGCGGAAACTCTCGAACTGAGCAGCCAGCACCAGGTAGATGATCGCCAGGGCCAGGCCGAAGGTGGTCCACAGTGCACGGCCTTCCTGCACGAACTGGCGCGCCGCCCCGGCGTAGTCGAAGGTATAACCTTCCGGTGCTTCTTCACGGGCGATGTCATGCACTGTCTCCAGGGCTTCGCCCATGCTGACCATGGGAAAACCCTGGATGATCGCCGCGTTCAGTTGCTGGAACTGGTTGAGCTGGCGCGGTCGCGCGCGGTCACTGAGGGTGATCAGGGTCGAGAGCGGCAGCATCTGCCCCTGCTGGTTCTTGACGTAGTAGTTGCTCAACCAGTCGGGGTTGTCGCGATAGGGCCGCTCGACCTGGGCAATGACCTTGTAGCTGCGCCCGTCGATGGTAAAGCGGTTGATCTCTGCCTCCCCCAGCAGGGTTGCCAGCGTCCCCCCCAGCGCATCCATCGACACCCCCATTTGCGCGGCCTTGGCCCGATCGATATCGACCACCACCTCGGGCTTGTCGAAGGCCAGGTCGATGTCGAGGAAGGCGAACTTGCCCGACGCCTGGGCGCGTTCCTTGACCCGTTCAGCCACCTCCAGCAGCGATTCGTAGTCATTGGCCGTATTGATCACGAACTGGAAGGGCAGGCCTTCGCCCGTGCCCGGCAGCGAAGGCAGGTTGAAACCGAAGATCTGCAGACCGGCAATGCCTTCGAGTTTGCTTTGTACCAATGGCAGCAATTCCATCTGGGTACGGTCGCGCTCGTTCCAGGGCTTGAGCAGGAAGCCGCCGATACCCGATTGCACTCCGTTGAAGCCGTTGATCTGGAACGAGGAGTAGTACTCCGGGAACGCCTTGAATATGTCGATGAACTCGTCGGTGTAGGTACTGAGGTAATCCAGATTGGTCGGCTGTGGCGCCGTGGCCATCATGAAGATGACGCCCTGGTCTTCATCCGGTGCCAGCTCGTTCTTGGTGAACATCAAGAACACCGGAATCAGGCACAGCACGATCACCGCGAACACCAGCACCACCGGCCGGGTGTTCAGGGTGGCATGCAAGAGCTTCTGGTAACGCACCTTGAGACCTTCGAACAGGTTGTCCAGGCGGTGGGCCAGACCGCTGGGGTTGTGCTCATGACGCAGGAGCATCGCGCACATCATTGGCGACAGGGTCAGGGCAACGATGCCGGAAATAATCACCGCGCCGGCCAGGGTGAGGGCGAACTCCTTGAACAATGCCCCCGTGAGGCCCTCCAGGAAGCCGATAGGGGCGTAGACCGCTGCCAGGGTGATGGTCATCGACACCACCGGCATGGCAATCTCCCGCGCACCCTCAAGGGCCGCCTCGAAGGGCGTCTTGCCCTCTTCGATGTGGCGGTGGATGTTTTCCACTACAACGATGGCATCGTCCACCACCAGGCCGATGGCCAGCACCATCGCCAGCAAGGTCAGCAGGTTGAGCGAGTAGCCCATCAGTTGCATGAAGAACAGTACGCCAATCATCGACAACGGAATGGTGACCACCGGGATCAGTACGGAACGCAAGGCGCCGAGGAACAGGAACACCACGACGATAACGATCAGCACCGCCTCGACCAGGGTCTTGACCACCTCGTCGATGGACGCCTGGATGAACAGGGTGGCGTCGTAGGCGATGGAGGCTTTCAGATTGGGCGGCAGCTGGCTTTCCAGCTCGGGCATCAGCTTGCGCACTTCCTTGATCACGTCCAGCGGGTTGGCGCCGGGCGTGGCCTTGATGCCGATGTACACCGAAGGGGTGCCGTCGAACGAGCTCACGGTGTCGTAGTTTTCCGCGCCCATCTCCACCCGCGCCACATCACCGAGCAGCACCCTGCTGTCGCCGCTGGTCTTGAGCGGAATGTTGGCAAAGGCTTCGGCCGTCTTCAGCTCGGTGGTGGCATTGATGCTGGTGACGATGTACTCACCCTTGATCTCGCCGGCGGCCGAGAGGAAGTTGTAGCGGCGCACTGCGTCGGTCACTTCGTTGGCGCTCAGGCCGTAGCCGGCCAGCTTCACCGGGTCGATCCACAGGCGCATGGCAAACAACTGGTTACCGAGAATCTCCGCTTCGGCCATGCCGGGCAGGGTGGCCAGCTTGGGCTGGATAACCCGCGACAAATAGTCGGTGATCTGCGGGTTGCTCATTTCGCCGCTGTAGAAGCTGATGTACATCAGCGCCGACGCATCGGCGGCTTCCTTGCTCAGTACGGGGTCCTCGGCGTCCTGGGGCAGCTTGTTCTTCACCTCGTTGGCCTTGGCCAGCAGCTCGGTGAACAGCCGGTCGCTGTCGGCACCGATGCGCGCGTAGACCGAAATCACCGAGAAGTTCTGCCGGCTTACCGAGGTCATATAGTCGATGCCCTCGGCGCTGGCCAGGCTCTGCTGCATGGGTTGGGTGATGTACCCCTGGATGGTTTCGGCGTTGGCGCCAGGGTAGGCGGTGGTCACGGTGATCAGGGCGTTTTCCATCTGCGGGTACTGGCGGATGGGCAGCTTGCTCCAGGCCTGGAAGCCCAGCAGCACGATCAACAGGCTGACAACGCTGGCCAGCACCGGCCGGCGGATGAACGGATCGGTAAAGGCCATGACGCATCCTCGATCAGTTGGCGTGCGCCGAGTTGTTGGGCGGTGGTTTCAGGGTCTTGTCCGGGCTGATGGTGATCGACGCGCCCTGGGTCAGTTTCAACTGGCCGGCGGTCACCACCTGCTCACCGGCTTTGAGGCCCTTGCTGATGACCACCAGACCATCGCGGCGCTCGCCGGTATCGACGAAGCGTCGCTCGGCGATCAGTTCGGGCTGGCCATCGGCGTTTTTTTGCGGCTGGCCGTCTTCGTTCTTTTTCGGCATGGCCACATACACCGAGTTGCCGTACAGGGTGTAGGTCACGGCGCTTTCGGGTACCACAATCTGTGGCCCAGGGTCGGGCAGCAGCACCTGCAGGCTGCTGAACATGCCGGGCAGCAGCTTGCCCTCGGGGTTGGCCAGGGTCGCGCGTACCTGCACGTTGCGGGTGCTGTCTTCGACCTTGGGGTTAATGGCGCTGATGGTGCCGGGGAAGGTCTGGTGCGGGTAGGCCGCGACGCTGACCAGCACCTGTTGGCCGATGCTCAACGTGGGAACTGCCTGTTCGGCCACGAAGAAGTCCACATACAGGCTGCTCAGGTCTTGCAGGGTAGCGATCACCGTACCGCTGGCCAGGTAGTCGCCGACGTCCACCTGGCGGATGCCGATGGTGCCGCTGAAGGGGGCGTTGATGCTTTTTTTGGCCAGGGACGCCTTGAGCTGGTCGACCACCGCCTTGCTGCGCTTGTACTGGGCATTGAGACGGTCGTACTCGCCGCGGGAAATCGCCTGGCTGCCCACCAGTTGGCTACCGCGGTTGAAGTCCACCTGGGCCAGGCCAAGGTCTGCCAGGGCGGTGCCAAGCAGGGCTGTTTCGACGTCGCTGTCCAGTTGCAGCAAGGGCTGGCCCTTGCGCACCTGTTGCCCGGACTCGAACTGCAGGGTCTTGACCGTGCCGGCGATCTCCAGGCTCAGGTCGACCCCTTGCAGGGCGGTAAGGCTGCCCACCGCAGGCAGGCGATTTTGCCACATGCGCTCGCTGGACTCGGCCGCCGCCACGCTGATGGGAGGCTTGGGGGCCGAGAACATCTGGATCTGCTGATAAATGGAGAACGCCTTGTAGCCCCCCAGGACCAGCACGAGCAGCAGAACAATACCCAACATGATCAGCATGCGGCGGCGCAGCATAGTCCAGTTCCTTGGATACGATTTATTGTTCGACGGCACGACTGCGGGCGTTCCTGCCCACGTGCGATGTAGCGAATATTACGCGTTTGACCGGCTTTGGGAACTCTCTGTTCCCGGGTTGTTTCAGGCCAGGTGCAGGTGGTTGTCCCACAGTCCGGAGGGCAGTTGCAGGGGTTGGCCGATCAGTTCGGCCTTGCGGCAGTCATACAGTCGGCAGCGACCTTGGCCCGACGTGACGACAAAACCGTCGGCTACCGCGCCGACGCCGGCGCAGTCGGGCATTGGTGCATCGAGGCGCACCTGTGCGGTGTCCAGGTCCCAGATGAACAGGCGGTTGGCCCGTGGCGCGGTCAGGGCGACCAGGCGCAGTTCGCTGTGAATGGCGACGCTGGCGGTGTAATTGGCCATCGACTGCAACTGCTGTTCGGGCACATCAAAGGCCTGGAATGCTTGCCCCGGACGCTTGATCGCCAACAGCTCGGCGGTTTCATCGCCGCTGCCCATGAACTGCTGCCCGGCGACGATGGTGCCGTCGCTGGCAATGGCCAGGTGACGCACGCTGTTCATCTGCTGGGGCAGTATTTCCTTGCTCAGCAGGGTGCCATCGCGCTGCATCAGCACCAGGCTCGGTTCCATGGCGTCGAGATTCATCTCTACCCGGCTTTCGGCCTCGGTACGAATGCCGCCGTTGGCCACTACGAGGGTTTCGCCATCGGGCATCCACGACACCTGGTGCGGGCCGATGCCGTGGGTCGAGATCTCGCCGCTATAGGCCAGGCGCTCGCCGTCAAAACGGTAGACACCGAGCACGCCACGACCAGGGTCGGTCGTGTCGTTCTCGGTGGCGTACAGCCATTCGCCGCTCTTGTGGATGACCGCATGCCCGTAGAAGTGCCGGTTCGGCTGCGAGGTGATGGTCTGCAACAGGCGACCATCGCGCAGGTCGACCAGGTAGCTTTCGGTGCCGGGACGTCGGGCCACGAACAGGGCAATGGGCAACCCGGGGTGGTTGATGATGTCGTGGCAACGCTGGCCAACCTCGGTGGCGAACACCTGGGTGCCGTCCAGGCGATAGCCGACGGCGTAGTGCTTGCCATCGCCGTCATCGCGGGCCGAGAGCAGCAGCGGGCCGCTGTCCTTGCCGCGAAACAGGGTCCAGCCGCCCAGGGTGAGGGCGCTGAGGAGAACGCTACCGAGTTTGAGAGCCTGGCGTCGCAACATGATCAGTCACCGTCGTTGGCATTGAAGCCCAGCTGGATGCCCAGCGCCTTGGCCAGCTCGCCTTCATGCAGGCGGTGGACAACGTTGAGGCTGTCGTAGATCGCATTGAGCTGCTGGCGACCGGCTTCGTCCGCGAGCAGTTCGCCCAATGGCTTTTGGTTGTCGGCCAGCAACTTCAGGGCGCTGGCGTAGGCGGCGTCGATCTTGTCGGCCAGGGCCTTCTGGTCTTTGCCCAGCAGGCCACGCAGGCCCTGGTTGTCGACACCGACCCAGACGGTCTGTGCTGCTTTCAGGCTGGCTTCCAGGCTCTTGAGCGAGGAGTGGCTGCGCCAGGCTTCGGCCTGCAGCGGCTGCGGGATGCCTTTGCTCAGGCGGCCCATGGGGGCGCCGAGTTTTTTCTTCAGGGTATCCAGGGCGGTGACCTGGGCACGCAGCAGGTCGGCGATGGCTTCGTGTGAGTCGGCATAGCGCTGGTTGGGGAACTTGGTCATCTGCGCGAGCATGCCGTCGGTGTTGTTCCAGCCTTTGAGGATCTCTTCGGCCAGGGCCTTCTGGTGCTCGCCAATGGCGACCAGCAGCGGGCAGTAGCGGGCTTTCTGCTCGGCATTGGCAGCGTCGGGCTTGCTGTCGAAGAGGATGTATTCGTAGGCGGAGAGACCGCGCACCACGACACTGGACTTGGCCAGGGAGGCGGCATCGACCGGCTTGTCGCCATTGACCAGTTGCTCGACCTGACGGCCGACCAGGTTCTTCTTGTCTGGCCAGAACTGTACCTGCCAGGCGCGGTTGCCTTCAGCCAGCGGGCCGATCAACAACGGTTGCAGTTCTGCCCAGGCTTTTTGCGCGTGGAGGAAGTCGGCACGGGCGGTGGCAAGGTCAGCCTTGCCTTCACAGAATGCCAGGGCGCTGACGGCCAACTGGCGGTCGGCTTCGACCCAGCGGCTGTAGGTTGGCAGGATCACCTGCTTGGCGATGGCGGCCGAGGTCACAGCTTGCGGGTCTTGCGGCGAGCAGGCGCCCAGGGCAAGGGCGGCGAGGCTTGTGAACAACAGTTTGGGTCGGAACATGCCCGGCTCCTTTGACTTAAAGTGAATTCAGGAACGCCAGCAACGCGGCGCGTTGCTCGGCATTGAAGGTCAAGACATGCTGCTTGGCCGCTTCGGCTTCGCCGCCGTGCCAGAGCACGGCTTCGAGCAGGTTGCGGGCGCGGCCATCGTGAAGTAACTGGGTGTGACCGCTGACGGTCTGGGTCAGGCCGATACCCCACAAGGGGGGCGTACGCCAGTCCTGGCCGCCGGCCTTGAACTCGGTGCGGTTATCGGCAAGGCCTGGGCCCATGTCGTGCAACAGCAGGTCGCTGTAGGGACGAATCAACTGATTGGCCAGCTCCGGTTCGGCGACATCGGCAGCGGTGGTGAAGCGTGGCGTGTGGCAGCTTTGGCAACCGGCCTGGTGGAACAGGTTCTTGCCGGCCAGCACCTGGGGCGAGTCGACGTCCTGGCGGATCGGCACCGCCAGGTTGCGGGTGTAGAACAGCACCAGGCGCAGGATGTTTTCGCTGACTTCCTGATCGCCATTGGCTCCGTTGCCGCTGGGCGCATTGAGGCAGTCGAGCTGGGCCGGGGTGCAGTCGTCCATCGGCCGCAGGCGGGTGGTCAGGCCCATGTCGCCGGAGAACGCATGCACGTTCTGCTGGTTGACGTTGGGTTGCCCGGCCTTCCAGCCAAAGCGGCCCATGACGGTCTTGCCCTGGGCATCGTCCCATACCTGGTTGGGCCGGCCACGGATGCCATCGCCGTTGCGGTCATCGGGGTCGGCATTGGCCAACAGTGCAGCCTCGGGGATGGCTTCGAGCAGGCCCAGGCCGATCATCGGCGGGGCGACGCGGGCGGACAAACGCGTGTCGGGGTGCATGGGCCCATAACCCAGTTGGGTGATCTTCAGCGTGGGCTGGCGCAGTTCCACGGTGGTGCCGTCCTTGAAGGTGACCGGCACCGGGGAATACTCGACCCGCACCTTGCCTTCGGGGGCTACGCCGGGCACGGCCATGTCCTGGAACTGGCCGCCGTAGACCGGTTCGGGAACGATGCCCAGTTGTTCGATGACCTTGGCGTATTGGGGCTGGTCGGGAATCGACAGGCGCACCAGCATCGACACGGCGTGCTTGGCGTTGGGGCCAGGTGGGTGGCCGCGGCCGTCTTTGATGTGGCAGTTCTGGCAGGCGTTGGTGTTGAACAGTGGCCCCAGGCCGTCACGGGCGGTGGTGGTGGCGGGGGCGATGACCCAGGGGTTGCGAAAGAAGCTGTTGCCGACGCTGAAGTCCAGGCGCCGGCTGGGCGCGAGGTTGGCGGAAGGCATGGAATAAGCATTCTGGTCGCGTTTGTTGACCGTCGTCTTGCCGCCGCCCAGGGCTTCGCCGGGCTCGGCCTGGGTGAAACGCGGGGCGTCGTCGCAGCCTGCCAGGCTGATGGCCAGCAGCAGGGGACTTAGGCGGTGAAGCAACGAGGACATCGACAATCCTGGGGCTTGGGGTAAAAACCGGCGTGCAAGCTTAGCAGGCTAAGGGACATCGAATAAGAGGGATTTGCGTTTGGCAGATGAAATCGGTGTTATCTGGGGGCGTGCTGAAGGAGCGGGCTTGCCCCGCGATGAGCAATTCAGGCGATAGCGAATGTGTTGGCTTTACTGGCCATCGCGGGGCAAGCCCGCGCCTTCAGTTTGTTCTGCGCAGAAAAAAGGCGACCTGAAGGTCGCCTTTTTTGCCCAGCCGCAGTATCAGAACTCGTGATCAGCAGTATCCGGGTTCAGGTTGGCAATGCCCAGCTTGCCTGCAGCCTGCTCGATGGCACCGGTCTGCTTGACCAGCGAGGCGATGGCGTCGCGCACGATCTGGTTGCCGGCGGTGTTGTCGGCAGCGATCAGCTGGTCGTAGTGCTCACCCTTGTTGGCGTGATCGACGATGACCTGGATCTTCGCTTCAGTGGCTTCGAGGTCGGCCTTGAGGGTGGCGTCGGTGGCCGGGTCGATCTTGGCGACCAGTGACGACAGGCTCGGGCCGGTCATCTTGGTGCCGTCGGCGCGCAGGTACTCGCCCAGGTAGACGTTGCGGATGCCCTTGGCGTCGTAGAAGTGCGAGTAGTGGGTGTTGTCGCTGAAGCAGTCGTGTTCGTCTTCAGGGGAGTTGGCTTCCAGGGAAACCTTCATGCGCTCGCCCGCCAGTTCGCCCAGCGACAGGCTGCCCATGCCGAACAGCATTTTGCGCAGGCCGTCGGTGACAGGCTCGGCTTCGAGGGTGGCGCGGTAGTTGGTGGCGACGTTCGGCGCCCAGTTGCCGACCATTTCTTCAAGGTCGCTGACCAGCAGTTGGGTCACGGCCTTGAGGTAGGCGCGGCGGCGCTCGTTGTGGCCGCCAGTGGCGCCTTGGCCTTCCAGGTAGTCGGAGGCAGGACGGGCGCCGGCGCCTGGGCCGGTGCCGTTCAGGTCCTGGCCCCAGAGCAGGAATTCGATGGCGTGGTAGCCGGTGGCAACGTTGGCTTCGGAACCGCCCAGCTCGTTGAGGCTGGCGAGTTTCTCCGGGGTGATTTCCTTGACGTCGATCTTGTCTTCGCCAACCTGGATTTCTGTGTTGGCGATGATGTTGGCCGAAGCACCCGGGTTACCCAGGGCGTGCTCGTAGCTGGCGTCGACGTAGTCGATCAGGCCTTCGTCCAGCGGCCAGGCGTTCACTTGGCCTTCCCAGTCGTCGACGATGGTGTTGCCGAAGCGGAACACTTCGCTCTGCAGGTATGGAACGCGCGCAGCTACCCAGGCGGCCTTGGCGGCTTTCAGGGTTTCGTCGTTGGGTTTGGCGAGGAAGGCATCGATGGCGGTCTGCAGGGTTTTCGCGGTGCTCAACGAGTCGCTGTACACGGCGTGGACCATGTCGGCGTAGTGCTTGACCACGGCCTTGGCGGCGGCCTCGTCGACGGCACCAGCAGCCGGTGCCGCTGCGCTGGCGGCAGGCGCTTGGGCTTGCGGTGCGGCGGCCTTGTCCTTGTCGTCGCCGCAACCGGCGAGAGAGATGGCAATGGCCAACAGACTGGCGGTGGCCAGAGGCATACGAATCATGGTGAATTCCTGCGTCGAGAGGTTGGACACGCGTACCGGGGTACGCAAAGCTGCAACATAATGCGAAAGATTTGCATTTTGTGTAAAGGGGCAGTCACGTAAATATTCAAATGCGTGGTTATGCCCGTTTGCTCAATGCCGGTGGGGGTTACAGAATTGAAAGCTGGTTGCGTTGCGCCTGCTTGAGGAAGGCTGTCAGCTCCCGTGCGGGCAAGGGCTTGCTGTAGTGGTAGCCCTGACCTTCGTGGCAGCCCTGGGCAATGATGTAGGCTTCCTGCTCTGCGGTTTCCACGCCCTCGGCGATGACCTGCATGCCCAGGCTCTTGCCCAGCTGGATGATGGCGCGAACGATGGTGGCATCGTCGTCGTCATCGAGCAGGTCCTGGACGAAGCTCTTGTCGATCTTGATCTTGTCCAGCGGCAGCGATTTCAAATAGCTGAGCGAGGAGTAGCCGGTACCGAAGTCGTCGATGGCAATCAGGGCGCCGGAACGACGCAGGCTCAGCAGGTGCTGGGCGGCGGTGCTGATGTCTTCCATCAGGCCGGTCTCGGTGACTTCCAGCTCCAGGCTGCGCGGCGGCAGGCGGTAGATCTGCAGCAGGTTGTTGACCACCCGCGGTAGTTCATTGTGGTGCAGTTGCACTGTCGACAGATTGACCGCCATGCGCAATTCGCTGAAGCCCTGGTCGTGCCATTCGCGCAATTGCCGGCACGCCTGGTCGAGCACCCACTCACCAATGCTGATGATGTTGCCGTTCTGCTCGGCCAGGGGAATGAACTGGTCAGGCGGGACCATGCCCAATTCCGGATGTTGCCAGCGCAACAGGGCTTCGACGCCGACCACACGCTGGTCGCGGTAGCTTATTTGCGGTTGATACACCAGGTACAACTGGTTGCGTGGCAGGGCTTCGCGCAGGTCTTTTTCCAGTTCGCGACGGCGGCGCATCTCGCTGTCGACGCTGGCGATATAAAACTGGTAGCGATTGCGCGAGCGAGTCTTGGCCAGGGTCATGGTCTGTTCGGCTTTTTGCAGCAGCTTCTCGGTGCTGTCGCCGTCTTCGGGGAACAGGGTGATGCCGATGGTGGCGCGCAGGCGGATTTCCTGGTGGTCGAGGGCGAAGGGCGCCTCCAGGTCATCGAGGATGCTCTGGGCCAGTTCCGCCGCCTCGTAGGGTTGTTCGATATCGGCCTGCACCAGTGCAAACTGATCGCCACCCAGGCGCGCCAGGGCGCCGAGCCTGCCACTGTGGGCACGCAGGCGATCGGCCAGGGCCAGCAGCAATTGGTCACCGGTCTGATAGCTGAATTGCTCGTTGATGCCCTTGAAGTCGTCAAGGCCGACACACAGTACGGCCACCCGGCGCTGCAGGCGGCCGGCATCGACCAGGATCTTGTCCAGTTGCTGTTGCAGTTGCTGGCGATTGGGCAGGCCGGTGAGAAAGTCGTACTGGGCCATGCGCAGCAGACTGTTCTCGGCCTCATGGCGCAGATGGGTGTTGCGCTCGATGGAGGCCAGCAACTGGTTGGCCGTGTTGACCCATAGCCCCAGTTCGTTGCGTTCGTGGCCCTTGATCAGCGGAATCTGGTGCTGGCTGGGGCGGTCGGGGTTGATCTGGGTGAGGTGCTCGATGATCTTCGACAGCGGTTTGGTCAGCATCCAGTGGTAGACCAGGTACAGCACCAGGCCCATGGCCAAGGCGCGCAGTACCCCGGAAATGAAGATGATCACCGAGTTGACCAGAAACCCTTTGCCGTAGCTGGCAGTGTCCAGGGTGATGCTCAGGTCGCCGTAGTATTCGCTATAGGGGCCGCGGCCCACCAGTTGCGTGGTAAAGGTGCGTTCCTGGCCCAGGATCAGGTCGGTCAGCCAGCGAGTCGGGGATTCCTGCAGCGGACGGTTTTTCTCCGCCAGCATGGTTTCATTGGGATGGCCGATGGAGGCCATGCGCACCGACTCATCCTGAAACAACCCTTCCATGACCTGCATGCCCATTTCCTTGTCCAGGCTGTAGACGGCCTGGGTGGAGGGGTCGCGGAACATGTCGAGGATTCGCTGGGCGTCGTTGGCCACTGCCTGACGAGTCTTGTAGGCATCGAAGACGATCTGCGCACAACTGAGGACGACACCGACCACCAGTGCCGAGAGCAGTACAACCCTGAGCAACTTGACCGATAAGCTGTTCTTGAGTTCCAGCTTCAATGGGGTTTCCTTAATCCATGCGCGCGGCATCATTTTGCCATCAATCTTGGCAATCCACTATCAGCCGTTGGCAGAGCCCGACCCCCTTCCGGCGTCGATGTCCTGTCACCTCTGTATCGGTTCCCGACCTTGCGACTTTAATTGCGGGAATTATCCTTCCCAACGTTTGATGTTAGCGCGGTATCCGCCTGGAGCAAGAACCTCAGGGGTTGGGGCAGGCGAAAAAAAACCCGGACTGGCCGGGTTTTTTATCACTGGTTTCGCTTAGGCAGTGAAGGTCTTGCCTTCGAACTGCTCAGCGACGAACGTCCAGTTGACCAGGTTCCAGAATGCCTCGACATACTTTGGACGCAGGTTGCGGTAGTCGATGTAGTAGGCGTGCTCCCAGACGTCGCAGGTCAGCAGTGGGGTGTCGCCGCTGGTCAGCGGGCAACCGGCACCGATGGTGCTGGCCAGGGCCAGGGAACCGTCAGCCTTCTTCACCAGCCAGCCCCAGCCGGAACCGAAGGTGCCGACGGAAGTCTTGGTGAACTCTTCCTTGAACTTGTCGAAAGAACCGAACGCAGCGTTGATGGCTTCAGCCAGGGCGCCGGTTGGTTGGCCGCCGGCGTTAGGGGCCAGGCAGTTCCAGTAGAAGGTGTGGTTCCAGACTTGAGCGGCGTTGTTGAAGATACCGCCCGAGGAGGTCTTGACGATCTCTTCCAGGGTCTTGCCTTCGAACTCGGTGCCTGGCACCAGGTTGTTCAGGTTCACGACATAGGTGTTGTGGTGCTTGTCGTGGTGGTATTCCAGGGTTTCCTTGGAAATATGCGGCTGCAGGGCGTCGTGTGCGTAAGGCAGCGGCGGCAATTCAAAAGCCATGGTGATTCTCCTAATCAGGTCTGTTGCGGTGAGCGCAAGGCCGATCACGGGCGGCCGGAGTGCGTCGGGGAGTTTTTACTCTTTGCGACGCAAGGGCAGGATCATAGCACCGGGCCCTGGGCATAACCACGCAACAAGTGTACGGGAAAGAGGTTCCAGAGCCTTCGCCACCGCCAGACGAGTGGTGTTCAGGTGAGGATCAACTGGGCCGCCACGGCGAACATCATCACCGCCACCATCAGGTCGAGCAGGCGCCAGGTGCCGGGACGTGCCAACCAGGGGGCCAGCCAGGCCGCGCCCAGCGCCAGGGTGAAGAACCACAGCAGCGAGGCACTGGCAGCGCCGGCCACATAGGCACCCGGCACAGCCTGCTGGGCACCCAGCGAGCCGATCAGCAGGACGGTGTCGAGGTATACGTGCGGGTTGAGCAAGGTAACCGCCAGAGCGCTGAGCAGCACGGCCCGGCGCGAGCGCAGGCCCTGGCCTTCCGTCTGTTGCAGGCTCTGGGTCGAGCAGGCGCGCAGCAGCGCCTTGCTGCCGTACCAGATCAGGAACACAGCGCCCCCCCAACGGGCCACGGCCAGCAAGGTCGGGTTCTGGGCCAGTACCGTGGCCAGGCCGAACACCCCGGCAGCGACCAGAAGGGCGTCACAGAACACGCACAGGGCGGCCACCGGCAGGTGATGTTCACGGCGCAGGCTCTGGGCCAGGACGAAAGCGTTCTGGGTGCCGATTGCCATGATCAGGCCGAAGGCGACCAGCAGGCCGTTCAGGTAGCTTTGCCACATAGGGGACACTCCGCAGGCGCCAGCAGGACGCGGCGCTTAAAACCAAAGAAGATGCTGGCCATTCTGGGGGCTGGATCTGTATAAGAAAAACAAATAAAGCTGATCCGGCATTAGGAAAAATAATGTTCGATTACAAACTGCTTTCAGCGCTCGCCGCCGTCATCGAACAGGCGGGATTCGAGCGTGCCGCCCAGGTGTTGGGGCTGTCGCAGTCGGCGATTTCCCAGCGCATCAAATTGCTCGAAGCGCGGGTTGGGCAACCGGTGCTGATACGGGCCAACCCGCCCAGCCCTACTGATGTCGGGCGTCAGTTGCTAAACCATGTGCAGCAAGTGCGCCTGCTCGAGCGCGACCTGCAAAGCCAGGTGCCGGCGCTGAACGAGGAGGGCATGCCCGAACGCCTGCGCATCGCCCTGAACGCCGACAGTCTGGCGACCTGGTGGGCCGGCGCGGTGGGTGCCTTTTGTGCCGAGCAACAGGTGCTGCTGGACTTGGTGGTAGAGGACCAGGAAGTAGGACTCAAGCGCATGCGTGCCGGTGAAGTGGCGGCGTGCCTGTGTGGCAGTGAACGGCCGGTGGCGGGGGCACGCAGCTTGCCGTTGGGGGCAATGCGTTACCGGGCTCTGGCCAGCCCGGCGTTCATGGCCCGCTACTTCCCGCAGGGGTTTGATGCTGCACGACTGCCGCGCGCGCCGGCGCTGGTGTTCGGCCCGGATGATTTCCTGCAGCACCGCTACCTGGCGACCCTGGGCATCCAGGATGGCTTCCTGCACCACCTGTGCCCGTCGTCCGAGGGGTTCTTGCGCATGACCGAAGCGGGTCTTGGCTGGGGGCTGGTGCCGGAGTTGCAGGTGCGGGAGCAACTGACCAGTGGCCGCCTGGTAGAAATTTCGGCGGATAAACCCATCGATGTGCCGTTGTACTGGCATCATTGGCGCAATGGCGGGCAACTGCTCGCGCAACTGACCGAACATCTGCGCCACACGGCGCGGCAATGGCTGGTGCCCTTGTAGGCGTTGGCGGCGTCAGCAGCATCTGAAATCTGGTAAGGCGGAGTGGTACATGCGAATTCTGGTCACCGGCGCAAGCGGCTTCATTGGCGGGCGCTTTGCGCGTTTTGCCCTGGAGCAGGGCCTTGAGGTTCGGGTCAATGGCCGGCGTGCCGAAGGCGTCGAGCACCTGGTGCGGCGCGGGGCACAGTTTACTCCGGGGGACCTGGGCGATCCGGAACTGGCCCGGCGTGTGTGCCAGGGCGTCGATGCGGTAGTGCATTGCGCGGGCGCGGTGGGCAACTGGGGGCGCTACCAGGATTTTTACCAAGGCAATGTAGTGGTCACCGAGAACGTGGTCGAGGCCTGCCTGAAAGAGCATGTGCGCCGCCTGGTCCACCTGTCGTCGCCTTCGATCTACTTCAACGGTCGCTCGCAACGGGACATTCGCGAAGATCAGGTGCCACGACGCTTTCATGATCACTACGGGTCCACCAAGTACCTGGCCGAGCAGAAAGTTTTCGGCGCCCAGGAGTTCGGCCTTGAAGTGCTGGCCTTGCGCCCGCGCTTTGTTACCGGCGCCGGGGATGTGAGCATCTTCCCGCGCTTGCTGCAGATGCAGCGCAAGCGTCGCCTGTCCATCATCGGCAACGGCCTGAACAAGGTCGATTTCACCAGCGTGCAGAACCTCAACGAAGCGCTGCTCAGCGCACTGTTCGCCGACGAAGAAGCCTTGGGTCAGGCCTACAACATCAGCAACGGTCATCCGCTGCCGGTGTGGGATGTTGTCAACTATGTGATGCGCCAGATGCAGTTGCCACAGGTCACGCGCTACCGCTCCTATGGCCTGGCCTACAGCCTGGCGGCCCTGAACGAAGGCGCCTGCATGCTCTGGCCCGGGCGCCCGCAGCCGACCTTGTCGCGCCTGGGCATGCAGGTCATGAGCAAGGACTTCACCCTCGATATCAGCCGCGCCCGGCATCTGTTGAACTATCGACCGACGGTCAGCCTGTGGTCGGCGCTGGACGAGTTCTGTGGCTGGTGGAAGGCCCAGGATTCGCAGCACTGAACCCAGGCGTTGGTTTGCGGTCGATCAGAGCGCCGCATAAGCGGTTTATACTAGTGCCCATTTGCTACTACGGCGGTTGAAGGCTCTCATGCGTAACGATCTTCAAGACGATTTCGACAATGTCCCGAGCCTGCGGGCCGGTACGCGGGATGACGATGATTTTGAGCCGCTGCCGATGGACCGAGGTGTCGTTGCAGGCGCTGGGCGAAAAACGGCCCGGGCGCCCAGCACCGGGCCGTTGTGGGCGTTGCTTGGCGCGTCGTTCATCGCCCTGGCGGGCCTTGGCTGGTGGAGTTTCCAGCAGGTCTCGCTGATGGAGCAGCAATTGGTCGCTACTCAGGAAAGTTTTGCCCGTATCAGCGAAGAGGCAGCCGGTCGCTTGCAGGCGATCAGCGGCAAGGTCGAGGCCAGTGAGACCAGCGTCAACAGCGGCAGTGAAGCCCTGAAGCTGCAGATCAAGCAGCTGCAGGCCAGCCTTGCCGAGCAAGGCAAGCAGCAGCAGGGCGTGGCCGGGCAGGCAGGGGATCTGGGCAAGCGCCTGGAGCAGGTGTTGGCCCAGGCCAGTGAGCAGCAGGCGGCCAATGCCAAGTTGCAGAATGAATTGCAAGCTCAGTTGAAGTCGGTGAATGCGGAGCTGGCGGCGTTGAAGGCGGCCCAGGTTGACGGCGGCAAACTCGATGGCCAGCTCAAGAGCCTGAGCGCCGATGTGGCGAATCTGAAGAAGCAGGGCAATCCGAGTGCGGCCATCGAGCGCCTGGAGCAGGATCTGCTGGTGCTCAAGAGCGAGCAGGAGAATCGCCCGGCGCCGACGGCAAGTGGTGCGTCGGTGGCCGAGTTCGATGCGTTTCGGGCGCAGATGACGCGGACCATCAATACGCTGCAGAGCCAGGTGCAGAACCTGCAGCGGCAGATCAATGCCCGTCCTTGACGCGTAAGCGCAACTGACTTGATCCACGAGCGCTGCGCGGTCGATCGCAGGCTACCGCCAGCGGCTACACGCAGCCGAGGAACGAGGCTGCGATCGGCCGCAAAGCGGCCGTAGGCGATACCTTGCCTTGTCCCGCGGGGCGGTTTTACATCCGCGGATAGTCGATGTAACCGACCGGCCCCTTGGCGTAGAAGGTCTCTGGGTGCGCTTCGTTCAGTGGTGCATCCGCCGCCAATCGGGCCGGCAGGTCGGGGTTGGCGATAAACGGCACGCCGAAAGCCACCGCATCGGCCCGGCCGCTGGCCAACGAGGCATTGGCACTGGCCTTGGTGAAGCGCTCGTTGACGATGTAGGGGCCGCCGAAGGCTTCCTTGATCAATGGGCCGATGCTGTCATCGGCTTCCTTCTCTCGTGAGCAGATGAAGGCAATGCCGCGCTTGCCCAGTTCACGGGCCACATAGGTGAAGGTTTCGGCACGGTTGGCATCGCCCATGTCATGGGAGTCGGCTCGAGGCGCCAGGTGTACACCGACACGCTGTGCGCCCCACACGTCGATCACCGCGTCCGTCACTTCCAACAGCAGCCGGGCGCGGTTTTCCAGCGAGCCACCGTACAGGTCCGTGCGCTGATTGGTGCTGCTCTGCAGGAACTGGTCAAGCAGGTAGCCGTTGGCAGCATGCACTTCGACTCCGTCGAAACCGGCGGCCTTGGCGTTCTCGGCACCGGTGCGGTAGGCCTCGACGATGTCGGCGATCTCTGCGGTTTCCAGCGCGCGTGGCGTCGGGTAGTCGGCCAGCGGACGCACCAGGCTGACATGTCCCTTGGGCTGGATGGCACTGGGGGCAACCGGGGTTTCGCCGTCGAGGTAGATCGGGTGGGAAATGCGCCCCACATGCCACAACTGCAGGAAGATCCGTCCGCCAGCGCCATGCACCGACTTGGTCACGTTGGTCCAGCCGCGCACCTGGTCGTTGGACCAGATGCCGGGGGTGTCGGGGTAGCCAACGCCCATGGGAGTCACCGAGGTGGCTTCGCTGAGGATCAGGCCGGCACTGGCGCGCTGTACGTAGTACTCGGCCATAAGGGCGTTGGGCACGCGGCCTTCGTCTGCGCGGCAACGGGTCAGCGGCGCCATGATGATGCGGTTCGGCAGTTCGAGGTCGCCGAGGGTGATCGGATCGAAAATAGTCGTCATATATACCTCTGGGCTTGTCAGTGAGAAGCAGGGGCCAGTTCGGCGTTTTTGCCGCCCTGGCTGAAGGTGATCAGGGTGACGATCAGGGCCAGTACGGCCAGTGCTGCGGCGGCCAGGGGCACGCGGGTCAGGCCCAGGCCCTGGGCGATGACGGTGCCGCCGACCCACGCACCCAGGGCGTTGCCCAGGTTGAAGGCGCCAATGTTCAGGGTCGATACCAGGTTGGGTGCCGCCTTGCCGAAGGTCACCACGTTGACTTGTAGCGCCGGTACGGCGGCGAAGGCAGCGGTGGCCCAGAGGAACAGGGTTATTTCGGCCGGGATCAGGGCTGCGCTGGTCCAGCTCAGCGCGGTAGACACCACGGCCATGCTGATGAACACACCGATCAGGGTCGCACTCAGGCGCCGGTCTGCCAGCTTGCCGCCGACGATGTTGCCCAGGGTCAGGCCCAGGCCGATCAGCAGCAGGGTCCAGGTCACGCCCTGGGGCGATACGCCGGTGACGTCGCCCAGCAGCGGTGCCACGTAGGTGAACAGGGCAAACATCGAGGCCGAGAACAGCACGGTCATCGACAGCGACAGCCAGATGCCCGCGCCCTTGAGGGCGGCCAGCTCTGCGCGCATGTCGAGTTTTTCCTCGTCATGGCGAAACGGCAGGAAGCGGATCAGGCCGATCAAGGCAATCACGCCGATCACGGTGACTGCCCAGAAGGTCGAGCGCCAGCCGTACAGCTGGCCCAGGGCGGTCCCCAGCGGTACACCCAGTACGTTGGCCAGGGTCAGGCCGGTGAACATCAGGGCTACGGCCGAGGCACGGCGATTGGCCGGCACCAGGCTGGCGGCAACCACCGAGCCGATGCCGAAGAAGGCGCCGTGGCACAAGGCCGTGACCACCCGGGCGAACATCAGCAGGTTGTAGTCGGCGGCCACCGCGCACAGCAGGTTGCCGACGATGAACACCCCCATCAGAGCGATCAGGGCCGCCTTGCGGGGCAGGCGCGAAGTCGCCAGGGCCATGAACGGTGCGCCAATGGCCACGCCCAGGGCGTAGCCTGTGACCAGCCAGCCGGCGCCCGGGATCGACACACCAAGGTCCGCCGCCACATCGGGCAGCAGGCCCATGATGACGAATTCGGTGGTGCCGATGGCGAAGGCGCTGAGCGCCAGGATCAGTAGTGAAAGGGGCATTGCAAGGTCCTTGTCAGAGCTCTTGGCTCATCTGCTTGAGGAAGGCCTGGATGGTTTCCTCGTTGCGTTTGAAAAAGTGCCACTGTCCGATCTTCTGGCTACTGATCAGCCCCGCACGCTGCAAGGTCGCCAGGTGGGCCGAGACCGTCGACTGCGACAGGCCGCAGCGTTGGTCGATCTGCCCGGCACACACACCGTGTTCGGTACTGTGGTGCTGGTCGGGGAACTGTGCGTCAGGGTCTTTCAGCCAGTTGAGGATTTCTCGCCGTACTGGGTGGGCCAGGGCTTTTATTATTTCGTCGAGATCGAGAGGCATGGTTGGGCTCATGGTTGTGTAGCGGTATATCGCGATGGAGCGAAATATAAATCGGTATTTCGCGATATACAAATATGAAGAGGTTCTGAGCTCAGCGTAAATCGCTATATCGGGTTATAACGATATGAAATGGACAAGTGCTAGACTGCGCCCATGAACTACCTCGCACACCTTCATCTGGGCGGCCAACAACCCGAGCAATTGCTCGGCAGCCTCTATGGCGACTTCGTCAAAGGGCCCCTGGACGGTCGCTTCCCCCTGCCGCTGGAGGCCGCGATTCGCCTGCACCGGCAAATCGACGTCTTTACCGACAGCCACCCCCTGGTGCTCGGCGCGCTGGCGCGATTTCCGCGCGAGCGGCGGCGCTTTGCCGGGATCATGCTCGATGTGTTCTTTGATCACTGCCTGGCCCTGCACTGGCCGGACTATGCCGAACAGCCCCTGGAGCAGTTCACCGGGCGGGTGTACCAGGTACTGGCGGCGCAACCGGAGCTGCCGGGGCGGCTGGCACAGATAGCGCCTTACATGGCGGCTGATGACTGGCTGGGCTCGTACCGTGAGTTCGCGGTGCTGGAGCAGGTATTTCGCGGTATCGCCCGCCGGTTGTCGAAACCTGAGGGGATGGACGGAGCAATGGAGTTGGTCGACGCGCTTTATGAACCGCTGAGCGACGATTTCCGGGCGTTCTACCCCGAGCTGCAGACCTTCGCCGGGAAGGCCCTGGCTCGCGTCTAGGTTCAGGCGGCCTTCGCCCGGCGCTGTGTCTGGAAGGCAGGCTCTTGAACACCGAACAGCGCCACCTGGATCGCCTGCTGGGCCTTGAATGCCAGGGCAGCGCGCTCTTCGCCAGCGCTCTGGATAGGCCTCAGTAGCTGGATTTCCACCTCCCCGCAGTCGTTGGCAAACAGGCGCATCAGGTGCGAGAGCAAATCGTCGTCGCCAATGAACGGGGCAATCGGGTCGGCCTGGCCATTACGCAGGTAACGCAGGGCCACCGGTTGCAGGGCTACTTCGGTGTCGATGGCGCTGGCCAGCAGGCGACCGTGGAAGGTGCGCAGGCTGCGGCCATCGGTGGTGGTGCCCTCGGGGAAGATCAGCAAGGCGCAGGCCTGTTGCAGGTGCTGGCTGATCTGTTTGCGCAGCAGTTGGCTGTCGTTGCCGCCGCGGCGGATGAACAGGGTGCCGGCCTTGTGCGCGAGCCAGCCGGCAACCGGCCAGTTGCGCACTTCGGCCTTGGACAGGAACGACAGCGGGGCAAGCATGCCCAGCAGCGGAATGTCGGTCCAGGACACATGGTTGCTGACCCACAGCATCGGCTGTTGTGGCAGGGGGCCGATCACCCGGACCTTGAAGGGCAGGGCATTGCTCAGCCTGGTCATGAACAGCTGCGACCAGCGCTGGCGCCGCTCGGTCGAGGCCGGGATGCGCAGGCGTTCATAGAGGGTGAACAGCGCGGCCATGCCCAGCCCGAACAGCACTACCAGCAAGACCCGGAGCACGCGCGCCATGACGCGCAGGCGCGGCATCAGACTGCCGCCTTGAAGTGGCGGGCATAGCGCGGGCAGAGCTCGTCCCGTTTGAGCAGAATGAACACATCGGCGACCTGGAAGTCCTCGTCCCAGCACGGCTCGCCGCAGATCTTCGCGCCCAGGCGCATGTAGGCCTTGAGCAGCGGCGGCATTTCGGCGATGACGTTGCCGGGCAGGGCCAGGCTGGGTAGCGGATTGCGGGGTTCGGCGCGCAGGTGCTCGGTACACAGGTAGCGTTCGCGCAGGCGTTGCATGATCGCATGGGCTTGTATACCGCCGTCCTGCATGGGGATGCTGGCGCAGCCCATCAGGTAGCTGTAGCGGCCTTCATTGAGCACTTCGGCAAGTTCGGCCCAGAGCACGGCGATGGTGCCACCATTGCGGTAGGCCGGGTCGACACAGGTGCGGCCCAGCTCCAGTATCGGGCCTTGCAGGTGGCCGAGGCCGTGCAGGCTGAACTCTTCTTCGCTGTAGAAGCGGCCCAGGCTGCTGGCAGCCTGGTGGTCGAGCAGGCGCGTGGTGGCCACCAGGCGGCCGTTGTTGAGGTCACGCACACCGATGTGACGGCAATGAATGTCGTAGTCATCCATGTCCAGGCCCTGTTCGGCACCCTTGAGTTTGGCCTTGAATTCACTGCTGAATACACTGAAGCGCAGGGCTTGTGCTTCCTGCAGGGCTGCAGGGCCTACCAGGCGTTCGGCTTGCAGACGGCGTTCAGTGCTGTTGTCGCCAGAGCGAGCGATCTGAGTCATTGCGAGTCTCCATAAGCCAGCCATGGGGTTGCGGCCGGTCGACTTTGTTGTGCAAGCTCAGCCTAGGTAGACGCGGTGTCACCCCCATGAACCTTTGGTGATGCTTGTATGACACCCCCAAGGAGCGCTTCGATGGCCTGGCTGCAACGACTCAACGACCCACAGCGACATTCCCTGGCGGCCAACCTGGCCGACACCTACGCCAGCCTGCTGGCGCGCCTGGGCACGGTCAGCCCGTTCGAGCTGGCGGTGCTCGGGGCCCGCGCCATGCCGACGCCGGGGCTAGCCTTCCTGATCGGCTACCAGGCGGCCCTGCGTGTGCTCTGGCCCAGTGCCCCGGCGAGCCTGGGCGCCTTGTGTGCCAGTGAACGACGCAGCGTACGCCCCGCCGACATGCAGGTACGCCTGGATGACCTGCGCCTGACCGGCAGCAAGGATTTTGTCACCGCCGGGCTGGATGCCGACTGGTTGCTGGTGGCGGCGCGCAGCGAGCCTGCGGGCGACTCACCGCAATTGAGCCTGGCGGTGGTCTATCCCGGTGAGCCAGGAGTACGGCTGGAACCGTTGCCGGCCCTGCCACTGATGCCGGAAGTGGGCCACGCCCGTCTGCACCTGGACCAGGCCTTGTGCGAGCGTCTGGCCGGTGATGGCTGGGATGCTTACGTCAAGCCTTTCCGCTCCCTCGAAGACCTTTATGTGCTCAGTGCCCTGTGCGCCTGGCTGTATGGTGTCGGCCAGGACAGCGGGTGGCCGCAAGGGCTGCAGTTGCGCCTGATCGGCCTGCTGGGGGGCTGCGCCGAGGGCAGTCGGCAGTGCGCCGATTCCAGCGCCTGCCATTTGCTGCTGGGTGGTCTGTTTGCCCAGTTTGCAGCCCTCAAGGATGAGATCAACCAGGCGCTGGGCAGCAGTGGCGGTGAGTGGGCGGCGCTGTGGCAGCGCGACCAGGGCTTGCTGGAAATCGCCAGTGCGGCGCGAGCCAAGCGCCTGGCCAAGGCCTGGGCCAACGCCGGTCTGTCATGATGGGGCGCTAGGCTGGACGGATCCTGGCCTTGAGTGACGCTCCATGAACGCCACACTGCTGGGCATGTTGCTCGGCTTTTCGATCACTAGCACCGTAGCTTTGGGGCAAGAGCGCTGGCCGGTTCCGGACTGGCAACTGGCGCCGGACAGCAACAGTGCTGCCTGGGGCGAGGTGCAGGCCTACGCATTTGCCCCCCGCAACGATCACACCCGGGCAGGCGTACGCACCGATGCCCTGCTGGTGATCAGGGACGGACGCATTGTCTATGAGCACTATGTGCCACCGTCCTCTGCTGCGACCCCTCACCTGACCTGGTCGATCAGCAAGAGCGTGCTGGCTACCGTGCTGGGTGTTGCTCGGCGAGAGGGGCGGTTTGCCCTTGACGACCCGGTCGCCCGCTATTACCCGGTGATGCAAACCCATCCCGACGTTCGTATTGAGGATCTGCTGCACTGGGCCAGCGGTCTGGCTTGGCAGGAAGACTATGAGTACGCCCCGCTCAAGTCTTCGGTGGTGGCCATGCTCTACACCCGTGGGCGAGGTGACATGGCTGGCTACACCGCAGCCCGGCGCGGCGCCATTGAGCCGGGCCAGCGCTTCCTCTATTCCAGTGGTGACAGCAACGTGCTGGCGGCAGCCTTGCGTGGAATCGTCGGCGAGCAAGGCTACGGCGATTATCCCTGGCAAGCGCTGTTCATCCCGCTGGGTATCGAGTCGGCGGTCTGGGAACGGGATACCAGCGGCACCCTGGTCGGTTCGTCGTACCTGTATATGAGTGCCCGTGATCTGGCACGCATCGGTTTGTTGATGCTGCGGGATGGGCGCTGGCAATCGCATCAGGTGCTGCATCGCGACTGGGTGGCGTTCAATCGCAGGTTGTTTACCCATGCCAAGGCCTTGCCTGGTGAAGCCAGCCCGGGTGGCCATTGGTGGCTCAATCAACCCTTGGCCGGCAGCGGGCGGCCCTGGCCGGACGCCCCGGCCGATACCTTTGCAGCGCTGGGGCATTGGGGGCAGGGCTTGTACGTGGTGCCGCAGGAGCAGTTGGTGATCGTGCGCTACGCCGATGACCGTGACGCACAGTTCCAGCACAATGAACTGCTCAAGCGCGTGCTGGCCGTGCGCGCCGAGGACCGACAATGAAGCGCTTCCTGCTGGTACTGGGACTACTGGCGGGTGCCTGGGGCTGGTACGAGCGCCAGGCGCTGGCGGACTTTCCCGGCATCCTCAGCGCCTACTCGGCCAAGGAGTACTGCTCGTGCCGCTTTGTCATGGGCTTCGATGCGCCGTATTGCCGAGGGTATGTAAGTCAGTACCTGCCCTTGAGCCGCCTTGATGAAGATACCCCGGCCCGTGTTGTGACGGCTGTCGGGCTGGGGGTTGCAAATACAGCCAGGTGGCGCGGTGTACGTGAGGGCTGTGGCTTGCTGCCGTGAAGGCAGCCGGGTAAGGTTGACGGCCTCTGTGTTTCAGGATTTCTCATGTTCTCTCTGCCCCGTCTTCTGTTGGCCGCGCTCGCCTTTGTGAGCCTCTCGGCCCAGGCCAACTGGCACCTGGATGGCGAATCGTCCCGCCTGTCGTTCATCTCCAGCAAAAATGGCGATACCGCCGAAGTTCACCGCTTCCTGGTATTGCACGGCAAGGTCGACCGCAAAGGCGCGGCCGAGCTGATGATCGAAATGGACTCCAACAGCAGCGGTGTGCCGCTGCGCGACGAGCGCATGCGCAAGGACCTGTTCGAGTTCGCGCGCTTCCCGGAGGCCAATGTCTATGCGCAGATCGACCTGCGCCCGATCAACGACCTGGCCAATGGTGCCCAGGTTGAGCTGCGCCTGCCGGTGACCGTCAAGCTGCACGGCAAGGAGCACAGCTACAACGCCTTGCTGCTGGCTACGCGCCTGGATGAGCGGCGCTTCCAGGTGGTGACCCTGGAACCGCTGATGGTGCGCGCCGAAGACTTCGATCTGGTGCCGGGCCTTGAAGCGCTGCGCAAGATGGCCGGACTCAAATCCATCAGCCCCTCGGTGCCGGTGTCTGCGGTGCTGATCTTCACGGCGCGCTGATATGGCCGGACCGGTCTTCCCCTGGCGAGACGGCAACCGGTTCGAGTTATTGATCGACGGCCCCGAGTTTTTCCCCCGCATGCTCACCGCTATTGTGCGGGCCGAGCAGCAGGTCGATCTGGAGTTGTACCTGGTAGAGGCGGGCGCCTGTGCCGAGGCCATGGTGCAAGTATTGGTGAATGCCGCCGAACGCGGCGTACAGGTGCGTTGCCTGTTCGATGACTACGGCGCCCTGGCCTTCACCCTCAGCCTTCGCCAGCGCCTGATCGCGGCTGGCGTGGAGCTGCGCTGGTACAACCGTCTGCGCTGGCGCCGCGGCTTTCGCAACCTCTATCGTGATCACCGCAAGTTGCTTCTGGTTGATCAGTCCTGGGCGGTGGTGGGCGGTACCGGTGTCACTGACCAGTTCTGGGTACCGGACGAGGACGTCAGCGAATGGCACGAAGTGATGGTGCAGATGGAAGGGCCGCTGGTAGCCGACTGGCAGATGCTCTTCGATCGCCAGTGGCGCGCCAACCTGCGTCGCACCGCCTGGCGCCCACCCACTCATTTCGGCTTGCCGCGCTTGCCCCATGTGCCCGACAGCGGCCAGGGCATGGGCCGAGTGGCCTATGCAGATGCCCGTCAGCATCGGGATATCCTGCAGTCACTGGTGCGGGCGTTGAACAGCGGTCAACGACGGATCTGGTTGGCCACTCCGTATTTCCTGCCGACCTGGAAAGTGCGTCGGTCCCTGCGTCGTGCAGCGGCCAGGGGGGTGGATGTGCGCCTGTTGCTGACCGGTCCGCGCACCGATCACCCTTCGGTACGCTATGCAGGGCATCGCTATTACCCGCGGCTGCTGCGTGCCGGGGTGACCATCTATGAGTACCAGCCGTGCTTCCTGCACCTGAAAATGGTACTGGTGGACGACTGGGTCAGCATTGGCTCATGCAACTTCGACCACTGGAACCTGCGCTTCAACCTTGAGGCCAACGTCGAGGCATTGGACCCGCCGTTGACGGCAGCGGTGGCGGCGAGCTTCGAGCGCGACTTTGCCCAGAGCCTGTGTATCGACCTTGAACACTGGCATGCGCGGCCGTTGTGGAAACGAGCGCAGCAGCGCTTGTGGGGGTGGCTGGATCGCTTGGTGGTCAACCTGCTGGATCGGCGGGATTGATGTAGGCGCGGGCAAAAAAAACGGCAGGGGTATGGCCCCTGCCGTTTTTTTATCTTCGCAAACCTTGAGGTTTACTTCACTTCCACCGCCAGGCTCTGGGCGATCTTGTTTTGCCAGATCGCAGGACCAGTGATGTGTACCGACTCACCATTGCTGTCGACAGCAACGGTCACCGGCATGTCCTTGACCTCGAACTCGTAGATCGCTTCCATGCCCAGTTCGGCAAAGGCCAGGACCTTGGACTTCTTGATCGCCTGGGCGACCAGGTAGGCAGCGCCACCGACGGCCATCAGGTACACGGCCTTGTTGTCCTTGATCGCTTCGATGGCGGTCGGGCCACGCTCGGACTTGCCAATCATGCCCAGCAGGCCGGTCTGTTCAAGGATCTGGCGGGTGAACTTGTCCATCCGCGTAGCGGTGGTCGGACCGGCCGGGCCCACTACTTCGTCGCCTACCGGATCAACCGGGCCAACGTAGTAGATGAAGCGACCCTTGAGGTCGACCGGCAGTTCCTCGCCCTTGTTGAGCATCTCGACCATGCGCTTGTGCGCAGCGTCGCGACCGGTGAGCATCTTGCCGTTGAGCAGGATGGTCTCGCCCGGCTTCCAGCTCTGTACGTCTTCCGGGGTCAGGGTGTCGAGGTTGACGCGGCGAGCCGATGGACCCGCTTCCCAGACGATTTCCGGGTAAGCGTCCAGCGACGGCGCTTCCAGGTCGGCCGGGCCCGAGCCGTCGAGCACGAAGTGGGCGTGACGGGTGGCGGCACAGTTGGGGATCATGCACACCGGCAACGAGGCGGCGTGAGTCGGGTAGTCCATGATCTTGACGTCGAGCACGGTGGTCAGGCCGCCCAGGCCCTGGGCACCGATGCCCAGCTGGTTGACCTTCTCGAACAGCTCCAGGCGGATCTCTTCGATTCGGTTCTGCGGGCCACGGGCCTTGAGCTCGTGAATGTCGATGGATTCCATCAACACTTCCTTGGCCATGACCGCGGCTTTCTCGGCGGTACCGCCGATGCCGATGCCGAGCATGCCTGGTGGGCACCAGCCAGCACCCATGGTCGGAACGGTCTTCAGTACCCAGTCGACGATCGAGTCGGACGGGTTGAGCATGGCCATTTTCGACTTGTTCTCGGAACCGCCGCCCTTGGCCGCCACGTCCACTTCCACGGTATTGCCCGGGACGATGGAGTAGTGGATGACCGCCGGGGTGTTGTCCTTGGTGTTCTTGCGCGCACCTGCCGGGTCGGCAAGGATGGACGCACGCAGGACGTTCTCTGGCAGGTTGTAGGCGCGGCGCACGCCTTCGTTGATCATGTCGTCCAGGCTCATGGTCGCGCCATCCCAGCGCACGTCCATGCCCACGCGCACGAACACGGTGACGATACCGGTGTCCTGGCAGATCGGGCGGTGGCCGGTGGCGCACATGCGCGAGTTGATCAGGATCTGGGCGATGGAGTCGCGCGCGGCAGGCGACTCTTCACGCAGGTAGGCCTCATGCATGGCCTGGATGAAGTCAACGGGGTGGTAGTACGAAATGAACTGCAGGGCGTCGGCAACGCTCTGAATCAGGTCGTCTTGCTTGATCACGGTCATGCAGCGCGCTCCTCTTAAAGACGGGAACATTCAATAAGGTATTCCGACGCGGACAGGCCGAGGTGTCGAAACGACCTTTCACGGCGCGACGACGGACAGGCCGGCGGCGCAAAAAGGCGCGGCAGTATAGCGCGCATCCGTGCCCGGCACACCTGCGAGTGGTCTGGACGAAGGTCGGCTGCCGGTGGGCACCCTTTTTGCGTGCCAGCGCGGGGCTTTGCCCCTAAAGTGGCGGTTGGCCATGGTGATTGCGAGCGGGAGACGATCAATGCCTGAACTCTGTGTGGGCGAGCGCTGCTGGACGGTGCCGGCGGGCAGCAACCTGCTCGACGCGCTGAACGGCGGTGGATGCTTGGTGCCCTACAGTTGTCGGGCCGGTAGCTGCCACGCCTGCCTGGTGCGCTGCCTTGACGGCGAGCCGGGCGATGCGTTGCCCGGTGCCTTGGGTGCGGACAAGCGCGAGCAGGGCTGGCGCCTGGCCTGCCAGTGCCAGGTTGTAGATGACCTGCGGGTGGCGGTGTTCGATCCGCAGCACGACGGGTTGCCGGCTCGTGTAAGTGAGGTGCAGTGGCTGAGCGCCGGGGTATTGCGCCTGCGTCTGCAGCCTGAGCGCCCCTTGCGCTACCGGGCCGGGCAGCACCTGGTGCTGTGGAGTGCGCAGGGTGTGGCCCGGCCGTACTCGTTGGCCAGCATGCCCGGCGAAGAGCCATTTCTGGAGTTTCACCTCGATTGTCGCCATCCCGGTGCCTTCTGTGACGAGGCGCGTCAGTTGCAGGCCGGTGACGCAGTGCGGCTGGGCGAGCTGCGAGGCGGGGCGCTGCACTACGATGCCGACTGGCAGGAGCGCCCGCTGTGGTTGCTGGCAGCGGGCACGGGGTTGGCGCCGCTCTGGGGCATTGCGCGCGAGGCCTTGCGCCAGGAGCACCACGGGCCGATGCGGTTGTTGCACCTGGCCCACGACAATCAGGCGCACTACCTGGCTGGCGAGCTTGCAGCGCTGGCTGGGCGCCATCCGCAACTTCAGGTCGAACTGTTGACCCCGCAGACGCTGCCCCAGGCGCTGGCAGCCTTGCGGTTGCAATCCAGGCAGACCATTGCGCTGGCGTGTGGCTCGCCCGCCAGCGTCGAGCAATTTGCCCGCCGATTGTTCCTGGCCGGCTTGCCGCGCAACCAGCTGTTCGCCGATACGTTCACAGGCCGCGCCTGAACGGCAGGCATAAAAAAACCGCAGCACAGGCTGCGGTTTTCAGGCTGCGAAGGCCTGATCAGACCAGCGAATCACCGACATGCAGGATCTTCATGCCGTTGGTGCCACCGATGGTGTGGTAGCTGTCGCCTTTGGTCAGGATCACCCAGTCACCTGGCTCGACCAGGCCGCGCTTGAGCAGCTCGTCCACCGCCGCCTGGCTGACTTTTTCCGCCGGCAGGGCCGCCGGGTCGAAGGCAATCGGGTAGACGCCGCGGAACATCGAGGCGCGTGCCTGGGTGGCGCGGTGCGGGGACAGGGCGAAGATCGGCACGTGCGAACGCAGGCGCGACATGATCAGCGGGGTGTAGCCACTTTCGGTGAGGGCGATGATCGCCTTGACGCCTGGGAAGTGGTTGGCCGTGTACATGGCTGCCAGGGCGATGCTTTCGTCGCAACGCTCGAAGCGGGTGTGCAGGCGGTGGCTGGACTTCTGGTTGGTCGGGTGCTTTTCAGCGCCCTGGCAGATGCGGGCCATGGCCTGTACGGCTTCGATCGGGTAGGCGCCGGCGGCGCTTTCGGCCGAGAGCATGACCGCATCGGTGTTATCCAGCACGGCGTTGGCGACGTCCGACACTTCGGCGCGGGTCGGCATCGGGTTCTGGATCATCGACTCCATCATCTGGGTGGCGACGATCACGGCCTTGTTGTTGCGGCGGGCGTGCTGAATGATCTTTTTCTGGATCGCGATCAGCTCGGCGTCGCCGATCTCTACGCCCAGGTCACCACGGGCAACCATTACTGCGTCACTGGCGGCGATCAGGCCGTCGAGGGTTTCATCGTCGGCGACCGCTTCGGCGCGCTCGATCTTGGCCACCAGCCAGGCGCTGCCACCGGCTTCGTCACGCAGGCGACGGGCGTATTCCATGTCGCTTGCGTCACGCGGGAAGGAAACGGCCAGGTAGTCCAGGTCCATTTCTGCAGCCAGCTTGATGTCGGCCTTGTCTTTTTCAGTCAGGGCAGGAGCGGTCAAGCCGCCACCTTTACGGTTGATGCCTTTGTGGTCGGATAGCGGACCGCCGATCAATACCGAGCAGTGCAGGGAGTCGGCAGTGGCGGTTTCAACACGCATCACCACGCGGCCGTCGTCGAGCAGCAACTCGTCGCCGACGCCGCAATCCTTGACCAGGTCCGGATAGTCGATACCGACGATTTCCTGGGTACCTGCGGTCAGCGGGTGAGCGGTGGAGAAGGTGAAGCGATCACCGACTTTGAGTTCGATGCGCTTGTTGGCGAATTTGGCAATACGAATCTTCGGACCTTGCAGGTCGCCCAGCAGCGCCACGTGGCGACCCAGGCGCGCAGCGATCTCTCGGATCAGGCGGGCGCGGGCTTTATGCTCATCGGGGGTGCCGTGAGAGAAGTTCAGGCGGGCGACATCCAGGCCGGCAAGGATCAGTTGCTCGATAACTTCCGGCGAGTTGCTGGCGGGGCCAAGGGTGGCGACGATTTTGGTACGGCGGATGGTCATGCACAGACTCCTATAGTGAAGCGCAGCGAAAGGCTACTCTGGAATTTCGCTGTAGTCATTGTTCCTTTGCACTACCTGCCCGCAGGCCAGGGGGGCGTTTGAACGGTGCCAGGCTTTGGCAGCGACTTCAAATGCAAGTGGAGACGATGTAGCCGCTGGCGATTGCCTGCGATCGACCGCGCAGCGGTCGTGGTTCACGACAGTTGCGCCTACAGAATTTCAGGGTTGGGCCGATACACTGTCCATTGAAGGAGATTCCCCCATGCGAGCCTTGATTGTTCTAGCCCTGGCCACCAGTGTCGTTGGCTGCACCCGCTGGTCGATGGACCATCACCTGAACAATGCCTACCGCGCCTATGATCGCGGCGATTGCGAGAAGGTGATGCTTGAACTGTCCCAGGTCGACCGTACCAGCCGCGCCCGGCCGTTCATTCATCCGGAAGTGTCGATGCTGCGAGGCCAGTGCCTGGAGCGTCAGAAGCTTTATGTCGATGCGGCGCAGACCTACCTGTACCTCATCCAGCGCTACCCGCAGAACGAATACGCCTACCGTGCCCGGGCTCGTTTGCAGACCCTGGAGCAGTTGGGCCACTTCCGCAGTGGCGAGACGGCCATTGCCCGTCCCACCACGACTACGCCTTGGCGTTAATACCAATGTGTGTCCTCGCGGCTGTGACGCAGGGGTAGGATTGGACTAAGCTTGAAGGTGACGTATCCGCGTTCCAGCCGCACTAGCGCGGCCCTGCTATAAGGGTCTTCGACAGCGATTCCGACCATGCTTCACGAGCGCCACATCGAGCGTCATCAGCTCCCTTACTACCTCAAGGTCTTCAACCGCTTTACCGACCAGCCCATTGGCTACCTGGGGAACGTGTCCGAAGACGGCCTGATGCTGATCAGCCAGCTACGGATGCTGATCGGCCCGGAT
Organism: Pseudomonas vranovensis DSM 16006; assembly: GCF_000425805.1. Classification (GTDB taxonomy): domain Bacteria; phylum Pseudomonadota; class Gammaproteobacteria; order Pseudomonadales; family Pseudomonadaceae; genus Aquipseudomonas; species Aquipseudomonas vranovensis. Next base: position 165,699 of record NZ_AUED01000004.1, read on the forward strand.
TTCGAGTTGCAACTCAAAGTGCCTGGCCATGATGGTGAGCTGCACCTGATCGACCTCACCGCCAGTTGCCTGTGGAGCCATGAAGACCAGACGCCGGGTCACTATGATTCCGGGTTCATGTTGTTGCAGGCCCCGCGTGAATACGCGCAGTTAGTCAAAGCCTTGCATCATTACTTCAGCTTTCTGCCGTTGAACGCTTCGGCCTGAGACTGGCCGTGACGGGCCAGTGGCCCTAGACTCTGGACGATCTTCTGTTCAGGAACGCCCCGTGAGCTCCAGCATCTTCTGGCACGACTACGAAACCACTGGCATCAACCCGCGTTGCGATCGCCCCTTGCAAGTGGCCGGTGTGCGCACCGACCTCGAGCTGAACGAGATCGAGGCGCCAATCAACCTTTATTGCCAACCCAGCGACGATATCCTGCCGCATCCGGCGGCATGCCTGGTCACTGGTATTACCCCGGCACAACTGGCAAGCCAAGGCTTGAGCGAAGCCGAGTTCATGACCCGTGTGCATGCCGAACTGGCGCGTCCAGGCACGTGCGGGGCGGGTTACAACAGTCTGCGCTTCGATGACGAAGTCACGCGCTACAGCCTGTACCGCAACTTTTTCGACCCCTACGCCCGCGAATGGCAGGGCGGCAACAGCCGCTGGGACCTGATCGATGTGGTGCGCACCGCCTATGCGCTGCGCCCTGACGGCATTGTCTGGCCTGAGCAGGAGGGGCGTACCAGTTTGCGCCTGGAACTTCTGACCGCTGCCAACGGTATTGACCATGGTCAGGCCCATGAGGCCCTCAGCGATGTAAGGGCAACCATTGCACTGGCAAAACTGATCCGCCAGAAACAGCCCAAGCTGTATGAGTGGCTGTTTCAATTACGCAGTAAACAGAAAGTCCTCGATCAGGTTCGTCTACTCCAACCCCTGGTACATATTTCCGGACGTTTCTCTGCGGCGCGACATTATTTGGGTGTTGTCTTGCCGTTGGCCTGGCATCCACGCAACCGCAATGCCTTGATCGTCTGCGATCTGCAAATGGACCCGCAACCCTTGTTGCAGGAGGAAGGCGATGCATTGCGTCAGCGCTTATACACCCGGCGGGAAGAAATGCCTGAAGGGCAATTACCGGTTCCTCTGAAGTTGGTGCATATCAATCGCTGTCCGGTGGTGGCGCCGTTGAATGTATTGCGCCCTGAGGATCAACAGCGCCTGGGGCTGGATATGTCCTTGTTTGAAGTGCGGGCATCCGGCCTGGTGGCGGCGCAGGCAAATTGGCAGGACAAGTTGCAGACTATCTACAGCGAGGAGGCGTTTGCCCCGTGTGAAGATCCCGAGCAGCAGTTGTATGACGGATTTATTGGAGACCGTGATCGTCGCTTGTGCGAGCAAGTGCGTACGGTGGACCCGCATCAATTGGGGCAGGGGCACTGGATGTTCGATGACGAGCGATTGCCCGAATTACTGTTTCGTTACCGCGCCCGTAATTTTATCGAGACCTTGAATGAACAGGAGCGTCAACGTTGGCAACTGTTTTGCCAGCAGCGCCTGACCAACCCTCAGATGGGCGCGCCCAACACGCTGGGCGATTTCGAGCAAGCCTTGCAGGGCTGCTGGGATCAGGCCGATGCCTCCCAGCGTGAGTTGCTCGGCCACTGGCGCACTCACGCCCAGGCGCTGAAGTTGCAGTTCGGTATTTAAGCGATATTGAGCGGCCTGGTCAGACCCAATGAAATAAAAAACGCCAGCATGCTGGCGTTTTTTAGTGGCGTAACATTTGGTCACGCGGTCGGGCAATTAGCCCAACAGGGTTGCCCAGCTTTCAACCTCATCGCCACCCCACTTGGCTTTCCACTCTTTCAGGGTTTTGTGGTTGCCGCCTTTGGTTTCGATGACTTCACCGTTGTGCGGGTTTTTGTATTGCTTGACCTTGCGCGCGCGCTTGGTGCCGGTGGTTTTAACTGCGCCACGTGGGGCTTTGTTCAGTTTGGCTTCCGGGTCCAGCAGGGCAATGATGTCACGCAGCGACTTCGAATATTCGCCCATCAGTGCGCGCAGTTTGCCTTCAAATTCCAGTTCGGTTTTCAGCTTGTCGTCTTGCGACAGGTTCTGCAAACGGGCCTGCAGTTCTTTGATGGCTTCTTCGGTGGCGCGATATTCGTTGATCAGGGACATGTGGCGTTCCTTGGGAATTGAGGTATCAGGTCGACAGTGGGCCAATAATAGTCAGAGCGTACTGCCAAGTAAACATTAAACTTGGCAATTAGCCGGTGCCGCGTTAAATCGACACGATAGATTTCATTAAGAAAAATTTACAAACTAAGACATTCGGATAATGCCTAACTTAACCGCCATGCAGCATGTAACGGGGGCTCGGGCCTGATGCGCTGCTGGCGGGCCGGGCGACAGGGCGCGTGCATTGCCTACTGCAGTTTTTCCGGGCACTCGCTAGAATGTGCGCCTTTGCGAAGTTTCTGGAGTCTCATTCATGCGCACCTACCGGCTGGTGATTGCTTGCCCCGACCGCGTTGGCATCGTCGCCAAAGTCAGTAATTTTCTGGCGTCCTATAACGGCTGGATCAACGAAGCGAGCCATCACTCCGATGAGCAGAGCGGTTGGTTCTTCATGCGCCACGAAATCCGCGCACAGACCCTGCCATTTGGTATCGAGGCGTTTCGCGAGGCGTTTGCGCCGATTGCCGAAGAGTTCTCCATGGTCTGGCGTATTACCGACACCGATCAGAAAAAGCGCGTGGTGCTGATGGCCAGCCGTGAGTCTCACTGCCTGGCCGACCTGTTGCACCGCTGGCACGCCAAGGAGCTGGACTGCGATATCCCGTGCGTCATTTCCAACCACAACGATCTGCGCAGCATGGTCGAGTGGCACGGTATTCCGTTTTTCCACGTCCCGGTCGATCCGCAAGACAAACAGCCGGCCTTCGCCGAGGTCTCGCGCCTGGTCAAGGAACACGGCGCCGATGTCGTGGTGCTGGCCCGCTACATGCAGATCCTGCCACCACAGCTGTGCCAGGAGTATGCCCAGCAGGTCATCAACATTCACCACAGCTTCTTGCCGTCGTTCGTCGGTGCCAAGCCGTACCACCAGGCGTCGCTGCGTGGGGTGAAGCTGATTGGCGCTACCTGCCACTATGTGACCGAAGAGCTGGACGCCGGCCCGATCATCGAGCAGGACGTGGTGCGCGTCAGCCACAGCGACAGTATCGAGGACATGGTGCGTTTCGGCCGTGACGTCGAGAAAATGGTCCTGGCCCGGGGCCTGCGCTATCACCTGGAAGACCGCGTGCTGGTTCATGGCAACAAGACGGTGGTCTTCAACTAAGACCGCCGCATGGAGGTTGCAACATGGCCGATCCCCTCGACAAGGCAACCTCCAAGGCCCCGCCGACCCTTGGCGAGGGCTGCCTCAGCCGCTACGACCCGGATGCACTCGACAGCGAGGACGGCACCGACTTTCCCGGTGCCGCCGAGCTTTGGGAGCAGGTCAAGCCTTCTCGCGACGAACCCGTGTCTGGTTGAAGCGCAAGCGCTCCAGTAGCGGGCGTCCCAGCAGGTAGAGAAACACCGGGCCGCCCGCGATCAAATAGAAGTAATAGGTCACCGCGCGCCAGATCAGAATCGCCGCCGCTGCAGTCGATTTGCCCACGAGGGGCGTCAGCAAGGTAGCCGATGTCAGTTCGGCGGCGCCGGCACCGCCTGGCAACAGGCTGAACTGCCCAGCGCTGAGCGAGAGCATCTGCACCAGAAAGCTCAGTACCCATTGCACGTCTACGCCCAGCCCGCGCAGGGCCAGGTACAGCACGCTATAGCGCAACCCCCAATGCACGCAGGTCAGGGCGAATACCAGCGTGAGCGTACGTTTGGGCAGGCGCCAGGTGTCGGCCAGGGCGCGGAAGAAGTGCAGCACTTTGCGCGTCCAGCGCCGACGTCGCGGCGCCGATATCTTCAGCCGGCGCAACAGTCGCCCATTGACCCGCAGCAACGCCCGCCGACATTTCACCAGCGCTACTCCAGCCACCAGCATTCCGAACATCAGCAGCGCGCTGCCCGCCAACATGCCTTCGAGGCTTCGACCCAGGCTGTGGAACAGGGCATAGCCGGCAATCCCCAGCATGGCGCAGAGAAAGAACAGTAAATCGTTGATCTGGTCGGCGGCAAACACCGCCCCGCTGCGAGCGGGGCCGATCCGGTCACGGGCCAGCAGAGCCATCAGGGCCAGTGGCCCGCCGCTGCCGCCTGGGGTGGTGCAGATGGCAAACTCGGTGGCCATGATCACCCCCAGGCTTCGTACACGGCCCAGATTCGACCCCTGGCTGCCGAGTAACAGCCGCAGGCGGATGGCATTGATGATCCAGCAGAGCAGGATCATGCCCAGCAAGCCAAGCATCAGCCCGGGCGCAAAGGCACGCAGGCGGGTCAGCAGGTCGCTGCCACCGAGCAACGCCGGTACCAGCAGCGCAAGGATGAGCGCAAAGAGCAACCACGCCAGGCGCTTCACGATGCCAGCCAGGCTGATTTGGTCAGGGGAGTACGGCCTTGTTGCAACAACTGCTGCAAGGTTCGCATCCAGTACTGGCGGGAAAAACCGTGGCGCATATCTACCGGGTGCAAGCCCAGGCGAATCACGGGGGCTTGCTCAAGGCGCGCGGCCTGAAGCTCGCAGGCAATCCGCGACAATCCCCGTCGCCAGCTGCTGCGGGCACTCCACACAAGTCCGGGGGCCGCGACGGGGGAGAAGTGCGGCAATCGATAGAGGTGACGCGGGTCACTGGTGTACTGCAACGGCAACCTCCGCAGGGCCTGGCGAGTGCCCTCGCTCATCAACCAGGCCGGGGCGACGAAGCCTGCCAACGGCCAGTCGAATCGCTCGAACAGCGCCATGCCGGCCTGCAAGCGCTCCAGGGCAGTCGCCTGGTCGAGGCTATAGAACTCGCCTTCGTGGGTGTAGACGCGACGCATGAACCAGTTACCCGGCGAGTGCGGGGCCGGGCTGTCATCTAGGTGGTAATAGCCATGCAGGACCAGTTCGTCACCGCGATGCAGGCGCCAGTCCAGCAGTCGGCGAAAATGTTTGGCCTGTATCAGCGGGTCGCGCTTGTGAAAGTCGGGTACCACCAGCCAGGTCAGGGGGATGTTGCCCAAGGCATCCACTGCTTCGACGAATGGCTGGTAGTCCGGCCAGGTATGGGGCGCCACGTCGTGCAGCACCAGCAGCAGGCTGCGTCGGCTGTCAGTAAGGTCAGGCATGGGCACGTACCGGCAGGCTATAGCCGAGCACCGCACGGTAGTGGGCCAGCAGGCCGTTGACCACCGTGTCCCAGGCGTAATGCTGCTCGGCATGCAGGCGTCCTTGTTGGCCAAGCTGCGCGGCGCCTTGCTCGAAAACCTCCCGCACGGCCCTGGCCATGGCCAAGCCGTCATTGGGTTGGCACAGGCGGCCGAAGCGCTCGTCGACAATTTCCTCGAATGCGCCGGCCGCTACCGCAATCACCGGAATTGCACTGGCCATGGCCTCGAGAATCACCAGGCCGAAGGTCTCCTGATCGCCGGCATGGACCAGGGCATCGGCGCTGGCCAGTAGCCGCGCGACTTCATTGGCGGGGCAGAAGTGGTCGATGACTGTGACATTGGCTGGAACCATGGCGGGCATGTGCGAGCCGACCAGCAACAGGTGATAGTGCTTGCCCAGGCGCCTCATGCAGTCGAGCAGCACCGGCAGGTTTTTCTCTCGCGAGCCGCGGCCTGCAAACACCAGCAGGTGGGTGTTGTCGGCAATGTTCAACTGTTGGCGCACCGTGTTATCGCGGTGACGCGGGTGAAAGGCCGTGAGGTCGACGCCCAGGCGTTGTACATGAACGTTGTCGATACCCAGGCCTCGCAGTTTGTTGGCCATCACCTGGCTTGGGGCCAGGACCCGGTCGAAATTGCCGTACAGCTTGCTGACATAGGCTTCGACATTGGGAGTGAACCAGTTACCCATGCGGTTGCTGACCAGCAGCGGCAGATCGGAATGATAAAAGCCGATCACCGGCACATCGAGCTGGCGCCGCGCATCCAGGGCCGCCCAGGCGGTCAGGTAGGGGTCGCCGACCTCGATCAGGTCGGGTTGCAGATCGTGCAGCACGTTGCGCCAGGGGGCCAGGCGCAACGGGAAGCGGTAACCGTTACCGAAGGGCAGGGCCGGGGCGGGCACGTGGTAGATGCCATTGGCATGACTGGCGCTGGCGCCGGGAATCAACAGGCTGTGGCGGACATCGGGGGTGAGTCCAAGGCGGCGATGTTTGGCATCAAGATAAGTACGCACGCCGCCGCTGGCGGGGGCGTAGAACATGGTGATGTCAGCGATGTGCACGATCAGCATCCCTCCGAGATCGCATTCAGAGTGTGTCATCAGGCATTGGCATGCACCTGAGGACGCGCCCTAAGGTTGACCTCTGTTAAGGATAGTTTGTTCGATCGGGCTTAAGGGGAGGGGCAGCGGCGGGCGCGGCTGCCCCGGGCGCTTAGATGCGGAAGCTGCCCACCAGCTGTTTCAGACGGCTGGCTTGTTGCTCGAGGTCGGCGCAGGCGCGCAGGGTCGATTGCAGGTTCTCGACCCCTTCCTGGTTGAGCATGTTGATCTCGTTGATGTCCATGTTGATCGAGTCGACCACGGCCGTCTGCTCCTCGGTGGCAGTGGCCACCGACTGGTTCATGCCGTCGATCTCGCCGATGCGCAACGTGACGCTGCCCAGGCGCTCGCCGGCCTGGTTGGCGATTTCCACGCTGTCCTGGCTGTGGCGTTGGCTCTGGCCCATGGTATCGACCGACTCGCGCGCCCCTACCTGCAGCTCTTCGATCATGTTCTGTACCTGTTGTGCCGACTCTTGGGTGCGATGGGCGAGGTTGCGAACCTCGTCGGCGACCACGGCAAATCCGCGTCCGGCTTCACCGGCCCGCGCCGCTTCAATGGCGGCGTTGAGGGCGAGCAGATTGGTCTGCTGGGAAATGCTGGTGATCACTTCGAGGATTTGGCCGATGTTCACCGTCTTGCTGTTGAGCGTCTCGATGTGCGAGCTGGAGGTGCAGATCAAATCCGACAGACGGTTCATCGCCGCGATGCTGCGATCGACCACCTGCTGGCCTTCCTCGGCCAGGTGACGGGCAGAGCTTGCCTGCTGCGAAGCTTGCGCGGCGTTGTGGGCAATTTCCTGGGCGGCGGCGCCGAGCTGGTTGATGGCAGCGGCCACGCTGTTGGTGCGGTTGGACTGCTCGTCGGAGTTGACCATCGAGGAGTTGGAGGCGCTGACCACCCGCAGGGCGACTTCGTTGACCTGCTCGGTTGCTGACGACACTTCACGAATCGAGCCGTGGATACGTTCCACGAAGCGGTTGAATGCCGTGCCCAGGGTGCCGAATTCGTCGTGGTTGTGGATGGTCAGGCGTTTGGTCAGGTCGCCTTCGCCTTCGGCGATGTCTTCCATGGCCCGGGTCATGGTGTGCAGCGGTTGCAGCAACACGCGGATCAACAGGCCGAGCAGGGCGATGATGATCGCCACGGCCACCAGGGTGGCGATCACCGCCGAGGTGCGGAACTCGCTGAGCATTGCATAGGCTTTGTCTTTATCGACAGACAGGCCGATGTACCAGTTGGCCGAGGGCAGGCCCTTGACCGGGGCGAAGGTCAGCAGGCGGGTTTCGCCGTTGAGCTGGACTTCGCTGAGGTCCTTGGTCAGGCGCGGGGTGTTCTGCGGGAACAGGTCCGACAGCGACTTCATCACCAGGTCCTTGTCCGGGTGGACCAGGATTTTGCCCTGTTCGTTGACCAGGAAGGCGTAGCCCATGCCGCCGAAATTCAGCGAGTTGATGATTTCTACCAGGCCGTCCAGCGCCAGGTCGCCACCCACCACGCCGACATTGCGTGCGGCGGTGGCGACGACTGATATCACCATCTTGCCGGTGCTGACATCAATGTAGGGTTCAGTCAGGATCGGTCCGTTGGCAGCCATGCCGTCCTTGTACCAGGGGCGAACGCGTGGGTCGTAGCCATCGGGCATTTTGGTTTGCGGGCGAATGGTGAAACCACCGTTGACGTCACCCAGGTAGATCGTCAGAAAACTTGAGACCAGTGCTTGCTGACCGAGCAACGTGCCGATGTGTTCGGCATCGGGGTAGGTGGCAATGTTTTGTGCCACGTTTTGAACCAGGAGGATGCGGCCATCAAAAAGGCTCTTGATAGTGGTCGAAGTGCTGTCGCCCATCTCGGCAAGATAACTTTCCAGATCTTCGCGAATAGCATTACGCTGCAAGAAATCGTTGTACAAAGTAAAGAGTGTGAACGCGATCATGACGATCAGAGAAGCGGCCAGAAGGATCTTGTGGCTGAATCGGAGGCTTTTGTTCATAACGTGTCGGTCCGCTAAGGTTTTGTTATCCGGGTTCGTTCGCACAAAGAACAGTTTGAAAGCAGTGCAGGTCCCCTTTCCTTATCGGGCTATTCCTGTCTTTCTGGTGGTCTATCGCTAACTTGATATCGGCCGCTTCGAGCCAAAGCTTAAACAGAGGGTAAAAATACATGCCTGACTCTTCGCAGTTCATGCTCGGCGCGGATCTTGCCGGTCAACCGGTGTCCCAGGCCATGCGCCTGGCCAACCGCCATGGGTTGATCGCTGGCGCCACCGGCACTGGCAAGACCGTGACCCTGCAGCACATGGCCGAGGCCTTCAGCGATGCCGGCGTGGCGGTGTTCGCCGCCGACGTCAAAGGCGACCTGTGTGGCCTGGGCGCCGTGGGCAATCCGCAGGGCAAGGTGGCCGAGCGTATTGCCGGGATGCCCTGGCTCGAGCACCGGCCGCAGGCATACCCGGTCAGTCTGTGGGATATCCACGGCCAATCCGGCCATCCCTTGCGCACCACCCTCAGTGAAATGGGCCCGCTGCTGCTGGGCAACCTGTTGGAACTGAGCGACTCCCAGCAGGCTGCGCTCTATGCCGCCTTCAAGGTGGCCGACCGTGAAGGTCTGCTGCTGCTTGATATCAAGGATCTCAAGGCACTGCTGGCACATCTGAAGGACAACCCGCAGTTGCTGGGCGAAGACAGTGCGCTGATGACGACCGGCTCCAGCCAGGCGCTGTTGCGGCGCCTGGCCACCCTCGAGCAGCAGGGCGCCGAAGCGCTGTTTGGCGAACCGGCGCTGCAGTTGGAAGATATCCTGCGCCCGGATGCCGATGGTCGCGGGCGCATTCACCTGCTGGATGCCAGCCGCCTGGTGCATGAGGCGCCGAAGGTATATGCGACCTTCCTGCTGTGGCTGCTGGCCGAACTGTTCGAGCAACTGCCCGAGCGCGGCGATGCCGACAAACCATTGCTGGCATTGTTCTTCGATGAAGCGCACCTGTTGTTCAACGGCACGCCCAAGGCCTTGCAGGACCGGCTGGAGCAGGTGGTGCGGCTGATCCGTTCCAAAGGTGTCGGGGTGTACTTCGTCACCCAGTCGCCGAGTGACCTGCCTGATGATGTCCTGGCGCAGTTGGGCCTGCGTGTCCAGCATGGCCTGCGGGCGTTCACCGCCAAGGAGCAGAAGTCGTTGAGGGCCGTGGCAGAGGGTTTTCGTCCCAACCCTGCGTTCGACACCTTGAGTGTGCTGACCGAGCTTGGCATCGGTGAAGCGCTGGTGGGCACCCTGCAGGAAAAAGGCACGCCGGGCATGGTCCAACGGGTGCTGATCGCGCCGCCGCAGTCACGGATCGGACCCTTGAGCGCCGCCGAACGCACCGCGTTGGTTGCATCCTCTGCGCTGGGCGGGCGCTACGACAAACCCGTTGACCGTGAGTCGGCCTACGAAATGCTCACCGCGCGAAAGGGCGAAGCACCGACACCCGGGCAAGCGCCGGCTGCCGCAGAGGAGAGCCTGGCCGACAAAGCCGGTGAGTTCCTGCAGAGTGCCGCGGGGCAAGCGATCAAGTCGGCGGTGCGTCAGGCCGCCAACCAGTTTGGTCGTCAGCTGGTGCGTGGCTTGATGGGGTCGTTGCTGGGCGGCAGCAAGAAGCGCTGAATCGCAGGCATGAAAAAGGCGCCTTGAAGGCGCCTTTTTCAATGCGGGACAGTTCAGACGATGAACTTGGTCGCCAACCAGAACAAGGCTGCCGACAGACCCACGGTTGCCGGCAGGGTCAGTACCCAGGCCAGCAGGATGGTGCGCACGGTGCCGCCTTGCAGGCCGCTTTTGTTCGCGACCATGGTACCAGCCACGCCCGACGACAATACGTGGGTGGTCGACACTGGTAGGCTGAAGATGTTGGCCATGCCGATGGCACACGCCGCGGTGATCTGTGCCGACATGCCCTGGGCATAGGTCATGCCCTGCTTGCCGATCTTCTCACCGATGGTCAGTACCACGCGCTTCCAACCAACCATGGTACCCAGGCCCAGGGCCAGGGCAACGGCGATGATCACCCAGAATGGGGCGTATTCGGTGGTGGCGGTCAGGTCCTTGCGCAGTTTGTCCAGGTCAGCCTTTTCACGTGCCTGCAGGCCCGGCAGCTTGCCTACCTTCTTGGCCGTGTCGTCCAGGCAGAGCAGGTAGCGACGCACTTCGATGCGCTTTTCAGGCGTCAGCGAACGGTACTCGGTCACGCCCTTGAGCGAGTGCAGCAAGGCGTTGATGGTCGGCTCGGTCTGCTGCGGGTTGCAACTGAACTGCTCCGGCAGGTCGCCATCCTGAGCTTTGCCCAGGGCCAGGAACTCACCCAGGGTAGCTTCGTTGCGCTGGTAGAACTGGCTCAGGTGCAGGGTGGCGTCGCGGGTACGCTCGATCTGGTAGGTGGTGCTGTTGAGGTCCAGGACGAACTGCGCAGGAACGATACCGATGAGCACCAGCATGATCAGGCCGATGCCTTTCTGGCCATCGTTGGAGCCATGCACGAAGCTGACCGCCATGGCCGAGATCACCAGAACCAGACGGTTCCAGAACGGCGGGTGCTTTTTATCGTCGAGTTTGCGGCGCTGTTCAGGCGTCTTGTGCATCTTCGACAGCGGGCGCCACCATTTCAGGCCCAGCAACACCAGGGCTGCCACGGCAAAACCGGCCATGGGCGAGAGCACCAGGGACATGCCGATATCGATAGCTTTCTGCCAGTTGACCCCGTCACCCAATGGAATGTCGCTGATCAGGGCGTTGGCAAGGCCTACACCGAGGATCGAACCGATCAGGGTATGAGAGCTGGACGCCGGAATTCCGAAGTACCAGGTACCCAGGTTCCAGGCGATGGCTGCGGCCAGCAGGGAGAAGACCATGGCCAGGCCGTGGCCTGTGTTCACATTGATCAGCAGCTCTACCGGCAACAGGTGAACGATGGCATAGGCCACCCCGACACCGCCGAGCAGAACGCCGAGGAAGTTGAACACCCCGGAGAAGAACACCGCCAGGTGAGGCGGCATGGCTTTGGTATAAATGACTGTAGCTACCGCGTTGGCGGTGTCATGAAAGCCATTAATGAACTCGAAGGCGAGTACGAAGGTCAAAGCGAGCAGCAAGCTCACCAGTACCCAGGCATCAAGTCCGCTGAATAAATCGATCATGAAGGTTTTCTGACCCGGTCATAAGGGGGCGCGATTATGCCAGAAAAGCCTGTTAATCGATGCACTTGCTGCCGACCGGTTTACGCCGTTGCGACGCTGTCCCTCGGGTTAAAGTGTCGGGAACGATCAGGAAAACCCCCTCTAAAATCGGTAAAAATCCAGAAAATTTAAGGGTTTACGTTGTTGGTTGGCTGTAATGAAAAATTCAAACAACTGTATTAAATTTGTGAGATTACGTTACCAGTCACTGTAGGTCGCGTAACGATCGGTCTTGAGAATTTCGACCACGCGCACCCTCGGCCGCCTGCACCCGGCAGGCGGCAGCGACCCTTCGAGTGGCTAGCCTTCGTCGGTCTTGAGTTCTTTTTCTATTTTCTGCAGTTCCTGGGCAAACGCCTGGTCGAGGATGCTTGCGCGTTTGCGCCAAGGCTTGCGTTCAGGGTCGGGCTGGGCGGCGTAAGTGGTGACCTCTCCGCCGTAAACTTCCTTGTAACGTTGTTCCTGGCGCTCAAGTTCCGCGCGCAGTTCGTCTTTCGTCACAGTGCTACCTGTTGGTTGTGAATAAACTCTGGCGTTAACGCGTAAAAGCTGCGCAACAGCACAACTTGCACACGGCTACGCTGCCAGAGCGGCATAACTGTCGCAGCAACAGTAGGTTCAGAGTATGCATGCAGGAAGAATACTGATGTATTCAACCTTGCGGTAATTGCACCTGCCCTGCACCCAGTGAGTTCAGTCAGGCGCGGCTTGGATCCGAAGACCAACTGCCGGCGAGTGGGCACAGCACTTTATTATAGCTCGCACGTTACATAACGAAGTCAATCGGTATTCGCTGTTTGCTTATGACGGCGACCCCACCGTGTTTGTTACATCGGTATCGAGGTTCGGCCGGGGCAATTTCTTCAGGGGCAGGTGAGGCGAAAACCGAAGGAGAAAAAAACGGCCTCGCTTCGTGGGCAAGGCCGTGCCTGGGACTTCTACGGTGGGTACCTGACCAGTCTCTCCAAGAAGCCACATGGTGGCGGTAGAAAGGTATAAGCAATTGAGGGTGGCGGTCAATTGCGATTATCGGTCGTTGGTTCGATAATCGCCCCAGTGACCGTGTTGCCGAGGTGAACCATGACAGAAGAAATACCGCCCAAAGGGCCCGGGTTGAACGATCAGGTGCGCAGTTCGTTTGCGTCGCTGGCACCCCCCATCGTCGCTTCGCCGGCCAAGCGTATCCAGGCCTTCACCGGTGACCCCGACTTCATGACGTCGCTGGCCCGAGGGCTGGCTGTGGTCCAGGCGTTCCAGGAGCGCAAGCGCCACCTGACCATCGCGCAGATCAGCCACCGCACCGAAATTCCCCGCGCCGCCGTGCGCCGTTGCCTGCACACCTTGATAAAGCTGGGTTACGCCACCACCGACGGGCGTACGTATTCGTTATTGCCCAAAGTGCTGACCCTGGGGCATGCCTATTTATCGTCGACGCCGCTGGCGGTGTCGGCGCAGCCGTACCTGGACCGCATGAGCGACCAGTTGCACGAGGCCTGCAACATGGCCACCCTCGAAGGCGACGACATTCTTTACATTGCCCGTTCGGCGACGGTGCAGCGCCTGATTTCGGTCGACCTTTCGGTGGGGGGACGGCTGCCGGCCTATTGCACGTCGATGGGGCGAATCCTGTTGGCGGCCCTGGACGATGCCACCTTGCATGAATACCTGGAGCATGCCGACCTGCAAGCCAAGACCAGCCGTACCATTCATGACCCGGTAGCATTGCTTGAATGTCTGCAGCAGGTCCGCCAACAGGGCTGGTGCGTGGTCGACCAGGAGCTGGAGCAGGGCCTGCGCTCTATAGCTGTACCGGTCTACGATGCCTCCGGTCAGGTGCTGGCTGCGCTGAACGTCAGCACCCACGCGGGCCGGGTCAGCCGCAACGAGCTCGAGCAACGTTTCTTGCCCATCATGCTCGCGGCCAGCCGTGACTTGAGCGCCCAGCTGTTTGCCTGACACTGCACTTCCTGTTCGATAAACGCACACAGATGCGTTTATCGAATTGCGCCGATTCCGGCGTCTTATTAATGTCGCTCGCATCGGTCAGCCTGCCCTGACCGCCCATAATAATGAGCGAGAGGCGAATGCCCCCATGACTGATATCCCATCCAGGCACCGCCTGCAGCCGTTTCAGTACGCGCCGCGCGGCTGACCCGTACGCCTAACCGATCCTCTCCGTCTGTGCCGTTCACGCGCGCACCCGCACACCTGCGCGCTCCTACTGGATAAAAATAATGAACAGTCCCCACGCTGCTGTTGGAAACTGCCTTGATGTGCAGTTCTTCATCAATCAACAACCGCTGTCGCGCTATCAGTGGCGGGTGGTGATCCTGTGTTTTCTGATTGTTTTCCTTGATGGCCTGGACACGGCGGCAATGGGCTTTATTGCGCCAGCGCTGTCACAGGACTGGGGTATTGATCGCGCAAGCCTGGGCCCGGTGATGAGCGCCGCGCTGATCGGCATGGTGTTCGGCGCCCTGGGCTCCGGGCCACTGGCTGACCGCTTTGGCCGCAAAGTGGTGTTGGTGGGGGCGGTTGTACTGTTCGGCGCCTTCAGCCTGGCATCGGCCTACAGCACCAACGTCGACCAGTTGCTGGTGCTGCGTTTTCTGACCGGCCTGGGCCTGGGCGCAGGCATGCCCAATGCCACGACGCTGCTGTCCGAATACACGCCTGAGCGGCACAAGTCGCTGCTGGTGACCAGCATGTTCTGCGGCTTCAACCTGGGGATGGCCGGTGGCGGCTTCATCTCGGCCAAGCTGATCCCGACCTTCGGCTGGCACAGCCTGCTGCTGATCGGTGGTGTGCTGCCGCTGATCCTGGCCGTGGTACTGCTGTTCTGGTTGCCCGAGTCGGCACGCTACCTGGTGGTGCGTAACCGCGGCACCGACAAAGTGCGCAAGACCCTAGCCCCTATCGAGCCTTCCATTGTCGGCCAGGCGTCGAGTTTCAGCGTGCCGGAACAGAAAACCGTCAAGGCGCGCAACGTGTTTGCGGTGATCTTCTCGGGTACCTACAGCGTCGGCACGTTGCTGCTGTGGCTGACCTACTTCATGGGCCTGGTGATCGTGTACCTGCTGACCAGCTGGCTGCCGACCCTGATGCGCGACAGCGGCGCGAGCATGGAACAGGCTGCCTTCATTGGTGCTCTGTTCCAGTTCGGCGGAGTACTCAGTGCCGTTGCCGTGGGCTGGGCAATGGACCGTTACAACCCGCACAAGGTTATTGGCACTTTCTATCTGTTGGCCGGGGTGTTTGCCTACGCGGTCGGGCAGAGCCTCGGCAACATCACCTTGCTGGCGACCCTGGTGCTGATTGCCGGCATGTGCGTGAACGGTGCGCAGTCGGCCATGCCATCGCTGGCTGCGCGTTTTTATCCGACCCAAGGCCGGGCCACGGGTGTTTCGTGGATGCTGGGCATCGGTCGCTTCGGCGCCATCCTCGGTGCCTGGATGGGCGCCACCTTGCTGGGCCTGGGCTGGAACTTCGAGCAGGTGCTCACCGCGCTGGTGATCCCGGCAGGCGTTGCCACCGTGGCAGTGATCATCAAGGGCGTAGTCAGCCACGCCGACGCCACGTAGGAGCGGGTCATACAACTTGTTCGATAATCGAACGGTTAGTCGATTATCGGATTGTGCCGGCCAAAGCCCCACCGTAATCTGAATTCATACCGGCGCCACCCAAGGCGCCTTGCACACCGACCTCGACTCAGCATATCCAGGAGTCTGCAATGGCTGAAATCCTCTCGCTCCACGACGCCGTGAAGCAGTTCGTCCACGACGGTGACAGCGTCGCCCTCGAAGGCTTCACCCACTTGATTCCAACCGCCGCCGGGCATGAAATCATTCGTCAGGGCAAGAAAGAGCTGACCCTGGTACGCATGACGCCTGACCTGATTTACGACCAGCTCATCGGCTCCGGTTGTGCTCGCAAGCTGATCTTCTCCTGGGGCGGCAACCCGGGTGTCGGCTCCCTGCACCGTCTGCGCGATGCTGTCGAGAAGCAGTGGCCGCAAGCCATGGAAATCGAAGAGCACAGCCACGCCGACCTGGCCAACGCCTACGTCGCTGGCGCTTCGGGCTTGCCGTTCGCGGTACTGCGTGCCTACGCAGGCTCCGATCTGCCCAAGGTCAACCCGCTGATCAAGAGCGTTACCTGCCCCTTCACTGGTGAAGTCCTGGCCGCCGTCCCTTCGGTTCGCCCGGATGTCACCGTGATCCACGCACAGAAGGCTGACCGCAAGGGCAACGTACTGCTCTGGGGCATCCTGGGTGTACAGAAGGAAGCGGCCCTGGCAGCCAAACGCTGCATCGTGACCGTCGAGGAAATCGTCGACGACCTGAACGCGCCGATGAACGCCTGTGTACTGCCTACCTGGGCACTGTCGGCGGTATGCCTGGTACCAGGCGGTGCTCACCCGTCCTACGCCCATGGCTACTACGAGCGTGACAACCGTTTCTACCAGGCCTGGGACCCGATTGCTCGCAACCGTGAGACCTTCACCGCCTGGATCGACGAATACATTCGCGGCACCGCCGACTTCAACGAATTCAAGGCAAAACTGGCCAGCGCTTCGGAGGCTGCACAATGAGCTACTCCACCAATGAAATGATGACCGTCGCCGCAGCCCGTCGTCTGCGCAATGGTGCAGTGTGCTTCGTGGGCATCGGCCTGCCTTCCAAGGCCGCGAACCTGGCCCGCCTGACCTCGTCGCCCGACGTGGTGCTGATCTACGAATCCGGCCCGATCGGTGCCAAGCCGAGCGTACTACCGCTGTCGATCGGTGACGGCGAGCTGGCCGAAACCGCCGACACCGTGGTGCCGACCGGCGAAATCTTCCGCTATTGGCTGCAGGGTGGCCGGATCGACGTGGGCTTCCTCGGCGCAGCCCAGGTCGACCGCTTCGGCAACATCAACACCACCGTGGTGGGTGACTACCACCAGCCAAAAGTGCGCCTGCCAGGTGCCGGTGGCGCGCCGGAAATCGCCGGTTCCGCCAAGCAGGTGCTGATCATCCTCAAGCAGTCCAATCGCGCTTTTGTCGACAAGCTCGACTTCATTACTTCGGTCGGCCACGGCGAGGGCGGCGATTCGCGCAAACGCCTGGGCCTGCCAGGCGAGGGGCCGGTCGGCATTATCACCGACTTGTGCATCATGGAGCCGGAAGCCGGCACCCACGAGTTCGTGGTGACTTCGATTCACCCGGGCGTGACCCGCGAGCAGATTATTGCCGCCACCGGTTGGGCCATTCGTTTCGCTGACGATGTGGCCACCACTGTCGAACCAAGCGAAGTCGAGCTTACCGCCCTGCGTGACCTGGAAGCGCGCACTGCCGCCGCCCACGGCCAAGCGCCAGGAGAAGCCTGATGCGTGACGTATTTATCTGCGATGCCATCCGCACGCCCATCGGCCGCTTTGGCGGTGCCCTGGCCGGTGTGCGCGCCGACGACCTGGCGGCCGTGCCGATCAAGGCCCTGATCGAGCGCAACCCGCAGGTGCAATGGGATCAGCTGGACGAAGTGTTCCTCGGCTGCGCCAACCAGGCCGGTGAAGACAACCGCAACGTCGCCCGCATGGCACTGCTGCTGGCCGGCCTGCCGGACAGCGTACCGGGCGTGACCCTCAACCGTCTCTGCGCCTCCGGCATGGATGCGGTGGGCACCGCGTTTCGCGCCATTGCCAGCGGCGAGATGGAGCTGGCGATTGCCGGCGGTGTCGAGTCGATGTCCCGTGCCCCGTTTGTCATGGGCAAGGCTGACAGCGCCTATTCACGCAACATGAAACTGGAAGACACCACCATCGGCTGGCGCTTCATCAACCCGTTGATGAAAGCCCAGTACGGCGTCGATGCCATGCCGCAGACCGCCGACAACGTTGCCGACGACTACAAGGTCTCCCGCGCCGACCAGGATGCCTTCGCCCTGCGCAGCCAGCAACGCACTGCCGCTGCCCAGGCCGCAGGCTTCTTTGCCGAAGAGATCGTGCCGGTGCGTATCGCCCATAAAAAAGGCGAGACCATCGTCGAGCAGGACGAGCACCCACGTGCGGACACTACCCTCGAAGCACTGACCCGTCTCAAGCCGGTCAACGGCCCGGACAAAACGGTCACGGCCGGTAACGCCTCGGGCGTCAACGACGGTGCCGCCGCCCTGATCCTGGCGTCGGCCGAAGCGGTGAAAAAGCACGGCCTGACCCCTCGGGCCCGGGTTCTGGGCATGGCCAGCGCCGGCGTCGCCCCGCGCGTCATGGGCATCGGCCCGGTGCCTGCGGTGCGCAAGCTGACCGAGCGCCTGGGCGTGGCCGTCAGTGATTTCGATGTCATCGAACTCAACGAAGCCTTCGCCAGCCAGGGCCTGGCTGTGCTACGCGAACTGGGCCTGGCCGATGATGCACCGCAGGTCAATCCGAACGGCGGTGCCATCGCCTTGGGTCACCCGCTGGGCATGAGCGGTGCACGCTTGATCCTCACGGCTTTGCACCAATTGGAGCAGTCGGGTGGGCGCAAGGGCCTGGCGACCATGTGTGTAGGTGTAGGGCAGGGCCTGGCCCTGGCTATCGAGCGGGTGTAAACCAATGACCCCGGACAGGCGGCCCCCACGCAGGGTCGTGGGTCCGGGGTGATTGCTTGTGGAACAAGAGTGTTACTGGTTGTGTCTAGACTCCAGTAACCCTCCAAGAGTGAACTGTCATGACTTCAGCCTATTACACCGGTGAGGAACGCAGTAAGCGCATCTTCGCCATCGTCGGCGCCTCCTCGGGCAATCTTGTGGAATGGTTCGACTTCTACGTCTATGCCTTCTGTGCCATCTACTTTGCCCCGGCGTTCTTCCCCTCCGACGATCCGACGGTGCAACTGCTCAACACCGCCGGGGTATTCGCAGCCGGCTTTCTGATGCGCCCCATTGGTGGCTGGTTGTTCGGTCGCGTGGCCGACCGTCATGGCCGCAAGAATTCGATGATGATCTCGGTGCTGATGATGTGCGCCGGCTCTCTGGTCATCGCCTGCCTGCCGACCTACGCCTCGATCGGTGCCTGGGCGCCGGCGCTGCTGTTGCTGGCGCGCCTGTTCCAGGGCCTGTCGGTGGGCGGCGAATACGGCACCACGGCGACCTACATGAGTGAAGTGGCCCTGCGCGGCCAGCGCGGTTTCTTCGCCTCGTTCCAGTATGTGACCCTGATCGGCGGTCAGTTGCTGGCGGTACTGGTGGTGGTAATCCTCCAACAGTTGCTCAGCGAAGATGAACTGCGCGCCTGGGGCTGGCGCATTCCGTTCGTGGTTGGCGCTGTGGCCGCCGTGATCTCACTGCTGCTGCGCCGTTCGCTGGAAGAAACCAGCAGCGCAGAAACCCGTAACGACAAAGAGGCCGGCAGCATCAGCGGGCTGTTCCGCAACCACACGGCAGCCTTTATCACCGTGCTTGGCTACACCGCTGGCGGTTCGCTGATTTTCTACACGTTCACCACCTACATGCAGAAGTACCTGGTGAACACCGCTGGCATGAGCGCCAAGACCGCCAGCTTCATCATGACCGGCGCGCTGTTCCTGTACATGTGCATGCAGCCGCTGTTCGGCATGCTCTCCGACCGTATTGGCCGGCGTAATTCGATGCTCTGGTTCGGCGCCCTGGGCACCTTGTGCACGGTGCCGATCCTCATGACCCTGAAGACCGTCACCAGCCCGTTCCTGGCCTTCGTGCTGATCACCCTGGCGCTGTGCATCGTCAGTTTCTATACCTCCATCAGTGGCCTGGTCAAAGCCGAGATGTTCCCGCCGCAGGTGCGCGCGCTGGGCGTAGGCCTGGCCTATGCGGTGGCCAACGCCGTGTTTGGCGGTTCGGCTGAATACGTGGCGCTGGGGTTGAAATCCATGGGCCTGGAAAACACTTTTTACTGGTACGTTACCGCCATGATGGCGATCGCCTTCCTGTTCAGCCTGCGCTTGCCGAAACAGGCAGCCTACCTGCACCACGACCATTGACCTGTTGAAGGACTTGTAGATGAACCCGCGACCGGGCAATCAGCTGTTCGATGCCTACTTCACCGCAGTCGCCATGCGTGAAGTATTCAGTGACCGAGGCCGGGTGCAGGGCATGCTCGATTTCGAGGCTGCCCTGGCCCGGGCCGAAGCGGCCGTGGGGGTGATTCCGCAGGTTGCGGTGGCACCCATCGAGGCCGCCTGCCAGGCCGAGCACTATGACTATGCCGCGCTGGCCGAGGCCATCGGCATTGCCGGCAACTCGGCCATCCCGCTGGTCAAGGCACTGGGCAAGGTGATCGCCAGCGGAGTGCCCGAGGCCGAGCGCTATGTACACTTGGGCGCCACCAGCCAGGATGCGATGGACACCGGGTTGGTCCTGCAACTGCGTGCCGCCCTGGGCCTGATTGAAGACGACTTGCAGCGCCTGGCCGACGCCCTGGCGCATCAGGCCCAGGCCCATGCCGATACACCGTTGGCCGGACGTACCTGGTTGCAGCATGCAACGCCAGTCACCCTGGGCATGAAGATCGCTGGCTGGCTGGGCGCCTTGACCCGTCACCGCCAGCGTTTGCAGGAGCTCAAGCCACGCTTGCTGACACTGCAGTTCGGCGGCGCCTCCGGCACCCTGGCGGCACTGGGTGACAAAGCGCTGCCGGTGGCCGAAGCCCTGGCCCAGCAACTGGACCTGCAACTGCCCGAGCAACCCTGGCACACCCAGCGCGACCGCCTGGTGGAGTTCGCCTCGGTGCTGGGCCTGATCGCCGGCAGCTTGGGCAAGCTGGGTCGCGACATCAGCCTGCTGATGCAGACAGAAGCGGCGGAAGTGTTCGAACCGTCTGCACCGGGCAAGGGCGGATCCTCGACCATGCCGCACAAGCGCAACCCGGTGGGCGCTGCCGTATTGATCGGCGCTGCCACGCGAGTGCCGGGGCTGGTGTCGACGATGTTTGCCGCCATGCCTCAGGAGCACGAGCGCAGCCTGGGCTTGTGGCATGCCGAATGGGAGACCCTGCCGGAAATCTGCTGCCTGGTTTCCGGTGCGTTGCGCCAGGCGCAGATCATCGCCGATGGCCTGCAGGTGGATGCCGAACGCATGCGCCAGAACCTCGACCTGACCCAGGGCCTGGTGCTGGCCGAAGCGGTGAGCATCGTTTTGGCTCAACGCCTGGGCCGCGACAGCGCCCATCATTTGCTGGAACGCTGCTGCAAGCGCGCAGTGGCCGAGCAGCGACACCTGCGCGCCGTGCTCGGCGACGACCCACAGGTGAGCGCCGAACTTTCACCCGACGAACTCGATCGTCTGCTCGACCCCGCCCACTACCTTGGCCAGGCTCGCGCCTGGGTCGAGCGGGCGCTGGCCGAACATCACCGTTTCAATGCCTGAAGGAGGCTGCAGTGGCACAGGTACAACTCGCCGATGGCGCACTCAACTACCAACTCGACGGGCCTGAAGGCGCGCCGGTGCTGGTGCTGTCCAACTCGCTGGGCACCGACCTGCACATGTGGGACACCCAGGTGCCGGCCTTTACCGCGCACTTTCGTGTGCTGCGCTACGACACCCGTGGCCATGGCGGTTCGCTGGTGACCGATGGACCGTACAGCATCGAGCAACTGGGCCAGGATGTACTGGCGCTGCTCGACGCGCTGAAGATCGAACGCGCGCATTTCTGCGGCTTGTCCATGGGCGGGCTGATCGGTCAGTGGCTGGGCATCAATGCCGGCGAGCGCTTGAATCGCCTGGTCGTTTGCAACACCGCCGCCAAGATCGGCTCGCCAGATACCTGGAACCCGCGTATTGAAATGGTCCTGCGTGATCGCCAGGCGGCGATGGTCGGTTTGCGCGATGCCTCGATCGAGCGCTGGTTCACCCCGGGCTATTCCTCGACCAATCCGGATCAGGCCAAACGCATCACCGACATGCTCGCCGCCACCTCGCCAGAAGGCTATGCGGCCAACTGCGGTGCAGTGCGCGATGCCGATTTTCGCGATCAACTGGGCGAAATCAAGGTGCCGTTGCTGGTGGTGTCGGGCAGTCATGACGCGGTCACGCCGCCGTCGGGCGGGCTGTTCATCCAGGAGAACGTGGAGGGTGCCGAGTACGCTGAATTCCATGCCGCGCACTTGTCCAACGTCGAAGTGGGCGAGCCGTTCAGCCGCCGTGTGATCGACTTTCTGCTGGCCCGCTGAGGAGCATCCCGTGGACGAGAAACAACGCTACGAAGAGGGTATGAAGGTGCGTCGTGCGGTACTGGGCGATGCCCATGTCGATCGCAGCCTGAGCAACCTCACCGCGTTCAACGGTGAGTTCCAGGAGATGATCACCCGTCATGCCTGGGGCG
Organism: Pseudomonas vranovensis DSM 16006; assembly: GCF_000425805.1. Classification (GTDB taxonomy): domain Bacteria; phylum Pseudomonadota; class Gammaproteobacteria; order Pseudomonadales; family Pseudomonadaceae; genus Aquipseudomonas; species Aquipseudomonas vranovensis. The sequence continues at coordinate 187,630 of NZ_AUED01000004.1, forward strand.
ATATCTGGACCCGCCCGGGTTTGTCGCGGCATACGCGCAGCCTGATCACCATCGCCATGCTGATCGGCATGAACCGCAACGAGGAGCTCAAGCTGCACTTGCGCGCGGCCGCCAACAACGGCGTAACCCGCGAAGAGATCAAGGAAGTGCTGATGCAGAGCGCAATCTACTGCGGTATTCCGGCGGCCAATGCCACCTTCCACCTGGCGGAGTCGGTGTGGGATGAGTTGGGGGTTGAGTCGCGGGGCTGAGGCCATCGCGGGGCAGGCCCGCGCCTACCGGCTGGTAGGCGCGGGCTGTCAAACCACAGGCCCGGCATTGCGCTCCACAGCCTGCTTCAATTCAGGGCACAGCCCCAGCAAGAATGCCAGTTCCGCCACCACGAACAACGGCCCGATGATCAGCCCGCTGACATCATCGACAAAGGCCGGTTTGCGCCCTTCGTAGTAATGCCCTACAAACTGGATCACCCAGCCCACCACAAACAATCCGAGCCCCGCACTGAGCCACACCAGCGTGCTCTGCACGGCCAGGGCCTGCCCGGCCCACAGGCACAAGCCCAGCAGCAAGGCCATGATCAGGCCGAAGCGTTGGTCCAGGCGCAGGTAATACCAGGCCGATGCCAATGCCAGCAGCAAGGCGGGCGACAGCCACATGCCCGCGATGGCGACCCCTGGGCGCGACAGCAGCACCGTGACCGCCACCACGATCATCGGGATACCGACAAAGTGGGTGACGATGTTGCGTGTATCCCGGTGGTAGGCGGCGTATTGGCTGAGGTGTTCGACCAGGGTTTTCATTATTGTTCCTCCTGTTGGGAGTGGGCAGGCCTCACTCCCCTCAGGATAGCCTGCCAGCTAGTCCGGCTGGAACGGTGACTCGCTGAGGATCACTCCGGTTTCTTCGACGTATTTCTGCCACTCGCCCAGCAGCGCTTGCAGCTTGGCCGGTTGGGCCTGCGCCAGGTCGTCGATTTCGCCCGGGTCTCTGGCCAGATCATACAGTTGCCAGGTGGCCGGCCCCACCGGGCCGGGAATGTACACGGCCTTCCATTGGCCCTGGCGAATGGCCCGGCGGCCGAACAGCTCCCAGCCGGTCACGGTGTTTTCGTCATGCACCTGCTCGGTTTCACCCGACAGGTAGCCCAGCCACGATTTGCCGCGCAATGGGGCAACGTCACGACCACGCCAGCGTTTCCCGGGGTGACGTACACCGGCGAGGTCCAGCAGGGTCGGGGTAATGTCCATCACCGTGCTGAACTGATGGCTGATCTGCCCTTGGCGCGCCAGGGCCGGGTAATGCACCAGTGCCGGTACCCGAATCCCCCCTTCGCTGGTGAAGGCCTTGAACAGCCGCGAAGGCGCCGTGGCCGCCTGCGCCCACTGCGGGCCATACCAGACGTAGGAGTTGGCGCGACCGATGTTCTCCAGGCTGTTGTCGTAGTGCTGGTCCAGGTAGCTGGCCAGGTGCGGGCCGAACTTGGGGAAGGCTTCGAGCAGCGCCCCTTCGGCACCGTTGTCGGACATGAACAGCACCAGGGTGTTGTCCAACTGGCCCTGGTTGCGCAAATAGTCCAGTACCCGGCCGATGTTCCAGTCCATGCGCTCGACCATGGCCGCGTAGACCTCCATCGAGCGTGCCGATCGCCGACGCTGTTCGTCGTTGAGGCTTTGCCAGTGGTTGTCGACCGGGTGGGCGCGCGTGTCGGCAGCGATCAGGCCCAGTTGGCGGAGTTTTTCCAGGCGTTCCTGACGCAGCACTTCGGGGCCGGCGTCATAGCGCCCCTTGTAGCGAGCGACCACCTCGGCTGGCGCCTGCAGTGGCCAGTGCGGAGCCGAGAAGGGCAGGTAGGCGAAGAACGGCCGGCTTTGGTCGCGCTCCTTGAGGTACTCGAGCAGCTTGTCGCCGAAGGCGTCCGAGGAATAGAACCCTTCGGGCAGTTGCTCGACGAAGGTTTCGTCTTCGATGTACAGCGCAGGCGTGGACTTGAGCAGGCGCGGGGTCTGCTCGTCGTAGGTCGGCTCGAAGCCGTAGTGGTTGGCCGCGCCCGGCAGCAGGGCAAAGGATCGTTCGAAGCCGCGCGCATGGGGCGCCAGTTCCGCTTTCAGGCCCAGGTGCCACTTGCCGCTCATCAGCGTCTGGTAGCCGGCTTCGCGCAGCAGTTCCGGGAGGGCCACCACACGGTCGTTCAGATGGCCTTCGTAGCCGGGCTTGCCGATTAGCTCCGGGGTCAGGGCTTCGGCCATGGTACCGATGCCGGCGATATGGTGGTCGGTGCCGGTGAGCAGCATCGAACGGGTTGGCGAGCAGGTCGGCGCGGTATGGAAGTCAGTCAGGCGCAGGCCGGCGTTGGCCAGGGCATCGAGGTTCGGCGTGGCGATTTCGCCACCGAAGGCGCCGAGGTCGGAGAATCCCAGGTCATCGGCAACGATGACCAGAAAGTTGGGGCGTTGGCTCATGGTCGGTTCTCAGTAGGCAAGGTAGGAGAGGGGCAGGTTGTGGATCTGGACCGGCGCGGCCGGCAGGTAGCGGTCGTCGGCGGTGAGTTGGTGCAGCAGTGCTTCGCGCAGGCGATGGAATGCCAGGCTTGAGCGCTGGCGCGGGTGGGGCAGGTCGATGCTGTGGATCTGCTTGATGCGGCCGGGGCGCGGTTCGAGTACCACCACGCGATCGGCCAGGAACAGTGCTTCCTCGACGTCGTGGGTCACCAGCAGGGTGGTGATACGCGCCCGTTCGCGGATCGCCAGCAGCTCTTCCTGCATCTGCTGGCGGGTCAGGGCATCGAGGGCGCCGAAGGGTTCGTCGAGCAGCAGGATGCGCGGGCTGGCCACCAGGCCACGGGCAATCGCCACCCGTTGGGCCATGCCGCCAGAGAGTTGGTGCGGGTAGGCCTGGCTGAAGTCCTCAAGCCCGACCAGGGCGATGTAGTGGGTAATGCGTTGTTCACGCTGCGCTGTGCTCAAGGGTTCGTTGACCAGGCCCAGGGCGATGTTTTCCCGCACCGTCAGCCAGGGAAACAGGCGATGCTCCTGGAATACGATGCCGCGCTCGCGACCGATGCCGGTCAGCGGCTGGCCGTCGATCAGGATCTGCCCCTGATAGTCGTTGTCCAGGCCGATCAATAGGCGCAGCAGGGTGGATTTGCCACAGCCGCTGGCGCCGACGATGGCGACGAACTCGCCGTCGGCGATCTGCAGGTTGAAGTCGCGGATGGCTTCCAGCTCGCCGCCGGCCACCGCAAAGTGTTTACCGACCTGATTGAAGCTGACCAAAGGATGGGCAATGGCGTTCATGCTCGTCTCCAGCGTGTGGCACGCGATTCGATGTGTTGTCCGAGGGCGCCCAACAGTGCGCCGGTGAGGCCGACCAGAAGCATCCCGGCCATGATCAAGTCCATGCGCAACAACTGCTGGGCGCCGATCATCAGGCTGCCGATGCCGCCACCGGAGGGCATGAAGTATTCGGCGCCGATGGTGCCGAGCCAGGCATAGATCAAGCCCACGCGCAGGCCGGCGAAAATCCCCGGTGCCGCCCCTGGCAGCACCAGCTGCAGCAAGCGCTGGCGCAGGTTCAGGTGCAGCACCCGGGCGGCCTCATCCAGTTGCGCGGAGCGGTTGGCGACACTGCGCTGGGTAGCGATGAACAGGGGGAAGAAGGCGGCCAGCCCGACAAATACCCACTTGGCCAGCTCGCCCAGACCGAACCAGGCGGTGAGCAACGGCACCCAGGCAAAGATTGCGATCTGCCGAACCCCGGCCAGGGTAGGGCCGAGCACGCGTTCGGCAGGGTGCGACAACCCCAGCCACAGGCCCAGGACAAAGCCCAGGCCGCCGCCCAGCAGCAACCCGCCCAGGGCGCGGCCGACGCTGACCACCAGGGCTGAGCTGAGCGAGCCGTCGAGCACGCCGTACCAGGCGGTGGTCAGCACTTGCCAGGGGGCGACCAGGATCTGTGCATCAACCCACTGCAATTGGTTGGCCAACTGCCAGAGCAGCAACAACCCCAGGGGTAGCACCAGCGCATGCAGCCGCTCCGCGCCTTGCAGCTGTTGCCCCCGCAGTTGCGCCCCAGGCGGATGCGGCCAATGCACCAGGCGCCGATCCAACCAGCCCAGGCCACGGTCCATGGCATAGCCAAGCAGCCCGATCACCACGATGCAGACGAAGACGATATCGAGCATGAACAGCTGGCGCGCCCAAACCATCAGGTAGCCGATGCCTTCACTGGAGGCGAGCAGCTCGACTGCCAGCAACGAGGACCAGCCGGTGGCCAGCGCCAGGCGTACTCCGGCAAGAAAGGCGGGCAAGGCCGCCGGCAGGATCAGCCGGGTGATCAGCAGAGGTCCTGGCAGCCTGAGCACTGCCGCCGCCTCACGCAGGCGCGGCTGGGCGTCACGCACGCCAACTAGGGTATGCAGAGTGACTGGGACGATGATCGCTTTGACCAGCACCACTAGCTTGAGCAGCTCGCCAATGCCGAACAACACCATGAACAGCGGCACCCAGGCGAGGGTCGGGATCTGTGCCAGGGCGTTGAAAGTAGGCATTACCAGGCGCTCGGCGCGGCGGCTGAAACCCAGCCAGGCACCCAGCACCGCACCGCTGGTGACCCCAGCCACCAGGCCGAGCAGTAAGCGTTGCAGGCTGATTGCCAGGTGCGACCAGAGTTCGCCATGGGCCAGCTCCAGTGCGCTCTGCCAGACCAGGCTGGGCGCAGGCAGTATCTGCTCGCTCATCCAGTGGTTGCGGCTGGCCAGCCACCATAGCAGCGCCAGCCCCAATGGCAGGTACCAGGCCTGCAGCCGCGCCCAGGGCCATGTGCCGGCCCCGCTCGGTGGCGGAGCAGGTGTGCTCAACGAGGGGCTGGATAATGATGCTCGGGCCATGGCGGACCTCCGTGGATTGAAATTTGTATATTCCTTTCAGGTATACAATTATCAATATCAATGCGAATAACTCATAAGAATGTGCATTTAAAACAGCTGGAAAGCGCCGTATCCAATGCATTTGAAGCATATTTTTCGTGTGCCACAGGCATAGTTGGGTGCAAGCCCCGTGGCAGCCCTCTTATGCTAATTAATTATTAAATTGTAATTTAATAGTATTTATTTGCAGCTTCAGGATGTGGTTAGCGTGGCCGTACCACTACAAGGAGCGCGTGCCATGAACCTGTCGATCAACCGTGTTTTCAGTCTGTTTGCCGCCCCCGCCCTGGCTGCCGTGGTCGGATGGCTACCGCCGCTGGCCCAGGCCAGTGCCGTGCGGGAAATCCGCATTGCCGTGCCGGACCTGAGTGCGGGTACGCAAAATTCGGGGGGCGGAATCAGTGATGTGCTGCGCAACCAGCAGTTGCTGGAAAAGGCCTTTGCTGCCGACGGCATCACCATCCAGTGGAACTACTTCAAGGGCGCGGGCCCGGTGATCAACGAAGCCTTCGCCAACGGCCAGGTGGACTTTGCCTACCTGGGCGATCTGGCCGCCATCATCGGCAAGGCCAATGGCGTCGATACCCGCCTTTTGTCGGCTACCGGGCGCGGCATCAAGCACTACCTGGGCGTGGTGCCCGGCAGTGACATCAAGACCTTGCAGGATCTCAAGGGCAAGCGCGTGGCGATCTTCCGTGGCACTGCCAGCCAGCTGTCGTTCGATGCTGCCCTGGCCAGCCAGGGCTTGAGCGAGAAGGACCTGAAGGTGATCAACCTGGACTTCAACGCGGCCGTCGCCGCCCTGGCCGCCCGGCAGATCGATGCCACCTGGGGGCTGTCGGGGTTGACGGCCCTGCAGGCCCGCGGCCTTGCCGATCTGCCGCTCAACACCCGCGACCTGGGCGGTGCCGGCAGCATCCAGGCGGTGCTGGTGGGGGCGGGCGCCTTTGTCGATGCGCATCCCGAGCTGGTCCAGCGCCTGCTCGATGCCCAGCAGCAGGCTGTGCAATGGTTGAGCCACGAGGCCAACAAAGAGGCCTATATCCAGCTGGTATCAGGGTTGGCGAGTTATCCGAAAGTGATCCTCGAGCGTGACTTGCAGGATGAGCCACTCAAGCACACCTTCCGCTCGAGCCTGGACCAGCCGTTCCTCGATCAGTTGCAGGCATCGATCGACCTGGCCGCCGAGCAACGCTTGATCCGCAAGCCGTTCAAAGTTGCCCAGTGGCTGGCGCCCCAGGCTATCCGGCCAGCACCTGCAGCGCTGGCTGCTGATCGAGGCTGATCAGGGTGTCGATCATGGCCTTCGCTGCTGGCGACAGGCGATAACCGCTGCGGCTGACAATGCCGCAGCGGGCGTTGAGGCTATCCAGGTTGGCCGGCAGGTTGCGCCAGTGCAGGCGTATCAGGCGACCCTGCTGGATGTCGTCGGCAAAGGCTTCCTCGGTACCAATACCGATGGCATCACTGCCTAATACCCGGCGTACAAGGGTTGGCAGGTGCTCGGTTTGCAGTTGCGCAGTGAAGTCAGTCTTGCCGCTGAGATTGGCCAGGAGCTTGCGCACGCCGGGCGGGATCAGCGTGGTGGCCAAGGGGTAGTCGAACATGTCGTTGGTCGACAGGCTGTCCTTGGCCAGCAAGGGATGCCCCGGCCGGCAGAAAAACAGCCCGCGACGGGGGCTCAGCGGCAAGGTGTGGAAGTTGGGGTCGGCCTCGAACTGGCGGATGTCCGCGACGAAGAACTCGATTTCCTCACGGTTCAAGGCTCGGCTGAGCTTTTCCCAGTTATCGACTTCAAGGCTGGTACGCACCTTGGGGTGGGCGTCGAGAAACTGCGCCAGCGCCCGGGGCACCAGATGCTCGGCAGGTGCCGGGCCGCAGCCGAAGTGCAATTCGCCGGCGTCGAGTTTGGTCATCTGCAGGACTTCGCTGTTGAGCAAGGCTGCGCCCTGCACCAGGCGCAAGGCGTGCTGCAGTACCACCTGGCCTTCCGGGGTCGGGCGCAGGTCCTTGTTGCCGCGATCCACCAGTACACATCCGAACTCTTGCTCCAGGCCTTGGATGCTGCGGCTGAAGGCTGGCTGGGTGATGCCCATGGCGTCGGCCGCGCGGACAAAACTGCGGTGTTCGTTGAGGGCGATGAAGTAACGCAGTTGGCGAAGATCCATATGCTTTCCCGGCATTCCAAAAATACGGCGAAGGTATTTGCCGCCACGAAGGCTCAGGTTTTAAATGCAAGCTCTTATTCCGTCAATGAAGCACTTGCAAATTTGTTATAGCTTATTTGCATATAGATAGCGCAAGTGTTCCATCGGCACTATTCGCAAAGCAGCCAGACGAGGGTCATACCATGAGCAATGCCGCACGCGCCGTAGCACCCGTCAGCCACGCGCTGGACATCCACCCGGTCGCCGGACGCATCGGTGCCGAGATCCGTGGGGTGCAGTTGAGCGCCGACCTTGAACCTGCCGTGATCGAGGCCATCCAGGCCGCGCTGGTACAGCACAAGGTCATCTTCTTCCGCGCCCAGCATCACCTCGATGACCAGGGGCAGGAAGCCTTTGCCCACTTGCTCGGCGAGCCGATTGCCCACCCCACCGTGCCGGTGCGCGAAGGCACCCGTTTCCTGCTGGAGCTGGACGGCGGTGAAGGGCGCCGGGCCAACTCCTGGCACACCGATGTGACCTTCGTGGATGCCTATCCCAAGGCTTCGATCCTGCGTTCGGTGGTGGCGCCCGAGTCGGGTGGCGACACCGTATGGGCCAACACGGCGACGGCCTATCAGGACTTGCCTGCCGAATTGCAGGCACTGGCCGATCAGCTGTGGGCGGTACACAGCAACGAGTACGACTACGCGGCGGCCAAGCCGAATGTCACCCTGGAGCAGCAGGAGAGCTATCGCCGGATCTTCACCTCCACGGTGTATGAAACTGAACACCCTGTGGTGCGGGTACACCCGGTCAGTGGTGAGAAAACCCTGCTGCTGGGCCACTTCGTCAAGCGCCTGAAGGGCTACTCGCAGTTCGATTCCACTCACCTGTTCAGCCTTCTGCAAAGCCACGTTACCCGCCTGGAGAACACCGTGCGCTGGCGGTGGCAGGCCGGTGACGTGGCGATCTGGGACAACCGCGCCACCCAGCATTACGCGGTGGATGACTATGGCACCCAGGGGCGGGTGGTGCGTCGGGTGACCTTGCAAGGGGATGTCCCGGTGGGCGTGACTGGGCAGCGGAGCCGGACGACGCGCGGGGTCTGATAGCGATTGCGGGGCAAGTCGAGACTTGCCCCGCGATGGTTTCACAGAATGCTGATCGGATAGCTGACGATGAGGCGGTTCTCATCAAAGGCGTTGCTGCTGTAGTCCCGGCGCATGGTCGAGTTGCGCCATTTGAACGAGAGGTTCTTCAGGGCGCCGGACTGGATCACATAGGCCAGCTCTGACTCCCGCGCCCATTCCTTGCCATCGGTGATCGCGCCGGTGTGCACGTTGTCACCGCTGATGTAGCGGTTCATCAAGATCAGGCCCGGCACGCCAACCCCGGCAAAGTTGAAGTCGTAACGCACCTGCCACGAGCGCTCCTGGGCGTTGTCGAAGCTCGAGTTGTAGCTGTCGTTGGCCAGGGTACCGCCGCTGGTACCGTTGACCCGCATCCAAGCGTCGTCGCCGCTGACTTTCTGCAGGCCGACGTAGAAGGTGCTGGCGCCATAGCGGGCCGAGAGCAGCGCCGAGGCGGTGCGGTTGTCGAGGTCGCCTGCGCGGGCTGCGCCGTCTTCCTTGCCAAGGAAGTAGCCAAGGTTGGCGCCCAGGGTCCAGTCGCCCAGCGGCTGGGTGTGGATCAGGTTGATGAACTGCTGGTTGTAGATGTCTTTGAGCTCGGCATTCCACAGGCCGATCTGCGTGCGCTTGTCGTTGAAGCTGTATTCGCCGCCGGCAAAGTTGAACCGGTCGGACGTGAAGGCCGCCCGGCCGTTCATCGACATGTCTTCCATGCTCGCATCGTTGCGCGGGCTGTTGCCGCGGAACTGGCCGGCATACAGGGTCAGGCCGGCGATTTCCTGGGAGGTGATCTGCCCGCCGCGGAAAGTCTGTGGCAGCGAGCGGCCGTCGTCCGAGCGCAGGATTGGTAGCACCGGCATCCATTCACCCACCTTCAGCTCGGTGTTCGATACCTTGGCCTTGAGCGCCACGCCCAGGCGGCCGAAGTCATCGGCCGGGCGACCGTCGTCATGTACCGGCAGCAGGTTGGTGTTAGCCGTGCCCCGGCCGCCATCGAGCTTGACCGAGTACAAGCCCAGTACATCCACGCCGAAGCCGACCACGCCCTGGGTGAAGCCGGAGCGGGCATCGAGGATGAAGCTCTGGGTCCATTCCTCGGCCTTGCCCTGAGGGTTGGCGGGGTCGACGAAATTGCGGTTGATGTAGAAGTTGCGCAGGTTGAGGCTGGCCTTGGCGTCTTCGACAAAACCACCGTCGGCCGCGAAGACGGGCAGGGCGCAAGTCATGGCCAGCAAGCCGGGAAGCAGGTGTCGTGCGGGTGGGAGTGCAGTCATGTTGTCTGTGTCTCTTGTTTTTATGTAAGCCGAAGCCATCCGCTGTGACGGTTAACGGTCACAGGCCGGGCAACGATCTTGGGGTAGAAACGTAGGAGTAGCTGCGAAAGGATGGTGCGGTGGCGGGCGGGGGTGAATCAATTCGTTACAGCCGGAGTTGGGCGATAATCGAACACTAACTGGTTGGTTAGTTTTGGAAGCATCGCGAGGCACGTTCGCTCCTGTGGGGGCGGGCTTGCCTCGCGAAGACATAAAAAAGCCCACCGCAAGGGTGGGCTCCTGAACCACAAGCCAGAATCAGCCTTTTGGCGTATCGACTGCTGCCTGCTGCTGCGCCTGACCGGTCTGCTCGTACCAGCCGCCGCCGAGGGCCTTGTACAGGTTGACCTCGCTGACCAGCTGCGACAGACGATCGCTGATCAACGCCTGCTGGGTGTTGAACAGCTGACGCTGGGCGTCGAGGAAGGTCAGGTTGCTGTCGACACCAATGCGGTAGCGACGCTCGGCCAGGCGGTAGTAGTCCTGGTTGGCGGCGACCAGGTCGCGTTGGGCCTGCAGCTGATCGTTGAAGGTCTTGCGCGCGGCGAGGCCATCGGAGACTTCCTGGAAGGCGGTCTGGATGGTTTTCTCGTACTTCGCGACGTTGATGTCCTTCTGGATCTTCGAGTAGTCAAGGCTGGCGCGCAGGGCACCGGCGTTGAAGATCGGCAGGTTGATCTGCGGCTGGAACAACCAGGTGCCCGAACCGCCCTTGAACAGCCCGTCCATGTCCGGGCTCAGGGTCCCGGCGTTGGCAGTCAGGCTGATGCTCGGGAAGAACGCTGCACGGGCCGCACCGATGTTGGCGTTGGCGGCCTTGAGCAGATGCTCGGCTTCCTGGATGTCCGGACGACGTTGCAGTACCTCGGACGGCATGCCGGCAGGTACTTCAGCCAGTACATCGCTGTCGAGGCTGCGCGCAGCAGGCAGGTCGGCCGGCAGGCCGGTACCGACCAGCACGGTCAGGCTGTTCAGGTCCTGGGCGACCAGGCGCTGGTACTGGGCCAGTTTGACCCGGGCACCTTCAACCGAGGTACGCGCCTGGCTCAAGTCCAGGGCAGAAGCCACACCCACTTCGTTGCTGCGCAAGGTCAGCGCATAGCTTTCCTCGTAGGTCTTGAGGGTGTCTTCGGTCAGCTTGAGCAGGGCCTGGTCGGCCTGCCAAGTGAAGTAGGCGTTGGCCACGCTGGCCACCAGGCTGATCTGGGTAGAGCGCCGGGCCTCTTCGCTGGACAGGTAGATTTCCAGTTGCTGCTCGGTAAGGCTGCGTACCCGGCCGAACAGGTCCAGCTCGTAGGCGCTCACCCCGAGGGTGGCCGAGTACTGGCTGGTGATCTCGGAATCACCGGTCTGCGACAGGTTGGCCGGCATCCGCTGGCGGCTGCCACTGCCGTTGGCGCTGACTGCCGGGAACAGGTCGGCCCGCTGGATGCGGTACTGCGCCCGGTAGGCATCGATGTTCAGTGCCGCGACCCGAAGGTCGCGGTTGTTGACCAGCGAGGTCTGGATCAACTGCTGCAGCGCCGGGTCATGGAAGAACTGACGCCAGCCCTGCTCGGCGGCAGCCACATCCGCCGACTCGGTCGGCGAATAGGCAGGGCCTTGCGGCCACTGCGCGGCCACCGGCGAGTCCGGGGTCTGGTAGTCAGGGATCAGCGAGCAGCCGCCAAGAATGAAAGCGGTTACCGCCAGGGACAACAGGGACTTACTCATTGCCCAGCCTCATAGCGTGGAGTTTCAGGTGTGGCGTCTTCTTCCGGCTTTTTGCTGCCGAACAGTGACGACACCGTAACGAAGAACAGCGGTACCCAGAAGATGGCCAGTACGGTGGCGGTCAGCATGCCGCCGATTACCCCGGTACCGATCGCATGCTGGCTGCCCGAGCCCGCACCGCTGGAGATAGCCAACGGTACCACGCCCAGGATGAACGCCAGCGAGGTCATGATGATCGGCCGCAGACGCATCCGGCAGGCTTCGATGGCCGCATCGATCAGGCTGCGGCCCTGCTCGTGCAGTTCCTTGGCAAATTCCACGATCAGAATCGCGTTCTTCGCCGCCAGACCAATGGTGGTCAACAGCCCCACCTGGAAGTACACGTCGTTGGACAGGCCACGCAGGCTGGTAGCCAGCAGGGCACCGATGATCCCCAGCGGTACCACGAGCATGACCGCGATCGGAATCGACCAGCTTTCATACAGCGCCGCCAGACACAGGAACACCATCAGCAGCGACAAGGCATACAGCGCCGGCGCCTGGGAACCCGACAGGCGCTCCTCGTACGACAGGCCGGTCCACGAGTAGCCGATACCCGCCGGCAATTGCGCGGCGATACGCTCGACTTCGAGCATGGCCTCACCGGTACTGTAGCCAGGGGCTGGCGCACCGAGGATTTCCATGGCTTCTACACCGTTGTAACGCGACAGCTTCGGTGCACCGTAGATCCACTCGCCGGTGGCGAAGGAGGAGAACGGCACCATCTCGCCGGCAGCGTTGCGCACGTACCACTTCTGCAGGTCTTCCGGGCTCATGCGTGAGCCGGGCTCACCCTGGATGTACACCTTCTTGACCCGACCGCGGTCGATGAAGTCGTTGACGTAGCTGGCACCCAGGGCAATCGACAGGGTGTTGTTGATGTCGGCAATGGTCACGCCCAGGGCACTGGCGCGTTCGTCGTCGACGGTCAGCTGGTACTGCGGTTCATCGTTCAGGCCGTTCGGACGTACTGCCGAGAGGATCTTGCTTTGAGCGGCCAGGCCGAGGAACTGGTTGCGCGCTTCCATCAGCTTGTCGTGGCCGACACCGGCACGGTCTTGCAGGAATACGTCGAAACCGGTGGCGTTACCCAGTTCCAGTACCGCAGGCGGGGCAAAGGCAAACACCATCGCGTCGCGGAAGCTGAAGAAGTGCTGCTGGGCACGGGCGGCCAGGTTGAACACGTTGTTCTCGGCAGAACGCTCGCCCCACGGTTTGAGCATGATGAAGGCCATGCCCGAGCTCTGTCCGCGGCCGGCGAAGTTGAAGCCGTTCACGGTGAACACGGAGGCCACGGTATCGGCTTCCTTGTCGAGCAGGTAGGCACGCATTTCATCGATCACCACTTGGGTCCGCTCGGCACTGGAGCCGGCCGGGGTCTGCACCTGGGCGAAGAGTACGCCCTGGTCTTCCTCGGGAAGGAACGCGGTAGGGATGCGCATGAACAGCCAGATCATGCCGACCATGATCAGCAAGTAGGCCAGCAGGTACGGTGCCTTGTGACGCAGGATGTTGCCCACGCCACGCTCGTAGCTTTTGACGCTGCGGTCGAAGTTGCGGTTGAACCAGCCGAAGAAGCCGCGCTTGGGCGTGCCATGCTCACCCTTCGGAATCGGCTTGAGCATGGTGGCGCACAGGGCTGGGGTGAAGATCAGCGCAACGATCACCGACAGGGCCATGGCCGACACGATGGTGATCGAGAACTGCTTGTAGATCACCCCGGTGGAGCCGCCGAAGAACGCCATCGGCAGCAGTACTGCCGACAGTACCAGGGCGATACCGACCAGGGCGCCCTGGATCTGGCCCATGGATTTCTTCGTCGCTTCCTTGGGTGACAGGCCTTCTTCGGCCATTACCCGCTCGACGTTCTCCACCACGACGATGGCATCGTCCACCAGCAAGCCGATCGCCAGCACCATGCCGAACATGGTCAGGGTGTTGATACTGAAGCCCGCCGCGGCCAGGATGCCGAAGGTGCCGAGCAGTACCACAGGCACGGTCATGGTGGTGATGATGGTGGCGCGGAAGTTCTGCAGGAACAGGTACATCACCAGGAACACCAGCACGATCGCTTCGATCAGGGTGTGGATTACCCCGCTGATCGACTCGGTTACCACTGGCGTGGTGTCGTACGGGAACACCGCTTTCATGCCTTCAGGGAAGAAGGGCTCGAGGTCACTGATGGTCTTGCGCAGGGCTTTGGCGGTGTCCAGGGCGTTGGCCCCGGTTGCCAGCTTGACCGCCAGACCCGACGCCGGCTTGCCGTTGAACTGGGCGCTGACGGCGTAGTTTTCACCGCCAAGCGCTACAGTGGCGACATCCTTCAGGCGCACTTGCGAGCCGTCGCGGTTGACCTTGAGCAGGATCTTTTCGAACTGCTCGGCGGTCTGCAGACGGGTCTTGCCGATGATGGTGGCGTTCAGTTGCTGGCCGGGCAGGGCAGGCAGGCCGCCGAGCTGACCGGACGACACCTGGACGTTCTGCGCCGCCACGGCGGTGCGTACATCGACCGGAGTCAGCTGGAACTTGTTCAGCTTGGCCGGATCGAGCCAGATCCGCATCGCGTACTGGGCACCGAAGACCTGGAAGTCACCGACACCCGCGGTACGCGAGATCGGGTCCTGCATGTTAGACACGATGTAGTTGGCCAGGTCGTCCTTGGACATGCTGCCGTCTTCGGATACCAGGCCGATCACCAGCAGGAAGTTCTTCACTGCCTTGGTCACGCGGATACCCTGCTGCTGTACTTCTTGCGGCAGCAGCGGGGTGGCCAGGTTCAGCTTGTTCTGCACCTGGACCTGGGCGGTGTCGGGGTTGGTCCCCTGCTCGAAGGTCGCGGTGATGGTCATGCTGCCGTCGGAGTTACTTTCCGACGATACATAACGCAAGTTGTCGATACCGTTGAGCTGCTGCTCGATCACCTGTACCACAGTGTCCTGCACGGTCTGCGCCGAGGCGCCCGGATAGGTCACGGCAATGGCGATGGCCGGCGGAGCAATGCTGGGGTACTGGTTGATCGGCAACTTCAGGATCGACAAGGCGCCGACCAGCATGATCACCAAGGCGATCACCCAAGCAAAGATCGGGCGATCGATAAAAAATCTCGACATGGTTTACTCCCCTTTGGCCCCTGCAGTCTTTGCATTGGCCTGGGTTGGCTGAGCAGGCTTGACGTTGGTGGCTTCGCTGACCTTGACCTCGACACCTGGCTTGACGAACTGCAAGCCTTCGGTGATCACCCGGTCACCGGCGTTCAGGCCTTCGGTGATCAGCCAGTCGCTACCGACGGTACGCGTGGCCTTGAGCTGGCGCAGCTCGACCTTGTTCTCCTGGTTGACGATCAAGGCGGTTGGCTGGCCCTTCAGGTCGCGGGTCACGCCTTGTTGCGGGGCGAGGATCGCCTGGGCGTTGACACCGGCTTTCAGTCGCGCGTGGACGAACATGCCCGGCAGCAGGTTGTGCTCGGGGTTCGGGAACACGGCGCGCAGGGTCACGGAACCGGTGGTCGGGTCGACCGACACTTCGGAGAACTCCAGGCGACCTTCCTGGCGGTAGGTGCTGCCATCTTCCAGGGTCAAGGTGACCTTGGCGGCGTTTTCACCGACTTTCTGCAACTGGCCGCTTTCCAGTTCACGGCGCAGCTTGAGCAGCTCGGCCGAAGACTGGGTGACGTCTACATAGATCGGGTCAAGCTGCTGGATCACCGCCATGGCATCGGCCTGGCCGTTGTTCACCAGTGCGCCTTCGGTAACTGCGGAGCGACCGATACGGCCGCTCAGTGGCGCCAGGACCTTGGTGTAGCGCAGGTCGATCTGGGCGCTGCGCAGTGAGGCTTCAGCCTGCAAACGTTTGGCTTGTGCGTCGTCGTATTCCTGGCGGCTGACCGCCTGTTCGGCCACCAGCTGCTTGTAGCGCTCGGACAGCGAACGGGTCGATTGCAGGTTGGCCTGGGCGCTGGCCAGGGTCGCTTCGTACACCGAAGGGTCGATCTGGTAGAGCTGCTGGCCCTCCTTGACCTCGGTGCCTTCCTTGAACAGGCGCTTGAGGATGATGCCATTGACCTGCGGACGCACTTCGGCGATCCGGTAGGCAGTGGTACGCCCCGGAAGATCGGAGGTGAGGGTATAGGCTTGGGTTTGCAGGGTGACGACGCCGACCTGAGGAGTTTGCGCTTCTGGCGCGGCCTCTTCCTTTTTACAGCCGCTGAGCAGTGTTGCCAGGGCGACGGCGGATACCAGAGCGGTAACAGCTGGCTTGAATTGCATGAAGATCCTCGGGTCGCAAGAGCTGAAGACGCTCAAGAATAAATGGAAAGGATGCGAATAGAAAAAAAGTTGTCGTGTGGATAAATAGCTTGCTAAGGAATATACTTACATTCATGGTTGTTTGTAAATACCTTGCAGGCGATGCCCCATGTCGTCGCAAGCCCAGAATTTAACCGGTAACAACCTGTAAAAAGTTGATCCGGCTCAGCCCCCGGGTGCTCGTGCATGTCCCCGGGTTTTGATGAGGTCGTACTGCCATGGTCCGTCGAACCAAAGAAGAAGCCCAGGAAACCCGCGCCCAGATTCTCGAAGCTGCGGAAAAGGCCTTCTACAAGCGCGGCGTCGCGCGAACCACATTGGCGGATATCGCCAAGCTTGCCGGCGTTACCCGTGGTGCCATCTATTGGCATTTCAACGACAAGGCCGAGCTGGTCGAAGCCATGCTCGACAGCCTGCACGAGCCGCTCGACGCCCTTGCCCGGGCCAGTGAAAGCGAAGAGGAGCTTGATCCGCTTGGCTGCATGCGCAAGTTGCTGGTCCAGCTGATGCACCAGATGGTGCTTGACCCGAAAACCCGGCGAATCAATGAAATTCTGCATCACAAGTGCGAGTTCACCGACGATATGTGCGAGATTCGCCAGCAACGGCAGACCTCGACGGTGGAATGTCATGCCCATATCGCGTTGTCGCTGGGCAATGCAGTGAAGCGCGGGCAACTGCCCGCCGATGTAGATCCGGATCGTGCGGCGATGGCGATCTACTTCTATATTGATGGCCTGATTCGCCGCTGGCTGTTGCTGCCGGAAAGTTTCGACCTCTTGGGTGAAGCGGAGCAGTGGGTCGATACTGGGCTGGATATGCTGCGCTTGAGTCCTTCCTTGCGCAAATGACACTTTGTGAAGGTTTGTGATGAATTGTTTCCACGGCCTTCACTCATTTCCTACTGGCGACCTCGCAATTGCCTATCCGGTAACGCCAATGCCGCTGCCAGCCCGAGCAGCGAGACCATTGCACTGCCGAGCAACAGATTGCGGAACGTCATCGTCAGCTCTTCCTGTATCTGCAGGCTCGGCTCGCCCGCCTTGAGGCTGCCGAGCAGTGCATCCCCAGCCAGGCTCAGGCCGCCATCCTGCAACATCGCCAGCAACAGTGCCGACATGCATGCCACGCCCATGGCACCGCCCAGTGAGCGGAACAGGTTGGTGGTGCTGGTGGCCACGCCGATATCCCGCGGCTCCACCGCGCTCTGGGTCGCCACCAGCGAGGTGGGGAACTGCAAGCCCGAGGCAATTCCGGTCAGGATCATGAACAGGCCACTGAGCCAGGCGGCTTGGGGGGGCGTGAACGCCATGCCGACAATGGCAAATGGCATCATCAACGCACCCCCCAGTATCTGTGGTTTGAAGCGACCGGTGAAACTGGTGAGGCGCCCCCCGCAATAGGCACCGATCGGCAAGCCGATGGCCAGCGGTAGCAGGTGCAGGGCCGCGCTGTCGGCGCCTGCGCCGGTAATGCTCTGGTAGCGCAGCGGCATCAGCATCGTCAGGGAGATGGCCTGGAAACTGGTGAAGAAAATGGTGCACCAGCACAGGGTGGCGACGGGGTTGGAGAACAACTTCAGTGGCAGCAAAGGCTCGGGCGCACGGCGTTCGTGAAGCACGAATACAGAAAGGCCGAGCAGGGCGCAGAGCAGCAGGCTCGCCACTTGTGAGGAGTACCAGGGGTGGCCCTGACCGATCAGGGTGATGCCCAGCAGCAAACTGCTCAGACCAAAAATCAGCAGGGCGGCGCCAACGTAGTCGACCCGCGCCCGACCTTGCGGCACCACCAGGGTTCGCAGCGCACGTCGGGTCACCCACCAAGCCACCAGGCCCAGCGGCAGGTTCAACCAGAACACCCCGCGCCATGACAGGTACTCGGTCAAATACCCGCCCAATACCGGGCCCGTGACACTGGCAAGCGCATACATGCTGCTGAAATAACCCTGGTAGCGACCGCGCTCCCGTGGCGGCACGAAGTCGCCGATGATTGCCTGGCTGACCGAAACCATGCCGCCGGCACCAATCCCTTGCAGTACCCGCGCCAGCACCAGTTGCTCCATGTTCTGGGCAACTGCGCAGAACAGCGACGCCAGGGTGAACAGCGCGGTACCGGTGAGGATCATCCGCCGCCTGCCATACAGGTCACCGAGCTTGCCATAGATCGGCACGGCCACGGTCATCGCGACCATGTAGCCAGAGATCACCCAGGCCAGGAGGCCGACATCGTTGAATTGCGCGGAGATCGCCGGCATCGACACGGCGACGATAGTCTGGTCCAGCGCGCCAAGGAAAATCGCCAGCATCAGGGCGACAAGCACACTGCGCAGGAGGGGTTGCGGGGTATTGAGTTGCGTCACAGGCCAGCTCTGAAGGCAGGGTTGTTCCACAGGCTCATTGCTGTGGAAGTGAGTGCTGGCCAGTGTACTCGATAGCTTGCTAAGCGTCTGCCCCGGTGTTACCTCAGGGCGCTCAGGGTTGCGGTGTGCGGCACGCAATGGGCAAGGCTGCAACTGGCTGCCGAATTTGGCTGATGGCGAGCCTGTTCGACGCGATAGGCGGCTGCGGAGTAGAGCCCGACCACCGAGACGATGGCAAAGACCACGGCGCATTTTCTGGATTTGAGGCCCATGATGCTCACCTCTTTCAACAGCACACAGGTGCTATTGAAAGCATAGGCCAGCTTTGCCAGCAGTGCCCGGTCTAGAGCAGATCGCGGTCCCATTCCGGCTCGGCGGTAAAACGCTCGGCGAGAAAGTCGAGCATGCTGCGCAAGGTGGCCGGCATGTGCTTGCGGGAGGTGTAGACGGCGGTCAGGTTCAGTTCCTGCGGGCGGGCCTTGGGCAGCAAGCGAACCAGTTCGCCACTACGCAGGGCGGCGGCGGTCTGATAGGTGGGCAGCATGGCAATGCCGGCGCCGGCCAGCGCCGCACGCTGCAGCGTCATGGCCTCGTTGGCGCTGATGTTGCCCTGCACCGGCACCGACACCACTTCGCCTTCCACGTCGAAATGCCAGAGGCTGCGGCCGAAGTAGGAGTGGGTCAGGCAATTGTGCCGGGCAAGGTCCTGGACCTGCTCTGGAACCGGGTGTTCGCGCAGGTAGGCAGGGGAGGCGCAGATCACCGAGCGGCAGACGCTCAGGCGGCGGGCGATCAGGTTGGGATCAAGGTCGTTGCTGGTGCGGATGGCCAGATCGATGCGTTCGTCCACCAGGTTGACCGTGCGATCGAGCATCTGCAGGTCGATCTTCACCCCAGGGTAGCGTTTGACGTAGTCGGCCAGTGCATCCATCAATTGCGCCTGGCCAAACGAAGTGCTGACACTGATGCGCAACTCGCCCCGCGGGGCATCATTTGGCGCGCTCACTGCGGCTTGCAGGTCGCCCGCCAGTTCCAGCATCTGCCGGCAGCGCGGCAAGGTTTCCTGGCCGGCGGCGGTCAGGCTCAGGCGGCGGGTGGTGCGCTGCATCAGGCGGGCCCCGACCCAGTCTTCAAGCTCTGCCAGATAGCGCGAAACCACGGGCCGTGAAAGGTCCAGATGCTCAGCCGCCGCCGATTGGCTGCCCAGGTCCACCACGCTGACGAAGACCCGCATTGCGGTCAGACGATCCATGATTTGCCCGATTTCAGAAATAAACTATGTCAAAGCATCGCATTTTTTGTATCGGTTCGTGCAACTAAGCTGTTGCTCAAGCCCACCCACAGGAATTGCCTGATGCGTCGTTCATTCTCCTTTCGCCGCTTGCTGCTGGCTTTCGCCACCTTGGGTGCGTTGGCTCAGGCCAATGCTGCCGGGCAGCTGCTGCAACTGGATGTCTATAACCCGGGTACGGATGCCTTGTTCCCGGTCAGCTCGGTGATCGTCAGTGGCAAGCACGACGCCATTCTTGTCGATGCCCAGTTCGGCAAAGCCCAGGCGGAGCAAGTTCTGGCCAGGCTGCAGGCCAGCGGCAAGCAACTGACCACCATCTATGTCAGCCATGGCGATCCGGACTATTACTTCGGCTTGCAGACCCTGACCGACGCCTATCCTCAAGCCAGGGTCGTGGCTTCGGCGGCAACGGTGGCGCACATCAAGCAAACCATGAACGCCAAGCTGGCGTACTGGGGCCCGCAGATGGGAACCGACAAACCGACCAGGCTAGTGGTGCCGGACGTGATGGATGGCAATCGACTGGCGCTTGAAGGGCAACAGTTGGAAGTGATCGGTCTCGATGGCCCACAGCCGGATCGCAGCTTCGTCTGGATTCCCTCGATCAAGGCGGTTGTCGGCGGTGTGGTGGTCGCGCAGAACCTTCACGTGTGGATGGCCGACACCCAGACGGTGCAGTCGCACAAGGACTGGCTGGCGACCCTTGCGCGCATTGAACAGCTCAAACCGCAGGTGGTGGTGCCGGGACACTATCTGGGACAGCCCGGCGAGTCGCTTGAAGCGGTGCACTTCACCGCCAGCTACATCCGCGCGTTCGACCAAGAATCCGCCAAGGCCGGCAATGCCGCCGAGTTGATTGCAGCAATGAAAAAGCGCTACCCGGACCTGGGTGAAGCGAGCTCGCTGGAGCTCAGCGCCAAGGTCGCCAAGGGCGAGATGAAGTGGTAGGCAACATTCAATTCTGACTGGAGGTGTTTCATGAGCAACATCGCAATCATCGGGGCGACCGGGCGTGCCGGCAGCCAATTGTTGGAAGAAGCGCTGCGTCGTGGTCACCGTGTCACTGCCATCGCCCGTGATCCGTCGAAACTGCAGGGCCGTGAAGGGGTGAAGACCGTGGCGCTGGATGTCAGCGATGCCGTGGGGCTGGAGCAGGCGCTGGCTGGGCATGACGTGGTGCTCAGTGCGGCGCATTTTTCCAGCATCAAGCCCCAGGCAATCATCGAACCGGTGAAGAAGGCCGGGGTCAAGCGCCTGCTGGTGGTGGGCGGGGCGGGTAGCCTGTTGTTGCCGTCGGGGCACAAGGTCATTGATAGCCCGGATTTCCCTGAAGCCTACAAGGCCGAAGCCACTGCTGGTGGGCATTACCTCGACACCTTGCGTCAGGAAAAGGAGCTGGACTGGACCTTTCTGTCACCCTCGGCCGAGTTCGTTGAAGGGCCACGCACTGGCAACTACAACACCGGCAAGGACCACTTGCTGATGGGGGCCGACGGCAAGAGCTGGATCAGTTTTGCCGACTACGCCATCGCCATGCTCGATGAGGTGGAAAAGCCAGCCCATTCGCGCCAGCGTTTCACGGTAGGAGCGGCTGTGGGAGCGGGCTTGCCCCGCGATAGCGTTTAACCTGTCACAGCGCCTCGTAGGGCAAGCCCGCTCCCACAGCGGCCTGCTCACACAGCCAGTCGAGCAATTCCTGCAGGGCCGGCGACGCCGAGCCTTGCGGGCGGACCAGGTAGTAGGCCTGCCCCGTACACACTTTTAGCGGGAAGGGCGTCACAAGCCGCCCACAGCGCAGGTCATCACCAATCAGCGACCAGTCACCAATCGCTACGCCGGTGCCCTGCGAGGCCATGGACATGGCCATGTCCAGGGTCTCGAAATGCTGGTTCTTGCCATGTCCAGCCAGGTGAGCACCGGCTGCACCGAGCCAGACGTTCCAGTCGTGCTGATCGCGTGTCGGGTGCAGCAACATATGCTGCTCCAGGTCCGCCAGCTGCCCCAAGGGCAGGGGGCCAGCCAGCAATTGCGGCGCACACACCGGCGTCAGTTGCTCATCGAACAGCTTCATCTTGTGCAAGCCATGATTGGGCGCCGCGCCATACACCACGGCGGCATCGAACACTTCCCGCCGAAAATCCACACCATGCTGCACCGTGGTGGTCAGTTCCACCGGTACCTCCGGGCGTAACGCTTGCCACTCCATCAGCCGTGGCAACAGCCAGCGCATTACGCAAGTGGGCGCCTTGAGCTGCAAGGTAGCGCTGCGCACGCCGACCTGCTGCACGCCTTCCTCGATCAGTGCGAACACCTGCTGGACCCGTGGCAGCCAGTCCTGGCCTTCACGGGTCAGGCTCAAGCCGCGCGCCTGGCGCAGGAACAGGGCATAGCCGAGGTGATCTTCGAGCCCGGCGATCTGGCGGCTGACGGCCCCCTGAGTAATGTGCAGCAGTTGTGCTGCGCGGGTGAAGTTGCAGCACTGGGCAGTGACCAGGAAGGTGTGCAGGGCGGGCAGGGGCGGGAGGCGTTTCATTGGGAGTCAGCCATGATCTGTAGACATGGCTAGTATGAGCTTTTATGCATTGTGCCGGTAGCGTTGCGGCGGTCCAATAAAGCCTGTTTTCAGCACAACGACAGGCACACGAACATGGCGACTTGCGGCGAAGTACTGGTCAAACTCCTTGAAGGCTATGGCGTGGACCATGTCTTCGGAATTCCCGGCGTGCATACCGTCGAACTCTACCGGGGGTTGGCGCGATCTTCCATCCGGCATATCACCCCGCGCCATGAGCAAGGTGCAGGATTCATGGCTGACGGTTATGCCCGCACCCGTGGCAAGCCGGGTGTGTGCTTCATCATTACCGGTCCTGGCATGACCAACATCACCACCGCCATGGGCCAGGCCTACGCCGACTCGATCCCGATGCTGGTGATTTCCAGCGTGCAGTCGCGCAATGCACTGGGTGGCGGGCGCGGCAAGCTGCACGAGCTGCCGGCCCAGGGCAGCCTGGTGGCCGGTGTCGCGGCCTTCTCGCATACGCTGATGAGCGCCGATGACCTGCCCATGGTGCTGGCCCGCGCCTTCGCCGTATTCGACGGTGCCCGGCCGCGTCCGGTGCATATCGAGATTCCCCTGGATGTACTTGTCGAAGACGCTGACCACCTGCTGGCCTGCGCACCGGTACGCGTTGCCCGTGCAGGCGCCGCACCGGCTCCGGTAGCGCAAATGGCGGCCTTGCTGGCTGGCGCACGTCGACCGCTGATCCTGGCCGGTGGCGGCGCCATTGACGCCAGCTCGGCGCTGACCCGTCTGGCCGAGTACCTGCAGGCACCGGTGGCCTTGACCATCAACGCCAAGGGTGTGCTGCCTTCGAGCCATCCGCTGCAAATCGGCTCGACCCAGTCGCTGGTGGCCACGCGTGCCCTGGTGGCCGAGGCGGACGTGGTGCTGGCAATCGGTACCGAGCTTGGTGAAACCGATTACGACGTCACCTTCAAGGGCGGTTTCGAAATACCTGGCCGTTTGCTGCGTATCGATATCGACCCAGACCAGACGGTGCGCAACTACCCACCAGAAATTGCCCTGGTGGCCGACGCCACGGTCGCGACCCAGGCCTTGCTGGTGGCCCTGGCCGAACTGCCGGCGCCAGTGCGCGGCAATGAATGGGGCGCCAGTCGTGCCGAGCGCCTGCGTGCAACGCTGCTGGCAGACTGGGACCTGCCGATGCACAGCCAGACGCGCATGCTCAAGACGCTGCTCGACACCCTGCCGGGCGCGATCCTGATCGGCGACTCGACCCAGCCGGTCTACACCGGCAACCTGACCCTGGACATGGACCAGCCACGTCGCTGGTTCAATGCCTCGACCGGTTACGGCACCCTGGGTTATGCCTTGCCGGCGGCCATGGGGGCCTGGCTGGGCAGTGCCGAAGCTATCAATGAGCGAGCGCCGGTGGTCTGCCTGATCGGCGATGGCGGCCTGCAGTTCACCCTGCCTGAGCTGGCCAGTGCCACCGAAGCACAGGTGCCACTGATCGTGCTGCTGTGGAACAACCAGGGCTACGAGGAAATCAAGAAGTACATGGTCAACCGCGCCATTGAACCGGTGGGCGTGGACATTCATACCCCGGACTTCATTGGTGTCGCCAAGGCGCTGGGCTGCGCAGCCGAGACTGTGGCGGGCGTCGAGTCGTTGCGTGAAGCGCTGCGCCAGGCTTGCGACCGCAAGGGGCCGAGCCTGATCGAAATCAACCAGCAGCAGTGGCAGCAGGCGGTGCAAGCATGATGAAGCTGCCAGGCCTTTTCATTGACGGTGTATGGCAACACGGGTCGCATCCGCTGATGGTGATCAATCCGAGCAACGAGCAGTTGCTGGCTGAAGTGCATGGCGGAGATGGGGCCGCCGTGGATCGCGCCACGGCGGCGGCTTGGGCAGCTTTCGGTGCCTGGTCGGGCAGCAGCGGCGCCGAGCGCGCCAAGGTGTTGCGGACCATCGCCGAGGGTGTCGAGCAACGCCGTGAGCGATTGGTGTTTCTGCAGGCCAGCAACAATGGCAAACCGCAGGCCGAAGCGCAGATGGATGTCGACGATGTGATCGCCACCTTCCGCTACTACGCCGAACTGGCCGATGGTCTGGATGCCGGACAGGACAGCGCGGTGGCACTGCCCAGCGATGACTTTGTCGCCCGCCTGCGGCGCGAGCCTTGCGGTGTCGTGGGGCTGATCGTGCCGTGGAACTTCCCCATGGTCACCACCGCCTGGAAGCTGGCGCCTGCCTTGGCAGCTGGCTGCTGTGTGGTACTCAAGCCGTCGGAAGTCACCCCGCTGGCAGAGTTGGAGCTGGCGGGCATCATTGCCGAGGCCGGTTTGCCGGAGGGCGTGTTCAACTTGGTGTGTGGCACCGGTATCGCCGTAGGTGTACCGCTGGCGGCGGACCCGCGCATCGCGAAGATTTCGTTTACCGGCAGCAACGCGGTAGGGGTGCAGGTGATGCAACGCGCCGCTGAAACCATCAAGGGCGTGAGCCTGGAACTGGGCGGCAAATCCTCATTGCTGGTGCTGGCGGAGGCCGACCTTGAACTGGCGGTTGAACTGGCTTGCCTGGGCGGCTTTTTCAACGCTGGGCAAATGTGCTCGGCGACCAGCCGGGTGCTGGTCGCCGAGGCCTTGTACCCGGATTTTATCGCCCGTTTGAAAACGCGTACCGAGATGATCAGGGTCGGTGAGCCGTTCACGGGCGAACATGAAATGGGTCCTCTGGTGAACGCGTTGCAGTACCAGCGCGTGCAAGGGCATATCGCGGCGGGCCTGGAGTCCGGTGCCCGGTTGCTGTGCGGTGGCGCGCGTCCGCTGGATCTACCCTGCGGCTATTTCATCAGCCCTACGGTGTTCACCGATGTGCCGCTGGACAGCGCACTGTGGCGCCAGGAGATCTTTGGCCCGGTGCTTTGTGTGCGGCCGGTTGCCAATGAAGCCGAGGCTGTTGCCCTGGCCAATGACAGCGAATTTGGCCTGGTGGCCAGTGTGATCAGCAACGATCTGGTGGCCGCCGAGCGTGTGGCCAATGCCTTGCAGGCGGGGCTTGTGTGGATCAACGCACCGCAGGTGATCTTCCCGCAGACGGCCTGGGGTGGTTACAAGCAGAGCAGCATCGGGCGGGAGCTTGGGCCTTGGGGGCTGAGCGCGTTCCAGGAGATCAAGCATGTGGTGAGGGCGGTTTAAGCGGTTCGCACTGTAGGAGCGGGCTTGCCCCGCGATAGCGAATGCCAGGTCGTAGCAGATGGGTTGGATGTGCCGGCCCTTCGCGGGGCAAGTCGAGACGTCGCACCGCCGCTCCTACAGGGTGCTGCGCAGGCGCGCCAGGTCGCGTACTGGCGGCGCGCCGTACAGCCGGCTGTACTCGCGGCTGAACTGCGACGGGCTCTCGTACCCCACCCGATACCCGGCCACCGCCGCTTCCAGGCCATCGTTGAGCATCAACCGCCGCGCCTCTTGCAGGCGCAGCTGTTTCTGGTACTGCAGCGGGCTCATGGAGGTGACCGCCTTGAAGCGGTGGTGCAGGGTCGAGCTGCTCAGGTTCACTTCCCGGGCCAGGTCGTCGATGCGCAGCTGGCGATGAAAATGCTGGTTCAGCCATTCGATGGCCTGGCACACCCGATGGGTCTGGCTGTTGGACATGGCAATCTCATACAGCCGGTAACCCTGCGGCCCGCGCAACAGGCGGTAAAGAATTTCGCGGCGAATCAGCGGCGCCAGCACCGCGATATCCTTGGGCGTATCCAGCAGGCGGATCAAGCGCAGCAAGGCATCGAGCAACTGCGGGTCGGTACGCTCCACATACAAGCCCCGGCCCGATGGGAGTGCCGGCACGCCCATCGGGCCGGCCTCGGCGATCAGGTTGTTGATCTGTGCCGGATCAATGTTCATCCGCACGCCAAGGCTCGGGTTCTCCGGGCTGGCCTCCAGCAATACGCCACTGATCGGCAATGCCACCGACAGCACCATGTAGTGCAACGGGTCGTAGACGTAGCGCTCATCGCCCAGGCAAATCTCTTTGCTGCCATGGGCCAGGATGCACAGGGCGGGCTCGGCCAGGGCCGGCATCGAACGCACGCTTTCGGTGTATTGCACCACGTACAAGTCTTCAATTGCCGATTCGACGTTGGCGGCGCGCGGTGCGTGACGACGTACCAGATCAGCCAGCTCCTGGCGTTGCTGCTCCAGGGCAGGATCGAGGATCTGGCGGTCAGGGGTGGCAGTGTTCATGGCGGCGATTCCGGATTAGAACCTGTGCAGCATAGGTTTGTGCAAGCAGTGACGCTAGCCGGGTGCTGTCGTCTGCTTGCCTGATCCTGCCGCGCGCAGGATCAGGCAATCGCGCGACAGGAATGGCCTAACGGCACGCGCGAGGCGTCGCCTAACCTGTGCAGCCTGGCAATAACAACTGGCTGCTCTAGGAGACATGCTCATGACCTCGTCGCATTTGGTCACCCACCTTGCTTTCATCCGGGCCAGCAGCGGTCGTTCAGTGGAACTGGGCGAGCGCTTGCGCCAACTGCTGGAACCGTCGAGACAGGCGCCGGGGTGCCTGCACTTCAACCTGCAACAGTCCCAGGCCGATGCCGATCTGTGGCTGTTGAGCGGTTTCTGGCGCGATCACCAGGCGATGAGCGGCTACTTTGCCTCGCCAACACTGGACCTGTTCGGCGAACTGGTTCAGGCCCAGGTGGTCGCCAGTCTCGACCTGCATACCTTTGGTGAGCCGTCTGCGGGTTAGAATGGCGGTTTCAGGCAATCGATGTGGATCTGAGGCACATGGCACGTAAAGAGTTTTCGCAGTTTGAAGCCGTTTCGGCAGCCGTCCGCGGTGAAGAAGGATACAACGCAGCAATCGCCGTCAAAGGCCTGGGCGCCACCGGCGCACCGCGCTTTCACAAGGTGCTTGAGGGGCAGACCTTCAAGACCGCCCTGGCCGCCGACGAAGCGGCCTGCGCCGAGCTGGAGCGCCTGCAGGGCGTCAGCGACGAGGCCGAGCTGATCTGGTAATCAGCCGTTGACTTGCGGGCGGGCCATCTTGAACAGGTTGCCCAGCTCGAAGTAATCCGCAGGACCACCCCCCCGCAGGATCGGCTGCGCCGCGGCGGTATCGTATATACCGTCCTTGAGCAGATGCTCGGCAATATGCACCGCTACTACTTCACCCAGGATCAACCAGCTTGGCACCAGCACCTGGTCTGCCCGTTGCAGTTGGATGATCTGGGTGACCTTGCACTCGAACGACACTGGGCTTTCCTGCACCCGGGGTACGGCAATGACCTTGGACGCCACGGGGGTCAGGCCACTCAAGGTGAACTCATCGACCTCGGGCGAAACGGCGGCGCAGCTCTGATTCATGGCCTCGGCCAGCGGGCGCGTGGCCAAGTTCCAGGCGAACTCACCGGTCTTCTCGATGTTGTTCAGGCTGTCTTTGCGCCCGACGCTGGAGAAGCCGATGATCGGTGGAATGTAGTTGAAGGCGTTAAAGAAGCTGTAGGGCGCGAGGTTCAGCCGGCCTTCGGCATCCTGGGACGAGATCCAGCCGATGGGACGTGGGCCGACGATGGCATTGAAAGGGTCGTGGGGCAGGCCATGGCCTTTTGCGGGTTCGTAGTAGTACATCTGCGCTGGCCGTAAGGCCTTTCCTGTGAGAAAGCGCCTAGTGTGCCAAGGCTTTGCCTGGCTGAAAACGATTAAGCCCGGCCGAAGCCGGGCTGACTGCTTCACATCAGGGCTTAACTGATGCGGTGGGCCTGGGTGCGATCGAAGCCATCTTCAGCGAAGCGGGCACCGCCAGTGCGGTCAAAACCGTCTTCGGCGAATTTGGCGGCGCCGGTGCGATCGAAGCCGTCTTCAGCGAATTTGGCAGCACCTGTGCGATCGAAACCATCTTCTGCATACGTAGCCGACTGGCTCTGGATAGCGCTGAAGCTGTGGGCGTTGGTGCGGTCGAAACCGTCTTCGGCGAAAGCGTTGGCAGCCAGTACCGAGAAGGCCAAGGTCAGGATCAGTTTGCTTTTCATGGTGGTTGCTCCGGGGTGGTGTGGGGTTGTTTGTTTCTATGGGTTCAATGCTACGCCGATTAAATTGATTAAAAAGCGCAAAAAATTACGCATAACAATCGTATTGTTCGATATTTGAGCGCGCGGCAAGCCCGCTCCTACCGGGTAGGAGCGGGCTTGCCGCGATTCACATCCTTACAATGAACCCCCCGGATTAATTACCCGTTAAACGAAAAAGGGGCGTCCATTGCTGGACGCCCCTTTTGGCTACCGGGTTTGGCCGAGGCTTCAGTCAGTGGTAATGCGCGAGTGCTTCTGGGTGTCCTTCATGAACAGGTACACCAGCAGTGAACAGGCGATACACGCGGTCACGTACCAGTAGAAGCCAGTCTCCATGCCGACGCTCTTGAACCACAGCGCCACGTACTCGGCGGTACCGCCGAAGATCGACACGGTCAGTGCGTAGGGCAGGCCGACGCCCAGGGCGCGGATCTCGGTCGGGAACAGTTCGGCTTTGACCACGGCGTTGATCGAGGTGTAGCCGCTGACGATGATCAGCGCCGCCATGATCAGGAAGAACGCGCCCCACCAGCTCTGGATGGTGTGCAGGGTGGTCAGGATCGGTACGGTGAACAAGGTGCCCAGTACGCCGAAGGCGATCAGGATCGGGCGACGGCCGATCTTGTCGGACAGGGTGCCGATAATCGGTTGTAGGCACATGAACAGGAACAGCGTCGCCGCCGAAATGGTGGTCGAGTCGCTGATGCTCATGCCCACCGTGTTCACCAGGTACTTCTGCATGTAAGTGGTGTAGGTGTAGAACGCCAGGGTACCGCCCATGGTCAGGCCGACCACGGTTGCCAGTTCCTTCGGATGGCGCATCAGGGTGCGCATCAGGCTTTCCTTGGACTTTTCCTTCTTGGTGAAGGAGGCGGTTTCTTCCATCCCGCGACGCAGGTACAGGGCCACGACCGCGCACAGGGCTCCGATCACGAACGGTACGCGCCAGCCCCAGGCATACAGCTGCTCGGTGGTCAGGGTCTGCTGGAGGATGATCAAGACCGCCAGGGCGATGAGCTGGCCGGAGATCAGGGTGACGTACTGGAAGCTTGAGAAAAAGCCGCGACGTTCCTTGGTGGCCATTTCGCTGAGGTAGGTGGCCGAGGTGCCGTATTCACCGCCAACCGACAGGCCTTGCATCAGGCGCGCGACCACCAGCAGGACAGGGGCCGCCACACCAATCGTTTCGTAGCCCGGAGTCAGGGCAATGACCAGCGAACCCGCGCACATCAGCAGCACCGAAGCCATCAGGGCAGCCTTGCGGCCCTTGCGGTCGGCGTAGATACCCATCAGCCAGCCGCCGATCGGGCGCATCAAAAAGCCCACGGCGAAAATCGCGGCGGTGTTCAGGAGCTGTGCGGTGGTGTCGCCGGTCGGGAAGAAGGCCTTGGCGAAGTACAGGGAAAACGCGGCGTAGACGTACCAGTCGTACCACTCGACCATGTTGCCGATCGAACCACTGAAGATCGACTTGAGACGGCTACGAGTGGTTTTTTCTGCGGCAGGCGCAATAGCCGCCCCAGCAGGCAGGGTAGAGGAGTTATCCATTGACGGAACCTTCTAGTTGTTTTTGTGGAGCGCGCCGAAACGCAGCCTGGCAGGGCTATAGCAGGAGCTGTGCCAGGTTCAGGAGGCCCGTTCTAGAAGGGTTTGCGCAAATAGATGAGCGGAAATCCGCCTATTGTCCGGCGGTCGATAGGCAATATTCCGCTCATTGGGGTCAGTTGGGGGCGAGGAAGTCTTCCCGCTGCAGGCCATGGCGCTGCATTTTCTCGTTGAGGGTACGCCGGGGAATCTGCAGCTCTTCCATCACCGCCTTGATCTCGCCCTTGTGCCGGCCCAGGGCTGCACGCAGGCACTGGGCCTCGAAGGCTTCCTGCTGGGCGGCCAATGACTGGCCGGACTCGACCGTAATGACCGGGTCACCCAGGCCCAGCGCGTGGCGCTCGGCGGCGTTGGCAAGCTCGCGCACGTTGCCGGGCCAGTCGTGGCTCAGCAGTCGACCCAGGTGCGCCGCGCTGAGCAAGGGTGCGGTACGGCCCACACGTTCGGCGGCGTTGCGGGCAAAGTGCTCGAACAGCAGGGGAATGTCTTCGCGCCGCTCGCGCAGTGGCGCCAGGCGCAGCTCGGCGACGTTAAGGCGGTAGGCAAGGTCTTCGCGAAAGCGCCCGGCGCGGGCTTCCTCGAGCAGGTCGGGCTTGGTCGCGGCGATGATGCGCAGATCAACGCTGATGCTCTGGTTGGCGCCCAGGCGCTCAAGCTTCTGCTCTTGCAGTACACGCAGCAGCTTGGCCTGCTGAGCCAGGGGCATGCTCTCGATTTCATCGAGAAACACCGTACCGCCATTGGCGTATTCAAGCTTGCCGATGCGCTTGCCCTGGGCGCCGGTGAAGGCGCCGCTCTCGTGGCCGAACAGCTCTGCCTCGAACAACTGCTCAGGGATTGCGGCGCAGTTCAGCGCGACGAAGGGCTTGCCGGCCCGCGGCCCGAAGTCATGCAGGCAGCGCGCGACCTGTTCCTTGCCGCTGCCGGTTTCGCCACGGATCAGCACATTGACCGGCAGGCTGGCCAAGTCCAGCACTTGCCGACGCAGCTGTTGCATACCCTGGGACATGCCCAGCAGGTTCAGTTCCAGGCGCGCCTTGAAGTCGGCCTGCTCGTGCAGGCGGCGGTTGTCCAGGATCAGCTGGCGCTTTTCCAGGGCGCGACGCAGGCTGCCCAACAGGCTTTCCGGGCTGAAGGGCTTTTCCAGAAAGTCATAGGCGCCATTGCGCATGGCCTCGACTGCCATGGGCACGTCGCCATGGCCAGTCAGGAGGATTACCGGCAGATCGGGATCGCGCGCCTGAAGTTGCTCAAGTAGCTGCAACCCGTCCATGCCCGGCATGCGCACATCACTCAGGATGACACCGGGAAAGTGCCCAGGCAGTTGCTTGAGGCAGTCTTCGGCACGGCTGAACAACTGTACGTCGAAGCCCGACAGGCTCAGCCACTGCTCCACGGCAGTACGGATGCTGGCTTCATCATCGACAACCATAACCGAATTGAACATCAAGTCTCCGGATCGCAGGGCAGGGTAAGGCTGAAGCAAGCGCCGCCGGGTTGGTTCTCCACCGTCAGGCGCCCGCCGGCTTCATGAATGATGCCATAGGATATCGCCAGGCCCAGGCCTAGGCCTTCACCTACAGGCTTGGTGGTGAAGAACGGGTCGAAGACCTTGGTCAAATGTTCGGCGGGGATACCACCGCCACTGTCGAGCACACTCAGGCGCCACTGCTCGTCCTGGGCTTCGATGCGGATCTCCAGACGTTTGTAGCTTTTGCCGACCATGGCATCCAGGGCATTGCGCATCAGGTTGATCAGCACCTGCTCAAGGCGGATCGCATCGCCGCGGACCCAGGCCGGGCGGGCCAGGTACAGGGCCACGTCCACCTGTTCGGCACGAATGCGCGCATCGAGCAACTGCAACGACTGGTCGACCACGGTGGCCAGGTCCAGGCGCTCGCGCAGGCCGCTGGGGCTATTGCGGGCGAAAGTTTTCAGGTGGCCGGTGAGTGCTGCCATGCGTGTGAGCATTTGCTCCAGTGGCTCCAGGGCCTGGCGAGCTTCGTCATAGCGCTGGTTGTCGAGCAGCAGGCGCAAGGTCGCCAGTTGCATGCGCTGGGTGGTCAGCGGCTGGTTGATTTCATGGGCCAGGGCCGCCGACATCTGCCCGAGGGCGGCAAGCTTGGCCGATTGCACCAGACCTTCCTGGGCCGTGCGCAAGTCGCGGGTACGTTCCTCGACCAGGCGCTTGAGCTCTTCGCGGCTGCGCTGGCGCAGGCGGGCCAGGCGCAGCCGCTGGCTGATGAACAACAGGGCGAACACCAGGCTCAGCCACACCGCCGCCGCAGCGAGGGCTGCATTGCGACCGTCGTCGCTGACCTGCGGCTTGCGCAGCAGGTGCAGGGTCCAGCCCTCGGCTTCCAGTGGCAGGCTTTCCCACAGGTATTCGGTGCTGCCTCCAGGCCCTTGCACGCGGGTCAGGGTGCTGTGCTCGTTGAAGCGGCTGAGCACCTGATGCTGCAGCGGCACCAGAGGTTGCTTGTCGTACTGGCGGGTAGCGGCAAGTTCGGCGTGGTCGGCGCTGCTCAAGGGCTTGAGTTCGCGATAGCGCCAGCCGTCCTGGTTGGCGATGAAAATGATCCCGCGGGCATCGCTGACCAGCAGGATGTCGGTGCCCTGGCGCCATTCGCGCTCAAGCTCCGGGAATTCCAGCTTGACCACCATGGCGCCGAGAAAGCGGCTGTTTTCATCCATCACCGCGCTGGATAGAAAGTACCCTGGCACGCCACTGGTCACGCCCACGGCATAAAAGCGCCCGCTGCCTTGGCTGCGGGTCTGCTTGAAGTAGGGGCGAAAGCCGTAGTTGGAGCCGACGTATGTGCTGGGCAAGCGCCAGTTACTGGCTGCCACTGCCAGGCCGGTGCGGTCGAGCAGCTCCAGGGTCGAGGAATTGGCCGCACCGTTGATGCGTTCAAGCTTGCGGTTCAAGGCGTCCTGCACCGGGCCCTCGACCGGGCCCTTGAGGGCGCTGATCAGCTCCGGGTCCAGGGCCAGCACGGCGGGCAAGGCGCGGTAGCGTTCGATCAAGGTATGCAGCGAGGTGGCGTACAGGCTCAGTTGCTGGCTGGCGCGCCCGGCATCGTCGACCATCGACTGGCGCTTGGCGTGGTGCATGGCCCAGCCAGCCGTGAACAGGGTGCCTGCGAGAATGAATAAAACGATCAGCCCCAGACGCAGGGCGCGAAAGGAATAAGGCATGGTGCAAGTCCCGGCGGTTCGGGAAGGCCTCCTGGCCTTCCCTTGGAGCGTGGCAACGGTTTACAGCAGTTCGAAACGTTGTTGCTGCACGGCTTGAGAGTCCAGCCCGACCTGGACGTTGAACTCGCCAGGCTCGGCTGCCCATTGCAACTGGGTGTTGTAGAACTTCAGGTCATCTTCACTGAGGGTGAAGCGCACGGTGCGTTCTTCGCCAGCCTTGAGCATGACCTTCTGGAAGTTCTTCAGCTCCTTGACCGGGCGGCTCATGGAGGCGGCGATGTCTTGCACATACAACTGCACCACGGTTTCGCCGTCACGTTTGCCGGTGTTCCTCACCTGGATGCTGGCTTCGAGGGTCTGGCCTTTCTTCAGGGTCTTGCTCGACAGGGTCAGCGCCGACAGGCTGAAGTCGCTGTAGCTCAGGCCGTAGCCGAAGGGGTACAGCGGGCCATTGGGCTCCTCGAAGTACTGCGAAGTGTAGTTGCCAGGCTTGCCCGGGGTGAAGGGGCGGCCAATGCTCAGGTGGTTGTAGTACATCGGGATCTGCCCGACCGAGCGCGGGAAGGTGATCGCCAGCTTGCCCGAGGGGTTGTAGTCGCCGAACAGGACATCGGCGATGGCGTTGCCGCCCTCGGTACCGCTGAACCAGGTCTCGAGGATGGCGTCGGCTTGCTCACGCTCCCAGGTCAGCGACAGCGGACGGCCATTCATCAGCACCAGCACCAGCGGCTTGCCGGTGGCCTTCAGGGCCTTGATCAGTTCGCGTTGGGCCGCCGGGATTTCCAGGGAGGTACGGCTGGAGGACTCGTGGGACATGCCACGCGATTCGCCAACCACAGCCACGACCACATCCGACTGCTTGGCAGCCTTGACCGCTTCGTCGATCAACACGGCGGCAGGACGTGGGTCGTCGACGATTTCCGGGGCATCGAAGTTGAGGAAATTCAGGTAATCGAGGATGGCCTTGTCGTGTGTGACATTGGAGCCCTTGGCGTAGATCACCTTGGCCTTGTCGCCCAGCACCTGGCGCATGCCTTCGCGCACGGTCACCGACTGGGCCGGACGCCCGGCGGCGGCCCAACTGCCCATCATGTCGATGGGGGCGTCGGCCAGCGGGCCCACCAAGGCGATGGTGCCCGCTTTTTCCAACGGCAGGGTCTGCTCGCGGTTTTCCAGCAGCACCAGGCTGCGGCGGGCCACATCACGGGCTTCGGCGCGGTGCAGGCGGCTGTCGGCGTAGGTGTCGGCCGGGTCTTCGCTGGCCACGCCGATGCGGCGGTACGGGTCGGCGAACAGGCCCATGTCGTACTTGGCACCGAGCACTTCACGCACGGCGTTGTCGATGTCGGCCTGGTCGATTTCACCGGCCTTGAGCAGGCTGGCCAGTTCCTCGCCGTACAGCGAGTCGTTCATGCTCAGGTCGATGCCGGCCTTGATCGCCAGTTTGGCGGCTTCGCGACCGTCGCGGGCCACGCCATGACGCACCAGCTCGGTGATCGCGCCGTGATCGCTGACGGTCACGCCTTTGAAGCCCCAGTCCTTGCGCAGCAGATCGTTCATCAGCCAGGTGTTGGAGGTGGCCGGTACGCCGTTGATCGAGTTCAGGGCAACCATCACGCCACCGGCGCCGGCGTCGATGGCCGCGCGGTAGGGGGGCAGGTAGTCGTTGAACATCTTGGTCGGGCTCATGTCGACGGTGTTGTAGTCGCGCCCGCCTTCCACTGCACCATACAGGGCGAAGTGCTTGACGCTGGCCATCAGGCTGGTGGGCTCTGCCGGGCTTTTGCCCTGGAACGACTCGACCATCACCTTGGAGATGCGCGAGACCAGGTAGGTGTCTTCACCGAAACCTTCACTGGTACGGCCCCAGCGCGGGTCGCGGGCAATGTCGACCATCGGTGCGAAGGTCATGTCGATGCCGTCGGAAGCCGCTTCCAGTGCAGAAACCCGGCCGACCTTGGCGATTGCGTCCATATCCCAGCTCGACGCCAGGGCCAGGCTGATCGGGAAAATGGTGCGGTGGCCGTGGATCACGTCGTAGGCGAAGAACATCGGGATCTTCAGGCGGCTACGGCCCGCCGCGTCCTGCATCGGACGGTTTTCGGCGCGGGTGATCGAGTTGAACGTGCCGCCTATGCGCCCGGCGGCGATCTCCTTGCGGATCATCTCGCGGGGCATTTCCGGGCCGATGCTGATCAGGCGCAACTGGCCGATCTTTTCGTCCAGGGTCATCTGCTGCATGAGGTCGGCGATGAACGCCTGTTTGTTCTTCAGTGGCGCGGCAGGGGTATCGGCAAACGCCGACTGACTGGCCAGGCTGACAAGAAGGCCCAGCAAACACAGCTTGTTCATTGAATTCAGTTCTCGAGGCTTGCGGCAGTGTTCACGGTAATACTGCCCGGCCGAAGTTGGGGAAGCGGCTATTGTTGTAGTTTGCTGGGGCATCTTTTAGCCGATCGGGCCATTACGATCCAGCGGCGGTGACGGATTATGCCTCAAGTACGATGACTCACGCTGATCAAGGAGCAAGGCCACTATGCAGGTAATCCAGTTCAAGGGCATCAGGGTGGGGCTGTTGCTGATGCTCGCAAGCCTTGTGTCCGGTTGCGGGATCAACAACATTCCCAACTACGACGAACAGGTCAAGGCGGCCTGGGCCCAGGTACAGAACCAGTACCAGCGCCGTGCCGACCTGATTCCCAACCTGGTTGAAACAGTCAAAGGTTATGCCAAGCAGGAGCAGGAAACCCTGACCGCGGTCATCGAAGCGCGGGCCAAGGCGACTTCGATCCAGGTCGATGCCAGCACCCTGGACGATCCGCAGAAGCTGCAGCAGTTCCAGCAGGCGCAGTCGCAGCTGACCGGGGCGCTGAGCCGGTTGATGGTGGTGTCCGAACGCTACCCGGACCTCAAGTCGAACCAGAACTTCCTGGCCCTGCAGTCGCAACTCGAAGGCACCGAAAACCGTATTGCCGTGGCGCGCAAGGATTTCATCGCCGCCGTGCAGCGCTACAACACCGAGATCCGCACCTTCCCGGGCCGGTTGTGGCACACCGTTATGTACAGCAGCCTGCCGCTGCGGGAGAATTTCGAGGCCACTGCCAGCGACGCCGACAAAGCCCCTGAAGTGAAATTCTGATGCGCCTGGTGCATCTGGCGCTGCTGCTGGCGCTGCTCGTCGTCACGCCGTTGCGGGCCGATCCCACTTTTCCGGCCCTGACGGGGCGCGTGGTCGACAATGCGGGCCTGCTCGATGCCGGGAGCCGCAGTCAGCTCGAACGCATGCTGACGGCCCACGAACAGGCCACCACGGAACAGGTCGTGGTGGTGACGGTCGATGACCTGCAGGGCTTGCCCATTGAAGACTTCGGTTATCAGTTGGGGCGTCATTGGGGCATCGGCCAGAAGGGCAAGGACAACGGTGCGCTGTTGATCGTCGCTCCCAAGGCGCGCAAGCTGCGCATCGAAGTCGGTTATGGCCTGGAAGAGCGCCTGACCGACGCCCAGGCGTCCGTCATCATCAACGGCATCATCACCCCGGCGTTCAGGCGCGGGGAGTTCAGCCTGGGTATCGTCCAGGGAACGGCGGCCATCCTCCAGGTACTGGGCGGCAATCCGCTGGCCGAGCCGTCACGGGCCCAGGGCGGTGGTGGCGGGGAAGAGGCGCCTGGTTGGTCCATAGGCCTGTTCATCATGCTGATCGTGATCGTCTTTGCCTTGCAGTCCATGGGCCTTGGCGGCAGTGGCCGTGGCGGTCGGGGCGGCATGGGCGGCGGATTCGGCGGTGGTTTTGGCGGTCTTGGTGGCGGCCGCGGGGGAGGTGGTGGCGGCTTCGGTGGTGGCGGCGGTGGCTTCGGCGGTGGCGGGTCCTCCGGTGGCTGGTAGAACAATAATCAAGGAGAACACCTGCGTATGACTTTGCTCAGTGAACACGAACAGCGCCAGGTCGCCGAGGCAATCGCCCAGGTCGAGCGGCACACCGACGCGGAGCTGGTCACGGTGCTGGCCAGTCGCGCCGACGACTATGCCTATATCCCGTTGCTCTGGGCCAGCCTGCTCGCTTTGCTGGTGCCGGGCCTGTTGTTCTACCTCACTGGCGGGTTCAGCGTTAACAGCCTGTTGATTGTGCAGTGGCTGACCTTTCTTGCGCTGTGCCTGCTGTTTCGCATCCCTAGCCTCACCACCCGCCTGATCCCACGTTCCGTGCGCCACTGGCGCGCCTCCAACCTCGCCCGGCGACAGTTCCTCGAACAGAACCTGCACCATACGGTGGGCAGTACCGGGGTGCTGATTTTTGTCAGCGAGGCTGAGCGCTATGTCGAGATCCTGGTGGATGAGGGCATCTCCCGGCACCTGGACAACGAGGTGTGGGAAGGTATCGTCAAGCGCTTTACCGAGCAGGTGCGCCAGGGCCAGACCGTGCAGGGTTTTGTCAGTTGCATCGAAGCCTGTGGCGAGCTGCTCAGCCAGCATGTGCCCCTGACTCATGAGCGCAACGAACTGCCCAACCGCCTAGTGGTGCTGGCCTGAGCCAGGAACGCTGATCGACAAAAGCTGGGCGCGGGCCGGTCATCCACGTAAAATGCCTGCCATTGCGCCTAGCCGCTCCCTCCGCAACCCGAGGCACCCACCCCCGATGTCCGATACCTCCACCGCCCAGGCCGCGCCGGATGCCCGTGCGCAGTTTCTGAGCCTGCTCGCCACCAGCCTGCAACAGAATGCCCTGATCAAGCTGGTGCTGGCGCGCCATGTCGGCACCGACGAAGCCCTGCAGCGGATCATCGCCAAGCCGCTGACGGTCAAGGGCGAGGCTTGCCTGTCACTGGTCTACCGCTACAAGACCCGCGACATCACCCGCAACTTGCCCAATGATGAAGCCCTGGCGCTGGTGGCCGAGCTGCTGCCGGGTTCATTTCGCAATGCGCACCTGCTGAGCTTGAGCGACGAGGCGCAATTGGAGTTCAGCAAGAAGGGCAAGCCGATGCTCCACAGCAAGGCCGTGCAGCAAGCGCTGCAGGCCCCGGCAGGCGAGCACGACCGGGAGAAAAAGCGCTACCTGGAGCTGAGCCGGCCGTTTCTCCACGACCTGGGCGTGACCGACAAGCAGCAGGCGCTGATTCCGTCGATGTCGCGCAAGTGGAAGCAGATCAACAAGTTCATCGAGGTGTTTTCTCACGCGCTGGCTTCAGCGCCGCTGGCGGCGGATCAGCCGCTGCGTGTGGCGGATTTTGGCTCGGGCAAGGGGTACCTGACCTTCGCCATCCACGACTACCTGCGCAACAGCCTGCAGCGTGAGGCCCAGGTCACCGGCGTCGAATTGCGCCAGGACATGGTCGAGCTGTGCAACGCCGCCGCCGCGCGCCTGGAGCATCCGGGGCTGGTGTTCGAGTGCGGCGATGTGCGCAGTGTGGTGCCCAGTGCCATCGAGGTGATGATCGCCTTGCATGCATGTGACATCGCCACCGACTATGCGATTCACACCGGCATCCGCTGTGGCGCGGCCATCATCATGTGTTCGCCGTGCTGCCACAAACAGGTCCGCCCACAATTGCAAACCCCGGGGTTGCTCAAGCCGATGCTGCAATACGGCCTGCACCTGGGCCAGCAGGCCGAAATGCTCACCGACAGCCTGCGTGCGCTGTACCTGGAAGCCTGTGGCTACGAGACCAAGGTGTTTGAGTTCATCTCCCTTGAGCACACCAACAAGAACAAGATGATCCTGGCGGTGAAGCGCAAGGCGCCGGTGGACTCGGCGGCGTTGCTGGAAAAGATCCAGCAGTTGAAGGAATTCTATGGCGTCAGGGAGCATTGCCTGGAGACGTTGTTGCAGGCCGATGGCTTGATCGACGCTCGGACCTGAGTTGTTTTGTAGCCGCTGCCGCCAGGCTGCGATTGGGCGCGAAGCGGCCACAAACCTTGGCCAGTGAGCGACTGCTACGCAACCGATCGCAGCCTGGCGGCAGTGGCTACAGTGTCGGTGCTGTCAGGTGGTCTGCGCTGCCGGGTACACACGGGTCTTGCGCCCCAGCACCACGGTGCCGATCACGCCCGCCGCAAACACCCAGGTAATCGGCTCGACCTGTTCACCAAAGAACAGCGCCGAAAAGGCGATGGTGAAGAAGATCTGCAGCAACTGGATCTGGCTTACCCGCGCAATCCCGCCCAGCGCCAGCCCCGCATACCAGGCAAAGAAGCCAATGAATTGCGAGAACAGCGACACATAGCCAAACGCCCCCCAGGCCTTGGCACTCACTGGCCCTTGATGCTGCAAGGCCAAGTACACCACCGGCCCAAGCAACAGCGGCGCCGACAGCACCAGCGCCCAGCAGATCACCTGCCAACCACCCATCTCCCGCGCCAGCCTGCCGCCTTCGGCATACCCCAGGCCGCCGACGGCAATTGCCGCCAACATCAGCAGGTCGCCGGCCTGGATCTGTCCTGCGCCCATGATGACTGCGTACACCAACACCAGCGCACTGCCCAGTGCCGCGCAGGCCCAGAAGGCTTTTGACGGGCGTTCATGGGACAGCCACGCCGCATAGAAGGCCACGCACAGCGGTTGCAGGCCGTTGACCAGGGCGCCATGGGAGGCCGGTACGCTCTGCATGGCCCAGGCCGACAACACCGGAAAGCCAAGGATCACGCCCAGCGCTACCAGGCTCAGGCCCTTGATCTGCTGCCAGGTCGGCCACTTTTCCCGCCGCCACAGCAGCAGCGCCGCCGCCGGAATCGCCGCCAGCAGGGCGCGCCCAAGGCCGTTGAGCAGGGGGTGCAGTTCCTGCACGACGATGCGGGTCATGGGCAGGGTCAGGCTGAAGATAATGACACCGAGAAGCCCAAGGACCATCCCGGTGTTTTCGCGGCTGGACATGGCAAACGCCTGTGGCGGGTAAGTGGTTCCATTGAGCCACAGGCGACGCCGATGATCTTGTTACAGTTGGTCACAAGTTCATCCGTACAGTTCGCGCTGCCTAAAAGAAACGAGTGATGCTGACCTTGGCGTTGCGACCCTGGCTGTAAGCGTATTCACCGCTGAGTTCGGAGCGATAGTCATTGTCGAATAGGTTGTCGACGGTGAAGTTGACCTCGGTGCCCTTGAGGTATGGCTGCCGGGGCTTCCAGTTGGCGAACAGGCCGTGGATCTCGTAGTCATCGTTTGCGTAGTGGTCGTAGTAGCGGTCACCCAGGGCACTGCCCGGGCCTTCGCGGTAGTTGTCGCTGGGCAGGCGGTCGGTCTTGCGCACGAACTGCGCCTGCCAACCCACCTTGGCATCCCAGCTGGGGATCTTCACACCCAGGGTGGTGATCCACTTCGGCGCGGGAATGTCCTTGGCCCATACGTCTGGCCCCCAGGGGTTGGTGTAGGCCCCTTCATGGCGGCCGGTGATCCACGAGTACGACACCGAGCCGAACAGGTAGGTCGAGTCGTAGAAGCTTTCAACCTCGAAACCCTTGATGGTCACGCTCTTGATGTTGCGGTAGTTGGACATCAAGCCCCCACCGCAGGACTTGGAAATGCTCTCGCCAGTGACCAGTTGCTCCGGGCAACCGATGCCGGTGGCCTTGAAAATCTCGTCCTTGATCTCGTTGCGAAACAGGGTGGTGCGGATCTGCACACTGTCTCGGTCGGTGAAGACGTCGGACAGGTTGGTGATGTTGCCGGCGCGCAGGGCGGTGATGCGCTCGGGGTCCAGGTTGCGGCTGCTGGCGGTGCGGCTGCCGATGCCCTGGACTTCGTATTGTTCATCCAGCACTGGGGCGCGCCAGGTCTTGCTGTAGTCGGCGAAGAATGCC
Source organism: Pseudomonas vranovensis DSM 16006 (assembly GCF_000425805.1). GTDB lineage: Bacteria > Pseudomonadota > Gammaproteobacteria > Pseudomonadales > Pseudomonadaceae > Aquipseudomonas > Aquipseudomonas vranovensis. The sequence goes on from NZ_AUED01000004.1 coordinate 228,044, forward strand.
GTCTGCTCGCTGGCCTTCCAGAACACCGACAGGCGCGGCGACCAGCCGCTGTAGGTTTTCTCGCTGTAGTCGTGGCCCATCTTCGGATCGTTGTAGTACGGCGCCTGGTTTTCCTTGCCCTTGTTGGCGACGTGGTCGTAACGCAGGGACGGCGTGATGGTCACTTCACCGAGGGTGATGGCGTCCTGGATGAAGTAGCCCTGGCTGTCGACGCTGCCACTGGGCATGAAGTACGGCTGATAGCGACCGTAGTTGTATTTGGGGACGTCATAGGTTTTGCCCGGCATCCACATCTGCGTGTCGCGCTCGTGGCGGCGCACTTGGAAACCTGCAGAGAGCGCATGTTCCAGCGGGCCGGTAGAAAACAGGCTGGTGTTGCGCACGTCGAGCATCTGGTCGGTGTACTCGGTGTCCATCTTGCGCCCGCCGGTGGCCGGCTGGAAGAACGCAGTTTCGTCACGCTCGTCGGTCTGCTCGGTATCCGACACCGAGTACTTCACCTGCAGGTCTACCAGCGGGTTTTCGATGGGTTGGTACTTGTAGGTGGTCGACCAGGTGGTGTCGGTGGTAGTGCGATTGGCCAAAAAGCGCTTGAGGGCGTTTTCGTAGCCGTACTTGTCGATGTCGGACTGAGTCGGCGGCGTCGGGTAGGACGTGGACGAGAACGGTGCCCAACGTTCGCTTTCCGAGCGCGACCAGGAAAACCCCAGGCTGTGCTCGTCGGTCAGGTGCAAATTGAACTTGAGTAACGCGCCGTCCAGGTCCAGGGCGCTGTTGGGCAGGCGCTTGGGGTTGATCGGGTAATCGTTCTCGGGGTCGGGCAGGGTGCCGGCCAGTTTCATGTCGTCGCCGTCGCGCTTGGTCAGGTAGACCAGGGCATCCATGCGGCCATCGTCGGTGCGGCCGAACAGGGCCGAGCTGTAGACTTGCTGATGGTCGTTGCTGGCATAACCGTACTTGACCATGGCGCCGCTGTTGCGGCCTTCCTGCAACAGGTCCGGGGCATCCTTGGTGGTCATGTTGACGCTGCCGCCAAAGCCGCCGTTGCCGGTGTAGATCGAGTGCGGGCCCTTTTCGACCTCGATGCTCTTGATCAGCTCCGGCTCGATGAACACGGTGCCCTGTTGATAACGCTCAAAGCCGCTCTTGGTGGCGCCGTCGACGGTCATCGGCACGTCTTCGGCGTCACCCAGGCCCCAGATGTTGATGGTCTGGCCGCCGGGCTTGGCCGAACCGCCCATGTTCACACCGGGCAGGGTTGAGAGCACGCTGGGAATGTTGCTGGGTTGGTAGCGGTCGATCTCTTCCTGGGTCAGGGTCGAGCGGCCGACGGTGCTCGGGTCCACTTGCTGGCCATCGCCAACGATGCTCAAGGCGCCGAGTTGGATACCGTTGTCGGCGGTCGGGTCGTCTTCGCGCAGGCGTACCACATAGGTGCTGCCGACCTTGACCACGGCGAAGCGGCTGTTGCGCAGCAGTTGGGCGATGGCGTCCTCGGCCTCGAAAGCACCCTTGAGTGCCGGGGCCTGCACACTGCGCAGCAACGTTTCGTCGAACAGCAATTGCACCTTGGCCTGCTGGGCCAACTGGCTCAGCGAGGCGGCCAGCGACTGTGGCGGCAGGTTGAGCGCCACCGGCGCCGCCTCGGCCTGCAGGCTCAGGGCCAGGCAGGCTGCCAGCAGCGATGGACGGGCAGACAACGGTGTGAACGAACGAAACGCAGACAACATGAAATCCCCCAGTACGGCAAAAGCCAAAAAGGCCTGCAATGACGACGCAGACGGGAGGAAGACGTGGTGTTGCGCAAAATCCTCATATGCGAATGAAAAATATTCTCAGCTTTTTATTTGCGCTCGATCTGCAGGCGTCCGTCGGCCAGGGTTACGGTCTTGACCGGTAGCAGCGCCGGCAAGGCGTTGAGCAGGGCGTCGGGGTCGTTTACGTCGAAGTTGCCCGAGACCTTGTATTGGCCCAGGGCAGGGTCGGCCAACACGATCGCAGCTGGGCGGTAGAGCGAAATCTCATCGATCAGGCTGCTCAACTTGCGGTTGCGAAAGGTCACGTGGCCGTTGCGCCAGTCGGCAACGTCCTCATCGCTTACGGTCTGCACGCTGAGGCTGCCGCGGGCAGGATCGTAGATGGCGCGCTGGCGTGCGCCGAGCAGGGCCGGGTCGTGTGCCTCGCCCGGCGTGTCGAGGGCAACCTGGCCGTGGGCCACGCTCAGCACCAGCTCCCGCTGGCCGCGGCGCAGGTCGAAGGCGGTGCCGACCACGCGCACCACGGCGCTGCCGGCATCGACGAACAGCGGGCGCTCCTTGTCGGCGGCGACGTCGATGAACAGCTGTCCCTGATCCAGGTGAATCAGCCGGCGCTCGGCGTCGAACTCGATGCGCAGGCGCGTGTGGGCGTTGACGTTCATCTGACTGCCGTCGGGCAGCGTCAGGGTCTGGGGTTCGCTGTTGACCGCCACGGTCTGCCTGGAGTGACCAGGTACCCCACCCAGGTTGCCCACCAGCAAGGCACACAACAGTGCCGCGGCAGTCGCCAGTGCCGGGCGCCAGTGCCGGGCCTTGCGTGGCACGAGGGGCACGGGCGGGTTCATCTGCGTGAGTTCGGCGAGGTCATCCCATAGCTGTTCGAACTGGGTGTAGGCGCGAGCATGTTCGGGATGCTGCATCCACTGTGCAAACGCCTTGCGGGCCTCGCGCGAAGGGTTGTTGCGGTTATGGGAAAACCAGCTGGAAGCCTGGGCATCGACCGAAGGCTTTTCGGTGCCGAGAGTGGGGTTCATTCTGGCTGCTCCATGCCGTTTTCACTGTCCAGGCGTTGCTTGCACTGCAGCAGGGCTGCGGCAATGTGTTTTTCCACCATGCTCACCGAAATGCCCATGCGTTCACTGATCTGTGCCTGCGTCAAACCTTCGAAACGGTGCAGCATAAGGGCTTCGCGGCGGCGCGGCGAGAGCTCGGCGAGTACCTGTTTGAGCTGGTCCAGGCGTTGCTGGTGCTGGACGTGGTGAAGCGGATCGCTGCGGGTGTCGGCTGGCGCCTGCTCATCGGCCTCGGTACTTTCTTCAAGCACGGTGTGGCGTACCTTCTGCCGGCGCCAGTGATCGCTCAACAGGTTGCGCGCCACCTGAAACAGGAACGCCCGAGGCTGCTCCACGCGGGCGCGATCCCGATACCCCAACCATTGGGTGAACACGTCCTGGGTCATGTCGGCGGCATCGCTGGCATTGTCGGTGCGCTTGCGCAAAAAGTGCAGGATGTCGGCATAGAACCCACGACAAGTGTCATGGGCTATGGGGTCGGGTTTGGGGCGTTGCATGCAAACTTTCCAGGAACGCGCAGGGCGGAAAGTTGCGAATGGTATCGAGAATAATTGTCATTTGCTATGGGTAAATCGTATCGGCTCAACGTCGCTTGCGTGTTGTTACCGGAACGGGGACTTCCAGGTCTGTGGCGCCCAGTGGGTGGCTGGTGGCGTCGAAGAAATGCAGGGCCAGCCCAGGCGTGTCTGCAAAGCGTTGGGTGAAGTGCTGCTTCTGGCTGATGATCGAAGCCTCGCTCAAGGGCCGTATGGCAATCGCCAGGTGCGTCGGGCGTGCCTGCTTGATGGCTTGCAGCAGGTGGCGGTCGCTGTTGTCCAGGTGCTGGCCGAACAGGCATAGCCCGCCCTGATGCACCGCCAGTTCGCCCAGGCACCAGCTCAGGTAGTCGGAGCTGCGGATGGCCTTGAGTTTGTCGTCGCTGCTGCCTTCGTTGACGAACAACGGCACGTCACCCGGGGTGTTCACTGCAAAGCCATCGAGCAATTGACCATCGCTGGCGCTGCGTTGACGAGTGCTGCCGTCGGGTTGCTTGAGCAGGTGCAGGCCGCCGTGCAGGTACAGCAGGCGGGTGCCGGGGCGACGGGTCTGACGGATATCGAAGTGGCCCTCTTCATCGAACAACGGCTGGAAGCCTTCCGGCGCCTGGCTGGCTGCCCAGTGGCAGAGCAGGTCGTAGTTGCTCGAATAGACGCTCTGGTAGGTGCGCAGCTCGGCATTGAGGCGTTGCAGGGTGTTGATCGGCAGCAACCGCCAGGGAACATGCACGCTGCGCACGGCGTGGATCAGCGCTTCCTTGATGGTGTAGTAGCGATTCAGCGGCGCCGACGAGCTGACGGCCAGGGCGGCATTGATGCGCACTGTGGCGTTCAGGGCACTGAGCACCGGCTCGAACAGTTCGGTGCCCAGGGACTTGAACAGGGCCTGGTCGGTCAGGTTCAGAGGCTTGTGCCGCACCCGCTGGGCTTCTTCGAACAGCGAAAAATAGGTGAAGGGTCGCCACAGCGCACGACTGGCACCATTGCCCAGCAGCAGGCCGGTGCTGGGGTGTGCGCGGTTCAGGTCTGGCCAGAGGTGAAGGCTGGCGTCGAGGTCGGCGTGGGGCATGAGGTTCTCTGTTCGGCATGTGTTTCGATCGGCGCGACTTTAGCACGCAACACCCTTGTCATCAGGTTCGGCGACTATGCTGGGTTCGCGATCAATGAAGAGGAATGCTCATGAGGGGTAAGAGCGTGCGTCGCTGGTGCTGTCTGGCGGTGCTGCCGCTGGCCGGGCTGGTCGACGCGGGGCAGGGCAGTGAGCTGGCGGCCAGGCAGGGTATCCCGTATCCGGCGGTGATCGCTCATCGCGGCGCTTCGTTCGATGCTCCGGAATCCACCGCCCCAGCCTATGTGCTGGCCCGGGAGCTGGGCGCCGACTATCTGGAGCTGGACCTGCAGCGCACCCGGGACGGTGTGCTGGTGGCGGTACACGATGATGACCTGCAACGCACCAGCGATGTGGCCCAGCGCTTTCCCGAACGCCGGAACAGCCCGGTGAGCGCCTTCACCCTGGCTGAGCTCAAGTCGCTGGATGCCGGCAGCTGGTTCAACCAGGCCTACCCCGAACGCGCCCGTGAGCGTTTCAACGGCCAGCAGATACTCACCCTCGACGAGGTGATGGACATTGCCCAGGGCAATTCGCAGCGTCGTCCCGGGCTGTACATCGAGACCAAGGTGCCAAGCCTGTTCCCCGGTATCGAGGCGGACCTGAAGGCGACGTTGCAGGCCCGTGGCTGGCTGGACAAACCCGGCCGGGTGGTACTGCAGAGTTTTGACCGCAACAGCCTGGCGCTGCTGCACCAGCACATGCCGCAGGTACCCAAGGTGCTGCTGTTGTGGGTCGGCAAGGGTGGCATGGCGTCGGCCTCGGGGCAGACCTTTGTCGAGTCGGGCGAGACCGACAAGGCCGCGTTCTATGCCCGCCAGCAACCCAGCAGCAAGGCCGAGTTCGAGCGCTGGCTCGATTACGCCAAAGCGGCGGGCGCTATCGGCACCGGACCGTCTGCGGCACGCACGGCGGGCGGCGCGCAGAGTTATGCCGACCTGGTGCAGCCGTGGATGAACCGCATGACTCACGACAAGGGCTTGCTGGTGCATGTGTACACCGTCGATGAGACGGTGGATTTCGACAAGGTGCTGGCGGCGGGGGTCGATGGCATCTTCACCAACCGCAGCGGTCAATTGCTGCGCTATTTCTCTCGCTCATTGCCTCTTGGCGAGGCGCAGATTCTCGACGCCAACGGCTATTGATGATCTGGTCTGGCGCCTGCGCCTACCGTAGACTCCGCGCTTTGGCAATCGCTCAGGATTCACTTGCCCATGACCTTTTCGCTGCTGCTTGCCGTGCTGGCCTCCGGATTTATCTATGGCATCACCCCGGGCCCGGGTGTGCTCGCAGTATTGGGCATTGGCGCCTCCCGCGGGCGCAAGGCCGGGGCCGGGTTTCTCTGCGGGCACCTGCTGGGTGATGTGCTCTGGTGCAGCACGGCGCTGGTGGCGATCGTCGGTGCCCGGCAGATTGGCAGCTCGGTGTTCGACATCCTCGGATTGGTCAGTGGTCTCTACCTGTTCTGGCTGGGCTTTCGTGCCCTGCGCAGCCGCCCGGGCAACGGCAATGGCGAGCAAGGGCCGGTGCGCAAGCCGTTCTGGCATGGCATCGTCTTCGGCCTGACCAACCCCAAGGCCTATCCGGTGGCAGTGGCGACCTTCACAGCGCTGATCTCCAGCCGCGCCGAAACCCTGGAGTGGTCGATGCTGCCGGCGCTGATTGCCTTGAGTTTTCTGGGCGGCCTGCTGGCATATGTGATCCTCATCGCCATTGTTGGCGCCCGTCATGTGCGCACCCTCTACACCCGCTATGAACTGTGGATCACCCGTGCTTGCGGGGTGATGTTCATCGGCTTTGCCATCAACGCCCTGATGCATGCATTGCCAGGGCTGATGCCGCGTTCCTGAGGGGATCGCATCGCGGGGCAAGCCTGCTCCTACCAGTAGGAGCGGGCTTGCCCCGCGATCATTCCTTGCGCATCCGGTTGCGCCACACCCGATACGCCCGTATCCCCGAGCGCACCGAGCCGAACAGCATGCCGTCTTCCATCTCGCGGGCAATTCCTGAGCGCACCAACATGCGCAGGAAGCGCCCCTGGGCCCGGGCGATACCGAAGTGAATGCCACGTGCGTGGAGGGTGTCGCGCACCTCCCGCAATGCCGATATGCCACTCACATCAATGGAGCTGACCGCCTCGGCGTCGAACAGCACCGCCCGCGGTTCGTCTTCACGCTGCACTGCTTCCAGAAGGCGCATTTTGAAGTAGTCGGCATTGAAGAACAGGATCGCATCGTCAAAGCGATACACCACCAGCCCTTGCACCGTGCGCGCATCCTTGTGCCGACGAATGTCGACCTGGCCTTCGATACCCGGCACCCAGCCCAGTACTGCATCGGTAGGCTGGTAGATGCTGTAGAGCAGGCGCAGGATGGCCAATGTCACGGCGATGATGATGCCTGGCAGCACGCCGACACCCAGCACGCCGATGGTGGTCAGTACACACAGCCAGAACTCGAAGCGGCTGAGCTTGTAGATCCGCCCCAGGGATTTCACATCGATCAGGCCCCAGCCGGCCATCAGCAGCACCGCCCCCAAGGCCGCCTGCGGAATCCAGGCCATGGGTGCGGTGAAGAACAGCAGGATCACGGCAATCACCAGGGCGGCGATAATCCCCACCAGTTGGCTTTTACCGCCGACCATGTCGTTGACGGCGGTGCGCGAATCGGCACCGCTGATGGCAAACCCCTGGGAAACCCCGGCGGCGATGTTGGTCACCCCAAGGGCCAGGAATTCATGGTTGGCGTTGATCGCATAGCCGTGGCGGGCGGCGAAACTGCGCGCGGTGAGCATGGCGCTGCAAAAACTCACCGTGGCGATACCCAGGGCGTCACGCAGCAGGCTTTTCATTTCCGCGAGGTTGGTTTGTGGCCAGGCCAGTTGCGGGATACCGGCCGGCACCGGGCCAAGCACCGCCACCCCATAGCGATCCAGACCGAACAACCCGACGACCAGGGTCGCCAACACTACGGTCACCAATGCTGAGGGCAGGCGCGGGTAGCGTCGGGGGAGCCAGATCAGCAAGGCCAGCCCGGCAAGGCCGATGCTCAGGGTCATCCACTTGATTTCGCCGAGGCGTTGCAGCAGGTTGATCAGGCTCAGGATGAAACCATCGCCCTCGATGCGAAATCCCAGCACTTTGCCCAATTGCCCGGCCAGCAGGCTCAAGCCGATACCGTTCAAGTAGCCGATCAGGATGGGCCGAGAGAAGAAGCTCGCGATAAAACCAGCGCGTGCCACCCCCGCACCGATCAACATCAACCCCACCAGCACCGTGATAATCACCGACAGTTGCGCCAGCCGCTGTGGATCGCCCATGGCCAGTGGCGCAATGGCACCGGCAACCATGGCGCAGGTGGCCGCATCAGGGCCGACCATCAGCTGCCGTGAACTGCCGATCAGGGCATAGACCATCATTGGCAGGATGCAGGCGTACAGGCCGTATTGCGGCGGCAGTCCGACGATCTGCGCATAAGCGATGGCAATTGGAATCTGGATTGCCGCCACCGACAGACCGGCCTGCAGGTCGGCATGAAACCACTCGCGGCGGTAATGGAGCAGATTGGAAAGGCCCGGAAGCCAGCGGGAGAGAAACATGAACGGGTCCTTTCGAGTGTTTCGCGACGTGGCGGGAAAGCGCGGTATCGGACATTAAAGCGCACCTTGGTCCGACGTAGCAGCGCGCCAGATCAAAAGACAGCGTTGTTCAGCCCGAGACGGGTATGTCGGGACAGGAGGGTAATCAACAGAGTGGGGAGGGGATTGGCCTTGGGCCGGAGACAGGTGGCTCGCCAGAGAGGTAAGCCTGCGTTTCAGGTGTGCTGAAACCGTGTGGAAACTGGAGCGGGTGAAGGGAATCGAACCCTCGTTATCAGCTTGGGAAGCTGGAGTAATGCCATTATACGACACCCGCTTTCAGGCCAGACGTTGTACCAGAAGCGCACTGCGATTTGAAGCCTTGCCTGGAAATAAAGGCGGTGATCGGTGGCGGGTAGCGCAAGGTCTTGCATCTTCCTTCTGCCCCAACGGGCCGCTGATGCAGGAGGCTGCGCTACCGCCGTCCAGGGGTTTCAGATCGCCAGTGCATGGTGCTCCTGGCCGTACTGGTAATGGACACGAGGTTCACGCACGGCTGCCGGCTTGAGGAAACCCAGCAAGGCATCGCGAGTCTGATTGCAGGCTGCTTTGTGTTCCATGTCCAGGAAGTGGCCGGCAGCACGGATTTCGCTGAAGTGGCTGTTGCGCACGTGCTGGCTGAACTGCCGGGCGTCATCGATGGTGGTGTATTCGTCCCACTCACCGTTCATGAACAGTACCGGGATGTCGATCACACGGGCCGAGCGCAGTGCGTTGTTCAGGTCGTGGTCGAGCACCTGGTTGATGTGAAAGTGCATCTGCGCGTACTCGTGGTTATCCAGGCTGCTCACGTGCCGGTAGTTGAAGCGCTTGAATAGCGACGGCAGGTGTTTGCCGATGGTGTCGTTGACCAGGTTGCCGACGTTGTAGCGGTCGCAGGCGCTGAGGTACTGGCAGCCCTTTTCCAGGTAGTCGCGCATCGGTTCGTTGATCACCGGCGAGAACGAGCTGACCACGGCCTTCTGAATGCGCCGCGGCTTGTGCGCCAGGGCCAGCAAGGTGCAGGCGCCGCCCCAGGAGAACGACATGACGTGGTCGGCGGCGAAGTGATCGATAAGCTCCAGCAGGATCTGCCCTTCCGTTTCCTTGGTCAGCAGCCGCTCGTGGCGGTTGTGCGCCTTGGACTTGCCGGCGTAGGGCTGATCGTAGAGCACGACGTTGAATTGTGGATGCAGGCTGCGCACCGTCTGGGCGAAGGAGGCCGTGGTGGCCAATGATCCATTGATCAGGATGATCGTCTTCTCGGCGGCATCTGCGCGATAGAACTCCGTGTAAACCCGATACTGACCTTGTATATCAAGCACAGCAATTTCTGGCCTCATGTCGTCGACTCCTGGCGCAAAAAGGGTGTTCGCACATGCAAGGATGCGCGTTCTTTATGACAGGTAGGCATACGCCTTGAAGAGAAACCGAGGGCCCTTGTCGATCCGCTAATGCCTGGTCGACGGGTATTGTTCTAGGTGGGCAATCTGCCGGACTCCAGTGCATCGAGGCATCGGTAGCCAGCAAAAAGGTGTCTTGGACTACGGGCGTGACTGGTAAGTCACATGCAGACCGACGATTGGATTCAAGCAGGCAGCGAACCAACCCGCAAGTGCCTTTGGGGCAATTGACGGAATTTTTCCGCCAAGCGGTCGCCGGCTCAGATCGCCTGGATTTCTTCGGGATAGAGCGCTCGGTACTCGCCCGGGCGCAAGCCTGGATCGAGGGTGAGCGGGCCCATGCGCTCGCGGTGCAGGCGCAGCACCTTGTTGTCGAAGTGGCCGAACATGCGCTTGACCTGGTGATAGCGGCCTTCAACGATGCTCAGGCGGGCACTGCGCGGACCAATGAGGGTCAGTTCGGCGGGCAGGGTGGTGAGGTCTTCAAAGGCGAAGTACAAGCCCTGGGCAAAGGTGTCGATGTAACGGGGTTCGATCACTTGCTCGGTCTCTACGTAGTAGACCTTGGGCAGTTTGGTTTTCGGTTGGGTCAGTCGCCGCGACCATTGGCCATCGTTGGTCAGCAGCATCAGGCCCGTAGTGTTGTAGTCCAGGCGCCCGGCTATGTGCAGCTCGTGCTTGTTCGCTTCGTCGATCAGGTCCAGCACGGTGGGGGGTTCCGGGTCCTGAGTGGCGCTGACGCAACCCTGGGGCTTGTGCAGCATCAGGTAACGGGCCGGGCGCCCGGCCTGCAACAATTGGTCGTCTACTTCGATGCGGCTGAAGTCGCGTACTTCCAGGCGCGGGTCGCTCACGCAATAGCCGTCCACACGCACGCGCCGCTCCACCAGTAACAGGCGTACTTGTTGGCGGTTGAAGCAGGGCAGGTTGCTGAGGAAACGATCGAGACGCATACAAGGCCGGGGGCTGGGCGTGGCAGTTTAACGGTCGCTGGCTGCTTTTGCTGCGTCCAGTTGTTCCAGTACCTGGGCGCAGGCGGGGCACAGGCAGGCCTTGTTGCGTAGCTCGGCGGGCAAGGCTTCAAGCACCTTGGGGTCGATGCTGACGCTGTAGCACCAGCAGGCCTTGGCGGCAGTACGCGGGTCGGCGAGGCTGCAGCGATTGCTGGCGCCGCAGGCAGGGCAGCGTTGGGGATCACTCATTGTCGGACCTGGGCATCTCTGTGCAGACGCGATTGCGTCCGCTTTGTTTGGCACGGTACAGCGCATGGTCGGCGCGGGCGATCAGGCTGTCCAGGGTATCTTCGCGCTGCAGGGTGCTCAAGCCGATGCTGGTGGTCAGTCTGATCGGTTTGCCGGCGAAGTTGAAGGCCAGCTCCTCGGTACGCTGACGGATCTTTTCGGCGATTTCCCGGGCGCGCGCGCCGTCGGTGTCCTTGAGCAGGACGATGAACTCTTCGCCGCCCCAGCGGCAGATGATGTCTGCCTGGCGCAGGCAGTTCTCCAGCACCTGGGCAAATTGGCGCAGTACTTCATCGCCGGCCAGGTGACCGTGGGTGTCGTTGAGTGCCTTGAAGTGATCCAGGTCGATCAACAGCGCCACCAATGGATTGGGCTCACGCCGGGACTCCTGCAGGGCCTGCGCTGCCAGCAGGTCGAAGCCTCGACGGTTGGGCAGGCCGGTCAGGCTGTCGAGCGTCGCCAGGGCTTCGATGCTTTCTTGATGGCGTTTGACCATGGCATTGAGCAGCGACAGCACCACCAGGCCAATGATGGTGCAGATCGCCAGGTTCAGGTAGAGCGACTGACGCACGTTGTCCAGTGCGCCATCTTCGCGTTTGTCGACGAACAGGTACCAGTTCAGTTCAGGCACCAGGCGGATGTTGAGAAAGTGGCTGCGACCTGCGTCATTGCGGTACTCATGGCTGCCGCTGACCGGCACTGGCATTTGCTTCAGCAGATCGCGCAACCCGCCCAGTTCGCGCAGTGACTGGCCGGTCCGCGCGCCATGGGGGCCGCCATTGGAACCGGTGAGTACCACACGCCCTTGGGGATCGACGAAGAATACCTGGCGCTGGTAGCGCTGCTGGTAGTCGTCGATCAGGCGCACCACCGCTTCGACCGTGAGCCCGATACCGGTGACACCGATGAAGTTGCCGTCGTAGTCGAACATGCGGTAGTTGATGAACACCGTGAGCCGGTCCTGGTTGGCCATGTCCAGGTCGACGTTGATTTCGTAGGGATCGTCCATTTTCAGAACACGGCCGTACCAGGCGTCACGGGGTTCGTTCGGGTCGATCTTTTTGAGTACGCCTTTTTGCGCCTGGTAGTAGTTACCCGTGCGGCTGGAGACAAAAAAGGCGGTGTAGGCCCGGTATTGGCCCATGATCTCGTTCAGGTAGCGGGACAGTTGCTGCGGATCGTGTTCACCTTCAAGGGCCCAGTCACGCAGGAAGGTATCGTGGGCCATCATCGAGGAAATCAGGATCGGCCGAACCAGGTCCTTCTGGATCTCGGAGTACACGGTATCGGAGGTCAGCGGCAGTTCGGTGTTGACGATGCTGTCGCGAATAGCGCTGCGTGAGGCGAAATAACTGATCAGGGAGGTGGCCAGAAAGCCGCAGCCAAGCAACAGCAGCAAGGTCAGTATCAGCGAGCGCTGCGAAAACAGGGCGGAGCGAGACGGCATGACATTCCCTTGATCTAGGCCAGTGGCGTTCATTCTAGTGGTGTGGCCGGAAAATAACTGGACAAAGTTTGAGGTTATCGGCGTTGTTTCAAATTATTGCAGGGCGGGCACCGGATCAGCTTTGCACGGTCTTAATCTGTGTCGATGAACGCTTGCCGATCGACGCCGACCAGCGCCGCTGGGATGGGCAGTTCAGCGGTCCGGGAGGCCGCCATGTATCGCCGACTTTTGCTGATTGCAGTGCTGAGTTCGCTGACCGCCGCGTGTGTCCCTTATGGAGGAAATGGTTACTACCACCGCACCGAGATCTACACCGCCGACCGTTATGGTTATCCGGGTTACTCCCGGCCAGCCTATCCCTACAACCGCGGCTATTATGTCGTGCCGCAGCAGCGCTATTACTCGGCTCCGCCGCAGTACTACCGCCCACCTCCCCACTATTACCGCTCCACGCCGCACTATTACCGTTCGGCGCCAGAGCATTACTACAAGTCCTATCCGGGCCGTGGGTATGACCGTTACCGGCAAGCCCCCTCACGCCATGATCGCAACCGCGACGGTCGCTATGACCGCAAGTGGCATCGCTAGGTAGTTCAGATCAGGTCTGCCAGTGGATGGCGGCCTTCCCATACTTTGGCAAAGTGCGCGGCGATGACCGGTGCTGGCACCTTGGCAATGTCCGGCCAGTGCCAGCGCGGCTTCTGGTCCTTGTCGATCAGGCGCGCCCGCACACCTTCGCTGAACTCCGGATGCCGGCAGCAGTTCAAGCTCATGGCGTATTCCATCTGGAATACCTGGGCCAGTGACAGGTGCCGTGCGCGCTGAATCTGCTCCCAGACCAGGTGCGCCGTCAGAGGGCAGCCTTCCTGCAAAGTTTGCGCGGCCTTGGCCAACAGTGGGTCGCTGCTGTTGCGCAGTTGCACGATCGCCCGCCAGGCACAGACCGGATCGGCGACATCGAGCAACGCATCGATTTTTTCCCGACGGGGCAGCCACTGGGCTTCGGGCATGTCGGTCCGGGCGCGCTGTTGCTGGGCTTTGAGCAGGCTGTTCAGTTGCAGTGCGGTCTGTTCCTGCCAGTTCAACTGCAGCAGGTCGTCGATCAGTTCTTCCTGCTGGTTTTCCCCCAACAGGCGATCGGCCAGGTCCAGGTCCAGCGCATCGCGGGCATTGAGGGGGGCGCCGGTCAAGCCCAGGAACAGGCCGAGCTTGCCGGGCATGCGGGCCAGAAACCAACTGGCGCCGACATCCGGGTACAGGCCGATGCTGATCTCCGGCATGGCCAGGCGGCTGCTGGGGGTGACGATGCGCACACGGGCGCCCTGGAGCAATCCCATGCCGCCGCCGAGCACATGACCATGCCCCCAGCACAACAAGGGTTTCGGGTACGTATGCAGACGGTAGTCCAGGCGATACTCAGCGGCAAAAAAACGCGCGGCCAGCGGTGGAACCTCGCCGGGATGATCACGACATGCCTGTACCAGGCTGCGCACATCGCCACCGGCACAAAAGGCCCTGGGCCCGGCGCCGCGCAGGAGTACGCAGACAATGTCCGGATTGTCGGCCCACTCGGCCAATTGCTGGTCGATCACCTCGATCATCGGCAGCGACAGGGCATTGAGGGCTTTCTCGCTGTTGAGGGTGACGATGCCGAGACGGGCACCATCGACGCCGGTCTGTTCTTCGCACTGTACAAGCATGGGCGGCCTCACTCATCTGATCCGCACAAGTATGGTCGCTGCTGGTGATTGTGCCGGTCGCCGGTCGGAACGATTGACAAGCACCGGCAGCTTTCCTAGTGTCGCGCCATTGTTTACGGATGGCCCCATGACTGACGACGATCGCATCAAACTCGAACCCAGCTGGAAAGAAGCGCTGCGCGCCGAGTTCGACCAGCCCTACATGCAGCAACTGCGCGAGTTTCTACGCCAGGAGTATGCGGCCGGCAAAGAGATCTACCCCCCTGGCCCGATGATTTTCAACGCACTCAACTCCACGCCGCTGGACCAGGTGAAGGTGGTCATCCTCGGTCAGGATCCTTATCACGGCCCAGGCCAGGCGCACGGTCTGTGCTTCTCGGTACAGCCAGGTATTCCGACACCGCCGTCGCTGGTCAACATCTACAAAGAGCTGCAGCGCGACCTGAATATCGAGATTCCCAAGCACGGGTACCTGCAAAGTTGGGCGGAGCAGGGCGTGTTGCTGCTCAACACCACCATGACGGTGGAGCGAGCCAATGCTGCCTCGCATGCCAAGAAAGGTTGGGAGTTCTTTACCGATCGGGTCATCGAGGTCGTCAGCGAGCACCAGCCCAATACGGTGTTCCTGCTTTGGGGTGCCCATGCCCAGAGCAAGGCCAAGCTCATTGATGCCACCAAACACCTGGTGCTCAAGTCGGTACACCCGTCACCGTTGTCGGCCTATCGCGGCTTCTTGGGATGCGGGCACTTCAGCCGTACCAACAAGTTTCTCGAGCAGCACGGTTTGGCAGCGGTGGAATGGGCGTTGCCGCCGTTGTGAGGGTTGCGGGATAGACCAAAGGAAGCCGAGGCTTCCTTTTTTTGTGTCAGTCCGGCAGGGTGCTGCGCTCGGCATGCCAGTGGCGGAACAAGGGTTCGGCCAAGAACAGCACAAACAGCAAGCGCATCACCTGCAGCGCAGTTACCAAGGGAACGGACAGTTGCAGGGTTTCGGCCGTCAGGCTCATTTCCGCAATACCGCCGGGCATCATGCCCAGGGTCAACGAACGCAGGTCCAACTGGGTCAGGTTGCTCAGGATCCAGGCAGCAGCGGCGGCGATCAGCATGCTCAGGGCCGTGGCCACCAGGGTCCGGCCCAGGAACGACGGTGCCCGCCGAAAGAACGCACGATTGAAGTGACACCCCAGGCCGCTACCGATCAACCACTGGCCGATCTGGCTGGCGCCATCGGGCAGGGCAATCTGCAAGTCGGCGCCGACACTGCTCACCGCGGCCACCAGCAGCGGGCCGAACAACCAGGGGTTGGGTTGTTTCATGCGTTGCCAGACCATTGCCAGCAAGATGCCCAACGGGCAAATCACTGCCAGCCAGCCCCAATTGACACTGCCGGCATGGGTGATCGCCACGCCATCGCCGAGCAAGTACTTGAACACCGCCGGCACGCACAGCACCACCGCCAGCACTCGCAGGCTCTGGGCCGCAGCGACCCGACTGAGCACCGCACCGTTGCGCGCGCCGAGGTTGACCATCTCCCCGGAACCACCCGGCATGCTGGCAAAGAACGCGGTGGCGCGGTCTTCACCGGTACGGCGCAACAGCCAGATACCGACCAGGCTGGAGACACTGGTAATCAGCGCTCCGCAGAAGATCAGGCCAAAGTTGCTGGCCACCTGTTCGATCACCGCCGGGGTGAAGTGCAGGCCGATGCCGATACCAATGATCCACTGGCCACATTTTCGCCCACCAGGAATCTCGGTCAATTGCCAGGGCGTCAGGCAGCGCACGAGGATGATCGCCAGCAACGAGCCGACCATCCACGGCAGCGGCCAGCCGATGAGGCTGGCGAGATATCCGCCAGCCAGGCCGACCAGGCCAGTGGCCCAATACAGCTTCAATGGCCCATCAGACATCGGCCAGGGCACGACGCTGGAGGCTGCGTTTACGCCAGATGCGCACGAACGGCAGGATCACCATGAGGCCAGTCAGCGCCCAGACCGTCATGCTGATTGGGCTGGACCAGAGAATCTCCAGGCCACCATTGGAAATCGACAACGCCCGGCGCAGGTTCTGTTCCATCAGGCCGCCGAGGATGAAGCCGAGCAGCAGCGGCGACAGCGGGAAGTCCAGCTTGCGCAGGATGTAGCCGAAGATGCCGATGGCGATCATCAGGAACAGGTCGAAGGTAGTGGCATGCACCGCGTACACACCGATCGCGGTGATGATGGCGATCACCGGCACCAGGGTCCAGTTGGGCACCGAGAGAATCCGGGTGAAGATACGCACCATCGGAATGTTCAGGATCAGCAGCATCACGTTGGCGATGAACAGCGAGGCGATCAGGCCCCAGACGATGTCGGGTTGCTGTTGGAACAACAGTGGGCCGGGGGTGATGTTGTAGAGGGTCAGGGCGCCGATCATCACTGCAGTGGTACCTGAGCCTGGAACTCCGAGGGTCAGCATCGGCACCAGGGCGCCGCAGCAGGAAGCGCCAATGGCCGTCTCCGGTGCGGCCAGGCCACGCTTGTCACCCTGGCCAAACTTGCCGCTGGCACCTGCCAGTTTCTTTTCGGTCATGTAAGCCACGGCACTGGCCAGGGTCGCACCGGCGCCAGGCAACACGCCCATGATGAAGCCCAGGACGCCGCAGCGAATGTTCACCAGGAACACCGAGGCCGCCTCCTTGAGGTTGAACATCATGCGCCCGGTGGCTTTTACCGCTTGGTGGCCGTGGTGGGTCTTTTCCAGCAGCAGCAGGATTTCACTGATGGAGAACAGGCCCAGTACCAGCACGACGAACTGGATGCCGTCGGCCAGGTGGACGCTGTCACCGGTAAAGCGATACACACCACTGTTGGCGTCGATGCCCACACCCGACAGGAACAGGCCGATCAATGCGGCGATAAAGGTCTTGAGCGGTTTGTCCCCGGCCATGCCGGCCAGGCAGATAATGGCGAAGACCATCAGCACGAAGTATTCAGCGGGCCCGAAGGCAATCGCCCACTTGGCCAGCAACGGGGCAAACAGCACCATGCCGCAGGTGGCGATGAACGCGCCGATGAACGAACTCCATGCCGACAGCGACAGGGCCACGCCCGCCAGGCCTTTGCGGGCCATGGGGTAACCATCGAGGGTGGTCATTACCGTGGAGGCTTCGCCGGGGATGTTGAGCAGAATCGAGCTGATCCGTCCGCCGTATTCACAGCCCAGGTACACCGCCGCCAGCAGGATCAGCGCGGACTCCGGCGGCAGCCCCAGGGCAAAAGCGATGGGGATCAACAAGGCGACGCCGTTGATCGGGCCCAGGCCCGGCAGCAGGCCGACCACGGTTCCGATCAGGGTGCCGCACAAGGCCGTGACCAGGTTGTAGGGGCTCAGCGCAACGCCGAAACCCTGGCCGAGATATCCAAGGGTATCCATGTCAGTTCTCCAGAACGTCAAGCAGGCCAAGGGGCAGTGGAACTTCCATCACGCGGTCGAACAGCCAGTACAGGGCGAGGCTCATCAGGCTGATGATGACCGCACTGGGCAGCCAGCGACCGCCGTACAAGCGGGCCATCGGCACACCGATCAGGATGCTGCTGACAATGAAGCCCAGCGACTCGAACGTGGAGGCGAACACCAGCAGCAGCAAGACACACAAGCCGACCTTGCACAGGGTTTCGCGGTCAAGCTCCGGGTCGTCGTCCTTGCGCACGATGGCGGTAGGGCGAATGGCCAGGTACAGCAGACCGACGCCCATCAGGCCGAGCATCAACAGGGGGAAGGCGCGAGGGCCGACCGGTTCGTAGGAAAACGCGGCCTGGTAGGGCCACGCCATGACTGCCAGCGCCACACAGGCGGCCAGCAGCGTCAAAGCGAAGACGCGTTGCAGGATCATTGGGGGAATCCTCTATTCGCAGGGCAACCCCGCTCCTACTGTAGGAGCGAGCTTGCCCCGTGATGCTCTTTAGGAGGGTTGCAAGCTTACTGAATCAGCCCGAATTCCTTGGCCAGGGCCTTATAGTCGGCCACCTGTTTCTTCACATAGGTGTCCAGCTCGGCGCCGGTCATGGCGAAGGGGAACAGTTCGCGCTGGTCGCGCAGCTGGGCGAAATCGTCGGAAGCCAGCAGCTTGTCGAATGAGGCTTTCCACCAGTCGTACTCTTCGTCGGTGACCTTCGGCCCCATGTAGAAGCCGCGCACTACCGGCCAGACGATGTCGTAGCCCTGTTCCTTGGCGGTCGGAATGTCTTTCATTTCCGGTTCGTCGAGGCGGTTTTCGGCAAACACCGCGAGCAGGCGCATGTCGCCACTCTGGATGTGTGGCATGGAGTCGGAAATATCGGTACTGCCCACCTGGATGTGCCCACCGAGCAACGCGGTGGCGATTTCGCCGCCGCCTTCGAGGGCGACATAGCGCAGGTCGCGCGGGTTGATGCCGGCGGCCTTGGCGATCAGTGCCGTCTGCATCCAGTCCTGGCTGCCGACCGTACCGCCGGAGCCGATCACCACTTTGCTCGGGTCTTTTTTCAGCGCGGCGACCAGATCATCGAGGGTTTTGTATGGTGAGTCGCTTTTCACTGCAATAGCGCCGTAGCTGGTGCCGACGGCGGCCAGCCAACGCACGGCGTTCTCATCGAAACGACCGAATTTGCCCTGGGCCAGGTTCAGCAGCGAACCGCTCGACCAGGCCACCAGGGTGCCGGCATCGGCCGGACGTTGGGCCACTACGGCGTTGTAGGCTACTGCACCGACACCGCCGGGCATGTAGGTCACGCGCATGGGTTTGCTGAGGATCTTCTCGTTGACCAGGGCGCTTTGCACCAGTTTGCAGGTCAGGTCGAAGCCGCCGCCAGGCGAGGCGGGGGCAATGCATTCAGGGCGCTTGGGTTCGGCCGCCAGGGCGTGGCCGGTCACCATCAGGCAGGCAGTGGCAAGGGCAATACGGCGTAGTGAAAAGGTCATCGTCTATCTCCGTTGGCATTATTGTTATCGGGGACTACCACAGCGCAAGGCTGTAACTCACCAGCAGTCGCACTTCGTCGGCATCGCGGGCGAAGTTGGAACGGAAGGTGGCGTTGCGCAGGCGCACGGCGACGTTTTTCAGGGCGCCACTTTGCACCACATACTTGAACTCGGTGTTGCGTTCCCACTCTTTGCCCTCGCCACCATCGGCCAGGCTGACATTATCGCCATTGATGTAACGGGTCATGAAGGTCAGGCCGGGAATGCCCAGTTTGGCGAAGTCATAGTCGTAGCGAGCTTGCCAGGAGCGTTCGTCGGCGCCGGCGAAGTCGTTGATCTGGACGAAGTTGACCAGGTACGGATCGGCACCGTCGACGTAGGGGAAGGCCGTGTCGCCGGAGAGGTGTTGGTATCCGGCACTGAATTTGTGGCCGATGACGCTGTAGCTGAGCATGCCGTTGAGCGCAGTGTTGTCGATGTTGCCGCCACGGGCCTGGCCCTGGTCATCGCTGAAGGCCATGCGCAAATCGGCGCCGAAGGTGCCGGGCCCCCACGGCTGGCTGGCGATCATGCCGACGAAGTGCTGGCGGTAGACATCATCGAGCTGGGCCCAGTGGTAGCTGCCGGTGATCTTGTCGGTGAACTTGTAGTCCAGGCCGGCCATGTCGAAATGGTTGCCGGCAACAGTGCCTAGAAATCGACCGTTCTTGTTGTTCAGGGCAATGTCCTGGTTGTCGGTGCTGTCGCGGTCCTTGGCTTTTTCCAGGCGTCCGCCGGTGAAGGTCAAGTTCTTGATTTCGCCGGAAGTCAGCAAGCCGCCCTCGAAGGTCTGCGGCAGGATGCGGCCGTCGTTGGGTTGCAGGGTGGGCAGTTCCGGCATCAGGGTGCCGACTTTCAATTCGGTTTCCGAGATCTTCACTTTGCCGGTCAGGCCGAGCTTGGAGTACTCGTCGGCGGCGCGCCCGTCATCGTGGGTCGGAAGCAGGCCGCTGCCGGTGCGGTCGGGGCTGGAGTCGAGCTTGATTCCGAGCATCCCCAGGGCGTCGAGGCCAAAGCCTACGGTGCCGTCGGTGTAGCCTGACTCGAAATTGAGCATGAAGCCCTGGGCCCACTCGTCACGCTTGGATTGCTGGGCACTGGTGCCGTCGCGAAAGTCGCGGTTGAAGTACATGTTGCGGGTTTCGAAGGTGGCCTTGCTGTCTTCGAAGAAGGCGGCCTGGCTGAGCGGGGCGACGCCGGCAAGGGCGAGGGCGCTGGCAACTGCGGTCTGGCGGGAAGGCAAGCGACGGATAGGCGAATACGCCTGAGGCTGCGTGGACAGCATGGTCGAGTAACTCCGTTATTGTTCTTATTAGTTCGAGCCTGAAGGCTCGGTTGTACGGCAAGCAGAGTGAGCCGTGAGAGGATGCTAGGGGCTGAACCTTTCGCTAACCTTTCAGCAGCTTTTCATCGTTGCGAAGGCTTCACAGGTGGGCTGTCGGCTGTACACTCCGCGCCATTGACCGTGACGCAACCGGGGAGAAATCGATGCGTGTGCTGCTCGTCGAAGACCATCTGCAGTTGGCAGAAAGCGTGGCCCAGGCCCTCAAGAGCACCGGCTTGACCGTTGATGTGCTGCACGATGGCGTGGCCGCCGACCTGGCCCTGGCCAGTGAGGAATACGCGGTGGCCGTGCTCGATGTGGGGCTGCCGCGCATGGACGGCTTCGAAGTGCTGGCGCGCTTGCGCGCCCGCGGCAAGACCCTGCCGGTGCTGATGCTGACAGCGCGCAGCGACGTAAAGGACCGGGTCCACGGCCTGAACCTGGGCGCCGATGACTACCTGGCCAAGCCATTCGAACTGACCGAGCTCGAGGCACGGGTCAAGGCCTTGCTGCGCCGCAGCGTGCTCGGTGGTGAGCGCCAGCAACGCTGTGGTCCGCTGGTGTACGACCTGGATACCCGGCGCTTCACCCTGGGCGATGAGCTACTGACCCTGACCTCCCGCGAGCAGGCCGTGCTGGAGGCCATGATCGCCCGCCCGGGGCGAGTGATGAGCAAAGAGCAACTGGCGGCTCAGGTCTTCGGCCTGGATGAAGAAGCCAGCGCCGATGCCATCGAGATCTACGTCCATCGTTTGCGCAAGAAGCTCGATGGGCATGCCGTGGCCATTGTCACCTTCAGGGGGCTCGGTTACCTGCTCGAGCACCGCGATGCTTGATAGCGGCAGCCTGCGCGGGCGGCTGGTCTGGAACCTGGCGATTCTGCTGGTGGTGCTGATGCTGGCCAGCGGCCTGAGTGCCTACTGGAACGGCCGGGAGGCTGCCGACACCGCCTACGACCGTACCTTGCTGGCGTCGGCCCGCACCATCGCTGCGGGCTTGTCCCAGCGTGATGGCACGCTCAGCGCCGATGTGCCCTACGTCGCACTGGACACCTTCGCCTATGACAGTGCCGGGCGTATCTACTACCAGGTCAACGATATTCACCAGCGTCTGATCTCAGGCTACGAGAACTTGCCGCCGCCGCCGCCGGGCACTCCGCGCACCGACGACTACCCGGCCTTGGCGCGCTTCTACGACGCCCGCTACCTGGGCCAGGATGTGCGGGTGGTGAGCCTGCTCAAACCCGTCAGCGAACCGAACATGAACGGCATGGCCGAGATCCGTGTGGCCGAGACTGAAGAAGCGCGCGTGCGCATGGCGCGCGGACTGATGGCCGACACCCTGTTGCGCCTGGGGATGCTGGCGCTGGGTGCATTGATGATGGTGTGGTTCGCGGTCAGCGCCGCGCTACGTCCGCTCGAGCGCTTGCGCCGCGCCGTGGAAGAACGTCAGCCCGACGATCTGCGGGCATTGCCATTGGTCGAAGTTCAGCGTGAGTTGAGTCCGCTGGTGCGGGCCTTGAACCATTTCACCGAACGCCTGCGCGGGCAGTTCGAGCGCCAGGCCCAGTTCATTGCCGAAGCCGCTCACGAGTTGCGTACTCCACTGGCGGCCCTCAAGGCCCGCGTTGAACTGGGGCTACGCTCCAGCGAGCCGCAGGTCTGGCGTGACACCCTGGAGTCTGCCGCCCAGGGCACTGATCGCCTGACCCACCTGGCCAATCAGTTGCTGTCGCTTGCACGGGTGGAGAATGGTGCGCGGGCCATTGCCGAGGGGGGCGCGCAAGTGCTTGACCTGAGCCAGCTGGCCCGCGAGCTGGGCATGGCCATGGCGCCGCTGGCCCATGCCCGGGGCGTTGCCTTGGCGCTGGAAGCCGAGGAGTCCGTGCATGTGCGCGGAGAACCTACCTTGCTCAACGAATTGCTCAGCAACCTGGTGGACAACGCCCTGGCACATACCCCCAAGGACGGCAATGTGATCTTGCGCGTGAGCGCACCGGGCATTCTGGAAGTCGAGGACGACGGCCCTGGCATTCCCGAAAGCGAACGCGAGCGGGTGTTCGAGCGTTTCTATCGGCGTAGTGCCCAAGGCACGGGCCTGGGCCTGGCCATTGTCGGCGAGATCTGCCGCGCGCACCTGGCTCAGATCAGCCTGCATGACGGCGAGCGGGGCGGCTTGAAGGTACGGGTCAGTTTTACCGTTGACTAACGGAACATGCTGCGGGCATTGAGCAAATCGTTGGCGACCAGCTCAGTGCCGGTGGGCAGGCCCAGGTGCCGGTAGGCCGGCAAGGCGGCCAGGGGGCGGGTTTTGCTGGTTCCCAGGCTCAGGGCCCGAGCGATCTGGACGATGTCCACGTAGTCGACCCGGTCGCTGCAGCGGTCCAGGTCCTGGACGCGCCCGGGCAACTTGACCAGTTGCTCGGGAAACTCCCAGGTGCCGAGAATCTTGTCGCCCAAGGCTGGATGGATCTGGTCGATCACGTAGTTCAGGCACACGGGGTCGGACAACAGTTCGTTGTGCTCTTCGGCGTAAATCAGAATCGGCAATACACCAATCTGGTGAACCAGGCCGGCCAGGGCGCCTTGATCCGGCTTGAGCTGGGTGTGTCGCAGGCAAAGTTCGTAACTGATGCCCGCCACCTCCAGGCTGGTGGCCCAGACTTCACGCATTTTTCGCTCCACTACCTCGGACCGGGCATGGAAGATCTGCTCGATGACTAGACCGATAGCCAGGTTGCAGCTGTAGTTGATGCCCAGGCGGGTGATGGCCGTCTGCAGGTCGGTCACTTCAACGGTGGCGCGCAGCAGCGGACTGTTCACTACTTTGATCAGGCGCGCCGACAACGCGGCGTCGCGGCCAATGACTTTGCTCAGGGTGCTGACGCTGATCTCGGTGTCTTCTGCGGCCTCGCGGATACTCAAGGCTACCTCCGGCAAGGTCGGCAGCACCAGGTCATCGTTGTCGATGGCGGCCAGCAACTGGGCCTGGACCATCTCGGCCAGCTTGTTCATGGTGATTCTCTAACGCAATTCAAGAAATGCCCCGGTAGGCAAGTGCCGGGGCAGGGGTGACTCAGCGCTGGATCTCGCGGTCACGATCCAGCGCGTAGGGGAGCGACAGCAGCGTCAGGTCGGGACCGTCGGCGCTGCCCAGGTGCAGGTTGTTGTCTTCGACTGCGTCGGCAGTCAGTACCGCCAGCAGCTCGCAGCCTTCAGCGGCGCGGGCAGCCAGCACCACCTCACCGACCGAAGAGTTGTGAGTAGGCGAGAAAATCTCGGTGCCAGGCTCTGGCAGTTGGTCGCTGGCCAGGGCCACACGGTACTGGCGACGCTTGAGCTTGCCCAGGTACTGCATGCGCGCGACGATTTCCTGGCCGGTGTAGCAGCCTTTCTTGAAGCTGACGCCACCGACAGCCTGCAGGTTGATCATCTGCGGGATGAACTGTTCGCGGGTCTGGGCCATGACCTGGCCGATGCCGGCGCGAATCTGTCCGAGCAGCCAATCGTTGAGCGTGCCTTCTGGAAGGTGCGCGGCCAGTTGTGCCTGCACCGCCGCTGCCTGCTGGGCAGGGACCCAGAGCTCGATGCGCCCGGTGGACACGACAACGGCAATCAAGCCGTCGTGGCGCGTTATTCCGTCGACCTGCGCCGGCACCCCCAGTCCCAGCGCCTGCAGGGCGGCGTCACCGTCGTTCAGGCCGAAGCGTACCCAGGCATCGCTGTCGTCGGTCAGTTTGGCCTTGGAAAATACCGCGTACTTTTTCAGGTCGGCCAATTGTGGCTCGAGCAGCTCGCGGGTCATGGCCAGTACAAAGCCATCGGCCTCGGACAGGATGCGAAAGCTCGACTGCATGCGGCCCTTGACCATGCAGCGTGCGCCCAGGCTGCTGGTGCTGTCATTGAGGTAATTGAGGTTGCAGGTCAGTTGGCCTTGCAGGAATTTGCCGGCGTCCGAGCCGCGGACGGCGAGGACGCCTTCGTGGGAAAGGGTGCAGAAAAAAGCAGAATCGGCCATGGGTCATCGCAGGGTAGTAAGACTGGGTCCCATGATAGAGCGCTGTCGGCAAAATAGGTAGTTGAGTGCTGCCCTCTGTCATTATTTGCTCACAGGTCCGGACCAACGTCTCGTGTCCCTCGGGCGCGGCCTCTGTATACTGGCGGCCTATTTTAGGAGGGCTTCATGGTCGAACAAACTGAACTCAACCGGCTCTTTTGGCACAGCCGCCGTGGCATGCTCGAGCTCGACGTACTGCTGGTCCCTTTCAGCAAGGACGTCTATCCGACCCTGAGCCAGGAAGATCGTGACCTGTACAAGCGCTTGCTGAGCTGCGAAGACCAGGACATGTTTGGGTGGTTCATGGAACGCAGCGAGTCCGAAGATCCGGAGCTGCAGCGCATGGTTCGCATCATTCTGGACCGTGTCCAGCCCAAGTGATCGGTTCGAGTGTCGCTGGCAAGGCTCCCGGGCCTTGCTGGCGGCCTACCTGGCCAGCCTGCTGCTGGCCTTGCTGGCGCTGAG
Source organism: Pseudomonas vranovensis DSM 16006 (assembly GCF_000425805.1). Classification (GTDB taxonomy): domain Bacteria; phylum Pseudomonadota; class Gammaproteobacteria; order Pseudomonadales; family Pseudomonadaceae; genus Aquipseudomonas; species Aquipseudomonas vranovensis. The sequence goes on from NZ_AUED01000004.1 coordinate 252,752, forward strand.
CCTTCTGCAGTTGCCGTGGTGGGCGAAGCTGCTGGGGAGTGTGTGTTGCTTGCTGCATGCGGGCTGGATGATTCCCCGGCGAATTCTGCTCTTTCATCCCCGAGCCGTTACCGGATTGCGCCGAAAGCCTGATGGTTGGGAGCTGTTCAGCCTTGCCCTGGGCTGGCAGTCGGTCCAATTGCGCCCCGACAGCCTGGCGCTGCCGGGTTTGATTGTGCTGCGCTACCGCCGCAAGGGGGGCTACCTGAGCGAAGGTCTGTGCATCGCCCGTGACGCATTGGAGCCGGCACAGCACCGGCGCTTGCGTGTAAGGCTGAAGTTCAGTCGGCGTAGGTGGATGGCTGCAGAATAGTGTCGTGGGCCTCGGGCAGCATGCCGGGGTAATCCAGGGTGTAGTGCAGGCCGCGGCTTTCCTTGCGTTGCATGGCGCTGCGGATCATCAGTTCGGCTACCTGGGCCAGGTTGCGCAGCTCGATCAGGTCGCGGCTGACCTTGTAGTTGCTGTAGAACTCGTCGATTTCGTCCAGCAGCAGACGCACCCGGTGTTCGGCGCGCTGCAGGCGCTTGCTGGTACGCACGATCCCCACGTAATCCCACATGAATCGCCGCAACTCATCCCAGTTGTGCGCAATGATCACGTCTTCATCCGAATCGGTGACCTGGCTTGCGTCCCAGCAGGGCAGCGCCCTGGGCATTGCAATCTGGTCCAGGTGCGCCTCGATGTCGGTGGCTGCGGCACGGCCGTAGACGAAACATTCGAGCAGCGAGTTGCTGGCCATCCGATTGGCGCCGTGCAAGCCGGTGAAGCTGGTTTCACCGATGGCGTAGAGGCCGGGCACGTCGGTATGGCCATGATCGTCCACCATCACCCCGCCACAGGTGTAGTGGGCTGCAGGTACCACCGGGATCGGCTGGCGGGTGATGTCGATGCCGAAAGTCAGGCAGCGTTCATACACGGTGGGGAAGTGGCTCTTGATGAAGTCGGCCGGCTTGTGGCTGATATCAAGGTACACGCAGTCCACGCCCAGGCGCTTCATCTCGTGGTCGATGGCGCGGGCAACGACATCGCGCGGTGCCAGCTCTTCACGCGGGTCGAAGCGCGGCATGAAGCGTTCGCCGTTGGGCAGCCGCAGCAGGGCGCCTTCGCCGCGCAGGGCCTCGGTGATCAGGAAGCTCTTGGCCTGGGGGTGGTACAGGCAGGTGGGGTGGAACTGGTTGAACTCGAGGTTGGCCACACGGCAGCCGGCGCGCCAGGCCATGGCGATGCCATCGCCACAGGCCCCGTCGGGGTTGCTGGTGTACAGGTAGACCTTGGCGGCGCCGCCCGTGGCCAGCACGGTGAAGCGTGCGCCGTAGGTGTCGACTTCGCCGGTGTTGCGGTTGAGCACATAAGCGCCCAGGCAACGGTCGCCGTCCTTGCCCAGGCGCCGCTCGGTGATCAGGTCGACCGCCACCCGCTGCTCCAAAAGCTCGATGTTCGGACGCTGGCGTGCCTGGCTGAGCAGGGTAGTGAAGATTGCAGCGCCGGTGGCGTCGGCGGCATGAATGATACGCCGGTGACTGTGGCCACCTTCGCGGGTCAGGTGAAACTCGAAACCGCCATCGTCGACACTGGCATGTTCATCACGGGTAAAAGGTACGCCCTGATCGATCAACCATTGGATCGACTCGCGGCTATGCTCAACGGTGAAGCGCACTGCATCTTCATGGCACAGTCCGCCGCCTGCATTGAGCGTGTCCTCGACGTGGGATTGCACCGTGTCGGTGTCATCCAGCACTGCCGCGACCCCGCCCTGGGCCCAGAAGGTCGAACCGTTTGACAGGTCGCCCTTGCTGAGTACGGCAATGCGCAGGTGGTCGGGGAGGGTCAGCGCCAGGCTCAGACCAGCAGCGCCGCTGCCGATCACGAGGACATCATGTTGGAATTGTTGGCTCATGTCAGGACACTAGTATCTGAAGGGGGGGATCGGCACAATAGTCAGGCGCGTATGGCATTGTGAAACTATCGTGAATCTGGACCGGTTGCCTTTATAGCAGCCCCAAGGCCCTGATTTCCAATGGCGACTGCGTGTCGTTGACGCCTTTTTTGGAACTTTCCATGCTGTGTGGATATCCATAGAAGGTTGCCCGCACGCCACAATGCCGCGGCGACGCATGGCAGTAGCTGGTCACTCGGCGCTGTCGGCGTATTCGAGACCCGATTATCGACGCAGCCGGCCGTGACCGTGCTGCGTTTTTCGTGCGAGCCGACCAAGGGCCGCAGGAAACTTGCTTGGAGGGGAGAACTTTTGCGCAAAGCCCGAGTCTATGGTTGCAAGCCTGAACGATGCTTGATGCAACGCTCCTTCAAGATCACCGAGGAGTGTTCATGCTAACCCAGGAAGAGGATCAGCAGCTTGTCGAGCGCGTGCAGCGTGGCGACAGGCGAGCGTTCGATCTGTTGGTGCTGAAGTATCAGCACAAGATTCTCGGGTTGATCGTGCGTTTTGTACACGACACCCATGAAGCGCAGGACGTGGCGCAGGAAGCTTTCATCAAAGCTTACCGGGCGCTTGGTAATTTTCGCGGCGACAGTGCCTTCTACACCTGGCTGTACCGCATTGCCATCAACACGGCAAAGAACTATCTGGTGTCTCGCGGTCGGCGGCCACCAGACAGCGATGTGAGCTCCGAGGATGCGGAGTTCTACGACGGCGACCACGGCCTCAAGGATCTTGAGTCTCCAGAGCGCGCGTTGTTGCGGGATGAGATCGAAGGCACCGTCCATCGGACTATTCAGCAACTGCCAGAAGATTTACGTACGGCGTTAACTTTACGTGAATTCGATGGTCTGAGTTACGAGGACATTGCGAGCGTCATGCAGTGTCCGGTGGGTACCGTGCGCTCTCGAATCTTCCGCGCTCGGGAGGCCATAGACAAAGCCCTGCAGCCGTTGTTGCAGGAAACCTGAGACAGCGGCGACAGCCAAGAGAGGAACCGCCATGAGTCGTGAAGCTTTGCAGGAATCGCTGTCCGCGGTGATGGATAACGAAGCGGACGAACTGGAATTACGTCGGGTATTGAACGCCGTCGACGACGCCGAAACCCGTGCCACCTGGTCGCGTTACCAGGTTGCTCGTGCGGCGATGCACAAGGAACTGGTGCTGCCACAACTGGATATCGCCGCTGCTGTGTCTGCAGCGTTGGCCGACGAAGCCACGCCAGTCAAGGTCAACCGTGGCCCATGGCGCAGCCTGGGTCGCCTGGCGGTGGCGGCTTCGGTCACTGTTGCCGTGCTGGCCGGTGTACGCCTGTACAACCAGGACGAGATCAGCGGCGCCCAGCTGGCTGCCCAGCAACCTGCCCAGCAGGGACTGAGCGTGCCACAGGTTCAAGGCCCTGCCGTGCTGGCAGGCTATAGTGAAAGTGCAGAGCAGCCAGGCCCTATGGCCAACGGCGTCCTGCAGGGGCAATCCGGCTGGCACGACCAGCGTCTGCCCGGCTATCTGCGCCAGCATGCTCAGGAAGCAGCACTCAAAGGAACCGAGAGCGCTCTGCCTTATGCCCGTGCGGCAAGCCTGGAAAATCGCTGAGTAAGGAGGATCATGCGCGCGCTACCTCTCATACCGCTGTTGTTGGGTGGCTGGCTTTCACTGCCGGCCCTCGCTGCCAACTCCTCGCCGCAAGCGAGCGACTGGCTCAAGAAACTGGCACAAGCCGAGCAACAGCAGAGTTATCAAGGCACTTTCGTTTACGAGCGTAACGGCAGCTTTTCCACCCACGACATCTGGCATCGTGTCCAGGACGGCAAGGTCAGCGAGCGATTGTTGCAGCTCGATGGCTCGGCCCAGGAAGTCGTGCGTGTCGACGGGCATACCCAGTGCGTGAGCGGAACCTTGGTGCCGGGCGTGAGCAACTCGCCAGAGTCCACGGCGCGAGTACTCGATCCTCTGAAGTTGATGAGTTGGTACGACCTTGGGGTCGCCGGCAAATCCCGGGTGGCAGACCGTGAAGCGGTGATTGTCACCCTCAGCCCTCGAGATCAACATCGCTATGCGTTCGAGCTGCACCTGGATCGACAGACCGGCTTGCCTTTGAAGTCGCTGATGCTCGATGACAAGGGACGCTTGCTGGAGCGATTCCAGTTCACCCGACTGCAAACCGCCCAGGCGCCGACCGACGACGAGCTCAAGGCGAGCGATCTGTGCAAACCGGTCACTCAGGTGGCCGAGCAAGCAACACAACCGGCCACTGGCTGGCGTTCCGACTGGCTGCCTCCCGGTTTCGAGCTCATCGATAGTTCGATCCACAAGGACCCGCAAGGCAAGAACACTGTCAGTAACCTGATGTACGATGATGGCCTGGCGCGTTTTTCGGTCTTTGTCGAAGCATTGGGTACCGGTTCGGCTGCGGACATCCGTACCCAGTTGGGCCCTACGGTTGCCGTATCCCGGCGCCTGACCACGCCCAAGGGTGAAGTCATGGTGACCGTGGTGGGCGAAATCCCGATCGGTACGGCTGAACGGATTGCCTTGTCGATGCGATCCCAGGACACCCAGGCTCAAAAATGAACAGCAGGTGCGCTGACCGTTTGAGGATTGCTTGGCTGACATGATTCGCAAGCTTTGCAGTTTGCAAAAATTCCAGATTTTTTCTATAGGTCAGTCCTTTCGGGGTCTGGCCTTTCCTGCGTTTGCAGGGCCCTACTGCTAACCACGCTCGATGTGACGGGAGCCGTATGTCAATACCACGCTTGAAAACCTACCTATCGTTGTTCGCCGCCGTGTTCATGCTCGGTCAGGTGGTCACTGCCCAGGCCGAAGCTTTGCCGGACTTCACGACCCTGGTCGAGCAGGCATCGCCGGCTGTTGTGAACATCTCGACAAAGCAGAAGCTGCCGGATCGCAAGTACGCACAGAGCCAGATGCCAGACCTTGAAGGTCTGCCGCCGATGTTTCGCGAGTTTTTCGAGCGCAACATGCCTCAGGCCCCGCGCTCGCCGCGCGGTGATCGCCAGCGTGAAGCGCAATCCCTGGGCTCGGGCTTCATCATCTCCGACGATGGCTATGTACTGACCAACAACCATGTGGTGGCCGACGCTGACGAAATCATCGTCCGTCTGTCCGACCGCAGCGAACTGCAAGCCAAGCTGGTCGGCACCGACCCGCGCACCGACGTGGCCCTGCTCAAAGTCGAAGGCAAGAACCTGCCAACCGTCAAACTGGGCGATTCCAGCAAGCTGAAAGTGGGGGAGTGGGTGTTGGCGATCGGCTCGCCGTTCGGTTTCGACCATTCGGTGACCAAAGGTATCGTTAGCGCCAAGGGTCGTACCCTGCCCAACGACACCTATGTGCCGTTCATCCAGACTGACGTTGCGATCAACCCCGGTAACTCCGGTGGTCCACTGTTCAACATGAACGGTGAGGTGGTGGGTATCAACTCGCAGATCTTCACCCGTTCCGGTGGTTTCATGGGACTGTCGTTCGCCATCCCGATCGACGTGGCGCTGGATGTCTCCAACCAGCTGAAGAAGGACGGCAAGGTCAGCCGCGGCTGGCTTGGCGTGGTGATCCAGGAGGTCAACAAGGACCTGGCTGAATCCTTTGGTCTGGACAAGCCTTCCGGTGCCCTGGTAGCCCAGGTACTGGAAGATGGCCCGGCAGCCAAGGGCGGCCTGCAAGTGGGTGACGTGATCTTGAGCATGAACGGTCAGCCGATCGTCATGTCGGCCGACCTGCCGCATCTGGTCGGTGGCCTGAAAGACGGCGCCAAGGCCAAGCTTGAGATCATCCGCAATGGCAAGCGCCAGAACCTGGACGTCACCATCGGCGCACTGCCGGACGATGACGCCGAGATCACCACCAGCGCTACCGGCGGTGTCGAGCGCAGCAGCAACCGCTTGGGTGTGTCGGTTTCCGACCTGACCGCCGAGCAGAAAAAGACCTTGGAACTCAAGGGCGGCGTCGTGATCAAGGAAGTTCAGGACGGTCCTGCGGCCTTGATTGGCCTGCGTCCAGGCGATGTCATCAGCCACCTGAACAACCAGGCGATCCTGACCGCCAAGCAGTTCACCGAAATCGCCAAGGAACTGCCGAAGAACCGTTCGGTGTCGATGCGCGTACTGCGTCAGGGGCGTGCAAGCTTCATTACCTTCAAGCTGGCTGAATAAGCTGAACTGAACGGAGAAGGGCGGCGTAAGCCGCCTTTTTTCGTAGGGGTGTCCATTTATCCTGGGGCAAGCCTGTTCCTGCAGTCGCGAAGGGCAATACGGAATCTCCCATATCCCTTCAGCTTCAGGTACAATTCCCGGCTATTTTTCGGTGGGCGTTCGTCCCGCAGCCTTTTTGAGTGTTGACCCGTGAGTGATTTGAGTCATATCCGCAATTTCTCCATCATCGCCCACATTGACCATGGCAAGTCGACCCTGGCGGACCGTTTCATCCAGATGTGCGGCGGCTTGACCGCGCGTGAGATGGAAGCCCAGGTACTCGATTCCATGGACCTGGAGCGTGAGCGCGGTATCACCATCAAGGCCCACAGTGTCACCCTGCACTACAAGGCGCAGGACGGCAAAACCTACCAGCTGAACTTCATTGACACCCCCGGCCACGTTGACTTCACCTACGAAGTCAGCCGCTCGCTGGCAGCCTGCGAAGGCGCGCTGCTGGTGGTCGATGCCGGCCAGGGCGTAGAGGCCCAGTCGGTCGCCAACTGCTACACCGCTATCGAGCAGGGCCTCGAGGTCATGCCGGTACTCAACAAGATGGACCTGCCCCAGGCAGATCCAGACAAGGTCAAGGACGAGATCGAGAAGATCATCGGCATCGACGCCACCGACGCCGTGGCTTGCAGTGCCAAGAGCGGCATGGGCGTGGACGAGGTGCTCGAGCGTCTGGTGCATACCATCCCTGCACCGACCGGTGACATCGAAGCGCCCCTGCAGGCGCTGATCATCGACTCCTGGTTCGACAATTACCTGGGCGTCGTGTCCCTGGTGCGTGTGCGTCACGGCCGGGTGAAGAAGGGTGACAAGATCCTGGTCAAGTCCACCGGCAAGGTGCACCTGGTCGACAGCGTCGGTGTATTCACCCCCAAGCACACCCAGACGGCAGACCTGAAAGCCGGTGAAGTAGGCTTCATCATCGCCAGCATCAAGGATATTCACGGGGCGCCAGTGGGCGATACCCTGACCCTGAACTCGACCCCCGAGGTCGAGGTGCTGCCAGGTTTCAAACGTATTCAACCACAAGTTTATGCCGGTCTGTTCCCGGTCAGTTCCGATGATTTCGAAGATTTTCGTGATGCATTGCAGAAGCTGACCCTGAACGACTCGTCGCTGCAGTACCAGCCGGAAAGCTCCGATGCACTGGGCTTCGGCTTCCGTTGCGGCTTCCTTGGCATGCTGCACATGGAAATCATCCAGGAGCGCCTGGAGCGCGAATACGACCTGGACCTGATCACCACTGCGCCAAGCGTAATCTTCGAGGTCAAGCTCAAGACCGGCGAGACCATCTATGTCGACAACCCGTCGAAGCTGCCGGATGTGTCTGCGGTCGAAGACTTCCGCGAGCCGATTGTCGCCGCCACCATCCTCGTGCCTCAAGAGCACCTGGGCAACGTCATTACCTTGTGCATCGAGAAGCGCGGCGTACAGCGCGACATGCAGTTCCTCGGTTCGCAGGTACAGGTGCGCTATGACCTGCCAATGAACGAAGTGGTACTGGACTTCTTCGATCGCCTGAAGTCCACCAGCCGCGGCTATGCTTCGCTGGACTACCATTTCGACCGCTACCAGTCGGCCAATCTGGTCAAGCTCGATGTACTGATCAACGGTGACAAGGTCGACGCGCTGGCGCTGATCGTTCACCGCGACAATGCGCACTACAAGGGCCGCGCATTGACCGAGAAGATGAAGGAACTGATTCCTCGGCAGATGTTCGACGTGGCAATCCAGGCCGCCATTGGCGGGCAGATTGTGGCGCGAACCACTGTCAAGGCGCTCAGAAAGAACGTGCTGGCCAAATGCTACGGTGGTGACGTGAGCCGTAAGCGCAAGCTTTTGGAAAAGCAGAAGGCCGGTAAGAAACGCATGAAACAGGTCGGTAACGTGGAAATTCCACAAGAAGCCTTCCTCGCCGTGCTCAGGTTGGATAGTTAGGTCCTATGTCGCTAAATTTCCCGCTGTTGCTAGTCATCGCCGTTGCCGTCTGCGGTCTGTTGGCCCTGGTCGATCTGCTGTTCCTGGCGCCTCGCCGGCGTTCGGCGATCGCCAACTATCAGGGCAGCGTTCGCCAGCCCGAAATGGCAGTGGTCGAGCAGTTGAACAAGGAACCGTTGCTGGTCGAGTACGGCAAGTCGTTCTTCCCGGTGCTGTTCATCGTCCTGGTGCTGCGTTCGTTCCTGGTCGAGCCTTTCCAGATCCCATCGGGATCGATGAAGCCGACCCTGGAAGTGGGCGATTTCATCCTGGTGAACAAGTTCTCCTACGGGATTCGCCTACCGGTGATCGACAAGAAGGTCATCGAGATCGGTGATCCACAGCGTGGCGACGTGATGGTGTTCCGCTATCCGAGCGACCCGAACGTCAACTACATCAAGCGTGTGGTTGGCCTGCCGGGCGACCAGATCCGCTACACCAGTGACAAGAAGCTGTTCGTCAACGGTCAGCCGATTGCCGAACAACTGGTCGGCACCGAGCCAGGAACCTTGGGCAGCGCCGAGCTGTACAAGGAAAAGCTCGGCGAAGCCGAACACCTGATCCGCAAGGAAATGAGCCGTTACCGCATGCCGCCTGACCAGCAATGGACAGTCCCGGCCGGTCACTACTTCATGATGGGCGACAACCGCGACAACTCCAACGACAGCCGTTACTGGGATGACCCCAATATTCCCAAGGCGCTGCATGGCATGGTCCCGGACCAGAATATCGTCGGCAAGGCCTTCGCGGTCTGGATGAGCTGGCCAGAGCCCAAACTCAGCCACTTCCCGAACCTTTCGCGGGTGGGCCTGATCAAGTAACACCACAACGGCGCTGTCCTGGGACAGCGCCGAATGCATTTCTGGCATAGGCTTGTTCAGGGATCGACCGATCCAACTGGGCCGCCGGCGCCGGTGGGCATGAGCCAAACTGTCTTTCAGGATGTTGATTTGAACAAAGCGTTGAATCCGACGGCAGCGGCCCCGATGGCGGCCCTGTACGAACAAATGTGCGAGCCTTGCGCCCAGGCGCCTGGCCTTTACCTCGACCACGAACAGCGCGTGGGTACACTGTGAGCGTTTCCTTGAGCCGCCTCGAGCGCCAGCTCGGCTACACCTTCAAGAACCAGGAGCTGATGCTGCTGGCCCTCACGCACCGCAGTTTTGCCGGTCGCAACAATGAACGCCTCGAGTTTCTCGGCGATGCGATCCTCAACTTCGTCGCCGGCGAGGCGCTGTTCGAGCGCTTCCCCCAGGCGCGCGAAGGCCAGCTGTCACGCTTGCGTGCACGCCTGGTCAAGGGCGAGACCCTGGCTGTGCTGGCCCGTGGCTTCGACCTGGGCGAGTACCTGCGCCTGGGTTCCGGCGAGCTTAAAAGCGGTGGTTTCCGCCGCGAGTCGATCCTGGCCGACGCCCTCGAGGCGTTGATTGGCGCCATCTATCTGGACTCAGACATGCAGACCGCCCGCGAGCGCGTGCTGGCCTGGCTGACCGGTGAGTTCGAGAGCCTGACCCTGGTCGATACCAACAAAGATCCGAAAACCCGTCTGCAGGAATTCCTGCAGTCGCGGGCCTGCGAACTGCCGCGATACGAAGTGGTGGATATTCAAGGTGAACCCCATTGCCGGACGTTTTTCGTCGAATGCGAAGTGACCCTTTTGACTGAAAAAAGCCGAGGGCAAGGTGTTAGCCGGCGTATCGCCGAGCAAGTGGCGGCCGCTGCAGCACTGATCGCCCTGGGCGTGGAGAATGGCAATGACTGATACGAATACTACCCGCTGCGGCTATGTTGCCATTGTCGGCCGCCCGAACGTGGGCAAATCGACCCTGCTCAACCATATCCTCGGCCAGAAGCTGGCGATCACCTCGCGCAAGCCGCAGACTACCCGCCACAACATGCTGGGTATCAAGACCGAGGGTGATATCCAGGCGATTTACGTCGATACCCCGGGTATGCACAAGAGCAACGAGAAGGCGCTCAACCGCTACATGAACAAAACCGCCTCGGCTGCTCTCAAGGACGTCGACGTGGTGATTTTCGTGGTCGACCGCACCAAGTGGACCGACGAAGACCAACTGGTGCTGGAGCGTGTGCAGTATGTGCAGGGCCCGGTGATCCTGGCGATCAACAAGACCGACCGGATCGAAGAGAAAGCCGACCTGATCCCGCACCTGCAGTGGCTGCAGGAGCAACTGCCGAACGCCGAGATCGTGCCGATTTCCGCACAGCAGGGGCACAACCTCGAAGCGCTGGAAGGCTTGATCGCCAAGCACCTGCCGGAAAACGACCACTTCTTCCCGGAAGACCAGATCACCGACCGCAGCAGCCGCTTCCTCGCTGCTGAACTGGTGCGCGAAAAGATCATGCGCCAGTTGGGTGCGGAGCTGCCGTACCAGATCACCGTCGAGATCGAGGAGTTCAAGCAGCAGGGCAAGATCCTGCACATCCATGCGCTGATCCTGGTCGAGCGTGACGGCCAGAAGAAGATCATCATTGGCGACAAGGGCGAGCGCATCAAGCGCATCGGCTCCGAGGCGCGCAAGGATATGGAAGTGCTGTTCGACGCCAAGGTCATGCTCAACCTCTGGGTCAAGGTCAAGGGTGGCTGGTCCGACGACGAGCGCGCGCTGCGTTCGCTGGGCTACGGCGACCTCTGATCCCTTCAGGCCCGGTAGCGTCCGCTGCCGGGTCGAACCTCTTTCGAAGCGCCGCTCATGGATCTGCCAGTTGGCCAACCGGCCTACGTGCTGCACAGCCGGGCCTACCGTGAAACCAGTGCGCTGGTTGATTTCCTCACCCCGCAAGGGCGCCTGCGCGCAGTGATGCGCCGTGCCCGTGGCAAAGGTGGCAGCCAGGTACGTCCTTTCGTCCCCCTTGAAGTGGAATTGCGCGGTCGTGGCGAGCTCAAGACCGTCGGGCGCCTGGACAGCGTTGGCACGGCGGCCTGGCTGCATGGCGACGCGTTGTTCAGCGGCCTGTACCTCAACGAATTGCTGATCCGCCTGCTGCCCGCCGAAGATCCTCACCCGGTGGTGTTCGAGCACTATGCAGCTACCTTGCAGGCCCTGGGGACCGGGCGGCCGCTGGAGCCGCTGCTGCGCGCCTTTGAATGGCGCCTGCTGGATGAGCTGGGCTACGGCTTTGCCCTGGACCAGGACGTCAACGGGGAGCCACTGGCCATTGATGGCCTGTACCGCTTGCAGGTGGATGCCGGGCTTGAACGGGTCTACCTGCTGCAACCCGGTTTGTTCACCGGTGCAGAGCTTGCGGCCATGGCCAATGCCGACTGGGAGGTACCTGGCGCCCTGGGCGCCGCCAAGCGCTTGATGCGCCAGGCGCTGGCGGTTCACCTGGGCGGTCGGCCGCTGGTCAGTCGCGAACTGTTTCGCAAGCGTTAAGCACGTCGTATGCTGTGAGGCTCAATTTTCAGGAGAGCCTCTTCGTGACTCAAAGCAACCGCATGCTGCTTGGCGTGAACATCGACCACGTGGCGACCCTGCGCCAGGCGCGTGGCACGCGTTACCCGGACCCGGTCAAGGCCGCGCTGGATGCCGAAGAGGCGGGCGCCGATGGCATCACCGTTCACCTGCGCGAAGACCGCCGGCATATCCAGGAGCGCGACGTGCTGGTGCTCAAGGACGTGTTGCAGACGCGCATGAACTTCGAGATGGGCGTGACCGAAGAAATGATGGCATTCGCCGAGCGAATTCGCCCGGCGCACATCTGCCTGGTACCGGAAACCCGTCAGGAGCTGACCACCGAAGGTGGCCTGGACGTGGCTGGCCAGGAAGCGCGGATCAAGGCGGCTGTTGAGCGTCTGTCGCGCATCGGCTCGGAAGTGTCCCTGTTCATCGACGCCGACGAGCGCCAGATCGAAGCGTCGCGCCGTGTGGGCGCCCCGGCCATTGAGTTGCATACCGGTCGTTATGCCGATGCCGAAACCCCGACCGAGGTGGCCGAAGAACTCAAGCGCGTTGCCGACGGCGTGGCCTTTGGCCTGGCCCAGGGCCTGATCGTCAATGCCGGTCACGGCCTGCACTACCACAACGTTGAAGCGGTTGCGGCGATCAAGGGCATCAACGAGCTGAACATCGGTCATGCGCTGGTGGCCCATGCGCTGTTCGTCGGCTTCAAGTCGGCCGTCGCCGAGATGAAAGCGCTGATCATGGCCGCCAGCCGTAGCTGACCCTTCGAGCCACGACCGCTTTGCGGCCGATCACAGGCTGACGCCAGCGGCTACGAAGGCTGCGGTCGACCGTGTAGCGGTCGCCAGGCAGGAGCGGTTCAGTCCGGGAACACCAGGCTGAACCGCGTCTTGCCATTCACTTCGCTGCGTACCTCTACCTCTCCTCGATGCACCTGCATGATCGACTTCACGATCGCCAACCCCAGCCCCGTCCCGCCTTCGAGCCGCGAACGCCCTGAGCCTGCGCGATAGAAGCGCTCGAACAAGTGCGGCAGATGCTCCTGGGCAATCCTGGGCCCCTGATTCTCGACCCACAGACAAACCGCATCACCACAGCGTTCGATGCCAATATCGACCGCGTGCCCCGAGGGGCTGTGGCGGATGGCATTGCTCAGCAGGTTGGACAGCGCCCGCTGCACCATCAAGCGATCGGCCATGACCGTCCCCCAGCCCTGCTGGCGCAGGACGATGTGTTTTTGCTCGGCACTGAACTCGAACAGCTCGCTCACCCGCGTGACCTCATCGGCCAGGCTCACCGGTTTGAGCGGCACTTGGGCCTGTGGCTGGCTGACCTGGGCGAGAAACAGCATGTCGGTGATGATTCGGTTCAGGCGGGTCAGCTCTTCGATGCTGGTTTCCAGTACCTCCTTGTACTGCTCGACCGGCCGCTCCCGAGCCAGGGTTACCTGGGCCTTGCCCATCAGGTTGCTGATCGGGGTACGCAGTTCGTGGGCCAGGTCGTCGGAGAACTGCGACAGCCGCTGCACACCGCCGTCGATGCGGTCGAGCATCACATTCATGCTGCCGGCCAGGTCACTGAGCTCCTGCGGCAATCCCGTTTCAGGCAGGCGCAAGGTCAGTTGCTGGGCCGACACCTGCTCGGCGATCCGACGAAACCGGCGCAATGGCGTCAGGCCGCGTTGCACCAGTTTCCAGGCGACAAAGCCGATCAACAGCAGCAGCAGGGGCAAGGTCCACAGCGTCGAGCGCAGGTAGGCCTGCAGCAGGCTGTTGTCATCGGCGCGATTGACGGTGAGCAGCACCCGCACTTCGGTGCCGTCCTGCAGACGCATCAAGCGCGAGGCGGTGAGCAGTTGATCGTCGTTGCTGTCCTGCCATTGGCTGAAGGTCAGGTGTTGGTCGCTGTGGATGCGCAGTAGCCGGTCAGCCTCAAGCCCCGGCCCCAAGGTCAGCAAAGCTGAATGCCGGCCAGTCAGGGCGATCACGCTCAGGCTCAGGTTGTCATGGCCCATGACTACATCCAGCAACGGGTGGGCGCGGGACTGCAAGTCATCGGCCATGAGGTCGATGCTCAAGCTGTGTTCGATCTGGCTCATCTTTGCCATCAGGCTCTTGCGCGCCCGGCTGTCCAGTTCGTGGTCCAGGGCCAGCACCGCCAGGCAGGCCAGCAGCAGCACCAAGGCCGCGCCCATCAGGATCACGCTCAGGCCCAGGCGCAGCGACAGCCGTGCGGGTCTCATTCGCGGGCCTCTAGCACGTAGCCGACGCCGCGCAGGGTATGGATCAGCTTGTCGTCGAACGGGTCGTCGATCTTGGCGCGCAAGCGACGGATCGAGACTTCCACTACGTTGGTGTCGCAATCGAAGTTCATGTCCCATACCAGCGAAATGATCTGAGTGCGCGACAGCACTTCGCCGCTCTGGCGCATCAGCAGATGCAGCAGGGCGAACTCCTTGGCGGTCAGGTCGATGCGCTGGCCGCTGCGGTAGGCGCGATGACGACCCGGGTCCAGTTCAAGGTCGGCGACCTTCAGGGTGCTCGGCTGCAGCGCCTGGTCGTTGCGGCGCAGCAGGCTGCGGATACGGGCGAGCAACTCGGGAAATTCGAACGGTTTGAGCAGATAGTCGTCAGCGCCCAGGTCAAGGCCCTTGACCCGGTCCGACAGCCTGCCATGGGCCGTGAGCATCATGATGCGCGTGCTGGAGTCGGCACGCAGGCGTTGCAGAACAGTCCAGCCGTCGAGCTCGGGCAGGTTGACGTCAAGAATGATCAGGTCGTATGCCTGCTGGCGGGCCAGGTGCAGGCCGTCGGCCCCGGTGTGGGCGCAATCGACGATGTAACCGTTTTCGCTCAGTCCCTGTTGCAGGTAGTCGGCGGTACGAAGCTCGTCCTCGATGATCAGTAAACGCATGGGATGACTCGGTGGTGTAAAAGGCGGTGATTCTCAACCCTGAAGCAGCTGTAAGGTCAAGGGCTGAAAAGGCGTCGAGCGGCGGATACTAAGTCATCTGTCTGGCATCGTTGGCTGGATAACAGATTTGTAATTTTCGAGTCATCTTGGGGATAAACCCCGATTACTACAGTGCGGGCTCCGAAAAAGGCGCAGGAGCCTGCCATGCTTTTCTCCCTGGACCGGCCCGGCGCAGGCCGCGGCCGCATGCTGCTGGTGCTGGTGCTGCTGGCCTTGCCCTCGCTGGCACTGGCGTCGCCCCAAGACAACGTAATGACCCTCGACTATGCCCTGCAGACGGCCCAGGCCAACAACCCTGAGCTGGCGGCGGCGCGTTGGGAAATCGACATTGCCGAAGGCCAGCGGCGCCAGGCCGGTGTGCTCCCCAACCCGGAGGTGGGGTGGGAGATGGAAGACACCCGCAACGGCTCGCAGACCACCACCGTCAGTGTCAGCCAGTTGTTCGAGCTGGGCGGCAAGCGCGGTGCACGCCTGAACGTGGCTGGTCGGGACGCCGAACTCGCAGCACTTGAACTTGAACGCCAGCGCAATGTGCTGCGAGCCGAGGTGATCGGTGCATTCCAGGCCGCCGTGCAGGCTCAGGAAGGCCTGCAGCTGGCCGAGCAATCCCTGCAACTGAGCGAGCGCGGCCTGCAAGTGGTGCAGGGGCGGGTCAAGGCCGGCAGCGCTTCGCCGGTGGAGGCCACCCGTGCCCAGGTGCAGGTGTCTGAAATCCGCTTGGAAAAAGCCCGTGCCGAACAGACGCTGACCGTCGCCTACCAGCAATTGGCCACCGTCACGGGCGCGCCGATGGCCCGCTTCAGCCGGGTCGAAGGCCTGGATGACAACGACGCGGTCGTGCCCGGCCGCAACCAATTGCTTGAACGCCTGGAGCACACGCCCGACTTGCGCCTGGCCCGGCTGCAGATCGATCAGCGCGAAGCTGCGTTGGACCTGGCGCGCACGCAGCGCATCCCCGACCTGACGGTGAGTGTCGGTAGCCAGTACAGCGAAACCGACCGCGAGCGCATCAATGTGGTTGGCGTGTCGGTGCCGATTCCGCTGTTCGACCGTAACCAGGGCAACGTGCTGTCGGCCGCCCGCCGCGCCGATCAGGCCCGCGACCAGCGCAATGGCGCCGAGCTGCGCTTGCGCAGTGAAGTGATCCAGGCCCTGGCGCAGTGGGGGACAGCAGAGCAGGAAGTGCAGTCGTTCGATCGCTCGATCCTGCCTTCGGCGCAGCAGGCGCTGGACGCGGCAACCCGCGGTTTCGAACGCGGCAAGTTCGCCTTTCTGGATGTGCTCGATGCCCAGCGCACCCTGGTTGCGGCGCGCTTGCAGTACTTGCAGGCCCAGGCTCAGCGCAGTGATGCGCGGGTGCGTCTGGAGCGCATTTATGGCGACTTGAGCCTGGCCGGTCGCTGATCGCCTTTTCCCATCTTTTGATTGTTGCCGCCCGGGCGGTGAGTGCTAAGGAGTCTGCATGAACAAGAAGTCCACGACGCTGCTGGTCGCAGCTTTGTTGCTGGGCCTGGGGCTGGGTGTGCTGCTGGCACGTCAGGGTGGCCCTGCGCTTGAGGCGTCAGCATCGGCCCACGATCACGCCGAGGCTGAATCGGGCCATGCCGAAGACGAACACGGCGAGGGCGGGCATGGCGAGTCCGCAGGTGGCGAAAAGGGCCACGAGGAAGAAGAGGGCGCAATCGCCCTCAGCCAGGAGCAGATCGACCTGGCTGGCATCGAACTGGCCTCCGTCGGCCCACGGCAGTTGCAGCGCACCCTGTCGCTGCCCGGCGAGATCCGATTCGATGAAGACCGTACCGCCCATATGGTGCCCAGGGCCGCCGGGGTGGTCGAGTCGGTAGCGGTGGTGCTTGGCCAGCAGGTCAAGGCCGGCGACCTGCTGGCCGTCATCGCCAGCCCGCAGATTTCCGAACAGCGCAGCGAGTTGGCCGCCAGCCAGCGGAGGCTGGAGCTGGCGCGCAGTACCTATCAGCGCGAGAAAGACCTGTGGCAGGAAGGTATTTCTGCCGAGCAGGACTACCTGCAAGCCCGTCAGGCCCTGCAAGAGGCCGAGATTGCCCAGGCCAATGCCCGGCAGAAAATCAGCGCGCTGAGCGGCACCACGGTGCTGGCGGGCGGTAACCGCTACGAACTGCGCGCGCCGTTTGCCGGGCAGATCGTCGAGAAACACCTGGTGCCGGGCGAGGTGGTCAACGAGACCAGCGCGGCCTTTACCCTGTCCGACCTGTCGCGGGTCTGGGCAACATTTGGGGTGGCGCCACGGGACCTGGGCAAGGTGCGCAGCGGCATGCCAGTGAACATCGTCGCCAGTGAGCTGGGCGAGCAGGTCGAGGGGCGCATCAGCCATGTCGGCAGCCTGCTCGGTGAGCAGACCCGTACGGCCAGCGTGCGCGTTACCCTCGACAACCCGCGTGGCGCCTGGCGCCCGGGCTTGTTCGTGGCGGTGCAGGTGCCGACCGAAACCTTTGCGGCTGCGCTGAGCGTGCCGGACCAGGCCATCCAGACCCTTGAAGAACAATCCACGGTGTTCGTCCGCACGGATGAAGGTTTTGTCGCCCAGCCGGTAGAACTGGGTGCCAGCGCCAATGGCTATGTCGAAGTCCGCAAGGGCTTGCAGGTCGGCCAGCAGGTCGCGGCAGCGGGCAGTTTCGTCCTCAAGTCGGAGCTGGGCAAAGCCAGCGCCGAGCACGCCCACTGACCTGCGCGAGTACCCCTCATGTTTGAACGCCTTATTCAATTTGCCATCGAGCAGCGCCTGATGGTGCTGCTGGCGGTGCTGCTGATGGCGGGGCTGGGTGTGGCCAGCTACCAGAAGCTGCCAATCGACGCCGTGCCGGATATCACCAACGTCCAGGTGCAGATCAACACCCAGGCCGCGGGCTTCTCGCCACTGGAAACCGAGCAGCGCATCACCTTTGCCATCGAGACCGCCATGGCCGGCCTGCCGGGCCTTGAACAGACCCGTTCGCTGTCGCGCTCCGGGCTGTCGCAGGTCACGGTGATTTTCGAGGAAGGCACCGACCTGTTCTTTGCCCGCCAACTGGTCAACGAGCGCCTGCAGCAAGCCCGCGGTCAGTTGCCTGACGGTGTACATGCTGCCATGGGGCCGATCTCCACGGGGCTGGGCGAGATCTTCCTGTGGACCGTGGAAGCCTCCGACGATGCGCGCAAGGCCGACGGCAGCCCCTACACGCCCACCGACCTGCGCGAGATTCAGGACTGGATCATCAAGCCGCAACTGCGCAACGTGCGTGGCGTGGCCGAGATCAACACCATTGGCGGTTTTGCCAAGGAGTACCAGATTGCGCCCGACCCGAAGCGGCTGGCGTCCTACAAGCTGACCCTGGGTGATTTACTCACGGCCCTCGAGCGCAACAACGCCAACGTCGGTGCCGGCTACATCGAGCGCCGGGGCGAGCAACTGCTGATTCGTGCACCGGGCCAACTGGCCGGTATCGAGGACATCGCCAACATCGTGCTGGCCAACATCGACGGAACGCCGATCCGGGTGCGCAATGTCGCTGAGGTCGGTATCGGCCGTGAACTGCGCAGCGGCGCGGCCACCGAGAATGGCCGCGAAGTGGTACTCGGCACGGTATTCATGCTGATTGGCGAGAACAGCCGCACGGTGTCCCAGGCGGTGGCGCAGAAGCTGGTGGAAATCAACCGCTCGCTGCCCGCTGGCGTCAGCGCGGTGACGGTGTACGACCGCACCAACCTGGTCGACAAGGCCATCGCCACGGTGAAGAAGAACCTCATCGAAGGCGCGATTCTGGTGATCGTGATTCTGTTCCTGTTCCTGGGCAATATCCGCGCTGCGTTGATCACCGCCATGATCATTCCGTTGTCGATGCTGTTCACCTTCACGGGGATGTTCAGCAACAAGGTCAGCGCCAACCTGATGAGCCTGGGCGCACTGGACTTCGGCATTATCGTCGATGGGGCGGTGGTGATCGTCGAGAACGCGATTCGTCGCCTGGCCCATGCCCAGCAGCATCATGGTCGACTGTTGACCCGCTCCGAGCGTTTCCATGAAGTGTTCAATGCCGCCCGCGAAGCGCGCCGCCCTCTGATCTACGGGCAACTGATCATCATGGTGGTGTACCTGCCGATCTTTGCCCTCAGCGGTGTCGAGGGCAAGATGTTCCACCCCATGGCCTTCACCGTGGTGATGGCCTTGCTTGGCGCCATGTTGTTGTCGGTGACCTTCGTGCCCGCGGCCATTGCCCTGTTTGTCACCGGCAAGGTCAAGGAAGACGAAAACCTGCTGATGCGCAGTGCCAAGCGTGGTTATGCACCGCTGCTGCACTGGGTGATGGGCCATCGAACCCTGGCGTTCACCTTGGCGGGGGTGATGGTGCTGTTGTCCGGCGTATTGGCCAGCCGCATGGGCAGCGAGTTCGTGCCGAGCCTGAGCGAGGGCGATTTCGCCCTGCAGGCCTTGCGCGTGCCCGGTACCAGCCTCAGTCAGTCGGTGGCGATGCAGCAACGCCTTGAGCAGAGCGTGCTGAGCCAGGTGCCGGAGGTGGAGCGAGTGTTCGCCCGCACCGGCACTGCCGAAATTGCCTCCGACCCGATGCCGCCGAATATTTCCGACAGCTATGTGATGCTCAAGCCGCAAGACCAATGGCCTGACCCGGGCAAGTCGCGCGAGCAACTGATCGCCGATATTCAGCGTGCCAGTGCGCGGATACCGGGCAGTAACTACGAGTTGTCGCAACCCATCCAGCTGCGTTTCAACGAGCTGATTTCCGGGGTGCGCAGTGATGTGGCGGTGAAGGTCTTTGGCGATGACATGGCCCAGCTCAACCGCACCGCCGCGCAGATTGCCACGGCGTTGCAGGCGGTACCGGGAGCCTCGGAGGTCAAGGTCGAACAGACTTCCGGCCTGCCGGTGCTGACCATCGATGTAGACCGCGACAAGGCGGCGCGCTACGGGCTCAATGTTGGCGATGTACAGGACACCATTGCCGTGGCCGTGGGCGGTCGTCAGGCCGGGACGCTGTACGAGGGCGACCGCCGTTTCGACATGGTGGTGCGCCTGGCCGACAACTTGCGCACCGACATCGACGGCCTGTCGCAGCTGTTGATCCCGGTGCCGGCCGGCGCCGCCGACAATGGCCAGATCGGCTTTATCACCCTGGCCGATGTCGCCAGCCTGCAGTTGGTCCAGGGCCCCAACCAGATCAGTCGCGAGGACGGCAAGCGCCTGGTGGTGGTCAGTGCCAACGTGCGTGGCCGTGATATCGGCTCGTTCGTGGAAGAGGCTGGTACGCGTATCGACAGCCAGGTCAGTATTCCGGCGGGTTACTGGATTCGCTGGGGCGGGCAGTTCGAGCAATTGCAGTCGGCCGCGCAGCGCCTCCAGGTGGTGGTGCCAGTGGCGCTGCTGCTGGTGTTCGGCCTGTTGTTCATGATGTTCAACAACCTCAAGGACGGCTTGCTGGTGTTCACCGGTATTCCCTTTGCCCTGACGGGTGGCGTTGTGGCGCTCTGGCTGCGCGATATTCCGCTGTCGATTTCGGCAGGGGTCGGGTTCATTGCCCTGTCGGGTGTGGCGGTACTCAACGGCCTGGTGATGATTGCGTTTATCCGCGGCCTGCGCGAACAGGGGTACTCGTTGCGCAAGGCCATCGATGAGGGCGCACTGACGCGGTTGAGGCCGGTGTTGATGACCGCGCTGGTCGCTTCATTGGGCTTTATCCCCATGGCCCTGGCCACCGGCACCGGCGCCGAGGTGCAGCGGCCCCTGGCAACCGTGGTGATCGGCGGGATCCTGTCGTCCACCGCGCTGACCCTGCTGGTGCTCCCGGCGCTCTATTACCGCGCTCATCGCAAGGATGAAGAAGAGGACCTCGGTGAGGTGACGAAACTGTAATTTCACGCTCATCTTCGGGTTATTCAGCCCTTGTCAGGATACCCACGGCGGCCGCATCAGCGGCCGTCGTGCGTCGTACTGCCAACAATCAGGAGTTGAAGATGGGGAATAAAACCACAGCCTGTGTCACCGGCATGCTGGCCTTGGCCAGTTGTACCGTCAGCCAGGCAGCCACGCAGCCCGAAGGCTTTATCGAAGACAGCAGCCTGAGCGTGCTCAGCCGCAATTTTTACTTCAATCGCGATTATCGCAAAGGCGAGCAGTCACCCACCGGCAAGGCCGGCTATGCCGAAGCCTGGGCGCAGGCATTTATCGCTCGCTTCGAATCGGGCTACACCCAGGGTACCGTCGGCTTCGGCCTGGATGCCCATGCCATGCTGGCGCTCAAGCTCGACAGCGGTGATGGCCGCAGCGGCGGGCGCAGCTCGTTCGACATGCTCCCGGTCGACAGTGACGGCCATACGGCAAGCAACTTCAGCAAGCTGGGCGGCGCCCTCAAGGCCCGCCTGTTCGATACCCAGATCAAATACGGTGATGTCTTCCCGGCCACCCCCGTGGTCCACTTTGGCGACTCGCGGCTGTTACCGGAGAGCTTCACTGGCTGGACCGTGGAAAACGCTACCTTCGAGGGGCTGAACGTGCAGGGCGGACGCTTGCACGCGATGAGCCAGCCGCTGTCGAGCAACAACCGCGATGGTTTCTCGACCTTCTATGCCGGCCCGGTCGACTCACCCTGGCTCGGGTATTTCGGTGGCGATTACCAGGCCACCGACAACCTGAGCCTGACCCTCTACAGCAGTCGCCTCAAGGATGCCTGGGACCAGTACTACGCCGGCGCCAGCTACAGCTACCCGATCAGCGAAACGCTCACCGGCTTCACCAGCGCCAACTACTACAAGGCCAGGGATGAAGGCCAGCAACTGCTAGGCGCATTCGACAACGATATCTGGAGTGTTCGCGCCGGGCTCACCTATGGCGCCCATACCCTGGCGGTGTCTCACCAGCGCAACCAGGGCGACGATGACTTCGACTACCTGCGCCAGTCCGACTCGATCTACCTGGACAACTCGATCCAGTACAGCGACTTCAACTCGCCCAAGGAGCGCTCCTGGATGCTGCGCTACGACCTGGACATGGCCGGCTACGGCGTGCCGGGGCTGACCTTCATGACTCGCTACGGACGCGGTAGCGGTATCGACTATTCCGATGCCAACGCGGTGTACATGCGCCGTGACGCCGAGGGCAACCCGCTGGATGACCAGAAGCGCTGGGAGCGGGATATCGAGGCCAAGTACGTGGTGCAGGGCGGTACCTTCAAGGACCTGTCACTGCGGGTACGCCAGGCCACGACGCGGGCCACGGCGTTCGAGTCGGACCTGGACGAGGTGCGCTTGATTGTCGAGTACCCCCTGACGCTGTTGTAGAGCGTTTCTTGCAGCACTGTAATGTCCGCCTCACCTTGCCGTTAGCTTGCCCTCCGTAAGATTGAACTGTTCTGAAATTCAATCACGAGGTGAGCAACATGAGCCTGATCAAGTATGTGCTGATGGGCGTTCTGGCCCTGGGTAGCAGCGCCGCACTGGCCGAAGGCGGCGCCGAGCGCTCGAAGCAGTTCTGGGAGAACTTCCGCCTCAGCCAGGAGCAAGTCCACGGCCAGAAGGATCAGGCCGTGGCGTCATCCAAGGACCGCGAGGCGGTGCAGGAAAAGGTCGTGAAAAAGTAAGCCCTATTCACCTTTGAAGCTCCCCGCTCCAACGGAAAAGGTGAACGTTGGCGCCTCTTGCGGGCGCCTTTTTTATTTGCGCGCCACCAGCACTGCGCGGCGCGGTGCCGGCAGGCCCTCGATGGTGCGGCTGTGGTCGGCCGGGTCGAGGAAGTCGCTCAATGACTGGTAGCGCATCCAGTCGGTGCTGCGCTGTTCCTCGATGCTGGTGACGCTGACGTCCACACAGCGCACATCGCTGAAACCTGCACGGCGCAACCAGCGCTCCAGCGCCGGCACCGAGGGCAGGAACCAGACGTTGCGCATCTGGGCGTAACGGTCTTCAGGTACCAGTACTTGATGCTCATCACCCTCGACCACCAGGGTTTCGAGGACCAGTTCGCCACCCTTGACCAGGCAGTCCTTGAGCGCCAGCAGATGCTCGATGGGTGAACGGCGGTGGTAGAACACGCCCATGGAAAACACGGTGTCGAAGCCTTCGAGGTTGGCGGGCAGGTCCTCCAGGGCGAAGGGCAGGTGCCAGGCGGGCAATTCGGGCAGGTAGCGTTGAACGGCCTGGAACTGGCAGAAGAACAGCCAGTTGGGGTCGACACCAATCACGCTGTCGGCGCCGGCACCGAGCATGCGCCACTGGTAGTAGCCGTTGCCGCAACCGACATCCAGAATGCGCTTGCCCACGAGGTCCAGGTGCGGGGCAACCCGAGACCATTTCCAGTCCGAGCGCCATTCGGTATCGACGTGTACACCGAACAGGTCGAACGGCCCCTTGCGCCAAGGCGACAAGCCCATCAATGCCTGGCGCATGCGCTCGCGGGTGTCCGGATCGCAGTCGCAATCGAGGTTCAAGCCATTGACCAGATCGACCTGGCTGGGTATCAGGGCGGGCAGGGCATCCAGGGCGTTCTGCCAGCGTTCCAGGTCGCCGTGGCCTTTCTCCATCTTGGCGTCGAGTTGCGCTTGCAGGCCTTGCGACCATTGCGCCAGGGGGGTGCCCGCCAGACGGCGGACCAGGGGAGACAGATCAATCATGGCAGGGCAATCAACGAGGCAAAGTTAAGGCATTGGAACCAGGGCACGACCTTGGAGAAACCGGCCGCCAGCAAACGCTCGCGGTGCTCTTCGAGGCTGTCGGGCTTCATCACGTTTTCGATGGCACTGCGTTTCTGGGCAATCTCCAGTTCGCTGTAGCCATTGGCGCGCTTGAAGGCCACGTGCAGGTCGGTGAGCAGGCCATGCTCCTCGGTGTCATTGAAGCGCAGCTTTTCCGAAAGGATCAGCGCGCCACCGGGCAGCAGCGACTGGCGAATACGGCCGAGCAGGGCCAGGCGCTGCTCGGGGGCAATGAACTGCAGGGTGAAGTTCAAGGCCACCACCGAGGCGGGCTGAAATTCCAGGGCGAGGATATCGCCCTCGATGACGTCTACAGGCAGCAGCTCCTGGAACATCGAGTCCTGGGCGGTGAGGTACTGGCGGCAGCGCTCGACCATGGCGGCGGAGTTGTCCACGGCAATGACCCGGCAACCGTCGCTGCGCACATGCCGGCGCAGGGCCTGGGTGACCGCGCCGAGCGAGCTGCCCAGGTCGTAGAGCGCCGTGTTCGGCTGGGCGAACTGGGCGGCGAGCACGCCGAGGTTCTCGACAATGGTCGGGTAACCGGGCACCGAGCGCTTGATCATGTCCGGGAACACCCGCACCACATCTTCGTTGAAGGCGAAGTCGGGCACCTGGCCAAGCGGCTGGGCGAATAGGCGGTCGGGTTCTTTGCTCACGGGGGCAATCCAGGCGTTGTACGGTAAAGGGCCGGCATTTTAGCCAAACTGGCCGATAGTTGCATGGCCTGGCTGACCAGCGCGGCTTACTTCACCGTGATTGCACAGTCGAAGGTCTTTACCGGATGAACTTCCGGTGCCCAGGGTTGCTGGTAGACCAGGATCAGGTGGCCTTCGCCTGCGGCCTGGGCCTGGTAGCGCCACACCGACTGCCCGGCGCTGCCAACCACGCCGGCATCTTCCGGATGGCTGTACACCTCGGGGCCGAGACTGCGCAGGATACTGTTGGCCGGGTTCTGTACCAGCCAGCGGTAGCCGGTGCTGGGGTTGCTGGGCAGGGTCAGGGTGAGCTGTTGGCCGGTCTGCAACTGCATCGGGCAATCAGCCTGGTCGTCCAGGGCGATGCTGTGGCGGGGCTGCTGGGCACAGGCGGTGAGCAAGGCAAGGCTCAGGGGAACGAGAAGTCGGACGGCAGTCATGGTGGCTCCGGTTGGTCGACGAAGGCGCAGCATAACCGAAGAAAAGGTTGCCGGCGCGGTGCAGGCCCGCGCCGGCAGGTTTTAGAACAACACCTTGGCGACATCGCTGAAGCGCTTGGCGAAATGCACGCTCAGGCCTTCCTTGAGATAGTCCGGCAGTTCTTCGAAGTCGCCACGGTTGGCTTCCGGCAGGATCAATTCGTAGATCTTCTGCCGACGCGCCGCGATCACTTTCTCCCGGACACCGCCAATCGGCAGGACCTGGCCGGTCAAGGTCAGCTCGCCGGTCATGGCCACGCCTTTTTTCGGCGCCTGGTCGCGGGCCAGTGACAGCAGGGCGCTGGCCATGGTGACCCCGGCGCTGGGGCCATCCTTGGGCGTCGCGCCTTCCGGTACGTGCAAGTGGATGAAGGCCTGGTTGAAGAAGGTCGGGTCGCCACCGAACTTCTTCGAGTTGGCACTGACGTAGCTGTAGGCGATCTCGGCCGACTCCTTCATCACATCGCCCAGCTTGCCGGTCAGCTTGAAACCGCGGTTGAGGGTGTGGATACGGGTGGCCTCGATCGGCAAGGTGGCGCCGCCCATGCTGGTCCAGGCCAGGCCCGTGATCACGCCCTTGCCCGCCAGCACCTGTTCGGCACGGAACACCGGCATGCCCAGTGAGGCTTCGAGGTCCTTGGGGCCGATCTTGATTTTTTTCGTCGGGTCTTCGAGCAACTGCACCACGGCCTTGCGTATCAACTTGCCCAGTTGTTTCTCCAACTGGCGCACGCCGGCTTCGCGGGCATAGCCCTCGGCCACAAGGCGCAGGGCGCTGTCAC
This sequence comes from Pseudomonas vranovensis DSM 16006, assembly GCF_000425805.1. Classification (GTDB taxonomy): domain Bacteria; phylum Pseudomonadota; class Gammaproteobacteria; order Pseudomonadales; family Pseudomonadaceae; genus Aquipseudomonas; species Aquipseudomonas vranovensis. The sequence goes on from NZ_AUED01000004.1 coordinate 277,999, forward strand.
TGATGCTCAGGCTGGATTTGGCCACACCCGCCTTGTTCAATTGCTTGGGCCACAGGTGACGCTTGGCAATGGCCAGCTTTTCTTCGGTGATGTAGCCGGACAGGCGAATGACTTCCATACGGTCGAGCAGCGGGCCCGGGATCGAGTCCAGGGTGTTGGCGGTACACACGAACAATACTTTGGACAGGTCCAGGCGCAGGTCCAGGTAATGGTCGAGGAAGTCGACGTTCTGCTCCGGGTCGAGGGTTTCGAGCAGTGCGGAGGCGGGGTCGCCCTGATAGCTCTGGCCCATCTTGTCGATCTCGTCGAGCATGATGACCGGGTTCATCACCTCGACCTCCTTGAGCGCCTGCACCAGCTTGCCCGGTTGGGCGCCGATGTAGGTACGCCGATGGCCCTTGATTTCGGCCTCGTCGCGCATACCGCCCACGCTGAAGCGGTAGAACGGTCGTCCCAGGGACTCGGCGATGGATTTGCCAATGCTGGTCTTGCCCACGCCCGGCGGACCCACCAGCAACACGATGGAGCCGCTGATCTCGCCTTTCCAGGCACCGACGGCGAGGAACTCGAGGATCCTGTCCTTGATGTCATCGAGCCCGGCATGGTGCTGGTCGAGCACCTTGCGCGCATGTTTGAGGTCGAGCTTGTCCTTGCCGTACACCCCCCAGGGCAGGGCAGTGGCCCAGTCCAGGTAGTTACGGGTAACGGCGTATTCGGGCGAGCCGGTTTCCAGGATCGCCAGCTTGCCCATCTCTTCATCGATGCGTTTTTTACTGGCCGCAGGCAATGTCTTGCCTTGCAGGCGCTGTTCGAACTGCTCAAGGTCGGCACTGCGGTCGTCCTTGGTCAGGCCAAGCTCCTGCTGGATGACCTTGAGTTGTTCCTTGAGGAAAAACTCGCGCTGGTGCTCACCGATCTGGCGGTTCACTTCGGCAGAGATCTCGTTCTGCAGGCGGGCGACCTCGACCTCCTTGCGCAGCATCGGCAGGACTTTTTCCATGCGCTTGAGGATCGGCACGCAGTCGAGCACTTCCTGCAGCTGAGTACCGGTAGCGGAGGTCAGCGCTGCGGCGAAGTCGGTCAGCGGCGACGGGTCGTTGGGGCTGAAGCGATTGAGGTAGTTCTTCAGCTCTTCGCTGTATAGCGGGTTGAGCGGCAGCAGCTCCTTGATCGCGTTGATCAGGGCCATGCCATAGGCCTTGACTTCGTCGGTCGGCTCGGTGGGCTGGTGCGGGTATTCGACTTCGACCAGGTACGGTGGGCGATGGTGCTTGAGCCAGGTACGGATACGGACCCGGGTCAGGCCCTGGGCGACGAATTGCAGCTTGCCGTTCTCGCGGCTGGCGTGATGCACCTTGACCAGAGTGCCGTACAGCGGCAGGGCCGAGGTGTCGAAATGGCGGTGATCTTCTGGCGGGGTGTCCATGAAGAACAGGGCCAGGGAGTGGTGAGGGTTCTTGGCGACCAGATCCAGGGTTTCAGCCCAGGGTTCTTCGTTGACGATCACCGGCAGTACTTGCGCGGGGAAGAACGGGCGGTTGTGGATCGGGATGATGTAGACCTTGTCGGGCAACTGCTGGCCGGGCAGGGCCAGGTGCCGACCGGTATGTTCGGAGGCTTCGAGATGCTCGACTTCGGCATCTTCTGCGGGGTGTTCGGGTAGATCCTGCTGGTCGCTCATGGGGCACCTGCGTCAATGACTATGGTGCTTAGATGGGGCAGGTTGGGGGAGGTTTCAATGGGTGGGGGATCATCGCGGGGCAAGCCCGCTCCTACGCCGTAGGAGTGGGCTTGCCCCGCGATAACCGGTTTACTCAGCCAACTTGTAAGCGATCACGTAATCGCCCATCTTGGTGCCCAGCGAGCCGTGCCCCCCGGCAGTCACCAGGACGTACTGCTTGCCGTCCTTGCCGGTGTAGGTCATCGGGGTTGCCTGGCCACCTGCCGGCAGGCGCGCTTTCCACAGCTCCTTGCCGGTATTGGTGTCATAGGCACGCAGGTACTGGTCCAGGGTGCCGCTCAAGAAGCCCAGGCCACCCGCAGTGACGATGGAGCCGCCCATGCTCGGCACGCCAATTGGCAGGCCGATCGGGATGGGCGAGCTGTCACGGCTGGTGCCGTTCTTGTGCTTCCACACCACTTTTTTACTCAGCAGGTCGATGCCGGCCACATAGCCCCAGGCAGGGGCCTGGCACGGTACGCCCAGAGGCGACATGAACGGGTGCATGATCACCGCATACGGTGCGCCGGTGTTCGGTTGCACACCGCTGGTTTCGCTTTCACGCTTGCTGCCGGCAGCCACTTCGGCGCGCGGCACCATCTTCGACACGAACGCCATGTAGTTGGGGCTGGTGAACATCATCTGACGCACCGGGTCGACCGAAACACTGCCCCAGTTGAACACGCCCACGTTGCCCGGGTAGACCAGGCTGCCCTGGATCGACGGCGGGGTGTACTGGCCTTCGTAGCGAAGCTCGCGGAACTGGATGCGGCAGAGCATCTGGTCGAACGGGCTGGCGCCCCACATGGCTTGTTCGGTCAGGTCCGGGCCCAGCAGGTTGAGATCCGAGCGGGCCTGGGTGGGGGCCGTGTGGTCGCCTTCGACGGCGCCTTGCGGGGCCGGGATTTCGCGGATCGGCACGATCGGGGTGCCGTCGCGACGGTCCAGCACGTACAGGCTGCCCTGTTTGGTCGGTGCGATCAGTGCAGGTTTCACGCCATCGTCGGACTTCAGGTCAATCAGCGTTGGCTGGCTGCCGACGTCCATGTCCCACAGGTCGTGGTGGGTGAACTGGTAGTTCCAGCGCACCTTGCCGTTGCTCAGGTCCAGGGCAACGATGCCGGCGCTGAACTTCTCGGCGCCCGGGGTGCGGTCGGCGCCCCACTGGTCAGGGGTCTGGTTGCCCAGGGGCAGATACACCATGCCGAGTTTTTCGTCGACACTGGCCAGCGACCACATGTTCGCCGAGTTGCGGCTGTAGGTCTTGCCCGGTGCCAGCGGCGCGGTTTCGTCCGGGTTGTTGCTGTCCCAGTTCCACACCAGGCGGCCGTCGTGTACATCGTAGGCGCGGATGACGCCAGACGGCTCGTTGGTCGACTCGTTATCGGTGACATGGCCGCCGATGATCACCAGTTCGCGGGTGATCGCCGCAGGCGAGGTGGAGTAGTAACCGCCGGCGGTAAAGGGGCCGATGCCGGTGGTCAGGTCGATCACACCCTGGTTGCCGAAGCCTTCGCAGACCTTGCCGGTGTCGGCGTTCAGGGCGATCAGGCGGGCGTCGGCGGTGGGCAGGTACAGGCGACGCGGGCAGGCGCGGGCAACGGCCTGGCCGGCATCGCTGATTTTCGGCGCCGGGCTGCCGTCGACGCTGACGTAGTTGTTCTCGTCGTAGTACGACACACCACGGCAAGTCATGTGGGCGAAGCCCTTGAAGCCTACCGGGCTCTTGATCTGCGGATCGAAGCGCCAGATCTCGGCACCGGTGTCCGGATCCAGGGCCAGCACTTTGCTGTGGGCGGTGCAGGCATAGAGCATGCCGTTGACCTTGAGCGGAGTGTTCTGGTTGGTCAGCTCCACCGGGTCATTGGCGGTCGGCAGGTCACCGGTACGAATGCGCCAGGCTTCTTCAAGCTTGTGTACGTTGTGCGGGGTGATCTGGCGCAGCGGCGAGTAGCGATCGCCGTACTCGGTGCGGCCATAGGCCTGCCACTCGCCGTCCGGCATCTGCGGTGCATTGCTGGCGAACTCGGTGGTGTCGCGGCCCAGCTCGCCCTTGATTTCACCCGGGTTGGTGAACTGGCTGGCCACGGCGGTGGCGCCAGACAGCACCACGGCCAGGCCGAGCAGACCGGTGTTGACCTTCGATGGGTTGCCGGCCAGCGGGCGACGCGCCCACGGCAGCAACAACACCACGCCCAGGGCGAACCACAGGGCCAGGCGCGGTACCAGTTGCCACCAGTCCAGGCCGACTTCCCACAATGCCCACAGGGTGCTGCCCAGCAGCACCAGGCCGTAAAGGCCCAGAGCATTGCGGCGCAGCGCCAGCAGCAGGACGCCGGACAGGGCAAAGCCGATACCGGCGATCAAGTAATACAGCGAGCCGCCGAGCTGGCTCAGCTTGATGCCACCGGCCAGCAGGGCCAGGCCCATCAGCAGCAACAGCACGCCGATCAGGCGCGGCAGCCAGCGGGTTCTACTCAAGGCACCATCAGTGCTCATCGTGTGTTCTCCGTTAGGTCAAAAGGGGTCAGGCCAGGGCCCGGTTCAGTCAATTATCTGTTTAGAAGCTGCTCTGGATCTTGATCCCGCCGATCAGCGCGTCATCGACCTGGTTCACGCCACCGGGATGACGGATGTACTGCAGGTTCGGGCGCACGGTGAGCCAGTCGGCCAGGTGTATGCCGTAGTACAGCTCGGCGCTGTACTCGGTGTCCTGCACCGGGCGGTAGGCGGGATTGTCGAAATCGGTGATGCCCGAGGCCTCGTTGATGGCCCGGGCATTCTTGCGGTAGGCAGGGTTGACGTGCACGCGGGCGAGGGCGAAACCGATGTCGTCCTTGGCGCGGGCATCGAAGGGCCCCTTGTACACAACACCTGCCTGAACATAGTTGTCGATGGCATTGGTCTTCTTGTCGTGCAGCGTGGCGTTGGCAAACACGCTCAGGCCACGGGAGTGGTCGGACGCTTGCGACGTCACCTGCTGCTGGGCACCGAGCCAGAAGCCGTGCTTGCTCGAACTGCTGCGATAAGCCTGGCCGCTCAGTGCTGCCGGTTGGTCGTTGCTGTCCTTGTAGACATCAGTTGCCTTGGCATTACTGTAGTAGTAACCGGCGCGATATTCCCCTTTCAGGCCGTTGACCGCCGGGCTCCAGACCAGTTCCACCGGAATCACCGCACCCTGGGTGCCGCTGCCGCTGAGCTTGAAGCCGTTGCCGCGGTCAAGGTTGGAGGGGTTCTGCTCATAGGCGCCAATCTGCGCGTACAGCTCGGGGGTGAGGTTGTACTTGACCCGCAGCGCCCACTGGCTGACGGGCCAGTTGTACCAGATGTTACCCACCCAGTTGCCTACCTGGGAGCCGCAGAAGGCCAGGTTCTGGAAGTCGCAAGGGAAGCTGTTGAAGTCTTCGCCCTGGCCGAAGCGGCCGAATTTCACATCCAGGGCGCCGTCGAAGTATTTCTGCTTGACCCACATCTGCGTCAGCCGCCAGGTCTGACCACGGCCCCAGATTTCCTGGGCCGAGGTAAAACCGCCTACCCGGGGGTCGTTGATGCGGTCATTGCTGATGTTGTCGCCATGGCGCTGGGTGACGGTCAGCTGGAACTCGGCATCGTGCCAGCCGAGGATTTTTTGCAGGTCCAGGTGCGTGCCCAGGGCGAACTGGCCGCTGTAGCGGGCGGTCTGGTCGTCGTCATAGCCGCCGTCGAGGTTGGCGCCCATCTCGCCGGTGTAGCCGAGGGTGAAGTCGTAGCCGCGTTCAGCCAGCTCCGTGCGGGTGCCGCCCCAATCGCCAAGCATCCATGGCGAGTTGCTGGCGAACATCGCTGTGGCCTGGGCACAAGGGGCCAGGCTGGCAATGGCCAGACCCGAAAGCAGCGTCCGGGTGGCGGGGGAAAAGCGGATACGATCAAACTGAGGCATGAGATAGCGCTATCTTTTGATGATTGAAAAACGGCAAGTCAGCCGCGTCCTGGGGATCGTCGGCGATAAGGCTGCAGGGGAAATGACTGAAGCGGTTCAGCTTGCGGCGGGGAGGATATAGCTGAATTTGTAAGAAAAAAAGTCATATCGGCAAAAGGAACCGTTGCCGGAAGGGTGTAGCCGCTGCCGCCAGGCTGCAATCGGTGCAAAGCGGCCGCTTGACCTATGGGCGACTGCTACGCAGCCGATCGCAGCCTGGCGGCAGCGGCTGCATAGCATTTTCGTCTCCAATAAAGGGGTCAGAAGGTAGTGCGCAGGCCTACTTCTACGCTGCGTCCCGGCGCCGGGGCGATGTCGCGCAGGATGGAACTGGCGTAGCGCACGGTCTGGTCGCTGAGGTTTTCAGCACGTACAAAGGCCAGCCACTGGCTCTGGCCGACCTCGAAGCGATATCCCACGCTGGCACCCAGGGTGGTGTAGCCAGCGGTGCTGGTCTCGTTGGCAGGCTTTTTGTGCTGGGCACTGGCGTGTTGTACATCGAGCCGCGCCTGCCAGCGATCCAGCTCCCAGAGCAAACCGCTGTTCAAACGCAGTGGGGCGATACGTGGCAGGTCTTCGCCGCTGTCGAGGTTCTTGGCCCGGGTGTAATCGCCCGACAACTCCAGGGCGAAGCTGCCATAGCGGTTCTGCACCAGTTGCCAGCGGTCCTGGGCCTCGATGCCGTAGAAGCGCGCCCGTACACCACGGTACAGGTACTCGGGCACGTCTCCTGCGTGGTCGTGATCATGGTCGTGATCGTGGCCTTCATCGCCGTGGTCATGGTCATGGCCTTCGCGCAGGTTGCCGCTGGCCAGCAGCCCGATGTAATTGCGGAAGTGGCTGTAGAACATCCCGACGCTGCCTTTGTGCACGCCGTTGTCAAAGCGCAGGGCCAGGTCGCTGGAGATCGCTTTCTCCTTGCTCAGGTTCGGGTCTCCCACCTCATAGGTGCCGGTGGCGACGTGGGCACCGTTGGCGTACAGCTCGTAGAAGGTCGGGGCGCGTTCGGTGTAGCCCAGGGTGGCAGCCAGCGACCAGACTGGCGTCAACTCATAGACAGCGCCGGACGACAGGCTGGCGGCAGTGAAACTGGCAGCGCTGCCGGCGTGGGCGAAGCGCTCGCTGCCCTGGCTGTCCGGATCCACTCGCGTGTGTTCCAGTCGTCCGCCCAGGCTCAGGTTCAGGCGTTCGCTGGCTTGCCACTGTTCGAGCATGAACAGCGCCAGGGTGTCTGTATCGGTCTGCGGCACGAAGGCTTCTTCGCCCAGGGCAGAGAACTCGTTGCGGCTGACCTGTGCGCCAATCACGCCCTCTACCGGGCCCAGGGGCTGATGCCGGGCCTCGACCCGCGCTTCGTAGCCTTTGTTCTTGAACGTGGTATGGACCTCGCCACCCTCCAGTTCGCGGTGCTGGTAATCGGTGTAGCCGACATCGAATTTCAGCGAACTGAAAGGGCCTTCCAGATCCCGCAGTTCAGAGGCGAAGCCGTAGTGATCCTGCTGCATGTCCAGGCGTACGCCGGGCTCGGCCACCGAGCCGTAGTTCGAGTCGTAGCGGCTGAAGGAAAGCCCCGCATAGCCATGATCCCAGTGGTAGGCACCGCCCGCGGCCCCCCCCTCCTGGCGGCCATTGCTGTTCTCCAGTTTGTTGCGACTGCCCGGGTCGTCTGCATCGCGTACTTGGGAACTGTGCGCGTAGCCGGGAATGCGCAGGTCGTTGAACTGCCGGCTGTTGGCGTCCAGGTGCAGGGCAAAGCGGCCGTCACCGGCTTCAAGCTTGCCGGCACTGCTGCGGGTGGTGTCGGCGCCGCCGTAGCGCAGTTCGCCCGCACCCTGGATGCCATCGATCGGGGCGGTGGGGATGCGGTTGTCGAAACTGTTGACTACGCCGCCAATGGCGTTGCCGCCATAGAGCAGGGCGGCCGGGCCGCGGACAATTTCGATGCGATCCACGGTGGCAGGGTCCAGTGGCACGGCGTGGTCATACGACAGCGACGAGGCATCGAGGGCTCCAACACCGTTGCGCAAGATACGGATACGGTCGCCGTCCAGGCCACGAATGATCGGACGGCTGGCGCCGGGGCCGAACCAGGTGGAGGAAACGCCGGGCTGGTTGCTCAGGGTCTGGCCGAGGCTGCCCTTTTGCTGCAGGGTCAGGTCGTCGCCTTCTAGCACGCTGGTGGGCGCGGCCAGTTCACCTGTGCCCAGCGGGTTGGCGGTGATGACCTGGGTTTGAAGCTCGACCGCCAGGCTCAAGGGAGAGACGAGCCAGAGGGCGGCGGCAAGGGGGGAGAGGCGCATGGGGGAGAGGAGTCCTTGGCAGTGTTATAGTGTTGTTACAATATAACATTGCTTTCTGCTCTATGGGAAAGCCCCCGTTGGCGCAGGCTTGCCCCGTGATCAGCCATACTCCTTGCAACTGCCGCATTGGCACTGACGCGGGGCAGGTCGAGACGTCGCACCGCTGCGCTTGCGTGTAAACGACTGAAGACTGAGCTAAGGTGCGCACCTTTGATCCACTGGAGCACAGCAATGTCCACTGCCAACCCCAATCCGCTGCATGGCGTGACGCTGGAGCAGATCCTCACCAAGCTGGTCGAGCACTACCAATGGGAAGGGCTGGCCCAGCGCATCGATATCCGCTGCTTCAAGAGCGACCCAAGCATCAAGTCGAGCCTGACGTTTTTGCGTAAAACGCCTTGGGCGAGGGAAAAAGTCGAACGCCTGTACCTGAAGCTGCAGCGCGGTCGTTGATCCATGCCATGGGCGAGGCGAGCTGTCGGCCTGGCTGCCTGCCTGGGTTGGAGTGCGCTGGCGATCCAGATGTACTTGGTATTGCTGGTGCGCTGGCAGGAGCAGGCCAGCCTGATCGGCGGCCTTGTGAATTTCTTCAGTTACTTCACCGTGCTGAGCAATACCCTGGTTGCGGTGGTGCTCACGCAGGCCGCGTTTGGCAGGGCGTCGGCTTCGCGGCGGTTCTTTCTCGCACCGGGTGTCACTGGCGGCATTGCTGCCAGCATTGTCCTGGTTGGCCTGGCCTATAGCCTGTTGTTGCGCCACTTGTGGCATCCGCAAGGCTGGCAGTGGGTGGCCGATGAACTGCTGCACGACATCATGCCGTTGCTGTTCGTGGTCTATTGGTGGTGCTGCGTCGAGAAAGGCAACCTGCGCTTGAAGCACTTGCTGGCCTGGTTGCTGTATCCGGCGGGTTATTTTGCCTATGCACTGCTGCGCGGCCATTCGATAGGTGTCTATCCCTATCCCTTTATCGATGTGGCGACCCTTGGCTATGGGCAGGTATTGATCAACGCCCTGGCGATACTGCTGGGTTTCATCACCATCGGCCTGCTGATCCTGGGCCTGGATCATTGGCAGGGCGGGCGCCTGGCCAAGGCCAGGACGCAACCCTGATGGTGCCGTATTACGCGTCGTCGTTCGGATCAAGGCGCCAGTAGGCGGCGGCTTTGATCAGGTTTTCCTTCACGCCTTTCTCGTCGATCAACAAGCGCTTGGCCTGGCGGGTCAGGCTCTTCTCCAGCGCGACCCAGGTGTACAGCTGACCTTCTGGCAGCTTCAGCGCTTTCACGACGTCAAGCAGCTCCCGTTGATGACGCTGCACCCAGATCACTTCTACCTGTGCCTTGCTCGCCAGGGGTTGTTGCTCCTGCGCATCTTCAATCTCGATCACCGCCAGCACCTTGCGTGTGGCTGGCAGTTCTTCCAGTCGCCGGGCAATGGCAGGAATCGCCGTTTCGTCACCGATCAACAGGTAGCTGTCGAAGATATCCGGCACCACCATCGACGCACGCGGGCCGGCAATGTTCAGGACCTGACCGACTTCTGCCTGGGCAGCCCAGGTGGAGGCAGGGCCATCGCCGTGCAGCACGAAGTCGATATCCAGTTCGCCGGCTGCCAGGTCGATACGCCGCGGGGTGTACTCGCGCATCGTTGGGCGCCAGGTGTCACGGCCGAAGTCGAGGTTGTCCAGCGCCACCTGGTCTTCTGGCGAAGTGGCGAACAGCAGTTTGATGTGATCGTCGCTGCCCACGCTGGTAAAGCCTTGCAGTTGTGGCCCACCGACGGTGATGCGACGCATGCGCGGGGTCAGGTCGATGACCTTCAGCACATCCAGGCGGCGGTGTTTGATTTCGTGGTTCACGCGATGGATCGCGGTGTTTTCGCTGCCACTCATTGGGACTTCTCCGTAGGTGCCGTGGCCGGTCCTGCAACGATGGCCTTGGCAGTGTTGTTGAGCAGGGTACGCACCCGCTCGATTTCTTCGGGGTTCCAGCGGCCACTGTGCATTTGCAGGGCATGACGCAGGTTGTGTACCGCTTCGTGGATCTCTGCTGGGCGATCGTGGCCGAACAGTGAGCGCTTGCTGACCTCGATGCGCATGCGCACGCCGTCCAGGGCGACAGCCTGCTCGGCGAGGGCCGTGACCCCGGCAGGGGTGACGCTGTAGAGCTTCTTGCTGCCATGGACCTGGCCGACGATCAGTTCGCTCTCTTCGAGAAAGGTCAGGGTGGGGTAGATCACGCCGGGGCTTGGGCTGTAGTTGCCGCCAAACAGGGTTTCGATCTGGCGGATCAGGTCGTAGCCGTGGCAGGGCTGCTCGGCCAGCATCGACAACAGCAGCAGTTTCAGGTCGCCGGGGGCGAATACGCGCGGGCCGCGATCGCCGCGGCCATGGCGGCGTTCAAATCCGTCATGGCGATCGCCGTGGTCACGGTGGGGGTGATGGTCACGCATGGGAATCTCCGATTGCGTTAGATGTATCTTCAGATATTACTCAAGATATATCTTTAGGCAAGCGTTGAGATTGAGAATATTTCTCATGATGTCGGCGGGCAGAAGAGAACCCGGGCGCAATCAATGCGCCCAGGCAAGTTGAATCGGTTTACTTCTGGGCCACTTGTGGTGCCTTGCACAGCGTGTGGCTGCCCGGTTGCAGGTAGGGCGTCAGGATCGGCGCCATGCCCTTGAGCACCTGTACCGGCAGTGCCGAGGTGAACTTGAAGGACTCGGCGGCCCGGCCCGGTACGAAGGCGGTGAGGGTGCCAAAGTGGTTATCGCCGAGGAAGAACACGAAGGTCGCGGTGCGGTTGATGGCCTTGGACCCAAGCAAACGGCCTCCGGCGCCCCAGCTTTCGAGGCGGTTGTCGCCGGTACCGGTCTTGCCACCCATGACCATGGGCGTACCGTCGTTTAGCTTGAAGCTACCGGACACCCGGCGTGCGGTCCCGGCGTCGACGACTTGCGAAAGGGCCCCGCGCAGGGCGCGGGCGACTTCTACCGACAGCACCCGCTGGCCCAGGTCGGGGTCTCCGGCGAGGCGGGTTTCGTAAGGCGTGTCGGCGGCAAAGTGCAGGGTGTCGATACGCAGGACCGGCAGGCGGATACCGTCGTTCTGAATGATGCCGACCAGTTCGGCCAAAGCTGCCGGACGGTCGCCGGAGCTCCCGATGGCGGTGGCCAGCGACGGCACGAGGTGATCGAACGGGTAGCCGACTCGCTTCCAGCGCCGGTGGATATCAAGGAAGGCTTCGATCTCCACCAGGGTACGGATACGGCTGTCGCGAGCGCCCTTGTGCTTGCTCTTGAACAGCCAGCCGTAGACTTCCTGACGCTCGAACTGGCTGGCTTGCACCGCATCCTGGAAGCTCGCGCTGGGGTTCTTGAGGAGGTAGCCCAGCAGCCACAGGTCCAGCGGATGGACCTTGGCGACAAAGCCCTGGTCTGGCAGGTCGAACTTGCCGGGACCGTAGGCGTAGTACATGTCGTCCAGGCGTTTCTCGGTTACCGTGTCTTGCTTGCTGGGTGCACGCTTGTTGTCCAGCCGGTCCTTTTTCAGGTGCGCCTGGACGAAGGCATTGAAAGTGGCCTGGTCGGCTTCGGGGAACAGGTAACGGTGTACGGCGGCCAGGCGGATCGGGGTGATCCGCAGGCTGTCGAGGAAGGTGTCCAGGCGTTGCTGCGAGGTCTTGCGCTGGTATTTTTTCCAGAACCTGCGCAGGTAGTCAGTACCTTCCTTGTCGGCAAAGCGCGCCAGGTACTCCTGGCGCCGTGGCTCGGCATCGTCCCTGAGCAGCGCAACGCTGTTGCCGGGCGTCTGGTAGGTGCTGTAGCGCACCAGATCACGCATCAGGCGAATGAAGGGCAGGTTGATCGACTCGCGCAGCGCGTCCTTGAGGGTGGGGATACGGCCGTTGTCTTCCTTGCGAAAGTTGTTGAACACATGCATGCCGCCACCGGTGAAGAACGCCTCGCCCGGGCTTGCCGAATATTTACGGTTGAGCGCCGCATCCAGCATCGCCTCGATGTTGCGGTCCTTGTTCTGGATCAGGTAGTCGATTGCCCAGCGGGTGATGAAGTCCAGTTCTGCAACTTCGACCTTCTTCAGGTCTGCGGCGGGGGTATTGGCATACTTGTCGTGCAGCTCGGCAATGATTTCCAGGTAGCTGGTCAGCACCCGCAGCTTGGCGGTGGAGCCCAGCTCCAGCTTGCTGCCTTCGTTGATGTCGAAAGGCTGGTCCGTGCTGTCGGTCTGCACCCGTACCCGCGAACCATTGGCGGTACGTTCGAGCAAGGTGAAGCTGTAGCGGACCTGGGTGGTGCTGGTGGGCGTCAACAGGCGTTCACCGAACAGGCCGACCTTTTCGGCAAAGGCCGGGTCGGCGAGGTCCTTGAGGTACTGGCTGACTTGCCCTTGCAGGTCCGATTGCAAGGTACTGGTGGCCGACAGGTCGAGGCGGTCGAGGTCGTAGAGCGGCCGGGCCAGGGCCAGGGACAAACGGCTGCGGGCCACACTGATGCCCTTGTTGGTGACGATGGGCACGATGGTGGGTTGGGCCACCCAGTCGCGGAAGGTGGCCTTGCTGGCCAGTGCGGCATCGGCCAATGGGCGGTCGACAATATTGCTGGCCGCCAGGACGCGGATGTGGCTGTCGGTCAGTTCGGCCAGCTCGTTGCGACCTTTGGATAGAAAGTGCGAAGGCCGGCGCTGGGCGATCATCAACGACAGCACCTGACGCAGCGCCAGGCCCCGCGCCGCCATGCTTTGAGGGTCGGTAGCGGTCGAGGCCAGGATCTCGTTGACCTGGGCAAAATCGGCGCCGTACCAGACCCGCAGGCCCTCCGCCATGCCATGCACTTCACCATGGCCGGGCACCGCCGAGAGCGGCACGCTGTTGAGGTAGTCACGCACGATGCGCTGGCGGGCCTCGAGGGTCTCAGGGCCCCCCTGGTAGGCGCGCACGCTGGCGGAAATCATCTGGCGGATTTTCTCGCTGCCCGACACGGTGAGGCCGTCGGGCGAGTGACGGTATTTTTCCAACTGGGTGGCCAGGGTGCTGCCGCCGGCGGATTGGCCGGGCAGGGCCAAGTACTTGGCCACCTGGCTGTAGGCTGCCTTGGCAAAGCGTGGCCAGTCCACCGCCGGGTTGGCGTAGGGATCATTGGGGTCGAGCAGGTCACGGTTCTCGATGAACAGCAGGCTGTTGACGATCACCGGCGGGATCGAGTCGAAGTCCGGGTACAGGTACTGCGGGTAGTGGTACTGGTAGAGCACGTCACCCTTGCAGTCGGTGATCGACAGGCCGGTCTGGATCTTTTCCTTGTAGGGCACGAAGAAGCCGTGCTCGGTGTAGTTCATCAATGCTGGCGAAAAATGCACCTGCTCACTGATTACATAATCGCGCTTGAGCAGGCGTGGCAGGAAATCGCCCAGGGCGCTGTAGCCCAGGCGCTGGTCGAACGGCCCGTCGCCGGGGTAGATGATCGCATCGCTGGGCCCCGGTTGCAGGGAGTAGGTCAGGGTCGAGGCGAGCTGGCTCAGTTCGCGTGACTGCATCCGCGAAGTGTGCATTTCATTGGTGATGGCCAGTCCAAGGGCGATCAGGCTGAGCAGCAGCACCAGCCAGATCAGCCTCCACCACAAATGACGTTGGCGAGGGCTTTTCGGCAATGGTGATTCTTCTAGAGATTCAGGGGGAGCTTCCTTACTGGTTGGTTCCGATTGCCACAATGCGCCCATAGTTTTCAGCCCGGCTACTTATTTTCGTCTTGCTTGCCTGAAGCTTAGACGGTGAGCGGGTTTGGTGAAAAATTTGTAGAGCCTGCAAGGCATGACCTGGAAAGGCGCAGGCATGCGCCTTTGGTGGAAGGTTGTAATGCCCGGTTTTGGTGCTATGTTAGCCGCCCTTTTTACGGTGCTGGAAAAGGCACGGGGAATACCCCTGCATTGATACGGTTATTGCCGAGAGTTCTCGCCAAATATCGTGCTTTTTATAGTGAAAAGCCCTGTTGGGGCCTTTCTATACTGCTCGCCCCTTTCGCACTACCGGCGCCTCGCGCATCGGTAGACGGGGCCGCTCACAAGGTGGCGCCCGGCAAGGCAGCGTACTCGCCTATCGGCGGTACCAGGCCTGCACGAACGGTCTATATCCAATAACAAAATGAGGTTGTATTTCTATGCCAGTCGGCAACCATCCCTCTCACGGTGAGACCGCCCAGGGCGGCCCACTCAAGCGAGAACTCGGCGAGCGACACATTCGCCTGATGGCGCTGGGCGCCTGTATCGGTGTCGGCCTGTTCCTGGGTTCGGCCAAGGCCATCGAAATGGCCGGTCCGGCAATCATGCTGTCTTATATCATCGGTGGCCTGGCGATCCTGGTGATCATGCGTGCCCTCGGTGAGATGGCGGTACACAACCCGGTTGCAGGCTCCTTCAGCCGTTACGCCCAAGACTACCTCGGCCCGCTGGCGGGCTTTCTGACCGGCTGGAACTATTGGTTCCTGTGGCTGGTGACCTGCGTGGCGGAAATCACCGCAGTGGCGATCTACATGGGTATCTGGTTCCCTGATGTACCCCGCTGGATCTGGGCCCTGGCGGCCCTGGGCAGCATGGGCGCGATCAACCTGATCGCGGTCAAGGCATTCGGTGAGTTCGAGTTCTGGTTTGCCTTGATCAAGATCGTCACCATCATTGCCATGGTACTGGGCGGCATCGGTATCATCGCCTTCGGCTTCGGTAACGACGGTGTGGCCATGGGGATTTCCAACCTGTGGAGCAATGGTGGCTTCATGCCGAACGGCGTGACCGGTGTGTTGATGTCGCTGCAGATGGTGATGTTCGCCTACCTGGGCGTAGAAATGATCGGCCTGACCGCCGGCGAAGCACGCAACCCGCAAAAGACCATTCCCCAGGCCATCGGCTCGGTGTTCTGGCGCATCCTGCTGTTCTATGTGGGCGCGCTGTTCGTGATCCTGTCGATCTACCCGTGGAACGAAATCGGCAGCCAGGGCAGCCCGTTCGTGATGACCTTCGAGCGTCTGGGCATCAAGACTGCAGCCGGCATCATCAACTTCGTGGTGATCACCGCGGCGCTGTCGTCGTGCAACGGCGGTATCTTCAGCACCGGGCGCATGCTTTATAGCCTGGCGCAGAACGGCCAGGCCCCGGCCACCTTTGCCCGCACCTCGAGCAACGGCGTGCCGCGCAATGCCTTGCTGCTGTCCATCGCCGCTCTGCTGCTGGGCGTGCTGGCCAACTACCTGGTGCCGGAGAAGGTCTTCGTCTGGGTGACGGCAATCGCTACCTTCGGTGCGATCTGGACCTGGGTGATGATCCTGCTGGCGCAGCTCAAGTTCCGTGCCGGCCTGTCCACTGCCGAGCGCAAGGCCCTGAAATATCGCATGTGGCTGTGGCCCCTGAGCTCGTACCTGGCGCTGGCATTCCTGATCCTGGTGGTTGGCCTGATGGCCTACTTCGAGGAAACCCGTGTGGCCTTGTACATCGGCCCGGCGTTCCTGGTGATGCTCACCGTGCTTTACTACGTGTTCAAGCTGTCGCCAAAGGCCGACAACGCGCAACTGGCGCGTACCGCGTCCTGATGTGAAACATCGCGGGGCAACGTCTCGACTTGCCCCGCGAAACACTCAGGCTGCAACCTCGCTGTTGGGCTCGAAACTGTCGGCCCGGGCCATCGCCCACATTCTCGAATAGAACTCGCCACTGATCTGCCCGCTGAGCAATTCGCCGGGCTTGAGGAATACGTGCATCTGCGAGAACAATTTAATCTCGGTGGCCGACACGCGTCGCACCAAGTGCTTGGCTTCCAGTTGGGAGGGGTGATCGAGACCGGCAGCGGCGAGCATTTCGGCCAGGGCCTTGAGGGTGCTGTGGTGGAAGTTGAACACCCGCTGGGCTTTGTCCGGCACCACCAGGGCGCGCTGGCGCAGGGCATCCTGGGTGGCGACGCCGGTGGGGCACTTGTTGGTGTGGCAGCTCTGGGACTGGATGCAGCCGATGGCGAACATGAAGCCGCGCGCCGAGTTGGCCCAGTCGGCACCGATGGCCAGCACGCTGGCGATGTCGAAGGCACTGACGATCTTGCCGCTGGCGCCCAACTTGATCTTGTCACGCAGGTTCAAGCCCACCAGGGTGTTGTGAACGAATAGCAGGCCTTCACGCAGGGGGACGCCGATGTGGTCGGTGAACTCCACCGGTGCCGCGCCGGTGCCGCCTTCCTTGCCGTCGATAACGATGAAGTCCGGCAGGATGCCGGTTTCCAGCATGGCCTTGGCGATGCCCATGAATTCCCACGGGTGACCCAGGCAGAACTTGAAGCCCACCGGCTTGCCGCCCGATAGCTCACGCAACTGGGCAATGAACTGCATCATCTCGATAGGGGTGGAGAAGGCGCTGTGGCGCGACGGCGAAATGCAGTCTTCGCCCATCATCACGCCGCGGGTCTCGGCAATCTCGCGGGTGACCTTGTGCTTGGGCAGGATGCCGCCATGGCCGGGCTTTGCACCCTGGCTCATCTTGATTTCGATCATTCGCACTTGCGGGCTGCGGGCTTGTTCGGCAAAGCGCTCGGGGTCGAATCGGCCATCGGAGGTGCGGCAACCAAAGTAACCACTGCCCAGCTCCCAGGTCAGGTCGCCGCCATGCTCACGGTGGTAGGGGCTGATGCTGCCCTCCCCAGTGTCATGGGCGAAATTGCCCAGTTTGGCCCCCTGGTTGAGGGCGCGAATGGCATTGGCGCTGAGCGAGCCGAAGCTCATGGCCGAGATGTTGAACACCGAAGCCGAGTAGGGCTGGGTGCATTGCGGGCCACCGACGATCACCCGGAAGGCTGCCGGATCGCTCAACGGCGCCGGGCGCATGGAGTGGCCGATGAATTCAAAACCCGACTGGTACACATCGATCAAGGTGCCGAAGGGCTTGTCCGAGGCTTCCTTCTTGGCCCGGGCATACACCAGTGAGCGCTGGGCTCGGGAGAACGGCAGGGCATCGCTGTCGGATTCGAGCAGGTATTGGCGGATTTCCGGGCGAATGCCTTCGACCAGGTAACGGATATTGCCCAGGATCGGGTAGTTGCGCCGTACCGCGTGGCGGCTTTGCAGCAGGTCGAACAGGCCGATCAGGCTGAGGATGGCGGTCGCCAGGGTGAACGGCCAAAGCCACTCATGGTGCAGGAAGGGCAGGCTCGCCAGGGTGAACAGGACACAGGCGGCGAAAAAGGCATAGCGGCTCAGAAGTGACAGGCTCATGCAGGTTCCTTTCGATGGCTCGGTCAGGCTCGGGGCCTGGAACAATTTCCGACCTTAGCCCGGTTGCACGCACCAGCGCCAGCCCATGAACATGAAGCCTTGCCGTCAATCAGTTGGAGTAAAAATCATTCTCACAGCGATAGGCCGGGTTCGCGGATCAAGCGGTCGCGCAGCTCGCCCTGCTGGGCAAGCTCCAGCGCAACATCGAAGTGAACCGTGCCGGCAATCAGGCTGGCCACCGGCACGCCGTCGCGGTAGAGCAGGCGATTGCTGCTGAGCGCCGGCACCTTGGTGCCAGGCAGCAGCGTGCCGATCAGGTTGAGTGGGTCACTGGCGCTCAGCGCCACCAGGCTGGCGTCCAGCGGCCGTCGGCGCACCTCACGCAGCAACGCCACCGCTTCGGGCAGGGCGAATTGCTCACCGGCCAGGCCGCTGATGAAGCGCCCGCCTCGAATCTCGCCACGGGCTTCCAGGCGGTGGTAACAACGCAGCAGTTCGCGCCAGCTCGGTAGCCAGTCGGCCTCGCGCTCCAGCAATCGCCAGCAGATCACGCCGTAGCGGCGTAGCAAGGTACGGGCGATGTGTTCCAGGCTTTCGTCGCGGTTATCGGGCGCCGCAGCCTTGCGCAGCAGGGCCCAGCGCCCGGCGTCCTGCATACCGCCGAACGAAGGCCCGCGCCCACGACGGTGGCTGCGCCCCTGGCGCTTGCTGGCCGGCGTGATCAGTGCCCGCAGGCCGGCAAAGCTGTCGGCGCTGATCAACCCGGCCGCCACCAACTCCTGCAGGGCGTTTTCCAATTCGCTGGGCAGCAGGTGGGCGTCATGCACCAGTTCATCGAAGAACAAGGCGCCGTGGTCAGTCAGTACCGCCTGTACCCTTTGTGCCTTCAGGCTCAGCTCGCTGCTCTCCTGTGCTGGGTTCAGTGTCCGCCACAGCCCCAGGCGGGCACGCGGCAACAGCACCAGTGGCGTGCTGCGCAAGGTGGTGGCCGCTGCGCCGGGCGCCAGTCGCGCCCACACGAACTTGCCTGCCCGGCACGCTTCATCCAGCCACATCGGGCTGTAGTCCTTGATACGGGTGGGCAACAAATCGGCCTCCCAGGCACTTGACGCCGCGGCATAACCCTCGAACTGTTCCAGCACTTCACTGAGCGCAGCGGGGCCTTGTAGCCGCGTGGCCGTGCTCAGGTGCTGCCAGTCGAACAGAAAACGCATGAAGTCCTGCAGGCTGACCGGTTCTATTTCCCGACGCAGGCGCTTGACCGTGTAGCGGTGGATACGCGCCAGCAAGTGCCGTTCGCACCATTGCAGGTCTTGGCTACCGGGGCTGAAGTAACCGCGCATCACATAGCCTTCGGCTTCCAGGTGCGCCAGTGCCTGTTCGAGGGCGCCAATGGGCAATTGCAGGGGCGCGGCGATCTGCGCCAGGGTCAGAGGGCCAAAGCCGCTCAGGCGTGCGCGCACCAGCTCGACCAGGGCGGTGTCGGCATCCATGGGCTGATCAAACCCGGGCAGTGGCGGAACATCCGGTGTCAACGCTGCGTGCGGGTACAGCGCACGCAGCAGCGTCAGGCGCTCCCTGGCAAGCCACAGTCCCTGCAGGGAACAGGCTCGCCCTGTGCCGGCCAGTTCATCAAGCCACGTTTGCCAGCCGGGATTGGCCGCGACTTCACGGTGGCTGATGCAAGCCAGGCTCATCAGCGCTTCATGCATTTCATCGCTTCGGGTGGGCGCAGGCCAGGCTTCGGCTTCAACCGCCGCGATGGCATCGGGGTCCAGCGCACCCAGGTCATCACTGCGTTGCGCTTCGTTCCAGCGCCGATTGAGCACCGCCTGGGTGCGTCGTTCCTCCAGCGGCGCATCGTCGAGAAAGGTATAGGGACGAGCATTCAGAATGGCCGACGCCAGGGGCGACGGGGCGGGAAGGTCCCGGCTGATCAACCTGATCCGGCCTTGTTCGATACGCCGCAGCAAGGCCAGCCAGCCCTCGCTGTCCATAGCCTCGTGCAGGCAGTCATCGAGGGTTTGCTCCACCAGCGGATGGTCGGGTATTTGCCGCTCGCCGACGATGTTTTCCAGGCAGGCGATCTGGTCGGGGAACACGGCGGCAATCAGGTCCTCGCTTTTCATCCGCTGGATCTGTGGCGCCACCTTGCGCCCGCCAACAAAACGCGGCAAGGCCAGGGCGACACCGGCGTTCCAGCGCCAGCGCACACCGAACAACGGCGCGTCGAGCAGGGCCTGGATCAGGATCGACTCGGCATTGTTGCTCGACAGGTAGCGCCACACCTCGTCCAGGGCAAAGCTGTGGCTGGCCGACAGTGACAGCACGATGGCGTCTTCGCTGGCGGCGGCCTGCAGTTCGAAGTTGAAGGCGCGGCAAAAGCGTTTGCGCAGCGCCAGGCCCCAGGCGCGGTTGATCCGGCTGCCAAAGGGGCTGTGAATGATCAACTGGGTCCCGCCGGACTCGTCGAAGAAGCGCTCCATGATCAGGGTTTGCTGCGAGGGCAGAGCGCCCAGGACCTCGCGCGTGCGGGCCAGGTAATCGAGCAGTTGCTCGGCGCTGTCCATGGCCAGGCCGATGTCGCTCTGCAGCCAGTCGAGCAGGGGTTGCAGTTGGCCACCGGATTCCCCCAGGCGTCGGTCGATGTCGTCTTGCAGGCGTGCCACGCCGAACGACAGCTCATCGCTGCGACCGGGTGCCTCGCCCAGCCAGAAGGGAATGCTCGGTGGCAGCCCCCGGGCGTCCTCGACCCGTACCTTACCGCTCTCCACCCGCAGAATGCGGTATGACGCGTTGCCCAGCTGGAAGATGTCGCCGGCGATGCTTTCCACTGCGAAATCTTCATTGACACTGCCGATGTTCAGCCCCTGGGGTTCGAGCAGCACGGCGTAGTCGGCATTGTCGGGAATGGTGCCGCCACTGGTCAGCGCGGTCAGCTGGCTGCCGCGCCGGCCGCGCAGGTTGGCGTTGACTGCATCGCGATGGAGGTAGGCGCTGCGCACCCCCTGGCGCCCATTGAAACCTTCGGCAAGCATGCGCAGCAGGGCCTGGTAGTGGCCCTGGTCCAGGTCGGCGTAGGGCAGTGCCTGGCACAGACACTGGTACAACGCCTGTTCATCCCAAGGCTGGCAGCTGACTTCGGCCACGATCTGCTGGGCCAGTACATCCAGCGGAGCCCGGGGAATGTGCAGCAGGTCCAGCTCGCCCCGCCGCACGCAATCGAGCAGGGCCGCGCACTCGATCAGGTCGTCCCTGGAGAGCGGAAACAAGCGTCCCTTGGGCGTCCCGTCGACCTGATGCCCCGCGCGACCGACACGCTGCAGAAAGGCCGCAATGGAGCCCGGCGAGCCCATCTGGCAGACCAGCTCGACTTCTCCAATATCGATCCCGAGTTCAAGCGATGCGGTAGCGACCAGCACCTGCAACTCGCCCCGCTTGAGGCGCTGCTCGGCGTCCAGGCGGTGCTCTTTGGCCAGGCTGCCATGGTGCGCGGCTACTGCGTGCTGGCCCAGGCGCTCGCTCAGGTGGCGGGTCAGGCGTTCGGCCAGGCGCCGGGTATTGACGAACACCAGGGTAGTACGGTGTTCCCGGGCAAGCTGCGCGAGGCGGTCATAGACCAGCTCCCAGACATCGGTCGCCATCACCGCGCCCAAGGGCACCGGCGGCACCTCAAGGGCCAGGTCGCGGGCCCGGGCGTGACCGATATCGACAATGGCGCAGTCACGTTCCTTGCCCACCAGAAACGCCGCAACCCGCTCTACCGGGCGCTGGGTGGCCGACAGGCCGATGCGTCGCAGCGGGCGTTCGCACAGCGCCTGCAGGCGTTCAAGGCTCAGGCTCAAATGGCTGCCGCGCTTGTTGCCGGCCAGGGCATGGATCTCATCGACGATCACCGTGTGCACACTGGCAAGGCCCAGGCGGCCAGAGTCGGAACCGAGCAGTACATACAGCGATTCGGGTGTGGTGACCAGGATATGTGGCGCTTTACGGCGCATGGCCGTGCGTTCTTTCTGCGGGGTGTCGCCGCTGCGCACGGCCGTGCGGATCTGCAGGGGGGCATGGCCGTGTTCGACCAGGGCCTCGTTGATGCCGGCCAGAGGTGCTTGCAGGTTGATCTGGATGTCGTTGGACAGCGCCTTGAGCGGCGAGACATAGACCACCTGGGTCTGGTCCGGCAACTCGCCCTTGGCCAGGCCCTGCTGGAACAGTTCGTCAAGGATTGCCAGGAAGGCCGTGAGGGTCTTGCCCGAGCCGGTAGGGGCTGCCACCAGTAATGACTGGCCGTCACGAATCAGTGGCCAGGCCCGGGCCTGGGCGGCAGTCACGGTCGGGAAGCGGCGCTGGAACCAGGTGCGGACAGCAGGGTGGAAGGCGTCCAGTTCCGGGTGCTTGAGTGCGGGCAGGTTCATGGTCTGTTTATGCGGCCAAGCGGGCGAGCTTGCAAGGTACGTTCGTCAGGCGCCCCGCAGGATTGTGCCGCCAGCGGCGACATGTGATCCTTGCGCGCTTTTTCCGTCACGAGACCCTCCATGAGCAAAATCATCCGCATCGCCGCCGCCCTGCTGCTCGACCCCCAGGGCCGCACCCTGCTGGTGCGCAAGCGCGGTACCCAGGCCTTCATGCAGCCCGGTGGCAAGATCGAGGCTGATGAACATCCGGTCAGTGCGCTGGCCCGTGAGCTGTTTGAAGAGCTGGGGCTGCAGATCGACCAGCAAGATGCCGAGTACCTCGGCCAGTTCAGCGCACCAGCAGCCAACGAGCCGGGTTTCGAGGTCAGGGCCGAGCTGTTCCTGGTACATACCGCGATGCCGGTCGAGCCTGCTGCCGAGATCGAAGAGGTGGTGTGGGTATCGGCGCGCAAGCAACTGACCCTTGAGTTGGCGCCATTGACGCGGGACTTGATTCTCCCCCTGTACCGGCGATTAACTAGCCAAACTGCCTGAACCCGACATTGCAAAGGAATGCTGATGATCCCCGTCCACGAATGGCTGTTGTTTACCGGTGCAGCGCTGCTGATGGTCCTGACCCCCGGGCCGAACATGATCTACCTGATTTCGCGCTCGATCTGCCAGGGGCGCATGGCCGGGATCACTTCGCTGGTGGGTGTGGTCGCCGGGTTTCTGGTACACATGACGGCAGCGGCGGTAGGGCTGACGGCGTTGTTCATGGCGGTACCGCTGGGCTACGACCTGCTCAAGTGGGCGGGCGCCGCCTACCTGCTTTGGATGGCCTGGCAAGCGGTGAAGCCTGGGGCGCGTTCGCCGTTCGAGGCGCGTGAGCTGAGCCCGGATTCTCCGGCCAAGCTGGTGATGATGGGTTTTCTGACCAGTGTGCTGAACCCCAAGGTGGCGATGTTCTACCTGTCGATCCTGCCGCAGTTCATCTCCCCGGAGCATGGTTCGTTGCTGGCTCAGAGCCTGACGCTGGGGCTGACCCAGATCACCGTGAGTTTCTCGGTGAACCTGTTGATCGCCTTGTTCGCTGCCGGCCTGTCGGCCTGGTTCGTCCGCTATCCGTTGTGGTTGATGGTACAGCGTTATGTGATGGGTTTCGTGCTGGCGGGCCTTGCGCTGCGCCTGGTACAGGAGCAGCGCAAACTGGCGTGAGCCTCAACGCACAGCGCTGACGCCGTCGAGGGTGGAGAACGAGGTGTCCTTGGCGGTCAGCAAAAAGTCGCGCATGTACGGCGCATCGAGCATGTCGGTGCGTACCGCGGCATAGAGGGTGGCGAACAGGCCTTTGTCGCCCAGGCGCTTGCCCTTGACGTAACCGCGCGAGCTGTACTCGTGCAATGCCCAGTGCGGCATGCCGCACACGCCACGTCCGCTCGCGACCAATTGCATCATCATCACCGTCAACTCGGCTGTGCGAACCTGGGCCGGCTCCACGTCGGCAGGCTCCAGGAAACGGGTGAAGATATCCAGGCGGTCACGCTCCACCGGGTAGGTGATCAGTGTCTCGCAGGCCAGGTCCTCCGGCACGATGTAGGGCTTGCTTGCCAGCGGGTGCTGGTTGGCCACCGCGAGCATGGCCTCGTAGGTGAACAACGGTACATAGGTCAGTCCGGTCAGCTCCAGCGGGTCGGACGTCACCACAAGGTCCAGGTCACCGCGGGCCAGGGCGGGGAGCGGGGCGAAGGCAAAACCCGAAGCCAGGTCCAGCTCTACCTCAGGCCAGGCGTCGCGAAACTGGTCGATGGTCGGCATCAGCCACTGGAAGCAGCTATGGCATTCGATGGCCATGTGCAGGCGCCCGGCAGTGCCACCGGCCAGGCGGGCGATGTCCCGCTCGGCGCCGCGCAGCAGCGGCAGGGTGGCGTCGGCCAGTTGCAGCAGGCGCAGGCCGGCGCTGGTGAAGCGGAGCGGCTTGGTCTTGCGCATGAATAATTGCATGCCCAGGCGCTCTTCCAGTTCCTTGAACTGGTGGGACAACGCCGATTGGGTCAGGTGCAAGCGTTCGGCGGCCTCAACCAGGCTGTCGGCTTCACGCAGGGCATGCAGGGTTTTCAGGTGACGAATTTCCAGCACCGGGTGCTCCATGAGTAAATTTTGAGATGAACACGAATTTATTGAGTTTGTCTCATGATGGTCTTGCTGTCGACAATGGCGCCATCTTTTACAGGGAGCACGATTGTCATGGCACTGGCCCACAACCTTGGATTTCCGCGCATTGGCGCTGACCGCGAATTGAAAAAAGCCCAGGAGGCCTACTGGAAAGGCGACCTCGACCTGGCCGGTCTGCACGCGGTGGGCCGTGAGCTGCGTGCTCGTCATTGGCAGTTGCAGAAGGACGCCGGTATCGACCTGTTGCCGGTGGGCGACTTCGCCTGGTACGACCAGGTGCTGACGCACTCGCTGGCCTTTGGCGCAATCCCCGAGCGTTTCGCCAAGACCCTGGGCAGCAATGGCCTGCCGACGCTGGATACCCTGTTCGCTATGGCCCGTGGCGCGACCACGAGCTGCTGCGGCGGTGAGCACGGCCAGGCGCAATATGCCCAGGAGCTGACCAAGTGGTTCGACACCAATTACCACTACCTGGTCCCGGAGTTCAGCGCCGATCAGCGCTTCCTGCTCAGTTGGGAACAACTGTTCGAGGAAGTCGCCGAAGCTCAGGCGCTGGGTCACACGGTAAAACCGGTGCTGATCGGCCCACTGACCTACCTGTGGCTGGGCAAGGCCAAGGGCGGTGAGTTCGACAAGCTCGACCTGCTGGAGCGCTTGCTGCCGGTCTATGGTGAAATCCTCAGCCGTCTGTCCCGCCAGGGCGTGGAGTGGGTACAGATCGACGAGCCGATCCTCGGCCTGGACCTGCCCCAGGCATGGAAAAACGCCTTTGAGCGTGCCTATCACATTCTCCAGTACTCGCCACTCAAGAAGCTGGTCGCCACTTATTTCAGCGGCTTGGAAGACAACCTTGGCCTGGCAGTCGGCCTGCCGGTGGATGGTCTGCATGTCGACCTGGTGCGGGCCCCGGAGCAACTGCCGATAGTGCTCGACCGCCTGCCTAGCTACAAAGTGCTGTCGCTGGGTGTGGTCAACGGGCGTAACGTCTGGCGCTGCGAACTCGACACGGCCCTCGAGCAACTGCAGCAGGCCCGCCAGCGTTTCGGTGCCAACTTGTGGGTCGCCGGTTCCTGCTCGCTGTTGCACAGCCCGGTAGACCTGGCCCGCGAAGACAAACTGGATGCCGAGCTGAAAAGCTGGCTGGCCTTTGCCGTGCAGAAATGCGAAGAGATCGCGGTACTGGCCAAGGCCCTGGATGCGCCGCACCTGCCACGGGTGCAAAGCGCTCTGGCCAGCAGTCGCGCGGTACAGAAAAGCCGTGCCGAGTCGCCCCGTATTCACAAGCCCCAGGTCCAGGCTCGCCTGGCAGCGGTTACTGCCGCCGACAGCCAGCGCCACTCGCCCTTCACCCAGCGTATCGACGCTCAGCGCCAGCGCTTGCAACTGCCGGCGTTCCCGACCACCACGATTGGATCGTTCCCGCAGACCTCGGCCATCCGCCTGGCGCGGCAGGCATTCAAGCAAGGCAAGCTGTCGGCCAATGACTACACCGATGCCATGCACAGCGAGATTCGCCATGCCGTGCAGATACAGGAGCGCCTGGGACTGGATGTACTGGTGCACGGCGAGGCCGAGCGCAACGACATGGTCGAGTACTTTGCCGAGCAGCTCGACGGCTACATCTTTACCCGCTTCGGCTGGGTGCAAAGCTACGGTTCGCGCTGCGTGAAGCCTGCGATCATCTACGGCGACCTGAGCCGTCCGCAGGCCATGACCGTGGCCTGGATAGAGTACGCCCAGGGCCTGACCAGCAAGGTCATGAAAGGCATGCTGACGGGGCCGGTGACCATGCTGATGTGGTCCTTCCCACGCGAGGATGTGTCGCGCAAGGTCCAGGCCGAACAACTGGCCCTGGCCATTCGCGACGAAGTGCAAGACCTGGAAGCGGCCGGAATCAAGATCGTGCAGATCGATGAAGCGGCGTTCCGCGAAGGCTTGCCCCTGCGCGGCGCACAATGGCAGCAGTACCTGGACTGGGCCGTGCATGCCTTCCGCCTGTGCTCAAGTGGCGTGCGCGACGAAACCCAGATCCACACCCACATGTGCTACAGCGAGTTCAATGATGTGATCGAGGCCATCGCGGCCATGGATGCCGACGTGATCACCATCGAGACTTCGCGTTCGGACATGGAACTGTTGGAGGCCTTCGAAGCGTTCGAATACCCCAATGATATCGGCCCTGGTGTGTACGACATCCATTCCCCGCGGGTGCCGGATACCACAGAGATGGTCAAGCTGATGAGCAAGGCGGTCAGGCGTATCCCGGCCGAACGCCTGTGGGTCAACCCCGACTGTGGCCTCAAGACCCGTGCCTGGCCGGAGACAGAAGCCGCACTGGTGAACATGGTGGCCGCGGCGCGGCAGCTACGCAGCGAACTGGCGTAAAAAAAACAACGGCGAACCCAAGGGTTCGCCGTTGGTGCTTCTTAGCGGGACGCAAAATACGTCTTGGCTGTATCGTGTCTGATCGACCCTCGCCAGACTTCGTCGGTACGCAAATAGCGGTCCTCAAGGCGCTTGAGATGCGCCGCACTGAAGTTCTCGAACGGCGTATCAAGGCCACGGTAATGAAAGTGGGCATACCACATCACTGGGCGGCTGGGCGCAGTCAGGTCGCGAACCTCGTACTCTTGAAGAAAGTCACGATCTTTGAGTCGCTGCCGTTCTCCCACTGCCTGGATACCGATCTGCTGGCGTTCGTGCAGATACATCAACTGCCCTTCATTCGGTCGATGACTGAGCTTGATCTGGTCGATTCGTAACTGGGTACCTTGCTGACGCAGTTGTGTAGCCTGGGTTCGCAGGTCGGCGGTGTCCGCGAGGCTGCCGCCAAGGAGTTCGAGTCGTTCGGCGCAGCTCTCCAGTTCCACGGCCTTGAGATTCATGATGTCTTCAAGGTCAGCAGGCACTGTATTGGGCCCCATGTACCCACGGGTGCGGTTACGGAAGTTTTCCAGGTCTGCGAGCAGCTGACTTGCCGTCTGCTTGAGGTCACGCAGTTCATGTGGACGAATCGTTGGCCGCGCGGCCTGCTTTCTCCAACGCTTCCCCGAAGGCTCGAACGTACTGACCGCGCCGCCCTCGGCGTTGTGCACGACAATCTGCTCGCCAGTTGTTCCTCCCGCCGGAAAGTAGTCGCCAATGTAGAGGTTGCCGTTTTCGACCTGAAACAGTTTAAGCGTATGAGTGCCTTGCTTTGCCCGTCGTTGCCCCGGCAGGCGTTGAATGGACTTGTCGGCCTGGTCGATGAGCAGGTCGAGATGTTCATACAGCCGCTTCAAGTAAGGCGCATCAAACAGCTCCGGAAGACTGGCATAGGTGCTTTGCAGATCAAGCTTGTATTGACGGAAGACTTGCCGGGCCTGGGAATGGATTTCACGACGCTGGGCTGCATTGGTAGGCACTTCCTGTAGCCCGAGCAATGTACTGTGCATCTGATGCACGTCGTCTTCGATGGTGCTCAGTCGATTGATATAGAACTCAGCCAACACAGAGGTGTTTGTGTAGTTCTGCGCTGCGACTATCAGGTGGCGGGTGTTGTGAAAAACGAAATAAATTTGGTTCAGGTAACGTTCCCTGCGCTGACCGGCCAGTTTGAGTAACTCAAAATCTTTGACTTCCCTCAGGTACTGTTTCGCGGGCGGGAAGGCTTCGCCGAGGGTGAGTAGCCCTTCCTCGAATCGGCTCTGTATTTCAGCCGCCTTTTCAAGGAATTGATCGGGGTCCGGGTCGGTGTTTTGCCACGTTGCGTCTTCAACCACCAGGTTTTTTTTCAAGGCGGTCAGTTTGCTCTTGAACACTGCAGCGTCTCGTCTCAACGAAGGTTGTGGGGGAAGGCTGGTGAGCAGGAACCAGTGATCCAGTTTTTTCTTCAGGTCGAGCAATTGTGCTTTGCAGTCGATGACGTGGAGCGCGTGAATGCGCATTATCTGCAGCAGTGGGGCTCGATCCACCAGATCGGTCAGGTCCTCAAGCTGCAAGGAGATTGCCAGTTGGTTGTACAGGTGATGCTGGGCCTGGGTCGTTGTCAGGTCCATCAGACCGATCAGTCGGTTGCACAGGGCTCTGGCCACACGTGATTTCTGGGTCGTGCAGGTGTGTTTCAAGCCGTGTATTTCGGCTTTCAGCCGTTCATCCCAAGCGCTGTATGACGTTCTGGCCGCGTCTATGTCAGCACGAAAGCGTTGTTTCATTTGAGGCATTGCAGCCATCTGTGCCTCAGGCGTGGCGTTGTCGAATGTCTCGTATTGAGTGTTCGTGCGTTGCAGAGACGCTTGAAACGTACGCTCGTCCACCAGGGATTGCGATTCCAGCATGCGCCGGCGCCGATGGGCGCTGTCTATCAGAAAGCGTGGCAACTGGTCGCGAATTGCCGCCGGCCAGTAGGGGTCCAGTCGCTCGGCCAGGTGTCCGATTACCTGGCCACCCCCCGCGCCACCGCCCATCAGGTGCACTCCGTAGAGGGCGAAGTGGGTATCCCACTGGCCATTTTCATCCATCGCGATGTTTTTTCTCCAGGTCTTGAGCGGGGTTCCACGCAAGCGCCAGGTGTGCTCCGTCTCGAGCCACTGCACTTGGCAGGGACGATCCTCGACCAGAATGAAATCGCCGTCAGGGTGCTGGTAGATACCGCGGTATTTGCCTTGGGTTCCTGGCTCAATCCCGTCCAATGACAGTGGCACTTGATACTCATAGCCATCAAAACGAGCCAGGCGCTGGCGGGCGCTCGCCGCCCCAGGCCTGAAACCCGATGCAGGGCCGGCGTGCAGCTTGTGCAATTGACGCTGGCGGGTGAGTTGGCAGGCTGCAGTTGGGTTGGCCATTGCACCGGGCAGTAGGTCCAGCGCGGCGTCAATGAACGCCAACAGTGCGTACTCCAATTCGTCCAGTGCCCTGCCGATCTGGCCGTTTATCAATGCAGTGGCGGCGTTGGCGCTGGCCTCGAAGAAGTCATAGATGCCAATGACGGTGCCGATCACAGGCAAAAAGCCGAGGGCCATCTTGATGTGGTTGAACACCATGCCGCTCTGGTAAGCGAAATTTTCCAGCCATAGCTGGTCGTTCGAGCGCGACGTTGCGCGATGGGCCTCCAGCATTCGGCCCAGTTGGGCATCCAGCAAGTGCTGGGCAAGTGAGGTGGTAGCGGGCCAGGCAGTACCAAGGCCAATGATGCCGTCGAACTTGAGCCTGATTGCCTCGCGCAGTCGGGCGCGGTGTGCGTCGGGATTACCCTGCAAGGCACGTTCGGCGAGGTACTCGATTTCTCCGGTTTGCTTGGCAAGCCGGTAAAGGTCGATGCGGGCTGCTTCGAGGCTGGGGTACTGGCGCACAGGGCGTGTGGGGTGTTCAGGGCGATACAGTAACGTGAGGCCGCTGTGCAGGTCGCTGATAAAGGTCACGCCAGAAAGGACCGTGCCGTGCAGGTTTGTATCGGCACCACCGGCGGTGAGCATGGCGGGAATCAGACGGATATCGTGCCCTTCATGTCTGTAGGCTGCGGCGTTGTCGGCGTCGATTGCGATATTCAGGATGACCTGGGCCTTATCGTCCAGATCGCCTTTGGCCGTGGCCATGGCGCAGTGCATCTTCAGCATCAGGCGCAGCGGATCGCCAAGTACCTCGCGACGGAGCTCGCGAGCGAAGGGGCTTTCGTCGATCCCCGCGTAGGCAGCACGGATCTTCTCTTCATACTGCTGCGCAAGGTCAAGTTTGCTGGCCATGCTCACCAGGTAATCCTTGTCGATGCGATCACGCAAGGTTTGCTCAAGCGCCTTGTCGGCAGTTTGCAGGCGCAACGCCATGAAGTGCAGGCGGTCTTTTACCTCATCGTCGATGTGCTCCAGCAGCAGGGTTTCCAGCCTCACGGTTTCGCGTTCCGTGCTGGCTACCAGTACTGGTTTGACCGGCACGCCAGGTGCACCGCTGCCCGCGATGAAATCTTTTTTCCAGGCGGTGTTCTGCGGCAGGTCCAGGCCAATCGGTTTGCCATCGTAAGTGGGAAAGTCCCGCTTCAGGTATTCGCTGATGTGTTGGCGGCAGAACAGAAGGCGGTTGGGCAGGTCGCGGGCGATCAGCGCCTGGGCGCGACGCATGGCGGCGATGTAGTCGAGTGTGCTGGTCTTGAGGGCAAGCCGATCAGGTGCCTGCAGGTTTACCAGCCAAGAAGGAAAAACCGCGCTCAAGGCTTCACTGTGCGCCTGCTCTTGCAACTGTTTGAACGCAAAGTCGCGGGCCGCGTGGCGAGGCACTGTCCAGGCGTGCGCCAGTGTTTCAGCCGCACGCTCCCACGCATCGTTGGTGGCCTCGACGGGCAGGGCTTCAGGTGTACCGCGCTCCAGGTGATACGCAAGGATCTGCGCCAGTACATTGCCGCTGAGCGTGACGAGGTTCAATGACTGATCGCTCGAGTCGGTAATGTCGAAACAGCGCGCCAGTTCGTCCAGATTGGTGCAATGCAGCAGTCCGCCCGATTCGCCAGGCCAGTACAGCAACAGGCCCGATGATGGCTGCGGATCGCGCAGGGTGATCACCACGCAGTTGCGCAAGACGGTGTTGATACCTTTGAGGTGCAGTTGCGGATGTGCGGCGATAACTGCCGAACCCGCTGGTGGAAAGGACTCAGGAGCGCCGACCAGACCCTCGACCCAGCGCAGGTGTTCGTCGTTGATCTGTCCCAGCAGGTGTTGGATGCGGGCATGGGCATGCAAGCCTTCATAGTGGGCCTTGAGGAGCACCTCACTGGCGACGGGGGGCAGGGGTGATGTCTGAAGGTACAGATCGATGGCCCGCTCGGCGTCAGCACAGACCCCCTCCAGTGCGGCGTGCTCACGCTTGAACGCCTGTAGTTTGTCGTCGCTCAGGGCGGTGAGCAGCTGGTACTGCAGGTTGATCTGTTGCCGACGAACGGCGTAGGGCATGTCGATATCCAGGCTGCCAAAGTCGAACAACGAGCGGCCCGGGGGCGGTTCGTCTTCTTCGTGTTCGAGGGCCGGCGGTGTGCTCAGAACGCTCGGGCTGTATTGCCTGGCATCGACTCGATGGACGATGGCCAGGGCCAGCTCGGCATGCGTTTGGAGGTCGTCGCCGGGATTGTGTTCCAGGGCTTGGAGCCGAGCCTGCAGAAGGTTCTCGAACAAGGTGTCAAAGCCTGCTGGGGCATGGTCATCATTGCCCGGGCCGAGCGCCTGCTCATCGCCGTCACGCCTTGCCAGGGTGGCGTCCCGGCTTGCGCGCTCGTATTCCTGATAGTGGTGTCGGGCGTGGCTGAGTCGGCTGACGGCCGTACCTTTGGCACGCGCTGCCCAATAGTCATGCCATTGCCGGCTGACAATGGCCGGCAAATCCAGGGCGGCGAGTTTGTCCAGTAGTTGCGTAGCAGAGAGCCTCAGGATCGGGTGCTGGACGTCGACGCCGACGACCTGGGCCTGTGCATTCAGTTCGGCGGGGGCTTGAGGGTGGTGGCGGGTAAAGGTTGCGAGTGCGATGAGATTGATGAACGTGGCTGAAGCATGAAACCGCAGGCCGGTGATATCAGGGTCAGTGCTCAGCTGGTTGTGCAACACGCTGCGCAGCGCCTGGTACACCCCCGGCGCGCGGGCAAGCAGGTCATTGAAGGTATCGAAATGGTGTGTCCAGCGTCGGGTGGCGTCGTTCGACCGCTCGAGGTCGAAGGGGGTGGCGCTGGTCAATACGACCGGGGAAGGGACATTCGGTACGTGGGTTTCAGATGGGGCGCGCATAAAAAGACTTCCCGAAATGGGGTAGTGCCGAGAGTGGCAATCCCATTGGGTGGCAGATCCTGGTGGCGCAGGCGGTACATAGTTAGTGAGGTGACCGCTTGGCCAGATTCATCAAATTGTCATGCAACTGTGGCAGCGCGCTTGAATGAATTTCATCAGACTCGCGCTCTACTGGGGATTTGCATTCTGGTGTTTCACTCATGCGGGCTTTTTTGTTCTTTTTCTTGATTTTATGCACTCAAGTCGCGACGGCGGCGCGTTGTGACGTCAACGCGCCGGTGCAGCAGGCGCGCCTGGAGCAGGTCAGCCTGGCCTACCAGAGCATTGGACGTGACTCGGACCCTGCCTTGTTGTTGGTCATGGGCCTGGGGGGGCAATTGATCCACTGGCCGGATGAGGTGCTGGTCGCTTTGTGCCAACAGGGCTTCAGGGTAATTCGCTATGACAACCGCGACGTTGGACTGTCGTCCTGGAACCAGGCGCCGCGGAACGCCAACCTCACCTATGAATTGCTGCGCTACAAGCTGGGCCTGTCGGTGGGCGCGCCGTATACCTTGACCGACATGGCCGACGATGGCCTGGGTCTGATGAATGCCCTGCGGGTTGAGCGTTTTCATGTGCTTGGCGTGAGCATGGGCGGCATGATCGCCCAGCACCTGGCAGCAATGGCGCCGCAGCGGGTGGAGAGCCTGACGTTGATCATGTCCAGTTCCGGCGCCGTGGGCCTGCCGGCACCGAGCCCTGCGCTGGTGCAGTTGTTGGCCAGGCGCGGGGCGCCCAATCGCGAAGTGGCACTGGAGCAACAGGCCGACTTGCTGGCTGCGCTGGGCAGCCCCCAGGTCAAGGATGATCGCCAGGCATTGCTGGAGCAGGCGGCGCAGGCCTATGACCGGGCGTTCAACCCCGAGGGGGTCAAGCGCCAGATCATGGCGATCCTCGCCGAGCCGAGCCGTGTCGACCTGCTCGACAACCTGCGCCTGCCGACCCTTGTGGTGCATGGCACGGCCGACCCGTTGCTCCCCGTCATGCATGGGGTGCATCTGGCTGCCCATATCCGGGGTAGCCAATTGCGCTTGATTCCGGGGTTGGCGCACCGTTTCCAGGAGCAATTCAAGGCGCCCTTGCTGGCTGCCGTGCTGCCGTACCTGAAGGCCCATCGCGAAGACATGAGCCATTGGGCCCAGCTTTAGTGCAGGCGCACCCAGAGGCTGACCAGTACGGTCGCCGCGATCAGCCAGGCCACTGCCGCCAGGGCCAGTGAAGCCTCCAGGCGCAAGCGGTCGACCAGCAGGTACAGGGCTGCCAGGTAAACGAAATACGGAATGATCGACCACATGCCGAACAGAATGGTGGTCTTCAGGTCGTCAAGCGAACGGCCCTTGCCGACGATGTAGTGGGCAATCAGGGCGAAGGTCGGGAACAGCGGGACCAATCCCGCAATGTAGTAGTTGCGGGTTTTGGCCAACGCGGCAAGGATGACCACCACGGCTGCGCCCAGGCAGGCTTTGAGTATCAGGTCCACATGCGTTCCTGTTGGTGTGGCAGGTTATCCCAGGCCATATTTTTTCACTTTGTCGAACAGGGTGGTCTTGGCCATGCCCAACTCCTGGCTGGCCTGGCTGAGGTTGCCCCCGGTGCGCTGCAAGGCGTCGCTGAGCAGGTTGCGCTCGAACGCTTCGACCGCCTCGGCAAAACCCAGGCTCTGGTTGGAGGTGGTACCGGCTTTCTTGAAGGCCGGCAGGCCCAGGGCGTAGCGTTCGGCAACGTTGCGCAGCTCGCGCACGTTGCCCGGCCAGTCGTGGGCCATCAGCCGCGACAGGGTCTGGCTGTCCAGTTGCGGAGCTTCCCGATCGAAGCGCAGGGATGCCAGCTGCAGAAAATGCTCGAACAATTGCAGGATGTCTTCGCGGCGTTCGCGCAGCGGTGGCAGTTCCAGGGTGACCACGTTCAGGCGGTAATACAGGTCGCTGCGAAACTGCCCGTTTTGGCCCAGTGCATCGAGGTCGGACTTGGTCGCGGCGATCACCCGGCAATCGACGGGAATGCTCTGGTTCGACCCCAGGCGTTCCAGGGTGCGTTCCTGCAGGACCCGCAGCAGTTTGATCTGCAGGTTGATCGGCATGCTTTCGACTTCATCGAGGAACAGCGTGCCGCCATTGGCATGTTCGATCTTGCCGATGCGGCGCTTGCCGGCACCGGTGAACGCATTGGCCTCGTGACCGAAGATCTCGCTTTCAAACAGGTTCTCCGGTAGGCCGCCGCAATTCAGCGCCACGAACGGCTGCGCCTGGCGGCGGCTGAATTCGTGCAGGCAACGGGCAACCAGCTCTTTGCCGGTGCCGGTTTCACCTTCGATCAGCACGTTGGCGGAGGTGTCGGCCACATTGGCAATCAACTCGCGCAGGTTCTGCATGACCGGCGAACGGCCGATGATCCGGCCTTCCAGGGTGCTTTGCTCGGCCAGTTGGCGGCGCAGTGCGAAGACTTCGCGCGACAGCCCGCGTTGTTCCAGGGCGCGGCGTACCACTTCGACCAGGCGCTCCGGGGCGAAGGGTTTTTCCATGAAGTCGTAGGCACCATTACGCATGGCGCCGACGGCCATGTCGATATCACCGTGACCGGTGATCAGCACTACCGGCAGGCTGCTGTCGCGTGCCTTGAGGCGACCGAGCAGCTCCAGGCCATCAATGCCGGGCAGGCGAATATCACTGACCACAATCCCGGCGAAGTCATCACCAATGCGTTGCAGGGCCTCTTCGGCGCTGCCGACACCTTCGCAAGCGATGTCTTCCAGCGCCAGGGCTTGTTGGCAGCCGAGCAGCACATGCGGGTCGTCTTCGACAATCAGGACGGTAAGGGGCGCTTGGTTCATAAAGACTCGGCAGATTCTGTGGGGGCATTGACCAATGGCAGGGTGAGGACGAACGCAGTACCGCCGCCGGCGGGGTGTTCGACACTCAGGTTGCCCTTGGCCGCGGCCGCGAGGCTGGCGGACAGGGTCAGTCCCAGGCCCAGGCCGTGCTCTCCCGGTTTGGTGGTGAAAAAGGGCTCGAACAGGTGCTTGCGCGCTTCGTCATCGATGCCGTGGCCGTTGTCGCGCACCCGCAGGCGGTATTTGTCGCCCTGCAGTTCGCCTTCCAGCCAGAGCTGGGGCAGGGGCTGGGCGGCCATGGCATCGAGCGCGTTGCCGATCAGGTTGACCAGGATTTGTTCGAGACGCGTCTGGTCGATGGCCAGTTGCTGGTCTTCGAAGTGGCTGTGCAGTTTCAGGTGACACCCCGCAATGCGGTTGCCCAGCACCTGCAGGCAGGCCTCCACGGCCTTGGCCAGCGATGCCTGGCCGCTGTCGTCGCCGCGCCGGGCAAATGAACGCAGGCTGGCAGTGATGCGGCCCATGCGGTCGATCAAGTCGTTCATGGTGCGCAGGTTGGTGCTGGCGGTTTCCAGGGCTCCGCGCTCGAGGAAACGCACGGTGTTGCCCGAGAGGGTGCGCAAGGCCGCCAATGGCTGGTTCAGCTCATGGGCGATGCTGGTGGACATCTGGCCGATGGCTGCAAGCTTGCCGGCCTGGACCAGTTCGTCCTGGGCGTAGCGCAGGGTTTGCTCGGCATGCCGCCGTTCGCGGATCTGGCCGATGAGGCGTTCGTTGCTGGCCCGCAGGTCGGCGGTGCGCTCGGTAATCTTGCGCTCCAACTGGCTGTTGGCTTCTTCCAGGGCTTCACGGGCAGCCAGGCGTGTGGCGATCACCTTGCGCCGCTCGTTCCAGGCAATCAGCAGGATCGCCAGCAAGGCAAACGCCACGGCGACCAGCATGCCCTGGATGGTCGACTCGCGGCGCAGGTCTTGCAGCGGTGTGAGCAGGGTGAAATGCCAGGGCGTGTCATTCAGCCGCCGTGTTTGTGCCAGGTAGGCCACTTCGTGGCTACCATCCCCCAGTTCGGCGTTGGCCGGGAAGCTCAGCTTCTCGATGCCGTCGGCGTATTTTTCCCGTGACAAGGGGTGCAGCTCGTTGAGCGGCCACCAGTAATACTGAAGGCTGCGGGCCAGGCGCTCCTTGGTCTCCGGGCTCAGCGGGCGGACTGACTTGAGGCGCCGCGCCGGGTCGCTGGAAAGGATGATGATGCCGTTCTCGTCGCTGACGAAGGCCTCCAGGCGTGCGCGTTGCCAGCGTTCTTCCATCGCCTCCAGGCGCACCTTGATCACCGCCACGCCAATGATCTTGCCGTGTTCTTCCAGGCCATGGGCCAGGTAGTAGCCAGGCTCGCCATTGGTGCTGCCAATGCCATAGAAACGCCCGGGCTGGCCGCGCACGGCATCCTGGAAATAGGCACGGAACGACAGGTCTTCACCCAGGAAACTGTCGACATCGCGCCAGTTGCTGGTGGCCTGCACCCGGCCCGTGGTGTCGAGCACGAAGATAGCCCGGCTGCGGCTGCGCCGGTTCAGGCCTTCGAGGTATTCATTGACCGTCTGGCGACTCTCGCCATCGGTTTCGGTCAGCAGGCTGGAGACGCTGTCTTCCAGTTCCAGCAGGCTGGGCAGGTAGGTGTACTTGCTGATTTCGCTCTCGACCCCGCGTGCGTGCAGCTCGAGCTGGCGCTCGCCGGATTCGCTCAAGGTGCGGATGCCGTTGTGTTCGCTGATCATGAAGCCAGCCACGCCCAGGCCAATCATCAACAGGACGATCAGGGGCGGAATCAGCAGTTGGCGGATCAAACGGGGTTTCACGGCAAGGGCAGGCTTGGCTGGGCGAAAGAGCGTGGGATCGCATTTCATCACAGTGGCCCTGTAACTAACAGCGCTGCCTGTCCGGCGTTTGCCGGACAGGCAGCGTTAACACCTCAGTGCTGCAGGATTTTGCTGAGGAAGTGCTGGGTACGCTCATCACGGGCGTGCGGGTCACCGAAGAACTCTTCCTTGGTGCAGTCCTCGATGATGTTGCCCTTGTCCATGAAAATGACGCGGTTGGCAACCTTGCGAGCAAAGCCCATTTCGTGGGTCACGCACATCATGGTCATGCCTTCGTTGGCCAGTTGGACCATTACGTCCAGTACTTCGCTGACCATTTCCGGGTCGAGGGCCGAGGTCGGTTCGTCGAACAGCATGACGATCGGGTCCATGGCCAGTGCGCGGGCAATCGCGACGCGTTGCTGCTGGCCACCGGAGAGTTGGCCCGGGTGTTTCTTTGCCTGGTTGCTGAGGCCGACGCGCTCAAGCAGGGCCAGGCCCTTCTTGGTTGCTTCGGCTTCACTGCGGCCCAGTACCTTGCGCTGGGCAATGGTCAGGTTTTCGGTGATGGTCAGGTGCGGGAACAGTTCGAAATGCTGGAACACCATACCGACTCGCGAGCGCAGCTTGGGCAGGTTTGTTTTCGGGTCGGCGATCGAGGTGCCGTCGACGACGATGTCACCCTTCTGGAAGGGCTCCAGAGCGTTGACGCACTTGATCAGTGTCGACTTGCCGGAACCGGACGGACCGCAGACCACCACCACTTCACCTTTTTTGACCTCGGTGTTGCAGTCGGTCAGAACCTGGAAGTCGCCGTACCACTTGTTGACGTTCTTGATGGAAATCATACGGTTATCCTTTTCTGCAGACGCTTGACCAGGAAGGAAGCGGAGAAGCTGATGACGAAGTACACGATGCCGGCGAAGACCAGGAACTCGTTCGAGCGTCCGATGATGTCGCCGTTGGCACGTGCGGAGTTGAGGAAGTCCACCAGGCCGACGGTGTAGACCAGCGAGGTGTCCTGGAACAAGATGATGCTCTGCTGCAGCAGCAACGGGGTCATCTTGCGAAACGCCTGGGGCAGGATGATCAGGCGCATGGTCTGGCCGTAGGTCATGCCCAGGGCCTGGGCTGCGCCCATCTGGCCTTTGGAGATCGACTGCACACCGGCACGGACGATTTCGCAGAAGTACGCCGCCTCGAACATCATGAAGGCCACGACGCAGGAGGTGAATGCCCCCACCGGGGTGTCTTCGCCGGTGATCCAGCGCAGCACGAACGGCACCGCCAGGTAGAACCAGGTGATGACCAGCAGCAGCGGGATGGAGCGGAAGTAGTTGACGTAGGCACCGGCAAGGTTTGCCAGGAGCTTGCTCGACGACAGCCGCATCAGTGCCAGCATGGTACCCAGCGCGATACCACCGACCACGCCCATGACCATCAGTTGCAGGGTCATTACCATGCCGTTCCACAGGCCCGGCAGGGCAGGAATGATTCCACTGAAGTCCATTATTTACCCCCCACGGAGATCAGGCCGGGTACGGCGACTTTCTTCTCGACCATGCGCATCAGCAGCATCAGGCCCATGTTCAGGGTGAAGTAGATCAGGGTCGCCAGGGTGAAGGCTTCAAACAGGTTGGCCGAGAATTCGGCGGTCTGCTTGGTCTGCGCCAGCAACTCCATCAGGCCGATCAGCGAGGCCACCGAGGAGTTCTTGAACACGTTCAGGAATTCGGAGGTCAGCGGCGGAATGATGATCCGGTAGGCTTGCGGCAGCAGCACGTTCCAATAGATCTGTGGCAGGCTGAAACCCATGGCGCGGGCTGCGGCTTCCTGGCCGCGGGGCAGCGCCTGGATACCGGTACGCACTTGTTCGCAGACACGGGCGGCGGTGAACAGGCCCAGGCAGACCACTACGCTGATGAATGCCGAGGTGGTCGGGTTGAGGTCTTGCTTGAACCACTCCTGCAAGCCTTCTGGCAGCAGGTCGGGCACCAGGAAGTACCAGATGAACAGCTGCACCAGCAGCGGTACGTTACGAAAGAGTTCCACGTAGGCCGTGGCAATACCCGATACCAGACGGTTCGGGACAGTCCGCATGACGCCGAGTACCGAACCCAGCAGCAATGCGATGATCCAGGCTGCAACGGCAATGCCGATGGTCCAGCCCAGGCCGGTGATGTACCAGTCCAGGTAGGTTTCGCTACCGACGCCGGTGGACTTGAAGAATACGCCCCAGTCCCAGTTGTAATTCATCGGGATCTCCCCTCAGATCAGTTGTTTCACGGGCACCTTCGAGCATCCGAGGGCGCTGCACGCCCTCGGATGAAAGGTTAGACACTAACTAGCTGGGGATCAGGACTTCTTTTCGTCTGCAGCTTTGTCGGTAGGATTGGCGATCAACGCCTTGAGCTCTTCGCTCATTGGGAACATCAGGTTCAGGCCCTTTGGCGGGATTGGCGACTGGAACCACTTGTTGTAGATCTTGTTGATCTCGCCCGACTTGTACAGCGCGATGATGGCGTCATCGACTGCCTTCTTGAACGGCTCGTCGCCCTTGCGGACCATGCAGCCATAGATTTCATAGGATTGCGGGGTACCGGTCACGGCCCAGTCGGTCGGCTTCTTGGCCTTGGCCATTTCGCCAGCCAGCAGGGCGTCGTCCATCATGAAGGCAACGGCACGACCGGATTCGAGCATCTGGAAGGATTCGCCATGGTCCTTGGCAGAGATGACGTTCATCTTCATCTGCTTGTCGGCGTTCATCGACTTGAGGATACGCTCGGACGTGGTGCCTGCAGTGGTGACCACGTTCTTGCCAGCCAGGTCTGGGAAGTCCTTGTAGGAGGAGTCTTTCTTGGACAGCAGGCGAGTACCGATCTCGAAGATACCGACCGAGAAGTCGACCTGCTGCTGGCGCTCGACGTTGTTGGTGGTCGAGCCGCACTCGACGTCAACGGTGCCGTTCTGTACCAGTGGAATGCGGGTCTGGGAGGTGACGAGGTTGTACTTGACCTTCAGGTCTGGCTTGTTCAGGTCCTTTTTCAGGGCCTCGACGATTGCCAGCTGGATGTCATGGGAGTAACCGACGGGTTTGCCCGAAGCGTCGGCGATGTAGGAGAACGGAATGGAGGCGTCGCGGTGCCCCAGGGTAATGGTGCCGGAGTCGTTGATTTTCTTCAGGGTGCCTGTCAGCTCTGCAGCGGTGACTGGCATGCTGATCACAGCAGCCGTGATGGCTGCGCCCAACAGGTGGGGAACGATACGCATCAAAATTTCCTCGACATTGTTTTTTTTATGGAGCCGTTGGCGGGCTCTTCGTTCAGCGAACACTGCAATAAAGCGGTTTGCGCATTCGGGTACTGAGTGTAGAGCATGACTCGTGCCAAGCCCTGACTTTGATCATAAAGCCTTGAAAAAGCGGGGCATTAATCTTTTTTGAAGATTTCCTGATGGGGTGATTCGTCCGGTTGGCCGAATGCGGCTGGGAGTGGCATTCGGAAAACCGAATGCCACGCCTGTGGGAGTCCCACAGGTTCTGTGCGATCAGGCGGCGCGATGCAGTTCCAGGCGCTGCAGGTAGTCCCGCAGTGCCTGTTGTTCGCTTGCCGTGGTGAACAGCCCAAGCTTGGTACGGCGCCAGAGGATGTCGTCAGCGCTCACGGCCCATTCTTCGCTGCGCAGGTAATCCACCTCGCGAGTGAACAGCCCGCCGCCGATGGCATCGCCAAGGTCCTCGGGGCCTTGAACGCCTTCGAGCAGGCGCCATACGCGACTGCCGTAGGTCAGCGCCCAACGCTTGGCAATCTCGGCTGGCAGCCAGCCGCAGCGTGCCAGGATTGCATCGGCCAGCGCTTGTGGGGTGGTCATCGCTTCGCCACCCGGCAGCGGAGCGGTAGCGGTCCAGCTGCCACGCATCTGGGGGAAGAAGGGCGCCAGCTCGCTCATGGCCGATTCAGCCAGCTTGCGGTAGGTGGTCAACTTGCCACCGAACACCGACAGCAGCGGCGCTTCACCCGTGCTGGCAGAGAGCGCCAGGGTGTAGTCGCGGGTCACTGCCGACGGGTTGTCGGATTCGTCGTTGCACAGCGGTCGAACACCGGCATAGGTATGCAGGATGTCGGCGCGGCTGAGTGGGTGATTGAAGTGCGCATTGACCACCTTGAGCAGGTAATCGGTTTCTGCCTCGGTGATCGCCACTTTGGCCGGGTCACCGGTGTACTCACGGTCGGTGGTGCCGATCAGGGTGAAACGTTCCAGGTATGGAATGGCGAAGACGATCCGCTGGTCTTCGTTCTGCAGGATGTAGGCATGTTCGCCCTCGTAGAGCTTGGGCACGATCAGGTGGCTGCCCTGGATCAGACGAATGCCGTAGGGCGCATCGAGTTTGAGATCGTCCTGAATGAACTTGGCTACCCATGGGCCGGCCGCATTGACCAGCGCCCGGGCTTTGATCGACTGCAGGCTGCCGTCGGCATTTTCCAACTGCACATGCCACACGCCATCGATCCGGCGTGCATTGACGCAACGAGTGCGGGTACGGATGTGCGCACCTTTCTCGCGGGCTGCCATGGCATTGAGCACCACGAGTCGGGCGTCATCAACGGCGCAATCGGCATACTCGAAACCGCGGGTGATAGCAGGCTTGAGCGGGTTGCCCGGGCCAAAGCGCAGGCTGCGCGAAGCGCCCAGTTGCTTGCGCTTGCCCAGGTTGTCATAGAGAAACAGGCCGGCGCGAATCATCCAGGCTGGACGCAGGTGCGGGCGATGTGGCAGCACGAAACGCATCGGCTTGACGATATGCGGTGCCTTGGCCAGCAGCACCTCACGTTCGGCCAGGGCTTCGCGTACCAGGCGGAACTCATAGTGCTCCAGGTAGCGCAGGCCGCCGTGGATCAGCTTGCTGCTGGCGGACGACGTGTGGCTGGCAAGGTCGTCCTTTTCGCAAAGGAACACCGACAGGCCGCGTCCGGCTGCATCGGCGGCAATGCCCACGCCATTGATGCCACCACCGATTACGGCGAGGTCATAGAGATCGGCAAGGGCAGGCGATGACTGACTGGGATGGGGCACGGGCGGCTTCCTTAAAACTTTCTAGCATCGAATTTGAACATTAATGTTCATTTGCGAAAATACTAGCGCAACAGAATGCTGACTGCCAGTCGCTTTCCATAGAAAATACTGATCGGATAATAATTAAATGAAAAATAACGAACATTGCTGCTGCCGCCATTGCGGCGGCAGCGTTGAAGGGCTCAAACCACGTCCAGGCGGATCTTGTATTGGTTGAGCAATTGGGTGAGTGCAGGCACGGGAGCCTGGTCGGTCACCAGGCAGTCGATCAGGCTGATCGACCCCAGGCGTACCATGGCATTGCGGCCGAACTTGCTGGAGTCGGCGGCGAGGATAACCTGGCGGGCATTGGCGATGATCGCCTGGGAAACCCGGACTTCCTGGTAGTCAAAATCGAGCAGGCTGCCGTCCTCGTCGATACCACTGATGCCAACCAGGGCAAAGTCGACTTTGAACTGGTTGATGAAATCGACGCTGGCCTGGCCTACCACACCCCCGTCACGACGCACATTGCCACCTGCCAGTAGCACCTCGAAATCGTCCTTGGCACTGAGGATCGAGGCCACATGCAGGTTGTTGGTAATGATTTTCAGGTGATTGTGATTGAGCAGGGCGCGAGCAATGGACTCGGTGGTGGTACCGATGTTGATGAACAGCGAGGCGTGATCCGGGATCTGTGCAGCGATGGCTTCGGCAATACGTTGCTTTTCGTCGCGCATCTGATCGGCGCGCATGGCATAGGCGGTGTTTTCGATGCTGGAGTCATAGGCTGCGCCACCGTGATAGCGGCGTAGCAGGTTCACTTCGGCCAGTTGGTTGATATCACGGCGGATGGTTTGCGGGGTAACGACAAATAGCTGCGCCATTTCTTCGATACTGACGTAACCGCGTTCGCGGACCAGTTCGAGGATTTGTTGTTGGCGAGGGGGCAGGTTCATGGGCGGTCCTTTGGGGCAGCCGGGCAAATTGCGCCATGATGCCGCAGGATTTCGCTGACGACCAGCATCGCGGGGCAAGCCCGCTCCCACCAAGCGTGTGGGAGCGGGCTTGCCCCGCGATGCCGTTGTCGGTCAATCAGTCCTCGTGCGGCTCCCAGTCCCGGGTGCGGTCCACCGCCTTCAGCCAGCCGGCATACAGCTTCTCTTTCTGCGCTTCTTCGAGCTGCGGGGTGAACTCGCGCTCGATGATCGCTTTGCCGCGCAACTCGTCCAGGCCACTCCAGAAACCACAGGCAAGACCGGCCAGGTAGGCTGCACCCAGGGCGGTGGTTTCACGCATTTGCGGACGCTCGACACAGGTGCCGAGGATGTCGGCCTGGAACTGCATGAGGAAGTTGTTGGCGACCGCGCCACCATCCACGCGCAGTTCGCTCAGGCGCTGGCCGCAGTCCTGTTGCATGGCGTCGAGTACATCGCGGGTCTGGAAGGCAATCGACTCCAGGGCGGCGCGAATGATGTGGTCGACTTTCACGCCACGGGTCAGGCCGAACAGGGCGCCACGGGCGTAGGGGTCCCAGTAGGGCGCGCCCAGGCCGGTGAAGGCTGGTACCAGGTAAACGCCGTTGCTGTCTTTGACCTTGCTGGCGAAGTATTCGGTGTCGTGGGCGTCGTTGACGATCTTCAGTTCATCACGCAGCCATTGCACCGTGGAGCCGCCATTGAACACCGCACCTTCCAGGGCATAGGCCACTTCACCGCGCGGGCCGCAGGCAATGGTGGTCAGCAGGCCGTGGGACGATTTCACCGCCTTGTCGCCGGTGTTCATCAGCAGGAAGCAACCGGTGCCATAAGTGTTCTTGGCCTGGCCCGGCTCTACGCACATCTGGCCGAATAAAGCGGCCTGCTGGTCGCCGGCAATACCTGCGATGGCAATGCCGCTCTTGGTGTGGCCATAGACCTCGGAGGAGCTGCGTACTTCTGGCAGCATCTGCCGAGGAATATCCAGCACCTGCAGCATCTTCTGATCCCATTCCAGGGTATGGATGTTGAAGAGCATGGTGCGCGAGGCGTTGGTGTAGTCGGTGACATGCACCTTGCCGCCGGAAAATTTCCAGATCAGCCAGCTGTCGACGGTGCCGAACAGCAGTTCGCCACGCTCGGCACGCTCACGGGCGCCCTCGACGTTGTCCAGCACCCACTTGAGCTTGGTGCCGGAGAAGTACGGGTCGGTGACCAGGCCCGTGGTTTCGCGGATGTAGTCCTGCAGGCCGTCGCGCTTGAGCTGCTCGCAGATCTCGGTGCTGCGTCGGCACTGCCAGACGATGGCGTTGTACACCGGGCGGCCGGTTTCCTTGTCCCAGACCACGGTGGTTTCACGTTGGTTGGTGATTCCGATGGCGGCCACCTGGTCATGGCTCAGGCCAGCCTGGGCCAGGGCCTCGACCATGGTCGCGCTCTGGGTGGCGAAGATTTCCATCGGGTCGTGTTCGACCCAGCCAGCTTGCGGGTAGTGCTGTGCGAATTCTCGCTGCGAGGTGCCCACCACGTTGGCATCGCGATCGAAAATGATGGCCCGCGAACTGGTCGTGCCCTGGTCCAGGGCAATGATGTAGTTCTTGTTCTGGCTGTCTGTCATAACGTTGGCCTTGCACTCAAATAAGGTAGATATCAGGGCAGGGCGAGCCTGGCTCGCCGGGGCGGCATCAGGATGCCTGGGTCTTGCCCTGAGGGTTGGCGTCGGTCTGGGCGGTCTCGCTCGGGGCAACCGGCAGGTTGCGAGCAATCACGCCGCGATACAGGGCGGCACCAAGGCTCGCTCCTATGATCGGCGCAAAGATCGGAATCAGGAAATAGGGAATGTCACGTCCGCCAGTAAAGGCGACTTCGCCC
Organism: Pseudomonas vranovensis DSM 16006; assembly: GCF_000425805.1. Taxonomy (GTDB): domain Bacteria; phylum Pseudomonadota; class Gammaproteobacteria; order Pseudomonadales; family Pseudomonadaceae; genus Aquipseudomonas; species Aquipseudomonas vranovensis. Next base: position 322,169 of record NZ_AUED01000004.1, read on the forward strand.
CATCCAGCGAGGAATGTCATCAGCTTGGGACCGAAATCCCGGGCCGGGTTCATGGCAAAGCCGGTCAGCGGGCCCATGGCGCTGCCGATCACCGCGATCAGCAGGCCGATCAGTAATGGGGCCATGGCGCCGCGGGGCAGGCCGTTGTTGTCGTCGGTCAGGGCCATGATCACCGCCATCAGCACGGCGGTGATGATCATTTCGACCAGAAAGGCCTGGCCAGTGGACAGCGCCGGGTGCGGGTACGTCGAGAAAACGGAGGCAAGCTCCAGGCTGGCCTGGCTGCCACGGATCATTTCGTGGGCTTGTTCGTAATCGAAGAACAGGTTGCTATAGAGCGTATAGACCAGTGCGGCAGCGCAGAAGGCCCCGGCGATCTGGGCAACGATGTAGAAGGGCAGTTTGTGCTTCTCGAAACCGGCAAAAAGGCACAGTGCAATGCTCACCGCCGGGTTCAGGTGGGCGCCGGATACCCCGGCGGTCAGGTAGATCGCCATGCTCACGCCAACACCCCAGATGATGCTGATCTCCCACAGGCCAAAGCTGGCGCCGGCCACCTTGAGTGCAGCGACGCAACCGGTACCGAAGAAAATCAGCAGGGCGGTGCCTAGAAACTCGGCCATGCATTGGCTGGACAGCGTAGGTTGTCGTTGAGCAGTCGTCATTCGTTCCCTCGGTTCTTGTTGTTGTGAGACGCGGTGGGCGCTCGACAAAAACCCGACAGAAATCCCCATTTCGGTCGGGTCGGCTGCAGAAATGCACCTAATCGGGGCATGGCTATATTCAGAATCGAAAAAATATAGACAAGAAACGCTTATGTCAAAGGTCGAAAGTGAACAGGCATTCATAAACTGACTATTGGTCTTGCTGATGGTGTTGAAATGTCACCGGGTGCGTAACGCTCGTGCAGACATGACGCGGTGGCTGGGACACGGATTTTTGTCCTAAAGTAGCCAGCGAAACGGCATTCACTTTTTGTTTGGAGCTTTGCATGACCCCCGCCCTGGATCTGCTGAAAAAGGTTCGCGCTGAACATCGTATCCACAGCTACGAACACGACCCCAAAGCGGCCTCTTATGGTTTGGAGGCTGCCGAGAAGCTCGACCTTGAGCCTTCGCGGGTGTTCAAGACGCTGTTGGCCAGCAGTGAAAAGGGCGAGCTGCTGGTGGCCGTTGTGCCGGTGGTGGGTAGTCTTGATCTGAAGGGGCTTGCCCACGCGGCAGGCGTCAAGAAGTGCGAGATGGCCGATCCGGCGGCAGCCCAACGTTCCACCGGCTATCTATTGGGCGGTATCAGTCCGCTGGGGCAGAAGAAACGCCTGCGTACCTTCATTGATCAATCTGCCGAAACGTTTGAAACCATTTTTGTCAGCGCTGGCCGGCGTGGGCTGGAAGTGGAGTTGTCTTCGAGGGTACTGGCTGAACACACCCAGGCGACATTTGCCGAGATCGCCCGCGCCTGACGTCCGTATGCTGACAATCCGAGTGGGTAGCCGCGGGGCGAGCCCGCTCCTGCGTTAGGAGCGGGCTCGCCCGCGAAGGCGTTGTCAAACCGCCGAGCTGTACCGGCGAACGCCGTTCTCGGGTACCGGCAACTGCGCCGCCACGCTACCTGGTACCGCAAACAGTACCAGGTGATCGGCCGCCACTTCGATACCGACCTCTGCCCCGACCTGGTGGTCGATATGGCTCGCGAAAATCGCCTCGAGTTGGCTGCCGGTGGACAGTTGCAGGCGATACAAGGTGGAGGCGCCGAGGAAGCTCTTGCCCACGATCAGCGCCTTAAGGGCACTGTGCGGGGCATGAATGATGTCGTCCGGGCGCAGCAGCACGTCCACCGCACTCCCCGGGGTAAAGGTGTAGGCGCGGTTGCCTCGCAGTTCGCCCAACTCGGTACGTACCGATTCCGGGCTGGTCAGTTGGCCGCGAATGAAATAACCCTGGCCGATGAAGCTGGCCACGAAGGGGGTCAGCGGCTCGTGATAGAGGTTGTAGGGGGTGTCCCACTGCTCCAGGCGACCTTCTTTGAAGACGCCGACGTGATCGCTGACGGCAAAGGCCTCTTCCTGGTCGTGAGTGACCAGAATGGCGCTGGTGCCGCGGCTCTTGAGAATGTCGCGAACCTCGTGGCTCAGGCGTCTGCGCAGCTCTACGTCGAGATTGGAGAAGGGCTCGTCGAGCAGCAGCAATTGCGGCTCGGGCGCCAGGGCTCGGGCCAGGGCAACGCGTTGTTGCTGGCCTCCGGAAAGCTCATGGGGGTAGCGTTTGCCAAGGCCGCCGAGCTTTACCAGCTCAAGCATTTCTGCAACCACCTGCTGCTGTTGCGGGTGCTTGCCGATACCGAAGGCAATATTCTCCGCCACCGTCAGGTGTGGAAACAGTGCGTAGTCCTGGAACACCATGCCGATACGGCGCTTCTCCGGTGCCAGGGTGAACCCGGCCTTGGAGATGACTTCGCCCGCCAGCTGGATTTCGCCTTCGTGTACAGGCTCGAAACCCGCGATAGCACGCAGGGTGGTGGTCTTGCCGCAGCCCGAGGAACCCAGCAGGCAACCGATGTCGCCTGCGTTGAGGTGCAGGTTGAGGTTCTGGACGATGCGCGCCTCGCCATAGCCGCAGGCGAGGTTGCGCAGGTTAAGCAGTAAAGGCTGACTCATGCGTGGTGATAGGCCGGTTCAACAAGAAATTCGAGAAGCGCCTTCTGTGCATGCAAGCGGTTTTCGGCCTGGTCCCAGGCGACCGAACGCGGGTCGTCGAGCAGGTCCAGGCTGATCTCCTCGCCGCGGTGTGCGGGCAGGCAGTGCATGAACAGGGCATCGGGTGCTGCCAAGTCGAGCAGTTCGCGGGTTACCTGGTAAGGCGCGAACAAGGCCAGACGCCGTGCAGTTTCCTCTTCCTGGCCCATGGAAGTCCAGACATCGGTGCTCACCAGGTGGGCACCCTGCACGGCATCCTTGGGCTCGCGGAAGATCTGCACGCGGTCACCGGCCTTGGCCACGAATTCCGGATTGGGCTCGTACTCGGCCGGGCAGGCGATGCGCAACTGGAAGTCGAACTGGAGGGCAGCTTCTATATAGCTGTTGCACATGTTGTTGCCGTCGCCGATCCAGGCCACTGTCTTGCCCTGGATCGAGCCGCGGTGTTCAAGGAAGGTCTGCATGTCGGCCAGCAGCTGGCAGGGGTGCAGGTCATCGGACAGGCCGTTTATCACCGGTACACGGGAGTTGGCGGCGAATTCGGTCAGGGTGCTGTGGGCAAAGGTGCGGATCATCACCGCGTCGAGCATGCGCGACATGACGATGGCGCAGTCGCCGATCGGCTCGCCACGGCCCAGCTGGGTGTCGCGCGGGGACAGGAAGATGGCCTGGCCACCGAGCTGGATCATGCCTGCCTCGAACGACAGCCGGGTGCGGGTCGAGGACTTCTCGAAAATCATGCCCAGCACGCGGTTCTTCAGGGGCTCGAACAGTACGCCGCGGTTACGCAGGTCCTTCAGCTCGATGCCTCGACGGATCACACTCAGCAGTTCGTCGGGAGTGAAATCCATCAGGGAGAGAAAGTGCCTAGCGCTCATGTTTGACTACCTTTTGCAACAGACCGCAGATCAACAGTGCCGGTTTTCAGAAACAACGGAAGTGACCTGCGGCGAAAGCCGCACGGGGCGACGAATTAGGGGGAGACGCAATACTATAATTAAATGTCGCGTCATACCAAGTGGGGCGTTCACCGGCTGTAGCGCAGCCAGTGCCGTAACCCATTGGGCGGCTGATTTTTTTATTACTGCGTAAGGGTTTTACACTGCCCGCTGGCGCCTTTGCAAACACCCGAGCTAATCGCTGCGCCTGATGGTGCGAGATTCACGGGGCAAAACTCGCTGGTGGTCACCGCACCCCAGGCTCATAGTCAGGCGCATCACCAGACACCCGAAAGAGGTGCTCATGAACAAGACCGTGCATCACCGTGCCTGCCACCTGTGCGAAGCCATTTGTGGCCTGACCATCGAAATCACCCACGAAGCGGACACCGGGCCGCGGATCAGTTCGATCAAGGGTGACCCTCTGGACAGCTTCAGCCGAGGCCATATCTGCCCCAAGGCTGTGGCCCTTCAAGACATCCAGAACGACCCTGATCGCCTGCATGCGCCGCACAAGCGCGTGGGCGAAAGTTGGCAGGCGATCAGTTGGGACGAAGCGTTCGAACTCGCGGCGCACAAGCTCTGGGCCATCCAGCAGGCCCACGGGCAGAATGCCGTGGCGGTGTACCAGGGCAACCCCAGCGTGCACAACTATGGGCTGATGACCCACAGCAACTACTTCCTCGGCTTGCTCAAGACCCGCAATCGGTTTTCGGCGACTTCGGTCGACCAGTTACCGCATCACCTGACCAGCTACCTGATGTATGGCCATGGGCTGTTGTTGCCGATCCCGGACATTGACCATACCGATTTCATGCTGATCCTGGGCGGCAACCCGCTGGCGTCCAATGGCAGCATCATGACCGTGCCAGACGTCGAGAAGCGCTTGAAAGCCATCCAGGCCCGTGGCGGCAAACTGGTGGTGGTCGACCCGCGTCGCAGTGAAACCGCGGCCGTGGCCGACCAGCATGTGTTCATCCGGCCTGGTGGCGATGCGGCATTGCTGTGCGGGCTGCTCAATACCTTGTTCAGTGAAGGCCTGGAGCGTCCGACGGTGCTGCCGGTCGACGGGCTAGATGAAGTGCGCCAGGCGATTGCACCCTTCACGGCCGAAGCAATGGCGCCATTGTGTGGGGTCGCTGCTGCAGTCATCCGCCAACTGGCCCGGGACTTTGCCGCCGCCGACAAGGCAGTCTGCTATGGGCGCATGGGCATTTCGACCCAGGCCTTCGGCACGCTCTGCCACTGGCTGGTGCAACTGATCAACCTGGTCAGTGGCAACCTGGATCGGGTCGGCGGCGCCTTGTGTACACAACCTGCGGTCGACTTGGTGGCCAGCACGAGTGGCGGGCACTTCAATGCCTGGCAGAGCCGGGTTTCCGGTTTGCCGGAATACGGTGGCGAACTGCCGGTGGCGGCACTGGCCGAAGAGATGCTGTGCGAGGGTGAGGGACAGGTTCGCGCCTTGGTGACAGTCGCTGGCAATCCGGTGCTGTCCACTCCCAACGGCCGGCAGTTGGAGCGTGCCCTTGACGGACTTGAGTTCATGCTCAGTATTGACCTCTACATCAACGAAACCACCCGTTACGCAGATTTGATCCTGCCGTCCACCTCGGCACTGGAGAACGATCACTACGACACCACGTTCAACCTTTTTGCCGTGCGCAATGTCAGTCGCTTCAATCGGGCGATCCTGCCCAAACCTGAAGGTGCGTTGCACGACTGGGAAATCTTTGTCGGTCTGGCCAAGGCGTTCGCCAGGCTCAGCGACAAGCCTTTGAAGCCCACTTTGCCACCCGCGCAGATGATCGACTTCGGCTTGCGAGGCGGGCGCTATGGTGAAGGCACACCGTTCAATCTGTCGGTCGACACGCTTGACCAGCACCCTCACGGCATTGATCTGGGGGCGCTGCAGCCTAACCTGGCGACGCGCTTGAAAACGGCCAGCCAGCGCATCCAGGCGGCGCCGCCGGAGATTCTCATCGACCTGCAACGCTTTGCCGGCTTGCCACCGGCGCCGTCGGAGCAACTGCTATTGATTGGTCGCCGACATGTACGCAGCAACAACTCCTGGATGCACAACTATCACCGCCTGGTGAAAGGCAAGCCGCGCCATCAGTTGCTCATGAATCCCGAGGACCTGAATACCCGACAGTTGCAGGATGGACAGCGGGTCCGAGTCAGTTCACGGGTCGGCAGCATCGAGGTCGAGGTGCAGGCCTGCGCAGACATGATGCTTGGGGTGGTAAGCCTGCCTCATGGTTTTGGCCATGCCCGTGCCGGCGTGCGCATGGAGATTGCACAGCATCAGCCGGGCGCCAGCGCCAACGACCTGACAGACGAGCGTCAACTCGATGCCGTGTCGGGTAATGCGGCGCTCAATGGCGTGCCGGTGCAAGTGGTTGCGGCCTGATATCGGCAAGGCCGAGCGTCATGCTTGGCTTTCCGATACAATGCGTCACCGTGCCGACAACCAGGTCGGAAAGTTCAGCCGCGAGGTGCTTCATGGATATCATCGAAACAATCAAAGAGCAGATTGCCAACAACACCATTCTGCTTTACATGAAAGGCTCGCCGAATGCCCCGCAGTGCGGTTTTTCGGCCAAGGCGGCGCAAGCCGTGATGGGTTGTGGCGAGAAATTCGCTTACGTGGATATCCTGCAGAATCCGGAAATCCGCGCCAACCTGCCAAAGTATGCCAACTGGCCGACCTTCCCACAGCTGTGGGTTGCCGGTGAACTGGTCGGCGGTTCCGACATCATGGCCGAGATGTTTGCCAACGGCGAACTGCAGACCCTGATCAAGGAAGCTGCAGCCAAGGCTGAGGCGGCCAAGGCCTGAGTACAGGTTTGGTAAAAAAAAGCCCCGCATTGCGGGGCTTTTTTTATGGGATGGTTTATTCGCCCATCTGCGACTGCAGGTAGTTTTCCAGGCCGACCTTGTCAATCAGGCTCAACTGGGTTTCCAGCCAGTCGATGTGCTCTTCCTCGGACTCGAGGATGTCTTCGAGCATTTCACGGCTGCCGAAGTCGCCAACGGTTTCACAGTGGGCGATGGCGGCCTTGAGGTCCACCAGGCCTTTTTGCTCGATCTTCAGGTCGCACTCGAGCATTTCCTTGGTGTGTTCACCAATCAGCAGCTTGCCCAGGTCCTGGACGTTGGGAATGCCTTCGAGAAACAGAATGCGCTTGATCAGTTTGTCAGCGTGCTTCATTTCGTCGATGGATTCTTTGTATTCGTGCTTGCCGAGCTTCTCCAGACCCCAGTCTTCATACATGCGGGCATGCAGGAAGTATTGGTTGATTGCGACCAGCTCGTTTCCGAGGATCTTGTTGAGATGCTGGATGACGCTAACGTCGCCTTTCATGATGGGGTCCTGCCCTGTAAGTGTGCCTATAAGCAGGAGTTTGAGCTTCGCAACTTCGGCTGTCAAACCTAAGTTATTGAATAATAAGTGAAAATTAATCGGAATAAGAATGTTTGTGTTCCGCGTTTTAACCCTAACTTGTTGAATTAAAGGCATAAAAAAACCGGACGCTGGGTCCGGTTCTTCAAATGGGCTGTTTTTACGCGGCGGTAAATTCCACAGGGTAGGGCAGTGCGGCCTGGCTGACCTGCAATTCGGTCAAGGTTTCACGCACTACCTGCTTGGCCAGGCAGGCGCATTTGCCGCACTGGCTTGCCACATTCGTAGCGGCTCTGACGTCCTTGTAGCTGCAGCATCCTTCATAGATCGCATCGCGGATCTGTCCGTCGGTTACACCAACACAAAGACACACATACATAGGGCAGACCATCACTGGTAAAGGCTCAATGCGAAGAAGCTTAATGTTAATGAGAATGCTTGTCAAAGCTCATTCGGAACGAGACGTGCCAGGGCGACCGACGGCAGGATTCGAATCAGGTTGCCTGAAATTCGGCGTGCAGCGCCTGGCCGTGTATCATGGCCGGTCTTTGCGTGGTCAGGTCGGCTGGAGCTTGCCTGGCAACGTGTTTCAAACCATCAGGAGATATCGAATGAGCGTACTCGTTGGCAAACAAGCCCCGGACTTCACCGTTCCAGCCGTGCTGGGCAATGGCGAAATCGTCGACAGCTTCAACCTGGCTTCGGCCATCAAGGGCAAGTACGGCCTGGTGTTCTTCTACCCACTGGACTTCACCTTCGTCTGCCCGTCCGAGCTGATCGCTCTGGATCACCGCATGTCCGAGTTCCGCGACCGCAACGTTGAAGTGATCGCCGTGTCGATCGACTCGCACTTCACCCACAACGCCTGGCGCAACACCCCGATCAATGCCGGTGGCATCGGTCAGGTCCAGTACATCATGGCTGCCGACATGAAGCACGAAATCGCCAAGGCCTACGACGTAGAGTCCGAAGGCGGCGTCGCTTTCCGTGGCGCGTTCCTGATCGACGACAAGGGTGTCGTTCGTTCGCAGATCATCAACGACCTGCCGCTGGGCCGTAACATGGACGAGCTGCTGCGTCTGGTCGACGCCCTGCAATTCCACGAAGAGCACGGCGAAGTCTGCCCTGCCAACTGGAAGAAAGGCGACAAGGGCATGACCGCTTCGCCTGAAGGCGTTGCTGCATACCTGAGCGAGAACGCTGGCAAGCTGTAATAGCGAGCCACAAAAAAACCGGCCTCAATGGCCGGTTTTTTTTGTGCCGCGAGGAGTGGGCTTCAGTCGTTGAAGTCTTGCCAGCCGCCCATTTCCTTCCAGCGATTGACGATGCCGCAGAATAGCTCGGCGGTCTTCTCGGTGTCGTAGCGCGCCGAGTGGGCTTCACGCCCGTCGAAATCGATGTCGGCGCTCTGGCACGCACGGGCCAGTACGGTCTGGCCGTAGGCGAGGCCGGCGAGGGTCGCGGTGTCGAAGCTCGAGAACGGATGAAACGGGTTGCGTTTCATGTCGTTGCGCGCCACGGCAGCATTGAGGAAGCCCAGGTCGAAGCTGCTGTTGTGCCCGACCAGGATCGCCCGCTTGCAGCCATTGGCCTTCAGCGCCTTGCGCACGCCACGGAAGATGTCGGTCAGGGCCGACTCTTCGCTCACGGCCATGCGCAACGGATGATCGAGCTTGATACCGGTGAACTCCAGCGCCGCCTGCTCGATATTTGCCCCTTCAAACGGTTCGACGCGGAAGAAGTAGGTGTGCTCCGGGAACAGGAATCCTTTCTCGTCCATGCCGATGGTCACGGCGGCGATTTCCAGCAGGGCATCGGTGGCGCTGTTGAAGCCACCGGTCTCCACATCGATTACTACCGGCAGGTAACCGCGAAAACGTTCCGCCATTGGGTGACGGGGGCCACCACTTGGACCGTCCTGGTCATCGTACAGATCTTCACTCACGCAGTTTCCTCCAGCAGGCGCCAGCGCAGTTGCTCACCGGCGCGCAGCGGGATAACGGTTTGCTCGCCGAACGGCAAGCTGCTTGGGGCGGTCCAGCTTTCGCGAACCAGGGTAATGGTGTCGGTGTTGCGCGCCAGGCCGTAGAAGTCGGGGCCATGCTTGCTGGCAAAGCCTTCGAGCTTGTCGAGGGCGTTGCGTTGCTCGAACGCTTCGGCGTACAGCTCGATCGCCGCATAGGCGGTGTAGCAGCCGGCGCAACCGCAGGCCGCTTCCTTGGCGTGACGGGCGTGCGGTGCCGAGTCGGTGCCCAGGAAGAACTTGCTGCTGCCGCTGGTGGCGGCGTCCAGCAAGGCCACCTGGTGGGTGTTGCGCTTGAGGATCGGCAGGCAGTAGAAGTGCGGGCGAATACCGCCAACCAGCATGTGGTTGCGGTTGTACAGCAGGTGCTGGGCCGTGATGGTCGCGCCAACATTGACCGGGGCCTCGTTGACGAACTGTACGGCATCGCTGGTGGTGATGTGTTCGAACACCACTTTCAAGGTCGGGAATCGCTCGACGATACGGCGCATGTGTTCGTCGATGAACAGTTTCTCGCGGTCGAATACGTCGACCTCGCCGCGGGTCACTTCACCGTGTACCAGCAGTGGCATGCCGACCTCGGCCATGGCCTCGAGTGCGGCGAAAATGTTATCGACACTGGTGACACCGGAGTCGGAGTTGGTGGTCGCACCGGCCGGGTAGAGCTTGGCGGCATGCACGAAACCGCTGGCCTTGGCCGCGCGGATTTCCTCGGGCTGGGTACGGTCGGTGAGGTACAGCACCATCAGCGGCTCGAAGCGGCTGCCGGCCGGACGGGCGGCGAGGATGCGCTCGCGATAGGCGCCGGCTTCGGCGGCATTGCGTACCGGTGGTACCAGGTTGGGCATGATGATTGCGCGGGCAAAGGTGCGCGCAACGTCGCCGACGGTATGGGGCAGCACGGCGCCATCGCGAAGATGGATGTGCCAGTCATCGGGACGCAGGAGGGTCAGGCGGTCGGACATTGGGGATTCCAGGCGGGTCGAACTCAAGCTGAATGCTACCGGAAAAGCCGGGTTCGAGCACTTTCTATCAAGTTTTGCCGCACCTGACCGATAGCCTGCAGGTATACCGTGAAAATCTGTGGAGCCTCCCGTGCGCCAGCGTTATCTTGCCTTGCTCAGTGTGTTTGCCTGCTTGCCCGCGACGGCACTCACGTTCCAGACCCGTCTGGAGAATATCGAGTGGAAGGTCGAAGGCGATCAGTTCGAGTGCCGGCTGGTCCAGCCGATTGCCGATTTCGGCAGTGGTGAATTCGTGCGCCGTGCCGGCGAGCAGGCCACGTTTCAATTGCGTTCGAGCACCAACGCACTGGGCAGCGGCTCCGCGACCCTGTTTGCAGCCGCCGCGCCCTGGCAGCCAGGTCGTGCGGATATCAACCTGGGGGCGGTGCGCATGGCCCGCAGCGGCGTGCTCTTCATCAGCTCCCAGGGCCAGGCCAGTCGCCTGATCAACGGCTTGCTCGACGGACGCAGTACCGTGGTGCGCAATTATGCAGGTGAAGCCGGTCGGGCAATAGAAGTGCGCCTGTTGCCGGTGAAATTCAGCAAGGCATACGGCGACTATCAGGTGTGCGCCGCCAAGCTGCTACCCATGAATTTCGATCAGGTGCGCCAGGCGCGTGTCGGTTTTCCCGGTGGTGGCATTGACCTGGACGTCGATGCCAAGGCCCGTCTGGACGTAATCCTGGACTTTATCAAGGCCGACCCTACGGTCAACCATATCGAACTCGACGGTCACTCGGACAACAGTGGCAATCGCCTGACCAATCGCGACCTCTCAAGGCGCCGGGCGCTGGCAGTCATGGAGTACTTCAAGGCTCATGGTATTGCTGAAGACCAAATGACCGTTCGCTTTCATGGCGAACGCTACCCACTGGCCAAGAACAATTCCTCGGCCAATCGGGCGCGTAACCGTCGGGTCAACATCCAGCTGGACCGTGTGGCGCCCGTGGAAAAGCCGATGGAAAATGCATCCGAGACGCCTGCGGCAACCCAGGCGCCGGCAGTCCAGGCCGAAACCACCAAGCCCTCGGTCAAGTCCTGAGCTGCGACCGTCCGTCGCGCTCTCGACAGTTCCTGTCGCTTTGTCGTCACAAGCTGTCGCCCCACTGTAAATTTTGCCGCAAGGCCGGTAGAATCGACGGCTTTCCGTACAACCCCGTGGAGTGATGGCATGGCGGACGTAAAAAAGGTCGTACTGGCGTATTCCGGCGGCCTTGATACTTCGGTGATTCTCAAGTGGCTGCAGGATACCTACAACTGTGAAGTGGTGACTTTCACCGCTGACCTGGGTCAGGGCGAAGAGGTCGAACCGGCCCGCGCCAAGGCTCAGGCCATGGGCGTGAAGGAAATCTACATCGATGACCTGCGCGAAGAGTTCGTCCGAGACTTCGTGTTCCCGATGTTCCGCGCCAACACCGTCTATGAAGGCGAGTACCTGCTGGGTACTTCCATCGCCCGTCCGCTGATCGCCAAGCGCCTGATTGAAATCGCCAACGAAACCGGCGCCGACGCCATTTCCCATGGCGCCACCGGCAAGGGCAACGACCAGGTGCGTTTCGAACTGGGTGCCTATGCGCTCAAGCCAGGGGTCAAGGTCATTGCTCCATGGCGCGAGTGGGACCTGCTGTCCCGCGAGAAGCTCATGGACTATGCCGAGAAGCACGGCATCCCGATCGAGCGCCACGGCAAGAAGAAGTCGCCGTACTCGATGGACGCCAACCTGCTGCACATCTCCTATGAAGGCGGCGTGCTGGAGGATACCTGGACCGAGCACGAAGAAGACATGTGGCGCTGGACCAAGTCGCCAGAAACCGCGCCAGACGTTCCAACCTACCTGGAACTGACCTACCGCAACGGTGACATCGTCGCCCTGGACGGCGTCGAGATGACTCCGGCCACCGTACTGGCTACCTTGAACCGCATCGGCGGCGAGAACGGTATCGGTCGCCTGGACATCGTCGAGAACCGTTATGTCGGCATGAAGTCCCGTGGTTGCTACGAAACCCCGGGCGGCACCATCATGCTGCGCGCCCACCGGGCGATCGAGTCGATCACCCTGGACCGCGAAGTGGCTCACCTCAAGGATGAGCTGATGGTCAAGTACGCCAGCCTGATCTACACCGGCTACTGGTGGAGCCCGGAGCGTCTGATGCTGCAGCAGATGATCGACGCCTCGCAGGTCAACGTGAACGGCGTGGTTCGTCTGAAGCTGTACAAGGGCAATGTGATCGTTACCGGTCGCAAGTCCGATGACTCGTTGTTCGACGCCAACATCGCCACCTTCGAAGAAGATGGCGGCGCTTACAACCAGGCCGACGCAGCGGGCTTCATCAAGCTCAACGCCCTGCGCATGCGTATTGCCGCCAACAAGGGCCGCTCGTTGATCTGAACGACGCCTTGATCCAAAAGAACCCCGGCCTGGTCCGGGGTTTTTTATTGGCTGATCACTTGGGACACCAAGGTGATTTGAGTACCGGCTTCCAGATTGCAGATTATCCAGGTGTCGCAAGGCCCTCCGGGCTCACGCAGCGCCTGGGCAACAAAGGCGTCGAGCCTTTGCTGGGCGCCTGCACCCTTCAAGCTGATGGTGACCGTAGTTGCTGGTATTTCATTGCGTTCGGCCGGTTCCGGGGCGTGCTTGGCAGGGTTTTCAACAATGTCTGTATTTTTCTTCACGGGTTGTGACTTGAAGGCAGAGGGATCTTCCGGGTCCGCCAGTGGCGGAGTCGATGTGGCTGTCTCAAGCAGGTCTGGCGAACACAGGGATTTGTAATTGAAGTTCAGGGTAAGAAAGAACAGCACGGTGAGGAAGAAAGGAAAGCCGACTAGAAACCATGTATAGATTCCCTGGCTGTCCTCCCCCAGGAACGGTAGTGAGGCCAGCGCAGACGCCTCAATAATGCCCGCGAAAATCGCGATGATCGTCAACGGGCTACGCGGCTCGCTTCTGCTCATGGCCTTTGCTCCCTTCGACTGAGTCAAGTTCAAGGTTATGTACTATGGGCAGTGCGCGCCGGGTAGGGGGTTGCGTTTCTGTCAGGGGAAATGATTGTGCTTTAAAGGGAGTCTGCAGGTTGTTAACTGTTTGTGTTTGGTATTTATCAAACGTGTGAAGTTGATTTTTCCTGCGCCGGCTATCGCGTTGTTGATGGGGTGCTTATATATAGTGCTGCTACCTTGTTGTGTGGTTTAGAGATTTATCTCTACTGGCGCGGGCGGCTCTACTCTGGTGCCGTGTGTGGTAGTTACATCTGTAGGAATTGTCTGCCGCATTTGTAGGTTGTGTCTTTGTATGCATTTATCTGTTATTAGCGTAATACAGTTTGTCCTGTAACTAGGCTATTGTGCGGGGACAAAATATCGAACAGCAAACAATTGGATTTGCCCATGAATAAAGTGCTGATCGTGGATGATCACCCTGTCATTCGCCTGGCTGTACGCATGTTGATGGAGCGACATGGCTATGAGGTCATCGCGGAGACAGACAATGGTGTAGATGCGCTGCAACTGGCGCGCGAGCATGGCCCGGATATCGTCATTCTGGATATCGGCATTCCCAAGCTCGATGGTCTTGAGGTCATCGCCCGGCTCAACTCCACCTGTCCAGGGGTCAAGGTTCTCGTACTGACGTCGCAAGCTCCCGGGCATTTCTCAATGCGCTGCATGCAGGCCGGCGCTGCCGGCTATGTTTGCAAGCAGCAGGACCTGACGGAACTGCTCAGTGCCATCAAGGCGGTGCTGTCCGGCTACAGCTATTTTCCGAACCAGGCGCTGCATTCTGTACGTTCCAACCTGGGCGGGGCGACCGAGGCCGACATGGTAGAGCGACTGTCAGGGCGAGAGATGATGGTGTTGCAGCAATTGGCCCGTGGTAAAACCAACAAGGAAATTGCCGACGGCATGTTCTTGAGCAACAAAACGGTCAGTACCTACAAGACCCGGCTGCTACTCAAGCTCAATGCGCGGTCACTGGTAGACCTGATCGAGCTGGCTCAACGCAACGGTCTGGTCTGACGCTCCAGGAACGACAAAGCCTCCTTGCGGAGGCTTTTGTGTTTGAGCGGGTACTGAATGCTCGAGTGTCCGGGTGAGTCACCCGGACCGAGGATGGCGTGGCGTCAGAGGTCGAAGTCGAACTCGGCGAGTTGCTTCTGCAAGCGACGTTCTTCCAGCAGATTGTCGATGGTGCGACGTTTGCTGAGGTTGGTCTTTGCCACTTCAACAACGGGTTCCACGTCATCGGCCTCTGCCGGCGTGAAATCTTCATCTACATCCAGGTCTTCTTTATCGGTGCTCATAAGTCACTCCAAGCCAAGAGGGCCATTGGCGCACCTTATAGCGAGAATCCTTGAGCTGGTAAAAAAGATTTTTTCAATCGACCTGGTACATATTTCACTATCTTCTCAATCGTCAGAGGTTTTCTGCTTGTATTCGCACAAGTCCTCGATCCGGCAGCTACCGCAGCGCGGTTTGCGCGCCTGGCATACATAGCGCCCGTGCAGGATCAACCAATGGTGTGCGTCGAGCAGGTAGGCCTTGGGTACGAACTTCATCAATGCCTTCTCGACTTCAAGCACCGTTTTGCCGGGCGCAATGCCTGTACGGTTGCTGACCCGGAAAATATGCGTGTCCACTGCCATCGCCACTTGCCGGAACGCTGTGTTGAGTACCACGTTGGCAGTCTTGCGGCCTACGCCGGGCAGCGCTTCGAGTGCTTCGCGGGTTTCCGGCACCTGGCTTGCGTGTTTTTCAATCAACAGGCGACAGGTTTCGATAACGTTGCGGGCCTTGCTGTTGTAAAGCCCGATGGTCTTGATGTACGCCGACAGTCCGTCGACCCCCAGCGCATGAATGGCTTCGGGGGTGTTGGCGACAGGGTACAACTTGGCCGTGGCCTTGTTGACACTGACGTCCGTGGCCTGGGCTGAAAGAATCACCGCGATCAGCAGCTCGAACGGCGTGGTATAGGCCAGTTCTGTCTTGGGCTCAGGGTTGTCTTCGTGCAGCCTGCGAAAGATTTCCAGGCGTTTGGCAGCATTCATGGGGTCAAAGGTTTCCTTGACGACGTAAGGGGGCTCGCCCATGGCAAACCCGGTTGTACAGGGCCAGTAGCAGGCCCATCAATATCAGCGCCCCAGGCAGCAGGGCGGCCAGGCGAATTCCTGCCCATTGCGCCAGAAACTCGCGGCCAGCACCCAGGCCCAAGGCCAGGGCAGCAAAACCGAGCAACACGATGGCTGATTGCCGCAAGGTCTGGGTGTCGCCACGGGCGTGTTCAAACACCAGGCATTGTACGGCGATCAGTGCCGGATAAGGGCCAAGCGCCAGGTACAACGGCAGGGTCCAGGTACGAAGCCCAAGCTCCAGGCAGGTGGTCAACCCCGCCGATAGCAGTACGCTGGCAAGCAGCCTGCCGGGGCCGTCGAGCCAGCGGTGCAGTGGGCTCATTGCCAGGTGGTGCAGGGTGATCACCAGGACACTCAGGCCGGCAATGGCGCCAGCGTTGTGTAGCGTCTGAGTGGCGCCCAGCAGCGGCGCCAGGCTTACGGCGGCAAGCCATTGCTTATTCATTGCTGCGCTCTCCCAGTAACACCTGCCGATGCTCGTCGAAGTAGCGCAAGGCGTCGTGCACGGCATGAATGACGGCGCGGGAGGTGATGGTAGCCCCCGCCAACTGATCGAATTGACCGTTGTCGCGCTTGAGCGACCAGGCGGCGTCGGGAGTCGTCTGCCGGCTGTTCCCGACAAAGCCCTGCAGCCAGTGGTTGTCTGGTGCTGCCACGGCGGCGCCTAGGCCTGGCGTCTCTTGCTGGCGCAGTACCTTGCTGCCGATCAGGCGTCCTTGTGAATCAATGGCGATCAGCAGTTCAAGGGGGCCGCCATACCCCTGTGCCAGACTGTGCAGCACCACAGCGCTGGGCTGGCCCGCCAATGTGGCGCGATAGCCTGCCAGTAACCGGCTGTGGGCGAGGGGGGCGGTGTCCAGTGCCAAGGGCGTCTGCAAGGGGTGATTGTCGTAGAGAGTTTGCGGCAGCACGCTGAGCCAGGTTTGCGCCTTGAGCTGTTGTTGTGCCTGGTCGATGGCATCAGTGCCCAGGCGATGCCAGATGATGACGCTGCCGATGCTCAATGCGGCAATGAGCACCAGCAGTATCCACTTGCCTGTTGCAGACAGGTTCAAGAGGGAACCGCCTGCCGACGTTCGGCCCAGCGCTCGAGCGCCGGCACACAAAGGTTCATCAACAGCACGGCAAAGGCGGTGCCGTCGGGGTAGCTGCCCCAGGTCCGTATCAGGTAGATCAATACCCCAATTCCGATCCCGAACATCAATCGGGCCTGTGCTGACTTGGGCCCGGAGACCGGCTCGGTGGCGATGAAAAATGCTGCCAGCATGGTCGAGCCACTGAGCAAATGCAGCAGTGGTGAGCCATTGGAGTCTGAGCCCGAACCATTCCAGAACACCAGGCTCATGACGAAAAGGCTCGCCAGCAGGCCAACCGGTGCATGCCAGGTGAACACCTTGCGTTGCAGTAACAGCAAGCCACCGAGCAGAAACGCCAGGTTGGCCCACTCACTGCCCTGGCCGCCGAAATGACCAAAGCCAGGGTGACTGGCGAACAGCTCGTCCAGGGTCAGGCTGCGGTTGTTGCGCAGGGCATCGAGGACCGTGGCCTGGGCCCAGGCGTCGGGTTGTTCGGTGCCGCTCCAGGCAAACACATAGTGCAGGCTTGAGGCCAGGTCCAGCAGCTGTACGCCGGGCCACTGGGTCATGGACTGTGCAAAGGTGAGCAGCACCACGGCATAGCCGAGCATCGCCGGGTTGAACGGGTTCCTGCCAACGCCGCCGTAAAGCTGCTTGCCCAGGGCAATGGCGCTGGCGCTGGCGATGACCGGCACCCACCAGGGGGCATAGGCGGGCAAGGCAACAGCCAGCAGGCAGGCGCTGACCAGAGCGCTCCCGTCATTGAGCGAAGACCGCACCGGGCGTTGTTGCAGCTTGAGTGAAATGGCCTCGCTGGCCAGCGCCGAGCCTGCGCACAACACAAGGTTGAACAGCATCCCCCAGCCATGTTGCCAGAGCAACGTCAGCACGCCCGGCATGCACGCCAGCAGCACCAGCGACATCGTGCTGCGCAGGCGATCGCTGGAGTCAGTGGCTGGCATGATCGGCGACCGGTTGCAGGGCGTGTAGACGTGCCTGGGCGTGTTCGGCCGCTTGCTCCAGTTCAGTCAGCTGGGCCTGCTGGGCATCGTTTGGCGTAGCGCCAAAGGCAGCCCGTGCCTTGCTCAGTTGGGCCCTGCTCATGGCGGCAGCAATCTTGGCTTGTTTCAGGGCGGCATCGGCTGCGGCTGCCTTCTGCGCCTTGACCCGCTCGATGGCGGCTTTGATCGGGTCATCGGCTGTCGCGCCGGGGCTGGCAGTGCCTGGCGCCGCGGTGCGCTGGCTACGGGCCGTGCGCTCTGCCTGTTTGCGCGCCTCTTCGCGCTCCAGCCGGCTGTTGCGCAGCTCGAAGCGGCGCCGAGCCTGGTTGCGTTTACGGGTACGCGTCGCCAGGGTGTCGGCGTCAGGGGCCAACCCGCCGACAATCGCCACGATGTTGCTGGTAGCGGTCAGTGGCAGCAGGTCAATGCAGTCCACCGGACAAGGTGCCACGCACAGGTCGCAACCGGTGCATTCGGCGCTGATAACCGTGTGCATCAGTTTGGCTGCGCCGACGATGGCATCCACTGGACAGGCCTGGATGCATTTGGT
Source organism: Pseudomonas vranovensis DSM 16006 (assembly GCF_000425805.1). GTDB lineage: Bacteria > Pseudomonadota > Gammaproteobacteria > Pseudomonadales > Pseudomonadaceae > Aquipseudomonas > Aquipseudomonas vranovensis. The sequence goes on from NZ_AUED01000004.1 coordinate 339,988, forward strand.
GCAGCCAATGCACTCTGCTTCGCGGATGTAGGCGACTTGCGCCGGCGCAGTGCCGCGCTCAGGGTCCAGGGCAATGACCGGAACCTGCAGCAGGCTGGCCAGTGCAGCGATGGTTTCGCTACCACCGGGTGGACACTTATTGATCGCTTCGCCCTTGGCCAACCCCTCTGCATAAGGCTTGCAGCCAGGGTGGCCGCACTTTCCGCACTGGGTTTGCGGCAGCAGGGCGTCGATGCGTTGAATCAGACTCATGATGTGAATAATCCATTGAAGCCGAGAAACGCCAAGGCCATCACGCCTGCCCCGATCAACTCGATGGGCAGGCCGCGAAAGGCCAAGGGTATTGCGTTATGGTCGCTACGCTGGCGCAGGTCGTCGAACAGGCTCAGCGCCAGCCAGAAGCCCAGCCCTCCACCCAAGCCCCAAGCCAGCGTCTGCATCACTGCGTAACCACCCTGAGTGATCTGGAGGGTCAATCCCAGGAGCCCTGTATTGCCCAGCAGCAACGGCATCAAGCCGTCGAAGGGCAGGGCAGGCAGAGCGCGCGACAACAACCCCAGCAATGGCTCGATCAGCACTACGCACAGGGGCAGGAATACGAACAGGCGAAGGTACTCGAGCTGCAGGGGTTGCAGGGCAAGTCGGTAGATAAGCTGGCCCAGGCAGGTGGCAAGTGCCAGTAGCGCGAGGGTTGCCAGGCCCAGGGCATGTACCCTGCGTCGGTCGTTATCGACCGAGGGTTGCAGCAGCGGGTCGATGGCCAGCGCCTGGTGCAGGACCAGGTTGTTGATCAGCGCGGCGCTGATCAGGGCCAGGATGAGTTCGCTCATGGAAGTGCCGAATGCCAGGGCTGTTCGCCATTATCCGGCAATGACGCGAGGAAGAGAACGCCCCGGACGCAAACGTCCGGGGCGTGGGGTTTACTTGATGCGCTGGCCTGGCTTGGCACCGCTGTCGGGGCTGAGCAGGTAGATCTCTTCGCCGCCCGGGCCTGCGGCCATCACCATGCCTTCGGAGATGCCGAAGCGCATTTTGCGCGGTTTGAGGTTGGCGATCATCATGGTCAGGCGACCTTCGAGCTTGGCCGGGTCCGGGTAGGCCGACTTGATGCCGGAGAACACGTTGCGCTGCTCGTCACCGATATCCAGGGTCAGGCGCAGCAGCTTGTCGGCGCCTTCCACGGCTTCAGCCTTGAGGATCAGCGCCACACGCAGGTCGACAGCCGCGAAGGTGTCGAAATCGATCTCCGCCGACAGCGGGTCTTTGGCCAGCTCGCCGTTGCCGGTCACGACGCTGGTCTGGCTGGCGGCCAGGTCTTCTTTGGACGCGGCAACCATGGCCTCGACCTTGACCGGGTCGATGCGGCTCATCAGGGCCTTGAACGGGTTCAGCTTGTGGTTGGTCAGGCGGGTCTGGTGATCGGCCCAGGTCAGTGGCGCCACGTTGAGGAAAGCCTCGGCGTCGGCAGCCAGCAGTGGCAGTACCGGCTTGAGGAAAATCACCAGTTGGCGGAACAGGTTGATGCCTTGGGCGCAGATGGCCTGGACTTCGTCCTGCTTGCCTTCCTGCTTGGCCAACGACCACGGGGCCTTGTCGGCGATCCAGGCATTGGCGCGGTCGGCCAGGCCCATGATCTCGCGCATGGCACGGGCAAAGTCGCGGCCTTCATAGGCCTCGGCAATGCTTGGCGCTGCAGCGAGGAAGGCTTCGGTCAGCTCTGGCGCGGCGTCGCCGTCGACCATCACGCCGTCGTTGCCCTTGTGGATGAAACCGGCGCAGCGGCTGGCGATGTTGACCACCTTGCCGACCAGGTCGGAGTTGACCTTCTGGACGAAGTCTTCCAGGTTCAGGTCCAGGTCATCGACGCCACGGCCAAGCTTGGCCGCGTAGTAGTAGCGCAGGTATTCCGGCGACAGGTGGTCCAGGTAGGTACGGGCCTTGATGAACGTGCCGCGCGACTTGGACATCTTCGAGCCGTTGACGGTCAGGTAGCCGTGGACGTTGATGCCGGTCGGCTTGCGGTAGCCGGCGCCTTCGAGCATGGCAGGCCAGAACAGGGCGTGGAAGTTGACGATGTCCTTGCCGATGAAGTGGTAGAGCTCGGCCTTGGAGTCCTTGTTCCAGAACGCGTCGAAGTCCAGCTCCGGGCGGCGGTCACACAGGTTCTTGAAGCTGGCCATGTAGCCGATCGGCGCATCCAGCCAGACATAAAAGTACTTGCCGGGCTCGTCAGGGATCTCGAAGCCGAAGTACGGGGCGTCACGGGAGATGTCCCATTCCTGCAGGCCAGCATCCAGCCACTCGGCGATCTTGTTGGCCACGGCGTCTTGCAAGGTGCCGCTGCGGGTCCACTGTTGAAGCATGGCCTGGAAGTCAGGCAGCTTGAAGAAGAAGTGCTGGGAGTCCTTGAGCACCGGGGTGGCACCGGAAATCGCCGACTTCGGGTTCTTCAGCTCGGTGGGCGCGTAGGTGGCACCGCATTTTTCGCAGTTGTCGCCGTACTGGTCGTCGGCGGCACACTTGGGGCAGGTGCCCTTGATGAAACGGTCGGCCAGGAACATTTTCTTGTCCGGGTCGAAGTACTGGGTGATCGAGCGGGTGGCAATGTGCCCGGCATCACGCAGCTTGAGGTAGATCTGGCTCGACAGCTCGCGGTTTTCTTCGGCGTGGGTCGAGTGGAAATTGTCGAAATCCACCAGGAAGTCGGCGAAATCCCCACTGTGCTCGGCCTGGACGGCGGCAATCAGTTGCTCCGGGGTGATGCCCTCCTTCTCGGCGCGCAGCATGATGGCCGACCCATGGGCGTCGTCTGCACAGACATACACGCACTGGTTGCCGCGATGCTTCTGAAAGCGCACCCACATGTCTGTCTGGATGTACTCGAGCATATGGCCAAGGTGGATCGAACCATTGGCATAGGGCAGGGCGCTGGTGACGAGAATCTGACGGGGCTCGGACATGGGGGCTCGGCTACTTTTTTCGGCTACTTGAGATGAAACGGTGATCGGCCACTATAAAACGCCGGGAAATTTATTTCACCCCATGTACGTATCTATGGATGTTTCGCGGGTTAGCATAGTCGCCTGTTTTACTCAGTCTTTATCACGGGAGTCTCCATGAGTGCCGTCACTCGCGCAGCCGTCGAAGCCGTTCTTCGCCAGTACACCGACCCTTATCTGAACCAGGACCCGGTCAGCGCCGGTTGTGTGCAGGCCATCGACATCCAGGGCGACCGGGTCAATGTTCAGCTACAGCTCGGTTATGCCGCCGGTCTGTTCAAGAATGGCTGGGCCCAGGTCCTGCAAACGGCCGTCGAGGGTATCGACGGCGTCGCCGCAGCGAAGGTCGAGATCAGTTGCGTGATTGCCGAGCACAAGGCCCAGGCCCAGATTCCTGGCCTGGCCAACGTCAAGAACATCATTGCCGTGGCCTCGGGCAAGGGGGGGGTGGGCAAATCCACTACCGCCGCTAACCTGGCGTTGGCGCTGGCGCGTGAAGGCGCCCGCGTGGGCATTCTGGATGCGGACATCTACGGTCCGAGCCAGGGTGTGATGTTCGGTATACCCGAGCGCACTCGCCCGCAGATCCGTGACCAGAAGTGGTTCGTGCCGCTCAAGGCCCATGGCGTAGAAGTAATGTCGATGGCGTTCCTGACCGATGACAACACGCCGATGGTCTGGCGCGGTCCGATGGTGTCCGGTGCCTTGCTGCAACTGGTGACCCAGACCGCCTGGGACAACCTCGACTACCTGGTGATCGACATGCCGCCAGGCACGGGTGACATCCAGTTGACCCTGGCGCAGAAAGTGCCGGTTGCAGGTTCGGTGATCGTCACCACCCCCCAGGACCTGGCGCTGCTAGACGCCAAGAAAGGGGTCGAGATGTTCCGCAAGGTCAATATTCCGGTGCTGGGTGTGGTCGAGAACATGGCGGTCCACATCTGCTCGAACTGTGGTCATGCCGAGCATCTGTTCGGTGAGGGTGGGGGCGAGAAGCTTGCGGCGCAATATGGCGTTGAACTGCTGGCCTCGTTGCCGCTGTCGATGCTGATTCGCGAACAGGCTGACAGCGGCAAGCCGACAGCCATTGCCGAACCGGAAAGCCAGATTGCCATGGTATACCAGGAGTTGGCTCGCCAGGTGGGCGCACGGATTGTATTGCAGGAAGCGGCTGCGCCGGCAATGCCGAGCATCACCATCAGCGAGGATTGAGGCTCATCGCCGGGCGAGCCCGCTCCTACCGTAGGAGCGGGCTCGCCCGGCGAAAAAAACCGGGCATAAAAAAGCCCCGCCTGTTGAGGGCGGGGCTTTTTTCAAGCTGTAAAGCGGAAGTTAGATAACTTCTACTTCTTCAGCCTGCATGCCTTTCTGACCGCGGGTAGCGATGAAAGAAACCTGCTGGCCTTCTTTCAGGCTCTTGAAGCCGTCAGCCTTGATGGCTTTGAAGTGTACGAACAGGTCGTCACCGGATTGTGGGGTGATGAAGCCGAAGCCTTTTTCATCGTTGAACCACTTAACGGTACCGGTTTGGCGATTGGACATGGTCTGTCTCCTTGGACAAAGTTAACTACGGCTCAGGAAACGCCCTGGCCGAGACTGAGTGCAAAGAGGCAGAAAATTCATGAAGATGGGTTGATCGAGATCTTGCATCAGGTAGATATTCTCAGTGACACGTGCAGCACAGTGGCGTCACCTTAACCCTTTTTCCAGAACGTGCCAATGGTCTTGTTCAGCTTTCGCGCAAATCATGACTGACGGTGTTGGTGGGCTAGCTACAAGCCCCGCCGGGCGGGGATTCGCTGCCTTGCAGTGGATGAAACTTTGAACCCGGCGCCCGGCCCGGTAAGATGCGCCACAGAATTTCTTCACCTCGTTACTTCAGGACACCCGCCATGAGCATCAAATCGGACAAGTGGATTCGCCGCATGGCGCAGGAACACGGCATGATCGAGCCGTTCGTCGAGCGCCAGGTGCGCGGTGAGAGCGACAACCGGCTGATCTCCTTCGGTGTTTCCAGCTACGGCTACGATGTGCGCTGCGCCGACGAGTTCAAGGTCTTCACCAACATCAACTCGGCAACCGTCGATCCAAAGAATTTCGACGCTGGCAGCTTTGTCGACGTCAAGAGCGATGTCTGCATCATCCCTCCCAACTCCTTCGCCCTGGCCCGGACCGTCGAGTACTTCCGCATTCCGCGCAATGTGCTGACCATCTGCCTGGGTAAAAGCACCTATGCACGCTGCGGCATCATCGTCAACGTCACCCCGCTGGAGCCGGAGTGGGAAGGCCATGTGACCCTGGAGTTCTCCAACACCACCACCTTGCCGGCGAAAATCTACGCCAACGAGGGTGTCGCCCAGATGCTGTTCCTCGAATCCGACGAAGAGTGTGAAGTGTCCTATAAGGACCGTGGCGGCAAGTACCAGGGCCAGCGCGGCGTCACCCTGCCACGCACCTGAGCCGACAAGCCGAGGGAATTCCTTGCCGCAGGCAGACTCCAATGCAGTGAACTGTTTCGCCAGGCAACAGGCCTGGCGCACTTCACCCAGGAGCTGCCCCATGAAACTCGACCCTACCATCAGCGCCAAGCTGGCCGTGTTGCAGCCCAACCATGTCGGCGTGCTGGCCTGGTCGTTGATGGCTCATCCGCATCCGCACATCGCCCACGCCGGTGGTGTGCCTGGTCAACCTGACCCAGACACCCCCGAGACGCCGCAACCCGGTGAGGTTCCGCCTATGGAGCCGGGCGAACCGACCCTGCCTGACGAGCCGCCTCCCGCGCCTGTGGCCTGAGCCGAGCTCCAGGTTTACCGCTTCAAGGCGATAGCAGATAGCCGCTGCGGTAAGCCTGCCGACCGGCAACGTGGGCGATGACCATGCCCGCGGTGGCCATGCGGCGCAGTGAGCGTGCGTACAGCAGGCCAGGCTGGGCATTGCTCACCGGTGTCACGCGGTCATTGAGCGGGTCAATCACTTCTGCGATCAGCTGGCCTGCCTCCAGGTACTGGCCAGGTTCGACATGAAACACCAGTAGCCCGCCCAAAGGCGTTGCAACCGGCTCGACGCCTGCCAATGGCGTTGCCGGGTAGAGCAACGCAGGCATCTGGGCAGCTTCGGCTTCGATAGCGCCGTAATGCATCAGGTAATCGAGAATCGCCGTGCAGTCCTGTTTTGCCAGCGGGTGGTTCACATCGCCCTGACCACGCAGTTCGACCGTGACCGAAAAGCTGCCCTGGGGAATGGGAAACTGTTTGCCAAAGCGTTGGTGCAGCTGCCACCAGACCAGGGTGAAACACTCGTCGAACGACTGCCCGCCCGAGTCGGTGGCCAGCAGGCTGGCCTGGGTGCCGAGGTAGCGCGCCAGGGGTTCGACCTGCGGCCAGGCCTCTGGCGTGGTGTACAGGTGCGCGACGGCGTCGAAATCACAGTGCAGGTCCAGCACCATCTCCGCATCGCAGGCCAATCGTTGCAGTGTCAGGCGCTGGGATTGCAGGGGCGTGTGTGCAGGATGGGCATCCAGGGCGCGCCGCAGGTACTCGCGAATCAAGGCCACGTTGTGCGCAGGATCCTGGCTCAAGTGGGCCTCGATCTGATCACCGATAGCGTCGCTCAGGTCGACAAAGTTGCGGTTGAAGTTTTCTCCGCTTTGCAGCTCGAAACGGCCGAGCGGCACGTCCATCAGTACCTGCTCCAGGCCCACCGGGTTGGCAATCGGAACCAATACGATTTCGCGGCGCAGCATGCCCTTTGCTTCGAGCTCTGCCAGGCGCTGCTTGAGATGCCAGGCCACCAGCATGCCGGGCAGCTCGTCTGCGTGCAGTGATGCCTGGATATAAATTTTGCCGGCACCTCGTGGGCCGAAATGAAAGCTGTGAATCTGGCGGGCGATGCCTGGAACCGGCGCCAGAATGTCGTGGGTCGAGTGATGCATAACGGTCCTAGTGAGTCGGTCCTGGAAAGGTTGATATAAGCATAAAGTTTCCAGGCGCGCAGTCCCTTACTTGTAGGCGCGGGCTTGCCCCGTGATAGCAATCGTTCAGGTAGATTGCCATCGCGGAGCGAGCCCGCTGCTACGGATCAGTAACGAGCATCCACCGGCTTGCCGCCGTTGGGCCAGTCCTTGGCCTTGTCGGGGAAGTCAGGCCGGGGCTGTTGCGAGAACCACGTGGCGACATCCACCGCCTCCTGATCACTCAAGCCGCCCTGGCCCAGCGGGAAGCGTTCGTGAAAGCCGATCGGCATGTTGCGTTTGACGAAGGCCGCTGCCGTGTAGGTGCGCGCCATGCCGGCACCGATGTTGAACGACTGTTCTCCCCACAATGGCGGGAACACCAGGCTGCCATCGTCGCGTGCCAGACCTTCACCATTGCTGCCGTGACATACCGCGCATTGCTTGACGTACACCTGCTGGCCATTGGCGAGGTCTGGCTTGATAGCCGGGTCGATCTTGCCGACACCGCGTCCGGCCACCTTGTCGCCAGGCTGGGTGTTGTTCTTCATCCACTCGAAGTACGCCACCATGGCCTGCATGTCGGCCGATTGAGGCGGGATCGGCGTGCCGTTCATGGAGCGACGGAAGCAGCCGTTGATACGTTCCTCCAGGGTAATCACTTTGCCGGCGCGCGGCGCGTAGCCGGGGAAGAAGGCCGACACGCCGACAAAGGGCGAGCCGTCGGCCACGGTACCGGCGTTCAGGTGGCAGCTTGTGCAGTTCAGGGCGTTGCCGACGTTGTCGGGCAACAGTGCCTTGGTCTGCAGGTGCAGGCGCATACCGCGCACGACTTGCTCGGCGTTCGGGGCTGCCAGCAGGTCGGCCAGGCGTGGCGTCTGGAACGCGGTTGAATCAGTCGTTTGCGGGTTGAGCTGGCCACGCAGTTTCTTCACCTGCTGGGCGGTGACGGCCGGGCTGTCGTTGCCCCAGTGCCCACGTACGAAGGTGAGTATCTCGGCGATTTCCTGATCCGACAGGCGAGCGAAGCCGGGCATGGTGTAGACCCGTGAGTGGGTTGCGGTCTGCGCAGTTTTCCAGCCGGTGAGGGTGATATGCAGCAAGGAAGTCGGGTCGTTCGAGGTCACGCTGGGGTTGCCGGCAAGCGGTGGAAACATGCCTTTGACGCCTGCACCGTCGGTGCGGTGACAGTCGCTGCAGAACTGTGTGTAGCCCAGGCCGCCACGGCTGCTGTACAGGTCATCCGGCGGCATGGCCGGTGTCAGCGCTACGGCCGGCATGGGCAAGTCATGCTCTCCCGGCGGCAAGGATTTGAGGTAGCTGGCGATGGCGACGAGGTCGGCATCGCTGAAGTGCTGGGTACTGTGATGGATGACTTCAGCCATGTTGCCCGAAACGGTGGCAAAGCGATTTTGTCCGGTTTTGAGCAATTGCACGGTGTCCGGTACCGTCCACAAGTTGCGCAGGCTCAAGGCACGCCAGTGCTCTACGGTTTCGCCGGCGAGAAAGTGCTTGCCGCTGCTGCCGGCATCGCTCAGGGCTTTTTCCTGGAAGGCAATGCCCCGAGGTGTGTGGCAGGCACCGCAATGTCCCAGGCCCTGTACCAGGTAAGCCCCGCGATTGATCACAGGGTCCTGGTCGGGGTCGGCTTCAAACGGCTGGGTGTCGAGGAAGGCCCAGTTCCAGAACGCCAGGCCCCAACGCATGTTGAACGGCCAGCTCATGTTGGCAGACTGGTTGGAGCGGCTGATCGGTGGAACGTCGTGCATCAGGTAGGCAAAGAGTGCGCGCATATCCTCTTCGGTCATTTTGGCGTAGGACGGATAAGGCATGGCCGGATAGAGGTGGGTGCCGTCCGCCCTCACACCCTCGCGCATGGCCGTGTCGAACTGCTCGAAGCTGTAGCGGCCAATGCCGGTGTCCGGGTCGGGCGTAATGTTGCTGGAGTAGATAATGCCCATGGGCGTTTTCAACTGCAGGCCACCGGCCATGAGTGGGCCCTTGGGGGCGGTGTGGCAGGCGATGCAGTCGCCCAGTTGTGCCACGTACTTGCCGCGTTCGAGCTGGGTGTTGTCGACCGGTACAGGTGGGGTTGTTGCCGGCGCTGCGTCGCTGGCGTGAAGGGTTGGGATCAACAACAACGTCGCGGCGTATAGCGCCAGACGTGAAAGGGCACAAGCCATTGCAATATTCCTTTATTCACCCGGCCTGGAGCGATCCTTGGGCGCAGGTGTGCAATCGTTTTCAGAGATCATCAGGCAGAACCGGGGCGAACTTCGCCCCAGTTTCGTTGTAAGGCAATTGCGGGCGGGGGCAGTTGATATGGATCAGCGCAGCCGGCATTGCACCGGCTGCGCGGGCAGGAAAGGTTTACTTGCCCGGTACCAGGGTCAGGCGTTTGCTGCCGTAGGCCCGGTCGAAGTTCTGCGGTTGCAGGGGCAGGCTCATGTAGCGGCCCTGGAACCAGGCATCGAGGCCATCGGCGAAATGCGCACTGGCCGGATTGCCGGACTGCCCGCTGCTGGTTTGCAGTTGCAGCGGTTCGACCTGGCCGAAGTCGACCACCATGCGCAGCGACGGCGGCAATTGGGCGTTGAAGTCCTGGCCCCAGGCATACGGAGCAAGGTTCAGGGTGCTGTGATCGCCACCGGTGGCTTGCGGGCCACGTTTGACTTCATCACCCAGGCCATGGAAGGTCGGTGCAGGCCAGCGGTACTGGTGCAGCTTGCCCCATTGCCAGGCGCGGCGGTCGTTACCCAGTTGCGCTTCGCCGGCGTTGACGGCAGCCGCCAGGCTACGAGCGAGGATCGCCGGTTTGTCTTCTTTTTGCGCCGTATGCACATCGTCCCAGAAAGGACTGTCTTCCCGGCCCAGCAGGTGGTCGGCCTGCGCCGAATACGACAGGCGTGCATTTGCGACAAAGGCCTGCCAGGTGGCCGAGGACTCCGGGCCCAGTTCATCCAGGAAGGTCAACTTCGCGCTTTCCTGCAGGAACAGTTCATACAAGGCTGCATCGGCCGAGGTGGTGCTCAGTCGGCCATCGAACGCCATCAAACGGGTATAGGCTTCCCGGGCCTTGGCCCGTTGGTCGATGGGCAGGCTGTCGATGGCCTGCTTGAGCGATTGCGCCATGCCCGGTGCCTCGAACATTGCCTTGAGCTTGCCGGCGAACAGCGAAGTCTGGTCGTTCTGCATGGTAATCAGGCTACGACTGTCGTGTTTGCCGTTACCCGCCAATTGCCCCAGACGCTCGGCGCGTTCGGGGTAGTACCAGCTATTGGACAACTGCATGCCGTAGCCTTTGGGCACGCTGCGCTGATTGGCATTGCCGAGCCAGCCCTGCAGTGGGTCCTGATCGTAGGGATGCAGCATCGGGTCGGCGTAGCCATCCCAGTCGTAGCGGCCGTCCCAGCCTGGTGAAGGCAACAGTCCCTGGCCTTCGCGGCGGTTGGGGAAACGTCCGCTGACTTGCCAGCCTATGTTGCTGGCGTCGGCAAAGACGAAGTTCAGCGCGGCGGCGCCGATCTCCCGGGTGTTGTCGAAGGCTCGCTCGACGTTCTGTGCCCGCGACAGGTTGAAGAACGCATCCATGCTCATGTCACCCTTGAGCTGCGGTACTTGCAGGGCCAGACCGAGGCTGGCGTTCTGTGTGCTGCCGAGCAAGGCGCCGTGGCGGGTGTCGAACAGGGTTTCACGCTGCGGGCGCTGGCCCCTGATAAAGAAAGTTTCATTGCGGGCCAGCGTCGGTAGCCACTTGCCGTCGGCCTGGTACATCAGACGACTGCCTTCGCGCTTGAGGCGTTCCAGGAACAGGTCCTGATTATCGGCCATGACTGCACTGGTGCTCCAGGCCAGCTTGCCGTTGTAACCCGAGAGCACCAGCGGCAGACCGGCGAGGGTGACGCCGGCAGCCTGGTACTTGGGCGCACGGATCTGCACAGGGGTCATGGCCCAGGCACCGAGAGTGTCGCTGGCCAGCAGGCTCTTGCCGCTGCGGCTGCGTTGCGGGGCTATGGCCCAGTTGCTGGAGCCGGCCGTACCCAACAGGTTCAGGGCCGCCAGTTGCTGACTGGCCGCAGCCAGTGGTGCCAGGGCGCTCAATTGGCTGGAGAGGCTCAAGCCCTTGAGCTTGTCGGCCTCGGCCATCGGCAAGGGTTCGTCAGGGTAGCTGGGCAACAGCCAGGGCAGTTTGTCGCTGCCGACCTTCTGCGCCAGGGTCAAGGCGGCCAGTTCTTCCTGCAGGTTGACCGACTGGCTGAAGTTGTACAGGCAGAAGATCAGCGCCGAGTCTTCCGGTTTCCAGTACTCGGGGCGGTAGCCATATTGGGCCAGGGGGGCTGGCAGGCGGTCGCGGTAACGGAACAGGTAGGCGTTGACGCCGCGGGCATAGACTTCAAAGAAGCGCTTGAGGCGAGGCGAAGCATCGGCGTAGAGCTGGTTGGCCGTTTGCTTGAGGTTGGCAGCGCGCATCAGGCGGTCGACCTCCAGCACGTCGGCGCCGGCCATCTCGGCCAGACGACCCTGGGCCAGCAGGCGCATGCCGACCATTTGCCCGATGCGGTCACTGGCATGTACGTAGCCCAGGGCGAACAGGGCATCGTGGAAGTTGCTGCTTTCAATCAGCGGCATGCCTTGGGCATTGCGCCGCACCGAGACATTCTGCGCCAGGCCTTTGAGCGGCTGCACACCCGTACTCGGTGGCACGCTGTCGCGATAGCCGCCCATCTGGCAGCCGCCCAGGGCAAGCAAGCCGAACATCGCTGCGGCTACGCCGAACCGGGGGGGGGAAGGGGGAAAGGCTGGCGCGGCCATGGATGGGCTCCTGCAGGGCGTGGCGACTAAAAGGCGCTACGTTAGTGAGCCCGACCACACCATGCAAGCGGGGGCGAAGCCTTTATTTTCAAAGCCTCGCGTCGATCACGGCGGTGTCAGGGTTGCGGCGGGTTGACCTGCTCGACCAGGGCATAGGCCCGTTGGGTGGCAGGACGCGCCTGAATCCGCTCGAACCACTCCTTGAGGGCCGGGAAGTCGTCGAGGTTCTGCCCTTGCCAGGTGTGCGAAACGATCCAGGGATAGATCGCCATGTCGGCGATGCTGTACTCGTTCCCGGCGACGAACGGTCTGTCCATCAGGCGTTTGTTGAGCACCCCGTACAGGCGAGCCGTCTCATCCACATAGCGCTTGATTGCATAGGGGATCTTTTCCGGGGCAAAGCGATTGAAGTGATGATTTTGCCCGGCCATCGGGCCCAGGCCGCCCATTTGCCAGAACAGCCACTGCAGGGTCTCCTGGCGGCCGCGCAGGTCGTGGGCAATGAAGCGGCCGGTTTTCTCGGCCAGGTACAAAAGGATGGCCCCGGACTCGAACAGTGACAGTGGCGGCTGGCCGTCCATTGGTTGGTGATCGACGATGGCAGGAATGCGGTTGTTGGGGGCGATCTTGAGGAAGTCGGCGGCGAACTGTTCACCTTTGCCGATATTGATCGGGTGCAGCGTGTAGGCCAGGCCGGTTTCTTCGAGAAACAGGGTGATCTTGTGGCCGTTGGGGGTGGTCCAGTAATACAGGTCGATCATGGCACGCTCCGTCGAATGACTGGCTGCTGCGCCGGCGCGCAGCGGTCGCGCCTATGCATACCACAGGCGGCGACCGCTGTTACAGGGCTGTGATCAGGCCCCGTGGCACTTCTTGAATTTCTTGTTGCTGCCGCACGGGCATGGGTCGTTTCGACCGACGTCCTTCAGGGTATTGCGCACTGGCTCCTGGGGGGCGTGGTTACAGTGCGGGCCGTGAACATGGCCGTGGTCATGGTCGTGATGATCATGATCGTGGTTGCAGTCTGGGCCATGAACATGGGGTTGTTGGGTCATTGCGGGTTACTCCGGTAAAAGATCGCCGGGAATTATCTCACCACTGCGCGACAAGTGCAGGTCACGGGTGAAGATTAATCCGCTGCTGAGCTCGCCATCGAGACGATAGTGCAGCGGCTGATCGGTATTCTTGAGCAGTTTGGCCAGGGGCTTGACCTGCGCCCAGAGGTTGGTGCGCACCGGAATCTTGAAGGTGCGCCGGGCGTGCCCGCCCACACTGCGCCACAAGCTCGATTCCCCCTCGGCCAGCAACAGTTCGTTCAAGTGCACTGTGTAGCTCAGGCTGCGGATGAACAGGCGCTCGTCATTGGGGTTGTCGACGCGCACATGAAGAACGAACTCCTGCTCCAGCAGGCGCATCTTGACCGCCTCGACCTTGACCAGGTGGACCTCGGGGTCACGGTAATCATCGCCCAGCCAACTGGCACAGCCCGTCAGTTGCAGTATCAGGAGGCTGAGCAACAACAGACGGGCCATCAACCTCAGTTACCCAGGTAGCTGGAGCAGCATTTCTTGAATTTCTGCCCGCTGGCACAGGGGCAGGGGTCGTTGCGTCCGGCCTTGAGGCCTACGGTGGGGTCGATGAAGTACCAGCGGCCGTGGTTTTGCACGAAAGCCGAGCGCTCACGGTGACTGTGTTCACCATCATTGTCGTGCCAGCGCGCTGTGAAGGTGACAAAGGCATGTTCAGGCTGGCCGCCGAACACTTCGGCACCTTCGACCTCCAGGCCCAACCAGGTGCTCTGGGTGCTCCAGGCCATGATGCTGTCGCGATCCAGTCCTGCCTGCTGCGCGGGCAGGGTGGTTGCTACCAGGTAGTCGATCAATCCCAATACGTAGGCGCTGTAGCGCGAGCGCATCAGGGCTTGCGCGTCGGGTGCCGGCTGGCCGGCATGGAAATGTCCACAACAGGCGTCGAGCAGGTTACCGCTGCCGCAGGGACAAACCGAGACACTCATTGTTTCACCACCAGTACTTGCCAAAATTTTCCGGGTTGGCCCAGAACTTGGCGTTGAGCCAGTCCGGTACCTGTTTGTATTCACGTAGATCATAGGTGAACAGGCTCAGAACCTGTTCACCACGCTGAAATTTTTCATTGGCCTGCAGGGCCAGGGCGAAAAAGTCGGTGTCTTGCCACTGGCAGGCTTCGAGGTCCGCCAGCACGGCCACGCGACTGGCATTGAGATTGCGGATACCGCCCAGCAATTGCAGGCCGTTGCGCTTGGGCAGGTGCTCCAGGCAATCGACCAGCAGGGCCAGGTCGAAGCGTTGCGCCGCCAGCTCGGCGGGCAACGGTCCAGGGGCTGCCTGGGCGATCTCGACCTGCGGGTGGGCCTGGGCAAAGGCCTCCAGGGCAGGGAAGCGCGAACCCACCAGCAGCAGGCGCTGTGGCGCATGTCGTTCAAGCAGCGCGGCCAGGGCCTGTTGCGGCGTGCGCTGGGAAAATCCGTCAATCATCGGGAATCCTCGGTCAGATGCGTCAAGACTAACGGTCCCGGGCCCCCGCGCATAGTGACTGATGGCGGCATCATGGCTTATTGCTGGCGGAGATGGATTGGCGGGTCTTTACTCCCATGAGCATCGGTTTTGCACCGAATCCCAGGAGATGCAACAAATGAGCATAGTACGCACAGCTTTACCTCTGGTTCTGCTTACCAGCGTGTTGACTGGTTGTGCAGGTTTGCAAAAAACCGACTGGCCGAAATGCGCGGCGGTCGGGGGTGTGGGCGGCGCAGCCTTGGGCGCTATAGAAAGCTCGAGTTGGGCTGGCTGGGGGGCCTTGCTGGGTGCGGGTATGGCAGCAGGTTACTGCTGGGCCCATGGCGATGGTGATGAAGATGGTGATGGTGTACCGGACAGCCGTGACAAGTGTCCGGGTACGCCTCGTGGCGTTCAGGTCGATGCCAATGGATGCCCACCTGAGCCTGCCGTGGTTGAAGAAGTAGTAGTGGTCAAGGAAGAAGTGATCGTGATTCGTGATGTTCACTTCGAATTCGACTCGGCGAAACTGACCGCAGCCGACAAGGAGCGCTTGAACACCATTGCGACTCGCCTGAAAAACGAAGCGGCAAGCGCCAGGTTGAGTGTGACCGGGCATACCGACAGTGTCGGTCGTGATGCCTACAACCAGAAACTGTCTGAACGCCGTGCCCAATCGGTCACCGATTACCTGGTGAGCAGCGGCGTACCGCAAGCCAGTTTCGTTTCGGTTCAAGGCGCCGGTGAGAGCCGTCCGGAAGCGGACAACGCTACCGCTGAAGGCCGGGCGATGAATCGGCGGGTGGAAATTCGCATCGAGCGCTGACGCGCGACGGCCTGCGGCTTGAGAAGTGCCGCGGGCCGGTCTTTACTCCTGTGTGACCGGTAGCGACCGGTGACACAGGAGCAATTCCCATGAGTGTTCTCTCCAAGGCCGCGGTATCAGTGCTGGTGGCGGCAAGCCTGCTTTCCGGTTGCGCTACTCACAGTGATGGCAGCGCACCACTCAATCAAAGGACCTGGCCAATCTGCAGCCTGCTCGGCGGACTTGTCGGCGGTGGACTGGGGGCTATTGAAAGTTCTGCATGGGCCGCGGGGGCCGGTGCCGCTGGCGCGATCGCCGGTGGGCTGATCTGCTATGCCCAGGACGGTGACGAAGATGAGGACGGCGTATTCGATCGCCGTGATAACTGTCCGGATACCCCGGCCAATACTCCGGTCAGCCATAACGGTTGCCCATTGCCACAGTATCCGGTCGCCGAAAAAGCCGAGCCTGCCCCTGTGCCCGAGGTGATTACCCTCAATGACCAGGGCGCGGTGATGTTCGCATTCGACTCTGCAGAACTGACCAGCAGCGCCCATACGCAATTGCAGGCGCTGACAAACAAGCTGAACGCCGCCAGCGTGGTCAGCGTCAAAGTGATCGGGCACACCGACAGCCAGGGGGCTGACGCTTACAACCAGACGCTTTCCGAGCGGCGAGCCAGCAGCGTTGCCGAGTACTTGATCAGCCAGGGGTTGTCTCCGGCTAAAGTCACCAGCCAGGGCCGGGGTGAGAGCGAGCCGATTGCAGACAACAACACCGAGGAGGGGCGGGCACAGAACCGCAGGGTGGAACTGCACCTGAACTAATGGCAGGGGGCATCCATGAAGGTTTTTTTGGGGTTGGGCAAGGCGCTGACGGTGGTGTTCTGGTGGGTAGTGCTGGTGAATCTGCTGATTCCCCAGGCGTTCCCCTTCAACAAACTGATCAGCGCCGTCGGGATCGGATTGTTGGGGCTGCACCTACTGGAAGTGCTGGCCTATAACGGCCGCCTGCGTGACCGCAGCCATCGCTGGTTCGATCGGTTGCAGATCCTCTTGGTCGGGATCTTTCATGTGCTTTCGATTCCGCCCCCCGTCCACGCTAAACCGTAGGAGCGGGCTTGTCCCGCGATTGCAATCCTGCAGTCCAATTGCAATCGCAGGGCACGTCGAGACGTCGCACCGGTGCTCCTGGCGCCGTCAGATTGGCAGGCGGGCAGTGGCGACCACGACCACGGCGATCCCCAGCAGCAGGTTGAAACCCACCACCCGGCGGATTTTCCCAAGAACCGTAGCACCGGTCGGCCAGTCTTCTGCCTTGACCGCTTTACGCAGCTCCGGCAGCAGCAATGACTGGATACGAATGAACAGCGCAATCATCGCGATCGCTCCGCCCATCATTACCTGAACATAGCGTGGCGCCCCGTCGAAGCCGGCAAAACGCATGTGCAGCATGCCCACGCCGCTAATGACCAGCACAGCGATCGCCACCCAGACCCACACGAAAAAACGCTGAAATACTGCTGCCCATAAACGCAGGCGAGCGGGGCCATCAAGGGCTGCAACCGCCGCAGGCCGCAGGATCAACCAGGCGAAGAACATCCCGCCGACCCACACCAGGGCGGCCAGGACGTGCAGGCTATAAGGAAGGGCAAAGGCGGCCATCGGGATCTCCATTCGGCGCAAAGGGCAATAGCGGGGTATGATAGCGACCCAATCGAAACACTGAAAATTTATCCAGCCCTCCGGGCGCCCCGACACCATGATCAGCACCGAACTCAAAACCACGATTCAGGGCGCCTATTCGCGTTTTCTCGAAGCCAAGAGCCTCAAGCCTCGCTATGGCCAACGTCTGATGATCGCCGAAGTGGCAAAGGTCCTTGGCAATATCGACTGCGATGACGAAGGTCGCCGTGTTGGTGAACCCGCCATTGTGGCGGTCGAGGCCGGCACCGGTACCGGCAAGACGGTCGCCTATAGCCTGGCTTCGATCCCCGCTGCCAAAGCCGCTGGCAAACGCCTGGTGATCGCCACGGCGACGGTCGCCTTGCAGGAGCAGATCGTTTTCAAGGACCTGCCCGACCTGATGCGCAACAGCGGCCTGAACTTCAGCTTCGCCCTGGCCAAGGGGCGTGGCCGCTACCTGTGCCTGTCCAAGCTCGACCTGTTGCTGCAGGAGGGCCATGCACAATCGGCCACCGCTCAGTTGTTCGAAGAGGAAGGCTTCAGGATCGAAGTCGACGAGGCCAGCCAGAAGCTGTTCACCAGCATGATCGAGAAGCTTGCCGGCAACCGTTGGGACGGTGACCGCGACAGCTGGCCCCAGGCCCTCGAAGACCAGGACTGGGCCCGGCTGACCACCGATCATAGCCAGTGTACCGGTCGCCACTGTCCTAACTTCGGCCAGTGCACCTTCTACAAGGCCCGTGAAGGCATGGGCAAAGTCGATGTCATTGTCACCAACCACGACATGGTCCTGGCCGACCTGGCCCTGGGCGGCGGTGCGGTGCTGCCTGATCCGCGCGATACCATCTATGTATTCGACGAAGGCCACCACCTGCCCGACAAGGCCATCGGCCATTTCGCCCACTACACCCGCCTGCGTTCCACCGCCGATTGGCTGGAGCAGACTGCCAAGAACCTGACCAAACTGCTGGCCCAGCACCCGTTGCCGGGCGATCTGGGCAAGTGGATCGAGCAGGTGCCGGAGCTGGCCCGGGAGATCAAGGCCCAGCAGCAGTTCATGTTCAGTGCCTGTGAGCAGGTGGCTGACTTCCGTCCCGGCGAAGACATGGAAGGCCGTGAACGGCCGCGCCATCGCTTCGAGGGCGGGGTAGTGCCCGAGCATATGCGCGAGATGGGCATCGAGCTGAAGAAGGGTTTCTCACGCTTGACCGACCTGTTCACCCGCCTGACCGACTTGCTCAAGGAGGGCATGGATGCGGAGGTGAGCATCGGCATTGCCAGCCATCAGGCTGAAGAGTGGTATCCGCTGTTTGGCAGTCTGCTGATGCGTGCCCAGGGCAACTGGGAGCTGTGGACCGCCTTCACCGCCGAAGACCCGGAAGACAGCCCGCCCATGGCGCGCTGGCTGACCCTGGCCGAGAGTGGCGCGCTGTTCGATATCGAGGTCAACGCCAGCCCGATCCTGGCGGCCGAGATGCTGCGCCGCAACCTCTGGAACGTCGCCCATGGCGCGTTGGTGACCTCGGCAACGCTGACGGCGCTGGGTAAGTTCGATCGCTTCCGCATGCGTGCCGGCCTGCCCAAGGACGCCGTGACCAGCGTCGTGCCCAGCCCGTTCCATCATACTGATGCAGGTGTTCTGCGGGTGCCGGACCTGCGTGCCGATCCGCGGGACGCCGCCGCCCATACCGCAGCGATCATTCGTGACCTGCCGGCGCTGGTCGAAGGCTCGCGCGGTACGCTGGTGCTGTTCTCTTCACGCAAACAGATGCAGGACGTGTTCGACGGCCTGGACCGGGACTGGCGCAAGCAAGTGTTCATTCAGGGCAACCTGTCCAAGCAGGAAACCTTGAACAAGCACAAGGCGCGGGTCGATGGCGGTGACACCAGCGTGTTGTTCGGCCTTGCCAGTTTTGCCGAGGGTGTCGACCTGCCAGGCGCCTATTGCGAGCATGTGGTGATTGCCAAGATTCCGTTCGCGGTGCCCGATGATCCGGTCGAGGCTGCCCTGGCCGAGTGGATCGAGGCGCGTGGCGGCAACCCGTTCATGGAGATCGCCGTGCCGGACGCCTCGTTGCGCCTGATCCAGGCCTGCGGTCGCCTGCTGCGTACCGAAGAGGATCGCGGCACCATCACCCTGCTGGATCGACGCGTCGTCACCCAGCGCTACGGCAAAGCTATTCTCAACGCTCTGCCGCCGTTTCGACGGGAAATTTCCTGACCCCCGCAGAGAAATACGCCGGGGCGTTGTCTATGACTCAGTTCAAGGCCCGCAAGGGCCCTCAAGGAGAGCTCCAGCCCTATGATTCGCCGTACCTTGCCCGCTGTCTTCGCCCTGTTGTTCAGCACCCCGTTGCTGGCCGGGCAACAGACGCTGTTCAGCTTCGTGCGCCCGGCCGCCGTGGTCAATGTGGCGACCGAGGATGCCAGTTTGCCGCAATACAATGCAGAGCAGACGGCCGAGGGTGAGGTATTGCGCCGGGTGGTATTCAACCCCGTCGAGCGGCCCAGCCTGAAACTGAGCCCGCAATCGGGCGCCTGGGACTGGTCCAGTGCTACGGCCATGACCTTGCGCCTGCAAAGCGGCATGGACTGGCCACTCACGGTAGATGTCACGGTACTGAGTAGCGACGGCAAGACGCTCACCAGTCGTATCGACTTGCCGGCTGGCCCAGCGCAGACGGTGTTGGTGCCGTTGAAGGCGACCTCAGCGCTGAGCCAGGGCATGCGTGCCGGGCCACCGATGCCGTGGGTACATGAAGGCCAGCGTTGGTTGTTGACCAGCAGCGCGGGCGAGGTGGACCTCAAGCAAGTGGTGTCGGTGACCTTGTCGATGAACAAGCCCAACGTTGCCCAGAGCCTGATGATCGAGCGCGTTGGAACCCAGGACGATGAGCAAGTGCAAAAGGCCGTCTATACCGGCTTGATCGATGGCTACGGCCAGTCCACCCGGGCGCGCTGGCCGGAAAAGATTGTCAGCGACGACCAGCTCAAGGCAGCGGCGGCTCGCGAACAGCAGCAACTCAAGGGCTGGATGGCCGAGCGCAGCCAATTGCCCCACGACAAGTTCGGTGGCGTGACCACCGGCGTACGCTTCGAGGCCAAGGGTTTCTTCCGCACCGAAAAGCAGGACGGGCGATGGTACCTGGTCACTCCTGAGGGCCATCCGTTCTATTCGCTGGGCGTCAATGCGGTCGCCCCCGACGGTGGGCGCACCTATGTGGCTGGGCGCGAGTCGATGTTCACCACCTTGCCACAGGAGGGCGAGCCGCTGGCGCAGTTCTATGGTGAAGGTGACAACAACGACGGCAACGGCTCGTCCAGCGGGCGCGGTTTCAACCAGGGGCGCTGGTACGACTTCTATGCCGCCAACCTTGAGCGCACCCATGGCAAGGCCTGCACCCCGGCTGCTGCAACCGACACAGCGCCGGCAGTGGACTGCCCGGCGTCAGTCGTGGACAAGCAGCGCTGGCAGGGTCATACCCTTGATCGCCTGCAGGGTTGGGGGTTCAACACCCTGGGCAACTGGAGCGATTCCGCCGTGGGGCAGGCTGATCGCATCGCCTATACCTTGCCGCTGTCGATCGTTGGTGACTACACCAGCATCAGCACGGGCATGGATTGGTGGGGCCGTATGCCCGACCCGTTCGACCCTCGCTTTGCCATGGCCACGGAACGTGCGGTAGCCATTGCCGCGCGAGACCACCGCGACGACCCCTGGTTGATCGGTTATTTCGCCGACAACGAACTGGCCTGGGCCGCGCCGGGCGATGATCCCAAGGCGCGCTATGCCCTGGCCTACGGGACGCTGCGCCTGACCACCGATGTGCCGGCCAAGCGTGCCTTCCTCAAGCAGTTGCGCGACAAGTACCGTAACCAGGCGGGGTTGTCCAAGGCCTGGGGTATCGACCTGCCGGCCTGGGAACTTATGGAAGACCCAGGTTTCGAGCCGCCCTTGCCAAGCCCGGAGTACCCGGAGATCGAGGCCGACTTCAAATACTTCCAGAAGGTATTTGCCCAAACCTACTTCAAGACCATATCCGACTCCTTGAAGTGGCATGCACCCAATCACTTGCTGCTGGGCGGGCGCTATGCGGTCAGTACGCCGGAAGCGGTGGCTGCCTGTGCCGAGTTCTGCGATGTTCTGAGCTTCAACTTCTACACACCCAAGCCCCAGGACGGTTACGATTTCAGCCAACTCAATGCGCTGGACAAGCCGGTGCTGGTCTCCGAGTTCCAGTTTGGCTCGCGTGATCGCGGCCCGTTCTGGCCAGGGCCGATGGAGGTGGCCAAGGAGGAGGCGCGGGGGCCTTCCTATGCTGCCTTCGTCAAGGCCGCACTGGCTGAGCCAACGATTGTCGGGGTGCACTGGTTCCAGTACCTGGATCAACCGGCCAGCGGGCGTTTGCTGGATGGGGAAAACGGACACTTCGGCCTGGTGGGCATTACCGATGTACCGTTCCAGGGTTTTGTCGAGAGTGTGCGTAAAAGCAACCTGCAGGCGCAGGCGCAGATCGGCAAGCTCGCAGCGCCCGAAAAGGCAGCAACAGCCCCGTAATCCCTGCTTGTCGGCCCGGCGCACCTGCGTGCGCCGGGCCGCACTGCTTTCTGGGCAGGCAACTGCCTGACCGCTGTCTGTTCCCAAATCCGCCGCAGGCTGAAACAATGCACGCCATTTTGGGTTTTGGTGTATTCGGGAGCGGCTGGGTGCAGATTCAGGGTCATTACGAGCTTAAGTTCGAAGCAGTGCGCGAAGCCTTCGCGGCGTTGTTCGACGATCCTCAGGAACGTGGTGCGGCGCTGTGTATCCAGGTGGGTGGCGAGACGGTCGTTGATCTCTGGGCGGGTACCGCCGACAAGGACGGTGCCGAGGCCTGGCATAGCGATACCATCGCCAATCTGTTTTCCTGCACCAAGGCCTTTGCGGCGGTTACCGCCCTGCAATTGGTAGGTGAGGGCAAGCTGTCGCTGGACGCTCCGGTTGCCCGTTACTGGCCAGAGTTTGCCCAAGCCGGCAAGCAGGCGATCACCTTGCGCCAGCTGCTCTGCCACCAGGCCGGGTTGCCGGCCATTCGTCAGTTGTTGAGTGCCGAGTCCTTCTATGATTGGCAGACCATGGTCGACACCCTGGCCGCTGAAACGCCCTGGTGGACACCCGGGAGCGCTCACGGTTATGCGGCGATCACCTACGGTTGGCTGATCGGTGAGTTGATTCGCCGCGCCGACGGACGTGAGCCGGGTGAGTCCATTGTTGCCCGCACGGCACGGCCCCTGGGCCTGGATTTTCACATTGGCCTGGCCGATGAGCAGTTCCACCGGGTGGCGCATATTGCCAGGGGCAAGGGCAACATGGGCGATGAAGCGGCCCAGCGCTTGCTGCAGGTTACCCTGCGCGAGCCGGAGGCACTGTCTACCCGTGCCTTCACCAACCCGCCAGGGATGCTGACCAGCACCAATAAGCCCGAGTGGCGGCGGATGCAGCAGCCTGCGGCCAACGGTCATGGCAATGCCCGCAGCCTGGCAGGGTTCTATGCCGGCTTGCTCGACGGCAGCCTGCTTGAGTCCGAGTTGCTGGATGAGCTGACCCGCGAACACAGCCTGGGTGATGACAAAACCCTGTTGACCCGCACCCGTTTCGGCCTGGGCTGCATGCTCGACCAGCCGACGGTAGCCAATGCCACCTTCGGTCTGGGCAGCAAAGCCTTTGGTCATCCAGGCGCGGGCGGGTCGGTCGGGTTTGCCGACCCTGAACACGATGTCGCCTTCGGTTTTGTAACCAATACCCTGGGGCCTTATGTACTGATGGACCCGCGAGCGCAGAAGCTGGTACGGGTCTTGGGCAGTTGCCTTTGATCGGTTAACCCCGGTGTTACCTGAACCCTTTGGCTATTCTGGATTCCAATGCTCAACACTTTTGAGCAGAATTTCTTTCATTTTCATGGTGTATCGCTGATGTCTTCACATAAAACCTTAGCTCTCGCCCTGTGCCTGGCCATGACCGGTTGCGCGCAGCACTCTCAGAATGGCGCGGTAGATGGCGGGCTCAACTGGTGGCCATTCGGTTCGGACAAGGTCGCCGACAAGGAAGTGAAGGAAGTGGTAACCGAAAAGGTCGCCAAGGCCGATGCCAAGTCGGAAAACTCCAGCCGCTGGTGGTGGCCGTTCGGCGAGAGCGCCAAGAACAACACCCCTGTCGTGCCGAAGATCGACCACAAGGCCACCCAGGCCTGGCTGGACAGCTACGAGCCGCGACTGCGCGAGGCCATCAAGGACAGCAAGTTCGAAGTCGAGCGTCGTGAAGACGTACTGGTGGTCACGGTGCCGGTGGACTCTTCCTACAATCCTGATCGCCCGGCCATGCTCCTGCCGGTAACCCTGGGGCCAATCACCCGGGTGGCCAAAGCCATCGAGACCGACAAACAGACCGCCGTGCTGGTCCTGGGCCATGCCGACACCAGCGGCGCCGCAGCGCTCAATCAGAAACTCAGCCAGGAACGTGCGCAGTCGATTGCCGCGATCTTCCGTCTCAGCGGTCTGGAACGTGAT
This sequence comes from Pseudomonas vranovensis DSM 16006, assembly GCF_000425805.1. Lineage (GTDB taxonomy): Bacteria > Pseudomonadota > Gammaproteobacteria > Pseudomonadales > Pseudomonadaceae > Aquipseudomonas > Aquipseudomonas vranovensis. The sequence goes on from NZ_AUED01000004.1 coordinate 363,318, forward strand.
CGTCTGAATTTGCGGGGCATGGGCTCGGAAATGCCTCGTGCAGCCAACGACAGTGTTGAAGGCCGAGCCTTGAACCGTCGCGTAGAATTGGTACTGACCCCACAAAACACCATGATTGCCTTGCTCGCCAAGTACAAACAGCCAACCCCGAGCCCGGCAGCACTGGTCGCTGTGCAGGATGCCAAGGCGCCGGTCAAGGCGGCTGTGAAACCTGCGTCCAAGGCACCAGCGAAAGCAGCCAGCACGGCCAAGAAAGCCCCGGCCAAGACCGCTGCCGCAAAGAAGAAAGCCCCCGTTGCCAAGCCTGCGGCTAAAAAGCCTGCACCGACAGCGAAAAAAGTGGCCGCCAACACCAGCCCTGCGAAGACCAACTGATCGTCAAGGAACGCAGCAATGACCCAGACCCTGGCCGATATGCGCCGCGATTACACCCGTGATGGCCTGGCAGAAGCTCAGGCCCCGGACGAACCCTTCGCGTTGTTTCGCCACTGGTTCGACGACGCGGTGAAAACCGAGCTGCCGCCGGTAGAAGCCAATGCCATGACCGTGGCGACGGTCGACGCTGACGGTCGCCCGCACTGCCGGGTCTTGTTGCTCAAAGGCCTGGATGACAAAGGCTTCACCTTCTTCACCAATTACGAGAGCGCCAAGGGGCAGCAACTGCTGGCCAACCCCCATGCGGCCATGACCTTCTTCTGGCCAGCCCTTGAGCGTCAGGTGCGCATCGAAGGCAAGGTGGTCAAGGTCAGTGCCAAGGAGTCGGATGAGTATTATCAGGTGCGCCCGTTGGGCAGCCGCCTGGGGGCCTGGGCATCACCGCAGAGTCGGGTGATTGCGGGTCGCGAGGAACTCGAGGGTCTGGTCAAGGCCACCGAGCAACGCTTCAGTGATACGCAGCCGCATTGTCCGGAACACTGGGGTGGCTACCGCTTGCTGCCCGAGCGCATCGAGTTCTGGCAGGGGCGCGCCAGCCGCCTGCATGACCGCCTCAATTACCGCCTGCAAGATGGCGCCTGGCTGCGCGAGCGCCTGGCACCTTAATCGGTATATCCCGCGGCCTCGCGTTCCAGCCAGGCCGCCAGCTCAGCGCGCTTGACCTTTTGCGCGCGCGCTTTGTCCAAGCATTCAAGCATGTAGGCTTTCTTGCGCTCATCCTTACCGGCCATCGACAGCGCCAGGTCGCGATCCATCCAGCGCCGGATGCGCACATACAACCACCAGTGAAAATACAGCCCTGCCACGGTCGTGACGACGACGATGAAGTAATCCATGACTATCCTTGCGCTAGACGTTTCTACAGACCGCATCGATGACACAGGCTGTATGGAAGCTGAATGGAAGCAATTTTACCCCGCATCGGTCGTGACAGTCGTCAACGCGCGGAGTCTAATGAACACCTGACTTTTGGAGACCATCCTATGCGTAAATCTGTTTTGCTGTTGGCCAGCTTCACCACGATGTCGATGCTGCTCACTGGCTGCGCCTCGAGCCTGACCGGCGATAGCTACTCGCGCGACGAAGCCCGCCGTGTTCAGACCGTACGTATGGGCACCATCGAATCCCTGCGGCCCGTCAAGATCGAAGGCACCAAGACGCCAATCGGTGGCGGTGCCGGCGCCGTTGTCGGCGGTGTGGCCGGTAGTGCCATTGGTGGCGGGCGCGGCAGCATCGTTGCTGCTGTCATCGGTGCCGTGGCCGGTGGCCTTGCAGGTTCGGCCGCTGAAGAGGGCCTGACCCGCACCCAGGGTGTGGAAATCACCGTACGTGAAGACGACGGCAGCATGCGAGCCTATGTGCAGGCAGTGCAGGAGAACGAGATTTTCCGCGTGGGTGAGCGTGTGCGCATCATGACCGTCGATGGCACCAGCCGGGTTTCGCACTGATACCCGAACAGCAATAAAAAACCCCGACTCGGCAATGCCGGTCGGGGTTTTTTATTGCCTTGTTCTTGCTCAGGCGGTGGAAGCTTTGCGGCTGGCCAGCGCGGTGATGGTGTAGCCGATCAGCGCGGCGAGAATGGAGCCGGTGAGAATACCCATGCGGTCCATACCGGCGTAATCGCTGCTGCCAGGCACGAACGCCAGCGAGCCTACGAACAGGCTCATGGTGAAGCCGATACCACACAGGATCGCCACACCCAGCACCTGGCCCCAATTCGCATTGGCGGGGAGGGCGGCGATGCCCAGCTTGACTGACAGCCAGGTCAGGCCGAATACCCCGAGGGTCTTGCCCAGCAACAAGCCCACGGCGATGCCCATCGGCACGTGGTGGGTGAAACTTTCGAGTGTGACGCCGGCCAGCGATACACCGGCGTTGGCGAAGGCAAACAAAGGCAGAATGCCGTAGGCCACCCACGGGTGCAGGGCGTGCTCCAGCGTCAACAAGGGGGAGGGTTCGGCATTGCGGGTTCGCAAGGGGATACACAGGGCCAGGGTGACACCGGCAAGGGTGGCATGGACACCACTCTTGAGCACGCAGACCCAGAGAATCAGGCCAATCACCATGTAAGGCCCCAGCTTGACCACTCCCATCCGGTTCATGCCGACCAGGGCCAGCAGGCAGGCACCCGCCAGCATCAGCGACAAGCTCGACAACTCGCCCGAATAGAAGAGGGCAATAACAACGATTGCACCCAGGTCATCAATGATGGCCAGGGTCATCAGGAACAGCTTCAGTGACACGGGTACACGCTTGCCCAGCAGGGCCAGTACACCCAGGGCAAAGGCGATGTCGGTGGCCATTGGAATCGCCCAGCCAGCGGTAGCGCTCGGGTCGTCCTTGTTCAGGAACCAGTAGATCAGGGCCGGGACGACCATACCGCCGATGGCAGCAGCCCCTGGCAGAACGATCTGCGACGGCTTGGACAGGTGACCTTCGACCACCTCGCGCTTGACCTCAAGGCCGATCAGCAGGAAGAACAGCGCCATCAAGCCGTCATTGATCCACAGCAGCAACGGCTTGGCGATTTTCAGTGCGCCAATCTGGGCGACCACGGGGACATCCAGCAGGCCGTTGTACAGGTACGATAACGGCGAGTTGTTGATGATCAGGGCCAGGGCAGCTGCAGCAATCAGTAATAGACCGCTGGCAGCTTCCAACTGAAAGAAACGTGTGAAAGTGCTACGCAGCAAGGGTGATCTCCATCCTGAGGGTTCAATAGGGCGACACCCTACCGTGAGAAGATATGCTTTAAAACAAAAAATATATTCGTTTTTGTTATAAGTGATGGCCATCTTGCCTCATGCAGCCTAGCAGTTGTATCGGAATATTTACTGCGGCTGTATCTGTTGGCTTTCGCTGGGGTTTCCTACCATGATCGCCTGCATTTCGATCTTTTCCGGGACTGGACCATGACTGATCACCGCCTCTGGGCACGCGAAGCCATCCGTATCATCGAGGCTGACTTTCAGCGCAGTGCCGATACCCACCTGATCCCGCTGCCGCTGCCCGGGTTTGCCGATGTCGACTTGTATTTCAAGGACGAGTCCAGTCATCCCACGGGCAGCCTCAAGCATCGCCTGGCCCGTTCGTTGTTTCTCTACGCCTTGTGCAATGGCTGGTTGCGCCCCGGTGCGCCTGTGATCGAAGCCTCCAGTGGTTCGACGGCGATTTCTGAAGCCTACTTCGCGCGCTTGCTCGGTTTGCCCTTCATTGCCGTGGTACCCGCCAGTACCTCTCAGGAAAAGATCACCCAGATCGCCTTCTATGGCGGCCAGAGTCACCTGGTGGATGATCCGACGCAGATCTATGCCGAATCCGAACGCCTGGCGCGGGAAAGTGGTGGGCATTTCATGGACCAGTTCACCTACGCCGAGCGCGCCACCGACTGGCGTGCCAACAACAATATTGCCGAGTCGATCTACAGCCAGATGCGTTTCGAGCGCCATCCCGAGCCGAGCTGGCTGATTTCCAGCCCGGGTACGGGGGGCACCACGGCAACCCTGGGGCGCTATGTGCGTTATCGCCAGCACACCACCCGGGTACTGTGTGCCGATGCCGAGCGCTCGGTATTTTTCGACAGCTACAAGAGCGGTGATCGCTCCTTGCAGCTTGATTGCGGCTCACGGATAGAAGGCATTGGCCGTCCACGGGTAGAGGCATCGTTCCTGCCTCATGTCATCGACGCGATGGTCAAGGTGCCGGATGCACTGTCGCTGGCAGCCATGCACTACCTCGCCAAGCGTCTGGGGCGGCGAGTGGGTGGATCAAGCGGCACCAACCTGATTGGCGCGTTGATCGCGGCACGGCAGATGCGCACTGCCGGGGAGGCGGGCTCGATCGTGGCGATACTCTGTGATGGCGGTGATCGCTATGCCACCAGCTATTACGACCAGGACTGGCTGACGAAACAGGGGTATCAGTTGCAGGAGGTTATCGAGGCGGTGACGGCGTGCGTCGAGCGGGGCGAGGCGTTGCCCGAGACGATCTTGTGTGAAGGAATCTGAAATCATCGTGGGGCAAGCCTCACCGGTATTGTTTGTACCGGTGGGGCTTGCCCCGTGATGTGGCCTTACTGCTGCAGGCCCAGCATGCTGCGCGCCACGGCCTCGGCAATGCGAATCCCGTCAACACCCGCCGAGAGGATCCCACCCGCATAGCCAGCACCTTCACCGGCCGGGAACAGGCCCTTGAGGTTGAGGCTCTGCAGGTTTGCATCACGGGTGATGCGCAGCGGTGAGGACGTGCGGGTTTCAATGCCTGTCAGCACGGCATCGTGCAGGTTGTAACCTTTGATCTGCCGATCGAAGGCAGGCAAGGCCTCACGTATGGCTTCGATGGCAAAGTCCGGTAGGCTCGGAGCCAGGTCGCCGAGGTTGACGCCGGGCTTGTACGATGGCTCGACACTGCCCAGGGCGGTAGACGGCCTGCCAGCGACAAAGTCGCCGACCAGTTGGGCCGGTGCCTGGTAGTTGCTGCCACCGAGCACGTAGGCGTGGGCTTCGAGTTTTTCCTGCAGTTCGATACCGGCCAGTGGACCGCCTGGGAAGTCTTGCTCTGGAGTGATACCGACGACGATGCCCGAGTTGGCATTGCGCTCGTTGCGCGAGTACTGGCTCATGCCGTTGGTGACTACCCGGCCTGGCTCGCTGGTGGCCGCCACCACAGTGCCGCCCGGACACATGCAGAAACTGTACACGGAGCGTCCGTTCTTGGCGTGGTGAACCAGCTTGTAGTCTGCCGCGCCCAGCTTCGGGTGCCCGGCATACTTGCCCAGGCGCGCCTGGTCGATCAGCGACTGTGGGTGCTCGATACGAAAGCCGATGGAGAACGGCTTGGCCTCCATGAACACGCCACGGGCATGCAGCATGCGGAAGGTGTCGCGGGCGCTGTGACCCAGGGCCATCACTACATGGCGCGAGTGCAGTTGTTCACCGCTTTGCAGCACCACGCCATTGAGTTGGCCATCGTCCATCAGCAGGTCGGTGACTTTCTGTTCAAAGCGTACTTCGCCGCCCAGCGCGTGGATCTCATGGCGCATGTTCTCAACCATGCCGGTGAGGCGGAAGGTACCAATGTGTGGCTTGTTGACGTAGAGGATCTCCTCTGGCGCCCCGGCCTTGACGAACTCGTGCAGCACCTTGCGACCATGATGTTGCGGGTCTTTGATCTGGCTGTAGAGCTTGCCGTCGGAGAAGGTGCCTGCGCCGCCTTCACCGAACTGCACGTTCGACTCGGGGTTGAGCACGCTCTTGCGCCACAGGCCCCAGGTGTCCTTGGTGCGCTGGCGAACTTCCTTGCCGCGTTCGAGGATGATCGGCTTGAAGCCCATCTGTGCCAGCAGCAGGCCGGCGAAGATCCCGCACGGTCCGAAGCCGACCACGATCGGGCGTTCCTGCAGGTCGGCAGGTGCCTGGCCAACCACCTTGTAGCTGACGTCCGGCGCGACATTGATGTTGTGGTCGTCGGCGAACTTCTCCAGCAGCTCGGTTTCGTTGCTGACGTTCAGGTCGATGGTGTAGATGAACAGCAGTTCGCTGTTCTTCTTGCGCGCGTCATAGCTGCGCTTGAACAGGGTGAAGTCCAGCAACTGCTCGTCGCTGATCCCCAGGCGTTGCACAATGGCCTCGCGCAGGGCTTCATCAGGATGATCCAGTGGCAGCTTCAGTTCGGTGATTCGTAACATGGCAGGGTCCAGTATCCCGGCCATGAACGGCCGGCGGCTTTACACAAACCGCCAAGTATAAGCTGTTCGCCGCCGTTGCAGGCAGGAGAAACGCGTGCGCCGATGATCAGTCGTTGCGTGCGCCGCCGTAATAAGCGCAGCCGCGCAGGGTCTGGCCATCGACGCGCAACTCGGCCATCAAGTGCTGCACGCCACCGGTGGCAATATCGACACAGCGTTGTGGGGCTACCCAGAGTTCCACGCGCTGGCCGTTGGCTTCGGTGCTGAGGCTGAAGCGGCCATCAGGCAGTTGCTCTTCCAGGTAAGGCACCGCGAGGGAGGGCTGGCCGGGGCGGTCCAGGACCATGCCCTTGCCACTGGCCTTGAGGTTCCAGTCTGGTTCGTGACCGCTGGCCCGCAGGGTCAGGCGCTTGAAGTTGGGGTCGCTGCAGGCACTGTTGGAGTGCTCGACCCGGTACAACCGTTGCACGTTCAATTGGCCGTCGTTGCCGGTTTTCTGGCTGGTAGACAGCGTGCCGTTGATATCGGCGAACAGCGTACCCGGCTCGTCTGCCAGGTCTGCTGCTTCCTGCAGGATGCCGGTGTTGCCTGCATCGAACACGGCAAAATGGCGGTTTTCCGTGCAGGGCTTGAACAGCAACTGGCCACCTTGTGCGCTCAACTCGCCCTGCATCCGAGTCATGCCAACGCCTGAGGCGGCCTGCGGTGTATCGGCCAGCATCTGGCAGCCGGCAAACAACGGCAACAAGGCGACAAGCAATAGCGAAGGGGCGGCACGCATCGAGCAAACTCCAGAGTCTCTACCAAAAGGTGCCGCCACGTTACGCAGGCTGGACGCCGATCACAAGGCCTCAGCCGACATGATAGGTCTGGCCGGTCTGCAGGCCTTCGACGCTCTTGGCGTAGGCCAGTGCCACCTCGGCTGCCGGTACGGGTTTGAACCCACGAAAATACGGTGCGTAGGCCGGCATCGCCTCGACCAGCACATTGGGGCTGATGGAGTTGACCCGCAACCCGCGCGGCAATTCGATGGCCGCCGCCTTGACGAAGGCATCGATGGCACCGTTCACCAGGCTCGCCGAGGCACCGGTACGGATGGGGTCATGGCTGGTGACGCCGGTGGTGAAGGTGAACGAACCACCATCGTTGATGAATTCCCGCCCAATCAGCAACAGGTTGACCTGGCCCATGAGCTTGTCGCCAAGGCCCAGGGCGAACTGGTCTTCGGTCATTTCAGCCAGCGGGGCAAACGTCACGTTGCCGGCTGCGCAGACCAGGGCATCGAAGCGACCGGTCTGCTCGAACAGGTGGCGAATCGATGTGCTGTCGCTGATATCCACCTGGTGGTCACCGCTGCTGCGACCGATACGAACCACTTGATGACGTTGTTCCAGTTCCTTGGCTACCGCTGAACCAATTGTGCCGCTGGCGCCGATCAACAGGATTTTCATGGAGCTGTTCCTTGCAGGTTGTGAGGGGAAGGCTCAAGTCTAGGGTGGATTTTTCTGCAGATAAGCGTGCTAATGGGCAACCTTTGGTTTTCATTTGGAAACAATCCATGAGCGACCTGGACGATCTGGCGGCCTTTGCCGTGTTGATGGAAGCCGGCAGCTTCACCCAGGCTGCGCAGCAACTGGGGTGGAGCAAAGGACAGCTGTCCAAGCGCATCCGTGCGTTGGAGGCCAGTTATTCGGTCAAGCTGTTGCACCGCACTACTCGCCGCCTGAGCCTGACTGCCGCGGGGGCCATGTTGTTGCCCCTGGCCCAGGCGCTGGTGCGTCAAATGGACAGTGCGCGCCAGACCCTGTCGATGCTCAGGGACGAACTGGCAGGCCCGGTGCGCATCACTGTGCCGGTGTCGCTGGGGGAGACCTTTTTTGAAGGGCTGCTACTGGAGTTCACTTCGGTCTACCCCGACCTTCAAGTGGAACTCGAATTGAACAATGGCTACCGTGACTTGCTGGCGGCCGGCTTCGACCTGGCCATTCGTACCGAGGTCCAGGACGATGCGCGACTGGTTGCACGACCTGTGCTGGCCATGCAGGAGCTGACCTGTGCCAGCCCGGCCTATGTCGAGCGCCATGGGCAGCCGTACACGCCTGCGCAGTTGAGCAGCCATCGCTGCTTGCTCAACAGTCACTACAGTGGTCGCGAGGAATGGTTGTATCACCAGCATCACGAACTGGTGCGGGTGCAAGTTGCTGGCAGTTTCGCCAGCAATCACTACAGCTTGCTGAAGAAAGCCGCATTGCTGGGGGCGGGGATTGCCAGATTGCCTTCCTACATGGTGCATGGGGAACTGGCAGAAGGGCGATTGCTCTGGCTACTGCATGACTATCAGACGCGCAGCGTGCCACTGTTCCTTGTGCATCCCTATCAAGGGGCGATGCCCAAGCGGGTCCAGGTGCTGGCCGACTACCTGTTGCACTGGTTCAAAAACGTAGGAGCGGGCTTGCCCCGCGATAACAATTGATCAGTCACCTTGCTATCGCGGCACAAGCCCGCTCCTACAGCGGGTCAACCGCCCAGGTAGGCGTCGCGCACTTTCGGGTCGGTCAGCAGGGATTCCCCCGTGCCTTGCATCACCACCCGGCCGTTTTCCAGTACATAGGCACGGTCGGCGATCTTCAAGGCCTGGTTGGCGTTCTGCTCAACCAGGAACACCGTTACGCCATCACGGCGCAGTTGTTCGATGATGTCGAAGATCTGCTGGATGATGATCGGCGCCAGGCCCAGTGACGGTTCGTCAAGCAACAGCAGCTTGGGTTTGCTCATCAGCGCCCGGCCGATGGCCAGCATCTGCTGCTCGCCGCCGGACATGGTGCCGCCACGCTGGGTGAAACGCTCCTTCAGGCGCGGGAACAGGTGCAGGACTTTATCCATCTGTTCCTGGAAGTCGCCCTTGTCGGTAAAAAAGCCACCCATGGCCAGGTTTTCTTCCACCGTCAGGCGGGCGAACACCCGGCGTCCTTCTGGTACCACGGCAATGCTCTTGCGCATGATGTGCGAGGACGGTTGGCCGACCAGCTCTTCACCCAGGTACTTGATGCTGCCGCTGTGGGCCTGGGGCGAGCCACAGAGGGTCATCAGCAAGGTGGATTTGCCCGCGCCGTTGGCACCGATCAACGTGACGATCTCGCCCTGGCGGATCTCGACATTGACGCTGTGCAGCGCCTGGATCTTGCCGTAGAAGGTGGAAACGTTTTCAAACTGCAGCATTTACGCTTCCCCCAGGTAGGCTTTGATCACTTCAGGGTTGTCACGGATCTGTTCCGGCGTTCCGTCAGCCAGGGGCGTGCCCTGGTTGATGACCACGATATGGTCGGAGATGCTCATGACCAGTTTCATGTCGTGCTCGATCAGCAGCACCGTGACGTTGTGTTCTTCACGCAACAGGCTGATCAGGGCCTTGAGGTCTTCGGTTTCCTTCGGGTTCAGGCCGGCGGCGGGCTCGTCGAGCATGAGGATCCGCGGGCGGGTCATCATGCAGCGGGCGATTTCCAGGCGTCGTTGCTGACCGTAGGCCAGGGTCCCGGCGGTACGGTTGGCAAACTCGGTGAGGTTGACCTTGTCCAGCCAGAACTGCGCGTAATCCATGGCTTCGCGCTCGCTGCGACGGAACGACGGCGTCTTGAACAGGCCAGCGAAGAAGTTGGTATTGAGGTGGCGGTGCTGGGCAATCAGTAGGTTTTCCAGTGCGGTCATGTCCTTGAACAGGCGCACGTTCTGGAAAGTCCGTACCACACCCTTGCGCGCAATCTCGTGACCAGCCAAACCCTGGATCGGTTGCCCATCGAGCAGGATGGTGCCAGCGCTCGGCTTGTAGAAGCCGGTCAGGCAGTTGAATACCGTGGTCTTGCCGGCCCCGTTGGGGCCGATCAAGGCCACCACTTCCTTTTCCTTGACGGTCAGGGCCACGCCGTTGACCGCCAACAAGCCGCCGAAGCGCATGCTCAGGCCGCTGACTTGCAGAATTTCGCGGCTCATCGACGCAGCTCCATGTGAGGACGTTGCATAGGCAGCAGGCCTTGCGGACGCCAGATCATCATCAACACCATCATTGCCCCGAACATCAGCATGCGGTATTCGCTGAATTCACGCATGAGTTCGGGCAGCAGGATCATCACGATGGCCGCGAGAATCACGCCCAACTGGGAGCCCATGCCGCCAAGCACGACGATGGCGAGGATGATCGCCGATTCGATGAAGGTGAACGACTCCGGGGTCACCAGGCCCTGGCGTGCTGCAAAGAAGCTCCCGGCGAAACCGGCGAAGCAGGCACCCAGGGTGAACGCCGAGAGCTTGATCACGGTTGGGTTCAGGCCCAGTGCGCGGCAGGCGATCTCGTCTTCACGCAGTGCTTCCCAGGCGCGACCGATCGGCATGCGCAGCAGGCGGTTGATCACGAACAGCGCGAGCAAGGCCAGCAACAGGGCAACCAGGTAGAGGAAGATGACCTTGTTGATCGAGTTGTACGGCAGGCCGAAGAACTCGTGGAAGGTCTGCATCCCCTCGGCCGCGCGGCGCTCGAAGGTCAGGCCGAAGAAGCTCGGCTTCTCGATGTTGCTGATGCCGTTAGGGCCACCGGTCAACCCGGTGAGGTTGCGCAGGAACAGGCGGATGATCTCACCGAAGCCGAGGGTCACGATGGCCAGGTAGTCACCGCGCAGACGCAGTACCGGGAAACCGAGCAGGAAGCCGAAGGTGGCCGCCATCATGCCGGCGATCGGCAGGCAGATCCAGAAGCCCCAGCCAAAGTAGTGCGACAGCAGGGCATAGCTGTAGGCGCCGACGGCGTAGAAGCCGACATAGCCCAGGTCTAGCAGCCCTGCCAGGCCCACCACGATGTTCAGGCCCAGGCCCAGCAGCACGTAGATCAGGATCAGGGTGGCGATGTCGACCGCGCCGCGCGAACCGAAGAACGGCCACACCAGCGCAACCATGATGAGGCCCAGGATGATCCAGCGCTGGGTCTTGGGCAGGGTCAGGAAGTTGCTCACGGCCGGCGAGATCAGCTTGCGGTCCGAGCGGGTGCGCATCACTGCGCTCCACTGTTTGTCGAACAGCACCCGCAGGAACATCAGCACCGAACACACGGCGATGATCGTAAGGGTGAAGGCCCCCTGGCTGTGGACGATCAGTCGGATGCCATCGATGCTGAGCTTGAGGCCCAGCACCGGAAACGCCACGGCCCAGACCAGCAAGGCGGCGAAGAACGCCTGTTTGAGATTCTTGTTCATACTTTCTCAACCTCCGGACGGCCGAGAATGCCGGTCGGACGGAACAACAGCACCAGAACCAAAAGGCCGAAGGCTACGACGTCCTTGTACTGGTCACCGAAGATGTCGGCGCCAAAGGCTTCAGCCACCCCCAGCACCAGCCCGCCGAGCATGGCGCCCGGAATACTGCCGATGCCACCCAGTACCGCCGCGGTAAATGCCTTCAGGCCTACCAGGAAACCGGCGTTGGGGTTGATCACCCCGTACTGCATGCTCAGCAATACGGCCGCCACGGCTGCCAGGGCAGCGCCGATGACGAAGGTCAGGGCGATGATGTTGTTGGTGTTGATGCCAAGCAGGTTGGCCATCTTGATGTCTTCTGCGCAGGCCCGACAGGCCCGGCCCAGACGCGAACGCGAGATGAACAGGGTCAGTCCGGTCATGGCCACCAGGGTGACGACGAAGACCAGGATCTGCATGTAGGAGATCAGCACTTCCTCTGCGCCGCCCGGTCCGAAGGAGATGCTCCCTGGGATCAGGTTGGGGATGGACTTGTCCTTGGAGTCCTGGGATAGCAATACGGTGTTCTGCAGGAAAATCGACATACCAATGGCAGAAATCAGTGGGATCAACCGGTTGCTGTTGCGCAGCGGCCGGTAGGCGACCCGTTCGATACTGTAGCCATAGGCACTGGTGACGAAGATCGTGGCGACGAAGGCGACGGTCATCAGTATCGGCAGTGAATCGATACCCATCATGGCCAGCCCGGCAAGGGCAATGAAGGCCACGTAGGAACCAATCATGTAGACCTCGCCATGGGCGAAGTTGATCATTCCAATGATGCCGTAAACCATTGTGTAGCCAATGGCTATCAAGGCATAGGTGCTGCCAATGGTCAGGCCATTAACCAGCTGTTGGAAGAAGTGATAGATCTCAGGCATTACAGCGCTCCTAAAAACCTGGTACGCATTTCACTGGTGGGGGTATCCCCGGCGCGGTCTTGTGGTCTTGAGCCACTTCGACACAGGCACTGTCAGCGAACCGCTGGTGACGGTTTTAAGATTTTCAGGTGAACCTGCTCCCGGATCGCGGGAATCAGGCCCATGAACCTCGTAAAACAAAGCCCACTGCTCGCACAGTGGGCTTAGTAGTCATGTGGTCAGACGGGATTACTGAGGAGAAACTTCGGTTTTAGGTTTGCCGAAATGCCATTCGTAGACCACGAATTTGAAGTCTTTCAGGTCGCCCTTGTCGTCGAACGACAGGTCGCCAGTCGGGGTCTTGAAGGTGCCTTTGTGGATTTCTGCCGCGACTTTTTCTGCGTCGTCGCTGCTACCGGCGGCCTTGATGCCATCGGCGATCAGCTGAACGGCGGAGTAGGCCGGGAACACGAACGGACCGCTTGGATCTTTGCCGTCTGCCTTGATGGCATCGACGATGGCCTTGTTCTCGGGGGCCGCGTCGAAGGACTTGGGCAGGGTTACCAGCAGGCCTTCGGAGGCGTTCTGGGCGATTTGCGAGATGGAGTCGTTGCCGACGCCTTCAGGGCCCATGAACTTGGCGTTCAGGCCTTTTTCCTTGGCCTGGCGCAGGATCAGGCCCAGCTCTGGGTGGTAGCCGCCGTAGTAGACGAAGTCGACGTTGTTCTGCTTGAGCTTCTGGATGATGGACGAGAAGTCCTTGTCACCGGCGTTCAGGCCTTCGAAGACGGCAACCTTGGTGCCTTTGCCTTCCAGGGTCTGCTTGACCGCGGTGGCGATGCCTTCACCGTACTGCTGTTTGTCGTGCAGTACCGCGACCACTTTGGGTTTGACATGATCGGCAATGTAGTTGCCGGCAGCCGGGCCCTGGGCGCTGTCCAGGCCGATGGTGCGGAAGATCAGCTTGTAGCCACGGGCGGTGATTTCAGGGCTGGTGGCAGCCGGGGTGATCATGATCACGCCTTCATCTTCATAGATGTCGGACGCCGGTTGGGTGGAGCTGGAGCACAGGTGGCCGACTACGAACTTGACGCCGTCGTTGACCACTTTGTTGGCGACTGCCACGGCCTGTTTAGGGTCGCACGCATCATCGTATTCCTTGGCTTCAAGCATTTTGCCACCGACGCCGCCCTTGGCGTTGATGTCTTTGATGGCCTGTTTGGCACCAATGAACTGCATGTCGCCGTACTGAGTGACCGGGCCGGTTTTCGGGCCGGCGATGCCGATCTTGATGGTATCGGCTGCAAACGAATGGCTGGCAACCCCGGCCAGAACCATTGCGGCAAACAGCTTGGAAATCTGCTTAGTAGCCTTACTCATAATGCTCCACTCATTCTGTTGTAATTTTTATAGTCCTGGCGGCCAGCGCATGAGGACCGGATCAGGTTCCATGGGAGGCCACGCCTCGTCACTGTCCCGGATTGCCCCGATTTTGCCCTGACAACTGTACCGGTACAGTGTAGAGCGCCGCTTTGTCGCTTGAAAAGCAGGCCCGCCGAGGCAAATTCGAAGCATGTCGCTTAATTGACAGAAACGTACAGCAAAGCGGCTATTTACAGCCAAATTCGCGCGGAAAACTGCCGCTTTCCAGTTGTTTTCGCTCAATTATTTATTTGAAACCGGGTTTTTCTGCAAAAATACCGACTTCTCACAGTAGTCGAATTATTTCAGGCAGGAACCCATGACTGATCAACCAAGCACCCTCTATGCCAAGCTGCTCGGCGAGACGGCAGTAATCGAGTGGAAAGCCCTGGAGCGTTTTTGGGCCAAAGGTGACCTGATTTGGGTCGACACGTCCCTGGACCTGATTGAAGTTGCACAGGCAATGGCCGAGAACCGTAGCGAAACCGTGGCTGCATGGCGTAATGCTGGCACGGTGGGCCCGGTTACTGCAGAGCAGGCGCTAGACCTTCAGAGCCGCGATCCAGAGATCTGGGCAGTCGTGGTTTCACCGTTCATCGTGATTCAGGTAAAGAAACCTGAGTAAGCGCGCCCTGATTTGGTGCGTGAAAACGCACAGGCAGGCGGTTTTGGTGCGCGAGACTGTTCAGGCGGGGTGACCGTTGGTAACAGTCCGTGGTGCAGGTAACAGTTTACCGCGGGGCCAGCCTGCTCCTGGCGGACAGGAGCGGGTTGGCCCCGCGATGCGGTCTATCAGTAATCGACCTTCCCGGTGTGGCTGTTCAACGAAATCACTCGTGTCTTGCCGATGCGATGGCGGAAGATTTCGCGCAGGTACTTCACCGCTTTCTTCACGCATTCCCGTGACAGGCGAATGTCATTGATCGAGACGAACTTGCTCTTGTCGTTGATCAGTTCGCGGTATTTTTTCTCGTACATCGGCTTGATCGCGTACCAGTTGGTATCGAGAATCTTCGCCGGGTTTTCGTATTCATTGAGCAGTTCATCGATGCGGCCTTCATCGAAGGCTTCACTGGTGATGAATTCGAGGATGGCATTGTCCAGGGTATCGTCGAAACGGTACGGATTGCGGGCAAAGCAGCGCTTGATGAACGCCACGATCAAGGTCAGGAAGTCGTCCGACAGGCACGGGCTCTTGGCAATCAGGGTGGTCAGCGACAGGTTTGCCGATGCACCGATGACCAGGGCATAGCGCTTGAGGGTGGTGTTGGGGAACAGGCTGTTGAGGTGGGTCTTGAGCCGGTTCAAGTCCATGTATGACAGCTTGTAGTCCTTTGGCAGCGAGACAATCGAGACCACCGACGAGCAATTCTTGAAAAAGTGCAGGTCATGCAAGGCTGCAGCGTCATAGCCCGAGGCCTTGTACTGCTCCAGTGCCGCACGGTAGCGCTTGGATTCGATGGGCAGCAGGCTGATGCCCTCGATAGCCTGGGTCACCTTGTTGAAATGCGGCAGGTCGATGGAACGGAAGAACAGGTCATCGATGTTCAGCGGTGGCTGGTCTTTCTCGAACACCTTGAATTTGTCCGACCCAGGGGCCGTCCGCTCCGGTACCACGGATTCTGCGTAGGCGATGGCCACCGGGCCCGCCAGGCTCATGAACAGATCATTGGCGTCCAGGCGGATGGTTTCGCCCAGGTCGATGCCTGCCCGGCGGAAGTAGTTCTGGTCGTAGTCGGTGGTCACCGCCTGGGCGGTGAGAATGTTGAAGATCTGCTGGGAGATGTACTGGTTGGCGTGTTTCTCCATGGCATTGACATCAATGTTCTGGATGTTGCCGTCATCGTTCTCTTCGGCATAGCGCATGATGTCGTTGGAGATCAGCATCATCGCGTTCCAGGGGCGGATACGGCCCATGACGCTGGCTTCGCTGCTGTCTTCGTTATCGAAGTTGTAGGAGAAGTCCCATTCCTCCGACAGGTACTTGCACAGTAATCGACCGGCGTTGATGTGCAGTGCTTCCGACATTTCACTGCGGTGATCGGAAATGTTCGGCAGCACGCAGATGCCACTGGTGAAGATTGGCTCGAACACGAACGAGTGCCCGCTTTTGCCGTCGTTCTCATCAGCAGGCTTGGTGTCGAAGGTCTTGTTCATGTACGAGTATTGCTGGGCCAGACCGAACTCCGAGGCCATGCCCGATCCTGTGCCGCCACCGGCGCTGAAGATATAGAAGTACAACCTCGACTGGTTGGCCTTGATCCCGCAGGAGTCGATCAGGTAGGAGTGGATCAATTTCCAGTCGGCGCTGGAGAATCGGTGGGTCTCCTTGTTGAGGATGATCTTGGCCAGGTACTGGCCCAGGATTGGCGCGTTACCTGCGCCCCCGGCATGGACTTCCGAGAGGTCCATGATCTTCATTTTGCTGTAGTCACGGATGAAGCTGTTCTTTTCACCCTTGCCCGAAAAGCGGATGCGCCCTGCAATGTCCTTGTCCAGATCGCCAAGCATGACCAGCGGTTCGACCAGGAATACTGGTTTGCTGGCTTTGTTCTGCACCAGGCGCAGATTGTTGCGGATCCAGCGCGCCGGGCTGTAGCGGGGTTCGCTACCGACAGGGCCTTGATTATTGAATTCGTTGAGGTAGAAGGTCCTGGCGTTGTATACAAGTTCTGCAACATCCAAGGCGATGTTCGAGCCACAGCGGCCCAGGCCAATCAGGCAGACCGAAGGAAACTGCTGGTCCAGACGGAGTTGGCTCTGGTCTTCGAGATGAACACTGGGTGGAAACACCAGGTCGCGCAGGCCGTCAAGGTTGTCGAGGATGCGCTGAATGTCTGTCTCGGTGAAGTAGAGGTACTGCTGTGGGTTGGGCGCCCGTGGCGCATGGAACTCGCTTGCCCCTGAACTGCTGAGCGCGGGAAGGGATGACGTCAGCTCGGAAACCGCGTTGGCAGAAGTATTCTTGGAGGTCATTTTGCGCCATTTGCCTGCAGGTGGATGGCTGCTCTAGTGGATATCATAGGGCCATCACTTGGAAAGTTTCGCGACTGTATCAGTGCGTATTTGGCGTGAGCGATAGGGGGTTACCCTAGAGCCATATAGGAGTTTCCCTGTAACGCCTGCAACTGAATCGTCCAATCACTCAACTTCTTTAATCTGCCTGGAGCTGTACATGAGCACTGCACGTCCTTCACTGGGGTTTGCCGGAATCGGCCTGATGGGATTGCCGATGTGTCGGCGACTGTTGGCAGCGGGGTATCGGCTGACGGTATGGAACCGCTCGCCAGACAAGTGTGCCGAGCTGGTCAAGGCGGGCGCCCGCCAGGTCGAGACGCCGGCCGAGTTGTGTCAGGACACCGAAATGGTGTTGCTGTGCCTGGCCGATACGGCTGTGGTGCGCGATGTAGTGTTTGGCGCTGAAGGCGTGGCCAAGGGTGGCAAGGCCGGGCAGTTGCTGGTGGACTTTTCCAGCCTGGAACCGACGGCGACCCGGGAAATGGCAGCAGAGCTTGCCGCACTCAGTGGCATGAGCTGGCTGGATGCACCCGTGTCCGGTGGTACGCCGGGGGCTGAGGCAGGCAGCCTGGCAATTATGGTAGGGGGCAACGCGGCAGACCTTGAAAGGGTGCGCCCGGTGTTGCTGACGCTGGGCCAGCGGGTCACGCACATGGGGCCGGTGGGGGCAGGGCAGGTGACCAAGGCCTGCAACCAGATGATCGTTGCGTGCAACGCCCTGGTCATTGCTGAGGTGGTGGCGTTGGCCGAACAGTCCGGTGTCGACGCCAGCCTGATCGCCGAGGCCCTGGCCGGAGGCTTCGCCGATTCCAAGCCCTTGCAGATTCTGGCACCGCAAATGGCCCAGAGCCGCTTTGAACCGGTCAAATGGCACGTGCGCACGTTGCTCAAGGATCTGGACACAGCAGTGAAATTTTCCCGAGAGCAAGGCTCGGCGACGCCCCTCAGTGGCCTGGCCGCGCAGATGATGCGCTTGCACGGTAGTCAGGGCTATCTGCAAAAAGATCCGGCGACATTGATTGATCTGTACCGACGTAAGGATTGAAGCTGGCCAACACCGGCTCGCGCTGGTCAAACTTGCCGAAAATGGCCCGCAGCTCACCCAGTGGTACCGGGCGGCTGAGCAGGTAACCCTGGACAAAATCGCAGCCTTGCTGGGCGAGGAACTGGTACTGCTCCAGGGTTTCCACGCCTTCGGTGACCACCTGCAGGTGCAGGGTATGGGCCATGATGATGATTGCCTGGACGATTTCCATGTCCTGTCGGCTGCGTGGCACATCCTGTATGAACGAACGATCGATCTTCAGGGTGTCCAGGGGCAGGCGCTTGAGGTAGGCCAGGGAGGAGTATCCCGTGCCGAAGTCATCGATCGACAGCGACACTCCCAGGGCGCGGATTTCCTTGAGCATCGAAATGGTGCTGTGAATGTTGCCCATCAGGGCATTTTCGGTGACTTCCAGCTCCAGTTGCCTCGGGGCGAGGCCGACGTGTTGCAGGGCATCTTCGACCTCCCTGGCCAGCTCTTGGCGCCCCAGGGTCAGGGCTGAACAATTGACGGTAACCTTCAGCCCGCTATAGCCATTGCGGCTCAAATGGGCCAGATCCTCGCAGGCATGGCGCAGCACCCAGAGGTCGAGCTCGGTTATCAGACCGTTGGCTTCGGCAATACCAATGAAACGCTCTGGGCTGAGCAGGCCATGCTGCGGATGCTGCCAGCGAACCAGCGCCTCGAGCTTTGCCACTTGCCCGGTGTGCAGATCAAAAATCGGTTGGTAGTGGATGCGTAGTCCACGCTCTTCGAGCAGTGCAACACGCAGCTCTTCCTCCAGTTGCAGCTCAAGGGTGGCCCGGGCCTTGAGGGTGTTGTTGAAGAAATTCAGGTTGTTGCGCCCACAGCCTTTGGATTGATACAGCGCCAGGTCCGCATTCTTGAGCAGTTCTTCGCACGTACGGCCATCGTCGGGGAACACGCTGATACCGATACTGGTGGTCATGACCATGCGCCGTCCGGCCAGGTCGATAGGCTCTTTCATCTTCTGCATGATGCGCTGGGCCAGGTGGCGGGCTTCGTCCCGGTTGTGCAGCGCGGTGAGAATGCAGAACTCGTCACCGCCAAAACGCGCCACTACATCCTGGCTCCTGGTCGCCGCCTTGATATAGCCGGCAATGACCTTGAGCAGTTCGTCGCCAGCGTCATGACCAAGGCTGTCGTTGATGCGCTTGAAGTGGTCGATGTCGAGGAACATGACCGCCAGCATGCCCTCGTTGGTGGTTTGTTCGACCAGTCGCTCGGCAAAAACCTGGTTGAAGCCGCGGCGGTTGATCAGGTTGGTCAAGGCATCGTAATGGGCCGCTTGCTGCAACGATACCCGGGCCTGATCCAACTGACTGAGCAACAGGTTGACCCGGCGCAGGTCATGCTCCTTGCTCTGCAGCTTCTGGTCGGATAACGCCGCGCTGATGCTGCTGGCACTGATCAGTAGGGTGATGAAGGCAATGGTCAGGCTCAACTGCAGACTGTTGTCGCCGGCCGCCAGGGTAACGCTGGCGTCATTGGGAATGACCAGGGTCATGGCGGCCATGCCGGTGAAGTGCGTGGCGAAAATGCCTCCGGCCATCAACAGGCTGGCGCCGTACTTGAGCAGTTGGTGGAGCATGCCACTGCCGTAGCGAAAGTAACGCGCCAGCACCAGGGCCAGCAGGCTGGTAGCGATGGCCACGGCAATAGAGGTGATGAACATGTCCGGGCGATAGAACTGCTGGGCGTTGGAGCGCATGGCCGCCATGCCGATGTAATGCATGGCGCAAATGCCCAGGCCGATGCACACGGATGCCTGCAGGAAATGACGCGGTCGCAAGTTGCGATGCCCCAGCGTGTTCATGGCCAGCCAGCCGGCCAGCAACATGACCATCAGTGAAAGCCCGGTGAGGGCGTAGTCGTAGTGCACCTCGATCGAGGTCTGGAAGGCCAGCATGCTGATAAAATGCAGGGCCCAGACACCCCCGGCCAGGCAGCAGGCACCCAGCAGTCGCCATTGTCGCTGGGCCGCGGGCTGGTCTACAGGGTTCAGGCGTTCAGCCATGCTCAGGGTGGCGAAGCTGCCAGCGCCAGCGACCAGCAGGGCAAGCGTCACCAGATAGGGGTTGTACCTGCACTCAAGAAGGATCTGACTGCTTACCGGCAGCTCGGCGAGCATCTGTAGCCCCAGCCACTCCATAGCATGCCTCTTTGTCGAGTTTTCACTCGTCCCCCAAAAGAGTCTGGAGACCGTTCTGCTGCAGTATAGAAAGCGGGAATTAACCCATCCTGATTAATGGCACTTTGACTTCTACCATTTGGGCATTGAATTCATAGCGATGCGTTCTAACGCTGCCAATCGTTCCCATTAACCGGTATCACCCTGGTCAATGGTGGCAGACAGTTAAACGATGGCCCTCTAGATTCAGTTCGGCATGTGCAACGCCCCGAACACAATAATAACGAGGGACTGATCGATGCAGCGCTCCACTCAAGCGGACAATGCCTGGCGCATCCTGTTTCTGCTGTTTCTGGCCAACCTGTTCAATTTCTTTGATCGCACCATTCCCGCCATCATCATCGAGCCGATCCGCCTGGAGTGGAACCTGAGCGATTTCCAGATCGGCCTGATCGGCACCGCGTTTACGCTGGTGTATGCCATTGCTGGTTTGCCGCTGGGGCGCATGGCCGATAACGGATCGCGCAGCAAACTCATGGGCTGGGGCCTGGCGGTGTGGAGCGGACTGACCGCGGTCAACGGTATGGTGGGCAGCTTTTGGAGCTTTCTGCTGGTACGCATGGGCGTGGGGATTGGTGAAGCCAGCTATGCCCCCGCGGCCAATTCGCTGATCGGTGACCTGTTCCCCGCCGAGCGCCGCGCACGGGCAATGGGCTTGTTCATGCTTGGCCTGCCTTTGGGGCTGTTGCTGGCGTTCTTCACCATCGGCGCGATGGTCCAGGCTTTCGATAGCTGGCGTGCGCCGTTTTTTATCGCGGCGGTGCCTGGGCTGCTGCTGGCGGTATTCATGTTCATGATTCGCGAACCGGCCCGTGGCGCTGCCGAAGTGGTGACCATCTCGCAGGCGCCGGTTGATCGGCCGTTGCGTCGGGTGCTGAGTGTGCCGACGTTTTGCTGGCTGGTGCTGGCAGGGCTGACTTTCAACTTCGCCACCTACGCCTGCAACTCCTTCATGGTGCCGATGCTGCAGCGCTATTTTTTGCTGTCATTGCAGCAGGCGGCCGTGGCCACTGGCGTGATCGTCGGCCTGACTGGGCTGGTGGGATTGACCCTGGGGGGGTGGGTCGCCGACAAGGTTCATCAACGCTTTCCCACTGGCCGGTTGCTGTTTGGCGCTTTCAGCATGCTGGTTTCGACCGTGGCCACGGCCTGGGCGCTGCATGCCGGGCGTATCGATATCGGTCTGTTTGTCGCAGTGTTCGGCGTGGGGTGGTTGTTTGCCTACAACTTTTATACCTGCGTCTACACGGCTATCCAGGATGTGGTGCAGCCACGCCTGCGCGCCACGGCCATGGCCTTGTTCTTTGCCGGGCTGTATCTGCTCGGCGGCGGGTTGGGGCCGGTGGTGGTGGGGGCGTTGTCGGATCACTTCGCCCAGGCGGCCATGCTGGCAGCGGGGGAGGTGCAGATGAGCGAGGCGTTCAAGGCTGAAGGCCTGCACGATGCAATGTATTTGATTCCGGTGGCACTGATGCTGACGCTGGTGTTTTTGCTGATGGCGTCGCGGTGTTTCGGTCGTGATACGCAGCGGATGCGGGAGGGGATGGTGCTGGGGAGCGCAGAGGAGGCCGGGAAGCTGGTAGAGGCCTGACAGACTTCATCACCGGCAACGCCGGCGATGAAGTCAACAAGGTTTAACCTGCGACCAACACCCGAATCGCTTCAAGGCGCAGGGCGGCTTTTTCCAGCATTGCCAGGCCTTGTTCGCGTTGCTTGCGCAGGGCGTCGATTTCGGTGTCGCGCACGCTCGGGTTCACTGCTTGCAAGGCGGTCAGACGAGCCAGTTCCTCGTCGGTTTCGGCAGCCAGTCGACGTTGGGCCTCGGCAACCCGCTCGGCGTGGCGCGGCATGATCTTGGCTTCACCGCTGTTGATCCGTGGCGTCAGCACATCGCGCTGGGCCTGGATGAACTTGTTGGCGCTGGCCTTGGGCACGCTTTCGAGCTGGTCATTGAGCGTCTCGAACGACACTCGTGAAGCCAAGTCGTTGCCATTGGTGTCGAGCAGGCAGCGCAACGCGGCCGGTGGCAAGTAACGGCCCAGTTGCAGGGCGCGTGGTGCCACCACTTCGCTGACATACAGCAGTTCGAGCAGCACGGTACCCGGCTTCAGCGCCTTGTTCTTGATCAGTGCCACGGCGGTGTTGCCCATCGAGCCAGACAGCACCAGGTCCATGCCGCCTTGCACCATTGGGTGCTCCCAGGTGATGAATTGCATGTCTTCACGAGACAGCGCCTGGTTGCGGTCGTAGGTGATGGTCACGCCTTCGTCGTCACCCAGCGGGAAGCTGGCGTCGAGCATTTTTTCACTCGGCTTGAGGATCAGGGCGTTTTCCGAGTGGTCTTCGCTGTCGATGCCAAACGCGTCGAACAGGGTCTCCATATAGATCGGCAGGGCAAACTGGTCGTCTTGCTCGAGGATCGCCTCGACCAACGCCTGGCCTTCACCAGCACCGCCGGAGTTGAGCTCCAGCAAGCGGTCGCGACCGCTGTGCAGTTCGGCTTCCAGACGCTCGCGCTCGGCACGGGCTTCATCGACCAGTGCTTGCCACTCGCCGTCGTCACCGCTTTCAAGCAGTGGCAGCAGGCGTGGGCCGAACTGATGCTGCAGGGCGTTGCCAGTCGGGCAGGTGGCCAGGAAGGCATTCAATGCCTGGTCGTACCATTGGAACAGGCGCTCTTGCGGGCTGTTCTGCAGGTATGGCACATGCAGTTCGATGATGTGCTTCTGGCCAATCCGGTCCAAGCGGCCGATACGTTGCTCGAGCAGGTCCGGGTGGGCCGGCAGGTCGAACAGCACCAGGTGATGGGAGAACTGGAAGTTGCGGCCTTCGCTGCCGATTTCCGAGCAGATCAGCACCTGGGCGCCGAACTCTTCGTCAGCGAAGTAGGCGGCGGCGCGATCGCGCTCCAGGATGCTCATACCCTCATGAAACACCGTTGCGGGGATGCCGGAGCGCACGCGCAGTGCGTCTTCCAGGTCCATGGCGGTTTCGGCATGGGCGCAGATCACCAGGACCTTGACCCGCTTGAGCATCTTCAGGGTATCGATCAGCCAGTCGACGCGCGGGTCGAAGCGCCACCAGCGCTCGTCATCGGCCATCTCGCCCTGGGCCTGGAAGGCTACTTCCGGGTACAGCTCGGCGTGTTCGCCCAGCGGTAGCTCCATGTATTGGTCCGGGTTTGCCAGCGGATACGGGTGCAGGTTGCGCTCCGGGAAGCCCTGGACTGCGGCGCGGGTGTTACGGAACAGCACGCGGCCGGTACCGTGGCGGTCGAGCAGTTCGCGAATCAGCCGAGCGCTGGCCTGGCTGTCGCCATCGCTGACCGCAGCCAGCAACGCCTCACCTTCGGCACCCAGGAAGCCCTGGATGGTGGCGTGCGCCTTGTCCGACAGGCGACCTTCATCGAGCAGCTCCTGAACGGCTTCGGCGACCGGGCGATAGTGCTCGCTCTCGGCGCGGAAGGCGGCCAGGTCGTGGAAACGGTTGGGATCGAGCAGGCGTAGACGGGCAAAGTGGCTGTCCTGGCCCAGCTGCTCGGGGGTGGCAGTTAGTAGCAGTACGCCAGGGATGACCTGGGCCAGTTGCTCGACCAGGCCGTACTCGGGGCTGACCTGGTCTTCATGCCAGACCAGGTGGTGCGCTTCGTCCACAACCAGCAAATCCCAGCCCGCTGCGAACAATGCGTCCTGAGCCTTTTCATCTTCGGTCAGCCACTCCAGGGCAACCAGCGCCAACTGGGCATCCTCGAAGGGGTTGCTGGCGTCGCTTTCGATGAAGCGTTCGGCATCGAACAGGGCAACCTGCAGGTTGAATCGGCGGCGCATCTCTACCAGCCACTGGTGCTGCAGGTTCTCGGGAACCAGGATCAGCACACGGCTGGCGCGGCCGGTCAGCAGTTGGCGGTGAATCACCAGGCCCGCTTCAATGGTTTTGCCCAGGCCTACTTCGTCGGCCAGCAATACGCGTGGGGCGATCCGGTCCGCAACTTCGCGGGCAATGTGCAGTTGGTGAGCGATAGGCTGGGCGCGTGTGCCGCCCAGGCCCCAAAGCGACGATTGCAACTGGCGGCTGGTATGTTCCAGGGTGTTGTAGCGCAGCGAGAACCATGGCAGCGGGTCGATCTGTCCGGCGAACAGACGGTCGCTGGCCAGGCGGAACTGAATGAAGTTCGATAGCTGGGTTTCAGGCAAGGTACGGGCCTGATTCTCTGCATCGAGGCCGTGGTAGACCAGCAGGCCCTCGACATCGTCGACTTCGCGGACAGTCAGTTTCCAGCCTTCGAAATGCGTGATCTGGTCGCCAGGCGAGAAGCGCACCCGGGTCAGGGGCGCATTGCGCAGGGAGTACTGGCGGGTGTCGCCAGTGGCCGGGTAGAGCACGGTCAACAAGCGGCCGTCCTGTGCCAGAACGGTCCCTAGACCTAGCTCGGCTTCGCTGTCGCTGATCCAGCGTTGCCCCGGTTGATACTGCTGCGCCATACTGCCTTACTCCCGCCATGAAAAAGCCGACTATCTTAACGGATAGGAGCTGTTCAGACCAAAGAGTCTAGCATTTCAGCCTGTGGCCCCATAAAACGATGAGGTCCTTATCAATGCCATTTTTGGGGACTTCGACCTGCTGATTGTCCCTGAGGGCTTTCCCCCGGACACTTTGCGCGCGTTTCGCGACGGCGATCTCAACAGCCACAGTTTCCCGTAATCATTCAGGCTTGGCAGCCGTTATGCGGTGCCCGACAAGGCCGCCACCGATAATTCACGTATCAACAATGAACGGCAGCTTTACAGGCACGCGACGCAAGTGCACCGTGCCGTTATTGTTTGTGGGCGCCGGTTGCGGGCAATGTGTCCGTCGCGAAGTTTGTTTAATGGTCTTTTTTAATCATACTGTATGGTTAATTAACTTGCGGATGACGAAATGGAACGCTGTTCTGCAGCGTTGGGGGGGCAAGTCGGTGTGACGCTGAGGGGAGGGTGATGCCATCGGGTTAAAGGCTTTGGAATAGTTCTACAATGGCTGTAGGAAAATTCTACATTTAGGTGGGTTAATAAATTCGCATACCTATGGATACGCTGTGTTGGTCGCAGTAAAATTACAATTTTCAAACGCGTAACCCCCTGGGAAAGGCCGTACTTCAAAGGCTGCAGCGCACGATGGCCATATGCCTGGTCACCTAGGCAGTGCGCAGATTCAAGCAAGGTGCGTCATTGCAACCTGTCGCTGGAATATTTACGATTGAGTGATCGGATAATTCTATTTTGCGTCGCCGCACCAATGGAGTGTAAGGGGTGATGGCAGGCGTAGAGAATATTAAATAAGCTCAATTTGAGGGCGGTGAAGTATGATTGAAAAAGTGTTGGTGGGTCGGTACCTTAAAAAGCCGGGGGAGTATTTTCAGGATAACTTCATGCCGGATAACCCCAGTTTTCCCGAGCACTTTCTGGAGGCGGTGAATAGTTCTTATAATATCGGTGTTTCTGTGCGTTCAGGTTTTCTGGGGACAGGCCCTAGATCAATTGAAATGAATGAGGGTGCCCAGGACAATGTGCACAGGATCTTCAAGTGGCTTCCTTACGTCCCCGGTAAAGTAACGTGCATCCGTGATACCGGCCATGATGTTCTGACAGGCAAAATGTCGGGTTGCTGGATCACGAGGTTCAACCTGAACGGCATTCGATATATAGGTCATATTGGTACGGGATCGACACGTGTCCTGGACGGCACCCGGCAAGCCAACGATGCGTGGAAGAATGCGGTTTCTGATGGCAGGGTTACCCAGGTCTCTGCATTCAATCCCACACGAGGAATGACCTCGGCGCAAATGTTTGTGGACAAGGCGTTATCAAAAGAATTTTATGCAGTGGTCGACGCGCAGGGCAAATTCTATACGCTGGTGCTTGGGATGACGATGAACTCAACATGGGCGAGCGGTAAGAAAATCTGCGCTGTCTACCCCATGTCGCCCACGCCTTATGTGTGTAGCTGACATCAATCAATGTGTTTCCATAAGGTGATGATCGGCACCTTAGGCGCTTGAGGGCAGTGCGCTCTGCCTGCCCACATTCATCACCATCGGCTCAAGAATACCGCGCTGCGGCCGACACATTGGCGACAGGAGATCACCATCATGCTGCCGCCCCTCATTCCGCTCAGTGCTGCCCCCGTGACGTCGCAACTGGACCCGGTCAAGCCGACGCCGGATATCAAGCCAGTGGTGCCTGCCCAGCCGAGTTCCAGTGACGGCGCCATCGACCTCAAGCACCGCGATCCGCACCAAGCGGCGCTGCTGCTGCGTGAGGAGCAACAGCGCAAGCAGCGCCGGCATCAGCCGAATGGGGAGCAAGCGGATTATCAGCCTGTACCAGGCGATGAGGTCAATGCCGACAACACGGTGCCGGTCGCGCCATTGATCGATGATGAGCCCCGTCAGGGCCAGCTGGTGGACATCGAAGTCTGAAACGATGCGCCCGTACTGGTCAGACCCGGTTGCAGCCTTCATTATTATGGAATCGCCGTCCGCTTCCTGAGCCAGACCATGAGCCAAGATGACAACCTGATCGACCTCGGTGCCGAACGCGCCCGACGCGTCCACGACCTCAATGAAAAACGCCTGAATGAAGTACGCCAGGCGTTTGAACAGGCCATGCCACTGGGCAAGGTCAAGAAGAAGCCCAAGGGCAAACCCAAGAAGCGTTGAAAGCTTGATGCAGGTCAAGCCTGCCCCCCCCTCCTGCGCCCGGCCCCGGGTGCCATTGACCTCGGTCAATTTCTTCCCGCCGTCCATTCGATACCTTGAGCCCATCAGACAGGTGCAGGCAAATGGAGGCCGACATGTTCTTCGATAATGTGGTTATCGCTGGAGTAATTACGGTCGGCCTGATGTTGCTATTCTTCGTTGGATTCGGAATTTTCATCTGGAAGGACTCGACCAAGCGCAAACAGCGCTGATTCTTCCAGATTCACGGGCACGCAAGGCATTTAGGGTGACTTCGGTCGCCCATTTTTTTTGCCTGTAGGAACGGGCTTGCCCCGCGATAGTCATTTCGCCTGATTTCACTCATCCATCGCATCGCAGGGCAAGCCCGCTCCTGTATGGCTTGATAGTTAGCTAGCTAATTATTAAGCTTCAACCTTTCCGCACCATCCTGACTATCTTTAGATCATCGTTTTCCAAGGTTCGTCCCGTGCCCATCACGTTGCAGGCCCTGCTGGCGCCGA
Organism: Pseudomonas vranovensis DSM 16006; assembly: GCF_000425805.1. Taxonomy (GTDB): domain Bacteria; phylum Pseudomonadota; class Gammaproteobacteria; order Pseudomonadales; family Pseudomonadaceae; genus Aquipseudomonas; species Aquipseudomonas vranovensis. Next base: position 390,496 of record NZ_AUED01000004.1, read on the forward strand.
ACAGACTCGCTGTGCAATTTGCCCTCAAGACCGTGCTCGGTGGCGGCCTGGCCTTGTGGCTGGCATTGCGTTGGGGGCTTGAGCAACCGGCGTGGGCATTGATGACCGCCTTTATCGTTGCCCAACCGCTGTCGGGCATGGTTCTGCAGAAGGGCTTGGCGCGGCTGTTCGGTACCCTGGTTGGCACCATCATGTCAGTGGTGTTCATGGGACTGTTCGCCCAGACGCCCTGGTTGTTCCTGCTGGCCCTGGCCTTGTGGCTGGCACTGTGTACCGCTTGCTCGACGTTGCTGCGCAGCGCCTGGTCTTATTCATTCGTACTGGCCGGCTACACCGTGGCGATCATTGCCTTGCCGGCGATCAGCCATCCGCTGCTGGTGTTCGACCAGGCCGTGGCGCGTTGTACCGAGATCTGCCTGGGCATTGTCTGTGCCACGGCCAGCAGCGCCTTGCTCTGGCCAATGCGGGTCGAGCAGCAATTGGGCGGGCAGGCGCGGCAGGCCTGGATCAATGGTCTACAGGCAGCCAGTGCGACCCTGACGGGCGAGGAGCAGGCCCGTAAAGGGCTTCTGGAGATTCTCGGACGTATCGTTGCCGTGGATGCCCAGCGCGAACACGCCTGGTTTGAAGGGCGACTGGGACGGGAGCGGGGCCGGGCCATTCGGGGCTTGAGTCAGAAGCTGCTGGTGCTGTTGCGAATTGCCCGTTCGGTGCGTCGCCAGTGGCAGCAACTGGACCAGGCCCAGACCTTGCACCTGCAACCCTGGCTCGATGAGGTCCGGGCCGCCCTGGCCACACCTGACCAGGCGAGTTTGCTGTTGCTGCGTCAGCGCGTTTGGGACGCGGCCCACGATGACACCATCAATACGGCCGAACACTATTGCCTGGCACGCCTGACCTTGCTGCTGGATACCGCCATGGCGGCGACCCTGGCGCTGCGCGCGGTGGAAGAGGGCAAGGCACCGCTGGATGTACCTGATAGCCTCGCCGCGCACCGCGATGTGCCGCTGGCATTGTTGTTCGGATCGCGCAGTGCGCTTGCATTTCTGGCCATGGCCAGCTTCTGGCTGGCCACTGCCTGGACTGCGGCTCCAGGCGGGTTGGTGCTCACCTGTGTCGTCTGCAGTTTGTTCGCCAGCCGCGAGAACGGTGCGCAGATCGGCATGAGCTTTTTGCGCGGGATTCTGCTGGCAATCCCGGTAGCGTTTTTTGTGGGGCAGATTCTGTTGCCCCAGTGGAACGGTTTTCCCATGTTGTGCATGGCCATGGGCGTGCCTTTGTTCTTTGGAGCGTTGGGCATGGCCAATCCGCGCATCGGCGCCACGGCCACCTCGTATTGCCTGCACTTCATTGTGCTGGTGGCACCGCTCAACGCCATGAGCTTCGAGGTGGCGACCTTCCTCAACAGTGCCCAGGCCATGTTGATCGGTGTGGGGGCTGCGGTGCTGGCGTTCAAGCTGCTGGTGCTGCGTAACCCGGCGTGGCATGGCCGGCGGTTGCGGGCTGCCACCCAGAACGATCTGGTGCGTTTGACCCGGCGGGATCTGCGCGGGGCCGAAACCTGGTTCGGTGGCCGGATGGCCGACCGCCTGTTGCAACTGGCACGGCATTACACCGCGCTGCCGGAGCAGGACCGCAGCCGTTGGGACGATGGTGTGCATGGATTGGATATCGGTGATGAGCTGCTGCACCTGCGCCATTGCCTGGCCGTGGCCCAGGCGCCGCTGGCCGCTGCCGAGCGGGAGTATCTGCAGCAATTGGAAGCGGTGTTGGCGCGTGGGCCGGCACCGGGTCGGGGTCAGCGCCTGGATGCGGCCAGCGAACAGTTTATCAAGGCCCTGCAACGCCAGCCTCCCAGCGATCCACTGCGTCTGGCGGTGGGCGCGGTGTTGCAGCTGCAGCGCAGTTGGGGCAAATGGTGTCGACGCCAGGAGGAAATCCATGGGTTTGCGTGAGTGGGCATTGGGCGGCGTACTGCTCAGCCCGTTTCTGATTTATGTGGTATTGGCGTTGGCAGTGACCGCTGCGGTGCGGTTGCTGTTGCGCCTGACGCCGTTGGGGCGATGGATCTGGCATGAAGCCTTGTTCGATTGCGCGCTGTTCGTTTGTGTCTTGACCGGGGTAACGCTCGGGTTGGGGCCTTTGTAAGGAGTGTGGACCATGCGTGCATTGGTACGTATCGCAGTGACGCTGAGCCTGGTGGCAGTGGCAGTATTTGCCGGCTGGAAGCTCTGGCAGTACTACATGCTCACTCCCTGGACCCGCGATGCGAAAATTCGCGCTGACGTGGTGATCATCGCCCCCGACGTGTCGGGCTGGGTGCGCGAACTCAAGGTCCAGGACAACCAGCAGGTAAAGAAGGGGGACTTGCTCATGTCGATCGACCGCGACCGTTTTGAAGCCGCCCTTGAAAAGGCCAATGCCGTGGCCGAGACCCGCCAGCATCAACTGCGCCTGCGTGAACACGAAGCCTCCCGACGCCTGGCCCTGGGGCCGCAGGCAATCAGCGCCGAGTTACGTGAAAACGCCCAGATCAACGCCGCGGTGGCCCGGGGCCAATTGCGTGAAGCGCAGGCCGAAGTCACGGAAGCAGCCATCAACCTGGCCCGCAGCCAGGTCAAGGCGCCACGTGATGGTCATATCACCAACTTGCGCTTGGCCGAGGGCAACTTCGTCAATGCCGGGCAGCCGGTCATGGCCTTGATCGACGACTCGACCTTCTATGTTCAGGCCTATTTTGAAGAGACCAAGTTGCCGCGCATCCGCGTCGGCGACCCGGTCAAGGTCTGGTTGATGAGCGCCGGTGAGCCCATGCAGGGACATGTCGAGAGCATCAGTCGCGGGATCACCGATCGAAACACCAATCCCGACAGCCAGTTGCTTGCCGAAGTCGAGCCGACCTTCAACTGGGTGCGCCTGGCACAGCGTATCCCTGTGCGGATCAAGCTGGATCAGATTCCCGAGGACATGCCGCTGAGCGCCGGCATGACGGCCAGCGTCCAGGTGCATGAAGACCAGCGCTGACTCAGAGGAACATGCCGCCGGACACTTCCAGCCGTTGGCCGGTGATCCAGCCTGCGCCATCGCTCAGCAACAGGGCGATGGCAGCGCCGATGTCGTCCGGCAGGCCGACCCGTCCCAGGGCGGTGTTGCTGGCGATGAAGTCGTTGACGTCTGAGTTGTCGCGCACCACGCCACCGCCAAAATCTGTTTCGATGGCTCCGGGTGCGAGGATGTTGACGCGGATCCCGCGCGCGCCCAGCTCCTTGGCCTGATAACGGGTCAGTACCTCCATGGCACCCTTCATGACGGCATAGGCGGCGTAGCCAGGGAGAGCGAAGCGAGTCAGCCCAGTGGAGATATTCACGACCCGGCCCTGGTCGGCAATCAGCGGGAGCAGTTGTTGGGTAAGGAAGAACGGGCCTTTTAGCTGGATATTGCACAGCTGGTCGAACTGCGTCTCAGTGGTTTCACTAAAGGGAGCGTTGATGCCGATGCCGGCATTGTTCACCAGAAAATCCAGCTGCTCGCGGCCGAAGGCCGATTCGAGGGTGTGGCGCAGCTGTTCGACAAATACGGCAAAGCTTGCACTGTTGCTGACGTCCAGTTGCAGCATGGCGGCGCGAACGCCCTGTTGCTCCAGAGTCTGGACCAGTTCCTGGGCTTCCTGCGCCTTGCTGTGGTAGGTGCCGATGATATCGATACCCTGGGCGGCCAGGTGTACTGCGGTGTTTTTACCCAGTCCCCGGCTGGCACCGGTAATCAATGCGATTTTGCGCGTCATGTTCTGTAACCTCGCAGCGGTATAGGAAGAAGTCGAGGAAAGTCTATTGGTCGCTCGGGTGCAGATAAATCCGCAGATTTCGGAAATACTGATCGGCATCAGCGAACAATCGAGCCTGCGGCCATGAACAAGTTGGAGTTGCTGCGAACCTTTGTCCGGGTCAGTGAGCTGTCGAGCTTCACGCTGGCCGGAGAGAACCTGGGGTTGCCGCGTTCAACGGTTTCGGAACAGATCCGAGCCCTTGAAACACTGCTCGGTACGCGCTTGCTCAACCGCACCACGCGGCGGGTGCAGGCGACCCAGGACGGCCTGCGCCTGTACGAGCGTAGCAAAGACCTGTTGTCGCGCATGGACGAGATCGAGGGGCTTTTCCATAGCGACACAGCAACGCTCACCGGGCGTTTGCGGGTCGACCTGCCGACGTTGATGGCACGGCGCATCGTGCTGCCCAACTTGCCGATATTCATGTCGCGTCATCCGGGGGTGGCGCTTGAGATCAGTTGCACGGATCGACAGGTCGACTTGTTGCGCGAAGGGTTCGACTGCGTACTGCGCATCGGTACCTTGAGTGACCTTGACCTGATTGCCCGGCCCTTGGGCAGCCTGGCGCAGATCAACTGTGCAAGCCCGGGTTACCTGCAACGTCATGGCACGCCGACCTGCCTGGCCGACCTGCATCGGCACCAGTTGATCCATTACGTGAGGAACCTTGGCAGCCGCAGTGCAGGCTTCGAATACCTGCAGTCGGGCACCCTGCAGGTTCAACCCATGGCCGGAGCGATTGCTGTCAACAGCACAGAGGCCTACGAGAGCGCCTGCCTTGCCGGGCTCGGACTGATCCAGGCCCCGGCGGCAGGGTTGCAGGGTTATCTGGAACGGGGTGAGCTGGTGGCACTGCTGGCGGATTATGTTGCGCCATCTTTGCCGGTGTCGTTGCTGTTTGCCCGGCAACAACACGTGTCGCCCCGGCTGCGCGCGTTTATGGATTGGCTGGCAGCTTTGCTTGAGCCTCGACTCGATCCAGTGGCAAGCGGAAGCTGAAGAGGGTTCCGGCCTCCTGGCTTGAGATCACTTCCATGCGCCCACCATGAGCCAGGGCGATCTGGTTGGCAATGTACAGGCCCAGGCCCAGGCCGGTTTGGGGGGTATCGCTGATCGGACGGGAGAAGGGTTGGAACAGTTGCCCCAACACAGGGGCAGCAATAGGCTTGCCGAAGTTGTGTACGCCGAGCACGAATACCCGATCACGCACCTGTGCACTGATGTCCACCGGTTGCGTCGCGTCGCCGTGGGTCAGAGCATTGGCAAGCAGGTTGGAAAGCAGTTGGGAGACCCGTTCACGATCGCAATCTATGCCGTCGAGATCACCGATGTGCTGGATTATCTGCCGATGCGGGTGAACCCTCTGCAACTCCGAGGTGACATGCTGGAGTGCATCCGCCAGGTCCGGGCAGGGCTTGATAGCGACCACAATGCCATTGCCCAGGCGTCCGCGGGCAAAGTCCAGTACGTCGCGAACCAACTGTGTGGCGCGACGACCGCAGGTGAGGATGTGCTGGGCAATGGCCCGGCTCTTTTCTTCTTCCAGGCGCTGGGTCAACAGCTCCGCCCCGGCGGTGATGGCGAACAGCGGGTTGCGCAGGTCGTGGCCCAGCACCGCGATAAACTGTTCGCGGACTTCAGCCGTCGCGCGCTCCTTCTGCAGGGCCTCTTCGGTCTTCTGAGTGTTTTCTTCACTTTCGATCTGAATCGACAGCAACCGTGCAAAAGACTCCATCATCGGCTGGATGGCGCTGCCCTTGAGGGCTGCAGGCAATGGGTCAAGGGCGCAGATGGTGCCGAAGAAACTGCCGTCGGCGCGGAACACAGGTACCGAGATGTAGCTCTCGAATTTGTAGATGCGAGGTGTGTGATGATTGCAATAGAGCTCGTCCTCGCTGGCCTTGTCGATCACGATGGTCTGGTGACTGCTGCGTATTTCGTGGCATAGCGTGGTAGTCAGGTCCAGCTCGCCGCCAACCTTCAGGCCAAACTCCAGGGTGTCGAGGACTGCGCAGGCGGTCCAGCGGGTTTCTGTAACCCGGGCCACTGCAGCAAAGCGTAACCCGGTGGTTTCGCAAATCACCTGCAAGATGGCGGGTACGGCATTGATACGACCAATGGTGGCGATATCGGAAGTGACGGCAGTGCTCATGAATCATCCACGGTGCAATAACAGGGTGTGGATTGAGTCTAGCGATCAACCCCGTATCGGGTGAAAAATCCGTAACCGTAGCGGAACAATTTCCATTACCCTTGGCCTTCGAGTCGCTCCGCTAGAGAGCTACCCTCCCGCCCTGCGTGCCAATCCCTTTCGCCCCGCATCCTTGTGGATGCAAAAGTGAGGTTTGACATGCATATCACATCCCAGGACATCTGCACCGCTGCCGACCAGCTCAAGGGTTTCGTCGGATTTCACCGCAAGCTTGGCAAGCACATTGTGCGCTTCAGCGAAGACGCCTTCGGCATGGACGTCGCCGATGACAGCATCACCCCCAGCAGCGAATTTGTCTGGCAGACCGGAAACGGCGACGTCATGACCTTGAGCCGAGCGCTCATCGAGATCCTCCTGGCGCAGAATGTCGATGAGCGTCTGAACATTAGTGAACCCCTGCGGGTGTACCTGCGCCGGAGCGACTTGCCGGAGATTGCCGCGCAGCGACAACTGCGGGCCTAAGGGCTGTTCTAGGTCGCCCACACTGCTGGGCGCCTCGCGGCCCAGGGCAGTACCTGCTCCAGTTGACCGGCCAGGCTCAACAGCAGCTCTTCACCGGCTGCGCCAGCGCTGAACTGCATGCCGATCGGCAAACCGCTGGCCGGGTCCTGGAACAGCGGCACCGACATAGACGCTGTGCCGCAAATGTTGGCCAAGGCAGTGAAGGGCGAGTGGTCGAACACCCGGTGCATCCAGCCGAGGCCGTCAAGTTGTTCCTGCCCGGCGTTGTAGGCGCCGATCATGGGGGGGAAATCGGCAAGGCTGGGGCTGAGCAGCATGTCAAAGCGCTGGTAGAAGCCGGCCATGTTTCGGCTGACATGGTTGCGTTGGTCCATGGCAACCAACAGATCTGTGGCGCGCAAGGCTTTGCCGTATTCATGCACGGCCAGGGTGGCGGGCTCCAGCCAGTTGCAGTTGAGCGGGCGACCGGTTTCGCTGCTCAGCGCTTCGAGCCAGGCCGCGGTATTGCTGGCCCAGAAGCAGGCATTCATCTTCACGAACGCATCCCAACCCACTCCCATGTCTGGCTCGATCAGCTCGCAGTGATGGCCCAGCCCCTCCAGGGTTGCAATCAAGGTGTCCAGGGCCAGAAGCATTGCGTCGTTGCTGCGCTTGCCATTGAGCGGGTGCTGTTGCACGGCGATGCGCAACGACTGGGGCGCCTGGGCAACAGCGCTCAAGTAGTGACCGGAGGAGGAAGGGAGCGGGACGGGATCACCGGGCTCGTTCCCGGCCATGCAGTCGAGCAGCAGCGCGCTGTCACGCACCGAGCGGCTGAGTACACCTTGGACGGCCAGACCATTCCACGCCTCATCCAGATAAGGCCCCATGGAGATCAGGCCTCGGCTGGGCTTGAGGCCAAACAAGCCACAGGCCGCCGCCGGAACCCGGATCGAACCGCCACCGTCGGTGGCGTGTGCCGCCGCGACCATGCCGCTGGCGACTGCCGCCGCCGAGCCGCCGCTGGAGCCACCAGCGCTGCGGCTCAAGTCCCAGGGGTTGCGGGTCGGGCCGCAAAGTAGTGACTCGGTGGTGGTGCTGATTGCCAGCTCCGGCGTTGTCGTACGGCCCAGGGTGACCAGGCCTGCGCGGCGAAAGCGCTGCATCAGAAAGGAGTCCGCTTCGCTGTACGTGCCTTGGGCCAGACGGCTGCCGAACTCATGGGGCCGCCCTTGCATGCTGATGGCCAGGTCCTTTATCAGGAAGGGAACGCCATGCAGTGATCCGTCGCTGCGAGCGGGGAGGGGTTCATCCTGCCAGTGCTCGGCGAGGGCATTGACTCTGGGCTCGACCGCCTCGATTGCCTGGTGCGCCGCCTGGATGACTTCATTGCTGCTGACGTGGCCCCGGGCAATCAGGTCAGCCAGGCCAATGGCATCGTATTGCACGTACTCAGAAACCTTCATCCTGGACTCCCGCTACTGTGACGGTTGACGATAGAATACCGATGGGTATCGAAAGATACTAATGGGTATAGAGTGATACCGATTGGTATCGCAGTCAACCGGGAGCCTGTCCATGCGTTCGCAACGAATCGCCCGTCTGCCACCTCGCGAGCGTGTCCTCGACGCCGCCCACGAGCTGTTTTTCAATGAGGGCATCAGCCGCGTCACGGTCGATGCCATTGCCGCCAAGGCTGAAACCACCAAGATGACCGTGTACCGGCACTTTGAATCCAAGGATGTTCTGGTGCTGGCCTGGTTGCAGTTGCTGATGGAGGAGTACGACAGTGTTTGGGCAGATCTGGCCGAGCGCTTTGCCGGGCAGCCGGCGCTTCAGATTCTGGGCTTTGCCGAGTTTCTGGTGCAGGAACCGGTACTGTCGTCGCACCGCGGCTGCGCCTATACCAACACCCTGGCGGAGCTGCCGATTTGCGACAGCCCGGCTCGGACATTGATCGAAGCACACAAGCGTCGGCAAGCGGCGCGGTTGATTCGCCTGTGTGAAGAAAGTGGTCTGGAGGCGCCGCAACTGGCGGCCTTTGAACTGACCTTGCTGCTGGAGGGCGTACAGATCGTCGCGCAGAACAAGGGCTTTGACGATGTTGCCGGCAACCTGTTGATCCTGGTACGCAAGCGCCTGGGGCTGGTGGCGAGCTAGGAGGCGCCGGAGCGGCTGCTGTTGTGGTTGAGCAGCAGTTGCTCGAAGGCCAGTTTGTCGACCGGCTTGCTCAGGTAGTAGCCCTGGACCTCATGGCACTTTTCCTTGCCCAGGGCCTCGAGTTGCTGCTCGGTTTCCACGCCTTCGGCGGTGACCGTCAGGCCCATGGCCTTGCCCAGGTTGATGATGGCCTGGACCACGGCGCGGTCATTGCTTTCAGTACTCAGGCCCGCGATGAAGCGCTTGTCGATCTTGATGCTGTCGAAGGGATAGGTGCGCAGGTAGCCCAGCGAAGAATAGCCGGTACCGAAGTCATCCATGTTCAGGCGCACGCCCAGTTCCTTGAGCGCCGTCATGGTGCCCAGGGCGCCCTCGATATCGTTGAGCATGACGTTCTCAGTGATCTCCAGCTCCAGGCGCTGCGCCGGGAAGCCGGTTTCGACGAGGATGGTGTAGACGTCATTGACCACATCGCTGCGGGAGAACTGCGCCGGCGAGAGGTTGACCGACACCAGTAGATGATTTGGCCAGTTGCGTGCTGTTTCGCAGGCTTCGCGCAGCACCCAGCGGCCCAGCGGCACAATGAGGTCGGTCTGTTCGGCCAGTGGAATGAACGTGTCCGGGCCCAGTAGTCCCTCAATGGGATGCTGCCAGCGTACCAAGGCTTCGACCGAGACGATTTCCAGCGTCTCCAGACGATAGCGTGGCTGAAAGTGCAGGACGAGTTCATTGTTCTTGAGTGCCTTGCGCAAGTCGTTTTCCAGTTGTCGACGGTACTGGATTTGTTCGTTCATCTCCGGTGAGAAATAGCGCCAGGTGTTCTTGCCATCGGCCTTGGCCTGGTACAAAGCAATATCGGCGCAGCGTATCAGTTCATCGGCGTCGAAGCCTTGCAAGCGAGTCTGGGCGACGCCAAGGCTTGCACCGATATGCAGGGCCTGTTCCTCGTAGTGGATTGGCTGGTGCAGGTTGTCGATCATGCGGGCACAGAAACGGTCGATTTCATTGCGGCTGTCCATGCCGTTCATCACCAGGACGAATTCGTCGCCACCCAGGCGTGCTACCAGGTCTCCATCGCGGGTCGAATCGCGCAGACGCACGGCAACCTCCAGCAATACGGCGTCCCCGGCGGCATGGCCGAGCGAGTCGTTGATCGGCTTGAAGCTGTCCAGGTCCAACAGCAACAGCGTCAAGGGTGGGGCTTTCTGGCCCTTGAGCAGCGCCTGTTCCAGAAAGCGCGAAAGCTTGTTGCGGTTGGCAAGGCCTGTGAGCGCATCGTGCATCGACAAGTGCTGGATACGGGCATGGGCAGCCACCTCATCCGTAATATCGCTGGCGGTACCACGAAAGCCGGCCAGTTTGCCGTCGAGCATGATCGAACGCGCCGAGACCCGACAAAAACAGAGCTGTCCATTCTGATCGCGGTAGGCGCAGCGAAGATTGGCCATCTGCTGCGGATCAGGTTCAGCCTGGCTATCCAGCCAGAGCGTCAGAGGGGTGGTCTCGCAACTGAGCAACTGATCGATCGGTTGGCCCAGCCAGTCTTCGGTCTTATAACCAGTCACGGTGACGAAGCGCTGGGAAAGATAGCTCAGGCGCTGGAAACTATCGGTTTCCCAGATCCAGTCCGACGCGGCCTCGGCCACCGCACGAAAGCGCTGCTCGCTGGCCTCCAGGGCCAGATTGCTCGATTGCAGGCTTTGCAGGGAGCTGTCGATTTCCCGAGCGGTGCGCAATGCATAGCGAAAGAAGTAGATCATCAGCAGTCCCAGTACCAGCATTGCCCCCAGCAAGGGGGGCAGCACAGCCCAGAGCAGTTGGTCGCCGGGACGCGGCGTGGCCCACACCAGGCGGTACCCGGTTTCACCCAGTGCCAGGCTGGATTGATCGTCTGCCAAGGCGCCTGCTTTTTCGATGTGCATGCCACTCAGGCCAGCCCCGGCGCCGAGATTGTCGAGTTTTTCGGGGGTCAGTTGGTCGACGAACATCATCACCGAGGTGGTGCGCGGATCAATGCTCAGTTGCTCGTCATCGGGGCGAATGGCGGCGGCCACCACTACCGCCGGCCAGCCATTGAACAGCACATACTGGGTGGTTTGCTGTCGCTCGGTGGCAACGCTTCGCGCCTGGGCAATGATGGGGGCCAATGGTTCTTCTATATAGGTGCTGGCGGGGGCATGACGGAGCTGGCCCTTGAGCAAGGCGTACTTGGTGTGTTGGTCATCGACCACAAACACCCCTTCAAATCCGCTGGCGGTGTACAGCGAGTCACCGACGTTCTTCTCTTCATAAGCCCAGGTCAGGTCGGGGGCGCCATTGAGGTGGTCGTAGGCGGCATCCCATACCGCGTAGCTGGAGAGAAACTGCCGAGACGCTTCAAGCCGTTGTTCGAGCGCCTTGTGTGCATAGAAACTGCTTTTTTCACGTTCGCTGGTGTTCAACGAGAGGGCAATGTTGAACAGGGCACCGAGGGCAATCAAGCAGGCCAGGGCAAACAGCACAGCAATACCGGCGATGAGTTTGCGCGTTTGCAGGTGAGGGGGTGGGCTGGTCGGTGAATCCTCGGCAATCCTGTCCATACACGCGCTGCTCCTTGGTGAGTTGCACCCTGGCGGCCGTGCCGCAGGGGCGAACGTTCACTCAGGATAGGCCAGCTTCAAGGGGGCGAGGTCCAACTGGGCAAAATTGACTTGATCGCGTCCGCTATTTTTCGCCGTGTACAAAGCTTTGTCGGCTTCGTTCAACCAGGCTTCCGGGGAGATCAGGTTTTCGTGATAGCTGGCAAGGCCGATGCTGAGGCTGATGCGCAGGGCCGGCAATTGCGGATTACGGTAGCTACCGACGTGTTCGCGCAGACGCTCCATGCTCAGGCGGGCGTGTTCCAGGCTGGTGTCGGGCAGAATCAAGCAGAACTCGTCGCCACCATAGCGACCGGCCAGGTCATGCTCACGCAGATTGCGCTTGAGTTCGCTGCTGAGTTGGCTCAGCACGCAGTCGCCTACGACATGGCCGTAGGTGTCATTGATGGATTTGAAGTGGTCGATGTCGATGATCGCGATAACAGCGCCACAGCGCTGTTGCTGGCAGATTTGGAACTTCAGTTGCAACAGGTCTTTCCATGCACCGTGATTGAGCAGGCCAGTCAGGCTGTCGGTGCGGCTCAGGGCGCTGAGACGGCGCTTGTGCTCGGACAGCTTCATGGCCAGGCGATAACAGACCCAGCCGACCGCCATGGGGTAGAGGGTCAGCATGGGCAGGCAGGCGTAAACCTGCAGGGAGGTCGCCTGCAGCTCAAGTCCGGCACCGAATAGCGATATAGACAGGCCGGCACCCAGGCACTGGGCGAGCAACCCCTTGAGAAACAGGCGTTGGCCACCGGCAGCGAAATTGTTCATCGCCATCATCGAGAGGATGGTGACGCTGGGCAGGGGATTGAAGTGCAGGTTCGCGGCCCAGAATCCCCCCATCAGCGAGTCGGCCAGCAGGTTGCGGTATTCAGCGTGATAGGGAACCGGGGCGCGTCGGGCAAGCTGATACGCCAGGTGCGGCCAGAGCAGCCCGTTCGCCAGCAACAACCACCAGACCCACTGAGGCTTGTCCAGGGTCGAGATACCGGCCATTACGCCGAGCATGCCGATGCCCAGGCCGATAATGCGCGGTGGGTATATCCTTCTTACAAATGAAAGGCCCTTGCCGCTGTTGTTATCCATCATGGTTGCTGGCCTGTCCCGAGACGCCGTTTATCGCATAGAAGCGGTGAACATTGTTGAACAATCGCACGCTACTGAAAAATGGCCTTACAGGCCATTTCATAGTTGATGCATCCACCTTGGGGTACCATGAAACTTACCCTCATCCTTGGAGTGCTTCTGCTCATGGCCCCTCTGACCCCGCACGCTGGTGAACCGGCGCAACGCCAGGATGGGCGCTACCACAACCTGCGTCAGTTGCCCCAGGACAGTGCGCTCAAAAAGCTGCGCATCGGTTTCAAGTTTCTGTTCCTCAGCAAGCCGGCGGATACCCGCCCGGATGTGGAGATTGCCGTACAGCCCTTGAGCCGCCAGCAACTGTTCGAAGCCCCTGATCGCAGTGTGTGGCGGCTCGGGCATTCCACGGTACTGCTCAAGCTGCGCGAACGTTTTTTTATCACCGACCCGGTGTTTGCCGAGCGCGCCTCGCCGGTGCAATGGGCCGGGCCGCAACGATTCCACCAGCCGCCGCTCACGCTCGATGAACTGCCGCCGTTGACAGCAGTGATCCTTTCCCATGACCACTATGATCACCTCGATGAGCACGCCATCCGGCAACTGGCCGACCGTGCCGAGTACTTCATCGCGCCGCTGGGGGTTGGTGACCTGCTGATCGATTGGGGGGTGCCAGCAACCAAGGTGCAACAGTTGGACTGGTGGCAGGAAACCCGGATCGAGGGTATTCGTTTCGTGGCCACGCCAGCACAGCACTTTTCCGGGCGCGGTTTGTTCGACAGTAACACCAGGCTATGGGCGTCGTGGGTCATCCTTGATGACAACCTACGGCTGTTCTTCAGCGGCGATACCGGGTACTTCGACGGGTTCAAGCAGATTGGCGAGCGCTATGGGCCTTTTGATGTGACCTTGATCGAAACCGGTGCCTACAACCGCGACTGGCCCAACGTCCATATGCAGCCCGAACAAAGCCTGCAGGCCCACCAGGACCTAGGTGGGCGCTGGCTGCTGCCGGTGCACAACGGTACTTTCGATCTGTCCACCCACAGCTGGCACGAACCTTTCGACCGCATCCTCGCTTTGGCCAATGCCGCGCAGGTGCCGCTCAGCACGCCCCAGATGGGCGAGCGGGTGAGTCTGGAACACCCCCATGGCGGCCCGGCCTGGTGGCTACCCAAACTGCAGCGTCAGCTACAAGAAGGTGCCGGCGAGCGGGTCATGGCCATGAAGGACTTGTAGAAACGCGCTAGCGCTGTGGGTGTTGGCGCGGTTTTTTGTCCTTGTCCAGGGCGGGTAACTGGGAGGGAGGCTTGCCGCTGTCGCTGCGGACCTGGGCATGGCTGATCAGCGCAAAGATGAAACTGCCGCCGATAATGTTGCCGACCAGGGTGGGGGCGGCGAAGTCCAGCCAGAAGGCCGGCCAACTGACTTCTCCAGCCCAGGCCAGGTACGAGACCTCCACCGAGCCGACGACGATATGGGTAAAGTCACCCAGCGCCATGAGGTAGGTGATCATCAGAATGATCCAGATTTTTGCGTGCTCCATAGAGGGGATCATCCAGACCATGGTGGCGATCATCCAACCCGAGATAATGCCTTTGGCAAACATCTGCTGCAGATTGTTCTCCATCACCTTGTGACCGATGTCGAGAAAGGCCGCGTCGGTCTTACTGTCGAAAATGGGCAGGTATAGCATCACGTAGGAGACCAGTATGGTACCGGCGAGGTTGCCGAACAGCACCACGGTCCATAAGCGCAGCAGACGTCCGAGATTGTTCAGCGTAGGGTCGGTCATGACTGGCAGCACGGCGGTCAGGGTGTTTTCGGTGAACAGTTGCTGGCGGGCCAGGATTACCGCGAGAAACCCGGCGCTGTAGCCCAGGCTGGCAATCACTTGGCTGCTGTCTCCTTCGGGCAGGCGTGCATAGAAAAGTCCCATGGCCATCATCGACAGGCCCATGCTCAATCCCGCCGCCAGCGCCGACCACCAAAGGGCGGCGATCGTACGTTCCAGTTCCTGGTCACCCTGGTAGCGAATGATCTCGTGCAACACGGCTGCGCGTGGGGGTTGGTTGTGACTGACCTCTTGCTCTTCGTCCGCTGACAGACCTGGGGTCTTGCCGTTTTCTGTATCGCTCATGGCTATGGCTCGCATGGAGTGCCTTCTCTACAGATCGACGGCGAGCGGATTAGTTGCCTGCCTCCAGCGCATCGAGTGCAAGTTGTGCCACCTTCAAGCGAGGGGCGGCTTGCTCATGCAGACCGTCTTCGAGGAACCAGGCCGCGGATAAACCGCACCAGGCAACGATCCATTGCAGCAGTCGCTGGCGCGGCAACGAGGCGACTCGGCAGACCGTCGCCAGTCGTTGGCTGAAAAGACGTGCATCTGTGGCGATGCGAGGGGAGGGGTTGCAGAACAGGTTGGCGTAATCGAATGTGCGTTCACCGTAGAGGCACTTGGGGTCGATGGCACGCCAACCGCGTGCGCCGAAGTCCAGGACATTGCCGTGGTGGATATCGCCGTGCAGTACGCATTCTTCTTGTGGGGCGGCCAACAATTTCTGGGCCAGTTGGGCGCAGTCTCTATAGAAGCCGTCATAGGCATCGGCGGCTGACCACAAACTGCTGAACCAGGTCCCCAGTTCTATCAGCGGTAGTGCAGGCCTGTTGCGTGGGGCGTGCAACAGCGCAATGGTCTGGCACAGAATGCGGGTGGCCTGCTCATCGCGTCCTTGTTCGGCATACTTGGCCAATGAGTCCGGCCCCAGCGCGCGCTCCAGCAACAGGCCGTTGTCGGCGTGAGCCAATACCCGCGCCGCGCCTTCGCCGTTCCACCACGTCATCACCTCGGCGCCATGTTGTTCCTCACGTGTACAGGCCACTTTAAGCATGGCGAGTTCACCCTGGTACACCACTGCAAGCAGGTGACTGCTGGCAGTAATGAGGGGAGTTCCATCGGGAATCAGTTGCCAGCGCTGCAGGTAGGGTTCAAACATGGAGGTTTCCTTGAAGTGAAGTACCTATATATAGCTATCCGAGCGAAAGTTGAAATAAGTCCTTGACGCCCCTGTGGATCTGTCTATAATTCGCCCCACTTCCGGCGTAGTCGGAACCGAAAACTCCTTGAGTTTCAAAG
>NZ_KE384454.1:0-164353 GCF_000425805.1 Pseudomonas vranovensis DSM 16006
CTGCGCAGTCGATCGCAGCCTCGTACCTCGGCAGCGGCTACCGGCCCGTGTAGCCGCTGGCGATAGCCTGCGATCGGCCGCGCAGCGGTCGTACGAAGTTTGTCTGGCCTCTCACGGGGCATCTGCCATGGCCTGTGGCCGCACGGCTGGCGCCAGCGGCGACCAGGAACGGTCGCTATTGCGCCTCCCACAAGTGTTGCGTTAGACCTTACACTGGAGCCTTGCGCTGTTCGCCATTCTGGATGTTTTCGCTCATGCCGCTATTGCCCGATTCAGAAACCGACACTGATCCATCCAACGTCCAGACCAAGGTCGTGCCGCCACGCGGGGCGCGCTTGCTGCTTGCCCGAGAAGGGCTTCTGGCGCGCTTGATGGAGGCGCGCCGACAGCGCTGCGTGGTGATCCAGGGCCCAGCCGGCAGCGGCAAGACCAGCACCCTGCTGGCCTGGCGGCGTGAACTGCTGGCACTGAATTTCGATGTGGCCTGGTTGTCGTTGTCAGCCGATGACAATGACCTGGAGCGTTTCTGCCATTGCCTGCAGGCAAGCCTTGCTGAAATAGACCCCACGCTGGTGCGCGAAGCCGGTTTCCTGCTGGGGCGCGACACGGGTGAAATGGCGCTGGAACATTGGGTCATTACCCTGGTGCAAAGCATTGCCGGCCACGGGCGTGAGTTGGTGCTGATGCTCGATGACCTGCACCATGTGCAGGACCCGTTCATCATCCAGGCCCTGCACTGGTTGCTCGACTACGCACCCGCCAGGCTGCACCTGGTGTTCTGTTCGCGGGTGGCCCCGCCGGTGGTCCTCGCACGCTTTCGTGGTCGCGGGCAGGTCAGTGATTTCGACCTGCGCGACCTGCGTTTCAGCGCTGAAGAGTCGGAGCGCTTTCTGCGTGAGCAACTGGGCAGCATTGATCCTCGCGATGCGGCGGTGCTGCATGAACTGACCGATGGCTGGATTGCGGGGCTGCAGCTGTTTGCCGTAGACCTGAAGGCCAAGCAGGGCGGCCGCTTCGACCGGGTGCAGGTGCGCGACCCCGGAGCCTTTGCCAGCTACTTCGAACGCGAAGTGCTGGTACGCCTGGCGCCCGAAGACTTGCGCCTGCTGACGCGGGTATCGATCTGCGAGCGCTTTTGCGCCTCGCTGTGTGCAACCCTGCTCGGCCAACCCCATGCCATTGCCCGGATGCTCACCCAATTGACCCGCCTGGACAGCGACAACCTGTTCATCACTCAGGTCAAGAGTCATGACCAGGAGACCTGGTATCGCCTGCACCCATTGTTGGGCAAGGTCCTGCACAGTCGCCTGGAGGCCGAGGCGGATACTCGCCCGACCGAGCTGCACGCTGCTGCCCGGGGATGGTTCAGCGCCCACGGTCACCTCGACGAGGCCGTGCGCCATGCGGTGAAGGCAGGCGATGCCGAAGCCGCTGCCGATATCGTCGAAGCCTGTGCCTACGACTTGCTCAACAAGGGCAACCTCAGCCAGGTTTCGGGGTTGTTGCGCAGCCTGCCAGCCGAGCAGACCGCCAGCCGCATCGGCTTGCAATTGGTGATGGCGCACCTGTCGCTGTACGCCCGCAATTACCCCGCTGTCGAGCAAAGCATGGCCGAACTGCGCCGCCAGCATGCCGTGCTCGACCGCAATCAACGGCATGTATTTACCGTGCTGCAAGGCAGCCTGGCACTGTTCAAGGACGATACCGAAGCCCTGTTGGCATTGCTGCCTGCGCTGCTGGCCATTCCTGACGATGCCGACGATTTTGCCTACTCCGGGCGTTGCAACACCCTGGCCTGGCTGTACATGTACCAGGGCGAGTTCGAGCGGGCCCGGGCGGTACTCAAGGACGGTGAACGCTTGCAGGGCTCGCCGCGTCGCAGCCTGGTGGGGCGCTGCTTCACCGGCATGAGCCTGGCCCTGGAGGGTCGCACAACCGAAGCCGAGCACCTGTACCGCGAGGTACTCGAACAGGCGGAAAGCCAGGGCGTGGCCTACCTGATCGTCAGCAGCATGGCGGCGGCGCTGCTGGGGATGGCGCTGTACGAGCAGGGCGATTATGAGGCTGCGTGCCAATTGCTGGAGCCGCGCATGAAGCTGCTGCAGCGCGTGGCCATTCCCGACAGCGTGCTGCAGGCCATGCAGACCCTGGCCACGGCCCACTGGCTCGCGGGTAGGCACACTGAGGCCTGGGGTTGGGTTGAACGGTTGGAGCAGTTTGCCTGCAGTTACAACCTCGACCGATTGCTCGCGGCGGCGTTGATACTGCGCATGCGCTGGGCGCAGCAGGGCGGTGATGAAACACAGGCAGATGCTGTGTTGCAGCGTATCGAACAGCTCGACCAGAGCGATGGCCCGCAAGGCGCAGGGACTGCCCTGGAGGTCCGGATCATTGCCCGTCGCGCCGCCAGCGAGCGGCGCCTGCACCAGGGCAACCTTCAGGATGCCGGGCAGCAGTTGCAGGCACTGATCGACACCTCGCGCCAGCATCGGCGCTGGCGCCGGGTGGTCCCCATGCTCTTGCAGCTGGCAGTCAGCGAGCATGGCCTGGGGCGACCCCGAGAGGCGCGTGAGCTCATCATGGAAGCGCTGCGCCAGGGCCATCGCCTGGGCCTGGTACGCAGCCTGCTGGATGCCTGGCCGGGGGGGGTGGCACTGCTCCAGGCGTGGCTGGAAGACGGCGCGCCTGACCCGGTGCTGGCGTTCTATACCCGGCGTTTGCTCGACATCGCCCGCAGCACGGCGGCAATCCAGGCGCAGGTCACAGACGCCGACAGCCCGAAAGTGCTCAGTGCCCGGGAACTGGATGTGCTCAGCCTGGTAGCCCGGACGCTGCCGAACAAGAAGATTGCCAGGGTGCTGAACCTGTCACCGGAAACGGTGAAGTGGCACATGAAGAACATCTTCTACAAGCTGGGGGTCACCGGTCGCGACGAGGCGATTGCCAAGGCTCGCGACCTGGACCTGAAACTCCCCGACAACACCGCGCTGTGATCAGCGCGGCTTCAAGGCATTTCCGATAAAGGTCGCCTTGCCCCGGGCGACCAGGCGCTCACCGTCGAGCAGGTCGAGGCTGGCGTGGTACAGGGTGCGACCCAGGCGGTGGATCTGTACATGCGCTTCGATCCAGGCCCCCAGCGGTGCCGGGCACAGGTAATCCATGCTCAGGTTGATGGTCGCTGGGGGCATTTCGCTGCCAGCGGCAAACTTGAGCGCGCGGCCGAAGGCCGTATCGGCCAGGGTGGCGAGAAAGCCGCCGTGAGCGATTCCCAGCGGGTTCAAGTGCTCGGGGCGGATTCTCGCGGCTATCACGGTGCGCTGCGGATGGAAATACAAGCCGGTGCATTGCGCCACGAAGCCACTGGGCACCATCGGCACAAAGCCGTCCAGTGGTGCATCGTCGCTGGCCAACGCAGCACCCTGGGCAAGGGTGGTGCTCATGATGGCTCGCTCCTGGCCGGCCGAGGCCAGCGGTAGCGCAACGGTTCCTTGCGCATGAAGCGTGCAGTGGCGTCCTTGAAGTAGTCACCCGACATGGCAATGGCCTGGGCCCAGGCTTCATCACTCAACTGGCTGTGCCAGTCATTGTTCAACGATTGGGCCAGCAGGCGCTTGGTCATGGCAAACGCAGAGGGTGATTGTTCGCTCATGCTGCGGGCCAGTTCGCTGGCCCTGGCGTGCAAGCCGGCAGTGGCCACGACCTCCAGCAGGATGCCCATCTCCAGGGCCTGGGCGGCGGTGACTTCGCGTGCCGAGTAGATCAACTCGCGGGCCTTTTGCAGGCCCACCAGCCGAGGCAGGATGTAGGTGGCGCCCATATCGGGCACGGCGCCGATACGCGCGAACGCCATGCTGAACCGCGCGCGCTCCGAGGCCAGGGTGAAGTCCGCCGCCAGGGCCAGGCTGAAACCGGCGCCAGCGGCAACGCCATCCACCGCGGCAATGACCGGGCAGGGCAGCGCGACCAGTTCGGCCACTACACGGTGGGTTACTTCCATGCGTGTGCGCAGCTCTGCCGCTGAGCAGTCCATGCGTGACATGCCGCCGACATCGCCGCCGGCGCAAAAGTCTTCACCGGCGCCGGTGAGTACGACGGCGCGCAGGTGCGGGTCGCGGCGAATCTCGTCCAGCGCTTGCAGCAACGCTGTGCCCATCTCGCTGTTATAGGCGTTCTTGACGCCCGGGCGTGACATCACCAGGGTGGCCACGCCCTCGTGCCTGGAAAACTCAAGTACCGACATGGGAAACCTCCGTTCCAGCAACAAAAACGCCCCGGCCTTGGCAGCCGGGGCGCATCGGATGTATCAGAAAGTGCGTGCGATCAGCTCTTTCATGACTTCGTTGGAGCCGCCGTAGATACGCATTGGACGGGTGTTGATGTAGAGACGGGCAATCGGGTACTCGAGCATGTAGCCGTAGCCACCGTGCAGCTGCAGGCACTCGTCGATGATTTGGCAGGCCTGGGTCGAGGTCCACCACTTGGCCTTGGCTGCCGTGGTTGCATCGAGCTGATGGTTGACCATCTTGCTCATGCAGTCGTCGATGAAGGTGCGCGCGATGGTGACGGTGGTCTGCATCTCGGCCAGCTTGAAACGAGTGTTCTGCATGTCCAGCAGCGGCTTGCCGAAGACCTTGCGATCCTGGGTGTACTTGATGGTTTCTTCTACGGCACGTTCCATCGAGCCCAGGGCGTTCATGGCAATGAACATGCGCTCTTCGGGCAGTTGCTGCATCAGTTGCACAAAGCCTTGGCCTTCCTGCGGGCCGAGCAGGTTTTCCACCGGCACGCGCACGTCGTCGAAGAACAGCTCGGAGGTGTCCTGGCCTTTCTGCCCGAGCTTGTCGAGGATGCGGCCGCGACGGAAGCCCGGCAGGTCCTTGGTTTCCAGCACGATGATCGAGATGCCCTTGGCGCCCAGGCTTGGGTCGGTCTTGCACACCAGCAGAACCAGGTCGGCGAGGTAGCCGTTGGTGATGAAGGTTTTGGAGCCATTGATGACGTAATGGTCGCCTTCGCGAATGGCCTTGGTCTTGACGTTTTGCAGATCGGTGCCGGCGCCGGGCTCGGTCATGGCGATGGCGGCGACCAGCTCGCCGCTGGCCATGCGCGGCAGCCAGCGCTGTTTTTGCGCTTCACTGGCGTAGCGCAGGATGTAGTGGGCGCTGATGGCGCTGTGGACGTTGGTGCCCAGGCTGGTGGCAACGGCGCGAGCGAGTTCGTAGCCGATGATTGCGTTGTGGGCATGGCTGCCGCCGCCACCGCCGTATTCTTCGGGGATGCCGGGGCAGAGCATGCCCATTTCGCCGGCCTTGAACCAGGTCTGGCGGTCGACGTGCTGTTGCTTGGCCCAGCGCTCTTCGTGGGGCACCAGTTCTTCGGCGGCGAAGCGGCGTACCGATTGCTGGAAGATCGCCATGTCTTCGGTTAGCCAGGAGGGTCTGTAGTCGCTCATTGCGGTCCTTGGGTCGGTTGGGGGCTGTGCGGTCATGCTAGGTGGCCGGCCGCGCGGGCAGGGAGCGCCGAAGGGATGATGCTGTGGACGATGCGTGGGCTCGTTCAAAGGGAGGAGTCGGGGGAGGGGCGGGCGTGCCCCGCGATCTGGCTCTTGCGTGCTGGCCATCGCGGGGCAAGCCCGCTCCCACAGGAATTTGTATGCACCGGTGGGCGTGGGCTTGCCCCGCGACGTTACCCCACCCCTTACTCCCGCCCCTCGTTCCTTCGAACGCCTCCCTGGTTGATCCGTAACTTCATCCCTTCGACGGTCGTAGCGCCACCCTTGCCACTCCTAGGATGGGCACCACAACGACCACCGGCCGGCCGGGCGGTTACCCCTCTGAAGTGCATGGCAAAGGACACGAATCGATGAACGACAAAGTGGTGGTAGCCGGGGTTGGCATGATCCCGTTCTCCAAACCCGGTGCAAGCCCCAGCTACACCGACATGGGCGCGCAAGCCACACGCCTGGCGCTCAAGGACGCAGGCATCGACTACGACAAGATCCAGATGGCCTTCACCGGCTATGTCTACGGTGACTCCACCTGCGGCCAGACCGCCCTGTATGAAGTCGGCCGCACGGGTATCCCGATCGTCAACGTCAACAACAACTGCTCCACTGGCTCCACCGCGCTGTACCTGGCCCGCGCCGCGGTGCAGAGCGGCCAGGCCGATTGCGTGCTGGCCCTGGGCTTCGAGCAAATGCAGGCCGGTGCGCTGAAGTCCCACTGGGACGACCGCCCGCAGACCCGCGCGAGTGTCGTTCATGTGATGGAAGACCTGACCCGCGATGTCGACCTGCCACGCGCCCTGAAAACCTTCGGCGGTGCCGGTCGCGAGCACATGCAGAAGTACGGCACCCGCATGGAAACCTTCGCCGCGATCCGCGCCAAGGCCAGCCGCCATGCCGCCAACAACCCGTTGGCACTGTTCAAGAACATCGTCAGCACCGAAGAGGTGATGAACGACAAGGTCATGTGGCCCGGTGTCATGACCCGCCTGATGGCCTGCCCACCCACCTGTGGTGCCGCCGCCGCGGTTGTCTGCTCGCCAGCCTTCGCCAAGAAGCACGGCCTGCGCAGCGATGTAGTGATCCTGGCCCAGTCGATGGTCACCGACCCTGTGGAGTCGTTCGACCCGCCGTCGATGATCGCCTATGCCGGTTTTCACATGGCTCAGCGCGGCGCCAACCTGGTCTACGAGGCGTCCGGCTTCGGGCCACAGGACGTGCGCGCGGTGGAGCTGCATGACTGCTTCGCCCACAACGAGCTGCTCACCTACGAAGCCCTGGGCCTGTGCCCGGTAGGCGGCGGCGAGCAGTTTGTACACGACGGCGACAACACCTACGGCGGCCAGGTGGTGACCAATCCCTCCGGTGGCCTGCTTTCCAAGGGCCATCCCCTGGGTGCCACCGGCCTGGCCCAGTGCTACGAACTGACCCATCAGCTGCGCGGCACGGCCGGCAAGCGCCAGGTCGATGAGCTGAACATCGCTTTGCAACACAACCTGGGCCTGGGCGGCGCCTGTGTGGTGACCATGTTCGGCCGTAACTGAGCCCGACGGCCCCTTACAACAACAAAAGGAACGAGACACATGGCTGACAAAAACCTGATCGGGCACAAGCTCGGGGTATTCAATACCGAGGTGGAGAAAGGCCGCTTGCGCTTCTTCGCCAAGGCTATCGGCGAAACCGACGCCGTCTACACCGATGAAGCTGCGGCCAAGGCCGCCGGCCACAAGTCGCTGCCGGTTCCGCCGACGTTTCTGAAGTGCCTGGAAGGCGAGGGTCGCGACCTGAACACCTTCCTCAAGCTGGTGGACTTCGACCTGGGCCGCATCCTGCACGCCGAGCAGTCGTTCGTGTACCACAAGATGGCCTACGCCGGCGACGTGCTGACCTTCGACGCGACGATCACCGATGTCTACGAGAAGAAGGGCGGGGCCCTGCAGTTCGTGGTCACCGAGTCGCGGGTGACCAACCAGGACGGCGAGCACATCGCCGATGTCCGTTCGTCTCTTGTCCAGCGCTGAGGAATTGCCGATGTCCCTTGCCAACCACGTTCAGTTTTCCGATATCCAGGTCGGCGACGAAGTGCCGCTGCTCAAGCTGCAGCCCGTCAACCGCACCACCCTGGCCTTGTACTGCGGGGCCTCGGGCGACCACAACCCGATCCACGTCGACATCGACTTCGCCCGTAAGTCGCGCATGCCCGATGTGTTCGCCCACGGCATGCTCTCGGCCGCCTACCTGGGTCGCCTGCTGACCCAATGGGTACCCCAGCAGCAAGTGCGCGCCCTGTCGGTGCGCTTCACCGGCATCACCCAGCTGGGCCACGTGCCGACCTGCAGTGGCAAGGTCACTGAAAAATTCGAAGAGAACGGCGAAAAGCGCGTGCGCCTGACCATTCGCTGCGCCAACCAGTACGGCGAAGACAAGCTGCTCGGCGAAGCCGTGATCGCCCTGGCCTGATCCTCAACCCCACGTTTAAGGAACTGATTGATGAAAAAGCTTGAAGGCAAAGTAGCCCTGGTGACCGGTTCCGGTCGTGGTATCGGTCGTGAAGTGGCGCTGCAACTGGCCGCCTATGGCGCCAAGCTGGTGATCAACGATCTGGACGCAGAGCCGGCCGAAGAAGTGGTTGCGACCATCCGCAACGCCGGTGGCGAAGCGGTTGCCTGTGTGGGCAGCGTCACTGCGCCGGACTTTGCCGAGCGTCTGGTCAAGACCGCTGTCGACAACTTCGGCGCCATTGACATCATCGTCAACAACGCCGGTTTCACCTGGGACAACGTGATCCAGAAGATGAGCGACGAACAGTGGTACGCCATCATGGACTGCCACCTGACCGCGCCGTTCCGCATTTTGCGCGCCGCCCAGCCAGTGATCAGCGCCGCCGCCAAGAAAGAAGCCGCCGAAGGCCGCGAAGTGCTGCGCAAGGTGGTCAACATTTCCTCCGGCGCCGCCGGCGGCAACGTTGGCCAGAGCAACTACTCCTCGGCCAAGGCCGGCATGCTGGGCCTGACCAAGACCCTGGCCAAGGAGTGGGGCCGCCTGAAGGTCAATGTCAACGCCGTGGCCTTCGGCCTGGTCGAGACCCGCCTCACTCAGGCCCTGGCCGGTGAAGACAGCAAGACCGTCAACATCGAAGGACGCGAGATCAAGGTTGGCGTGCAGCAGTCGCGTCTGGACAGCGCCAGCCAGACCATCCCCCTCGGTCGTCCGGGCAA
This sequence comes from Pseudomonas vranovensis DSM 16006, assembly GCF_000425805.1. Lineage (GTDB taxonomy): Bacteria > Pseudomonadota > Gammaproteobacteria > Pseudomonadales > Pseudomonadaceae > Aquipseudomonas > Aquipseudomonas vranovensis. The sequence continues at coordinate 8,722 of NZ_KE384454.1, forward strand.
GCCCGAAGAAGCCGCCGGTGCGGTGGTGATGTTCTGCCTGCCCGAGTCCGACTACTGCTCCGGCCAGGTCATCTACTGCGGTGGCGGCCCAGGCTCCAACTTCTGATCGCTTTTTTGCCCTGCAGCCCCCGGCGTCTTTGACGCCAGGGGCGCTTCGAACATGAGGTCCGTGCAATGCTGGAAAACTACCGCTCACCCTGGATGACCGAAGACCTGGAGCAGTTTCGCGACATGGTCCAACGTTTTGCCAAGGAGTACATGGAACCCAACGAACTGCACTGGCGCGAGCAACATTGCGCCGACCGCGCCGCCTGGCTGAAGGCTGGCGAGCTCGGCCTGATCCTGCCGGATGTGGGTGAAGAGTACGGCGGCGCCGGTGGCAGCATCGGCCACTACGCCTGTGTGGTGCAGACCATGAGCGCCTTTGGTGGCGGTCTGGGCCTGGGCCTGAGCCACATCGTGGCGCATTACATTCTTGAGTCCGGCACCGAGGCTCAGAAGAAGCACTGGCTGCCCAAGATAGGCTCCGGCGAGGTGATCTGCGCCATCGCCATGACCGAACCGGGCGCCGGCTCCGACCTGCAGTCGGTACGCACCCGCGCGGTGAAACAAGGCGACAAGTACGTCATCAATGGCGCCAAGACCTTTATCAGCAATGGCCAGACCTGCGACATGGTGCTGGTGATTGCCAAGACCGACATCAGCCAGGGCGCCAAGGGCGTTTCGCTGTTCATGGTCGACACCAATACCCCCGGTTTCCGTCGCGGCAAGCTGCTGAGCAAGATCGGCATGCACGCCCAGGACACCTCGGAGATGTTCTTCGACGACGTCGAAGTGCCGGCTGATTGCCTGCTGGGCGAAGTGGAGGGCAGGGGCTTCTACACCCTGATGAGCCAGCTGCCGTACGAACGTGCGCAGATTGGTGTTGGCGCCGTTGCCGTGATGGAGCGCGCGCTGCGCCTGACCGTGGAGTACACCAAGGACCGCAAGGCCTTCGGCAAGCCGGTCATCGACTTCCAGAACAGCCGCTTCGTACTCGCTGACGTCAAGGCCACCGTGCTGGCTGCCAAGACCTTTGTCGACCTGATCGTGCAGCGCTGGATCGACGGCACCCTGGACACCACGCTGGCCTCGATGGGCAAGTTCTGGCTGACCGAGCGCCAGGGTGAGGTGCTCGATCGTTGCCTGCAGTTGTTTGGCGGCTACGGCTACATGAACGAGTACCCGATCGGGCGCATGTGGGCCGACGCCCGGGTGGCACGCATCTACGGCGGTTCCAACGAAATCCAGCGCGAGGTGGTTGCCCGCTCACTGTAGACCTGATGACAGGCAGGGCTGGCGTCGCGTCGGCCCGCCGCACAGCGCGACTCGATCCAAATCAATCCAAAAATAAAAAGTTATTTGGAGTTCAGCATGTACATCACTCAAGGACTGCATCGTCAATTGCAGAGCCGACCGCAAGCGGTGGCCATCCGCGCCCAGGGCCGCAGCACCACTTACGCCGAGTACGGCGACCGGGTGGCGCGGCTGGCCAGTGCACTGAAAGGGTTGGGGGTTGCCAGCGGCGATCGCGTGGCGATGCTTGCATTCAACTGCCAGCGTTACCTGGAGTACTACCTGGCAGTGCCGTGGGCCGATGCCGTGGTCAACCCGGTGAACTTTCGCTGGAGTGTCGCCGAAATCGTCTACTCGCTGGATGATTCGGAAACCACCGTGCTGATCGTTGACGATCATCACAAAGACATCGGGCAAACCATTCTCGAGCAATCCCAGACCCTGCGCCAAGTGATCTACGCCGGCGATGGCCCGACGCCGGCGGGAATGCTCAACTATGAAACCCTGATTGCCAACAGCGCTGCCGTGGAAGATGCACGGCGCGGTGGCGATGCCTTGCTGGGCATCTTCTATACCGGCGGCACCACCGGCTTCCCCAAGGGCGTGATGCTCAGCCACACCAACGTCGCGTTCTCGGCAATGAACTCGGTCAATACCGGCAAGTGCGGCGTCGATGCGCGCTTCCTGCACTCGATGCCGATGTTTCACCTGGCCGACTTCGCCGCCATGGTGGCGCTGTTCGTCACCGGCGGCACCCATATTGTGCTGCAAGGGTTCACCCCTAAAGGCGCATTGGAGGCCATCGAGCAGGAGCAGGTCAACGAAGTGTTGTTGGCCCCGACCATGATCCAGATGCTGCTGGACTATCACCAGGGCGAAGGTCGGCACCTGGATGTCAGTGCGCTGAAGCGGGTCGGCTATGGTGCGTCGACCATCACCCCGGCACTGCTCGACCGCGCCCGCGCCATGTTCATCAACGCCGAGTTCTCCCAGGGTTATGGCATGACCGAACTGGCGCCGGTGGCCACTACCCTGGGCGCCGAGTACCACACCCCCGAGCACCAGGCCAGCGGCAAGATGTACTCGGCCGGGCTGCCTGGTATCTGCGTGGAAGTCCGAATCGTCGACGCCCAGGACAACGAAGTGCCACGCGGCACCGTGGGCGAGATCATCGTGCGCGGTCCGAATGTGATGCTCGGTTACTGGAAAAAACCCGAAGCCACTGCCGAAGCCCTGCGCGGCGGCTGGATGCACACCGGTGACGGCGGCTACATGGACGAGGACGGTTTCGTCTACATCTGCGATCGGCTCAAGGACATGGTGGTCAGCGGCGGCGAGAACATCTACAGCGCCGAAGTCGAAACCGCTATCGCCAGCCACCCGGCGGTAGCCCAGAGCGCGGTGATCGGCATTCCCTGCAAGAAGTGGGGCGAGACCGTGCACGCGGTGATCATTCTCAAGCCCGGCGTCACCGCCAGTGGTGAGGAAATCATCGGTCATTGCCGTGAGCGGATCGCCGGCTACAAGGTGCCCCGCAGCATCGAGTTTCGCGATTCGTTGCCGTTGACCAGTGTCGGCAAGGTGCTGAAGACCGAGCTGCGCAAGCCGTTCTGGGAGAACCAGAAGCGCGGAATCGCCTGAGTTCCTGAGTACTGCGCGGCCAGGGACGGCCGCGCGTTTGTTCCGTTTTCGCAAAGACCAGAACCGCACCCTCTAGTGCGGCACGCCTTCCTTGCGCACCTGTATACCGGAGTCATCATGAACCTGACGAGAATGCGTGGAGCCCGCGCTCCGCACCTGTTGGCCGTCGCCGTCGCGCTTGCCGTGCAATCCCAGGCCAATGCCAAGGATTTCAGCATTGGCGAAATCGAAGGCAGCTTCGATTCATCGCTGTCGATTGGCGCCAGCTGGGCCGTGCGCGGGCCGGATCCTGACTTTATCTCCAACTTCAACTCCCAAGGAGTGCGTGGCAACGCGTCCTCGCGCACCAACGACGACAACCGCCTGAACTTCAAGAAGGGCGAGACCTTTTCGAAGATCTTCAAGGGCGTTCACGACCTGGAACTCAAGTACGGCCAGAGCGGCGTGTTTGTGCGCGGCAAGTACTGGTACGACTTCGAGCTCAAGGATGAAAGCCGCCAGTTCTACGACATCGACGACAGCGGCCGTGATCGTGCGGCCAAATCGTCGGGGGCCATGTTTCTCGACAGCTTCGTCTACCACAACTACAACCTCGGCTCGCTGCCGGGCAACGTGCGGGTCGGCAAGCAGGTGGTGAGCTGGGGCGAGAGCACCTTCATCGGCAACTCGATCAACAGCATCAACCCCATCGACGTCGCCGCCCTGCGTCGCCCTGGCGCCGAAGTGAAGGAAGGCCTGATCCCGGTCAACATGTTCTACCTGTCCCAGGGACTGACCGACAGCCTGACCGCCGAGATGTTCTACCAGATCGAGTGGGAAAGCTCGGTCATCGACAACTGCGGCACCTTCTTCGGCAACGACGTCACCCCGCAGGGCTGTAACGACCGTGCGGTACTGGCCGGCCTCGACCTGCCGCCGGGCGTTGCGAACAACACCGGCACGCCTGGGGTAGCCGACGATGCCTACATTCCGCGCACCAAGACGCGCGACGCCCGTGACAGTGGCCAGTACGGCCTGGCGCTGCGCTGGTATGTGCCGGAGCTGAACGAGACCGAGTTCGGCTTCTATGCCATGAACTACCACAGCCGCAACCCGAGCCTGGACTTCACCCGTGCCACCAGCACCAGCAACCAGGTCGCGGCCATTCGCACCGCCAGCTACAACGTGGTGTACCCCGAGGATGTACGCCTGTACGGCGTGAGTTTTGCCACCAACGTCGACGGCACCTCGATCGGCGGCGAGGTCAGCTACCGGCCGAACATGCCGCTCAACCTCAACGGCGCCGACATCAACCTGGCCGCTATCGGCAACGCTGCCTCGCCGTTGTTCCAGAGCGGCAACTCGGTGAACGTCGCAGGTGCCGATATCGACGGCTACAAGCGCATGCCGGTGCTGCAGGCGCAGGTCAGTGCCACGCACTTCTTCGACCAGGTGATGGGCAGCGACCGCCTGACCCTGGTGGGCGAGGTGGGCTACAACCACATCAACGGCCTGGGCTCCAGCGACGGCACCGACCTGCGCTTTGGCCGCAACACCGTGTTTGGCGCCGGCGAACTGGTCAACCAGGCCGTGTGCGTGGGCGCCAACCAGCCGGTACCGGGCCAGCCGGGCGTGACCGCGGCCAGCAACCCGCAGCAGGAATGCAACAGCCACGGCTTCTACACCAGCAGCTCCTGGGGCTACCGCCTGCGCGGCAAGTTCGATTACCCCAACGTGATTGCCGGCATCAACCTGTCGCCCAACATCGCCTGGTCCCATGACGTGGACGGTGTTGGCCCGAACTTCGAGGAAGGCACCAAGGCCGTGAGCCTGGGGCTGGATGCCGAATACCTGAACACTTACACCGCCAGCCTGAGCTACACCGACTACTTCGGCGGCAAGTGGAACACCAACACTGATCGCGACTACGTCGCCCTCAGCTTCGGCGTGAACTTCTGATTCGCATCAGAGAGGAGAACAACAATGAAACCTGCACGTCTTTTGCTCACCGCCTGCACCCTGTCCCTGTCCCTGTCACTGGTGGCCGCCAGCGTCATGGCCGCTGTTTCCCCTGAGGAGGCGGCCAAGCTTGGCACCAGCCTCACCCCGATAGGCGCGGAAAAAGCCGGCAACGCCGACGGCAGCATCCCGGCCTGGACCGGCGGTCTCAAGGCCGACGCAGCCCCTGTGCAAAACGGCTTCATGGGCAATCCCTACGCCAGTGAAAAGCCGCTGTTCATCATCACCGCCGCCACCGCCGAGCAGTACAAGGACAAGCTGACCCCTGGCCAGCAGGCCCTGTTCAAACGCTACCCCGACACCTACAAGATGCCGGTGTACAAGACCCAGCGCAGCGCGGTGCTGCCGCAGACGGCCTACGACGCGGCGAAGAAAAGCGCGGTGACCACCGAAGCGGTCAACGATGGCTACTCGCTGAAGAACTTCAACGATATCCACTACTTTGCCTTCCCGATTCCCAAGAATGGCCTGGAAGTGGTGTGGAACCACCTGACCCGCTACCGCGGTCATAGCTACATCAACTCCCAGGTCCAGGCCACGCCGCAGGTCAACGGCAGCTTCACCCCGGTGCAGATCGAGATTGCCAGTGGCTTTCCCTGGTTGATGAGCGATGCCAAACCCAAGGACATCAACAACATCCTGTTCTTCGCCAAGCAGACGGTGACCTCGCCAGCGCGCATGGCCGGCAACGTCACGCTGATCCACGAGACCCTCGACCAGGTCGCCGAGCCGCGCATGGCCTGGGCCTACAACGCCGGCCAGCGCCGGGTCCGCCGTGCGCCACAAGTGGCCTACGATGGCCCGGGGACTGCCGCCGACGGCCTGCGCACCGCCGACAACGCCGACATGTACAACGGCGCACCGGACCGCTACGACTGGAAGCTGGTGGGCAAGAAGGAAATCTACATTCCCTACAACAGCTACAAGCTGCAGTCGCCGTCGCTCAAGTACACCGACGTCATCCAGCCGGGGCATATCAACCAGGACCTGACCCGCTACGAGCTGCACCGGGTATGGGAAGTGGTGGGCACGCTGAAGTCCGGTTCGCGGCATATCTATGCCAAGCGCCACATGTTCTTTGACGAAGACACCTGGACCGCAGTGGAGATCGACCACTACGACGGCCGTGGCCAACTGTGGCGTGTCAGCGAAGGGCACACCTTCACCGACTACGTGCAGAAGCTGACCGCCTTCGCTGGCATCGGTACCTATGACTTGATGGCCGGACGCTACGTGGTGTCCAACCTCGGCAACGAAAACAAACAGGGCATCAACTACGCCTACCAGCCGAGCGTCAACGATTTCACCCCGGCCGCGCTGCGCAACGCCGGTATCCGCTAGAACTATCGGTATGGTCTGTTCGCCCCTGTGCGGGCGGACAGCCTCTTTGTTCCCCTTGAGGCTGTCTGATTCTGGAGATTTGTGATGTCGCAAAAACCTTACGTCGTGGGCGTCGGTATGATCCCGTTCGTCAAACCGGGCACCAGCGGTACTTACATCGAGATGGGCTCGCAAGCCATTCGCCTGGCCTTGCAGGACGCCGGCCTGGATTACGGCCTGGTGCAGCAAGCCTATGCCGGTTATGTGTACGGTGATTCCACCAGCGGCCAGGCGGCCCTGTATGAAGTGGGTATGAGTGGCATTGCGGTGGTCAACGTCAACAACAACTGCTCCACCGGTTCCAGCGCGCTGTTCCTGGCGCGCCAGGCGGTGGAGAGCGGGGCAGTTGACTGTGCCCTGGCGTTTGGCTTCGAGCAGATGCAACCGGGTGCGCTGAAGTCGGCGTGGGATGACCGCCCTGCGGCCACCACGCACATGACCCAGTCGGTGATCAAAGAGCTGACCGCCGATGTGGGCGATATGCCTAGTGCATTGCGCATGTTCGGCGGTGCCGGGCGTGAGCACATGCACAAGTACGGCACGCAGATGAGCACCTTCGCGGCCATTCGCGCCAAGGCCAGCCGTCATGCCGCCAACAACCCGCTGGCCTTGTTCCGCAAAGTGGTAACCACCGAAGACGTGATGAACGACCAGGTGATCTGGCCGGGTGTCATGACTCGCCTGATGGCGTGCCCGCCAACCTGTGGCGCGGCGGCGGCGATTATCTGCTCCGAAGCCTTTGCCAAGAAACATGGCCTCAATACCGACGTGGTGATCCTGGCCCAGGCCTTGACCACCGACACCGCGATTTGCCACGAGAGCAAGTCGATGATCGAAGTGGTCGGTTTCGACATGGCGCAGCGGGCGGCCAAGACCGTCTACGAGAAGGCGGGTGTCGATCCGCTGGACATCCGCGTGGTCGAGCTGCATGACTGCTTTGCCCACAACGAACTGCTGACCTACGAATCGCTGGGGTTGTGCCCGGTGGGTGGGGCCGAGCGCTTTGTGCTCGATGGCGACAACAGCTATGGCGGCCAGGTGGTGACCAACCCCTCGGGTGGCTTGTTGTCCAAGGGGCATCCGCTGGGTGCGACAGGGCTTGCACAATGTTATGAGCTGACGCATCAGCTGCGCGGCACTGCTGACAAACGTCAGGTGGAAGGTACCAGCCTTGCACTGCAACACAACCTGGGTCTGGGTGGTGCTTGTGTGGTGACGTTGTACGGACGTAGCTGATCGTAAGCCGTAGTGTTTGCCGGGCCGTGTGCCCGGCTTTTTTTGCCTGGCCATCCAGCACACCGGGTGTTGCCTGGACCACGGCCGCTGCGCAGCAGTCGCCAGATGAGCGCAATGATCTTGAGGCACGACCGCTTCGCGGCCGATCGCAGGCTGTCGCCAGCGGTTGCATCGGCGTGGTAGCCGCTGCCGAGGCACGAGGCTGCGATCGGCTGCGCAGCAGTCGCGATGGGGCTCAATCCTTGACCAGTGCCCGCAATGCCGCTTTTGTCTCGGGGGCCTGGAGCCGCTCGATGAACAGCAGGCTTTCACGCCGAACGGCGGCTTCCAGCTCCGCCCGGTGGGTATCTTTGAGCAACCGCTTGCTGACCCGTAATGCGTCCTGCGGCAGGGCTTGCAAGCGCGCCGCCAGTTGCCGCGCCGCTGCCAGGCACTGTTCGCCATCGTCATGCAGTTCGTTGGCCAGCCCCCATTCGACTGCCTGTTGGCCGCTGAGCATTTCATTGCACAGCAGCAACCGCGCCGCCCTGGCATGGCCCAGCAGTCGTGGCAGCAGCAAGCTGGAGCCAAATTCCGGGCACACGCCCAACGGCACGAACGGCATGCGCAATTTCGCCGAGCGGCTGACCAGTACCTGGTCGCAGTGCAACAGCAGGGTCGTGCCGATACCAATGGCCGCGCCCGACACTGCCGCAATCAAGGGTTTGTCCAGCGCCATCACCACGCGCATCAGGCGGAACACGGGGCTGTCCATGTCGCTGGGCGGGGAGTCGAGAAAGTCCTTGAGGTCGTTGCCAGCGCTGAAGCACTGGGTACCACCGGTGATGAGGATGACGTCGACCTGCGCGTCTTCCGCTGCAGCCAGCAGCAGGTCGCCCAGGAGGCTGTACATGGTGTTGTTCAGGGCGTTGAGTTTGTCTGGTCGGTTCAAGGTCAGGGTCACCAGGCCCTTATTGAAATCACGTGTAATCAGGTCGTTCATGGCAAGCCTTTGTTGTGGTTGTCGTGATGCTGCAGACCGCTGAGTGTAAAACAGGCGAAAGGCGCCCGACGTCGTCCATTCAGGCGATCAGCAGGTAGACAGCGCTCAAGGTGCCGCCCTATTGTCTGACCAGTCATTTGCCTGAGTACAACAACAATGAACCCAACCAGCATCGAGCTGCACCTGCGCCAGGAACTCGCCGCCTGCTACCGCCTGATCGCACACTTTCGCATGACCGACCTGATTTTCACCCATATCTCGGTGCGCATTCCGGGCCCTGAACATCATTTCCTGATTAACCCGTACGGCCTGATGTTCGATGAAATCACCGCCTCCAACCTGGTCAAGATCGACCTGCAGGGGCGCGCAGTGGAGCCCTCGGCATACCCGGTGAATCCGGCGGGCTTCGTCATTCACAGTGCCATTCACGGCGCGCGCGAGGATGCCCAGTGCGTGCTGCATACCCACACCAAGGCTGGCTGCGCGGTGGCCGCCCTCAAGTGCGGGCTGTTGCCGGTCAACCAGATTTCCATGGAGTTTTACGGCCAGGTTGCCTATCACGACTATGAAGGGGTAGCCCTGGACATGGATGAGCAGCAGCGCCTGGTACGCGACCTGGGCGACAAGCCGGTGCTGATGTTGCGCAACCATGGCTTGTTGACCGTGGGCGAGAGCGTCAGCCAGGCGTTCCTGCGCATGTACTACCTGGAAAAGGCCTGCGAAATCCAGTTGGCGGCGCAGGCTGCCGGTGAAATCGTGCTGCCGCCCGACGCGGTGTGTGCCCATACCGAACGTCAATTCAATGAACCTGCACGGCCCTTGAAAGAGGGTGAACTGAGTGATCCGGATGGCATGCAACTGGCCTGGGCTGCCTTGTTGCGACGGGTGGAGAAAGTGGCCCCGGATTATCGCGATTAATCGATTTTTTTGCCGAAAATTTGAACCGCCGCGAGAAGCTGTGCAACGGTAGTTGTAAGTCATTGAATGGCTTGATAAAGCCACTGAAGGAAAGTCATTAACACGTTGGAGCAGCCGTGGCGTGCCCGAAGTTAGGGCGCGCTCACGGCTTTTTTTTTACGGTGTGAATTGATTGGCGCCAGAACCCTGTCAACTCAAAGGTGATGGCAATTGGACTTCTCGGTAACGCCAACTACAGTTCCAAGTAATGGAGCTGTCCGTTTTTCTTACAGGTTTTTGAGGGGGAGCCTCGACGTTGCCCCGAAAATACGGGCATTTCGAGATGATTCGAAGATCGCCGCGACAGAAAAATGACGAATACCGCCAAGCAGTGCAAAAAGAACGGATTATTGACACGGGCAAATTAATACTGTCATCATGCAAGCCGTACATTATGACTATTGGCTATTAGCCAAAATAAAAACAGGCCTAAGGACGATGCTGTAAGTGTTGGCAAATTCAACTTTCAGACCGTGTTGGCAAGGGCGCTCGATTCATTGAGTTAACGCCGCCTTAAACAACTTGTTGCTGGTGTCATTATCTGAGTTCTATCGGGGGGTCGAGTCATGTCTGCTGAACGCATATTGGTAACCGGAGGCGCCGGCTTTATCGGTTCGCACCTGGTCGATAAGTTATTGAGCAGACACTACCAAGTGCGTGTCCTGGATAACCTGTCCAGTGGCAAAAAAGCCAACTTGCCACTCGATAATCCTGGTCTGCAATTGCTGGTGGGCGACGTTGCCGACGCCGAGGCGGTCAACCAGGCACTGCAAGGCTGCAGCGCCGTGGTCCACCTGGCCGCCGTCGCCTCGGTACAAGCGTCGGTCGATGACCCGGCCGGCACCCACCGCAGCAATTTCATCGGCACCCTCAACGTTTGCCAGGGCATGGCTGCGGCTGGCATCCAGCGCGTGGTGTTCGCCTCCAGCGCTGCCGTGTATGGCAGCAATGGCGAGGGCACGGCCATCAGTGAAGACACCCCCAAGGCACCGCTGACCCCTTACGCCGCCGACAAACTGGCCAGCGAGTTCTACCTCGACTTCTATCGTCGCCAGCATGGCCTGGAGCCTGTGGTGTTGCGTTTTTTCAACATTTTTGGCCCGCGTCAGGACCCGTCCTCGCCGTATTCGGGGGTTATCAGCATTTTTGCCGAGAGAGGGCGCAAGCGTCAGCCCGTCACCGTGTTCGGGGATGGCGAACAGACCCGCGACTTTGTCTACGTGGCCGACCTGGTCGAGATCCTGCTGCAGGCCCTGCAAACCCGCGATCCGGCGAGCGGGGCGGTGAATGTAGGGCTGGGGCGTACCACCAGTCTCAATCAGCTGATCACGGCGATCGACGCCGTCACTGACAGCCCGTTGGTGGTCAGCTATCAGGCCGCGCGGCCGGGCGACATCCGCCACTCGCGGGCCGACAACCGCCGCTTGCAGCAGCGCTTTGAACTCAATGAACCCACTGCGGTGGCTGATGGCCTGAGGTTTTTGCTCCAGAGCCTGTGAACCCCTTGACGATTGATCGTCGTATCGTTCGAGTACTTCAAGAGTTGATTATGGAAAATACAGGTGTTCGCTCAATGGCCTGGCGCTGGTGTTCAGCGCTGGCCTTGTGCATGGCAGGGTTTGCCGCACAGGCTCGGGACAACGGACCTGCAAGTGTCGCATTCTGGTACGCCGACAATCCGCCGCTGCCCGAACTTGCCCAGTTTGAATGGGCAGTGGTCGAGCCAGGCCATTTGACCTCCGCTGACGTCAACACCCTGCGCCGCCTGGGAAGCCAGCCCTTTGCCTACCTGTCGATCGGCGAGTTCGATGGCGACCGCGCGGCACTGCAACGCAACGCCCTGACCCAGGCCGCCAGCACCATGCGCAACCAGGCCTGGAACAGCCAAGTCATGGACCTGACCACCCAGGCCTGGCGCGAACACCTGTTCAAGCGTGCCGCCGAACTCAAGGCCCAGGGTTACGCCGGCCTCTTCCTCGATACCCTGGACAGCTTCCAGTTGTTGCCCAAGGCCGACCAGGAGGCCCAGCGCAAGGCGCTGGCGTCGTTGCTGCGCGAACTGCACAGCCGTCAACCGCAGCTCAAACTCTTCTTCAACCGTGGCTTTGAAGTGCTGGGCGAATTGGACGGTGTGGCAAGCGCCGTGGCCGTCGAGTCGATCCATGCCGGCTGGGACCCTGGCGCCAAGCGCTACCGTCCGGTGCCTGCCGATGACCAGCAGTGGCTCGAAGGCAAGCTCAAACCGTTGCGCGACAAGCACATTCCGTTGGTGGCCATCGACTACCTGCCGACCGAGCGCCGCGACGAAGCCCGCAAGCTGGCCAAGCAGCTGAGCCAGGAAGGCTTCACCCCGGTCATCAGTACACCGGACCTGGACGGCATGAGCCTGAGTACGGTTGAGGTGCAGCCGCGCCGTATCGCCATGCTCTACGACCCACGCGAAGGCGAGCTTACCGAAAACCCTGGCCATTTGTTCCTCGGTGGCCTGCTTGAGTACCTGGGCTACCGCGTCGATTACCTGCCCACTGACGAGGCATTGCCCCAGCACCGTTTCGATGGCTTGTACGCCGGGGTGGTGCTGTGGATGACCAATGGTGTGCCGGAGGACAGCGCGGCGTTTTATACCTGGCTGAACAAGCGTCTGGATGAACAGGTGCCGCTGGCGATTTTCGCCGGCCTGCCGATCGAAGACGGCGCGTTGTTACAGCGCCTGGGCCTGAGCGAACGAGCCCCCGGTAAAACCGGCCCGCTGCAGGTGGTCAGCCAGGACGACAGCCTGGTCGGCAAGTTCGAGGCTCCCCTGGTGCCACGCAGCCGTGGTCTTACCCTGGTCTCGGCGATGCCGGACGGGCCGACGCCCGGCCTGGTGCTCAGCGATGGCCAGAACCGCACCTACACCCCGATTGTCACCGCCCAGTGGGGCGGCATGGCCCTGGCGCCTTATGTCATCGAATCCAACGCCGAGCGCAGCCGCTGGGTGCTCGATCCGTTCGCTTTTGTGCAAAAGGCCCTGCGCCTGCCGATGCAGCCGCGCCCGGACACCACCACCGAGAACGGCCGGCGCATCGCCACCGTGCATATCGACGGCGACGGTTTTCCGTCGCGTGCCGAGATCCCCGGCACGCCGTATTCCGGTCGTGTGGTGCTGGATGACTTCATTCGCGCCAACCCTTACCTAACTTCGGTGTCCATCATCGAAGGTGAAACCTCGCCCAAAGGCATGTTTCCGTACCTGGCCAACGAACTGGAGCCGTTGGCGCGTGAGGTGCTGGCCGACCCCAAGGTCGAAGTCGCCACTCATACCTACAGCCACCCGTTCTTCCTGCAGCCCGAGAAGACCGTCAAACGCGATGACTTCCACGCCGAATACGGTTTGCACCTGAAGATTCCCGGCTACGACAAGCTGGATTTTCGCCGTGAAATCGTCGGCTCGCGCGATTACATCAACAGCCGCCTGACCACACCGCAAAAGCCGGTGAAAATGGTGTTCTGGCCCGGTGATGCGCTGCCAAGCGGCGACACCATCAAGATTGCCTATGACGCGGGGCTTGCCAACGTCAACGGTGGCCAGACCATCATGACCAATGCCAACCCGTCGCTGACCGGCCTGTCGCCGTTGCTGCGCCCCACCAGCGGAGGTCTGCAGTACTACGCGCCGATCATCAACGAGAACATGTACACCAACCTGTGGAAAGGACCGTACTACGGGTTCCGCGATGTCATCGACACCTTCCAGCTTACCGACAAGCCCCGGCGCCTGCGCGGCCTGCACCTGTACTACCACTTTTATTCCGGCACCAAGGAAGCCTCGATCAAGGTCATGGCCGACATCTACAAGCACATGAACGCGCAGCAGCCGATTTCATTGTGGATGACCGATTACCTGCCACGCCTGCACGGGCTGTATCAGTCCAGCCTTGCGCGTACCGCCGACGGCAGCTGGCAGGTACGCGGCATGGACGGTTTGCGGACCTTGCGCCTGGATGCCCTGCAGGGCTGGCCGGACCTTGGCCGCTCCCAGGGTGTGGCCGGTGTACGCGACCTGCCGCAAGGGCGCTACGTTCACTTGAGCGATGACCATGCGCGCCTGGTGCTGCGTGCTGACCGCGACCCGCGTCCGGCACTGGAGGAGGCCAACCTGCCGTTGACCGGCTGGCGTTACCTCAACGACCAGCAGGTGAGTTTCGGTTTTACCGGACACACCGACCTGCAGTTTTCGGTGCGCTCGGCCGGCGCCTGCAGCGTACAGGTCAATGGCAAGCAATTTACCGGCAAGTCGGCCCAGGGTCTCTGGCACTTCCAACTTCCCTACAGGCAGGTGAGCGATGCAAAACTCTCCTGTAACTAAGAGCCCCCGGCTGCTCAACGGCTGGGCGTTACTGGCAGTGGCAGTGGTGGTGGGGATTCTGCTGTGGGCCACCCTGCAGAATGAAGACGTGTTCCAGCCCAATGGGCAGGAGCTGGATGAAGTCTCGGCCGGCTACGCCGAGGTGCTGCTCGGGGCCTATCCCGAAGACCAGAAACTGCGTACCCAGTTGCTCGACCTGCTGTTGCAACTGAACAACTTCGACCGGGCGCAGAAGCACCTGGACGAGTGGCCCACTCCGGATCCGGTGCTCAAGCCCTTCTATCAACTGGCGCTCGATGCTCAGGTGATGGCCAGTAAAGCCAGTGCTGACCCCTCTGTCGCGGCCACGGTTACCGATGCCGACCGCCAGGCCCTGGCCGAGCGCTTCCGTGCCTTCGACTACCAGGCACTGCCCGACGCGCAACTGCAGACCCTGGGCAAACTTGCGCTGGGCAGCCAGGTGCCGGCGGTGGCCGCCGACAGTTTTGTCGAGCTGGCCAAGCGCCAACCCGAGCAAGCCACCGGTTGGCTTGAGCAGGCGGCCAAGTGGTACCTGGCCAGTGAGCAGCCGGGCAAGGCTGCCGCAATCTACGTGCAATTGCTTGAAAACAGTCAGGACCCGGCCCTGCGCCAGCAGTATCTGGTCGCCGCGTTCAAGGACTTGGTGGCCACCGACCGCGGTGAAGAAGCCATCGAATTGCTGGCCCGCGAGATCAACGCCCAACCTGATCTCCAGTACGAGTCGCAGTTGCTTGACCTTGCAGTGGATGTTGCCGTGGGCCATGCCCGTCCGGACCTTGCCGAACAGTTCTTCGTGCTTTGGCGCAAGCAGCAGCCCGACACCCCTGAGGTCCTGCGTACTGAACTGCAAAAGCGTCTGGCTTTTGGCGACCTGGCCGGCGCCCGTGCCGCCGGCGAGCAATTGCTTGTGCATGAACCCGAAGACATCGGCCTGCTCAAGCAACTGGCGCTGATTGCCGAATGGCAGGGCGACATCGCCGGCGCACTGCAACACTGGGTAGCGCTGTTCAAGCTGCACAATGAGCCGGGGCAGTACGAGCATGCCTGGCGCCTGGCCTTGCAAGGCTTCCAGTTCGACCAGGGCATTCCACTGCTGGCCGACATCATGAACAGCCGCGCCCTGACTGACACCGAACTCGATGCGCTGATTTATGCCGAAGAATCCCGAGGCACCCCCGAGCATGCCGAGCACTGGCTGCGCAGCTACCTGCGCAAGTACCCCGGGCATCGGCTGGCGCACCTGCGCCTGCTGCAGAACCTTGAGAACACCGGCCAGTTCGACGAGCGCCTGGTGGCCTGGAACAACTTCAGTGCGCACTTCAAGCTGACCACCGCGGAACGCCTGGATTGGGTCGGCAACCACCTCAAGCACTTCGACAACGAATCGGCCTGGCAGGTGATCGATGCGGTCGACACCAGCACCATCAAGGAGGTCGAGTACTGGGAAACCCGCTCCGAGCTGGCCTGGACCCTGGAGCGTGACGACGACCTGCGCCAGAGCCTGGAGCAGTTGCTGGCGCTCAAGGGGCACCTGAACAGCGGTGACGAGAGTGTGCTGATCAACCTCTACCGCCAGACCGACCCGCACAGGGCCCTGCGCATGATGGTCGACAGTTGGCACCGCACCCACGAGACCGAGCAGTTCGTCTATGCCTTGCAACTGGCCCAGGACCTGCAGGAATGGGCTCTGGTGGCCTCCTTGCTCGACGAGGCCAGGCAGGCCCCGCAGGTTGCCGATCGTGCCGAGGTATGGGCGGCGCGCGGTGCCCTGGCAGCGCACAATAAGCAACCCGACGAGGCGATTCGCCTATATCAGGAAGGGTTGCAGCGTTACCCCCACGACAACCTGTTCCGCGAGCGGCTGCTTTGGCTGTACGTGGACCTGGGCCGCACCAACGAGCTCAAGCCGCTGCTGCAACAATGGCGGCCGCTGGCACGGCGCGACAGCACTCTGTGGCTGCCGTTTGCCGCCGCCAACCAGCAGTTGGGCCGCAGCCGCGAAGCGCTGGCCTGGTACCGGCTGTACCTCAAGGGCAACGATGTCGACTGGTTGATCCAGGCGGCCTATGCCGATGCCTTGGAGTCTGCCGGCCAGGTGGACCGTGCCCAGCGCCTGCGCCTGCGTCTGACCCGGGAGATCACCCCCGAGACGGTGGCCGCCACACCGCAGGGCTACGCCACCTGGCTGCGCCTGCTCTCCACCAGCTATTCCTCGCGCAAGGCCCAGGGCCAGGCGTTGCAGTGGCAGGACGGGTCCAAGCCGATGCTGCAGCTGTGGTTCGACCAGATGCTGGCGCGCCTGGACACCATCAACCAGTCGGCGCAGAAGGGCGAGTGGCTGGCCTGGGCGCAGCGGCGCGGCCTGCGTATCGAGCGCGCCGACCAGATCCAGGAAATCCTCAGCGGGCGTGACCGCAAGGCACTGGAGCAGTTGATAGCCGGCAACGAACTGGACCCGGCGCAAAAAGTCGAGGCGCTGAGCAACCTGGGGCGCCCGTCCCAGGCACTGGCCCTGAGCCTTTCAGAACTGGGTGACGAGCAGACGCAAGCGATGCGCGATCAGTTGCGCCAGCAGGCCATTTCCCTGACCGAGGCCACGCCCCAGGGTATCCAGTTCGGCTGGCAGCAGCAGAACTACGGTGGCCCGGAGTTCAGTGGCCCGCGGGTAAGCATGGCGCGTTTTCTGGGCGACGACTGGTACACCCGGCTGGACCTGGAGCAGGGCGACTACAACGGCGACAGCCTCGACAGTTCTGCCCTGGGCACCGAGCGCAATGCCGAGCTGACCCTGCAACGGCAATTGAGCGACGGCGTCCTCAAGTTGATGGCCGACACCAGCCAGCGCGATGACGACGATCGCAACGGCCTTGGCATCAGCCGCAGCTGGCAGGTGACCCCGGGCGACGTGCTCGAAGTGGGCGGTGAATGGCAACGCAAGAACGAAGATACCGGCCTGATGCGTGCGCTGGGCCAGCAGAGCGGCGCCTGGGTCGCAGGCCTGCACCGCTATTCGGCGCGTGATCAGTTGTCGTGGAACCTGGCCCAGCGTTGGTTCGATACCCGTGACGGCGATGACCTGGGCAATGGCCAGGCGTTGCGCGTGGAGTATGTGCATACCCTGCAGTTCGCCGGTCCCAACTGGGAACTGCGCAGTGGCCTGGACTACCAGCACAACAGCCTGGACGACCGCAATCTTGCGCACCTGGCAAGCAGCCGCGGCGGCGCCATCGACATCGCTGACCTGGGCCTGGACGACCCTGATCAACTGCGCCCCAACGACTTGCTGCCCGACCGTTACGGCCAGCTGTACATCGGCAGCTCCTGGCGCCGCGGCTTCCCCGGTGCGCTGAACCGTACCCGCGGGCAGTACACCTGGTTGCTGGACGTCAACGCCGGCTGGCAGTGGCTCGACAACACCGTCAACTACGGCTTCAGCACCGGTATCGGCATGGAGGTCTTCGGCGACGACGAGTTGGCGTTGACCATGGGTTATCAATCGGCACCCGAAGGTGGCGGCGGCGAGTCCGGCGGCACCGTGGGCGTCAGTTACAGCCTGCGGTTCGGGCGCTGAACATGAAAATTTCAACAGGAGTACACAGTATGCAAGCCATTCGTAGCCTGAGTCTGGCCGTGGCGGCGACGCTCATGGTCGGTTGCAGCAGTTTCACCGGCAAGAACAACGCTGAACTGTCCAGTAGTGCCCAGTGGGGTGTGCTGCCGCTGGTCAACTATTCGCAGACCCCCCAGGCCGGCGAGCGCAGCGAACAGATCCTGCTCAGTGTGCTCAGCAGCCGTGGCCTGCAACCGCAGGTCTATACCCCGTCGGCCAAGGTCGACACGGCGCTGCTTGAAGACAACGAGCGCCAGGAAGCGGGCATGCAGTGGGCGCGCTCGCAAAAGCTCGACTACGTGGTGACCGGCAGCGTCGAGGAGTGGCAGTACAAGAACGGCCTGGACGGCGAGCCGGCCGTGGGCATCAGCCTGCGCGTGGTGGAGCCTGCCACCGGGCGGGTGCTGTGGAGCAACAGCGGCGCCCGTGCCGGTTGGTCGCGTGAAAGCCTGGCAGGCTCTGCGCAAAAAGTGTTGGACAAACTGGTTGGCGACCTTCGGCTCGAGTAATAGTGATGAACTCTCCACACATGGATTTCAGCCTCGCCCCGCGAGCCAATGGACCTGCTACCTGGGTTGAGACCGTACTGGTCACGGCCCTGGTGGTTGGCATCGGGCTTTGGTTTGCCCCGCACGATCCGCTGCAGGTGCACGGCGACTTCCCCTGGTCGCTGCTGGCGCCTCTGCTCATCGGTGTGCGCTATGGCTTTGTGCGCGGGCTGTTGAGTGCGAGTTTGCTGGTGGGCGCATTCTTTGTGCTGCGCCACAATGGGCTGGCGGCCTACGCGGCCATTGCCCCGGCCTACATCGTTGGCGTGCTGGTGTGCGGCATGTTGGTGGGGGAGGTGCGCGACTTGTGGGAGCGTCGCCTGCAACGCCTGCAGATGGCCAACGACTACCGCCAGTACCGTCTTGACGATTTCACCCGTGCACACCAGATCTTGCGCGTTTCCCATGACCGCCTGGAGCAGCGCCTGGCCGGCAGCGACCAGAGCCTGCGCAGCTCGTTGCTGGGGCTGCGCGAGCGCCTGCGGGCCCAGCCGGGTGAACACGATGCCCTGGCATTGCTGGCTGATCCCATCCTGACCTTGCTGGGCCAGTACGGCTCGCTGCGAGTGGCCGGCCTGTACCGGGTCCAGGAGCAGCCCAAGAAGGCCCCGCAACTGACCCTGCTGGCGTCCACTGGGGTGATGGATGAGCTGGACAGTCGCGACCTGCTGGTGAGCCTGTGCCTTGAGCGTGGCGAGCTGGTCAGTGTGCTCGAAGAAGTGCTGGACGCTGGCGAACATACCAGCGTCTCGACCTTGCAAGCGTGTATCCCGCTGATCGACACCAGTGGTCGGGTCCAGGCAATCCTGGCAGTGCGCCAGATGCCGTTCTTCGCCTTCCATGAGCGCACCCTGAGCCTCTTGATGCTGTTGGCCGGTCACATCGCCGACCTGCTTCAGCACGACCCGCAGGTGCTGCAGTTGCCATCGGCCGACGCCCAGCACTTCACCAGTCAGCTCAAGCGCTCGTTGATCGATGTCGAACAGCATCAGCTGTCGGCCTGCCTCTATATCTTTGAGCTGACCCGACCCAATGACGAACTGGCGCGCCTGTTCGAGCGCAGCCAGCGCGGCCTGGACCTGCACCTGCCGTTGCGCAACGCGCGCGGCAACGATTGCCTGCTGGTGCTATTGCCACTGACGTCGGCAGAAGGCGCCGAAGGCTACCTGACCCGCCTGGGTCGGCTGATTCATGAGCACTTCGGCATGAACGTCGACTTTGAGAGCCTGGGCGTGAAGGTGCTGGCCTATGACCTGGAGGCAGCCCCGCAACGTGCAGGGCTGCGTAATTTCCTGCATAACGAGTGTGGCCTGAATGATCAGCAAGTGGCTGTTTAGCGGCGCTGTATTTCTAGAAGCGGGCAGTTGGGCGAGCCTGACCCTTGGGCTGCCCGACCTGCAGATGGCGCTGCTGTATGCGTCCAGCCATCTGCTGGCCTGCCTGATGCTGACCGGGGCGATCTGGCTGCTGTTGCCGGCGCGCTACCGCCGGCCGCTGCCTTGGAGCCCACTGTTCATTTTCAGCCTGGCGTTTTTTGTACCGATCCTGGGCAGTGTCGGGGTGATCGCCGCGATCTTCCCGGCGCTGTACCTGCCGCGCAAGCGCGAGCGCCAGTTGTGGCGGGCTATCGGCATTCCCGACCTGCCGTTCCGGGCCAAGACTCAACTGCATTCGCCCACCTTCGCCGACAGTGGCCTGCAGGATGTACTGCGCCACGCCCCGGACCCCGATCAGCGCCTGGCGGCGCTGCTGGCCACCCGCCGGATGCCGGGCCGCGAGGCGGTGCCGATCCTCAAGCTTGCGCTGGGCGACCCCAGCGACGACGTGCGGCTCTTGGCCTACTCGATGCTCGATAAACAGGAAAGCGATATCAACCAACACATCGAGACCGCCCTGGGCAAACTGGCCAAGGCGCGACCCAAGGCGGTCGGCCCGCTGCACGCCACACTGGCGCGCTGGTACTTCGAGCTGGCATACCTGGGCCTGGCCCAGGGCAGCGTCCAGGCCCACGTGCTGGGGCAGGCCGGCGAGCACGCCGAACGCGGGCTGGCTGCCGGCAGGGGCGGCGAGTTGCTGCTGCTGGCCGGGCGCATTGCCTTGGGCCGCGGCGACATTGCCAAGGCCCAGGTGCATTTGCTGGAGGCGGAACGCAGCGGCATGGCGGCCGAAAAAGTTTTGCCGTTCCGTGCCGAGATCGCCTTTGAAACAGGGCTGTACCGTGACATTCCGCTGTTGTTGCGCAAACTTCCCATCGAGATGCAGCAACGTCCGCCATTCGCTTCCCTGCTCAGGAGCTGGACATGAACAAGACTGCGAGTCAGGCGCCGGTCGCCGACGTCTGCCTGCTGCTCGAAGGTACCTGGCCCTATGTACGCGGCGGCGTTTCGAGCTGGATTCACCAGTTGATCCTGGGGCTGCCGCAGTTGACCTTCTCGGTGTTGTTTATCGGCGGTCAGCGCCAGGCCTATGGCGAGCGCCGCTATGAAGTACCGCCCAATGTGGTGCATATCGAAGAGGTGTTCCTGGAGGAGTCCTGGCGCAACCCGAAGCGCTCCCACGGCAAGCAGAAAGCCTCCTATGAAGACCTCGGCGAGCTGTTTCGCTACCTTCACCACCCTGACAAGCCCGGGGCCGAGCTGGGGACACGGGTGCTGGATTCGCTGGCGGTAGGGCGCATCCGCCTGGACGATGTGCTGTACAGCCGGGCCAGCTGGCAGGCACTGACCGAGGGCTACCTGCAGCACTGTGCCGATCCCTCGTTCGTGAACTATTTCTGGACCTTGCGCACCATGCAGTCGCCGCTGCTGATGCTTGCCGACGTTGCCCGGCGCATGCCGCGGGCGCGGGTGCTGCATTCGATTTCAACCGGCTATGCAGGCCTTGTCGGCAGCATTCTCAAGCAACTGTGGCAGTGCAGCTTTTTGCTCAGCGAGCACGGCATCTACACCAAGGAGCGCAAGATCGACCTGGCCCAGGCCAGCTGGATCGCCGAAACCACCGACCAGGCGCTGAACGACAGCCTGGCCACGGATTCCGGCTACATTCGTGTGCTCTGGGTGCGCTTCTTTGAGCGCCTGGGACACCTTATCTATGACAGCGCCGATCGCATCATTGCCCTTTACGACGGCAACCGCCAGCGCCAGATCAAGGACGGCGCCGACCCTGCGCGCACCCAGGTGATTCCCAACGGTATCAACCTCACGCAATGGGACCAGGTCCTCAAAGATCGTGCCCCGGGCATCGCGCCGGTGGTCGGGTTGATTGGCCGGGTGGTGCCGATCAAGGATGTGAAGACCTTCCTGCGCGCCATGCGCGGCGTGGCCACGGCCATGCCTGAGGTGCAAGGCTGGATTGTCGGACCCGAAGAAGAAGACCCGGAGTACGTCGCCGAGTGTCGCAGCCTGGTGGTGAGTCTGGGCCTGGAACAGCAGGTACGCTTCCTCGGCTTCCAGCGGATCCACGAGATCCTTCCGCAGCTGGGGCTGATGGTCTTGACCTCGATCAGCGAAGCGCAGCCGCTGGTGATCCTTGAAGCATGGGCGGCAGGGACGCCGGTGGTCAGCAGCGATGTGGGTTCGTGCCGTGAATTGATCGAAGGCGGTGAAGCGGTCGACCGCGACCTGGGGCGGGCGGGCGAAGTGGTGGCGATCGCCGATCCGCAGGCCACTGCGCTTGCGATCATCGAGCTGCTGCGCAACAACGAGCGCTGGGAGCAAGCCCAGGCCGTGGGGGTTGAGCGGGTCCATCGCTACTACAGCGAAACCTTGATGATCGACCGCTATCGCGCGCTCTATAACGCTGCAATGGAGACTGTCTGATATGGCCGGCATCGGCTTTGAACTGCGCAAGATCCTTTCGCGCGACTCCTACACCTCGACCTTGCATGCCTATGTCTATGCCGGGCTGATCAGCTCCGGGCCATGGGTGCTGTCGATCCTCAGCGTGATGCTGGTGGGGGTGATCAGCCTGGGGCTGGTGATCCCGGAATCGCTCATTCGCCAGTTCCTGATCACGGTGACCTACCTGATGGCCACTTCGTTGATTCTCACCGGCGGCCTGCAGTTATTTTTCACTCGCTTCGTGTCCGATCGCCTGTTCGAGCGCAACTACGACCAGATCCTGCCCAACCTGCTGGGTATCTTGCTGTTGGTCACGGTGGGTTCCGGCGTACTGGGCATTGTGCTGCTGGCGACCTTGTTCGATGAACCGCTGATCTACCGCTTGCTGGTGCTGGCCAACTTCGTGGTGTTGTGCAACTTGTGGCTGGTGATCATCTTCCTGTCGGGGATGAAGGCTTACAACCGCATTCTGCTGGTGATGCTGCTGGGTTATTCGCTGATGGTCGGCAGTGCCTTTGTACTGCGCTACCTGCAGATGGAAGGGCTGTTGCTGGCGTTGCTGCTGGGGCACAGCACACTGTTGTTCTTGTTCCTGTTCGACATCCTGCGCGAGTACCGCGCCGAAAAGCTGGTGGCCTTTGATTTTCTCGACCGGCGCAAGGTCTTCATCAGCCTGCTGCTCACTGGCTTTTGCTACAACCTGGGGATCTGGATAGACAAGTTCATCTTCTGGTTCAACCCCTACACCTCAAGCCAGGTGATCGGGCCGTTGCGCGCCTCGATCCTCTACGACTTGCCGATCTTCCTGGCTTACCTGGCGATCATTCCGGGCATGGCGGTGTTCCTGGTGCGCATCGAGACGGACTTTGCCGAGTGGTACGACAGGCTGTTTCGCGCCGTGCGCGAAGGGGAGACCCTGCAGCACATCAGCCAACTCAAGGTCGAGATGACATATTCGATCCGCCAGGGGCTGTTGGAAATCTGCAAGGTCCAGGGCCTGACTGTGGTGCTGCTGTTCCTGTTCGGCCCGCGCCTGCTGGCCTGGCTCGGGATCTCCAGCTACTACCTGCCGCTGTTCTATATCGACCTGATCGGGGTGAGCATCCAGGTGGTGTTCATGGCCATTCTCAACGTGTTTTTCTATCTGGACAAACGCGCCATTGTGCGCGAGCTGTGCCTGCTGTTCGTGGTGCTCAACGCCGGGCTGACCTGGCTCAGCCTGAACCTTGGGCCAAGCTTCTTCGGCTACGGGTTTACCTTCTCGCTGCTGGCCTGCGTGCTGTTGGGGCTGGCCCGGTTGTCCACGGCCCTGGACGACCTTGAGTTCGACACGTTCATGCGTTCCAACCGCTGACGGCCGTGCCGCGCGTCAGGCCCGGGCAAACCGGGCGCTGATGCGCGGATAATAAAGGCTGGATCCGTGTTGGAGGACACGCCATGAACAGCCATCGGAAAAGCCTTCTGAGTGGTCTCGCCCTGGCATTGGCCATGCTCTGCGTGGCGCCGCTGGCCGCCGCGCAATCACTCGATGAGGCGCCTGTCGACCCTGCTGGGGTACAACTGCAACCTCAGGAACAGAACGGCATCACCTACCTCAAGGGCGGCATCGGCATCGACGAGTCCCGAGCCATGCAGCAGATCCGTGGCTACAACCTGCAGATCACCCTGTCATCGGGGTCGGACAACAAGTACCAGAGCGGTGCTGAAGTTCGCATCGAGTCGGCAGGGGGGCAACCGGTGCTGACGCTTTCGGATGTTGGCCCGATGCTCTATACCAAGCTGCCGAATGGGCATTATCAGGTGCTGGCAAATCTCAATGGTGAACAGCAGCGCCAGCAAGTGGTGATCGATGGCAGCGCGCCGGTCAAGCTCAACCTGCATTGGCGAGAATGACCGCGCATGGACCTGGAGGCGTCCCTTGGTGCCTTGCACCGTGACGGTTTCGTGCTGTTATCCGGTGTGCTGGAGTGCGCGCAGATCGACCAGTTGCAAGCGGCCATCGACACGCTAAAACCCCAGCACTGGGACTACAACGGCCTGGTCGAGCACTATAAGTGCGTGTTCAACCGCGACCCACTCTGGCTGAAGTATCTTGACTTGCCGGGGGTGATCGAGCTGGCTGAAGCAGCGCTGGGCGAGGATTGCCACATCATCGGCCAGACCGCCTGGCGCAGCCATCCAGGCTGCCTGGGCATGCCCCTGCACCTGGACTACCTGGCGATGGCCTTGCCGCCATCGCTGTTGGCCGACCCCGGCTTCGAGCTACCTATGCAGGTCTGTACGCTGCAGTGCTACCTGGACGATGTCGATGCCGACCTGTGTCCCACCCGGGTACTGGCCGGCAGCCATCGGGCAGGGCGCAAGCCGCTGCCGGGTGAGCAGCAGTGGCAGGGGCAGGTGGCGCAAAGCATTTTGTGCCACGCGGGCGATGCGTTGATGTTTCGCAGCGAGCTGTGGCATGGCGGCAGCGACAACCGAACCACCGATCGCTGCCGCTCGATGTTGCAGGTTCACTACGGCCGGCGCATGGTCGCGCAGAAGTTCTCGCCGTACCTGCACTGGCAGTTCAGCCCGGCGGTGCTGGCTGCCGCCACGGCCCGCCAACGGCGCTTGCTGGGCGAACACGCCGAGGCCGAATACGACTGACGCTCATGCCTGGGCCCTGATCGCCAGCACGTTGCACAGCGGATGATCGACCACATGCTCGGTGGTGCTCCCGGTCATGCGTTCCATCAGCGTGCGCGTGTGGTTGCCCATCACCAGCACGTCGGTGCGGCTGTGGGCGACGAACTCGGCGATGCTGCGGGTGATCGGCGCCGAGAGGAAGTGCTGGCGCTCGACCGGTATTTCATGACGTTCGGCCAGGTGCTCGAACGCCTTGTGGATCGACTTGCGCACATCGCTGCCGAAGCCTGGCATGGTGATAGTGCCGGCACCGAAATCGGACATATGGGTATGAGCACTGTCGCATACATGCAACAGGTGCAATTCGGCGTTGCACTGCTGGGCGAGGTCGGCGGCAGCCTTGATGACGGTTTCGTTGAGGTCGCTGTAAGGGTGTTCGGGGTGGGTGGGGTCCACGGCCGCCACGACAATGCGCGGTAGCGGGCAATGCACCGCGCTCACCAAATGCACCGGGCATGGGCATTCGCGCAACAGCTCCCAGTCGAGCGGTGTATTCATCAGCCGTTTGAAGGTTGATTGATGCTGCACATCCTTGATCAGCAGATCAGGGCCGATTTCGACCACCTGCGTGAGCACCGCCTGGCGTACATCGCGGGTCAGCATCACATCGGTGGTCACCCGGATACCATTTTCATGCAGCAGGGTGGCTTCGTCGGCCAGCCACTGGCGATTGTCGCTAACCAGGGTCTGCAGCCGCTGCTCATCGCCGCTCATCAGACCGAGGGTGTCGACCTCTTCGATAAAGGCGGTGATGTGCAGCGCGGCGCCGGTGACACGGGCAAGCGCCGCGGCGCGCTCCATGGCCGGGGTATGGCGCAGGTCCGACCCGACCATCAGGAAAAGGCGTTGGTACTGGCTCATGGTGCACCTCCGATTGTGTGGCATTGCCAGCCCCCGAGCTTGAGTTTAGCCCATTGCCGGCAGGGGGTTTCGGGGCGTGGCCGCAGGCAATCTGACAAGCGGTCAAGGCTGGTCTAGGCTGCGCTACAGAGCGTTGCAAGCCAGTAACCAAGGAGCACGGCATGGGGCGGGGTGGTGTTGCGGGTTGGCTGTTGATGGGTTGCCTGTTGCTGACGGGCCTGGCGGTAGCCCAAGAGGTTGCTACACCTTCGAGCGAGTCGGTCGAGCTGAAGGTGTTCAACCGCAGCATTATGCTGTTTCGCGCCACCTTGCTGGGCGAAACACCCCAGCAACGGGTCAGGCGCGCGCAGGCGGTGATTGCCGAAACTCTGGACGAGGATCGCGAGCTGCAGGTGCGCACCGACCCTATCCAGGACGCCTACCTGGTGCTGATTGGCGACAAGCGCGCCTTTATTGTCACCCCCCACGATATCGACCCGCTGACCCAGAGCTCGGTGCTGGAGGCCGCCAACCAGGCCGCCGCCAACCTGCGCCAGGCAGTGGAGGAGCGCCGTGAGGCACGCAACCTGCAATTTCTGATGCGCGCACTGCTGGCGGCGGCCATTGCCACCGCGTTGTACCTGGCATTGCTGTGGCTGATTGCGTACGTGCGGCGCAAGCTGCACGACAAATTGCCTGCGCTCATGCGCCGCCATGCGCGCAGCCTGACCGTAGGGCAGACCCCGGTCATCGACGCCAACTATATCTACACCCTGATCCGCCGATTGCTGACCCTGGTGCGCTGGCTGTTGATCGCCTTGCTCAGCTACGAGTGGCTGGGCTTCGTGTTCTCGCGCTTTCCGTATACCCGGCCCTGGGGTGAACAGCTCAACGCCTACCTGTTCGAGTTGGCCCGCTACCTGCTCGAAGGCATGCTCAGCGCGATTCCGGGGCTTGTGGTGGCGCTGGCGATTTTCTTTATCGCCCGTGGCGCGGTGGCCTTCAGCCGGCGTGTGTTGCGGCGCCTGGCGATGCCCGGGACCCTCAGCTGGCTGAACCAGGAAACCCTGCAACCCACCACGCGGCTGACGGCCCTGGCCATCTGGCTGTTTGCCCTGGCCATGGCCTACCCGTACTTGCCGGGGGCCGGCACTGAAGCGTTCAAGGGCTTGTCGGTGCTGATCGGCCTGATGATTTCCCTGGGCGCCACCAGCGTGGTAGGCCAGGCGGCCTCCGGCCTGATCCTGACTTACACCCGTACCTTGCGGCCCGGGGAGTTCGTGCGTATTGGCGAGTATGAGGGCACGGTGACCGAGCTTGGCATGTTCACCACCCGTATCCGTACCGGGCTGGGAGAAGTACTGACCTTGCCCAATTCGATGATCACCGGCAGCGTGACCAAGAACTACTCGCGGATCGTGGAGGGTGAGGGTTATGTGGTGGATACCACCGTGACCATCGGCTATGACACGCCCTGGCGGCAGGTCGAGGCGATGTTGCTGGAAGCGGCGGGGCGTACCAATGGCATTCTCGAACAACCCAAGCCGCAGGTGTTTCAGACCGCGCTGTCGGATTTCTATCCCGAGTACCGCCTGGTGGCCCAGGCCATACCCAGCCAACCCCGGCCCCGGGCGGTGCTGCTCAGCGAGCTGCACGCGCATATCCAGGATGTGTTCAACGAATACGGTGTGCAGATCATGTCGCCGCACTATCTGGGCGACCCGCCCGACGCCAAGTGGGTGCCCAGGGAGCACTGGTACAGCGCCCCGGCACAGCCCCCGAAAGAGCCATGACGGGGCAGGGGCTCAAGCGCGGCGGTCGAGCCATACGGTCTGGGCGTTGCAGAACTCGCGCACGCCAAAGTGCGAAAGCTCGCGGCCAAAGCCGCTCTTCTTGACGCCACCGAAGGTCACGCGCGGGTCGGAGGCGCAGATGCCGTTGACGAACACGCCACCGGTGTCCAGTTCATCGGTGAGCTGGGCGGCCAGCGCCAGGTCCTGGGTGTAGATCGTCGAAGCCAGGCCGAACTCGCTATCGTTGGCCAGCGCCAGGGCATGCTGGGCATCGCGGGCGGTGATGATCGAGGCCACCGGGCCGAACAGCTCCTGGCGGAACGAAGTCATCTGGTCGGTGACGTCGGCCAGCACGGTTGGCTCATAGTAGTTGCCCACGCCTTCGGCCTTGTGCCCGCCCAACAGCAATGTGGCACCTTCGGCCAGAGTGGCCTGGACCTGCTCGTCCAGTTCGTCGCGCAGGTCATAGCGTGCCATCGGGCCCAGGTAGGTCTGCTCATCCAGCGGATCGCCCATCACCAGCTTGCGCGTGGCTTCGACGAATTTCTCGGTGAACGCCTGCACCACGCCTTGCTCGACGATCAGGCGCTTGGCAGCGGCGCAGACTTGGCCAGTGTTGGCGTAGCGGCCAATGACAGCGGCGCGAACGGCTTCATCGAGGTTGGCGTCGTTGAGCACGATGAACGGGTCGGAGCCACCCAACTCCAGCACACACTTCTTCAAGGCGGCGCCGGCCTGGGCACCGATGGCCATGCCGGCACGCACGCTGCCGGTCAGGGTCACGGCGGCGATGCGTGGGTCCTTGATGGCTTGGGAGACGCCTTCTGGGGTAACGTTGATGACCTCGAATACGCCTTCAGGCAACCCCGCCTGCTTGATCACGTCCAACAGCAGGTAGGCGCTGCCCATCACGTTCGGGGCGTGCTTGAGTACGTAGGTGTTACCGGCAATCAGCGCTGGTACCGCGCCACGCAGCACCTGCCAGACCGGGAAGTTCCACGGCATCACCGCCAGGATCGGGCCCAGCGGGCGGTACTCGATACGCGCCGTGCCATTGTCCACCAGTGTGGACTCGGCGCTCAGCATGCCCGGGCCCTGGGCAGCGTACCACTCGCACAATTGCGCACATTTCTCCACTTCGCCGCGAGCCTGGGCCAGGGGCTTGCCCATTTCCAGGGTGATCATTCGGGCCATGGCCGGCGCGTTCTCACGGAGGGCGCCGGCCAGGTTCAAGATCAGTCGGGCGCGCTCGCTGACTGCGGCACGGCGCCATTGGGCAAAGCCCGCTGCGGCACGTTGCAGGGCGGTATCCAGGGCGGCTTCGGATTCGTACGGGTAATGACCGATGGCCTCGCCGGTGGCGGGGTTGATGGACACAGCGTGGGTATGGTTTGGGAACGCGGTCATGGCACAGTCCTGCAAATGTTTGGGAATGACGCCAGCGTAGGGGGCTGTGCCTATTGTGGAAACTGAATAATAATGAGCCTTTCATTCATGAAAGGAGAATGCTGTGGACCTGGTCCAGCTGGAGATCTTCAAGGCCGTGGCCGAGCATGGCAGCATCAGTGTCGCGGCCCAGCATATCCATCGGGTGCCGTCGAACCTGACCACACGGATCAAACAGCTGGAATCGGACCTGGGCGTCGAGTTGTTCATTCGTGAAAAAAGCCGCCTGCGCCTGTCGCCGGCTGGCTGGACTTTCCTCGACTACACCCGGCGCATCCTCGCGCTGGTAGACGAGGCGCGCCTGACCGTGGCGGGCGAGGAGCCCCAGGGGCCTTTTGCCCTGGGCTCGCTCGAAAGCACGGCGGCAGTACGTATTCCGGCGCTGTTGGCTGCCTATAACCAGCAGTACAGCAAGGTCGAACTGGACCTTTCTACCGGGCCGTCCGGGGCGATGATCGAAGGGGTGCTGGCCGGGCGACTGGTGGCCGCCTTCGTCGATGGCCCGGTGCTGCATCCGACCCTGGACGGCGTGCCGGTATTCAAAGAGGAAATGGTCCTGATCGCACCCCTCAACCATGGGCCGGTCGCCCGTGCCCAGGATGTCAACGGCGAGAACATCTACGCCTTTCGCGCCAACTGCTCCTATCGCCACCATTTCGAACGCTGGTTCAGCACCGATGCCGCAGTGCCGGGAAAGATCTACGAGATGGAGTCCTATCACGGCATGCTCGCGTGCGTAAGCGCCGGCGCCGGCCTGGCGCTGATGCCGCGCAGCATGTTGCAGAGCATGCCGGGGTGCGCCACGGTGAGTGTCTGGCCACTGTCCGAAGACTTTCGCTACCTCGACACCTGGCTGGTCTGGCGACGGGGCACCGTGTCGCAGAGCCTGTCGAGTTTTGTCGATCTGCTTGAGGCGCGCCGGGCGGACGCGACCGTCGAACAGGCGGGATAAATCGCGCGGTACGCCGGTGTTCATTGGCTATATTGAATCCAGCGCACTCATGCCATGTGCGAGCCGGAGCAGTCATGCTTGATTATTTTGCCTTGGGTCTGTTGATCTTCGTGGGGCTGGTGCTGTTCTACGGCATCATCGTGCTTCACGATATTCCCTATGAAATCGCCGTTCACCGCAACCATCCACATCAGGATGCCATCCATGCCACGGGGTGGGTAAGCCTGTTCACCTTGCATGCGCTTTGGCCGTTTTTATGGATCTGGGCGATGCTTTACCGCGAGGATCGCGGCTGGGGCATCGGCTCGGGCAGCGCCCAGCCTTCGGCAGCCGACCTGCAGCGAGAAGTACAGGAGCTGCAACAACGGGTGGCCCAGCTGGAAGCGGCCCAGGCCCGCGCACGTGATGCGCGTGTCGAGTCGGGCGGGGGGATCTAGACCATGGACCTGCTGCTGGTGCTCACTTACGCCGCGATCTGCGTGGCGATCTTCAAACTGTTCCGCATCCCCCTCAACAAATGGACCGTGCCCACGGCAGTGCTGGGTGGGGTGCTGATTATCGGTGCGCTGATTTTCACCATGAACTACAACCATCCCTATTCGGAGGTGGCGCGTTCCTATTTTGTCTCGGTGCCGGTGATTCCGGTGGTCACCGGCAAGGTCATCGATGTGCCGGTACAGGGCAACCAGCCGCTGGAGGAAGGCGATGTGCTGTTTCGTATCGATCCGGCGCCGTTCCAGTACCGACTTGCCTCGCTCAAGGCCCAGCAGTTGTCGGCCAAGGGGGATCTGTACCGGATCAATGAGTTGATCAAGCGCAACTTCGGCACCCGGCGTGAGCAGGAAGCGGCCATCGCCCGGGTCGATGACTTGCAGGCGCAGATCAACAACGCCCAGTTCGAGCTGGACAGCACGGTGGTGCGTGCGCCAAGCAAGGGGTATGTGACTCATGTATCGCTGCGCAAGGGGATGATGGCGAGCAAGCTGCCACTGCGACCCTCGATGGTATTCATTCCTGAAGAGGGGCAATACTTTGCGGCCTGGATGCGGCAGAACAGTTTGCTGCGACTGGTGCCTGGCGACGAGGCGGAGGTGGCATTCGACGGTATCCCGGGCAAGGTGTTCAAGGGGCGGGTGAAGAATGTCATCGCCGTGATTGCCGAAGGGCAGGTGCAGCCGTCGGGGAACCTGATCGGCTTCACCGGTTCGCCGCCGGCGGGGAGGGTGCCGGTGATCATCGAGATCACCGACCCGGAGTTTGCCAAGTACAGTGCACAGATGCCGGGTGGGGCGTATGGGCAGGCGGCGCTGTACAGCCAGCACTTTCATCACATTGCAGCGATGCGCAAGATCCTTCTGCGCATGGCGGCCTGGATGAACTACGTCTTCCCGTTCCATTGAGGTAGGCAGGAACAACGGTCTTGCCCTGACCTTTGCGGGAGCCGGTCTTGCCGGCGATCGACCGCAAAGCGGTCGAACCCCATCTGGAAGTTGTATCGACCTCTACAGGCTTTGTCGCGGGGCAAGCTCGTCCTGCAAAGGACTGGGCTCGGGTTTGTCGACGGCCAGCGGTTGCGCCACCCAGGACATGAACAGCTCATAGCCAACAGCCAGCAGCACAGGGCCTATGAACAGGCCGATGATGCCGTTGGTGAGCATGCCGCCCAGGGCGCCGATCAGTACCACCGGCATGGGCACGGCGACCCCGCGGCCCAGCAGCAGCGGCTTGAGGACGTTGTCGGAGAGTCCGGCCAGGATGGTCCAGATGGCGAAGATCACAGTGCTGGCGCCCACGCCGTCATGGGCGAAGACGTAGACCACGATCGGCAGGGTGATCAGCAGGACCGGCAACTGGGTAATTCCCAGCAGCAACACCAGCAAGGCCAATACCCCGGCAGCAGGCACGCCCATGATCACCAGGCCGATGCCTACCAGAATCATCTGGATAAAGGCGATGCCCACCACGCCCTGAGCCACGGCACGGATGGTGGAGGTGCACAGTTCGGCCAGCTGTGGCCCGCGTTCAGGGCCGGAAATACGCGTGGCGATGGCAACCCCGGTGCGATGACCGGTTTCGCCCTTGGCCATGATGATGCCCGCGATGATCAGTGCCAGCACAAACACCAGAATGCCTGAGCCGATACCTGCCAATTGAGTCAGCAAGGTCTTGCTCACGCCCTTGAGGTGCGGCGCCACTTGCGACAGTGCCCAGCTCAGGTCGGAGCTGGCGTGTTCCCAGATGCCGTACAGCGGGGCACCGATCAGGGGCCAGTCGCGCACGTTGGCAGGCGGTGGCGGGATTTCGATGACCTGGTCTTCAAAGCCCTGGATACCCGCATGCACCGACTGCGCAATCGAGGTGCCAAGCAGGCTCAACGGACCGATCAGGCAGGCCAGGCCGACGATCACCAGCAGTACTGCCGCCAGGCCATTGCGACCGCCCAGCCAGCCACCCAGGCGCTGGTTCACCGGGTACAGGGTGATGGCCAGGATCACCGCCCACAGCATCAGGCTGAGGAACGGCTTGAAGATATCGAAGCAGAACATCACCAGCACCGCGATCAAGCCTGCGCGGATAAGTACATCTAGCAGTTCCCTGCCGTTGCCAAAGTGGATGGGTCGATGCTCGGCCATGTGAGATTCCTTCCTGATGTTCGAGGGGGTATGTCATTCGCGGGGCAAGCCCGCTCCCACAGGCTAGGGTGGGAGCGGGCTTGCCCCGCGATCAATGCACCGCTGGGCAGCGACTGGCGCCGCCACGGGCTGCCTGGCTGACCTGTTCGGTAAAGCGTTTGATGTTCTGTTGATGGGCCACCACCAGTTCTTCGATGGTGCCGCCCGCCGGGGTCTGGATCACACTGCGGCAATTAAGGGCCCCGGCATCGCTGCCGCCGGCCGCACGCAGGCGCCAGCGGGCATCGAACAAGGCGTACTGCCCCGGCACCGAATCAAATCGCTGCACATCCACCCGCAAGCCCATGCCCGGCTGGGCACTGTTGCTGGAGAACTGGTTGATCAGGGCGTTCTGCAGCTCATCGGCAAGGCTTGCGCCCCACCATTCGGTTTCCAGGATCGCCAGGCTGCTGTTGCTCTGGCGGATCACCAGTTGCGGCCGATCAACCTGGGGCGGCACGCTGATCATCTCCAACTGCACATCAACGCTGTTGACCGGCACCGGCTGCTGGGGGATCAGGGTGTGGTAGTGGATCGGGTCGCTGCGGCAAGCGGCGAGCATCAAGGTCAGGCCCAGTAATGCGAATTTGGTGGCGTGCGCCATGGTCGGTGCTCCTGCAGTCAATTGCGCGACGGTTTCAAGGTGTCAGCCGGGGCATCCTTGGGCCTGCCTCGCAGCAGTGACTCAGGATTTCGGCCCAGGTAGTCAGCCAGTTCACGCAAGGAGCGCGACATGCGTCCCAGCTCGTCGAGGGTCTGGGTCAGTTGCTCACGCTGCGGCGAGTCGTCGGCCAGGGTCGAGTTCGCCGATTGCAGCGTCTTGCTGACTTCCGCCAGCGTGCCCTGAACGCCCGGCAAGGTGCGGTTGTTGAACTGCTGCAAGCCCTTGCGCAGTTCCACCAGATTGGCATCCAGGTTGTTGGCGATGCGCTCGATCGGCAGGCGATTGAGACGGTCGACCATGACTTCGAATTTTTCCTGCAACTGCTCGAGGCTACCCGGTACGGTGGGAATCATGATTGGCCGGGCAGTGGGGTCGAAGGTCACTTTGGGCGCCTTGGGGTCGAAGTCCAGGGCGATGTACAACTGCCCGGTGAGCAGGTTGCCGCTGCGGGCCTGGGCGCGCAGGCCGTTGTCGATGAACATGCCCAGCACCTCGGCTGCACCTTGTTCGTCTTCGGGGTTGTGCTTGAGGGCCTTGAGCAACTTGGTGTGGGCATTGCCCAGGCGTTGCGGGTAGATGACGATGCCGACATTGACCGGAAAGCTGCGTTGCTTGAGGTCAAAGTCCAGGTTTACCGACACCACCTTGCCGATCTCCACGCCAAGGAACTCCACCGGGGCGCCGACCTTCAGGCCGCGCAGCGCCTGGTCGAAGCGCAGGGCCAGGTATTGCGCCTTGCCGTTGGGCGGGGCGAGGGCGGTCTGCTCGTTCTCGAACAGCTCGAACACCTTGTCTTCGCTCGCCACCTGGTCTTCGGGGTTGAACGGCGGGGCGCGAAACGCGATACCGCCCACCAGCAGTGACGACAGCGACTCGGTGCGCACGGCAAAGCCATTGGCACCGGCTTCGACATCGATGCCGCTGGCATTCCAGAAGCGCGTGTTATTGGTGACAAACGCATCATTGGGCGATTGCACGAATACTTCGATGTCCACGCCCTTGCCATCTTTGCTCAGTTGGTAGGACACCACCTGGCCGACGGGGATCTTGCGAAAGTACACCGGCGAACCAACCCCTAGCGACCCCAGGTCGCTAGTGTGCAAGGTAAAGCGCTTGCCTGGCTCGTCGTAGGTGATGGGCGGCGGCATTTCAAGGCCGGTGAAGGATTTTGCCCGGGCACCTTCCTTGCCGGCATCGGCACCAATGAAGTCACCCGAAAACAGCGTGTCGATACCCGACACGCCGCCGGCACCGATACGCGGCCGCACCACCCAGAAGGTGGAGTCCTTGCGGGTAAAGTTTTCGGCGTGCTTGACCAGTTGCACGGTAGCGGTGACGTGTTTCTGGTCATCGCTGAGCTCAACGGTGGAGACCTTGCCGATGACCACATTACGGTATTTGACTTCGGTCTTGTTGGCGGTCAGGCCCTCACCTGTCTTGAAGGTGATCTCGATGGTCGGGCCTTGCTGCAACCAGTTGTGTACCACCAGGGAGATACCCACCAGCACCGCGATAATCGGCACGATCCACACCAGTGAAACGCTGAAGCGCCGGGTTTTGACGGTTGCTGCGCCTGGCACTGGCGGTTCTTCAGTGACTGCTGACTTCATCCATGCGCTCCTTGGGTTCGGGGCTTTCCCAGATCATTCGAGGGTCGAAACTCATCGCGGCCAGCATGGTGAACACCACCACCAGGCCAAAAAACAGAATGCCCGGGCGCGGTTCGATGTCGCCCAGGGCCTGGAACTTGACCAGTGCGGCGACCAGCGCCACGACAATTACATCGAGCATTGACCAGTAACCGATCAGTTCGACGAAACGATAGAGTTTGGAGCGCTCTTTCTGGGCCCAGTCGCTGCCGCGCTGCACGGTGATCAGCAACAGGCCCAGAGCGACGAACTTGGTCGCCGGTACGGCGATACTGGCAATGAAAATGATCGAGGCGATGTCCCAGGCGCCGTGGGCCCAGAACTCGATCACCCCGCTCATGATGGTGCTGTCGTCCGCGCTGCCGAGCATTTTGGTGTTCATCACTGGCAGCAGGTTGGCCGGTATATAGAACACCAGCGCGGCGATCAGGTACGCCCAGGTGCGGGTCAGGGAATTGGGTTTGCGCTCGTGTACCGGGGCGCCGCAGCGCGGGCACTCATGCACGGGGCCTGCGGTGGTGTCGCAGGCCTTGCCGCAGGCGTGGCACAGCACCAGGTTGAGCTCGTTGGCCAAGGGTGGACGGTTCATGGCAGTTCGTCCCACAATTCACGGATATCGCGGCCGGCGACGCGGATGATCAACAGGCTCAGGGCCGCCAGGGCCAACAGGCCGATACCGGGCAGCACATCCAGCAAACCGGCCAGTTTGAACACCGCGACCATGGCGCCGAGCAGGCAGACTTCGAGCATGCTCCAGGGGCGCAGGGTTTCCAGCCAGCGCATGCACCAGGTGAAGCCCGGTGAGCGTTGTCCCGCCAGGGCGTAGGTCAGTACCCAGATCAGCAGCACCAGCTGGAACATCGGCGCGATGATGATGGAGACCGCTGCCACCAGCGCGATAAAGGTGATCGGCCCGGCGGCCAGGGCATGCACCGAGTCCCAGAGGGTGGCGCTGTTGGAAAAGCCCTGCACGCTGATGCTCATCACCGGGTAGAAGTTGGCCAGTATCCACAGCACCGCGGCGGTGAGGGTCAGGGCCAGGCGCTGCTGCAGGTCAAGGCCGTTGTAGCGTTGCAGCACGGCACCACAGCGCAGGCACAAGGCCTTCTGGTGCTTGGCGAGGGGGACCTTGTGGTACACACAGTCGCAATGTTCGCAGATGATCAGTTGATCGGTTTGCAGCATGGTACGCGCTCAGACTGCCGGCGGGGACTA
Organism: Pseudomonas vranovensis DSM 16006; assembly: GCF_000425805.1. GTDB lineage: Bacteria > Pseudomonadota > Gammaproteobacteria > Pseudomonadales > Pseudomonadaceae > Aquipseudomonas > Aquipseudomonas vranovensis. Next base: position 44,533 of record NZ_KE384454.1, read on the forward strand.
GCTCAATATAGACGGCATGCGGACAAGCTCACGGATTTTTCCCACATCTGCAGCCAGTCGATTGACTTGGGCTATACCTAACTGGCTCGAACCACCCGCACGGAGTGCGCCGATGAAGCCTGTAGACTGTGTTCTTTGCCTGCTGTTGACGGCCCAACCGCTGTTCGCCCTGGCCGAAGAAGCGCCAGCGGCCACTGACGCGCAACCCGTGCGCAACCCCCAGGTGATCGACAAGGTCATCGACATGGGCGAATACCTGCGCAGCCTCAAGGCCTTCAAGGTGACGGCCCAATCCACCCGCGACACGGTGCTGGACTCGGGGCAGAAGATCAAAAGCGAATCGCTCAATGTGCTGCAGGTCGATGGCCATAACCACTTGTATGCCCGCAGTGACGGCGACACCCGAACCCTGGAGTTCTTCTATGACGGCAAGAAGCTGACCCAGTACTCGCCGTACCTCAACTACTACACAACGGTCGATGCGCCGCCCACCCTGGAAGAAACCCTGCACCGCCTGGAGAACTACTACGGCATCCAGATACCGCTCGAAGACCTGTTCCTGTTCGGCCGCGACCAGGCGCAGATCGATGCGATCAAGAGTGCCCTGTACATCGGCCCCTCGACCATCGAGGGCCAGTTGTGCGACCACCTGGCGTTTCGCCAGGACGATGTCGACTGGCAGCTGTGGCTGACGCGCGCCGACAAGCCGCTGCCGTGCAAGCTAGTGATCACCACCCTCAACGAGACGAGCGCGCCCGAATACACCGCCGTGTACAGCTGGAACCTCAAGCCCGACAACAAGAAGGTGAAGTTCACCTTTGCGCCGGGCAAGGGCGATGTCGCCATTCCACTGAAAAAAGCCAGCGAGTAAGGGAGCGCCGCCATGTTCAGGATCGCCTCGTACACCGTGCTGTTGTCGCTGTTGAGCGTGTCGCTGCTGACCTTCCTGCCGGTGCCGGAGGCCGATGCCGGTCCCCGCGCCATGGGTCACGCCCGGGCATCGGTGAACCGTGCTCCGCCCCGGGGCGCACCGCATGCACAGCGCATCAATACCCGCCAGAATGTGTCGGGCAACCGTGTCAACAGCAACCGGCAAGTCCATACCAATCGCCAGGTCAACAGCAACAACCGTCACGTCAACGCTGGCAACCGCGCCTACGTCAACAATGGCACGCGCAATGTAAACATCGACAACCACCGCGATGTCGACATCGATGTCGATGGTGGTGGACGCTACGGTTATGACGATGACTACCACCCGATCGCGACTGCCGCTGCCGTGACTGCGACGGTCGTGGCCACCTCAGCGGTGGTCGGGGCGATCTTCCGGCCTTCGCAGATGCCGTCCGACTGCGTGCAAGTGATGCGCTACAACACCGCCTACCTGCAATGCGGATCGACCTGGTTCCAGCCGCAGTACCAGGGCAGCAATGTCACTTACGTGGTGGTCGATGCGCCATGAAGGGCATAGAGTACAAATGTACTCCTTGCGCTGTTTACACATGACGTAACGATTACCGGGGTGTAACTCTTCCCACGGGGCTAAGCTTTTTTTCTTGCGCTGTCTTTCGCACAGGAGCCTTGCCATGCCCACCCGTCGCGATTTTCTGGCGGCCAGCGCCGCCCTGGCTGCCGGTGTCGGTTGCCTGAGTCTGTCTGCTTTCAGCTTTGCCCAGATCGCCAGCGGCGTCATGCTCACCCGCAAGATTCCGGCCAGTGGTGAAGCACTGGCAGCGATTGGCGCCGGCACCTCCGGCAGCTTTGAAGTGGAGGCTGGCTCGCCCGAGTACCAGCAGCTCAAGCAGGTACTCCAGGTATTTTTCGACGGGGGCGGGCAGGTCATCGACACCTCGCCCAACTACGGCGGCGCCGACGCGGTGCTTGGCCAGTTGCTGGAGGAGGGCGGCTGGCGCAGCAAGACCTTCCTGGCCACCAAGATCGCTGCCGACAGCCGCGCCGCCGCCGAGGCGCAGTGGGCCGGCACCTTGCGCAGCCTGCGTACCGACAAGGTCGACCTGTTGCAGATCCACAACCTGCGCGATTGGCAACGCCAGTTGCCCTATGCCCGGGAACTCAAGGCGCAAGGCCTGACCCGCTACGTGGGTGTGACCCACTACATCGACAGTGGCCTGGACGAGCTGGAAGTCATCCTGCGCAAGGAGCCACTGGACTTCATCCAGATTCACTACTCGGTCAACTCACCCGGTGCCGCCCGCACGGTACTGCCGCTGGCCCAGGACAAGGGCGTGGCGGTGCTGATCAACCGGGCGTTCGACGACGGTCGGCTGTTCGCCAAGGTCAAAGCCCAGCCCTTGCCGGCCTGGGCTACGGAACTGGGCGTGGGCAGCTGGGCCCAGCTGTTTCTCAAGTTCGCCATCAGCCACCCGGCGGTGACCACGGTGATCCCGGCCACCAGCCGCCCGGATCGCCAGCTCGACCAGCTCAAGGCCGGGCATGGCCCGCTGCTCAGCGCGGCGCAAAGCAAGCAGTTGATTGCCCAGTTCGCCTAGGGCAAACGACCCATGACCCGGTTGGCAGCCCGTCTGTTCAACGTCCGCGACGGCGAGCTGCCGATCGTGGTGGCAGGGCTTGCGCTGTTCTTCCTGTTGTTCGCCGGCTACTTCATGCTGCGCCCGGTACGCGAGACCATGGGTGTGGCTGGCGGTGTCGAGAACCTGCAGTGGCTGTTCACCGGCACCTTCGTGCTGACCCTGATCGCCTTGCCGCTGTTCGGCTGGCTGGCCTCGAAGGTGCAACGCCGACGCATCCTGCCGTGGACCTACGGTTTCCTGGCCAGCAACCTGCTGGTGTTTGCCGCCGTGTTTGCGCTGCAACCCGACAACCTGTGGAGCGCCCGGGCGTTCTACATCTGGTTGTCGATGTTCAACCTGCTGACCATCTCCCTGGCCTGGAGCGTGCTGGCCGACCTGTTTTCCAGCGAACAGGCCAAGCGCCTGTTCGGCCTGCTGGCCGGTGGTGCCAGCCTGGGCGGGCTGGTGGGGCCGCTGCTGGGCACCGTGCTGGTAGGCGTAATCGGCCATGCCGGGCTGGTGCTGCTGGCCACGGCCTGTTTGCTTGGCAGTATCGTCGCGGCGACCTACCTGCAGCGTTTCAGAGACCGGCATCCCCTGCCGGCAGACACCGAACTGCCCCGTTCGCGGCCCTTGGGCGGCAACCCGTTCGCCGGTGCCAGTGAAGTGTTTCGTTCGCCTTATCTGTTGGGTATTGCGCTGTTTGTGGTGCTGTTGGCCAGTGTCAGCACCTTCTTGTACTTCGAACAGGCGCGGCTGGTGGCGACGCACTTTACCAGCCGCACGGAACAGACCCAGGTATTCGGGGTGATCGACAGCCTGGTGCAGTTCCTGTCGATCCTCACCCAGGTGTTCATCACCGGGCACCTGGCGCGCAAGCTGGGCGTCGGTGTGTTGTTGGTGGCGGTGCCGCTGGTGATGGTGGTGGGGTTCCTGTGGTTGGCGCTGGCGCCGTTGTTTGCGGTGTTCGTGGTGGTGATGGTGGTGCGCCGGGTGGGTGAGTACGCCCTGGTGCGGCCGGGGCGCGAAATGCTCTACACCGTGGTGTTGCCCGAGCAAAAGTACAAGGCCAAGAACTTTACCGACACCGTGGTCTATCGCGGTGGCGATGCGCTCAGTGGCTGGGTCAAGCGTGGGCTGGACGTGCTCGGCGACCACCCGGCACTGGCGATGTTCATCGGCGCTGCCATAGCGCTGGTGTGGGGTTTGACGGGCGCCTGGCTGGGCCGACAGCAACGCAAACGTGAGTAGATTCGGTGGGAGCAACTGTCTTGAACCGCGACACCGGCAATCGGTAGCCGCTGCCGAGGAACGAGGCAGCGGTCGTATTCCAGGCAACTCCAGATGCGGTGCATGCAAGGGCCTTTCGCGGGGCAAGCCCGCTTCTACCGGCGAATACAGTTCGCTGTCTTGATCAAATCTTGAAAAATCCTTGAGTCTGCCTTGAAGAAGGGAATTTAGGCTTGCCTGGTTCTTTTCTTAACCCTCAAAGGAAAACCACGTGAGCACTGTAAAAAATGGGCGTTGCAAAGGACTGATCACGACCCTGGCATTTAACGCCACCCTGGCTGCCGGGTGCGCTCAAGCAGAAGTCCCTGCCAGCATCTGGGGCGACACCACGGATGTCTCGTTGGGCCTGGCCGCCAGCTACACGCCTCGTTACATGGGCTCGAAAAACTACACAGCGGCTTTCCAACCCATGCTGCGTATGGAACGCGGCATCTTCTTCCTCGACTCGCTGGAGGGCCTGGGCGTGCAGTGGCAATCGAACACCGGTTTCAGTGCCAGCGCCTCGCTGGGTTACGACTATGGCCGGGCCGACGGCGACAGCAACTACCGCCACGGCTCGGACACACTTAAAGGCATGGGCGAGGTAAGCGGCGCCACTGTGCTCAACCTCAATGCATCCCAGAAAATCACCTCCTGGCTGTCGCTCAATGCGCAAGCTGAGCTGCGCATGGCAGGCGAAACGCGGGGCGACCGATATGCTTTCGGCGCGCAGGCTACCTTGCTGGACAGCGACTACGACACGGTTACCTGGCGCGTCGATGCACATGCCGGGAGCGGTCGATTCAACCAGACGTACTTCGGTGTAACGCAAGCCCAGAGCGCGACCTCGCGCTTCGCGCTGTACACACCTGACCAGGGTATTTATGCCTATACCACCGAACTGGCGTGGCGCCATGCCTTCGATCAACATTGGTCGACTGCCGCCGTTGTTGAACTTACTCATTACACCGACCAGGTCAGAAACAGTCCGATCATCAGCAAAGAGACGACGACTACCAGCTATGTCGGTGTGAGTTACATATTCTGACGCGCCAGCCAGTATCACGAAGTCGAACGCGATCAAAGCCGATCGGTTAAAGTCGCGACCGCCAAACTTGAATCACCTAGTTGCACGCCGCAGCAAACCACGCTGCGACGAACTGCATTCGCGAGGCCCGTGTGAGCAACCCATTGATTCTGATTGTCGAGGATGAAGCCGACAGCGCGAACATCCTCGAAGCCTATTTGAAGCGCGATTTCTTTGACGTGGCCATTGCCGAAGATGGCCTCAAGGGTGTGGAACTGCACCAGCGGCTCAAACCTGACCTGATTCTGCTCGACATGATGCTGCCCCGGATGAATGGATCCGAGGTGCTCAATGTCGTGCGCAAGCGTGGCAATACCCCCGTCATCATGGTCACCGCCCTGGGTGACGAGCCGGAAAAGCTGGGGGCCTTGCGATACGGCGCCGATGACTATGTCGTCAAGCCCTACAACCCCAAGGAAGTGGTCGCTCGGGTTCAAGCGGTGCTGCGCCGGACACGGGCCAATAGCACGGGTGAAGCCAGGCTTCGTTTTGGCGCGCTGTGGCTGGATCCGTGCAGCAGGACAGTGGGCGTATCCCAGGACGAAGGCATGAGCGCGTTGATCGATCTGACACCCACTGAGTTCAACCTCTTGTCGGTGCTGTTCAATGCCCCGCAAAAAGCATTCAGCCGGGAAGAACTGCTCGAACGGTGCCTGCCAGAAAGCGATGCGCTCGCCAGGGTCGTCGATACACACATCCACAATGTTCGCCGCAAACTTGAAGTTCACGGCGTCAGCGACCTATTGGTGACCGTTCGCTCTATCGGTTACCGGTTCCAGTAAGGGGTAGGCATTGAAACGGCAAGTCAATCTCTGGCAATGGGTCGGTTGGCGCATGGGGCTGATTGCAAGCGGCGCGGTGGTGCTGATGGCGCTGATCATGTGGTCTCGCTTCCTTTGGTGGAACGTTGAAATCCAGTCAAAGATTCCACCTGCTGCCAGGGTTGAGTTGGAAAGGCTATTCGAGAATCCACAGGGGAATGAAGCCGAGCTGTGGGCTTACATGAGTCAGTACTACCACTTCGATGACATTCTTCCCGGCATTACCGGCAATGACTGGTGGACAATCGCGTTTCTGTTGTGTGCAGCCCTGCCCGTTATCGTCGTGACGGGGTTCCTGCTGCTTCGCCCGCTGTCCAGTCGGTTCGTCGACATCGCACATGCCGCGCAGAAAGTTGCCGGAGGTGATCTGAGCGTAAAGCTGCCGCTCAACGAGCAGATGCCGCTTGAGGTTCAACAGCTCAGCTCGGACTTCAACAGCATGACGCGACGCCTGCAGTTGTATGAACAAGAGGTGCAAGCGTCGAGTGCCGTTCTCACCCATGAGCTGCGGACCCCGCTGAATGCAGCCATGGGGCGTGTAAGGGGTATGTTGGATGATGTGTTTCCGGCCAATCCTGAGCAGTTGGGGATGGTGCTGCATCAACTCGAGAACATCAACGTTCTGGTCGACGACCTGCTCCTGTTGTCGCTCGCACAGGCCGGCCAGCTTCCGCTGACGAAAACCACGTTCACCCTCCAGAGTCTGCTGGACGAGCGAATCAACTGGTTCAAACCGTATCTTGCTGCGGTGGGAAGGGACGTCTTTGTTGCGGCGCTGCCCTTCAGGCCCATCCATTGCGACCGAAATCGCATTGGCCAGGTGATCAACATATTGCTGGAAAACTACATCCGATACGCATCCGCCGCCGGTAATCTGGAGATCCGCGGCACAGCGGATCAGCGCGGCATTACGCTCATTTTCAGTGATCGGGGCCCGGGTTTGTCCGGCAATGAGCTGGAACGGGTATTCCAACGGTTTTGGCGGCAAGAACCCTCACGAGACCGTCGCGCGGGCGGGAGCGGGCTGGGCTTATCCATAGCGCTTGCCATCTGTACCGCCCATGGGGGCGCGATCGCTGCTCGTCGCCGTGGCGGCGGTGGCATAGCGTTCGAGGTGTTCTTGCCATATACCTGAGGCGAGTCGAGATCGTTCAAGGCAACGCATACAGCTTGAACAACTTGCGAATGGTCTCGGTAGTGCCGCCCAGGTACGTCCCATAAGCCTGTTCGATCTCTCCGGAGCGATACATCTGGCTCAACACGGTATCCACCAGCAGTCGGAGTTCCTCGTCACTTCGCGGCAGCACCATCGATACAGGCGCATATTCATAGATGTGCTCGAGCAACCTCAACGCCGTGCCATCGTCCTGGCCCGCAAGGAGGTTATTGAGCACCATTCGCTCGGAGAAAAAAGCATTCGCCTTGCCCTGGGCAACCGCGTCGAGCCCGGCAAGGTTGCTCTCGACGGTGATTACCGTGGCAATCACCCCAAGACTGCGCAATTGCTGACGTACCCATTGCTCGCTCACCGCCCCCGACACCACCGCAAAGGTCTGGTTGGTCAAGCCACGGTTGAGCGTGGCGCGCCAGGTCGGACCACTGTGAGCCTGTTGGCCGCTGAGCACGTTGAGCAGCGCCTCGGGTGCATCCTGGCGGACAACCGCTGTAAGCCCTGCCGTGTATACGGGCACTGAAAAGCTCACCTGTTGGCGCCGCTCAAGGGTCGCCACCGTGGGCGTGCAGAGGATATCGACCTGGCCGTTGCGTACAGCGGTGATTTCATCGGCCATCGCCACCGGTTGATAGCGCACCTGCAGCTGCGCAAGATTCAGGGTCGTCTTCACTTGCCCGGCGATCCTGGCGCACAGGTCGATGGCGTAACCTCGGGGTTGGTCACCGTTCTGCGTACTGAAGGGGGCAAAGTCCGGCAAATAGCCCAGGGTCAGGGTGTTGCTGGCCCGAACCCGTTCCAGGGTGTCGGCGTGGAGATACAGCGGCAACAGACTGAGCAAACAGGCCACTATTTTCATTTTCATCGGCGGTTCTCGCTCAAGGCAGCTCGGCGCGTTCGACCGCCGCCTGCTGGATGATGAAACGCTTGGCCAGAAAGCCATACAGCAGATACCCGAAGGCCAGCACCAGGGCACCGCCGAGCACCGCTTCCATGCCGCAGGCATAGAGCGCGTACAGCGAATAGCCCACGGCCACCAGCAACACCACGGTATTGCGGGTGTACACCGCTGGGCTTACCCGGGCTTTGTACATGATCGCCAGCAGGCCGGTGAGGGCGGTGACGTAGGGAATCAGGTTGGTGACTGCCGCCAGGCTCACCAGCTTGCCAAACTGGGCGCTGGCATTGGGCGAGATGGTCGACAGCGCCATTGCCGTCTGCAGCACGCCGCACACGATCATGCCGAGGATCGGCGCGTTACGGGCGCTGAGTCGGGAGAATAGCGAGGGAAACAGCCCCTGGTCAGCTGTCATCTTCGCGGTCTGCGCCAGGGTGAACTGCCAGCCCAGCAGCGAGCCGATGCAGGCCATCACCGCCAGCGCCATGATGATATTGCCGACCAGCGGGTTGAACATCTTCGCGTACACCAGCGCGAAGGGCGCCGATGCATTGGCCAGCTCCAGATTGGGTACGATGCCCTGGATGACCGTGGTCGACAGCACATACACCACCGCAGCGCCCAGCGTGCCGAACAGGCAGGCCAGCGGTACGTTGCGCTGGGGGTTCTCGACCGCATCGGAGGCCTGGGCCGCCGACTCCATACCCAGAAAGGCCCAGAGCGTGAGCGGAATGGTTTTGCCGATGGCCTCCCAGATGGGCAGGTCATTGGGGTTCCAGGCCTGGGCAAGTATCTTGCTGTCGAACCAGAACCAGCCGATCACGCTCAAGCCCGCCACTGGCACGATCACTCCCCAGACGGTAAGGGCGCCGATCTTGCCGGTAATGTTCGGGCCGCCGAAATTGGCCAGGATGGTCAGCCAGATCAGGCCGGCCGTGCCGACGAACAGGGTCGTTGCACTGCTGCCCAGCCAGGGAAAGAACGCCGTCATGTAGCCCACCGCAGAAATCGCCACGGCAACGTTGGCGATCGCCAGCGAGAGAAAATACAGGTAGGAGCAGAGAAAGAAGCCTGACTTGGCGTGGGCCTCCTCGGTATAGGCCGACAACCCGCCTGGCCGGGTGCAGAACACCCCGCACTGGGTGAAGCTGTAGGCAATGGCCATGGAACCGACGGCCGTGACGGCCCACGACAATAGCGACACCGCCCCCAGCTGCGCCATGCTGGTGGGCAGCATGATGATGCCCGAGCCCATCATGTTGACCGTCACCAAGGTGGTCAGCCCGATCAGGCTCATCTTTTTCGACTCGGCCATGCCTTTCCCCAATGCGTGATAAGCGGCTTATTGGGTATAGGCCATGTTGCCGTTGCGCAATGCGTGAGTTGGAGGAAAATTTGGAACGTCCGGGCGCAAGGTTTTTCCTATTGAGAACAGGCAACGGTTTTTCACTGATCCAGCGGAGGTGTTTATGACCGTGTCCATGCAGTTTCAGAACTCCACGCCACCCAGGCCCGAACCTGGCAGCGGCGAAGAACCCGCAGGGGAGACGCCGGATAGCGACGACAACAAGGAGCAATACCCCGACGACAAAGACATGCCGTTGCCCAATGACTGACAAAGACGTTGCCGGCTGAGGAGTGCAGTGATGTCCATAGAACGCACAATCCCCGAACTTGAAGCCTGGTACGCGCAATACGACGATGAAAGCTACCGTCGCGAGTCGCCGGACTTTTACCACAAGGCGCTGATCCGCACCGCCGAGGCCTTGCGTGACGATGGCGCCATCGACTGGGACGATTGGCTGGCACTCAAGGGGCTGGCCGACGAGGTTCATCTCAATGCACTGGGGGACGCCGTGGAGGCCAAGCTCGATGATCCGGATACCTGAGCGATGAAAGCCCTGAAAATCGCCACCTTCAACATCAACGGCCTGCGCGCGCGGCTTCCCAACCTGCTCGATTGGCTGCAGCGCGAACGCCCGCACGTGGTCTGCCTGCAAGAGCTCAAGGCGCCCGACGCGAGCTTTCCTGCCACCGCGTTCGAGGCCCTGGGCTACGGCACCTTGCACCACGGCCAGGCCTCGTGGAATGGCGTCGCCATCCTGGCCCTGGATGCCGAGCCACTTGAGAGCCGACGCGGGCTGCCCGGGATCGACGATAGCCAGAGCCGTTACCTGGAAGCGGCGGCCCATGGGGTACTCGTCGGCTGCCTGTACCTGCCCAACGGCAACCCCCAGCCAGGGCCAAAGTTCGATTACAAGCTTGCCTGGTTCGAACGCCTGATTGCCCATGCCGCGGGTTTGCAGGCCAGTGAGCTGCCCGTGGTGCTGGCCGGTGACTACAACGTGGTGCCCACCGATTTCGATATCTACAACCCCAGGTCCTGGCTCAAGGACGCTTTGCTCCAGCCTGAAAGCCGGGCCTGCTACCAGCGCCTGCTGGACCAGGGCTGGACCGATGCCATTCGGCATCATTATCCCAATGAGCGGGTGTTTACCTTCTGGGATTATTATCGCCAGCACTGGCAGAAGAATTCGGGGCTGCGCATCGATCACTTGCTGCTTAATCCGATCCTCGCCCCGCGCTTGAAGGATGCCGGGGTGCATGCCTGGGTCCGCAACGAACCGCATGCCAGTGACCATGCACCGGTATGGATCGAAGTCGGCTAGCGGCTGGCTTCGTAGTGCGCCAGCAGCGGCTGGGTGCTCAGCCCGTGGAGCACGATGCTCATGGCTACCACCGACAGGGTCAGGTTGATGCAGACCGTGGCCAGTCCGGGGCTCAGGCCCTGATTGAGGCTGTAGAACAGGTAGTAGAGGCTGCCGATCCCGCGAATACCGAACCAGCCCACCAGCAGGCGCTGCGGACGATCCAGCAGGGTGCCCCAGGGCAGCAGCAGGGTGCCCAGCGGGCGCAACACCACGAACAGCATCAGGCCTACGACCAGGGCTCGCCAGTCCCAATGGCTGGCCAGGACGATGCCCAGCAACGTCACCAGGAAGACCTCCAGCGCCCGTTCCACCAGATCACCGAACGCCAGCATGTCGCCCATCATGATACCCGCAGCCACTTGTTTGTCCGGCAACTGGCGAGTGTCGCCGTGGGTTGCCTGCTCCGGCGCCAGCTGGTGATGGCCGACCAGCGGCTGCACCAGGTGTTCGGCGGGTACCGGGGCATGGTCGCTGGAGCTCATCTCGGTGCGGCGCAGCCCGAGCCCGGCGGCAAATACCGCGAGAAAGCCATAGGCCTGGATCAGCTCGGCGCCGACATACGCCAGGGCAATCAGGGCCAGGGCCAGGTAGTCGTTGGGCGACAGGGTGCTGTCATCGTTACGGATACGCAACGCCAGGCTCAGGCGCCCGACACCCTGGCCCATGGCGTAGCCCAGCGCCAGTCCGGCGCTGACCGCCCACAGCAGGTCATACAGGGCCCAGTGCAGCAGGGCGCCTGCAGTGGGTTGTGCCTGGGCGATCAGCAGCAGGCCCAACAGCACGAAAGGAAAGGCTACGCCGTCATTGAGCCCGGCTTCACCGGACAGGCCGAAGCGCATGGCATCCTGGTCCTTGGCATCGCTGACCTGCACCAGCGAAGCCAGCACCGGGTCGGTGGGCGCAAGAATGGCAGCAACCAGCAGCGACAACCCCCAGGAAAACTGCATCCACAGGTGCAGCAACAGGCACAGCCCGGCAATGCTTACCAGCATCAGCGGGCCGGCCAGGCCCGCCACCACGCGCCATATGCGCCGGCTGAATACCAGGCGCAGCTTGAGGCCGCACACAAACAGGGAAAACAGCAGGGCCACCTCGGTCAGGTGTTCCATCCAGGGTGCCGCATTGGCCACGTCCAGCTGCAACAAGCCCAGGCCGGCCGGACCGATGGCGATGCCCAGGCCCAGGCACACCGCCGAAGTGGTCACTGGCAACCAGCGCAGGTACGAGGCAGTCAGGGCCAGCGTCAGCAGCACCATGCCCAGCACGGCCACCCACACAATAAAGCTCATGGCGCCACCCCGTGTGCCCGCACGCCGCGTGCGGCTTTGTACATTCGAGGGGCGGCGCAGGTAGGGGTTCAACCTGACCCAGGTCGACCCAACGCCAAGGCGATTCAGGCGCCGGTCGAAACGCGACCTGCCGGTACTTGATTCGGTTTGAACAGATAAGTCCGGACTTCCCGCAGAGCCGGCAAGGGGTCGGCGAAGTCGCGGTTGATCAGGTGCAGGTGCTCGATAGCTTCCAGATACTTGTCGCTGGCTTTGTGCCGCAGGCGCTGGTACTGGGTGAACGTTTCGGCATCCAGTTGCGGGTGGTCGAGCAAGGCAAAGGCCTGGTGATCGAGGTTCCAGGCCTGGTGGAACAGGCGCTGGTTCTGCTTCAGGGCGAACGTGCGGCACGCCTTGAGCTGAAAGCGATGGTGGGCGTCGGACATGGCGGGCTCCTTGGCAAAAGGGTGGCATTACAGATGGGACTGACGCCGCCATTGGGGAGTGCAAAATCAATTGCGTTAAAAACTTTACGCAAACGCACCAAAATAGTGCTGTATTGATCATGTTTTTCGAACGATGACCCACAGACGCGCAAAAAATTCGAGTCGGCGGGAGGCCGCTGGCAGGCGCCCTGAGGCACTTTTTAGCGTTTTGCGGCTCTATTCATCGCCAGACGGCGCCGAACCCCGGCGCCGCCCCAGAACCCAGACCCGGTGCCGATGGTCGAGATCGCCCCTGTTCGTTCCCTGCGAGTGCTGTACCAGCCGTTGCTGGCCGGTGTCTTGCTCCTGTGTGCCAGCGCCTGCAGCCAGCAGCAAGGCCGCGACATCGCCACCCAGTTCAGCCAGGGCAACCCCCAGGAGTTGTTCCAGACCAGCGTCGACCGCATGGCGACACTGGCGATGCGCGACAATCTGCGCAGCCTGTACCTGCTGATGAACAAGTTGTACCTGCGCAACCCCAACCAATGGCGCCTGTCCGGATTTGTCGATGCCACCACCGCCGAACGGCAGATCCGCCAGGCCATCGAGCAGCGCCAGACGTTGCCGCAACTGGGCGAGCGGCGTGACCTGGCAGCCCTGAGCTACGCCCTGAGTCCGGAGTTTCGCGGGGACCGGGCAGGGGCGTTCATCTACGCCATCGGCAGCATGTTGGTAACCGCCCATGGCGGGCGCAGCGAATTCTTCATGACCGACACCATCAACCCGCAGTTTGTCAGCAACGCGGCGCGCAACATTGAAAAGGCTACCTGGATGCTCAGCCAGCGCCAGGATGAGAACGGTGTGTTGCTGCTGTTTTCCAACGAAATGACTGAAGAGGGCAGCAACCTCAGTTTCGCCGTTGAATTCGGCAAGATCGTCGCCCGGCTCGACCTGCTGGCGCAGATGCTCGATGAACGGTACCGGCGCATTGGCCTGAACTACGCGCAAAGCCTGCTGCTGATGAACTTTCTGCCGGTGCAGTAGCAGGGAACTCCTGCCGGGGGAGGAGTATCCTATTTGACGTAGGGACTCTATTTCCGGAGGCACCACCATGCGTCGTCTACTAATCGCTTCTTCGCTTGTTCTCTGCCTGCCTTTCGGCGCGGCGCTGGCCGATGTCGATGCCGGTGATGTCGCCACCTCGGCAGGGGTTTCTGCCTCGCTGTATTCCACCTTCAAGGATGACAAACGGATCATTCCGGCCCGTGACGATGCGTCGTCGTTCATCGCCAGTGGTGGGGCCATCCGTGGGGTTTATCTGGAATCCATGCTGCAGCGGGTTCGTGAACAGAACCCGGGATTGCAGGCCACCGATGAAGATATTGCCCGGGCGATCCTGATGCAGGACCCATTGGGCGCCGAGCGCTGAACCTGTGGGAGCGGCGGTGTGACGGCTCGACTGGCCCCGCGAGAAGCCCATCCGGCTGGCAAACCTGTACAGCCTGGAACACCCATCGCGGGGCAAGCCTGCCCCTACCGTTTCCGGCACATCCCCAGGCCCTTTGCCCCACACCGGATCTACACTTAACGGGCTGCTTCGCCGAAGCAGGTGCAGGATCCGGAGGTCATCATGTTCAGGTTGTCGTCAGTGGGCCTATGTGTGGCGGTTGCGCTGTTCAATGCCCAGGCAAGCGCCGAAACCGTGGTGCCGATGAAGGGCCAGAGTTCTCAGCAAGTCCAATTGGATATGAGCGAATGCCAGAACGTCGCCAATAGCGCGTCGAGCAGTACCTCGACGCCCAGCGGCGGGCGGATCAAGGGGGCGGCCGTTGGGGCCGCCGCCGGGGCAGTGGGGGCGAATGTGCGCGGTAACCAGCACGATGAGATCTATGACCGCGTCGATGATGATGTAAAGCAGGACTATCGGCAGGATCGCGCCAAGCAAACTGCCGCTGCCGGTGCGGTGATCGGTGGCGCCAATCAGCGCCAGGACCGCCGCGAGCAACGCCGCACGAACGAGTCGACCAATGCCACGGCGTACACCAGTTGCCTGCAGGGCAAGGGGTACCAGGTCACCCCCTGACGCTGCAGGGGGATCTACTGCAGGTTACCGGCAACGGCGATAGTCTGCGCGGTGATGTAGTTCGACTCGGGTGAGCAGAACAGATACACCGCGTCGGCCGCTTCCTGCACCGTGCCCGGGCGGCCCAGGGGGTTGCGCTGGGCGAATGACCTGGCTGCCTCCGGGCTGATCCCGACACGGATGTCCCGGCCTTCGATATTCACGGTGGCACCGGCATGGGCGTCGGCGCTGGTCATGCGGGTTTCGATGAAGCCGAAGGCCACGGCGTTGACGTTGACCTTGAAGCGACCCCACTCGCGCGCCAGCGCACGGGTCATGCCGATCACCCCGGCCTTGGCCGACGAGTAGTTCATCTGCCCGGCGTTGCCGTTCAGGGCCGATACCGACGAGATGTTGACCACCTTGCGGAACACTTCCCGTTCCAGGGCCGCATCGGCTTGCGCCTGGGCCTTGATGATCGGGTAGGCGGCACGCAGGATGCGGAACGGCGCGGTCATGTGGCAGTCGACAATGGCGTACCACTGTTCGTCGCTCATCTTCTGGATCACGTCGTCCCAGGTGTAGCCGGCGTTGTTGACAATGATGTCGATGGCGTTGAAGTGATCCATTGCCGTCTTGATGTAGCGCTCGGCAAAGTCCGGTGCGCTGACGTTGCCGTGGCACACGGCGGCCTGGCCACCGAGGTTGCGGATCATCTCGGCGGTTTCGTGCGCGGGGTCGGCGTCGAGGTCGTTGATCACCACGCGGGCGCCTTCGCGGGCCAGTTTCAGTGCGATCTGCTGGCCGATGCCGCGGCCCGAGCCTGTCACCAGGGCGACCTTGCCTTCAAGTTTTGCCATGGGTGTTACTCCTCTCTTATCGGTCTTGTTTACAGGGCGATCACGGCGTCACCGACGATCTTGATTTCGCCGTACTGATTGGTAGTGCGGATCTCGACTCTCAGGCGTTGTTCGCCTTCGGCCTCGAAGCGCTCCACCACCGTGCCGGCACAGGTGATCTGGTGGCCCAGGTGGGTAATGCCGAGAAAGCGCACACCCAGGTCGCGCAGCTGGCGTTGGTCCACCCATTGAGTGACCAGGCGCGCAAGATAGGCCATCGACAGCATGCCGTGGGCGAACACATCGGGCATGCCGGCCTTGCGGGCGTAATCGACGTCGATATGGATGGCGTTGTGATCCCCCGAGGCGCCGGCGAACAGCGCCAGGGTGGTGCGGTTGATCGGGGCCAGGGTCAGGGCCGGCAGTTGTTCGCCGACCTGCAGGTGTTGCAGCGCTGGGGTAGTCATCTGGGTCTCCGCTTCAGCTGTTGCGCTGTACAAGGACGCTACGAAGGTCGGCGACATGTTCGCCGTGCTGGTTGGTCACGCGGGTTTCGCGCACCACGAACTCAAGGGCGCCGCCTTTTTTGTCGTAGATGTCGGCAATGCGTACTTCAAAGCGCAGGGTGTCTCCGGCATAGGCCATGCGGTGGTACCGGAACGATTGTTCGCCGTGCAGGATGCGCGCGGTGACGATGCCCAGTTCGTCGCGCCAGGCGTTGGACGGGATCTGGAACTCCAGCGAAAACAGAAAGGTCGGCGGCAGCGGCAGGGTCGGGTGGCCGGCATCGCGGGCGACCTGTTCGTCGAAGTAGACCGGGTTGGTTTCACCGGTAGCTTTGGCGAAAAAGCGCAGTTGCCCAGCCTCGGCCGTGGCCTCGAAGGCGGGTAGTTGGCGGCCGATGTGTTGTTTGTCGATCATCGAAAGGCTCCTTGGGGCAGGCCAGGTCAGTGTCTCTGGTACACGGTGACCACGCAGGCACCGCCCAGGCCGAGGTTGTGCTGCAGCGCCGTACGCGCGCCTCGTAGCTGACGCTGATCGGCGCTGCCGCGCAGTTGATGGGTCAGCTCGTAGCATTGCGCAAGGCCGGTGGCGCCCAGAGGGTGGCCCTTGGAGAGCAGGCCGCCGGATGGGTTGGTGACCCAGCGCCCGCCGTAGGTGTTGTCGCCATCGTTGACCAATTGCTCGCCGGCGCCTTCGGCGCACAGGCCCAGGCCTTCGTAGGTCAGCAGTTCGTTCTGGGCAAAGCAGTCGTGCAGTTCGATCACGTCGACGTCCTTGGGGCCGATGCCGGCCTGGTTGTAGGCAATGTCGGCGGCCATGCGGGTCATGTCGAAACCCACCACGCGGATCATGTCGTTGGCGTCATAGGTGCTGGGCAGGTCAGTGGTCAGGGCCTGGCCGGCGATCAGCACGTCGGTGCGCAAGCCGTGCTTTTTCGCGAAGGCCTCGGAGACCACGATGGCGGCCGCCGCGCCGCAGGTGGGCGGGCAGGCCATCAAGCGGGTCAGCACACCCTCCCAGAGCATTGGGGCGGCCAGCACGTCTTCGGCGCAGACCACATTGCGAAACACCGCCAGCGGGTTGTTGGCCGCATGGCGACTGGCCTTGGCGCGGATCTTGGCGAAGGTGGCCAGTTGAGTGCCGTACTTCTGCATGTGGGCATGGCCGGCACCGGCGAACTGACGAATGGCTGTGGGCAACTCGGGCATGCCCACCAGCGCATTGGTCAGTTTCAAGGCGCGCTCGGTGGCCGGGGCGCGGTCGGTCCAGGCCGACTTCAGCGCGCCGGGGTTCATCTGCTCGAAGCCAAACGCCAGGGCGCAGTCCACCGCACCGCTCTGCACGGCCTGGCGGGCCAGGAACAGGGCACTGGAGCCAGTGGCGCAGTTGTTGTTGACGTTGACCAGGGCAATGCCGCTCATGCCTACCCGGTACAGGGCTTTCTGTCCGCAGGTGGAGTCGCCGTAGACATAACCGGCGTAGGCTTGCTGGAGGTGCTTGAAGTCCAGGCCGCAGTCGGCCAGGGCCAGGCGGATGGCCTGCTCGCCCATCACATCGTAGGGTTCATTGGTGCCAGGCTTTTTGAACGGGATCATGCCCACGCCAGCCACGAATACCTTGCTGCTCATCGTATGTTCCTTGTTGTTTTTCCGAGGGTCAGAGCTTGCGCGCGATCAGTTCGCGCATTACTTCACTGGTGCCGCCGTAGATGCGGTTGACGCGCATGTCGACAAAGGCCCGGGCAATCGGGTACTCGAGCATGTAGCCGTAGCCGCCATGCAGCTGGACCATGTCGTCGATGCAGCGCGACAGGGTTTCGGTGGTGTGCAGCTTGGCAATCGCTGCCTCTTCGAGGGTCAGGCGCCGGCGCATGTGCTCGCCCAGGTAGTAGTCGACCATCACCCGCAGGGCGGTGGCCTGGACCTTGATGTCGGCGAGCTTGAATTTGCTGTTCTGAAAGTCCCACACGGTCTGATTGAAGGCCTTGCGCTCCTTCACGTAGTCCAGGGTCTGCTCGAGCAGGCGCTCGAGCTTGGCCGCCGCCGACACGGCAATGGAGAAGCGCTCCTGGGGCAGCTCAGCCATCAGGTAGCTGAAGCCCTGGCCTTCTTCGCCCAACCGGTTGGCAACCGGTACACGCACGTTGTCGAAGTACAGCTCGGCGGTGTCCTGGGCGTGCTGGCCGACTTTCTCCAACTTGCGGCCGCGCACAAACCCAGGGCGGTCGGTTTCCACTGCGATCAGGCTGATGCCCTTGGCGCCGGCGTCCGGGTCGGTCTTGCACACCACCACGACCAGGTCGGCAGTCAGGCCGTTGCTGATGAAGGTCTTGCTGCCGTTGATCACATAGTCGTCGCCCTCGCGCACAGCGGTGGTGCGTACCGCCTTGAGGTCGGAGCCGGTGCCAGGTTCGGTCATGGCAATGGCCAGGATGATTTCGCCAGCGCACACGCCGGGCAGCCATTTGCGCTTTTGTTCTTCCGTGCCGCAGCGGTTGATGTAGGGGGCGATGACGTCGGAGTGCATGCCAAAGTACGGGCCGCTCACACCGCAACGGGCGAACTCTTCGTTGAACACCGCGCAGTGGCCGAAGTCGCCGCCACCACCACCGTATTCGGTAGGCAGGCTGATGCCCAGCAAGCCTTCACGCCCAGCCTTGAGCCAGGTCTCGCGGTCGACCTGGCCGGCCTTGTCCCAGGCGGCCTGGCGCGGCAGGCATTCGCGCTCGAAAAAGCGGCGCACGGTGGTGCGGAACATTTCATGGTCTTCGCGCAGAACGGTTCGGGCAATGTGCACGCAGGTCTCCTCAACATGGCAGGCCCCTTGGGCCGGGCGTGAGGATTACGATAGGCGTGGGGCTTAGGCCAAACGCCACCCGAGGCGGGTGGCGGGGCCAGAAACACGGTGTGGACGAGGGGGTGTCGCTCAGGCGGGGGGCGAGTTGCTGTCGCTGGCTTGCAGGTCACGCATACGGGCGACGGCTTCATCACGGCTGCTGACACCCAGCTTGCTGTAGATATGGCTCAGGTGCCATTTCACGGTCTCAGGCGACAGCCCCAGGGCGCGGGCGATTTTCTTGTTGGGCAACGCTTGTGCAAGCAGATGCACCACTTCGAGCTCACGCTCGCTCAGCGGATCGATGCCGAGCGCAGCGGGCTTGCTCGGCGCTGCGCTGGAGGGCTTGTCGGTGGCAACTGCAGGGGCGGCGTCTTGCGCGGCCTGCAGGCGCTCGACATAGAACGCCAGCACCGGGTCAAGGCTTTCCCGACTGGCAACGGCGTCGATCAGTGCCATGCCCTTGGGGTGGGCGTCCAGCAGGCTGCGCAGCAGGCCGAAGCGTTGGCCGCGGCGCAGCGCTTCGAGGATTTTGTCCCGTGCGAGGTCCTGGTTGCCGCGCTCGGCCTCGACCACCGCGGCAAGCACGAGCAAGCGTACGGTGCCCAACTGGCGGCGGTGCCGTTCGCAGGTGCTGATCAGTTGATCAAGACGCACCGCCGCACCCTCCAGGTCTCCCTGGGCGAGTTGCCAGCGCACCCGGGCATTTTCACTGAGGATATGAATTTCCTTGAGCGCCGTTTGCCCTGCATCCGGGTGGCGGGCGTCGAGGGCTTCGAGGCGGGTGAGCTTGGTTCGTGCCGCCGCGGTTTCGCCGAGGATCAGCAGCCAGCGCACCTGCCAGGTCAGGCAATAAGCCTGCAAGCGGTCCAGGCCCAGCTTGGTCGCGTACTCATCCAGGCGCTCGACGAAGGCAAAGGCCTCCTGCTGGTTGCCCGCCAGCCATTGCACGTTCCACAGCACCTGAAGCACGCGCAACACCGAATCGGGAATCGACACCCTTTCGAGGATGTCGACCCACCCCGAGAGCAAGGTGAACGCCTCATCCACCTGATTGGTTTCGTAAAGTACTTCGCCGAGCAGGGCGGCAGACAGGTAAGTGGCATCGGCGCCGGCCTTGCCGCACTGGCCGGACTCATGCAGCACCTCGCGATAGACCCGTTCGGCCTGGGGCATCTGGCCCTCCAGCGCCAGGCTCAACCCCACCATGCACCGTCCTTGCAGGCTGCCGGCGGTGGTGCCGAGCAGGGGCATGCCGTTGACCAGCAACACCGGTCGCTCAACCTGTACCTGGCGGGCCATTTCGTAGTCGCCACGGTGCATGTACAGCCAGGACAGGATATTGGCGCAGGAGCCGATGGCAACGCTGTCGCTGCCCGCCGGCGGGTCGAGCAGTTGCGGCAGGACGGTCATGGCCGCTTCGGTGTCATCGCGCTGCAGGGCCAGGGAAGCACGCAGCAACGCCAGCATGAAGCGGTCGTGTACATCCTGCCAGGGGATATCGCGAGTCAACTGCTCCAGGCTTTCGGCGCAGCCTGTAAAATTGCGCGCGTAGAGCTGCATCCTTACCTTGATCAGGCGCAGCTTGACCCGCGACTGTACCTGCTCCGCCGGCAACAGGCGCACCAGTTCGATCAGCATGCGCAGATCGCCATGGGCATACAGGCTTGGAGCGTGTTGCTCCACCAGCAGCGCCGCGGCAGTGGGATCACCACCCAGGACAGCATGGTGGACCGCTTCGTCCAGGTGGTTGTGGTCACGAAACCACGTCCAGGCGCGCACATGCACGGCGTGCTGCTCGATCTCGCTGCGCGAGTCGAAGTACGTGAGCAGGGTTTCACGCAGCAGCGGGTGCAGGCGATACCAGGTTTCCCGCCCGGCATGGTCTATCGGAATCAGGAACAGGTTGTCCCGCTCCAGGCGTGCCAACAGTGTGCTGGCTTCGCCGATAGCTTCGGAATGGCCGCTGAGGGTGGCGCACAACGAGGCGCAAAAGCGGTTGCAGACAGCCATGAGCAACAGCAGGTCAAGATCGGTGGGCGACAGGTGGGACAGCACCTCGACTTCGAAAAATCGCGCAAACGCCTGATTGTCACGTACCTGGGGCTGCAAGGACGTGGCCGAAGATGCTGGGCGGTTCTTCTTGCGGCTCACGGCCAGCAACTGCAAGCCGGCCGCCCAGCCATCGGTCAAATCGTGCATCAACGTGGCATCGCGCGCGCTGATCGAGCCCAGTTGCGCTGTCAGGAATTGCTCCGATTCGGCCGGGGTGAAGCGCAGGTCCCGCAGGTTCAGTTCCTGCACAAGGTCCTGGCTGCGCAAGCGTGCCAGCGACAACGGCACGGTACTGCGCGACACCAGCACCAGGTGCAGGTTGGCCGGGGCATAGTCGAGCAACCATTGCAGGGCCTGGTGGATACCCACGTCGGTCAGGTGGTGCAGGTCGTCGAGCACCAGCACCAGCTCGCCGGGGCGGCGGGCGATGCTGCGCACCAGGGTGATGACCGTGCGCTCCACGGCCTCGCTGTCGATACCGCGGCCTTCCAGCCGAGTGGCCTCGCGCACAAGGTCTGGGTCGATCTGGCCCAGGCTTGCCAGCAGGTAGTCGAGAAAGCGCGTCAGCTCATTGTCGTCGGCCGACAGCGTCAGCCAGGCTACCTCGAAGCCCAGCGGCAACAGGGCCTGGCGCCAGGCGATCAAGGTCGAGGTCTTGCCGCAGCCGGCCGGGCCCTGGAGCACAATGCAGCGCTGGCGCCGTGCCTTGAGCATTTGCTCCTGCAAGCGCGGGCGGGAAATCAGCCGGCTGCTGCTGCGAGGCGGTATCAGCTTGGTGCTGACGATGGGCGACTGTGACCGATCAAAGACCTGGCTATCGGCTGCGGCGGACTTGCGGTTGTTGTCCATGGGCGTCCCGCTTGGTTTTTTTTTCAAGCATGCACTGAATCTATCTCAATGTAACCCGGTGCTTGAAGCCCGATACCCCGGGGAGCGCCATCGCCACCCGATCCGGGTGGCGATGGTGCGGGGCTGCGTTGTTCTACTGAAAACAACAAGAACACCATGCCCCCGCAGCGCAGGAGCTCGCCCATGGCCATACAGTTCAAGATCAACGAGCACGTGGCGGTCATTACGCTCGATGGGCAATTGCCGGGCAACACCCTGAGCGTCAGCGACCTGATGCACTTGCGCAAGACCCTCAGCGCCTGCCAGGACGATGAGCAGGTACGCGTGATCGTGCTCACCGGCGTCGGCGAGCGGGCCTTCTGCTGTGGCGTTACCCCGAGGGAGGTGCTGCGAACGTCGCCAGGTGGCATCGCTGGCGCACTCAAAAGCCGCGACACTGAGGCCGAGGAGGGCGGTCATGCACGGCTGCCGGACCTGACCGACCTGGAGATCTGGAAGCCGATCATCGCGGCAATCAATGGCGCCTGCCTGGGGGCCGGGTTGGAACTGGCGCTGCAGTGCGACCTGCGCATTGGCGTCGCCCACGCCAGTTTTGGTTTGCCCCAAGTGCGCGAGGCCACCATTTGCGCTGCCGGTGGCGTGCAGCACCTGCTGCGTGTCATTCCCGCAGCCCATGCCATGAAGGTCCTTCTGACCGGTGAGCCCATCAGCGCCCAGGAAGCCGCGCGTATCGGCCTTGTCAGCGACCTGGTGGCGGGGGAGCACTTGATGCCGATGGCCTTGGACTTGGCCGAGCGCATTGCCGCCAATGGCCCGTTGGCGGTGCAGTCGATCAAGCGCCTGGCACTGCACAGCGCCCACCTCAACCCCCGGGATTTCGCCACCCAGGCCCACCTGCACTGGGGCTTGCTGCGCGACAGCCAGGACCAGGCCGAAAGCCGCCTGGCCAACGTCGAGCAGCGCCCCCCGCGCTACACCGGCAACTGACCCGCGCTCCTTCGCTACTGCTGTTCAAACCTGACAACAATAATTCCCAGGAGAGTTCCATGTACCTCACCCAAGGGCTGCACCGCATGCTGCAGCAAAACCCCGATGCCCTGGCCACGGTGTTTCGCGAGCGCCGCCACACCTACGCCCAGTTGGCCGCGCGGGTGGCCCGCCTGGCGGGCGCCTTGCAGCAACTGGGCATGCACACCGGTGACCGCGTCGGCATGCTGGGTTTGAACAGCGACCGCTTTCTGGAGTACTACCTGGCCACCTGGTGGGCCGGCGGTGTGGTCAATCCGGTGAACATCCGCTGGAGCGTGGCCGAGATTGTCTACTCGCTGGATGACTGCGATACCCGCATTCTGCTGATCGATGACACCTTTCTGCCAATGGCCGAGGCGATTGCCGCCAGCGCCAAGGTGCGACCGCTGTTGATCCATGTCGGCGACGGCCCGGCGCCTGCAGGCATGCTCGGCTATGAGCAACTGATTCACGAAGCCGTACCAGTGGACGACGCCTTTCGCGGTGCTGACGACCTGGCCAGCATCCTCTACACCGGCGGCACCACCGGCCGGCCCAAGGGCGTGATGCAATCGCACATGAACCTGTGGTCGGCGGCGGTGGCGCGTGCTGCCGATGTGCCGGTGCCGGCCGATGCCCTGAGCTTGCATATAGCGCCGATGTTCCACCTGGCGGCATTGTCACGGGTGATCCTGATCGCGCTGGTCGGCCTGCCGAGCTACTTCGTGCCTGCCTTCGATGCCGTGGATGTGATGCGCACCATCGCCCGTGAACGCATCACCGACATCCTCATCGTACCGACCATGCTGCAAGCCTTGATCATGCACCCCGAGTTTTCCCGGCATGACCTGAGCTGCCTGCGCGACCTGACCTATGGCGCATCGCCCATCGCCGTGCCCTTGTTGGAACTTGCCCTCAAGGCCCTGCCGCAGGTCAGGTTCACCCAGGGCTACGGCATGACCGAAGCGGCGCCACCGATCTCTGCCAACGGTCCGGAAAACCATGGCCCCGAAGGCATTGCCAATGGCCGCCTGCGCTCGGCCGGGCGGCCCGGGCTCGGGGTCACGGTGCGGATTGTCGACGAACACGACAACGAGGTGCCCTGCGGCACGGTGGGTGAGGTGGTAGTACGCGGACCGAACATCATGCTCGGCTACTGGAACAAGCCTGAAGAAACCGCCCAGGCACTGCGCGGTGGCTGGATGCACACCGGCGACGGCGCCTACATGGACACGGACGGCTTTATCTATATTGTCGACCGCTTCAAGGACATGATTGTCAGTGGTGGCGAAAACGTCTATTCCGGCGAGGTGGAAAGCGCCATCGCCAGTCATCCGGCAGTCGCTGCGTGCGCGGTGATCGGCATTCCCTGTGCCCAATGGGGCGAGGCGGTGCATGCGGTGATCGTGCTCAAGCCGGATACCTTGGCCCGCGACGCCGACATCATCGAGCATTGCCGCCGCCAGATCGCCGGCTACAAGACCCCGAAAACCGTCGAATTTCGCGCCACCTTGCCGCTTTCCGGTGCTGGCAAAGTGCTCAAGCGCGACCTGCGCGAGCCGTTCTGGGGCGGCAAGGACCGTGGGGTGAGCTGACGCCATGTACATGACTCAATGCCTGCACCGCACCTTGCAGCAAACCCCCGAACACCTCGCCACCTGTTTCGGTGAGCGGCGCCAGACCTACCGCCAGTTCGTCGAGCGCGTCGCCCGCCTGGCCGGTGCCTTGCAACGCCTGGGAATGGCGCCGGGCGATCGGGTCGGCATGCTGGCGCACAACAGCGACCGCTACCTTGAGTACCTGTTCGCCGTCTGGTGGGGCGGTGGCGTGCTGAACCCGGTGAACAGTCGCTGGAGCGTGGCCGAGATCGTCTATTCCCTGGACGACTGCGGCACCACCATTCTGATTGTCGATGAACATTTTGCCGGCCTGGCCGGAGAGATCTCTGCCCTGGCGCGCACCCCACCGCAGTTCATCTACGCAGGCGACAGCGAGGTACCGTCAGGAATGCACGGCTTCGAGCGACTGATCGCCGACACGCCACCGGTGGAGGATGCCGGACGCGGCGGCGATGACCTGGCCTGCATCCTGTACACCGGCGGCACCACCGGCTTTCCCAAGGGGGTGATGCAGTCGCACCTGAACCTGTGGTCGGCCTGCATGCCACGCATGGTGGACATGCCGCCGATTGCCGGCGGGCGGCTGCTGCAAGTGGCACCGCTGTTCCACGTGGCTGGCATGGCGCGGGCGCTGATCCAGTTCATGGCCGGTGAAAGCCATGTGCTGGTGGCCAGCTTCGACGCCGCGCACACCTTGCAGGTGATCGAACGCGAGCAGGTTACCGAAACGTTGCTGGTGCCTAGCATGATTCTTGCGCTGCTGGCCCATGCCGACTTCGACCGGCATGACCTCAGCTCGCTCAGGCGCCTGACCTATGGTGCATCCCCAAGTGCCGGCGAGATGGTCGAGCAACTGCTGGCGCGGCTGCCGGACATCGAGCTGTCGCATTCCTACGGCTTGACCGAGGCGTGCCCGGTAGTGTCGAGCAACCTGCCGTGCAACCACACTCCCGAGGCGCGGGCCAGCGGGCTGTCACGTTCGGTGGGGCGTGGCGGGTTGGGCGTACAGGTGAAGATTGTCGACCCCGAGGGGGTGGAGGTGCCGCGCGGCACCGTGGGCGAAATCATCGTGCGTGGGCCGAACATCATGCAGGGCTACTGGAACAAGCCCGAAGAAACTGCCAGGGCCTTGCGCAATGGCTGGTTGCACACCGGCGACGGCGCCTACATGGACGAGCAGGGCTACCTGTTCATCGTCGACCGGCTCAAGGACATGATCGTCAGCGGCGGCGAGAACATCTACCCGGCCGAAGTCGAGAACGCCCTGGCCCGTCACCCGGCGGTAGCCCAGTGCGCGGTGATCGGCATTCCCCATGCGCAATGGGGCGAGGCGGTACATGCGGTGGTGGTCTGCAGCCCCGGCGCCCAGGTGGACGAGGCACAGTTGCGTGCCCATTGCCGCCAGTACATCGCCGGCTACAAGTGCCCGAAATCGGTTGAATTCATCCGGCAATTGCCACTCTCGGCGGCCGGAAAGGTGCTCAAGCGGGTGCTGCGCGAGGCTTATGCCGCGCGCCCTGCACGGCCTGTGGACTGACCCGCAAACCACCCATTCGCGCTACCCGATCCGGGTGGCTCAAACACCCACCCGGCTCACTACATTGGGGTTACGAACCAGGCGCACCAGGCCTGGCAACCCACTGGAGATACCGATGCACATCAACCGTACCGTCTACCGAGAAGACCATGAAATGCTGCGTGAAACCGCACGGCGTTTCTTCGAGCGCGAATGCCTGCCCAAGCAGGCGCAGTGGGACGAAGCCGGGCAGGTTGATCGCGAAACCTGGCTCAAGGCCGGTCGCCACAACCTCCTGTGCCTTACCGTGCCAGCCGAATACGGCGGCGGTGGCGGCGACTTCGGTCACTCGGCGGTGCTGATCGAAGAGCTGTACCGCGCTGGTGTATCCGGTTGGAGCCTGGGGGTGCATTCGGACATTGTCGCGCCCTACATCGTGCGTCTGGGCAGCGAAGCGCAAAAGCAGCAATGGCTGCCAAAAATCTGCACCGGCGAAACCGTGCTGGCCGTGGCCATGACCGAGCCGGGCACTGGTTCCGATCTCAAGGCCATCCGCACCACCGCCGTGCGCGACGGTGACGAGTGGGTGATCAACGGCAGCAAGACCTTCATCAGCAACGGCCTGTCGTGCGACATGGTCGTGGTGGTGTGCAAGACCGACCCCAGCGCGGGTGCCAAGGGTTGCAGCCTGATCATGGTCGAGTGCGATCGCCCGGGTTTTCGCCGCGGCCGCAAGCTGGAAAAGGTCGGCCAGGCAGCGGCCGACACCGCCGAGATGTTCTTCGACGAGGTACGGGTGCCGGTGGGCAACCTGCTGGGTGAAGAGAACAAGGGCTTCATGCACCTGATGGAGGAGCTGCCCCAGGAGCGCCTGGTGATTGCGCTGTACAGCGCCGCCAAGCTCGAACGCATGCTTGAGCAGACCATCGAGTACGTGAAGGACCGCAAGGCCTTCAACCAGACCGTGTGGGACTTCCAGAACACCAAGTTCAAGCTCGCCGACATCAAGGCCCAGGCCACCGCGGTGCGCCTGACCATCGACCACTACATCGGCGAGCACATGCGCCGGCGCCTGACGGTGCAAGAGTCGGCCATCGCCAAGCTGCTGGCCACTGAAACCCTGTGCAAGTGCCTGGACGACATGGTCCAGCTGCATGGCGGCTACGGCTACATGCTCGAGTACCCGATTGCCCGGGCCTTCGTCGACATGCGTGTGACGCGGATCTTCGGCGGTACCAGTGAAGTGCTGCGCGAACTGATCGCCCGCCAGCTTTGATTCTTTCTCTATTTTCCAGGTGAGCCCATGAGCGAAAACGTATTGGTGGCCGGCGTCGGCATGATTCCCTTCAGCAAGCCCGGCACCAGCCCGACTTATGTACAAATGGGCGCCGAAGCGGTACGCCGCGCCCTGGCCGATGCCGGCATCGGTTATGAACGGGTACAGGAGGCCTACGCCGGGTATGTCTACGGCGACTCCACCTGCGGCCAGACTGTGCTCTACGAAGTGGGCATGACCGGCATCCCGGTGATCAACGTCAACAACAACTGCTCCACCGGTTCTACC
Organism: Pseudomonas vranovensis DSM 16006; assembly: GCF_000425805.1. Taxonomy (GTDB): domain Bacteria; phylum Pseudomonadota; class Gammaproteobacteria; order Pseudomonadales; family Pseudomonadaceae; genus Aquipseudomonas; species Aquipseudomonas vranovensis. The sequence continues at coordinate 71,565 of NZ_KE384454.1, forward strand.
GCCCTGTACCTGGCGCGCAAGGCCATCGAGTCGGGCGCCGCCGATTGTGTGCTGGCGGTAGGCTTCGAACAGATGCAGGCAGGTCCGTTGAAGTCCCACTGGGATGATCGCCCGCCAACCCGTGAGCGCTTCTTGCCGATCCTGCGCGGCCTCACCAACGACGTCGGCAGCGAAATGGCCCAGGCGCTGCGGACCTTCGGCGGCGCCGGGCGCGAGTACATGCAGAAGTACGGCACCCGCATGGAAACCTTCGCCGCCGTGCGCGCCAAGGCCAGCCGCCATGCGGCGAACAACCCCTTGGCGCTGTTTCGCAAGGTGCTCAGCACCGAAGATGTCATGGCCGACCCGGTGCTCTGGCCTGGGGTGATGACCCGCCTGATGGCGTGCCCACCGACCTGTGGCGGTGCGGCGGCAATTCTGGTGTCCGAGCGCTTTGCCCGCAAGCACGGGTTGCGCCGTGACGTGCAGATCCTGGCCCAGGCAATGACCACCGACACGCCCGAGTCCTTCAATTTCGACCAGCCGTCGATGCTCGACTGGGTCGGCACCCATATGACCCGTGCTGCGGCGCACCAGGTGTACGAGAAGGCGGGTGTCGGTCCGCAGGATATCCAGCTATGCGAGCTGCATGACTGTTTCGCCCAGAACGAAGTGATCTGCTACGAGTCGCTGGGTTTCTGCCCGGAAGGCGGCGCCGAACAGTTCGTCAAGGACGGCGACAACACCTACGGCGGGCAGATCGTCATCAACCCGTCCGGTGGCCTGCTTTCAAAAGGGCACCCGTTGGGCGCCACCGGTCTTGCCCAATGCTACGAGCTGACCCAGCAACTGCGCGGCAATGCCGATCAGCGTCAGGTCGAAGGCGCACGCCTGGCCTTGGCCCACAACCTGGGGTTGGGGGGTGCCTGCGTGGTGACCTTGTACGCGAACACCAGCGGCGGCCAGTAATTGTTTCGCTATTTCGGGTGAAAGGACACACCCGTGCTGTGCCGGCACGGACGCACCCCTCAATCCCTAACCGGAGAAACCGCATGACAAGAACAACAATGCGCGGCGTCTTCCAGCCAAGTCTGCTGGCCGTAGCTGTAATGGTTGCCACCTGCGCGGGTCAAAAAGCCCACGCTGTTGAATTCGATATCGGGGAAATCCAGGGCAGTTTCGATTCGGCGCTGTCCATCGGTGCCAGCTGGTCGACCACCGACCCGGACTCGAAATTCATTTCCAACTTCAACGCCCAGGGCAAGTCCGGTGAGTCGTCGTCGCGCACCACGGACGACAACCGCCTGAACTTCAAGAAGGGCGAGACTTTCTCCAAAATCTTCAAGGGTGTGCATGACCTGGAGCTCAAGTACGGTGACAGTGGTGCCTTCGTGCGCGGCAAGTACTGGTATGACTTCGAGCTGATGGACGAGCACCGGCCGTTCTATGACATCGACGACAGTGGACGCGACCGTGCGGCCAAGTCGTCCGGGGCAATGTTCCTCGACAGCTTCGTGTACCACAACTATTCCATCGGCGATCAGGTTGGCAACGTGCGCCTGGGCAAGCAGGTGGTGAGCTGGGGCGAGAGTACTTTCATCGGTAACTCGATCAACAGCATCAACCCCATCGACGTGGCGGCCCTGCGCCGTCCGGGGGCGGAAGTGAAGGAAGGCCTGATTCCGGTTAACTTGCTCTATGTCTCCCAGGGCCTTGCCGAGAACATTACCGCCGAAGCGTTCTACCAGCTCGAATGGGAGAAATCGGTAGTCGACAACTGCGGCACCTTCTTCGGCAATGACGGTGTGCCGCAGGGCTGCAACGATCGCCTGGTGATCGCCGGTCTCGACCTGCCGCCGGGCGCTGCGCAGAACACCGGGGGCCTGGCGGCCATCGCTGCCGGCCTTGACGATGCCTACATCCCGCGGCTCAAGGACGACGACGCCCGCGACAGCGGCCAGTACGGCCTGGCCTTGCGCTGGTTCGTGCCGGAGTTCAACGACACCGAGTTCGGTGCCTATGCCATGAACTACCACAGCCGCAACCCTTACCTGAGCATCAATCAGATGAGCAGCGCCGCAGGCGGCGTGGCATCGGCACGCAGTGCCCGCTACTTCATCGGCTACCCCGAGGATATCCGCCTCTACGGCCTGAGCTTCCAGACCAACGTCGGCGGCGTGGCACTGGGCGGCGAGGTCAGTTACCGGCCCAACATGCCGCTGCAATTGAATACTGCCGACCTGCTGTCATCGGCAACCTTTGGCGCCACGTCGCCCCTGATCACCACCGGCTTTGCCGGCCGCACCCTGGGCGCCGAAGTCAATGGCTACAAGCGCATGCCGGTGACGCAGGCGCAGGTAACGGCCACACAGTTCTTCGACCAGGTGCTGGGTGCCAGCCGCCTGACTGTGGTGGGAGAGGTTGGCTACAACCACATCAACGGCCTGGGCAAGGCCGACGGCAGCGACCTGCGTTTTGGTCGCAGCCCGGCCTTCGGCTCCGGTGAACTGCCTGGCGCGCTGGGCCTGGCCACCTGCCAGGGCAGCGCGGTGGGCACGCCAACGGCCAGCAACCCGGCCCAGGAGTGCAATGACGACGGCTTCTATACCAGCAACAGCTGGGGCTATCGACTGCGCGGCAAGCTCGATTACCAGAACGTGATCGCCGGTATCAACCTGTCGCCCAACCTGGCCTGGTCCCACGACGTGCAGGGCTATGGCCCCAACTTCGACGAAGGCTCCAAGGCTGTCAGCGTCGGCGTGGATGCCGAGTACCAGAACACCTACACCGCAAGCCTCAGCTACACCAACTTTTTTGGTGGCGACTTCAACACCAACATCGATCGTGACTTCCTCGCCCTGAGCCTGGGCGTGAACTTCTGATGCAACCCTGCCAGAGGAACCTCAACATGAACGCACGTTTCATTCTGCACGTTGGCGCATTGAGCCTGTCGCTGCTGGCAAGCAGTGTGATGGCCGCCGTTTCGCCCCAGGAAGCCGCTCAACTGGGCACCACCCTCACGCCGCTGGGCGCCCAGAAGGAAGGCAACGCCGAGGGTAGCATCCCGGCCTGGACGGGTGGCCTGAAGCCTGGCGCAGCGCCGTTGGACAACGGCTTTCTGGGTGATCCGTTCGCCAGCGAGAAACCGCTGATGGTGATTACCGCCGCCACTGCCGAGCAGTACAAAGACAAACTCACCCCCGGCCAACTGGCGATGTTCAAACGCTACCCGGACAGCTACAAGATCCCGGTGTACAAGACCCAGCGTACGGCTGCCTCGCCGCAGGACATCTACGACATTGCCAGGAAAAGCGCGGTGACCACCGAGCTCACCCCCGATGGCAACGGCCTGGTGAACTTCGCGCAGACTCGCTACTACCCGTTCCCGATTCCCAAGAGCGGGGTGGAGGTGTACTGGAACCATACCAACCGCTACCGGGGCGGCAACATGAGCCGTGAGGCGGCGCAGGCGGCACCGCAAACCAACGGCTCGTACTCGATTGTCGAGTACGACGACACCCTGGCGTTTCCGCAACTGATGGGGGACGTCAAGCCGGGGCAGGGTGACAACATCCTCTACTACTACAAACAGGAGATCACCGCACCGTCGCGCATGGCCGGCAGTGTGGTGCTGATCCACGAGACCATCGACCAGGTCAAGGAACCGCGCCTGGCCTGGGTCTACAACGCCGGCCAGCGCCGTGTGCGGCGTGCCCCGCAGGTGGCTTACGACGGCCCGGGCAACGGTTCGGACGGCATGCGTACCGCCGACAACACCGACATGATGAATGGCGCCCCGGACCGCTACGACTGGAAGCTGATCGGTAAGAAAGAGCTGTATATCCCGTACAACAACTATTGGCTGCAGTCGCCCAAGCTCAAGTACGACCAGATCATCAAGCCGGGGCATATCAACCAGGACCTGACGCGTTATGAACTGCACCGGGTCTGGCACGTACAGGCCACGCTCAAGCCTGGTCATCGGCACATCTACGCCAAGCGCGACATGTACTTTGACGAAGACACCTGGCAACTGGCCGAAGTCGACCACTACGACGGCCGTGGCCAGCTATGGCGAGTGGCAGAGGGCTACGCGATGAACGACTACGAACGAGGTTCGCCCAACTTTGCCATGCTCGGCATCTATGACCTGATTGCCGGTCGCTACAACGTGCTGGCCATGACCAACCAGTCCCGGCATGCCACCACCTATGGCGTCAGTGCCAAGCTCAACGACTTCACCCCGTCGGCGTTGCGCAATGCGGGAGTGCGTTGACAGCTGCATCGCGGGACAAGCCCGCTCCCACCGATCCTGCAGCCGCCACCTGATCCGGGTGGCGGCACCGGCTCGCCAATGATCAACCATGCCGCCATTGGCACCCGACAATAACAAGCGAGGCAGCAATGACCGCCATCGACATCCGTTCGACCCTGGAAAAACAGCGAGCGGCCTTCCTGGCCAGTGAACCCTACAGCGCCGAACAGCGTTGCGAGCTGATCGACCGCGCGATCAGTCTGCTGGTCAACCACGAGCAGGACATCATCGATGCCCTGGCCGCCGACTTCGGTCACCGTAGCCCGAGCTTTTCCAAGGGAAGCGATGTGCTCTCACCTCTGGCCACACTCACCCAGGTCAAGGCCGAACTGGCCCAGTGGATGCAACCTGAAGCACGCCAGGCCAAGGCCGGCCAGGCCTGGGTGCAATATCAGCCGCTGGGTGTCGTGGGTATCGTCACCGCCTGGAATGTACCGGGCTACATGGTCTTCAGCGGCCTGGCCGGGGCACTGGCCGCCGGCAACCGGGTGATGATCAAACCCTCGGAATACACCCCTCGCACCTCAGCCCTGCTTGCCCGGCTGATCCGCTCGGCCTATGCCGAAGATGAGGTCGCCGTGGTCGTCGGTGGTCCCGAGGTTGGCCAGGCATTCTGCAGCCTGCCGTTCGACCATTTGCTGTTCACCGGCGCCGGCAGCATCGGCAAGCAGGTACTGCGCGCCGCCGCCGAAAACCTGGTGCCAGTCACCCTGGAGCTGGGTGGAAAATCGCCGACCATTATCTCCCGTTCCGCCCATTTCCAGGAGGCTGTGGCCAAGGTGGTAATGGGCAAGCTGCTCAACGCCGGCCAGCTGTGTGTGGCGCCTGACTATGTATTTGTGCCGCACGAATCGGTGGACGCCTTTATTGCCGTGGCCAAGGCGGTGGTGGCGAAGTTTTTTCCGACGCTCAAGGACAATCCCGAATACACCTCGATCATCAATGCCCGCCACGTCGAGCGATTGCAGCGTTACCTGAGCGAAGCACGGGAGGCAGGCGTCGAGCTGATCGAACTCAACCCCAATGCCGAGGACCTGTGCCACGCGCCGCTCAACAAAATTGCACCGACCCTGTTGCGCAATCCAGGCGATGAGCTGCAGGTGATGCAGGATGAGATTTTTGGCCCGCTACTGCCGATCAAGCCCTATCACAGCATTACCGAGGTGATTGCCCACATCAACGCGCGCCCACGCCCCCTGGCGCTCTATTACTTCGGCCATGACGCCGAGGAAGAAGCCCTGGTACTCACCCATACCTGCTCAGGCGGTGTGACCCTCAACGGCGTGCTCAGCCATGCCAGCACCGAAGGCCTGCCGTTCGGCGGCGTCGGCCAGAGCGGTATGGGCGCGTATCACGGTATCGACGGTTTCCGAACCTTCAGCCATGCCAAGGCGGTGCTGCGTACCGCGCCGACTGTGGCCTGAACCTTCACCTTCCAATCAAGAGAACTGCCATGAAAGCTGCCGTATTCCATCAGGTTGGCGCCCCGCTGGTAATCGAAGAAGTGGGCATCAGCAAACCGGGCCCTCGTGAGGTTTTGATCCGTACCCGGGCCGTGGGCGTGTGTCATTCGGATCTGCATGTGATCGATGGCGCATTCCCGTTTCCCGGCCCGCTGGTGCTGGGGCATGAAGCGGCCGGCGTGGTCGAGCAGGTCGGCAGTGAGGTGCGTTCGGTGAAGCCGGGCGATCACGTGGTGACGTGCCTTACGGTGTTCTGCGGCCACTGTGAACATTGCGTGACCGGCCACCTGGCCCGCTGCGTGTCCCCGGAGACCAAACGCGGCGCAGATGAAGAGTCGCGCCTGACCTACGTGCAACAGCCGATCCCGCAATTCGTCAACCTGTCCGGTTTTGCCGAGCAGATGCTGGTGCATGAGAACGCCTGCGTGGCGATCCGTCGCGACATGCCGCTGGACCGTGCGGCATTGCTCGGTTGCGCGGTCACCACCGGCACAGGCGCAGTGTTCAACACCGCCAAGGTACGCCCCGGTGAAACCGTGGCCGTGATCGGCTGCGGCGGGATCGGTCTGGCTGCCATCAATGGCGCCGCGCTGGCGGGGGCAGGGCGGATCATTGCCATCGACATGCTCGACGCCAAGCTGGAGCTGGCTCGCCAGTTCGGCGCCACCGATGTAATCAACGCCAAGGACGGCAACGTCGCCAAGCAGGTGCTGGAACTGACCCGTGGTGGCGTTCACCACGCCTTCGAATGCATCGGCCTCAAGCAAACCGTCGAGCAGGCCTTCGCCATGCTCGCCCGTGGCGGCACCGCCACGGTGATCGGCATGCTCAAGCCGGGCCTGAAAATTGAAGTTGACCCGCTGCAACTGCTGCACGAACGACGACTCCAGGGGTCGCTGATGGGCTCCAACCGCTTCCCGGTGGACATGCCGCGCCTGGTGGATTTCTACATGGCCGGCAAACTCAAGCTCGACCAGATGATTTCCCAGCGTATCCGCCTGGACCAGATCAACGAGGCCTTTGATGAACTGCGCCGTGGCGAGCTGGCCCGCTCGGTGATTCTGTTCGACTGATGGAGTGGATTGATGGACATTGAATACACAGTGCCCGAGCAGGCTTTTCGCGAGCAGGTGCGGGGCTTTTTGCGTGAGCGGCTGCCCACCGAGCTGTCGGATAGGATCAGCCAGGGCAAGCGCCTGAGCAAGGCGCACCAGGTGCAGTGGATGCAGATCCTCGACCAGCAGGGGTGGTTGGCACCGGGCTGGCCGGTGGAGGTGGGCGGCACCGGCTGGAGCGCAGTGCAGAAGCATATTTTCGATGAGGAGTGCTTTGCGGCCGGGGCGCCGAAAGTGGTGTCGTTCGGGCTGAAAATGGTTGCCCCGGTGATCATCAAGTTCGGTACCGCCGAGCAGAAGGCGCGCTTTTTGCCGCGTATCCTCAGCTGCGAAGACTGGTGGTGCCAGGGCTACTCGGAACCAGGTGCGGGCTCGGACCTGTCGTCGTTGAAAACCCGGGCAACCCGGGACGGCGACGTCTATCTGGTCAACGGCCAGAAAACCTGGACCACCCTGGCCCACTATGCCGACTGGATGTTCTGCCTGGTACGCACCGACGCCGAGGCCCGTCAGCAGCGGGGCATTTCGTTTTTGCTGATCGACATGAAGACCCCGGGCATTACCGTGCGGCCGATCATCACCCTTGATGGTGAGCATGAGGTCAACGAAGTGTTCTTCGACAATGTGCGCGTGCCGGTGGCCAACCTGGTCGGGCAGGAGAACGAAGGCTGGACCTGCGCCAAGTACCTGTTGACCCACGAACGCACCAGCATCGGCGGGATTGCCCAGAACAAAGCGCTGCTAGGCCGCCTCAAGCACATCGCCACGCACGAGTTGCGCGACGGTCGCCCGTTGATCGAGGAGCCGTTGTTCCGCGCCCAGGTCGCCGAAGTCGAGATGCAACTGATGGCCGCCGAAATGACCAACCTGCGCACCCTCGCCGCTGCGCAGGATGGCGCTGCACCAGGGGCGGAAAGCTCGTTCCTGAAGATCAAGGGCACCGAGATCCGCCAGGCCATCACCTACCTGATGAGCAAGGCGGTGGGGCCTTATGCGCTGCCGTTCATTGAGGACGAGCTGGGCTACGGCGATGAGCCGTTGCTGTATACCGAGTACAGCAGCGCAGCCACCTACCAGTACCTGGATGCGCGCAAGGCCTCGATCTACGGTGGCGCCAACGAGATCCAGAAAAACATCATCGCGAAAATGATCCTCGAACTCTAAGGCGCCTTGCTCATGGATTTCAAACTGACACAAGAGCAGCTGATGCTGCAGGACACCACTGCGCGCCTGGTGCGTGACGCTTATGGTTTCGAACAGCGCGAACAGGCACGCAACAGTGCGTGTGGCTTCAGTGCCTCGTTCATGCAGCAGCTGGGCGAGCTTGGCCTGTGCGCAGTGCCATTCGCCGAGGTCTATGGTGGTTTCGGCGGCAGCGGCGTCGATAACCAGGTGGTCATGACCGAGCTGGGGCGGGGGCTTTGTCTTGAGCCTTTTTTACAATCGGTGATTTACGCCGGTGGCCTGGTGGCCCACCTCGGAACCGAGGCGCAAAAACAGGCGTTGTTGCCACAGGTGGGCAGCGCAAGCCTGCAGTTGGCCGTTGCCCTTGAGGAACCGCAGAGCCATTACCAGCTGGACGATGTACAAACCGTGGCGACGCCCGTTGACGGCGGCTGGAGGCTTGAAGGGCGCAAGTCGGTGGTGGTTGGGGGCCAGAGTGCCGGGCTGATCGTGGTGTCGGCGCGCAGCAGTGATGGGATCAGTCTGTTTTTGCTTGATCCGCAGGCGGCAGGTGTACGCCGTCGGTCGTTTGCAACCTTTGATGGGCGTAGGGCGTGTGAGCTTTATCTGGACGGGGTGTTTGTCGAGGCAGATGCGCTGCTGGGCGAGCCGGGCGGCGGCCTAGCGGCACTGCGCTATCAGCAAGGGCGGGCGATTGCGGCGCAGTGCGCCGAAGCGGTGGGCAGTATGGAAGCGGCTTGTGCGCTTACCCTCGACTACCTGAAGACGCGCCAGCAGTTCGGCCAGCCGATCGGCAAGTTCCAGGTGTTGCAGCATCGCATGGTGGATATGCGCATCGAGTTGGACCAGGCCACTTCAATGGCGCTGCTTGCGGCCTGCGTGGCGGACCAGCCTGACAGCGAAGCGCGCAGCCGGACGCTTGCGGCGGCCAAGTTCATCGTCAGTCGGGCCAGTCGATTTGTGGCGGACCAGGGTATTCAGCTGCATGGGGGAATCGGCCTGACCTGGGAGTACATGCTCTCGCACCATGCCAAGCATTTGTTGATGGTGGCGCGGCAGTTTGGTGATGATGACCATCACCTGCAGGTGTTCGCCGAGCTGATGTAAAACGCCACCCGGTAGGAGCGGGCTTGCCCCGCGATAGTAAGCATATCCATTTGCGCTGGTGGCGCTGAATCACCTGTCCGACTTTACGGCGGGTCCCTTTGGCAGTCGCCGGTGTGCCGGCCCAGCCCAAACGGACGCAAAAGGCTCACCCCACCAGGGGCCCTGGGAGGGCTCAACCCTGGGGGTGACAAACCAGGGCGGCGCCGTTGATTTCGGCGCCGTCCGTCGTTTCTTTGCCGTCCGCTACCGCCATGCTGTCGGCCCCCAGCACTGCCGCTCGATTGAAGGCCATGCGCAAGGTCTCGTCGGGATCGCTACCTTGTACGGTGAACATCGAAAGGAGGTTGCAGTGCTGCGATGAAGCGGCCGTCACCAGGTCGACTTTGGCCCCGGCTTCGGTCAGTTGCGTGGAGCAGCCGCCAACGAGCGCTGCGGCGAAGCAGGCGGCGAATGTCATTAGCGCCTTAGGCATGGTCCGTATCCTTTTGATCAGCGGGTCGGCAGCGCCTACACAGGCGCGCTGTACAATGGCCGGACCTATTGTAGTTGCCAAGACCGGCAGGAGCACACATGACAATCGACTGGAGCCACTTCACCCCCTGGACAGCCTTGATGGGCGGCGTGTTGATTGGCGTGGCCGTCAGCCTGTTTGCGCTGGTCAATGGCCGTGTCGCTGGCATCAGCGGATTGCTGGGCAGCGTGTTGCAGCCAGGGAGCGAAGGGCGAGGGGAGAAGGCGCTGTTTGTTCTCGGCGTTCTGCTTTCGCCCTTGCTGTGGTGGTTGTGGGCAGGGCCGGTGCAGGTGGAATTCGAGACCCCTGTGTGGGGGCTGGTCGTGGCCGGGCTGCTGGTTGGTCTGGGCACCCGTTATGCAGCCGGTTGCACCAGTGGTCATGGCGTGTGCGGCCTTGCACGGTTGTCCCCACGCTCATTGCTGGCGACGCTGTGCTTCATGGCCAGCGGTTTTGCCGTGGTGTTCATGGTTCGTCATGTGTGGGGGGCTTGAACATGCGCGGCGTGATGGCGGTGGTGGCAGGGTTGTTGTTTGGTCTTGGCCTGTTGCTGGCCGGCATGGCTGATCCTGCCAAGGTGCTGGGATTTCTTGACCTGGCGGGGCGGTGGGATCCGTCCCTCGGGCTGGTGATGGTGGGGGCGACCGGGGCTGCGCTGGTGCCGATGCAGTGGAGCAAGCGCCACACCCGCTCGTTGCTTGGCCTGCCGATGCGCATGCCGGTTGCCCGGGAACTGGATCGGCGCTTGATCATCGGTAGCCTGGTGTTCGGCGTGGGCTGGGGGATCGCCGGGATCTGCCCCGGGCCTTCTTTGGCCCTGGTGTTGAGCGGGAACTGGCAGGTGCTGTTCTTTGTCGCGGCGATGCTGCTGGGGATGGGGGTGTTTGGCCTGGTAGAGCGGGCGCAGGGTCGTTAGCGGCTACGAGGTCTGTTTCGGGTCGTACGGTTGGCCCGATTTCAGCGCACCCGCCGATTGGACCGGTAGGAGCGGGCTTACCCCGCGATCAATGGTTCAGGCAACACCCATTTCGCTGGCTATACCGGCCTCTCGGGGGGCAAGCCCGCTCCGACCCTGGGGTCGCGATTTGAGCCGGCTGCCCGTAACCCAGTGGCTACCAGCCCTTGACCCCATGCATGTCCGGTAGTTTGTGAGCGATGCCCTTGTGGCAATCGATGCACGTGGCTTCACCCTTGGCCAGCGAGGTGGAGTGCATGGCCGCCGCGCGTTTGCTCTGGCGGGTGAAGTCCATGAATTCGAAGTTGTGACAGTTGCGACACTCCCGTGAGTCATTGGCCTTGAGCCGCGCCCACTCGTGCTCGGCCAGCTCCCGGCGCAAGGCAACGAATTTGTCGCGGGTGTCGATGGTGCCGAATAGCTTGCCCCACACTTCCTTGGATGCTTGCATCTTGCGTGCGATCTTGTGGGTCCACTCGTGGGGCACATGGCAATCCGGGCAACTGGCGCGCACGCCGGAGCGGTTGGTGTAGTGGATGGTTTCCTTGAGTTCGACAAAGACGTTGTCGCGCATCTCGTGGCACGACACACAGAACTTTTCCGTGTTGGTCGCTTCAAGCGCCGTGTTGAAGCCACCCCAGAAGATGATCCCGGCGATGAAGCCACCCAGGGTCAGGAAGCCCAGGCTGAAGTACACGCTGGGTCGACAGAGGATGCCCCAGTACTCCTTGAGCAGGGCGAACAGTGCTTTCATGGCGACTCCTCAAGGTTTGGCGTTGGCGTCGTCTTGCAGGATCTTGTCGATGGTTTCAAACGTGTTGCCCACCAGCGGTTTCACTTCTTTTTGCGGGACATGGCACTGGTTGCAGAAGTAGCGGCGCGGCGACACCGCCGCCAGTGCCTGGCCGTCGCGGTCCATGTAGTGAGTGATACTGATCATGGTGGCCTGGCTGCGGGCGCTGTTGGCCCGACTGTGACACGACAGGCACTTGTTGCCGTTGATGTCGATCTGGTAGCCGCGAATGCTGTGGGGAATGGTCGGCGGTTGGTCGGGGTAGTTGCGCTCGCGCTTGAGGTCCTTGTTTTCATCGTTGGCAATGACCGGCGCTGGCATGTTCTGGGTCAGGGTGCCGCCGGGGCGGCGCCCGTCCGGCCCGGGTGCGTCGAGCGGGTAGTCGACTTCGGCGGCGATCACCACGCCAATGGCAGCGAGCAGGCACAACGGCAGGATGCGTAGATTCATGACGGTGCTCCTCAGGCCACGCTGATCAACTCGATTCGTATGGCGCATTTCTTGTAGTCGGTCTGCTTGGAGATCGGGTCGGTGGCATCGAGCGTGACCTTGTTGATCAGCTTGTTGGCATCGAAGAACGGCACGAACACCAGCCCGCGCGGTGGCTTGTTGCGCCCGCGGGTTTCGATGCGCGCACGGATCTCGCCACGGCGGCTGATGACCTTCACTTCGCTGCCACGCCGGGCATTCAAAGCCTTGGCGTCGTCCGGGTGCATGTACACCAGGGCGTCGGGTACGGCTTTGTACAGCTCCTCGACGCGCTGGGTCATGCTGCCGGTGTGCCAGTGCTCCAGCACCCGCCCGGTGCTCAGCCAGAACGGGTAGTCCTTGTCGGGCGCCTCGGCTGGCGGCTCGTAGGGCAGGGCGAAGATGATCGCCTTCTTGTCCGGGTAGCCATAGAACTGCACGCCAGAACCGGCCTGGACATAGGGGTCGAGTCCTTCGCGATAGCGCCAGCGGGTTTCCTTGCCGTCGACCACTGGCCAGCGCAGCCCGCGTTCGCTGTGGTAGCGGTCGAAAGTGGCCAGGTCATGACCGTGGCCGCGACCGAACTGGGCGTATTCCTCGAACAGGCCCTTTTGCAGGTAGAAGCCAAACGCCTTGGCCTCATCGTTCTTGAAGCCGGCCTCCAGTTGCTCGACGGGAAACTGGTCGACCTGGCCGTTCTTGTACAGCACCTCGAACAGGGTCTTGCCTTTGAGTTCAGGCGCCTTGGCCAGCAACTCGGCAGGCCAGACTTCATCAGTAGTAAAGCGTTTGGAGAACTCCACCAATTGCCACAGGTCCGACTTGGCATCACCCGGCGCGCTCACCAATTGGTGCCAGAACTGTGTACGGCGCTCGGCATTGCCGAAGGCACCTTCCTTTTCCACCCACATTGCGCTGGGCAGGATCAGGTCGGCGGCCTGGGCCGAGACCGTGGGGTAGACGTCGGAGACAATCACGAAGTTTTCCGGCTTGCGCCAGCCGGGCAATACCTCCTGCATGATGTTGGGGCCGGCATGCATGTTGTTGCTGGCCTGTGTCCAATACACGTTGAGCACGCCATCCTTGAGCATGCGGCTCTGTTGCACGGCATGGAACCCGACCTTTTCCTGGATAGTGCCGGCCGGCAGCTTCCAGATCTTCTCGGCGGTGGCGCGGTGCTTGGGGTTGGTCACCACCAGGTCCGCCGGCAGGCGGTGGGAGAACGTCCCGACCTCTCGCGCGGTGCCACAGGCCGAAGGCTGGCCGGTGAGGGAGAAGGGGCTGTTGCCAGGTTCGCTGATCTTGCCGGTGAGCAAGTGGATGTTGTAGATCAGGTTGTTGGCCCACACCCCACGGGTGTGCTGGTTGAAGCCCATGGTCCAGAACGACACCACCTTGCGCTTGGGGTCGGCATACAGTTCGGCCAGGGCCTTGAGCCGTTCGGCGGGCACCCCGGTTTCCTGGGCGGTGCGCTCCAGGGTGTAGGGCCTGACGAACGCGGCGAATTGTTCGAAGTCGATGTCGCTCCAGGTGTTGGCCTTGTCGGCGTTCTTGGCTTTGGCCTCCAGCGGGTTGTCCGGCCGCAGGCCATAGCCGATGTCATCGGCACCCTTGGCAAAGCGGGTGTGCTTGCTGACGAAATCCTTGTTGACCGCACCACTCTCGATGATGTGATTGGCGATGTAGTTGAGGATCAACAAGTCGGTCTGCGGCTTGAACACCATGGGGATGTCGGCCAGCTCGAAGCTGCGGTGCTCGAAGGTCGACAGTACCGCGACCTTGACCTGGGGCTGGCTGAGGCGCCGGTCGGTGACCCGGCTCCAGAGTATCGGGTGCATTTCGGCCATGTTCGAGCCCCAGAGCACGAAGGCGTCGGTGGCTTCGATGTCGTCGTAGCAGCCCATCGGCTCGTCCATGCCGAAGGTGCGCATGAAGCCCATGACCGCCGAGGCCATGCAATGGCGGGCGTTGGGATCGATGTTGTTGCTGCGAAAACCGGCCTTCATCAGTTTGTTGGCGGCGTAGCCTTCCCACACCGTCCATTGCCCGGAGCCGAACATGCCCACCGCTTCCGGGCCTTTGTTCTTCAACGCCTCTTTGAACTTGGCCTCCATGATGTCGAAGGCCTTTTCCCAACTGATGGGCTGGAACTCGCCCTGTTTGTCGTACTGGCCGTTTTTCATGCGCAGCAGTGGCTGGGTCAGGCGATCGTTGCCGTACATGATCTTGGACAGAAAGTAGCCCTTCACGCAGTTGAGCCCGCGGTTGACCTCGGCCTTGACGTCGCCGTGGGTGGCCACGACCTTGTTGTCGCGGGTGGCGACCATCACACTGCAGCCGGTGCCGCAGAAGCGGCAGGGCGCCTTGTTCCAGTCCAGGGTGACCATGTCGGCTTCGGTGATCAGGTTGCTGGCGGTGGTGTAGATCGGCAGGCCGGCCGCAGCGGCGGCAATGGCGGCTGCCTGGGCCTTGGCGAATTCACGGCGGGTCATGCTCATTGGGACGCTCCTGCAGGGTCGAGGAGTTCGTGATAGATCAACGCCGCATTCAGTACGCCGGGCAAGTTGTTGATCTGTTCGATGCAGTGAAGAATCTGTGTTTCATCACGGGCTTCAAGTACCACCACTAACTTTCCCACGGCACTTTGTTGATGCAGTTCAAGCCCTTCGAGCAGGCGCAAGTTGGCTTTTACCGCTTCAAGCAATTCAGGGCGGGCAAGTACGACAAGACTGGCGATATGCAACATTTCGTCCATGGGCTGGCTCCAATAGACGCGCTAGGGGGAGGTCTATCCGTTGGGCGGCCCAGGCGGGCCGTAGAGCATTTGCAAAAACCAGATGATGAAGCCGTAGCCGCCGACGATGGCCACCGACAGCAAGGGAAAGAGGAAGGCGACAAGAAAGATGAACAACTTGGCTTCCTTGCGGCGCGTGGTTTTTTGTTCTTCAGCCAATGACATGGAATGTTCTCCAGCCGAACTGTTGATTGAGCGTAGATCAACAGGTGGATAGGGTTTGCGGATAAAAGCGCAGGGCGACCGACGGCCCGTTGACCCAGGTCATTAATGGAGAAGATAACTAAGCGCCGACAGCAAACGATAATAATAACAATTATAATTCACTGGCTTTTCATGGTCCTGAATAGGCAATAAGTGCTGGTCTATACTCCAGCCGCCTTACCCGCAGCGAGTCATCGGAGTGCCCCGCCAAATGGATGTCCCTTCCAAACCGAAATCCACACTCAATCCACCGGTTTTCTACACCAGTGCGCTGCTGATCGCGTTGATCGTGCTGTACACGGTGATCTTCCAGGACCAGGCGCAGGCGGTGTTCGGCCAGGTCCAGCAGTGGATCCTGATCAACGCCAGCTGGTTCTACATCCTGGCCGTGGCATTGATCCTGATCAGCGTGGTGTTCCTGGCAGTCAGTCGTTATGGCGATATCAAGCTGGGCCCGGACCACAGCGAACCGACCTACCGCAACAGCAGTTGGTTTGCGATGCTGTTTTCTGCCGGCATGGGCATTGGCCTGATGTTCTTCGGTGTGGCGGAGCCGGTAATGCACTTCACTTCTCCGCCCGTGGGCGAGGGCGGTACGGTGGAAGCGGCGCGCGAGGCGATGAAGATCACCTTTTTCCATTGGGGCCTGCACGCCTGGGCGATCTACGCGATTGTCGCGTTGATCCTGGCGTACTTCAGCTTTCGCCACGGGCTGCCGCTGACCCTGCGCTCGGCGCTCTATCCGCTGATCGGTGAGCGGATCTACGGGCCGATCGGCCATATGGTCGATATTTTCGCCATTCTGGGCACGGTGTTCGGTGTCGCGACATCGCTGGGCTATGGCGTGCTGCAGATTAACAGCGGCTTTCACCTGCTGTTCGGTCTTCCGGTCAACGTCACGGTGCAAGTGGCGCTGATCGCCGTGACCTGCGCCCTGGCCACACTGTCGGTGGCCAGCGGCCTGGACAAGGGCATTCGCATCCTATCGGAGCTCAACCTGGGCCTGGCCATTGTGCTGATGCTGTTCGTGCTGCTGCTGGGGCCCACCGTGTTCCTGCTGCAGACCTACGTGCAGAACACCGGTGCTTACCTGTCGGACATCGTCAACAAGACCTTCAACCTCTATGCCTATCAGCCGACCGACTGGATCGGTGGCTGGACCTTGCTGTACTGGGGCTGGTGGCTGTCGTGGTCGCCGTTCGTGGGGTTGTTCATCGCGCGTATCTCGCGCGGCAGGACCATTCGCGAGTTCGTCTGCGGCGTATTGTTCGTGCCGGCCGGCTTCACCTTGTTGTGGATGACTGTGTTTGGTGATTCGGCCATCCATATGATCTTCAACGACGGAGTGAAGGAGTTGGCCGCTGCCATCGACAAGGACACATCACTGGCGTTGTTCGAGTTTCTCAAGCACTTTCCGTTTTCAGGGGTGGTGTCATTTGTCGCGGTGCTGATGGTGGTGGTGTTCTTCGTCACCTCGGCCGACTCGGGGGCATTGGTAGTCGATATGCTGGCGTCGTCGGGGCAGCAGGCTTCGCCGCTGTGGCAGCGGATTTTCTGGTCGGTGAGCATTGGCGTGGTGGCCATTACGCTGTTGCTGGCCAAGGGCCTTGAGGCCCTGCAGACCGCCACCATTGCCACCGCCTTGCCGTTCTCGATGATCTTGCTGGCGTCGATCTGGGGCTTGTTCAAGGCCCTGAACCTGGATGCCACTCGCCGTGGCCTGCGCCATCAGGCGCTGCCGTCGGCCCGCCACGCCAAGCAGTCCCATGGCAGTTGGCAGCGACGCTTGCGCAGCATCGCGATGATGCCGCGCAGGGCCCATGTGAGCCGCTTCATTGACGAGGTGGTGAAGCCAGCGTTCGATGAGGTGGCTGCGGAGTTGCGCAAGCAGGGTTACGAGGTGTCGGTGAATGCGGAGAAGGAGGGTGTGATAGCGCTGGACCTGGAGCACGCCGGCGAAGGCCGCTTTTTGTATGAGGTGCGCACCCGCGCGTTTTCTACGCCGGGCTTTATCCTGCGCGACCTGGATGAAGGATCGGATGGGCGCAAGTACTTCCGTGCCGAAGTGCATCTGCGTGAGGGCGGGCAGGACTACGACATCATGGGTTGGAGCCGTGAAGATGTGATCGGTGACATCCTCGATCAGTACGAACGGCACCTGCATTACTTGCATGTGGTGCGATAAACCCACCCTTGTTGGCAGTAAGCAGCTGTTTACACTGATATTTTTTGCAGAGGGGGCTTCCCAGGGCGCATTAATGTTGGTAAATTTACGCGCATTCTTGCACAGGCCATCACGTAGCCGACTGCAAGGGCTACAGGGGCGTCGCCAAGCGGTAAGGCAGCAGGTTTTGATCCTGCCATGCGTTGGTTCGAATCCAGCCGCCCCTGCCATATTCTCAAGAGCACCCCGGTCGTTCAGCAGCAACAGCTGCCAGAACGCCGGGGTGTTCCTGTTTCTGCCTCTCTCGTTCTTGACCCGTGCAGACCAGCACGGCGCCCTCACAGCGCCGTGCTGGCCCGTCGCTTAGTGAGGCGCGCGCGGGATGGTCTTGAGCAGGTCTTCAGGGCTGATGTGGCCTACCACTTGTTGCACGCTGCCGGGTTGCGGCAGGTCGAGGATGTGGCCTTTCATCTTGCCGATCACGTGCATCTCGCACGGCTTGCAGTCGAACTTCAGCGTCAGCACCTCATCGCCATGTACCAGCTGCATCGGCGCAACCTTGGTACGCACGCCGGTCACGCCCTTGGCCTGCTTGGGGCACAGGTTGAAGGAGAAGCGCAGGCAGTGCTTGGTGATCATCACCGGTACTTCGCCGGTTTCCTCGTGTGCCTCGTAGGCCGCATCGATCAGCTTGACGCCGTGGCGGTGGTAGAAGTCGCGGGCCTTCTGGTTGTACACGTTGGCCAGGAACGACAGGTGCGACTCGGGGTATACCGGCGCAGGATCGGTCTCGGCCTTGCGCGCGCCGCGTGGGTGGGCGGCAACGCGGGCGGTAGTGAGGGCCTCGATCACTTCGCGGCGCAAGGCCTTGAGTTGCGAGTTGGGGATGAAGTACGCCTGCGGTGCATCGAGCTTGATGTCGGTGGCGTGGTATTGGGTGGTACCCAACTGGCCGAGCAGGTCGTGCAGTTGCTCAAGCGCCTGCTCCGGCTTGTTGGCCGCGCCGAACGGGCCGTCCAGCGAGACACTGGCGTTGACGCCTTCCTCGCTGGTGGCGGTCAACTGCAGGCGGTCTTCGCGCAGCTGCGCCACCCAGGTCAGGCCCACACGGCGCTCGGCAGAGGTCTTCTGCAGGGCTTGCTGCCAATTGTGGTCCAGGTTGCGGCTCAGCGGATGGTTGGGGCGCAGTTGCAGGCCCTTGGGCATCTCGTTGGGCTCTACGCGATAGCGGTAGCGTTTCTCGCCGTCTTCATCGAACTCGCCCTTGGGCTCGGCGATATTGGCGCGAAAGCCCACCACTTCACGTTTGACCAGCACGTTGAGACCGTCGCCATTGGACAGCGGCTCATGGGTGACGACCATCAGGTCGCGCTTGCCGACTTTCTCTACCACGCCCACCGGCAGGCCGGTGAAGGTTGGCGAGTCGAAGGCGCCGATGTCGATCTTGCGCTCGCTGACAAAGTAGTCGGTGCTGCCGCGGTGGAAGGTCTTGTCCGGGTCGGGCAGGAAGAAATGCGCGGTGCGGCCGCTGGAGGCGCGGGCCAGGTCCGGGCGGTCTTCGAGGATTTCGTCCAGGCGCTGGCGGTAGTAGGCGGTGATGTTCTTCACATAGCCCATGTCCTTGTAGCGGCCTTCGATCTTGAACGAGCGCACGCCGGCCTCGACCAGGGCGCGCAGGTTGGCGCTCTGGTTGTTGTCCTTCATCGACAGCAGGTGCTTTTCGTAGGCGATCACGCCGCCTTTTTCGTCCTTGAGGGTGTACGGCAGGCGGCAGGCCTGGGAGCAATCGCCACGGTTGGCACTGCGGCCGGTCTGGGCGTGGGAAATGTTGCACTGGCCGGAGAAGGCCACACACAGCGCGCCGTGGATGAAGAACTCGATGGCGGCATCGGTTTCATCGGCAATGGCGCGGATTTCCTTGAGGTTGAGCTCGCGGGCCAGTACCAGTTGCGAGAAACCGGCCTGGTCGAGGAACTTGGCCCGGCCAAGGGTACGGATATCGGTCTGGGTGCTGGCGTGCAGTTCGATCGGCGGAATGTCCAGTTCCATCACACCCAGGTCCTGGACGATCAGCGCGTCGACGCCGGCATCGTAGAGCTGGTGGATCAGCTTGCGGGCCGGTTCCAGCTCGTTGTCGTGCAGGATGGTGTTGATGGTGGTGAAGATGCGGGCGTGGTAGCGCCGGGCGAACTCGACCAGCTGGGCGATTTCGCTCACCTCGTTGCAGGCGTTGTGGCGCGCACCAAAGCTTGGGCCACCGATGTACACGGCGTCGGCGCCATGCAGGATGGCCTCGCGGGCGATGGCCACATCGCGGGCAGGGCTGAGCAGTTCAAGATGATGTTTGGGCAGGGACATGGTTTTTTTAGTCAGGCTGTCACGGTCAAGGCGCGCATTGTAGCGGCGAAACGTGGGGAGGGCACTCGAATGCTGCCCGGTGGTGCAGGGGGGCTTCTTGCCGGAGCTGCTGCCGCCAGGCTGCGTTCGACTGCAAAGCAGTCGCCATTGCAGAGTAACGGCCGCTGCGCGACCAATCGCAGCCTGGCGGCAGCGGCTACAAGGGGCAGTGCTTCAGGCCTTGGCGGCCATGGCCGTCACTTCCACACGCATGCCTTCGGCGGCCAGGGCTGCCACGCCGACGGCGGCGCGCACTGGCCAGGGCTTGGCGAAGTAGCGCTTGTATACCTCATTGAAGGCCGGGCGGTCGGCCATGTCGGTGAGGTAGATGGTCAGGTGCAGTACGCGGTCCATGGAGCTGCCGGCACGTTCCAGTGCCACCTTGAGCGCCTCAAGGGTGCATTCGCTCTGGGCGGTGATGTCGCCCAGCTCCAGGCTACCGTCGGCACGGGTCGGGATCTGGGTGGAGACCAGCAGGCCGCCGAAGCCGGTCACGTCGCTGGAAATGGAGTCTGCGTCAGGGTCCGGGACGTAGGTGATGTCGTGGTTGGCCATGAGAACCTCGTGTTCAAGGTGAAAAAGGCGCCCAGTCTAATCCCATGGCCAATGCTGTGCTCGGAAATCCTGTTGCCCGGGCAGCGTGCAGGCGCGGGCGCGGGCGCGATCACTTGAGCCAGGCGGTGAATTGTTCCTTGCAGTATTCGACGAACAATTGCGCAGGCTTGGTCAGTTGGGCTCGCTTCAACCATCCGGCCACCAGCCCGGAGCCAGTGACATCTTCAGCCAGCTCCACGCACACCACCTCCTGGCCGTCGTAGGTGCAGGTCAGGTTCGGGCGGGTCACCAGCAAGGCAAAGCCGAAGCCCTGGCCGACCATGCCGCGAACCATCTCGATCGAAGGCGAGCTGAAGACGATGTTGGGGGTCAGTTGCAGTTCTTCGAAGATACTCACGAAGTAGGTACGGCTGGGCTGTACGTCCAGCAGGATCATCGGCTCCAGGGCCAGGTCACGCAGCGACACCTGGGCTTGGCCGGCAAAGCGGTGTCCGACCGGCACCAGGGCATAGGGACGTTGCGGCGCCATGAGCGCTTCGGTTTCGATGGTGCTGTCCAGGTCATGGTCGTAGAAAATCGCCAGGTCGAAACGCCCACCGGTCAGGCCTTGCACCAGTTCCTGCTGCTCGCCGTCCTGGAGGCGGATCTCCACCCCGGGGAAGCGTTCATGAAAGCCCTTGATCAGGCGCGGCAGGTAGAGTGGGGCGACGGTCTCGAAGCAGCCGATGTCGATCTGCCCGCACACCACATCATTGTCGGCCAGTGCGTTCTGCTCGAACTCCCGGGCCATGCGCAGCAGTTCCTGGGCCTTGCGGTAGAAGCGGGCGCCACTGGGTGTGAGCGAGACACCCTGGGCATGATGGCGGATGAACAGCTGCACGCCGAAGCTGTCCTCAAGGCCCTTGATCGCGGTGGAAATCGACGGTTGCGCGATGTACAGCTTGCGCGATGCTTCGGCCACGCTGCCGCATTCGACGGTGGTGACGAAGTACTTCAACTGACGCAAGGTATAGGACGCCACAGCGTACCTCTGGCTGATTGTTTTGCTACACGATACCCCGCCGGGCGCTGTGTCCTACAGCGGATTTTGCTGGGCACTGAGCATATTTTCGCTGGGCAACCATTGATCGCCTCGACGGCACGCGGTGTGGTGGTGCCGTTCCAACGCATACGGCCAGGATTTCACCCGGCCGGATTCTCGAGGTATCTGCCATGAGCACTCCACGTCCTGAAGATGATCCGCTCTGGAAGGATCCGCTGAACAATCCGCAACGCGAACATGACCCGGTCACCGACCCCAATGTCGACGGTGATCCGCAACGGCGCGAGCATCCGCAGGATGTCGAGCGTGTGCCGGATGATCCGGATCTTGACGACCGGCTGCCTGAACCGGATCAACCAACGCCGTTGTCGGATGATCGCCGTTGATCGTGGGGCAAGCCCGCTCCCGCAATCCCCCGGGTAGCTCGCGTGGAAGCGGGCTTGCCCTGCGAAAATCCACCCACCGTTCCATCCATGCAACGCTCTGAAATGCTGCTGCCGCTTCCGCCCGCCCATCACTGTGACTAAGGTAAGTAACACGGTGTGTCGAGGGAGCGGTATGCAACCACTGATCAACTATTTCCGGATGGTCCTGCACCCAGGGCCGGACACGTTTCGTTTCGCCCTGCGAACCATCGTCGCCTGCTTGCTGACGTTGTACCTGGCGTTTGTCTTCGACCTCGACCAACCCAAGTGGTCGATCATGGCCGTGTTCATCGTCAGCCAGCCGCTGGGTGGCATGACCCTGCAGCGCAGTTTCGCCCAAGTGGTCGGTACGACCGTGGGGGCTGCGGTGGCGGTGCTGATCATGGTGCTGTTTCCCCAGGCGCCCGTGCCTTTTATCGTCACCCTGGCACTATGGCTGGCACTGTGTACTGCCGGGGGCACCCTGCTGCGCTACACCAGTTCCCATGCCTTTGTACTCAGCGGATTCACCGCCGTGGTGGTGGCCATGCTGGCAATTCCCGAACAGGGCAACACCCTCATGCTGGCCATTACCCGGCTCACCGAAACCTTGCTTGCGGTGGCTTGCGTGTGCGCCGTCAGCCTGCTCGGCGCCCGGCCCCAGGCGGTGGCCACGGGGTATTTCGCCAAAGTCGACAACCTGATCAAACTGATGGCCGCCCACGCGGCAGCGGCCATTCGCGGTGAAGAAACCAGCGCCGCGTTCAGTCAGCGACAAATGCAGATTCTCGGTGAGATCAGCGCCCTGGAAGGATTGCGCCGCCACCTGTACTTCGACGCTCCGCACTTGCGTGGTGCCAACGGGCTGGTGCAGTTGCTGGGCAACCAGTTGGTGCTGCTCAGTTCGCGCCTGACTGTACTGCGCAATCAAAAGCTGATGATTGCCGAGCGCTGGCAGGGCGCGTACCCCGATTTCATCAGTCGCCTGCTCACTGACGAACTGGCCTTTCTCGATCAATTGGCGCAACAGGGCAGGGCCATGCCGGCCAGCGCCCGCGAACACTTCAGCGCCTTGCAACGTCGTTTCGACCAGGCCGCCCTGCAGGCAGAACAACTGCAGCACGACCTGCCGCCGACCCTGCGCTCGCTCGCCTGGGCCCTGCGCTGGGAACAGGCGCGCTTGCTGGAGCAACTGGGCGAAATGCTCGAGCTGAGCGACGCCATCCAGGAAGGGCGTGCAGGCGACTGTGTCTACCGCCAGCCGCTGACCAACCCGCTGCACCTGGATTTTCGCCTGGCGGCGATGAACGCCAGCCGTGCCTTCATCGCCTTGCTGGTCGCCGGCTTGATCTGGATCGAAACGGCTTGGGACGGCGCCCGCGCCGGCGTGATCCTGGTCGGCATCCTGTGTTCGCTGATGGCGACCTTCCCACGCCCCTTGATGGCGGCTCAAAACTACATGCGCGGGTTGGGCATGGCCTTGCTGGTGTCGGCGTTGTACCAGTTCTGGCTGATTCCCCAAGTGGTGGACTTCGAGATGCTCGCATTGTTGCTGCTGCCGTTGCTGTATGTGGTCGCCGTGGGGCTTTCTACCCCGATGACCGCCGGCATCGGCATGGGCCTGGGCCTGTCCAGCTTCCTGCTGTTCGGGCCGCAGAACATCGGTGCCTGGCAGAACACCGCGATCCAGTGGTTCGAGTTCGCCGGCGCCTATATCTGTGGTGGGGTACTGTCGCTGCTGGTGTACGCCTGGCTGTTTCCGTTCAACCCGCAATTGCGCATTGAGCGGTTGTTCCGCGAGACCCGCGAGCAGGTCTACGCCTTGCTCAAGGGGCCCGCCAGCGATGAGCGGCAGTTTGCCTTCGAAAGCCGCATGGTCGACCGCCTGACCCTGATCCTGGGTTTGCTGCCGGCCACCCAGGATGCGCGCTCCAAGGCGCTGTTCGAGGTCAACCTGGCATGCATGGCCCTTGGCGTGGCCCTGCGCCAGTTGCAGGAGCAGGGCCGCAGCAACCTGCTGTTGGCCGAGGCGACCCGCGAACGTCTTGAACAGGTGCTACGCAACACCGGTCGCTATGTGGCCGGGCGCACTCGGGGCCAATTACCCGCATTGCTCGAAACCCTGCAGGTGTTGGGTGAGGACCTCGATACGCTGCACAGCGAACAGTTTGACGCGCCTGCTGAACAACTGCGCTCGCTGTTCAGGATTCGCGTTGCGCTGCTGGTGATTGCCGGGTTCCTGCGTCACTACAGCACCTACCTCGATCCCGCTGCCGAAGGAGAGCCGGCCCTTGCCCATTGATTTCGAGATCGGTGGCGTCTACCTGCCACCGATTGCCCAGGCCTTGTTGCTGGCCGTGCCCTTGTTGTTTGTGCTGCTGTGGTTGTTGCAGCGCCTGGGTGTGATGCAACGGGTGTGGCACCCGGCGTTGTTCGAAGGCGCGCTCTACACCTGCCTTTGTGCCTTGATCATCCTGTTCATGGGGAGTTGAACCTTGAAGACGTTTTTGGCCCAGGCCTCGACCCTGGCAATCGTGGCACTGGCATTGGTGCTTGGCTGGTTCGCCTGGGAGCACTACACCCGCGCACCCTGGACCCGCGATGCGCGGGTGCGGGCAGATGTGGTGACGTTGTCGGCCGATGTGTCCGGGCGCATCACTGCGCTGCACGTGCAAGACAACCAGCATGTGAACCAGGGCGATCTACTGCTGGAAATCGACCCGGCGCGCTACACCCTGGCCGTGGAACATGCCCGGCGCGCCGTCGAAGTGGCCCAGGCCAGCGAAGGCCAGGCGCGGGCGCAGATCGTCTCGAGCCAGGCCTTGCTCAAACAACGGCAAAGCGAGGAGCAGCGTCGGCGCACCTTGAAGCAAGGCTTTGCGATCTCAGGGGAAGAATGGGAAAAATCCAGCACCGATGTCGCCGTGGCCCAGGCCGAACTGATGCGTGGGCAGTCGGACCTGAGCCTGGCCCTGGCCAACAGCCGCTTGGCCAGCGCGGCGCTGACCCAGGCCGAACTGGACCTTGAACGCACGCGCATCGTTTCGCCGGTCACAGGCTTCGTCACCAACCTGCAGACCCGCCAGGGCGACTATGCCAGCAGTGGTGTTGCCTTGCTGGCGCTGGTCGATAGCGCCTCGTTCTATGTCAGTGGCTATTTTGAGGAAACCAAGTTGCCTCGCATTCACCCCGGTAGCCGGGTGGACATCGCGCTGATGAGCGGAGAGCGCTTCGAGGGCAAGGTGCAGAGCATTGCCTATGCCATCACCGACCGCGAGAACGAGTTGGGCAACCGCCTGCTGGCCAACGTCAACCCCAGCTACACCTGGGTCAAGCTGGCCCAGCGGGTGCCGGTGCGGATCGAGATCGACCCGGCCTATGCCGGCAAAGCCAGCTTGCGCGCCGGTACCACCGCGACCGTTACCGTGCGCGATTGATAGGCCGCGGCAGTTCATCGGCTTGGTCTGAAAAGATAAAGCGTTGGCGCACAAAGACAAGACGCTGCCCGCACAAGGGTTCAAGCTGGTGCGTAACAACAATAAAACTCACCACCCAGGCTGCGCCCGGGTGCAGGAGCTCCGTTATGCGCCACTATGTCTTTTCCCTGGTTGTCATTGTGCTGGTGGGTGCCGCCACCGCTTTCACCGCGCCCGACCCGGCCCCGCAACAGCTGTCCATCACCAGTCTCTACCTGCCCAAGGTCACTGAGCACGCGACGTTCAGTCGCTTTTAACCGACAGCAGGGTGTGCCCGATGGCACCTTGGTGGTAGGCTTTTCGCCCTTTCTGTCTCTGTCGACCCGCACACCCTTCGATGATTTTCAACCTCGCGGTATTTCTCTGCACCCTGACGGCCATGGAGGGCGTCGGCTACCTGGCGCATCGCTACATCATGCACGGCTGGGGCTGGTTCCTGCACCGCTCGCACCATGAGCCGCACCTGGGCGCGCTGGAAACCAATGATGTCTACCTGGCAGCCCTGGCCCTGATCGCCTTTGCCCTGGTGGCGTTGGGCCGCGCCGGTCATGCGCCGTTGCAATGGGTGGGGGCAGGGGTGGCAGCATTCGGGGTCATCTATGTGATCGTGCACGACGGCATCGTGCACCGGCACTGGCCCTTCAAGCCGCGGCCGCGCAATCGCTACCTCAAGCGCTTGTACCAGGCGCACTTGCTGCATCATGCCTTGAAGGGGCGGGACAACAGTGTATCGTTCGGCTTTTTATATGCCCCGCCCTTGCACCGTTTGAAGCGCCAACTGCGCGAGCGCCGCAAGCACCAGTAGGAGCGCAATTTCGTACAAGATTGCCCGCTTCGTTAAGCGTACGCTGGAGCTGGTCCCTACATGGAGTAAGCGCATGAGCCTGCATATCGAAACCCCGTTGCTGGCATCCCGCCCGCTGAGCCTGGCCAGCGGCCTGGACATCTGGCTGAAGCTCGACGCCCTGCAGCCGTCGGGCTCGTTCAAGTTGCGCGGCATTGGCGCTGCCTGTGAAACCTATGCCAGGCAGGGCAAGCGTCGTTTCATTTCCTCTTCAGGTGGCAACGCCGGTATCGCCGTGGCCTATGCCGGCCGCAGCCTGGGCCTGGCCGTCACCGTGGTGGTGCCCGAGACCACCACCGAACGGGCCAAGCAGTTGATCCGTCAGGAACAGGCCGAGGTGATCGTTCATGGCAAGGCCTGGCACGAAGCCAACGCCCTGGCGTTGTCGCTGCTGGGCGATGATGACGCCTATATCCACCCCTTCGATGACCCGTTGCTGTGGCAAGGCCACGCAACGATGATCGATGAAGTCGCCGCCAGCGGTTTCACCCCCGATGCGGTGGTGCTTTCGGTGGGTGGGGGCGGTCTGTTCAGTGGTGTGTGCGAAGGCCTGGCGCGCAATGGCCTGGGGCAGGTACCCGTATTTGCCGTAGAAACCACCGGCGCCGCCTCGCTGGCCGCGGCCATGGCGCAAAAGCAATGGGTTGCACTGGACAGCGTCAACACCGTGGCCACGTCGCTGGCTACCAGGCAGGTGTGCCAGCGTGCCTTCGAGTGGAGCCAGGAACGTCCTGTGTTCAGCCATGTGGTCAGCGATCAGGCTGCACTGGAGGCGTGCGAGCGCTTCCTCTCGGACCAGCGCGTGCTGGTCGAGCCAGCCTGCGGCGCTGCGCTGGCGCTGGCCTATTCACCCAGCGAGGCGCTCAAGCGCCATGCCAAGGTGCTGGTGATCGTCTGTGGTGGGGTGACCGCGACCGTTGACCAGATCCGCCAGTGGCGGGCGACCTGCTGATTTGGAAAGCGTCGTTCATCAGGCTCCGGGCCATCCAGGCGTTCGCCTGATCGATGCCCGTTACCAGCAATTCGCCTTCCCCCGGCATTTCCACCTGGAGTACCACATCGGCCTGATCGTCGCCGGCCAGCAACGCTACGCTGCCGGTGGCGAACGCCTGCTGGCCGGGGCCGGGGACATCCTGCTGATGGCCCCGGAGCATGTACACGACGGTGCCAGTGCCAGTGACCAGGGCTATGGCATTCGCATCCTGACCCTGGACCCGATCTGGCTGGCCGAGGCCAGCCGTGACCTGAGCAATGGCCGCCAAGGCTTGCCCACCCTCAATGCCAGGCAACTGCGCCACCCGCGTTTGCAGCAGTTGCTCAATGGCCTGCACCAGCAACACGATCCGCTGGCGTTCCAGAGCCAACTTTACGAAACCCTGGCCCTGTTGCTGGGGATGGGCTCCACCCTTACGGTCAGTGACCACGGCAATGGCTTCGATGCCAGGCGCTGGCAGCAGTTGCGCGAGTGGCTGGAGTCTCGCCTGGACCAGCCGCCGAGCCTGGAAGCAATGGCCGCGTTCGTTGACCTGAGCCCCTGGCAATTGCTGCGCCGCTTTCGTAATCACTGCGGGCTGCCGCCGCAACAATGGCTGACCCAACTGCGCCTTGAACGCGCTTTGCCGCGGGTGCTGGCCGGCCAGCCGTTGAGTGCAATTGCCCTGGACCTGGGCTTTTACGACCAGGCGCATTTCAGCCGATTGTTTCGCCGCACCTACGGTGCGCCTCCCCGTGCCCTCGGAGGCGCAGGTATACACAAAGCCTGAGGGAGCTGACTTGCTTGCCACTAGGCCAACTTACACAGTCAGTCCGCATCACGGGGCAAGCCCGCTCCTACCGGGATCGGTTCGCGGCTAACCCACCAGCCGAACGCTGCGGCGGTGAAGAACATGATCAGGCTGTAGATCGCCGCCGGGATCGCCATGGTCGAGTTGTTGAGCAGGCTCGGGGCCAATGCCAGGGCAATGGCCAGGGTGCCGTTGTGGATGCCGATCTCCATGCCGATGGCAATCGCCTGGCGTTTTGGGATCTTCAGCAGGCGCGGCAGCCAGTAGCCGATGCCCAGGCTCAGCAGGTTGAACAGCAACGCCGCTCCGCCGACCACCGGGGCGTACTCCACGACGGTCTGCCAGTCCTTGACCAGGGCCAGCACCACGGTGAACACCAGAAACAGCGCCGCCACCAGTTTCATCGGCCGTTCCGAGCGCTGCGCAAAGCCTGGTGCCAGGCGGCGGATCAACATGCCCAATGCCACCGGCACCAGCACAATGGCGAACACTTGCAGCACTTTGGTGAACTGCAGCGGGATGGCCTGGTCAGCGGTCATGAAGTAGGCCAGCGACAGGTTGACCAGCAACGGCATGGTCAGGATCGCGATCAGCGAGTTGACGGCGGTCAGGGTCACGTTCAAGGCCACATCGCCGTGGGCCAGGTGGCTGAACAGGTTGGCCGTGGTGCCGCCAGGGGAGGCGGCCAGCAGCATCAGGCCCACCGCGAGTGCCGGGGCCAGGCCGAAGCCCTTGGCAATCAGGAAGCAAATGAACGGCAGCAGCAGGATCTGGCAGGCCAGGCCGATGAGCACTGGCCGGGGGAATTTCACTACCCGGGCAAAGTCGGCCAGGGTCAGGGTCAGGCCCAACCCCAACATGATGAAGCCCAGGGCAATGGGCAGAAAGGCGCTTAGCAAAGGCGATGCAGTCATGTCCGGGTCTCACGCAAAGGGATGTGCGCCAGTGTAGGCGAGGATCTCAGCTCGCGTAGCCCGGCATCTGCTCATCGAGCTTGCGCAGCAACGCCGGCCAGGGCAGGGCGCCGCCCATGCCGGTGCTGCTGCGCAGCACGCCAGCGAGCATGGCCTGGGTACCGGCGAGGATGCTCTTGGGGATTTCGCTCAGCGCCGCGCCGCTGCCTTGGGCCATCAGTTGGATCTCGCAGGTACGCTGGAAAATGAACATCATCAGGAAAGCGTCGGCCACGCTGGCGGCGCAGGTCATCAGACCGTGGTTGCGCAGCATCATGTAGTGGCTCAGGCCCAGGTCGGCCTGCAGCCGGGCCTCTCATCGGCGTGCAGGGCAACGCCTTCGTAGTCGTGGTAGCTCAGGCTTGCGAGCACGAACATCGACTGCTGGGACAGCGGCAGGATCCCCGCCTGCTGCGCCGACACGGCAACGCCCGCGGCGGTGTGGGTATGCAGCACGCAATTGACGTCGTGGCGCACCTCATGCACGGCGCTGTGAATGGTGTAGCCGGCGGGGTTGATCTCAAAGGGGCTGTCCATCTGCTTGGAACCCTCAAGATCGACCTTCACCAGGCTGGAGGCGGTGATCTCATGGAACATCAACCCATAGGGGTTGATCAGGAAATCTTCGGTGCCCGGTACCTTGGCCGAGATATGGGTGAACACCAGGTCATCCCAGCCATGCAGGGCGATCAGGCGGTAGCAGGCGGCCAGGTCCACGCGGGTCTGCCACTCCTGGGCCGAGACTAGCTGCTGGACATCACCCGGTGTTTTCAGGCTGTGCATCGGTGCTTTCCTTGTTCTTGTGGGTATGGCCCTGAGTCTAGCCACACGGCACCCGGGCGGAACTCGCCTTGGCAGCCAAGCTGATAGCCTTGCGGGTCAACCGGCAGGTGAGGTTGTTCGCGTGCGGGCAGTGGTGTAGAAATGCTGCGCACGTTTTGAACAAGAGTCCGTTGATGACCGAGCGCACCACCTCTTCCCATTGGGCCAGCACTATCGTCCAGTCCCTTGAGCACCAGGGAGTGGACTGCCGCCGACTGTTCCAGACCCTGGGCATGAACTACGCCGCCCTGAACGACGCCGATGCACGCTTTCCCCAGGATGGCATGACCCGCTTGTGGCAGGAGGCGACACTGAGCACCGGCAACCCGGCCATTGGCCTTGGCATGGCCCGCGCCGTCCGGCCATCGGCCTTTCATGTGGTGGGCTATGCGGTGATGTCCAGCCATACATTGCTGGAGGGTATCGAGAGCCTGGTGCGCTACCAGCGAATCATCGGCGAGGGGGCAGACCTGGCCCTGCAGGCCACGGACGAAGGCTATGACTTGACGCTGGCCATTCATGGCGACCGTCTGCCCTCGACCCGGCAAAGTGCCGAAGGGTCGCTGGCGTACTTTCTTGCGTTCTGTCGCTGGTTGGCCAATCGGCCATTGCAGCTTCGGCGGGTGTGTTTTCGCAGTGAAGCGCCCCAGGACCCCGGGCCCTACGCCGAGGTATTCCAGGCACCCTTGCAGTTCGAGGCCGAGCGCTACGCCCTGTGCTTTGAGCGCGCCGACCTGCAGGCGCCGCTGCCTACGGCCAATGCTGGCCTGGCCAAGTTGCACCAGCGTTTTGCCGATGACTACCTGACACGTTTCGCCGATGGCCAGGTGACGCACCAGGTGCGCTTGCTGCTGTGTCGCCTGCTGCCTCGGGGTGAGCCTCGTCGAGAAGCCATGGCCCAGGCCCTGTTGTTGTCCGAGCGCACCTTGCAGCGGCGCTTGCAGGAGGAGGGCAGCAGTTTTCACCAATTGCTCGACGACACGCGCCGTACCTTGGCCGAACAGTACCTGGCCCAGCCGGGGCTGAGCCTTCAGGAGATCTCCTATTTGCTGGGGTTCTCTGCGCCGAGCAATTTCTTTCGCGCCTTCCGGCGCTGGTTTGCCACCACCCCCAACGACTACCGTGCCAGCCGCGCGCCTTAGCAGGCGGCCAGGTACAGCGATTGCCGGGGACGGGCAAATACCCGGTGCAGTATCGGCTCGAAGAACGCCAGGGGCAGGGTCTCGCCCGCCGGGTCGAAGGCGGCCGCGTCGTAGCGGGCGCAGAACTCGATGGTGCGCAGGTACTGCGGGTGCTGCTTGAATTGCTCGCGCAAAAAGCGATCCATGCCCAGGTGATGGAAAAAGTAGTAGCCCTGGAAGATGCCGTGGTGTTCGATCATCCAGTGGTTTTCGGCGCTGACAAAGGGCTTGAGCATCGCTGCGCCGATATCGGCGTGATTGTAGCTGCCCAGGGTGTCGCCGATATCGTGGAGCAGGGCGCAGACCACGTACTCTTCGTCTTCACCGGCGCGATAGGCCAGGGTGGCGGTCTGCAGGGAATGGGTCAGTCGGTCTACCGGAAAGCCGCCGAAATCGCCTTCGAGCAATTTCAGGTGAGCGAGAATGCGCTCGGGCAAACCGGCGGCGAAGTCGGGAAAGTGACGAGCGATGATTGCCCAGTCCTCGGCGGTACCGTCGTCCATGTGGGTAAAGCGCGCGCGTGCGTTCATGCAGGGCTCCAGGTTCAATGCCGTTGTGGCTGGGCCGAGCATAAGAAGCCGCGTGCCGTGTGCCCAATCGCTCCGGGCGCCAGGTTGTTATCTTTGTTGGCCATTGTTGGCCACGCCTGCGTCAAGGCGCCGCGCTTGTAGACCCTGGCCCCAGGCAGTAGCATTCGCGGCTTTACTCAAGGATCCGATACCCGATGCAGTTCCAGCCAGGCATTCTCGACGCTCCCGTTCCTGCTCAAGCCCGTCACCTGTTTTTCGCCCTGCACACACCCGCTGTGCTCGCTGGCGTGCTCGATGCACTGCTGCAAGCGGTAGATGGCAGCCGTGTGGTGGCCGGTTTCGGCGCGCCGCTGGTACAGGCGCTGGGGCGTAGCATTGATGGCCTGCGTGCCTTCCCGCAGTTGACCGCCGCCGTCGACAATCCTTGCACCCAGCACGACCTGTGGTTGTGGGTGCGCGGCGATGACCGCGGTGAACTGTGGTTGCTCAGCCAGGCCCTGGAAAAGCTGCTGGCGCCGGCGTTTGTGCTGGTCGAGGCCACCGACGCCTTTCGCCACAAGAGTGGCCATGACCTGACCGGCTATGAAGATGGCACCGAGAACCCGGTGGAAGACGCCGCGATTGATGCTGCAATCGTTGCTGGCGATGTGCGTGGGGTGAGTGGTTCGAGCTTTGCTGCGTTCCAGCTGTGGCGTCATGACCTGGACTGCTTCAAGGCACTGCCGCAGGCTGAGCAGGACGACATCATTGGCCGACGCAAGTCCGACAATGAGGAGCTGGATGATGCGCCGGTGTCGGCGCATGTCAAACGCACTGCCCAGGAAAGCTTCGAGCCTGAGGCGTTCATCGTGCGTCGGTCGATGCCTTGGGCGGACGAGCGCGGGGCCGGGCTGGCCTTTCTGGCTTTTGGTCATTCGTTCGATGCGTTTGAAGTGCAGTTGCGGCGCATGAGCGGTCTGGAAGATGGCGTGGTCGATGCGTTGTACCGCTTCAGCCGACCACTCACCGGCGGCTACTACTGGTGCCCGCCGATGTGCGAAGCCGGCCTGGACCTCAGCGCCTTACTGGGCTGACAACTGTAGGCGCGATAGCCAGCACATCTGGAGTTGCCTGGAAAACGGCCGCTACGCGGCCGATCGCAGTCTCGTTCCTCGGCAGCGGCTACAGAGTACCGGTGTTGCCGCTGGCGACAGCCTGCGATCGACCGCACAGCGGTCGTGGTTCAACACAGTTGCCCCCACTGGTCGGGTTCAAAACCCGCTCTCGCGCAGGAACACGGCCATCAGGTGCGTCACCCCATCGGCCAGCAAGCTGCGGCGCTCGCCCTCGATTTTCAGATGCCCCCGGGTTTCGCGCAACGAGGGCAAGGGCGCATCCAGCTGAACCAAGACCTGGAACACCGCAGTCGTCGGTATCAGCGCGCTTTCATGCGCCGCCACCGCCAACGGCCCGCCATAGCGTGACGCCAACAGCCGATGGCTGAGCTGGCTGGTACGGGTGCTGGCGATGGCCAGCACCTGTCCGCTTACCGGCGCGGGCTGCCCATCGGCATAAAAACGCACCCGGCCACCCTGCACCAGGCGATGCACTTTGTCCTGGTCGACATAGGCATCGACCTGCCAGTGGCGCGGGTCGATCAATACCCCCAGGGCTTCCTGGCGACCCACCCACTGCCCTGGCCGCCAATCAGGGTTGACGTCCAGCCATTGCCCTTCAAACGGTGCCTGCAGGTTGAGGCGGGCGATTTCCGAACGCGCCGAACGCGCTTCTTCGTATTGCACGCGCAAACGCTCACGGGTCGCTGCCTGTTCGGCAAGCCCGCCCGGCTCGGCCAGCAGGCCGCCCAGGCGCGCCTGGTAGCTGCGCGCATTGGCTTCGCTGCTCTGCAGGCGCGAGGCGATGTCGGGCTCGTCCAGTACCACCAGGGTTTCCCCGGCCTTGACTGTACCCTCGCCACGCACCGACTGCAGGCGGGCAGGATAGGGCGCATATACCCGCAGCTGATGTTCTGCACGGGCCACGCCCACGGCGTCGATCTGGCTGCGCCAAGGCACTGCCAGCAGCAGCAACAGCGCTGCCAGCAGGCCATAGAATACCCACCGCCGGCGCTGCGGCACGGCGCTGCGCTGGGCGTACCAATGCTTGAGTTCACGCCAGATCGGCATGGCGATAAACCAGGACAGTTCCACTACCAACAGTACGATCCCCAGCAATTTGAAAAAGAACAGGTACACCGCCAGGGCAATCCCCAGGAACAGCACCAGCCGGTAGGCCCAGGTGAGAAAGGCAAAGGTCACCAGCAGGCGGCGCTTGCTGGCCGGAAAGTGTTCCGGCCAGGGTTCGTCCAGGCCCAGCAGGTTGCGGCGCAGGCTGACCCGGGCCAGTGCCGAGGCGCGTTCGTGCAGGTTGGGAAAATCCAGCAGGTCGGAGAGGATGAAGTAGCCGTCAAAACGCATGAATGGGCTGGCATTGAGGGCCAGAGACAGCACCCAACTGGTGGTCGCCAGGTACAGCAGGGCATTGCGCAGCGGGCCTGGGTCGCACAGGGCCCAGCCCAAGGTGCTCAGGCCTGCCAGTGACAGCTCGGTGATGATCCCCGCGGCGGCGATGGCCAGGCGTTGCTGCGACTTGCGCAATTTCCAGCTTTCACCGGTGTCGGTGTAGAGCATGGGCCAGAGCACCACGAAGGCAATGCCCATGTGACCCACTTTCAGCCCAAGGCGGGTTGCCACCAGGGCATGACCAAGCTCGTGCAAGGTCTTGGCGACCATCAGGGCCAGGGCAAAGCTGAGCAGCCCTTCGACCGAGAATGACTCGACCACGTCGTGGACGAAGGTGTCCCACTGGTGCAGCACCAAAATGATCCCCAGCACGCTCAAGGCAATGACCACCAGTGCCGTGAGCGGGCTGAACAGCCAGCCCAGTGACTGGGCCAGGTGCTGCAGGTGGTGTTGCGGGCGCACCAGCGGGATACGGAAGAACAAATAGTGATGCAGCCACCAGCGCCAGCTCAGCCAGGTACGCTCTTCGCCGCGTGCCTTGAGCCGTTCCAGCGCCTCGGGGCCCGCGCGCAGCAGTTGGTGCTGTTCAAGGAAGGCCTGGAACCCCAGCACCTGATCGACGTCGGGTTTGAGGGCCGTCTGCTCGGCAATCTGGGTGCTGACCTGGCGTGGTGTCTGGCCCCAGCGCAGCAGGCACTCGAACTCCAGCCAGCCAATCCGGTAAAAGCGGTTGATCACCGTGTCCTGGATCACCCAGGCCGGCTCGCCGTTGCTGCCCTCGGACGCCTCGCTCAGGCGCAGGTCTTCACGCAGGGGCGGCAACGGCAGGTCGGCGGGCTCGCGCATTACAGGCCACTCCAGGCACGTACCGCTGCGATCGGGCGGCGCAGCAGGTAGTAGCCGAGCATGACCCGGCCGCCATACAGCTTGGCGGTGCCATGCAGGCCCAGGCGAGCATGCTCCGAAGCGTCGTCGATGCTCGCCAGCAGCCGATAGGCGACCACATTGTCGTCGGTACTACGGGCCTGGTAGCTGGTCTCGAGGATCTTGCCCTTGAGCGGTGTCAGGGGGTAGGCGGTCAGAAACAACGTCACCTCGGCCCCGGGTTCCAGGGCGATGGCGTCGGCCACCGGCAGTTGGATGAGCATCGCCGGTTGCGCAGGGTCGGCCACCTGCATGATGCGCTCGCCGGTGACTACCGGTTTGCCCAGCCAGTCGTTGGGGTCGCTGAACACCGCGACGCCATTGCGTGGCGCCAGCACCCGGGTGCGCTTGAGCTGGGCCTGGACCGCTGCCAGTTCGGCCCGGCGCTGGCGAGCGCGGCCTTCGAGCAGGGTCAGCTCGCCTTTGCTTTGCGGGTTGTCGAAGGCGCGCTGGCTGGCTGCCGACAGTTCGGCATCGGCCACCGCGACCTCCTTGCCAAGTACTTCGGCGCGGCTGCGCAGGGTGGTCTCATCGAGGGAGAACAAGGGTGTCCCCACTTCGACCACCTGGTTGGGTCGTACCTGGATCTGGTCGATCACGCCATCAATGGGGGAACTGATGATCTGTGCCTGGCGCGAGACGATTTCGGCCGGTGCCAATGCGCTCTGGCGCACCGGCAACAGCAACAACAGCCCCAGCGCCGCCACTAGCAGCAGGCCCTGGCGCCGGCTCAGGCCCCAGCGAAACAGCCGGCGTTGACGGCTCAGCGCCGTCCAGCAGTAACCCCAGGTGTCGAGCAGTGTAGGCAGGGCCTGTTGCATTGGTGCAGGCGGCGCCTGCTCCAGCAACAGCAGCAAGATACCCAGGCGCTCACCGTCGCGAGCGTGTACCGGCAGGCACCACAACCCTTCGGGCCACCATTCATCCCAGCCGTCGGCGATGTCTGCGGGCGGTGGCACGCTGTTGCGAGTCAGCCACACAGGCGCGGCATCGGGCACCTGGCTTGCAACCCAGCGACTGGCCCGCTGCAACCAGACCAGGTAGGGCGAATCTTCGCTGGGGCGAGTCAGGCCCGAGACCTGCAGCAGCTCAAGGCGCTTGCCGCGCTGGGCGAACACCAGGGCCTGGTGGAACGCCAACAGCGGGTACAGGTCGTTGGCCATGGAGAAGCTCAGGGCATTGAGCGAGTCGGCCTGCAAGGCACGGTCTCGCAAGGCCCCCAGCTGCAGCAGCAGGTTCAGCGGCGGGGGCGATTCACTCATGGTCATCGGGGAACCGCGCCGTGCCGCTCATGCCGGCAATCAATTCGGGGTACTTGTTATCGAGCTGGGCTTCGAGCTCGACGGTCTGCGCCACGGCATCGACCCGGGCGTTGATGACGCTGATATGTGCCGGGTACTGCTTGCCGGTTTCAACGATGTTCACCTCCAGGGGCATGCCGGGCTTGAGGTGCTTCAAACGGGTGGAGGGCACGTTCAGGCGCACCTTGAGGTCGCCATCGCTGACCAGGTCGAACAACGGCGTGCCGGCACTCACGGTCTGGTAGGGCTTTACATGGACCTTGGCGACTCGCCCGGCAAACGGCGCCAACACCTGACAATAGCTGCTTTGCGCGGCGGCCATGGCCTGGGCGCCGTCGGCCTTCTGTACTTCGGTATTGGCCATCGACACTTCAAGATCGCCCACCGCATCGAGTTTGCGCAGGCTTTTCTTGGCGTCCAGGTTCTGCCGGGCCATGGCCAGTTCGGCGGCGGCCACCTTGGCCCGGGCCTGGGCTTCGCTGCAATTGAACCGCGCCAGCGGGGCAGACTTGGCCACGCGCTGGCCAAAGCTGCCGCGGAGCTCGGTCAGGGTCCCGGCCATCTGGCTCGACAGGGTGGTTTCCAGCTCCGGGGCCAGCAACACGCGAATGGTCGCGGCCTCGTCCAGGGGCGGCGGCACATGGGTGGCCTGGGGGGCGTCTTCGGCCCAGGCGGGCAGGGCAGTGGCGAGCGACAACAGAATCATCACGGCAGATTCACAAGCTCGGTTGGGCATAAGGCGTTCCTTGCTGGGTGACGAGCAGGCGTTTTTGTTCCTGTTCATTGAGGGTGCGGTGAATCTCGTTGGCCAGGGTCTTTACGTCGTGCTTGTCGATCTCGGCCGGCAGGATGTCCAGGCCGATGGAGTTGTACAACCGGCCCCAGGCCGCCTGGGCACTGGAGAACGCCGCCTCGCGCTGGTAGCGCGAGAGCAGGTAGCGACCTTCGGCGCGGATCAGCTCGAGCTCCGATCCCAGGTTGTTGCGCTGCGCGGCCTGGGCGTAGTTGAGCAGACTCTGGTCGACGCGCAGGCTTTCATCGGAGAACGTCACCTCCTGGCGTGCCAGCTGATAGCGCAGGGCGCCTACCCGAACCTGGGTGAGAATGGCCATCGACAGGGCGATCCGACGCATGTCGTCGGTGTTGCCTTGTGACGCCTGGGCAGCGTTGAGCGAGGGCAGTTGCAGCAGCTTGAGCAGGTTCATCGACACCTGCAGGCCGGTGGCATTCCAGTGGCTGTTGTAGGCCAGGGAGTTGGAGTCATAGCGGTAGCCGTAGTCGAACGTGACGTTGGGCCACAGTTGCGCCTTGGCAATTTTCAGGTCCTTCTCGTTGACCCGCTTGCGGTACCACTCTTCCATGATCTCCGGGCGGTTCTGCAGCGACAGCAGCTCCAGCTGGTCGATACCGGCACCGATCTGCGGCAATTGCGGCTCGGGCATGTCGGCCAGGACCATGCGGGTCTTGGGCGGCAGCGACATCAATGCCGACAGCTCGGCCTGGGCGAACTCCAGGTCCTGGCGGCGGACGGTGAGCAGGTACACCGAGTCGAGCAGGGCGCGCTGGTAGGCGAGGATCTCCTGGCGGGGCAGCAAGCCCTTGTTCTCGGCTTCGCGGGCCTGGGTCAGGGCGCGGTGGGTGCGGGCCAGCAACTGGTCCACTTCAGGCATCAGGCGTTGCGCGGCCAGTGCGCGCCAATACGCGTTGCGCACATCCTGCAGGACGTTCTGCGCCACCTTGCGTCGGCGCTCGTCGGCCATCAGCATCTGGTCGGCCTTCTGCTGGGTGCGGTAGTAGGCCACGCCAAAGTCCAACAGGCTCCAGCTCAGGCCCAGGCCGTAGAGCGTGCGGTAGCGGTCTTCGGAGGTCGAAGGGCGCAAACTCTCTTCGCGGTCCTCGATACCGATGGAGGTACCGCCCGAGTCGTTGTTACGGCCGGCATAGCCCGCAGAGGCCACCAGGCGCGGCAACATCTCGTGGCTGGAGACGTCGCGCAGGTCCGAGGCCAGGGCGCTTTCCATCAACTTGAGGCGGTAGTCCAGGTTGTATTTCAGCGCCCGGGCCGCCGCTTCGTAAAAGGTGATAGGCGTGGTGACCGGCTCCTGGTCACGGTACATGCGGGCCTGGTCGTCGACGATGCGCTGGCGGTTCTGCTCTTCGGTGATGGCCTGGGGTTCCAGCGACGCACAGGCACTGAGCAACAAGGCTGAAGTGAGGGCCGTAATCGTAAACCGGGTCGCATGTCTAGGCATATTCAGTCCTTTGTCAATGGCAATTTATTCTGGCGTGTTGCGCCCGTGCGGGTACAAACGCTGTGCGGCGGCGTGCAGTTGCGCGGTAAAGCCGCGCGCGTTGCGGGGCTCGGCAGGGGGGTCGCTTTGCGCCGGGCCCTGGGTCAGGTGTGCGGGGTCCAGGGTGAATACCGAGGGGTCGCTGAGCAAGCCATCGGCACTGAGGCTGGTACGGCCCTGGCGGCCCAACAGCCAGGCAAGGTCCAGCTCACTCTCGCGTTGGCTGCGCTGCACGCTGTTGCTGACAAACTGGCCTTGTACCAGCCCCAGGCCGGCACCGATGGATTCACTTTGCTGCTGGGCCACGCTTGCAAGGCGCAAGCGGCTGCCGCCGGTTTCCCAGCTGGAGAGTTCATTGAGGCGTGCGTCCCGCTCCACCACCGGCGAGATGAAGATCGCCGGCACCACGTCCGGGATCGGCAGGCGGTTGAAGGGGTCGCCCGCCGGTCGGTCGAAAAATGAAC
Source organism: Pseudomonas vranovensis DSM 16006 (assembly GCF_000425805.1). Lineage (GTDB taxonomy): Bacteria > Pseudomonadota > Gammaproteobacteria > Pseudomonadales > Pseudomonadaceae > Aquipseudomonas > Aquipseudomonas vranovensis. The sequence continues at coordinate 110,087 of NZ_KE384454.1, forward strand.
CTGCCGGCGCTGGAATGAACGGCGCGGCGATATCCAGGGTTATCACCAGTTCGGCCTGGTCCTGGCCGCCGGCAAGATCGCCAATGGTGTAGGTGAACACATCCTGCAGCACCTGGCCCAGGCCTGCCGCTGCCAGCACCTGTGGGTTGGTCAGGTCGATGCTGTAGGTGTAGCTGCCGTCGGCATTGAGGACCAGCGTGCCGTACAGGCCTTGCAGCGGCTGGCCAACACTGCCCGAAGCACCGCTGGCATTTTCTGCACCGGTGCGCACACCCACCACCTGCAGGCTGTCGTTGCCGTCCACATCACTGTCGTTGGGCAGCACATTGCCGCTGGTTTGCGGTGCCGGCACCTGGTCGCTGGCCAGGGCGCTGTCGTTCTGCGCCACGGGTGCGTCGTTGGCGCCCTGGATCACCACGGTCAGGCGTGCATCGGCCGTGGCACCGGCGGAATCGCGCATGCGGTAGGTGAAGGTCTCGGAAAGTGTCTCGCCCGCAGTGCGCAAGGCCTGGACGGTGGGGTTGCTGTTGTCGATCAGGTAGGTGTAGCTGCCATCGGCATTGAGTGTCAGCTGACCATAGCGACCGACCAGTACCTGGCCTGCGCCGACCGATTGGCCCGCTTCGTTGCTGACGCTTTGTACCTGTTTGCTCTCACCATTGGCGACGCCGTCGACATCGGTGTCGTTGGCCAGCACATTGCCCTGGCCGTCGCTGCCCGGGCTACCGTTGGCCACACCACCGGCTTCCACGGCGATGCTGCCATCGTCCTGGGCATGGGGGGTGTCGTTGCGGCCATCGACGGTGATGGTCAATTGGGCGGTGTCGAACGCACCCCAGAAGTCGACCAGGGTGTAGTTGAACACGTCAGTGAGGGTCTGGCCGCTGGTGCGCAGGGCCTGGACCTCGGCCAGGTTGTTGTCGAGCACATACTGCCACGTGCCGTCGGCATTGAGCGTCAGGTCACCGTAGAGGCCGCGCAAGGTGCTGCCCACGGTGCCCACGGTACCTGCACCGGTGCTGATGCCGATGACGTGCAGGGCGTCGCCTTCCGCGTCGGTGTCGTTGTCGGTGATGACATTGCCGCTGGGGTTGATGCCGGCCTCGCTGTTGTCCAGGCCGCCGGCCTCGACGGCGGTGGCGGTGTCATCGTTGGCCACTGGCGCATCGTTGCGCCCGCGGATGATGATATTGATCTCGGCCAGGTCGTTCAGGCCACCCTGGTCGGTGACCTGATAGGTGAAGGTATCCCGCAGGAACTGCAGCGGCCCGAGGGCGAGCACCGTAGGGTTGGTGCTGTCGATGTTGTAGATGAAGCTGCCATCGGCGCCGATGATCAGCTCGCCGTAGAGCCCGGTGATCACGGTGCCATTGGTGTTGTTGGTGCCGCTGTTGACCAGGTCGAGGGTGCCGGCCGCGGCTTCGTTGCCGAAACGGACACCGCTGACGTGCTTCTGGTCGCCCTGGTCGACATCGGTGTCGTTGGGCAGCACGTTACCCGTGGGGTTGACGCTGTTGCCGTTACCATTGTCGGCCACCGCCAGGGCCAGGTCATTGCTGGCCACCGGGGCATCCCAGGCACCCTGGACGGTGATGGTCAACTGCGCGGTGTCGAGACGCCCGGCCGTGTCGCCCATGCTGTAGGTGAACTGCTCGATCAGCGATTCGCCCTGTTTCAGGCCCTGGACCGCTGCGAGGCTGTTGTTCACGACATAGGTGAAGCTGCCATCGGTGGCGATGGTCAGGGTGCCATACAGGCCATTGATCACTTGACTGCCAGTGACGACGTTGAGGATGCCGCCCGCTGCCTCGTTGCCGGTGCGGATGCCGTTGACAGTCTTGGTGTCGTTGACATCGACGTCAGTGTCGTTGGCCAGCACGTTGCCGCTGGGGTTGACCCCGGGGGTGGCGTTGAAGGTGCCTCCGGCTTCCACTGCAAGGGCGATATCGTTGACCGCCACCGGCGTGTCGTCACGGCCCTGGATGATGATGATCAGCTGTGCCGAGCTGGTAGCACCGGCCAGGTCGCGAATGCTGTAGGTGAACGCTTCGGTCAGGGTATTGGTGGCGCCGCGCAGGGCCTGGACCTGCGGATTGTTGTTGTCCAGCACATAGGTGTAGCTGCCATCGGCGCCCAGGGTGAGGGTGCCGTAGGTGCCGACGAAAGCTCTGCCGAGGGTACCGACGTTGCTTCCCTGGGTGACCCCGGTGACGCTCAAGGCTTCGCCGAAAGCGTCGACGTCGGTGTCGTTGCCCAGCACGTTGCCACTGGGGTTGGTGCCCGGGATGTCGTTGCCCTGGCCACCGGCCTCGATGGCCGTGGCGATGTCGTTGCGCGCGACCGGGGTGTCGTTGGCGCCATTGATGTTGATGGTCAGGGTGGCGCGGTCTTCGGCGCCGCTGGCGTCGATCACGGTGTAGCTGAACAGGTCTTGCAGGCTGTTGCCGGCACGCAGCTGTTGCACCTCGGTCATGGCATTGTCGAGGCGGTAGCTGTAGCTGCCGTCGGCGTTGAGGGTCAGCCAGCCATAGGCGCCACGCAGTTCGGTACCCAACGTTCCAGCGGTACCGCCCTGGCCTTCGCTGCCGGTGCGCACCGAGCTGACGGCCTGGGTTTCGCCATAGTCGATCGGGTCGGTGGGATCCTCTCCGCCGTCGACATCGGTGTCGTTGCCCAGCTCGCTGGCCGGCGGATTCTGGTGCAGGACATTGCCGCTGGGGTCCTGGCCCGGCAGATTGTTGTTCAGGCCTCCGGCTTCGACAGCGGTCGCCGTATCGTCGTTGGCCACCGGGTTGTCGTTCTGGCCACGGATGAGCACGATGATTTCGGCGCTGTCGGTCTCGGGGGTAGCCCCGACGCCGTCGCTGATGGTGTAGGTAAAGCGCTCGAGCAACAGGTCGCTGTTCAAGCGCAGTGCCTGGACCGCAGCATTGGAGTTGTCCAGCACATAGGTGTAGGTGCCATCCGGGTTGATGGTCAGGGTGCCGTACAGGCCGACCACCTGGGTGCCGCCCGGCAGCACCGCCACTGTCGTGCCGGTCTGGTCCTCGGCGCCGGCACGGATCTCGGTCACGGTCAGTGGGTCGCCGTCCGGGTCGAAGGCATTGGCGGTGGCATCGCCTGACGGGTTGACCCCAAGCGTTTGGTTATCGACACCACCGGCTTCGGTCGCCAGCGCGACGACGTTCTGCGCCACGGGCGGGTCGTTGACCCCGCGCACGGTAATGACCAACTGCGCCACGTCGGTGAGGCCGGCGTTGTCGGTGATCTGGTAGGTGAACACTTCGGTCAGCGTATCGCCTGGGGGCAGGCCCTGTACGGTGAGGTTATCGCTGTCCACGTCATAGAAAAACGAGCCGTCGGCGCCAATGCGCAAGGTACCGTAGAGCCCGTTGATCACCGTGCCATTGGCCTGGGTGGTGTCGGCATCGACATCCGTGAGGATGTCGACCAGCGGATCGTAGTCGTTCTCGGTTTTGGCGATCACGCCGGTGACTACCAGCTCGCTGCTGGGCCGGTCGGTGCGGTCGACGTCCAGGTCAACGCCGTTGCCGCCCGGCTGATCGATGGTGCCTGGCCGGCTGGGAAACAGGATCACATTGCCGCTGGGGTTGCTCTCCTGGGCGTTGCCGTTGGTGGAGGCCGCCTGGGCCGCAGCCTGGTCGTCGCTGGCCACGGGGTTGTCGTTGGCGCCCTGGATCACGATGCGCAGTTGGGCGACATCGTCCAGCCCGGCCGTGTCGTCGAGCCGGTAGCTGAAGAATTCGATCAACTGATCACCCGCCACCAGGCGCTGCACGGCGGTGTTGTCGTTGTTGACTTCGTAGCGGTAGCTGCCGTCGGCGTTGATGAAAAGGGTGCCGTAGGTGCCGTTGATTTCGGTTTCTGCACCCGCTGCCACGAGATCGAAGTCCCCGGCGGCAGACTCACGCAAATGGCGTATGCCGATAACGGTCCGGGTCTCGCCGTTGGCGTCGCTGTCGACGTCGGTGTCGTTGTCGAGCACATTGCCTTCGGCATTCTGGCCACCGAGCGTGTTGCCGACTCCGCCGGCCTCGATGGCGATACCTTCATCATCCACGCCCACCGGCGTGTCGTTGGCGCCATTGATGGTGACGACCAGGGTCGTGGTGCTGGTAGCGCCGATGATGTCGGAGATCACATAGGTGAAGTTTTCCGTTAGGGTCTGGCCGGCCAGGCGCAGGGCCTGGACGTCGGCATTGTTGTTGTCGACAAAGTACTGGTAGGAGCCGTTGGTCCCGATCAGCAATTGGCCGTACTGGCCGATCACCACGACGGTGCCGTTGACCGGCAGTGTCTGTTGGGTCAATGGCGTGCGGCCAGCCGAAAGCACCCGCAGCTGGTCGGCGTTGGTGGCGATATCGACATCGGTGTCATTGGTCAGCACGTTGCCCCGCGGGTCGATACCGGCCACCGCGTTGTTGGTACCGCCGGCCTCCACGGCGGTGATGGTGTCGGGTACCGCCACCGGTGTGTCGTTCACGGCAGCAAGGATGATCTGCAGGCTGTCCTGGTCAGTGAGCGCATCGCCAGCGGTGCCAGGGATGCCGTCGCCATCGGCGTCGCCAAAGTTGCCCTGGTCGTTGCTGAGCACGGTCAGCGTGTCGGTGCCGTTGAAGTTGGCATTGCCCAGGTACATCAGGTTGGCCAGGGCCAGGTTGAGGTCGGCGAGGTTGCCGGTCAGGGTCATGCTGGCACTGTTGCTGCCGGTGACCGTCACACCCGACGGCGTGGTGCTCAGCGACAGGGTGCCGTGCAGCACGTTCAAGGTGATGGTCAGGGTGCGGTCGTTGATAGCGGGATCGCGGTCGGCGTCGGCATCGCTGACGCTGATGCCGGTGATCGCCAGGGGGATGTCTTCCTGGCCGTTCTGGGTGCCCGGCAGGTTGTTGACCGGCGCATCGTTCTGCTCCACGAAGCCTGCGTCGGCGATGCCGGTGCCGGCATCGGCCAGGGTGACGTTGATCTGACCTACCGCGGTATCGGCGTCACTGTCGATGCGTACGCGCAAATCACCCACAGGCTGCGGGTAGTTGATCAGGCCGGTGGGTACATCGATGCGGAACACGCCCGCCGGCAGTACGCCGAAGCGGTACTGGCCGGTGGCATCGGTCACGGTGCTGAACTGCAGGTTGTCGGCGGTGGTGTCGAGCAGGCCGTCCACGCCGGCCCAGGTCAGGATCACGGTTTGCCCGGCAAGGCCAGGGCCGTCGGGAGCAATGCTGGTGTCGGCGGAGCTGGTGTCGTCCCACAGGGTGCCGCTGATCACGCCAAGCCCTGCGTTGTCGCGCAGGATGTACTGGTTGGGGCCGGTGCCGCTGCCGGTACGCTCGCCATCGACCTGGCCATCGACACCGACGCTGGAGCCGGCGAAGCTGCTGAAGTCTTCAGGCAGGCTGCTCCAGGTCAGGGTCGCATCGCTGCTGGCGATGATCTGCGCGTTGGGCAGGGTTACCTGGTACACCACGCTGACCTGGGCGCCGACATCCAGCTGGTCGAAGTTCACGCTCAAGCCGCCGGTGGTGCTGACGCTCACGCCGGCCGGCAGGTTGCCCGGGCCGTAGGTGATGCCGTTGATCTGCACGCTGAGCAGGGTATAGCCGCTGCCGCCGGCAAAGCTGTCGGTGAGCTGGGTATCGAAGGCGGGCAGGCCGCCGTTCTGGGTGAAGTTGATCTGCACCGTGGCGGTGCCGGTGCTGCCGCCGGGGTTGGGGTCGAAGCTGCTGATGTGTTTGTCCAGGCCGGTGAAACTGGGCTCCACCACCTGCTCGAACAAGGTATCGCTGCTGGCCCGGGCGTTGCCGTTGACGATTTCCTGCGCGCTTACGCCGAGCTGGGCGCCGGCAATGTTGCTGGCCTCGTTGCTGACGCGCACGTTGAACTCCAGGGAGATCCCTTCGAGGTCGTCGTCGTTGCCGTTGCCGTTGGTCACATTGCCCAGGTTGAAGGTGATGGTCTGGCTGCCGTCGGGGTTGGTGACGATGACCAGACGGGAAGGGTCGAATATCCCCGTGGGTGCCGCGCCGGAGAGGTCCGGGGTGATGGGCAGGGCCTCGGCGCTGTTCTCGTTGCCATCGATATCCAGGGTGCCGCCAATGATCAGGTTGGCGTCGCTGGTCAGGCCGCCATTGGAGATAAAGGCAATGCGCAGGGCATTGGCCAGCTCATCCGGGGCGATGAATTCCAGGCCGTTGGCCAGGGTGATCTGGATCTGGTAGTTGGGGTTGTCGCCTTCGGGCACCAGCACCACCACGCGGTAGCGAATCACTTCGCCGACCGTGACCTGCTCCACCGGACCATCGGTGGGCGAGGAAGGCGGGGTGTCCGGCAAGCCACCGACCCGCGAAATGCTGATGGCCTGGGCCACTGGCACGATCAAGCTGGAAATGAGCTGGTAGTCGTTGAGCACGCCGCTGTTGAGGGTGCCGTCGACCCCGGTACGTTCCCCGGCCTGGGTGCCGTCCAGGCTGGTCCACTGCACCATGGCCTGGTTGTCGAACGAGGCCTCGGCAGCGGCGGTGGCGTTGATCACTCCACTGATGCGCAAGACGATGCTGCCGCCCTTGGCGATGTCGATATTGGCGCCGCTGACCGTGCGCAACTGGCCGTCGACCAGCTCGAAGTCGACGCCGCCATTGTTGGTGGCGCCATTCTGGTACAGCACGCCGACCAGGGTCAGGTTGTCGATTTCGGTGGGCAGGTTGTCCAGCAGGCTAATGTCGAAGGCGTTGAAGTCGCTGCTGCTGGTGCCATTGCTGATGGTGATGGTGAACTCGACGGGGTCGCCTTCGTCATAGCCGGCAGCGCCGGTGGTGGAGGTCAGCTCCTGGGTCACCTGCAAGGTCGGCTCGCGCACGGTGATGGTGGGCTGGCCGCCGGTGAGCGCAACCGGGCGGTCGACCGGGGTCGTGCCGTTGGGGGTGTCGGCGTCCGGGTCGCTGTAGAGCACCTGGGCACTGTTCTGCAGCGACTTGTTGGCCTGGTTGCCGATGACGTTGTTGGCCACCAGTTGCAAGCGGATCACAAAGCTGTTGTTGCCCGTCTGGTTGTCGGCGCTGGCGCCGGACACGCTGAAGGTCAGGCGGGCATCCACGCCGTCGTCGCCCAGGGTGCCGCCCTGGCCGCCAATGCCGCTGACCACCACACTGCCGACAAAGTCAGCGCCCAGGGCGCCGCTACCGGCAGTGGTGGTAATGATCTGGTAGCCCAGGCCGCCGTTGAAGCTGGTATCCAGGCGCATGCCCGGTGGAATTAGGTCGTCGATGCGCAGGTTCTGGGTGCCGCCTTCGGGCAGCGTGACAATGATGTCGTAGCGCATGGATTCACCCACCACCAAGTCACTGCCGGTGGTGTGGCTGGCGCTGGAATCGCCGTCGTCGAGGCTGCCGTCGGCAAAGTTCTTGCGTATCTCGGGGGCGGCGACCTGCTGGTTGGCGAGGTCTTGCAGGTCGGTGGGGGTGAAGTCGCTGCCGCCATCGACACTGGCATAGTTGCTCAGGGTGGCAGTGCTTTGCAGGCTGCGACTGGCTTCGATGCTGGCGCTGACTTCGACATCGTAGCTGATGACCACAATGTTGGCGCCGCTGGTGTCGGCGGCCGTGCCGCTGCGCCCGGCCTGCAGGCTGGCGACGCCACCGGCGTCCTGGAAAATGATCTGGTTGCCGCTGACGATGTAGTCGGTGCCGGCAACCATCTGGCTGCCGTCGCCGCGATAAATCTGCAGGTTGGCAGTGGCCAGGCTACCGCCGACAAAGCTCAGGCCCGTGGGCAGCGTGATGCTGGTGGTGACATCGAAGGCGCCGCCACCGCCGCTGTTTTCGATGGCCGTGACCAGGCGCAGGCGGTCGGCACCGTCGATGCCACTGATATTGCCATCCACGGCGGCAAGGTCGGTGATGGTGCCGTTGAAGGGCACGCCGGTGCTGCCCGGCGGGTTCCAGCTGCCGGTGGTGTTGGTGACCGTACCGTTGGAGCCGGAGACCACGCCGTGCTTGATATTGAGCACAGGTTCGGCAACCGAGACGATCACCGCGATGTCCGAGGAGATCAGCGTGCGGTCGGTGAGGGTGGTCTGCTGGCTGGACTGGGCCAGTACGTCCAGAGAGCGCTGGTCGGCAAACGGCTGGTCGCCCACGCGCAGGGTAAAGCGCACCACGATACGGCTACCGGCGGTATCGGCAGTGACGAAACTGCCGAAATCGAACACCACCGCGTTGCCATCGGCGCTGGTGACTGTCACCACGCCGCCCAGGTTGGTGTTGCCGTCACCGATCTGCCATTGCCCGGTCTGGTCGCCCTGCGTCCAGGTGATACCACTGACATTGAACAGCGGCAGCGGCAGGTAGGCGGTGAGCTTGAAGTTTTCGTAGTCACCGGTGACCAGGTCGTAGCTGAGCTGGAAAGTGACCTCATCGCCCGGGCGCAGCTCGCCATTGGCAGGTGGTGGCTGGTTGTTGACGTCGAGAATCTCGATGTCGACGTTGCGCGTCGGCACGGTGCTCAGGGTTGAGGAATCATCGGTTTGCGAGGCGCCGGTGAGGTTGAGCACATCCTGCAGCAGGGTGCCTTCGACCACCGCCTGGTTGCCCAGGTCGTCGCCTTCGTTGATTTCGCTGTGGGGGGCGCCAGACGGTGGCCGGTAGCTTTGGCCCACCAGGGCGGTGTAGCTCAGTACCGCCAGCGCGGCGCCTTCAAGGCGGTCGTCGAAGGCCAGGTCGCCATTGAACCAGCCGCCCACCACGGCCGCGGCATTGCGCAGTGACTGGGCGATATCGAACACCATCGAGGTGCTGCCGTCGCCGTTGTCGACCACGCTGGTGACCAGGGTAATGGTGCGCGCCACACCGTTGATGGTCACGGTGAGGGTCGGGGTGCCGACCAGCGTCTGGCCGTCACTGAGCTGGTCGCGGACCACCAGTTGGCCATCGTTGAAGAAGTCCTTGCCGAAGGCGAAGAAGTCCGACACGGCCAGGTTGAGGGTGTACTGCAAGGTATCGCCAGGGGTCACGCCGGTCTGGCCGATATCGTTCTGGATGCCCACTTGCTTGAGCAAGGTGATCGACTTGGCAACGAATTGGACCGGATCGCCCGTGCCGCTGAAGTCGATGGTGGTCGCCGGGGCTACTACGTCGCGCGGGTCCAGCGGTGCCCATTGGCCAGTGGCTGAAGGCGCGTCCACGGTGATGGTCACCGCGTTGCCGGTGACCGGGTCAAGCACCGGTTGGGCGTCTGCATCGAATTCGGGTACATAGAACGCCACTTGAGTGTCTGTGGCGGCCGACAGTGTGGCGTACTCGACGGTGAACGAATCGATAAAGATGTTATCGGCGGCAATCGCCGCAGCGATGGCTGTCGGGTTGCTGATCACCGTGCCGTCGTGCAGCGTGATTGACCGCAGCACGCCGCCGGGGCCCGGGGTAATGGCGGTGACCTGAACGTTGTCGGGCAGGGGTTGCGTCACCACCACATTGCTCAGGGTCTGTCCCGGTGCCGGGGTGATGGTCACGGTCAGGGAGCGGTTGAAGTTGGGGCCGGTGGCCGTTTCGCCTTCCGGGGTGGACACCGTCTGGTCGAACGTCAGTACTGTCGGGTGTACGGTGTAGTCGACGGTGCCGACCTGCATCAGGCTGGGGTCGGCCTGGGGGTTGTCGAGGGGGTCATTGCCAAACTCGAAGCCACCGCTGGTCTTGATCACCAGATCCGGCGTGCCGTTGGAAAAAGCGGTGTCTGCCAGCTGGCTGAGGCTGGCGGTGATCTGCACCGGGATCACCGGCTGGTTGGCGGTCACGCTGGCAAATGGCAGCTCCACCACAACCAGTTGGTCGCCGGCGCGCATGCCGTAGGTGGCAGCGTTGAGCACCACGAAATTGCCACTGGCGTCCTTGGCCAGCGGGTGGGTGGCGTTGCCGGAAGCATCGAAGGTGACTGCATGCGTCGTGAGGGTCTGGCCCAAGTAACTGGCGGAGATGAAACTCACGCCATCATCGCCATCCCTACCGGTAACGGGCATGAAAATATTGAGAAACGGCGCGTAGCCTTCCTGGGTCGAAGGGTTGGTGAAGTTCACCGTGAAATTGAAGGTATTACCGAGCAATACATCGTCACCGGCCACCGGCAGGCCGGTGGTGGGCGCGGCATCGGCCAGCAGGCCGTCGAAGTCGGCCAGGGCTGCGGCGCTCAGGGCGATATGCTGGTCGATGGTGCCGTTGCGCACCTCGAGGGTCCAGTCGCCGCCCCCGGCTGCGCTACCGGTGTCGTTGCTGGACGCAGCGACATCGGCGCCCGTCCAGCGGGCCAGTTCGGTGACCAGGGTCTTGCCGGCGTCGCCCGCACCGATGTTGCAGCCGTAGAGCTGGATATCGGCGCCCTGGGTCAGGTTGCCTTGCCACTGTTGCAGGGTGGAGGCGAGATTGTCGACGTTGTCCGCCGTGATGGTGCGGTTGCCCAGGGTGAACTGCCCGGCGCCGCCGTGCGACAGCACCTGGATCGAGTCGACCTTGCCCAGTTGCGCCAGGGCTGCGGTAATTGCCGCCAGGCCGTCCTGGCTGCTGTCGACCACCAGGGCGGTGACGTCGCTGGGCAACTGCGCGACCAGTTGTTCTTTATTTTCGATACGGCTGTCGAGCACCAGCAGGTGGCGGGCGGCCGAGGGTGCAGGTTCGCTGCGCGCCGGGGCATCGGTGGGGGCAGGGTGTGCGCTGGCATCATCCTTGGGGGCCGCCGTATCGGCGTGTTGCTGATCGGCCGCTGCCGTGGCAGCAGCGCCGTCGAACAGAATCCTGGGTTCCAATGCTAGCGTCTGGGTTTGCGGACGCAGATGAAGAGCAGGGGAAAAACCACGCGAACCATGCATAGCAACAACCCTCAGAAAGCACGGCGAACCATTCCATTGAGTTCATTCAAGGCACTGAACAGTGCAAGCGTAGGATGATTCTGAGGGAATTCCAGTTGTTACGACGGCGTGCGTAGTCTTTGGCGTACGCGATTCAGACGTCACCCGCCTGTTCGAGTAGCGAGCGGGCACGTGCGATCACCGGTGCATCGACCATCTGGCCGTCCAGGGCAAAAGCACCGTCAGTGTGGTGCGCCGCTTGCAGTACGCGCCTTGCCCAGTCCAATGCCTCATCGCTAGGCCGCAAGGCGGCGTGAATCACTGCGACCTGGCTTGGGTGAATACACAGGGCACCGCCAAAACCCATGTCACGGGCAGTCTGTGCTGCCAGGTTAAGGCCGGCAGTGTCCTGGAGAGTGGGGAAGACGCCGTCCAGGGCAGGGGCCAGGCCAGCGACACGGGTGTGCAGCAGGACCGCATAGCGGGCCTGGTCCAGCAGCCGTTCGGCGCCGGGGCTGCCGTTGCGCAGGTTCAGGTCCAGGGCAAGATCGAGGCTGCCGAAGGCCAGGCGCTCGACCCCCGTAGTGCCGGCAATGGCCGGTAGCGCCGCCAGGCCCCGGGCGCTTTCGATGATCGGCACGACCGGCTTGCCGGTCGCCGTGGCCTGGAGCACCTGAGCGGGTGACTCGGCCTTGGGCAGTACGATGCCGCTGACTTCGGCGTAGCGCCGGCACAAGGCAAGATCCACGGCGTGCGCCCGGTGCTCGGGTGCGTTGACCCGTACCAGCACCTGGACGCCAGGATGCGCCTGCAGGAAGCGCTGCAGGTTGTCGCGGGCCTGATCCTTGAGGGACTCCTCGACGGCGTCTTCAAGGTCGACGATAACCCTGTCGGCGCCACTGGCAAGGGCCTTGGGGATGCGTTCCGGGCGGGTGGCGGGCACGAACAGGGCACTGCGGACAACCGCCGGGGTCATTGCGCACCTCCTTCTATATAGGTATAGGTGACTTCGCCCACCTGGGCAGTGCCGTCCTGGTTCCCCGCCTGGAGCAGGGCTTTTCCTGGTGCCGTCAGTTGGCCGACGACCTGGAACGGCTGGGGTGAAATCAGTGGGCGCACCCCGCGAAAACTGAAGCCTTTGACTGTGGCTTGTGGATGGGCGCGCTGGAAGGCACGCAGGCTCAAGGTCGCTATCAGCGGGCCATGTACCACCAGCCCCGGATAGCCTTCGGTCTCGGTGACATAGGGCCAGTCGTAATGGATGCGATGACCGTTGAAGGTGACCGCCGAATAGCGAAACAGCAGGGTGGCGTCGGGCTCGATGGTTTCTTGCCATTGGCCGACCATCAGCACGTCGGTGTTGCCCAGTTTCGGCGGCGAGGGTTCGCGGTAGACGATGTCCTGTTCATCGACAAGGGCGCAATCACCGTTCTGGTAGAACTCGTGGCGGACCGTGACGAACAACAGCGAGCCCGTACGTCCGTGCTTTTCCTCGACCTTGAGCAGGGTGGAGATGCGCTCGACCTGGGCGTCGACCCGCAGCGGCCGATGGAAGCTCAAGCGGCTGCCTGCCCACATGCGTTGGCGGTTGTAGGCGGGCGGCAGGAAACCACCCAGTGCGGGATGACCATCGGGGCCAAGCCCGGCCTCGGCCACGGGTTCCTGGAAGAATGCCCAGTGCCAGAGCAGCGGCAGGGCCTCCCCAGGGTTGGGTGCCGCCTCGCCCAGGGTGGCCGCGATGCGCTTGACCAGGTTATGGCTGAGCTGGTCGCGGCTTTCTTCGATGCGGCCAACCCAGGTCGAGTAATCAGGTGCGTTCATGGTGGGCTCCTTCACGGTGGCGGGGCGAGGGGGGCAAGGTCATACCACCCCACGTGCGCGTAACTGGCCAATCCGCTCGGCCGACCAGCCCAGGCCTGCCAGTACCTGATCGGTGTGTTCGCCAAGCCCCGGGACCGGGTCCATGCGCGGTGCATAGGCATTGCTGGTAACCGGCGGCAACAGGCCGGGAATGGGGCCGGCAGGCGTGTCGACCTGGGTCCAGCGTTCACGGGCCTGCAACTGCGGATGGTCCCACACCCCCTGCATGTCGTTGACCTGGGCGTTGGCGATCTGTGCCTGCTCGAGTCGCTCGGTGACGGCGCCAAGGCTCAGGCTGGCAAAGGCCTGCACAATCAGGTCGCGCAGCGCCGCACGGTTTTCCACTCGCTTGACGTTGGTGTTGAATCGCTCATCATTCGCCAATGCTGGCTGATGCAGCACGTTGACGCAGAACTGTTGCCATTCCCGTTCGTTCTGCACGCCCAGCATCACCGTGTTGCCATCGCCCGTCGGGAACGGCCCGTAGGGGTAGATGGTGGCGTGGGCCGCGCCGGCGCGCACCGGCGCGCAGGCACCGGCATAGGCGTAGTACAGCGGAAAGCTCATCCATTCGACCAGGCTTTCGAGCATCGACACGTCCACGTGGCTGCCTTCGCCGGTTTTCTCTCGCAACAGCAGGGCACTGAGGATCCCGGTGTAGGCGTACATGCCGGCTGCGATGTCGGCGATCGAGCAACCGGCCTTGGCCATCTGCGATTGCTCCGGGCCGCCGGTCACCGACAAAAAGCCACCCTCGCTCTGGATCAACAGGTCATAGGCTTTTTTCTGTTCGTAGGGCCCACCTTTGCCATAGCCGGAAATGTCACACACGATCAAGCGCGGGAAGCGCGCGTGCAATGCCTCGAACGACAGGCCCAGGCGCGCGGCGGCGCCAGGGGCAAGGTTCTGCACCAGAACATCGGCGTCGGCGAGCAGGGTGTCCAGCACCTCGGTCGCGACCGGTTGCTTGAGGTCCAGGGTCAAGCTCTGTTTTGAGCGATTGGTCCACACGAAGTGCGAGGCCAGGCCCTGGACTCGTTGGTCGTAACCACGAGCAAAGTCACCCACACCGGGGCGCTCGACCTTGATGACGCGGGCGCCAAGGTCGGCAAGCTGGCGGGTACAGAAGGGCGCGGCAATGGCATGTTCGAGGCTGATGACCGTGATACCGTCCAGCGGGCGAGGGCGTGTGGGCTGGCTCATGCTGTTGTCTCTCTTGTCATGGCGCATTCCGGGGCACCGCACGATGCGATGCGGTGCGGTGCGGTGCGGTGATCCAGCTAAACCTAGAACGAACGTGGCAACTCCAGCAGGTGTTCGGCCACGTACGACAGGATCAGGTTGGTGGAAATCGGCGCGACCTGGTACAGGCGGGTCTCACGAAACTTGCGCTCGACGTCGTATTCATTGGCAAAACCGAAGCCGCCGTGGGTCTGCAGGCAGGCGTTGGCCGCCTCCCAACTGGCCTTGGCGGCCAGGTACTTGGCCATGTTGGCCGCGGCGCCGGCGTTCTTGCCGCTGTCGTACTCCTCACAGGCGCGCCAGCGCATCAGGTCGGCCGCTTCGATCTCGATATGCGCTTCGGCTATCGGGAACTGCACGCCCTGGTTCTGGCCGATGGGCCGGCCGAACACAACGCGGTCACGGGCGTAGTGGCTGGACTTCTCGATGAACCAGCGGCCATCGCCGATGCATTCGGCGGCGATCAGGGTGCGTTCGGCGTTGAGGCCATCGAGGATGTACTTGAAGCCTTTGCCTTCTTCACCGATCAGGCTGCTGGCCGGAATGCGCAGGTTGTCGAAGAACAGCTCGTTGGTTTCGTGGTTGACCATGTTGGCGATGGGCTGCACGGTCAGGCCGTTGCCGATGGCTTCGCGCAGGTCGACCAGGAAGATCGACATGCCTTCGGACTTCTTCTTGACCTCCGCCAGGGGCGTGGTGCGCGCCAGCAGGATCATCAGGTCCGAATGCTGGACCCGCGAGATCCACACCTTCTGGCCATTGATCAGGTAGTCGTCGCCCTGGCGCACGGCGGTGGTCTTGATCTTGGTGGTGTCGGTTCCGGTGGTCGGCTCGGTGACCCCCATCGACTGCAGGCGCAGTTCGCCACTGGCGAGCTTGGGCAGGTAGTAGCGCTTCTGCTCGTCACTGCCGTGGCGCAGCAAGGTGAACATGTTGTACATCTGGCCGTGGATGGTGCCGGAGTTGCCACCGCAGCGGTTGACCTCTTCCAGGATCACCGAGGCCTCGGCCAGGCCCAGGCCGGAACCGCCATAGGCCTCGGGGATCATTGCCGACAGCCAGCCGGCGGTGGTCATGGCGCTGACGAAGGCCTCGGGGAAGCCTTTGCGTTCATCGATCTTGCGCCAGTATTCGGCAGGAAAATCGGCACACAGCGCGCGCACGCCTTCGCGGATGGCATTGAGTGCTTCGTGATTGCGATCGGTCATGGTCATTGGACTCGCCGGGATACGGATGCAGTGATTCTGCCCAGGCGAGGAGGGGAGCACGACTACCTTTTTTGTCTTTGAGGTATGCTGGTTGGGCATAGCTCATCGATAATTCCGGGGTGGTGTTTCTATGGATGTCGTTCAACTCAAGACACTGATCCACGTCGCCGAGCTCGGCAGTCTGAGCAAGGCGGCTGATCGCCTGCATATCGCCCAGCCTGCCCTCAGCCGGCAGATTCGCCAGTTGGAGCAGGAGCTGGGCGGCTACTTGTTCGAGCGCCATGGGCGTGGCATGCAAATCACCGAGATGGGCCGCGAGGTGCTGGCCCATGCCACGCGGATCATGGAAGAGATGGAGTCGATCCGCAGCACTGTGGCGGGTGGCGGTACGCTGTTTCGCAGCACTGTTGTGGTCGGCACCACGCCAACGGTGGCCGAAATCGCGACCGTACCCTGGGTGCGCAAAATGCGTGAAGCGCAGCCCCACCTGGGTATCCGCTTTTCCTCGGCCTACAGCGGCTATCTGCTGGACTGGCTGCAGCGCGGAGAGCTGGAGCTCGCCATCTCCTACGACCCACCGCCGCTGCACACCTTGCGTATTGTCCCGGTGATGATGGAAAACCTGATTCTGGTCGGCCCGCCGCAGGCGGGCCTGCACCTGGACATGCCGGTCGCCTTTGCGCAACTGCAAGCGCACGAGCTGGTACTGCCCAGTGCGCGCCACGGGCTGCGGTTGATCGTCGATGAGTGCGCACGCAAGGCCGGCATTACCTTGCGTACCAGCCTTGAGGCCGATTCCTTTGCGGCGATGGTCGACCTGGTACGCAATGGCTTCGGCCTGACCGTGCTGCCCCTGGCTTCGATCTATGCCCACCTGCAGAGCGGCAGCCTGTGCGCTGCTCCGCTGGTCGACCCGACTCCGATGCGCAAGCTCGTACAAGTGTTCCCGGCAGATCGGAGGGTCAGCCCGGCGGCTAAATTCGTCGGCCAGGCCTTCACCGAAATTGCCGCCGACCTGGTCGAACGGCATATCTGGGCAGGGCACATGCTGTAGGGCGACAGGCATTTTTTACGGACTTTTTACGCCGCCCGCCAGCGCTTGCAAGGATACTGGCGGCGTAATGTCCTGACTGCTTGCGCATCGAAACCCGGTGCCGGGCAGCGGTGTCCAGGCCCTCTGTGTTCGAGACCGCTTACCGTGAGCTCATCTGCTTCCCACGCAACGCCCCTGAACCCTGCAAAAACCTCGTCAATCAGCTTGCTCGTCGCCGCCGTCGGCGTGGTCTACGGCGACATTGGCACCAGCCCGCTGTACACCCTCAAGGAAGTCTTCGCCGGCCACTATGGCGTGCAGGCCAACCATGACGGGGTACTGGGGATTCTGTCGCTGGTGTTCTGGTCGTTGATCTGGGTAGTGACCGTCAAGTACGTGTTGTTCGTGCTGCGTGCCGACAACCAGGGCGAGGGCGGCATCATGGCCCTGACCGCACTGGCACGGCGCGCTGCGGCGCCGTATCCGCGGCTGAGCCGGGTACTGGTACTGCTGGGACTGTTCGGCGCCGCGCTGTTCTATGGCGACAGCATGATTACCCCGGCGATCTCGGTATTGTCGGCGGTCGAGGGGTTCCAACTAGCCTTCGACGGCATCGAGCATTGGGTGGTGCCGATTGCGCTGGTGGTGCTGGTGGGCCTGTTCCTGATCCAGAAACACGGCACGGCGCGCATCGGCATATTGTTCGGCCCGGTGATGGTGCTGTGGTTCACCGTGCTGGGGGCGTTGGGTATCCACGGCATTGTCCAGCGCCCGGAAGTGTTGCAAGCGCTGAACCCGGCCTGGGCAGTGCAGTTCTTCGTGGTCCACCCAGGTATTGGCGTCGCCATTCTGGGTGCCGTGGTGCTGGCCTTGACCGGCGCCGAGGCGCTGTATGCCGATATGGGCCACTTTGGCCGCAAGCCCATTGCCCGGGCCTGGATCCTGCTGGTGCTGCCAGGGTTGGTGCTCAACTACTTCGGCCAGGGCGCATTGATCCTCGGCAATCCGGAGGCTGTGCGCAACCCGTTCTACCTGCTGGCGCCGGGCTGGGCGCTGGTGCCGATGATCGGGCTGTCGACCCTGGCCACCATCATCGCCTCCCAGGCGGTGATTTCCGGGGCGTTTTCCCTGACCCGCCAGGCCATCCAGCTCGGCTATGTGCCACGCATGTTCATCCAGCACACGTCGAGCCAGGAGCAGGGGCAGATCTACATCGGCACGGTGAACTGGGCGTTGATGGTTGGCGTGGTGCTGCTGGTGATCGGCTTTGAATCCTCCGGCGCCCTGGCGGCCGCCTATGGTGTGGCGGTGACCGGCACCATGTTGATCACTACCTTGCTGTCGGCGGCCGTGGTGCTGTTGGCGTGGAAGACCCCGCGCTGGCTGGCGGTGCCGTTGCTGCTGGGTTTCTTGTTGGTCGACAGCCTGTATTTCGCCGCCAACGCGCCGAAAATCTTCCAGGGTGGTGCGTTCCCGGTGATCGCCGGTATCGGCTTGTTCATCCTGATGACCACCTGGAAGCGCGGGCGCAAGATGATCGTCGAACGGCTGGATGAGTCGGCGCTGCCGTTGCCGTTGTTCATTGCCAGCATCGCCGCGCAGCCGCCGCACCGGGTGCAGGGGACGGCGGTGTTCCTGACCGCCCGGGCGGATGCGGTGCCCCATGCGTTGTTGCACAACTTGCTGCACAACCAGGTATTGCATGAACGGGTGGTGTTGTTGACCGTGGTGTCCCAGGACCGGCCGCGGGTGCCGCTGGCCCAGCGTTTTGAAGTGCAGGGTTTCGGGGAGGGCTTCTACCGGGTGAATTTGAACTTCGGCTTTATCGAGGAGCCGGATGTGCCGGCGGCGCTGCAGCTGTGTCATTTGCCGGCGCTTGATTTCAGTCCCATGGGCACCACGTACTTCTTGAGCCGCGAGACGGTGATTGCCACCAAGCGCATGGGCATGGCGCGGTGGCGGGAAGGCTTGTTTGCGTTCTTGCTGAAGAATGCCAACAGCAATCTTCGCTATTTCAACCTGCCGCTCAACCGGGTGATCGAGCTGGGGACGCAGGTGGAAATGTGATCGCGGGGCAAGCCCGCTCCTGCCGGACGGGTGGGAGCGGGCTTGCCCCGCGATGGATTGACTTAACCCGCCGCAGCCTGGGCTTCACCACCTGCCACCTGAGCGGTGTTGCGTACCAACCGATGCAGCCGGCTGGCCACGACAAAGCCGATCACCGCCAGCACCATCATGCTGATGAAAACGTAGTTGTAGCCCTGTGGCCCGGGAAACCGGTCAAGGATGGCGCCATAGCCGACATAGGCGAACATGCCCGGCGCATAGCCGATCAGGCAACCAATGCCAAAGGCTGAGCCGGTGATGTGCGCAGCGATGCCGACTTCGCCCATGGGCGCCCAGAACACGCCACGCATGGAGAACACGATGAAGGCAAACGACAGGGTCGCGGCCATGCCGGCATAGATGTAGCCAGGACTCTTGGGCACCAGGAGGATCATCGCCATCATCGGCAGCAACGCCAGGAACGCCCATTTCAGGTAACGGCTGGGGCTCTTGAATTGCTTGTCGGCCAGGAAGCCGCCCGCCGGGCCACCGAGGATCTTGAGCATGTACTGGTTGATGATGCCGTAGGCCCCCACCAGCGCGACCGGCAGGCCGTAGACCTCCTTGAGGTAGGGGATGAAGTAGGTCAGCCCGCAATACACGATGTAGACCATGAACACGTTGAAACTCACCAGCCAGATTGCCGGGACCTTGACGGCCTGCATCAGGTTGGCTGCTGGGTTCTTCAGGGTGGTGGCCTGTGCAGGCTGAGCGCCTTTGAGCAGGAACCAGGTCAGTACGCCGGCAGCAATGTCGATGACCGAGTAGAAGACAATTGCCGCCTTCAGGCCGGCCTCGGCAGCACCCATGGCAATGAACACACCCAGGGCCGAGAATGCCACCAGCGTGTCGATCACCCCGCGACCGCCTTCCAGCAGGCCGAACAGGCGGCCTTGTTCCTTGTCGTCGCCCAGGCCACGTACCGCCTTGAGCAACGCCGGCCAGTAGATGCAGTCGGCGCATACCGCCAGCAGGCAAAACACGATCATCAGGCTGTTGAAGGGCGGGAAGGTGGCCAGGTACAGGCCCAGCGCACCGGTGCCCAGCAGGCCCAGGGGAATCAGCTTGCGGGTGTCGAAGCGGTCGGCCAGCACACCGCCGACCACGAACAGCCCGGTGGCGATGATGGCGTTGGCACTGAGCAGCAGGCCGATTTCAGTGTGCGACAGCCCCATGAATTCCTGCATGGGGACATAGAACGCGTCCTTGAGGTTTGCCAGCTTGTAGATGGTGCCGCCACCGAGGATCAGTATCAGGAATTTGAACCATTTGGCCTTGTCTTGAGTGCTCATTGTTGTTCTCCAGGCGTGATGGGTAGGGCGCTCAGGCGGAGGTGGCCAGGGCAAGTTCGGCCAGCGTGCGCAATTCGGCCAGCAGGCCCTTCACATAGCTGACCTGGTTGTTGGCCCAGCGCTGTTCGCCGGCCAGCATCTGTTCGAGGGTGAAGCCTTCGGGCAGGGGGGTGTCGCTCATTTCCCGGTAGGCAATGAACGGGTCGGCCGGCTCGTGCAGTTGGCGAAATGCCGGGGCGACGTAGTGGTTTTCCTGTTCGAGGATGAAGGCGATCACTTGTGGTTCGCGTTCCCCGAGCATCAGCAGTTCGAACAACATGCGCGGGCTGGGCAGGTCGTCTTCGGCGCTGCCTTGCAGTACCCCGTAGTGGCCAAAGCCCTGGACCTCGGCTACCACGCGAACACCCTTGAGGTGGGTCTGGCGAATGTGCGGGGCCAGGTGCGCCAAGGCCTGCAAGGGTTGCTCGCAGGCATTGATCATGTTGCCGAAGTCGAACAGGGCGTGCAGGCGCGGGTGGTTGGCCTGGCTCAGCAGTTGGGCGATTTCGTCGCTCTTGAGCTCCTCGTGCTGCTCGAAATCAAAGTAAAGGTCGTGGGCATCGGCCTGCTGGGCGAGGTATTGAAGGTCGCCGGCGATCCGCTCCATCACCTGCGACAGCGGGCCTTCGTAGCGCGAATAGACGCGGATGTTGCGGGTACCGATGGCCTTGGCCACGGCGATCGCGGCATCGACATCGGCCTTGAGGGTGCTGCTCAGCTCAAGGTGAACAGCCAGCTGCAACGCCTGGGCCTTCTCGGCAAAGGCGCCCAACTGCTCGGCACTCATCTGCGACAGGCTGTTGTGCTCACCGTCGAGCATATGCAGGCTCAGCCCCGCCAGTTCGTGGCGATAGGCAAAGTCGAGGAGGTCGAAGGGCGTCAGGCGACCATGGGTGAGGTTGGTCAACAAGGGGTAGGCATGGGCGAACAGGCGAACCTGATCGAGGCGTTCGAGCAGGCGTGCGGCCAGTTCGCGGGTCAACAGCACCGGCGCTGCAGCGCCTTTGGTCTTGTTATCGAGCAACCGGGTGAAGCGTTCTTGGATAGCATTCATTCGAGTCGTTCCTGGTGCGGGCACCGGTTCTACCGGCGCGTTCTTTATCGCGCCGGCGAGGATCGCTCGATAGATCCATTACGAATCGAATGTTAAGGCCACTGCAAAACGGTTACGGCTTCAGGTGCCCCAGGGCCCGCAGCGCCTGGGCCAGGGCCCGAACCTTGGCCGGGGCCTCGACCTGGGGGGTACCGGCAAAGCCGATCAGCAGGGCGGGCGGCAGGTACCGCTGCAGGCAGTAGTCGCTCAAGGCATAGGTGTGAACACCTTGCTCGGCCAATTGCCGGGCGACCAGTTGATCGTCCAGGTGCGGCGGTAGCCAGGCGATCAAGTGCATGCCGGCTTCTACCGGGGCAATTCGCAAGAGCCCGCCCAGCTCTCGCTTGAGGGTATCCACCAAGCACTGCTGGCGGGCTTGATACAGTACACGCATGCGGCGTATGTGGCCGATGAAGTGGCCTTCGCACATGAAGTCCGCCGTTACCGCCTGCAGCAGGGTGGGCGGGCTGCGGTCCATGACAGCGCGGATGGTGCAGAAGGGTTCGACCAGGGGCTTTGGTAGAATCACATAGCCCAGGCGCAGGGACGGGAACAGCACCTTGCTGAATGTGCCGACATAGATCACCCGATCGGTTTGGTCCATGGCATACAGCGCCGGCAATTGGCGACCGCTGTAGCGCAGTTCGCTGTCGCAGTCGTCTTCGATGATCCAGCGCTCATGGCTTGCTGCCCAGTCGATCAGTTCCAGGCGCCGGCTGTGGCTCAGGGTCACGCCCAAGGGATGCTGGCGGGACGGGGTCGTGAAGGCAAGGCGGGCATCGGCGCAGTCGGCAATGCCTTGCTGCACATCAATGCCCTGGTCGTCGATGCGTACCGGTACCACCCGGCAGCCATGGGCCTGGAAGGCTATGCGCGCGGCAATGTGGCCCGGGTCCTCCATCCACACCGGGTCGTGCGGATTGAGCAGCAGCATCGCCAACAGATTGAAGGCCTGCTGCGCGCCGGAGACGATCACCACCTGCTCGGCACTGCAGTCGATGCCACGGGCGTCGAACACGTACTCGGCGATGGCCCGGCGCAGGTCCAGTAGCCCCTGCAGCTCGCCATAGCCCAGCAGCGCCTTGCTCGGCTTCTGCGCATGGCGGCTCAGCAGGCGCTTCCACACCGCCTGGGGAAAGGCCTCGAAGGCGCCATGGCTGGGCAGGAACGAGGTCGGGGTGTCGGTGCCGCAATGGGCATAGGACACCCCGCGAAAGTGATCGCTGCGCAGCGACAGCATCGACTGGCTCAACGCCGACAGCTTCGGTGGCACAGGCGGCTGCGGCTCGGTTCCGCCTGCGCGCTCCCACTCATCGCCCACATAGGTACCGGCTCCGGTACGTGACACCAGGAAGCCCTCGGCAATCAACTGGTCGAAGGCGTTGAGCAGGGTGATGCGCGAAAGGTTCAGTTCCTGGCTCAAGGTGCGCGTGGACGGCAGGCGGATGCCCCCTTGCAGGCGCCCGGTGAGAATCTGCTTGCGGATCTGCAGGTACAGCTGGCGATAAAGCGGGGTGGTGCTGTCGCGATCGAGCTCAATACCTGAAAGCAGCAAACCGGCGGGGGACTTCATTCGGGACTCGTTGGCAAGGTGAAGAGGGCCTGATCATCGTACGAGAAAGCCTTGCGGGCGGCCACTGGCGGCTGGGTTGTCATCAAATGAAAACAGTGTGTCGTCCGATGCGAAGCACCTCGCAAGCGTAGGGCTTAGAGTCCAATCAACCTGAACTGACGCACTGCGTCCAGATCGATGATTGGAGTGACATGCATGGCCAAAGTCGTACGTTTTTATCAAACCGGTGGTCCCGAGGTGCTGCGCTATGAGGACGCCGAGGTCGGCGAGCCCGGCCCGGGCCAGGTCCGGTTGCGCCAGGTGGCTGTGGGCCTGAACTACGCCGATACCTACTTTCGCAACGGCACCTACCCGATTCCGATGCCCAACGGCATGGGTGTCGAAGCCTCGGGCGTGGTGCAGGCAGTAGGTGAGGGCGTGACCCAGGTGGCCGTCGGTGATCGTGTGACCTACACCGGTTTTCTCAACACCCTGGGTGCCTACTGCACCGAGCGCCTGATCCCTGCCGCCGCGCTGATCAAACTGCCCGAGACCATCGCTTTTGAAACCGCCGCAGCCATGACCATGCGTGGCCTCACCTCGGCCTACCTGATGCGCCGCCTGTACGACTTCAAGCCCGGCGATACCGTGCTGCTGCACGCCGCTGCTGGCGGCGTCGGCCTGATCGTTTCGCAGTGGGCCAAACTGCTCGGCGTGAATGTGATCGGTACCGTGTCCACCGAAGCCAAGGCGGAAGTGGCCAAGGCCCATGGTTGCACCCACACCATCAACTACAGCCATGAAGACGTGGCTGCGCGCGTGCGCGAGCTGACGGACGGGGTGGGCGCCAACGTGGTGTTCGACAGCGTTGGCAAAAACACGTTCATGGCCTCGCTCGACTCGCTCAAGCGCCGCGGCCTGATGGTCTGCGTGGGCACTGCCTCCGGCACCATCCCGCCGTTCGACCCGCAGATCCTGGCGATGAAGGGCTCCTTGCACCTGACGCGTCCGGCACTGGCCGACTATATCGCCGACCCCGCCGAGAAGGCCGACCTGGCCGGCGAGTTGTTCGACCATGTCAGCAGCGGCCGGATCAAGATCGAGATCAACCAACACTACGCCCTCCAGGACGCCGTCCAGGCGCACCGAGACCTGGAAGCGCGCAAAACCACCGGCTCCTCGATCTTCGTCATCTGAAGAGGGCAACACATGCACATCGAACAACTGACTTGCGCCATCGGTGCTGAAGTGACCGGTGTAAACCTGGCGGATGCGGTCCACGACGATGGCCTGTTCGACCAGTTGCGTGAACAACTGCTCAAGCACCGCGTGCTGTTCTTGCGTGACCAGAACATCACCCGTGCCGAACATGTGGCCTTCGCCCGGCGCTTTGGCGACCTGGAGGACCACCCGGTGGCCGGTAGCGACCCGGAGCACCCGGGCCTGGTGCAGATCTACAAGCGTCCCGACCAGCCGGTCGATCGCTATGAAAACGCGTGGCACACCGACGCCACCTGGCGCGAGGCGCCGCCGATGGGCTGCGTGTTGCGCTGCGTGGAGTGCCCGCCGGTGGGGGGCGACACCCTGTGGGCGAACATGGTGCTGGCCTACCAGAACCTCCCCGATGACATAAAACAGAAAATTGAAGGCCTGCGCGCTCGCCACAGCATCGAGGCCAGTTTCGGCGCCGCGATGCCGATGGAAAAGCGCCTGGCGCTCAAGGCCCAGTACCCCGATGCCGAGCACCCGGTGGTGCGCACCCACCCTGAAACCGGCGAACAGGTGTTGTTCGTCAACGCCTTCACCACTCATTTCAGCAACTACCACACCCCGCAACGGGTGCGTTTCGGCCAGGACGCCAACCCCGGTGCCTCGGACCTGTTGCGCTACCTGATCAGCCAGGCCTACCTGCCCGAGTATCAGGTGCGCTGGCGCTGGAAGCCCAACAGCATCGCCATCTGGGACAACCGCAGTACCCAGCATTACGCGGTCATGGACTACCCGCCATGCCACCGCAAGATGGAACGCGCCGGGATCAAGGGCGACCGTACCTTCTGAGCATTACCGATCCGCCCCACGGCGGACAAAAGACAATAACAAGACTGAGGATGACAGCATGCAATTCTTCGATGATTCGTTGCACCCGGAAAACATGGAAAAGGTGGTGATCACCGTCGCCCCGTACGGCCCGGAATGGATGCCTGAGGACTTTCCCGAAGACATTCCGCTGACCATGGATGAACAAGTTCAAAAAGCGGTCGATTGCTACGAGGCCGGTGCCACCGTACTCCACCTGCACGTACGTGAACTCGACGGCAAGGGCTCCAAGCGCCTGTCCAAATTCAACGAACTGATTGCCGGCGTGCGTGAAGCGGTACCTGAGATGATCATTCAGGTGGGCGGTTCGATCTCGTTCGCCCCGGAAAGCGATGGCGAAGCCGCCAAGTGGCTGTCCGACGACACCCGCCACATGCTCGCCGACCTGACGCCCAAGCCCGACCAGGTCACGGTGGCAATCAACACCACGCAAATGAATATCATGGAGCTGCTGTACCCGGAGTACCTGGAGGGCACCTCGCTGGCCAATCCGGCGATCCAGGCCGCCTACAGCGAAATGACCGTACCGGCCGGGCCTGCCTGGGTACGCGAACACCTGCGCCGCCTGACCGCGAGCAACATTCAGCCGCACTTCCAGCTCACCGGCATGCATGCCCTGGAAACCCTTGAGCGCATCGTGCGCCGGGGCGACTACATGGGCCCGCTGAACCTGACCTGGATTGGCATCGGCGGCGGCTTCGACGGCCCCAACCCGTTCAACTTCTTCAACTTCATCCACCGCGCGCCCAATGGCTGCACCTTGACCGCCGAATCGCTGCTCAAGAACGTGCTGCCGTTCAACACCATGGCCCTGGCGATGGGCCTGCACCCACGCTGTGGCAACGAAGACACCATTATCGACCAGCACGGCAAGCGCTTCGGCTCGGTGCAACAGATCCAGCAAACCGTGCGTGTTGCCCACGAGCTGGGCCGCGAAATCGCCAACGGCAAGGAAGCCCGTGCCATTTACCGCATTGGCGAGCAGTACCGCAGCATCGAGGAAACCCTCAAGGCCAACGGCATGGCGCCTAACCGCCTGCCGGGCCAGAAAGGCGTACCCCAGCGCGCCTGATGGACCAGGGTCGGCGCGCCCGACAGGCGCCGACCCGTCCGTTACAGCGTTATCAGTCAGGCTTTTCAATAACAACAAGATTTACGCCAGACAACCAGAGGAGGCAGCATGGCCGCCTATATCGCCAGCGCCACAGATGATGGTGCCGACACTTCACGTGGCATTCCGCGGCGTTATGCCTGGATTGTCTTTGCCTTGACCTTCGGCCTGCTGATCTCCGACTACATGTCGCGTCAGGTACTGAACGCCGTTTTTCCGCTGCTCAAGAGCGAATGGACCCTGACCGACAGTCAGTTGGGCTTGCTCAGCGGCATTGTTGCCCTGATGGTGGGGCTTTTGACCTTTCCGCTGTCGTTGCTGGCCGACCGCTTTGGCCGGATCAGGAGCCTGGTGCTGATGGCTGTGCTCTGGAGCCTGGCGACCCTGGGTTGCGCCTTGGCGGAAAACTACCAGCAAATGTTCATTGCCCGTTTCCTGGTAGGTGTCGGTGAAGCGGCCTATGGCAGTGTCGGCATCGCCGTGGTGGTGGCGGTATTCCCCCGCGACATGCGTGCAACGCTGGCCGGTGCGTTCATGGCCGGAGGCATGTTCGGCTCGGTGCTGGGCATGGCGCTGGGCGGAGTGATGGCCCAGCATTTTGGCTGGCGCTGGGCATTTGCCGGCATGGCGGCGTTCGGCCTGTTGCTGGCCGTGTTGTACCCGCTGATCGTCAAGGAAGCCAAGATCGCCCCCAAGCGCGCCGCCGCAGCCGCCTGCAAGGTCGCCCGACCGCTGCACACCCTGTATGGCAGCCGTTCGGTGATTGCCGCCTATGTGGCCAGCGGGCTGCAGCTGTTCGTGGGCGGTACGGTGATCGTCTGGATGCCCAGCTACCTGAACCGCTACTACGACATGGGCACTGACAAGGCTGGCGCCGTGGCGGCCATCATCGTGCTGTGCAGCGGCATTGGCATCATTCTCTGCGGCATGCTCTGCGACCGCCTGGGGCGTCAGCGCCCGGACCGCAAGATCAGCCTGGCCATTGGCTATTGCCTGGGCAGTTGCCTGTTGCTGTCGCTGGCCTTTGCATTGCCCTCGGGCACCGCGCAACTGGTACTGATCTGCCTGGGGATGATGATTGCCGCCGGCACCAACGGGCCATCCAGTGCCATGGTTGCCAACCTGACCCATTACTCGGTGCATGGCACCGCGTTCGCCACCCTGACCTTGGCCAACAACCTGTTGGGCCTGGCCACCGGGCCTTTGATTACCGGCCGCGTCTCCGACGTGATCGGCCTGCACGCAGCCTTCCAGCTGGTGCCGCTGATCAGTATCGGCGCGGCTGCCGTGTTCTTTATTGCCAAACGCCACTACCACAACGACATGGCTCGCCTGCAAGACCCTCAGGTGGCAGAGCCAGGCGTGGCCCAGGAGTTGAAACCGTGAAGCCTGTGTTGTCCATCGATGTATTTTTCGATTTTATCTGCCCCTGGTGCCTGATCGGCCAGCGCCACCTTGAGCGTGCGCTGGCGCAACTGCACGCCGAGCAACCCCGGCTACAGGTCAACTTGCGCTGGCGGGGCGTGCAGCTGTTGCCGCACATGCCTGCAGATGGCCTGCCGTTCGAGGCGTTCTATCGTGAGCGCCTGGGCAGCGAGCAGGCAGTGCGTCACCGCCAGGCGCAGGTACGGGTGGCGGCCAGCGCAGCGGGTGCGCACATCGACTTTTCCCGCATCAGCCGCATGCCCAACACCGCCGATGCTCACCGGTTGCTGGAGCGCGCCGTGGCCCTGGGCAACCCGACTCAGGTAGAGGCGCTGCTCGATCAACTGTTTGCCGCCTACTTTCACCAAGGCAAGGACCTGGGCAATCGCGCCACTTTGCTGGGCATTGCCGAGGGCTGCGGGCTGATGCCGGCACAGGTTGCCGACTGCCTGCGCGGTGAGGGTACACCGTTCACCAGTGCCAGCCCGGCGCCGGCCAGCGGTGTGCCGTGCTTCAGTTTCAACCAGCGCCGTGTGGTGTCTGGCGCCCAACCTGTGGAGGTGTTGCTTGAGGTGATGCGCGAGTCCCTGGCAGAGGCTGCAGCATGACGCTTCGATACCCCGTGCCCGCCCACAAGGTGCCAGCACGCGACAGTCGCGCGCTGGTGGAATTCGAGGGCAGGAGCCTGGCGTTGTTCAACGTCGCCGACACCCTGTACGCCATTGACGACAGTTGCCCGCACCAGGGTGCTTCGTTGTGCGGCGGGCGTCTGGACGGGCGGGTGATCCAGTGCTGCGCCCATGGCCTGCGCTTCGATCTGGCCAGCGGCTACCTGCTCAATTCCACGGCGCTCAAAGTGCCGAGCTACCCGGTCGAACGCCTGGGTGAGCAGGTGTACATCGTGTTGGATGCCCAGGAGCCTGGCCAATGAGCACAATCGCAATTGCCACCGTCAACCACCGTGCGCGGGAGCTGGCGCCGGGCTTTATCGTCAGCCTGATCGCGGCGGCGGCGGCGAGTTTTCTGAGTGAACATTACGACGCACCGGTGATGCTGTTTGCCCTGTTGCTGGGGATGGCCCTGAACTTTCTCGCGGCAGACGGGCGCTGCAAGGCCGGTATCGAGTTCACCGCACGCACGGTATTGCGCATTGGGGTCGCGTTGCTGGGCATGCGTATTACCCTGGAGCAGATTGCCAGCCTTGGCTGGAAGCCGGTGGCACTGGTCATCATTATCGTGGTGGTGACCATTGGCGTGTCGATGGTGGTCGCCAAGGCCATGGGGTTCAATCGGCTGTTCGGCATGTTGACCGGCGGTGCGACCGCCATCTGCGGAGCGTCGGCGGCACTGGCACTGGCGGCGGCGCTGCCTGCGCACAAGCAGAAGGAACATGCCACGCTGTTTACGGTGATCGGCGTATCGGCGCTGTCGACCCTGGCGATGATCCTGTACCCCATGATCGCTGACTGGCTGCAGTTGTCGCCACCGCAGGCCGGGGTGTTCCTGGGCGCCACTATCCACGATGTGGCGCAGGTGGTGGGGGCTGGCTACAGCATGTCCACCGAGACCGGCGATGTGGCCACGGTGGTGAAATTGATGCGGGTGGCGATGTTGCTGCCGGTGATCGTGGTGGCGGCGATGATCACCCGGCGCGCCGGGGACGATGCCAGTGGTCAGCGGCCGCCGCTGTTGCCCTGGTTCGCGGTAGGGTTTGTGCTGTTGGCGTGCCTGAACAGTACCGGTTGGGTGCCAGCGCTGGTGCAGGGCGGGGTCAACGACCTGTCGCGCTGGTGCCTGGTGGTGGCGATCAGTGCGCTGGGGATGAAGACCCAGCTCAAGGAACTGGCCAAGGTGGGCATCAAACCCATTGCCTTGATGGTGGGGGAGACGGTATTTCTGGTCGTGCTGGTACTGGCCCTGATGCATTGGGGGTTGTAGCCCCCAATGCGGGGCTTGCCTTGCTACTGGGCGTCCAGGCCCATCTGCCAGAAGTCGGCCTCCAGGCGCGAGGCCTGGGCGAAGACTTTCACCAGCTCCTCGAACCGACGCTCGGTCATGGCCCGTGAGGCCAGGTCGTCCAGGTGCGCCCGGGCAGCCGTCGCAACCGCCTGATAGCCGGCACCGGCGTATTCGCCGATCCACTCGCGGTACGGGTGATCGACCAGGGCCTCGGCCCCCTCGGGGCTTAAATTGCGACCGATTTCGGCATAGCCGATGACGCAGGGGGCCAGTGCCACATGCAGGTCGAGCAGGTCGCCTGCCGCACCGCAGTCCAGGACGAAACGGGTGTAGGCCACCGTCGCCTGGTGTTCCGGTGTGGCAGCAAGCGCTTCAGGTGACAGGCCCCAGCGCTGGCACAGGCGCACATGCAGTTCGGTTTCGTCGAGAATGGCCGCCAGCCCCGCCTGGGCCGAGCGAATGTCGGCCAGGGTGCGACTCTTGTAGGCGGCAAGGGCCCAGGAGCGGGCGAACTGGATCAGGAACAGGTAGTCCTGCACCAGGTACTTGCGAAAGGCTGGCTGGGCCAGAGTGCCCGCGCCCATCTGGCGGACGAAGTCGTGGTCGACGTAGCTGTTCCAGTCGGCGGCTGCGGCCTGCTTGAGGCGCTCGAAAATGTCCATGCGTTACCCCTTGAGGTCGTAGGCGGCGTCGAAAAAGGCTTGTTCCAGCGCGACGGCGCGCAGGAAGAAGTCGCTGCTGAGCTGCTCATGGGCAGGGCCTACACGGTCGAGCTCGGCGCGCAGGAAGGCGACGAAGGCCTGGAAATCCGGGTTGTCGTGCAGGGTGATCCACTCGGCATGTTCAAAGCGCGGTGGCAGTTCCCTGGGCGCACGCAGTGCCCAGTCCAGGTACAGGCCTTCGGCAACATTGAGCACCGCCAGGGCGGCGGCGTAAGAGCGGGTGGCAGCCGCTTCCTGCATGATTGCCTTGAAGCCTGCGGTGGGCACCGAATCCGGTGCCTCCAGGCGTTGAGCCTCGCTGACGCCGAGCGCCTCGAAGGCACGCAGGAAATAGGTGTTCTCTTCCCCCGAAATCACCCCGGTAAAGCGGCCCAGGCGAATGCGCGCCTCGAAGGTGTCGGCACTGGCAATGGCGGCCCCCAGCAGGGTCAGAAAGCTGTCGATGAAGCGATGGTCCTGGATCAGGTAGTTGACCATGACGGCATCGTCCAGGGTGCCGGCCATCAGTTCGTTGACGAAACGATGTTCGATGGACTGGGTCCAGCGCGGTTCGCTCTGGTGGCGAAGGGTGTCGGTAAAGCGTTCGGTCATCCTGCTGTCCTCATTGATGGCGACAGCGAGACCGATTGTTTCAGACATGGGCGGCCTCGCAGTGAGACCGGCAAAAAGGCAGGTTGGCTATCCCCATCCCTCCGCCGGCATGATCCGGATCAGGTTCGTAGGGTCACCGCGCTGCTTGCGCCAGCGGTTTCTCAGCCCGTTGCCGGGCTCCCCTTGGTGGGCCGAATCTATACAGCAAGCGCACAGGAATGTCACGTTGCCCGCTAGTGGATGCTCGAGGCCAGCTCGAAAATCGGCATGTACATCAAGATCACGATAAAGCCGATCAACAGCCCGATGAAGGTCATCAGCAACGGCTCGAACAGGCGTACGAACCACTCGATCCAACGGCCGATCTCTTCGTCGTAGAAGTCGGCGCTGCGCTCCATCATCTGCCCCAGGTTGCCCGATTGCTCACCGGCGCGCAGCAAGCGCAGCGACACTGGTGTCACCAGTTGCCCGGCCTCCAGCGCCGCCGACAGCGACAACCCTTCGCGTACCCGTTCGCAGGCCTGCTCCAGGCGCTGGCTGGCAGCCGCCCCGAGCAGGCCACGGGCCATTTGCATGGCCGTCAGGATCGGGATGCCGCCCTGCAGCAGAATCCCCAACGAGCGGTAGAACCGTGCCAGTTCATACATCACCAGGCGCCGGTGCAGGGCCGGCAGGCGTTCGAGCTGACGGTTGAGCCAACGCCGCACCCGCGGGTCGCGGCGCAGCACGAACATTCCCACCAGCGTTGCGACAAAACCGATGCCCAGCGGTGCCTGGTGGGCATGCAGGAACATCCCGGCCTGCATCAACAACCGCGACAGCCAGGGCAGCTCGGTACCCAGGCCCTCGAACACCAGGCTGAAGCGTGGCACCACATAGCCGAGCAGGAACAGTACGACGCCACCGCCGACCAACAGCAGCAACAGCGGGTAGATCGAGGCGCTGATGATCTTCTGGCGTACTTCGTCCATGCGTTGGCGATAGGCAACATAGCGCCCCAGGGCATCCCCCAGGGCACCGGTCTTTTCGCTGGACTGCACCAGGGCGACGTAGAGCGGCGGGAACACACTCGGCAACTGCGCCAACGACTGGGAGAACGACTTGCCTTCGTACAACAGGCGCACCAACTCGCCCAGGGTCTTGCGGGCCTGGGGCGCCGACTCTTTCTCGGCCAGGCTTTCCAGGGCGTCGATCAGTGGCAGGCCGGCGTTGAGCAGGGTGGTCAGTTCCTGGCTGAACAGCACCAGGTCGAACGCCTCGCCACGCCGCCAGCGCAGCTTGGCGAAACGCTCGCAACTGCGCACGCTGACCACCCGCAGGCCTTGTTGCTCGGCCTGTTGCCGGGCTTGTCCGGCGTCCTGGGCGTCCAGCGTCAGCAAGACCACGCCAGCCTTGCCCAGTGCCTTGAGCTCGTAGCGCATGGGGCGTTCCTCCGCTTACTGCCAGCTGGTGATCTCGGCGTTTTCACCTTCGCCACCGGGTTGGCCGTCCTTGCCCATCGACAGCAGGTCGTACTCGCCATTCTCGCCAGGCTGGCGGTAGATGTAGTTGCGGCCCCACGGGTCCTGCGGGACTTTTTTCTGCAAGTAAGGGCCAGACCAGCGGGTTTCGTCGCTGGGGGCAGCCACCAGTGCGTTCAGGCCTTGCTCGGAATTGGGGTAATGCCCCACCTCCAGTCGATACAGGTCCAGGGCCTTGCCCAGGCCTTCGATTTGCGCCCGGGCCACCTTGGCCTCGGAGCGTCCCAACTGGCTGAAATACTTGGGCGCGACGATCCCCGCCAACAACCCCAGCACCACCAGCACGACCAGCAGTTCGAGCAGGGTGAACCCCTGTTGTGCGCGTTTCTTGTTGTGCATGACCAGCCCTCCATTGTGCGTCTGCAAGGCCTCATGCAAATGCCGTGCGCGTCTGCGCCAAGCCTTTGCGCCACGGGCACGGCAAGGCGGCACAGTGCTTGCGTCAGTGGATAAAAGCCTCGGCAATCGGGGCATATGCCCCACTTTTCGGGGGACGCAACGGGGAGGGCGGCAGCATGCGCTGGCTCACTGCAGGAATGTTTGTCTGGCTGGCATCGACCAGCCCGGTCCAGGCCGATGTCTACATCTCGATCAAGGCAGATGGCAGCTACGTGCTGTCCAATGTCCACCGGCCTGGACGCCAGTACGAACGGGTGATCAGCGAACCTGGGGCAAGCCTGGCCAGTAGCGGCCAGGCGCAACTGATCACCGGCATGCCTTATGCCAAGGTGGTCGCGGCGGCGGCCAAGGCCAACGACCTGCCCGAAGCCCTGCTGCATGCGGTGATCCAGGCCGAATCGCGCTACGACCCCAATGCCCGGTCGGCCAGTGGCGCGGTGGGCCTGATGCAACTGATGCCCGACACCGCCAAGGAGCTGGGCGTCAAGAACGCCCTGGACCCGGCCTCCAACGTGCAGGGCGGGGCGCGCTACTTGAAGCGCATGCTCACCCTCTTTGACAACGACATCACCCTGGCGGTGGCTGCTTACAACGCCGGGCCCGATGCGGTGATGCGCCGCGGGCGGGTGGTGCCACCGTATGCCGAGACCCAGCGCTACGTGCCCAAGGTGTTGCGCCAGTACCGGCGGTTGCAGGGCCTGGCCATGGATGCGCCGCTGTGAGGGCTTATCGCGGGGCAAGGGTGGGAGCGGGACTGCCCCGCGATAAGGGTTACCCCCGTTTAGTGGGGAATACCGGGGAATCCCCCCCAATCAGGATTCAGTACGGGCTACAACTTTTTGATATTTAACCAAAAAACCATCTGGCACGGCCCTTGCTCAAGCCTCCCCAGAGAACCCAGGCACCAGCGGAGGTGCACAATGACCCCACTTAAAGGCTCAGTCCTTACCTCATTGCTGCTGGCCGCTGCCACCTTGGGCTGGCAGCACGGCAGCGAGGCCGCGGTGCGTTGCGAACGCAACCTGGTGGCCAACGTCGTCGCCCTCGATCAGCCGCTGATGTTCAACCGGCTGGGCGCACAGAACGCCAATGGCATGATGTTCGCCCTGCGCCGCGACGTGGTCGACGAGCACAATGTTTCCCTGGCCCAGGGCGGGGCGGCAGTACCGGGCAAAGTGACCCTGCGGCCCGACAAGCGCCCACGGCCCATTGTGCTGCGGGTGGCCGCCGGTGACTGCCTGACCGTCAACCTGCAGAACCTGCTGGCCTACCAGGCCAACCCGAACAAGCACGGGATCGATCACGAAGAAGAAAACGAAGGCGAAGAAAACGAAGCTGAAGAGAATGAGTTCGAGAACGAAGGCAATGAACAAGGTGGCGAGAGCTTCGTGGTCGATGACCAGGTCACCGACCGCCACGTGGGTTTCCAGGTCAACGGCATGCAGGCGGTCAACAGCATCGGCGACATCGCCGCCAACACCGGCCGCAACGGCAATTTCCTGATCGCCCCCGGCTCCAGCCGTACCTACACCTTGTATGCCGAGCGTGAAGGTGCTTTCGCCGCCACCAGCCAGGGCGCAACCTTCGGCGGCCAGGGTGGCGCCGGCAACGTCGCCAACGGCCTGTTCGGCCAGGTGGTGGTGCTGCCTAAAAAAGCGCTGACCTTCCGCAATACCCTCACTGAAGAAGAAATGCGCCTGAGCACCACCGGTCGCGCGCCGACCGGCCAGCCGATCGTCGACTACCAGGCGCGCTATCCGCAACGCGAGCCCTGGATCCGCGAGGGCAAGGCAGGCTCGCCGATCATTGCCATGATCGATGGCAACGAGATCATCTCCAGCGAATCCGATGCCGTGGTCATGGGGCCTAACACCGACGGCAGCTTCCCGCCGTCCACCTACCCGCTGGAAAGCATCGGCAAGCGCAACCCGGCGGTACCCAACCGCCTGGAGCCGTTCCGCGACTTCGCCGCCCAGTTCACCGATGAAGCGGCCGCCACCCAGGCCTTCCCCGGCTACTGGGCCGATCCGGTCATGGGCCATGTGCTGGAGCCGACCCGCGACTCGTTCATGATCAACTACGGTTCCGGCGGCATGGGGGCCGAAGTGGTGGCCAACCGCCTGGGCGTGGGGCCGATGCACGACTGCCTGTCGTGCTCCTATGAGGAATTCTTCCTGAGTTCGCACACCGTCGGTGACGTAGCGATGCTGGTCGATGTGCCCGCCAACATCGGCCTCGAGAACATTCGCCCGGGGCAGACCCCCAGCGCCGAGCAGATCGGGGTCAAGGCCACCATGGCCCTGTACCCGGCAGAGCCTGCCAACGTCAACCACAGCTACATCGGCGACTTCGTCAAGTTCCGCAACACCCACAACGGTCACGAGCAGCACATCTTCCACCTGCACGGGCACCAGTGGCTGTTCAACCCCAACGACGACAATTCCGACTATGTCGACGCCCAGGGCATTGGCCCGGGTGTGGGCTACACCTATGAAATCGCCAACGGCGGCTCGGGCAACCGCAACCGGGTAGCGGGCGATGCGATCTACCACTGCCACTTCTACCCGCACTTTGCCCAGGGCATGTGGAGCATGTGGCGGGTACACGACGTGTTTGAAGAAGGCACCCGGCTTGAGGTGTCCAACCAGGGCGAGGACGGCTATCACAGCGAGCCTTATGCATTGCGCAGCGGCAAACCGGCCGCGGGTGCCCGTGCCTTGCCCGATGGCGAGATCGTAGCCGGCACGCCCATTCCGGCCATCGTGCCGCTGCCAGGCAAGGCCATGGCACCGATGCCGGGCAAAGTGGCGGTCATTCCAAAACTGGCGCCCACCCTGGTGGCCGAGAACGAGAACGATGACGATGACGACGAGGAAGAAGGCGATGACGACTCCGGTCATCACGACCAGGCGCCACGTGCCATTGGTTCGCTGGTGCTGGTCGACCGCAGCGAAGCCAACCGCAATGCCGACGGCAGCCTGAAGAACCCCGGTTATCCATTCTGGATCGGCGGCATGGAAAGTACTGTCGGCCAACGTCCGCCAACCCCGCCGCTGGACATGCTCGACCCTGCTATGGCCACGGCGCTGAAAAACACCGGCAATGCCCTGTGGGCCAACCTGGACCCGGCGCAAGTCGGCGGTTGGGACGGTGGTTTGCCACGCCATTCCCTCGACGGCATGGCCGCCGGTGGCGAGGCGACTACCACCACCACGGCGCTGGACTTCACCAAGTCGATCACCAAGGCCAAGGCGGTGTTCCTGCCGGAGGAGGGCACCGACGTCGAGCAGGCGGCGATGAGCTTCCATTCCAAGCTTGAACACCCCAGCTACGCCGTGCTGCCCGACAACCAGACGGTGGCGCGCAACTTCCGCACCAACGGCGCCGCCCCCACTGCAGGCGCACCGTTCTTCGAACCCTGCATGGACGACCGTGCCAAGCGCCTGACCTTGGCGGCCGGCAACGGCGAGTTCAACAGTGGCGAGCGCCTGGACGCCATGACGTTTACCGGCTCCTCGATGTTTACCGCCGACCGTCCTCGCATCTACAAGGGCGCCAACATCCAGTTCGACGCGGTGTACAACAAAGTCGGCTACCACTTCCCGCAGGCGCGCATCATTGCCCTGTGGGAAGACGCCTGGCCGGTGATCAACAAGCAGCGCCCGCCTGAGCCGCTGGTGATGCGCATGAACACTTTCGATTGCGTGATGTACCAGCACACCAACCTGATCCCGTCGTACTACGAGATGGACGACTACCAGGTGCGTACGCCTACCGACGTGATCGGCCAGCACATCCACCTGCCAAAATGGGACCTCACCGCCGCCGATGGCTCGGCCAACGGCTGGAACTATGAAGACGGCATTCTCTCGCCCGGTACTGTGGTCGAGCGTATTGAAGCCATTCGCGAGTTCAATGGCTGTCACAGCGGCGACCCGCGCGAAGGCACCGCCGAGTGCCCGGTCGCCAAGACCCACCCGTTCTTCGGCCGCTACGGACGGGCCGACTGGCTGGGCGCACGCACGGCCATGCAACGCTGGTTCGCAGACCCTGTGGTCAACGTGCATAACGTCGACCGTGGCCTGGGCACCATCTTTACGCACGACCACCTCGGCCCATCGACTCACCAGCAACTGGGCCTGTATGCCACCGTACTGGCGGAACCGGCAGGTTCCACCTGGTACCACGCGGAGACCGGCGAGCAGCTGTACAACCCGGCAGTACGCGAGGACGGTGGCCCGACCTCATGGCAGGCCGTGGTCAAGACCGGCGACCTGGATGGTGACGGGCGCAATGACAGCTATCGGGAGTTCTTCCTGGAATACAGCGACTTCCAGCATGCCTATGAAGCCGGCGTGTATGTAGGCGCAGGCCCGGACGGCATTCCCAACGGCCAGGCATACCCGGCCACTGCCGACAGCTTCCGCTTTGCGATCAACCCGCCTGTGCGGCAGAAGGCCTCCAACCTGCTCGAAGCCGTGGTGGAGTCCCGTGGCGGCCTTTCGCCGGGTTGCCCATCGCGGCCTTGCCCGCAAGCCATCTCGGTGGATGACCCTGGCATGTTCGTCGTCAACTACCGCAACGAGCCGCTGGCCCTGCGGGTCTACGATCCCAACAAGGTGGCGCCGGACGGCAAGCGCGGCATGCAGGCCGACGGCATGGGCGGTGACCTCGCGTTCGCCATGCAAAGCCGTACCGACCGTGCCATCCCGGCGATGAACCTGTCGCCGGCGGCAATCACCTCGGCAGTCGGCCCAACCGGCGGCACCACGCTGTTCCCGCCGCACATCAACAAGGCCGGCGCCGAGCCGGGTGACCCGTTCACCCCGATGCTGCGCACCTACTCCGGTGACAACGTACGCCTGCGGATGCACGCCGGTGGCCATGAAGAAGAGCACAACGTGACCCTGCACGGGGTCAAGTGGCTGCAAAATGGCTCGGGCTTCGGCAACAGCTCGAACTCCGGCTGGAAGGCTTCGCAGATGGTGGGTATCTCCGAGCAACTGGGCTTCATGGCACCGGTGTCGATGATCTCCAGTTCTTCGGCACCCAACGGCGACTACCTGTACTCGCTCGATGCCGCCCACGAAGGCTATTGGAACGGTATCTGGGGGGTTATGCGCAACTACACGGCCAACCGTCCCGACCTGTTCCCGCTGCCCAACAACCCATTGCCGATGGCTGCACGCAATACCGTGGCGTTCGACGGCATCTGCCCGCGCTACACCACCAACGCCACCGGCATCGGGACCCGGCCAACCGTGCAGCGCAGCTATGAGATCGTCGCGGCGCTGGCCAACGACATCCTCGCCAACCCGCTGGCGGTGAGCATTAACGACCCCAGCGGCGTCGGCCAGCATGTTGGTGGCCCGTTGAAGGCCAACGGCGGCACCCTGGTCTACAACAGCCGGCGCACCAGCATCCCGCAGGTGACCGTGACCGATCCGGAGGACGGCGAGACCTTCACCGTGGGTGGCCACAGCGGGCCGCTGCATGACCCGACCGCCATCCTCTATGTGCGCAAGGCCGATCTCGACCCTGTGACCGGCAAGCTCAAGCCTGGCGTGCCGATCGAGCCCCTGGTGCTGCGTGCAGCGGCCGGTGACTGCCTCAAGATCACCCTGGAGAACCGCTTGCCCCTGGTGATGCCCGACCTGCCGAGCACCGCCGTGATGCAGAACGTGGTCAAGCGCGACCGTCAGGGCAGCGAGGGCTCTACCGCCTTCAACAACAACCTGATGCGTCCGTCGAGCCATGTCGGCCTGCACGCACAACTGCTGGCCTACGACATCACCAAGTCGGACGGTACCAACGTCGGCCAGAACCCGGTGCAGACCGTACCGCCGCGCAATGGCAGCAGCGGCGCCTATCCAAGCAAGGTGTACCAGTACTATGCCGGGCACCTGGAGCGTGAAGGCAAGCCGGTGATGCAGATGGGCCGCTCGGTGGACAATATCAACACCACCGCCATCGAGTTCGGCGGCCTGAACATCACCCCGGCCGATGTCATCAAGCAGGGGCAGAAAGGCCTGGTGGGTGCCATGAGCATCCTGCCGCAGACCGCTACCTGGACCGAAGACAGCGCCAGCCGGGCCTCGGCCACGGTGCAGGTGCCCGGGCAGCCGGCCTACCGCGACTTTGCCACGGTGTGGCAGCGGGCGCTGAACATGCGCTGGTCGGACGGCCGTCCCGTGGAAGGCATTGCCACCGAAGGCAATGGCGTACCGGGTGACCCGAAAGACAACTCCAATATGGCCATCAACTACAAGACCGAGCCGCTGTGGTTCCGCTTCGGCCTGGCCCCGGATGCGCCATTCGGCCATGCCGACGGCTATGGCTGGGCAGATGTCCCCAACGCGCACATGGCCTACAGCAACGCCCTGGTGGGCAGCGACCCGCAAACGCCGGTGCTCTGGGCCAAGCCGGGTCAGCCGTTCCGTAACCACATTCTGATGCCTACCGGCGGCAGCCGCGGTATCACCTACCAGCTCGATGGGCACATCTGGCCACTGCATAACTACCAGGCCGAGAAGTCCGACGTCGGCGGCTACCCCATGAGCCTGCCGGGCATTGGTTCGGTGCGCTTTGGCTACAACCCGCAGGCGATGTTCATCGGTGCCCAGGAAAGCGTGCTGCCGGCAGCGCACTTCAGCTTCATGGTGCCCAGTGCCGGGGGGGCCAACGCGGTGCCGGGCGACTACTTGTTCCGCGACTACGCTGCATACGGCAATGCCTCGGGGTTGTGGGGCATCCTGCGGGTAACGGAAGAAACACCACCAGCCACGCCACCAGCGCAGTAAGGGCAAGGGGAAGAGGTCATGATCAAGAAGAACAGACCGTTGTACCTGGGACTGCTGACCGGAATGACCCTGATGGGCTTGGGGGTCGCCTATGAAAGCCTCTGGTGCGACCCGCGCAGCGAGCTGGCCGAGGCTGAAGCCAAGGCCGATTCGCAAGCTCTGCACCGGCTCAGCCGCGACGGTGTCACCGTCGAGTTCGAAGCCAGGCCGCTGGGCAGCGGCGGGGTGCTGACAGAAGGCGCCTTTGCCAATGTGCGCTTCAAGATCACTGACCAGAACAGCGGCCAGCCACTGTCGGGGGTATCCCCCGGCGCCTGGCTGGACCCGGCGCTGACCGGCGAGGCTGCCAAGGACCGCAGCAAAAGCTGCAAGGCACGGGTGGCGTTGTTTCTCAAGAGCAGCATTGGTGCCCGGCCGTTGCTCGACCTCAACAGCTACTTTCTGCTGGTACTGAACAAGGACGCCAGCCTCACCGTGATCGACCCGTCGGTGTCGGTGGGTGGCGTCACCAGTACCCTGGCGCGTATCGAACTGCCCGGCCAGCCGATGGACTGGACCCCCAGCGGCGACGACAAGCAAGTGTTCGTGTCGATCCCCGAACGTGGGGAGGTGGCACTGATCGACACCGAGACCTTCCAGCGCATTGGCAGTATTCCCGCCGGCAAGCAGCCGCTGCGCGTGGCCCTGCAGCCCGACCAGCGCCTGCTGTGGGTCGGCAACAATACCAGCGATCCGGCCCAGAGTGGCGTGACCGTGATAGACGTTCCCAGCCGCAAGGCCATGAAGTTCTTTGCCACTGGCGCCGGCCACCACGAAATCGCCTTCAGTGCCGACTCGCGCTACGCCTTTGTCAGCAACCGCGACAGTGGCACCTTGAGCGTTATCGACGCCAGTGACATGCGCCTGGTCAAGACCGTCAAGGTGGGCTCGCACCCATTGTCAGTGGCCTATTCGGCGCTGTCCCAGGCGGTGTATGTGGCCGACGGGCGTGACGGCACTATCAGCGTGATCGACGCGCGCAGCCACACCCAGCGCCACCTGATCCAAGGCGAGCAAGGGTTGGGACCGATGCGTTTCAGCCGTGACGGGCGCTTTGGCATCGTCCTCAACACCCTGGAAAACCAGGCACTGGTGATCGACGCCAGTACCGATAGGCTGATCCACAGCCTGCCCGTGGCGGCCGAACCCTACCAACTGACCTTTACCCAGGCCTATGCCTATGTCCGGGGCCTGGCTTCATCCAAGGTCAGCATGATCAACCTGAGCAGCCTCGGTGAAGGGCGCCAGCCGATTGTCCAGGGCTTCGAGGCCGGCGCCTCGGCCCCGCGCCAGGCTGGCGACCTGCCGTTGGCGCAGGGGCTGACCGTGGCCCGGGACGAAAACTCGGTGTTCGTGGTCAACCCGGCCGACAACACCACCTACTTCTACGCCGAAGGCATGAACGCGCCGATGTCCGGCTACCCCAACCGTGGCCACAATGCCCGGGCTGCACTGGTGATCGACCGCAGCCTGCGGGAAGTGGCGCCAGGCGTGTACAGCTCGACGGTCAAGCTGCCGGCCGCAGGCACCTTCGACGTGGCGTTCCTGCTCAACCAGCCACAGATCATCCACTGCTTCAGTACCGAAGTGGCCGCTTCGCCCACCGCCCCGCATCGGCAAACCCCGCAGATCCAGTTCATGCTCGAACCCGCCGTGGTGGTACAAGGCAACCCCTTCACGGCGCGCTTTCGCATCGTCGAAGGCAATGGTGCGCCGCGCAACGGCATCAAGGACCTGAGCGTGCGCTACTTCCTCGCGCCGTCCTCGCGCGCCCGCAACAGCCAGGTCACCGAGGTGGGTGACGGGGTGTACGAGGCGCCCCTGGAGCTGGCTGAAAGCGGCGCCTGGTACCTGCATGTACAGGCCCCTTCACTGGGCGACGCCTTTGCCGAGAAGAACTACGCCAGCCTGCGGGTGCTGCCCGCAGAGGCTCAACAAGCGTCTGACACCGGTTCAACAAGGAGTTCGCGATGAAAATGCTCGATCGCTGCAGACTGTTCAGCCTGTGCCTGCTGGCCGCCAGTTGTGGCCTGGCCCAGGCCCACAATGGTGTCGACCACAGCGCCCACGGCACGCCCGCCGTCCACCAGGAAAAGACCTCGGTGCGCTTTGCCGATGTGCAACTGCTCGACCAGAACGGCATGCCGGTACGCCTGGAAAAAGACCTGGTAGCCGACCACCTGGTGGTCATGGGCTTTATCTACACCAGCTGCACCACGGTGTGCCCGGTGGTGTCCTCGATCATGGCCAAGGTGCAAAAGCAGCTGGGCGGTCGGGTGGGCAGCGAGGTGCAACTGGTATCGATCAGCGTCGACCCCCAGCGCGACGATGCCAAGCGCCTACTCGATTACGCCAAGACTTTCCAGGTCGGCCCCGGCTGGAGCTGGTTGACGGGTACGCCGTATGCAGTCAACGAAACCCTCAAGGGCCTGGGCAGCTTCAGTGCCAACCTGGGTGAGCATCCGCCGCTGATTCTGGTGGGCGATGGCCGCAGCGGCAAATGGACGCGCTTCTATGGCTTTACCGACCCGGCGTTGCTGGTCACGGAAATCGACCGGCTCAGCGCCCGTCGGGTGCATGCCAAGCACACCGCCATTGCCCAGGAGGTGCAACCATGAGCGCCGCCAGTCACCGTCCGGGGACGATGCGCAGTGTCGACTGGCTGGCCCTGGGGGCCTGCCTGTGGATCTTGAGCAGCGTGGCCTTTGCCCATGAAGGCCACAAGACCGAGCCCGACAGCGCCCAGGCGGCCGACCCTCGGCCGGTCACCCCGACCGCCGGCACCCATGACGCCCAGGCGTACTTCACCGACAGCCTGGTAAAGGACCAGAACGGCCGCACCCTGCGCTTCTACAGTGATGTATTGAAGGACAAGGTGGTGATGCTCAATGTGATCTTCACCCACTGCAACGACGCCTGCCCGCTGATTACCCGCAAGCTGCGCGAAGTACGCGAGGCCATGGGCGAGGAGCAGGCCAGCAAGGTGACCTTCATCTCCCTGAGCAGCGACCCGACCAACGACACCCCGCAGGTACTCAAGGAATTTGCCCAGAAGCAAGGGGTGGATGGCCCCAATTGGCTGTTCCTGACCGGTGACAAAGCGCAGATGGACCTGGTGCTGGCGCGCCTGGGGCACCTGATTCCCAGCCCTGAACAACATTCCACCCAGTTGATCGCCGGTGACGTCGCCAACAAGCGCTGGAGCAAGATCCGCCCCGATGCCCCCGCCCAGGCCATTGCCCAGCGCCTGCAACTGCTGTCGCAACCACTGGCTGGACGTTGAACAGCATGAACGCGGTGCTGCGTGCTGGGGCCCTTGTACTGATGCTGGTTGCCAGCTGCCAGGCCGTGGCCCTGGACCTGACCCCGAGCGAGCTGGCCGGCAAGCGCCTGTACCGGGAAGGGCTGTCGAGCAGCGATGCCCAGGTGTCGGCGCGGGTGGGCGCTGCGGACATGCTGGTGCCAGCCAGCGTGGTGCCGTGTGCCAGTTGCCATGGCGCCGATGGCCTGGGTCGCGCCGAAGGCGGCGTACGTCCGCCGGTGTTGAGTTGGCAGCGGTTGGCGATGGGGCAACAGTTGCGCCAGGCCAACGGCAGGTATTACCCGGCCTATACCGAGGCCACGCTGGCCCGGGCTATCCAGGAGGGCCGCGACCCGGGTGGCAATCAACTGGACCCGGTGATGCCACGCTTCGTGTTGAGCATGGCCGACCAGCGCAATCTCAATGCCTACCTCAAGCGCCTGGCCGATGACCGCGATCCGGGTGTAGAGGAGCAGACGCTGCGCCTGGGCACCTTGCTGCCCACCCAGGGTCCACTGGCCGGGTCGGCGAAGGTGGTGGCGGCGGTGCTTGCGGACCGCATCGCCCACATTAACCAGCAGGGGGGCATTCATGGCCGCCAACTTGAACTGGTCAGCCTGGACCCAGGGCCCGACCAGGACAGCGCAGAGAAAGCCCTGGGGCAATTGCTGGTGCAGGACCCGGTGTTTGCGCTGATCGCCCCGCTGGCCCCGGCCTTGGAGTCGACCCTGGCTAC
This sequence comes from Pseudomonas vranovensis DSM 16006, assembly GCF_000425805.1. Taxonomy (GTDB): domain Bacteria; phylum Pseudomonadota; class Gammaproteobacteria; order Pseudomonadales; family Pseudomonadaceae; genus Aquipseudomonas; species Aquipseudomonas vranovensis. The sequence continues at coordinate 153,064 of NZ_KE384454.1, forward strand.
GCGTCTTGAGCAGGCAAAGGTCCCGTTGGTGGGAGCGGCGCCGGCATTGGCGGACAGTGTGCAGATCTTCGACCCCTTGCCGGGCTTGCGCGAACAGCTGCTGAGCCTGGCCGACTACGCCCAGGCCAACCTGGCCCTGGAGCAGGCCGTTACACGGATCGTGTATGCCGACGAGGCCCAGGCCGGCCTGGCTCGCAACCTTGAGCATGCACTGCAGGATCGAGGCTGGAGTGATGTCGGGGCGCAGTCGCTCAATGCCTGGAACGGGGAAGGGCAGGCGATTTTCTTTCTCGGCCAGGGCGACAGTTTTACCCAACTCACAGCAGCGCTGAAGCAGGCGGGTCACACACCGTACCTGTTCGCCGTTTCCAGTCAGGTGGCGGGACAGTTGCCGCAGGTGCCCGATGCCTGGTCGCGGCGGGTATTCCTGGCTTATCCCTTTGTGCCCGGCGACTGGACGGCCTCCGGCCGCGAGGCGTTGAGCGCCTTGCGCCAGCGCCAGGGCCTGGATGGTCGCCAGGGGGCGCTTCAAGTAAGCACCTGGTGCGCTCTGCAGCTGTTGACCGATGCGCTCAAGCGCATTGGCCGCGACGCCAGCCGGGAGAAGCTTGTGCTGGCACTCGAAAGCCTGCACGACGTGCAAACCGGCCTCACCCCACCTTTGGGCTTTGGCCCGGGCCGCCGCCAGGGTCTGGCGGGCGCCCACGTCGTGACCCTGGAAATGCCCGGCCCGGTGTTCCGCCCGGTTGCCGCCTATCGACCTGTCGTCGAGGTGAATTCGCCATGAAACTGTTCGGTCTGTTGTTGTGCCTGTTGGCGCTGCCGCTGCAGGCGCAGGAAGTGCCACCTGCTGCCCTGGTCAATGGCGTGGCGATCAGTCAGCTGCGCCTTGAACGCTATTTCGCCGAATACCTCGAAGACCGCGGGCGGGCGCTGACCAGTATCCGCAACCCCAGCGTTTACAAGCGCCTGCGTGACCAGGCCCTGAACGACCTGATCGACAAGGAGCTGCTCTGGCAGGAAGCCCAGCGCCAAGGGGTGACGGTCAGCGACGCCGAGGTCAACGCGCAGGTCGACCAGTTGCGCCAGGCCTTCGGTTCTACGCAGAACTTTGAACAACGCCTGGCCGATGCCGGTTTCGATACCACCAGTTTTGCCGACTACACCCGCCATGAACTGGCTGCGCAACGAGTCTTTCTGGACGCCACGCGGGTGCCCGAACCCGATGGGGCGCAGGTAAAGGCGTTTTATCTGGCGAACGAGAATTCTTTTCAGGCGCAGCAGAACCTAAATGCCAGCAGCCCTGTCGAAGCTGAACAGGGACTGGCATTGGCAAAATCTCTCCTGATCGATCAGCAACAGGCGCAGGCGCGCCATGCCTTGCTACAGCGTTTACGAGACGCCGGGCAGGTGCAGAAACTTGACTGACGACTGACTCGACCCCCAATGTTGGGGACATCAGTAGGGGCAAAGTGCCAGCCGGTCCCCGGCATTGGGGGGAGGGCGCACGGCTCATTTGCGTCTACGCTTAAAGAATCAATGACATAGCACAGTTAATAGCGCCGTCTCATGTCTGGCACGAAGCATGCGTAAGCCTGTACAAGGTCGCACTTCGCCAGACCGGGAAACCGGGCCTGTGGTGCTTCAAGGAGTCGACCTTGGTTAACACAGTATTGGTAGTCGATGACGAACAGACCCTTGCGGGCAATATCCAGGCGTACCTGGATGCGCAAGGCCTGAACGTCCATGTTGCCTACGACGGGGCAACGGCGATCGGTGAAGCCGAGCGCACCCAACCCGACGTAATAGTGCTCGATTATCGCTTGCCCGACATGGAGGGGTTTCAGGTACTGGAGACCGTGCGCCAACGCAGGGACTGTCATTTCGTGCTGATCACTGCTCATCCGACCGCCGAGGTCCGTGAGCGTGCCACCCAGCTGGGCGTCAGTCATATCCTGTTCAAGCCTTTTCCACTGACGGAACTGGCCCGCGCAGTCTTCGACCTGATGGGTATCAAGCGTGAAGAGAAGGGCACCGGCAACACGGACACGGGGTTTGTCGAACGACGCCAGAGCAGGAGTGAAAGTTTCCCCCTGCAGTTGTTCGATGGTAGTTGGGTGCTGGCAGACCGCCGCCGTAATGGCGCAAGGCCTCCAGGACCGGACGAGGACCAACTGCTCACCGGGGAGTAATGCGCGAGCAAACCTGAACCTGGCTTGCCGCGCTCCGCGCTGGAGAGCAAGCCATGGAAACCTTGTCGCTCGCCGCTGTCCCCGCCCAGGTTGTTACGCCTGCGCCCCTGGGTCGCGAGTTACTGGCTCAAGCCCGGGCTAGCGCCGAGCAAAGTGCCGAACGCCTGATCGACACCCTGCAACGCTTGAGCGGCCTTGCCCCCGCCGATTTTGTCGCAGCCCTTGGCACCACCCTGCATTACCCGGTGCTGGACGGCCAGGCGCTGTTTGCCGCCACCCCGCTGTTTGACCGGGTCAGCCTGGCCCAATGCCTGAAACGCGAATTCATTTTCCTCGAACACGACGGCCAGGTGCTGGGTGTGTTCGCCGACCCCTTTGACACTGCCCGTCTTGCCTGGATCGATGAATGTCTGCAGGGCGCGCCGCTGTACCTGGTGCAAGCGGCCGAGCTGAGCGGTTTTCTGGCCCGTCACGAAGAAAGCTTCCATGCCGTGGACTCGCTGGATAACGACAGCGAGGCGGTCGCCGAACTGGACACCGTGCAAAGCCTCTCGCTGGCCAGTATCAGCGAAGACCAGAGCCGGGTGGTCAAACTGGTCAACTCGACCCTCTACGACGCCCTGAAGATGCACGCCAGCGACATCCACCTGGGCGTGACCGGTAGCGGCCTGGTGATCAAGTACCGTATCGACGGCGTGCTCAACAGCATCAGCAAGGTCAGCGGCAGCGAATTCGCCGAGCAGGTGATCTCGCGGATCAAGGTCATGGCCGAATTGGATATCGGTGAAAAACGCGTCCCCCAGGACGGTCGCTTCAAGATCGGCATCAGCGCCCGGCAGATCGATTTTCGTGTATCGATCATGCCGAGCATCTTTGGCGAGGACGCAGTGCTGCGGGTGCTCGACAAACAGGACCTGGCCGACCGCGTCAGCGGCGTGCAGCTCCAGGCCCTGGGATTTGAAGACCATACCCTGCGCAGCCTGCGCCGCCTGGCCAACGAACCCTACGGCATGATCCTGGTCACCGGTCCCACCGGCAGCGGCAAGACCACCACCCTCTACGCCATGATCAGCGAGATCAACCACGGCGTGGACAAGATCATCACCATCGAAGACCCGGTCGAATACCAGTTGCCGGGGGTGCTGCAGATCCCGGTCAACGAAAAGAAGGGCCTGACCTTCGCCCGTGGCCTGCGCTCGATTTTGCGTCACGACCCCGACAAGATCATGGTCGGCGAGATCCGCGACCCGGACACCGCGCAGATTGCCGTGCAATCCGCGCTGACCGGCCACCTGGTGTTCACCACCATCCATGCCAACAACGTCTTCGATGTAATCGGCCGCTTCAGCCAGATGCAGGTCGACCCCTACAGCTTTGTCTCCGCCCTCAACGCCGTACTGGCCCAACGCCTGATCCGCCTGGTATGCCCGCACTGCGCTGCGCCCCATCACCCTGACGACGAAGAACTGAGCCTCTCGGGCCTGGAAGCCGGGCAGGTCGGTGAATACCGCTTCGTACACGGCAAAGGCTGTGGCCAATGCCGTGGCAGTGGCTATCGCGGCCGCACCGCCATCGCCGAACTGCTGCACCTGGACGACGAACTGCGGCAAATGATCGTTGAACGTCGGCCGCTGGCCCAGATCCGCACCCTGGCCTGCCAACGCGGGCTGCGCCTGCTGCGCAGCTCGGCACTGGAGCTGGTGCGTGATGGCCGGACCACCTTGGAGGAGATCAATCGTGTCACATTTGTCGCCTGATCGTTTCGTCGCCGTGCTTGGCGCCCAAGGCGTCGGCTTGTCCCGGCTCCAAGGCCAGAAACAGCAGTGGCTGGGCAGCCTGGGCTTTATCGCCGAGCGCAGCCAGGCCGCCACCCAGGCCCTGGACACCCTCCATAGCCTGCTCGGCGAGCACGGCTGCAAGGGTGCTCAACTGCAACTGCTGCTGTCGGCCCAGTACTGCCGCTTTTGCCTGGTGCCCTGGAGCGCCGCCATCAATCGCCCTGATGAACTGCACCACTACGCACGGGCCTGCTTTGAAGCCCACTACGGCCAGAGCCTGGACGGCTGGCGCCTGGTGGTGTCGCCGGAGGCTGCCGGCAGTGCGCGGATTGCCACGGCGGTGCCCGAAGCGCTGCTGCAGCGTCTCAACGACCACTGCCGCACCCTGGGCCTTCGCCCGCGCTCGGTGCGTCCCTACCTGATGGCTGCCTACAACCGCTTTGCCGAGCAACTGGGGCAGGGCGACTTTCTGTTCGTGCTGGCCGAACCACAACGCAGCGTGTGCCTGTTGGCACAGAACGGCACCTGGCAGCAGGTCAGCGCCCAGGGTAGTGGTGACAGCGACGCAGCGCTGCAGGCGCTGATCGCCCGCCAGTGCGAACTGAATGCCGGCGAGCGCGAGCTACCGGTATTCCTCCATGCACCAGGTCGCATGGAGCAACCCCCGACGCTGGACGGCGTGCAGTTGTGTGCGCTGACTGAGCCCGGCGGTGACGTGTTGTGCAGCATGTCCCGGGCGGTGGCCTGAAATGCGCCGCCTGGAGCTGGACTTCCAGCCACGGCGCACCGGCCTTGCCGCCTGGGCGCTGCTGGCCGTCGGCGCAAGCCTGGTGCTGGGCGCAACGCTGCTGCAGCAAGGTTTCAGCCAGCAGCAGGAAGCCCTTGAGCAGCAGTTGCAGCACGTCGAACGCCAACTGGGCAAGCGTCCGGAAACAATCAGTTCCCTGACCCCGGCACAAAGCCGCGAGCAGACCGAGAAACTGGCCCAGATGCGCAGTGTCTCGCAGCAGCTGCAGCGCCCCTGGGAACGCTTGTTCAACATGCTCGAAGGCTTGCCCCAGGATGATGTGGCGTTGCTGACCCTGACCCCGGACGCCCGCAAGGGCCAGGTGCGCATCAGTGCCGAAGCCCGTGACCTGGAAGCGATGCTGGCCTTTCACAAACGCCTGGAAGCCAGTGGCGAGCTGCGCGATGTGTCGCTGCTCAACCACGAAATCATGGCCAAGCAGCCCGAACATCCGGTGCAGTTCAACCTGTCGGCCACCTGGGAGATCGGCAATGCGCATCCCTAGTCTGATTCTGCACGAACGTGCGCAGCGGCTCGGCATGGTCGGCCTGGCCGGTGCTGCGCTGGTGGTGCTGGCCTTGCTCTACGGCGCGTTCGGCGTGCTGCCACAGTGGCAGCAAGTACGGGACCTTGAAGGGCGCAATCAGGACGCCGGCACCCAGTTGCGTCAGATCAAGAGCGGCACGCTGAAGCTGCCCCAGGTACCCCAGCGCGAACTGGAGGACTTTCACAAGCAGCTACCGGCCCAGCCCCAGGCCACCGAGGCCATCGACCGTATCTACAGCCTGGCCAAGACCGAACGCATCAGCCTGGCACGGGGCGAGTACGCCCTGGGGGTGGACCCCAAGACTCAACTGGCGCGCTACCAGATTCTCCTGCCCGTGCGCGGCAGCTACCCGCAGATCCGCCGCTTTGTCCATGCCTTGCTCGGTCAACTGCCGGCGCTGGTGCTCGAAGACGTCGATCTGCAACGCAAGAAGATCGGCGACAGCGAGCTGACCGGCCGCCTGCGTATGACCCTTTACCTGTCGAGGTCGTGATGAACACTCAACGCCGCCTGGCCTGGCTGGCCTTTCTCGGACTCGCTGCCGTACTGGCCTGGGCACCGGGGTATTTCTTCGACGACGAGGCCGCTGATACCCGCGCCACCGTTGCTGTCGCCGACAAGGCCCAGGTCGCCGCCGCCTCTGCAGCCGGCAAAGCCGCCAAGCCGACCGCGCTCAAGCCACGGGACCTGTTCCCGAGCAAGAGCTGGAAGCCGGCCGTGCAGATGGCCACGGTCACGGAAAAACCGGCGGTGGTGGCCGCGGTGGTGGCGGCACCTTCGGCACCGGTGCTGCCGTTCCAGTTCGTTGGCCGCCTGCACAACCTCGAGGACGAGCAGGTGTTTCTGCAAAGCGGTGAAAAGCTCTATGTCGTACGTCGCGGTGATGTGATCGACGACACCTATCGGATCGAGCAGATCTCCGCCACGGAGCTGAGCCTGGTCTACCTGCCATTGCACCTGTCCCAGACCTTGTCTGTAGGGAGCGCACCATGAATTCGTCCAGGTTGTGCAACAAAGCGCCATTTTTGATGCTTGCACTGTGCGTCGCCCTGGCCGGCTGCGGCACGACTGCAGCACGCAAGGATGGCCAGGCGCTGATCAATGAAGGGCAATACGAAGCCGGTATCGCCCGGCTCGAAGAGGCCCTCAAGGAAGACCCTCGCGATACCGAGTTGAACATCGCCCTGATGCAGGGGCGCAAGCAGTCGGTGGAAGAGCTGCTGGCAAAGGCCGACAGCGACCGCAGCCGCCACGACTTCGGCGGCGCACGCATGGGCTACGGCCGGGTGCTGACCCTGGAGCCGAACAACCGCCGTGCCCAGGATGCCGTGCGCCAGATCGAGCTGATGCGCAACCTCGGTGAGCGTGTTGCCCTGGGTCAGGCAGCGCTGCGCAGCGGCGACCTGTTCGGTGCCGAGCGACACATGCGCGAAGTGCTGCAACTGGACCCGCAGAACGAAGCCGGCCTGGCCCTGCGCAAAGACATCGAGCTGGTGCAGAGCCGCACTGCCCAGCCCAATCCGCAACTGCAAACCAAACTGGAAAAACCGGTGACCCTGGAGTTTCGTGACGCCAACCTCAAGACCATTTTCGAGGTGCTGTCGCAGGTGGCGGGGTTGAACTTCATTTTCGACAAAGACCTGCGCCCGGACATGAAAGCCACCATCTTCGTGCGTGACGTGCGCATCGAAGACGCCGTGTCGCTGCTGCTGGAGCAGAACCAGCTGCACCAGAAGGTGGTGAACGAAAACACCTTGTTGATCTACCCCGATTCGCCGCAGAAGACCAAGGACTACCAGGAATTGGTCATGCGCACCTTCTACCTGACCAGCATCGACGCCAACACCGCGCTGAACATGGTCAAAACCATGCTCAAGACCCGCGATGTGTTCGTCGATGAACGCCTCAACACCCTGACCATGCGTGACACCCCGGACGCGGTGCGCATGGCCGAGAAACTCCTGCAGTCCCAGGACCAGTCCAACCCCGAGGTGGTGCTGGAAGTGGAAGTGATGGAAGTGGCCCGTTCGCGGATCCTCGAGCTGGGCCTGCAATGGCCCAACACCTTCGGCATCCTCAACAACGACGGCAATCCGGTCAGCACCATTGACCAGCTGCGCGGCATCAACTCCGAGCGCATCACCTTCTCGCCGTCGCCCCAGGCCAAGATCAACGCCCAGGACAACGACATCAACACCCTGGCAAGCCCGGTGATCCGGGTCAGCAACCGCGAGCAGGCACGCATCCATATCGGCCAGCGGGTACCGATCATCAGCGCCACTTCGGTACCTTCGACCCAGGGCCCGGTGATCACCGAAAGCGTCACCTACCTGGATGTCGGTTTGAAACTCGAAGTGACCCCGGTGGTTCACCTGAACAACGAAGTGGCGATCAAGATTTCCCTCGAGGTCAGTAACGCCAAGCCCCTTGAACCCACTCGCCAGGGCACCATTCCGGTCCAGGTCGACACCCGCAACGCGCAGACCAGCCTGCGCCTGCATGACGGCGAAACCCAGGTGTTGGCCGGCCTGGTGCGCAACGACGAAGGCGCCAGTGGCAACAAGATCCCTGGCCTTGGCGACATCCCCGGTCTGGGCCGACTGTTCGGCAGCAACCGCAACGATAAGAGCCAGTCGGAGCTGGTGTTGTCGATCACCCCACGGATCGTGCGCAACTTGCCTTACCAGAGCCCCTCGGACATGGAGTTCCCGACCGGTACCGAGACCAGCATGCAGATCCGCAACCTCAACCGCAGCATCGATGTCGACGTCGAAACCGAACAACCCATCGCCGCCGTTCCTACCGGCGTGAGGCCCTGAGCCATGAAACGGTCAATGGCAGGATTCAGCCTGATTGAAGTGATGCTGACCCTGGCCCTGCTCGGGTTGCTGGCTTCGATTGCCGCACCGCTGACCGAAACCCTGGTTCGCCGGGGCAAGGAACAGGAGCTCAAGACCGCCCTGTACCAGATCCGCGATGGCATTGACGCCTACAAGCGCGCCTTTGACGCCGGCTACATCGAAAAGTCGCTCAACGCCACGGGCTACCCACCAAACCTGCAGGTGCTGGTCGACGGCGTGAGGGATGTGCGCAGCGCCAAGGGCGCCAAGTTCTACTTTTTGCGGCGCATTCCCCGCGACCCGCTGGTTGCCGCCAAGCGCGACGACGAAGGCGGCTGGGGCCTGCGCACCTACGAAAGCTCCGCCCAGAACCCGCGTGAAGGGGAGGACGTCTTCGACGTCTACTCCCGGGCGCGGGGTAAGGGCCTCAACGGCATCGCCTACGGGCAGTGGTGACCAGCATGAAACGTAGCCAAGGTTTCACCCTGATCGAACTGCTGGTGGTGATGGCGATCATCGCTACCTTGATGACCATCGCCATGCCGCGTTACTTCCAGAGCCTGGAGACCTCCCGCGAGGCCACTTTGCGCCAGAGCCTGGCGGTGATGCGCGAGGCGCTGGACCACTACTACGGCGACACCGGGCACTACCCCGAGTCGCTGGAACAACTGGTCGAACAGCGCTACCTGCGCAGCGCACCCCTGGACCCGATCACCGAGCGCCGCGACCTGTGGCAAGTGGTGGCCCCGCCTGAAGGCGTGGCGGGCTCGGTGGCCGATATCAAGAGCGGTTCAACCGGGAGGGCGCGTGATGGCAGCCTTTATGCCGAGTGGTAGCGCCGCCGAAGCGGGCTACACCTACCTGGGCGTGCTGTTGCTGATTGCCGTGACCGGCATCGTCCTGGGCTCTACCGTCACCCTGTGGTCGACCGTCGCCCAGCGCGAACGTGAGCGCGACCTGCTGTGGGTCGGCACCCAGTATGCCCAGGCACTGCGCAGCTACTACCGCAGCTCGCCGGGGCTTGCCCAGTACCCGCAGACGCTGGAGGAGCTGCTCGAAGACCCGCGCTACCCGAACCCCAAGCGCCACATTCGCCAGCTGTACAGCGACCCGATCACCGGCAGCGACGACTGGGGGCTGGTGCGCTCCATCGACGGGCGCATCACCGGGGTCTACAGCCAGTCGCAGCAGCCGCCGCTCAAACAGACCGGCTTTGCCGCGCAATGGTCGGACTTCGAAGGCCTGACCCACTACTCCGACTGGCAGTTCGTGGCCGAGAAAGCCTTTGCCGACAACGGCGGCGTGCGCAACGACGCGCCGCAAGGAGCCGGGCAATGAACCGCCGCCTGACTGCCTGCACCCTGGCCCTGGTGCTGCTGGCCGGCACCGCCCGCGGCGGTGCCGAGGACGAGATGATGGGCTTTATCGTCGACAACACCATCTCGCACATTGGCCACGACTTTTACTACAGCTTCGCCGAGCGGTTGCGTGCCACCAGCCGCCTGGATTTCAACCTGGTGGTACGCGAAAGACCGGACGCACGCTGGGGCAGCCTGGTGACGGTCGAGTACGAGCAACGTGTGATCTACAAACGCTTTCTGCCACCCAACACCACCGAGCTGAAGGACGCCGCCTATGAGGCGGCTGACCTGGTCAAGGCGCAGATCATCCAGCGCAAGCTGCAGATGCTGCTGCAAGACACCACCGATCTTGAGAGGGACGAGCTATGAACAACAATACCTGCGGCCTGGCCTCCCTGGTCCTGCTGGCTGTCCTGTGCAGTCAGGCCGGTGCCACTGAACTGGTGTACACCCCGGTCAACCCGGCGTTTGGCGGCAACCCGCTCAACGGCACCTGGCTGCTCAACAATGCCCAGGCACAGAACGACCATGACGACCCGGACATCAAGGACCGCGCTTCAGCCTTGGCCAGCACTTCGTCACTGGAGCGCTTCACCAGCCAACTGGAGTCGCGCCTGCTCTCGCAGCTGCTGACCAACATCAACAACGGCAACACCGGCAGCCTGCAGACCGATGCCTTTCTGATCAACGTGCTGGATGACTCCGGCGCCTTGACCATCCAAATCACTGACCGGGCGACCGGTGAGGTGTCTGAAGTGCTGGTCAACGGCCTGAACCCGTAACGGGCAGGGTAAAGGGGAGAAACAATCATGAAACGATTTCTGACCGCACTGATGATCCTGGCCACCTTGCAGGGCTGCAGCCTGCGCGAGCCCATGTCGGCAGAGCAGGACAGCGAAAGCCCGACCCTGACGCCACGGGCCTCGACCTACTACGACCTGCTGAACATGCCTCGGCCCAAAGGCCGGTTGATGGCGGTGGTGTATGGATTTCGCGACCAGACCGGGCAATACAAGCCGACGCCTGCAAGCTCTTTCTCCACCAGCGTCACCCAGGGGGCGGCGAGCATGCTGATGGATGCCCTGCAGGCCAGTGGCTGGTTCGTGGTGCTGGAGCGTGAAGGGCTGCAGAACCTGCTGACCGAGCGCAAGATCATCCGCGCCTCGCAGAAAAAGCCCGATACGCCGGTCAACATCCAGGGCGAACTGCCGCCGTTGCAGGCGGCCAACCTGATGCTCGAAGGCGGCATCATTGCCTACGATACCAACGTGCGCAGTGGCGGGGAGGGCGCGCGCTACCTGGGCATCGATATCTCCCGCGAATATCGGGTCGACCAGGTTTCGGTCAACCTGCGGGCGGTGGACGTGCGCAGCGGCCAGGTGCTGGCCAACGTCATGACCAGCAAGACCATCTACTCGGTTGGACGCAGTGCCGGGGTGTTCAAGTTCATCGAGTTCAAGAAACTGCTGGAAGCCGAAGTGGGCTACACCACCAACGAGCCGGCGCAACTGTGCGTGCTCTCGGCGATCGAGTCGGCGGTAGGGCACCTGCTGGCCCAAGGGATCGAACGGCGCCTGTGGCAAGTGGCCGACGATGGCAGTGGCGACAAGGCAGTGCTGGACAAGTACCTGAGCCAGTACCAGGCGCCTTGAGGAATTGAGAACGGAAGGAGCGAGCTGCTTCAGGGCGTGCAGAACCACGACCGCTGCGCGGCCGATCGCAGGCTGGCGCCAGCGGCTACGGTGCATACGGTGTAGCCGCTGCCGAGGAACGAGGCTGCGATCG
>NZ_KE384454.1:164673-335592 GCF_000425805.1 Pseudomonas vranovensis DSM 16006
CATACGGTGTAGCCGCTGCCGAGGAACGAGGCTGCGATCGACTGCGCAGCAGTCGCCGATAAGGTCAGTGAGTCGGGCAGCCTTGCGCCTTGACTATCCGCTGGGTAGACGCCGGGTACTTGATCAGCTTCTCAGCCGCCCGCGCCGGGCGCTTGACCAGCTCACCACCACAGTTGGGGCACTGGCCCTTGAGGGGCTGCTCGCTGCAGGCACGGCAAAAGGTGCATTCGAACGAGCAGATCAACGCATCCTTACTGTCGCCCGGTAGGTCACAGCCACAGCATTCGCAGTTGGGTCGCAATTCAAGCATGGTCAACACCTCAGGGTAGTATGCGTTCAGGGCCGATACAGGTGCGCATGGCTGGCACGGTACAACGCTGATTCGGAAAAACTGTCACTGGCCAGCACCCGGCCCACGAGGATCAGCGCAGTGCGTCGAAAGCCCTTGGCCTGCACCTGCGCGACAATTCCGTCCAGGGTGTCGAGCACCCAGTCCTGGTCTGGCCAGGTGGCGCGATGCACCACGGCAATCGGACAGTCACCACCGTAATGCGGACGCAGGGTTTCGACAATCCTCTCCAGGTGCTTGACCCCCAGGTGGATCGCCAGGGTACTGCGATGACGCGCCAGGTCAGCCAGTTGTTCGCCTTCGGGCATCGGTGAGTTGTCGCCGAAACGGGTGAGGATCACGGTCTGGGCGATGTCCGGCAAGGTCAGCTCGCAGCCGAGCAGGGCAGCGCTGGCCGCCACTGCGGTGACGCCGGGGACGATCTCGTAGGGAATGCCCAGCGCGCGCAGGTGGCGAATCTGCTCGCCAATGGCGCCATACAGGCTTGGGTCGCCACTGTGTACCCGGGCCACATCACGGCCCAGGTCATGGGCGGCCTTGATCGCCTCGATGATTTGCCCCAGGTGCAGTTCGGCGCTGTTGATGACGGTCTGGGCGCTGTGTCCTTCGAGCACAGCGGCAGGCACCAGTGAGCCGGCATAGATGATCACCGGACAACGGTGGATCAGGCGTTGGCCCTTGACGGTAATCAGTTCGGGATCGCCGGGGCCGGCACCGATAAAGTAGACGGTCATGCACAGTCCTTGGGATAGAAAGGGAGAATTATCCGCCAATGCCGCCGGCGCTGGCCAATGCCAGGGTGGCATCGGCGTGCAGGGTGCGGGTGACCTGCAGGTGAGCGGGGCCGGCAACCTGTTCGGCCAGCGCCAGGGCGGCGCTTTCGGCCACGCCGTAGCAACCGCTATGGGCAAAGGCGACGTCCGAGCGGTGGCTCAAGCGCGGCTCGAAGGCCGACAGCTGCGCAGCCGAGAAAAACACAACGGGCACACCCAAGCGGCTGGCCAATTGAATCAGGCCCGGCTCGTCGCGCTTCAGATCAATACTGGCAAGGCCCGCGACTGCCGCCAGGGGCAGTCCGTGGGCCTTGAGGGTGTGTTCGAGCAGGTTGCCCAGCGTGTCGACCGGGCAACCTCGCCGGCAACCCAGGCCGACAAACAACTGCATGTCAGGCCTGCTTCGGGCGACGGAACAGCCAGGCGCTGATCAGGCCCAAGGCCAGCCAGAACGCGGCATTGGTCACCAGCGAGGCAACCTTGAACTCGGCTTCCAGCGCCTCGGGAGCGAGCATTTCGTGTACATCAGGCTGCGGCGCGCCAATCACGTGGGGCACTACCAGCAGTACCACGCCCAGGGCCTTGAACAGCCAGTTGTGGGCGAACACGATCAACCCGAGCCCCACGGCGGTGGCGGCAGCGGTACCCACCCACCAGGCCTGGCGCTGGGCCAGGTCGGCCGCGGCAGTACCGGGCAGTTCCGGCGGCAGCCCCAGGGTCGGGGCCAGGCAGAACACGGCAAAGCCACCCAGGCCCCAGAGGGCACCGGTGAGGGCGCTGTTGGGCGCGCGCAGGGTATAGAGCGCGGCCAGGATCAGGGCGAAGCCGACGGCCACCACCAGGTTGCCGCCGGTGGTCGACAGCACTCGCTGCCAGCCATCCTCGGGCGACCAGGCTTCACTGTCATGATGATGGTCGGCGGCGACACCGTGAGCATGCTCATGGGGCTCGACCGCCGGGGCTGCGCTTTCATAGGTTTCCGCCTGCAGAATCAGCGGCGCCACCCAGAAGCTTTGCAGCAGGGTCAGCAACAGGGCGGCCAGGAGGCCTGCAAACCCTGCAGTACTGGCAATACGCTTGATCATCGGTCGGCACTCAGTGGCAAGGGAAGGCGGCGCTGTGGCGGGTGTCGTGGGCGGCGTTGTGCACCGCTTCGATAGGCGAGAAACCGGCGAAGTAGACCAGGCACAGGCCCAGCAGCGAGGCACCGACAGCAACCAGCAGGCGCTGGCTCAGGGTTGAGGGGGTAACGGCGGAGTGACTGGCGGTACTGGTACGCATGGCGCTTTCCTCTTGGTGTTGTCGGCAACAGGCAAGCGCAAGAAACCCCTGCACGGCGTCCGTCCAGGGGTTGCAACAGCGCCCGCCCACCGCGGGTTTGTCAAATCGAGCCTGGGCCGGTCTCCGGGCTGGCGAGGGGCGGGCAGATTGCCGCGCCGAAGGCGTCACCTTCCCATGCCGAACTGCGGGCACAGTGGTTCTGACGCTTTCCTCGCTTACCGTTGCGGGGGCAGCACCGGACTTGTCCTACGTCGTGATCAACACGTGTATGACGCACCGGTTTCCCGTTTCACCCTGTAAAGGGCACCCAAACGAATCGCACTAGCAAATCACGCAACCACGCAAGCGTCAATTGTGACAGCAGTTGACCACTCACCGGGCACTGCGTAGCCTAGCCGCTTCGAGGTTCTTCGGCGTTGGCCGAAGCTAAGACGGGAACGCGGTTGAAGCCGCGGCTGCCCCCGCAACTGTAAGCATTGAACGGTTCGACACAGCCACTGCATCGCTGCGGGAAGGCGTCGTTCGACTGGCCGCCGGCCGGTGCAATGCAAGCCAGGAGACCTGCCTCGATCAGTTTCCGACATTAAACCGGGCGGGGTGATCCGGTGGCGAACGCGCCCGGGCAGTGCTGCCTGTGGTTCTCGTCCTGCATGCCCGCCATTTGCTGCCAAGGGCATCGACATGAAAACACTGGCCAAACTCCCTGTCACCATCGTTACCGGCTTTCTCGGCTCGGGCAAAACCACGCTGCTGCGTCATATGCTCGACAACGCTCAGGGCCGACGCATTGCCGTGATCGTCAACGAGTTCGGCGAGCTGGGCATCGATGGCGAGATCCTTAAGCAGTGCAGCATCGGTTGCACCGAGGAAGAAGCCAGCGGCCGCGTGTATGAGCTGGCCAACGGCTGCCTGTGCTGCACCGTACAGGAAGAATTCTTCCCGGTGATGCGCGAGCTGGTAGCGCGCCGTGGCGACCTGGATCATATCCTCATCGAAACCAGCGGCCTGGCCCTGCCCAAGCCGCTGGTGCAAGCTTTCCAGTGGCCGGAAATCCGCAACGCCTGCACGGTCGATGCGGTGATTACGGTGGTCGACAGTCCGGCCGTGGCCGCTGGCACCTTCGCCGCCTTCCCGGAGCAAGTCGATGCCCAGCGCAAGCTGGACCCGAACCTGGATCACGAATCGCCGCTGCACGAACTGTTCGCCGACCAGTTGGCCAGTGCCGACCTGGTGGTACTGAACAAAGCTGACCTGATTGCCCCTGAAAACCTGGCCAAGGTACGCGCCGAGGTGCAGGAGGAGCTGCCGCCAGCGGTCAAGGTGATCGAAGCGAGCAGCGGTCGCTTGCCGCTTGAAGTGTTGCTGGGCCTGGGCGCCGAATCCGAAGCGCATATCGATGGCCGCCGCACCCACCACGATTCGCACCATGACGGCGACGACGACCACGACGATCATGACCACGACGCCTTCGACTCGATCTCCATTGAGCTGCCTGAAGCCGACGAAAGCCTGCTGCTCGATGCCCTGACCCAACTCGTAGTCCAGCACGGCATCCTGCGGGTCAAGGGCTTTGCGGCAATTCCCGGCAAGCCGATGCGCTTGCTGATCCAGGGCGTGGGCACCCGCTTCGACAAACACTTCGACCGCGCCTGGCGCAGCGAAGAACCGCGCACCACGCGCCTGGTGCTGATTGGCCAGGCACTTGACGCCACTCAACTGGAAGCGCGCCTGCGCGCCGCCCTGGGCGCTTGATCCATGCACCTGCTGCGGACCCAGCCCGGTGGCTTCGTGCCGGACGACAGTATTGCCGACCTGGGCCAGACCCCGGCCGAGCTCGTCATTCTCTGCAGCGGTGATTCGCACCTGGCATTGCTGGCCGAAACCGCCCAGCAATTGCCCGAGGATTTTCCCAGCCTGCGCCTGGCCAACCCCATGCAGGTGCAGAACCATGCCTCGGTCGACCTGTATGTGGACGAGGTGTTGCGCCATGCCAAGGTCATTCTGGTGTCGCTGCACGGCGGTGTCGGTTACTGGCGCTATGGCGTTGAGCAGTTGCTGGAGCTGGCCGCACGCGGCGTTCAGCTGATTTTGGTGCCGGGCGACGACCGCCCGGACCCGCAGCTCAGCAGCCTGAGCACGGTGAGCGCCGCCCAGGCCGAACGACTTTGGCACTACCTGCGCCAGGGTGGCAAGGCCAACGCCTTGAACCTGTTCAAATGCCTGGCCAGCCTCTGGCTGCACCGCGATTACCCCTGGAGCGAGCCACAGCAACTGCCGCGCACGGCGCTGTATCACCCGCACAAGGCGGCCGCGCAACTACAGGACTGGTATGCCGACTGGCAGGTGATGCAGCCGGTGGTGCCGATCCTGTTCTACCGCTCACACCTGCAGGCAGCCAATACCGCGTTTATCGACACCTTCTGCGAACGCTTGCAACTGGCTGGTCTCAATCCTATGCCGATAGCCGTGGCCAGCCTCAAGGAAGCCGGCTGCCTGGTCCAGGTCGAGGACTGGCTGGATGAAGTCGAGGCGGCGTTGATCATCAACACCACAGGCTTTGCCCAGTCCAGCCCCGAGCAGCCGCACCTGCGGCCGTTTCGTCGCGACATTCCGGTGTTGCAGGCCATCTGCGCCCAGGACAACGAACCGGGCTGGGAGGCCAGCGAGCAAGGCCTTGGGGCGAGGGACCTGGCAATGCACATCGTGCTGCCGGAACTGGACGGGCGGATCATTACCCGGCCGATCAGTTTCAAGGACCTGGCCTGGCGCAGCGAGCGCAGCCAGTCGGATGTGGTCTGCTATCGCCCCCATGCCGAGCGCATGGATTTTGTTGCCGAGCTTGCGCGCCGCTGGTGTGTACTGGCGCAGTTGCCCAACCCGGACAAGCGCGTGGCGCTGATCCTGGCCAACTATCCGACCCGCGATGGACGCATCGGCAACGGTGTGGGCCTGGACACTCCGGCCGCAGCGCTGAATATCCTGCGAGCCCTGAAGGATCAGGGCTATCCGCTTGACGAGCTGCCCGCCAGCGGCACTGCGCTGATTCAGGCGTTGCTGGGCGGCGTGAGCAACGACCTGGACAGCCTCGACCAGCGTCCCTGCTTGCAAAGCATGGCGATGGAGGACTACCTGGCAGCCTTTGCCCAATTGCCCCAGGCCAATCAGGACGCGGTGCGCGAGCGGTGGGGCGAACCGCAGCAGGACCCGATGTGCCGCAATGGCCGGATGATGGTCGCCGGCCTGCGCTTTGGCCTGACTTTCGTCGGCATTCAGCCGGCCCGGGGGTACCAACTGGACCAGAGCGCGGTGTACCACGACCCCGACCTGGTACCGCCCCACGGCTATCTGGCGTTCTACTTCTGGTTGCGCCACGGCTATGGCGCGGATGCGCTGATCCATGTCGGCAAGCACGGCAACCTGGAGTGGCTGCCGGGCAAGGGCGTGGGCCTGTCGGCCAACTGTTGGCCGGACGCCTTGCTCGGGCCGTTGCCCAACATCTATCCCTTCATCGTCAACGACCCGGGCGAGGGTGCCCAGGCCAAGCGCCGTACCCAGGCGGTCATCATCGACCACCTGATGCCGCCGTTGACCCGCGCCGAAACCTACGGCCCGCTGCGTCACCTGGAGGCGCTGGCCGACGAATACTACGAAGCCCAGCTGCTTGACCCGCGCCGCGCCCGTGAACTGCAGCGCGATATCCTCGCGCTGGTGCGCGACAACCACATTGACCGAGAGCTACAGCTCGAAGGTGCGCTGGACGACGCAGCCATCTGGTTACCGCGGCTGGACACCTATCTTTGTGACCTGAAGGAGTCGCAGATCCGCGATGGCCTGCATGTTTTTGGCGAGTCGCCCACCGGGCGCTTGCGCACCGATACCTTGCTGGCCCTGCTGCGGGTAGCCCGCGGTGACGGGCGTGGAGCCAACGCCAGTCTGCTGCGGGCGCTGGCCAAGGCACTGGCGCTGGGATTCGACCCGCTCGATTGCGACCTGGGACAACCCTGGAACGGGCCGCGCCCGGCGCTGTTGCAAGAGATTGATGCCGGCCTGTGGCGAACGGCTGGGGACACGCGCGAGCGTCTTGAAGCGTTGGCGGGCCGCTTGATCGGCGATAGCCTGGGCGGCCATGCGCACATTCCCCAGGACGCGCAATGGTGCGATGTGCAGGCTGTGTTGCAGGGGCTGGTCGAGGTGGTCGCGCCGCAGCTGGATGCCTGTGGCCCGGCTGAGCTGCATGGCCTGCTCGCCGCCCTGCAGGGCCGCTTCGTGCCTGCAGGCCCGAGCGGCGCGCCCAGCCGGGGACGCCTGGACGTGCTGCCCACCGGGCGCAACTTCTACACCGTCGATGTGCGCAACCTGCCGACCACCACGGCCTGGCGCATCGGCTTTGCCTCGGCCAACCTGATTCTGGAGCGCCACCTGCAAGACCACGGTGATCACTTGCGTCAACTGGGGCTGTCGGTGTGGGGCACGGCGACCATGCGCACCGGCGGCGATGACATCGCCCAGGCCATGGCCTTGCTCGGGGTACGCCCGGTGTGGGCCAGCGGCAGTCAACGGGTCGATGACTTCGAGATTTTGCCATTGAGCCTGCTCGATCGACCGCGGGTGGACGTGACGCTGCGGGTATCAGGTTTTTTCCGCGATGCGTTCGGCAGCCTGATCAACCTGTTCGATGCTGCCGTTCGTGCAGTCGCAGCGTTGGACGAGCCTGACGACCTCAACCCGTTGGCGGCCAGGGTGCGTACCGAGCGTGCCGAGTTGCTCGCTCAAGGCGTTGAGGCCGAGCAGGCCGCACGTCAGGCTGGGTGGCGCATCTTCGGCGCCAAACCCGGGGCTTATGGGGCCGGGGTGCAAAACGCCATTGACGGGCGCCTGTGGCAAAACCGTCAGGACCTGGCTGAGGTTTACCTCAATCATGGTGGCTACGCCTATGGCGCGGCGGACGACGGTACGCCGGCACGGGCCGACTTTGCCCGGCGCCTTGGCCAGGTCCAGGCAGTGATCCAGAACCAGGACAACCACGAGCATGACCTGCTCGACTCCAATGACTACTACCAGTTCCAGGGCGGCATGCTGGCAGCCGTGGAAAGCCTGGGCGGCGCGCCGGTCGCCAGCTACCACGGCGACCACAGCCAGCCGGACCGTCCGCGCATCCGTACCCTGAAGGAAGAGCTCAACCGGGTGATCCGTGCCCGGGCGCTGAATCCCAAGTGGATCGCCGGGGTCAAGCGCCATGGCTACAAAGGAGCGTTCGAACTGGCGGCCACGGTCGACAACCTGTTCGCCTTCGATGCCACCACGCACTTGATCGACGACCATCATTATCAGTCGCTGGCCGATGCCTATGTGCTCGACGCCCCGACCCGCGACTTTATCCGCCAACACAACCCCGAGGCTTTACGCGATATCACCGAACGCCTGCTCGAAGCGCAACAACGTGGTTTGTGGCAGGCGTCGGGTGCATACCGCGAGGCCCTGGAAGAGCAATTGCTCGATGGCGAAGAAGAGACTTGAGATGACTGAACCTGCACACTTCCCGCTGTCTGCCGTGGTCGGCGCCGATGAACTGAAACTGGCCCTGTGCCTGACCGCCATCGACCCGAAGATTGGCGGCGTGCTGATCGAAGGCCCCCGAGGCATGGCCAAAAGTACCCTGGCCCGGGGGCTTGCCGACCTGTTGGGCGATGGTCCGTTCGTGACCCTGCCGCTGGGCGCCAGCGAAGAGCGATTGGTGGGCACTCTGGACCTGGATGCGGCGCTGGGGCAGGGCAAGGCGCAATTCTCGCCGGGTGTGCTGGCCAAGGCCGACGGCGGTGTGCTCTATGTGGATGAGGTCAATCTGTTGGCCGATCACCTGGTGGACCTGCTGCTGGATGTGGCGGCCAGTGGCACCAACCGGGTCGAGCGCGACGGTATTTCCCACCGTCACAGCGCCCGCTTTGTGTTGATCGGCACCATGAACCCGGAAGAGGGCGAGTTGCGCCCGCAATTACTCGATCGCTTTGGCCTCAACGTGGCCCTGGACGGGCAACCGGCGCCTGAAGCACGTGGGCAGATTATTCGTCGGCGTCTGGATTTTGATGCCGACCCCGAAGGCTTCTGTGCCCAGTGGGCGCCCGCCCAGGCGCAGTTGCTAGAGCGTTGCCAAGGGGCGCGCGAACGACTGGCGCAGATTCCGCTGGATGACCAGGCCTTGGCGCACATCACCGAACGCTGCTTCGGCGCCGGCGTCGATGGTGTGCGGGCTGACCTGGTCTGGCTACGTGCGGCCAGGGCCCATGCCGCCTGGCGCGGTGCCTTGCACATCGAGGCAGAGGATATTGATGCAGTGGCCGAGTTCGCCTTGCGCCACCGTCGTCGTGAACGCGCCGCGCAGCAGATGTCTGCGCCCGAACCCCAGGGTCGACAGTCGTTCTCCGCTCAGCAAGGGCAAGGTGCCTGGGGCGACATGCCGCCACAAGCAACCCCCACCGGCGCGCGACGCGAGGTGCCGAACTGGGCAAAAAAGCCCTGAGCATCCGTCGGCCGCGCTCGGCGGATGCCAAACCCCGCCCAGGCAGCATCAAGCAAGGTTCCAGGGGGGCTGCCCGCGATGCTGCCCAGGGTACGGTCGCCTGGCCCGCCACCTTGCTCAAGGGACGACCGCGTCAACGCCTCGACCTGTGCTGGCAGCAGCGCAGGGCCAGTGCCCACGAGCTCTGGCTGGTCATCGTCGACGCCTCGGCCTCGACCCGCCGCTACCAGGCCCTGAGCCAGGCCAAGGGCTTGCTTGCCGGGTTCTTCGATCAGGCCTACCGGCAACGGGCGCGCTTGACCTTGCTCACGGCCAGCGGCAACACCCCTACCTGGCAGCGCCATGGCCTCAAGGCATCAGCGGCATTGCAGCCGTGGCTTGAAAACCTCGGCGCCGGTGGCGGTACGCCGTTGCTGGCAGCCTTGGAACAGGCACGTCATTGGCTGCAGGCCCGACAGCGTCAGTTTCCGGCCGAACAACAACGTTGCCTGGTGCTGACCGACGGCCGGCTCAAGGCCTGGGACCCGGTGGCGCCACTGCCGTGCCCAAGTTTGCTGGTGGATATGGAGCGCGCAGCGGTACGCCTGGGGCGTGCGCGTATATTGGCGCAGCAATTAAATGCCAACTACCAGGCGATAGACAGTTTCAAGGTGATTGAATAATAAAGGCGCGTACGGATCGCTACGGAAAACAGTGCGGCAACGTGTCGCACTATAAAGAACGGGCAACTAGAAAGTTGCCCGATGTGTAAGGTGCAACGTTACTTTGGCATTGACCAGGGTTGCAGGTCGTAGCCTTTTTCACTCAGTTCGGCACGCACTTCTTCGATCAGGTGCGCGAGTTGCGCAGGGTCGGTATAGGTGCTGCTGGGCACCTGTTTGCTACCGATACGGGTGCTGGTCCGGTCGATCACTGCCAGGCTCAGTTCGCCAGTACCGTTAGGCGAATCCCAGGCTACACACTGGAAGGGCTCGAAGGCGTGGTCGGCAATCAGCAGTGCTTCGTTGACACGGAGCGGGGCATTCATGGGTTCGGTCTCTCTGTGGGCCCAAACAAAAAATAAAGTACCGTGCGTTGTGCAGCGGTGAGTTACTTGTACTGATGCACGCAGTACCGGGTGGAGTCACATGCAGGTTTATAATTTTTTTGTTTTCGACAAAAAAGTTGTAACAGGCGTCCACTCTGACGTTGAAAGTTGACGAAAATTCCCCGCCGTCAATTTATCGTCCCTGCTTTGCAGACAGACGGTAGTGGGCGTCTGACGCATCGTTGCTACTGTTACAAACGGGCCTGCCAACGTGCTGTTTCTATTTAAAATTCCAACATTTGGCGCCAAGGAAAGGTCATGCTCGAACCTTCGTCCAACCGCCGTTTGCTGATCGTCGATCCCTGCGATGATTGTCACCGTTTGTTACCTGGGCTGCGTAATGTCGGCTGGGACGTGTACAGCTGTACTTTGTCCTCGGCCCAGGAATATCCCTGCGACGTCGGCTTGTTGCGTTTGCAGGCCTCGCACCTGCAGCACCCCGATGCGGTGAAAGACCTCATCAGCCGCAGCAACACCGAATGGATTGCCGTTCTCAGCCCTGATGAGTTGCGCACCCAGAACGTCGGCGACTTCGTGTGCGAATGGTTTTTCGACTTTCACACCTTGCCCTTCGATGTCTCCCGGGTGCAGGTCACTATTGGCCGGGCCTTCGGCATGGCACGCCTGCGCGGCAAGGGCAATGTCCATGTCGATGGCACCGAGCATGAATTGCTGGGGGACAGCCGGCCGATCCGCGAACTGCGCAAGTTGCTCAGCAAGCTGGCGCCCACCGAGTCGCCGGTGCTGATTCGCGGGGAGAGCGGTACCGGCAAGGAGCTGGTGGCGCGCACGTTGCATCGCCAATCCCAGCGCCGCGACAAGCCCTTCGTGCCGATCAACTGCGGCGCCATTCCCGAACACCTGATCCAGTCCGAACTGTTCGGCCATGAGAAAGGCGCGTTTACCGGCGCTCATCAACGCAAGATCGGGCGTATCGAAGCCGCCCATGGCGGTACCTTGTTTCTCGATGAAATCGGCGACCTGCCGCTGGAGCTGCAAGCCAATCTGCTGCGGTTTCTACAGGAAAAGCACATCGAGCGTGTCGGTGGCAGCCAGCCGATCGACGTGGATGTGCGGGTCCTGGCGGCCACCCACGTCGATCTGGAAAAGGCCATCGAGAGCGGGCGCTTTCGCGAAGACCTCTATTACCGGCTCAATGTGCTGCAAGTGGTCACTGCGCCCCTGCGTGACCGGCATGGCGACTTGTCGATGCTGGCCAGCCATTTCTCCCATTTCTACAGCCTGGAAACCGGGCGGCGCCCGCGCAGCTTCAGTGAAGACGCCCTGGTAGCGATGGGCAAGCACGACTGGCCGGGCAATGTACGTGAACTGGCCAACCGGGTCAGGCGTGGCCTGGTCCTGGCCGAAGGGCGGCAGATCGAGGCCCAGGACTTGGGATTGGCGACCCAGCATGCGTTCGCAGCCAGCATGGGTACCCTCGAAGACTACAAGCACCGGGCCGAACGCCAGGCGTTGTGCGATGTACTCAACCGGCACAGCGACAATTTGAGTATTGCTGCCAAGGTGCTGGGCATCTCACGGCCGACCTTCTACCGGTTGCTGCACAAGCATCAGATCCGTTGAACTGCGCTCGCGGGGCTAGCCCGTGCCTACGGTAGGAGCGGGCTTGCCCCGCGAAGGATTCAATGAAAAGCCCGCCGAAGCGGGCTTTTTCGTGGGCGCGAGGCTCAGAAGTAGTATGGGAATTTCAAGCTGAAAGAAAAGTCCGGCGAGTCGTCGGTAAGGCCGATGGAAAGGTTCGGCACGATGGTCAGGTTGTCGGTGGCGGCCAGCGTCATGCCGATGTTGAAGTTCGCCGCGTTGTAGTCGCTGCTGGGGACCGATTGCCAGTCGCCGCCATCGGGTTTGATCTTGCTCTTGCTGGAGAACTGGTCGGTGAACGAGAACGACATACTCATCTTCTCGTTCAAGGCAAACGCAATACCGGCACCAATCTGCCAGGAGTCGCCGAGTTTCACGTCGCCTGGGACTTTGGTGTTGATCGTGGGGCTGATGTCGCTGAACGAATCCTCCATGTTGTAGGTGTAGGACAGGCTGCCGAAGAGCACGGCGGGGTCAAAGGTCTTGACCAGCGAGATACCCGGAGTGATCGCCCAGACGCCGTTGCCGGTCGGGAGGTCTTCAGGTACCGAAAGGTTGTCGTTGGTGGGGTCGTTGACCAGTTTGATGCCGTAGGGATCATCACCAGTGGGTGCCTTGACCCGCAACGTGACCACGGCGTCAGGCAGGTTTTCCGATTCGTCGAGGAACTTGTAGGCCACACCGACGTTGACATCGCCGATGGTGGGGTCGCGCTTGACGGTTGCGTCAGATGACACCGGCCCCGCGCCGCCTGCGCCGCCAGACGAGTAGGTGGACTCGCGGTAGATGACCGGCACGTTGATATCGAACTGCCAACGCTGGTCCAGGTTGTAGCGTGCGGTCAGGTCCAGGGTCCAGTTATCGGCCTTGATACGGTCGAGGTTGATGTTGCCAAGGAAGATCGAGTCCAGGGCCAGGAAGCCGTTGAGCACCAGGGCTCGGGTATCGTAGTGGGTGTAGGTCAGGCCGGTCTCGACGCTGAACTTGCCGCCACCGAAGAAGCCGCTGGCTTCGTCATAGAGGTTGGAAACGCTCTGTGCCGGCTCCGAATCTTCCTTGAGCGACTGGCCGTAGGAGCTGCCTGTGGTCCCGGGTGCGCCTGCAGCCACGGTCTGGCCACCCCGGGTGGGTTCGGCGGGGGATTTTGTCAGGCGTTTGGGCTGCGGCGTGACGGGTGTTTCTTCGACCTGGCGAACGCGCTGTTCAAGCACCATCAGCGCGTTCTGCTGTGCTTCGTAACGCTGTTTCAACTCCATCAGTTCTTGTTTTAGTGCCTCGACCTGGGGGTCGGGTGCTGCGTGGAGCAATGTCGCTGGAGTCAGGCTACTTAAAACGACAATAGCTCTGAACGTTAACGATCGGTGCATGGGTTAGCCGTCCCTTCTGACTACATTTGATGAGACAGAGCGTAGATCAGAATCCGGGTGTGCGAAGGCCTTTGAGCTGGTCCAGGCTTCCGCTGAGCGCCCCGGCCGTCGGCACGTTCTCGCGTAGCACGACATTGAGGGAGGTCAGGTTGGTGACCCGGTTGCCAGCGCCGAGCAGGGTGGTGTTCTGCATCAGCCCGCCCTGGGCAAGCCGTTGCATGGCACTGCCCTGGTTGTTGTTGGCGACGATGTTCATTTGCACACCTGTGCCGCTTGAGGTAACGCTCATCGAACCTGCTTCGTTGGAGATGACCGCCGGTGTATTTGCGGCCAAGGCATTGCCCTGTGTTTGAATGGCCGGTGCTTCGTTGGCCTTGGTGACGTTGATATCGACGTTGTTGTAGGCGGTATTATAGTCGCCGGCAGCCCGCACGACCTGGGTGACGCCTTCGGTGGTGCTCAGGCCAGCGCCACCGGTGACGGTACCGGTGCCGGGGTTGGGCGAGGTGACGGTGTTGGTGCTGGCGGTTTGTGGCTGTGCCGTGGTCGTGGTTTTTTCCTCGAAAGTCGACACGTAGAACTGTGGTTTGAGGGTCGCTTGCTGAACTTGTAGCGAGGCTTTTGCGCCGATCAAATCACCTTGGGCGTTTTGCCAGGTGGTGCTCATGACCACGCCAAAGCTGATGATCCGTCCAGGCATCACATAGCGGCCCCGCAGGTTCGCCAGTTCCTGGTCTTTCAATTCGATGGGTTTGAGTATCTGTGCCTGGCTTGGCAGGCTGGCGGCCATGCACAGCACGGCGACCCAGATTGAAGTTTTCATTGGATACTCCCGGAGCCTCATGCTCCCTTGTCATTAGAAGAAGTCGCTTTGGATGAATCCGAAATCCATCAACTCTGCGTCTTGCACCGGGGTAAAGGCGTTGACACGGTTCTTGGCAGTCAGCGGCAGCGGTGGGTCGAGCAAGGCGTTGGTCTTGTCGTAACCCTTGCCGATGACGGCGAAAATGATGCCGTTCCAGCCTTTGACAAAATCATCGATCTTGTAGCGTTTGTGGCCCAACACCGGATCACCGATGTACACCCATTCCTTGTCGACTTTCTGCATGACGACAAAGTGCTTGTAGCCACGGATGTCCAGCAGGACCACGGTGGGAATGCGAATACTGTGCAAGGTTTCGGGTTGGACCCGGTAGCCGCGGGCACGCATGCCCAGGCTTTCCACGTACTTCTTCATGTCGAGCATGGAGAAGCCCTGGACGCGCACCAGATCCTGATCGGCATGTGCAAGCATGCCCTCGATGATCTGCGCTTCATCCACATCCAGCCAGTAGGCCTGGCGCAAAATGGTCGCCAGCGACGCTGCACCACAACTGAAATCGGTTTTCTGTTGCACCAGGTCGGCAAATTTACGTTCGCGTACGCTCTGGATGGGCTTGTACACCACCGCGCCACCCGGCAACAGCACGGTCAGTGGCATCTGGGCTGCTTCGCCCTGGCTGGCCAGGCAAAGCAGAAACGCCAAAGCGATGTTGCGCATGATCGTACGCCTCCCTGGTTGTCGTGAAAAAGGCCCCCCGAAGGGGGCCTCCAAGCCACAGCGTTTACATCGAGGTGTTGGAGATGGCCAGCGAGTTGCTCTGCTGGTTGCCGACACCGGCTGCCACGTTCACGCCCAGGTTGCCGCTGCCGCCGTTGACCGAGCCACTGAGGGTTGCGGTGTTGGTGACAGGGTTGGCCCAGCCGGTTGGAGTCAAGATCTGGAAGGAGACAGTATTGCTCATTTCATATGCATTGGCCTCCCCGTAGAGCTTGGTCACGTCAAGCGAGGATTCGGACTCTTTGCTGCCCGATTTTTCGTACGAAGACGAGGACTTTTTGTCGAACGAAGCATCGAACGATTTTTCAAACGCCGATTTTGCCTTCGCGTCGAGCGATGCGTTCAGATTGCCCTCCACGGAGTTGGTGGTGCTGCTGTCGTGCCAGCCGTGTTCGTGAGACACAGTGTGGGACGCGTCAAACCCGGCTTCCAGAGAAACGCTCAAAGACGCTTTCTGCGAGCCGCTGGCGTCGAATCCAACCGAGCCACTCGACTTGTTGCTCTGCTTGCCAGCCGCTTCCCAGCTCGAAGACGAGCTCGTATCGACGCTCAGTGCAGACCCCTTCAGAGAAGAGGACGAGCCACTGGCCGACTTGGTCAACGTAATCGTATCCAGGCGATAGGTGCGATCGGCGTTGTTGTTCACCACCAGGCCAGGACCATCCTGATCGGCGGAGGCGGTTGCGGTTGCGTTGCCGAGTGGGGCGTTGGAGTTGGCAATTGCCATGGTGTTTTTCTGCTGGTTCAGGTCGCCGCCAGCAATGTTGATCCCCATGTTGCCGCTGCCATTGTTGGCCGAGGCGCTCAGCACAGCAGAAGCTTGGCTGCCGTAGTTGTCGACTTTGTTGTTGTTGCTGTATTGCTTGACTTTGGCTTCAGCGTTGGCCATGCCGAACACGAAGCTGTTGTCGAGTTCGGATTCTGCGCCAGCGTTAGCAATGGCAGCGGCGTTGTCTTGTTGGTTGCCAGCACCTGCCGCCACGTTGACACCCACGTTACCGCTGGTACCGGTGGCGGAGCTGCTCATCTCAGCTTCGTTGATGGTGCCTTCGTTGCGGATTTTGTTGTTGGTGCTGCTTTGCTTGTCCCACGCATTGGCGGTCGCATAGACCGGGACTTTGGTTGGAGGCGGGGTGTGGGGGTTGTGGTTATTGTTGTTGTGGTGATGGTTATTGTTGTTGTGATTGTTGTTATTGCCTTGCCCTGCTTGTACAGCAACAGCCATGACCGCAGCAATTGCGAAAACCAGAGGCTTGAGTGCCATCGAAGGTTTCATGGTGATTCTCCGTACTTTATTTTAGGTTAAGTGTTGTTGCTTACCTTTGGGTCAATCCGCGACCCGGACGTTGAGGGTGTTGGCCATTCGGTTCCCCACCCCTGCGCTCTGATTCAACTGAATGACTCCACGGCTACCGGTGAAGGCCTGGTCACTGGTAGTGACCTGGCGATAGCCGGGTGCTGAGTCAGTTGGATCGGAGTTGTTGAGCAGCGCCACGTTCTGTTGCATGAGGACGCTGTCGTCGATGTTCTGCGGTTGATTGCTGATGCTGATCCGCAGTGCGTTGGCTTGCTGGGTGGCAGCGCCCGCGCTCTGGTTGACGCCCAGGGCGCCGCTGCCGTTGCTGAAGGAGTCACCCTGGATGCTGGCCCCGGCATCCATCGCCGGGCTCACCTGGGTGCGCAGGCGTTGACGGATCTCGGTGGTCGCGCTGGCGTTGTGGCCAGTGGCGAAGGCCCGGGCGTTGGCCTGCTGCTGCAGGTCGCCAGCCGCCTGATTGACTGTGAGGTTGCCCTGGTATTGCATGCCGGTATTGTCGATCTCGGCGGTGTTGGTCACAGGGGGTTGGGCGAAGGCCGATGCACTGCAGAACGAGGCCAGAATCAGCAGCGTATGCTTCATCTCACTTGCCTCCGGTCAGGATCTGCAGCGGCGCCAGGCCTTTCTGCACACTGGAGTTGACCATGTTGGAAATGCCGTTTCCGGAGTTGCCGGTACGTCCACCGGCCAAATTCGGCAACTGGGTCTGGTTGTTGATATTGGTGCCGATGTTGCTGGTCTGTTGATTGATCAGCGCGTTGATCCCGGAGCCACTGCTGATCGAGGCAAAGTCACCGTCGCTCAACTCGTTTGTCTGCTTGAGAATGTGCGCCGAGGGGTTAGTGTTGACAGTGACCGGGTTGGGGTCCGGTACCAGGGGCGGGCGCATGGCGTTGCGCGGCTGCACATCGCGGGTGATGACGACGATGCCGTTCTCGGCCTGGACCGGCAAGCTGACGCTTGATCCCAAAGCGCATCCAGCAAGCAGGAGGTGAAAAATGCCTTTGTCTATTTTTCCCACGATCCAATTCCTTCTTCGGAGGTGCTGGTCCTGTTCAGCGTTGCGAGGAAGAGAGCAGAAGGTGTGCCGGTTTTGATTTATTGTTGAAAATCAATGAACTGGCTTTATTTGTCGTGGGGGTCAAAAAAAAGTTGTAACGCAGCCGAGACACAGGGCGCGTGCGCACAGTGATTTTGCGGGCGCCAGGGCGCTTCAACGGTCCCGCAGGTCGACTGTTTCAGGTGGTTAACACATTTGCCTGTAAACGCGTTGGCCGCTTTAGATCGCGGGTTTGCGTGGCGGCGAGTGTTTCAGAAGTGGACAATTTGTCGCAGGGCGAACGGGGCTCAGGCCTGCAGCAAGCGGCTTACCGCCTCAAACACAGCGTATTTGCGCTGCTCCCAATTACCTTGCACTACCTCGAAGGGCTGCTGGTGCATCGACAACCAGTCGTGAATAGCCTGGAAAAACGCCTGGCGCTCGGTCAGTTGCGGCTGGCAGCGTTGCCCATCGTCGTGCCAGGGGATGGCGTCGGGGCAAAGCAGTACGTGCAGGTCGTAATGGCGCGCCAACAACGCCTCTTCGAGCCACGCCGGGCAATCGCCAAACAGCGTGCGACTCCAGAGCATATTGCTCAACAGGTGCGTATCGAGGATCAACAGCGAAGGCTGCCTGGCACGAGCGGCATCTTCCCAGGCCAATTGGCCACGCGCGATCGCCGGTATGTCGGCATAGCAGGTGTCCCGGCGATGTTCGTCGATGAAGTAACGCACATATTCGCCCACCTGCTCACCACCGAAATGCGCCTGGAGCTCGCCACTGAGCCAGCTTTTTCCGCTGGACTCGGGGCCGGTGAGGACCACAACCTTCATGCGCTCACCAACGCAGGATCACGCCGCCATTGCCGCCAGCCTTGCACCGCGATCAGGGTGAACAGGGCATAGAGTGCGGCGGTCAAGTACAAGCCCTTGTACAGGAACAGGCCAACGAAAATCACATCCAGCACGATCCACAGCGGCCAGCACTGCACGCGTTTTTGTGCCATCCACCATTGCGCCACCAGGCTGAAGCCGGTCAGGGCGGCATCCAGCCAGGGCTGGGCAGCATCGGTCCAGGTGGCCATTGCGGCACCCAGGGCCAGGCTGCCGAGCAAGCCCAGGCCCAGGCTGAAGAGCATCGGCTGGGTGTCCAGGTAAGTGACCTGGCGTGCCTGGCGCTTGCTGTCCGGGCGGGTCCACTGCCACCAGCCATAGAGTTGCAGCACGGCATAGACCAGTTGCAGGAGCATGTCCGAATACAGCTTCACGTCATAGAACACCCAGGTGTACAGCAGCACCATCACCAGGCCGATCGGCCAGCACCAGGGGTTTTGCCGGGTGGTGAGCCAAACGGCGATAACGCCGAGCACGGCGGCGAACAGTTCGAGGCCGGACATCGGCGTTCCTTGGCTGTTTAGGAGAGGGCAGGGATTGTAACCGCTGGCGCAGCGTTTGCCGACTCAACGCGCAGGTGCATATGCGGATTCAACCAGCAGCGTTTAGCCCGCAGGTCTGCTAGGATTTCGGCCCCCCGAAGGCGAACCTTCCGGGGGCTGAACTTTTCGGCCGACTTTGCGACCAACAGTCGCTGTACAACGGCCGGGCATTCGAATCGCCATGCGCTTGTAGACACTATAAAGGGGGCATGCCTGAGGGCATCGCTTCGTGGGGGAATAATGGATCTTTGGACTGGCCTGCAGGCCGTCATACTGGGTATTGTCGAAGGCTTGACCGAGTTCTTGCCGATTTCCAGCACCGGTCACCAGATCGTGGTTGCAGACCTGATCAACTTCGGTGGTGAGCGGGCAATGGCCTTCAACATCATCATTCAGCTGGGCGCAATCCTGGCGGTGGTGTGGGAGTTTCGCCGCAAGATCTTCGACGTGGTGCTGGGATTGCCCAAAGAGCGACAGGCCCAGCGTTTTACCGCCAACCTGCTGATCGCGTTCCTGCCGGCGGTGGTGCTGGGGGTACTGTTCGCCGATGTGATTCACCATTACCTGTTCAACCCCATCACCGTGGCCGTGGCCCTGGTCGTCGGCGGGGTGATCATGCTCTGGGCAGAGCGGCGCGAGCACGTCATCACGGTCGAGCAAGTCGATGACATGCGCTGGACCGATGCCCTCAAGATCGGCTTTGCCCAGTGCCTTGCCATGGTCCCGGGTACTTCGCGTTCCGGTTCGACCATTATCGGCGGGCTGCTGTTCGGCCTGTCGCGCAAGGCGGCCACCGAGTTCTCGTTCTTCCTGGCCATGCCGACCATGGTGGGTGCGGCGGTGTACTCGGGCTACAAGTACCGTGAGCTGTTCCAGCCGGGTGACTTCCCGGTGTTCGCCATCGGCTTTGTGGTGTCGTTCATCTTCGCCATGATCGCCGTGCGCGGGCTGCTCAAGTTCATTGCCAACCACAGCTACGCGATGTTCGCCTGGTACCGCATAGTCTTCGGCTTGATCATCCTGGCCACCTGGCAGTTCGGTTGGGTCGATTGGGCTACCGCGCAAGGTTGATACGATGAGCCGTGGGCAAAACCCTGCGCACCGTGCCGGGCGCGACAATGGCAGCGTTCAGCACCTGCGCAGCAAACTGCTGGTGTTTGGCTGCCTGTGCCTGTTGCCGCTGGGCGGGGCGCTGCAGATGGTGCTGAGCGGACAGTCCTGGTTGCCCGCGGTGGCCTATCCGTTGGCAAGCCTGGTGACGTTTGCGCTCTATTGGCGTGACAAGCAACAGGCCCGCAACCAGGCCAGGCGCACACCCGAGAAGGTGTTGCACGCCAGTGAACTGTGTGGCGGCTGGCCGGGTGCGTTGCTGGCCCAGCAGCGGTTCCGGCATAAAACCCGCAAGTTGTCGTTCCAGCTGACGTTCTGGGCCATTGTCGCCTTGCATCAGTTGTTCTGGATCGATCAAGTGTTGCTGGACGGTCGCTGGCTGGGCAGCGCCCTCGGGCCGCTGCTCAGATAAGCAGTCCTGGCTGCAGGCGCTTGGGCAGGCGCCTGACCACCAGTTGATGGGAGCGCTGCAGCAGGTCGCAGAGTTCCTCGCGGCCCATGGGGTAGGGTGGCGCCAGGCTGATCCAGTGCGCCCGCGCCAGGTAAGGCGCCGGGCGTACGCCGGGGCGATCGACATAACCCAGGAACAGTTCAGCCTCGACCTTGAACGAAAGGCCAGCACCGGCCAGGTCCAGTACCGCAAACATCTTGTTGCCAGCCACCGAGAACACCCGCACACCACCCCATTTGTAGTCTTCCCGCGCACCGGGCAGGCCCAGGCAGAAGTCCACCACCTGCGCTTCGCTCATTTTTCGTTCAGACATAACGCTCCCCACATTCGGCAAAAGACGCCACCAGGTGATCGATCCACACCCGCACCGCAGGCAACAGGCCGCGCCGATGCGGATAGACCGCCTGCAGATAGCCCCCGGGCAGCGACCAGTCTGGCAGCAGGCGCACCAGCTCGCCACGGGCCAGTTCCTCTTCGCAGTGCATGATCGGCAGGGCGGTAAAGCCAAGGCCTGCCATCGCTGCAGCCTTGCGCACGACAAAATCATCAATGGCCAGGCGCGCCTCCATAGCCAGTTCCTGCTTGCGGCCCTGCGCGTCGAGCAGGCGCAAATGTACGAGGCGGTCGGCGTCTGTGGCACCCAGCACCGCCAGCCCGGCCAGGTCATCGGGCGTAGTCGGAGCATGGGCGGCGGCGAACGCCGGCGCTGCCACCAGGTACATCTGCGCCTGGCGCAAGCGCCGGGTGACCAGGGCCGGGTCTTCATCGCCCAGGTCGCGCACGCGCAAGGCCACATCGATGCCTTCGGTGATCAGGTCGACCCGGCGGTTGAGCAGGATCATGTCCAGCTGTACCTGGGGGTACAACGCCAGAAACTGGCTGATGACCTGCGGCAGCAGCGTGTGGGCCAAGCCCACCGGGCAGGACACCCGCAAGCGGCCGCGTGGCTCGCTGGTCATGGTCGCCACCGCTTCATCGGCCATTTCGGCCTCCAGCAGCATGGCCTGGCAGTGGCGCAGGTAGCGTTCGCCCACCGCAGTCAACTTCAGTTGCCGGGTGGTGCGCTGCAACAGGCGCGTGCCCAGGCGCTCTTCCAGCTCGGCAATGCGCCGGGACAGGCGCGACTTGGGGATACCGAGCAGGCGCCCGGCGGCAGCAAAGCCACCGGCTTCAACCACACGGGCGAAGTAGAAGAGGTCATTGAGGTCCTGCATGGCTCGCTCCATTGTCCTGCCAGTAGGACAAACTAACGCATTTTTGCTGTCTTATCAGCTATTCGCTGCTCAAGTAGGATTGTCCCCATCGTGATCGCCCCGATGCGGTCTTCATTCAGGAGAGTCCCATGAAACTGTTGCACATCGATTCGAGCATCCTGGGCGACAATTCCGCCTCCCGTCAGCTGAGCCGCAGCGTGGTCGAGGCCTGGAAAGCCGCCGACCCTTCCGTTGAAGTGGTCTACCGTGACCTGGCCGCCGACGCCATCAGCCATTTCTCCGCCGCTACCCTGGTGGCTGCCGGCACTCCACAAGACCTGCGCGATGCTGCCCAGCAGCACGAAGCCCAACTGAGCGCCGAAACCCTGCAGGAGTTCCTGGACGCCGACGCCGTGGTGATCGGCGCGCCGATGTACAACTTCACCGTACCGACCCAGCTCAAGGCCTGGATCGACCGCGTTGCGGTGGCCGGCAAGACCTTCCGCTATACCGAAGCCGGCCCTGAAGGCCTGTGCGGTGACAAGAAAGTCATCCTGGTGTCCACCGCCGGTGGTCTGCATGCGGGCCAGCCGACCGGTGTCGGCCACGAGGAGTTCCTCAAGGTGTTCCTGGGCTTTATCGGCGTCACCGACCTTGAAATCGTCCGTGCCCACGGCCTGGCCTACGGCGACGAGCCACGCGCCAATGCCATGAGCGCCGCCCAGCAGCAGATCAGCAACGAGTTGTTCGCCGCCGCTTGATCCGCGACCGCGCACTACCCGAACCGACAGCAGGCCTGGCTTGCTGTCGGTTTTTTCATTGAGCTTTCATCTGCGCCCATGGGCCCGGCGATATGCTGGCGATATGCCCGGTAGTGCCGGGGGCGGGTGAGGTGAGGGCTGATGCGTATCGTGGCGGCGTTCTGTGTGCTGTGGCTGCTGGGCCTGGCGGCGGGAGTACGGGCAGAGCCCGTGCAGCACTGGAGCGTCGGCTTGCACCGCATGCAGTTCGCAGATCCGCTCGATGCCCGGCCGGTACAGGCGCTGGCGTTCTATCCCTCCAGCGGCCCGGAACGCAGCAGCCGGATCGATGGCTATCGGGTGGAGGCGTTTGAAGGTGCGCCAGTGGTGATAGGGCGCTATCCCTTGTTGATGCTGTCCCACGGCAACACCGGCTCGCCGCTGGCCCTGCACGACCTGGCCACGGCCCTGGCACGTCGGGGCTTCGTGGTGGTGGCCGTGACTCACCCAGGCGACAACGCCCATGACCACAGTCGGCTGGGCACCTTGAGCAATCTTTACGGGCGGCCGTTGCAGATCAGTGCCGCGATCACCACCAGCCTTGCCGACCCCTTTCTGGCACCGTATATCCGTGGTGAGAGGGTGGGGGTGATTGGATACTCCGCCGGCGGTGAAACGGCCCTGATACTGTCCGGGGCGCACCCTGACCTTGAACGTTTGCATCGCTATTGCCAGGAGCACCCTCGCGATTCCGACGCCTGCAAGACCAACGGAGTGCTGATTGCCGATCGCGCCGACCTTGCCGCCGAGGCCGACCCCCGGGTACATGCCTTGCTGTTGATGGCGCCGCTGAGCCTGATGTTCGGTCGCCAGGCACTGGCACAGGTGAAGGTGCCGGCATTGATCTACAGCGGCGACAACGACCAGTTGCTTTCCATCGAGAAGAACGCCCAGGCGCTGGCCCGCAAGTTGCCGGTCACGCCCAACTACCGGCTGCTGGCCGGCGCCGGGCACTTCGTGTTCATGGCTCCGTGTGACGAGGAGCAGCGCCACCACATGGCGGCGCTGTGCAACGACCCCGACGGCGTCGACCGTGAAGACATCCACCTTTCACTGCAGGCCGAGGCTGCGCACTTTTTTGCCCGTACCCTGGGCCGGCCCCGGCGCGTCGGGCTGGATACCGCCGATCAGTGAGCGCGGGCGCGCTGCGACAGGGTCAGGGCCAGGCCGACACCGGCCAGCGACAGCAGGGCGGCGATGCAGAAGATCCAGGCATAGCCCAGATGCACGGCAATTGCTCCCATCAAGGGGCCGGAGATCGCCAGTGCCAGATCGAAAAAAACGGCGTAGGCACCCAGCCCGGCACCCCGACTGGACACTGGCACCTGCTTGATGGCTTCGACCCCCAGTGCCGGGTACACCAGCGATAGGCCAAAACCGGCCAGGCCTGCACCCAGCAATGCCAGTGCCGGGTTCGGGGCCAGCCACAGGAGTGCCAGGCCCAGAGCCTCAGTGGCCATGCAGGCCATTGCCACCTGGTAGCCGCCAAAACGGTTCACCGCGTTGACAAACAGTAGCCGCGAAATGATGAAGCACACGCCGAAGGCGCTCAGGCACCAGGCCGCACCGCTCCAGCCTTGCTCCAGGTAGAACAGGGTCACGAAGGTGGTCAGGGTGCCGTACCCGATCGAGGCCAGCGTCAGGCCTACCCCGCACGGCGCGACCCGGCCAAAGGCCGCCCAGAACGGCAGGCGTTCACCGCGCACCACGGGTAGCGAGGGTTTGTTGCGGATCACCAGCAGCGCCAGGGCTGCAAGCGCAGTGAGTACCAGCCCCAGGCTGGCGAAGTTCACCTGGTCGGCCAGCATCACCCCAAGCGGTGCACCGATGGCGATGGCGCCGTACGAGGCTACGCCGTTCCAGGAAATCACCCGGGCCGTGTTCTCGGCACCCACTGCGCCGATACCCCAGCTCAAGGTGGCAACACCGATCAGCCCCTGGGCCAGGCCCAGCAACACGCGGCCAGCGAGTAGCACCAGCAGGCTCAACAGTGGCAGCTCGACCGTCAGTGCAGAAGCTGTGGTGAGTGCGCCGCTGGCGGCAATGCCGATCAAGCCGTAGGTAATTGCCCGTTTGGTGCCCTGGCCATCGGCGACACGGCCAGCCATGGGGCGGCTGAGCAGCGTGGCGAGGTACTGCAGGCCAATGGTCAAGCCGGCGATTACGGCGCTGAAACCCAGTTGGTCATGCACATAGCCTGGCAGCACTGCGATCGGCAGGCCGATACAGAGGAAGGCGATGAAGGTATAGAAGACGATCGAGAGGATCTGCAGGGTGATCGACAGGGTACTGGCAGGGGCGGGTTGGTGCGCAGACATGAGCTCGTTCGCTGGCGGGCGGAGGGAGAGGGCCCATGATCGCTGGCGGCGAGGATAAAAGAAAGCAGGCTAACTAATTTAAAACAATCGCGCCGTAGCGGCTGCCGAGGTACGCGGTGCGATCGACTGCCACGCGGTCGTTATCCAGTCACACTGATGGTGCTGAATGACGACCGCTTCGCGGCCGATCGCAGCCTGGTGGCAGCCGCTACAGGCGAGTGCTTTAGACCACTACACCCTGACTACGCAGATAGTCGTCGTAGGTACCGCTGAAGTCCACCACGCCGGTGGCGCTCAGCTCGATGATTCGCGTGGCCAGGGACGATACGAACTCACGGTCGTGGCTGACGAAAACAAGCGTGCCCGGGTAGTTCTCCAGCGCCAGGTTGAGCGCTTCGATGGATTCCATGTCCAGGTGGTTGGTCGGTTCGTCCATGATCAGCACGTTGGGCTTTTGCAGGATCAGCTTGCCGAACAGCATGCGGCCTTGCTCACCACCGGAAATCACCTTGACCGACTTGAGGATCTCGTCGTTGGAGAACAGCATGCGTCCCAGGGTGCCGCGGATCACTTGTTCGCCCTGGGTCCATTGGCCCATCCAGTCGAACAGGCTCACGTCTTCCTCGAAGTCGTGTGCGTGATCCTGGGCGTAGTAGCCCAGCTCGGCGCTTTCGGTCCACTTGACTTCACCGGCATCCGGGGTCAGTTCGCCGACCAGGGTACGCAGCAGCGTGGTTTTACCGATACCGTTCGGGCCGATGATCGCCACGCGCTCGCCCGCTTCAACGGTGAAGCTGAAGTTCTGGAACAGGGTCTTGCCTTCGAAACCTTTGGACAGCTTCTCGATGGTCACGGCCTGGCGGTGCAGCTTTTTCGTCTGCTCGAAGCGGATGAACGGGCTGACACGGCTCGACGGCTTGACCTCGGCCAGCTGGATCTTGTCGATCTGCTTGGCGCGCGAAGTGGCCTGCTTGGCTTTGGAGGCGTTGGCCGAGAAGCGGCTGACGAAGGTCTGCAGCTCGGCGATCTGGGCTTTCTTCTTGGCGTTGTCCGACAGCAATTGCTCGCGCGACTGGGTGGCGGCGGTCATGTACTCGTCGTAGTTGCCCGGGAACAGGCGCAACTCGCCGTAGTCCAGGTCAGCCATGTGGGTGCAGACGCTGTTGAGGAAGTGACGGTCGTGGGAAATGATGATCATGGTGCTGTTACGCGCCGTGAGAATGCTTTCCAGCCAGCGGATGGTGTTGATATCCAGGTGGTTGGTCGGTTCATCGAGCAGCAGCACTTCAGGATCGGAGAACAGCGCCTGGGCCAGCAGCACGCGTAGCTTCCAGCCTGGGGCGACTTCGGTCATCGGGCCGAAATGCTGTTCCAGCGGGATACCCAGGCCCAGCAACAGCTCGCCGGCGCGGGATTCGGCGGTGTAGCCGTCCATCTCGGCGAATTCGGTTTCAAGCTCGGCCACGGCCATGCCGTCTTCTTCGGTCATTTCCGGCAGCGAGTAGATACGGTCGCGCTCGGCCTTGACCCGCCACAGTTCCTCGTGGCCCATGATCACGGTGTCGATCACGGTGAATTCTTCGTAGGCGAACTGGTCCTGGCGCAGTTTACCCAGGCGTACGTTCGGCTCGAGCATGACCTGGCCGCTCGACGGCTCGAGGTCGCCGCCGAGGATTTTCATGAAGGTCGACTTGCCGCAGCCGTTGGCGCCGATCAGGCCGTAGCGGTTACCGTTGTTGAACTTGACCGAGACGTTCTCGAACAACGGCTTGGCGCCGAACTGCATGGTGATGTTAGCGGTGGAGATCAAGGGAGGTTCCTGCGGGGTTTCCAGAGGTGTGACGCGAGTCGTACTGCCGACGTTCACGGATGCCGGCGCGTAGGGCGTGGGCGTAAAGCCGCCGATTGTAACACTTGGCGTCTTGTTCCACATCCCGGCTTTGTCTGGTTGCTGCGTTGGCGTGGCGGTCGAGGTTCGGGGACAATGTCCCGGCAATGTCAATCAAACAGCGCAATTGTCGCAAGGATGTGCGTAATGAAATGCTTGGCCACTCTAATGCTTCCCCTGGTGCTGGCCGGTTGCGGAACGATCAACACCGTGTTCAAGGCAGACGAGGTGACGAGCAACACGCTTGCCCGGTGGCAATCTCACTGCGACAGCGTTCCACGCATCTACAGCGGCGCCATACTGGATTTCTGCGCCCTGCATGCCGAGCCCGGGCACTACAGCAGCGGCTACGGCCAGCCGTCGGCCGGGTTGATGCGGGTGGACATGCTGTTCTCGGGGGTAGCCGACACCGTGGTGTTGCCCTACACCCTTTATTGGCAGAACAGGGATGGCAGCATCCCCAGGAGCCGGATCGAATAATGGCGATGGTTGCGCGTAGCGCGTCACTGCACCGGCTGTATGAGTGAGGCGCCCTGGTTGCGCACATTTCCCACGGCAAGGCCTACGCGGTACCACTCGAATACGTCAGACGGCTCGCCCAGGTTCAGGGCCATCTGCTCGGCCTGCCCCCCGGGCATAGCCGGGTCCAGCCAGTGCCCGGCAAGCTCCGGGGGCAGGACCACCGGCCGCCGGTCGTGTACATCGACCATGCCGCCGACGCTGTCGGCGGTGATGATAACGAAACCATCGTGGGCGCCGGATTCGACACTGAACTGACCGATGCCTGCGCACAGCGCCGGGCGTCCGTCCCGGCGCCTGATCAGGTAGGGCTGCTTCTTTGGCCCGCCTTCATCAACCCATTCGAACCAGTTGTCGATCGGCACAATGGCGCGGTGTGGCCAGATGGCTTTGAAAAACGCGCCGTGGGCCACTTTTTCGACGCGGGCATTGATGGGCGGGGCACGGTCTTTGGCCCAGTGTGGTTGCCATCCCCAGCGCACCCGATCGGCATGAAGGGCACCTTCTGCGAGGCGCAACAAGGCTACCCGGGTGGACGGGGCGACGTTGTAGCACTCAAGGGGCTGGTCGCCGACGTGGTTGGCCAGCGGGTGGGGCATGCTCAGGGCGGCGACGAAGTCGTGGATGCCGTGGTACTGGCTGAGTCTTCCGCACATGGTGGGTACCCTGTGTAAGGACAGGTACCCATACTTTAGGGCAGCAACCGAGTTGCTGGGGCACTTCCGTAATCTCCTGACGGCGGATCATGCCGGCCAGGGTAGACTCGTACGCTCCTTCATTTGCCCGTAAGGACACGTGCACATGCCCTCTGAAGTCGTTCGCTGCGACGTACCGGTCGCATCGCTGATCTACCCGCGAGTGGCCAATGCCAGTTTCATCGACGCCCACCAAGCTGCGCTGGCAGACGCGGATCAACCCGCCATGGCGTATTTTCTCGATTTGATGGCTAGCATGCCCGGCTGGATCGACAACCTGATGGTGCTGCGCAACCGTGTGGTGCAGGCGTTCGGGCTCAAGGACCTGGGACGGCTGACGCGCATCGATCGCCAGCGCGACCCGGCCAGTTACCTGCCCGGCGAGCGAGTGGGGATTTTCACCCTGGTCTGCAACACGCTTGAGGAGGTGTTGCTGGTGGATCGTGACAAGCACCTGGACGTGTACATCTCGCTACTGTGCCAAGCCGTCACGGCCGACAGCCCGCGCACTGTCGTGCTGTCGACCGTGGTGCATCCCCACAACCTGCTCGGGCGCCTCTACATGCTGCCAGTGGCGCCGTTTCACCGCTTCATTGCGCCCATTGCCCTGGGCAGGCTGCTACGCGCCCGGCCCTAGACGAACGCCTGGCCATGAAAGCCGCGAGGCAGGCGCTGCAAGCCTGGCAGGGCAGTCAGGCGTTCGGTCCAGGATGCGCGCCAGTCATTGGCCGCAGGATGGGCGCGGGCCTTGCGAGCGGCGCGACGGGCCGCGTTACGTTGTTCACGTCGCGCGTCCTTGTAGGCGTCGGTGTTGCGGCAACTGCGGCATTTGACGCGGTTGAGCTCGCTGGTGGAGACCAGTTTGTTACCGTGGTGTCCGCAGGCCAGGTGGCCGGCAACCTTGAAGTGAGTGACCATTAGGGTTCCTCCTTGCGCTGTTCGATCGGAACAGGCTTATCTGCTTGGACCCCGCGCCAACGCTGGCAGTTCGACAGCTTCAATAGGAAGTGTGGCGTTGCACGGCAAATTGCTTGCGAAACCATTCATCGAGCATGGCCTTTTCAGCATACAGGCGATCGCTCTGGGCACGACGACCAGGGCGTTGCAGATAGGTCTTGTCGCTCACCCGGGCATCGGCCTGGCCCAGGGTCTTGCCCTGTTGCGTCAGCACGTAATGCAAGTCGATGGTCGGCCAGGTGATGTCACGCATGAAGCGGATTTCGTAGGCCTGGGGGTGCCAGGGTTCGTAGCGGCCAGCCAGGTCGATGTCACGGATATCGATACGCAGGGTCTGGCCAGGCGGCAGGTAGCGCTTGCCGAGTTGCTCCAGGTATTTGCGCAGTTCTGCCATCACATATTCGTCGGCGCCACGCTCGTAGCCGTGGCTGTCGAGGCTTGCATCGCGAAACTGTTCGGGTTTGTCGTATATGACCTCGACATTGGACGCCGAGGGAGCCTGCGCCAGGCTGCTCGACGCCAGCAGGCTCAGCGCGACAAAGATCAGGGCACGGCGCATGATTCACCTCCAGGTGCAGTTGTCTGCACACCGTCTATTGTACGCCTGCACGGGTGGGAGATCAGGAGCGAGACACGTGAGTCGGATCGAGCGGTTTACCGCCAATCACCAGGGCCGGGATTTTGCCGTGGGCGATATTCATGGTCATTTTGAGCGTCTTCAGGCGCAGCTTGACGTCATCGAATTCAATCCGCGCGTGGATCGACTGTTCAGCGTGGGCGATCTGGTTGACCGCGGCCCGGACTGTATGCGGGCCCTGCATTGGCTGGAGCAACCCTGGTTCCATGCCGTACAGGGCAACCACGAGGCGTTGGCGGTGACGCATGTCGGGGGTGGTTGGCTCGACTACGGTCAGTACCGTGCGGCGGGTGGCGGCTGGTTTCTCGACCTGCCGGACAGTGAGCAGGCGCGCTTTGCCGCGCGTTTTGCGCAAATGCCCATGGCGCTTGAGGTACAGACACCGGGTGGACTGGTGGGCCTGTTGCATGCCGATTGTCCGTGTGCCAGTTGGCCCACGTTGTGTGAGCAATTGCAGGCAGGCCCCGACAAAGACGTTCAGGAGTATTGCCAGTGGTCGCGCCGTCGACTGCAGAGGGATGACGACACCCCGGTGGCCGGACTGCGCGCGCTGATCGTAGGGCACACGCCGCTGCAACGGGTCCGGGTGCTGGGCAATATCTGGCATATCGACACCGGTGGCTGGTCCCGTGGCCACTTCAGCCTGCTGGAGCTGGGCAGCCTCACGCTGGCCAATCCCATGCCAGGTGAATGATCACACCCAGGGCCAGTAACATCAGCACCGCCCCCGATACTCGCTCAAGCCAGGGCAGCGCCCGGGCGAAATGGCGGCGCACACTCAGGTTGCCAATTGCCAGCGCCACCAGCACATCCCAGCCCAGCACCACCGCGAACATCCACACGCCATAAATCAGCTTCCAGCCAAGGCTGATACCACCGACCATGCTCGCCAGACTCACATAGAACAACGCGTTCTTCGGATTGAGAGTCCCGGACATAAAGCCCATGCCCAGTCCCTGCCACCAGGAGGCTTGCACCACGATCCGGGTGTCGACGGCAGGCAGCGAACTGCCACCGGCATGGCGAATGAACAGCCCCCCCATATACAGAAGGTAAGCGCAGCCCGTCAGTTGAACGGCGGTGAACACGGGACTGTGCGGCTGC
Source organism: Pseudomonas vranovensis DSM 16006 (assembly GCF_000425805.1). Lineage (GTDB taxonomy): Bacteria > Pseudomonadota > Gammaproteobacteria > Pseudomonadales > Pseudomonadaceae > Aquipseudomonas > Aquipseudomonas vranovensis. The sequence goes on from NZ_KE384454.1 coordinate 194,714, forward strand.
AGTGCCGAGAGCCCGGCAAAGGCTGCGACGATAAACACGCCGTTGGCCAGGGCAATGCCCAGGCAGGCGCCGGTTGCCACTCGCCAGCCGGCGTTCATGGAGCTGCGCGCCACCAGGAAAAAATCCGGCCCGGGTGACAGCAAGGCGAGAAAATGCGCGGCGGCAACCATCAGGAACTGCTCCATGGGACTCGATCTTGATCAGCGGTAGGGCTGGGGATTGTCCGGGCAGGCCGGTGCGTCTGTATTGAATAAAATTGCAGGGCGATCAGCTTCGGTAGTGACCCGGTGTGACCCCGGTGTGGGCCTTGAACACCCGCTGGAAGTGACTCTGGTCGGCGAACCCCAAGCGGTAGGCGATCTCCGCGACGGGGGCGCCTTCACTCAACCAGCCGCGGGCGAGGTTTACCCGCTGATTCAATTGGTAGGCATGGGGGGTAAAGCCGGTGGCGGCGCGGAAGGCACGGATCAGCTGGTAGCGGCCCATGTTGGCCAGCTCGGCCAACTCACCCAGCGACAGGCTGTTGTGGGCTTCATCCTGCAGGCATTGCAGCACGGTCTTGAGCGCGCCGTCCGGTAGGGCGGGCAGTACCGAATGCACTAACGGTGGATGAGTATCGGCATCGAAGTCACCCACGAACTCGATCAGAGCGGCTTCTTTCTCGACCGTCGGCGCCGACGAGAACAAGACCTGGTTGAGCTGGCACAGGTGCTGGTAGGTGCTCCGGTCGCGGCTGATGCGTACTGGCTCATCGTCGCCTGTCGACTGGCCGGACTCCCGGCGCAGGGCCTGTAGCCAGACAGCGTCAAGGTGCAACATCTGGTAGCTCCAGGCCGTGCCCGGCTCGGGGTTGCAGGCGTGCATGCGCCGGGCAGGAACAAAGACCAGTGTGCCAGGTTCCAGCCGTGCCTGTCCCCGGCCTGCGCCGGTAAACAGGCTTTGGCCCTGGTCCACGGCACCGATGGAAAAGGTCGGATGACTGTGGGGCTTGTAGCAGGCACGGCTATGACAAGCCTGGCGGCTTTCCACAAACGGCAATGCCGGGTCGCGCCAGAATGCGCTCTGAACTTCAGCGCCTCGAGGCATGCTGCACTCCGATCGATCCAGCGCCTTGTGCGTGTAGCCAGGCCAGTACCTCCGGCCAGTAGCGCGCACCGCTGACTTCGCGAAAAAAGCCGAAATGCCCGACCGGTGCGGGCAAATCGGCTTTGTGGCGCAGTTCGAAGTGCAGGGCTGGGTAGCTGCTGTAAAGTTTTTCCGCTGCGGCGGCTGGCACGTAGTCGTCATCGGCGAACTGCAATGACAGCACCTTGAGCGAGAGGCTGCGGTAGGCCGCTTCGGCCTCCAGCCCTGCTGCAGGCGACAGCAGGTAGTCCGGCTGGTTGGCCCAGGTCGCCCAATCACGCATCAGGCTGCTTGGCAGGTTTTCCGATCCAAGGCCGACGGCGCGGGCTGGAAAGCTCGGCGACAGGCGGGTGAGCAGGGGGATGAGCAACTTGAACAAGGTCCAGTATTTGACGCGCTGAGGCATTGGCCAGCGCCGCCAGTAGGCGAACGAGGCGCCGACGAAGACCGCACCGTGCAAGGCTTGGGAGCGTTCGGCAAGGCCCAGCAATTGGGCGCCGATGCTGTGTCCGATCAGGTAGACCGGTTGCTCGCCAGCCAGTGCCAGGGCGTTGCCAAGCATGCTGTCCAGGTCCTGGCGGCCCCAGTCCTCCAGGCGCAGCGACCTGGGCGCCAAGGTTCCGAGCGCTTTTCCGGTGCCGCGGTAGTTGAAGGTCAGCACCCGATAGCCCTGGTCAGCGAAAAAACCTGCGAATCGACTGTAAAAGCGCATCGGTACCCCCAAGGCGCCAGCGATCAGGATCACCGGCAGATGTGCCGGGGCGTTTACGGGGGCATGCAGCGAAGCGTTCAAGCGGGTGCCGTCCGGGCACAGAACCATCTGTTGCGTCATGCTCATGAGCTAATTCTGCTGGCGGGGTGCTGAATGACCATGCAAGTGGATTGCACGCTAGAAGTCAACCGGCACGCGGATCGCACACGCACAGTTTTCCATCCCAACTGTACCTTGACGCCGGCAGGCCGCTGGCCGGAACCTTGTGGCCTTGCCACCGGAGAACTGCCATGGAGCTGTCCACACTCGCCTTGTTCGTACCCGCCTGCTTCGCCTTGAACATGGCCCCGGGCCCGAACAACCTGCTGTCCTTGAACAACGCCAGTCGCTACGGCTTGCGGATTGCCTGTGTGGCGGGCGTCGGCCGGTTGCTGGCGTTCGCCGGGATGATCGTGCTGGCCGCGATGGGGCTGGCGGTGGTGCTGCACACCAGCGAGTACCTGTTCCTGACCATCAAGTTGTTGGGGGCGGCCTACCTGTTCTACATTGCCTGGCAACTGTGGCGCGCCCCCGTGGCCGCCAGCGCCGTGGTCGCCGAACGCAGCAGCGGCACCTTGCGCCTGGCCCGACAGGAATTCTGGGTGGCCGCGGGCAATCCCAAGGCCATCCTGATCTTCACCGCGTTCCTGCCGCAGTTCATCCAGGTTGGCAGCCCGGTGCCGGTGTCCGAGCAGTTTGCCTGGCTGGGCGGCATGTTCCTGTTGCTGGAGTGGCTGGCCATCGCCCTCTACGGGTGGCTAGGGGCCTACCTGCAGCGCTGGTTCAACCAGCCGGGGCCGCGGCGGCTGTTCAACCGGGTCAGTGCCACGTTGCTGGGCCTGGCCGGTGCTGGCCTGTTGGCAGCGCGCCGCGCCTGAGCCTGTAAGGTAAAGGGCTTATAGAGAAAGGATCTGAGCCTGAGGGCGGAAATGCCCTAGGCTTGTGGCTGGAATCGGGCACACGGAAAGGTTGCCCGCCACTGCCAAGGAGACTTACCGATGCTCTCGACCCTGGAGTTGCGCAATATCATAGAAAGCAGCTTTCTGCCGGTGCGCTGCCAATGCACCCAGGCTGCAGACCGTTCACTGACAGTGCGGGTATTCGACCGCCGCTGTGAACGCGTCGACCTGCTGGTAACCGGCATCAGTGCTGACCAGTTGACCAGCAGCCGGGCCATTTCCAATCTGATAGTCGGTCTTCGCAATGATCTTGCCGATCAGCACAGGCTGCGGGCAGGCCGGCGCAGCGACAGCCTTTAGTCGCGGTAGAACACCTGCACCAGGTGATAGCCGAACTTGCTCTTGATCGGACCGTGCACGGTGCGCAGCGGTTTTTTGAAAATGACCTGGTCGATGGCCCCGACCATTTGCCCTGGACGCACCTCGCCAAGGTCACCGCCGCGCTTGCCGGACGGGCAGGTGGAATACTTCTTGGCCAGCACATCGAACGCCTCGCCCTTGGCGATGCGCTGCTTGAGTTGTTCGGCTTCTTCAGCGGTCTTGACCAGAATATGCCGGGCCTGTGCTTTCATCTCTAAATGCCTTTGCGATGCGGAAAACGCGCCATTATGCCTGATCGCGCAATTCCGGGCGGTCACGAAATTGTTCGAGCGCTTCGGGGTTGGCCAGGGCATCGGTGTTCTTTACCGGCTCTCCATGCACCACGTTGCGAATGGCCAGCTCAACGATCTTGCCGCTGATGGTACGTGGAATATCGTTGACGGCAGCGATCACCGCCGGCACATGACGTGGGGTGGTGTTGCTGCGGATTTCCTGGCGAATCCGTGCCTGCAGCACCTCATCCAGCACCACGCCTTCCTGAAGGCGTACGAACAGTACGACGCGCACGTCGTTCTGCCAGCGCTGGCCGATGGCAACGCTCTCAAGCACCTCGTCTATTTTCTCCACCTGGCGGTAGATCTCCGCCGTGCCGATGCGTACCCCGCCAGGATTGAGTACCGCGTCCGAGCGGCCGTGGATAAGCATGCCACCCGTGGGGGTTTGTTCGGCGTAGTCACCCTGTGCCCAGACGCCGGGGAACTGACTGAAATAGGCTGCGCGAAAACGCTCGCCTTGCGGATCGTTCCAGAACCCCAGGGGCATGGCTGGAAAGTGTCGGGTGCAGACCAGCTCGCCTTTTGCACCTATCAGGGCATGGCCGTCATCGTCCCAGACCTCAACCGCCATCCCCAGGCTCTTGCACTGGATTTCGCCACGACGCACCGGCAGCACCGGATTGCCGATTACAAAGCACGAGCAGATGTCGGTACCGCCAGACATTGACGCCAGGCACAGATCAGCCTTGAACTCTCGGTAGACGTAGTCGTAGCTCTCCGGCGACAGTGGCGAGCCGGTCGACAACAGTAGCTTGAGCGTATTCAGGCGGTGGCTCAGGCGCGGCTGCACGTGGGCATGCTCCAGCGCGGCCAGGTACTTGGCGCTGGTGCCGAACGCTGTGATCCGCTCGCTGTCGATCAGGTCGAGCAAGCGCTCCGGGGCGGGGTGGAAGGGTGAGCCGTCATACAGCACAAGGGTAGTACCCACGGCCAGGCCGCTGACCAGCCAGTTCCACATCATCCAGCCGCAGGTGGTGTAGTAGAACAGCACATCGTCCGGGCCCAGGTCGTTGTGCAGGCCGTGTTCCTTGAGGTGCTGCAGCAGTACGCCGCCGGCGCTGTGAACAATGCACTTGGGCACACCGGTGGTGCCGCTGGAATAGAGGATGTACAGCGGATGATCGAATGGCAGGGGGGTGAATTGCGGCTCGCCGCCGGGTTGGTAGAAGTCGTCCCACAGGCTGATGCGGGCGTTGCTGTAAAATTCGTCGCTGCGGCTGTGCGGGCGGGTGTACGGCACCACCAGCAGTTGTTCGAGGCTCGGCAGCTGGGCCAGTACCTCGTTGATCTTGTCGACCTGGTCGATGCTCTTGCCGGCGTACGGGTAGCCCGCGCACACCATCAGCAGCTTGGGCTCGATCTGGCCGAAGCGGTCGATGATCCCGTGGGTACCAAACTCGGGTGATGAACATGACCAGATGGCACCCAGGCTGGTGCAGGCAAGCATGGCCACCAGGGTTTGCCAGGTGTTGGGCATGCACGCGGCAACGCGGTCGCCGACGCCAATGCCGCAGGCCTTGAAGCTGCGCTGCAGCCCGGCGACCTGAGCGGCCAGCTCGGCATGGCTGATCACCCGGCGTTCGCCATCCTCACGTACAACGATCAGGGCCGGTTGCCCATCACGCCGGCGTAGCAGGTGTTCGGCAACGTTGAGGGTGGCGCCGCCAAACCAGCCGGCGTCGGGCATCTGCGGGCCCTCACTGAGGACTTCGGTGGCCGGCTGGTGCCAACGCACCGCAAAGGTGTCGGCCAGGGTCTGCCAGAACGCGGCACGCTGCTCGATGCTCCAGCGGTGCAACTCGCCATAGTCGGCAAGCGTGAGGTTGAACCTGCGGTTGACCTCAAGGCGGAAGGCATCCATCCGTGTTGCCTGGATGTGCGCCTTGCTCGGCTGCCAGAGCACGTCGTTCATGCCGTGTCCCCTTGGTTGGACCCTTTACTCCACTGTAGCGTGCTTCACTTCAGCCGAGGCCGACCAGATGCGGTAGCGCACCTGGACGCCATCGGGCACGTAGACCACCACTGGCAGCTTGCTGTTGTAGCGCAGCATGAAACCGTCGCCGACCACGGGTACGAAGGCTTCTTTGCGGGTGTTGTCCGGGCAGGCCATCAAGGTCGAGGCAGGGCCCATGACCTTCTCCAGGCGGTAGTAGCTGTAGCCCCAGCCTTGCAGGGTTTTTTCTTCAAGGTTGCCACCCAGGTGCTGGCGGTTGCAGTCGACCTGCAGTTGTTTGCCGGCCATGACTTCGAGCTTGAATGCGGATTCATCGGCCTGTTGCGGCAGGTGGATCACTTGGCGGGTAAAGCCTTTTTCGGCCTCGGGGTAGGGCGCCACATCCTTGAGGCTGGCAGCCTGTACCGAAGTACCGACAGCCAGGGTCAGGGTGAACAACGCGGTGAGGGGGATTGGGCGCATAAGGCCTCCTTGCAGATAAAAAAGCACGATACCGCAGCCAGATCCCGAGCCGCCCGTCACTGGGCCAGCCAACCGCCGTCGATGTTCCAGGCAGCACCACGAACCTGACTGCCAGCTTCGCTACAGAGGAACAATACCAGTTCACCCAGGTGTTCGGGAGTGACGAAGGCCAACGAAGGTTGCTTCTCGGCCAGCAGATCATGCTGGGCCTGTTGTGCCGGAACGCCGCTGGCAATGCGGTCATCGATCTGTTTCTGCACCAGCGGCGTCAGCACCCAGCCTGGGCAGATGGCATTGCAGGTGACGTTGCTGGTGGCGGTTTCCAGGCCCACTACCTTGGTCAGGCCCACCACGCCGTGCTTGGCGGCGACATAGGCAGCCTTGCCGACGGAGCCGACCTGGCCGTGAACCGAGGCGATGTTGATGATTCGGCCCCAGTTGCGCTGGCGCATGCCCGGCAGCACCCATTGGGTACCGTGGAATACCGCCGACAGATTGACGGCGATGATCGAGTCCCAGCGCTCCACCGGGAACTCGTCCACGGGCGCGACATGCTGGATGCCAGCATTGTTGACCAGGATATCGACACTGCCGAACGCGCGCTCGGCGTAGGCGAACAGGTCCTGGATCTGCTTCACGTCGCTGAGGTCCGCCGGGTGATGGCCAACCCGGGTACCATGGCGGGCCACCTCGGCGATGGCTGCACTGGCATCGCCGAAGCCGTTGAGTACAAGGTTGGCCCCGGCCTGGGCCAGGACATGGGCAATCCCCAGGCCGATGCCGCTGGTGGATCCGGTGACCACTGCTGTCTTGCCGTTCAGATTCATGGGTTGCTCCTCAGACGATGCCGGTGGCGTAGAACGTGGCGATAACCACAAACACGGCCAGGGTCTTGATTAGGGTAATACCAAAAATGTCCTTGTACGCTTCACGGTGAGTCAGCCCTGTGACTGCCAGCAGCGTGATCACTGCGCCATTGTGCGGCAGGGTGTCCATGCCACCACTGGCCATGGCGGCCACCCGGTGCAGTACCTCAAGGGGGATGTTCGCGGCGTGGGCCGCAGCAATGAAAGTATCGGACATCGCAGCCAGGGCGATGCTCATGCCACCGGAGGCGGAGCCGGTGATACCGGCGAGCAAGGTCACGGTGATTGCTTCATTGACCAGTGGATTGGGAATCGCCTTTAGCGCATCGGCCAGTACCAGGAAACCCGGCAACGAGGCAATCACCGCGCCGAAACCGTACTCGGACGCGGTGTTCATTGCCGCCAGCAGCGCGCCGCTGACCGCACTTTTGCTGCCTTCGGCCAGGCGACTCTTGATTGCGCCGAAGCCTGCCACCAGTACCAGCAGAATACCGAGCAGCAAGGCCGCCTCGACTGCCCAGATGGCCGTGAGCTTGGCGATCTCGGTTTGCACCGGGGCGCTCATGCCCGGCAGTTGCAAGGTGTGGGTCTTGCCGTACCAGGTGGGAATCCAATGGGTAAACAGCAGGTTCATCACCCCCACCAGCAGCAAGGGCGAAAGCGCAAGCCAGGGGTTGGGCAGCGTGAGGTCGGCTGCAGTTTCCGGCTCGTTGCGCAGCTCCGTGCCATAACCTTCGCCGGCGCGCTGGGCCTTGTTGCGCTGGCGCTGCAGGTAGAGCATGCCGGTGCAGAATACGAACACTGTGCCAATCAGCCCCAGCCACGGCGCGGCCCAGGCGGTGGTGTTGAAGAAGGTGCTGGGGATGATGTTCTGGATCTGCGGGGTGCCGGGCAGGGCATCCATGGTGAACGAGAACGCGCCCAGGGCAATGGTGGCCGGGATCAGGCGCTTGGGGATATTGCTCTGGCGGAACATCTCGGCGGCGAACGGGTAAACCGCAAACACCACCACGAACAACGAGACCCCGCCATACGTCAGCAAGGCGCACACCAGCACGATCACCAGCATGGCCTGGCGGGTGCCGAGCAGGCGGATCGCGGCAGCGACGATCGAACGGGAAAAGCCCGACAGCTCGATCAACTTGCCGAATACGGCGCCGAGCAGGAACACCGGAAAGTACAGCTTGATGAAGCCGACCATCTTCTCCATGAACACACCGGTGAAGGCCGGGGCGACAGCGGAAGGATCGGTGAGCAATACCGCGCCGAGGGCGGCGATAGGGGCGAAGAGGATGACGCTATAACCACGGTAAGCAGCCAGCATCAGCAGCGCCAGGGCTGCCAGGGCGATGATCACACTCATCGAGTGTCTCCTTGGGTGCATCTTGTTTTTGTTGGTTGCTGGAGATAGCGGGAATCGTGCCAATTAGCTATGTTATTGATATATATAGAATATTTTTAGTTTGGGGAGAGAGAAGTCTCTGACTTGAGAATCGCGGGGCAAGCCCGTTCCTACAGACGCTGGGAGCGGGCTTGCCTCGCGACGAAGTCTCAAGAAAGAAACACAAGTCTCTTTATTGAGACGAAACGCCAAGCGCCACTAATTTCTTGTACAGGGTAGATCTCCCCAGCCCCAGCATCTGCGCGGCCTGCGGCACATTCCCGGCGCAGCGCGCGAGGGTGTCCAGCAAAAGCTTGCGCTCAAATTCGGCACACGCCTGTTTATAGCTCAACGACGGCGCTTGCACCGTCAGGGGCGCCAGGTTACCCAGCGCGGCCTGCACATCATGGGCGTTCAAGCGAGGCTGGTCTGCCAGCAAGGTCGCACGCTCCAGCACGTTGCGCAGTTCTCGGATATTGCCCGGCCAGGCATGGCGGGCGAGCAAGGCCTGGGCATCGTCATCCAGCTCATGCTGACTGCCCAACTCCTCGAGGATCGCCTCGCTCAAGGCCGGCAAGTCATCCAGGCGCTCGCGCAGCGGCGGCACCTGAATCGGCAGAACATTGAGCCGGTAGTACAGGTCGGCACGAAACTCGCCCCGGGTCATGGCTGCCGAAAGGTCGGTGGAGGTGGCGGCAATAATGCGAACGTCGCTGTGCATCATCTGGTTGGAGCCCACCGGCTCGTACTCTTTCTCCTGGAGTACCCGCAGCAGCTTGCTTTGCAACGGCAGCGGCATGTCGCCGATCTCGTCGAGGAACAAGGTGCCGCCTTCGGCCAGTTGCAACTTGCCGGGGCGGCCCTTGCGGTCGGCGCCGGTGTAGGCGCCAGGCGCGGTGCCGAAGAACTCGGCTTCGAGCAGGGTTTCGGGGATCGCGGCGCTGTTGATGCTGACAAACGCCTTGTGCGCCCGTGGCGAGGCGGCATGGATGGCATGGGCCAGCAGTTCCTTGCCGGTGCCCGTCTCACCCAGCAGCAGCACGGCCGAATCGCTGCTCGCGCCACGCCGGGCGCGACGCTTGACCTCAAGGCTGGCAGCGCTGGTGCCAATGAATTGGGCAAAGCTGTACTTGGCCTGGCGGGCCCGTAGCAACGAGCGGGTCGAAGCCAGCTCCTGCTGCATGCTGGCATAGCGCTTGAGCAGCGGCGAGAGGCTGCGCAGTTCATCGAACAAGGCAAAGCCGATGGCGCCGATCAACTCGCCGTTGCCGTCATGGACCGGCAAACGCATGACCACCAACGGCTCCTTGGGGGTGTCGAGCATGTCGAGGAGAATCGGCCGGCCGTTACTCAATACCTCGCGCATCAAGCTGCCGGGGATCACGCTCTCGCAGGGTTGGCCGATGGCGCTGGCGGCGTTGTGCAAACCAAAGCGCCGGGCATAGCGCTCGTTCATCCAGACGATACGGGCATCGCGGTCGACAATGATGGTGCCTTCACTGGACTGCTCGATGATTTCAAACAGTGATCGGATCGCCAGCAGGCGCACCTGCTGGTAGTCCTTGAGGCTGTCACTGGCAGGCATGGGCCGCTCCCTGAAGGTCAAAGGCTGGGATTATGCCCGTGGATCGAAGGCTTCGCGCAAGGCATCGCCGATGAACACCAGCAGGGACAGGATCAGCGCCAGCGAAAAAAAGGCGGTGAAGCCCAACCAGGGTGCCTGCAGGTTCTGCTTGCCCTGGTTCACCAGTTCGCCCAGAGAGGCGCTGCCGGCAGGCATGCCGAAGCCGAGAAAGTCCAGGGCGGTGAGGGTGGTGATGGCGCCGGTGAGGATGAACGGCAGGAAGGTCAGGGTAGCGTTCATGGCATTGGGCAGTATGTGCCGCAGGATCACCCAGCGATCCTGCAGGCCCAGGGCACGGGCGGCCAGCACGTATTCCAGGTTGCGCCCGCGCAGGAACTCGGCACGCACGACGTCCACCAGGGCGAGCCAGGAAAACAGCGCCATGATGCCCAGCAACCACCAGAAGTTCGGCTCTACAAAGCCACTGAGGATGATCAGCAGGTAGAGCACTGGCAACCCCGACCATACCTCGAGCAAGCGCTGCCCGATCAAGTCGATCCAGCCGCCGTGATAACCCTGCAAGGCGCCGGCGGCAATGCCGATCACCGTGCTGATCACGGTCAGGGCCAGGGCAAACAGGATCGACACTCGAGTGCCATAGAGCACCCGGGCCAGTACATCACGGGCTTGATCGTCGGTGCCCAGCCAGTTCACGGCCGTTGGTGGGCTCGGGGTGGGTTGCTGCAGGTCGTAGTTGGGGGTATCGGCACTGAAGGGTATCGGGGCGAACAGCATCCAGCCACCCTGGTCCTTGATCAACTGCTGCACGTACTGGCTGCGGTAGTCAGGCTGGAACGGCAACTGGCCGCCGAATTCCTGTTCGGTGTAGCGCTTGAAGGCCGGGAAATACAGCTGGCCCTGGTAACTCAACAGCAATGGCTTGTCGTTGGCCACCAGCTCGGCACCCAGGCTCAGCACCAGCAAGCAGCTGAACAGCCAAAGCGAGTACCAGCCCCGGCGGTTGCGGCGAAAGGCTTGCAGGCGTCTGCGCGAGACCGGCGACAGGCTGAACATCATTGCGCCCTCGTGGCAAAGTCGATTCGCGGATCGACCAGGGTGTAGCACAGGTCACCGACCAGGCGGATCAACAGCCCGAACACGGTGAAGATGAACAGTGAGCCGAACACCACCGGGTAATCCCGCGAAACCGCCGCTTCGTAACTCATGCGCCCAAGGCCATCGAGGGAGAAGATCACCTCGATCAGCAGGGAGCCGGCAAAGAACACCGTAATCAATGCCTGGGGAATGCCGGCCACCACCAACAGGATGGCGTTGCGAAACACATGGCCGTACAGCACCCGGCGTTCACTCAGGCCCTTGGCCCGGGCGGTGATGACGTACTGGCGGGTAATCTCGTTGAGAAAGGCGTTCTTGGTCAGCAAGGTGAGGGTCGCGAAACCGCCGATCACCAGGGCCCCGACCGGTAACACCAGGTGCCAGAAGTAGTCGGCCACCTTGCCCAGCAGGCTGAGCTGATCGAAGTTCTCTGACACCAGCCCCCGCACCGGGAACCAGTTCAGCGAGGTGCCGCCGGCGAACAGCACGATCAACAGCAAGGCGAACAGGAACGACGGCAGCGCATAGCCAATCACGATCAGGCTGCTGCTCCAGGCATCGAACGCCGTGCCGTGACGCACGGCCTTGCGAATGCCCAGGGGGATGGACACCAGGTAGGTAATCAGCGTGGCCCAGAAACCGAGCGACAGGGTAACTGGCATTTTCTCCAGGATCAGGTCGGTCACCTTGGCGCCGCGAAAGAAACTGTTGCCAAAGTCCAGTCGTGCGTACTGGCCCAGCATCAGCCACAAGCGTTCCGGTGCCGACTTGTCGAAGCCATACTGGCGCTTGATGTCCTCGATCAGCTTGGGGTCCAGGCCGCGGCTGGCCCGGGAGCTCGCATGCAGGGTTTCGACACTGGCGCCGGGCGCGCTTGCGCCAATGCCCTGCAAGCGGGCGATAGCTTGCTCCACCGGGCCACCGGGTGCGGCCTGGACGATGACAAAATTGACCAGCAGGATGATCAGCAAGGTCGGAATGATCAACAGCAGCCGCCGCAGGATGTAGACGCTCATGGCTGCTCCTTGAGGCGCTCGGCCATCTGCGCGTTGGTCAACGCCGTGGGGCTGACTTCCCACCAGCTGTCCAGGCCTTCGTCGTTGCTGGCTTGCACCTTGGGCAGCCCGAAGCGGTTCCACCACACCGTGGAGGAGCCGGGTGGGTAGTAGTTGGGGATCCAGTAGTAGTTCCACTGCAGCACCCGGTCCAGGGCATGGGCATGACGCAGCATGTCGGCCTGGGTGCTGGCCTTGACCAGCCCTTCGATCAGCCGGTCGACCGCCGGGTCCTGCAGGGCCATGTAGTTGTTGGCGCCTGGGTCGTTGGCCGAGGTCGAGCCGAAGACGTTGTACAGCTCGATGCCGGGTGAGGTCGTGACCGGGTAGCCGGTCACGATCATGTCGTAGTCTCGGGCCATGAGCCGGTTGACGTACTGTGAAGGGTCGATCCGGCGGATGTCGAGGGTGATGCCGATCTGCGCCAGGTTGCGCTTCCAGGGCAGCAGCAAACGCTCGAAGCCGGTCTGGGCATTGAGGAAGGTGAACTGCAGTGGCTCGCCCTGGTCGTTTACCAGTTGGTCGCCCTCAGGTTTCCAGCCTGCCGCCTGGAGCAAGGCCAGGGCTTGCAGCTGTTTGTCGCGAATCAGCCCCGAGCCGTCGGTTCGCGGCGCTTCGAACACCTGGGTAAATACCTCGTCGGGTATCTGCCCGCGCAAGGGCTCCAGCAGCGCCAGCTCGCCGGCATCCGGCAGCGCCCGGGCCGCCAGGACGCTGTTGGAAAAAAAGCTCTGCTGACGGATGTACAGGTTGCGCATCATCTGCCGGTTGCTCCACTCGAAATCCCAAAGCATGGCCAGCGCCTGGCGCACGCGACGGTCCTTGAATACCGGCCGCTGCAGGTTGAAGACAAAACCCTGGGCCGTTTGTGGTGCTTGCTTGCCCAAGTGGGCGCGCTGCAAGCGACCGTCTTCCAGCGCCGGGCTGTTGTAGCCGATGGAGTAACCGGTGGCGGAGAACTCGCGGTTGTAGTCAAAGCCGCCACCGCGCAATACCTGGCGCGCCACTTCGGTGTCGCCGAAGTATTCGATGCGCAGACGGTCGAAATTGTAGCGGCCGCGGTTGACCGGCAGGTCCCGAGCCCACCAGGTCGGATCGCGTACAAAGGTGATGCTGCGACCGTTGTCGATTGGCCCGATACGATAGGGGCCGCTGCCTACGGGCGTATCAAAACCACCGCCGCTGGCAAAGTCACGGTCCTTCCACTCGTGCTCGGGCAGTACCGGCAAGGTGGCCAGGTCCAGTGGCAGGGTGCGGTTCAGGTTGTTCTTGAAGTGAAAGCGGATCTGCCGTGGCCCCTCGATCTCGACCCGCTCGACATCGGCGAACTGGGTACGGAACTTGAGGTTGCCTTTTTGCATCAGCGTTTCGTAAGTGAAGCGCACATCCTCGGCGCGCACCGGCTGGCCATCGGCAAAGCGTGCACGCGGGTCGAGATAGAAGCGCAGCCACAGACCGTCAGGGGCGCGTTCAAGCTGGTGTGCAATAAGGCCGTACACCGTGTAGGGCTCATCTTGCGAGCGCACGGCCAGGGGCGCGTACAGCCAACCGTCGACCTCGGCCACGCCGGTGCCTTTGTCGATATAGGGCAGCACATGGTCGAACTGACCGATCTCGATGGCCGAGCGGCGCAAAGTGCCACCTTTGGGGGCGTCGGGGTTGGCGTAGTCGAAATGCTTGAAGTTGGCGGGATAACGGGGCGCTTCGCCATAGACCGTGAGAGCGTGGCTGGGAGCTGCCAGGGCGGCATGAGTCCAAGCCAGAAGTAGGACCAAGACTACAGCGAGAGAGGAAGGAACGGATTGCAAGCGCCTGACTACCTGTGCCCACGGGTGTGGCTGTAGCTTAGCAGCTCGGAGCGCTACACCCGAACCGGCCCGGGCGGACCGGTTCGGGTGCGATGGACTCAGTCCTGGCGGCTGGTCACTTCCAGCAGGTGGTAACCGAACTGGGTCTTCACCGGGCCTTGAACGGTGTTGACCGGGGCGCTGAACACCACGGTGTCGAATTCCTTGACCATCTGGCCTGGGCCGAACGAACCCAGGTCGCCGCCCTGACGGCTGGACGGGCAGGTGGAATTGGCTTTGGCGATTTCGGCGAAATCGGCACCGGCTTCGATCTGAGCCTTCAGTTCGTTGCACTTGTCTTCAGTGGCAACCAGGATGTGACGGGCAGTGGCTTTGGCCATGGGAGATGCTCCTTTGCAAGAAAGTGCCGAGACTACCGGATTGCAGCGCTTTTTTCCTGCGCAATGTCACGCAATGCAGCTGCCCCCTGACGCAACAGCGCTTCGGTGCCGTCCCAACCCAGGCAGCCGTCGGTGATCGACACCCCGTATTTGAGCGGTGCATTGCCCAGCGCCTGGCAACCGTCGAACAAATGGCTTTCGAGCATCATGCCGATCAGCGACGTGTCGCCCTGCAAGCGCTGCTCCAGCACCTCGTTGAACACCTGCGGCTGGCGCATCGGATCCTTGCCGCTGTTGGCATGGCTGCAATCGACCATGACCCGTGGGCTCACGCCCGACTTGGCCAGGCCCTGTCGCGCCAGCGCAATACTCTGGCGATCGTAGTTGGGGCCTTGGTTGCCGCCACGCAGTACCAGGTGCGTATCCGGGTTGCCCAGGGTTTCGATGATGGCCGGGAAACCTTGCGCGTCCATGCCGAAGTGCCTGTGGCCGTGGGCAGCGCTGCGAATCGCATCGCAGGCGATGCCGACACCGCCGTCGGTGCCGTTCTTGAACCCTGCCGGCAGGCCCAGGCCGCTGACCATCTCGCGGTGGATCTGCGATTCGGTGGTGCGTGCACCAATGGCCGCCCAGCTGAGCAAATCGTCGAAGTACCCGGCTGCCATCGGTTGCAGCAGCTCCGTGGCCACTGGCAGGCCGCATTCGAGCATGCTCAGCATCAGCCCGCGCGACAGCGCGATACCGGCGTGCATGTCATCGCTGCCATCAAGGTGCGGGTCGTACGCCAGGCCCTTCCAGCCCACCGTTGTGCGCGGTTTTTCAACATAGGCGCGCATCACCAGCAGCATCTGGTCGCTGACCTCTGCGCCCAGGCGTGCCAGGCGCTGCGCGTATTCGCGGGCCGAGCGTGGGTCGTGGAGCGAGCAGGGGCCGACAATCAGCAGCAGGCGTGAATCTTCGCCATTGAGGATGGCGCGTACAGCCTTGCGGTGGCGTTCGACCTGGGCGGCTAGGGCGGTGGACAGCGGCATCTGCTGCTTGAGCAACAGCGGGCTCGGCAGGCGTTGGCTGACGGCGCTGTTGGCAGCGGTGGGTTCGGACAGTGGCAGAGCGAGTGTGGACGATTGCATGTTCTGGATTCCCTGGGCGGATGGCGGGGTCTTGCCCGCGCTGTCGGCCCTATCGAGGTGTTCGACAGTTGGCCTGATTGGCGTCATGTGTATCTGTGCCACCAACAAGTGACCGATCGGAGGCGGCAGACTGGCCCGAACGGGATTGGCTAAATCGCCAGGCGGTAAAGCTTGGGTAACGGTGGTAGGCGGCGTAGTTCATGGGGTAATCCTCAGTATCTGTTCGGTTGCGTGGGGGCTTAAAAGCAAAACCCCCGATCGGAGGGGCCGACCGGGGGTTTGAGTATTCTCGTATTCGGCGGCCCCTTGAAAGTGGGCGCCGGTGTGGGTATCAGCGGCGCCTGTGGCTAAACCAATACCCAAAATAAAACGCAGCGGGAGCGGCCGTCGCGCACTCGGCAACCGCCAGCACTGGGCGCGAGAGGCGACCGGCGGGGTGTGCGTGAGTGAGGGTGGATTGCGACATGGGACTCTCCAGTTGATGAGCCTGAGCTTACTTCAGGCACCGGCGCGGTTTCAATGGCTAATTTCCATCTGCACGATTTATCACGACTATCGTCGCAGGTAGGCGGTGAAGTCGATATCGCCGGCGCTCAGGATCGCCTGCACGCGGTTGTGCACATTGAGCTTGCGCAGAATCGCCGATACATGCGCCTTGACCGTGGTTTCGGCGATGTCCAGGTTGTAGGCGATCTGTTTGTTCGACTCTCCCTTGGTCATGCGTTCGAGCACCAGCAACTGCTTGCGGGTCAGGGCCTGCAACAGCTCGGGGGCAAAGCCCGGGTGCTCGCTGTGGTTGCGCCGGGTACCGGGCTTCTGCGTGCGAATGATGTCGGGCGGCAGGTACACGTTGCCATTGAGGATCTGCTCGATGGCCTCGGTCATTTGCGAGCGCGGCGAGGATTTGGTGATAAACCCCACAGCGCCGTAGGTGATGGCCTGCAGCACGATCTGCTTGTCCTGTTCGGCCGAGACGATGACCACCGGAATGGTCGGTGCCTCGTTGCGCAGGTTGATCAGCCCACCCAGCCCATGCATGCCGGGCATGTTCAGGTCCAGCAGGATCAGATCCAGGTCGTCGTGTTCCCCGGTCAAGGCCAGGGCACTGTCCAGGTCGGCGGTCTCCATCACTTCGCTGCCGGGAAAACCATCACTGATGACGTTGTGGATGGCTTCGCGAAACAACGGGTGGTCGTCGGCGATCAGAATCTTGTACATGGCTTTGCACCTTATTGTTGTGGTTGTCGCTGCACCCCTACATTACAGGCCAGGCGCAACGCTTTGGAAATGCGACCATCGACAAGCAAAACAGTACCAAAGTAGTAGGCGCCAGGGCAGGGGCTGGCTCTAGCATGGCGTGAACTGCCGCCGGACAAGGAACCCTCTCATGGCCATATTGCTGGTCGATGACCACCCGATGTTGCGCCTGGGTGTGGCCCGGACCCTGGAGCAGGGCCTTGAGGGCCTTGCAATTCTGGAAGCGGGTAGCGGTGAGGAGGCCTTGATCAAGGTTGGCGAACAGTTGCCGGGGCTGGTGATCATGGATTTCGACCTGCCGGGCATCAGTGGCCTGGAAACCACCCGGCGCCTGCGCCAGCGCTGGCCGCAACTGCGGGTGCTGTTCTTCAGCGAACACACCGAGCTGGGCCTGGTGCGCCAGGCGATGGATGCCGGTGCCTGCGGGTTTCTCTCCAAGAACGTCGAGCCGGGTGTAGTGCTTGAGGCAGTGCGGCGGGTGTTGTGCGGGCATGCCTACATCGAGCAGGCCCTGGCCACCGCCCTGGCGTTGCAGGCCCATGGCGGGCAGGGCGTGCATGCGCGGCTGCACGGCCTGAGCCAGCGGGAAATCGAGATTTTCCTGATGCTGGCCAAAGGCGGCTCGAACCGCCTGATCGCGCAACAGTTGTGCCTGAGCAGCAAGACCGTGTCCAACTACCTGACCCTGCTCAAGAGCAAGCTGCAGGTCCGTTCCCAGGCCGAAATGGTGCATCTGGCCATCGAAGTCGGACTGTTGCGGGTAGCCGCTTAGTTCCAGGTGTCCGGGCAGCCCTGGCAGCCTTCCATATTGCTGTCCTGGAAGTTGGCGTAGTGCTGGCGGCTGCCGCGCAGGTCGGCACGTTCCAGGTTGCTTTCACCCAGCTTGGCTTCCTGCAGGTTGGCATCGGCCAGGCTTGCACCCTTGAGGTCGGCCTTGCTCAGCCAGGTCATTTCAAGGTCGGCCGCTTGCAGGTTGCTGTTGTGCAGCTTGGCGCCGGAGAGCCGGGCAAATTCCAGGTAGGCCGCACTGAGGTTGGCATCGCTGAAGTTGGCGCCCTGGGCAAACATGCCCCACCCTTGCACTGCAATCAGCGTGGCGCCTTGCAGGTTGGCCAGGCGCAGGTTGCTTTGCTGCAGGCTGGCGCGGGTGAGATTGGCGCCCTGCAGGTTGGCTTTTTCCAGGTTGGCCAGGTCCAGGCGGGCATGGCGCAGGTTGGCGCCGCGCAAGTCGGCGCCGGCCAGATTGATCTTGCGCAGGTCCTGATTGCTCAGGTCGGCGTCGCGCAGGTCGGCGTTGGGGCATTGGCTTTCGGGGGCGATCAGGCAGCCGTTGATGCGCGGCTGGGCATCGTCGTCGGCGAAGGCGGGAGTCAGGGTTATGGCCAGTAGTAGAGGTAGGTAGTTCATCAGTATCTCCTGGGTATGTGACACCGCTATCGCGGTGCAAGCCCGCTCCCACAGAGTGGGGCCGGGCTTACACCGCGAAGGGCTTAACGCTGAGCTGTCTTGGTATCCCAGGCCGGGATCTTGAACACCCAGAACGAACCACCCTGTGCCACTGGCTTGGTCAGCTCGGCCATGTCGCCGCCCCACAGGGGTACTGCACCGCCGTAGCCCACGGTCACGCCGATGTACTGCTCACCGTCCTGCTCCCAGGTGATGGGTGGCGAGACGATGCCGCTGCCAGTCTGGAATTTCCACAGCTCCTCGCCCGTCTTGGCGTTGAACGCCTTGAAGTAGCCGTCACCGGTGCCGGTGAACACCAGGTTGCCCTTGGTCGCCAGTACCCCGGCCCAGAGTGGCAGTCGCTCCTTGTGCTCCCAGACCATTTTGCCGGTGGTCGGGTCCATGGCGCGCAGCGAGCCTACGTGATCCTCATACATGCGCTTGATCCGGAAGCCCATGCCCAGGTAGGCCGAGCCTTTCTTGTAGTTGACCTCTTCGGTCCAGTACTCCTCTTTCCACTGGTTGGACGGCACATAGAACAGGCCGGTGTCCTGGCTATAGGCCATCGGGTTCCAGTTCTTGCCACCCAGGAACGGCGGCGAGACTTCCACTGGCTTGCCTTTGGTCTGGCCAGGCTCGGGCTTGGCCGGACGTTGCCCCGGGTTCTCGACCGGGCGTCCGGTCTTCAGGTCGATGTGGCTGGCCCAGGTGATGTTGTCGGCGAACGGGAAGGCGTTCTTGAGCTTGCCGTTGGTACGGTCGACTACATAGAAGAAGCCGTTGCGGTCGGCGTGGGCAGTGGCCTTGTATTGCTTGCCGTCCTTGTCCTTGTAGTCGAACAGCACCAGCTCGTTGTTACCGGAGAAGTCCCAGGCGTCGTTTGGCGTGTGCTGGTAGAACCACTTCACCTCGCCGGTGGTGGGGTCTACGCCGACCTGGCCGGAGGTGTACAGGCTGTCATAGTCGTGGGGGTTGCCGTCCTTGGAGGTTCGCGCCCAGGTATTCCAGGGCCCGGGGTTGCCGGCGCCGACAATGATGGTGTTGGTTTCGGCGTCGAAGCTTGCGCTTTGCCAGGGGGCACCGCCGCCGTGGCTCCAGGCCTCGACCTTGCCGGTTTCGGTGTTCGGGTCATCCGGCCAGGACGGTGCCTTGACGTCACCGGTCGGGGTGCTGTCCTTGCCGTTCAGACGGCCCATGTGGCCTTCGACGAACGGACGCATCCACACTTCTTCGCCGGTGTCCGGGTCGCGGGCAAACAACTGGCCGACCACGCCGAATTCGTCGCCGGAGCTGCCGTGAATGAGCAGCACCTTGCCACTCTTCTGGTCTTTGACCAGGGTCGGGGCGCCGGTCATGGTATAGCCGGCGCTGTGGTCGCCGAACTTCTTCCTCCACACCACCTTGCCGGTGTCCTTGTTCAGGGCCACGACCTGGGCATCGAGCGTGCCGAAGAAAATTTTGTCGCCGAAGATCGCCGCACCACGGTTGACGACGTCACAGCACGGGCGAATGTTGTCGGGCAGGCGGTGGTTGTAGGTCCACAGGCGCTTGCCGGTCTTGGCGTCAAGGGCGAATACCCGCGAGTAGGAGCCGGTGACGTAGATCACCCCGTCGTTGACGATGGCCTGGGACTCCTGGCCGCGTTGCTTTTCGTCACCGAACGAATAAGACCAGGCCGGGGTCAGCTTGAACACGTTCTTGTCGTTGACCTGGGCCAACGGGCTCCAGCGCTGGGCGTTGGTGCCCATGCCGTACTGCAGCACGTTGCCGGTGCTCTTGTGGTCATCGGCAATGTCATCCCAGCTCACCGGCTTGGCGAAGGCGGGCGCCGCCAGGGCCAGGCTGCCCATCAGCAACACGGTATGCACGGCAGCAGTCAGAGGCTTGAGCGAGGCGGGTAACGATCTTATTGTCATGGTTGGAGTTCCCAATGAAGGTTTTGGCCCTTCTAGCCTGGGATTTCCCTGCACGGCTTGATACGGAAAAACTCCCGCCCTTTGCGGGAAAACTTCCCAAACCGCCTGTGATTTGGCACTGCTCCACAAGCGCTACGACCAAGGGAGTAGAGCGCGACCCCCAAAGCAGCATGGGGCGGTAGCCAGCGGCTGCCTAAGCTGGCGAGCAACCTTTCAGCCGAGAGGTGTTCGCGTGCAAACAGCAGTCGAGGGCAGAACAATGACAACAGCAAAAAACGCCTGGTTGAGCCTGATGGTGGTGGGCAGCCTGATCAGCAGTGCGGCGGTGTTCGCCCATGGCAACGTAACGCCGACGGCGGTCAACATCGGCAACCTTGAGAAACTTGGTGAAGAGTGGCGGGCGGAAAACCCCTACCGCAACAGCAAGGATCACGACGAAGCGGTCTCGATAGGCGCATCGGCCTACAACCAGAACTGTGCGGCGTGCCATGGCCTGGAAGCCAAGTCCGGGGGTATTGCACCCGACCTGCGCCTGCTTGATGAAGGCGCGATGGGTGATGAGTGGTTTGTGGAGCGGGTGCGCAACGGCGCGGTGCGCGATGGCCGGGTGTACATGCCGAAGATGGCCGATTACCTCAGCCAGGAGGCGTTGTGGGCGGTGCGCAGTTACCTCGATACCGTGCGCGTGGATGAGTGACTGGCTTGAGTCACGACCGCCAGCGGCTACAGACAACCGCTGTAGCCGCTGGCGATGAACGAGGCTGCGATCGGCTGCGAAGCAGTCGGCATCCTGCCTCGCTCCTACCGTTGAGGGGGCCAACCGCTACAAGGCGTAGTGCTTGAGCTCCCGGGCGATCAGCATGCGCTGGATCTCGCTGGAGCCTTCGTAGATCTGGGTGATCCGCGCATCGCGGTAGTAACGCTCGACCGGATAGTCCTCCAGATACCCATACCCGCCATGCACCTGGATCGCCTTGGAGCAGACCCGTTCGGCCATCTCCGAGGCGAACAGCTTGGCCTGTGAGGCTTCGCTCAGGCACGGTTTGCCGGCGCTGCGCAGGCGTGCGGCATGCAGGATCAGCAGGCGTGCAGCGTTGATCTGCACCTGCATGTCGGCCAGCAGGTTGGCGATGCTCTGGTGCTCGTTGATCGGCTTGCCGAACTGGATGCGGTCACGGGAGTACACCAGCGCTGCTTCGAATGCCGCGCGGGCGATGCCCAGGGCCTGGGCGGCGATGCCGATACGGCCGCCTTCAAGGTTGGACAGCGCAATCGCCAGGCCCTTACCGCGCTCACCGAGCATATTGGCGGCAGGGATACGGCAGTTGTTCAAGGTGACCGCGCAGGTGTCGGAGGCGCGGATGCCCATCTTGTGTTCGCTGCGATCGACCACGAAGCCTTCATTGTCGGTAGGCACCAGGAACGCCGAGATGCCTTTCTTGCCCAGGTCCGGGTCAGTGACGGCAAACACGATGGCAAGGCCTGCGCGACGCGCGTTGCTGACAAATTGCTTGGCACCATTGATGACCCAGTGATCACCTTGCAGCTCGGCGCGGGTGCGCAGGTTGTGCGCCTCGGAGCCTGCCTGGGGTTCGGTCAGGCAAAAACAGCCGATCACCTCACCGCTGGCCAGGCGCTCGAGCCAGGTCTGCTGTTGTTCGGCATTGCCGTAGGCGAGCAGGGGGCCGCAGCCTACCGAGTTGTGGATACTCATCAAGGCCCCGGTGGCACCATCGCCGGCGGCGATCTCTTCCACGGCCAGGGCGTAGGCGACATAGTCGGTGTAGCTGCCACCCCATTGCTCGGGGACGACCATGCCGAGCAAGCCAAGCTCGCCCATTTTCTTGACCACGTTGTCATCGATCCAGCCGGCCTTTTCCCAGGCCTGGGCATGGGGCGCGATTTCGCCACGGGCAAAATCGCGGGCCATGTCGCGGATCATGATCTGTTCTTCGCTCAGTTCCAGGTCTTGCATCTGCGTACTCCAGGCCTTACAGGCCTTCGAAGAATTGGTTCACGCGCGAACGGTTGAGGTCGGCGAGGACGGTGGGGTTCCAGCGCGGCTGCTTGTCCTTGTCGATGATCAGCGCCCGCACGCCTTCGATCAGGTCGCCATGATCGAACCACTGCTGGTCCAGGTGCAGCTCCATGGCAAAGCAGTCTTCCAGGCTCAGGTGACGGCCACGGCGCAGCATCTCCAGGGTCACGGCCATGGCCAGCGGTGAGCGGGTGCCCAGCAGGTCGGCGGTCTTGAGTGCCCACTCATGGCTGTCGGCCACGGTCACGGCCCGTAGTTGCTCCACGATACTGCTGACATCGGGCAGGGCGAAGAAGTGATCGATGGCCGGACGCAGCCTGGCCAGCGGTGCGTCGTCCAGGGTCTGGGTGCCGAGCTTGGCCAGCAGGCCTTGCAGGTCCTTGAGCGGGTGGTCGCCAACGTTCAGCTCATCGAGGCGCTCGTCGAGCAGGCTCAGCTTGCCGCTGTCCAGGTACCAGTCGGCCAGGCCGCAGTACAGTGCGTCGGCGGCGCCGATCTGTACCCCGGTGACGCCCAGGTAGGTGCCCAGCTCGCCAGGGACGCGGGACAGGAAGTAGCTGCCGCCCACGTCGGGGAAATAACCGATGCCCACTTCTGGCATCGCCAGGCGACTGCGCTCGGTGACCACGCGCAGTTCAGCGCCTTGTGCCAGGCCCATGCCACCGCCCAGGGTGAAACCGTCCATCAGGGCCAGGATCGGTTTGCGGTAGTGGTGGATGCACAGGTCGAGGGCGTATTCCTCGACGAAGAAATCGCGGTGCAGGCTGTCACCGGCCTTGTAGCTTTCATACAGCGAACGGATGTCGCCCCCTGCACAGAAACCTTTGGGGCCTTCGCCACGCAAGACCACCGCCTGCACCTGCGGATCGGCCGCCCAGGCATCGAGCTGCTGCTGCAACTGGCGCACCATGTCCAGGGTCAGGGCATTGAGGCCGGCGGGGCGGTTGAGGGTCAAGTGACCGATATGGTTGCGAACCTGGGCCAGAATCGGCGCCTGGGTTGGCGTTTGAACGTGCGCGGTCATCGCTGTCTCCCTGCTTTGTTATTGATTTTCCACGTGAAATATCACGATCTGGGTAAGCGCTCGAGGATCAGGGGATCCTAACAGTGCAAATTTGCCTATTACAATTCGTAAAACTGCAATTGGTCGCTGCATTTTTGCATGGCTGTGCGCCTTCCGGGTCGGGTGTTGCCACTTTAGCCTTGTGACACGGCGGAAGGGGGGAGTAGTTCCCCTTGCCGCCCCTCTACCTGCTTGCGCCAAAGCAGCAGGCAGTTGGCGCCAAGGCAGCGTATGGGCCAGGTGCAGGCCTTTCGATAATCGCCTCCGAATCAGTCACCCCGATTGCGGAGCGCGTCATGCACAACAATAACAATGCCCATCGCCGTATCCTGCCCTTGCTCACCAGCCTGTCTGCCCTGACCTTGAGCCCCTTGGCCTGCGCCGACATCATGCTCTACGACAAGGACCAGACCACCTTTTCCACCGATGGCTATATCAACGCCTTCTACGTCAACAGCGACATCGACCGCGCTGGCGAGCAGTACGACCGGCGCCAGTCACGGGTGAAGATGGGCTTTTTGCCCAACACCCTGGGCTTCAACATGACCCGCCAGGCCGATACGTTGAAATTGGGTGGCCGCGCCTCGTTCTGGGTGACCATCAACGACAGCGAAACCAACGGCACCGACACGGCCATCGATGTGCGGCAGTTCTATGGCACCGTGGCCAACCCCGAGTGGGGTGAAGTGCTTATCGGCAAAGACTTCGGCCTGTTCGCCCGCTCCAACATTCTGCTTGACGAGCTGTTGGCAGGCTATGGCCAGGTCAGCGACACCCTGGGGCTGGTGGACGGCGGCGGGGTGTCGTTCGGCAACATCGGCAGCGGCTACCCGTACCCATTCCCCACCTCGCAGATCACCTACCGCACCCCCTTGATGGAAGGCTTGCGAGTGGCGGTAGGGATCATGGACCCGGTCGACACCAACGACGACAGCGCGGTGGGCAAGGCCTACCAGGAGAACCCGCGCACCGAGAGCGAGATCACCTACCAGTTCGACCTGGGCGGTGCGCAGATCTACAGTTGGCTCAACGGCAGCTACCAGACCTCGGACAACACCGACAGCAACGTCGATTCGGTGACCTCCGAGGGCGTGGGCTACGGCGTACAGGCAAAAATGGGCGTCTTCTCGCTGACCGGCTCGGGCTTTACCGCCAAAGGCATCAATCCGTTTTTCACCAACAACGCCGGGGAGGCGACCTTGCGCGAGGTGGACAGCACCGGCTACCTGGTGCAGGGCTCGTATCGGTTCGGCAAGAATCGACTGGCATTGTCGTATGGCAGGACCAAGGATGATGGCAATGGTGCGGTGAACACCGGGGCCGACTACGAGACGCGGGGCATTGCGCTGTTCCATGACATCAATGACAACCTCAAGCTTGTGGCCGAGTACAACCAGTTCGAGATCGATGGGCACGAGGGGGATGCACAGAACGAGGATACCGATACCCTGGCGCTGGGGGCGGTGTTGACCTGGTAGCCCGAACCACGGCCGCTGCGCGGTCGATCGCAGGCTGTCGCCAGCGGCTACAGGGTCCCGGCCTGCAACCGGTAGCCGCTGCCGAGGAACGAGGCCGCGATCGACTGCGCAGCAGTCGCCATCCAGGCACATACAACCAACGACACCCCAACCCACTACCCAAGTAGCATTCGGCCCACCCCCGGGCCGCCCTAGACTGCCTGCATCTTCCAGGGCGGAGCCCGTCGCCATGCAGTCATTTTCCAGCGAAGGCGTGATCAGCGCCGTCTCGCGCGCCAGCGCTGCCGAGCAAGTGGCCCAGGAACTGGCCAGCCAGTTGCTGCACCCGCACCTGGGCTTTGTGTTGTTTTTCTGTTCTGCCAGCTACGACCTGCCATCCCTCGCCCGGGCGTTGCAGCAAAGCTTCGGCGGTATTCGCCTGGCCGGTTGCACCAGCGCGGGTGAGATCACCCCCCAGGGCTACGGCCGGGGCTGCGTGACCGCCCTGGGTTTCGATCACCGACAATTCTCCATTGCCGCCGAACGCATCGATGCCATGGAGCAGTTCAGCCTGTTCCAGGCCCAGGCGATGGTCGAGCGCCTGGTGACGGGCTGTCGCAGCAACAGCCTGGCGCCGATCAAAGGCCACAGCTTCGCCCTGACCCTGCTCGACGGGCTTTCCAGCCGCGAGGAAACCGTGCTTGCCGCCCTGAGCGCCGCCCTCGGAGATATCCCGCATTTCGGCGGCTCGGCCGGAGACGACAACCAGTTGAGCCACACCCATGTGTACTTCGAGGGTGCCTTCCACAGTGGCGCGGCGGTGGTGTTGCTGGTGAACACCGGGCTGGACTTTGAAGTCTTCACCACCCACCACCTCGAACCGCGGGGCGAAAAACTGGTAGTCACCCGCGCCGATCGCCAGTTGCGCCGCGTGCATGAACTCAACGCCGAGCCTGCGGCCGAGGAGTACGCCCGGCTGATCGGCATACCGGTGAGTGAGCTGGATCACCGGATCTTCGCCGCTCACCCCTTGGCAGTGCGGCTCAACCAGCGTTACTACGTGCGGGCGATCCAGCAGGTGCATGACGATCTCAGCTTGAGTTTCTACTGCGCCGTGGAGAACGGCATCGTGCTCACTGCCATGCGTCCAGGGCCGATGCTGGCGAACTTGCACAACCTTTTCGACGGCCTGCAGCAACGCCTGGGGCCTTTGCTGGTGACCATCGGTTGCGACTGCTTTCTGCGTCGCCTGGAGCTTGACGGCAGCGACAACCTGGCCGCCGTCGGTACCTATTTGCGCAGCCAGCAGGTGCTGGGTTTCAACTCCTATGGGGAACAGTTCAATGGCACGCACATCAACCAGACCTTCACCGGCGTTGCCATCGGACGGCCCCGCCAGCGTCTCGAACCTTGAGCTCGAAGCGCTGCGCCACGCCAATCAAAAGCTTGAACGCATCAACGCGGCTCTGATCGAACGCCTGGAGTCCGGGGCGCGTCCCGATGATGCCTATGCCGCGTTCCAGCATTCGGTGGTGCTGGCCGAACAGGTCCGCGAGCGCACCGATGCGCTTAACCAGACCCTGGTCGAGCTCAAGGCCAGCAACCACTTGCTCAGCGACGCCCGCTTGCGCGCCGAGACCGCGCACCAGCACCTGGTCGATGCTATCGAGAGCATCTCCGATGCCTTTGTATTGTTCGACCCGGGCTTGCGCATTGTGCTGTTCAACAGCCGTTTCAAGGCATTCTGGGCCAACAGCCGGATTCGCATCATCAGCGGCATGCGCCTGGCCGAGGTCAAGCGCCTGATGCAAAGCACCGGGCTGTTCAATGAAGAGCAACGCGGCGCCAGTGACGATCACTGGGTCTACCGCTTGCACAACGGTCGCTGGTTGCAGGTCAGCGAACGGCCGACCCGTGACGGCGGGCGGGTCATGCTGTTCACCGACATCACCGAACTCAAGCACAGCGAAACCCGCCGCCGCGAGCAGGCGGTGGCGCAAAAGTCGCACTTGTTGCAACGGGCCGTCGACAACCTGTCCCAGGGCGTGGCCATGGTCAATGCCGAGGGCGTGCTGGAGTTGTGGAACCGGCGGTTTCTCGAACTCAGCGGCCTGGCGCCGATTGCGGCACACCGACCCTTCGCCGAAGTGATTGCCGACAGCGAACTGGCCTTGTTGACGCCCGAGAGTCGCGATGACAACGGTCGCGCTATCCACGAGCGGGAGCAGCGCCTGTATGACGGGCGGATGCTGGAGATTCGCACGCATCCGCTGCCCACCGGCGGCTTCGTCAACACCTTCACCGACATCACCGAGCGCTACCTGCATGCCGAGGCACTGAGCGAGAGCGAGCGCTGGATACGCCTGATCACCGACCATGTGCCGGCGCTGATCGCCTACCTCAATGCCGAACTGGTCTACGAGTTCACCAACCAGGTGTACGAGCAATGGTACTGCTGGCCGCGCGGGGTGATGCTGGGGCAGAACCTGCGCGAGGTACACAGCCCCGCGCATTACCTGCGCCTGGAAGGCTACATTGCCAGGGCGCTGGGCGGGGAAAGCGTGACATTCGAGTGCGCCGAGACCCACGTCAACGGCCAGGAGCGCTATATGCTGCGCTCCTATGTACCCAACCGTGCCGCCAGCGGCGAAGTCGTGGGGATCTTCGTGCTCATCCGCGACATCACCGAGCGCCGGCGCACCGCCGAAGCCCTGCACCAGGCCTACCAGAACCTTGAGGTGCGGGTGCGTGAACGTACCGCCGAACTGACTCGCGCCAAGCAGGAGGCCGAGCAGGCCAACCTGTCCAAGACCAAGTTTCTCGCCGCCGTCAGCCATGACCTGCTGCAACCGCTGAATGCTGCGCGGTTGTTCACCAGTGCCTTGCTCGAACAGCAGAGTGCCAATCCTGCCCTGGTGCGTAGTGTCAGCCACTCCCTGGACGATGTGGAAAGCCTGCTCGGTACCTTGGTCGATATCTCCAAACTGGATGCGGGGGTGATCAAGGCGGACCTGGCCACCTTCGCACTGGGCGACTTGCTCGACAATCTGGCCACCGAATTTGCCCACGCCGCCAGCAATGAGGGGCTGCGCCTGGCCTATCGCCCCTGCAGCCTGTTTGTGCGCAGCGATGTCCAGTTGCTGGCGCGGATCTTGCGCAACCTGTTGAGCAATGCCATCCGCTATACCCCGAGCGGCCGCGTGTTGCTCGGATGCCGGCGTCGCAGGGGGAGCGTATGGATAGAGGTCTGGGACACTGGCATTGGCATTGCCGAAGACAAACGTGAAGAGATCTTCCAGGAGTTCAAGCGTGGTGATGTGCAGCGGCCGGATCAGGACCGCGGCCTGGGGCTGGGGCTGGCCATTGTCGAGAAAATTGCCGGCATTCTCAGCCACCGCCTGCAATTGCGCTCGGTGCCGGGCAAAGGCTCGGTGTTTGCCCTGGAGGTGCCGTGCAGTCGCCAGGTAAGCCGTTCAATTCACACGGCGCCACGGGTAGAGCCGCTGGGTGAGCGACTGGTGGGGGCGCGGATCTGGGTGCTGGATAACGACAAGGCCATCTGCACGGCCATGGCCACGCTGCTGGAGCAATGGGGCTGTGAAGTGGTCGTCGCCCTGAGCGAGCAGGACCTGGCCCGGCAAGTGGCGATCAATACGGCCGTGGCCGATGTGCTGATTGCCGACTACCACCTGGACGGCGGGCGCACGGGTATCGATGCGGTGGCGGCGATCAATGCCCAGCGTCGAACGCCGCTGCCGGCATTGATGATCACAGCCAACTACAGCAACGAACTCAAGCAGCAGGTGCGCGAGCGGGGCCACACGTTGCTGCACAAACCTGTGCGTCCAATGAAGCTCAAGGCGGCCATCAGCCACCTGATCGGCGGTGAAGTCAACGTGGCAGGCGCCCGCTGACAAAGTGGGCGACATCGTTGTAGCCGTGGGTGGAAGCGTGGCCGGGGGGCACTAGCGCGTCGACGAAGGCTTCGTCTTCGGCGCTGATCTTCACCTGCAGTGCACCGCTGTAGGTGTCCCACTGGGCCTGGGTGCGCGGGCCGACGATAGCCGAGCTGACCAGTTGGTTGTTGAGGACCCAGGCAATCGCGAACTCGACCATGCCCACACCTTTTTCCTGGGTGTAGGCGTGGATCTTCTGGGCGATGGCCAGCGACTCGGGGCGCCATTCGGTTTCCAGGATGCGTTTGTCCTGGCGCCCGGCGCGGCTGTTGGCGTCAGGGGCTGCGTCGGGTGCGTACTTGCCGCTGAGGACACCGCGGGCCAGGGGGCTGAAGGGCACGACGCCCAGGCCGTGATACGCCGCGGCCTGCAACTGCTCGGTTTCGGCCTGACGGTTGACGATGTTGTACAGCGGCTGGCTGACCACGGGCTTGGCGACGCCCAGGTGCTCGGCCACATTGCAGATCTCGGCAATGCGCCAGCCGCGGAAATTGGACACGCCCCAGTGGCGAATCTTGCCCTGGCGCAGCAGCTCACCCATGGCGGTGACGGTAACCTCGAGCGGCGTGCCGTGGTCTTCGCGGTGCAGGTAGTAGATATCCAGGTAGTCGGCGCCCAGACGGGTCAGGCTGGCCTCGATGGCATTGAAGATATGCTTGCGGTTCAGGCCGCTGCGGTTGGGGATGCCCTCGGCGGCGCCGAAGCCGACCTTGCTGGCCAGCACCCAGTCGTGGCGGTTGCGAGCGATGGCCTCACCGACGATTTCCTCGCTGCGCCCGGCGTTGTAGACGTCGGCGGTGTCGATGAAGTTGATGCCCTGATCCCAGGCCTTGGCGATGATGCGCAGCGAATCTTCAGGGCGGGTCTGTTCGCCGAACATCATGCTGCCCAGGGTCAGGGCAGACACCTGCAGGCCGCTGCGGCCCAGTGGACGGTAGATCATGATCGTGTATCCCGTGGCGGTTTGGATCCGGTCTGTTCTACACAGGATTGAGGGGGTTATCCATCCCGGCGTTTCGCTCCCACCTGGCGACTGCAGTGCAGTCGATCGCAGCTTCGTTCGTCGGCAGCGGCAACAGGTTGCCCGTGTAGCCGCTGGCGACAGCCTGCGATCGACCGCGCAGCGGTCGTGGTTCAAGGCAGTTACCGTTGCTCGGCCAGGGCTGGGGAGGTGCGTGTGCGCGACACGCGCAGCGCCACCAGGCTACCCACCACGATCAACCCCGCCAGCGAGTACAACGCTGCATCGGTCGAGCCCGTCTGGTCCTTGATGAAGCCCACCAGGTAAGGACTCAGGAACCCCGCCATCTGCCCCACCGAGTTGATGATGGCCAGGCCTGCCACCGCTGTACCGGCGCTGAGCAGGGCGGTCGGCATCGGCCAGAACATCGGCAGGCCGGTGAGGGCGCCCATGGTGGCGATGCTCAAGCCGAGGATGGCGATCACCGGACTATGAGCGAAGTTGACGGCAATCAGCAAACCCAGGGCGCCCATCAGCATGGGGACCACCAAGTGCCAGCGGCGCTCGTTGCGCAGGTCTGCCGAACGGCCCACCAGCAGCATGAACACGCCGGCCAGCAGGTACGGAATGGCGCTCAACCAGCCGATCAGCAGGGCATCGCTGAAGCCCAGGCTCTTGATGATCGAGGGTAGCCAGAAGTTGATCGCATACACGCCGCTCTGGATGCAGAAGTACACGAAGCCGAAGGTCCAGATCATCGGATTGGTGAACACCGACAGCAGGGTGTCGCTGGTGGTCACGGGCTTGCTGGCCGCATCGATCGCCAGGTCGTGCTTGATGATCTCGCGCTCGGCCGGGCTCAGCCATTTGGCTGTGGCGTAGCCGTCGCTGAGCAGGAATACCGCCATGAAACCCAGCAGCACGGTCGGCAGGCCCTGGATCAGGAACATCCACTGCCAGCCGGCCAGGCCATGTTGGCCGGCGGCGAAGTGGTTGAGGATCCAGCCGGAGAACGGTCCGCCCAACAGGCCCGAAACCGGGATCGCCGACATGAACAGCGCCATGATCCGCCCGCGACGGGTAGCCGGGAACCAGCGCGAGAGGTACAGCACGATGCCGGGGAAGAAGCCCGCTTCGGCCGCACCGGTAAACAGGCGCAGCACGTAGAACTCCATGGGCGTGGTGACGAACAGCAGGCAGGTCGACAACGTCCCCCAGGCGATCATCATCAACGCAATCCAGCGCCGCGGGCCGAAGCGGTTGAGCGCCAGGTTGCTGGGCAGGCCACAGAGGACGTAGCCGATGAAGAAGATCCCGGCGCCGAGGCCGTAGATGGTTTCACTGAACTTCAGTGCGTCGAGCATCTGCAACTTGGCAAAGCCAACGTTGACCCGGTCCAGGTAGTTGAACAGGTAGCAGATGAAGATGAAGGGGATCAGCCGCAAGGTGATGCGCCGATACAGCGCGTTGCGGGTGTCGTCTTGGCCTTGGTCAGGGGCAGGGCTGTATGACATGATTTGCTCTCTGTTGTTATGTTTATCACAGCAACCTTCGTCGAGGCGGCTTGCGATGAGTCTCGGTGAGCGGACCGTGGCTGTCTTTGTGCTTTTGCACAGCATTTTCAGCGGCCTGCTGTGCCGCGGACCAATCATTGCGACAACAAGGATCCTCCCATGTTCGAGCTGGACCATGACCTGGCGCAAGATATCGTCGATCGGGCGATGGCCATTCTGCCCTGCAACGTCAACGTCATGGACAGCCAGGGCCTGATCCTGGGCAGTGGCGAACCGGAGCGTATCAATACCCGCCACGAAGGGGCGCAGCTGGTATTGGCCAATGGTCGGATTGTCGAGCTCGATGCCGAGGCCGCCAAGTGCCTCAAGGGCGTACAGCCGGGCGTCAACCTGCCGCTGCTGCTCGACGGCCGATTGATCGGCGTGCTGGGCCTGACCGGCGACCCCCAGCAACTGCGCACCTATGCCGAACTGGTGCGCATGACTGCAGAAATGCTCCTCGCCCAACGTTATCTGCAAGTCGAGCAGCAGTGGCGGCGGCAACGCTGCGATGACCTGCTGGCCTTGCTCCTGGGCGGTACCGGCGATTCGCCACGGCTGGTGGATGAAGCCCGGCAACTGGGGCTCAAGCCACAGTTGCCGCGCATTCCCTGCCTGTTCGAGCTGGCTGCCGGTCCGGGCGCCGAGACCTTGGCCAGTTGGTTGATGAGCCGTTACCCAGACAGCTGGTGCGTCAGCCCCGCCCGACAGTCGTTGCTCTGGTGTCGGCCCGCCAGCGTGGCCCTGGATGAGGCGCGGTTGCTGGAAAAGCTGCAGCGTCACGGCTGGGAGGTGCAGCGCCTGGCCTGCGGCGGTGCTGCACAAAGCCCGGAACAGCTGCGCCGAGGCTATCGACGGGTGCGCGACCTGCAAGCTTATGGGCGCGAGGTATTGCCCACCGAACGCATTCTCACGCTTTCGCGTTATCGCCTGCCGGCGCTGTTGTGGCGCCATCGCAACGACGACACCCTGGATGAATTGCTCGAGCCGCTGCAGCGCATTCGCGCCAAGGACAGCAGCGGCCAGTTGCTGGCAACCCTGCGCGCCTGGTGCAACCACGACGGCCAGAGCCAGGCGTGTGCCGATGCCCTGGGTATTCACCGTAACAGTTTGCGCTATCGCCTGGAGCGCATTGCCGAATTGAGCGAGGTCGATCCGCTGCGTCTCGAAGGGCTGCTCAGTCTGTACCTGGGCCTGCAATTGCTGCCCGCCGACAGCTGATTGGGCAAAGTGACCAAAGCCCGGGCACTGCCTTTGTGCATCCGACCGAGGCTCTCGCGTTACCCAGCTGTCAGCATGCAGCGATCTGGAGCAGGAGAATCACAATGAAAATCGTCATCGCCCCCGACTCGTTCAAGGACAGCCTCAGCGCCGAAGGGGTGGCCGATGCCATTGCCCTGGGCCTGGCGCAGGTTTGGCCCGATGCGCACTTGGTGAAATGCCCGATGGCCGACGGGGGTGAAGGCACGATGGAGGCGATCGTGGCGGCATGCGCCGGCGAGTTGCGCAGCCTGCAGGTACGGGGGCCGTTGGCCGAGCCTGTGCATGCTGGTTGGGGCTGGTTGGCGGACTCTCGCACTGCAATTATCGAGATGGCCCAGGCCAGCGGCCTGCAGTTATTGGGCCTGGCGCAGCGCGATGCCTGCCGCAGCAGCACTTACGGCACCGGTCAGTTGATTGGCGCCGCCCTCGACGCCGGCGCCCGGCGCATCATCCTGGCCATCGGCGGCAGTGCCACCAACGATGCGGGCAGCGGCATGCTGCGTGCGCTTGGGGTACGAATGTTCGATGCCCAGGGAGCGGAGCTCGTCGAGGGCGGCCTGGCGCTGGCCCGCCTGGCCCGCCTGGATGCCAGCGGTCTTGATCCGCGCCTGGCGCAGGTGCAGCTGGAAGTGGCGGCAGACGTCGACAATCCCTTGTGTGGCGCCAATGGTGCCTCGGCGATTTTCGGGCCACAGAAAGGTGCCAGTGCCGGGCAAGTACAAGCCCTTGACCATGCCCTGGGGCATTTTGCCGACCACTGCGCGCAGTGCCTGGGGCAGGACGTGCGTGACTTTCCGGGTTGCGGCGCCGCCGGCGGCATGGGCTTTGCGGCCAAGGCCTTTATGCAGGCGGCATTCCGCCCCGGTATCGAGGTGGTTGCAGAACTCGCCGGGCTGGAGCAGGCAGTGCAGGGCGCCGACCTGGTGATCACCGGCGAGGGGCGTTTCGATGCGCAGACCCTGCGCGGCAAAACACCGTTCGGCGTTGCCCGTGTCGCCCGGCGTCACGCGGTGCCGGTGGTGGTGATTGCCGGAACCCTGGGTGAAGGCTATGAGCAGCTCTATGCCCACGGCATCGATGCTGCCTTTGCCCTGACCAATGGGCCGATGAGCCTTGAGCAGGCCTGCGCCCAGGCAGCGCCGCTACTGCAGGCGCGGGCGCAAGACATCGCCCGCCTGTGGCGCTGCGCGGGCACCCCTCAGGGTTGAGCCAGGCCGCCGCGGTGACCGCTGTGGTCACCGTGGCTGGCCTGGGTGTCGGCAGGCTGGACCTTCACCAGCACCTCGACCTTGCCGGCATTCTTGAACTCCAGCGTCAGGGGGAACTGCTCACCGGCCTTCAATGGCTGTTCCATGCCCGACAACATCACATGGTTGGCACCAGGCTGGAAAGTCACCTCGCCATGGGCGGGAATCGCCAGGGCGGGAGCGTGGTGCATTGGCATCAGGCCGTCGCTGGAAGACTGCACATGGATCATCGACTTCTGCGCACGCGGGCTGCTGGCGCCGACCAGTTCATCGGCCTGGCTGCCGGTGTTGTGCACGGTGAAATAGGCCGCGCCACCGAGTAGCCCGGCGGGCAGCTCCCGCGACCAGGGTTGCTCGATCAGCAGTGCGCCGGCTTTGTATTCCTGGGCAAGGGCCGGTACAGCACACACCATCAGCGCGGTCAGCGCAAACACTCGAATGTTCATGGCCAGCTCCTTGTCGTCAGCGGCGTAAAAAGGGGGCTATTGGACGCTTGCCTGCTGAACCGGCTGCAAACGGTCGGTCTCTTCCTGCAGATAGCCCAGCACGGCGGCAATCTCCAGCTCGCCCAGGCGCAGGTTGGGCATCGCCAGGCGGTTGTACTGCTCATACAAGGTCATGGCCAACGGGTCTTTCTCGGCCAGCATCACATCCGGCTCCTTGAGCCAGCGCTTGAGCCAGGCCGGGTCGCGCTGGCGGTTCACCCCCAGCAGGTCCGGGCCGATGCTGCGCCTGCCGGCATGCTGGGTGTCGCCCAGGGTGTGGCAGGAGGAGCAGCGGGTGCGGTAGATCTGCTCGCCCGCGCTGGGTGGACGAATGGTGGTCGCCTGGGCCTGGTTGTTGGTCTGGGTGCTGGCCAGCTTCCAGTTGTGCAGGCTTTTGCCCAGGCGGTCGGCGAGCACGTAGGGGTTCTCGAAGGGCGAGGCTTTCATCCAGCGGCCAGTGCCCTGGTTGCCGATAATCAGGCTCAGGTTGTGGTCCTTGGTGTTGCCGTCGTCCACGCCCTTGATGAACAGGCCCAGCGATTGGCGCAATTGACTGATGTCGTCCTTGCGCCCAGAGAGGAACTGCCAGCCAGGACCCACCTGGAATTTGCCGGCGTACTGCTTGAGGGTTTCCGGTGTATCGGTCTCCGGGTCGATGCTGATCGAGTAGAAGAACACATCGCGCCCGACCCGCTCGCCCAGCAGCTTCTGGACCTGGCGCAGGCGTGCGGTTTCCAGTGGGCAGGAGTCGGTGCAGGAAGTGAAGATAAAGTTGATCGCCACCACCTTGTCCTTGATCAGGTCGTCGAAGAAGCGCACCGACTGCCCGTCCTGGTTGATCAGCACGGTATTGGGAAAGTAGTTCTCGCCCCACTGTTGCGCCGGGTCGCTGTCGGGCACTGCCGCCGATGCCCACTGGGCACTGCACAACGTCAACAGCAGCAAGCAGCAGCGCAGTGTCGCAGAGGTTTGCCTGCCCATGCCTCTATCTCCTAAAGGCCCCCGTCCAGCCTGCCGGACGGGGGCGGGGTGGTTTCAACGTACGGTGACAGGCACCGTGACGGCCTTGCCGTTGACCGGCTTGATCGTCACGGTCGGCGGCTGCGCGGGTGCGCTGCCGGTGGTAGTGGCCGACAGGCGCCAGGTGCCGCCCACCAGTACCGAGGCGGTGCCCAGGCTCAACGGGCCGTCGACCATCGCAGCGGTGATCGCCAGGGTGTCGCCGATTTTCAGCGCGCTGGTGCCCATCAGGTCCCAGGTGTAGCGGTTGCCGCTGCGTACCGTGGCCTTGGCGCTGGTGACCTTGATGTTCTGGTCTACCTCCACGGGCGCTGGTGCAACCGCGACGCTGACCTGGCCGGCCAGCTTGGAGATGGCCCCCCGGGCGTCCTTGACCTTGTAGTCGAAGGTCGTGGTGTAGGCGTCGGTGACCGTCGCAGGCGGGGTGAACGTCACCCGGGTACCGTCGGTGCTGACACTGCCGGTGCCCGAGTCGGGCTGCTCCAGGCTGACCACCGCCAACGGCAGGTCGCCATCCGGGTCGCTGTCGTTGGCCAGCACATTGAGGGTGATCGGGCTGCCAGCCTTGGTGGCGCCGCTGTCATTGGTCGCCACCGGCAACTGATTGGGCTTGTCGTCATCGGGGTCCTCGGGGCCACCGTCGTCATCGTCCTTGTCACGGAACGACGGCAGCGCGGCAGAGGCGATGAACTCGACCCCGTCCCAGGTGGGCATGGGCGAAGGCATCAACTGCAATTGCCCCGGGTGCTCCAGGTCGAATCGCAGCAGCATGGAGTTGTCTTCGTGCTGGGTGTTGTGACAGTGCTCCATGAAGGTCCCGGCGAACTCGCGAAAGCGGATGGCCATCTGCACCTCTT
This sequence comes from Pseudomonas vranovensis DSM 16006, assembly GCF_000425805.1. Lineage (GTDB taxonomy): Bacteria > Pseudomonadota > Gammaproteobacteria > Pseudomonadales > Pseudomonadaceae > Aquipseudomonas > Aquipseudomonas vranovensis. The sequence goes on from NZ_KE384454.1 coordinate 230,440, forward strand.
CGGAGCTGTCCACCTCGGGGCCGACGCGGTAGAGGTCCTTGCGTGCCCATTTTTCCCATTCCGGCGGCTTCTTGCCGTCGCGATTGAGGATCACCCCTTCTTCGAAGTGCACATGCACTGGGTGGCTCCAGCCATTGCCGCCGTTCTTGATCGTCCACACCTCGAGGGTGCCGTCGCCGCCATAGCCGGCATCGGTCGGGCCGTTGGCCAGCTGCGGCGCGGCGGTAATGCGCCGGGGGTCCATGGAGTAGCCAAAGCCGCCGTCGGTCTTGATCGTCCAGGGGGCCGTATCGGTGCCGTCGGAGCGGCCGAACTCGAAGCTGCGATGCCGGGCCAGCTTGAGCTTGGCCTGCATGGTCGCATCGTCACGGTTGATGGTCAGCGGGATCATGGTCTTGCCAGCCGGCTTACCCGGTTTGGCCGGCTCGTACGCGACCGGGTCCATGCTGGGGTCCTGGCCGCTGTAAGCCTTGACGTTCAGTTGCAGGAACTTGCCCACCACCGGGTCGCCATCGCGCCAGCGTGGGCCTTTGCTGGTCTGGTCGATCACCGCCTTGTACTTCTCCGACAGCACATCGGCCAGCGACACCGCCTCCTTGCTGGGGCCTTTGCCGGTGTCGTGTTCCATCAGGTTGACGAAGAAGATCTTGTCACCGGCTTTGATGCCGTTCTTGCTGAAGTTGATGATGATGTCGTAGCGCTCGGCGATGGCCATGGTCGGCAGGATGCCGTTGTCATCCTTGAGGTCGCCATTGCCGTTGAGGTCCATGCTGCCGTCGAACGGGATGGCGTGTTCCATGAGGTTGCCGTCGTTGGCGATCATGTGGAACGGTACCCGTACATACGAAACACCGGAGCCCTGCGGCCCACGGAACTCGCCACTGGTGCCCTGGACTTCGCGCACCACGGCGATCTTCATGTAGCGCGACACAGAACCATTGAGGATGCGGAAGCGATAGCTGCGTGCGCGCACATCGAAGTAGGGCTTGTACAACCAGTTGACCATCATCTGGTCGCCGATGAAGCCGTCGATGTTGAAGGGGTTGAACCACAACTGGCCGGTCTGGTCCCAGGCCTTGTCGGCAAAGGTCAGGTTGACGTCATAGTCGCGGTTGCCCCAGGGCAGTGCCGAGCCGCTGGGCAGGCGCAGGTTGACGCCGTCCTCGAAGGTCTCGTTGCCGCGGTCGATGGCACTGTAGTAGTTCATCATCGCCGCGTTGCCCTTGTAGACGTTGTGGGCGGTGAAATCGAGCATGTGGTCGTGGAACCAGTGGGTGCTCATGGTCTCGCGCCAGTCACCGCGAATCTTGATGCTGCCGTTCTCGCAGCTTTTCAGCCCCGGGCTCGCGTCGTTGACCCAGAGTGTTTCGCCAGGCGCGCAAGGGAAGGCTGCGCGGGGGTCCTTGGCGTCGGTGTTGATGGTGTCGTAGCCGGCCAGTTGTACGGGCCAGCGGTAGTCGTAGTACTGGCCGGGAAAGAAAAACGCGTTGGCATAGCCATCGCTTTCGGCCGGGGAGTGGCCGTTGTGCTCGTGGGTGCTGAGGGTGTGCAGGCCGAAGCCGCCGTTGGCCGCCGGGTCGATGGGCAGGCCGTTGTAGTGGCGCATCAGCACCGGCTGGCCATAGCGCACCATGAGCAGCTTGGGCGGCAGGGTGCCGTCGAAGGTCCACAGGTTCTTGTGGTCCTGGATCGGCATGGTGGGGTGAAAACGGATCTCGATGCCCTTGGTCGAACCCTTGGTGGCCGTGACACCGGCGGTATTGTTGTAGAGCCCGTCGGGGCCGAACTCGCCCTTGCTGTAGCCGTGCATCTGCCTGCTGTCACGCAGCCCCTTGTTCACCCGTGCACCCACTTGCGCGGTCTTTACCGAAGCTTGCGGGTAGAACTCGTTCCAGCGCTGGTGCGACCAGCCCTTTCCGGGTGGCCGTCCTTCCGCGGGCGAACCGACCGGCTGGCGGTTGAGGAAGGTTTCGATCTGCGCTTTCCAGGGGTTGCGATCCAGCACGTTGGCGTACTGGGTCGGGAAGGGGTACAGCCCGGGCTGACGCAAAAAGGCTTCAAGCGCGGGACTGGCAGGGCCGCTGCGGGCGACGCTGTTGGGGTCTTGTTCGGGGGCAGCCCCCACAGTGGGGACCGGGAAAGGCAACGTGCCGGCCTCGACGGTGGGGTCGAGTTTCTCGGTACCGAATTCTTCGTACAGCAGCATTTGCTGGGTAAAGGGCTGGGCCCCGAACAGCGGGCTGGCTTTGCCGTTGGTGGGGTAATTGAACGAGGTTTGCTGGGACGGCGGCAGGGTATTTTCCGTGCGCGGGGTGTTGCGGTCGCCCCATGTGCCGTTGGGCAGGGCCAAGGAACCGTGGTTGCCTTCGGGCAAAAGCTTGAGTTCATCCAGGGCGGCCTGCACGTCAGTGCGTGGCTGGGTGTAGGCCGAAGGGTCGGTGGGTGAGGGCGGGCTTACGTCGTCCATAGGGGCCGCAGTGGCGGTGACGGCACTGAATGTGCCCAGCAATACCGGCAGTACGCCCGGCTGCCTGAGAAAGAAGAGCGATGAACGACGCTTGGAGAACTGATGCATAGCGCTTACCCCGATCCGTACCGTGGGCTGCTTCAGGCCAGCCCGAAGAAATAGCCATTGGCCACTTACGTTGGGCTTATCGCAAAAGTTGAGCCAACCGGCAAACGCGCCGCCGCCTGTAATAAAAATGTCTTTTATTCAGTGACTTGGGTACAGAGTTGAGGCAATCGATAGTGCAGTAATTATTAGGGTGGGTGTATTTCCCCTAAAGTGGGATCCAACTTTCCCCGTTTGAGCCGATGGTTGGGGAATCAGAGCGGGTCGGCCGGCCCGAGGAGGGAGGGGGTGGCGCCTTCAAGCACGGCCAGTTCGCCGAACGACGCCGAGGCATCGATATAGCGCAACGCCGACTTGGCGTCTTTCCAGCCCACGTGATTCATCAGCGCCTTGAGCTCCCAGCCATTGCTGGTCGCCCAGGTGGCAAAGCCCCGGCGCAAGGAGTGGCCGGTATATAAGGAAGCCGGCACGCCCCCACGTTCAAGGATGCGCCGCAGCAGGGCGATAAGGCTATTGCTGTTGAGCGCCTGATCGCCGAGGTTGCCCCAGCGGTCGAGCTTGCGAAACACCGGGCCATGGGCGATGCCTGCCACTTCGATCCATTGCAGGTAGGCCTGAACCGGACACAGCACTTTCAAGGCCGGAGCCTGGTGCCGTACACCCAGTGCCTGACGGTCGCCCTTGCTGCGCGGGAGGTAGATCGACATGCCACGGCCGGCCTGCGCCTGAATATGTTCCACCTGCAAACGCGCCAGTTCATCGCCGCGAAACCCGCGCCAGAAGCCGATCAGCAGCAGAGCCACATCACGGCGCGCGCGCAGTAGCGCGGGGAGGTCGTGCTGCTGCCGGGCCTGGCCGGCCTCGGTCTCCAGCACGGCGACGGCCTGTTGCAGGTGCTGGATCTGCAACGCTGCGGCCTGGCGGGGTTCGGCGGGGTGCAAGGTGCGGATGCCCTTGAGCACCTGGCGCACCATCGGTGCCTTGGTGGGGTCCGGGAAACCCTGGCTCACATGCCATTGTCCCAGCGCTGCCAGGCGTTGCTTGAGGGTGTTGATCGAATGGCTCGCGGCGTGATCGACCAGGTAGCGGGCAATGCTGTCGGCGGTGGCGGGCAGGAACCCGCCCCAACTCACCTCGAAGTGCTCGACGGCGGCCTGATAGCTGCGCCGGGTGTTGTCCCGGGTGGCGGCCTGCAGGTAGCGCTCGATGGTATTCATTGCCGGCCTTTTGAACGTGGTGTGCAAGGTGCGCATTGTAACGCAGCTGTGTTGCGCCGCACGCCGCACGCCGCTTCCGCCTTCGGGATTGGGAGCCGCACGACATCGACGAATCCGAAGATGCTTGCAGCGGCGCCATGTCTTCCGGGTGATAAAGCCCCCGAGCACCTGGCTTCGACCTCCCTTCAGCGACTGTTTAGCGCCAATTTTGCCCTTCAAATGCGATAAGCCGCGATTATTCAATCTTAAGGGATGCTTTTTCAGGCATCATTTTTTTCGTTGAGATACCATGTAAAAACATAGTACGTACCACAATACGAAATCGTAGGAGCAACCATGGCACGTGGCGGTATCAACAAGGCAATCGTGCAGAAGGCACGCCAAACGCTGCTGGCACGTGGCGTACACCCGAGCATCGACGCGGTACGTATCGAACTGGGCAATACGGGCTCGAAAACCACCATTCACCGCTACCTCAAAGAGCTCGACAGCCAGCACCCGGCAGCTGCGCCGATGAGTGCGCCGAGCCTGAGCGGTGCACTGGCGACGCTGGTCGAGCAGTTGTCCGAACAATTGCGCGAAGAGGGGGAGGCGCGCATCGAAGAGGCGCACGGTGCGTTCCAGGCCGAGCGCGAGACGCTCCTGGCCCAGGTGAAGATCAGCCAGCAAGCGCTGGCGGCGCTGCAGCAGCAACATGAAATCCAGACCGCCGCGCTGGCCGCACAGTCAGAAGAGCTCGCTACCACCCGCAGCAGCCTGCAGACCGAACACACCCGCAACGCCACGCTCAATCAGGCCGTCGGCGAGCTCAATGTGCGCCTGGCCGACAAGGACGAGCAGATCGCCTCGCTCGAAGAAAAACACCAGCATGCCCGTGACGCCCTGGAGCATTACCGCAGTGCCAGCCGTGAACAGCGCGAGCAGGAGCAGCGACGGCATGAAGGGCAGGTACAGCAACTTCAGGTCGAGCTGCGTCAGTTGCAGCAGACGCTGATCGTCAAGCAAGACGAGTTGACCCGCCTGAACCGCGACAACGAAGGCCTGCTGGTACAGATCCGCACGCTCAAGGACGCCCAGCGCACGCTCAAGACCCAGAACGACCGGCGCCAGGCGCAGATCCAGGGGCTGGAGGTGAACCTGGCGCAGCTCGATGGCTCGCGCAACGAGCTGGAGAAACAGAATCAGAACCTGGCGCTGAGCCTTGCGGAGCGGGTGACCGAGTTGCGTCAGCAACTGCAATTGATCGGCAAGCTGGAGGCGCAGCTGCGCCAGGCCGAAAAGGCGGTGCTAGCGGTTCAGGAGACGCCCTGAAGGTCCAGGCGCATGGCGCAGCGATTGCGCAGGCCGTGGGTGTGTTCCGCCGCCAGCTGGCGCTGCAGAAAGTTGCTGCAGCGTTCGGCGGTTAACCGCTCGAACCCCAGGCGCGCATAGAACGGTGCATTCCACGGCACTTGGGCGAAAGTGGTCAGGGTCAGTGCAGCAAACCCATTCGCCCTAGCCCAGTCGGCAGCCGTGCCGATCAACTGGCGCCCCAGCCCTCGGCCTTGTGCGGCCTGATCCACCGACAGTTCGACGATGTGCCAGTCGTCGCCGCAATCCTGGCCACACAGAAAACCCAGCGGACGGTCCCGGGCATCGACGGCCACCCATTCGCGTTGGGTGAGCAAGAAGGCCATGTGCTGGTCGGCAGCGATCACTGGGCTGCTGGCAAGGTATTCCAGCCCGGGGACAGCCGCGAAGGATTGCGCCGCCGCACGTTCGACGGCAGGCAGCAAGGAGGCGTCAGCAGGGAGGGCGAGGCGAATGGTGATCGTCATGGCGTACGAGTTTGAACAATGGGCAATTCACAGGTCAAGCCTGCCCACCGCAGAGCACAAAACCTGTAGGGGCTGGCTTGCTGGCAATGAGACCGCTGCAGTTTTCCCGTGAAGTCCCCATAAGGCCCGCGATAGTGCTCTGAATCCATACCCAAGTTTTTTACTGTGCAGCAACCACAAAAATCATAATTTCGCTATTTCCCACCGCTACCCAGAATGCGACCTACACCCACCCACGGCCATCCGCGTGGGGAACCTCAGTAGGGCGCAGAGATGACAAACAATAAAACCGTAGTAGACACGCTCGTGGTTGGCGCAGGTCAAGCCGGCATCGCCATGAGCGAACACCTGAGCCGACTCGGCGTGCCGCACCTGGTGCTGGAGCGCAATCGCATCGCCGAAGCCTGGCGTACCGGGCGCTGGGATTCGCTGGTCGCCAATGGCCCGGCCTGGCACGACCGCTTCCCGGGCTTGGAGTTCGAGGGGCTCGACCCGGATGCCTTTGCCCCCAAGGAGCAGGTGGCCGACTACTTTGAAGCCTACGCGAAGAAATTCAACGCCCCGGTACGTACCGGGGTCGAAGTCACCCAGGTACAGCGCAATGTCGGCCGCCCAGGCTTCACCGTTGAAACCTCCGATGGGGTGATCGAAGCCACCAATGTGGTGGTTGCCACTGGCCCGTTCCAACGCCCGGTGATCCCGGCCATCGCACCGGTCGATGGTCGCGTCAATCAGATTCATTCTGCTGAGTACCGTAATCCACAGCAACTGGCCGAAGGCGCCGTGCTGGTAGTGGGCGCAGGCTCGTCCGGCGTGCAGATCGCCGATGAGCTGCAGCGCGCCGGCAAGCAGGTCTACCTCTCGGTAGGCGCCCACGACCGCCCGCCGCGCGCCTATCGCAACCGCGATTTCTGCTGGTGGCTGGGTGTACTCGGCCTGTGGGACGCCGAGGGCGTGCAGCCTGGCAAGGAGCACGTGACCATCGCCGTGAGTGGTGCCCGTGGTGGCCACACCGTGGACTTCCGTCGCCTGGCCCAACAGGGCATGACCCTGGTCGGGCTGACCAAAGCGTTCAGCGATGGCGTGGTGAGTTTCGAGTCGAACCTGGCCGAAAACATTGCCCGTGGCGATGAAAACTACCTGGCCCTGCTCGATGCCGCCGATGCCTATATAGAAGCCAACGGTCTGGACCTGCCGCAGGAACCCGAAGCGCGGATCATGCTGCCGGACCCGGAGTGCATCACTCACCCGATCCTGGCGTTGGACCTGGCCAAGGCCGGCATCACCACCGTGATCTGGGCCACAGGTTATTCGGTCGATTACGACTGGCTGAAGGTCGATGCTTTCAAGGCCGACGGCAAGCCACAGCACCAGCGCGGCGTCTCCAGCGAACCCGGTATCTATTTTGTCGGCCTGCCATGGCTCGCTCGTCGCGGCTCGGCCTTTATCTGGGGGGTATGGCACGACGCCCGGCACATCGGCGAACACATCATCAAGCAGCGTGCCTATTTCGATTACCGGGATGCCTCGCAACGCCAGGCCCAGACCCCCGACACCCACCTCAAAGCCGCCAGCCTCATGGGAGCCCGTTGATGCCTACTCACACCCGTATCCGCATGTTCAACACCAAAGACACCTACCCCAACCAGACCCTGGACAACGACCTGTGCCAGGCGGTGCGTGCCGGTAACACCGTGTATGTGCGTGGCCAGGTGGGCACCGACTTCAACGGCCAGTTGGTCGGGTTGGGTGACCCGCGTGCCCAGGCCGAGCAGGCCATGCGCAACGTCAAGCAACTGCTGGAAGAAGCCGGCAGCGACCTGAGCCATATCGTCAAGACCACCACTTACCTGATCGACCCACGTTATCGGGAGCCGGTGTACCAGGAAGTCGGCAAGTGGCTCAAAGGCGTGTTCCCGATTTCCACCGGGCTGGTGGTCAGTGCCCTGGGCCAGCCGCAGTGGCTGATGGAAATCGACGTGATCGCGGTCATCCCCGAATAAGGAGCCTGCCATGACCTTTTCAATCGTCGGCCGCTGCGCCGAAACCGGCCAGCTAGGCATCGCAATCAGCTCGTCGAGCATCGCCGTCGGTGCGCGTTGTCCCTGGCTGCGTAGCGGTGTGGGGGCTGTATCGAGCCAGAACATCACCCTGCCAGCCCTGGGCCCGCAGGTACTCGATGCGCTTGATGAAGGCCTGGCGCCGCATCAGGCACTGGATCACGCCCTGACCCGCAACGGCTACAGCCAGTACCGCCAGGTGGCGGTGGTCGATGCCCAGGGTCGCACCGCAGTGTTCAGCGGTACCCAGACCCTGGGCACGCACAATGCCCTGGCCGGTGATCAATGCGTGGCGGCCGGCAACCTGCTGGCCAACACCGCCGTGATCGAACGCATGGTTCAGGCCTTCGAAAGCAGCGAAGGCTGCCTGGCCGCACGCCTGCTGACGGCGTTGCAGGCCGGACAGGATGCAGGTGGCGAAGCGGGTGCGGTGCATTCGGCGGCAGTGTCGGTGGTCGATGAGCTGGTCTGGCCGATTGTCGACCTGCGGGTGGACTGGGCCGATGAAAACCCCATTGGTGAACTGCACAAACTGTGGAGCGCCTACGCGCCACAGTTGCAGGATTACCTGACCCGCGCACTCAACCCGACCCTGGCGCCAAGCTACGGAGTACCGGGCGATGAGTGAGCTGCGCAGCCGCGCCGTGCTGGCCAGGCTGATCGGCTTTGCCACGGTGAGCCGCGACTCCAATTTGGCCTTGATCGAGTTCGTGCGCGACTACCTGCAGCACCTGGGCGTTGGCTGCGAGCTGATCTACAACGCCGAACGCAGCAAGGCCAACCTGCTGGCCAGTATCGGCCCGGCGGTGGAGGGCGGTGTGGTGTTGTCGGGGCACACCGACGTGGTGCCGGTGGACGGTCAGGCCTGGACGGTCGAGCCTTTCAACCTGACCGAACGTGACGGCAAGCTGTACGGACGCGGCGCCGCCGACATGAAGGGCTACCTGGCCTCGGTGCTGGCCGCCGTGCCGGTGTTCCTGGCCAGCAACCTGCGCCGCCCGGTGTACCTGGCGTTCTCCTATGACGAGGAGGTCGGTTGCCTGGGCGTGCGCAGCCTGCTTGAGGTGCTGCCACAGCGGATCGCCAAGCCTGCGTTGTGCCTGATCGGCGAGCCCACCGAACTCAAGCCGGTGCTCGGCCACAAAGGCAAGTTGGCCATGCGTTGCCATGTGCAGGGTGCTCCGTGCCATTCGGCCTACGCGCCCTATGGCGTCAATGCCATCGAGCAGGCGGCGCGGCTGATCGGCCGCCTGGGCGAGATCGGCCAGCGTCTGGCAGCCCCCGAACATCATGACCCGCGCTTTGATCCGGCGTTCTCGACAGTGCAGGTGGGCGTAATCAACGGTGGTACAGCCCTGAACATCGTGCCGGCCGACTGCCGTTTTGACTTCGAGGTGCGTACCTTGCCGGCCTTCGAGCCGCAAGCGGTCGTCGACGAACTGCAAACCTACGCCCAACTGCAACTGTTGCCCGCCATGCAGGCGGTCAAGGCCGATACGTCGATTCGCTTTGAACCGATTTCAGCCTACCCCGGCTTGGCGACCGCACCTGAAAGCGCTGCCGCCCAGCTTGTTGCACACCTGTGTGGCAGCGACGACTTCACCACCGTGGCGTTCGGCACCGAAGGCGGCCTGTTCGATCAGGCCGGCATCCCGTCGGTGGTGTGCGGCCCCGGCAGCATGGCGCAGGGCCACAAACCCGACGAATTTGTCAGCGTCGAACAGATGGCGGCCTGTGACCGCCTGATGGACCGGCTGGCCGCTTACCTATCTACCCCCTGATTCTCCAACAGCGGATAACAACAAGGAGTCTGCGGTGAACGATTTCAATGACTGGACAACCCTGGCAGCAGGACTACGGCTGATCGACAGTGCCTTTATCGAAGGCGAACCCTACGAGGCGCAGAATGGTGCGCGCCTCGAGGTGATCAACCCGGCCAACAACCGCGTGCTGGCCAAGGTGGTTGCCTGCGCTGAAACCGACATCGACCATGCCGTGCGCAGCGCCCGCCGTGCATTCGACCAAGGCCCCTGGGCGCGCATGGCAGCGGGTCAGCGCAAGGCGATTTTGTTGCGTCTGTCGCAACTGATGCTTGAGCACCGCGATGAACTGGCATTGCTCGACTCCCTGAGCATGGGCAAACCGGTGATGGACGCCTGGAATATCGACGTACCGGGCGCCGCCCATGTATTCGCCTGGTACGGCGAAAGCCTGGACAAGCTCTACGACCAGGTCGCGCCGACCGCCAGCAACGCCCTGGCCACCATCACCCGCGTGCCGCTGGGGGTGATTGGCGCGGTGGTGCCGTGGAACTTCCCGCTGGACATGGCCGCCTGGAAACTGGCCCCGGCCCTGGCTGCGGGCAACAGCGTGGTGCTCAAGCCTGCCGAACAATCGCCGTTCTCGGCCCTGCGCCTGGCCGAGCTCGCGCTTGAAGCCGGCATCCCGGCCGGCGTGCTCAACGTGGTACCGGGCCGGGGCGAAGTTGCCGGACGCGCCCTCGGCCTGCACATGGACGTGGATTCGCTGGTGTTCACCGGCTCTACCGAGGTGGGCAGGTACTTCATGCAGTACGCCGCGCAGTCGAACCTCAAGCAGGTGTGGCTCGAATGCGGCGGCAAGAGCCCGAACCTGGTCTTCGCCGACTGCCAGGACCTGGACCTGGCCGCTGAAAAAGCCGCCTTCGGCATTTTCTTCAACCAGGGCGAGGTCTGTTCGGCCAATTCGCGCCTGCTGGTGCAGCGTTCGATTCACGACGCGTTCGTCGAACGCCTGATCGACAAGGCGCGCCAGTGGGCACCCGGCAACCCGCTGAACCCGGCGAGCAGGGCCGGGGCGATAGTCGACTCACGCCAGGCGCAGCGAGTCATGCAGTACATCGAACAGGCCCGGAGCGAGGGGGCGCAACTGGTCTGTGGCGGCCGGCAGCTGAGCTTCGATGGCTCGGACAATTTCATCGAACCGAGCATTTTTACCGGCGTTACCGCCGACATGACCCTGGCGCGTGAAGAAGTCTTCGGCCCCGTATTGGCCGTGACGGCGTTCGACGATGAGGACGAGGCAGTGGCCATTGCCAACAACCACATCTATGGCCTGGCCGCCTCGGTATGGACCGACGACCTCAACCGTGCCCACCGCGTGGCGCGCCGGCTAAACGCCGGCACGGTGTCGGTGAACACCGTCGACGCACTGGATGTGACCGTGCCGTTCGGCGGTGGCAAGCAATCGGGCTTTGGCCGCGACCTGTCGCTGCATTCGTTCGACAAATACACGCAGTTGAAGACCACCTGGATTCAGTTGCGCGAGTGATCGCGGGGGAGGAGCGGGCTTGTCCCGCGATGGTTCCAGTTCCAACTAAAACAAAAAATGGAGCAACCAATGAACAGCAATGCAAGCGTGTCCACCGGCGCCCTGGCGCCGCCTGCAACCCGCAAGAAACTGGGCCTGACCGCCTTGTTGGCCGTGGCCATCGGCCTGGTGGTGTCCCAGGGTGTGATGGTGCTGATGCTGCAAGGAGTCGGTATCGCCGGCCCCGGCTTTATCGTGCCGCTGGCCCTGGCCTGGCTGTTGGCCCTGAGCTATGCCTGCTCGTTCTCCGAGCTTGCGCTGATGATTCCCCGGGCCGGTAGCCTGAGCAGCTACACGGAAGTGGCGATCGGTCAGTTTCCGGCGATCCTCGCGACCTTTTCCGGCTACGTGGTGGTGGCGATGTTCGCGCTGTCGGCGGAGTTGCTGCTGATGGAGTTCATCATCGACAAGGTCTACCCGCATTCCATGCCGCCACTGACCGTGGCCCTGGGCGTGCTGGTGCTGTTCACCGTGCTCAACCTGTTCAACATCGACATCTTCGCCAGGCTGCAGACCGTGCTGGCGGTGGTCATGGTGGTGGTGCTGCTGGTAATGGGCCTCAGCGCGATGAACAGCGACATCGTCTCGCCCAACCCGAGCCTGTTCGCGGGCAGCAATTGGAACCCGCTGGGCCTGGGGGTGATAGCCCTGACGGCCATGGCGGTATGGGGCTTTGTCGGTGCCGAGTTCGTCTGCCCGCTGGTAGAGGAAACCCGCCGCCCGCAGCGCAACATTCCGGCCTCGATGATGATCGGCCTAACGGTAATTTTCGTCATCATCGCGCTGTACTGCCTGGGTGCCTTGCTCACCGTGCCCCAGGCAGAACTTGCCAGCAATGTGTTGCCGCACTACCTGTTCGCCACCACCGTGTTCGGCGAGGCCGGCAAGGTGTTTCTGGTCACTGCGGCGATCACCGCCACCTGCAGCACCTTGAACAGTTCCCTGGCTGCCATCCCGCGCATGCTCCTGGGCATGGCCCGCAACGGCCAGGCGTTCGGAGTGCTCAAGCGCGAGAGCAAGCGTACCGGCGCACCCTGGGTAGCGGTGCTGTTCGTCTCGGCGATCACCGGTTTGCCATTGTTGCTGATGCACGACCATCCCGATGCCATCAACCAACTGCTGCTGGCCGCGGCACTGGCCTGGCTGCTGGCCTACATCATCACCCACGTCAACGTGATTGCCCTGCGCCGTCGCTACCCGCAGGTTGCCCGGCCGTTTCGCACGCCGTTCTACCCGCTGCCGCAAGTGTTCGGCATCGCCGGCATGCTCTTTGCGATCTGGCATGTCTCGCCGAGCCCGGAAATGACCTTCTCGATTTTTGCCTACGCAGGCCTGGTACTGCTGGTGGTGTCGATCATCGCCGTGCTGTGGATCAAGTGCGTGATGGGCAAGCCGCTGTTCAAGCCTGAACCCCTGGAATGTGCATTGAGCACCGCCAACGATAAAAACCTGCAAGGAGACTCGCAATGACCGCTCAAGTGAAACCCGACCGTAGCACCGGCGACTACCAGGCCGCGGATGCCGCGCACCACATTCACGCGTTTCTCGACCAGAAGGCCCTGAACGAGGAAGGCCCGCGGGTGATCGTGCGCGGTGAAGGCCTGGCCCTGTGGGACAACGACGGCAAGCGCTACCTGGACGGCATGTCGGGCCTGTGGTGTACCAACCTCGGCTACGGTCGCAAGGACCTGGCGGCCGCCGCCAGCAAACAGCTGGAGCAGTTGCCGTACTACAACATGTTCTTCCACACCACCCATCCGGCGGTGGTGGAGCTGTCGGAGCTGCTGTTCAGCCTGCTGCCCAGCCACTACAGCCACGCGATCTACACCAACTCCGGCTCCGAGGCCAATGAGGTGCTGATCCGCACCGTGCGCCGCTACTGGCAGATCGTCGGCAAGCCGCAGAAAAAGATCATGATCGGTCGCTGGAATGGCTACCACGGCTCCACCCTGGGCGCCACGGCCCTGGGCGGCATGAAGTTCATGCACGACATGGGCGGGGTGATCCCGGACGTCGCGCACATCGACGAACCCTACTGGTTCGCCCACGAAGGCAACCTGACTCCGGCCGAATTCGGTCTGCGTGCGGCGCGCCAGCTGGAGGAAAAAATCCTCGAACTGGGCGCCGACAACGTCGCCGCCTTTGTTGCCGAGCCGTTCCAGGGGGCGGGCGGCATGATCTTCCCGCCTGAAAGCTACTGGCCGGAAATCCAGCGCATCTGCCGCCAATACGATGTCCTGCTGTGTGCCGACGAGGTCATCGGTGGCTTTGGCCGCACCGGCGAGTGGTTTGCCCACCAGCACTTCGGTTTCGAGCCCGACACCCTGTCGATCGCCAAGGGCCTGACCAGCGGCTACATCCCCATGGGCGGGCTGATCCTGTCCAAGCGCATGGCCCAGGCACTGGTGGAGCAGGGCGGGGTGTTTGCCCACGGCCTGACCTACTCCGGGCACCCGGTGGCCGCAGCGGTGGCCATCGCCAACCTCAAGGCACTGCGCGACGAAGGCATCGTCAACCAGGTGAAGCAGGAGACCGGCCCTTACCTGCAGCGCTGCCTGCGCGAAGTGTTCGGCAATCACCCGTTGATTGGCGAAGTACAGGGCACCGGCCTGGTAGCGGCGCTGCAGTTCGCCGAAGACAAGGGCAGCCGCAAGCGCTTTGCCAATGAGAACGACATGGCCTGGCGTTGCCGCACCATCGGTTTTGAAGAGGGCCTGATCATTCGCTCGACCCTGGGACGGATGATCATGGCGCCGGCCTTGGTGGCAAGCCACGCCGACATCGACGAACTGGTCGACAAGACCCGCATTGCAGTAGATCGCACCGCCCGCGAATACGGTCGCCTTTAAGCCCCTGTGGCCGGCGCACGCGGGTGTGCCGGCCGTTTCGAGGAACCACTTCATGTCCAGATCCTTGCGTTGCAGTGTTCCGTTCGCCCTGGCGCTGATCAGTACCGCCACGCTGGCGACGCCCCAGAGCCTCACCGTCATTTCATTTGGCGGTGCCACCAAGCAGGCCCAGGACAAGGCCTACTTCCAACCCTTCAACGCCAGCGGCGCAGGACGCATCGTTGCTGGCGAATACAACGGGGAGCTGTCAAAGATCAAGGCCATGGTCGATGTCGGCCATACCAGCTGGGACGTGGTCGAAGTCGAAAGCCCGGAACTGCTGCGTGGCTGTGACGAAGGCCTGTTCGAGCGCCTCGACCCGGCACGCTTTGGCGACCCGGCGCAGTTCGTACCGGGCACCCTGAGTGAGTGCGGCGTGGCTACTTACGTCTGGTCGATGGTCATGGCCTACGACCATGCCAAGCTCGCCAAGGCCCCCAGCTCCTGGGCCGACTTCTGGAACGTGGCCGAGTTTCCCGGCAAGCGCGGCTTGCGCAAGGGCGCCAAGTACACCCTCGAGATCGCCTTGCTGGCAGACGGCGTCAAGCCCGCCGAGCTGTACCAGGTGCTGTCCACCCCCGAAGGCGTGAGCCGCGCATTCGCCAAGCTGGACCAGATCAAGGGCAATATCCAGTGGTGGGAAGCCGGCGCGCAACCGGCGCAGTGGCTGATTGCCGGCGACGTGGTGATGAGCGCCGCGTACAACGGGCGGATTGCCGCGGCGCAAAAAGAAGGCATGAAACTGAGCATCGTCTGGCCGCAAAGCCTCTACGACCCCGAGTACTGGGCCGTGGTCAAAGGCACGCCGAACAAGGCGCTGGCGGAAGACTTCATTGCTTTTGCCAGCCAGCCGCATACTCAGAAAGTGTTCTCGCAAGAAATCCCCTACGGGCCTGTGCATCGAGAGGCCCTGGCACTGTTGCCGACCGCCGTCCAGCAACAACTGCCAACGGCCGAGGCCAACCTTGCCGGGGCGAGGGCAGTGGATGCCGCGTTCTGGGTGGACCATGGCGAGGAGCTGGAACAACGTTTCAACGCCTGGGCGGCGCGCTGAGGCCGGGGCAACGGGACCGTCCATTGCGCCCGGGAGGCTGGTCGGTGGTTACTCGCTCGCCTTCTGGCAGTCGGTTGCCCCACGACGCATGCACAGCCGATAACGCAGCAGCTCGGCCCAGTAGCGCTCGGCCTCGGTGACGTCGCTCCAGGAGTCGTAGGTGCTGCTTTCAAACAAGCCGATGATCGGTTTGCGAGCGCCTACGCGTCGGTCGATTTCGGCGGCAATGATCTCGCCGGTCTGGGCATCGGCCATCTTGCCCTCGATGGTCACCTGGCCTGCGAAGGGCGGTTTGCCAGTGGTGTGCGAAGCCGCCTGCATGGCCGCCGCCTTGGCACCCGGCACCCCCAGCGGAATGGGGATGTACGACGCAGCCTTGAGCGAAGCGTCGGCTTCCTGGGCATCGACCACCGCCACCGAAATCTGCAAAGTCCCTGGCCCGGCCTTGTCGACCATCTGGTAGTCCTTGCTCAATTGCTCATGCAACTGGTTGTAGAAACCCTGGGCGATGGCGTTGCTTTGCGCCTGGGGCGCGTCATTCAACTTGGAACTGGAGCCTGCGTACAGTTTGACCGGGTCGAGCAGCACCTTGGTGTAAGGCACAAAGGTTGCCGACGAGGCGAACTTGGGGTTGCGGTACAGGCGCAGGGCTTCGCCGTCGCTGCCTTCTTTCATTTGCGGGTATATATCAGCCAGGAAACCGGAGCCCTTGAGGTTGTCCTCGCCAAGGCTGGTGCTGTGTCCCGGCTGGGACGTCGAGGAACAGGCGGACAGGGCAATCATTGCGGCAGTGAGCGTCAACCGACTGAACATGGGTTTCATGCGGTGCATCCTTGAAGGTTTCAGGGTTTGGCAAGGCAGGGCGGTGTTTCAAGGCCAAAGCGTAGTCCATCTTTTGTCTGCCTCAGCGCGTGTTCTTGTTGAATATCAAGAGCGATGCCAGGGCGGGCATCAACAGCAGCGCACCGACCATGTTCCACACGAACAACAGCACCAGCAGCAGGCCCATGTCGGCCTGGAACTTCAAGACCGACAGCGACCAGGTCGCCACGCCAAGCGCCAGAGTAATGCCGGTGAAAGCCACTGACGTGCCCGTGGTTTTCAAGGCCTCGAAGAACGCAGCCCTGAACCTCAGGCCCTGGTGCAGAAACGCCTCGATACGACTGTAAAGGTAGATGCCGTAGTCCACACCGATCCCCACGCCCAGGGCGATCACTGGCAGGGTCGCAACCTTGACCCCCAGGCCCATTTGGGCCATGACTGCCTCACACAGCACCGTCGAGAGGTACAAAGGCGCCATCAGCGCAAAGGTGACCTTGAGCGAGCGGAACTCACACCACACCACCAGGCTGATGATGACGAACACCAGGATCAGCATGGTTTTTTCCGAGTGGCCGATGGTGATATTGGTGGCCGCCTCGATGCCGGCGTTACCGGCCGCCTGCAGGATCTGGAAGTCGCCGGTGTCGTAGCGCTGGCTGAAGGTTTGTACCGCCTCGACCACCTGGGTCAGGGTCTGGGCCTTGTGGTCGGCCAGGTACAGGCTGATGGGCGCCACGCTGCAGTTGGGGTCGACGAACTCGGCGGGCACGTTCGAGCGGGCATTGTTCATCACGAACGGGTCGCGGGAGAACTCGGCCCATTTAGGGTTGCCTTCATTGCGAGCCAGGATGTTGAAGCGCATGACGTTGTACAGCGACTGCACCGACTCCACCCCCGGCACCTGGCGCAGGTGCTGTTCAAGCTGGTTGGCCAGGTCCGCGGCGGCAAAGCGCGAGCATTGCTCCGGGGGCGTGGTGAACATCACCACGTAGACGTCGGTGCTGGTGGTGTAGTGATCGAGCAGGTAGGCGTTATCGAGGTTGTAACGCGATTGTGGACGAAACTCCGGGGCGCCCTTGTCCAGGTCGCCGATCTTCAGGTCCTGACGGGCCTGATAGCCCACCCCCAGCAGCACCAGGCTGATGGCAACCAGCGCCGCGGCCCGGCGTGGCTCGACGATACTTGCCACCCGACGAAACAACGGCCACGACGAACTGCTGCGCTTGTGCTGTTGGCGCAAGCCCCGGGGGCTGACGCCGACATAGGACATCAACACCGGTAGCAGGAACATCTTGGTGAAGATGGCCACGAACACACCGATGCTGGCGGTGATCGCCAACTGCTGGATGACGCCGATGTCGATCACCAGCAGGGTGATGAAACCGACCGCATCTGCCAACAGCGCCGTAGTGCCGGGAATGAACAAGGCCCGGAAGGTCCTGCGCGAAGCCTCGATGGGTAACGCGCCCTGGCTCATTTCGCTCATCATCAGGTTGATGTTCTGCACCGCATGACTGATACCGATGGCGAAAATCAGGAACGGCACCAGAATCGAATATGGGTCCAGTCCGTAGCCCAGCAGGCTCAACAGGCCCAGTTGGCACACCACCGTCAGCAGGCAGGTCAGCACGGTTACCGCCGTGCTGCGCCAGCACCGGCAGTAACCGTACAGCAGCGCGGTGATCAGCCCGACAGTCAGGGCAAAGAACAGCGCAATGTCGCTTGCTGCTGCCAGCAGGTCACCGATGATCTGGGCAAAGCCGATAATGCGGATCGTCACGCCCTGGGCAGCAAAGTGTTCGCGCACCTGGGTGTCCAGTGCCTGAGTCAGTGCGCCGTAGTCCAGCGGCTGGCCCGTTTGCGGATCCCGCTCAAGCAAGGGAACTCGGATGACAGCCGAGCGAAAGTCGTTGGCCACGAAGCTGCCGATCATGTTCGCGCGCTGGATATTGCGCCGCACCTGCTCAAGGGACGCGGCACTGCCATCGTAGCCGTCGGGGATCACCCGGCCGGCACGCAAGCCTTCGGTGGTCACTTCTGCCCACAGGGCATTGGGCGTCCATAGCGACTTGAGGTTGCTGCGGTCTACACCGGGAATATAGAAAACCTTGTCGTTGACCTCGCGCAGGGTTTCCAGGAAGTCCTTGGTAACGATGTCACCCTTGGGGTTTTCAACCACGATCCGCAAGACGTTGCTTTGCGGGCGCAACACGTCCTCGAACTTCAGGTAGTTGGCGATGAACGGGTGACCGGTAGGAATCATGCGGCTAAAGCTGGCATCGGGGCGCAGTGACAGCGCGGCGATACCAAGCACCAGCGATGCAAGGATAAAAAAGACCAGTACCAGCAGCCGGTTACCAAATAACAGGCGCTCGGTGAAGTCAACGGCCCGTTGCAGGGCGCTGGGTGTGAGGGGCGCGCGGTGATCGACCGGGTGCAGGGGAGCATTCATTGGGCGTGTACCTTAAAGGGAATCGTCGGCAGCACCTGCAGGCCGGCGGCGCCGACCAGCAGCAGCTCACCTGTGCGGGCCAGGCTGGTGTTGAGCAGTGCCGCCTTGCCGGGCGCTTGCCACGCCTCGAACCGCTGTCCGTCGGGGCTGAACAGCAACGTGCCGCCCTGGCCGGCCAGCACCACACCGCCGTCTGCCAGTGGCCGAATGCCGTACAGGCTGACGTTTACGGGCAAGCGGCGCGCCATCCAGCGTTCGCCCTGGTCGTTGCTGACCAACAGCGTGCCGCCGAACCCCGCGGCCAGCACCTCACCGTTGGGCAGCTGTGCCAGCGCATACAGAGACGCTTCGGTGGGAGATTGGACGCTGCTCCAGTGCGCACCGCCGTCCCCCGAGCGGTACAAGCGGCCACCTTCACCGGCCACCAGCAGACTGCCATCGGTAAGTCCGAGCACGCTGTTCAGGTGCAGCCGGTCCGGGTTTTCGAGACCATTGAGCGGTTGCCACGTCACACCGCCGTCGTCGGTCTTCAAGATCATGCCGTAGGCACCCACTACCCAGCCTTCACGGGCATTGCGAAACCATACCCCCAGTAATGGCCGCGAAGGGCCTGCAGCGCTCGCAGCCTGGGCGTCGTCAAGGGCAAACATGGCATTGTCCAGGGCGCTGGCCAGTGCTGGGTCGTCAGGTGCGGCGACTAGCGCCTGTTCCAACCGGGCAACGTCGTCCTCTGCTGCCTTGAGCAGCAGCGGGTTGATGGCGTGGCCATCGAGTTGTTTGCGCCAGCTCAAGCCGCCATCGTTGCTGTGCACAATCACGCCGTCGTGCCCCACCGCCCAGCCGTGCTTTGCATCGACGAACTGCACCGCCGTGAGCAGCAGGTCGACCGGCACTCGGGCTTGTTGCACCTGGCCACTGGCATTGCGCAGGAGGATGTGCCCGGCGGTGCCGACCATCACCTGGCTATCGCCTACCGGCTGAATGTCGGTGAGTGCCTCCCGCTCGGCCAGCGGCGATAGATGGGCGGGGCGCTCCAGCCGGTCGTTCAGCGGCAGGGCCTGGGCGGTGGCGCCGGCAACCAGCAACAGCAAGGCCAGCGCGGGGCGAAGAGCAATCGTGTGTGTCATGAAACACCCTGGTGTGCGAATGGGGGCGAGAGGGCGGGCGGCCAGCGTGGCGGGCCGCCCGGTTGCGCGCAGCGTTAGCGGCCGCTGCGACGCAGGGCGGCGGTGCTGAAGTCCTTCAGGCTCGCCTGGATGCCGAATTGGGCGCGTTTCTCCTCGTTCTCCAGGCCCGAGACGATGTAGCGGCGGGCTTGCAGGTCGTAGGCGACGTCGCTGATGTGAATTGCAGAGAGCACGTCGTAGCGCTGCAGGCTGTGCGCCTCTTGCACACGCCAGAGCTCGCCGCGACCGTCGTAGAGGTCGGCCACGAGGATCGCCCACGAGTCTTCATCGATGTAGAACACGCGCTTGGCGTACAGGTGGCGCTGTCCCGGCTTCAACGTGGCTTCAACCACCCAGACCCGGTGCGGCTCATAGCGGATCAGGTCCTGGTTGAGGTGGTCGGGCTGGATGATGTCGCTGTATTTGAGGCTGTGGGACGCCAGCGTGTAAGTGTTGTAGGCCACCAGCATTTCTTTTTTGCCCACCAGCTTCCAGTCGTAGCGGTCAGGGGCACCGTTGAACATGTCGATCATGTCGTTGGTTCGCAGCCCCTCGGAGGTGACCACGGGCGAGTCATAGGAGATTTCCGGTGCGCGCAGTACCCGCCGCTGGCCAGGGTTGTAGGTCCAGGCCAGGCGCGTTTCACTGCTTTGGTCTATCGGCTCATGTACCAGGTTCTGGCTGCCGGCGACACTTTCGGGCGAGGTGACCTTGCCCAGGTAGTAGTACAGGCGGTTGGGCTCGGGGTTGCCCATTGCCGAGGCCATGGCGACCGTCACGTCGCGGCGAACCGGGGTGAATTTTCCGTTGGCCTGGACCACCATCTCCGTGGGGTAGTAGTGATAGCCGCCGGCGCGGTAGCGCACGACATGGTTGAAGATCGCTTCCAGCCCGCTCTTGGGGATAGGGAAGGGCACCGAGCTGCGCTGGTAATCGAGCATACCGTTGCCCGTGCCTGCCAGCGAAACCAAGGCTGCTTCCTTGCGGATTTCGTCGTATTCGCCTTGTGGCAGGGCCGCGGTGCGGTGGCTTGGATAGACCTGCATCTTGAACGTCGGGTACTTCTGCAACATGGCCTGGTAGCCAGGTGTCAGCTCGCTTTTGTAGTGCGCCATGTTGGCGGCGGTAATGGTGTACAGCGGCTTTTCACTGGCATAAGGGTCGACATAGTCCTGGGCCGGTTTGAAACCTGCTGGCGCCTGGGTCAAGCCACCAGTCCAGGCCGGGATGCTGCCACTGGCGCTGCCGGCTTTTTCCGCGCCAACCGGCGTCAGGTCGCTACCCAGACGGGCGATTTCCTTGGCGTCCAGTGCGGCCAGCGCCGGTACGCTGGCGGCACTGACCAGGGCACCGAGAAGGGAGAGGCTGAGTATCTTTTTAGTATTCATGGTGATGTCTCTTGTACTAGAAGCCCATACGCAGGCTGAGGGAAATGAAGTCCTTGTCGGTGGGCGCGAACGGGGTGTTGCCACTGCCCGACCAGGACAGCTCCGCCGAGTAGTCCTGCAGGTAGTCGGCGCGCAGTCCGAGCGACCCGAGCAACCGGTCTTCAGCGAAGTTGCCGTCGTAGGACCAGCCCTTGACGTCCTGGCCGAAGGCCATGAACGGCGCCAAATTGACCCCGGCAAACACGCCGGGATAGTTCAACTGGGCGCGCAGACGATAGCCCCAGGAAAATTGGCTGGTGTAGCCGTCACGACTGCAGGCGTATTTCTGGTAGGCCTGCACACTCGCCCCGGCCACGCAGCCGGCGGCGCTGTCCGAGGCGAGGTTGCTGCCGTAGATTTCGGTCTTGTTGTAACGGCGCTCGGATTGGTCTGGCAGGTCATGCATGTACTTCATTGCCGCTTCGCCCATCAGGTTCAGGCTGTCGGCCCCTAGTACACGCGGGATTGACTTGATGAAGCCGAGGGAGAACTGGGAAATTTCCAGGCGGTCGTAGCCGTTGTAGACCGACCCGGGTTCGGCGTTGATGGCATCGTTGCCCAGGGTCAGCGGCTGGCCGATGACGGCGCCGGTCAGTGCCGCGTTGCCGGCAAAGGCCGGGATCAGGTCGCCGGTGGCCAGTTGCACGGGCTGGTTGGGGCGATAACTGTATTCGCCGAAGACCGCGGTGCCCCAGACGTTGGTGGAAAAGCTCAGGCCGAAAATTCGGATGTCTTCGGGAAAGTCGGCAAAGTAGCTGGCATTGCGTGCTGCGTTCCCGGGCGCCAGGTTCGGGTCGCGCCAACCGGCACCTGCCGGGCCGTACCGGTCGGTGGTAATGCTGGCGTAGGGGGTGCGTGAATGCAGGTTCATGGCATAGGCCCCGAACTCGGTATCGATGCGGTCGGCGAAATACCTTAGCGATGCACCGAACTGGCCGCTGTCGCCGGGTTCGTTGTCCGGTCCACGGGCGATGTACTGGCCGGCGGCATAGGATGCCGGGTCATTTGCGCCTGCGCGTGGCACGCCGTAGCAACCGTCGGTGATGTAGTCGTTGCTGGAAAAGAATGTGCCGCAACCTTCCAGGATCGAGGCACGCCACTGCAGTTGATAGAAGGCTTCCAGGCTCAGGTTGTCGCTCAGTCCCAGGTTGGCATACAGCATGGGCACCGGCACCAGGGCTTCCTTGAGCTGCGAGCCGGCGCGGCGCAGGGCCGTGGTGTCCACCGGGTTGATGGCGTTGATGCCGTTCTGGAAGAACAACCCTTCGCCCCAGTTCACCACCTGATTGCCCAGCCGTGCATTGAGCGGGTGGTCGCCAAGGTCGAAGTCGCCGTACACGTAGGCATCGAGCAACTCGATGCCCTGGAACTTGGCCAGGTCGTCAAAGTGGCTGTCATTGAGGGTATCGTTGCCCTGGTAACCGTTGGCAGAGTGCCCGAAGTCGACGTTGTGGTGGTTGAGGGTGTAGTCGTACCAGGCCTTGCCGCGGACAAAGGCGCCGTAGTTGCGCCAGTTCATCTCGACTTCGCCCAGCACGGTCACTGGCGTTGACACCAGGTCATCCTTGCCCCAATTGAGTCGGCTGTCGTCGACATTGCGCGCACTGTTGAGGTTGAACTTACCGGCATTGCCCAGGCCGATGCTGTCGGCGTTGCCCTGGTTGATGTAATGACCATCGGGGTTCTCGGCGCTCCACAGCGCACCCACGCTGATACTGCCGTTGGCACGGCCACTGATGTCGCCCCACTGGAACTCGCCCGCGTGTACCGACTGCATCACCGCCAGTGACAGCGGGGCCAGTAGTAGAACGGTGCGGGCCAACACGGCGCGATCACGGACTTGGGTCATGAAATGCCCTCCTGATTATTATTGTTGGAGGCTTGAAACAGGTGTGGTTGACCTGAGGCCTTGCGTCCTGCGCGTGGTGCGCAAGCGAGAGGTGAACAAGCGTTGGAGGGATGATGGATAGCCAGGGCGGTTAAATCCGCGCAATTCGCGCCAACGATTTACCAAATGCCGCCAGGGCTGCGTGCCAGGGAGGGGCGGTTCAACGTAACTGCTGTTGTTTGAGCCATTGGCGCGGGCTGGTGCCAAACCAGCGCTGGAACGCCCGGCTGAAGGCGCTCTGGTTGGCGTAGCCGAGCACCTCGGTCAGTTGCATCAGGCTGATGTCCGATTCTTCGAGATAACGCAGGGTCATGGCCTGGCGCGTGTCATCGAGCAGGGTCTGGAACGAGGTGCCCTGCTCGGCGAGTTGACGTTGCAGCGAGCGCGGGCTCAGGCGCATGAAATCGGCGATGCACTCGATCGTCACCCGGCCACTAGGCAGAAAACTGCGCAGCAGGCGCTGGACGTGACTGGGCAACCGCTGGTTGTGCTGCTCACTGATCGCTTCAAGGTGCTGGCGCATCAGCCGGTGCAGTGCAGGGTCCGCATCGCTCAAGGGCACGCTGAGCAATGGCGCTGGGAACAGCCAGGCATCGAAGGCTGCGTTGAACCGTGGCACAACTCCCAGCAAGCGCCGGTAACGCGCAGGATTGGCGACGGGGGCATGCTGGAACAGCGCGGCCGTCGGTTGCCAGCGGTTACCCAGCAGGGTGCGCATCAACTGATGGCCCACGCCGACCACCAGTTCACTGACATGCCGGCTGCCGGGCAGCAGGTCTGCGCTGGTGGCGTAATAGAGCCTGGCCTGACCATCGGCATGGTCGATGACCACATCGCCATAATTGTCGTGCACGTGGAAGTAGCGACCCAAATCGTCCAGCGCGTCATCCACCGTGCGGGCATTGCGCACCAGGTACAACAGCGACCCGAAGATCCCCACCCCCTGGTGCAAGCCGAACTCGAGGCCGAACAACGGATTGTCGCTGGCCTTGCTGGCCAGTTCCAGCACCAGGGCAAAGCGATGGAACGCGATCAGCGCATCGGGATCTTCCAGCGCGTCGCTGGGGAGTCCGGCAGCGCGCAGCAGCGCATCCGGGTTGAGCTGCTGCTGGCGCGCGAACGCATCGAAACCATGCAGGGAAGACGCACGGGTGAGGTAAGTCATGGGCGGGTTCTACCTTTGTTGCTGGATAACGCCAGTACTCAAAATGGCCGCAGGGCCGCTTGGATTGAGTACTGGTTCAGAGCAGGCGCCTTGATTCAGGGGTTGGAAGCTGGACTTGCGACCAGGGGCGGAGGCGTCCAATCGCCTTTAATCAGCGCATCGCAGGGCCCATAGGCACGCAGGGTCAGGGCGAATGCCTGTTCGGGAGCAGGCAGCCAGTTGCCGACCTTGTCTTCGGCCGGACGCTGGTGCTGGATATACAGGGTAAGAGAACCATCGGTGTTGTAGCGCAGCGCCGGGTTCTTGGTGCCGGTGGAGAAGCGATTGATCGGGTTGGCGGCAAAGAAGTGCACGCTGTCGTACAAGGTCAACGACCAGAAGCCCGAGACGGGCGGCGTTTGCCCGGCCGGGAAGGTCAAGGTGTAGTTGCGCTGGCCGGTAAGGCGTTGGCCGTTGCCGTCCTCTTCGCGAAACAGGTAGGTGGTTTCCTGCGCAGCGTTTTCGAAAATGTTGGATTTTGCAATCGCCAGGCGCGTGAGGTAGTCGGTGCCGAACGCTGCATTGTTGAAGGGACGGTTCCAGCCGTTGGCAATCCGCACGCCGTTGCGGCTCAGGTCGAACAACGGCTCGACCAGGGTCTTCTCGGCGTGCAGGGCGGCGTCCTGCAGCACCCTGGCAATCGCCGGGTTTGCCTCGCCGGCACTGATCAGCGCACGGAACTGTGCATACAGCGCCTCCTCGCCGGGCAATGGCGGCACCTGGGCCAATACCTGCTTGAGCTGGGCAAAGAAATGCTCCGGCACCACCCAGCGAGTTTCGCCCGGTGGCTGGGCGGCGGCGGACGCGGGTACGGGCAGCTTGGGCAAGTGCTGCCAGTCGATGGTTTTGACGGTGCCGTCGAAGGCCGACAGCGGGTACATGACGATCTGCTTGAGTAGCGGCTGTATCGCCTCGCGATCTTGCGGGGTGTCGGCCATGAACACCCGCGGGATGATCACCCCGGTGTTGGTCGGTGAGCGCAGCACTGCTTCTACACCGGTTGGCTTCTGACCTTGCCAATCCGGCCCGACCACCAGGTAGAAACCGGGCTTGGTGCCGTAGATCTTCGCCACCTGGGCAAAGCTGTCGGTGCGCTGGTCGGCCAGCTCGTACATCCAGAAGCGCTCGCCAAAATCAGGCACCTGGACGATCACCGGCGATTTATCCAGCGCCAATGCACCGAAACCGTAGACCACGTCCTGGTTGGGGTGGGCGACGATGCGGATGCCGGGGTCGATGTAGTCCGCCAACATTGCCAGTTGATTGACCGGCGCCACTGGCATCGGGCCGAGCATGCCGATGGCTGGCACGCGCTCGTAGAGCATGCGCCGGGTGTGCAGGTTGACCAGCGGCCAGCCCCAGGCGTAGGCAAACTGCGCCACCGCCCGGGCGTACCCTTCGGTCATTACGGTATTGGCCACCGGGCCCGCAGGCGCTTGGGGGGTGGCCGCAGTGGCGGGCAGGGTGGACAGCACACTGCCGATGGCCAGGGCCCCGAGTGCCCCGCGTAGTGCATGGGAGGGAGTGCGCTTATTCAACGACGTGTACCTGCGGCAGTTCATAGTGACCTTCGAGCACTTCATCCTTGGGCTGATACAGCCGCAAGATCATGTAAAAGGGGCCCTTGGGGGCGGGTAGCCAGTTGGCGGCGAACGGACCATCGGGCCTGACGACTTGCACCGGCACCTCGAACGAGCCATCGGCATTCACCTTTAAACCTCGGGTGTCGGAGCCGAGCTTGTAGCGAGCGATGGGGTTGTCCACCAGCATCTTGTCCCCGGCGTTGTAGACCGTCAGTGACCAGAAGGCATCCACCGGCGGCGCACTCTTGAAACGCAGTGCATAGCGTTTGGCCCCAGTCAGCTGCTGGCCTTTGTCGTCGAGCGAACGCAGTGGGTACATGGCTTCTTTTTCGCCCTGCCCCCCCAGGTAGGGGCCGCTGACCAGCGCGCGCAACGGGTAGTTGGCACCAAAGCGATCAAGCCCGGAGGCCCAGGCCCAGCCATTGCGCTGTTGTGCAGCGGACGCCAGTGCCGAGACGGCGACTTTCGGGCCATCGGCCAGGGCACGCAGCAAGCCGGCCTTTTGCGCCGGGGCAAGCCGCGAGGGATCGAAGCCTTCGGCGGTCAGGCCAAAACGGGCGAACTGGGCGAACAGCGCGTGGTCACGGGCGGGGACCGGGTTGTCCTTGATGGCTGCCGCCAGTTCCCGGAAGAAGTCCAGGCCGTCGTCGCTGGCCGTTGGCAACGGTGCCAGTGATTGGGCGCCGGCCCGATAGCCCGGGTTGTCGCGCTGCGACAGCGGGCGCAAGGTGAATTGCTGTTGCAGGGCGTGCAATGGCGCCAGGTCTTCGCCGTCATTGACCCGCAGACGGCCCCAGAGCCAGACCGTCCGGGTGCTGACATCCAGACGCTTGAGGCCCTCGGGCAGCGTGCCTTGCCAGCCCGGCGGCACCAGCACGTAGTCACCGGCCACCGTACCCGTGGCGCGTCGCCCCACGTAGTGTTCAAGTTCGTGCCACAGGTTGAATACATCGACCACGTAGTAGCGGTCGGCGGTATCGGGCACGTGCAGCACGTAGGGTTCGTTCAGTCGGACCACCGCGCTGAGGTACAGCGTGTCGTTGTTGGCGGTGGGCATATCCCTGGCGGCGGGCGTCGCCAGGGATTGCGCCCAGCCCAGTTGATTGAGCGGGGCACGGTAGCTGGTGGCAGGACGCGGGTGGGGCACCGAGGTGTATTCGCGGATCACCCGCTCCATGCGTACCAGCGGATAACCCCAGACATACGCGTTGATGCCATTGGCGTAGGCGTCGCCTTCCAGCCCGGCGACGATGCTTTCCTGGCTGGTGGGCAGGCTCAGCAGGGCGTCGGGACGCACCTGGGCGAGGACGGCAGTGCTTGGGCATCCGCCCCCGAGCAGTAGGGTGGCTAGGGCGCAACGCAGCCACATCATGTTTTTCGGCATGAAAATCTCCCATGGTCGCGCCGGACGCCCGCGTGGGCGCCCGGTCTGGCAGGTAAGGGTCATAAGGCGATAGAGGGGGCGTCAGTTGGCCATCGAGGCCATGCCGATGCCGCCCGCACCTTTTTGCGAGGGCGGGAAGTCGTTCATGCTCTTGGCGAAGGCCTGCATGTAGGGCGCAATGATCGGAATGATCCAGCTGCGCTGCTGCTGCCAGCGGAAGTGGTCGCCGGCTTCTGGTGAGCGCTCGTAGGGGTCGACCTTGATGTCGATGACCAGGCCGCCCGGTACTTCCTTGGCCGCCTCCATCCACTTGTCCTTGAGGGCGGTGTGGACCTTCCACTGATTGACCCGCACCGCGTTCAGGTGGGTCTCGGCGAAGAAAAAGAACTCATGGCGTTTCGATTTGCCACCGGGTTGGGTCAGCATGCCGAGCTGATTGTAGCCGTCCAGGTGGTTCTTGAAGGTTTTGCCATCGACTTGCAGGCCGGTCAGCAGCTTGTCTTTGACATCGGTCTGCCCCACGGCGGCCATGAGCGTGGGTAGCCAGTCTTCAGAGGTCATGAACTCACCGGTCCAGGTGTTGGGCTTGATGTTGCCTGGCCAACGCACCAGCATTGGTACGCGAAAGCCGCCGTCCCAGGTCAGGCCCTTTTCACCGCGGAACGAAGCAGCGCCCGAGTCTGGCCAGTGCGACAGGTTCACGCCGTTGTCGGAGGTGAACAGCACGATGGTGTTGTCGGTCAGGCCCTGGTCATCGAGGGTCTTGAGCAGTTTGCCGACCAGCGAGTCGAGCTGCAGGATCGCATCGGTGTATTCGGTATGCCCGCTCTTGCCCAGCCACTCATCGCTGACATGGATCTTCTGGTGCATGCGCGAGGGGTTGTACCAGAGAAAGAATGGCTTGCCGGCGGATTTCTGCTGCTTGATCCAGTCAATCGACAGGTCGGTGAACTGATCATCGACCGACTTCATGCGCTCGATGGTCAGCGGCCCCTCGTCGGTGATCTTCTGCTTGCCCACACGACCCCAGCGCGGATCGACCGTGGCATCATCGGTGCTGGTGGCCACCGCGTGGATCATGTTGCGCGGGATACCGGGGAAGTCCGGGTCTTTGGGAAAGTTGGTCATTTCAGCGATTTCCATCACATTGAGGTGATAGAGAAAGCCATAGAACTCATCGAACCCATGCACAGTGGGCAGGTACTCGTTGCGATCACCGATATGCGATT
Organism: Pseudomonas vranovensis DSM 16006; assembly: GCF_000425805.1. GTDB lineage: Bacteria > Pseudomonadota > Gammaproteobacteria > Pseudomonadales > Pseudomonadaceae > Aquipseudomonas > Aquipseudomonas vranovensis. The sequence goes on from NZ_KE384454.1 coordinate 258,551, forward strand.
TGCCGAACATGCCGGTGGCGTAACCCTGGGCCTTGAGCAACTGGGCCAGGGTGACGTCGCTGTCCTGGATGCCGACTTTCGCCCCTGGTTGGCCCACCGCCGTCAAGCCGGTACGCACTGGGTACTGGCCAGTGATGAACGCGGCGCGACCGGCCGTGCAGCTCGGTTGGGCGTAATAGTCGGAGACCATCATGCCTTCCTGGGCGATGCGGTCGATGTTGGGCGTGGTGACGGCGCCCAGGCCGCGGTTGTAGGCGGAGACGTCCATGGGCGCCATGTCGTCGACCATGATGACGACAATATTGGGTTTCTCTGCGGCCTGCGCTACGCCCAGCACCGCAAGGCCCAGCCCGAGACTCAGGATCAGGTGTCGTATGAGAAGCATGAGGATGTCCTGTACGGTGGAGAGTAACGCGTCAGAGCGAGTGTGGCTCAGGAACCGGGGTTGCGCTAAAGGACCGGGTGCAGCGTCGGTACAGGGCGCCATGTCGGGCGTGGCCGACATAGAACGCCGGCCGAGTACCGGGGAACAGCCAGAACGGGGTCATCTCTGACGACGGGAAGACATTCGGAAAGCGCAGGTCGCGCATCGACGGGCCGGCGACGGTGGCTTCCTGGACCATGGAGATGTACTGGTCCACTGCGCTCTCCAGGGTATTGCCGTTGATGATCACCTCGGTGCCGATCATCCGCGCATAGTCGGCCACACCACTGGCAGTGGACAGCAGTGGGGCATAGGCATCGACGCTGACGCCGTTTTCGCTGGTCACCCACAGGCCTTCGTCGGTATGCACCACGATCGAGTGGTTGCCTTCGGTGTGGCCTGGGGTATGCATCAGGGCCACGCCGTCACCGAGCATGATCGAGCCGTCGAAGCACATCACCTTGTCCTGGGGAATGCCGGTGACGCCGTTGGGGCAGTACCAGTCGGCCTGGTAGGGGTTCAGGTCGTTGGTCGAGGCCCACTCGCGCCAATGCACCAGCAGCTTGGCGTTGGGGAACAGGCCCGGCTCGCTGGCTGTACCCAGCCAGCGCCGTACGTCCTGGGTGTGCAGGTGGTCGTAGGTGATGTAGTCGATGTCTTCCGGGCGCAGGCCGAGGCGGGCGAGAATCTGCGGCACGGTGTTCTGGCGGTTGATGATCAGCTTGCTGATCCAGTTGGCCGTCCGGTCCTGCAGGCGCCGAAAGAACGGTGTTTCTCCGTTGCGTTCGTGATCGGAGGGCGAAACCAGCAATGTCTTTACGCCCTCGGGGGTGTCGAACTGCACCACGAACAGACGGTTCTGGATGTGCATGTATTCGACCAGGTGCTCCCGCGAGAACGCATTGCGCAGGCCGTAGCGCACTGGGTAGGGCACCTTGACCAGGTCGAACGATTCAAAATAGCGGGCCTTGGGGCCACGCAGCATGTCGTCCCGAAACCGCGCTGCGGCAATCCGGGTGTCTTCGACCCGGGCCTGCTGGCCAGCTGCGCTGCGGGCGTTATCGAAGTGACGAATCGGTTCAAATGCACTCATTTACGGGCATCCTTGAGGGAAGGGAGGGCGCTTCTGGCCAGATTACGATCGACAATCCAGCGTTGCAGTGAACTGAACTTGCGCCCCAGGGCGCGGATCAGCCGGGCCTTGAAACCTGGCGTGATCATGAACTGACGCCGCTGGATTCCGCGCATGATCCCGGCCACCGCTTGCTCGACGGTCAGCACGCCTGCCACGGCGTTGAGTTCGCGGGTTACCGGGCTGCCATGCTGGCGCTCATAGGTCAGCAGCGGCGTCTGGATTTCGCCTGGGCACACCACTGACACATCGATGCCACACAGCTTTTGTTCGGCGCGCAGCACTTCGGCCAGGCCTACCACACCGAACTTGGAGGCGGCGTAGGCCGACTGGGTATAGCTGCCGACAATCCCGGCAAGGGACGCCATGAGCACCAAGTGCCCCTGTGGCTTCAGGTACTTGAGCGCACTGGCAGCGAAGTTGCGGCTGCCGAACAGGTTGACCCTGATCACCTGCTCGAACGTTTCTACGGCAAGCTCGGTGAACACGGCGTTGCGCATCAGGCCGGCGCAGTTGAACGCAAGCTCAGGCGCACCCTGCAGGCTGTGCGCCAGGGCCATTGCATTGTCCACGGCTGCTGAGTCGGTGATGTCAACGGGGTACCAGCGCACGGTTTGCCCCGGCGCGGTGCACCTTTTGCGCAATTGTTCCAGGATGTCGTCTGCGAGCTGCAGGTCGAAAATCGCGACGCTTGCGCCTTGCGCCAGTAGCGCATGGGCAAAGCCCAGGCCAATGCCACTGCCGCCACCGGACAGATAGGCAACGCGAGGCAAGTGAAACTTCCAGTTCGTCATGGACAGACCTGTCGAGCCAAGGGGGAGTGGCGAAAATTTACCTTTACGCGCCGGCAACGACTTGACATTTACCGAACAAAAGTTGATTTATTACGAACTCATCACGGCGGGGCGATGCAACATGTTCCTGTTACGCAGCGGTGCCATCGACGGTTACAGCACACTGGTGTCCAAGCTTGGTCACAACCCGGTGAGCCTGTTGCAGGGCGCCGGCATGGTGGTGGCGCAACTGCGCCAGCCCAACAGCTATGTGTCGTATGAAAGCACCGCCGACCTGCTCGACCACACCGCAGCGCAATGCCAGGAACCCTTGTTCGGCTTGCGCCTGGCGGCCCGGCAAAACCTCTTGGCCATCGGTGACGTGGCGCTGTCGGGCAGCCGCCAGGCAACGGTCGGCGAAGCGCTGAACTTTGCCCGCCAGTACCTGTACCTGCACGCCAGCGGCCTGCACCTGGAGCAAGCCAGCAGGGGCGAACGGGCTGAAGTAAGGCTGCGTTTCGACTTCAGCAATGCCTTCGGCCTGCTGCAGTTGAGCCAGCTCAGCGCCGCGCAATTGTTCAACGCCGTCAAACTGCTGACTGGGGGCGATAGCCCGCAGATTCGCCTGCACCTGCAACAAGGCAGCGCCCGCAGTGCTCACTGGCAGGCCGCCGGCGACTACGGCAAAGTCCGCTTCAACAGCACCTTCGACGGCATCAGCTTCCCCATCGACTACCTCAAGCGCCCGCCGTTGGCCAACGAGGAACTGCTACGCGAGCACCTGCTGCATTGCGTGCAACTGCTCAAAGCCCAATACCCGGAAAACCTCAAGGCCCAGGTCTGCCACCTGATCGGAAGCCTGCTGCACACCGGCGAATGTGGCATCGAGGCAGTAAGCAACTCACTGGGCGTGCAGCCGCGTGTGCTGCAAAAGCGTCTCAGGGCCGAAGGCAGCAGCTTCAGCCAGTTGCTGCAGGAAACCCGCCTGGACATCGCCCGGCTCAACTTGTTGCGTGAAACCACCAGTATCACCGACCTGGCGCTCAACCTTGGCTACGCCGATGTCTCGGTGTTCAGTCGTCACTTCAAGCAATGGACTGGCCTGTCCCCCCGAAACTGGCGGGCGCAACAGCCACCCAACGTGGAAATCTGACAAGCACAACCCCTTGAACTAGGCTCCTGACAGCTGCTGACAGGAAGCCCGCGCCATGTTCGATTTTCTCTTGCACGCCTTGCGTTCTACACCGGAGATCGCGGTGTTCCTGGCCATTGCCCTGGGTGTGTTCATCGGGCGGATTCACCTGGGCAGCTTTCATCTGGGCTCGGTAGCTGGCGCGTTGTTGATGGGGCTGCTGATCGGCCAGATCGGCCTGGAGGTACCTACCGGGCTCAAGACGGTGTTCTTTGTACTGTTTATCTACGCCGTGGGCTTCAAGAGCGGCCCGGAGTTTTTCGGCAGCCTCAATCGCGGCACCCTCAAGCTGGTGTTGGTATCGGTCGTGCTCTGCGCAACGGCCCTGGGCTGCATTCTGCTGATGGCCACCTTCTACGACTTTGATGCAGGCTTTACCGCCGGGCTTGGCGCTGGCGCGCTGACCGACACGGCGATCATGGGCACCGCGACCAGTGCCATCAATCAATTGGCCATCGACAGCGCGGCGAAGGCCGAGCTCAACAGCCACATGGCTATTGCCTACGCCATCACCTACCTGTTCGGTACCATCGGCCTGATCGTGTTCGTCGGCACGGTGGCGCCGAAGCTGCTCGGGGTCGACCTCAAGGCCTCGGCGCGAGAACTGGAACTGTCGCTGGGTATCGCCAATGAAGAAGACGCAATCACGGTGCCCTATACCCGAATCGTGGTACGCGCCCACCAGGTGATCGCGCAGGGTGAAGCCGATGGCGTGCGCATTGTCGATATCGAAGCCCGGCATCCATCGCTGACAGTGGAACGGATAGTGCGGGCCGGCCAGGTCATCGCGCGCGACCCGCAACTGACTCTGCGCGCGGGGGATATCGTCGGTGTGTATGCCCTGCGCGAAGCGGTCGGCACGCTGGCGCTGTGGATGGGGCCAGAGATCGACCATCCCGAGTCATTGTCGTTTCCTACCCGCCAGGTCGACATCGTACTGACCGCAGCCGAATTCAACGGCAAGACCATTCACCAGGCCAAGGCACACCTGGGCAACGTCCAGGGGTTGGGCTGCTTTGTGAACACCGTGACCCGCCAAGGCTATGAACTGCCATTGCTGCCCAACACCGTACTGCGCCGCGGTGACGTGATCACCCTGACAGGACGCACCGCCAGTGTCGAAGCCCTGGCCGAGCGCTTGGGGCGGATCAGGGAGAGCAACTACAAGAGCGACATCGCCGTGCATGCCTTGGGCATGGTCATCGGTTCGTTGCTGGGGCTGTTGTCGACCCACATCGGCATGATCCCGGTGGAGCTGGGTATTGGTGGCGGGGTATTGGTCGCAGCGCTGGTCATTGGCTGGTACAACTCGCGCCATCCGGAAACCGGTGCCTTGCCGCCAGCGGCGCAATGGGCGTTCTCGGAGTTCGGGCTGACCGCCTTCGGTGCGGTAGTGGGCCTGCTGGCCGGCCCGGCCGCGATAGCGGCCATGAAGGAGCAGGGCGTGGCGCTGCTGGTATCAGGCGCAGTAGTCACCATCGTGCCGCCGCTGGTGGCGCTGTACTTTGGCCGCTACGTGCTACGCCTGCATCCGATGATTCTGTTCGGTGCCCTGGCCGGTGCACAGACCGAGGCGGCGTCGATGAACAAGATCATCGAGCAGTCGGGCAGTAATACGCCGGTCATCGGCTTCACCGTGTGCTATGCCATCTCTAACGTGCTGCTGGCGGTGTGCGGGCCAATCATTGTTTATGTAGTGACCGGGTAGGTAACACGGCATCAAGGCGCGCTGAACGTGCCAGCGGTTGTCGTCCACGCCACACGTAATGTTGAAGTTACATTGACCCCGAGGGTCATTTACCGTGTTGGTTTGTTCATGCGGCCAAGTAGCATTCAGAAATAGTTGCTCACCTGCATTGCCGCCCATCTTTACTAGCCTCAGTGTCTTTCGCACAAGGAGGCGCACGCTACATGTCTATCTATGAACGAACTATTCAGGGTGCCCGCCAATGGAATGACTGGCGCTGGCAGCAGAAGAATGCAGTGCGTGACGAACCGACACTTAACGCGGCCTGCGGTGGTTGGAGCAAAGAGGTATCGGCGCATATCGAACGCAACTTGCAAGACCGCAAGCTGCAAGTCACGCCGTATTATATTGAGCTCATCATGCGCTCGCTCGATAACGCGCCGGTGACCGAGCATCCCCTGTGGCAACAGGTGGTGCCCTACTGGAATGAAGAAATACCGGGCGACTACGATGGCACTTCCGAGAATTGGGAGTTGCACCATGAGATGAAGACGCCTATTTGCCAGCACAAGTACGATAATCGCGTCATCTTGCGGATGACCAATACCTGCAATGCCTATTGCCAGTTCTGTTTCGAGGCCTTGCGCACCCTGCAGGTCGACACTGAAAAAGCCAACGCCAACACCCACTCATTCCTGGCATCGGTGGAGTACGTACGCAACAACCCTGCCATCGAGGAGGTGATCCTCAGCGGTGGTGACCCCTTGATGCTGGCCGACCGCAGGCTGGAAGAGAACCTGGCGGCATTGCGCGCCGTCAGCGACAACCTGCTTATTCGCATTCATTCTCGGGCCTTGAGTTTCAACCCGTTTCGTGTCACCGATGAGTTGGTGGCCATGCTCGATAAATATAAAGTCAACGCCTTTGGCGTGCATGTCTGCCACCCCCTTGAACTGAGCGCAGACTTTACCGCCGCCGTTCAGCGCCTTCAGCGTGTCGTGCCTATTGTGTTTGCCAACATGCCATTGTTGCGGGGCGTGAATGACGATGAAGACACATTGCACACACTGTTTATTGACCTTTACCGCCTGGGTGTAAAACCCTATTACCTGTACCACTTCATGCCGTTCTCACCCGGTGCGTCGGCGTACAAGGCTTCGATCAGTCAGGCCATTGCGATCATGGGTCGGCTTAAACGCCGTGTGTCCAACATCGCCCTGCCCGAATATGTTCTACCGCACGCACAAGGCAAATTCACCGTGCCCTTGCTGGATGTTGAAAAGCCTCAAGACTTTCCACACTTTGAAGTTCGCGACGGACAACGGTATTACCGCTTCCGTAACTGGCAAGGCCACTGGTGCAGTTGGCAGGACGCGTAAACTCATCGACGAAATCAGGACGTAGTGATCATGAAGCAGGATGCCATTCTTTTTATTGATGTCGATGACAGTCGTCATGTTCGCTATCACTACCGGGAGCCTCACTTTGCAGCGGCCCGCGAACAAGGATTGCTTTGTCTGACGGCGGGTGTAGCAGGGCGCCATCACCTGCAACGACTTCGGGATGACAGTGATGCCGTGTTCTTGCTCGATTCGCTGAACGAGCACGCCATTCTGGACCTGGTTGCCCAACTGGAGGAGCAGTACGCCCTTCGTGCGATTTTCTGCCAGGCGGGGCATCCGTCTGCTCAAGGGGAGGTGGGGTGTATCGTTGCGCAGGTCTGCCAGCGGCTCGGCCTGGTCTACAGCTGCCCCGAGGGTATTGCCGCCTGCAACAACAAGTTCCTGATGCGCCGTGTACTGGATAAGCAGGGGCTTCGCTCCGTGCCGTTCGCACTGTGCAGCAACGAACAGGCCCTCAAGGCGGGGGCTGACCGAGTGGGCTATCCGCTGATCGCCAAGCCACCGTTTGGTGGTGCCTCTGCGTTCATCAAGAAGTGTTCCAACTGGGAAGCATTGCGCAGCCATTACGCGCAGTTCCGTCGCGAGCACGGCACTGCCAGCAACTCGGATTTCTACGGCTGCGCGCACACCCTGGCGGGCGAAGACGGGCAGCAGCACGCGCACATTCCAGGCTGCAGCATGCTGCTGGAGGGCTATATCTCGGGCATTGAAGGGAGTGTCGAGTGTGTGATCGTCGGTGAGCAGATCCATGCGCTGCTGATCAACGAAAAACTGGTGCTTACCGAGCGCAGCGGCACTGTGCTCGAAAACCTGCTGATTTCACCGCCGGCGTCCTTTACCGAGCAGCAGTGCAAACAGATCCGCCAATACGCTGTGGATTGCCTGCGCGCGGTCGGCCTGACCAACGCGGTGGTGCATTTCGAGTTTCGCATGACCGCCGAGGGCCCCGTGGCCATTGAAATCAACCCGCGCCTGGGGGGGCTCTACGTCAACGCGGCATTTCGTGACCTGGCCGCCATCGATCCTTACCAGTTGTATATCGCTGTGCTGCTGGGCAAACCGGGGGTAACCGCGCAACTCGATGGTGCCGCGCAAAAGGTCGCCGCTGCAGGACAACGCTACTCGATGCTGGCGGTGTACCCGGAACACAGCGGCCATTTCAAGGGCATTGAAGGCCTGCACTACCTGGATAACCAGGCGTGTGTACTGGAATATGCCCAGCAGAGCGCCGGCAGCTATATCGACGCGGATATCGAAGAGCACTACTTGCTCAAGTGCTGGGCCAAGGTCGACGATGCCGCACACGCCCATGCCCTGCATGATGCGGTCAGGCAAAACCTGCGTGTCATCCTCGATAACCCGGTTGCAGGGTAGCGCGATGGACGTCCTACAGATTTCGGCGCATTTGCGCGAGCATCACCATTGCCATGTCCGGGATTATCGGGATCTGATTCCGATTGAACCCGGTGAAGAGGACAGCTTTCGAGCGTACTGGTCAAATCTGGTGCCCGACGAGGCGTTCCAGGCGTACACCCACCGCGAACGCCGCATCCTGCGCTATCGATTGTCGCCTTCGCGGCAACTACAGCTCGACAGGAATACCGCGTTCAATTCGCCCGTCACCTATGCCATCGAGTATCGCCAGGGCGTCAATCACTTGAGCTACTGCGAGGAGGGCTTCATCTCGCATCCGCTCATGCACAAGCTTCTGGCCATGGACCTTGCGCTGATCGGCCCGCACCTCGGTGAGCAGGCGTACACGATTGATATCCACCCGTTCCGGGTCAAGGCAGATGCCCAGTCCAGCAGCCCGACCACGTCGGGGATTCACCAGGATGGCCTGGACTGGGTATTCGTGCATTTCATCGGCGAGCGTAATACGGTGCCAGTGGTCTCGGAGTTCTTCACCACTGAATCGACACACAGCCCGGTGTTGAACCTGGCGCTGGGGCAGTTCCTCGAAACCATCGTGTTCAATGATCGCGCACTGTACCATCGCGCCAGCGATGTTCGTCCGCTGGCCGATTCGGCCCCAGCCTGGCGCGATGTGTTGCTCGTCGGCCTGCGCAGTGAAAGGCCCGACGCAGAGGCGCAGGGTTCATGAGCCACGACTCGCGGTTGGCCCGCTCGACCCTGAACGCGCGCCTGATCATCTTTGCCAGAGGCATTTCGGATTTTGGCGCGTTCCTGAACATCGTGGCGCTCTCCACCTACGTCTACTGGCTCAGTGAAAGCGTGGTGTTCGTCAGTATCTTCCTGGCGTGCCGCGTCATCGGCGGGATTGTCGCCAGCCTGTTCGGCATTGCGTTTTTCCGGCGCTTTGCCGGGCGAGGCACACTGGCCGGCCTGGATCTGGCCAGGGCGCTGCTATTGACGCCGCTGCTGGTGCTGATACCAGCGCATCAGCTGAGCATCCTGCCGTTTATCGCCTTTGGGATCGGCTTGTGCAATTCGCTGTTTGCCATTGGTATCAACAGCCAGCTACCCACCTGGGTTGCACTGGAGCAGCGGGTGAGCACCAATGCTTGGATTACCTCTGCCGCGGCCACCGGTGCGGTCTTCGGCAGCTTGCTGTCCGGCTTGCTGATTGCAACTGCGGGGTTCGCAGCGGTGTTCACCGTCAACATTGCCACCTATGTGCTGGCCGCCAGCCTGATCTTGCCGTTGCGTGCGTTGTATTCAGTCGCGGTAGCTGCGCATCGAGGGCTTTCTGCCGAGTGGCACGAACTCAGAACAGGGCTGCGTGCAGCACCGGTGTTGGCAGCCATGCTGCTGATCAGCATGCTCGACACGCTTGGTAGCGCCGCTCATAACGTCGGTTGGCCCGTGTTGTCCCAGTACATTTCGCCAGACACGGCAAAAACGGTGATGGGTTATCTGCTGGCGGTCTGGGCCTGTGGCAAGTTCCTTGGCGCGCGCCTGGCCAGTGCAGTTCTGAAAGGCCGTGACACGCAGCGCATGGAGCGCCTGTTCATGATGGGCGTGGCGCTGATGTCCAGCGGTTTCGTGCTGACCTTTCAACAAACCGAGTTGTGGTTGGCACTGGTGTTGGTCGTGTGGGCCGGCCTGGGGGATGGACTGTCTGAGGTGGCCTTGATTTCCCGGGCACAAAGCGAGCCGGATAGCCTGCGCCTGCCACTGTTCAGTTTATTGACCCTGATTCAGATGGCCGGCTTCGGCGTAGGCATGCTGCTGGTCGGCCCGTTCTATGTAGCATGGACGCCGGCCCAGGTGATTGTTGTGTTCCATGGCTTGCCGTTGGTTGCGCTGGTGATCATGGGGCTGTGGATGAACAAGCGGCGGATCGACGTTGGCGCATGGAAGAAATCCTGAGGGCCCATAGCAGCACGACCGCAGGCTGACACCAGCGGCTACAAGTTGGGGTTGCAGTCTGTAGCCGCTGCCGAAGTACGAGGCTGCGATCGGCTGCGCAGCAGTCGTCATTCCGTTTCAGTAATTGAGTGTATAGCGCAGGATCAAACGGTTCTCGTTGGCGCTGTCGGCGTAGGTGGAGCGGTTGGTGGAGTTGCGCCATTGTACCGACAGCCCTTTGACCGGGCCGCTCTGGACCACGTAGGTGATATCGGTCATGCGTTCCCACTCCTGGCCGTCGTCACCCGATGCGCGTAGGCCGGCCGCCTGTGATGTATTGATCATGGTCGGATCGACGTCCTCACCCTTGGCGTACTTCACCCCCAGGGTCAGGCCGGGAATACCCAGGGTGACGAAGTCGAAGTCATAGCGCGCGAACCAGACGCGTTCATTGGCTGCGGTGAAGGTGCTCACCAGCGATTCACCGAACAGGTAGGTGTCAGTGCCATTGACGAACGCAAACGGGGTATCGCCCCAGGCTTTCTGGTAACCGCCGCCCAGAGTGTGGCCCTTGAGGCTGTAGGCCAGGTAACTGCTCAAGGTACGGTTATCGACTTCACCCAGGCTTTTGTCGCCGGTCTCGTTGGCGTCGAACAGGCGCACATCGGTAATAAGGGTGCCCACCGACAGTGGCTGGTTGAGTTTCAGGCCCACGTAGTTGTTGCGGTAAAGGTCTTCAAGCTCCGCGATGTGATAGCTCAAGGTCAGCGTCGGCAACGCTTTGTAATCGAAGGCCAGGTAGTTGTAATAGTCGGCTTCTACCGGCGCGTAGCCGGTGGCGGTGAGGGATTCGAAGTCGGTGGAGTTGCGCTGCTTCACCTTGTTGATTCGCAGCGCCGAAAAAGTCAGCCCGGACAGATCGTTGGACACCAGGCTGCCACCACGAAACACCTGGGGCAGCAAGCGGCTGTTGTTGCTTGCAAGCAACGGCATGACCGGGTTGATGCCGCCAATGCGCAGCTCGCTTTTGCCCAGGCGCGCCTTGGCGGTCACGGTCATCTTGCTGTATGCGTCTTCGACGTTGCGCTCGGAGTCGTAGGCCAGCAGGCCTGATCCGGTTCGGTCGGGACTGGAGTCGAGCTTAACCCCGAGCAGGCCAAGGGCGTCGACACCAAAGCCGACCGTTCCTTCGGTAAAACCCGATTGCAGGTTGAGGATGAAACCCTGGCCCCATTCATCGCGCTTGTTCTGGCGTGCATCGTCATTGCGAAAGTCGCGGTTGTAATAGAAGTTGCGCAGTTCAAGGCTTGCCTTTGCATCATTGACAAAGTCCGCCAGTGCCACAGGGGTTTGAGTGGCAACAGCCGTGGCGAGCAGCAGCTTCACAGGGTGTTTCGACATTACAGGCACCTTTTATTTTTGTTGTTGTGATCAAAGTGGAACGTTGCAAACGCACTGACCGTTTCCCGATCGGTCACCAGGGTGTTTTCGACACCGGCAGGGTCGGCGTAGCCGAGGCTCATGCCGCACACCAGCATCTGCTCGGGCGCAATGCCCAATTGCTGCGAGATGAGGGCGTGGTACTTGAGGAAGGAGGCCTGCGGGCAGGTATGCAGGCCTCGGCCACGCGCGGCGACCATCACGCTTTGCAAGAACATGCCGTAGTCGAGGAGGCTGCCCTCGCCGAGGCTACGGTCAATGGTGAACAGCAGCCCTACCGGGGCGTCGAAGAACCGGTAGTTGCGACCGTGCTGTTCATGCATGCGCTGCTTGTCGCCCTTGTCGATGCCCAGCAACCCGTAGAGCGCCCAGCCCACGGCCCGTCGGCGGTCGAGGTAGGGCGCTTTCCATTGGCGTGGGTAGTAGGCATATGGGTCCTGCAGATGGGCGCTGCGCACCGGATCGTCATCGAGTTCGGCGATGGCGCGCGACAGCCGCGCCTTCGCTTCGCCGGCAACCACGTGAACATGCCAGGGTTGCATGTTCACGCCGGTAGCGCTGAAGCGGGCGACATCGAGGATGGCCTCGATGTCGGCCTGCGCCACCTCGGTGGGAAGAAATGCCCGGATACTGCGTCGCGTGGTGATTGCCCTGTCAACGGCCTGGTGTAGAAGTTTCGCGTCGGCTGGCGGTGGCGATAGTCGGTTCATGTCTGATCCTGCAGGCAGCGTGCGATGTACTCAGCGCGACAACGCCAGGGCTTTTCTCTCTTGAGTCGATTGCGCCCTGGACTGGTTGATCAAGGTGACCGCCAGGGCACCGATCAGGCCGGCCAGGCTGATAGCCATGAAGTTCTGCTGCAGCGGCAGGGCCAACGACACCAGCCAGCCAATCAGCACAGGGGCAACAATCGCGCCGATGCGCCCCACGCCAGATGCGAAGCCGACACCGGTAGAGCGGATTTCCGAAGGATAGAAATCACCGGCGTAGGCATAGGCCAGCAACTGGGTGCCCAGGGTAGAGGCTCCTACCAGGAACACCACCGCGAACAACAATGTGGTATCGCGGGTGAAGCCCAGGAGGGTGAGGGCGATAGCACCGATGATGTAGAAGCACACCAGTACATACTTGATGTTGAACTTGTCGCTCAACCAGCCCCCGACCATGGCGCCGGCGATCGACCCCAGGTTGAAGACAATGACGAAGTTCAATGCAGAGCCCAGGCTGAAGCCCGCCATTGCCATCAACTTGGTCAGCCAGGAGTTGAGGGCATAGACCATGAATAGGCCAGTCATGAACGCGGTCCAGATCATCACGGTGCTAAAGCCGCGACCTTGCTTGAACAAGTCGCGTACCGGAGTTTCCTGGGTGCCCTGCACCGGTACGTTGCCAGTCACCACGGTATTGCTTGCCAGGTTAAAGCCCGGCTCGATCTTCTGCACGATCTCGCGCAGCTCATCCTGGCGACCGGTTCTGAGCAGGTAGCCGATCGACTGCGGCATGCTTTTGAGGATGAACGGAATCAGCAGTACTGGCAGGCCTGCAACGTAGAACACCCACTGCCAGCCATAAGTCTCGATCAGTTGCTTGGCGGTGAGTGCCACCAGGATCCCGCCTACCGAATAGCCCGCGAAAACCAGGGTAATCAGGCGAGTACGCAGCTTGAGGGGCGAGTATTCACCCATCTGCGCAGTACACACCGGCAGTACGCCACCGATGCCCAGGCCTGCAATGAAGCGCGCGATGCTGAAGCTGACCGGGTCGTCGGTCAGGCCCGCCACTGCGGTGAAGATGCTGAACAGCGCCACACAGATGGCGATCATGCGCGGCCGGCCGATGCGGTCGGCCAATGTACCGAGGAAAATCGCACCCAACATGGTGCCCAGCAGAGCCGAGCCCGCCATGATGCCGGCGCTGGTGGGGTCGACATTCATGTCTTGCATGATCGCTGGCAGTGCCGCGCCGACCACGGCAAGGTCATAGCCGTCGATGATCAGAATGAGCACACACCAGAACAGGATGCGCCCATGCAAACGATTGAACTTTGAATCTCCTGCCAACGCATAGACGTTCACTGATTGCATATCGTGTCTTCCTTCGCTTTTATTCTTGTTTGTGAAGTGCACAGTCGTAATGCCAGGGCCCAATGGGCTACCTGCTGCGAATCCTAGGGGGGTTTACCAATACGTCACATGCCCGTGGGCGTCGTTGTGATTGACCGAAATGGACACCGGCTGTGGCAGTGGGCTTGCACTGCGATGCGATACGACCGATAGATCGCAACCGCGGGGCAAGCCCGCACTTCCATCAGTAAGCGCTTTGCTCTTGTGCGCTGCTGCGGCGATAGGCGCCGGGGCTTACCCCGGTCCACTTCTTGAAAGCGCGGTGAAAGGCGCTGGTTTCCTGAAAGCCTGCCTGCGCGGCGACTTCGCAGACAGTCAAGTCCGATTGCCCGAGAAAGTTGATTGCCATGTCGCGCCTGAGACTGTCCTTGAGCCCTTGGTAACTCGCGCCTTCGGCCTGCAAGCGCCGTTGCAGGGTGGAGCTGGACATGCTCAATTGGTTGGCGATCTCATCCAGTGCCGGCCAGTCTTCCGGGCGGTGGTTACGTAGCCGTTGCCTGACCTGGGCACTGAGACTCGCGTCATTGCGGTACTTGACCAGCAGGCTGGCGGGCGACTCCCTGAGGAAGGTCGCCAGGCTCTCGTGGGACTGGGCGACCTTGAGTTTCAAGAAACTTGCGTCAAAACGTACGAGGGTTACCGGTGCGCCGAACTCGATGTGTTCGCAGAAACGCATCCGGTAGTCGCTGTCATCGTTCGGGCGCGGTGTTCGAAAACTCAACGCCTGCAGCGGAATTCGACGATTACCCAGCCAGCACAACAGGCCATGCACGAGGATCAACCAGGTGCCGTAGCTGAACAACCTGCGTTCGATGCCATGGTCGTGAATGATGATATGCGCCGAATCTCCCTCCACCTTCAACTCGCCGTACAGATCGTCCAGCCCCATGCGCAGGAACGCCAGTATTCGCCGAAGCGCTTGCTCCAGCGATTCACAGCCAATGGTTGCATGGCACATAAGGCGAAAGCTGCCACGTCGCAAGGGATGGCTGTCGATGGCGAAGAACTCATCGTCGAGCATGTCCGACAACGCCACCCATAGCCTTGAGAAAGCCGCAGCCGATACCCGCGCGTTTGGGGACAGGAGCAATTGCGGGTCGATGCGCGCTTGCTGCAAGGGAAGGGCAGTACACAACCCCCGTTGGGCTGCGCCAAAAAGGGCTTCACGCACAAGGCTGATGGAGGTGGTTCCCTTGTAGGCAGCGAGCATTGCGTGGTCTCCATCCGTTGATTCAAGCCGGAAAGAAACTTACCAGATGGCCGTAAACGGCGGGGCGCACATTTTTGCATATGCGCCAAGCGTTTAAGGGGTAGGGCAGTGGTGCAACCCGATCAAACATAATAGTGCGTCACGTTGTCCATCACGGCATCGCGACTCGTGTACTGGTCGGGTCTTTTTTGTATGCGCTGCCGCGCACGTTGGTAAACCGCCGAATGCACACCCGAGAAAGGGAAACTGTCCGCAGAGAATACCGGCACGACGACACTCACGCCGCGGCGGTATTCGTAATTGAATGTTTGTGCAATCAGCCCTGAATAGTGTTGGGTGTACTCAATATTTGTGAAGCCTGCAGCCTTCAGCGCCGCAATGACCTGCATGCCTATATAGGTGGACGGCGGTGTGCATCTCAAGCGTGACAGATGACCATCGCCGCCAAATATTTTAATACGGGTGTTGCCTGCACTCATACCGGCGTGATGGATGGCCGCCAGGATCTGACAGACATTGTGGTTTAACTGCTTTTCAGAATCGAAGTGAGCGCACACAAGCCTTCGAGCGGTTGCGTCTTCTCCATACAGGCCAATACACGTCTGTATGGCGGGCATGGAGAGCGACAAGTTTTCGGTAGGGAAGACCCCATAGCTTCCTTGCAGGATGACCGCGCGCATAACATTCTTGTCCTTTTTGAATGGTTTAATGACTGCATTGAATCCGCAACAGGGACTGTACGTGACAGGACCCCGGACAGAATTCGGAAACGTCCTATTTTCTGGCCTCCGGGTAGTTTTGTAGAAGGACGCGCAGCGGATTTGTATGCTGAGACAGTTCTCAAACGGAGGGAGTGCGATGAGGCTGGTCGTTTATGCGGAACGTTGCCAGGGAGCATCGGATCTAACTCAACTAAATGACTATTTAGTTGAGTTATAATTTTGCGTTATCAAAAAAGACGGGGAGTGAGGACGTTTTCGAGAAACCAGATATTGGTATCCTCCTAGGAAACCTCAAAAAGAGTGGAGAGCATATGCCCCAATTAAGCCAGGCTGAAGTCGAAGGGATTTACCTTGAAATCATCAAGCTGGTGAGTGATACGAAACACTTAACATTGAGGCAGGGAACATTACCCGCGAGATTTTCTGATATCCCATGGCTATTGTATTGCATTGGGAGTGATCGCCAGTGTTTCTACCGTAACCACACTGATGATCAAGTTGATCTGATCCCATTCCCAGGAGCAATCCCAGATGCAGCAGCACCTAATGCCATGGATGGTCGAAAGCGCGTACCGTTATTTGACGGCAGCAAAGCATCTTAAGCATTGCGACAACATGCTGCCAATTGCGCAGACCAATGCTGCACTTGGTATGGAAATCCTGCTTAAAAGCTTCGTTTCAAAACCCAATGGCAACCTTGGCCAGGTCTTTGAAACCTACGAACTCGACTACAACGCGATCAAGGCCGCTCACGAGCATTTGAAAGCAGCAGATAGAATTCCAGCTCACCGGAAGAACAAGTCTGCTGATAAGCACGATCTGATGCCGCGACGTTTTCACCAAGGCGCGGTATCCATACGAGAAAGATGCCAGGAGCGGTTCCGGTGACATTCTAATCGGGGTCCTGGACGAGCTGATTGACGACGTGGTGGACTGGTATCGCCAGCAGAAATGCCAAGATCTGTCCATCGTGTGCCACGGAATGACGCCGGCCGATTTTCAGCCCAAGCCAGGCAAGGAGCCTGAGCGGTCGTGAACCTGGCTTCAAATCTGTCCACCCAGGGCCCCCGAGTCTCCATAGGAAGCTTCGCATAATGTATATTATGTTAAACGAGGTGCTATGTTAAGAATGTTCATGAGCTTCTGTCCATTTCCACTAGCCTCCGGTTGAGGCTATCGCGAAATAAAGAGACTCTCACCAATCAGTGTCTAACCTGTTGATTCTGAAATGAAAAAATCCAATCGAGCAAATGTTTTTTCGAAAAAAAGAGACATTTTCCGGGGTTGGAGCCCTTAACTGGTGCTTCAGCGACACAATTTTCTAGGATGAGACTGATTTTTTGACGCCCGCGGGTTGTTGCTATATTGGGAGACTTTCCCCGGCAGTACGGTTTGCAGAGATTAAGAGACTTTCCTGCGTTCGTGATCGTATTAGCCAGCTAATCTGGCCAAGCGCCCCTGAGTGGCTCAAACTCAGATTGCTAAGCCTCTCGCGTCATTCCAAGGCGAGCGAAATTGAGGTGGAGGCTGGGCTTTGGGCTCGTTCGGCCTATTGCTAAATTTCGAGACTTTCCCGGCCAGTTGTGCTGATACCAGGAAAAATTCAGGAAAAAAAGTGCCTTACGACTTGCGAAAAGTAGGAGGCTTGCCGCATTCGTGGTGCTGAGTTTTGAGTTGCAACAAATTCTTAGAAAGCTTTGCCCTCTAGAAATCCGGGAATGTCTCCTAATTAAACAATAATCCAGTGTTCCATCCTGTCCTGCCAGAACTTTGGAGTTTTTAGGCTCGATACTATTGATGGCCCATGGCCTCATTTAACCTAGCCAGGTCCGCCAATGTTGCGTCAGGGAAATCTAGTCGCTACCATCGATAGATTGAGGCTTTATCTTCGGATTAGCTAACAACTTCCGATTACTGTCATAACTGGAAGTCTATTGTCTTCAAAAAATCTGGTTGGTATTGCATGGCGCGCGCACCCACACCCTTGTTCGAAACCTACGATAACTTCATCGAGCAAGACTTCAGTTTGCGCGGTTCCCCACTCGCCTGCGTCGGCTCCTACCTGGATGAGTTTGAAGCCTGTTTGGAAGCTGACCGGGGCTACGCTGCGGTGCGTGCATTCCTGCGCGCGTTTTCCGACAATGCACAGACATTCAACTCGTACCGCAGCCACACGGAGCGCTTGCTTCTGTGGGCACTGCTGGTCCAGGTCAAGCCGCTGAACCAACTCAAGCGCCAGGATGCGCAAGATTATCTGGATTTCTGTCGAAACCCGCCGGCTGACTGGGCGGGTCCGGTGACCCGCAGCCGCTTCCTGAATAACCCGGCAGCGGTGAATGCTCGCGATGGCTGGATGCCTAATCCTAAATGGCATCCCTTCAACATTAAGTCTCGCAAGGCGCGGGTCACAGAATCTCCTAGCACCCAGCATTATCAACCGGCGAATGGCACGTTAAACCAGGTGTATACTGTCTGCAGTCGGTTCTATGAATTCCTCATTGAAGACGGCTTCGCCCAAACGAACCCGTTTCGCCTACTTAAAAAAGGCAATCGATTTTCTACGCAAGAACTTGAAGTTGCTTCTTCGCGGGCACTCACGCCGCTGCAGTGGGACTTTGTCCTGGACACCGTTGAGGAGATGGCGAACGCCGAGCCGGAGCGGCATGAACGAACCTTGTTTATTGTTGCAACCTTGTTCGCCATGTACCTGCGGGTTTCAGACCTCGCCGGTCGAAAGAATTGGAAACCCACCATGGGTGACTTTCGTTTAGATGATGAAGGCAACTGGTGGTACTTCGCGGTGGGTAAAGGCAACAAGGCGGCCAAGATTGCCGTGCGGGATATCTACGTAGAGCGCTATTTAAAACGTTATCGCCGATTCCTAGGACTCTCTGAATTACCTCATCCCGGGGAAAGTACGCCGCTGATCAAAACGCTCAATGGTCGAGCAGGCTTGTCTGACCGACAGATCCGCGCCCTCCTCCAAGCTGTTTTTGATAAAGCCGTGGACAAGATGCGCAGCGAAGGTCGTGCTCACCATGAGATGGAAAGTTTGCGCTCTGCTTCTGCGCACTGGCTGCGTCACACCTCTGCTACCTTTGACGCTCCGCTGCGCAATCCTAAAGACCTGCAGGAAGACCTGCGGCACAGCAACCTCAGTACGACCCAGAACACCTATTATCACGCGCATGACCAAGAACGCGCGCACTCGGTGAAGCGCATCGGCATGCGAGACCGCGGTTAAACCTGGATTGCCCAGTCGTCGACCGCCAGCTCGCCGTCCCACATGGATCGAAGCCATTTATCTAGGAATTCACAGTGAAAATTACCGGGCTAGTCGAGGTTGAAGCCGTCACTGACGTTATCTGTGACGTCTGCGGTTGTTCTACGCGCAGGGCCGCGGGGGGGGGGGTACCAGTATGGAACTCTACAAGCCCACTGGGGGTATGGCAGTGACCACGACGGTCAGCGATTTGAGGTACATCTCTGTGAGCACTGCTTTTTTCAGACCTTGGCGTACATGAAGCAAGAGCGACGCGTTCAACAGCTGTTCAGTGATGAGCCGTCTGCTGTGACTGATGATTTGGGCCTGGTTGCCCAGGACGATTACTTCCAGGACACGGGCCGCCGTTGATGGGTCGATCATCGACATCGACCAGCTAGCGGCCTGGCCCTTATAAGCGGGCTTCCGGGAGTGGCGTTTACCTTGGGCAAACGGTCGACCAGGACCAGCGTTGAAAAATCTGAATTAGTGTTGATCTATCTCTCGGCGGGCAGATCGGCACTGGCTTGTGGTGCCCTCTCCCCCTAATGCTTAAGGAGCGTCTTGCAGAATGCGGGCAATTCCATAGGCGAGGAATCTTTCCCGCCGAGAGGCCATTTTCCAGTCCAAGGCACAAGCCAGGGTCATGGCCAGTGGAGACTTGCTCACCTGGTCAAGAGCTGGCAGCGCATCATCGCTGTGCTGACCACCAGGATGAATGGCTGGGGCATGGCTTTGTGGTTCGAATCATCCAATTCGTATTTGGCGGGTAAGCTGCCGAAAGACGTTCTATCCTCGGATCCAGACGCGGTTGTCAACGCCGCTCTGGACGAGATTGGTGGCAGTTCGCATGGGTAGCACTGCTAGGGATTGGAGGTCTGTCCGATGAATGCGCGTCATCGCTAGAACTGAGAGACAAAACCGCATTATTTAGCTACGCCCTCCTCCATCCAGGCTCCAAGCCTGCAGCCTTTCGCCAGTGCTAGTCAGGATTCCTCCACGATTCTCGATACGGTCGCCTAAACAAGCCAATTGAAAAACGGAGAGCAGCGGCGGTGGCCATAGGCATTTGAATGTAGAAGGGGCCACCTTAGCCATGGAATGATCTACGCATGACTACGCTGCTCCCGGAAGCTGGTTCTCAGTGAGCAGCGCGATAGTAGTCGTTTCAGGATGGCATGAACACTATAGCGCTCATTTTGGGCACTGGATCGACCTTCAAGGCTTGAGAGCCTCCTTTTTCACCTGCTTGATCAGCCCGTCTAAGCCAACATCGGGATCTTGGATAAGGTACGCAGACACAATGAGGCTGAGTGGGTGGATACCCATGCGGCTGGCCAGCTCTTCAATTTTTTGAATAGTCGGCGACTTGAGTCCGCGTTCGAGGGAGCTCACGTAGGTTCGGCTACTGACTACGGCGAAATCTTCCTGGGTCAGGTCGTGAAGAATGCGCATGCGCCGCAGTGCCTCACCCAGGGATTCACGGATTTCCATCATCATTCCTCTGAAAAGGAATGATGAAGCGCTATCGAACACGATAGGGCTACAATCTATAGTGTTCATTGTGGGATAATTTGAGTTTTCCAGCCCTGGTGACTGGTCGCCTAGGGATATGCAGCGCTCAGTGGAGCCCGTTTTGATCTATTTGTCCGAATCTCACACCCGTACTGTCCGTATAGGTTCTTATTGTGAAATTGAGGGGATGTGCTTTTGGGTGACCTTGCGGTCGCTTTTCAATGGTGAGAGCGAGCGAGCAGCTGTTGTGGAAGATGCCTACGAACTCAACGTTTTCCTCACCCAGGCAACGGGCGTCGAGATCGCGCAGGTACAAATGCTATGCCCTCCATCCATCAGCGGACGTCCGCACTGGAGCCTGGAAGAGCTTCGTAAGATTGTGATTCACCGTGGGCTTGAGTGCTCGCAAAGCGCGGTGATTTACGAGACTGAGGTGGCCACCTACAAATTAGGAGATCTCGATTTACGCCTGCGGAAACGATCACATGCGTTGTACTCGGCGCGAAGCCTGAATGCGCGAACCACCAGCGTGGCCCTTCCACCTAAACCTGCTGACGAACCGCAGTTGTACGCACACTTTTGATGCAGAAGCGCACACCGTCATTGGCCGTTAAAACCCGGCTGGAATACGGTTTGGGTTCTGCGAGTGTGAGCCTGGCTATTTCGGCACGAGGCGCCCGTAACGGCTGTGCACTTAATAAAGTCAATTCCGATGCCGCTCGCGACCGTTATCCTGACAGGCTTCCCTGCCCCGCGTTAGGGTGATGAATACCCATGGACAACCTAGCAAAAGCCGCTGAGGCACTGCGGTCAGCGCAACATATCATGGTGTTTACCGGCGCTGGCGTTTCTGCCGGAAGCGGGATTCCGACTTTCCGCGACGAACTGACCGGGTTGTGGGAGCGCCAAGACCCGCAGCGTTTAGAAACGGCGCAGGCATTCCGCGAAAATCCGGCGCTGGTTTGGGGCTGGTACCTATGGCGGCGCCAGCAAGTAATGCAAGCCAAGCCCAATGCGGCACATCAGGCGATCCATCGGTTATCTGGCAGCGGCCGGAGTGTCACCGTGGTCACTCAGAATATTGATGATTTGCACGAGCGGGCAGGCAATCAGGAGGTGCTTCATCTCCATGGCAGCCTGATGCGCCCCAAGTGTTTCGCCTGTCATCGATTCGTCGTGGAACCGCTGGTGTTTCCGATCATTCCAGTGGAAGGCGCATTGATAGAACCGCCCCGCTGCCGCCGATGCAACGGCCGCTTGCGTCCAGCTATCGTGTGGTTTGGTGAGGACCTCCCGCCAGGTGCATGGAAAACCGCCAGCCAAGCAGCACGACAGTGTGACGTCCTGCTTTCTATCGGGACTTCCGGTGTGGTCAGGCCTGCTGCTGACTTACCAGATATCGCGTTAGAGTCTGGTGCAGTGGTCATACACGTCAATAACGTAGATGTATCCATGAATGGGCCGAACGAGATCATGCTGATAGGCCCTGCTGAGAAAATACTGCCACAGCTGATTGCTCTGGGGTTGACATGACCATCCACTACCCGGCAAGGAGAAAGTTTTGAAACGCTCTAAGCCTTTATAACTAGCTGTACAAAGGACTAGGTGGCAATGGCATTCACCCCGTACATCACCCAAGATAAGGCCACGGAGGAGCTGCTGGAACAAATCATCCAGATCATGAGGCTCGACGAGACCCTTCACACCGGGATTCCAGCCTCATTACGCGTGCCTATGATGAATCTGGTACAGCTTGTAAATTCGTACTGCAGCAACAAGATCGAGGGGAATTCAAGCGCACCGATCGACATTCTGAGGGCCGAGGATAGTCCTCATGAGATGGAGGGTGACCAAAGCCTGCAAGAGGTCAACCGCCACATTGAAGCCCAGCGCCGGCTCGTCAATGAGCCATTCAACAAGGTCACCGTGTGTGCGAAGGTCACAATCTCACGCCTACATCGCGAACTCTATGTCGGCGTGCCTGAACGGATGCTGGAAATGCAATCATTCGAGCCAGCGATTTCCGCGCGCATGGTCCCTGGTGAATTTCGCAAATGTGAGGTCCGCGTTGGCCAACACATCCCCCCTACTTCGCAACAGATGCATTTGCACCTCAACGACTTTGAGCGGGTGTACCGTCTAGACTGGATCCACGGGCAATCGCGGCTCTTAGCCGCTGCTGCCTCGCACCACCGCCTGATGTGGATCCACCCATTCATGGACGGCAATGGTCGTACGGGCCGCCTATTCACAGACCAGTACCTCAAGGCTGCTGGCTTGAGTGGGTATGGCTTGTGGTCCATGAGCCGTGGGTTCGCTCGCAATATCGCCGCCTATTACGAGATGCTGTGCGCTGCGGATGCTCCGCGCCAAGGCGGATTAGACGGCCGTGGCGAACTATCGGATAGCGGTTTGTTGCGCTGGACTAGATTCTTCACTGAGACAGCACTGGAACAGTTGCAGTACTTCAGTAAGCTGCTGGAACCGGAAAGGCTAAATGATCGGATCGACGGCTATTTTGAGATGCGGAGCCGCAGCGCGCTGTCAGGCAGTAAAGGCGAGCACCTGCCTGAATTGCAGATTAAGTGCCGTGATATCTACAAAACGCTCCTCTACGTGGGTGACCAGCAACGCAACGATATCCGTGCGCGCCTGGGTCTCGATGAGACTACCACGCACAGCCTACTAAGCCAGATGTGTTTAGAGGGGCTGATCACTTTGGACCGCCGTCAGTCGGTATCCCTGAAGCTTTCGCGGCACTCGATAGATTTTCTGTTCCCCTCTCTCTGGTAGTTTGCCCCCCACGAGCATTTTGGTTATCGAGTAGCTAATTCAAAGCTAGGTTCATCAGCGTCCGCTTTTGACCGACTGCTGCATCCCGCGATGGGCATCTATGGGCCGATTCTGTTGAAAAAGTCGAATTTTCAAATGGCCTGAACTCAGGCACGACCACCACTGGAGAACCTACTCAGGTTTTTCGGCCCTTCGGTGACCTTTGCTGCTCTGTTATTGGGTTAATTTGAGGTTTTTTGCTTGGTGCAGGCGCACCTGTCCCGTGACTGGTGGCCCTTAAGATGAAAATTTGGCCAGCCGTCGCAGGTTCTGCACCGCAGCGGCCAGCGTGAATTCATCCGTCGCGCCACTCATGCCACGTAGCCGGAGGCGATCCACTTTCAGGATGCGCTTGAGGTGGGCAAACAACATTTCGACCTTTTTACGTTCGTGGCGAGAGCGCTGATATGCCGGCGTTGTTGCAATGCGCCGAGCCACATCGCGAGCGGCTTCATGGACGCTGCGAGCGATCTTGCGAATCGAAGTGTTCGGGCAGCACTTGGCTTTCATCGGACATGTCGCGCAGTCGGTCTGCCGGGATCGGAAGATGATGGTGTTGGCTTCGGTGACGTGCGAACGCTCGTTTTTGAAGGCTCGCCATTCGCTGCGCAATGGGTTGCCGGCCGGGCAGCGGTATTCCTCAGCCTCTTCATTCCAGTGGAAATCGTTACTCGAAAAGCTGTTGTTCTTACGCTCGGTTTTGTCCCACACCGGCACATGCGGCTCGATGTCTTTTTCCTCCACCATCCAGGCGAGCATCGGCGCGGTACCGTAAGCGGTATCGCCAATGAGGCGCTCCGGCTTGATGTCGAACTGCGCTTCGACCCGTTCGATCATGGTCTTGGTGCTCTCGACTTCTGCGGTTCGATGAGCCGGTGTGGGTTCCACATCCATGATCACGCCGTGCTCGGTATCGATCAGATAATTCGTGGAGTAAGCGTAGAACGCTGGGCCACCTGGAGCGGTCCAGCGAGCCTGAGGATCCGTCAGCGACAGGCGCTTCGGTAGCGTTTCGGCCAAAGCCTCTTCATCGAGGCCCTCAAGGTACTCACGCACGGCGCGGGTGCTCAGGGATGGAACGCTCCAGTTGACCGGTTCATCTCCCGGTACGCCGCGCTGCCGACTCGCATCCGCTTTGATGATGCTGGCGTCCAAGGCAAAGCCTTCGCCCTTGACCAGACCGGCGTCCATGCAGCGACGCAGCACTTCATTGAACAACCAGCGAAACAGATCACTGTCCCGAAAACGGCCGTGTCGATTTTTGGAAAAGGTCGAGTGGTTGGGGATATCGTCTTCAAGGCTCAACCGGCAGAACCAGCGATACGCCAGGTTCAAATGGGCCTCTTCGCACAACCGCCGCTCTGAGCGAATACCGTAGCAATAGCCGACGATCAGCATGCGGATCATCAGTTCGGGATCAATCGACGGACGCCCAATCGGGCTATAGAAATCGGCGAGGTAATGGCGCAGGTCGCTCAGATCGAGACATTGATCAATGCTGCGCAGAAGGTGATTGGCTGGAATGTGATCTTCAAGGTTGAACGAGTAAAACAGCCGCTTCTGCCCACTCGATAACTGTCCCATCATGCTGCGTGCTTCCCTGCTGGCCAATGCAGAAATTTTGCCGCAGGCCAGACAGGAGAGCTACTTTTTCAACAGAATCGGCCAATTGCAGCCCTTCGCGAGAGGCACGGGATCTATGCCTCGACCCAGTCGGCCACCGGCACGGTGGTCCAAGAGCAATCAGCGGATGTTATGGAAGTCCGAGGAGACTTGCTTAGCCATTCTATCGGGAACCATCAAGCAATTGCCAAAGACCTACGTTGTTGGCTTCAAGTGCCGACCTGACTTGTTCTGTATGTTCGCCACGCATCGGTATCGCCCTCGGCGTAACTATTTGCCCATTGAAACGCGGTGCCGGGTGAGCCTGCAGCATGCCGTCGCGCTGGAAATACACCTCTCTATGTACCATGTGAGGGTGCATGGAAGACTCCTGTGGACTGAGGACCGGCGCGAAACACACGTCCGTACCTTCGAACAGCTCGCACCATTGCTCGCGCGTACGGCTAATAAAGATGGTCTCGAACGCCGAACGCATTTCTTCCCAACGACTCATGTCCCATTGCGGGGCGAAGCGAGGGTCGTCGACCAAGTCCAGCTTCTCCAGAAGTATCGCGTAAAACTGTGGCTCCATGGCCCCAATGGAAACGTACAGACCATCTGCACAGCGGTAAGTGGCGTAGAAATGGGAGCCGTCATGCATGCTCTTGCCCCGCTGTTCCTGAATCCCGCCACGAGGTGCCATCGACATCAACAGCTGCATCATGTGCGCCGAACCATCGACGATGGCGGCATCGACCACGGTGCCTTTACCCGTAGTGCGCGCATTGAGGATGCCCGCCAGCAGACCGATTGTGAGATAAAGGGCCCCACCGCCAATGTCGCCGATGAGTGTGATGGGCGAAGACGGCGCTTCGCCCTCAGTCCCGCAGTAATACATCGCCCCTGACAGCGAGATGTAGTTGTTGTCATGACCTGCCGCCTGAGCCATCGGGCCATTCTGACCCCAGCCCGTCATGCGCCCGTAAACCAGCATCGGATTACGTGCCAGCAGAACCTCCGGCCCCAACCCTAGACGTTCCATCACACCCGGGCGCATGCCTTCGATCAGCGCGTCCGCGCTTTCGATCAGCTTTAGTACGGTCTCGCGCCCATCGGGTGTTTTCAGGTCGGCTACCACGGAGCGCTTTCCACGATTCATCGCGCTTTTAGAAGCGTTCTTCTCACCTGTAACACAGACAGCTTCGCCACGCTCAACAGCGATGACTTGCGCTCCCAGATCGGCCAGATGCATGGCACAAAACGGCCCGGGACCGATGCCGCAGATTTCTACAATTTTGATGTCACCAAGCATGGCTATCCTCTTCTCATCCGGTTGTGCATTGCCGGTCAGGGCCAGGGCATTACCTCGTCAGCGCGTAACCCCGCCCGACCATTCACCCGACACTCACTGGTCGAAGACAATCACCGAACGTGCCAGCTCGCCGCGACGCATCTCGTCGAAGGCGATATTGATGTCTTCGAGTTTGATGCGCTGCGAGATCATCTCGTCGAGTTTGAGTCGACCCTGCATATAGAAATCGGTCAGGCTCGGCAGATCGACCGGAAAACGGTTCGAACCCATGATTGACCCTTGAATGCGGCGGGCCTGCAGAAGCTGGAAAGGATCGATCTCTAGCTTGGTGCCCAGTTTCATCATGCCGATGATCGTCGCGCAGCCACCACGTTTGAGCATGCCGAATGCCTGCTCGGCCGTCTGCTTGAGGCCGATACACTCGAATGAGTGATCGACACCGCCTCTGGTCAGCTCGATGACCTGTTGAACCGTATCGCCGTTTTTCGCATTGATGACATCAGTGGCACCAAACTGCCGGGCCAGTTCCAGCTTCGAATCGATCATGTCGATGGCAATGATGCGGCCGGCACCGGCCAGTACCGCACCGTTGATTGCAGCCAGGCCGATACCGCCACAACCCAGAACAACCACGGTCTCGCCGGGGCGCACTTTGGCGGTGTTGAATACCGCACCGGTCCCCGTTGTGACGGCGCAACCGAGCAGCGCGGCGCGATCCAGCGGCATGTCACGGCGAATGGCAACCAGCGCATGTTCGTGAACCAGCATCTGCTCGGCATAGGCGGACAGGTTGGCAAATTGCGGCATGGGTTTTTGCACGTACGTCAGCCGTGGTTCGTTACCCTTGCTGCGGCGGGTTTCCGGCGATATGCACAGCGACAAGTGGCCAGTGACGCAATGGGCGCAATGGCCGCAGTAGACCGACAGGCACGTGACCACATGATCCCCTGGTTTGACGGTGCGGACGTCCGAGCCCACCTGTTCGACGATACCGGCTGCCTCGTGGCCGAGCACCACGGGGGCCGGATGCGGATACATCCCGTCGACGACATGCAGGTCCGAGTGACAGACACCTACAGCGACAGTACGCACCAGGACTTCACGTGGACCCGGTTTGCTGATCCCGACTTCCTCGATGGTCAAAGGGGAACCCGGCGTGTGGAATACGGCTGCTTTCATGATTTACCTCGATAGAAATTGTTGTTTTTGTTTTGGTTACGCAAGCGCTCAGGCTGCTCACGCGATGAACAGGCAAGATCTTCACAAGCTTCGATCGGTCAGCCCTGCCCAGAAGCCCTCGGAACCCGCGGCAATTGCCGCCTGCCCCAGCACCTTGGCCCAATGTGCATCACTACCGAATTCATCTCGCCAGGACCAAAGGCGACGCGTGGCGAAATGCAGAGTGTGTTCATGGGTAAAGCCGATAGCACCGTGCACCTGATGCGCCACCGAAGCGGCCAGAGTCGCGGCCTCGCCGGCACACACCTTGGCGACGGCGATGTCGAACGCCAGGGTGTTGCTGCTGCCTGCCGTCTTGAGGAACAGGTCGCTCGCGCTGCGCAAGGCAACTTGCACAGCCATTCGCGCAGTGCCGGTGGCACCGGCCATCTGTGCCAGGTATTGCTGCAGTACCTGTTGCTTGCCGATTGGCTTGCCGAATTGCACACGTTCATTGGCATACATCACTGCTTTGTCGACGACAGCTTCAAGCGTGCCAACCAGCATGCAAGCGCGTACCAATGCACCGAGATGCCATACCGGCTCGTGCAGACCGGCCAGTTGCAGTTGACCGGTGGCTTGAGTGCTGGCGTTGGCGAAAACAAGGGCATCGCGCTCTTCATCGGCAAAATTGCTACCGGCAGCCAGGGTGATGGTTGCCTGGCGCAAGTCGACCAGCGCCAGGTGTTGGCCATCAGCAACCACAGCCCACCGACAAGTGCGCGCCCATGGCACGTTGACGACTTGGCCGTCGAGGCGCGCCCCTTCTTTATCCAGTTGCAGATCGCCCAAACGGCCGGCCTGAATCAGGGTGATCGGCCCTTCCGGCACTTCCATACCGGCGTGAGCCAGCAACGCTGCCGCAAGCATGGTTTCCGCCAGTGGAAGTGGCGCCTGCCAGTAGCCAATGGCGCGCAGAACCGGGCTGGCATCGAGCCAGTTGGCACCACTTCCGCCGGCGCCTTCCGGTACTAGCGCACCGGGCAGGCCGTTGTCGACGACCATCTGCCATAACGCGTCTGCGCGGTGGCCGGCATCAAAGCGTTCGAGCAATTCACGGGTGACCTGTTTGGCAAACAGACGCTCGACGCTGTCGGCGATCATGGTTTGCATTTCTGAAGGGACGCCGTCGTCCACACCCTGGTGATCAATTGTTGTATTCATCGCAGTCCAAGACCTCCGGCGATAATGCCGCGCAGAATTTCACGAGTACCGCCACGCAACGAGAAGGACGGCGCACTCTGAGTCAGGAAGCGCATCACCTGGTCGAGGTCGGAACCGGGCTCACGCTGATCGCCGAACAGATCGTGAGCTACGTCCGGAATAGCCTGTTCGAGCAAGGCACCCTGGTCCTTGACCACGGTCGCCTGGATGGCCGGATTCTCCCCACGGGCGAGCATGCCGGCGACGCCCAGCGACATCTGCCGCAGCGCGGCGTAGCGTGCCGCCAAGCGACCGAGGCTTACGGCATGCCGACTGTCTTGCGGGTCGGCCTCGTCGAGCATGGCCAGATACAGCTGGGTGCTACTCAGGTAGCGCTCCGGACCACTGCGCTCCAACGCCAGTTCCGCAGTGACCTGCAGCCAGCCATTGCCCAACTCGCCAATGACGAAATCATCGGGAACGAAGACGTTTTCCAGAAACACTTCATTGAAATCATGCTCGCCGAGCATGTTGTAGATCGGGCGCACGGTCACTCCGGGGGCCTTTAGGTCGATGAGCAGTTGCGACAAGCCTGCGCGGCGATTGCCCTCCTCCTTCGGCCCGGTGCGCAGCAGCGTGATCATGTAGTGGGCCAGATGAGCGCCCGAGGTCCAGACCTTGCTGCCGTTGACGATCCAGCCGCCTTCAGTTTTTTGCGCACGGGTGCGCACAGCCGCCAGGTCGGAACCAACGTCGGGCTCACTCATGCCGATCGCCAAAAGCGTTTCACCGCGGGTTATGCCCGGGACGATCTGCGGAGCAAGGACTTCCGGAGAAAACTTGATCAGCAACGGACCGCTCTGGCGTTCACCGACCCAGTGCGCGCCCACCGGCGCACCCGCCGCAAGCAGTTCTTCCAGCACCACGTAGCGCTCCAACGCACTGCGCTCATGACCGCCATAGCGCTTGGGCCAGGTCATGCCCAGCCAACCACGCTCGCCCAGCTTGCGGGTGAATTCCGGGACGAGGCCGACAAGCCCTTTGGCGCGATCGACCGGTGAATAGTGCTTGAGCTCTTCGGCAAGAAATGTACGGACTTCTGCACGCAGCGCCTGCGTCTTGGCGTCCAGCCTACAAGGCCTGATATCGAGTGCCTGCATGGTGTTTGCTCTTTGAATTTTTAGGGACAGGCGACCAATGTCGCTTGTTGGCTGACCAACAAGCGAATAAGCTATCAGCATTCTTGTAAAGGGATCAAGCGCCATCGATCCAGTCTGTTTTCCTGTCCCATTCGGAGTATCTGATGACCACCCTCGCCTCCTTCACTCCCGGCCGTGGCTTGACCCTTGAATTGCAAGGACACATCGCCACGCTCGAATTCAGCCGTCCGCCGCTGAACTTTTTCGATCAGGAACTGATCATGGATCTGCTCGGCGCACTGAAGTATCTGGACCAGCTGCCGAGCTGCCGCGTCGTTATTCTGCAAGCCGAAGGAAAGACCTTTTGTGCAGGTGCCGACTTCAGTGGATTGGCGCAGACCGGTGAAAAAATCCGCCCTCGTCAGCTGTACAAACACGCCGTGGGCCTGTTCCGCACGGCCAAGCCATTGATCGTCGTGGTAGAGGGTGCCGCCATCGGTGGAGGCCTGGGCCTGGCATTGGTCGGCGACTATCGCGTCACCAGCGAGAAGGCCCGTTTTTCTGCCAATTTCAATCGCCTGGGCATGCACCAAGGCTTCGGCATTTCTGTTACGCTGCCGCGCGTCGTTGGCCTGCAGATGGCGTCTTTGTTGATCGCCACCGGACGTCGCATCGATGGCGCAGAAGCCGTCCGTATCGGTCTGGCGGATGTGCTTGCGGCGCATGGCGAAGAACGTCAGGCTGCTCGCGCCCTGGCTGAAGAAATAGCCCTGAGTGCGCCCCTTGCCGTCATGTCGAGCCGCCAAACCCTACGTGCCGGCCTCGCCGACTCGGTGGATGCAATCATCGACCGCGAAGCCACCGAGCAAGAGTGGCAGGTCCTCACCAGCGATTTTGCCGAGGGCAACAAGGCGATGCGTGAGCGTCGCGTTCCTGAATTCACCGGTAATTGATCATTCGTCCATGAACATGTCCGACCAAAGCACCCCGAACACTGCGCGTCGATCCAAAGTGGAAATGCGCGCACAGGCAGAACGTTGCATGCTGGAGGCTGCACGCCAGATCGTCGCGCGCAAAGGCTGGATTGGCATCACCTTGGCCGAAGTCGGTCTGCAAGCCGGTTACAGTCGCGGCCTGGCAGCGCATCACTTCGGCACCAAGGCTGGCCTGCTGCGTGCTTTGGCCGGGTTCGTAAACACCCGTTTCATGGATGTCGTCGAGGACAAGGCGCCCAGACGCGAGCCGGGACTGGATACCTTGCTCGGCTACATCGATGCCTACTTCCTGCGCGACGACGCGGAGTGGACCAACGCCCGCGCTTTGCTCGCCTTGATGGCAGAGGGTGTGACGGTGGAGTCGGAATCGGCAGTGATACTGGCCGAGTACAACCTTTCAGTGCGAATGACCCTGGCCGAACAGGTGGAAATCGGCATCGCCAACGGTGAGATCCCGGCCGACACCGATCCGCTGACAACCGCCACCCTGCTGATTGGAACGATGCGCGGCATGATGCTCCAGCTGCTGCTCGATCCTTCGACAGCCGACCCGGCGCTTCTGCACAAACAACTGCGCCGACTCATCAAGACCTTGCTGACTTCACCCTGCGATTAATCCTCGCACCTTGCTCGCTCCCACAAGGTGCGAGTCTTGACTGGCAGGCCTATCGCTTGATCATCGCATCAACCATTTGCCGCACCTGATCGGTGAAAGGTGGCCGGGTGATGTCCGGACCATCTGCGGCGCGCAGTACCGGCTTCGGATGGCTGAACGTGACAAAGCCCTGGTGTCCCAGATAACTGCCCATACCACTGTTGCCGACACCGCCAAACGGCAGACTGTCAACACTGGCGTGCAGGGCTACGTTGTTAATCGTCACACCACCGGACACCGTGCGCTCAAGGACGAACTTTTCCTCGGCCGCATCGCTGCCGAAGTAATACAGCCCCAGCGGACGCGGATGCGCGTTGATGTACGCCACCACCTCGCGTATGTCCTTGTACGGCTTGATCGGCAACAATGGCCCGAAGATCTCGTCCTGCATGATCTTCAGCTCGTCACCCGGATCGCACAGCAAGGTCGGAATCATCTTGTGATGTGGCTGATCGGCGAAATCTTCCTGCGCCGGATTCAACTCGATCAACTCGACCCCAGCCGCTCGGGCTTCCTCAAGGTAGCCCAGCAAACGCTCGTAGTGGCGGGTGTTGATTACCGAGGTGTAATCCGGGTTGTCCTTGAGGCTCGGATAGGATTTGGCGACCGCCGCCTTGGCATGCTCGATGAATTCTTCCATCGACTCTTCGGGAATAAACACATGATCTGGCGCAAGGCAGACCTGGCCAGCATTCAATAGCTTGCCCGCCATGATCTTGCTCGCTGCTGCCTTGAGGTCAGCGGAACGCGAAACAATGACTGGCGACTTCCCGCCCAGCTCTAGAGTAACGGGCACCAGATTCTCGGCGGCGGCGCGCATTACATGCTTGCCAACGCTGCTCGCTCCGGTGAACAGCAGATGATCGAACGGCAGGCTGCAGAATGCCTGGCCGATCTCGGCACCGCCGGTGACGATGGCTATCTCATCCTCGGCGAAGGTTGCGCTGAACATCCGCTGCATCAATTCAGCACATTTGGGGGTCAGTTCGGAGACTTTGACCATCGCTCGGTTACCGGCCGACAGCGCACTGGCCAGCCCCTGGATCACCATGCCTATCGGGAAATTCCATGCCGTGACAATCCCTACCACGCCCAGCGGTTGGTACTGAATCCAGGCTTCGCCACGGTCGGCAGCACGTTGCTCTGGCTGCATCCACTCGGCAATCCTGGCCTTGGTTTTTTTCAACGACGAAAGTGGACCCAGCAGGTCGATGATGCGCGTCAGGTCGTGGCTGCGATGGCCGAAATCGGCCGCCGTCGCCTCAACGATTTCCTGCTTGTACTCGACCAGCATGCCGATCAGGCGATCGAACAGTTCGCAGCGTTGTTCGGCAGTCCAGATGTCATTCGACAGATAAGCGGTCCGCTGCATGGCGAGGATGCCACGCATGCGCACCACTTCAGGGTATTCGATGTTGCTCATTGGAGGGTTTACCTTCTCATTGTGGGTTGATACGACCCTTCAGGTCGGCGCGGAGTACTGCTTGCGCGCCGCTACAGGTCAATCGAGTTTTTTCATTTTGGTGGTATCCAGACGGACGAGGCCGAAGGCCATGCCGTACTGAATCGCACCGGTTTCGTTGACCTTGATAGCCGAGTACATGCCATTGAAACGCGGGTCACTGCCGGTACGGATCTTCAGCACGGTGTCGCCGCTGTCGAGGTCCATGCCGATGTGATAGCGGTCGTTCCAGTCACGGGTGAAGTAACCATCAATGATTGCCATCCGGCCGCCGCCACTGATCATCGGCACCGTGGAGATCGACGACACGTCGTTGCGCATCCACAACTGTTTCCAGCCATCGCTGCCTTGGTCCCACTTCAACATCGCCACACCCTTGGGCCCCGGACGCGTAGCACCGTTGAGCATGCTCACGTAATAGTTGTCGCGCGCCAGGTAAGGGGCATCCTTGCTGATGATGTTATTGACCACGAAGGCGTAGTCGCCGTAAGTCGACACTGATTGCTCGGACTGAACGGTTTCGACATCACCGCCCATATCCACTTGCCGCTGGTCAGCGATGCGCGCCGAAAGCGTGCCGGGCTTCTGCTTCCAGCCCGCCGGCAACTGGTCGCGCCAAAACGCTACCAGACGCATTTTCTGCGCGCCGTCGGTGATTACCACGAGTTTGTCTTCGTCCGGCCCGAAGCCCATCAGGGTCGGTGTCGAGCCCGTGCCGTCGGCGACTTTCAAGGCGGAAATACGGATGCCTCGGTCATACGCGGCCTTCCAGGCACCGCTGGCCTCATCGCTGTGGATCTTGCCTTTGGCATCCACCACCAGGCGATACATGTTCTGGTTCGAGGCCACGTAGACCGCTCCGCCGCCCGCCTCATCGCCATTGGCAAAACCGTTGAGGAACAGTTCGTCCGCGCCATCGACGGCATAGGTATCAACGATTTCCAGGGTTTTCGGATTGAGGGTAATGACTTTGCCGCCAACCGTGTTGAGCACCAGATAGCCGTTAAACGTCATGCCCATGCCGAAATTGAAGTCGACCGTGAAATCAGTGCCACGCTTGACCTTCTCGTTGTCATAAAGCGTTTCCGGCAGCACACGCACCAGCGGCGTGCCCATGGCTGAGTCAGGCTTTTTCGGATCGACCTGGTCGACCCGGAAAATCTGCCGGCCACCGGCGCCGATGAAGCCATCTTCGCGGGTCAACATCGAATAGAGGGCGCCGCCACGCAGCTGATCGTTGATGCTGCTGATGACTCGATTGGGCTGCCCACGCATGTAATCGAGCAAACCCTGCTCGTCCTTGTTGTCGAGCAAGCGTTTGACATCCTGGGTCTGCTTCAGGCGTTGCTTGTCATCGACCTTCTGGAAATCAGGCAACTTCAGCGGCATTTCGGTGCGAGCCACTTCCACCAGTTTGCCGTCGATCTGGTTGTACTTGCGCAGGCCCAGGCCCGACCACCACCACGTGACCATGGTGTCACCGACCTTGTCGACAAAGTGCGGCATGCCACCCGCATCGCTGGGCAGGTACGTCAACGACTCCGGCGTCAGCTCGTAGGAACCACGCGGTACCGCAATCTCGGTACTGTCGGTCTGGGCGCTGTTCCAATGTGCCTGGTTGCTGAAAGTCTGGGCCAGATAAGGATTCATCGGCGGTGGGGTCTGGGCAGCCGCCATCGCGGATAGACCGGCCAGCGCCAGGCCCGCCCCCAACTGTGCGAAGCGAAGCTTTGTGATTGTTATGCTTCTCATTGTGCAACTCCTTGAAGGAATGAACTCGGTGCCAAGGCGCTAATCGCGCTGACGCAACACCTGCGACGCAGAGCCTACGAAGCCCCGGTCATTCACTCCCCCCCCCATGATGAGTAGGTCCCTCCCCGCGACCTGCCGTTGCAGCACATTCATCCCCCCCCACCGCGGGGAGGGATGCAGCGACAGCCACCCCGGCAGCATTCCTCCAGTCCCTCGGACATATGGCTCCCCCCCCCCAGGAGTCGCCTGCCGATCCTTTTACAGACACTGGAGTCCGTAATGCACATTCAACGATCCATCTTTCGCGAAGATCATGAAATGTTCCGCGAAACCGCGCGCCGCTTCTTCGAGCGCGAATGCGTGCCCCGTCAGGCCGAATGGGACGAGGCCGGCAAGGTCGACCGCCAGACCTGGCTCAAGGCCGGTCGCGAAGGTTTGTTGTGCTCCATGGTTCCTGCGGTGTATGGCGGTGGCGGCGGAGACTTCGGCCACGCGACAGTCATCAACGAAGAAATGCACCGTGCGGGTGTGTCTGGCGTCAGCTTCGGCCTGCACTCGGACATCATTGCGATGTACATCGTGCGTTTCGGTACTGAAGAACAAAAGCATCGTTGGCTGCCGAGCATCTGCAGTGGCGAAACCATCCTCGCCCTCGGCATGACCGAGCCAGGCAGCGGCAGTGACCTGAAAGCTGCGCGAACCACCGCGGTCCGTGATGGCGACGAATACGTCATCAATGGCAGCAAGACATTCATCAGCAGTGGCCTCAACTGCGACATGGTTCTGGTGGCCTGCAAAACCGACCCGACGGCGGGTTCCAAAGGCATCAGCCTGATCATGGTTGAAACCAGTCGCGAAGGTTTTCGACGTGGCCGCAAGCTCGACAAGGTCGGACAGCGCGCATCCGACACCGCGGAGATGTTTTTCGACGATGTGCGCGTGCCCGTCGACAACCTGCTGGGCGAAGAAGGTAAAGGCTTCGCCTACATGATGCAGGAGCTGCCACAGGAGCGACTGGGCATCGCCATCTACGCCGCCATTCGCCTGGAACGTCTACTGGAACAGACCATCGAGTACGTCAAGGACCGCAAGGCATTCGGTGGGACGGTGTGGGATTTTCAAAACACCAAATTCAAGCTGGCCGATGCCAAGGCTGCCTCGGTCGCGGTGCGCACTATGGTCGATTACTACATCAGCGAACACATGCGTCGCAAGCTGACCGTGGAAGAAGCCGCCATCGCCAAACTGTTCGCCACCGAGACCCTGTGGAAACACCTGGACGACATGGTCCAGTTGCACGGTGGTTACGGCTACATGCTCGAGTACCCGATAGCCCGCGCCTTTGTCGACCTGCGCGTTTCACGCGTCTTCGGCGGCACCAACGAAGTCCAGCGCGAACTCATCGCCCGCAAACTTTAACCCCCCTTTCTTTTACCGAGAGCAAAGACATGAGCGACAAAGTCATCGTTGCCGGCGTCGGCATGATTCCCTTCAGCAAGCCGGGTGCCAGCCCGACCTACACCGAGATGGGCGCAGAAGCGCTGCGCCTTGCGCTGAAGGACGCAGGGATTGGCTACGACAAAATCCAGATGGCCTTCACCGGCTATGTGTTCGGCGATTCCACCAGTGGCCAGACCGCCCTGTACGAGGTGGGCCTTACCGGTATTCCCG
Organism: Pseudomonas vranovensis DSM 16006; assembly: GCF_000425805.1. GTDB lineage: Bacteria > Pseudomonadota > Gammaproteobacteria > Pseudomonadales > Pseudomonadaceae > Aquipseudomonas > Aquipseudomonas vranovensis. The sequence continues at coordinate 294,527 of NZ_KE384454.1, forward strand.
TGGTCAACGTCAACAACAACTGCTCCACCGGTTCTACGGCCCTGTATCTGGCCCGCGCCGCCGTGGCCAGCGGTCAGGTCGAGTGCGCCCTGGCGTTGGGCTTCGAGCAGATGCAGGCCGGCGCGCTGAGATCGCATTGGGATGACCGCCCTCGCCCCCGCGCACGCTTTCTGCACGTACTTGAATCGCTCACAGCCGATGCTGCCGACATCCCTCAGGCCTTGCGCGGTTTCGGCGGTGCCGGTCGCGAGCATATGCAACGCTACGGCACCTCGATGGAGGCCTTCGCCGCGATCCGCGCCAAGGCCAGCCGCCACGCCGCCAACAACCCGCTGGCGCTGTTCAAGAACGTGGTCACCACCGAAGAAGTGATGAATGACAAGGTCATCTGGCCGGGCGTCATGACTCGCCTGATGGCATGTCCGCCGACCTGCGGTGGCGCTGCCGCGATTGTTTGCAGCGAAGCCTTTGCCAAAAAACACGGTTTGCGCACTGACGTGGCGATCCTTGCCCAATCGATGACCACCGACGTGGTCGAGTCCTTCGACCCGCCGTCGATGATCAGCTTCGCCGGTTTTCACATGGCCCAGGCTGCCGCCAGCCAGGTCTACGAACAAGCAGGCATCGGCCCCGAAGACATCCGCGTGGTGGAACTGCACGACTGCTTCGCCCACAACGAATTGCTGACCTATGAAGCTCTGGGGTTTTGCCCGATCGGCGAGGCCGAACGTTTCATTCTCGATGGCGACAACACTTACGGCGGGAAGGTCGTAACCAACCCGTCCGGCGGTCTGCTCTCCAAGGGCCACCCGCTCGGCGCCACCGGCCTTGCCCAGTGCTATGAGCTGACCCACCAGCTGCGCGGCACCGCCAACAAGCGCCAGGTGGAAGGTGTGGAGATTGCCCTGCAACACAACCTGGGCCTGGGTGGCGCCTGCGTCGTCACGCTGTTTGGTAAAAATTGATCGCCCTGTTCAGGCGCGTTTTGACATAGGAGCCAAGTGAACATGGCAGATAAAAATCTGATCGGGCACAAAATCGGCGCGTACAGCGTCGATGTTGAAAAGGGTCGCCTGCGCTTCTTTGCCAAGGCCATCGGCGAAACCGATGCGGTCTACATCGACGAAACCGCCGCGATGGCGGCCGGCCACAAATCCTTGCCGGTCCCTCCGACCTTCCTCAAGTGTCTGGAAAACGAAGGCCGCGATGTGGTGGAACTGCTCAATCTGGTTGGCTTTGACCTCGGTCGCGTCCTCCACGCCGAGCAGTCCTTCGTCTACTACAAAATGGCCTACGCCGGCGATGTACTGACCTTCGACGGTTTCATCTCCGACCTTTACGAAAAGAAAGGTGGTGCCCTTCAGTTCGTGGTCATTGAAGCACGCGTCACCAATCAGGATGGCGCCCACATCGCCGATATCCGCTCCTCCCTTGTGCAGCGCTAAGGAGTCGTCATGAGCGTTCAATTTTCCGATATCCAGGTCGGTGACGAGATCCCGCTGCTCAAGCTGCAGCCGGTTAACCGCACCACCCTAGCCTTGTATTGCGGCGCGTCGGGTGATCACAACCCGATCCACGTCGACCTCGACTTCGCCCGCAAGTCGCGAATGGACGATGTGTTCGCCCACGGCATGTTGTCCGCGGCTTACCTCGGACGCCTGCTGACTGCCTGGGTGCCGCAAAGCCAAATGCGCAGCCTGTCGGTGCGTTTTACCGGAATCACCCAGCTCGGACACATCCCGACCTGCACCGGCAAGGTCATCGAGAAGTTCGAAGAAGCTGGCGAGCGACGTGTGCGCCTGGCGCTTCGCTGCGCCAATCAGTACGGCGAAGAGAAGCTGGCCGGCGAAGCCGTTGTCGCCCTCGCCTGATATTTAAACCCAAAGCCTAAGGAACAATTTCAATGAAAAAGCTTGAAGGCAAAGTCGCCCTGGTCACCGGTTCCGGTCGTGGTATCGGTCGTAGCGTCGCACTGCAACTGGCAGCCTACGGCGCTAAAGTTGTGGTCAACGATCTGGACTCGGCGCCTGCCGAAGAAGTCGTGGCTGAAATTCGCCAGGCCGGTGGTGAAGCCGTTGCCTGCGTCGGCAGTGTGACCGCCGCCGATTTCGCCGAGCGTTTCGTTCAGACTGCCGTCCAGAACTACGGTGGTATTGACATCATCATCAACAACGCTGGTTATACCTGGGACAACGTCATCCAGAAGATGACCGACGAACAATGGTACGCGATCATCGACTGCCACTTGACCGCACCGTTCCGCATCCTACGTGCGGCCCAGCCGATCATCAGCGCCCAGGCCAAGAAAGACGCCGCCGAAGGCCGCGAAGTGTTGCGCAAGATCGTCAACATTTCCTCGGTCGCTGCTGGCGGTAACGCCGGTCAATCCAACTACTCCGCTGCCAAGGCCGGCATCATCGGCATGACCAAGACCCTGGCCAAGGAGTGGGGTCGCCTGAAGGTCAATGTCAACGCTGTGGCCTTCGGTTTCATCGATACCCGACTGACCCAGGCGCTGGCTGGAGACGAGAGCAAGACCATCAATATTGAAGGTCGTGAAATCAAGGTCGGCGTTCAACAGGAGCGTATCGATACGGCCAGCTCAGCCATTCCCCTTGGCCGCCCTGGCACAGCCGAAGAAGCCGCCGGTTCGGTGGTGATGTTGTGCCTGCCGGAAGCCAACTACGTCACCGGTCAAGCCCTGGTTTGCGGCGGCGGCTACGGCACTCTGTAAATCACCGTTCGTCTTGCCGGGCACTCTTCTCTCCCATGGTGGGAAGAATGCCCGGACAATGAGATTACGGCCTGGCGCTTCGCAAGTGCGACTCCCTACAAAAACAATATTGGAGGTTTCGATGTACATGACCCAAGGGCTGCAGCGCCATCGGCAGCAGCGTCCCAATGCCACGGCAATCCGTTATCAGGGCCGCAGTGTGACCTTTGCCGAACTGGGTGATCGTGTTGCCCGGCTGGCGGGCGCGCTCAAGCGTCTGGGAGTGACCAGTGGCGAGCGTGTAGCGATGCTCGCGCTCAACTCCCAACGCTACATCGAGTATTACCAGGCAGTGCCGTGGGCAGATGCCGTGCTCAATCCGGTGAACATCCGCTGGAGCGCGGCAGAAATCGTCTACTCCCTGGATGACTCGCAAACCTGCGTGCTGATCGTTGATGACGCCTTCCAGAAACTGGGGACCCAGGTGGCTGTCGAGGCCAAGAGCATCCGGTTGGTGATTTATGCCGGTGACGGCGAAACGCCCGAGGGCATGCTCAACTACGAAACCCTGATCGCCGAGAATGAACCGGTTGAAGACGCGCACCGTTGTGGCGATTCCCTTCTCGGAATTTTCTACACCGGCGGCACCACCGGTTTCCCCAAGGGCGTGATGCTCAGCCATAACAACATCGGCATCTCCGCCCTCGCCAACCAGGATCGTGTGGGCTATGGCGCACAGACGCGCTACCTGCATGCCATGCCGATGTTCCATCTGGCCGACTTGGCTGCGATGGTCGTACTGTTCCTCAGCGGTGGCATGCATATCGTGCTGCCCACCTTCAAAGCGCAAGAGGTCATCGAGCAGATCAGCCGGGAGCAAGTCACCGACACCTTTCTAGCGCCCACCATGCTGCAGATGATCCTCGACTGGCACCAGGCAAATCCGCCCCTTACGGCACTGGACCTGAGCTCGCTTCGGGAAATTACCTACGGCGCCTCGCCGATTACCCCCGTCCTGCTCGAACGTGCCCGTCAGACCTTCCCTTCGGCCCAATTCGCCCAAGGCTATGGCATGACCGAAATGGCCCCCGGCATCACCATGCTGGGCGCCGAGTACCACTGCGAAGAACATCAGCGCAGCGGCAAGATGTACTCAGCCGGGCTGCCCATCAGCTGTGTGGAAATCCGCATCGCCGATACCGAGGATCGCGAAGTGCCCCGTGGCACGGTCGGCGAAATCCTGGTGCGCGGCCCCAACGTCATGCTGGGTTACTGGAACAAACCGGAGGCCACCGCCGAGGCGCTTCGCGGCGGCTGGATGCATACCGGTGACGGCGGCTACATGGACGACGATGGCTTCATCTACATCTGCGATCGTCTCAAGGACATGATCGTCAGCGGTGGCGAGAACATCTTCACTGCCGAAGTCGAGAACGCCATCGTCAGCCATCCGGCCGTTGCTCAAGCGGCTGTAATTGGTATTCCCTGCGTTAAATGGGGGGAGACAGTGCATGCGGTGATCATCCTCAAGCCTGGTGCCAGCGTTGCCGAAGATGAAGTGGTCGCCCATTGTCGGGCAATGATTGCCGGCTACAAGGTGCCCCGCAGCATCGAGTTTCGCACTTCCTTGCCGATGTCCAGCGTCGGCAAGGTGCTGAAAAACGAACTGCGCAAACCGTTCTGGGAAAACCGTCTGAGCAACGTAAACTGACGTTCGATGCCTGTAGGAGCGTCGAACGGCTGCTCCTACAAGGTATTCAGGTCGCGCCATTTGGCAATCGCTTCTTCCCTGCCTGTGGCGTCGAGCTTGGCGAACAGATTCTTGATGTGCCATTTAACCGTTTCAGGTGACACACCAAGGGTGCGGGCAATTTTCTTGTTAGTCATGGCTTGTGCCATCAACTGCACGACCTCGGTCTCCCGCTCACTCAAGTTCGCAACCGATGAATTCACTGTGCGCCCGGTTTTTTCTGCCGGCCTGCCCGCTGCGATCAGGCGCTGGGCATAAAACGCAAGCACCGGATCAAGCGCATTGGCTTGCAGCAAATCGTTCAGCATTCGAGGCAGTTGTGGCGCAACATCGAGCAGACTGCGTACCAGGCCCAGGCGATGTCCCAGACGCAAGACTTCAATCAATTGTTCGAGCGCTTGCTCGTCACATCCTCGCCCCTTTTCAGCGATGGACAGTTGAAGCCGTGCGATGGCCACCCACTGCCAATGCGTGGCCGTTTCACACTCATTGATCAGCAATGCGATTTGCTCGATCGCCACACTGAATTCGCGCTGATACAAACACAATTCGATCGCCGCCCGCAGGGCCAAAAGCCGGATGATCAATGGCGTACCGCGATGGATGCCGGCCTGCTTGTCGGCAAGTTCCTGCAGCTCGCTCAAAAGGGCTTCGGCCTGCGAAGTATGGAGTTTTTCGAGACACCAACGCATACGCACGTACAGTGTCCAGGCGAGCAGACGGCCCAGGTCATAGCGCTGTGCGTAGTCTTTCAAGCGATCCAGATAGAGCACCGCCTGGGTTTGCTCGCCCTTGAGCCAACAAGCGCGGCTCAGCGACAGAAGACTGTGCAAGACGATGTTGGGCATGGAAATCCGCTCAAGGATGTCGAGGCGAGGCTCAAGCAAATGGCAGACATCGGCCAGATTGTGTTGTTCGTACAACAGGCTGGCGAGAAAAGCGGCAGCCGCATGGCCAGCGACCGCGGCACTGCTGCCGTGCGATTTTGCGGCTTCCAGTGTGTTGCGAAAGATATTCTCCGCTTCACTGATGCGCCCCTCATGCACAAGGCTCATGCCGTAGATGCATCGACCAACGAGGGTCCGACGCGGCGAGGTATTCGGGCGATCGCTGTGCTGGATGATTGCACGCACTCGCTCGTGATCACCGCTGAACAAATACAACCAGGCAAGAATGGAGGCGCGACCGGTCAATATCAGATCGTCGGCATCGTCAGGTATCGCTTCCAGCTCCGGAGCGAAGCACCATGCGGCCTCGGTCAGGTCACGCTGCATGGCCAGCGTGCCACGCGTCACCAGCAGGCCTTGACGCTGTTGAACATTCAGTCGGTACTGTTGCGCCTCCAGCTGGTCAAGTATCTCTTGCCCTTCTGCGAAGTTATGCGCATGCAGCTGTAACTGCGCCATCACCAATTGCAGGCTATAGCGCTCGCGCATCTGTTCCATGGGCAGCCTGCGCAGCAGGTTGGGCAATTGACTGAGGGAACCACGCGCCATCAATTCGTGCGCACAGGCTTCGACAATCTCGGCCGCAATCTGAAAATCGCCGGCCAGTACGGCGTGGCGTACCGCCTCGTCGATATGCCCCTGTTCGAGCAGCCAGTCGCGCGACACTGCATGGAGTTTTTTTTGTTCCTCCTCGGGCTGACGGCTCAGATGCTCGCGCAATACCTCGCGCAACAACGGGTGGAGGCGGTACCAGGTTTCCCTGTCGTGGCTCTTGATCTGGGTGATGAACAGGTTATCGCTGTCGAGGCGGGTCAATTGGCTCATCATCCCGGCAATCGCGTGCGGCTTGCCAACAAGCCTGGCGCACAAAGGGGCGGTGAAGCGATTGCAGATCGAAGAATGCGTCAGCAACTGCCGGTCTTCGACTGGCAAGTGGATCAACACCTCCTGCTCGAAGTACTGCGCAAAGGCCCCGGCGCCTCGTACCTGCATGCGATTGAAGCCACTGCCGTGCCTGGTTTTCAAGTCGATCGCGAACAATTGCAGGCCAGCCACCCAACCGTCGGTCAAGTCATGCAAGGCCTCGGCATCGTGAGTGCTGATCTCGCCAAACTGTCGCAAGTATCGTTCTGACTCTTCGACACTGAAACGCAAGTCCCGCAAGTCATACTCGCTCAACTGACCCTGGGTGCGCAGACGCGCAAGCGGAAGCGTTGCAGGTAACGCGCTGCGCGTGCCGAGCACCAGGTGAAGGTTCGGCGGTGCATAGTCAAGCAGCCAACCCAGCACCTTGAAGTTATCGGCATCATTGAGGTGATGCACATCATCGATCATCACCACCAGCTCAGAACCGTGTCGAGCCACAGACTGAAGCAGGACGATGACCCAGTGTTCGAGCGCCAACTCGCCACCACCTTCCCCGAGCAACAAAGCGGCTTCTCGTGCCAGCGCGCCGTCGACCTCGGCAACGCTGGCCAACAAGCAGTTGGCCAGTCGCGCCGGCTCATTGTCCTCGCCCGTCAGTGACAGCCAGGCGACGTCGAAATCGATCGCTATCAATTCCCGGCGCCAGGCCAGCAAAGTGCTGGTCTTGCCGCTTCCGGCAGGCCCCTGGATAGCGATACAGCGCTGCCGGCGGGCCTCCATCAGACGGCTCATCAGTGTCGCTCGGGGCATGAGCTGGCGTGCACCGCGAGGTGGAATGACCTTGGTGTCAGGGATGAGTTGAGGCACTCGATCGACTGACAGGTGGCGCTTGGGATCTTGGGGTGGCATAGCCATCGACTGAATTCCGGAGACTATCTTCTTCAAGTACAGACCAACAGTCTAATACAGGAAGTACGCCATGCTGATTCACGGCGTTCGGTGCAAAAAACGCGTGCGCCTTACCGGCGCACGCGAACGACATCAAGCGCGGCCGTAGAGCGTGACGACGCAGGCACCGCCCAGGCCGAGGTTGTGTTGCAGGGCGAGATTAACGCCTTCGACCTGGCGCTTGTCAGCGGTTCCGCGCAACTGGTGTGTCAGTTCATAGCATTGAGCCAGACCTGTGGCCCCCAGCGGGTGGCCCTTGGAGAGCAGCCCACCGGATGGGTTGGTCACCACGCGCCCGCCGTAGGTGTTATCGCCATCGAGCACGAATTTTTCGGCGCCGCCTACCGGGCACAGACCCAAGGCTTCGTAGGTCAGCAGCTCATTCTGGGCAAAGCAGTCATGCATTTCGGCCACCAGGATATCCCGCGGCCCGACACCCGCCTTCTCGTACACCTCGTGAGCGGCACGCTGGGTCATGTCGAAACCGACCGTCTGGATCATCGATGCCGGTTCGAAGGAAACCCCACGATCAGTGGTCATCGATTGCGCCATGATCATCACGTCAGTGCGCAGACCATGTTTTTTGGCGAACGCTTCGCTACAGATGATCGCAGCGGCTGCGCCACAGGTAGGCGGGCAAGCCATCAGGCGCGTCATCACACCCGGCCAGAGCACTTGATCGTTCATCACATCTTCGGTGGTGACGATTTTACGGAACAGCGCGAGCGGGTTGTTCGCGGCATGACGGCTGGCCTTGGCGCGAATCGCGGCAAAGGTGCTCATCTCGGTGCCATAACGCTGCATGTGTTCACGCCCCGCACCACCAAACTGGCGCAGCGTCATCGGAACGCCGATCGCGCCAGCGTCAGCGGTCAGCTCGTCCGAGACCTGAAGGTGCTTGCCCATGCAGGCCGGACGATCGGTAAACACCGCACCCAGGGCGCCGGGCTGCATTTGCTCGAAGCCCAGGGCCAAGGCGCATTCCACCGCCCCGCTTTCCACGGCCTGGCGAGCCAGGTACAGGGCAGTGGAACCCGTGGAGCAGTTGTTATTGACGTTCACTACCGGTACGCCACTCATGCCCACTTCGTAGAGTGCCGATTGGCCGCAAGTGGAATCGCCATAGACGTATCCGACATAAGCCTGTTGAACTAGGTGATAGTCCAGCCCTGCGTCTTTCAATGCCTGGCGAGTGGCTTCAGCGCCCATTTCGATATACGACCCACTGGCCCCGGGCTTCAGGAACGGGATCATGCCAACCCCGGCAACGTACGGTTTGTGCGACATCACATTCTCCATAAAAAATTCAGCCCATTGCGGCTTCTCGCTTTGCCCGATACCCCGAGCAATCCAGGCTGTCATCGTTACGAAGTCATCGGCAGGCTGTACCCGCGTCCTGCGGGGGGGATTGGGGTGGCCCCCCCTGTCTTCGCCCGATTGCGCTTGCCTCGGCGAATAATTTAGTCGTTGCATAAACGTGCTCTAATCGGCCTAGAATCTTTCAAAAGCCTTTGAAATCCGCAGCAGACTGGATTAGCCATGCTTCCGAGCTCCCCGCCAATTACCACCCGCTTCTCGCCGCCTCGCATCAGCAGTCACGCCGTGCTGAGGGAGACGCTGTTGGCCCGCCTGCAGGCGGCTCGGGATTGCCGACTGACCCTGATCAATGGCAGCGCGGGGTTCGGCAAGACCACACTGATGGCGCAGTGGCGACAAGGCCTGATCAAAGACGGCAGCATTGTCGTATGGCTCTCTCTCGCCCAGGAAGATGGCGCGCTGGAGTCGTTCTGCGCCAACCTCATCTGCACCCTCCAGAATGCCGGTGTCCCCCTCGAAGACGATCTCTTGCTGTTGATCGAGCGCGAGTCACTGGACGGCCTGCTCGCGCTGGCATCGGTGATGATCAACACCTTGGCGCGGGTCAGCAGCCCGCTGTACTTGATGATCGATGATTTCCATTTCGCCACCGACCCACGCATTTCCCGCCTGATTCAACTGATCGTGGATGGTGCTCCGGCGCAGCTTCACATTGTCCTGGCCTCACGGGTAAACCCCAACCTGAAGCTCGGTAGGCTGCGAGCGATGGCCGAACTCTGCGAGATCACCGCCACCGAGCTTGGCTTTGATTTCAACGAGTCCCTGGCCTTCCTCAAGGCCTATCTGGACGAAGGCATCGATATGCAACTGGCGCACTCCATACACGACAACACCGATGGCTGGCCCATTGGCCTGCAATTGATGTCCATCTCGCTCAAGGCCAACCCGCGCAAGGAAGCGAAGGTCCATCGGCTGCTTCCCGGCAACAGCGATTTGCGCGATTACCTGGCCGAAGACGTGGTGAACGGGTTACCTACGGAGATCATCGGATTTCTCGAGAAAATCTCGATTCTGCGCCGCTTCAATGCGCAGGTAGCCGAGCATGTCAGCCAGGCATCGCAAGCGGCCGAACTGATTGCCAGCATCGAGACCCGCAACCTGTTCATCCTGCCTGTCGACATGGAGAGCCAGGAGCAGTGGTACCGGTTGCATCCGCTATTCGCCGAATACCTGCAACAACGCTTGACCGCGTCGGATGCCGACCTGACCCGACTGCACCTGCGTGCGGCGCATTGGTTCGAACACGCCGGGATGGTCAGCGAAGCGACCCGTCATGCGGTGCTCAGCGAAGACCTTGAGGAGCTGGTCTGGCTGCTGGAGCGCAAGCAGCCGACCTACCACAGCCTGAGTCACCTGGGTCAATTCATGCGCTGGCTCGATTGTGTGCCTCTGGAACAATTGACACAGCACCCCAAGGTGCTGCTTCAAGGTGCCTGGGGCTGCTTGTTGACGATGCTGACCAGCAAGGCGGAAACCTGGATCGACGTGCTCGAAAAAAGCCCGGCGACCAAAGCCAACTGGAAGCCGCAAATCGATCTGGCCAGGGCCGCGATCGCTTTGCAGCACGATGACCTGGCACGTTGCAGCGAGCTCGTCCAAGGCTTGCCGGAGCGCAGCTTCACACACCCGTTCAATGAGCGGATGCGTGTCTGCCTGTACATCAACTGCCTGATCTACCTCGGCCATCAGCAACAAGCCTGGGAGTATCTCAATAGCCCCGAATGCGCAACGCTGCGCACCAGCCATGACGAGTTGGCGCTGATGATCGTCGCCACCATCGCCCATGGGGTATTGCTCAATGGAAACGTCATGGAGGCCTCACGGCATCTCATTGATGTTCTACTCCTGGCCGAGCGCAATCACGGTCGTCGTTCAGTCAGCGCATGCACCTGTGCGGTGGCGGTCGCCGAAGCGCATTACGAGTTGAATCGCATTGACGATGTACGCGAGGCCTTGAGCAATCGACTCGATCTTTTGCGATTTGCTCCGCCATCGGTGACCATCTCCGCGATGATCAGTGTCGCTCGCATGAATTACTTGCAGGAGTCAGCGGCCAGTGCGCTGACTTACCTGGCCAAGATGGCGATGGAGTTTCGTGCTCGCGGATTCGATCGCGTGCTGGCCCATAACCTGACCGAGCAAATACGCTTCCTGCTTGGCAACGGCGATTGGCGACAGTGCGAAAGTCAGAGGGCCGGCCTCGACGCGCTGACCCATCGCCACTCGGACGACACGCCGCTTGCGCGGGAAATCAGTGCCCTCGCGGCCCTGTCACGCGCGCGCATCTGCCTGGCCAGGCAAGAGCCGGAGCGTGCCCTCCTGGCCCTGGACATCGTCGAGCAGTTCGCCAGTCGCTACTGTCGAGGTAAATGGCGAATCCAGTCGGGCTTGTTGCGTGCCGTTGCGCTGAATGATCTTGGACGCCCGGCAGAAACCACCGCGCTGTTGCGTAAAGTCGTCGGTGAAAGCTATCGGCTGGGCCTGGTGCGCACGCTGCTGGATGAAGGCCCTTCCCTGCTGACCCTGCTGGCCAATCTGGATTGCCGTGACGATCCGGTCCTGGACAGCTACCGCAGTCGGTTGGCAGCCGTGCCGTTGAATTGCGCCAGCACTGGTCCTGCATCGTCACGTGCAATGAAAGATTCGGCGGCGGGGGAATCCTCGCTGTTTACCAAGCGGGAGCTGGAAATCATCAGTTTGCTGGAGCAGTCGATGCCCAACAAACGCATCGCCCAGACCCTGAATCTCAGTCAGGAAACCATCAAGTGGAACTTCAAGAACATCTACACCAAGCTGGGGGTTTCGTCCCGGTATGAGGCACTCACTGCGTTGAGACAAAGGGCTGAACAATAAGAGACGTTGTAAGAGCGAGCTTGCTCGCGATGGACGTCTGGAAAACGCGGTCACTCAGGCCGCACGCGTTATCGTTGACGTTTATCGCGAGCAAGCTCGCTCCTACGGGGAATCGCTCGAAACAACAGGAGTGATCAGCGAATACCCGCGTTGCGCAAGGCCGCCGGAGTGAATTCAGCCGGGTTTGGTTTGACCCCGTACTCGATCCCCTCCTTGTATTCGTTACCCAGCGCCATGGCCAGATAGCGTCCCGCGACCAGGTCATAGAGCACTTGGCCGGCATAGGTCCCAACGCCTTGTTCATAGTCGTTCATGGCCAAGCCTTCACCGACACGCCACAGCTGCCCGCGACCGTCGTAATGGTCGACCTCGGCCAATTGCCAGGTGTCTTCATCGAAGTACATATGGCGCTTGGCATAGATGTGACGTTGACCCGGCTTCAGGGTGCCCTCAACTTCCCACACACGGTGCAGCTCGTAGCGCGTCAGGTCCTGGTTGATATGCCCGGCCTTGAGAATGTCGGCGTACTTGAGCGAAGGCGAAGCCAGGCGATAGTTGTTGTAAGGAATGTACATCTCCTTCTTGCCGATCAACTTCCAGTCATAACGGTCCGGGGCGCCATTGAACAGGTCGCCGTTATCCGACGTCCGCATGCCGTCCGAGGCGGTACCTGGGCCATCGTAGGCAATCTGTGGCGCACGCCGTACACGGCGCTGACCGGCGTTGTAGACCCATGCCAGACGCGGTTCCTTGACCTGGTCGATGGTCTCATGGAGTAGCACGACGTTGCCGGCCAAACGTGCCGGAGCTATCACGCGTTGTTTGTAGTAGGCAAAAATGTTGGCGGTGCTTTCCTTATCGTCCCCGGCCATGTATTGCGGAAACGCCATTTCATCTTCGAATTCGACGATGGTGAACGACCCGTCGACCTGCGGCGTGGCCTGGACCATTTGGCGTCGCTGGTTGTGACCGCGATAGCGCGTCAGGTGATTCCAGAGGACTTCGACGCCGCTCTTCGGAATCGGGAAAGCGAAGCTGCGACTGTCGCTGAAATTGCTCAGGCCATTGCCACCGTCGACCGGCTGAGTATTTAACGCACTCTTTTTCGTGGCGTCATAGATATCCTGTGGAGCTGCCGCTGTGCGGTGGGTCTTGTACACCGGAATCTTGTAGGTATTGGGATAGCGCTTGAACAGGGCCAACTGACCGGCGCTGAGCTTGTCCTTGTATTGTTCGACATTGACTGGCGTGATGATGAATAGCGGCTTTTCAGCGGCGAACGGATCGCCCAGGAATCGATTGGTGACGGGCGCCGCACCGGGCTTTAACCCACCCGTCCAGGCTGGAATGCTGCCATCGGCATTGCCTTCCTTCTGCGCACCGAGCGGGGTCAGGGTGGTTCCCAGTTTTGCCGCCTCTTCCTGGGAAACGGCCGCCATCACCTGGCCGGCCAGCAGGGTCAGCGTGAGTGCGCCTATATGCATCATTGTTGTTGTTTTCATGCTTGCTTTCTCTCGTCTGTCTTCTGTTTAGAAGTTCACGCCAAAACTGAGCGCGACGAAGTCACGGTCACCATTGGTGTTGAAATGACCACCGAAGAAGTCGGTGTAACTGAGGCTCGCGGTGTAGCTGTTTTTGTAATCGGCATCGACGCCGAGGCTGACGGCCTTAAGCCCTTCTTCGAAGTTCGGGCCGGTGCCATCGACGTCATGCGACCACGCCAGGTTCGGCGCCAGGTTGATGCCGGCGAATACGTTCGGATAGTCCAGACGAGCGCGGGCGCGATAACCCCAGGAACTGGTGGTGTAGAAGCCCTTGTCGTTGCATTCCTGTTGTGGGTTGTTGGTGGTGTTCAAGCACGCAGCATTCGCAGTCCCCGGTTGGACGCCGACGCCGAAAATCCCGCTGCGACCGAAGCGCAGATCGGTGCCGTCGGCATCGCTCAGCCCATTGATGCGGTTGTAGCCCACCTCACCCACCAGGGTGAGGCGACTGGCCCCCATGACCTGCTCGAAAAACTGCGTGGCGGACATCTGCGTCTGCAGCACCGGCATGCGTTTGTACCCGTTGATCTCGCCGCCCAGGGTCGTGGTGGCATAGCCGATACGGTTCAACAGCGCCGTTGGGTTACCGGTCGTGGCGCCCGCCATGTCGATGGTGTTGATCTGCAGCGGCATGTTCGGCCGGTAACTGATTTCGCCGCCCAGTGAGGTGCCGTTGACGTTGGTCTGGAAACTCAGGCCATACAGGCGGATATCTTCGGGGTAATCGACGAAATAGCGCGAAGCGCGAACCGCCGGGATCGGGTTGGCGGGATTGAAGGTCACGCTCGAACGCAGGGCGCTCAAATAAGGGCCACGGCTGTGGTAATTCATCACATACGCGCCGAACTCGGTGTCGTTGAGCTCTGGCACGAACCAGCGCAACGCCAGGCCGTACTGACCGCCGTCACGGGCATCGTTATCCTTGACCCGCGGCGTGTAGGCGTCGTCGGTATTGTTGTTGAAACCTGGCGGGTTGGCCGTGTTGTTGGCCAGCCCCGGTGCCAGATCCAGCCCCGCGCCGACCTGACGGTCATTGCAACCTTTGGCCAGGGGATCGGCGCCGAAGAAGGTCCCGCAGTTGTCAACGACGGTGCTTTCCCATTCCAGCTGATAAAAGGCCTCGGCACTGAAGTTATCGGTGATGTTCTGCGACATGTAGAACATGTTGACCGGGATCAGACCTTCCTTGACCTCGGCACCGGGACGACGCAATGCAGCCACATCGATCGGGTTGATCGAGTTGATGCTGTTGCCGATGAAGGTGCTTTCGCCCCAGCTCACCACCTGCTTGCCCAGGCGTACGTTGCCTGGCAACTCACCGATGTTGTAGTTGTGATAGACAAACGCGTCGAGGAATTCGGCACCGGAGGCCTTGGCCATGTCATTGCGGCCGCTGTCGTCGATGTCATAAAACAGCCGGTGTTCGTCTTTCAGTTCGAAGTCGTACCAGTACTTGCCACGCACGAAGATGCCGCTGTCGCCATACTTCAATTCGAGGTCATGGATACCCTTGAATATCTTCGAGAAGGTTTCGCCCTTCTTGAAGTTCAGGCGGTTGTCGTCTGACAGCCGGGACGACGAGTTGCCGCGCTCACCCTGCGAGTTGAAAGGCGAAATGAAATCAGGGTCTCCCCCGCGCAACGCCCAGCTGGCGCCCATGGAAAGCGACGTATCGAACTGTCCCTTGATCTCACCGATTTCGAAGTTGACGGCATTGGCTTGGGTGCTCATGCCGAGGGCAACAGCGGCCGCCAGCAGTTGGGGGCGAAAGCCACCCTGCATTATTGTTTTTGTCATGCGGCACTCCGATAAATGTTTTCTTGTATTTTTTGTGTTTAGAGCGGTTCGATCCTAAGAGTCGGGCTGGTCAACACGCCCACCCGCGGAAGGGGGAATAAGGGGGGGATGGATGAACAAGCGACGAGGTGCGCGCGAAGGCTGATGGGCTTTACCCTTCGAAGCGGTTCAATATGCGGTAGTGATCAAAGGGGATATAGCGCGAACGGCGGTCACGCATGATTTTGACCATTGCCACTTCCGGGTCACGCGCGAAGAACAAGCGTCCACCCCGCGCCACCAGATGGTCGAGCAGGTGCTCTTTCTCGTCGATCACCCGCTCAGCGTTACGGTCCCGGCCGCTGGTCACCTCCAGATCCAGCCAATGCGTGCCTGGAATCAGGTCGCCGCAAAAAACCACCGGGCCGCCTGGCAATTGGATTTCAGGCAGGAGTTGGCCCGGGGTAAAACCCTCGCTTATGTGAAAACACCAGCCATCGCCGAGTGACTCACATCGGCCGCTTTCGATCAGGGTCAAACGCCCACTGCTTTCCAGCCCGTGCACCAAAGGTGCGACCAACACTTCCCGATCCCGCGGATGCGGACGGCGTGCGCGGTGCCAATGCCGCTCGCCACACACATACCGCGCTCGCGGGAACAACAGGCGCGGCATGTCGCCTTCCCTGACCCGTTCACGCATGGCCTTGGAGAGGTGCGCATGCACGTGTGTCAACACCACCGAATCGATGTCGGCTTCTTTCAGCCCGCGCCGCGCCAGGCTTTCCAGCAAACCTGGTGATTGCGGTTGGCAACCGCAGGTGCGCGCAAGCGGCGCCAGAAGATTATCGGCCCCGGCCATGACCAGGATGTTCTTGCCTTGCTCTTGCACCAACAGCACCCGCGCAGAAATCTCTACCGTGTTGTCGTGAGCGGGTTTCATCCAGTCGGACCAGAGCGCGCGCGGCGTATGTCCGAACAACATGCCGCCATCCAGTCTGCAACCCGTGCCCGTCAGTGTGGAAATGCTACGGCTCAATTTCTTCCCCTTTTGGTGATACGAACCTGTGGCGAGGGAGCAAGCTCCCTCGCCACAGGTTTATCCGCACAGGTCGATCTACTCACTGATCGACATTACGAACGTTGCCACCGTTTCTCAGTCGACCTGCAGCAGCCGGCTGTAGGTCTTGAGGTGATGGTCGTCGTTGCCGAACTGATGGCTGAGCATCAGCAAGTGTTTGGCGTGGTGCGACAGCACGTATTCCCAGGTCAGGCCGATGCCACCGTGCAGCTGGATACCCTGTTCGGCGATAAAACGGCCGGCGCGCACGATCAGTACCTTGGCGGCGGCCAGCGTTCGGCTGCGCTCGTCACTGTCTGGCGCATCGGCGGCACACGCGGCAAGGATGGCCATGGAAGTGGCCTGGTCCAGTTCGATGCGCATGTCCACCATGCGGTGTTGCAGCGCCTGGAACTTGCCGATCACCTGGCCGAACTGCTGGCGGGTCTTGAGATAGTCGAGGGTCAGGTCGCACACCGCCTCCATGCTGCCCACGGCTTCGGCGCACTGCGCAGCAATCGCGCGACCCTGCTGATAACGCAGCGCGGCCAGGGCCTGGCCGGGTTCCCCGAGCACTCTGGCGGCACTGACGAAAACATCGTCCAGGTACAGCTCGCACGCATTGCGGCCATCCATGGTCGGGTAGGCGCGGCGGCTGACGCCCGGCGCACGCGGATCGAGCAGGAACAGGCTGATGCCGGTTTCGTCGCGATCGCTGCCAGCGGTACGTGCCGACACGAGAATCAACCCGGCACTGTGCCCGGCGACCACCACCGATTTACGCCCGTTGAGCCGCCACCCCCCGTCCTGGGCTTCGGCGCGGGTGCGTACATCATGCAGCTGGTAATGGCTGGTCGGCTCATCGACAGCCACCGCCAATTGCAATTGCCCGCTGGCAACCGCCGGCAACAATTCACTGCGTTGCTCGTCAGTGCCTGATTGGGTCAGCAGGCCACCGGCGAAAATCACCGAATGCAGATAGGGTTCCAGGCACAGACCACGCCCCAGCTCGGTCATGATCAGCAGCGTCTCCACGCCGCTGCCATCAAAGCCACCCATGTCCTCGGCAAATGGCACGGCGGTCAGGCCCAGTTCCCCCAACTGCCGCCAGAAGGCGAGGCTGTAGCCCAGCTCGCTCTTGGCGAACTGCTCGCGCGCTTCGAACGCGTAATTGTCACGCACCAGGCGAGCGGCGGTGTCCTGCAGCATTTGCTGCTCTTCAGATAGTTTGAAGTCCATGATCGCTATTCCCCTTACAGCTCTAGAATCATCTTGGCGATGATGTTCTTCTGGATTTCGTTGGAACCGCCGTAGACCGAAGTCTTGCGCATGTCCAGATATTGGCTGGCAGGTGTGGTGCTGTAGTCGCGGTACAGGTCTGCTTGCTTGCCATAGCCCAGTTCCTCTTCTACGAAGGGCATGGCATAGGGGCCCAGGACCTTGCTCATCAGGTACGTGATGGCCTGGCGGATTTCACTGCCCTTGATCTTCAGGAACGAGCTTTCAGTACCCGGCACCCCGTCGTCCCGGGCGGCGGCAACAATGCGCAGGTTGCTCATTTCGATAGCCATCAGCTGGATTTCCAGTTCGACGATCTGCATGCGCAACTGGATGTCATCGATCAATGGCAGGCCGTCGCGCTGTTCCTGGCTGGCGATGCGCTTGAGCCGCGCCAGCATCTGCTTGGCCTGGCCGATGCCGGCAATGCTGGTGCGCTCGTGGGTGAGCAAGTACTTGGCGCAGGTCCAGCCCTTGTTCTCCTCACCGACCAGGTTTTCCACCGGCACGCGTACGTTGTCGAAGAACACTTCGTTGACTTCGTGCTCACCATCGAGGGTGATGATCGGGCGCACGGTGATGCCCGGGGATTTCATGTCGATCAACAGGAAACTGATGCCCCGCTGCTGTTGGGCCTCAGGGTCGGTGCGCACCAGGCAAAAGATCCAGTCGGCATAATGGGCCAGGGTGGTCCAGGTCTTCTGGCCATTGACCACGTAGTGGTCGCCATCACGTACGGCGCGGGTCTTGACCGCGGCCAGGTCAGAACCGGCGCCCGGCTCGGAATAGCCCTGGCACCACCAGTCCTCGGTGCTGAGAATGCGTGGCAGGAAGCGCGCCTTTTGTTCAGGTGTTCCGAACTTGATGATCACCGGGGCGACCATGTTGACGCCAAAAGGCACGACCCAAGGGGCGCCGAACGCAGAACATTCCTCATCGAAAATGTGTTTCTCCACCACGCCCCAACCCGTACCGCCATACTCCACAGGCCAACTGGCGGCCAACCATCCTCGCTCGTTGAGCAGGCGCATCCAGATGACCTGGTCTTCTTTGTTGAAACGCTTGCCGTGGCGGCCACGCGCGGCGATATCGGACGGCAATCTGTCACGTAAAAATGCCCGCACTTCCTCTCGGAAAGCCAATTCGGCAGGGGTGAATTGAATATCCACTGATCTACTCCTCACATTCGGCTGAAAGTGGGAAAGAACAGCTCGGCTAACCCACTGGCAGTCACGGTAGAAGAATGATCGGTGTGACCTCCCCCCCCGCGGAAGGGGGGCTTGGCAGGCAATCGGCATTCGCCCTCAAACAATCGCGCCGACGTTGCGCAGTGCGTCGATCTGCTCGTTGCTCAAGCCGAGCTGTTCAAGAATTTCGAGGGTGTTTTCGCCGTTCTTTACAACTTTTCCTGCCTTCACTGGCGTGCGGCTCATGCGGGGCGCGGGTGCCGGGTGCAATACACCGGCGGTTTCCATGAATAGGCCTCGAGCCCGGTTGTGCGGATGGGTGAAGGCTTCGCTGAAATCCAGCACCGGGGCAAAGCAGGCATCGGTGCCTTCCAGCAGTTGGCACCAGGCATCCCGGGTGCGAGTCATGAACAGGGTTTCGAGTTTCTGTCGAAGAGCCGGCCATTCCTGCTTCTGCCATTGCGCCTTGAAGTCCGGATCGTCGATACCGCAGAGCTCCAGCAGCAACTGATAGAACTGTGGTTCGATGGCGCCAATGGACACGAACTTGCCATCGGCGCAGGTGTAGCAACCATAGAAAGGCGCACCGCCGTCGAGCATGTTGTGCTGGCGCTGGTCGTCCCACTGTCCCTGATGGCGCCAGTCGTAATACATGCTGCCGAGCAACGTCGCGCCGTCGCAGATGGCAGCGTCCACCACCTGACCCAGACCGGATTTCTGCGCCTCGAACAGAGTCGCCAGAATGCCCGCGACCAAAAACATTGCCCCACCGCCCATATCACCCACCAGGTGCAGTGGCGGAGTCGGTGGGCGGTCGGCGTACCCCATGGCATTGAGTACGCCCGACAAGGCGATGTAATTCAGGTCATGCCCCGCCGCATATGACAGTGGCCCGCTCTGGCCCCAACCGGTCATGCGCCCGTAGATCAACTTCGGATTGCGTTCAAGGCAGACTTGCGGCCCCAGGCCAAGACGCTCCATGACGCCGGGGCGGAAACCTTCGATCAGCACGTCGGCGCCGTCGATGAGCTGCAACAACACTTCAGTAGCGCCGGGTTTACGCGGATCAATCGCAATGCTGCGTCGCCCGCGCCCAAGCAGACTGCCGTCGGAATTGAGAAAACCGGCCGCATGACGGTCAACGCGAATGACCTCCGCGCCCATGTCCGCCAGAATCATGGCGGCGAACGGCGCGGGGCCGATCGCATTCATTTCCACTACTTTCACACCTGCCAAAGGTCCGGGCATCTCAGGGTTCTCTTTTGTGATAGGGAGGCTGTTCGCTGCGACTCAAGACACTAAACGCACGGGACCATGCCGGCCCCACTCCCTATGGGTGGGTCTCCCACACCCTACCCACTCACTCCCTCCGCCACCGCCTTGAGATGTTCATACGGATCGTACCCCCAGCCATTGATCGAGCCTGGGCCACATCCGCTTGACCGCGGCCGGCCCCGCTACCAGACTGACATGCCCGCCTGGCAGCATCAGCTCTTCCTTGTCGCGCGACCCCACGCGTGCCACCAAAGGCTGCGCGCAGTCTGGCGGCACTAGGGAATCGTATTGCGCGATGATGTGCAGCAGCGAAGCCTCTAAGTTCTTCAAATCGACCTCTTGGCCACCGATGCGCAAGCCGCCTTCGTACAGCGAATTCTTTAGCCCTAACTCTTGGTGGATCTGCCGGAAGTACTCGCCGGGAAGCGGCAAGGTTTCGTCATTGAAACGCGCCATCATGCGGTGCCTCCTGACGTAGTCGTCGTTCCACATGTTGTCCCAGAGCCGCGCTTGGCCGGCAATATTGCCTGCGGGGCGATGCAATTCTATCGCCTTGATGATAGCCTCTGGCGGGACCATCCCCGTCGTATCGATCAAGCGCTCGGCCTTGTACTGACGCTGTTTGGCCAGGGGCATCTTCGTCCAGTCGATGGGCGTTGTGAAACACACCAGGTTCTTCAGCGGGCCGTCGGGATGCAGCGCGGCGTAAAGCGTCGACAGTACACCGCCCATGCAGTAGCCAATCAGCGTGATGTCTTCCACGCCAGAGTCTTGCTGCACGCGGCGAATGCAATCGGGAATGAAGTCGAGTACGTAGTGCTCAAGCTTCAGGAGGGACTCTTCCCGGCTCGGCGCATTCCAGTCCATGACATAAACGTCATAACCCTTTGCGAGCAGAAGCTCGATCAGGCTCTGCCCCTTCATCAGATCAAAGATGGCAGCCTTGCTGGTCGTCGCCATGACGATCAACAGCGGCACGCGATAAATCTCGTCCGATGTTGCGTGATAGTGGTACAGGCCCAAGGTGCCGCGACGGTGCACGAGGGTCTTGGGCGTCAAGCCCACCGCTGGCGGCGGAGTGCTCAGGTACTCAAGGCCCTTGAGGCCGCGCTGGACCATCATGCTGACCTCCGAACGGAGTCTGTCGGTCAACGACATGTCAGGAATCTTGTTGTTATGCGGCTGGCTCATCGTCACCTCCTGCCTTTCGTTTGCGCTTGGATGCCGGCTTGAGCGGTGCCGGGCGCACTTCAGCCAGTGGGCGTCGCGTGCGTAGTGGTCGGCGCAGGAAGCAATTGATCGAGCTTGTCCTCCACCCGCCGCAAAGAGGCGGCCAGGGCGTCAACTTCGGCGCGGCTGGGCAAGCCCATGCGCTTGTGCAAGCGCTCCAGCGATGTCTGCGACAGGTGCTGCAGCCCCAGCGTGATCTTCGAATATTGGTCGATCACAAGACCGACTTCTTTCGAATCGATATTACGGGCGGCCAGGGCATTGACGCCGTTTTCGAACCTGGTGATGGCCTCGCGATACAATCTAAACGGATCTGGTAATGCCATGACGTAGTCCTCGTTCAAGGTTTCACAGTGCAGTTTTTCTCTGTCGGCCAGATTTGGCGCGCGGCCAGCCGGTCAAGGCCGGAAATGGCTTTGCGTCGGATGATTACGGTGGGCAGGAGCCAAGGCCTGATCAACAACCGGCAGGCACCGGCCGCTTTTGGCGATAGCAGCCGCAGCAAGGCGATGCTCCACCGTTCGGTGACAACCCAAGTGGTCAAGGTAGCGGTTGACAACTCGTTGGCGGTGGCGCGCACGCGCGAATGCCTGCGTGGTCCCCTGTCGGCGATCTCGATCGTCCTGTCCGCAGCCGGTTGTCGGGCGAGCGCCGTCGTCAGTGCATTGCCGATGCGCTGCAATGCATCGCGGCTGGCACTGTTGACCGAATCAAAATTGAGGAATCCGTGGAGCTGGCCCCCGTAGTGCAGCAGCTCCACCGGCACGTCGGCTGCTCGCAGGCGGGCGGCATAGTCCAGGCCGTCATCGCGGATAGGATCGAACCCGGCACTGACGACGACTGCCGGCGCCAGGCCGCGCAGGTCCGGGCTGCGGCGCGGGGAATACCAGGGATCAAGCAGGTCCAGCGTGTCGAGCGAAGGCGCCAGGGTCCGCTCGATCCATTGCATCGCATGATCGGTCAGCAACGCACGCCCGTAGGCGTTCTCCGCGTAGGAAGGGAATTTCTCCAAAAGTTCGGTGGCCGGGTACACCGCAGTTACTGGCGCAGAGCTTTTATGCCCTGCGCCGCGATGCCGCAGTGGGCGTGGACGGCATGTCGTGGCGAGAATATGAGAAAGGTCTTCTCCAGCGGGTGAGCGATTTGCACGCAAGGTTTCACAGTGGAGCCTATCGGGCAACGCCGTCGCGGCGGGTCTATATTCCCAAAGCCGACGGCAGGCAGCGTCAGCTGGGCATTGCCTCTCTTGAGGACAAGATCGTACAGCAGGCGGTCGTTACCGTTTTGAATGCGATCTATGAAGAAGACTTTCTAGGATTCTCGTATGGGTTTCGGCCGGAACGTAGCCAGCACGATGCGCTGGATGCGTTGACGGTCGCGCTCAAGGGCCAGAAGGTGAACTGGATATTGGATGCGGATATCACGTCGTTCTTTGATGAGATCGACCATGAATGGATGCTGATGTTTCTGGGACACCGGATTGCAGACCGGCGCATGCTCGGACTTATCTGCAAATGGGGTGTTATGGAGGATGGCCGTAGGATAGCTGCGACCAAGGGGACGCCCCAAGGCGCAGTGATCTCGCCGTTGCTGGCGAATATCTATCTTCACTACGTGCTGGATTTGTGGGCAAGGCAGTGGCGCCAGCGGCATGCCCGTGGCGATGTGATTGTTGTGCGCTACGCGGACGACAGCGTGGTGGGTTTCAGGACGCAATGGCAGGCTCAGCAGTTTCTGGTGCGGTTGCAGGAACGCTTGGCCAGGTTCGGTTTATCCCTAAACGCCTCGAAGACACGGCTGATTGAGTTTGGTCGTTTTGCTGCGAGAAATCGTAGTAAGCGAGGGTTAGGTAAACCGGAGACGTTTGACTTCCTGGGCTTCACGCACTGTTGCAGTACCAACAGAAGCGGTGGTTTTCAAATACTGCGACTGACGGTCAAGAAGCGAATGCGTGCGACGCTGCTGGCTATTCGGGATGAGCTGAAGCGCCGACGGCATGAACCCATCCGGGCTCAAGGGCAATGGCTCACTCGGGTGGTGAGTGGTTACTTCAACTACCACGCGGTGCCGGGAAATCTGATACGTCTGGGTGGTTTTCGTCTGGCGGTATGCCGTCTATGGCGGCAAGCCCTCAAAAGTCGCAGCCAGCGTAATCGGCTTCAATGGTCACGCTACGGACGCCTTGCTGACCTCTACATACCTAGACCCAGAAATGCACATCCTTACCCTGAGGATCGCTTCGCGTCACATACCTGAGGCAGGAGCTGTATGCGGTAGTTCCGCACGTACGGATCTGTGCGGGGGGCAGCAGGTAACTGCCGTCCCTACCGCGACCTGTCGAATCGCGGCGCGTACCATACGAGCATGGCGTGCGCGCATTTGCAGCAGTTCTGCACGAGCCAGCCCTAGGTACTAGATGCTGGCTTCACCTTTGCGACTTGGTGACCCATCTATCAATCGCGCTTCCACGCGCCCATCCTCCAGGAACACAAGATGGTCAGCAGGATCATCAATACAGGGATTCAGTAGCAGCGGTTCTTCCCTGAGCACAAGCCAAGGCCCGGACGCTCGCTTTGTCTCATCAGCAAGGGGAAAGAAATTAGCTTTGCCGATCACCCGGGCATTCTGGAGGGGGTTTCGCGGAGATGAGCTGACTAAGCTCACGATCGAGAACACGTATGCCGAGCGCTACGTCGAGATCAGGTTCTATCTGGGGTCGAGCAAAGGAGACCGGCAGAACATCGGCGCGAGTACAAGACGCCATCGTTGAGCAAGCTCTGCCCGGTGGAGGCGTACCTGAACTGAATCGAAGCTGCCGGCCTAACACGCGGTGGTGTGTTCAGGGGCATTGATCGCTGGGGTAACATCAGCGATCGCCCGCTTGCGGCCCATAGTCTGATTCCTCTCCTTCGCGACACCCTGGATCCAAGCCTCATAATTGGCTTGGAGGTGTCTAGGAAACCAGGGGCGATTCACAGGGGCCCTACTTGCAGCAAGCAAGACCCCTAACGACAGGTTAGCTGGAGGTCAATTTGGTGTAGCTGGTGATCAGATTGCGGTAGTCGGGTATATGGTTGGAGAACAATGCCCCCAAGCCTTCGATGTCATTACGCCAATCGCGATGCAGCTCACATGCCAGCCCAAACCAGGTCATCATTTGCGCGCCGGCTTGTGACATGCGGTCCCACGCAGAATCGCGCGTCAGCGCGTTGAAGGTCCCCGAGGCATCGGTGACTACAAACACATCAAAGCCTTCCTCCAGCGCTGACAGTGCTGGGAATGCCACGCACACTTCAGTCACCACACCAGCAATGATCAGTTGCTTCTTCCCGGTTGCTCTCACTGCCTTGACGAAGTCTTCGTTATCCCAGGCATTGATCTGACCAGGACGGGCGATATAAGGCGCATCTGGAAACTGTTCCTTGAGCTCGGGCACCAATGGGCCATTGGGGCCGGTTTCAAAACTGGTGGTGAGGATGGTGGGCAGGTTGAAATACTTGGCCAAGTCACCCACGGCCAATACGTTGTTCTTGAACTTGTCCGGGTCGATATCTCGCACCAGCGACAGCAATCCGGTCTGATGATCAACCATCAGCACGGCGGCGTTATTTTTGTCCAAACGTTTGTATTGAAAAGCCATGATGGATCTCCTTGGAAATACGGCCCTGCACAAAGGTGCGAGGCCAGGTGAACTCTGTAGAGCACCGGAATGCGACCAGGCCATTAGCCCCCCATTTGACCAAACAGCCCTCCCTGGAAGTCATCCACAGCCTGGCGAATCTCGTCATCCGTATTCATCACAAAAGGGCCATAGCCTACGATCGGTTCGTTCAGAGGCTCACCGCAAAGCAGCATGATGCGTGCTTCATTATTGGCCTCCAGCGAAATTTCGTTATCGGCTCGGTCAAAGAGCACTGTCTGCGCCTCCCTGACCAACTGAGTGTTGTTCACTAATACCGTGCCTTGTAGCACTACTATGAGTGTTGTGCGCCCGACCACCACCGGCAAAGAAATTGGTTTTTCACGCTTGAGCTGAAGATCCCAGACATCAATCGGTGTGAATGTCTTGGCGGGCCCTTTTTGACCGTCGAACGCGCCGGCAATCAGTCGCAAGGTACTACCGCCGGCTAGAGGAATGACGGGGATCGACTGGTCAAGGATGGTCTGATATCGAGGAGATGACATTTTCTCGCGAGCAGGTAAGTTCACCCACAATTGAACCATTTCCAGGACGCCGCCGCTGCGCGCAAAATCTCCGGAATGGAATTCTTCATGGAGAATGCCAGCCGCCGCTGTCATCCATTGCACGTCACCCGGGCCGATCCGTCCCCCGGCACCTGTAGAGTCACGGTGTTCAAGCTCACCACGGTATACGATGGTCACCGTCTCGAAGCCTCGGTGTGGGTGCTCACCTACACCACGACGTTCAGTGGTCGGTGGAAAATCCTGCGGCCCCGCAAAGTCGAGTAATAAAAAAGGGCTGATGTGCTCACCCAGACTGTCGTAGGAAAACAATGTGCGAACCGGGAATCCATCACCAACCCAATGGGGTCTTGGACTGGTGTAGACACCAAGAATCTTCTTCATCACCGATCTCCCGAAGTCGATAGCGAATAACCATAGATGCAGAATCCGGAGTCCGACAGGCTAAAATCTGAACCTCAGCGTTCCATTCTGTGAACATTCCATGCAGAAAGAACAAGGAGACTAGGCAAAACGCAGCCGGTCAGCCTGTACTGAACACCGTCTGGCGGAGTAGAGCGCACAGAGGCATATTTGAATCAGAACGGGAGCAGGTAACGCAGGGTAAGTTGATTACCTTCCGAACGATTTCTAGCGCCTTGCTCAACGTAGTAATTAGCGAAACAATTCTGGTTACCGTGGCGATACATCACCCCCGGCCCTAGTCCCAGCACCCGTTCCATTGAGTCGGACTGCCGTCGCCCATCGATTCGATCAGCAGAAATCTGCTGCAAGTGATAACCCGCAACACCAACCCGCCAGGTATCCGAGACGTCATATGACACAGCAAAATTGCTGTGAAATGCTTCTCCCGGTTGGATGCTACTCGCCTGTAAGCGTGGCGACGGGTCTTCATTACGGCTAGACCAGGCATAGTTAAGGCGGCCGCTGACCTCTAGTCTATCTGTCAGCTCCCAAGTAAAAGCGTAGTGAGGGCTGACTACCCAGAGATTGCTACCCACGTTGATACTGGCGTCACTATCGTAGTCACCGGTTGGGGCCGTTATCACTAGGGAAACTCCGAACAAGTTGCTCATCAACCGAAAACGGGCGACTTGGGGATGCCGAAAAGCCCGACTTTCAGCCGCTGATTATTGGATAACCAAGGCGAAGCCTTGGTTATCTGCCCTCACGGGCGCACCTCTCCCGCAGCAGGCAATAATTGCCGGCGCACCATCCACAGATTCGACAGCGCAAACAACGTGGTCAATTGCGCCGTGTTCTTGGCCAAGCCACGGAAGCGGGTTTTCACATAACCGAACTGACGCTTGATCGCGCGAAAGGGATGTTCGACTTTCGCTCGCGCCTGCGCTTTGACATTCTCGATCCTGCGTCTGGCTTTGTAGAGCACACTGCGTTTGCTCAAGTGCTTGTAGGTGCTACGGCGAGCCGCAATCTGCCAGATCACCGGCCGTCCGTCATGCTCCGGCCGTTTCTCCACGCCGGTATAACCCGCATCGGCACAGATAACATTTTCTTCGCCATGCAACAGGTGAGCGACCTCCGTTACATCAGCCACATTCGCCGCTGTGCCGTGGACATGGTGCACCAGGCCCGACTCAGCATCGGCACCAATATGCGCCTTCATGCCGAAGAAATACTGATTACCCTTCTTCGTCTGATGCATTTCAGGATCGCGTTTGCCTTCCTTCTTCTTGGCCGAACTGGGGGCGTGAATGATGGTGGCGTCGACAATGGTGCCCTGGCGCAACGACAGGCCCTTGTCTCGCAGGTAATTGTTGATGGTTTCCAGAATCCCCGAAGCCAGTTGGTGCTTCTCCAGCAGGTGCCGGAAATTCATGATTGTCGTGTCTTCGGGAATCGGAGCGCTGAGCGTTAGATGAGCAAACTGGCGCATCGAAGTGATCTCGTACAGCGCTTCTTCCATGGCTGGGTCGCTCAACGAAAACCAGTTCTGCAGCAGGTGAATACGCAGCATGGTTTCCAGTGGGTAAGGCTTGCGGCCACCGCCAGCCTTTGGGTAATGCGGCTCGATCAATGCCACCAAACCGCTCCACGGCACCACCTGCTCCATCTCGGCCAGGAAACGTTCGCGACGGGTCTGCTTGCGCTTACCGGCGTACTCGAAATCGGAAAAGCTCATCTGACTCATGGGATGGAGGGCTTGTGGGGGGTAATTGACGGGAGGGCTATTTCAGCACAGCTCAGATGGCTTGTGCTGACTTGATCGGAGAATCCTTAGCGAGTCCAGTGTGATCGAGCATTGCCGCAGCAATCTGGCCAGCTATAAGTGCGTAAAAGCCGTGAAGGTGATCGATGCGCTGCCGCGTAACGCGGTCGGGAAAGTGCTGAAGCGCCAATTATGCGAGTAAGTGTGCGTTGCATTTCAGGGGCTCTCGAGCCCCATATAGACAGTAAGTCCAATCGGCTCCGCAGGTTTCTGAATCCTTACCTACGTGCTTTTCATGCTCGTTGCGCGTTACCACAAAGCACCTGAATCCCAGCAATCTGAACTACCCCGTGCCCAAGAAGTGTCATAACGCTTTCGCCAAGCTTCATATTCTAAACATTGAATTGTTGCAGCAGCGGAACGCTGTGGTGCAGGAGGTTAGCTTGTGGCTGAAATTTGCTGATCTATTCTTGTTCTCGCATCAAAACTAAACACTTGCGAAAGGATCAAGCAATGAGCACACCTGCAAACTTCAATGGCCAACCTCCTGCCATTGACCCAAACAACGTGGCCATGCTGCTGATTGACCATCAAAGCGGACTCTTTCAAACCATTGGTGACATGCCCATGCCCGCGTTGCGTGCACATGCCACCGCCCTCGCTAAAATCGCATCGCTGTGCAAGATCCCGGTGATTACCACCGCCTCTGTACCTCAAGGCCCTAACGGCCCCCTGATCCCTGAAATTCACGAAAACGCACCACATGCGAAGTATGTCGCCCGTAAGGGTGAGATCAACGCCTGGCACAACCCTGAGTTCGTTGCCGCGGTCAAAGCCACAGGCAAGAAACAGCTGATCATTGCCGGCACGATCACCAGCGTGTGCATGGCATTCCCAACCATCAGCGCAATTGCTGATGGATACCAAGTGTTTGCCGTGATCGACGCCTCCGGCACTTACAGTAAAATGGCTCAAGAAATCACCCTTGCACGAGTTGTCCAGGCAGGTGCCGTGCCTATGGACACCGCGGCAGTAGCTTCCGAGTTGCAAAGGACCTGGAATCGTGATGACGCACAGCAATGGGCCGAGGTCTATACCAAAATTTTCCCAAGCTACCAGCTGCTCATCGAGAGCTACATGAAGGCTCAAGACGTCGTGAACAATAACGAAGTCTTGGACTCCTCTAGAAAGTAAGCAGAGCTGAAATGCGGCTCGCTTCTACTCGGGCCGCATCACTCCATTGGACTGCCCCCGGAAAGGTCAGTGGAAGCAGCCGCAGCCGGTACTCCGGCTGCAGGCCCAGCGTATCGCTCGCGGCACGAATTTATGGCACCCTGCCGTCACTGCTTTAGCTTCTTTTCTTTTGCTATCTCAAAACAACCTAGGAACGGATCAAGCATGGAACCAGCCATCCACGATCGGGAGTCGTGTCATTCGGCGCGGCTAAGTGCTATAACCATGCCCCTGACCAAGCCCAATCAAGCCTCAGCAATATTCGCATTATTCTTCACCGCCCTCCTCGCTGGCTGCACTACACAACTGA
The DNA here is from genome assembly GCF_000425805.1 of Pseudomonas vranovensis DSM 16006. Lineage (GTDB taxonomy): Bacteria > Pseudomonadota > Gammaproteobacteria > Pseudomonadales > Pseudomonadaceae > Aquipseudomonas > Aquipseudomonas vranovensis. The sequence goes on from NZ_KE384454.1 coordinate 323,245, forward strand.
CGGCTGAAGGGTCGAAGGTAGGGCTTGTCACCGCCCCTCAAGCGTCTGATTGCAACATCATGAGTTTGCCGCTCAAGGTTCATCTGCTGACGACGCCTTGAATATTGCCCTCAATGAAACCGCAACGATGGGAGGTGACAGTCTGGGTGTTGAGTCGGTCAATGAAGTCGGTGGCGACGCTGAGATCAAAGCGGTCGCCCTGAAGTGTCGGTACGGGAAATAGCAGAATCAAGGTGGCGGCAGAGAGATGTCCCGATCCGCTGAGCAAGTACGTCAGCCGTTACGCCTTTGCTTACCAGATCGGTAACGTGTAACTGATGATCAAGCGATTTTCATCGAGATCGCTGCCAAAGTTTGTCGAGCGCACGGTCGCATTTCGCCATTTCACCCCGATGTTCTTCAGCGGTCCGCTCTGCACGACATAACCAATGTCGGTATCGCGCTCCCATTCCTTTCCCTCGTTACGGTTGCTGCCCAGGTCAATATTGGAGCCATTGAGGTAGCGGGTCATGAAGGTCAGGCCGGGTATGCCGATGGCCGCGAAGTTGTAGTCGTAGCGGACTTGCCAGGACTGCTCATCCTTGCTGGCGAAGTCGCTGATCTGCACGAAGTTCACCAGGAACGCATCGGTACCATTGATGTAGGCGAAACCTGTGTCGCCGCTCATGTCTTGATAACCGAGGCCGAAGGCGTGACCGCCGAGGCCATAGGTGAACATCGCGCCAAACGCCTTGTTATCGACGTTACTGCCGCCATCGTCTGTAGAACGGGCGAAGCGCAGATCCGACTTCAGTGACTGGCCGGTGGCTACTGGCAACACGTAGGTCAGGTTGATCATGTGCTGGTCGTAGACGTTATCGAGGTGGCCGTAGGCGTATCCGGTCGCAAGGTTGCCCGTCCATTTGTAATTCAGGCTGGCAAAATCAAAGCTGTCGCTGGTCACCTGGCGGCTCGTGAAGCCCTTGGCACCGGTGCGGGTGATGGTCATGTTTTCATAGTCCGAAGAGTCGCGCTGGTTGACCTGCGTCAACCGCCCGACATCCACGACCAGCGCGTCGATGTCGAGCGAGGTCAACTGGCCGCTCTCGAAGGTTTGCGGCAACAGCCGTGAGTCATTGGCCAGCACTGTTGGTAGCTTTGGCATCAGCGTGCCAATTTTCAGCACACTTTTAGACGCGCGCATTTTCGCGGTTAACCCCAGCTCGCCATATTCGTCCTGTGTGCCCTTGCGGGTGTCACTATGACGCTTGAGCAGGCCGGACCCGGCACGATCCGGGCTGGAATCGAGTTTGACGCCCAGCAGACCGATGGCATCGAAACCGACACCGATCAAACCCTCGGTATAGCCCGACTCATAACGCAACAGAAAGCCCTGCGCCCATTCTTCTTGCTTGGATTGCGCAGCGTTGGCCTGGCGATAGTCGCGATTGAAGTAGAAGTTGCGCAATTCCAGGCTAGTTTTACTGTCCTTGATAAAGTCAGCAAACGCGGGGGCCGAGAGGCTGATCAATCCAACCGCGAGCAATAGTCGGGTAGCGAACGTTCGAGTGTTGCGTTTCATGCTGAAGTCCTTGTTTTTATTTTTAAGTTTTTGTCTTTTAGCGCTGCCGAACTCACACAGGGCGACGGAGTCCTGGTGTTCAGGCGTGCGTAGAACAGGTGCGAAATGACCCTTGCCAGCGGGCAGATGAGATAAACACGCGGATGGCGAATAAACTCAGGTAGATACCGTCGCCTCACGCGACGGTATCCGTGATGGACGTTGGTCAACTGAGTCCATCTTCATGACATCCTGTTCCACAGAGCACGATTCAGTCGCGGTCGATCAGGGACGTATTGCGGGTGTCCTGCATAAAGAAATAGACCAGCAGGGAACACCCGATGCCAGCGGCGATGTACCAGAAGAAGCCCGATTCCATGCCGATGCTTTTGAACCACAGCCCTACGTATTCAACGGTTCCACCGAACACTGACTGCGTAAATGCATACGGAAGGCCAACCCCAATTGCACGGATTTGCACGGGGAACAATTCAGCCTTCACTACCGCGTTGATCGAGGTGTAGCCGCAGAGAATGAACAAGGCGAAGGTGACCAAGCCAAAGGCAGCCCAGAAACTAGCGATCGACTGCAGCAAGAGCATGATGGGCACTGTGCACAGGGTTCCGAGGATGCCGAAGAACATCAGCACCGGCCGCCGACCAATGCGGTCAGAAAGGGCACCGAAAACGGGTTGCATGAACATGAACAACACCAGTGTGCCCGCGGATATCAGCGTGGCGTCATTGCGGCTGAAGCCCACACTGTTGACCAGGTACTTCTGCATATAGGTGGTGAAGGTATAGAAGGCCAGCTAGCCGCCCATGGTCAGGCCGATGACGGTCAGCACCGCTTTGGGATGTCGCATCAAGGTCACCAGCGTATTCTCTTTGCGCACCGCCGCGGTTTTTTGCGCCTTGGCAAAGCTTTCGGTCTCTTCCATATTGCGGCGCAGATACATGGCGACCACTGCGGCGAAGCCACCGATGAAAAACGGTACGCGCCAACCCCAGGTTTCCAGCTCGGTCTGGGTCAGGGTGTTTTGCAAAATGATCAAGGTGGATAGGGCGAGGAGTTGGCCCATGATCACTGTCACATACTGGAAGCTGGCAAAAAAACCACGATGCCCCTTCCCTGCCATTTCCGATAAGTACGTTGCAGAAGTGCCGTACTCTCCGCCGACGGACACCCCCTGCAGCATACGGGCGAAAACCAGAAGCGCAGGTGCCGCATAACCAATGCTGGCATAGCCAGGGATCAGGGCAATAATCATGGAACCGGTGCACATCAACACCACCGATAACATCAGGGCGGCCTTGCGGCCTTTACGGTCGGCATACAGGCCCAATAGCCAGCCGCCAATCGGGCGCATCAGAAAGCCCACGGCGAAGATCGCAGCGGTGTTCATCAACTGCGCGGTCTGGTCGCCCTGAGGAAAGAACGCCTTGGCGAAGTAAATCGAAAAGGTCGCATAGACGAACCAGTCATACCACTCCACAAGATTGCCGACACACCCGCCCCACTATCAGTGCACGCAGGCGGTATTCACGAATCCCAACAGGTGCTCCGTGACGGTTCGTCGCGATAATTACCATCAAGTGGCCGGCAGGCCGCAATGTGCGAATGAACTCCGCTAACATCCAACTCCCAACAAATTTTGCTTGTCGAGCGAAATCCAGTGGGGGTATTCATCAATCAGGTTGTTTGTCTTACCTACAGCCTGCTTGAGTAAATAACTAAGAGAAGAATGAGGTATGGACATCGTTGAGTCAAGCGCTGAGACAAAATCTTCACTCCAATCATAAAGATGATGCATCACTAATGAAGCGAATGAACTCTGAGTTATGAAGGTCAATCGCCGACACCCTCGATACGTCGGCAAAACTGACGGACTGTCTACATCGCAACTGATGTCCTGCACCTGGCTTATAAAGCTAGCACCTCGTGCTCGCAACAAGTCACACGAAGTAAATGGACTGCCCGCTTTTGAGGAGTTCACTGCTCGTAGGCTTAACAGTGCACGTGCATACAAATCGACAGTGGGCTTCCCCAATGAAAAGGCTAGACTTAATATTTTACCGCTACGCGCATCTGCTACAAAACAAATGAACGGATGGCGCTTCACATAAGCTCCTTGGGACTTAATGTAAAAGCCTAAGGTCACATACAAAGGAAATAAATAGGTGTACATTCAATAGGCTCATACAATGTTGGAGGACGGAATCAATAGAGCGCGAGTTTCAAACCTGCGTAAATTTTCACACAGCCAGGAAAAAATCTTTGGATCAAATTCATAAACTGACCGCCAAACCTGGTCAGGTGTGCTCGGGGCCCAATAGTCGTTCTTGAGTGACGCGGTAGCTTCTCGTCTGCCGATCCAACCTATCAACACCCCTATAAAAAACAGAGCCCGCGCGCGACAGGCTGCCGAAGCCCTAAATGGCTGTAGATAGCAACTGACATACAGAGTCTCTCCTTCGGTAGATTTAATGTCTAACAGTCGCCTACTCCCTGCATGACCATACAACACTGTTCCTGGCGTCAACAATACACGCATCAAGCACATAAGCGTATTATCGATAAGATACGCGCCACCTGCTCCTTGTGATTTGCGTAACTTCACAAATTTCTTCTGCACTCTGCAGGCAGCCTGTAGTAGGCAGCTCCAGTCATTGACATAGTCTTCGTAGCGTAATTCTCTAGCCTGAACAGAATGATGCCATTTGAATATAGCCCGTGGGGCATCCAAGGCATCACTTACGTGTCGTGGTGCATCCCACAGTAAAGTGTTATGCACCGCGCAAAATGGCTCCAGCACTTGCCTCCACACACACTTGAGAATTGGCGCCCGAGTATATCTCATCGCCTCAACCATGCACGACTGACAATAAGACCTCCGATATACCCATGGAATGATAGGCGAAACATGGCCTGTCGGCTTCGAAAATTTCTCTAAATCATTACCGATAACAGATTTTAGTACAGCGCCCAGCTGATTAGGGCTGACAAAATCCAGGTCCGAGCCGGTTTCAAGATGCTGATCAAACTCAAACAAAGACAAAAATAATGGACACTGGTTAGATCCTTTCCAAAAATGCTCCATGAGATGCTGCTGGACTTCGGGAAACTGACACAGCCGATAACACCATGAGGAAAGCGCCTCCCCTTTTAAATATTTACCGGTAGAGCATTTGAAAATTTTCAACATTATAATCTCCTCGTGCCCAGCGCTCGATAAATGCTGTAGTCATTTCAATTCTACTTGATGCCTCCAGAGTGGCGTATGCATAGCCAGATTCTAGCAATCCGAGAAACTCATGAATTTGCAGAGGCCGTTTCGCTATGTGTACAAGTGCCTCCCTATCGACTTGAATAGTTTGATTTGTAGCACGGTTAGCAGCTCTGCAAAAACCTTCAGCGACTTCATATAGATCGATTAGCTCAAGAGAATTATTGAGCCACTGGTATTGCGCTCGAGGCCCTAACAGCTTTTCTATCTTCCGACAAAGCCCTTGGTCTTGCGTCGTATAAAGGACGGTTAAGCCCCCTCCACATTGCGTTACGGATGCTAATTGCTTAGCCAGAGAGTCGCCAGGCGCTGTAACAAAACGATCCAGATCATCCACAACTACCAGCTTCAGACCAATGTACTTCACGTATTCATGCATATACGTTGGGGCTGATTTTAAGTGCTCATACGGAGACCGGATTTTCATGGAAATGGCAAATTGATCCAGCAATGTCAATCGACCCAAGCTAAAATTAAAATCAACCTTAATTGCCTCGTGACTAAATTCAGCCATTACCACATCGAGAAAAGTTGTCAATCCACACCCAGGGATTCCTTTTAGGTGAATGACGCCCCCTCCGACAAAGCCCTCCATCGTACAGCGCAGTTTGCTGACCACCTCAGGGAGGCGCGGCCATGCATATTCGTATGAATACTGGCCTTGCAGGACCTTCACCGCTTTGTGACGACGAGCATTAGCAGTCATGCGAAGCTAGTTCCACGCTCAACCTGATCGACATCGCGTAATGCAATACATAAGTCATCCATAATATATTCTATATTGTCGAGATGCTGATGACCAATATGCTCGGTGCCGTCTGCAATGGCTGCCATCGCAGACGCTTGCAAAACCTTGACAATGTTATCAGTCAGCCCCTGCCCTGCTTCCATGATTTTTAGAAATAACTTCTGGTCCTTGAAATTAGTCGGGAGCTGCAATGGAAGGCGAGAAATGTATGAGGCAACGAAACTCCTAAATTCTCCATCATTCCCCCATTGCTGTAACGACCGCACGGCATAACGGCGCGCCAACTGCGAATCCCGCCTCAATACTCGTGCGGCATCGGGAACTCCAAATGCAAATACACACAAGCCGTAATTAGAACCAGCAAGGTTCTTCAATAACGACAAATTTATTCGCTGCTGGAAGTCAGTCAATGTTAACGCATCGTGGATCTCATCAATCACAATTGCACGTATATTCCGACTTTGTATTAAATACTGTAGTTCAGGCGATACATTCTCATTGAGGCGCGCACGCCGGGAAATCTTTACTCCAATTTCTTGCAATATCAATTCCTTTAGAGAATAACCATTCGGGCTTTGGTGCATGGTTACGAAAACCATTTTCTCTGCAGAAGAACAGTTTCGCTGCTTCAACTCCTCAATCATACTGGTTTTACCTGAACCTCCAGGCCCTATAACTAGCATGCTTGGTGCATTAATCTTATTTTTCATCTGCATCATTAGCTGCATGCGACTAATGAGCCTTTCAGCTGAAGGGTGTGGAATCCAGATATCTTGAGAGCATGTCAACATACGCTCATGATTGGATAACGCGAAGTATTCCTGACTGTCGGAATGAACGTGTTGAAGCTCGGACATATATTGCTCGTCAGATAAATTCTATTATTGATTACAGACGACTTATGGGCTGCTTTCATACCAAATTTGTCTAGTACAGAATGGGATCTTCGCCGTAGTCTACATTTGATTGTGAGCGCAATGTCACCATGAAATCAGACATTGAGAAGTTGTTGCTGACGTCGTCCTTATCGCTAGTCCGTGGGCGTTTCGTGCTCGAGCCCTTCACACTGGTTTGGTCATCCCCCCGGGAGGGCTTTGCCGTTACGCCGTCAAGAATATCGCTATAAGCATTATGCACTGCTATGCCCCGCTCTTTTTTCACTCGTTTGGCTTTCATCGTGGCCGTTATCTCATCTTTCACCACACGTTTAGCCTTGAGCGCAGCTAGCCCTCCAAGCTGCGTCATGGTGCCACTCGGTGCCGTTTTCCTCTGTCTTTGATGCCGATAAAGTTCGTAGTGTGAGTCTCGGTTGAAAGTATTTCGCACGCAAGGAATCAAAAGCCATTCCTCACCAACTTTAACTCTGATATTACCAAGGTTATAGGGGTCGTATTTAACAAGGACCTTCTTCCGAACATGATCTTTGAGGCTCGGCGCGTAGTAGAATCTGCGAAATAATTCGATTCCTTCAGGAACGATTTGTTTTGCAGGAAGCTCTGGATAGAATCTGAATCGGAATCCGTCCATATCTGACTCAGGAACCACTTTAGGCTCCACACCATCACTGTAGTAATCATTCCAAGCTTCGATTGGTGTCTTCCCGATACCTGAATGCTTGGTTTCGTGATACACGCACACTTGGTAAATCATGAACTCTCGCAGCCCCCTAAACGTCATCGCCGCTCGTGCTTCGCTCTTGTACGCCTTTCTGGCGATAACATTAGATCCGGTAGTGCCTGGCAGAAAGTGGACTTTGGTGGTCATGAACGTACCAATGAGGCTTTCGATATGCCCTCCTTGGTGTTTTTTGCCGACGTCACGGTGTTTGACATCGATACCGTAATCCTTGCAATTTAACACCAGCACGTCCGATATAAATTCTTTAGCATTATCAGTATGGATGGTTTCCATCAGTCCATGCACTGGCCACAGCTTCTTTTCCAAACCAAGCGCTTGCAACATTTTATCTTTGGGCAAAACACAGTTTTCGATCAACATTGCAACGCTTACAGCACTTGGCGGTAATAGTGACAGATAGAACCCTAGAATCACTCTCGTATGGAGGCAGATAGCCATGCTGATCCAAGGTCTACCGATAATTACCCTTCGGTCATTTTCATCAACCAACAATAGGTCAACAACTGTATGGTCGAATTGAACCCATTCCAAAGGCCGCTCAGTTTTCTTATGCCCAGGTCTAGCTCCATACCGCTGATTAGCTGCCTCTTTACCATGCTTTTTTTCGTAGAGTAATCTCGGGTCTTTAGCTTGTATCCGCCTTCTGACCGTATAATAAGATGGTCGAACAATTTTTCTTGCATCCGCCTCTGCCTGGCAGGCTGACCAGACATTTTTATATGAAGCAGATGGTCCGGTATAGCATTCTTCAAAAACCTGCTCAATCAACCTCTCCACACTGCGATCTAAATCCGTACTACCTCTTTTCCGCCCGCGCTTGCTTGGGACTAATCTCTTATAGCTAGCTGCACCACGGCAACTCGCGACCAATTTATAGAAATAGGGCTTACTTAACCCCAACAACTTCATCCCTTCGGAAGCTTTGATTTCTCCTTTAACAACACGACTTATTATTGTAAAACGCTCGCTGCCGAGCTTATGCCTGTTTATCTCCTCAGGCGGGCTGCAGCTATCAACTCCACCAGAGGTATCGGTTCCTATATCGGACATAGCACCTGACCCGAACTCAAAAATGGGACCGGCATATTTACGCAGCACTCGTGGTTATGAACATTGATTCAATACCGCGGGTGCACAACGCACGACCGGCTGCCTTTTTCATTTTTAACTTCCATTTTGCTTTGGTGTCAACCTGCTGTTGTCGCCGACTTCACTTGATGGACCAGACTACGCGCATCCCAAAACACCCTTGTCAAAAACGACTCCAAACCCCGTCGGCACACATCTCATTATCAACATCAAGCTTAAGCCTTCATCGCAACTAAGTGGACTATGTAAACACCCCACTCTTGTTGCAGGATCGCCAAATTGTGAGGTTGGAAGCCTAGCAAATCACGGGCAGCAACCCGCCGTAGCCGATGACATCAATCGCCTTCAAGTGGACGGGCTTGTTGTTCCAGCACTTGCTGCGGAGCGCAGCGTTTCACCATTCAAAACACGCTCATAAAAACGAGTCGATTTAGGATGACCATCGAAAAATCTCTCACAATTTCCTGGAAAATCTCTTTAATCATCGAATATTTGAGTCACTGAAATTTTGTCAGGAAGAAGTTTCATTTTGTGAAAGCTGCCTTTTTTCGCTTCGGATTAATCATTGCCTTCATAGCTTCGCCTCCTCTCCTTCTCGAAACCGTTTGCACGGTAAGAAGTTCTAGCAGCAACTGCAAAATGCCTTGAGCGTTTCCAAGGTGGCGATACCGGTACCGATGCTGCCACGCAGCGCCAAGATTCTTAGGAAGAAGGTAACTCCGCTAATCACGGTCTTGGATTCGATCAAGTCGCTCAGTGCAATGGTCGAATCGATTGCAAGCGAAACAGCCTGAATGTCTGCAATCTCCTTGAGGCTGTCGTGGCCTTAGTGCTGTCGATTATTGCGTTGCAGTGGCGAAGGGTTTCAGTATTGCTAAATTAGGAGACTTTCCATGGGGAAAATTCTTAATAAGGAGACTATCCCTAAAAAAGTATCTTTATTTCGCAGCGTATTCGCTGCAGCCCCTGTAGTCCGCGCCTTCCGGTTTGTCTCCTAATTTCGCGATTGCAGCACCGGTCGCTGTTCCACAAAATCCCGTTCCTCGAAATATCAGCACCTTGCCGTATCATCCTCACACCTTCCTTTATGTTGCCCTGTCACGAAACTGCGTTTGAAGAGCTCACGCTTCGAAAACTGGCTAACGCTTCGCCTGTCTGCTAGACGTAGATAACTAGTCGAAGATTTTAGCGCGCAGGTTGCCTCATGACTCGGCCATTCATCCCATTTCCGATTTTTCCTCCATACAGCCACTGGCGACCTAATCGCGAATCCGCCTTCCTTGGAAACCTCCAAGTTTCGGCCCGCTTGCGTGCAGTCACCGAGTCATGCCGGCCCTTCGTTAGCACTTGGTACGCCGACCGGTTCGTCAATTGGATTGCTCATAACTGGAGCCCATTGAACCCCCATAAGCAGTACAACATCTGCGTCCAAGGCCTGGAAAAGATGCTCAACTGGAGCTTCGCGAACGATGTTTGTTTGCTGGACTGGACTCGCGCCGACTTTGAGCGCTATTCGGAGTTTATTCGAAGCCCACTCAGCGCCTGGGCCACTTCCAGTAAACAGACACGGTTCTGGGGCGACGCCGCCACGGACTTTAAATATTGGCCAATCAATCCGAACTGGAAGCCATTCCAAGATACCCGTACTTGTAAATTTTTCGAAGAAATCGATAAAAATGTGTGGAAGCGTGAGATCCGATGCGTTAAGCAGTTCATGGATTTCTACCTTAACGACGTATCCTCCAAACGTGAAAATGTAGCCTCGGCAAAACTGGATTGCTTGATGTTCAAACCCTCGAAAGCCCGAGGCACTATTTCGGATGAAGTCTTGGAATGGGTTCTCTTAATGCTCCCGAGCCTTACGCTGAGTACGCATCAATCGAACATGATTGCAATGTTTTTAATGATCGCGAGATATTCAGCTCGGCCTCTGTGGCAGGTGCTGGGCAGTGCCTCAAGTCCAGGGCGTGTCGATCAGTTCAGGCGAGATGTGCATGGGACATGGCTTGAGAACCATCCCAGGGACGGCAGTTCTGTTCCGCTACCGGCGACGTTTGGTCGGGTCTTAGAGCGATATCTTATTCACTTGAATATTGATGCCAAGAAGCCGTTGCCTGCAGTGATCCTGTTTCCTAAGGAAGATTCGGTCGGCTGTTACACCCTTAAATCCTTCCGGCGCATTATTAACTCGATTAGAGAGAACCTAGCAGTTTTGGCAAAGACATCGGGCAAACCGGCTATTTTACACGCGTCCCAAGAGCTTCGACGGTTGACGGCAGCCTTGGTAGCGAATCGTTCGATGGACGATTGCTAGGACTATTTTGGATTTGGTCGCATGCGCCCTCTCCCATTCTTTTCTGAAACCTTTCATAACTCAAATCCGTCGACTGATGGCTTATGCACGATGTACATCAGACTCTAGGGGAGCTGTCAGTCGGATCATCAACATCAGGGTCAAGACGTGGGTCTTCAGGCGGTGATGGTTGAATAAGAGAGTCTTCCTCATCATCTCGGATCAGGATGTCGATCTTAGTGCGGTCAACTTCTACATACTCGATGGATGGATTGGTTGGGTGTGCCAATTCCTTGAGCCAGTCATTAATCTCGATCATTGACTTTGGATTGTTGAATCGCCCCTAGTTTTGTAGACACCTCCAAGCCTCATAATGAGGCCCAGATAGGAGGTGCCATGAGTCGTCAACGTTACCCCGAAGAATTCAAGATCGAAGCGGTCAAGCAAGTGACCGAGAAAGGCAAACCTGTTGCGGATGTCGCCGAGCGTCTGGGGATGTCCGTTCACAGCCTCTACGCCTGGATCAAGCTCTACAGCAAGCCCCAAGAACAGCGTCAGCAAGATGATGACCAGCAAGCCGAGCTGCGTCAGCTTCGGGCCGAACTCAAGCGCGTGACAGAAGAACGAGACATCTTAAAAAAGGCCGCCGCGTACTTTGCCAAGGAGTGCGGCTGAAGTACGCCTTTATTAAGCAGCTTGCGGGTAACTACTCCATTCGAAGGCTTTGCCTGACGCTGAAGGTTCATCCCAGCGGCTACTACGCCTGGCTGGCCGAGCCCCAATCTGCCCGAGAAAAAGAAGACCAACGCCTACTCGGCTTAATTAAACATGCTTGGTTAGAGAGCGGAGGCGTCTACGGCTATCGAAAAATTCACGATGACCTACGAGAACTGGGAGAGACATGCGGTCGAAATCGAGTCGGTCGCTTGATGCAGGTAGAGGGACTGCGTTCGCAAACGGGCTATCGCCGTCGCCCAGGGTTTTATGGTGGAAAGCCAACGGTAGCTTCACCCAACCACCTTGCCCGGCAGTTCAAGGTCAGTGAGCCGAACAAGGTCTGGGTGACAGATATCACTTACATCCGCACCTACGAAGGGTGGCTCTACTTGGCAGTAGTGCTGGATCTGTTTTCTCGCCAAGTGATCGGTTGGTCAATGAAGCCCAGGATGAGCAGTGACCTGGCTATCGACGCGATGCTGATGGCGGTGTGGCGGCGTAAACCAAAACAGGAAGTGATGATTCACTCAGACCAGGGTAGTCAGTTCAGCAGTTCAGACTGGCAAAGCTTCCTGAAGGCTAACAATGTGGTCAGCAGCATGAGCCGGCGAGGAAACTGCCACGACAACGCCGTTGCAGAGAGCTTTTTCCAGCTGTTAAAGCGGGAGCGAATCCGACGAAAAATCTACGGAACACGCGAAGAAGCCCGGAGTGATATTTTCGATTACATCGAGATGTTCTATAACTGTCAGTACCGATGCAAAACTGACCCACCCTACCGGTTGAAAACTGACCCACTTGGGCAAAATGCAGCTTTTGCGAGCTGCCCATGCTGTCCAAGGAGCAACACGTGGAAATCAGTGTTCTTGTTCGTCAGGGTTTGTCTATTCGAGCTATTGCTCGGCAGATGGGCTGCTCACGCAATACCATTCGGCGCCACCTCAAACTACAAGCCCAGCGCCAGCCCGTGGTCTACGGCCCGCGCGCGGAGCGCGTGGGCAAGCTTGCGCCTTTCGAGGCCTTCCTGCGTCAGCGCG
>NZ_KE384455.1:0-157539 GCF_000425805.1 Pseudomonas vranovensis DSM 16006
TCGCTGTCAACCACCTTTTTCACCGCTGCCGATCTTTCGACCGAAGCACTTCCAGCACCACCTGAAACCGCTAACTCTTTGAAACTCAAGGAGTTTTCGGTTCCGACTACGCCGTAAGTGGGGCGAATTATAGAGAGATTAAATTAAGCGTCAAGGGTTAATTGCAAAAATGGCAAATAAAAGAATAATGCGCACTATATTGCTCAAAAATCCCACATTGAGCATCATAAGCCAGGCCCGACCTTGTGCGCCCTCTATTAATAAGGAATACCCACCCCCGATGAAACCCCAACCCCGCAGCCTGGCCGCCACGTTGTTCCCCATCGGCCTGCTGTTGATCGCCATGGCCTCGATTCAGTCCGGTGCATCGCTGGCCAAGAGCATGTTTCCCGTCGTCGGAGCACAAGGCACCACCACCCTACGCCTGATCTTCGCCAGCGTCATCATGCTGTTGCTCTTGCGCCCCTGGCGTGCGCGCCTCACTGCCAGCACCCTGCGCACTGTCATTATCTATGGCATGGCCCTGGGCGGCATGAACTTCCTCTTCTATATGTCGCTGCGCACGGTGCCCCTGGGCATTGCTGTAGCGCTCGAGTTCACCGGCCCCCTCGCTGTCGCCCTTTATGCCTCGCGCCGGGCCGTGGATTTTCTCTGGATCGGACTTGCCGTGATCGGCCTTTTGTTGCTGATACCCATTGGGCAGACAGGCACCGGCATCGACCTTGTCGGTGCCGGCTACGCCCTGGGCGCCGGCGTGTGCTGGGCGCTGTACATTCTTTATGGCCAAAAGGCAGGGGCCGACAACGGTATCCAGACTGCAGCCCTGGGCGTGATGATCGCTGCACTGTTTGTCGCCCCCATCGGTATTGCCCATGCAGGCAGCGCCCTGCTCACGCCAGCGCTGCTGCCAATTGCGCTGGGCGTTGCAATATTGTCCACGGCCCTGCCCTACAGCCTTGAGATGGTCGCCCTCACGCGCATGCCTGCCAGGACCTTCGGTACATTGATGAGTATCGAGCCCGCCTTTGGCGCACTCTCCGGGCTACTGTTCCTGGGGGAGGTGCTGACGACGGCACAATGGCTGGCCATCGCCGCCATTATTACCGCATCCGTGGGCGCCACACTGTCGATGCGCAAGGCCCCCCCGGCGTTGGTTCCTGCTGACTGATTTGAGAAACATTTTCATTTAAATCAAAACAGAACGTTGTGCCGCGCCGCCTACGTCTTTAAGCTGTCATCTTACGTCAACCTTGAAGCTATCTAATCGACAAGACACGGACGCAACGGAGCATCAGGAAGACGCTACAGGTATTAGACCCGGGCGATAGATCCGGCACGTATTAAGGACGGGAATGAAACGAATTTTGCTCATCCTGGCCATGTTGGCCATTGCTGGGTGCGCGGCGACTGCAAAGACCGAAGTCAAGCGCGGCAAGAAAGGCCTGCACATCAACTGCTCGGGCCTCTCGTCGTCCTGGGACAAGTGCTATAGCAAAGCGACGGTGGCTTGCGGCGAAAAAGGCTACAGAGTCATTGCTCGCTCAGGTGAAGACGATTCCGAGCCCGGCGACTACCTCTTCGGGCTCAACCCTGCCGGCTACACCAGCCGCAGCATGATCGTGATTTGCAAATAAACCCTCTTCATCAAAACGGCAGCCACCAGGCTGCCGTTTTCATTCTGAACACACGCTCATGCTCAGAGGGCTTGGGTGCGCACCTGCAACCACTCTAGTGCGCTCCCTTCAAGCAGCGGCGCCAAGCGTTCGCGCACCTGCCGGTGGTAGTCATTGAGCCAACTGCGCTCCTGCTCGCTCAGCAGCTCTGGCAGCAAACAGCGGGTATCAATCGGGCAGAGCGTGAGGGTTTCAAACGCCAGGAAATCACCAAACTCGCTACGTCCCGCCTCACGGTTAAACACCAGGTTCTCGATGCGCACCCCCCAGTGACCGGGTCGATAGGTACCCGGCTCGATCGAGGTGATCATTCCCGCCTGCATCGCCGTCTGGGGAGCCGCACTGGCCTGATACGCAATGACTTGCGGGCCTTCATGCACATTCATGAAATAGCCGACACCATGCCCCGTACCGTGGCCATAGTCGACCTGGTCGGCCCAGATCGGCGCCCGCGCGATGGCATCGAGCAACGGCGAAAGAATGCCCCGTGGGAAGCGCGCCCGCGACAAGGCAATCACTCCCTTGAGCACCCGTGTGCAGTCCTGCTTCTGCTCGATGCTGGGTGTCCCCACTGGCACCATACGCGTGATATCTGTTGTCCCGCCCAGATACTGCCCTCCCGAGTCGATCAGCAGCAGGCCGTCGCCCTCGATACATGCATGCGATGCTTCGGTTGCACGATAGTGCGGCATCGCGCCATTGGCGTTGAAAGCCGCGATGGTCGAGAAGCTCAACGAAACGAAACCCGGGCGGCAGGCACGGGCAGCGCTGAGGCGCTCATCGACCGTCAACTCGGTCACAGGCTCGCGCCCCAGGGCCGACTCCAGCCAGGCGAAAAACTCGCACAGCGCCGCCCCGTCCTGCTCCATCGCCCGACGGATATGCTGCAGGTCCTCTGCGCTTTTTTGCGACTTGGCCAGGGTGGTCGGATTCGGCCCCTCGACCCGTCGCACTGCTGGCTGCAAGTGGTCGATCAAGCCTCGCGTGACTCGTGCGGGATCAACCAGCAAGTGGCTGCCTGCCGGGATGGCGGCCAACCCTGCGTGAATAGCGTCGTAGTCACGTACCTCTATACCGTCGAGTTCCAGTACCTGGCGCACCTGCGAGTCGAGCTTGCCGGGGGCAACGAACAAGATCGCCCGCTCCAGGCTGATCAGCGCGAACGCCACGAACACCGGGTTGTACGGGACATCACTGCCGCGCAGGTTGAACAACCAGGCTACATCGTCAAGGGTTGCGATAAAGTGCCAGTCGGCACCGCGCTCGCGCATTGTCTGGCGCAACTGGGCAAGCTTCTGGCCACGCGCCACCGTCGCCTCTGGAGGCAGGTGCTGGTACACCGGGCAACTGGGCAATTGAGGACGATCGAGCCAGACCTCGGCGAGCAGGTCCTGGTCGGTCAGCAAGCGTGCATTTCGGACAACAAGGCGGTCTTCAAGCTGACGCGCCGATGCCAACGCCATGACGGCACCATCCACCGCCACCACACCCGCCTCCGGAGTCTGCTCAGCCAGCCAGTCCAACGGACCCGGACTACCGGGACGCAGCTTCATCAATTCGATAGTGCTACCGGCAAGCTCTCGCTCTGCCTGCTCCCAATAACGGCTGTCAGCCCAAAGCCCGGCAAAATCCGCGGTTACCACCAAGGTCCCCACCGAGCCCTGGAAGCCGGAGAGCCATTGCCTGCCCTGCCAATACTCAGGCAGGTACTCGGAAAGATGCGGATCTGCCGAAGGCACCAGCAAAGCAAAGATGCCTTGCTGGCCAAGCACCTGACGAATAGCGGCCAGGCGTGTGCTCACCGCTTCCTGCGTTGAAGACTGAGTATTCATGCTGACTCCTGCTGCCACGGCATCCGATGGTTTAGGCGCAAATAATGGAGCAGCCTTCCATCCCCGGCAACCGCCCCACGGGCCTGTAGCCTTTTCCCCGATCCTTCGCAGTGAACTTCCGGGCGTTTGAGCCTTCACAACTCTTAGAGCCCTTAACGGGAAAGCCCAGCATTCCCCAAGCTGCCGAGGATGCGTCCATGCCCCGCTCAACCGACCGGAAACAAGGTGTTGTGCTACTCGACACCCGCGAACACACGCCCGAACACGAACATAGCGTGCACCTCAAGCTTGCCGAGCGGCTGGCGCAGTTGCTCCAGACCCAGGTCGTTACCCCCACCCAGGCGCCCACAGCACGCGACAACTTCTATTACCTGCCCACCGAAACCCTCATCGATCCGGCGCACTACCAGGCAATGGGCATTATCTCCACTGCGGATTTGTTCGGGGGCGTGGTCAGCCGTCCTTACATGGCCACCAAGGCTATTTCTCATCCGCTACCCGCCAATGCCCGTTTCCCCCTCGGCTGGACCAACGACTTTGCGCGCCAGGCCAGGGACGCCTTGCTGCGCGGCTACACCGTTTTCAGCCTGGAGGACGCTACTCAGGCAGCAGCGTTGTTGCTACGCGAAGGCCCGCTACGGATCAAGCCTGTGCGCGCCACAGCGGGACGAGGCCAAACGGTGGCCGCCTCAATGCTGGAAGTCGAGCAGGCGCTGCAAGGCCTGGACCCGCAGGAACTGGCACTCTGGGGCCTGACCCTGGAAGAGAATCTGACCCAGGTGCAGACCTTCAGCGTTGGCCAGGCGCTGGTTGCCGGAATGCTGTGCAGCTACTACGGCACCCAGCAATTGACACGCGACCACCACGGCGAAGAGATATATGGTGGTTCGGACCTGATTCTAATACGCGGCGATTACGACACCTTGTTGCAATTGCCGCTTGAAGATCACCTGCGCCTGGCCATCACCCAGGCCAGAACCTACGAGCAGGCAGCCCTCCAGACACTTCCCGGGTTCATGGCTTCACGCCGCAATTATGACGTCGCGCTCGGCCTGAACGACCAGGGCAAACCGCGCAGTGGCGTACTCGAACAATCCTGGCGTATTGGCGGCGCCAGCAGTGCCGAGGTTCTGGCATTGCAGGCATTTGCCGCCGATCCAGCACTCACACGCATTCGCGCCTCCACCCATGAGGCATTCGACACGCCTGAGCTGCCCACCGATGCGACCATCTTCTATCAGGGGGACGACAGTGAAATCGGAAGAATCTGCAAGTACGCACGGATCCGCGACTATGACCATCCATAGTGAGCCGATCGAAATCCCGGTCGATGACGAAAGCATCGCCGGCACCATCGTCAGCCCCGGCGACAAGATACCCGGCATTCTCTTCGTTCACGGCTGGGGCGGCAGCCAGCAGCGGGACCTGGCACGAGCCAAACAGATCACGGGCCTGGGCTGTGTATGCATGACCTTCGACTTGCGCGGCCATGAGAAAACCGAAAGCCAACGCTTGAGCGTCACGCGTGAGCAGAACCTGGCTGACCTGGTGGCCGCCTACGACCGCCTGGTCAGCCATCCTGCCGTAGACACCAGCGCCATCGCCGTCATCGGCAGCAGCTATGGAGGGTACCTGGCGACCCTGCTCACCGCCTTGCGCCCCGTCAAGTGGCTGGCCATGCGCGTTCCGGCGCTGTACTGGGACGATGAATGGACGATGCCCAAGCAGGGCCTTGATCGCAAACGTCTGACCGATTACCGCCGCCGACCACTGGGGCCGGCCGATAATCGTGCGCTAGGTGCTTGTGCCGAGTTTGCCGGCGATGTGCTGCTGGTCGAATCGGAGCAGGACGACTATGTGCCGCACAGCACCTTGATGAGCTACCGCTCGGCGTTTGTCAGTGCCCATTCACTGACCCACCGGATTGTCGACGGCGCCGACCATGCACTCTCCAGCGACCGCAGCCAGAAAGCCTACAGTTCAATCCTGACGGCCTGGATCAGCGAGATGGTCATCGGTGCTCGACTCGACCATTACCCGCATCATTCGCCCTGGTACTCTTGAGCGGGTGGCAATGGGCAATGCAGGCCATCCGTTGTGCTGCGCGCCAGGCTGCTGAATGTCTGGAAGGCGGCAAAGTTCACGCCCTTGGCCTGGTGCTGACGGATCAGTTGCAGAAATGGCTCCTGCTCGAAGCTGCTGGTCGCCACCTCCCAGGCAGAACGCGACTGCCATTGCAGGTATTGCAGTACACGGCTGCCATCATCACTGGCCTGGACGCTCGCGCCCATCAACCCCGAATGCTTCGATGCCAACAGCTCGCTGCGCTCGACCAATGCCAGGACCAGGGCGTGCTGGCAAGCGGGTATCACCTCGAACTCAATCATCTGGGTAAAGCACAAGCGGCGCTCTGGAACCATCATGGGCATTGTCTCCCTGCCATTGAACTTGAGATGCAACGGCAAGCAGGGTAAAACCTCTAGTTAACTCAAGGTCAAGAGGTTTTTCAGCAATCCGAGCAGTGGCGCCAGGACCTGGCCCGACACATCGGCAAATCATCCCTGAACGGTTGCCAGGCGCAAGGCCAGGGCCTTGGCCTGCAATGCGACATCGGTGACCGCGGTACTTTCCCACCACATCCCACGCAGCGGCGGCCCCAATGCAAACAGGCGATCGCTGAAGTGGCCGTCGGCATGCTGCACGGCCCCGCCAGCATCGGCGCCGATCCCGAGGGCCAACGGCCCCGGCTGAATCAGCCCACGCTGCAGCAATTGCCTTGGCAGAGCTCGGTCCACACGCCGCCAGTCATATTCGATGCCACTGGAATTGATCAGCGCTGCTGCGCGAACCTCCGTGATCGTCGATTGACCACGAAACCGCACGGCGATGCTCGGCGACCCGCCAGGCACCGTAATCACGCGCTGTAGCGAGGCGGCATGAATCCGCAAACGCCCCTCTTGCAGCAGGCGCTGCAACATTGCCGCGCCCTGGGGAGGCGAACGATGGTGATGACTTTCCCACCACGGGCGCACATGCCGCACAAACTGCCGGCGCTGGCGGTCGCTGGCCTGGCTCCAAAGCCTTGCTATATGCACGCGCACCGTGTCCAGCGGTGCCTGCCAGTCAATACCCTGCTCGTATGCCTGCCGACATTCGGCGCGCAATGCCCGCAGCAATTGCAACGGGCTGCGCACGTCGGGATCGGCCGCGAGAAAATCGTTCCAGGCCGGCGGCTGACGGCGCACCTGCGGCAACAGCCCGTGGCGGGAAAACACCTCGACAGGCCCACGATGCCCTGCCACGTCGAGGGAAACCAATGCGTCGACCATGGTCAGGCCAGAACCAATGATCAACACCCGTCCATCTGGATCGATGTTGCCCATGGCGGCTACATCCCAAGGGTCCACTGCAGCGACGTTGAACCCATCGTCGTCGACCCGCGCCGTACGGGCCGCCGCGAACATTCCGGTGGCCAACACCGCACGTGCGCCTCGCAAGGATCGGCCATCGTCCAAGGTGACAACGAGGCCCTGCTGTTCCACCTGCAGGTCGACCACCTCGGCCTGTACATGCTCAAGCCAGGACCCCTGCCGCGCCCCCCACGCCTGGGCTTCGGCCAAGCGCTGACGCGCATAACAGCCGAACAAACCCCGCGGTGGAAACAGCTCGGCAACCGGTACACCCTGCTCGGCGGATTCGGGCCATCCCCCGGCGGCAATGTGTTGCTCCAGCCACTGAGTGAGGTCGTCGGCATTGTCCGGGTCAACGCTCATGCGCGCCGCATTGCCGTTAAGGGTGTGGCCCAATTGGGAGGCGCTGTAGGCCTCACCGCGCCCCAGTGCCTGGCGCGGTTCGATGACCAGCAGGCGGCGGCGTCCAGGTTGACGCAGCAACTGCGCGCCAAGCAGGGCGCCACTGAGGCCGCCGCCAATGATTAACACATCGGCGCTCGAGGATTCGGGTTGCAGCGGCGCACTCATGGGCTTCTCCGTCTTGTTTGCCGGAATAATAAGCAGGCGAACGCGGAAAAAGCAGCCACATCGGTACCAAAGTAGGATTAGCCAGCACTACTTGCCATCTGGCGGCGATAATCGCTGGGGGCAACCCCCGTGACCTTGAAGAACACTTTGCGGAAAGCGCCCGGGTCCTGGTAACCCACCCCCCAGGCAATCTGATCGATGCTGCGATTGGTGAACTCGAGCATCCGGCAGGCACGGCCAACGCGCACCTGTTGGCAGTACTCGGTGGGTTTCAACCCCGTGGCATTGCGGAACCGGCGCAGGAAAGTACGCGATTCCAATCCGGCACACTCGGCCATCGCGGCAAGATTCACATCCCGGGCACCGCTGCTTTGCAGCCAGTGCTGGACCTTCAGCACCGCTTCGTCACCGTGATCCAGACGCGGCGTGAACACACTTCCCGGCCGCTGATTTTCAGTAATGCGCTCCACCGCCAGGAAACGCGCGGTCTCGGCTGCCAGCGTCTCGCCAAGATGACGCTCGATCAGCTTCAACCCCAGGTCGGTCCAGGCCATCAGGCCGGCCGACGTGATGATGTCGCCGTCATCGAGCAGCGGCAGGTTCGCTTCTACCTTGATCTTGGGGAACCGCTCGGCCAGAGACTGGGCAAAATTCCAGTGCGTGGTAGCTGCCCGCCCATCCAACAGGCCGCTGGCCGCGATAAAGAACACCCCCACACACACCGACACCAGCAGCACACCGCTGCCGTGCCACTGACGCAGGTCCTGACAATAGCGATCAAGCAATTCGGGTGCAGGCGCCTGGGTCAGGCTGGGTGGGATGATCATTACACGGGGGGCATGAGAGGAACCTGGATGGCTGTCATATGACACCGCAAGCTGCCCGCTTTCACCTTCACTCCAGTGGGTGACACGTAAAATCGGCCGCTCCAGGGCACCCAGGTCATGTCGCAGCCGACTGGCCACGGCAAACAGGTCGGTCAGCCCATGCACCGCTGCCAGCTGCGCGCCGGGGTACACCAACACCCCGATCTCGGCAACGTCGCACTCTTTAGCCATTGTCAGTTTTTCCCGCCAAATTGTCGTTTGCGCCAATCCGCAAGCACACCGCTCAAGCCTATAACTATCACCACACCGCAACCACTCCCCTACGAGGCTTTTGCAATGAGCAAGCATGCACTGATCGTCATTGATATTCAGAACGACTACTTCCCCGGCGGCAAATGGACCCTGGATGGTGCAGACACGGCTGCAGACAATGCCGGCAAGGTGATCGCCGCTGCACGCGCCAAGGGTGACCTGGTGGTGCATGTGCGTCATGAGTTCGAGTCCAGCGATGCCCCCTTCTTCACCCCAGGCTCCGAGGGCGCGCAGATCTATCCCAAGGCCGCCGCCCTGCCGAGCGAGCCAGTAGTGCTCAAGCACAAGGTCAACGCGTTCCTCGACACCAACCTCCAGTCGCTCCTGGACCAGCACCAGACAGAGGCAGTTACGGTCATCGGCAGCATGAGTCATATGTGCATCGACGCCGCCACCCGGGCCGCTGCCGACCTTGGCTATGCCACAACTGTTATCCATGACGCCTGTGCCACCCGCGCACAGGAGTTCAATGGCGTGACCACTCCGGCTGCCCAGGTCCATGCGACCTATATGGCTGCTCTGGCATTTGGTTACGCCCAGGTGATTTCAACCCAGGACTTTCTGGCGCTGAACAGGGATTGAGCATCGCGGGGCAAGCCTGCACCTATAGGGAGAGAGGCTTGCCCTGCGATCAGATAACCACATTGCGCACAAACCGCGTGGCAACATCGCCTTCATTGCGATAGGCATGCACGCGGTTACTGGCATAGCTGAAAAAGTCTCCCGCCTGCAGCTGATGACGCAGGTCTTCGATGACCAAGGTCAGGCAACCTTCAAACACATACAACTGCTCGCTCCAGCCATCGGCATCGGCTTCGCACTGGTAGACCTCGCCTGGTTCAAGGCGCCATTCCCAAAGCTCGACCTCCCGACTGGCCTGCGAACTCGCCAGCAGCACAGCCTTGCTGCCAGGATGAACACCGGCCCAGGCAAGCTCGTTGATTCGGCTGGGGTCGCGGTTGTCTGGCGCCTGGATCAAATCGGTGAAGGCAACATCGAGCGCCTCGGCAATACGATCCAGCGTGGTCAGGCTGACATTCTTCTCGCCCGCCTCGATGGCCACCAGCATGCGTCGGCTGACCCCGGACTTTTCTGCCAGGGCACTCTGGCTGAGCTCGGCGGCATGACGCAGGCGGCGGATGTTCTGGCTGACATGTTGCAGCACCGAGGCGCGCTGGCTGGAATCTTTGTGCACTATATTGCTCACTGATAGGGTTTGCGCAGTATACTGCCCACTTCGCCGCAATTGTGCGTCGCTCCTCTTCCGTGTGCAAGGCCATGACCCCTACCAACACTACCGAACGCCCTTCCGTTACCTTCCGGCTGAGCAAGGCCGAACTGGTCCTGGTGTTCATCACCATGCTTTGGGGTGGCACATTCCTGCTGGTGCACAACGTCATGACGGTGAGCGGGCCGATGTTCTTCGTTGGCCTGCGCTTCGCCTTTGCCGCCTTGTTCGTCGGCCTGGTTTCGGCACGCGCGCTGTCGGGACTCACTGCGACCGAACTCAAGGCCGGTGTTTTGATCGGTGTCTCGATCATGCTGGGCTACGGCTTGCAGACCTATGGACTGCAGACCATCAGCAGCAGCCAGTCGGCTTTCATTACCGCGCTGTACGTACCGTTCGTGCCCTTGCTGCAATGGCTGGTGCTGGGTCGTCGCCCTGGCCTGATGCCGACCCTCGGGATCGGCCTGGCATTTGTCGGCCTGATGTTGCTGGCGGGGCCTGAAGGCGGCTCGCTGCACATGAGTGCGGGGGAGATTGCCACGCTGGTCAGTGCGGTGGCCATCGCGGCGGAAATCATTCTGATCAGTCGCTATGCCGGCAAGGTCGATGTCCGCAGAGTGACCGTGGTGCAACTGGCGACCGCCTCGGCGCTGTCGTTCATGATGGTCGTCCCCACCCAGGAGCCGCTGCCGGACTTTTCCGGGTTGCTGTTGCTCAGCGCCTTGGGGCTTGGCGCGATGAGTGCGGTGATCCAGGTCGCGATGAACTGGGCGCAGAAGTCGGTTTCACCCACCCGCGCCACCTTGATCTACGCCGGTGAGCCGGTGTGGGCGGGGGTGGTCGGGCGTATTGCCGGCGAGCGACTGCCGGGCATCGCGCTGGTCGGGGGCCTGCTCATTGTGGTTGCGGTGATCGTCAGTGAGCTGAAGATCAAGCGCCGCGAGCCGGAATCCGCGGCGCTCGAAAGCCGGGGCCAGGAGCAGGAAGCAGGGCGCTAGTCGGCAAAACCGGTCTATCCTTTGAAAAAAACTGTTATAAAAAAATCGTTTAATACGCCCTAATCTTAGGGATCTAGCGCCGCTTGTGTGTTGGTGATCGACAGTGCGCCACGTATGATCCCTTACAAACTCCTGCAGATTAGAAATCTATGTCCTTGATAGTGCTACTGCTTCTGCCGTTCGTCGGCAGCTGCCTGGCGGCTGTCTTGCCGCACAACGCACGCAACAGCGAGTCGCTGCTGGCCGGTCTTGTCGCCCTGATCGGCACCGTCCAGGTCGCCTTGATGTACCCGCAGATTGCCCATGGCGGCGTGATCCGGGAAGAGTTTCTGTGGCTGCCGAGCCTGGGCCTGAACCTGGTCCTGCGCATGGACGGTTTCGCCTGGCTGTTCTCACTGCTGGTGCTGGGCATTGGCACACTGGTGTCACTGTATGCACGCTACTACATGTCACCACAGGACCCGGTGCCACGCTTCTTTGCCTTCTTCCTGGCCTTCATGGGCGCAATGCTCGGCCTGGTGATCTCCGGCAACCTGATCCAGATCGTGTTCTTCTGGGAATTGACCAGCCTGTTTTCATTCCTGCTGATCGGCTATTGGCACCACCGCGCCGACGCCCGTCGCGGCGCCTACATGGCCCTGATGGTCACCGGTGCCGGTGGTTTGTGCCTGCTGGCGGGGGTACTGCTGCTCGGCCATGTGGTCGGCAGCTACGACCTGGACAAGGTCCTTGCTGCCGGCGAGCAAATTCGTAGCCACGCCTTGTACCCCATCCTGCTTCCCCTGATCCTCCTCGGCGCCTTGACGAAAAGCGCACAGTTTCCTTTCCACTTCTGGCTGCCCCATGCCATGGCGGCGCCGACGCCGGTATCGGCCTATCTGCACTCTGCAACCATGGTCAAGGCTGGAGTGTTTCTCCTGGCGCGCCTGTGGCCGGTACTCTCCGGCAGTGAGGAGTGGTTCTGGATCGTCGGCGGTGCCGGTGCCTGCACCCTGCTGCTGGGTGCATTCGCAGCCATGTTCCAGAATGACCTCAAGGGGCTCCTGGCCTACTCCACCATCAGCCACCTGGGCCTGATTACCCTATTGCTGGGCCTGAACAGCCCGCTGGCAGCCGTCGCGGCAGTGTTTCACATTCTCAACCATGCCACCTTCAAGGCCTCGCTGTTCATGGCCGCCGGCATCATCGACCATGAAAGCGGTACCCGTGATATTCGCCGCCTGAGCGGCCTGTTCCGGCTTATCCCGTTTACCGCGACCCTGGCCATGGTAGCCAGTGCGTCCATGGCCGGGGTGCCGCTGATGAACGGCTTCCTGTCCAAGGAGATGTTCTTCGCTGAAACCGTGTTCATCACGTCCAGCGCCTGGATCGAAACAGCCTTGCCGGTGATCGCCACGCTCGCGGGGACCTTCAGCGTGGCCTATGCCTTGCGTTTTACCGTCGACGTGTTCTTCGGCCCGCCCGCTACCGACTTGCCCCACACCCCTCACGAGCCACCGCGGTGGATGCGTGCCCCGGTAGAACTGCTGGTGCTGACGTGCCTGGTGGTAGGCATGTTCCCTGCCCAGTCGGTTGGGCCGCTGCTGGCCGCCGCGGCCCTGCCGGTGGTGGGTGGCACATTGCCGGAGTACAGCCTGGCGATCTGGCACGGCTGGAACGCACCGCTGATCATGAGCCTGATCGCCATGAGTGGCGGTGTAGTGCTCTACCTGTTGCTGCGCAACCAGCTCAAGCTGGGGCGCTTCCCTCAACCACCATTGATCGAACGCTTCAATGGCAAGCGCATGTTCGAGCATGGTCAGGTGCTGCTGATGCGCATGGCGCGGCGCATCGAGCGCACCTTGACCACCCGACGCCTGCAGAAGCAGCTGTTCATGCTGGTGCTGGCCGCCCTTCTGGCAGGCCTGCTGCCGATGCTGCAGAGCGGACTGAGCTGGGGCGACCGCCCGAAGATCCCGGGCTCCGGTGTGTTCGTCATGCTCTGGCTGATTGCCATTGCCTGCGCCCTCGGCGCGGCCTGGCAAGCCAAGTACCACCGCCTGGCGGCATTGACCATGGTCAGTGTCTGCGGCTTGATGACCTGTATCACCTTCGTCTGGTTCTCGGCGCCAGACCTGGCGCTCACCCAGCTGGTGGTCGAAGTGGTCACCACCGTCTTGATCCTGCTCGGCCTGCGCTGGCTGCCCCGGCGTATCGAAGGCGTATCGCCCTTGCCGGGCAGCCAGGAGCGGGCTCGCCTGCGGCGCCTGCGCGACCTGATCCTCGCGGTCATGGTCGGTGCCGGCATGGCATTGCTGTCCTACGCAATGCTGACCCGTCCGACGCCCAATATCATCTCGTCGTTCTACCTGAGCCGGGCATTGCCAGAAGGTGGCGGTACCAACGTGGTCAACGTCATGCTGGTGGACTTCCGCGGCTTCGACACCCTCGGCGAGGTGACCGTGCTGGTGGCCGTTGCCCTGGCCGTGTTCGCCCTGTTGCGACGCTTCCGCCCGCCTCGCGAGAGCATGCAACTGCCGGCTCAGCAACGCCTGCTGGCGCCGGACGTGGTAACCGATCTGGTCAACCCTCGTCAGGCCGCAGATACGGCGCTGGGCTTCATGATGGTGCCAGCTGCGCTGGTTCGCCTGCTGCTGCCGATTGCCCTGGTGGTATCGATGTACCTGTTCATGCGCGGGCACAACCAGCCAGGCGGTGGTTTTGTCGCCGGCCTGGTGATGTCGGTCGCCTTCATTCTCCAGTACATGGTCGCCGGCACCCAATGGGTCGAGGCGCAAATGAGCCTGCGGCCGCTACGCTGGATGGGCACGGGCCTGCTGTGCGCCACACTCACCGGCGGCGGCGCGATGCTGCTCGGCTACCCCTTCCTGACCACTCATACGGCACATCTGCATCTACCGGTTCTGGGTGACATCCATTTTGCCAGCGCGCTGTTCTTCGATGTCGGCATCTTCACCGTGGTGGTCGGCTCGACCCTGTTGATCCTCACTGCCCTGGCCCACCAGTCGGTACGTGGACACCGTCCTGCCAGCCAACCCAAAGCCACACAGACAGGAGCCGCCTGATGGAAGAAGTCATCGCAATCGCCATTGGTGTGCTTGCCGCCTCCGGGGTCTGGCTGATCCTTCGGCCACGGACGTTCCAGGTGGTGATGGGCCTGTGCCTGCTCTCCTATGGCGTCAATCTGTTCATCTTCAGCATGGGTAGCCTGTTTATCGGCAAAGAGCCGATCATCAAGGATGGTGTGCCCCAGGACCTGCTCAACTACACCGACCCGCTGCCCCAGGCCCTGGTGCTCACCGCCATCGTCATCAGCTTCGCCATGACCGCACTGTTCCTGGTGGTGCTCCTGGCGTCGCGTGGGTTGACCGGCACCGACCACGTCGATGGCCGGGAGTCCAACGAATGAGCTTCATGAACCAACTGATCATCGCCCCCATCCTGCTGCCCCTGCTGACGGCGGCATTGATGCTGCTGCTAGGCGAAAAGCGCCGCCCCCTCAAGGCCCGCCTCAACCTGTTCTCCAGCCTGCTGGGACTGGCGATCTCCATCACCTTGCTGCTGTGGGTACAGGGCCAGGGCCAGGCCAGCTCCATCGGTGTCTACTTGCCCGGCAACTGGCCGGCGCCGTTTGGCATCGTGCTGGTGGTCGACCGTCTTGCTGCCCTTATGCTGGTGTTGACCGGGATCGTCGGGGTCAGTGCCCTGTTGTTTGCCATGGCCCGCTGGGATGGCGCCGGGGCCAGCTTCCACGCCTTGTTCCAGATCCAGCTGATGGGCTTGTACGGCGCCTTCCTGACCGCCGACCTGTTCAACCTGTTCGTGTTCTTCGAAGTGCTGCTGGCAGCGTCCTATGGCCTGCTGCTGCACGGTTCGGGCCGGGCCCGGGTGAAGGCCGGCCTGCACTACATTGCCATCAACCTGTTCGCCTCTTCGCTGTTCCTGGTGGGCGCGGCCATGCTCTATGGTGTCACCGGCACGCTGAACATGGCCGACCTGGCTGTGAAAATCCCGCTGGTACCCGAAGCCGACCGTGGCTTGCTGCATGCCGGCGCGGCAATTCTGGCCACCGCGTTCCTGGCCAAGGCGGGCATCTGGCCGTTGAATTTCTGGCTGGTGCCGGCCTACTCCGCCGCCAGCGCTCCGGTGGCGGCACTGTTCGCGATCATGACCAAGGTGGGTATCTATACCGTGCTGCGCCTGTGGACCTTGCTGTTTTCCGGGCAGGCAGGGGCCTCGGCTTTCTTCGGTGGCGAGTGGCTGATCTATGGCGGCCTGGCAACCCTGGCCTGTGCCGCCGTGTCGATCCTTGCCGCCCAGCGCCTGGAACGCATGGCCAGCCTGAGCATCCTGGTGTCGGCAGGCACCTTGATGGCTGCCATCGGCTTCGGCCAGGTGGCGTTGACCGCGGGCGCCTTGTTCTACCTGGTCAGCTCCACCCTGGCACTGTGCACCCTGTTCCTGCTGGCGGAGTTGATCGAGCGCTCCCGCTCTGCCAACGAGTTGCCGCTCGATGACGACGATTGCCACCCTTCACCGCTGGAATCGTTGCATCCTCCCAAAGGCATCAACCTCGATGACGAGCAAAAGGCCGTGATCGGCCAGGTGATCCCCTGGACCATGGCATTCCTGGGCTTGAGCTTCATCGCGTGTGCGCTACTGATCATCGGCATGCCGCCACTCTCGGGCTTCATCGGCAAGGTCAACCTGATCGCTGCGCTGTTCAATCCCCAAGGCCTGGGCGTTGCCCCCGAGCAAGCGCTTTCAGTACAGGGCTGGACACTGGTAGCGCTGCTGGTGCTGTCGGGCATGGCCTCATTGATCGCCTTGACCCGGGTCGGCATCCAGCGCTTCTGGACCCCTCAGGAACGCCCATCGCCGCTGCTGCGTCGCTACGAATGCATTCCCATCGTTGCCTTGCTCGGCCTGTGCATTGTCCTGAGCGTGCGTGCAGAGCCCTTGCTGCGTTACACCCAGGACACCGCCGCCAGCCTGCAGGATCCTGAGCAGTACATCAGCGCGGTATTCGGTACTCGGCCGATCCCCGGCCCGACCACCCTGGCCACCCGTACACAGGTGCAACCATGAGACGCCTGTTCCCCGCCCCCCTGCTGTCGTTGTCGTTGTTGCTGCTGTGGCTGGTCCTGAACGTGTCGGTGAGTCCCGGCAACCTGTTGCTGGGAGCCTTGCTGGGCATTCTGGCGCCCATCCTGATGGCACCGCTGCGGCCCTTGTCTGTACGCATCAGTCACCCGGGGACGGTAGTGCGCCTGATCGTGCGGGTCGGCATCGATGTACTGGTGTCCAACCTCCAGGTTGCCAGGAGTGTCTGGACGGCCAAGCGCCACCCACCGCGCTCGCGCTTCGTGCATATTCCACTGGAACTGCGCGACGCCCACGGCCTGGCGGCGCTGTCGATGATCACCACCGTGATCCCAGGCACTATCTGGTCGGAACTGGCACTGGACCGCAGCGTCCTGCTGTTGCATGTGTTCGACCTGGACGATGAAGCGCAGTTTATCGAGCACTTCAAACATACCTATGAACGCCCGCTGATGGAGATCTTCGAATGACTGGCCTGCTTGCCAACGCCATTCTCGCCAGCCTGTTCATTTTTGCCCTGGCCATGGCCCTGACACTGTTCCGGCTGTTTCGCGGCCCTTCGGCCCAGGACCGCGTCCTGGCACTGGACTACCTCTATATCCTGGCGATGCTGACCATGCTGGTGCTGGGCATCCGCTATGCCAGTGATACCTATTTTGAAGGGGCGTTGTTGATCGCGTTGTTTGGCTTTGTCGGCTCGTTTGCCCTGGCCAAGTTCCTGCTGCGCGGAGAGGTAATCGAATGAACAACCTGAACGAGTTGCCGTTCTGGATCGAGTTGCTGGTCGCGATATTGCTGCTGCTTAGCAGCCTGTTTGCCCTGAGCGGGGCACTGGGCCTGATTCGCCTGAAAGATTTCTTTCAACGCATGCACCCGCCTGCCCTCGCCTCGACGCTGGGCACCTGGTGTGTCGCACTCGCTTCGATCCTGTACTTCTCGACGCTCAAGCAGACACCGGTGCTGCACGCCTGGCTGATCCCGATCCTGATGGCAATCACCGTGCCGGTGACCACCTTGCTACTGGCCCGCGCCGCGCTGTTTCGCAAGCGCATGGCAGGTGACAAAGTCCCGGGGGAAATCAGCAGCACCCGTGAGCGGGCAACCAAAGCCTAAGCCGTCAGTTTTTGCAGCTCACGGCGAACCATCGCAGCGAATTCAGGGGGGCCCAGCTGATATAGCTGGGTGGCGACCCAGTCCAACCAAGCCCCTTGCAAACGCGGACGCTGTGCCAACCACTGCTCAGCTTGCTCTCGCGCCTTGGCCTGGTGGCGTGCATGAAACTCGGCGCGCCCACGGGTCTCTATCGGTGCGTTCACTCGCTGGCCTTGAAGGTGGTCAGCTCACCCTTGCGCCATTTGGCGGCCTTGCCGGTGGCAGCCTTCAGAATTTTGCTCAAGCCTTCCTGCAACTGCTGGTGTGCGGCAAAAACCAACACCACACCCTGGCCTTCACGCAAGACGATACCTTCGCCCTCAGGCACAGAGACAAAGGCATAGTCGCCCAGGCCATAAACTGTCAGTTTGATGTCACGAAAACGTACTTCCAGTTTGCCACCTTCGCGGCTGGGCAACACGGCGGCGCGAAAGTGATCGCCAACCTTCAGCTCCAGACGTTGTTTGTCATCGACCACCATTGCAACATCGGTATCGATCTCGGCCATGTACAGGCCTTCCGCGTTTTGCTCGGTAACATAGACAAAACGCGATTGAAACTGTTTGACCAATTTGGCCCGAAGATCGCCCAGGACAAACAGGGCATGGGTATCCAGATTACTGACTGCCAATGAAGAATTCCTCAAAACCGATTACACATCGCCGCCACACGGAAACCAAGGTTCCGTGAAGGCACCGGCACTTCAATTTGAAGTCTGAAAGACTAATGGATAAGCGTACGAATAGCCTGAGCTGACAGCCGCGCAAGTGAGCGGGATTAATTACCTTTCTCTGCCAGCCCAGGCCTGGTGGCGGATGTTCAGCAGAATTCCTCAATCAGAACAGCCATGTCTGACAGCACTAGCGCAATAAAAATGCGATAGATAAAGGCAGGCTCTTCAACAGAATGAGTGCCGGAAAATCATCCGCAATACACAGGGGAGTGAATATGCACGAAAACACCGATTTACGTCGAGAGCTCAATACCCATTCCTGTGCAGATTGTTCTACCACCACGGTGTCGACACCCCGCTACGTGGTGATCCCCGCCGGCAAGTCTTTTTTCCATGTCACCGAGCATGCCACTGGAAGAGTCAAGGGCTTCCGTCGTGAGCACAACCAGGCCTGTGCCCTGGCCCGCGACCTGGAAAGTTGATTGCCACGACCTCAGCCGGCCTGGCGCGCCACGACGGGTCGGCTGCCTGCATTCAATTGCTCAAGCCACGCCGCACGGCACTCCTGGGCTTCGGCGCGGCAGGCAAAGGCCGTACCACGGCGCTCGCCGTTGACCAGCACCACCCAGCACACTCGCTTGCCCAAGGCCTGCAGAGACGGGGGCACACCACTTCCAATCATCACAGCTACATCGACTTGGCTATGCATCATTCCCTCCGGAATTTATTAGCAACCTAACGATATGGCCATGATAAGGCCTGCACCACTGCGGAAAAAGCTATCCACCGCATAGCTGTTTTGCATCAGCGGTAACAAAGCTGACTCAGTTAAATACCGCTTGCTGTGGTCGGTAGCCCAGCCGCAACCCGCCCCAATGACGTCCCTTGACCCGAATAGGTACCGACAAATCGTGCATCAACTCACCCGTGTCGCGCGTGTAGGTCTGTAACAGGACCGCCTGCTGATGGCTGCCGCAGCGAATGCCTGTGCGGTCGTCGAACTTGCGCTTGCTGCGATTGTGCGCGGTATCCACCGCCTCATCGCCGGTCAACGGCTGGTTGAATGCCATGTTATGGGTGGGGACGTAGCCTTGCTGGGTACAGGCGATGGCAAATACCAGCCCCTCATGCTGCTTCAGCAAGGGCTCCTGGATGGCGGGCAGGACCTGATCGGTGTAGCGGTCGAGTCGCGTCTGGTAGCGCGCTGGCGAGGTACTCGCAATGCGCTGGTAATGACGATCGAACAGATCCTCCAGGCCGATTCGCCCCAAGGTAACATCGGCCTCGAACTGTGCCTCGATCTGCTGGGCCCCTTGCCGGGCCAGGTCATAGACCCGCTGGTGGTAATCGTCCAGGCCGACCTCGGCCAGTCGCTCGCTGATACTCTCTGCCTGGCCTTCCAGCTGCACCGCGGCCTGGGCCAGCCGCTGGGTTTGCTGGTCACTGGCCTGCAGATCACTGCGCATGCGTGCCACTGCCTCGAACAGGCTGTCCAGTTGGACCCGGTTGGTCTCGGTACCCTCGGCGATTTCGCCGATCTGCTGCTCCACCCCGGCAGCCAGGCTGGCAATGCTGTCCAGCTGCTCACCGGTGTGCTCGACCTGGTCAACACCGCTGTGCAGGTCATCCGACAATGTGCGGATCTGCTCGACCACCTGGGCCGTACGCTCCTGAATGTCAGCGACCATCAGGCCGACCTCCTGCGTGGCACTGGCCGTGCGCCCGGCCAAGCCACGAACCTCATCGGCCACCACGGCAAAGCCACGACCGTGCTCCCCTGCCCTGGCCGCCTCGATGGCCGCGTTGAGCGCCAACAAATTGGTCTGGCTGGCAATGGACTGTATCACCAGGGTGACCCGGGCAATGTCTTCACTGCGCTGGTGCAAGGCCTCGATCAACTCGCGGCTGGCGCTGGCACGCGCGCTCAGCTGGTGCATCCGCTGGATCGACTCCGCCAGCACTTCGCGCCCACTGGCGCTGCTCTGGTGAGCGGTGCGCGCAGCAGCCAAAGCATGCTGGCTCAGTTGGGAGGTAGCCTTCTCGGTGCCGATCATGACTTCGGCACTGCTGACGATCTGCGCCGCAGCGTCCAGTTGCGACTGCAGCTTGCTCGCCAGCTGTTGCACTGAGAACGCCACACCCGCAGCCGACAGGGCGTTGTGGCTGGTGGTCCTGGCAAGGTCGCGTGTCAAGTCACCCAGTGGGTCGCTGTCAGCCTGGACAACTGCAAGGGGCTTGCGCAAGCGAGGAACCCACAAGGCCAACAATGCCAACGGCAAGCAGACATAGACTGACACCCCGGCAAACGCCATGGCCGCCAGTACCCCCGTCAGCACCAGGCTTTGCAGTAACAGCATCGACCAGGGCGCAGTACCACTCGACGCAACTTCAGGCTCCAGCAAGTCACCAGACAGCGATTCATTTCGCAGCATGTTCGAGCTCCAACGCGGCATGTTGTTATTGTACGGCCATTAAAAGCCACTATAACGCCATTATCCATGCTCCTTTCGGTGTACAGCCTTTACCCTTGATGCAGGACAACAAACGCAAAAACCCCGGGGAGCGATTCCCGGGGTTCTTGTTGGACACCTGTGTCTGTCAGGCTTGACGCTGGTGCTTGTCGATCTGCTCGTGACGCTCTTGAGCTTCGATGCAGTACTTGGTGGTCGGGCTGATCAGCAGACGCTTCAGGCCGATTGGCTCACCGCTGTCGTCACACCAGCCGAAGCTCTCGTCGGCAATACGGCCCAACGCCATTTCCAGTTGTGGCAGCAGACGCTGATCACGTTCGATCGCGTTCACCAACCAGTGGCGCTCTTCTTCGACCGAGGCGGCATCGGCAGGATCGGCAGGCGTATCCAGGCTTTCGATGGTTACACGGCTCTGCTCGATGCGCTCATGGGTCTCAACCTTCATCGACTGCAGCAGCGCGGTGAAGTAAGCCAGTTGCTCAGCGTTCATGTAATCATCGGCCGGCATGGCCAGCAACTTTTCCTTTGTCATTGATTTCTCTATAAAAAATACGTGCATTAAGGCGAATCGGGTGCTCCTGGCGAACAGCTCGCCAGCAGCGGAATTCTTCAAGCACCATCCGGCACTCAATTTACAGGGGGCGGCAGTCTACGGCCGAGATTCGCACTGGGCAACAGGAATGACGGTGCAATTGACCGAAAAGGCCCACAAGTGCTTCCCCTGGCGCGGGTTTATAACAAAAAAACTACCTGCGCGGCGCTTTCCTGGGGACAAACGGTGTATTGGCGGCAAAAAGCTTGTAACAAATTCTCGTCTGCCGCTGTAAGCAGGTTTCCCTCAACCCAGCAACTGGCTCAACACCGCGCGCAACTTGCCCGGCTTCACAGGTTTGTTCAGCAACGGTACACCGAGGCGCTGCATGGCCCGGCGACTCTGCTCGCTGCGGTCGGCGGTGATCATCACGGCAGCGATGCGCTGGCCGAAATGACCACGCAGGTCACGCACCACCTCGCACCCGGTCACCCCATGGTCGAGGTGAAAATCTGCCAGGATCAACTCCGGCACCTGTCCCGCAAGCACTGCCAGCGCTTCACTATAGTCAGCGGCGGTCACCACTTCACATCCCCACTGCTGCAACAGCGCCGCCATACTCTGCTGGATACTCGATTCGTTATCCAGCACCAGCAATCGCCGCCCCGGCAACGGATCACCAAGCGCAGCGTGCACGAAGGCCGTCGCAGCCGGGGCTTGTGGCAGGTACGGCGACAACGGCACCTCGATGCTGAACACCGAGCCACAGCCCGGCCAGGAGCGCACCTGAACCCGGCACTCGAGGATCCGCGCAATGCGCTCGACAATGGCCAAGCCCAGCCCTACCCCCTTGCGATCGGCAGCCCGGCCCACATCCAGTTGGTTGAACTCGAGAAAGATGGATTCGAGGCGATCGGCTGCAATGCCTCGCCCGGTGTCCCAGACCTCCAGCCGCACATGCGCGCCCTGTCGGCGGGCACCGAGCAGAATGTGCCCCTGTTCGGTGTAGCGGCAGGCGTTGCTGATGAAGTTGCGCAGAATTCGCGTCAACAGACGCAGGTCGGTACGAACGGCCAACCGGCCACTGCGAACCCGCAAGCCCAGGCCAGCAGCTTCGGCCACCGGCTGGAACTCCGAGGCCAGGGGAGCCAGCACTTCGTCCAGGCTGTAGAGATCCAGGTCCGGTTTGACTGCGGCCTGGTCCAGCCGGGAAATATCCAGCAGGTCGGTCAGCAAGTCTTCGGCGCCTTCCAGCGCCTGGTGCGCGCGCTCGACCAGCTGTTGCTCGGCAGCGGGCAAACTGCGCTCGCGCAGGGTGGAAATCAGCAACCGCGCGGCATTGAGCGGTTGCAACAGATCGTGGCTGGCGGCCGCCAGGTATTTGTCTTTGCTGCGATTGGCCGCCTGGGCGGCATCACGGGCCTCGATCAGTTCGTTGGTGCGCTCGGCGACCCGCTGCTCCAGTTGATCGTTGAGCTGCTGCAGGCGTTGCTGGGCCAGTTTGCGTTCGGTGATGTCAGCCACAAAGCCTTCCACCACACCCGGCTCGTCCGGACGCAGCAGCAGGTTCATCAGCACGTCGATATGGCTGCCGTCACGCCGGCGCAACTGGGTTTCATAGCCGATTAGCGCTTGCTCGCGTTGCAGTGCCTGGGCAATGGTCCGCAGTTCATCCTGGCCACCGGCGAACAGGTGGCTGGCCAGGTCCCGGCGCGAGAGCAACAGCGCAGGTGCGTCAGGGTAGCCCAACATACGTGCCAGCGCAGGGTTGGCGGCGCGCATGCCATCGACGAGGCTGGCCTGGAAAATGCCGTGCACAGCATGCTCGAACAACCATTTGTAGCGATTGCGCTCTGCTTCCAGTTCCTCCAGGCGTACGGCCAGCTCCGGATAATGACTTTTGCGTACGGTGTGATTGCTCAGCCCCAACAACCCAGCCAGCGCGTCACCCTGGAGGTCAGAGGGCCTCGCCATACACCACCTCGACGTCGCGCTGACTGGAACTGCGCGGGTTGGTGAGGATGCAGGGATCGCCCATGGCGTGCTGGGACAGGAACGGGATGTCGGTCATTCCCACCCCGTGCAGGCTCAAGGTTTCATGAAAGCCAACCGCATGTTTGAGAGCGATCAGGTGCTCGACCAGGCGCTGGCTGATCTGCTTGTGGTTAAGACCCCGGCAATCGATGCCCAAGGTCTGCGCGATCACTTTGAAGCGATCGGGTGCTGCGCTGTAGTTGAATGCCACCACATGCTCGACCAGCACCGCGTTGCACAGCCCATGGGGCAGGTCGAGAAAGCCTCCAAGGCTATGGGACATGGCATGTACCGCGCCAAGAATCGCATTGGAAAAGGCAAGCCCGGCCTGCATGCTGCCAAGCATGATTTTTTCCCGCAGGGCAATATCGCTCGGGTTGGCAATCATCTCCACCAGGTTACCGTTGATCAGGCGCATGGCTTCCAGCGCGTGAGGATCCGTCAAGGGGCCGTGACCGGTGGACACGAACGCTTCGATGGCATGCACCAGTGCATCGATACCGGTACAGGCCGACAGGAACGGGTCCATGCTCAGGGTGGTTTCCGGGTCGATCAACGACACGTCGGGCACCACCGCCTTGCTGACGATAGAGAACTTCATCCGCTCCTGCTGGTTGGAGATAATCACGAACTGCGACACGTCGGCGGAGGTGCCGGCCGTGGTGGGGATGAGGATCAATGGGGGGCTGGGCACACGGATGGTGTCGACACCTTCGAACTCGAGGATGTGGCGACCGTGGGCCACCACAATGCCGATGCCCTTGGCACAGTCCATCGGGCTGCCACCGCCGACGGCGACGATCACGTCGCACTGCTCACTGCGATAGCGCTCGGCACCGCTCATCACTTCCTCGACCCGCGGGTTGGGCGAGACCTCGGTGTACAGGCAGTAGTCAATGCCCTGCCCTTGCAGACTGGCCTCGATATCGGTTACCCAGCCAGCAGCGATCACGCCCGGGTCACTGACCAGCAGTACCTTGCGCGCGCCGAAGGTTCTGGCGTAGTTGGCCACATGATGCCGGCAACCGGCGCCAAAGATGATTTCCGGGGAAACGAATTTGCGCAACTGGCTCAATTTCGGGCTCATGCGAGGCCTGTATCGTTGTTGTAGTCGTAAGCGCCAGCCTACTGCATCCGGGTATGAATGCAATCAGGCCCGAAAGGGCCTGAAACGACAACGCCGGCTGCTGCAAACAACAACCGGCGCCAGAGGGATCAACGATTGGCGAAGTACATCGTCACTTCAAACCCGATACGCAGATCAGTGAACGCAGGCTTTTTCCACATAGGTCCATCCTCTAATGGCACCACAGGATTGCGGTGCTTCTATTAATACACCGTTGTCGGTACGGGTCGAATGCTACTTTGGAAGCGATTTGGTACAGCTACCCGGGCGATCAGAAGAACCCCAGCGGATTGATGTCGTAGCTGACCAGCAGGTTCTTGGTCTGCTGGTAGTGGTCGAGCATCATCTTATGGGTCTCGCGACCGACCCCGGATTTCTTGTAGCCACCGAACGCGGCGTGCGCCGGGTACAGGTGGTAACAGTTGGTCCACACACGGCCCGCCTTGATGCCCCGGCCCATGCGGTAGGCGCGATTGATATCGCGGGTCCACACCCCGGCGCCCAGCCCGAACTCGGTATCGTTGGCAATGGCCAATGCCTCGGCCTCGTCCTTGAAGGTGGTCACGCCCACCACCGGACCGAAGATCTCCTCCTGGAACACGCGCATCCGATTGTGCCCCTTGAGCAGGGTCGGCTGGATGTAATAACCCGTGGACAGGTCGCCGCCCAGTCGCTCGCAGTCGCCGCCAGCCAGCACTTGAGCGCCCTCTTCCTGGGCTATCTGCAGGTAGGAAAGAATCTTGTAGTACTGTTGCTCCGAGGCCTGGGCGCCCACCATGGTTTCGGTGTCCAGGGGGTTGCCGCGCTTGATCTGGCTGATTTTCTTCAGCACCTGCTCCATGAACGGCTCATAGATCGACTCTTGCACCAAGGCTCGTGACGGGCAGGTACAGACTTCTCCCTGGTTGAAAAAGGCCAGCACCAGGCCTTCAGCGGCTTTCTCGATGAACGCCGGCTCGGCCTGCATGATGTCCTCGAAGAAAATGTTCGGCGATTTCCCTCCCAGTTCCACCGTTGATGGAATGATGTTTTCGGCGGCGCACTTGAGAATATGCGCGCCCACCGGGGTGGAGCCGGTAAAGGCAATTTTGGCGATGCGCTTGCTGGTGGCCAGGGCTTCGCCAGCTTCGCGTCCAAAGCCCTGGACAATATTCAGTACACCCGGCGGCAGCAGGTCACCGACCAGCTCCGCAAACACCGTGATCGACAACGGCGTTTGCTCAGCCGGCTTCAGAACCACACAGTTACCCGCCGCCAGGGCCGGGGCCAGCTTCCAGGCCGCCATCAGCAGCGGGAAGTTCCACGGAATGATCTGCCCGACCACACCCAGCGGCTCGTGAAAGTGGTAGGCCGCGGTCATGTCGTTGATTTCGGCAGCGCTGCCCTCCTGGGCGCGAATGCAACCGGCAAAATAGCGAAAATGATCGGCAGCCAGCGGCACATCGGCATTGAGCGTCTCGCGGATGGCTTTGCCGTTGTCCCAGGTTTCGCTGATGGCCAGTACTTCAAGATGTGCTTCGATACGGTCGGCAATCTTCAGCAAGATGCGCGAACGCTCCTGGACCGACGTACGTCCCCAGGCATCGGCGGCGGCATGGGCAGCGTCCAGGGCACGCTCGATATCATCGGCGTTCGAGCGTGGGAACTCTGCAATCGGCTGGCCGTTGACCGGAGAACTATTGGTGAAGTACTGGCCACTGAGCGGCGCAACGAAATCACCGCCGATGTAATTGCCATAACGTGATTTGAAATTTGCAATTGCATCCGGCGTACCGGGGGCTGCATAGATCATGATGGGGCCTCTGCTGATCGAGGCCTGTCGCAACGACAGGCAGTGAGTCGATCTTATTCAGCGAGGCAGGCGGGACGAATCGGCCCTTGGCAGGGAACGACTACTCATTTGGTAGTAAGGCACAGTCCGGGGTAGCAAGGTTGCCTG
Organism: Pseudomonas vranovensis DSM 16006; assembly: GCF_000425805.1. Lineage (GTDB taxonomy): Bacteria > Pseudomonadota > Gammaproteobacteria > Pseudomonadales > Pseudomonadaceae > Aquipseudomonas > Aquipseudomonas vranovensis. The sequence continues at coordinate 25,881 of NZ_KE384455.1, forward strand.
CCACCCCGGCAACGCTGCTAAAGCCCCAGGAACAAGGCATCGGCGGAAGCCCTGTCGATCAGGCTGCGGTAGATCTGGATCACCACCTGGCTGTTCTGCTCGGCTTTCACTCGATACTGCCCACCATCAAATCGCTGTTCACGGGTTTTCAGGTGGGCTGCGGTAAAGTCACTGGCCGCCGTGTCCATGCTTGGGTAATGAAAGTGGGCATACCACAGGGGTTGCCCGGTTGTGTCGCTGATCACATATTCTTGCAGGTAGTCTTGAGGCCGGCCTGTGCGCCGTGCGCTCGGTTCACGTCCTTTGGGCCGGGTAATACTGATCTCACCCTGACGCTTGAGATAGACGAGGCGACCTACCGTCGGAGGTTGCGCCCTGGTGATCGAAATGCGCAATTCGCGCCCCAGGGCACGCATTGCCACCGCCTTGTCACTCAAGGCCTTGGCTTCGATCGCTGCGTCATGTTCCTGGGTAGCGCGGTCGACCTCGTTCACCGCGGTCAGGGCCTCTTCGATATCGTTGGCCAGCGCCTCCAATGGCGTCGCCTGCTGCACCAGAATCTCCTCCATTTCTACACCGATCGTTGCCGTTCGGGCCTGGCTCCGGGCCTGCAGCATCTGCCGCTCTGCGCCGGCCAAAAGTTTGCCGACACGTTTGAGCAGGTTGCCCAGACTTGCGCGGGGTGCCGCAGTTTGCACGGGTGTGGCGGGAGCGACAGGCTGCCAGACACCCGCTTCGCTGGACTCCTGATAAACCGCCAATTCGCTGTTCTCGATCGGATCAAGCACGACCACTGAATCCGGATTGCTGCCCGTCCCCACCCGCCGCTGACCAACCACCCCTCCTCGATTGCGCGTCTTGATCACTGCATGCCTGCTGTTCGCCCTTGGCTGGGCTGGCTCGCTTTCGCTGGATAACACGCGAATATGCCTGGCCAACTCGCCTTCGGCTTCCAGCAACATCCTTTGAAGCGAATGCACATACGCCTCGACCAAAGGTTTGGCGGCTTCACTCCTCGGCCCCGCTTGATAGTTACGCGCCACCTCCAAGGCAACGGCAAAGTTGCGAACGCTGCCATCGAGCACCTCAACGCGTTCCTGGCTCGTAAACGAGGTATCGCCTTCAAGCGTGGCCTGCATCTGCAGTGCAATACGTGACGACTTCACCGTATCCAGCAACTGCCACACTTCGCCTTGGTCGGCCTCCAGAATCAACACACCTTGCAGGCTGATCTCGCTGGATTGCCATGACCTGTAGGAGTTTGCTCTCCCAAGTTGCTCATCGATTTCGGCGATATTCTGCGGCCCCGTTGGTAATAAGCCGCGCAATTGTCGACGTACCTCACGAATGGCTTCAAAGCTCGCCAAAGCCTCTTTGATGAGTGCCTTGGCGTGACGGGACGCCTGGACAAACCGTTCACGCCTGCCCGCCACACCATTGCCCCCCGCCTGCTGCAGCGGCGGCTCTTGCACGCTTGGCAGTGTACGTGCCCGCGTGACGCTATCGATAAACTGTAAGCGCAACATACGAACCAGATGGATTTGAGCACTCGCCAGTTCGAACAGATTGCTGGCGCGAGCCCGGTTGAAGTTGGCCTGGCTCTTCAGCTGGTTCAATGCCTGAAAACTTTCGTCGGCCTTGATCAACTGCTGACAGTGGTGACGTATGTCGTCGACATACGCCCGCAGGTGCTGCTCGCCTGGATGTTTGTCGAAGCCGAATTCCGCCTCGTTCCGAGCAAGCCGCGCAATTCGCGCCTCGCGTTCGATACTCAAACCAGCAAGCTCATGCTCCAATGCTGTCACCCGCTGCCGATTGGCTTCACGCATTTGCTCGATGCGCCGATTCAGCGGCATGCCACCCCGCAGGCGCAGCCCTAGGTCGAAGGCCCAGACGCCGGGCGTCTGCTGACGCAACCAGGGGCCCAACTGCCCTTGCCCGTCGACGATGCGTGTTCCATCTTCGGTGATCGCGACCTCATATACATTACTGTCGACGCTCGCCCACAGGTGATCGGCGTGCAGGTACAAACCCTGTCGCGGCCCGTGGGGCAGCGCCTCGCCCAATCGACCCAGGGTCAACTCAGCCTTGAACGGCTCCAGCGCCGTGCGCTGCGCACTGGTCAAGCCGGGCCTGGCCGACGACCAACTGAAATCCAGGCCCGCCAGTGACGCAGCGGAGGGCGAACTCGGCGCACGCTCGACAGCGTCATCGACAAGACGCATGGGCACTAACGTCTCGTTGTTCTCCGGCGCACGAGACGGTGCTTTCAACAGCGGCGGCTCGTTCCTGAACGTGAACAGTATCGACGCGACATTGAACAACAACACGGCCAGCCGCTCGCCGTCCTCCTGCGCCTCAGGTAACTGAAGTTCACTTTGCAGGCTGGCGAAAAACTGCAGCATCCAGGCGGAAACGGTCACAGGGCCATTGAAGAAGGGCAACAGGGTGTTGAACATCAGCCATCCCAATTCTTCATAAGCGATCCAGCGGTTCTCACTGTTGGATACCGACTGAGCCTCGGCCAGGGCAACCAACTCCCGCGCGCAAGAAAGGTACAGCTGTCCCAGCATATTTTCGCCCAGGGCCTCCTCGGCCAGGGTGGAAGGTGCAGAGACCTCGATGGGCGAGAATTCCGCACCTTGCGTGAATCGAACGATATGCGGTTGCTCGAATCCGCCTCTGGCATAAAGAGGCCGTGCATTTTCATCAAGGCGCGACAACACGTCATCCTGCAATGCCCCGCCGTCGTACAACGCCTCGCAAAACCCTTGTTCCGTGGTGAACTCGAGCAGCGGCTGTGGATGCAGCGGACGGTACAGCACACAGGGTCCGCCTTCGGACTTCCTGGCGTCGATCAAGTACGCATTCAGGGCGACATCCGCCTTGGCACCGGCGCGACGCCGGAACGCCAGCGGCCGCATCCGCGCCAACGCGACATGACCAGGCACAACGTCACAGATCGATTGCACCAGCTTGACGCCTCGAGAGGTAATGCCATCGGTCTTGCGCAGGTACTTCTCAAGTGCCAGCAGTGGCAGTTGCTCACGCACCTGATCAACGAACAACGTCTGGCGGGCAGCCCGCGCCGACGCATCATCGAGCAACTGCTGGCGTAGCAAGTCCGGATACGCTTTGCCAAGGTCCAGCCGGCTGACCAAGGTTTCAAGGTAGCCGCGCGTCAGCCAGTCGGGCACCGGGGCACCGTTGCGAGACTGCACCGTCACCGATCCTGCCCGCAATGCCGAGCGGTTCTCCAGCGCGAGCTGTGCCAGGCTCAAGCGCACTACCGTGACCGAACCCACCGGGTACAGGTTGCCGCCGCTACCCGCTGCAGCAGCGTCCACCCGTTCGTTGACCACCTCAAAGTCCTCGAGATTCAACCTCGCCGATTGCGGGTGATCGGCCAGAACTGCCGCGCGCACTGCGTCTTTTGCGTAGTCGAGGATCCCAGGTATGTCGAACAGGAATGATCTGCCCGCACCGCGTCGCTGCGCCCTGGCCAGTCGCACCAGGCCGCTGGCATAGGCGTGACGATCGGCGATACTGGACTGCTGCAGCCACAGGGGCAGTTGACGCTGATACAGCAGGCGGGTCTGACGCTGATTGACCGCACAGATATCGATCAGCGACGTGGCCTCATCCAGATACTGCATCAGCAGGTCCGGCAAGTCGGGATCGGTGCCTCGAGTCGCCTGCGCGATGCGCTCAATCAACACCAACAATTGCTCGAACAGCATCGTCACCTGTGCCTGGAACATCGGCCCAGCGATCTTGTGCAGGGTCAATGTAACAGGAGCGCCGTGCCGACTCCCGCGCAGGGCGTTGACCAACGCCTCGCGCGATTCAAAACGGTGCAGCTTGCCCGCCAAGGTATAGACCAACTCCATAGTGCGCTGCTGCTCGGGCACTGCTCGTTCGATCAGCAGCGCACTGGTCCATTCCGGTTCCAGCGCCTGGGTCGTTGTTGCATCGGCGTTGAGCAGCCATACCGTGACATCGGCCATGTTGTCCAGCTGCGCACGCTGCGCCGCCTCCGGGAACGCAGCCACGGCGTTGGCCGTGACAGCCTCGAAGGCGCTGAGCGTACCTGCACTCAGTTCAAGATCGCAGTCCGTCACGAACTGGTTGTGCAGGTAATTCACCAGCCATCCCCAAGGACTGTTTGGTCGATCCCCGCGATAGCTCCAGAACTCAGCGAGCACCCGCTTGTACTCATCGAGCAGGAATGGGCCGCACTCGTCGAGCAACGTCTGGACCTGGTACAGGTCGACGTCCGTGGCGCGCGGGGTTTGTGATGCGCGGTCCGTGCTGAGCAGATCGACACCCGCGGTGAGGTTGAGACTGGATGCCTGACAGTAACGAACGATCAAGGCATCGGCCAGGCTGCCGAGGCGCCAGCCCTGCCCGGGCACCCTACGGTACAGCGTCAGGGTAGAGGGCGCGGGACCCTTGATACCGCGCTCGCGCCATTGCTGCTCGATGATCTGCGCAGCAACGCTTCGCAGTGAGGGTCGCAGAGCGAAGTGCCGGGCAATCGGACCGCAGAGTTTGGCACTCAGGGCCATCTGCCCGAGGGGGGATGGGATCAGCGTCATGAGCGAGCTTCCTGTTGTTGAAAGGAAGCTGTATCTCAACGCTACCCACCCTCACCCGGGTGGTACATGATGCTACGCTCAGCGGTCCTTGAACTGCGCTTCGCGCTTGGCGATGAACGCGGCCATACCCTCTTTCTGGTCTTCGGTGGCGAAGGCAGCATGGAACACCCGGCGCTCGAAACGCACGCCTTCGGCGAGGTTGACCTCAAAGGCACGGTTGACGCTTTCCTTGACCATCATGGTCATCGGGATCGACTTGCTGGCGATGGTCGCAGCTACCTTCAATGCCTCTTCCAGCAGCTCGGCCTGCGGCACCACGCGAGCCACCAGGCCAGCGCGCTCAGCCTCTTCGGCGCCCATCAGGCGACCGCTCAAGCACAGTTCCATGGCCTTGGCCTTGCCCACCGCACGGGTCAGGCGCTGGGTGCCGCCCATGCCCGGCAGCACGCCGAGGTTGATCTCGGGCTGGCCGAACTTGGCGTTGTCAGCCGCCAGGATGAAGTCGCACATCATGGCCAGTTCACAGCCACCACCCAGAGCAAAACCGGACACGGCAGCGATGATCGGCTTGCGACGGTTGGCGATGCGGTCAGCATCGCTGAACAGGTCATCGACGTAGATCTGCGGGTAACGCAAGTCGGCCATTTCCTTGATGTCGGCGCCTGCGGCAAAGGCTTTGGCCGAACCTGTCAGCACCACGCAACCGATGTTCGGGTCGGCTTCGAGCTGGTCCAGCGCCTGGTTGATCTCGCCAACTATCTGCGCGTTGAGCGCATTGAGCGCCTGCGGGCGATTGAGGGTGATCAGGCCGACCTTGCCGTGGATGTCCAACAGAATGGTTTCAAAACTCATGCAAGCTGCTCCGTTCAAAGATTGCGCGCAATGACCATGCGCTGAATATCGCTGGTGCCTTCGTAGATCTGGCAGACCCGCACATCGCGGTAAATGCGCTCCAGCGGAAAGTCACTCAGATAGCCATAACCGCCCAGGGTCTGCAAGGCATCCGAACAGACCTTTTCGGCCATTTCCGAGGCAAAAAGCTTGGCCATCGACGCTTCGACCAATGCCGGACGCCCGGCATCACGCAGCGCAGCGGCGTGCTGGACCATCTGCCGGGCCACCGCCACACGGGTGGCCATGTCGGCCAGGCGGAAGGCCACCGCCTGGTGTTCGATCAGCGGCTTGCCGAAGCTCTGGCGCTCGCGGGCATAGTCGCGGGCCACTTCAAAGGCGGCCCGGGCCATGCCCACCGATTGCGATGCAATACCGATGCGCCCCCCTTCAAGGTTTGCCAAAGCGATCTTGTAGCCTTCGCCCTCCTCGCCGAGGCGGTTGGCCACCGGCACACGTACATCGTCAAAAACGATCTGGCAGGTGTCGGAGGCGTGCTGGCCGAGCTTGTCTTCAACCCGTGCCACCTGGTAACCCGGTGAATCGGTCGGCACGATGAAGGCACTGATGCCGCGCTTGCCGGCGGCCGGGTCAGTGACGGCAAACACGATCACCACCCCGGCGTTCTGCCCCGAGGTGATGAACTGCTTGCAACCATTGAGCACATAGTGATCGCCGTCGAGGCGGGCACGCGTCTTCAGGCTGCTGGCATCGGAGCCGGCCTGGGGTTCGGTCAGCGCGAAGGCACCGAGCATCTGGCCGCTGGCCAGTGGCACGAGGAACTGCTGTTTTTGCGCGTCGCTGCCAAACTTGAGGATCGGCACGCAGCCCACCGAGTTGTGGACGCTCATGATGGTCGAGCAGGCGCCATCGCCGGCGGCGATTTCTTCCAGGGCCATGGCATAGGCCACGTAGCCCGTGTCACTGCCGCCCCACTGCTCCGGCACCAGCATGCCGAACAGGCCCAGTTCGGCCATTTCCCCGATCGCTTCCTTGGGGAAGCGGTGCTCACGGTCCCACTGCTCGGCGAAAGGGCGCAGGCGCTCCTGGGCGAACTGGCGGACGGCGTCGCTGATTTGCTGTTGTTCGTCGTTAACTAGCATGGTGCACCTCAATACAGACACTCGACCGCCATGGCCGTCGCTTCACCGCCGCCTATGCAGATGGCGGCCACGCCACGGCGCAGGCCTTTCTGGCGCAAGGCAGCCAGCAGGGTGACGAGAATTCGTGCGCCCGAGGCGCCGATCGGATGGCCCAGGGCACACGCGCCGCCATGCACGTTGACCTTGTCGTGGGGCAGGTCCAGGTGCTTCATGGCCGCCAGGGTGACCACGGCAAAGGCTTCGTTGATCTCGAACAGATCGACCTCGGCCAGGTTCCAGCCGGTGCGTTTGATCAGCTTGTCGATAGCGCCGATCGGTGCGGTGGGAAATAGCGCCGGGGTGGCGGCGAACGCGGCGTGGCCGTGGATTACAGCCAGTGGCTTGAGCCCCTGTTTTTCGGCCTGCGAGCGGCGCATCAGCACCAGTGCCGCGGCACCGTCGGAGATAGAACTGGCGTTGGCCGCCGTGACCGTACCGCCATCACGGAAGGCGGGCTTGAGCTGAGGAATCTTGTCCAGGCGAGCCTTGGGCGGCTGCTCGTCGTCGCTGATCAGGCGCTGTTCCTTGCCCACGGTCACTTCGACCGGAACGATCTCGCTGGCAAAGCTGCCATCCTTGATTGCCTGTTGCGCACGGGTCAGCGAGGCGATGGCGAAATCATCCTGCTGCTGGCGGGTGAAGCCATTGTGCTCGGCGCAGTCCTCGGCAAAAGTGCCCATCAGGCGACCCTTGTCGTAGGCATCTTCCAGGCCGTCGAAAAACATGTGGTCGATGATCTTGCCGTGGCCCATGCGGTAGCCGCTACGGGCCTTGTCAAGCAGATACGGTGCGTTGGACATGCTTTCCATGCCGCCGGCCACTACCACATCGGCGCTGCCGGCCAGCAGCAGGTCATGGGCCATGATGGCCGCCTGCATACCCGAGCCGCACATCTTGTTCAAGGTGGTGCAGGTGGTGCCCTTGTTCAGGCCTGCGCCCAGGGCAGCCTGGCGCGCAGGCGCCTGGCCAAGGCCTGCGGCCAGAACGCAGCCGAACAGTACCTGTTCGACGCTGTCAGGGGTTACGCCAGCACGCTCGACGGCAGCGCGAATGGCCACGGCGCCCAATTGCGGCGCGGTGAGGCTTTTCAGGTCGCCCTGCAGTCCCCCCATTGGGGTGCGCACGGCGCTGACGATGACGATCGGATCGTTGGCAAGGGTCATGATTTCAGTCCTCCTGCAGTTATTTGGCGGCCATGCGCAAGGCACCGTCGAGACGGATCACCTCGCCATTGAGCATGCTGTTTTCGATGATATGACGGGCCAGTGCCGCATATTCCTGCGGGCGGCCCAGGCGTGGCGGGAACGGCACGCCAGCGGCCAGTGAATCGCGCACTTCCTGGGTCATGCCGGCCATCATCGGGGTTTCAAAAATCCCGGGGGCGATGGTCATGACGCGGATGCCGAAGCGTGCCAGTTCGCGTGCTGCGGGCAGGGTCAGGCTGGCAATCGCACCCTTGGACGCGGCATAGGCGGCCTGGCCGATCTGGCCGTCGTAGGCGGCGATCGAAGCGGTATTGATGATCACCCCGCGCTCACCTTCGCTGCTGGCCTCCCCTTCTGCCATGGCCGCGGCGGCCAGGCGCAACAGGTTGAAGCTGCCGATCAGGTTGACGTTGATCACCCGGCTGAAGCTTTCCAGGCCATGGGGACCATTCTTGCCCAGCACCTTCTCGGCGCCGACGATGCCGGCGCAGTTGATCAGGCCGTGCAGGCTGCCGAATGCAGTCACTGCGGCATCGACAGCAGCCTTGGCAGCAGCCTCCTGGCTGATATCGGCGACTGCAAAGCGGGCGTTCGGCCCCAGTTCCTGAGCCTTGGCGGCAACGGCTTCGGCGTTGAGGTCGACCAGCATCACCTGGGCGCCGGCCTCGATAAGCATCTGCGCGGTAGCAGCGCCCAGGCCCGAGGCCGCGCCGCTGACAATGAAGTTCTTGTTGGCGATCTGCATGATGTTCGTTCCTCAGGCGCTGGCGGTCTGGGCCAGCGCAGCTTGTTGTTTGGCGATTTCCTGGTTGCGCAGGATAAAGCGCTGCAGCTTGCCGCTCGGGGTCTTGGGCAGCTCGCTGACGAATTCGATCTCCCGTGGGTAGGCATGGGCATAGAGGCGTTGGCGCACGTGCTGTTTCAGCGCTTCGGCCAGCGCTTCGCTAGGCTTCTGGCCGCTGCCCAACACGACGAACGCCTTGATCAGCTCGGTACGCTCAGGGTCTGGTTTACCCACCACCGCCGCCTCGATCACCGCTGGGTGCTCGATCAGCGCACTCTCGACATCGAAAGGCCCAACCCGGTACCCGGAGGTGGTGATCACATCGTCACTGCGACCGACAAAGCTGATACTGCCATCGGTGTTGAGCTCGACGGTGTCGCCGCTCAGGTAGTACTTGCCGACGAAAGACTTGGTCGGCAGGCCGTGATAACCCCCGAACCAGCACAGCGGCGACTGCTCGCGGTCGACCGCCAGAATGCCCGGCTGCGCCGCGGGCAGTTCGTTGTGTTGCTCATCGAGCACGACGATTCGGTGCCCGGGGATGGCAAAGCCGGCCGACCCCAGGTGTACCGGATGCGCCAGGCCATGGTGGTTGCACAGCACCATGCCCAGTTCAGTCTGGCCGTAATGGTCGTGGATGGTCACGCCAAGCTCATCGGCGAACCAGCGGATCACTTCCGGGTTCAGCGGTTCGCCGGCGCTGCTGACCACCCGCAGGCGGCCCTTGATGGGCGCGCTGAACTCGCCGCCGGCGGCAATCAGCAAGCGGTAGGCGGTAGGCGATCCGGCCAGGTTGGTGATGGCGTATTTGTTGATGACTCGGCAGGTGCTATCGACGCTGAACGGGCCATCGAAAAAGGTCGTGGAATGCCCCAGCGCCAGCGGGCCGGTTACCGCGTAATAAAGACCGTAGGCCCAACCCGGATCGGCCAGGTTCCAGAAGTTGTCTTCGGGGCGTAGGTCGATGGCATCGCGCATGTAGCCCTGGAAGGCGACAATGGCGCGCAACGGTACTTCCAGCGGCTTGGCCGGGCCCGTGGTGCCTGAAGTGAACATCAGCAGGAACGGTGCATCGCACCCCAGCAGCACAGGCTCGCAGTGATTGCTGGCGGCATTGAGTTCGGTATGGAAATCCAGGTCGCTGGCGCCGGCCTGGGCACCGACGCAGATGATCGTCGGACAGCCATGCACGTCATCTAGCTTACTGCGGTTGAGCGGCTCGGTGACCACCACTCTGGCCCCGGACTGCTCCAGGCGGTGCTCGATAGCCTTGGGCCCGAAGGCGGTGAACAGGGGTTGATAGACCGCACCCAGGCGCCAGGTGGCGAGCACGGTTACCAGCAGCTCGACAGTACGCGGCATCAAGCCTGCAACCCGATCGCCAGCGCCAACGCCTTGCGCCTTGAGCACATTGGCCAGGCGCGCGGCGGCCTCCTGCAATTGCTCGAAACTGTACTGCGCGCTGTCGCCCTCGCGGTTTTCACAGTTGAGCGCTATGCGGTGGTCGCCGACATGCCGGTCACAGCACTCGACACAGGCATTGAGTGCTTCCAGGCTGCCCTGCAGTACAGCTGCAGCGGTCTGCTGATAGTTGAAACCCTTCGCTGCGCCGCGGTAATCACGCATCGCCAGACTCCTCGTTTCTTATTGTTGGAATAAAACGAATGATCTGGAGATAGTCGCGCTAGCGCCGGGGCAGGACAATGGCCAAAGCTGTCAATCTGGATGACTGGTTTGGCGCTCGGGCTGGTCTTGGCCGATCAACGTGCGGTAATGACCCGGGTTGCAGCCGTACCATTTGCGAAAGGCCTTGTAGAACGAACTGCTGTCGGCAAACCCCAGGCGGTCGGCAATTTCGGCAAAGCTCACCTGGTCTTCGGCCAGCCAGGCGATGGCCAACTCCTTGCGCACACTGTCCTTGAGCCCTTGGTAGGTCTGGCCTTCTTCAGCCAGGCGCCGGCGCAGGGTCGAGGCCGAGATGCACAGTTGCTGGGCCTGGCCTTCGGTCTCGGGCCACTCGCCTGCCGGCAGTTGGCGCAACGAAGCCTTGATGCGCCGGGCCAGGCTCGCAGGGTCGCGGTACTTCACCAGGATGTTGCCAGGTGCCTCGGCTAGGAACCGCTGCAGCTCCTCCGGGGTGCGCTTGAGCGGCAGGTCCAGGCAGTCGGCGGCAAAGATCATGCGCGTGCGTGGGCGTCCAAACTGCAGGTTTTCCGAGAACATTACCCGGTAATCGTCGCAGAACGGTGGCTCATCGCAGCGCAGTTCGATGGCCAGGATCGGAATCCGTCGCCCGGCCAGCCAGCAGGCCACACCGTGGACGATCATCCAGAAGGTGAAATAGGTGAAGGGTCGACGCGGCGCTTCCTGCGGTTCGCCAATGACGATTTCGGCCAGGCTTTGCTGACGCACCAGCACCGGCTGCAAGTGTTCGAGCATCAGCCCCAGAAACGCCAGGGCGGATTCGATTGCCGCGCCCAGGGTCGGCTGGGTCATCGAGGAACGGCAGAGGAAGGCCAGGCTACCGGTGCGCAGGCCACGCGGGTCCATGCAGAAGAACTCATCGTGACAACGGCGCGCCAGCAGGCGCCAGAGCTCTGCGTAGGCACTAGCCGGCACCCGGGCGCTGGCCTCGTGCAGCTGCGCCGGATCGATGCCGACGCGGCTGAGCATGGCCAGGCTCGGCGCGCCGGGGGCGCAAGTCTGCAACAGCGCTTCACGCACCAGTTGCATCGAGATGGTGTCTTTCTCCGCCATCAGCCGTCGTTCACCCTGCCTGTCTTTATGTGAGGGCCATCTTAGGGGCCCGCCCGGAAAATGCCAGCCCCGCCTCAAATGGCCGCGGCCAGGCTCAGGAACGCCTGGATCAGGCGCAGTTCACGACGCCGCTCCAGGCAGCCGAGCATGTGCTGGTTGACCAGGCCAGGCCCGACTATGGGCCGGGCGACCACCCGCGGGTCGTGGCTGATTTCAACCGAGGAGACTATGCCGATACCCAGCTCTGCCGCCACCGCCTCGGTCACCGCCTCGCGGCTGTCCAATTCGAGCAGCACCCGTGGCTGCACCTGGGCCTCGCTGCAAGCCTGATCGAACGTGCGCCGGGTGATCGAACTGGGCTCGCGCAGCACCATGATCTGCTGGTTCAGCGCACTGATCTGCAGCGCCCAAGGCTCCTTCGCCCACGGGTGGCCGGCAGGCAGCAAGGCACAGATCCGTGAGTCGCCAAGATTCTGCAAATGCAGCCCCTTACGAGGTTCCACTTCGGTCATGACCGCCACGTCGGCATGTTCGGACAACAGTGCAGCCAGGGTTTCCTGAGCATTGCCCAGGCGCAGGTTGACAGTAACCCCCGGGTAACGCGCGCGCAGCTTGGCCAGCATCGGCATGACCCGGTGCGGGCCGTCGGCGGCCACCTCCAGGCGCCCGGTGAGCAGCTGGCGATTGGCCTCGAGCATGGCTTGTGCTTCTTCAGCCAGGCCAAACATGGCGCGGGTGATCGCCGCCAGGCGAATCCCCTCCTCCGTCAGCTCGACCCGACGCGCGGTACGCCGCAACAGGGTGATCTGGTAGTGCTCCTCCAGCGCCTTGATATGCCCGGTGACGGCCGGCTGGCTGATGAACAAGCGGCTGGCCGCACGGGTAAAGCTGCCCTCACGGGCGACAGCATCGAAAGCGCGGAGCTGGAACAGGTTCATATCTATCAGCCTGACTTATGGTTGGCATAACAACAAACAATTTGATTGATGGCGCGCAGAATTGCAACTTAGGTCCCGTAGATTCAGCCCACCGCTTGTGAGGACCACCGGAATGAGTAACGCCCCAATCCTGCTGACCCCCGGCCCACTGACCACCTCAGCCCGCACCCGCCAAGCAATGATGGTGGACTGGGGCTCCTGGGATCGTGACTTCAACCAACTGACCGCCAGCCTGTGCGAGCAACTGCTGGCCATCGTCGGCGGCGCCGACAGCCACCACTGCGTCCCCTTGCAGGGCAGCGGAACCTTTGCCGTGGAAGCCGCAATCGGCACCCTGGTGCCCCGCGATGGCAAGGTCCTGGTACTGATCAACGGTGCGTACGGCCAGCGCCTGGCAAAGATCTGCAAGGTCCTGGGTCGCGCCTACAGCACCTTTGAAACCGCTGAAGACGAACCCACTACCGCCGCCGACGTCGACCGCTTGCTGGCCGCCGACAGCACCATCACCCACGTGGCGCTGATTCACTGCGAGACCAGCACCGGCATCCTCAATCCGCTGCCAGAGATTGCCCAGGTCATCGCCCGTCACAGCAAGCGCCTGATCATCGACGCCATGAGTTCCTTCGGCGCACTGCCGATCGATGCACGCGAAGTACCGTTCGACGCGCTGATCGCCGCCTCCGGCAAATGCCTTGAAGGTGTGCCGGGCATGGGCTTTGTTTTTGCCAACAAAGACTCGCTGGCCGCAGCCGAGGGCAACTCGCCGTCGCTGGCCATGGACCTGCAGGACCAACACGCCTACATGGCCAAGACCGGCCAATGGCGCTTCACCCCACCGACCCACGTGGTGGCGGCGTTGCACGAGGCCCTGCTGCAATACAACGAAGAAGGTGGCCTGCCGGCCCGTCACCAGCGCTATGCCAGCAACTGCAAGGCCCTGCTCGATGGGATGGCGGCCATTGGCCTGCGCAGTTTTCTGCCGGCCGAGATACAGGCTCCGATCATCGTCACCTTCCACGCCCCGACAGACCCGCGTTATCAGTTCAAGGACTTCTACGAACGGGTCAAGGCCAAGGGTTTCATCCTCTATCCAGGCAAGCTGACCCAGGTCGAAACCTTCCGCGTCGGTTGCATCGGCTGCGTCGGCCCGGATGGCATGCAGGCCGCGGTCAATGCCGTGGCCGAGGTACTGCGTGAAATGGAAGTGCTGGAAATCTGAAGTCTGCCCTTTACCTAACCTGCGAACCGACCCGCTCAAGGAATCTTCACATGAACTACAACAACCCGACTCAACTGCAAGCCGCCATCCTCGACTGGGCCGGCACCGTGGTCGACTTTGGCTCCTTTGCTCCGACCCAGATTTTCGTCGAGGCCTTCGCCGAATTCGACGTCGAAGTCTCCATCGAAGAAGCCCGTGGCCCGATGGGCATGGGCAAGTGGGACCACATCCGTACCCTGTGCGACCAACCGCAGATCGCCGAGCGTTATCGCAAGGTATTTGGTCGCACGCCGACCGACGATGACGTCACAGCCATCTACAACCGCTTCATGCCCCTGCAGATCGAAAAGATCGCCGTACACTCGGCGCTGATTCCGGGCGCCCTCGACACCTTGACCGGCTTGCGCAAGGATGGCCTGAAGATCGGTTCGTGCTCCGGCTACCCGAAAGTAGTGATGGACAAGGTGGTAGAACTGGCAGCGCAGAACGGCTACGTCGCCGACCATGTGGTCGCCACCGATGAAACGCCAAACGGCCGCCCGTGGCCGGCCCAGGCCCTGGCCAACGTGATTGCCCTGGGCATCGACGATGTCGCCGCGTGCGTGAAAGTCGACGACACCGTACCGGGCATTCTTGAAGGCCGCCGCGCGGGCATGTGGACCGTGGCGCTGGTGTGCTCGGGCAACGCCCTGGGCTTGACCTATGAAGGCTATCGCGCCCTGGCCTCGGACAAACTCGACAGCGAGCGCAAGCGCATCCATGCCCTGTTCGAAGGCTCGCGCCCGCACTACTTGATCGACACCATCAATGAGCTGCCGGAGGTGATTGCCGATATCAACCGTCGTCTGGCGCGCGGCGAAATGCCACAGGCGGTATAAGCGTTCTGACTGAGCAGCCATAAAAGAGCACGTAGCGCCTACTGGCCTACGTGCTCTTTTCATTTACCCGGCCATCATCACATTCAAATCATGCGGCGTTATGTATAGTCTGAATGCACTCAAGTATTAGATCGAGCCGATCGATCTACCCTGTATAAATTGAACTTTTTTCGTTGAGATCACGCCGCCATGCTCATAGACCCACTCAAGGAAGAAGGTTATTTAGCATGTCCACATCCAATGAGTTTCCTACACCCTCCACCGCACAATCCGGCAAAACCAATCCTCATTACGACTTGCTGAAATATTCTCTACCGACTTGGCTCATCAATGCGCCGTCGGCAATGCACCAGGCACTTCGCCAGACCGCCCCTGAAATGCCAGCGTGGCTGGCTGTGGCACGACGCGAAAAGCCAGGCATTGTTCAGGCGCTTGTGGAGTCCTCTAGTCGCCATTACCAACTTGAACAGCAGATCAAAACCGTTCTCGCGCAACTGCCATCACCTGAAAACTATGCCGAGCCTTTACTCAAGGCGACGCTCAAAGAGCGCTTCGGCCTGGACGTCGATGTCCGCAACACCTCGCTGTTTCACGCCAGACGGGTAATCGACACCCAGTCCTTCCTTATGGCCTATCGGGAACCGCTTGTCGAGAAGTCCAAGGCCATAAATGCCGCCACTCAATCAGTACTGGTTTCAGCCTTACAAAACTTTGAAGACTGGGAAACCACGTCAGGGGGAATGACCGATAGCAGCGCTCGGATCGACGTGCCGTCGACTTCTAGCTACGTTGACCCGGCAAGCAAATAACCTGGCTTCTACCCCCCCAGCTGTATCAAGCCGCTGCCGACATACAGTCAGGTGAGCTGGATGCTGCCTTGAACCGTGTGCGCCAGGGGGAGAGCAGCCAGCCGTTCCTTGACTACGCCAGACATCGAGACTTTTGGGTCGGCTATTTTCGTGAAACGCATGCCGATCAGTTCAACGCGATGAAAGTCGCTTATGAGGCGCAGGTTCTGGAAGTTCACGAGCTGTATCCCGATGACAATCCAGACCCGACGTCGATGCGCATTATGGCGCTGGAGCACATTTACAAAAACAACGAGCGCAACTTGATCGAATCACTGACCAACCGCGCCGGATTGGAGCAGCCGCAACCATGAACAAACATCACGGGCACTGGCCGCCCAAGCCAGAAACCGGGGCGCCAGCCCTGGCTTCTGGTTCTTGAGCCCGCCCCAGGTTGAACGACTCAAGCCTGATGACGTTCGACCCATACTGCGTATTTATCGATGAAGCCCTGCAGGAATGGCCGGACTTTCTCCGACAGCTTGCCATTGTCATCGAACAGCGTCGCGGCCCCGCCGATATACGCCTCGGGCTGTTGCATGCAGGGGACATCAAGGAATACCAACGACTGGCGCAGGTGATGGTTGGCGCCAAAACCACCCACGGCGCCCGGCGACACGCTGATCACCGCCCCGGGCTTACCGCTCCAGGCACTTTGACCGTAGGGCCGCGACCCCACGTCTATGGCATTTTTCAAGACACCAGGCACTGAACGGTTGTACTCCGGCGTCACAAACAATACCGCGTCACTGGTGCGGACCTGTTCGCGAAAGGTCTTGTAGGCTGCCGGTGGATCGACATCGATATCTTCGTTGTAGAGCGGCAGGTCGCCGATCTCGACAATCGTCAACTTGAGGTTCGAGGGCGCAAGCTCTGCCAGCGCACGGGCGACCTTGCGATTGAACGACTCCTTGCGCAAACTGCCGACGACGACGGCTACCGAATACACCTGGCTCATGGCGATTTCCTGACGTGAAAGGTATTAGGAAGTTGTAGGTATAGATGATCCAATCCGGCGCTGAAGTTTTTTTCCCAATGGGCAAAACTTACCCGGTAAAACAGTGGTCTATGCCTGACAGATTCTCACTTCATCAGAGGTTGCACGGTAAATGACAGCAGTACTGGTCGGACAGTTTCATGCACGGGACGCAGAAGGCCGCATCTATCCCGTCCATGAGTTTCAGGAAGCCACCCTCGAAGCCGACGGTAGTGCCGCATCCCTGCCTATCACCACCTATAAATTGGCCATCGGCGACCGGGTCAACCACTTGGGCGAAGATCGCTTCGAATTGGCCCGCACAGGCGTGGAGATCATCCGCATCCCTTGAACGGCTTCAGGCCTTGATGCAATCGACGGTATAGACCCGCCCCTGTTCGCGGGTCTCGTGCTGCAGGCCATGCACGTCGGCGACAAAACCCGGAAACCCCGTGTCAAAGGCTGCAGCAAAGGCCAGGTAATCAATGATCGCGTGCGTTGCCTCGGTAAAGCGCTCGCCGGGCATGATCAATGGAATGCCCGGGGGATAAGGCACCAGCATCACCGCGCAAATGCGCCCCAGCAGTTGATCGATCGGTACGGCTTCCACCTCCCCACGCACCAGCTTGTCGTAGGCATCTGCGGGCTTCATCACCACCTCCGGCAAACGGGTGAACAAACGCTTCAACTGCTTGGCGGTGGCGTTGCTGCGATAGCAGGCATGCAGTTGGTCGCACAGGTCACGCAACCCCAATCCCTGGTAACGCACGGGGTCCAGCTGGGCGACACAGGGCAGGCAGTCGAGCAGGTCGGTATTGGCGTCATAGCTGCGCTTGAATTCCAGAAGCTCGGTCAACAAGGTGCTCCACTTGCCCTTGGTGATGCCCATCGAGAAGAGCACCAGAAAGGTGTAGAGCCCGGTCTTCTCCACCACCAGCCCCCGTTCCCAGAGAAACTTGCTGACCACCGCGGCCGGAATACCGTGCTCGCTCAAGGCACCGCCAGCGCTGAGGCCGGGCATCACCAGGGTGACCTTGATCGGATCGAGCAGCACGTAGTCATCCCCGACATCGCCAAAGCCGTGCCATTCGGCCTGCGGCTGCAGCAGCCAGTCCGCGGTGCGCACCTGGTGCGCGCCTTCGACCTGCGGTGGCTGCCAGATACTGAACCACCAGTCATCAGTAGCGAGGTGCTCGCGCAGCTTGGCCATTGCCCGGCGAAACCCCAGCGCCTCATCGAACATTTCCTGTAGCAGCGAACGGCCAGCCGGGCCTTCCATCATGGCTGACGCCACATCCAGCGAGGCGAGGATGCTGTATTGCGGTGAGGTGGATATATGCATCATGAAGGCTTCGTTGAAGCGATCGCGGTCCAGTTGTCGGGCACCGCCGTCCTGCACATGAATCATCGAGGCTTGGCTGAAGGCTGCCAGCAGCTTGTGGGTCGAGTGAGTACTGAACACCAGGGGGCTGTCGGCGCTGCGTGAGGTACCCATGGCGAATCGACCGGCAAAGAATTCGTGAAACGCCGCATAGGCATACCAGGCCTCATCAAAATGCAGCACCTCGACGCTATTGCCGAGCACCTGCTTGATCAGCTCGGCGTTGTAGCACAGGCCGTCGTAGGTCGAGTTGGTCACCACCGCCATCTTGACCTTGGCAATGCGTCCCTTGGCCAAGGGGTTACCATCGATCTTGGCGCGAATGGAGTCGGGGCTGAACTCGCTCAGGGGAATCGGCCCGATGATGCCCAGTTCGTTGCGCTCCGGGCACAGGTACAAGGGGATGGCACCGGTCATGATGATCGCGTGGACCACCGACTTGTGGCAGTTGCGGTCCACCAGCACCAGGTCATCGCGCCCGACCATCGAGTGCCAGACGATCTTGTTGGCAGTTGAGGTGCCGTTGATCACAAAGAAGGTGTGATCGGCGCCAAAATTCTTTGCCGCCCGCGCTTCGGCTGCCGCCAAGGGACCGGTGTGGTCCAGCAGCGAACCCAGTTCAGGCACCGACACCGACAAGTCCGAGCGCAACGTGTTCTCACCAAAGAACTGATGGAACGCCAGGCCCACCGGGCTTTTCCGGTAGGCCACGCCACCACCGTGCCCCGGCGTGTGCCAGGAGTAGTTGGATTGCGCAGTGTGCTGCACCAGCGCCCTGAAAAATGGCGGCAGCAGCGCGTCCAGGTAGGTGTGTGCTGCGCGCGCCACCTGGCGGGCCAGGAAGGGGACGGTGTCCTCGAACAAGTAAAGAATGCCGCGTAGCTGGTTCAGCTCACTCATCACGTCGGCAGGGGCGTTTTCCAGTGTCACTTGCTCGCCCAGCGCGAAGATCGGCAAATGCGGCGCACGCAGCCGGGCCAGGCGAATCAGATCGACCAGGTTATGCAAGAGGTGGGGGTTTTCTTCGGCGCCTTCGGCAGCGATCAACATGCAGGCGAGGCCGTGATGACTAGATACGACCTGGCGGCCTTCGGCGTAGTCGGTGGCGGCAAGAATGGTGAAGCCGTCCTGGGCCAGCTCCTGGGCAATACCGCGGACACGCTCGCCGGCTACCGTATCGGCCTTGATATCGCGGTGAACGATCAGGACAGGAAACTTGAGGTCCTTGTACATGAGGGGGTGCCTGCTCCGAATGACGGGTCGGTCATTTCAGGGTAGAAGCTGGCTGCCCCCCTTGCGCGGCGATTGCCTCAGTTGGCCTCGGACATCTGCTGCCACAATGCCGGGCTACCCGCCGATTTGGCGACAGCCTCCAGGCGTGCTACGTGGGCTTCCAGTTCTTGCTCGGTAACGCGGATGATCCGCCCCGGCTGACGACCCACGAGGCGGCGGATTTCGCTGCCGCGACTGTTTTCACTGTTTTCCTCGCCATCAGCCCCCTGCCCGGCCAGCGACAAGCTGGTCTGGCCACCGGTCATGTTCAGGTAAACGTCGGCCAGCAGCTCCGAGTCAAGCAAGGCGCCGTGCAGGTCGCGACCGGAGTTGTCGACGCCATAGCGTTTGCACAGGGCGTCGAGGCTGTTGCGCTGCCCTGGATGACGGCCACGGGCCATCACCAGGGTATCGAGGATGGTGCAGTGCTGGGAGATATCGGCGCGATCAGGTTGGCCGACCAGGGCGAACTCGTTGTTGATGAAGCCAACGTCGAACGCCGCGTTATGGATGATCAGCTGGGCGCCCTGGATGAAGTCGAAGAACTCATCGGCGACTTCGGCAAAACGAGGTTTGTCGACCAGGAAAGCGTCGGTGATGCCGTGAACGCCAATGGCGCCCTCGTCACTTTCGCGGTCCGGCTGCAGGTAGACGTGAAAGTGCCGTCCGGTGAGGCGCCTGCCGATCAGCTCGACACAGCCGATCTCGATGATCCGGTGGCCGTCGGTAACCGGCATACCGGTGGTTTCGGTGTCCAAGACGACCGACCTGTTGTTCTGAATCTCCACGCCGGTGGTCTCCTGTTGCGTACAGCGGTCTGGTGAAAGCCGGGCATTCTACCTCAGCGTGATGCCGGTGTGCGTTTCAGCGGCCACGCAGCTCTTCGACGCCGCGGTTGGCCAACTGGTCGGCACGCTCGTTGCCGTGATGGCCCACATGCCCGCGCACCCACTTCCAACTCACCTTGTGTCGATTCACCTGCTCATCGAGCAGTTGCCAGAGGTCGGCGTTTTTCACCGGTTCCTTGGCAGCGGTCTTCCAGCCGCGCTTCTTCCAGTTGACCATCCACTCGGTGATGCCCTTCATCACATACTGCGAGTCGGTGACCAACAACACCTCGCATTCGCGCTTGAGCGCTTCGAGCCCCTTGATCGCAGCCATCAGCTCCATGCGATTGTTGGTGGTGTTGGGCTCGCCGCCCCACAACTCTTTCTCGACGCCCTTGCACACCATCAGCACACCCCAGCCGCCCGGGCCGGGATTGCCCTTGCAGGCACCATCGGTAAAGATTTCGACGCTATCGCTCATGTACAGCCTATTTAACAGTGAGGACACCCGCACCCAAGGGGCTCGGGCTCAAGGTTCGGAATGGCGCCGGTTGACCTTGGCCATCGGCAATGGCAGCAGTTTGCCCATCGGCTCGCGGCGCTCCAGGCGCAGCGGTCGCAAGCCAACCACCATCTTGCGCGCCACCAGCAGGTAGACACCGCCGCCGGCACCCTGCCAGCCACCGGCAATCCGCTCCCAGCCAGCCAGGCGCTGCTGCCAGGCGGGGGACGCGAGCGGCGGACGATAGCACCCGAAGCGGCGTTTCTCCAGCGCAAAGCCCAACAGGTTGAGCCAGTCACCGACCCGCGAAGGGGAAATGCAGCGGGCCTTGCGCAAGGCATCATGGGCGAACACGCGACGCACGCCCCAGCTGCTCCAGGGATTGATCCCGATGATCAGCAGGTGACCACCCGGACGGACGCTGCTGGCCGCTTCGCGCAACAACCCATGGGGCGAGAGGCTGAAGTCCAGGCCGTGCTGGAGCACCACCACGTCGGCCGCATGCTCGCTCAGCGGCCAGGCCTGCTCTTCGCAGACGATCTCCACGCCCGGCAACGGCGCGCCCAGACGCACGTTGCGCTGCACCTGCGCAGCCTTGGGTGGCGCTTCGGCGCAAGGGCCGTAATGCACCAGGTAACCACCGAAGTAGCGCCCCAGTTCTTCTTCGAGCAAGCGTTGTTCTTCGTGAAGCATCAACTGCCCCAGAGGGCCGGCGAACCAGTCGCGGGCCAGGCTGATCAGCTCCAGCCACTGCGGATCGGCCTGGGCAAAGGCTTGATCGGTCATTGCAGTCTCCCTTGAAGGTTCTCGACAGCGTGCATAGCTACTAAGATGCACCCATGTCCAACGTTTGGCGAATCGCACCATGATACAGATCGATGCCCTGCCCGCTTTCACCGATAACTACATCTGGTTGTTACAGGATTCTGCCAACCAGCGCTGTGCAGTGGTCGACCCGGGCGATGCGGCGCCGGTACTGGCCTGGCTCAAAGGCCATGCGGGGTGGCAACTGAGCGACATTCTTGTCACCCATCACCACCATGACCACGTGGGCGGTGTCGAGCAGCTCAGGGCCGCCACGGGTGCCCGGGTGTGCGGCCCCGCGCACGAGCGCATCCCCGGCCGTGACTTGGCCCTGGACGATAACGCCAGCGTGCGCGTTCTGGGCCTGGAATTCCAGATCATTGCAGTGCCCGGCCATACCCTCGGGCACATTGCCTATTATTGTGGGCAAACTGCCACGCCACTGCTGTTCTGTGGCGACACCTTGTTTGCTGCCGGCTGCGGCCGCCTGTTCGAGGGGACGCCCGAGCAGATGCACCACTCCCTGGAGCGCCTGGCAGCGTTGCCTGCCCAGACCCTGGTGTACTGCACCCACGAATACACCCTGAGCAATCTGCGCTTTGCCAAGGCAGTGGAGCCGGAAAACCAGCACATTGCCCAACGCTTCGACGACGTTACCCAACTACGCGCACACGATCGCATCACGTTGCCCTCAACCCTGGCCCTGGAAAAGCTCACCAATCCCTTCCTGCGTACTGCCGAAACATCCGTTAAAGAAAAACTAGACGAACGGACCGGCCCGATAAACCCCACTCCAAGTGCTGTTTTTGCTGGGTTGAGGGCGTGGAAGGACAAGTTCTAAACAGCCGCTGCTAGGACCCGGAAGTTCTCAAAGGTTGACCACAGGGGGGCTGCTTTCTAGAATCGCCCGACATTTTTGCCCGGAACTTTGTCCCAGCCAATGTCGTCGACTAGCCGCAGAACCTTCAATTCCGTCACCCTGACGCGCCTGGCCCAAGCCAGTGCGCTGGCCCTGGCCGCCACCCTCGTGGGCTGCCAGAGCACCCGTCAGATCGACGAATCCGAGAGCGTTCGCGCGCACAACTACCAGGCGCGGATGAAGCAAAAGCCGGTGTTCGTCCCGGTCAAGCAAGCCGAGCAGGCGCCCCAGGATGTCTGGGAACGCATGCGCCAGGGCTTCGCCCTGCAAGACGACATGGCCGTCAACCCGCGCATCGAACAACAACGCCTGTGGTTCGCCAGCAACCCCTCCTTCCTGGAGAACGCCGGCGACCGTGGCAGCCTGTACATCCATTACATCGTCGAGCGCCTCGAAGAGCGCAACATGCCGCTGGAACTGGCCCTGCTGCCAGCCATCGAAAGCGCCTACAACCCGATGGCCTATTCGCGGGCCCATGCAGTGGGGTTGTGGCAGTTCATCCCGTCCACCGGCCGCTATTTCAACCTGCGCCAGACGCGTTTCTATGATGGTCGACGCGACATTACCGCCTCGACCAACGCCGCACTGAACTACCTGACCCGCCTGCACGACATGTTCAACGGCGACTGGTTGCTGGCCCTGGCCGCCTACAACGCCGGCGAAGGCACGGTCAGCCGGGCCATCGAGCGCAACGAAAGGCTCGGCCTGCCGACCGATTACTGGAACCTGCCGCTGCCCCAGGAAACCCGCGACTACGTGCCCAAGCTGCTGGCCCTGTCGCAAGTGGTCATGACACCACAAGCCTATGGCGTCAACCTCAACCCGATTGCCAACGAGCCCTACTTCGAGGCCGTCGCGATCAAGGACCGCCTGGACCTGTCGCGGGTCGCGGCCCTGGCCGAGATCGACGAAGACGAGCTGTTCCAGCTCAATCCGGCGTTCAAGAAACGCATGACCGTCGACGGTCCCCAGCAACTGCTGGTACCGACCGCCAAGGCGCAACTGCTGACCGCCAGCCTGTCGAACATGAAGCCTGAAGAGCTGCTGTCGTTGCAGCCGAAAA
Organism: Pseudomonas vranovensis DSM 16006; assembly: GCF_000425805.1. GTDB lineage: Bacteria > Pseudomonadota > Gammaproteobacteria > Pseudomonadales > Pseudomonadaceae > Aquipseudomonas > Aquipseudomonas vranovensis. Next base: position 48,885 of record NZ_KE384455.1, read on the forward strand.
AAGCCGTGTTCGAGGCTGCCCTGGCCGAAGCCTCGGCGCCCAAGGCAAGCCGCAACAGCCGCTACCGAGTCAAGCGTGGCGACAGCCTGGGCGCGATCGCCAGGGCCAACAAGGTCAGCGTCAAGGACCTGCAACGCTGGAACAAGCTTTCCGGTCATAGCCTCAAGGCTGGCCAGACCCTGGTGATGCAGGGTGCCCAGCCTGTCCAGGGCAAGGACTCGAAAAAGCCTACCCAGTACAAGGTCCGCAAGGGCGACTCCCTGTACCTGGTCGCCAAGCGCTTCAACGTTGAGATGCAACACCTCAAACGCTGGAATCCACGCAGCGGCCACGCCCTCAAGCCGGGCCAGACCCTGACCGTCTACGTACCGCATTGAGCACCCGGCGCCAGCCAATGACTGGCGCGGCATCAAGCATCCTGGCGGCCTCTTTTTCCAGCCGATACAAGCTGTTACTGTAGTTGGAACAAAGCCCAAGCCGCCTGGATCGGATCGCCGACTTGATACGTCCCCTCCTGTTGCTGTCATTCAGCCTGGCCTTGAGCTTTCCTGCGGGCGCGACAATCACCGAAAGCCACGGTTACGCCCAGTTTGGCACGCTCAAGTATCCAGCCAAATTCACCCACTTCGACTGGGTCAATCCGCAAGCGCCCAAGGGCGGCACCTTGCGTGCCATGGCTTTTGGCACCTTCGATACCCTCAACCCCTACACCTTCAAGGGTTCAAGCCCGGTCACCACCCCTAATTTCCTGCAGTACGGGGTAAACGAGTTCAACGAAACCCTCATGGTCGGCACCGGCCAGTACGACCCCTCAGGCGACGAACCCACCTCCAGCTATGGCCTGATCGCCGGCTCGGTCGAGTACAGTGACGACCGCAGTTGGGTGGTGTTCAACCTGCGCCCTGAAGCCCGCTTTCACGACGGGCACCCGATCACCGCCGACGACGTGGCATTCTCGTACCGCACGCTGCTCAAGGAAGGTCACCCGATCTACCGCACCAACCTGCAGGAAGTGCAGCGAGTCGACATTCTCAACCCGCGCCGTATCCGTTTTGTCTTCAAGCGCGCCGGCAACCCCCTGCTGATCCTGCGCCTGGGTGAAATGCCGGTGTTGCCGGCACACTACTGGAAGGGTCGCGACTTCAAGGCCACCACCTTCGAGCCACCGCTGGGCAGTGGCCCGTACCATATCACCCAGGTCCAGCCCGGGCGCCGGCTGGTATTCGAGCGGGTCAAGGACTACTGGGGCAAGGACCTGGCCGTCAATCGCGGCAAATACAACTTCGCTAAGGTCGAGTACGAGTTCTACCGTGACGCTGCCGTGGCCTTCGAGGCGTTCAAGGCTGGCGAGTTCGATATCTACATCGAGCACCAGGCCAAGAACTGGGCCAATGGCTACAACTTCCCGGCCGTGCGTCGCGGCGAAGTGATCAAGGCGCAGATACCGCACAAGATCCCGACCCAGACCCAGGGCTTGTTCATGAACAGCCGCCGCGCTGCCTTCAGCGATGCGCGGGTACGCCAAGCCTTGAGCCTGATGCTGGATTTCGAGTGGACCAACCGCGCCCTGTTCAGCAGCGCCTACCGTCGCGCCAGCAGCTATTACCCCAACAGCGAGTTTGCTGCCAGCGGCCTGCCGGTGGGTAAGGAATGGTTGCTGCTGGCCCCCTATCGCGACCAGTTGCCCGCCGCCCTGTTCACCGAGCCTTACAAGGTCAGCCATACCGATGGCCGCGGCATCAACCGCCAGACCCTGCGCCAGGCGCTGAACCTGCTGGCCCAGGCCGGCTGGAAACTGAACGGCCAGCGCCTGCTCGACAGCCATGGCAAACCGTTGAAGCTCGAATTGCTGCTGGTTAATCCGAACCTTGAACGGATCCTGCAACCTTATGTCGAAAATCTCGCCAGCATCGGCATCGAAGCGCGCTTGCGCACTGTCGACCGGGCCCAGTACAAACAGCGCCTGGACCAATTCGACTTCGACATGATTCTGATGACATTGAACCAGACCCTCAGTCCCGGCCTTGAACAATGGTTGTACTTTCACTCAAGCCAGGCCACGACCAAGGGCAGCAAGAACTATGCTGGCGTGAAGGACCCGGTGGTCGATCACCTGCTCGACACCCTGCTTGCCGCCCAGAGCCGCGATGAACAAGCGGCGGCGGCTCGCGCCCTGGACCGGGTATTGCTCTGGCACTACTACATGATCCCCAACTGGTACCTGGACAATCACCGCCTGGCCTACCGCAACCGGTTCGCCTTCGTCACCACGCCGCCCTATACCCTGGGGCTCAACAGCTGGTGGATAAAGCCTTCGGAGAAAGCCCAATGATGTCACTGCAAAGCCTTCGCCTGAAGGCCTGCGCCTTGCTGCTGGCCTGCTTCAGTGCCCAGGCGCTGGCCGCCCCGCAACATGCCCTGACGCTGTACGACGAGGCCCCGAAATATCCGGCCAACTTCAAGCACTTCGACTACGTCAACCCGGATGCGCCCAAGGGCGGTACCTTCCGCCAGGCTGGCTTTGGCGGCTTCGACAGTCTCAACCCTTTCATCAACAAGGGTGTGCCGGCCGATGACATCTCGCTGATCTACGACACACTGATGACTCAGAGCCTGGATGAGCCGTTCACCGAGTACGGTCTGGTCGCAGGCAAGATCGAAAAGGCGCCGGACAACAGCTGGGTGCGTTTCTACCTGCGCCCCGAAGCCCGCTTTCATGATGGCCATCCGATTCACGCCGACGATGTAGTGTTCACCTTCAACACCCTGATCAAGAGCGGCGCACCGTTGTTTCGCAACTATTACGCCGACGTTGCCGAAGTCATCGCCGAAGACCCGCAGCGCGTGCTGTTCAAGTTCAAGCACAGCAACAATCGCGAGTTGCCATTGATCCTCGGCCAGTTGCCGGTGCTGCCCAAGCACTGGTGGGAAAACCGCGAGTTCACCAAGGGCAACCTGGAAATCCCGCTGGGCAGCGGCCCTTACAAGGTTGCCGATGTCAAAGCCGGGCGCTCGATCCGCTACGAGCGGGTCAAGGACTACTGGGGCAAGGACCTGGCCGTCAACCGCGGTTTCTATAACTTCGACGTCATGACCACCGACTACTACCGTGACAGCTCCGTGGCACTTGAGGCGCTGAAAGCCGGTCAGTTCGACTATCGCCTGGAAACCGCAGCCAAGAGCTGGGCCACCGCCTATGATGTGCCCGCCGTGCGGCAAAAACGGCTGATCCTCGAAGATCTGCCCAACGGCAACCCGACCGGCATGCAGGGCTTTGTCTACAACATCCGCCGCCCCGTATTCCAGGACGTGCGTGTACGCGAGGCGCTCAGCCTGCTGATGGACTTCGAGTGGACCAACAAACAGCTGTTCAATGGCGCCTACACCCGCACCGGCAGTTACTTTGAAAACTCGGAGATGGCCGCCCGGGGCCTGCCGGATGCCGCAGAGCTGAAAATCCTCGAACCGTTGCGCGGCAAGATTCCCGAGCAAGTGTTCACCCAGGCCTTTGCCAACCCGGTCACCGATGGCAGTGGCATGATCCGCGAGCAACAACGCAAGGCCTACAAACTGCTGCAGGATGCCGGCTGGCGCATCGTCGACGACAAGATGGTCGACACCCAGGGCAAGCCGGTATCCATTGAGTTCCTGCTGGCCCAGACCGAATTCGAGCGTGTCCTGCTGCCCTTCAAGCGCAACCTCGCCGACCTAGGCATCGACCTGGTGATTCGCCGGGTCGACGTCTCCCAGTACATCAATCGCCTGCGTTCGCGTGACTTCGACATGATTGTCGGTGGCTACCCTCAGTCCAATTCGCCTGGCAACGAGCAGCGCGAGTTCTGGCAGAGTGCTGCGGCCGACAATCCCGGCAGCCGCAACTTCATCGGCTTGAAGGACCCTGCCATCGACAGCCTGGTCGAAGGCCTGATCAACGCCGACTCCAGGCAAAGCCTGATCGAGTACTGCCGTGCCCTGGACCGGGTACTGCAATGGGGCTACTACGTGATCCCCAACTGGCATATCAAGACCTGGCGGGTGGCTTACTGGAACCATATCGGTCACCCGAAGGTGTCGCCCAAGTACGACATCGGCATCAATACCTGGTGGATAAAGCCTGACGTCCAACCCGCCGTGCAACTGACACCTGCACCTGAAGCGCCACCTGCAGAAGGTGCACACTAGGATGCTGGCCTATATCTTTCGCCGCCTGCTGCTGATCATCCCGACACTGCTGGGCATCCTGATTATCAACTTCGTGATCATCCAGGCCGCCCCGGGTGGCCCGGTCGAGCAGATGATCGCCAAACTTGAAGGCTTCGAGGGCGCCACCAGTCGCATCGCCGGCGGCGGTGCCGAGGTTTCGGTAGCGGGCTCCAACTATCGGGGCGCCCAGGGACTGGACCCGGCCCTGATCAAGGAAATCGAAAAGATGTACGGTTTCGACAAGTCGGCGCCGGAACGCTTGTGGATCATGATCAAGAACTACGCCCGGCTGGACTTTGGCGACAGTTTTTTTCGCGACGCCAAGGTCATCGACCTGATCATCGAGAAGATGCCGGTGTCGATTTCCCTGGGGCTGTGGAGCACCCTGATCATGTACCTGGTCTCGATTCCCCTGGGGATTGCCAAGGCCACCCGCCACGGCAGCCATTTCGACGTCTGGACCAGCTCGGCGATCATCATCGGCTATGCCATTCCGGCGTTCCTGTTCGCCATCCTGCTGATCGTGGTGTTCGCAGGCGGCAGCTACCTGGACTGGTTCCCACTTCGCGGCCTGACCTCCAACAACTTCGACGAGCTGAGCACCACCGGCAAGATCCTCGACTATTTCTGGCATCTGGTTCTGCCGGTCACGGCCCTGGTGATCGGCAACTTCGCGACCATGACCCTGCTGACCAAGAACAGCTTTCTCGACGAGATCAACAAACAGTACGTGGTCACCGCCAAGGCCAAGGGGCTGAGCCCTAACCGGGTGCTCTACGGTCATGTGTTTCGCAACGCCATGCTGCTGGTGATCGCCGGTTTCCCTTCGGCCTTCATCGGCATCTTCTTTACCGGCTCCCTGCTGATCGAGGTGATCTTCTCCCTCGACGGCCTCGGCCTGATGAGCTTCGAGGCAGCCATCAACCGCGACTACCCGGTGGTCTTCGGCACCTTGTTCATCTTCACCCTGCTGGGGCTGGTGGTGAAGCTGATCGGCGACCTGACCTACACCCTGGTCGATCCACGCATCGACTTCGCCAGCCGGGAGAACTGAGATGAACTTGTCCCCTCTCAATCGCCGGCGCTTCGAGCGCTTCAAGGCCAATCGCCGTGGCTGGTGGTCGCTGTGGCTGTTCCTGATCCTGTTTGGTCTGAGCCTGGGCGCCGAGTTGATTGCCAACGACAAACCGCTGGCCGTTCGCTATGACGGTGAGTGGTATTTCCCGGCGCTCAAGCGCTATCCGGAAACCACTTTTGGCGGTGAGTTCCCCCTGGAAGCCAACTACAAGAGCCCTTACATCCGCGAACTGCTGGCCGCCAAGGACAGCTGGGTATTGTGGGCACCAATCCCGTTCAGCTACCAGAGCATCAACTACGACCTCAAGGTACCCGCCCCCGCACCGCCCTCGTCACAGAACTGGCTGGGCACCGACGACCAGGGCCGCGACGTGCTCGCGCGGGTGATCTACGGCTTTCGCATCTCGGTGCTGTTCGCCCTGACCCTGACCATTCTCAGCTCGATCATCGGCGTGCTTGCCGGCGCGCTGCAGGGTTTCTACGGCGGCTGGGTAGACCTGGCCGGGCAGCGCTTCCTGGAGATCTGGTCTGGCCTGCCGGTGCTGTACCTGCTGATTATCCTCGCAAGCTTCGTCCAGCCCAACTTCTGGTGGTTGCTGGGCATCATGCTGCTGTTCTCCTGGATGAGCCTGGTGGACGTGGTGCGCGCCGAGTTCCTGCGCGGGCGCAACCTTGAATATGTGCGGGCAGCACGTGCCCTGGGGATGCAAGATGGCCCGATCATGTTCCGCCACATCCTGCCCAACGCCATGATCTCGACCATGACCTTCATGCCGTTCATCCTCACCGGCGCCATCGGCACTTTGACCGCCCTGGACTTTCTTGGCTTCGGCCTGCCACCGGGCGCACCGTCCCTGGGCGAGCTGGTTGCCCAGGGCAAGTCCAACCTGCAGGCACCCTGGCTGGGCATCAGCGCCTTCGCCGTGCTGGCCCTGATGCTCAGCTTGCTGGTGTTTATCGGTGAATCCGCCCGCGATGCCTTCGACCCGAGGAAATGACATGAGCAACGAAACCTTGATCGAAGTGCGCGACCTGGCTGTCGAGTTCGTGAGCGGCGAGCAGGTCCAGCGCGTGGTCGAAGGCATCAGCTTCGACATTCGCCGCGGCGAGACCCTGGCACTGGTCGGCGAGAGCGGCTCGGGCAAGTCGGTCACCGCCCACTCGATCCTGCGCCTGCTGCCCTACCCCCTGGCCCGGCACCCGTCCGGCACCATTCATTACGAAGGCAAGGACTTGCTGACCCTGGACGAGAAGCAGATGCGCCGCATCCGTGGCAACCGCATCGCGATGATCTTCCAAGAGCCGATGACTTCGCTGAACCCGCTGCATAACATCGAAAAGCAAATCAACGAAATCCTGTTGCTGCACAAAGGCCTGCGTGGCAAGGCGGCCACTGAGCGCACCCTGGAGCTGCTTGACCTGGTAGGCATACCCGAGCCACACAAACGCCTCAAGGCCCTGCCACACGAGCTCTCAGGCGGTCAGCGGCAACGCGTGATGATCGCCATGGCCCTGGCCAACGAACCCGAGCTGCTGATCGCCGACGAACCGACCACGGCCCTGGACGTAACCGTCCAACTGAAAATCCTCGAACTGCTCAAGTCGCTGCAGGCGCGCCTGGGGATGGCCCTGCTGCTGATCAGCCATGACCTCAACCTGGTCAAGCGCGTTGCCCACCGAGTCTGCGTGATGCAGCGTGGCTGTATCGTCGAGCAAGCCGACTGCGCGACCCTGTTCAAGAGCCCGAAGCACGCCTACACCCAGATGCTGCTCGGCGCCGAGCCTAGCGGTGGCCCGGCTGACAACCCCGCCGGAAAACCCATGCTGGAAGTCAGCGACCTGCGCGTGTGGTTTCCAATCAAGAAAGGCCTGTTGCGCCGCACCGTCGATCACGTCAAGGCAGTCGATGGCATCAACTTCAGCCTGCCCCAGGGCCAAACGCTGGGGATCGTGGGTGAGAGCGGTTCAGGCAAGTCCACCCTCGGCCTGGCCATCCTTCGCCTGCTTGGCAGCCAAGGCGACATTCGCTTCCAGGGCACCGCACTTCAGGGCTTGAGCCAACAGCAAGTGCGTCCGCTGCGCCGGCAGATGCAGGTGGTCTTCCAGGACCCGTTCGGTAGCCTCAGCCCGCGCATGTGTGTCAGTGATATCGTAGGCGAAGGGCTGCGCATCCATCGCATCGGCACTGCGGCGGAGCAGGAAAAGGCCATTATTGCCGCCCTGCACGAAGTGGGGCTCGACCCCCAGGCCCGCCACCGTTATCCCCATGAATTCTCCGGCGGCCAGCGCCAGCGCATCGCCATCGCCCGGGCACTGGTACTCAAGCCGGCACTGATCCTGCTCGATGAGCCCACCTCGGCGCTGGACCGTACCGTGCAGCGCCAGGTGGTCGAGCTGCTGCGCTCACTGCAGACCAAGTACAACCTGACCTACCTGTTCATCAGCCACGACCTGGCGGTGGTCAAGGCATTGAGTCATCAACTGATGGTAGTCAAGCAAGGCAAGGTGGTGGAGCAAGGCGCAGCGGCAGATATCTTTGCCGCCCCGCAACATACCTATACCCGGCAACTGCTGGAGGCAGCCTTCCTGGCCCCGACAACACCGTAAGCGCATCACCTGACGGGAGTAGCCGCGGCCAAGGCACGAGGCTGCAATCGACTGCAAAGCAGTGACACACCTGCCCGTTCCGGTGTTGCGGTCGTTTCACGACCGATCGCAGCCTGGCGGCAGCGGCTAAGCTCCACAGAAACAGAAAAGGCCGCTTGCGCGGCCTTTCCTGTTTAAAGCGACAGCACTCAGTAGCGAGTGATGTCTGCCTTGGTTTCCAACTGCTTGCGGTACGCCGCAAAGTCCTGCTGGCCAGCACGGGAAGCGAGGAACTGGCGATAATTCGCCTTCTCTTCTTCGGTGGCTGCAGCACCTTCGTTCACACCGTTCAGGCGCAATACCACCAGGCTGCCGTCATTCAGCGTGACACTGCCGTAGACCGGCTTGTCCTTGGCTTCAGGCTTGCCCATGCGGAACAGTGCCTGCAGCTCGACCGGATCAATACCTTCCTGGCTGCGCGAAACCGCCTCTTGAACCTTCCAGCTCTGGCCTTCCTGGGTAGCGGCCAGCGGAATGCTGCCGTCACGCAGGCCTGCGATCAGGGCATCAGCCTTGGCTTTCACCGCGGCGGTAGCCTGCACCTGGGCCAGGTGCTTGCGGATGCTGTCCGAGACCACATCCAGGCTCAGTTGCTCTGGCTTGCGGTGCTCTTTGACGCGCAGCACGACTATCGTTTCCGGGTCCAGCTCGATAGCGGTGCTGTTGGCACCCTCTTCCAGGACTTCGGCACTGAAAGCAGCCTGGATCACCGCACGGTTGGCAGTGATGCCGTCGCCACCTTCACGACCGAACGCAGGTGCAGTTTGCACTTTCAAGTTCAGTTCCTGAGCCGGCTGGGCCAGGTCGGAGGCTTCGAACGCCGCGTCTTCGAGCTGCTTGGTCACCTCGACAAAGCGCTGCTCGACCTGCTGGGTCTTGAGTTCGCCAGTCAGTTTGTCTTTCAGGCTGGCGAAGCTCGGCACTTCAGGCGCCTGAACGTCGAGCAGCTTGATCAGGTGGTAGCCATATTCGGTACGTACCGGCGCCGAGACCTGATCCTTGTTCAGCGCGTACAGCGCTTCTTCAAAGGCAGGATCGTAGACACCCTGGCCGGCGTAACCCAGGTCACCACCGTTGTTGGCCGAGCCCGGGTCTTGGGAGAATTCCTTGGCCAGCGCGGCAAAGTCTTCACCCTTGGCCAGGCGCTGCTGGATTTCTTCCGCTTTTGCCTTGGCCTGCGCATCGCTCACCTTGTCAGTGACTTCGATGAGGATGTGAGCGGCATGACGCTGCTCGGCAAGGTTGGCGATCTCTTTCTCGTACAGTGCCTTGAGCTCGTCTTCGTCAATCTTGACCTGGTCGAAGAACGAGGACTTTTTCAGCTCGATGTAGTCGATGACGACCTGATCAGGGCTCATGAATTCCTTGGCGTGTTGATCGTAATGCGCCTTGATCTGCTCGTCGGTGACCTTGACCGCAGCGGGGTCGGCCTTGAAGGTCAGCGAAGCGAAATCACGGGTCTGCTTTTCAAGGCGTGCAAAGGCGTTGACCTGATCATCGGTGACGAAACCGCTGCCGGCGAGGCCTGCACGCAGTTGGCCGATGAGCATTTCCTGGGCCAGCATTTCACGGAACTGCAGACGGCCGTAGCCCATCTGGCGAATGACCTGGTCGAAACGGTCGGCACTGAACTTGCCATCCTCCTGGAACTCCGGCGTTTGCAGGATCAGTTGGTCGAGTGCGGCTTCGGAGAAAGCGAACTTGGCGTCTTCAGCGCCCTGGAGCAGCAACTTGCGGTCGATCAGCCCCTTGAGTGCCGCCTCACGCAGCAGCTTCTCATCGAGCAGCGCCGGATCGAAATCCCGGCCCAGCTGTTGCATCAGCTGCCGACGTTGCATGTCGACGGCCTGGCTCAGCTCGTTCTGGCTAATGGTGTCCCCATTGACCTTGGCAGCATCCTGGCTGTTGGTGGTGGCCTGGAAGATGGCATCGAAGCCGGTCAGCGCCATCAAGGCTACGATGACACCGATGATGGTCTTGGCAATCCAACCTTGTGAATTGTCCCTGATATTCTGCAGCATGCGTCCCCCAGAAACGGTTTTACTGAATAAACAACCGTGGAGCGTGGGTAGAGTCCTGATAGAAGAAAGGCGCATCCGAGGATGCGCCTTCTCGTAACCAGCTGAACATCGGATGCCTTATGGCGCTTCCCGACATTCAGCAGCCAGGCCAGGCAGGTGCCTGGCCTGGTTAGGCGTAAGCCTGAAGGAAGTGACTTAGTTGACGGCTTCTTTCAGTGCCTTGCCAGCCTTGAAGCCTGGCTTCTTGGCAGCAGGGATTTCCAGAGTCTTGCCGGTTTGCGGGTTGCGGCCGGTGCGAGCTGGGCGATCGGTGACGGAGAAGGTACCGAAACCTACCAGTACCACGGAATCACCTGCCTTCAGGGCGCCGGTGACGGATTCGATTACTGCGTCCAGCGCCTTACCAGCGCTAGCTTTCGAAATATCAGCAGATGCGGCGATAGCGTCAATCAGTTCCGACTTGTTCACTCTAAGTCCCCTTATATCTCTATTGAGTTTGTTTCTAAGTATGTAATGAAAAGCTTAACGAGCGCTGGGTGGCCTGTTGACACTTAAGTGCCGCTTTATAACAAGGGCCTGAAAATACTGTCAAGAAAGCCCCCCAGCCGAATACGTACTAATGCGTGCTAATTCTTTCCTTGGAATCGCTGTCGCGCTTTTCATCCTTGGCGACAATCTCGGGAGCCACATCTGGCAAGGGCTCCGGGGCGTATTGCAGCGCAATTTGGAGGACTTCGTCAATCCATTTGACCGGTTTAATCTGTAGATCCTGCTTAATATTCTCAGGAATTTCCTTCAGATCACGCACATTCTCTTCCGGAATGATCACGGTCTTGATTCCACCGCGGTGCGCCGCCAGCAATTTCTCTTTAAGCCCGCCAATGGCAAGCACCTGCCCACGCAGGGTGATTTCACCGGTCATGGCCACATCGGCCCGTACCGGAATCTGCGTCAGGGCCGAAACCAGGGCGGTACACATGCCGATACCGGCACTTGGACCATCCTTGGGCGTGGCGCCTTCAGGCATGTGGATGTGGGTGTCGCGCTTCTCGTGGAAGTCGGCAGGAATGCCCAGGCTTCTCGCCCGGCTGCGCACCACAGTCTGCGCGGCAGTGATCGACTCGACCATCACATCGCCCAACGAGCCGGTCTTGATCAACTGGCCCTTGCCTGGAATCACCGCCGCCTCGATGGTCAGCAACTCGCCACCGACCTGGGTCCAGGCAAGGCCCGTGACCTGGCCAACCTGGTCTTGCTGCTCGGCCAGGCCGTAACGGAACTTGCGCACCCCAAGGAAGTGCTCCAACTGCTCACCTGTGACCTTGACCGCCACCTGCTTGAGGCCGGCATGCTCCTTGACCACCTTGCGGCAGACCTTGGCGATCTGGCGCTCAAGGCCCCGCACACCGGCTTCACGGGTGTAGTAGCGGATGATGTCGCGGATGGCCGTCACGTCGACTTCCAGCTCGCCCTTCTTAAGGCCGTTGGCCTTGATCTGCTTGGGCGTCAGGTACTTGACCGCAATGTTGATCTTTTCGTCTTCGGTGTAACCCGGCAGGCGAATGACTTCCATCCGGTCCAGCAGCGCTGGCGGAATGTTCATCGAGTTGGAGGTGCAGAGGAACATCACATCGGAAAGGTCGTAGTCGACTTCCAGGTAGTGATCGTTGAAGTTGTGGTTCTGCTCGGGATCGAGCACCTCAAGCAGCGCCGAGGCTGGATCGCCACGCATGTCGCTGCCCATCTTGTCGATTTCATCGAGCAGGAACAGTGGGTTGCGTACGCCCACCTTGGTCATCTTCTGAATCAGACGACCCGGCATCGAACCGATGTAGGTACGACGATGGCCACGAATCTCGGCCTCATCACGCACACCGCCCAGGGCCATGCGCACGAACTTGCGATTGGTGGCGCTGGCAATCGACTCGGCCAGGGACGTTTTACCAACACCCGGCGGCCCAACCAGGCACAACACCGGACCGCGAATTTTCTTCACGCGCTTCTGTACGGCGAGGTACTCAAGGATGCGCTCCTTGACCTCCTCCAGACCGTAATGGTCAGCATCGAGGATTTCTTCAGCCTTGGCCAGGTCCAGGCGCACCTTGCTCTGAGCCTTCCACGGCACTTGCACCAGCCAGTCCAAGTAAGAGCGCACCACGGTGGCTTCGGCAGACATCGGCGACATCTGCTTGAGCTTGTTCAGCTCGGCCTGGGCCTTGGCATAGGCATCCTTGGGCAGGCCAGCGGCGTCGAGGCGCTTTTTCAGCTCTTCGACTTCGTTGTGCCCTTCCTCGCTGTCGCCCAGCTCTTTCTGAATGGCCTTCATCTGCTCATTCAGGTAGTACTCGCGCTGGCTGCGCTCCATCTGCTTCTTGACGCGACCGCGGATACGCTTCTCGACCTGCAGCAGGTCGATTTCAGCATCCAGCAAGGCCATGACATGCTCGACACGGGTCGGCAGGTCGAGGATCTCGAGAATTTCCTGCTTCTGCTCGATCTTCAGGGCCATGTGCGCGGCCATGGTGTCGACCAGGCGCCCTGGCTCATCGATGCTGTTGAGCGACGACAGGACTTCAGCCGGGACCTTTTTGCCCAGCTGAACATATTGCTCAAATTGTGACAGCAAGCTACGAACGAAGACTTCAGACTCGCGCTCGGCGGTCTGCGACTCGTCGATCAGCGAAACTTCGGCACGGATATGGCCGTCGACTTCGTTGAAACGCTCAACTGCACCGCGCTGCTCGCCCTCGACCAGCACCTTGACGGTGCCATCGGGCAGTTTGAGCAGCTGCAGGACAGTAGCAATGGTACCGACGCGGTACAGGGCGTCTTCGCCTGGATCGTCGTCAGCGGGGTTCTTCTGGGCCAGCAGGAGAATCTGCTTTTCGCCCGTCATGGCGGCCTCGAGGGCTTCGATGGACTTCTCGCGACCCACGAACAGTGGGATAACCATGTGCGGATAGACGACGACATCGCGCAATGGCAAAAGAGGCAAGTCGAGGGTGGTCTTCATGATTTCGCCTCTACAGCGGCCTTGTGGCCGGAAACCGATGGAATTTGAGCGTGAAGTTAATGTGGGGGCAGGCCCGCAAAAAAACAAGCTCCACGACAGGAAAAGCAAAGGGGCCCGAAGGCCCCTTGCAGATTCGAGCCGTTTGGCGACTCAGACGTCGGGTGCAGCTTTGGCTTGCGGCTCGCTGTTCTCATAGATCAACAGCGGCTGCGAAGAGCCATCGATGACGCTCTCGTCGATCACCACCTTGCTGACATCCTTCTGCGAAGGAATCTCGTACATGGTGTCGAGCAGGATGCCTTCGAGGATCGAGCGCAGGCCACGAGCACCTGTTTTGCGCTCCAGGGCCTTGCGGGCCACGGACTTGAGCGCGTCGCTACGGAACTCCAGGTCCACACCTTCCATTTCGAACAGCTTGGCGTACTGCTTGGTGAGGGCATTCTTCGGCTCGGTGAGAATCTGCATCAAGGCAGCTTCGTCGAGCTCGTCGAGGGTTGCCAGCACTGGCAGACGACCGACGAATTCCGGGATAAGACCGAACTTGACCAGATCGTCAGGCTCGACCTCACGCAGCGATTCACCAACCTTCTTGCCTTCCTGCTTGCTGCGCACTTCGGCACCAAAACCGATGCCGCCGCGGGTGGAGCGGTTCTGGATGACCTTTTCCAGGCCTGAGAACGCACCACCACAGATGAACAGGATGTTACGCGTATCGACCTGCAGGAATTCCTGCTGCGGATGCTTGCGGCCACCCTGCGGTGGTACCGAGGCAACCGTGCCTTCGATCAGCTTCAACAGCGCCTGCTGCACGCCCTCACCCGAGACGTCACGGGTGATGGACGGGTTGTCCGACTTGCGCGAGATCTTGTCGATTTCGTCGATGTAGACAATGCCCATCTGGGCCTTTTCCACGTCGTAGTCGCACTTTTGCAGCAGTTTCTGAATGATGTTCTCGACGTCCTCACCCACATAACCGGCTTCGGTCAGGGTGGTGGCATCGGCGATGGTGAACGGTACATTCAACAGACGCGCGAGGGTTTCGGCGAGCAGGGTCTTACCCGAGCCCGTCGGACCGATCAGCAGGATGTTACTCTTGCCGAGCTCGACGTCGTCGTTCTTCTTGTCGCGTTGGTTCAGGCGCTTGTAGTGGTTGTACACCGCTACGGCCAGCACCTTCTTCGCACGCTCCTGACCAATGACGTACTGGTCCAGGATGGTGCTGATTTCTTTCGGCGAAGGCAGTTTATGCGCGCTGCTTTCGGCCTGGGCTTCCTGCACCTCCTCACGGATGATGTCATTGCACAGGTCGACGCACTCGTCGCAGATAAATACCGAGGGGCCGGCAATCAACTTGCGCACTTCGTGCTGGCTTTTGCCGCAGAAGGAGCAATAGAGCAATTTGCCGTTGTCCTCGCCGTTACGGGTGTCAGTCATTCGATCGATCCAATCCGGTAGGCTTGCAACACAAGATGAAGGCAATTGCGGGCTTTTTCAAGTCCGCAGGTGGCGGGAAGGCCCAACCACCTGCTTTGGCGCCTTGTCAGACAGCCATTTGCCGCTTGTCGTGTACCGAGTCGATCAGACCGTACTCGGCGGCACGTTGCGCGCTCATGAAGTTATCGCGTTCGGTGTCACGCTTGATGGTCTCCAGGTCCTGGCCTGTGTGGTAGGCCAGCAACTCGTTCAAACGCGATTTGATGGAGAGGATTTCCTTGGCGTGGATCTCGATATCCGTCGCCTGGCCCTGGAAGCCACCCAGCGGCTGGTGAATCATCACCCGCGAGTTGGGCAGGCAATGACGCTTGCCCTTGGCACCGGCAGCCAGCAGGAAGGCGCCCATGGAGCACGCCTGACCGATACAGGTAGTAGAGACATCAGGCTTGATGAACTGCATGGTGTCGTAGATCGACATGCCCGCAGTCACCGAACCACCCGGCGAGTTGATGTACAGATGGATATCCTTGTCCGGGTTTTCCGCTTCAAGGAACAGCAGTTGCGCTGCAATCAGGTTGGCCATGTAGTCCTCTACCGGGCCGACCAGAAAGATCACCCGCTCCTTCAAGAGGCGCGAGTAGATGTCATAGGCGCGTTCGCCACGAGCGGATTGCTCGATAACCATCGGGACCAGGCCGCCTGCGGCCTGGATGTCAGAGCTCTGCTGATAATAAGAATTGCGGGACATGTCCTGCACTCACTCCCAAATAGTCATGTCTTGAATACGCACAAGCCAGCTCGAAGGCTGGCTTGTGGTGTTTTCCTACGAGAGAAGGAAATCAGTCAGCGGCAGGAGCCTGCGCTGGCTTGACAGCTTCTTCGTACGAGACCGATTTGTCGGTCACAGTCGCTTTCTGCAGAACAGTATCCACAACTTGTTCTTCCAGCACAACCGAACGGACTTCGTTCAGCTGCTGGTCGTTCTTGTAGTACCAAGCTACGACCTGCTCAGGCTCCTGGTAGGCCGAAGCCATTTCCTGGATCATTTCGCGAACGCGGTCTTCGTCTGGCTTCAGTTCGTTCTGCTTGACCACTTCAGCAACGATCAGACCCAGTACGACACGGCGCTTGGCTTGCTCTTCGAACAGCTCGGCCGGCAGTTGCTCTGGCTTGATGTTGCCGCCGAACTGCTGGACCGCTTGAACGCGCAGGCGGTTGACTTCGTTTTCCAGCAGGGCCTTGGGCACTTCAATCGGGTTGGCAGCCAGCAGGCCGTCCATTACCTGGTTCTTGATCTTGGTCTTGATGGCCTGACGCAGTTCACGCTCCATGTTCTTGCGAACTTCGGTGCGGAACCCTTCCAGGGTTGCTTCCTTGATGCCGAACTGGGCGAAGAACTCTTCGGTCAGCTCAGGCAGCTTAGGCTCGGAAACGCTGTT
This sequence comes from Pseudomonas vranovensis DSM 16006, assembly GCF_000425805.1. Classification (GTDB taxonomy): domain Bacteria; phylum Pseudomonadota; class Gammaproteobacteria; order Pseudomonadales; family Pseudomonadaceae; genus Aquipseudomonas; species Aquipseudomonas vranovensis. The sequence continues at coordinate 64,718 of NZ_KE384455.1, forward strand.
GACGGTAACGGTGAACTCGGCGGTTTTGCCAGCCAGGTCCAGGTTCTGGTAGTCCTCGGGGAAGGTCAGGTTCAGAACGCGTTCGTCACCAGCCTTGGCGCCAACCAGGCCTTCTTCGAAGCCTGGGATCATGCGACCCGAGCCCAGTACCAGCTGGGTGCCCTTGGCCGAACCACCGGCGAACACTTCACCGTCGACCTTGCCGACGAAGTCGATGTTCAGCTGGTCTTCGTTCTGGGCAGCGCGGTCGGCGGCTTCAAAACGGACGTTCTGCTTGCGCAGGACTTCCAGCATGTTGTCCAGGTCGGCATCAGCCACTTCGGCGCTCAGGCGCTCGACGGCGATCGAGTCGAAACCGGCAACGGTGAACTCAGGGAATACTTCGAAGATGGCGACGTATTCCAGGTCCTTACCCTTTTCGAACGACTTTGGCTCGACGGCAGGGGCGCCAGCCGGGTTCAGCTTCTGCTCAACCACAGCTTCGTAGAAGGAAGCCTGAACCAGGTCACCGAAGGCTTCCTGGCGAGCGGCGTCTTCGTAGCGCTGACGGATCACGCTCATCGGCACTTTGCCAGGGCGGAAGCCTGGAACCTTGGCGCGACGGGCAGTCTGTTGCAGACGCTTGTTGACTTCGGTCTCGACGCGCTCGGCCGGAACGGCGATGGTCATGCGACGCTCGAGAGCAGAAGTATTTTCAACAGAAACTTGCATGGATATTCCTCGTTGCACAGACGTTAGCCGGCGATACCCGACTCCAGAATCAAGGGCAAGCATTCTAGTGGCTCAAAGGCCAGAAGTCACCCCGTTCAAGACGACGGGAAAGTACGCCGGTCCATTTCATTTACAGCCCCCGGCAAAAAGTGTGTCCGGGGACGCTCAAGACCCGCCGCCCAAGGCTTGGCTACAGCCGGCACTCGGTGGATATGCCAGGCCTCGGGCAGCCAGAAATACATGTCAAAACACTACAAACAGCGCCTCAGGGCGCTGATTCGTCGATCTCGTTGAAGCTGCAGTAGTCTTCCCACTCAAGCCCCAGCGCCTGGGCCACTTCCCGATGCACTTCAAGACGCATGGCCTTGAGCTCATCTTCAGAGCCTGCGATCAACTGCAAGGTCAACTCCCAGGGCTCGAGCCCCTGCTCCTGGGCGGCATCCTCGAACGCCCACTCGATCTGCTGTTGCTGCTCATGCTCACTGAGCCCGGCAATCTCTTCAAGCAACTGCGGATTGGCCTGGGCGAAGCGCTGCAACGCGCTGGCCTGGCGTTCTTTTGAAACCATGGGACTGTCCTCATCACACCTTGCCGCTGACCACGGCCTCAACCGGCTGAAATCTATCAGCTTTTGGCCCTTTGTCACCAGTGCACCGCAGCACCGGCCTGCAACAACCCAAATACTATTTATTATCATTTGATAATGATAATCGATATACTGCGGCACCTTTTCGCTCCACACCGGCAAGCATCCCGATGGAACCCAGCCCTACCCCCACCTCACTCAACGCCTGCCTGCACACGCTCTACCAGGATCATCATCACTGGCTGCACCGCTGGCTGCGTCAGCGCATCGGTTGCCCGGAGCATGCTGCCGACATTGCCCAGGACACGTTCCTGAGCATCCTCAGCACCAAGGACTTGTTCCAGATCCGCGAACCCCGTTCCTTCCTGTCCACGGTGGCCCGGCGCCTGATGGCCAATGCCTATCGCCGGCGCATGGTCGAGCAGGCCTACTTTGAGGCATTGGCGCTGCTGCCCGAGACAGTGGAACCCTCACCGGAAGTCCGCCTGCTGGCCCTCGAAGCCCTGACCCTGCTTGACCGTATGCTCGACGCCCTGCCTGCCAGGGTGCGCGAGGCGTTTTTGCTGTCGCACCTGCAAGGCCTGAAAATAGCCGAGATTGCCGAACGCCTGCAGGTCAGCACCCGTTCGGTAAAGCTGTACCTGGTGCGCGCCAATCAACACTGCTTTTTTGCCCAGCCATCATGAGCCGACCCAGCCCGTTCAACGCCCGCACCACTCGCGAAGCGGCCCAGTGGTTGACCGAGACCATGGACGGCCCGCTCAACCCCGAACAAGAACAGGCTCTGCACCGCTGGCGCATGGCCGACCCGGAGAACGAGCGCGCCTGGCTGCATATTCACGCTTTGCGCCAACGCTTGTCGGGCCTGGACCGGCGCGCCGGCTACCAGAGCCTGTCCAAGGACCAGGGCAGCAGTCGCCGCAGCGCAATCAAGGCCCTGGCCTTGCTCGGCCTGTTTGGATGCGCAGGGCAACTGCTCTACCGCAGCCAGTCCACCGCCGGTATTGCCTACAACAACGGCGCCAGCTCGCCCCGTACCCTGCACCTTGATGACGGCAGCCAGCTGACCCTGGATGCCGAGACCGAAGTGGTGGTGTACCTGACCGCCGAGTACCGACACCTGCAACTCAACAGCGGTCGCCTGATGATCAACAGCGGCCATGCCGCCCCTTACGCCGCAGCGCCATTGAGCGTGTTGACCCCGCAGGGCAGCATTCGCGCCCTGGGCACGCGCTTCCTGGTCGAACTGCTGGACACCAGCACCCGGGTGTCGCTGTTTGAAGGCAGCGTGGAACTCCAGCCACAGAACGCCCCTTTGAATACCTTGCGCCTGAAACCCGGCGAACGCAGCCGCCTGGACACCTGGCAGGCCAGCGCAAACACCCCCGATGCCCTGGAACCGGCCTGGAGCAAAGGGCTGCTGGTGGCCGAGGACATGCGCCTGGACGCCTTTGCCCGGCAACTGGCGCGCTACCGCCCAGGCGTGCTGCGCTGCAGTGAAGACGTGGCCGGCCTGCGTATTTCCGGCGTGTATCCGCTGAGCGACAGCGACGCAGTACTCCATGCCCTGAGCCACGCGCTGCCCATTCAAGTACAACGCCGCTCCCGCTACTGGATCACCCTGAGCGCCCGTTGACCGGGCACGACGCTCACGACAGCAGATCGATGCGCACGCCCTGCGACTGGTCCGCGACCACCTTGACCTGCGCCCCGAACACGTCGGCGATCCGCTCCTCGCTGAGCACCTGCACCGGCGTGCCCTCGGCGCACAGCCTGCCGTGCTCCAGCAACCACAATCGGTCGCAGTAGCGCGCGGCCAGATTCAGGTCGTGCAGCACACACACCACCGCAATGCGTGGCAAGCGCGCCAACGAGCGCAGTACCCGCATCAAATTCTGCTGCTGGCCGACATCCAGCGCACTGGTGGGTTCGTCAAGTAACAGCAAGCGCTCCTGGTTGTCACCCCGCACATTGGCAGCCGGACTCACCGCCAACTGGTTCATGGCGCGGGCGATGGTCACCCGCTGCAACTCCCCGCCCGACAGCGACAACACGCCGCGTGACAATAGATGACGGATATCCAGGGCATCGATGATTCCCGGGCACGGTTCGCCGATATGCTGCTGCCCCAACTGGATGAATTCCAGCACCTGCCAGTCAAACACGCTGTCCATTTGCTGGGTGACCAGGGCGCGCCGGCTTGCCAGTTGCCTGGCGCTGAAATCGGACAGCGGCCGGCCAAGCAAGCGAATCTGGCCACTGTCTGGCCGGGTGTAGCCGGAGATCAGGGAGAGCAACGTGCTTTTGCCGGCACCGTTGGGCCCGATCAGGCCAAGCAACTGCCCTTCCTTTATAGAGGCTTTCAAAGGCCCCAGCGCAAACGGCTGCGCCAGACTGACATCGATCAGTTCAAGCATTTCAGAACTCCCGCACCTTGCGCCCAAGCAGCAGCCATAAAAAGTAGGGCCCGCCGATCACACTGGTGACCAGCCCTACCGGAATTTCTGCGGGGCTGGTCAGGCTTCTGGCCAGGGTGTCGGCCAGCAGCAGCAAGATGGCGCCACTCAGCATCGACGCCGGTATCAGCAACCGATGTCCAGGCCCGAAGCACAGGCGCAAGCAATGCGGCACCAGCAGGCCGATGAAACCGATGATCCCGGTCAGCGCCACGCACAGCCCCACCCCCAGCGAGGACGCCAGGACCACCCGGCTTTTCAGGCGACCGCCGTTCAGGCCGGCAGCATGGGCTGACACCTCGCCCAGCTGGAACAGGTCCAGGTCCGCCGCGCACCGCGCCAGCACCCACAGCGCCGGCGGCAGCACCATGCAGGCCACGCTCAGGGTCGACCACTGGGCGCTGCTGAGACTGCCCATGCCCCACAAGCTCAACTGACGCAGCTGCTCTTCGCTGGCGACATAGGCAAGAATGCCGCCCACCGCGCCCGTCAGGGTGTTGATGACCAGCCCTGCCAACAGCAAGGTAATAGTGGACTCACGCCCCCGATTGCCCCGTCCGATGCGGAAAATCACCAGGGTCACTAGCAAGGCACCGATAAAGCCTGCAAAAAACTGCCCGTACAGCTCAAAGCCCGGCAAACGGCCATTGACCAGCACCACCCAGACCGATACCGCAAGCCCGGCGCCACTGGCCTGACCGAGCAAGGTCGGATCTGCCAGCGGATTACGGAACAGGCCCTGCATGGCCGTACCGCCCGCCGCCAGGGTGGAGCCCACCAGCACAGCCAGCAGCAGGCGCGGCAGGCGCACTTCGTACCAGACTTGCCACTCCAGCGGTGCAGGCATCACGCCGACAAATATCGCCGGCGACAACCCGATGCTGCCCACCAACGAGCACACCGCCAGTAACAGGCACAACCCCACCAGCATCAACAGAAGAGTCTGCGTCGAAGCACCTCGCACCTGCATCATGGGAACAAGGCTCCGGCATCACGGCGCAACTGCAACATGGCCTGGACCGTGCGCGGCCCCAGGTTGAGCAATGCCTGGTCATCAACCTGGACCAGGCGGCGCTGCTGTCCGGCGGGCGTATGGGCCAGGCCGCCGAGTTGCCAGAGGTTTTCTTCCCCACCCAGCGCCTCCAGCCCCGCCTTGCTGACAATGACAAAATCAGGCGCCAGGGCCACCATGGCCTCCGCCGCCACCTGCTTGTAGGCGTTGAAGGGCGCACTGTTTTCGATACCCGCCTGTTCAAGAGCTGCGTGGGCTTCGGTGCCCCGGCCCATGATCAATGGGGTCATGCCGGCCCGATTGAAAATGAACAGTGCCCTTGGCCCTTCGAGCACCGGCATCCGGGCCAGCTCGGCCGCCAGGCGCTGCTGTTCCTCGGCCAACAGGTGCCCTTGCGCCTGGCGGTCCATCACCCGGGCAACCTGTTCGATTTTGCCGGCTATGTCGCCGATCCCTTTGCCGCGAGCGACACTGATCACTTCAAGATCCAGCGCTTGCAGTTGACGCAACACGATCACCGGCCGCGCCGCATCGCTGATCAACACTCGCTTTGGCTTGAGCGAGAGGATTCCTTCGGCTGACAACTGACGCAGGTAGCCCACCGAAGGCAAGCTGGCGATTGCTGGCGGATAGCGGCTGGAGTCATCACGCCCGACCAACTGCGCACCGGCATCCAGGCGCTCGACAATTTCAGCGAGGTCGTTGCCAATGACCAATGTGTCCGCCGCCTGACCACCTGCATACACCCCTATGCTGCCAACCAACAGGCATACGCCCAGACAAAGCCCCTTCATTGCATCACCTCCAGCGCATCCAGCCACTGGCGCCAGGCCACTTGCTCCGGCTCACCGGCCGGACGGCGGGCAAACACCTGAACGATCAAGCGCTGCCCGGCATCAAACAACTCAAGACTGGTCACTCCACCGCGCTCGTTGGGTTTGTGCACGCGCCAGGTCTGCGCCTCCATGGCATCCACAATGCTGAAACAGGTTGCAGCGGCCAGCGACGTTGCAGGCATTTCGAACACCAGGCGGTTTTCATAGGCATGCATGCCCGACAACTGCCCGGTAAATATCTGCACACTGCCCGCACTGTAGACAAACAGCATCAACTCCAGCCCGCTGCCGGCCAGTTGACGAAACAGCGCAACCGGGCTGCGCTCGGCCAGGCGCCGGGCGAATTGGGGCGTCACCAATTCATTGCCCTCGTAACGCGTCAGGCCATGTCGCTTGAGCAAGGCAAAATGCTCATGGACATTGTTCATTGCCGCCCACTCCTCCACTAGCCCCGGCACAAGCAACTCACGCCTGACGAAGGGTTCCTTGAGGGCGAATTCAGGCCGACGCTCCACACAACGGCCATACAGTTGCCTCCACTCCGCCAGCGAGGATTCAGGCACCGACATCACGCACAACAACAGCCTCCCGTGACGATCGAACACCTTCAGGGCATAGCTGCCGGCGCCGGCATCATGAGACACGCCCACCCAGTACCAGGCACGCAGATTCAGCCGCAGGTCCAGGCCATCGTCGCCAATCACCAGGCCAGCCTCGCTGATGTCGTCCGATTGCGGATAACGCCCCAACTGTTCGATCCACGCATGGCTGGCGGGCGTGCGGGTAAGCACCGGCCCCAGCGCATGCAGGTGCGCGGCCACCTCTACGGCAGGGACATCAAGGTGCAGACAATCGGCATCCAGGCACACGCCGGGTTCGGCTGCAGTCAGTACAGTCATCGGTAAATTCCTTGTAGAAGGCAGGCTCAATGCCCGGCGGTTGAAACGGGTTGATCACATTCGGCAGGGGCTGCAACCAGCGCAGAGCCATCGGCATCATGGGCAGGCAGCAACCAGAGAAAGTCGGCATCGGTAGCGGCCAGGCTCTGGCCCTGCTCGCCAATCACCAGCACCTTCAGGCCCGGGTCCAGCGGCCCCTTGGCCAGGTACTGGGGAGCACCCAGGCCCTTGAGCGTATGCAGGGTTCCGGCGAACAACAGTCGGGGCGCCTCGGCGCTGTCGAGTACCTGGGCCATGCGCAGATCGCGGGCATGCTGGATCGCAAGCATGCCGTTCAACCGCTCCTGATCAATCTGGCCGCAATGCATCCTGACGATATGTTGGCGTTGACGCGCCGCAATGGCGGGCGTAGGAGACAGCGCATGCACAGAAGCCCCCGAGGCACTCATCAAGCGCTTGCGCTCGGTGACCGACAGATTGCCTGCCAACAGCGGAAACGGCGCCGGCATCAACGCTTCCACCAGCGAACCGTACTGCTCCCAGGGCCAGCGCTCATTCCAATGCATGATCTGGCGCAAGCGCGGTGGCCGCACCTGATTGCCCTGGCGCAGCCAGGCCTGCACATCGGCAACCGGCCGCTGCTGGTCGCTGTCGAGCATTTCCAGCACCACAGCGCCCTGGGCACGGCGCTCGGCCAGGCGGGTGACCAGCCATTGCTCGATCAAATGATGGGCCAGGTTGTCATGCACTTCGCCGACCATCAGCGTACTGGCCGGGGCTAGTGCATCGATCAGCTCAGCCGCGCTGATCTGGCGGCCACTGCCGAGCTCGACAATCGCTCCCCACTGCGCGATGTTCGCTTCCATCGAGGCGTAAACCGACTCCCGTGGCGCGGTATTGACGCTGGCGCAGCCCATCAGCAGCGCCAGGCACAGCGCTGCAAATCCTTGCTTGTACATTCATTACTCCCCAGCCTGCGCCACTCAGTACTCGAAGGTGAAACCGATCGAAGCGGTACGGCCGCGACCGGTACCACGATCCAGGGAGGCAGACATGATCGAGTCCACCGAGGCGTTGTAGCTGTAGACCTTGTTGGCGACGTTCTCGACGTTGAAGAACACACTCAGGCTCTTCTGCACCTGCAGGCTGCCGTACACATCCCAGAGCACACCGGTAGAAGGCGTCTTCTTGGTTTCATACCAGTCCCAGCTCTCTTCGGCCGAGCCCGAATACTCACCGCGCGCGCCAAGTACCAAGCGCTCGTCGAACCAGCGTGTGCCGACATCCAGCGTCCAGTAGCGGTCCGGCTGGCTGTTGATGTCTTCGAGTTCGATGCCGGAAGTGGTCGGCGCCTTGGTGGTGGCGCGGGTCCAGGACAGGTTGGTATAGAAGAAGCCGACGTCGTAGCGACCTTCCACCTCATAGCCATCCATGCGCACTTGTTCGGGCCAGTTAACCCAGTTCATCTTCGCCGAATACTCGCCATCGTCGTCGACAATATCGAAAGACTGCGGGGTGATATAGCCGTCGATCTTGCTGATGAAGCGGTTGATCTTCAGTTGCCCGTAGTCCGAACTGCTGAGCAACCCGGCACGACTGAAGTTGACGCCGAGCTCATAGTTGGTGGAACGCTCCTGTCGCAGGAATGGGTTGGCCCCTACCCCATCGGCGTCGCTGGCATCGGCTTCGAGCGGGACTTTTTCGAAGAACATTTCCTGCACCCGCGGCGCCCGCGTGGTACGCGACCAACTGGTGTAGAGCTGCACCCAGTCGTAGGGCTTGACGGCAAAGCCGACGCGCGGGTTGAAGCTGTGTTCACGGCGGGTGATGTCGATATCGCCACCGCCGATGTCCAGGCATTGGCCGATGATCGAGCACTTGGGTACGTGACCGCTGACCTTGTAGCCGTCGTAATGGCCCGCCAGGGTCAGGGCATAGATGTCGTAGTTGAGCTCCAGGGTGCTGAACACGCTGTGGGTAGCTTGCTCGCCCTCGGGGTTGGCACCGCGTTTCTCCGGGGTCTTGGCGACGAAGTCATCAGTGTAGTAGCGAGCACCATTGCTCCAGTTGGCCTCCACCTCGCCCAGGTTGAAGCGACTGACGTTGGTGAAATCGAAACCGTGGGCATCGTCACGGGTCTTGCGGCCAATGTAGCTGGAGTCTTCTACCGGCGGATACTCAAGCCGGGTCGTGTTCTGATAGGCATTGACCGTCAGGTTTACCCATTCGCTGTAGGGGGTGTAGGCGTATTTGGCCCGATAGGTTTCGTTGTCCAGCTGCCAGGGGTAGTTGTGGTAGAACTCGTTGCGGTACTTCACCCCGCTCAGGTCCAGGCGGTGCATGTCATTGGGCTGCAGGCGCAGCTTGAGCAGGCCGGAGCGCGGATTCTGTTTGGTGGTGTCGTACTCGTTGGTCTGCCCGGAACTGGTCTCGTACTCGCCAGTCTGAGTGCTGCTGACGGCGGCGGCGATACCGTACACACCATCGACATCTTCAGGTTGCGTCCTGGCACCAGCGGCGAACATACGGGTATTGCCATAGCCGTTGTTGCCGGTGCGGTAGGTGGAACGAAAGCCCACGCGGTGGTCAGGCTTGACGATGTCATCGATGTCGAAGGTACGAAAATTCGCCGTGCCACCCAGGGTGTTCGCCCCTTCGGCGCCGTCCACCGAACCACGCTGCACATCGACCCCGGCCAGCAGGTTGGGATCGACAAAAGCCATTGGCCCTCCCGAACCGTGGCCTGCATTGTTGCGGAAGGTCTGGGTGACACCATCGATCATGGTGTTGACCCGCCCAAGGCCCGACAGGCCTCGGATATTCACCGACACGCCCGGCTGGCTACGCGAATGCATCGTGTAGGTGCCCGGCATCGACCGCACCAGGCTGTTCAGGTCCTGGCGCTCCGGGTGCGCTTCGCGGCTGCTCTGGATAGCGCCCGGCCGCTCGGCCAATGCCCCGACCATGGTTGGCGCGACTTCCAGGGCATCTGAACGCTGCTCATTGACCCGCAGCACATACGTACGGTCCTTGAGCCGCTCGATCCACAGACCGGTGCCCATCAACAGCAGGTCGAAGGCTTCCTTGACGGTGTAGTCGCCGCTGAGGCCTTGGGTGCTGCGGTTTTCGCTGAGTTCAGGAGCGTAGGTCAGCATGATGCCGGTTGCGCCGGCGAGCTGATTCAAGGCAGGCGCCAGGGGCCCGGAAGGAATCTCGTAATGCTTGCGGGCGCTGGCCTGCTCGGCGGCCTTGGTCTCGCCCGCCATCGCCGCCGAACCACCTGCCATCCCGATGGCCAGCGTCAAGGCTGTCAGCGCGCCACGCGCCAGCTTCAATGCATTGCTCTTGTCGTTGTGCTGCAACCACTGCACGGCGGCTGGCTGTGTGCTCTTCACTTGGCGCTCCCTGAACATTGAAAAATGATCTTTGTAGAGAGGTCACGCGAAGATCCGAAAAGGGGAAATGAAAATAATAATTATTTAAATAATTTTCAGAGGCAGATGCTCGGCAGCCAATCCGCATCAGATTTTTGGGGAAGGGAGAGAAGCGAATCGCCAGAAACGAAAAAAGCCGCTCTAGGCGGCTTTTTCTGTGCTTTCTCGCACTTCAGCGAAGGGCGGTGAAAGCTTGGATGGTGCGGACGAAGAGACTCGAACTCTTACAGCTTGCGCCGCTGGAACCTAAATCCAGTGTGTCTACCAATTTCACCACGTCCGCGTGAAGCTTTTAAAGCAAAGGCGCCAGATTTTCATCAGGCGCCTTTCTGGAATATGGGGTGGACGATGGGGATCGAACCCACGACAACAGGAGTCACAATCCTGTGCTCTACCAACTGAGCTACGCCCACCATATTGCATTTACCGCTTTACTTGTGCCTAAGCTGCCTATTGGCGCACCCGGCAGGACTCGAACCTGCGACCATCCGCTTAGAAGGCGGATGCTCTATCCAGCTGAGCTACGGGCGCATATTTAATCTGCTTTCTGTTACGATTACAAATTAACTTTTAGCCGTACCGAACAAGCTACCAAATCCGCTCATTCTGCCTGACCTTGCTAACCAGTGCTAGGCTCTGCCCGACAAGTGCGACGAATGTTATAGACGAGTGGTTAGGTCGTCAACTCTTTTTTGAAAAAAATTCATTTTATTTAAGGGCTTAGGGGAATTGCCGGACCAAGCGCCTTTGCCCTCGGGCCCCTTCATGCGAGAATGCGCGCTCTTTTTATTCCCTCTCGATGGTTAATCACGCGTCATGACTGCACACCTTATCGACGGCAAGGCGATCGCCGCCAGCCTGCGCCAGCAGATCGCCCAACGTGTCGTGGAGCGTCGCCAGCAAGGCCTGCGTACGCCTGGCCTGGCGGTGATCCTGGTCGGCACCGACCCCGCCTCTCAAGTCTATGTCTCGCACAAGCGTAAAGATTGTGAAGAGGTCGGCTTTATCTCCCAGGCGTTCGACCTGCCCAGCGAGACCTCCCAGCAAGCGCTGACCGACCTGATCGATCGCCTCAATGATGACGCGAACATCGACGGTATCCTGCTGCAGCTGCCATTGCCTGCCCACCTGGATGCTTCGCTGCTGCTCGAGCGTATCCGTCCAGATAAAGACGTCGATGGTTTCCATCCTTATAACGTCGGCCGCCTGGCCCAGCGGATCCCGCTGCTGCGTCCATGCACCCCCAAAGGCATCATGACCTTGCTCGAAAGCACCGGTCAGGACCTGTACGGCATGAATGCCGTTGTCGTCGGCGCCTCGAACATCGTCGGTCGCCCGATGGCCATGGAGCTGCTGCTGGCCGGCTGCACCGTGACCGTTACCCACCGCTTCACCAAAGACCTGGCCGGCCATGTCGGCCGCGCCGACCTGGTGGTGGTTGCCGCTGGCAAGCCGGGCCTGGTCAAGGGTGAGTGGATCAAGGAAGGCGCCATTGTCATCGACGTCGGCATCAACCGTCAGGACGATGGCAAGCTGGTGGGCGATGTGGTCTACGAGACCGCCCTGCCCCGCGCCGGCTGGATCACGCCGGTGCCGGGTGGCGTCGGGCCGATGACCCGGGCCTGCCTGCTGGAGAACACTTTGTATGCAGCGGAAGAACTGCATAAGTAAGGTGTGGAGCGGGTAGTGAAAAAACGGCATCTGTGAAGATGCCGTTTTTTTGTGCCCGCAATGGCTTATTTGCGTGCCGCATCCCAGGACTTGAGCAGTTCGCTGTAGCTGACGGTCTCGCCTTTTGGCTTCTCGTTGGCGAGTTTGGACTTGGGCGCGCCCGGCTGGTCAAACCAGTACTGGGCATCCCGCTCCGGGTTCAGCTTGGGCGCACAGGTGGCCTGGGCCTTGGAGCGCTCGAGCCGTTCGAGGATTTTGTCCTGGTCGCGGGCCAGGCCATCCAGGGCTTGTTGCGGGGTCTTTTCACCGCTGGCCGCTTCGGCGATATGACTCCACCACAACTGGGCCAGGCGTGGGTAATCCGGCACGTTGGTGCCAGTGGGCGTCCATTGCACCCGCGCCGGGCTGCGATAGAACTCCACCAGCCCACCGAGCTTAGGCGCCAGGTCAGTCATGGCCTGGGAGTTGATGTCCGACTCGCGGATCGGCGTCAGGCCGACGATGGTTTTCTTCAGCGACACGGTCTTGGAGGTCACGAACTGAGCATACAGCCAGGCCGCCAGGCGCTGCTTCTCCGGCGTCGACTTGAGGAAGGTCCAGGAACCGGCATCCTGGTAACCAAGTTTCATCCCCTCCTCCCAATACGGCCCCTTGGGCGACGGCGCCATGCGCCATTTCGGTGTGCCGTCGGCGTTCATCACCGGCAGGCCAGGCTTGGTCATGTCGGCGGTAAAGGCGGTGTACCAGAATATCTGTTGAGCGATGTTGCCCTGGGACGGTACCGGCCCGGATTCCGAAAAGGTCATGCCCTGGGCTTCCGGTGGCGCGTAGGCACGCATCCAATCGACGTATTTCTGGGTCGCATACACCGCCGCCGGGCCATTGGTGTCGCCGCCGCGGGTGACGCTGGAGCCGACCGGGTGGCAGTCCTCCACACGAATGCCCCACTCATCCACAGGCAAGCCATTGGGCAGCCCCTTGTCGCCACCACCGGCCATGGAGAACCAGGCATCAGTGAAGCGCCAGCCCAGCGACGGGTCTTTCTTGCCGTAGTCCATGTGCCCGTAGACACGCTTGCCGTCGATCTCTTTCACGTCTTCGCTGAAGAACTTGGCGATGTCTTCATAGGCTGACCAGTTCACCGGCACGCCGAGTTCATAGCCGTACTTTTCCTTGAACCTGGCCTTGAGGTCCGGGCGATCGAACCAGTCGGCACGGAACCAGTAGAGGTTGGCGAACTGCTGGTCCGGCAACTGGTAGATCTTGCCATCAGGCGCGGTGGTGAACGAGATGCCGATAAAGTCCTTCAGGTCCAGCGTTGGCGAGGTGTAGTCCTTGCCTTCGTTGGCCATAAGGTCAGTGATGGACTCGGTCTTGCCATAGCGAAAATGCGTGCCGATCAAGTCCGAGTCGTTGACCCAGCCGTCATAGATGTTCTTGTCCGACTGCATCTGGGTCTGCAGTTTTTCCACCACGTCGCCTTCCTGCAGCAGGTCGTGGGTCAACTTGATGCCGGTGATTTCGCTGAAGGCTTTGGCCAACACCTTTGATTCATATTCATGGGTGGCAATGGTTTCCGACACCACGTTGATTTTCATGCCGCGAAACGGCTCGGACGCCTTGATGAACCACTTGAGCTCCTCAAGCTGTTGCTCCGGGGTCAGGGTCGAAGGCTTGAACTCGCTGCCGATCCATTTCTTTGCTGCATCTTCATAGGCGTCTGCCCAGGCGCTGGCGTTGAAGCTGCCCAGTACGAGCAATGCAGCCAGGGTCAAATGTCGCCGGTTCTTGTTGTTGTCGAACATCGTGATCTCCCGATTGTGTATTCCCACGGAGCCTGGCCGAACCTGTCCGGTCAGCCCCAACGCATCACCACCAACAGCCACACCAGTGACAGCAGCGAGGCCACCCAGATATTCCAGTCGCCGCCCCCGATCACCAGCAGGTGCAGGTAAGCGCTGACCAGGAGGCCGATGAACAACCGATCGCCACGGGTGGTGGCAATCGGTAGGAAACCCCGGCGTTCCACGCAGGGCTTGCGCAACTCGAGCAGGGTCATGCCCAGCAGCAAACAGCCGATCGCGCTAAAAAACAGCGCCGTCGGCAAGGTCCAGGCCATCCACTCCATCGCACGCCTCCTCAGACCCGGCCCAGGGCAAAGCCCTTGGCCACGTGGTTGCGGACAAACCAGATCACCAGCATGCCCGGCAGAATCGTCAACACCCCGGCCGCCGCCAGCACGCCCCAGTCGATACCCGAGGCCGACACCGTGCGGGTCATCACCGCCGCGATCGGCTTGGCGTTCACCGAAGTCAGCGTGCGCGCCAGCAGCAGCTCGACCCAGGAAAACATGAAGCAGAAAAACGCCGTCACGCCGATGCCCGAGCCAATCAGCGGCACGAAGATCTTCACGAAAAAGCGTGGAAAGCTGTAGCCGTCGATATAGGCGGTCTCGTCGATTTCCTTCGGCACGCCAGACATGAAGCCTTCAAGGATCCACACCGCCAGTGGCACGTTGAACAGGCAGTGGGCCAGGGCCACCGCAATGTGGGTATCGAACAGGCCGATGGAGGAATACAGCTGAAAGAACGGCAGCAAGAACACCGCCGGCGGAGCCATGCGGTTGGTCAGGAGCCAGAAGAACAAGTGCTTGTCACCGAGAAAGCGGTAGCGCGAAAAGGCATAGGCCGCCGGCAAAGCCACGCCCAGCGATATCACCGTGTTCAGGCACACGTAGTAGAGCGAATTGATGTAGCCGCTGTACCAGCTCGGGTCAGTGAAAATGACCCGATAGTTGTCGAGGGTAAACGCCTGCGGCCACAAGGTCAGGCCGCCGAGAATCTCGGTGTTGCTTTTGAACGACATGTTCAGCAGCCAGTAGATCGGCACCAGCAGGAACAGGATGTACAGCAACAAGGGCAGCGTCTTGCGCGGGTTCATGCGGGCCGCCTCCTAGTCGTTGTCGGCATGGGTCATGGCGGTGTAGAACAGCCACGACACCAGCAGGATGATCAGGAAGTACACCAGCGAGAATGCCGCCGCCGGCCCCAGGTCGAACTGCCCCACCGCCATTTGCGTGAGGGTCTGGCTAAGGAAGGTGGTGGCATTGCCCGGCCCGCCACCGGTGAGCACGAACGGCTCGGTGTAGATCATGAAGCTGTCCATGAAGCGCAGCATCACCGCGATCAGCAGCACGTTCTTCATCTTCGGCAACTGGATATGCCGGAACACCGCCCAGGCCGAGGCGCGGTCGATGCGCGCCGCCTGGTAGTACACATCCGGGATCGCCCGCAGCCCCGAGTAGCACAGTAGCGCCACTAGCGAGGTCCAGTGCCATACGTCCATCACCAGCACCGTCACCCAGGCGTCCATGGTATTGGCCGCGTAGTTGTAGTTGATCCCCAGCTGGTTGAGCGAGGCACCCAGCAAACCGATGTCGGCACGGCCAAAGATCTGCCAGATTGTGCCCACCACGTTCCACGGAATCAGTAACGGAATGGCCATGACGATCAGGCACAGCGACGACCAACGCCCCTTGGTCGGCATGGTCAACGCGATGGCGATCCCCAGCGGAATCTCGATCAGTAGCACACAACCCGAGTAGATGAACTGGCGCAGCAACGAGTCGTGCAGGCGCGGGTCCTGCAGCACCTGGCGGTACCAGTCGGCGCCGACAAAGTAGCGACTGGACTGATCGAAGATGTCCTGCACCGAGTAATTGACCACCGTCATCATCGGCACCACAGCGCTGAACGCCACCAGCAGGAACACCGGCAGCACCAGCCACCAGGCCTTGTTGTTGGGTACCTTGTTCATGGCATGGCCTCCACCAGCACATCGTTGGCATAGAGCATCAGCCACTGGGATGGAAAACTGATCCAGGCATGCCCCTCCGGCACTGCGCGGTCTTCACCCAGGCGTACCTTCAGCGCCACACCCTCAAGCTCCAGGGTCAGGATCCGGTAGGTGCCCAAGTCTTCGATATCCACTACGCGAGCCTTGAAGGCATCATCGAAGGGGGCCTCCCGCACCTGGACGAACTCCGGGCGGATACCGACCTGCAAGCGTGCAGTGGGCAGCTGTTCCAGGCGCTCGCGCAGCGATGCCGGCAAGGGCAGCACCACGGCACCAAAGCGCACGCCGCCCGCCGCGACCTGCACCTCGATCAGGTTCATGCCCGGGCTTCCGATGAAGTAGCCGACGAAGGTATGGCGCGGCCGCTCGAAAAGTTCGCGCGGGGTGCCGAACTGAACGATCTGGCCGCCATACATCACCGCGATCTTGTCCGCGAAGGTCGAGGCCTCCAACTGGTCGTGGGTGACGTAGATCATGGTGATGTTGAACTGCTCGTGGATCTGCTTGAGCTTGCGTCGCAGCTTCCACTTCAGGTGCGGGTCGATCACTGTCAGCGGCTCATCGAAGAGGATTGCCGAGACGTCGTCACGCACCAGGCCGCGCCCCATCGAGACTTTCTGCTTTTCGTCGGCAGTGAGGTTGCGAGCTTTTCTTTTCAGTGCCGGGCCCAGGTCCAGCACTTCGGCGATTTCCGCCACCTTGCTGCGCACCCGCGCCTCATCCATGCCCTGGTTGCGCAGCGGAAAGGCCAGATTGTCGAACACGGTCATGGTGTCGTACACCACCGGGAACTGAAATACCTGGGCAATGTTGCGCGCCTGGGGCGAGAGGTCATTGACCACCTTGCCATCGAACAGTACCTGGCCCTGCAACGGGCTGAGCAGGCCGGAAATGATATTGAGCAAGGTCGACTTGCCGCAGCCCGAAGGCCCGAGCAAGGCGTAGGCACCGCCCTGCTCCCACACGTGTTCCAGCTCACGCAAGGCGTAGTCGTCAGCGCTACCGGGTGTGCGGCTGTAGCTGTGGGCCAGGTGCTGCAAGCGGATCTCGGCCATCAGACACCCCTTGCTTCACGGACGCCCGGCGCCTGCACCAGCTTGCCCACGCTGTCGAACACGAACAATTTATGCGTGGGAATGAACACCCGGATCGACGCATCGACGTTGTACTCATGCACGCCGGGCAAGTGCAGGATGATGCGAAAGTGCTCGTTGCGCACATGCAGGAAGGTTTCCGAACCGCTGATTTCTGCCAATTCCACCAGCACCGCCAGCTCCAGGTCGTCGTCGTTGGAAGGCACCAGGCTGATATGGCTGGGGCGCACACCAAAGCGGTATTCGCCGTCGCCGATACGGCGCAGGTCAGCGTTCATCGCAAAATGCACGGCACCGGCGAAACTCACTTCGTTGCCATTGATGCGCCCGGGAATCAGGTTGATCGGCGGCTCGGAAAACAGCTCCGCCGCCAACACCGTGCGCGGCTGGTGATAGACCTTTGCGGTGGGGCCGCTCTGCACGATGCGTCCCTCATGCAGAACGGTGGTGGTGCCACCCAGGGCCAGCGCCTCATTGGGTTCGGTGGTGGCGTACACGGCAATGCAGTGACGCTGGGCAAACAGCGCGCGCATCTCCTGACGCAGCTCTTCGCGCAACTTGTAGTCCAGGTTCACCAAGGGCTCGTCGAACAGGATCAGCTCGGCATCCTTGACCAGCGCCCGAGCCATGGCCGTGCGCTGTTGCTGCCCGCCCGACAGCTCCAGGGGCATACGCGTGAGAAACGGCTCGATACGCAGCATCTGCGCGGTCTGGTACACCTTGTGGCGAATCTCTTCGTCGCTCACCCGTGCCTGGCGCAACGGCGAGGCAATGTTTTCGAACACGCTCAGGGTCGGGTAATTGATGAACTGCTGGTAGACCATCGAGACATTGCGCTGGCGCACCGGCTGGCCCGTGACATCCACCCCGTTCATCAGCACCCGGCCGTGGTCGGGACGATCGAGCCCGGCCATCAGGCGCATCAGGCTGGTCTTGCCCGACAACGTGCGACCGAGCAGAACATTGAACGAGCCCGGCTCAAAACTGAGGCTGGCATCGACAATCCACGGCTGGTTATCGACGGTGCGGCTGACATGTTCCAGCGTTAGCGACATGGGCGGCCCTGGTTGTTGTTATCAGACAGGCATTGGCCACAAAGCCAGATCCGTGCCAGTACCGGGCGCTTCAGCTAAGCCATTGTCAACGCGGTATTTTTCCGGGAACCCCGGCCAATGCCTGTTCGCCGTTGAACACGATTGAACAGCAAGCGTTGAACACTTGAACAACCCACGCATTGACAATGAACAGGACTGAACAACACTGGATCACACAAAAACAACAGCACTGCCCCGGCAGAGGGAAGGCCCATGGCCGTATCCGCCCCCACCCATGCCCAACTGATCCAGGCGTCCTGGGCGCGCTGTCGCGAGTACGGCCTGACACCGCAAAACACACCCGACTTCGATCAGTTGTCCGGC
The DNA here is from genome assembly GCF_000425805.1 of Pseudomonas vranovensis DSM 16006. Taxonomy (GTDB): domain Bacteria; phylum Pseudomonadota; class Gammaproteobacteria; order Pseudomonadales; family Pseudomonadaceae; genus Aquipseudomonas; species Aquipseudomonas vranovensis. The sequence goes on from NZ_KE384455.1 coordinate 82,690, forward strand.
ACTCACCTTGGCGAGCTGCTCGAGCGCCAGCAGGTGCTGTTGCGCACCACCCGCGACGAGGTCATGCCGCAGTTCAGTCACCTGTTGGGCAACTCCAGCTACCTGATCATGCTCAGCGATGAGCAAGGTCGCCTGCTGGACACCTGGGGCACCCGGCGCTTCATCGACCCGCATCAGCAGCACGGTTTTGTCGCCGGTGCCCGCTGGCTGGAACAGGGCGTGGGCACCAACGCCATTGGCACCGCGCTGGCCTGCGCCCAGGCTGTGCATGTGGGCCAGGATGAACACTTCCTCAAACTCAACCGCTACATGGCCAGCGCCGCTGCGCCGCTGATCGATGCCGAGCGCCGCCTGATCGGCGTGCTCGATGTATCCAGCGACAGCTACCTGCCCGCCTCGCAAACCCTGGGCCTGGTGCGGATGATGAGCCAGAGCCTGGAAAACCGCCTGATCATGGCCCGCTATGCCGGGCACTGCCGGCAACTGAGCTTCAACTCAGGCTCGAACAACCTCGACAGCCAATGGGCCGGCCTGCTGCTGTTCGATGACCTGGGACGCATCCTTGCCGCGAATCGACGGGCCGACAGCCTGCTCGGCCAGTCGCCCCTGCAGCAGCGTCTTGAGCAAGTCTTCCAGACACCGCTGACGGAGCTGCTCAAGCACGCACCCGGTGAGCCCTTTGCCGTGCAGGTGACCGGCCGCAACCGCTTTCATTGTTTATTGCATGAGCCGCTGCAACGTCCCGCTCCGTTCGCCGTCAAGCCACCTGCACATGAAGGCGACCCACGGATCGGCAAGGCCCTGCAACAGGCCGGCCTGCTGCTGGAAAAAGACATCCCGGTGTTGATCCAGGGCGAAACCGGGGTCGGCAAGGAAGTGTTCGTCAACGCCCTGCACGCCGCCAGCAGCCGTCGTCACCAGCCGCTGATTGCCGTCAACTGCGCTTCAATCCCGGCAGAACTGGTAGAGTCGGAACTGTTCGGCTATGAAAAAGGCGCTTTCACAGGCGCCCACCACAAGGGCAACCCGGGGCTGATCCGCAAAGCCGACCACGGTATCGTCTTTCTCGACGAAATCGGCGACATGCCGCTGTCGACCCAAGCGCGGTTGTTACGCTTTCTTCAGCAACGCAGCATCCAGCCACTGGGCAGTGGCGAGCCGGTAGCGGTGGATATCCGAGTGGTCTCTGCCACCCACCAGGACCTGCCCGCACTGGTACGCCAAGGTCGTTTCCGCCAGGATCTCTACTACCGCATCGCCGGCATGAGCCTGACCTTGCCGCCTTTGCGCGAGCGCAGCGACCGCCTGGCCCTGATCAGGCAGATCCACCAGCAGCACCGCGCCCCCGATGCGCCCGGGCAGCTCGACAGCAACATCCTGCAGCACCTGTTGCAACACCCTTGGCCAGGCAACCTGCGCCAGTTGAGCAGCACCCTGCAGGTAGCCCTGGCCCTGGCCGACGGCCAGCCCATTGCCGTGGAGCATTTGCCGGACAGTTTCCTGGCCGAAACGGTGGCCCCTCCGTGTGTCGGGCGCAATGCAGCCGAAGAGGACCTGAGCCTGCGCCTGCGGGCACTCAACGGCAACGTATCGGCCCTGGCCCGAGACCTGGGAATCAGCCGCACCACCCTCTACAAGCGCCTGCGCGACCAGGGCCAAATAGTCGGTTGATCGACAACATTTCCCACCGGGCTGGCGCGCAGCCGATTCTGCTGTAACACCCTGGATTTCAGCTTTACCGGCTGAGCGCCCGCTGTGCTTCAGCCGGGATTTATCCCCCGTCGCATCGACAATAGCCATACCGCCAACCCCGGATGCGTGCCTCGATGCAAACAACAAATACAGTCTTGATGATCCGCCCGGCGCGGTTCGCCTTCAACCCGGACACCGCCCTCAACAACCGCTTCCAGCAAGCACTGCTCGACCCGGACCGGGCACAGCAGAAAGCGCTGGAAGAGTTCGATGACTATGTCGATACCCTGCGCCAGCATGGCGTCGAAGTGCTGGTGGTGCAGGACACCCCGGCACCCCACACCCCCGACTCGATCTTCCCCAATAACTGGTGGAGCAGCCACGCCGATGGCAGCCTGGTGCTCTATCCGATGGAAGGCCAGAACCGCCGGCTGGAGCGCAACAAAGGCGTACTCAAGGTGCTTGAAGAACGCTTCGCCGTTCGTCAGACCATCGATCTGAGCCCGCTGGAACAGCAGAGTATGTACCTGGAAGGGACTGGCAGCATGGTCCTGGATCGCCAGCACCGGATCAGCTACGCCTGCCATTCCGGTCGCACTCACACCCAGGCCCTGCGCCTGTTTGCCGAACAACTCGACTACCGCCTGTGCGTGTTCCACGCCGTCGACCGGCACCAGGCGCCGATCTATCACAGCAACGTGATGATGAGCGTGGGCCGCGGGCTCTCGGTGGTCTGCCTGCAAGCCCTTCCCGACGCCAACGAGCGCCGCGCCCTGGAGCACTCATTGCGCGACACCGGCAAGGACATCCTGGCCCTGGACTTCGACCAGCTCGAAGGCTTTGCCGGCAACATGCTCGAAGTCCACGACAAGCAAGGCCAGCCGCTGCTGGTGATGTCGCGCAGCGCCTGGCGCTCGCTGTCGGTCGAGCAACGCAGCCAGGTCGAGCAGCACAGCCACCCGGTGGTGGTAAACATCGACCATATCGAACGCATCGGCGGCGGCAGTGCCCGCTGCATGCTCGCCGAAGTGCACCTGCCGGTGCGCCACTGATTACAACAAAGGAGTTCATCATGACCCGCTATATCGACATTACCGATCTCAGCCACCTGGTGGCGCGCAAGGGCCTTGGCACCTGCATCAGCGAGATGGCCGAGTACATTCGTGAGGACTACCTGCGCTGGCACGACTTTGAAAAATGCGCGCGCCTGGCCAACCACTCACCCGATGGCGTGATCGAGTTGATGCCGGTGTCCGATGCCAACCTCTATGCCTTCAAGTACGTCAACGGCCACCCCAGGAACACTCAACGCGGCATGCTCACTGTCATGGCGTTCGGCGCCCTGGGCGATGTCGATACCGGCGCACCGGTGCTGCTCAGTGAGATGACCCTGACCACCGCGATCCGCACCGCCGCCACCTCGGCCCTGGCCGCACGCTACCTGGCGCGCCCGGGCAGCCGACGCATGGCCCTGATCGGCAATGGCTCGCAGAGCGAATTCCAGGCCCTGGCTTTCCACACCCTGCTGGGTATCGACGAGATCCGCCTGTACGACCTGGACCCTGCGGCCAGCGCCAAGCTGGTGGCCAACCTCAGCACCTTCCCTCAGCTCAAGGTGAGCATCGCAGGCTCTGTGGCCGAGGCAGTACGCGGCGCCGACATCGTCACTACGGTGACCGCCGACAAGGCCTACGCCACCATCCTCACCCCGGATATGATCGTACCCGGCATGCACCTCAACGCCGTGGGTGGCGACTGCCCGGGCAAGACCGAACTGCACCGCGACATCGTCGAACGCGCCCGGGTAATCGTCGAATACGAACCGCAAAGCCGTATCGAAGGCGAAATCCAGCAGATGCCCTCCGATTCGCCCACCACCGAGTTCTGGCAGGTGGTCAACGGCCAGGTGCCGGGTCGCGAGAGCGACGAGCAAGTCACCCTCTTCGACTCGGTCGGCTTCGCCCTTGAGGACTATTCGGCCCTGCGCTACGTACTGGATGTAGCCACGGCCCTGGACATCGGTCACGACATTGCCCTGGTGCCCGAGCTGGACAACCCCAAGGACCTCTTCGCCTTGCTGCGCCAGCCGCTGACCAGCGCCCAGAAAAAGCGCGCCTGAGGCCCCTCGGTTGCGCCGCGCCAACGCACGGCGCAACCGTAACCGCTGTCACTCAAACCCAAACAGGAGGTGGCGCAGCCGATCCGGCTGCAATTACACGTTCAACAGCAGAATCCGGCAGCCGACGCCGGTTGAAACGACACAAAAAAATCGTCGCCATCGCGCATTCTTGGCCCGACCAATCAGTCACTGACTGACCGAAGCGCTCCACTGCCCTACATCAATTATAAAACTCAGGGATTACCACCATGACTTCGCTGCGCAAGCTCCTCGGCGTGCTGCTCCTTCCTTTGTGCGTAAACAGTGTCCAGGCCAAGGAATGGACTGAAATCCGCTTCGGCGTCTACCCCGAATACCCTCCCTTTGAGTCCGTTGCCGCTGATGGCAGCCTGCAAGGCTTCGACATCGAACTGGGCAATGCCATCTGCGCCAAGCTGCAGGTCAAGTGCACCTGGGTACACAACGAGTTCGACGGCATGATCCCGGCCCTGCGGGCACGCAAGTTCGACGCCATCATGTCGTCGATGGCCGTGACCCCTGCACGCCTCAAGCAGATCGACTTCAGCGCCCGGCTGTTCCTCAGCCCCACCTCGGTGATCGTGCGCAAGGGCGCCGACTTCGGTGACACGCCCGAATCGCTCAAGGGCAAGCAGGTCGGTGTGCTGCAGGGTTCGCTACAGGAAGCCTACGCCCGTGCCAAGCTGGCGCCACTGGGTGCCCAGGTCAAGGCCTACCAGGCCCAGGACCAGAACTACGCCGACCTGATCAACGGCCGCCTGGACGCCACCCTCACCGACAAGCTCGAAGCCCAGCTCAACTTCCTGTCCCGGCCTGAAGGCGCCGACTTCCAGAGCGGCCCGGCGGTCAAGGACCCTACCCTGCCCCTGGACATCGCCATGGGCCTGCGCAAGAACGACACCGAGCTCAAGGCCTTGCTCGACAAGGGCATCGCCGCCGTCCACGCCGACGGCACCTTTGCCGCGATCCAGAAGAAGTACGTGGGCGACCTGGATATCTACAACGATTGATTCGCACGCCGCCGGCCAGGGTTGACCTGGCCGGCGCTGCGCCTTGTCTTGTGTGCTGACGAGAGCCTTCAAAGTGAACAACTTTTTCCACTCTACCGGCTTGCATGCCTTGAGCTTGCAGGGCTTCGGCCCGCTGCTGCTGCAAGGTACCTGGATGACCGTGAAACTTGCCCTGTTGTCATTGGCCCTGAGCCTAGGTCTGGGCCTGCTGGGCGCCAGCGCCAAGCTGTCACGCCTGCGTGCGCTGCGCGTGCCGGCCACCCTCTATACCACCCTGATCCGCAGCGTGCCGGACCTGGTACTGATCCTGCTGATCTTCTACACCCTGCAACTAAGGCTCAACGACCTGACCGAGCTGCTGGGCTGGGACTACTTCGAGATCGACCCCTTCACGGCTGGGGTCATTACGCTGGGCTTTATCTACGGCGCCTATTTCACCGAAAACTTTCGCGGCGCGATCCTCAGCGTGCCAGCCGGGCAACTGGAGGCGGCGACCGCCTATGGCCTGAGCCGTGCGCAACGTTTTCGCCTGGTGCTGTTCCCGCAACTGATGCGTTTTGCCCTGCCGGGCCTGGGCAACAACTGGCTAGTGCTGCTCAAGTCCACCGCCCTGGTGTCGATCATCGGCCTGGCCGACCTTGTGAAGGCAGCGCAGAACGCCGGCAAGACTACCAACAACACCCTGTACTTCCTGATCATCGCCGGGTTGGTCTACCTGCTCATCACCACCCTTTCCAACCGCCTGTTCAAGCACCTTGAGCGGCGCTACAACACCGGCATCAAGGAGCTGGCGCGATGATCGAACTGATTCAGGAATACGGCCTGGCCTATCTCTTCAGTGATGGCACCGGGCTCTCGGGACTGGCCATGACGTTGTGGCTGTTCATCGTCACCATGGTGCTGGGTTTCGTGCTGTCGCTGCCACTTGCCCTGGCACGCGTTTCACACACCCGGTGGCTGCGCTGGCCGGTGGAGGCCTACACCTTCGTGTTTCGCGGCACCCCGTTGTATATCCAGTTGCTGATCTGCTACACCGGCTTGTACGGCCTTGAAGTGGTGCGAGACAACGCCCTGCTCGACCAGTTTTTCCGCAATGCCTTGAACTGCACCCTGCTGGCCTTTGTGCTCAACACCTGTGCCTACACCGTGGAAATCTTCGCCGGGGCCATTCGCAACATCCCCCACGGCGAGATCGAAGCGGCCCACGCCTACGGCCTGCACGGCTGGCGCCTGAATCTGTTTGTGATACTGCCGGCCGCCCTGCGCCGTTCGCTGCCGGCCTACAGCAACGAGCTGATCCTGATGCTGCACGCCACCTCCCTGGCCTTTACCGCCACCATCGCCGACATCCTCAAGGTGGCCCGCGATGCCAACGCTGCCACCTTTCTGACCTTCCAGGCCTTTGGAATCGCGGCGTTGCTGTACATGTTGCTGTCGTTTGCACTGGTCGGCGGCTTTCGCCTGGCCGAACGACGCTGGATGCGTTTTCTTGTTCCTGCCCGAGGCTAATCCATGACTACCACCGCAACCGCCTTGTCGACCGCCGCGACGCCAGCCCTCCGCCCCAGCCCGCGTATCGCTGCCGTGGCCCAGGACGCCTCCGTCAAACTCAGCGTCCAGGAACTGCATAAAAGCTACGGTGAACACCAGGTGCTCAAGGGTGTATCCCTCAATGCCCGCAAGGGCGACGTGATCAGCCTGATCGGTGCCAGCGGCTCGGGCAAAAGCACTATGCTGCGTTGCATCAACTTCCTCGAACAACCCGATGCCGGCGTCATCACCCTCGATGACCAGCGCATTGAAATGCGCCAGGGCCGTACCGGCAGCCGGGCGCCACACCCCGCACAACTGCAGGATTTGCGCACGCGCCTGGCGATGGTGTTTCAGCACTTCAACCTGTGGAGCCACATGACGGTACTGGAGAACATCTGCCTGGCGCCCCGCCGAGTACTGGGCGTCAGCGCCGAAGAAGCCCACGCGCGGGCGCGCAAGTACCTGGACAAGGTCGGCCTGCCGGCCCGCGCCGCCGACCAGTACCCGGCCTTCCTGTCCGGCGGTCAGCAGCAACGGGTGGCCATCGCCCGGGCCCTGGCCATGGAACCGGAGATCATTCTGTTCGACGAGCCCACCTCGGCGCTCGACCCCGAGCTGGTGGGCGAAGTACTCAAAGTGATACAGACGCTGGCCGAGGAAGGTCGTACCATGCTCATGGTCACCCACGAGATGGGCTTTGCCCGTCAGGTGTCGAGCCAGGTGTTGTTCTTGCATCAGGGCCGGGTCGAGGAACAAGGAAGCGCCGAGATACTTGACCAGCCGCAGAGCGAACGCCTGCAGCAATTTCTTTCCAACCGTTTGAAGTGAAGCCGAACCTGCATGGATACCAAGGTCAACAGCCCACACGCCGCGCCGCCCCTGGACCGGATCGACGAAGCGATCATCGATGTGCTGCGCCATAACGGACGCATCACCTACGAAAAGCTTTCGTCACTGGTACACCTCACCCCCCGACCTTGTCTGGAGCGGGTGCGCAAGCTGGAAAGACGGGGAGTGATTCGCGGCTATGGCGCGATCATTGATGTGCAGATGGTTTCGCCGGGGCTGTCGTTGCTGGTGCTGGTGGCCTTGTCGAACCAGAGCGGGCGCAGCGCGCAGAAGGCCTTCGAGGCGTGCGTGCGGGCCTGCCCGCAGGTATTCGATTGCCAGTTGATCAGTGGCCATTTCGACTACAGCCTGCGCATGCGTTGCCGCGACATGGAGCATTACCGTGTGCTGACCGAAACCTGGATGAACAACGACGAACTGCATATCGACAAACTGGTGGCACATCCAGAGCTGGCAGTGGTGAAAAACACCGCCCCGCAGCTCTGAACGCTCCTTGACTCAGGCGCGTGGCGGCACTTGCTGCTCGCTGCGCGACCAGTCCAGCAACAGGCTGTAGGCCACGGCCAGCAAGGTCGGGCCAATGAACAGGCCGATGAAACCAAAGGCCAGCAAGCCGCCAAACACCCCCAGCAGCACGATCACCAGCGGCAGGTTGCCGCCGCGGCTGATCAGGTACGGCTTGAGTACGTTGTCCACGCCGCTGATGATGAACGTACCCCAGATCCCGAGAAACACCGCCATGCCATACTCGCCCTGCCAGGCCAGCCAGGCCGTGGCCGGCACCCAGGCCAGCGGTGGCCCCATGGGAATCAGACTGAGCATGAAGGTAACAATCGCCAACACCAGCGCACCGGGAACACCGGCAATCAAAAAGCCGATCAGGGCCAGGATTGCCTGGGCTGCTGCTGTCCCGATCACCCCGTTGACCACCCGCTGCACCGTGCCAGCAACCAGCCCCAGGTAATATTCGGCACGCTCGCCGATCAGTCGCTCCAGAAGGCGCAGGACAAAAGCTGCAAGGCGCGGCCCGTCGCGGTAGAAGAAGAACACGAACACCAGGCTCAGGGTCAGCTCGAGGATACCGCTGCCGATCTGCGCGCTGCGCGCCAGCAGCCAGTTGCCGACCTGCCCCAGGTATGGCTTGACCGTGGTCAGCAAGGCGGCGCCCTGTTGATCGATGGTGTCCCACATCGCCACCAGCCGTGGCCCCACCAATGGCACGCTGCCCAGCCAGCTCGGCGCATCCGGCAGGCCATCGACCTGGACATCGCGAACGAAGGCGGTGGCATCGCGGATATGGTCGGCCAGGTTGAACCCCAGCCACACCAGCGGCAAGGCCACCAGCAGTATCCATAACGTGGTCAGCAGGCCGGCCGCCAGGGTTTCGCGCCCGCCCAGCACACGAGTCAGCAGGCGCATCAGCGGCCAGCTGGCATAGGCCAGGATGGCGCCCCAGAGCAGCGCCGACATGAACGGAGCCATCACCCACAGGCCCGCACCGAGCAGGCCAAGCAGGATGATCTGTACCAGCAGGCGATCATTGTTGGGCATGCGCTTCTCGCTCAACGAATCAGTTCGACGTGAAAACCGTCAGTCTTGGCATCACCCACTTCAAGCCTGGCCATGCGTACCCCGGCCTTGCCCAACTGCTCGCGCCAGGCTTCGGCCTGGACGCCGCTCAGGGTGACACGCAAGGTGCTGTCCAGGTTCAGGCTGCGCCCCAGCAGCGTGACCCAGGCCGGTTGAGGCTCACCCAGATCAGGGTAGTCGAGCTTGCCGGTGTCGCGCAGTTCGCGCAGCACCGTTGCCGGGGTCGGCAGCACTTCACCCAGCGGGGCGTCGGCAACGAATTCTTCTACGTGAAGGTAGGCGCGCTTGTTGCCACGGGTGATGCTGTAGAGGGCTACCAACGTGTTGCTCTGCTCGGCGGAGCGGCGCAGCAGGATGAAGGCCTGTTGATCGTCGGCGCCACCGAGGCGCGAATTCTTGAACACCTCGTTGGCCCACAGGCTGTTTTCGCCACAATCGCGGGCCTGGCACCAGAACAGCGGATAGCCACCCTCTTTCTGCAAGGCTTCACGGGCGGAGGTAAAGGCTTCGTTGGCGCTGCGCTCAGGCGGCAGCTCGTAGGTGACCGAACTGACCTGGCCCCGGCTTTCGATCTTGCCTTCGGCCCGCAGTTGGCCGCTGATCTTGCGCAAGGAGCCAAGCGGGTAGATCCGCTCCTGGTCGGCAGCGCTGCGCTCGACCACCACCTTGGCGTCGACCGGCACCGGTAGCCCCTCGGCCAGCAGTGGCGCACTGAACAGCACGGCGATACCCGCCGCCACGGCTTGTCTGTAGCGTGTGATACTCATTGGCTGGCCACGCCGCACGGGGCGCCAAGGCTGAATATGGGTGAAACGTTGTCGTGCTTGTTCATGGTTGTCTCCCTGTTCAACCCGCCAAGCCTCGACAGTTGCCCGCCGCAAGTCAAGAAATGCCAAAAAACTGATTGAAACAGTCTGCAACAAGCCTTGCACCCGACTCGTCGTTCAAGTGCAGGTGGTGACCGCCCGGCAACGGCTCCCAGGCAAAGGGCAACTGTTCAAGCAACTCGGGATGACGGGGCAACATGCCGTCGGCGGCGACCACCAATTGAGCCGGGCAGGCAATACGCTGAACAAAGCTGAGTGCCTGGGCCTGACTCAGGCGCGTGGGTGATGGCAGGGTCAGCCGGCTGTCGCTGCGCCAGGAATAGCCTCCCGGCACGGGCATCACGCCGCGCTGGGCCAGCAGTTCGGCGGCTTCTCGACTGACCGCCACCTGTCCGCGCATCCTTGCCTCCACCGCCCGCTCCAGCGTCGGATGCACGGCCTTGCGCTTGCCGTCCAGGCGCAGTTGCGCATCCAGCGCCATGCCCAGGCGTTCGGCGGCATTCTCGGGGCCACTGGTGGGCGGGACTACCCCGTCGATCAGCGCAAGCCGTGTCACGCGTTCGGGTAGCGAGCCGGCCAGTACCACCGAAACGATCGCACCGAGCGAATGCCCCAACAGGGCAAAGCGTTCCCAGCCCAACTGCTCGGCAACGCGCAGCACATCATGGGCATAGTCCCACAGGGCGTAACCCGCGCCCGCGGGACGATGTTCGGAGTAACCGTGCCCGGCCAGGTCCAGTGCGACAATGCGCAGCCCCGCCAGCTTGGGTGCCAGCCGGGCAAAGCTGTTGGCGTTGTCCAGCCAGCCATGCAATGCGATGACCGGTTGCCCATCGGCTGGGCCGAACAGATGAGCCGCCAGTTCGATGTGCCCCAAGTTCAACCGCACCTCTTCCACGTCATGACTCATGCTTGTCGCTCCTGCCAACGCCCCAGCAGTCGCCTGATCAGGTGGGCGGTGTCATCGGGCCGTTCCAGCGGAAACATGTGCCCGCCCGGCAGACTGTGGTATTCCCCCAGGGGCAAGCGTCGTACTTCGCGGGCATGGTGCTGCTTCACCACCCGGCTGTGGCTCCCGCGCACCATTGCCAGCGGCACCTGCAATTGCTGGGCGCGTCCGGGCCGAGTGTGAGGAATGCTGCGGTAGATGCTGATTTCTGTGGCAGGGTCGAAACACAAGCGCAGCGACTCGCCCTCCTGGCGCAGCCCATGCTGCAAATAGGCCTCCAGGCACTCGGGGTCGAAACCGCGGAACAGGGTCTTGCTGGCAAAGTAGGCCCGCGCCTGGTCCAGGTCGTTGAACGCTTCCCGGCGCCCGAGTGTTCGACCGGCCGGGGTGATCCTGTCGATAAACCCCCAGCACTTGGCCAATTGCAGGAACCAGCGCTCGGCCTGGGTCAGTACGGGCGAGTCGAGCATCACCACCCCTCGGTAGCGCTCCGGACAACGCAATGCGGCGTGCAGGTGCAGCACCCCGCCCAGGGAGTGCCCCACGCCCCACACAGGTTCGGGAAGTTGTTCGAGGTGGTGGATCAGCTCGTCGACCAGTGTCTGCCAGTTGTCGTCCACCGGAAAGCGCGGGTCGTGGGCATGCTGTGACAAATGGCTCACGGTGTAGTCCGGACCCAGGCCGGCAAAGAGCTTGCCGTAGGTGGCCGAAGGAAAGCCGTTGGCGTGAGCGAAAAAGACCTGTTGCGACATACCCGGCTATCCGTAGGAAAAACAGGTCTCAATTGTCCGCAACTGACCAGGGCCGGGCAATGACCGTAACAGCCATCGGCGACGGCACTCCGGTCAATAGCGCCAGGCCCTGTAACCCGGGTGCCCCGAGGGGCAGCCGTCAGGCGTGGGTCATGCTACGCAGGGTCATCAAGCCGGCCAGCGGCCAGTCGCCTTCGAGTTGAGCCAGGCTCGCGGTGCTCATGCCTTCGGTGGCACGGGCATGGCCGTGTTGAAGGATGCCGACCAGGTTCCCTACCAGCGGTTGATGGCTGACCAGCAATACATGCTCGAGGCCCAGGTTATCGAGCGCGGCAATGACCTGGCCCGGATCGGTGTCTGGCGTGAGCCAGGGCACTGTTACCACCGGCTTGCCGAAGCCCAGGGCCTCGTGGACCAATGCCGCAGTTTGCTGCGCCCGCACATAGGGGCTGGCCAGGATTGCCTGCAACGGCTGGCCCAACAGCTGGGCCGCGCTGCGCACCACTTGCTCACGACCGTGGGCCGTGAGGTTGCGCTCGGCATCGCTACGTGCGCGGGGTTCGGCTTCGCCGTGGCGCAATACCCAGAGCTTCACAGCTTGGGTTCCTCGTCACGCGCCGGGTGCGCTGCCGACGGCACGCTATGGGCCGCTTCACCCTCTGGAGCGCGAGGCGCCGGCCAGTCGGCAAATGGCCAGGGTTTCTGGTCGGTATGAAACGTGCCGAAGCGGCCGATCTGTGCCAGGAACTGGCTGAGGCTGTCGCCGAAGTTCATCAGGCTGGCACTGGGTGCGCCGTAAATCAGACGGTAGATCAACTGCACCAGCACCAGGCCGCCCAGCAGGGTTTGCGCCACTTGCCACACCAGCAAAAACACCAGCATCCACAGCACGCGCAATATGATCGACTCGCGCCGGGCCTGGTTGGGGGATTCGTTCATGTGTTGCTCCTGTACTCAGTTGAAACCGCTGGTGGAGATGAAGTCGACATCGGTTTTCGGCTCGGCGCGCATCAGCAGCTCGATGACCTGGGTCAGGGTGCGACCTTCAAACAGGATCGCATGCAAGCCCGCCACCAGGGGCATGTACACCTGCACCTGTTGCGCCTTTACCTTCAGCACCTTGAGGGTATTGACCCCTTCGGCGACTTCGCCCAGGCGATTGACCGCCTCTTCCAGGCTCAAGCCTTGCCCCAGGGCGTAGCCTACCTGGTAGTTGCGGCTCTTGGGCGAGGAGCAGGTCACGATCAGGTCACCGACACCGGCCAGCCCGAGGAAGGTCATGGGGTTGGCGCCCTGGCTTACCGCAAAGCGGGTCATCTCGGCCAGCGCGCGGGTAATCAGCATGCTCTTGGTGTTCTCGCCCATGCCCAGAGCCACGGCCATGCCGGCAATGATCGCGTAGACGTTCTTGAGTGCTCCGCCCAGCTCGACGCCAAAGCGGTCGCTACTGGCGTACACGCGGAAGGTGCGCCCGTGCAGTACGGCCTGCACGCGCTGGCAAAGCGCTTCGTCTTCACTGGCCACCACGGTGGCGGTGAGGGCATGCTCGGCCACTTCGCGAGCCAGGTTGGGCCCCGACAGCACGCCGATGCGTGCTTGTGGCGCGATTTCTTCGAGAATCTGGCTCATCAGCTTGAAGCTTTGTGCCTCGATGCCCTTGGTCAGGCTGACCAGCATCTTGCCCGTGAGCAGCTGCGCATGCGGTGCCAGCACGCTGCGCAAGGCGCTGGAGGGCAAGGCGACGAAGATCAGTTCGCAATCGTTCAACGTGGCCAGCAGGTCATTGACCGGCTCGACACCCGGGTGGATCTTCACCCCCTTGAGGTAGCGCGGGTTTTCCCGGTTGTCGCGCATGGCCTGGGCCTGTTCGGAGTCGCGCATCCATTGGCGTACCGCGATGCCGTTTTGCGCCAGCAGATTCGCCACGGCGGTACCGAAACTCCCGCCTCCCAGAACTCCAACCGGCTGCTGTTCAGTCATATCCAATCCGTTAAAACCAATAATAGTGGCGACCCTCGCATTATACGGAGCGACAAGGCCAGGACCAGCGCCACATCAGCAAATTGACGCGTACATTGCCCTGCCCGCGACTGAAAAATACTGGCCACTCGGTTAACATGCCCGGCTTTAACCCGATACCAAGGCCACGCCGTGTCATTTGGCCCGCCCTCCTCTCGCCCAGCTGTACTGTTGACCGCCTTGTTGAGCGCCCCTGCGGTAGCCGACGACCTGTTCGTAGACACCCAGGCCGTGCCCCAGGTACTGACTGCCACCCGGCTCAAACAGTCGCCGGCAGCCGTACCCGGCAGCATGACCGTGCTCGACAGCACCTTGATTCGCGCCAGCGGCGCCCGCGATGTCCCTGAATTGTTGCGCCTGGTGCCGGGGATGATGATCGGCTACGGCGCCGCCAACCAGCCGACGGTCAATTACCACGGCAGCAACGTCAACGACGCCAGGCGCATGCAGGTGTTGATCGACGGTCGCTCGGTATACCGCGCGGGCCTGGCCACGGTCGACTGGAGCGACATCCCCCTGGCCATGGAAGACATCGAGCGCATCGAGGTGTTTCGTGGCCCCAACACCGTCAGCTACGGCGCCAATGCGCTGATGGCGGTGGTCAACATCCTTACCCGCAAACCGGCCGACAGCCACGGCACGCGCCTGAAAGTCACCCGCGGTCAGCGCGGGATCAACGACTGGTACGCAAGCCAGGGAACAGGCTGGGAAGATGGCGACCTGCGCCTGTCGCTCTCCGGCATGCAAGACGACGGCTTCGACGAAGACCGCCACGGCAATGACTACCGTGACAGCCGCCGGCTCAATCGACTTAACCTCAGTGTCAGTCATGCCTTGGCGAGCAACCAGAGCCTGGATTGGCAACTGGCGGTCAAAGAAGGCAGCAACCAGCGCCCCTACACCTATCAGCCGGTGTTCTATGGTGTCACCGAAAATGGTGACAATTCCGATGCCAACGCCAAGAACTATGCAGGCTCGGTGCGCTGGAACATCGATCTGAATCCCGAGCACAGCCTGTACGTGCAAGGCACGACCCAGCACTGGGAGCGCAAGCAGGTATGGCGCGCCTGTGATGCCGCGTTGTCGTTCAGCCCGCAGTTGACCCGCCTGTGGCAGCTCGACCCGAACTACGCCGAGCAGGTGGCGCGCAACATCCTCGCCCCGCTACCCCCTGCCAGCCCTGAAAAGTACGCCCTGGCAAGCGAGGCCCAGCAACAATGGCGCAACGGTGGCTCTGAACAGGTGTGTGGCGACATCGACCAGAGCACCCGGGAAACCCGCATGGACCTTGAGCTGCAGGACACCCTGAGCCTGTCCGACAGCCTGCGCCTGGTCAGCGGTGTCAATTACCGCTATGACCGGGCCGATTCGCAGACTTTCTTCAATGGCAGCCTGGACGACAGCACCTGGCGCTTGTTCGGCCACCTTGAGTGGCGTGCCAGCGAGCACTGGATCCTCCAGGGCGGAGCAATGTTCGAAGATGCCCGGCTGTCCGGCAGTTCGCTGACGCCGCGCGTGGCAGTCAACTACCTGATCACACCGCGCCATGGCTTGCGTGCGGTGTACTCCGAGGCGGTACGCTCACCCGACATGTTCGAGAACAACGTCAACTGGAGCTACCAGGTCAATAACCTGAGCCCCGCAGCCTTCGGCCAGAACAGCGCGCGCTACTTCGTCAGGACCCGTGGGCCGGGCGACCTCGACCAGGAGCACATGCGCTCGCGAGAACTGGGCTATAACGGTTACTTCGCCGACGCCGATATCAGCGTCGACCTCAAGCTGTTCTACGACGAAATCACCGGCATGATCAGTGAGCCGCTGCGCAACAACCAATACATTGCCAGCAACAGCAACAAAGCCCGCTTCAGCGGAACCGAGGCACAGATGGACTGGCACCTGAGCCTGGCCGATCGCTTTCGCCTGACCTACGCTCACGTCGATGCCTGGGCCAGCAACGCTGCCGACCGGCAAATGAGCGCACACAACAGTGGTTCGGCCGGCTGGCTGCGCAACTGGGGCCGAGGCTGGTCCAGCGCCCTCTTCTATTACGGTGACGACGCGCTCAACCAGTACCGCTTCGAGCGGGTGGACCTGCGCGTTGCCAAGCAAATCACATGGGATCGCACCCAGCTCGAGTTGGCGGGCATGCTGCAGCAGCGCCTGGACGATGAGCCCACCAGCAACGTCGATAACTACTACGACAGCCGTCACGTGCTGTACTTCAGTGCGGAGTTGACGTTCTGATGCACCTTGTGCGGCGCTGGCTGTTGCTCATCTGCTTGTGGCCTCTGGGCGGACCGTGGGCCAGTGAAATCCTGCTCACCGCGAGCCAGGACGGCCCCAGCGTCGAGCAATTTGTACAAGCGCTGCGCGAACGCCGACCCGCCGACATCGTCCGCTTCGTGCCGGTCGATGAACTTGGCCGCCCGGCCAAGCTCGACCCAACCATACGCCTGATTCTGCTCGACAGTGCCAGTCTCGAGTGGCGCCTGAGCGAAAACCCCGGGCCACCGGCCCTTGCCTTGCGCGTAAGCCGAGTGCAAGCGGAAAAACGCCTGGGCAAACTGCGTCCGGCTTACCTGAGCCTGCTCTGGAGCGACCCGCCACTGGATCGCCAATTGCGCCTGACCCGCCACCTGCTGCCCCAAGCCCGCCGCATTGGCGTGCTGTATGGCCAGCACAGCCAGTTCTTGCTCGAAGAGTTACGCCGCGCCGCCCAGCCCATGGGCCTGGAGATCGTCGCCCAGGCCTGGCCAGACTTGCGCGACAGTCGCCCTTTGCAAACCCTGCTGCAAAACAGCGATGTACTGCTGGGCATCGACGACCCCCAGCTGTACAGCCCCAAGACGGCCAAGAATCTGTTACTCAGCAGCTACGCCCGGCAAATGGCACTGATCGGCCCCACGGCCGGGTTTGTCCGTGCCGGTAGCCTGGCCAGTACCTTGAGCGACCAGGACGACTGGTTGGCGGTGCTTGACCGCCTGCTCGACCAATCACCCGGCAAATGGCCCCGAGCCCAGTACCCGACGCACTTCCACGTCGTCGGCAACCAGCAGGTCGCCCGTGCCCTGGGGGTTGAAACCATTGATCCGCTGGCCGCCGCGCAGGCCCTGGCCCTGGCCGAAGGAGAACGCAGACCATGAGGCGACGCCTGAGCTGGGACATCCACACCCGCACGCAGATCATCAGCCTGGGCCCAGCCCTGTTGCTGACCTTGCTGCTGATCAGCTTTTTCACCTTCGTGCGCATTCAGGACCTGCGCCAGGAGCTCAATCACACGGGCCAACTGATTGCCAACCAACTGGCGCCGGCCTCCGAGTATGGTGTGATCGCCGGAAACGATGAAGTGCTCGAAAGCCTGATGCGCGCCACCTTGAGCATCCCACACGTACGTTTTCTCGAGGTCCAGGACAGCAGCAACCATATCCTGGTGTATGTCGAGCAGCCGGATGAACACGCCAATCGCGCCCAGCAGGTCGAGGTGTTCCAGGCCCCCATCCGCCTGCAGCAGATTCGCCTGGACAACGACTTTCTGCACAACAGCAAACCACCGGTGAAGAACATCGGTGACGACTACCTGGGCCGGGTAATCGTCGGCATGTCCAATGACGCCTTCAGCCAGCGCCAGCAGGAGATCGTGATCAAGGCCGCGATCCTTGCCTTGTTCGCCCTGCTCTTTACCTTTCTGTTGGCCAGGCGCCTGGCCATGAGCCTGGCTAAGCCGATCAGCGAGATGGGGCATGCGGTCAAGGCCATCCAGCAAGGCGATTTCAACGCCCCTCTGCCTGTGGTCGATGACAGTGAACTGGGGCATCTGGCCCAGCACATCAACAACCTCGCCTGCGCCCTGGCCCAGGCCAGCCATGAGCAGCAGCAGGCGATGTCACAACTGATCCAGGCCCGCGAAGAGGCTGAACAGGCGAACAAGGCCAAGTCCGATTTCCTGGCCATGATGAGCCATGAGTTGCGCACGCCCATGAACGGCGTACTGGGCATGCTGCAATTGCTGGAAACCACGGCCTTGAGCGAAGAACAGGCCGAGTACACCGAGGTGGCCAGCGAGTCGACCGGCCATCTGCTCAAAGTGATCAACGACATTCTCGACTTCTCGCGGATCGAGCGTACCAACCTTGAGCTTGAACACATCAACTTCAATCTGGGCGAACTGATCGGCAGCAGCGTGCAGTCTTTCCAGCACCTGGCAGCCCAGCGCGGCCTGGACCTCGTCCTGCTGCTGCCACCTGGCATGGAGCAGCTTCATGTGGTGGGCGACCCGACACGCATCCGGCAGATCCTGCTCAACCTGGTCGGCAATGCCCTGAAGTTCACCGAGCACGGCAGTGTGCGCATCGAGCCGCGCTGGCAGGTACTCGACCGCCAGTTGATCTGGTTCGGCTGTGCGGTACACGACACCGGTATCGGCATCGACAGCAAACGCCTGGAAACCATGTTCGTTGCCTTCCAGCAGGCAGACAGCTCGATCTCCCGCCGCTATGGCGGCACGGGCCTGGGCCTGTCGATTGCCCGTACCCTGGCCGAACGGATGGGCGGTACCTTGCGCGGCGAAAGCCGTGAAGGCCTGGGTTCGACCTTCACCCTGGAGATGCCGCTGGCACTGGCAGACAAGCCCTCGGCCCACGTACCCAGCCTGCTCGGCGACCCTGAAGACGAAGGTCAGGGCCGACGCATCCTGCTGGTGGAGGACAACCCGGTGAACCAGACCGTGATAGAAGCCATGTTGCGCAGCCTGGGATTCGAGGTGTGCGTGGCCGTGGACGGCGCCCAGGCAGTGACCCAGGTCGCCCGCCAGCGCTTTGCCGCCACCCTCATGGATTGCCGGTTGCCGATTCTCGACGGCTATGAAGCCACCCGGCGCATTCGCCAGCTGCCCCAGGCCGCTGCCATGCCGATCATCGCCCTGACGGCCAATGCCCTGCAGGGCGATCGTGAACGCTGCCTCAACGCGGGCATGAACGATTACCTGGCCAAGCCATTCAAACGGACTGATCTGCAGCAGATTCTTCTGCGATGGCTGCCCGATCAGTCAGCTGCGACTGGCGATTAATCTGAAATTGCGGCAGTCTTATGGACTGGACAGGCCCCTCGAAAGGCCTGAAAATAAAATTTCAGTGCACAAGTGTACTTCTTTGCCCCGTGCGCTGTGACTTTCACTACAACGCAATAGTCTATGTGTAGGCTGCCGCCCCAAGCACAAGCGTTTTGGGTCGGCCGGGAAGATTTGCCCCCTGCCGCACGGGGACTATTGAGGAGCTCGCATGACCAAACAAAACGCCTTTACTCGGGAAGACCTGCTGCGCTGCAGTCGCGGTGAGCTGTTCGGCCCAGGTAACGCGCAACTGCCCGCCCCGAACATGCTGATGGTGGATCGCATTACCCACATCAGCCAGGAAGGCGGCAAGTACGGCAAAGGTGAATTGGTCGCCGAGCTGGATATCAATCCGGACCTGTGGTTCTTCGCCTGCCACTTCGAAGGTGATCCGGTGATGCCAGGCTGCCTGGGCCTGGACGCCATGTGGCAACTGGTCGGTTTCTTCCTCGGCTGGCAAGGCCTGCCAGGCCGCGGTCGCGCCCTGGGTTCGGGTGAAGTGAAATTCTTTGGCCAGGTCCTGCCGACCGCCCAGAAAGTCACCTACAACATTCATATCAAGCGCGTCCTCAAGGGCAAGCTGAACATGGCCATCGCCGATGGTTCGGTCAGCGTCGACGGTCGCGAGATCTACACCGCCGAAGGCCTCCGGGTCGGCGTATTCACCTCCACTGACAACTTCTAAGGGTTATCCGCATGCGCCGCGTCGTTATCACTGGTCTGGGCATCGTTTCGTGCCTGGGCAATGACAAAGAGACCGTCTCCGCCAACCTGCGTGCAAGCCGCCCTGGCATCCGATTCAACCCGGAATATGCCGAAATGGGTCTGCGTAGCCAGGTTTCCGGCTCCATTGACCTCAACCTCGAAGAACTGATCGACCGCAAAGTCTTCCGTTTCGTGGGTCACGCCGCTGCCTATGCCTACCTGGCAATGGCCGACGCGATCAAGGACTCGGGCCTGACCGAAGAACAGGTGTCCAACCCGCGTACCGGCCTGATCGCAGGCTCCGGCGGCGCATCGACCCTGAACCAGATGGAAGCGCTGGACATCCTGCGCGAAAAAGGCGTCAAGCGCGTCGGCCCGTACCGCGTCACCCGGACCATGAGCAGCACCGTCTCGGCGTGCCTGGCCACCCCGTTCAAGATCAAGGGTCTGAACTACTCCATCGCCTCGGCATGCGCCACCAGCGCACACTGCATCGGTACCGCGATGGAACAGATCCAGATGGGCAAGCAAGACATCGTCTTCGCCGGTGGCGGTGAAGAAGAACATTGGAGCCAGTCGTTCCTGTTCGACGCCATGGGCGCTCTGTCCAGCAAGCGTAACGACACGCCGGAACTGGCCTCCCGCGCCTACGACAACGACCGTGACGGCTTCGTTATCGCCGGCGGCGGTGGCATGGTCGTGGTTGAAGAGTTGGAACACGCCCTGGCTCGTGGCGCCAAGATCTACGCCGAAATCGTCGGCTACGGTGCTACCTCCGACGGCTACGACATGGTCGCCCCAAGCGGCGAAGGCGCCATCCGCTGCATGCAGATGGCCATGTCCACCGTCGACAGCCCGATCGACTACCTGAACACCCACGGCACCTCGACCCCGGTCGGTGACGTTGCCGAAATCAAGGGCGTTCGTGAAGTATTCGGCGACAAGGCCCCGGCCATCAGCTCGACCAAGAGCCTGTCCGGTCACTCCCTGGGCGCCGCCGGCGTTCACGAAGCGATCTACTGCATGCTGATGATGGAAGGTAACTTCATCGCCGGCTCCGCCAACATCGACGAACTGGACCCTGCGGTTGCCGACATGCCGATCCTGACCAAGACCCAGGAAAACGCCAAGATCGATACCGTGATGAGCAACAGCTTCGGTTTCGGCGGCACCAACGCCACCCTGGTGCTCAAGCGCTGGGAAGGTAAATAAGGGCCAGCCCCTTATGTGAAAACGCCCCGACTGGTTCGGGGCGTTTTTGTTTGTGTCGCCATCGCGGGGCAAGTCGAAACGCCGCACCACCGCGCCTACACTGAAAACCTCCCGACCAGCCCATTCAATTCGATCGCCAACTGCGACAATGCCTGGCTCGCCGCATTGGTCTGGTTAGCCCCCGCCGACGTCTGCAGCGCCAGATCGCGAATGTTGGTCAGGTTGCGATCCACCTCCCGCGCTACCTGCGCCTGCTGCTCGGACGCACTGGCAATCACCAGGTTGCGCTCATTGATCTGGCTGATGGCCGTGGTGATTTCATCCAGCGCAACCCCAGCCGCGTGCGCACCGTCCAGGGTGATACGGGCGCGCTCGTTGCTCTGTTGCATCCCCGACACCGCACGGTCGGTACCCTGCTGGATGCCATCGATCATCTGCTCGATTTCCCGGGTCGACTGCTGGGTACGATGCGCCAGCGCCCGCACCTCATCGGCCACCACGGCAAAGCCGCGCCCGGCATCACCGGCGCGGGCAGCCTCGATGGCAGCATTGAGTGCCAACAGGTTGGTCTGCTCGGCAATGGCGCCGATCACATCCAGCACCTTGGTGATGCCATGCACCTGCTGCGCCAGCTGCTCCACCTCCTCGGCATTGGAGGTGACACCCGCCGCCAGCGATTCGATCGAAGCAACAGTCAGGCGCACTTGCTCACGACCTTGCCGGGCAATCCGGTCCGACTCTCGAGATGCCTCTGAGGTGGCCACGGCGTTGCTCGCCACTTCCTCCACCGCCGTGGTCATCTGGTTGACGGCCGTGGCAGCCTGCTCGATTTCCTGACTTTGCTGCATCAAGCCGCGGGTAGCGTCATCGGTCACTGCGCTCAGCTCTTCGGAGGCAGAGGCCAACTGATTGGACGAGTCGGAGATTCGCCCGATGGTGTCGCGCAAGCTCTGCTGCATCTGCTTGAGCGCTGCCAGCAAGCGCGCCGGCTCGTCCTTGCCCTGTACAGAAATCTGCGGGGTCAGGTCACCGGTGGCGACCACCTCGGCCACTTGCAACGACTGGCCCAGAGGCCGAACGATGCTGCGGGTCAAGGTCAGGGCAAGAATCACCGTCAGCACCAGCGCCGCCACCAGCAATGCAACCACCCATACCCGGGCACTCTGGAACACCGCCTCGGCAAGGTCGGTGGCGGTGTTGGCGTGGTGGTGGTTGAGAGCAATCAACTCGTTGAGCGTGGCGGTCAATTGGTCGGCCAGCTGGTTCATTTCACCGTTGACCCGGGCAATGGCCGCCTCGACCTGGTTTTGCGCCGAGAGCTGCGTCACCTGGGCCTGCAAACCGAAGTACTGGCGCTCAAGATTCAGGTAGCGATCAAACAGGGCCTGCTCCTCAGGCAGGACGATCAGCGCCTGGTACTGCTGCTGTGCCTTGCCAAGGCCGGCCTTGATCTCTTCGACACGCTCCTTGTTCTGCTGCAGCGCCTGGGGATCACGATTGATCAACAGGCGCAAGGTCAAGGCCCGGATGCGCATGGTGTCCTGAGCCATCTGCCCTACTGCAATCACACTGGGTAGCCAGTTGCTGTCGACCTGCTCGGACTGCTGGCGCATGCTGGTCATTTGCAGCAAGGCAAACCCACCCAAGGCAACCACCAGTAGCGCGACCAAGCCAAAACCGAGGCCAGCCCTGGGCGCGATATTCATGTTTCTCAAACTCATACACTGGCTCCTTCCGAAAGCGCCGCAATGCGATGCAGCAGTCCTTGCTTCTAGAAGGTATCGGCCAGTGGAGAATTTGCGTAAGACGAAAAAGTGATATCAAAGTGCCTTATCATCACACTGCCAACTGCGCCCTGGCTCAGCGCACGGTAAAGCGCTGCTCGGCCAGCAGGCGATCGCCCTGGAACACCATGAAATGCCATTGGCCCGGTACCACTTCGTGGTTTTCAGTGAACTCATAGGCCATCACATCCTGGGCAGCGCCAGGCACCAGCTTTTGCACCACTTCGAATTTGTCATGGCGCTTGCCGTCGGGGGTGCGTACGCCTGGGGTGAGGTACAGCAGGGTCAGCGGCGTGTCTTCGGCGACCTTGCCCTCCAGGCGATAGCGCATGCCGAACTTGCTGCCCAGGCGCGCCGGAATCTCTTCGGTTTGCTGGATGGTCTGGTTGCTCATGGTCAGCACCCGCTCGCCGGGCTGGAAGTTCTGGTGTCGGGTTTCAAACAGACCGTACTCAATAGGGCCCTGGACGCGAACCTCGGCACTGGTCAGGCCACTGACCAGCAAAAGCCCGCACACAGCGCTGAAACGACTGAAAAACATGATGCACTCCATCAGGGTTGATGGCGGCAGGCTATGACACGGTCATGACAGACTGATGACAAACACGTCACTCACGCGGCCTGGGCAGTACGGCAAGAAAGTTGTCCCGCGCCACCTTGCGCCCCACGTCTTCAGGCAAAGCATCAAGGAACACATCAAAGCCGTGCATCTGCTCGCCCAGGCTACCGAACTTCCCCACCACGTCGGAACCGAGCATGAAGCGCTCCGGGAAGCGTTCGACCAACCTGAGCCACTGCTCACGGGGCTTGCCCTTGTCGTCCAGCAGGTAAGGCTGCAGCACGCTCCAGGACAGGTCTATGTACAGGTTGGGATAGTCCTGGAGCATGCGCGACAAGGTTGGCAGGAGAAAATCCAGCTGCGTCTGGTGGCGATGGATCTCCATGCTGGTGCCGGCGTGGGCCCAGATGAAGCGCGTGTGCGGATGATTGCGCAGCGGCTCTTCGATTTCCGCGAGGTACAGCGGATTGCGCTCGCGCTTGGAGGTGATATTGGAGTGGATCAGCACCGGCAAGTCCTGCTCGGCCGCCAGGTGATAGATGCGGGTCATGGCTTCGTTGTTGGCCCGGGGCGTGTCGCCGCTGGTGAGGGCCGTGAGGTCGTCATGACGGGTAAACACCTCACCAATGCCCTGCCACAATCCCGGATGCAACTCGAGCATGCGCTCGATGTGCGCCACGGCGTTCTTGTCTACCGGATTGAAGCCGGTGAGAAACGGATGAAATCGCTGACGCTGGGCCGGCGTGAGCTTTTGCAGGGCGGCGGCCACATAGATATCGGTAGCGCTGTACCAGTAGGCATCGGCATCGTCGCCTGCGTAGTAGCGCGGGCGCTTGGGTTCATCCTCATGCCATTTTTTTGCCACCGGAATGCCAGAAATCATCGACTGGTCGATACGCGCCTCATCCATCGCCTTGAGCAACGCATCCATGCCTTCGCTTTCCTGGAAAAAATCCACGTAGTGCAGGTGCGCATCACTGTAGTGGTATTCCCGCGCCTGTACGTTTTGCAGGGTCAACCCCATCAACAGCACCCAGCCCAGCCCTTTGGCGAACATTGCACATTCCTTCCTGGCGATTCAGACAGGGTAGACCGGCTGCGGCGCCGCACAGTTCAGCCGTGGCTGCGAACAGGCTATGATCCAGGCAATCATTCCCGGCCTGGAGCCCACCGTGAGCATTCCCCTGGTCATCCGTCCTCGCGCTGAATCCGTCGAAGGACAACCTATCCTGCGCCCATTGCCTTCGGCGCAACGTCGCAGCGTGGGGCCGTTCGTTTTCTTCGATCACATGCTTGAAACCGACTACGCCCCGGGTAGCGGCGTGAACATTCGCCAGCACCCGCATATCGGCCTGTCTACCCTCACCTACCTGTTTGAAGGCGAGCTGCTGCACAAGGACAGCCTGGGCTCCGATCAACGAGTCAAGGCCGGGGAAGTCAGCTGGATGACTGCCGGGCGCGGCATCGCCCATGTCGAGCGAACCCCCGCCGACCTGCTGGCAAGTGGCTCGCGACTGCATGGCCTGCAAGTGTGGCTGGCGTCACCCAAGGAGGCTGAACAGGGCGAAAGCCACTACAGCCATCACCCGGCCACCAACTTGCCGGTCAGCGACAGCCTGGGCGTGAGCATCCGCATGATTGCCGGTAGTGGCTTCTGCCTGCAGTCGCCGGTGCCCGTGCTCTCGCCCACCCTGTATGCCCTGGTACAGATGCAGTCCGCCACGACCCTGACCGTTCCCACTGAACATGCCGAGCGCGCGCTGTATGTGCTGGAGGGGGATGTGAGCCTGAACGAGGAGCCGATTGAGCCGCACAGCCTGGTGATACTGCCGGAGGCTGAAGAGATGAGCCTGTACGCCGACAGCGAAAGCCGGCTGGTGCTGTTCGGTGGCGCTCCGCTGGACGGGCCGCGGCGGATGAACTGGAACTTTGTGGCCAGTGATCCGGCCTTGATCGATCAGGCCCGGGCGCGCTGGGCGGCGGGCGATTGGCCGACTGTGCCAGGGGAACGTGAGCGGATCGAGCTACCCTGATGAGTTGATGGCGGGGCAAGCCCGCTCCCACCAACGGCTAAATAGCTGTGGGAGCGCGCTTGCGCCGCGATCCGGCT
This sequence comes from Pseudomonas vranovensis DSM 16006, assembly GCF_000425805.1. Lineage (GTDB taxonomy): Bacteria > Pseudomonadota > Gammaproteobacteria > Pseudomonadales > Pseudomonadaceae > Aquipseudomonas > Aquipseudomonas vranovensis. The sequence continues at coordinate 107,525 of NZ_KE384455.1, forward strand.
TATACCTTGAACACTTCATCCAGCAAATTGAACATCGCTCTGAACGCCCGTTTGGACGTGCGCGCGTCGTACTTCATCTTGCCGGGGATGTTGGCCGCCGTGTCGGTGAACGAGTGCACCGCACCGCCATAGCTGACCAGTTGCCAGTCGACCTTTGCCGCATCCATCTCCGCCTCGAAGGCAGGCAGTTGCGCTTTAGGCACCAACGGGTCGGCAGCGCCATGCAGCACCAGCATCGACGCCTTGGCCTTGCCTTCCTGTGCCGGCAGCGGTGTGTCCAGGGTGCCGTGGAACGAGACGGCTGCCTGCAAGCGCTCGTCCATGCGCGCCAGTTCCAGTGCGCAGCAACCGCCGAAGCAGAAACCGAATGTCGCCAGCTTGCCGGGTTCCAGCACAGCCCTGGATTGACCGAGCAACTGGTCCAGCGCCTCTTTCATGCGCTTGCGCAGCTCTACACGGTCATCCTTGAGCGGTGTCATCGCCGCCCCGGCTTCATCCATGTTCGAGGGGCGCAGCGTCTGGCCATAGAGGTCAGCGATCAACACCACGTAGCCCTGGGCGGCAACCTCCTTGGCGATACGCTCTGCGCCCTCGCCAATCCCCATCCAGTTGGGCGCCATCAGCAGCCCGGGTTGTCCCGAGGCACCCTGGGTGTAGACCAGGCGACTCTCATAGGCTTTGCCGGCAACATGATAGACCAGCGACTCGATTGTGACTTTGCTCATGCAGTCCTCTCCTTGCACCATGAAAAAAGCCCGCCGAAGCGGGCTTTCCTGACTCTACTTAAGCCGACAATTCGACCAGCAGCTTGTTCAGGCGACGAACGTACGCCGCCGGGTCCTTCAAGCTGTCACCCGCCGCCAGGGCGGCCTGATCGAAGAGGATGTGCGAGAAGTCGGCGAAACGGTCTTCACTCTGCTCGTTGTCCAGCTTCTCGATCAGCGGATGGCCGGGGTTGAATTCAAAGATAGGCTTGGAATCCGGTACCTTCTGGCCGCTCGCCTCAAGAATCTGACGCATCTGCAGGCCCAGGTCCTGTTCGCCGATCGCCAAGATTGCAGGCGAGTCGGTCAGGCGGTGCGATACACGCACTTCGCTGACGTTTTCGCCCAGCGCGGCCTTGAGGCGCTCCACCAGGCCTTCTTTCTCCTTGGCGACTTCCTCCTGGGCTTTCTTGTCTTCTTCAGAGTCCAGCTTGCCCAGGTCCAGGTCACCGCGAGCTACGTCGACAAAGCTCTTGCCGTCGAACTCGCTCAGGTAGCTCATCAGCCACTCGTCGATACGGTCGGTCAGTAGCAGCACTTCGATGCCTTTCTTGCGGAAGACTTCCAGGTGCGGGCTGTTCTTGACCTGCGCGTAGGACTCGCCGGTGAGGAAGTAGATCTTGTCCTGGCCTTCCTTGGCACGGGCCAGGTAGTCGGCCAGCGACACGCTCTGCTCGCCGCTGTCATCGCTGGTGGAGGCAAAGCGCAGCAGGCCGGCGATCTTCTCCTTGTTGGCGAAGTCTTCGGCCGGACCTTCTTTCATGACCTGGCCAAAGTTTTTCCAGAAGCCCTTGTACTGCTCAGGCTCGTTCTTGGCCAGCTTCTCGAGCATGTCCAGAACGCGCTTGGTCAGGGCCGACTTCATCGAGTCGATGATCGGGTCTTTCTGCAGGATTTCCCGCGAGACGTTCAACGACAGGTCGTTGGAATCGACCACACCCTTGATGAAGCGCAGGTACAGTGGCAGGAACGACTCGGCCTGGTCCATGACGAACACGCGCTGCACGTAGAGCTTCAAGCCGCGTGGCGCTTCGCGCTGGTACAGGTCGAACGGCGCACGGGCCGGTAAGTACAGCAGCGAGTTGTACTCAAGCTTGCCTTCGACCTTGTTGTGGCTCCAGGCCAGCGGGTTTTCGAAGTCGTGGCCGATGTGCTTGTAGAACTCCTGGTATTCCTCGTCCTTGATCTCGGTACGCGGACGGGTCCACAGGGCACTGGCGCGGTTGACGGTTTCCCACTCTTCGGCTGGTTTCTCTTCACCTTCGGCGGCTTCGACCTGTTTTGGCAGCTCGATCGGCAGGGCGATGTGGTCGGAATACTTCTTGATGATATTGCGCAGGCGCCAGCCGTCAGCAAACTCTTCCTCACCCTTTTTCAGGTGCAGGACGATACGGGTACCGCGCTCGGGCTTGTCGATGGTGGCGACTTCGAACTCGCCCTCGCCCTTGGACGACCAATGCACGCCCTCGGCGGCGGGCTGGCCCGCACGGCGGCTGAATACATCAACCTGGTCGGCGACGATGAAGGCCGAGTAGAAGCCCACGCCAAACTGGCCGATCAGGTGCGAATCCTTCTTCTGGTCACCGCTGAGGTTCTTCATGAAGTCGGCGGTGCCGGACTTGGCGATGGTGCCCAGGTGGGTAATCACGTCCTCGCGGCTCATGCCGATGCCGTTGTCTTCGAGGATGACGGTGTTCGCGTCCTTGTCGAAGCTGACACGGATTTTCAGCTCGGCGCCGCCTTCGAGCAGCTCAGGCTTGGCCAGGGCCTCGAAGCGCAGCTTGTCGACGGCATCGGAGGCGTTGGAGATCAGTTCGCGAAGGAAGATTTCCTTGTTCGAATACAGGGAATGGATCATGAGGTGCAGCAGTTGCTTCACCTCGGTCTGGAAGCCCAGGGTTTCTTTTTGAGTTTCCACACTCATGGTCTTCAACACTCCAATCTGATGGCAGTTGTCGCTCGGCAGGCGAGCCCTATGGCCCAAGCCTGCTTTTACGGCGGGATGTCCTGCAGATGGGGGCACGGGACGCTATTTCAAGGGCGAGGTCATTTCTTCGACCTTGAAATGTGCTCGGGCCGTGGCGATCGGTTCGTCCTGGCTGCCCTGCCAGGCGGTGATCGCCACGTTGGTCACCCGCCGCCCCTGGCGCCAAAGCTGGCACTGGGCGTAGGTATCGCGAAAATACCCGGCGCGCAGGTAGTCGATGGAAAAATCGATGATCTTCGGGATCGCGGCGCTTTCGCTGTAGATCAGCAAGTACAACGCTGCCGACAATTCCATGAAGCCTGCGATCACCCCTCCGTGAATGGCCGGCAGCAGTGGATTACCAATGTTGTCCTTGTTGGCAGGCAGGCAGAACAGCAAGTCATCGCCCTGGCGGCTGCATTGAATGCCGATCAACCCGGCGTAGGGAATCAGTTGCAGCAGCGGCTGGTAATTGCCTTCGGCATGGGCCTGGCGCAATTGCTGGTGGACTTCTGGCGGAATCATTGCGCACCACCCTTAAGACGGTTGCCGAAGTTCAGGCCACCCTTCACGCCCTTGCCCAGTCGCATGAAGGTTCCTACCACCTGGGCAATCGGTTGCTCGGGGTCGTCCTGATACGCCATGCCACGGGTAAAGATCACGTCACGGGTCACGCGGTAGCACTGGGCATAGCCGTAGATATCCTGGCCGGCCTTGGCCGGGTGCATGTAGTCGATGCGCAGGTCCAGGGTCGGACACACCTCGAACTCTTTCAACGCACAGAGGGTAGCCATGCCGCAGGTAGTGTCCATCAGTGTGGTCAGTGCGCCGCCATGAATGGCGCCGGTCTGAGGATTGCCTACAATGTTGGCCGAGTAAGGTAGTATCAGGGTCATGCCCTGAGCGTCAGCGTGATGCACACGCATCTGCAACAGCTGGCAATGACGCAAGGCAGAAAGAAAACGCTCCGCCATGGCCATCAATGGATTGTCATTCATTTCATCAGGCCTTCAGGATGATTGAGGCAACGCACAAGGCTGAAAAAAAGTCTATATATATCCACACGTTATATATCTTTAACACGAACGGAACTTCTTTTGATTACTTGCGCTCAAAGGAACAAGCAACTTATTCCCACAAGGAGAAACACCCCATGCGTAAACCTTTTGCTTTTGCCGTAATGCTGGCCGCCGCCCTGGGTCTCGCTGCTTGCGATAAAGCCAGCGAAGACAAGGCTCAGGATGCTGCGCAACATACCGAGAACGCTCAGCAGAAGATGGACGAAGCTCAGGATAAAGTGAACGAAGCTGCAAAAGAAAACGCTGAAGCTGCCAAAGACAGTGCTGAAGCGCAACAGAAAGCCGCTGAAGAAGCCGCTCCTGCTGCTCCGGCCACTCCAGCGCCAGCTGAGCCTGCTAAATAAGCACGCGCACCAGAATGAAAAAACCCGACTTCAGTCGGGTTTTTTTATGGCCACCGGAACCGGATTAATCGATTCAGTTCGCACTTGTCTCTTTTGCTGTCTCGGCAACGGGTGCTTCGGTGGGGGTAAATACCATCACCTCCAGCACATCGGAATGAAACTCGCGACGGTACAGCACCAGTACCACACCGGTACTCATCAGCATGAACAACCACGGGCTGATAAACCAACTGAGCATTGCCATGCCAAAGTAATAAGAGCGCAGGCCGAAGTTGAACTGGTTGGCCGCCATCGAAATAACCCGCGCTCCGCGCTGGGCAAACGCTTTGCGCTCCAGCTCACTGACATGGCGCTCACCGATCATCGGCGCAGAGCCCACCAGTACCGCGGCGAAGTTGTACTGGCGCATGCACCAGCTGAAGGTGAAGAAGGCATACACAAAAACGGTCGCCAGGCACAGCAGCTTGATTTCCGACATGCCCTGGGACGCCTGCTGCACTAGCGGCAGGTCTGCCAGTAGCGACACCGCACGATCCGATGCGCCCAGTACAGTGAGAATACCGGCCAGGATAATCAGGGTGCTGGAGGCGAAGAACGAGGCGTTGCGCTCCAGGTTGCCGATCACACTGGCATCGGCAATTCGGTTGTCGCGCATCAGCATGCGACGCATCCAGTCTTCACGGTACAGGTGCATCACACTGGCCAGGCACGCCGTGTCGCGCCCCTTCCAGGTGGCGTAGCGGGTATAGCCGCCCCAGCAAATCACAAACCAGCAGGCTGCCAGAAAATGGATCAGGTTACTTTGTATGAAGCTCATTCAAGGTTCCGGTAAAAGGTTTCGTGCACAGTAAAGCGCATTGATCGCCTTTCGACGTTTATCCACAAAAAAAGACACGTCTTTACGCCAGCAATGAAAAAGCCCCGCACCCTTTCGGATGCGGGGCTCTGGAATCGACCCTGCCCGGCGCGCTTGGCTTGTGGCCTGCGCCGGGCCCAAGCCTATTCTCAGGCCAGCGCTTCGGCCGGCTTGCCCAGCAAACGGTCGCAGACCACGGCCACGGCCAGGGTCACCACCGAGGGGACCAGCCAGGCCAGGCCTTGCTCGCTCAGTGGCAGGTGCGACATCGCATCGGGCAGCACGGACGCAAGGCTGGTGCCCTTGATGGCGTCAATCATGCCGAACAGCAGCGAGACAGCCATGACCGGTGCCAGGATGCGGACTTGGGAGTTCCACAGATCCTTGCAGAAGCTCAGGCCCACTACCACGATGCACGGTGGGTAAATCGCGGTCAGTACCGGGATCGAGAACATGATCAGCTTGGTCAGGCCCAGGTTGGAAATCAGCAGCGAAAAGCCGCAGAGGATCACCACCAGGGTGCGGTACGACAGCGGCAGTACCTGGCTGAAGTACTCGGCACAGGCGCAGGTCAGGCCAACCGCCGTGACCAGGCACGCCAGGGCAATCAGCACCGCAAGAAAGCCGCTGCCCAGGGAGCCGAAGGTGTGCTGTACATACGCATGCAACACCGCTGCACCATTGGTCGCGCCAGCGGCGATTTCATGGCTGCTGGCACCCAGCCGGAACAGGCTGATGTACACCAGTGCCAGGCCGACACCAGCGATCAGGCCGGCGATGATGGCATAGCGGGTGATCAGCCTAGGCGACTCGACGCCGCGGGAACGGATGGCGTTGACGATAACGATGCCGAATACCAGGGCACCCAGGGTGTCCATGGTCAGGTAACCATTGATGAAACCTTGGGAGAACGCCGAGGCCTGGTAGGCCGGCTCAGCGTCACCGCTGGTGCCGGCTGGCAGCATGAAGGCGGCAATGCCCAGCGCAGCCAGGGCAATGATCTTTAGCGGCGCCAGGAAGCGCCCCACGGTGTCCAGCAGCTTGCCGGGGTACATCGACACCGCCAGCACAATCACGAAGTACACCAGGCTGTAGAGGAACAGCGCTGTCGGGCTTTCACCCGTCAGTGGGGCCACACCTACTTCAAAGGAGACCGTCGCCGTGCGCGGGGTGGCGAACAACGGGCCGACCGACAGATAGCAGACTGCAGCCAACAGGCCGCCAGCGACTTTGCCGATAGGACTGCTCAATGCGTCCATGCCACCGCCGACCTTGGCCAGGGCGACCACGGTGATGACCGGCAGGCCTACCGCCGTGATCAGAAAGCCCAGTGCCGCCATCCATACATGAGGACCGGACTGCAGGCCGACGATCGGCGGGAAGATGATATTGCCCGCACCGACGAACAACGCGAACGTCATAAAACCAAGCGCCAGGATGTCCTGGCCTTTCAACACTTTCATTAAGGAAATACCACACTTCTGAAATCGGGATTTAGAGAGGGATTTCCCCTTGGGTGAGGGAAAATGTAGCCCGTCCGATGAGACCGGCCCTTTAAAGCATGCCCGAACCCTTTTGGGGTGCGGACACGAAAGTGGAGACAGTGTAACCAAGTTGCACCGGCTACGCACCGCAGACTGACGAGGTGTCCGATGTGCGCATGTGATTGTCGCGAAAGTGACACGACAAAAAGGTACTACCTGGTACAACCACTGGAAGTAGCGGCCTTGTCCCGCGATCAGCGATCCAGAAAGCACAAAGGCCACCCGAAGGTGGCCTTTGTGGCTGGAGCGAAGTGTCAGCCGAAGCTTACTTCTTCACTTCCCAGCCAGTCAGCTCGGCCAGGGCCTTGCCGATGTCTGCCAGCGAACGCACGGTTTTCACACCAGCGTCTTGCAGCGCAGCGAATTTCTCGTCTGCAGTGCCTTTGCCGCCGGAGATGATGGCACCAGCGTGGCCCATACGCTTGCCCGCAGGAGCGGTCACACCAGCGATGTAGGAAACCACAGGCTTGGTAACGTGTGCTTTGATGTAGGCAGCCGCTTCTTCTTCAGCCGAACCGCCGATCTCACCGATCATGACGATCGCTTCGGTCTTCGGGTCTTCCTGGAACAGCTTCAGGATGTCGATGAAGTTGGAGCCTGGAATTGGGTCACCGCCGATACCAACGCAGGTGGACTGACCGAAACCGGCGTCAGTGGTCTGCTTGACGGCTTCATAGGTCAGGGTGCCGGAACGCGAAACGATACCGACCTTGCCTGGCAAGTGGATGTGACCTGGCATGATGCCGATCTTGCACTCGCCCGGAGTGATGACGCCTGGGCAGTTAGGGCCGATCAGGGTAACACCCAGCTCGTCGCACTTGACCTTGGCATCCAGCATGTCCAGGGTAGGAATGCCTTCGGTGATGCAGACGATCAGCTTGATACCGCCGAAAGCAGCTTCCAGGATCGAGTCTTTGCAGAAAGGAGCCGGAACGTAGATGACCGAAGCGTCAGCACCGGTAGCCGCAACGGCTTCTTTGACGGTGTTGAACACTGGCAGGCCCAGGTGAGTGGTACCGCCTTTGCCTGGGGTCACGCCGCCAACCATCTTGGTGCCGTAGGCGATGGCTTGTTCGGAGTGGAAAGTGCCCTGCGAGCCGGTGAAGCCCTGGCAGATGACTTTGGTGTCTTTATTGATCAGGACGCTCATTACTTGCCCTCCGCAGCTTTGACAACTTGTTGAGCAGCGTCGGTCAGGCTGGTTGCCGCAATGATGTTCAAACCGCTTTCTGCCAGTACTTTAGCACCCAGTTCAGCGTTGTTGCCTTCCAGGCGAACAACAACCGGTACCTTAACGCCGACTTCTTTCACAGCGCCGATGATGCCTTCGGCAATCATGTCGCAGCGAACGATGCCGCCGAAGATGTTGACCAGAACGGCCGCAACATTGCTGTCGGACAGGATGATCTTGAAGGCTTCGGTAACGCGCTCTTTGGTAGCACCACCACCTACGTCGAGGAAGTTGGCTGGCTTGCCGCCGTGCAGGTTGACGATGTCCATGGTACCCATGGCCAGGCCAGCACCGTTGACCATGCAGCCGATGTTACCTTCCAGGGCCACGTAGTTCAGCTCGAAGCTGGCAGCGTGGGCTTCACGAGGATCGTCCTGGGACGGGTCGTGGAAGGTTTTCAGCTTAGGCTGACGGTACATTGCGTTGGCGTCGATGTTGATCTTGGCATCGAGGCAGTGCAGGTCGCCGTCGGCCTTGATGACCAGCGGGTTGACTTCCAGCAGGGCCAGGTCGTGTTCCTGGAACAGCTTGGCCAGACCTACGAAAATCTTGGCGAACTGTGCAACTTGCTTGCCTTCCAGACCCAGCTGGAAAGCCAGTTCACGACCCTGGAATGGCTGAGCGCCAACCAGTGGATCGATAGTAGCCTTGATGATCTTCTCAGGAGTGTCGTGAGCGACTTTCTCGATGTCCACGCCACCTTCGGTGGAGGCCATGAACACGATGCGACGGCTCGAACGGTCGACTACAGCGCCCAGGTACAGCTCTTTGGCGATGTCAGTGCAGGATTCGACCAGGATCTTGGTCACTGGCTGACCGTTGGCGTCAGTCTGGTAGGTCACCAGACGCTTGCCCAACCACTGCGCAGCGAACGCCTTGGCGTCTTCCTTGCTGCGAACCAGCTTGACGCCGCCCGCTTTACCGCGACCACCGGCGTGAACCTGGGCTTTGACAACCCACTCGGTGCCACCGATCTTGTCGCAGGCTTCTGCTGCAGCTTCAGGGGTGTCGACTGCGAAACCCTTGGATACTGGCAGGCCGTATTCAGCGAACAGCTGCTTACCCTGATACTCGTGAAGATTCATGCTTTTTACCGTCTTCGTTAGGTACTGCGCTTCGGCGCTGCGCTCTTTCAGAGTGCCGCGCCACCTGTGACCACTTGCCCCCGGTATGCTCCGGGAGTTCGAGTCCGGCGGACGTTCCGCGGTGAGTCATGCACGCAAGACTCACGACGGGCTGCCCGCCGTGGTTTCTTATTGTTTAACGCTTCTTACGGTTGGCTACGTGGATGGCACCGCCATTCACAGCCAGCGCGGCTTCATGCAGCGCTTCGGACAGGGTCGGATGGGAGAAAACCATCATGCCCAAGTCTTCGGCGCTGGTGCCGAATTCCATTGCGATTGCACCCTGCTGCACGAGTTCTGCAGCCGATGGGCCAATCACGTGTACACCCAGGACGCGGTCGGTCTTGGCATCGGCGATGACCTTGACGAAACCACCGGTGTCGTTGGCCGCCATCGCACGGCCGCTGGCCGCGAACGGGAAGGTGCCCACGTTAACCTCAACGCCTTCAGCCTTCAAGGTCTGTTCGGTTTTGCCGACCCACGCGATCTCTGGGTGGGTGTAGATAACCGATGGGATCAGATCGTAGTTCATCTGGGCTTTGTGACCCTTGATGCGCTCGACGACCATGATGCCCTCTTCCGAGGCCTTGTGAGCCAGCATCATGCCACGAACCACGTCACCGATGGCGTAAACGCCCGGTACGCTGGTCGCGCAATGATCGTCGACGAAGATGAAGCCACGCTCGTCGATGGTCACGCCGCTGTCGGCAGCCAGCAGATCAGTGGTCACTGGACGACGGCCGACCGCAACGATCAGCTTGTCGAAGGTGATTTTCTGTTCGCCGTTGGCGTCGGTGTAGGTCACTTCGACTTCAGCGCCGTTGACCTTGGAACCGGTGACGCGAGCGCCCAGCTTGATGTCCAGACCTTGTTTGGTCAGGGTCTTCAGGGCTTCCTTGGAGACAGCAGCGTCAGCGGCCATCAGGAAGGTGTCCAGGGCTTCCAGAACGGTGACTTCAGCACCCAGGCGAGCCCAGACCGAACCCAGTTCCAGACCGATGACGCCAGCACCGATAACGCCCAGGCGCTTAGGTACCGATTGGAATTCCAGGGCGCCTGTGGAATCGACGATGACGTTCTGGTCGACCGGAGCCGGAGGAATGTCGATCGGACGCGAGCCGGAAGCCAGAATCACATTCTCGGCTTCGATGATTTCGGTGGTGCCGTCAGCCTTGGTGACTTCGACTTTCTTGCCAGCCAGCAGTTTGCCGTGGCCCTGGATCGAAGTAACGCCGTTGGCCTTGAACAGGGTGGCAACGCCGCCGGTCAGATTCTTGACGATACCAGCCTTGCGGCCAACCATCGCAGCGACGTCCATCTTGACTTCGCCGGTGGAGATACCGTGGACGTTGAAGCTCTCTTTGGCTTCCTTGTACTTCCAGGAGCTGTCCAGCAGCGCCTTGGATGGAATGCAACCCACGTTCAGGCAGGTACCGCCGAGGGCCAGTTTGCCTTCGCCGTCAACATACTTCTCGATACAGGCAGTCTTCAGACCGAGCTGCGCAGCCTTGATAGCAGCTACGTAGCCGCCAGGACCTGCGCCAATCACTACCACGTCGAATTTCTGGGTCATAAAAGATTCCTTTTAGCTTCAAGCCACAAGCTGCAAGCGGCAAGACGACCGGCTTCTGAGGTGAAGCCTGTCGCTTGCAGCTTGCAGCTGTTTTTTAGATGTCCAGCAGCAGACGAGCCGGGTCTTCCAGCAGGTTCTTGATGGTCACCAGGAAGGTCACGGCCTCTTTACCGTCGATCAGACGGTGATCGTAGGACAGCGCCAGGTACATCATTGGGCGGATCACGACCTGACCGTTAACGGCCATAGGGCGCTGGATGATGTTGTGCATGCCCAGGATAGCGGCCTGTGGCGGGTTGACGATCGGGGTCGACATCATCGAACCGAAGGTACCACCGTTGGTGATGGTGAAAGTACCGCCGGTCATTTCGTCGATCGACAGTTTGCCGTCACGGGCTTTCTTGCCGAAGGTGGCGATGCCGTTCTCGATTTCGGCCAGGCTCATCAGCTCGGCGTTACGCAGAACAGGCACGACCAGACCACGGTCGCTGGAAACGGCAACGCCGATGTCCGCGTAGCCGTGGTAGACGATATCCGAACCGTCGATCGAGGCGTTGACAGCCGGGAAGCGCTTCAGTGCTTCGGTGGCCGCCTTGACGAAGAACGACATGAAGCCCAGGCGTACGCCGTTGTGGGTCTTCTCGAACAGGTCCTTGTACTTCGAACGCAGGGCCATGACTTCGGTCATGTCGACTTCGTTGAAGGTGGTCAACATGGCCATGTTCGACTGTGCTTCGACCAGACGCTTGGCAACGGTGGCACGTACGCGAGTCATCGGTACACGCTTCTCGGTGCGGTCACCAGTGGCGACAACAGGAGCGGCGGCAGCAGCGGTAGGTTTGGCGGCTGGAGCGGCAGCCGGAGCGGATTTCTTCGCTTCGATGGCAGCTACAACGTCTTCCTTGGTGATGCGACCGTCTTTACCGGTGCCCTTGATGCTGTTCAGGGCGATGCCGTTCTCTTCAGCCAGCTTGCGGGCAGCTGGCGCGCCAATGGCGTCTTCGTCCGAAGCAGCAGCGGCTGGAGCAGCAGCGGCAGCCGGAGCGGCGGCAGCGGCTGGAGCGGCGGCAGCAACACCGCCCTCCTCGATCGAACCCAGGACTTCGTCGGACAGGACAGTTTCGCCCTCGCCCTTGACGATTGCGCCCAGCACGCCGTCAGCGGTAGCCAGTACTTCCAGGACAACCTTGTCGGTCTCGATGTCGACGATCAGTTCGTCACGCTTGACGGCTTCGCCCGGTTGCTTGTGCCAGGTGGCAACGGTGCCATCGGCAACCGATTCCGGGAAAGTAGGGGCTTTGATCTCGATAGCCATTATCAGTGGTTCCTTAAATTCGGTTTCTAGTGCGCGATGGCATTAAACAGTGAAGGCATCTTGCAGCAGTTTTTCCTGCTGCTCGGCGTGCATCGAAGCGTAGCCACAAGCAGGTGCTGCCGAGGCATCACGGCCCGCGTACTCCAGAACCAGTTCTTTATTGTGGCGGGTCAGGATACGGCGCATGTGGTGCTGGCTGCTGTACCAGGCGCCCTGGTTCATCGGCTCTTCCTGGCACCACACCACATCCTTGAGATTGGTGTACGGCGCGAGGATCTCGACCAGATCGTCCTCAGGGAATGGATACAGCTGCTCGATACGCACGATGGCGATGTCTTCGCGGCCTTCGGCACGGCGTTTTTCCAGCAGATCGTAGTAGACCTTGCCGCTGCACAGGACCAGGCGAGTGACCTTTTTCGGATCGAGGGTATCGATTTCCGGGATCACGGTCTGGAACGAGCCTTCGGCCAGTTCTTCCAGGGTCGAGATGGCCAGCTTGTGGCGCAGCAGCGACTTCGGTGTCAGTACGATCAGCGGCTTACGCAGCGGACGGATGACCTGGCGACGCAACAGGTGGTAGATCTGAGCCGGCGTGGTCGGTACGCAGACCTGGACGTTGTGCTCGGCGCACAGCTGCAGGTAACGCTCCAGACGTGCCGAGGAGTGCTCAGGCCCCTGCCCTTCATAACCGTGTGGCAGCAGCATGGTCAGACCGCACAGACGGCCCCACTTGTGCTCACCGCTGGTGATGAACTGGTCGACAACCACCTGGGCACCGTTGGCGAAGTCGCCGAACTGGGCTTCCCAGATCACCAGCGCGTTTGGCTGGGTGGTCGAGTAACCGTACTCGAATGCCAGTACCGCTTCTTCGGACAGGAACGAATCGTACAGGTCGAAACGTGGCTGACCTTTATAGAGGTTCTGCAGCGGGATGTAGGTGCTGGCGTCTTTCTGGTTGTGCAACACCGCATGGCGGTGAGAGAACGTGCCGCGACCGATATCCTGACCCGTCATACGAATCGGGTGACCTTCGAATGCCAGGGTGGCGTACGCCATGGTTTCGGCGTAACCCCAGTTGATCGGCAAGCCACCGGCCTGCATCTTCTGGCGGTCTTCGTAGATCTTGGAGACCTGACGCTGAACCACGAAGCCTTCCGGCAACTCCAGCAGCTTGGCCGACAGTTCCTGCAGGGTCTTCAGGTCGAAGCGGGTGTCATGACGCGCGGTCCAGGCATGACCCAGGTACGGACGCCAGTCCACGAACAGCTCTTTGTTCGGCTCTTTGACCAGGCTCTTCACTACGTGCAGGCCGTTGTCCAGCGCATTGCGGTACTCGTCGACCTTGGCCTGGACGCGGTCCAGATCAAGACGGCCGGCCTGGATCAGGCTGTCGGCGTACAGCTCGCGCGTGGTGCGCTGCTTGGAGATCTGCTGGTACATCAACGGCTGGGTGCCATTCGGCTCGTCGGCCTCGTTGTGGCCGCGACGACGGTAGCAGACCAGGTCGATAACCACGTCACGCTTGAACTGCATGCGGTAGTCGACGGCCAGCTGGGTCACGAACAGAACGGCCTCAGGGTCGTCACCGTTAACGTGCAGGATCGGCGCCTGGATCATCTTGGCGACGTCGGTGCAGTACTCGGTGGAGCGCGAGTCCAGCGGGTTGCTGATGGTGAAACCAACCTGGTTGTTGATCACGATGTGCACGGTACCGCCGGTCTTGAAACCGCGGGTCTGCGACATCTGGAAGGTTTCCATCACCACGCCCTGACCTGCGAATGCAGCGTCACCGTGGATGGAGATCGGCAGCACCTTGTCACCAACGGAATCGTTGCGACGGTCCTGACGGGCACGTACCGAACCCTCTACCACTGGCGAGACAATTTCCAGGTGCGAAGGGTTGAACGCCATGGCCAGGTGGACTTCGCCGCCGGCAGTCATCACGTTGGACGAGAAGCCCTGGTGATATTTAACGTCACCGGAACCCAGCTCGACCTTCTTCTTACCTTCGAACTCGTCGAACAGGTCGCGCGGGTTCTTGCCGAAGGTGTTGACCAGCACGTTCAGACGGCCACGGTGGGCCATGCCGATCACAACTTCCTTGGTGCCATAGGAACCGGAACGCTGAATCAGCTCGTCCAGCATCGGAATCAGGCTTTCGCCGCCTTCCAGGCCGAAACGCTTGGTGCCCGGGTATTTGGTACCCAGGTACTTCTCCAGGCCTTCTGCTGCGGTCACACGCTCGAGCAGGTGGCTCTGGATATCTGCCGAGAAAGCCGGGCGCCCACGAACGCTCTCCAGACGCTGCTGGAACCAGCTGCGTTGCTCGGAGTCGACGATGTGGGTGAATTCGGCGCCAATGGTGCGGCAATATGTCTGCTGCAAAGCGTCGAAGATTTCGCGTAGGCTCGCTTCCTCTTTGCCGATGAACAGGTCGCCGGCACGGAAGGTCGTATCAAGATCGGCATTGGTCAAGCCGTAGTGATTGATCGACAGGTCTACTGGCGCAGGGCGCTGCCACAACCCCAGGGGGTCGAGCTTAGCGGCTTGGTGGCCGCGCATACGGTAGGCCTGGATCAGACGCAATACTTCAACCTGCTTCTTCTCGTGTTCACTGCTCACGCTCCCGGCGGAAACCGGTTGGGCGCGGCGCTGGTTCTTTGCCAGCAGTACGAAATGGTCGCGGATTGTAGAGTGCGATACATCGGTAGCGGTGCTGCCTTCGGCGGGCAACTTCTGGAAGTAAGTGCGCCACTCTTCTGGCACAGCGTTAGGGTCGTGCAGGTAGAGCTCGTAGAGCTCTTCCACATATGCAGCGTTACCACCTGAAAGGTGGGCGCTTTCCCACATGCGCTGCATCACGCTTTCTTGCATGCTTGGTCACCCTCGGTTAGGGGACGGATCGGCGAGAGCCACAGCAAGCCTGGAAAAGTCCTAATGCAGCGACCGAACCAAGCCACCAAGGATCCCACAGATTTTCCGGGTACCAGCCCGGAAGCCCCTGCTGGTCTCATATCTTCATAGGTAAAAGCTCGGGCTTTATGAGCCCTTGCTCGAGTTTCACCTTGGTGCGGGCAAAGGCCCGCACCTCGGCGTGCTACGGGTACAACACTTTTGAATCAGGTACCGCTTTGCAGCAGCATGTTACGTACGTGACCGATTGCCTTGGTCGGGTTCAGACCTTTAGGGCAAACGTTTACGCAGTTCATGATTCCGCGGCAGCGGAACACGCTGAACGGGTCGTCCAGCGAAGCCAGACGCTCCTGGGTCTTGGTGTCACGGCTGTCGGCCAGGAAGCGATAGGCCTGCAACAGTGCAGCTGGACCCAGGAACTTGTCAGGGTTCCACCAGAACGATGGGCAAGACGTCGAGCAGCAAGCACACAGGATGCACTCGTACAGACCGTCCAGCTTCTCACGCTCTTCAGGCGACTGCAGACGCTCGATGGCCGGAGCCGGCGTGTCGTTCTGCAGGAATGGCTTCACCTTCTCGTACTGCTTGTAGAAGATGCTCATATCGACGACCAGGTCACGAATCACCGGCAATCCAGGCAATGGACGGATGACCAGCTTGTTGCGCTTGACCACTGCCGACAGCGGCGTGATGCAGGCCAGACCGTTCTTGCCGTTGATGTTCATACCGTCGGAACCGCAAACACCTTCGCGGCAAGAACGACGATACGAGAAACCTTCATCCTGTTCTTTGATCAGCGCCAACACATCCAGCACCATCAGGTCTTTGCCACCGGTATCGACCTGGAACGTCTGCATTTTCGGCGCAGAGTCGGTATCGGGGTTGTAACGATAGACTTCGACTTGCAACATAGCGACCACCCCTTAGTAAGTCCGGACTTTTGGCTCGAAAGCCGGTACGGTTTTCGGCGCGAAGTTGACAGCGCGCTTGGCAACCCGCTTCTCGCCCGGGAAGTACAGGGTATGGCACAGCCAGTTTTCGTCGTCACGGTCTTCGAAGTCTTCACGGGCGTGAGCACCGCGGGACTCTTTACGGACTTCTGCAGCAATTGCAGTGGCTTCAGCGACTTCCAGCAGGTTCTGCAGCTCCAGCGCTTCGATACGCGCGGTGTTGAAGGCCTGGGACTTGTCGTTGATTTTGACGTTGGCGATACGCTCGCGCAGCTGGGCCAGCTGCTCGATACCCTTCTGCATGTATTCGCCAGTACGGAATACACCGAAGTAGTTCTGCATGCAGCTTTGCAGCTCGCGACGCAGGGTAGCCACGTCTTCGCCGGTGTTGCGCTCGTTGAGCTTGTTCAGGCGGCTCAGGGCAACATCGATGTCGGTGTCGCTGGCGTCGAGGTATTCGATACCGTCGGTCAGCGCCTTTTCCAGGTGCAGGCCGGCAGCGCGACCGAAGACCACCAGGTCGAGCAGCGAGTTGCCGCCCAGGCGGTTGGCACCGTGAACCGATACGCACGCCACTTCACCTACCGCGAACAGACCTGGAATGATCTGGTCTTCGCCATTGGCGTCCTGGGTCATTGCCTGGCCATGAATGTTGGTGGCAACGCCGCCCATCATGTAGTGGCAGGTTGGAACGACTGGCACCGGGGCGACGACAGGGTCGACGTGAGCGAAGGTCTTGGACAGTTCACAGATACCTGGCAGGCGGCTGTGCAGTACCTCTTCACCCAAGTGGTCGAGCTTGAGCATCACGTGGTCGCCATCAGGGCCACAGCCGTTGCCGGCAATGATCTCTTTAACCATGGAGCGGGCCACAACGTCACGACCCGCGAGGTCCTTGGCGTTAGGCGCATAGCGCTCCATGAAACGCTCGCCGTGCTTGTTGATGAGGTAACCACCCTCACCACGACAACCTTCGGTAACCAGTACACCCGCGCCGGCGATGCCGGTTGGGTGGAACTGCCACATTTCGATGTCTTGCACCGGGACGCCTGCACGCAGCGCCATGCCGACGCCGTCACCGGTGTTGATCAGGGCATTGGTGGTGGATGCGTAGATACGACCTGCACCGCCGGTGGCCAGTACGGTGGCCTTGGACTTGATGTACAGGGTTTCGCCGGTTTCGATGCAGATGGCGATCACACCGACGAACGCGCCTTCCTGGTTCTTCACCAGGTCAACAGCGTAGTACTCGTTCAGGAAGGTGGTGCCTGCCTTCAGGTTGCCCTGGTACAGGGTGTGCAGCAGCGCGTGACCGGTACGGTCGGAAGCTGCACAGGTACGGGCGGCCTGACCACCTTTACCGTAGTCCTTGGACTGACCACCGAATGGACGCTGGTAGATACGGCCGGTTTCGGTACGCGAGAACGGCAGACCCATGTGGTCCAGCTCGAATACGGCTGCAGGGCCTTCTTGACACATATATTCGATAGCGTCCTGGTCACCGATGTAGTCGGAACCCTTGACGGTATCGTACATGTGCCAGCGCCAGTCATCGTTCGGGTCGGCCGAAGCGATGGCGCAGGTGATGCCACCCTGGGCCGATACGGTGTGCGAACGGGTCGGGAAAACCTTGGTGATCACGGCAGTCTTGTGACCGCCCTGGGCCAGCTGCAGCGCAGCGCGCATGCCGGCACCGCCACCACCGATGATGATGGCGTCGAATGAAATCGTTGGAATGTTAGCCATGAATCAGATACCCCAGAGAATCTGCACACCCCAGACGAAGTACGCGAACATCGCGACACCACATACCGCCTGGAACAGGAAACGTACGGCAGTCGCCGACTTGCCCAGCGCCATCGGCGTCAGGTAGTCGGTGGCAATGGTCCACATGCCGACCCAGGCGTGAGCGCCCAGGGCAACCAGTGCCAGCAGACTGAAGATACGCATCGCGTTGTTGGAGAACAGAGCGTGCCACTGGGCAAACTCGATGCCCGGGTGCGCGACCAGGTATCCGATCAGGAAAATGAAATAAGCCGCGAGAACGACCGCAGAAACGCGCTGCGCCATCCAGTCATAGAGGCCCGAACGCGAGAGGTTCGTGACGTTGGTTACCATATCCAAACTCCTGCCAGCACGATCACCACCACAGAGACGGCGATGATAATTTTCGAGCCCAGTCTTCCGCCTTCCAGCGTTTCACCGATGCCCATGTCCATGATCAAGTGGCGCACACCGGCTACCAAGTGATACAGCAAGGCGGACAGGAGGCCCCATGCCACGAACTTGGCCAGCGGACTGGTCAAGCATGCCTTCACCTCGGCGAAACCTTCCTCCGAACCCAGGGATTTGCCCAATGCATAAAGCATGATGCCAAGGCCCAGGAAGAGGATGATGCCGGAAACACGATGAAGAAATGACGTAACGCCGGTAATGGGGAGTTTGATGGTCCTTAGGTCTAGGTTTACAGGTCGTTGGCTTTTCACGGCTTTTTTCACACTGAAGAGCCCCTAGCAAGCAGGGCAAAGTTGTTGGTAAGTGTACTGGTCAGGTACCCACCACCCAGGGAGTGACGACCCCAGCAACACGGGCTTGCAAGCCCCTGGCGGTCGGGGGCCGATTATAGACAGTTAGGCTACTAATGACAACGCGAAGACCTAGCCCAAATAGCGCATTGCCTTTAATGCACAAAAGGCGTAAACGGGCGGCAATTTCGCGGAAAAACAGCGCTCAGAGCCCTATACAACCATGCTTTAGGCAAATTGACATTCGGATTTATCTCACTATAGTGGTGCGGGCCCTGCGTGGGGGGTCTGTCTGATGATTTCAAGCATTAATAGGAGGCCACATGGCTGACAAAAAAGCGCAGTTGGTCATCGAGGGCGCAGCCCCCGTCGAGCTGCCCATTTTAACCGGCACCGTTGGTCCCGATGTTATCGACGTTAGAGGGTTGGGGGCCACGGGCCACTTCACTTTCGACCCTGGTTTCATGGCGACCGCATCCTGCGAGTCGAAGATCACTTATATCGACGGCGACAAGGGCATCCTGCTGCATCGGGGCTACCCGATCGAACAGCTCGCCGAAAAATCCGATTATCTCGAGACCTGCTACCTGCTGCTCAATGGCGAACTGCCAAATGCCGAGCAGAAGGCCCAGTTCGTCAGCACCGTAAAGAACCACACCATGGTGCACGAGCAGTTGAAGTCGTTCTTCAACGGCTTCCGCCGCGACGCCCACCCGATGGCCGTCATGTGCGGCGTGGTCGGCGCCCTGTCGGCGTTCTACCATGACTCGCTGGACATCAATAACCCGCAGCACCGCGAAATCTCCGCGGTTCGCCTGGTCGCCAAGATGCCGACCCTGGCAGCGATGGTGTACAAGTACTCCATGGGCCAGCCCATGATGTACCCGCGCAACGACCTGTCGTACGCGGAAAACTTCCTGCACATGATGTTCAACACCCCGTGCGAGATCAAACCGATCAGCCCGGTACTAGCCAAGGCAATGGACCGGATCTTCATCCTCCACGCCGACCACGAACAGAACGCCTCGACCTCGACCGTCCGCCTGGCCGGCTCTTCGGGCGCCAACCCGTTCGCCTGCATCGCCGCCGGTATCGCCGCACTCTGGGGCCCCGCTCACGGCGGTGCCAACGAAGCCGTACTGACCATGCTCGATGAAATCGGCGATGTCTCGAACATCGACACCTTCATCGCCAAGGCCAAGGACAAGAACGATCCGTTCAAGCTCATGGGCTTCGGTCACCGCGTCTACAAGAACCGCGACCCACGCGCAACCGTGATGAAGCAGACCTGCGACGAAGTCCTGCGCGAGCTGGGCATCAAGAACGATCCGCAGCTGGAACTGGCCATGCGCCTGGAAGAGATCGCCCTGACCGATCCGTACTTCATCGAGCGCTCGCTGTACCCGAACGTCGACTTCTACTCGGGGATCATCCTCAAGGCGATCGGCATTCCGACCAGCATGTTCACCGTGATCTTCGCCCTGGCGCGGACCGTCGGCTGGATCTCCCACTGGAAAGAAATGCTCTCCAGCCCTTACAAGATCGGCCGCCCTCGCCAGCTGTACACAGGCTACGAGTCGCGCGACATCACCAAGCTGGAAGACCGCAAGTAAGCCTTTGGGCCGAACGCAAAAAAAGGCTGCCCTCGGGCAGCCTTTTTTATGGACCTTGATCGCGGGAAAAGCCCGCGCCCACCGACCCCGCGATCACAGTTGGGCCCAGGACCCAACTTTCTAAAACTGTATACCTACTGCTTCTCAGCCTTCGCCCTCAACGCCTTCAAGGTATTGAACGGCGCATCCACCACAAATTTGTTGGCCAGCCACGACGGCACACTGCCGCCCGGCTCGGTATGCACCTGGTAGGTCACTTCAGTGGTATCGCCCTTGGGCACCAACTTCCAGAAACCTTCGACCTGGGACACCCGCACAAAACCCTTCTCCTCGGGCTGGTACTTGGGCACCCCTTCAAGCTTGCGGGTCAGGCTTCCATCGGCATCCTGAGTAGTGGTGACGTGCAGAACCGAATCCCGCGCTGTAACCGGCCATGGAGTATTGAACTGGGTGTAGGTCCAGGTCTGGTCGCCTTCATGCTTGAGCAATTTTTGCGATTTGCACTCATGGATCCACGCGCAAGCGCCGACCACGTCTTCCTGCAACGCCTTGACCCTGGCCAGCGGCGCCTTGATCACGGTGACGCCGCGGTAGGCCTTGTACTCGGAACCGGCCACTTCGCTCAGCGAAATCTTGATCCCGTCTTCATCCTTGGCCACTTTCCAGTCATCGGCATGCGCTAGCGGCGCCAGCATTGCGCTCAACCCGATGACCAATGCCACTTGCTTAAACGATCCCATTCTATTGTTCCTTATTGTCGAAGATCTGCGTTTCAAGCTGCCGTCATTTGCTCCAGCCAACCAAGAATTCTGATCGCCTCGTCGCGATCACTGCCACACACCTCCACATCGGCCTTGAACCCGCCGCACACCGCTGGTCGCTCGGGCCTGCCGAACAAACCACAGAGATTGGCAACCGACAGATGCAGGCAACGTTCCCCCGCCGGCTTGCCCTTGGGCATGCCGGGGATCGGGGAGCTGATGGAGGGCGCTATGCAGCACGCGCCACAGCCTTCACGGCAATTCATGACAACAGAATCCTCGGTGTAACAAATGATGATTGAACCTGGATAGTACGCGTTTAAACAGGCGTTTGAAATTCTTCGGAGAACGAAAAATCACCAGACATCCGATGACTGATGGGTCATCTCGATTATTGCTTGAACTCGAACTCGATGGCGGCGCCTTCGATTTCCTGACGGGCATCGTTGCGCAGCTGCAGCTGCATCTCGTTGCTCAATAAACGGCCGTTGAGCTGAAATGGGCTATCGGAGGGAGGTTTTTCACCAAATAGATAAGGTAGCAACGGCTTTGGTGTTGCCACCGTATCCTGGGACGCAGGCTTTAGCTCCTTGACCATCTCGACCGGCAGGCTGAGATCAACCCTGGCACTGGGCAGAGGCTCGGGTGCAGGCTTGGAGGACTTTGTCGCCGCGTGCCGCACCGGCGGCTTGGCTTTTTCGGCCGGATGGACTTTTTTCGTCGTCGACGCACCACTCTCTGGCGCCGCCTGAACCATTGCCGGGCCGCTGCCAACCCACACGATCAGCAAACACAGGATCAGGCCCGCACCACGCAACGCTTTCATAAACACCGACGCACATTCCGTAAAGTGTCTATGCTCCGCGCTCCCGAGAAAACTGGCAAGTCAGAAGAAACCGGCAGAACCGGTCTCCTGGCACAGCTGACTGGCCAACATCCCCAAGGTCATCAAGGCACGTTCCGCCTCGCGGTTCCACGGAATACCGCAGTTCAGGCGGATGCAGTGGTTGAACTGTTCTGTGTTGCTGAAGATCAACCCCGGGGCAATGCTGATCCCCTGCTGCAATGCTCGCACATGCAGCTCCTGGGTGTTGACCCGGCCCGGCAAGCTCACCCAGAGAATAAACCCGCCGGTCGGCCGGGTCATTTGTGTACCCTCGGGAAAATGCTGCTGCACCGCCAATTGATAGGCGCTGAGGTTCTTCCGGTACTCCAGGCGGATGTAGCGCAGGTGCCGGTCATAGCCGCCATTTTCAAGATAAGCGGCCACCCCCATCTGGGTCACACTGCAGGCTGAATGGGTCGTGAAGGTCTGCAAGCGCTGGATTTCCGCCTGATACTTGCCTGCGATCATCCAGCCGATGCGCACACCTGGCGACAAGGTCTTGGAGAAACTCGAACAGTAGATCACCCGCCCCAGACGATCGAACGCCTTGAGTGCCTTAGTCTTGCCCTGCTCGAACATCAATTCGCCATAGATGTCGTCTTCGACGATCTGAATGTCAAAATCCGAGGCCAGGCGCAACAACTGCTTCTGGCGATCTTCGGGAATGGTGCCGCCGAGCGGATTACTCAAGCGCGCGGTCAACACCAATGCCTTGATCGACCACTGGTTGGCTGCCAGCTGCAACGCCTCCAGGCTGATACCAGTCGACGGATCGCTGGGAATCTCGATGACCTTGAGCCCCAGCAGGTCTGCCAGTTGCAGCAGACCATAATAAGTAGGCGATTCTGCGGCAATCAGATCGCCAGGCTTGGTCAACACCCTCAATGACATTTGCAGGGCATCGACGCAACCATGAGTGACCACCACCTCACTGGGATCGACCACCACTCCGGCATCGCGCATGCGGATGGCGATCTGTCGGCGCAAGGGTTCAAAGCCCGGACTGAACATATAACTGAAGGCCCGCGGACTATGAAAGCGTGTGACCTTGGCCAATTGCTGGTGCAGCGCGCGCACCGGCAGGTAGTCCACATGCGGCACCGCTGCACCGAACGGGAACACGCCGTCACGCCGAGCCTCGGCCAGTACCTGCTGGATGATACTGCTGCGGGTCACCAGGCCTGGCCGCTCTACCCTGGCGATGTCCGGGGTTTGCGCGGTCAGTGCTGGCGTCTGGTGCACATAGTAGCCGGACTGCGGCCGGGCGCGAATCAGCCCCTGGTCTTCGAGATTGGCATAGGCCTGCAGCACCGTGGCATGACTGACGTTGAGCTGCGAACTCATCTTGCGCACCGACGGCACACGCTCACCCGGCTGATACACACCGCGCCGGATATCTTCGGCCAGTTGCTGGGCGATGCGTTGATAGAGCAGCAAGTTAGTCATGATGGGTTCTCGACACGCAGGCAATGTAGTTATTGTTGTAGGACTCGATTCTCGAGCCAGAATACCGGAACAGTTGCAAAGTGTACTGGGACAGATTGCAGAATAGTAGACAATACAGTTGTGTGACAGCGCCTGCTGTCGACCCTTTCACAGGCCACAAAAAAACCCGACGAGGTCACTCGTCGGGTTTTTTGCAGTACTGCGTCAGCGTGCGGCGCCGAGTTTGCCCTTTTCGTCAGAGAACACAATCTCGACCCGGCGATTCTGCGCCCTGCCCCGCTCCGAGGCATTGGCCTCGACAGGGTACTGGTCGCCATAGCCTTCAACCTGGATACGTTTCTCGTCGACACCCAGATCGACGAGCATATCCGCAACAGCCTGGGCCCGATCGCGAGACAGCTTGAGGTTGTCTTCCGGTGCGCCGGTACTGTCGGTGTAGCCCTCGATACGCACGATACGCTTGGGGTTGAGCTGCAGGAACTGCACCAGCTTGAGCACGGTACGGCTGGCCGAGTTCTTCAACTCTGCACGTCCGGTATCGAACAGCACATCCCCCAAAGTCATCACCAGGCCGCGATCACCTTCGCTGGTGGCCAGGCTGACAATTTGCGCCTCCACCCACTTGCCCTGCTGCTGCACGCTGGCAAGCTTGGCTTCGCGCAGTGCCAACTGGAGACGCTGGCGCTCAAG
This sequence comes from Pseudomonas vranovensis DSM 16006, assembly GCF_000425805.1. Taxonomy (GTDB): domain Bacteria; phylum Pseudomonadota; class Gammaproteobacteria; order Pseudomonadales; family Pseudomonadaceae; genus Aquipseudomonas; species Aquipseudomonas vranovensis. The sequence goes on from NZ_KE384455.1 coordinate 131,105, forward strand.
CTCCAGCTTCGCCAGGCGCTCCTGATTGAGCACCAGGTTGGTGTGCTCGCGAGCGATATCGCTGTAGCGCTCGCTCAGGTAGGCGTAGTGGCGAACATCGGCACCGGTACCCAGGTAAGTGGACAGACGATCGGCACGGGCCAGGGACTCACCGGCACGAATTACATCCCGAGGCGCACTGCGCAACACATCGGAATCGTCCTTGACGGTCTGGAACTTGGCCGCCGCATCATCGAGCGCCGATTCGCTGCGCTGACTGGCACACCCCTGCAGGCCCACGAGGCCGACCAGCAGCAGGGCCGCCATAGGTTTGATCGAACTCACTGCTGCTCCCCCAACTGTTTGCGCAAGCGATTGACGCGCGTTTGCAGCAGGTCCAGCTGCTCTTTGCTCTTGCTGGTCAACACCCGCGCTTCGGCCAGGCGCGCATCGAGCTCGGCCTGCTCGGCACGCATGCGAGCGTCGCGGTAAGCCTCACTGGTCATATTGACCCGAGCCCTGGCCATTTTGTCTTCGGCCAGCTTCAGCTCGGCCACATCATCGGTCGCGCCGACGGCCTTGGCCTGCTCCAGCGCCTGCTCAGACAAGCGAAACTGCTCATTGGGTGCCGGGTCGTTGGCACATCCGGCCAAGGCCAGTAGCGCCAGGGCGGCGAATAGTGGTTGGATTCTCACACAATCTTCCTACTGTTTAGGGGCATCCAGCGGCGCCTGCATCTGCGCTTTCCAGCGCTCGATATTGCGTTGCAGCACCGCCTGAGACACGCCGGAGGCCGGCAATTCTGTCAGCTTTTTTGCCAATTGTCCGCGTATCCAGGCGTCATTACAGGCTGAATTATGGGACAGCGCCACATACAACCCCGGGCGATCCAGAGGCAAGCCGCGCGCCACCAGCTCATTGCCCATACCCAGTGATTGCGCCATGGCCATGCCGGAGTAACGTCCGGCCAGCACGTACTCCACCTGGCCAAGCAACAGCTGCTGGAACGCCTGGGTGAGGTTCTGTGCCGATGAGAGCTTCAAATTGGACTTGGCAAAGGCTTCGAATTCAGGCGTCAGTCGCGACTTTTGCGACAGACTGCCCTGACGCTCGTGCAGATCGGCCAGGCCATCGTAGAGCAGCGGTGAATCGTGACGTGTCCACACCAGGTACTCGTTGTGCATCAGCGGCGGATGCACATAGTCCAAGGCCGTCAGCTCTGCCACCACCAGGGGGGCATCGATCAGCATGTCCACCCGTCCGCTGCGCACTTCTTCAAGGGCCTCGCTGCGGCTGCCAGCGTAGAGAATTTCGACTTTCACCCCAAGCTGCGTCGCAACCTGGTTGAGCAGATCGGCGTTGGCGCCGATCAGATGCCTGGGGTCTTTAGGGTCACGCCACAGATAAGGCGGTGCGTCAGGACTGCCAGTGGCCACCAGGCGCTCGCACTTGCCCACAGCCATTGCCTGCGACGGCAGCAACACCGCAGCGAGCACCAGCGCCGTATTGATCCGGCCAAGCCATCCCATGCAACCGACTCCTTACCCTTCTTGCACAATAAAAAAGCCCGGTCCCACAAGTTGCGCAAGACTGGCTTGTGCAACCCGCCCGGACCGGGCCCTTTATAAGTGAAGCAGCGGGATTAAACCAGCTTCTCCAGCTCAGGTACGGCTTCGAACAGATCAGCCACCAGGCCGTAGTCGGCCACCTGGAAGATCGGCGCTTCTTCGTCCTTGTTGATCGCAACGATCACTTTGGAATCTTTCATGCCGGCCAGGTGCTGGATCGCGCCGGAGATACCGACGGCGATGTACAGTTGTGGCGCAACGATCTTGCCGGTCTGACCGACCTGCATATCGTTGGGTACAAAACCTGCGTCGACGGCAGCGCGCGAAGCGCCGACGGCAGCGCCCAGCTTGTCGGCCAGGGCGTACAGGTGCTTGAAGTTGTCGCCGTTCTGCATGCCGCGGCCGCCGGAAACGACGATTTTGGCAGCGGTCAGCTCAGGACGATCGGACTTGGCCAGCTCTTCGCCAACGAAAGCCGAAGTACCAGCGTTGTGGGCGGCAGCTACGGTTTCGACCGCAGCCAAACCACCTTCAGCGGCAACGGCATCGAAGCCGGTGGCACGAACGGTGATGACCTTGACGGCAGCGTTGGACTGCACGGTAGCGATGGCGTTACCGGCATAGATCGGGCGCTTGAAGGTGTCAGCCGATTCAACCGCAATGATCTCGGAGATCTGGTCGACATCCAGCAGGGCGGCAACGCGCGGCAGGATGTTCTTGCCGTTGGAAGTGGCAGGGGCCAGCACGTGGCTGTAGCCTTTGCCCAGCTCTGCGACCAGCGGAGCAACGTTCTCTGGCAGCTGGTGAGCATAAGCTGCGTTATCGGCAACCAGGACCTTGGCAACGCCAGCGATTTTCGCAGCAGCTTCGGCAACACCACCTACGTTCTGGCCAGCGACCAGCACATGGATGTCACCACCGATCTTGGCGGCAGCAGCAACAGTGTTCAGGGTGGCCGGGGCTACGGCACCGTTTTCGTGTTCAGCGATAACCAGGATAGTCATTTAGATTACCTTCGCCTCGTTCTTCAGTTTCTCGACCAGTTCAGCAACCGACTTGACCTTGATACCCGCGCTGCGAGCAGCCGGCGCTTCGACTTTCAAGGTCTTGTTGGTGGAGGCAGTGGAAACGCCCAGCGCGTCTGGAGTAACGGTCTCCAGCGGCTTCTTCTTGGCCTTCATGATGTTCGGCAGCGACGCGTAGCGTGGCTCGTTCAGGCGCAGGTCGGTGGTGACGATCGCAGGCAGGTTCAGCGCAACAGTCTGCAAGCCGCCGTCGATTTCGCGGGTGACGTTGACCTTGTCGCCAGCAACTTCAACCTTGGAGGCGAAGGTACCCTGAGCGAAACCGGTCAGCGCAGCCAGCATCTGGCCGGTCTGGTTGTTGTCGCTGTCGATGGCTTGCTTGCCAAGGATCACCAGCTGAGGTTGTTCTTTGTCGACCACAGCCTTGAGCAGCTTGGCTACGGCCAGGGAGGTCAGCTCATCGGCAGACTCAACCAGCACTGCACGGTCGGCACCCAGTGCCAGGGCAGTACGCAACTGCTCCTGAGCAGTGGCCGGGCCTACGGTAACGACCACGATTTCGCTCGCAACACCCTTCTCTTTCAGGCGTACGGCTTCTTCTACGGCGATTTCGCAGAAGGGGTTCATGGACATCTTGACGTTAGCAAGGTCGACGCCGGAGTTGTCCGCCTTGACGCGAACCTTGACGTTATAGTCGACCACTCGTTTGACAGCTACAAGAACCTTCATGGATTCCTCGTTACTCTCCGGTGAAAAGAATGTCGCCTGGGGCAAACCCGGCGATTGCGCGTGGGTACAAGGGCACCTCTAAAAACGATTGCAGCCGGTCGAATTCAACCCTGACCCAGCAGTCTCAATTTGACCTCGCAGGAGCAAAACCCGTGGTTCATTTTCTGTCGTGGTGTGTAAACTCCACTACAAAGCGGGTAAAGGCCTCAATGCCCTGCTTTTCGCCTGGTTTTTAGGGGTGCACCTGCATCCGACGGTCAGCCTACGGCGAGCGCAAAACCGCTCGTATCTTGACCGTAACGCCCAATCCGGTCAATACGGCAAACCGGTCAGCTTCAAGCCGCGCTTCTTTGATTTTACTGGCCTGCGGCAAATTCAAACAAACGTTTGTATTGGACCCCGCGAGTGGTGTAGATATAATGCGCGGCCAAGAGAAAGCGGTGTAGTCCGTCATCACTCGAGCTACAGCCCGAGCGCACTCAAAATGACCGCCTGACACCCGCCAACAAAGAAAAACCGATGAGCCTTGAGTAGGAGAGAACCTGTGGAACGCGAATACATGGAATTCGACGTGGTCATCGTCGGCGCCGGCCCGGCGGGCCTGTCCGCCGCCTGCCGACTGAAGCAGAAGGCCGCCGAAGCCGGTAACGAAATCAGCGTTTGCGTGGTTGAGAAAGGCTCTGAAGTCGGTGCCCACATCCTCTCCGGCGCAGTGTTCGAACCACGCGCCCTGAACGAACTGTTCCCGGACTGGAAAGAGCTCGGCGCCCCGCTCAACACCGCCGTCAAACGCGACGACATCTATGTGCTCAAGGATGCTGGCAGCTCGATCAAGGTCCCTGACCTGTTCGTGCCCAAGACCATGCACAACGAAGGCAACTACATCATCTCGCTGGGCAACCTGTGCCGCTGGCTCGCCCAGCAGGCCGAGAACCTGGGCGTGGAAATCTACCCAGGCTTCGCCGCCCAGGAAGCGCTGTTCGACGAGAACGGTGTGGTCCGCGGGATCATCACCGGCGACCTCGGCGTCGACCGTGAAGGCAACCCAAAAGACGGCCTGTACACCCCCGGCATGGAACTGCGTGGCAAGTACACCCTGTTTGCCGAAGGCTGCCGTGGTCATATCGGCAAGCAACTGATCAAGCGCTTCAACCTCGACAGCGACGCCGACGTCCAGCACTACGGCATTGGCCTCAAGGAAATCTGGGAAATCGACCCGGCCAAGCACGAGCAGGGCCTGGTGGTACACACCGCCGGCTGGCCGCTGGATGTGATGGCCAAGGAGAATACCGGGGGTTCCTTCCTGTATCACCTGGAGAACAACCAGGTGGTAGTCGGCCTGATCGTCGACCTGTCGTACGCCAACCCATTCCTGTCGCCATTCGACGAGTTCCAGCGCCTCAAGCACCACCCGGTGATCAGCCAGTACCTCGAAGGCGGCAAGCGCATCAGCTACGGCGCCCGCGCCCTGGCCAAGGGCGGTTTGAACTCGCTGCCGAAGATGGTCTTCGCCGGTGGCGCCCTGATCGGCTGCGACCTGGGCACCATGAACGTGGCCAAGATCAAGGGCAGCCACACCGCCATGAAGTCCGGCATGCTCGCCGCCGACGCAGTGGCCGACGCCCTACTGGCCGGTAGCGAAGGCGGCGACCAGCTCAACACCTACGTGGAGGCGTTCAAGGCCAGTTGGTTGTATGAAGAACTGTTCGCCAGCCGCAACTTCGGCCCGGCCATGCACAAGTTCGGCCCGATGCTCGGTGCGGCGTTCAACTACGTCGACCAGAACTGGTTCGGCGGCAAGCTGCCGTTCACCCTGCACGACACCAAGCCAGACTACGCCTGCCTGAAGCTGGCTGCCGACTCGAAGAAAATCGACTATCCAAAACCGGATGGCAAGTTGAGCTTCGACAAGCTCAGCTCGGTGTTCCTCTCAAGCACCAACCATGAAGAAGAGCAGCCGTGCCACCTCAAGCTTGCCGATGCGAGCATCCCGATCGGCACCAACCTGCCGCTGTACGACGAGCCCGCTCAACGCTACTGCCCGGCAGGCGTATACGAGGTCGTCACTCAGGAAGACGGCGCCAAGCGCTTCCAGATCAACGCCCAGAACTGCGTTCACTGCAAGACCTGTGACATCAAGGACCCTTCGCAGAACATCACCTGGGTCACGCCGGAAGGTGCCGGTGGTCCGACTTACCCGAACATGTAAGCCGGTTGGCAACAAAAAAGCCCCCTCGCCTCGTGGCCAGGGGGCTTTTTAATGCTCGCGGGGCAAGACCGTTCCTACCGCTACCTGCGGGAGTGGACTTGCCCCGCGATAATCTTCAGCATCGCACTACATCTTCCTCGAACGCTGCGACTTCCCGCCCCCCGAAATACATCGCCGTCAATAACCCCACCACCCCCATCACCAGCGCAAACCCCGCACATACCCAAGGGCTCCACGGCATCAACGCGATCAGCATCAGCGGTGTGGTACTGGCCCACAGGGCGTAGGCAATGTTGTAGGTAAAGGAAATACCCGACACACGAATCGGCGCCGGGAACAAACCGACCATCACCGACGGCACCACGCCCACTACACCGCACGCCAAACCCGCCAGGGCATAGGCCACGCCAGGCCATTCCCAACCGCTCACCAGGCTTGCGTACAAGGTGCCAATACCCAACGGCAGCATCACGCTGTAGAACATCAGCGCACGCCAGGCACCGATGCGGTCAACCAGCAACCCCGCCAGCACGCAGCCGATATTGAGAAAAACGATGCCCATGCTGCTCAAGGCAAATGTATGCCCGGCGTCCATGCCAAAGCGCTGCTGCATGATGGTCGGGGTAATCACCACCAGTACCACCACCGCCGAGGTCAGCACGCAGGTCAGCAGCACCGCTGGCGCCAGTGCCCGCCGATGCTCGCGCAGCACGGTGCGCAGCGGAAAGGCCACCGGTTGCTCACGACGTTCGCGCAAGGCCAGGAATACCGGTGTTTCGCTCAACCAACGACGCAGCCACACCCCGACCACACCGAACACACCGCCCAGCAGGAAGGGGTAGCGCCAGGCGTAGTCGAGAATCTCCTCGGCCGTGAACCACTGCGCCAGAGCTGTCGCTGTCAAGGCGCCGAGCAAGTAGCCAAACGTCAGGCCGGCCTGGAGGAAACCCAGGGCATAACCGCGGCGACCCACCGGGGCATGTTCGGCGACGAACACCCAGGCACTGGGTACCTCGCCGCCCACCGCCGCGCCCTGCAGAATGCGCAGGGCCAGTAGGATCAATGGGGCGAAGTACCCGATGTCGGCGTAGGTCGGCATGATGCCGATGAGCAAACACGGCAAGGCCATCATCAGGATGCTCAGGCTGAAGACCTTCTTGCGCCCCAGGTGATCGGCAAAATGCGCCATCAGGATGCCGCCCAGGGGTCTGGCCAGGTAGCCGGTGACAAAAATGCCAAAGCTCTGCAGCAAGCGCAGCCACTCCGGCATCTCTGGTGGGAAGAACAGCTGGCTCAGGGTCAGGGCGAAGAACACGAAGATGATGAAATCGTAGATTTCCAGCGCGCCACCCAAAGCCGCCAGGCTCAAGGTCTTGTGGTCACTGCGGCCCAAGCGAGTCGCTGGCGCAGGCGTGGTGGCTGTCATAGGGGCATCCATCAATCAGTGGGCAAATCAACGCGCACGCCGGCGCGCCTGGGCAAGCGCAAGAGGATAACAAAACGCACCCCAAGGGTGCGCAAGTGATAGCACGGCTCAGGACTGACGGGAGAACGCACTCGCGCCAAAGCTCATCCGTCGTGGTGTATAGGCTGGATGCGGGAGGCGCTCCGCAACACCCGGCAATTGCCCCAGCACCCTGGGCGCATCAATGATGCCCATGAAGGTCTGCAGGGTCTCGTTGTCGGGCACTTTGGGCAGGCTGATGTTCACAGCCTGGCGCTGGGCGTTCGGTATAGCGGGCACCTTCAGGTGCTGGGACTGGTACAGCAAGGCATGCTGGATCTGCGAATTGACCCGGCAGAAACGCTCAAGATCTACACCGACATGGTTGGCCAGGTCGATATTGCCCAGCAACAGGTTGAATGGCTGCAACGCACTTTGCACCAGACGCTGCAGGTCTTCGAAGCACTCCACGGGGGCAATGCGGTAATAGCCCATGCCGTTGAGCATCTTCTCCAGTTGCATCAGCTGCATCGGGTGTTCGTCGGCGATCAGAATCCGCATGGATTTGTTTGGCATCGTCTATGACCAAGGCTTGAGAGCGTTAGTGACGTTCCTTGACCATACTGCGCCAATATTTCAACTACAGGCTGGAGGCGGGCAATCCGCCTGTGAAAGGGTCTTCACTGATAGTTGTAGGGAATCGGCCAGAAATCAAGCAAAGCCAGGACGGAATTTTCAGTACCCCTGGCTCTTGCCCCTAACCCTCCTTCTGACGCGTGCCGACACGGCAATGTTTCATGGCGTTGACGATGTGCTTTTCCACCAGGCTGCGAAAGATCCCCAGGCGCTCGGCAATCTCCGGATGGGACAGGCCTTCGAGCTTTCGCAACAGAAAGCTGTCGCGACACGGTGCGCTCAGCTCATCCAGCGCCCGTGGCATCAGTACCAGTCGCTGGCGCAGTTCCAGGTCCCGGGACGGCGACGGCGACGGCGAAAAGAAACGCTCATCGGTGGCGAGCACCTCCAGCGGCTCGACCTGCCTCAACAAGCCACGGCAATGCCCGTCAATGACCAGGTTCAAGGCCGTACGGTAAAGGATGGCGCGGGGGTGTTCGATGTCGGACTTGCCTGTTCGCTCCAGCGCGGGCGTGTAGGCGCCATGGACAACATCTTCGGCTGCCCGGCGGTTACCCAGGCGGGCACAAAGGAAACTCACCAGTTCTCGATAGTAGTTTTCCAACACAACACCTGGCCGCGACGACGGCATCTTCCTGACTCTGCTAGCGAGTGATCGTATCGAGCAGATATGAATGATGGCAGTTTGCAATAATACAAATTACAATCATTTGCATCTATCGCGCTCCGAACGTTGCGCCACCTGATCACCTGTTGACCGTACCCCGCACCCTTTTCAGCTGGAACCCTGCATGAGACGTCCTTTGAACAAACGCCGCCTGCTACTTTGCGGCCTTGGTCTGCTTAGCCTGAGCGCCCTGCTCGCCTGGAAGACCCTGCCTGCCGGCGGCGACCCGTTGAGTACGGTCAGCGTCACCCGCAATGATATCGAAAGCAGTGTCACGGCACTGGGCACCTTGCAGCCCAGACGCTACGTGGATGTCGGCGCGCAGGCTTCCGGGCAGATCCGCACGCTGCATGTAGAGGTGGGTGACCCGGTCAAAGCCGGCCAACTGTTGGTCGAAATCGATCCCTCGACTCAGCAGGCCCGGCTCGATGCCGGACGCTACTCCATCGACAACCTCAAGGCCCAGCTCACCGAACAGCAGGCCCAGTACCAACTGGCCGAGCAACAGTACAAGCGCCAACGCAACCTGGCCACTGGCGGTGCTACCCGCGAAGAAGACGTGCAAAGTGCCCAGGCCCAGCTCAAGGTTACCCAGGCGCGCATCGACATGTACCGCGCCCAGATCCGCCAGGCGCAGGCAAACCTGCGCAGCGATGAAGCAGAACTGGGGTACACCCGTATCTACGCACCGATGTCGGGCACTGTGGTGGCCGTCGATGCCCGCGAGGGCCAGACCCTAAACGCCCAGCAACAGACCCCCTTGATCCTGCGTATCGCCAAGCTGTCACCGATGACCGTCTGGGCCCAGGTATCGGAAGCCGACATCGGTCATGTCAAACCTGGCATGGCGGCCTATTTCACTACCCTGGCCGGCGGCAAGCGTCGCTGGAACAGCACAGTACGCCAGATCCTCCCGGTACCGCCAAAACCGCTGGACCCCTCCGGCCAGGGTGGCGGCAACCCGGCCAGTACCAGTGGCAGCGGCGCCAGCGGCAAAGTGGTGCTGTACACCGTGCTGCTGGATGTCGACAACCCCGACAACGCCCTGATGGCCGAGATGACTACCCAAGTATTCTTCGTCGCCGGACGCGCCAGCAAGGTGCTGACCGTGCCAGTGGCCGCGCTGGATGACGATGCCAACGCCGAGGGCATGCGTATCGCCCAGGTGCTGGACGCCAATGGCAAGGTCGAGCAGCGCCGGGTACGCACCGGGCTCAGTGATCGCTTGCGGGTACAGGTACTCGATGGCCTGGCCGAAGGTGAGCGGCTTTTGATCGGCGCACCCGTTGCCAGCGGAGGTTGAGGTGAGCACACCGCTGATCGAACTGCGCGACATTCGCAAATCCTATGGCGGGGTCGACACGCCCAAGGTCGAGGTGGTGCGCGGCATCAGCCTGGCCATCCACCCCGGCGAGTTCGTGGCCATCGTCGGCGCCTCCGGTTCCGGCAAATCGACCCTGATGAACATCCTCGGCTGCCTGGACCGCCCGACGTCGGGTGAGTACCTGTTCGCTGGCAAGAACGTGGCCGACCTGGACAGCGACGAGCTGGCCTGGCTACGCCGTGAAGCCTTCGGTTTCGTGTTCCAGGGCTACCACCTGATTGCCTCGGGCTCGGCCCAGGAGAACGTCGAGATGCCGGCGATTTATGCCGGCACACCGGCCGCCGAACGCCATGCCCGTGCTGCCGCCCTGCTTGATCGACTGGGGCTCGCCAGCCGTACCGGCAATCGCCCCCATCAACTCTCCGGCGGCCAGCAACAACGCGTGTCAATCGCCCGGGCACTGATGAACGGTGGCCATATCATTCTCGCCGACGAACCCACAGGTGCTCTCGACAGCCAGAGTGGCACCGAGGTCATGGCCTTGCTCGACGAGCTGGCCAGCCAAGGCCACGTGGTCATCCTGATCACCCATGACCGCGAAGTGGCAGCGCGGGCCAAGCGCGTCATCGAGATCCGCGACGGCCTGATTGTCGATGACTCGACCCGCGAACACGCCATCGAGCAAGGTCATGCCCCCGGCCTGCAGGCTGAAGACCTGCGCCAGCGCCTGGACCAGGGCGCTACCCAGAGCGACGCCTGGAAAGGCGAACTGCTCGAGGCCCTGCAGGCGGCCTGGCGGATCATGTGGATCAACCGCTTTCGCACCGCCCTGACCTTGCTTGGCATCGTCATCGGCGTGGCCTCGGTAGTGGTGATGCTCGCCGTTGGCGAAGGCAGCAAGCGCCAGGTCATGGCGCAGATGGCGGCGTTCGGCTCGAACATCCTCTATCTGAGTGGCAGTGCGCCAACCCTGCGCGAGCCGGCGGGCGTCGTGACCCTGGATGATGTTGCCGCCGTGGGCAGCCTGCCCCAGGTGAAGATGATCATGCCAGTGATCGGCAACACGCTGATGGTGCGCTACGGCAACAACAACCAGTCGTTCTATGTGGGCGGCAACAACATCTTCTTCTCCGAGATTTTCAACTGGCCCGTGGTCAAGGGCAGCTTCTTCACCGAAGCCGACGAACAGTCCGCGGCCGCCGTGGCGGTGATCGGCCAGAAGGTCCGGGAAAAGTTGATGGGCGATCAGGTCGACCCCATCGGCCAGTACATCCTGGTGGAGAATGTGCCCTTCCAGGTGGTCGGTGTACTCGAGGGCAAGGGCGCCAGCTCTGGCGACCAGGACAGCGACGAGCGCATCGTGGTGCCCTACTCGGCCGCCGCCATCCGCCTGTTCGGCAGTCGCGACCCAGAGTACGTGACCATCGCCGCCGCCGACTCGCGACGGGTGGCCGAAACGGAAGCGGCCATCGACACGCTGATGCGCAAACTGCACAACGACAAGCACGACTTTGAACTGAGCAACGACGCGGCGCTGATCCAGGCCGAAGCACGTACCCAGAACACGCTGTCGCTGATGCTCGGCTCGATCGCCGCCATCTCGTTGCTGGTTGGCGGCATCGGTGTGATGAACATCATGCTGATGACCGTGCGCGAGCGCACCCGCGAAATCGGCATCCGCATGGCCACCGGCGCGCGGCAGCGCGACATCCTGCGTCAGTTCCTCAGTGAAGCGGTGTTGCTGTCGATGGTCGGCGGCCTCACCGGCATCGCCCTGGCCGTTCTGATCGGCGGCGTGCTGCTGCTGGCCAACATCGCCGTGGCCTTCTCCCTGACTGCAGTCCTCGGCGCCTTTGCCTGCGCGGTGGTTACCGGGGTGGTGTTCGGCTTCATGCCGGCGCGCAAAGCCGCCCGACTCGACCCGGTCAAAGCCCTTACCAGCGAATAATCCATGAACCTGCCCAGCCGTCTCAGCCTGTTGTCCATCAGCCTGTTCATCGCCGCCTGCAGCGCCACGTCCACGCCACCACAAAGTGGACTGCAAGCGCCGACAAGCTGGCAAAGTCTGGACGCCAGCACCGACCAGCCGCTGCCTGGCGACCATTGGTGGCAAGCGTTTGCCAGCGCACCGCTCAATCAACTGATCGAGCAGGCACGCCTCGGCAGCTTCGACCTGGCCGCCGCCGCAGCGCGCGTTCGCCAGGCCCAGGCCTCGGCGGTGATCGCCGGGGCGCCGTTGCTGCCGGAGGTCACGTTCGGCCTGGACGCCAGCCGCCAGCGCCTGCTGCGCGGCGATGGCTTCGACCAACTCGATGCCAGCGACTATGAGCGAACCAGTACGTCGTTCAACACCCGCTTGAGCGCCAGTTACGAGATCGACTTCTGGGGCGGCAAGCGCGCGGCCCGCGACAGTGCCCTGCATGACCTGGACGCCAGCCGCTTCGATCGCCAGACCGTCGAGCTGACCCTGCTCAGCGGCGTCGCCAACAGCTACCTGCAAAGCCTGGCCCTGGCCGAACAGGTACGCATAGCCCGGCTCAACCTGGCCAATGCCGAGGACGTGCTGCGCCTGGTGCAGACTCGTTACGACTCGGGATCGGCGACCGCCCTGGAGCTTGCCCAGCAACGCAGCCTGGTGGCCGGACAAGCACGCCAGGTGCCATTGTTCGAACAGCAACTGCAAGAAGCGCGTGTCACGCTGGCGACCTTGCTGGGTGAGCCGGTGCAACAACTGGCGCCGATCCAGGAGGTCATCGATGGGCTGCGCTGGCCTGGCATCGGCAGTGGCGTGCCCAGCCACCTGCTCAGCCGCAGGCCTGATATCGCCGCCGCCGAGGCACGCCTGGCGGCGGCCCAGGCGGATGTCACCGTGGCCCGCGCGGCGATGTTGCCAAGCTTTACCCTGGGTGCGGATCTGGGCTCGGGGGCCGATACATTCGCCCGCCTCCTGCGCAGCCCCTACTACACCCTGAGTGCGGGGCTCGCGGCACCGATCTTCAACAATGGTCGGTTGAACGCCGAGCGCGACAAGGCCCGGGCTGTGGAACAGGAGCTACTGGAGCGTTATCGCGCCAGCATCATGGACGGCTTTGCCGATGTCGAAAAAGCGCTGAACGGCATCAGCGGCGTGGACAACCAGCGCCAGTGGCAAGACCAGGAAGTCGAACAGGCGCACATTGCCTTCGCCCTGTCTGAACGCCGCTACCGAGCCGGCGCCGAAACCTTGCTGACGGTGCTTGAAACCCAGCGCACCCTGTACCAGGCCCAGGACCTGCAAGTACAGCTGCGCCTGGCTCGGCTGCAAGGCAGCGTGGCACTGTACAAGGCACTGGGTGGCGGTTGGCAGGCCCGCTAGGCCCCACCTGAGTGTGCCGAAGCGGATCAACCCGTGCGCAGCGGCACCTGCAGCAGCACGCGCAACCCGTCGCTGCGACTGTCGAAGCGCAGGGTACCGGCACAGCGCTGGACAATGGCCTGGACAATCGCCAGGCCCAGGCCGCAACCGCCGCTCTGGCCATGACGCCAGAAGCGCTCGGTCAAGTGCTCCAGGTCCTGCTCGGCAATACCGGGGCCGTGATCGCGCACGGTGAAGGCCACTCGGCCCTTGTCCATGTGTACGGCCAGTTCCACAGGCTCGGTGCCCCGGGTATGGCGCAGGGCGTTGTCCAACAGGTTGCGCAAGGCCGTCACTGCCAGCGGCGCCGGCATGCCCAGATAAACCTGGGCGGCGCCTGGGTCCAGCTGCAGCGCGATGCGCTGCGAATCACCCAACCCGGTGTCCTGAATGGCCTGGCGCGCCACCTGCTCTGCGCTGCACTGCACGCCGTCCTCGAACGACAGGCTGCCCTCCACCCGCGCCAGCAACAGCAATTGCTCCAAAGTCCGGTGCAACCGGTCGGCGCCCTGTTCGGCGTGTTCAAGCGCCTGCTCGCGGATGTCGCCATCGGTCATCCGTGCCACCTGCAGGTGGGTCTTGATCGCGGTCAGGGGTGTGCGCAGCTCATGGGCGGCATCGTCGGTCAGCCGGCGCTCACGCTCGATGGTCTGGGCGATGCGCTGGAACAACTGGTTCTGGGTATCGAGCAGCGGCTGCAATTCGCCGGGCAGGCCACGCACCTGCAAGGGCTCCAGGGCATCGGGGCTGCGCCTGCGCAGGGCATCGCGCATGCGGTTGAGCGGCGCCAGGCCCTTGCCGACACCGATCCACAGCAGCCCCAGGCTCCCGAGCAGGGCGACCAGTACCGGCGCCGAGGCGGCCAGCAGAATCGAGCGGTTCAGCGCCTCGCGCTCCTGATGACGGTCTGCCGTGGTAATGCGTACATCACCACGGTAATAGGTGAAGGTGCGCCAGCGCGCATCATCGATGGTCTGGTCGCGAAAACCGCTGCGATCATCGTTCAACACCTGGTCGTTGCTGTGGTTGCGGGCGATGATTTCACCGCGCAACGAACTGACCTGGCACGCCATGCCATCGGGCACGCTGAGCTGGTCGGCACTGATTTTGGTGCTCTCGCCCTTGCTCACCAGCGGCTGCGGCATCTGGTCGATCAGGCCTGCAACCATACGCGCCGAGGCCACCAGGCGCTGGTCCAGGGAGAACATCATCTGATGGCGCAGATCGCGGAGCATCCAGGCCGCCGCCAGTGCCCAGATCACCACGAAGGCAGCCCCCAGGATCAGGGTCAGGCGTACACGCAGGCTCATGATTGCGAGGTCTCGGGCAGTTGCGCAGGGCCCAGGCGATAACCCAGGCCGCGTACGGTTTCGACAATGCCGTTGCCCAGCTTGCGGCGCAGGTGATGGATATGCACGTTCAAGGCGTTGCTCTCGACCTCGTCGCCAAAACCATAGACGCTGTCCTTGAGTTGCTCGCTGGACAGCACCCGGCCACGGTTGTGCAGCAGCGCCTGCAACAGCGCCTGCTCACGCCGCGACAAATCCACCGGGACACCGCCCAGGCAGGTTTCCCGGCTGCTGGGGTCGTAGCTCAGCGGGCCATGTTCGATGATGTTGACAGCCCTGCCTGCCGACCGGCGCAACAAGGTGTGCAAACGCGCCGCCAGTTCCCGCAGGTCGAAGGGCTTCAACAGGTAATCGTCGGCACCGGCCTGCAGGCCGTCGACCCGGTCGGTGATAGCGTCGCGGGCGGTGAGCACCAGCACCGGCAGGCTGTGGCCCTGCTGGCGCAGGCGCTGGAGCAGCTTGAGCCCGTCTTCGTCGGGCAGGCCCAGGTCCAGGACCATTACATCAAAGCTTGCCGCCTCTAGCAGCGCCTGCGCAGCGCTGGCCGTAGCCACCCGATCCACGGTCATGCCCTGGGCGGCAAGCCCTGCGGCGATGCCACTGGCAATCAGGTCGTCGTCCTCGCAGAGCAGTACGTGCATGGTCGGTCTCGGGGCTAAAAGTGGGCAGTGAAGCGCAGGCGCATTAAGTCAGGATTATGCCGTGCCAGGGCCGGAACGTCGCGGTCGGGCCGACAATCGATGCCGAGCGGTTAACACTCGGTTAATCGAACCCGGCCAGCATCGACCGCTCATCGCACTGCCAAGGCTTCGAGATGCGCGTTTTACTGATTGTCCTGATGTTCGTATTCAGTGGCCTGACCCAGGCCAACCCCTTTGCCAAAAGTGAATTCCTGCCGGTCAACGAGGCGTTCGTGTTCAGCAGCGAACGGCTGGCCAGCGGCGAAATGCGCCTGCACTGGAAAATCACCGACGGCTACTACCTCTACCAGAAGCGCCTGAAGTTCGACGGTCTGCCCGCCGAGCAGCAACCTGCACTGCCAGAGGCCCTGCCCCACCAGGACGAGTACTTCGGTGAAACCCTGGTGTATCGCGGTGAGCTGGAGCTGATTCTGCCCGCCGACGCAAGCGGCCAATTGCGCATGGGCTGGCAAGGCTGTGCCGATGCCGGCCTGTGCTACCCGCCGCAAACCAGCCTGGTCAGCCTGAGCGACACGCCGGCCGACGGGCAGGCGGCTGGGCAAGCCAGCGATCAGGCGCTGGCCGGCGGCTTGCAACAGTCGAGCCTGGCCTGGAGCCTGCTGGCGTTCCTCGGTCTTGGCCTACTACTGGCCTTTACCCCGTGCTCGCTGCCGATGCTGCCGATTCTCGCCGGGCTGGTGCTGGGCAATGGTGTCAGCGCCCGCCGTGGCTGGGCGCTGGCCAGCGTCTATGTACTCAGCATGGCCCTGGTCTATGCCGCCCTGGGCGTGGTTGCCGCGCTGTTGGGTGCCAGCCTGCAGGCCTGGCTGCAACAACCCTGGCTGTTGGGCACCCTGGCAGCGTTGTTCGTACTGCTGGCCTTGCCGATGTTCGGCGCCTTCGAGTTGCAGTTACCCGTCTGGCTGCGTGACCGCCTGGAACGCGCCGGGCATGGCACCAAGGGCGGCAACCTGTACGGCGCGGCGTTGCTGGGCGCCCTGTCGGGGCTGCTGATGGGGCCGTGCATGACCGCGCCGTTGGCCGGCGCGCTGCTCTACATCGCCCAGAGTGGCAACGCGGTGCATGGCGCCCTGGTGCTCTTCACCCTGGGCCTGGGCATGGGCTTGCCACTGCTGTTGCTGGTCACCCTGGGCAATCGCTACCTGCCGCGCCCCGGCCCGTGGATGAACCTGGTCAAGGGCCTGTTCGGCTTCGTGTTCCTGGCCATGGCGCTGTACACCTTGCGCACCGTGCTCGAGCCTTCGCTGTGGCTGGGCCTGGCCGGTGCCTGGCTGATTGCCCTGGCCTGGGCGGCATGGCCGGCGCTGCATAACCTGCGGGCTGTGCGTGCCGCACCCTTGATACTGGGTTTCTGGGGCAGCCTGCTGGTGATCGGTGCCGCTGCCGGTGGCGACGACCCCTGGCAACCGCTACAGCCTTTCCGTGCCGGCAGCGGCACGGTCGCCAGCGTGGCGCACACCGACGCCTTCGCCACCGTGACCCAGCCAGTCGAGCTGCAGCGCGAACTGGATGCGGCCAAAGCCCAGGGCCAATGGGTGATGCTGGACTACTATGCCGACTGGTGCGTGTCGTGCAAGGTAATGGAAAAACAGGTATTCGCCCGCGCCGATGTGCTGGCCGCACTGGACGGCGTACGCCTGATACGCCTGGATGTGACCGCCGATGCCACGCCGAGCCGCGAGCTGATGCAGCGTTACCAGGTGCCGGGCCCACCCAGCCTGATCTGGATCGGGCCGGAGGGCAACGAGCGTCGAGCGCGCCGTATCACGGGTGAAATCGACGCGAAGAGTTTCCTCGAACAATGGGCGCAGACCCGGAGTCAAGGCTGATGCTGACCGTAAACCTCGGGCCGTTGAACATGGCCATGAACCACCTGCTGCTGCTCTGCGCGCTGACGCTGGCCACCCTGGTCGGCTGGCGGGTGGCCAAACGCGGGGGCGACAACCCGGAATCCGTGCTGTTCAGCCTGTTCCTGCTCGGCCTGCTCGCCGCCCGCCTGGGCTTTGTGCTCAGCTACTGGCCGATGTACCGCGATGACCCCCTGCAAATTGTCGACCTGCGCGATGGCGGCTTTCTGCCCTGGCCCGGCCTGCTGGCCGTGGCGGTGGGCGCCTTGTGGCAGGGTTTTCGCCGTCCCACTCTGCGCCGCCCCTTGGGCTGGGGACTGTTCAGCGGTGCGCTGTTCTGGCTGTTGGGCAGCCTGGGCAGTCACCTGTATGAGCAAGGCACGCAATTACCCGACACCAGCCTGCGCAAGGCCGACGGCCAGGCCGTACAGCTGAGCGCCTACCGTGGCCGGCCCCTGGTGATCAACCTATGGGCCACCTGGTGCCCGCCGTGCCGGCGCGAAATGCCCGTTTTGCAGCAAGGCCAGAATGAACGCCCGGACATCACCTTCCTGTTCGTCAACCAGGGTGAATCGCCGCAAACGGTCAGTAACTTCCTCGCCACCACCGGCCTGAACCTGTCCCATGTGCTGTTCGACAGCGGCGGCCAACTGGCCCAGCAGGTCGGCTCCATGGCCCTGCCCACTACCTTGTTCTACAACGCCGACGGTCGACTGGTCGGCAGCCACCTGGGCGAGCTGTCGCGGGCCAGCCTCAGCCACGCCCTGGAATCCTTCGAGCGCCCCGCCGCACCCGCCGTCTCCGACACTTCAAGGAATGACACATGCACGCTTTGCTGAAACTGCCCCTCACGTTCACCCTCGGCCTGCTGGCCAGCCAGGCGGTCATCGCCGAGGACCTGCCCAAGGCGGTCCAGCAGATGGAAGCCAAGGGGGTAAAAATCAAAGGCAGCTTCGACGCGCCCAATGGGCTGCGCGGTTATGCCGGTGAATACCAGAGCCGCGGCATGGCCCTTTACCTGACGCCCGATGGCAAGCACGTACTGGTCGGCAGCCTGTTCGATGAACAGGGCAAGGACCTGAGCGAAGCGCCCCTGGAGAAACTGGTCTACGCCCCGATGGCCAAGGAGATCTGGGCGAAGATGGAAAAGACCGCCTGGATTGCCGACGGCAAGGCCGACGCGCCACGCATCGTCTACCTGTTCAGCGACCCGAACTGCCCGTACTGCAACATGTTCTGGCAGCAGGCACGGCCGTGGGTCGAGTCGGGCAAGGTGCAGTTGCGCCACATCATGGTCGGTATCATCCGTGAAGACAGCCCAGGCAAGTCGGCCGCACTGCTGGCCAGCAAAGACCCGATCGAGGCCCTGCACACTCACGAAAAGGCCGGCAAGGCCAGCACCCTCAAGGCACTGGAGAAGATCCCGGCCGACGTCCAGGCCAAGCTCGACGCAAACCTGGCCACCATGGAAGAGTTGGGCCTGTCGGCCACCCCGGCGATCTTCTACCTCGACGAGCAGCAACAGCTGAAAACCCAGCAAGGTGCGCCACGGCCAGAAATGCTCGGCAAGATCCTGGGTAAACGCTGACAGCCTGAGCGCACGCCCTGGCGCCCAGAACGCCGGCAATGAAGTAGGCCGGAGCTCAATCGGCCCGGGGCTGGCTAACGATGATCTGATACGGCTGGAAGATGCGCAGCAGTTCGCCCTGGTCACGCAATTGCTGCAACAGGCCGGCGAACGCCTCGCCACTGATCGGTGCACCGGGACGTAGCAGTGCATAGTGGTGATAGACCTGGTCAACCCGTTCCGAAGCGCGTAACGCCTGGGCACTCTGCGGATTGCGGGCCTGAAAATCACTCAGGTAGGAACGGGTGACCAGGGCAACATCCGCCCGCCCGCGCTCGACCATCAACAGGTTGCTGTCGTGGGAATAAGTCAGGGTCGCCGTGAAGTGCTCGACCAGGTACTTGGGGTCGGACTTGAAATCGGCGAAGGCGTAGTGATAGCCGCTGTACAGGGCCAGGCGCTTGCCCGTGAGGTCGGAAAAATAGCTTTCGTCGCGCTCGGGCAAGTGCTGGGTGACATACACCTCGGCATCTTCCAGCCCCATGTCCACCGCCACGTGGGGGATCTCCTGCCAGTCCCACTGGGGGTTTTCGAAGATCGCCATGTCGGTGCGACCTTGCTTGAAATCACCAAAGCGCCGCGGGATCGAGGTGGGCACGAGGACGAACCGATAGTGCTGCTGGGCAGCGTTCAAGGCATCGACCAACTGCGGCAGCAAACCGGTGTCGGCGCCTTTCTCCGGGCGCACCGTATAGGGAGGAAAATGCGCCGCGCCGATTTTGACTTCGATTTCCTCGCGTGCCTGGGCTGGTATCACCATCCACAGGGTGGTGAACATGAGCAGCAAGGATCTGGCCTGCGCCATGGGCGTTGGAGTCAAAGCAACACACTCTTTGCGGGTTAGAGCCGAATTGAATCTAAGCTAGGCGTTTTCCGCGCGCGGTACAACAGCCGATTGTGCCAAAAGGCCAGCAAGCGGCATTTCGCCAGGGGATACCCCACAGGCCCGACTTTGGCTACGCTCTAGCGAGTCTTGCAAGGGAGCCTACTATGGGCCATTGGCTGGTGATCGACCTGGAAGCAACCACGGATGACGGCGGTTGGCCAGTCACGGATATGGAAGTCATCGAAATCGGAGCGACGCTGGTCAACCGCCAGGGTCGTGAGGTAGATCATTTCCAGCGTTTCATCAAACCGCGGCGCCGGCCGCAGCTGACCCCCTTCTGCCGAGAGCTGACCCATATCAGTCAGGCCAATGTCGACACGGCGGCGGGGTTCGGCGAGGTGTGGGGGCAATTCGAGCGCTGGATCGGCCATCATCAGGCGCATCTGGAAGCCTGGGTCAGCTGGGGTGATTACGATCGACAGCAACTGGTTCAGGAGTGGCAACTGCACAACCTCCAGAGCCTGCTGGCCAGCACACCCCACATCAACCTCAAGCAACGCTTTGCCAAGGCTCGGCACCTGCAACGGCCACTGGGCCTGAACGGTGCATTGCAGCTGGCCGGATTGCAGTTCAGCGGCCAGCAGCACCGGGCCCTGGAAGACGCCCGCAACACGGCGCGCCTGCTGCCGTTGACCCTGCCGCCAGGCGGCTTCTGAAAGCGGATGACGGCGCCAGGAGCCTTGGGCATACTGGCCAGCCTTTTCAGCCCCTTTTCAGGAGTCGCCCATGTTTAAGGTCAACGAGTACTTTGATGGCACGGTCAAGTCGATCGCTTTCGGCACTGCCGAAGGCCCGGCCACGGTTGGCGTAATGGCCCCCGGCGAGTACGAATTCGGCACCGCCCAGCGTGAAATCATGCACGTGGTGTCTGGCGCCCTGACCGTCAAGCTGCCTGACAGCGACAACTGGGAAACTTTCAGCGCCGGCAGCCAGTTCAATGTGCCTGCCAACAGCAAGTTCCAGCTCAAGGTAGCGGTGGACACTGCCTACCTGTGTGAGTACCGCGGCTGAACCGGGTACTGCACTGACCGGGTGGGGGCGGATTCATCCGCTTCCACCCTCGGTATCATCGCAAAAACGCTGCAACCCTCTGCGCCGCAGTTGCCAGATGATCTGCATGACTGAACCCCGACGCCTTCAACGGCTTCAGGTCATGATCCCCCGCCTCCAGCCAGCACACTTCGATCGCCGGCGATAACACATACTCCTCCACTGCCTGGCGGTTCCCCAGGGCATCTCGCTCGCCCTGAATGATCAGCGTCGGCGTCTTCAGTTCCGCCAAGTGTGCTACCCGTGGCTTTTCCGGCTTACCCGCCGCGTAGAACGGATACCCCAGGCACACCAGCCCATCGGCGCCCAATTCGTCAGCCAGCAGACTGGCCATGCGCCCGCCCATGGACTTGCCGCCAATGGCCAGCGTCCCAGTGGCCAAAGGTCGCACCTGCGCGTACACCTCGCGCCAGCACTCAAGCAGCTTGGCCTGCGTATTCGGCGGCCTTTTGCCACCATCGAGGCGCCGTTGCGCCATATACGGAAACTCGAAGCGCAGTACCCCCAGCCCTTGCGCCGCCAGCCTTTGCGCGATGTCGTCCATGAACCCGCTGTCCATCGGCGCCCCTGCGCCATGGGCCAGGATCAGGCACCGCACAGGTGCGCCATCCCCCTGATTTTGCGGGGCATTCCAGCGCCAGCCGCGGGTTTCGACCAGCTGTGCCCATTGATCCCCGTCAATACCGGCCAGTTGCCCATTACTCATGCTTGCCTCGCTGTTTAGTCTGCCTATAACCGTGGATGGGAACCCATACATGAACACAACCAGCAGTACCGCCTACAACTACAAGGTGGTCCGCCAATTCGCCATTATGACGGTGGTGTGGGGAATCGTCGGGATGGGGCTCGGCGTTTTTCTTGCCGCGCAACTCGTCTGGCCTTCGCTCAACTTCGACCTCCCCTGGACCAGCTTTGGACGCCTGCGTCCACTGCATACCAACGCGGTGATCTTCGCCTTCGGCGGTTGCGCACTGTTCGCCGCCTCCTACTACTCGGTCCAGCGTACCTGCCAGACCACCCTGTTCTCTCCACGCCTTGCCGCCTTTACCTTCTGGTCATGGCAACTGGTAATCGTGCTGGCTGCCATCACGCTGCCGCTGGGTTATACCAGCTCCAAAGAGTACGCAGAACTGGAGTGGCCGATCGACATCCTGATCACCATCGTCTGGGTCGCCTACGCCGTGGTGTTCTTCGGCACCCTGATGAAGCGCACCACCAAGCACATCTATGTGGGTAACTGGTTCTTCGGTGCATTCATCATCACCGTGGCCATCCTGCACATCGTCAACAACCTGGAACTGCCGGTCAGCCTGACCAAGTCCTACTCGCTGTACAGCGGCGCCACCGACGCCATGGTGCAATGGTGGTACGGCCACAACGCCGTGGGCTTCTTCCTGACCGCAGGCTTCCTGGGCATGATGTATTACTTCGTGCCCAAGCAGGCCGAACGCCCTGTGTACTCTTATCGCCTGTCGATCGTGCACTTCTGGGCCCTGATCACCCTGTACATCTGGGCCGGTCCGCACCACCTGCACTACACCGCGCTGCCCGACTGGGCCCAGTCGCTGGGCATGATCATGTCGCTGATCCTCCTGGCCCCGAGCTGGGGCGGCATGATCAACGGCATGATGACCCTCTCCGGCGCCTGGCATAAGCTGCGCAGCGATCCGATCCTGCGTTTCCTGGTGGTCTCGCTGGCGTTCTACGGCATGTCGACCTTCGAAGGCCCGATGATGGCCATCAAGACCGTCAACGCCCTGTCGCACTACACCGACTGGACCATCGGCCACGTACACGCCGGCGCCCTGGGTTGGGTAGCGATGATTTCGATCGGCGCGCTGTACCACATGATTCCGAAAGTCTTCGGTCGCGAGCAGATGCACAGCATCGGCCTGATCAACGCGCACTTCTGGCTGGCCACCATCGGTACCGTGCTCTACATCGCCTCGATGTGGGTCAACGGCATCGCCCAGGGCCTGATGTGGCGTGCAGTGAACGCCGACGGCACGCTGACCTACTCCTTCGTCGAAACCCTGGTGGCCAGCCACCCTGGCTTCATCGTGCGCTTCGTCGGCGGGGCGATCTTCCTGACCGGCATGCTGCTGATGGCCTGGAACACCTGGCGCACCGTGCGTGCTCCGGTGGCCACGACCGCCCCTGCCGCTGCGCAGCTGGCCTGAGGAGACCGAGATGAAACACGAAGTAATCGAGAAGAACGTCTTCCTGCTGGTGCTGTTGATGGTGTTTGCCGTCAGCATCGGCGGCCTGACCCAGATCGTCCCGCTGTTTTTCCAGGACGTCACCAACAAGCCGGTCGAGGGCATGAAGCCCTACACCGCGCTGCAACTCGAAGGCCGCGACATCTACATCCGCGAAGGCTGTGTGCAGTGCCACTCGCAGATGATTCGTCCGTTCCGTGCCGAGACCGAGCGCTACGGCCACTACTCGGTCGCCGGTGAAAGCGTCTGGGACCACCCGTTCCTGTGGGGTTCCAAGCGTACCGGCCCGGACCTGGCCCGTGTCGGCGGCCGTTACTCCGATGACTGGCACCGTGCCCACTTGTACAACCCGCGCAACGTCGTGCCCGAGTCGAAGATGCCAGCCTACCCGTGGCTGGTGGCAAGCCAGGTCGACAGCAGCCACACCGAGACCAAGCTGCGCACCATGCGCACCCTGGGCGTGCCATACACCGATGCCGACATCAGCGGCGCGGTTGAGTCGCTCAAGGGCAAATCCGAGATGGATGCGCTGGTTGCCTACCTTCAGGTGCTGGGCACCGCGATCAAGAACAAGAGGTAAGGGCCATGGACTTGACACTGGATATCGGTCAACTGCGCGGCCTGGGCACCCTCCTGGTGGCCATCGCCTTCATCGGCCTGTCGCTGTGGGTGTTCAACGGTCGGCGCGACCGGGAATTTGCCGAAGCCAGCCTGCTGCCGTTTGCCGACGACCGCCAGGCACCTGCCAATGAACCCGAATCGAGGAGTAACGGGCAATGACCACCTTCTGGAGTACGTACATCAGCGTACTGACCATCGGCAGCCTGATCGGCCTGACCTGGCTGTTGCTGGCAACGCGCAAGGGCGAGAAGCCCGGCACCAGCGACCAGACTATGGGCCACAGCTTCGACGGCATCGAGGAGTACGACAACCCGCTGCCCAAGTGGTGGTTCTGGCTGTTCGTGGGCACCCTGGCTTTCGGGGTCGGCTATTTGATCCTCTACCCGGGCCTGGGCAACTGGAAAGGCATCCTGCCCGGCTATGAGAATGGCTGGACCCAGGTCAACGAATGGCAAAAGGAAATGGACAAGGCGGACGCCAAGTTCGGCCCGATTTTCGCCAAGTTTGCTGCCATGCCGGTGGAGGAAGTAGCCAAGGACCCACAAGCGCTGAAAATGGGTGGCCGCCTGTTCGCCTCCAACTGCGCGGTGTGCCATGGCTCCGACGCCAAGGGTGCCTACGGCTTCCCCAACCTCACCGACAAGGACTGGCGCTGGGGCGGCGAGCCGGACACCATCAAGCAGTCGATCATGAGCGGTCGCCACGGCGTGATGCCAGCCTGGGCGGAAGTGATCGGCGAGCAAGGTGTGGCCGATGTTGCCGGCTTCGTGCTGACCAACCTCGACGGGCGCAAGTTGCCTGAAGGCACCAAGGCCGACATCGCCAATGGCCAGAAGCTGTTCGCCGCCAACTGCGTGGCCTGCCACGGTCCTGAAGGCAAGGGCACCCCGGCCATGGGCGCGCCAGACCTGACTCACCCGCAGGCTTTCATCTACGGTTCAAGCTTTGCCCAGCTGCAGCAGACCATCCGTTACGGCCGCCAGGGCCAGATGCCTGCCCAGCAAGAGATCCAGGGCAACGACAAGGTCCACCTGCTGGCCGCCTATGTCTACAGCCTGTCCCAGGAAGAACCGGCCCAGGGCGAGAGCCTGACTGCCAAGTGAAATCTTCGCGTAACTGAGCCTTGACTCAAACCGCCGCCTCCACCCGGATGCGGCGGTCCCCTTTCCCGCTTGCGACCAAGTGTCGCACCTCCCCCGCCACCCCGCCTTGCACCCGCCTTGAACACAACTAAGCTTGTTGCCACAGCGACCGCAACCGAAGGGCCGATGAACCCCACGGGCGGCGGTGCCAGTTGAAGAATGCGTGCAAAGGTAGATGGGATCGGCTCGACCTCTTCGTCCCCCTTCAGGGCAAACGAAATATGGTCACAGCAAGCCTGACCGATTGGACAAGAATTTGTGGATAACGGTACACATATCAAGCAGATAATTGTGTACACTTCGTCCGCCAACAATGCTCGAAACAGCGGTAGATCGGGCTTTGGCAAAGGTCGGCGCGGGAGCCATCGCGTTGCAATAACCACACGGTTTATACATACTTGCGCCGATTTTTTAACCTACAAAAACACCCAAACCGTGGAACCTTAGAATGAGCACAGCAATCAGTCCGACTGCTTATAACTATAAGGTCGTCCGCCAGTTCGCCATCATGACGGTGGTCTGGGGGATCCTTGGCATGGGGCTTGGCGTCTACATCGCCTCGCAACTGGTATGGCCCCAGCTCAACCTGGACCTGCCATGGACGAGCTTCGGCCGCCTGCGCCCACTGCACACCAACCTGGTGATCTTCGCCTTCGGTGGCTGTGCACTGTTTGCCACTTCTTATTATGTCGTGCAGCGAACCTGCCAGACGCGACTGATTTCCGACAGCCTCGCCGCCTTTACCTTCTGGGGCTGGCAAGCGGTGATCGTCGGTGCGCTCATTACCCTGCCACTGGGTTACACCACCACCAAGGAATACGCCGAGCTGGAATGGCCAATCGCCATTTTGCTGGCCATTGTCTGGGTGACCTATGGCGTGGTGTTCTTCGGTACCATCGTCAAGCGCAAGACCAAGCACATCTACGTGGGTAACTGGTTCTACGGTGCCTTCATCGTGGTGACCGCGATGCTGCACATCGTCAACCACGCGTCCCTGCCCGTCAGCCTGTTCAAGTCGTACTCGGCCTACTCGGGTGCAACCGACGCCATGATCCAGTGGTGGTACGGCCACAACGCCGTAGGTTTCTTCCTGACCACCGGCTTCCTGGGCATGATGTACTACTTCGTGCCGAAACAGGCCGAACGCCCTATCTACTCCTATCGCCTGTCGATCGTGCACTTCTGGGCGCTGATCACCCTGTACATCTGGGCCGGTCCGCATCACCTGCACTACACCGCGCTGCCAGACTGGGCGCAGTCGCTGGGCATGGCGATGTCGATCATTCTCCTGGCACCAAGCTGGGGCGGCATGATCAACGGCATGATGACCCTGTCGGGCGCCTGGCATAAGCTGCGCACCGACCCGATCCTGCGCTTCCTGGTGGTTTCACTGGCGTTCTACGGCATGTCGACCTTCGAAGGCCCGATGATGGCCATCAAGACCGTCAACTCGCTGTCGCACTACACCGACTGGACCGTTGGCCACGTACACGCCGGCGCCCTGGGCTGGGTAGCAATGATCTCTATCGGCGCCCTGTACCACATGATCCCGAAAGTCTACGGCCGCGAGCAGATGCACAGCATCGGCCTGATCAACGCGCACTTCTGGCTGGCAACCATCGGTACCGTGCTCTACATCTCCTCGATGTGGGTCAACGGCATCACCCAGGGCCTGATGTGGCGTGCAATCAACGACGACGGCACCCTCACCTACTCCTTCGTCGAAGCCCTGCAGGCCAGCCACCCTGGCTATATCGTCCGTGCCCTGGGCGGTGCGTTCTTCGCTTCCGGCATGCTGCTGATGGCGTACAACGTCTACCGTACCGTGCGCGCTTCGAAGCCGGCCGAAGCTGAAGCCGCCGCTCAGATCGCTGTAGTTGGAGCTCACTGATGAAGCATGAAGTAGTCGAGAAGAATATCGGCCTGCTGGCCTTCTTCATGGTCATCGCCGTGAGCATCGGCGGCCTGACCCAGATCGTCCCGCTGTTTTTCCAGGACGTCACCAACAAGCCGGTCGA
>NZ_KE384455.1:157609-325087 GCF_000425805.1 Pseudomonas vranovensis DSM 16006
GCCGGTGAAAGCGTCTGGGACCACCCGTTCCTGTGGGGTTCCAAGCGTACTGGCCCGGACCTGGCCCGTGTCGGCGGCCGTTACTCCGATGACTGGCACCGTGCCCACCTGTACAACCCGCGCAACGTCGTGCCCGAGTCGAAGATGCCTGCCTACCCATGGCTGGTAGAGAACAAGCTCGACGGCAAGGACACGGTCAAGAAGATGGAAGTCTTGCGCACCCTCGGCACGCCGTACACCGACGCAGACATCGCCGGTGCCCGCGACGCAGTCAAGGGCAAGACTGAAATGGACGCCCTGGTTGCCTACCTGCAAGGCCTGGGCACCATCATCAAAAGCAAACGGTGACATTGATGGATATCGGGATGATTCGTGGCCTGGGCACCGTCGTTGTGATGGTGGCCTTTGTTGGCCTGGCGTTGTGGGTGTTCAGTTCTCGGCGCAAGTCTGAGTTCGACGAAGCGACCATGCTGCCCTTCGCGGATGATCCCGAAGCCAGCAAGCACGTCGAGCAAGCGCAAGCGAAAGCGTCTAGGAGTAACAACGAATGACTACCTTCTGGAGTCTGTACGTCACCGTTTTGAGTCTGGGCACCATCTTCGCCCTGACCTGGCTGCTGCTGTCCACCCGCAAGGGCCAGCGCAGCGAAACCACCGAAGAAACCGTGGGCCATGCCTACGACGGTATCGAGGAATACGACAACCCGCTGCCAAAATGGTGGTTCATGCTGTTTGTCGGCACCATCATCTTTGCACTCGGCTACCTCGTGCTGTACCCGGGCCTGGGCAACTGGAAAGGCATCCTGCCGGGCTACCAGTACCTGGATAACGAGAAGAAGACCGAGTTTGCCAACGGTCAGGCCGGCTGGACCGGCGTGCATGAGTGGGAAAAGGAAATGGCCCGTGCGGACGCCAAGTTCGGTCCGATCTTCGCCAAATTTGCTTCGATGCCCATTGAAGAAGTAGCCAAGGACCCACAAGCCCTGAAAATGGGCGGCCGCCTGTTCGCCTCCAACTGCTCGGTATGCCACGGCTCCGACGCCAAGGGCTCCTACGGTTTCCCCAACCTGACCGACAACGACTGGCGCTGGGGCGGCGAGCCTGAAACCATCAAGACCACCATCATGGCGGGTCGTCATGGCGTCATGCCGGCCTGGGCCGAAGTCATTGGCGAGCAAGGCGTGGCCGACGTTGCCGCGTTTGTGCTGACCAACCTGGATGGCCGCAAGCTGCCGGAAGGCGCGAAGGCAGATCCGGCCAATGGCCAGAAGCTCTTCGCCGCCAACTGCGTAGCCTGCCACGGTCCTGAAGGCAAGGGCACCCCAGCCATGGGCGCACCGAACCTGACTCACCCACAGGCGTTCATCTACGGCTCGAGCTTCGCTCAACTGCAGCAGACCATCCGCTACGGCCGCCAGGGCCAGATGCCTGCCCAGGAAGCGATCCAGGGCAACGACAAGGTCCACCTGCTGGCGGCCTACGTCTACAGCCTGTCGCACCAGCCTGAGAAAACCGCCGACGCGAAGTAATTCGCCCGGTAACAAGAAGCCCCGTCAGTGCAGACTGCCGGGGCTTTTTTACACCCCCGGCAAGCCCGCACCCAGGAGAGGTCATCACACCGTGCATGACCCAGATCAATTGACACGCCCACTACACCAATAGCCAGGCAAACCCAACGCGACTAAACGCCGCATCCGTGCCCCACGGGGCCAGTACAGGCGTATCATTCGCCGCAGAGCAGCATAAACTTCTGACTGCGGTCGGCACGCACTGATCGCGGCATTATTCCACTGCCGTGGGACTCAATGATGAGCAAGCAGATTCCAGTACATGATGTCACCCCGCCTGCCAACAAAGACAAGGACAGCGTCGACCTCTACGCCTCGCGGGAAAAAATCTACACCCGGGCATTCACCGGCATCTTCCGCAACCTGCGCATGGTCGGCGGCGCCTTCCTGTTCCTGTTGTATTTCGGCACGGTCTGGCTGAACTGGGGTGAGCACCAGGCGGTCTGGTGGAACCTGCCGGAGCGCAAGTTCTACATCTTCGGCGCCACCATCTGGCCCCAGGACTTCATCCTGCTCTCGGGCCTGCTGATCGTCGCCGCATTCGGCCTGTTCTTCATCACGGTGTTCGCCGGGCGTGTGTGGTGCGGCTATACCTGTCCGCAGAGCGTCTGGACCTGGATATTCATGTGGTGCGAAAAGGTCACCGAAGGTGATCGCAACCAGCGCATGAAGCTCGACAAGGCCCCCATGAGCGGCAACAAGTTCCTGCGCAAGCTGGCCAAGCACAGCCTGTGGCTGCTGATCGGCTTTGTCACCGGCATGACCTTCGTCGGCTACTTCTCCCCTATACGCGAACTGGTGGTGGAATTCTTCACCGGCCAGGCCGACGGCTGGGCCTACTTCTGGGTCGGTTTCTTCACCCTGGCCACCTACGGCAACGCCGGCTGGCTGCGCGAGCAGGTGTGCGTGTACATGTGCCCGTATGCACGTTTCCAGAGCGTGATGTTCGACAAGGACACCCTGATCGTCTCCTACGATCCGCGTCGCGGCGAAACCCGTGGCCCGCGCAAGAAAGACCTCGACTACAAGGCCAAGGGCCTGGGTGACTGCATCGATTGCACCATGTGCGTCCAGGTCTGTCCGACCGGTATCGACATCCGCGATGGCCTGCAGATCGAATGCATCGGCTGCGCCGCCTGCATCGATGCCTGCGACACCATCATGGACAAGATGAACTACCCCAAGGGCCTCATCAGCTACACCACCGAGCACAACCTCTCGGGCCAGAAAACCCATATGCTGCGCCCTCGCTTGATCGGCTACGCAGTGGTGCTGCTGGCGATGATCGCCCTGCTCGCCAGCGCCTTCGTCATGCGTTCGCTGGTGGGCTTCGATGTCAGCAAGGACCGGGTCCTGTACCGCGAGAACGCCCAGGGCCGGATCGAGAACGTCTACAGCCTCAAAGTGATGAACAAGGACCAGCGCGACCACGTCTATGTGCTCGACGCCGCCGGCCTGCCGGACCTCAAGCTGGAAGGCGCACGGGAAATCCGCGTGGCAGCCGGCGATATTGTCAGCCTGCCGGTACAACTGTCGATGGCCCCGGAAAAATTGCCATCGAGCACCAACGAAGTCACCTTCATCCTCAAGGACGCCGACGACAGCGCCACCCAGGTTGAAGCCAAGAGCCGTTTCATCGGCCCACAAATTCGATAAGAGATTGCGCCCATGCCTTCTGCAACTGCCGCCAGCCCCTGGTACAAGCACCTCTGGCCCTGGATCATCATCGGGGTGCTGGCCACCTCGGTGACCTTGAGCCTGACCATGGTGACCATTGCGGTGAACAACCCGGACAACCTGGTCAACGACAACTACTACGAGGCCGGCAAAGGCATCAACCGCTCCCTGGACCGTGAACTGCTGGCCCAGACTCTCAAGCTCAAGGCCAGCATCCACCTGGACGAACTGACCGGTGAAGTCGACCTGCGCCTGACCGGCAACAGCCAGCCAAAGACCCTGGAACTGAACCTGATCTCGCCGACCCAGCCGGAAAAAGACCGCCGGGTGATCCTGGCCCGTAGCGAAAGCGAGGCCGGACGTTACCTGGGCCAAATGACCGACCAAGTTGATGGTCGTCGTTTTGTCGAACTGCTGGGCAGCGAGAACCAACAGGTATGGCGCTTGTTCGAGGAAGAGAAAGTCGCGCACGGGGTAACCCTGCAGCTGGGCGACGAAGCCTTGCAAGGGGCTGAACACCACGAGAATTGAGGGACGCCCCGCCGGTAGGAGCGGGCTTGCCCCGCGATCCCTCCCTCCAAAAAAACAAACGACCGACCACCATGACCTCGCCCACGCCTTGCTACCACTGCGCCCTGCCCGTTCCTGCCGGCAGCCACTTCACCGCCGTGGTACTCGGCCAGCCCCGGCAGTTCTGCTGCCCTGGCTGCCAGGCCGTGGCCGAAGCCATTGTCGCCGGCAACCTGGAAAGTTATTACCAGCACCGCAGCGAAGCCAGCGCCAACCCCGAGGCCCTGCCCCAGCAACTGGTCGATGAACTGGCCCTGTATGACCGCGCCGACGTGCAAAAGCCCTTTGTGCGCCACAGTGGCGAACTGGCTGAAACCACCCTGCTGATCGAAGGCATCAGCTGCGCCGCCTGCGGCTGGCTGATCGAAAAGCACCTGCGCAATTTGCCCGGCGTTGCCGAGGCGCGCCTGAACCTGTCCAACCACCGCCTGCAGGTCAACTGGGCCGACAGCCAATTGCCGCTGTCCCGGTTGCTCGCCGAGCTGCGCCACATCGGCTACGCCGCCCACCCCTACCAGGCCGACCGCGCCGCCGAACAACTGGCCAACGAGAACCGCACCGCTCTGCGCCAATTGGGCGTCGCCGGCCTGCTATGGTTCCAGGCCATGATGGCGACCATGGCCACCTGGCCGGAATTCAACATCGACCTGAGCGCCGAGCTGCACACGATCCTGCGCTGGGTCGCGCTGTTCCTCACCACGCCTATCGTGTTCTACAGCTGTGCGCCGTTTTTCCGCGGCGCGGCCCGCGACTTGCGCACCCGCCACCTGACCATGGATGTCTCGGTGTCGCTGGCCATCGGCCTGGCCTATGGCGCTGGCATCTGGACGGCGATCACCGGCAGTGGCGAGCTGTATTTCGATGCCGTGGGCATGTTCGCTTTGTTCCTGCTGGCTGGCCGCTACCTTGAGCGCCGCGCCCGCGAGCGCACCGCCGCCGCCACGGCACAGCTGGTCAACCTGTTGCCGGCGTCCTGCCTGCGCCTGGGCGCAGCCGGTCAGAGCGAGCGCATCCTGCTGCGTGAGCTCCAGCTGGGCGATTGCGTGTTGATTCAGCCGGGCCATGTAGTACCGGCCGACGGTCGTATCGTCAGCGGCCAGTCCAGTGTCGACGAATCGCTGCTGACCGGCGAATACCTGCCACAGCCGCGCCGCGCCGGCGATGCGGTTACCGCTGGAACCCTGAACGTCGAGAGTGCATTGACCGTCGAGGTGCAGGCTCTGGGCCAGGACACCCGCCTGTCGGCCATCGTCCGCCTGCTGGAGCGCGCCCAGTCGGAAAAGCCGCGACTGGCCGAGATCGCCGACCGCGCCTCGCAGTGGTTTCTGCTGTTTTCCCTTGTCGCCGCCGCTGCCATCGGCCTGCTCTGGTGGCAGCTGGATCCGTCACGGGCATTCTGGATTGTGCTGGCCATGCTGGTCGCCACCTGCCCTTGCGCGCTGTCGCTGGCCACTCCGACCGCACTCACTGCCGCCACGGGCACCCTGCACAAGCTCGGCCTGCTGCTGACCCGTGGCCACGTGCTGGAAGGCCTGAACCAGATCGACACGGTGATCTTCGACAAGACCGGCACCCTGACCGAAGGGCGCCTGACCTTGCGCAGCATCCGTCCGCTGGGCCAGCAGGACGCCGACCAGTGCCTGATGCTCGCCGCCGCCCTTGAAAACCGCTCCGAACACCCGATCGCGCGCGCCTTCGGCCGCGCCAGCATCCCCGCCGAAGAAGTTCATGCCGAGCCTGGCCTGGGTCTCGAGGGCCTGGTACAGGGCCAACGCCTGCGCATTGGCGAGCCCGGCTTTGTCTGCGCCCTGAGTGGCGACACAGCGCCTTCCATGCCCGATGAGCCCGGCCAGTGGCTGCTGCTGGGTGATACTTCGGGGCCGCTCGCATGGTTGGTGCTGGATGACCGCTTGCGCAGCGACGCCGCCGACCTGCTCGCTGCCTGCCGCGCACGTGGCTGGCACACCCTGCTGCTCTCTGGCGACAGCTCGCCGATGGTACAGAGCGTGGCCGCGGAGCTTTCGATCGACGAGGCCATTGGTGGGCTGCGCCCGGATGACAAGCTGGAAAAACTCAAGGCGTTGCAGCAACAGGGCCGCAAGGTGTTGATGCTGGGCGACGGGGTCAACGATGTGCCGGTGCTGGCCGCCGCCGACATCAGCATTGCCATGGGCTCTGCGACCGACCTTGCCAAGACCAGCGCCGACGCGGTGCTGCTGTCCAACCGTCTCGATGCTCTCGTCCAGGCCTTCAGCCTGGCGCGCCGCACGCGGCGGATCATTATCGAGAACCTGCTCTGGGCCGGGCTGTATAATGGCCTCATGTTGCCCTTCGCCGCCCTGGGCTGGATCACACCGGTCTGGGCCGCGGTCGGCATGTCGGTCAGCTCGCTGATCGTGGTGCTCAATGCCCTGCGCCTTACCCGGCTCAGCGGCCAGGCCGCCACGGGTGCGCCGGCCAGCACCTCACACCCTGCCACGGCCTGATCAGGAGTCACCATGCCCGCGCTCTACGTCATGATTCCCGCCGCGCTGCTGATCGTCGCCATCGCCGTGTACATCTTTTTCTGGGCGGTGGACAGCGGCCAGTACGACGACCTCGACGGCCCGGCCCACAGCATCCTGTTCGATGACCAGGACCCTCAGCATACCGCCGCCATGGACGAAGCCGACGGCAAGAAACCCGACGACGGCGCCCCACCCCGTGCTTGAACTGCTCCCACTGCTCAGCTCGGCGCTGATTCTGGGCCTGTTGGGCGGCGGTCACTGCCTGGGCATGTGCGGCGGCCTGATGGGCGCCCTGACCCTGGCCATTCCCAAGGAACAGCGCAGTCGCCGGTTTCGTCTGCTGCTGGCCTACAACCTCGGACGCATCCTCAGCTACGCCCTGGCCGGCTTGCTGCTGGGCCTGGCTGGCTGGGCCGTGGCCAACAGCCCGGTGGCCCTGGGCATGCGCGTGGTCGCAGCACTGCTGTTGATCTGCATGGGCCTGTACCTGGCCGGCTGGTGGAGCGGCCTGACCCGCATCGAAGCCCTGGGACGCGGCCTGTGGCGGCACATCCAGCCTGTGGCCAACCGCCTGCTGCCCGTGTCGAGCCTGCCCCGCGCCCTGCTGCTGGGCGCGCTGTGGGGCTGGCTGCCCTGCGGCCTGGTCTACAGCACCCTGCTGTGGGCGGCGAGCCAGGGCAATGCCGTCGACAGCGCCCTGCTGATGCTCGCCTTCGGCCTGGGTACCTGGCCGGTGCTGCTGGCCACAGGGCTTGCCGCCGAGCGCACCAGCGCACTGCTGCGCAAACGCGGCGTCCGGGTTGCCGGTGGACTGCTGGTGATCCTGTTCGGCCTCTGGACCCTGCCCGGGCCGCACCAGCACTG
Source organism: Pseudomonas vranovensis DSM 16006 (assembly GCF_000425805.1). Lineage (GTDB taxonomy): Bacteria > Pseudomonadota > Gammaproteobacteria > Pseudomonadales > Pseudomonadaceae > Aquipseudomonas > Aquipseudomonas vranovensis. Next base: position 164,795 of record NZ_KE384455.1, read on the forward strand.
GCTTATGGGCCACTGAAGCCGCGTTGATACAAATCAACACGCAATTGTGCCCAACTCCCTAGACTCCGGACACTAGCTGCTTTATCCGGGGACCGCCCACATGCTCGACGCACTTCGTTGGGACTCTGACCTGATCCGTCGTTACGACCTGGCAGGTCCACGCTACACCTCATACCCAACCGCCGTGCAACTGCACAGCGAAGTCGGCTCATTCGACCTTCTGCACGCCCTGCGTGACAGCCGCCGCGCCGTGCGCCCGCTGTCGCTCTATGTACACGTGCCGTTCTGCGCCAACATCTGCTACTACTGCGCCTGCAACAAGGTCATCACCAAGGACCGGGGCCGCGCCCTGCCCTACTTGCAGCGCCTGGAGCAGGAGATCCAGCTGATCGCCTGCCACCTGGACCCTAAACAAACTGTCGAGCAACTGCATTTTGGCGGTGGCACCCCGACCTTTCTCAGCCATGTCGAACTGCGGCGCCTGATGGCGTACCTGCGCCAGCACTTCAACCTGCTGGATGACGACTCCGGCGACTATGGCATCGAGATCGACCCTCGCGAAGCCGACTGGTCGACCATGGGCCTGCTGCGCGAGCTGGGTTTCAACCGAGTCAGCCTCGGCGTGCAAGACCTCGACCCTGTCGTGCAACGGGCGATCAATCGCCTGCAGAGCCTGGAGCAGACACGCGCGATCATTGAAGCTGCACGTACCCTGCAGTTCCGCTCGATCAACCTCGACCTGATCTACGGCCTGCCCAAGCAAACCCCCGACGGGTTCGCCCGCACGGTGGATGAAGTCATCAAGTTGCAACCGGATCGCCTGTCGGTGTTCAACTATGCGCACCTGCCGGAACGCTTTATGCCCCAACGACGCATCGACAGCAACGACCTTCCCGCACCGGCCGCCAAACTGGAAATGCTGCAGCGGACCATCGAGCAACTGACTGCCGCCGGCTACCGCTACATCGGCATGGACCACTTCGCCCTCCCTGATGACGAACTGGCCATTGCCCAGGAAGAGTCGACACTGCAACGCAACTTTCAGGGCTACACCACCCACGGCCATTGCGACCTGATCGGCCTTGGCGTTTCAGCCATCAGCCAGATCGGCGACCTCTACTGCCAGAACAGCAGCGACCTGAACACGTACCAGAACTCGCTGCTCAGCGCCCAGCTGGCCACTAGTCGTGGCCTGGTCTGCACCGCAGACGACCGCTTGCGCCGTGCTGTGATCCAGCAACTGATCTGCCATTTCGAGCTGGATTTCGACACCATCGAACAGGCCTTCACCATCGACTTTCGCGGTTACTTCAAGGACGAGTGGCCCGCACTGCAAGCCATGCACAAAGACGGCCTGATCAACCTCAGTGCCAAGGGCATCGAGGTGCTGCCTGCCGGACGGCTGCTGGTACGCTCGGTTTGCATGGCGTTCGACGCCTACCTGGGCATGCACAGCCAACAGCGATTCTCACGGGTCATCTGATTTACAGAATTCCTTGTAAAGCACACTATGTTTAGTGAGGTCGGACGATAAACCGCACCTCTGCCAGCACGCCTTACCCGGCACAGACTGGCCGAAACCCCATGCCCTGAGTTACCCTTACGGCTTATGTGTGCTTTCCCACAAGGAATGAAGAAATGTCCGAGCCAGTTAAACTGCGCCCTCACAACCAGGCCCACTGCAAGGATTGCAGCCTGGCGCCTCTATGCCTGCCATTGTCGTTGAACATGGAAGACATGGATGCACTGGATGAAATCGTCAAACGCGGGCGACCGTTGAAGAAAGGCGAGTTTCTGTTCCGCCAGGGTGACAACTTCGGCTCAGTTTACGCGGTGCGCTCCGGCGCCCTGAAAACCTTCAGCTTGAGCGACGGCGGCGAAGAACAGATCACCGGCTTCCACCTGCCCAGCGAGCTGGTCGGCCTGTCCGGCATGGACACCGAAGCTTACCCGGTCTCGGCCCAGGCCCAGGAAACCACCTCGGTCTGCGAGATCCCGTTCGAACGCCTCGACGAGCTGTCGGTCCAGTTGCCTCAACTGCGCCGGCAATTGATGCGAGTGATGAGCCGCGAGATTCGGGACGACCAGCAAATGATGCTGCTGCTGTCGAAAAAAACCGCGGACGAGCGTATCGCCACCTTCCTGGTCAACCTCTCGGCGCGCTTCCGTGCCCGTGGCTACTCGGCCAACCAGTTCCGCCTGAGCATGTCGCGCAACGAGATCGGCAACTACCTGGGCCTGGCCGTGGAAACGGTTTCCCGCGTGTTCACCCGCTTCCAGCAAAATGGCCTGATTTCTGCCGAAGGCAAGGAAATCCATATCCTCGATCCGATCCAGCTGTGTGCGCTGGCCGGTGGCTCGCTGGACAGCTGAGCCAGCAGGATAAAGGGTATACTGGCGGGCATTCGTTTTTCAGGATACCCGCCTCATGCACAGCGAACCCTTCGACCTCAAAGCCCTGATCCGCCCGGTCCCGGACTTCCCGAAACCAGGCGTGATCTTTCGCGACATCACTCCGCTGTTCCAGTCGCCACGAGGCCTGCGCCATGTGGCAGACGCCTTCATCGAGCGTTATGTCGAGGCCGAATTCAGCCACATCGGTGCCATGGACGCCCGCGGCTTCCTGATCGGCTCGATCATCGCCCACCAACTGAACAAACCCCTCATCCTGTTTCGCAAGCAAGGCAAACTGCCAGCCGACGTGATCGCCGAAGGCTACCAGACCGAATACGGCGAAGCCTTCCTCGAAGTACACACCGACAGCCTGTGCGAAGGCGACTCGGTGTTGGTGTTCGATGACCTGATCGCCACGGGTGGTACCTTGCTGGCAGCCACCAAGCTGGTACGGCGCATGGGCGCCGAAGTGTTCGAGGCTGCCGCGATCATCGACCTGCCGGAGCTGGATGGGTCGAAGCGGCTGAATGATGCGGGCGTGCCGACTTTTTGCCTGACTGCGTTTTCGTTGAGCGAGCTCTAATACATCGCGGGGCAAACCCGCTCCTACTGCAGGAGCGGGCTTGCCCCGCGATTGCATTCACAACGAGATCGGCTTGCGCCCGGCAAAAGAATGCGCCAGGGTCCCGCCATCCACCAGTTCCAGCTCCCCGCCCAACGGCACCCCGTGGGCAATGCGCGAGGCAACCAAGCCTTTGTCGGCCAGTAACTGGGCGATGTAATGGGCCGTCGCCTCACCTTCCACTGTCGGGTTGGTGGCCAGGATCACTTCGGTGAAGCTGGCCTGCTCTTCAATACGCGCCATCAACTGCGGAATACCGATCGCCTCAGGCCCAAGGCCATCCAGCGGCGACAGGTGCCCCTTGAGTACGAAATAGCGACCGCGATAGCCGGTCTGCTCGACCGCATACACATCCATCGGCCCTTCGACCACGCACAGCAGCGTGTCGTCTCGGCGCGTGTCGGCACACTGGGGGCACAGTTCCTGCTCGGTGAGGGTCCGGCACTGGCGGCAATGGCCGACGCCTTCCATGGCCTGGTTCAAGGCCTGGGCCAGGCGCAGGCCGCCGCTGCGGTCGCGCTCAAGCAACTGCAGCGCCATACGCTGAGCGGTTTTCTGGCCGACACCGGGCAAGGTACGCAAGGCATCGATCAGTTGGCGAATCAGGGGGCTGAAGCTCATGGTCAATTAGCCTGAATATCAATAAAGCACGAGAAAAACGACGATGGGAGCGACAGCTTCACAGCTGTGCTCCCACCGCGGGTACCACAAGGGTTGCCTTAGAACGGCATTTTGAAACCGGGTGGCAGTTGCATGCCAGCGGTCATGCCGCCCATTTTCTCCTGGCTGTTCTGCTCGACCTTGCGCACGGCATCGTTGACGGCCGCGGCGATCAGGTCCTCGAGCACTTCCTTGTCTTCCTGCATCAGGCTGTCATCCAGGCTGATGCGCTTGACGTCATGACGACCGGTCATCACCACGCTGACAAGGCCTGCGCCCGATTGGCCAGTCACTTCGGCGTTGGCCAGCTCTTCCTGCATCTTGGCCATTTTTTCCTGCATCTGCTGGGCCTGCTTCATCAGGCCGGCCATGCCACCTTTCATCATGGGGATCACCTCAAATAAGAGTTACGGGGTGCGGCGCGGGCCTGGCCCGGGCTGCTTTAGTTATTCGGTCATTCGCCCTGTGCTACCTGGGCGTCTACAGGCTCAATGGTATCGTGTCGGACCATGGCACCAAACTGCTGAATCATCTGCTGGATGAGCGGATCGGCCTGGATCGACGCCTCAGCTTCGCCCTGGCGCTCGGCACGCTTGCGCGATGCCGCCTGGGCCGGGGTTTCCTGCTCGGGACGAATCAGCTCGATGGACAACTTGAGCGTACGCCCGAAATGCTGGTTCAGGGCCTCGTTGAGGCGCCGTTGCTGGGTGGCGTTGAACAGGGCGCTATGGGCCGGGTCCAGATGCAGCAGCCAGTCATCGCCTTCGGCGGCCATCAACGTACAGTTGGCAGCGATACTGCCGGTCATCCCTGAGATCGGCAACTGTGGGAATAATTCCAGCCATTGCAGCGCCAGGCCGGTGGCCGGTTGGGCGGCTGGCAGCGGCTCGGGCTCCACGACAGGAGCAGCCTCGTGTACATGCTCGATCGCCAGCTCATCCAGGTAACTGTAGCTGGCCGGGTCCATTTCCGGTTCGTAATAGTCCTCATCCAGCGGCGGCTCGTCGTCGCGGTCCATGCCGGCCGGGCTGTAGCTGATGCTGTCATCGTGCGCCGGCGCTTCCTCGCGAACGACAGCCGCAACCGGTTCAGGTTGTGGCGCCGGGGCGTCAGGTTCAGCCTCTGGCTCGAGCTCAACGGCAGTCGGCGTCTCTACCGGGTCGTTCCACGGCAGGTCGACCACAGGCTCAGGCGCTTGTACCGGGGGCTCAACCGACGTGGGCTCTGGCTCTGGCTCTGGCTCTGGCTCTGGTTCCGACTCTGCTACTGGCGGCGGGGCAACCGGCTCGGGTTCGACAACCGGCGCAGCAATCACCGCAAGCGCAGCCACGGTGGCCGCTGCCACCGTACTTGCAGAATCAGCTGTGGCCTGGCTGATCCCCACCGGCTTTAGTACCGGTTTCGGTGCGTCATCGGTATCGGCAGGTCGGAATGCCAGCATGCGCAGCAACACCATCTCGAAACCACCGCGAGGGTCTGGCGCCAACGGCAGGTCGCGACGGCCGATCAGGCCCATCTGGTAGTAAAACTGTACGTCTTCAGCGGGAAGGGACTGGGCCAGGGCCAACACGCGGTCACGGTCACCCTGACCGTTGTCGACCGCCTCGGGCAGCGCCTGGGCAATGGCCACGCGGTGCAGCACATTGAGCATCTCGGCCAGCACGCCATTCCAGTCGGGACCCTGCTCTGCCAGATGCCTTACCGCTTCGAGCAGTGCGCGGGCGTCGCCTTCGAGCAGTGCCTGCAACACACCATAGACCTGGCCGTGATCCAGGGTACCGAGCATGGCCCGCACATCGGCGGCCAGCACCTTGCCTTCACCGAAGGCAATGGCCTGGTCGGTCAGGCTCATGGCATCGCGCATGGAGCCATCGGCCGCACGGCCGAGCAGCCACAGGGCATCGTCTTCGAACGGAACGTTCTCGGCACCCAGCACATGGCTCAAGTGCTCGACCACCCGTTCCGGCGTCATGTTCTTCAGGGAAAACTGCAGGCAGCGCGACAGGATGGTCGCCGGCAACTTCTGCGGGTCGGTGGTCGCCAGGATGAACTTGACGTAGGGCGGCGGCTCTTCCAGCGTTTTCAACAGGGCGTTGAACGAGTGACTGGAGAGCATGTGGACTTCGTCGATCAGGTAGACCTTGAAGCGCCCGCGGCTAGGTGCGTACTGCACGTTGTCGAGCAGTTCGCGGGTGTCCTCGACCTTGGTGCGGCTGGCGGCGTCGATCTCGATCAGGTCGACGAAGCGGCCCTCATCGATCTCCCGGCACACCGAGCACGTTCCACACGGGGTAGAGGTGATACCGGTCTCGCAGTTCAAGCACTTGGCGATAATCCGCGCAATGGTCGTCTTGCCCACGCCGCGGGTACCGGTGAACAGGTAGGCATGGTGCAGGCGTTGATTGTCCAGCGCATTGATCAAGGCCTTGAGCACATGGGTCTGGCCGACCATTTCGCGGAACGAGCGTGGACGCCATTTACGTGCAAGAACCTGATAACTCATCGAAAACCGTCGCGACTGGCAAGCTGAAGACCGCTAATCGTAGCGGAGCGGGGGCAAAATTGCACCCCGCCCATCGCTGCCGCTACTTCGCCATGCGCGTTAAACTCCCCGACGCGGCGCGGTAAGAGGATCAAAAGGCAGGCCCAGTGCTTCTCGGGTGAGTTGCATCAGCAACGCCTGCTCATCACCGGCCTGCTGTTGCTGGCGCGCCTGCTCGCAGCGTGCACGCTCTGCCTCCGGCAAGTGCGCCTCGCGCATCCGCTGCCGGTGAGCGCGCTGCTGTAGGTATGACTCAGCGGCGCTGACCTGCTGCTCAGTCAAGTAAAACCATCTGGCCTGAGGTGCTGACGCACCCCGGGCAACGCCAGACGTTCATGCAGAGCCACACGGTAGTGTCGACATCACTTCACGATGACGAATCCTCAGATCCGGCTGGAGCACAAACTGCTCGCTGACATAATCAATCAACCGCTGCAGATTGAGATGAGACCGGGCAAAACCAAGCAACTGTGTCGGCGCCGGCATCTGCAGTGCAGCGCGCAGGCTTTGTAGCGCCTGTACCCGGATCTCAAGCGAACTGAAGGCTTGTATCGGACCATTGCGAGCCAGTTCGAGGTAGTCAGCCAGTCGAAAAAGCTCGCCCGCCAACCCACCCTCAGTTGCAGCCTGAGAAGATTCAATACCCGCCTTTCGCCAGCCGCATCACTAACCTACAGCCCCAGACATGCTGGCGCGACACAACGCAGCAACCGCCCTTCCGAAAGCCTTCGATGGGACAATGCAAGTCAAACGCCTGTGACTTATCGCAGCAGGGATTGCCATTGACGTGTGGCACTTAAATTGCGGCAGGAGCGCATTAGCTTACTCACCGACATCGAAACAAAGGTGCTGGCGCTGCCGTAGGTAGCCGAAGAGCGTAACTCGGATTGTCTAGCCACAACGACACCAGCTTTGAAAGGGTTCGCACCCTAAATTTAGAGTCTAGAGTGCGAGCAACAAGTGCCTACTCGTATAACGAGATAGTCCCCCTCAATTGCTCCGTAAATCCGTAGATATCATCCACAGAAGCGATTGGATGGCGTGTCTCGTTTTTCTCAGCATCGAAGATGCCTATGTACTTCTGACTACGATTGAAGTGAAGTCGGCAAATCGGCTTGCGGTTGTTGTCATCTAGCAGAACACCGAAGTAGCTTTGAGTATCGCGATGAACGATTCGCTTGGCATCCACAACCGCCCTGACTATTGCCTTGACGATATGGAAGCCCTCCAACTCATCAAGTGTCGTTTGGACTCGATCTTCTCCAGTCTCATCAACCGACTCGCTTTCCGCAGCAGGCTGGACAGCAGCCATAGCATATGAGGGCTCAACAGCCCCGCTCATTGCGGACTTTAGGCGATCATTAACTTGATCACCCAGGAACTGAATTGCCGCCTTCCGGGTTAAGGTAGTGAACTGCTCCCTGACCTTTTGCGTGATGATTCCATCGTATACACGAGTAGCGAAGAACTTCACAAAGTCATCACTAGGCTGACTGAACTGAGTAGCCATCTCTTTCTTGATCTGCCCAACGTACTTAAGTTCGCCCGCAGCGCTGATGATCGAATCAACGTCGAATGCGGACTTGGTCAGCTTCTGAAGTTCAGGTAGAGCATGCTCATCGATGTCCAGAAGGTCCAGCTCCAAGAAGGGTTTCTCATCCATCTTGTTGGGAGCATCGAGGTCAGTGAAGAAGCGGTATACCTGACCGTTGGTGAGGATCGAAATGCGAGCGCTGGTTACGTGGAAATACCGGAAGAGCTGGCTGGCGTGATTGATGTGCAGCGGCTCTCCAATCTTCTTACACTCGATCAGAATCTGGATTTCCCCATTCTTCATGATGGCGTAGTCAATCTTCTCGCCCTTCTTCGTCCCCACATCGCATACGTACTCTGGCGTCACCTCAGAAGGGTCGAAGACATCGTAGCCCAGGACGGAGTTGATGAAGGGCATGACAAAAGCGATCTTGGTCGCCTCTTCCGTCTGGATTGCCGGACCCTGCTGGCGGATTTTGGCTGATAACGCGTTCAGTCGCTCTACGAATTCCATATCTCGCTCCTCGCTCGGATGCCACATCCTAGTAGCAGCCCGCAGTACTGGCAATTGCAAATCACTCTAGGCCAAACACCGACAATCAGCAGATGCGCGAGGGACGCCCAGTACCAGGATCAACCCGATGGAGAAAGCATATTGGAGAGATGGTCGGAGAAAGCTAGAATGCTCGGTAAGATGCACCACTCAGGTTCACCTAAGCACTGCTCCACTTCGAGATTTTGAGCAAGATAAGCCCTTTATAATCAAGGACTTAGAGATAGGTGGCGGCCCCACCAGCCACACCCCGGCACACAATGTCACCGCTGCGGCTGCTCCCTTCCAGGCCTGACCGGGTTCACGGTTGATCGTTGCGGGGGGACCGATGGGGCCACCATAACGCATGCTCATCTGGCGACGAGCCGCGCCATTGTACCGGCCTGAGGCCAAGATACAACCTTTAGTTGATAAAAAATCATCACTACTCAATGACTTGGCGGGTTTCCGGTCACGCACAGGTGGATGAAGTGCAGTTTCGCCACCACCGCCGACGACAGCACGAACGGGTAGAAATCCACCTGCCCCATGCTGCGCGACAGTTCGTTGAGCATGGCCGAGAGCTCGACCCAGGCGTTGATGAAGGCAAGAAAATCCCTGGCGCCCGGATCTTCCGGCCGAAACAGGTCCTGCACCTGGTAAGGCGGATAATCCAGTTCCAGGCTTCGGGCGTTCATGCCCAGGGCCAGGGCGGTGTCCAGCGCATCGGTCATGTGCAGGTAGTGCGCCCAGGTTTCAGCCCAGTCTTCCCAGGGATGCATGGTGGCGTAGGCACTCACGTGAGCCAGTGCCCAGTCGCTCGGCGCACCCTGCTGGTAATGCCGCTCAAGAGCCTCGCTGTAGCTTTCGCGCTCGTCGCCAAACAATTGGCGAAAGCCGTCGAGCCATTCACTATTGGCAACCAGCCGATCCCAGTAGTAATGCCCCACTTCGTGACGCAGGTGGCCAAGCAGCGTTCGGTAAGGCTCATGCAGTTGCACCCTCACCCGTTCGCGCCAGTCGTCATCGGCTTCACGCACATCCAGGGTAATCAGGCCGTTGGCATGGCCAGTGATGGGTGCGTTGCCTTCAAGGTCGATGCCGATGAAGTCGAAGGCAAGCCCGGGGCCCTCGCCTTCGGTCTTGGGCTCGACTGGCAGGCCCAAGTGCAACAGTTGTGCAACGAGACGACGCTTGGCGGTTTCCAGCTTGCGCCAGCGCGGATGGTTTTCAGCAAGGGAAAGATCGGGAATCGTCCGATTCAGGCGGCAGGCCAGACACAGGCTGTGTGGCTCATCGGCCGCCAGCAGCCAGTTGCAGGCTGCGGGAGTATCGAGGTTGGCGCAACGACGCAGGGGGCCGAGCTCCGACTCTCCATCAAGCAGCCAGGCGCCCTCCTCCGCTCCCGGCAACAGACTCGCAACCCGGTTGCTCAGTGGCCAGTAGCCGAGCGCCGACTGACAGGCCAGGCACTGGCTGTTGCGAAAGAACACCGACTGGCCGCACTGACACTGCCAGACGCGGTCCGGACGCTGCGCCTGGCTGGCAAAAGGGGCCGCGATCCGGGCCCCCAACTGCTCGAAAAAACGATACATGCTGATCCTCCTGGCTGCCCGCCAAGACTAGACCATGGGTAACGTTGTGTTTATCGCTGTCAGGCCTCGATGCCATGTTCACCGAGAAACACCACGAACGCATCCTCGTCCAGCACCTTCACGCCAAGGTCATTGGCCTTGACAAGCTTCGATCCTGCACCAGGCCCGGCCACCACGCAGTGCGTCTTGGCTGAAACCGACCCGGCAACCTTGGCGCCGAGGCTCTCGAGCTTGTCCTTGGCAACATCGCGACTCATGCGTTCCAGCGAGCCGGTCAACACCCAGGTCTGTCCAGCCAACGGCAGCCCGGCCGCGACCTTTTTCTCGCTCGACCAGTGCATGCCGAACGCGCGCAACTGCGCTTCGATTGTCAGTGCCAGTTCCACATTGGCAGGCACCTGGAAGAAGGTGCGCACCGCCTCGGCCGGCTTGGCGGCCAGCGCCTGGCGCAAGTCGATGCCATCGGCAGCGATAATCTTTTCCAGGCTATCGAGCTTGGTCACCAGTTTCTCGGCGCCGGTCGGGCCTACCGAAGGGATGTCCAGCTTGGCGATCAGCCCGGCCAGGGTGGTGCTGGCAGCAAACTCGGCCGCCAGCTCGCCTTCATCCTGCAACTCCAGGCCACGCTCGAGCAGTTGCGCGATGACCGTGCGGTTGTGCTCGTCTTCAAAGAAGCTGTGGATCTCGTGGGCGACTTCCAGACCGATATCCGGCAGGTAGGTAAGCACCTGCGGCAACGCTGCCATGACCCGCTGCAGCGAACCCAGTGATCGAGCCAAAACCTTGGCCGTCTCTTCGCCGACATCAGGAATACCCAAGGCATAGATGAAACGTGCCAGGCCAGGCCGCTTGCTGGCCTCGATGGCTGCCAGCAGGTTCTTGCTCGACAGCTCGGCGAAGCCTTCAAGGTCGACGACCTGCTCGAACGTCAGTTGATAAAGATCGGCCGGCGAGCGGATCAGCCCCTCGTCCACCAGTTGCTCGACGCTCTTCTCGCCCAGGCCTTCGATGTCCATCGCCCGCCGCGAAACGTAGTGAATGATGGCTTGCTTGAGCTGTGCGGCGCAGGCCAGGCGGCCAACGCAACGGTACACCGCGCCTTCGCTGACGGTTTCCTTGCCTTTGCTGCGCTTGACCAGTTGCGTGCGCTCGACCTGCGAGCCACACACCGGACATTCGCCAGGGATATGGACTGGACGGGCATCAGCCGGGCGACGCTCGGTGACCACCTGCATGACCTGAGGGATCACATCGCCGGCACGGCGGATGATCACGGTGTCGCCAATCATCAAGCCCAGGCGCGCCACTTCGTCCATGTTGTGCAAGGTGGCATTGGACACCGTGACACCGGCCACCTTGACAGGCTTGAGCCGGGCCACAGGGGTCACCGCCCCCGTACGACCGACCTGGAATTCCACATCCAGCACTTCGGTCAGTTCTTCCATGGCCGGGAACTTGTGGGCGATGGCCCAACGCGGCTCTCGGGCGCGAAAGCCCAGTTCACGCTGAGAGGCCAGGCTGTTGACCTTGAACACCACGCCGTCGATCTCGTACGGCAGGTCATTGCGCCGCTGGCCAATGTCACGGTAGTACTCCAGGCATTCGGCGATACCCGCGGCATGACGAAGCTCACGGCTGATCGGCATGCCCCAGGCCTTGAGCTGCTCCAGGATGCCGATATGGGTATCAGCGATCTGCGCCGACACCTGGCCCAACCCGTAGCAGCAGAACTCCAGCGGTCGGCTGGCGGTAATTTTCGAGTCCAGTTGCCGCAGGCTGCCGGCAGCGGCGTTGCGCGGGTTGGCGAAGGTTTTGCCGCCCATCTCGATCTGCGCCTGGTTCAGGCGCTCGAAACCGGCCTTGGACATGTACACCTCGCCGCGCACCTCAAGCACGGCTGGCCAGCCTTCACCCTGCAGCTTGAGTGGGATGTTGCGCACGGTACGCACGTTGACACTGATGTCTTCACCGGTTGTGCCGTCGCCACGGGTTGCGCCTTGCACCAGTTGGCCGTCGCGGTACAGCAAGCTGACCGCCAGGCCGTCGAGCTTGGGCTCGCAGCTGTAATCGACCGCCGCACCGCCACCAAACAGATCTCCCGCCGGCAGATCCAGGCCCTCGACCACCCGACGGTCGAACTCGCGCAGGTCGTCTTCCTCGAAGGCGTTGCCGAGGCTCAGCATCGGCACTTCGTGACGCACCTGGCTGAACGCCGACAACGCTGCACCGCCAACGCGTTGGGTGGGCGAATCAGCGGTCACCAGTTCCGGGTGCTCGGCCTCCAGGGCCTTGAGTTCGTTGAACAGACGATCGTACTCGGCATCCGGCACGCTGGGTTCGTCGAGCACGTAGTAGCGGTAGTTGTGCTGATCGAGCTCGGCACGCAACTCAAGGATTCGGGATTGGGCAGTCATGTTCGTATTCTCTTGCAAAGCAAAAGAGCAGCCGGGGCTGCTCTTGCGTTTGGGGCTTCATCGCGGGGCAAGCCCGCTCCCACCGGGGGTGATGATTTTAGCGTTTCTGAGTCAGCGCACGACGCTCGAACTCAACGATGCGCTGGCGGTAATGCTCGATGGTCTGGGCAGTCATCACGCTGCGCTGGTCATCCTTGAGCTCGCCGTTGAGCTCGTGGGCCAGCTTGCGTGCGGCAGCCACCATCACGTCAAAGGCCTGCTTCGGATGGCGCGGCCCTGGCAGGCCGAGGAAGAAGCTCACGGCACGGGTGCTGAAGTGATCGATATCGTCCAGGTCGAATACGCCGGGCTTGACCGCGTTGGCCATGGAGAACAGCACCTCGCCGTTACCGGCCATGCTCTCGTGACGGTGGAAGATATCCATTTCGCCGAAGCGCAGGCCACTTTCGAGGATGTTCTGCAGCAGGGCCGGCCCCTTGAAGCCACCTTCGTCACGGGAAATCACACTGATCACCAGCACTTCTTCGACGGGCGGCAGGTCGCGAGCTTCGTTGGCACCGTAGCCGTTGCTGCTACGGGTCTCATCCGGGAAATCGTCGTCAACACTGGCGAACAGGTCAGGCTCGCGCTCACGCGGTTCGGCGGCCAGGTTCAGGTCGCCCTGCTGGGGTTCGTTGCCACGCTTGCGCTTGGAAGCCTTGGGCTTGTTGTCACGCTCGCGGGCAGGCGCACTCATGGACGGCAGGTCATGCTCATCCAGCTCGGGTTCTTTATGGTTGTCCAGCACCCGTGGCGGGCCCAACACTTCTGCACCGCCGCTACTTTCTTCGTCAGGCAGGTTTGAAAAGCTGCGATCCAGACGGAATTTCAGCTTGCCCTTGCCGCCGCGCATACGGCGCCAGCCGTCAAAAAGAATACCGGCAATGACAATGATGCCGATGACGATCAGCCACTCGCGCAGACCGATTTCCATGTAATCCCGTGCCTCTGTAAAAAATGCTGAAAAATAAAGGGTTTAAACCCCTTTAAAACGTGGCGCCAACTCTATGTTCTGACAGGCGTTTTACCCACGCAAAAGATAAGTGACATTAAGCTAGCACGACCAAAGATAACTTTACACCGTCTGTCGCAACTGACAGGCCCATTTACTGCAGGTTCACGCCGTATCCCACAAAATCAGGCGTCGACCATGGCCATTGCCTCTTCTACATCAACTGCAACAAGACGTGAGCAACCCGGTTCATGCATGGTCACGCCCATCAACTGGTCAGCCATCTCCATGGCTATCTTGTTGTGGGTGATGTAGATGAACTGCACAGTCTGACTCATTTCCTTGACCAGCTTGGCATATCGCCCGACGTTGGCATCGTCCAGTGGTGCATCGACTTCATCGAGCATGCAGAACGGTGCCGGGTTGAGTTTGAAAATGGCGAAAACCAGGGCCAGGGCAGTCAGCGCTTTTTCACCACCCGAGAGCAAATGAATGGTGCTGTTCTTCTTGCCCGGCGGCCGCGCCATGATTGTCACCCCTGTATCGAGTAGATCTTCGCCCGTCAGTTCCAAGTAAGCGCTGCCACCACCGAAAACTTTTGGGAAAAGTGCCTGTAATCCGGCATTTATCTGATCAAAGGTATCCTTGAAGCGGTTGCGGGTTTCTTTGTCGATCTTGCGAATGACGTTTTCCAGCGTGTCCAGCGCTTCGACCAGATCGGCATCCTGCGCATCCAGGTAGCGCTTGCGCTCGGACTGTTGCTGGTATTCGTCGATGGCTGCCAGGTTGATCGCACCGAGGCGCTGGATGCGCGCATCAATGCGCTCAAGCTCTTGTTCGGCTTCCTGCTCACTGGCTGCCTCGCCCAAAGTCGTCAGCACACCCTGCAGGTCATATCCGTCGGCCTGCAGTTGCTCATGAAGGGTCTTGCGACGCACGCTCAGGCCCTGCCACTCCAGGCGGTGCTGCTCCAATTGGCCACGCAGCAGTTGGGCCTGCTGCTCGGCCTGGGTCCGGCGTTTTTCCGCATCACGCAGTTCGCGGTCGGCCTCATCCATGTGCAGGCGCGCCTGACGCATTTCTTCGTCGACGCTCATGCGCTTTTCCAGCAGCTCTTCAAGTTTAAGGCGCAGCTCTTCAAGCGGTGCCTCGCCCTCTTCCAGATTGAGCGTGAGTTGCTCGCGCTTTTCGCTCAGGCGCTCCGACTGCAATTCCAAGCGCTCAAGGGCCTGGCGGGTCGAGTCGTACTGCGCCCGCAGCGATCCCAGCCGCACGGCCAGCTGATGACCATGATCCTTGTGCTGACGGGCCTCCTGACGCACCCGATCGAGGCGCTCCCGCAGGCTGTCGCGCTGGGCCAGGAGCAACTCACGTTGCTCGGTGTCCAGGGCCATCAGGTCGAGGGCCTCCTGCAATTGCAGGCGTGATTCACCGAGGTTTTCACTTTCCAATGCACGCTGCTCGTTCAGTTCGAGCAACTCTTCCTCCAGACGCCGACGCCGCAGGCTCACCTGCTCGGCCCGCGCCTCACCGGCCGACAGCCGGGCGTTGAGCTCGCTTTGCTGCCTGGCTTCGTCCTGAGCATGCCGGCGCAGCTGCTCGCGGCGCTCTTCAAGGGCCTGCTGCTGTTCGCGCGACTGCTCAAGCGTGAGGTCGAGCTGCTCAAGCGCAGCCTCTTGCTCCACACGCTCAAGCCCCAGACGCTCGAGCTCCTGACCACGGGCCAGCACGCCACCTTGTGCATCACTGGCACGGTTGACCCGCAAAAAATGCCGACCTATCCAATAGCCATCACGACTGACCAGGCTCTGACCGGCACCGAGGTGGCTGCGCTGGGCCAATGCCTGCTCCAGGTTTTCTACCGGGCGGACCTGCCCCAGCCAGGGGGCCAGATCAACCCGCCCCTCAACTTTTTCCAGCAAGCTGCCTGGCACGCGCGCGCCATCAGCAGAGGCATCAAGCAAACGCAAATCGCCCTGGCTGAACGCCGCGAGGTCGAGCCCGGTGAAATCATCCACCAGCACCGCCTGCAAGTCGGCGCCCAGCACGGTTTCTACCGCCAGTTCCCAACCAGGCTCCACCCGCAGGTCTTCGGCCAGGCGCGGACGCTGATCGAGACCTTGGTCGCGCAACCACTGCGCGGTACCGGAATCCGGGTCCAGGGCCGCCTGTTGCAAAGCCTCAAGTGACGCTAGGCGTCCGCCCAGCCGCTGCAGCTCACCTTGCGCCTGCTGCTGGGCCAGGACGGCCTGCTGCAACTGATCACGCAGGGTTTCAAGCTGTTCGACCACTTGCAGTTCTTGCAGCTGCAGGTCTTCCAGTACCAGCTCGCTGCTGGCCACTTGCTCGGCCAACTCAAGCAAAGCAGCATCTTCAGGGTCGGCATTGAGCTGGTCGCGTTCCTCGCCCAGCTTGCGCTGGCGCTCGAACAGGCGCTCAAGGGCCTGGTCCAGCTGCTGGATTCGCGCCTGCTGCACTTCGGCCTGGCGCCGCGGCTCGGCCGAGCGGGTGTTGAAGCTGTCCCACTGTTCCTGCCAGCCATGCATGGTGGCTTCGGCTTCCTCAAGGGTCGCGGCGGATTCCTCGGCGGCGGCCAAAGTGATTTCCTGCTCGGGCTCGAGCATTTCCAGCTCTTCGCCCAAGGTGGCGAGCATCGTGCGGTCGTGGCCCAGGTGCGACTCGGTCTCCTGGCGGGTACGCTCGGCTTCCTTCAGATCGTCCTGCAACTGGCGCAAGCGTTGCTGGCCGTGCTGAATACTTTGCTCGACCCGGGCGATATCGCCACCGACCGAATAGAAGCGACCTTGAACCTGGCCAAAACGCTCGGACAACTCATGGTGCCCGTCACGCAGGCGCTCGATGCTGGCATCGGCATTGCGCTGCTCGGCCACCAGGGCCTCGAAGGCCACTTCCTGGTCACCAATCACTGCTTCGCGCTGACCTACCTGCTCATCCAGCGCCTGCCAGCGCAACGCCGACAACTGCGCCCTGAGCTGGCGCTCCTCAGCCTTGTACTCCTTGTACTTCTCGGCGGCCTGGGCCTGGCGGTGCAACCGCTCCAGCTGGCGCTCGAGTTCTTCGCGAAGGTCAGTCAGGCGCTCGAGGTTTTCATGGGTGCGGCGGATGCGGTTCTCGGTCTCGCGCCGACGCTCCTTGTATTTGGAGATGCCAGCGGCTTCTTCGATGAAGTTGCGCAGGTCTTCAGGCTTGGCCTCGATCAGCTTGGAGATCATCCCCTGCTCGATGATCGAGTAGCTGCGCGGGCCCAGGCCCGTGCCGAGGAAAATATCGGTGATGTCACGGCGCCGGCATTTGGTGCCGTTGAGGTAATAGGTGTTCTGGGCGTCGCGGGTCACCTTGCGGCGAATGGAGATTTCCGCATAGGCGGCATACTCGCCCACCAGCGTGCTGTCGGAATTGTCGAAGACCAGTTCAATGCTCGCCTGGCTTACCGGCTTGCGACTGGTGGAGCCATTGAAGATGACGTCGGTCATCGACTCGCCACGCAGGTTCTTGGCCGAGCTTTCGCCCATCACCCAGCGCACGGCATCGATGATGTTGGACTTGCCACAACCGTTGGGCCCGACCACCGCCGCCATGTTGCTGGGGAAGTTCACCGTGGTGGGGTCGACGAACGACTTGAACCCGGCCAGGCGAATGCACTTGAGGCGCATGCTCAGGCAGTCGCCAGTGCCGCCAGTACCAGCTCGCAACTGCGCTGGCAGTACTCCGCCAGTACGGTGCGGATGCGCGCCTGGTCGCGAGCGACCACCGCTTCGAGCAGGTTGGCAAACAGCGCCAGAAAATCACTCATCTCGGCCTTGCGCTGGTCCAGGGCGAGGAAATAGGCACGGCTCATGGCCGGTTGCAGATTCTCGACGGTTTCCTGCAGGTAGGGGTTGTTGGCGAACGGGTATGCCGCGCGCATCACCGCAAAACTGTCCTCGACGAAGGCGCGGATGTCCTGGCGCTCCAGGGCCGTGGTCAGGCGCTGCTGAATCTTGAGAAAGGGCGACAGGTCGCCTTCGGTGCGCCAGTTCTGCGCCACGGAATTGCCCAGCAAGGTATAGAGCTCGCCCATCAGGGTGCAGAGACTGCGCACATTGTGCTCGTCGAGCTCGGTCACATGGGCGCCGCGACGCGGCAGGATAGTCACCAGATGACGCCGCTCGAGGATCAATAGAGCCTCGCGCACGGAGCCACGGCTGACATTCAACGCCTGGGTGACCTTTTGCTCCTGGATACGCTCGGCAGGCTTGAGCTCGCCGCGAATGATCCGCTCGGCCAGGTAATGGGCAATTTGCTCGGAGAGGCTGTCCGGCGCCTTGAACGTCATGGTTTTCCTTCAAAATCATTGAACTGTGTACAAGGGGCGAATTGTAGCGCACTTGCCCCAGCGCCGCGCAGGGGCCAGGGCGTAGAAGTTGGCACGAATGGCGCAAAAGATTCGGGGTGGCTACAAGGACTATGCTCTATAGAAGAGCGCTTGTGGCAGGTGGGCAATGGCGTGGAAAATTTCCTGACCCGAAGGTCAGAAAATTGTTGACCTGAAAATCAAGTCTGCTTACAGTCCGCTCAACAACAATAAACCGCGTGTGAGGCCTTCCCGTGATCCAGTTTCTACTCAACCAGGAGCTGCGCAGTGAGCATGCCCTGGACCCCAACCTGACCGTGCTCCAATACCTGCGCGAGCATCTGGGCAAATCCGGTACCAAGGAAGGCTGCGCCAGCGGCGATTGCGGCGCCTGTACCGTGGTGGTCGGCGAATTGAGCCAGGACGATGATGGCCGCGAGCACATTCGCTACCGTAGCCTCAACTCGTGCCTGACCTTCGTTTCGTCGCTGCACGGCAAGCAATTGATCAGCGTCGAAGGTCTCAAGCATCAGGGCGAACTGCACAGTGTGCAGCAGGCCATGGCCGACTGTCATGGCTCCCAGTGCGGCTTCTGCACCCCTGGTTTCGTCATGTCGCTGTTTGCCCTGCAAAAGAACAGCGATGCACCCGATCTGCACAAGGCCCAGGAAGCCCTGGCTGGCAACCTCTGCCGCTGCACCGGCTACCGCCCCATCCTCGCTGCCGCCGAGCAATCGTGCTGCCAGGCCAAGCCTGACCAGTTCGACAATGGCGAAGCCCAGACCATCGCCCGGCTCAAAGCCATCGCACCCAGCGAGACCGGCGAACTCAACAGCGGTGACAAGCGCTGCCTGGTGCCGCTGACCGTGGCCGATCTGGCCGACCTTTATGGCTCTCACCCTGAAGCACGCCTGCTGGCCGGCGGTACCGACCTGGCGCTGGAAGTCACCCAGTTCCACAAGACCCTGCCAGTGATGATCTATGTCGGCAACGTCGCCGAACTCAAGCGCATCGAAACCCGGGACGATCACCTGGAGATCGGCTCAGCCACCCCGCTGACCGACTGCTACGACGCCCTGAGCCGCGAGTACCCCGACTTCGGCGAACTGCTGCACCGTTTTGCTTCCCTGCAGATCCGCAACCAGGGCACCCTGGGCGGCAACATCGGCAACGCCTCGCCCATCGGCGACTCCCCGCCCCTGCTGATTGCGCTCGATGCACAGATCGTCCTGCGCAAGGGCGACAGCACCCGCACCCTGGCGCTGGAAGACTACTTCATCGACTACCGCATCACTGCGCGCCAGGAAAGCGAGTTCATCGAGAAGATCATCGTGCCCCGGGCCAAGGCCGATTGGACATTCCGCGCCTACAAAGTGTCAAAGCGTCTGGATGACGACATTTCTGCGGTGTGCGCCGCCTTCAACCTGCGCATCGAGAACGGCGTAGTCGAGGCTGCACGCATGGCCTTCGGCGGCATGGCGGCGATCCCGAAACGGGCCCGCGCCTGTGAAGCCGCCCTGGTCGGCAAGCCCTGGACCCAGGCCAGCATCGAACGCGCCTGCCAGGCGCTGGCGGAAGACTTCACGCCGCTGTCGGACTTCCGCGCCAGCAAGGAGTACCGCCTGCTCGGTGCCCAGAACCTACTGCGCAAATACTTCATCGAACTGCAAACACCGCACATCGAGACTCGGGTGACCGCTTATGTCTAATCATCACGCCCCCAAAAGCCAGGCCGAAATGGCCGAACTGTTCAGCCAGGGCCTGACCACCGGTGTAGGCGCCAGCATCAAGCACGACAGTGCCGACAAGCATGTGTCGGGTGAAGCGGTGTACATCGATGACCGCCTGGAATTCCCCAACCAGTTGCACGTGTATGCGCGCCTGTCCGACCGCGCCCACGCCCGGGTGCTGAGCATCGACACCAGCCCCTGCTACGCCTTTGAAGGTGTGCGCATTGCTATTACCCACGAAGACGTGCCAGGCCTGAAAGACATCGGCCCGCTGCTGCCCGGTGACCCGCTGCTGGCCATCGACAAGGTCGAGTTCGTCGGCCAGCCAGTGGTCGCGGTTGCCGCCCGTGACCTGGACACCGCTCGCCGCGCTGCCATGGCTGCGATCATCGAGTACGAAGACCTGGAGCCGGTACTGGACGTGGTCGAGGCCCTGCGCAAGAAGCACTTTGTCCTCGACAGCCATACCCACCAGCGCGGTGACTCGGTCAGCGCCCTGGCCAGCGCCCCGCACCGCCTGCAGGGCACCCTGCACATCGGTGGCCAGGAGCACTTCTACCTGGAAACCCAGATCTCTTCGGTAATGCCCACCGAAGACGGCGGGATGATCGTCTACTGCTCCACCCAGAACCCCACCGAAGTGCAGAAACTGGTGGCCGAAGTACTCGACGTGTCGATGAACAAGATCGTCGTCGACATGCGCCGCATGGGCGGCGGCTTTGGCGGCAAGGAAACCCAGGCCGCCAGCCCTGCCTGCCTGTGCGCAGTGATTGCCCACCTCACCGGCCAGCCGACCAAGATGCGCCTGCCGCGGGTCGAAGACATGCTGATGACCGGCAAGCGCCACCCGTTCTACATCGAGTACGACGTCGGTTTCGACGACAGCGGCCGCCTGCACGGGATCAACTTCGACCTGGCCGGCAACTGCGGCTGCTCGCCAGACCTCTCGGCCTCGATCGTCGACCGGGCGATGTTCCACTCCGACAACGCCTACTACCTGGGCGACGCCACCATCCACGGTCACCGCTGCAAGACCAACACGGCCTCCAACACCGCCTACCGAGGCTTTGGCGGCCCGCAAGGCATGGTTGCCATCGAAGAGGTGATGGATCACATTGCCCGTCACCTGGTGCTGGACCCGCTGGCGGTGCGCAAGGTCAACTACTACGGCAAGACCGAGCGCAACGTCACCCACTACTACCAGACCGTCGAGCACAACATGCTCGAGGAAATCACGGCCGAGCTCGAAGCCAGCAGTGACTACCAGCAACGCCGCGAGTCGATCCGCCGCTTCAACGCCAACAGCCCGATCCTTAAAAAAGGCCTGGCGCTGACGCCGGTCAAGTTCGGCATTTCGTTTACCGCCAGCTTCCTCAACCAGGCCGGCGCCTTGGTGCACATCTACACCGACGGCAGTATTCACCTGAACCACGGCGGCACCGAGATGGGCCAGGGCTTGAACACCAAGGTTGCCCAAGTGGTGGCTGAAGTGTTCCAGGTTGATTTTTCGCGCATCCAGATCACCGCCACCAACACCGACAAGGTGCCCAACACCTCGCCGACTGCAGCGTCCAGCGGCGCCGACCTGAACGGCAAGGCGGCCCAGAACGCAGCTGAAATCCTCAAGAAGCGCCTGACCGAATTTGCCGCCCGCCAGTACAAAGTGAGCGAGGAAGACGTCGAATTCCGCAACGGTCATGTGCGCGTGCGCGATGAAATCCTCAGCTTCGAGTCGCTGGTGCAGCAGGCTTACTTCGCCCAGGTGTCACTGTCGAGCACCGGCTTCTACAAGACGCCCAAGATCTACTACGACCGCAGCCAGGCTCGCGGGCGGCCGTTCTACTACTTTGCCTTTGGCGCGGCATGCGCCGAGGTGATCGTCGACACCCTGACCGGCGAGTACAAGATGCTGCGCACCGACATCTTGCATGACGTCGGCGCCTCGCTGAACCCGGTCATCGACATCGGCCAGGTCGAGGGTGGCTTCATCCAGGGCATGGGATGGCTGACCACCGAAGAACTGGTGTGGAACGCCAAGGGCAAGCTGATGACCAACGGCCCGGCCAGCTACAAGATTCCGGCCGTGGCCGATATGCCGATCGACCTGCGGGTCAAGCTGGTGGAGAACCGCAAGAACCCGGAAGACACGGTGTTCCATTCCAAGGCCGTGGGCGAACCGCCGTTCATGCTCGGTATCGCCGCCTGGTGTGCGATCAAGGACGCGGTTGCGAGCCTTGCAGACTACCGCGTGCAACCGAAGATCGATGCGCCTTCTACGCCGGAGCGAGTGCTCTGGGGTTGCGAGCAGATGCGCCAGGCGGTAGCGGCGCAGCAGCCGGCTGCCGAAGTCGAGACCGTGACACCGTAGGCGTCCATCGCGGGGCAAGCCCGCTCCTACCGGTAGGAGCGGGCCTGCTCAACGATGAGGCCCAGACAGGCACCACACAGGTAACTGAATATGCACACCTGGATCAACGCCCTCGCCGACCTGCAAGCCCGCGGCGAACCCTGCGTACTGGTGACCATCATCGAAGAGCGCGGCTCCACCCCGCGCAATGCCGGCTCCAAGATGGTGGTCAGCGCCTCGCAGCTGTTCGACACCATCGGTGGCGGGCACCTGGAATTCAAGGCGATGAAGATCGCCCGGCAGATGCTCGAGGAGCGCCGCGAATCTCCCCATCTGGAGCGCTTCAGCCTCGGCGCCAGCCTGGGGCAGTGCTGCGGCGGCGCCACCGTGCTGCTGTTCGAGCCGATGGGCCAGGTGCAGGCGCAAATCGCGGTATTCGGAGCAGGTCATGTCGGCCGCGCTCTGGTACCCTTGCTCGCCGCGCTGCCCTGCCGGGTACGCTGGATCGATTCGCGCGAGCAGGAGTTTCCCGAGTACATTCCGCAAGGGGTCAGCAAGATTGTCAGCGAAGAGCCGGTCGATGAGGTCGACGACTTGCCCGTCGGCAGTTACTGCATTGTGATGACCCACAACCACCAGCTGGATCTTGAGCTGACCGCTGCGATCCTCAAGCGCAATGATTTTTCCTGGTTCGGCCTGATCGGTTCGAAGACCAAACGGGTCAAGTTCGAGCATCGCCTGCGCGATCGCGGCTTCAGCGAAGAACGCATGCAACGCATGCGTTGCCCGATGGGCCTGGCCGAGGTCAAGGGCAAATTGCCGATCGAGATCGCCGTGTCCATCGCTGCAGAAATCATTGCCACCTACAACGCCAGCTTCGGCCAGCACGACACCGCTGCCAATGCCGGCCCGATTGCCCAATTGCTGCCGCCGTCACGGCGCAGCCAAGCCATATGACGAGAGCCCTATGAGCGCAACCCGCAAAGCCTACCGTGCCGCCATCCTGCACAGCGTCGCCGACCCTGCCGAAGTTGGTATCGAAGCCTCCTACCAGTATTTTGAAGACGGCCTGCTGGTGATCGACGAGGGCAAGATCAGTGCCCTGGGGCACGCCAGTGAACTGCTGCCGACCCTCGCTGCCGATATCGACGTCGAGCACTACCAGGATGCACTGATCACCCCAGGTTTTATCGATACCCATATCCACTTCCCACAGACCGGCATGATCGGTTCGTACGGCGAGCAGTTGCTGGACTGGCTCAACACCTACACTTTCCCGTGCGAAAAACAGTTCGCCGACAAGACCCACGCCGACAAGGTTGCGAAGATCTTCGTCGAGGAACTGCTGCGCAACGGCACCACCACGGCCCTGGTGTTCGGCAGTGTTCACCCCGAGTCGGTGAATGCCTTCTTTGAAGAGGCCCAGCGCCTGGACCTGCGCATGATCGCCGGCAAGGTCATGATGGACCGCAACGCCCCCGACTACCTGACCGACACCGCCGAATCCGGCTACACCGAAAGCAAGGCGCTGATCGAGCGCTGGCATGGCAAGGGTCGCCTGCACTATGCAGTAACACCACGCTTCGCCCCCACCAGTACCCCGGAACAACTGGCCCTGGCCGGTCAATTGCTGGGGGAATTCCCCGACCTGTACATGCACACCCACCTGAGCGAAAACCTCAAGGAGATCGACTGGGTCAAGGAGCTGTTCCCGGAGCGCAAGGGTTACCTGGACGTCTACGACCACTTCAAGCTGCTCGGCGAGCGCTCGGTGTTCGCCCACGGCGTACACCTGTGCGACGAAGAATGCCAGCGTCTGTCGGAAACCGGCTCGGCCGTAGCGTTCTGCCCGACCTCCAACCTGTTCCTGGGCAGCGGCCTGTTCAACCTGCCACAGGCTGAGAAGTTCAAGGTCAAGGTGGGCCTGGGGACGGACGTGGGCGCCGGTACCAGCTTCTCGCTGCTCAACACCCTCAACGAAGCCTACAAGGTCATGCAGCTGCAGGGCGCACGCCTGAGCCCGTTCAAGTCCTTGTACCTGGCCACCTTGGGCGGCGCCCAGGCGCTGTGCCTGGACGACCGGATTGGCAGCCTCAAGCCTGGCAACGATGCTGACTTCGTGGTGCTGGACTACAAGGCCACGCCATTGATGGACTACCGCATCCAGCAATCGAACAGCATCGATGAGACGCTGTTCGTGCTGATGACCCTGGGTGATGACCGCACCGTCAAGCAGACCTTCGCTGCCGGTCGCTGCGTTCACCAACGCTAAGGTTCGCGGAACAACCCCTTGTACACCGCGCCGCCGATCACAGCCCCGATCAGCGGCGCCACCCAGAACAACCACAGCTGCTGCAGCGCCCAACCGCCGACGAACAACGCAGGTCCGGTGCTGCGCGCGGGGTTGACCGAGGTGTTGGTGACCGGAATGGAAATCAGGTGGATCAGGGTCAGGGCAAGGCCGATGGCAATCGGTGCAAAACCTGCCGGGGCTCGACTGTCGGTGGCGCCCATGATGATCAGGATGAACATCGCGGTCATCACCACTTCACTGGCAAAGCCTGCCGCCAGTGAGTAACCGGCCGGTGAATGCTCGGCATAGCCATTGGAGGCAAGGCCTGAGGCCACATCGAAGCCTTCCTTGCCGCTGGCGATGAAATAGATCACGGCAGCGGCGAGGATCGCGCCGATCACCTGGGCGATGATGTAGGGCAGCAGGTCCTTGGCCGGGAATCGACCGCCCACCACCAGGCCAACCGAAACGGCAGGGTTGAGATGACAACCGGAGATATGGCCGATGGCGAACGCCATCGTCAGCACGGTGAGACCGAACGCCATTGCGACCCCCACCAGGCCGATGCCGGCAGGCAGTGACGCTGCCAGCACCGCGCTGCCACAACCACCCAATACCAGCCAGAACGTCCCGATCAGTTCAGCACCCATGCGTTTGCTCAGGGGCATCGACATATACCTGTCCTCAAGTAGTTGAAGTTCTACGCAACGCGTGCAAGCCCAACTGCTTGATGAAGGTTTGCGGTGTGGAGCAGGTGAGAATCTAGCAGAGGCTGGGTGAAGTGCCAGCGGTGTCAAACGCATCGCGGGGCAAGCCCGCTCCCACAGAACGCTGTAGGAGCGAGCTTGCCCCGCGATTCAAATCAGCCTTTGACCGGTACCGAACTGCGCTTCTTGGTTTGCAGCAGGTGCGAGAACACCGCATGCAGGTCATCCGAGGCGCTTTCTTCGTCGAGGTTGAGCTTGCTGTCGATGTGATCCATGTGATGCATCATCAGGCTGACCGCCTGGTTCACATCACGGGCCTCGATGGCGTCGATCAGTTGCATGTGTTCATCGTAGGAGCAGTGCGAGCGGTTGCCGCTTTCGTACTGGGCGATGATCAAGGAGGTTTGCGACACCAGGCTGCGCTGGAAGCTGATCAGGGGCGCATTGCCCGCCGCCTCGGCCAGCTTCAGGTGGAACTCGCCAGAGAGGCGGATGCCGGCGCCGCGATCACCGCGCGAAAAACTGTCGCGTTCTTCACGCACCATCTGGCGCAGTTCATTGAGCTGCTCGGCCGTAGCGTGCTCGACGGCCAGCTCGGTAATGGCACGCTCGACCATGCGGCGCGAGAAAAACACCTGGCGAGCTTCCTCGACCGTAGGGCTGGCCACCACCGCACCGCGGTTGGGCCGCAGCAGCACCACGCTTTCATGGGCCAGGCGCGACAAGGCACGACGAATGATGGTGCGACTGACGCCAAAGATCTCGCCCAGGGCTTCCTCGCTCAACTTGGTACCCGGCGCCAGGCGCTGTTCGAGAATGGCCTCGAAAATGTGCGCGTAGACGATGTCGTCCTGGGTTCCGCTGCGCCCGGCCTTGCCGGTACGCACTGGTTTCTTGAGAGGTTGCAGCTGTTCGTTCATGGGCACTCGAGCACGGGGATCCGCCAGTCGGACCCTGACTTTAATAGCAGCCAGTGGGGCGATGGCAAGTCTTGGTAAGAAAATTAAACGATTAAGGTATGGGCACATTGTACACAGCCGCAGGGATTTCTGCAGTGGATGATGGCCTTTATAGCTGCTCGGCGAAATTATCTGCGCACAACAACAAAAACATTATTTGCATTCTTTGTATACAAACGCATAATCCACCCGTGCAACTTCCTGACTCAGAAGTCAACAAACGGTCCGGTCGCTTGCCATCCCATCCGCCTCACAGAACCCCCTAGTGCGTGCGCAGGACCGGCTCTGAAAAACAAGAAAAGACTTGAGGAGTACACGCTGTGGAAAGCCGCAAATCCGAAGCCCCTACGCTGGATCTTGCCCCACCGCTCGAAACGAGCTGGCTGGAGCGGATTTTCAAACTCAAGCTACATGGCACCACCGTCAAGACCGAGATGATCGCGGGCCTCACCACGTTCATCACCATGGCCTACATCATCTTCGTCAACCCCAACATCATGGCCGATGCCGGCATCGATCACGGAGCGGCGTTCGTCGCCACCTGCATCGCCGCCGCCCTGGGCTGCCTGTTGATGGGCCTGTATGCCAACTGGCCGGTCGGCCTGGCACCCGGCATGGGGCTCAACGCCTTCTTTACCTATACCGTGGTCGGCACCATGGGCTACACCTGGGAAGCTGCACTGGGCGCAGTGTTCGTCTCCGGGGTGTTGTTCATGCTGCTGACTTTGTCGCGGGTGCGTGAATGGCTGCTCAACAGCATTCCCGTGAGCCTGCGTCATGCAATGGGTGCCGGCGTCGGATTGTTCCTCGGACTGATCGGTCTTAAAACAGCGGGTATTGTCGTCGACAGCCCGGCCACCCTGATCAAGCTGGGTTCGCTGCATGAGCCTGGCCCACTGCTGGCAGCCATCTGCTTCTTGATGATTGCCGTGCTCAGCTACCACCGGGTGTTCGGTGCGATCCTGATCAGCATCATCAGCGTCACTCTCGCTGGCTGGGGCCTGGGCCTGGTGGAATACGGCGGGCTGTTCTCGCTGCCACCGAGCCTGGCACCGACCTGGATGGCCATGGACGTGGCGGGGGTGTTCAACGTCAGCATGATCGCCGTGGTATTTGCCTTCCTCTTCGTCCATATGTTCGACACCGCCGGCACGCTGATGGGCGTGGCCCAACGGGCCAACCTGGTGAATGCAGACGGGCGCATCGAGAACCTGTCGCGGGCGCTGAAGGCTGACAGTGCGTCCAGCGTGTTTGGTGCAGTGGTGGGTGTACCGCCGGTCACCAGTTATGTAGAGAGTGCTGCCGGTGTTGCTGCGGGTGGCCGTACGGGCCTGACGGCGGTCGTGGTGGGCCTGTTCTTTGTTGCCGCGATGTTCTTCGCCCCGCTGGCCGGGATGATTCCGGCATACGCGACGGCAGGTGCATTGATCTACGTTGCGATGCTGATGATGGGCAGCATGGCCCACATCAACTGGGACGAGGCGACTGACAGCATCCCGGCGATCGTCACCGCGATCATGATGCCGCTGACCTTCTCGGTCGCCGACGGCATTGCCCTGGGCTTTATTACCTATGTGGTACTCAAGGCCGGTACCGGTCGCTTCAGCGAAATCTCGGCGAGCTTGTGGGTGCTGACCGCGATCTTCATTGCCAAGTTTGTGTTCCTGTAACCGCGCGGCCTGCAACACCCCAAAGCCTCACCTTCGGGTGGGGCTTTTTTATTGCCTGAGGGCCTCTCGCGGGCCGATCCGTTCCTCGCCAGCGGCTACAGATTGCCATGTGGCCGCTGGCGACAGCCTGCAATCGACCGCACAGCGGTCGTGGTTCAAAGCAATTGCTCCTGCCGGCGCGGGCGAGTTCACCCCGCGATCAGGCCCTCAAACTCCAGGCAAAAAAAAGCCCGCCAGTGTGAGCGGGCAAGGACCTACGAAGATTCATCTAGCGACCAACTAGCTTCCGCGATAGGTCGAGTAACTGTACGGCGAGATCAACAGTGGCACGTGGTAGTGATCCTGCTCGGCGCTGATGCCAAAACGCAGTACCACCACGTCAAGAAATGCAGGCTCTGGCAACTTCACGCCACGAGCACGGTAGTAGTCGCCGGCGCTGAACTGCAGCTGGTACACACCGCTGCGGTAGTCGTCGCCTTGCAGCAGCGGCGCGTCGCAACGGCCATCGCTGTTGGTCAGGGTGGTGTTCACCAGTTCCAGCTGCTGGCCTTCGACCCGGTACAGCTCGACTTTGATCGAGCTGCCAGGGCAGCCATGAGCGGCATCCAGTACATGCGTGGTCAAACGTCCCATTGCTTGCTCGCCTCTGTTCTATCTGTGGGCAAAAAATACCCGCAAGCCACCAGGAAGAAGCATGGCAGCTTACGGCTGTCGGATTATTAAGACATTTTTCTGTAAAATTGTACACAATAATTCTGTATTCTTTACCGGCACACCGCTCACCCTCTGTAAATACGCCATCAGTCGAAAAACCACGCCAATCGCCGACGGCAACGTCATTAACTGACCGATCAGGCAGGTTTCTTGCAGGGCTCTCCCAGTGGGGTTTCGGGGTAAAAAGGCAAAGAAATACGAAAAAACAGACTTACAAACCGCAAACAAAGTTGTATACAATCACCTCATCGACGTGGCCGATACCCTACCTCGGGCGCCACGCCCTCCGTTGACACGTATAAGAAGGAAGACTGCAGTGAGCGCTGATTATCCTCGCGACCTGATCGGTTACGGCAATACCCCACCCCATCCGCGCTGGCCGGGGAATGCCCGCATCGCTTTGTCTTTCGTGCTCAATTACGAAGAAGGTGGCGAGCGCAACATTCTTCACGGAGACAAGGAATCGGAAGCCTTTCTCTCGGAAATGGTCGCCGCCCAGCCCCTGCAGGGCGCTCGTAACATGAGCATGGAATCGCTCTACGAATACGGCAGCCGCGCCGGCGTCTGGCGCCTGCTCAAGCTGTTCAAGGACACCGGTGTCCCGCTGACCGTCTTTGCCGTTGCGATGGCCGCCCAGCGTCACCCCGACGTGATCCGTGCCATGGCCGAAGCCGGCCACGAAATCTGCAGCCACGGCTACCGCTGGATCGACTACCAGAACATGGATGAGGCCCAGGAACGCGAGCACATGCTCGAAGCGATCCGCATCCTCACCGAGCTCACCGGCGAGCGTCCAGTAGGCTGGTACACCGGCCGCACCGGCCCGAACACCCGTCGCCTGGTGATGGAGGAAGGCGGCTTCCTCTACGACAGCGACACCTACGACGACGACCTGCCCTACTGGGAACCGAACAACCCGACCGGCAAGCCGCACCTGGTGATCCCATACACCCTGGACACCAACGACATGCGCTTCACCCAGGTTCAGGGCTTCAACTGCGGCGAGCAGTTCTTCCAGTACCTCAAGGACGCTTTCGACGTGCTGTACGAAGAAGGCGCCGAAGCACCGAAGATGCTGTCAATCGGCCTGCACTGCCGCCTCGTCGGCCGCCCGGCCCGCCTGGCTGCACTCAAGCGCTTCGTCGAATACGCCAAGAGCCATGATCAGGTCTGGTTCGCCCGGCGCGTGGACATCGCCCGTCACTGGCATGCCACCCACCCCTACAAAGCCGAGAACGCCTAATGACCGCTTTCAAGACCCTCAAGCCTTCGTCCCTGGAACGCGCTGCGTTTGTCGAAGCCTTTGCCGACATCTACGAACACTCGCCCTGGGTTGCCGAAAAGGCCTACGACCTGGGCCAGCTGCAGGAAGTCGACCAGATCGAAGCCCTGCACCAGCGCATGAGCGACATCCTGCTCAGCGCCGAGCATAACGCCCAACTGGCACTGATCAACGCTCACCCGGACCTCGCTGGCAAGGCCGCGATCCAGGGTGAGTTGACCGAATCGAGCACCAATGAACAGGCTGGCGCTGGTATCCACCAGTGCACCGCCGAGGAGTTCGAGCGCTTTACCGAACTCAACGACGCCTACAAAGCAAAGTTCAAGTTCCCGTTCATCATGGCAGTTAAAGGCAGCAACCGGCACCAGATCCTCGCCGCGTTCGAAAAACGCATCCACAACTCGGTCGAGGCCGAGTTCAAGGAAGCGCTGGCACAGATCAACCTGATTGCCCTGTTCCGCCTGCTGCAACTTTAAGGGACGCCGATGCCCGTGGGCCCGAGTGCGCGACATGAGCGTACCCA
This sequence comes from Pseudomonas vranovensis DSM 16006, assembly GCF_000425805.1. Lineage (GTDB taxonomy): Bacteria > Pseudomonadota > Gammaproteobacteria > Pseudomonadales > Pseudomonadaceae > Aquipseudomonas > Aquipseudomonas vranovensis. The sequence continues at coordinate 194,657 of NZ_KE384455.1, forward strand.
GGGCCCCGGCAATTAAAGCGACACCCTCCACAACACAGAATAAAGAGAATCCGCATGCGCACTTTAGTGATTGAGCCATTGACCAAAGAAGCCTTCGCCCCTTTCGGTGACGTGATCGAAACCGACGGTAGCGACCACTTCATGATCAACAACGGTTCGACCATGCGCTTCCACAAGCTGGCGACGGTCGAGACCGCCCAGCCCGAGGACAACGCGATCATCAGCATTTTCCGCGCCGACGCGCAGGACATGCCACTGACCGTTCGCATGCTGGAGCGCCATCCGCTGGGCAGCCAGGCTTTCATTCCGCTGCTCGGCAACCCCTTTCTGATCGTGGTCGCGCCAGTTGGCGATGCACCTGTATCGGGCCTTGTCCGCGCCTTCCGCAGCAATGGAAGGCAGGGCATCAATTACCATCGCGGCGTCTGGCACCATCCGGTGCTGACGATCGAAAAGCGGGATGACTTCCTGGTGGTTGATCGCAGTGGCACTGGCAACAACTGCGATGAGCATTTTTTCAATGAGGATGAGCAACTGATCCTCGCCCCCCACCAATAAGAGAAGACCTGAGCATCCGGCGACAGGATGCCAGGGTAGAGGTAAAGACTGTGGAAGCACATCTGTTGGAATGGCTGAATCTGAGCGTGCGTTGGGTTCACATGATCACTGGCGTGGCCTGGATTGGCGCGTCGTTCTATTTCGTCTGGCTGGAGAACAACCTCAACCGCGCCAATCCGCGCGACGGACTTTCCGGTGATCTCTGGGCGATTCACGGTGGCGGGATCTACCACCTGGAGAAGTACAAGCTGGCTCCGCCAAAAATGCCGGAGAACCTGCACTGGTTCAAATGGGAAGCCTATTTCACCTGGATGTCGGGTATTGCCCTGCTGTGCCTGGTGTTCTACTGGAACCCGACCCTGTACCTGCTGGCCCCTGGCAGCACCCTTTCGGGTGGTGAAGGCATCGCCATCGGCGTTGGCTCGCTGATCGCTGGCTGGTTCATCTACGACTTCCTCTGCGACTCGCCCCTGGGCAAGCGCCCTGCCCTGCTGGGCCTGGTGCTGTTCGTGCTGGTCATTGCTGCCTGCTACGGCTTCAGCCAGGTGTTCAGCGGTCGTGGTGCCTACCTGCACACCGGCGCAATCATCGGCACCATCATGGTCGGTAACGTGTTCCGCACCATCATGCCAGCCCAGCGCCAGCTGGTGGCCGCCATCGAAGCCAACCAGACGCCTGATCCGGTACTGCCGGCCAAGGGCCTGCTGCGCTCGCGGCACAACAACTACTTCACCCTGCCGGTGCTGTTCATCATGATCAGCAACCACTTCCCGAGCACGTACGGCAGCCAGTACAACTGGCTGATCCTGGCCGGTATCGCAGTGGCTGCAGTGTTGGTTCGTCACTACTTCAACACCCGTCATGACAGCAACAAGTATGCCTGGACCCTGCCAGTCGGTGCCCTGTCGATGATCTGCCTGGCCTACGTCACTGGCCCTGCGCCGATGCCAACCGCCCCTGAGCAAGCCGCAGCCAAGGTCGAGTACCAGCCGCTGCCGGAAACCGCTCTGGGTGGCAAGACCGCCGCCGAAAAATCGGCAGAGAAAGCCGCCGAACCGGCCCAGGCTGCTACCCCAGCCGAAGCCCCGGCAGCCACCGTTGCCAAGCTCGACGACGCCGGTTTCGACAAGATCCACAGCGTCATCCAGGAACGTTGCGCCGTGTGCCATTCGGCCAAGCCGACCAGCCCGCTGTTCAGCGCCGCACCTGCCGGTGTGATGCTCGACACCCCGCAACAGATCCAGCAACAGGCTGCGCGCATCCAGGCGCAGGCCGTCACCACGCAGATCATGCCACTGGGCAACATCACTCAGATGACCCAGCAGGAACGTGAACTGATTGGTGCCTGGATCGCCAAAGGCGCGCCGACCAACTGAGGTTGCGCCACGCTTCAAGCTGTAAGTGACAAGCAAGAACGCTGCAAGCCAAGCGCCACGTGATGCTTCTACCCGAAGCCTGGCGCTTGAAGCTTGCAGCGCTAAAGAATAAAAACAAAACCGAGGTGTTGCATGTCCGAGTCACGCAAGGCGTACATCCCCGTTGCGCCCCCACGACAGCCACTGCCAATGCTCCAACTGTTCCTGGTGGGTCTACAACATGTCTTGCTGATGTACGGAGGCGCGATCGCCGTGCCACTGATCATTGGCCAGGCCGCCGGCCTTTCTCGTGAAGAAGTCGCTTTCCTGATCAATGCCGACCTGCTGGTCGCTGGTGTCGCCACCATCGTCCAGTCGTTCGGCATTGGTGCTGTTGGCATCCGCATGCCAGTCATGATGGGTGCAAGCTTTGCTGCTGTCGGCAGCATGGTGGCCATGGCCGGGATGCCCGGTGTCGGCCTGCAAGGTATCTTTGGTGCGACCATCGCCGCCGGTTTCTTCGGCATGCTGATCGCCCCGTTCATGTCCAAGGTGGTGCGGTTCTTCCCACCGCTGGTGACCGGCACGGTCATCACCTCGATCGGCCTGTCGCTGTTCCCGGTTGCCGTCAACTGGGCCGGTGGCGGTGCCGAAGCCGAAACCTTCGGCTCCCCTGTCTACCTGACCGTCGCAGCCCTGGTGCTGGCCACCATCCTGCTGGTCAATCGTTTCATGCGTGGCTTCTGGGTCAATGTCTCGGTGCTGATCGGCATGGGCCTGGGCTACATCCTTGCCGGCTCCATCGGCATGGTCGACCTGTCCGGCCTGGACGACGCGCCGTGGGTGCAAGTGGTGACCCCGCTGCACTTCGGCATGCCGACCTTCAGCCTGGCGCCGATCCTGTCGATGTGCCTGGTGGTGGTCATCATCTTCGTCGAGTCCACCGGCATGTTCCTCGCCCTGGGCAAGGTCACCGACCGTGAAGTCACCCCGGGCATGCTGCGCCGCGGCCTGATGTGCGACGCCGGCGCCTCCTTCGTGGCCGGCTTCTTCAACACCTTCACCCACTCCTCGTTCGCCCAGAACATCGGCCTGGTGCAAATGACCGGCGTGCGTTGCCGCTATGTAACCGTGGTGGCCGGTGGTTTCCTGATCCTGCTCAGCCTGCTGCCCAAGGCCGCCTTCCTGATCGCCTCGATCCCCCCTGCAGTCTTGGGCGGCGCCTCGATCGCGATGTTCGGCATGGTCGCGGCCACCGGTATCAAGATCCTCCAGGAAGCCGACATCGCCGACCGTCGCAACCAGTTGCTGGTAGCCGTCAGCGTCGGCATGGGCCTGATCCCGGTGGTCCGTCCCGAGTTCTTCTCGCAGATGCCCCAGTGGATGGAACCGATCACCCACAGCGGTATTGCCATGGCCACGGTCAGCGCCCTGATCCTCAACCTGTTGTTCAACATCCTGGGCGGCGCCGAGCGCGCAGCGCACAACGAAGCCGCCCACCAGCACTGAGCCTTTGGGCGGCGCATGCCGCCCGGTTTCACCCGAGCAATACGCAGGACCGTCGACCCGTAGGAGCGGGTCGGCCGGGGCGCCTCGCGCCGAAAAACCCAAAACCAACAATAACAATGCCGGGAATCACAACATGAAAGGCATCACCACTTCCCTTCTGCTGGGCAGCAGTCTGCTGGCCGCTTTGCCAGCCACCGCAGGGGACTTGCTGCTCTGGCACACCAACAGCCTGACCTATCTCTACGGCAAGGACTTCCAGGTCAACCCTGCGATCCAGCAGACGGTGACCTTCGAACACGCCAACAAGTGGAAATACGGCGATACCTTCTTCTTCGTCGACAAGATCTTCTACAACGGCGGCACCGACCGTAACAAAGGCAACAACACCTATTACGGCGAGTTCAGCCCACGCCTGTCGTTCGGCAAGATCTTCGAGCGAAAATTCGAATTCGGCCCCATCAAGGACGTACTGATCGCCATGACCTACGAGTCTGGCGAGGGCGACAACGAGGCCTACCTGATCGGCCCCGGCTTTGACCTGGCGATTCCCGGTTTCAACTACTTCACCCTCAACATCATGCAGCGCAACACCGAGGGAAGCCGCCCGGGTGATGGCGTCTGGCAGATTACCCCGACCTTCTCCTTCACCGTTCCAGTGGGCAAATCCGACGTGCTCATCGACGGCTACATGGACTGGGTGGTCGATAACGACGAAAGCCGCCGCGGCACCTACCACGCCAACCTGCAGTTCAACCCACAGGTCAAATACGACCTGGGCAAGGCCCTGAACCTGGGCGCCAAGCAGTTATACGTGGGTGTTGAGTACAGCTACTGGAAAGACAAATACGGCATCGAGAACAGCGGACGACTCGATACCAACCAGAGCGTGACCAGTGCTCTGGTCAAGGTTCATTTCTAAAACCTGACCAAACGCACAGTTTTAGCCGCACCCGCTCCATGACGGAGCACTTGAGGACCCGCGCGCAAGCCAGTAATCTGCGCGCCCCCTCGATAGGGCAGGATGGATTCTGCCCGCGTTTGCTGACCGCTCAGTCAATGAATTCGGGCGGTTGGCAGGCGTGATGCCAACCTGATGTCCCTTTTTCAACTGTTCAGAAAGACGTCGAGCAGGATTGTTGTGCCGTACCCGGAAAGTTGGCGCAGCTCTTGCCAAATAGCTGTGGCCAATCGAAAAAAACTGACTCGAAAGACAAGTAACGAACCCAACGGTGCCGCTCAGAGTACCGACAACAGATTCAATCAAGGGAGCAACACAGCGATGCGCATTACCAATAGCCTGATTCTCGCCGGCGGCCTGCTGGCGGCCAGTACTGCCGCCACCGCCGGTGATCTGCTGCAATGGCAGAACAACAGCCTGACCTATCTGTGGGGCAAGAACTTTGCCGTCAACCCGGAAATCCAGCAGACCGTGACCTTCGAGCACGCCGACGCCTGGAAATACGGTGACAACTTCATCTTCGTCGACAAGATTTTTTATAACGGCGACAAGGACTTCAACAACGGCCCGAACACCTACTACGGCGAGATTCAACCGCGCCTGTCGTTCGGCAAGATTTTCGACCAGAAGCTGGAGTTCGGCCCGATCAAGGACGTGCTGCTGGCCATGACCTACGAATTTGGCGAGGGCGATACCGAGTCCTACCTGATCGGTCCTGGTTTCGACCTGGCAATCCCGGGCTTCGATTACTTCCAGCTGAACTTCTACCAGCGCAACACCGAAGGCAGCCGTGCCGGTGACAACGTTTGGCAGATCACCCCGGTATGGGCATATACCATTCCGGTGGGCAAGTCCGACATCCTCATCGATGGCTTCATGGACTGGGTCGTCGACAACGATGCCACCAGCCGCCGTGGCACCTACCACGCCAACCTGCACTTCAACCCACAGGTCAAATACGACCTGGGCAAGGCGTTGAACTGGGGCGAGAAGCAGCTGTACGTCGGTTTTGAATACGACTACTGGAAGAACAAGTACGGCATCAAGGACAGCGACGCCTTCGATACCGACCAGAACACTGCCAGCTTCCTGGTCAAGGTTCATTTCTGATTGAAATCGCGGGGCAAGCCCGCTCCTACTCCACCGGTAGGAGCGGGCTTGCCCCGCGATCAATCTCAGCCCTTCACAGCCCGCCACACCTTGCCAACAACCGCCACAACCGCCAGCACCGCAGCCCCGGCAACAATCCCCACCCCGCCATTGAGCAGTGCCCCCATCCACGCTCCGCCCCGTCCTGCGCTGAACGCCTCGATGGCGTGATGCAACGGCGCCACGCCGTGTACCAGAATCCCGCCGCCGACCAGGAACATCGCCGCCGTACCGATCACCGACAGGCTCTTCATCATGTACGGTGCCGCGCTCAGGATGCCGTTGCCCAGCCCCTGGGCGGCACGGGAGGCCTTTTGGGTCAGCCACAGGCCCAGGTCATCGAGTTTGACGATGCCCGCCACCAGGCCATACACACCGATGGTCATGACAATCGCAATGCCCGACAGCACGATGATCTGTTGGGGCAGCGGTGCGTCGGCGACCGCGCCCAGGGTGATGGCGATGATTTCTGCAGAGAGGATGAAGTCGGTGCGAATCGCGCCCTTGATCTTGGTCTTTTCCAGGGCGACCAGATCGACCGCTGGATCCGCCACGGCCTCGATCAGCGCCTCCTGCTCGGCCTGGTCTTCAGCCTTGTTGTGCAAGAACTTGTGGGCGAGCTTTTCAAAACCCTCGAAACACAGGAAGGCACCACCGATCATCAGCAGCGGCGTTACCGCCCAGGGGATGAACGCACTGATCAACAGCGCCGCCGGCACCAGGATCAGCTTGTTGACGAACGAGCCCTTGGCCACCGCCCAGACCACCGGGATTTCCCGCTCGGCGCGCACGCCGGTGACCTGCTGGGCATTGAGCGCCAGGTCGTCGCCCAGCACCCCTGCGGTCTTTTTCGCCGCGACCTTGGTCATTACCGAGACATCGTCCAATACCGTGGCGATATCGTCGATCAATACCAGAAGACTGCTTCCTGCCATGTTTGCCTGATTCCAGCGGGTTGAGAGGTGCTCAGCATAGCCCAAAGTCGCCACCTTGAGCCCTTTGCGAGCGCGGTGCTACCATGCGCAACCGCCCTTTCAGGCCCGGTGCCGCCTGCGGCCCGACACGAGGAACAGCGTCAACCATGAGCAGCATTCGCGAGCGCAACAAAGAACTGATCCTGCGCGCGGCCAGCGAGGAGTTTGCCGACAAGGGCTTTGCCGCCACCAAGACCAGCGACATCGCCGCCAAGGCCGGGTTGCCCAAGCCCAACGTCTACTACTACTTCAAATCCAAGGAAAACCTTTACCGCGAGGTCCTGGAAAGCATCATCGAACCGATCATGCAGGCATCCACCCCGTTCAATGCCGACGGTGATGCCAAAGAGGTGTTGAGCGCCTACATCCGCTCCAAGGTACGCATTTCCCGCGACTTGCCCTTCGCTTCCAAGGTATTTGCCAGCGAGATCATGCACGGTGCCCCGCACCTGAGCCCGAGCCAGGTGGAGCAGCTCAACGAACAGGCCCGGCACAACATCGAATGTATCCAGGGCTGGATCGACCGCGGCCAGATCGCCCCGATCGATCCGCACCACCTGATGTTCAGCATCTGGGCAGCGACCCAGACCTACGCTGATTTCGACTGGCAGATTTCGGTGGTCACCGGCAAGGCCAAGCTCGATGACAGCGATTATGAAGCCGCAGCGCAGACCATCATCCGCCTGGTGCTCAAGGGCTGCGAGCCCGACGCCTGATCCCCTGCAGATAACTGTCATCGTTGCCGCTGCCGCCAGGCTGCGATCGACTGCGCAGCAGTCGCCTTGAAACCTCTACGGCCGCTTTGCGGCCGATCGCAGCCTGGCGGCAGCGGCTACGTGCGTTAAGCTTTATGCCGCTACACCGGCATCCGCCGTCAAGCCTGCCTCTTCGATCGCACTGATCGCACACTGCTCGTCGATGTCCGAGGTATCGCCACTGATACCGATCGCCCCCACCACCACGCCCTGCTGATTACGGATCAGCACGCCACCCGGCGCCGGCACCACAGGGCTCTGCCCCAGACCATTGAGCGCGGCGAAGAACGCCGGGCGCTGCTGCGCGTCCAGCGCCAGCAGGCGCGAGCCCTTGCCCAGGGCGATCGCCCCCCAGGCCTTGCCCATCGCCACTTGCGGGCGCAGCAGGCTGGCACCGTCTTCGCGTTGCAGCGCCAGCAGGTGGCCGCCGCTGTCGAGTACGGCCACGGTCAGGGGAGCAGAGTTGATCTTGCGGCCCGCTACCAGCGCGGCGTTCACCAGGCTGACGGCGACTTTCAAGGTCAATGCGTTCATGGAAAGGTCCTCTTGTTGTTAGGAGCCCGAGGGCAGGTGTAAAAATCAATAGAACAAATAGAACACAATGGCGAATTTTTTTGTATACAATATTTTCAACGCGATAACCCAATTCTGACGAAAAGCCTTTTTTGCGGGCTTCCCGACGAAAGCACCCATCGCTGATGAAAATGGATTGACCAGAGTCGCCTGGCGTGAATACACTCTGACGAAAAGCCATTTGTATACAATTACAAAATCAAAGAGGCACAAAACCATGAGCAAAATGAGAGCAATTGATGCAGCCGTTCTGGTGATGCGCCGCGAAGGTGTTGATACCGCGTTTGGTATTCCGGGTGCTGCAATCAACCCGCTGTACTCGGCCCTGAAGAAAGTCGGCGGTATCGATCACGTCCTCGCTCGTCACGTTGAAGGCGCCTCGCACATGGCCGAGGGCTACACCCGCACCAAGGCCGGCAACATCGGCGTGTGCATCGGCACCTCCGGCCCTGCCGGCACTGACATGGTCACCGGCCTGTACAGCGCCTCCGCCGACTCCATCCCGATCCTGTGCATCACCGGCCAAGCGCCGCGTGCCCGCATGCACAAGGAAGATTTCCAGGCCGTCGACATCACCAGCATCGTCAAGCCGGTGACCAAGTGGGCGACCACCGTTCTGGAGCCGGGCCAAGTGCCGTACGCGTTCCAGAAAGCCTTCTACGAAATGCGCTCCGGCCGTCCAGGGCCTGTGCTGATCGACCTGCCGTTCGACGTGCAGATGGCTGAAATCGAATTCGACATCGACGCCTACCAGCCACTGCCTGTACAAAAGCCTGCCGCCAACCGCGTCCAGGTCGAAAAAGCCCTGGCCATGCTCGACACCGCCGAGCGCCCACTGCTGGTGGCCGGTGGCGGCATCATCAACGCCGATGCGTGCGACAAGCTGGTTGAGTTCGCTGAACTGACCGGTATTCCGGTCATCCCGACCCTGATGGGCTGGGGCATCATCCCTGACGATCACCCGCTGATGGTCGGCATGGTCGGCCTGCAGACGTCGCACCGCTACGGCAACGCCACCATGCTCAAGTCCGACGTGGTGCTGGGTATCGGTAACCGTTGGGCCAACCGCCACACCGGTTCCGTCGACGTCTACACCGAAGGTCGTCGCTTCATCCACGTCGACATCGAACCGACCCAGATCGGCCGCGTGTTCACCCCGGACCTGGGTATCGTGTCCGACGCTGGCGCCGCACTGGACGTGTTCCTGGAAGTGGCCCGCGAGTGGAAAGCCGCCGGCAAGCTGAAAGATCGCAGCGCCTGGCTGGAAGACTGCCAGCAGCGCAAATCGAGCCTGCAGCGCAAGACCCATTTCGACAACGTGCCGGTCAAGCCACAGCGCGTTTACCAGGAAATGAACCAGGTATTCGGCAAAGACACCTGCTACGTCAGCACCATCGGTCTGTCGCAGATCGCCGGCGCCCAGTTCCTGCACGTGTACAAGCCTCGCCACTGGATCAACTGCGGCCAGGCCGGCCCACTGGGCTGGACCATCCCTGCAGCCCTGGGCGTGGTCAAGGCCGACCCGACCCGCAAGGTCGTTGCACTGTCGGGCGACTATGACTTCCAGTTCATGATCGAAGAGCTGGCCGTAGGTGCGCAGTTCAACCTGCCGTACGTCCACGTTCTGGTGAACAACTCCTACCTGGGCCTGATCCGTCAGGCACAGCGTGGCTTCGAGATGGACTACTGTGTGCAGCTGGCGTTCGAGAACGTCAACGCACCGGAACTCAACGGTTACGGTGTCGATCACGTCGCCGTGGTCGAAGGCCTGGGCTGCAAGGCCCTGCGCGTGACCGAGCCAGGTGAAATCGCCCCGGCCCTGCTCAAGGCGCAGAAACTGGCTGAAGAGTTCAAGGTACCGGTAGTGGTCGAGGTTATCCTCGAGCGCGTGACCAACATTTCCATGGGCACCGAAATCAACGCGGTCAACGAATTCGAAGACCTGGCCCTGGTCGGCAACGACGCGCCAACCGCGATTTCCATGCTCGACTGATCGCTTGAGCGGCCCTGCTGCGTCATGCACAGGGCCCACTTTTGCAAGGAGACATCCATGCCACGTTTTGCCGCCAACTTGTCCATGCTGTTCACCGAGCAGGACTTCCTCGCCCGTTTCAAGGCTGCCGCCGATGCAGGCTTCAGCGGTGTCGAGTACCTGTTCCCGTACGACTTCAGCTCGGCTGAAATCAAGCAGCAGCTCGATGCCCATGGCCTGACCCAGGTGCTGTTCAACCTGCCGGCCGGTGACTGGGCCAATGGCGATCGCGGTATCGCTTGCGATCCGGCCCGCGTCGAGCAGTTCCGCGCAGGCGTGGACCTGGCCATCGCTTACGCCAAGGTACTGGGCAACACCCAGGTCAACTGCCTGGCCGGTATTCGTCCACAAGGTCCGGACTGCGCCACTGTGCGCAAGACCTTCGTCGACAACCTGAAATTTGCCGCCGACAAACTGGAAGCCGCCGGGATCAAGCTGGTCATGGAAATGATCAACACCCGCGACATTCCGGGCTTCTACCTGAACAACACCAAGCAAGCCCTGGAAATCCAGGCTGAAGTCGGTAGCAGCAACCTGTTCCTGCAGTACGACATCTACCACATGCAAATCATGGAGGGCGACCTGGCCCGCACCATGGAAAGCAACCTGGCCAAGATCAACCACATCCAGCTGGCCGACAACCCGGGCCGCAACGAGCCGGGTACTGGCGAGATCAACTACCGCTTCCTCTTCGAACACCTGGACCGCATCGGCTACCAGGGCTGGTTGGGCTGTGAATACAAGCCGCTGACCACCACCGAAGCTGGCCTTGGCTGGTTGAAATCGCACAACGCAATCTGAGGATTCTGTGGGAGCGGGCTTGCCCCGCGATGTGATAGCGACCGCAGTGGCGCTATCGCGGGACAACCCCGCTCCTACCGGCACCCGCATCCAAAAATTACAAGAGGCTTTTCTCATGGCTAAAATCGGATTTATCGGCACCGGCATCATGGGCCACCCAATGGCGCAGAACCTGCAAAAAGCCGGTCACAGCCTGTTCCTGTCCACCCACCACGATGCCGCCCCGGCCGACCTGATCGCCGCTGGCGCCGTTGCCCTGGCCAACCCGAAAGAAGTGGCCCAGGAAGCTGAATTCATCATCGTCATGGTGCCCGATACCCCACAGGTAGACTCGGTACTGTTCGGCGAGAACGGCGTGGCGCTGGGCGTTGGCCCGAACAAGGTGGTGATCGACATGAGCTCGATCTCCCCTACCGCCACCAAAGCCTTCGCCGAGAAGATCAAGGCCACCGGCGCTACCTACCTGGACGCCCCGGTCTCCGGCGGTGAAGTTGGCGCCAAAGCTGCGACCCTGAGCATCATGGTCGGCGGTTGCCCGAATGCCTTCGAACGCGCTCTGCCGCTGTTCCAGGCCATGGGCAAGAACATCACCCGTGTCGGCGGCAGCGGCGACGGCCAGACTGCCAAGGTTGCCAACCAGATCATCGTTGCCCTGAACATCCAGGCCGTGGCTGAAGCCCTGTTGTTCGCCGCCAAGAACGGCGCCGATCCTGCCAAGGTGCGTGAAGCACTGATGGGCGGCTTCGCCTCCTCCAAGATCCTGGAAGTACACGGCGATCGCATGATCAAAGGCACCTTCGATCCAGGCTTCCGCATCAGCCTGCACCAGAAGGACCTGAACCTGGCCCTGCAAGGCGCCAAGGAACTGAACATCAACCTGCCCAACACCGCCAACGCCCAGCAAGTGTTCAGCACCTGCGCGGCCATCGGTGGCGCCAACTGGGACCACTCCGCGCTGATCAAGGGCCTTGAGCACATGGCCAACTTCTCGATCCGCGAAGAGAAATAAACAACGCTGCACGCTACACGGTTCAACGCGCAACACCGCCCCTGGGTCTGCCTGCACGGAGGCGAACCCAGGGGCGTTTTTGATTTTGAAGAACAATAAGATTGGAGCCTGCCATGTCGGTCGATCCGCAACAATTTCTGCGCGAGCTGTTCGCCACGGCCATCGATGCCGCGCACCCTCGCCAGGTCCTTGAAGCCCACCTGCCCAGCGACCGCAGCGGTCGCGTCATTGTCATCGGCGCCGGCAAGGCCGCAGCGGCTATGGCCGAAGTGGTCGAGCGCAGCTGGAAAGGCCCGGTTTCCGGCCTGGTGGTGACCCGCTACGGTCACGGCGCCAGCTGCTCCAAGATCGAGGTGGTCGAAGCCGCCCACCCGGTGCCCGACGCCGCAGGCCTGGCCGTGGCCAAGCGCGTGCTGGAGATGGTCAGCAACCTCAGCGCCGACGACCGGGTGATCTTCCTGCTGTCTGGCGGTGGCTCTGCCCTGCTGGCCCTGCCAGCCGAAGGCCTGACCCTGGCCGACAAGCAACAGATCAACAAAGCCCTGCTCAAATCCGGCGCCACCATCGGCGAGATGAACTGCGTGCGCAAGCACCTCTCGGCGATCAAGGGCGGCCGCCTGGCCAAGGCCTGCTGGCCGGCCACCGTCTACACCTATGCGATTTCCGACGTACCGGGCGATTTGGCAACCGTGATCGCCTCCGGCCCCACCGTGGCCGACCCGAGCACCTCGGCCGAAGCCCTGGCGATCCTCAAGCGCTACAACATCGAAGCGCCTGCTGCCGTCACCGCCTGGCTGAACAACCCGGCCTCCGAGACGGTCAAGGCCGATGATCCGGCATTGGCGCGCAGCCACTTCCAGTTGATCGCCCGTCCCCAGCAGTCGCTGGAAGCGGCCGCGGTCAAGGCCCGTCAGGCCGGCTTCAGCCCGCTGATCCTGGGTGACCTGGAAGGCGAATCGCGGGAAGTCGCCAAGGTACATGCCGGCATCGCCCGGCAGATCGTGCTGCACGGCCAACCGCTGTCGCCGCCCTGCGTGATCCTTTCCGGTGGCGAAACCACCGTGACCGTGCGCGGCAATGGCCGCGGCGGACGCAACGCCGAGTTCCTCCTGAGCCTGACCGAAAGCCTGAAGGGTTTGCCCGGCGTCTACGCCCTGGCCGGTGACACCGATGGCATCGACGGTTCCGAAGACAACGCCGGCGCCCTGATGACCCCGCACAGCTACGCGCGCGCCGCGGCCCTGGGCCTGTCGGCCAGCGACGAGTTGGACAACAACAACGGCTATGGCTACTTCGCCGCTCTCGATGCCTTGATCGTCACCGAGCCGACGCGGACCAACGTCAACGATTTTCGCGCCATTCTGATCCTCGAGAGTGCCAACCATGACGCCTGACAAAAAAGTCAAAATCCTCGCTACCCTCGGCCCTGCCATCAAGGGCATCGACGACATCCGCCAACTGGTCGAAGCCGGGGTGAACATCTTTCGCCTCAACTTCAGCCACGGCGAACACGAAGACCACGCCCTGCGCTTCCAGTGGATCCGCGAGGTAGAGAGCCAGCTCAACTACCCGCTGGGCATCCTCATGGACCTGCAAGGCCCCAAGCTGCGCGTGGGCCGCTTCGCCGACGGCAAGGTGCAACTGCAGCGCGGCCAGGCGTTGCGCCTGGACCTCGACACCACCCCGGGCACCCTCTCGCGGGTCAACCTGCCGCACCCGGAAATCATCGCGGCGCTTGAGCCAGGCATGGACCTGCTGCTCGATGACGGCAAGCTGCGCCTGCGGGTTACCGCCAAGCACGCCGATGCCATCGAGACCGAAGTGCTCAACGGCGGCGAGCTGTCGGACCGCAAAGGCGTCAACGTGCCCCAGGCCGTTCTGGACCTCAGCCCGCTGACCGCCAAGGACCGCCGCGACCTGACCTTCGGCCTGGAGCTGGGTGTGGACTGGGTGGCGCTGTCGTTCGTGCAGCGCCCGGAAGACATCGTTGAAGCACGTCAGTTGATTGGCGACCGCGCCTACCTGATGGCCAAGATCGAGAAGCCTTCGGCAGTTACCCAACTGCGTGCGATTGCCGAGCTGAGCGATGCGATCATGGTTGCCCGTGGCGACCTGGGCGTGGAAGTGCCGGCCGAAAGCGTGCCGCAGATCCAGAAAAGCATCATCAACACCTGCCGCGAGCTGGGCAAACCGGTGGTCGTCGCCACCCAGATGCTCGAATCGATGCGCTTCTCCCCAGCCCCGACCCGCGCTGAAGTCACCGACGTGGCCAACGCCGTGGCAGAAGGCGCCGATGCGGTGATGCTGTCGGCCGAGACCGCCTCGGGCGACTACCCGCTCGAAGCCGTGCAGATGATGAGCAAGATCATCCGCCAGGTCGAGAACGGCCCGGACTACCAGGCGCAACTGGACGTCGGTCGTCCCAAGGCCGAAGCGACCGTGTCGGACGCCATCAGCTGTGCGATCCGTCGGATCAGCGGCATCCTGCCGGTGGCCGTGCTGGTCAACTACAGTGAATCGGGTGCCTCGACCCTGCGCGCCGCTCGCGAGCGGCCACGGGCGCCGATCCTCAACCTGACCCCCAACCTGTCCACTGCTCGTCGCCTGAGCGTGGCCTGGGGCGTGCATTCGGTAGTCAACGATCGTCTGCGCCAGGTTGATGAAATCTGCTCCACCGCATTGGAAATCGCCCAGGCCCAGGGCATGGCCAGCCGTGGCGACACGCTGTTGATCACTGCCGGTGTGCCTTTTGGCAAGCCAGGATCGACTAACACGCTGCGGATCGAAACACTGATCTGAGGGTAATAACCCATCGCGGGGCAAGCCCGTTCCTACAGGCAATACTGTGGGAGCGGGCTTGCCCCGCGATGATCAGCAAAAAGAATTCATGTGGGAAAACCCGGCCCGACAGAGGCCTCCCCACTCCACATCAACCCAGACTGCCCCCATGTACACCAAGAATTTCGTCAACCCGTGCCCCGACTGGGCCACGGCCTTGCTCAATGGCTTCAGCCAGGTCCTGCTGCAGCGCAGCCCGCTGTGCGGCCTGCTCTGCCTGCTGGCCATCACACTGACCGCCCCCGACCTGGTCGGCGGCGCCTTGCTGGGCGCCCTCGCCGGGCTGCTCACAGCCCAGCGCCGCGGCTACAACCGCACCGATCGCCAGGCCGGCCTGTACAGCTACAACGGCGTACTGCTCGGCCTGTTGCTGAGCTACGCCCTGCCCTGGTCGGCCATCCTGCCGCCGCTGATCATCGCCGCCGGTGGCCTGAGCAGCATGCTCGTACACCAGTGGCTCAAGCGCGCCAGCTCCAACCTGCTGTTGCCGGCCTACACCGCGCCCTTCGTGCTGATCGGCTGGGCGGTGCTGCTGGTCAGCGAACCGGCTACCAGCACTGCAACCCCACTTGAGCACAATGCGCTCTACGCACTGGCGCGCGGCCTGGGCCAGATCTTCCTCCTGGACAACCCGCTGGCCGGCCTGCTGATTGCCATCGGCCTGTTGATCGCCAACCGCTATGCCGCCGCCTGGGCGTTGCTCGGTGCAGCGCTGGGCGGCAGCGTCGCCCTGCTCGGTGGCGAAGCCAGTGCGGCCTACGCCGGCCTCTGCGGTTTCAATGCCGCACTCGCCGCCCTGGCCTTCAGCCAGACCCGCCAGCAACCCTGGCTGCCGTTGCTGGCGATGCTCCTGGCGATCGTCCTGCAACCTGTGGTCGCGCACCTGCCGGTCCCAGGCCTTACCGCACCGTTCATCCTGGCCTGCTGGCTGGTGCTGATCGGCCAGCGCCTGACGCGCCGTCCGCTGGTTCGCCGTGCCGGCCGCTTGCATAGCTGAAGGGCTGCCCCTAGGCTCAGCTCCATTGTGAAATGGAGCTGAACATGGATACCCCCTTGAGCTGGCGAGAGCGGCTCTACGTCGTCGTTTTTCAAACCGACACCGTCGCGGGCCGACGTTTTGACAGCCTCCTGCTGCTGATCATCCTCGCCAGCCTGATCACCGTGGTGCTCGACAGCATCGATGAAGTCCACCAGAACTACGCCGGCTTGCTGGCCGGCATCGAGTGGGGCTTCACCGCGATCTTCCTGGCCGAATATGTGGTGCGCCTGTACTGCTCGCCCAAGCCCCTGCGCTACGCCTTCAGTTTTTATGGCCTGGTCGACCTGCTGGCGATCGTGCCGGGGATCATCGCCCTATACTACAGCGATGCCCAGTACCTGCTGATCATCCGGGTGATCCGGATGCTGCGCATCTTTCGCGTGCTCAAGCTCAGCCCCTACCTCAAGCAGGCGCATTACCTGCTCGCGGCATTGCGGGGCAGCAAGCAGAAGATCATCGTCTTCCTGGTCAGCGTCTCGACCCTGGTGACGGTGTTCGGCACCTTGATGTATGTGGTCGAAGGCCCCGAGCACGGCTTTACCAGTATCCCCAAGGGGATCTACTGGGCCATCGTCACCCTGACCACCGTGGGCTTTGGCGATATCGTGCCCAAGACGCCGCTGGGCCAGGTGATTTCCTCGATGGTGATGATCACCGGCTACTCGATCATTGCCGTGCCGACCGGTATCTTCACTGCCGAGCTGGCCAATGCCATGCGCGGCGAACAGCTGCAGCACGACTGTCCGGTGTGCCGCAAGAACAACCATGAACATGGGGCAGCGTTCTGCTCCCGTTGTGGCAACGCGTTGTTTAAGAAAATGGAATAAGCACAGCACTTTTTAATCTTTTAGCGCCTAAAGCCGAACCGTTATAGTCGCTGGCAAAATGCCTTTGATGCCAATTCGAACAAGGAATGCACAGTGAAAAAACTCTTCAGTGCCTCGCTTCTGGCCGCAGGCCTCGCCCTGAGCAACCTGGCCCACGCAGCGCCGCCGCTGCTGAACGTCTCCTATGACGTGATGCGCGACTTCTACAAGGACTACAACGCCGCCTTCCAGAAGCACTGGGAAGCCGAGCACAAAGAGAAACTCACCGTGCAGATGTCGTTCGGTGGTTCGAGCAAGCAGGCGCGCTCGGTCATCGACGGCCTGCCGGCCGACGTCATCACCATGAACATGGCCACCGACATCAACGCCCTGGCCGACAACGGCAAGCTGGTGCCCGACAACTGGGTGACCCGCCTGCCGAACAACAGCGCGCCGTTCACCTCGGCCACGGTGTTCATCGTGCGCAAGGGCAACCCCAAGGCCCTCAAAGACTGGCCCGACCTGCTCAAGGACGGCGTCCAGGTCATCGTGCCCAACCCCAAGACCTCGGGTAACGGCCGCTACACCTACCTCTCGGCCTGGGGCTATGTGTTGAAGAACGGCGGAGACGAGAACAAGGCCAAGGACTTCGTCGGCAAACTGTTCAAGCAGGCGCCAGTGCTCGACACCGGCGGTCGCGCCGCCACCACCACGTTCATGACCAACCAGATCGGCGATGTGCTGGTGACTTTCGAGAACGAAGCCGAGATGATCGCTCGCGAGTTCGGCCGCGATCAGTTCGAGGTCATCTACCCAAGCGTCTCCGCCGAAGCCGAGCCACCGGTGACCGTGGTCGACAAAGTGGTCGACAAGAAAGGCACCCGCGCCACTGCCGAGGCGTACCTGAAGTACCTGTGGTCGCCAGAGGCCCAGGAAATCGCCGCCAACAACTACCTGCGCCCCCGTGATGCAACCGTGCTGGCCAAGTACACCGACCGCTTCCCCAAAGTCGACTTCCTGTCGGTAGAGAAGACCTTCGGTGACTGGCGCACCGTGCAGAAGACCCACTTCAACGACGGTGGTGTGTTCGACCAGATCTACACCGGCCAGTAACCAGGCCCTCGGCAGCGGCTACAGATTACCCGTGTAGCCGCTGGCGACAGCCTGCGATCGGCCGAGCAGCGGTCGTGCCTCAAGACAGTTGCTCCTGCTCCGCGATTGCTCCTCCAACGATCCGTTCATTGACTACCCTTTCCGTGATCCACGGTTCAAGGAGTACCCAGTGACCCGATCTTTCCTCGCCCTGCTGCTCGGCGCCCTGCTAAGCATCCAGTTGGCGGCCGCGGTACCCCTGCTGCCCAAGGCTGACAAATCCACTGAACCCGCCGAACCGGTGGTCCAGGGTGGCCTGCTGGGCGCGATTGCCGATGGCCTGGACGACGTCAGCCAGGAGCTGGATGTCGACAACCACCTGATCGACAACTGGCGCCTGCGCGCCGACCGCGCCGCCGATGAAGTCGATCAGTTGGTCACCAAGCCGGCGGGGTTGAGCTCCCTGGAACTGTGGCGCGATTTCGCCATTCTCACCGTCACCTGGCTGATCGCCTTTGTCGTGCTCACCCAGCTGGGGCGTTTTCTGGCCCTCAGCAGCAGCCGCTCCCGCCTGCTGCGCGAGCGACCGCGGCCGAGCCAGGTGGTCAAATACCTGCTGGTCTACACCCTGCCCGCCCTGGCCAGCCTGATCATCACCCTCTACGTCAGCCACTTTCTGGCTATTTCGGCCGGTCGCGCACTGGGCATGAGCCTGGCCTATGCCACCAGCAGCGGTACCTTTTCAACCTCGATCATTCTCTGCCTGATCACCCTGTTCGACACCGGGCACAAGCGCACTGCAGTGCGCATCATCTACCAGGTGGCACCACGGCCACTGTTTCTGATCGGCTTCCTGGCGGCCTGGAGCGATGCGCTCACCAGCCCGCAGATCGCCCGGCAACTGGGCGGCAACATCACCAGCAGCATCGCCGCCGTGACCGGCCTGCTGGCAACCCTGGCGTTCGCAGTGCTGGTGCTCAAGCTGCGCCGCCCGGTCGCGCACCTGATCCGCAACCGCGCCTTGCCCGACCGCCTGGAACACCGTGCGGTACAGGAAACCCTGCGCATTTTCTCGGCACTGTGGTTCCTGCCGATCCTGATGATGATTCTGGTCTCGGCCATCCACCTGATCGGCGCCGGCGAAGAAAGCCAGCGCGCCCTGCAAAAGGCCCTGCTGACCTCGATCCTGCTGATCGGCACAGTGTTCCTCAGCACCGTCCTGCAGCGCATGTTCATCCACCAGGAGCAGGACGCCAGGCAGCGCCTGCGGCCCTACAAGGAACTGCTGCGCAACCTGGCCTATGCACTGCTGCGCATCGCCATGGCAGTGGCCTTCATCGAGCTGCTGGGGCGTATCTGGGGCTTCTCCGTACTCGATTTCGCCCTGCGCAACCGCCTGGGCCGGGCCATCAGCGATTCGTTGAGCAGCATTGGCCTGATCCTGCTGGTGACCTGGCTGCTGTGGGTAGTGATCGACACCGCCATCCAGGAAGCGCTCAAGCCCACCGTCGGACGCCGAGCCTCGCGCCAACCCAGCACCCGGGTGCGCACTATCCTGCCGATGCTGCGCAACGCCATCAAAATCATCCTGGTGGTGATCTGCACCATCACCACCATGGCCAACCTGGGCATCAACGTCGCTCCGCTGCTGGCCGGTGCCGGCGTGGTGGGCCTGGCCATCGGCTTCGGCTCCCAGCAACTGGTGCAGGATGTGATCACCGGCCTGTTCATCCTCATCGAAGACACCATCGCCATCGGCGACTGGGTGGTGCTCGACTCCGGCCACGCCGGCACTGTCGAAAGCCTGACCATCCGCACCCTGCGCCTGCGCGACGGCAAGGGCTTCGTACACTCGGTGCCGTTCGGCCAGATCAAGGCAGTCACCAACCAGTCGCGGCAGTTCGCCTATGCGTTTTTCTCCGTACAGTTCAGCTACGCCACCAACGTCGACAGCGCCTTGAAACTGATCCGCGAAGTGGGCCACTCGATCAGCGAAGACCCGATGCTGCGCCACAGCCTGCAAGGGCCGCTGCAGGTGTTCGGGGTCGACAGCATGAACCTCAACGGCATCACCCTTACCGCGCAGTTTCGTACCAGCTCCGGCGGCCAGTACGCGGTCAACCGGGCCTTCAACGAACGCCTGAAAAAGCGCGTGGACGAAACCGATGACGTCAGCTTTGCTCAGTACTATCCAGCCCCGCCCGGCCGAGGCGAAGGACAGGCCTGATTGATCTTTCTAGCCCCTGACATCGGTGATAAAGTCGCGCCCATGAACCCCACCCGCGCCCACCGCCCGCTGATTGCCTGGACCCTGTATTTCTGTGTCCTGTTCAATCTGTTCGCCTGCGGTATCGGTCATGGGCAAATGATGGGCCTCAAGCTCAACGGCATCGGCGGCGCCTTCTGCTCGGCCATGGGCTCAGCGGGCCCAACCTTCAAGAGCGATTTCGGCGATCAATCGGTCGCCGGCTGGGACAGCCTGCAAACCTGCCCGGTGTGCGCTGCAGCTGTGGTGTGCCTGGGCCTGGTGCTGGTCATCGGCTGGCTGCTGGCCGCCGCGCGTATCCGCCGCTATCACCGTGAACTGCGCAGCAAGGCGCCACCCCGCTATTGCTGGCCTGCCGCCAACCCCCGCGCCTCCCCCTTTCTGGCTTGAACCACCTGGCCGCCCGTGCGGCTGCCTGTAATCGGCCTCATTGCCGTACCTGACCCACAGGTGCCGCTGGCCGCTGGCTCAATTTCCAGAGTTCGACAAATGCCCAACTCCTATCGCCTTTCCGGTTGCGCGGCGCTGCTCTGCGCGCTGTCCATGAATGCCTCGGCCGAGGCCCAACTGACCCTGCCTGATGTGCGTATCGAAGGCCGCGCCGACAGCGAAGACGGCGTACTGCTCGACACCCCTTCACAAACCGGTTCGCGCCTGGGCCTGACCCCGCGGGAAACCCCGGCCTCGGTAAACATCGTCAACCGACATCAGCTCGAGCAACGCGGCGCCCAGACCACCCAGGACGCCCTCAACGGCGTGCCTGGCATGACCGCCGCCTCGCCACCCGGCTCTGCAGGCTCGGTGGCCTACCGGGGCTTTTCCGGGGCGCAGATCACTCAGCTGTTCAACGGCATCAGCGTGCAGTACGACTCGATTGCCGCACGCCCGGTAGACAGCTGGATCTACGACCGTGTCGAAGCCATTGGCGGCCCATCGAGCTTCCTGTTCGGCGCCGGTGCCGTGGGCGGTTCGATCAACTACATCACCAAGCTCGCCAGCCGTGACGAAAACTTCAACGAAGGCCGCATCAAGTACGGTTCCTACGACAGCAGCGAAACCTCGTTCGGCTTCAACCATGCCTTGAACGAAGGCGACGGCATCCGCAACTACGCGCGCCTGGACTTCAGCCATACCCACAGCAACGGCTACGTCGACCGCGAGGAGCGCGATGCCTGGAGCATGGCGTTCTCGCTGCTCACCGACATCAACGATCAGCTCTCCCACACCCTGGCCCTGGAATACCAGAACGAGACCGTCGACAGCCCCTACTGGGGCAGCCCGGTGCTCAACCCACTGGGCGGGGAAATGAAGGTCGACGAAAGCCGGCGCTTCGAGAACTACAACGTCGAGGATGGCCGCTACGAGCAGCGGGTGCGCTGGCTGCGCTCGATCACCGAGTACCGCTTCAACGACGACACCTCGGTGCGCAATACCCTCTACCACTACAACACCGAGCGTAACTTCCGAAACCTTGAAACCTATGCCTACACCGCCGACAACAGCCACGTGAACCGCTCCAATGCCTTGCTGCAGCGCCACGACCAGGAGCTCAACGGCAACCGCTTCGAGCTGCTGCACCAGGGCCAGTTGCTGGGCATGAACAGCCAGTGGTCGGCCGGGCTGGACTACAGCCACAACGTGCAGATGAACTACCCGCGCTCAGTCACCGGGGTGTTCGACAGCGTCGACCCTGCGCACTTCGACCCCGGTCACTTCTACGACCTCAACGGCATGGTCCCGGGCTACCAGAAAAACCGCCAGAACACCGTGGACACCTGGGCGGCGTTCCTGGAAAACCGCCTGCAACTGACCGAGCGCCTGTCGCTGCTGACCGGCCTGCGCTACGACCATATCGACCTTGAGGTCCACAACTACCGCACTGTCGACGCCAACAACCCGCTGGACTTCAAGCAGACCTACGAGCCCACCACCGGGCGAGTCGGCCTGGTCTACCAACTGACCCCGGCCGCCAACGTCTACGTGCAGTACAGCACCGCCGCCGACCCACCCGCCGGCATCCTCACCACCGCCACCTTCGCCCAGGTACGCGACTTCGACCTGAGTACCGGCAAGCAGGTCGAGGTGGGCAGCAAGTTCGACTTTCTCGACGGCCGTGGCGCCGCCACCCTTGCTGCCTACCATATCGAGCGCAAGAACCTCGCCACAGCCGACCCGGCCAACCCTGGCTTCACCCAGCCGGTGGGCAAGCAGTCGTCGCGCGGCGTCGAGCTTGCGGGCTCGTTGCGCGTGACCCCGCAGCTGCTGGCCGAGGGCAACCTCGCCTACGTCGATGCCCAGTACGATGAGTTCAACGAGAACGTCGGTGGCACCAGCGTGTCGCGCAAGGGCAACACCCCGACCAACATTCCCGAGCGCGTGGCCAACCTGTGGCTGACCTACGACATCGACCCCAACTGGCAAGTGGGTGGCGACAGTCGCTATGTGTCGTCGGTGTACGCCGACGCAGCCAACACCCGGCATGCGCCGTCCTACACGGTGTTTGGTGCCTTTGTCGGCTACAAGGTCGACACCGACACCCGCATCACCGCCCGGGTGCGCAACCTGACCGACGAAGTCTATGCCCGCTGGACCAGCGCCAGCATGCTCTACCTGGGTGCCCCGCGCTCCCTGGAGCTGGCCGTGCAGACGCGCTTCTAGGATGCCCGCGATGAAACGCTACCTGTACCTGTGGCACCGTTGGCTCGGCATCGGACTGTGCCTGTTCATGGCCCTGTGGTTCTTCTCGGGCGTGGTCATGCTTTATGTCGGCTATCCCAAGCTGACACCCCGGGAACACCTCGCGCACCTGCCGGTGCTCGACCTGCAGGGCTGCTGTGTCGACCTGGGCAGCGCCCTGGCTGCCGCCGACCCGGACCGGAGCCCATCGAGCATCCGCTTGAGCACCGTGGCTGGTACGCCGCGCTACTTGCTCAGCTACAGCGGTGGCAGCAATGTGGCCGTGGATGCTCGCACGGGCCGGCGCCTGGGGCCGACCGATCACAACCAGGCCGTGGCCAGCGCCCATCAATACGACCCACTGGCGCCAGCGCGCTACCGCGGCCTGGTGCAGGAAGACCTGTGGACGCACTCCCGGGCCCTGGATGCCGATCGTCCGCTACAGCGCGTGCAACTCGACGATGCCGAAGGCACTCTGCTCTATGTCTCCGGTCAGACCGGCGCAGTGGTGCGCGATGCCAGCGCCGTAGAGCGTGGCTGGAACCTGGTCGGTGCCTGGCTGCACTGGCTGTACCCGCTGCGCGGCATCGGCCTGGACGGGCTGTGGAGCAACCTGGTGATCTACCTGTCGCTGGGCGCTACCTTCATGGCACTGCTGGGCACGGTGATCGGCGTGTTGCGCTGGCGGTTGCGCAAGCCCTACCGCAGCGGCTCGCGCTCGCCCTACCGAGGCTTTGCCCGCTGGCATCATATCGGTGGCTTGCTGTTCGGCGTGCTGGCGATCACCTGGATCTTCAGCGGCTTGATGTCGATGAACCCGTGGCGGGTGTTCAGTAGCGCGGCGCCGCTGAATACCGCTGCCTACCAAGGCGGGGTACTGAAGGCCGAAGCCTTCCCGGAGTCGGCGCAGCAGGCGATCGCGCGCTTTGCCGATGAAGGCTTTGCAGTACGGGAGCTGGAGTGGCGGTTGATCGGGGGAACGGGGTATCTGGTGGGGCATGACGGTGCCGGCCGCACCCGGCTGCTAGCCGACGGGGAAGTGCTTGGGCGCTTGCCGAAGGCAGTACTGGATCGTGCTGCCCAGGCGGTGCTGCCGGCGGTGAAAATGCACAGCGAACAACTCGACACCTACGACTTCTACTATTACGCACGGGCCGAACAGAGCATGCTCGGGCACCTGGACAAACGCTTGCCGGTGCTGCGAGTACGGTTTGACGACCCGCAGCAGAGCTGGCTGCACCTGGACCTGTACACCGGCGAACTGCTCGGGGTGATGGACCAGCCCAGGCGGGCGTCACGCTGGCTGTTTGCCTTGCTGCACAGCTGGGACTGGCTGCCGTTGCTGGAGCGAAGGCCACTCTGGGATGTGTGGATGATAGTGCTCAGCATCGGCGGGCTGGTGATCAGTGTCAGCGGTATCGTGCTGGGCTGGCGCAGGCTGCGGTAGGAGTATCCTGAATACCACCGCTGCGCGGCCGATCGCAGGCTGTCGCCAGCGGCTACCGGGCATTCTGTAGCCGCTGCCGAGGAACGAGGCTGCGATCGACTGCGCAGCCGTCGCAAGGGTGGCGCTAGCGAACTGAAAGTTACGTCACATCGCGGGGCAAATCGAGACGTCGCACCGCCGCTCCTGCAAAAACCATTGCCTTGAGTCCGCCGGCCGGATCGACGTCCGGGAATTCCGGCGCATTGGCCACGCGCTCCACGAAAGTCAGGGCCGGCGCCTCGTGCGCCATGCCCTCGATCAGGAACTCAGGCCCGATCCCCGGATCGTTCACACACGCCAGGACCGTCCCCGACTCACTCAACAGTTCCGGTAAACGGCGCAGGATCTTGCGGTAGTCCTGGGTCAACACAAAGCTGCCTTTCTGAAAGGTGGGCGGGTCGATGATGATCAGGTCATAAGGCCCGGACTTGCGCACCTTGCCCCACGACTTGAACAGCTCATGCCCCAGAAAGCTCACCCGCGACAGATCATGGCCATTGTGCCGATGGTTGTCCCGCCCCCGGCTCAGGGCCGAGCGCGCCATGTCCAGGTTGACCACGTGCTCGGCACCGCCGGCAACCGCCGCCACGGAAAACCCGCAGGTGTAGGCGAACAGGTTGAGCACCCGCTTGCCGGCCGCCCGCTCACGCACCCAGCGGCGGCCGTAGCGCATGTCGAGGAACAGGCCGGTGTTCTGCTTGACGCCCAGGTCCAGCTGGTAGCGAAGGCCATCTTCGTCGATCAGCCAGTGCTCGCTGGGCGTGCCCAGCAACCAGTGGCCCGGGCTGTCGGGCAGGTAACGGTGCTGGATCAGGATCGCCTGCCCTGCCCAGCAAGGCGCTTCAGCCAGTGCCAGCAGCATCTGCTCCAGCGCCTGCAACTGCCCCTCGGGCGGCTCGCGAAACAGCGACACCAGCAACACGCCCTGCAACCAATCCACGGTGATCTGCTCAAGCCCCGGCCAGCACCGGCCGCGGCCATGAAACAGCCGTCGGGTTTCTGTCGGCGCCGGGTCAAGGGCCGCGAGCAGGTGGTGCTGGAGGGTGTCGATCACAGAAGTCATGGGCAAAGTCGATGGCGTAAAGCGGCCTATTCTACCCTGCCCGTTCACCCATGAAAGAAGTGCGCCGATAACCCGTATTTTTGTCGCTTTTTTTCGACCGCTGGCACTGGCGATAGTACCCGCCTCCCCTTCAGCAACGGGTCACTGCCATGTCTTCCTTGAAAGTCGAGTTCTTCCACGACGTTGTCTGTGGCTGGTGCTTTGTGCTTGCCCCGCAACTCAAGCTACTGCAGCGCGAACTCGATCTGGATATCCAGCACCGCAGCTTCATCCTGCAATCGAGCCGCGACGAAATGATCGAGCGCTTCGGCTCGATGGTCCAGGCCAAACAGACCATTCTCGGCCACTGGCAATCCTGTGCCGAAGCCGAGGATGTAAAACGCATCAACATCGAAGGCATGCGCCAGCAACGTTTCGAGTACCCCAACGGCCTGCTCGCCGCCCGGGCCTGCCAGGCCGCTCATGCGTTGGGTGGCAACAGCGCCCATGGGTTGCTGTTCGACCGATTGCAGGCGGCGCACCTGGTGCACAGTCGCAACATCGGCGACCCGGACACCGTGGTGGCCATTGCCGCTGAAGCTGGCTTCGCCCCCCAGGCGTTCCACCACAGCCTGCAGTATCAGGCACCCGCCTTGCTCGACCGCGACCTGCAACTTGGACGAGACCTGAATATCCGCTCGGTACCTTCGCTGGTAGTGGCCGAGCGGTATGTGATTGCCGGCGCCGTGGGCGTTGAGCAGTTGCGTCAAGCGCTCACCCAGATTCGCTCGCACCTCGACCAGCCTGCTGGGCACACAACTGACGCAGGATCAGCACCATCGCCTGCACCTCGGGGTTGTGCCTGAACACGTC
This sequence comes from Pseudomonas vranovensis DSM 16006, assembly GCF_000425805.1. GTDB lineage: Bacteria > Pseudomonadota > Gammaproteobacteria > Pseudomonadales > Pseudomonadaceae > Aquipseudomonas > Aquipseudomonas vranovensis. Next base: position 220,448 of record NZ_KE384455.1, read on the forward strand.
GGCATACCCCAGGTACATCGGCACCTCGCGCTCACGCTGATGCTGCAGTGGCACAGGGCGTAAGCGCCCTTCAGCCAGTTCCCGGGCAATGGCATGCCTGGGTAGCCAGGCAAACCCCAGGCCACGCTCGACCAACGAACTGGCTGCGGCCAGGCTGCTGACGGTCCAGCGCTGGGAGGTGCCGAGCCAGCCGCTGTTCTGTACGTGGCGCGCGCCGGAGTCACGAATCACCACTTGCCGGTGGGCCTTCATCGCGTCCAGGCTCACCTCACCCTGCGCTGCCGCCAACGGATGCCCGACGGCCACCACGCAGATCAGCGGCACGCTGATCAAGAATTCCTGAACGTAGCCCGCCGGCAAACTGCTGGCGACACCCAGCTCCACCTTGCCGTCCTCCAGCAATTCAGCGGCCCCGGACAACGCTGTTTCATACAGGCGAATACGGTGATGGGCGAATGTCGAAGAGAACTCATGCAGCGCTTGCTGCAGCAATTCGAACGGGAACAGCACATCCACCGCCACCCCCTGTTCGGCAAACAGGCCCGGCTGATACTGGTTGGCCAGTTGCTCAAGCTTGTGCGCAGCGCCCAGCAAGTGCTTGGCCTGGGGCAGCAGTGCCTCGCCCAGGGGCGTCAACACCGCCTTGCGGCCTTCGATGATGAACAGTTCCTGATCGAGCAGCGCCTCCATACGATTGACCGCGTGGCTGATCGCCGACTGCGACTTGAACAAGTGCTCGCCCGCCTGCTGAAAGCCCCCGCATTCCACCGTAGCCACGAACGCGCGCCACTGGTCGAGACTGATCCTTGAAAACATCATGACCTCCCTGTCGATCGCCAGCCGTCGGTGTCTGGCAAATGCACCTAAACTACCACTCCCACCACTTTTGCCGGGCAACGATCATGAGCGAGAAACCCACCATAGTTCTGGTTCACGGCTTCTGGGGCGGTGCCGCCCACTGGAGCAAGGTCATCCTCGAACTGTCACGCCTGGGTCACCGCGACCTGCACGCCGTGGAAATGCCCCTCACCTCGCTGGCCGACGATGCCGAACGCACGCGCAAGATGGTCGCCTCGATTCCCGGCACGGTACTGCTGGTCGGCCACTCCTATGGCGGCGCGGTCATTACCCAGATGGGCAACCAGCCCAATGTCGCCGGCCTTGTGTACATCGCCGCTTTCGCCCCCGATGACGGCGAAAGCCCGGGCAGCATCACCGGTAACAATCCACCTGAAGCGGCGGCCAACCTGCAACCGGACACCGACGGCTACCTGTGGATCAAGCCCGACAAACTTCACGAAAGCTTCTGCCAGGACCTGAGCAAGGATGAAGGACTGGTCATGAGCGTCACCCAGAAGGCGCCGCTGGCCAGCACCTTTGCCGACACCATCAGCAACCCCGCGTGGAAGCACAAGCCTTGCTGGTATCAGCGCTCGACCCACGACCGCATGATTCACCCCGACAACCAGGCCTTCATGGCTGAACGCACGAAGCCCAAAGAAACACTCAACCTGGAGGCCAGCCATGCGTCACTGGTCTCCAGGGCCGCCGAAGTGGCCGCCCTGATCGACCGCGCCGCACTCAGTCTGGCTTGACCGCAGCCGCCTTGGCCGCTGGCTTGAACCACCAGCCCTGCTGCATGCCAGCCGCCGCCAGCAGGATCGCCGCCACACCCAGCCATTGCAGCGGCTCCAGGCGATGGCCAAAGGCGAACCAGTCGACGAAGATCGCCGCGATCGGGTAGATGAACGACAAGGCCCCGGTCAAGGCGGTCGGCAGCTTCTGGATTGCGCCGTACAGCAGCACATACATCACCCCGGTGTGGACAATCCCCAGCGTGATCAACGAGCCCAGCTCACCGGCTTCGCTGGGCAGGCCCGACGTGTTGGCCCAGGGCGCCAGCAGCAAGATGCCGGTGCATACCTGGACCAGCGCAATCAGATGTGGCGGTGTACCGCTCAAGCGCTTGATGATCAACGCCGCCACGGCATAGAGAAACGCTGCGCCAAGCGCCAGGCCAATGCCCAGCAAATACTCATTGCCGCTGCCGCCCTGGCTGCCATGGGCACTGACGATCGCCAGCATCCCGAGAAACGACAACGCCAGCCAGAACAGCTTCTGCAGCGTGATCTTCTCGCCGAGGAACACCGCCGCCAGCCCCACCAGCATGAATGGCTGGACGTTGTACACCGCCGTGCCGATGGCGATCGATGCGCGAGAATAGGAGGCAAACAACAACACCCAGTTGCCCACGATCGCCACCCCACTGAGAACCGCCAGGGCGAAGGTGACGCGGGTCAGGATACCCGGCTTGAGAAAACCCATGGCCAGGCAGATCAACAGCAACGTACCGGCCCCGAACACGCAACGCCAGAACACCACATCCAGCACCGGTTGCCCGGACACCAGCACAAACCAGCCGATGGTCCCCGAAATCAGCATCGCGGCGACCATCTCGAACGACCCACGGCGTATTGAACTGTCCATCACCCACCTCCTTGACGATGGGCAAATTATCACCAGCGCGACGGGGCGGTTCCAGTGGATAAAACAGGCTAAGCTGAAAATCTACCTTTACTATCAAGGCAGATTTCTAAATCCGCCTAACGAGGCCACTATGACCGACGATATTGACCAGGTATTGATAAAAGCGCTGATGGAAGACTCCCGGCGCTCGCTCAAGGCCCTGGCACAACTGAGCGGGCTGTCATCACCCAGCGTCAGCGAACGCCTGCGTCGCCTGGAAGAGCGCGGCGTGCTCAAAGGCTACACGGTAGAAATCGACCCGCGCTGTTTTGGCTACCAGCTGCAAGCCATCGTCCGGGTGCGACCATTGCCGGGGCAGTTGCAGGAAGTAGAGCGCCAGATCATGGCCATCCCCGAGTTCACCGAATGTGACAAGGTGACCGGGGATGACTGCTTTATCGCGCGCTTGCATGTGCGTTCGATGGAAGAACTCGACACGGTTCTCGACAAGCTCAACAGCCATGCCGAAACCAACACGGCGATTGTGAAGAAAACGCCGGTGAAGCGCCGGTTGCCGCCGATGGCGTAGCCCCTTGGGGCACGAACCACGGCCGCTGCGCGACCGATCGCAGGCTGTCGCCAGCGGCTACGCCGGCCTGTGCTGCAATGGTTTCGATCGACTGCGCAGCGGTCGCCAGGTGTTGCGCGATTGCCTCAGCCAGTCACATTGCATCGAGGCGTGAGCCCGCTTCTACCGGCTCACTCGACGGCTTGGCAATCAGCCCCTTGAGCTCACTGGTCATCGGGAACTCCAGGTTCAACCCGTTTGGCGGGATCGGTTGCTCGAACCAGCGTTTGTAGATGCCATCGATCTTGCCGCTGCGGTATACATCCGCCAGCGCTTCGTTGACCAGTGTCAGCAGCTGCGTATCCCCCTTGCGCACCATGCAACTGTAGATTTCCTGGGACTGCGCCTCCCCCACCACTACCCAGTCATGCGGGTTGCGCGCCTTGGCCCGTTCACCGTAGAGCAACGCATCGTCCATGTAGAACGCAGCCGCGCGACCGGTCTCCAGCATCTTGAACGCCTCGCCATGGTCCTTGGCGCTGATGACCGAAGCCCCCAGCTTGTGTTCGAGGTTGTAGTTCTTCAGGTACTTTTCGTTGGTGGTGCCTGCGGTACTCACGACGTTCTTGCCCTTCAAGTCGTCCAGGCTGTGGATGCCACTGTCTTTATTGGTCAGCAACTGGCCTTTGACGAAGATGAAGCCGTAGGAGAAATCCACCTGTTTGGCACGCTCTGCGGTAACGCCGGTGGTACCGCACTCCAGGTCGACGGTGCCGTTCTGAACCAATGGGATGCGTGTCTGCGAGGTCACCAGGTTGTAGCGCACTTTCAATTCAGGCACTGCCAGCTTGGTCTGCAGGTGTTTGACGATTTCACCGGCCAGGTCGACCGAGTAGCCCATGGGCTTGCCACTGTTGTCGCCAATGTAAGAAAAAGGAATGGATGAGTCGCGATAGCCCAGGGTGATGCGCCCGGAATCAGCGATTTTTTTCATTGTGCCAGTGAGGGGTGGGGTGTCGGCCATCGCAGAATGTGCAAACAGCAGCGACAGGGCAATCAGGGCAGGTTTGAACATGATGACCTCCTAGCCGCGCACGGCAGTCACAGTAATTTCCACGCGCACACTCGGGCGCGCCAGTTCGGCCTGCACGGTGGTGCGGGTCGGTACATGACCAGGTGCGAGCCAGGCCGACCAGACATCGTTCATCGCCTCGAAGTCGGTGGCAATGTCCTTGAGGTAAATGGTGGCGCTGAGCAACTGGCGCTTGTCGCTGCCCGACTCGGCGAGCAGGGCGTCGATCTTGTCCAGCACCTCCTGGGTCTGCTCGCGGATGTCGCGGGCCTGGGTGGGTACCTGGCCGGAGAGGAACACCAATTGCCCAAACAGGGCGGCGGCGCTCAAGCGCTCGTTACTGTGCAAACGGGTTATCGACATCAGGACACTCCTTGCGATTGTTGTTTTTCTACAGGTCAGGCAGCCCGAGGGGACAGGCCGTGCAAGTCGATCGACGGCGCGCGGCCGCTGATCAGTTCGGCCAGCAATGCGCCACTGGCACACGCCAGGGTAAAGCCGAGGGCGCCATGGCCGAGATTGAGCCAGAGGTTGCGGTAGCGGGTGGCCCCCAGCAGGGGCACGCCACTGGGCGTTGCCGGGCGCATGCCGGCCCATTCCCGGGCATGCGCATAGTCAGCGGCATGGGGCAAGGTACTGACCGCCAGCTGGCGCATGCTGGCCAACCGCGCAGGGTCCAGCGATTCGTCGAAGCCGACGATATCGACCATGGCCGCAACGCGAAGTTGGTCTTCGAGACGGGCATAGACAATCTTGCGGTCGTAGTCGGTGATGCTGACAGCCGGAGCCTGCTGCCCCGCCCTTATCGGCGCGGTCAGGCTGTAGCCCTTGAGCGGATAGATCGGTACCTGCAGGCCCGGCAGGCCGAGACGGGTGCTACGGTGCCCGGCACAGAGTACCAGGCGCTCCACCGGCACCACCTGGTCGCCCAGCTCCAGCGCCTGGACCACACCATCGGCATGACGAATTCGACTGACGCTCTGGCCCAGCAGCAGGCGGCACTGCCCTGAGGCCTGCAAGCGTTCGGCCAGGGCCAGGCAAAAACGATGACAGTCGGCGACTTCTTCATCGGCGGTGTACACCCCGCCGATGAAGGGAGCATCGGCCAGTGCCGGTTCCAGTGCGGCGATGCCGACAGCATCGAGCACCTGCTGCCCCTGGGGATCGAGCAGATGATGGCGGGCATGGGCAAAACTGGCCGGGTTGCGAAAAGTCACCAACTTGCCATTGCGCCGCCAGGCGAAACCGCCCAGTTGGTCTTCCTCACGCCAGTGAGCCAGAGTGGCCTGGCTGTGCAGGGCCAGGCGCAACAGGTGAGCGGCATTGGTGCGGTTGACCGAGCTGCGGCACGCGGCCATGAACGCCCCCATCCAACGCCATTGGGCCAGATCCAGGCGCGGACGCAACTTGAGCGGCGAGTCGCTGCGCAACAGCCAGCCCAGCGCCTGCAGCGGCACCCCGGCATCGGCCAGCGGCGATACGTAGCGGTAGGACAATTGCCCGCCATTGGCGTAGCTGGTGCCACCGGCCAGGCTCTTGCGCGCCTCGATCAGATCAACTGCAAAACCTTCGCGTACCAGGGCGTAAGCCGTTGCCAGGCCGATGACGCCGCCGCCGATCACTGTTACCCGCTGTGCCATGTGCCTGCATCCACAAATCCGAAGGCCTTCAGACTAGGGGCGGTGACAGCCGCTGGATAATGAATAAAAATGGCTCAGCCATAAACAAAGGTTATGGGTTATTGCCATGCGCTTGCGTCATATCGAAGTATTCCAGGCCATCCGCCAGACCGGCTCGATCAGCGGCGCGGCACAGTTGCTGCACGTGACGCAGCCGGCAGTGTCGAAAATTCTCCAGCACGCCGAGGCTCAGCTGGGATTCCCGCTGTTCCTGCGAGTGCGTGGCAAGTTGCAGATCACGCCCGAGGCCTTGGCCCTGGAACGCGAAGTGGACAAGGTCAGCGACAGCGTCGAAGGGGTTCGGCGTCTGGCCGCCAGCCTGCGCCGCCAGCCGGGCATGAGTTTGCGTATCGGCGCGACGCCGGCCCTGGCCTTGTCGCTGTTTCCACCGGTGATCAGCCTGTGGTCCGAACGTCATCCGCAGTCCGAATGCGAGCTGTCGAGCTACCACAGTCGCGAGCTGGTGCAGCAGTTGCTGATGCGCGAGATCGACGTCGCCCTGACCTTGCGTCACCCGGAACACCCGGGGCTAAACGCCCAGGCGTTGGCTCATGGTGTGCTGGTGGCGCTGGCGCCAAAGGGTTACTGGGCCGAAGAAAGCCAGGGCGTGCCGCTGTCGGTCGAAGCACTGGCCGGCGCACCGCTGATCGGTTTGAGCAGCAGCGACCCGCTGGCGGCGCAGGTGGGCAGCTACCTGAAGAATCTGGAACCTGCGCCGCGCATTGGCATACGCGTGCAGACCTACTCACTGGCCCGGGCCATGGTCGAGTCAGGCGCCGGGCTGGCATTGATCGACCCGTTCACTGCCCTGGGCTCAAAACACACCCTGGTACGTCCGTTGAATCCGCCCCTGCCAATCACCCTGTACGCACTCACGCGCGTCAATGAAAGCCATCCGCACACCCTGGACGACTTGCTGCAGTTGTTTGGCCAGCGCGCCCGCGAGCAGATCGCCAAAGTCCCTGCCTTGCAAAGTTCCTGAACCTGCCGGCAATCAGCTCGGGCAGCTCTGCTCACCGTTGTTCAGGCCCTGCTTGTAGTTGCGACTGAGCAGGCTGGCCTTGCCGTTGTGCCAGGTCAGGGTCAGCACGTAGAGCGAGTCGAAATCGCCACCGTCCCAGTCCTCGGTGATGACCTGTTTCTCGCCCACGGCTTTGCCGGCCACGGTATTGATCAACTCGGGCAGGTAGCCGTGGGACCAGGCGGTATAGACGGTGGCGTTGCGGTATTTGTCTTGCAGCAGTTCGTCGGCAAGCGCACCGGTGTCGTTGGCACCGAAGTCAATGTTCACCGGCAGCCCGAGCTTGATGGCGCTGGGGCTGATGGTCATCAGCGGGCGGATGTAGCTGTAGGCATCGTCCTTGCTGCCCTCTTCCACATGGCGGGACGGGTTGGCAGCGAACACGTAGTCGGCCTTGCCGAACTTTTCCGGAAGCACGGTGGCCAGGTCCAGCGCACGATTGAGTCCCTGGCAGTTGAGTTGCCCCAAGCCTTCGCCAGGCTTTTCGGCATGGCGCAGAAACACCAGGGTCTGGACGCCATCCACAGGCTCGGCGCGGCTTTCGACGGCTTCCACGGCCAGCAGCGTGACACCACCGAGCAGGGCCAGGGAACACACGGCGTGGCGGTGACGCTTGAACAGGATCGACAACTTCATGGAGCGAACTCTTCTACGGCAAAAGGGATGTGGCGGACCCGCCTGTGACACACCGCGGCCGAGGCCGCGGGTGATCCCTGTCTGTCGTTCCATCCGTGGAGCGGGCTAACTGAGAGTGCGATAAGCCCGTTTGGTTCGATCCTTGAGCGCTCAACCCTGAGCACGAGTGACTTTAATACCTTGATATTGCACAAATAAGACCAACGGCCATCAATCGTCGCGGGTCAGGACTTCCAGCAACTCGATCTCGAAGGTCAGGTTCGAGTGGGGCGTGATCGCGCCCATGCTGCGTTCGCCGTAGGCCAGGTGCGAAGGTACCACGAGCTTGCGCTTGCCACCGACCTTCATGCCCATTAGGCCCTGGTCCCAGCCCTTGATGACACGGCCAGTGCCGATTACACACTGGAATGGCTTGCCGCGATCATAGGAAGAGTCGAATTTTGTGCCGTCTTCGAGCCACCCTGTGTACTGCGTGGTGATCAGGGCGCCCTTGACCGCTTCCTTGCCGTCGCCGAGCTGGATATCGATGATTTGCAGTTCGCTGCTCATGGTTTACCTCGTTCAAGCGCTGTATTTCATGGCAGCCTTTTCGCAGGAATGAACAGCGTTTGCAAGCGCCGCGGAGCTTGCTGTGGGAGCAACGGTCTTGCTCAAACCTGTGGGACCGGGTTTTCCCCGCGATCACGATAATTCAAGTTACATTGCATCGCGGGGCAAGGCGAGACGTCGCACCGCCGCTCCTACCCGGGCCGTGTTGGCGCATCGACAGGCATACGCCGCCGATCACCAGGACGATGGCTGCGCCTTCCAGCAGGTTCGGGCCGCTTTGGCGCCAGATGAAGGCGTACAGCAGGGCGAACAAGGTTTCAAACACGATCAATTGGCCGCTTAAGGTCAATGGCATACGCTTGGACGCGGCATTCCACAGCAACGCCGCCAACCATGAGCCGAAAATCGCGCAGGCCAGGCTGTATGCCCAGAACAGCCACCAGCGCTCGGTCGATGCCTGCACCTGCAGTTGCGCGGGCTGCCACAGTGCAAGGAGGGCCACCAGCACCAGGCTGAACACACCGGTCATCACCCCGCACAGCACCGACCATTGGTGGCTGTCGAAATGTCCGCACTGTTTGAGGTAACGGCTGTTGTGTACGGCGTACCAGGTCCAACAGGCCAGCGCTGCGAGGGCATAGAGCACGCCGGCGATCTTGTCTTCCAGTGCCCCTTGCTCGACGGCGAAGGTTTGCAGGTTGATGCAAAGCATACCGGCAAGGATCAGCATCAAAGGCACGAACAGTTGCTTGAGTGCCACCCCCCCGCTGTCGTGGCGACCATAGAGCGTAATGGTCAGCGGCAGCACCCCCACGATCAACGACGCTGGCGCCACACTCAACCGCTGGATCGCTGCCACCAGGCAAATGAAGTACAGCAGGTTGCCGATCAGCGCCAGGCGTCCCAGCATCCACACATCCGGCAGGGTCAGGCGGCCAAGGGCCTTGCGCATCGGGATGGCCAGCACCAGGGTCACCAGCCCGAACAATACGAAGCGGGCGCAACTGAGCAGTACCGGACTGAACTCTGGCAACAATTGCGGCACCATCAGCACCAGTCCCCACATCGCACCGGCTACACCGGCATAGGCCACACCCTGTTTCACGCTGCCTGCTCCTGTTCAACGAAGTGCGCAGGCTACCGCTCGACCTGAAACAGGACAAAAGATCATTCGGCATGCAGCCATTCCTTCGGGGAATGGCTTTCGTCGTGAAAGCATCGACTCTATGATGCAGCCATTCCCTGGACCGGACCCTCAGCATGAGTCGCTTTGCCCGTCACCTGCCCCCGCTGGACACCCTGATTGCCTTTGAAGCAGTGGTGCGCACCGGCAGTTTTACTCGCGCCGCCAGCGAGCTGTACCTGACCCAGAGCGCGGTGAGCAAGCAGATCAAGGTGCTTGAAGATCACCTCGGTGCGGTGCTGTTCGAGCGCCGCGCCCGAGGCATTGCCCTGACTGCGGCCGGCGAAGGGTTCAACAGCATTGTCGAACCCATGCTGGAGAGCCTTCTGGCTAATGTGTTGCGCCTGAAAACCGGCCACAGCAGCCGCAATGTCAGCGTCATCTGCACCCATGCGGTGGCCCAGTACTGGCTGTTCCCACGGCTGCTGCGCTTCAACGCACTGCACCCGGAACTGACCGTGAATATTCACGCCAGCAACGAAATCAGCGAAAGCGACATTGCCCACTACGACTTCGGCATCCTCTATGGCCATGGTCGTTGGAGCTCACTCAATGCCGATAAACTGTTCGACGAAACCATCTACCCCATCGCCAGCGTCAAACGCAGCCTGCCGGCGGTCAGTTCATTGAGCGAACTGCAGGCACTGCCGTTGATTCAACTGGACGCCTCGGCCTGGAACTGCCTGGACTGGCCAGACTGGTTCGCCCACCAGGGTGTGCGCTACAAGGCACCCGCCGATGCGGTGACCTTCAACCAGGTGAATCTTGTGTTCGAGGCTGTACTGCAAGGAATGGGCGTGGGATTGGGCTGGGAATTCATGGTTCGCGAGCGCATCGACAATGGCGATATCTACCCGGTATCGGCGCTTGTCGTGCACACAGGCCAGGCCGACTACCTGGTGCACGACAAACAGGCCCCCTGCTCACCCGCCGCACAGGTGTTCCAGGGCTGGCTGCTGGGGCTCAACTGAACAGGGCTTCGACTTCGGCAGCGGTCATGGTCTTGGTGTCGTTGGCAAAGCAGTAGTAACTCGGTTTTTCATCGATATACACCTGCAGATCGAAGACCCAGTCGGTGTCACCGTCCAGCACGCCCACCGACACCGAGTCGAAGTCGCCGGACTTCAACCGATACAGCAGGTGCGTGCCGCACTGCCCGCAAAACAGGCGTTCGGCCCATGCGGAGGAGTCGTAGATTACCGGTTGCCCGGCGGTGAACGTGACCGGTTCCGAGCAATGCACCGACAACAACGGGCCTCCCGCCCACTTGCGACACATGCTGCAGTGGCAGGCATCGACGCTGGCTTTTTCCACGTTGACACTGAGTTTGACGGCGCCACACAGGCAGCTTCCGTGTTTTTCGAAGGACATGTTCGAGGCTCCACGCAAGGAAGTGAGGCGCCAAGTGTAGACCGGTAGGACCGGGCTTGCCCCGCGATGCATGTGCCTGACACATCGCGATCGCGGGGCAAGTCGAGACGTCGCAGCGTCGCGCCTACAGGGTGACTGGCGTCAGCACTGGTTTGCCGGCGAAGAAGGCCTGCAGGTTCTTGAGCACCAACGCCACGGTATCGCGCGCGGCATCCGGGGACTGGCCGGCGACGTGAGGGGTGAGTACGGTGTTGGGCAAGGCTTTCAGGGCATCCGGCACTGCAGGTTCATCGTCGAACACATCCAGTGCTGCGCCGGCGATCACGCCATTGCGCAAGGCCCCGACCATATCGATGGTATTGACCACGCTGGCCCGGGCGATGTTCACCAGAAAGCCGTCCGCGCCCAATGCTTCAAGCACCGGCTTGTCGATCAATTGACGGGTATGGGCCCCACCGGGAGTGGCAATGACCAGAAAGTCCGAGGCCTGGGCCAGCGCCAGCGGGCTGTCGCAATAGCTGTAGGGTACATCGCTGCGCGGGCTACGGTTGTGGTAGCTGACGTGCATGTCGAACCCTTGCGCCGCACGCTTGGCGATCGCCAGCCCCACTGCGCCGAGGCCCAGGATACCCAGGCGCTTGCCGCTGACCGAAGGGCTGATGACCCGGTTCCACTCACCGCGTCGGGTAGAGGCATCGGCGCGGGGAATGTCGCGCACCACTGCCAGCAGCAGGGCCATGGCGTGGTCGGCCACTGCCGTGGCATTGGCGCCCGCACCATTGGTGACGGTGATGCCGCGAGCAGCCGCCGCGGCCAGGTCGACCTGTTCGTGGCCGGCGCCGATGACGCAGATGATTTTCAAGGCGGGCAATGCGCCGATCTCGTCGGCATGCAGGCCCAGGGGGCCGCGGGTCAGCACCGCATCGATCTTGCCGCCATGGCGGGCAATGGCTTCGGCGCGCAGGGCTGGGGTCTGCGCGCGAATCAGGTGAAAGCCGCTGTCTTCCAACAGTGGCAGGTAGTCATCGACCGTTTCTACCAGCACCAGTACCGTTTGTGTCATGCCATGCTCCCGACTGTTTGCGAGGGCGCATTATGCGGACTTCCGGTTACTGGGCAAAAGCCCGTCCCAAACCACCCGGCACGCCACTGCTATCGATTTCCTGCCAGGGGCCGTTGAGGTTGGTCGACCAGCTCCAGCCGTTGTTCCAGCGGTAGTAGGTGCGTTGGCGGTAGAAGGTGTTGGTCTGGCCTTCGAGCACGTACACACCCAGGCGCGGGTCCCAGTGGCTGGCGCCACCGGGCGGTGGCGCAAAGCTTGCCGAGGTGCGCGGCATCGGCTTGGGTGCCGGAGTGATCACCGGCTTGCTCGGCTTGGTGGTGGGCGGCGGTGTCGGCTTGGTGCTTGGCCCCGGGGGCAGGGTTTCGATCGGGGGCGCAGTGGGTTCGGAGGGCTGATGAACAGTACACGCACTCAGGCCAACGGCCAGGGAAAGAAGGGCAAGGCGTGCAATGCTGTTCATAGTGATCTCTTACTGGTCCGGGCTGTCGATGGTCAAGTGCTGTGCGGCAGTCGTGCTGCTGGCCAGCGGGCTGCTGCGACCGATCCACTCACCCTGGGTCGGCTGGCCAGCACGCGAGACGCGCGCAACCAGTTGGACTTCGGGAAAGCTGGACAGTTTCATGTTCGGCATCATTGCGTCGCTGTCACTCAGTTCTACCTCGATCGGCAATTGGGCCACTGTCACCCGCTTGGCCGCCAGCGGCATGGGTGGACCAGCACTTGCGCGGGCAAAGATGAACACGGTGTCGTCTGGCTTGACCTTGTCCTTGAGCGCCGCCGCCAGCTCTACCCGCACTTTGAGCCGCGCAGTGGCGGCAACGGCCGGCGTAGCTTGCGGTGCCGGCGATGCGGCTTTGCCCTCGCCCGCCTTCAGCCGGTCCTGGGCACGGTCGATGCCGCCCTGCAGGGCTGCGCGCGAGGTGTCGCCTTCAGGCAGTTGCACCAGCAGGCGGTTCCAGTAGTCGATGGCCTCCTGATAGTGCTCGCGCTCGAACGCGGCAATGCCGAGCAGGCCCAGGCTGGTGACTTCGTTCGGGTCCGCCTTGAGGGCTTCGTCGGTCAGCGCTTGCAGTTGCTCGGTCCACTGTTTGTCGTTGGCAAAGTACAGGGCCTGGGCCCACTGCCCCAGCAGTTCCGGCTGGCGCCCGGCCAGGGTCGCGGCCCGCTCGAACACCTTGGCGGCATCGGCGGCGCGATCCTGGGCCATGTAGGCGCGACCGAGGAAGTACAGGCCTTCAGCTGAATCCGGCTGCGCCTCGACGGCACGCTCAAGGCGCGAGGTCATCTCTTCCATCGACTGCGGCGCCTTGGCGAATTGCTGGGTCAGCTCGACCTGCTCGCTGGCACCAAAATGCAGGTACAGGCCCAGGCCCATCAGCGGCACCAGCACGGCGGCCAGCAACGGCAATGGCTTGCCCAGGCGCCCCAGGCGCTGGGGTTCGGCATTTTCGGTATCGTCCAGCAGCTCGCGGGCCGCTTCATCACGCCCCTTGGCCAACTGCGCGTCATCGAGCACGCCGGCCGCTTGCTGGGCCGTCAGCTCTGCCACCCGTTCCTGGTACAGGGCAACGTTCAACGCAGTGCGGTCTTCTTCCAGTTGCGCACGACGGCCGCGCAACACCGGGATCAGCAAAAAGCTCAGGGCCACCAGCAACAGCAGGCCTGCAGCAAGCCAGAAATCAGTCATGGGTCTGTTCTTTGTCCAGCAATTTGGCGAGGCGCTCACGCTCCTCGGGGGAAAGGTCGACAGCCTCTGCAGCGCTCTGCGCCCGACGCTTGCGCACGATCATGGCCAACAGGCCGAAACCGCCCACCAGCAACACGCCCGGGCCGAACCACAACAGCCAGGTACGCGACGTCAGCGCAGGCCTGTAGCGAACGAAGTCGCCATAGCGGTCGACCATGAAGTCGATGATCTGCTGATTGCTCTTGCCCTCGCCCAGCATGCGGAAGATTTCCCGGCGCAGGTCGGCGGCAATCGGTGCGTTGGAATCGGCGATGTCCTGGTTCTGGCACTTGGGGCAGCGCAGTTCCTTGGTCAGGTCGTGGTAACGCTCGCGCTCGGCCTCGTCGGCAAACTGATAGGTGTCGATGGCCGCCTGGGTGACGCCGGCCAGGCTCAGGCCCAGTACAGCAGCTGCCAGCCAGCGCTTCATGGCTTGGCCTCATCGATCAGGCCCTGGTAGATCGGTGCCAGTTGCTCGCGCCAGACCGTGGCATCGACCACGCCGACGTGCTTGTAGCGGATGATGCCCTTGGCGTCGATAACGAAGGTTTCCGGCGCACCATACACCCCAAGGTCCAGGCCCAGGCTGCCCTGCTCGTCGCGGATATCCAGCTGATAGGGGTTGTGGAACTCGGCCAGCCACTTGAGCGCGGCAGCGTTGTCGTCCTTGTAGTTGACCCCGTGGATCACCACGCCCTGCTCGGCCAGCTTGTTCAGGTACGGATGCTCGACCTTGCACGAGGGGCACCAGGTGGCCCAGACGTTCACCAGTGCTGGCTTGCCGATCAGGTCGGCCTGGGTCAGCGGCTTGCCATCCTGTACCGAGGCCAGGGCAAAGGCCGGGAACGGCTTGCCGATCATTGCCGACGGCAGCTCGGTGGGGTCCAGGAAAAGCCCCCGGTAGAGAAACACCGCCACCAGCAGAAACACCGCCAGCGGCAGCACCATGATCCAACGCTTCATGCAGTTGCTCCAGACATGCCCAGCACTTCACGCACGCGGGCTTTGACCTTGACTCGATAACGACCGTCCATTGCCGCCAACAACCCGCCAAGACCGGTCAGCAGACCGCCCAGCCAGATCCAGCGCACGAAAGGCTTGACGTGTACACGCACGGCCCAGGCGCCGTTTTCCAGCGGCTCGCCCAGGGCGACGTAGAGGTCACGGGTGAAGCCTGCATCGATACCCGCTTCAGTCATCATCGACTGCTGCACGGTGTACAGGCGTTTCTCCGGATGCAGCACATTGATCTCGCGACCGTCCTTGACCACTCGCACGGTGCCTTTGTCGGAGGTGAAATTCGGCCCCTCGAAGTGCTTGGCGCCTTCGAAGGTGAAGTGATAGCCGGCCAGTTCCACCGACTCGCCCGGTGCCAGGCGCAGGTCGCGCTCGGCACTGTTGTTGCTCGACAGCACCACGCCCAGGGCGCACACCGCCAGGCCCAGGTGTGCCACGTGCATGCCCCAGTAGCTGCGGCTCAAGCCACGCAGGCCCTTGACCAGGCCCTTGTGGCGAGTCTTGTCGAGGATGTCGCGGGCGCCGGCCAGCACGATCCACGCCGCCAGGGCGAAGGTGGTCAGCACTTCCCAGTCAAAATCGTCGACCAGCAAGCCACCGACGGGGGCCAGCACGGCACTGGCGATCAACACCGGGGTGAGCATGCTGACCAGCCATTGGGTGGGGGTGTCTTTCCAGCGCACCATCACGCCAATGGCCATGACCACCATCAGCAAGGCCATCAACGGCAGGAACAGCGCGTCGAAGTACGGCGGGCCGACCGACAGCTTGGCCCCGGTCAGCGCGTCGAGGAACAGCGGATAGAGCGTGCCGAGCAGGATCATCGAGGCGGCGACCACCAGCACGATGTTGTTGGCCAGCAGCAGGGTTTCACGGGACCACAGGGCAAACCCGACCTGGCTCTTGACCACCGGTGCGCGCAGGGCGAACAGCGTCAGCGAGCCCCCCACCACAAAGAGCAGGAATATGAGGATGAACACGCCGCGCTCGGGGTCCGAGGCAAAGGCATGTACCGAGGTCAGCACCCCGGAACGTACGAGGAAGGTACCGAGCAGGCTCAGGGAGAACGCGGCGATGGCCAGCAATACCGTCCAGCTCTTGAACACGCCACGTTTTTCAGTGACAGCCAGGGAGTGGATCAGTGCGGTGCCCACCAGCCAGGGCATGAACGAGGCGTTTTCCACCGGGTCCCAGAACCACCAGCCTCCCCAGCCAAGCTCGTAGTAGGCCCACCACGAGCCCAGGGTGATACCGATACCCAGGAACGCCCAGGCTACCAGGGTCCAGGGCCGCGACCAGCGCGCCCAGGCGGCGTCCAGGCGTCCCCCGAGCAAGGCGGCGATGGCAAAGGCGAAGGCGACCGAGAAGCCCACATACCCCATGTACAACATCGGCGGGTGAACGATCAGGCCGATGTCCTGCAGCAATGGGTTGAGGTCGGCGCCATCGGTAGGCACTTGTGGCAGCAGGCGCTTGAAGGGGTTGGAGGTGACGATCAGGAACGACAGGAAGCCGACGCTGATCATGCCCATCACGGCCAGTACCCGGGCCAGCATCACCTGCGGCAACTGGCGTGAGAAGATCGACACGGCGAAGGTCCAGCCGCCGAGGATCATCGCCCACAGCAGCAACGAACCTTCGTGGGCGCCCCACACGGCACTGAACTTGAAGTACCAGGGCAAGGCACTGTTGGAGTTGTTGGCCACATAGGCGACCGAGAAGTTGTCAGTCATGAAGGCGTGGGTCAGGCAGGCGAAAGCAAACGCCAGGAAGGCGAACTGGCCCCAGGCCGCAGGCCTTGCCAGGCTCATCCACAGGCTATCGCCACGCCAGGCGCCCAGCAGCGGCACGGAAGCCTGCACGGCGGCAAAGCAGATCGCCAGGATCATGGCCAACTGGCCGAGTTCAGGAATGATCAGCGCCGCGTTCATGGCTTGGCTCCGGTGGTGGTCGCGGCCTGGCCGCTTTCCTGAAGGGCCTTGGTCACTTCAGGCGGCATGTACTTCTCGTCATGCTTGGCCAGCACTTCGTCGGCCACTACCACGCCCTCGGCATTGAGCTTGCCCAGGGCGACGATGCCCTGCCCTTCACGGAACAGGTCGGGGAGGATACCGCGGTAGGTGATCGGTACCGACTTGTTGAAGTCGGTGACCACGAAACGCACGTCGAGCGAATCGCCCGAGCGCTGCAGCGAGCCGGCTTCGACCATGCCGCCAGCGCGAATTCGGGTGTCCAGCGGCGCTTCGCCGTTGGCGATCTGGGTGGGGGTGTAGAACAGGTTGATGTTCTGTTGCAAGGCACTCAGGGCCAGGCCCACGGCGACACCCACGCCCGCCAGCAGGCCGAGAATGATGAACAGACGCTTCTTGCGTTGCGGATTCACTGGTTGCTCTCCCGGCGCAGACGGCGCGCCTCTTCTTGCAGGTAACGCCGCCGTGCCAGCAAGGGCGAGGCAACGTTGACGGCCAGCACCAGCAGGCAGATGCCATAGGCCGACCAGACATACAGGCCGTGATGGCCCATGGCGAGAAAATCACTGAAGGAGGCGAAACTCATCGCGCCATCCCCCGACCCAGGCAGTTCATGACCTCCTCCTTGACCCAGCTGGCGCGAGCTTCGCGCTTGAGCACTTCGAGGCGCATGCGCAACAGCAACACCGCACCGAAGAAGCAATAGAAGCCCAGTACAGTCATCAGCAGCGGCAGCCACATTTCGGCGGGCATCGCCGGCTTCTCGGTCAGGGTGAAGGTGGCGCCCTGGTGCAGGGTGTTCCACCACTCCACCGAATACTTGATGATCGGGATGTTGATCACCCCGACAATGGCCAGCACGGCGCAGGCCTTGGCCGCGCTCTCACGATTGCTGATGGCCTGGCCCAGGGCAATAAGACCGAAGTACAGAAAAAGCAGGATCAGCATCGACGTAAGGCGTGCATCCCAGACCCACCAACTGCCCCAGGTCGGCTTGCCCCAGATGGCACCGGTAACCAGCGCCACGGCGGTCATCCAGGCACCGATGGGCGCGGCGCACTGCAGGGCGACGTCGGCGATTTTCATTTTCCAGACCAGCCCGACCACGCCAGCCACCGCCAGCATCACATAGCACGACTGGGCCAGCATGGCAGCGGGCACGTGGATGTAGATGATGCGAAAACTGTTGCCCTGCTGGTAGTCCTGGGGCGCAAAGGCCAGGCCCCAGATCACGCCGATGCCAATCAACAGGATCGCGGCAACCGCAAGCCAGGGCAGCATGCGGCCACTGATGGCATAGAACCACTTGGGCGAACCCAGTTTATGAAACCACGTCCAGCTGATTACGCTGCTCTTCATCACGGTACATCCAGGGTCTTTGCTGGGCAGTGCCCAGACCTCATTATTCGCCGACGCTGATCTTCAGGCCAGCCGCTATTGCAAAGGGTGCCAGAGTTACTGCCAAGGCGGTCAGGCTGCCAAGCCAGAGCAGATAACCGGTCGCCGGCATAGCTTGCAATGCCGCCTGCAAGGCGCCACTGCCCAAGATCAACACCGGGATATATAACGGCAAAATAAGTAGCGCCAACAAAAGGCCGCCACGTTTCAAACCAACAGTCAGCGCCGCTCCCACTGCACCCAGAAGGCTCAGCACCGGGGTACCCAGCAACAACGATGCCAGCAATACCGGCAGGCACGCCGCAGGCAATCCCAGCATCAGTGCCAGCAAGGGCGCCAACAATACCAGTGCCAGACCGGAAAAGGCCCAGTGTGCCAGCACTTTCGCCAGTACCAGAAGAGGCAGGGGGTGCGACGAAAGGACCCACTGTTCCAGCGATCCGTCCTCGAAATCACTGCGAAAAAGCCCGTCCAGCGAGAGCAGAACCGATAAAAGTGCAGCCACCCAGACCAGTCCCGGAGACAAGGTTTGCAACAATTGAGTCTCAGGACCGACCGCCAATGGGAACAGCGCGATCACAATAGCGAAAAACACCAGGGGGTTGGCAAGCTCTGCAGGACGGCGGCACAGCAGGCGCGCTTCACGGCGCAACAACAAAACGAACACACTCATGCGGCCCACTGCCCCAGGTTCAGTTCACGGTAACCGGACGGCTTGCGTTCCAGGGTGTGGTGGGTGGTCAGCACGACCATGCCGCCCTGCTCGCAATGGGCGGCCAGGTGCGCTTCAAGCTGGGCCACGCCCTGCTTGTCGAGGGCAGTGAAGGGTTCGTCGAGAATCCACAGCGGCGGGCTGTCCAGGTACAAGCGGGCCAGGGCCACACGGCGCTGCTGGCCAGCCGACAGGGTATGGCAGGGTACATCTTCAAAACCGCGCAGGCCGACCGCTTCGAGGGCCTTCCAGATGGCTGCAGGGTCGGCCGGGGTATGCAATGCGCAGAGCCAGGCCAGGTTTTCTTCAGGGCTGAGCAAATCCTTGATACCGGCAGCGTGGCCGATCCACAGGAGGATTTTCGCAAGTTCATGGCGCTGTTCGAGCAACGGCTTGCCGTGCAGGCGGATCTCGCCGGCCGTCGGCTGCATCAGGCCGGCCAACAGGCGCAACAAACTGGTTTTGCCGCTGCCGTTGGGGCCGCTGATCTGCAACATGTCACCGGCGGCCAGGTGCAGCTCGAGATTTTCGAAGAGCATTCGCCAGTCGCGCTCGCAGGCCAGGCCTACGGCTTGGAGATGAGGGGTCACGGTTTCGCCTTATGCTGGGATGCCTGTCTCAAGTCGGCCCTGACCTTGCCGTTATAGTGGCAATGGATACAAGGCCCGAGCGCGCTGAGCGCGAATGATCGGGCGGCATTATACATGTGATGTCCTACTGCAAAGAGGGCTATTTCAACAGGTTGCCAGCTGATGACAGGTGAAATTAACAACCTTGGCCCGCAGGCTCCAGCCGGCCCTTCGATGCGCTCGTCGGCAACGGGTGAACTGCTGCGCCTGCTGCAACCCCAACAGGCCCTGCTGGCCCCCGGTGAAACGGCAAAGGCCGAAGTATTGGCCCTGCGCCAGGTTGGGCAGGACTTCCAGCTTCTGCTCAAACTGACCCAGGAAAACGGCAAGCAGATCAACGTTCAGGCCAGCAGTAACCTGGCATTGCCCCAGGGCAGCCTGCTGGCGGTGAGCCAGAGCAGCGCCAGCAATCTCTCCATCAGCCTGCAGCAAGTGCTCGCCAGCAGCGTGGCCAGCCTGACCCGGCTCGACACCCGTGAGACGCCGGTAGGCAGCCTGCTGCAAGGCAAGGTAGTCACCAGCCAGATGTTGCCCCAGGCCGCCGGCCAGTTGGCCCAGTACCGTTCGCTGGTGAGCTTGCTGGGTCCCCAAGCCGGCACCACACTCACCCTCGACAGCCCGCGGCCGCTGGCGGTGGGCAGCCTGCTCAGTGCGCGGGTACTAGGGGACCAGTCGTTGCAATTCGTCCCCCTGAGCGGACGCCAGGATCAACTGGCCATCACCCAGCAACTGGGCACCCAGCAAAGCCGACAGGCGTCGTTGCAGGGGTTGCTCAGCGCATTGCAGCAACTGCGCCAGGACAGCAACCAGAACGGCGAGGTGCGCAACAGCGTCGACAAGCTGCTGGCCAGCCTGCCGGATGCCCGCCAGCTCAGCGACCCCAAGGGCCTGGCCCAGGCGCTGACCAACAGCGGTGCGTTTCTGGAAGCCAAGCTGCTGGGCGGCCTGGGGCAACAGTTGGCGCCGGACTTCAAGGCCCAGATCGTGCGCCTGGTGGCGCAGTTGCTGCCGGGGCTGCCGGGGCTGCCGGGCACCAGCACGTTCAACCCGGCCGCAGCCGCCAGCACCCTGGCCCAGGTGATGCCCGGCATGGTCCGCAATGCCCTGGGGATGCTCGGCCAGGTCAGCCCACGCCCCCACCCTGGCAGCTTCCCCCTGCCCTCGCGGCTACTGAAGAGCCAGGACGGCGAAGCCGACCTTGAACACCTGCTGCGCCTGGCTGCCGCCGCCATCTCACGCCTGCAGAGCCATCAATTGGCCAGTTTGGAGCAGACCGGCACCACGCCCGAGGGCAACCTGCAAACCACCTGGCAACTGGAAATCCCCCTGCGCAGCGGCCAGGACTTCATCCCCCTGCAGTTCAAACTGCAACGCGAAGAAACGCCGGAGCAACAAAACGATCCACAACGTGAACAGCGCGATCCGCTGGAAATGCGCTGGCGCATCGAGCTGTCGTTCGACCTGCAACCGCTGGGACCGCTGCAAGTCCAGGCGCAGATCAGCCAGGGCAGCCTGTCGAGCCAGTTGTGGGCCGAGCTGCCCCGCACCGCACAGTTGATCGACAGTCAGTTGGGCAACCTGCGCGAGCGCCTGCTGGCCCGCGGCCTGAACGTAACCGAACTGTGCTGTCATCACGGCACACCGCCCCAGGGGCCGCGCACGCGCCTGGAACAACGCTGGGTGGATGAAACCGCATGAATTTTGTGGGAACGGGCTTGCCCCGCGAACGTATTTCAACCGGAACTTCGTTTCGCGGGGCAAGTCGAGACGTCGCACCGCCGCTCCCCACAAGGAAATACGCATGACTGAGAAAACAGCCATTGCCCTGACCTACGACGGCCAACAAGCGCCCACCCTGAGCGCAAAGGGTGACGACGAACTGGCCGAAGCGATCCTGGCCATTGCCCGCGAACATGAAGTACCGATCTACGAAAACGCCGAACTGGTGCGGCTATTGGCACGCATGGAGCTGGGCGATCAGATACCCGAGGCGCTGTATCTGACCCTTGCCGAAATCATCGCCTTTGCCTGGCAGCTCAAGGGCAAGGTGCCGGTGGGGTTTGTCGATCAGGAGCCGCAGGAGCGGGATATCACCCCACCTTGAGCCGCTGCACCTGATCACGACCGTTGCGCGGCCGATCGCAGGCTGTCGCCAGCGGCTGCACGGGCGTCTGCAGCCGCTAGGAACGAGGCTGCGGTCAGCTGCGCAGCAGTCGCCTGGCCTTCAATTGCGATGCACCTTGCTCATCAACTCGGCCTCGGCCTGGGTCAGGCCACAGGTCTGGGTCAGTTCATCGACACTGGCCCCCATGCTCACCAGCCGCGCCGCTTGTGCAAACGACAGGCTGTTGGGGTCGCGCTGCTCCAGTTGCAACAGTTTGTCGGGCAACGGCGCTACGACTGTGCACAGCTCGTGCAGCGCCTCGCCCATGCGCACGCTGCCGTTCTGGTAGTCGTCCAGGCGCTTGGCCAGGTCCTTGATGCGCTGGTCGCGCAACGCATCACCCTGGGCCTGCTGGGCGGCCAGTTCACGCTGGCGCTTGCTGTAGTTCAGGAAGAACCACAGGCTCACCGCCCAGAGCAGTGCCAGAAATATGACTGCAACCTCAAGGATCAACTCAGATGTTCTCCAGCTCGGACCACTCTTCCTCGGTCATCATCTTGTCCAGCTCGACCAGGATCAGCAGTTCGTTGTTCTTGTTGCACACGCCCTGAATGAACTTGGCCGATTCTTCGTTACCGACATTCGGTGCGGTCTCGATCTCGGACTGGCGCAGGTAAACCACTTCGGCAACGCTGTCGACCAGGATGCCGACCACTTGCTTGTCGGCCTCGATGATGACGATACGGCTGTTGTCGGTGATTTCACTCGACATCAGGCCGAAACGCTGACGGGTGTCGATCACAGTGACCACATTGCCGCGCAGGTTGATGATGCCCAGCACGTAGCTCGGGGCACCCGGGACCGGGGCGATTTCGGTGTAGCGCAGGACTTCCTGCACCTGCATCACATTGATGCCATAGGACTCGTTGTCCAGCTTGAAGGTAACCCACTGCAGGATCGGATCTTCGGAACCTTGTGCAGACGACTTTTTCATTCCCCTATCCCTCAAAATCCGCCATCGGCGGTGTGCTCAGTGCGGTCGCGGTGCGACCGATCATTTATGGCTGATGTTCATTTGCCTGACCGCGCCGCTGGCGATCAACCCTGCCAGTTCCGCGACGTCGAGCAATGCACACATGTGTTCGATGACCGTACCGGCCAGCCAAGGCCGCTGGCCACGCTGGCTGCGCCATTTGATCTCGTTGGGGTCCAGGCGCAGCGAACGGCTGACCTGGTGTACCGCCAGCCCCCACTCATGGCCCTGGACCGAAATCACGTACTGCAGGCCCTGGCGAAAATCGTCGCGGTAGCGGTCTGGCATGACCCAGCGCGCAGTGTCCAGCACCTTCAGGTTGCCGCCCTGGCTGGGTAGGATGCCCAGGAACCAGTCCGGCTGCCCGAACAGCGGCGTCAGCTCATGGCCTGCCAGCGAGTAGATCGAGCCCAGGCATACCAACGGCACCGCCAGGGTCAACCCGGCGACATCGAACAGCAGGCACTCGAAGGGCTCGGCCGCCCATGCCGGGCGACCGTCAACGCTCGCCGGTTGTGCAGGCTGGCTGATCGAGGCCGGCAGGTGTACCTCCACCAGCGGCTCGACCGTGGCCGGCATGGGCTCGGCCACCGGCATGAGCGCTGGCAGCACAGGACATTCCGGTTCGGGAAGTGGCAGCGGGTCCGCCTGTGCCGCGACGGCGATCTGCGAGCTGGCGCCCCTTGCATCGCGAACCTGCTCTTCGAGCACGGCAGCCTCGAAGTCATCGCTCTCGACTGCCGGCGCGGGAAGCTCAAGCGCCTCGGTGGCCTCATACAACAAGCCGTCCAGGTAGGACTGCAGGGCCAATTGCGGCCCGGAGGCCAGCTGTAGCGGACGATTCATCAGGCCACCTGCTGGGTTAGGTTCTGCGTCAGCAGATGCTTGAGCAGGGCCCGGTAGGCCACCACTGCGCGACTCTTGCCATCGAACTGGGAGGGCGTCTGCCCGGCCCGGCTGGCATCGCGCAGGCGGGTATCCACCGGGATGTAGCCTTGCCAGATGGTCTCCGGGTACGCGTCACGCAGCATGCGCAAAGTGCCCATCGATGCCTGGGTGCGACGATCGAACAGGGTCGGCACGATGTGATAGGGCAACGCCTGCTTGCGCGAGCGGTTGACCATCGCCAGGGTGCTGACCATACGTTCAAGGCCCTTGACCGCCAGGTACTCGGTTTGCACCGGGATCACCAACTGCTGGCTGGCCGCCAGGGCATTGACCATCAGCACGCCGAGCAACGGCGGGCTGTCGATGATGGCGTAGTCGAAATCCTGCCACAGCTGCGCCAGAGACTTGGCGATTACCAGGCCCAGGCCGCTTTGCCCGGGCGACTGGCGCTCCAGCACCGCCAGCGCAGTACTGGAGGGCAGCAGGGAAATATTCGGGTCGCTGGTTGGCAGCAGCAGTTGCCCGGGCAAGCCTTCAGGCACCGCGCCCTTGTGCAGGAACAGGTCGTAGCAACTGTGCTCCAGCACGTCCGGGTTATGCCCGAAGTAGCTGGTCATGGACCCATGGGGGTCGAGGTCGACGACGACCACACGCTTGCCCGCCTCGGCCAGCAAACCGGCCAGGGCGATGGACGTGGTGGTCTTGCCGACGCCACCTTTTTGATTGGCTACTGCCCAGACTCTCATTACGTTGCTTCCTCCCGGTACGGCGGTGGCCCTGCCGGGAACGGTTATAAGTTCGGTGACGGAGGATTGACGCGACTGCCCCCCGACGACGGTGATTGTGCTGGCGGTGCAGTTTGTGTGCCAGCACGCTTCAACGCGGCGTCCGGCGTGGCATTGGCGCTGCCCGAAGCGGTCAGGCTGCGGCGTACTTCAAGGTTGCGCGAAATCACCAGCACGACCCGACGATTGCGCGCGCGCCCCTCGGCCGTGTCGTTACCGGCAATTGGCTGGAACTCGCCATAGCCCACCGAGGCCATGCGCGCCGGATTGACACCGTCCATGGCCAGCAAGCGGACAATGCTGGCCGCCCGCGCCGATGACAGTTCCCAGTTGGTCGGGTACTGGGCGGTGCGAATCGGCAGATCGTCGGTGAAACCTTCGACATGCACGGGGTTGGCAAAGGGTTTGAGGATCTTGGCCACCTTCTCGATGATGCTGAAGGCAATGTCGCTGGGCATGGCATCGCCGCTGCCGAACAACAGCGAGGAGTTGAGTTCGATCTCCACCCACAGCTCATTGCCACGCACGGTCATCTGGTCGGACTTGATCAAGTCGCCAAAGGCATCGCGGACATCGTCGGCAATCGACTTGAGCGGATCAACGCTCGCCCCCGCAAGGCCTGCGTCAATCTGCTCGCTTTCCTTGATCAGAGGCTCGGCGGGCCTGACGCTGAGCGGGCGCTCGTCGCCGATCGGGATCGGCCGCATGCTCCGTTCGGGGTCGTTGAACACGCCGATCAGGGCCTCGGAAACGACCTTGTACTTGCCCTCGTTGATCGAGGAGATCGAGTACATGACCACGAAGAAGGCAAACAGCAAGGTGATGAAGTCCGCGTAGGACACCAGCCAGCGTTCGTGGTTTTCATGCTCTTCGGGTTGTCGGCGGCGCGCCATGCGTTACTCCATGAAGCCCTGAAGCTTCAACTCGATCGAGCGCGGGTTCTCGCCTTCGGCGATCGACAGCAGCCCTTCCAGGAGCATTTCCCGGTAGCGCGACTGACGCAGGGCGAGGGCCTTGAGCTTGTTGGCCACCGGCAGGAGGATCAGGTTGGCGCTGGCCACCCCGTAGATGGTGGCGACGAAGGCCACGGCAATGCCGGTGCCCAACTGCGAGGGGTCGGCAAGGTTGCCCATCACATGGATCAAGCCCATGACCGCACCGATGATACCGATGGTCGGCGCGTAGCCGCCCATGCACTCGAACACCTTGGCGGCCTGGATGTCGCGGCTTTCCTGGGTGTAGAAGTCCACTTCGAGAATGCTGCGAATGGCTTCGGGCTCGGCGCCATCGACCAGCAACTGCAGGCCCTTGCGCGCATACGGATCGGGCTCGGCATCGGCCACCCCTTCAAGGCCCAGCAGGCCTTCCTTGCGCGCGGTCAGGCTCCAGTTCACGACCCGGTCGATGCCACCGGCCAGGTCGACCCGCGGCGGGAAGATGATCCAACGGACAATTTGCAGCGCCCGCTTGAAGGCGCTCATGGGCGACTGCAGCAATGCCGCCGCCAGGGTACCGCCCAGTACGATCAACGCGGCCGGGCCGTTGATCAGGGCCGACAGGTGTCCTCCCTCGAGGTAATTGCCGCCGACAATGGCGACAAAGGCCAGGATGATGCCGATCAGGCTCAAGACATCCATCAGACACAGGCCTCGACCAGGTGCTTGCCGATCTCGTCCAGGTTGTACACCGCGTCGGCCAGGTTGGCCTTGACGATCGCCATGGGCATGCCATAGATCACGCAGCTGGCCTCATCCTGGGCCCACACCGTGCTGCCGCCCTGCTTGAGCAGGCGCGCGCCTTCACGGCCATCGGCCCCCATGCCGGTGAGCACCACCGACAGCACCTTGTCCCCGTAGGACTTGGCGGCCGAACCAAAGGTGATGTCTACGCAGGGTTTGTAATTGAGGCGCTCATCGCCCGGGAGGATTTTCACCGCACCACGCCCATCGACCATCATCTGCTTGCCACCCGGGGCCAGCAAGGCCAGGCCGGGGCGCAGCATGTCGCCGTCCTCGGCTTCCTTGACGCTGATCTTGCACAGCTTGTCGAGGCGTTCGGCAAAAGCCTTGGTGAACGCCGCCGGCATGTGCTGGACCAACACGATCGGCGCCGGGAAATTGGCCGGTAGCTGGGTCAGCACCCGCTGCAGTGCCACCGGACCACCGGTGGACGTACCGATCGCCACCAGCTTGTAGGGCTTGCGCTTGGGCGCGGCCGACGTCGTGGCGGCACGTACCGGTGCAGCGGCGCGCGGCGCAGGGCTGGCGCCCAGGCTGCTGACACTTGGCTGGGCGTGGGCCACTGGCTGGGGGGCAGGCGTGGGGCTGGCAAAGGCGCTGAAGCGACGGTTGCTGCGCGAAATGGTGTGGACCTTTTCGCACAGCAGTTGCTTGACCTTCTCGGGGTTGCGCGAGATGTCTTCGAAGTTCTTGGGCAGGTAGTCGACCGCACCGGCATCCAGCGCATCGAGGGTTACCCGGGCGCCTTCGTGGGTCAGCGAGGAGAACATCAACACCGGGGTCGGGCAGCGCTGCATGATGTGCCGCACGGCGGTGATGCCGTCCATCATGGGCATTTCATAGTCCATGGTGATGACATCGGGCTTGAGCGACAGTGCCTGGTCGATCGCTTCCTTGCCGTTGGTCGCGGTACCCACGACCTGGATAGTCGGGTCCGCTGAAAGAATTTCCGAGACACGGCGGCGGAAGAAACCGGAATCATCCACCACCAGGACCTTGACTGCCATAAACACTCCATTAGGGGGCGCGGCGTGACGCCGCGCCACCAGAATCAAATACGCCGGGCGGCGTAACGCTTGAGCATGCTCGGCACATCGAGGATCAGCGCAATGCGCCCGTCACCAGTAATGGTGGCGCCCGACATGCCCGGGGTGCCCTGGAGCATCTTGCCCAGCGGTTTGATGACCACTTCTTCCTGGCCCACCAGTTGATCGACAACGAAGCCGATCCGCTGGGTGCCTACCGAAAGGATCACCACGTGCCCTTCGCGTTGCTCTTCATGAGCGGCGGAACTGACCAGCCAGCGCTTGAGGTAGAACAGCGGCAAGGCTTTGTCGCGCACGATCACGACCTCCTGGCCGTCGACCACGTTTGTGCGCGACAGGTCCAGATGGAAGATCTCGTTGACGTTGACCAGCGGGAAGGCGAACGCCTGGTTGCCCAGCATCACCATCAGGGTCGGCATGATCGCCAGGGTCAGCGGGACCTTGATGACGATCTTCGAGCCCAGCCCCTTGGTCGAGTAGATATTGATCGAGCCGTTGAGCTGGGCGATCTTGGTTTTCACCACGTCCATGCCCACGCCACGCCCGGAGACGTCCGAGATCTCGGTCTTGGTCGAGAAGCCCGGGGCGAAGATCAGGTTGTAGCACTCGGTGTCGCTCAGGCGCTCGGCGGCATCCTTGTCCATCACCCCGCGTTTGACCGCAATGGCGCGCAGGACGTTGGCGTCCATGCCCTTGCCGTCATCGGAGATCGACAACAGGATGTGATCGCCCTCCTGCTCGGCCGACAGCACCACCTTGCCGCTGCGGGTCTTGCCGGCGGCTTCGCGCTCTTCGGGAGTTTCGATGCCGTGGTCGACGGCGTTGCGCACCAAGTGCACCAACGGGTCGGCCAGCGCCTCGACGAGGTTCTTGTCGAGGTCGGTTTCTTCACCGACCAGCTCGAGGTTGATCTCTTTCTTCAACTGCCTGGCCAGGTCGCGCACCAGTCGCGGGAAGCGCCCGAAGACCTTCTTGATCGGCTGCATGCGGGTTTTCATCACCGCGGTCTGCAAGTCGGCCGTGACCACGTCAAGGTTCGACACCGCCTTGGACATGGCTTCATCGCCGCTGTTCAGACCCAGGCGCACCAGGCGGTTACGCACCAGCACCAGCTCGCCGACCATGTTCATGATCTCGTCCAGGCGTGCAGTATCGACCCGCACGGTGGTTTCCGCTTCGCTGGCCGGGTGCTTCTCGGCAGTGGGCGACGGCTGTCGGGCCGGTGCGGGTGCGGCAGCCTTGGCAGGCGCAGCCGGGGCCGTTGGTTTGGCAGCCGCCACCGGGGTCGGGGCCGGTGCAGGCTTGGCCGCTACCGCCGCGGTTGGCGACGCGGCCGGGGCCACGCTGTCGGGGGTGAACTTGCCCTTGCCGTGCAGTTCATCGAGCAGGGCTTCGAATTCGTGTTCGCTGATGTGATCGCCGGCTGGCTCGGATGTCGGCGCAGACGCCTGGGCCGCAGCAGCAGGCAACGCATCGACGGCAAAGGTGCCCTTGCCATGCAATTGGTCAAGCAACGCTTCGAATTCGTCATCGGTGATTTCGTCGCTGGCACCCTGGGCCGCTACCGGTTCCGCCACCGCGGGCGCCGCAAGGCTGTCGGGGGCGAACTGGCCTTTGCCGTGTAACTGGTCGAGCAACGACTCGAACTCGGCATCGGTAATTTCATCGCTGGCGGCGTCGGGTGCCTGGGCCTGGGCTTCAGCCTCGGCCTTGATGGCATTGAGCGAGTCGAGCAGTTGTTCGAACTCGGTATCGGTAATGTCCGCTTCGGCAGCAACCGGGGCTTCTGGCGCCGGCTCTGGTGCCGACGCCGGTGCCTGCTCGGCGCCAGCCGGCTCGGCCAGGCGCGACAAGGCCGCCAGCAGCTCAGGCGTGGCCGGGGTGACATCGGTGCGCTCACGCACTTGGCCGAACATGCTGTTGACGGTATCCAGGGCTTCCAGGACCACGTCCATCAGCTCGGCATCGACGCGCCGCTCACCCTTGCGCAGGATGTCGAAAACGTTTTCGGCGATGTGGCAGCACTCCACCAGCTCGTTGAGCTGGAGGAAGCCGGCGCCCCCTTTTACAGTGTGAAAACCGCGAAAGATCGCATTGAGCAGGTCGGCATCATCCGGACGGCTTTCCAGCTCGACCAGTTGCTCGGACAGTTGCTCAAGAATCTCGCCGGCTTCTACCAGAAAATCCTGAAGGATTTCTTCATCGGCGCCGAAGCTCATTAAACGTGCTCCCTAAAAACCCAGGCTGGACAGCAGATCATCGACATCGTCCTGACCGGACACAACGTCTTCACGTTTATCGGCATGAATCTGCGGACCTTCACCCCGGGCCGGATGTTTTTCTTGATCTTTTTCAGCACGCAGCTGCTGGTGGTCATGTTCGATACCGGCAAAGCGGTCGACCTGACTGGCCATCAGCACGAGCTTGAGCAGATTGCTTTCTACTTCGGTGACCAGCGCAGTAACGCGCTTGATCACCTGGCCGGTCAGGTCTTGGTAGTCCTGAGCCAGCAGAATGTCGTTGAGGTGCCCGGCGACCTTGCGGTTGCCCTCGGCGCTGCGCGTCAGGAAACTGTCGACGCGCTTGGCCAGCTCACGAAACTCCGGTGCCGCCACTTCGCGACGCATGAAGCGCTGCCAGTCAACGCTCAGCGCCCTCGCCTCTTCGCCCAGCTCATTGAGTACCGGGGTACTCGCTTCGACCAGGTCCATGGTGCGGTTGGCCGCGCCTTCGGTCAGCTTGACCACGTAGGACAGGCGCTCGGTCGCGTCGGTGATCTGCGACACTTCTTCGGCCTGCGGCATGTGCGGGTCGATCTGAAAGCTGACGATCGCACTGTGCAGCTCGCGCGTAAGCTTGCCGACTTCCTGGTACAGGCCACGGTCACGGGTCTGGTTCAGCTGATGGATCAGTTGTACCGCGTCGCCGAACTTGCCTCGCTCGAGGCTGTCGACCAGCTCCTGGGCGTGCTTCTTGAGCGTGGACTCGAACTCGCCCAAGGATGTTTGTGTTTGCTCCATAGCGCCCCCGTGGCGTGTCTTCAGCTGTTGACGCGCTCGAAGATCTTCTCGATCTTTTCTTTCAGCACCTGGGCCGTGAAAGGCTTGACCACATAGCCGTTGACGCCGGCCTGGGCCGCTTCGATGATCTGCTCGCGCTTGGCCTCGGCGGTGACCATCAGCACCGGCAGGTGCTTGAGGCGCTCGTCGGCGCGCACTTTGCGCAGCAGGTCGATGCCGGACATGCCAGGCATGTTCCAGTCGGTCACGAGAAAGTCGAAATGGCCGCTTTCGAGCATCGGCAATGCGGTGTTGCCGTCGTCAGCTTCCTGGGTGTTGGTGAAGCCCAGGTCACGCAGCAGGTTCTTGATGATCCGCCGCATCGTCGAGAAATCGTCGACGATGAGGATTTTCATGTCTTTGTTCAATTAGACCTCCAAGCAGTCTTTAACGCGCTCAGCGCAGAACGCGCATTCAATCAATTCGGGCACTACATTTCGCGACTGCATTGAACCTGCGTTCAACGCGCTCGCCATTCTCCCAGGCGACTGCGCAAACGCGCTGCACACTGGCTGTGCAACTGGCTGACACGTGACTCGCTGACCCCCAGGACCTCACCGATTTCCTTGAGGTTCAGCTCTTCGTCGTAGTACAGGGCCAGGACCAGACGCTCACGTTCCGGCAGGTTGGCGATGGCGTCGGCCAAGGCTGCCTGGAAACGCTCGTCTTCCAGGTCGCGCGACGGCTCGAGCTGGGCACTGGCGCCATCCTCGTGCAGGCCTTCGTGTTCGCCGTCCTGCAACAGGTCGTCGAAACTGAACAGGCGACTGCCCAGGGTGTCATTCAAGATCCCGTAGTAATCATCGAGACTCAATTGAAGTTCGGCAGCAACCTCGTGATCTTTAGCGTCACGACCGGTTTTTGCTTCAATTGCGCGAATCGCGTCGCTGACCATACGGGTGTTGCGGTGAACCGAACGTGGCGCCCAGTCCCCTTTACGCACTTCGTCCAACATTGCGCCGCGGATTCGGATGCCGGCGTAGGTCTCGAAACTGGCACCCTTGCTGGCGTCGTACTTGTTGGACACCTCGAGCAGGCCGATCATGCCGGCCTGGATCAGATCCTCCACCTGCACACTGGCCGGCAGACGCGCCAGCAGGTGATAGGCGATGCGCTTGACCAACGGCGCATAACGCTCGATCAACTCATACTGGGCATCTCGCGATGCCTTGCTGTACATCCGATATCCGCTGGCGCTCATAGCACAGGGCCCGCGCTCGTCGGCTGCACCAGGCGCTCGACGAAAAACTCCAGGTGACCCCGCGGGTTGGCCGGCAACGGCCAGGTGTCGACTTTCTGGGCAATGGCCTTGAATGCCAGCGCGCACTTGGAACGCGGGAAGGCTTCATAGACCGCACGCTGCTTTTGCACCGCCTTGCGCACGCATTCGTCGTACGGAACGGCGCCGACGTATTGTAGGGCCACGTCCAGGAAGCGATCCGTGACCTTGGTCAACTTGGCGAACAGGTTGCGACCTTCCTGCGGACTCTGCGCCATATTGGCCAGCACGCGGAAACGGTTCATGCCGTAATCGCGATTGAGCAGCTTGATCAGCGCGTAGGCGTCGGTGATCGAGGTCGGCTCGTCGCACACCACCAGCAGCACTTCCTGCGCGGCGCGGACAAAACTGACCACCGAGTCACCGATACCCGCAGCGGTGTCGATCACCAACACATCGAGGTTGTCACCCAGTTCGCTGAACGCCTGGATCAGGCCTGCGTGCTGTGCCGGTGCCAGGTGCACCATGCTCTGTGTGCCAGAGGCGGCCGGTACGATGCGCACACCGCCCGGCCCCTGCAACAGCACGTCGCGCAATTCACAGCGGCCTTCGATGACGTCAGCCAGGGTCCGCTTGGGAGTAAGCCCCAGCAGGACGTCGACATTGGCCAGGCCCAGGTCGGCGTCCAGCAGCATGACCCGACGGCCAAGCTCTGCCAACGCCAACGACAGGTTCACCGACACATTGGTCTTGCCGACGCCACCTTTACCGCCTGTTACGGCGATTACCTGTACGGGATGCATGCTACCCATGTTTGTTCAATACCTTGTCTTGCTTAGACCGAGGCCACATAGCCGGCTGCGCTTTCAACACCTGAAAAATGCATGGCAGACCATCAATGCAGATACTTTGCAACGTCTTCACAATCACCTCAGCCAACACGCTTGCCGTGGCTGTGGTAGAGATCAGCGAACATATCGGCCATCGCCTCTTCGCTGGGCTCCTCCTGCATCTGCACGCTGACCGCACGGCTCACCAGCTGGTGGCGACGCGGCAAGTGCAGATCGTCAGGAATGCGCGGCCCATCGGTTAGATAGGCCACTGGCAATTCATGACTGATGGCCAGGCTCAGGACTTCGCCGAGGCTGGCCGTTTCATCAAGCTTGGTCAGGATGCACCCGGCCAGCCCACAGCGCTTGTAGCTGTGATAGGCGGCAGTGAGCACCTGCTTCTGGCTGGTCGTCGCCAGCACCAGGTAATTCTTGGC
The DNA here is from genome assembly GCF_000425805.1 of Pseudomonas vranovensis DSM 16006. Taxonomy (GTDB): domain Bacteria; phylum Pseudomonadota; class Gammaproteobacteria; order Pseudomonadales; family Pseudomonadaceae; genus Aquipseudomonas; species Aquipseudomonas vranovensis. Next base: position 252,648 of record NZ_KE384455.1, read on the forward strand.
CGCAATGCCGCGTCCGGCAAGGGTTTCAAGCTGCATGCGCAGGGCCGGGTCACTGGCCTGCAGGCCGGCGGTGTCAATCAGGATCACTCGCTTGCGCAGCAGCGGCTCCAGCGCCTGGGCCAGCGATTGGCCGGGGTCGACGTGGGTTACCGAGACGTTGAGGATGCGGCCCAGGGTCTTGAGCTGCTCCTGCGCGCCAATACGGAAACTGTCCATGCTCACCAGGGCCATGTTCTGCGCGCCGTACTTGAGCACATAGCGCGCCGCCAGCTTGGCCAGAGTGGTGGTCTTGCCCATGCCGGCCGGGCCGACCATGGCAATGACGCCGCCCTCTTCGATCGGCTCGACTTCCGGCACATGGATACGCCGCGCCAGGTGCGCCAGCAGCATGCGCCAGGCATGGCGCGGTTCGTCGATACCGGCGATCTGGTCGAGCAGCTCACGAGCAATCGGGCCGGTCAGGCCAATGCGCTGCAGGCGCCGCCAGAGGTTGGCCTGCTGTGGCTGGCTGCCCTGCAGCTGGCTCCAGGCAAGCGAACCCAACTGCACTTCGAGCAATTCACGCAACCCATTGAGTTCCGAGCGCATGGCATCGAACAGGCGCGGGTCGACCGGTGCCGGCGCAGGTACCTGCGGCGCGACCGGCTCATCCACGTGCGTGTCGACCAGCGGCTCGGAGGCGGTCAGCGGCAGGCCGGCGAACAGCTGGCGGTTGGCATCGTCGCTGTCGTTGCGGGTACTGAGCTCGGCCTGGGCCGTGACAATTCGCGACTGCGTCTTGCGCAGTTCATCTTCCAGTTCCACATTCGGAACCCGTGGCGCCAGGGCAGACAGCTTGTAGTCCAGCGCAGCCGTCAGCTCGACACCGCCAGCAATCCGTCGGTTGCCGATGATGGCGGCATCAGCCCCCAGCTCATCTCGAACCAGCTTCATGGCTTGACGCATATCGGCAGCGAAAAAACGCTTAACTTGCATAACCCACTACCTCAGCCGTTGGGGCCTACTGTGGCAACGATGGTAACTTGCTTGTTGTCAGGTATTTCCTGATACGCCAAAACATGCAAATTCGGTACAGCCAGGCGACCAAAGCGCGACAGCATTGCACGTACCGGTCCTGCGACCAGCAGGATCGCCGGCTGCCCCTGCATCTCTTGACGCTGGGCAGCCTCGATCAACGAACGCTGAAGCTTTTCAGCCATGCTCGGTTCAAGAAGAACACCGTCTTCCTGACCTTGCCCGGCCCTTTGCAGACTATTGAGCAAAATCTGTTCCAACCTTGGCTCCAGGGTGATCACAGGCAGCTCGGACTCAACGCCGACAATGCTTTGCACGATGGCGCGACACAATCCGACGCGCACCACTGCCACCAACGCGGCGGTATCTTGACTCTTGCCGGCATTATTGGCGATGGCCTCGGCAATGCTGCGGATATCACGTACCGGCACCTGCTCGGCAAGCAGCGCCTGCAGCACCTTGAGCAGACCCGACAATGAAATGACACCCGGCACCAGTTCCTCGGCAAGTTTAGGCGATGCCTTGGCCAGCACCTGCAACAGTTGCTGGACCTCTTCGTGGCCGATCAACTCATGGCAGTGCTTGTGCAGAATCTGGTTGAGGTGGGTGGCGACTACGGTACTGGCATCCACCACGGTGTAGCCCAGCGACTGCGCCTGGCTGCGTTGGCCGACGTCGATCCACACCGCCTCCAGGCCGAAGGCCGGGTCGCGGGCGGCAATGCCGTTGAGGGTGCCGAACACCTGCCCCGGGTTGATCGCAAGCTCACGGTCCGGGTAGATCTCGGCCTCGGCCAGGATCACCCCCATCAGGGTCAGGCGATAGGCACTGGGCGCCAGGTCCAGGTTGTCGCGGATGTGAACCGTGGGCATCAGAAAGCCCAGGTCCTGGGAGAGCTTCTTGCGCACGCCCTTGATCCGCGCCAGCAATTGCCCACCCTGGTTGCGATCCACCAGGGGGATCAGCCGGTAGCCCACTTCCAGGCCGATCATGTCGATGGGCGTGACATCATCCCACCCCAACTCCTTGGTATCGGCGGCACGCTGTGGCGATGGCAACAGGTCTTGCTGGCGCTGCACTTCTTCCTGGGCCTTGAGCTTGACCTGGTTCTGCTTGCGCCACACCAGGTAGGCACCGCCGGCGGCCAGCAGGCCCAGGCTGAGGAAGGCAACATGCGGCATGCCCGGCACCAGGCCCATGACAATCATCAAGCCCGCCGACACACCCAGCGCCTTGGGCGAATCGAACATCTGCCGATTGATCTGCTTGCCCATGTCCTCGGAGCCGGAGGCACGGGTCACCATGATCGCAGCCGCGGTAGACAGCAACAGCGACGGCAACTGCGCCACCAAACCGTCACCAATCGTCAACAGCGCATAGACCTTGCCAGCGTCGCCGAACGTCATGCCGTGCTGGAACATACCGACCAGCATGCCGCCAATCAGGTTGATGAACAGGATCAGCAGGCCGGCGATGGCATCACCGCGCACGAATTTGCTGGCACCGTCCATTGAACCGTAGAACTCGGCCTCCTGAGCCACTTCCGAACGCCGCGCCTTGGCCTGGTTCTGATCGATCAGGCCGGCGTTGAGGTCGGCGTCGATGGCCATCTGCTTACCTGGCATGGCATCGAGGGTAAAGCGTGCGCTCACCTCGGAAATACGCCCGGCACCCTTGGTCACCACCACGAAGTTGATGATCATCAGGATCGCGAACACCACGATACCGACCACATAGTTGCCGCCGATCACCACCTCGCCAAAGGCCTGGATCACCTTACCGGCGGCGGCATGGCCGTCGTGGCCGTGGAGCATCACCACGCGCGTGGACGCCACGTTCAGGGCCAGGCGCAGCAAGGTGGCCACCAGCAGGATGGTCGGGAAGGCGGCGAAGTCCAGCGGGCGCAGGGCGTAGACACAGACCAGCAGGACCACGATCGACAGGGCGATGTTGAAGGTGAAAAACACGTCGAGCAGGAACGGCGGGATCGGCAACATCATCATTGCCAGCATCACCAGCAGCAACAGCGGCACACCCAGATTGCCCCGGCCGAGGCCGGCCAGGTTGTTGCGGGCACTGTTGATTAACTGAGAGCGATCCACCGGTATTCCTCGTTAGCTCAAGCAAAACTTTGACGCGAAATGACGCGCGCAGCGCTGCCTTTGCAAGAAGCTTTCCAACTTTCGAAATACCGGGGATTAATGCACCAGGAGCTGGACCGCGACCGCTGCGCAGCCGATCACAGGCTCCCGCCAGCGGCTACGCGAGCCAAGCCTGCAATCTGTAGCCGCTGCCGAGGAACGAGGCCGCAATCGACTGCGCAGCAGTCGCGCTCCTATCACCACGAAAGATCAGGAATCGCGGCGCAGGTCCGGCGGGATCGGCAGGTCCTTGAGCGGCTCCGGCGGCTTGCCCTTGCCCGCCCGGTACTGGCGGATCTGGTAGACATAGGCCAGCACCTGGGCCACCGCCAGGTACAAGCCGGCAGGGATTTCCTGCTCAAGTTCGGTGGAGTAGTAGATCGAACGCGCCAGCGCCGGCGATTCGAGCAACTGGATGTTGTGCTCCTGGCCGATCTCGCGAATCTTCAGGGCCAGGAAATCCGTGCCCTTGGCCAGTAACAGTGGCGCTGCGCCCTTCTCCGGGTCGTATTTGAGCGCCACGGCGTAGTGGGTCGGGTTGGTAATGATCACGTCCGCCTCAGGCACCGCCGCCATCATCCGGCGCTGCGACATCTCGCGCTGCAACTGGCGAATACGCTGTTTGACTTCAGGCTTGCCCTCGCTGTCCTTGTACTCGTCGCGCACTTCCTGCTTGGTCATCTTCAGTTTCTTCAGCGACTGCCACAACTGGAACGGCGCATCCACCGCGGCGATCAGCAACAGCCCCGCTGCCATCCACAGGGCACTCCAGCCCACCACCTGCACGCTGTGGATAATCGCCTGCTCGATGGGCTCATTGGCGATGGACAACAGGTCGTCACGATCAGAGGCCAGCACCACCACCGCCACGATCAGGATCACGAAGAACTTGGCAAGGGCCTTGAGCAGCTCGACCAGGGCATGCATGGAGAACATCCGCTTGATGCCGGCCAGCGGGTTCATGCGACTGAACTTGGGCGCCAGGGTGCCGCCGGCAAACAGCCAGCCACCCAGCGAGATAGGGCCGATGATCGCCGCCAGCAGCAACACCAGCAGCACCGGCTGGGTGGCCAGCAAGGCCATTTTCCCCGAGGCCATCAGGAAGATGCCCATCGAGCGCTCATCGATCAGCACCTCCCGCGAGAGACTGAAATTGATCCGCATGAGCTCCATCAGGGTTTCCGCCAGGCCTGCGCCAAACGCCAACAGACCACCCGCGCCTGCCAGGGTCACGGCTACGGTGTTGAGTTCCTTGGAACGGGCGATCTCACCTTTCTCGCGCGAGTCCTTCTTGCGTTTCTCGGTGGGGTCTTCTGTCTTGTCCTGACCGCTTTCGCTCTCTGCCATGCTCAGCGCGCCCGTGCCAGTTCACGCAGCCACTGCAAAGCTTCGCTGGCCAGCGCCTGGTAGTGAGGAAGTACGTCGGCCAGGCCGACCCAGAAAATACCCATGCCCATGACCAGGGTCAGCGGGAAACCGATGGAGAAAATGTTCAACTGCGGCGCGGCACGGGTCATGACGCCGAAGGCGATGTTGACCACCAGCAAGGCGGTGATCACCGGCAGCACCAGCAGCAAGGCCGCGCCAAATACCCAACCCAGGCGCCCTGCCAGGTCCCAGAAGTGATTGACCAGCAAGCCACCACCGATGGGCAACGTGGTGAAGCTCTCGGTCAGCACTTCGAACACCACCAGGTGGCCGTTCATGGCCAGGAAAAGCAGGGTCACCAGCATAGTCAGGAACTGGCTGATCACCGCCACGTTGACGCCGTTGGCCGGGTCGACCATGGAGGCAAAGCCCATGCCCATCTGGATCGCGACAATCTGCCCGGCCACCACGAACACCTGGAACAGCAACTGCAACGACATGCCCAGCAACGCGCCGATGATCACCTGCTCGGCAATCAGCAACAACGCGCTGAGGTCCAGGGCGTGTACCTCAGGCAACGGCGGCAAGGCGGGAACGATAACGACCGTGATGGCCACGGCGAAGTACAGGCGAATCCGCGCCGACACCAAGGTGGTGCCGAACACCGGCATGGTCATCAGCACGGCGGCCACGCGAAACAACGGCAGGATGAAACTGGCCACCCAGGTGCCGATCTGCGTGTCGGTCAGCTCCAGCATGCCCGGCTCAACCGATCAGCTGCGGGATGCTGCCGTACAGCGACAGCATGTATTCCATGAACTTCTGCACCAGCCACGGCCCGGCCACGATCAAGGTGATCAGCATGACCAACAGGCGCGGCAGGAAGCTCAGGGTCTGTTCGTTGATCTGGGTGGCGGCCTGGAACATCGCCACGATCAGGCCAACCAGCAGGCTCGGCACTACCAGCACGGCGACCATCAGGGTGGTCAGCCAGAGCGCATCGCGAAACAGGTCGACGGCGACTTCAGGGGTCATGGGCTACTTCTCCTAGAGGCGTCAGACGCCACCGAAACTGCCGGCCAGCGTGCCCATGATCAAGGCCCAGCCGTCCACCAGCACAAACAGCATGATCTTGAACGGCAGGGAGATGATCAGCGGCGACAGCATCATCATGCCCATGGCCATCAGCACACTGGCCACCACCAGGTCGATGATCAGGAAGGGAATGAAGATCATGAAACCGATCTGGAACGCAGTCTTGAGCTCGGAGGTGACAAAGGCCGGTACCAGGATGGTCAGCGGCGCCTGGTCGGGGCTGGCGATGTCGGTGCGCTTGGACAGGCGCATGAACAGGTCCAGGTCGCTCTGGCGCGTCTGCGCGAGCATGAAGTCCTTGAGTGGCACCTGGGCCTTGGCGATCGCTTCCTGGGCCACCATCTGCTCGTTGAGGTAGGGCTGCAGGGCGTCCTTGTTAACGCGGTCGAATACCGGCGCCATGATGAACAGGGTCAGGAACAGCGCCATGCCCGTGAGAATCTGGTTCGACGGCGTCTGCTGCAGGCCCAGGGCCTGACGCAGGATAGAAAAGACAATGATGATGCGGGTGAAGCTGGTCATCAGAATGACGAATGCTGGAATGAAGCTCAGCGCCGTCATGATCAGCAGGATCTGCAGGCTTACCGAGTATTCCTGCTGCCCGTCGGCACCGCTGGACAGGGTGATCGCCGGAATCGACAACGGATCGGCAGCCAACGCCAGGGGCGCCGCCAGCATCAGCGCAAGGGTCAATACAATACGCCAGGCACCCATTACGACTTGTCCTTCTGATCCTTGCCCATCAATTCCAGCAGGCGCTGGGCGAATTCGGGGGTGGCCGGGCGGGCGGAGGCCGGCACTGCTACCGGTTCCTTGAGTACGTGCAATGCCTCGATGGAACCCGGGGTGTGGCCCAGCAGGATCTGCTCGTTGCCCACCTGCACCAGCACCAGGCGGTCGCGCGGCCCCAGCGAGCGGCTGCCGAGCACCTCGATGACCTGCTGGCTGCCCGGCGCTGCGTTCTGCACCCGGCGCAACAGCCAGGCCAGCAGCAGGATCAACCCCACCACCAGCAACAACCCCAGCACCAGCTGTGCCAACTGGCCGACGACACTGCCACCGCCCGCCGTGGCCGCAGCCGCCGCCGGTGGCTGCACCGCCAGGCTGACGTTCAGGTATAAACCCGCCCCCAGGGCCAGCGCGGCCCGCATCACGGCCTTCACTCAGCGCAGCTTCTTGATGCGTTCGCTTGGGCTGATCACGTCAGTCAGGCGAATACCGAACTTTTCGTTGACCACCACCACTTCGCCATGGGCGATCAGCGTGCCGTTGACCAGTACATCGAGCGGCTCACCGGCCAGGCGGTCGAGCTCGATCACCGAGCCCTGGTTGAGCTGCAGCAGGTTACGGATATTGATCTCGGTGCTGCCCACTTCCATGGAGATGCTCACCGGAATGTCCAGGATCACATCCAGGTTCGGGCCTTCCAGGCTCACCGGCTCGTTGCTGCGCGGCGAGCTGCCGAATTCTTCCATGGGCAGGCGGTTGGAACCCGAGCCGCTGCTGGCGCTGTCGGCGGCCAGCAAGGCATCGATATCGGCCTGGCCGGCGTCGCCGGTTTCTTCAAGGGCCGCAGCCCACTCATCGGCCAGGGCCTGGTCCTCCGCGGAGGTGATGTCGTTTTCGTTAGCCATTTTGTCCTCGACGGGCAATCAATTCGGAGTTTGAAACATAGGCGCCGCTCAGCGGCGCTCGATCGGATCGATGATCTGCAGGGCCAGGGTGCCCTTGTGCGAACCCAGCTTGGCCTTGAACGACGGCACGCCGTTGGCCCGCAACACCAGTTCGTCGGGAAGCTCGACCGGAATCACGTCACCGGGCTGCATGTGCAGGATGTCGCGCAGTTTGAGCTGACGCCGGGCGACCGTGGCGCTGAGCGGCACGCTGACGTCCAGCACGTCTTCACGCAGGGCCTTGATCCAGCGTTCGTCCTGGTCATCCAGGTCGGACTGGAAGCCCGCGTCGAGCATTTCGCGCACCGGTTCGATCATCGAGTACGGCATGGTCACGTGCAGGTCGCCGCCACCGCCGTCGAGCTCGATGTGGAAGGTCGACACCACCACCGCCTCGCTCGGGCCGACAATGTTGGCCATGGCCGGGTTGACCTCCGAGTTCATGTACTCGAAGTTCACCGGCATGATCGCCTGCCAGGCCTCCTTGAGGTCGACGAAGGCCTGGTCGAGCACCATGCGCACCACGCGCAGTTCGGTCGGGGTGAACTCGCGGCCCTCGATCTTGGCGTGACGCCCGTCACCACCAAAGAAGTTGTCCACCAGCTTGAACACCAGCTTGGCGTCGAGGATGAACAACGAAGTGCCACGCAGCGGCTTGATTTTCACCAGGTTCAGGCTGGTCGGCACGTACAGCGAATGCACGTACTCGCCGAACTTCATCACCTGCACGCCACCCACCGCCACGTCGGCGGAGCGACGCAGCAGGTTGAACATGCTGATGCGGGTGTAACGGGCAAAACGCTCGTTGATCATCTCCAGGGTCGGCATCCGTCCGCGGACGATGCGATCCTGGCTGGTCAGGTCATAACTTTTGACGCTACCCGGTTCAGCGTTGGTCTCGGTTTGCACCAAGCCATCGTCGACGCCATGCAACAAGGCATCGATTTCATCCTGGGACAGCAGGTCCTGCACGGCCATCGGGGGCTCCTACTGCAATACGAAATTGGTGAACAGCAGCTGGTCCACGACCGGCTTGCCGACTTCTTTCTGCGCCACTTCCTGAACGCTGACGGTCGCCTTCTGGCGTAGCATTTCCTGGCCCACGGGGCTGGCCAGGGTGTCGAATCCCTGGCCTGAGAACAGCATCACCAGGTTGTTGCGGATGACCGGCATATGCACCTTGAGCGCATCCAGGGCCGCCTGATCGCGGCCCTGCAGAGTGATACTCACCTGCATGTAGCGCTGGCGACCGTTCTGGTTGAAGTTGACCACGAAGGCTGGCGTCAATGGCTCGTAGATCGCTGCTGGCTTGAGATTGCCGGCTAGCGCGGGATCGGCTTGCGGCTCGCTCTGGCTCTTGTTCAGGAAGAACCAGGTGGCCCCCACCGACAGCCCGACGGCCAGCAGCAATGCCAGCACCAGCAGCAGGATCAGCTTGAGTTTGCCTTTTGCGGCGGGGTCTTTCTCTGCGTCGCTCTTCGCCATGCCAATATTCCGTCATTCATCGGAGAATTCAGTCACATGGCGTGGGTTGAGCAAGTGTTATGCCAACTGACTGTAGGTTTCAGGCGTAGTAGTCGACGGCGCTCGAGCCGATGACCACTTGCTGCTCGACCGGCGCGGTCGCCGCGGCGACTTCACCCGCCTCATTACGCCGCGCCGCCACGCCACTCAGGCGCGGCGAGTCAGGATTGCCCTGCTGCTGTCCACGGGACTGATCGGCGACATTGACGTCCGGTTGCCCCAAGCCTTGCTGGGCGAACATCTCTTTGAGCCGATGCACCTGGTTTTCCAGGGCCTCACGCACCCCCACATGACCACTGGTAAAGGTGATCTGCGCCTGCTGCTCGGGCGCCAGGTGTACGCGGATATCCAGGCGCCCCAACTCGGCGGGCTCAAGCTGGATATCGGCAGATTTGAGGCTTTGGCTGGAGAGGTACATGACGCGGTTGACCAGCCCTTCGGTCCAGCCGCCCTGGTTCATCGCCAAGGGTTGGTGCAATGGCGCAGGCGCTACGGTAGGGTTGCCGGGCTTTGCCGTGGCGGCCTGGCTCAGGGCGCTCAAGCGTTCGGCGAAGTTATCCACACGGGTATCGCTGGCAGAGCTCTTGAGGTCTTTGAGGCCGTCATCGAGCAGCGCAGAAAAGGCCTTGTCGCCGGGCTCGCCCTGCTCGGCATCGGCGCCCGCCTCGTCCACCAGCGCCGCCAGGGCATTGGCGACCGGCTGCGCGGAAGCATCGGCCTGCGTCGCCTTGCCTGCGGCATGGGCCGAGGTGGTGCCCTGGGCCTGGGCGCTCTGCTCAAGGGCCATGCGCAAGGCTGGCATGTCCGCCAGCGGATCGGCGTCAGGGTCGAAAGGCAGCGCTTCACCTGCCTCGGGCGCCACACCCACCTGGGCCTGCAACTGTGCCGCCTGCACGACCGGCGCCACCGCCTCGGCCTGAGCCTGGATCAACTGCGACCCGGGCTGGGCATCGGTTACCTGGCCGGCGACGAGCTTGGGGTCGAGCGCGGTCGGATCGACGCCAGACGCCGCGTCTTCGACAGCATCGTCCTTGTCTTCAGGCAAATTCTTGCCGCTGTCGGCAACTGCCTGCTTGTCCTTGCCGCTGGCGGCAGTGGCCTGCTCCGGGCTGCGGGACTGCTGCGCATAGACCTTGGAGAAGCCTTGCGACTTGTCTTTGGCGTTCTGCAACAACGCGTCCGGCTGGCTGGCCGCAGCCCGCGTCGGCTTGGCCGCGACACCGGGCTGGAGCAAAGGGTTGGAAGCAACAGGCATGTAAGCGTCTCCGCTGCAGGGCATCTTAAACGTTCAATGGCGAAGGTACAGCAAAAGTCGCGCCAGCTTTGCCTGCAGGCAATCAACCGATCAAAACACGCTGGTGTTCATCGCTGTACAACTGGCGAACCAGCGTGTACTCGCGGTCGATCTGGTTGATCAGGTCTTCGATCCCATACAAGGGCTGTTGGTTGACACGCTCTTCCAGTTGCCCGCACAACTCGGCCAGGGCCAGCGCCCCCATGTTGCTGCTACTGCCCTTGAAGCTGTGTGCGGCATGCCCAAGCTCGGTTGCATTCTTGGCCTCATGCAATTGGCTAAGGCGTTTCTCGGAGTCGTCGAGAAAGGTTTCCAGCAAATGCAGGTAGCCATCGTCCATGACCTCCTGCAGGTCGCTGAGTACCTTGCGATCGATGTGGTTATCAGTCACTTGCTCACTCCTTGATCAAGTTGGATTATGCCAGAGCGTCCCAGGTGAACTCCACGCATGCGCGGCGCCCCTGGTCAGTCCATTCGGCATGCCGGCTCAGCCGGCGAATCAGGTTCAGCCCTCGCCCGCTCAAGCCCTGCTCGATAAGCGGTCGTGCCAGCACGCTGGTTACGTTGAAACCCTTGCCGCTATCGTCCACTTCAATGATCAGACGCCCGCCCGGGCCCCGAGGTTCAACCCGCAGGCCTACTCGAATATAGCCCGCACTCAGAGCCTGCAAGCGCTCACTGCGCTGGCGGTAGTACTCGGCAAAGCCGGCGGCATCTCGCTTGAGCCCTGAATCGAGGCCCAGCACCCCATGCTCCAGGGCGTTGGAATACAACTCGCTCAACACACTGTGCAACGCCCCGCTCTGGGCCCGCATACCGTGTACTTCCTGCAGTAACTGCAACAGGTAGGGCAGCGGGTTGAAGCGCTTGAGCGTCTGGGCGCGAAACTCGAACTGCAGCGACCAATCCAGCGGTGCGCTCTGGCCGCTGTCAGAATAGATCAAAGGTGGCGGCGACAACGCCTCGGGCTCCACCATGCTGATTTCCAGCAGGCTGACGTCGTCACGGGAGCGCCCGCGAAAGGAGTCCAGCGCATGCAGCACTTCCTCGAACAGCAAGGCAGGCTGGCGATTGTCGACGAGCACCCGGCGCAGGCGCTCTACCCCGAATAGCTGGCCCTGATCGTCACTGGTGTCGACTACCCCATCCGACAGCAAGAACAACCGCTCGCCCAGGCCCAGCGGCAGCACCTGGGTCGAATCATCGAAGCGCTCCGGCGCCAACACGCCCAACGGCAAGTGCCGGGACACCAGCGCCAAGGGCTCACCACCGGCGGCCGGCAGCAGATAGCCATCCGGCATGCCGCCATTCCACACCTCGACCACACGCCGCTGAAAACTCAAGTTGAGCAGTACTGCGCAACAGAACATATCCACGGGCAGGATGCGCTTGAGCTTGGCATTCATCTCGCGCAGGGTTTCAGCCAGGCCATAGCCCTTGGCCGTCATGCCGTAGAACACTTCTGCCAGCGGCATGGCACCGACCGCTGCCGGCAAGCCGTGACCGGTGAAGTCCCCCAGCAGCACATGCATATCCCCGGACGGAGTGAAGGCCGCCAGCAACAGGTCACCGTTGAACAAGGCGTAGGGTGACTGCAAATAGCGGATATTGGGCGCGCTCAAGCAGCCGGCATGGGCCACTTTGTCGAACACCGCCTTGGCCACGCGCTGTTCGTTGAGCAGATGATGATGGTGACGGGTGATCTGGTCGCGCTGCTCCAGCACCGTCGCCTGCAAGCGGCGCAGGCGGTCCATTGCCTTAATTTTGGCGCCCAGGATCACAGGGCTGTAGGGCTTGGCCAGAAAATCGTCGCCACCGGCCTCCAGGCAGCGCACCAACGCTTCATCTTCACTCAGCGACGTCAGGAAGATGATCGGCACCAGCGTTTCGCCTGCCAGGGCCTTGATCCGCCGCGCCGCTTCAAAACCATCCATCACCGGCATCAACGCATCGAGCAGCACCACCTGCGGACGCTGCTCGGCAAACAGCGCCACGGCTTGCTCGCCATTTTCGGCGGTGAGCACCGCATGTCCCTGCTTGCTGACGATGCGCGCCAGCAGCAGGCGATCGGCCGCCCCATCCTCGGCAATGAGCACGGTCAGGGTCGAGTCAGGCATGGCCTGGATCAACTGATGTCGAACAGCTTGTCGAAATTGGAGATGGCGAGAATCTTGCGCACATCGGAACTGGTATTGACCACCTGGACCTCCGACTCATCGCCTCCCACGTGATCGCGCAGCATCAGCAGCATGCCCAGCGCCGAACTGTCGAGGTAGGTCGCCTCTTTCAGGTCGACCACCACTGAATCCGGCCGTACCGGCTTGCGCTCATAGGCCTCGCGAAATTCCTGGTGCTTGCCAAAGTCAAAGCGGCCTTTGACTTTGATCGTCAGTTTTTTCCCATCCTGGGAGACCACGGTTTCAACGGCCATGTAGGCGATTCCTTCGAAGACGACGATGACAGACAACTAGAAGGTGTAGCAGCCCCGCTCCGGCGGGGCAACTCTTGCCCCCCAGGCCCGGATCAGTAGCGATCGTGGCGGGGCAGGCGCTGGGACAGTTCGTCGAGCAGCTTCTGCTCGCGCTTGTCCTCGACCAGGCGGGCTTCGTCGATGTAGCGCTGCACCAGCTTGCGCAGGCCTTCGACCCGGGCATAGGCCTGTTGCCAGGTGCCACGGGCATTGGTGAGGTTGTTCTGGTGCCAGGCCAGACTCTGGCGCTGCTGGGTCATGGCGCTTTCCAACTGGCCGAGAAAGCGCTGGTAGTTCACCAGCCAACTGCCCGAGACCCCCTGGCCACCGCGGTTGATCCATTGCAGTTGATAGTCTTCGCGAAAGCGGTCGAGTTCGGCAAGCTTGGCCTGGGCCAGGCTCACCTGCTGCTGGAACTGGCCCAGGCGCTGGGCGGCCTGGCGCTCGGCGTTCTCGGCCATCTCCACCACCGGCGCCAGGCGCGCGGCACGACCAGGCTGGGCCATGGCCTATCAGCCCCCCGCGCCGGGATTGGGCTGGGCAAAGACGCTTTCCAGATGCTCGCGGCTTTGCTCCAGGCTGACATTGTCGTACAGCCCCTGGCGCAGGTAATGCACCAACTTCGGCTGCAAGGCGATGGCCAGGTCCGTCTCGGCATCGCCACCGGCCACGTAGGCACCGACGCTGATCAGATCACGGCTCTGGGACAGCCTCGACCACAGCTGCTTGAACTGCTGAGCCTGGCCCATCTGCGCCGGGCTGACCACCTGGGGCATGACCCGGCTGATCGAGGCTTCGATATCGATGGCCGGGTAGTGCCCTTCTTCGGCCAGGCGCCGGGACAGCACGATGTGGCCGTCGAGCACCCCCCGGGCCGAATCGGCAATCGGGTCCTGCTGGTCGTCCCCCTCGGACAACACGGTATAGAACGCAGTGATCGAGCCGCCACCGGCCTCGCCGTTACCGGCACGCTCCACCAGCTTGGGCAACTTGGCAAATACCGAAGGCGGATAACCCTTGGTGGCAGGCGGCTCACCGATGGCCAGGGCGATTTCCCGCTGAGCCTGAGCGAAACGGGTCAGCGAATCCATGAGCAGCAGGACGTTCTTGCCTTTGTCGCGAAAGTACTCGGCAATACGGGTGCAGTACATCGCCGCCCGCAAGCGCATCAACGGCGCATCGTCGGCTGGCGAGGCCACCACCACCGAACGTTTCAGGCCCTCGGCGCCCAGGATGTGCTCGATGAATTCCTTCACCTCACGGCCCCGCTCACCGATCAGGCCGACCACGATGATGTCGGCCTCAGTGAAGCGGGTCATCATGCCCAGCAGCACACTCTTGCCCACGCCGGTACCGGCGAACAGGCCCAGGCGCTGGCCGCGGCCCACCGTCAACAGGCCGTTGATACTGCGGATACCGACGTCCAGCGGTTGACTGATCGGGTCACGGTTGAGCGGGTTGATGGTCGGGCCATCCATCGGCACCCAGTCTTCGGCCTTCATCCCGCCCTTGCCATCGAGCGCGCGTCCGGCACCATCGAGCACCCGTCCGAGCATGCTCATGCCCATGGGCAGGCGGCCGTTGTCGGCCAGCGGCACAACGCGTGCGCCCGGCGCGATGCCGGCGACGCTGCCGACTGGCATCAGGAACACCTTGCCGCCGGAAAAACCCATCACTTCGGCTTCAACCTGCACCGGGTGGTAGCTGTCGTCGTTAATCACCACGCATCGGCTGCCGACAGCTGCACGCAGGCCTTCGGCTTCCAGGGTCAGGCCGACCATGCGCAGCAGACGGCCTTCGACCACTGGCTGTACAGGCAACTTGATGGTGTCGGCGTAGGTACCCAGGCGCTTGCCGAAGCTGGTGCGGTCAAGGCGCATCAGCGCTGCCCAGGTCTACCTGCAGGTCGGGCGCTGCAGGATGCAGGCCCTGGTCGTGCAACTGGTCGAACAGTTGCGCCAGGGCTTTTTCGATTCGGGTTTCCATGCTCGCGTCGATGCGACTCTGGTCGGTTTCGATACGACAACCGCCGGGCAGCAGCGTGTCGTCTTCGAGCAGTTTCCAGCGCTCTTCATGACGCTCGCGCAGCGCCTTGACCAAGGCGAAGTCCTGCGGGTTGATATGGATGCGTATGTTGTCCGCACCCATGGGCAGCAACTTCAAGGCTTCACGCAGTACCTGGGTGATCTGGCTGGAATCGCTGCGCAGCTCGCGACCAATGACTTCACGGGCCATGTGCGCGACCAGGTGTACCAGGGATTTCTCGATCTGGTTGTCCTGTTCGGCGATCGGCTCAAGCAGGTTGTTCATCAAGCATTCAAGGCTCGACACCTTGGCAGCCAGGGCTGTTTCAGCCTCCTGGCGGACCTTGAGCTGGGTGCTGTGGAACCCTTCGCGCTCGCCGGTGGCGAAGCCTTCGTTGTAGGCCTCCTGGCGGATGCTTTCGAGCTCTTCGAGGGTCAGCGGCTGGACTTCTTCCAGCGGCACTTCCTCGACCTCTTCCTGAACGACTTCAGGTTCTGGCTCGGGCTCAGGCTCAGGTTCCGGGTCGAAACTGGGCAGCGCCCAGCGATCGAAACCTTCGACGTCGTTGGCGCGAATCAGCTCACTCAGATGCTCGTTGGTTGACATGATTGCACGCACTCATTCTGATCGCGGGGCAAGCCCGCTCCCACATTGCAGGGTGGGAGCGGGCTTGCCCCGCGAAAAATCGCTTAGATCATCTCTTCGCCGCCCTTGCCACCGAGCACGATCTCTCCGGCTTCGGCCATACGGCGGGCGATGGTGAGGATTTCCTTCTGCGCCGCCTCGACGTCGCTGACCCGCACCGGCCCCTTGGCCTCCAGGTCGTCGCGCAACAGTTCCGAGGCCCGCTTGGACATGTTCTTGAAGATCTTGTCCTTGACCTTCTCGTCGGCGCCCTTGAGCGACACCACCAGCACATCCGAAGACACTTCGCGCAACAGCGCCTGGATGCCGCGGTCGTCGACGTCGGCCAGGTTGTTGAACACGAACATCAAGTCTTCGATCTGCTCGGAGAGGTCGCCGTCGATGTCGCGGATCGCGTCCATCAGCTGGCCTTCCACCGAACTGTCGAGGAAGTTCATGATATCGGCAGCGCGCTTGATGCCACCCAGGTTGGTACGCGCGGCATTGGAGTTGCCGGAGAACTGCTTCTCGAGGATCTGGTTGAGTTCCTTGAGCGCCGCCGGTTGCACGGTATTCAACGACGACACGCGCAGGATGATGTCCAGGCGCACCTTGTGGTCGAAGTTGCCCAGTACCTCGCCGGCCTGGTCCGGGTCCAGGTAGGCCACCACGATGGCCTGGATCTGCGGGTGCTCGAAGCGGATGACATCGGCCACGGCACGCGGCTCCATCCACTTGAGGCTGTCCAGGCCGCTGGTGTTGCCACCGAGCAGGATGCGGTCGATCAGGCCGTTGGCCTTGTCCTCGCCCAGGGCCTGGGTGAGCATCTTGCGGATATAACCGTCGGAGCCGACGCCCAGGCTGGTCTGGTCGCCGACGATCTCGACGAACTCGCTCATCACCTGCTCGACCTGCTCGCGATGGACGTTGCCCATCTGCGCCATGGCCACGCCGACCCGCTGCACTTCCTTGGGGCCCATGTGCCGCAGCACCTGGGCAGCGTCGGTCTCACCCAGGGACAACAGCAGGATCGCTGCCTTGTCGACCCGGGACAGTTTGGCGGTAAGGGCTCGGTTATCACTCATCGGCATTGATCCACTCTTTCACGACCTGGGCCACGCGACCCGGGTCTTCGGCCACCAGGCTCTTGATTGCGTTGAGCTGTGCGTCGTAACCCTCGCTCGGGCTCGGCAGCAGAATGCTTTGCGGACCACCCAGGCTGACGCGGTCGTTGGCCAGCTCGCCATCCAGACCGAGCATACCGCCCAGTTCCATGTCGCCATCGGCCGCGGCGGGTTGCTTGCCGTGGCCGGTGATGTTGTTGAGTACCGGGCGCAGCACGCCAAACACCAGTACCAGGATGAACAACACACCCATCACTTGCTTGATGATGTCCCAGAACCAGGGCTGGGAATAGAACGGAATCTCGGCGATTACCTCGCCACGGTCGGCGGCGAACGGCACGTTGATTACGCTGACACTGTCGCCACGGCTGGCGTCGAAGCCCACCGCGTCCTGCACCAGGCGGGTGAAGCGCGCCAGGTCTTCGGCAGCCCAGGGGGCACGGGTGCTGTTGCCGGTAGCCGGATCGACCTTGAGCTGGTCGTCGACCACCACTGCCACCGACAGGCGGTTCAGGCGCCCCTGCTGCTGGCGGACGTGGCTGATGGAGCGGTCAAGTTCGAAGTTCTTGGTCGACTGCTGGCGCTTGTCGGCCGGGTACGGAGCGAGCATCGGCTGACCGGTGGCCGGGTCCATGATCTGTTGGCCGTTGGCATCGAGCAGCGGCTGGCCGGGCTGCACGGCAGCGGTTGCAGCAGCGGCACCGCCGGTGGTCTGCGGCGCGGTGGCAGGGCCTGGCGGCTGGTTGCTCAGGGCACCGGGCACGCCTTGCGGGCCCATGCTGCTGGAGCGTTGTTCATTGACCGACTGCTCGCTGCGCAGCGCCGGCTGATCAGGGTTGAACTGCTCGGAAGTGGACTCGACGGCGCTGAAGTCGACATCAGCCGACACTTCGGCCTTGTAGCGGTCGTTGCCCAGCACCGGCTGCAGAATGTTGTGTACACGCTGAGTGAGCATGCCTTCCATGCGGCGACTGTAGTCGAACTGCTTGCCAGCCATGGTCAGCTCGGAGTTGTGTACCTGGTCGGAGAGCAGGTTGCCCTTCTGGTCGACCACGGTCACGTCAGACTTGCCGAGCTCCGGCACGCTGGTCGCCACCAGGTTGACGATGGCCATCACCTGGCCCGCCTCCAGGGCGCGGCCCGGATACAGCTCGACCAGTACCGAGGCGCTCGGCTTGCGCTCATCGCGCACGAACACCGAGCTTTTCGGAATCGCCAGGTGTACCCGTGCAGCCTTGACGTTGTTCAGGCTCGACACTGTGCGCGCCAGCTCACCCTCAAGGCCGCGGCGGTAACGAGTGGCTTCCATGAACTGGCTGGTGCCCAGCCCTTGTTCTTTATCGAGGATTTCAAAGCCGACATTGCCATCGCCCGGTGCCACGCCGGCAGCGGCAAGTTTCAGGCGCGCGCGGGAAATGTCTTCGGACTTGACCAGCAAGGCGCCGGAATTGGGTTCGACGGTGTAAGGAATATCAGCGGCGGCCAGGGTTTCCATGACCTGCTTGGTGTCCATGCCGGCCAGGCTGCCGTACAACGGCCGGTAGTCGGGCTGCTGCGACCAGAGCACCACGGCAAAGCCGATCGCCACGCTCGCCGCCAGGCCCACCAGCAGGCCCACCTGGCGCAGCATCGGCATCTGCGAGATGTTCTCAAGGAACGACATGCCGAACAGCGGCGGCTTGGACGCGGCTGCGCTGCCTTTGGCGGGCATGTTATCGACGACTGCTTCGGCCATGACTCAATCTCGCCCTTATACCGGCATCTGCATGATGTCTTGATAGGCCTGGACCAGCTTGTTGCGCACCTGGGTCAAGGCCTGAAAGGAAACGCTGGCTTTCTGCGAAGCGATCATCACGTCGGTGAGGTCCACGCCGCTCTTGCCGATTTCAAAGGCATTGGCCAGTTGCGTGGAAGCCTGCTGGGTGTCGCTGACCTTATTGATGGCCTGTCCCAGCATGTCGGCAAAATTGCTTGAGCCGAGCTCAGGCGCAGCAGCCGCCTTGGGCATCGACATGGCGTCCATCTGCATGGCCCGCATGTCCAACATCAATCGATTAAATTCAACACCTTGGCTCATGGACTTCTCTCTCCGACGACCCGCATTTTTTTGACACTCACGCAGCGGATAGGCAGGACTTAGCAACAAGAGTGCCAGCTCTGTCCGTACAGCGGACAAAAGCCCGAATGCACCCGACCCTTATGTGGCGTAGAGGCTGGCCTCGACATCCATCCCGGCATCACGCATCTGCGCCAGCTTGTAGCGCAGGGTGCGCGGGCTGATACCCAGGCGCTCGGCCGCTTCCTTGCGCCGGCCGCGTTCGGCGCGCAAGGTATCGATGATCATCTGGAATTCATGGCGGCGCATGTCATCGCCCAGGCCACTGGCCGCCTGCTCAAGCGGCGCTACCGGCAGGGCCGGAGCCGGGGCGGTGGCGAACATCGGCATGACCCCGGCCAGACAAAAATCCGCCGCCTCGATCACCCCGCCCTGCTGCAGGATCAAGGCGCGCTGCAGAGCGTTGTCCAGCTCGCGCACATTGCCGGGCCAGGCATAACCCTGCAGGCAGGTCTTGGCCTCGGGCGAAAGGCGCACCGGGGCATGCTTCATTTTATTGACGTGCCTGGCCAGCAGGCGCTCGGCCAGCGGCAGAATATCGGCGCTGCGCTCGCGCAACGGGCGCCATGCCAGCGGGAACACCGACAGGCGATAGAACAGATCTTCACGGAAACGCCCCGCTGCCACTTCACCCGCAAGGTCACGGTTGGTAGTGGCTACCACGCGAATATCCAGCGCAATCGGCTTGCGCCCGCCCACCCGCTCCACTTCCCGCTCCTGCAACACGCGCAGCAGCTTGGCCTGCAGCCCCAGGGGCATTTCGGAAATTTCATCGAGCAACAGGGTGCCGCCGTCGGCCTGCTCGAACTTGCCCGCCTGGGCAGCAATGGCGCCGGTGAACGAGCCCTTCTCGTGACCGAACAGGGTCGCCTCGAGCATGTTGTCAGGGATCGCGGCACAGTTGATCGCCACAAACGGCTCGCTGGCACGCCGGGACTGCTGGTGGATGTAGCGCGCCAGCACTTCCTTGCCGGTGCCCGACTCGCCGGAGATCAATACCGTGGAATCGCTGCGCGCCACCCGCGCGGCCAGCTCCAGCAATTGCGCACTGGCCGGCTCACAGGCCACCGGACCTTCATCGGCCTGCCCTGCCACCACGCCAAGGGCATGACGCGTCACCAGCTCCAACAGCGCCCGTGGCTCGAACGGCTTGACCAGATAATCCACGGCGCCCTGGCGCATGGCGTCGACCGCACGCTCGACCGCCGCATGGGCGGTCATCAGCAACACCGGCAGTTGCGGCTGGCGCGCACGCAACAGCGCCAGTAACTGGTGGCCGTCCATGCCCGGCATGTTGACGTCGCTGACCACCAGGCTGAACGCCTCGGCGGCCACCGCCTGCAGCGCCTCTTCGGCCGAGCCGACGGCGCGGTACTCGAAGCCGCCCAGCTCCAGGGTATCGCCCAGGGCCTGGCGCAGTGCCCGATCATCTTCGACCAGCAGCACCTTGATTGCCTTCATTGCGTGCTCTCCATGTTCCGCGCATCGATCAACGGCAACGTGACCAGCGCACAGGTGCCGCGGCCAGGCCGCGAGCGAAGTTGCAGAACGCCCTGGTGGGCCCGCGCCACGGCCTTGACCACCGCCAGACCAAGCCCGGTACCGGTGGCCTTGGTGGTCAGGAACGGTTCGCCCAGACGCACCAGCAAAGCGCTGTCGATCCCCGCCCCGGCATCACTGATGCACAGGCGCAGCACTGGCCCACGGCGGTACAGGTGGACCTTCAGGCGCGCCGGCTCGGTGCTGGCCTGCAGGGCGTTTTCGATCAGGTTGAGCAAGGCGCCCACCAGGGTGTCGCGATTGCACAGCAACTCACCCAGGTGGCTGTCGCACTGCCAGCGCACCTCATGCCCCTGGACGTGCGCCTGGGCAGCCTGCTGCAAGGCCTGGAACAACGCCTTGGGCGTGATCCGGTCAGTCAGCGGCAGCTCGCCCCGGGCGAACACCAGCATGTCGCGCACCTGATGCTCCAGCTCGTGCAGGCGCTCCTTGAGATTGCCGGCAAAACGCTGCTGGGTTTCCACCGGCAGGGTCTGCTCCGCCAGGTGGCTGGCATACAGCAGGGCCGCCGACAACGGCGTACGAATCTGATGGGCCAGTGAAGCGACCATTTTCCCCAACGAAGACAGCCGTTCATGACGGGCCAACTGCCCCTGCAACTGACGGGTTTCGGTCAGGTCGTTGAGCAGCACCAACTGCCCGGGCTCGGCATCCAGCGAACGGGTAGCGATCGACAGGCGACGCCCGTCACGCAGCGACACCTCGTGACCATCATCGTCCCGCGGGGCAAAGCTGCGGGCGATAACCTCGCGCCACAACTCACCTTCCAGCGGCTCGCCAAGCAGGTCGCAGGCGGCAGGATTGGCCTCGCGCACACGCCCCTGGGCATCGATGACAATCACACCACCGGGCAACAGGTCGAGCAGGTTCTGCAAACGGTTGGCCAGGCGCTCCTTCTCGGCCAGCTCGGCCATGCGCTGGGCGCTGACCACCGCCAGCTCGCCCTTGAGTTCGGTGACCCGTGCTTCGAGCAGGCTGTACGACTCGCTCAACTGGCTGGAGACCTGATCGAACAAGGCGAAGGCCTGTTCGAGGCCAAGGCGGCTTTCCTGTTCGGCGGCGTTTTGCCCCTTCAATTCAGGGACACAGGAGATGGGGGCGGCCTGGGGCATCGTGCTCTCTCGCGTGACTGACCGTCATAAAACGGTGTGTTGGCAGCGATAAAGCAATAGGCGTGCCGGGTACTTGAGCAACCGGTACAACCCACCAGGGTGCAACCGACCAAAGGCAGGCAGGACGGGCATTACAGCCCTGTAAAAGGTAGGGATATAACGCACAACGGGGCGCCCTGGCGCCCCGTTGTGTTCAAGCAAGCGTCAATCCTCCGCCTGCTCCTCGCCGTCTCGACGACTCATGCCGTATTTGCGCATCTTCTCCACCAGGGTGGTGCGGCGAATGCGCAGGCGTTCGGCCGCGCGGGCAACGATACCATTGGCATCGTCCAGCGCCTGCTGGATCAGGCCCTGCTCCAGCCCCCCCAGGTAGTCCTTGAGGTCCAGGCCTTCGGGCGGCAGCATGGCGTGGGTGGCGAAGCTCGGCGAGCCGCCATTGATGGCCACGCGCTCTTCCAGGTCCGAACGCAGGCTGTCGACCAGTTGCTCGTCTTCATCATCCACATAGCGGAATTTCTTCGGCAGCTCCGACACACCGATCACCCCGTACGGGTGCATGATCGCCATGCGCTCGACCAGGTTGGCGAGCTCACGGACGTTGCCCGGCCAACCGTGGCGGCACAGCGACATGATCGCCGCCGAGTTGAAGCGGATCGAGCCACGCTTCTCGTGCTCCATGCGCGAGATCAGCTCGTTCATCAGCAGCGGGATGTCCTCGACGCGCTCACGCAGCGGGGCCATCTCGATCGGGAATACGTTGAGGCGGTAGTACAGGTCTTCGCGGAAGGTCCCCGCCTCGATCATGCTCTCGAGGTTTTTGTGGGTCGCGGCGATGATGCGCACGTCGATGCCCTGGGTCTTGTTGCTGCCTACGCGCTCGAAGGTACGCTCCTGCAATACGCGCAGCAGCTTGACCTGCATCGGCAGCGGCATGTCGCCGATTTCGTCGAGGAACAAGGTACCGCCGTTGGCCAGCTCGAATCGCCCGGCACGACTGGTGATGGCCCCGGTAAAAGCGCCCTTCTCGTGCCCGAACAGTTCGCTTTCCAGCAGCTCGGCCGGGATCGCGCCGCAATTGACTGGCACGAACGGCGCTTCGCGGCGCTTGGAATGGTAATGCAGGTTGCGCGCGACCACTTCCTTGCCGGTGCCCGACTCGCCAAGGATCAGCACGCTGGCATCGGTGTCGGCCACTTGCTGCATCATCTGGCGCACGTGCTGAATGGCGCGGCTGGTGCCGACCAGGCTGCGGAACAGGTTCGGCTCGCGCTGGCGACCGCGCTCGCGCGCCTGGTCGTACATCTCGCGATAGACCTGGGCACGGTGCAGCGAGTCCAGCAATTTGCTGTAGCTGGGCGGCATTTCGAGGTTGGACAGCACGCGACGACGCAGGTCGTCTGGAAGCTCGACAGAAGAAATTTCACCAATTAGCAAAACCGGAAGGAACTCATCCCAGGTTGCTACTGTCTTTAGCAAGCCCATCAGACTTGCCGGAGCGTTTACGGTCCCGATCAGGACACAGAGTACTTCACGACTGGACGACAACGACTCGACCACCTGCTGCCAATCAAGGCTGGAGCAGGACAAATTTTCTTCCCCAAGAAAATTCAGTACCACCGCTAGATCGCGGCGGCGGGCGCTATCGTCATCGATCAGCAGGATTTTGGTTTCACGCCACATGCAATAGCAACTTCCCTAGTCATTTCGGCGCCCTATTCTGGGCATGCTCGACATCATTCCGACTGAACGGTCAGTTTCGGACGTCTGAATATTGGAAAACAGCTACTAGTTAAGTCAAAAAAGCGGGCACAGTCAAATTTATGGCGCCCCTAATTCAGCTCGGCGCAATATTAGCTGAATAGTTGATACACTTTTGAAGCATTTTTGGACTGATTGATCTGGGTCATTTCATTGGCGATTGCCTGGCGCTCGCCGATGGTCACGTCCAGCAATTCACGGTAGACCTGCAGCAACCCTTCCAGCTTTTCACGCACCACCGCCTCGTCCATCGCCTCCTCGTTGAGCATCTCATCGATGCACGAGCGGCAGGTCTCGTCCAGTTTGCCGATGGCTTCCCAGTTGCGCTCGCTCAGCGCGCTCAGCAGCGCGTTGCGGGTATCGTCCATTCGTTGCAGTGCGTGACTCATGGCATCATCCTCGGCCGACCGGCCTATTCAACAGGGGCAGCGGCAGCGATCTCGTCCCAGCCACTTTTCACGGTGATCAGCAGGCGCGCCACTTCATCGATGATTTCGGCATCGTTGTCGACGTTGGCCTGCATCAGGCGATTGGTCATGTAGACGTACAGGCTGTCCAGACGCTCGACGTAGGCTGGGTCATCGCTCTTGCTGGCATCGAGGCCATCGCGCAGGCCGATGATGATATCGATGGCCTTGCCCAGCATCAGACCCTTCTCGGCGATGTCACCACGGGCCATGGCGCCTTTGGCCTGGGCCATGCGGTCCAGGCCGCCTTCCATCAGCATCTGCACCAGGCGATGGGGCGTGGCCTCGGAGATCTGAGCATGGGAATTGACCTTCTGGTACTGACGAAGGGCTCTCATGGGGTTCATGTTGCTACCTCGTAACAGGCAAAACTGCATTAGGTGGATTAACCAGCGTATCGGCGGGCGCTGGCAAAACTTTACCCGCCCTGTTCAAGCACAAAGCCCGGGTGGCACAAAGGCCAACCCGGGCTTGCTTGTCGCTACGCCGAATCACTCGTTCTTGCTGCGCGCGTTCAGGGCGTTGAGGGTGGTCATCACGCTGTTGCTCTGGGCGCGCAACTGGGCGACCAGCGAGTCCATGGCGTTGTACTTGTCCTGCAGACTCTTCTGCAAGGCGGTCATGCGCTCGTCCAACGAGTCTTGCTGTTTCTTCAGGTCGTTCAGATTTTCGGTCAGCGATTTGCTGCGTTCGGCCAGCGTGCCGGTTGTGGCCTTGGCGTAATCGTCAGTGACCTTGGTCATGCGCGCCAGCAAACCATCCTTGCCGTTGAAGATACTGGAGATATCTGCGGCATTGGTCGCTACGGCCTTGTCCCACTTCTTGTCGTCCAGGCTCAACAAGCCGCCGTCCTGCGAAGACGTGACGCCGAATGCCGCCAGGGACTTCATGGTGCCATTGCCCGAGAGCACATTGAGTTCGCTCCGGATCGAGGACATCAAGGTACGCATCGTGGCATCACCGGTCAGTGCGCCAGCAATAGGCTGACCATCGGCCCCCATAGTGACCTTGGTCTCAGTGTTGATGACCTTTATCAGAGCGTTGTAGGTATCGATAAAACCTTTGACGCCAGACTTGAGCGCTGCGGGGCTGGTACTCAATGACAGCACCGTCGGATTGAGTTCACCCGTGGTGGCGTTTTTCCCGGATACGCCGGTCAACTTGATATTCAGCCCACTCACAGCGTCAGAGATGTTATTGGTCTTGGACTCCATGTCGATGCCGTCGATGCTGTACTTGGCATTCTTCGGCTCATCGACCACGGTGTAACCGGTGTCGATGCCCGAGTTGCCCGACATCGTCAGGTCAGAGCCCTCGCCCATGGTGGTCGAGGTCAGTACCAGGCGCGAGCCATTGGCGTCGGTGAGGATGTTGGCGCTCAGGCCCGAGGTACCGAACTGAGTGTTGATGCTGTCGCGCACCTGCTGCAGGGTCGCGCCCGGCGGCACACTCAGGTCGTAGTGCTTACCAGCCTGCGAAATGGTCAGGGTGGTCGGGGTCGTCCCGGCATTGACTACCGAACTGGTACCACCGGCGTATACCTTGGTGGACAACTTGGAAGCACTGGCCATTTGAGTGACCAGCAAGGTGAAGCTGCCCGTCGACGCACCTGCTGCCGAGGTGAACGTCGCTACTTTTTCGTCGGAAGAGGTAAGGCTCAGGCCGGCGAAGCTGTTATCCGTACCCATGCTCGCCAACGCGCCTCGGAAGGCATCCAGGGCTGCCTGGATCTTGCCGATGGAAGACAATGTGGTGGTCGCCTTCAGTGTCTGGGTATTGATCTGTGCCTGCTTGGGCGCGCGCTCGGCGTCAACCAGGGACTTCACAATGGCCTGGGTATCGATGTCCGAACCGATACCGCTGACTGTTGTACCCGCCATCATTGTGCTCCTTGTTCAGTGGCTGCCACTTTCTTGACGAACGGCGTCGCAAAGTTCAGGCAGCAACAAAATTCATGCCAGCTCAGGCCTTGTCGGTAAACAACAGGCTGCCGGCTTCGCTGAGGCTTTGCGCCAGTTTCAGCGCGGTTTCCGACGGAATCTGGCGAATCACGTCACCCGACTCGGTGGCGATGACCTTGACCACAACCCGGCCGGTGGAATCATCGAGGGCGAAATCCAGCTTGCGCTGGCTGGCCTGGACGAATTCGCGAATATCCTTCACCGCTTTTTCCAGCTCGTCGCGCTTGGGCTCCGCCACAGGCGCTACCGCCTCCAGGGCCTTGGCACGCGCAGCCGGCTCGTTGTTCGGCGTAGCGTTCTGGGGCACGACCGGCTGATAAGTCAGGTTCAACTTGACGCTCATGTCCATGTCCGGACTCCTTATCACGAAAAAACGGAAGGGCACGTAAACGCGCCCTTCCGTTATTTACCAGGCGCCGATATTACTGAAGCAGCTTCAGTACAGCGGATGGCAGCTGGTTGGCTTGCGACAGGATCGAGGTCGAAGCCGACTGCAGGGTCTGTTGCTTGGTCAGCTCGGCAGTTTCAGCCGCGAAGTCCACGTCCTGCACGGTGGAGCGTGCAGCGGTGGAGTTCTTCTGGATGTTCTGCAGGTTGTCGACGGTGGTGGTCAGACGGTTCTGGGTAGCACCCAGGTTCGAACGCACGTCGTCGATCGAGCCGATGGCCTTGTCGATAACTGCCAGGGCGTTCTGAGCCAGGGCGGCGTCCGTGACGTTGGTGTCAGCGATGGTGGTTTTCTTGGAGGTGGCTGCAGTGGCGGTAGCATCACCGAACAGACCCTTCACGCCATCGCCAGTCAGCGAGTAACCCTTAGCCGAATCCAGCGACACTTGACCAGTAACGATCAGGTCGGTTGTAGCCAATGCAGTGCCGCCGGCAGTTGGGTATTCGCCGTCGCCGTCTTTAGCCGAAACCTTAATGCCTGCTTGAGCACCAGCATCGGTAGCGCTGAATTTCAGGTTTTCGCCGGTATCGGACTTAACCGACAGCGATCCGCCGTTGGATTCGTCGTAGTTGACGCTGATACCCAGTTTGGCAGCGTTAGACTTCAACTGATCAGCGAGGCCCGCGGTATCGGTGACACCAACAAACTCAACTTTCTGACCACCTACTTCCAAAGTGAAGTTTGCAGACTTAGTGGTAGATCCAGTAATTGCAGTGCTATCTACTTCGAACTTGACCTCAGTGCTGGCAGTTGCCGAAAGGCCACCTACGGCGCCGTTCAGCAGAGCTGCGGTGGTCTTCGCCGAAGAACCTTCTTTGATGGTCACAGTTTCCGACTGGCCGTTACCGGTCACGACGATGTCACCACCAGCTACACCTTTATCGGTAGGGGTGATCGCAACGCTCTTGACCTGCTGCGAACCAATGTTGTTTGCAGCAACGTTGTCCAGGGTCAGGTTGATGGTTTCGTTAGCGTTCGCGCCAACCTGAATGGCCTTGGTGCCGTAGGAACCGTCCAGCAGCTTCTGGCCACCGAAGGTGGTGGTCTGGGAGATACGGGTCAGTTCGGCAGTCAGCGCCTGGTATTCGTCGTTGTTCGACTTGCGGTCTTCGGCGCTCAGGGAGCCAGTAGCCGAGGACAGGGCCAGGGTACGCATTTTCTGCAGGATGTCGGTCGACGCCTGCATTGCGCCTTCAGCGGTCTGGGCAATGGAGATACCGTCGTTGGCGTTCTTGACCGCTTGGCCCAGGCCGTTGATCTGGCTGGTCAGGCGGTTGGAGATCTGCAGGCCGGCAGCGTCGTCTTTGGCGCTGTTGATACGCAGGCCGGAGGACAGGCGCTGCATCGAGGTTGCCAGAGCGTTGCCAGCCTTGTTCAGGTTGCCCTGAGTGGTGATCGACGCAATGTTGGAGTTTACGGTTAATGCCATGACGAAATCCTCGTTGGATGGATACTGCGGCTTCCGGCCCTGGCAACCGCCGGGTGTGGCCTAGAGAACCTTCGTAATGGTTATCGTCGTGAACGCAGGTTGCTTGAGGGGTTTTTTCAAATTTTTTACTAGCACCGTGCCACCCCCTTGCAATTCAAGGCCTTAGGCACCGTAAAAATCGTGCATTCGCGGTAATTTTGACGCCAATAAAAAACGCCCATGACGTTTCGGTCATGGGCGTTTTTGTGTACGGCACTACGTAAAAGTTACGCGCGATAAAGAATCGCCGAACCCCACGACAGGCCAACACCAAAGCCGCTGATGGCAACGCGCTTCCAGGCGCCATCGAGCATGTGCTTCTCCAGCAGCAGGGGCACGCTGGACGACACGGTGTTGCCGGTTTCGAGCATGTCCTTGACGAACTTGTCCTTCACCGTCGACTCCGGGTCCTCTTCAAAGCGCCGGGCCACGGCATCGACGATGGCCGCACTGCCCTGGTGGATGCAGAAAGCGTCGATATCCGCCGCGCTCAGCCCCGAGGCATCGAGCAGCTCGTGCAGGTGCGCGGGCACCTTGACCAAGGCGAAGTTGAACACCTGGCGGCCGTTCATGAAGAAGTTGCCGTCGGTAATCTTCAGGTGCGCCGCACCGGAGCCGTCGGTACCAAAACGCGCCTGGCCCAGTTGCCAGGTAGCATCCTCGCCCATCCAGGTGGCGGTGGCGGCGTCACCGAACAGCATGGTGGTGTTGCGGTCTTCCGGATCGACGATCTTCGAGTACGGGTCGGCGGTGATCAGCAGGCCGTTCTTCAGGCCTGCGGCCTCCATGAAGCCCTTGATCGCATACAGGCCGTACACGTAGCCCGAGCAGCCCAGCGACACGTCAAAGGCCGCCACGCGGGTCGACAGGCCCAGTTTGTCCTGGACGATGGCAGCCGTGTGGGGCAAGCCTTCTTCGTCACCATTCTGGGTGACCACGATCAGCGCATCGATGGCCTGCGGATCAAGGCCGGGGTTGTTGGCAAACAGGGCCTTGGCCGCCTCTACACAGAGGTCGGAGGTTTCTTGCTCGTCTGCCTTGCGCGGCAGAAAGGTCGAGCCGATCTTGCCGAAGATGAACGCTTCATCCTTGCCGAATTTCGCACCCTGGGCGTAGTTGTCCAGGCCAGCGGTGGGCACGTAACTCGCGATACTTTTTATGCCAATCATTCTGGCTTCCCAATCAAAACTTCAAAGACTGCCGCTCGCAGAACTGAGGGCGCCAAAAACCGGGTGCACCACCCCTGGGTGGCACATGGCAGCGTTGTTGCCGGGTCCTGCACACAAAAAAAACGGCAACAAATTCTTGCAAATGCCACCGATAGAATACAGGGAAGATGCCCGATTTGACTCATTGGTCACACTCAATTGTCTAAGCGGTAGCGACGCTCATCACAACAGGCATAAAAAACCCCGGCAGGCATGACTGCCGGCCGGGGTTGTCGGGGCTGCCTCAGAGCTTGTTGAACAGGCTCAGCGACGACAGGCGCGAGAATGCCAGCTGCGAGGCCTCCAACATGGCCTGCTGCAAGGTCAGGGCGATGGCTGCCGTGGACATGTCGGTATTGCCGATCGCGCTCTGGGTGCTCTTGTTGGCCAGCGACAGGCTGGTGTTTTCCTGGGTCTGGATTTCCAACGAGTTGCCGCGCGCACCGATCGAGCCACGGGTGATGTCGATGCGCTCGCGCGCACTGGCCAGGTTGGCAATGCCCGAGGCTACCGCTTGCTTGAGGGCGAATTCGGACGCGTTGTCAGTGACCGGCTTGTCCAGTGCCGCGCGCAGCTGACCCAGGGTGTCAAGAACGTTCTGGGTCTTGTGGGCGTTGGCCGTGACCGCAAACTGATCGCCCGCCTTTGGCGCACCATCGAGTTCGTAGGTGACGCCGGCGACGGTCAGCGAATTACCCGCGACGGCACCTTTGGCAATAGGTTTGCTGTCGGCGCTGTAAGGCTGGGCGTACAGGGCAAATTCGCTGTCGCTGGTGAACTTGATGACGGCACCGTCGCTCGGGAAGGTGCTGCGATAGGCCTCGGCATCACTGATGCTGCTACCGGTGACTTGCGCGGTGGACGGGTTGCCGGCGCCGCGGGTTGTGGTCAGCGTGTCGGGACGCGCCTGCAGGCTGAACACGTGCCCGGCCACGGCGGTGTCGGGATCGTCGCCCTCCTTGAGGTTGACGTCGATCTCGAACTCGACTCCGCGCAGGGCGATGCGGTTGCCGCCCTCGGTGCTGCTGTCGAAAACACCGTTGGTGGGCGTCTCGCTGGTGATGTCCTTGCCGTTGGCATCGGTGATGCTGTACTGGGTGGCGCTGGTAAAGGTCAGCTTGTAGGGCTGGCCACTGGCAAAGCCGCCGTCGTTGTAGGTGTTGACCGAGCTCACCAGCCCCTGGGACACGCCAACACGACCGTCGTCCACCGCAGGCGCCTGCAAAGTGGATTCGGTACGGGCCTTGTTGATGGCCTGGTCGAACACGCTGTAGCCGCTGTCATTGGTGGCCAGGTGCAAGGTATCGGAAACCTGCAGGCTGAGCTGGGTCTGGTCACCGTGATAGCTGTAGGTGCCATCGCTGTTGCGCACGTAGGGTGGCGACGAGGTCTTGGAGCCGCCAAACATGTAGTTGCCGTTGGCATCGCGGGAATTGAGCAGGCCAAATACGTTGGCCTCGATCTCCTTCAGCTCGCTGCTGATCGAAGTGCGGTCGGCATCGCTCAAGCTGCTGCCACCGGCACGAATGGCCAGTTCACTGGCACGCTGCATGGCTTCGTTAATGGTCGAGAGCACGCTCTCTTCCTGCAGCAACGCGTTATTCACCGTGGTCATGTTGGCACTGTACTGCCCCAGCAGCGCTTGTTGCTGCTGCAGTAGCAACAAGCGGGCAGCGCCAACCGGATCATCTGCCGCCGTCTGGATACGGATACCCGACGACACTTGCTCCTGGGTCTTGGCCGCGTCGGAGAAATTCTTCGAGTAGCTGGTGGCGCTGGTCTCATAGAACTGAGCAGTGGAAATACGCACGATCGGCTACTCCTTACAAGGCGTTGATCAAGGTGCTGAAGGTTTCTTGCGCGGTCTTGATGATCTGCGACGACGCGGTGTAGTAGTGCTGGAACTTGACCAGGCTGGCCGCCTCGTCATCCAGGTTGACCCCGGACACCGACGCGCGGCTAGCCTTGGCCGAATCGAGCACGGCGCCGCTGGCGGTGGTGTCGATCTTGGCCTGGGCGGCCTTGGCACCGACGCGTTCGACCAGCGAGGCATAGGCGGAGGTAAAGCTGATGCCGCCACCGGAGCCGGTACCGACCGTGGACTGGGTTTGCAGGCCCAACAGCGCCTTGGCGTTACGGTTGTCGGACTTACCGTCAGCGTTGAAGCCCAGGGTGAAGCTGTCGTTTGCCGAGGGGCTGCCAGCGATGGTGGTCTCTACCTTGAAGGTACGTGGATTGCCGCTGGCATCGAGCATTGGATTGCCGGCGGCATCGCGCATCGGCACATTGATGGCCAGGTCATTGTCCTGGCCCGGCACGATATTGCCGGCAGAAATCTCGCCGCCCTTCGCGTCGAAGATCTTATAGCTTTGCGTGCCACCACTGGCCTCGCCAAACACCACTCGCACGGGCATCGAGTGCTTGATCGCCTCCTGCAGTTGCGCCTGCTCGGCACCGCCGTAGATATCCAGGCGCTCGCCCAGGCTCGGCTGGGTGATGGTGCCGGTACCGCCGTTGCCGCTACCGGCGGTGGCACTGATGGGGCCGGCGAAGGCCAGCTTGTTGGCGTCGGTCAGTACGGTGTTGATGCTGCCGGCGGCGGCGCGGGTCGGGATCACCTTGAAGCTGTCGCCTGCGGCCAGGCCGCCACCGTTGAGCTTGAGGCTGAAGCCGTCGATCACCGGCGCTGGGTCGGCATCCAGGTCGAAGTTGCCCATCTCGGTGCCGTCGGAGCGGCGCACGGTGTATTGCTTGTCGCTGGTGAACTTGACCTCGTAGTCGTAGGTGGTCAAGGCACCGCTGTCGGCGATGGTCACATCCAGGTTGCCGGAGCCTGCGCTGTTGCTCGAGGCCGCCAGGCTGCGCTGGCTGATTGCGGTAATGCTGTTGATGCTGGAGAACAGGCCGCTGCCGAACTGACCGTTGGCATCCAGGCCCTGGCCCAGCTGGCTGTTGATGCTGTCGGCAACCACCAGGGCCACACGCCCCAGCTCGTTGATCGACGGCGCGAGCACGTCGTTGCGATAGCGCAGCAAGCCGCCGATCTGCCCGCCGGTGACCACCGAGGTGACGTCGGAGCTGAAGGTCTGGTAGTTGATCTGCAGGCTGTACTGGCTCTTGTCGGTACTGCCAGGGGCAACCGACAGGGTGTTGGCGCTATTACCGGTAACCAGCGACTGGCCGGTGCCCAGGTAAACGTCAAGGTTGCCGTCACGCTCCTGCACGGTCACCCCCACCAGCTCATTGAGCGAGCGTACCGCTTCGTTGCGCGCATCGATCAGGTTGTTGGGGGTGTTGCCCGAGGCCGACAACTGCGCGATCTGCTTGTTGTACTCGGCGATATTGGAGCTGAGCTTGTTGACCTGGCCACTCAAGGTCTCGAGCTGGGAGTTGATGCTGTCGTTCTGTTGGCTCATCTGCGAGGAGATGGCGTTGAAACGGTTGCTCAGGGTCTGCGCCTGGGTCAGCAGCAACTGGCGCGAAGCGACGTCACCCGGGGTTGCCGAGGCGGTCTGCAGGGCCGAGAAGAATGCCGTGAGCACCGAGCTGATACCGGTGTTGCTGTCGGCCAGCAGCTTGTCGACGCTGGTGATCTGATCCTGGAACGCGGCGGCGTCGGTGTTCAACGAAGTGGCGGTCTGCAGCTGGTTGTCCAGGTAACCGTTATAGATACGTCGAACATCCGAGAGCGTGGTGCCGGTACCGATAAAGCCGACGCCAATGTTCTGCATGCCGCCGGTGGTCTGCACCGCTTGCTGACGCGAGTAGCCCGAGGTCCCGGCGTTGGCAATGTTATTGGAGGTGACCGATAACGCTGCCTGGCTGGCGTTCAGGCCGCTCAGCCCGATCGAGATCAGATTCGACATACTTCAATCCTTATAGATTCGTGGTACCGCCAGCCATGGCGTATTGCTGGGTTGGCTGCAACTGCCGGGCAATGCTGATGATCTTGCGCGCGTAGTCAGGGTCAGTGGCGTAGCCGGCCTTTTGCAGCTCTTTGGCAAACTGCTCCGGGTTATCGGCAGCGCTGACCGCATCTTTATAGCGACTGTTGTTCTGCAACAGGCTTACCAGGTCGTGGAAGCTGTCTTGGTACGAATCGTAGGAGCGGAACGCCGCCGTCTCCTTGACGAACTGGCCATCACGAAACTCGCTGGTGATCGCCCTCGCCTCTGCCCCCTGCCAATTGCCG
Source organism: Pseudomonas vranovensis DSM 16006 (assembly GCF_000425805.1). GTDB lineage: Bacteria > Pseudomonadota > Gammaproteobacteria > Pseudomonadales > Pseudomonadaceae > Aquipseudomonas > Aquipseudomonas vranovensis. The sequence continues at coordinate 285,290 of NZ_KE384455.1, forward strand.
GTGGCCTTGATGCCGAACAGGTTGTGGCTGCTGGAGCCATCGGCCTGGCGCATGACCGACTTGCCCCAGCCGGTTTCCAGGGCGGCCTGGGCCACCAGGTAGCGCGGATCGATACCAATGCGCTTGGCAGCCTCTTCGGCCATCGGCAGCATGGTCGCGACGAATTCATCCGAGGAGCTGAACGCGCGCTTGGCGGGCGCCAGCGGCGGCTGGGCCACGGCGCGGCCGTAGATGCGCATCTCGCCCGGTGCGGCAAAGGCGGTCGCCGGTTCCCAGTCACCCTTGGCCACGGCATCGCCGACCAGGTTCGTGCGCCCCGGAATCGGCGCGGTATTGGTGGCGCCAGCGGATGGCACCAGCCCGGCCAGCAAGCGGTCGGTGAGCTTGCCCGGCAAGGCCAGGCGGCGCGAGTTGAGCGCGGCCACATCGTTGCGCGCAGCGACGTCGCCCGAGCGCTCGGCCACGCCAACGGCGGTGGCGCCCAGCGCACGCGGCTGAATATCGAAGCGCGGGAACGGGCTGCTGCTCACCGATGCCGCTTTCTGCTTGGCCAGCTGGCGCATCAGTACATCCTGCAAACCGATACCACCGCCCTCGCGGGACATGCTCACCGCCAGCTGCTGGTCGTACATCTGCTGGTACTGCTTGGTGGTCTCGGTGTTGAGCGGGTTGTCCTTGGCCAGGACGTCGCTGGCCGAACGCATCGACTTGAGCATCTCGTTGAGGAACAGCGACTCGAATTCCTGTGCCACCTTGCGCAGGTTGGCCTCGCTGTCGCGGTCACCGACCTTCAGCGAGTTGAGGCGGTTGAGGTCGGTGTAGGCCCCGCTGTCAGCCATAGCGGCGACTGAAACTTTCGGCATGTCCATGGCCCGGCCCTCAAATCACGATCAGGTCGGCCTGCAAGGCGCCGGCCTGTTTCAGGGCTTCGAGGATCGCCATCAAGTCACTGGGGGCTGCGCCCACCTGGTTCACTGCACGGACGATTTCATCCAGCGTGGTGCCCGGGCCGAACTTGAACATCGGTTTGGCTTCCTGCTCGGCGTTCACGCGCGAGCGCGGCACCACAGCCGTCTGGCCATTGGAGAACGCCCCCGGCTGACTGACGATCGGGTCTTCGGTGATGGTCACGGTCAGGCTGCCGTGGGTCACCGCTGCCGGCGACACCTTGACGTTCTGGCCGATGACGATAGTGCCGGTACGCGAATTGATGATGACCTTGGCAACCGCCTGACCCGGATCGATTTCGAGGTTCTCCAGGATCGACAGGTAATCCACGCGCTGGCTGGGGTCGAGCGGCGCACTGACACGCACCGAACCGCCGTCCAGTGCCTGGGCCACACCCGGGCCAAGCAGTTCGTTGACCTTGTCGACGATGCGCTTGGCGGTGGTGAAGTCAGGGCGATTGAGGTTGAGGGTCAGGCTGTTGCCCTGGTTGAAGCCACTGGGCACGGCACGCTCTACGCTGGCACCACCGGGAATACGACCGGCCGACGGCACGTTGACGGTGATCTTGGAGCCGTCGCGACCCTCGGCATCGAAGCCGCCCACCACCAGATTGCCCTGGGCGATGGCATAGACGTTGCCATCGATACCCTTGAGCGGGGTCATCAACAGGCTACCGCCGCGCAGGCTCTTGGAGTTACCGATCGAAGACACGGTCACGTCCACCACCTGGCCCGGCTTGGCAAACGCCGGCAAATCGGCATGGATCGACACCGCCGCGACGTTTTTCAGCTGCACGTTGCCCGATCCCGGCGGTACCTTGATGCCGAACTGCGAGAGCATGTTGTTGAAGGTCTGCAGGGTGAACGGCGTCTGGGTGGTCTGGTCACCCGTGCCATTGAGCCCGACCACCAGGCCGTAGCCGATCAGCTGGTTGGTACGCACGCCGGAAATGCTGGCGATGTCCTTCAGGCGTTCAGCCTGCACCGCAAACGCGGCAGACATCAGGAACACGGCGGCAATCAGCTGCTTGAAGTTGAACATGGTCATCGGAACCTAGAAAGGCCAGAGCGGGCTGATGAAGAAACGGTCGAGCCAACCTGGCTGACTGGCGTCGGCAAACGAGCCGGTTCCCGAATAGGTGATGCGCGCATCGGCTACCCGGGTCGATGGCACGGTGTTGTCGGTGGCGATGTCGTCGGCGCGGATCATGCCGGCAATGCGCACCAGTTCATCACCGGTGTTGAGCGTCAGCCACTTCTCGCCACGCACGGCAATGATGCCGTTGGGCAGCACGTCGGCGACGGTCACAGTGATCGAGCCGGTCAGGCTGTTGCCCTGCCCCGCCTTGCTGTCACCCTTGGTCGCACGGTCGCCGCTGTAGCCGGCACTCAGGCTCAGGTCGCCACTGCCGAACGGGTTGTTGGTGGTCGCGCTCGAGCCGAACAGCGAGGTCAGGCCGATATCGGCCTTGCTGTTCTTGGCGATCTGCGAGTTGGCGTTCTTGCTCGCCTGGGTGCGCTCGTTGAGGGTAATGGTGATGATGTCACCGACCCGGAACGCCTTGCGGTCGCTGTACAGGTTCTGCTCGAAACCGGCCTGGTAGATCGAGCCGTTGTTCGCCGCTGCCGGCAGGGGGGTACGCGGCAATACCGGCGCGTAGTACGGATCGTTGGGCTTTGGCGGCGGCGCAACGCAGCCGGCCAGGACGGTGATCCCACTCAGGGCAAGCACGGAAAACAAACGACTCATGACGCTGACCTCACGGTGTAACAAGCGCTGTTCAAGCGACCTCGAAGACTTCACTTACAGGTTCTGGGTAACGAACGAGAGCATCTGGTCGGCGGTGGAAATGACCTTGGAGTTCATCTCATACGCACGCTGGGTGGTGATCATGTTCACCAGCTCTTCCACGGTGCTGACGTTGGAGTTTTCCAGGGTTTGCTGCTGGACCACACCGATGCCGTTCAGGCCCGGCGTACCGACCTGTGGCGCGCCGCTGGCAGCGGTTTCCAGGAACAGGTTGCCACCCACCGCCTGCAAGCCGGCCGGGTTGATGAAGTCGGCGGTCTGGATGTTGCCGATCACCTGGGCGGCCGGGTTGCCGGCAGTGGTGATCGAGACGGTACCGTCACGGCCCACGGTGAAGGTTTGCGCTTCTGGCGGCACGACGATGGCCGGCTCCAGGGCGAAGCCGCTGGCAGTGACGATCTGGCCGTCGGAGTTCAGGTGGAAGGTACCGTCACGGGTATAGGAGAGCGTGCCGTCGGGCTGCAGGATCTGGAAGAAACCGCGGCCGTCGATGGCCATGTCCAGCGGGTTCTCGGTGGTCTGCAGGCTGCCGGCGGTGAAGCTCTTCTGGGTGCCGACGATGCGTACACCGGTACCCAGTTGCAGGCCCGAAGGCAGCTCGCTGTCCTGGGTCGACTGGGCACCCGGCTGGCGGCGGGTCTGGTAGAGCAGGTCCTGGAATTCGGCGCGATCACGCTTGAAGCCGGTGGTCGAGACGTTGGCCAGGTTGTTGGAAATGGTGGTCAGGTTCATGTCCTGGGCGGACAGACCGGTTTTACTCACCCAAAGAGCCGGAAGCATGCTGTTCTCCTCGTGCGCCTGTTTTACGGCGCTACGTCTGTGTAATTAGCCGATTTGCAAAACACGAGCCATGGCTTCATCGCCTTCCTTGGCCGCGGTCATCATTTTGATGTGCAGTTCGAATTGACGAGACAGGGCCAGCACCGACGTCATTTCTTCGACGGCGTTGACGTTGCTGTTCTCAAGGAAACCCGACACCAGCTTGACGTTGGCATCGGCCGCCGCCGGCTGGCCAGTGGTGGTGTGGATCAGACCGTCCAGCCCCTTGGTCATGGACTTGAGGTCGGGATTGACCATCTTGATCCGGTCGACTTCGGCCATCACCTGCGGCCCCTCGCCCAGGGCGCGAATGCTGATGGTGCCGTCTTCACCGACCTCGATCTTCTGCTCCGGCGGCACGGCAATCGGCCCGCCATTGCCCATGACCGGCATACCGTTGCCGGCACGCAGCACGCCCAGGGCATCGATGTTCATGCTCGCGGTGCGCACGTAGGCTTCGCTGCCATCGGGGGCCTGCACGGCAATCCAGCCGTCGCCACCCACGGCAACGTCCAGGTCACGGCCGGTTTCCAGCAGTGAGCCCGGGGTGAAGTCGGTTGCCGGGCGCTCGGTCATGGCATAGGCGCGCGCCGGAAAGCTGTCACCGAACACCGGCATCGAGCGCGCCTGCTCCAGGTCACGCTGAAAACCGCTGGTAGAAATGTTCGCCAGGTTGTTGGCATGGGCCTTCTGCGCCAGCGCGTTCTGGCTGGCGCCGGTCATGGCCACATAAAGCATCTTGTCCACAGGATCTCCTCTGCGCGAAACCTTGCCGCGCTGCCACCTTGGCAAGCGTTAAAGCAATTATCGAACCAGAATGACAAAAGCCCCGTATTCCGGGGCTTTTGACGTTATACATGGCGATGCGCCGTCAGTTTGTCGGCGATCTGTTGCCGCCTGCGGCAAGGGTGCTCTACCGAGGGCGGCAACCGGCGTTGTTGTAAGGGCCGGAGTGACGAACCCAGGCATCGCCGGGATCGATTTGCGCGCACATGTAGCGGCCGGTGGCCTTGCTCTGCCACTGATACCAGGAGGCGGGGGCTGCTTGTGCGGTGACGGCGAGTATCAGTGCCGTTATCAGGGTCCAGCGTTTCATTCCACCTCCCAGCCTGACACCCCTCGTAGCCGCTACCGCCAGGCTGCGGCTACATCCCAGCTATCAGGTCATCTGAATGATGGTCTGCATGATGGTGCTTTCGGTGGAGATGGTCTTGGCATTCGCCTGGTAGTTGCTCTGCGCCTTGATCAGGTTGACCAGCTCGCCGGTCAGGTCGACGTTGGAGTCTTCCAGGGAGCCACCATAGATCTTGCCCAGGGTGCCGGTGTTCGGCTCACCCACCACCGGAACGCCAGAGCCGTAGGACTCTTTCCACGCCGTGCCACCTACCGGCGTCAGGCCCTGGGCGTTGGCAAAGTTGGCCATTGCCACCTGGCCGATCACCTTGTCCTGGCCGTTGGTGAAGTTGGCAAACAGGTTGCCGCTCTGGTCGACGGTCAGGCCCGCCAGCTCACCAGTGGCATAGCCATCCTGGCTTTTCGCCGAGGTGGCGGAAGCAGCGTTGTACTGGGTGGTCGCCAGCATATCCAGGGTCACGCCACCGGTCTTGGCAACGGAGCCATTGGCAACCCAGTTGCCGGCGGCGTTCTTCTCGGCCGGCACCCAGCCATCGAGCTGGAAGGTCTTGTTCTCGGCGATGGTCAGGCCACCGGGAACAGCGCCCGCGGCCATTGCTGCAGTGTCCAGGGTACCGTCGGACTTGAACGGCAGCTTGTTGACCAGCGGCGTGGCCTGCGACGGGTCGGCCGGATTGCGGCCATCGACGGTGGTGTACATGGTCCAGGAGTTGCTGGCCGAATCCTTGACGAAATACTGGTTCAGCTGGTGCGCATTGCCCTGGCTGTCGAATACGTCGGTGTTGAAGGTGTAGTTGTAGCTACCCACTTCGGTCGGCGAGAACGGGGTGATCTTCGGCTCAGTGGAGCTGGAGTTCAGGTTGAGGGTCTCGTTGATGCGGCCGGTCGGGTTGGGCGACAGGTTCGAGGTGTCGATCTTCAGGTCGACGAGTGCGCCCGGAATGATCTTGCCGTCGGCATCCACGCCATAACCCTGCAGGTTGGCACCCTGGGCGTTGACGACGTAACCCTCTTTGTCGCTGTAGAACGCACCGGCACGGGTGTAGATCCGCGAGCCGTTGTCGTTCATGGCGAAGAAGCCGCTGCCGTCGATGGCCAGGTCCAGGCTCTGGCCGGTACCGGTGAAGTTGCCCTGGGTGAACATCTGCGAGATTGCCGCAGTGGTCACGCCGCTACCCATGGCGGTCTTGCCACTGGTGCCCCGGATGGACGAGGCGTACTGGTCGGCGAATTCTGCGCGCGACGATTTGAAGCCGGTGGTGGCAACGTTGGCGATGTTGTTGCCGGTAACGCCCAGGGCCTTGTTTGCCGCATAAAGCCCGCTAAGGCCGATATTGAAAGACATATGCTCACTCCTGCCGCGTTATCGGCCCTAGATTCCAATCGATTGAATTTTCGACAGCGCGATGCTGCCAAGACCGGCCAGGTTCAACATCATTTCCGAACCGTTGCTGCCCATGGTCACGCTGCTGACCGACGCCGGCAGGTTGGTGGTCATGGTGGTGGCGACGCCCTCGATGGTGCCGGAGGCCTTGAAGGTGTATGTACCCGCAGGTGCCACTTCGCCGTCGCTGTCTTTGCCGTCCCAGGTGAAGTCCACCTGGCCGCCCTTCTGGCTGCCCAGGTCGAGTGTGCGCACCAGCTCACCGTCACTGTCGTAGATGCCGACGGTGGTCACGGTGCTGGACGAGGTCAGGTTGACCGAGCCTTTCATGTCCTTGCTGGTATCGACGACCGACTTGTCGGTCTGCACCATCACATTGCGCCCGACCAGCGAGGAAGCCTGCAGGGCAATGGACGACAGGAAGGCACCACCAATGGTACTGACCGAGCTGTTGAGCGACTCGATACCTTCCAGGCTGCTGAACTGCGCCAACTGGGCGACGAACTCGCCGTTTTCCTGTGGATCCAGCGGGTTCTGGTGCTTCATCTGGGTGACTAGCAGCTGCAGGAATGCATCCTTGCCCAGGGCGCTGCCGGCGGTGCCGGTTTTACTGTTGCCGCTGCCCTCCTGCTTTTGCAGGGACTGCAGCACCGAGTTGCTGACGTTGTTGACCGAATCGGTTGTGCTCATGCTGATGCTCCTATCACTGACCCAGGGTCAGTACTTTCTGCATCATGGTCTTGGCCGTGTTCATCAACTCGGCATTGGTCTGGAACGAGCGACTGGCAGAGATCATGTCGGCCATTTCCTCGACCACGTTGACGTTCGGGTAATACACGTAACCGTCCTTGTTCGCCGCCGGATGATTGGGCTCGTAGCGCGCCTCGAGATTGCTCTGATCTTCGACTACACCGAGCACCTGCACGCCCTGGCCGGCCTCGCCCTGATCCTGGAACAGCGACTGGCTGACGCCGCCCTGGGCCTGCTGGAAGGTGGTGGCGAATACCGGGTGACGAGCACGGTAGGTCTGGTCGATGCTCGAGGACACGGTCTCGGCGTTGGCGATGTTCGAAGCGACGGTGTTCAGACGCGTGGTCTGGGCACTCATGCCGCTACCGGCAATGTTGAAAACACTGGCGAGGGACATGACTTACTCTCCGCGCAGGGCCGATACCAGCCCTTTGAATTTACTGTTGAGCAGCGTGAAGCTGGCCTGGAAGCCCACGGCGTTTTCGGCATAGCTCGATTGTTCGAGCTGGGCGTCGACGGTGTTCTGGTCGATCGACGGCTGCATGGGCGTGCGGTACTGCAGGGTTTCGTCACCCATGCTCAGGCCTTCGGCCTCGATGTGCCGGCTGTTGGTCCGGTCCAGGGCAAAGTGGCCGCTCTTGGCCTTCTGGCTTTCGGCGGCCAGCACCGAGGCGAAGTCCAGGTCACGCGCCTTGTAGTTGGGCGTGTCGGCGTTGGCGATGTTGTTGGCCAGCACTTCGGCACGCTGGGCGCGAAAGCCCAGTGCTTTTTCGTGAATGCCGAGCGCTTTGTCGAAGCTGATGCTCATGTCGGGGAAACCTTCGAAGGTTGACCGGATAGATCGTTGGCAGAGCTAGAGCAAGAGCCATGCCAAAAAACAAAACCCCGTAAATACGGGGTTTCGAGAGGGTATTGAGAGCGGCAATGCCAGAAAAGCGGCAAAGGCTTTCCGCCGGAGCGGCAATTTGATGGCGGCCTGTAGGGGCGGCAGTGCGACGTGACAGTGGGATCGCTATCGCGGGGCAAGCCCGCCAAGCCTGTGCAAGACAGCTGCCCCCACGAGGTTACTTGGCCTGGTAGATGATCCCCGGGCTGCACTGGACCATCTGGTAATGCTCCGGCAATCCGTTCAGCGCTTCGGACGCACCCAGGAACAGATAGCCGCCTGGCTTGAGGGTGCTGTGAATGCGCAAGAGGATGTCTTTCTTGACCTGGGCCGAGAAGTAGATCAGCACGTTGCGACAGAACACGATGTCGAACTTGCCCAGGCTTGCGTAGCTGTCGAGCAGGTTGAAGGAGCGAAACTCCACACGGCTGCGAATCGGCGCCTTCACCGCCCAGCGTCCCGGCGACTTCACGTCGAAGTAGCGCTGCAACCGCTCCTGGGACAAGCCACGGGCAATCGCCAGGCTGTCGTACTCGCCCGACTTGCAGTTGCTCAGCATGGTTCCAGACAAGTCGGTGGCCACGATCTGCGCCCCCATCTTCAACTGGCCAATGTTGCTGCGCTCGAACTCGTCGATGGCCATGGAGATCGAGTACGGCTCCTGCCCCGAGGAGCAGGCCGCCGACCAGATGCGCAGGCGCTGGCCGGGGTTGGCCTTGATCTGCTCGGGCAGGACTTTGTTCTTGAGCACTTCGAACGGGTAGGTGTCGCGAAACCACAGGGTTTCGTTGGTGGTCATGGCATCCACCACCTGCTCGCGCAAGCCACTGCGCGGCTGGCTCTGAATGCGCTGCACCAGTTCGGTCAGGGACTTGATGCCCTGCTGCTCCATCAGCTTGTTGAGACGGCTGGAGACCAGGTACTGCTTATTTTCGCCCAGCAGGATGCCACAGGCTTTTTCCAGGAAGACCCGGAACTGTTCGAAATCCAAATTACCCGTAGACAATGATGCCGCCTCTTAAATCGTGTGAACCGCCAGGGGCAAAGCCCTGGCCGTTAGTGCGTAGCCTTGATGCGATCGACGACACGTTGAGCGAGGTCGTCGGGCTTGAACTTGGCCAGAAAGTCATCGGCCCCGACCTTCTTGACCATCGCCTGGTTGAATACCCCGGAAAGCGAAGTATGCAGGATGATGTGCAGTTTTTGCATGCGCGGGTCGTTGCGGATCTCCGCGGTCAGGGTATAGCCGTCCATTTCCGGCATCTCGATATCGGAGATCATCATCAGGAACTCTTCTTCCGGACGCTTGCCCTCATCCACCAGCCTGCGCAGGTAATCGAGTGCCTGGCGACCATCGTTGAGCGCCACCACCTCGACCCCCACCGTTTGCAGGCAACGACTGACCTGCTTGCGCGCCACCGATGAATCATCGACCGTCAGCACCCGCAACATCACCGCCTTGTCCTGCACCTCGGCATCGACCACGCCCGCAGAGATCGCCTCGGAGGTCGGCGCCACTTCGGCAAGGACCTTCTCCACGTCGATGATCTCGACCATCTTGTTGTCGACCCGCGTCACGGCGGTCAGGTAATGATCGCGACCAGTGCCCTTGGGTGGCGGATGAATCTCTTCCCAGTTCATGTTGACGATGCGCTCCACCGAGTGCACCAGAAAGCCTTGGGTCTTGGTGTTGTACTCCGTGATGATCACGAAGCTCTTGCTGGTTTCTTCCCGCAGGCCGGGCATGCCGGTCGCCATCGCCAGATCGAGGATCGGAATGGTTGCCCCACGGATATTGGCAACGCCGCGCACCACCGGGTTTGACTTGGGCAGTACCGTGAGGGGTGGGCATTGCAGCACCTCCCGCACCTTGAACACGTTGATCCCGTAGAGCTGATCCCCATTCAGTCGAAACAGCAGCAGCTCAAGGCGATTCTGCCCCACCAGCTGCGTGCGCTGGTTCACCGAATCCATTACACCTGCCATGCCAGACTCCTTCACCCTACGCTTCGAGCCTCGTACCCAATCGGCACGCGCTTTGCTATTTGAATTTCATGAACATGAAAACGACATTTTCCCGACGCCTGACCCGCCACCTGCCCGGCATCCTTGCTGTGCTGTGCCTGGTGGCGCCAGGTGGACGAACCCTGGCTGACGCTTTCACCTTGCCTGAACAGCTTATCGGTGTCACCCAAGGGTTTCTTGAGTTCACCGTTGAAGATTATCTGGCCAGCAGCCAGACCGAAGGCCGCTACGAAATCCAGGTCAACACCCTCGATCCACGCTTGCGCATGCCGCTGTGCGACCAGCAACTGGACGCCAATCTGGAGAGCCCTGCGCAGCCGCTGGGGCGCGTCACCGTGCGGGTTCGCTGCAATGGCAGCTCCCCGTGGACGGTGTTCGTGCCGGCTCAGGTACGTCTTTTTCGCGAGGTGGTGACAGTGGCGCGGCCGCTCAAGCGCGAAAGCATTGTCGGCGAACAGGATGTCGGCCTGCGCGAACGCGACGTAGGGCTGCTCAACCAGGGTTTCCTGACCAGCCTGGACCAGGCGGTCGGCTTGAAAGTTATCCGACCAACGGTCATGGATCAGGTACTGACACCTCAACACCTTGAACAGGCCGAGGTGATCCGCAAGGGCGACCAGGTGGTCATCACCGCCCGCAGCGGCACCCTCAGCGTGCGCATGCCGGGCGAGGCCCTGGTCAAGGGCAGCCTGAGCGAGCAGATTCGGGTGCGCAATCTCAATTCCAAACGCGTGGTCAAGGCCAGGGTCACAGGCCCAGGCCAGGTGGAAGTTGCTATGTAGGCCCATGAACAGTGAACAACCCTGGCGGTCGGGAACCGCTTTTCCTAAACTGTGTCCCATTGGGTGCCAAGAACCTGCCGCGCACGTTGCCCTGCAATTGCGCCTAAAGTTTTTTTCGGGTTGGCCGAAAACAAGGCAAGCGTCCAAATACCCAGAGGTTTTCTGATCATGGTCATCGACTTCAGTCGTTTGAATAACTCCCCGTCGGTTGGCACCGCCGGGCGCACTGGCAACAGCCAGGAAAGCGCCGCCAATGCCGCCCCGGCCAAGGCCGACACGGCGGCCCAAGCCAGCGCCAGCGGGGAAACCGTACACCTGAGCCACGAGGCCCAGCAGTTGCAAAAGGTCAGCGAACAGCTGCGCGAACAACCTGTTGTCAACAGCGCCCGGGTGGCCGAGTTGAAAAAGGCCATCGCCGACGGCAGCTACCAGGTCGACAGCAACCGCGTCGCCAGCAAACTGCTTAATTTCGAAGCCCAGCGCTAGCCCCTGGCGCGCTGACTTCAGGACGCTAGAACCCAAGAGCCAGCCATGCACGACACTACTCTGCTGAAACTGATCGAAGACGACATTGCTCCAGCGCAACAACTGCTCGAATTGTTGCAGACCGAGGCGATTGCACTGCACGGTCGCGACATGCCACTGCTGGAAAACCTCCTGGCACGCAAGCAGTCGCTGGTGATCCTGCTCGATCAGCAAGGCCGGCGGCGTAGTGAGTTGCTCGCAAGCCTGGGCCTGAGCCAGGACCGCCAGGGCGTCGAGCAACTGGCCGCCCAGTCTCACCTGGGTGAAACCCTGCTGCAGCGACTGGACCTGTTGGGCAAGCTGCTTGCAGACTGCCAGGCCATCAACGAACGCAATGGCCTGTCGATCCAGATCCAGCAAAAGACCACGGCCAACCAGATCAGGATCCTCATGGGCGGCGAATCACCGACGCTCTACGACAGCCGCGGCTCGACCTCGCCCCTCGCCAAGCCACGGGCTCTGAGCCAGGCTTGATTCCTCTGTATCAAGGCACGGAACATACTGGCAAAATGCCGTAACTTGCGTGTGTCGTTTTTGCCTGGAGATTGATTACCCGTGTTCAATGAAGCTGAAGCTCCGCAGCCTCCGAAGGTGCTCACCACCCCTTTGGAAATTGCCGCCAACCTGCGGTCGCTGCTAGAGAGCCATGACCCGCTGATCATCACCTTTCACGAACGCAGCCAGCGCTTTCAGAGCTACGTGGTCGAAGTCGACCGCGAAGGCAATCGCCTGGCCTTTGATGAAATGATCCCCCGCGACGGCGAACGCTTTCTTGAGAATGACGAGCCTTTCCGCGTCGAAGGCTTTCACGATGGCGTGCGCATTGCCTGGGAGTGCAACACCCCGCTGACCATCAGCGAGGTCGATGGCCACCGCTGCTACCGCGGCGCACTGCCCACCGAGGTCGCCTATCACCAGCGCCGCAATGCCTTCCGTGCGGCGCTGAAGTTGTCACAACTGGTCGATGTCAAGCTCGACGGCGACAAGCTCAAGGGCAAGGGCGAACTCAAGGGCAAGCTGCTGGATATCTCGGCGACCGGCTGCAAGCTGCGCTTTGACGGCAACATCGAAGAGCGCCTGCAACTGGGCCAGGTGTACGAGAAATTTGCTACGGGAGCGCCGCTGGGGCTGTCGCAGGTTGAGGTGGAGCTGCGCCACCTGCACTTCGAAGAGCGCCTGAACGCGACCTTTGCCGGGGTACGCTTTCACAACCTGAACGGGCCGATGCAGCGCAAGGTCGAGACCTTCGTCTATCAGCTGCAGCGTGAGGCGCGGCGCTTCGATAAAGACGATTACTGATCGGTAAACCATCGCGGGGCAAGCCCGCTCCTACCATCCGTAGGAGCGGGCTTGCCCCGCGATTGCATCACACCGTTTTATCCGGCTGAGCCTCAGGCTCTCCTTCCTCCCCCTCGGTATCTTCAGCCGCCACCGGCGCCTGCATTTGATCCTGTACCACCTGTTCATCCACCCGCGGGTCAAGGGCTGCCGACAAGGGCGAGCCTGCCGCCGGCATCGCCACGTGGTGCAGCGGCGCATCGTCGACCTGATGCAAGCCGGTGACCGCCTTCGGTCGAATCCGCCACACCAGCACCAGCGCGAAGAACACAAAGAACGCGTAGAGCATCTGCGTGCCGAACAGCTTCATCAGTACACCCGCCGCCAATGGCCCGATGCTGGCGCCCACGCCGTAGGTCACGAGCAGCATGGCGGTCAGCGATACCCGCCGCTCACTTTCCACATGGTCGTTGGAAAATGCCACCGCCAACGGGTACAGGCTGAACTGCAGGAGGGACACGGCAAAACCGGCACCGAACAACACCACCAGCGGCACCGTCGGCATGATTGCCAAGGGCAAAGCAGTCACCACCAGGCCGATGGCAACACAACGAATCAACAAGGCACGGTCATAACGGTCCGACAACCAACCCAGCGGGTATTGCACCAGCAGGCCGGCAAAAATACAGCAGCCCATGTACAGGCCGATCTGCTCGGTACTGAGCCCCTGCTTGGCGGCGTACAACGGCGCCAGGCCATAGAAGGAGCCGACGATCAGACCGGACCCGAGCACGGTACTCAATGATTGCGGCACCCGCTTGATAAAGAACCGCGGCTCCATCGGCGCCGGGCGCAACGGCGCCGGGTGAATGCGCCGGGTCAGCGCGACAGGCACCAGGCACAAGGCAAAGCACATGGCGACCAGCATCAGCAGCTCGAGCCCCAATTGCGGATGCGCAACCAGAATCAGCTGACCCAGCACCAGGCCCAGGTAAGAGAAGATCATGTAGCCGCTGAACACCGCGCCCCGCTGCTTGGCATCGGCCTGCTCGTTGAGCCAGCTTTCAATGACCATGTATTGGCACATCATGCCCAGGCCCACGATCACCCGCAAAAACAACCAGGCGGGCAACCAGCTGACCAGGCCGTGGCCCAGTACCGCCGCACCGACGATCCCGGCACAGGTGGCGTACGCGCGAATGTGCCCCACCCGGGCAATCAACCGGTGGCCGATCTTGCCGCCCAGGGCCAGGCCGAAATAGTTGGCCGCCATCAAGGCACCCACCCACAGACTGTCGACGTGATCGGCAGCCAGCCTCAAGGTCAGGTAGGTACTCAACAAGCCGGAGCCGATCAACATCATCAGCGCAGCGAAATACAGCGCGCGAAAAGACTTCCAGATCTGTCGCATCAGCGTCCCTAACGGCCCCTTGAACAGGTGGAAAAACTGCTTGAAAGCATAAGTGAAAATACCGGCGCTGTAGGCGCCAGGGATAAAAAAAACAGGCGGTGACCTTCCGATCAGGAACGTCTACCACCTGCTTTTCGATCACAACTCAACGCACGGCGATGGCTATGCCTGCGCGGCCAGCACGCGTCGCTCCCACGGGGTGATTTCATCGAAGAAGCTGGTCAGCTCCATGGTCTTGGTGGCGATGTAGCCTTCGATGAACTCCTTGCCGAACAGTTCCCGCGCAAGCTCGCTTCGCTTCAGACGCTCGAGGGCGGCATGCAAGGTACAAGGCAGGCTCAAATGATCCGGCACCTCGAACTCGCCCTGGATCGGCGACGTCGGCTCCAACTGCTGCTCGATGCCGTGGAGGCCGGCGGCAAGGCTTGCGGCAATGGCCAGGTACGGGTTGGTGTCGGCACCGGGCAAACGGTTCTCGACCCGTCGCGCCACCGGCGAGCTGGCCGGAATGCGCAACCCGGCAGCGCGATTGTCTTCGGACCAGCAGGCATTGTTGGGCGAAGCATAGGGGTGGCACAGGCGCTGATAGGAGTTGACGTTGGGTGCGAACAACGCGGTGAAGTCGGCCATGCATGCCTGCAAGCCACCGATGAAATGATGGAAGGTCGCGGTCGGCTTGCCCTCGGCATCACTGAACACATTACGCCCACTTTCGATCTCGACCAGGCTCTGGTGAATGTGCATGGAACTGCCCGGCGTATGCGCCAGCGGCTTGGCCATGCACACCACGGTCAGGCCGTGCTTGAGCGCCACTTCCTTGAGCAGGTGTTTGAACAGCAGCGTCTGGTCGGCCAGCAGCAGCGGATCACCGTGCAGCAGGTTGATTTCGAACTGGCTGACCCCCATCTCGTGCATGAAAGTATCGCGTGGCAGGCCCAGCGCCTCCATGCAGCGGTAGACTTCATTGAAGAACGGACGCAGGCCATTGTTGGAGCTGACGCTGAAGGCCGAGTATCCCTCTTCACGGCGACCATCCTTGCCCAGTGGCGGCAGGAACGGCTGGGAAGGGTCGCTGTTGGGTGCGAACACGAAGAACTCGAGCTCGGTGGCCACCACCGGCGCCAGGCCACGGGCGGCATAGCGGGCGATCACTGCCTTGAGCAGCCCACGAGAAGACAGGCCAGAACTTTCACCGCTCAGCTCGACGGCATCGCAGATGGCCAGCGCGCGGGGTTCGTCACTCCAGGGCAGGCGGTGGATCTGCTGGGTATCGGCCACCAGGGCCAGGTCACCATCATCACTGCCGTAGAAGCGTGCCGGTGGATAACCGCCCATGATGCATTGCAACAGCACGCCACGGGCCATCTGCAAACGGCGGCCTTCGAGAAACCCTTCAGCGGTCATTACCTTGCCGCGCGGCACACCGTTGAGGTCCGGCGTGACGCACTCGATCTCATCAATGCCCGTCAATCGCTCCGCGAGAGAACGCTGGCCACTGGTCGTCATGACACTATCCTTTTTGTTTTCGCATGCCGGGAACGGCGACAGCTACAACATAGGCGCGGGGCGTTCGAAATTTCAAGCAGCGCCGATGAATATGATCGTAATTTTCTACAGCCCTGCTGGGAGCACACAAGCCCTGTGGCTGTTCACAGCGGCAAGGTCAGGCCGTTGGCCGGCAACGGCAATGCCGTCTTGTAGCGCACTTGCTTGAGGGCAAAGCTGGAACGGATGTTGGCCACCCCCGGCAAGCGCGTCAGGTAATCGAGAAACCGCTCCAGCGCCTGGATGCTCGGCAGCAACACACGCAGCAAGTAGTCAGGGTCGCCGGTCATCAAGTAGCACTCCATGACCTCCGGGCGCTCGGCAATTTCTTCTTCAAATCGATGCAGGGATTGCTCCACCTGCTTTTCGAGGCTGACATGGATGAACACATTGACGTCCAGCCCCAGCACCTCCGGCGCCAGCAAGGTCACCTGCTGGCGGATCACCCCCATCTCCTCCATGGCCTTGACCCGATTGAAACAAGGTGTGGGCGACAGGTTTACCGAGCGCGCCAGCTCTGCGTTGGTGATCCGGGCGTTTTCCTGGAGGCTGTTGAGAATGCCGATATCCGTACGATCCAGTTTGCGCATGAGAGAATTTCACCTGTTTTTTGTCTTTGTAAGGAATGTTTATCCTCAAGCCAGAACAAAGGCAACGAACTTGAGAGAAATATTCTTCAGGCGCCCGAATATCATGTAGGACAAGGCTGACTCCCTAGTCACAAGCCAGGGATTCAGCAGCGACCGCTTCAAAGCTCAACAAAAACACAAGACAGAGCGAGCGTAAAAAAGCATGAACGAGTACGCCCCCCTGCGTCTGCATGTGCCCGAGCCCACCGGCCGGCCAGGCTGCCAGACTGATTTTTCCTACCTGCGTCTGAACGATGCCGGTAAGGTCCGTAAACCTCCCGTCGATGTAGAAGCTGCCGATACCGCTGATATCGCCTACAGCCTGATCCGGGTGCTGGACGAAAAAGGCAATGCCCTGGGCCCATGGGCCGAGGACATCAGCCCCGAGATCCTGCGCCAGGGCATGCGCACCATGCTCAAGACCCGGCTGTTCGACAGCCGCATGGTGGTGGCCCAGCGGCAGAAGAAGATGTCCTTCTATATGCAGAGCCTGGGTGAAGAAGCCATCGGCAGCGGCCAGGCCATAGCCCTGAACCGCACCGACATGTGTTTCCCCACCTACCGCCAGCAAAGCATCCTGATGGCCCGCGATGTATCGCTGGTCGAGATGATCTGCCAGTTACTGTCCAACGAGCGCGATCCGCTCAAGGGCCGCCAGCTGCCGATCATGTACTCGGTGCGCGAAGCCGGTTTCTTCACCATCAGCGGCAACCTGGCGACCCAGTTCGTCCAGGCCGTTGGCTGGGCCATGGCTTCGGCCATCAAGGGCGACACCAAAATTGCCTCGGCCTGGATCGGCGATGGCGCCACTGCCGAGTCCGACTTCCACACCGCCCTGACTTTCGCCCACGTGTACCGCGCGCCGGTGATCCTCAACGTGGTCAACAACCAATGGGCGATCTCCACCTTCCAGGCCATTGCCGGAGGCGAGTCGACCACTTTCGCCGGTCGTGGCGTGGGGTGCGGTATCGCCTCGCTGCGGGTCGACGGCAACGACTTCATCGCCGTCTACGCCGCCTCGCGCTGGGCCGCCGAACGCGCTCGTCGCGGCCTGGGCCCGAGCCTTATCGAGTGGGTCACCTACCGTGCCGGCCCGCACTCGACGTCGGACGATCCGTCCAAGTACCGCCCTGCCGACGACTGGAGCCACTTCCCCCTGGGCGACCCGATCGCCCGCCTCAAACAGCACCTGATCGCCATCGGTCATTGGTCCGAAGAAGAGCACCAGGCGGTCACCGCCGAGCTCGAGGCCGAGATCATCAAGGCGCAGAAAGAAGCCGAGCAGTACGGCACCCTGGCCGGTGGCCAGATGCCGAGCCCGGCCTCCATGTTCGAGGACGTCTACAAGGAGATGCCGGAGCACCTGCGCCGGCAGCGCCAGGAACTGGGGATCTGACATGAACGATCACAACACTTCAATACAGTTGGACACCGCCATGGCGACTACCACCATGACCATGATCCAGGCCCTGCGCTCGGCCATGGACATCATGCTTGAGCGCGATGACAACGTGGTCGTCTACGGCCAGGATGTGGGCTATTTCGGCGGCGTGTTCCGCTGCACCGAAGGCCTGCAGACCAAGTACGGCAAGTCGCGCGTGTTCGACGCGCCGATCTCCGAAAGCGGCATCGTCGGCACCGCCGTGGGCATGGGTGCCTACGGCCTGCGTCCGGTGGTCGAGATCCAGTTCGCCGACTACTTCTACCCGGCCTCCGACCAGATCGTTTCCGAGATGGCCCGCCTGCGCTATCGCTCGGCCGGCGAGTTCGTGGCCCCGCTGACCCTGCGCATGCCATGCGGCGGCGGCATCTACGGCGGCCAGACCCACAGCCAGAGCCCGGAGGCGATGTTCACCCAGGTGTGCGGGCTGCGCACCGTGATGCCATCGAACCCCTACGACGCCAAAGGCCTGCTGATCGCCTCGATCGAAAACGACGACCCGGTGATCTTCCTGGAGCCCAAGCGCCTGTACAACGGCCCGTTCGACGGCCACCACGACCGCCCGGTAACGCCGTGGTCGAAACACCCGGCCAGCGCCGTACCCGACGGCTACTACACCGTGCCGCTGGACAAGGCCGCCATCACCCGCCCGGGCAATGACGTGACCGTGCTGACCTACGGCACCACCGTATACGTGTCCCAGGTCGCCGCCGAAGAGACCGGCGTCGATGCCGAAGTCATCGACCTGCGCAGCCTGTGGCCACTGGACCTGGAAACCATCGTCAACTCGGTGAAAAAGACCGGTCGTTGCGTAGTGGTTCACGAAGCCACCCGTACCTGCGGTTTTGGCGCCGAGCTGATCTCGCTGGTCCAGGAACACTGCTTCCATCACCTCGAAGCGCCGATCGAGCGCGTAACCGGCTGGGATACCCCCTACCCGCACGCGCAGGAATGGGCGTACTTCCCCGGCCCCTCGCGAGTGGGCGCGGCATTGAAACGGGTCATGGAGGTCTGAATGGGCACGCACGTCATCAAGATGCCGGATATCGGTGAAGGCATCGCACAAGTTGAACTGGTGGAGTGGTTCGTCAAAGTCGGCGATACCGTCACTGAAGACCAGGTCGTGGCTGACGTCATGACCGACAAGGCCACCGTGGAAATCCCTTCGCCAGTCAGCGGCAAGGTGCTGGCCCTGGGTGGCCAGCCCGGCGAAGTCATGGCCGTGGGCAGCGAACTGATCCGCATCGAAGTCGAAGGCTCCGGCAACCACAGCGAGCCCTCCACCCCGCCCCCCACTCCAACGCCTGTGGGAGCGGCGGTGCAACGTCTCGACTTGCCCCGCGAAGAAGCGCCCGCCAAACCCGCCCCTGCAGCGGCAGCGGCACCCGCCCTCACCAACCACCAACCCGCCACCATCGTCCCGCGCGATGCCGGCGAGCGCCCCCTGGCCTCCCCGGCCGTGCGCAAGCGCGCCCTGGATGCAGGCATCGAGTTGCGTTACGTACAGGGCAGCGGCCCGGCCGGGCGCATCCTGCATGAAGACCTGGATGCCTTCCTCACCCAGCCGACCACCCACACCCAAAGTGCCTCTGGCTACGCCAAGCGCAGCGACAGCGAGCAGATCCCGGTGATCGGCCTGCGCCGCAAGATTGCCCAGCGCATGCAGGATGCCAAGCGTCGCGTGGCGCACTTCAGCTATGTCGAAGAGATCGACGTCACCGCGCTGGAAGAGCTGCGCCTGCACCTGAACAAGAAGTGGGGTGACAGCCGCGGCAAGCTGACCCTGCTGCCGTTCCTGGTGCGCGCCATGGTTGTGGCATTGCGTGAGTTCCCGCAGATCAACGCTACCTACGACGACGAAGCCCAGGTCATCACCCGCCACGGCGCGGTGCATGTCGGCATTGCCACCCAGGGCGACAACGGCCTGATGGTGCCGGTGGTGCGTCACGCCGAGGCCGGTAGCCTGTGGAGCAACGCAAGCGAAATCGTGCGCCTGGCCAATGCCGCCCGCAGCAACAAGGCCAGCCGTGAAGAACTGACGGGCTCGACCATTACCCTGACCAGCCTCGGTGCCCTGGGCGGCATCGTCTCGACGCCGGTAGTCAACACGCCGGAGGTCGCTATTGTCGGGGTCAACCGCATGGTCGAACGGCCGATGGTGATCAACGGCCAGATCGTGATCCGCAAGATGATGAACCTGTCCTCGTCCTTTGATCATCGCGTGGTCGATGGCATGGATGCGGCGCTCTTCATCCAGGCCATCCGCGGCCTGCTCGAACAACCCGCCAGCCTGTTTGTGGAGTGACCATGCAGCAGACTCAAAACACTACCCTGCTGATCATCGGTGGCGGCCCTGGCGGTTATGTCGCAGCCATCCGTGCCGGTCAACTGGGCATCCCGACCGTACTGGTCGAGGGTCAGGCCCTGGGTGGCACCTGCCTGAACATCGGCTGCATTCCGTCCAAGGCACTGATTCATGTGGCCGAGCAGTTTCATCAAACTCGCCATCACAGCCAGCAGTCGAGCCTGGGCATCAAAGTGTCGCCACCGAGCCTGGACATCGGCCAGAGCGTGGCCTGGAAAGACGGCATCGTCGATCGCCTGACCAGCGGCGTCGCCGCCTTGCTGAAAAAGCATGGGGTCAAGGTGATCCACGGCTGGGCGAAAATTCTCGACGGCAAGAACGTCGAAGTCGATGGCCAGCGCATCCAGTGCGAGCATCTGTTGCTGGCTACCGGCTCCAGCAGTGTCGAGCTGCCGATGTTGCCCCTGGGTGGCGCGATCATCTCGTCCACCGAAGCCCTGGCGCCCAAGGCACTGCCCAAGCACCTGACAGTGGTCGGGGGTGGTTACATCGGCCTTGAGCTGGGCATCGCCTACCGCAAGCTCGGCGTCGAGGTCAGCGTGGTCGAGGCCCGCGAGCGGATCCTGCCAACCTACGACAGCGAACTGACGGCACCGGTGGCCGAGTCGATCAAGAAGCTCGGCATCACGCTCTACCTCAAGCACAGCGTTGAAGGGTTCGATGCCGACAAGCAGCACCTGCAGGTACGCGACCCGGCCGGTGAACTGCTACAACTGGACACCGACCAGGTGCTGGTGGCGGTGGGTCGCAAGCCACGCATCCAGGGCTTCAACCTGGAATGTCTGGACCTGAAGATGAACGGCGCGGCGGTGGCCATCGACGAGCGCTGCCAGACCAGCATGCGCAACGTCTGGGCCATCGGCGACCTGAGCGGTGAACCGATGCTCGCCCACCGGGCCATGGCCCAGGGCGAAATGGTCGCCGAGATCATTGCCGGCAAGACCCGCCGCTTCGAGCCCAGCGCCATTGCCGCCGTGTGCTTCACCGATCCGGAGCTGGTGGTGGTCGGCAAGACGCCGGAGAACGCCGAGCAGGATGGCCTGGACTGCATCGTTGCGCAGTTCCCGTTCGCCGCCAACGGCCGGGCCATGACACTGGAATCCAAAAGCGGTTTCGTGCGGGTGGTCGCCCGTCGCGACAATCACCTGATCCTGGGGTGGCAAGCCGTCGGCGTAGGCGTCTCGGAGCTGTCCACGGCATTTGCCCAGTCACTGGAAATGGGCGCACGCCTTGAGGATGTGGCCGGCACCATCCATGCCCACCCGACCCTCGGCGAGGCGGTGCAGGAAGCCGCATTGCGAGCACTGGGCCACGCCCTGCACCTGTAAAAAAGACACTGAAGCGGCTGAGGCCGATTTGACCCGCTGCACGCTTGTGCAGCGGGTATTTTTTTGGCTGAGCTCCGCGCAATCAACAGGCGCTGCATCGACGGCCCACATAGTTTAGAAAAGCTAACTTCTAGCTCCAGTTATTATCGTTTCTCCTCAAGCAGAAAGCTAAATACCATCCAGGCCACACAGCCTGTTTGACTTTAGTAATTCTCACCTTTCTGCCGGGGATAATCATGCCTGCAACCTGCGCTGCACACGCACGCCCTCAACACCTGCACACCTTGCGCTCGATTCAGCCTCTCTCATGGCACAAGCCTGCGGCGCGGGGCCAATCATGAATCACACGCTCTCCAAGCCACTGACCCTGACGACCCTCGCCCTGCTCTGCTCGATTGGCGGGCTTTACCTTTACGACAGCCACCGCAAGCAAGCCGCCACCCAGGCCGCACTGGCGATCGGCGAAGCAGGTCCTGTCCCCGTGCAGGTAGCTGCAGTTCGCAGCGAGGTGCTGCCCACCACACTCAATGCCATCGGCACAGTGGTTGCCGATCAGCAGGTGCTGGTCGCCGCCGAGGTAGCCGGGCGCATCACCCATATTCACTTCACCAGTGGCCAGACCATCGCCGCCGGCACACCGCTGGTGCAACTGAACGACGGCCCGCTGCGCAGCGACCTGGAGCGTCGCCGTATTGCACTGCGCCTCGCCGGAACGCACCTTGAACGCGCCCGGCGCCTGCACGGCCAGACCCTGTCCAGCGCCGAATACGAGCAGCACATTGCAGCCCATGACGAAGCCCGGGCACTGGTTGAACAATCGCAAGAAGAGATATCCCTGCGCCTGGTACGCGCGCCATTTGCCGGCGAGCTTGGCCTGCGGCGAATCAACCTGGGGCAGTACGTGGAAGCCGGCACGCCGATTGCCACACTGACCGACAATCGTGTCCTGCACATCGACTTCACCGTGCCCGAACGGCATCGTGCAGCGCTCAAGACAGGCCTGCACGTCCAGATCAAGAGCAACGATGAAAGCGACACCACGCTCCGTGGCCAGGTCTCTGCGATCGACCCGCAGGTGGACAAGGAAAACCACGCCATACGTGTGCGCGCCACCCTGCGCAATGACGCGCAAAACGCGTTGTGGCCGGGAAAATTTGCCCACGTGGCGCTTGAGCTCAGCCCCGGCCCCGCCGTTACCACCATCCCCACCGTGGCGTTGGAAACTTCGTTATCTGGCGAGCGTGTCTATGCCCTGCGCGAAACCGACGGCGCCCTGCGCGCGCACCTCATTCCCGTACGCACAGGCGCCCACTCCGACATCCGCACACAAGTGCTGGGCGACTCGCTCGAAGAAGGAGACCTGGTAGTGGTCGCCGGCCAGATCAACTTGCAGGACGGCGCACTGGTTGCACCACACCCACCTGAGGCTCTCACGCCTGGAGCCGAGGTTGTCGGGTCCCCTACCGGCCAAAAGGAATAGACCGACATGGCTTTCACCGACCTGTTCATTCGCCGACCTGTGCTGACGCTGGCGTTTGCCCTGCTGATCATTCTGGTGGGCATTCGCGCACTGATGGATTTGCCCTTGCGCCAGTATCCGAAGATCGAAAGCGCCGTGATCACCGTGACCACCGAATACCCCGGCGCACCAGCCGAACTGATGCAGGGCTTTGTGACCACCACGCTGGCTCAAGCGGTCGCCACCACCCAAGGTGTGGAATATCTGAGCTCATCCTCTGAACAGGGATTGAGCACAATCACCGCCTACCTGCACCTGAACGCCAACTCCGATGCAGCCCTGACCGAAGTACTGGCCAAGGTCAACGAGGTGCGATATCTGCTTCCGGAGGAAGCCTACGACCCTGTGGTGGTACGCCAGGCACCCGGAGCGATCGGTGTCATTTATGCCGGTTTCAGCCCTGGCGAAGGCGAACCCCTGACGGGCATCACCGACTACCTGATGCGTGTGGCCCGCCCCATGTTGACCACGGTCGAAGGCGTAGCCGCCGTCAACGTTCTGGGCGGGCAGAATCTGTCGATGCGCATCTGGCTCGACCCGCTGCGCATGGCTGCCCACGGCATTACCACCGCCGACGTCGACCGGGCCATCGAGCAGAACAACTACCAGGCCGCGCCCGGCCAGATCAAAGGCGCCCTGGTGGTTGCCAATGTGCGCATCGACACCCACCTCGATAGCGTCGAAGGCTTCAAGCGGCTGGTGGTGAAGAAGGGCGAGAACCTGGTTCGACTAGACGATATCGCCACTGTCGAGATCGGCACACAAAGCCGTGACCAGATCACCGGCATGAACGGCGAAGCAGCGGTCTACCTTGAGGTCATGGCCACGCCAGGGGGCAACCCACTGACCATCTCACGCCAGGCCAGGCAGGTGCTCGACACGCTGAACCTGCCCGCCGGGGTGAAAATGGCGATCCCTTACGATGTCACGGTGTTCATTGATGCGGCGATCGACAACGTGCTGGTCAAGTTCGTGATCGCCGGCCTTGAGGTCGTACTGGTGATCTTCCTGTTCCTGGGCTCCATGCGCGCAGTCGCCGTACCTGTGCTGAGCATACCCCTGTCGCTGCTGGGCGCCGCCGCCATCATGCTGGCCCTGGGGTTCAGCCTCAACTTGCTCACGCTACTGGCCATGGTCCTGGCGATTGGCCTGGTGGTCGACGACGCGATTGTCGTGGTGGAGAACGTTCACAGGCGCATGGAAGAAGGTGAGTCCTCTTTCGAGGCGGCCAGGAACGGCGCTCGAGAAATCGCCGGCCCCGTCCTGACCATGGCAGCCACCCTGATCGCCGTGTATGCGCCACTGGGGTTGATCGGCGGCCTGACCGGCGCCCTATTCAGTGAATTCGCCTTTACCCTGGCGGCTGCCGTCGCGGTTTCGGCCGTCGTCGCCCTCACCGTCTCGCCGACGGTGGCCGCCAGAATGTTGCATCACGATTCGCCCGGCCGCTTTGCCCGCGCAGTCGAATCCACCACCAACCGGATGGTGAACGCCTACGACCGCGCGCTGGGGAAGGTACTCAAGGACGTTCGCCTGGCACTGGTGATTGGACTGGGCGCCATGGCGAGCCTGCCCGTGCTGTTCAATGGCCTGCAATCGGAGCTGGCGCCCGCCGAAGACCAGGGCGAGATCGTCGTCGACATGAAGGCGCCACAAGCAAGCAACCTGGAGTTTCTGGAGCAACAGGCCAAACGCGTCGAAGCGACGCTACTGTCGATTCCCGAAACCGGCACCGTCTACATGGTGGCAGGCACCGGCGCCTCGCTGAACAAGGGTTGGGCAGGCGTCATGCTCAAACCTTGGGAGGAGCGCGAGCGCTCGGCAGAGCACATCATGGCCGAGCTGCAGACCAGACTGGCCTCCGTGGAAGGCATCGCAGGGTCCGCCTTCCTGCCTGCCCCGTTACCCGGCTCGGTGGGCGGCTTTCCTGTGCAACTGGTGGTGACTTCCGCCTCAGAGCACGAACAGGTCTATGAAAACATGGAGAAGCTCAAGGCTGCCGCTCGCGACAGCGGACTGTTTGCTTTCATTGATTCCGACCTGACCTTTACCAATCCAACCGTACTGGTTCGCATCGACCGCTCCAAAGCCCACGACCTGGGCCTGGACATGAAGGAAATCGGTGACACCTTTGCTCGCCTGGTGGGCGAATCCTACGTCAACCGCTTTGGCGCCCAGGGTCGCTCCTACGACGTCATTCCACAGGCCCCGCGAGACCAGCGCCTGACGCCGGCGCTTCTCGAGAGCTACTACATCCGTACGGCAAGCGGCGGACAAGTGCCGCTCTCCACGGTGATCAGCCTGGAGCGCGGCGTCGAGGCCAACGCACTGACGCAGTTCAACCAGCTCAATAGCGCCACCCTGGTAGCGATCCCGGCTCCCGACGTCACCCTGGGCCAAGCCATTCTCTTCCTGCAGCAAGAAGCGGCAAAGCTGCCAGCAGACTACCAACATGATTTTCTTGGCGAATCACGCCAGTTCCTGCAGGAACAAGGCGGTTTTGCCATCACCTTTGCATTTGCGCTGGCGTTCATTTTCCTGGTGCTGGCGGCCCAGTTTGAAAGCGTTCGCGACCCTTTGCTGATCCTCACCACGGTACCGCTGGCGGCATGCGGCGCGTTGACCGCCATGTTCTTCGGCCTGGCCACGCTGAATATCTACACCCAGATCGGCCTGGTGACGCTGATTGGCCTGATTGCCAAACACGGGATTCTGATTGTGGAGTTCGCCAATGCCGCGCAACGCAACCAACACCTGGACAGGGTGCAAGCGGTGAGGGCCGCCGCTCGCACCCGTATCCGGCCCATTCTCATGACCACTGCCGCCATGATTGGCGGGCTGCTCCCCTTGTTGTTCGCAAGCGGCGCCGGCGCCGGTAGCCAGCGCTCGATCGCCGTAGTGCTGGTAGCCGGCTTGATGGTCGGCACGCTGTTCACGCTGTTCGTGCTGCCTGCGGTATACGCCCGCTTTGGCCGCCAATTGGCGAATCATCAACCCGAACCGTCCAAACAACCGTTGCACGTGGCGCCTGACCACACCTGAGCGCCGCGCTCAGGAATGCTCAGCGAAAAGGATATCCAATGAGAAGCCTTGAAAAGACCTCCCCCTTCACCGGCAGCAGGTTGCCGCAAACCCTGGGCCTGCCCTTCGCCCTGGCATTGCTGGGTGGCTGCTCGCTCACACCCGAGTATGCCGCTCCGGGCGAACCACAATACTGGGTCTTCAAAGAGGCGCCGAAAGGCTCCCAAGACCAGACCGGCGCCTGGAAACAGGCCCAGCCCGCTGAAGAGCAACTGCGCGGCCAGTGGTGGCGGGTGTTTGACGATCCGCGCCTCGACGCACTTGAAGAGCAAGCGGCACTGGCCAACCCGGGACTGCACGCAGCCGCGGCGCGCCTCAAGCAGGCACGGGCACTGCAACGCGACGCGCAAGCAGACCGCATGCCCCGCGTGGACGCCGCATTCGGCCCGTCGCGTCAACGCGAATCCCCCGCCTCCCTGGGCCTGCCCGACAGCGCACCGGCCAACACTTTTACGCTCTGGCGCGCAGAACTAGGGGTCAGTTATGAGGTTGATCTGGCAGGCCGGATCGACGCACAAGTGCAAGCAGCCACTGCCGAGCTCGAGAAAAGTGGTGCGCTGTATCGGACGGTGTTGCTGGCCTTGCAGGCCGACGTTGCAGAACACTACTTCCTGATACGCGAGTTGGACACACACTTGTACGTCTACCGGCGCACCCTGGCGCTGCGCGATGACACCTATCGCCTGATCAAACATCGTCACGACAACGGCGATGCCGGCGAGCTCGACCTGGTGCGCGCACACAGCGAACTTGAAGCTGCTCGCGCCGAAGCGCTGGGGGTGGAACGCAATCGCGCCCTGGCAGAGCATGCCCTGGCAATCCTGCTTGGGGTCCCCCCGGCGACGTTCAGCCTCGCACCCCAATTGCTGGTTGCCACAGACATCGCAATACCGCCTGGCCTGCCGTCCTCCCTGCTCGAACGCCGCCCCGACATTGCTGCGGCGGAACGGGCCATGGCTGCGGCCAATGCGCGGATCGGCATTGCCAAAGCTGCGTTCTTTCCAAAACTTGCGCTCACCGCCTCTGGCGGCTTCGAGTCCAGCGAACTGGGCAATGTGTTCGAGTGGTCGAGCCGCACCTTTCTCCTCGGTCCGCTGGCAGGTGCCGCCATGACTCTGCCCCTGTTCGACGGCGGACGTCGCCAGGCCAGCGTGAACTACTCACGCGCAGCATACGAAGCGGATGTGGCCGAGTATCGAGAAACAGTGCTCAAGGCGTTCGGAGAGGTTGAAGACAATCTTGCACTTTTGCGCATCATGACCGAACAGAGCCGCGCCCAGCAGATCGCCCTGGCCGCCTCGGAGCGCGCGGCGCAACTGTCGCACCTGCAGTATCGCGAAGGCTCACATACCCAGCTCGATACCATCGACGCGGACCGCACGATGCTCAGTCAGCAGTTGGCAACGGCGCGCCTCAATGGCGACAAGGCGCGCTCGACGGTGCGCCTGATCCGGGCATTGGGTGGCGGCTGGGACGACGCTCTGCAACAGCAGCAGCGCATCGTCAGCACCCATAGGGAGGAATGAATCAAGCCTCGCCCTGCAACGCTGGCAGCTGCACAGGGCTGCCAGCCTCGGCCCGGATCCAATCGATAAATGCCTGCACCTCGGGGCGCTGCATAGCCTCGGGACGGCTGACCACGTAATAGGCAAAGCGCGATGGCCAGGGCTTGTCCAGGGCCACGACCAACTTGCCCGAGTCGATGTCTTCCTGAACATGGGTATCCTGGACCAGGGCGATGCCCTGCCCGGCTGCTGCCGCCCGCAACAGCAAAAGGTCTTCTTCAAAACTCATCCCGCGCCGTCCTTCATCACCCACCTGCACGCCATGGGCTTGCAGCCAGAGCCCCCAGTCGGCGCGGTCACCATCCTGCAACAACGGGTAGTGCAGGCAATCGGCCGGCTCCAGAATCGTCGGCCCCTGGGCCAGCAACCCGGGGCTTGCGACCGGCAGTAACACCGGCGCCATCAGCCGGATAGATTCCAGCCCGGGATAATGGCCCAAGCCATGACGCAGGGCCACGTCAATTCTGTCGCGCTTGAAGTCGACCAACTTGGCCGACGCCTCTACCCGCACCTCGATCTGCGGATGCAGCTCGCTGAACCGACCGATTCTCGGCACCAGCCAAGCCGAGGCAAACGAAGGCACCGTGCTGATGGTGAGGGTCTTTTCGACCGCCAGGCTTTCCAGCGTCGAGAGTGACTTCTCAATCTGATCAAAGCCGCGCAACAGTCCGGGGTGAACGCGTGCGCCCGCTTCGGTGAGATGAACCCCATGGCGGCCGCGCACAAACAGCGCAACACCGATACGATCTTCGAGCAGTCGGATCTGCTGACTGACAGCCCCCGGCGTAACGCCGAGACTCTCAGCCGCCGCCTTCAGGCTGCCAAGGCGCCCGGTTTCGGTAAAGGCACGCAGTGCAAGCAACGGCAGAACCGCTCCCATGTGGTCATCCTCTATTTAGAAATTCTAATGCCTCAATGGAGAATTCATCGTTTCTCAATCAAGCCCAGCCTATCTAGGATAGCAATCAAGGCATTGCCTAGAAAGCAGCAGACCTAAGGTAGAAAACGATAAATGAAAGCCCCTGAATTGATCCTCTATACCGACAGCTCCCCCAATGGATTCAAGATCACCATCGCACTTGAAGAACTCGGCTTGCCGTACACCCTCAAGCATGTGCAGATTGACCGGGGCGAACATCGCCAGGCGGGGTTTCTGACCCTCAATCCCTATGGACGCATTCCAGTGCTGGTTGACGAAGGTGCCGGCATCACGCTGTTCGAGTCGGCAGCCATTCTGATGTACCTGGCTGAAAAAGCCGGCCGCCTGCTGCCCGGCGACAGCGCATCGCGTTGGTCGGCCATCACCTGGCTGATGTTTCATGCCTCGAGCATGGGCCCCCTGCTCGGTCAGCGCGTGCACTACGAGCTGTTCGAAACCCCGGCCATCGACACGGTCACCAAGCGCTTTCGCCGCCTGACCGAGGTCGCCTTCGCCACCCTGGACACGCGTCTTGAGCACAACGAGTGGCTGGCCGGCAGCGAATACAGCATCGCCGATATCGCCACCTTCGGCTGGATGCACATCGTGCGCATCGTCGCGTTCGACTTCAGCCATTACCGCCACCTGAGCGACTGGTACGAGCGCGTCAACCAGCGTCCTGCCGTGCAACGCGGCATTCGCCTGCCCCAGCCTGCAACGGGTCCCTGACAAATTCACCTGGAGGAGAACCGGCATGAACGACACCACGACACGCATCGCCCCCGTTCGCACACAGGGCGCGAGCGCACCCTGCTTTGCCAGTCATCCAGGCTACAACCGGATGTTCGCGCAAGACCAACTGACGCTAGGGATTTTTTTACCGCTGCGTTTCTATGAGGGCGACATGAGTGTTCTGGTCGGGCAGGCAGATCTGGTCGGCGAAATCGATCGGCTCGGCTTTGCGGCGACCTGGGTTCGGGACGTTCCCCTGTTCGATCCGTACTTTGGCGATGCTGGCCAGGTCTTCGACCCCTTTACCTACCTGGCCTACCTCGCC
Organism: Pseudomonas vranovensis DSM 16006; assembly: GCF_000425805.1. GTDB lineage: Bacteria > Pseudomonadota > Gammaproteobacteria > Pseudomonadales > Pseudomonadaceae > Aquipseudomonas > Aquipseudomonas vranovensis. The sequence continues at coordinate 314,490 of NZ_KE384455.1, forward strand.
GCCAGGACCCGGCGAGTCGCCCTGGCAACCGGCAGCGCCATCTTCTCGCTGCGCCATCCGATCGACCTGGCCAAAGCGGCTTCCACCATCGATCAACTGTCGGGCGGACGCCTGGTCATGGGCATTGCCTCCGGCGACCGACCGGTGGAATTTCCGGCGTATGGCCTGGAGCACAGCGAACGCGGTGAACGCTTCGCCGCAGCGGTGGACTATTTCCGTCGACTGCTGCAAGGCACTGATAGCAGCATCGACTCATCCCTCGGGCACCTGAGCGGCGCGCAGTTGCTGCCCCGACCGGCCACCGGCAGCATTCCGTTGCTGGTCACCGGCTCGTCGCGCCAGTCGATGCAATGGCTGGGGGAGCAGGCCGATGGCTGGCTGACCTACCCGCATGCAACGCACACTGCCGCGGGCCCACGACAACTTGCAGAGAAAATCCGCGCCTGGCGCAGCCATATCCCCGACCTCGGTTTTCGCCCCCACGTCACCAACGAATGGATTGACCTGGACGACAACCCGGACTGCCCTCGTACCCCGCTACGCGGTGGCTATGTACTCAAGACCGGCCGCAAGGGCCTGATCGAACTGCTCGGCGAATGGCGTGATGCCGGGGTGAACCATGGGGCACTGGGCATCCACATGGCGCAACGACCGGCAGGGGAAATCATTCAGGAGCTGGGCGAAGAGGTCCTGCCTTTGTTTCCCTCCCACGAAGGACCGCAGCCTCTGGCGCAACACTGGTAATAGCGACTCGGCACTTTCTCCCCCCACTGCGCGCATCGCGGTGGGCTTTTTTATTCACATACCCTGTCTTTGCCAGCCGCCTTGGCCCGGTACAAAGCCCGGTCGGCCCGGTTCAGCATTTGCGCCTGGTCTTCGTCATCCTGGCGCTGGACCACACCATAGCTCATAGTCAATTGACGCTCACCGATACGCGGAGCCTGCGCCAATGCCTGGCGGATCGCCTGCGCCAGCATGTGAGCATCGTCGATGGAGGCGTCGACCATCACCACCACAAACTCATCGCCACCCCAACGGGCCAGCAGATCCTTGGCACGCAGGCAGTTTCGAACCCGCTCCACCAGATCGACCAGGGCGCGGTCGCCACACGCATGACCGTACTGGTCATTGATCGGCTTGAAGTCGTCCACATCCATCGCGACCAGCGCCAACGGCTGACGAAAACGCCCCGCACGGCCACAAGCCTGCTGCAGCGTTTTTTCCAACAGGTAGCGATTGGCGACCAGGGTCAAGGCATCACGCTCGGCAAGATCACGATTTTCATCCAACTGGCGTTGCAACTGCTGATTGACCCAGGACAGTTCCCGCGTGCGATCAGCCACCATCGTTTCCAGTGAGTGGTTCTGTTGTTCCAGATGCGCCACCAGGCGCTTGCCGGCATCGATATCGCGATGCGCACCGAGCATCCGCGCCACCGAACCGTCAGGATTGCGTTCGATGATATGCCCACTGTCCTCGATCCACAGGTAACTGCCGTCGGCACATCGGCAGCGGTATTCCACCCGGTATTGTTCGGCACGCTGCGTGATGTAAGCCTCGAAGTGAGCCATTACCCGCGAGTAATCATCCGGATGGATGACGCTCTCCCAGGTGAACACCGAATTGTCCAGAGAATGACTGGCGTAGCCGAGCATCTTGTACCAGCCCGGGTTGCGATAGACGTAGCCGGTGTTGGCATTCCAATCCCAGATACCATCGCTGATGAGGTCCAGCAGAGTTTGCAGTTGCTCACGCTCGAACGCGATTGACGGAACCTTCGGTGCTGCCGGCTCTTGACTCATGGACTCTCCCCCTTGTCCCGGACGACGTCGTCCCTGCCTTGCCATAAACACGTAGATTCTAGAACGTACGTAGCCATTGGCCAGCGGAACCCGGGGCAGGTCGCGAAACCCGCTTCCAGCGCAAGATACCGAGGCAAGGCATGACCTTCGCAGGGCAGCGAAAAGTCTCGAATTCGTCGACAGGAAAAGGCGCGTGCGGCTGCGTGGCCAAGCGTTGAATGGTGTCCCAGGGCAGGTTCGAACTGCCAACCTTCCCCTTAGGAGTTTGAAGGCCTGCACATTATTAGGCCTTAACACCACCCTACCATCCTATACAATTCGAGGCCTTCAGCGTAATCTCACCTTAACCGGCCAGCACTAAAATTAACCATATTTGCTAGCCCGTGCTAGCCCAGCGCTAGCCCGATATAAACAGGTGAGCCGATGCAGCCAGCAACCGAACGATTCAAGTTCACAAAAACCGATTTGCTAAAACTGGAGCTCCCCCCGCAGGGAAAGCGCAAGACTGTCTATGACAGCCAGTGCCAGAAACTCGCTCTGCGAACAACGGCGGCTGGTGCTAAAACCTTCTATGTCGTGAAACGTACCGGGGCGGCGATGACCTGGCTAAAGCTCGGCTCCTTTCCAGAAATGACAGTCGAGCAGGCTAGAAACGAGGCGGCTAAAGTCTTGGGCGAGTTCGCCAGCGGTGCCAATCCAGCAGAGGCTCGTAGAGCCATCCGCGAGCAGATGACCTTTGGTGACATATTCGCGAGCTATCTGATCGATAAGAAAAAGCGTGACGGAACCACGCTCACCGCCAAGACCAGAACCAACTACTCAGATGTACTGCGACTGTACCTGGACAAGATAACCGGCAAGAAACTGGCCGAGATTAGTCGGGACGACCTGAAAGCCATCCATGCCAAGGCATCCAAAAAAAGCCATGCTCAAGCTGATAGGGCCGTTCGCATTGTCTCTGCTGTTTTCAATTTCGCTGGCGACCTAGGGCTATTCGACGGGATAAACCCGGCGGCACGCATCCAGAAAAACCCGGCAGTCGAGCGCGACCGATTTGTTCAGCGTGTCGAGCTGCCACACCTATTCGACGCTATTGCCACATCTGCCATCGGTGACTTCTTCCTGCTGTCGCTACTGACTGGTGCGAGACGCTCAAACGTTCAGGAAATGGCATGGCATGACATAGACCAAGAGGCTGGCATTTGGCGCATCGGCATGACCAAGAATGGTACTCCTCAGAATGTCACTCTTTCCCCCGAGGCATTAGCAACACTGAAAGCCCGCAAGCAAGCAGCTAACGGCTCGCCCTTTGTATTCCCAGGAACCGGCAAGACCGGACATCTAGTCGAGCCGAAAACCTCATGGGCGACCATCCTGAACCGCGCGACAACCTGCCGACTGCTTGAAGTTCTTGATGAGATGGGGCAGTTAACTGACGCGAATCGCCAACAGGCCGTCGATCTATTGGCCCATGCCCCCGCACATGCACTTGAGCATTGCCGCTCTATTGCAGAAGCACTCAAGATCAGCCCGCTAGCCTATGACATGACCGACATTCGCATTCATGACCTGCGCCGCACACTTGGAAGCTGGCAGGCCAAGACTGGCGCGTCATTGGTGATCATCGGCAAGAGTCTGAACCACAAAACCACACAATCAACCCGCATCTATGCGCGACTGGATGACGACCCGGTGCGGCAGTCGGTGAACACCGCCACGTCAGCAATGATGGCGGCGGGTGGCCAGAAAAAATCAGCCGAAGTGCTGAATCTGCGCCCGAGAGGTACTCGCTGATGGCCGGAAAAGGCAATGGCCGCATGGATATCGAATGCCAGAAGCTGTCCATCGGCGGTGTTGACTACCCCGAACGCATACCGGCGATGGGCATTATTAACCTGCTAGCCGGAACTACAGACCGCAGCTCACCAAACTGGCAGGAATGGGCAGAATTGGTTTGGCGCAAGGTGGCACCTGGGCAACGCTGGAACGGTGATGCCCCCAACCAGGCCGACTATGAAGCTCAGCTGGTTAGCCTGCTGATCACCTTCACTGATCAAGCTAGAGCGGCGCAGCTGCTTAAAGATGCGGGAGAAACATCAGACACCCTAAGCGAACAGGTTAAGCACTGGCTTGGTGATTACTTGGACAAGCCAAGTAAATTCCGCCAGCACCCCAAGCGCCGAAAAGATCTGCTGCGCCAACTTATCAAGCGACTCAAGTCTGCCGACCCAATCCTAGATACTGATTCCATGCCTGGCACTCGCGCTAATCTGCTGGAGTTATGCCAGAAACGACATCCGGACGCGTTTCATATATCCCCAGAAACCTTCAAAGCTGATCTGCGTGGGATCTGTTCCTTTCCTGCTGCTGGCGCTAGGTCGAGCGATTATTACCAAAACGCACAGTCGCTACTGTCGTGATTTGCTCCGCTTTGCCGCCCTGCAAACCGCGGCACTACAGGCTGCTACTGTCGCGACGCAAGTCACGACAGTTAAGCCCCTTACTCTATCGAGGCTGTTGCATAAATTAACCATCCATACCGCAAAGCAACGAGCTTTGTGGGTAGTTAATGGAGCGTTAAACGATGAAAACAGCCAGCCCAATGCTTGACGAAGTTCAAGCCGCCAAGCACCTCAACGTTAGCCCCGGAACGCTGTCCGTATGGCGCAGCACTGGCCGCTATCAACTCCCCTTCCTAAAAGTGGGCCGCAAAGTTCGCTATCGCCTTTCCGATCTTGATGCATGGTTGGAATCGCGCACTCGCAAAACCACCAGCGCATAAAAAGCCGGACGTGGACGCGTCCGGCTGTGCCAATCACTCCCGCCAAGTAGTGGTAAGCATGCTGATTGTCGCGCTTTGTCTGGCCTTCGACAATGATCGAGGGCAAATCCTTATGGAATTCAAAGCAGCTATGCAGGCTCAACAGGGAGAGCTTGATGGGGAGCCTGTGCCTGATGGCAAGCCTCATCCATTCCATGCAAACGGCGACCGGCCAGGTCAAGACAGCGGGTGGTATCTGCTCTTTCCAGACGGCGACGGCTGCTGGGGCTCGCCTCGCCCTCACGGTTCAGGTGTTTGGCATGCATCAAGCCTAGGTACTCCCCCACGCTCCGTCGCTGGTAAGGAGTAAGCATGGCGAAAAGTCGCCTCAAGTCGAAGGGGAGAAAGGAGTCCGGCAGATTCATCTTGCTCCCCCTTAACGTGCTGAACAGTGAGGATTTCAAGGCACTCTCAGGCATTGCTGTGAAGGTCTTGCTGAACCTGCTCAAACAGTACAACGGCAGTAACAATGGCGACCTGTCAGCCACATTTACTCAGGCTAAAGAGTGGGGATTGAACAGCCGTACAACGCTCGCCAAAACCCTCAGAGAGTTGCAGGAAAGCAATCTGATCATCTGCACACGAGAGGGCCGATTCATCAAGCCTGGCGGCTGCTGCTCCCTATACGCAATCTCTTGGAAACCCATCGACGAATGTGGCGGAAAGCTGGAGGTCTCGCACACCATCACTCCGCCAAGAAAGTTCAGCTTAGAAAGAACAAAAAACCCAGTCCAGAAAGTGGACGCACGGCGTCCAGAAAGTGGACTCATGGCCTGCTGCTGAGCCGTGGAAAACACCTCCTCCGATCCAGAAAGTGGACGCATGGAGGCTGTTCACTTAGTCCACTTTCTGGACTCCTTTATAGATATACCAGGGCGTAGCCCTAGCAAGTGCTTTACCTGTTGCTTTTGCTTAGGTCAGCAATGACCTGCTTTGGCTTTGGGCGAAAGGGGTCCCCGCTTGCGGGGTTGAGCCTGCTTTTGCTCTGTGCAGTTATCCACGGAGTGGAGGTGCGAAGCGCCGGAGGGAGGTGGGTAACTCATGCCTGGATTTGGTGCCGTTTCAGTTACTGCACGCCGTCCTGGCTGAGCGCATGACTGGAGGTCGCGCGGCGGCGTTTCGCGCCTTCAGGACACTGGCTGCCCCCGCGCGCGTTGCTTGCGGGTGAATGGGCGACTGATGGCAGTTCGCGGGCCTGGCCTTTGTGGCTGCATCGGCCTGTAGGGAGGAGGCTATGGGTATGTCATTGCGGTTGATTCGTTGTGTCGTGTCAGGGTTGCTGACCAATTTCGAGCATGACCCTCAGGCCGCGCTGCTGGCGCTGTTGACGCTAGGTTACTGCCTGCCGCCGGAGGTAGTGCTGCAAGCGCGGTGGGTGGATTTCGATCTGCGGGAACGGGTGTGGACAATTGAGTCCGGCCGCCTGCCGCTAACCGGGCCGATATTGGATCTGCTGGCGCGCTATGGGGCGGCGACAGGTGATCGTGGTGAATACATGTTCACAGCCTGCTGTGGTGGCCATCTGAGCAAGGCGCAAGCGCTGCGACGGGTGTCGCAACTGTCGGGCGGGTGGTGGACGCTGGCGACATTGCGGGCGTGGGCGCTGAAGGGTTGTCCCGATCTGGCGAGCGGCGACCTGCGGGCGGAAATCTTGCGCGAGTATGCCGGACGCGGTGCGTCAACAGCGCAGGTGGTCGGGCTGGAGCGCGAGTTGGAGACTCGACTGCGCGCCAGTGTTGAGGCCTGGCACGACGTATTGTTGATGCGGCGGTCTGTCGATGAGCTCGCTGGCTGAGCCATTTCCGGCTTGGGTCTTCGGCGGGCTGCCGGTGCCGTGACCGAAAGGCGCAGTGCTGGCTGACGCCCAACATGCGCAGCGCGGTAGCGAATCAGCGTAAACAAAACACTAGGTAGTCAGTGTGTTGCTGGTGAGCGTGTACAGGCGCTGGAAGTGCGTTGGTGTTGGTGAGTGGTGGAAAACGCGCCAGTGGAGCCACGGGGCTTTGGGCGCTGAGTAGTCAATCATGACGCGAGGTGTTCGATGGGCGAGACGACATACGTTGATTTCAGCGAAACGGCGATAAAGCGTGAGGCGCTGGATGAGGACATCCGCGAATTGCGCGACAAGCACTTTCCGGAGTTGCGTTTGCGCTTCCGCTCCGACCGGAGGTTTGCCACCTGGGATGTACTTTATGACGGCAAATGGAAGAAGGCCGCCAACTATCCGCAATGGGGTTGGAAGGTCATGCGCGACAACCTGTCTGGGGTGCTGGAGCAACGCAGCGGCGGTGCCAAGCCGGATGTAAGGGAAGGCGCCTTAATCACGGTGGACCAGTTGTTGACGTGGTTTCTGGTACGGCACTTGAGTACGGCCACGCTGTCCAGTGTCCGCAAAGCCAACTGCAAGTCGGTGATTAAGACTTGGCTACGGCCACGTGTGGGTGATGTGCTGATTGCCGATCTGAACAAGGCGTTATTGGACCGGCTGTTGATCCATCCGATGCAGGCGGTGCTGGCACCGTCGACCATTCGCCATGCCTACAGCATGTTGATTGCGGCCATTCGCGGCGCAAAGAAACTGGGCCTCTTGGCGGCCAATCCGTTGGCGGATGTGAAGTTTGCAGAGTTCGGCCTAGGCAAGATCAAGCCCAAGGATTCGCGCCTGTTTCCGCTACATCTGGGTGCGTTGGTAATGCAGTTAGTGGAGCGTTTCGCCGTCGATCCTAGAGGGAGCATGTTGGCACTGTTGATGTTGTGTTTCGGCACGCGGGTGGGTGAGACGCGGCAATTGCGCTGGTGTGATTTCCATATGGAGGCGAGGCTGCTGATCATCCCAGCGGGCAACACCAAGACGCGTACGCGCCTTGAGTTGGCGCTGTTGCCGCCAGTCGTGCGGTTGCTGGAGCGTTATCGGGCGACGGTGGGTGTTGATCCTAGTGGCTACCTGTTCCCGGGCGAGCGTGGTCGCCCGCTGACGGCGCAATCGGTGACAGGGATTTTCGCTGAGCTGAGCGGTGGGGAGTGGTCAAGCCATGATCTGCGCAAACTGGCGCGCACCTGTTGGGCGCTACTGGGAGTGGATTATGTGGTGGGTGAACTGTTGTTGAACCATGCGATGCCAGGGTTAACGCCTGTGTACATACAGACCAAATTGTCCGGTCCAATGCGTGAAGCGTTGGAGCTATGGCAAGGGCCGGGAAATGGCAAGGCCGGGACGCTGGATCTGGAGGCGCGCTTTGCGCTTGCTGATTCCTGTTTGCATAAGGAAACACTAGGGCCAGATGCTGCGTGATAGGTAGTCGCGCCACAGTAGTTGGCTGACTGTAAATCTGAATCTGTACCGAGTGGTGTTTTTGGGGTGTTTGGGTGGCGCTTGCCTTATGGTTGCTGGGCAGCGTGTAGTAGAAAATGGTTAGGCCAGAAAGGCCAACTTAGAGGGCTTATGTGAGGTGTGAGGTAAAGGGATGCGGGCCCATTGTCTCCTCCGTGCTTGTTAAGCGACGAATAACCGATACAGCGCTTTAGCCCGATGGTTACAGGCCAGCCGCCGGCTTCGAAAATATCGTCATTTATTAGGTATAGATTTCGAGAGCGGGCACTGTTGCCGACTCCGCTCAATAAACGCTAACAAAATCAATGGACTGTTCCCATAAAAAAGGACAAAACCCCAGCCAGCCATGCGCGGACTTCTGAAGAGGCGCTTTCAAATGGCTGACTAGACAACCTGAAAGAAAAGGCATCAGTAATGGTGCCGCAGGAGTGCAAATGGCAGCGCGCAAACACCCCATGAAGCAGTGGGAAAAAGCTCGCCGAAAAGCCCAGCCGATACTCAAAAAGCTGATGGCGTTCATATTCGGAGAAATCCACATGACCCACTCTCAGGTAACGGCAGCCCTGGCCGCACTAGACAAGGTAATGCCTGACTTGAAACCGGTGGAGTACCAGGGCAATCCTAACGCGCCGGTTACCCATGAGATAATCCGGGTGATTACTGAGCCTCAGAACGTTGTCAGCAGCGGTATGCCATCGGAGCGACCATTGCCGCCTATCCAGAGCCTACGATCAATTGATGGGAGAGTGACATGAGCGAGCGTCAGCGATACCAGCGGCCGGTTGTGTCTTGCTTGTGAAACTAGGAGCGATTCATTGCGGGGGGGAGGTAGAGGGCATCAGCAGTATCGCGCCCAATAGGCTGAAAAACAGTGTTCGAGTATTTTCCCCGCGCCTCTGACTGCGAAATTGCACTTCACTTGACACCCGCTTTTATTCGACCTGACCAGTCGTTTGCATCGGATTTGACCATCACGCTGCGTGGCCATGATCGGCAGGGAACGGCCAAAAGCGGTCAGTATTTTTACTTGCAAACCTGTCCGGTTGCTCTGGAATATAGGTAAATGGCTCAGTTGAATGCTTGACGGACTAAGACGCTGCTGAGCCTGGCCGTAAGTCTGTCATCCGTCTGAACAACTAGGATATTTCGTCGTTCGGACGTTGGAGAACAGGCCTCGTTTTTGAGAGGCTAGCCACGTTGATGGTGCTACCGAGAGTTAGTTGTATGCAGGGTACAAAGATTCCATTCGGTGAGCGTGGGGGCAAGTTTTTCCGGGCCTTTGAGGTCGAGAATGGCGTTGCTTGTGGCTGTATCTGCCCGGGTTGTCGCAATCCGCTGAATGCTGCGAATGGTGGCCAGAAAGTCATCCCGCATTTTCGCCACGTCCATTCTGAATATTGTGATAGCGGCTACACAGCTGGTGTGCGACGCGCGGCGGTAGCTCTAATTGCTGCACAGGGATGCCTTATTCTTCCAGCTTTCCATCGTCGGCTCAGCGATATGACTAACTCTGGGTGCACCCTGTCTCGCGAAGTAGTTTTCCCCGAAACGTCAGCTACTGCTGAAAAGGTCGAACGATTTGTAGACCTTGGTGACGTCTTAGCCCATGCGGTTCTTACTACCGGCAAACGCCAGTTGTTTGTACGGATTAAAGTCTCCGCCCGAACTGAGAGCAAGCGGTATGAGCGGCTCTCTAACATCGAAGCTTCATCAGTTGAGATTGACCTCAGCGGGCTCAGTTTGAGCCAGATCAACGATCCGACAACATTTGAACGAGCCGTTCTGTCCGATCCCACCACCAGGTCATGGATTCGATCGATTCGGGGGGAAATGCTGATCAAGCGTGCTGGCGTAGAACTCGCGGCCGAAGTTGCTCGCCGCAACGACCAATGGCAAAGGGAACAGGGTCCCCTGCGGGCGATCGAACAAGCGAAGCGAGTAGCGCAAGCAGTCAAGGTAGCCGAGCATGCCGCCGCGTTGGGAGCGCATAGGCAGACCCAGTCAAAGATTGCTGAGGCACAGCGTAATGCGGGGATCCTTACGAAAGATGAGCCGCCCGATCTCAAGCGGCGAGAGGAGTTGATCGCTAACCAGTGGCTCCGAGCAGCCCGAGAGTGGGGTGGCCAGGCCGTAGAGTGCTCCGCCTGCTGGTTACTTAGCCCGTCTGGGAATCAGTACTGTCTCTTCTGCGCTAGTGAGACAAGCACGACTGCCATTCAGGTGCCGAAGGATGTTGCGACCACCATCCGCAATCGAATGCGTAGCTCGGCAAAGCCTGATCAATCATTACAGAAAGCGCCGACCCTTCTGGTTCAACCCGAACCTTTCACTTGAATCGCCCCGGGTTTTCTAGACACTCTCCAGGCTCGCTGTGTAACGCTTTTCAAACTCTACCGGTGACAACTGATTGTTGAAACCATGACGTCGTTTTGGGTTGTAAAACATTTCGATGTAATCGAACACATCACCACGAGCATCCTGGCGTGTGGTGTAGATTTTCCGCTTGATCCGTTCCCGCTTTAACAACTGGAAAAAGCTCTCCGCTACGGCGTTGTCGTGGCAGTTGCCTCGACGACTCATGCTGGCAACCAGGTTGTTAGCCTTCAAGAAGCTTCGCCAGTCTGAGCTGCTGTACTGGCGGCCC
>NZ_KE384456.1:0-201337 GCF_000425805.1 Pseudomonas vranovensis DSM 16006
CGTGACGTCGAAATCCGCGCAGCCCGCGGCAACAAGCTCACCGCCAAAAGCTGGCTGACTGAAGCCCCGCTGCGCATGCTGATGAACAACCTCGACCCGGAAGTGGCAGAGAACCCCAAGGAGCTGGTGGTTTATGGCGGCATCGGCCGCGCTGCACGCAACTGGGAGTGCTACGACAAGATCGTCGAGAGCCTCACCAACCTGAACGACGACGAAACCCTGCTGGTGCAGTCGGGCAAGCCGGTCGGCGTGTTCAAGACCCACAGCAACGCCCCGCGCGTGCTGATCGCCAACTCCAACCTGGTGCCGCACTGGGCCAACTGGGAACACTTCAACGAACTGGATGCCAAGGGCCTGGCCATGTACGGCCAGATGACCGCCGGCAGCTGGATCTACATCGGCAGCCAGGGCATCGTCCAGGGCACCTACGAAACCTTCGTCGAAGCCGGTCGCCAGCACTACAACGGCAGCCTCAAGGGCAAGTGGGTACTGACCGCAGGCCTGGGCGGCATGGGCGGTGCCCAGCCACTGGCCGCGACCCTGGCCGGTGCCTGCTCGCTGAACATCGAATGCCAGCAGAGCCGCATCGACTTCCGCCTGAGCAGCCGCTATGTCGACGAGCAAGCCAAGGACCTGGACGACGCCCTGGCCCGTATCGCCAAGTACACCGCCGAAGGCAAGGCCATCTCCATCGCCCTGCTGGGCAACGCCGCCGAAATCCTGCCGGAACTGGTCAAGCGTGGCGTGCGTCCCGACATGGTCACCGACCAGACCAGCGCCCACGACCCACTGAACGGCTACCTGCCAGCCGGCTGGACCTGGGAACAGTACCGCGACCGCGCCCAGACCGACCCGGCTGCCGTGGTCAAGGCTGCCAAGCAATCGATGGCCGTACACGTCCAGGCCATGCTCGATTTCCAGAAGCAGGGCATCCCGACCTTCGACTATGGCAACAACATTCGCCAGATGGCCAAGGAAGAAGGCGTCAGCAATGCCTTTGACTTCCCGGGTTTCGTACCGGCCTACATCCGTCCGCTGTTCTGCCGCGGTATCGGTCCGTTCCGCTGGGCGGCACTGTCGGGCAACGCTGAAGACATCTACAAGACCGACGCCAAGGTCAAGGAACTGATCGCCGACGACGCCCACCTGCACAACTGGCTGGACATGGCGCGCGAGCGCATCAGCTTCCAGGGACTGCCGGCACGTATCTGCTGGGTTGGCCTGGGCCTGCGCGCCAAACTGGGCCTGGCCTTCAACGAAATGGTCCGCAGCGGCGAGCTGTCGGCGCCGATCGTCATCGGCCGCGACCACCTGGACTCGGGCTCGGTGTCCAGCCCCAACCGCGAGACCGAGTCGATGCAGGATGGCTCCGACGCCGTCTCCGACTGGCCACTGCTCAACGCCCTGCTCAATACCGCCAGCGGCGCGACCTGGGTTTCGCTGCACCACGGTGGCGGCGTCGGCATGGGCTTCTCCCAGCACTCGGGCATGGTGATCGTCTGCGACGGTACCGATGAAGCGGCCGAGCGTATCGCTCGCGTACTGCACAACGACCCGGCCACCGGCGTCATGCGTCACGCCGATGCCGGCTACCAGATCGCCATCGACTGCGCCAAGGAACAAGGCTTGAACCTGCCGATGATCACAGGCTGATCTTCGCCAATTGGTTGATACTGATATCTATGCAGGCGAATACGCCTCACGAGTACGGAGCATTAACGTGACTGAATTGACCCTGAAGCCCGGCACCCTGACCCTGGCTCAGCTGCGTGCGATCTACAAGCAGCCGGTAAAACTCAAGCTGGATGCCAGCGCCGATCAGCAGATCGATGCCAGCGTCGCTTGTGTCGAGCAGATCCTGGCGGAAAACCGCACCGCCTACGGCATCAACACCGGGTTCGGCCTGCTGGCCTCGACCCGCATCGCCAGCCACGACCTGGAAAACCTGCAGCGCTCGCTGGTGCTGTCCCACGCCGCTGGTGTAGGCGCGCCAATCGATGACGCCCTGGTGCGCCTGATCATGGTGCTCAAGGTCAACAGCCTGAGCCGTGGTTTCTCCGGCATCCGTCGCAAGGTCATCGATGCGCTGATCGCCCTGATCAACGCCGAGGTGTACCCGCACATCCCATTGAAAGGTTCGGTAGGCGCATCCGGCGACCTGGCGCCACTGGCGCACATGTCGCTGGTGCTGCTCGGCGAAGGCAAGGCCCGCCACAACGGCCAGTGGCTGCCGGCCACCGAAGCCCTTGCGGTTGCCGGCCTTGAGCCGCTGACCCTGGCGGCCAAGGAAGGTCTGGCCCTGCTCAACGGCACCCAGGCGTCCACCGCCTTTGCCCTGCGCGGCCTGTTCGAAGGTGAAGACCTGTTCGCCGCCGCCATGTCGGTCGGTGCCCTGACGGTTGAAGCAGTATTGGGTTCGCGCTCGCCGTTCGATGCCCGTATCCATGAGGCCCGTGGCCAGCGCGGCCAGATCGACGCCGCCGCCTGCTACCGCGACCTGCTCGGTGACGGCAGCGAAGTCTCGGCTTCGCACCAGAACTGCGGCAAGGTGCAGGACCCGTACTCCCTGCGCTGCCAACCACAAGTCATGGGTGCCTGCCTGACCCAGTTCCGTCAGGCAGCCGAAGTGCTGGTGGTCGAGGCCAACGCCGTATCCGACAACCCGCTGGTATTTGCCAAAGAAGGTGATGTGATCTCCGGCGGCAACTTCCACGCCGAGCCTGTGGCCATGGCGGCTGACAACATGGCCTTGGCCATTGCCGAGATCGGTTCGCTCAGCGAGCGCCGCATCTCGCTGATGATGGACAAGCACATGTCCCAGTTGCCGCCGTTCCTGGTGGCCAATGGTGGCGTCAACTCGGGCTTCATGATCGCCCAGGTGACCGCTGCTGCACTGGCCAGCGAGAACAAGGCCCTGGCCCACCCGCACAGCGTCGACAGCCTGCCGACCTCGGCCAACCAGGAAGACCACGTGTCGATGGCCCCGGCTGCCGGCAAGCGCCTGTGGGAAATGAGCGACAACGTGCGCGGCATTCTGGCCGTGGAGTGGCTGGCTGCCTGCCAGGGCCTGGACCTGCGCGAAGGCCTGAAAACCTCGCAAAAGCTCGAACAAGCCCGCCAGACCCTGCGCAGCAAGGTCGCCTACTACGAGAAAGACCGCTTCTTCGCCCCGGACATCGAGGCGGCAATCGCCCTGTTGGCCGAAGGTCACCTGACCGGCCTGCTGCCGGCCAAGGTCCTGCCTAGCCTGTGAACCTCGGGCTGGCCATCGTGCCAGCCACCTGCCGCACGGACCTTCATCGGTCCGTGCCGCTTTTCGCCTACAACAAAAACAGGACGCGAAATGCACACTCAAGCACAAGGACTCACGCGCGGATTGAACGCGCGTCATATTCGCTTCATGGCATTGGGATCGGCGATCGGAACCGGTCTGTTCTACGGTTCTGCCTCGGCCATCCAGATGGCCGGCCCGGCCGTATTGCTGGCCTATCTGATTGGGGGCGCCGCGGTCTTCATGGTCATGCGCGCGCTGGGTGAAATGGCCGTACACAACCCGGTGTCCGGCTCTTTCGGCCAGTACGCCAACACCTACCTGGGGCCGATGTCCGGGTTCATCCTGGGGTGGACCTACGCCTTTGAAATGATCATCGTCTGCCTGGCCGACGTCACGGCGTTCGGCATCTATATGGGCTTCTGGTTTCCGGAGGTGGCCCGCTGGATCTGGGTGCTGGGCATTGTCTTCCTGATCGGCGGCCTGAACCTGTGCAACGTCAAGGTGTTTGGCGAGATGGAATTCTGGCTGTCCTTGCTCAAGGTCGGTGCCATCGTTGCAATGATCCTGGCCGGTTTCGGCATCATGGCGTTCGGGCTGAGCAATGCCGATGCCGGAAACGTGGTGGGCGTCAGTAACCTGTTCGAGCATGGCGGTTTCATGCCCAATGGCATCGGCGGCCTGATCGCCTCGTTTGCCGTGGTGATGTTCGCCTTCGGCGGCATCGAAATCATCGGCATCACCGCCGGCGAGGCCAAGGATCCGCAGCGCGTCATCCCCAAGGCGATCAACGCCGTGCCGCTGCGCATCCTGCTGTTCTACATCCTCACCTTGTTCGTGCTGATGTGCCTGTACCCATGGCCACAGATCGGCAGCCAGGGCAGCCCGTTCGTGCAGATCTTCAGCAACCTGGGCATCGGCTCGGCGGCGACTGTGCTGAACATCGTGGTGATTTCGGCAGCGGTATCGGCCATCAACAGTGACATCTTCGGTGCCGGTCGGATGATGTACGGCCTGGCACAGCAAGGCCATGCACCCAAAGGCTTCGCCAAGATTTCCCGTCACGGCGTACCGTGGATGACCGTGATGGTCATGGGCGCCGCCCTGCTCGGGGGTGTGGTGCTCAACTACTTGATCCCGGAAAACGTGTTCCTGCTGATTGCCTCGATCGCCACCTTTGCTACTGTCTGGGTCTGGCTGATGATTCTGGTGACCCAGGTTGCCATGCGCCGCAGCATGAGCCGTGAAGAGGTGGCCCAGCTCAAGTTCCCGGTGCCGTTCTGGCCATACGGGCCGGCAGCGGCAATTGCCTTCATGCTGTTCGTGTTCGGCGTGCTCGGTTACTTCCCTGATACTCAGGCAGCGTTGCTGGTGGGCGTGGTCTGGGTGCTGTTCCTGGTCGCTTCCTACCTGCTGTGGTGCAAGCCGCGGGCAGCCAAGGGCGAATTGCCGCTGGCCCAGGATCCTTCTCAATCTCACCGCTAACAACGGAGACACTCCATGAAAACCCTCTGGCAGCACTGCCATGTGGCGAGCATGGCCCAAGGCAGCTATTCGATCATCGAGGATGCGGCGATAGTCACCAGCGCCGGCCACATCGAGTGGATCGGCCCGCGCCAGGCGCTACCGGCCATTACCGCTGACAGAACCGTGGACCTGGGCGGTGCCTGGGTCACGCCGGGGCTGATCGACTGCCACACCCACGCGGTGTTCGGTGGCAATCGCAGCGGCGAGTTCGAGCAGCGCCTCCAAGGCGTGAGCTACGCTGAGATCGCCGCCCAGGGCGGCGGCATTGCCAGCACCGTGCGGGCTACCCGCGCAGCCAGCGAAGATGAGCTGTTCGCCAGTGCCCGCCAGCGGGTGCAGGCGCTGATGCGCGATGGCGTGACCACCCTTGAGGTGAAGTCTGGCTACGGCCTGGACCTGGCCAACGAGCGCAAGATGCTCAAGGTGGCCCGTCGCCTGGGCGAGGAGCTGCCGGTTACCGTGCGCAGCACCTGCCTGGCCGCCCATGCCTTGCCGGCTGAGTACAAGGATCGCGCCGACGACTACATCACCCACATCTGCGACGAAATGCTCCCCGCCCTGGCTGCCGAAGGGCTGGTCGATGCCGTGGATGCGTTCTGCGAGTACCTGGCCTTTTCCCCGGCCCAGGTCGAGCGGGTGTTCATCACGGCCCATGCGCTGAAACTGCCGGTCAAGCTGCACGCCGAGCAACTGTCGTCGCTGGCGGGCTCGAGCCTGGCCGCGCGATACCAGGCGTTGTCGGCCGATCACCTGGAGTTCATGACCGAAGACGATGCCATCGCCATGGCTGCGTCGGGGACCGTGGCGGTGTTGCTGCCCGGCGCCTTCTACTTCTTGCGTGAAACCCAGCTGCCGCCCATGGATGCCTTGCGCACGCACGGGGTGAAAATCGCCATCGCCAGCGACCTCAACCCGGGTACCTCACCAGGGCTGTCGTTGCGACTGATGCTCAACATGGCCTGCACGCTGTTCCGTATGACCCCGGAAGAAGCCCTGGCCGGTGTTACTCTGCATGCCGCCACGGCCCTGGGCCTGGGCCATAGCCATGGCTCGCTGGAAGTCGGCAAGGTGGCTGACTTTGTCGCCTGGCAGATCGAGCGCCCGGCAGACCTGTCGTACTGGCTGGGCGGCGACCTGCCCAAGCGGGTGGTGCGCCGGGGCCATGAAATTTTCAACTGATTGAAGGAGGGCCTATGGACAAGGTACTGAGTTTTCACCAGGGCAGCCTGCCGCTGCTGATCAGCATGCCCCATGCCGGTTTGCGCCTGACCCCCGTGGTTAAAGCCGGGCTGGTGGCGCAGGCGCAAAGCCTGCCGGACACCGACTGGTACATTCCGCAGTTGTACGACTTTGCCCGTGAACTGGGCGCCAGCGTGGTGGCGGCCGAGTACTCGCGCTTTGTCATCGACCTGAACCGCCCGGACGATGACAAACCCTTGTACGCCGGCGCCACCACCGGGCTGTACCCGGCCACCCTGTTCGAAGGCGAGCCGCTGTTCGAGGCGGGCAAGGAGCCGTCGGCCGAAGAGCGGGCCGAGTACCTGGAAGGCATCTGGCGTCCTTATCACAACACCATCCGCAGTGAACTGGATCGCCTGAAAAAGCAGTTCGGTTACGCACTGCTGTGGGATGCCCACTCGATCCGTTCGCATATCCCGCATCTGTTCGACGGCAAGTTGCCGGACTTCAACCTGGGCACCTTCAACGGCGCCAGTTGTGCTCCGCAGCTGGCCGAGCGCCTGCAAGCGGTTTGCGCCAGGGCCGACCAGTACAGCCACGTGCTCAATGGTCGTTTCAAGGGTGGGCATATCACCCGTCACTATGGCGACCCGGCCAACAACATCCATGCGGTGCAGCTGGAACTGGCGCAGAGCACCTACATGGAAGAGGTCGAACCGTTCAAGTACCGCGAAGACCTGGCCCAGCCGACCCAGGTGGTATTGAAGCAGTTGCTGGAGACTATGCTGGCCTGGGGCAAGGCCCACTAGCGCTGTAGGCGCAGTGGTGATGATGCTCAAAGCGCAATTCGGGTTTATGATGCCCAACGGCAGAATAATTCCCACACGGAGTGCGTAATGCAGACCTTGTACCCGCAGATCAAACCCTACGCCCGGCACGATCTGGCCGTGGAAGCACCGCATGTGCTGTATGTCGACGAGAGCGGTTCGCCGGAAGGTCTGCCGGTGTTGTTCATCCACGGTGGCCCGGGTGCAGGCTGCGATGCCCAGAGCCGCTGCTACTTCGACCCCAACCTGTACCGGATCATCACCTTCGATCAGCGTGGCTGTGGTCGCTCGACCCCCCATGCCAGTCTGGAAAACAACACCACCTGGCACCTGGTCGAAGACATCGAGCGCATCCGCAAGCACCTGGGCATCGACAAGTGGGTGCTGTTCGGCGGCTCCTGGGGTTCGACCCTGGCCCTGGCCTACGCCCAGACCCACCCCGAGCGCGTTCACGGGCTGATTCTGCGCGGCATCTTCCTGTGCCGCCCGCAAGAGATCGAGTGGTTCTACCAGGCAGGCGCCAGCCGCCTGTTCCCGGACTATTGGCAGGACTACATTGCCCCGATCCCGGCCGAAGAGCGTGATGACCTGGTCAAGGCCTTCCACAAGCGCCTGACCGGCAACGACCAGATCGCCCAGATGCACGCCGCCAAGGCGTGGTCCACCTGGGAAGGGCGCACCGCTACCCTGCGGCCCAACCCGCTGGTGGTCGATCGCTTCTCCGAGCCCCAGCGCGCGCTGTCGATCGCTCGCATCGAGTGTCATTACTTCACCAACAATGCCTTTCTCGAACCCGACCAGCTGATCCGCGACATGCCGAAGATCGCCCACCTGCCGGCGGTGATCGTGCATGGCCGCTACGACGTGATCTGCCCGCTGGACAACGCCTGGGAGCTGCATCAGGCCTGGCCCAACAGCGAACTCAAGGTGATTCGCGACGCCGGCCACGCTGCGTCCGAGCCGGGCATCACCGATGCCCTGGTACGTGCTGCCGACCAGATGGCCCGGCGTCTGCTCGATCTGCCATTGGAAGAAGCATGAAGGGTTTGCTGCAACGCGTGCGTGGCGCGCGGGTCGATGTAGAAGGGCAAACCGTCGGGGCAATCGACCAGGGCCTGCTGGTGCTGGTGGCGGTCGAACCCGGCGACACCCCGGCCCACGCCGACAAGCTGTTGCACAAGCTGCTCAACTACCGGGTATTCAGCGACCCGCAAGGCAAGATGAACCTGTCGCTCAAGGACATCGGCGGCGGTCTGCTGCTGGTGTCGCAGTTCACCCTGGCCGCCGACACCCAGAGCGGGCTGCGGCCCAGCTTCTCGACCGCCGCGCCACCGGCACTGGGGGCCGAGTTGTTCGACTACCTGCTGGCCCAGGCCAGGCTCAAACATGAAACGGTTGCCAGTGGCCAATTTGGTGCAGACATGCAAGTGCATCTGGTCAATGATGGCCCCGTAACATTTATGTTACAAATCTGATGGCAAAAAACCCCTGTTTGTAGGAAAACAAGGGGTTTTGTGGCAGAAATAGTTTGTTTGGCCTGATGCGTTGTAACGCAGCCTGCTGGATAATCGCGCGCTATTGGGCCTGCGTTCGTGGGTTCGTTTCACTCTGACTTGAGACTGTCTGGAACCGTTTGGGGAATCATTGCGCCCTTTCGGAGTCCGAACAGTGCTCGCCAACCTGGCATTTGTCGCTGGCCGTTGGTTCTTTAGATCTGTTTTCGGCGAGGGTTGCTCGTGATTGTAAGTCCCTGTAATGCACCAAGAACTCCTGGCAATCGGCTGCGCAAGGCCCTGCTGGCGGGCGCTACGCTGGTAGGCCTGTTCAGCGCCGGCCAGCTCTGGGCGTTCAACCTTGACGATGTCGCGGCCAAGGCGAAGGATCTTGCCGGACAGAAATATGAGGCTCCAAAAAGCAATCTGCCGGCCGTGTTCCGTGACATGAAATACGGCGACTACCAGCAGATCCGCTTCCTGAATGAGAAAGCCGAATGGGCGAATGAGAAAACCCCGTTCAAGCTGTCGTTCTATCACCAGGGCATGCACTTCGACACGCCGGTGAAAATCAACGAAGTCACGGCTACCACGGTCAACGAGATCAAGTACGACCCGAGCCGCTTCGATTTCGGTACTGTGCAGTTCGATCCAAAGGCCACCGAGAACCTGGGCTATGCCGGTTTCCGTGTCCTGTATCCGATCAACAAGGCCGACAAGCAGGATGAGATCATGACCCTGCTTGGCGCCAGCTACTTCCGCGTGGTCGGCAAGGGCCATGTGTATGGTCTGTCTGCCCGTGGCCTGGCCATCGACACCGCGCTGCCGTCCGGCGAAGAATTCCCGCGCTTTACCGAGTTCTGGGTCGAGCGCCCGAAGCCTGCCGACAAGCACCTGGTGATCTACGCGCTGCTCGACTCGCCGCGTTCCACCGGCGCCTACCGCCTGACCCTGCGTCCGGGCAGCGA
Organism: Pseudomonas vranovensis DSM 16006; assembly: GCF_000425805.1. GTDB lineage: Bacteria > Pseudomonadota > Gammaproteobacteria > Pseudomonadales > Pseudomonadaceae > Aquipseudomonas > Aquipseudomonas vranovensis. The sequence continues at coordinate 9,266 of NZ_KE384456.1, forward strand.
CACCATCGTCGACGTCAAGTCCAAGGTGTTCCTGCGTGACCACGTCAGCCGTCTGGGCATTGCCCCGCTGACCAGCATGTTCCTGTTCGGCGGCAACCAGCCATCCAAGGTGCTGAACTACCGTCCGGCCCTGCATGACTCCGAAGGCCTGTCGATCCACGCCGGTAACGGCGAGTGGTTGTGGCGCCCGCTGAACAACCCGAAACACCTGGCCGTGAGCAATTTCAGCGTCGAGAACCCGCGTGGTTTCGGCCTGCTGCAGCGCCAGCGTGAATTCAGCCAGTTCGAAGACCTGGACGACAACTATCAGAAGCGCCCAAGCGCCTGGATCGAGCCGGTGGGCGACTGGGGCAAGGGTACCGTCGATCTGGTCGAGATCCCGACCGCCGACGAAACCAACGACAACATCGTTGCGTTCTGGAGCCCGGAAAAACTGCCGGAGCCAGGCACCCCGTTCGAATACGCCTACCGCCTGCACTGGACCATCGACGAGTCCGCGTTCCACTCGCCGAACCTGAGCTGGGTCAAGCAGACCCTGCGTTCCACCGGTGACGTCAAGCAATCCAACCTGATTCGCCAGCCAGACGGCAGCGTTGCCTTCCTGGTCGACTTCGAAGGCCCGGTATTGGCTAAACTGCCGGAAGACACCGCTGTGCGCAGTCAAGTCAGTGTTGGCGACAACGCCGAGCTGGTCGAGAACAACCTGCGCTACAACCCGGAAATCAAAGGCTGGCGCCTGACCCTGCGGTTGAAGGTCAAGGATCCGAGCAAGTCGGTTGAAATGCGCGCGGCGCTGCTGCGTGACGTTCCGGTCGAGCCGGCCAAGCCCGCTAAAACCGCCAAGCAGGAAAAAGCTGCGGCCAAGCATGCCAAGGCCGAGAAGCCTGCCGAGCAACCTGCCGCCGACGCGGCGCCTACCACCGGGACACCGGCCACCACCGAACAGGTGTTGACCGAGACCTGGAGCTACCAGTTGCCTGCCGATGAGTAACTCTCAAGCACGGCCAGAATCGCTTGGCGAATACCTGGCCCATCTACCACTGAGCGACGAGCAGCGGGCAGAACTTGCCAGCTGCAACTCGTTCAGCGAGCTGCACCAGCGTTTGTCTTCGCAGCCAGCTGTCCGTGATGCCGACGCCGTGCAGGCGTCGGTGGGCAGCCGCCTGACCCTGACCAGCGCCGCTGAAATGGAAGAGGCCGAGATGCTCGGCCTCGACGCCAGCGGTCGCGTGTGCCTGAAGGCCACGCCGCCGATCAAGCGTACCCGGGTGATTCCCGAGCCATGGCGGACCAACATCCTGATCCGCGCCTGGCGTCGCCTGACCGGGCGTACCAACGCCCCGGCGCCGGCCAAGCGCGAGCTGCCCAAGGCACGCTGGCGCTGGGTCGGTTCCATGCGCCGCTACATCCTGCTGACGCTGATGCTCGGCCAGACCATTGTCGCCGGCTGGTACATGAAGGGCATCCTGCCGTACCAGGGCTGGTCGTTCGTCGATCTTGACGAAGTCATGCACCAGCCGCTGCTGCAAACGGCGACCCAGGTCTGGCCGTATGCGCTGCAGACCAGCATCCTGATCTTGTTCGGTATCCTGTTCTGCTGGGTCTCGGCCGGTTTCTGGACCGCGTTGATGGGCTTCCTCGAGTTGCTGACCGGCCGCGACAAGTACCGCATTTCCGGCAGCAGTGCCGGTAACGAGCCGATCGAGGCGGGTGCGCGTACCGCCATCGTCATGCCGATCTGCAACGAAGATGTACCACGGGTATTCGCTGGCCTGCGTGCGACCTTCGAATCGGTGGCGGCCACGGGCGACCTGGACCGCTTCGACTTCTTCGTCCTCAGCGATACCAACGACACCGACATTGCCGTGGCCGAGCAACAGGCCTGGCTTGAAGTCTGCCGCGAGTCCAAGGGCTTCGGGCGGATCTTTTACCGTCGCCGCCGTCGCCGGGTCAAACGCAAGAGCGGTAACCTCGACGACTTCTGCCGTCGCTGGGGCAGCGACTACCGCTACATGGTGGTGCTCGACGCCGACAGCGTCATGAGCGGCGAATGCCTGACCAGCCTGGTGCGGTTGATGGAAGCCAACCCGGACGCCGGTATCATCCAGACCGCGCCGAAGGCTTCGGGCATGGACACCCTGTATGCGCGCATGCAGCAGTTCGCCACCCGCGTCTATGGCCCGCTGTTCACCGCCGGCCTGCACTTCTGGCAGCTCGGTGAGTCGCACTACTGGGGCCACAACGCGATCATCCGCATGAAGCCCTTCATCGAGCACTGCGCCCTGGCGCCGTTGCCGGGTAAAGGTGCATTCGCCGGCGCCATCCTGTCCCATGACTTCGTTGAAGCTGCGCTGATGCGCCGTGCCGGCTGGGGCGTGTGGATTGCCTACGACCTGCCGGGCAGCTATGAAGAGTTGCCGCCGAACCTGCTCGACGAGCTCAAGCGTGACCGGCGCTGGTGCCACGGCAACCTGATGAACTTCCGCCTGTTCCTGGTCAAGGGCATGCATCCGGTACACCGCGCGGTGTTCCTCACTGGGGTGATGTCGTACCTGTCGGCGCCGCTGTGGTTCTTCTTCCTGGTGCTGTCGACGGCCTTGCTGGCGACCAATACCCTGATGGAGCCGCAGTACTTCCTCGAGCCACGGCAGCTCTATCCGCTGTGGCCGCAATGGCACCCTGAGAAGGCCATCGCGCTGTTCTCCACTACCATCGTGCTGCTGTTCCTGCCCAAGCTGCTCAGCGTCATCCTGATCTGGGCCAAGGGTGCGAAAGAGTTTGGCGGGCGCTTCAAGGTCACCCTGTCGATGCTGCTGGAGATGCTCTTCTCCATGTTGCTGGCACCGGTGCGGATGATCTTCCACACCCGTTTCGTGCTCGCCGCGTTCCTGGGGTGGGCTGCGACCTGGAACTCGCCGCAGCGTGACGACGACTCAACGCCGTGGAGCGAAGCGGTACGCCGTCATGGCCCGCAAACCCTGCTGGGTGTGGCTTGGGCGCTGCTGGTGGCGTGGCTGAACCCGAGCTTCCTGTGGTGGCTGGTGCCGATCGTAGGTTCGCTGATGCTGTCGATCCCGGTCTCGGTGATCTCCAGCCGCGTACACCTGGGCCTGCGTGCCAAGGACGAAAGCCTGTTCCTGATCCCCGAGGAATACGCCACGCCCCACGAGCTGCTGGCCACCGACCAGTACACCCACGAGAACCGCTGGCACGCCATGCACGACGGTTTCGTCCGTGCCGTGGTCGACCCGCAGCAGAACGCCCTGGCCTGCGCCCTGGCGACTGCGCGTCATGGTGTCGCAGCGCCGATCGAATCGCTGCGCGCCGAGCGCATCGAAAAAGCGCTGGACCTGGGGCCGACCGGCCTGGACGGCAACACCCGCCTGGCCCTGCTCAGCGACCCGGTCGCCCTGGCTCGCCTGCACAATCGCGTGTGGGATGAGAAGCACGAGCCGTGGTTGAGCGTGTGGCGTCAGTCGATCGCCAACGATCCGCACTCGCCGTTGCTGCCGCTGCATCCAGAGCCGGTGGCACAGCCTTCGATGGCCAGCGCCTGATTCATCGCGGTGCAAGCCCGCTCCCACAGCCACTGTGGGAGCGGGCTTGCACCGCGATGATCTCCCCCCTTTTTCCGATACCCACAACGCTGTCCATGCGTTAGCATCCCCTCCGAATATCTCGCACCGTCCTGTAGGACGATTCGCGCTAAAAATAAAATTCGAGCTTTCTTGCTGGGGGATCTGGTGATGTTGAAAAAGTATCTGTCGATGCTGCTGGTCGGCGTCACGGCGCTGGTTGCGGTCAATGCCGCCCAGGCAGCCGGGGCTATTGATGATGCAGTCAAGCGTGGCACCCTGCGTGCAGGCATGGACCCTACCTACATGCCGTTCCAGATGACCAACAAGCGCGGCGAGATCGTCGGCTTCGAAGTCGATATCCTCAAAGCCATGGCCAAGTCCATGGGCGTCAAGCTGGAGATGGTCTCCACGTCCTACGACGGTATTATCCCGGCCCTGATGACCGACAAGTTCGACATCATCAGCAGCGGCATGACCCTGACCCAGGAACGCAACCTGAAGCTGAACTTCAGTGAACCCTTCATCGTGGTCGGCCAGACCCTGCTGATCCGCAAGGAACTGGCGGGCGAGATCAAATCCTACAAGGATTTGAACAACGAGAAATACCGCCTGACCTCCAAGCTCGGCACCACTGGTGAAATGGTCGCCAAGAAGCTGATCGGCAAGGCCAAGTACCACGGCTACGACAACGAGCAGGAAGCGGTGATGGATGTGGTCAACGGCAAGGCCGATGCCTTCGTCTACGACGCACCGTATAACGTGGTTGCCGTGAACAAGGCCGGTGCCGGCAAGCTGCTATTCCTGGACAAGCCGTTCACCTTCGAACCCCTGGCCTTCGGCCTGAAGAAGGGCGACTACGACAGCCTGAACTTCATCAACAACTTCCTGCACCAGATCAAGCACGACGGTACCTACGATCGAATCCACGACAAGTGGTTCAAGGACACCGCCTGGCTCAAGGACATGGAATAAGGCCACGGCGCAGCGCCTGGCTTGAAACCCGACGCGCAGGCTGGCCCTGCGCGTTCGCTTTTACGGAAGTACCCTTACGTGATCAAACACAAAAAATCCCAGTGGCCCTGGCACGGGCTCACCGCGCTGGTCCTGGTTGGCCTGGCGCTGAGCCTGTACTACGCGACCTCGATGATCTCCTACGAGTGGAGCTGGAACCGGGTGCCGCAATACTTCGCCTACGAGGCCGAAGTTGCCCAGCGGGCCCCCGAAAACGGCACCATCGAGTCGATTACCCCTCAAGGCACAATGGCCACCGTCACCGTGCGTGACGAGAGCGGTGCCGAGCAGGTATTCGAGGTCGAACAGGCCAGTGTGCAGCTGTCGCGTGGCGATGATGTCAGCGAAGGCGACCTGATCGGCGTCACCCATCACTGGGCCGCCGGACCCTTGGCCTGGGGCCTGTGGACCACCATCTGGATCTCGGTAGCCTCTGGCGTACTGGGCCTGGTGATCGGCCTGTTCGCCGGCCTGTGCCGGTTGTCGAGCAACCCGACCCTGCGTGACCTGTCCACGGTCTACGTCGAGCTGGTGCGCGGCACACCCCTGCTGGTGCAGATCTTCATTTTCTACTTCTTCATCGGTACGGTGCTGAACCTGTCCCGGGAGTTTGCCGGGGTGGCGGCGCTGGCGCTGTTCACCGGAGCCTATGTGGCCGAGATTGTCCGTGCCGGCGTGCAGTCGATTGCCAAGGGGCAGGGCGAAGCAGCCCGTTCCCTGGGCTTGAGCGCAAGCCAGTCGATGCGCCATGTGGTATTGCCACAAGCCTTCAAGCGCGTGCTGCCGCCGCTGGCCGGGCAGTTCATCAGCCTGGTCAAGGACACCTCGCTGGTGTCGGTGATTGCCATTACCGAACTGACCAAGAGCGGGCGCGAAGCGATCACCACCTCGTTCTCGACCTTCGAGATCTGGTTCTGCGTGGCCGGGTTGTACCTGTTGATCAACCTGCCGCTGTCGCACATGGCCAGCCGGCTCGAGCGGAGGCTTGCGCAAAGTGATTGAAGTCCGTGATCTGGTAAAAGTCTTCGATACCCGTGGCCAGGTGGTGCGCGCGGTCGATCATGTCAGTACCGATGTAGCCAAGGGCGAAGTGCTGGTGGTGCTGGGGCCGTCGGGGTCGGGCAAGTCGACGTTCTTGCGCTGCCTGAACGGTCTGGAGTCCTTCGACGAGGGCACCGTGGCCATCGACGGCCTGCAACTGGCCGACCCCAGGACTGACGTCAACGCCTACCGCCGCGAAGTCGGCATGGTGTTCCAGCACTTCAACCTGTTCCCGCACATGACCGTGCTGGAGAACCTGTGCCTGGCGCAGAAGGTGGTGCGCAAGCGTGGCAAGGCCGAGCGCGAGGCCAAGGCCCGGGCACTGCTGGAGAAGGTCGGGATCGCCCAGAAGGCCAACGAGTACCCATCGCGGTTGTCCGGCGGGCAGCAGCAGCGGGTGGCGATTGCCCGCGCCCTGGCGATGGACCCGAAGGTCATGCTGTTCGATGAACCGACTTCGGCGCTGGACCCGGAAATGGTCGGCGAAGTGCTGGATGTGATGAAGACCCTGGCCCTGGAAGGCATGACCATGGTCTGCGTGACCCACGAAATGGGCTTTGCCCGGGAAGTGGCGGATCGGGTGTTGTTCTTCGACCACGGCAAGCTGCTGGAGGACTCGCCACCCGAGCAGTTCTTTACTTCGCCCAAAGACCTGCGGGCGCAGGCCTTCTTGCGTCAGGTCCTTTAGAACCTTCGCGGGGCAAGCACGCTCCTGGCTGTAGGCGCGGGCTTGCCCCGCGAAACGGTTTACAGCTGGAAGCGCCCGACCAGCATCTGCAAGTGATTCCCCAGCCGCGCCAGTTCCACACTGGAGGCCGCCGTTTCTTCACTGGCCGCTGACGTCTGATCCGACACATCCCGCACGTTCATCACGCTACGGTTGATCTCCTCAGCCACGGCGCTCTGCTGCTCGGCCGCCGCCGCAATCTGCTGGTTCATCGCCTGGATCGCCGACACCGTGCGGGTGATGGTCTCCAGTGACGTGCCGGCGCGGCGGGTCAGTTCGACGCTGCTGTCGGTCAGGCTGCGGCTGGCGTCCATTACCGTGGCCACTTGCTGGGTACCGTTCTGCAAGCCGGCGATCAGTTGCTCGATTTCTTCAGTGGACTGCTGGGTGCGCTGGGCCAGGCTGCGTACTTCGTCGGCGACCACGGCAAAGCCGCGTCCGGCTTCACCGGCGCGCGCTGCTTCGATAGCGGCGTTGAGGGCCAGCAGGTTGGTTTGCTGGGCCACCGACTTGATCACATCGAGCACGCTGCCGATCTTGTCGCTTTCGGCCTTGAGCTGGCCCATGGCTTCGCTGGAGTGGTTCACTTCCCGGGCCAGGTGTTCGATCTGGGCGATGGCTTCGCCCACCACCCGATCCCCTTCGCGTGCCTGCTGGTCGGCCACCACGGCTGCCTCGGAGGCTTCCTCGGCGTTACGTGCGACCTCATGCACGGTGGCGGCCATTTCGTTCATGGCGGTGGCCACTTGGTCGGTCTCGACCTTTTGATTGTTGACCCCGGCGCTGGTCTGCTCGGTCACTGCCGAGAGCTCTTCGGCAGCGCTGGCGATCTGGGTGACGCCGTCACCGATGCCGCCAATCAGCTCGCGCAGGCTGACAGTCATGCGCTGCATGCTGCGTTGCAGCTGGCCCAGTTCGTCGCGACGCTCGACGTTGAGGTCCTGGCGCAGGTCGCCGCTGGCGATGCGGTCGGCGGCATTCAAGGTCTGGCGCAGGGGAATGACGATCTGGCGGGTGATGGCCCAGGCGGCCAGCAGGCTGAACAGCAGGGCCAGCACGGTGGCCAGGGTCAGCATGGACTTGGCGTGCTGCGATTCTTCATCGCGTACCTGGGTCAGGGCAATGGTCAGTTGCTTGCTCTGGTCGATCAGGGTCTGGCCCAGGCCGGCCATGTGTTGCGTCGCTTGCTCGTTGGCGCCCTGGGCAACGCCGAACTGGACGACGGCTGCGCGGTAGCTGTCCAGGGAGCGTGCGGCTTGCTGGAAGCTGCTGGTGAAGTTGGCGGGCAGTACTTCGGCCAGGGTTCGCAGTTGGGCAGTGGCCTGGTCGATGGACTCGAGTGCTGCCTGCTGGAATTCTGCCTTGGCGCTGTAGGTGTAGCCACGCACCTGGAAGCGCGCCTGCAGCAGCAGCTTGCTCGCATCGACAACGCTGTTGAACAGGTTCAGGTCGCTGCCACCGAGCAGTTGTTGTTCGACTTCGGTAATGAGCTTCACGGCCTGGTCGGCGCTGCTGCTCATCACCTGGCGGCTGGCTTCGCGCTGCCTTGCCGCCTCTTGAGCCTGTTGCAGGGCCTGGCGATACGCTCGCACCGCCTGGTTCTGCTGCTCGATGTGCTGTTTGTCCCGGGGGCGGGTGATGCGCTGGTCAATTTGCTGCAACTGGCGTTCAAGGCTGGTGAGCGTGTTGTCGAGGGTTTGGGCCGAGGCCTCGTCGCCCCGCAATTGGTAGCCCTGACGTGCGATGCGCAGGTCCAGGGTAGCTTCCAGCACCTGGGAGATGCCACCCAGGGTGTCGCCCCGTTGGGTCACGCCACTGATGCCCTGCCAGCCGGTCAGGGTAATGCTCAGGGTGAGCAGCAGCACCAGGCCGAAGCCGATGCCGAGTTTACGATTGACGCTCACGTTACCCAGGTTTTGGGCTAACCAACGGTACATGGTGGGACTCCATTGCGATCGGCAGAGGCGATTTATTGTTCTGGTGCCCATGCATCGGCGCCGGATCGCAAAACTGAAGTCAGAACAGACGAGCGAGCAGGGCGGTAACCGCCGTCTCCACGCGCAGGATGCGCTCGCCCAGTTGCACCGGGGCAAGGCCTGCCTTGCCCAGGAGGTCGATCTCGTAGGGGATCCAGCCGCCTTCCGGGCCGATGGCCAGGGTCACCGGCTCGTCAAGGCCACGCGGGCAGGGGGGGTAGGGACCAGGATGGCCGACCAGGCCGAGGGTGCCCGCGGCGATGGCCGGCAGGCGGTCTTCGACGAACGGCTTGAAACGTTTCTCGACGATGATCTCGGGGAGAATGGTGTCGCGGGTCTGTTCCAGGCCCAGGATCAATTGCTCGCGAATCGCTTCGGGCTCCAGAAACGGTGTTTGCCAAAAACTTTTTTCGACCCGGTAGCTGTTGACCAGGATCACCGTGGGCACACCCATGGTGGCGACGGTCTGGAACACCCGGCGCAGCATCTTCGGGCGCGGCAGGGCCAGTACCAGGGTCAGCGGCAGCTTGGCCGGCGGTTCGCGGTCGAAGCTGACCGAGAGCTCCGCTTCGTGACCTTCCAGGCGCAACACCCGGGCTTCACCCATCAATCCGCCGATGCGTCCAACGCGCAGGCTGTCGCCCACCGCCACGCGGTGGATTTCCTGCATGTGGGTAAAGCGCCGGTCGGCCAGGACGACGCGGTCAGCCGCGATGAAGTCGGCCTCCTCGAGGAGCAACAGGTTCACGGCTGGGTCGCTGGCGGCTGGTCGTTGTGGTCGTCGGCTGCGTCATCCTGTGGCGCGCTGCGCTTGCGGATCAACGAGCCAAACAGAATGCCGATCTCGAACAGCAACCACATGGGCACCGCGAGCAGGGTCTGGGAGAAGATGTCCGGCGGGGTCAGGACCATGCCGACCACGAAGCAGCCGATGATCACATAGGGGCGGATCTTCTTCAGGTACTTCACGTCGACCACGCCGATCCACACCAGCAGCACCACGGCCACGGGGATCTCGAAGGCGACGCCGAAGGCGAAGAACAGGGTCATGACGAAGTCCAGGTAACTGGCAATGTCCGTCATCATCGACACCCCTTCAGGGGTGGCACTGGCAAAGAACCCGAAGATCAGCGGGAACACCAGGAAGTAGGCGAAGGCCATCCCGGCGTAGAACAGGAAAATGCTCGAGACCAGCAGCGGAATGGCGATGCGCTTTTCGTGGCGGTACAGGCCCGGGGCGATGAAGCCCCAGATCTGCTGCAGGATCAGCGGGATGGCGAGGAACAGCGAGACGATCATGGTCAGTTTGAACGGCGTCAGGAACGGCGAGGCCACGTCGGTGGCGATCATCGTTGCATTGGCCGGCAAGTGCGCGCGCAAGGGCGCTGAGACCAGGGTGTAGATCTGCTGCGCGAAGGAGAACAGCCCGGCGAAGATCAGGAAGATGGCCGCGACGCAGCGCAGCAGGCGTGTACGCAGCTCGGTGAGGTGCGAAACCAGCGGCATCGGCTGGTCGTTGTCCGGAATATCGCTCATGGGGCTCGCGGGGGCTGTGTCGGTTCGGTGGTCACGCTGGCGGCTGGCGTGGTGTCGCTGCTGGCCGGGGTCGGCGCGGCGGCGGTCTCGCTGCTGGCTGCCGGGGCTACCGGCGGCTGTGGGCTCACGCTCTGCGGGTTGAGGATCTTGCGCGCTTCTTGCTCCATGGAAAGGATGTGCTCGTTGTGCAGCTGGCGACGGATGTCATCGGCGCCGATTTCACGCTCCACCTCCTGCTTGATCGCATTGAAGCTGCGCTTGAGGCGGCCGATCCACAAACCGGCGGTACGCGCGGCACCCGGCAGGCGCTCGGGGCCGAGTACCAGCAGGGCCACCAGGCCCACGAGCAGAAGTTCGCCGAAGCTGATCCCGAACATTGATCAATCTTTCCTGATGGGCTCTTCGACTTTGTGCGCCTGGCCGTCGATGGTCTGCGGCTGGTTCAGCGGCGAGGCCTGGGGCTGGACGGGCTGTGCCGGTTGCACCGGCGGCGGGGTCGATTCGGCAGGCTTGGACTCTTCTTCGTTCATGGCCTTGCGAAAGCCCTTGATCGATTCGCCCAGGTCACTGCCCAGGTTCTTCAGCTTCTTGGTGCCGAACACCAGTACCACCACGACCAGCAGGACAACCCAGTGTTTCCAGTCAAAAATACCCATGGTGCAATCCCTCGAGATAATTCAGTTAGGCCGAAGGCTGGCGCGCGGCCTTTTCGGCGTGCCCGGACAGGCCGAAGCGGCGGTCCAGCTCGTCCAGCACCGCCTGCGGGTGCTGGCCCAGTGCGGCGAGCATGACCAGGCTATGGAACCACAGATCGGCGGTCTCGTAGATGACATCGCTGTAATCTCCGCTGTGGGCGGCATCCTTGGCAGCGATGATGGTCTCGACCGACTCTTCGCCGAGCTTTTCCAGAATCTTGTTCAGGCCCTTGTGATACAGGCTGGCGACGTAGGAGCTGTCGGGTTCGGCGCCTTTGCGCGACTCCAGTACTTCAGCCAGGCGGGTCAGGGTGTCGCTCATGTCAGTGTCCTGCGCTGTAGATGGCATGGGGATCCTTGAGGACCGGGTCGACAGTTTTCCACTCACCATTTTCGTACACACGGTAGAAGCAGCTCTCGCGACCGGTATGGCAGGCGATATGCCCCAGTTGCTCGACCATCAGGATGATCACGTCGGCGTCGCAGTCCAGGCGCATTTCGTGCAGCTTTTGCACATGGCCGGACTCTTCGCCCTTGCGCCACAGTTTGCCACGGGAACGCGACCAGTAGATGGCGCGCTGCTCGGTGGCGGTCAGGCTCAATGCTTCGCGGTTCATCCAGGCCATCATCAGCACGCGCCCGGTCTTGTGGTCCTGGGCAATGGCCGGTACCAGGCCATCGCTGTTCCAGTTGATCTCGTCCAGCCAGTCTTTCATGTTCGACTCCAAATCAGGGCCTGATCCTTTGCCAGGCCCTGGCGCTAGTGTGCCAGCCGCAGGCGCGGCTGGCTATCGACGCACTATCAGGTAGAGGCCTGCAGCGAGCATCAGCCAGGCCGGCCAGGCTGCCGGGGCGCTGAGGCTCACGGCGCCGGCGGCCAGGGTTGCGCCGCCGGCGAGCAGGCCGGCACCGAGCAGGCGCAAGGCCCAGCCATCGCCCTTCTGCTGCCAGGGGCTGGGTGGGTCGGCCAGGTGCGGCTGCGACATGCGTTCGAGCAAGTCGCGGGTCATGCCGGCCAGGTGCGGAATCTGTTCGACCTGGCCGTGCAGGTTCTGCAGCAGGGTCTTGGGACTGACGCGCTCGCGCATCCAGCGTTCCAGGAATGGCTGGGCAGTGCTCCACAGGTCCAGGTCGGGGTACAGCTGGCGCCCCAGGCCTTCGATATTGAGCAGGGTTTTTTGCAGCAGCACCAGTTGCGGCTGGACTTCCATGTTGAAGCGCCGCGCGGTCTGGAACAGGCGCATCAGCACTTGGCCGAAGGAGATGTCCTTGAGCGGCTTCTCGAAGATCGGCTCGCACACGGTGCGGATCGCCGCCTCGAATTCGTTGAGCTTGGTATGGGCCGGCACCCAGCCCGAGTCGATGTGCAACTGGGCCACGCGACGGTAGTCGCGCTTGAAGAAGGCGAACAGGTTGCGGGCGAGGTAGTCCTGGTCTTCGGGGGTCAGGCTGCCGACGATGCCGCAGTCGATGGCAATGTACTGCGGGCTCCACGGCTTCACGGTGCTGACAAAGATGTTGCCCGGGTGCATGTCGGCATGGAAGAAGCTGTCGCGGAACACCTGGGTGAAGAAGATTTCGACACCCCGTTCGGCAAGCATCTTCATGTCGGTGCGCTGGTCGGCCAGGGTGGCCAGGTCGGTGACCTGGATGCCGTAGATGCGCTCCATCACCAGCACCTTGGGGCGGCACCAGTCCCAGTAGACCTGGGGCACGTACATCATCTCCGAGCCTTCGAAGTTGCGTTTTAGCTGGCTGGCGTTAGCTGCCTCGCGCAGCAGGTCGAGCTCGTCGTAGATGGTTTTCTCGTAGTCGTTGACCACCTCTACCGGGTGCAGCAAGCGGGCGTCGGCCGAGACGCGCTCGGCACCGCGGGCGATCAGGAACAGCCAGGCCAGGTCTTGGGCGATGACCGGTTTGAGGCCCGGGCGCACCACTTTGACCACCACCTCTTCGCCGCTCTTGAGCTTGGCCGCGTGTACCTGGGCTACCGAGGCCGAGGCCAGTGGCTCGACGTCGAAACGGCTGAACACTTCGCTGATCTTCGCGCCGAGCTGCTCTTCGATCAGGGCCACGGCCTTTTGTGGGTCGAAGGGCGGCACCCGGTCCTGCAGCAGCATCAGCTCATCGGCGATGTCTTCGGGCAGCAGGTCGCGGCGGGTCGAAAGCAATTGGCCGAACTTGATGAAGATCGGCCCCAGGTCCTGCAGTGCCAGGCGCAGGCGAGCACCGCGGCTGAGCTCCAGGGTCTTGCGGGGAAACCAGCGCCAGGGCATCAGGTGCCGCAGGGCCATCAGCCACCAGGGCAACGGCAGTTCGAACAGCAAGTCATCGAGACGGTAGCGGATGACCACGCTCTGGATGCGCAACAGACGGCGGACGGCAAGCAGCTTCATGCGTTATCGCTGGTATCAAGGGATCGGGCAAGGCGCTCGATGCGCGCCTCGAGGCGTTCAATATCGACTTTGAGCGTGTCGAGTTCGCTGAAGCGGGCTTCGGCTTCACGCTGGCCCACCAGGGTTCGGGCTTCTTCGGCCAGGTACTCCGAGAGGTTCTGGTTCAAGTTGGCCAGGCCCTGGCGCGTCCAGCTGGCGCGGCTGCGCAGGTGGCCACTGAGCAATTGCGTGGCGACCGGGCCGAGCCAGCGCGAGACTTCGTATTCCCAGTCCAGGTCCAGGTCCTGCAGCACCGCGACCAGATCCAGTAGCACTGCGCTGTCGCCTTCAAGTTCTACCTGCGGGCTGTGCAGCACTGCCGGTTTGTCCTGGCTGAGGGCCAGGCGAGCCAGGCTGCTGGCCGGGGCACGCAGGGTGCAGTCGGCTTCAATCTCCCAGTGGGCGGCAAGCATCAGGCCGTCTTCACCGGGCAGGATGAACAGTTGCAGCGCTGGCTGGCGACAGTCGATGGCAATCACTTTGCCATTGAGCGCCGCCAGGCGCGGCAACGCCGTGCTGTCCAGACGCAGGACACGGTTGAGGCCGTGTTCGACGCTGGCGAGAAGACCGGCCAGGAGCATCAGGGCTTGATGCCCCGGTGCAGGGCAACGATGCCGCTGGTCATGTTGTGGTAGGTGACGCGGTCGAAACCGGCCTCGACCATCATGGCCTTGAGGGTTTCCTGATCGGGGTGCATGCGGATCGATTCGGCCAGGTAGCGGTAGCTTTCCGAGTCGTTGGTGATCAGCTTGCCGGCCAGGGGCATGAAGGCGAACGAGTAGGCGTCGTAGACCTTGGACATCAGCTTGTTGGTCGGCTTGGAGAACTCCAGCACCAACAGGCGGCCACCGGGCTTGAGCACGCGCAGCATCGAACGGATGGCGTCTTCCTTGTGGGTGACATTACGCAGGCCGAAAGCGATGGTGACGCAGTCGAAATGGTTGTCGGGGAACGGCAGCTTTTCAGCGTCGGCCTGGACGAACTCGATATTGCCGGCCACGCCGCGGTCGAGCAGGCGGTCACGACCGACCTTGAGCATCGACTCGTTGATGTCGGCCAGCACCACCTGGCCGGTGGGGCCGACCAGTTGCGAAAACTTGGCGGCCAGGTCACCCGTGCCACCGGCGATGTCCAGTACCCGGTTGCCGCTGCGCACACCGGACAGCTCGATGGTGAAGCGCTTCCACAGGCGGTGCATACCACCGGAAAGCACATCGTTCATCAGGTCGTACTTGGCTGCTACAGAATGGAAAACCTCAGCGACCTTCTCCGCTTTCTGGCTTTCCGGCACGTTCTGATAGCCGAAATGGGTGACGGGTTCGGCGTTGTCGCCTTTGCGCTGATCGTTCATATCGCTTCACCGGAAAAAATTACTGGCCATTCTAGGGCGTACGGTCGGATTTGTCTTGGCGGGGTGTGTCGCAGGTGGGGGGCGGGCATAATAGACAGTATGCCTCTGAACCCAGGATTGAATGAATGACCCAGATCAGCGTTGAACGCAAACACAGCCTGGGCCGCCAAGCGGCTCGCGAAAAGGCCCAGGCCCTGGTCGACAAACTGGCCCGCGAATACGACCTCACCGCCCGCTGGGACGGCGACCGGGTCGAGGTCAAGCGCAGCGGCGCCAACGGCAGCGTGCAGATCGGCGAAGACAGCATCAAGGTCGAGCTCAAGCTGGGCATGATGCTGTCGATGATGAGCGGGGCCATCAAGAGCGAGATCGAGCGGGCCCTGGACAAGGCGCTCGCCTAGTGGCTCAAGAGGGGAGCTTCACGCTGCAAGTGGTGCAGTGAAGGGAGGGGGCGAAGGTATCCACGATCACCGCTGCCCTTTCTTGTCGTGTGAAGCTTATGGCTTGCAGCTGCCCTTATTAGTGTGTGGTTTCTAATTTTTCTCCCTACCTTATGCTCAAGCCCAACTTCCATGGGCAGTTCCTCCATATCTATTCGAGCGTGAGGTGCAGAGCATGGCCAAAGTGATCCTGAAGAAAAAAGACGACGCCCAGCGTACGCTGGGTGAGGTGCGCGGCTACGCGCGCAAGATTTGGCTGGCAGGCCTGGGCGCTTATGTCCGGGTGGGTCAGGAAGGTGCCGACTACCTGAAAGAATTGGTCAAGGCCGGCGAAACCGTCGAGAAACGCAGCAAGAAACGTATCGACCACGAGCTCGATGCAGCCAATAGCCAGATCGATTCGGTCAAGGGCGAGATCTCCAGTGTGAAGGGCAAGGTCGAGGTCCAGCTCGATAAAATCGAAAAGGCTTTCGACACACGGGTTGCCAGCGCCTTGAATCGCATCGGCATACCGTCTAAACATGACGTGGAGGCACTTTCTGCCAAGCTCGATGAGCTGACGGCATTGCTCGAACGTGTCGCGCGCAAACAATAAGGAGATCGGGATGGCTGGCAAGAAGAATAGCGATAAAGAAAGCAGCTCCTGGGTCGGGGGGATCGAGAAGTATTCCCGCAAGATCTGGCTGGCTGGTTTGGGTATCTACTCCAAGATCGACCAGGACGGCAACAAGCTGTTCGAGTCCCTGGTCAAGGACGGTGAGAAAGCTGAAAAACAGGCCAAGGGCTCCGTTGACTCGGCCAAGGCTTCGGCCAAGTCGGCCACCTCTCGGGTGGGTGATGTGAAAGACCGCGCGCTGGGCAAGTGGAGCGAGCTCGAAGAGGCTTTCGACAAGCGCCTGAACAGTGCCATTTCGCGACTGGGTGTGCCGAGCCGCAATGAGGTCAAGGCGCTGCACCAGCAGGTCGACACGCTGACCAAGCAGATCGAGAAACTGACCGGTGCCTCGGTCAAGTCGGCTTCCAGCAAGCCTGCGGCCACCAAGACTGCGGCCAAGCCACTGGCCAAGGCTGCGCCGAAAGCGGCAGCCAAGCCTGCAGCGGCCAAGCCGGCTGCCAAACCTGCAGCCAAGCCGGCAGCAGCCAAAGCGGCAGCCAAACCGGCCGCGGCGAAAAAGCCAGCGGTGAAGAAAGCACCGGCCAAGCCAGCAGTGGCCAAGCCGGCAGCGCCGGCGGCCAGTGCGGCGCCTGCACCGAGTGCTGTACCTGCTGCTTCGGCACCGGCAGCGCCGTCGGCACCTGCGCCATCGGCTTCGGTGAGTCCGATCAACCCGTCCTGATCACGGGTGTTTCAATCGCGGGGCAAGCCCGCTCCCACAGCGGTTTGTGGGAGCGGCTTGCCCCGCGATGCTTTCAGCCGTCCAGATAGCGCAAGGCAATCTGCTCCGCTGCATGCCTGGAGCCGGTTTCAAGGTGCGGCGCCACCAGCATCATCACCTGGTACACCACCACCCCCACTTCACCCTCACGGGCCAGCACTCGCTGGTAGTCGAGGGAGAACAGCAACGTCAGGGTGATCTGCTCCACCAGTTGCCCCAGGGCCCGAGTATCACTGGTCACTTGCCCCTGGGCCTTGAGGCTGGCGAGCAGGGCAGCCAGGGTGCGCTTGAGGGCGTTGAGCAGGTTGCGCATGCCACGAGCCAGCTTGGGCAGGCGGCCGGTCAGGTTCGACAGGTCCTGGAACAGGAAGCGGTACTGGGCCATGCGCTCGACGATCAGGTGCAGAAACAGCCAGTAGTCCTCGGCATCCAGACGCACTTCAAGCGGCGGGTCGAGCAGCGGTGTCAGCTCGTCTTCAAAACGTTCGAACAAGCCCAGTACCAACGGCTCCTTGCCGTGGAAGTGGTAGTACAGGTTGCCCGGGCTGATGCCCATTTCGTTGGCAATCTCGAGTGTCGAGACATTCGGTTCGCCCTGCTGGTTGAACAGCTGCAGGGCACATTCCAGAATACGGTCGCGGGTTTTCATCCGTTCTACTTGTTCAGCGCGCCTGCACGTAAGTGCCAGGGGCGGGGTCCATGGGAGGGTAGTTCTGGTTGCCCAGGGTGAGCAGGGTTTCGCGCTGGGCACCTGAACGGGCCTGAATCCACTCCAGCCACTGTGGCCACCAACTGCCGTCGATCTGCTTGGCGTCGTAGAACCAGGCCCTTGGGTCGCTGCTCAGGCGTGGGTTGTCGACGTAATGCGCCTTGGGATTGCCCGGTGGGTTGAGGATGCTCTGCACATGGCCGCTGTTGGCCAGGATGAAGCGCTTGTCGCCCCCCAGCAGCAGGGTCGAGCGATAGACCGCATCCCACGGGGTAATGTGGTCGTTGCTGCCGGCCACACTGAAGCTGTCGACATTGACCTTCTGCAGGTCGATGGGAGTGCCGCAGACCTCGAGGCCTGCCGCGTGGGTCAGGGGGTTGTGCTTGAAAAAATCCAGCAGGTCGCCGTGCAAGGCCGCCGGCAGGCGGGTGTTGTCGTTGTTCCAGTAGAGGATGTCGAAGGCTGGAGGCGCCTTGCCCAGCAGGTAGTTGTTGACGAAGTAATTCCAGATCAGGTCATTGGGGCGCATCCAGGCGAAAACCTTGGCGATCTCCCGACCATCGAGCACGCCTTGCTGGTAGGAGCGGCGCTTGGCGGCCTCCAGCGTCTGCTCGTCGGCGAACAGGCTGGCCGGGCTGTCGATCTGGCTGTCGAGCAGGCTGACCAGGTAAGTGGCGCTGCTGATCCGACGCAACTGGCGCTTGGCCTGCAAGTGACCCTGCAGCGCTGCCATGGTCAGGCCACCGGCACAGGCACCCATCAGGTTGACCTCGCGGCTTCCGGTAATCGCCCGGCATACATTCATGGCTTCCTCCAGCGCCTCGACATAACTCGACAGGCCCCACTCGCGATGACGCGGGTCGGGGTTGCGCCAGCTGACCATGAAGGTCTGCAGGCCGTTCTTGAGCATGTACTGGACGAAGCTGTTGGCCGGGCTCAGGTCGAAGATGTAGAACTTGTTGATCTGTGGCGGTACCACCAGCACGGGGCGGGCGTACTGGGTTTCGCTCATCGGCTTGTACTGGATAAGCTCCAGCAGCTCGTTGCGAAACACCACTGCCCCGGGGGTGGTGGCCAGGTTTCTGCCGACTTCAAAGGCATCGGGGTTGACCTGGCGCGGCAAGCCGTCGTTATGGCGAAGGTCGTCGATGAGGTGGTGAACTCCGCGTACCAGGCTCAGGCCGCCGGAATTGAGCAGCTCCTTGACCGCCGCCGGATTGAGCAGGGAGTTGCTTGGCGCCATCGCATCGTTGAGCAAGGCGAAGAGAAAGTGCGCCCGGGCGCGGTCATCGGCGTCCAGCTGGCTTTCGTCGATCCACTGGCGGGTCTGCTTCTGCCAGGCAAGGTAGGCCTGCAGGCCACGGCTGTAAAAGGGATTGAGGCTCCAGGCAGGGTCCTTGAAGCGGTTGTCACGCGGGTTGGGCTGGTGAGGGGTATCACCGAGCAGTACCCGGCCCAGCTGGCTGCCCAGGGCGAGCACATGCTTGGCCGTGTGCAGGGGGTGCCGCAGGCTGTGACGGCTGACATTGCGCAGTGTTGAAATCAGGTCGCGGCCACGCAGGCCGCTGATCGCACTCTGCACGTTCATGTAAGTGGCGGGGACCGGTACCGACCCCTTCGCGGGCTTGTCTTTCATCAGGCAACACTCCGTCGTCAGGCCATCAACAAATAGATCAATGCAAAAGCGGCACCAACCTCATGCCGCGCAGCGGGCCACCTGGCATCCTGCCGCGGGCTCGGGTTCGTTGCGTCTCAGCTGGGGGCGGGCCGAGGGTGCATGACGGCGCGTTGGCGCTCTTGCTGGAGGAACTTCATGATGATCGGGGCCACGGCTTCGGCCCGGGTGATCAGGAACAAATGACCATCGTCGATTATGTGTAGCTGGGCATTGGGAATACGCCAGGCCAACAGGCGCATATTGATCAGTGGAATCAGCGGATCGTCGTCGCCGGCCAGTACCAGGGTGGGCTGCTGGATCTTGTGCAGCCAGTGGATGCTGGTCCAGCCGAGCCCGGCAAACAGCTGCCAGTAGTAGCCGAGCTTGCCCGAGGAACGCACCTTGGCAGCATGGGCTGTGGCCAGGTCAGGGTCGCGGCGGAAGGCGCCGCCATAGATCTGCGGTGCGATGCGGATGACATGCGAAGGCTGGATGTAGCGCCGCGGGCTTGCCATCAACCACAGCACCTTGGGCTTGCCCGGCACCATTACCGCGCCGGCGGCGGTAGCGGCGAGCACCAGCTTCTTGCAGCGCTCGGGATAGTCGTGGGCGAACTGCTGGGCCAGGGCCCCGCCCCAGGACACACCGATGGCGTTGACCTGGCCGTAGTTCAGGTAATCGAGCATGCGGGCGGTGAGCCGGGCCAGTCCGGGAAAACGGTAAGGATGCCGGGGTGTGGACGAGCCGCCCACCCCGGGGACGTCGAAAGCAATGACCTCCAGGTCCGGGTCCAGGGCCTGGATAAACGGGAACACCAGTTCCAGGTTGGCGCCGATGCCATTGAAGATCAGCAAGGGCGTCAAATGCGGCTTGCCGGGGCGAACCGCGGTGCGGATGGTCTGGCCATCCAGGTCGACGGTTCTGAATATATACGGTTGCGGCATGCGCGAAGCCCTGTGGTGGGTGAGGCGCCGTGGCCTGGCGGTGGCCACGGCGGTCGGAGGTATCAGCGCTCGTGCACGTAGGTACCCGGTGCTGCTTCGGCGGATGGATGGGCCCGGTTGCCCAGGCGCGTCGGTGCCTTCTTCAGCTCGCCGGAACGCTCGGTCAGCCAGTTCTGCCAGTGCAGCCACCAGGAGTCGGTGTGCTTGTGGGCATTCTCCTGCCATTCAACGACACACGCCGGCCGGTCACTGCTGGTCATGTAGCGTGCCTTGGGGTTGCCAGGCGGGTTGAGGATGCTCTGGATATGCCCGCTGTTGGACAGCACGAATTCAACGTTGCCACCAAACAGCTGGGCTGACCGGTAGCAGGCCTGCCAGGGGGTGATGTGGTCGGTGGTGCCGGCCAGGCTGTAGATGTCAGAGGTGACTTTCTTCAGGTCGATCGGCGTTCCGCACACTTCCAGTGCATCGGCACGGGTCAGTGGATTACTTTTGAACATTTCGATCAGGTCGCCATGGAAGGCGGCGGGCAGGCGGGTGGTGTCGTTGTTCCAGAACAGGATGTCGAACACGGGAGGCTCGTTGCCGAGCAGGTAGTTGTTGACCCAATAGTTCCAGATCAGGTCGTTGGGTCGCATCCAGGCGAACACCTTGGCCATGTCGCGGCCTTCAAGCACGCCGGCCTGGTAGGACTGGCGCTTGGCGGACTCGAGCGTCTGCTCGTCGACGAACAGGGCCACCTGGTTGTCGAGGGTGGTGTCGAGCACGCTGACCAACAGGGTCAGCGCATTGACCTTGGTTTCGCCCAGTGCCGCATAGTGGCCCAGCAGCGCTGTGCAGGTGATGCCGCCGGAGCAGGCACCGAGCATGTTCAGGTCTTTGCTGCCGGTGATCGCCAGGATCACGTCGACCGCTTCCTTGAGGGCATCGATATAGGTCGACAGACCCCATTCGCGCTGGGCCTTGGTCGGGTTGCGCCAGCTGACGATGAAGGTCTGCACGTTGGAGCGCAGGCAGAAGCGTGCCAGGCTCTTCTCGGGGCTGAGGTCGAAGACGTAGAACTTGTTGATCTGTGGCGGGACCACCAGCAGCGGCCGGGCCAGGACCTGCTCGGTGATGGGACGGTACTGGATCAGTTCCAGCACGTCGTTGCGAAACACCACCGCACCTTCGCTGGTGCCCAGGTTCTTGCCAACCTCGAAGGCGTCCATGTTCACCTGGCTGGGCATGCCGCCATTGTTGACCATGTCCTTGGCCAGGTTCGACAGGCCGTCGAGCAGGCTCTTGCCACCGGTTTCGAAGAAGCGTTTGACCGCTGCGGGGTTGGCTGCCGTGTTGGTCGGCGCCATGGCTTCGGTCATCAGGTTGATGACGAAATGGCCGCGGCTGATGTCCTGGTCGGACAGGTTGCTGGTGTCGATCCAGTCGTGCAGCTCCTTGCGCCAGGCCAGGTACGTTTGCAGGTAGCGGCGATACAGCGGGTTCTGGCTCCAGGCCGGATCGTTGAAGCGACGGTCGTCGTTCTCCGGTTGCAGGCCCGACTTGCCGAAGATCACATCCTTGAGTTCCATGCCGAAATGCGCGACATGCTTGGCACTGTGCAGCGGTTGACGAATGGCCTGACGCAGCACCATTCGAGCAGAAGTCAGCAAATCCTTGCGGCGCAAGCCGATTACCGGGTTCAGACCCAGGGTATTTTCCGAGGCTTGGCGCTGCAGGTCATCGTTGTTCTTGTTACTCATCTACGACGCTCCGTTGTCCTGAGACGAGTACCGGCCTGCTGTGCGCGTTACACAGACGAGTGCCCGGTACTGCTGCTCGGGTGACCAGTGATAACGAACTGCGGTCCTGCGGCCGGATGCAAACGACGATGAGCCCTGCGGGTTTTTTCTGCGTGAGAAGACTGCCTGCTTTCGCTCGCGACCTCTGCATTCCAGCCCGACCCTGCTTCACATTCAATGCAGGGAACTTGCCAGATCCATTGGTTACCCGACTTTTGGGTGATGCGCAAGACGGCCATTCATTGGCCGTTGAGCAGGCATTCAAGCAGATAGAATTAGAAAATGCGCTCTAAACCCTGGAGGGCCCGGACTAGAGCATCAGCTTGACGATCGACTCGGACGGGTCGCGGGATTTTCCGGCTTTTGCCAGGTCGTCGAGGTACTCGGCCCAGAGCTGTTCCTGACGCAGGCACAGCTGTTCCAGGTACTCCCAGGTGAACAGGCCGCTGTCGTGGCCGTCATCGAAGGTCAGTTTCAGTGCGTACTGGCCAGCCGGTTCGATTTGCGAAAGACCAACGTTGATCTTGCCGAATTGCAGGATGGGATTGCCGTGGCCCTGGACCTCGGCGGAGGGAGAGTGAACCCGCAGGAACTCGGCGGGCAGGTGATACACCTCATCAGGCCCGTAGGTCAGCGACAGGGTCTTGGAGGCTTTGTGCAGGTTGATACCGGTAGGAAGTCTGGGCATGAGGGGAAACACTCTTGGGCTATGAGCTGCACGCTACAAGCTGCGAGAGAGAGCGTCCAGCGCTCTGCAACTTGCAACTTGCAGCTTGCAGCTTGCAGCTTACCGCTTGCAGCTTTAGAGAATATAGCGCGAGAGGTCTTCGTTCTGCGCCAGTTCGCCCAGGTGGCTGTTGACGTACTCGGCGTCGATGCGGATCGGCGCTTCGTTGTGAGCGCTGGCCAGGTCGCCGGCGCTGAACGACACCTCTTCAAGCAGGCGCTCGAGCAGAGTGTGCAGGCGACGGGCTCCGATGTTCTCGGTCTTCTCGTTGACCTGCCAGGCGATCTCGGCCAGGCGCTTGATACCTTCGGCAGCGAACTCGATGTTCAGGCCTTCGGTCTTGAGCAACTCACGGTATTGCTCGGTGAGTGAGGCGTGCGGCTCGCTGAGAATGCGCTCGAAATCTTCCGGGGTCAGGGCCTTGAGTTCGACACGGATCGGCAGACGGCCTTGCAGCTCGGGTACCAGGTCGCTTGGCTTGCTCAGGTGGAACGCACCGGAGGCGATGAACAGGATGTGGTCGGTCTTGACCATGCCCAACTTGGTGTTCACGGTGCAGCCTTCGATCAGTGGCAGCAGGTCGCGTTGTACACCTTCGCGGGAGACGTCAGCGCCGCCGACGTTGCCGCGCTTGGCCACCTTGTCGATCTCGTCGATGAACACGATGCCGTGCTGCTCGACCGCTTCCAGGGCCTTGGCCTTGAGCTCTTCTTCATTGACCAGGCGGCTGGCTTCTTCGTCGCGTACCAGCTTGAGCGCTTCCTTGACCTTGAGCTTGCGGCTCTTGCGCTTGCCCTTGCCCATGTTGGCGAACAGGTTCTGCAGCTGGTTGGTCATCTCTTCCATGCCCGGTGGCGCGGAAATATCGACGCCCATGGACTCGGCCACTTCGATCTCGATTTCCTTGTCGTCCAGTTGGCCTTCGCGCAGGCGCTTGCGGAACAGCTGGCGAGTGTTGGAGTCCTGGGTGTTGACCTGGTCTTCGTTGAAACCGGTGCGCGCCGGTGGCAGCAGGGCATCGAGGATGCGGTCTTCGGCGGCGTCTTCGGCGCGGTGGCCCACGCGGATGATTTCCTGCTCGCGCAGCATCTTGATGGCGGCATCGGCCAGATCACGAATGATCGACTCGACATCACGGCCAACGTAACCGACTTCGGTGAACTTTGTCGCTTCGACCTTGATGAACGGGGCGTTTGCCAGCTTGGCCAGGCGACGGGCGATTTCGGTCTTGCCGACACCGGTCGGGCCGATCATCAGGATGTTCTTGGGCGTGACCTCGACGCGCAGCTCGGCAGGGAGCTGCATGCGGCGCCAGCGGTTGCGCAGGGCAATGGCAACGGCGCGCTTGGCGTCGTCCTGGCCGATGATGTGGCGGTTGAGTTCGTGGACGATCTCGCGGGGGGTCATGGACATGGTTGTGATGGTCCTTGGGCTCGATGAATCAGCGTGGAAAAGCCCGGCCACCGGGGCCGGGCGCCATAACAGCTGAGTTACTCGGCCAGGTCCTGCTCCTCGATGGTCAGGTTGTGGTTGGTGAACACACAGATGTCACCGGCGATGTTCAGTGCGGTTTCAGCGATTTCACGGGCCGAGAGGTCGGTCTTCTGCAGCAGGGCGCGGGCAGCGGCCTGGGCGTAGGCACCGCCGGAGCCCATGGCGATCAGGCCGTCTTCGGGCTCGACCACGTCACCGTTGCCGGTGATGATCAGCGAAGCGTCCTTGTTGGCGACCGCGAGCATGGCTTCCAGGCGGCTCAGGGAACGGTCGGTACGCCATTCCTTGGCCAGCTCTACAGCGGCACGGATCAGGTGGCCCTGGTGTTTTTCCAGCTGGCCTTCAAAACGCTCGAACAGGGTGAATGCGTCGGCGGTGGCACCGGCGAAACCGGCGATGACCTGGCCGTGATACAGGCGACGGACTTTCTTGGCGTTGCCTTTCATCACGGTGTTGCCGAGAGAAACCTGGCCGTCGCCGCCCATGACGACTTTGCCGTGGCGGCGAACTGAAACGATGGTGGTCAAGGGAGAGTCTCCACGCAGCGGGGCGAAAATGCCTGATGCAGACTCATATGGGGGTGCAGGGAAGAATTTCAACCTTGCGGGATGAGTGGTTGTGCAAACTGCAGGTGAAGGACGGCAGGAGCGGATTCATCCGCGAAGGACTGCGCAGCAGTCCCCAGAAGCAGGGCCGCGCTGCGACCCTTTGCGGATGAATCCGCTCCCACACTTCAGGCTCAGGCCTCGTGGCTGATATGCCCGTCAACCAGGGTGTAGCGCACCGCCCCGGGTAGGCAGTGTCCGATGAATGGGCAGTTGTCGCCCTTGGAACGCCATTGTTCGCCGGCAACGGTGGAGGCTTTCGGGTCGAACAGCACCAGGTCTGCCGCACCGCCAGCCTTGAGCTGGCCTGCAGGCAGGCGCAACGCCTCGGCGGGGCCGCTGGACAGGCGCGCCAGCAGTGTCGGCAAGTCGAGCAGGCCGTCTTCGACCAGGGTCATGGCCAGCGGCAGCAGCAATTCGACGCTGCTGATGCCTGGCTCGGTAGCGCCGAAGGGGGCCAGCTTGGCATCGCGCTCATGAGGCTGGTGGTGACTGGAGATCGCCTGGATCACCCCGGACTTGACCGCTTCGCGCAGGCCGTCACGGTCGGCATGAGTGCGCAGCGGCGGTTGCACGTGGTAGAGGCTGGAAAAGTCACGCAGCGCTTCGTCGGTGAGAATCAACTGGTACAGGGCCACGTCGGCGGTGACCGGCAGCCCCAGTTCCTGGGCCTGGGCGATCAGCCGGGCGCCACGGGCGCTGGTCAGCTGGCTGAAGTGCGCACGCACGCCGGTTTGTTCCACCAGCAGCAGGTTGCGCGCCAGGGCCACGGTCTCGGCGGTTTCCGGGATGCCCGGCAGGCCGAGGAAGCTGGCCATGGCACCTTCGTGGGCCAGGCCGCCCTGGGCCAGGTCGCGGTCCTGGGAGTGGAAGATCACCGTCAGGTCGAAGGTGGCGGCATATTCCAGGGCGCGGGCCAGGGTACGGTTGTTGGCAAACGCATTCAGGCCATTGCCGAAGGCTACGCAGCCGGCATCGCGCAGGGCGATCAGCTCGGCCAGTTGCTCGCCTTCCAGGCCTTTGCTCAGGGCGCCGATCGGGAAGACCTTGCTGTGACCGGCCTCACGGGCGCGGTCGAGGATCAGTTCGGCCACGGCCGAGGTGTCGAGGACCGGCTTGGTCTGTGGCGGGCAGCACAGGCTGGTGACGCCACCGGCAGCTGCGGCGCGGGTCTCGCTGGCAATGCTGCCTTTGCGGCTGTAGCCCGGCTCGCGCAGGGCGACATTGAGGTCGACCAGCCCGGGCGCGGCGATCAGGCCCGTGGCGTCGATGCTGCGAGCCGGGGTGAAGCCGGCCGGCGCTGCACCCAGGGCAACAATTTTGCCGGCATCGATGTGCAGGTCGGTGACCTGGTCCAGGCCGCTGGTGGGATCAATGACCCGGGCGCCGAGAATACTGAGGGTCACTGGGCGTTCTCCTGCTCGAATTGACGTTGGGCAGTCTGCCCGCTCATGGCCATGGACAGCACCGCCATGCGCACCGCAATGCCGTAGGTGACCTGATTGAGGATCACCGAATGGGCGCCGTCGGCCACTGCCGATTCGATTTCCACGCCACGGTTGATCGGCCCCGGGTGCATGACGATGGCATCGGGCTTGGCACCCGCCAGGCGCGCGGTGGTCAGGCCGAACAGGCGGTAGAACTCACCTTCGCTGGGCAGCAGGCCACCGGCCATGCGCTCACGCTGCAGGCGCAGCATGATCACCACGTCGACGTCCTTGAGGCCCTGCTCGAGGTCGGTGTAGACCTTCACGCCGTACTGTTCGATACCGATTGGCAGCAGGGTTTTCGGACCGATCACACGGATGTCCGGGCAACCGAGGGTCTTCAGGGCGAGCATGTTCGAGCGTGCAACGCGCGAGTGCAGGATGTCGCCGACGATGGCCACCGAGAGGTTCTCGAAGCTGCCCTTGTGCCGACGAATGGTCAGCATGTCGAGCATGCCCTGGGTCGGATGGGCGTGGCGGCCGTCGCCGCCGTTGATGATCGCCACCTCCGGGCAGACGTGCTCGGCGATGAAGTGCGCGGCACCGGAATCGCCATGGCGCACGACGAACATGTCGGCGGCCATGGCTTCAAGGTTGCGCAGGGTGTCGAACAGGGTTTCGCCCTTGCTGGTCGAGGAGGTCGACACATTCAGGGTGATCACGTCGGCCGACAGCCGCTGGGCCGCCAGTTCGAAGGTGGTGCGGGTGCGAGTGGAGTTCT
This sequence comes from Pseudomonas vranovensis DSM 16006, assembly GCF_000425805.1. Taxonomy (GTDB): domain Bacteria; phylum Pseudomonadota; class Gammaproteobacteria; order Pseudomonadales; family Pseudomonadaceae; genus Aquipseudomonas; species Aquipseudomonas vranovensis. The sequence continues at coordinate 35,557 of NZ_KE384456.1, forward strand.
CGAAGAACACGTTGCATACGGTCTTGCCGCGCAGCAACGGGACTTTCTTGACGGCCCGGGCGCCGACTTCAAGGAACGAGTCGGCGGTGTCGAGGATTTCGGTCAGCAGTTCGCGGGGCAAACCGTCGAGCGAGAGAAAGTGGCGCAGCTGGCCCTGATCATTGAGCTGCAGCGGGCGCTTGGCGTCGATTGGCGTCATCGCGAGGGACTCTTAAAGTGCGGAAGCGGAGGCGAGGTCCTGGCGCTCGAGGGCGAGCGGTGCGGGTCCGGTCAATTTTACCCGTTCATGGGCGGCCAGCGACAGGGTGGCACCGACCACATTTGGCCGGATCGGCAATTCGCCGGCATCCAGGTCGAGCAGGCAGACCAGGGTGACGCTGGCCGGGCGGCCGTAGTCGAACAGTTCGTTGAGGGCGGCGCGTATGGTCCGACCGCTCATCAGCACGTCGTCCACCAGGACCAGGTGCTGGCCTTCGATCTCGAACGGCAGGTCCGAGGGACGCACCTGGGGGTGCAGGCCATTCTGGCTGAAGTCGTCGCGGTAGAAGGACACGTCCAGGGTGCCGAGGGCGGCATCGTTGCCCAGTTCTTCGAGCAGCGCCTGGGCAACCCAGATGCCCCCGGTACGGATGCCGATGAAGCGTGGCTCGGTAATGTTGCGACGGGCCAGATGGGCACGAAGATCGACGGCCATCTGCCGGATCAGTTCGGCGGGATTGGGTAGGCTCATGCTTGCTCCTCAAGAGGCCGGGAGCATAGCGCTGGCCCGGCTTGAATCCGATGATCTGGGTCAGGACTGCCCGGTATTGGCCTCCAGCCAGCCTTGCAACAGCAGGGCGGCGGCAATGGCGTCCACTGGGTTGTCGCGGTAACTGCCGCGCTGGCCACCACGGGCCATGCGCTCGCCCTTGGCTTCAAAGGTGGTCAGGCGTTCGTCGTGGGTATGCACGGGCAGGTTGAAGCGGCCGTTCAGGCGTCGGGCGAACTTCTCGGCGCGTTCGCTCATTTCGCTGGGAGTGCCGTCCATGTTCAGGGGCAGGCCGACCACCAGGGCGTCGGGTTTCCACTCCTTGATCAGCTTTTCCACCTGGGTCCAGTCGGGCGTGCCGTTCTGGGCCTTGAGGGTACACAGTTCGCGGGCCTGGCCGGTGATCACCTGGCCGACGGCGACACCGATCTGGCGGCTGCCGTAGTCGAAGCCCAGCAGTAGGCGTACTTCGCTCATCAGGCGTGCCCCGCCTGGCTGGTGAGCAGGCTCAGGTTGATCCCAAGGCTTGCGGCGGCGGCAGCCAGGCGCTGCTCGCAGGCCATGCCGAAGATGATCTCGGGATCGAACGGGCAGTTCAGCCAGGCGTTGTTGGCCAGCTCCGCTTCCAGTTGCCCGGCTTCCCAGCCGGCATAGCCGAGGGTGATCAGGCTTTGCTGGGGGCCGAAGCCGTCGGCAATGGCAAACAGGATGTCCTGGGAGGTGGACAGCGACATGCCATCCAGCTCAATGGTGGCCTGAAACGCTTTGTCCGAGGTGTGCAGCACGAAGCCGCGGTCGGTTTGCACCGGGCCGCCGATGTAGATCGGTATCTGCATGCAGTCGGCTGGCGGCTCGACATCGGGACGCAGTTGCTCAAGGATATCGGCCAGGTTCAGGTCTTGCGGCCGATTGACCACCAGCCCCATGGCGCCATTGGCGTTGTGCTCGACGATGTAGGTCAAGGTGTGCGCGAAGTTCGGGTCGGCCATGTGCGGCATGGCGATCAGGAACTGGTGCTTGAGGTAACTCGGGCTGAGGTTTTTCATGGTTGATAGTGTGGCGTTGGGGCGCCGGACTGACAAGCCCGCTCCTGCAGGTATCAGTTGCTCGACAGGCGGTCGCCGCGGGCGAAGCGCCAGGTGCGGATGATTTCCAGGCGGTCGATATCGGCCAGGTCGCCGGTGAACGGTGCGAAAGGAGCAGCCAGGCGCACGATACGCTGGGCCGCTTGGTCCAGCAGTGGCTGGCCGGACGACTCCAGCACCAGCACTTCATACAGCGAGCCGTCGCGGTTGATCGAGACCATCAACCGAAGACTGCCGTAGATCTGCTGCCGACGGGCCTCGTCGGGGTAGTTGAGGTTGCCGATACGCTCGACTTTCTTGCGCCACTCGTCCTTGTACCAGGCGCCTTTGTCACGCATGGTCGAGGCAGCATTGAGGCGGTGGATGCGCGGGCGCTTGGCGTACAGCTGTTGTTCCTGGGACAGCTCGGCTTCGAGGCTGGCGATCTGGCTGGAGAGCTGCGAGCTGTCGAAATCAGGCGTGGCGGCCTTGGGTTTGGGCTGTGGCTTGACCTCTTTGGGCCGGGTCTCGACTTTTTGCGGCTTGGGTGCCTGGGTGGTGACTACTGCCTTTGGCGGTGCCGGTTGGGGTTTGACTTCAGGCTTGGCGGCCGGTGGTGGCGTCACCTTGTTGATCTTGCTGTCCTGGAATGGCGCGATCTCAGTAGTCTTGGGCACCGCTTTCTTGTCCAGGGTGCCACTGCCTTGCTGGTTGTCCTGGGCCAGGTAATCGGCCTTCTCGGGGGCTTTTTCGCTCTTGAAGGTGGCCAGGGTGATTTCCATGGTCCGGCGGATCTCCTCAGGCTTGGCGAAGGAAAAGCCAAGGCCCAGGATCAGCGCCAGGTGAATCAGGGCCGCCAGGAACAAGGTAAAGCCGAGCCGATCCGCCGGGCGAACACGGGGCGGGACAAAGTCGGCAGGGATGTCAGCAGGCAGCGTCATCGGGTATCCAGCAGCCGCAAGGCCGGGGGCGAGCCGGCAAAGCAGGGCGCTTCAGGTCAAAATCGACCGGCATGATACCCCACTCTGCACGGTTGCTTCGCGTCGGCTGTCAGCGCGCTTTGAGCTTGCGATCAATGGCGTCCATCAACTGCACGCCGATTCGGGTACCAAAGGCGTTGTCGATTTCGCGGATGCAGGTCGGGCTGGTGACATTGATCTCGGTCAGGTGCTCGCCGATCACGTCCAGGCCGACAAACAGCAGGCCTTTTTCCCGCAGGGTCGGGCCGATCTGTTCGGCGATCCAGCGGTCACGGTCGGTCAGCGGGCGGGCTTCGCCACGACCGCCGGCGGCCAGGTTGCCACGGGTCTCGCCGCTGGCCGGGATGCGTGCGAGGCAGTACGGAACCGGCTCGCCATCGATCATCAGGATGCGCTTGTCACCGTCCTTGATGGCTGGCAGGTAGGCTTGTGCCATGATCTGCTGGGTGCCGTGAAGGGTGAGGGTCTCGAGGATCACCGACAGGTTCGGGTCGCCCGGGCGATGACGGAAGATCGAGGCGCCGCCCATGCCGTCCAGTGGCTTGAGGATGACGTCGCCATGCTGGGCGGCAAACTCACGCAGAATGTCGGCGCGACGGCTGACCAGGGTGGGCGGTGTGCACTGCGGGAACAGGGTGGCAAAGAGTTTCTCGTTGCAGTCGCGCAGGCTCTGCGGGCGGTTGACCACCAGCACGCCAGCGGCCTCGGCCTGCTCCAGCAGGTAGGTGCTGTAGACGAACTCCATGTCGAAGGGCGGATCCTTGCGCATCAGGATCACGTCCAGCTCGCTCAGGGGGCTGTCTTGCTCGTCTTCAAGCTCGAACCAGTGCTCGGGATCGGCGAATACCTTCAGGGGGCGCATCCGTGCCCGGGCAGCACCTTCGCCTTGGTAGAGGTCTTTCTGCTCCATATAGAACAGCGACCAGCCGCGCTCCTGGGCGGCAAGCAGCATGGCCAGCGAGCTGTCCTTTTTATAGGAAATGCGCGCAATGGGGTCCATGACAATCCCGAGGCGAACGCTCATGGGCTATATCCTCTAAAGCGGCGCGGGGCCGCGTTGGCTCAAATGAAAAGTGGCGTCAGGGTGGCGCTCGCTGCGCTGGCGGTCAAGGGAAAAACGCAGACCGGACGGCACGGTGACGGGCCGATGGAATGCACCCCCAGAGTGTGCTAAAAAGGCCTGGCACGTGGCCTGCACGGCCGTCTACAGCTGCAAGCCATCAGCCACAAGTAAAAGCACGCCACGTATGCCCTGCTTTTCTTGCCGTTGGAAACTTATAGCTTGCCGCCCATAGCGAGCAGCGATGGTAGAGCAATTATGGAACAGTCCGGTGCGGCACTGAAGGTGATGGTGATCGATGACTCAAAGACGATTCGCCGAACCGCCCAGATGTTGCTCAGTGAAGCAGGGTGCGAGGTCATCACGGCCACCGACGGGTTCGACGCCCTGGCCAAGATTGTCGACCAGCATCCGCAGATCATTTTCGTCGACGTGCTGATGCCGCGTCTGGATGGCTACCAGACCTGCGCCCTGATCAAACACAACAGCGTCTTCAAGGACACGCCGGTGATTCTGCTGTCGTCCCGCGACGGCCTGTTCGACAAGGCCAGGGGCCGCGTGGTCGGCTCCGATCAATTTTTGACCAAGCCTTTCAGCAAGGAAGAACTGCTGGATGCAATCCGCGCGCATGTGCCCGGGTTCGCCGCAGAAGAACAACACGCACCCTGACGCCGCGCCCCGGCAGCGGCGTCCTTTCCTTTGATGGGGAACAGCATGGCTCGAGTTCTGATCGTCGATGATTCGCCGACTGAAATGTACAAACTCACCGGAATGCTTGAAAAGCACGGGCATCAGGTGCTGAAAGCCGAGAACGGCGCCGACGGCGTGGCCCTGGCGCGCCAGGAAAAGCCCGATGCGGTGCTGATGGATATCGTCATGCCCGGCATGAACGGATTCCAGGCCACCCGCCAGCTGAGCAAGGATGCCGATACCGCGCACATCCCGGTGATCATCGTCACCACCAAGGACCAGGAAACCGACAAGGTCTGGGGAGCCCGCCAGGGCGCCAAGGACTACCTGACCAAGCCTGTGGATGAGGACACCCTGATCCAGAAGCTCAATGGCGTGCTCAAAGGTTGACCACGCAGCCCACGGGCGAGTCGCTGACGGCCTTCGAGCTGCTGCTGGACATCGACCGGCGTTGCCGGCTGCTGGCGGCCGACTTGCCCTTGCAGGAAACCCGGCTGCAAAGCTGGAGCGGGATTGGTTTCCGTATTGCCGACCAGTGGTTCGTGGCGCCCATGGGCGAGGTCGCCGAAGTGCTGCACGAGCCTCATCTGAGCCGTATTCCCGGGGTCAAGCCCTGGGTGAGCGGAGTGGCCAACCTGCGCGGCCGCCTGCTACCGGTGATGGACCTGTGCGGCTTTTTCGGCCTTGGGCTGTCGGCACCGCGCAAGCAGCGTCGGGTGCTGGTGCTCGATCATGACGAGCTGTTCGCCGGGCTGTTGGTCGATGAAGTCCTGGGGCTGCAGCACTTTCCCCTGCACAGCCTGGAGCTTTCACCGCCCACGCCCTTGCTCGATGGCGCGGCACCTTTTGTGCAGGGTCATTTCCAGCGCCAGCGCTGCTGGGCCATCTTCAGCCCGTTGGCCCTGGCCCAGGCGCCGGGTTTTCTCGACGTGGCGTTGTAAAGGAATGCCTGATTCGTGACCACTACCAAGTCGTCTACTTCGACCCAAGGCTCACGCAGCAGCGCCCGGATTGCGGCGCTGTTCGTCGTTCTGATCCTGTCGATCATCCTGCTGTTCGCCAACTTCGCCTACCTCAACACCCAGGCCAATTACGACAAGCAGTACATCGGCCATGCCGGTGAGCTGCGGGTGTTGTCCCAGCGTATTGCCAAGAACGCTACCGAGGCTGCGGCTGGCAAGTCTCGCGCGTTTCGGTTGCTGAGCGAGGCGCGCAACGATTTCGAGCAGCGCTGGGGCTACCTGAAAAAAGGCGATGCGGCCACCGGTCTGCCAGCCGCACCGCCAGCGGTGCGCAACGAAATGGATGCAGTGCTGCGCGACTGGGAAGGCCTGCGCAAGAACACCGATACCATTCTGGCCAGCGAGCAGACTGTGCTGTCGTTGCACCAGGTGGCCGCGACCCTGGCCGAGACGGTGCCGCAGTTGCAGATCGAATATGAAAAAGTCGTGGAGATCCTGCTACAGAGCGGGGCGCCGGCCAGCCAGGTCGCGGTGGCCCAGCGCCAGTCGCTGCTGGCCGAACGTATCCTCGGCTCGGTCAATACGGTGTTGGCCGGGGATGACACTGCCGTGCAGGCGGCCGACGCCTTTGGCCGCGACGCCAGCCGCTTCGGCCAGGTGCTGGACGGCATGCTCGGTGGCAACCAGACCTTGCAGATCACCCGCGTCCAGGACCCCGATGCCCGGGCACGGCTGGCCGAAATTGCCGAGCTGTTCCAGTTCGTCGCAGGCTCGGTGGATGAAATTCTCGAAACCTCGCCGGAACTGTTCCGGGTGCGTGAGGCCGCCGGCAGCATCTTCAACCAGTCGCAGACCCTGCTCGATGAGGCATCGCGCCTGGCCAACGGTTTTGAGAACCTGGCCAGCGGCCGCACCCTGGATACGGTCGGCGGCTATGTGCTGGGCCTGCTGGCGCTGGCCTCGATCATCCTTATCGGCCTGGTGATGGTCCGCGAAACCCACCGGCAGTTGCGCGAAACGGCGGAAAAGAACGAACGCAACCAGCAGGCGATCATGCGCCTGCTCGATGAGATTGAAGACCTGGCCGACGGCGACCTGACCGTCACCGTGTCGGTGACCGAAGACTTCACCGGGGCTATCGCCGATTCGATCAATTACTCCATCGACCAGTTGCGTGACCTGGTCGCGACCATCAACCTCAGTGCCGAGGAAGTGGCCGCGGCCGTACAGGACACCCAGAACACCGCGCACCAACTGGCCAAGGCCTCGGAGCACCAGGCCGAGCAGATCAGCGAGGCATCGGTTGCCGTAGGTGACATGGCCGAGTCCATCGACCGCGTATCCACCCATGCCTATGAGTCGGCCAAGGTGGCCGAGCGTTCGGTGGCCATTGCCAACAAAGGCAACGAAGTGGTGCATAACACCATCCACGGCATGGACAACATCCGCGAGCAGATCCAGGACACCGCCAAGCGGATCAAGCGCCTGGGCGAGTCGTCACAGGAAATCGGCGATATCGTCAGCCTGATCGACGACATTGCCGACCAGACCAACATCCTTGCCCTCAACGCGGCAATCCAGGCCTCGCTGGCAGGGGAAGCCGGCCGCGGCTTTGCCGTAGTAGCCGACGAAGTTCAGCGTCTGGCCGAACGCTCGTCGTCGGCCACCCGCCAGATCGAGGCACTGGTGCGCACCATCCAGGCCGATACCAACGAAGCGGTCATTTCCATGGAGCAGACCACGGCTGAAGTGGTACGCGGTGCGCGCCTGGCGCAGGATGCGGGCGTGGCCCTGGCAGAGATCGAAGGGGTATCGCAGACCCTGGCCGAACTGATCCACAGCATCTCCGACGCCGCCCAGCTGCAGACCTCATCGGCTGGGCAGATCTCGCATACGATGGCTGTGATCCAGCAGATCACCTCACAGACGTCGGCAGGCTCCAGCGCGACGGCCGAAAGCATTGGCGACCTGGCCCGCATGGCCAGCGAAATGCGTCGCTCGGTGTCCGGCTTCACGCTGCCACCGACGCCGCCACGTTGAGCGCGCGCCAGTGAGCATGGCAACGGGAGCAGATATGGCTGAGCTGCATGACACGGTAGCCCTCGCCTGGGTCAAGGGCGCCATCAGTGACTGCCTGGCCCAGGCGCGCCTGGCACTGGAACAGTTTTCCGCCGAGGGCGGGGATGAAGACGCCCTGGCCGGATTTGTCGACAACCTGCACCAGGTGCGCGGTTGCCTGGTGATGCTGGAGCTGAGCGGCGCCGCGCTGCTGGCCGAAGAGCTGGAGCAGCTGGGGTGGGCGCTGCGGGCCAAGCGCGTTGGTCAGCGAGGCGAAGCGCTGGGCGCGCTGTTTCGCGGCCTTGAGCAATTACCGTTGTACCTCGACCGCCTGCGCAGTGCCCGGCGCGATCTGCCGCTGGTGGTACTGCCAGTGCTCAACCAGCTGCGCGCGGAGCGCGGGGTCGAGCCTCTGGGGCAGGGCAGCCTGTTGACGACAGCGCCAGCACCGGCTGAAGATCTGGCCAATCTCGACCTGTCCCTGAGTGCCTTGCGCGAGCGTTTGCACGCAGGCTCCGACCGCGACGCCATGCGTTCGGTGGTGGCGGCGTTGTGTGAGGACCTGATGCGGGTCAAGGAACGCCTGGACCTGTTTGTGCGCAGCGATCGCCAGCGCCTGGATGACCTGCAGCCGTTGCTCTCGCCGCTGCGGCAAATTGCCGACACGCTGGCGGTGCTGGGCTTCGGCCAACCACGGCGGGTCATTATCGACCAGGTGCTGGTGTTGCAGAGCCTGGCCCAGGGCCAGCGCGCGCCGGATGACGCGGTGCTGATGGATGTCGCCGGAGCGTTGCTGTATGTCGAGGCGACGCTGGCCGGCATGGTGGGGCCCCTGGAGCATCACCCCAGCCAGACCTCGCTGCCGGGCACCGACCTGGCCGAGATTCGTCAGTTGGTGCTAGAGGAAGCCAACGCGGTGCTGCAGCAGGTCAAGGACCAGATCGGTGACTCGCTGGAGGCCGGCTGGCAGCCCCATCGGATGCAACCCTTGCCCGGTTTGCTGCAGCAGGTACGTGGCGCCCTGGCCATGCTGATGTTGCCGCGACCAGCGGCCTTGATGGGGCGCTGTGGCGACTATGCCCAGGCCAATTTGCTTGGCACCGCTGCACCGGACACCACAGCCCTGGCGCACCTGGCCGACGCCCTGAGTGCCTGTGAGTGTTACCTGCAGTGGCTGATTGCCGACCCGCAGGCCAACCCCTGGTATTTTCTCGAGGCTGCCCAGGCAAGCCTCGCTGCGTTGGGTTATGCGCCTGAGCCGGTGCCGGCGGTGGAAGCCCACGTGCCGGCTATTGAGGAGCCGGCAGTCGATGAAGAACTGCGCGAGGTGTTCCTGGAGGAGGCCGAAGAGCTGTTGCCGCAACTCAATGCGCAATGGGCGCGCTGGCAGGCCAATCCGGCCGAGCGCGATGCGTTGGTAGAACTGCGCCGCGGACTTCACACCCTCAAGGGCAGTGGCCGCATGGTGCGGGCTCAGGGGTTGGCCGAGCTGGCCTGGGCGGCCGAGCATTTTCTCAACCGGGTGCTGGAAGGTCGCGTGGAAATTGGTGCCGCGCCCCTGGCTGGCTTGCAACAGGTACTGGATCTGATCCCCGGACTGCTGGCGGCCTTTGCCAAGGGCCAGTCGCAAGCTGCAAAAGACATCGAGCAACTGGCATTGCGCCTGCATGCACTGGCGATGAATGACGCGCCCCATGAGGCGGCTGGCAACGAGTCGATTGACCCTCAGTTGCTGGAGATCTTCCGCAACGAGGCCCAGGGGCATCTGGCGAGCCTCGACAGCTTTCTCGAACTGGCCGAACAGCATTTGCCGCAGCCGGTCAGCGATACATTGCAGCGCGCCCTGCATACCCTCAAGGGCAGTGCCGCCATGGCCGGTGTCGCGTCCATCGCCGAACTGGCCGGGGCCCTCGATCTGCTGGCGCGGGAGTTCAAGGCCCACCAACTGGCTTTCGACCTTGAGGAAATCTACCTGCTGGAAAGCGCCGAGCCGCTGTTGAAACGCGGACTTGAGCAACTGACCAGCGCACCGCTGGCTCCAATAGTCGGCGCATCGACCCTGATCGAAGAAATCCACCAGTTGGTCGAGGCGCGCTTGCAGGCGCTGCTGGAGGCTCCGAGCCATGGCGTGCGGATCAAGCGCGACCCACAGTTGATCGCCAGCTTCCTGGCCCAGGGCATGGATATCCTGCTGGATGCCGAGTCGCTGTTGCTGCGCTGGCAGGAACACCCGGGTGAGCGCCAGGAACTCACCGCGCTGCTCGATGAGTTGACCACCCTGGGCCAGAGTGCTCACCTGGCCAACCTGTGGCAGGTGGATGACCTGTGCGAGGCGCTGCTGGACCTGTACGGTGCGGTCGAGGAAAGCAGCCTGGCTGTCAGCGGGCACTTCTTCGAGGAGGCGCAGCATGCCCATGAGGCGCTGATCGACATGCTCGACCAGATCGCCGCAGGCCAGGAGGTAGACCCGCGGCCGGAACGTCTGAAGGCCCTGCGTGAGCTGCTTGACGAGGCATTGGCACCCGATGCCACGGGTTTGATCAGCACCCGCAATGGCCAGGCAAACATCGCCGAACTGGGTGCCGCCACGGCAGCCCTGGACGCGGAACCTGCCATGGTCGAGCTGTTTCTCGAAGAAGCCTGCGATGTGCTTGAAAGCGCTGACCAGGCGTTGGCCCGTTGTTTGGCCGAGCCCGACAATGTGTCGGCCCTGTCGTCGCTGCAGCGCGATCTGCAAACCCTCAAGGTCGGGGCGCAGATGGCCGCCATAGGCGGGGTTGAAGTACTGGCCCGGGAGCTGGAGCTGCTCTACGAGGGGCTGGTCGATCGCCGTTTCAGTCTGACCCCTGAGTTGGGCGATCTGCTCAGGCGCAGCCACGCCCAGCTGGCCCAGGTACTTGCCGCGCTGCAGCAAGGGCAGGCGCCTGCAGCCGCCGTCGAGTTGCTGGCGGCGCTGCGTGAGTTTCGCCATGAGGCGCCACCGGCCGTGGTGGCGGACAAACCTGCCGACCCGGTGCAGGAGGCGGGCGACAAGGAGTTGCTGGAGATCTTCCTTGAAGAGAGTTTCGATATCGTCGAAAGCTCGGGTGCAGCTTTGCTGCGCTGGCAGGCCGAGCCACGCAATGGCGTCGAGGTGGAGAATCTGTTGCGCGACCTGCATACCCTCAAGGGCGGTGCGCGCATGGTCGAGATTGCGCCGATAGGCGACTTGGCCCATGAACTGGAGTTTCTTTACGAACTGCTGGCCGCCGGGCAGTTGCAGCCCAGTGCAGCGTTGTTCAGCCTGTTGCAGAACTGCCATGACCGCCTGGCGCATATGCTCGATGCCGTACGCCTGCACCAGCCGCTGCATGCCGCCACGGCACTGATCGACTACATTCGCAATTTCAGCAGCGCCGCCCTGGCCGATACCGCAGCCCAGCATTCCAACCCGGATGCAGCACCGGTGGAATTGCCGGTGGCTGCACCTGAGCGTGGGCCGGTGGACATGGTCAAGGTGGCATCGGAGCTGCTCGATGACCTGGGTAACCTGGCCGGTGAGCATTCGATCATTCGCGGGCGTATCGAACAGCAGGTCAATGATGCCCAGGTAGCGTTGAACGAAATGGAAACCACCCTGGAGCGCATGCGCGATCAATTGCGCCGCCTGGATACCGAAACCCAGGGGCGGATTCTCAGTCGCCAGCAAGCTGATGGCGACAACCAGGCCTACGACGACTTCGATCCGCTGGAAATGGACCGTCACTCGCAGTTGCAGCAACTGTCCAGGGCGCTGTTCGAATCGGCGTCCGACCTGCTCGATCTCAAGGAAACCCTGACGGTACGGGCTCAGGATGCCCACAGCCTGTTGCAACAACAGGCGCGGGTGAACAGCGAGCTGCAGGAAGGCCTGATGCGCACGCGCATGGTGCCGTTCGAGCGCCTGGTGCCACGCTTGCAGCGGGTCGTGCGGCAGGTGGCCAGCGAGCTGGGCAAACAAGTCGAGCTGGTGGTGGGCAATGCCGAGGGCGAGATGGACCGCAGCGTGCTGGAGCGCATGGTGGCGCCGCTTGAACATATGCTGCGCAATGCCGTCGACCATGGCCTGGAGGCCCGCGATGTGCGTCTGGCGGCGGGTAAACCGGAGCAGGGGCTGATTTCGCTGAACTTGCTGCATGAAGGCGCCGACATCGTCATCGAAATGACCGACGACGGTGCGGGCGTGCCGCTGGAGGCGGTACGGCGCAAGGCGATCAAGCGCGGCTTGCTCGACCCAGTGGCGGTGCTCAGTGATCACGAGATCATGCAGTTCATTCTGCAACCGGGCTTCTCCACGGCGGAGAAGATCACCCAGATATCCGGACGCGGCCTTGGCATGGACGTGGTGCATGAAGAGGTCAAGCATCTGGGCGGCTCGATGGTGATCGAGTCCAATCCGGGCAAGGGGGCACGCTTTTTGATTCGTCTGCCATTCACCGTCTCGGTCAACCGGGCGTTGATGGTGCAGTTTGGCGACGAGCAATATGCCGTACCGCTCAACACCATCGAAGGCATCGTCAGGGTGCCGCCTGCGGAGCTGGAGGCCTGTTACCAGCTCGAGTCGCCCCATTACGAATATGCCGGGCATCGCTACGCGCTTCATTATCTGGGTGAGCTGCTGCAAGGGGCGGTGCAACCGCGCCTGCTTGGCCAGAGCCTGCCACTGCCGGTGCTGCTGGTGCATTCCCAAGAGCAGCAGTTCGCCATCCAGGTCGACAGCCTGGCCGCCAGTCGCGAAATTGTGGTCAAAAGCCTGGGGCCGCAGTTTGCCGGTGTCCAGGGCTTGTCCGGGGCGACTTTGCTGGGTGATGGCCGGGTGGTGCTGATTCTGGACTTGCTGGGACAGTTGCGCGGTCTGCAGCAGCGACAGTTCCAGCAAGCGGGCAGCAATGCCAGCCTTCGCCGCCAGCAGATCGAGCGGGCGCCGAAGCGGCCGTTGCTGGTGATGGTGGTCGATGACTCGGTGACGGTACGCAAGGTCACGGGGCGCCTGCTGGAGCGCCACGGCATGAACGTGCTGACGGCCAAGGACGGTGTCGATGCCATGGCGCTGCTGCAGGAGCACCGTCCCGACATTCTCCTGCTGGACATCGAGATGCCGCGTATGGACGGCTTCGAGGTCGCCACCCAGATACGCCATGACCCGGAGCTCCAGGACCTGCCGATCATCATGATCACGTCGCGGACCGGGCAGAAGCACCGCGACCGGGCCATGTCCATCGGCGTCAACGACTACCTGGGCAAGCCTTATCAAGAATCGGTGCTGCTGCAGAGCATCGCCCTGTGGAGTCGCCGCCATGCTTGAACAATCGGTACGTAACGGCCGCCGCACGAGCTTGACTGGGCTGCTGTTGGCCCTCGGCGATCGCTGCCTGGTGTTGCCCAACGTCGCGGTGGCCGAATTGATCGGTTACCAGGTTGGCACCCCAGCCGAGCAACAACCGGCGTGGATGCTCGGCTGGATCGACTGGCGCAACCAGCGCTTGCCGTTGCTCAGTTTCGAGGCCGCGTGCGGGGGCTCGGTGAAGGTCGGCGAGCGGGCACGGATTGTGGTGCTCAATGCCTTGGGCAGCAGCCGCCAGCGTTTTATCGCCTTGCTGGTGCAGGGTATTCCGCGTTCCTGCAAGCTCGACAGCCAACTCAACTATGTCGATGTGCCGCTGGCGCCACTGGAGCTGGCGGCGGTGCAGGTCGGCGATCAGGTCGCCAAAGTGCCGGACCTTCCAGCACTGGAACGCTTGCTGGAGGACGCAGGGCTGGTTTGAAACATTTGCCTGTGTAGGATGGGAAGTCAGTCCGTTGTCTGGAGGACCCTGTTGCATGTATCACGGTGAACGTTTCAACGCCTGGACGCATTTGGTCGGCGCGGTGCTGGCCTGTATCGGCGCCATCTGGTTGCTGGTGGTGGCAAGCCTCCAGGGCGACCCCTGGAAGATTGTCAGCCTGGCGATCTATGGCTTCACGCTGCTGCTGCTCTACAGCATCTCTACGGTCTATCACAGCGTGCGCGGCCGAGCCAAAGTGGTGATGCGCAAGCTTGACCACCTATCGATTTATTTGTTGATTGCCGGTAGTTACACACCGTTCTGCCTGGTCAGCCTGCGCGGCCCCTGGGGCTGGAGCCTGTTCGGCGTGGTCTGGGGGCTGGCGCTGATCGGCATGTTGCAGGAGATCAAGCCGCGCTCCGAAGCCCGGGTGCTGTCGATCATCATCTATGCAGTGATGGGCTGGATCGTGCTGGTGGCGGTCAAGCCGCTGCTTGCGAGCCTGGGGGCAGCGGGTTTTGCCTGGCTGGCCGCCGGTGGCGCGTTCTACACCATCGGCATCATTTTTTTCGCCTATGACAGCCGCTTTCGCCACTGGCACGGCATCTGGCACCTGTTTGTCATTGCCGGCAGCCTGCTGCACTTCATCGCCGTATTCTTCTACGTGCTCTAGAAGTCGCCCCACAACTGCTGAGCGACAGCCAGGGCCACCACCGGTGCGGTTTCGGTGCGCAGCACCCGTGGGCCAAGGCGGGCGGCCTGAAAACCTGCGGCCTTGGCCTGGTCCACTTCGGCGTCGCTCAGGCCGCCTTCGGGGCCGATCAAGAATGCCAGGCTGTCGGGCTTCTGGTGGCTGACCAGCGGCTCGGCCACTGGGTGCAGCACCAGCTTGAGCTGTTCATCGCACGCCTTGAGCCAGTCGGCCAGCAGCACGGGCGGGTTGATCTGCGGCACGCTGGAACGGCCGCACTGCTCGCAGGCGCTGATGGCCACCTGGCGCCAGTGGGCCAAGCGCTTGTCGGCACGCTCGTCCTTGAGGCGCACTTCACAGCGCTCGCTGACGATCGGGGTAATGACGTTGGCACCCAGCTCGGTGGCTTTCTGGATAGCCCAGTCCATGCGCTCGCCCCGGGAAAGGCCCTGGCCCAGGTGAACCTTGAGGCTGGAGTCGGGCTGGCCGGCAACCGCTTGGTCGAGGCTCACGCGCACGGTTTTCTTGCCGACTTCCAGCAACTGGCCCAGGTATTCCTGGCCACTGCCGTCGAACAGCTGCACGGCAGCGCCGCTGGCCATGCGCAGTACACGGCCAATGTAGTGGGCCTGGGCTTCTGGCAGGTCGTGCTCGCCGAGGCTCAGGGGGGCATCAATGAAGAAGCGGGACAGTCTCATCTGCACACTCTGAATGAATAGGGGCTGTGTAGGCGTCATCGCCGGCGAGGCCGGCGCAGTTGACTAGCCCGGGTCGCGGAAGTCGGGGTGGAAATCGGCCGGTACCGCCACGCTGACACTGCTGCGGGTGGCGATGTCGATGCCTTCGCTGGCCACCTCGGCGAGGAAGTCGATCTGCTCGGGTGTGATCACGTAAGGCGGCAGGAAGTACACCACGCTACCCAGTGGGCGCAGCAGGGCGCCGCGGGTCAGGGCGTGCTCGAAGACCTTGAGGCCGCGACGCTCTTGCCAGGGGTAAGCCGTCTTGCTGGCCTTGTCCTGGACCATCTCGATGGCCAGGGCCATACCGGTCTGGCGCACTTCGGCGACATGGGGGTGATCGACCAGGTGCGCGGTGGCCGTGGCCATGCGGGCCGACAAGGCCTTGTTCTGCTCGATGACGTTGTCTTGCTCGAAGATATCCAGGGTCGCCAAGGCAGCGGCGCAGGCCAGCGGGTTGCCGGTATAGCTGTGCGAATGGAGGAAGGCGCGCAGGGTCGGGTAGTCGTCGTAGAACGCGCTGTATACCTCGTTGGTGGTCAGGCAGGCAGCCAGCGGCAGGTAGCCGCCGGTCAGGGCCTTGGACAGGCAGAGGAAGTCGGGACGGATGCCGGCCTGCTCACACGCGAACATCGTGCCGGTGCGGCCGAATCCCACGGCGATTTCGTCATGGATCAAGTGGACGCCGTAGCGATCACAGGCCTGGCGCAGCAGCTTGAGGTACACCGGATGGTACATGCGCATGCCGCCGGCGCCCTGGATCAGCGGTTCTACGATCACTGCGGCGACCGTGGCATGGTGCTCGGCCAGGGTCTGCTCCATGACGGCGAACATGTTGCGCGAGTGTTCTTCCCAGCTCTTGCCTTCCGGGCGCAGGTAGCAGTCCGGGCTTGGCACCTTGAGGGTATCGAGCAGCAAGGCCTTGTAGGTTTCGGTGAACAGCGGTACATCGCCGACCGACATCGCGGCGATGGTTTCGCCGTGGTAGCTGTTGCTCAGGGTGACGAAGCGCTTTTTCTCCGGCTGGCCTTTGTTCAGCCAGTAGTGAAAGCTCATTTTCAGCGCGACTTCAATGCACGATGAGCCATTATCGGCGTAGAAGCACCGGTCCAGGCCGTCGGGCGTCAACTTGACCAGGCGCTCGGACAGCTCGATCACCGGCTGGTGGCTGAAGCCTGCGAGGATCACGTGTTCCAGCTGATCGACCTGATCCTTGATGCGTTGGTTGATGCGCGGGTTGGCATGGCCGAACACGTTGACCCACCAGGAGCTGACAGCGTCCAGGTAGCGCTTGCCTTCAAAGTCTTCCAGCCACACGCCTTCGCCGCGCTTGATCGGGATCAGGGGCAGGTGTTCGTGGTCTTTCATCTGGGTGCAGGGATGCCACAGGACCTTCAGGTCACGTTCCATCCACTGTTGGTTGAGGCCCATTTCGATTCTCCTGGCGACGACGGCGCGAACATGCGCCGCAAGCCTATGCAAAGCGTCGAGCGAGAACAACCCGTGGCGTGCAATCAGGCTGTTGGCGTTGCTGGCGGGGACCCTTGGCCTGGCGTATCCTTCAGCTACTCTTTCCAGGGGGATTCCCCCCCACATTCTGCTTTGATCCGGAGTTCGCCAAAATGTCTGCTGGTTGGCTGCGCGCGTGTGCGCTGGTAATGATAGGACTGTTCAGTGGCGCCGCGCTGGCCAAGGACAAAACCCCGACGGCCATTGTCGTCGGCGGTGGGCTGGCCGGCCTTACGGCGGCCTATGAACTGCAGGGCAAAGGCTGGCAGGTCACCTTGCTTGAAGCCAAGTCGGGCATGGGCGGGCGCTCGGGCCTGGCCACCAGCGAGTGGATCGGCAACAGCAAGGCCCAGCCGATCCTCAACCAGTACTTGGACAGCTTCAAGATCACCACGCTGCCGGCGCCGGAATTCGTGCGTATACCGGGCTACCTGATCGACGGCGAGTATTACACCGCCACTGACCTGGCGACCAAGCAGCCGGCCACGGCCGAAGCGCTCAAACGCTACGAAAAGACCTTGGATGACCTGGCGCGCTCGATCGACGACCCGCAGAACCCGGCAGCCAACAGCACGCTGTTCGCCCTCGACCAACTGAACGTGTCGACCTGGCTGGACAAGCTGCAGTTGCCGACCACCGCTCGCCAACTGATCAACCAGCAGATCCGCACCCGCTACGACGAGCCATCGCGCTTGTCACTGCTCTATTTCGCCCAGCAGACCCGCGTCTACCGTGGCGTCGGCGACCGTGACCTGCGTGCTGCACGCCTGCCGGGTGGCAGCCCGGTGCTTGCCCAGGCTTTCGTCAAGCAGCTCAAGACCATCAAGACCAGCTCGCCGGTCAGCGCCATTATCCAGGATAAGGACGGCGTCACCGTCAAGGTCGGCAGCGTCGGTTACCAGGCCGACTATGTCGTGTTGGCGGTACCGCTGCGTGCCCTGGCGAAAATCCAGATGACCCCGGGCCTGGACAGTCAACACCTGGCGGCGCTCAAGGGCACCAACTACGGCTGGCGCGACCAACTGCTGCTCAAGTTCAAGACCCCGGTCTGGGAGCCCCGTGCCCGTATGTCTGGCGAGATCTTCAGCAACGCCGGTCTCGGCATGCTCTGGATCGAGCCTGCGCTCAAGGGCGGCGCCAACGTTGTGATCAACCTGTCGGGTGACAACGCCCGCTTGCTGCAAGCCTTTGGTGACAAGCAGATGGTCGATCAGGTGCTGATCCGCCTGCATGCGTTTTATCCACAGGCCCGTGGTTCCTTCACTGGCTACGAAGTACGCCGCTACAGCACCGACGCTGGCATGGGCGGTGCTTATCTGGCTTACGGCCCAGGTCAGATCAGCAAGTACTGGCGCCTGTGGGAGCGCCCGGTGCAGCGTGTAACCTTCGCCGGTGAACACACCGACGCCCTATACCCAGGCACCCTGGAAGGCGCCCTGCGCAGTGGCCAGCGCGCTGCCAGCCAGGTCCAGGACCTGGCGGCAGGCAAGTCCTTCGACCCAGTCAAGGCGGCAACCGTTGCCGGTGCTGCTGGCGCTGCAGCTGCAGCGAGCAAGGGCAATTTCTTCACCAATATGTTCGGTGGTTCGTCCGACAAACCGGCCAAGTCGACCGAGCCTGCCAGGCAGGAAGAGGCCAAGCCAGGGTTGTTCAAGCGTATGTTCGGGGGTGACGAGAAGCCGGTTGAAAAGCCTGCTGCCAAGCCGGTCGAACCTGCTGCCGCACCCGCTGTGGCACCGGCCGCGCCAGTCGCCCCGGTGGCCAAGCAGGAGCCGGTCAAGGCGGCGCCTGCCAAGGCTGTGCCGGTAAAAAAACCGGTAGCCAAGGCTGAGCAAAGCAAAAAGACGGCTGCCAAGCCGGCACCGGTCAAGAAGCCAGTGGCCAATACCCAGGCCAAGGCGCAATAAGCGACAGTCTTTATCGCGGGGCAAGCCCGCTCCTACAGGTTTTGTGTGCACTGGTAGGAGCGGGCTTGCCCCGCGAACTCTTCATACCTTCCCCCACAGTTAATGTTTCCTTAATTGCGTTGTTACAGAGTACTCATCGTTTTTCTCGATATTTCAAAGCAAAATTTTCCGCTTTAATTCGATATTTAACGCGTTAGTCTGTGCACAGTTCTTACAGGGAAACACGGCAATGCAACTGCGAAATTCGCCTTCTCGTTACGGCTTTGTCAGCATCTTCATGCACTGGGGTGTTGCACTGGCAGTCTTTGGACTGTTCGGACTGGGCCTGTGGATGATGGGGCTGGACTACTACAGCCCATGGCGCAAAGACGCCCCCGACCTGCACAAGAGCATTGGTCTTGTGCTGCTGGCAGTGATGCTGCTTCGCGTGCTGTGGCGTTTCGTCAGCCCGCCGCCGCCAGCCTTGCCCAATCACGGCAAATTGACCCGTTTCGCCTCCAAGGCCGGGCATGGTCTGCTGTACCTCGGTTTGTTCGCCGTGATGATCGCCGGCTACATGATCTCGACTGCCGATGGCGTGGGTATCCTGGTCTTCGGCCTGTTCGAAGTGCCTGCAGTGGTCAGTAACTTGCCTGACCAGGCTGATGTTGCTGGCGAGATTCACTTTTACCTGGCCTGGGGCCTGGTGATTTTTGCCGGCCTGCATGGCCTGGCAGCCCTGAAACATCACTTTATCGACCGTGACGCGACCCTCAAGCGCATGCTGGGCCGCAAAGCTTGATGTTCAACCTCAACTCCAAAAGGATATAGACGCATGTTGAAAAAGACTTTTGCCGCTCTGGCGCTCGGTACCGCACTGCTCTCGGCTGGCCAGGCCATGGCGGCAGACTACAAGATCGACAAGGAAGGCCAGCATGCCTTCGTTGACTGGAAAATCAGCCACCTGGGCTACAGCTTCATCCACGGTACCTTCCGCGACTTCGACGGTACCTTCAGCTGGGATTCGGCCAAGCCTGCCGACAGCAAGATCGCTGTCGACCTGAAAACCGCCAGCCTGTGGTCCAACCACGCCGAGCGTGACAAGCACATCGCCAGTGCTGACTTCCTCGACGTGAAGAAGTACCCAGAAGCCAAGTTCGTTTCCACCAGCGTCAAGCCGACCGGCGACAAGACTGCTGACGTGACCGGCGACCTGACCATGCATGGCGTGACCAAGCCTGTGACCTTCAAGGCTGTGTTCAACGGCGAAGGCAAGGATCCATGGGGCGGTGAGCGCGCAGGCTTCAACGCCAAGACCACGCTCAATCTGAACGATTTCGGCATCAAGGGCCCGGGCGCGACTTCGCAGACTTTGGACCTGGATATCTCGATCGAAGGCGTTAAGAAGTAATACCGCTCTACGCAGAAACAAGAACGCCGCCCCTAGGGGCGGCGTTCTTGTTTCTGCTTTTGCTGGATCAGCGATTGCGTGTCAGCAAAGCAGGTTTCTCGCCACGTGGGCGGCTTGGCAATTGCTCAAGCTGCTCGGCAGTCGGGAAACGGTCGACCTTCGACTCTTTGTGCATGATCTTCGGTTGCGGCTGGCCTTCACGCGGATTGCGTACGGCCGGCTCGCCCGAGGAGCTGTCACTGGTCGGACGACGATTGCGACCGCCGCCACCGTCACGGCGCTGCTGGCCGCCGGTGCCGTTACGTGCGCCACCGCGCTTTTCGCCGTTGGCCGAGCCGCCCGTACCGGCGCCGCTGCGTGGGCCACTGTTGCGGCCGGTGCCGCCACCGTTGCTGCGTGGTTGACCTGTGCCGGCACCGGCCTGGGCAGGTGCCCCCGGACGACGGTTGCGACCCTGGCCGCCCTTGTTCTGGTAAGGGCTGACGTAGTCGGCGCGATTTCCGAAATTGTCCACTTCGTCATCCAGGAACTCTTCTGGATCACGGTTGGCCGGTACTGACGGTACACCCGGTTGTGCGGACTGGGACTGGCGTGGCTTCTTGTCGCGCGGTTTGCGGTCCTGGCGGCCACCGGCAGATTTCTCCGCGGTTTTTTCCTTGTCCTTCTCGCGGCCTTTTTCCTTGCCTTGATCCTTGCCCTTGTCCTTGCGACCACCGTTGTTGGCATTGCTGCCATCGGCGCGCTGGCCACGGCCGCCGCGCGGATTGTTCTGCGGACGCTCGCGCACTTCAGGTTTTTCGGCTTCAACCTTGGAGGCATCGAAGCCCATCAGGTCACCGTCCTGGATCTTCTGGCGGGTGACGCGCTCGATGCTCTTGAGCAGCTTTTCTTCGTCCGGGGCGACCAGCGAGATCGCCTCGCCGGAGCGACCGGCACGGCCAGTACGGCCGATGCGGTGGACGTAGTCTTCTTCGACGTTGGGCAGTTCGAAGTTGACCACATGCGGCAGCTGGTCGATGTCCAGGCCACGGGCTGCGATGTCAGTGGCGACCATGATGCGCACGGTGCCGGCCTTGAAGTCGGCCAAGGCCTTGGTGCGTGCGTTCTGGCTCTTGTTGCCGTGGATGGCAGCGGCGGTCAGGCCGTGTTTTTCCAGGTACTCGGCCAGGCGGTTGGCGCCGTGCTTGGTGCGGGTGAACACCAGCACCTGTTCCCAGGCACCCATGGTGATCAAGTGGGCCAGCAAGGCGCGCTTGTGGCTGGCCGGCAGGCGGTACACACGCTGTTCGATGCGCTCGACCGTAGTGTTCGGTGGCGTGACTTCGATGCGCTCAGGGTTATGCAGCAGCTTGTCGGCAAGGTCAGTGATGTCTTTGGAGAAGGTCGCCGAGAACAGCAGGTTCTGGCGCTTGGCCGGCAACCGTGCGAGGACTTTCTTCACATCGTGGATAAAGCCCATGTCGAGCATGCGGTCGGCTTCGTCCAGGACCAGGATTTCGACGTGGGACAAGTCGACGCTACCCTGGCCGGCGAGGTCCAGCAGGCGGCCTGGGCAGGCGACCAGTACGTCGACACCGCGGGACATGGCCTGAACCTGTGGGTTCATGCCGACGCCGCCGAAGATGCAGGCACTGACGAAGTTCAGGTCGCGGGCATAGACTTTGAAGCTGTCATGTACCTGGGCGGCCAGTTCACGCGTGGGCGTCAGTACCAGAACACGTGGCTGGCGCGGGCCATGACGCTGGGATTTGTCTGGGTGACCACCTGGGAACAGGCGTTCGAGAATCGGCAAGGCGAAACCACCGGTTTTACCAGTACCTGTCTGGGCGGCGACCATCAGGTCGCGACCTTGCAACACGGCGGGAATGGCCCGCTGTTGCACCGGAGTGGGCTGGGTATAGCCCGCTGCCTCGATGGCGCGGACTAGAGCCTCGGAGAGACCGAGGGAAGCAAAGGACATGAGTAATCCTGTTCTTAGTGGGGGCTAAGCCCGATGGGATAATCTTGCCTGGCGCGACGGGCATCGGGTGATGCTATCGCGTCCGGTCCAGCAGGGTCTTCAATGCGCATCCGGAGTGTGGCGGGCGGGCTCTTGGCCGCGCTGTCCTGCCGGTCGGGATGCCTTTTGCAAGACCGAGCGTCCGGGCGTAAGCCTGGCGGGAAGGCCCGAGTATAACAGAGCAATCAGGGCGTGCTGTGTTCCTGCTGCTCAACGGCCGTCCGAAAGCCGTCTCCGGCACCGGCATAACGGGCATTCAGGGCAGCATAGGCGGGTTCACGCTTGAAGCGGCGCAACTCGGCGGCGAAGCGCTGAACCAGTAGATCCATGCCGACATTGCGGCGCACGGCCAGGTACTGGCTCTGACGGCTGACCACCAGTGGCAGCTCGCTGATCTCCTGCTTCAGCCCCATATTGTTGATCATATAGCGCCCGACACGCCGGTCGGTGATCAGCAGATCGATGCGGCCACGCTGCAGTTTGCCGAAGTTGGCTTCATGGGTGGGGGCAGGTTCGCGGGTGAACAGCGGCGATTCGCTGAATGCCGAGGCGTAGGTGTAGCCGGGAGAGGTGCCCACCGTCAGACCGCGCAGGTCTTCAAGACTTTTGATCGCGTGGGGACGGGCGTTGGCGTAGAACAGTACGAATTCGACGTCCGACAGCGGTTCACTGGGGTAATACAGCTGACTGTCGCGCTGTTCAGTCTGGAATATATCCAGAACACCATCAGCCAGGCCTTGCTCGACCATGGCCAGACAGCGCTTCCAGGGCAGGAACTGCCACTCCACTTCCACGCCAAGGCGCTTGAAGACCTCGGCGGTGACCTCGTAGTCGATGCCTTTGGCCTGACCATTCTCCAGGTACACATAGGGTGCCCAGGGTTCGGTGACGATACGCAGTTTCTCGCCATGGGCCAGGGCACTCAGGCAAGTGAGGAGCAATGCAGTCAGGAGGCGGGCGAAATCGGGCATGGCTGGAGATTACGACGTGTACACGGCTATGGCTAGTAGACGTGAGCAATGCTCCAGCCCAGGCGTCAGTGATGTGATCGCCTTAACAGGGATTCGCGGACCGTGCCGTGCTTTTGACCCAGGCTCAGGCGCATGCCGGGGTGTTCCAGCCACTGCCGAAGTTTTTTCTGGCACAGGGGGTGGCGGGCACTGGCGTTTTCCAGGGCTTTGTCCCACCAGGCGGGTGCGCAGGCACGGTCGAATTCATTGGGGTAGTCGTAGCAGCCGTACATCAGCTCACGCAGGAACTGGCGCTGCTCGGCGGGCAAGGTCAGGCTCAGCGCCTTGTAGCCCAGGCGTTGCAGGGCAGGGGGCTTGGGTAGTTGAGCGTTGACCCGTGCCACGTCCTCAAGGGCCTGGCAACTTAGCGGGGCATGCTGGTGCTTGGCCAGCCAGGCCTGGACCTTGGCCCGGAACAATTGCTTGCGGCTCCAGTAGTGGTGGATCAGGTCGGTACACTGGTTGACGTGCATCCGGCGATAGGCCGCAACCGACAGGCAGAACTCCTCCAGGGTGTAGGCCCCGTTGGCATGGGGGTAGTACGTGTCCATCAGGGCGATGGACTGATCAAGCAGGCTGGCGTCCTCCTGCATCAGGCCGATCACGCCGGAGTTGAGCAACGGCAGGTTGCGGTCGGCCAGCCCGCGTGCTTCAAGCATCGGCGCGAGGCTTTGAAACAACGGGCATTGGGGGTCGTCGCCGTAATTGGCGCCAATGGCGTTGCACAGCAGGGTGCCTGGCTGAATGCGGCGAAACAGCTCCATGGGCGACTGATGAAAGAAAGTGTCGGTGTCGATCAGCACGGCTTTGGGGTAGCTGGCCAGCACCTGGCGCAGGACCACATGCTTGCTTCGAAAGTGATAGCCGTAGGGTTGGTTCCAGGCTTCGCGGGTTGTGTCATCCAGGGTGTGGACGGTTACCGGCAGGTGCTGGTAAGGCTCGGGGCGGTCACTGTAGACCTGGATGTCCAGGGCTTCATCAGGCGTTTTTCGCAAGTTGGCCAGGGCGCTGACGATGCTGAACTGTGCTTCTTGATGATAGGTGTGCGGCCCGAAGACCAGGTAGACGAGTTGCGGGCGGGCTGAGGCGTGGCCGTGGGTCATGAATGCGCGTAAATCCGTAGGGCAAGAATGCGGAAAAGGCCTTAGCGTAAGCCAAGACCTTTTCAGCAATCTGCAGCAATTGTTACCAACGGTTTACGGAGCGATCAGCGGGGCAACTTGAGGTTGTTCCAGATCGCCAGGCTAGGCTCGGCCTGGTTCAGCGTATAGAAGTGAAGGCCCGGTGCGCCGCCTTGCAGCAGTTGTTCGCACATGCGGGTGATCACCTCTTCACCGAAGGCCTGGATGCTCTTGACGTCATCGCCGTAGGCTTCCAGTTGCTTGCGGATCCAGCGTGGAATTTCGGCGCCGCAGGCGTCGGAAAAACGTGCCAGCTTGCTGTAGTTGGTGATTGGCATGATCCCTGGTACCACAGGAATATTCACGCCCAGTTGCTGCACGCGTTCGACGAAGTAGAAGTAGCTGTCGGCGTTGAAGAAGTACTGGGTGATGGCACTGTTGGCGCCGGCATTGGCCTTGCGCACGAAGTTGTTCAGGTCATCTTCGAAGTTGCGCGCCTGGGGGTGCATCTCGGGGTAGGCAGCGACTTCGATATGGAAGTGGTCACCACTTTCCTGGCGGATGAACTCGACCAGCTCGTTGGCGTACCGCAGTTCGCCACTGGCCATGCCCATGCCCGAAGGCAGGTCGCCGCGCAGGGCGACGATGCGCTGGATGCCGGCAGCCTTGTACTGGGTCAGTAGGCCGCGCAGGTCGTCCTTGCTGTCACCGACACACGACAGGTGTGGTGCGGCCGGTACTTTCACTTCGCTTTCCAGCTGCAGCACGGTGTTGAGGGTGCGGTCGCGGGTCGAGCCACCGGCACCGTAGGTGCAGGAGAAGAAATCGGGGTTGTAGCTGGCCAACTGGCGGGCAGTGGCGAGCAGCTTTTCATGGCCAGCATCGGTCTTGGTCGGGAAGAACTCGAAGCTG
Organism: Pseudomonas vranovensis DSM 16006; assembly: GCF_000425805.1. GTDB lineage: Bacteria > Pseudomonadota > Gammaproteobacteria > Pseudomonadales > Pseudomonadaceae > Aquipseudomonas > Aquipseudomonas vranovensis. The sequence goes on from NZ_KE384456.1 coordinate 60,178, forward strand.
TAACGACGCTCTTGGGACATGGTGGAATCCTGGTAAACCGATCAAGCAGGCCAGCGTCAGCTGGCATACAGAAAAAAGCCGGTGACGCTTTGCAGCGACACCGGCCTTGGCCCATCAGTAGCGGTAGGCGTGTGGCTTGAACGGCCCTTCAACAGTGACGCCGATGTACTCGGCCTGTTGAGGGGTCAGTTGGGTCACTACGCCGCCGAAGCCGCGGACCATTTCCAGGGCCACTTCTTCGTCGAGTTTCTTCGGCAGTACTTCAACGGTCAGGCGCTCGGCTTTCTGAGCGGCTGGCAGGTCGGCGTACTTCTGGCCGAACAGGAAGATCTGTGCCAGCACCTGGTTGGCGAACGAGCCATCCATGATGCGGCTTGGGTGGCCAGTGGCATTGCCCAGGTTCACCAGGCGACCTTCGGCCAGCAGGATCAGGTAGTCGTCGTTCTGTGGGTCGAAGCTGCCAGCGCCGGTACGGTGGATCTTGTGTACCTGTGGCTTGACCTCTTCCCAGGCCCAGTTCTTGCGCATGAAAGCGGTGTCGATTTCATTGTCGAAGTGGCCGATGTTGCACACGACGGCGCGCTTTTTCAGGGCCTTGAGCATGTTGGCGTCGCAGACGTTGACGTTACCGGTGGTGGTGACGATCAGGTCGATCTTGCCCAGCAAGGCCTTGTCGATGCTCGCTTCGGTGCCGGTGTTGATACCGTCGATGAACGGCGAAACCAGCTCGAAACCGTCCATGCAGGCCTGCATGGCGCAGATCGGATCGACTTCGGTCACCTTGACGATCATGCCTTCCTGGCGCAGCGACTGGGCCGAGCCCTTGCCGACGTCGCCGTAGCCGATGACCAGGGCTTGCTTGCCCGACAGCAGGTGATCGGTACCGCGCTTGATCGCATCGTTCAGGCTATGACGGCAGCCGTACTTGTTGTCGTTCTTGCTCTTGGTGACCGAGTCGTTGACGTTGATGGCCGGGATTTTCAGCTCGCCCTTGGCCAGCATGTCCAGCAGGCGGTGAACGCCGGTGGTGGTTTCTTCGGTAACGCCGTGGACGCGGTCGAGAACGGCCGGGTACTTCTTGTGCAGCAGCTCGGTGAGGTCGCCGCCGTCGTCCAGGATCATGTTGGCATCCCATGGCTGGCCATCCTTGAGGATGGTCTGCTCAAGGCACCACTCGTACTCTTCTTCGGTCTCGCCTTTCCAGGCGAATACCGGAATGCCGGCAGCGGCGATGGAGGCAGCGGCCTGGTCCTGAGTGGAGAAAATGTTGCAGGACGACCAGCGCACTTCGGCACCCAGGGCAACCAGGGTTTCGATCAGCACGGCGGTCTGAATGGTCATGTGGATGCAGCCGAGGATCTTGGCACCCTTGAGCGGTTGCTCTTGCAGGTACTTGCGGCGCAGGCCCATCAGTGCCGGCATTTCCGATTCAGCGATGATGGTTTCGCGACGGCCCCAGGCAGCCAGGGAGATGTCGGCGACTTTGAAATCGGTAAAACCTGCAGGCGTGATTACAGCGCTCATTGAGAGCCTCCATTCGTAGTGTGCGAATGGGCGCCGTTGTGCGTTTAGTGTCGCCAGGCAAGGCCTGGCCAGACAACGCCCCATCCGAGCCTGACAGGTTGAACCTGCTGCAGCGCCCCTCGGACAGGTGGCGGGAACGGTATCAAGTGCAGATGACCGTTTTTCAAGCGAGGGCGATTATAGCCGTGCCAACGCAACTGCCCAAGGTTTTCTGTCGATTAATCGAGACCATAGTCGATGTTAAATGGAGGCATGTGGCCGGCTCTGCCATCATTACCTCCAACGATTGGCAAGACGGTCAGGAGTAGATATGAATTTTCACACCCGCAAGTGGGTCAAGCCCGAAGACCTCAACCCCAACGGTACCCTGTTCGGCGGCAGCCTGCTGCGCTGGATCGACGAAGAGGCGGCGATCTACGCGATCGTGCAGCTGGGCAACCAGCGAGTGGTGACCAAGTACATCTCGGAAATCAACTTCGTCAGCGCCTCGCGCCAGGGCGACATTATCGAGTTGGGCATTACGGCCACCGAGTTCGGCCGCACCTCCATCACCCTCCAGTGCGAAGTGCGCAACAAGATCACCCGCAAGAGCATCCTGACGGTTGATCGCATGGTCTTCGTCAACCTGGGTGAGGATGGTCTGCCGGCGGCCCATGGGCGGACCGAGATCAAGTACATCAAGGACCAGTTCGATACGACGGTGGAATGAGAACAGCATCGCGGGGCAAGTCTGGACTTGCCCCGCGAAAAGCCCCTCAAGGCCGCTCGGTCACCCCACGCACCACCCGGCCGATCGTCAGCCCCTGCAACAGGATCGACGACAGCACCACGATGTAGGTGATGCTCAACAGCAGGTCACGCTCGGTACCGCTGGGCAGCGACAGCGCCAGCGCCACCGAAACCCCGCCTCGCAATCCACCCCAGGTCAGTACTCGCACGGTGCCGCGCGGCACATTGCGCCAGCGGCGCAGCATGACAATGGCCGGGGCCACGGTCAGCAGGCGGGACAGCAGGATCGCCACGGCCAATACACCAGCGGCCGCCAGGTGCATCCAGGAGAACGGCAGCAGCAACAGCTCCAGGCCGATCAAGGCGAACAGCAGGGCGTTGAGCATATCGTCGATCAGTTCCCAGAAACCGTCCAGGTAACGACGGGTCATTTCGTTCATCGCCAGGTTGCGTCCCAGGTTGCCGATGATCAGGCCTGCCACCACCATCGCGATGGGCGCCGACACATGCAGCTCGTAGGCCATGGCCGAACCGCCGATGACCAGGGCCAGGGCCAGCATGACCTCGACCTGGTACTGCTCGATGCCCTTGATCATGCGGTAGGTGATATAGCCGATCAGGCCGCCGAACAGCGCACCGCCAATGGCTTCGCGGACGAACAGGATGGCGGTTTCGCTGACCGTCGGCGTCTCGCCCAGTTGGGCAATGCCCAGCAGCACGGTAAACACCACCACCGCCGTACCGTCATTGAACAGCGACTCGCCAACAATCGTGGTTTTCAACGGTTTGGAGGCGTTTGCGGTACGCAAGGCACCGAGCACCGCAATGGGATCGGTGGGTGAGATCAAGGCGCCGAACAGCAGGCAGTAGAGCAGGCTGATGTGCCAACCGAACAGGGCGAAGATCCAGTGGGCGAGGTAGCCGATGACCACGGTGGCGATCAGTACGCCTACGGTGGCCAGCAGCCCGATCGGCCAACGGTAGCTGCGCAGGTCGGCGAGGTTGACGTGCAGGGCGCCGGCAAACAGCAGGAACGACAGCATCCAGTGCATAAGCAGGTCGTTGAAATCGATCTGGCTCATCAGGCCTTGCACCCGCTCTTCCAGCCCCGGGTAGCCGATGACACTCAAGCCTTGGAGCAGCAGGGAAAACAGCAGGGCAGTGACCATGACGCCAATGGTGGGCGGCAGGCCGATAAAGCGGTAATTCAGGTAGGTGAGGAGGGTGGTCAAGCAAATAAACGCAGCAACGAGCTCAAGCATTCGGGGTCCTGTAGTGGCTTTCAATTCGGCACCCGAGTCCATCGGGCAGTGCTTGGATGGCTTGCCGTTGGCTTGGGGACACAGTTTTTGACTGCATGCGTTGACCGCGATCGCTGGGTTTCGTTTCCCTGGCAAGCAATTGTGCGCGACGCCAGGCGGGGTGAAATGCTTAGATAGCGCCTGGCCATTGATGACCCGACCTGCACTGCCAAGGACCTACGCGTGTTAGCCACTTCACTGGTACTGGTTGCTGCTTTGCTGCATGCAACCTGGAACACCCTGATCAAATTCAGCGGCGAGCGTTTGCTGGTGATCGCCAGCATGGATGTCGTGGCGCTGGTGTTCGCTGTGGCGATGGTCGCCTTCGTGCAGGTTCCACCGGCTGAGGTCTGGCCGTGGCTGTTGGCTTCGGCGTTGTTCGAGCAACTTTATCGATTTCTGTTGATCCAGGCCTATCGGGTCGGTGACCTGGGGCTGGTCTATCCCCTGATGCGTGGCCTGTCGCCGCTGGTGGTGCTGGGGCTGACGTTGACCTTTGCCGGCGAGACGCTGAGCAACCAGCAGATCCTCGGCATCCTGCTGATCCCCTGTGGTATGGCCTGCCTGCTCTGGCAGGGCGGTGGAGGTGATCGCCTGCCTTGGTCGATGCTGCCGGTCGTGGCCCTGATCGGGCTGTGCATCGGGTGCTACACCTGGTTCGACGGCCAGGCGATTCGCCTCTGGTCGCAGCCGCTGGACTATCTTGTGTGGTTGACGCTGCTCAGTGCCTGGCCCTTCCCGTTGCTGGCCGGTGTCGCCCGGCGTGCGCCCTTTGTACTGTTTTGGCGGTTGCAGTGGCGGCTGGGGCTGGCAGTGGGAATCTGCGTGCTGCTCAGCTATGCGTTGGTGCTCTGGGCCATGCAGTTGGGTTCGGTAGCCGAGGCGGCGGCGTTGCGCGAGGTCAGTGTGATTCTGGTGGTGCTGTTCGGAATGCGCTACCTCAAAGAACCTTTTGGCGGTCCCAGGCTCTTAGCCTGTGCCCTGGTGCTGATCGGCATGCTGATCATGAAACTCTGATGTTCCAACCGACAAGGACTTAGCCATGACCGTTGCTTTCTGGTGTGTATTGATTGCGTTGTTTCTGCCGATCCTGTGTACCAGCATCGCCAAGCTCAGCAGCGGGCGCTTCAACCTGCGCCACAACCACGACCCGCGGGCTTTCCAGGAGACGCTCGAAGGTTTGCCGCGTCGGGCCCATGCGGCACAGTTGAACAGCTTCGAAGCGTTCCCGGCCTTTGCCGCTGCGGTGATCATCGCCGACATCGTCGGCAATGCCGAGCAAGTGACCCAGGACGTGCTGGCGGTGGTGTACATCACCAGCCGCCTGCTCTACATCATCTGCTACCTGGCTGACTGGGCAGCGTTGCGTTCGCTGGTGTGGTTTGCCGGGGTGGCGTTGATCGTGTCGTTCTTTGTCGTGTCAGTGTGAATGCAATCGCGGGGCAGGTCCGCTCAGTGGCAGCGGGCCTGCCCCGCAATTGGCGCGTCACAACGTCTTTGGCACCTCAGGCAGTGCAGCCCCTTTTGGCCAGAGCAGCCAGATCTGCCCCTGCTGCTTCATGTTGCCTGCCAGCTCACCCGCTTCGGCGCCGGTACCCCAGAACAGGTCTGCCCGCACTTCGCCAGTGATTGCGCCGCCGGTGTCCTGGGCTGCGACCGGGCGAACCACCGGGGCGCCATCGGGGCGAGTGGTGGAGAGCCACAGCAGGCTGCCCAGGGGAATTACCTTGCGGTCGATGGCCACGCTGTAGCCCGCGGTCAATGGCACGTTGAGCGAACCGCGCGGGCCTTCATTGCTGTCCGGACGAGTACTGAAGAACACGTAGCTGGGGTTGCTCGCCAGCAGTTCCGGGACACGCGTCGGGTTGGCCTGGGCCCAGCCATGAATGGCGCCCATGCTCACTTCTTCTTTTTTCAACTGCCCCTGTTCGACCAGCCAGCGCCCGATCGGGCGATAGGGGTGGCCATTCTGGTCGGCATAGCCAACGCGCAACTGGCGACCGCTTTCCAGTTGAATCCGCCCGGAGCCCTGGATCTGCAGGAACTGCAGGTCCATGGGGTTGGTCAGCCAGGCCAGTACCGGTGCTGGCACGCCTTGCTGGTTGATTATCTCGGCGGTGTCGTAGGGCTTGAGGGTGCGTCCCTCGATGCGGCCACGCAGGCGCTTGCCCTTGAGCTCGGGATAGACACTGTCCAGGGCGACCACGATCATGTCGTCGGGGACGCCGTAGACCGGCACATGGGCTGTGTCGGTCTGGGTCAGGCTGCCGGGGTACACCGGTTCGTAGTAGCCGGTGATCAGGCCGTTGGCACTGTTTTCACCCGAACGCATGCTGTAGACATCCAGCTGGCTTTGAAGAAAGGTGCGTACCTGGCCACTGTCGGCGGGCACGGCGGCCGCGGCTGCACAGGTGCTGGCCCAGATGGCATCGCGCTTGAGGCGTTCGCAGGCGCTGCGCCAGGCTTCGAAGCCGGCCAGCAGGTCAGGGTCGCTGACTTGGGGCAGGTCTTTCCAGGTCTGGCTCACATAGGTGGCAACGGCATGGGGCTTGGGCTTTTCCGGGCCGCCGCCGTTGCAGCCGGCGAGCAGCGCCAGTGCCGAAAGCGTCAAAGCCAGAGGGCGCAGGTGAGATTTCATGTACAGCGTTCCTTGGCGGATTACCTGGGGTTCAGCGCCCCTGGCAACCCCTAGAGTTAATAAGGGTATTGGTCTTTGCTGGCGAGGCGAGGATACTGGCCGCTTTTTTCCGTGAGCCGAAATTACCATGATGCTCAAGCGACTCTCTGTTGTGCTGCTGGCCTGTCTCACTCTGACCGCCTGTGGCGGCGTTGATCCCAACTCGCCGCTGGGTCAGCGTAAAACCATCTTCAAGCAAATGCTCAAGACCAGTGAGGACCTGGGCGGCATGCTGCGTGGGCGCCTGGCGTTCGACGGGCAGAAGTTCGCCGATGGCGCGGTCAAGCTCGATGCCTTGAGCCGTGAGCCGTGGAAGCACTTCCCGCAAGTGCGCGAAGAAGACGAGACCAGTGCCCGGCCTGAGGTCTGGCAGCAACAGGCGCGCTTCCAGGACCTGGCTCAGCAGATGGAAGCCAGCACTGCCGAGCTGGTGGCGGTGACACGCGCCCAGCCACTGCAGGCGGCCGAGCTGGCAGCGCCAATGAACAAGGTCGAGGCGGCGTGCAAAGCCTGTCATACCGAGTTTCGCAATCATTGAAAACGCCATCGCGGGGCAAGCCCGCTCCTACCGATAGGAGCGGGCTTGCCCCGCGATGTGGTGTGTCTTACTTCTCGAGTTCATCCAGCGCTTGCTGCAGCTCTTTCTTGGACTCGGCCAGCTTGTCCTTGCGCTTGTTGATTTTCTCGGCGTCACCTTTTTTCATGGCCTTGTCCAGGTCCTTGGTGCGCTGGGTCACTTCATGGCGGGCGTCGAGCACTTTTTGCTCGCGCTCCTTGCGCAGGCCGGCATCGGTGCAGTGTTCGGTCACTTCGCTCAAGGCTTTTTCCAGGCCGGCCTGCTGGTCTTTGTTGCCATGGGCGCGAGCCTGTTCGATTTGTTCGCTGATGGCCTGACGCTTGGCTGCGCAACCGGTCAACCCTGGTTGTTCTTCGGCAGCCAGCAGCGGTGAGGCGAGCAGACCACAGGCAGTGAACAGGGCGAGAGGTGATAGCAGTTTCATAGGGGCTCCGTGTGAGGCGGGACAGCAGAATTCATGATGCTGCCCTGATCCGGGAAATTTAGAAACCCTCGATTGCATGTCGGTGCAATTGTTCGGCCATCATTTGTACGTCGGGGGAACGGAAAAACGCCAGCAGTTGGGCGCTACGGCCACGGCCGATACCGGGTTCTTCCAGCCATTGTGCGGCGTCGCGGCGGGCAAGTTCTGCCCAGGGGCCCTTGAGTGCAAGTGCGCTGGGGGCCGGAATTCCAAGGGCCCGTAGCCAGCGATCGAAAGGTTGTTGGCGGGTTTGCTGAAATGTAAAGAGAAGTTGCTGGCGGCTGCGCTCGGCCAGGCCGGACACCTGCTGCAGGTCGTCTTCCGTGATTTCAAGCCAGTCAGTCAGGTTCCGGACCAGGCCACTGTCGACCAGTCGGGCCCAGGTCCCGGGCCCTACGCCTTTCATGGCCAGCCCTTGTTTTCCACTCAGCCAATCCAGGCGAGCCACGAACTGCCCGCGGCAGGAGTCACTGGGCTGCCAGCAACTGAGCGCATGGTGGTTGGCGGGGTCCGGTACTTCGATGGCCGCACGCTGCACTGTGCGGTGTACAACGTCATCGAGGCGCGGAATGGTCAGCCCAGCCAGGCTGACCGCTACCTGGTCACCCGGGCGGATGTCCAGTTGCTGCCATTGCTGGAGGGAGCCGGTGCTCACCTGGCGGATCTGTCGATCATCCAGTTGTACCGGTTTGATCTGCAAAACCGGCGTGATGCGGCCAGTCCGGCCGATGTTGAACTGCACTGCCCTAACCTGGGCCAGGGCCTGGGCAAAGGGATATTTCCAGGCGGCGACCCAGTACGGCTCGCGGGCTTGCCAGCGCTTGCCATCTGGGCGTTGGCCCTGGCGCAGCACAACACCGTCGCTGGCAAACGGAAGTGGGGTGCGGTACCAGTGCTCCCGCCATCGTGCTGCTTCGTCCATACCCTGGATGGGCACGCTGTAGTGCTCGGTGTCGGTGAAACCCAGGACGCTCAACCCGGCAAGCCGCTGTTGCTGGCTCGCGGGTCCTTGGGGCCATGCCCAGACGAACAGGCCGATGGCAGCGCCTTGCTGCTCATCGAGCTGCTTGCGTGCGAGTAGCCCCGCGACATTGCCACGGGCGTTGCGGCTACCGGCGTCGGCCTGAACGTGGGCGTCCAGGCGCCAATAGAGCTCGCCTTGAAGTACCAGGTCCACGGGGCGCGGCAGTTGGCGATTGACGGAGCTGAGCATCGGGATGTGACGGCTCCAGTCGTGCCCGTCCCGTCCATCGCCACGGCTGGTCAAAGACACCAGTTGGCCGGCCTGATACACCAGGGTGACCGCAACACCGTCGACCTTGGGTTGAATCCACAGGTCGTGCTTGCCCTGCATCCACGCCGCGACCGCCTGCTCGTCCGGCAGCTTTGCCAGGCCGGTATGGGCGATGGGATGAGGAACCGGGCCGTTGGCTGCCTGTAGCGGGTTGTCGGTGACGGTCCTGGCCGCCGGGAAGCACGAACGCCAATGTACGAGCTGAGTGCGGCTCTGGTCGTAGAGCTCGTCAGCTACCAGCGATACGCCCTTTCCATGGTAGTGGTCATCCCAGTTGGCGAGGGTGTGCTGCAGGTTCTGAATCTCGGCCTGGGCCTGGGCGGCGGGCCATTGAGGGCACGTCTGGGCGTGTGTGCAGGTGAGCCAGGGCAGCAGCAGTAGTGAGAGCAGCAGTTTGTGGAACATGGCGAGCGTCCTTGCTCTGCGGGGTGAACTCACAGACTAGGATGGCTTTTTGAGGGAGAGGGCAGAGCATTGTTAGGGGGTGTGTAGGGAGACAGCAGGGCAAGCTCGCGGCTGCGCCAGGCACAAAAAAGCCCCGGCCGGTTGCCCGGCAGGGGCTGTTCATGACCTGTTACTTACAAACCGGCAGCGGCGCGCAGGGCGTCGACGCGGTCGGTGCGTTCCCAGGTGAAGGTGGTGAAGGTGTCGTCGCCGACTGTCTTCTGCTGTGGGATGCGACCGAAGTGGCCGTAGGCAGCGGTTTCCTGGTACATCGGGTGCAGCAGGTCGAGCATGGTGGTGATGGCGTATGGACGCAGGTCGAAGCACTCGCGCACCAGCTGGATGATCTTGTCGTCGGCGATCTTGCCGGTGCCGAAGGTGTTCAGCGAGATCGAAGTAGGCTGAGCCACGCCAATGGCGTAGGACACCTGGATCTCGCAACGCTCGGCAAGGCCGGCGGCCACGATGTTCTTGGCCACGTAGCGACCGGCGTAGGCTGCCGAACGGTCGACCTTGGACGGGTCCTTGCCGGAGAACGCGCCACCGCCGTGACGGGCCATGCCGCCATAGCTGTCGACGATGATCTTGCGACCGGTCAGGCCGCAGTCGCCCACCGGGCCACCGATGATGAACTGGCCGGTCGGGTTGATGTGGAACTGGGTGTCCTTGTGCAGCAGTTCGGCAGGCAGGGTGTGCTTGACGATCAGCTCCATGACCGCTTCCTGGAGGTCTTTCTGCGAGACTTCAGGGTTGTGCTGGGTCGACAGGACCACGGCGTCGATGCCGACGACCTTGCCGCCGTCATAGCGGCAGGTAACCTGGGACTTGGCATCCGGGCGCAGCCACGGCAGCAGGCCGGACTTGCGTGCTTCGGCCTGGCGCTCGACCAGGCGGTGCGAGAAGCAGATCGGCGCGGGCATCAACACGTCGGTTTCGTTGCTGGCATAGCCGAACATCAGACCCTGGTCGCCAGCGCCCTGGTCTTCCGGCTTGCTGCGGTCAACGCCCTGGGCAATGTCTACCGACTGCTTGCCGATGATGTTCATTACGGCGCAGGTGGCGCCGTCAAAGCCGACGTCGGAGCTGTTGTAGCCGATGTCGACGATGACTTTACGCACGATCTCTTCCAGGTCTACCCAGGCTGAGGTGGTCACTTCGCCAGCGATGATCGCTACACCTGTTTTTACCAGGGTCTCGCAGGCGACACGGGCGAATTTGTCCTGGGTGATGATGGCGTCCAGCACTGCATCCGAAATCTGGTCGGCGATTTTGTCCGGATGCCCTTCAGATACGGACTCGGAGGTGAAAAGGGAGTATTCGCTCATCTCGACGGGTTCCTAAAATTTACCGATGGTGAGTGTCGCCAGCCGGTCGCTGAAAATGGCGGACCTGGATCTGGAAACCATTACGTAAGCCCACATAGAGGCTGTCCCCGGGAGCCAGTCCCGCAGCGCTGGCCCAACGGACCAGGTCGTCCTGCTCGAAGCCCAGCCAGATATCGCCGCAGGCCTCTCTGGCCCAGCTCTGGTCGTGGCTGCACAACTCTGTTACCAACAGGCTTCCGCCTGGCTTCACACGGTTGGCCAGCTGCCGCAGGGCTTCGGCCGGGGCGCTGAAATGGTGCAGGACCATGTTCAGCACTACGCAGTCGGCGTCCACATCCGTTGCACTGAGTGCATCGGCCAACTGCAGGTTCACATTCGCCAGACCTTCTCGCTCACAGACCTGGCGGGCCAGGTCGAGCATGGTCGGGCTGTTGTCCAGTGCCGTGACCCGGGCAAAGCGCCGGGCCAGCTCTGGAAGAAATTCTCCATCGCCAGGGCCCACTTCAAGGGCGCCGGCGTCGGGTCCAAAGCTCAAGTTGTCGAGCAGCGCCAACAGGCTTTCGCGGTACTGGGGAAGTCCCGCGATCAGATCCTGCTGGGCGCGGAATTTTTCTTCGACGCGCTGGAAAAAGTCCTGGCTGGTGGCCGCGCGCCGTTGCTGGACCTGGCCGATGCGCGCCTGGACATCGTCCGGCAGGGCCAGGCCATCGACTTCCTCCAGCAAGGCCGCATGCAGCTTGCCGCCCAGGCGCAGGGCATCGGGCAAGGCACGGCGATAAAAGATCGCGTTGCCTTCGCGCCGCGTCGCCACCAGTGCCGCCTGGGATAGCACCTTGAGGTGGTGGCTCATTCCCGACTGACCGATGGCGAAGATCTGCGCCAGCTCCAGTACCCCGAACGAATCGTTGGCCAGTGCGCGCAAGACGTTCAGGCGCAACGGGTCGCCACTGGCCTTGCACAGGGCGGCCAGCTCGTCGCTTTGTTCAGGGTGGATTGACGGCAAACGAAGATTCATGGGGCGGCAGTCTAGTCAGGGTGCCCCGGCGTCGCAAGCGCAATATCAAAAAGTTTTGATATTGAGCGATAGGCGGGGCAATTCGTCGCAGCAGAGTCGACCGAATCCGCTGTTTGGCCGGGCTATCGCCTAAATCTGCACTCAAACACAGGAAAATCATGCTGCATCGACCATCCGTCATTGCCCCCGGACGCATGCCTGGGCGAAAATAACCGCCTTTTTTCGTTTCGTAACTTTCAACCCCCAGGAGATAAGCGATGCCCAGCCGTCGTGAACGTGCCAACGCCATTCGAGCACTCAGCATGGATGCCGTGCAGAAGGCCAACAGCGGTCACCCCGGTGCCCCCATGGGCATGGCGGATATCGCCGAAGTTCTTTGGCGCGACTATCTGAAGCACAGCCCGAGCAACCCGGACTTCGCTGACCGTGACCGCTTCGTGCTGTCCAACGGCCACGGCTCGATGCTGATCTATTCGCTGCTGCACCTGACCGGCTACGACCTGTCGATCGATGACCTGAAGGCTTTCCGCCAGCTGCACAGCCGCACCCCGGGCCACCCGGAGTTCGGCTACACCGCAGGCGTCGAGACCACCACCGGTCCGCTCGGCCAGGGCCTGGCCAACGCCGTGGGTTTTGCCATCGCTGAAAAAGTCCTGGGCGCCCAGTTCAACCGCGAAGGCCACAACGTCGTCGATCACCACACTTATGTGTTCCTGGGTGATGGTTGCATGATGGAAGGCATCTCCCACGAAGTCGCTTCCCTGGCCGGTACCCTGGGCCTGGGCAAGCTGATCGCCTTCTACGATGACAACGGCATCTCCATCGACGGCGAAGTCGAAGGCTGGTTCACCGACGACACGCCGAAGCGTTTCGAAGCCTACAACTGGCAGGTGATCCGCAATGTCGACGGCCATGACGCCGACGAAATCAAGACCGCCATCGAGACCGCCCGCAAGAGCGAGCAGCCGACCCTGATCTGCTGCAAGACCATCATCGGCTTCGGCTCGCCGAACAAGCAGGGCAAGGAAGATTGCCACGGCGCGCCACTGGGCAATGACGAAATCGCCTTGGCCCGCAAAGAGCTGAACTGGAACCACGGTCCGTTCGAGATCCCGGCTGACATCTACGCCGAGTGGGATGCCAAGGAAGCCGGCAAGGCCGTTGAAGCCGAGTGGGACCAGCGTTTCGCGGCCTACGCCGCTGCCTTCCCTGAACTGGCCAGCGAGCTGAAGCGTCGCCTGAGTGGCGAACTGCCGGTTGATTTCTCCGAGAAGGCTGCGGCCTACATCGCTGACGTTGCGGCCAAGGGCGAAACCATCGCCAGCCGTAAAGCCAGCCAGAACACCCTGAACGCCTTCGGTCCTCTGCTGCCAGAGTTCCTCGGTGGTTCGGCTGACCTGGCCGGTTCCAACCTGACCCTGTGGAAAGGCTGCAAGGGCGTCAGCGCTGAAGATGCCAGCGGCAACTACATGTTCTACGGCGTGCGTGAATTCGGCATGACCGCAATCATGAACGGTGTTGCCCTGCACGGCGGCCTGGTGCCTTACGGTGCGACCTTCCTGATGTTCATGGAATACGCCCGCAACGCTGTGCGCATGTCGGCCCTGATGAAGCAGCGCGTGATTCACGTCTACACCCACGACTCTATCGGTCTGGGCGAAGACGGCCCGACTCACCAGCCGATCGAGCAGCTGACCAGCCTGCGCAGCACCCCGAACCTGGACACCTGGCGCCCAGCCGACGCCGTTGAATCGGCGGTGTCGTGGAAGCACGCCCTGGAGCGCAAGGACGGCCCTTCGGCGCTGATCTTCTCGCGTCAGAACCTGCAGCACCAAACCCGTGACGCCGGCCAGATCGCTGACATCAGCCGTGGCGGCTACGTGCTGAAAGACTGCGCAGGCGAGCCTGAGCTGATCCTGATCGCCACCGGTTCCGAAGTGGGCCTGGCCGTTCAGGCCTTTGACAAGCTGACCGAGCAGGGCCGCAAGGTCCGTGTTGTATCGATGCCATGCACCAGCGTCTTCGATGCCCAGGATGCTGCCTACAAACAGTCGGTCCTGCCGCTGCAGGTCGGTGCGCGTATCGCTATCGAAGCGGCCCATGCCGACTTCTGGTACAAGTACGTCGGCCTCGAAGGCCGCGTGATCGGCATGACCACCTACGGCGAGTCGGCCCCTGCGGCCGCCTTGTTCGAAGAGTTCGGTTTCACCCTGGAAAACATCCTGGGTACTGCTGAAGAGCTGCTGGAAGACTGATCGATAGAGTTGGATTCATCGCGGGGCAAGCACGCTCCTACAGGACTGTAGGAGCGTGCTTGCCCCGCGATTGCAGATAACGCTTCTGTTCCGTGAGCATCCCATGCCCCAAACGCGTCCTTACAAAGTTGCACTCAACGGCTATGGCCGTATTGGTCGTTGCGTCTTGCGCGCACTCTTTGAACGGGGGGCGAAGGCGGGCTTCGAGATCGTCGCGCTGAACGACCTGGCCGATCAGGCCAGTATCGAATACCTGACACGCTTCGACTCCACCCACGGGCGTTTTCCCGGCGAGGTGAAGGTCGACGGCGATTGTCTGCATATCCATGGCGACTGCGTGAAGGTTTTGCGCAGTGCCACCCCGGAAGGGATCGACTGGGCAGCACTGGATGTCGATCTGGTACTGGAGTGTTCCGGTGCCTACAACACCCGTGCCGATGGCCAGCGTTTTCTTGAAGCCGGCGCGCCGCGGGTGCTGTTTTCCCAGCCGATGGCCAGCGAGGCGGACGTCGATGCGACGGTCGTCTACGGCATCAACCAGGACTGCCTCAAAGGCAATGAACTGCTGGTCTCCAACGCTTCCTGCACCACCAACTGCGGCGTGCCGCTGCTGCGGGTACTGGACCGGGCGTTCGGCCTTGAATACGTGTCGATTACCACGATCCACTCGGCAATGAACGACCAGCCGGTGATCGACGCTTATCACCATGAAGACCTGCGCCGCACCCGCTCGGCGTTCCAGTCGGTGATTCCGGTGTCCACCGGACTTGCGCGCGGCATCGAGCGGTTGTTGCCGGAACTTGCCGGGCGAATTCAGGCCAAAGCCGTACGTGTGCCGACCGTCAACGTGTCGTGCCTGGACATCACCCTGCAGACCGCCCGCGATACCACTGCGGCAGAGGTCAACCAGGTGCTGCGCGATGCGGCCCTGAGCGGCCCGCTGAAGGGACTCCTGGCCTACACCGAGTTACCGCACGCCAGTTGTGATTTCAACCATGACCCACATTCGGCCATTGTCGATGCCAGCCAGACCCGCGTTTCCGGCCCCCGGCTGGTCAACCTGCTGGCCTGGTTCGATAACGAATGGGGTTTTGCCAACCGTATGCTCGACGTTGCCGAACATTACCTGCACGTCGTCAATCAAACCCGCTCCACTAGCAAACATCCCTGAAGGACCGCATTCATGACCGTGTTGAAGATGACCGACCTCGATCTGCAAGGTAAGCGCGTACTGATCCGCGAAGACCTCAACGTGCCTGTGAAGGACGGTGTGGTTGCCAGCGATGCGCGTATCCTCGCTTCGCTGCCGACCATCAAGCTGGCCCTGGAAAAGGGTGCGGCCGTGATGGTCTGCTCGCACCTGGGCCGTCCGACCGAAGGCGAGTTCTCGGCCGAGAACAGCCTCAAGCCGGTAGCCGATTACCTGAGCAAGGCCCTGGGCCGTGAAGTACCCCTGGTTGCCGACTACCTCGACGGTGTCCAGGTCCAGGCCGGTGACCTCGTGTTGTTCGAAAACGTGCGCTTCAACAAGGGTGAGAAAAAGAACGCCGACGAGCTGGCGCAAAAATACGCAGCCCTGTGCGACGTGTTCGTGATGGACGCCTTCGGTACTGCCCACCGTGCCGAGGGCTCGACCCACGGCGTGGCCAAGTTCGCCAAGGTGGCGGCTGCTGGCCCGCTGCTGGCCGCCGAGCTGGACGCCCTGGGCAAGGCCCTCAAGGCCCCGGCCAAGCCGATGGCTGCCATCGTTGCCGGCTCCAAGGTGTCGACCAAGCTGGACGTGCTCAACAGCCTGAGCCAGGTCTGCGACCTGCTGATCGTCGGTGGCGGCATCGCCAACACCTTCCTGGCCGCTGCCGGTCACCCAGTGGGCAAGTCGCTGTACGAACCTGACCTGATCGACACCGCCAAGGCCATCGCCGCCAAGGTCAACGTCCCGCTGCCGGTGGATGTGGTGGTTGCCAAGGAATTCGCTGAAAGCGCCGCTGCTACCGTCAAGCTGGTTGCCGACGTTGCCGACGACGACATGATTCTCGACATCGGTCCGCAGACCGCGGCCAACTTCGCCGAGCTGCTGAAGTCGTCCAAGACCATTCTGTGGAATGGTCCGGTTGGTGTCTTCGAGTTCGACCAGTTCGGTAACGGCACCAAGGTACTGGCCAAGGCCATCGCGGAAAGCGCCGCGTTCTCCATCGCCGGTGGTGGCGATACCCTGGCCGCCATCGACAAATATGGCGTTGCCGAGCAAATCTCCTACATTTCTACCGGTGGCGGTGCGTTCCTCGAGTTCGTCGAGGGCAAGGTCCTGCCAGCGGTGGAAGTACTGGAACAACGGGCCAAGGCCTGATTTGCTCAGCGCCTGGCAAAGGGAGCGACCTGATGGTCAAGCGATTGCCTGTGTTTGTCCTGGTCGGATTGCTGGGCGCCTGCTCCAGCAATCCGGCGCCTGAGGCCGATCAGCCCGATGCGCCGAAAGGTGGCTGCTATCAGTCTGAATGGCAGGCGGAGACCGCTCCAGTGATCAACAAGCGACTCGGCCCGGATGGCCTTGAGAAGTACGACGACGAGCACCAGCGCCGAGCCCAGGGTTGCCCTTGATCGGTTGATGGCAACCTACCGGCCTGTTTGTGGTCTGCTAGAGGATATTGGATGAAAGGTGTCGTGGCCCTGTTGGCCTTGGCAGTACTCGGTGGATGTGCAAGCTTCACGCCGAAGGAGACACCCTCGGACAACTGGACCCGATGGGTTTGCGACAGCAAGGCTGAAGTGCTCTGGCGCTTTGCCGACAGCAGTCAACAGAGCCTGGACGTGCGTCTGGGCGGCGGTGATCAGGTCTACCGGCTCAAGGCCGAGCCAGGCGCTTCCGGTTCGCTGTACAGCGATGGTGTGCTGGCGTTCCACAGCAAGGGTGACGAAGGCCTGGTGTACTGGGCTGCCACCAACGATTTGATAGGGCGGGGCTGCAAGGCGCCGTGACTGGCCGGGCTGCCTGGAGGCGGCCCACACTACTTGAATAGCAACCGCCACTGCGGCAGGCTTGCACGAAAAACGACGCTTGTCGGGAGAGAGATACACAATGGCACTCATTAGCATGCGCCAGATGCTGGACCACGCCGCCGAATTCGGCTACGGCGTTCCGGCTTTCAACGTCAACAACCTCGAGCAGATGCGCGCCATCATGGAAGCCGCCGACAAGACCGACTCTCCGGTGATTGTCCAGGCCTCGGCCGGTGCCCGCAAATATGCGGGTGCCCCGTTCCTGCGCCACCTGATCCTGGCCGCGATCGAAGAATTCCCCCATATCCCGGTGTGCATGCACCAGGACCACGGTACCAGCCCTGACGTGTGCCAGCGGTCGATCCAGCTGGGCTTCAGCTCGGTGATGATGGACGGCTCGCTCGGCGAAGACGGCAAGACCCCTACCGACTACGAGTACAACGTCCGTGTCACTCAGCAGACCGTTGCCATGGCGCACGCCTGCGGCGTTTCGGTTGAAGGCGAGCTGGGCTGCCTGGGCTCGCTGGAAACCGGCATGGCCGGTGAAGAAGACGGTATCGGTGCCGAAGGTATCCTGGATCACAGCCAGATGCTGACCGATCCGGAAGAAGCTGCCGACTTCGTCAAGAAGACCCAGGTCGATGCGCTGGCCATCGCCATCGGCACCAGCCACGGTGCCTACAAGTTCACCAAGCCACCGACCGGTGACGTGCTGGCGATCGACCGTATCAAAGAGATTCACAAGCGCATCCCCAACACCCACCTGGTGATGCACGGTTCTTCCTCGGTTCCGCAGGAATGGCTGGCGATCATCAACCAGTACGGCGGCGACATCAAGGAAACCTACGGCGTGCCGGTCGAAGAAATCGTCGAAGGCATCAAGCACGGTGTGCGCAAGGTCAACATCGACACCGACCTGCGCCTGGCTTCCACGGGTGCCATGCGTCGCCTGATGGCGCAGAATCCGAGCGAGTTCGACCCGCGCAAGTTCTTCGGCGCCACCGTAACGGCCATGCGTGATGTCTGCATCGCCCGTTACGAAGCGTTCGGTACTGCCGGCAATGCTTCCAAGATCAAGCCGATCTCCCTGGAAGGCATGTTCCAGCGCTACCTCAAGGGCGAGCTGGCGGCCAAGGTCAATTAAGACCTGACCGTGTAAAAAACCCGCAGTGATGCGGGTTTTTTTATGCCTGGCGCCAATGTAGAGGCAGGTATGGCCTGATCGGACAGACCGTTAGTCGGCTAACGAGAGTTTCCGTGGGTAGTGGCAAGGTGATAACTTCAGATTTAAGGCAGCGAGGTCTAGAGTTAGGCTCGGACTTCAACCGAAGTACGACCTGTGCCACAAGAGAAGCAGCATGGATTGCGCGCAACCTCCGTCACATGAAAACGGCTCAGTACTGCTGGTCGTTGATGACTACCCGGAAAACCTGGTCAGCATGCGCGCCTTGCTGGCGCGTCAGGACTGGCAGGTACTGACTGCGAACTCGGGGACCGAAGCCCTGAGTGCGCTGCTCGAGCACGAAGTGGACCTGGTGCTGCTGGATGTGCAGATGCCAGGCATGGATGGATTCGAGGTCGCCCGTCTTATGCGCGGCAGCCAGCGTACGCGGCTGACGCCGATCATTTTCCTCACCGCCAATGAGCAGTCCCAGGCCGCCGTGCTCAAGGGCTATGCCAGTGGTGCGGTGGATTACCTGTTCAAACCCTTCGACCCGCAGATTCTCAAGCCCAAGGTTCAGGCGTTGCTTGAACAGCAGCGCAACAGGCGTTCATTGCAGCGCTTGAGCCGCGACCTGGAAACCGAACGCGCTTTCAATGCCTCGGTGCTGGAAAATGCGGCCGAGGGCATTCTGGTGGTAGCCGATGACGGCTTAATCTGCTTTGCCAACCCAGCGATTTCCCGGCTGCTCGATGCGCCGGTTGAACGTTTGCAGGGCACTGATCTTCTGGCATATGTACAGTCGCCGGGGGCGACGGTGTGGGCCGAATCGCCGTTCTATCAAACCTATCTGGACCGGGAAATTTTTCGCGTTCACGATGCTGTGCTGCGTACTGCGGGCGGACATCCGCTGCCGGTGGCGCTGTCGTGCGCGCCACTTCCGGGCGAGCGGCGGGCCATGGTGGTAACGGTGCTGGACATGTCGGTGGTGCGCAGCCTGCATCAGCAACTGGAGTATCAGGCTGTGACCGACCCGTTGACGGGGCTGCTCAATCGGCGCGGCTTCTACCAGGCCGCCGAGAGTGCATTGGTACGCAATGAGCGCTCGGACAAGTCACAGGCCTTGCTGTACCTGGACCTGGATGGCTTCAAGCGAATCAACGACTCCCTTGGTCATGAAGCCGGTGACCGTGTTCTGCGGTGGGTGGCCGAGCAGTTCAAGGACTGCCTGGGCACCCGCGCGATACTCGCACGCATGGGCGGTGACGAGTTCACCGCGTTGCTCGATGCGCTGGACTGTCCCGAACAGGCTGCACGCTTTGCCGAAAAATTGATCGAACGTGTGTCCATCTGCCAGGACATCGACGGGCTGGAGGTGACGCTGGGGGTCAGTATCGGTATCGCCACCTACCCGGATTGCGGGCTCGGCCTCGATGGCTTGCTGCGTGCGGCCGATGCGGCGATGTATGCAGCCAAGCAGTCCGGGCGCCAGCAGTATCGTTACTACGATCATGACCTCAATGGCCGGGCGCGCTCACGGCTGATGCTCGAAGACAGCGTGCGCGATGCGATCGAGCACAGGGATTTCAGCTTGGTCTATCAGCCTCAGGTTGCCTTCGCCGATGGCCGCTTGCGCGGTTTCGAGGCCTTGTTGCGCTGGCGCCATCCCAGTGTCGGGGATGTGCCGCCGGGTTTGTTCATTCCCTTGCTCGAGGAGGCCCGGCTGATCAATCGTCTGGCCAGTTGGATCTACCAGCAAGGCGCGTCGCAACGTCGGGCCTGGAGCGAGTGTTGTGGTCCGGACGTGGTGCTGAGCATGAGCCTGAGCAGGGTGCAGTTTGCCATGCCCAATCTGGTTGAGGAGCTGGCGCGGGTGATTGTCAGTCACGCGCTTGTACCGGCTCAGCTGGAGGTCGAAGTCGCCGAGACGTCGCTGATGTACAACCGCGATGAAGCCTTCAAGCAGCTGCACAAACTACGCGAGTTGGGCGTGCATATTGCCCTGGACGACTTCGGCGCAGGTGATTGCTCGTTGAAGCTGTTGCGTGACCTGCCCATTGATACGCTCAAGTTCGATCGCCATTTGGTGGCGAAACTGCCGGGCTCTGTGGTCGATGGCGCCCTGGTCCGCAGTGTGATCGAGCTCTGCCAGCAGTTTGGGATCAGCACCATCGCCGAAGGAGTCGAGACCTGCGAGCAGGCTCGCTGGCTCCGCGCCAACGGTTGCGAGTTCGCCCAGGGCTTCCTGGTGGCGCACCCCATGACGGCCGCCGATGCGAGTGAGTTCCCGGGCTTTTTTGACTGGTGACTGCTGTAGTTGGGTAAACTGCTTTTTTTCGCCTGCTTTCGCCTCATGACCGCGCTCAAATACCTGCAAGCCTATCCCCCCGCCCTGCAAGATCAGGTCCGACAATTGATCGCCAGCAATCGCCTGGGGGATTACCTGCAGCAACGCTACCCGGAGCGTCATGCCGTGCAGAGCGACAAGGCACTGTACAGTTACGCCCAAGGGCTGAAGCAGGAGTACCTGCGCAACGCCCCCAACCTGGACAAGGTCCTGTTCGACAATCGCCTGGACTTGACCCACCGGGCGCTGGGGCTGCATACGGCGGTGTCCCGAGTGCAAGGGGGCAAGCTCAAGGCAAAGAAGGAAATCCGCATTGCCTCTTTGTTCAAGGAGGCGGCGCCGCAATTTCTGAAGATGATCGTGGTGCATGAACTGGCCCACTTGAAGGAAAGCGATCACAACAAGGCGTTTTATCAACTCTGTGAACACATGCTGCCGGGCTACCATCAACTGGAGTTCGACTTGCGTGTCTACCTGACCTACCGCGAGCTGCCTGGCAACGGGTAAGCCGCAAGGACCTGCCAATGGACGTGAGCAAGACCAAGACCAGCTTCTACCGCCGCCTGTACGTCGCCTGGCTGATCGACAGCCAGACGGCCAGCAGCGTGCCTGCGTTGATGGAGGCAACCGGCATGCCCCGACGTACCGCCCAGGACACCATCGCCGCGCTGGCTGACCTGGATATTGTCTGTGAGTTCGAGCAGCAGGAAGGCGCGCGCAATCACGCCGGGCATTACCGGATTCGTGATTGGGGGGCGATCGACAAGCAGTGGATCATCCAGCACCTGCGGGGGATTCGCGAGGTGCTTGGGTATCCTTGAAGGCCCATCGAGGAGCAAGTTCGCGCCTGCTGCAGGAGCGGGCTTGCCCCGCGATGCGTTCAGCCGCGACGCATACCGATATGCGGTATGTCGTCTTCCAGGTACTCCTCACCCACCACCACAAAGCCATAACGCCCGTAGTAGTCTTGCAGGTGCGCCTGGGCAGACAGATACACCGGCACGCCCGGCCAGTGCTTTTCGGCCTGTTCGAGGGCCTCTTCCATCAGTTCATGCCCCAGCCCCCGGCCGCGTGCCGATGGCGCAGTCACCACGCGACCGATCACTACGTCACCGCCCTGGGACTGTGGGTCGAGCAAGCGCAAGTAGCACTGCAGCGTGTCATTTTCCCAACCCATCAAGTGGCAGGTGTCGCCGTCCAGGTCCTGGCCATCGACGTCCTGGTAGGCGCACTTCTGCTCTACAACGAAGACTTGGGTGCGTAGTTGCAGAATGGCATAGAGTTGTTCCTTGCCAAGGTCGCTGTGATGTTTGCAGATCCAGTCGATGGACATAAGTAGCTCTCAAGCAGTTGATTGCCTTGATCATGGCAGATGAAAGGAGCAACGACGAGGCTCAAAGTGCGCGACCCCGACTCAAGGTGTGACGCAGCTCAAAATAGAGGCAGATTGATATCATTGCGCGCTGCGCCAGGTTTCATCTTTGTGTAACCTGCGCACACTTGCGGACACCGGAAACGCTCAAGCAGTTGCTATCAACGGCGTGTAACGACACGCCTGCTAAGGGATTTGAGCATGCCTACACTGCTTCGAGCCTTGGGTTTTCTGGGGTTGCTGCTGGCGTTCAATGCCGCGCATGCGGAAAAACTACGTCTGGTCGCAGACAGTTGGCCCCCTTTCACCGATGCCAGCAAACCCGGTGGGGGCCTGGCTACGGTGATTGTCACCACCGCCTTGCAGCGTGCAGGCTATGACAGTGAGTTCGAGCAGGTGCCCTGGGCGCGGGCGCTGCTTGGAATAGGTGAGGGACGATACGACGTACTGATCAACGCCTGGCTCAATGAAAGCCGCACCCACATCGGACAGTTCTCCGCCAGCTACCTGACCAACCATGTTCGCGTGCTCAAGCAGAAGGGCGATGACTTTCGCTTCAACGTCTTGAGCGACCTCTATCCCTATCCCATCGCCATTGTCCGCGACTATGCGTACTCGCCCGAGTTCGATGCCGACAGCCAGTTGCAGAAGATACCGGTACGCAATTTTTCAGTGGCGGTACGCATGCTGGCTGCAGGCAGGGTGGGACTGACTCTTGAAGACGAGTACGTCGCCCGCTACTTTCTGCAGCGTGAATCTCGCTGGGTTCGTGATAGTGTCGAGCTCGTCGACAAGCCTTTGGCCGAGAATACCCTGCATATTCTGGTCAGCCTCAAGACCCCGGGCCATGAAAAGATCGTCGCCGACTTCAATCGCGCCATCGCCCAGATGAAGGCCGATGGCAGCTACGCACGCTTGCTTGAGTATCATGGCTTCTGATCAGGCCTCGGCATCCTTGATCAAATGGGCGGCGAGGGTGCGCAAGGGGCCCAGCTGGCGACAGATCAGGGCCAGTTGCGTCTGCACCAGGCGCTGGTTTTCCTCCATATCCTCGGGCATCTGCTCGAGCGCATTGGCCAGGGCTTCTTCGTCATCACTGTGGATGGCCACCGGCAACTTGCTGGCCAGGCCTTCGGCAATTTCGTCCAGGCTCTTGGCCAGGCTGGCACCAGCACCATCGATCAACTGCTCGTGAACGTCGGCCGGCAAGGTGGTTTCACGGTGCGCGCCCAGGCCCGAGAGATAGCTGAGCAAGGTGTGCGAGAGCACCAGGAAGCGAAAGCCGACATCCGCTTCCTTACGAAAATGCCCCGGCTCCATGAGCATGTTGGCCAGGGTGGTCGACAGCGCGGCATCGGCGTTGTGGGCGTTGCGCCGAGCCAAGCGGTAGGCCAGGTCATCACGCTTGCCCTGGGCGTACTGCTGCATGATCTGGCGCAGGTAGGTGCTGTTGCAGCTCAAGGTGTTGGCCAGCACCTTGTTCAGGCGCCGGCCCTGCCAGTCGGGCAGGAACAGGAACACCGCCAGGATTGCGATCAGGCTGCCCACCAGGGTATCGAACAGGCGCGGCAGGAACAGCCCGTAGCCGTCGCCAATCTGGTTGAAGCAGAACAGCACCATCAGGGTAATTGCTGCCGTGGCCAAGGTGTAGCGAGTGGTGCGGTTGACGAAGAACACCACCCCGGCTGCCACCGCGAACAGTGACTGGATGATCGGGCTCGGGAACAGGTCGAACAGCGCCCAGCCGACCGTCAGGCCGATGCCGGTACCGATGATCCGCTGCACCAGCTTGCGCCGCGTCGCACCGTAGTTGGGCTGGCAGACGAAAAGGGTGGTGAGGATGATCCAGTAGCCCTGGGTGGGGTGGATCAGGTGCACCATGCCATAGCCGATCGACAATGCCAGGGGCAGGCGCAGGGCATGGCGAAACAGCAAGGAGGTCGGTGTCATCTGCTGGCGCAGACGGTTCCAGACATCCGCCAGGCTGTGCGGTGAACGGTCGAGCAGGCTGCTGTCGCTGGCGTCGGCGAGGTTGTCCGGATTGCTCGCATCGCTGAGCAGACGATCCAGGGTTGTCAGGTTGGCGGCCAGGGCGCGCAGCGAACGCAGCAGCCCGCGCCAGGCCGGGTTGCTCTGGATGCGCAGGTGTTCCAGGGACGCATTGAGGTCTTCCAGCGCCTGGGCAAAGCCGGTGTCGTAGATGAACGGCTGGCGTAGCTGGATCGACTCGGACAACTGCTGGCAGGCCACACCTTGTTGGCGTAGCAGGCGCTGGCAGCGGAACAGCACATCACTGTGGAAGAAGGCTTCGGTCAGGGCGTTGTAGGGGTAGTGCGAGGAGCTGGCGCGTTCGTGGATGTCCTGGGCCAGGAAGTACAGCTTCAGGTAGCGGCTGACCTTGGAGCCCGGGCGGCCGTTGCCGACCCGGTGCAGGATGATCTCCTTGGCGGCGTTGAGTGCGGCCACGACCCGACCGTTTTGCTGGGCCAGCTCCAGGCGCCGGGCCTCGACGTCCAGTTGGCGGATCGGTTCGAACAGCGTGGCCTTGAGCTTGAGGTAGCGCCCCAGCTCGCGAAACAACCGCGCCAGGCTCTGCTGCACCGGCTGGTTGGAGAACAGCGCCTGCCACAGCACCGACAGCAATCCGTACCAGGCGGCGCCGGCCACCAGCAGCAGCGGCTCGTGCCAGAAATCGGTGACTTCGCCACCACGCTGGTCGACGCCGATCATGGTGTAGACAGAGAGAATCAGCGTGGCCGAGGCGATCGCGCCATAGCGTTCACCCAGTGCGCCGAGCATGGTCAGGGCAAAACTGGCCAGGGCCAGGGCGCAGACGAAAATGATCGGATACGGGAACAGCAGCTCCACCGACAACGCCGCGACGGTAAAGCACACCAGGGTCACGGCCAGGGCATTGAGGCGTCCTTGCCAACTGTCGTCGGTCTCGGCCAGGGCGCTGGCGATAATGCCCAGGAACAGCGGAATCAGCAGGCTCATCTCGTCCTGGTACCAGCACAGCAACATGCTGCCGGTGAGGGCGATCAGAACACGGATGGCATAGCTGAATTTGTCCAGGGCCCAGAGGCGGCGCAACGATTGGCTGAGCGAGGAGGATGACATGTCGGGTCGGCAGGCCTTGAGCGATGATCGAAATTGAGCCAGTCAGATGGCAGTGGTGTTGCCACCGTCACCTGACCAGCAAAATTTGTTCCTTGATGCGCTGATTCTACCGCGAAGGTTAGACGAACTGCGCAGCCGCGTACGCCGAGGCCCAGGCCCACTGGAAGTTGAAGCCGCCGAGGTGACCGCTGACATCGAGCACTTCGCCGATAAAGTACAGGCCCGGACTTTTCAGCGACTCCATGGTCTTGGATGACACTTCGCGGGTATCGACGCCACCCAGGGTCACCTCGGCAGTGCGGTAGCCCTCGGTGCCGGCCGGCACCACCTGCCAGGCCGCCAGCTTGTCGCTGACCTGGGCGAGCTCCGCCGGGGTGTATTGCTTCATCGGCTTGGAGACGAACCAGTGCTCGGCGAGCAAGTTGGCCATCTTCTTGGTAAAGATTTCGCCAAGCAGGGTCTTGAGCTCGGTATTGGGTCGCTCGCTCTGTTGCTGTTGCAGCCAGCTCAGCGCGTCGTGCTCGGGTAGCAGGTTGATCTCGACGCTGTCACCGGTTTCCCAGAACGAGGAGATCTGCAGGATCGCCGGCCCGCTCAGCCCGCGGTGGGTGAACAGCAGGTTTTCACGGAAGCTGGTGCCATTGCAGCTGGTCACGCAGTCCACCGAGGTGCCGGACAGCTCGGTGCAGATCGCCTTGAGCTGCGGCTCGGTGATGGTGAAGGGCACAAGGCCGGCGCGGGTAGGCAGCAGGCTATGGCCGAACTGGCGGGCGACCTGATAGCCGAAACCGGTAGCGCCCAGGGTCGGGATCGACAACCCGCCGGTGGCGATCACCAGCGATTGGCACTGGAACTGACCGGCGCTGGTTTCGAGCAGGTAGCCGCCGTCGACCTTCTCGACCTGGTCGATGCGAGTGTCCATGCGCAGTTCGGCGCCGGCATTGCTGCATTCGGCCAGGAGCATGTCGAGGATGTCGCTGGATTTGTTATCGCAGAACAGTTGGCCGAGCTTCTTCTCGTGATAGGGCACGGCGTGCTTGCCGACCATCTCGATGAAGTCCCATTGGGTGTAGCGGGCCAGGGCCGACTTGCAGAAGTGCGGGTTCTGCGAGAGGAAGTTGGCAGGTTCGGTGTACATGTTGGTGAAGTTGCAGCGGCCACCGCCGGACATCAGGATCTTCTTGCCTGGCTTGTTGGCGTGGTCGAGCAGCAGCACCTGGCGGCCGTGGCGGGCGGCAGTCAGGGCACACATCAGGCCGGCGGCGCCTGCGCCAATGATGATTACTTCGGTGGAACGCACTGCTGATTCCTCAAGAATTTTGGGTGAAGCGATCGCGGGGCAAGTCGAGATGTCTCGACTTGCCCCGCGACGAAGGTTTTCAAACGATCCGCACCCGCAGCGAACGGCCCTTGATCTTGCCGCTGTTCAGGCGCGCCAGCGCCTGCTTGGCCACCGTACGTTCCACCGCCACAAAGGCCTGGAAGTCAAAAATCGCGATCTTGCCAACCTGGGTACCCGGCAAGCCGGCGTCACCGGTCAGGGCACCGAGGATATCGCCCGGACGCAGCTTGTCTTTACGGCCGGCGGCAATGCACAGGGTGCTCATGGTCGGCAGCAGCGGAGCGCCGCCCTGGGCCTTGAGGCTGTCGAGTTGTTCCCAGCGCAGCGGCGCTTTCTGCATCGCTTCGATGGCCTGGGCGCGATGGCCTTCGGCTGGGGCGACGAGGCTGACGGCCAGGCCTTTTTCACCGGCGCGGCCGGTACGGCCTACACGGTGTACGTGGATCTCGGCGTCGCGGGCCAGCTCGACGTTGATGACCATGTCCAGGGCATCGATGTCCAGGCCGCGGGCGGCGACGTCAGTGGCTACCAGTACCGACAGGCTGCGGTTGGCGAAAAGGGTCAGGACCTGGTCACGGTCGCGCTGCTCCAGGTCGCCATGCAGGGCCTGGGCCGAGATGCCCTTGGCCTGCAGGTGCTCGACCAGCTCCTGGCACTGCTGCTTGGTGAAGCAGAACGCCACGCAGGACTGCGGGCGGAAGTGCCCCAGCACTTTGCTCACTGCTTCCATGCGCTGCTCGGGGGCGATTTCGTAGAAACGCTGTTCGATCTGGCTGTCGGCGTGCAGGGCTTCGACCTTCACGGTCTGCGGGTCGCGCATGAAGCTCGAGGCCAGTTGCTTGATACCGGACGGATAAGTGGCCGAGAACAGCAGGGTCTGACGGCGCTTGGGGGTTTGCCCGATGATGTCGGCGATGGCGTCGTAGAAGCCCATGTCGAGCATGCGGTCGGCTTCGTCGAGAATCAGCGTGTTGAGGCCATCGAGCACCAGGGTGCCCTTGCTCAGGTGTTGCTGCACGCGGCCCGGGGTGCCGACGATGATGTGCGCACCGTGCTCCAGCGAGGCGATCTGCGGGCCCAGCGAAACGCCGCCGCACAGGGTCAGGATCTTGATGTTGTCTTCGGCGCGGGCCAGGCGGCGCAGCTCCTTGGCGACCTGGTCGGCCAGCTCGCGCGTGGGGCACAGCACCAGGGCCTGGCAGCCGAAGTAGCGCGGGTTGATCGGGTTGAGCAGGCCGATGCCAAAGGCGGCGGTCTTGCCGCTACCGGTCTTGGCCTGGGCGATCAGGTCCATGCCCTTGAGGATTACCGGCAGGCTCTGGGCCTGGATCGGGGTCATCTGGGCGTAGCCGAGGGCGTCCAGGTTGGCCAGCATGGCGGCGGACAGCGGCAAAGTGGCGAAGGCGGTGGCAATGGTGGTCACGAGGCGGGCCTGCAAAACAAAATGTCGCGCAGTGTACCAGCCTCATGGCCTTTCGCCCTAAGGCTCGATCTCCGGTTCCGGACGAGGGGCACGCCTTCCGTCCGCCTTGGACAGTTGCATGAAGATTGCTGCTGCCAGCATGGCCATCAGGCCGATGGTCAGGAAAGTGAGCTGGAAAGCGCCCAGTGTGCTGTCTACGCCCTCGGCACTGCCCGCGGCGCTGAAGCCTCCCAGCAGTGCGCCGGCGCAGGCGACACCCAGGCTCAGAGACAACTGCGCCACCACCGACAGCAGGCTGTTGCCGCTGCTGGCGCTGGCATCGTCCAGGTCGATCAGGGTGACGGTGTTCATCGCCGTGAACTGCATGGAGTTGACCGCACCGAGCAAGCCCAACTGGAACAGCAGCAGCCCATAGGGCGTCTGCTCATCCACCAGGCCCAGGCTGGCCAGCAGCAGGCCGAGGAGCAGGGTATTGCCGGTGAGGATGGTTCGGTAGCCAAAGCGCTCGATCAGCGGGCGGGCGATGGATTTGGCCAGCATGGCCGCCGCCGCCAGGGGGATCATGCTCATCCCGGCCTGGGCCGGCGAATAGCCCAGGGCCACCTGCAGCAGCAATGGCACCAGGAATGGCAGGGCACCACTGCCCAGGCGGGCGAACAGGTTGCCCAGGATGCCGACGGAGAAGGTCCGGGTGCGAAACAGCCGGGGCGAGAACAGCGGGTTGTCGATGCTGCCTGCGCGCAGCCAGTAGGCTGCCAGGCACGCCATGCCGGCAAACAGCAGCAGCATTACCCGCAGGTGCGGCAAGTGCAGTTCGCCCAGGCCCTCCATGGCGATCGTGATCAACACCATGGCCGCGCCGAACAGCACGAAACCGACGCCGTCGAAGCGCGTGCGCTCACTGCCGCGCAGGTCGGGGATGAAACGCCACACGGCATAGCAGCCTATGGCGCCGACCGGCAGATTGAGCAGGAAGATCCAATGCCAGCTGAGAATCTCCACCAACCAGCCGCCCATGGTCGGGCCCAGCAAAGGACCGAGAAGGCCGGGAATGGTGATGAAGCTCATGATCCGCACCAGCTCCGAACGGGGGTAGGCGCGCAGCACCACCAGGCGCCCGACCGGCAGCATCAAGGCGCCGCCCAGGCCTTGGACTACCCGCGCCGCCACCAGCATGCTCAGGGTTTCAGACAGGGCGCACAGCAGCGAGCCGAGGCTGAACAGCAGGATCGCACCGAAAAAGATCCGCTTGGTGCCGAAACGGTCGGCAATCCAGCCCGAGGCGGGGATTAGCAAGGCCACGGTGAGCATGTAGGCAATGATTACCGACTGCATGCGCAGCGGGTCTTCAGCCAAGTCCCTGGCCATGGCCGGCAGGGCGGTGTTGAGGATGGTGCCGTCCAGGGACTGCATGAAGAAGGCGATGGCTACCACCCACGGAATCCAGCGAGCGGTGACGGGGTCGAGCGGGACACGGCTGGGCATGGCTGATCCTTCAGGACTGTAGCGCGGGTCAAGACCACTCCTGCGCTCGGAGCGGGCTTGACCCGCGATCTATTACAACGTCAATGTCAGGCGCTTGACCACGGCCCCCGGCAAATGGCTCGAACTGGTCTGGCGCTGGCCATAGGTACTGGTCGACAGAATCAGCTCCCGCTCCTGGGTCAGCGCCTCAAGTTGCGAACCCAACAAACTGTAGACGCTGTCGTCGAAGCGCATGGTGCTGACCGGCGCCTGGATCTGGCCGTTCTCGACCCAGAAGGTGGCAAAGCGGGTCAGCCCGGTCATGCGGGCGGCCGGCAGGTCGGAGAAGTTCAGGTACCAGAGGTTGCTGATGTACAAGCCGGTGCCCAGGCGCGCGAGGATGTCGCGCTGGTTCAGCTCGCCACCTGCCAGGCTCAGGGCGCAAGGGGACTCATGGCTGTCGGCACCGTTGGCGGCCAGCTCGAACTCGGCGGCGCTGCGGGCGCAGATCAACCGGTCAAGGCCACGGCCCTGCTCTATCAGGCGCAAGTCGCTGCGTGGTGTCCCTTCATCGGAGAAACTCGGGCTCAGCGAACCGCTGACCTGTTCTGCGATGCTGACCATCGGGCTCAGGCGCGCGTCGCCATCGTACAGGCGCTGCAGCGGGCTGTTCTTGGTGGCCAGCGAATGGGAGGAGAAGCCCCCCCAGCACAGCATGCTCATGATTTCGTCCATGGCGGCTGGCGCCAGGTAAGCGCGGTACTCGCCCGGTGCCAGGGTCTTCAGCGGGCGCCCCATGTATTCCAATTGCTCCCGTGCCTGGCGCAGGCGCAGTGAAAAGGCCTCGCTGTCCCACTGCTGGCCGGCGTAGTTGGCCTTGACCGCCTGGCCGTTGCGGTGGAACAGGCTCCAGTCGAAGTTGAAACTGTTGGCCTGGTGCCAGCCGAAGGCCCCGAACGAGCTGGCAAAACCCCGGCAGATCGGTCCAGCGGCATAGATGCCGACCAGATCGAGTTCCCCGGCACCGTGTTCGATCTGCGCCAGTACCTGGGCAATGTCGGGCAGTGCCTGGCCCTGCACGCTATGGCTTTGCCAGGCGCTGGCGTTGAGTTGCAGGTAGGGGTCGGCTTCGAGCAACGGCAATGTCTGGCGCAACTGTTCGATCGCCTGGGCCAGGCGCTGCTGGTCAACGTCGGGGTCGTTGCCCAGGGTGAACTGCAGCTCGCCCTGGCGGCCGTCCTTAATCAGTTTCAGCACGCAACTGGCTTGCTGGACTTCGCCAGCCTGGCGCACTTTGGCATGGTTGAAGCGAATGAACCGGGACTGCTCGGCGCTGTAGCTGAGGGTAAAGTGTTCCGGCGCGCACACTTGCTCTTGCAGGCTCGCCAACAGGCGCTGAAAGCTGTGCAGTGGGGTGGCAGCCATCAGGCGTCTCCTCCGAATACGTCGATCTGGCTGAACACACAGGCGGGTGATGCATGTCCCACCCGCACCACCTGATTGGGTTCGCCCTTGCCGCAGTTGGGTGTTCCCAGAACCTGGAAGGTACTGGCGTCGCCCACGGCGCTGAGATTGCCCCAGAACTGAGCGGAGATCCCCCGGTAGTTCGGGTTCTTGACCACGCCCTTGAGCTCACCGTTCTCGATCAACTGGCCCCATTCGCAGCCGAACTGGAACTTGTTGCGGGAATCATCAATGGACCAGGAGCGGTTGGTGCGCATCAGGATGCCGCGCTCGATGCCACCGACCAGTTGCGCCAGGCTCTGGTCACCCGGCTCGATGTTGAGGTTGGCCATGCGGTCGATCGGCGCGCGGTTCCAGCCGCAGGCACGACTGTTGGCAACGCCGTCCATGCCCGAGCGGAACTGCGACAGCGCGCCACCCAGCGGACGTAGCAGCAAGCCGTCGCGGATCAGGAACTGTTTGTCGGCCGCGGTGCCATCGTCGTCATGGCTGTAGCTGGCCAGCTCTTCGCCGATGGTCGGGTCAAAGGTCACGTTGAGCAATTTCGAGCCGTACTGCAAGGTGCCGAAGTCGCTGGTCTTGACGAAGCTGGTGCCCGCGTAATTGCGCTCGTCACCCAGGATGCGGTCCATTTCCAACGGGTGGCCGATGGACTCGTGGATCTGCAGCATCATCTGGTCGGGCATCAGCAGCAGGTCGCGCACGCCGCTCGGGGTATTGGGCGCGAGCAGCAATTGCAGGGCCTGGTCGGCAACCTTGGCTCCGGCACCCAGCAGGCCGCAACGCTCGATCACATCCATGCCGCCTTGTTGGCCGAAATTCTCCCGACCAAGGCTGCGGCTCTGGCTGTCCTGGCCGTCGAAGGCCGTGGCGCCGAAACCTGGGTAGATGAAGCGCTGGGCCTGACGCTGTTCGGCGCCGGCGGTATTGAGGTAGATCTGCTCGACGGTGTTGATGCCCAGGCTTGCTTGCCAGTTCACCAGGCGGATATCGGCGGGCACACTGGCCGATTCGCGGGCCAGCAAGGCGAAGCAGTCCGCCAGCGAGGCCACGGGTTGTTCAAGGTTGGGGGAGCAGTAGTCGGTGCGCCCGCTGGCGACCGGTTGCTCGCGCAGGTCGAGCAGGGCGCAGCTGGCAATCTGCCGGGCGAGCGCCTCGGCCTGTTCCAGGGCACGTTGCAGGCCTGATTGCGACAGGTCGGCGGTGGCCGCATAGGTTTCGACGCCGTTGACCCGGACCGTCAGCATCGCGCCTTCGTCACGGCTGAAGAATGGCGGTTCGGCAACGTTTTTGCGCACCGACAGGTGCTGCTGGGACTGTTGCACGTGCCGCAAGGAAAAGAATTCGGCAGTGCTGCGCAGAGCGGCGAAGCGCTGGCGCAGCAAAGCGGTCAACTCGAACATGAAGAACCTCCGTGGGTACGGTGGCTCCCCCTCAGAACCACTCGTCGTGCATGCCCTGGCACGTATCGTCGCGAGCTTCGAGCAATGCCAGCTCATTATGGCAGCCCGGCACTTCCCAGGTCAGGAAATAACGAGCGGCCTGCAATTTGCCCTTGTAGAAGTCGCGGTCGGCCGGTTCACCTCGTTCCAGGCCCTGCTCGGCGCGAATCGCTTGTTCCAGCCAGCGCCAACCGATCACGCAGTGACCGAAGGCCTTCAGGTACAGCGCCGAGTTGGCCAGGGCGCTGTTCACCTGGCCTTGAGCCAGATCGCCAAGCAGGCCCAGGGTGACGCTCTGCAGGCGAACCTGCAGTTGCTCAAGGGGCGTGCGCAGGTGATCAAGGCGGGGATACCCTCGCGCTCGTTCGCAGGTGCCGGCAATCAAGCGCACCAATTGCTTGAGGCCGGCACCGCCGTTTTGCGCCAGCTTGCGTCCGAGCAGGTCCAGTGACTGAATGCCATGAGTGCCCTCATGAATGGGGTTCAGGCGGTTGTCGCGGTAATACTGCTCGACCGGGTATTCGCGGGTATAGCCGTGGCCGCCGAGAATCTGGATCGCCAGTTCGTTGGCCTTGAGGCAGAACTCCGATGGCCAGGACTTGACGATCGGGGTCAGCAGGTCGAGCAGCTCGTGGGCTTGCTGGCGTTGGTTCTCGGTTTCGCCGCTCTGGGTGTCATCGAACAGCCGCGCCGCATACAGGCCAAGATCGAAAGCGCCTTCGACATAGGCCTTCTGGGTCAGCAACATGCGTTTCACATCGCTGTGACTGATGATCGGCACGGCGGCGGTAGCTGGGTCCTTGTTGTCCAGAGGGCGGCCCTGGGGGCGTTGGCGGGCGTAGTCCAGCGAGTACAGGTAGCCAGCATAGCCAAGCATGACTGCGCCCATGCCCACGCCGATGCGTGCCTCGTTCATCATCTGGAACATGCATGCCAGGCCCTGGTGCGGCTTGCCCACCAGGTAGCCCACGCATTGGCCATTGTCGCCGAAGTTCAGTGCCGTGGAGGTGGTGCCGCGCCAGCCCATCTTGTGGAACAGCCCGGCCAGCAGCACATCGTTGCGGGGTCCTAGGCTGCCATCGGCATTGACCAGGAATTTGGGCACGATGAACAGCGAAATGCCCTTCACCCCCGGCGGCGCATCCGGCAGTTTGGCCAGGACCATATGCACGATGTTTTCCGACAGCGGGTGGTCGCCCCCGGAGATGAAAATCTTGTTGCCGCGCAGCCGGTAGCTGCCGTCGTCGGAAGGTTCAGCGCGGGTGCGGATATCGGCCAGGGAGGAGCCCGCGTGTGGCTCGGTGAGGGCCATGGTGCCGAAGTAGCGCCCCTCGATCATCGGCTGCAGGAACAGGCGCTTTTGCTCATCGCTGCCAAAGCTCTCGATCAGGTTGGCCGCTCCCATGGTCAGGAACGGGTAGGCCGTGGTTCCGGCGTTGGCAGCCTGAAAATGGGCAAAGCAGGCCTGTGAAAGCAAGGTTGGCAGTTGCATACCGCCGGCCTCGAAGTCGCGGCTGGCATTGAGGAAGCCCGCTTCGAGGAACGCATCGACTGCTGGCTTGACCTCGGGAATCAGCACCGCCACGCCATTTTCATAGCGCGGCTCGTTCTCGTCGCCCTTGCGGTTGTGCGGGGCGAAGTATTTTTCGGCAATGGTGCGCGCCGTGCCCAACGCGGCATCGAAGGTTTCGCGGTTGTGCTCGGCAAAGCGCGGGCGAAGGGTGAGGGCCTCGGCATCCAGCACTTCGTAGAGTTCGAAGGCCAGGTTGCGGGCGCTGAGCAAGGTCTCGGACATGGCGGCATTCCTGAACGGGGATGGGCCGAGTCTAGGCAGGTGCGCACACGATGCACAGGGAAATAGGTGGGGGTGATGGTGGGTTAGAAGGTAAAGCATCGCGGGGCAAGCTCGCTCCTACAGATTGCCCGTAGGAGCGGGCTTGCCCCGCGATGGAGACGACGCGAACGATCAGCCGATGGTCATCAGGCTCGCGTTACCGCCGGCAGCGGCAGTGTTGACGCTCAGCGCACGCTCGATCACCAGACGCTCCAGGGCAATCGAGGTTTCACCCGACGACAGGCCATGCACGCCTACGATGGCGCCGGCACGCTTGGCCACCTGTTCGCACACGGCGCGCAGCTGGTCGGAGTGGCCGTGATGCAGGACCGCGTCGAAGACGACGTCGTCCTTGGTCCAGTCGCCCACCAGCTTGATGCGTGCCTGGACATCCTTCGGCAGTCGGTTGCGCAGGGTCTTGGTCAGCTCACCCTCCGGCCACACAGCCGAGCTGCCCACGGCCAGGACGGCAGCCAGTTGGGTCAGCAGGTCGGCTTCGACCTCGGCCAGGCACAGTACGTGCTCGCGCGGCAGGATGGTGTAGCTGTTGCGCTCGCCAGTCGGGCCGGCCAGCAGACGGCTGATACCGCTCTGCGATTGCTGGGCAAACTGGTCGCACAGGCTGCCCAGGTCGGTCAGCTGGTTGCTGGTGGCCCAGGTCTTGAGTGCTTGCAGTGGCTTGGACATTGCGTCGCGCAGGCGAGTGTCCGGGGTGTTTTCACCGTCGGTACGCTTGAACGACTGCTCGATGGCATCGGCCGGGCGGGTCGACAGCAGGCGGTACAGGTAAAGCGGGCCACCGGCTTTCGGGCCGGTGCCGGACAGGCCCTCGCCACCGAAAGGCTGCACACCCACCACGGCACCGACGATGTTGCGGTTGACGTAGACGTTACCGGCGTTGACGTTGTCGATGACCTTGGCGATGGTTTCGTCGATCCGGGTGTGTACACCCAGGGTCAGGCCGTAACCGGAGTCGTTGATCTGCTCGATCAACTGGTCGAGGTTCTTGCGGTTGTAGCGCACCACGTGCAGGACCGGGCCGAAGATCTCGCGCTGCAGCTCATCGAAACTGTCCAGCTCGATCAGTGTCGGCATCACGAAGGTGCCGCGCTTGATTTCCTCGCCATCGGCGATAGCCACCTGGTACACGGTGCGGCCTTTGTCGCGCATGCCCTGGATGTGCTTCTCGATGCCAGCCTTGGCTTCGGCGTCGATCACCGGGCCAATGTCGACGGCCAGGCGCTCAGGATTGCCCAATCGGCTTTCGGCCATGGCGCCCTTGAGCATTTCGATCACGCGGTCGGCGGAGTCTTCCTGCAGGCACAGCACACGCAGTGCCGAGCAACGCTGGCCGGCGCTGTCGAAGGCCGAGGAGACCACGTCGATGACCACTTGCTCGGTAAGGGCCGAGGAGTCGACGATCATCGCGTTCTGGCCACCGGTCTCGGCGATCAGCGGAATCGGACGACCCTGGGCATCCAGGCGGCCGGCGATGTTGCGCTGAAGCAGGCGAGCCACTTCGGTGGAGCCGGTGAACATCACGCCTTTGACGCGCTCGTCGCCGACCAGACGGGCACCGACGGTTTCGCCGCGCCCTGGCAGCAGTTGCACCACGCCCTCGGGAATGCCGGCTTCGAGCAGCAGGCGCACGGCCTGGGCCGCTACCAGCGGGGTTTGTTCGGCAGGCTTGGCCAGTACCGGGTTGCCTGCGGCCAATGCAGCAGCCACTTGGCCGCTGAAGATGGCCAGCGGGAAGTTCCACGGGCTGATGCAGACCACCGGGCCCAATGGGCGGTGGGCGTCGTTGCTGAAATCGTTGCGCGCCTGCACGGCGTAGTAGCGCAGGAAGTCGACGGCTTCACGGACTTCGGCGATGGCGTTGGCGAAGGTCTTGCCGGCTTCGCGGGCCAGCAGGCCCATCAGCGGCTGGATCTCTGCTTCCATCAGGTCGGCAGCGCGTTCCAGGATGGCCGCGCGCTCGGCGGGCGGGGTGGCCTGCCAGATCGGTGCAGCATTGAGTGCGCATTGGATGGCGTTGTCGACGTCGGCAACCGTCGCTTCTTGTACGTGACCGACCACATCGCGATGGTCGGACGGGTTCAGTACCGGTGCCGCCGCTTCGTCGCTGGCGTCGCAACCGAGCATCGGTGCGGCTTTCCAGTTGTTGTGGGCGGTGGCCAGCAAGGCGCAAGACAGCGACGCCAGGCGGTGTTCGTTGGCCATGTCGATACCGGCGGAGTTGGCGCGCTCGGTACCGTACAGGTCACGCGGCAGCGGAATGCGCGGGTGCGGCAGGCCGAAGCTGCCTTCCTGGGTTGCCATGCGCTCGATGGTCGCAACCGGGTCGGCGACCAGTTCCTGGATCGAGATCGACTGGTCGGCAATGCGGTTGACGAACGAGGTGTTGGCGCCATTTTCCAGCAGGCGGCGAACCAGGTAGGCCAGCAGCGTTTCATGGGTGCCGACGGGCGCGTACACGCGGCACGGACGGTTCAGCTTACCGTCGGCAACCTTGCCGACCACTTGCTCGTACAGCGGCTCGCCCATGCCATGCAGGCACTGGAACTCATACTGGCCCGGGTAGTAGTTCTGCCCGGCGATATGGTAGATGGCCGACAGGGTGTGGGCGTTGTGGGTGGCGAACTGCGGGTAGATGACTTCCGGTACCGACAACAGCTTGCGGGCGCAGGCAATGTAGGACACGTCGGTGTACACCTTGCGGGTGTAGACCGGATAGCCTTCCAGGCCTTCGACCTGGGCGCGCTTGATCTCGCTGTCCCAGTAGGCGCCTTTCACCAGGCGGATCATCAGGCGATGACGGCTGCGCCGTGCCAGGTCGATCACGTAGTCGATCACATATGGGCAACGCTTCTGGTAGGCCTGGATCACGAAGCCGATACCGTTCCAGCCGGTCAGCTGCGGTTCAAAGCACAGGCGCTCGAGCAGGTCCAGCGACAGCTCCAGGCGATCGGCTTCTTCGGCATCGATGTTCAGGCCGATGTCATATTGCTTGGCCAGCAGGGTCAGCGACAGCAGACGCGGGTACAGCTCTTCCATCACGCGCTCGTACTGGGCGCGGCTGTAGCGTGGGTGCAGGGCCGACAGCTTGATCGAGATGCCCGGGCCTTCATAGATGCCACGGCCGTGCGAGGCTTTGCCGATCGAGTGGATCGCCTGCTCGTAGGACGCCAGGTATTTCTGCGCATCGTGCTCGGTCAGGGCTGCTTCGCCGAGCATGTCGTAGGAGTAGCGGAAGCCCTTGGCTTCGAACTTGCTGGCATTGGCCAGGGCTTCGGCGATGGTCTCGCCGGTGACGAACTGCTCGCCCATCAGGCGCATGGCCATGTCGACGCCCTTGCGGATCATCGGCTCGCCGCTCTTGCCGATGATGCGGCTGAGCGAAGAGGTAAGGCCGGATTCGTTGTGGGTCGAGACCAGCTTGCCGGTCAGCAGCAGGCCCCAGGTCGCGGCGTTGACGAACAGCGACGGGCTGTTGCCCAGGTGCGGCTGCCAGTTGCCGGTGCTGATCTTGTCGCGGATCAGGGCGTCACGGGTGCCTTTGTCGGGGATACGCAGCAGGGCTTCGGCCAGGCACATCAGTGCCACGCCTTCCTGGGACGACAGGGAGAATTCCTGCAGCAGACCCTGGACGATACCGGCACGGCCACCGGCGCTTTTCTGGTTGCGCAGCTTTTCAGCAATGCCGGCAGCCAGCTTGTTGGTGGCCTCGGCCATGTCAGCCGGCAGGCGTGCCTGCTCCAGGAGCATCGGCACAACTTCCGGTTCCGGACGACGGTAGGCTGCGGTGATGGCCGAGCGCAGGACCGATTGCGGCAGGATGCTTTCGGCGAACTCGAGGAAGCACTGGTGGGCATGATCGCCCGGGACTTCACCGGCTTCGTCGCCGTTGCTGCTGGCCTGACCGTTGAGTTCGGTCAGCGTGGCGCCACCCTCGAGCTTTTCCAGGTAGTTGAAGATTGCCTGTTTAATCAACCAATGCGGCGTGCGGTCGATGGACTGCGCAGCTGCTTTGAGTCGCTCACGGGTCGGGTCGTCGAGTTTGACCCCAAGGGTGGTCGTCGCCATTTCTTATCCTCATTATTGCCACGATGCTGTGGCTAAAGCTGCGCCAAGATTAGCCGTGCGCGATTTTGGGTGCAACCTAGTGCAACCCAAAATGTGTAGGAAAAAAGTGCAACTCGTCAGATGGGTAAAACCACACAGCGAAAATGGCTGTTTCTGGTGCGTTTTGCTTATGAAAATGGCCTTTTTTGCTTCAAAAAGGAGCAAGAATGAGTTTTAGTCTGAAATTTCCGACGAGGTGCAACTTGAATTAAAAAATTGGTTGCACCTACTTTGCGTTGTTGCATAGCATTCACGGCCTGGGTGCAACCTCTTCGAGGCTGTCACTACATAAAAACAAACGCCAGGGCGCAACAATGAGTGTAAGCAATCCAACCTTGATCACGTTCGTGATCTATATCGCGGCAATGGTGCTGATCGGCCTGATGGCCTATCGCTCCACCAACAACCTCTCCGACTACATTCTTGGTGGCCGCAGTCTCGGCAGCGTCGTGACCGCGCTTTCGGCCGGTGCCTCGGACATGAGCGGCTGGCTGTTGATGGGCCTGCCGGGCGCCATCTACATGTCGGGTCTGTCGGAGAGCTGGATCGCCATCGGCCTGATCGTCGGTGCCTACCTGAACTGGCTGTTCGTTGCCGGCCGTCTGCGTGTGCAGACTGAGCACAACGGCGATGCCCTGACGCTGCCGGACTACTTCTCCAGCCGTTTCGAAGACAATAGCGGGCTGCTGCGGATCATCTCTGCCGTAGTGATCCTGGTGTTCTTCACCATCTATTGCGCCTCTGGCATTGTTGCCGGTGCCCGCTTGTTCGAAAGCACCTTCGGCATGTCCTACGAGACTGCGCTGTGGGCCGGTGCCGCCGCAACCATCGCCTACACCTTCATTGGTGGCTTCCTGGCCGTGAGCTGGACCGATACCGTCCAGGCTACGCTGATGATCTTTGCCCTGATCCTGACGCCGATCATCGTGCTGATCGCCACGGGTGGTGTCGACACCACCTTCGCGGCCATCGAGCTCAAGGATGCCTCGAACTTCGACATGCTCAAAGGCACCACCTTCATCGGCATCATTTCGCTGATGGGCTGGGGTCTGGGCTACTTCGGTCAGCCGCACATCCTGGCGCGCTTCATGGCTGCCGATTCGGTCAAGTCGATCGCCAAAGCCCGTCGCATTTCCATGACCTGGATGATCCTCTGCCTGGTCGGTACCTGCGCAGTGGGCTTCTTCGGTATCGCCTACTTCTCCGCGCACCCTGACGTTGCAGGCCCTGTGGCCGAGAACCCTGAGCGTGTGTTCATCGAGCTGGCCAAGCTCCTCTTCAACCCATGGATTGCCGGTGTGCTGCTGTCTGCCATCCTGGCCGCCGTGATGAGTACCCTGAGCTGCCAGCTGCTGGTGTGCTCCAGTGCCCTGACCGAAGACTTCTACAAGGCGTTCCTGCGCAAGGGTGCCTCGCAGATGGAGCTGGTCTGGGTCGGTCGTGCCATGGTGCTGCTGGTTGCCGTGGTCGCCATCCTGATCGCCTCCAATCCGGAGAACCGCGTACTGGGTCTGGTCAGCTACGCCTGGGCCGGCTTCGGTGCTGCCTTCGGTCCGGTTGTACTGATCTCGGTACTGTGGAAAGGCATGACCCGTAACGGTGCCCTGGCCGGTATCCTGGTCGGTGCCATCACCGTGGTGGTGTGGAAGCACTTCTCCATCTGGGGGCTGTACGAAATCATCCCTGGCTTCATCCTGGGTGCCCTGGCGATCTACTTCGTCAGCAAGGCCGGTAGTCCGTCGGCTGCCATGGTTTCGCGCTTCGAAGCTGCAGACAAGGCGTTCAAGGTCGGTCATTGATCGGCACTTGACCCCTTGTAGACAACGGCCCGGCCTCGAAAGAGTCCGGGCCGTTGTCGTTTCGGCCGGCGCTCCTGACGCCGGCTGAATCACAAGGTAAACTGCGCGGTCTTGCAGGAGTTGCCATGAACTATCGTCACGCCTTCCACGCCGGCAACCACGCCGACGTCTTCAAACACCTTGTCTTGACCCGCCTTATTGCGCTTATGGAGCGCAAGGAGCAGCCGTTCGCCTACCTTGATACCCACGCCGGCCTCGGCCTGTATGACCTGCAGGGCGACCAGGCGACGCGCACCGGCGAGTGGGTTGAAGGGATCGGGCGGCTTTGGGGGCGGGATGACCTGCCGGAAGTGACCGCCGACTACCTGCGCATCCTGCGCAAGATGAATCCCGATGGCGAGCTGCGCTACTACCCGGGTTCGCCTGAGCTGGCCCGGCGCCTGGCCCGTCAGCAGGATCGCGTGCTGCTCAACGAGAAGCACCCGGAAGACGGGCGCATGCTCAAGGACAACATGAAGAAGGATCCGCGCGTCGCCGTGCATCTGGGTGAAGGCTGGCATGTGCCACGCGCCTTGCTGCCGGTGCAGGAAAAGCGAGCGGTGATGTTGATTGATCCGCCGTTCGAGCAGGCCGATGAGCTCAAGCGCTGCACTCAGGCGATGAAAGAGACCATTGGCCGCATGCGCCAGACGGTCGCGGCAATCTGGTACCCGATCAAGGATCAGCGCCAGTTGGTGCGTTTCTACCAGGACCTGACCAGTACCGGCGCGCCGAAGCTGCTGCGCGTCGAGTTGTACGTGCATCCGCAGGACAGCCCGCAGGGCCTGAACGGCTCGGGCCTGGCCATTGCCAATCCGCCGTGGGGGCTTGAAGAAGAACTGCGCGCGTTGTTGCCCTGGCTTTCCCAGGTGCTGGCGCAGACCCAGGGCAGTTGGCGGATGGACTGGCTGATCGCTGAATAACTGCTGCAGGAGGGGGCTTGACCCGCGATGCGGTGTAACTGACTGCATGCAATCGCTGGGCAAGCCCGCGCCTAAGCTTTGCGTTATAATCCCGCTCTTTCGTTGCCGCTCGCCCCACGGGGCCAGGGCGCATTTTTACAGATTGAAGAGGCTAGACCCTTGGCATTGACGATTCTTGGCCTGTCCGGCGCCCTTAGCCATGATCCTTCCGCGGCCCTGTACATCGACGGCAAGCTGATTGCCGCCGCTGAAGAAGAGCGCTTCGTGCGCGACAAACATGCAAAGAACCGCATGCCCTACGAATCGGCGAAGTTCTGCCTGGAGCAGGCCGGCATCAAGCCTTCCGACGTTGACGTGGTGGCGATCCCATTCGCCCCGATCAGCCTGTTCGGCAAGGCCCGCTGGCACTACGCCAAGCGTTATTGGTACGCCCCGGATCGCGCCCTTGATGCGATCCTGATGGGCAACCGTCGCTACAAGCGCTACCGCAAGAAGATCGTCTGGTGCCTGGAGCAACTGGGCTTCGACCCCAAGAAGGTCAAGATCGAGCCGGTCGAGCACCACCTGGCTCACGCCTCCAGTGCCTACCACTGCTCGGGCTTCAAGGAAAAAACCGCGATCCTCGGTATCGACGGTAAAGGCGAGTACGCCACTACCTTCTTTGGCTATGGCGAAAACGGCAAGATCCATAAGATCAAGGAATTCTTCGATCCGGACTCCCTCGGTGGCCTGTACGGCGCGATCACCGAATTCCTCGGCTTCGAGATGCTCGATGGCGAGTTCAAGGTCATGGGCATGGCGCCTTATGGCGATGCCAGCAAGTACGATTTCTCGCGCCTGGCCTCTTTCGAGAACGGTGAGCTGGTGATCAACACCGACTACGCCAACGTCATCGGCCTGCGTCGCTACAAAGAGAAGGGCAAGGGCTTCTACTTCTCGCCAAAACTCATCGAGTGGCTGGGTCCAAAGCGCGAAGGCGACATCGCCGACGAGCCGTATATCCATTACGCCGCCAGCATGCAGGCGCTGTTCGAGAAGATCGCCCTGCAGATGATCGACCACTACCTGGGCGACATCCTCAAGGAAACCGGCAAGCTGGCCTTCGCCGGCGGTTGCGCGCTGAACGTCAAGCTCAACCAGAAGATCATTGCCCGTCCTGACCTCAAGGAACTGTTCGTGCAGCCGGCCTCCGGCGACGCCGGTACCGCGGTCGGTGCTGCGGCCTATGTGTCCCACGCCCGTGGCGTGCCGGTCGAGAAGATGGAGCACGTCTACCTCGGCCCTGCGTACTCCAACGAAGACGTGATCGCAGCCTGCGCCCGTCACCCGAGCCAGCCGAAATGGCGCAAGCTCGAGAACATGCCGGAGCAGATCGCCAAGATCATGGTCGACGGCAACCCGGTTGCCTGGTTTCAGGGGCGTATGGAGTTCGGTCCCCGTGCCCTGGGCGGTCGTTCGATCATCGGTTGCCCAAGCGTTGCTGGCGTCGCCGACCGCATCAACCACCAGATCAAGTTCCGCGAGCGCTGGAGGCCTTTCTGCCCGTCGATGCTCGACACCGTCGCCCCGCAGATGATCAAGATCGATCACCCGGCGCCGTTCATGACCTTCACCTTCGAAGTGGCGGAAGAATGGAAGACCCGCGTGCCGGAAGTCGTCCATGAAGACGGCACCTCGCGGGCCCAGGTGCTCAAGCGCGAGTACAACCCGCGCTACTACGACATGATGAAGGCGCTGGAAAACCTGACCGGCAACGGCGTGTCGCTCAACACATCGCTCAACCGTCGCGGCGAGCCGATGATCTGCTCGCCGACCGACGCCCTGAACATGTTCTTCGGCTCGGACCTGCAGTACCTGATCATGGAAGACATCCTGGTAGTCAAGGACGGCGCGAACACTTATGACGTCCAGGGCTGAAAAGCGCGTCCTGCAGTTCTGCCACGGCTATGACGGTCCGTTCCTGGACTGCGCGCGTCAGTACGCCAGCTTGTTCAGCGGCAGCGGTTACAAGGTCACCACGGTGTTCCTGACCGGTGCTGCCGACCCTGAGGTGGCGGCCGGCTGCGCGTCTGACGAAGTGCTGTTCCTTGAGTTCAGCTCCAAGGCCATTCGTGGTCTCAAGCTGGGGGCGATCCGGGCATTGCGCCGGATCGTCGCCACGCGCAACTTCAGTTTCTGCATCGCCCACCGCTTCAAACCTATCTACATCGCCTTGCTCGGCAGCCGTCTGCCGGTCATCGGCGTGCACCATGCATTTGGTGATTACCAGCGCAGCAGCCGGCAATTGTTTGCCAACCTGTTCCGCCAGCGTTTGAGCCTGCTCGGGGTGTCTGATGCGGTGCGCGACGATATGCGCAAGTGCCTGGTCAAGTGGCCTGCCGAGCGTATTCAAACCCTTTACAACCGTATCGACATCCAGGCGCTGCAAGCGATTCAAGTGCCGGTTGACGAGGCCCGTCAGGCTCTTGGGCTGGACCGGCAGGCGTGGATTGTCGGTAACGTCGGTCGCCTGCACCCGGACAAGGACCAGGCCACCCTGCTGCGCGGTTTTGCCCTGGCACTGCCTGGCCTGCCAGCCGGTGCGCGCTTGGCCATTCTGGGCAAGGGGCGCCTGGAGCAGTCGCTCAAGGCTTTGGCGGCCGAACTGGGTATCGCCGGGCAGGTGGATTTTCTTGGTCAGGTACCTGACGCTCGCTGCTACTTCAAGGCGTTCGATGCTTTTG
Organism: Pseudomonas vranovensis DSM 16006; assembly: GCF_000425805.1. Classification (GTDB taxonomy): domain Bacteria; phylum Pseudomonadota; class Gammaproteobacteria; order Pseudomonadales; family Pseudomonadaceae; genus Aquipseudomonas; species Aquipseudomonas vranovensis. The sequence continues at coordinate 103,358 of NZ_KE384456.1, forward strand.
CCCTGAGTTCGGATCACGAGCCGTTCGGCATGGTGCTGCTCGAAGCCATGGTCGCCGGTGTACCGGTGCTGGCCACGGCGTGTGGCGGTGCTCTGGAAGTAGTCGAAGGGATCGGTATTCTGTTCCCGCTTGGCGATGCCGAGCGCCTGGGTCAGGGCCTTCAGCACTTGGCCGTGCTGGACGAGGGTCAGCGCCAGGAGTGTGCCGAACGCATGCTGCAGCGTTTGCATGAGCGTTTTTCCGATAGCGCCGTGCGCGATACTTTCTGGCAACTGCCGCACGTTCGCGCGCTGACTGCGGAGGCTTGATGCTTAATCATATTCAAGGCTGGCGCGAACGCGGCTGGTCCGTGATCGATGCTGCTACTTACGCTCAGGCCTGGCAGCGTTTTGGTGGCAGCGTCGCCACCCACCCCCTGGTGATTGAACAGCTGGCGGAACTGGCGCAGATTCCGGTGCGCTACCTGGGCTGGGAACACAATGGAGAGATCAAGGCAGCGATCCCGACCTGGGGGCGCTACCTTGCCCTGTCCAAGGACGTGCTCAAGCGCCAAGGCAAGAAGGGCCTGTACGACCTGGGCAATGCCGAGCTGATCCTGCCGGCGGCTGCCGATGCACAGGCACCGCTGCGCCACGCCGGGCGTTATTTGTCCGAGCTCAATCAGGGACGTTTTGCCAATCTCAAGCCCCAGGCCGAGCAACTGGCCATGGCGCGTACGCCGGAAGACCTGTCGAAGAAATTTCGCTACAACCAGCGCCGCGAACTGAGGCTGCTGGAAGAAGCGGGTGGCCAGGTACGGCCGGTCACCGACTTCAGCAGCACCGAGCTGGCGGTGATCTATTGCGATCTGTTCATGCGTCGCTGGGATTTTCCAGCAACGGGTGCCGAACGCATGGCCGATGTCATCGAACGCCTGCGGGCGCTGCTGATCGGCTCGGTACTGTTTCTCGACGACGCGCCGATTGCCATTCAACTGGTATACCGCGTCGAGGCGCCGGCGTGGATCAGCGTCGAGTACATCAACGGTGGCGTAGACCCGCACACCAAGGCCTTCAGCCCTGGCAGCGTATTGAGCTTTCTCAATACCCAGGCGGCCTGGGAAGATGCCCGGGCACGCAACAAGCCGCTGCGTTTCTCGTTCGGTCGCGCCGATCGTGAATACAAGGATCGTTGGTGCAACCCCGTGCCGGTGTTTCAGGTGTGAGCCGCAAACAGCAGCTGCTCAAGCAGCACCGGCGTAACAAGCGGCTGGGGCTGCTGGTCGGCCTGGTGCTGCTCGTCGCGCTGGGTGTTTTTGTCCAGTGGTGGTTGCCGCTGCTGCTGTTGCCATTGCTGTGGGTCGCCCACGAGGCCTGGTTTGCCGACCACCTGTTCTACTCGCCTGGCGAAGATTATCAATACGCCTTCCCTGCCGACTGCGTCGCCCAGCCGGTTGAGCTGGTTGACGGTGCTGTACGTCTGCAGTCGCCCCTGGATCTTGCCGGGGATGCAACCCTGGTGTTGCAACTGCGACTGAAGTGCCGTTGGATTGGGCGTTTTCTGGATCCCGCCGTGGTGCTGGGTAATGAAGATTGCCAGACCTTCGAACGTGGCGTCGCCGGGGTGCGTTACCTCAACCTCACAGGCTTGGCCGGTTCGTTGAGCGCCGGCCAATTGCGTTTGCGCGGTCGGCACTGTCGCTTGCCGACTGAAGCGACGCTTTGGCTTGTTCCCACTCAAGACTTGCGCCAGAAGCGGGTCATGGTCATTGCTCCGCATGCCGACGATGCCGAACTTGCGGCCTACGGCTTGTACAGCCAGGCGCAGGAAGCCTGGGTGGTAACGTTGACGGCCGGTGAAATCGAAGCCGAACACTATCAACAGATGGGCCTGGACAAGGCTGAGGCAGCTCGTCTGAAGGGGCGGTTGCGTGCCTGGGACAGTATTGCCGTTCCACGTTGGGCGGGTGTTCCCGAGGCGCGCTGTGTGCAGCTGGGCTATTTCTGCCTGCAGTTGCCGGCAATGCAGGCGTCCCCTGACCAACCGGTTGCCTCGCGCGAAGCCGAGCTTGCCGATACCCGCCTATTCCGCCAGTTCAATCCGATGACATTGCCGGGTGATCAGGACGGTGAGCCGACCTGGAACAACTTGCTCGCGGACTTGCGCGCGTTGTTGCTGCAGGCGCGTCCGCAGGTGTTGGTGATGCCGCACCCGACGCTCGACCCCCACCCAGACCACATCTGCGCCCAGGCGGCAGTGCTTGAAGCCTTGCATGGCCTGGTGTGGCAGCCAGAGATCGTGCTGGGTTACGCCAATCATCTGCACGATAACGACCGCTGGCCCATGGGTGAAAGTGGCACAGGCGTGACTTTGCCGCCACGGCTGGAAGGTGGAGAAAGCTGGGCGCCCTACAGCATGTTGTTGGACCTGCCCACTCAGCGTGACAAGGCCATGGCGCTTGGCATGATGCATGACCTGCAACCGCCGTCTCCGTTCAAGCGTCGACTACGCCGCCTGCTTCAGCGCTGGCTGGCAGGGCGACGTCCTTCGCCCTACGGCGAGAACGAGTTTTTCCGCAAGGCTGTACGTCGACATGAATTGTTCTGGCGCCGTGATCTCTGATCGCGGTGCATGACTGTTAGCGGCCAAGCAAAGGCCGCAAGGAAGACAATGAAAGTTCTATTTCTGGTGCAGAAGGAACAACGGGCAATCCTCGATCGTCTCTACGACGGTGTGGCTGCTCATTGCGAATGCGATCTGCGCTGGCTCAGCAGTGCCGATCAGCGCAACTTGCGCAGTTATTTCCGTCGTGAAGTCGACGTCGAGAAATATGATCGGATCGTTTTTTTTCTGCGCTTCAAGCAAGAGATCCGCCAGGTCGGTTTCATTCGCACGGTGCCCAACCTGGTCATCCTCGAACATGATGCCTACCAGAACTATATCCCTTGCAAGTACACCGGCAAGTTCAGTGCGCATTATCGCCAGCTGCCCTGGGCGCGCGTGATCAGCTCCGGGTACATGGTCAGTGAGCGCCTGCGCCAGGAAGGCTTCGATGCCGAGTTCGTGCCCAAGGGCTACGACCAGCAGTTGCTTGCCGACCAGGGGCGTGAACGGGACATCGAGCTGGCCTTTGTCGGTAGCACCAACAGCGTGGCCTACAGCGGGCGCAAGGCGTTGCTTGACGAATTGGCACAGGTGGAAAACCTGCTGGTGACCCGGACAAAATCCGGTGAAGAGTACTGTGACACACTCAATCGCATACGTTTTTTCGTCAGTGCCGACGTGGGCATGGGCGAGTACATGATCAAGAATTTCGAGGCCATGGCCTGCGGCTGTGTGCTGCTGGCATATGACCAGGGCGCAGAAGAAAATCGCGCCCTGGGTCTGACAGACATGCATAACGTGGTGCTGTATAACAGCATCGCGCAGTTGCAAGAGAAGCTCAATGTGCTGCGCGCCGACCCTGTGCTGGCCGAGGAAATCGGTCGCAACGGTCGTGATCTGGCGGTTGCGCAATTCAGCTTCGCTCAAGTGGGTCGTAGCATCGTTGAGAAAATGCAGCCACCTCTGCGTCCCCGTCCAGCCCTGACCGGCTGGCAGCGTTTGCGTTTGAGACTGGGCCTATGAGCCGGCTGTCCTGCGTCATGGTCTCGAACAACCGAATACAGAAGATGGGGAGGGAATCCGGTGCGATTCAGTGAAGAGAGTGATGTAACCCTGGTGGTTACCAGCTGCGGGCGTTTCGACCTGCTCAAGCTTACGCTGGAGAGTTTCGACCGTTTCAATACTGCGCCGATACGCGAGGTGTTCATTACCGAAGACTCCGGGGATGACGCGGTGCATGGAGCGCTCCCGGAACACTGGAAGCCCCATACCACGGTATTCGTCAACCGCCCCAAGCTCGGTCAGCTGGCCTCGATCGATCTTGCCTACGGGCAAGTGAAGACGCCTTATATCTTCCACTGCGAGGATGACTGGGAATTCTACCGCCCCGGGTTTGTCGAAGACTCCCGGAGCATTCTGGAGGTCAGCCCGCACCTGCTCCAGGTGTGGTTGCGCAGCTATGCCCATGACCTGAAGTTGCACAGTCCGTACATCCACCTGGGTGAGCGACAGTTCATCAATGGAGTGCCTTGCTACCCGCTGTTATCGAGCAAGCCGGAGTGGCAAAGCTTCTCGCTGAACCCGGGTTTGCGCCGGTTGAGCGATTATCAACGCTGCGCGCCATTTGCCGCCTATGCTGGTGAAAAGGCACTGTCAAAGCGTTATGCCGAGTTGAACCTGACCGGGGTGACCCTGGAGGGCGACGCGGTGTTGCATACCGGGTTCGGCTCGCATGTGAGTCTTCCCGAAGAGCGCCGGCGCAAGGATCGACGTCGTCAGCGTGACCGGGTCAAGCTGGCCGTGATTTTGATCGTCGGAATTGCATTAGGAGTGGGGGTTGGCTTTTTTGCGCATTGATTCGGCCTATATGTTTGTTGTCCATTCCGATGCAGGGGGTGCTACCCCGTGAATATCGTCAACATCATGTGGGCCGGCGGCGCACCCTATGTCTCGGTGCACAAGGTGCACCAGCAAATCCTTTCCCAGGCAGGGCCGGATGCGACGATCAGCAGTTGGTTGCTGCAAGGCCAGGGCTCTTGTTGCAGCGCCGGGGAGACGCGCGAATGGCAGCTGTCCCAGCGCCTGCTCAAAGGCCGGCATTTCTGGAAGCTGCTGCATCCCTGGATGCGCGGCCGATTTCGCGAAGCGTTGAAGCAGGCCGGTACCGAGGTCGTATTGCTAGACGGCCTGGGGGTATCCCGGTTGGTGCTGCCGGTGATGCGCCAGTTACCCGAGGTGCGAGCGGCGGTTGTCTTTCATGGCAAGACTCGCTTGCATCGTGGCGATATCAGCCTGCTGCGCAGCTTCGAGCCCTCCCAGGTGACACTGGTGGCCGTCTCCCAGACACTTGCCAGTGCCCTTGAGCAGGATCTCGGTGTGCCTGTGCAGGTACTTCGCTCGGCCCTTGAGCCCACCAGTTTTCGCCAGGCGTTGCTGGATCGGGGGGCGGCCCGGCAGACAATGGGTTTGCCGCTCGATGGCGGGCCGGTACTGGGAGCAGTGGGGCGGCTGGTCGATAGCAAGGGTTTCGACTACTTGCTCGACGCGTTTGCGCTAGCCCGCCAGCAACAGCCAGATCTGCGTCTGGTATTTCTGGGTGAAGGCAACGAACGGGCATTGCTCGAGTCACGCATCAAGGCGCTGGGCCTTGGCGAATTTGTTTCCCTGCAAGGCCACTGCAACAGCCTGGCTCACCTGTATCGGGCATTCGATTGGGTGCTGATACCCTCACGCTCCGAGGGCCTTGGCCTGGTGCTGCAAGAGGCCGTGATGGCGGATGTGCCGGTCTTGTGCAGCGACCTGTCGGTGTTTCACGAGCAGTTGGGCGATGCTGGTCGCTATGCCTCGGTGGGGGATATCGAAGCCTGGGGACGGGCGATCATCGAGAGTGTGGCATCTGATCGTGATCAAGTGGCCCAGGCCCAATACCAGGCACTGGCACCCGAGCAGGTCTGGCAGCGCTTCAGCCAGACCTCCAGCGACCTGCTTCGAACTTCCTGAAATTCAGCCCAGCAGGGCGCGCTCCAGTTCGGCAAGGGGAAACTGCTCTTCAAGCCGCTCACGGGCGATGTAGCGGGCAAAATGCTGCACGTTGCGCCGAATCATGCGACTGGAAAGCGGTGCCCGCATGAAACGCATATCCGCGACATCAATCAGCCCCATCTCCTGGTCAGGGGTTACGACAATGTTGCCCAGGTGCAATGACCGAAAATAGATCCCCGACGTGTGTAGTTTGCGTACCAGTGCCACAAGCTCCGGCAGGCGCTCCTGCCAGCTGAACCCTTCTTTGCGAGACAGTTGGCTCAAGGTTTCACCGGGCAGGGGTTGATACAGTACTGCCGTCATTCCTGGTGCATCCAGCTTGTAGTACTTCAACACCTTTAGTGTAGGAATCCCCCTTTTCTCCAAACGCATCGCGTTGTCGATGAAGCGAACGGAGTAAGGTCGCAGCAGTGCAGATGAAATTAACCGCTTGCGCCTGAACAGCTTGAGGATGTTGCCATCGTTTAGCAGGTACACTTTGGCGCCGTAGCTATCAGCTTCCAGCACCTTGGCACCGAGGATGAGCTGGTTGAAGTCGACCTGGGGTAGCCGGGAACATTGCATGAATAGGCCTTCAACGGGCTAGCGAAAAGACCGGCCATAATGCCGAAAAGTTTACCGATGCACCATGCCGGTGTTGTTCAAACGATGGGGATACGCATGATGTACGCAAGGCGCTGGGCACAGACCTGGCTGGCGATTGGCTTTCTCTGGTTTCTGGTGGCCATTGCCCTGGCACCCAGCAACAAGATCTATCAGCAAGGCCTGGTGGCGTTCCTCTGGCTGCCGACATTGGTGCTGTTGTGGTCGGCGCGTGGGGTGCTGGTCGAGGTCTGGAATGCTCAGCGTGCGTTGTGCGTGTCAGTGATTCTATTGCTGGGATGGTGCGTGTTGAGCCTTGCCTGGGCAAGTACCGACGACGCCGGGCGTGAACTCAAGCGACTCTTGTACATCACGGTATTTCTACTGTTTTTCCCGTTGCTGGGGAGTGTCGGGAGCCCGCGACTGATCCAGCTTCTGCGCTGGGGCAGCATTGGATTGGCGGTCGCGGCCGCTTACTCGATTGTCCACTTCTACAGCCCGCCCTGGCAGCATTGGAGCTACAGGCTCGAAGGTGTCGGCGAAATTTCCCACCCGATCCTGGGCGCCTATGTCATAGGCGTTGCAATGGTTTGCCTGCTGCACTGGCCGCCGCAGCAACGTTGGTTTCAACTGCTGTGGGTAGTGTCAGTGCTTTGCCTGGGCGCGTTTGTGGTGTTGTGTCAAAGCCGGGGGGCTGCATTGGGGTTGTTATTCTGCCTGGTGGCCATGCCGTTGTGGTGCCGTAGTCGCGGGAGTGTATTGATTTCTGCTGCCACCCTCGTTGCCGCAGTGGTGGGGTTTGCGCTGCTGCACACACTGATTCTGGATCGTGGTATGTCCTTCAGGCCGGAAATATTCCGCGCCAGCCTTCAGTTGGTTGCCGAGCACCCTTGGACGGGGCTAGGCCTGGGGAGCTTCTACACTGTTTCGGCAGCAGGGCTGCAGTTCGACCACACCCACAACATGTTCACTCATATCGCCATCGAGCTGGGTATTCCAGGCATGTTGCTGTGGATCGCTGTCTGGCTCTGCGTTTTGCGCGAAAGCTGGCGCGCCCGCTCGACGGATTTCGGCAAGGGCATGATGGGGCTGTGGCTGTTTTCCACCCTGGCCATGCAGTTCGATGCTGCTAGCCTCACTGGAACGCCGCGGGCCGAGTGGTTCATCAGCTGGTTGCCGGTGGGGTTGGCTTTCGCACTGGTGTGGGTGCATGCCCGCCGTCCGGGCTGTGATAAAATTTCCGGTTCAATCTGAACAGCGAGCTCGACGATGGCCGAAACACCGCTAAAGGCGGAGCAGCAGAGCAGCTCCAGCCTGAAAATCTACTTCCGGCTGCTGAGCTATGTGAAACCGTACATCGGCATTTTCATGCTGAGTATCGTCGGTTTCGTGATCTTCGCCTCGACCCAGCCGATGCTGGCCGGGATCCTCAAGTATTTCGTCGATGGCTTGAGCAACCCCCAGGCTGTGCTGTTTCCCACCGTTCCTTACCTCAAGGACCTGCAATTGCTGCAGGCCGTACCGCTGCTGATCGTGCTGATCGCGGCCTGGCAGGGGCTGGGGTCGTTCCTGGGTAACTACTTCCTGGCCAAGGTCTCGCTGGGCCTGGTCCACGACCTGCGGGTCGAGTTGTTCAACAAGCTGTTGGTGCTGCCCAACCGCTATTTCGACAACCACAACTCCGGCCACCTGATCTCCCGAATCACCTTCAACGTCACCATGGTCACCGGCGCGGCTACCGATGCAATCAAGGTAGTGATCCGTGAAGGCCTGACCGTGGTGTTCCTGTTCATCTACCTGCTGTGGATGAACTGGAAGCTGACCCTGGTGATGCTGGCGATCCTGCCGATCATTGCCGTGATGGTGGGGAGCGCAAGCAAGAAATTCCGCAAGCAGAGCAAGAAGATCCAGGTGGCGATGGGTGACGTGACCCATGTGGCTTCCGAAACCATTCAAGGCTACCGCGTGGTGCGCAGCTTTGGCGGCGAAAGCTATGAGCAGAAGCGTTTTGCCGACGCCAGCCAGAGCAACACCGACAAGCAACTGCGCATGACCAAGACGGGGGCCGTATACACCCCGATGCTGCAACTGGTGATCTACACCGCCATGGCCGCCTTGATGTTCCTGGTGCTGTTCCTGCGCGGCGATGCCACTGCGGGTGACCTGGTCGCCTACATCACTGCCGCGGGCCTGCTGCCCAAGCCGATCCGTCAGCTCTCGGAAGTCAGCTCGACCATCCAGAAAGGCCTGGCTGGCGCTGAAAGCATCTTCGAGCAACTGGACGAGGCTCCCGAGGTCGACAATGGTACCGTCGAGCTGGACCGCGTGGTCGGGCGCCTTGAAGTACGCAACCTGAGCTTCACGTACCCCGGTACTGAGCGTCAGGTGCTGTCGGACATCTCCTTCACGGCAGAGCCGGGGCAGATGATTGCCCTGGTGGGGCGTTCAGGTAGCGGCAAGTCGACCCTGGCGGGCCTGATTCCGCGGTTCTATCACCATGACCAAGGGCAGATCCTGCTCGACGGCGTGGAAATCGAGAACTACCGCTTGCGCAACCTGCGCCGCCATGTGGCCCAGGTTACCCAGCATGTCACCCTGTTCAACGATACCGTGGCCAACAACATCGCTTATGGCGACTTGGCCGGCGCGCCGCGCGCTGAAATCGAAGCCGCCGCCGCTGATGCCTATGCCAAGGATTTCGTCGAGCAGTTGCCACAGGGCTTCGATACCCAGGTCGGTGAGAACGGCGTGCTGTTGTCCGGTGGCCAGCGCCAGCGCCTGGCGATTGCCCGGGCGTTGCTCAAGAATGCTCCGCTGTTGATTCTCGACGAGGCCACCTCGGCCCTGGACACCGAATCCGAGCGGCATATCCAGGCGGCCTTGGACCATGTGATGAAAGGCCGTACCACGCTAGTGATCGCCCACCGCCTGTCGACCATCGAGAAGGCCGACATGATCCTGGTCATGGACCAGGGCAAGCTGGTCGAGCGGGGTACCCACGCCGAGCTGCTGGCCGCCAATGGCTATTACGCCAGGCTGCATGCCATGGGCCTGGACGAGCCGGCCAAGGCCGACATCACCTGACCCTGTCTGCGGGGCCCGTCCTGGGCCCCGTTTGCATTTCTGTGGATAGCTGCAGGCAAGGCGGTAAACAAGCCATCCACTTGCCTGTGCTAATATCCTGCCCCTGTTAATTTTGTATATATGGGTTGCCCATGAAGTTGTCCATGCCGCGTTTCGATCAAGCCCCGGTACTGGTGGTGGGCGATGTCATGCTCGACCGCTACTGGCATGGCGGTACCTCACGGATCTCGCCTGAAGCCCCGGTACCGGTGGTCAAGGTCGAGCAGATCGAGGACCGTCCCGGCGGTGCGGCCAACGTCGCCTTGAACATCGCCGCGCTGGGTGCCCCGGCATCTCTGGTCGGGGTCACCGGCCAGGATGAAGCTGCCGACAGCCTGGCCAACAGCCTGCAGGCCGCGGGTGTGCGCTCGATCTTCCAACGCATCGCGCACCAGCCGACCATCGTCAAGTTGCGCGTGATGAGCCGTCACCAGCAATTGCTGCGTATCGACTTCGAAGAGCCCTTCGCCACTGACCCGCTGTCGCTGGGTGCCGAAGTCGACACCCTGCTCGAAGGCGTCAAGGTGCTGGTGTTGTCCGACTATGGCAAAGGCGCCTTGAAAAACCACCAGAGCCTCATCCAGGCGGCGCGGGCCAAGGGAATTCCTGTACTGGCCGACCCCAAGGGCAAGGATTTCTCGATCTACCGTGGCGCCAGCCTGATCACCCCGAACCTCAGCGAGTTTGAAACCATCGTCGGTCGTTGCGCCGACGAAGCTGAGCTGGTGGCCAAGGGCGGTCAGTTGATGCGCGAGCTTGAGCTGGGTGCCTTGTTGGTGACCCGTGGCGAGCACGGCATGACCTTGCTGCGTCCGGAGCATCCGGCGCTGCACCTGCCAGCCCGTGCTCGTGAAGTCTTTGATGTCACCGGTGCCGGTGACACGGTGATTTCCACCCTGGCGGCAGCGATCGCTGCAGGGGAAGACCTGCCTCATGCCGTGGGCCTTGCCAACCTGGCCGCCGGCATCGTGGTGGGCAAGCTGGGTACCGCCGCCATCAGCGCGCCAGAGCTGCGTCGCGCCATTCAGCGCGAGGAAGGTTCGGAACGCGGCGTGCTGAGCCTGGATCAGCTGTTGCTGGCCATCGACGACGCCCGTGCCCATAACGAGAAAATCGTCTTTACCAACGGTTGCTTCGACATCCTCCATGCCGGTCACGTGACCTACCTGGAGCAGGCGCGTGCCCAGGGTGATCGCCTGATTGTTGCGGTCAACGACGATGCGTCGGTCAGCCGCCTCAAAGGCCCGGGCCGTCCGATCAACAGCGTTGACCGGCGCATGGCGGTATTGGCGGGTCTTGGTGCGGTGGACTGGGTTATCAGCTTCCCGGAAGGCACGCCGGAAAACCTGCTCAGCCAGGTCAAGCCGGATGTGCTAGTCAAGGGTGGGGACTACGGGATCGACCAAGTGGTCGGCGCAGACATCGTCAAGGCCTATGGCGGTACCGTGAAGGTGTTGGGGCTGGTTGAGAACAGCTCGACCACTGCGATCGTCGAGAAGATTCGTAAGAACTGATGTATCGCGGGGCAAGCCGGCTCCTACCTGTCCGGTGGGAGCGGGCTTGCCCCGCGATCGTTCTACTTGCGCAACCCCCCCCGCGCCATCTGCAACAACTCCCGAGCCTTACCCGTCAGCCGCCGCAATCCGGAATCCGGCTTGGGTGCCGCCAACCCTTGCTCACGGACCCAATCCTTCCAGCGAATCCGCTCATCCCTCACCAGCCAACCGTCCTGCCGGGCAAAGCTTTCGGCCAGATACAGGCCGCGGGTGCTTGCGGGTACCAGGCGATCCTTCTTCAGGGTGTACAGCTCGGGTCGTGGACGGCCGTCTTCAAGTGGCATGAGGTAAAGGTCAGGACGACTGCGGTTGAGCCGGGCCACCAACTGATCGCCTTCCAGCCGCTCATCGACATGAAACAGGCTCAGGGATTTGGCTTCACGCGGCACTTGCAGACGCAGGTCGTAGATCAACTGAAGTGACGCAGTGGGCAGGTGTACATAGGCGCGCGGGCGTTCGAGCAATTGCAGGTTGGCACAGCGTACTGGCCGTGCGGCGCCAGACTGTGGGGTAAGAACAAAAGGCAGAGCTTCTCGGTAGTGCAGGGCGTCAGCGTAGGGTGCTGGTAGCCAGGTGTCGTTGAAACGCCCGCCGAGCCAGCCTTCCGGGGTTTCCAGCAGGCACTCTTCGGCTACCTCCTGGATGGCAGTGTGCAGCGGCAGGTTGAGCTCCTGGGCCGGCACGTAGCCTGAAATCAGTTTCAGTACCACATCGCCTCGGTCCTGGCGGCGCTGGCGGACCAGCACCCAATAGTCGCGATTCTGCCAATGCAGGGTCAGACGTACCGACACCCCCAGGTTGGCCAGCTCGACGGCAAAGCGTTGGCTGTCGGCCAATTGAATCTGCTTGCGCCGTTGCTGGGTCTGGGCAAAATTCAGCGGCATGCCGATGCTCTGGTAGCACAGCCCCTCGGGGCTGGCTTCGACGTGCAGGGGCAGCGTCTTGAAGTTGCTCGGGTTCTTGCGGATCAGCGTTCGCGGCATGTCGGCTCCTTCTTGCGTTGGGGTCGGCCGCGACGGCGGCGCAAGCGTCAGCTATTGAATATGGCGGCAACGGTGGCCACGTTGTGGGCCAGGTGTACAGGATTGATGGTCCCGACAATAGCACTGCTCACCCCAGGGTGACCGAACAGCAGCTCGAAGCTCGCGCGTACCGGGTCTACGCCAGGGCTCAGGCAGACATGTCCACTGGCCAGGGCTTTTTTCACCAGAATCGCCTTGCCATGGTCGGCGGCATAATCGAGTACCGGGCGTTCTGCCTGCTCGTTCAGATTGTAGGTGACCATGGCGCAATCGCCGCGCTCCAGCGCTTTCAAGCCACCGGCTGCAGTTTTGCCTGAAAGGCCGAAGCCGCCGATCTTGCCTTCCTGCTTCAGGGCCTCAAGGGTCTGGTAGACCTCTTCGTGTTCGAGGATGTACAAGTCATTGCCATCGGAATGCACCAGCACCAGGTCGATGTGGTCGGTCTCCAGGCGCTTGAGGCTGCGTTCGATGGAAAAACGCGTGTGAGCGGCGCTGAAGTCGAAGCGAGACTGGCCGCTGTCGAACTCTTCGCCCACCTTGCTGACAATCACCCATTGTTCGCGCTGGCCACGCAGCAATGGGCCGAGACGTTCTTCGCTTCGGCCGTAGGCGGGTGCGGTGTCGATCAGGTTGATGCCCAGCTCGCGCGCTTGCTGGAGCAGCATGCGCGCCTGGTCATCGTCGGGGATGGTAAAGCCGTTGGGGTACTTGACCCCTTGGTCGCGGCCCAGCTTGACCGTGCCCAGGCCCAGCGGCGAAACCCGCAGGCCGGTGCTGCCCAAAGGGCGGTGAAGGTCGTGAAGGGTTGGCAGGCTCATGGCAACAGTTGCTCCCATACCGGCACCGCCATCGGGGGTTTCGGCAGGTCAGGCAAGGCGGTGGTATTGGCGGGCTTGATGCCGTCACGCTCAAGGTTGGCCAGTACACGGTCGGCGAAGTCTGGCGCGAGGGCCAGCTTGGTTGGCCAGCCCACCAGCAGGCGATCCTGTTCGGCGAGAAAGGCGTTGTCGGGTCGCACCAGGCCAGACTGTGCAGGTTCAGCGCGGTCGATGCGTGCGGTCGCCCAACGCACCTGGCTCAGGTCGATCCAGGGCAGCAGGCTGGCGACTTCTTTTTTCGCCGCTGCAATTTGTGCTTCCGGTTCGCGGGCCACGCCGTCGGCTTCGGCCAGGTCGCCACCCAGGTACCAGACCCACTGGCCATCGGCAGCCGGATGGCTGGTAACGGTAATGCGCGGCTTGGGGCCACCACCCAGGCAGTGGGCATACAGCGGCTTGAGGCTGGGTCCTTTAGCCATGACCATGTGCAGCGGCCGGCGCTGCATGGCGGGCTGCTTGAGGCCAAGGGTTTCGAGCAAGCCGGCATTGCCAGCGCCGGCGCTGAGCACGATGCGTTGGGCGCGGACCTCACGGCCATCGACGCGCAAGCCGGCCAGTTCCCCGCCTTCTTGCAGCGGTTCGATCTGCTCGCCGGCCAGCAAGCTGTCGCCGGCCAGTTCCGCCAGGCGGGTCAGCAGGCTCGGCACATCAATGACCAGTTCCGCCAGGCGATAGACCTTGCCCTTGAAGGCACGGTCCTGCAAGGCAGGAGGCAGTTGCTCGCCCTTGACCTGATCGACCCGCCCACGCACCGCCTTGCTGGCGAAAAAGCTGGTGAGGTTGCCGGCCAGGGTGCCGGGTGACCACAGGTAATGGGCTTCAGACAGCAGGCGCACGCCGCACAGGTCCAGTTCGCCATTGCCGGCCAGGGCTTCGCGCCAGCGTCGCGGCATGTTGGCGATCGCTTCGGAGGCACCGGTCAGGGCACCATGCAGGGCGTACTTGGCGCCGCCATGAATGATGCCTTGGGATTTGAGGGTCTGCTCGCCACCGAGGCTGGCGCGTTCCACCACCACCGTCGAGTAACCCAGGCGACGCAGGCGAGCATTGAGCCAGAGGCCTGCGACCCCTGCGCCGACGATCAGGACGTCGGTGGAAATAACGGATGGCATGCATGTACCTCACAAGCTTGGACAGACGCCCAGTATACAGCCTGTGAAGCGGATCAATGGCCGGCGGTTTTCGAGAACACCTGGATCACCACCACGCCACCGACAATCATGGCCATGCCGAGCATCGCCGGGAGGTCCAGTTTTTGCCCGTAGATCACCAATGCCGCAATGCTGATCAACACGATACCCAACCCTGACCAGATGGCGTAGGCAATACCCACCGGAATGCTGCGCACCACCAGGGTCAGCATCCAGAACGCCACGGCATAGCCGCAGACCATCAGCAGCAAGGGCAAGGGGGTGCTCAGGCCCTTCACGGCCTTCATCGAGGCGGTGGCAATGACTTCGGCGCAGATGGCAATGGCCAGGTAGGTATAGGCATTCATGGGGGCGGTCCTCTGTTCTGGCTGGGCATTTTAGAGCAAGCCTGGATGGGGTAAAGTCATTACCTATCTTTTATGGAGATAGGTTGTATGGCCGAACAATGGAGTCTGGAGCAACTTCGCCTGTTTTTGAGGGTGGCCGAGCAGCGTTCGTTCTCCGCTGTCGCCCGCACCCAGCGCAAGGCCCAGTCAGCAGTGAGCAATGCCATTGCGCTACTTGAAGCTGACCTGGGCGTCACCTTGTTCGAGCGCAGCAGTGGTCGCCAGCCGCGGCTGACCGAGGCCGGCGCTGCCTTGCTGGAGGATGCCCGCGAGTTGTTGCGCCAATGCGAGCGGCTCGATGGCCGGGCGCTGGCGCTGATGCGGGGGCAGGAGGCGCAGTTGCGAGTGGCCCAGGACGAGGCCATGCCTTATCAGCCGGTGATCGACAGCCTGGATCAACTGGCGCAGCAGTTCCCCTCGCTGGAAGTGCAACTTGCCAGCGGTGCCCAGGGTGATGTGGCGCGCAAGCTGGTGGAGCGCCGCGCAGACCTGGGCTTGCTGTTCCACCATGAACACATGCCGCCTGCGCTTGAGCGCCGGACCCTGGGGCAGGTGGAAATGGTCACGGTCTGCGCTGTAAACCATCCCTTGGCCGAGTTGTCGCGGGTCAACCGCCAGCAACTGGCCCGGCACCGGCAATTGCTGATTACGCCTCAGGCTAGCGGTTATCCGGGAGGCGAACCCATTAGCCCGCAGATCTGGCGCGCAGACAGCTTCTATGCGATCGCTGAGTTGTTGATGCGTGGCCTGGGCTGGGCGTGGCTGCCCCGGCATGTGGTGCAGTACCCGACCTACCATGCGCAAATGGTCGAGTTGAGCAGCGAGTGGACGCCGCCGCCGCTGGTGGTCGAGCTGGTGTGGCGGCGCGACGAACCCCTCGGGCCAGCCGCGCAGTGGTTGGCCGAGCGCTTCGCAGTGCACTTGCGCGCCATTGGCTAGTACACTTTGGCGCCATGAACAGAACTCTTTATTCCTTGCTGTTTCACCTGGGCCTGCCGCTGGTTGCGCTGCGCCTGTTCCTGCGTTCACGCAAGGCGCCGGCTTATGCCCAGCGCGTCGGCGAGCGCTTTGCCGTGAACCTGCCAGCCATGGCCAAGGGCGGGATCTGGGTACATGCCGTGTCGGTGGGCGAGAGCATTGCCGCAGCGCCGATGATCCGCGCGCTGCTCAAGGCTTATCCACAACTGCCGATCACCATCACCTGCATGACCCCGACCGGCTCCGAGCGCGTGCGGGCGATGTTCGCCGACGAACCGCGGATTCAACATTGCTACCTGCCCTATGACTTACCCTGGGCGGCCGGGCGCTTCCTTGAACATATCCAGCCCCGGCTTGCAGTGATCATGGAGACCGAGCTCTGGCCCAACCATATCCATCAATGCGCCAAGCGCGGTATTCCGGTCGCCCTGGCCAATGCACGATTGTCCGAGCGTTCGGCCCGTGGCTATGCCCGCTTTGCCGGGCTGACCCGGCCGATGCTGGCCGAGATGAATTTCATTGCCGTGCAGACCGAGGCCGAGGCCGAGCGCTTCCGCCAACTGGGCGCACGTCCGCAATGCGTGCAGGTGACCGGTTCGATCAAGTTTGATTTGCGCATCGACGAGCAACTGCTGCCCCGGGCGCGCGACCTGCGCGCTCAGTGGCAGGCCAGCCAGCGCCCGGTGTGGATTGCTGCCAGCACCCATGAAGGCGAAGACGCAGTGATTCTCGCCGCACATCGCCAGTTGCTCGCGCAACATGCCGACGCCCTGTTGATCCTGGTGCCGCGGCACCCGGAGCGGTTCAACACGGTGTTCGAGTTGTGCTGTGCGCAGTTCCCGACCATCCGCCGTTCCAGTGCCGAGCCGGTGAGTGCAGAAACAGCGGTATTGCTGGGCGACACAATGGGTGAGCTGCTGTTCCTCTATGCGCTGGCCGATATCGCATTCGTCGGCGGTAGTCTGGTACCCAATGGCGGGCACAACCTGCTGGAGCCGGCGGCCTTGTCTTTGCCTGTGCTCAGTGGTCCGCACCTGTTCAACTTCCTGGAAATCGCGGCGATGTTGCGCGAGGCAGGGGCGTTGCAGGAGGTGGAGGATGCCCAGGGGTTGAAGGCACAGGTTCAGCGCTTGATCGAGTTGCCGCAGGATGCGCAGCGCATGGGTAAGGCGGGGCGGGCGGTGATGCAGGCCAACCAGGGCGCGCTGCAGCGTTTGCTGGAAGGTTTGGGGCGCTTGATGCAGCGCTGAATCACGCGGCAAGCCCGCTCCTACGGTTGCGGTAGGAGCGGGCCTGCCCCGCGATGCACGTCAAGGCCTGGCGTCGAAATTCGCCTTGGCCGCAGCCGCCAGATCAGGCGGCAGGAAGTCCTTGTCCGGGTTGTAGTCCGGCTTCAGGTACCGGGCCAGGTCTGTCAGATCCTGCGGGCTCAAGGTGCCCGCTGCCTGCTTCAGGCGCAGGTTGTCGAGAATGTAGTCGTAGCGGGTGTTGTTGTAGTCGCGCACCGAGGTGTACAGCTGGCGCTGGGCATCAAGCACGTCGACGATGTTGCGGGTACCGACCTGGTAGCCGATTTCCGTGGCTTCCAGCGCGCTCTGGTTGGAAATGATCGACTGCTTGCGCGCCTGTACTTGCTCGACGTCAGTGTTGACCGCACGGTGCAGGTTGCGGGTGTTTTCCACCACCTGGCGGCGCAGGCTTTCGCGCTGCTGTTCGCTCTGGTTCAAGCGCTGGTACGCCTCGCGCACCTGCGAGCTGATCAGGCCGCCGCTGTAGATCGGGATGTTCAATTGCAGGCCGATGCTGGTCTGCTCGACATCACCGCTGTAGTTCTGTCCGGTCAGGTTGGGGTTGGCAAAGCCCAGGCTATCGTTGTCGCCTTTCTGGTAGCGCGCTACCGCGTCTACCGTTGGCGCGTGACCGGCCTTGCGCTGGCGCAGGGTTTCTTCAGCTGCATCGACTGCGTAGTTGGTCGCCAGGAGGTTGAGGTTCTGCTTGCCGGCGGTTTCGACCCAGGCCTTGGCGTCGTTGGGGATCGGCACCTGCACCGGCAGGGTGTGGACGATGCCCTGTACCGAGTTGTAGTAGCGGTTTGTGAGGGTGATCAGCGCCTCGAAGGCGTCATCGACCTGGCGCTGGGCAACGATGCGGTTGGCCCGCGCGGTGTCGTAGCTGGCCTGGGATTGCAGTACGTCGGTCTTGTCGGAAAGGCCCACGTCGAAGCGTTCGTTGGACTGATCGAGCTGGCGCTTGAAGGCTGCTTCTTCGGCCTTGGTCGAGGCCAGCGTGTCCTGGGCGCGCAGCACCGCGAAGTAGTTTTCTGCGGTCTGCAGGATCAGGTTCTGCTCGGTTGCCGACAGCTCCAGTGCCGCCTGCTCGTTGACCGCTTCGGCCGCTTGCAATTGGAACCAGCGATCGGCTCGGAACACCGGCTGCGCCAATGTGGCCTGCCAGGAGTTGCCGCTGCGGTTGGCGGTGATCGAGGGCGTGTCGATCTTGGTGCGGGTGTTCATCATCTCGGCACCGGCCGAGAGATTCGGCAGCAGGCCGGCGCGGGCCTGGGGTACCACTTCCTTGCGGGCGCCATAGTCGGCGCGGGCTGCGGCGAGATCGGCGTTGTTGTTCACAGCCTCCTGGTAGACGCTCACCAGGTCGGTCTTTGCCGACAAGGGCACATCTGCTGCCCAGGCCATTCCGTTGGTAGCACAAGACACGGCAAGGGCCAGTGAAAGTTTGCGCAGCATAGGGCGATCCTTGAACAATTGAGTGTTTCTGAACCGGTGAGTGTAGATGCGCGGACACTTTGCAACAATCTGCCATTTGCGCCATTTATCGTGCCCGTGCTTGTACTGTTGGCTTTGCGGGTGAGTCCAGTCTAGACTGGACACGTTCTTGTCGGGGTGCCTTGCGTTGAGGCTGAGATCGGATAATCCGGATCCCGTTGAACCTGATCAGGTTAGCGCCTGCGTAGGGAACAAGATTTCTCGCTTTCCCGGCGAGTCTCTTGTGCCAGGTCCGGGAATGTCGAGTCAGCCGTTGCAGCTGCAGGCATCACCGCGCATTTGGCACAGCACCGTCCTTGGTGCGTCCGTGCCTTTCAGGTTCTCCCCCGACATTCCACTGCTAGGAAGCCGTCTGGAGAGCCTGTGATGAGTAAACAAGAAAAATACATTACCAATCTGAGTGAGTCGGCCCAGGTCGATCAACAGTCCGTACAGCCGTTCACCCGCTCGCGCAAAATCTATGTCGAAGGCTCGCGCCCGGACATCCGCGTGCCCATGCGTGAAATCAGCCTGGACGATACCCCCACCGACTTCGGTGGCGAGCCCAATGCCCCGGTGCTGGTCTACGACACTTCCGGCCCCTACACCGATCCTTCGGTCATCATCGATGTGCGCAAAGGCCTGGGCGATGTGCGCTCGGCCTGGATCGACGCCCGTGGTGACACCGAGCGCCTGCAAGGCCTGTCGTCGAACTTCGGTCAACAGCGCCTGGCCGATGCCGAGCTGACCAAGCTGCGCTTCGCCCATGTACGCAACCCGCGCCGGGCCAAGGCCGGCGCCAACGTCAGCCAGATGCACTACGCGCGCCAGGGCATCATTACCGCCGAGATGGAATACGTCGCCATCCGCGAGAACATGAAGCTGCAGGAAGCCCGCGCTGCTGGTCTGCTCAAGCAACAGCACGCCGGGCACAGCTTCGGTGCCAGCATCCCGAAAGAAATCACCGCCGAATTCGTCCGTGAGGAGATCGCCCGCGGTCGTGCGATCATCCCGGCAAACATCAACCACGTGGAGCTGGAGCCGATGATCATCGGCCGCAACTTCCTGGTGAAGATCAACGGCAACATCGGCAACAGCGCCCTGGGCTCGTCCATCGAAGAAGAAGTGGCCAAGCTCACCTGGGGTATCCGCTGGGGTTCGGACACAGTGATGGACTTGTCCACCGGCAAGCACATCCATGAAACCCGCGAGTGGATCATTCGCAACTCGCCGGTACCGATTGGCACCGTACCCATCTACCAGGCGCTGGAGAAGGTCAACGGCGTGGCCGAAGACCTGACCTGGGAGCTGTTCCGCGACACCCTGATCGAGCAGGCCGAGCAAGGCGTGGACTATTTCACCATTCACGCCGGCGTGCTGCTGCGCTATGTGCCGCTGACCGCCAAACGTGTCACCGGCATTGTCAGTCGTGGTGGTTCGATCATGGCCAAGTGGTGCCTGGCGCACCACAAAGAGAACTTCCTCTACACCCACTTCGACGAAATCTGCGAAATCATGAAGGCCTACGACGTCAGCTTCTCGCTGGGCGATGGCCTGCGTCCGGGTTCGATTGCCGACGCCAACGATGAAGCGCAGTTCGGTGAGCTGGAGACGCTCGGTGAGCTGACCAAGATCGCCTGGAAGCACGACGTGCAGTGCATGATCGAAGGCCCGGGCCACGTGCCGATGCAGCTGATCAAGGAGAACATGGACAAGCAGCTGGAGTGCTGCGACGAAGCGCCGTTCTACACCCTTGGCCCGCTGACCACCGACATCGCCCCGGGTTACGACCACATAACCTCCGGTATCGGTGCGGCGATGATCGGCTGGTTCGGTTGCGCCATGCTCTGTTACGTCACGCCCAAGGAGCACCTGGGCCTGCCGAACAAGGATGACGTCAAGACCGGCATCATCACCTACAAGATCGCTGCCCATGCCGCCGACCTTGCCAAGGGCCACCCGGGCGCGCAAATCCGCGACAACGCCTTGTCCAAGGCGCGCTTCGAGTTCCGTTGGGAAGACCAGTTCAACCTCGGCCTCGACCCGGATACCGCGCGGTCGTTCCATGACGAGACACTGCCCAAGGACTCGGCCAAGGTCGCCCACTTCTGTTCGATGTGCGGGCCGAAGTTCTGTTCGATGAAAATCACCCAGGAAGTGCGTGAGTACGCCGCCAACCAGCGCATTGAGACGGTGGATGTAGCGGTCGAGGATGGCATGCGCGAGCAGGCCGAGCGGTTCCGCCAGGAAGGCAGCCAGTTGTACAAGAAGGTCTGACCGGGCTGTTCAAGCGGTGTGCAGTGCACACCGCATCGCCGGCAAGGCCGGCTCCCACAAAAGCGTGCACGCCATGCCCTTGTGGGAGCCGGCCTTGCCGGCGAAAGGGCCCGAAAGAACAATAATTTTCTCCCTGTCGAGACAACTCTTTGTGAGCACACCCAGCCAATTCTCCCCGGATCACCCGGTCACCACCCAGCAGCGCGTCCTCAGCGGCCGCGATCTCTGTTCCCTCTGGTTCTCCCTCGGCATCGGCCTGATGGTCCTGCAGACTGGCGCCTTGCTCGGCCCCGGCCTTGGCCTGGCCAACGCTGTGCTGGCAATTATCATCGGTACGTCCGTGGGCGTTCTGCTGCTGGCGGCCGTCGGCGTCATCGGCAGCGACACGGGGCTCTCGTCCATGGCCGCGCTGCGTCGTAGCCTGGGTCGCGATGGCGCGCGCCTGCCGGCCCTGCTCAACCTGTTGCAACTGATCGGTTGGGGCTCATTCGAAATCATTGTCATGCGTGATGCCGCAAGCCTTTTGGGCGCACGCGCCTTCGGCGAAGACAGCGCGCTGACCAACCCGTTGCTGTGGACCCTGTGCTTCGGTGCTCTGGCAACCCTGCTGGCCGTCAGCGGGCCGTTGACCTTCGTACGCAAGATCTTGCGCAAGTGGGGCATCTGGCTGTTGCTGGGCGCTTGCCTGTGGCTGACCTGGAACCTGTTCGCCAAGGCGGATCTGGCCGCCTTGTGGGCGCGTGCCGGTGATGGCTCGATGTCGCTCGCCGTGGGTGTCGACATCGCCATCGCCATGCCGCTGTCGTGGCTGCCGCTGATTGCCGACTATTCACGCTTCAGCCGCCATGCCAGTCGTGTGTTCATCGGCACGGCACTGGGCTACTTCGTGGGCAACGTGTGGATGATGAGCCTGGGTGTGGCTTATACCTTGGCCTTTGCTCCGGCAGGGGAGGTCAATACCTTGCTCCTGGCGCTGGCTGGCGCCGGCCTGGGTATTCCGCTGCTGCTGATCCTGCTCGACGAATCGGAAAAGGCCTTTGCCGATATCCATTCGGCGGCGGTTTCCACCGGCCTGCTGATTCGCCTGAAGGTCGAACACCTGGCCTTGGCCATCGGCGTGCTGTGTACCCTGATCGCCTGCTTTGCACCCATGGCGCAGTACCAGAACTTCCTGCTGCTGATCGGCTCGGTGTTTGCCCCGCTGTTCGGCGTGGTGCTGGTCGATCATTTCATCGTGCGTCGCCGTCGCAGCGATGCCAGCCCGATCCATAGCCTGCATTGGCGTGCGCTGTTCGCATGGGGCTGCGGCGTTGCCACTTATCACCTGCTGGCACACTACGCCGCGGATGTCGGCTCGACCCTGCCGGCCTTGCTGCTGGCAGGGTGCGTGTACTGGATGGCGGCGCCGTCCGTCAGCCTCGACCGGGAAACAACGCCGGCTTGATGATGCCGTTCAGGCGCGGGTAGGGGATCTTGAGTTCGATGTGGCCCATGGAATAGGGGGCGATGGCATACACTTCGTACTTGAGCACCACCGCGCCGTACGTCAGGGCAATGTGCGGGGTCTGGCGGAAAGGCCAGGTCTTGACGAACTCGGCGTCCTTGTCCATGCCAGTGCTGATCAGCCAGCCCTTGTGGGCTTCCTCGGCAGTCTTCCAGAACGTCGCTTCCTGGCCCGGCACCAGCATGTCCTGCAGGGTCAGGACCTTGTCCTGCTGGCGCGAATAGTTGATGAAGCCGCGCCCGGGCATGCCATGGGCGCCGCCGGTGTCCAGGTAACTCGACAGCTCGATGATCACCAGTCCGTCATGCTGCTCGCGTACCTTGGCTTGCAGGTAGCTGCTGTGGCGGCTTTCGGCGCTGGCCATGAACGTGTCTTCATAAGCCTTGAGCGAAGTCGGAAGGGCATCGCGCTCGTTATCCTGGGTCATCTGGAGCAGACGTTTCTCGACGATCGCGTCCAGCTTGGGGTTGGCCGGGAAGTGAATGGTGTCGATATTGACCAGGGGGCAGTCAGCCGTATTGCAACCGGGCTTGATGTGCTCCCAACGATCGCGCTTGACCTCCAGTGGCGTGCGCATATTGGGCTGGAACAAGCTTTGACAGGCGCCCAGGGCCAGGGCCAGCACGGCCACGGTAGTCAGTTTCACAAGCGTCATGATGATCCTTGTAAGGCAAAGGTAATCGGGCTTGGACCGTCGGCATGGCCTTCAGTTCGCCACTAAGCTCAATACATCAGCAGGCTGCCTATCCTCGCAGCCAGGGCGCTATCTTTAAAGGGGTGAAACGCGACGGTGCGCAGGTTAGGATGGCGCGATGCAGTACACGAGGTTATGAGGATTCCCATGTCAGACACGCTGAACACTGTGCCCAAGGACGTCGAGATCGTCGAGCGGCTGAACTGCTTCAAGGGCTTCTACCAGCTCGATCGGGTGCGCCTGCGCCATGAGCTGTTCGCTGGGGGCATGGGCCGGGAGATCAGCCGTGAATTGTTCGTGCGCCATGATGCGGTGTGTGTGCTGCCCTACGATGCCCAGCGCGACGAAGTCGTGCTGATCGAGCAGTTTCGCGTCGGCGCCATGGGCAAGACGGCCAACCCCTGGTTGATCGAACTGGTCGCTGGTCTGATCGATAAAGATGAAGCGCCGGAAGAAGTTGCACACCGTGAAGCGCAGGAGGAAGCTGGGCTGAACATTCAGACGCTGTGGCCGATGACGCGGTATTTCCCGTCCCCCGGCGGCAGTGATGAATACGTGCACTTGTACCTGGGGCGTTGCGACAGCGCTGGGGCGGGCGGTCTGCACGGACTGGAAGAAGAGGGCGAAGATATTCGCGTGAAGGTCTGGGCGTTCGAGGATGCGCTGCAGGCAGTGCGCGATGGGCTGATCGCCAATGCGGCAACCATTATTGCCTTGCAGTGGCTGGCCTTGAACCGTGATGAAGTCAGGGGGCTATGGTCGTGAATCTGTTGCGCGAGCGCTACCGGGTCGATCTGGTCGGGTTGCAGGCAGCCTGCGAGGCCAACTATGCGCGTCTGATGCGCCTGTTGCCGGATATGCGCAGCGCCCAGAGCTCGCGTCGCATCGGCATGACCCAGGGCGACCAGATGCTCGGTGTGCTGGTCCTGGATGTGGTGCTCGCCTGCCCGTACACCACCACCCTGCGTGTGCGCCAGGAACACAGCCTGCCCTGGTTGCCGGTGCCGCAACTGGAAGTGCAGGTGTACCACGATGCGCGCATGGCCGAAGTGGTGAGCGCCGAGCATGCCCGGCGTTTTCGCAGCATTTATCCCTATCCGAATGCGGCGATGCACCAGCCCGATGAAAAAGCCCAGCTCAATCTGTTCCTCGGTGAATGGTTGAGCCATTGCCTTGCGTGCGGACATGAACTGGCTGTCGTTCGCTGAAATGTGATGCCGGTTGTTTTCGAGTATTTGCTCAAGCCCTGGCAAACGCCATAATCGCGCTGAATCCGCCCAAGGAGTCGGCCCTTGCCGCAACCATCTACCCCTCATGACCACGCGCCGGTGTACCTGGTGCAGCTGACCGACAGCCACCTGTTTGCCGACGCGGACCGTACATTGCTGGGCATGAACACCTGCGAAAGCCTGCAACGGGTCATCGAGCGCGTGCGCGACGAGCAGCCGCGTATCGACTTGCTACTGGCGACGGGCGACTTGTCGCAGGATGGCACGCAAGCATCCTATGCCCGTTTTCGCGACCTGACGTCGAGCCTCCAGGCGCCGTCCCGCTGGCTCGCCGGCAACCACGACGAACCGCTGCCCATGGAGCAGGCTGCACAGGGTTCGCAGGCGCTGGAGCCGGTGGTGGATATTGGCAACTGGCGTATCCTGATGCTCAACTCGGCCGTGCCAGGCGCCGTGCCAGGGGTACTGGATGAGCGCGAGTTGAAGTTGCTTGATCAAGCCTTGGCCGAGGCGCCCGGGCGCCATCACCTGATCTGTTTCCACCATCAGCCTGTGCCGATCGATTGTGCCTGGATGGCGCCGATCGGCTTGCGCAATGCAGACGCACTGTTTGCAGTGCTGGATCGTTATCCACAGGTGCGTGCCTTGTTGTGGGGGCATATCCACCAGGAGTGGGATCAGATGCGCAATGGGGTGCGGCTGTTGGCCTCTCCTTCCACCTGCATCCAGTTCGAGCCAGGCAGTGAGGACTTCAAGGTCGGCGAACAAGCGCCGGGCTATCGCTGGCTTCGCTTGCACCCTGATGGCGCCGTCGACACCGGCGTGTCGCGGGTGAGCGATTTCGAGTTCACCATCGACTACGAAGACGGCTATTAAATGTTGCTGAATGGCTGAAACCGCTCAATCCATGGTCGAACAGGCTAAAATGCGCGTTTTTCAGCCTGGCATGCCAGGTCAGACAGGTGCATCGGGGGCGGTATGTCGGGATCGATTCTCTATATTCACGGGTTCAACAGTGCGCCCTCGTCAAAGAAGGCCTGTCAGCTGGTCGAGGTGATGCAGCAAGTCGGCCTGGCCGGGCAGCTGCGGGTGCCGGCCTTGCATCACCACCCTCGCCAGGCCATTGCCCAGCTCGAGGCCGACATCGCTGAGCTCGAATCGCCATTACTGGTCGGCAGCTCGCTCGGCGGCTACTATGCCACCCACCTGGCCGAGCGCCACGGGCTCAAGGCGCTGCTGATCAACCCCGCAGTCAACCCGCACCACCTGTTCGACGGGTACCTGGGAACCCAGACCAATCATTACACCGGTGAAACCTGGGAGCTGACCCACGACCACGTGCAGGCCCTGGCCGAACTTGAGGTCGCCGCGCCCACCGATGGCGCGCGCTATCAAGTCTGGCTGCAAACTGCCGATGAGACCCTGGACTATCGCCGGGCCGAGCAGTTCTACCGCGCCTGCGCCCTGCGTATCCAGGCCGGCGGCGATCACAGTTTCCAGGGGTTTGCCGAGCGCCTGCCGGCCTTGCTGAGCTTTGCCGGCATCGACCCGCTGCAGTACCAATCGCTCGATTTTTCTGTATTTTGATGACTTATTTTCACCCACGACTGACGACGAGAACCCATGGCCATTCCCAGCGCTAGTGCCTATAACGCAGACGCCATCGAAGTCCTCTCGGGCCTTGACCCGGTGCGCAAGCGCCCGGGCATGTACACCGACACCAGCCGGCCAAACCATCTGGCCCAGGAAGTCATCGACAACAGTGTCGACGAAGCCCTGGCAGGTCACGCCAAATCGGTGCAGGTGATCCTTCACGCCGACCATTCGCTGGAAGTGTCCGACGACGGGCGCGGCATGCCGGTAGACATTCACCCTGAAGAGGGGGTGTCGGGGGTCGAGCTGATCCTCACCAAGCTGCATGCCGGCGGTAAGTTTTCCAACAAGAACTACCAGTTCTCCGGCGGTCTGCACGGGGTGGGTATTTCTGTGGTCAACGCCTTGTCCAGCCAAGTGCGGGTCAAGGTCAAGCGTGATGGCAACGAATACCAGATGACCTTCGCCGATGGCTACAAGGCCAGCGAGCTGGAAGTGGTCGGCACGGTCGGCAAGCGCAACACCGGTACCAGCGTGTACTTTGCGCCGGACCCCAAGTACTTCGATTCCGCCAAATTCTCCATCAGCCGCCTCAAGCATGTACTCAAGGCCAAGGCGGTCCTGTGCCCGGGGCTGCTGGTCAGCTTTGAAGACAAGGGCAGCGGCGAGAAGGTCGAATGGCACTACGAGGACGGCCTGCGTTCCTACCTGGTCGACTCGGTCAACGAGTTCCTGCGCCTGCCCGATGAACCGTTCTGTGGCAGCCTGGCCGGTAACAAGGAAGCCGTCGACTGGGCCCTGCTGTGGTTGCCGGAAGGCGGCGACAGCGTCCAGGAAAGCTACGTCAACCTGATCCCCACCGCCCAGGGCGGCACCCATGTCAACGGCCTGCGCCAGGGCCTGCTCGATGCCATGCGCGAATTCTGCGAGTTCCGCAACCTGTTGCCGCGTGGGGTCAAGCTGGCCCCGGAGGACGTCTGGGAGCGCATCACCTTCGTGCTCTCGATGAAAATGCAGGAGCCGCAGTTCTCTGGCCAGACCAAGGAGCGCCTGTCGTCCCGCGAGGCGGCCGCGTTTGTTTCCGGCGTGGTCAAGGATGCCTTCAGCCTGTGGCTCAACGCCCATCCAGAGTTGGGCATGCAACTGGCCGAGCTGGCCATCAACAACGCCGGACGCCGTCTCAAGGCCAGCAAGAAGGTCGAGCGCAAGCGTGTCACCCAAGGGCCGGCACTGCCGGGCAAGCTGGCGGACTGCGCCGGCCAGGACCCGATGCGCGCCGAACTGTTCCTGGTCGAGGGTGACTCGGCAGGTGGCTCGGCCAAGCAGGCGCGTGACAAGGAATTCCAGGCGATCCTGCCGCTGCGCGGCAAGATCCTCAATACCTGGGAAGTCGACGGTGGCGAGGTCCTGGCCAGTCAGGAAGTACACAATATTGCCGTGGCCATTGGTGTCGACCCGGGTGCGGCCGACATGAGCCAACTGCGCTACGGCAAGATCTGCATCCTCGCCGACGCCGACTCCGACGGCCTGCACATCGCCACGCTGCTGTGTGCGTTGTTCGTCCAGCATTTCCGTCCGCTGGTCGAAGCCGGCCACGTCTATGTGGCCATGCCGCCGCTGTACCGGATCGACCTGGGCAAGGAGATCTACTACGCCCTGGACGAGGCCGAGCGCGATGGCATTCTGGATCGCCTGGTCGCCGAGAAAAAGCGCGGCAAGCCACAGGTCACCCGCTTCAAGGGGCTGGGTGAAATGAACCCGCCGCAGCTGCGTGAAACCACCATGGACCCGAACACCCGTCGCCTGGTGCAACTGACACTGGATGACCTGGACGGCACCCGCGAGATCATGGACATGCTGCTGGCCAAGAAGCGTGCCGGCGATCGCAAGACGTGGCTGGAGTCCAAAGGCAACCTGGCCGAGGTACTGGCTTGATTCGTCTGCTACTGGCAGCGGCACTTGGTGTGTTTGCCCTGTCATTGCAGGCGGCGCCCTGGCCTGAGCTCAAGCTGGTGAGCGAACATCCGGTCGAGGGCATGCGTGGCGGCAACCTCTCGGGCCTGGCCCTGTGCAAGGGCGAACTGTGGGCGGTATCCGACCGCGACGACGACCTCTTGTACCGGATGGATACCCAGGCCACGGTGTGGCAGGCCGTGTCGATACCGCTGGCTGCTCCCCCGGTGCCGGAAAGCGGCTTGCCCTGGGGTTTGCGCTCACGCACGTGGGCCGCTGGCAAGGTGCGTGGTGGCGACCTGGATTTCGAGGCCATCACCTGTGATGCCGCCGGCAATCGCTATGTGGTCAGTGAAGCCCACGCCGCCGTGTTGCAAGTGCCAGTCGACGGTGAGCCGAACTGGTTGAAGATCGATCCGAGCATGGTTCGTCAGGCCCGGGCCAGCGGCATGCTGCTGCATTTCAATGCCTTGTTCGAAGGCCTGGCGGTAAACCCGGCTGGTGATCGCCTGTGGTTGGCGGCAGAGCGCGAACGTCGCGGCTTGCTGTTGATCAATCGCCAGCAAACGGTGTGGAGCTGCGCCGGCGGCTGTGTGTTGCTGAGCGAGGCGGGGGTCGAGATGCAACCCCTGCAGATGCCCGAGGCGCGTGCGCTGCCGAGGGACTTTGCCGACCTCGCCCTGTTCAACAACAAACTTTTCACCCTGGAACGCAATGCCCACCGGATATGCCGTCGTGATGCAGGCAGCGCGAAAATCGAGCGTTGCTGGTCGTTCGCCGCCGATGCGCTGGCCGAGACGCGGCTGTACACCCAGCCGTTCGGCTTGGCCGAAGCCCTGGTGATCGATGCCAAAGGCGCCTGGGTCGGTGTGGACAACAACGGTGCAACGCGTAACGACGGTGAGTCGCGGCCGGTGGTCTGGCGATTTGCTGCCCCTGAAGGCGGCTGGAGCGCCAAGCCGTGAGCCAGCCACCGGGAAAGCGTGCTGGCAGGGTGTTGCTGGTGTTGGCCTGGTCGGCTGGCTTGTTCCTGGCTACACGCTATTTCGGCGATTGGGAGCAGCGTCAGGCCAACCCCAATACCCAGATCAGTTCGCAGCACGGTGAAGGTTTTATCGAAGTGCAGTTGGCGGGCAACGGCCAGGGGCACTTCGTCGCCGATGGCCAGATCAATGGCCAGGCGGTACATTTTCTGCTCGATACCGGTGCCACCGATGTGGCGATTCCCGAAAGGCTGGCTGGCAAGCTTGATCTCGAGCGTGGTGCTCCTGTGACGCTCAGTACCGCCAATGGACGCACCCAGGGCTATCGCACGCGCCTGGACACGCTGCAACTGGGCGATATCCAGTTGCGCGATCTGCGTGCCCTGGTGGTGCCGGGACTGGAGGGCGACCAGGTCTTGCTGGGCATGAGTGCCCTGAAACAACTCGAATTTACCCAGCGTGGTGGCACCTTGCTGCTGCGCCAGAACCTGAAATGATGAGGCCCGCATGAGCGACTCCCTTGATCTCAGCCTCGATGGCGTAGAGCGCCGGTCACTGGCTGACTTCACCGAACAGGCCTACCTCAACTACTCCATGTACGTGATCATGGACCGCGCCTTGCCGCATATCGGCGACGGCTTGAAGCCGGTGCAGCGACGCATCGTCTATGCCATGAGCGAGCTGGGCCTGGACGCCGACTCCAAGCACAAGAAGTCGGCGCGTACCGTCGGTGACGTGCTCGGCAAATTCCACCCCCACGGGGACTCGGCCTGCTACGAAGCCATGGTGTTGATGGCGCAGCCCTTCAGCTATCGCTACACCCTGGTCGACGGCCAGGGCAACTGGGGTGCTCCGGACGATCCGAAGTCCTTCGCTGCCATGCGTTACACCGAGGCCCGGCTGTCGCGCTACTCCGAAGTGCTGCTCAGCGAACTGGGCCAGGGTACTGCCGACTGGGTGCCCAACTTCGACGGTACCCTGGACGAACCGGCGGTACTGCCGGCACGCCTGCCGAACATCCTGCTCAATGGCACCACCGGTATTGCCGTGGGCATGGCCACCGACGTGCCACCCCACAACCTGCGTGAAGTTGCCAGCGCCTGCGTGCGCTTGCTGGATGAGCCCAAGGCCACAGTCGAGCAATTGTGCGAGCACATTCAGGGGCCGGACTACCCGACCGAAGCCGAGATCATCACGCCGCGCTCGGAGTTGCTGAAAATCTACGAAAGCGGCCGTGGCTCGGTGCGCATGCGTGCGGTCTACCGCATCGAAGACGGGGACATCGTTGTCACCGCATTGCCACACCAGGTCTCCGGGGCCAAGGTACTGGAGCAGATCGCTGCCCAGATGCAGGCCAAGAAACTGCCGATGGTCGCTGACCTGCGCGATGAGTCAGACCACGAGAACCCTTGCCGGATCGTGATCATTGCCCGTTCCAATCGGGTCGACCTCGACGAGCTGATGCAGCACCTGTTCGCCACCACTGACCTGGAGTCCAGTTACCGGGTCAACGTCAATATCATCGGCCTGGATGGTCGCCCGCAGCTGAAAAACCTGCGCGCGTTGCTGGTCGAGTGGCTGGAATTCCGTGTGCAGACGGTGCGCCGCCGACTGAAGTTCCGCCTGGACAAGGTCGAGCGCCGCCTGCATCTGCTCGAAGGCTTGCTGGTTGCCTTCCTCAACCTGGATGAAGTGATCCATATCATCCGCACCGAAGAGCAGCCAAAGGCCGCGCTTATTGCCCGCTTCGACCTGACCGAAACCCAGGCCGAATACATCCTCGAAACCCGCCTGCGCCAGTTGGCGCGGCTGGAAGAGATGAAGATCCGCAACGAACAGGATGAGCTCGCCAAGGAGCAAGCCAAGCTGACTGCCCTGCTGGGTAGCGAAAGCAAGCTGCGCAAGCTGGTACGTGCCGAGCTGATCAAGGACGCCGAAACCTACGGCGATGACCGTCGCTCGCCAATTGTCGAGCGCGCTGAAGCCAAGGCGCTGTCGGAAAACGAGCTGATGCCCACCGAACCTGTCACCGTCGTTCTGTCGGAAAAGGGTTGGGTGCGCTGCGCCAAGGGGCATGACATTGATGCCACGGGCCTGTCGTACAAGGCTGGTGATGGTTTCAAGACTGCTGCGGCCGGGCGTTCCAACCAGTTTGCCGTGTTTATCGACTCCACAGGTCGCAGTTATTCGGTTGCCGCCCATACCTTGCCGTCGGCCCGTGGCCAGGGCGAACCTTTGACCGGCCGTCTGACGCCACCACCAGGTGCCGGCTTCGAGTGCGTGCTGCTGCCTGAAGACGATGCCTTGTATGTCATTGCCTCCGATGCTGGCTACGGCTTCGTGGTCAAGGGCGAAGACTTGCAGGCCAAGAACAAGGCCGGCAAGGCCCTGCTCAGTTTGCCAAACGGGGCCAAGGTCATTGCCCCGCGTGCGGTGGCCGACCGAGAGCAGAACTGGCTTGCCGCGGTGACCACCGAAGGTCGCCTGCTGATTTTCAAAATCAGCGATCTGCCACAGCTTGGTAAAGGAAAGGGCAATAAAATCATTGGTATTCCCGGTGACCGGGTAGCCAGCCGTGAGGAATATGTCACTGATTTGGCGGTGATTCCCGACGGTGCGACGCTTGTGTTGCAGGCTGGTAAGCGTACCCTGTCGTTGAAGGCTGATGACCTGGAGCACTACAAGGGCGAACGCGGTCGTCGAGGCAACAAACTGCCGCGAGGCTTCCAGCGGGTAGACGCTTTGTTGGTCGAGAACGTCGGATAAGCCGATCTAGAGACCCCGAATGGGTATTTTCGCGCCCGTTCGGGGTTGAAACACTGGAGTCGAACCGCTATTTCGCGGATGATAGGCCCCTTGCGGCATCAGCGTGGCTGTGTGCCCGGACGAATCTATATGAGTATCACTGCGGTTTGCCTTGTGGCGGCCGCCTGGATGGGATGATGAAATTTCTGCGCCTTCCGTTTGTTCTGCTGGTCGGTGTACTCGGACTGACTGGTTGCAGCATGCACCAGCCGGTATCCCTGTATCAGCTCGACAGTGGCGAGCCTGCCCAGCCCAAGCAAAGTGCGGGCATGGCTGTCGTGCTCGGCCCGGTGTCGGTTGCCGATTACCTGCAGCGCGAAACCCTGCTCCAGCGTCAAGCCGATGGTAGCCTGACCGCGGCGACCGATGGCCGTTGGGCTGGCAGCCTGTCGGCAGACATCGATCAGTTGCTGGTACGTCAGTTGGCCTGGCGCCTGGACAGCCAGCGCGTCGTGCTGGCGCCGGGCAACACGGGCTTCACACCGGATGTACAGGTCCTGCTGTCGATCACTCGCCTGGACTCCGGCGTCAACCAGCCTGCGGTGCTTGACGCCCAGTGGCGCCTGCTTGATCGCCGTGGACAGGTCCGTGACAATCGCATTGTCCACCTGGAGCAACAGCACGAGGGCAGCGCGGCAGCGCAGGTGCAGGCCCAGGGCCAGTTGCTGCAGAAGCTGGCCGAACAACTGAGCGTTGCGCTCAAGCCGCTGGCCAACCAGCCGCCGATCGCTGAAGAGCAACCGAAGAAGGCCGCGCCGGTGCAAGTGCGCAAAGAACCGGAGAAGCCAAAGATTCCATTGGCTACGCCGATTCGCACCGATATGGAAGTGTTCCGCTTCTAGGTGAACAGATACAAGAAAGCCCGCAGCGATGCGGGCTTTTTTATTGGGCCTTGTGGGAACAGGTGAAAGCCGTCCACGTCCACTGTGCGCCCGATAACAGGCTGTACCAGCAGCTACAGAACCAGATGCAACAGGTAGCCGCTGCCGAGGTACGAGGCTGCGATCGACTGCGCAGCAGTCGCCATGCAGTCACTCAAGCAGACTTGCCCGCGCTGGGGATCAGCTCTTGACCCGACGCTCGTGCATCCGCGCCAGTTGACGTTCCAGCATCGACGGGTAGGGCTCCATCAGGCGTTCCACGCAGCAGGCACCCTCGGGGCTTGCGATAGGACGGATACGGGCACGTTGGCGGATCAGGGCGTCGTCGCTGATCTTGCGCTCCACCAGCAGCAGGTTGCGGCTGTGTTGCGACAACGCCAGGGCATCTTGGGCCTTTTCGGTCAGCAGCAGGTCGATCTGGCTCATGCCGTCCAGGCCTTCACCCAGTGCCAGGCCCAGCTGCAGTTGCAAGGTGATGCCACTGTCGGCCACCTCGATCTGCAGGGCGTGGCCCAGCGCGCGCAGCAGTTCGCCGCAGCAGATGGCATTGGTGAGGTAATCCTCGCCGCTGTCCTGCTTGTGGAACAGCATCAGGGTGCTGCCGTCGTTGAGGGTATGTACTTCGCTTTCGTACAGTGATGCGGCCTGGTCGAGGCAATCGCGATAGCGCTCCAGCAGCTCGGTCAGGCGCGCCCGGGGCAGGCGGCGCAGTTGTTCCTGGGAGCCCAGTTGTACCGCCAGCACAGCGCTGGCCTGAGGCTCACGCTTGACAGGCGGAGCAGCAGGTTGCGGGGCATCGTCGTGTTCTTCGTCGAGCAGGTCGGCAAACGCGTCGTCGTTTTCATCGTCCTCCGCTACCGGCTTGTTCACCTTGTTCACCGCAGGCGCTTCGTCGAAGCTTGGGTCGCGCAGATTGCGAACCTTGAATTCAGGCTCATCGTCGTCGAGGTGGTCTTCTTCGACGTCATCTTCCGGTTCGATTTCCCGTGGTGGAGGTGCCAGGCGTGCGTGCAGCTGGCGCGCCAGGTCGCCGATTTCGTCCTGGCGCTCGATCGCCGGGGTGAATTCATTGATGTCGCGCAGCCAGACCCGCAGTTGCAGCAAGGGCGTGGAGATGAAGCGTCCCAGGCGCAGGCTCATGGCCAGGGCCAGGGCCAGCAGAATACCGGCAAGGATGCCCATGCTCTGCAGGCTGATGGTCAGCGGTTGCTGGAACTGGCTCATGTCCAGGCTGATGCGCAGTTGGCCTGCGGTCACATCCTGAAAGGTAATCTTGGTCTGGTACAGGCCTTCGGCCTCGCCCAGCAGGCCGTTTTTCGGGCGCTGGCCGGCTTCGGCAAGGATCCGGTTGTCGACGCTATAGATGGCCGCATGGGCGACCAGCGGGTTTTTCACCAGATTGCCCAGCAGCACATTGAGGCTGAGGATGTCGTTGGACACCAGCAGCTCTGTCGCCGAGGTTGCGGTCTGCGTGGTCAGGCTCTGCCCCAGGGCGTCGGCCTGTTCATGCATGGCCTGCTTGAACTGCAAGCCCATCACGCAGGCATAGATCACCAGGGCCAGTGCTACCAGGAACACGTTATGGCAGGCGATCCGCAGCGCAAGCGGCACACGGCGTTGGCGCAGCGCATGAAAAATCAGCAGGAAGAAGTTGTCGGTCTTAACGGGCGTGGGCCGGTTCACAGAGCGCGGCTCTTTATGTCGGAGAAGTTGCTGCGCAGTATAGCGAGCGCTCAAGGGGCGGCAAAGTATCGGCTGCGCCCGATGGTCTGTGAAAATCGGTAGAATGCGCTTTTTTCTACGAGTCGGAGCCCGTCTTGCGCGAAATCGTTCTGATTAACATCACCGGTGAGGACCGCCCTGGTCTCACTGCGGCCATCACCGGCGTTCTGGCCCAGGGTGGTGTGAACATCCTCGACATCGGTCAGGCGGTGATTCATGACACCCTGTCTTTTGGCATCCTGGTGGAAATCCCGGATACCGAGAAGGCCTCCTCGGTGTTGAAAAACATCCTGTTCGCGGGCTACGAACTCGATCAGCAGGTCCGTTTCACGCCAGTTTCCGAAGCGGATTACCAGAGCTGGGTCGAAGGTCAGGGCAAAGCCCGTCACATCGTCACCCTGTTGACTCGCAAGGTGACTGCCGAGCAGTTGCAGCGTGTCAGCTCGATCACCGCCAAGTACGGCTTGAACATCGACCACATCGACCGACTGTCGGGGCGTGTGGCGCTGGACACGCCGGTTGACCAGGGCAAGGGTTGCATCGAGTTCTCGGTGCGTGGGGAGCCTGCCGACCCGCAAGCGCTGCGTGCCGAGTTCCTGAGCGTGGCCCAGGAACTGAACGTCGATATCGCCTTCCAGCAGGATTCGCTGTTCCGTCGCAACCGTCGCCTGGCGGTGTTCGACATGGACTCGACGCTGATCGAGGCCGAGGTGATTGACGAGCTGGCCAAGGCTGCCGGCGTTGGAGAGCAGGTTTCGGAAATCACCGAGCGGGCCATGCGTGGCGAGCTGGATTTCCGTGCCAGCTTCAAGGAGCGCCTGGCCTTGCTCAAGGGGCTGGATGTCGGAGTGCTGGACGAGATCGGTGCGTCGCTGCGCCTGACCGAAGGCGCCGAGACCCTGTTCGCCGAACTCAAACGTCTGGGCTACAAGACGGCAATTCTGTCCGGTGGCTTCACCTACTTCGCCAAGCAACTGCAGGCCAAGCTAGGCATCGACTATGTCTTTGCCAACGAGTTGGAGGTGGTTGACGGCAAGGTGACCGGTGTTGCGGTCGAGCCGATTGTCGACGCCCAGCGCAAGGCCGACCTGCTTGGAGAGCTGGCGCGCAAGGAAGGCTTGCAGATGGAGCAGACCATCGCCGTAGGTGATGGCGCCAACGACCTGCCGATGCTGGCCATTGCCGGCCTGGGCGTAGCGTTCCGTGCCAAGCCGCTGGTCAAGCAGTCGGCCAAGCAGGCGATTTCGACCCTGGGGCTGGACGGTGTGCTATACCTGTTGGGCTTCCGGGATCGTGACGGTCGCGTCTGACCGCTGGGGCTGACTTGCCAGCGATGCGGCCAATGCAGTTGAGTGTGGGCCGGTTTACGGCCGCTACGCGGCCGATCGCGGGCAAGCCCGCTCCCACAGCGCCTATGCAAGACAGTGTTTCCAACAGTGCGCCAAGACAAGCCAATTAAAAAGCCCGCATCGCTGCGGGCTTTTTTTATGCTCAAGCCTGGGCAGGCATCGCCAGGCCTTGGCCCATGCTCACCGCAGACCCTGCGCCGAGCGTTTCAGCCCATTTGACCTGATCCGGGCCGAACAGTACGACGGCAGTCGAGCCCAATTTGAAGCGACCCAGCTCCGCACCTTTTTCCAGGTGGATCGGCGCCCGGCTGGCTTCGTCGTAACGGAAGGTCTTGAGCTCACGCTTGGGTGGCGTCACCAAGCCAGCCCAGACGGTTTCGATCGACGCGACGATCATTGCGCCCACCAGCACCACGGCCATCGGGCCGCGCTCGGTGTCGAACAGGCAAACCACGCGCTCGTTGCGGGCAAACAGCTCTGGCACGTTTTCGGCGGTGGTCTGGTTGACCGAGAACAGGCGGCCCGGGACGTAGATCATTTCGCGCAGGGTGCCGGCCAGCGGCATGTGTACGCGGTGGTAATCCTTGGGCGACAGGTAGATGGTGGCGAACTCACCGCCCATGAACGGCGCAGCGTTGGCTGGATCGCCACCCAGCAGCTCCAGGGCGCTGAAACTGTGACCCTTGGCCTGGAAAATGCGGCCGTGTTCGATCGGGCCGAGCTGGCTGACGGCACCGTCGGCCGGGCAGAGAATGGCCCCCGGGGTTTCATCCAGCGGGCGCGCGCCGGGTTTCAGGGCGCGGGTGAAGAAGGCATTGAAGTGTTCATATGCGGTGATGTCTTCGACCAGGGCCTGGGACATGTCGACCTGGTAGCGCTTGGCGAACCAGTTGGTGAAAGCATTCTTGAACCAGCGCACGCGGCACTCGGCAATGCAGCCGGCCAGGCGCGACAACAGGTGATGCGGCAGCAAATACTGGCTGATGATAAACAAGCGGGATTTCATTGGGTTTCCTTGATTCTTCAATGTTCTACAGGCGTGTCCGGGTGGTTGCCCCACTCGCCCCAGGAGCCGGCGTAGGCCTTGACTCGCGGGTAGCCCAGGGCCTTGGCTACCAGGTAGGTAAAGCCGGAACGGTGATGTGTCTGGCAGTGGGTGACCACTTCCTTGTCTTTGCTGATGCCCAGCTGTTCGAGGATTTCGGGCATGTCTTTGCGGATGCGCAGGTGATCGTTCAGGTCCATGCCGGCAGTCCACTCGAAGTTGACCGCGCCGGGAATGTGGCCACCTTTGGCGGCCAGGACTTTTTCACCCCGATACTCCCCCGGGCTACGCGCATCCCAGATGGCCAGGTCGGCAGCGCCGAGGCGGCTTTGCAAGTATTCGCGGGTGGCAGTGGGCTCTTCGTGCAGGACGAGGCTCACCGGACCGCCAGCACTGGCGGGTACTTCGGTGCTGAGGTTGTTCGCCGGCCATGCCTGTGCGCCACCATTCAGGTAGTGATAGCGCTTGTGGCCGATCACATCGAGCAGCCAGATAAAGCGCCCGGCCCAGCCACCGCCTTCGTCGTCATACACTACGTACACGGCGTTGGCATTGTGCCCCAGCTCACCGAACAGCTTTTCCAGGTCGGCCTTGGCCGGCAGCAAGCCCGGTGCCGGAGGTTGACCCAGCTGGGTGCGCTTGGGCTCGACGAAGCGTGCCCCGGGAATATGACCACTGCCGTAGCGATTGGCGCTGGTCAGGTCAACCAGGATCAACTCTGGCGCATCAAGCCGGGCTTGCAGGTCTACCGGCTCAATTACCAGGGGCAAGCCAGAAAAATCAGTCATCCAGAGTCTCCATGTCAGGGCAGGGGGAGCGATTGTAGCGCATGGGTCAGGCACTGCGGTGGCTGAAGGTGGTCAGGGACCGTTCGATGCACTGCGCGGTTTTGCCGAAGGCCTGCACACTGACGTCGGCCAGCGGTTTGCCGCTCTGGTCAGCCACCAGCAGCATCACGACTCGGCCATTGCTGGACAGTGAACGAAGCAACAGGTGTTCGCTGCGAAACAGTGCCTGCAGGGCCGGCGGAAGCAGTGGCGAGAACTGCGCCTGGTTCTCGGGTGTCAGGCGCAGTTGCGCAGCTTTGCTCATCAAACGCTGCAACAACTTGTTGTGTTCGACAGGTAGCACCAGGCCGGCAGCCTCGCGTGGCAGCCCGGCCAGTTGATGGACCCGCAACAAAGACTGCTGATTGTCGGTCATCAACAGCATCACCCGCTGCATACCACAGGCCACAAGGGTGTCACGGGCTTGGGTGGTCAAGTGAAGGGCGTTGGTGAAGGGGCTGGGCTCGGCCAGCAACTGCGCACAGAGCTTGCGCCAGGTACCCAGGGCCTGGGCCGAGGGCGGTGATGGCGCAACCTGGCCGGGGTGCAGGCGCTGCTGATTCCAGGGCCAGAGCAGCGCTTCGGCCGGATGGAACAACTGGGTGCAGGGATGTTTGCGAGCGCTGATGGCTGCTTGCTGATGAACCAACTGCTGGACGTCGTCCAGGGAAGTCTGCAGGTACAAGCTGCAGAGCATCTGCCAGCGCGCTACGTGGCCGTTGGTCCAGCCCACTTGTGCGGCGAGTGCCAGCCCATTGGCCAATAGCACGGTATTGGAAGGTTGGTTGAACCAGCGTCGCAATGCCGGCTGCGCGTCCAGCCGCTGTTGTTGGCGCAGGCTATTCTGGTCGCGGGCGATGAGCAGGGCCTTGGCCAATAGTCGGCGTTCCTCCTGGAGCAGGTGATAGCCGCGAGTAACCCACTCCGGCAGGCACCAATGCTCGGCCAGTGCCTTGCACAGGCTCAACACGCGCACACCAAACAACTCTTGTTCCACCCGCAGCGCCGACTCGCCCTTGTGCACCACCCGCAGCTCCCAGTCCTCGAGCAGCTTGGGGTGAGTCAAGGCCAGTGGCCACAGGGGCGACAGAAACAGCAGGCTGCCCCAGTGGATTTCTTGCCAAAGCCGCGCCAGGCGACTGGCGAACAGGCCGCTGGCCTGCTGACTGGCGTGCTGGCTGACCAACTGCAACTGCCGCAGTGTCGGGGCGATCTGGTGCTCGGGAAGTACAGGCAGGCGCTCCAGCAGCGCTGTTGTGCGCGCGAGCCCCAGTCGGTTGAGGGCAACCTCCAGGCTTTCAGCGGGTTCGCCGAGGCTGGTGTTGGTGTGGTGGTTGGCCTCGCGCATCACGCTGAGCACCAGGGCCGGGCTTCCTTGCATCAATTCGGCGATGTCGCGCAACGAGCGGCGGCTGTCGGCCATCGCCGCTTTTACCCGCTCGTAGCTGGCCTGCGGAATCGGCAGGCGAACGCTGTCGAGCAGTTTGACCCAGGCATCGAGTGATTGTGGTGTTTGACTTGGCACAGTGGTTTCAATAGGCATGCTGGAGGGGCCGAACTGGCTTTTCGCCTTGACTGACTATAGTCTGGCGCAGATCTGCCGATAAGTAGAAGAAGAGTTTTATTAACGTCCGCTCACGACCCTGACCACGACTGTAAGTGCTTTCTACCTATGGCTAAAATTATCGGCATCATCGTCGTATTCGCGAGCGTGCTCGGCGGATATGTTCTCTCTCACGGCAAGATTGCAGCGCTGATCCAGCCTTTTGAAGTGCTGATCATTGGCGGTGCGGCTTTTGGTGCGTTCCTCCAGGCCAACCCGGGTTACATGACCATGCATGTAATCAAGAAGTCCCTGAAGATGTTCGGTACGCGCTTTACCCACACCTTCTATATAGAAGTGCTGGGGCTGGTCTACGAGATTCTCAACAAGAGTCGGCGCGAAGGCATGATGGCGATCGAAGCCGATATCGAAGACGCCGCTGCCAGTCCCATTTTTGCCAAATACCCGGCTGTACTGGGCGATGACCGCATGACCGCATACATTTGCGATTACCTGCGCATCATGTCCACCGGCAACATGGCACCGCACGAACTCGAAGGCCTGTTCGACATGGAACTGCTGAGCATGAAAGAAGAGCTCGAGCACCCGTCCCATGCGGTGACCGGCATCGCCGATGGCATGCCAGGTTTCGGTATCGTTGCAGCTGTGCTGGGTATCGTGGTGACCATGGCCTCGCTGGGTGATGGCGACCAACAGTCCATCGGCCTGCACGTAGGTGCTGCGTTGGTCGGTACCTTCTTCGGTATTCTCGCCGCATATGGCTTCTTCGGCCCGCTGGCAACGGCCCTGCGCCAGGATGCCAAGGAAGAGCTGAATGTCTATGAAGCGATCAAGGCGTCACTGGTGGCCTCGGCTTCCGGCATGCCGCCGTCGCTGGCCGTAGAGTTCGGTCGCAAGGTGCTGTACCCGGCCCACCGTCCTAGCTTCTCCGAGCTGGAACAAGCGGTTCGCGGACGCTGAGTCATGGAGAACAATCAGCCCATTATCGTCAAGCGCATCAAGCGCTTCGGCGACGGCCATCACGGTGGCGCCTGGAAGATCGCCTTCGCTGACTTTGCCACGGCGATGATGGCGTTCTTCCTGGTGCTCTGGTTGCTGTCCACGGCCACGCCGGAACAGAAGATCGCCATTGCCGGCTACTTCAAAGACCCGATCGGGTTCTCCGAGAGTGGCACGCCTTATGTGATCGACCTGGGTGGCTCGCCCAAGCTCGCGCCGGAAAAAACCATCAACCCGGAAGAAAAGTCCGAGCACACGCCCGACACCAGTATCCAGTTGGACAAGGAACAGGTCGAGAGCATGGCCGAACAGGTCGAGCGTGAGCGACTTGAGCTGTTGCTGCAGGAGCTGCAGAACAAGGTCGAGGAAAACCCGCAGTTGCAGAAATTCAAGGACCAGATTCTCTTCGAAATTACCCAGGATGGCCTGCGTATCCAGATCATGGATGCCGAGAATCGGCCGATGTTCGATCTGGGCAGCGCACATTTGCAGCCTTACTTTGAAGACATCCTGCTGGCCATGGCCGATACCATCAAGGCGGTGCCCAACAAGATCAGCATCAGCGGCCATACCGATGCCAAGCCTTACGCGGGTACAGGCGAGTACGGCAACTGGGAGCTTTCGGCCAACCGTGCCAATGCGGCGCGTCGTGCACTGGTTGCCGGTGGCTACCCTGATAGCCAGGTAGCACGTGTAGTCGGCTATGCTTCTTCGTCGTTGTTTGACCGAGCGAACCCGCTCAATCCGGTAAACCGGCGCATTGATATCATCGTGCTGACCAAGAAGGCCCAGCGCACCATCGAAGGTGAGCAGCCCCAGCCAGCAGCGCCTGAAAACAATCCGCCGGCTCCTGTCACGCCTGCGCCTGCAGCGCCATCGCAAACAGTTCCCGAAGCCGAGCCGATGCAGCCGCGTGAGTTGCGCGAGAAGCTGAATATCTTCGAAGACGGTGTATTGAAGATGGATCAGAGCAAGGAGTGATTCCGCTTCATGATCGAAACGCCCGTGTGCAGTGATGTCCACGGGCTTTTTGCTTTAGGGGGATAGGTCAGAAGCCACGACGGATCTTGGCCTTGAGGTCGGCATGGAAAAAGTCCGCATTGGCGCGATTGGTGGCCTGGGCGTCAGGGTCTTCACGGGTGATCGAGCGCTTGAAGGTCCGTTCATCGTGATAGGCATGCACAAACAGGTCGATATGCTCGCGTGTGGTCATGATCGGCCATTTCTCCAGGTAACCCGATGGCGCGCTGCCTGCGTATTGGTACAACGACATGCGCCTGTTGGTCAGGGTGCCAGCGCCCAGTTGGAAGGGTAGCCACCACGCATGGGGCGTATCTTGCGATAGCACCACGATCAGATGGCTGCAGCTATTGACATGACGCGTGATGAGGCCGCAGATAGCGTCAGTGGTCTGTTGATCATCGTTGTCGAACAGGTCCAGCTGAGTGGCGATGCCTTCGAGTTTCAGGCGTTCGTTGATAGTGAAGGCGTCAAGCCGATCACTGTGGCGGTAGCTGATAAAAACAGGCATCAGAAGCACCCTCCGGGCAAGGTGCAGAGGCAGCGGATGGGCAAGGGTTGGATTGTCATAGTTGATTCCTTTCATGCACAGGGCATGGGGTGGCTCGCTTGGTGATGGCGAATCTGAAAGGTGACAATCTGCGAAAGTATTTCTGGCAGCAAGGGACCACGGCGAATAAGGAATTACCCCGCAATAGCCGGTAATTTCCCCTACAAAAATGCCGCTGTTTTGAGAGGTGAGGCTCGTTGCGAGCCTCACGCGGCGACTGAAAGTTTCAGTATGTGTCTTGAGGCAGGCTGGCGATGATCGAGCGGTAGCTGTTCATGCGCTGTTGTTGCACGCGACCATCCTCCAGGGCCTTGAGCAACGCGCAACCGGGTTCGCGGTCGTGCTTGCAATCGCGAAAGCGGCACGTGCCAATCAGGTCGTTGAACTCGATGAACCCGGCCTCGACATCGGCCCGACTGACATGGCCCAGGCCAAATTCGCGGATGCCGGGGGAGTCGATCAGCTCGCCGCCGCCAGGAAAGTGGTACAGGCGCGCGGTGGTGGTGGTGTGGGTACCTTGGCCGGACCACTCGGACAAATCGCCGACCCGGGTCTGCACTTCGGGCAGCAGGCTGTTGACCAGCGACGATTTGCCGACGCCCGACTGGCCAACGAACACGCTGATATGGCCATCCAGGCGTGCTTGCAGCTGCTGCATGCCGTCGCCGTGGTGGGCCGAAACTTCCAGTATCGGGTAGCCCAGTTGACGATACACCGCCAACAGCGCGTTGAGCGCCGGGGCGTTCTCCTCGTTGATCAGGTCGGCCTTGTTCAGCAGCAACAACGGATGAATGCCGGCATGTTCGGCTGCGACCAGGTAGCGATCGATCAGGTTGGCGTGAGGTTCGGGGGCCGGGGCAAAGACGATCACGATCAGGTCGACGTTGGCCGCCACCGGCTTGAGTTGGCCGCGACTGTCGGGCCGGCACAGCTCGGTGCTGCGTGGCATCTGCGCAACGATTACGCCGATACCCTGGTTGCCGGCGCGCCAGACGACACGGTCGCCAGTGACCAGCGCTGGCAGGTTGGCGCGCAAGTGACAACGAAATACCTGGCCGGCACCCTCGCCATCCTGGGCCTCGACCTCGACCTGTACGCCAAAGTGGGCGATGACCAGGCCGAGTTGCTCCGGCCCCAGGTCGCCGCCTTCGAGTTCCTTCAGGGTCTGTTGTTCGCGTTTGGCGGCGCGGGCAGCGCGTTCACCCTGGATTTTTTCGATCCGCCAGTTTTGGCGGCGATTGAGCTGGCGTTTGGCCATGAAGGTTCCGTGTTCGGCATGCATTATTAAACGGCGAGGAGTTTAGCACGCTCCACTAGGCTAAACTGCGCACCTACCGAGGAGCAGAATCATGCAGAACCCACAGAACCTGATCTGGATCGATCTGGAAATGACCGGCCTGGATCCGGACCATGACGTCATCATCGAGATGGCCACCATTGTCACCGACAGCGACCTGAACACCCTGGCCGAAGGCCCGGTGATTGCCATTCATCACAGCGATGAAGTGCTGGCGCGCATGGACGACTGGAATACCCGTACCCACGGTGCCTCGGGCCTGACCCAGCGGGTCAAGGACAGCAAGGTCAGCATGGCAGAAGCCGAAGCCCAGACCATTGCCTTCCTCGAACAGTGGGTGCCCAAGGGCAAGTCGCCGATCTGCGGCAACAGCATCTGCCAGGATCGACGCTTCCTGTATCGCCATATGCGCAGCCTGGAAAACTACTTCCACTACCGCAACCTTGATGTCTCTACCCTCAAGGAGCTGGCTGCACGCTGGGCGCCAGAGGTTCGCGACAGTTTCAAGAAGGGTGGAACCCACCTGGCGCTGGACGATATCCGCGAGTCGATCAACGAACTGCGCCATTATCGCGAGCACTTCATCAAGTTCTGACGGCTTCGGCGCAGGGTTGTACAGACAATCCATGCTGCGCCCCCTTTTGGTGCCTGTGGCAACTGGTTAGACTGCGCGCCCCCTTGCACGGATCTGCGCCATGTTGTTGATGCTCTACCTCATTGCAATCACCGCCGAAGCCATGACGGGCGCGTTGTCTGCGGGACGACGCGGCATGGACTGGTTCGGCGTGGTGTTGATCGCCTGCATCACCGCCCTGGGCGGCGGCTCGGTGCGCGATGTGCTATTGGGGCACTACCCGCTGACCTGGGTAAAACACCCGGAGTACCTGGTACTGACCAGCTTTGCCGCGTTGATGACCATCTTCATTGCGCCACTGATGCGGCATTTGCGCTCATTGTTCCTGGTACTCGATGCACTGGGGCTGGTGGCCTTTACTCTGATTGGCTGCATGACGGCGCTGGAGATGGGCCAGGGTATGCTGGTGGCATCGATCAGTGGGGTGATCACCGGGGTGTTTGGCGGCATCCTGCGGGATATTTTCTGTAACGATATTCCGTTGATCTTCCGCCGCGAACTCTACGCCAGTGTTTCCTTTGCGGCGGCCTGGTTCTACCTGGGGTGCGTCTATTTCAAGGTCCCGGGCGAGCAGGCCATCCTGCTCACGCTATTTGGCGGGTTCCTTCTGCGCCTGTTGGCCATCCGGTTCCATTGGGAAATGCCGAAGTTTCATTACAACGACGAGCATTGATTATCACGGAGCAGGTGCGGGCTTGCCCCGCGCGGCGTGTTGTTCGAGCGCCCATTGCACGTGCTCACGCACCAGCTCCGACGGATAATCCTGTCGCGCCTTGAGCGCCTCCAGCACCGGAATGGTCGAAGGCGCATTCCCCAGCCCGACCGCCAGGTTGCGTAACCAGCGCTCATAGCCGGCGCGGCGCAATGGCGAGCCTTCGGTGTTGCTGAGGAACGTGGCTTCGTCCCACAGAAACAACTCGGCAAGCCCGGCGTTATCCAGGTTGTGCCGCGGTTTGAAGTCATTCTCGCTGGTGGGCCGGGCGAAGCGGTTCCAGGGGCAGACGATCTGACAGTCATCGCAGCCGAATACGCGGTTGCCGATCAATGCCCGCAGCTCTTCGGGGATGGCGCTTTTCAGCTCGATGGTCAGGTAGGAGATGCACCGGCGCGCGTCCAGTACATACGGACCGACAAATGCCTGGGTCGGGCAGATATCCAGGCAGGCACTGCAGCGGCCGCAATGTTCGCTGGCCTGCGGTGGGTCGACAGGTAGCGGCAGATCGACGAACAACTCGCTGAGAAAGAAGTAGCTGCCGGCCTTGCGGTTGAGCAGCAAGGTATTCTTGCCGATCCAGCCCAGACCGGCCTGCTCGGCAATGGCTTTCTCCAGTACCGGGGCGCTATCGACGAACGCGCGGAAGCCAAACGGGCCGATCTCTGTCTGGATGCGTTCGGCCAGGTGTTGCACGCGCTTGCGGATCAGCTTGTGATAATCGCGGCCCAAAGCGTAACGGGAGATGTAGGCCTTCTCTGGATGAGCCAGTTGCTGGGCCATGCGGGTGTCCCCCGGCAGGTAGTCCATGCGCAGCGACACCACGCGCAGGGTGCCTGGCACCAGTTCGTCGGGGTGCGAGCGCTTGCTGCCATGGGCGCCCATGTAGTCCATCTCACCGTGGTAGCCCGCGTGCAGCCAGCGTTCCAGGTGTTGCTCGTGCTCGGCCAGATCCACCCCGGCGATGCCGACATGGGCAAAGCCGAGTTCTTTGCCCCAATCCTTGATCGATTGGGCCAGTGCGGGAAGATCGGGGATGGCAGCAGACATGGGAAATAAGGCAACGCAGACTCAGGTGCGTATAATTCTGCCAGACATCGGAGCCTTTGACCCATGCCTCAGACCAAACACCCTCCTGGCCAGCTGGAACTACTGACCAGTATCGGCCTCGCGCCACTACCACCCCGCGCGCTTGCGGCCCAGAAAGGTGACTTCGGCCACGTGCTGGTGGTAGGTGGCGACCGAGGTACCGGCGGTGCCGTCCTGCTCAGCGCCGAAGCA
Organism: Pseudomonas vranovensis DSM 16006; assembly: GCF_000425805.1. GTDB lineage: Bacteria > Pseudomonadota > Gammaproteobacteria > Pseudomonadales > Pseudomonadaceae > Aquipseudomonas > Aquipseudomonas vranovensis. The sequence goes on from NZ_KE384456.1 coordinate 148,340, forward strand.
GCATTGCGCTGCGGGGCCGGGCTGGTATCGCTGGCCACCCGCAGTGAGCAGGTACCCGCTGCCCTGGCGCGCTTGCCGGAGGTGATGGCCCTGGGCGTTCATTCTGCCAACCAGCTGATGACACCCATCGAGCGCGCATCGGTACTGGTGGTAGGGCCGGGCCTGGGGCAGGCCGCCTGGGGGCGTAGCCTGTTGTCGGCAGTCGCTAATGCCAAGGTGCCGCAAGTATGGGACGCCGATGCCTTGAACCTGCTGGCCCGAGCACCATTGCCGCTGCACGCGGGTTCCCTGATCACGCCGCACCCGGGGGAGGCAGCCCGGTTGCTGGGGATCTCCACCGAGGCGGTCCAGGCGGACCGTCCCGGGGCTGCGCGCAAACTGGCGCGCAAATATGCGGTCGTGTGTGTACTCAAGGGTGCTGGCACCCTGATTGCGGACCCGGTCGGGAGCGTGGCGCTGTGCAAGCGCGGGCATCCCGCCATGACGGGCGCGGGCCTGGGGGATGTATTGAGTGGGGTATTGGCCGCCCTGTTGGCCCAGAAGATGTCGAGCTGGGACGCAGCGTGCCTGGGTGTCTGGCTTCACGCCTGTGCCGGCGAGCGGCTGGGCGCGCAAGGCCGCGGGCTGGCGGCCAGTGATCTGGTCCCGGCGATTCGTCATTTATTGGAGGAGCATTCAGCGTGTCAGGCGTAACCCTGTTTTTGGCCGACGAAGAGGCCATGGTCCGCTTCGGCGCCCGCATTGCCGAGGTGACCAGAGGTCACGGCGTGATATTTCTTGAAGGGGACCTGGGGGCGGGCAAGACCACCCTGTCGCGGGGCATCATTCGTGGCCTCGGGCACACTGGCGCAGTCAAAAGCCCGACCTTCACGGTGGTAGAACCCTATGAAATCGGTGAGGTTCGCGCCTTCCATTTCGACCTCTATCGCCTGGTCGATCCAGAAGAGCTGGAGTTCATGGGCATCCGTGACTATTTCGAAGGTGATGCCCTGTGCCTGTTTGAATGGCCCCAAAACGGGGCGGGTGTTTTGCCAAAGCCCGACCTGACCATTACCATAAGCCCCCAGGCGAGCGGACGTTCGCTGAACCTGTCGCCGCAGGGGGCACGTGGCGAAGCCTGGTGTGCCGCTCTGGCCTTGGAATTCAAATAGAAAATGGGGATAGGTATGCGCTTTCGCGCACTGGTTGCGGTCGTAGGATTGCTGCTTACGGCGGTAACTGTTGATGCACTGGCCGTCACGCAAGTCAAAAGTATGCGTTTGTGGCGAGCGCCGGATAACACACGGCTGGTGTTCGACCTTTCCGGGCCTGTGCAGCACAGCGTATTTACGCTGACGGCACCCGATCGCCTGGTCATCGACATCAACGGTGCGACCCTGGCCGCGCCCCTGACGGTCTCGACCTCCAATACGCCGATCACGAGCGTGCGCTCGGCCCAGCGTACGCCTACCGACCTGCGCGTAGTGATCGACCTGAACAAATCGGTCACCCCCAAGAGTTTTACCCTCGCGCCCAACGCCCAGTATGGCAATCGCCTGGTCGTCGACCTGTTCGACCAGGCGGCCGACGCCGTCTCGCCGCCGCCCACCCCTCCGGTCGCTACCACCCCGGCCGTACCTGTGACGCCTACGCAGCCGGCGATCAAGCTGACCCCCGTGCCCAATGGCAAGCGTGACATCGTGATCGCCATCGATGCCGGCCACGGCGGTGAAGATCCGGGGGCTTCAGGGTCTCGGGGGCAGCATGAGAAAGACATCGTGCTGTCGATTGCCAAGGAGCTGCAGCGTCAGATCAACGGCGAAAAAGGTTATCGCGCCGAGCTGACCCGTACCGGCGACTACTTCATCCCGCTGCGCAAGCGCACCGAGATTGCCCGCAAGAAGGGCGCCGACCTGTTTATCTCGATCCATGCCGACGCCGCGCCCTCCAAGGCCGCTTTCGGTGCCTCGGTGTTTGCCCTGTCTGACCGTGGTGCTACCTCGGAAACCGCGCGGTGGCTGGCTGACAGCGAAAACCGCTCGGACCTGATCGGGGGCGCTGGCAACGTCAGCCTGGATGACAAGGACCGCATGCTCGCCGGCGTGCTCCTTGACTTGTCGATGACGGCCTCGCTGAGTTCGAGCCTGAACGTCGGACAGAAAGTGCTGGGGAACATGGGCCGGGTCACGCCGCTGCACAAGCGCCGCGTCGAACAAGCAGGCTTCATGGTGCTCAAGTCCCCGGATATCCCGTCGATCCTGGTAGAAACCGGCTTTATCTCCAACGCCAATGAGGCAGCCAAGCTGGCCACGTCGAGCCACCAGCAATCCCTGGCTCGCTCGATCCATAGTGGCGTGCGGCAGTTTTTCCAGCAGAACCCGCCACCAGGCACCTATATCGCGTTCCTGCGTGACAGTGGCAAGATCGCCCAGGGGCCACGCGAACATAGCGTGCGCCCTGGCGAAACCCTGGCCATGATCGCGGTGCGCTATCAGGTCAGCGTAGGCAGCCTGCGCAGCGCCAACAACCTCAAGAGCGATGAGCTCAAGGTTGGACAGGCCCTGAACATTCCGACCACTGCCCTGGCGGCTCAGCAATGACCGACAGCGCCCGGATCGAACTGCTCAGCCCACGGCTGGCGAACCAGATTGCCGCCGGCGAGGTGGTCGAGCGTCCGGCATCGGTCATCAAGGAGCTGCTGGAAAACAGCCTGGACTCCGGTGCCCGGCGCATTGATGTGGAAGTGGAGCAGGGCGGCGTCAAGCTGCTGCGGGTACGCGACGACGGCAGCGGCATCGCTGCCGATGACCTGCCGCTGGCTTTGGCCCGGCACGCCACCAGCAAAATTCGCGATCTTGAGGATCTTGAGCGGGTCATGAGCCTGGGGTTCCGGGGTGAAGCCCTGGCTTCGATCAGCTCGGTGGCGCGCCTGACCCTCACCTCGCGCACCCGCGAAGCCGAGCAGGCCTGGCAGGTGGAAACCGAAGGCCGCGACATGGCTCCGCGGGTGCAGCCGGCGGCCCACCCAGTAGGGACTTCGGTGGAAGTGCGCGACCTGTTTTTCAACACCCCTGCTCGTCGCAAGTTTCTCAAGACTGAAAAAACCGAATTCGACCACTTGCAGGAAGTGATCCGGCGCCTGGCGCTGGCGCGTTTCGATGTGGGTTTTCACCTGCGTCACAACGGCAAGAGCATACTCAGCCTGCACGACGCCCATGACGACACGGCCCGCGCCCGGCGCGTGGCGGCAATCTGCGGCCCGGGCTTCCTTGAACAGGCCTTGCCGATCGAAGTCGAGCGCAATGGCTTGCACCTCTGGGGTTGGGTAGGGTTGCCGACGTTTTCACGTAGCCAGGCCGATCTGCAGTACTTCTTCGTCAATGGCCGTGCCGTGCGCGACAAGCTGGTCGCCCATGCTGTGCGCCAGGCCTACCGTGACGTGTTGTTCAACGGTCGGCATCCCACCTTTGTGCTGTTTTTCGAGGTCGACCCCACCGGGGTCGATGTCAACGTTCACCCCACCAAGCACGAAGTCCGCTTTCGTGACGGGCGCATGGTCCATGATTTTCTCTACGGCACCCTGCACCGTGCCTTGGCCGATGTGCGCCCTGAAGACCAGTTGGCAGCGCCCGCGGCGACCAGCGAGATCATTCGTCCCAGCGGCATCCAGGCAGGTGAGTTCGGCCCCCAGGGCGAAATGCGCCTGGCTGCCAACCTGCTCGAGCAGCCGGTGGCTGAACCGGGCATGCGCCCAGCGACCGGCAGCGCTGCTGGTGGAGCGGGTGCAGGCTATCAATACCAATACTCTCCGCGCCCGGCTCAGGCCGTCCCGGCTGCCGAGGCGCGGAGTGCCTATCGCGAGTTCTTTGCCCCGCTCAGTGACGCCACGCCGGCCGCTTTGCCTGAGGGCCAGGGAGACATTCCGCCGCTGGGCTATGCCCTGGCCCAGCTCAAGGGTATCTATATCCTGGCCGAAAACGCCGTGGGTCTGGTGCTGGTAGACATGCATGCGGCCCACGAGCGCATCATGTACGAGCGCCTCAAGGTGGCCATGGCCAGCGAAGGCCTCAGTGGCCAGCCGCTGCTGGTACCCGAGTCCCTTGCCTTGAGCCAGCGTGAGGCCGATTGCGCCGAAGAGCACGCGGAGTGGTTCCAGCGCCTGGGCTTCGAACTGCAACGCCTGGGCCCGGAAAGCCTGGCGATCCGACAGATCCCGGCACTCCTCAAGCAGGCCGAGGCCAATCGCCTGGTTCAGGATGTACTGGCCGACCTGATGGAGTACGGTACCAGTGACCGTATCCAGGCCCACCTGAACGAACTGCTTGGCACCATGGCGTGCCACGGCGCCATTCGCGCCAACCGACGCCTGGCCGTAGCCGAGATGAACGGACTGCTGCGCGACATGGAAAACACCGAGCGCAGCGGCCAATGCAACCATGGTCGACCAACCTGGACCCAACTGGGCCTGGACGATCTGGACAAACTGTTCCTGCGCGGTCGATAAGATGAGTGGTAAACCTCCCGCAATATTTCTGATGGGCCCGACTGCGGCGGGCAAAACCGATCTGGCTATCGAACTGACGAAGGTGCTGCCTTGCGAGTTGATCAGTGTCGACTCGGCGCTGGTCTATCGCGGCATGGATATTGGTACGGCCAAGCCCTCCAAAGAGGTGCTGGCCGCTCATCCACACCGGTTGATCGACATCCTCGACCCGGCCCAGAGCTATTCCGCTGCCGACTTTCGTCGTGACGCCCTTGAGGCAATGGCTGACATCACCGCACGGGGCAAGATTCCGCTGCTGGTCGGCGGCACCATGCTTTATTACAAGGCGCTGCTTGACGGCCTGGCTGATATGCCGGCGGCTGATCCACAGGTGCGTGCGGAGCTTGAAGAAGAGGCGGCGCGCCTCGGGTTGCAGGCTTTGCACCAGCAATTGGCGGCAGTCGATCCTGAATCGGCGGCGAGGATTCATCCCAACGACCCCCAGCGCCTGATTCGCGCGCTGGAAGTTTACCGGGTCAGTGGCATGAGTATGACGTCACATCGCCAGCGTCAATCCGCTGAAAGTAGCGCAGCAGGCGCTTCGGGGGCGGGACATTTGCCCTATACTGTCGCCAGCCTGGCCATTGCGCCAAACGATCGTCATGTGTTGCACGAGCGGATTGCGTTACGATTCGGGCAAATGCTGGAACAGGGCTTCGTTGACGAGGTCCGATTGCTGCGAGCCAGAAGTGACTTGCACGCGGGGCTGCCGTCTATACGGGCGGTTGGTTATCGCCAGGTCTGGGATCACCTTGATGGCAAGTTGACATCGCTGGAGATGAAGGAGCGCGGCATTATTGCTACTCGCCAATTGGCGAAACGGCAATTCACCTGGTTGCGTAGTTGGGCTGACCTGCATTGGCTGGATAGCCTGGCTTGCGACAATCTGTCTCGCACCTTGAAATACCTTGGATCGGTCTCCATATTGAGCTGAGTCTTTGTAATTGCCGTCTATCCTTGGGGGTGGGGCGGCTTGAGCCATCAGTTTTTCTTTGATTTTTTTACTATTGATCCTTACAGGAGTGCGGCATATGTCAAAAGGGCATTCGCTACAAGACCCTTACTTGAATACTTTGAGAAAAGAAAAAGTTGGGGTTTCGATTTATCTGGTCAACGGTATCAAGCTGCAAGGCACGATCGAATCTTTCGACCAGTTCGTGATCCTGCTGAAAAACACCGTCAGCCAGATGGTTTACAAGCACGCCATCTCGACAGTTGTTCCTGTGCGTCCGATCCGTCTGCCAAGTGCATCCGAATCCGAGCATGGCGACGCTGAGCCAGGTAACGCCTGATAGGAGTCTGCTTTGTTCTTTGAGCGCCACGGTGGTGGTGAACGAGCGGTCCTCGTTCACTTGGAAGGTCAGAACCCTGAGGCGCGCGAAGATCCGCAGGAGTTTCAGGAGCTGGCATTGTCGGCTGGGGCCGATATTGTCGCGTTCGCCAATGTGGCGCGACATCAGCCCACCGCCAAATACCTGATTGGCAGCGGCAAGGTCGAGGAATTGCGCGACCTGGTCCATGCCGAACAGGTAGATCTGGTGATTTTCAATCACACCCTCACACCCAGTCAGGAACGTAACCTCGAACGCATCTTCGAGTGTCGCGTGCTTGATCGTACCGGTCTGATTCTCGATATCTTCGCCCAGCGGGCGCGTACCCATGAAGGCAAGCTGCAGGTCGAGCTGGCCCAGCTTGAGCACATGAGCACGCGGCTGGTTCGAGGCTGGACGCACCTTGAACGGCAGAAAGGTGGTATCGGTCTGCGCGGCCCGGGTGAGACCCAGCTGGAAACCGACCGGCGACTGCTGCGTGTTCGCCTGCGTCAGATCAAGGCTCGCCTTGAGAAGGTGCGCAGCCAGCGCGAGCAGGCACGTCGGGGTCGCAAGCGGGCAGATATTCCTTCAGTTTCCCTGGTCGGCTATACCAACGCCGGCAAATCGACCCTGTTCAATGCCCTGACCCAATCCGAGGTCTATGCGGCCGACCAGCTGTTCGCCACCCTCGACCCGACCTTGCGCCGGCTCGAGATCGACGACGTCGGGCCGATCGTGCTGGCAGACACCGTAGGCTTCATTCGCCACCTGCCGCACAAGCTGGTCGAAGCTTTTCGGGCTACGCTCGAAGAGTCGAGCAACTCCGACCTGCTGCTGCACGTGATCGACGCCCATGAGCCTGATCGCATGGAGCAGATCGAGCAGGTGATGGCGGTACTGGGGGAGATTGGTGCAGAAGGCTTGCCGATCCTCGAGGTCTATAACAAACTCGACCTGCTTGAGGGCGTCGAGCCGCAGATTCAGCGCGATGCCGACGGCAAGCCGCAGCGGGTCTGGGTTTCAGCGCGTGATGGACGCGGCCTGGAGTTGGTGGGGCAGGCGGTAGCCGAGTTGCTGGGGGATGACCTGTTTATCGGAACCTTGCGCCTTGAACAGCGTTTTGCGCGGTTGCGTGCGCAGTTCTTTGAACTGGGCGCGGTGCAGAGCGAGGAGCATGACGATGAAGGCAGCAGCCTGTTGGCGGTGCGTTTGTCCCGGGTCGAACTCAATCGCCTGGTCAGTCGCGCGGGCCTGAAGCCGTTGGAGTTCATCGAGCAACATACTTTGCAATAAATGCCCGGCGACGCGGTCGGGCAGCCGTGACAGGCATTCTGTAGCATTGGTCGGCGCGCCGTGGGTGCGTCTTTGCTTTATCAGATGGAGAGCGCTATGGCTTGGAATGAGCCGGGTGGCAACTCGAATAATCAGGATCCTTGGGGTGGGCGCCGTGGTGGCGGCGACAAGAAAGGGCCACCGGATCTCGACGAGGCCTTCCGCAAGCTGCAGGACAGCCTGAACGGCATGTTCGGCAGTGGCAAAAAACGCGGTGGTAACGGCGGTATCGGCAAGGGCGGTGGCTTCGGCCTGCTCGGCGTCGGCCTGGCCGTGCTGGCAGCTATCTGGCTGTACAGCGCCGTGTATGTGGTCGATGAACAGGAGCAGGCAGTGGTGCTGCGCTTCGGCAAGTACTACGAAACCGTAGGGCCGGGCCTGAACATCTACTTCCCGCCGATCGATCGCAAGTACATGGAAAACGTCACGCGTGAGCGTGCCTATACCAAGCAGGGGCAGATGCTCACCGAAGACGAGAACATCGTCGAGGTTCCGCTGACCGTGCAGTACAAGATCACCAACCTGCAGGATTTCGTGCTGAACGTCGATCAGCCTGAAGTCAGTCTGCAGCACGCGACCGACAGTGCTCTGCGCCATGTGGTGGGCTCCACCGCCATGGACAAGGTACTGACCGAAGGTCGTGAGCAGATGGCTGTGGAAATCAAGGAGCGCCTGCAGCGTTTCCTCGACACCTACCGTACCGGTATCACCGTCACCCAGGTCAACGTACAGAGCGCAGCAGCCCCGCGTGAAGTGCAGGAAGCCTTCGACGACGTGATCCGTGCCCGTGAAGACGAGCAGCGTGCCCGCAACCAGGCCGAGTCCTACGCCAATGGCGTGGTGCCGGAAGCCCGCGGTCAGGCCCAGCGGATCATCGAGGACGCCAACGGTTATCGTGACGAAGTCGTCTCCCGCGCCAAGGGTGAGGCCGACCGCTTCACCAAGCTGGTAGCCGAGTACCGCAAGGCACCTGAAGTGACCCGTCAGCGCCTGTACCTGGACACCATGCAGGAAGTCTACAGCAACACCAGCAAGGTCCTGGTTTCCGGCAAGGATGGCCAGAGCAATCTGCTTTACCTGCCGCTGGACAAGATGGTCGAAGGTAGCCGCGCCAGCAGCACCCCGGTCAGCAGCGCGCCGGTATCGGCCAACGATGCGGCCAATCGTGCGGCGGCGGAGCTGCAACAGCAGCAACAGCAGTTGCGTTCTAGGGAGAGCCGCTGATGAGCAATAAATCGCTGATCGCCCTGATTGTTGGCGTCGTGCTGGCGATCGTGGCCTGGAACAGCTTCTACATCGTGGCCCAGACCGAGCGTGCGGTACTGCTGCAATTCGGTCGTGTGGTCCAGGCCGATGTCCAGCCTGGCCTGCATGTGAAGGTTCCTTACGTCAACCAGGTGCGCAAGTTCGACGCTCGCCTGATGACCCTGGATGCCCCGACACAGCGCTTCCTGACCCTGGAAAAGAAAGCGGTCATGGTCGATGCCTACGCCAAATGGCGGGTCAAGGATGCCGAGCGCTTCTACACCGCGACCTCAGGCCTCAAGCAGATTGCCGACGAACGTCTGTCGCGTCGTCTGGAAAGCGGCCTGCGTGACCAGTTTGGTAAGCGTACCCTGCACGAAGTGGTCTCCGGTGAACGTGACGCGCTGATGGCTGACATCACTGCATCGCTGAACCGCATGGCCAGCAAGGAGCTGGGTATCGAAGTGGTCGACGTTCGCGTCAAGGCCATCGACCTGCCCAAGGAAGTCAACCGCAGCGTCTTCGAGCGGATGAGCACCGAGCGTGAGCGTGAAGCTCGCGAGCACCGCGCCAAGGGTAACGAGCTGGCCGAAGGTATTCGTGCCGACGCCGACCGTCAGCGCCGTGTACTGCTGGCTGAAGCCTATCGTGAGTCGGAAGAGACCCGCGGTGACGGCGATGCTGAGGCTGCGTCGATCTATGCCAAGGCCTACGGCCAGGACCAGGAGTTCTACGCGTTCTATCGTAGCCTCAAGGCCTACCGTGAGAGCTTCGCGAACAAGAGCGACGTGCTGGTGCTTGACCCGAGCAGCGAGTTCTTCCGCTTCATGGACAAACCAAAGCCGTAAGGATGCACACCCCGCCGGGCGGCTAAAATGCCTGGCGGGGTGATCCCGCGAGAAAACGGGTGTATGATGCGGCAGCCGGGAAATTCCCGGCTTTTTTGCGTCTGCGAGATCGAACGGCCGCTAGCGGTCCCCGGTCTACAGAGCAGCCCAAGGTATTCGAGGGTATTGGCACGGCGGTCGCGCTGGAATCAGTGCTGCGCGCTATTGTTTGCCGATACCTGCTCCACTCAAGGCTCGCCCGTGGGCAGGCCGCCCGGACCATAGGGGAAATGGCGTAATGGCAACGGTAGACCGCTGGCTGCTGCCAGATGGCATCGAAGAAGTACTGCCACCTGAGGCGGCGCGCATCGAGATCGCGCGTCGTCAGGTGTTGGATCTGTTCCAGAGCTGGGGTTACGAGTTCGTCGTTACCCCGCATATCGAGTACCTGGAATCGCTGCTCACCGGTGCCGGCCAGGACCTGGATCTGCGCACCTTCAAGGTCATTGACCCTCAGTCGGGCCGGCAGATGGGCTTTCGTGCCGATATCACCCCGCAGGTTGCGCGCATAGATGCGCACACACTGCGCCGTGAAGGCCCGAGCCGCCTGTGCTATGCCGGCAGCGTGCTGCATGCCTTGCCACGTGCACTGTCGACCTCGCGCAGTCCGATCCAGTTGGGTGCCGAATTGTACGGCGACGCCAGCCCGGTCAGTGATGTCGAGGTGATCAGCCTGATGCTGGCCATGCTGCAACTGGCCGATGTGCCGGACGTGCACATGGACCTTGGGCACGTCGGTATTTACCGTGGCCTGGCCCGTGCGGCCGGCCTGTCTGGCGCGGTCGAGCAGCAGTTGTTCGACGCCCTGCAGCGCAAGGCCATCGATGAGGTGATCGAGCTGACTGCCAACCTGCCAGCGGACATCGCCGGCATGCTGCGTTCGTTGACCGAGTTGTGCGGCGGTCGTGAAGTGCTGGCCGAGGCGCGCGTGCGCCTGGGGCGTGCGCCGGCTGCGGTTCTGGCTGCCCTGGACGACCTGATGGCCATCGCCGAACGGCTGGCTACGCGTTATCCCGAGCTGCCACTGTATTTCGACCTGGGGGAGCTTCGCGGTTACCACTACCACACCGGTGTAGTGTTTGCCGTGTTTGTCCCGGGTGTTGGTCAATCGATCGCCCAGGGCGGTCGTTACGACGACATCGGAGCGGACTTTGGCCGGGCACGCCCGGCCACGGGTTTCTCCACGGATTTGAAGACCCTGGTCACACTGGGGCGGGCCGAGGTGGTATTGCCGTCTGGCGGGATCTGGATGCCCGACAGCAGCGATGCGGCACTCTGGCAGTTGGTCTGCCAATTGCGCAGTGAAGGTCAGCGGGTGGTCCAGGCCTTGCCTGGCCAGCCACTGACGGCCGCCGTCGAGGCGGATTGCGATCGGCAATTGATTCAGCAAAACGGGCTTTGGCAGGTTCTGCCGCTGGCCATTTGAGTTTTCCCGCCGGTACGAACCGGCGCCAAGTTTGCGCGAATGAGGACAAGTGTTATGGGTAAGAATGTCGTAGTCCTGGGCACCCAGTGGGGTGATGAGGGCAAAGGCAAGATCGTCGATCTGCTGACCGAACATGCTGCCGCCGTAGTGCGCTACCAAGGTGGCCACAACGCGGGCCACACCTTGGTGATCGACGGTGAAAAGACCGTGCTGCACCTGATCCCGTCGGGCGTTCTGCGCGAAGGCGTGCAGTGCCTGATCGGCAACGGCGTGGTGGTTGCACCCGACGCTCTGCTGCGTGAGATCAACAAGCTGGAAGAGAAGGGTGTACCGGTGCGCGAGCGCCTGCGTATCAGCCCATCCTGCCCGCTGATCCTGTCCTACCACGTTGCCCTGGACCAGGCTCGCGAAAAAGCCCGTGGCGAACAGAAGATCGGTACCACCGGTCGCGGTATCGGCCCGGCTTACGAAGACAAAGTGGCTCGTCGTGGCCTGCGCATCGGTGACCTGTTCCATCGCGAACGTTTCGCTGCCAAGCTCGGCGAACTGCTGGACTACCACAACTTCGTGCTGGTCAATTACTACAAAGAGCCTGCAATCGACTTCCAGAAGACCCTGGACGAGTGCATGGAATACGCCGAGCTGCTCAAGCCGATGATGCTCGACGTCACCGCAGAGCTGCACAACCTGCGTCGCGCCGGCAAGGACATCATGTTCGAGGGTGCCCAAGGCTCGCTGCTGGACATCGACCACGGTACCTACCCGTACGTGACCAGCTCCAACACCACCGCTGGCGGCATCGCCACCGGTTCCGGCGTTGGCCCGATGTACCTGGACTACATTCTGGGTATCACCAAGGCCTACACCACTCGCGTGGGTTCGGGCCCGTTCCCGACTGAGCTGTTCGACGACGTCGGTGCCTTCCTGGCCAAGCGTGGCCACGAGTTCGGTGCTACCACCGGTCGTGCCCGTCGTTGCGGCTGGTTCGATGCTGTCATCCTGCGTCGCGCCATCGATGTCAACAGCATCTCGGGCCTGTGCCTGACCAAGCTGGACGTGCTCGACGGCCTGGAAACCATCCGTATCTGCGTTGGCTACAAAAACGAGAACGGTGCTGTTATCGACGCCCCGACCGACGCCGACAGCTACATCGGCCTGGAGCCGGTGTACGAAGAAATGCCGGGTTGGACCGAATCGACTCTGGGTGCCAAGACCCTGGAAGAGCTGCCGGCCAACGCCCGTGCCTACATCAAGCGTGTAGAAGAGCTGGTCGGCGCGCCGATCGACATCATCTCCACCGGCCCGGACCGCAACGAGACTATCGTTCTGCGTCACCCGTTCGCCTAAGCTGCGCTGATGTGAACACAAAGGCCCCTTCATAGGGGCCTTTGTCGTTTCTGGCTGCTGTTCGGCACAACCTTTGCTGTAAGAATCGCTCCAGGGTAGCCATCATTTTAATGGCCCCAGAAGTAGAGGGTTCTTTTGTGTCTGCCGTTCTCTCACTGTTACGAAGCCGCCTGTTGCGGCCGGTCTTTGTTGCCCTTGGTATCGCTCTTTTGGTGCAAGTGCTGGTCGCGGTTGCGCTGACGCGGAGCACAGTCACCGCGCTTGAAGCGGATTTGGGCAAGCGCCTGGGGGCGGACAGCCAGAAATTGTCCGCCGAGCTCGAGCAGGCCGGGCAGGAAGTCAGCTCGGGTCTGCAAAGCCTCTCCGCCAGCACCCGCCAGCGATTGACCGCCGGTCTGTCGACTCGCCTGCAGGGCGAGCAGGCCCAGTTGCGGGAAGCCCTGGAGAAAAACCTCAAAGACTCGGCCAACGATATGGCGCAACTGCTGGCCTCCGTGGCGCCGCGAGCGATGTGGGACAACGATGTGCCCACCCTGTCCGAATTCTCCCGGCGCGCCCAGCGCAATCCCAATGTGCTGTTTGTGGTCTACGACGATGCTCAGGGCCAGCACCTGACCCGTTACCTGAACCGGCAAAACCCGATCAACCAGGCGCTGCTGGAAAAGGGCCAGGGCGAGCGGGCGCTGGACAAGGTGCTGGATGCAGCTCGTAACGACCCGTCGGTGTACTTCATCGAGGCACCGATCAGCCCCAATGGAGTGGAGATCGGCAAGGTCCTGATGGGGGTTTCCACCGCTTCAGTGGATGCCGAGCTGGTGGCCCTCGACAAACGGTTCTCGGCACTGATCGCCAGTGGCGATCAGCTCGTGGGCGACAGCCTGGTTGGCGCAGCTGCCGACAGCAACAAGGCCTTGCGTGCCCGTCTGGAAGCGGCGCAGGCCAGTGCCGCGGGTATGCAGGCCGGAACCTCGCAGAGCGTCCAGGAGGCAGCGACGACCTTGCGTTGGAACATCGGCCTGGGCCTGGCCCTGGTCGGTCTTGGCGTACTGCTGGTGGTGGCGGTGGTGCTGGGGCGTCGGGTGGTCAGTAAGCTGCGCTTGCTTATTGCGGCGCTGAATGATCTGGCGGCGGGTGAGGGCGACCTGACCAAGCGCGTGCCCATCGACAGTCGTGATGAGATCGGCGACATGGCGGCGGCGGTCAACCAGTTCGTCGACAAGCTCCAGCCGATCGTGCGTGAGGCCGGGGAAGTGGCTCAGCGTACCGGTATCGAGATCGGTGTCATGGCCCAGCGCAATGCCGGTGCGGATGCCGCTGCCGAGTTGCAGCGTGATGAGGTAGCGGCCAGCCTGCGTGATCTGTCGACCATGGCCGACGAGGCGCAGGCGGAAAGCCAGGCCATGCAGTCGGCCTTGCAGCAGGTAGTGGATATTCGGCAGGCCACCGATGAAAACACGCGTACGTCGACTCAAGTGGCCAAGTTGATCGAGGACCTGGCCGGGCAGGTGGAGACCGGTTCGAAAGTGATCGAGCGGCTGGCCCAGCAGAGCGAGCAGATCGAAGTGGTGTTGACGGTGATTCACGGCATCGCCGAGCAAACCAACCTGCTGGCGCTCAACGCGGCCATCGAGGCGGCGCGGGCGGGTGAGACCGGGCGCGGTTTCGCCGTGGTCGCCGATGAGGTGAGGGCTCTGGCCAGCAAGACCCAGAGCTCGACGGGTGACATTCAGGCGCATATCGGTGCATTGCAGCAGGGCGCGAAGGAAGCGGTGGCGGCAATCAGTCAGGCGGGGCGTCAGGCCAGCGAAGGCTTGCTGGTATTGCGTGATAACGCACGCTTGCAGCAGTCCGTTCAGGCGTCGGTGGAGCAGGTGCATGCGGCAATCGGGTTGGCGACGCGTGCGGCCGAACAGCAAGCCCAGGGGGCGCAGGCAGTGCGTGGGCGCGTGCAGACCATTCATGCCCAGGCTGAACGGGCTGCCGAGGTGGTGATGCAGACGACTGCCAGCAGCAAAGTGCTCGACAACCTGGCCGACCAGCTCAAAGCCAGCCTCGGGCAGTTCAGGGCCTGAGCATGATCGCGGAGCAAGCCCGATCCTGTGGTAGGAGCGGGCTTGCCCCGCGATGTTCCTACAGCTTCAGGCGCGGTTCAAATACATCCGCGTCGTCAGCAAATACACCGGCAACCCCGACACCACGATCAACAGTGCTGCGTAGGGCGCCGCCGCGGCGAACTCGACATTGGCGGTGTGTGCCCAGACTTCCGTCGCCAGGGTAGTCATGCCAGTCGGGCTGAGCAGCAGGGTTGCCGTCAGTTCCTTCATGGCGTCCAGGAACACCAGGGCGAACGCCGCGGCCAGTGCAGGGAAGATGATCGGCAGCGTTACCCGGCAAAACGCCTTGAACGGCGTTGCGCCCAAGGTGCGTGCGGCTTCTTCGAGTTGCGGCGCGGCCTTGTTCAGGGCGGTGCGAACCGGTGCTTGTGCCAGTGGCAGAAACAGGAGGGCGTAGGCCAGCAGCAACAAGCCGGTGGTCTGGTAAAGCGCCGGCACGTAGTGCAGCGCGAAGTACACCAGTGTCAGGGCAATCACTAGGCCGGGCAGGGCGTGCAGCAGATACGGCAGGCGCTCGGCCCAGATCGCCAATCGGCCCTTGTAGCGCACTACGAGAAAGCTCACCGGCAGCGCCAGTAACAGGCTCAGCCCCGCGCCGCCGAGTGAAAGCGACAGCGAGGAAAACAGCGCCCGGCTGATGTCTGCGACCGGGAAGGCTGCGGAGGAGCCAACGCTCAACCAGTAGCCGAGCATGCCCAGAGGAATGCCGCTGCCCAGCAAGGCCAGCACCAGGCAGAACGCCTGGCCCATCGGCATCCAGCCGCGCAGTCGAATCGGTGCTGCTCGACGTGCCACGCCCTGGCCGATACGGATATGGCGTGCCTTGCCGCGCACGCGCAGTTCCAGCCAGAGCATCAACAGGCACATGAACAGCAGCACCGCTGACAGCATCGCCGCATTGGCGTTGCTGAATTCCAGCTCGAACTGCTGATAGATCGCCGTGGTGAAGGTCTGCAGGCCCAGGATCGACAGCGCGCCGAACTCCACCAGCATATGCAGGGCAATCAGCAGGCTGCCGCCGAGAATCGAGGGCCAGAGCAGCGGCAGGGTAATTCTGAAGAACACGCCCCAGCGATTCTGCCCCAGCGTGCGGGCCGACTCTTCGAGCGAGGTGTCGAGGTTGCGTAGGGTGGCGGCCACTGGCAGGAACACCAGCGGGTACTTTGACAGGCTCATCACCAGGATCGCGCCGCCCAGGCCCTCGAAGCGAGGGCTCAGGGATACCCAGGTAAAGCCACTGACAAACGCCGGTACGGCAAATGGCAGGCACAAGATCACCCCCCACAGTCGCCGCCCTGGCAGGTCGCTGCGCTCCAGCAGCCAGGCCAGGGCCAGGCCGAGCACGGCACAGGCCAACGTAACGCCCACCATCAGCATCAGCGTGTTGCGCATCAGGCCCCAGACGAATGGGCGCCAGAGCAGGCGAAAGGCTTCATGCCAGCCGGCTTGCCAGGCCTTGAGGCCGACATAGGCCAGCGGCAGCAGGCTCAGGCCCACCAGCAGCAGCACAGGCAGCACCACCCAGATCGACGGGCGTTTGCGCCGTGGCACAAAGCGACCAATCAGTGGTTCGGGCAGGGCGGCACTCATCAGAGCAGGCCGACTTCGCGTTCAAGCTCCAGGGCCTCTTCGGAATTGCCCAGGTCGGCCGGGGTGATCTTCGGCGGACGCAGGTCCTCGAATGGCTTCAGGCCCTGGTCGGAGACCATGCCTTTGTGCAACGGGTATTCGGCGGTGGTCTGGGTGATCAGGCGCTGTCCTTCTTCGCTGGCCATCCAGGCGAGCAGGTCTTGAGCCTCTTTCGGGTGCTTGCTGGCCTTGACCGCTGCTGCGCTGGAGATGGTCACCAGGCCGCCGGCGTCACCGTCGGCGAGGTAATAGAGTTTCGAGTCGAGCTGGCCGCGCTCTTTCTTCAGTGCATACCAGTAGTAGTTGTTGACCAGTACGGCAGCCACTTCACCGTTTTCCACGGCTTTGAGGGCAACCATGTTGTTGGTGTAGGTCTTACCGAACGCCTTGAGGCCAGTCAGCCATTCTTCGGTAGCTTCGCGGCCGTGCAGCTTGAGGATGGCCACGGCCTGTTCCTGGAAGGCGCCGCTGGTGGGTACGAAGCCGATCTTGCCTTCCCACTCCGGATTGGCGAAGTCCATGACGGAGGGCGGCAGGTCTTTCTCGTCAATCACCTTGGGGTTGAACGCAACGACCCGTGTGCGAGCGGTGACGCCCATCCAGGTACCGTTGGCCGCCACGTATTCCTTGGGCAATACCTGCAGGGTGGAGTCATCGATCTTCGCCAGCAGGCCCAGCTCCCCCAAGTTGTTCAGTGGGGGCGATTCTTCGGTGTAGATGACATCGGCAGGCGAGCGATCGCCTTCTTCGATGATCTGGCTGGCGAGTTGGTTACTGCTACCCTTGCGGATATTGATGTGAATACCGGTCTTGGCCTCGTAGGCCTTGGCGATGGCTTCACCGATTTCCTTGTGCTGCCCGTTGTACAGGGTCAGTGACACCGGGTCGGCTGCCAGGGCGGCTGGCGTGCCCAGCACCAGGGCAAAAAAGGAGACGGCCAGGCCGCGCAACAGGGGGTTATTGCGGAACGTCATGCGGGTACTTCCTCGCTTGCGGCTACATATCTGGAAACAATGATAATCGATATTGTTTCTCAGATGCGCTTGCTCCCAAAAATTAATGAGCAGGCTATCTTTCTGTGCTCTCCAGGAAGGTCGTTTTAACGGCTGGCTCTTCAGGCGACAACCTTTCAATTGCCCAGCTGGAGAAGGTTGAAGCAGACACCTCTCGATCAAGGGCCAGCACCGGCTGATTCAACATGCGGAAACAGCCAAAATCGTGAACGTTCCGGGCTGAGCGTGCAAAGAGAGGAGATGCTGCTAAGGCATCGAGCGGCGCTATACGACACCGAAGGGAATATTGCGCTTTTTGAGCAAGAACAGGCTGGTCAGCAGGTCGCTGCGAGTGATTCGCTACGCAGCGCATCCCTATCAAGAATTTGGCTTGGGGCGCGGCAAGGTAGTCGGTCTTACGAAAAGTCCTAATGCGTCCTCAGAACTACCCCGCCACGTTGTCAGTGCGATCGGGATTGTTGTGCCGTCATCAGAGTTCTACCATCGAGTAACAGTCTTACTTGATGTTAAGAATGGCCTTTACCGTCAGGCATTTTATTGTAGGTGTATATTGAGAAAGGTGCGCGGCGGTTATATGCATGGGCAGCTGAACCTATTCTTCGGTGGTTTCGGTAATAGGCTGGCAGTTGTCTCGGGATGGGGCGGGTCAGGGTGATTATTTAAATCATAATGTGAAATTGTATCAAGTCAATGTTGCACCTTGCTTAATAGTGCGCCGGAAATTCAGGCGCCCGTTTTCAAAAGATATTAAGGGCCAAATCAAGAAGCTGTACCTGTATGGCAACTACCATGGCCCTCTCGCCTTGCTGCAGAACTTGTTCTGGATCAGTCTGGCAATTTATCTTGGAGAGGCCAGTCCCTGGCTAATGCCCCTGGCGACGCTGCTGATCGGTTCATGGCAGCGGGCGTTGGCCACGTTGCTACATGAGGCGGCACGGGGCTTTGTGTCGTAGTAAACGGCTGGGAAAGTTTCTCGGCACCTGGTGCTCCGGATACCTGGTCTTCCAGGGTTGGGTCGGCTACAAGTGCTCGCATACGGTGGATCACCACCACAAGTTGGGTGACCAAGATCGCGACCCTGACTACCGGTACTATCGACAGTCTGGAGTGTTCGAGGCACGTTCGACGCTCGGATTCATGTTCGCACATCTGATAAAACCGATGTTCTTCTTGAGTGCACCGGAAAGCCTGAGGTATCTGTTGGTTAACCGACTGATGCTCAGTCCCAAAAAGGAGAGTTACTTTCAGTGCTGGCTTGTCAGGGCCTGCTCGCGTTGTGTTTGACGCTGGTGTTAGGGGTAAAAGGTTACCTCTATTGGCTGTTGCCGTACCTCACCACCTTTCAAGCTTTAACTTGGTTCATCGAGCTTGCCGAGCATCCTCGAATTTTGTACCGTCGATGTGGGCTGATATTTTATCGAACGACAAAGCAGCGACAGAGGCCGTCATAACTGCAAGCCAACTTCAGAAAAGGCATCATTTTTGCAGCTCTCTGCTGCTGCGCTGAACGCAACAATCGGTGTGCTCAGTAAAGTGCTCATGAGCAATGGTTTTACAGCCAGTAGTGTTGTCGTTATCAAGACTATCCTGGGTTGCCTGTTACTTTCGGTCTTGTTGCTGTTTCTCAGGCGCCAAGCGACGGCAGCCAAATGGACCCGTGCGGCGATCTGCGCGTTCCTCGGCATCTTCGTATTGTTCCATTTTGAGACCTCAGCCTATCGGCATTATGCGGCGGCGGGCGTAGTGGTGGTGCTGATGGCGAGTGCTTCCATCTCGTCAATCCTGCTTGGGCGAATATTCCTTAAAGATGCCATCACCGCGAATGCAACCGTGGGTGCCACACTGGCTATTGCCGGGATTGCGGTGATTTTCGGCGCAGATTTGCAGCAGGGGTTCACCCTGCAAGGCGCGACGCTTGCTTCCATTGCTGGATGCGGTTACGGGGCATTTTCAGTCGCGATGAAGCGGATGGGGGTGTCCGGGGGGGGGGGGGCTGCACTTCACCCGCCAGTTACTGTTCTTCGGAAGCCTCTATTTGCTGATGCCTGCCGCAGCCGATGGTTTCGTGATTGGTGAGCTGTCGCTGATGGCAATTGCTGCACTCTTGGCGCTGGCCGCACTGCCGACCATCCTCGGCTTCTTTTGCACCACCAAGGCAATCGAGTATCTCAAGCCATCTCAGGTGCAGGCGTTGGAGTTGACCGAGCCATTGTTCGCTGCGCTGCTGGCGTTCATGGTACTCAATGAGGTGCGGCCAGAAAGCCTGTACGCGGGGGCAGCACTGATCATTGTCGGGTTGTGCTTTTCCAATGAGCTGATTTGCTTGAGCAGGAAGGCGCCAGTCGCCTCGAGCGAGTGAAGTGCTGGCGGAGTTCTGGGCCTGTGATTTAAGGATGGTCTGATATAGCCGGGTCTTTTCCGGCTATCAGCGGTCAGCACTTCAAAAAAAGCGGCTGTTGGCGCGTTGAGCGAGGCGGACCTAGTCGAGGTCAGTCGCTTCTGGGATTGGCTGGTGCGAAAATCCAATCGCCAGAAACGAAAAAACCCGCTTTCGCGGGTTTGATCTGAAATATGGTGCCCAGAAGAAGACTCGAACTTCCACGACCGTAAGGTCACCAGCACCTGAAGCTGGCGTGTCTACCAATTTCACCATCTGGGCATTTCGCTAAGGTCACATGATGCTTCACATCACGTTACATCTCAACTATAACGACGGTGTCCGTCGTTGTGGTGCGCACTATACGGATGCCTCTGATAGCTGTAAAGCCCCGTTCAGAAAAAATCTTAAAAAATTCAAGTCGTTGTTCCTTATGATGGTTTTGGCGCTATCCAGGGGGCTCTGACAGGGCTGTCCAAGCCTGAAATTTCCGGTTTCAATACGCCTATGCCAAACTAACCCTTATATAGACAAGGTGAACCCCTCCTAATGGCCGATTGGCAGACCCTCGATCCCGAGGCCGCTCGTGAAGCGGAAAAATACGAAAACCCTATTCCTAGCCGTGAGCTGATCCTGCAGCGCCTGGACGAGCGCGGCTCGCCGGCTGCGCGCGAGCAGTTGGTCGAAGAGTTCGGCCTGACCACCGAAGACCAGATCGAAGCCCTGCGCCGCCGTTTGCGCGCAATGGAGCGTGACGGCCAGCTGATCTATACCCGGCGCGGCACTTATGCCCCGGTAGACAAGCTGGACCTGATCCTGGGCCGCATTTCCGGGCATCGCGACGGTTTCGGCTTCCTGATCCCTGACGATGGCAGCGACGACCTGTTCCTGAGCCCAGCGCAGATGCGCCTGGTGTTCGATGGTGACCGGGCCCTGGCTCGCGTATCGGGTCTGGATCGCCGCGGCCGCCGCGAAGGCGTTATTGTCGAAGTGATCTCCCGTGCCCACGAGACCATCGTTGGCCGTTACTTCGAAGAAGGCGGTATCGGCTTCGTCACCCCGGACAACCCCAAGGTCCAGCAGGAAGTGCTGGTTACCCCGGGCCGCAACGGCGGTGCCAAGATCGGCCAGTTCGTCGAGGTGAAGATCACCCACTGGCCGACCCCGCGCTTCCAGCCCCAGGGCGATGTCACTGAAGTGATCGGCAACTACATGGCCCCAGGCATGGAAATCGACGTTGCCCTGCGCAGCTACGACATTCCGCATGTCTGGCCGGAAGCCGTGATCAAGGAAGCTCGCAAGCTCAAGCCGGAAGTCGAAGATAAAGACAAAGAGCACCGTATCGACCTGCGGCACCTGCCGTTCGTCACGATCGACGGTGAAGATGCACGCGATTTCGACGATGCGGTCTACTGCGAGAGCCTGGGCAAGTTGCGCCTGTTCTCCGGTGGCTGGCGCCTGTACGTGGCGATCGCCGACGTTTCCAGCTATGTGCGCCTGGGCTCTGCCCTGGATAACGAAGCCCAGGTACGTGGCAACTCGGTGTACTTCCCCGAGCGTGTCGTACCGATGCTGCCTGAAGAACTCTCCAATGGTCTGTGCTCGCTGAACCCGCACGTCGACCGTCTGGCGATGGTCTGCGAAATGACCATCAACAAGTCAGGGCAGATGGTCGATTACCAGTTCTACGAAGCGGTGATCCACTCCCACGCCCGCCTGACCTACAACAAGGTCAGCAGCATGCTCGAGCACGCCCGCACCCGCGAAGGCAAGGCCTTGCGCGAGCAGTACAGCGAAGTGGTGCCGGATCTCAAGCAGCTCTATGCCCTGTACAAGGTGCTGCTGGCGGCTCGTCATACCCGAGGTGCGATCGACTTCGAAACCCAGGAAACCCGGATCATCTTCGGTTCTGAGCGCAAGATCGCCGAAATTCGGCCAACCGTGCGCAACGATGCCCACAAGCTGATCGAGGAGTGCATGCTGGCGGCCAACGTGGCCACCGCCGAGTTCCTCAAGAAGCATGAAATTCCGGCCCTGTACCGTGTTCACGATGGTCCGCCGCCTGAGCGCCTGGAAAAACTGCGCGCCTTCCTCGGCGAGCTGGGCCTGTCGCTGCACAAGGGCAAGGACGGTCCGTCGCCCAAGGATTATCAGGCGCTGTTGGCGAGCATCGCCGACCGTCCGGACTTCCACCTGATCCAGACCGTAATGCTGCGCTCCCTGAGCCAGGCGGTGTACAGCGCCGACAATAATGGCCACTTCGGCCTGAATTACGAGGCGTACACCCACTTCACCTCGCCGATCCGTCGCTACCCGGACCTGCTGACCCATCGGGCGATCCGCAGCGTGATCCGTTCGAAGCAGGAAACACCACACGTCAAGCGTGCCGGTGCGATGAGCATTCCCAAGGCGCGCATCTATCCATACGACGAAGCGACCCTGGAGCAGCTCGGCGAACAGTGCTCGATGAGCGAGCGGCGTGCCGACGAGGCCACCCGCGACGTGGTCAACTGGCTCAAGTGCGAGTACATGAAGGACCGCGTGGGCGAGAGCTTCCCGGGTGTGATCACCGCGGTGACCGGCTTTGGCCTGTTCGTCGAGCTGACCGACATCTACGTCGAAGGCATGGTTCACGTCAGTGCCTTGCCGGGTGACTACTACCACTTCGACCCGGTGCACCATCGCCTGGCGGGTGAGCGTACCGGTCGCAGCTTCCGCCTGGGCGACACGGTCGAAGTGCGCGTGATGCGCGTAGACCTCGAGCAGCGCAAGATCGACTTCGAGATGGCCGAGAACACCCTGAAGGCGCCGATTGGCCGCAAACAGCGTTCCGAAGGTGTACGTCCCCAGGACGGCAAGCCTGTACCGGTGCTCGACAAGTCCGAAACGGCAGCCAAGGCTGAGCCTGCGCGTCGCAGCAAAAAGAGTGAAGCCGCCGAAGCGTACTTCCCGTCCCACGCCGCGGCCAAAAACGCCGAAGTGCGCAAAAGCCGGGAAATGAAGAAGGCGCTGATGTCGGATGCCAAGCATTCCAGCAGCAAGCCTGCCTCCAAGTCGGGCAAGTCGTCGGAGAAACCGAGCAAGCATCGCAAGGGGCCGCCGAAAGCGAGCTCTGGATCACGTAAACCCAAGGCCAAGTCATGAGTCAGTTGGAAAAAATCTACGGCGTTCACGCCGTAGAAGCCCTGTTGCGTCACCACCCGAAGCGGGTCAAGCAGATCTGGCTGTCGGAAGGCCGCAGCGAGCCGCGGCTTCAGCCTCTGCTGGAGCTGGCCGCGCAAAATCGCGTGGCCGTCGGCCAGGCAGAGCGCCGCGAGATGGATGCCTGGGTCGAGGGCGTGCACCAGGGCGTCGTGGCTGAAGTCAGCCCGAGCCAGGTCTGGGGCGAGGCAATGCTTGAAGAACTGCTCGACCGCACCGAAGGCGCTCCGTTGATCCTGGTGCTCGACGGTGTTACCGACCCGCACAACCTTGGCGCCTGCCTGCGTACTGCCGATGCGGCTGGCGCGCTGGCGGTGATCGTGCCCAAGGACAAGTCGGCAACTCTGACCCCGGCGGTGCGCAAGGTAGCTTGCGGTGCCGCCGAGGTGATCCCGCTGGTGGCAGTCACCAACCTGGCGCGTACCCTGGAGAAACTCCAGCAGCGTGGCCTGTGGATTGTCGGTACCGCTGGCGAGGCCGAGCAAGAGCTGTATCAGCAAGACCTGACCGGGCCGACCATCCTGATCATGGGTGCTGAAGGCAAGGGCATGCGCCGCCTGACCCGTGAGCACTGTGACTTCCTGGTCAAGTTGCCGATGGCGGGCAGCGTCAGCAGCCTGAACGTGTCGGTGGCCACCGGCGTGTGTCTGTTCGAGGCTGTTCGCCAGCGTAACGCCAAGCAGAAGGCTTGAGGTGCTCGCGGGGCAAGCTCGCTCTCACATGATCGGTGGGAGCGGGCTTGCCCCGCGATGTTCTCCAGCTGTTCAAATATTCACCAATTCCCTTGCTTGTCCCACGGCGCTTCTCTACAATTGCGCCCCTTGCCATCTTGGCAGGCGCTCACGCGCCTTTTCCCAGGGCAAGACTTATAAGTGTCATTCACTCCTTGTCTGACCACCCTGGTGGCAGACTACAACCCGTAAGGAGCATTCATGCGTCATTACGAAATCATCTTTCTGGTCCACCCTGACCAGAGCGAGCAAGTCGGCGGCATGGTTGAGCGTTACACCAAGCTGATCGAAGAAGACGGCGGCAAGATCCACCGTCTGGAAGACTGGGGCCGTCGTCAACTGGCCTATGCAATCAACAATGTTCACAAGGCTCACTACGTGATGCTGAACGTTGAGTGCACCGGCAAGGCCCTGGCCGAGCTGGAAGACAACTTCCGCTACAACGATGCCGTGATCCGTAACCTGGTCATCCGTCGCGACGAAGCCGTTACCGGCCAGTCCGAGATGCTCAAGGCTGAAGAAAACCGCAGTGAGCGCCGTGAGCGTCGCGACCGTCCTGAGCATGCTGACAACGCCGAAGGCGATGACAGCAATGACAGCGACAACAGCGATAACGCTGACGAGTAATCCACGGACCTTTTGAGGAGCCTATTACATGGCACGTTTCTTCCGTCGTCGTAAATTCTGCCGCTTCACTGCTGAAGACGTGAAAGAGATCGATTACAAAGATCTCAACACCCTGAAAGCTTACGTATCCGAAACCGGCAAAATTGTTCCAAGCCGTATCACCGGTACCAAAGCCCGTTATCAGCGTCAGCTGGCTACCGCTATCAAGCGCGCCCGCTTCCTGGCCCTGCTGCCCTACACCGACAGCCACGGCCGCTGAGACCGGGTCGTCGACACGTAGCAAAGGATAGATCGCATGCGCGCCTTGGCTGATTTCATCATGCGCGGTCGCGTGCAAGCCGCCCTCGTGGTGGTGGGTTGTGTGGCATTGCCGCTGTTGTACTGGTTGGGTGCCGCCGCCGGGAGCCTGGTGTTCCTGCGGCGTGGTTTCAAGGACGCCTCCGGGATCCTCGCCTGGGCATTATTGCCGGCGCTGGCCTGGTGGTTCTTCGGCGAGCCGCGCCCATTACTGGTGTTGCTGGGTACGCTGGGACTGGCTGCGCTTCTGCGCGCCGGACACTCCTGGAACCGGGTGCTGTTGTTCAGCATCCCCTTGGGCCTGGTGTATGGCGTAGCCCTGGCGTCGGCGTTCCGCGAACCGATCGAAGCTCTGGCTGGAGCGCTTGAAAAAGCCCTGCCGCAGATGCTCGACGGTCTCTACCAACAGTTATCGGTAGAGGAGCGGGCCCGCCTGGGTGGCCTGATTGCACCGGTGCTCAACGGCCTGATAGCGGCCTTGTTGCAAGCCGTCAGTGTGCTGGCCCTGATGTTGGGTCGTTACTGGCAGGCAGTGTTGTATAACCCGGGTGGGTTTGGTCGCGAGTTTCAAGCGGTCAGGCTGCCCCTGGTGCCGGCGCTGGTGCTGGTGGTGCTCATGCTGGTGGGGCCGAATTTCGGTCCTGAACTGGCGATGTTGACGCCACTGTGCAGCGTACCGCTGATGTTTGCAGGGCTTGCCCTGATGCATGGGCTGGTGGCGCAAGGACGACTGGGCAAGTTCTGGTTGGTCGGGATGTACGTGACACTGCTGCTGTTCATGCAGCTGATTTATCCGTTGCTCGTGGTTTTGGCCATTGTCGACAGCCTGATTGATTTTCGCGGTCGCAAGGCACCCAAAGGTGCCGACAACGATTCCGCGAACGGTGAAGGTTAAAAGTTAGAGGATTTTCATATGCAACTGATCCTTCTGGAAAAAATCGCCAACCTGGGCAACCTGGGCGATAAGGTAAATGTTAAGGCTGGTTACGGCCGTAACTACCTGCTGCCATTCGGCAAGGCCACCGCTGCTACCGCCGCCAACCTGGCTGCGTTCGAAGAGCGTCGTGCTGAGCTGGAAAAACTGGCTGCAGAGAAAAAAGCTTCGGCTGAAACCCGCGCTGCCCAACTGGCCGAGCTGGAAGTGACCATCACTGCCACCGCCGGTGACGAAGGCAAGCTGTTCGGCTCGATCGGCACCCACGACATCGCTGACGCCCTGACCGCCTCCGGCGTTGAAGTGGCCAAAGCTGAAGTTCGTCTGCCGAACGGCACCATCCGTAACGTCGGCGAATACGACGTTGCCGTGCACCTGCACAGCGACGTTGAAGCCACCGTTCGCGTGGTTGTTGTCGCAGCCTAAGCTGTACCGATCGGCTGGCACCTTGAGTGTCAGCCGGTTAACATCGGGCACGATCCTGCTTTGCAGGTCGTGCCCTTTGTCTTTTTCAACACCCTGATTCCTGCGTGGCCATGAACGAGATAACCACTCCCGAGCAATATGATCTGCAAACCGCTGCCCTGAAGGTGCCGCCGCATTCCATCGAGGCCGAACAGGCCGTGCTCGGTGGCTTGATGCTGGACAACAACGCCTGGGAGCGAGTGCTCGATCAAGTCTCCGATGGCGACTTCTACCGTCATGACCACCGCCTGATCTTCCGCGCGATCCACAAGCTGGCCGACCAGAACGCCCCGTTCGACGTCGTGACCCTGCACGAACAGCTGGACAAGGAAGGCCTGAGCTCCCAGGTGGGTGGCCTGGGCTACCTGGGCGAACTGGCCAAGAACACCCCGTCGGTGGCCAACATCAAGGCCTATGCCGGGATCATCCGCGAGCGGGCGACCTTGCGCCAGCTGATCAGCATCAGCAACGAGATTGCCGACAGTGCCTTCAACCCCCAGGGCCGCAATGCCGCAGAGATCCTTGACGAAGCCGAACGGCAAATCTTCCAGATCGCCGAAGCGCGTCCCAAGACCGGCGGTCCGGTGGGCGTCAACGAGCTGTTGACCAAGGCCATCGACCGTATCGACACGCTGTTCAACACCGACAGCGCGATTACCGGCCTGTCCACCGGCTACACCGACCTCGACGAGAAGACCAGCGGCCTGCAACCGGCCGACCTGGTCATCGTCGCCGGCCGTCCGTCGATGGGTAAGACCACTTTCGCCATGAACCTGGTGGAAAACGCCGTGTTGCGCAGCGACAAGGCGGTGCTGGTGTACTCCCTCGAGATGCCAGGCGAATCGCTGATCATGCGTATGCTGTCGTCCCTGGGTCGTATCGACCAGACCAAGGTGCGTTCCGGCCAGCTGGAAGACGACGACTGGCCGCGCCTGACCTCGGCAGTCAACCTGCTCAACGATCGCAAGCTGTTCATCGACGACACTGCCGGCATCAGCCCGTCGGAAATGCGCGCCCGTACCCGCCGCCTGGTGCGCGAGCACGGTGACATCGCCCTGATCATGATCGACTACCTGCAACTGATGCAGATCCCGGGCTCCAGCGGCGACAACCGTACCAACGAGATTTCCGAGATCTCCCGCTCGCTCAAGGCGCTGGCCAAGGAATTCAACTGCCCGGTAGTGGCCCTGTCGCAGCTCAACCGTTCCCTCGAACAACGTCCCAACAAGCGTCCGGTGAACTCCGACTTACGTGAATCGGGTGCGATCGAGCAGGACGCCGACGTGATCATGTTCGTCTACCGGGACGAGGTGTACCACCCGGAGACCGAGCACAAAGGCATTGCCGAAATCATCATCGGCAAGCAGCGGAACGGCCCGATCGGCTTTATCCGCCTGGCGTTCATCGGCAAGTACACGCGCTTCGAGAACCTTGCGCCAGGCAGTTACAACTTCGACGACGACGAGTAATGCGCTGCTGGACGGGTCGGCACACTACTGCACCCGTCCATCCTCAAACCGGATCACTCGATCAAACCTTGAAAGTGCTTCCTGATCATGGGTAACGCAGATCAGGCCTCGTCCTTTGAAGGCTTCAAACAATACATCCCACGTTTGACTGGCCGATTTCCGGTCCAGGCCTCTGGTCGGCTCGTCGAACAGGTTGTAGTCCCCTGGACGGTTCAAGAGGCGCCGCAGTGAAAGGCGTCTTGCCTCACCGCCAGACACGCATTCGCCTCTTCCATCCAGCTCACGCTCATACCACTCGCCACCCAGCCCAAGTTGAGCCAGCCAGTGTTCGATCTGAGCTCTGTCGTGCTCGTGGTCGGAGAGCACTGACCTTGGCAGGGGGCCGGGAATGAAGCGGTCCCCTTGAGGGGATAGTCGCAGCCTTCTGAACTGGCATGGGGCGTCCAGCTTTTCGACGGTCTGGCCGTCGAGATGAAGATGTTGGCGCAAGGGGTGGAGCGTGCCGGCGAGGGCATGCAGCAGCGTGGACTTGCCTGCGCCGCTCGGGCCAACGAGCGCCACTCGTTCGTCTTTCCTGATGATCAGGGGGCTGTCCAGGTGCAGTCGTATCTCGCTACCCTCGTTCAGGCTGCAAGGTTGTAGTGTCAGGCGGGCTACGGCCTTGAGTGGAGCGCTTTCTGTCGGGGCGCCAGCACCAAAGTCAGGCAGTCGTAGCCAGTGTTCGAGGCTTTGCTTGTCGACCCTAAACTGGTCCAGCATGCGCCAGGCTTCGGCGAGTTGTGCGATTCCACCAAGAAATCCGCCGACCAGTGTGAACAGTGCCACCAGTTCGCCCAGGCTGAGTGAGGGTGCTTCACGCGCCTGATCCAGCATTCCCCACGCCAGCATCCCGCCGCTGCCAAGCCCGATGAACAGAATTTTCAGCGCTTGCAACCAACCACCGGAGGTTGCGACGCAAACGGCAGCATCCGCATAGCGCCCAAGTGTTTCGTTGACAGGTTTCATAGCTGCGGCTTCAGCACTCTCAAGCTTTAACGCCGCCGCGCTGGCAAAGGTATCCACCCATTGTTCGGCCAGTTCATCCTCGCGGGAATTGACCGCTTCTATATGAGGCCGGCGCCAGTGGATGAGCCGGCTGTTGATAGCAAGATAGGCAGCACTGAGCGCCGCAAGCCCGATCAGCACCGGGCTCGCCCCGAGGAAGATGAATAAGGCAGCCAGCACTGCTGCTTCCGCGAATACCGGCCAGGCAGAGCTGATCAGAAATCCCAGCCAACGCTCCTGGGCAGTGATTCCTCGGTCCAGCACCTTCACCAGGACGCCGCCCTGCAATTGCCCGAAGGCTTCAAATCGCTTCTCGAGCAACGTTCGGCACCACCCGATCGATAGCTGTCGCACACGGTCCTGGTAGAGGCGGGCAAGGCACCAGGCTTGTAGAGGGGTAAAAAGTGCCTGACTGGCAATCAGGCTGAGAAATATGGCCAGCAATGTCAAAGGGGGTGGGTGGGAGCTCGAGAGGTTGTCGATGATGTCCGCCAGTATCAGCGCAGGTATCACGGTGGCGACCTTCAGCAGTAACGTCATGCCCAAGGCAGCGAGAACACGTCTATAGGTAGGCATTTTTTTCTCTCAAGCCTTGGGAAAGCGCGCTTTGTGGCACGACGGGAATTCCCGAGCGAATGAGGTGAAAGCGCTCCAGGCCCGGTATGTAGGCTTGAACCACACATGCCACCCCCGGTTTATTGAACAACGTGCGATAGAAGACCGCGCGGCCATGTGCGTGCAGGTTTTCAGCGGCGTGCTGAATCTGTGCTCGCATGCCTTTAGTCGGCGTTTGCCAATTAAGCGGTTCAGTTGGGTAATCTACTGTGGGGGTTAGAAGATTACTGAGGCGTCTTGAGGAACCAAGCATGCAAGCCGTGCGTTGGTCTTCTTGTATTTCCTTTAGGCTGCGCAATCTAGAACATTGAAGTTGCTCACTGACTGCACGATAGAGTGCAACGGCTGGGTCGGCAGAGCATCCGGATCCGACAACGGAAAGTGAACAGTCAACATCGCGCGCTGCAATGGCAATACAAAAAAGACGCCGTAAGATTCGTCGGTCAAATATAAGGTCAAGCGTTCGGCATGAGCCCGCATTGTGTTGTTAGTGCAGCATGCATCTTCCAGGAGTGAGGCAGGGGGTGTTTTTAACTTGAGTGCGGGCATGAGTTCGCCTACCGACATGTAATAAACCGAAAGTGCATGGCGTTCAATACACTCATTGATGGCGTGCAGGAGCGCTTCATTCTCTGTGCACCCCAGCGCCATTCCAGAATTGCTGGAGTACTTGGTCAAAAACGAAGCCTCGGTTTCAAGAATTTCCGCTACGTACCCAGAGGTAGGGTTCAAGAGCACTGCTGGTACGTAAATACTGTCCTCACCCTGCAGGGCATTCAGTCGAAAGGCGGGAATGTCAAGGCTGGCCGGTATGCTTTTAAGAAGCCAGTCGTCATGAACGTGAGGGCATGCGTGAATGTGTTGCCCTGAAATGACCTTGGGTTCATCCCCAATGCACTGCTCCAGAAAATGATGTTCCAAGCTTTCTGCGACTGCTCCCAGTTCACAGTACCGGCCTTTTCCGGCACCTGAAGAAATCTCTTCTCCGGAAGGAGAGTACACGCTGAAAATGGCAACTAAGTTGTCGTTATCCACACATTGTATGTTCGGATTTAGGTGCAGTAGTCGACATAGGTTTTTAAGTCGGTGACTTGCTTCGGATGTGCTCATTTCACGTTCGGCGATCATTGTGACGTCCTCGAAGTCGGCGAGAAAGGCTCGGGCCTTCCTCGCCGGTTACCTACAGGTTGCTGAAGAACTCGATTTCCGAATGGGTGAGTGGATAGTTCAATGTATACGATGTGCTGATCTCGCTACGGCGTCGTCCCATGATGGGCGCTCCTTTATTTGTTTGATGTGCGTCGGTTGACGCCAGTACTTTGTATCACTGCTTTTTGATAATGCTCAACAGGGGAGGAGTGATTTACAGGTGTGTTTATGTAGGAGGGGTCTTCAGAGGGCAGAAGTTTCTTCCTAAGAATTGTTGCTGATTTTGCGGTTGTGTTTTTATATCAATTAGTTGGTGTAATGAATGGGTAGGGGAGGGATAACATCTTGTAAAAAAATCTGTGCGCGAAGTACATCTGGAGCGAGGTTCTATCGTCCTGTGAAAAAGCGACTGCGCTACCAGGGTGGTGGCGTAACGCCTGCACCGAAGCCAAATCCGACCATTACCGTCGGATGTGATCAAAATTTGTGCTATATTCCGCGCCCGCGATTTTTCATCGATTAGCCACCGGTCACTGACATGCAAGCAGCCAAACCACTTTTCGACTATCCCAAGTACTGGGCCGAATGCTTCGGACCAGCGCCATTCCTGCCAATGAGCAGGGAGGAGATGGATCAGCTCGGCTGGGATTCCTGCGACATCATCATCGTGACCGGTGATGCCTACGTCGACCATCCGTCGTTCGGCATGGCGATCATCGGTCGTCTGCTCGAGGCCCAGGGCTTTCGCGTGGGCATCATTGCCCAGCCGAACTGGCAGTCCAAAGAAGATTTCATGAAGCTGGGTGAGCCGAACCTGTTTTTCGGCGTCGCGGCCGGCAATATGGACTCGATGATCAACCGCTATACCGCGGACAAGAAGATCCGCTCCGACGACGCCTACACCCCGGGCGGTCTGGCCGGCAAGCGTCCCGACCGCGCCAGCCTGGTCTACAGCCAGCGCTGCAAGGAAGCCTACAAGCATGTGCCGATCGTGCTCGGCGGCATCGAGGCTTCCCTGCGCCGTATCGCGCACTACGACTACTGGCAGGACAAGGTCCGCCATTCGATCCTGATCGACGCCTGCGCCGATATCCTGCTGTACGGCAACGCGGAGCGGGCCATCGTCGAAGTGGCCCAGCGCCTGGCGTTTGGTGAAAAGATCGAGAACATCACCGACATCCGTGGCACGGCCTTCGTGCGTCGTGACACCCCGCAAGGCTGGTACGAAGTCGATTCCACGCGTATCGATCGTCCGGGCAAGATCGACAAGATCATCAACCCGTACGTGAACACCCAGGACACCCAGGCCTGTGCCATCGAGCAGGAAAAGGGCCCGGACGAAGACCCGAACGAAGCCAAGGTCGTGCAGATCCTGGCCAGCCCGCGCATGACCCGTGACAAGACGGTCATTCGCCTGCCTTCGTTCGAGAAGGTCCGCGGCGATGCCGTGCTCTATGCCCACGCCAACCGGGTGCTGCACCTGGAGACCAACCCGGGTAACGCCCGGGCCCTGGTGCAAAAGCACGGCGAAGTGGACGTATGGTTCAACCCACCACCCATTCCGATGACCACCGAAGAAATGGACTACGTGTTCGGTATGCCCTATGCGCGCATTCCGCACCCGGCGTACGGCAAGGAGAAAATCCCGGCCTACGACATGATCCGCTTTTCGGTGAACATCATGCGCGGCTGCTTTGGGGGCTGTACCTTCTGCTCGATCACCGAGCATGAAGGCCGCATCATCCAGAACCGCTCACACGATTCGATCATTCGCGAGATCGAAGAGATTCGCGACAAGGTGCCAGGTTTTACCGGCGTCATTTCCGACCTCGGTGGCCCGACCGCGAACATGTACCGCATTGCCTGCAAGAGCCCCGAGATCGAATCGGCGTGCCGCAAGCCGTCGTGCGTGTTCCCGGGTATCTGCCCGAACCTGAACACCGACCATTCGTCGCTGATCAAGCTGTACCGCAGTGCCCGAGCACTGCCGGGTGTGAAGAAGATCCTGATCGCCTCGGGCCTGCGCTACGACCTGGCTGTGGAATCGCCGGAGTACGTCAAGGAGCTGGTCACCCACCACGTGGGCGGCTATCTGAAGATCGCTCCGGAGCACACCGAGGAAGGCCCGCTCAATCAGATGATGAAGCCGGGTATCGGTAGCTACGACCGCTTCAAGCGCATGTTCGAGAAGTACTCGAAAGAGGCGGGCAAGGAGCAATACCTGATCCCGTACTTCATCGCCGCGCACCCGGGGACCACCGACGAAGACATGATGAACCTGGCCCTGTGGCTCAAGGGCAACGGCTTCCGTGCCGACCAGGTACAGGCCTTCTACCCCTCGCCGATGGCGTCGGCCACAGCCATGTACCACTCGGGAAAGAACCCGCTGCGCAAGGTTACTTACAAGAGCGACCCGGTGACCATCGTCAAGAGCGAGCAGCAGCGTCGCTTGCACAAGGCCTTCCTGCGTTATCACGACCCGAAGGGCTGGCCGATGCTGCGTGAAGCCCTGGAACGCATGGGCCGTGCCGACCTGATCGGCCCGGGCAAGCACCAGTTGATCCCGCTGCATCAGCCGACCACCGACACCTACCAGAGTGCCCGTCGCAAGAACTCGACCCCGGCAGGCAGCCATAAGGTGGGCAAGGAGCAGAAGATCCTCACCCAGCACAGCGGCTTGCCGCCACGTGCCAGTGATGGCTCCAAGCCGTGGGACAAGCGCGAAGAGGCCAAGGCCGCAGCGTTCGCCCGCAACCAGGAAGCGGCCAAGGCGCGCAAGGATGCCGCCAAGGGTGGCAAGGGCAAGAAGAAGCCCGCCCGCCAGCCGGTCATCCCGCGCTAATAAAACGCCAGCCCTCGGGCTGGCGTTTTTGTTTCTGCCATTGCGCCGCCGTGCCGGCGATGGACGGACGACCGCGAATCTTCCTGGCAAAGCTTCAAATCTGTGCAAGGCTTGCACGGCAGCTTCGTCACGGTGCGCTTTTGGTGCGCCGGCATGGGCTGTACGCAGGGATTCGCTGGCCTGGCCGCATGGCACAAGTCTTGCGCGGTTCCGCTACCGTCCAGGCTCGCAGGAGGCCCGCCGTGTCGATCCATGTCGCGTTGCACCATGTCACCGAGTACCGCTATGACCGTGCCATCGAACTGGGTCCGCAAATCGTGCGCCTGCGTCCGGCTGCCCATAGCCGTACGCGGATTCTTTCCTATGCCTTGAAAGTGCAGCCGACCGGGCATTTCATCAACTGGCAGCAGGATCCCCAGGGTAATTACCTGGCCCGCCTGGTGTTTCCGGAAAAAACCGACAACCTGCGGGTGGAAGTGGACCTGGTCGCCGAAATGGCCGTGTTCAATCCCTTCGACTTTTTCCTTGAACCGTACGCCGAGCAGATTCCCTTCAGCTATGGCCGCGATGAGCGTCACGAACTCACGCCCTACCTCGAAACGCTGCCGTTGACGCCGCTGCTCGCCAGTTACCTGAGCAGCATCGAACGCACGCCCCAGGCCAGCGTAGACTTCCTGGTCGCACTGAACCAGCGCCTGAGCCAGGACATCCGTTACCTGATCCGTCTGGAGCCCGGTGTACAAACGCCGGAGCAAACCTTGGAAAACCGTTCGGGCTCCTGCCGGGACTCGGCCTGGCTGCTGGTGCAACTGCTGCGTCACCTGGGGCTGGCGGCACGATTTGTTTCCGGTTACCTGATTCAACTCAAGGCCGACGTCAAAGCGTTGGACGGGCCGTCGGGCAGCGATGAGGATTTCACCGACCTGCACGCCTGGTGCGAGGTCTACTTGCCGGGCGCTGGCTGGATTGGCCTGGACGCGACTTCAGGCCTGTTTGCCGGGGAAGGGCATATCCCGCTGGCCTGCAGCCCTGATCCAACGTCCGCAGCACCGATCAGTGGCCTGGTCGAGCCTTGTGGATGCGACTTTTCCCATGAAATGAGTGTGGAGCGGCTGTGGGAATCGCCCCGGGTGACCTTGCCTTACAGCGACGAACAATGGCAGGCCATCGTCGCCCTGGGCCGCCAGGTCGACAGCGAACTCAAAGCGGCAGACGTGCGCCTGACCATGGGCGGCGAGCCGACCTTCGTCGCCATCGACGATCCAGATGGCGCCGAATGGAATACCACAGCACTGGGGGCGAACAAGCGACGCCTGGCGACTGAGCTGTTCCAGCGCCTGCGCAGGCATTACGCGCTCAAGGGGCTGGTGCATTTCGGGCAGGGCAAGTGGTATCCGGGCGAGCAGTTGCCGCGCTGGTCGCTGAACTGCTTCTGGCGCCGTGATGGCGAACCTGTGTGGAACAACCCGGCGCTGATCGCTGACGAGACGCAGAATCATGGCGCCGACAGCCACCTGGCCGGGCGTTTTCTCGCCAGTGTGGCCGAGCGGCTCAAGTTGCCGGTGCGGTATGTGTTTCCAGCCTGCGAGGATGCGCTGTATTACCTGTGGCGCGAGGGCGGTTTGCCCTCCAACGTACGTATCGACGACGCGCGCCTGGGTGATGAAATGGAGCGTGCGCGTTTGCGCAAGGTGTTCGGCCAGGGGCTGGACCAGGTCATAGGCCAGGTGCTGCCGCTGGCGCGTAGCGCCGATGAGCAGCGCTGGCAGAGTGGGCGCTGGTACTTGCGTGACCAACACTGCCGTTTGGTGCCGGGTGACTCTCCGCTGGGGTACCGCTTGCCGCTGGCAGCGCAGCCCTGGGTGAGCGCGGCGGAATATCCGTACGTACATCCAACCGATCCCAACCAGCCGCTGGCCGACCTGCCGGATCGCGATTCGCTAGCCAATGCCAGTGCCAACGATGCGGTAGATGAGCAAGAGCAGCAAGCCCCCGGGGTAGATGCCTCGGCCGACGGGTTGACCCGTACGGCCTTGTGCGCCGAGCCCCGGGATGGTCGGCTGTATGTGTTCATGCCACCGCTGTCGCGGCTGGAGGATTATCTGGAGCTGGTGGCGGTCATCGAGGCCACCGCCCAGGAGCTGCATTGCCCGGTGTTGCTTGAAGGCTATGAGCCGCCTGCCGATCCGCGTCTGGTCAATTTCAAGGTGACCCCGGACCCGGGTGTTATCGAGATCAATGTGCAGCCGTCGGCCAATTGGGACGAACTGGTCGAGCGTACCGAGTTCCTCTACGAGCAGGCGCGCCAGACGCGACTGATCAGCGAGAAATTCATGATCGATGGGCGGCACACCGGCACTGGCGGTGGCAATCACTTCGTACTCGGCGGCGCCACGCCTGCCGACTCGCCGTTCCTGCGCAGGCCTGACCTGTTGCGCAGCCTGATCAGCTATTGGCACAACCACCCGTCACTGTCGTACTTGTTCTCCGGCCTGTTCATTGGCCCTACCTCCCAGGCGCCCCGCATCGACGAGGCGCGCAATGACTCACTGTACGAGCTGGAAATCGCCTTCGCGCAGATGCCGGCACCGGGCGAGGCGTGTGTACCGTGGCTGGTTGACCGTCTGCTGCGCAACTTGTTGATCGACGTGACCGGCAACACCCACCGCGCCGAATTCTGCATCGATAAACTCTATTCGCCGGATGGCCCTGCCGGACGCCTGGGCCTGCTGGAACTGCGCGCCTTTGAAATGCCGCCGCACGCGCGCATGAGTCTGGTGCAGCAATTGCTGCTGCGGGCGCTGGTGGCGCGGTTCTGGCGCGAGCCCTATGCACCCGAATGCCTGACACGCTGGGGCACGGCGCTGCATGACCGCTTCATGCTGGCGCACTTTATCGAGCAGGATTTTGCCGACGTTCTGGTCGAGCTCAACGCCGCGGGCTTCGCCCTGCGTGCCGAGTGGTTTGCCGCGCACCTGGAGTTTCGTTTCCCCAAAGTGGGCGATTACGCAGTCAACGGTATTGAACTGGAGCTGCGCCAGGCCCTTGAGCCCTGGCATGTGCTGGGCGAGGAGGGCGCTGGCGGTGGCAATGTGCGTTACGTCGATTCGTCTCTGGAGCGCTTGCAGGTCAAGGTCAGTGGCATGAGTGCCGAGCGCTATCGGCTGACCTGCAATGGAATCGCCGTGCCGCTGCAGCCCACCGGGCGAGTGGGCGAGTATGTAGCGGCGGTGCGCTACCGTGCCTGGCAGCCGGCCAACTGCCTGCAGCCGACCATCGGGGTGCATGCGCCATTGGTGTTCGACCTGCTCGATACCTGGATGGGACGTTCGCTGGGGGGCTGCCAGTACCATGTGGCGCATCCGGGGGGGCGCAGCTACGACAGTTTTCCGGTCAATGCCAATGAAGCCCAGAGCCGACGTCAGGCGCGCTTCTTCCGTATCGGCCACAGCCCGGGCGCCTTGCCGGTGCCGGACGTGCGCATCGATCCCGAGCTGCCCTTTACCCTGGATTTGCGCCGCTACTGAGCGCTACTCTGAAATTACCCGTGGTCCTCGAGCACTGCCATGCCTGATCTGTTTGATGCCTACCCGCTCAACTCGGGGGCTTACCATGAAATGCTCGAAGCCGACGGCAAGGTGCGCAGGCATTGGCAACCGCTGTGCGATTACCTGCAGCGCAGCGGTGCGGCGCAATTGGCGCAGCGTCAGGCTTCCCTGACCCGGCAACTGCAGGAGAACGGTGTTACCTACAACATCTATGCCGATCCCAAGGGGGCCGATCGCCCGTGGGAGCTGGACCTGCTGCCCAATCTGGTACCTGCAGACGAATGGCAGCAACTGGCTGAGGGCGTTGCCCAGCGGGCACGCCTGCTCAATGCAGTGCTGGCGGATATCTATGGCCCGCAGCAGTTGATCGGGGAGGGGCTGTTGCCGGCCGAGCTGGTCTATGGGCACAACAACTTTCTCTGGCCCTGCCAGGGTATTCGGCCACCCGACGGGACCTTTCTGCACGTCTATGCCGTGGACCTGGCACGGGCGCCGGATGGCCGCTGGTGGGTGACCGCCGACCGCACGCAGGCGCCCTCCGGTGCCGGTTATGCCCTGGAAAATCGCGTCATCGTTTCCCGCGCTTTGCCCGAGTTGTACCGCGACCTGAAGGTGCAGCATCTGGCCGGTTTCTTCCGCACCTTGCAACACACCCTCATCCGCCTTGCGCCGCGTGACAACGAGGCGCCACTGGTGGTCCTGCTGACACCGGGGCGCTTCAACGAGAGCTATTTCGAGCACCTGTACCTGGCGCGCCAGCTGGGCTATCCATTGGTGGAAGGCGGCGACCTGACCGTGCGCGATGCCACGGTGTACCTCAAGACCCTCAGTGGCCTGCGCCGCGTACACGCCATCATGCGCCGCCTGGACGACGACTTCTGCGATCCATTGGAGCTGCGCACCGACTCGGCCCTGGGTGTACCGGGGTTGCTCGACGCGGTGCGTCAGGGTCGGGTGCTGGTGGCCAATGCCCTGGGCAGCGGTGTGCTGGAGTCGCCCGGTTTGCTGGGTTTTTTACCGGCGATCAATCAACGCCTGTTTGGCCAGGACCTGAGTTTGCCGTCGATTGCCACCTGGTGGTGTGGCGAACCACCGGTCATGGCCCGAGCGCTGGAGCAGTTACCGCAATTGCTGGTCAAGCCGGCGTTTCCTTCGCAGAGTTTCAGCCCGGTGTTCGGACGGGACCTGGATGCCGCCCAGCGCCAGGCCCTGGCCGAGCGAATCCAGGCCCGGCCGTACGCCTATGTTGCCCAGGAGCTGGCGCAGTTGTCGCAGGCGCCGGTGTGGCAACCGGAGCAAGGCCAGTTGCAGTCGCGGGCGGTCGGTATGCGGGTGTATGCCGTCGCATCGCAGGATGGCTACCGGATACTGCCCGGCGGCCTGACCCGGGTTGCGGCGCAGGCCGACGCCGAGGTGGTGTCGATGCAGCGCGGAGGGGCCAGCAAAGACACTTGGGTATTGGGTGAGGCTGCACCGGTTGGCGACCAGTGGCGGGCAAGCCGCAACCTGGGTGTGGCCGACCTGATCCGTCAGGATCCGTACCTGCCCTCGCGGGTGGTGGAAAACCTGTTCTGGTTCGGGCGCTACTGCGAGCGTTGCGATACCAGTGCTCGGTTGCTGCGGATCATCCTCACCCGTTACCTGGACGGCGACGACCCGTTGGCCCTGCACGCGGCAGTCAACCTGGCGGACGAGCTTTCGCTGCTGCCGGAAGAGGGGACGCTGCCCGAGCGCTTGCGTGCAGCCCTGGCCGATGACGACTGGGCTTTCAGCCTGCAGGCCAACCTGCAGCGCTTGCAGTGGGCCGCGTCGCAGGTGCGCGGCAAACTCTCGCGGGAAAACTGGCTGGCGCTGGTGGAACTGCAGCGCGAAGCCCGGAGTCTGGACGATGAGGCGGCGGACTTTGGTGAGCGGGTGGACTTTCTCAATCGCCTGGTGATGTCCCTGGCGGCGCTCTCGGGCTTTGCCCTGGACGACATGACCCGCGACGATGGCTGGCGCTTCTTGATGATCGGCCGGCGTATCGAACGCCTGCAATCACTATGCAGCAGCCTGGCGGCCTTTCTGCGTGGCCCGGCGGTGTTCGATCAGGCCGGGCTCGAATGGTTGCTGGAACTGGGCAACAGCAGCATCACCTACCGCTCGCGCTACTTGGCCGTGGCGCAGTTGATCCCCGTGCTGGACCTGCTGCTGCTCGATGAGCAGAACCCTCATGCAGTGCTGTTCCAGCTCAAGTTGCTGGTGCGTGCCTACGAACGCCTGGGCCAGGAGTTCAGCAGCGCCCGCGACCCCGCCCTTGCGCTGCTGGCAGAGCAGCTCAGGCATTTTGACTTGCGCAGCCTGGAGGACTCGCTGTTCGGCAGCCCGAGTGTCCACGCGGTGCTGGCTGGTCTTGCCGATCTGCTGCAGTCGATCGCCCGGGCCTGCGGTGAAATCTCCGAGCGTCTGGCCTTGCGTCATTTCGCCCATGTCGATGATGTCAGCCAGCAAACGGTATCGGTGTGATGAGCGCGCATTACCAGGTAATCCACGATACCCATTACCACTACGACAGCCCTGTGTCCCTGGCCCAGCAACTGGCTCACCTGTGGCCACGACCTTGCGCCTGGCAGCGTTGCAGCGCCCAGGTGCTGCAGGTCAGCCCCGAGCCCTCCCAGCGCCGCGATGAGTGGGATGTATTCGGCAACCCGGTGACGCGCCTGGCCTTCGAGCGTCCGCATGAGCAACTGCGGGTGGTCGCGCGATTGCAGATCGAAGTGATGGCGCGTGCAGAGCCGGATTTGAGCATTTCGCCTGCCTGGGAGCAGGTGCGCGATGGGCTGTCGTATGCCAGCCACCCATTGTCGGTTGAATGCCTGGAAGCCTGCCGCTATCGGTTCGAGTCACCGTATGTACGCTTGAAGCAACGCTTCGTGGCCTTCAGCGAGTC
Organism: Pseudomonas vranovensis DSM 16006; assembly: GCF_000425805.1. Classification (GTDB taxonomy): domain Bacteria; phylum Pseudomonadota; class Gammaproteobacteria; order Pseudomonadales; family Pseudomonadaceae; genus Aquipseudomonas; species Aquipseudomonas vranovensis. The sequence goes on from NZ_KE384456.1 coordinate 187,396, forward strand.
GTGTTTTGCGCCGGGGCAGTCGCTGTTGCTGGGGGCTCAGGCGTTGATGGAAAAGATATTCAGCGAGTTTACCTTCGATGCTGAGGCCACCCAGGTTGCCACCCCTCTGGTCGAAGTGCTGGCGCGGCGCCGAGGCGTCTGCCAGGATTTTGCCCACCTGATGCTGGCCTGTCTGCGCTCGCGGGGCCTGGCAGCACGCTATGTCAGTGGTTACCTGCTGACCCGGCCGCCACCCGGCCAGCCGCGTCTGGTCGGGGCGGATGCATCCCATGCCTGGGTGTCGGTGTTCTGCCCGGTGCAAGGTTGGGTCGATTTCGATCCCACCAATAACCTGCGGCCCGCGCTGGAACACATAACCCTGGCCTGGGGCCGGGATTTTTCCGATGTATCGCCCTTGCGCGGGGTGATTCTGGGAGGGGGGAGCCATGACCCGGAGGTACAGGTCACGGTCATGCCACTGGATAGAGCGTAGCGGCTGGCGATAGCCTGCGATCGGCCGCGCAGCGGTCGTATTTCAATCAGGTTTTTTATCCACCCACTTGGGCAGTACCGGCGCCTCGAAGTCTTCCATGGCGTCCAGCAGTTCATCCGGGGTTACGGCCAGCTTGAGCATGGCGCGGTGCTGCGGGCGCACGAAGCCTTCTTCCACCACATGGTCGAGAAAGCTGCCCAGCTTGGTGTAGAAGCCGTTGACGTCCAGCAGGCCCAACGGCTTGGCATGGTAGCCCAGTTGCCCCCAGGTCCAGACCTCGAACAATTCTTCCAGCGTACCCAGGCCACCCGGCAAGGCCACAAAGGCATCGCTCAGCTCTGCCATGCGCGCCTTGCGTGCGTGCATGCCATCGACCACTTCCAGACGGGTCAGGCCGGTGTGGCCGATCTCGGCGCTTTTCAGGGCTTGGGGGATGATCCCGATCACTTCACCGCCAGCGGCCATGGCCGCGTCCGCAACGATTCCCATCAGGCCGACCGCGCCGCCGCCATACACCAGCGTCAGGCCACGTTGGGCAATGGCCTCGCCGAGGGCAATGGCCGCCTCGCGATAAGCCGGGTTGACGCCAGTGCTGGCGCCACAGAACACACAAACGGAACGTACAGGCATCATTCATCTCCGGTTACAAACGCACACAGAGTAAGGCTCAAGCCAGTAGCTTCCAAGTCTGTAATGTGGCTAGCCTCTCAGGCAGCGTAGGAAACATCGATTTTAACAGGCTGAAAATTTCCCATTAACCCACGCCAACTACCTTACTTCAGGTGTTGCACTTGTTACTTGAGATCGCCAGAAATAGAATGCGCCCTGATCGAAAAAAGGTGATGCATGATAAATGAATATGGACTTTTCGAAAAAAGCTATGTCGATACGCCATTGTTTCGTGTGGATAGCACGCCGCCAGAGATTGTTTTATCTCATGGCTTTTATCCATCCCATGATTTTAGCGCTGTAAAGAAAATGTTGCCAAGGCAGCACGGGGTTCTTATCGCTGGGGAAAAATTGAAAGGGGTTCTTCGATATAGAAGGTTGATGCCTAACGCTTATGTTTATGAAATAAAGGGCCCTTTTGTTAAAGGGGTTTCGTTAAAGCATAACTTCCTTGACAACAAGCAAGGGTTGTCAGCGTTCTTGGGTGTTGAGGTTGGTGAGTTGGCGACTACGCTTGATTTTGCTGATTGCACTAATGGGGCTGTTTATCTTAGCGAGGTGCATCTTTATTCCGAGACTATTAGGCCGTGTGATATTAGGCTTGTCGAGGCGGGTGAAATTCTAAGGATTACACCGCTCAATACTGGCCGCTGGCGCGATTTTTTATAGCTAATCCCAGGTGACGCCGCAACGTGTGACACGCCTAGTGCAGTTCTGACGGCATTGTCAGGTTGTGGCGCTCAGGTCGTCTCAGGGCGCGGAATGGAACATTAGGCTGCGAGGTTACCTGCAAGCCCTTCATGGGTGGAAGTCGTTGTAGATGGCATAGCGTACTATTTCCAGCTCAGGCAGCGGGTGGCAACATCGATCTCAATCTGATATCGCCATCTAGGGGCATGACGACTACTCCTAAATGAGAGGTTGTCTCATCGTCCCGCAAAGGTGCATGATGGGCACTTAGATTTCGTGTATACAATCCATAGAACAAATTCACTGCCTGGCTCACTGCCAGCGCTTGACCCACATCATGGGCCCGCCTTGCGGATTCAGGCAGTCTTCAAGCTGATAAAAAACCCTGCCATGGAGATTCACGATGTTTGCCAAAGTTGTTGCTGTATCCTTGCTGACCCTCGCCAGCACTCAGGTATTCGCCGCTGAGTGCAAGGTCACGGTCGACTCTACCGACCAGATGTCCTTCAACACCAAGGCCATAGAAATCGACAAGAGCTGCAAAACCTTTACCGTTGAACTGACTCACTCCGGTGCCTTGCCGAAGAACGTCATGGGGCACAACCTGGTGATCAGCAAAGAAGCTGACATGCAGCCGATTGCCACCGATGGCCTGAGCGCAGGCATCGACAAGAACTACCTGAAGGACGGTGACGAGCGCGTTATCGCCCACACCAAAGTGATCGGCGCCAAGGAAACCGACTCGGTGACCTTCGACGTTTCCAAGCTGAAGGCTGACGAGAAGTACGGCTTCTTCTGCTCGTTCCCAGGCCACATCTCGATGATGAAAGGCACTGTTACTCTGAAGTAATTCGGGTGACCTGTCGCGGGGCAAGCCCGCTCCTACAGTAGGAGCGGGCTTGCCCCGCGATTTTTTTACGGCGCAAATGGCATCTCGCGTTTGTGCTGGGTCTTCTCGTACGTTCCCTTGATGATCTGAAACGCTTCCTCGCTTACCGGTTCACCGTGCAGGAAGGCATCGATCTGGGCGTAGGTCACACCATGGGAGGCTTCGTCCGGCTTGCCCGGGGCCAGGTCTTCCAGGTCCGCCGTCGGCACTTTTTCCACCAATGATTCGGGCGCGCCAAAGCTGCGTGCGATCGCCCGTACCTGGTTTTTCACCAGCCCGCTCAAGGGTGCCAGGTCGCAGGAACCATCACCGAACTTGGTAAAGAAGCCCATCACCGCTTCGGCAGCGTGGTCGGTGCCGATCACCAGGCCCTGGCGGGCCCCCGCGATGGTGTACTGGGCAACCATGCGCATGCGCGCCTTGGTGTTACCGACCACGAAGTCGACCATCGCCGGCGCGCCGTTCTCCAGTGCCTTGACCTCGACAGCCAGGGCGCGTACGGCCGGGGCGATGTCTACGGTGTGTACTTCGTCGGCCTTGATGACGTCCAGGCACGCCTGGGCGTCATGCTCGTCATGCTGCACCTGGTAGGGCAGGCGCACGGCGATGAAACGGTAGTCCGGATTGCCCGTCTCGCTGCGCAGCTCGTTGATTGCCCGTTGCGCCATCAGTGCTGCAGTCAGCGAATCGACGCCACCACTGATACCCAGCACCAGGGTCTTGAGCCGGGCATTGTTCAGGCACTGCTTGATGAACGCCACACGACGGGCCACGTCGGCATCGAGCGCGGCGCGGTCGGCGAAGGGCGGCTGGACCTTGAGCGCTTGCGCAATCTCTCGCTGGACGGCTTGCATGAATTACTCCTTGGGCACTTTGAACACGTGGCGCAGGTAGGCGACGAAGTTTTCGTCGCGGCATTGGGTCTTGGCTGCCTCGTCGGAAATCTTCGCGACAGGCTGGCCGTTGCAGTCGGTCATTTTAAGCACGATGCTCATCGGCGCCACCCCGGGAATGTCGCAGGTCAGGTTGGTGCCGATGCCGAAGCTGACGTTGATCCGACCCCGCAGGGCACGGAAGATCTCCAGCGATTTGGTCAGGTTCAGGCCATCGGAGAACACCAGGGTCTTGGTCATCGGGTCGATCCCCAGCTTCTGGTAGTGGACGATGGCTTTCTCGGCCCATTGCACCGGGTCGCCCGAGTCGTGGCGCAGGCCATCGAACAGCTTGGCAAAGTACAGGTCGAAGTCACCCAGAAAGGCATCCATAGTGATGCAGTCGGTCAGGGCGATGCCGAGCAGGCCGCGGTATTCGCGAACCCAGCAGTCCAGCGCGGCGATCTGGCTGTCGATCAGGCGCGGGCCCAGTTGCTGGTGGGCCATGATCCATTCATGGGCCATGGTGCCCAGGGGCTTGATATCCAGTTTCCGTGCCAGGTGTACGTTGCTGGTGCCGACGAAGCGCGCTGGGAAGTCCTCCTTGAGCACTCGCACCACGTCTTCCTGGACCTTGTAGGAGAAGCGTCGGCGAGTTCCGAAGTCGGCCACCTGCAATTCCGCCAGTTCGTCACTGCTGGCGTGTGCCCTGAGCCAGTCGAACTTGCGGTAGAGCTGGTCACGGGCGTCGCTCAGCTTGACCTGTGGATAACGATGGCGGTTGCGCACTTCGCTGATGATGGCCAGCAATGGCACTTCAAACAGAATCACATGCAGCCAGGGGCCGCGCAGGCGCAAATACAGCTGGTCGTTCTCGATGCCCAATTGCAGGTAGCGCAAATTGAAGCGAAACAGCCCGAGGAAGCGCAGGAAGTCGGGCTTCAAGAAACTGATCTGCTCCAGGAAACCCAGCTGGCCATTACCCAGGTTCAGCTCACACAACTGTTCGATCTGTTCGCGGATCTGCGCCAGATAGGGGCGCAGGTCTTCGCCATTGCGGCAGCGGAACTCCCATTCGACGTCGACGTTGGGGTAGTTGTGCAGCACCGCCTGCATCATCGTCAGCTTGTAGAAGTCGGTGTCGAGCAGGTTCTGCACGATGCGATCGGCGAAGGCGCTCTCGCTCATAAGGGGCTCCGTAGGGGGCGCGCGCCATCAATTGCCAGCAACGACGCACAGACCTTGCCATTGTGCCAGCCTTTTTTAGGCAGGTGGGCGGCCTGCCGCGGGTACATCGGTAGCAGCTACATGTCGCAGCAGTTTCCCGTCCCAACGTCTAGCCTGTAATGGTGCCCGCTGTAGCAGTCGCGCACCAAGGATGTGCAGTTCGGTTACGCATCTTGTTACAGGCTGGTTGCACGTAAACACTTGCCGGGGTTGCAATGATGGCACATGGCGGTTGCTCTTTTTGTTTGGCGGTAGTGGCGCTCGGCGTGAGGCAGAGGGTTGCACAGCCAGTAAAAAAAAGGACGCGGCCAGGGCTCCGGCAACTTCTTAACGAGTTTTCCCAGAATAAAAAACCAATGGCACGGCCCTTGCTCTGAGCAATTGCTGAAAGTTGTAGTGCCAACCAAAAAAAACTCCAGGAGCACCACCTCATGTCGCAGACGTTTTACAAGAAAGGCTTTCTTGCCCTTGCCGTAGCTACGGCGCTGGGTGTTTCTTCGTATGTTCAGGCCGACATCAAGATCGGTGTAGCAGGCCCGATGACCGGTGCCAACGCAGCGTTTGGCGAGCAGTACATGAAAGGTGCGCAGGCGGCGGCCGATGCCGTCAACGCCGCGGGTGGGGTCAACGGCGAGAAGATTGTCCTGGTCAAGGGCGACGACGCGTGCGAGCCGAAGCAGGCCGTGGCCGTGGCCAACCGGCTGGTTGACCAGGACAAGGTTGCCGGTGTGGTCGGGCACTTCTGCTCCTCCAACACCATTCCGGCTTCGGAGGTGTACGACGAAGCCGGTGTCATTGCCATCACCCCGGGCTCGACCAACCCTCAGGTGACCGAGCGCGGCCTGACCGCCATGTTCCGCATGTGCGGGCGTGACGACCAGCAGGGCATCGTTGCCGGCGACTACATCGTCGACGTGCTCAAGGGCAAGAAAGTCGTGGTGCTGCACGACAAGGACACCTACGGTCAGGGCCTGGCCGATGCCACCAAGGCACAGTTGGCCAAGCGTGGCGTGACCCCGGTGCTGTACGAGGGCCTGACCCGCGGCGAGAAGGACTTCAGCGCCGTGGTCACCAAGATCCGCGCGGCCGGCGCCGACGTCGTCTACTTCGGCGGCCTGCACCCGGAAGCTGGCCCGCTGGTTCGCCAGATGCGCGAGCAGGGCCTGAAGGACGTCAAGTTCATGTCCGACGACGGTGTGGTGACCGACGAGCTGGTGACCACCGCCGGTGGCGCGCAGTACGTCGATGGCGTGTACATGACCTTCGGTGCCGACCCACGCCTGCTGCCCGAGAGCAAGGCGGTAGTGGATGCCTTCCGCAAGGCTGGTACCGAGCCTGAGGGCTACACCCTGTATGCCTACGCTTCGGTCCAGGCCCTGGCTGCGGCCTTCAACGGCGCCAAGTCCAACAAGGGCGAGGACGCCGCCAAGTGGCTCAAGGCCAATCCGGTGAAAACCGTGATGGGCGAGAAGAAGTGGGACGCCAAGGGCGACCTGACCGTTTCCGACTACGTGGTCTACCAGTGGGACAAAGACGGCAAGTACCACCAACTGGAAAAACAAAAATAACAACGGTATCCGACCCGGGCCTGTGCCCGGGTCGCTACCCGGTTCTGCGCCGTACCTGTCTTTTCTCGTAGATCTGCACAACCCTGCGCTGCGAGGGCCGCTTCATCCGGGGCTCACCGTAGTCGGCGCTTGTGCAATCTCAAATACGTGAGATTGCGTTATGGATGGTATTTTTCTGCAGCAACTGATCAATGGGCTGACCCTGGGGTCTGTCTATGGTCTGATCGCCATCGGCTACACAATGGTCTATGGCATTATCGGCATGATCAACTTCGCGCACGGCGAGGTGTATATGATCTCCGCTTACCTGGCGGCGATCAGTCTGGCATTGCTGGCGTATTTCGGTATCGAATCCTTCCCGCTGCTGATGCTCGGGACGCTGATCTTCACCATCGTGGTCACAGGCGTGTATGGCTGGACCATCGAGCGCATCGCCTACAAACCGCTGCGAAACTCTACCCGGCTGGCTCCCCTGATCAGTGCGATCGGCATTTCGCTGATCCTGCAGAACTACGCACAGATCAGCCAAGGCGCTCGCCAGCAAGGCGTACCCACGCTGCTTGAAGGCGCCTGGCGCCTGGAAGTGGGCACCGGTTTCGTCCAGTTGACCTACACCAAGATCTTCATCCTGGTCGCCGCATTCGTCGGCATGGCCGCGCTCACCTACATCATCAAGTTCACCAAGCTGGGCCGCATGTGCCGTGCGACGCAGCAAGATCGCAAGATGGCGTCGATCCTCGGTATCAACACCGACCGGGTGATCTCCTACGTGTTCGTCATCGGTGCCGTGATGGCCGCGCTGGCAGGCGTGCTGATCACCATGAACTACGGCACCTTCGACTTCTATGCAGGCTTCATCATCGGCATCAAGGCCTTCACCGCGGCGGTACTGGGCGGCATCGGCTCGCTACCGGGCGCCATGCTCGGGGGGATCATCCTCGGTATCTCCGAGTCGTTGTTCTCCGGGCTGATCAACTCCGACTACAAAGACGTGTTCAGTTTCTCGCTGCTGGTTCTGATTCTGATCTTCCGTCCCCAAGGCCTGCTGGGTCGCCCACTCGTGGCGAAGGTGTAAGTATGTCTGCTGCCAAATCCGCTTCATTCGATATCAAGCGCAGCCTGATCGATGCGATTCTCGCCGGGCTGATTTCCCTGATCGTGTTCGGGCCCATCGTCGGCGTGGTGCTCGACGGCTACAGCTTCAACATGGAACCGACCCGCGTCGCCTGGCTGGTGGCCGGGGTGATGGTCGGGCGCTTCGTTCTCAGCCTGTTCCTGCAGACCCCCAAGGGCCAGTCGATCCTGCAGGGCTTCGAGGGCAGTGGCTCGGGTGTGCATGTGCTGGCACCTGACTACAAGTCGCGGCTGCGCTGGATCATTCCGGCACTGATCGTGATTGCCATCGTGTTCCCGTTCTTTGCCAACAAGTACCTGTTGACGGTGGTGATCCTCGGCCTGATCTACGTGCTGCTGGGGCTGGGCCTGAACATCGTGGTGGGCCTGGCCGGCCTGCTCGACCTGGGCTACGTGGCGTTCTACGCCATCGGCGCCTACGGCCTGGCGCTGGGTTACCAGTACCTGGGCCTGGGGTTCTGGACCGTGCTGCCGCTGGCGGCCATTGCAGCGGCGCTGGCTGGATGCATATTGGGCTTTCCGGTGCTGCGGATGCACGGTGACTACCTGGCCATCGTGACCCTTGGCTTTGGTGAGATCATCCGCTTGGTGCTCAACAATTGGCTGTCGTTCACCGGCGGGCCCAACGGCATGCCGGTGCCATCGCCGACCTTCATGGGCCTGGAGTTCGGTCGCAGGGCCAAGGACGGTGGCGTGCCGTTCCATGAGTTCTTCGGCATCGACTACAACCCCAACGTGAAATTCCTGTTCATCTACATCGTCCTGTTCCTGGTCGTGCTGGCGGTGCTGTACATCAAGCACCGGCTGACCCGCATGCCCGTCGGCCGTGCCTGGGAAGCACTGCGTGAAGACGAGATTGCCTGCCGCTCCATGGGCCTGAACCATGTACTGGTCAAGCTCTCGGCGTTCACCCTGGGTGCCTCCACGGCGGGTCTGGCGGGGGTGTTCTTCGCCAGCTACCAGGGCTTCGTCAACCCGTCCTCGTTCACCTTCTTCGAGTCGGCATTGATCCTGGCGATCGTGGTGCTCGGCGGCATGGGTTCGACGGTCGGCGTGGTGATCGCGGCCTTTGTGCTGACCGTGGCGCCGGAGTTGCTGCGCAGCTTCTCCGAGTACCGGGTGCTGCTGTTTGGTGTGCTCATGGTGCTGATGATGATCTGGAGACCGCGCGGCCTGATTCGCATCAGCCGTACCGGTGTAGTCCCGCGTAAAGGAGTGGCGCCATGAGCGATGACGTGATTCTCTCGGTCGAAAACCTGATGATGCATTTCGGTGGCATCAAGGCGCTCAGCGATGTCAGCCTCAAGGTCAAGCGCAACCAGATCTTCGCCCTGATCGGTCCCAATGGCGCAGGGAAGACCACCGTGTTCAACTGCCTGACCGGCTTCTACAAGGCCAGTGGCGGCAAGATCGAACTGAACCTGCGCGGTACTCGCACCAACGTCATCCAACTGCTCGGCGAGCGCTTCCAGCTCGGCGATTTCGTTTCCCCCAAGCGCTTCATCAACCGCGTGCACTACAAGATGTTCGGCGGCACCCACCTGGTCAACCGCGCAGGCCTTGCGCGAACCTTCCAGAACATTCGCCTGTTCAAGGAAATGTCAGTGGTGGAGAACCTGCTGGTGGCGCAGCACATGTGGGTAAATCGCAGCCTGCTGGCGGGGGTGCTCAATACCAAGGGCTACCGCAAGGCTGAAAGCGATGCCCTGGACCACGCTTTCTACTGGCTGGAGGTAGTCGACCTGGTCGACTGCGCCAACCGCCTGGCCGGCGAGCTGTCGTATGGTCAGCAGCGCCGCCTGGAGATTGCCCGGGCCATGTGTACGCGCCCGCAGATCATCTGCCTGGACGAACCGGCAGCGGGCCTCAACCCGCAGGAAACCGAAGCGCTGAGCAAGATGATCCGGGTACTGCGCGATGAGCACGACCTGACCGTGGTGCTGATCGAGCACGACATGGGCATGGTCATGAGCATCTCGGACCATATCGTGGTGCTGGACCATGGCAACGTGATCGCCGAGGGCGCCCCCCAGGACATCCGCAACAACCCGACCGTGATCGCTGCCTACCTGGGTGCCGACGAAGAGGAGCTGGTATGACTGCACCCATTCTCGAACTCAAGGAGCTGGACGTTTTCTACGGGCCGATCCAGGCCCTGAAAAAAGTCTCGATGCATATCGACGAAGGCGAGACGGTCAGCCTGATCGGGTCCAACGGGGCCGGCAAGTCGACGCTGCTGATGTCGATCTTCGGCCAGCCGCGTGCGGCAGGCGGGCAGATCATCTATCGCGGCACCGACATCACCCACAAGTCGTCCCACTACATCGCCTCCAACGGCATTGCCCAGTCGCCGGAGGGGCGTCGGGTGTTCCCCGACATGTCGGTGGAAGAGAACCTGATGATGGGCACCATTCCCATCGGCGACAAGTTTGCCAGCGAAGACATGCAGCGCATGTTCGAGCTGTTCCCGAGGCTCAAGGAGCGGCGCAACCAGCGGGCCATGACCATGTCCGGTGGCGAGCAGCAGATGCTCGCCATTGCCCGGGCATTGATGAGCCGGCCCAAGTTGTTGCTGCTCGACGAGCCATCCCTGGGGCTGGCGCCGATCGTGGTCAAGCAGATTTTCGCCACCCTGCGGGAGCTCGCCAAGACCGGCATGACCATCTTCCTGGTGGAGCAGAACGCCAACCATGCGCTCAAACTCTCGGACCGCGCCTATGTGATGGTCAACGGCCAGATCCGCCTGACCGGCACCGGGCAAGAGCTGTTGGTCAACGAGGAGGTGCGTAACGCTTACCTGGGGGGGCACTGATTCCAACGGTGGGAAAACGCCCTGCCATGCAGGGCGTTTTTTTGTCCAGCGTTTTGTGGACAACCTTACGAGCACTTTCTTTTAGCCGCGACACAAAGTCGCTGCAAGCGGCTGTTTTTTGTAGGGTTTGAGTTGTCCACCATTGGTGTGGAAGCGGCTGTGGGTAACTTGGTGGCACCTTGCTGAAGCCCTTGTAATACAAGGCCTGCAGGTTTGTGGTTGTTTTTTGATCAGGTTTCTTTGCAAAGATTCCTGACGCAAATGTCAAGACTTTTATACCCGGTAAAACCTGCCCTCAAATCACTGTGCTGCCTGTGGATAAGTCTGTGGGCAAGCCTTGGAAAGAATGCTGAAAGTACCGCCTGCACGGGCCCTGGGCCATTACGTAAAATGCTCCAGGGGCAAGCGAGTACTGGCTGAGGTCAATTCACCCCCGCATCGTCAAGGAAAATACTTGTCGTTGCAGGTGTTACGGCCGATTCTCGGGGGGAGGAGTTGCCCCCGGATTTTGTGCAAGAGCCTGTGGATAAGGTGGGCAAAGCTTGCTCGAGCCCATGTGGATCAAGGCTTTGGCACTTATGGTTGTTTTTTGTACAGCATGGCTGTACTTGCTGGTGGCGTTGCCTGCGGGCATGCTGCTGACCCGTTTTTTGGACCTTGCAAGGAGTTGAGCATGACCTCTACCGTTTTCATCACTGGCGCAACCTCTGGCTTCGGTGAAGCCTGTGCCCGTCGATTTGCCGAGGCCGGCTGGTCGCTGGTGCTGACCGGTCGCCGTCAGGAGCGCCTGGATGCGCTGTGCCAAGAGCTGTCGGAAAAGACCGAAGTACACGGGCTGGTGCTGGATGTACGTGACCGCAAGGCCATGGAGGCGGCGATTGAAAGCCTGCCGCCGACGTTCGCCACGCTGCGTGGCCTGATCAACAACGCAGGTCTTGCGCTGGGCGCCGACCCTGCGCCCAAGTGCGACCTGGATGACTGGGACACCATGGTCGACACCAATATCAAGGGCCTGATGTACAGCACTCGTTTGCTGCTGCCTCGGCTGATCGCCCACGGGCGCGGCGCGACCATCCTCAACGTCGGATCGGCGGCCGGTAACTACCCGTATCCGGGGAGCCATGTGTATGGCGGCACCAAGGCCTTTGTCAGTCAGTTTTCCCTGAGCCTGCGTTGCGACCTGGCGGGTACTGGTGTACGGGTCAGCAACATCGAGCCTGGCTTGTGCGAAAGCGAGTTTTCCCTGGTGCGCTTCGGTGGCGACCAGGCGCGCTACGACGCCACCTATTCCGGTGCCGAGGCGATCCAGCCGCAGGAAATCGCCGAAACCATCTTCTGGATTCTCAACCAGCCGGCACACATCAACATCAACAGCCTTGAGCTGATGCCGGTAAGCCAGGTGTGGGCCGGCTTTTCGATTGATCGGTCAGGGAAGGCTTGAGAGGCCTTCGCGGAACAAGCCCGCTCCTACAGCGTGGGCGCGGGCTTGTTCCGCGATAGCTGCAACCCTTGCAGGCAGGTCGCCAGATGATAAGGCGTGGTCGACGGCATATCGCTGCGGCTGACCGCGCCATGGGCGTCACGGCACTCGTACCATCCATCGGCATGCAGGAAGTGCTGCTGCAGCGCTTGCAACTGTTCAAGGACCCTGGCCGCACTGCCAGGGCGCAACGCCAGTGCCCGCAGGTATTCAGCCTGTGCCCAGATACGCTGGGTGGCATCGCGGACGCTGCCATCAGCCTCGAGCATGGCCAGCACCGCTGTCTCTTCGACGCCATGCTCCTCGGCATAGCTGAAGGCTTTGTCCAGGGAGGCATGCAGGGCGCCACCGCGTAGCAGCGCCGAGGTGTCGAGGAGGAAGAACCACTCGAACTGGTGGCCCGGCTCAAACCAGTTATCCACAGCCCCGCGCGGCTTCTCCAGCATCACGCCGTGTTCGTTATCGACGAAGTACTGCTGCATGGCTTCGGTCAGCGCCAGCAGGGCGGCTTTCACCTGGGCATCGTCACGTACGGCGTGGGTTGCCAGGAAAGCTTCGGCCAAGTGCATCAGCGGGTTCTGCAACGGCCCGCTGCCCAGGCCCGACCAGTCTTCATCGAGGCTGGCCTCATACAAGCCGTCATCACGGGAAAAACGATCGGCTACCACGCTAAGCGCAGCATTCAGGGTCGATTCGACCAACTGCTCGCGCACCTGCCCCCAGTAGTGGGCGCAGGCAAAGATGATGAAGGCGTGGGTGTACAGGTCCTTGCGGCGATCCAGTGGCTTGCCCTGGGCGTCGATGCTGTAGAACCAGCCACCATGCTCGGCGTCGTGGAAGTGCCGTTGCAGCGAGCGGAACAGCGCCGCTGCCCGTTCGCGGGCGCCCGGTTGCTCGATGCGGCTGCTGAACAGATACAACTGGCGGGCGCAGGCCATGGCCCGATAGCGCTGTACTGGCAGCGGCTGGGCGTGGGCGTCCAGGGCTTCATAGGGCAGGCCCATGTCGGCATTCCAGCCCGGACCCAGCCAGAGCGGCACGATGCGCTGATCGAAGTGAGCCTGGACCCGGTCGAGCAGGGCAGGCAGTTCAGGCTGGGCGGTATGGAGGTCGGGCATGGAAAAGGTATCGTCATGATCGCTGCGTTTGCGCGCATGTTAGCAGGAAACGTAGCCACCGTAGCCGCTGCCGCCAGGCCGCGAGGGGGCGCGTAAGGGCCACACTCGGACAGATGCAGCGGCCGTTGCGACTGCTACGCAGTCGATCGAGCGGCTACAGGGTACTCAGGCCTTGCCAGTGCTTGGCACCGACGAAGATGAAGCGCAGTTGCTGGGTAATCTTGTCCTGGGCGCTGAGCGGCTGGGTTGCGCCGTCGACCGGTTCGTCAATCAATTCCGGCAGGGTGGCGAACACGGTTTTCACCACCAGGTCGGCGATGACCGCCAAGGCGGCACTGTCCAGGTGCTGCCAGCGCGGCATGCGTGCAAGGTCGGTGGCAAGGTCGGAGCTGATGCCCTGGCGCAGGGTGGCGATTGCCTGGCGCACGGGCTGCGAGCCGCCATATTGCTCGCGGGCCAGGAACAGGAACTGCTGGCGATTGGCCGTGACCACGTCGAGGAAGATCCGTACCGAAGCATCGGTGATGCCGCCCAGTTCGAACTCATTCTGTCGCACCAGGCGAATGGTATGGCGGAAGGTCTCCCCCACTTCATTGACCAGGGCCAGGCCCAGTTGGTCCATGTCGGAGAAGTGGCGATAAAAGCCCGTCGGTACGATGCCGGCGCTCTTGCTCACTTCACGCAGGCTGATGCTGCCGAAACCTCGGCCACTTTCCATCAGGTGGCGGGCGGCATCCAGCAGGGCTTGGCGGGTCTGTTGCTTTTGTTCGGCGCGCGGCAGCATGGCGAATATCGGCTGGCAGTGAAACAGCCCTGCACTCTAATAGCCTGCGCGTGGAAAAACAAAGCCCGGTCAATGGACCGGGCTGGGAGGGGAGCAGCTACAGCGCTGGGTGTTCTTGTTGTCTGGCATCGGCATCAGCCCACCCGTTGGTTTTTTTCGATCAGGCGATCAGAGCCACCTTCGGCAACACGGTTGCGTTCCAGCAGGCGGTCAGAACCACCTTCGGC
>NZ_KE384456.1:201422-317205 GCF_000425805.1 Pseudomonas vranovensis DSM 16006
CGGTTGCGTTCCAGCAGGCGGTCAGAACCACCTTCGGCTACGCGGTTGCGTTCCAGCAGGCGATCCGAGCCACCTTCGGCCAGAGGGTTCAGGGGCTGTGAAATCTCCGTGGAGCTGGAGCGCGACTCAGCGGTCAGGCTTTGTTCGCTGGCTGGAATGGCGAAGGCATTGGCGGCCAGGATGGACAGGGACAGGCTCAGCAGTAATTGGCGTTTCATGGTTCGGTGCTCCTCGGCGGGGCTGGAAAGTGAGTACGGAGCCAATGCTACGCTTGGGAGCGGGAGATAAAAGTTCATAAGGCTAATGGTGACAATCGATGGGATTGATGCTTTGCCGCGAGGGCTCTAGCACAATGGTTGCAGCGGCTATCAGGGAGCATTGTCGGGAGGAAGGAGCCAACAAAACCCCGCTATCATGCATCCGCGGTTAAACCCCTGAGGCTTTCATCAGTCCGATGATTAAGTGCCATCAATACGCCCACTCTTGCCGTGTGGTCGTCAGGAGAATCATGCAATGACGCGCCCCGCCAGAATCCTCACCTGGACCCTCGCCAGCCTGCTGCTGGTTCTGACGCTACTGATCATCCTCATCGCCACCTTCGACTGGAACCGGGTCAAGCCGACCCTCAACGCCAAAGTCTCCGAAGCCCTGCACAGGCCTTTCGCCATCAATGGCAACCTCGCTGTGCAGTGGCGCCGCGAGCCGGAGCAGGGCGGCTGGCGTGCCTGGGTACCGTGGCCGCATTTCATCGCCGAAGACCTCACCCTGGGTAACCCGGACTGGCTCAAGGCGCCGCAGATGGTCGGCCTCAAGCGCGTGGAATTTCGCCTTGCACCCCTGCCGTTGCTGTTCCAGCAGATCGTCATTCCCCGCATCGACCTCAACCAGCCCACCGCCAGCCTCAAGCGTCTGGCCGATGGCCGGGCCAACTGGACATTCGATTTCGGTCCCAAGGATGAGCAGAGCGAGCCGTCGAACTGGACGCTCGACATCGGCGCCATCGGCTTTGACAAAGGCCAGGTCAGCGTCGACGACCAGGCTCTGAAAACCACGCTGGATGTGCAGATCGACCCGCTGGGCAAACCGATCCCCTTCGGAGACATCGTCGGCAAGGCCTCGGCGCAGAAGGCCGGAGGGGCGCAGGACTATGCCTTCGGGCTCAAGGTGAAAGGCCGCTACAAGGGCCAGGCGCTGTCTGGCGACGGCAAGATCGGCGGCCTGCTGGCGCTGCAGGATGCTACCCAGCCGTTTCCCTTGCAGGCCGACGTGAAGATTGCCGATACCCGGATCGCATTGGCCGGCACCCTGACCGACCCGCGCAACCTCGGCGCGCTGGATCTGCGCCTGCGCTTGTCGGGCGCGAGCCTGAGCAACCTGTATCCGCTGACCGGCGTGACCTTGCCGGACTCACCGCCTTACGCCACGGACGGCCACCTGGTGGCCAAGCTGCATAAGCCGGGTGGTGCGCTGTTTCGCTACGAAGGCTTCAACGGCAAGATCGGCAACAGCGATATTCATGGCGACCTGACCTTCGTTTCCACTCAGCCGCGCCCCAAGCTCAGCGGTAACCTGGTGTCCAATCAGTTGCTGTTCAAGGACCTTGCGCCACTGATTGGCGCCGACTCCAATGCCGAACAGAAGGCCCGGGGCGGCGCCAGTAAACAACCCGCCGGCAAGGTGCTGCCGGTGGAGGAGTTTCGCACCGAGCGCTGGCGCACCATGGATGCCGACGTGACCTTCAGCGGCAAGCGCATCGTTCACAGCGAGGCGTTGCCGTTCAACGACCTTTCCGCCCACTTCGTCCTCGACGACGGTGTGCTGCGCCTGGAACCGCTGCGCTTTGGTGTAGCAGGCGGCAAGCTCGATGCCCAGATCCGCCTGGATGGTCGCACGGTGCCGTTGCAAGGCCGTGCCCAGCTCAGTGCGCGGGGGTTCAAGCTCAAGCAGTTGTTTCCGACATTCGAGCCGATGAAAACCAGTTTCGGCCAGCTCAATGGCGATGCGGACCTAAGTGGTCGTGGCAACTCGGTGGCCGCCTTGCTGGCAACGGCCAACGGCGACCTGAAGATGCTGATCAACGATGGCGCGATCAGCCGCGGACTGATGGAAATCGCCGGGCTCAATGTGGGTAACTACGTGGTGGGCCAGCTGTTTGGCGACAAGGAAGTGAAGATCAACTGCGCCGCTGCCGACTTCGGCATCAAGGACGGGTTGGCGACGACCCGGTTGTTCGTGTTCGATACCGAGAACGCGATCATCTACATCAATGGCACTGCCAACTTTGCCACCGAGCAACTGGATTTGAAGATCAACCCTGAATCCAAGGGGCTGCGACTGTTCTCGCTGCGTTCACCGCTGTATGTACGTGGCCCCTTCGCCAAGCCAAGCGCCGGTGTGCAAGCCGTGCCGTTGGCGTTGCGTGGGGCGGGGATGGTGGCGCTGGGGGTAGTGATCGGCCCGGCGGCGGGCTTGCTGGCGCTGGTGGCGCCGGGTGGGGATGTGCCTAATCAATGCACGCCGTTGTTGGAGCAGATGAAATCAGGCAAGGCGCCGCGCACGGTCAAGGCGGGTTGAACGCGGGGCAAGGCCAGACTTGCCCCGCGATCCGGTCCTAAAGCCCCTTCAACAGGTCCGCCATATCATCGGCGTGCTCTTCTTCCTGTGCCAGGATGTCTTCGAAGATGCGCCGGGTGGTCGGGTCGCTCTCACCGATGTACTGGATGATCTCGCGGTAGCTGTCGATGGCGATCCGCTCGGCCACCAGGTCTTCGAGCACCATGTCCTTGAGGTTCTTGCCGGCCACGTACTGGGCATGGGAGTTCTTGCTCAGGTTGTCCGGATTGAGGTCCGGTTCGCCACCCAACTGCACGATGCGCTCGGCCAGTTTGTCGGCATGCTCTAGCTCCTGGGTGGCATGTTCGAGAAACTCCTCGGCCGCAACGCTGGCCTTGATACCGCTGGCCATGTAGTAGTGGCGCTTGTAGCGCAGGGCGCACACCCACTCGGTGGCCAACGACTCATTGAGCAGGCGCAGGATAGTCTCCCGGTCGGCGTTGTAGCCTTCGGTCACGGCGCCTTGCTCCACATGCTGGCGGGCACGTGCGCGCAGGGTTTTCACATCGGTCAGTTCAACGGTGCTCATTGTCATCTCCAGGCTGCTAACGGGATGTCTTCGGGGCTAGACGCCGGCCTTGGCCTTGGCTTTCTCGACGGCAGCGTCGTCTTCCTGGCGTTGCTCACAGGTCTTGAAGCCCTTGTCGTCGACATGGCCGGTGGCGTCGAAGCGCACGTAGTAGGGCTGCTGGTGACCGTCGCGGTTGAGGATGTAGTTGTTGCAGGTACCACCATGAGGCAGGTCGATGGCCGTGGACGGGTTGCCGCCGATGGCGATGACTCGCTGCATGGTCATGCCGTTCTCTACTTGCTTGACCAGCGGTTCGTCGCGATAGGTGACGTAATCCACCGGGTTCTCTGGACGGCTGCCGCAGGCGGCCAGGGCGGTGGTGGCCAGGAGGATTGCCAGGGTCTGCTTGTACATGGTCCAGCTCCTTGCTGAGGGTCTACAGGGTTGGAACCGCAGCGCGCGCCGGGAGTTCGATTGCGATTGCAATCGAAGTGCCTGTAGGGTTGGCCGACTGTCCACGGAACGGGGGAATGCAGCCATGGCGCAAGCGCTTGCCACACGTTATCCACTGGTGCTGGTGCCGGGCATGCTCGGCTTTGTCCGCCTGCTGCTCTATCCCTACTGGTTCGGCATCGTGTCGGCCCTGCGCCGGGGCGGGGCCCAGGTGTTTGCCATTCAGGTATCGCCGATCAACTCCACCGAGGTGCGTGGCGAGCAGTTGCTGCGGATCATCGAAGACCTCCGCGCCCACCACGGCATCGACAAGGTCAACCTGCTCGGCCACAGCCAGGGCGCCCTGACGGCCCGTTATGCCGCTGCCCGGCGTCCGGAATGGGTGGCCTCGGTGACGTCCGTCGCCGGCCCCAACCACGGCTCGGAACTGGCCGATTACCTGCACGAGAAATACCCCGCCGACTCTGCCCGCGGACGCGTGCTCAAGGCGGTTTTGCATGGCCTGGGGGTGTTGATGGGGTGGTTGGAAACCGGCTGGCGGGGGCCGAAACTGCCCATCGATGTACACGCCTCGCACCATTCGCTGACCCGTGCCGGTGTTGCCCTGTTCAATCAGGCTTATCCACAGGGCCTGCCTACCACCTGGGGCGGGGAAGGGCCGGCCGAGGTCAATGGCGTACGCTACTACTCTTGGTCGGGCACCTTGCAGCCGGGGCTGACCGACACCGGCCTGAACCGCCTGGACGGCAGCAACCGCTTTTGCCGCTTGTTTGCCCGCACCTTCGTCCATGAGGTCGGGCAGTGCGACGGCATGGTCGGGCGCTACAGCTCGCACTTGGGCCAGGTGATTGGTGATGACTACCCGCTCGACCACCTGGATATCGTCAATCAGTCACTCGGCGCGGTCGGCAAGGGCGCTGATCCAGTGCGCCTGTTCACCGAGCACGCCGAGCGACTCAAGGCTGCGGGGCTGTAGCGTGGGCAGGACGCACCGGGGTTTTCCAGCGTTCGGCAAGGATCACCCCGGCCAGCGTCAGCAGGCCGCCGAACAGGTGATACAGGGCCAGTTGCTCATCGAGTGCAACCGCAGCGATCACCGCGGTAACCGCAGGCAGCAAGTTGAAGAACAGCGTGGTGCGGCTGGGGCCCAGGCGGCTGACGGCCTGCATCCACACCAGCGGCGCGACCATCGAGGCGAGCACGCAGGCGTACAGCACCAGGCCGATGTTGCCCGTGCCAAGGCCGGTCTTGTCCGAGAACAGAAACAGTGGAAACAGCACGATGATCGCCACCAGTACCTGCAGGTAAAGCAGCAGCAAGGGCGGCAGGCGCAGTTGCCATTTCTTCAGCAAGGTGCTGTATAGCGCATAGGCCAGGGTGGCAATCAGCATCAGCGCATCGCCGCCATTGAGGCCGTGTTGCACCAGCACGCCCAGGTCACCCGCCGATACCACCACCAGCACGCCGACCAACGAGACCAGCGCGCCGATCAGCGCACCGTAGGTCAGGCGCTGGCCCAGGCTGATGATGGCCATGGCCAGCGACATCAACGGCATCAGCGAGAGGATGATGCCCATGTTGGTGGCGCTGGTGATCGCCGCCGCGAAGTACGCCAGGCTTTGATACACCGCCATGCCCAGCACGCCGAGAATGAAGATCTTGCCGAGGTTGGGGCGGATCTGGGCCCAGTTTCGCAGCATCGGCCGCAGCAGGAACGGGGTGAACAGCAGCCCGGCCAGCAGCCAGCGATAGAAGCCGATCTCGGCGGGAAAGATCGCGCCGGCCGACATCTTGGTGACCACGGTATTGCCGGCCCAGATCAGAATGGCCAGCAGGGGAAACGCATAATTCATGAAGCAGGAACTCTTGAGGGTACAGGGAGCTATTATCCGCCTGTCTGTCTTGTTGCTTATACTTGCATCCAGACAACCGGCCCATCGATCCAGACACCATGGCACGTAAATACGTCAACATCCCGCAATTCGACGCCTTGCCGGCGCCGGTGTACTTCCGCTACGACGAGTTCGGCGCCGATACCCACAGCGCCGCGCACCGGCACGGCTGGGGCCAGCTCAACTATGCGGCCCACGGCATCATGCACCTGGAGATCGGTGGGCAGCGCTTCGTCTCGCCGCCCCACTACGCGGTGTGGGTGCCACCCGACACCGAGCACAGTTGCTACAACCCCCAGGCCATTGTTTACCGTTCGGTGTATCTGGACCGCGCCTTGTGCCAAACGCTCCCGGCGCAGCCCTGCACCCTGGTGATCAGTGAAATCCTCAAGGCAATCCTGGGCGACTTTGCCCGGCGCGACGTGAAAGTCCCGGTAGACGAGGCCGACCGGCGGCTGGCCCAGGTATTGGTAGACCAGCTGCGCCTCGCCCCGACTCAGACGTGTTTCTTGCCCTATGCCCGCAGCGCCGGCCTGCACGCCGTACTGCAGGCCCTGCACGACGAACCTGGGGACAATCGGCCGCTGGCCGACTGGGCAGCTTCGGTGCATGTCAGTGAACGGACCCTGGCCCGCCAGTTCGCGCGCGAATTGGGCATGAGCTTTGGCGAGTGGCGCCTGCGCCTGCGGTTTTTGCGTGCTATCGAGGGGCTGGAGCAGAACCTGCCGATCCAGCAGATCGCCTTCGAGCTGGGCTACAGCAGCCCATCGGCTTTTATCGCCATGTTCCAGCGTCATGCCCACTGCACGCCCGAGCAATATCGGCGCCAGGCCCGGGCCGGGGGGGTGTAAGGATTGTTGTCTACACTCAGGGCGATGCTGCGCGACGGGCGCTGCGACAAGGAGAGACACTATGAAGTGGGTGCGTGTACCGCTGCTGTTGCTGGGCGTATTGATGTGTTCACAGGGCTTCGCCGCCACCGCTCAACAGGAAAAAATGAAAACCTGCAACGCTGACGCCACCGCCAAGGCCCTCAAGGGCGATGAGCGCCAGGCCTTCATGAGCGGGTGCCTCAAGGCCAAGCCCGCCACCCAGCAGGAAAAAATGAAAACCTGTAATGCCGATGCCACCACCAAGGCGCTCAAGGGCGACGAACGCAAGGCGTTCATGAGCGACTGCCTGAAGAAAAAATGAGCCGCTGGGCCTGACCCGGGTCAGCCGCTGCCAACGCAGCGGCCGCGGCACTATGCCTGCCCGGCGAAGGCTGGCAGACTGCGCCTTTTCCTGCAGTTGCCCCCTTGAGGTTGTATGACCTTCACTCCGCGCCAGATCAAACTGGCCAGTTGGATCATTGTGTTCGCCGGCCTGTTGCTGGCGCTGCCGCTCAAGCTGTTGCCGAGCCTGTTGGCAGGCTTGCTGGTGTTCGAGCTGGTCAACATGCTTACCCCCAAGCTGCAGCACCTGATTGCCGGGGAGCGGGCGCGCTGGCTGGCGGTGGCCCTGCTCGGTACGCTGGTGGTCAGCACGCTGACCTTGCTGTTTGCCGGTGCCATCAGTTTCCTGTTGCACGAGGCCGAGAACCCCGGCGCCTCGCTGGACAAGTTCATGCTTCTGGTGGATCAGGCCCGCGGCCAGCTGCCGCCCTTCGTCGACGCCTACCTGCCGGCCAGCGCTGCCGAGTTCAAGGTGGCCATCGGCGAATGGCTCAAGACCCACCTGGGCGAGCTGCAACTGGTGGGCAAGGGCGCGGCGCACATGTTCGTCACCCTGCTGATCGGCATGATCCTGGGGGCCATCGTTGCCCTGCAGCGCATCCCCGACATTTCCCGGCGCAAGCCGTTGGCGGCAGCGCTGTTCAACCGCCTGGCGCTGTTGGTGCAGGCATTTCGCAACATCGTCTTCGCCCAGATCAAGATTTCGCTGCTCAATACCTTTTTCACCGGGATTTTCCTGGCGGTGGTACTGCCGATGTTCGGCGTCCACCTGCCGCTGACCAAGACCCTGATCGTGCTGACCTTCCTGCTGGGGTTGTTGCCGGTCATTGGCAATTTGATGTCCAACACCCTGATCACCATCGTCGGCCTGTCACTGTCGATCTGGGTGGCCATGGCGGCGCTGGGCTATTTGATTGTTATCCACAAGGTCGAGTACTTCCTCAACGCGCGGATTGTCGGCGGGCAGATCAGTGCCAAGTCGTGGGAACTGCTGTTGGCAATGTTGGTGTGCGAGGCGGCATTTGGCTTGCCGGGGGTGGTGGCAGGGCCGATCTACTATGCGTACCTGAAGAGTGAGCTGAGGCAGGCTGAGCTGGTTTGACAGCATCGCGGGGCAACGTCTCGACTTGCCCCGCGATCGGTGTTCAGCCGTACCGCTTGCGCGCTTCGATCGCCAACCCGCTACCAATACTGCCAAAGATGTTGCCCTCGACGTGCCGGGCCTTGGGCAGCATCGCCGCCACGCTCTGGCGCAACGCCGGAATACCGCTCGAACCACCGGTGAAGAACACCGTATCCACCTGCTCGACACCCACCCCGGCCTTGGCCAGCAGTTCGCTGACGCTGCCGCGCACACGTTCGAGCAGGCTGTCGATGGAGGCCTCGAACAACGCCCGGGTCAATTCCACGCTCAGGCCCGGCTCGACGCGCTTGAGGTCGACCAGGCGGCTGTCGGTGTGGGTGAGCTCGATCTTGGTCTCTTCCACTTCCATCGCCAACCAGTGCCCGGCGCGCTGTTCGATCAGCTTGAACAGGCGGTCGATGCCATTGGTGTCTTCGATGTCGTAGCGCATGCTGCCCAGGGCCAGCTGGGACTTTTGCGAGTACACCGAGTTGATGGTATGCCAGGTCGCCAGGTTCATGTGGTGGCTGGTCGGCATGAAGGCGCCGCTTTTCATCCGGCTGCCATAGCCGAACATCGGCATGACGCCCTGCAGGCTCAGTTGTTTGTCGAAGTCGGTACCGCCGATGTGTACACCACCGGTGGCGAGGATGTCTTCATGGCGGTCGTCGAGCATGTGCCGCTCAGGTGCCAGGCGCACCAGGGAGAAGTCCGAGGTACCCCCGCCGATGTCGACGATCAGCACCAGTTCCTCGCCCTGGATGTTCGACTCGTAGTCGAAGGCCGCGGCAATCGGCTCGTACTGGAAGGAGACTTCCTTGAAACCGATCTTCTTCGCCACCTCTGCCAGCGTGTCTTCGGCTTCCTGGTCGGCGGCCTGGTCGTCATCGACAAAGTGTACCGGACGGCCCAGCACCACTTCATCGAACGCGCGGCCGGCGTTGGCTTCGGCGCGCTTTTTCAGCTCGCCGATAAACATGCCCAACAGGTCCTTGAACGGCAGGGCGGTGCCCAGCACGCTGGTGTCGTGCTTGATCAGCTTGGAGCCCAGCAGGCTCTTGAGCGAGCGCATCAGCCGGCCTTCGTAGCCTTCGAGGTATTCGTGCAGGGCGAGGCGGCCGTACACCGGGCGGCGCTCCTCGATGTTGAAGAACACCACCGACGGCAGGGTGATCTTGCCGTCTTCCAGGGCGATCAACGACTCGATGCCGGGGCGATGCCAGCCGACGGTGGAGTTGGAGGTGCCGAAGTCGATGCCGCAGGCACGGGCCGGGGATGCGTCACTCATGGGATGTACTGTCCGGGGGAAAAACGGCCGCGCAGTTTATGCCAGTTGTCAGCAGAATCAAGACCGAATATCTGCTTTGCATCAAACCCAGGGACGCCTTGTAAAGGCTATGCTTGACCCCCATCTACAGCAGCATCAAATTTACTCATGGTGGTTCCTTAGATGGACTTCAAAGACTACTACAAGATACTTGGCGTAGAGCCCACGGCGGACGACAAGGCGATCAAGACCGCCTACCGCAAGCTTGCGCGCAAGTATCACCCCGACGTCAGCAAAGAGCGTGACGCCGAAGAAAAATTCAAGGAGGCCAACGAGGCCTACGAGGCCTTGAGCAGCCCGGAAAAACGCGCCGAATACGACGAACTGCGTAAATATGGCCAGCATGGCCGGCCGTTCCAGGGCCCGCCTGGCTGGGAAAGTCGCAGCAGCGGCGGGTTTGAGGGCGGTGATTTTTCCGATTTCTTCAGCTCGATCTTTGGCGCTCGCAGTGGTAATGGCAACGGCAATCCCTTTGGCCGCGGCCAGCAACGCAGCACCGGTCGGCGAGGGCAGGATGTGGAAATGGAACTGGCGATTTTCCTCGAGGAAACCCTGTCCACCGAGTCGAAACAGATCAGCTTCCAGGTGCCGCAGTACAACGGCAGCGGCCAGCGCACCGGCTTCACCACCAAGACCCTGAACGTGAAGATTCCAGCCGGCGTCAGCGATGGCGAGAAGATCCGCCTCAAGGGCCAGGGCGCACCGGGGATTGGCGGCGGCGCCAACGGTGACCTGTTCCTGACCATTCGCATGGCACCGCACCCGCTGTTCGATGTCGAAGGTCATGATCTGATCATCACCGTGCCCCTGGCGCCATGGGAAGCTGCCCTGGGTACCAAGGTGGCGGTGCCGACCCTGACCGGCAAGATCAACCTGACCATTCGCCCAGACAGCCAGAGCGGTCAACGCCTGCGGGTCAAGGGCATGGGCCTGGCCAACAAGCAGGGCCAGCGCGGTGACCTGTATGCGCAGCTGAAGGTGGTGATGCCGAGCCACAACGACGATGCGACGCGCGAGTTGTGGAGCAAGCTGGCAGAGAAGGCGGCGTTCAATCCGAGGACACAATGGAGTAGCTGATCATGAGCAGTACCCTGGTCGTTCAACTGGACATGCAGACCCTGTGCCGGGAAGCCGATCTACCGGCGGCCTACGTGATCGAAATCGTCGAACATGGCATTGTCGAACCTTCTGGGCGAACGCCGGAAGAGTGGCTGTTTGACGATCAGGCCGCGGTGCTGGCCAAGCGCGCCGCCAAGCTGCAGCGTGACCTTGAGCTGGAGTGGGAAGGGGTGGCGCTGGCGCTGGAACTGCTGGAGGAAGTGCAGCAGTTGCGTAGCGAGAACTCAATGCTCAAGCAGCGCTTGGGCAGGTTCTTGCAGGGGTAAAGCCGATCGTTCGTAGCTGCTGCCGCAGGCTGCGATCGACTGCGTAGCAGTCGCCATATTGGTGTGTACGACCGTTTTGCGGCCGATCGCAGCCTGGCGGCAGCGGCTACAGCAATTTGAAATACAGGGCCGTCGCCCGATACATCCCGTCCGGCCCACAGGCATACTGCGGAATCTCGCCTGCCTTGCTATACCCCAGCGTCCGATAGAAGCCCTCTGCGCCTGACCCTGCCTCGGTATCCAGGTACAACAGCCCCCGCTGTTGCTGGCGTGCCGCAGCCTCCAGTGCCTGCATCAACTGCTGCCCCAGCCCGTGCTGGCGCACTTCGCTATGCACCAGCAGCTTCTGCACTTCAGCCCGGTTCAAACCATTGGGCTTCTGGCACAACCCCAGCTGCACACTGCCCAGTACTTGCTTGTCCTTGCTCACTACCCACAGCATCAGCTCACCGCTGGCCACGCGCTGCTTGACCTCGTCGAAGTAGCTGTTGGCCTGCTGTGTATCGATACCTTCCATGAAACCGACCGAGGCGCCGTGGCGCACGGCATCGATCAACAACGCCACCAGGCCGTCACGGTAGTGGGCAAAGCTTTCGTGAGTCACGCGGTTGAGTTGCGCAGCATTCATCGGGCATCACTCCGTCGAGCGTGGGGGCATACCGGGGTTGAGGATCAGTTGCATGAAGGTCAGGTCAAGCCAGCGGCCGAACTTCACGCCAACCTGGGGCATTTGCCCGTTGAGCGTGAAGCCCAGGCGTTCATGCAGGCGGATCGAGGCGGTGTTGCCGCTTTCGATGGCGGCGACCATCACATGCTTGTGGCAGGCTCGGGCACGCTCGATCAGGGCCTGCATCAGCATAGGTCCCAGGCCGTTGCCGCGTTGGTCGCTGCGGATGTACACCGAGTGCTCGATGGTATGACGAAAGCCTTCAAACGGCCGCCAGTCACCGAAAGAGGCGTAGCCCAGCACGTCGCCGCTATCGTCCACCGCCACCAGGATCGGGTAGCGCTGGGCCTCGCGGGCATCGAACCAGGCCTGGCGGTTGGCCAGGTCCACGGGTTGTTCATTCCAGATCGCCGTGGTGTTGAGCACGGCGTCGTTGTAAATGTCGCGAATGCCCGGCAGGTCGGCAGTTACGGCATCACGCAGCAGGTAGGTCATGGCAGCTTCTCGAACAGGTAGGCAGTGGCGCTCAGGTTAAATGGTTACCAGACCGCGCACACCTTCGGCCTCCATGTTTTCACCGCGTCCGGCCTGAACGATCTCGCCCCGGGACATCACCAGGTACTGGTCGGCAAGTTCGGCGGCAAAGTCGTAGAACTGCTCCACCAGCAGGATGGCCATATCGCCGCGGGCGGCCAGCGTGGTGATCACGGCGCCGATTTCCTTGATCACGGATGGCTGGATGCCCTCGGTCGGTTCATCGAGGATCAGCAGGCGTGGCTGGCTTGCCAGCGCGCGGCCGATGGCCAGTTGCTGTTGCTGGCCGCCGGAAAGATCACCGCCGCGGCGGTGCTTCATTTGCAGCAGCACCGGGAAGAGCTCGTAGATGAACGGCGGCACGCTTTTGGCCTGGCTGGCGCTGAAGCGGGAGAGGCCCATCAACAGGTTTTCCTCGACACTCAGGCGCGGGAAGATTTCCCGGCCCTGGGGCACGTAGGCAATACCGGCCTGTACCCGTTGATGCGGCTTGAATGCGGTGATCGGCTGGCCCTCCCAGAGTACGCTGCCTTCGCGGGTAGGCAGCAGGCCCATCAGGCAGCGCAGCAGGGTGGTCTTGCCGACGCCGTTGCGGCCGAGCAGGCAGGTGACTTCACCGACCTTGGCCTCGAAGGAGAGGCCACGCAGGATATGGCTGCCGCCGTAGTATTGGTGCAGGGAGTCGATTTTCAGCATGGTTTTTATCCTTGGTTGGCAATCGCGGGGCAAGTCGAGACGTCAAAAGTCACCGTCCGAGATAAACCTCGATCACCCGGTCGTCGGCCTGCACCTGCTCAAGCGATCCCTCGGCCAGCACACTGCCCTGGTGCAACACAGTGACGTGGTCGGCGATGCTGCCGACAAAGCCCATGTCATGCTCCACCACCATCAGCGAGTGCTTGCCCGCCAGCCCCTTGAACAACTCGGCGGTAAACTCGGTCTCGGCGTCGGTCATACCGGCCACCGGCTCGTCGAGCAGCAACAGTTGCGGGTCCTGCATCAACAGCATGCCGATCTCCAGGAACTGCTTCTGGCCGTGGGACAGCAACCCGGCCGGGCGCTGGGCCGAGGTTGTCAGGCGAATGGTGTGCAGGACTTCGTCGATGCGGTCGCGCTGTTCGCCGTTCAGGCGCGCTACCAGGCTGGCCAGCACCGACTTGTCGGCCTTCTGTGCCAGCTCCAGGTTCTCGTAAACACTCAATGCCTCGAACACCGTGGGCTTCTGGAATTTTCGCCCGATGCCGGCCTGGGCGATCTGCACCTCGCTCATGCGGGTCAGGTCCAGGGTGTCGCCGAACCAGGCCTTGCCTGTGATGGGGCGGGCCTTGCCGGTGATCACGTCCATCAGGGTGGTCTTGCCGGCACCATTGGGGCCGATGATGCAGCGCAACTCGCCGACGCCGATGTACAGGTTCAGGGCATTCAGGGCCTTGAAACCGTCGAAGCTGACGCTGATGTCCTCAAGGGTCAGCACGGTGCCGTGGCGCACATCCAGCCCCTGGCCGCGGGCCTGGCCCAGGCCGATGGCGTCGCGGCCGCTGCCGCCATCAAGGATCGGTTCGAGCATGAATTCCGGGTGTACCGGTGGCAGTGGTATGGCGCTCATTGTTCACCCCTTTTCTTCAACAGACCGACCACGCCCTTGGGCAGGTACAGGGTCACCAGAATGAACAGCGCTCCCAGGCAGAACAGCCAGTATTCGGGAAAGGCTACGGTGAACCAGCTCTTCATGCCGTTGACCAGGCCTGCGCCGAGCAGCGGGCCGATCAGTGTGCCGCGTCCACCCAGGGCTACCCACACGGCGGCTTCGATGGAGTTGGTCGGCGACATTTCACTGGGGTTGATGATGCCCACCTGCGGCACATACAGCGCCCCGGCCAGGCCGCAGAGCACGGCGCTCAGTACCCACACGAACAGCTTGAAGCCGCGTGGGTCGTAGCCACAGAACATCAGGCGGCTCTCGGCATCGCGCAGGGCAGTCAGCACTCGGCCGAACTTGCTGCGGGCCAGGCGCCAGCCCAGGTACAGGCTGGCCAGCAACAATGCCACGGTAAGCAGGAACAACACCGCCCGGGTGCTTTGTGCGGTGATTTCGAAGCCCAGGATGCTGCGAAAGTTGGTAAAGCCGTTGTTGCCGCCGAAGCCGGTTTCGTTGCGAAAGAACAGCAACATGCCAGCGAAGGTCAGGGCCTGGGTCATGATCGAGAAGTACACGCCCTTGATGCGTGAACGAAAGGCGAAAAAGCCGAACACCAGCGCCAGCAGTCCCGGCGCCAGCACCACCAGGCACAGGGCCCAGGCAAAGTGCTGGGTGCCGGCCCAGTACCAGGGCAGTTCGGTCCACGACAGGAAGGTCAT
The DNA here is from genome assembly GCF_000425805.1 of Pseudomonas vranovensis DSM 16006. Taxonomy (GTDB): domain Bacteria; phylum Pseudomonadota; class Gammaproteobacteria; order Pseudomonadales; family Pseudomonadaceae; genus Aquipseudomonas; species Aquipseudomonas vranovensis. Next base: position 215,500 of record NZ_KE384456.1, read on the forward strand.
GAAGGCGGGCAAGCCATCGCCGGCGGCTTCGCGCATCAGGTACATGCCCATGGCATAACCGCCCAGCGCAAAGAACAGGCCATGGCCCAGCGACAGCAGCCCGGCATAGCCCCAGACCAGGTCCAGTGCCAGGGCAACAATGGCATAGCAAAGGATCTTGCCGACCAGGGTCAGGGTATAGGCCGAGACCTGCAGGCCGTGGCCGTCGGGCAACAGCGACAGCAGCGGCAGGGCCAGCAGCACCAGCAGGGCAGCGGCGCCGACGGCCAGCGTCCAGCGCGGGCCGACCTTCTGGGTGGCGGTAACAAGCAGAGGCTGGTTCATCAGTCGATTACCCGTCCCTTGAGCGCAAAGAGGCCTTGCGGGCGCTTCTGGATGAACAGAATGATCAGCGCAAGGATGAGGATCTTGCCGAGTACCGCACCGATCTGCGGCTCCAGCAGTTTGTTGGCGATGCCCAGGCCGAAGGCTGCCCAGAGGCTCCCGGCGAGTTGGCCGACACCGCCGAGCACCACCACCAGGAACGAGTCGATGATGTAGCTCTGGCCGAGGTCCGGGCCGACGTTGCCGATCTGGCTCAGGGCAACCCCGCCCAGGCCTGCGATGCCCGAGCCCAGGCCAAAGGCGAGCATGTCCACGCGCCCGGTGGGTACGCCGCAGCAGGCGGCCATGTTGCGGTTCTGGGTGACGGCGCGCACGTTCAGGCCCAGGCGGGTGCGGTTGAGCAGCAGCCAGGTGAGCAGCACCACGAACAGGGCAAAGCCGATGATCACGATCCGGCTATAGGGCAGCACCAGGTTGGGCAGCACCTGGATGCCGCCGGAGAGCCAGGCCGGGTTGGCCACTTCCACGTTCTGGGCACCGAACAGCAGGCGGATGGCCTGGATCAGGATCAGGCTGATGCCCCAGGTGGCCAGCAGGGTTTCCAGCGGACGGCCGTACAGGTGGCGGATCACCGTGCGCTCCAGCAGCATGCCGACCCCGGCGCTGACCGCGAACGCTGCCGGCAGGGCTACCAGCGGATAGAACTCGAGGGCGCCAGGTGCGTAACGCTGCATGAGGATCTGCACCCCATAGGTGGCATAGGCACCGAGCATCAGCATCTCGCCGTGGGCCATGTTGATGACCCCCAGCAGACCGAAAGTGATTGCCAGGCCCAGGGCCGCGAGCAGCAGGATAGAACCCAGCGACAGGCCGCTGAAAGCCTGGCCAAGCAGCTCGCCCATCAGCAGCTTGCGCTTGACCTGGGCCAGGCTGGTCTCGGCGGCGGTACGCACGTTGGCATTCGCTTCTACGCCCGGTTCGAGCAGCGCCTCAAGGCGTGTGCGGGCCATGGGGTCGCCGGTTTCACCGAGCAGCCGCACCGCTGCCAGGCGTACTGCAGGATCCTCGGCAACCAGCTGCAGGTTGGCCAGGGCCAGGCCAAGTGCTGCGTGTACGGCAGCGTCCGGCTCGGAGGCGTAGCGCCGGTCGAGGAAGGCAACCTGCGCCGGTTGTGCGCTTTTCTGCAGTTGCTGGGCCGCGGCCAGGCGCACCTGGGCGTCATTGCCGAGCAGTTGATGGCTGGCCAGAGCGTTGTCGACCAGCCCGCGCAGGCGGTTGTTCAAGCGCAGCTTGCGGGTGTCGCCGGGGGCGATGCGACCTTGCTGCAGGGCGGTCAGCAGTTCAAGTCGAGCCGGGTCGGGTTGCGCCGCCCAGGCCTGGAGCAGGCGGGCCTGCTCGTTGGCCTTGGCGGCAATGAAGTAGTCGGCGTCGCTTGCCTGGGCGGCCAGGGGCAGCAGCAGGAGCAGGCCGAGGAGGAGGCGGTGGAGGGCCTTGGGCATAGCGCAGTTCCGTCGCGATTGATTGATGGGGCCTCTTCGCGGGGCAAGCCCGCGCCTACACCGGTAGGAGTGAGCTTGCCCCGCGAAGACCTCAGTTACCCTTCACCGCATAGTCCGGCCGCTTGTCGTTGCCGGGTATGAACGGGCTCCACGGCTGGGCGCGCAACGGCTGCTCGGTTTCCCAGACCACGTTGAACTGCCCGTCGTCCTGGATCTCGCCGATCATCACCGGCTTGTGCAGGTGGTGGTTGGCCTTGTCCATGGTCAGGGTGTAGCCCGACGGGGCCTTGAAACTTTGCCCGGCCAGGGCTTCACGGACCTTGTCGACATCGGTGGACTTGGCTTTTTCCACCGCCTGGGCCCACAGGTGGATGCCCACGTAGGTGGCTTCCATCGGGTCGTTGGTCACCGCCTTGTCGGCGCCCGGCAGGTTCTTGGCCTTGGCGTAGGCTTTCCAGTCGGCCACGAACTGGGAGTTGACCGGGTTCTCCACCGATTCGAAGTAGTTCCACGCTGCCAGGTGTCCTACCAGTGGCTTGGTGTCGATGCCGCGCAGTTCTTCTTCGCCTACCGAGAAGGCCACCACCGGTACGTCGGTGGCCTTCAGGCCCTGGTTGGCCAGCTCTTTGTAGAAGGGCACGTTGGAGTCGCCGTTGACGGTAGAGATCACCGCAGTCTTGCCGCCGGCAGAGAACTTCTTGATGTTGGCGACAATGGTCTGGTAATCACTGTGGCCGAAGGGGGTGTAGACCTCTTCGATGTCCTTGTCGGCCACGCCCTTGCTGTGCAGGAAGGCGCGCAGGATCTTGTTGGTGGTGCGCGGGTAGACGTAGTCGGTGCCGAGCAGGAAGTAACGCTTGGCCGCGCCGCCTTCTTCACTCATCAGGTACTCCACAGCCGGAATGGCCTGCTGGTTCGGCGCGGCGCCGGTGTAGAAAACGTTGGGCGACATTTCCTCACCCTCGTACTGCACCGGGTAGAACAACAGGCCGTTGAGCTCTTCGAACACCGGCAACACCGATTTGCGCGACACCGAAGTCCAGCAGCCGAACACCACAGCAACCTTGTCCTGGGTCAGGAGCTGGCGGCCCTTCTCGGCGAACAGCGGCCAGTTGGAGGCCGGGTCGACCACCACCGGTTCCAGCAGCTTGCCGTTGACCCCGCCCTTGGCATTGATCTGTTCGATGGTCATCAGGGCCATGTCCTTGAGCGACGTCTCAGAGATCGCCATGGTCCCGGACAGCGAATGCAGGATGCCGACCTTGATGGTCTCGGCGGCCTGGAGGGTCCAGCTCAGGCCCATCGCGGCGATGGACGCACTGAGGGTAAAGGCCTTGATCAGACTGCGACGCTTCATAGTGCTCTCTCCGTTGAGTTCGAATGTGCGGGTAAGGCAGATGGCGACTTCGGGAGAGAGCTTTAGCAAAGGCTGTGCCGAGTCAGTGAAAGGCTCTGGCACGGGCTTTCGGGCGGAACAAGAGGGAAGGTTGCACCGGCCTGGGGCCAGGGTTGGCAGGCGGTGCAGCCGGTTGCGCCGTACTGGTGCGCAACCGTTTGGGGGGCAGTGAACTTTTTGGCACCCCCGGCTACTTGAGTACCTTGCCGCACGCAGTAGTTTCTGCGGTGCGGGATTGGCGTCCCGATTACAGAAGAGAAGAAAGCACTAGCGTATACAGCGCTGTGCTCTGCATGGCTGCACCTGTTATGGGCGGAGCCGTGTGTGGGAGCCTTCGGGCTCACCGGTTCTTTTCTGTCCGGCACGCCAACCCGCACGGCTCCGTCCACCCATTCTGGCGTATGGGCTCGGAGAAATATTTCAGAAGAGTTGCAAGGAATAGCACCCTGCTCAAGAAGATCGTCCCTGATCCGCCGTCGACGCTGATGGACGTCCATAACCCCCGTCCCGTAACGGCCAGCACGCATTTTGGTACCTGCCATGAGGCCCATGCCGCCCTGTTCTCGTGCACGGTGGTGTCAATTGCGCGGATGCGTTGGTGTGCGCCGTGGCGGCATTGAAGGCGGCCTACGAGACCAACGCCCTGGCGCTGGACAAAGCGCAGGAACCGCTGCGCAGTTTGCCGACCGCCACAGAAAATTCGCTAGAGAAAGGGTTGGCGATGGCTGACGCTGTACTCGTCGGGATGGAACGAGGCTAAACCTCAGGTAAAAGGGCCGCAGAGGCGGCCCTTTTTGTAGGCGGGGACTTTGTGCTTCAAGGTCGCGGGTGCTGCTTGTTACGCACGAACAGCCAGGTTACCGCCAGCAGCAGAAACCACAGCGGCGTGACGATCAGTGCCTGGCGGGTATCGCTCTCAAGGCTGAGCAGCACCAGGATGAAGGCGAAGAACACCAGGCATACCACCGACATGAAACGCCCGCCGGGCATCTTGTACTTCGACGCCTGGTGCAGTGCTGCGCGGCGCTTGCGGTAGCTCAGGTACGACAGCAGGATGAGGGTCCAGACGAACATGAACAGGATCGCCGACACCGTGGTCACCAGGGTGAAGGCTTCGATCAGGTCGGGGACCACATACATCAGCGCTGCGCCGAGCAGTAGGCAGGTGCAGGAAAAGTACAAGCCATTGGCCGGCACCTTGCGGCTTGAGAGGTGTTCGAAGCTGCGTGGTGCATCACCTTGCTGGGCCAGGCCGAAGAGCATGCGGCTGGTGGAGAACACGCCGCTGTTGGCCGAGGAGGCGGCCGAGGTCAGTACCACGAAGTTGATGATGCTCGCCGCTGCCGGCAGGCCGGCGAGCACGAACAGTTCTACAAACGGGCTCTTGCCCGGCACCACGTCACGCCACGGCGTCACCACCATGATGGTGATCAGGGCCAGCACATAGAAAATGATGATCCGCACCGGGATCGAGTTGATCGCCCGCGGCAGAGTGCGCTCGGGGTTCTTGGCTTCGGCGGCGGTGGTGCCCACCAGTTCGATTCCGACAAAGGCGAACACGGCAATCTGGAAGCCGGCGAAAAAGCCCATCAGGCCATGGGGGAACATGCCCCCGTCGTTCCACAGGTTGGCCAGGTCCGCCGTACGGCCCGACGGCGACTGGAAGCCGACCAGTACCATGTACAGGCCGGTACCGACCAGGGCGAGGATGGCGACGATCTTGATCATCGCGAACCAAAACTCGATCTCGCCGAACATTTTCACGGTAATCAGGTTCAGTGACAGCAGCAGGCCGACACAGGCCAGCGCCGGCGCCCACTGGGGCAGGTCAGGGAACCAGAACTGTGAATAGGCCGATATCGCGATCACATCGGCGATGCCGGTGATGATCCAGCAGAACCAGTAGGTCCAGCCGGTGAAGTAACCCGCCCACGGGCCGAGCAGGTCGGCGGAAAAATCGATGAACGACTTGTACTCGAGGTTCGACAGCAGCAGCTCGCCCATGGCGCGCATGACGAAGAACAGCATGAAGCCGATGATCATGTAGACGAAGATGATCGATGGACCGGCCAGGCTGATGGTTTTGCCCGAGCCCATGAACAGCCCGGTACCGATGGCGCCGCCGATGGCGATCAGCTGGATATGGCGGTTGGACAGGCTGCGCTGCAGGTGTTCGTGTTCGTCGGGCGAGGTGTGTTGCGGGGACAGGTTCGCGGTCATAGGCTGGAGCATTCCGTTCAATACAATTTCTTGTGCGCGCTAGGCTAACACGCGCATTCCGGGCACAACCGCGACAATACGTCTCAAGACCAATGACGGCTTGACGGTGTTTATCGCTTGCGCATCAGGCCGATAAAAAACAGACCGCCAATGGCGGCTGTGGCGATGCCGATAGGCAGGTCTTCGGGTGAAATCAGGGTGCGGGCGGCCACGTCTACCCAGATCAGGAACAGGCTGCCCAGCAGCAGGCACACCGGCAGCAACCGGGTATGTTCGGCACCGACCAGGCGCCGGGCAATGTGCGGCACCATCAGGCCGACGAAGCCGATCGAGCCACTGATGGCCACCAGCACCCCGGTCAGCAACGAGCAGATCAGGAACGCCGCGAGCCTTACGGAGCGGGCATTGAGGCCCAGGGTCACGGCGGTCTGTTCGCCGGCCATCAGCGCATTGAGCGCACGGGCCATGCCCAGCAACAGGGTCAGCCCCAGCAGCACGCTGATGGCCGGGATCGGCAGCAGCTCCCAGCGTGCCAGGCCCAGGCCGCCGAGCATCCAGAACATCACCGCCGAGCTTGCCCGGTGATCGCCCATGAACAACAGCAGGTTGGCTGCTGCCATCATTACAAAGGCCACCGCCACGCCGCACAGCAACAAGCGGTCGCTGTCCAGCCGGCCATGACGGCTGGCGATGGCCAGCACCAGCAGCATGCTGCACAGGGCACCCATGAACGCGGCCAGGGGCAAGGTCAGCACGCCGAGCAGTTCACCGATATGCAGCACCACCAGCACCGCGCCCAGGGTGGCACCCGAGGTGACGCCGAGCAGGTGCGGGTCGGCCAGCGGGTTGCGGGTGACGGCCTGCAGCACCGCCCCGATCATCGCAAGGCCGCCGCCGACCAGGGCGGCAAGCAGCATACGCGGCACCCGGATCAACCAGACGATATGTTCCTGGCCGGTGGTCCAGGCGGGCGTTTCGGGAGCGATACCGAACAGCTTGAACAGCAGCACCCGCCACACCACCTCGACCGGCACCGGTGCAGCACCAAAACCCAGCGACACCACGCAAGAGACCAGCAGCAGGCCGACCAGGGCGATCAACAGCAGGCGATAGCGGTTCATGCGCCGTGCAAGCCTGTGGCAATGGCCTCGATGGCTTCGACGTTCTCAAGGCTCGGCGTGGCCGCCACGTAGGGGATCACCACAAAACGCTTGTCACGGATTGCCGACACCGACTGCAAGGCCGGATGTTGTTCGAGGAAGGCCTGCTTCTGCGCGGCACTGACTTCGCCGTAGTCGACGATGACAATCACCTCGGGGTTGCGTTCCACCACGCTCTCCCAGTTCACCCGGGTCCAGCTGGCCTCGATATCGTCGAGCACGTTGCGCCCGCCTGCCGCCTCGATCAGGGCCTGGGGCATGCCCAGGCGGCCGGACGTCATGGCGCGGTCTTCACCGCTGTCATAGAGGAATACCCGAGGGCGCTGCGCGGGCACGCGCTGTTGCACGACGGCGACCCGTTGTTGCATCTGGTCGATCAATTGCTCGGCGCGATCCTGCACATCGAAGATCCGGCCCAGGTTGCGCAGATCGGTGTAGGTGTCGTCCAGGCTTGCGGCCGGGCGCTTCATCACGAAGGCGCAGGACTCGGTCAATTCATACACGGCAATGCCCAATGGAGCGAGGCTTTGCGGTGTCAGGTCGCCACCCACGCGCATGCCGTAGTCCCAGCCGGCAAAGAAGAAATCGACGTTGGCGTTGAGCAGGGTTTCCACCGACGGGTACTTGCTGGCCAGCTCCGGCAGGCCGTCGAGCTCCTTGCGCAGTTCGGGGGTGACGGCCTTCCAGCCGCTCACGCCGCTGTAGCCGACCATACGTGAACGCAGGCCCAGGGCGAGCATCATCTGGGTCATGTTGATGTCGTGGCTGAGGGCGTGCTCGGGTGGCTTGTTGAACGTCACTTGGCGGTTGCAGCTTTGCACGTTCACGGGGTACTGGGTGGCCTGGGCAATGGCGCCGGCGCTGGCGAGCAGGCCCAGGACGAGTAGCAGGGTGGCTCGAATCATCGCTGGGTTATCCAGGTTAGACGTGGGTGGTCGGCCAGGGGGTGGCGGTCGATAAGGGCGTGTACGCCGAAAACATCGTGCAGCAGAGCGCTGGTCAGCACCTCGTCGGGCGTGCCGCTGGCGACGATATGTCCGTGGTCGAGCACATACAGGCGATCACAGAAGGCGGCGGCCAGGTTCAGGTCATGGATGCTCGCCAGGGTTCCGATGCCCAGCCGGCGCACCTGCGCCAGCAATTCCAGTTGATAGCGTGGGTCGAGGTGGTTGGTCGGCTCGTCGAGGATCAGCACCCGGGGCTGCTGGACCAAGGCCCGAGCGAGGATCACCCGCTGCTTTTCGCCACCCGAGAGGCTGGCGAACTCATGGTCATCGAAGCCCACCAGGCCCACGGTCTGCAAGGCGTTCCTGACCTGCTGGCGGTCGTCTTGCGTGTCGCCATCGAACAAGCCCTTGTGCGGGGTGCGGCCCATGGCGACCACCTCCTCGACATTCAGGCCGAAGGCATCGGGAAACTCCTGCAGCACCACGGCGATGCGCTGGGCACACCAGCGGGGTGACTGGCGCCACAGGTCATGCTCGTCGAGTTTCACCTGGCCGCGTTCGGGCTTGTTGAAGCGGTAGGCGCAGCGCAGCAGGCTGGTCTTGCCGCTGCCGTTGGGGCCGATCAGCCCGACGAATTCGCCGGGCTTGACCTGCAGGTCGACCGCGCGCAGTTGGAACTGATGATGACAATGGCCGTGGCCCAGGGGCGACCAGTGCAGGTCGCTGATACTCAGGGTGCTCATGTCAGTCCTGTTGAAAACGGGCCGCCATGTTAGCGGATTTGCACCACACCCGCAGACCCTGCTCATACCGTAGCCGCTGCCGCAGGCGGCGATGGGACCGGCAGGGCCCCGGCAATCAGGGGCTCTTGCGCCTGCGGTAGCGGCTACAGCCCCACTTGTGTCTTGGGTTTGACGCGTGCCATGCCCACCCGGTCCGCCAGCCATACCAGCAGCATCGAGGCACCCACCAGCGGGAAGACGACGCCCAAGATCAGCATGATCACCGTCGCGGCTTTCCAGCGTGGCAGGTCGTGACGCAACGGCGGTACGCCCAGGCCGCCCTCGGGCCGGCGCTTCCACCACATCACCAGGCCACTCACCGAACCGAGCAGGATCATCAGGCACACCAGCAAAATGATCAGCTGGTTCAACGGGCCGAACATCTTGCCTTCATGCAGCATCACGCCCAGTTCGGTGGCGCGGGCGACGATGTTGTAGTCCTGCCAGCGCACATCCACCAGGACCTTGCCAGTGTACTGGTCGACATGCAGGGTGGCATCGTTGCGCGGGTCGTCGGCAAACACGGCGATGGTGTACACGCCTTCGGCGCTGGTTGGCAGGGTAATGCTGTAGCCAGGGGCGACCTTGCGGGTGCTGGCCAGCTCCTGGACCTGCTGCAGGCTGGTCTGCGGTGCAGCCGGTGCGCTCGACGCCATGCTGTGGCCGGCGTGTTCGGCGTGGGCACCCGACTGTGGCATCGGCGTATTTTCCATGGCCCAGGGCACGGTCTGGCGGGTGGCCGTGTTGAGCTCGCGGGCCTGTTGATCGGAGGTGGGCACGTCGTTCCACATGGCTGCCGGGAAACGGTTCCACACATCGGCGTACTGCTTGCCCCAGAACCCGGTCCAGGTCATACCGCTGAGCAGCATCAACAGCAGCAGGGCCGAACCCCAGAACCCGGTGACGGCATGCAGGTCGCGCCACAGCAGACGCCCACGGGCATTCAGGCGCGGCCAGAGTACGCCGCCCGTGCGCTGGCCACGTGGCCACCAGAGGTACAGGCCCGACACGACCAGCACCACGCCCCAGCCTGCCGCCAGTTCAACCAGACGGTCGCCGAGTGTGCCGACCATCAACTCGCCATGCAGGGCCCGGGCGACGGCCTGCAGGTTGTTTTTCGCGTCCTGCTCGCCCAGCACGTTGCCGTTGTAGGGGTTGATGAATACGTTGAGCTCGCGGCCGGCGTCCTGTACCACGAACTGGGCGCTGCGGTCGCTGGCAGCGGCGGGCAGGTATTGGCTGACCTGGCCCTTGGGATACGCCTGATGAACCTGCTGCAGGAGGCTGTCGGCGGTCTGAGTGTGATGGCCGGCTTCGACCACCATCAACTGGCGATAGAGCAAAGGATCGAGCTGGGGCTTGAACAGGTAGATGATCCCGGTGATTGCCAGCAGGATCATGAAGGGCGCAACGAACAGCCCGGCATAGAAGTGCCAGCGCCAGGCCAGGTTGTAGAAAGAAGGGGTCGGTTTGCTCATGGAGCGCTCCCGTATAGTGCCTGGGGTGAGGCGCGATCGAGGATCGCGCCCTGGTCGGGGATCAGAAACTAAGGTCGACCTTGGTCCAGAGCGTCCGCCCCGGCTCGTTGATCGCCTGCGGGTCACTGGCGGGGTAGCCGAAGCCTGCGTTACCCGCCAGGTTCAGGTGTTCGGCATAGGCCTTGTCGAACAGGTTGTCGACCCCCGCACTGAGCTTCAGGTGCTTGCTGAGCTTGTAGCTGCCGTTCAACGAGAACACCCCGAAGCCCGCACTCTTTTCATAGTCCTTGCCCACCACATTGCCGTAGTCCTCGGCAATGCGGTTCTGTGCCGCCACCACCCGCCACAGGGCACCGGCACTCCAGTCGTCGCGGCTGTAGGTAAGGCCCAGACGGCTCTCGAGGGGAGGCATCTGTGGAAGCGCCTTGCCATCACTGCTGTTCTTGCCCCAAGCGTAGGCCAGGGTAGCGTCGGCTTTCCAGTTGGAGGTCAACTTATAGGTCGCACCCAACTCGCCGCCCATGATCCGCGCATCGATGTTCTCGGCGCGGGAACTGGCCATGCCCATCATCCCCGAGCGGTAGTCGAACAGGATGTAGTCGCGGATCTGCCCGACATAGCCCGAGGCCCAGGCCTGCAGGTCTTCGGTCTGGTACTGGATGCCGACGTCGAGCTGGGTGGTTTTCTCCGGCTTGATGCTGTCGAAAGCATTGACCGAACCTGCCGGGCCCGACTTGGGCGAAAACAGCTCCCAATAGTCGGGGAAGCGCTGGGCATGGCCCAGGCCGACATAGGTGGTGGCAGGCAGGTCGAGCAGGTCGTGCTCGTAGCGGACAAAGCCGCTGGGCAGGGTGTCGGCACGGGTATCGCCGTTGGTAGCGCTGGTGGCGCGGTAGTCCTTGGCCGAGGCACGGTCCAGGCGGGCGCCGGTGATTACCCGGTCCTGGTCGGCGGCGAACCAGGTCAGCTCGCCAAAGGCACCGTAGTTGTGGAAGTCGGCGTCCTTGGTCCACGGCATGCCCTTGTGTGCATCGATACCCATGCCGCCACGCTGGCGGTGCTCGTTGGTCTGCGCGTCGACGCCAGCGATCAGTTGCAGGTCGCTCCAGCGCCAGGTGCCCTTGAGCCGGCCACCCAGGGTACGCCGGTCGACGTTGCTGACCATTGGCATGCCCATCATCCCCGACCCCGAGGGCGTACGCAGGCTGTAATTGTCCATCACGTGGTCGGCGTAGTTGTAGTAGACCTGGGCTTCGAGCTTGTCGAACACATCGCCGATGTCGGACTTCTCGAACCGCAGGCCCAGGCTCTCGCGCTTGAACTGTGAACCGTCCATGCCGCGCCCGGCATAACGGGCTTCGCCATCACCCTTGCCGGCAGTGAGCTCCACCAGGGTGTCGGCATCCGGGGTCCAGCCCAGGGCCACATCACCGTTCCATTTGTCCCAGCGTGACGGCACGGTATCGCCATTGCCGTCTTCGTAGTCGTCGGAGTGCGACTGATTGCCCACAAAGCGCACGTAGCCCAGGCGGTTGCCGGCGGCGCTGTCCAGGACCTTGTCGAAGCGGCCGTTGGAACCGGCCAGCAGGCTGGCGTTTACGCGGCTGCCCAGTTCGCCGAATTTCTCTGGCTCGCGGTCGAAGAGGATGGTGCCTGCCGAGGCGCCCGGGCCCCAGACTACGCTTTGCGGACCTTTGATCACCGTCAGGCGGTCGTAGGTCTCGGGCGAGATGTACGACGTGGGGGCGTCCATGCGATTGGGACAGGCACCGAGCATCACGCCGCCGTTGGTGAGGATGTTCAGGCGCGAGCCGAACATGCCGCGCAGCACCGGGTCGCCATTGGTGCCGCCGGCGCGGATGGCCGAGAAGCCGGGGATGGTCTTGAGGTAGTCGGCACCGTCGCTGGCCGGCACCGGTTGGCGCGGGTCCTTGGGATTGGTGACGATGGTCAGTGGCGAGCTTGGGGCGACGGCGGTGATCACCGTCGGGCTCAGTTCGTTGTGCGCATGGGCATGCTCATCGCCCTGGGGCGTCGCGGCCAGGGCCAACGGAGCGAGCAGGGTGCCGCAGATCACGGCGATGGTGCCTTGCAGGGACAGATTAAAAGCAGCAGTGCAGCTGGACATAATGATTCCAACATCGATCAGTCATGGGGGCGCGCACGGTCAACGGCCAAGTGCCGGACCTGTGAGCGCAACAGTGGCTTCAGACGACGATGAAGGCAGGTGGCGCGCGGCTGCGGGCGCCGGGGAACACGGTTTGCCGGGCATGCCCCTGACGTGGCTGGACGACCAGGGTGCTGCTGGCGGGTGTGGCTTCGGTGTTGAGCAGGCTCAGGGCCTGGGGCAGGGCGGGGCAATGGAAGAACAGGCTGCAGTAGCCGCACTTCTCCCAGATCACATGCAGCGAAGCGTCGCTGCCAGGGTGATCGCCGGCGTGGCAATCGGCAGCGCTGTCCATGGGCATGCTCATGTTCATGCCTTGCGGCATGGCACGGTGATCCATCGGCATCGACTGGGAAACCAGTGGGCCGATAAAGATCATCAACATGGCGAACAGGCTCAGCCAGCTGCCACGCGCCCTCTTGGTGTCAGGGCGGGCGGTGCGGGCGAAGCGGCTGCGGGCGAAGCTCATGGCGAGCAGCGTTCAGCGATCAATGCGTGTGGGCGGTGCCTTCCGGGGGTTGCTTCTGCACGGCGACTTCGACGGTGACATCACCTGCGTTCTTGAAATGCAGGGTCAGCGGGAAGCGCTTGCCGTCACTCAACAGGCTGCGATCCTTGGGCTGCATCAGCATCACGTGATAGGCGCCGGGAGCAAACACCAGGTCCTTGCCGGCGGGTACCTCGACATTCTGCACTTGCTGCATTTTCATCAGCCCGTCCTTGTGCACATGTTCGTGCAACTGGGCGTCGTCGCTGATCGGGCTATCGACACCCAGCAGCGTGTCGGCGGTTGCGCCGTTGTTGTGGACGACGAAATAGGCCGCGACGTTGGGGGCGTTGGGCGGCAGCTCCTGCGACCACGGGTGGGCGATATGCAGGTCGCCCTTGGTGTATTCGTGGGCGTTGGCAAAGGTCGCCGGCAGCATCAGCGCAGCCAGCAGCAGGGCGTTCTTGAACATGGTGATTCTCCAGTCGATTCAGGTTCGCAGCAGGTAGCGTAGTGAAATCAGACCAGAGGGGAGGCGCGGGGATTGAGCGATGGCCAGAGTTGGCGCGGGGTGGGCTGGAATGTTGCGAGCAGCGGTTCGCGGGCAGCGGGCACCGCCAGCGGATGGTTCAGTTGCAGTGCGTGCCCCGGTAGCGCCAGCAGCGGCGCCGCGCCGGAACAGCACCAGCAATGTTGCATGCTGGCCTTGGCATCGCCTTGCTCGCCAAGGTCGAGCTTGCCCAGGGCCATGACTTCAGGCGTGAGCTTGCTGCCGACACTCGAACAGAAAGCCCCCCACAGCAGTTGTTCGGCCGGGCCCCTTGGGGCGGCGGACGCCAACGGCATGGCCAGCAGATTGAACAGCACTGCAAAGCAGGCAATCCAGGCAATGGCGGGCCGATGTGCGGGCATGGAGGGATCCGGTCAGGAATCAAGTGGTGGCTATTGTAACGCCCAGTATAGGAAAAATTGCCGGGGGTGCGGTGAAGTGCCGCACTCCCGGCAGCCAGTGCTCAGACGGGCTTGTTGCGCCCCATCAGGCCACGCACGGTTTCCTGCAGGTCGGCAGGCAGTACAACGACCTTGGCGTTGTTGCTGCGGGCCAGGTTTTCCATGGCGCCGATATAGCGCTCACCCAACAGGTACATGGCCGGGGTGATCTCGGTGCCCACCGCGTCCCTGACCAGGGTGATCGAACGGGCCGAGGCCTCGGCGAGGTTGATCTGCGCTTCGGCGTCGAGCTTTGCCGCCTGCTGGCGGGCTTCGGCTTCGAGGATCGCGGCCTGCTTGGCGCCCTCGGCGCGGGTGACGTCGGCTTTACGTTCACGCTCGGCGGCGGCCTGGCGTTCCATGGCGGCCTGCATGTTTTCCGAGGGCTTGATGTCCTGGATTTCAACCGAGCGTACGGTCACGCCCCAGTCTTCGGTCTGCTCGGACATGGCCTCGCGCAGGCGGGCCTTTATCTGTTCGCGGCTGGACAGTGCTTCGTCCAGGTCCATGGCACCGACGATGGCGCGCAGGGAAGTCATGGTCAGGCTGGTCACGGCAAAAGAGAAATCCTGCACGCCGTAGGCCGCTTTCTGCGGGTCGACAACCTTGGCGAAGCACAGGGCATTGGCGACGATCACCGCGTTGTCACGGGTGATGATTTCCTGCTGCTGCACGTCGAGGATGATGTCTTTGGTCGGCAGACGGTAGGCAACCACGTCGACGTAAGGGATGACGATGTTCAGGCCAGGCTTGAGGGTGCTGTGGTAGCGGCCCAGACGCTCGACGATCCACTCCTCGCCCTGAGGCACGATGCGTACCCCCTTGAACAGGGTGACGAACAGGAACGCGGCGAGCGTGGCGACGACGATGAGGCTGGTCATGGTTCAAGGTTTCCTTTTGATCAGGCCCGGGTAACACGGGCGGTATTGCCTTCGATGGCGGTGATGCGTACGCGCTCGCCGGGAAGAATCTCGGTATCGGCGACGCAGATCCACTCCTCATTGCCGAGGATCGGCTTCTGGAAGCGCACACGACCCTTGTGGAACTCGGAGACCGTGGCAGTGAGCAGGCCGACTTCGCCAATCACGCTGGCGGCCGTCCAGCGGTTATCCGGTTTTTTGCGGAACACCTTGAACCACAGGGCGGTGGTAATGGATGAGAAGATCACCCAGAGCAGGACCTGCATGTCGAGTTGCAGGCTGGGTGCGAGGTAAGCGATGAGCGACACCAGCACGGCGCCAATGCCGAACCAGAGGATGAAGAACGTCGGCAGCATGAGTTCGAGCACGACCAGCGCGAAGCCGAACACCAGCCAGATCCACCATTGCATTTCCATATGGGCGAATTCTTTTGCGGGAGAAAGGGTGCAGTGTAGGGCAGAGAGATGGCGATGGGCTATTGGGGAAGATCTGTGAAAGTTGTAAGGACTATCCCTCAGGAAAACTTGGACGCGGTGAAAGCCGCGTCCAAGCTTAAATGTGTAAACCATGTCTGCGGTTTACTGTGTAAAGGATGTCTCCGGTTCTACCCCCGCGATCAACGCCGCCAATAATTGTCCAGGACTGAAGAACTGTCTGTCGACTTCCGGCAAAACCGGCCGCTTCAGAATCAGCACCGGCACGCCTCGTTCACGGGCAACCTCCAGCTTGGGCTCCGTAGCCCCACTGCCACTGTTCTTGCTGATCAGCACATCGATCTGCCTGCGCTCGAACAGCTCGCGCTCGCCCTCCAGGTAGAACGGCCCGCGCGCACCGATTACTTCGCATCGCTCATTGCCACGGCAGGCTTCCAGGGCGCGCAAGGTCCAGAACTGTTCGGGCGGGATTTCATCCAGGTGCTGCAATGGCTCGCGGCCCAGCGTAAACAGCGGTCGCTTGAACGGCTTCAGGGCCTGGATCAGCGCTGCCCAGTCCGCCACTTCGCGCCAATCATCACCCGGCTGTGGCTGCCAGGCAGGACGGCGCAGGGCCCAGCAGGGAATCGCGGCCAGCTGAGCAGCCTGGGCGGCATTGCGGCTGATCTGCGCCGCGTAGGGGTGGGTGGCGTCGATCAACAGGTCGATGGACTCGCTGCGCAGGTAAGCCGCCAGACCCTCGGCACCGCCAAAGCCACCGACTCGCACCTGGCAGTTCAGGTCGCTCGGCACCCGGCCGATACCAGCCAGGCTATAGACGTGTTCAGGGCCCAGAGTGCGGGCAATGGCCAGGGCCTCGGTGACGCCGCCCAGCAGCAGGATATGTTTCATGCAAACGCTCCCGCATGGCCGACGATGCCGCCTTGCCGGTCGATGGCAAACACCTCCACCTGTACCTGCGCCGGCACCACGCTACGGGCAAAGGCCAGGGCGTGGGCGCACACGGCATCACCCAGGGCAATGCCGGCGGCACTGGCCAGGGCCAGGGCTTGCTGGCTGGTGTTGGCCTGGCGGATGGCGTCTTGCAGGTCGCTGTCGGCGCCGATGGCCGCAGCCCATTCAGCCAGTTGCGGCAGGTCGATGCTGGAGTGACGGCTATGCAGGTCCATATGCCCGGCGGCCAGCTTGCTGATTTTGCCAAAGCCGCCACACAGGCTGAGCTTATCCACAGGCACCTTGCGCAGGTGCTTGAGCACGGCGCCGACAAAGTCGCCCATTTCGATCAGGGCGATTTCCGGCAGGTTGTACACCCGGCGCATGGTGTCTTCGCTAGCGTTGCCGGTACAGGCGGCGATGTGTAGGTAGCCATTGGTCCTGGCAACGTCGATGCCCTGGTGGATGGACGCAATGTAGGCCGAACAGGAGAAGGGCCGGACGATACCGCTGGTGCCGAGGATCGACAGGCCGCCGAGGATACCCAGGCGCGGGTTCATGGTTTTCAGCGCCAGGTTCTCGCCGTCCTCCACGTTCACCGTGACTTCGAAGCCGCCACCGTAGCCGCACTCCGCGGCCAGCTGTTGCAGGTGTTCGGTCATCATTCGCCGCGGCACCGGATTGATCGCCGGTTCGCCCACCGGCAGTACCAGGCCGGGACGGGTCACGGTGCCGACACCATTGCCCGCCACAAAGCGCACACCGGGCTCGGCTTGCAGGCGTACGCGGCTATAGAGCAGGGCGCCGTGGGTGACGTCCGGGTCGTCGCCGGCATCCTTGAGGGTACCGGCCTCGGCCCCATCGTCATGCATGCGGCAGAACTCCAGGCGCATCTGCACCTGCTTGCCCTTGGGCAGGGTGATCTGCACCGCGTCGTCGTGCATGCCCGTCAGCAGCAGTCGCGCCGCCGCAAGGCTGGTGGCGGTGGCGCAGCTGCCGGTGGTCAGGCCGCTGCGCAGAGGGGCGGGTTGTTCCTGGGTCTCGTCACGCATCGAGGGGCTTGACCGCTTCTAGCAAGGTGATCGGCAGGGCCTGGCGCCAGGTGTCGAATTCACCCAGGGGTTGGGCCTGGGCAATGTGGATGCGGGTCAGCTCGCCGCCATGCTGCTCGCGCCAGTTGACCAGCGCCAGCTCGCTTTGCAGGGTCACGGCATTGGCCACCAGCCGCCCGCCAGGGCGCAGTTGTGCCCAGCAGTGTTGCAGCACGCCTTCGCGGGTCACGCCGCCGCCGATGAAGACGGCATCCGGTTGCTCCAGCCCTTCGAGCGCCTGCGGGGCACGGCCGCGAATCAGTTGCAGGCCGGGCACGCCCAAGGCGTCGCGGTTGTGTTCGATCAACTGCTGGCGGCCGTTATCGGACTCGATGGCCAGCGCCCGGCAACTGGGGTGGGCGCGCATCCACTCGATGCCGATCGAGCCGCTGCCGGCGCCGACATCCCACAGCAGTTCGCCCGGCTGGGGGGCCAGGCGGGCGAGGGTGATGGCACGCACGTCGCGCTTGGTGATCTGGCCATCGTGCCGGAAGGCGTTGTCTGGCAGGCCGGCCAAGGGCGACAGGCGCAGCGCATCGGGCGCGGCACGGCACTCGATGGCGACCAGGTTCAAGGCGGCAATGTCGTGGTGTTGCCACTGCTGGGCGGTTCCTTCAAGACTGCGTTCGGCGCTGCCACCCAGGTGCTCGAAGACGCGCATGCGGCTCGGCCCGAAACCACGTTCGCACAGCAGTGCGGCGATGGCGGCAGGACTACTGCCGTCGTTGCTCAGCACCAGCAGGCGCACGCCGCTGTACAGATGGGCATTGAGGGCGCCGAGCGGGCGGGCCACCGCCGACAGCGTCGTCACCTCCTGCAGGGGCCAGCCCAGGCGGGCGGCGGCAAGGGCACAGGAGGACGGCATCGGCAGCACGTTCATTTCATCGGCATTGAGCTGGCGGGCAAGGCTGGCTCCCACGCCATAGAACATCGGGTCACCGCTGGCCAGTACGCACACCGGTTCGCCGCGCAGGGCCAGCAGTGGCGCCAATGAGAAGGGGCTGGGCCACAGCAGGCGCTCGCCACTGATGCAGTGAGGCAGCAGATCCAGCTGGCGCTGGCCGCCAAACACTTTCACTGCACCCAACAGCACGCGCCGGGCGTTCTTGCCCAGGCCACTGAAACCGTCTTCACCGATGCCTACTACTGTCAGCCAGGGCGACATGCATTTTCCTCAATACCAGCAATCCGACCGGCAGGCTTTTCATGCCTTCGGACAAAGCAGGCATAATACCGCGCCTTCTACACTGAAGTGCCTTTTCACGATTGTCGGGTGACCCTTTGAACGAGCCTTTCCCGGCCCGCCAGCCCCATGTTGCGCTCCGCCCCTCGGCTTGCCCGGGGTTGTTGCGTATCGTCCAGGCACTGGACGGCGGCATCTGCCGGATCAAGCTGGCCGGCGGCGCGCTGACAGCCGATCAGGCCGATGCGGTGGCCACGGCAGCCGAGCGCTACGCCAGCGGCGTCATCGAAGCAACCAACCGCGGCAACTTGCAGATTCGCGGCATCAAGGCTGATCGGGCCGGGATGATCGAGCTGCTGTTGGCAGCGGGCCTGGGCCCGCGCGATGCCGCTGGTGACGATGTACGCAACCTGATGCTCAGCCCCGGCGCCGGGCTGGACCGGCACATGCTGTTGGATGCCCGGCCGTTGGCTGACCGGGTGCTGCAGGCGCTGGAAACGACACCGCGCTTTCATCAGCTGTCGGCCAAGTTCGCCTTGCAACTGGACGCCGGGGAAGCCCTGGCGATGCTCGAGCATCCCCATGACTTGTGGCTGTCGGCCCTGATGCTGGATGACGAACCCTGGTTCGCGTTCGGCCTGGCAGGCAGCCCTGGCCTGGGTTCGCCGCTCGGTGCAGTGCCGGCGGCACAAGGGTTCGACTTGGTGATTGCAGTACTCAATCGCTTTCTTGACCTGGCCGGGCCTGACCAGTCACGCATGCGCCATCTGCTTGGCGACGTCGGTCCGCAGGCTTTCATTGACGGGCTGGGCCTGCCGGTGCGCCGTGATGCTGCGGTACTGCAATGGTGTCGTCCGCTGACCCCGTGCAGCCACCTGGGCATTTATCCACAGCGCCAGAGCGGCCTCGGTGCGTTCGGTGCTGCGCCGCCCCTCGGTCGGTTGACCTCGACAATGCTGCGTGGCGTGGCCCAGCTGGCCAGGGAACAGGGCGATGGCAACTTGCGCATGACCCCCTGGCAAAGCCTGTTGTTGCCCAACATTGCACAGCCGCAGCTGACAAGCGTGGCTGCCAGCTGCGCCCGGCTGGGCTTGCTGTGTTCCGCTGCCGAGCCGCTGGCGCGCATGGCCGCCTGTACCGGTTCGGCGGGTTGCGCCAAGGGCCTGGCCGACACCAAGGGCGATGCCGTTCACCTGGCCACCTTGCTGGCCTCGGGCGCCTCGGCCAGTGTTCACCTGAGCGGTTGTTCCCGTTCCTGCGCCGTGGCCCACGTTGCCCCGGCGACTCTGCTGGCCCGAGCCCCGGGCCGTTATGACCTTTATTTGCGCGACGCGCGCCAGGCGGGTTTCGGTGCCCTGCGCGCGTGCGACCTCACACTAGAAGAAGCGGGCGCACTGCTCGATGTCCGCTCACGGAGCACCCTTGATGATTGATTACATCCGCGATGGTCAGGAGATCTATCGCAATTCCTTCGCGATCATTCGTGAGGAAGCGCGGCTCGATCGTATTCCTGCCGACCTTGAGAAACTCGCGGTTCGGGTGATTCATGCCTGCGGCATGGTCGATGCCATCGACGGCCTGCAGTTCTCGGAAGGCGCAGGCACGGCCGGTCGCCAGGCACTGGCCAACGGCGCGCCGATCCTCTGCGATGCACGCATGGTGGCCGAAGGCATCACCCGTGCTCGCCTGCCTGCCAATAACCAAGTGATCTGCACCCTGCGCGACGAGCAGGTGCCGGAGCTGGCCCGTGAACTGGGCAACACCCGCTCGGCGGTGGCGCTGGAGCTGTGGCGCCCGTACCTGGAGGGCAGCGTGGTGGTCATCGGTAATGCGCCAACGGCGTTGTTCTACCTGCTGGAGATGATCGATGCTGGCGCACCCAAGCCTGCGTTGATCCTCGGCTTCCCGGTGGGCTTTGTGGGTGCGGCCGAATCCAAGGCGATGCTCGCGGCCGATAGCCGCGGCGTGCCGTTCGTGATCATGCAGGGTCGTCTGGGCGGCAGCGCCATGGCGGCCGCTGCGGTCAATGCCCTGGCCACGGAGGTCGAATGATGCAGGCTCGTGGACGTTTGCTTGGCCTGGGCGTCGGCCCTGGCGATCCGGAACTGATCACGGTCAAGGCCTTGCGCCTGCTGCGTGAGTCGCCGGTGGTTGCCTATTTCGTGGCCAAGGGTAAGCGCGGCAATGCCTTCGGTATCATCGAAGGCCACCTGCAGGAGGCGCAGACTTTGCTGCCGCTGGTGTATCCGGTGACTACCGAAGCGTTGCCGGCACCGCTCTCCTATGAACAAGTGATCAGCGACTTCTACGACGAGGCCAGCCTCGAGGTCGCCGCGCACCTGGATGCCGGTCGCGATGTCGCGGTGATCTGCGAAGGTGACCCGTTCTTCTATGGCTCCTACATGTACCTGCATGATCGCCTGGCCGAGCGTTACGAGGCCCTGGTGATTCCGGGTGTCTGCTCGATGCTCGGCGGCGCCTCGGTACTGGGCGCGCCACTGGTCTATCGCAACCAGAGCCTGTCGGTACTCTCGGGCGTGTTGCCCGCTGATGAACTCAAGCGGCGCCTGGCCGATGCCGATGCGGCAGTGATCATGAAGCTTGGGCGCAACTTTCCCAAGGTGCGCCAGGTGCTGGGCGAACTGGGGCTTGCCGAGCGTGCGCTGTATGTCGAGCGCGCGACCATGGCCAACCAGAAGATCGTCGCCCTGGATGATGTCGATCCGCAGTCCTCGCCGTACTTCTCGCTGATCATCGTTCCCGGTGAAAGGTGGCAAGGTTGATGACCCGTAAAGCACCGGCCATTGTCATCCTTGGCAAAGGCAGCCTGGCCACTGCCCGCAAGATCCAGCAGCTGTATCCCGACGCGTTGGTCCATGGCCTGGCAGGTCGGGTCGAAGACGTCGACTGCAGCTACCGGGAGTTTGGCGCGACCCTGCGTCAGCTCTATCAGCAAGACACGCCGATCATTGCCCTGTGTGCGGCCGGGATCGTCATCCGCACGCTTGCCAGCGAGTTGCTGGAGAAGGGCGTCGAGCCGCCGGTGCTGGCGGTGGCCGAAGACGGCAGCGCCGTGGTGCCACTGTTGGGTGGCCTGGGCGGGGTCAATGTCATGGCGCGGGAAATTGCTGCAGGCCTTGGGGTGGCAGCGGCCATCACCACCAGCGGCGAATTGCGATTCGGCACCTGCCTGCTCAATCCACCCAGCGGCTATGCCCTGGCGGACCTGGAACTGGGCAAGCGTTTTGTCAGCGACCTGCTGGCCGGTGAAACGGTGCGCATCGACGGCGAGGCGCCCTGGCTGGCCCAGGCACAGCTGCCGCAGAGCGAGCAGGCGCAGTTGGCCATCCATGTTGGCTGTGACGCACGCGCGGTCTCTGACAATGAACTGGTGATCTATCCGCGTTGTGTCATGGTGGCGATCACTGCAGTTTCGGCGCAGTTGGCAACGACAGTGCGTGAGGCGCTGGCCAGCGCGCAGATCGCCGAGCCGGCCCTGGCGTGTTTGCTGGCGAGCGAATCGCTGATGGCGGACCCTGCGTTGCACGCTGCAGCGGCCGAGCTGGGCGTTGCGTTGCGGTTTGCCGTGGATGCCAAGAGCGCCAGCGCACTGGCGGCACAGGCAATGCCACAGTTGTTACCGCCGCAAGCACTCACCGAAAACCTGGCCATCGTGGTCTCCAGCCAACCGATCGATCCCGTGCAGATAGGCCGTGCCCGCGGTCGACTTGCCGTGATCGGCCTGGGGCCTGGTGCGGCCGAGTTCATGGTACCGGCCGTCAAGGCCGAGCTCGCCCGGGCAAACGATATTCTTGGCTACGAAACCTACGTGCGCATGGCCGGACCGTTCCGCGCGGACCAGGTCATGCACTGCACCGACAACCGCGAAGAGATGCAGCGCGCCCGCCATGCCTTCGAGCTGGCTGCCCAAGGGCGTTCAGTGGTGGTGGTGTCGTCTGGCGATCCTGGCGTATTCGCCATGGCCGCTGCCGTGCTTGAGGCCTTGCACGAGTCGACCAACCCGCGCTGGCATGCCGTCGACCTGCAGATGCTGCCCGGTGTTTCCGCATCGCTGGCCACCGCTGCCCAGGCCGGTGCGCCGCTGGGGCATGACTTCTGTGTGTTGTCGCTGTCGGACAACCTCAAGCCCTGGTCGATCATCGAGAAGCGCCTGGACCTCGCCTGCCAGGCGGACCTGGCGCTGGCTTTCTACAACCCGATCTCGCGTTCGCGACCCTGGCAGTTGGGGCGGGCCCTGGAAATCGTTCGCCAGCACCGTACCGCTCAAACGCCTGTCGTGCTTGGCCGCGATATTGGCAGGCCAGGGCAGACGCTCAGGGTGGTCACGCTCGGCGACTTGCATCCTGAAATGGTCGATATGCGCACGATGGTGCTGGTGGGTTCGTCCACCACCTGTCAATTTGCGCGGGCACATGCCGAGCCTTGGGTCTACACCCCTCGGTGGTACCCGGTACAGGACTGAACCTGGCGGGGAAAGCTTTCGATCCTGACTCAGGCACGCCTCTCGAATAGTGTGAAGCCCCCGTCGATGACGTGCGGGCTTTTTCACGAGAAGGATATTCGAGATGACAGCAACCCCTGAAATTATGAGCAACAATACAGCGGCTATCGTCGATCAATCGCTGATGGCGTTTGGCGCGGGCATGTCGTTGCAAAGCCGTACCGACGTAAAAAACGCCTATCACTTCGCTTCGCTGGTAGCGAGCAAACGCTTTGATCAGGAAGGGCAGGGCGAGGAGTGGTTCAAGGCGTTTCTCAAGGTCATGCACGATTGCGGCTGGGTGACTGCACGTCGTTGCTATGAACAGGTGAGTGAAGGCTCGCAGTCCCTCAAGGTCGGTGCCATCGCTGCCAAGGCGGTGAGCAGTATCGGCACTGCATTTCTAGGCGGGCCGGTGGGCGCTGCCCTGAACAAACTGGCCGAAAGTGCGCTTGAAAAGCTTGGCATGGTCAATGAAGCCCAGCAACTGCTCAAGCGCAACCTCACAAACAAGGCCAATGCCTCGGTCGGCCTGGCCTCCTGCATCGAAACCCAAAGTGGCGAAGTGGTCCTGGTCATGAGCGCGGTGCAAGTCGCCGCCGCGACTCACGACCTGGACCTGGCTGTATTCGAATGGAACAGCAGTGCCTTGACGTCCTATACAGGCTCCGCGGCGTTGTCGTTCAACAAGTCCCTGTACGACCATGTCCGCCCCACTATCGAGCTCAAGTTGGGCGAGCGGGCCATCAATAACGTACTCGACTACGACATCTGAAATTACGGGATGGCGCGTTCCTCGCGTCATCTCGTGGTTCTTGAGCACGTCATGTTGGCAGTGGATACGGCGCCAGGAGGCTCCCATGAACAAGCCACAGGCAGCAGTCATCGGCGCGGGGCTGATGTCTTTTTCGTCGGGACTGACACCGGGCCAGCAAGCATCCGTGAAACTGGCGGCCTTGATCGCTGAACGAGACACCCGTGATGCCCTGGATAACCATCTGATCCAGGATTGGTACAGCTACTACAAGCGCAAGCTGATGTTCTACGGGTGGGATGCATTACCGGCCAGTGAGGTGCATTGGCCAGGTCAGGAGAGGCCGGATATTGTTGATAGCGCCCTGCGCACGATATCGGCAACCGCTGGCAGTGAATACGCGACGACAATGGGGCTGGCAATGGCTCGGCTCAAGCTCGCCCCTGCAGCGCTGGCGCATTTCGAGCAGCGAACGAAAGACACCGGGGTTTTCCAGTTGCTGCCCTGTTTGCCTGCTCGCAACGGTTGCATCGACATGGTGCTTTACCATGAGACGTTGGCGCGAGTGGATGTCACTGCCGGCTTTTTATATCGTCAGCGGCGCCAGCTGACCGTCAAGGCTGAACTGGTACGCTTCAATACGCGCCTGTTCGATCAAAAGTTTCGTCAGCGGGTCGAGGCCAATCTGCAGGCGGTAGCCCTGCGCGAAATTCACCAGCTGGTGCTCTAGGGCACCAGATAGCCCTTGATCCCGGTAAGGATGATTTGCGCAGCCAGGGCGCAGACGAACAATCCCATCAACCGGCTGACGATCTGCAGGCCCTGGTCGCCAAGAATCCGCTCGATTCGGTGGGAGAGGTACAGCACCAGCCCGACGGTGAAGCTGGCCAGGGTGATACTGACAATGGCCAGCAACTTGTCGTCCCAATGCGGCTGGCCGACCCCCATCACCAGCAGGGCACCGATGGTGCCGGGGCCGACGGTCAGGGGAATGGTCAGGGGCACGATGGTGACGTCCTGCTGGACGTTGTCGGTCTGCACGGCCGACTTGCCCTGGGCCATGCCCAGCGCTGAGATGAACAGCACGCTGCCGGCACCGATGCGAAAGGCATCGGAGGTGATGCCGAACACGCCGAAGATGACCCGGCCAAACAGGTACAGCAGCACGCTGGAGATCAGTACGGCGATGGCCACTTTCCACGCCAGGTGCTTGCGCTCCTTGCTGGAGTAGCCGCGGGTCAGGCTGATGAAGCAGGAAAGCACGAAGAACGGGCTGTAGAGCACGAGCATTTTCAGGTAGACGCTGAATAACTCATGGAGCATGGTCGGGGCTCGCGACGGCAGGGGAACGTGAAGGAAGTGTATCAGGCGTGCGCGGGTTTACGGGGTGGACACCTGGGTGGACTCGGCCTCGCGACGGGCAACCCAGTGTTCGATCAACTCACGCAGTTGTGACAACTCGACGGGCTTGGCCATGTGGCCGTCCATGCCGGCAAGGCGCGCGCGCTCCTTGTGCTCGGCCAGGATATGCGCGGTCAGGGCGACGACCGGGGTACGCTTGCGGTGGTTGGCAACTTCCCAGATGCGCAGCTGTTGGGTGGCCGAGAAACCATCGAGCACTGGCATTTCACAGTCCATCAGTACCAGGTCGTAGTGGTGGGTCTTCATCGCCTGCAGGGCTTCTTCACCATTGCTTGCGGTATCCGGTTCCAGGCTGAGCTTGCCGAGCATGCCGCGAATGACCTTGGTCGAGATGCTGTTGTCTTCGGCTACCAGGATGCGGAAGTCGCTCGGCAGGTTCAGCGGTGTCGCCAGGCTTACCGGTGCCGGCATGACGGGCTGGCCCTTGCTGCGCTGCGCCAGCTCTTCGGCGAGGGTGGTCTTGAGGGTATAGCCGGCCACGGGCTTGGCCAGGATTCGCTTAACCCCGGCATTGCGCGCGATGACTTTGCTCGGTGCGTTGCTGATGCCGGTGAGCATGACCAGCAGAATGTCATGGTTGAGGCTTGGGTCTTCCTTGATCTTGGCCGCCAGTTGCATGCCGGTCATGCCCGGCATGTTCTGGTCGAGCAGGACCGCATCGAAATAGTCGCGCAGATGTGCCTTGGTGCGCAGCAGGGCCAGTGCCTCCTTGCCCGAAGGCACGGCACTGACGTTCATGCCCCAGGCACTGCATTGCTGTACCAGCACTTTGCGGCATGTGTCATTGTCATCCACCACCAGCACACGGGCGCCGCGCAGCGGGCCATCGAGGTCGGCCGGGGGTTGTTCCAGGCGTTGCGGGTCGAGGGGCAGGGTGAGCCACAGGGTGTTGCCCATGCCATGGCTGGTCTTGATGCCGAACTCGCCTTGCATCAGGCTGATCAGTTGCTTGGCGATCACCAGGCCCAGGTGACCGCCCAGCTTGTTGCTGGAGAGGAAGTGCTTGCTGTGCAGCTCGGCCTGCAGCAGGGCTTCGCGCTCACCCGGGGAAATGGCTTCGCCACTGTCCTGCACGGCGATGCGCAGGCGCGGCGCGCTGCCACGCTGGTCGACCGCCACCACCAGCAGTATTTCTCCCTGCTCGGTGTTTTTCAGGGCGTTTTCCAGCAGGCTCAGCAGTGCCTGGCGCAGGCGTGTGGGGTCGCCACTGATTACCCGCGGCACCTGAGGCTGGGTGAAGCTGATCAGCTCGATGTTCTGCTGCTCGGCCTTGGCGCGGAAAATACTCAGGCAGTCCTCGATCAGGGCATTGAGGTCGAACTGCACATCGTCCAGCTCGATTTGCCCGGACTCGAGCTTTGAAATGTCGAGAATCTCGTTGATCAGCGTCAGCAGTTCATTGCCGGCACTGTGGATCGTCTGAACATAGTCGCGCTGCTTGACCGACAGCGGTGTGCCGAGCAGCAATTCGGTCATGCCCAGCACGCCGTTCATGGGGGTGCGGATTTCGTGGCTGATCTTCGCCAGGAACTCGGCCTTGGCGTTGATCTCGGCATTGCTGGCCGCCAGTTCGCGGCTGGCACTGAAACGTTCCTCACTGATGCGGCGCAGGCGCTCGCTGACGGCAAGGTTGAGCAGCAGGCCGCTGAAGCTGGCCATGCCCAGCAGAATGAACAGCAGCCATTGGGTTGGCGTGCGAGTCAGCCCGAGCAGGGCGGGCAGCACCACCAGGCAACCGATATTGAACGCCAGCATTGACAAGGCAAACAGACGCGCCGGTTCATAGCCCTTGTACCAGTGGTAGCTGGCCGTCAGCAGCATGGTGAGGCTACCAACGGCGAACAGGACGTAGGTCATCAGGTTGAGCGGCAAGGTATCGACGAACAGCAGCAGCAAGCCGCTGAGCCCGACCACGATCATTTCTACCTGTAGCACGCGCGCCAGGCGTGGCTGGCCGCAGGGGCGGAAAAACCGCAGGGTGAAGGTCAGGCCGGCAAGGCTGGCGAGCAAGGCGGTCAGGTAGGCGGCAGGCGTCTGTGCCGAATGCCACATGCTCCACCATGGGCCGCTGAGATTGAGCAGGATCAGCGCACTGAGCAGCATCAGCCCGTGATAGGCCGCCAGGCTCAGGCTGGTGGAGGAACGCGAATAAGCGAAGCGGATCAGGTTGTGCAGCATCAGCATCAGCAGGCAGCCGAACAGCAGGCCGAACAACAATGCCTGGCGCTGGTCGGCGGCTACGTTGACGGCCGGCTCGAGGCTGATGGCCGGGCGTAGTTGATGCTCGGAGACCAGCCGCAGGTAGATATCCAGGGTGTGGGCACTGTTGGGCAGGGCCAGGATGTGATCACTGCTGCGCACGCTGGGAAAGCCGTTTTCCGAGGGGCGGCCGTTGTGCATTTGTTTGATCAACTGGTCGCCATCGAGGGCGTACAGGTCAAGACGGGAGAGGTCGGGCGCGAAGATCCGCAGCAGTTGTTCGTGCTGCCCGGGTTCCAGGCGGTAATGCAACCACAGCGCCTGGTCTGGCGTTGCGGCATTGAGTTGGTCCAGTTCGAGGGGGCTGAACTGGTTGCGGTAGCGTTCGGAACGTACGTCGCTAAGCTGCAGGCTGGCTTGTTCGTCGAGCAAAACTGCCCACCCACTGCCGTGGTCCGCCGAAACCGGGAACAGGCAGAGCAGGGTCAGCAGGCTGACGGTGAGGCCTATGGCGATCCTGAGCCAACGCACGACGAGATCCCTTCTTAGCAAAAGTGCCGAATGTTAACTATGCGCGGCGCGCCAAGGCGAAGGCAAGGCCCAGACGGGCCCTGTCGACGAGCCGGAGGCAGCGCGCCGATGGCGTCGCTGCTTGCGGGCGCTTTATTACTCTTGATGCTCGCCACGTTCACGGGCAATGGCGCGGTAGCCGATGTCCGTACGGTAGAAACTGCCTTCCCAGTTGATTTCGGCAGCCAGGCGATAGGCTTGCTGCTGAGCGGCCTCGACGGTTTCACCCAGGGCAGTGGCGCACAGCACCCGACCACCGGTGGCAACCACGTGGCCGTCCTTGAGGGCGGTACCGGCATGGAACACCTTGCCGGTCAGCTTGGCCGCAGCGTCCAGGCCGTTGATGGCCGCGCCCTTGCTGTAGTCGCCAGGGTAGCCGCCTGCCGCCAGGACCACGCCCAGGCTTGGTTGCGGGTTCCACTGGGCTTCGACTTTATCCAGGGCCTTGGCGAAGGCGGCCTCGATCAGCAGGACCAGGCTCGACTCCAGGCGCAGCATGACTGGCTGGGTTTCCGGGTCGCCGAAGCGGCAGTTGAATTCGATCACTTTCGGGTTGCCGGCTTTGTCGATCATCAGGCCTGCGTACAGGAAACCGGTGTAGACGTTGCCTTCTTCGGCCATGCCGCGCACGGTCGGCCAGATCACCTGGTCCATGACACGCTGGTGTACCTCGGCAGTCACCACAGGCGCCGGGGAGTAGGCGCCCATGCCGCCGGTGTTGGGGCCGGTATCGCCGTCGCCGACGCGCTTGTGGTCCTGGCTGGTGGCCATGGGCAGCACGTTCTGACCGTCGACCATGACGATGAAGCTGGCTTCTTCGCCGTCGAGGAACTCTTCGATGACCACGCGCGAACCGGCTTCACCAAAGGCATTGCCAGCGAGCATGTCGCGGACGGCATCTTCGGCTTCACCCAGGGTCATGGCAACGATCACGCCCTTGCCCGCGGCCAGGCCGTCGGCCTTGATCACGATGGGAGCACCTTTTTCGCGCAGGTAAGCCAGGGCCGGCTCGATCTCGGTGAAATTCTGGTAGTCGGCCGTCGGGATCTTGTGGCGAGCCAGGAAGTCCTTGGTGAACGCCTTGGAGCCTTCCAGCTGGGCAGCGCCCTTGGTCGGACCAAAGCAGTCCAGGCCGCGACTGCGGAACAGGTCGACAACACCGGCGACCAGCGGGCCTTCAGGGCCGACGATGGTCAGGGCAACGTTCTGTTCGGCGAAGTCGGCCAGTTGCTCCAGGGCAGTGACGTCGATCTCGACGTTCTCGCACTTGGCTTCGGTGGCGGTACCGGCGTTGCCCGGGGCTACGAAGACTTTCTCGACCCGCGGGTCCTGAGCGACTTTCCAGGCCAGGGCGTGTTCACGACCGCCGCTACCGATAATCAAAACTTTCATGTCAAAACCTCGATGACGCTAATTCGGAGGGCGCGGCTCTTTGTGGGAGCGGGCTTGGCCCGCGATGCGCTGCAATGGATAAAGCGCGATCGCGGGGCAAGCCCGCTTCTACATCAAGCCTGCGCGTATCAGTGGCGGAAGTGGCGCATGCCGGTGAAGACCATGGCGATGCCGGCCTCGTCGGCTGCGGCAATCACTTCGGCGTCACGCATCGAGCCGCCTGGCTGGATGACGGCAGTGATACCCACTTTAGCTGCATTGTCGATACCGTCACGGAACGGGAAGAATGCGTCCGATGCCATGACCGCACCCTGTACCTGCAGGCCCGCATGCTCGGCCTTGATTGCAGCAATGCGAGCAGAGTTCACGCGGCTCATCTGGCCGGCGCCGACACCGATGGTCTGGCGGTTCTTGGCGTAGACGATGGCGTTGGACTTGACGTACTTGGCCACTTTCCAGGCGAAGATCAGGTCGTGGATCTCTTGCTCGGTCGGAGCACGCTGGGTGACCACTTTCAGGTCGCCTTCGGTGATCATGCCAATGTCGCGGCTCTGTACCAGCAGGCCGCCGGTGACGCGCTTGTAGTCCCAGGCAGCGGCACGTTCGGCCGACCACTGGCCGCAGGCCAGCAGGCGCACGTTGGCCTTGGCGGCAACCACGGCGCGGGCTTCTTCGCTGACGCTAGGGGCGATGATCACTTCGACGAACTGGCGCTCGACAATGGCCTTGGCGGTTTCGGCATCCAGCTCGCGGTTGAAGGCGATGATGCCGCCGAAGGCCGACTCGGTGTCGGTGGCGTAGGCCAGTTCGTAAGCCTGGCGGATACCGCCTTCGGCATCCGGGCTTACCGCCACGCCGCACGGGTTGGCGTGCTTGACGATGACGCAGGCCGGCTTGACGAAGCTCTTCACGCATTCCAGCGCAGCGTCGGTGTCGGCCACGTTGTTGTACGACAGTTCCTTGCCCTGCAGTTGGACTGCAGTGGCGATGCCGGCTTCGGCAGGCTTGGACTCGACATAGAACGCCGCGCTCTGGTGCGGGTTCTCGCCGTAGCGCATTTCCTGGGCCTTGACGAACTGGCTGTTGAAGGTGCGCGGGAACTCGCTGCGGCCGGAAGTCGAGAGGGTTTCAGCGGCTTGGTTCACGGTGCCCATGTAGTTGGCGATCATGCCGTCGTAGGCGGCGGTGTGCTCGAACGCCTTGAGCATCAGGTCAAAGCGCTGGGCGTAGGTCAGGCCACCGGCCTTGAGGCTTTCCAGCACTTGGCCGTAGTCGCTGGCGTTGACCACGATAGCGACGTCTTTGTGGTTCTTGGCGGCCGAGCGGACCATGGTCGGGCCACCGATGTCGATGTTCTCGATGGCGGTCGGCAGGTCACAGCCTGGCTTGGAGATGGTCGCTTCGAAGGGGTACAGGTTGACGGCAACCAGGTCGATCGGCTTGATGCCGTGCTCGGCCATGATGGCGTCATCAGTGCCACGGCGGCCGAGGATGCCACCGTGGATCTTCGGGTGCAGGGTTTTGACCCGGCCATCCATCATTTCGGCGAAGCCGGTGTAATCGGCAACTTCCACCGCGGCAACGCCATTGTCCTGGAGCAACTTGAAGGTGCCGCCGGTGGACAGGATCTCGACGCCGAGCTGTTGCAGCTCACGGGCGAATTCAAGGATCCCGGTCTTGTCGGAGACGCTGATCAAGGCGCGGCGGATCGGCAGGCGGGTAGTCTGGTCGGTCATTTCAGATTCCATAACGCGGTGGAGTCAGCAAAAAAGGCGACCTCATCGAATGGGAGCCGCCTTTTCTGGTTTGGATGCTGGCTTACAACAAATCGTACTGCTTGAGTTTCTTGCGCAAGGTGCCGCGGTTGAGCCCGAGCAGCTCGCTGGCCTTGGTCTGGTTGCCCTTGACGTAATTCATCACGCTTTCGAGCAACGGCGCCTCGACTTCCGAGAGCACCAGGTTGTACACGTCCGTGACGGCCGCGCCCTCCAGATGGGCGAAATAGTTGTGCAGCGCCTTTTCCACACTGCCGCGAAGGGTCTGACCTTCTTCGCTCGGTGTATTCAGGTGCTGTTTCAAGTTGACGTTGTCGCTCACGGGCGTTGTTCCACTCACTAAAGTCTCGGTCATCATCGTCATGCGGCCACCCCTTGTCCGTCCTCTGTCTCAAGGCTCTGTTCACGTTCGCGGAAAAAACCACGAACGTTGGCGCACTGCGCTTGCGTATCTTCCAAACGATTGAACTGGGCGCGAAACTCCCTGGCGCCCGGAAGCGTTGCCAAGTACCAGCCGACATGCTTGCGGGCAATGCGTACACCCATCACATCGCCATAGAAGGCGTGCAGGGCGGCCAGGTGCTCAAGCAGAATGCGTTCCACTTCTTCCAGCTGTGGCACCGGCAATTGCTCGCCGGTGCGCAGGTAATGCTCGATCTCGCGAAAGATCCAGGGCCGCCCCTGGGCAGCCCGGCCAACCAGCAAGCCGTCGGCTCCAGTCGCCTGGAGTACGGCCCGGGCCTTTTCTGGCGATGTGATATCGCCGTTGGCAAAAACCGGAATCGACACCGCCTGCTTGATCGCAGCGATGGTGTCGTACTCGGCTTCGCCGGTGTACAGGTCGGCGCGGGTTCGTCCATGGACCGCCAGCGCCTGGATGCCCGCCTGTTCGGCAATCTTCGCCACCGTCAGGCCGTTCTTGTTCGCCCGGTCCCAACCCGTGCGGATCTTCAGCGTGACCGGTACGTCCACGGCGGCAACCACCGCGTGGAGGATCTCGCTGACCAAGGCTTCATCTTTCAATAAAGCAGAGCCTGCAGCCTTGTTGCAGACTTTTTTTGCCGGGCAGCCCATGTTGATGTCGATGATCTGGGCGCCCGCCTCGACATTGGCCCGGGCCGCCGCTGCGAGCATCTGCGCGTCACCACCGGCGATCTGTACCGAGCGTGGCTCGGGATCACCTTCGTGAATCATGCGCAGGCGCGACTTGCGGCTGTTCCACAGGCTCATGTCGCTGCTGACCATCTCCGACACCACCAGGCCTGCACCCATTCGTCGGCAGAGCTGACGGAATGGCTGGTCCGTGACCCCGGCCATTGGCGCGAGGATCAGGTTGTTCTGCAGTGTGTATGGGCCGATGCGTACCGCCGACATAGGAGTTCCCTGTTGTGGGGCCGGATCATTAGAGTTCGAAAAAGGGTTGGCATGATACCCGCTCTCGGTGACCGGATAAAGATGGATTTGGATAAAATCTGAACAGCTGCGGCGTTATGCCCGCCAGTTTGGTGGGACGGGCATGCGTGCTCGGGACTATTCGGGGGAGCGGAAGCTGAGGCTGTAGTTAACGGCCTTGGGGCCCGGGTCGAGGATGTCCAGGGCGATGTGGATCGGCACCTGGCTGGGCATTTCACCCTTGCCGGCCAGTTCGCCGCTCAGGTATTCGGCGGGTTTGAAGCGCCGGCTGGCGATCAGTTGGCCGTTGAGGTCGGCAAAGCGCAATTCCAGCAGCGGGAACGGCTGGGTGAACGGTGCCCGGTTGTAGATGATCGCATCGACGATCAGGGCGCCGTTGAAGTCCGGATGGCTGCGGACCACCAGGTTGCTGCTTTTGATGCGGTCGATGTCGACCCGGGACGGGACCTTGCAGCCCACTTGCGGGCACAGCTGCTGGAACCACGGGCGGTACTGGTCCTGGCGGGCGAGTTCGTCGAAGTGGTACCAGATGTACTGGCCGGCCAGGGCCGCGGCGGCCAGCAGCACCAGCAATATCCACAGCAGACGCTTGCCCCAGTGGGCCTTGGGTTTCTGCCAGTCCAGTTGCAGTGGGTCGTCGACCAGATCGAGCAGGGGCTCTTTGCGTGCGGGGCGGCTGGAGGTCGGGCCCAGTCCGGGTTCACGGCGGTCGTCGTCCGCTTGCGGGGCGTCGAAGTCGTCTTCGGGCTCCTTGGCCGACAGGCGCTCCCCTGGTGGCTCATCGAGCTCGACGGCTGCTGGGCGCGTGGCTTGCGCGGGTTCATCGAGGTCTGCGTCCAGCGACTGCAGAGACAGCGAAGGCTCGGTGCGTTCGCCTGGGGCGGGGGCAAGATCCAGCGGCTCTTGCTCGATCAATGGCGGCAAAGGCTCATCCAGCACCTCGCCAGGGGCTTCGCGCTCGTTGGCAGGGGTGCTGAACAGGCTGTCAGGCCAATGCTGGTCGTCGGTTTCCGGTTCGTCGCGGTGAGCGCTGAGGCTGTCCTCGCGGGCGGCACCCGCCTTGAACTCGGTGGTCGGCTGGATTTCGCGCTGCTCGAGCCGAGCCAATTCCTGATCCAGGTCGAGCTGGTCGAGATCAAGCTCGGCAGCGCTCCACTCGCGTTGGCTGGCAGGCGCCGGTTGTACGGGAACCGGGGGTTCAACGACCGCAGGCTGGCTGACCGGATTTTGCGCCGCACTTTGTTCCAACAGCTGCTTGGCGGCGTTGAATACCTGGAGACAAGCGCCGCAACGCACCACGCCGCGGGCCACGCTCAACTGATTGTGGTTGACGCGAAAGCTGGTCTGGCAATGCGGGCACTGGGTGACGAAACTGTCGGTCATGCGGCGGTCCGGGTTGTGCAGAAAGTTATTCTAGGCCCACTTAACGGCGGCGACCACTGATGCGTACCCAGCCGTCACGGACGGTGATCGGGTCCAGGTCGAAGTCCTTGGCATAGGCTGCGGCCACTTCTTCGCCCTGTTCGGCGAGGATGCCCGACAGTGCCAGCAAGCCGCCCGGGCGAACCAGGGTGGACAGTTGCGGGGCGAGGGCTACCAGCGGACCGGCCAGAATGTTGGCCACCAGCACATCGGCCTGCATCGCCGGCATGTGTTCGGGCAGGTACAGGGCAAAGTGCTCGTCGGCGATGCCGTTGCGTCCGGCGTTGTCGCGGGAGGCTTCCAGCGCTTGCACGTCGATGTCGGTGCCGACCGCTTCGCGGGCGCCGAGCAGCAGGGCAGCGATTGCCAGGATGCCCGAGCCGCAACCGAAGTCGAGCACCTGGGCGCCGTTCAGGTCCTGGCCGTCCAGCCATTCCAGGCACAGGGCGGTGGTGGGGTGGGTGCCGGTACCAAAGGCCAGGCCCGGGTCGAGCAGCAGGTTGACTGCCTCAGGCTCGGGCGCGGCGTGCCAGCTCGGCACGATCCACAGGCGCTGGCCAAAACGCATTGGCTGGAAGTTGTCCATCCAACTGCGTTCCCAGTCCTGGTCTTCGATGACTTCGGCCTGGTGTTCCGGCAGCTCGGCGCCGGTCAGCAGTTGCAGGTGGGCGAACACGGCGGCGGCATCGGTATCGGCCTCGAACAGCGCCAGCAGGTGCGTGTGCGACCACAGCGGGGTGGTATTGAGGTCCGGTTCGAAAATCGGTTGGTCTTCGGCGTCCATGAAGGTGACCGAAACCGCGCCTACTTCGAGCAGGGCATCTTCATAGGTTTCGGCTTGATCCGGGCTGATGGCCAGACGTACTTGCAGCCAAGGCATGGTGGGCACCTTTGGGAAAATCTACAGGGGCAGCCCAGGGCTGCGAGAAGCCCGCCAGTTTACTTGAGTGCGAGGGGTTTGTGGGAATGGTTCGTGGGGGGCTTTGGGGATGCATCTCGGGTGTAGCCCGCTCCTGCGGGGAGCAAAAAAAGACCCCGGCATTGGCCGGGGTCTTTTTGCATCACTGTGGAATCACTCCTGGTTGGCCAGTTTGTGTTCCAGATAGTGAATGTTGACGCCACCTTTGCAGAAACCTTCATCACGCACCAGGTCACGGTGCAGCGGGATGTTGGTCTTGATACCGTCGACGACGATTTCGTCCAGGGCATTGCGCATGCGCGCCATGGCTTCGTCACGGTCCTTGCCGTAGGTGATCAGCTTGCCGATCAGCGAGTCGTAGTTCGGTGGAACCGCGTAACCGCTGTACAGGTGCGAGTCGACGCGAACGCCGTTGCCACCCGGGGCGTGGAAGTGCTTGACCGTGCCTGGGCTCGGAATGAACTTCTTCGGGTCTTCGGCGTTGATCCGGCACTCCAGCGAGTGACCGCGGATCACGACGTCATCCTGGGTGAGCGACAACTTGTTGCCAGCGGCGATGCTGAGCATCTCCTTGACGATGTCGATACCGGTGACCATCTCCGAAACAGGGTGCTCCACCTGAACACGGGTGTTCATTTCGATGAAGTAGAAGCGACCGTTTTCGTAGAGGAACTCGAAGGTGCCAGCGCCACGGTAGCCGATCTCGATGCAGGCATCGACACAGCGCTTGAAGACTTCCTGGCGGGCTTTTTCATCGATGCCCGGGGCCGGCGCTTCTTCCAGTACCTTCTGGTGGCGGCGCTGCAGCGAGCAGTCGCGGTCACCCAGGTGGATGGCGTTGCCCTGGCCGTCGGACAGTACCTGGACTTCCACATGGCGTGGGTTGGTCAGGAACTTCTCGAGGTAGACCATCGGGTTGCCGAACGCAGCACCGGCTTCGGTACGGGTCAGCTTGGCCGAGGAGATCAGGTCTTCTTCCTTGTGCACAACGCGCATACCGCGACCACCACCGCCACCGGCGGCCTTGATGATCACCGGGTAGCCGACTTCGCGAGCAATCGCCAGGGCGGTTTCTTCGTCTTCAGGCAGCGGGCCGTCAGAACCCGGTACGGTCGGTACGCCGGTCTTGATCATCGCGTCCTTGGCCGAAACCTTGTCGCCCATCAGGCGAATGGTGTCGGCTTTCGGGCCGATGAAGGCAAAGCCGGAGTTCTCCACCTGCTCGGCGAAGTCGGCGTTTTCAGCGAGGAAGCCGTAGCCTGGGTGAATGGCGGTAGCGCCGGTCACTTCGGCAGCGGCAATGATCGCCGGGATGTGCAGGTAGGAATCCTTGGACGAAGCAGGACCAATGCAGACCGACTCGTCTGCCAGGCCCAGGTGCATCAGTTCGCGGTCTGCCGTGGAGTGCACGGCGACGGTCTTGATGCCCAGCTCTTTGCAGGCACGCAGGATCCGCAGGGCAATTTCCCCGCGGTTGGCGATCAGGACTTTTTCCAGCTTCGCAGACATCGTTGGCTCTCCGCGGTTCAAACGATGGTGAACAGCGGCTGGTCGAACTCAACCGGCTGGCCGTCTTCTACCAGGATGGATTCGATCACACCGCTGGCTTCAGCTTCGATGTGGTTCATCATCTTCATGGCTTCGACGATGCACAGGGTGTCGCCTTTCTTCACGGTCTGGCCGACTTCAACGAAGGCTGGGGAGGAGGGCGAGGCCTTGCGGTAGAAGGTGCCGACCATTGGCGAGCGGGCAACGGTGCCGTTCAGTTTCGGTGCGGCGGCTTCGGCAGCAGGTGCGGCTGCAGCGGCGGCAGGCGCCGGGGCTGCGACAGGAGCGGCGACTGGAGCCGGAGCGTAGTACTGCTGGGCTGGGGTCTTGCTGTGACGGCTGATCCGTACGGATTCCTCGCCTTCCTTGATCTCCAGCTCGTCGATGCCAGATTCTTCCAGCAGTTCGATCAGTTTCTTGACTTTACGGATATCCATTAATCATCAACTCCCAAGGTTCGGTCAGGGGCGTAAATATAAAAACGTGTTTTCTAACGTTTCTTGTGAGCCCCGGCCTGCTGGCCAGGTGCTCGGTATCAGGGTTTGGCGTTGGCAGCCAGGTGTTCCAGGGCAGACTCCAGGGCCAGGCGGTAGCCGCTGGCACCCAGGCCGCAAATCACCCCTACGGCGACATCGGAAAAGTAGGAGTGATGGCGAAACGGCTCACGCTTGTGCACGTTCGACAGGTGCACTTCGATGAATGGGATGCTCACTGCCAGCAATGCGTCACGTAATGCGACGGATGTGTGTGTGAAAGCGGCCGGATTGATCAGGATGAAGTCGACGCCTTCGCTGCGCGCGGCATGGATGCGATCGATCAATTCGTACTCGGCGTTGCTTTGCAGGTACTGCAGGTGATGGCCGGCGGCGCGAGCGCGCTGTTCCAGGTCCTGGTTGATCTGGGCCAGAGTGACGGCGCCATAGACGCCCGGTTCGCGGGTACCGAGCAGGTTCAGGTTGGGGCCGTGCAGCACCAGTAGCGTTGCCATCTGTGGTTCCTTTTATCGTTAGGCACAAACGTTGCGCGGCGACTATGCCGTAAACCGGCGGGCAGTGTCCAGTTGCCGACAATAGCCAGCACGATGACCGAGATTCACGCCAAATATGTGACTAATTTATTAATTTCGGTCATCGATAATGACTTTTTGGCGGGCAGAAGAAGTTATAGACCCAGATCGGCGCGAATGCGCGTCAGATGCTCGGCAAATTCGCCGGCGTTTGTCTCGCCAACCACCCTGGCGCTGGCTTTTTCGCTGCCGTTCGCGGCAAAGAACAAGAGCGCAGGCGGACCAAACAGTTGATAGCGGTCGAGCAGGGCGCGCTGTTCGGCATTGCTTTGGGTGATGTCGAAACGCAGCAGCTTGTAGCCAACCAGCTGGCTTTTGACCGCAGGCGCAGCCAGCACTTCGTGCTCAATGACCTTGCAACTGATGCACCAGTCGGCATACCAGTCCAGCACCACAGGTTGCCCGGCGGCCTTGGCCTGGGCCAGGGCGCTGTCGAGGGCGGCCGGGGTGGTGATGGTTTGCCAGTCGCTTTGTGTCGCGCTCACGGGCTGGGCGCCAGAGGTTGGCGGCGGCAGGGGACGCAGCGCGTCGCTCTGGCCGCTCAGTGCGCCGTACCAGCAGGCCAGGGCATAGACCAGCAGGGCCAGGCCAAGCAGTTGCGCCAGGCGTTGCAGCGGAGTTTTCACCGTGAACTCCAGGGTGCCGAGGAACAACGCCACGCCGGCGCTCAACAATCCGACCAACAGCAGGGTCACCGGCCCTGGTAGTACCCGGCTGAGCAGGCCGATGGCCAGGCCCAGCAACAAAACGCCAATGGCATTCTTGACGGTGACCAGCCAGGGGCCGCTTTTTGGCAGCCAGGCCGCGCCGCCGGTGGCGACCAGCAACAGCGGGGCACCCATGCCCAGGCCCAGGGCAAACAGCTTCAAGGCCCCGCCCACGGCATCACCGCTGGCGCTGATATACAGCAGTGCGCCGGCCAAGGGTGCAGATACGCAAGGCGAGACCAGAAGGCTGGAGAACACCCCCAGGATCGCTGCGCCAATCAGCGAGCCGCCCTTGGTCCGGCCCACCAGCCGCTCCAGGCGCTGGCTGATGGCGTGGGGCAGTTTCAGCTCGAACAGGCCGAACATGGCCAGGGCGAAAACCACGAAAAACAATGAGAACGGTACCAGTACCCAGGCGGATTGCAGCCGCGCCTGCAGGTTCATGCCTGCACCAAACAGGCCCATCAGCGCACCCAGCAGAGCGAAACAGGCGGCCATCGGCAGGACATAGGCCAGCGACAGGGCAAAACCACGTAGCCCACCGACCTGGCCACGCAGCACCACACCGGAGAGGATCGGCAGCATCGGCAGAACGCAAGGGGTAAAAGTCAGGCCGACACCTGCGAGGAAGAACAGCAGCAGTTGTTTCCAGGTCCACCCCTGTGGGGCTGCAGGTGTATTGGCATCCGCCGCCGCAGCGCTGCCGTCGATGCTCAGGCGTACCGTTTCTGGCGGGTAGCACAGGCCTTTGTCGGCGCAGCCCTGATAACCCACGACCAGGGTAAACGCTCGGGGGTCGTTGGCTGGACGGGGGATATCGATATCGACAATGCCGTGATAGACCTCGACGTCGCCGAAGAACTCATCATGCTTGGCTTCGCCCGGCGGAATCTGCGCAGCGCCCAGGGCAATGTCGGCAGGTTCGGCGCGGAACTGGAAGCGGTGGCGATACAGGTAATAGCCGTCGGTAGCGACGAAGCGCAGCTTGAGGGTCTGGGCGTCGCTTTGTACCAGGCTCAGCTTGAAGGCTTCGTGTACGGGCAGGAAGTCTGCACTGTTGTTCAGTGAAGGCGCGCCCAGGGTGGCGCTGGGACGGTTGTCGAGCAGGCCGGCGCCGGCGGCGGGCAAGGCCAGAAGCAGGAACAGAAGGCAAAGCAGGCGGCGCATGGCGGTCTCGCAGTACAGATGTGGCTGCATGATAGCGGACTTTATGGCCATCGCGGGGCTGACGGGCATAACTGCCGTAGCCGCTGCCGCGAGGCTGCGATCGACTGCAAAGCAGTCGCCATGCCCCCTCCACGAGGGCTATGCGCCGATCGCCGCCGGGCGGCAGCGTCTACGGAGCGATGGGCTTCAAAGCCGAAACGCCCGTACTGCGGTGTTCAGCGCGCCTCCCAGCCTGAGTAACTGCTCGCCCTGTTCGCGGCCTTCGCCAATGCGCTGGAGGTTGTCTTCCCCCAGGTCATGAATCCGCTCGCTGTGATCGCGAATCTCGCTCACCGCACCACTCTGCTGGGCCGTCACATCGGCAATGCGCACGGCGGTGGCCGAGATGGTCTGAATCGCCGCAACGATCTCATCCAGCGCGCCGTCGGCGGCCTGTGCCTTGTCGGCGGTGGCTTCGGCATGTTCAAGCTGGGCGCGCATGCCTTCCACCGATTCGCGGGCGGCCTGCTGCAGGCGCCCGATCAGGGTCTGGATCTCGCCGGTGGCACCGGTAGTGCGCTGGGCCAGGGAACGCACCTCTTCGGCGACCACGGCGAACCCGCGGCCCATTTCGCCAGCGCGGGCCGCTTCGATCGCGGCGTTGAGGGCCAGCAGGTTGGTCTGTTCGGCAATCGAGCGGATCACCGTGAGCACGCCTCCGATGGTGGCTGACTCTTCGGCCAGTTGCTCAATCATCTGGGCATTGCCCTGGACTTCATCGACCAGTGTGCGTAGGCCGGTCAGGCTCTGGCCGATCACCGCCTGCCCCTGTTCCACGGCGCGACCGGCGTCGCGGCTGGCATCGGCGGCCTGGCTGGCATCGCCGGCCACCTGCTGGATTGTGGCCTCCAGCTCACCCAGGGCATCGCGGATCTGTGCGGTGTCGCCTGCCTGGCGTTCGGCGCCGTCGTGCAGGGCGCTGCTCATGCCAGCCAGGGCATGGCTGCTGCCTGCCACCTGTTCGGCATTGTTGCGGATGGTCCCCACCAGCTCCACCAGATAGCGTCGCAGACGATTGAGCGAATCCTGGATGTCGTGCATTTCGCGGTTGCTCTTGCCCAGCGAGATGGCTTCGGCGAAATCGCCCTCGGCCCAGCGCGACAAGGCCGGTGCCAGGTTGGTCAGCACCCGGGCGAGGCGGCGTTGCAAGGTGTCGATTAGCAGGGCGATCAGCAGGATCAGACCGATCATCAGGCCCTGGAGAATCCGCACCTCGCCCTGGATGGTCGCGTGCTGGCTGCGCACCCCCGGTTCCAGGGCGGCAATGGCCTGTTGCACGGCGTTGATCTGCTGGTGGGTGCTGTCGGCCAGTTCGCTGCGACGCTGGATCTGCTCACGGGTGCGTTGCAACTCGGCGGGATAGCGATTGAGCAGGCTGTTGAGCTCGCGTTTGAGGGCGATCCCGGTGTCTTCTACAGCCTGGCTGGCTTGGGTCTCGAGGCCCATGAGGGCGGCAAAGTCGTCGGCATTGGATTCGCGGGCAGCCGTTACGCCGAGCAGGGGCAGGCCATCGAGTACCTTGGCCTGGTCGACGATCAGTTGCAGTTCGCGCTCCACCTCATCGGCCAGCGCGCTGCGTCCGCTGCTGACCAGTTTGTCGCGGGCCAGGGAAAGCCGTGACAGGTGCAGTGCCGCCTTGAACAGCACAAGGCTATAGCGGTCGGCCTCCGGGTTGCCGCTGGCCTGGGCGTAATTGGCCAGTTGCTCCAGGCTTGCGCCCAGTTCACGCTCGGCCTGCAGCAGCAGTGCCTGTGGGTCGCCGGCCAACTTGCCGGCTGCCAGCAGTTCATTGCCGGCAAAGCGTTGCAGGTTGTCCAGGCTGGGGCGCAGGGGCGCGGCAAGCTCATCAGGCAGTTGTTTGAGGGCCTCCTGCAAAGTCGCCGTCGCCTGCACCGCGGTGGCATGGCGCAATGCGTCGCCGCTGCTGAGGTAGTCGCCGATATTGCGTGCCGCCTGGTTCTGGAACTGCTGCGACAGCGACAGGTAGCGCTCCATCATTTGATAGGGACGCTCCAGCGCACGCTGCGACCACCACAGGGTGGCGCCCAGTGCGATGCAGACGGTTACCAGCAACAAGGTATTGAAATTGGTGAGCAGCTTCAGGCGCATGTGCAGGGTCTACCAACGGCCGAACGGTAAGCGCCTGAAGTTATTGCGTTTTTATGACCGGGTTATGACGAGGGAGGTCGTCCTGTCAAAAAAAGTGGCACTTTGCCTTGATCAGTCGGCGCGCAGCACACAGTTGCGTCCCGCGCCCTTGGCCCGGTACAGCGCGACGTCTGCGGCGGTGGCCATGCTCAAGGCGTCAAGCCCATCCTTGAGTTGCACCACGCCGGCACTGAAGGTGCAGAACAAGTCCCGGGGCTGGGCGGGGTAGTGGATTTCAGCGAAGCGGCGGCGAATTTCATCCAGCACTTTTTGCGCGGCGCCAAGGTCAGTGTTGGGCATGACGATGGCGAACTCTTCTCCACCGTAGCGGCCAATGAAGTCGGTCTTGCGCAGGCGTTGCTTGAGAAACAGGGCCAGGCTCTTGATCACCCGGTCGCCCATGGGGTGGCCGTGGCTGTCGTTGACTTTCTTGAAGTGGTCGATGTCGAGCATGGCAAAGCTCAGCGGCTGTTCTTCGCGCCGTGCGCGAAAGCTGCAGTCCTCGAGCAGTTGCAGGATGTGGGTGTGGTTGTACAGCCCGGTCAGGCTGTCGCGCACCATCCGTGCCTTGAGATTGCGGGCGCGGGCAGCGCGGTTGCGCACGGTGGTGATGAGGTGGCGCGAGCGGATCGGCTTGGTCAGGAAGTCATCGCCGCCTTCGCTCATGGCGTCGAGTTGTTTGTCCAGGTCGTCTTCGGCCGACAGGTAGATGATCGGCACGCTGACGTAGCGATCGTTGTGGCGGATGACCTTGGCAAGCTCAGTGCCAGTACAGTCAGGCATGTACATGTCGAGGATGATCAGGTCGGGCTGGAAATCCGCAAGCTCGGCCATGGTGCGGATCGGGTCGGTCAGGGTTCGGGTAACGATACCGGCACTGTTGAGCAGGCGCTCGGTGTGCATGGCCTGGGCCCGGGAGTCATCGATGATCAGCACTTTGAACGGTTCGTACTGGGTGACGCTGGTCAGCAGCTCGACCTTTTCCAGCAGGCTGGAGGCTTCCAGGGTGCCGGTGAGGAACTCCAGGCCGCCGGCGCGCACTGCGGCCAGGCGTGTTGGCGTGTCGGTTTCATCGAGGCTGAAGAACAACAGCGGTACCCGCTGCTCAAGGCCTTGCTGGGCCTGGGCCGCCAGATGCAAGCCGACACCCGTGCCGGTGAAATCGACATCCATGACGATGGCCGACGGCAGCCGTTCGATCATCGAGGCGCGAAAGGCATCGGCGCTGTACAAGGCTTGTACACCCAGGCCGAAGAACTCCAGCTGCTGGGCCAGGCGCTCGGCCCGATCGTGATCCTGGAGCAGGATATACACGGGTTTGCGCAGCGGCGGCAAAGGCACTTGCTCAAGCTGGTCGCCCTGGCGCAGGCCCGTGCGTGACAGGCGCTGCATCAGGCGATTGAGTTCGCTGATCAGCGGGCTGCTCAGGCGCGCGCTATTGGCTTCGACCGCTGCCAGGGTCTGGCCGATGGCTTCAGCCAGCAGGCTGTGCTCCGGTTGCTCGAAACGCTCGGCATAGCGCTGCAGGCGCAGGTTGGCTTCGCACAGTTCACCCAGGTCACTCGTCGACCACTCGCTGCGCTGCAGGCGTTGCCAGATCTCGAGTATCTGCCGAGCCTGATGAATGACCCGCTGGGCAAAGTGTTGCTTGAGGCGCTCACGATTGGGGTCTTCTGGCTCGGTCATGTCCTGACTACTTATAAGAGGGTGAGGCAGTTCGAGTGATGGCTCTATGCTAGCACCACTTGCTGGACAATCGAGTGCCTTGTATCAATTTACTGTACAAGTCTGTTTATTCAGTTGCCGACCCGCTAGTCGCTTATGCGAACCGGCGCGCTTGATTTATAGTGCTGCGATACTTGCCCACCCCGGCAGGCGGCGCGCTGCACAAAGCTCGCATAGCGCTGGCACGAAGCCCGGGGGTTGCGGTCGAACCCCTTGAACCGACGTGACATAAAGGACAACGCCATGCTGGACTGGAAAAACCGTACAGGCAAAGCCGAGGCGCGCGAGCGGGTCGAACCCCGCGGTGCCGCTACCCGCAGCTATTTCGGCGGGTTGTTTTTCAGCCGCGCCCTGGGCTCGCTGATCGGCATCTACCTGCTGGTGTGCGTGGGTCTGGGCTGGTACTGGAGTGCAGAGCCTGACCTGTTCCCGGTCCAGCAGAACGCGCAGATCGCCGCCGAACAGACCGGCAAACAGATGGTAGTGGGCTACACCACCGTCGAAACCCTCAAGACCGTTGCCGGCACCCTGCTGCACAAGCCGGGCGGCTACATTTCCAACGACCGCTTCCCGCCGGGCCTGTGGATGGACAACATGCCCAGTTGGGAATACGGCGTGCTGGTCCAGGTGCGCGACCTGAGCCGTGCCATGCGCAAGGACTTCGCTCGCTCGCAGTCGCAGTCCACTGAAGACGCCGACCTGGCCAAGGCCGAGCCGCGCTTCAACTTCGACAACAAGAGCTGGATCCTGCCATCGAGCGAGTCCGAGTTTCAGGAAGGCATCAACTCCCTGACCCGCTACCAGAACCGCCTGGCCGCACCGGACCAGCCGGGTGCGCTGTTCTATACCCGGGCCGACAACCTCAACAACTGGCTGGGCGATGTCGCCACCCGTCTGGGTTCGCTGTCGCAGCGCCTGTCGGCCAGCGTTGGCCGGGTCAAGCTCAACAGCACCCTGAAAACCGAAGTCGTGGTTGCAGGCCAGGCGCCGCAGCTGGACGAGGAAGTGGTCGAAACGCCATGGCTGCAGATCGACAACGTCTTCTATGAAGCCCGCGGCCAGGCCTGGGCCCTGTCGCACCTGCTGCGTGCCATTG
The DNA here is from genome assembly GCF_000425805.1 of Pseudomonas vranovensis DSM 16006. Classification (GTDB taxonomy): domain Bacteria; phylum Pseudomonadota; class Gammaproteobacteria; order Pseudomonadales; family Pseudomonadaceae; genus Aquipseudomonas; species Aquipseudomonas vranovensis. Next base: position 259,374 of record NZ_KE384456.1, read on the forward strand.
AAGTGGACTTCGCCGACGTGCTGGCCAAGAAGAACGCCACTGTCAGCGTGCGCCAGATCATTCGTGAACTGGAAGCGTCCCAGGAGCCGCTGTGGAGCCCTATGGTGCTCAATGGCAGCGGCTTTGGCATGTGGGCCAACCACTCGCTGGTCATGGCCAACTACATTTCTCGCGCCAACGCTGCAGTGATCGACCTGCGCCAGCTGCTGTCCCAGGGCTGATTGATGGCCATCTCCAAGCAAGAGGCGGCGCATCGCGCTGCCTCCGACGCCGAACTGATCGCCTGGGTAGACGAACACGACCAGCCGCTGGGGGCCTTGCCCCGGGTCGAGTTGCGCGAGAAGGGCCTTATCGGTCGCGGAACCTACATCCTGTTGTTCAATTCGGTCGGTGAGCTGTGCGTACACCGGCGCACGGAAAGCAAGGCGATCTATCCGGGTTATTGGGACGTAGCCGCCGGCGGCATGGTGCAGGCCGACGAGAGCTTTGCCGCGTCGGCTGCCCGGGAGCTGGAGGAGGAGCTGGGCGTGGCCGGGGTCGAACTGACCTTCCATGAGCGGTTCTTCTTCGACCAGCCTGGCAACCGACTCTGGTGCGCGGTGTTCTCGGCCGTCTGGGACGGCCCTTTGCGCCTGCAGCCAGAGGAGGTCAGCGAAGCGCGCTTCCTGCCGCTCGAACAGGCCCTGGCCGACAGCCGGCAGCAGCCGTATTGCCCCGATTCGCTGGCTGCCCTGCAGCGCTACATCGACCGTCAAGCCTGACGTCGCTAAACCTGTGCAAAATGGCGCAGTTTTGTACTTAGCAATCGCGGCATTTATCGTTACACTGCGCGGCCTTTTAAGGCTGCCGCACCCTGGTGTGGCAGTTGCGCTGCCCCTGCCAGAGTGGGGCTTCGCGGTCGGTACCCTGCCCGGGGCGTCGACCAGTTTTTGTCCTCACCTTACGAGGATCAAAAGTGGCCAAGAAAGCCGCATCATTCGCCGCCCTCGGTGGCCTGGTGTTCTCCACTGATGCAGGTCGGCATTGTCCGGACTGCAGCAAACCCATAGATGCCTGCATCTGCAAACAGACGCTCATCCCCGAAGGCGATGGCATTGCTCGCGTGCGCCGCGAAAGCAAAGGCCGTGGCGGCAAGACGGTGACGACCATCAGCGGTGTTCCGCTGCCCCTGGAACAGCTCAAGGACCTGGCCAGCACGCTCAAGCGCCGCTGCGGTACCGGCGGCGCGTTGAAAGACGGGGTCATCGAAATCCAGGGCGATCACGTCGAGCTATTGTTGGCAGAGCTGATCAAGCAAGGCTTCAAAGCGAAAAAGTCCGGCGGCTAGAGACCGCATCGCGATTTTTTGCAATTCGCTTTCTAAACTCGTTCCCGTAGGAAGGGTCTATCCCTGAACACGGAAAATCGTCATTTCCAGGTTTTACACTGCGCCCGCCGATTGCTGGCCGGTGTTTTTCGACTTTTTATATAGGGGACTTCAATGTCCGTACGACGCACACGCAAAGACGATGGCAGCCAATGGACAGTTGCGGACAGCCGCAGTGTTTACGGGATTCGCCATTGGGGGGCCGGTTACTTCGCAATCAACGAGGCCGGCCGCGTCGAAGTTCGCCCCAACGGGCCAGGCAGTGCGCCGATCGATCTGTTCGAGCAGGTCGACGAGCTGCGCAAGAGCGGCCTGTCGCTGCCGCTGCTGGTGCGTTTCCCGGACATCCTGCAAGACCGCGTGCGCCAGCTGACCGGCGCCTTCGATGCCAACATCGCGCGCCTTGAGTACCAGAACGTGTACACCGCCCTGTACCCGATCAAGGTCAACCAGCAAGAAGCGGTGGTGGAAAACATCATCGCCACCCAGAACGTGTCTATCGGCCTTGAGGCCGGCTCCAAGCCCGAGCTGCTGGCCGTACTGGCCCTGGCACCCAAGGGCGGCACCATCGTCTGCAACGGTTACAAGGACCGTGAGTTCATTCGCCTGGCGCTGATGGGCCAGAAGCTGGGTCACAACGTATTCATCGTCATTGAGAAAGAGTCGGAAGTGGCGCTGGTGATCGAAGAAGCGGCCGAGCTGAAGGTCAAGCCGCAGGTCGGCCTGCGCGTGCGCCTGTCGTCGCTGGCGTCGAGCAAGTGGGCCGACACGGGTGGCGAGAAGTCCAAGTTCGGCCTGTCGGCTGCGCAGCTCATCTCGGTCGTGCAGCGCTTCCGTGATGCCGGCCTGGACCAGGGCATTCGCCTGCTGCACTTCCACATGGGCTCGCAGATCGCCAACCTTGCCGACTACCAGCACGGCTTCAAGGAAGCGATCCGTTACTACGGTGAGCTGCGTGCCTTGAACTTGCCGGTCGATCACATCGACGTCGGTGGCGGCCTGGGTGTCGACTACGACGGTACCCATTCGCGCAACGCCAGCTCCATCAACTACGACATGGACGACTACGCCGGTGTCGTGGTCGGCATGCTCAAGGAGTTCTGCGATGCCCAGGGCCTACCACATCCGCACATCTTCTCGGAAAGCGGCCGCTCGCTGACTGCCCACCACGCCATGCTGGTGGTGCAGGTGACCGACGTCGAGAAGCACAACGACGAAGTGCCGGTGATCGAAAACAAGGAAAGCCTGCCGGAAACTGTGCAGTGGCTGGCTGACCTGCTGGGCCCGACCGACATCGAGATGGTCACCGAGACTTACTGGCGCGCCACCCACTACATGAGCGACGTGGCAGCCCAGTATGCCGACGGCAAGATCACCCTGGCCGAAAAAGCCCTGGCCGAGCAGTGCTACTTCGCGGTCTGCCGCCGCCTGCACAACTCGCTCAAGGCCCGCCAGCGTTCGCACCGCCAGGTGCTGGATGAGCTCAACGACAAACTGGCCGACAAGTACATCTGCAACTTCTCGGTGTTCCAGAGCCTGCCGGATACCTGGGCCATCGGCCAGGTACTGCCGATCCTGCCGCTGCACCGCCTGGACGAAGAGCCCATGCGCCGCGCCGTGCTGCAGGACCTGACCTGTGACTCGGACGGCAAGATCAACCAGTACGTCGACGAGCAGAGCATCGAGACCAGCCTGCCGGTCCACGGGATCAATGAGGGTGAGGACTACCTGCTGGGGATCTTCCTGGTGGGTGCCTACCAGGAGATCCTGGGCGACATGCACAACCTGTTCGGTGATACCGACTCGGTGAACATCTACCAGAACCCCAACGGCAGTGTTTACCACGCAGGCATCGAGACCCACGATACCATCGAGGACATGCTGCGCTACGTGCACCTGTCGCCGGAGGAGTTGATGACGCACTACCGCGACAAGTGCGCCAGCGCCAAGATCACTGCGCGTGAGAAGACTCAGTTCCTGGATGCGTTGCGCCTTGGGCTGACCCGCTCGTCCTACCTGTCGAGCTGATGTGATCGGGGCTGGTGGGCATCTCCATTTTTGTGGTGATGCCACTGGCCATCGCGGGGCAAGCCCGCTTCCACCGAGGATGGATAGATTCGGTGGAAGCGGGCTTGCCCCGCGATGCTTTTCAGCGCTTCACAAACCACCCATCGATCCGCTGCAGCCGCCACCCCATCAGCGCCAGTGTCACTGCCCTCAGCGCCATGAACAGCAAGAATGCCATCCACAGCCCATGGTTGCCCAACCCCGTGGCCAGCCAGGCGAATGGCAAGGCGGTGGTCACGCTGATCAGCATGCCGTTGCGCATTTCCCGCGCCCGTGTCGCGCCAATGAACAAACCATCGAGCAAGTAGCTCCAGACCGCCACCAATGGCAACAGCGCCAGGTACGGCAGGTACTGGTACGCCGTTTCGCGCACGCTGGCGATATCGGTCTGCATATTGATGAACAGGTGTCCGCCAAACAGGAACAGTACGGCAAAGCCGCTGCTGGCCAGCAACGACCAGCCGCAGGCCACGGTCAATGAGCGACGCAATGCCTGGCGATCCCCGGCGCCGATGGCGTGACCGCACAAGGCCTCGACCGCATGGGCCAGGCCATCGAGGGCATAGGCGGTGAGCAGCAGGCCATTGAGCAGCAGTGCATTGGCCGCAACCGTGGATTCGCCCAGCCGCGCACCTTGCACGGTGATCAGGAAGAACACCGCTTGCAGGGCCAGGCTGCGAATGAAGATGTCGCGGTTGACCGCCAGCAACGGCCGCCAGCTCTGCCAACGGGTCAGCAGGGCCCAGGCGATGTGACCGGGGTAGGCGCGCAGGGCTGGGCGGGTGAGGGCCAGGCCCAGCAGGGCAGCGCTCCATTCGGCGATCACCGAGGCACGGGCCGAGCCCAGGACGCCCCAGTCCAGGCCCAGCACGAACCACAGGTTCAGGGCGATGTTGAGCAGGTTGGTGGTCAGCAGGATGGCCAAGGGGGCCCGGGCATTCTGGGTACCGAGGAACCAGCCCACCAGGGCGAAGCTGGCAAGCGCTGCCGGCAGGCCCAGCAGGCGGGTCTGGAAGAAGTCCTGGGTGGATTGCTCCAGCGCCGCCGACGGTTGCATCAATTGCAGCGCCAGGTGGCTGAAGGGCACGGCCAACAAACCCAGCAGCAAGGCGAACAGCATCGCCAGGATCAAGCCCTGCACCAGCACCTGACGCAATGCAGCGCCATCGGAGCGCCCGGCCGCCTGGGCGGCGAAGCCGGTGGAACCCATACGCAGAAAACCCATCACCCAGGCCAGGAAGGTGTACAGGCTGGCGCCCACGGCCACCGCCCCAAGCTGGTGGGCATGGGGCAAGTGGCCGATGACGGCGCTGTCGACCAGGGCCACCAGCGGTACGGAAATATTCGAAAGAATCATTGGCGCGGCCAGGGCCCAGACCTTGGTGTGGGTCGGGCGGTCGCGCCAGTCGCTCAGCAATCGGGACATGTCGGCTCCAGGCAAGCCGCACATTGTAGCCGCTACGGGCACCAAATCATCGGATTGCGGTCTGAGCCGGGTTGCCACGCTCGGATGCGGCGTGGGTGATATATAGTTCTTCCTTCAGATCTGCTGCCAAAGAGTGATTTCCATGCTCAACAAAGGATTGTTGCTGGCCTGCGCGCTGGCCTTGCTCAGTGCCTGCGACTCGTCTGCGCCGGACAAGCCCGCCACTGCGCCAACGCCCACCCCGACCCAGGAGGCCGCACCGGCACCCAAGCCTGCGCGGGAAAGCGCCGAAACCCTGGCCAAGCGTTATGCCGGTCGTGAGTTGAGCGTGGTGGATGTTTCCGAAGTCCAGGTCGATGGTGCCAGTGCATTGTCTCTGACCTTCTCGGTGCCGCTGGATGCCGAGCAGAATTTTGCCGACCGAGTGCACCTGGTCGACACCGTCAAAGGCAAGGTCGATGGCGCCTGGGAACTCTCCGACAACGGCATGGAACTGCGCCTGCGCCACCTTGAGCCGCAACGCAAGCTGGTGCTGACGGTCGATGCCGGCCTGCAGGCCGTCAACGGCAATCGCTTGGCGGCAGAATCGGTGAGCCGTCTGGAAACCCGTGACATGCAGGCCACCATCGGTTTTGCCAGCCGTGGCTCGCTGCTGCCGACCCGCCTGGCCGAAGGCCTGCCGGTAATCGCGCTGAACGTCGACAAGGTCGATGTCGAGTTCTTCCGCATCAAGCCAGAATCGCTCGCCACCTTTCTCAGCGCCTGGGGCCGCAACAGCAGCCTGTACTACTACCAGTCGAAAGAAACCCTGGACATGGCCGAGCTGGTCTACAGTGGCCGTTTTGACCTCAACCCCGCTCGCAACACCCGCGAAACCGTGTTGCTGCCGATCGCCGGCATCAAGCCGCTGCAGGAGCCGGGGGTGTACCTGGCAGTGATGCGCGCCTCCGGCACTTATGACTATTCGCAACCGGCGACCCTGTTCACCTTGAGCGACATCGGCGTGTCGGCCCACCGCTACCACAACCGGATGGATGTGTTCACCCAAGGCCTGGAAGGTGGCAAAGCCCTGAGCGGCGTTTCCCTGGAACTGCTCGATGCCGAAGGCCGGGTACTCGGCCAGGGCCAGACCGACAGCGACGGCCATGCGCAATTGCCGATGCCACCCAAGGCCGACGTATTGCTGGCCCATCAAGGCGTACACACCACGATGTTGCGCCTGAACAATGCGGCACTGGACCTGGCCGAATTCGACATCACCGGCCCCCAGGCCAATCCCCTGCAGTTCTTTGTGTTCGGCCCGCGCGACCTCTACCGTCCGGGTGAAACCGTGCTGCTCAATGGTTTGCTGCGCGACCAGGATGGCCGTCCGCTCAAGCCACAGCCGGTGACTGTGGAAGTGCGCCGACCGGATGAGCAGATCAGCCGCAAGTTTGTCTGGGAACCAGGCAGCAACGGCCTGTATCAATACCCGCTGCAATTGGCCAGCGAAGCCCCGACTGGCCGCTGGCAGCTGCTGTTCGACCTGGGCGGTGGCAAGAAGCAGATCTATGAGTTTCTGGTCGAAGACTTTCTGCCCGAGCGCCTGGCGCTGGAGCTCAAGGGCAGCGATGCGCCCCTTGGACCGGAGCAGGCCGCTGAAATCGAAGTGAATGGCCGCTACCTCTATGGCGCCCCGGCCTCGGGCAACCGCTTGAGCGGCCAGGCCTATCTGCGTCCGCTGCGTGAGGCGGTGCCGGCGCTGCCGGGCTATCAGTTCGGCTCGATCACCGAGCAGGAGCTGAGCCAGGACCTGGAGCTGGAAGAAATCACCCTGGATGCCGAAGGCAAGACCACGCTGAGCATCGAGAGCAAATGGGCCGAGGCCCGCTCGCCGCTGCAACTGACCGTGCAGGCCAGCTTGCAGGAGTCCGGCGGCCGCCCGATCACTCGGCGCCTGGAGCAGCCGATCTGGCCAGCCGAGCGCCTGCCGGGGGTGCGCGGGTTGTTCGATGGAGAAGAAACCGACAGCGATGGTCCGGTGGAATTCGAAGTGCTGGTCGCCGATCGCGACGGCAACAAACTGGCTGCCGACAACCTCAAGGTGCGCCTGATTCGCGAGCGCCGTGATTACTACTGGAACTACTCCCAGAGCGACGGCTGGAGCTACAACTTCAACGAAAAATTCCTCACCCAGAGCGAAGAGACCATCAGCGTCAAGGCGGGCGGCACCGCACGGCTCAACTTCCAGGTCGAGTGGGGGCCGTACCGCGTCGAGGTCGAAGACCCGCAGACGGGCCTGGTATCCAGCGCCCGCTTCTGGGCCGGCTACCGCGCCCAGGACAACGCCGACGGGGGGGCGGTACGGCCGGACCAGGTCAAACTGGCGCTGGACAAACCCTCCTATGCCGATGGCGCAACGGCCACTATCACCGTGACCCCACCTGCGGCCGGCACGGGCTATCTGATGGTCGAGTCCAGCGATGGGCCGCTGTGGTGGCAGGAAATCGACGTGCCGGCCGAGGGCAAGACCTTTGCCGTGAAGCTCGACCCGAAATGGGCTCGCCATGACCTGTATGTGAGTGCCCTGGTGATTCGCCCGGGCGAGCGCAAGGTCAATGCCACACCCAAGCGCGCCGTGGGCGTTCTGCACCTGCCGCTGGACCGCGCCGAACGCAAGCTGGCCGTGACGCTTGCCGCGCCGGAAAAAATGCGACCCAAGCAGCCGCTGACCGTCAAGGTACAGGCGCGCAATGCCGACGGCAGCGTGCCCAAAGAGGTCCATGTGCTGCTGGCGGCGGTGGACGTGGGTATCCTCAATATCACCGAATACCCGACCCCGGACCCGTTCACCGGCTTGTTCGGGCGCAAGGCCTATGGTGCCGACCAATTGGACATTTATGGCCAGTTGATCGAAGCCGGGCAGGGCCGTCTGGCCAGCCTGGCATTTGGTGGCGATGCGGCCATGGCCAAGGGCGGCAAGCGTCCCAATACCAGTGTCACCATCGTTGCCCAGCAGAGTGCCCCAGTGACACTCAACGAAAATGGCGAGGGTGAAGCCACTGTCGACATTCCCGACTTCAACGGTGAGCTGCGTCTGATGGCCCAGGCCTGGACCGATGAGCGCTATGGCGTTGCCGAAGGCAAGACGGTAGTTGCCGCCCCGCTGATTGCCGAACTGTCGGCGCCGCGCTTCCTCGCCGGTGGCGACCGCACCACCCTGGCGCTGGACCTGTCGAACCTCTCGGGGCAGGCGCAGAAACTCACTGTGCGCGTAAGCACCGAAGGCCAACTGAGCCTGTTGGGCGCCGCCGAGCAGAGCCTGGATCTGACCCAGGGCCAGCGCGTCACAGTGCTGGTACCCGTGCAGGCCAATGGAGGCCTGGGGCAGGGCAAGGTCAAGGTCGAGGTCCTGGGCCTGCAACTGCCGGGCGAGCAGGCCGCAGCCTTCAGCCGTGACTGGACCCTGGGCGTGCGTCCGGCCTATCCGGCGATGCTCAAGCAGTACCGGGTAGCGCTCAAGGATCAGCCCTGGAGCCTGCCCGAGGGCGATCTGGCCGCGTTCGAGCCGCAAGGTCTTGAAGCCATGCTGGCGTTGTCGAGTCGGCCACCGCTGAACCTGGCCGAGCAGATCCGCGCCCTGGAAGCCTATCCGTATGGCTGCCTGGAGCAGACCGCCAGCGGCCTGTACCCCTCGCTCTACGCCGATGCTGCAACGCTCAAGCGCCTGGGCATCACCGGCGAGCCGGCCGAGGTGCGCAAACGCAAGATCGAAATGGGCATCGAGCACTTGCTGGGCATGCAGCGCTACAACGGCAGCTTCGGCCTGTGGAGTTCGGATGACGAGGAAGAGTATTGGCTGACGGCCTATGTCACGGACTTCCTGCTGCGTGCCCGCGAGCAGGGGTATGCCGTGCCGGCCGATGCCTTGAAAAAAGCCAGCGAGCGTCTGCTGCGCTACCTGCAGGAGCGCAACCTGATCGAGGTCAGCTACAGCAAGAATGCCGAGCACAGCCGCTTTGCCGTGCAGGCCTATGCCGCACTGGTGCTGGCGCGCACGCAACAGGCGCCGCTGGGTGCGCTGCGCAGCCTGTTCGAGCGGCGCAGCGATGCCCGTTCCGGCTTGCCGCTGGTACAACTGGCCATCGCCCTGGACAAGATGGGCGACAAGCCACGGGCCGAACAGGCCTTGCAGGCGGGCCTGGCGGTCAGCCGCAGCAGCGACGACTGGCTGGGAGACTATGGCAGCCCGGTGCGTGACCAGGCGTTGATCCTGGCCTTGCTCGAAGAGAACAACCTGGCCAGCAATACCCTCGATGCGCGGTTGTTCGAACTGTCGGATGAGCTGGCGGCCAATCGCTGGCTGTCGACCCAGGAGCGCAACGCGCTGTTCCTTGCCGGCCGTGGCCTGCTGGGGAAGCCGGAGGGTAAATGGACGGCACGCCTGGATAGCGCGGGTGAAGTGCGGGAACTGGATGCGGCGCAATCGGGATTGAAACTCGAAGGCCCGCTGCTGGCCTCGCCGCTGACCGTGCAGAACCAGGGCAGCGACACACTGTTCCAGCAACTGACCGTGTCTGGCTACCCGCGTCAAGCGCCGGCGGCCAGCAGCAACGGTATGACCATCCGCCGTGAATTCCTGGGCATGAATGGACAGGCGCTGGACCTGCGTACTCTCAAGAGCGGTGACCTGGTGCTGGTGCATCTGGCATTGACGTCGACAACGCGGGTGCCGGATGCCCTGGTGGTCGACTTGTTGCCGGCGGGCCTGGAGCTGGAAAACCAGAACCTGGCGCAAAGCGCGGCCAGCCTTGAGAACGCCAGCAGCGCCGTGAAGCAGTGGCGTGAATCGATGCAGAACGCCAACGTGGTGCATCAGGAGTTTCGTGATGACCGCTACGTGGCGGCGCTGAACCTTGAAGGCTATGGCACCACGCACCTGCTGTACCTGGCGCGAGCCGTTACGCCGGGCACCTACCGGGTGCCGCCGCCGCAGGTGGAGTCGATGTACCGACCGAATGTGCAGGCGGTGGGTGAGACAGCGGGAGAGTTGGTGGTCAAGGCCCGCTAGCGCGATATAGCTGCTGCCGTCAGGCTGCGATCGGTCGCGAAGCGACCGCAAATGGCGACTGCTATGCAGTCGATCGCAGCCTTGGGCAGCGGCTACGGGTAGTCAGTCGTTCCCGGCGATCAGTGAATGATCCAGCTCAACACCCACAACCCCAGCAGCAACCAGATAATGCCGAGGATGATCGAGGCGCGCATGAAGGCACGGATGGCCGAATACAGCAGCATCAGGCCGATGATCAGGGCGATGATGCTGACCAGTGAGGTGTCCATGCCCAAGGTCCGCGCCAGGCCATCGATGAAGTTGCCCCCGGCGTTGGCCAGCAGGTTGAACAACCCGCTAAGACCATCGACGACAAAGCGGATCAGCGCCCCCAGTGCCTGGCCAAGCCACTCGAAAAAACCTTCTACATGCATAGTTGCTTCCTGATGATCGATTCGGCGAGTCTGCCGTTGCCAAGCCTTTGGCCATTCACTGGCCAGGTCAGTTCCCTGTTCACTGTCAGTCACAGGGTTGCCCGATGCACATCTTAGCTTGCCCGCGCAGTCCGATGGCAAAACGGCTGAGTGCTGTGGCAGGTGCCGTGTTGCTGGTGTGTGCCGTGCTGTGGGGCGCTGATCGCCTGTGGCCATTGCCCCTGCCGGCTGATGATCTGGCGCGGGTGGTGCTCGCGGAGGACGGCACGCCCCTCTGGCGTTTTGCCGATGCCGAAGGCGTGTGGCGTTACCCAGTGAGCAGCGATCAGGTGTCGCCGTATTACTTGCAGGCGCTGCTCACCTACGAGGATCGCTGGTTCTATCACCACCCCGGGGTCAATCCCCTGGCCCTGGGCCGGGCAGCCTGGCAGAACGTGCGCGGTGGACGCGTGGTGTCGGGGGGCAGCACGCTGTCGATGCAAGTGGCGCGCTTGCTCGATCCGCACTCGCGTACCTTGCCCGGCAAACTGCGCCAGTTGTGGCGCACCGCGCAGCTGGAATGGCACCTGTCAAAGGCGCAGATTCTGGAGATCTACCTCAATCGCGCGCCTTTTGGCGGTACCTTGCAGGGCGTGGCTGCCGCCAGTTGGGCCTACCTGGGCAAGTCGCCGCTGCACCTGACCCCGGCAGAGGCAGCGTTGCTCGCGGTGTTGCCCCAGGCACCGAGCCGCTTGCGTCCTGATCGCCATCCGGCGCGCGCGCAAGTGGCCCGCGACAAGGTGCTGCAACGTCTGCTCGACTACCAGGTGTGGCCACAGCAACGGGTGGCCGAGGCGCTGGAGGAACCCTTGCTGCTGGCGCCCAGGCAAGAGCCGGCTCTCGCCCCCTTGCTGGCCCGGCGCCTGAACAGACCACACAGCCCACCGCTGATCCGCACCACCCTCGATGCTTCGTTGCAGCGCCGCCTGGAGGACCTGCTGCTGGGCTGGCGGGCGCGCCTGCCGGAACGCACCTCGGCGGCGATCCTGGTGGTGGAGGCACAGAACATGGCGGTGCGAGCGTACCTGGGTTCGGTCGATTTGAATGACGAGCGCCGCTTTGGCCATGTCGACATGATTACTGCACTGCGTTCGCCGGGCTCCACGCTCAAGCCCTTCCTTTACGGCATGGCCATGGACGATGGCCTGATCCACTCCGAATCCCTGCTCCAGGATGTGCCCCGACGCTATGGGGATTACCGGCCAGGAAATTTCTCCATGGGGTTCAGTGGCCCGGTGGCGGCCAGCTCGGCCTTGGCGCTGTCATTGAACCTGCCGGCGGTGCAGTTGCTTGAAGCCTATGGGCCCAAGCGCTTCGCCGCGCAGATGCGCAGCGGTGGTGTACCTCTGATCCTGCCGCCCCTTGCCGAGCCCAACCTGTCGCTGATTCTCGGTGGTGCCGGCAGCCGCCTTGAAGAATTGGTAGCCGGTTACGGTGCCTTGTCGCGGGGCGGCCTGAGTGCGCCGATCCGGTTGCAGCCGGGCGCGCCATTGGCCGAGCGCCGATTGTTGTCAGCAGGCAGTGCCTGGATCATCCGGCGCATTCTCAGTGGTCAGGCGCGGCCGGATCGCGACCCCCATGCCGAGCTGGTGCAGCGCCCGTTGCTGGCGTGGAAGACCGGCACCAGTTATGGCTTCAGGGATGCCTGGTCGATTGGTGTCGGGCCGCGTTACCTGATCGGTATCTGGATCGGCCGGCCCGACGGCACGCCGGTGCCCGGGCAGTTCGGCCTGGCTTCTGCGGCGCCGCTGATGCTGCAGGTTCACGACGTGTTGAGTAACCGCGACAGCCAGCGCGGCATTGCCGCTCCGGTGGCGGCGGTACCGGCCAATGTCGGCGTGGCGGCGATCTGCTGGCCGTTGGGGCAACCGCTGGCGCGGCAGGACACCAATTGCCGGCGCCAACGCTTTGCCTGGACCCTGGATGGCACCACGCCGCCCACCCTGCAGGCGGCCGATCAGCCCCTGAGCGTTGGCCTGCGTGAAACGGTCTGGGTCAACGCCCAGGGGCTGCGGGTCGATGCCAGTTGTGCAGGTGCCGCGGCCCGGGAGATTGCCCTGTGGCCCGCGCCACTGGAGCCCTGGTTGCCACGGGTGGAACGGCGTGAAGTGCGCCTGCCCAGGGTCGATCCCGCTTGCCCACCGCACGTGCCGGCCAGTGCGCCACCGTTGTCGATAGTCGGCGTTCGCCAGGGCGATGAACTGCGCCGTCCAGCCACCAGCAGCGAGCCGCTGCGTCTGGAGGTGTCGGCACTGGGGGGCAGCGGCAGGCGCTGGTGGTTCCTCAATGGCGCGCCGCTGGGTGAATCGGTTGGTCAGGAGCGCCTGAGTGCGCGTTTCGAGCAGGCCGGTCGGGTCGAGTTGAGTGCGCTGGACGAGAGCGGGCAAACCGCCCGGGTCGAGTTCCAGATCAATGAATAAGGGGCCTGATGCCCCTTCAATTAGTGATAGCGCCAAAGTGGAGTGTGCCTGGATGCTGCCTTTCGGCTCACCCAAGTCATTGATTGGATGGCCGATATTTTTACCGGCTAAAGGTATAGAAGGGGTTAATACCAAGTTCTGGATTGTTTGCCGTCGGTGCCCGCGCTCAGATGTTCGTAACGGAGAATGGCGCTGCGTGTGTCGTTCTCTTACAACGAGCAGCGGCAACGGAGTCGCCCATGAAATCTCAAGCGTGGAAAGCAAGTACAGCCCTGGTCCTGGCCCTGGCGGTCAGTCTTGGTGGCTGTAGCAGCGGCGGCGGTGGCTCCAAGAGCCATGTCGACAGCTCGACACCCACCGAAGCCGGCACCGACGCTGGAACCGGGGGCAGCGGTGATGGCAGCGCAGGTGGCGGCACGGGCGGCACCGGGGATGGCGGCCTAGCGGGTGGCGGCGCGGGTTCAGGCGGAACCGGCGGTACGGGAGGCACTGGAGGTACAGGTGGGACGGGAGGGACAGGTGGCACCGGCGGCGGCGAGGGTGGCACCGATCCGGGCACCGGAAACCCCGGCACCGGCAATCCCGGCGGTGGCGATCCGGGCAGCGGTGCGACCACACCTCTGGTCACCGGCCAGGTGGTCGATCAGGTGGGTAACGCCGTGGCTGGTGTCGGCACTGGCGTTGCAGGCGTAGGGACGGCCGTCGATACCCTGCCCGTAGTGGGCAGCACTGGTGCCGGAGGCCTGGTGACCTCGACAGGCAACGCGGTGAACAGCATCGGCACCGGGGTGAGCGCCGGCCTGGGCCAGTTGGGTACCGGCAACAATGCCCTCGGCACCACGGTGGCCGGTGTTGGCAACGGTGTGTCCGACCTTGGCGGCGGCGTCCAGCAATTGGGCGGCAGCGACTTGATTGAACACATTCCGGTGGTGAACACCGTGGTAGGAAATGTCGGGCAGGCCGTGACCATGCTCGGCGATACCCTGAGCACCCAGAGCACCACCGGCCCCTTGGGCAGTCTCAACGACAAGTTGAGTAACCAGGTATTGGTACCGGTGGTCTCGCTGGTAGAGACCACTACCGGCAATCTCGGCAACCAGACCAAGCTTGGTGGCCCGCTGGATTCAGTACTTGGCAAGGTGGGCGGCACACTCGATGGCGTGGGTGACAAGGTCGCCGGCGCTGGCGGTGGCAATCCGTTGACCACTGCGGTAGGTGGACTGGTCAGCAATGTCGGTGGCGCGGTCGACACGTCCGGCGGCCTGGTGAACGGTCCTGGCGGCAAGCCGGGCCTTCTGGAAACGGTGGGCGGCGCGGTGGCTGGTGTCGGCACTGGCCTTGATGCAGGCAGCAACAATGCCTTGCTCGGCACCACGGGCGGTGCTGCGGTGGCGGTGGGCAACACCGTGGCCTCAGTGGGCACGCTCGTGGGTGGCAACGGCGTAGCCAGTGCCGGCGCGGCTGTGCCGACAGCGGCACTGACCACCAACGTAGGCGCTGCGGTCACGCCTGTGGTGAGCAGCGTCGCCAGCGTTACCGGTCAAGTCGGCGCGGCCACCGGTATCGGTGCGCCGGTCGACAACCTGGTGAGCAAGGTGGGTGGGGCGGTGAGCGGCCTGGGTACCCAGGTGGATGCGGCCAGCAGCAACCCGGTGGTCAGCACCGTGGGGGCTACCGTCAACGAAGTCGGTAAGACAGTCGATCAGGTGGGCGGCTTGCTCACCCCAGGTGGGCAGCAGGGCGGAGGCCTGGGCGGAGCACTCAATGGATTGGTTGGCGGCCTCAAGAATGGACTGACCGGGGCGCAACCTTGAAGCACCCGCCTTCATTAGACGATTGTTCGGGCAACACCTACGCTTGAGTCTGACGAGGGAACCACTTGGGTTCCCTCGTATTTTCGGGATCATGGAGCGTCCAATGCGTCCATTGGTGGTTGCGATTCTGGGGTTGTCCTGGGCAAGCGTGCTAAGTGCCGAACCCCTGCCAAGCTTCCTCAACAGCAACGATGTCGAACGCAGCCTGCCGGCGCCCAACCTGCCCGCCGATGCCTTTCGGCCCTCGACGCCTGACCTGCAAACGCCAGCGCCCGTGCCCCAGCAGCAACCGTTGCTGATGAGTACCCGGGTGATGGTGCGCAAAGTGCGCATCGAGGGCGGTACGATCTACCCCTTGAGTGACCTGCGTGACAACTACCGGGACCTGGTCAACCGCGAAGTCACCCTGGCCGAACTGATCGAGGCGACCCGCCGTCTGACGCAACGTTACCAGCACGATGGCTACCTGCTTTCGTATGCCTACCTGCCCCCTCAGGATTTTGCCGATGGACGTGTGCGGGTGGTGCTGGTCGAAGGCTATATTCGTGACTTCGAACTGCGCGGCGATATCGGCCCGGCATCGGCGTACCTGGACAAACTGTTCAGCAAGCTCAAGGCCGAGCGCCCCCTCACGCGCCAGTCGTTCGAGCGCTACACCTCGTTGATGAGCCGGGTACCGGGCATCACCTTCCAGGCGCAAGTGCCGCCGCCGGCAACCACCGATGGCGCGACCAAACTGGTTGCCCAGGCTTCACGCAAGCCGTTCACTTCGACCCTTAACCTGACCGACGGCAGCCGCGAGGACATTCAGGCGCTGCTGGGGGTGAGCAGCAACGCCCAGACCTCACTGGCCGAGCAGGTGAGTTTCAGTGCCCTGTTCCCGCCGGGAGATGATCACGAACACTACTATCGCCTGGACTACGCCCAGTACCTGGACAGCGAGGGCAGCCAGTTGACCCTGTCGGCCTCGCAGTACCGCAGCGACCCCAGTGCCCTGGTGCGCCTGAACAACGGCATCAACCTGAAGCAGCACCGCGAGAACGATCGCTATTCGATTGGCCTTGGCCAAACACTGATTGCCTCGCCCAACGAATGGCTCAGCGTTGCTGCACGCTTGTATGCCGTCAATGACAACACCGATTACCGAGTCGTCGGCTTCCCGCTCAAGATCAGCAGCCGCACCGACTTGAGGGCCCTGGCCTTCGAGGGGGACTGGCGCGTGGCGGATGCCCGGCAACTGCGCATCGTCAGTGTCGGAGCCTATCAGGGGCTGGATTACCTGGGGGCCAAGACCGACAGCGACATCGACCTGGATTTTTTGCGCCTGCGCCTGTCGGGGGTGCAGAGTGACCGGTTTTTTGACAACTGGCAGGGCGTGGCCTCGGCAGCGTTGTACTGGAGCGGCGACAGCCTGCCGGACAGCGAGCGGGCAGTGT
Source organism: Pseudomonas vranovensis DSM 16006 (assembly GCF_000425805.1). Classification (GTDB taxonomy): domain Bacteria; phylum Pseudomonadota; class Gammaproteobacteria; order Pseudomonadales; family Pseudomonadaceae; genus Aquipseudomonas; species Aquipseudomonas vranovensis. Next base: position 275,405 of record NZ_KE384456.1, read on the forward strand.
TCGGTGGGCAGAGTTTTGGTCGTGGATATCCCAGTGACCAGGCGTCGGGCGACAAGGGCTGGGGGGCAGCCTATGAGGTCAACTACAGCTTCAAGCGTGATGGCGACTGGCTGAAGATCCTGCAGCCTTATGTGGTGCTGGATGCGGCGCGCAGCTGGTTCAACGAGCTTGAGGTGCGCGATTCGAAGCTGTCGTCGGCGGCGCTGGGGTTGAGGTTTGGTGATGCCCGTTACTACAACATCTCGCTGGAGGCGGCCAAGCCGATGTCGGACATTGCACTGGACAGCTTCAACCGCCGGCCGCGGTATACCTTGAGTTTCAGTTACCAGCTGTAATTGCGATAGGGATCACGACCGCTGCGCGGCCGATCGCAGGCTATCGCCAGCGGCTACAGGGCCTGCAACCTGTAGCCGTCATCAAGGCAGAACTGGCCAACGCGGGGCAAGCCCGCTCGTGCCGGGGAGGGGGACCCGGTAGGAGCAGGCTTGTCCCGCGATGAAGGCTTGGTCAGTTCACCAGGTGCAGGCGTGGTTGAGGGAAGAGGTTGTCGAGGGTTTCCAGCAGGCGGGTGTGGTAGATGGGCTTGCGGAACAGGTCCAGCACCTGCAGGCGCAGCAGGTCGCTGATGTCGTCCATGTCGGCATGCCCTGAGGTGACGATCACCGGCAGGTGCTGGCGGGCAGTGTGCTCGCGCAGGCGCTTGATCAGTGAAATGCCACTCTCTTCGGGCATGCGCAGGTCGGTGATCACCAGTGCCACGTCCGGGTGGCGGGTGAGTTGTTGCAGGGCGAGTTTCACCGAGGTAGCCGTGTAGCAGCAAAAACCCTCGCCCTCCAACAGTTCGGCCAGTTCCAGCAAGGCATCCTGTTCGTCATCCACCAAGAGTATCTGTTGACGTGACATTGACATGGTCATTCCTTTGGCGGTGGTGGATGTGGTTAACACAGCCTCATCGTACGATTACGCACCACCACTAGGAGCAGGAGTAGGCTTGAGAGATGTTTCGATTGTTTCGAACGTCGTTTTGACATGTCCGGAGATATCCCCAACGAACCCCGCCAATACCACCGCAACCATCGCTGCAATGATGGCGTACTCGATACCGGACGCCCCGTCCTTGCGATAGAAGAATTCTTTGCAGCTCTTGAGAATCCGGGATACACGCATGGCACTTCTCCTTGCGCACAACGGCGCAGATGGCAGGGGCGGGTCGATGATTCCCCTTTGCCATCACAGCATCGTCAACCGCTGAAAAACCAGCAAATGTAAGAAGGCATTAATACGAAAGTGATAGTGCGGAAACTGACGCCAGTAAGTCGTTGATTCAGAGGGTTGTCAGTATTACGACGGAAAAAATTCTGGCGGGTAATGGCGTTTTGTCTTCGCTGCGCTACCTTCAAATAGCGAAATAGTTGCTTTCAGGGCAACGCTGTTGGCCGGTTCAAAGGCGGTTGCAAGGGACGGGCAGTGCAAAAGGAGTACCGGCATGGGCAGTCGCTTAACCATCATTCTTGCGGGACTCTTTTTGCTCGGCGCTTTGCTGGCAGGCTATTGGGGGCTGGAACTCAGCCGTCCTGCCCAAGCCCCTGTCGCAGCCCCCGTTACGGCCCCTGTGGTGCAACAGGTCGTCACCAGCGCCACGGACGAAATGCGTCAACCCGTGGTGGTCCTGCGTCGCGATGTGGCGCCCTATACCCCACTCACTGCCGACGACCTGCTGCTGGAGCGCTTGCAGGTAGCACCAGCGGGCAGCTTCCAGACTTTCGAGCAAGTGCTGGGGCGCAGCAGTTGGCGGGCCCTGCCAGCCGGTACCTGGCTGGAGGCGGGCAGCTTCGAGGCCGGCGGCCCGCTGGCCCGCATGATCCACCCGCATGAACGTGCGCTGGCCGTGGCGGTTGACGAGGTGGTCGGTGCCGCCGGCCAGTTGAGCCCGGGCGATTACGTCGATGTACTGCTCTATCTGCGCGAAGCGGAACATAATCCCCAGGCCACCGCCCAGGTGGTACTGCCCGCCCTGCGCCTGCTCAGCGTCGGCACACAATTGGGGTTGGCCAATGACGGCAAGCCGGTCAATCCACCGGTCGATGAAAAGGCGCGCCAGGAGCAACAACGCAGCGCCGCCCGCACCGTGGTCCTGGCCGTACCCGAAGCATTGGCCAGCCGTTTGATGCTCGCCGCGCAGACTGGCAGCTTGCGCCTGGCGGTACGCAGCGCCGAAGAAAAACTGCTGGCGCGCTACTGGTCCGATCCACAAAGCCGCGTGGCGGAGATGGACAAAGCCAACCGCGAACTCTACCGCTTCAGTCAGTTGGCCCAGGCACCGGTGCCTCAGGCTGTTGCCGGTACCTCGGCGCGTCGCGGCATGGAAATCATCCGAGGCAATCAATCCGGCCAACCTACTCCCTGACTCAACCAGCTAGGATGCCCTTCAATGAGCAGTCGTTCCGTGCGGGTAACTCAACAAGTGCTGTGCGTGTGGCTGTGTGCCGCCGCGCTGGTTTCTCAGGCCCGGGCGGCCAACACCGGGTGTGCAGCGATCGAGCGGCTGCCGGCAGCGATCGAGATCGACCAGGGCCTGCAACAAGAGGTGCGGGTGCCGGTGCATATCACTCGGGTGGCCGTGGGTGATTCGAAAATCGCTGATGTACAGGCCAGTGGCGACGACGCTGTTCTGTTGACGGCGCTCAACCCCGGTGCCACCAGTCTCATGCTCTGGACCGCCTGTTCGAAGGCCCCGCGCCAGGCCATGGTGTTCGTCAAGGGCGTGGCCACCGCCGACATGGCCGAGAGCGCCTTGCCGCCGTCGCAAGACCCTGCATTGCCCAGTCAGGTGCAAGCTGATATCCGCTTTGTCGAAGTCAATCGCACCAAGTTCAAGGAAGCGGGGGCGCGACTGTTTTTCAAAGGCTCCAATAATGCCCTGTTCGGCTCGCCGGGCACGGTGCCCAATACCTTCGTCAGGCCCGACCATGTGCCGGGGGTAATGACCGCACCTGGCCAGTACGCCGACATACGCCCGGGTATCCCGCTGGACAACGATGTATTCAACATTGTCTTTGGCGGCGGCAGCAGCCGATTTCTCGCCGCCATCAATGCCCTGGAAAACAGCGGCTTTGCCTACACCCTGGCGCGTCCCAGCCTGGTAGTGCTCAGCGGTATGACCGCAAGCTTTCTGGCCGGCGGCGAAATACCCATTCCGGTGCCCAGCAGTGGCAGTGACAGCGTGTCGATCGAGTACAAGGAATTTGGTATTCGCCTGGCCTTGTCGCCCACGGTGATCAGCCGCGACCGTATCACCCTCAAGGTGGCGCCAGAAGTCAGCGAGCTGGATTACGGCAAGGCAGTCAACATTGCCGGCACCCTGGTGCCGGGGCTTACGGTACGACGCACCGACACCAGTATTTCCCTGGCTGATGGCGAAAGCTTCGTGATCAGCGGCCTGATCAGCAGCACTACGCGCTCGGCGGTCGACAAGTTCCCGGGACTGGGCAACCTGCCGATCATCGGGGCGCTGTTTCGTCAGTCGTCTGTGGCGCGCGATGAAACCGAATTGCTGATGATCGTCACCCCGCACCTGGTTCAGCCCCTGGCGGCCAATGCCCAATTGCCGTCGTTGCCGGGCGAAGGGCTGCGCAATTACGACCCGAGCTGGGGCCGGCTGTTCTTTCTGGAAAACGGCGACTTTGAAGGTCGCAGCGGGTTATCCCAATGAGCGAAAGCCTGAGCCAGACGTTTATTGCCATCACGCGAAACGACGAAGACCTGCAGTGGTTGCAAGGCGCCCTGGCGCCGCTGGGGCAGGTGGTCGGTACCGGCCGTGGCAGCCTCGATGAGCTGTTGGCGCTGATCGACGTCACCTTCGCCAACCTGATCTTCGTGGGCCTGGACCGCGAGCAGGTGGTCAATCAGTGCGCCTTGATCGAAGGGGTGCTGGAAGCCAAGCCGATGCTGGCGATCGTCGCTCTGGGCGATGGCATGGACAATCAACTGGTGCTCAACGCCATGCGCGCCGGCGCCCGGGACTTTGTCGCCTACGGCTCGCGCTCAAGCGAAGTGGCCGGGCTGGTGCGGCGCCTGAGCAAGCGCTTGCCGGCGGTTGCCAGCAACCCGAGCCTGGGTGGCTTGACCGTCCTGTATGGCAGCCAATGTGCCTCCGACGGTGCCTTGCTCACCACCCACTTGGCGCGGGTGGTGCAGGGCAGCGGCCAGCAGACCTTGCTGCTCGACCTGGGCTTGCCCCGGGGCGACAGCCTGGCCCTGCTGGGACTTGAAGCCTCGTTTCATTTTGGCGATGCGTTGCGGCATTTGCGGCGCCTGGACAACACCCTGATCGACAGTGCCTTCACCCGGGAGAGCTCGGGCCTGCGCCTCCTGGCCTACGGCGAAACCGACGAACCGCTTGAGCGCACCAGCGCCGCCGAGCTGTACATGTTGCTCAGTGCCTTGCGCCAGCATTTTCAGCACATTGTGGTGAACCTCACCGGCCAGTCCGATTGCGAGGCCCTACGTACCTTTGTCAGTCATTGCGACAAGCTGGTCTGGTACACCGACCAGAATGTCATGGAGTGCAGACGCAACCTTGATGTGCTGACCCTGTGGCGGGAAAAAGGCATGAAGCTTGAACATGCAAGCTTGCTGGTGGACCGCTACCTCAAGGGTGTGGCCCCGGATTCCGAAGCCTTGAGCAAGCGCTATGGCCTGCCGCTGCTGGTGGTGTTGCCCTACAGCCCCGAGGTGCGCCTGAATGCCAAGAACCAGGGCCTGACCCTGTTCGAACTGGCCCCGCGGGAAAGCCTTACCCACCACCTCAAGGCCCTGGGTGAGCGGCTGGCCCGGCGCTCGGAGCACAGCAAACCACCCTCGGGGAGCTGGCTCAACAGACTCTGGGGGCAAAAATGAGCACCGCTGATGAGCTGTTCGGTGGCGCCCGGCATAACCTGGGCAATGACCCTCAGGGGCTCAAGCGCGCCTTGCACCGCTTCATCATCGATGCCATCGAAGACAGCGGACGCAATCTGCTGGAAGGGTCGCGCCCGGCGCTGGCGCAGTTTGTGGTGGAGCAGGTGGGTGACTACATCGCCCGGCTGCACCTGGCGCTGTCACGCTACGAGATGGAGCGCCTGGCTGAAGAAATCGTCGATGAGCTGACCGGCTTCGGTCCGCTTGAGGTGCTGCTGCGCGATGCCAGCGTCACCGAAATTCTGGTCAACGGTCCGCACCGGGTGTTTATCGAGCGGGCCGGGGTGCTGCAGCAGACGGACCTGCGTTTTATCGATGCCCACCATGTGGAGCGGGTGATGCAGCGCATTCTTGCGCCCCTGGGGCGGCGCCTGGATGAGTCCTCGCCGATGGTCGATGCACGCATGCCCGACGGCAGCCGGGTCAACGCGATCATCCCGCCGGTAGCGCTGGACGGGCCTTGCCTGTCGATCCGCAAATTCCGCAAGGACATGCTCAAGAGCGCCGACCTGATCGCTACCCGCACCATCGATGCAGACATCCTCGACTTCATTCAACTGGCGGTGTCCAAGCGCTGCAATATTCTGGTCAGCGGCGGCACCGGCACCGGCAAGACCACCCTGCTCAACATACTCAGCCAGTTGATCACCCCCAATGAGCGGTTGGTGACCATCGAGGATGTCGCCGAGCTGCAGCTGGACCATCCCCATGTGGTACGCCTGGAAACCCGCCCACCCAATGCCGAGGGGCATGGCGAGATCAAGGCCAGCGAACTGATCCGCAACGCCCTGAGGATGCGTCCCGACCGTATCCTGCTGGGTGAGATCCGCGGCGTCGAAGTGCTCGATGTGCTGACGGCGATGAACACCGGTCATGACGGCTCGATGAGCACCGTGCATGCCAACTCCGCTCAGGATGCCCTGTTGCGCCTGGAGACGCTGGTGGGCCTGACGGGTCGCCAGGTGGCCGAGAAAACCCTGCGCCAGATGATCTGCGCAGCCCTGGATGTGGTGATCCAGCTGACCCGGCTCGCCGATGGCCGTCGCTGTGTCAGCGAGGTGCTGGAAGTGGTCGGGGTGCGCGACGATGTGTACGTCACCAACACCTTGTTCCGCTTTGACCGGCGCACCGGCGAAGGTTTTGTTCGTGAGGCACCGAACCCGGCCAGCGCCAAACTGCGGCGCGAATTTTCGGAGCCTCATCCGTGATCGCACTGGTGCTGGCTTTGATCTGCCTGGCCTTGCTGGGGGTATCGGTTCGTTTGTTCTACGCCGGTATGCGCAAGTCGGCGACCGAGCGCATCCTGCAACGGCTTGGCCAGGCACAGGATGTGTCGTCTGCGGTGACGGCGCCTCGGCGCGACTGGCTCGACAGCCTGCTGCAACGCGCCGGTCTCGAGCGGCACAACGAGCGACTGTTATCGTGGCTGGCGATCTGGGCGCTGCTATCGCTGATGGCGGGCCTGGCACTGAGCTGGGTGGCGGGAGTGGGGTTGCTGCTGCTCGGGCCGCTGCTGTTTCGCCTGTACCTGGGCTGGCGCTATCACCGTCGGCGCCAGCGCATGATCGAACAGCTGCCGCAGTTGCTCGACCATAGCGTGCGCAGCCTCAAAGCCGGTCGCACCCTGAGCGATGCTGTGCTGGGGGCGATAGATGCCGCCAGGCAACCCTTGCAGGGTGTCTTGCAACGGGTTCGGCGCAACGTGCAAATGGGCGTGGGCCTGGACGACGCCGTGCAGGACTTGGCCGAGCTGTACGACCAGGACGAACTGCGTTTGTTTGCCCTGGGCCTTCGGATCAACCACCGCTATGGCGGCAATGCCAGCGAGCTTTTGGAAAACCTCATCAAGACCATCCGCGAGCGCGAGCAGGGCGCCCGGCAATTGCGCGCCATGACCGGAGAAACGCGCATGACTGCCGTGGTGCTCGGGGCGTTGCCGGTGAGCATGGCGGCCTACTTTCTGTTCAGTAATCCCAAGTACCTGTTGAGCATGTGGCAAGACAGCAGTGGCCAGATCATGTTGATCAGCGCCTTTGCCTTGCAGGTGTTCGGCTGCCTGGCGCTGTGGCGCATGTTGCGGAGTCAATGAGATGGCCTTGATGCTCTGCGCCGTGCTGTTCTTCGCCGCCTTCGTGCTGTTGTGCGGGCACCTGCTGCGCCAGCAACGCCGGCAACGCCTGGTGGCGCAGCGGCTGCAGGGGCAGTTGGCCCGGGACAATCGTCTGGACAACTGGCTGCATCAACTGGGTAGCAGTCACCTCGCGCAACGGCTGCAGACCCTGGACGGCGAAACCCGGCAATTGCTCGATCGCATCGGCTGGCGTCGCAGCCGCCAGCGGGCGGTGTTCGCCGCCTGCCAGGTGGGCGTGCCGTTGCTGGCGCTGGGCATTGCCGTGGTGGTCGAAGAAACCTTGTACCGCGACAGCCCCACGGCCTGGCTGGTGATGCCGATATTTGCACTGGGTATCGGCTACCTGTTGCCCAAACGGTTGTTGGCATGGGCGGCGTCCAGGCGCCAGCAACAGGTTGCCCGCGAGGTGTCCACGTTTATCTCCTTGCTGCGCATCCTCTTTGAATCGGGCCTTGCGGTAGAGCAAGCGCTGCGGGTGCTGAGCCAGGAAGGCCGGCAATTGCTGCCGGCGCTCAGTGAAGAATTGCGCGGCGTTTTACTGCGGGTCGACTCGGGCCTGGCCCTGGTGCCGGAGCTTGAGAAAACCTCGCAGCTGCTGGCGGTGGATGAGTTCAGCGACACCTGCGTGATCCTCAAGCAGTTGCTCACCCAAGGTGGCGGGGCAATGAAGTCGCTGCTGGCACTCAAGCAACTGCTCGATGATCGGCGCCTGACGGGGATGCAGGAACGTGTCTCGAAGATGTCCGGGAAAATGTCGGTGGTGATGATGGTGTTCTTGTTTCCGGCCTTGCTGATTGTGCTCGCCGGTCCCGGTCTTACGGCATTGGCCAAGGCCTTGGCTTCGTCATGAAGGGAGATGCATGCATGAAAGCAGTCGTGGTGATCATCAGCCTGATGGTGCTCGGCGGTTGCGCCACGGACGGCCGCGCGCCCTGGTCGGCCCTTGCCGGGAACACGGCCAGTTGTGCCAAGCTCGATTCGAGCCAGGAGCTGGCATTGAGTATGGCCGACGAGATGCTCGGCGAAGGCCGGCCCCATGCCAGCCTGGCGCATCTTGAGGCCTTGCCCGCGGACATGGCCCAGGTGCGTCTGCGCAAGGCCAAGGTGTGGCGTCTGCTCGGTCGTAGCGAGGCCGAGCCCTTGTACCGCAGCTTGCTGGGCAGTTGCCTGGCAGCCGAAGGCGAGCATGGCCTGGGTCAGCTGGCTTCGGCACGCGGTGACAACGTCCAGGCTGAGCGTCATTTGCTGCGGGCGGTACGTCTGGCACCGACCGATGAGAAAATGCGCAACGACCTGGGGGTGGTCTACCTTGACCTTGGCAACGTCGAACAGGCCCGCTTCGAGTTCCTGACTGCCATCGAGCTCAAGGACAACAACTCCCTGGCGGCGGTCAACCTGGTCAGCCTGCTGCTGTACCAGGACAAGTGGCAGCAGGCTGCAGACCTGGTCTCGCGCTTCAAGTTGAGCCCGGCGCAGTTCAGCGAGGCGAAGTATCGTGCCGAGCAGCTCAAAAAGCCAAACACGTCAGCGCCGGCCAGGATCGATCAGGTCGCGGCGGTACAACAGTGAGGTGGGTATGAAACCTGGATGGATACTACTGCTGGCATTGATCAACCTGCCCTTGGTTGCACAGGCCATCGAAGAAGGACCGTCGTCGCAGGCGCAGAAGGGGACTGAAACCTGGCTGCAACTGCAGGCGCGCAATCAACAGGCATCGAAGATACCGCAGACGGCAACACCCAAGGAGCGCGAGCGCAGCATGCAGCGCTGGCTCGACAGCTACAAGTATGAAATTCCAGAACACTTTGACTACGACAGCATAGGCGCGGGCGACAAATAGCGGCGCGTGTCAGTGTGCCGTCAGCCGCTGGTGCTGCGGCGCATTGCCCGGCGAAAGGGCCAGCGCCAGCTGGGTGCGGTTGCGCATGTGGGTCAAGCGCAGCACCTGGGACACATAGAGCTTGACGGTGTTTTCGGTGATACCCAGTTCACAGGCGACCTGGTAATTGGTCTTGCCCTTGCCGACCAGGCGCGCCACGTCCAGCTGGCGTGGCGACAGCTGCTCGAAGATTACTGGAATGGGGTCATTGTCGAGCTCGCCGTCGAAGTCTGTGGCGCGACGCAGCACGCCGTGCCCTCGGGCCTTGCCCAGGTCCTGGCAGAGGTCGTCGATGGACTCGGCCAGGTACTGCAGCTTCTGGTTCAGGTGACCCAGGTGCTGGTAGTTTTCCCGACGTATCTGCAACGCCGCTTCCTGGCGTTGAATGCCTTCAAGCAACTCGTTGAGATCGACCGGTTTCTGGTAGTAATCGGCAAAGCCTTCTCGCAGCGCCTTGATCACGTCCTGCTTGTCGGCGCGCCCGGTGAGCATGATGGCCTCGAAGAGCCGCTGCTGTCCGGCAATGATCTTCAGCGCCCTGACCAGTTCGATGCCGTCACGCTCTGGCATGGACAGGTCACACAGCACCAGGCCAATGGCCGGGTCGGCGGCAAAGCGCTCGATCGCCTGGGTGCTGGACTGGCAGGGGACGCAGCGGTAACCGCTGCTTTCGAGAAATTCGCACAACTCTTCCACGATCAGTGGCTGGTCATCGACGACCAGCACCTTCACTTCGCTCACAGGCTTGTTCACGCGCGACTCCCTGCTTGAAGTGCCCTTGCTTCCGAGGTTTGGACGGCCTGGGCATCGACCGACAACACTGTAGAAAGTAGTCGTACTTGAGCACGATGTACAAGGTTTGTACGCCCGGAAAAGGCACTCAGGCGACTAGTGGACCCATACAGCCGCAAGTAGAAAGCCGGCCAATATGAAGGGGGCAAAGGGTTGTTTTTTTGACGATTCTTCCAGTACTTGCTTGAGTCGGCTCTTAACCTTTTGACTTAGCAGGGACCACAGCCAGCGCCGTGTCGACAGCCACACCAGCACGGCAATACCGGCGCCGATAAAGGTTCCCAGGACGTACATTCGGTCAGTGGCCAGCGCCAGCGCAGCAAGCAGCTTGACGTCACCTGCACCGAAGCGCCCCAGCATGTAGCCGGGCAAGGTCAGCAGCATGACGATGGCCAGCGCCCAGCCACCTTCACTGGCGTCGGCGCCGATCCAGGTGTGTCCGGTCATGAACAGGTAGACCAGCGCGCAGGCTGCGGCGCCGAGGGTCAGGGTATTGGCAATCTGGCGCTCACGCACATCTTGTTCAGCGCATAAGGCAAGCCACAACAACAGGACAATGCTTTGCATCGTGAAATGCATCCCTTTGTGGTGAATGATTCTATGCTGTCAGACAGGTGTCACTGTCAGGGTAGACGCGATCATGAAAGCAAGCCTGTGCAATCGGCAAAAAGGCGCTGCGGCGCTGGAGTTCGTGGCGGTATTCGTGATCTTCTTCGCAGTGTTCTATGGTGTGGTCAGTTATGCCCTGCCCATGCTCATGTTGCAGTCCTTCAACCAGGCCAGCAGCGAAGCGGTGCGTCGTTGCGTGGCACTGGACCCCACCAGCAAGACCTACGGTGCCGACGTCGACACGCTGGCCAGGCAAGTGCTGAACCAGCAGCTGGCGTGGATGCCCAATTCCCTCGGTTTCGAGGCCAGCGACGCCACGGTGACGCTGTCGCCAACCCATCTGTTGACCGTAAAAATAGATTACGCCCGAGACAAACTGACCTCCGTGATACCGGTACTCAACCTGCCGGTGATCGGCCAGGTACCGCGATTGCCGACCAGCCTCAAGGCTGAAGCGAGCCTGCAACTGTGAGTGTGGGGCAGCGCTTGTTGGCGCTTTGGGGCGGGCGTGCCGCCACCCCCCCGGAGGCGGAGCCAGAACCCTTGGCTGTACCCGTCTCGGGGTTGCAGGTGTGGCTGGATGACAACGCCCGGGTGCTGCGCCTGGCCGGTCCCTTGCGCTCGGCCCTGGCTTTGCCTGCGCAAGCCCAGGGGCGCCTGCAGGATTATGTGCAGCCCTGCAGCCTGCTGGTACTCGAAGGTGAGCCCATGGACTGGCAGGGCCAGCCCCTGGACCTGGACTTCAAGGCCGCCGGTGGCACTACCTTGCATACCCGTGGCTGGCTGCAGCAGCACGCCGGGCAATGGTTGCTGCAGGTGTTCGATGTCGGCGACCTGTTGCAGCATCGCCAGCAATCACTCATCGCCGAGCGACAGCGTCACCTGACCAGCCACCTGGCCTGTGCGGTGCGTGACTGCAGCATCGAATGCCTGGAGGCGGTGGCAAAGGAGCAACTGCAATGGCTGGCGCGGCATTGGCAGGCCTCAGCCGTACAGGTTTTGCTGCAGGGGGCCGAGGGGTGGCAAACCTATGTCGCCAGCGGCGAGATCGTACACGGGATTGCTGACTCGGTACTGAGCCCGCTGCTCGACCACATGGCGCCGGGCCAGGTGTATTCAAGTGCCGCGCATCCGGACTTGCACCTGCTGTATGCAGCCAGGCCAGCGTCGTTTGTGCCCTATGCCTCCGGGCTGCAGGTCAAGGCCTGGCTGTTATGTGGCGGGCCCGGTGCGCCGCTGGTGGGGGCCGAGGCATTGAGCATTTTTGGCGCTTACGCCGAGCCGCTGGTGAGCCGGCTGGTGGCGTTCGAGCTGGAACAGCAGAGCGAGCGTCTGGACAGTCTGCAAGTACAGTTGCGCGCCGGGTGGTGGCAGTGGCGATTGATTACCCCCAACTTGCAGTTGGACCCAGGATTGGCCCAGCGTCTTGGCGTGCCTGCGCAATTGACCCTTAGCCAGTGGCTGAGCCGGGTACACCCCGCTGATCGCGAGGCAGCGCAATTGGCCCTTGGGCAATTGCAGTGCGAGGGGCGTGACCTGGAGCTGACCCTGCGCTTGCTCGACAACAATTTGCAAGCCAACCCGCGTTGGTATCGGTTGTGCGGGCAAGTGCGCGGCAACGGGCCACAGCGTCGCCTGCAAGGGTTGATGCTCGACATCAGCGACAGCAAGGCACAGCAACTTCAGGCCGCTGCCGCCCAGGCCCGGCTGGAGAACCTGATCGCCAGTTCTCCCGCCGTGATCTACATCCAGCGCTACAGTGAGGGCGCGCTGTACGCCGAGTTCTTCAGTGCCAGCCTGCAGCCGATGCTGGGTTGGGAGACCCCACAAGAAGGTGTGTTGCAGCCTGGGAAATGGGTCCACCCGCAGGATCAGTCGCTGTGGCTGGAGCGCACCCGCACCTTGTTGCGCGAGGGGCAGGTGCGCAGCCGCTACCGTTTGCGTGACCGCCAGGGCGACTACCACTGGGTGCTCGATGAAGCTCGACTACTGCGTGATGACCTGGGTTTGCCGGTGGAAGTGGTGGGTATCTGGCTGGATGTCAGCGAGGCCACTGAAGCCGCTGAAAAAATGCGTGAGAGCGAGGAGCGCTACCGGGTGCTGGTGGAGGATTCCCCGGCGATGATCTGCCGCTACACCCCCTCGCTGGAGCTGGTATTCGGTAACCAGCCGCTGGCCGATTACCTGGAGTGCAGCCCGGCACAATTGCCTGGCATCAACCTTGGGCAATGGATGTCGCAGACTCAACGTGTGGCGTTTGTCGAGCGCCTGGCCAGCCTTACGCCAGAGCAACCCGTAAGCACGGCCGAGATCTGCCTGCAGCTACCTGGCCGCGAGCATGCGTGGTGGGTGTGGTCCGACCGCGGTTTGTTCGATGAGCACGGCAAGTTGCTGGAAATCCAGGCGGTGGGGCGCGACAACACCCAGGTACGGCGTACCCGTCAGCAACTGGTGCAGAGCGCGAAAATGGCTACCCTCGGCGAGATGGCCACCGGACTTGCCCATGAGATCAACCAACCCCTGAACGTGATGCGCATGGCCGTGGTCAACGCTCTGAAACGCCTGGAAAATGGCGAGGCGCAGGTGGACTACCTGCAGGAAAAGCTCACCCGCATCGATGCCCAGGTGCAGCGTGCTTCGCGGGTGGTGGAACACATGCGTGTGTTTGGCCGCCGCTCGGAGGTCGATCAGCAATTGTTCGCGCCGTGGCAGGCGGTGGAGGGTGCCTTGTCGCTACTTGCCGACGGCTTGCGTGGCAAGGGCGTGGACCTGCGCGTCGATGCCCCGCAGGAGCTGCTGCAGGTCAGCGGTCATCAGGATCAATTGGAGCAGGTGCTGATCAACCTGCTGGTCAATGCCCGTGATGCCTTGTTGGCGCGTCGTGAGGGCGGGTTGCTGGAGCCCTGGATCGCATTGCGCCTCGAGCAGGATGAGCGCCAGGTTCGCCTGCTGGTCGAAGACAATGGCGGCGGTATCGACCCTCGCCTGCTGGAACGGATTTTCGAGCCGTTCTTCACCACAAAGCCGGTGGGCGTCGGCACGGGCCTGGGCTTGTCGGTGAGCTACGGGATCGTGGACGCCATGGGCGGTTGCCTGAGCGTGGAGAATGCCGCCGAAGGGGCGCGCTTCTGCATCGAACTGCCGGTTCACAGCACCAGTTGAGCGCGGGTGCTGGAGCAGGTCAGGTTGGCGCTGACTTCGGTGGTGTTGAGGTCGATGCCGAGGACTTTGAGGAGTGAGTTGATCAGGGGGTCGACCAAGGGGCTGAGCAGGTTTTTGATCATCGGTTTGAGAATCTTGGTTACGTCGGCCAATACGCTTGCAGCGACGTCTAGCACGCCCCCCAGAATGTCGCCGTTCTGAGGCTTGTAGACGTGAAGGGGTAAGGTGTCGATGGTGGTATTCAGGCTCGCGATGATGTTGTTGGGTTGCATGGCGAGGTAGGGCGAGGACTTTCCGACCTCCAGCAGGTTGGCGCCCTGGAAAAGCATGTCTTCGTGGCGCGCCAGTACTACCAGTGGATCAGGTTTGATACCCACGCCTCCGCCAACGAAGGGGACGCGGGTGCCACAGGTTTTGCCAAGTCCCAGAAGGCTGCTGCAAATATTGGTGCCGATATCGATCAGTGGAATCGGGTTGATTGCGCCGGTGCCGTCATTGAGAAATGCGTTCGGCGAGTCGATTTTGCCAATGGATATCTGCGCGCCTGCGCTGTCAGTTGCAGCGGTCAGTTGTCTGTCGGGCGTACACCTGAAATCGCTGACTCTGCTGGTCGCCTTGACGGTACTGACACTGATAGTGAATTCCGCCGCTTGGTCGAGCGCTTTGATATCGCTGACTTTGCAGGGTACGCCGAGTGCACAGAGCAATGAGTCGACGGTCCCTTTGAGGTTCAGGTGCAGGAGGTTGTTCAGGATATTGGTCAGTGGCTCCGCCAGTTCTGCTACGGCATTGACGATACCGGCCAGGCTTTTGATCACCGGCGAATTGACCGACACCATGGTCCTGATCTGCGCCGTTTGCACGCTGATGTCGTCGGTCTGAGGGTTACCTATAGCAGAGACTTTCGGCGGCTCGATGACCTTGATCTGAATCTTTCCATTGACCAGGCCCAAGAGCTTGATCGGCAACTCGACCACCGCCGCATTCTCCTTGTTCGACAGCAATATCACCCCTTGCACCAATTGCAGCAGCTGCAGGCTGGTGTCCAGCCCGGCCTTGGGCGTACCCGCATTCACCTGAAGGATATCGGCAAGCTTGAGCACTCGGTCGTCGTCGGTCGCAACGGTGAGTTTGGCCAGGTTGCTGGCGACATCCAGGACTTTGTTGCTGCCGTTCTTCATGACCTCGGCTGCCGCCTCGATCAGGTCGGTTGCCGAGACGTTGGTGTTCAACAGCTCATCGTAATTGCCGGCCTGCACGCCGACCTCGATCGCCAGTTGATCCAGGTATTCAAGCAGGTTGATGTCGGTATTGGCCAAGCCTCGCCATCCCAGTACATCCAGATTTATCCGGGCACCCAAGGGGTCGGCCAGCGCATTGAGCAAGGCGGATTTTTGCGAGTCGATGGTTGCCAGTGTGGTGCGGATCCTCAGCATGGCCAGCGGCGGCCTGGGTGTTGCCGCCACGGCTGTGGCAGTGAGGGTGACGGTGGTGGGCAAGTCGTTGCCTTTGGCCAGGGCCAGCACGCCGGCTGCAACGCTGGTGGCCACATCGCGGTGGACGATCACTCGGATGGCTTCATTGCGGGTGGCATCGACACTGAAGCGGCGCAGGCTGTTGGCGCCGGTCTGCAAGGTGCCGCAGGCGGTCTCAAGACGCCCGGCCGCATCGAGCCCGTTGCGTTTTGCCCCCAACTTGGCCAGTGCATCGGCCGACGGCCCGACGCCATTGCAGGTGCCCAACTGCCCCGCGGCTTCCAGCGCCGACATATCGGCGACCCGTTGCAGCTTTCGCTGCTCCAGATACAGCCTGCCGCTGTCGACCACCATCAACAGAAACAGCAGCCCCATGCCCAGGGTCAAGGCCGCCATCAGTCCGATTGCACCGCGTTGCCGTGCGGGAAAGCGTGAAGACACGAGCACTCCTTTGCTGCCCATGGCCACGCAGGGCAACAGCTGCAAGAAGTGTAGACAAGATAATGGCCAGTCGCCTTCAAGGCGACCGGCCATGGCAGGGATCAGTGTGGCGGGTAGTTGGCCAGCACTTTGGCCACGGTGTTGCGGATCGCCGTGTTGCGCTCTTCCGGGCTTGGCGGGTAGTTGTTCATGATTTGTTCGGCACTGCCGCGCCATACCAGCTTGCCGTCGCGGCTGTCGAACAGGTCGACCTGGATGGTTGCCACCTTGTAGTCGACACTGCGGGTTTCGTTGTACATCGGCCCGCCCCAGTAGTTGCCCCAGTAACCGCCCCAGGCACCACCATAGTTGGTGGTGATCTGCTGCTGGCGGTTTTCGACGATCAGGTAGGTCTGCACTTTCAAGTCAGCCGGGGTGTTGCCCTGAGCCGGGCGCAGGCCGCGTTGATCGAGCTGCCCGGCCACGGCCTGGCGAATGCGCTGTTCAGTCAGGTCGCTCTTGATCCGCGGATCATCCGGGCGGTATTGCAGCGCCGGCTCCTGCCACACCCAGCTGCGGTAGCCGGCAAAGTCGCGGCTGGCATCGAAGTCCTGGGTCGCGTTGTTGCTTGAGCAGGCGCCCAGCAACACCACCATTGAGAGTACAGCGAGACGGCGCAACATGATGGATCTCCAATTGCCTTTAGCTGGGAGGATAGCCGTTGAGGGCTTTTTTAACGGATTCGCGCAGGGCATCTTCGCGCTCGCCCTGGGAGCCCTGGCTACTGGTCTCGGCGCTGGCGCTCCACACCGGTTGGCCGTCGCGGGCGTCATACAGGTCGACCTGTACCACCATCACCTCGACTTCATAGGTGCGTATCAGCGGCACGCTGGCGTACGCCCCGTAGCCGTTGCGGTAACCGCCCACGCCGCCATAGGCGCCATAGCCTCCATAGGGATAGCCGCCATAGGGGTAAGCGCCGTAGGGGTAGTAGTCTTCGCGCACCTGGCGCAAGCGACGCTCCAGGCTGAGGTTGGCAGTGACCAGCAGATCGCCCTGGCCATTGCGCGCCGGTCGCAGGCCGCGCTGGTCCAGGGCGTTGCTGACTGCATCGGCCAGCTGTGCAGGTTCGGTCAGGGCGACACCCGACGGCAACTGACCGTCGCGCCAGGTCCAGCTGCGGTAGCGTCCATAGTCGCGAGGCGGTGCCGGGTAGGCGCTGGCGTCGAACGTAGTCGCCGCCTGGGGCGGCGCCGGTGGCAGCGGGAGGGAGCTGGCGACATACGGGTTCGGGCTTTGGCACGCCGCCAGGCTCAGGCACAGCAGGCCCAGGGTCAAACGGTACGGCATGTCACCCTCCAGGCAGGTGTCAGCGGGGTCGGCAGATCCAGTGCAGGTAGCGCCCAAGGCCGGCAAAGGCTGGATGACGCCGATGGGCCAGCTCCATTTCCAGCAGGTCGAGCAGCTCGGCCCTGGCCTGGAACTCACTGGGCATGTAGTCGTGGAAAACGCGCACGCCGCTCTCTGTTTCGACCTGCCACAGATCTTCAAGTTGCGCCCTGAGCGTGCGCGGATCAAGTGGTTTTTGCGGGGTCAGGCTCTGCTTTTCGCCGGCCATGTCGTTGCGCCGCAATTTGCGGAAATGGCCCTTGAGCAGGTTGCGGTAAACCAGTGCGTCGCGATTGTAGAAGGCCAGTGACAGCAGGCCATCGCTGCGGGTCAGCTGGTGCAGCACAGGCAGGATGGTTTCAGGTTCGGCCAGCCATTCCAGCACGGCGTGGCACAGCACCAGGTCGTAGGGCTCGGTCAGCTGCCCGAGCAGTTCCTGCCAGGGCGCCTGGATGAAGATCGCTGGCTGACCGGCCTGGGCGAAGCGCTCGCGGGCACCGGCGAGCATGGGCTCGGCAGGTTCGGCCAGCGTCACCTGATGCCCGCGTTCGGCCAGCCACAGGGCCATGTGGCCCAGGCCGGCGCCGATATCCAGGACCCGCAGGGGACGGTCGGGAAGGGCTTCGGCGAGGTCCGCCTGCAGGACCGCGAGGCGGATGGCACCCTTGGCGCCGCCGTAGATCTTTTCTGCGAAGCGGGTGGCCAGGGCATCGAAGTGACGGTCGTTCATCGGGCAAACCGCCGTTCATTGTCGGCCAGCTTGCTGCGTACCACCTGCTCCATGTCCAGGCCCAACTCACTGCACAGCAGCAACAGGTACAGCACCACGTCACCGACTTCCTGGCCGGCGTGCTCCAGTTGCTCGGGGGCAAGCGTGCGCGATTGGTCTTCGCTCAGCCACTGGAAGATCTCGACCAGCTCGGCCATTTCCACACTGGCGGCCATGGCCAGGTTCTTTGGACTGTGGAAGCCACGCCAATCGTTGTTGTCACGGATGCGGTGCATGCGTTGGGTCAGTTCGTGCAGGTTCATCAAGACTCTCCTCAAGTCGCATAGCTTCAGGCGGGCGCCGTCGCAACGCAAGAGGGCCTTGTCAGTCCAGCCGCCGCCAGGTTCCGCGCATGTGCTGCAGGTCACCGTGGCCGTCCAGTTGCAGCTGTCCTTCGGCTGCAGTCGGGCTTGCGTTGAGGATGACTTCACTGGGCAGGCGCACGGGTTTGAGGAAGTCCACGGCAATCTCGTAGCCGCTGACCGGCAAGTGCCCGCGCAATGCGGCCAGGGTCATGGCTTTGCTCCACATGCCATGGGCGATAGCTGTAGGGAAGCCGAACAGTTTTGCGCTGGTGGCGCTGAGGTGGATGGGGTTGTAGTCGCCGCACACCTTGGCGTAGTGCCGGCCGATATCGCTGTCGGCGTACCAGCGGGTCAGTTCGCTCAAGGAAGGAGTGGCAGGTTCGACATCCGCTTCGGGCTCGCCCGTCAGTTTCAGCCCGCGGCACAGCATGCGGCTGGTCTCGGCCCAGATCAGCCCCAGGCCGTCCGAGGCTTCGGTGACCAGATCGAAAGAGCCCCCCTTTTCATGGGGCTGCAGGTTCTGCACATGTACGCTGAAGCGCAAATGGCTGATACCGCCCAGCGGCCGCACCACACGGATGCTGTTGTGCAGGTGGACGAGGCCAAGCAAGGGGAAGGGGAAATCCTTGTCGGTCAGCAGTTGCAACTGCAGGGCGAACGCCATCACATGGGGGAAGGTGGGCGGCAGGCGCCCATCGTCACTGAAGTGACAGAGCTTGCGGTAGTCCTCGAGTTGCTTGGGGTTGACCTCAAGGTAACTGCGCAAGCCCTGTTCGGGCAGCGTATCGCCGGTGATCTTGCGTTTGCGTGCCGCGCGCAGGTACAGGCCGGACAACGCAGCGGTGCTACTCAGATCGTGCCACTGTCGTGTCATGTTCAAGCCCCCATCACGGCCTGGCCACATACCCGCAGCACCTGGCCATTGACTGCACCGGTACCGGGTTGTGCCAGCCATGCCACGGCTTCGGCGACATCCTGGGGCAAGCCACCCTGGCCCAGGGAGCTCATGCGCCGCCCGGCTTCGCGCAGGGCAAAGGGAATGGCGGCGGTCATGCGCGTCTCGATGAAACCGGGGGCCACGGCGTTGACGCTGCCGCCGCGTTCGGCCAGCTTCGGTGCCCAGGCCTGAGCCAGGCCAATCAGCCCGGCCTTGCTGGCGGCATAGTTGGACTGCCCGCGGTTGCCGGCGATGCCGCTGATCGAGGCCAGCAACACGATGCGCGCGTTGTCGTGCAGGGCGCCGCTGTCGAACAGGGCCTGGGTCAGGAGCTGGGGGGCCTTGAGGTTGACCGCCAGGACCGAATCCCAGTATTCCGGGGTCATGTTCGCCAGAGTCTTGTCGCGGGTGATGCCGGCGTTATGGACCACGATGTCGATGCCATCGGGCAGCCCTTCGATCAGTTGCGCCGGGGCATCGGCGGCGCAGATGTCCAGGGCCAGGCTGCGACCGCCCAGGCGCGCGGCCAGGGCTTCGAGGTCGGCCTTGGCCTGGGGTACATCGAGCAACACCACCTCGGCACCGTCGCGGGTCAGGGTTTCGGCAATAGCCGCACCAATGCCACGGGCGGCGCCCGTGACCAGGGCCTTGCGTCCGGCCAAGGGGCGGGTCCAGTCCTGGACGCTGCTGGCGCACGCGCCAAGGCGCAGCACTTGCCCGGAGATAAAGGCGCTCTTGGGCGACAGGAAAAACCGCAGGGCGCCTTCGAGCTGGTCTTCGCCGGTGTCGCTGATGTACAGCAACTGCAGGGTGGCGCCCGCTCGCAGTTCTTTGGCCAGGGAGCGGCTGAAACCTTCGAGGGCGCGTTGGGTCACCTGGGCCAGCGGGTCATCGAGCTGTTCCGGTGGCCGTCCAAGAATCACCACATGGGCGCTGGGTGCCAGGCTGCGCAGGAGCGGCTGGAAGAACTCGCGTAATTGCTTGAGCTGGTCGGTGTCTTCCAGTTCGCTGGCATCGAACACCACGGCCTTGAGTTTGGGGCCAAGCCCGGCAACCCATTCGGTCGCGCCCAGCTCGGGACTGGCGAAGCTGTAGACGTCGTCGGTCAGGCGCTGCGCGAATGCCTCGACCCTGTTCGCCAAAGGCCCGCCTCCGAGCAGCAGGGCGCCGTCCACAGGCCGCAGGCGACCGGCCTCCCAGCGTTCCAGGCGCGCTGGGCTGGGCAGGCCCACGGCCCCCACCAGGCGCCGGCCGAGGTCGGAGTTGGCGAAGTCGATATAGCGGTCGCTCATGTGCGCGTCTCCCTGAAATAAGCTTCAAAGTGTGGACCATGATTGGCCGTTGGTCGTTCGACCGCGCAAAAAACACCTACGCTGTAGCGGACTGTTTGCTGATAAAGAGGACATTACGCATGCGTTCATTGCGCCGGGTCGCGATCATTGGCGGCAATCGGATTCCCTTCGCCCGTTCCAACGGCGCCTACGCCACTGCCAGTGACCAGGCGATGCTTACCGCAGCCCTCGAAGGGCTGATCGAACGCTATGGCCTGCACGGCCTGCAACTGGGCGAGGTGGCGGCCGGGGCTGTGCTCAAGCACTCCCGGGACATGAACCTCACCCGTGAATGCGTGCTCGGCTCGCGTCTGTCGGCGCAAACGCCCGCCTACGACCTGCAACAGGCTTGCGGCACGGGGCTTGAGACGGCGATACAGGTGGCCAACAAGATCGCCCTGGGGCAGATCCACAGCGGGATTGCCGGTGGTGTCGACACCACTTCAGATGCGCCCATCGCCGTCAACGAGGGCTTGCGTCGCATTCTGCTCCAGGCCAATCGCGGCAAGACCACGGCCGACAAGCTCAAGGCCTTTCTCAAGCTGCGCCCGGGTCACCTCAAGCCCGAACTGCCACGCAACGGCGAACCGCGCACTGGGCTGTCGATGGGGCAGCATTGCGAGCTGATGGCGCAGACCTGGCAGATTCCCCGCAACGAGCAGGACGCACTGGCGCTGCTCAGTCACCAGCACCTGACGGCCGCCTATGCCGAAGGCTGGCATGATGACCTGCTCACCCCGTTCCAGGGCCTGACCCGCGACAACAACCTGCGCGCCGACCTGTCCCTGGAGAAACTCGTCAGCCTCAAGCCAGCGTTTGAGCGCAGCGAAAAAGGCACCCTGACGGCGGGCAACTCCACGCCGCTGACCGATGGTGCCTCGGTGGTGTTGCTGGGCAGCGAAGACTGGGCTCGTGAGCACAATCTTGAGGTGCTGGCGTATCTGGTCGATGGCGAAACTGCGGCGGTGGATTTCGTCAAAGGTCAGGAGGGGCTGTTGATGGCGCCGGCCTACGCGGTCCCCAGGTTGCTGGCGCGCAATGGCTTGAGCCTGCAGGATTTCGACTACTACGAGATCCACGAAGCCTTCGCTGCCCAGGTGCTGTGTACCCTCAAGGCTTGGGAAGACCCCGACTACTGCCAGCGCAAGCTGGGCCTGAGCGAGCCACTGGGGGCCATTGATCGCAGCAAACTCAACGTCAAGGGCAGCTCACTGGCAGCCGGGCATCCGTTCGCTGCCACCGGCGGGCGCATCCTGGCCAATATGGCCAAGCTGCTGGCCACTGCAGGCAAGGGCCGTGGTCTGATTTCTATCTGCGCCGCCGGTGGTCAGGGCGTTACGGCGATCATCGAGCGCTGACCAGCGCTGGCGCTTCGACCGTGGCCGGGCGATTGGCATAGTGCTCGGCCATGATCGAGCAGACGATCAGTTGCAGCGGGTGGTAGATCATGATCGGCAGCAGGATCAGGCCCAGGCCCGGGTGGGCACCGAAGATCAGCGCAGCCATCGGCGCACCGGCGGCCAGGGACTTCTTGCTGGCACAGAACACCGCGGCCACTTCGTCGGCCGGGCTCAAGCGCAGGGCTCGCGCGGTGCGGGTGGTCATCCACAGGATCAAGGCCAGCAGCATGGCGCTGCCCACGAACGCCGTGACCAGCACCCCGTTGCCTTGCTGCTGCCACATGCCCGACACCATCGAGTTGCAGAACGCGGCATACACCAGTAGCAGGATCACCAGCTTGTCCATGATATTGGTGTAGCGCTTGTGCCGAGCGAAGAAGCGGCCCAGCCACGGGCGCAGCAGCTGGCCTAGCAGTAGCGGCAACAGCAGCAGGGCGCAGAGGTCGAGCAGGGTGGCGGCCAGGTCGATGCCGCCGCTGCCGCTGCCCACTACCAGGCTGACCAGCCAGGGGGTGATGAAAATGCCGAGGACGCTGGACAGGCTGGCATTGAGAATCGCCGCCGGCACATTGCCGCCTGCGCTGCCGGTAAGGGCCACCGAGGATGAGATGGTCGAGGGCAGGGCACACAGGTAGAAAAAGCCCAGCATCAACAGCGCTGGGACCTGGCTGCCGAGTACGCGGTCGGCCAGCCACCAGATCAACGGAAAGATCACGAAGGTGAAACCCTGCACCATCAGGTGCAGGCGCCCGTTCCGTAGACCATGGCGAACCTGTTCGCTGGAGAGGTTGATACCGTGCAGGAAGAACACCAGGAATACGCCGGTATTGATGACGTACTCGGCATGCATCGCGCCGCCGCTGCTGCCGAAACTTGGGAACAGCCAGGCCAGGAAAGTGGCGAGGAACATGCCGCATAGGAACCAGTCGGTAACCACGCGTTTGAGGTGCTTGAGCGCTTGCATGGGCGGGCCTTTGAATCATTTTGCAACCAATGAGGCATGAGGCTACCCTGCCCGGAATAATGCCGTCTTGCGATATAAGGCCAACCGATGCCGACAAACGGACAAAGACAGGGCCCTCGTCCGATCCCCGCCCTGACGCAACTACCCAGGCCTGTGTACGCACGGGCCGAAAGCTTGAGCGCCGGTTCCTGGACCACCCGCCACCAGCATGATTGGGTGCAGTTTTCCTATGCGATCAGCGGGGTGCTTGGGGTACGCACTGCCGAAGGCAGCTATTTCGCCCCACCACAATGGGGGGTGTGGATACCGGCGGGCGCCGAGCATGAGGTGGAAACCTCGATGCGGGCCGAGATGCGCAGCCTGTATGTTCACCGCGACGCTTGCCGTTGGGCGCCGGAGCAGTGCCGGGTACTGGAAGTCACCCCACTTGCTCGCGAGCTGATCAAGCAGTTTTGCCTGTTGCCGGTGGACTATCCCGAAGACGACAGCCCCGAGGCGCGGCTGGTCGGCGTATTGCTTGATCAGTTGCAGGCGTTGCCGCAAGTGGGCTTTTCCTTGCCCCTGCCGCAAAACCCGCGCTTGCTGGGGCTGTGCAACGAATTGCTCGCGCATCCCGAGGAGGGGCAAACCCTTGGCCAGTGGGCGCAGCAGCTGAATACCTCGGAAAAGACCCTGATGCGCCTGTTCCAGCGAGAAACCGGCCTGAGCTTTCGTGGCTGGCGCCAGCGCATGCGCCTGTTATCGTCGCTCACTGCCCTCGAAGCGGGACAAAGCGTTACCGACGCCGCGCTGGGCTGTGGCTATGACTCGACATCGGCCTATATCGCCGCCTTCAAGAGCCTGTTCGGCATGACCCCGGGGGGCCTGCGCCTGTGAGTGGCAACGTATTCTGATGATTTTTGTGAACGATTGTGCTCCGAGAGATACAAAAACAATGGCAAGTCGGACGGTTTGTCGTTACAACGCAGAGCGGTCTTGATACAGCGACAATCCGGTGCAGCACCGGTGACCTACAAAAATCCATGTGTCTGGCAGAACAGGACCCCCGACAAAAGCCGATGAAGACTCCAAAACGCATTGAACCACTGGTTGAAGATGGACTGGTCGACGAAGTACTGCGACCACTGATGAGTGGCAAGGAGGCCGCCGTGTACGTGGTGCGCTGCGGTCAGGAACTGCGTTGTGCCAAGGTCTACAAAGAGGCCAACAAACGCAGCTTCCGCCAGGCCGCCGAGTACCAGGAAGGGCGCAAGGTGCGCAACAGCCGCCAGGCCCGGGCCATGGCCAAGGGTTCCAAGTACGGGAAAAAGGAAGCCGAAGACGCCTGGCAGAACGCCGAGGTTGCCGCCCTGTTCCGCCTGGCCAACGCCGGTGTACGAGTGCCGCGGCCCTACGACTTCCTTGACGGTGTGCTGCTGATGGAACTGGTGGCCGACGAGTACGGCGATGCCGCGCCACGGCTCAACGATGTCCACCTGGAGCCAGAGCAGGCGCGCGAATACCACGCCTTTGTGATCCGCCAGATCGTGCTGATGCTCTGCACCGGCCTGGTGCATGGCGACCTGTCGGAATTCAACGTGCTGCTAGGCCCCGACGGTCCGGTGATCATCGACCTGCCACAGGCAGTGGATGCGGCGGGCAACAACCACGCCTTCAGCATGCTGGAGCGAGATGTCGGCAACATGGCGGCCTATTTCGGCCGCTTTGCCCCGGAACTCAAGCAGACCCGCTATGCCCGGGAAATGTGGGCCCTGTACCAGGCTGGCGAGCTGCTGCCAGAGACCGAGCTCAGCGGCCAGTACCAGGACGATGAGCACACCGCCGATGTCGACGGGGTCATGCGCGAGATTGATGCCGCCCGTCTGGATGAGGCCCGCCGGCGTGCTGCCAGGGACGACGCCGAACGGGGCCCCAGCAAGGAAGAGGAGCCCGCGCCGCCCTGGCTGCAGTAATGCTTCAGTGACAGCAACTGCTGCCGGCTGCCAGGTCCTTGAGGATCGGGCAGTCAGGGCGGTCGTCGCCCTGGCAGTGGGCGACCAGCTCGCTCAAGGTATCGCGCAGACTCACCAATTCTTCAATTCGCCGGTTCAAGTCATCAATGTGCTGGCTGGCCAGGGCCTTGACGTCGGCACTGGCACGCTGACGGTCTTGCCACAGGGTCAGCAGCCTGGCGACTTCCTCCAGAGAAAAGCCCAGATCACGCGAGCGCTTGATGAATGCCAGGCTGTGCAGGTCGTCTTCCGAGTACAGGCGATAGCCGCTGTCGCTGCGCAGGGGCGGCTTTAGCAGGCCGATGGACTCGTAGTAGCGGATCATCTTGGCGCTCAAGCCGGAACGGCGAGCGGCTTGTCCGATATTCATGGGGTGTCGTCCTGTGGCGGGGTTTCGGGTTTCCAGGTTTTGAGCATCAGGGCGTTACTGACCACACTGACACTCGACAGGGCCATCGCCGCACCAGCCAGTACCGGGCTGAGCAGTCCGAAGGCGGCCAGGGGAATGCCGATCAGGTTGTAGATGAACGCCCAGAACAGGTTCTGGCGGATCTTCGCATAGGTCTTGCGACTGATCTCAAGTGCGGCCGGTACCAGGCGTGGATCTCCGCGCATCAGGGTGATACCGGCAGCCTGCATGGCCACGTCGGTACCTCCGCCCATGGCGATGCCGATATCGGCGGCGGCCAGGGCTGGGGCATCGTTGATACCGTCGCCGACCATCGCTACCACTCCCGATTGCTTGAGCTCGGCGACTTTCGCCGACTTGTCGCCGGGCAGCACCTCGGCATGCACGTCGGTAATACCCAGGGCCAGGGCCACTACCTTGGCGCTGCCGCGGTTGTCACCGGTCAGCAGGTGGCTGCTGATGCCCCGGTCGGCCAGTTGACGCACGGCCTGGCCGGCACCTGGCTTGAGGCTGTCGCCAAAAGCGAACAGGCCCAGTACACGCGGTTGCGGGCTGCGCTCGATCAGCCAGGACAAGGTCCGGCCTTCGGCTTCCCAGGCATTGGCATCGGCTGCCAGCCCGCCCGGTTGCAGGCCGCTCTCGTCGAGCATCCGACGGTTGCCCAGCGCCAGGTCGCGACCGTCCAGGGTGCCGGCGATGCCGCGACCGGTAAGCGACTGGCTGTTGCTGATGTCGGCCACGGCCAGGCCTTGTTCTTCACAGGCATCCAGCACCGCCTTGGCCAGCGGGTGTTCGCTGCCGCGCTGCAAGGCGCCGGCCAACTGCAACAGTTGGGCCTGTTCACCGACCGCCGCTTTGCTATGGACAATGCGCGGGCTGCCGGAAGTGAGGGTGCCGGTCTTGTCGAATACCACGCGGTTGACGGCGTGGGCGCGTTCCAGGGCCTCGGCGTCTTTGATCAGGATGCCGTGGCGGGCGGCGACACCGGTACCTGCCATGATTGCCGTCGGTGTGGCCAGGCCCAGTGCGCAAGGACACGCGATGACCAGCACGGCGATCGCGTTGATCAGGGCAGTTTCGATCGGCGCACCGGCCAGCCACCAACCCACCAGGGTAATCAGCGCTATCACCAGCACCGCCGGGACGAACACCTGGCTGACCCGGTCCACCAGCTTCTGGATCGGCGCTTTGGCGGCCTGGGCGTCTTCGACCAGGCGGATGATGCGCGCGAGTACTGTTTCAGTCCCCAGTGCCAGGGTACGTACCAGCAGGCGGCCTTCACCGTTGATGGCGCCGCCGGTGACCTTGTCGCCCGGTTGCTTTGGCACCGGCAGGCTTTCACCGCTGATCAGCGCTTCGTCGGCATGGCTCTGGCCTTCTATCACTTCACCGTCGACGGGGAGGCGCTCACCGGGCTTGACCACCACCAGGTCATGCAGGCGCAGTTCGCTGATGGCCACGTCACGCTCCTGGCCATCGACCAGCAGCAGCGCGCGTTCAGGGCGCAGGGCCTCGAGGGCGCGGATTGCGCTGGCGGTCTGGCGCTTGGCGCGGCTTTCCAGGTATTTGCCCAGCAGCACCAGGGCGATCACGACGGCAGACGCTTCAAAGTACAGGTGCGGCGTAACGCCGGGCGCCGCCTGGGCCCATTCATAGAGGCTCAGGCCATACCCGGCGCTCGTGCCGATGGCTACCAGCAGGTCCATGTTGCCGGCACCGGCGCGCACGGCTTTCCAGGCAGCCACATAAAAGCGTGCACCGAGGATGAACTGCACCGGTGTGGCGAGCACGAACTGGGCCCAGGCCGGCAACATCCAGTGGATACCGAATGGCTGCAGCACCATCGGCAGTACCAATGGCAAGGCCAGCAATACGGCCAGCGCCACCGACCAGCGCTCCTTGCGCAGGCGGCGTTCGGCATCGTCCTTGTTGACCTTGGCGCTTTGCGGCAGGGTGGCCGAGTAACCGGCATGGGTGACGGCGTCGATCAGCACGCTGCTGTCGACAGCACCGAGCACTTGCACATGGGCGCGCTCGTTGGCGAGGTTGACGCTGACGGTCTGCACCCCCGGCACTTTGCCCAGGGCACGCTCGACACGGCCTGCGCATGAGGCGCAAGTCATGCCGCCGATCTGAAGTTCCAGCGACTGGCTGGGAACACTGTAGCCGGCCTGTTCAACCGCCTCGACGAGGGCCGGCAGGCTATCGGCCGGGGCCTGGATGCGGGCTTGTTCGGTGGCCAGGTTGACGCTGACCTGTTCGGCACCGCTGACCTTGCGCAGGGCGCGCTCGACGCGGCCAGCACAGCTGGCGCAGGTCATGCCGGCAATTGGCAGATCGAACGTGGTAGATGCAGACATGGGCACTCCTCCTTGGACAGGCCATTAGCATCAACCTTGCCATGCGGGTAAGGTCAATAGCCCAGGCCGGCCCTGATCAACGTGAGGCCATTCTGATCGACTGCAATGCGGTATTTATTGATCTGGCCAGCCGCAAGCTGCAAACGAGTGCTGCGCTGGTTCTCGATACCTGGCTGGCAGCCCGGCACTTGTCCGGGCAGGTAGCGCAGGCGCACATCGAGTTCGCCCGGCGGCAAGTTGAACGAGGTGGATTGCTCCTGGAACAGCCGGCCTGCCAGTTGATCATTGATGTACACGCCGATCTCGCACGAAGTCGCCACTTCAAGGCGCTCACGCGAGATGATCAGAATGCTGTAGTCGCTCGGCCCTGCGGCGTGGGCCTGGGGAAGCAGGCCGACAATACCCAACAAGCCAAAAAGGCCGAAAGCTGCCCTGCGCATGAAATGAAACTCCTGCATCGTCAATCATCAGGCTCGCAGCTTGGCCGACACGGTGAATGATTTCCAGCCCGGCAGCGTGGCGAAAGTCTTGACCTTGTCCCGATGGCAAGCTTGAAACTGCGCTCAAACCCACAGGAGGCAAGCACCATGCAAGTGTTCAACGTTCAAGGAATGACCTGCGGCCATTGCGTCAAGGCCGTTACCCGTGCGGTACAGGCTCAGGATCAAGACGCGATTGTGGAGGTCGACCTGGCCCAGAAGCAGGTGAAGGTACAGAGCTCGCTGCAAGCCCCGCAGATTCTTGAGCTGATTCGCGAAGAGGGCTATCAGGCCGAAGCGGCCTGACCCGGTGGCCCGCGCCATGAATGAAGTTTCGTGCGCGGGCCAACTCTTCGCAGCGCAACCCTCGCAGGGCGGTTAGACTAGCAGACTTGCTTAGCCTGCTATGGATTTCCGATGAACCTGCGAACCATCCTGATTCTGGGCGCCCTCAGTGCGTTCGGGCCCCTGGCAATCGACTTCTACCTGCCAGGTTTTCCGGCCATGGCGTTGGCCTTTGGTACCGATGAAAAACACATCCAGACCACCCTGGCCGCCTATTTCCTGGGCTTGTCCATCGGGCAACTGGCCTACGGTCCGGTAGCCGACCGTTTTGGCCGCAGGATTCCGCTGCTGGTGGGGGTTACCCTGTTTACCCTGGCTTCGGTGGCCTGTGCCTTTGCCCCCAATCTCGATGCGCTGATCGTGGCACGCTTCGTCCAGGCCCTGGGCGGCTGCGCCGGTATGGTGTTGTCGCGGGCGATTGTCAGTGACAAATGCGATGCGGTGGCCTCGGCCAAGGTGTTCTCGCAGTTGATGCTGGTGATGGGCCTGGCGCCGATCCTGGCGCCGATGCTCGGTGGGGTAATGGTCAACCTGTATGGCTGGCAGTCGATCTTCCTGGCGCTGACCGTGTTCAGTGCGCTGTGTACCCTGGCGGTCGCCATGGGCCTGCCGGAAAGCCTGCCGGCCAACCAGCCGCGCCAGCCACTGTCCGGCGCGCTGCGCCAGTACGGGCGCTTGCTCAAAGACCGGATTTTCGTCGGCCATGCGTTGACCGGCGGCATTGCCATTGCCGGCATGTTTGCCTATATCGCCGGCTCGCCGTTTGTCTTCATCAAGCTGTACGGCGTGCCCGCCGAACATTACGGTTGGCTGTTCGGCAGCAACGCGGCGGGGTTCATCCTGGTGGCGCAGGTCAATGCGCGGTTGCTGGCCAAGCGCGGGCCGGCGTTCCTTCTGGCACGTACGGTTTGGGTCTATCTGGGGGCGGGGCTGGCGCTACTGGCGGTGACGGCACTGCATCCGGCGGTGCTCTGGCCGTTGTTGATTCCGCTGTTCATTTGTGTGGCGAGCCTGGGCTGCATCATCCCCAATGCCTCGGCCTGCGCCATGAGTGGTCAGGGCGCCCGCGCAGGCAGCGCCTCGGCACTGCTGGGCTGTATACAATTCAGTATTGCCGCCGGTGCGGCGGCTCTGGTGGGGGTGCTGCACGATGGCAGCGCCGTGCCGATGGCCCTGGTCATCAGCCTGTGTGGCCTGGGAGCGGCGGCGGTGGCCATGGGCACGCGTCGCTTGCAGCTCAGCCGGCCCGTTTGAGTGGGTGCGGCGCCTGCAGACGGGTTTGCAAGGTGTTGACGAAGGCGCGGGCTTCGGCCTCGCTACGGAAACTCACCACATGTTGGTCCAGTCGAACCTGCCACGGGCAGCCTGGTTTCTGGCCTGATGCACTGACTTGAATGATCATCGCTGCATACCTGCGATTGGCGTTGGCTGAAGAATTGTAGCGCTGCCTGCCAGCAGGGAAATGACCTGCGTCAGTTGTCGGACTGACGGTCACGCCCACCCCGAAATTGGAGTGGGCGTTTTATTTCAGAACCCTTCAAGGACAATCTTGCCCTTGGCTGCACCGCTTTCCAGCAGGGCGTGAGCACGGCGCAGGTTGGTCGCGTTGATGGTGCCGAAGTGCTCACCCAGGGTGGTCTTGAGGGTCCCGGCGTCGATCAGTTCGGCGACTCGATTGAGCAGCTTGTGCTGCTCGATCATGTCGGCGGTTTCAAACAGCGAGCGGGTGTACATGAACTCCCAGTGCAGTGACAGGCTCTTGCGTTTGAGCAGGCCGACGTCCAGCTGTTTGGGGTCGTCGATGAGGGCCAACTTGCCCTGCGGGGCTAGCGCCTCGACCAGTTGCGCGAGGTGCTGGTCGGTCTGGGTCAGGCTGGCCACATGGGTGACCTGATCGATGCCTTGCGCCCTGAGCGCCTGGGCCAGCGGTTGGCTGTGGTCGACCACATGGTCGGCGCCCAACTGGCGCACCCACGCCTGGGTCTGCTCGCGTGAGGCGGTACCAATCACCATCAGGCCTGTCAGTTGGCTGGCCAACTGAGTGAGGATAGAACCCACACCGCCGGCGGCGCCGACGATCAACAGGCGTTGGCCCAGGTTGTCTTGGCCTTGCACAACCTGCAGCCGTTCGAACAGCAACTCCCAGGCCGTGATAGCCGTCAGTGGCAGGGCAGCGGCCTCGGCAAAGCTCAGGGACTTGGGCATGTGGCCGACGATGCGCTCATCGACGACGTGCAGTTCGCTGTTGCCCCCGGCACGGGCGATCGAGCCGGCGTAGTACACCTTGTCGCCTGGCTGGAACAGGCTGACGTCACTGCCCACTGCCTTGACGATACCGGCGACATCCCAGCCCAGCACCTTGGCTGCGCCCGCCTCCGGCTGGGAGTTCTGGCGCACCTTGGTATCCACCGGGTTTACCGAAATGGCACGGACCTCTACCAGCAGGTCCCGCGCACCCGGCTCGGGGGCAGGCAGCTCGATGTCTTGCAGGGAGGCCGGGTCGGTGATGGGCAGGGAGTGATAGTAGGCAATAGCTTTCATGACGGTCGTCCTCAGGGAGAATGGATGGACGCCATGATTGGTGCTTTCACTCTTGGTTAAAAGCCGATAAAACCACAGATACTTTCAATATTTTTTTGTTAATGGGGGCCGCGGTGCGACTTGATGACGTGCTGTTGTTTGTCCGTGCAGCGGAGCTGGGCAGTTTGTCGGCGGCGGCACGTTTGCTCGACCTGTCTCCGGCAGTGGCCAGTGCAGCGCTCAAGCGCCTGGAGGCGCAATTGGGCGCCCGGTTATTGGCGCGGTCCACCCGCAACCTGCGCCTGACGGCCGATGGCGAAGGCTTTCTTGGGCACGCCCGTGCCGCCCTGGCAAGCCTGGAGGAGGGGCAGCGCCTGCTTGCCCAGGGCCAGGACCAAGTGAGCGGGGTGCTGCAGTTGTCTGCACCGTCGGATTTCGGTCGCAATGTATTGCTGCCCTGGCTCGACGAGTTGCAGCGTGAGCACCCGCAACTGTCGGTCCGCCTGCTGTTGGGGGATCGCAATGCCGACCTGTTTCGCCAGGCCGCCGATGTTGCCGTGCGCTATGGCGCACCGGAAGACTCCAGCCTGGTGGCGCTGCCGATATGTTCCGACAATCGCCGGGTTCTTTGCGCTTCGCCCGCCTACCTGGCGCGTCATGGCGAGCCAAGGGAAGTGGCGCACCTGGCGCAGCACAATTGCCTGCTGTACCAACTGGGTTCTCGGGTGCATGACCACTGGTGTTTTGGTCAGGGCTCAAGCGAAGTAGGCCTGACCGTTCGCGGCGATCGCTTCTGCGACGATGCAGACGTGGTTCGCCGCTGGGCCCTGGCCGGCCAGGGCATCGCCTACAAGTCATGGCTGGATGTGGCGATGGATATCCAGGAGGGACGGTTGAAACTGTTGCTGGGGCATTTGCCGGGTGAGCCCGCGCCCTTCAACCTGATGTGTACGCATCGCGCTCAGTTGGGTAAGCCGGTCCAGCTGCTGCGCAACATGCTTCGGGTGCGTTGCCAGGCCCTGCTTGAACAACGTGCGCGGGCAGTGTGATTGAGGGTGCGGAACTTGCTATTTAGTGTGTGGCTTGTAGTTAAGTTCGTTGTAGGTTTTATCGCTTATTTTTTGATACCAATTATTGGGTGCGCGAAGAATAGATATAGCCGGCGCGGCTCGAGACAGTTTTTTCAGATTAAACATTTTGTGGCCTCGAAGATCAGGGTGTCCGAGGTTTGCAATAACAGGCTTTGTTTGACGTCCCCGGCGTCGGCGGGCTCGATAATCGCACACGTAAAGCGGCTTATAATCGCTGCAGCAGTCATTTCCAGCGAGAGACACTTCCATGCCAAAGGTCGGTAAGTAACGCTACTCACTCGAATACTGTCTGAGCTGCAATACGGGCTGCTTGTTTGGCCAACCGTTCGATTGCTGCACGCGCAGCCGGCGTCTGTAACTTCAACTTCCTGCTGGCATTGGGCACCTCGCAGTAAGTGCTGCTGGCATGGTTATTCAATCGACATCTGTCGTGATCTCTCAGGGAGTTGAGATATGAAACCTGTAACAAGCATCAGCCAGATCGCCAGCCTGCTCGCCGACCCCAAACGCAGCGCAATGCTCTGGGCCTTGATCGACGGCATGGCGCGGCCGTCCGACGAGCTGGCGAACCTGGCCGGACTGACCCCCTCTTCGGCGTGCGCTCACCTGGCCCGACTGTCAGCCAGCGGTCTACTAAAGCTCGAACCTCGGGGGCGAAAGCGTTACTTCAGGCTGGCCGGTCCGGAAGTCGGCGCTGCTGTGGAGGCCCTGGCCAGTGTTCAGGTGACTTCACGGGAGGCCAGCCTGGAGCAGGGCGTGACCGGCATACCGCTGTCCATGCGCAGGGCACGATTGTGCGGCGATCATCTTGGGGGAGAGCTGGCCGCGGACCTTTACCTGCGGTTGTTCGAGGCCGGGTGGCTGGAGGGGCTGGAACAGCAGATCGAGGTGACACTGGAGGGGCGGGCCCAGTTTGCCCGCTACGGCATCTACATCGAGGCGCTGGCCCAGCATCAACGCCGAAGCTTCAGCAGTTGCCGTTGTTGCAGCGAGTGGAACGATCACCGTCCGCACCTGGGCGGTGCGCTGGGCAGCAGCTTGTTGAAGCTGTTCATGCAATCGAGCTGGATTCGCGAGAGCGAAACTTCGCGCATGCTGCACATTACTGCGATCGGCTTGCACCAGATCAACCGGATCGCCGAACCGAGGGCGCTCAAAACCGCCGGCTGAAACCCGCAGGAGCGGGCTTGCCCCGCGATGCGACTATTGCATCGCGGGGCAGGCCCGCTCCTGAATTGGGGTCTACGGTTTGACCAAGCGCGCATCCAGGCTGTTCTGGGCCAGGCGTCGGGCCTGGTCCTGGGTCATGCCCAGATGGGTATGCAAGGCATGGAAGTTCTCGGTGACGTAGCCACCGAAGTAAGCCGGGTCATCGGAGTTCACCGTCACCTTCACGCCGCGCTCGAGCATGTCGAGGATGTTGTGCTGGCTCATGTGGTCGAACACGCACAGCTTGGTGTTGGACAACGGGCACACGGTCAATGGAATTTGCTCGTCGATGATGCGCTGCATCAGACGCTCATCTTCGATGGCGCGGACGCCATGATCGATGCGCTGAATCTTGAGCAGGTCGATGGCTTCCCAGATGTACTCGGGCGGGCCTTCTTCACCGGCGTGGGCAACGGTCAGGAAGCCTTCGCTGCGGGCGCGGTCGAACACGCGCTGGAACTTGCTCGGCGGGTGTCCCATCTCCGAGCTGTCCAGGCCGACGGCGATGAAGGCGTCGCGAAACGGCAGGGCCTGGTCGAGGGTCTGGTGTGCTTCATCTTCGCTCAGGTGGCGCAGGAAGCTCAGGATCAGGCCGCTGCTGATGCCCAGTTGCTGCTGGCCGTCCTTGAGGGCGCGGCTGATGCCGTTGAGCACGACTTCGAAGGGGATGCCACGGTCGGTGTGGGTCTGCGGGTCGAAGAACGGCTCGGTATGTATCACGTTCTGCGCCTTGCAGCGCTGCAGGTAGGCCCATGTCAGGTCATAGAAGTCCTGCTCGGTGCGCAACACGTCGGCACCCTGATAATACAGGTCGAGAAACTCCTGCAGATTGTTGAACGCATACGCCGCGCGCAGGGCTTCGACGTCGTTCCAGGGCAGGGCGATCTTGTTGCGTTCAGCCAGGGCGAACAGCAGTTCGGGCTCCAGCGATCCTTCCAGGTGCAGGTGCAATTCTGCCTTGGGCAGCGCGTTCAGCCAGTCGTACATAAAGTCTGTTTCTCATCAGGTGCGGATGGCGCCATTCTACAGGGTTGCCGGGAACTGGCGCACAAAGCAGACCAGCCGGACCGGCGCCGAAACCTTCTACAGTGACTACAGTCTCCTAGCCTCTAGCCAATGGATGCAACCTGCCGATGCTTGCCCTGATCAACCAGGAAAAACCCCTGTTGCTCGCATTGCTGCTGGCGATTGTGGCCTGGCCGCTGCAGGCGCAACTGCTGGGCCATGGCCATGCGGTGGCGCTGTTGTCGGGCATGGTGCTGGTGGCGGCGATCATCTGTGCGTCGATGCGGGTGGCCCAGCATGCCGAGCAACTGGCGGAAAAGGTTGGCGACCCCTACGGCACCATGATCCTGACCCTGTCGGCGGTGATGGTCGAGGTGCTGGTGCTGGCCATCATGATGAGCAACCAGCCGTCGCCCACGCTGGTGCGTGACACCATCTATTCGGCGGTCATGCTCGATATCAACGGTATTCTCGGGCTGGCTGCCTTGATGGGCGGCCTCAAGCACGGCGAGCAGCCGTACAACGATGACTCGGCGCGCACCTACAGCGTGATGATCATGACGGCCATGGGCGTGTCGATGGTGGTGCCGGAGTTCATCCCGCGCGCCGACTGGAAGCTATATTCGGCCTTCACCATTGCTGCGATGTTGCTGCTGTATGCCTTGTTCCTGCGTATGCAGGTTGGCCCCCACAGCTATTTTTTCAGTTACAGCTATCCGCAGAAAAAACGCCGCAATCCCTTGTTGGTGCCGGTGAGCAAGTTCCGCTCGATCTTCATTCTGGTGGCCGGGGTGGTGATTATCGGGGTACTGGCCGAAACCATGTCGCATCCACTGGGGTACGGACTGGAGGGCAGTGGCGCGCCACCGGTATTGATGGCGATTGTGGTGGCGGCGATTTCTGCCGCACCGGAGATTCTCACTGCGTTGCGTGCGGCGCTGGCAAACCGCATGCAGTCGGTGGTCAATATCGCCCTGGGAGCGTCGCTGTCGACGGTGATATTGACCGTCCCGCTGATGGAGGCAATGGCGTTGTACACCGGCCAGCCCTTTCAGATGGCCATGACGCCGGTGCAAACGGTGATGATCTTCATCACCCTGATCGTCAGCGCCATCAACCTCAACGATGGCGAAACCAATGCCATCGAGGGGATGACGCATTTTGTCCTGTTCGCCACTTTCATCATGCTGGCGGTGCTGGGCCTGTGAGGGCTTTACCAGATCAGCGTTTCGCCCTTGTAGTTGATGAACGCCAGGCCACCTTTCCCGGCTTGGGCCTTGACCTGTTCGAGCATGCCGCGGGTGCTGGTGGCCACATCAATGTCGGCGCCGTCGCCGCCCATGTCGGTTTTCACCCAGCCCGGGTGCATGGCCAGTACCGTGAGATCAGTTTCGCCAAGTTGCACGACAAAACTGTTGATCATTGAGTTGAGCGCCGCCTTGCTGGCTTTGTACAGGGCCATTTCCGGGGCATCGGGGATAGTGATGCTGCCCAGTACCGAACTCATGAAGGCGATCACGCCGCCCACCGGATTCACCTGCGAAGCAAAGCGCTGGGCAACACGAATCGGCGCCACGCTGTTGGTCATGAACAGGTCGCCGACATCGGCCAACTGTGCATTTTCAGGGTTTTGATCATTCGGGCCCTTGACCCCGGCGTTGACGAACAGCAGGTCGAAGGTCTGGCCGGCGAGTTGCTGTTGCAGAGTGTCGAGTTGTTCGGTGCTGTTCATTTCCAGTGTCTTGACCTCGACCCCTGGCACTGCCGCCAGTGCGGGTGCTTTTGCCGGATCGCGGACCGTGGCCACGACATCCCACCCGTCGTCGCGCAGGCGTTGCACCAGTCCAAGCCCGAGGCCGCGTGAGGCGCCGATGATCAGGGCGGTTTTGTTCGAGGGCATGGGGGAACTCCTTTCAGTGGGTGACTCATTGATCAAAGAATAACCAGTCTAGCCAAGCCGTGGCCGAATGGGGCGCTGGCACAGGGGTGCACGGCTTATCCACAACTTGCTCCACAGTTATTGTGAGCAAGCGTTGGGTGTGGATATAAACACTGGAGGGTTACTTTTCGCGGGCTATGAATGGGGATAACTGACTGATTTTCGGGCAGTTCGAGCGCTGTCATCAAATCTTGATCAAAATATGATCGTTTGCCTGGAACCCACGGATTCAAAGGCGTGCAGGCGAATGCCCAGAGCTTATCCACAGCCGGGCCCACAGTGAATGTGGGCAATTGATCAGCGCCGCTCCAGCAGGATCCGCCCACGGCTCAGATCGGCCAACTGCCGTTGCAGCGGCTCGATCTGTTCTTCACCCAGGGCCAGGCGTAAATCGACGCCATTGGCGGTGAAGTCTTCCGCCAACACCAGGCCATCGGCTTCGGCTACCCGAAGCTTGAGCAGGGCCAGTTCACTGAAGCTGCAACTGCAACTGATCTCGGTGCGGCTGACCAGCAGGCGTTTTTCCGCCTGCTGCAGGCATTTGTTGGCGCCGCCGCCATAGGCGCGGGCAAGCCCACCGGTACCCAATTGAGTTCCGCCATACCAGCGAATCACCAACACCACGACCTGATCGCAATCCTGGGCCTCGATGGCCGCCAGAATGGGTCGCCCGGCGGTACCGCCAGGCTCGCCGTCGTCACTGCTGCGGTACTGCGCGCCGATCTTCCAGGCCCAGCAGTTGTGGGTGGCAGCCAGGTCGCTGTGCCGGTCGATGAAGTCCATGGCCTCGGCGGGGCTGTTGATTGGCGCCGCCAGGGTGATGAAGCGGCTCTTGCGAATCTCTTCGCGAAACTCGCAGGTGTCGAGCAGGGTAAAAGGCATAAACGCAGGTTCAGTCGGGAAGTTTCAGGCCACAGCCTTTGAGAATGATGTGGATAAGATTGTTGCTGGCATCTTCCATGTCTTGCTTGGTCAGGCGGCTACGGCCGGTGACCTGGCAGATCTGGGTGGCGAAGTCGGCGTAGTGCTGAGTGCTGCCCCAGAGCAGGAAAATCAGGTGCACCGGCTCGACCGGGTCCATCTTGCCGGCGTCGATCCAGGCCTGGAATACGGCGGCGCGGCCCTTGAACCAGTCGCGGTAGTCCTGGCTGAAGTAATCGCTCAGGCACTGGCCACCGCTGATGACCTCCATGGCGAAGATCCGCGAGGCCTGGGGGTTGCGCCGGGAGAACTCCATCTTGGTGCGGATGTAGCTGCTCAAGGCCAGGGCTGGGTCGTCCTCGACGCTCAAGGCGTTGAAGGTGCTGTCCCACAACTCGATGATGTTGCTCAGTACCGCTACGTACAAGCCAAGCTTGTTGGTGAAGTAGTAGTGCAGGTTGGCTTTGGGCAGCCCGGCCTTGAGGGCGATGGTGTTCATGCTGGTGCCCTTGAAACCGTGCCGGGCGAACTCGTCTTCGGCGGCCTGGATGATGGCTTGTTCGTTCTTCTGACGAATGCGGCCGGCGGGCTTGCCCGGGGCGTTGAGGCGATGCGCAGGGACTTCAAGGGACATGGACGGTTCCAGACAAGGCAATGGGTATCACTTGTGACTGGCTAACCTACCAGCATTAGTGCTCAGCGAGTAGCCGCCAGGGCTTCGAGAAAACTCTCCAGCACCAGATGCGGGCGGCGACCCTTGCGCGTAACCCAGCACAGACTCAGGTCGTAGAAACGCTGCGCGGGCTTTAGCGCGCGCAACCGGCCCTGTTGTACCCAGAAACTGGCGTAGTGGTCGGGCAGGTAGCCGATGTAGCGACCGGTCAGGATCAAAAAGGCCATGCCCTCGCGGTCCGAGGCACTCGCGGTACAGTTCAAGGCCTGGTAGTGGGCCTGGACATCGGCCGGCAAGCGGAAGGTCGGGGCGATGGCGTCCTGGGTATTGAGGCGTACATCGTCGAGTTGGCGATCGTCGGCATAGAACAAGGGGTGGCCGACAGCGCAATAAAGCAGCGAGCGTTCGCTGTACAACGGTTGGTACTCCAGCCCCGACAGTGGGCTGGTCTGCGGTACCACGCCAACGTGCAGGCTGCCGTCGAGCACGCCTTGTTCGACCTGGCTGGGGGCGATCATGCGGATCTGGATGCGCACATCCGGGCCACGGTCCTTGAGCTGGGCCAGGGCGTGGGTGATGCGCATGTGCGGGAGGGTCACCAGGTTGTCGGTCAGACCGATGTTCAGCTCGCCCCGCAGATGCTGGTGCAGGCCGTTGACCTCGGTGCGAAAACTCTCGATGGCACTGAGCAGTTGCAAGGCCGAGTGATACACCTCGCGGCCTTCCTCGGTGAGCGAGAACCCGGCGCGCCCCCGTTGGCACAGGCGCAAGCCCAGGCGTTGCTCCAGGTCGCTCATTTGCTGGCTGATGGCTGAACGGCCAATACCCAGGACGTTTTCCGCCGCCGAGAAGCCGCCACACTCCACCACGCTGCGGTAAATCTTCAAAAGGCGGATGTCAAAATCGCTGACTTGGGCCAGGGGATCGGGACGACGGCTCATAGTTTAGTGATCGCCTATCTGAAGATTAGAAAAGTTGAGTTTTCCAGACTTTATCGCCGTGACAACTTAAGCACAACAACAACGGTTGCTGCTCAATTGCCACGCGAGGACTTGTCCGATGAATCTGCCTGAAAACGCTCCTGTCGGTCTGGCCAGCCAGCTCAAGCTGGACGCCCACTGGATGCCCTACACCGCCAACCGCAATTTTCAGCGCGATCCACGGCTGATCGTCGCCGCCGAAGGCAGCTACCTGACCGATGACAAAGGTCGCAAGATTTATGACGCACTGTCTGGCCTGTGGACCTGCGGCGCGGGCCACACCCGCAAGCAGATCCAGGAAGCGGTGTCGCGTCAGCTCGGCGTGCTCGATTACTCGCCAGCCTTCCAGTTCGGTCACCCGCTGTCGTTCCAGCTGGCCGAGAAGATCACCGACATGACGCCGGGCAACCTCAATCACGTCTTCTATACCAACTCCGGTTCCGAGTGTGCCGACACCGCGGTGAAGATGGTTCGTGCCTACTGGCGCCTGAAAGGCCAGGCCACCAAGACCAAGCTGATCGGTCGTGCCCGTGGCTATCACGGTGTGAACATCGCCGGTACCAGCCTGGGCGGCGTCAACGGCAACCGCAAAATGTTCGGCCAACTGCTCGACGTCGACCATATCCCGCACACCCTGCTGGCCAGCAATGCGTTCACCAAGGGCATGCCGGAGGAGGGGGGTATTGCCCTGGCCGATGAAATGCTCAAGTTAATCGAACTGCACGATGCCTCGAACATCGCCGCATTGATCGTTGAACCGCTGGCAGGCTCGGCAGGTGTGCTGCCACCGCCGAAGGGTTATCTGAAGCGTCTGCGCGAAATTTGCGACCAGCACAACATCCTGCTGATTTTCGATGAAGTGATCACCGGCTTCGGCCGCATGGGCTCGATGTTCGGTGCCGACGCGTTCGGTGTGACCCCTGACCTGATGTGCATCGCCAAGCAGGTTACCAACGGTGCCATCCCGATGGGGGCCGTGATTGCCAGCAGCGAGATCTACCAGACCTTCATGAACCAGCCGACGCCTGAGTACGCCGTGGAATTCCCGCACGGCTACACCTACTCGGCTCACCCGGTTGCCTGTGCTGCGGGTATCGCCGCGCTGGATCTGCTGGAGAAGGAAAACCTGGTGCAGGCCGCCGCGGAACTGTCGCCGCACTTCGAGAAAGTGCTGCACGGAGTCAAGGGCGCGAAGAACATCATCGACATTCGCAACTACGGCCTGGCCGGTGCGATCCAGATTGCTGCCCGTGACGGCGACGCCATCGTGCGTCCGTACGAGATCGCCATGAAGCTGTGGCAAAAGGGCTTCTACGTGCGCTTTGGTGGCGACACCCTGCAGTTTGGCCCGACCTTCAACAGCCAGCCGCAGGAACTTGACCGCCTGTTCGACGCTGTCGGCGAAGCCATCAACCAGGTCGTTTGATTCCTACCTATATATAAGCAGCGGACGCGAGGGCTCTTGCGTCCGTGTACAACCTCTTACTGGAGTTCTGCATGAGCACTGTTCAACACCTGATCAACGGCGAGTTGATCGCTGCCGACGCACGCACTGCCGATGTCTTCAACCCGTCGACCGGGCAGGCCATCCACAAGGTCGCACTGGCCAGCAAGCAAACCGTGCAACAGGCCATCGACTCGGCCAAGGCTGCATTCCCGGCCTGGCGCAATACACCACCGGCCAAGCGCGCCCAGGTGATGTTCCGCTTCAAGCAACTGCTGGAGCAGAACGAAGCACGTATCTCCCAGCTGATCAGCGAAGAGCATGGCAAGACCGTCGAAGATGCTGCCGGTGAGCTCAAGCGCGGTATCGAGAACGTCGAATTCGCCTGTGCTGCGCCAGAAGTGCTCAAGGGCGAGTACAGCCGCAATGTCGGCCCGAATATTGATGCCTGGTCCGACTTCCAGCCGCTGGGCGTGGTTGCCGGTATCACCCCGTTCAACTTCCCGGCCATGGTGCCGTTGTGGATGTACCCACTGGCCATCGCTTGCGGTAACTGCTTCATTCTCAAACCGTCGGAGCGTGACCCGAGCTCCACCTTGCTGATTGCCCAGCTGTTGCACGAGGCCGGCCTGCCCAAGGGCGTGCTGAACGTGGTTCACGGTGACAAGGAAGCCGTGGACGCGCTGATTGAGGCGCCAGAGGTGAAAGCGTTGAGCTTCGTGGGTTCGACTCCGATTGCCGAATACATCTATGCCGAAGGCACCAAGCGCGGCAAGCGCGTTCAGGCCCTGGGCGGCGCGAAGAACCATGCGGTATTGATGCCTGACGCTGACCTGGACAACGCAGTAAGCGCACTGATGGGCGCGGCCTATGGTTCGTGCGGCGAGCGTTGCATGGCCATCTCGGTTGCCGTGTGTGTGGGCGACCAGGTTGCCGACGCGATGATTGCCAAGATCGAACCTCAGATCAAGGCGCTGAAAATTGGTGCCGGTACTTCCTGCGGCCTGGACATGGGTCCTCTGGTTACCGCAGCTGCGCGTGACAAAGTGGTCGGCTACATCGACGACGGCGTTGCCGCAGGTGCGAAACTGGTGGTGGACGGCCGTGGCTACCGTGTCGCCGGTAACGAGGATGGCTACTTTGTCGGTGGCACCCTGTTCGATCGCGTGACCCCGGAAATGCGCATCTATAAAGAAGAGATCTTCGGGCCGGTACTGTGTGTTGTTCGGGTCAACAGCCTGGAAGAGGCCATGCAGCTGATCAACGATCACGAATACGGCAACGGCACCTGCATCTTCACTCGTGATGGTGAAGCCGCGCGTCTGTTCTGTGATGAGATCGAAGTGGGCATGGTTGGTGTCAACGTACCGCTGCCGGTACCTGTTGCCTACCACAGCTTTGGTGGCTGGAAGCGTTCTTTGTTCGGCGACCTGCATGCCTATGGTCCGGATGGTGTGCGCTTCTACACCCGTCGCAAGGCAATCACCCAGCGCTGGCCGCAACGCGCCAGCCATGAAGCCTCGCAGTTCGCCTTCCCGAGTCTGTAAGGGCGGTAGCGGCAAGCTATAAGCTGCAAGAAGCAGGGGGCGCGTAGCGCCCCCTGCTTTTTCTTGCCGTTTGAAGCTTGCTGCTTATAGCCAAATTGCTTCTTCTGAAACAAAGTTGAAATAAGTCCTTGACGCCCCTGTGGATCTGTCTATAATTCGCCCCACTTCCGGCGTAGTCGGAACCGAAAACTCCTTGAGTTTCAAAGAGTTAGCGGTTTCAGGTGGTGCTGGAAGTGCTTCGGTCGAAAGATCGGCAGCGGTGAAAAAGGTGGTTGACAGCGAATTGAAACGCTGTAGAATTCGCCTCCCGCTGACGAGAGATCGCAGCGAGTTAAGCGGTTGAAGTTGAAAGAGAAATTCTGAAAA
>NZ_AUED01000011.1 GCF_000425805.1 Pseudomonas vranovensis DSM 16006
AAACCGAAGCAAGAGGTGATGATTCATTCGGATCAGGGCCGCCAGTACAGCAGCTCAGACTGGCGAAGCTTCTTGAAGGCTAACAACCTGGTTGCCAGCATGAGTCGTCGAGGCAACTGCCACGACAACGCCGTAGCGGAGAGCTTTTTCCAGTTGTTAAAGCGGGAACGGATCAAGCGGAAAATCTACACCACACGCCAGGATGCTCGTGGTGATGTGTTCGATTACATCGAAATGTTTTACAACCCAAAACGACGTCATGGTTTCAACAATCAGTTGTCACCGGTAGAGTTTGAAAAGCGTTACACAGCGAGCCTGGAGAGTGTCTAGAAAACCCGGGGCGATTCACGATGATGTAGTGGGGTAATACTGAATTATTGGAAGTGCAACGAATTTTCTCACATATGCTGCATGCAGCATAGTGTTTAAGTCCATATCAGGGCTTTATCGTTCCTTTTGTGGGTAACCAAATGGAACGCAAGTTGGCTTTTGGCTCCGCGCTTAAGGAGGTGCGGTTACGAAAGGAGATCGCACAAGAGCAGTTGGGGGCGAGCCAGTCTTTCGTCTCCACAGTTGAGCGTGGCATTCGCAGCC
The DNA here is from genome assembly GCF_000425805.1 of Pseudomonas vranovensis DSM 16006. Taxonomy (GTDB): domain Bacteria; phylum Pseudomonadota; class Gammaproteobacteria; order Pseudomonadales; family Pseudomonadaceae; genus Aquipseudomonas; species Aquipseudomonas vranovensis. The sequence goes on from NZ_AUED01000011.1 coordinate 595, forward strand.
CAACAATTGAAAAAATGGAAGAATTTGCGGAGCGACTAGGGGTGAATCCTGCGACGTTGATTGTCTTGATGCAGGTCGGCCAGGAAGGAGATGTGGAAACGCTTCTGGCTAAAATTCGAGATGAAATAAAAGACCTGAAACGGGTGGGAGCCTAGCCATTCTGCAGGATTCGGCAGTGTCCAGTGCGGACATCCGAAGCCTTATACGAAAAAGCCACCTTGGCCTTTGCGGCCCAGGTGGCTTTTTCATTTCATGCGCTTATTTGGTGCGAGAATTCGGAAAATTTGAAATTCGTTCGGTTCTCGCTGAAAAATAAGGGGAGCGAGGAATCAATCCCAGCTCAACGCCCCGCCAGTCTGATACTCGATAACCCGGGTCTCGAAGAAGTTTTTCTCTTTCTTCAAGTCCATGATTTCGCTCATCCATGGGAACGGGTTGGTGGTACCTGGGTACTCTTCCTTCAAACCGATCTGCGACAGGCGACGGTTGGCGATAAACTTGAGGTAGTCTTCCATCATCGCCGCGTTCATGCCCAGTACGCCGCGTGGCATGGTGTCGCGCGCGTATTCGATTTCCAGCTGGGTACCCTGCAGGATCATCTGCGAGGCTTCTTCCTTCATTTCGGCATCCCACAGGTGCGGGTTTTCGATCTTGATCTGGTTGATCACGTCGATACCGAAGTTCAGGTGCATGGATTCGTCACGCAGGATGTACTGGAACTGCTCTGCAACGCCGGTCATCTTGTTGCGACGACCCATCGACAGGATCTGGGTGAAGCCGCAGTAGAAGAAGATGCCTTCCAGAACGCAGTAGTAGGCGATCAGGTTGCGCAGCAGTTCTTTGTCGGTCTCGACGGTGCCGGTGTTGAATTCCGGGTCGGAGATCGCGCGGGTGTAGCGCAGGCCCCAGGCGGCTTTCTTCGCGACCGACGGGATCTCGTGGTACATGTTGAAGATCTCGCCTTCATCCATGCCCAGCGACTCGATGCAGTACTGGTAGGCGTGGGTGTGGATCGCCTCTTCGAAGGCCTGGCGCAGGATGTACTGGCGGCACTCGGGGTTGGTGATCAGGCGGTACACGGCCAGGGCCAGGTTGTTGGCAACCAGGGAGTCGGCGGTGGAGAAGAAGCCCAGGTTGCGCATGACGATGCGACGCTCGTCGTCGGTCAGGCCTTCAGGGTTCTTCCACAGGGCGATGTCCGCGGTCATGTTGACCTCTTGCGGCATCCAGTGGTTGGCGCAACCGTCCAGGTACTTCTGCCAGGCCCAGTCGTACTTGAAAGGCACCAGCTGGTTGAGGTCGGCGCGGCAGTTGATCATGCGCTTTTCGTCAACGGCGACGCGGGCGGCAGAGCCTTCCAGCTCAGCCAGGCCTTCGGCGATGTCGAGGTCGTCCAGGGCAGCCTTGGCGCGTTTTACCGCGTCCGAGTCGGCAGCGGTCACGGCACGGGCTTCCAGTGCGGCGACACCGCCTGCGCTGTCGAGCTTGTCGATGCCAGCGGCAGCGGCTTGAGTGGCGTTGGTGCCTTTGGCGGCTTCTTCGCCTTCGTCTTTATCGAATTCGTCCCAGCTCAGCATGGTGTGCTCCTGCTTGAGGGCCATGTTCAGTATGGCCGGTGGATCTTGGTTGCGTTGCTTGCGTTGGGTACAGCAGTGCACGCAAAAACTTGAATACTTCCGGGAGCGGGGCTCCTCGGAGAAGGCCGGATTGCTCCGGCCTTTTTTATTGGGCTCTAGAGGGGGAGGGGACAAGTCCGCTCCCACCGAGCCTTATTGGCAGGCTTCGCAGTCCGGCTCGTCGATCGCGCAGGCCTTTGGCACTGGCGCTGGGCCTGCTGCCTGGACCGGGGCGCTGTCGCCACCGCTGGAGACGGCGTTGAGCTTGCCGGTATTGATGGTGGACTTCTCGGTGCTGGTCGCGGCCAGGGCACGGAGGTAGTAGGTGGTTTTCAGACCACGGTACCAGGCCATGCGGTAGGTGACGTCCAGCTTCTTGCCCGAAGCGCCGGCGATGTACAGGTTCAGCGACTGAGCCTGGTCGATCCACTTCTGACGGCGGCTGGCGGCGTCGACGATCCACTTGGTTTCCACTTCGAAGGCAGTGGCGTAGAGCTCCTTGAGCTCCTGCGGGATGCGCTCGATCTGCTGTACCGAACCATCGTAGTACTTCAGGTCGTTGATCATGACCGGGTCCCACAGGCCACGGGCCTTGAGGTCGCGAACCAGGTACGGGTTGATCACGGTGAACTCGCCCGACAGGTTCGATTTCACGTACAGGTTCTGGTAGGTCGGCTCGATGGACTGCGATACGCCAGTGATGTTGGCGATGGTCGCGGTCGGCGCGATGGCCATGATGTTCGAGTTACGAATACCTTTTTGTACGCGGGCACGGACGGGTGCCCAGTCCAGCGATTCGTTCAGGTCGACGTCGATGTACTTCTGGCCACGGGCCTCGATCAGGATCTGTTGCGAATCCAGTGGCAGGATGCCTTTGGACCACAGCGAGCCCTGGAAGGTCTCGTAGGCGCCGCGCTCGTCGGCCAGGTCACAGGATGCCTGGATGGCGAAGTAGCTGACCGCTTCCATCGACTTGTCGGCGAACTCGACGGCAGCGTCGGAACCGTAAGGAATGTGCTGCAGGTACAGCGCATCCTGGAAGCCCATGATGCCCAGGCCGACCGGACGGTGCTTGAAGTTCGAGTTACGCGCTTGCGGCACCGAGTAATAGTTGATGTCGATCACGTTGTCGAGCATGCGCACCGCGGTGTTCACGGTGCGTTGCAGCTTGGCGGTGTCCAGCTTGCCATCGACGATGTGGTTCGGCAGGTTGATCGAACCCAGGTTGCAGACCGCGATCTCGTCCTTGTTGGTGTTCAGGGTGATCTCGGTGCACAGGTTCGAGCTGTGGACCACGCCCACGTGCTGCTGCGGGCTGCGCAGGTTGCACGGGTCCTTGAAGGTCAACCATGGGTGGCCGGTTTCGAACAGCATCGACAGCATCTTGCGCCACAGGTCTTTGGCCTGGATGGTCTTGAATACCTTGATCTTGTTGTACTCGGTCAGGGCTTCGTAGTACTCGTAGCGCTCTTCGAAGGCCTTGCCGGTCAGGTCGTGCAGGTCTGGCACTTCCGAAGGCGAGAACAGGGTCCACTTGCCGTCATCGAAGACGCGCTTCATGAACAGGTCAGGGATCCAGTTGGCGGTGTTCATGTCGTGGGTACGACGACGGTCATCACCGGTGTTCTTGCGCAGTTCGATGAACTCTTCGATGTCCAGGTGCCAGGTTTCCAGGTAGGCGCAGACAGCACCCTTGCGCTTGCCACCCTGGTTGACGGCGACGGCGGTGTCGTTGACCACTTTCAGGAACGGTACGACGCCCTGGGATTTACCGTTGGTGCCCTTGATGTAAGAGCCCAGTGCGCGCACAGGGGTCCAGTCGTTGCCCAGGCCACCGGCGAATTTCGACAGCATGGCGTTGTCGTGGATCGCGTGGTAGATGCCCGACAGGTCGTCCGGCACGGTGGTCAGGTAGCAGCTCGACAGCTGTGGACGCAGGGTACCGGCGTTGAACAGGGTCGGGGTCGAGGCCATGTAGTCGAAGGACGACAACAGGTTGTAGAACTCGATCGCACGGGCTTCCTTGTCTTTCTCTTCCAGCGCCAGGCCCATGGCCACACGCATGAAGAACACCTGAGGCAGCTCGAAGCGCACGCCATCCTTGTGGATGAAGTAGCGGTCGTACAGGGTCTGCAGGCCCAGGTAGGTGAATTGCTGGTCGCGCTCGTGGTCGATTGCCTTGCCCAGTTTCTCCAGGTCGAAGTCGGCCAGGGCAGGGTTGAGCAGTTCGAACTCGACACCTTTGGCGACGTAGGCCGGCAGGGCCTTGGCGTACAGGTCGGCCATTTCGTGGTGGGTGGCGCTTTCGGCCACGCCCAGGAAGCCCAGGCCTTCGGCACGCAGGGTGTCCATCAGCAGGCGGGCGGTCACGAAGGAGTAGTTCGGCTCACGCTCGACCAGGGTACGGGCGGTCATCACCAGGGCAGTGTTGACGTCCTTGATGGCCACGCCGTCGTACAGGTTCTTCAGGGTTTCGCGCTGGATCAGGTCGCCATCGACTTCGGCCAGGCCTTCGCAGGCCTCGGAGATGATGGTGTTCAGGCGGTTCATGTCCAGTGGCGCGAGGCTGCCGTCGGCCAGGGTGATGCGAATGCTCGGGTGCGGCTGCACGGCGGCGTCGTCGGCGCTGCCGCGGGTGGCACGTTCCTTGGCGCGCTGGTCGCGGTAGATGACGTAGTCGCGGGCAACTTTTTGCTCGCCGGCACGCATCAGGGCCAGTTCGACCTGGTCCTGGATCTCTTCGATGTGGATGGTGCCGCCCGATGGCATGCGACGCTTGAAGGTAGCGGTGACCTGTTCGGTCAGGCGTGCAACGGTGTCGTGGATACGCGACGACGCGGCAGCGGTGCCGCCTTCAACTGCAAGGAACGCCTTGGTGATAGCCACGGTGATCTTGTCGTCGGTGTAGGCGACGACAGTGCCATTACGCTTGATCACGCGCAGTTGGCCTGGGGCGGTGGCAGCCAGATCCTGATTCGAATCGGCGGCCTGCGGCGCCTTGGCCTGCGGGTTCTCGCGAGTTGTGTCGGTTTGCATGGGTGTCTCCACGTTCTCTATGTTTATTTAGGCGCCTTGTGGGCGCCCGCCGTTCCGTCCGAAAGCCCAACAACCGACCCTGGCGACACGCGGGAACACGATGCTCCGGCATGCCGAACAGGTCGGGCATACTCACTTCGGGACAGATCAGGAATTAAAGGGCAACTGAGTGCCGCTCCCTGGCCGAAGTCAAAGGTTTTGAATACACGACTCAAAACTGTTGCTGTCGGGTGTGGCAAAGACTTGCAACACCCATACCCGAAACAACGCCCCCCAAGGGCTTGCAACGGTCGCCTCCGCAGGAGCGGTTTGGCTGCAGATTTCTTCTAAAGTTCAAGCAAAAAAAGCACTGCTGGAGGGCTTGAGTTCTTTGCTCGACTTGTGCTTGGGATTTTGTTCAAACCCCAAGATGTAGTGTTTGTTTGCGATAGGGATACAAGATAATGCGGTCCCGGGGGTATTGCAAGGTCGTGCGCTGTGGATAACTTGTGCGTATTTTGTGTGTGATTTGGGCCAACGCCTTGTAGGCCGCGTCTTAGCGCCAGATGACCGTCCGTCACCCTTTTTTTCACCGGCACGGTGGCTCGGCTGGGAATTTTCGGGCGCGCACCCTAACACAAAACTCACGCCCTTCCGAGCGATCCCGGCCGTGGTCATTTGCCGCTAGTGACGATGGTTGGCAGGCGTCGGTGCCCGACGTAGTATCCGGAGCCGATATTGCCTTTTGGTGAAGTTGCACCCAGGGGCACGTTCCAATAACAACAAGCCGTCGAGGTGAGCCGTGGAGCAGCAGCGCAGTCGGGTGTTGATCGTCGAGGATGACCAGCGTTTGGCCGATCTGACCCGTGAGTACCTGCAGGCCAACGGCTTCGACGTCGATGTCGAAGGTGATGGGGCGCAGGCGGCAGCGCGGATCATCGCCGGGCAGCCTGACCTGGTGATCCTTGACCTGATGCTGCCGGGCGAGGACGGCCTGAGCATCTGCCGCAAGGTCCGCCAGCACTACCCGGGGCCAATCCTCATGCTCACGGCACGCAGCGATGACCTGGACCAGGTCCAGGGCCTGGACCTGGGGGCCGACGACTATGTGTGCAAACCGGTGCGTCCGCGCCTGTTGCTGGCACGCATCAATGCCTTGCTGCGGCGCAGTGAAGTGCCCGCCGACAGTGAGCCACCGCAGGTGCTGCAGTTCGGACCGCTGCGGGTGGACAACATCTTGCGCGAGGCCTGGTTGCAGGAGGACGGGATCGAGCTGACCAGTGCCGAGTTCGATCTGCTCTGGCTGCTGGTCAGCAATGCCGGGCGGACCCTGTCCCGAGAAGAAATTTTCACCTCCCTGCGTGGCGTGGGCTACGACGGCCAGGACCGCTCCATCGATGTGCGTATTTCCAGGATCCGCCCGAAAATAGGCGATGACCCGGAGCACCCACGGATGATCAAGACCATTCGCAGCAAGGGCTACCTGTTCGTGCGCGAGGCGGCCGAGGCCATGGGCCAGGTGCGATGAACTCGATCTTCCTGCGCATCTATGGCGGGATGCTCGCTGCGCTGGTGCTGGTGGCAGTGCTCGGTGTGCTCAGCGTGCATCTGCTCAACGAGGTGCGCGCCGCTCAATACCGCGAGCGCCTGGCCCACGGTACCTTCACCCTGATGGCCGACAACCTGGCGCCCCTTGGGGAGGTCGAGCGCAAGCGCGCGCTGTTGATCTGGGAACGTCTGCTGGGGATTCCGCTGGAACTGCAGACTTTCACGGCGGCGCGCCTGGAGGGCGGGCAACGCAGTCAGTTGCAGCGTGGGCAGGTGCTGGTGGAGAAGATCGGGCCTCATGCAGCGAAGGTCATGCGCCAGGTAGGTACCCAGGAACTTCTGCTGATTGGCGAGGTGCAGCAGATCAGCGAGCAGTTGGCGCGTGCCACTATTTACCTGCTGGCCGATGAGCTGGTGCGTTTTCCGGTCGGCGAGCAGCGCCAGCGCCTGGCCGAGCTGAAGCAGAACAAGGGGTTCGGCTTCGAGCTGGGCCTGCGCCGGCTTGAACAGACCGACATGGATGAGGACCAGCGCCGACGTGTCGATGAGGGCGATACGGTGATGGCCCTGGGCAAGGATGGCGACTCCATCCGGGTGTTCGCCGGAATGGTCGGCACGCCCTGGGTGCTGGAGTTGGGGCCGCTGTACCAGATGAATCCGTACCCCCCGCAGTTACTGGCGCTGATTGCAGTGCTTGGCTTGTGCCTGATCGGGCTGATTGTCTATTTGCTGGTACGCCAGCTCGAACGGCGCCTTTCCGACCTCGAAACCGCTGCCACGCGTATCGCCCAAGGCAGTCTGCAAACCCGTGTGGCGAGTGATGATGCCGACTCGGTAGGGCGACTGGCCGCAGCGTTCAACGGTATGGCGGCGCATCTGCAGCGATCATTGAGCATCCAGCGTGAGTTGGTGCGTGCCGTCTCTCATGAGCTGCGCACGCCGGTGGCGCGGTTGCGCTTCGGCCTTGAAATGATCGCCACCGCGCGTGATGACCAGGCGCGGGAAAAGTACTTGAGCGGCATGGACGGCGACATCCAGGAACTGGACAAGCTGGTCGACGAGATGCTCACCTACGCGCGCCTCGAGCAAGGGGCGCCCGCCTTGAACTTCCAGCGGGTTGATCTCGATGCCCTGCTTGACCAGGTCATCGACGAACTGGCTCCCTTGCGCAGCGACGTCAAGGTGGTGCGCGGGCCTTGCCAGCTGGGGGAGCAGGCATCGGACGGGCAGGGCGCCTGGGTCGAGGCCGAACCCCGCTACCTGCATCGTGCCCTGCAGAACCTGGTCAGCAACGCCATGCGCCATGCCGAGTCCCAGGTCAGCCTCAGCTACCAGTTAGGGGCGCAGCGTTGCCGCATCGATGTCGAAGACGATGGCCCGGGTATCCCAGAAAGCGTCTGGGATCGCATCTTCACGCCTTTTACCCGCCTGGACGACAGTCGCACCCGTGCCTCGGGCGGGCACGGCCTGGGTTTGTCGATCGTGCGCCGGATCATCTATTGGCATAAAGGACGGGCATCGGTGGGGCGCAGCGAGTTGCTCGGGGGGGCGCGTTTCAGCCTGAGCTGGCCGCGCAAGCAGGACCCGGCATGAGTGAGCCGGTGCGCCTGGATCAGGTGCTGGCACCGCTGCGCTTCGATCAATTGCTGCTCGATCTCTATGGCCCGCAGTTGATGCCAGCCCAGCGCCCGGTGCTGGTGTCGCAGTGGTCGAAGTACTACTTTGCGGCGGTCTGGCAGACGCTGCTGGGCGATGCAAGTCTGCCGGTATTTGCCGAAGCCGCCGTCGCGCTGGATGTTCGCGGGTTGCCGACAGCTTTCAGTGGGCAAGGGCGGTACTGCGAAGGGCTGGACGAGGCCATCGGCCAGCACCTGGAGCCCCTGGTGCAACGCCTGGCGACGCTTGGCGCGGTGTCGCCAGCGGTGCTATGGGGAAATGCCGGCGATTGCCTGGATCAAATGCTGCAACAGGCCGGAGGTGACGTCGGCCTGGGGCGCTTGTTGACCACACCGGGCAGCCCGCTGTTTGCCGCGGTCAGCCTGGGCGCCTCGGGCAAGCGGCGTCGGCGTACCTGCTGCCTGAGCTACAAGGTGGACTGGGTCGGGCACTGCGAGCATTGTCCGTTGGCGGATTGAGGCTCAGACCGCGACGAGACTGAGCAGTTGTTCGCCCTGCAGGCAGAACTGCGCCTCCAACTCCCGGCCGTGATGCCACTGCGGCGAAAGGTCCGTCAGCAAGCGCAGGCGGGCGTGGCCGTCAGCCGACCACTCCAGCACTTCTGCATGTTCGAAGTAAAAACGCTGCAGCACGATCGGGTACAGCGCCTTGAACAGGCTTTCCTTCAATGAAAAGGTCAGCGTCACCACAAGGCCTGTGTGCTGCGGGTCCATGCGCTGCAACTCGGCCTCGGTGAGGATCTCCCGGGCCAGGCGTGTGGCGCGCTCGTCACTGAGCAGGCTCTCCTGGTCCAGGCCCAGCCCCCGGCAGGCTGTCTGATGCGCCACCACGGCGGCGGCCCAGCCTTTGCCGTGGGTGATCGAGCCGCTGATGCCGGCCGGCCAGAGGGGGGAACGGTCCTCGTGGGTGCCGGGCACGTATTCGCGACCATCCAGCTGTTGCAACGCCGCCCGGGCACAGACCCTGCCGGCCAGGTACTCGGCCTGACGCTTGGCCACCGAGCGCTGCAGGCTGGCGGTTCGCTCGATATTGGCGCGGTCGAAGTCGTCGTTGCCGAGCCGGGCGGGGTCGAACGCGCAACTGACCAGTACGGCGCCAGGGATGGGGCGAGGCAGGGGCCAGTGATTCTGCAGGGGGGCACAGCAGGCGGGGAGTCGGTTCATGCCAGGCATTGTGCCGCGGCGCCTCCAACCTTTCCAGCCTGTTGTTCAGCCGAGGTTCAGGCTCGGTTCAGGGGCCGTTCAGGGCTCGCTGCTTACTCTAGGGTCCACACCCTCACCGGGCCTCAACTGGAGTAAACACGATGAAAACACTCAACTCGCTGTTCCTCGCTGTCGCTTTCCTCGGCGCTGCCGCAACTGCCCAGGCTGCCGACACCACCTTCGCTGGCGTCACCTATGGCCAGACCAGCGACAAGGTCAAGAAGTCCGGCTTGCTCAGCAGCAACACCGACCACCTGAACACCGACGGCATCATCCACAAGGACGACACCTGGGGCGTGCGCCTCGGCCAGATGAACGACCAGCGTCGCTACTACCTCACCTACGACAACGTCTCCAGCGACCACAGCGGCCTGAAACTGCGCCAGGAAAACCTGCTGGGCAGTTATGACGTGTTCTACCCGCTGGGCGCTACCACCAAGCTCTTCGGCGGTGCCAGTGCCGGTTTGACCAAACTCAGCCAGGAGTCGTCAGGCTATAGCCGCGACACCGACACCGGCTATGCCATCGGCCTGCAAGCCGGCCTGCTGCAACAAGTGACCGACAACGCCTCGGTCGAGCTGGGCTACCGTTACCTGCGCAGCAACGCCAGCACCGAACTGGCCGAGCACGGTGGCCCGAAAGTCGGCACCCTGCGCCTGGACAGCAGCGCGCAGACCTACCTCTCGGCCAACTACGCATTCTGATTTTGACGGGCGATCTTCGGACCGGCCTGCAGGTGCATGGCCGGTTCGCTGTTATTCTTGAGCGGGTGTGTCGGGGCGTATAGGGAGGAGCGTATGAAACTGCTGGTGGTCGAGGATGAGGCACTCTTGCGTCATCACTTGTACAGCCGCTTGATGGAAAGTGGGCATGTGGTCGAGGCGGTAGCCAACGCCGAGGAGGCGCTCTATCACGTCGAACAGTTCAACCATGACCTGGCGGTGATCGACCTTGGCCTGCCTGGCATGAGCGGGTTGGACCTGATCCGCCGGCTGCGCTCGATGGACAAGAGTTTTCCAATTCTCATCCTGACGGCACGGGGCAACTGGCAGGACAAGGTCGAGGGCCTGGCTGCCGGCGCCGACGACTATGTGGTCAAGCCGTTCCAGTTCGAAGAGCTGGAAGCCCGACTCAATGCCTTGCTGCGCCGCTCCAGCGGCTTTATCCAGTCGACCATCGCTGCCGGGCCCTTGCTGCTGGATCTCAATCGCAAGCAGGCGACACTCGACGAGCAACCCTTGGCGTTGACTGCCTACGAGTACCGCATTCTGGAATACCTGATGCGCCATCACCAGCAAGTGGTGGCCAAGGAACGCCTGATGGAGCAGCTCTATCCGGATGACGATGAGCGCGATCCGAATGTGATCGAAGTACTGGTCGGTCGTCTGCGTCGCAAGCTGGAGGGCACCAATGGCTTCAAACCCATTGATACTGTCCGGGGCCTGGGCTACCTGTTCACCGAGCGCTGCCGGTGATTCGCTCGCTCCGCCTGCGGCTGATGGTAGCCGCTGCGCTACTGGCAGTGTTGTTCATGCTGGGCCTGCTGCCTGCCTTGCAAAAGGCATTCAGTCTGGCCTTGCAGGAGTCCATTGAAAAGCGCCTGGCCTCCGATGTAACCACCCTGATTTCTGCCGCGCGTATCGAGAACCACCAGTTGCAGATGCCCGAACTGCTGCCGGATGAGAAATTCAACCTGCCCGATAGCCGTCTGCTGGGGTACATCTATGACCGCGAGGGCAAGCTGGTCTGGCGTTCGCGGTCTACCGCCGACGAGAACATCAACTACACCCCTCGTTACGACGGGCGCGGCAACGAGTTTGCGCGGATCCGCCAGGCCGATGGCGAGGAATTCTTCGTTTATGACGTTGAAGTCAAGCTGCTGGGCGGCAAGTCGGCGGCCTTCAGCATTGTCGCGCTGCAACCGGTACGCGAATACCAGCAAACCCTCAAGGGCCTGCGCGAGCGCCTGTACCTGGGTTTCGGGGCGGCGCTGCTGGCCTTGCTGGTGCTGCTGTGGGCCGGCTTGACCTGGGGACTGCGCTCGCTGCGCCAACTGAGTCACGAGCTGGATGAGGTCGAGGCTGGCAACCGAGACGGACTCAGCACCGAGCACCCGCGAGAGCTGCTACGCCTGACGGGCTCGTTGAACCGACTGCTGCACAGCGAGCGCGAGCAGCGTCGTCGCTACCGCGATTCCCTCGGCGATCTGGCGCATAGCCTGAAAACGCCCCTGACGGTGCTGCAGGGGGTGAGCGAAAGCATGGGGGAGCGCCGCGAAGACCGTGAGCAGGCGCGGATACTGCAAAGTCAGATCGAGCGCATGAGCCAGCAGATCGACTATCAGTTGCAGCGTGCCAGCTTGCGCAAAAGTGGCCTGGTACGTCATCAGGTGGCGCTGCGGCCATTGCTCGACAGCTTGTGCAGCACCCTGGCCAAGGTCTACCGTGACAAGCAAGTGAGCATCAGCCTCGATGTTCCTGACCCGGCCCAGGTGCCCATGGAGCAGGGGGCCTTGCTCGAATTGCTCGGCAACCTGCTGGAGAACGCCTACCGGCTTTGCCTGGGCGAGGTGCGGATCAGCCTGCACAGCGGGCCGTCGTACGTCGAACTGTGCGTCGAGGATGACGGCCCGGGCGTCCCTGCCGATCAGCGCGAACGTATCCTCCAGCGTGGTGAGCGCCTGGATCGGCAGAACCCGGGGCAGGGCATCGGCCTGGCAGTGGTCAAGGACATCATCGAAAGCTATGACGCCAGCCTTACCCTCGATGACTCGCCGCTGGGCGGCGCTGCATTTCGCATCCACTTTCCCCTGGACTGAACCGCCATCACCCTGGGCGGATTACCGCCAACATCATTCTTTTGCAAAAGGTGTCGGGCGGAAATCCGCCAAGTCGCACGGCACCGCTGCAACCTCATTGTGCACCCGGCCCCAGTAAATATGGGGCCTGCACCGATAAAGCGCATTTTGGCATCGGGCTTGCTATTGCCCTAGCAGAGTTCTGCCAGGCAGCTCGACACAACAAATCCCTCCAGTGCAGGAGGGTTCGCGCTTTAGGTACAGCCCGGGTCCTGGGAAGGATCGGTCGGTACACTTGAGGAATTAGCCATGACGACGCGTCAGCCACTGTACAAATCGCTGTATATCCAGGTGTTAGTAGCGATCACCATCGGTATCCTGCTGGGCCACTACTACCCCGAAACCGGCGTTGCCCTCAAACCGCTGGGTGACGGGTTCGTCAAACTGATCAAGATGGTCATCGCCCCCATCATCTTCTGCACCGTTGTCAGCGGTATCGCTGGCATGCAGAGCATGAAATCGGTCGGCAAGACCGGTGGCTACGCGCTGCTCTACTTCGAAATTGTCTCGACCATTGCCCTGATCATCGGCCTGGTCGTGGTCAACGTGGTCCAGCCTGGCGCTGGCATGCACATCGACGTCAGCACCCTGAACGCCAGCAGCGTGGCCGCCTATGCCGCCGCCGGCGCACAGCAGACCACGGTCGGCTTCCTGCTCAACATCATTCCCAACACCGTGGTCGGCGCGTTCGCCAACGGCGATATCCTGCAAGTGCTGATGTTCTCGGTGATCTTCGGTTTCGCCCTGCATCGCCTGGGTGCCTACGGCAAGCCGCTGCTGGACCTGATCGATCGCTTCGCCCATGTCATGTTCAACATCATCAACATGATCATGAAGCTGGCGCCGGTCGGTGCCTTCGGTGCCATGGCCTTCACCATCGGCCAGTACGGCGTTGGCTCGCTGGTTCAACTGGGCTACCTGATGGCCTGCTTCTACGTCACCTGCGTGCTGTTCATCGTCGTGGTCCTTGGTGGTATCGCTCGTGCGCACGGCTTCAGCGTCCTCAAGCTGATCCGCTACATCCGTGAAGAGCTGATGATCGTGCTGGGTACCTCGTCGTCCGAGTCGGCCCTGCCACGCATGCTGACCAAGATGGAGCGCCTGGGCGCGAAGAAATCCGTGGTAGGCCTGGTGATTCCTACCGGTTACTCGTTCAACCTCGACGGCACCTCGATCTACCTGACCATGGCCGCGGTGTTCATCGCCCAGGCCACCGACACCACCATGGACATCACTCACCAGATCACCCTGCTGCTGGTGCTGCTGGTGGCCTCCAAGGGTGCAGCTGGCGTGACTGGCAGTGGTTTCATCGTGCTCGCCGCGACGCTGTCGGCGGTAGGCCACCTGCCGGTTGCCGGCCTTGCGCTGATCCTCGGTATCGACCGCTTCATGTCCGAGGCCCGCGCCCTGACCAACCTGATCGGCAACGCGGTTGCCACCGTCGTCGTGGCCAAGTGGGTCAACGAGCTGGACGAAGACAAACTGCAGTCCGAGCTGGCTTCCGGTGGTTCGCCGCTGGTCGAGGTTGGCCCGGTCGATGACCTGGGTGTCGCTGAAGTGTCTACCCGCTAACGGGCGAGTGGTGAAATGAAAAAGCCCATCTTCGGATGGGCTTTTTTGTGGTTCTTGCCTGTGTAGCCCGCTGCGCCGTCGATCGCAGCCTGTCGGCAGCGGCTACTCCACACGCATTTCGCCGCTGTATACCAATGTCTGCCGACACCGTCGGCACAGGTACCGGCGGCCCTGGCGCACCAGGCTGTGGCGCTGGGCCGAGAAGGGGAAATCGCTTTCGGGGCACGGGCAGCGATAGATGTAGCGCGTCACCGTGCGGCGTTTCACTTCATAGTTGTGGCAGCGATTGGGCGGCAGCTCATAGACCCCGCGCATGATCAACTGCCATTCCTCGCCATGGGGCTGAATGCGGTCGCCGAACAGTTGGTGGGCGACCAGGTGGGCTACTTCGTGGGCCACGGTCTGCTTGAGAAAATCTTCGCTGTTCTCGCGGTACAGCTGCAGGTTGAAGCGCAGCAGGTTTTCATGCAGGTGGGCCACGCCGGCCTTCTGGCCGCGCAGCTTGAAGCTGACTTCAGGGCGTGCGAAGGGGCGTTTGAAGAAAATTTCGGCTTGTTGATAACAGGTTTCGACGCGGAATTTGAGCAGTTCGGGCATATCGGGGAACACTCCTGGCCGGCAATTATGCCGCAACCCATGCAGCGCTGCCGAGCCACCTGTCAGCGCACAGCATCAGGCCGCCTTGCGGCGGCCTGAAGGTTACTGCGCCTATGTTGCTGCTTTCTAATTTCTAATAAGGGCTTCTAGTTGGTATAGACGGGCCCCACGCCCAGTCCCCAGATGATCACAGTGAAGGCCATGATGGCGACCAACACCACCAGGCCGACTGCCAGTACCGAGCTTGAGAACAGGAACCCTTCGTCCGAAGGGATGTTCATGAAGGTCGGCAGTCCGACATAGAGCAGGTACACCGTGTAGCACACGGCTGCCGTGCCGACGACCATCCCCAGCCACAGGTGTGGGTACAGTGCCGCGAGGCCGCCGATAAACAGCGGCGTTGCGGTATAGGTGGCAAATGCGATGCAGCGGGCGAGGCTCGGATTGGCATCGTAGGTTCGAGCCATCCAGTGAATGAACGCGCCCATGACCGCGACGCCACCGAGCATGGCCAGGTACGACATGATGGTCATCCATAGCGCGCTTTCCTGGGTCAACATGACCGGGGCGCGCTCGCCGATGACCCAGCCGACCTGGGTTGTACCGATGAACGCTGATACCGCCGGGATTGCCGCCAGTATCAGGGTGTGGGTCAGGTACATGTGGCTGATGCTTTCTTCCTCGCCACGAATCTCCTTCCATTCCTGATCAGGATGGGTAAATAGCCCAACAACGTGATGGATCATGCCAGTCACTCCTTTCGTTGTTGCCATCGCCCCCCAGCGGAGCGCTTGCGACCCCAAGGGTTGGGGGCCAGAGGATCGAGGTCACCTTTGAAGTGGCCTTATGTCGCAGTATAGGAAGGAGTTCGCCGCTCAAAGCCGGCTTTTTAGAGCAAATCGCGCTGTCAGGCGCTCGGCTAATCAC
The DNA here is from genome assembly GCF_000425805.1 of Pseudomonas vranovensis DSM 16006. Taxonomy (GTDB): domain Bacteria; phylum Pseudomonadota; class Gammaproteobacteria; order Pseudomonadales; family Pseudomonadaceae; genus Aquipseudomonas; species Aquipseudomonas vranovensis. Next base: position 15,606 of record NZ_AUED01000011.1, read on the forward strand.
CTTGCAGTCTTTATCGGATTGGCCTACGCCTGCCGTCAGTTTGTGCGTAAAATATGCCGCTTTTGTCACACCTCGCGGATTTCAAGCGCTATGGGCACCCTTTCGGTCAACCAGAACAAACTGCAAAAACGCCTGCGTCGTCTCGCCGGCGAAGCCATTACCGACTTCAACATGATCGAAGACGGTGACAAGGTCATGGTCTGCCTGTCTGGCGGCAAAGACAGCTACACCATGCTCGATGTTCTGCTGCACCTGCAGAAAGTGGCGCCGATCAAGTTCGAGATCGTCGCGGTGAACATGGACCAGAAGCAACCGGGCTTCCCCGAGCACGTGCTGCCGGCGTACCTGGAGTCGTTGGGCGTGCAGTACCACATCGTCGAGAAAGACACCTACTCGGTGGTCAAGGAGCTGATCCCGGAGGGCAAGACCACGTGTTCGCTGTGCTCGCGCCTGCGCCGTGGCACCCTGTACACCTTCGCCGACGAGATCGGCGCGACCAAGATGGCCCTGGGGCACCACCGCGACGACATCGTCGAAACCTTCTTCCTCAACATGTTCTTCAACGGCACCCTCAAGGCCATGCCGCCCAAACTGCGTGCCGATGACGGCCGAAACGTCGTGATCCGCCCGCTGGCCTACTGCAGCGAGAAGGACATCCAGGCCTACTCGGACATGAAGGAATTCCCGATCATCCCATGCAACCTCTGTGGCTCTCAGGAAAACCTGCAGCGCCAGGTGGTCAAGGACATGCTGGTGGAGTGGGAGCGCAAGACCCCGGGCCGTACCGAGAGCATCTTCCGTGGCCTGCAGAACGTCGTGCCGTCGCAGCTGGCTGACCGCAACCTGTTCGACTTCGTCAACCTGAAGATCGACGAGACGGCGCCTGCACGTTTTCTTGACGTGCTGAACATCTGACTGGCATGCGTGATTACCAATGGCTGCATGAGTACTGCCTGAACCGCTTCGGTTCGGCTGCCGCGCTCGAAGCGCACCTGCCCCAGGCGAAAACGCCGGAGCAGTTGCGCGCCATCAGTGCCGACCGCTACCTCTCCACCCTGGCCTTGCGGGTGTTTCGCGCCGGGCTCAAGCACAGCCTGGTGGACGCCAAGTGGCCGGCCTTCGAACAGGTGTTCTTTGGGTTCGATCCGCACAAAGTGGTACTGATGGGCGCCGAACATCTGGAGCGGCTGATGCAGGACACGCGGATCATCCGCCACCTGGGCAAGCTCAAGAGCGTGCCGCGCAATGCGCAGATGATCCTGGACGTCGAGAAGGCGCACGGCAGTTTCGGCGCGTTCATCGCCGACTGGCCGGTGAACGATATCGTCGGGCTGTGGAAGTACCTGGCCAAGCATGGCAACCAGATGGGCGGGCTGTCAGCGCCACGCTTCTTGCGCATGGTTGGCAAGGACACCTTCATCCCCACCAATGACATGGCTGCGGCGCTGATTGCCCAGGACATCATCGACAAACCGCCGACCAGCCAGCGTGACCTGGCCCAGGTGCAGGCAGCATTCAACCAGTGGCATGCCGAAAGTGGGCGGCCGTTGTGTCAGTTGTCGGTGATGCTGGCGCATACGGTCAATCATTGATACGCCATCGCGGGGCAAGCCCGCTCCCACAAGACCTGTAGGAGCGGGCTTGCGCCGCGAAGCTCAACCTTCCCCCGCCAACCGTCGGTCATACTGGAACCGCCAGCGCACATACAGCAGGGCACTGACAAACAGCGCCAGGCTGATCGCCACTTCCAGCCAGCCGAATACTGCTCGTGCCGGGTCGAATGCGGCCAGTACGCCCTTGATGAAGTACAGGTTGACCACGAAGCAGGTCCAGGCGTGTGCGCGCGCGTTGCCCAGCAAAATCCCTGGCAGCAGCAGCGCCAGTGGCACCAACTCGACCGCAAGGATCACACCGGTGCGCGCACCATGCAGGTCGGCAAACAGCAGGTTGTTGAGGGTCAGCAGGGCGATCAGGCCGAAAAAGCTGGCCAGGCTCAGCGCCCGACTCAGGCGCAGGCGCGGTGCCAGCCACTCGATCGAGGGCAGAACCTTGGGCTTTTTAGCCACGGCCGTTCTCCAGCAGTTTGGCGGTGGTGGCCAGGCGTTGGCCAAGGGCACGGCACAAGGCGATTTCATCGGCGTCCAGGTCACGTTTGCCATCGGCCCCGGCGTGGTGGCTGGCGCCATACGGGGTGCCGCCGCCGCGGGTTTCGAGCAGCGCCGACTCGCTGTAGGGCAGGCCCATGATCAGCATGCCGTGGTGCATCAGCGGCAGCAGCATCGACAGCAGGGTCGATTCCTGGCCGCCGTGCAGGCTGGCGGTGGAGGTGAACACAGCCGCCGGCTTGCCGACCAGGCCGCCACTGAGCCACAGGCTGCTGGTACCGTCGATGAAGTACTTCAGCGGAGCAGCCATGTTGCCAAAGCGTGTCGGGCTGCCCAGGGCCAGGCCCGAGCAGTGGCGCAGGTCGTCCAGGGAGGCGTAGAGCGCGCCGGTGTCCGGGATGTCGGGGGCGACCGCTTCACACTCGGCGGAGATCGCCGGAACCGTGCGGATGCGTGCTTCCAGGCCGGCCATCTCGACGCCACGGGCAATCTGCCGGGCCATTTCGCTGGTAGAGCCGTGGCGGCTGTAGAACAGGATCAGGATGTAGGGCGCACTCACGGCAGGATCTCCAGCACCTTCTCTGGTGGCCTGCCGATCACGGCTTTGTCGCCGGCGATCAGGATCGGGCGCTCGATCAGTTTGGGGTACGTGGCCATGGCGTCGATCAACTGCGCTTCGCTCAGGCTGGTATCGGCCAGGTTCAGTTCCTTGTACTCATCTTCGCCGCTGCGCAGCAGCTGGCGCGCACCGATGCCCAGCTTGCCGAGCAGGGCCTTGAGTTCGGCGGCGCTTGGTGGCGTTTCCAGGTAGCGGACCACGGTCGGGGCCAGGCCGCGGGCTTCGAGCAACTCCAGCGCGCCACGGGATTTGGAGCAGCGCGGATTGTGATAGAGGGTCAGGTCGGTCATGTTCGGGTCGCATCCAGCAGGGTGTGGCGGCTATTCTAACCGCAGCGACTTCGCATTTTGCTTGAATCTTCGAGAAGGATTGACCCATGACAAGGCGTTTGGCAGCAGCACTGGCCATCACCGCGAGCCTGTTGCTCGGTGGATGCGGTGCAGATTATGGCCTGGACCAGAACGGACAGACTGTAAAAGCCGAGCAGATCGACGGGCACTGGCTGGTGCTCAATTACTGGGCTGAATGGTGTGGCCCCTGCCGTACCGAAATCCCGGAACTCAACGCCGCTGCCAAGCAGTGGCGGGCCCAGGGCGTGACGGTGCTCGGGGTGAACTTCGACGGCTTGCAGGGAGAGGAACTGAAAAAGGCCACTGAGGCCCTGGGCATCGGCTTCACCGTGCTGGCCGAGGACCCGGCCGAGCGTTATGAACTGCCACGTAGCGAAGCGTTGCCGGTGACCTACATCATCGACGACAAGGGCAAGGTGCGTGAGCAGTTGATGGGCGAGCAGACGCTTGAAGGGCTGACCGAGAAGATCAAGGCGCTCAAAGGGGCTTGATGGGCGGCTTTTTTCGCGGGGCAAGCCGGTTCCCACTGCGGTTTCCGGTGGGAGCGGGCTTGCCCCGCGAAGGCTTCAGCCTTCTTCAGGCCAAAACCGCAACGGCTTGCCCTCGGCAGGCCAGAACCGCACCTGTTCGATCGGCGAGATGTCCCAGCGCTGCACGGTCTCCAGCGCCTGCAAGAAGCGCTTTTCCTGCTCCATCAGTGCCGGCGCACAGAGTTTGCGGGTGCTGCCAACCTTGCCGAAGGTGAGCTTGTCACCGTCAAGCTGGTAAGGCGCGAACCAGTGATTGCAGCCGCCATTGCCGTAGGCACGCCCATCCGCTGCAAGCGTCAGGGTCAGGTGGCTGTAGTCCATCAGCGGACGTTCGCCAATCCACTCCAGCAAGTAGCTGCGTTCCTGTTCCAGCTTCATCGGCTCAGCGGCGCAGCCCAGCAGGGCCGTGCCGACCATGGCGCAGAGCAGCAGGGTTTTCACTGGGCAGACTCCTTGCATGTCGGGCACAGGTGCTTGTCGCCACGGCTGATCCAGCCCAGCTCGGCGATACGCGCGCTGGCGGCTGGTTGCTGGGCTTTTTTACCGAGCTTGGCGTCCACGGCAAACTCGAAGTCCAGGCTGGCCTGGCAGTTGTCGCAGTTGACTTGCCACTGGTGGATCGCCAGTTCGCCGAACACCGGCCCGCTGGCCACCGCGACCCATTGACCGGTCGGGTTGATCAGGTGGCGGACGGTTTCGACGGTCAGGCGCATGGACAGATCCTTGCTGCCCTTGAGGGTCACCAGCAGGACGTCGCTCTTCTTGATCGAGCCGCCGTTGCCGGTCACTTGATAGCGACCCGGCACCAGGGCGCGGCATTCGATCAGGGTGTGTTGCGGATTAAACAGGGTGTAGCGGAAATCGTGTTCGACCATGGGTCCTCCAAATCTGCCGCGTATCCTAGCATCAACCCTCGACCAAGTTTTGCGCATTGCCTGCCGCCCAGCGGGTAATGTTCTCCAGCGTCGTTGCGGCGATCGCTGCCAGCGCCTCGCGGGTAAGAAACGCCTGGTGGGCGGTGACGATCACGTTGGGGAAGGTCAACAGGCGCGCGAGCACGTCGTCTTGCAGCGGCTGGTCGGAGCGGTCCTCGAAAAACAGCTGGGCTTCTTCTTCGTAGACATCCAGGCCCAGGTAGCCCAATTGACCGTCTTTCAAGGCCTCGATCAATGCCGGGGTGTCGATCAGTGCGCCGCGACCGGTGTTGATCAGCATGGCGCCCGGTTGCAGGTCGGCCAGGCTTTGCGGGTTGATCAGGTGGCGGGTCTGCTCGGTCAGCGGGCAGTGCAGGCTGATGATCTGTGCCTGGCGCAGCAGTTCCGGCAACTCCAGGTAACGTGCTCCCAGGGCCAGCAACTCGGGGTTGGGGAAGGGGTCGTAGGCCAGCAACTGACAGCCGAATCCGGCCATGATGCGGGCAAAGGCAGCGCCGATCTGACCGGTGCCGACCACGCCGACGGTTTTGCCGTGCAAGTCGAAACCGGTCAGGCCGTGCAGGCTGAAGTTGCCTTCGCGGGTGCGATTGTAGGCCCGGTGCAAGCGTCGATTGAGGGCCAGGATCAGCGCCACCGCGTGTTCGGCTACTGCATGCGGGGAGTAGGCTGGCACCCGCACCACAGCAAGGCCAAGGTGCTTGGCCGCTGTCAGGTCGACATGGTTGAAACCGGCCGAGCGCAGGGCGATCAGGCGGGTACCGCCGGCAACCAGGCGCTCCAGCACCGGGGCGCCGAGATCGTCATTGATAAAGGCGCAGACCACTTCGTGGCCGTTGGCCAAGGCTGCGGTGTCTTCGGTCAGGCGTGCCGGTTGAAAGTGCAGTTCAAGACCATCCGCTGCCGGGGCCTGGGTGAAGCTGTCCTGGTCATAGGACTGGCTGCTGAAAAACAATACGCGCATGGGGTCATCCTGAGTCGGTTGGCGGAGAGTCTAACCACCGGGCAAGACCATCGCCTTGCCTCAGATCAGCCAGGGATCAAGCGCTCAGACGTGCCTGGGCGGTGAGGCGGGTAATGGCCCGGTCCAGTTCATCCAGGGCGCGCAGCGCTTCCGGGTCGTCTTGCTTGAGCAAGGTTTCGCTGCGCTGGCAGGCGGCTCGCAGTTGTGGCACCCCGCAGTAGCGCGAGGCGCCATTGAGCCGATGAACGCGCTCGATCATACCGTTGCGGTCTGCGGCCTCACGTGCTGCGCGAATCGCCTCGCGGTCAGCCTCCAGCGACGCCAGCAGCATGGCCAGCATGTCGGCGGCCAGGTCCGGCTTGCCAGCAGCCAGGCGCAAGCCTTCTTCCGGATCCAGAACCTTCAGTTCGCTGCTGTCGGGGATGCGTTCCTGCAGGCGCTCATGGTGCATCGCCCCCAGGGTTTGCCCCGTCCATTTGAGCACCACCTGGGCCAGTTGGCGCTCACTGATCGGCTAGGTCAGGTAGTCGTCCATGCCACTGTGCAACAACGCTCGCTTTTCATTGGCCATCGCGTGGGCGGTGAGGGCGACGATGGGCAAGGGTGGCCCGCTCTGGCTGGTTTCCCACTGGCGGATCTGTTCGGTGCATTCGCGACCGTCCATGCCAGGCATCTGTACATCCATCAGCACCAGGTCGAAGCGTTCGTCCTGCACCGCTTGTACTGCGGCGTAGCCGCTGTCGACCGCCAGCACCTCGGCACCCAGGTCTTCGAGCAGTGTTTGCACCAGCAGCAGGTTGGCGGGGTTGTCGTCCACGCACAGTACTTTGGGCAAGGGTTGATTGGTGCTGACTTTGATCTCGTGGCTGCGCCGCGGCTGGACCAGTTCCACCAGGGCCCGACGCACCTTGCGCGTACAAGCTGGCTTGGCCTGCAACTGGCTGTGGGCGTTGGGCAAGTAAGGGTGGTAGAGCGCCTGTTCGGTGGTCGGGCAGAGCACCAGTGCCTGGCAATCCAGGCGCTCCAGCTGAGCGATGTACTGGCCGAGTCGCTCTGGCGACACGCTGTCCAGGTTCACCCCCAGGACGGCCAGGGTGAAGGGTTGTCCGGCCATGCGCGCATTGGCCACGGCGTGCAGCAGCGGGTCGATGGAAATGAAGGTGCTGACGTTCAAGCCGCAGTCCTCCAGTTGATGCGCCAGCGCCTGGCGGGCCAGTTCGTGCGCATCGACTATGGCCACCCGGCGTTCGAGCAGCGGTTGCAGCGGCATGTCTTCGGCGTCGTCGCGGGCCTTGGGCAGGCGCAGGCTGATCCAGAACTGCGAACCTTCCCCCGGGGTGCTGTCGACCCCGATTTCCCCGCCCATCTGCTCGATCAGGCGCTTGGAAATCACCAGCCCCAGGCCTGTGCCGCCAGGCTGGCGCGACAGCGAATTGTCCGCCTGGCTGAAGGCCTGGAACAGCGCCCGTACATCCTGGCTGGACAGGCCGATGCCGGTGTCCTGGACGCTGATGCGCAATTGCACGCTGTCATCCTGTTCTTCTTCAAGCATGGCCCGGGCAACGATGGTGCCTTCGCGGGTGAACTTGATGGCATTGCTGATCAGGTTGGTCAGGATCTGCTTCAGCCGCAGCGGGTCGCCGACCAGCGACAGCGGCGTATCGCGGTACACCAGGCTGACCAGCTCCAGTTGCTTGGCGTGGGCGGCGGGGGCCAGGATGGTCAAGGTGTCCTGGATCAGGTCGCGCAGGTTGAACGGAATGCTGTCGAGCACCAGCTTGCCGGCCTCGATCTTGGAGAAGTCGAGGATCTCGTTGATGATCCCCAGCAGGCTGCCGGCGGACTTTTCGATGGTGCCAAGGTAGTCGAGCTGGCGTGGGGTCAGGTCGCTTTTTTGCAGCAGGTGGGTAAAGCCGAGGATGCCATTGAGCGGTGTACGGATCTCGTGGCTCATGTTGGCGAGGAACTCGGACTTGATCCGGCTGGCCTCAAGGGCCTCCTTGCGCGCCATGTCCAGCTCGATGTTCTGGATCTCGATGGTTTCCAGGTTCTGGCGTACGTCCTCGGTGGCCTGGTCGATGCTGTGTTGCAGCTCTTCATGGGCATTGTGCAGGGTTTCGGCCATGCGGTTGATACCCGCAGCCAGCTCGTCGAGTTCGTAGCTGCCCATGGGTGGCAAGCGTTCTTCCAGGTTGCCCTCCTTGAGTTGGGTCACGGCATGTTTGATCTGGCCAATCGGGCCGTTGATCGTGCGGCACATGCGCATGGCCAGCAGTGTGGTGGCGACCAACCCGAAAAAGATCAGCAGGAGGGTGGTGAACAGGCTGCGGTAGCCGCGCAGCAGCGTGCCATCGTGGGACAGTTCGATTTCCACCCAGCCCAGCAGTTTGTCGGCCTCGTTTGGAACATGTTCGCCAGCCAGGTCGCGGTGGTAACCGAACACCGGCAACAGGTAACGGGTCGCGTCATTACCGCTGCGCTGCAGCAATTGCGTGCCGCCTCCGGCCGGTGCCTGGTTGAGCATGGTGGGGCCGGCGTGGGCGAGGGGGTTGCGGTCCGGGTCGAGAAAGGCCACGGCACGTACGTCAGTCTGCTCCAGGGCCTGGGCGGCAATGTGTTCCAGTTGCGCAGGGGCGTGGCGAGCCAGCGCCGGGGCTACCAGCGGCGCCAGGTGTTCGGCGATCATCTTGCCGCGTTGCAGCAGTTGGGTTTGCAGCTCGCTTTGCTGCAGCCAGGTGAAATAGCTGCCCAGTACCAACGCCATCAGGCTGGCGGGTAACAAGGCAAGCAGCAGCACGCGGCTTCGGATTCCCAAACGATTCAGCACGCGACTCTCCTGTGCCCGGCAGTTGCTGTAGGGCCCCGTCAGGCGTAGCTGACAGACCAAGTCGGAAAAGTACCGCGCCTTTCAGTGCAATGCACTCATTTGTATCTACTTTTGACGTAGTTGGGTGCCCAGGTGGCGTATACACGAGCAGTTACAGGTTGCCTGGCGGGAGCAATTACCCAATAATCGCGTGATTGAGAATTGCTAGCACCCGCCAATGAATCCCGCTATTAATGCTTCCAACATTCTTGCCATCGAGGACGATCCGGTCCTGGGGGCTTATTTGCACGAAGAGCTGCAGCGTGGCGGCTTCTCGGTCACCTGGTGCAAGAACGGTCGCGAGGGCCTGGATGTTGCCCGCGAGTCGCGTTTTGACGTGGTGCTGATGGACATCCTGCTGCCCGGCCTGAATGGCCTGGATGTGCTGGCAAAACTGCGCGAAAGCACCTCGATACCGGTGATCCTGATGTCTGCCCTGGGTGCCGAAGCAGACCGCATCACCGGATTCCAGCGTGGTGCTGACGACTATTTGCCCAAGCCCTTCAGCATGGCGGAGCTCAAGGTGCGGATTGAAGCGATCCTGCGGCGCGTGGCGCTCGAGCGCCGACATCAACAACCCATCAGCTCAGGCAGCGGCGAGCTGCAGTTCGACGAGCATGCCTGTGACGTGTGTTGCGCCGGGCAGTGGGCCGGGCTGACCTTGAGCGAGTTCCGGTTGCTCGACATCCTGCACCGCAGTCATGAAGAAGTATTGAGCAAACCCTTCCTTTATCAGCAGGTCCTGCAGCGCGGATATGCCCGTCATGACCGCAGCCTGGATATGCATGTCAGTCAGATCCGCCGCAAACTCAAGGCCATCGGCTACCAGGAACGTGAGGTGCGTACCGTCTGGGGCAAGGGCTACGTGCTCAGCGCCAGTGAGGTCAGCTAAGGTGCCCAATCGTCATTCGCTGTTTTGGAAACTGGCGATTTTGCTGGTCGGTTTCTGCCTGTTGATGATCGGCCTGAGCTGGACCTGGGGCCGACACATGGAGACCCAGAACGCCTTTCTCTCCGATGAAGCCCGGGGCACGCTTGCCACCTATGCCGCCGAGGCCGAGCAGGCCTGGAAGCGGGGTGGGCGACAAGGGGTCGATGATTGGCTGGCGACCATGGCCGCCAGGGAGTCGATCTGGATGGCAGTGGTCGGGCCTGACCTGCAATCGTTGAGCAGTACGCCCTTGACGCCTGATCAAAGCCGCAAAATGACCTTTCTGCGCGGTATCGATTGGCCCGTGAGTCGACGGGTGACCGGCTTGCCCTGGATGCGCCTGCCTTTTGTGGAGCACCCGGAGCAGGGGCTGCTGGTCATCGAGTTGCCGCAGCGCTTGCTTCCCGGGCAGTACCGGTTGTTCTGGCAGATCATGACCAACGGCATCATTCCCGGGCTGTTCACCCTGCTGCTGTGCGTGGGCTTGTACCGCATGCTGATCATGCCGCTTATCCAGTTGCGCGAGCAGGCCAAAGCCTGGCGCGCCGATCAGCTTTCGGCGCGGGTGGCCAGCAGCACCACCAGCCGTAATGACGAGCTGGGCGAACTGGGCCGGGCATTCGATGACATGGCCGAGCGCCTGCAAGGGACGGTGGCGCTTCAGCAACAACTGCTGCGCGATCTTTCCCATGAACTGCGCACACCCCTGAGCCGACTGCGGGTGGCCTGCGAAGGGGAGGCTGATGCCGAACAACTGCGTGAACGTCTGGGCCGCGAGGTCGACTGCATGCAGCGCCTGGTCGAGGACGCCCTGCAACTGGCCTGGCTCGATACCGAGCGGGCACCGCCGAGCAAGGAACCGATCCAGGTCCAGGCCCTGTGGGAAATGCTGGCCGAGGATGCGTGTTTTGAAAGTACCTGGCCCGCCGGGCAATTGCATTGCGCGCTGGATGCGTCCTGCTGGGTACAGGGCAATCTCAACAGCCTGGCCCAGGCGTTCGAGAACATTTTGCGCAATGCCATTCGCCATTCACCGGCCAACGGGGTGATCCGCCTGGACGGTCGGCGCCAGGGCGATCACTGGCTGCTATGGCTTGAAGACCAGGGCGGCGGGGTAGCCGAGGCGGACCTCGAGCGGATCTTTGCGCCGTTCACCCGGCTTGATGGCTCGCGTCCTGGAGATGGTGGTTTTGGCCTGGGCTTGAGCATTGCCCGCAACGCTGTCGTGCGCCAGGGGGGGCGGCTCTGGGCACAGAACAACGGGCAGGGGCTGCGCTTGAATATCCTTTTGCCCGTCGCATCGCCATTCCCGCAGCTTATAGCTGGGAGCTATAACACCAACACATTGCGTGATATGGGCAAAACCGGTTTGCCGGTATGATAGGCGCCCCCGCAGTCTGGATTGCGAACTACGCCATGACCTTGCAGTACCCAACCATCGCCGATTGCGTCGGCAACACGCCTCTGGTCCGCCTGCAACGCATTGCCGGCCAGACCAGTAACACCCTCCTGCTCAAGCTTGAAGGCAACAACCCGGCAGGTTCGGTCAAGGACCGGCCGGCGTTGTCGATGATCACCCACGCTGAGTTGCGCGGGCAGATCAAACCGGGCGACACCCTGATCGAAGCGACCTCGGGCAACACCGGGATCGCCCTGGCCATGGCGGCGGCGATCAAGGGTTACAAGATGATCCTGATCATGCCCGACAACTCCAGTGCCGAGCGCAAGGCTGCGATGACCGCCTATGGCGCCGAGCTGATCCTGGTCAGCAAGGAAGAAGGTATGGAAGGTGCTCGCGACTTGGCTGATCGGCTGCAGGCTGAAGGTCGTGGCCTGGTGCTCGACCAGTTCGGCAATGGCGACAATCCTGAAGCCCACTATGTGAGCACCGGCCCCGAGATCTGGCGCCAGACCCAGGGCACCATTACCCATTTCGTCAGTTCCATGGGTACCACTGGCACCATCATGGGCTGCTCGCGCTACCTCAAGGAGCAGAACCCGGCCGTGCAGATCGTAGGCTTGCAGCCAATGGAAGGCTCGGCGATTCCGGGTATCCGTCGCTGGCCCGAGGAATACCTGCCCAAGATCTACCAGGCCGATCGCGTTGATCGCGTGGTCGACATGGCGCAGAGCGAAGCCGAAGAAACCACGCGTCGCCTGGCCCGAGAAGAAGGCATTTTCTGCGGCGTGTCCTCCGGTGGTGCAGTGGCGGCGATGTTGCGCCTGTCCCACGAGCTGGAAAACGCCGTCATCGTGGCGATCATTTGCGACCGTGGCGACCGTTACCTGTCGACCGGCATTTTTGACGCGGCGAACTGATGTCCAAAAGTAAACGCAACAGCGGCCTGCGCTTTCAGCCGGCCGGCGGCAGCCGCACTCCCCAAGTGCCTACCGGCAAGAAGCAGCGCCTGCGTATCGAGCGCCTGGCCGGTGACGGCCGTGGCATTGCCTTTCTCGAAGGACGCACTTGGTTCGTCAGCGGTGCGCTGGCCGGGGAAGAGGTCGAGGCACGTGTGCTCAATGCCCATGGCAAGGTCGTTGAAGCGCGCCTGGAGCGGGTCTTCACGGCAAGCCCGGATCGCCGCGAAGCGCCCTGCAAGCATTTTGACCGTTGCGGCGGCTGCAATCTTCAGCACCTGCCCCATGTTGATCAACTGGCCCTCAAGCAGCGACTGCTGGCAGAACAGCTGCAGCGGGTTGCCGGGGTCGTGCCCGAACGGTGGGCGACGCCGCTGAGCGGCCCGGAGTTTGGCTACCGGCGTCGTGCCCGGGTGGCCGTGCGCTGGGATGCCAAGGCAAAGAAACTCGATGTCGGTTTCCGTGCCGAAGCCAGCCAGGACATCGTCGCCATTGATGATTGCCCGGTACTGGTACAACCCTTGCAATCGATCATGCGTCACCTGCCTATGCTTCTGCAGAGCTTGAGCAAGCCGCAGGTGGTCGGTCATGTCGAGTTGTTCAGTGGCACGGCGGTGGCTTTGCTGTTGCGTCATACCGGCCCGTTGGGCGAGGGCGACCTGGCCCGCCTGCAGGCATTTTGCAACGAGGCAGAGGTGCAGCTGTGGCTGCAGGGTGACGGTGAACCTTCCCCGGTCGATGCCGGTCAGACCCTGGGTTTCGCCCTGGCACCGTGGGACCTGGAGCTGGCTTACCGGCCGGGCGACTTCGTTCAGGTCAACGCTGTGGTCAATACGGCAATGATCGAGCAGGCACTGGCCTGGTTGGCGCCGCAAGCGGATGAGCGCGTACTGGACCTGTTCTGTGGCCTGGGCAACTTTGCCCTGCCGCTGGCCCGCCAGGCGCGTGAAGTCGTGGCGGTCGAAGGTGTGCAGGCAATGGTGGAGCGAGCAGAGGCCAATGCTCGGAGCAACAATTTGCATAACACCCGATTTTTTCAGGCCGATTTATCGCAGCCTTTGTCTGCCTCTGGCTGGGCCGCTGGAGGCTTTTCTGCGGTACTCTTGGACCCACCCCGAGACGGTGCCTACGAGGTTGTGAGAAAAATCTCAGACCTTGGGGCGAAACGTCTGGTGTATGTATCGTGCAACCCGGCGACCTTGGCCCGTGACACGCTTGAGCTGGTCAGGCAGGGGTACCGGTTAAAATGTGCCGGGATTCTCGACATGTTTCCTCAGACGGCGCATGTCGAAGCCATGGCGTTATTCGAAGCGGGCTAGCAAGGCTGGCGCGTTCGGCGCTGCACCTTGGGTCCGGCAGGGGCAGCACCAGTGAGATCAAGCGCATCACGTATGCGCTGTAGGGAAAGGTAAACAAAGATGGTACAGGTGAGAGTGCACCAGCCGGTCAACACCGACGGCAGTATCAATCTCGAAGCATGGCTGGATCATGTGGTGAGCGTCGACCTGGCGCTGGACCGTGAGGCCCTAAAGGGGGCTTGCGAGTTCGCCCAGGAAGTCGAGAAAAAGGGCAACCCGGCCAAGCATTCCTGGGCCGACGGTACCTCAAGCTTCCAGGCCGGCCTGGAAATTGCCGAAATTCTTGCCGACCTCAAGCTCGACCAGGATTCGTTGGTCGCGGCAGTGATCTACCGCGCAGTACGTGAAGGCAAGGTGACCTTGGCCGAAGTCGGTCAGCGCTTTGGCCCGGTAGTGTCCAAGTTGATCGACGGTGTGCTGCGCATGGCCGCGATCAGCGCCAGTCTCAGCCCGCGCCAGTCGTTGGTGCTTGGTTCCCAGGCGCAGGTCGAGAACCTGCGCAAGATGCTCGTGGCGATGGTCGACGATGTCCGAGTGGCACTGATCAAGCTGGCCGAGCGGACCTGCGCCATTCGCGCGGTCAAGGGGGCTGACGATGAGAAGCGTCATCGCGTCGCCCGCGAAGTATTCGACATCTACGCCCCGCTGGCGCACCGCCTGGGCATCGGTCATATCAAGTGGGAGCTGGAAGACCTGTCCTTCCGCTACCTGGAACCCGATCAGTACAAACAGATCGCCAAGCTGTTGCACGAGCGCCGGCTGGACCGCGAGCGCTTTATCAGCGACGTGATGAACCAGTTGCAGAACGAGCTGCTGGCCACCGGGGTCAAGGCCGACATCAGCGGCCGGGCCAAGCACATCTATTCGATCTGGCGCAAAATGCAGCGCAAGGGCCTGGAGTTCAGCCAGATCTACGACGTGCGCGCGGTGCGCGTGCTGGTTCCGGAGATGCGCGATTGCTATACCGCGCTCGGAATCGTGCATACCCTGTGGCGGCATATCCCCAAGGAATTCGACGACTACATTGCCAACCCCAAGGAGAACGGCTACCGCTCCTTGCACACTGCGGTGATCGGCCCTGAGGGCAAGGTGCTCGAGGTGCAGATCCGCACCCATGCCATGCACGAAGAAGCCGAACTGGGTGTATGTGCGCACTGGCGCTACAAAGGCACCGACGTCAAGCCAAGCTCCAACCACTACGAAGAGAAGATCTCCTGGCTGCGCCAGGTGCTGGAGTGGCACGAGGAGTTGGGCGACATCGGGGGGCTGGCCGAACAGCTGCGAGTCGATATCGAGCCGGACCGGGTGTACGTCTTCACCCCGGATGGCCATGCCATCGACCTGCCCAAGGGCGCCACGCCGCTGGACTTCGCCTACCGGGTACACACCGAAATCGGTCACAACTGCCGGGGCGCGAAGATCAACGGGCGCATCGTGCCGCTCAACTACAGCCTGCAGACCGGTGAGCAGGTCGAGATCATCACCAGCAAGCACGGCAACCCCAGCCGAGACTGGTTGAACTCGAACCTGGGCTATGTCACCACGTCGCGTGCGCGGGCCAAGATCGTCCACTGGTTCAAGTTGCAAGCGCGCGACCAGAACGTCGCCGCCGGCAAGACCCTGCTCGAACGTGAACTCAATCGCCTGGGCCTGCCGCAGGTTGATTTCGACCGGCTTGCCGACAAGGCCAACCTGCGCACTGCCGAAGACATGTTCGCCTCCCTCGGGGCTGGCGACCTGCGCCTGGCGCACCTGGTCAATGCGGCCCAGCAACTGGTCGAGCCTGAGCGCAGCGACCACGTCGAGTTGGTGCCACGCAAGGCCACCGGCTACAAGCCGGGCAAGCGCGGCGATATCCAGATCCAGGGTGTCGGCAACCTGCTGACGCAAATGGCCGGTTGCTGCCAGCCGTTGCCGGGCGACGCAATTGTCGGCTACATCACCGTCGGCCGTGGCGTGACCATCCACCGACAGGACTGCGCCTCGGTGCTGCAGCTGGCAGGGCGCGAACCGGAACGGATCATTCAGGTCAGCTGGGGCCCGGTGCCGGTGCAAACTTATCCGGTGGATATCATCATCCGTGCCTACGACCGTCCGGGCTTGCTGCGTGATGTCTCCCAGGTTCTGCTCAACGAGCGGATCAACGTACTGGCGGTCAACACCCGCTCGAACAAGGAAGACAACACCGCGCTGATGTCGCTGACCATCGAGATTCCGGGCCTTGATGCGCTTGGGCGCTTGCTGGGGCGGATCTCGCAGTTGCCGAACATCATCGAGACGCGGCGTAACCGTACGCCCTAAAGTCGTTATCGTGGGGCAAGCCCGCTCCTAAAGTAGGAGCGGGCTTGCCCCGCGATGCGACCACAGCAGAGAACAACGATGTACACCCTAGACGACCTGCTCCACCTCATGGCCCGGCTGCGTGACCCGCAGTATGGTTGTCCGTGGGACCTCAAGCAGACCTACGCGACCATCATCCCCTACACCCTCGAAGAAGCCTACGAGGTGGCCGATGCCATCGAGCGCAGCGATTTCGAGCACCTGCAGGGCGAGTTGGGCGACCTGTTGTTCCAGGTGGTCTACTACAGCCAACTGGCTCGGGAAGAAGGCCGCTTCGAGTTCGCCGGCGTGATCGACAGCATCACCCGCAAGCTGATCCGCCGTCATCCGCATGTGTTCCCCACCGGCGAGCTGTATGCGCCGCTGGATACACCGAAGCTCGACGAAGCCCAGGTCAAGCAGCGCTGGGAACAGATCAAGGCCCAGGAGCGGGCGGAGAAGGGCATTCCCGAACAGCTTTCGCTGCTCGATGATGTGCCGGCTGCCTTGCCCGCGCTGTCCCGGTCGGCCAAGTTGCAAAAGCGCGCGGCTCAGGTCGGCTTTGACTGGCCCGATGCATTGCCGGTGCTCGACAAGGTGCGTGAGGAGCTCGATGAAGTGCTCCAGGCCATGGCCGAAGACGACAGCGTGGCGCTGGCCGACGAACTGGGCGACCTGTTGTTCGCCACGGTCAACCTGGCCCGGCACCTGAAGGTCGATCCGGAAAACGCCCTGCGCGGGGCCAACCAGAAATTTGAACGACGCTTTCGTTTCATCGAACAGGCATTGCGCGACATGGGCCGTCCGATTGAAGATTGCACCCTCGAAGACATGGACGCGCTCTGGGGCGAAGCCAAACGTCAAGAAAAGAACCTGCCCAGCTGCGGCTGAGCTGAAGCACATAAGTGAGTGAACGATGAGCCTTTCCCTTCGCGACCAATTGCTCAAAGCCGGTCTGGTCAACCAGAAGCAGGTCAAGCAGGTCAGTAAAGAGCAGAAGAAGCAAAAACGCCTGGAGCACAAAGGCCAGGTCGAAGTCGACGACACCCAGCAGCGTCTGGCCCGCGATGCCATGGCCGAAAAAGCCAAGCGCGACCAGGAGCTCAACCGCCAGCAGCAGGAGAAGGCCGAGCAGAAGGCCCGTGCCGCCCAGGTCAAGCAGTTGATCGAAGTGTCGCGCCTGCCCAAGCTGACCACCGAGGACTACTACAACTTCGTCGACGACAAGAAGGTCAAGCGTCTGTCGGTCAACGCCCTGATGCGCAGTAAGCTGAGCAGCGGTTCGCTGGCCATCGTTGCCCACGGCGGTGGCTATGAAGTGATTCCGCGCGAAGCGGCACTGAAGATCCAGGAGCGCGACCCCAAGCGCATTGTCCTGCTCAACACCCAGGTGGAAGCGCCGGACGCCGATGATCCCTACGCCGCCTACGTGATCCCTGACGATCTGATGTGGTAACAACGACAAACCCCGCTTCGGCGGGGTTTGTGTTTTCTGGAGGGGGTTATTCCTGTTGCTGGCGGGCTTCGAGGAATTCCAGTTCGATACGGTAGTTGTGGGCTTCATGTTCATCGTGGAACATGCCGACCCATTCGTTCTGCTGGTGCACATCCCAGATGCGCAGGCCTGCTGCAAGGCTTTCGTAGGTCATTTTGGTTTCATCGCGCTCAGTTACTTTGACAGTCATCTGCAAACTCCACTTTCAGTTAACTGCGGCACCGTGTCGCAGGTCTCTTTTATAGAGTTTGATAGCTGGCTAAGTAAATGCTTGGCCCATGAAACATCTTTCATGTACTTGTGTGGGGCGGGCTTGGGCCGTGATGCGATGGGCCTGAGGGCATGCTGTCGCGGGACAAGCCCGCGCCCACACAGGCACAAAAAACCCCGCACGGGGCGGGGTTCGGGATACAACGGGTCACTCAGTTGCCTTTGACCGACCTGCCGTCCACCGTACCGTCCTGCAGCACGATCACGTACTCCTTGCCGTCGGTTTCGACCTGGCGCAGTTGCACCAGCAGGTAGTCCCAGTCCTTGGCGAACCACAGCTCGGTGATGCGCTTGCTCTGGCTCGGATCGCGTACGCGCTCGACCTTGATGGCATCGACCTGGCCGGTCTTGGTGGTGACTTTTTCGGTGCCCAGGACGCGGAAGTCATAGGTGTCGATTTCGTCGCCGTCGACCACCTGGTAGCTCACGCTTTTCTTGCCGGCTGCGATGTCATGCTGCAGGGCCAGCTGATAGGTTGACTTGTCCAGCACGCCACGGTTGAGTGGCAGGTTGATCGCGTCACCACGGTCGGAGCCGGTGATCTTCTTGCTGGTCCAGTCAAAGTCCAGGTCGACTTTCTTGGCCTTGCCCAGGCCGCCACGCTCGAAGTGGTAGGACTGTGGCAGCAAGGTGTCCTTGTCCAGGCGCAGGGTACTTTGCTCGGTCAGGCTGGCGATCATCATCGATGCCTTGAAGTTGAGGCTCCAGGTACCGTTGGCGTTCTTTTCCAGGCTGCGCTCGGCGGTGCCGCTCATGGGCAGCTGTTTCCAGTCGGCGGTGTAGCTGGCCGAGAAGGGCTTCAGATCAGCTGCCTGCAGCGGCAGTGCGAGCACGGCTAGAGCTAAGAGCAGGGCACGACGCATATTATCTCCTAGGGTCGAATCAAGTGGCCGCTGGCCGCCAAGGGCTGGTCATCCAGTAGAGCACCGTGTTCACCCAGGCGCAAACGGCCTTCGGCGAACCAGTGCACGGCCAGCGGGTAAATCTGATGTTCCTGGCTGTGAACCCTTTGCGCCAGGGTTTCTGGCGTGTCATCCAACTCTACCGGTATTACTGCCTGTACGACCAGCGGCCCGCCGTCGAGTTCCTCGGTCACGAAGTGCACGCTGCAGCCGTGCTCCTTGTCACCTGCCTCGAGGGCGCGTTGATGGGTATGCAGGCCCTTGTACTTGGGCAGCAGGGACGGGTGGATGTTCAGCAGGCGACCTTGGTAGTGACGGACGAAGCCGGCACTGAGAATACGCATGAAACCGGCCAGCACCACCAGCTGTGGCTGGTAACCGTCGATCAGTTCTACCAGTGCCGCGTCGAAGGCCTCGCGGCCCTCGAAGGCCTTGTGGTCGAGTACGGCGGTGTCGATGCCGGCCTGCTGCGCACGCTGCAGGCCGTAGGCGTCGGCACGGTTGGAGATGACCGCGCGGATCCGCACCGGGCTGTCGCCGGTGCGGATGCTGTCGATCAAGGCTTGCAGGTTACTGCCGGTGCCAGACAGCAGCACCACGACATCACAAGGCTTGCTCGGCATCAGTGCGCCTTGACGTTCTTCAGTTCGACCTGGGCTGCGCCTTCGGCGGCAACGCCGATCTGGCCGATGACCCATGGCTGCTCGCCAGCGGTGCGCAGAACGTTCAGGGCATTTTCGACCTGGTCCTGGGCCACGCAGATGACCATGCCGACGCCGCAGTTCAGTACGCGGTGCATTTCGTGCTCGTCGACGTTGCCTTGTTGTTGCAGCCAGTCGAATACCGCCGGACGTACCCAGCTGGCAACGTCAACAACAGCCTGGGAGCCTTTTGGCAGAACGCGCGGAATGTTGTCGAGCAGGCCGCCACCGGTGATGTGGGCCATGGCCTTGACCGCGCCGGTTTCCTTGATCAGCTGCAGCAGCGGCTTGACGTAGATGCGGGTAGGGGCCATCAACAGTTCGGTCAGTGGCGTGCCGTCGAGCTGGATGCTCTCGATGTCGGCGCCGGAAACTTCGATGATCTTGCGGATCAGCGAGTAGCCGTTGGAGTGCGGGCCGGACGACGGCAGGGCGATCAGGGCGTCACCGGTGGCAACCTTGGAGCCGTCGATGATTTCGGCCTTTTCCACGACGCCGACGCAGAAGCCGGCCAGGTCGTAGTCTTCGCCTTCGTACATGCCAGGCATTTCAGCGGTCTCACCGCCTACCAGCGAGCAGCCTGCCAGTTCGCAGCCAGCGCCGATGCCGGTGACCACGGTGGCCGCGACGTCAACGTTCAGCTTGCCGGTGGCGTAGTAGTCGAGGAAGAACAGTGGCTCGGCGCCGCAGACCACCAGGTCGTTGACGCACATGGCGACCAGGTCCTGGCCGATGCTGTCGTGCTTGTTCAGGTTCAGCGCCAGGCGCAGCTTGGTGCCGACGCCGTCGGTACCGGAGACCAGAACCGGCTGTTTGTAGCCGGCCGGGATTTCGCAGAGGGCGCCAAAACCGCCCAGGCCGCCCATGACTTCCGGGCGCGCCGTGCGCTTGGCAACGCCTTTGATGCGTTCGACCAATGCTTCACCGGCGTCGATGTCTACACCGGCGTCCTTGTAGCTCAGGGAGGGTTGCTTGCTCATGATCCAGGCCTTTAGGGGGGAGGGATTCGGGGGAATCGACCGTGACCTGCCAGGCAAGGCGGAGGGTAATCCGGCTGCCTGACCGTCGCCGGTCTGCGAAGGCGCGCGATTTTATCAGGGTTGCCCGGTAGCGGCCATCCTCAGGCCGACGGCAGGGGCCCTGATCAGCTAAAAAAGACGCTTTGGCGGCCCGCGACTGGTTGCCGGGGCATAGGCTGTATAAGGTATAGCAAAGGCGATGAGGCGAAATTATGGCCCGGGCCGAATGTTTTTCAGGGTGCTGCTGTCATACCCGCACAGGCCCATGAGCACCGCTTCTTTATTACCAGGACAGGAATCCTCCATGCATTTGCGTAAATACCTGGCCGTTGGCTGTCTTGCCTTGTTTGGATTGTGCGCCCAGGCCGAGACTGTCTCCGGCCTGTATCAGGTCCGTGAACCGGTCAATGGCCAAGGTGCCGAAGCCCGCACCGAGGCCACCGGAAAAGCCCTTGAAACCCTCGTGTTGCGCCTGACCGGCGACCCCAAGGCCGCGCAGAGCCCAGCCCTGGCGGGGTTGCGCAAGGACCCGCAACAGATCATCAGCCAGTTCGGCTTCGAGGCCGGCCCACCTGAAACCGTGCTGGTGGACTTCGACCCCGGCAGTACCGAGCGCACCTTGCGCCAGGCCGGGCTGGCGCTGTGGGGCAACAACCGGCCGTCGATCCTGACGTGGTGGTTGAACGACAGCATCGAAGGCTCGAGCCTGGTGGGCGATGGCCAGAGCAGCGCAGCACCCCTGCGCCGCGCCGCGCAGCACCGGGGCCTGCCGCTGCGCCTGCCGCTGGCTGATCTGAATGAACAATTGGTCGGGACCGCCAAGAACCTCGAGGGCGCGGACCCTGCGCCGCTGCGCGGTGCTTCCGAGCGCTATGGCGCCGATGCGCTACTGGCGGTGCATGCCACCGAAGCCGACGGCAAGTGGCAGGGTACTTGGCGCCTGTGGCTGGGCGAGCAACTGGAGCAGGGCAAGGTTGAAGCCGCCGATCAGGCCGCTCTGGCGGATGCGGTGATGCTGGCGGTGAGCAGCCGCCTGGCGCCACGCTTTGTCACCCGCCCGGGTGCCAGCAGCGATATGCAGGTCCAGGTCCAGGGCATGAACCTTGCGCGCTACGCCGAGCTGGGGCGGGTACTGGAACCCTATGGTGCGCGGATCAAGTTGGTCGAGGGCGACACCATGACCTACAAGGTCACGGGCAACAGCGATCAGTTGCGCGCCCAGTTGGGCCTGGCCAAGCTCCAGGAACTGCCCGCCGAGTCGCCTGCACCTGCACCTGCACCTGCACCTGCACCTGGCACCGACCCGGCTAATCCCGGGGCGACCCAGGCTGTTGCGCCAAAACCGTTCAACGGGTTGCGTTTTCGTTGGTAATTGCTGATCTGGCCTGGAGCCTTTAATGACTGATATGCGTCGCTGGGTGTGGCTCGGCGTAGCGTTGCTGTGTGCTGCGCTGTTGTACTGGCTGCACCCGATCCTTTCGCCGTTCCTGGTCGGCATTCTGCTGGCCTACCTGGCTGACCCGATGGTCGATCGCCTGGAGCGGGCAGGGCTGTCTCGTACGTGGGGCGTGGTAGTGGTGTTTGCACTGTTTACCCTGTTGCTCACGCTCTTGCTGCTGGTGCTGGTGCCGATGCTGGCCAAACAGTTGGTACGCCTCTATGAGCTGGCGCCGCAGATGCTCGACTGGTTGCAGCACGAGGCCTTGCCCTTCGTGCAGGCCCGCCTGGGGCTGGCCGATGGCTTCTGGAAGTTCGACAAGATCAAGGCCGCCATCAGCGGGCATATGGGGCAGACCTCCGACATTGTCGGCATGATTCTCTCCCATGCCACGGCCTCGGGGTTGGCCCTGCTGGCCTGGCTGGCCAACCTGGTGCTGATTCCGGTGGTGAGCTTCTATCTGTTGCGCGACTGGGACCTGATGATGGCCAAGATCCGAGGCCTGTTGCCGCGCCAGCGCGAGGCGCAGGCGGTGGCGCTGGCGGGTGAATGCCATGAAGTGCTGGGCGCGTTTGTCCGCGGCCAGTTACTGGTGATGGTGGCGCTGGGTGTTATCTATGCCTCCGGCCTGATGCTGGTGGGGCTGGAGCTTGGCCTGTTGATCGGGGTGCTGGCGGGGCTCGCGGCCATCGTGCCGTACATGGGCTTCATCGTCGGAATTGGCGCGGCGATGATCGCCGGGTTGTTCCAGTTCGGTGGCGACCCGTATCCATTGCTCGGTATCGCGGCGGTGTTCATGGTCGGCCAGGCCCTGGAGGGCATGGTCCTGACCCCGCTGCTGGTAGGGGATCGAATCGGCCTGCACCCGGTGGCAGTGATTTTCGCCATTCTTGCCGGCGGCGAGTTGTTCGGTTTCACCGGGGTGCTGCTGGCGTTGCCGGTGGCCGCCGTGATCATGGTGCTGTTGCGGCACATGCACGACCTCTATAAAGAGTCGGATATTTACGGCGGTGAAATCGACCCGGATCTCTAGGTTGATAGCCAAGGGCTAGCATCGAATGTCTGTCGTCGATGCAAGCCTTTGATTTTACATGTGGTCCACGCCGATTGTGCGACTGGCGCCACGGGTATAAACTTTGCAGACTTTTCACAAAAGGCCCCTTGTGGTTCTTCGGAACTGCCCAGCCAGCATGAAACCGATCCAGTTGCCCCTAGGTGTGCGCCTGCGAGATGACGCCACCTTCATCAACTACTACCCGGGTGCCAACGCCGCCGCATTGGGCTACGTCGAGCGACTCTGCGAAGCCGACGCCGGCTGGACCGAAAGCCTGATCTACCTCTGGGGCAAGCAAGGTGTCGGGCGTACGCACTTGCTGCAGGCAGCTTGCCTGCGCTTCGAGCAGCTGGGCGAACCTGCCGTGTACCTGCCGCTGGCGCAACTGCTCGACCGTGGTGTCGAACTCCTGGATAACCTGGAACAGTACGAACTGGTCTGCCTGGATGACCTGCATGTGATCGCCGGCAAGCCGGAGTGGGAAGAAGCCATGTTCCACCTGTTCAATCGCCTGCGTGACAGCGGTCGCCGCCTGCTGCTGGCGGCCTCCAGCTCCCCCCGTGAACTGCCGATCAAGCTGGCTGACCTCAAGTCGCGCCTGACCATGGCGCTGATTTTCCAGATGCGTGCCTTGTCGGACGAAGACAAGCTGCGTGCCTTGCAGCTGCGTGCCTCACGACGCGGCCTGCACCTCACCGACGAAGTCGGGCATTTCATTCTCACCCGCGGTACCCGCAGCATGAGCGCGTTGTTCGATCTGCTCGAGCGCCTCGACCAAGCGTCCTTGCAGGCGCAACGCAAGCTGACTATCCCGTTTTTGAAGGAAACTTTGGGCTGGTAAAAGGCACGGGAAGGGCACTCCAGAGCCTCGGCACATAAAAGTCACATTTTTTTCGATTGAATTTGCAAATCGACCCGATAGAAGGCATAGTTTCCCCCTCTATCAAATCCAAGACACGGTCGTGCCCATGCTGAATCGCTTCGCACCCCTCGTGCCCCTCGCACTCGTGACCCTGCTCTTTGGCTGCGCGACCCAAGGTCCAGTATCGCAGCAGCAGGTCCACCAGCCGGTAACCGCTCAGGTTCTGTCCAAGTCCTCCACCGCATCGGTGTTCGAGGAAGAGCTGGCTACTGAAGAAGAACTCCAGGATTTCGCCAGCAGCAAGCCCTACCAGCTGCCAGCCCTGGCTGACAACATTCTCGAACGTGGCATGTCTCTGATCGGTACCCGCTACCGTTTCGGCGGCACCTCCGAGAACACCGGTTTTGATTGCAGCGGTTTCATCGGTTATCTGTTTCGCGAAGAGGCCGGCCTGAACCTGCCGCGCTCCACCCGCGAAATGATCAACGTGAAAGCGCCGCTGGTTTCGCGCAACAATCTCAAGCCTGGTGATCTGCTGTTCTTCAGCACCAACGGCCGTGGCCGTGTCAGCCACGCCGGTATCTACCTGGGCGATGACCAGTTCATCCACTCCAGCAGCCGCCGCAGCGGTGGCGTGCGCATCGACAAGCTCGGTGATCGCTACTGGAGCAAGACCTTTATCGAAGCAAAGCGCGCACTGGCGATGGCACCGACCGCCACCACCATTTCGCGCAACTGATCAAGCGTGTGTAGTACTCACGGCGACGTAGCTGAAAAGCGCGTCGCCGTGCGTGTTTACAGAAGTCGTCTAATCTAAATTCTCAACTATTTCCGGCCTTCCCGCCGGACGGCTTCCGACAGGATGTTCTGACCATGGCGATGAAGGCGCGCTTCGCTTTAATTTCCCTGCTGGCACTGCTCGGTGCCTGCTCGAGCCATGCCCCGTCTCCGCCCAAGGTGGTCGAGCCCGTGGTCATGGCGCCTCAGGTCTATTTCTCCCCGGTCGCTGAAGATGTGCTGTTTCGCGCGCTGGGCCTGGTGGGGACGCCCTATCGCTGGGGTGGCAATACACCGGATTCGGGGTTCGATTGCAGTGGCCTGATCGGCTACGTCTATCGCGATGCTGCCGGCATTTCGTTGCCTCGCTCCACCCGCGAAATGATCGGCATTCGTGCGCCCACGGTCGAGCGCAACGCTCTGCAGTCGGGTGACCTGGTGTTCTTTGCCACCAGCGGTGGTTCGCAGGTGAGCCATGCTGGCATCTATGTGGGCGAGGGACGTTTCGTTCATGCCCCGTCTGCAGGGGGCACGGTGCGGCTGGACTACCTGTCCAACAGTTATTGGCAGAAGGCCTACCTCAATGCCAAGCGGGTGTTGCCGCAGGCATTGGCGCGTAATCCCTGAACCCATCGCAGGGCAGGTGTGAGCCACTGTCTTGCACAAGCTTCGTGGGGGTGGCGGCGGGAGCGGCTCGACTTGCCCCCGCGATGTTCTACCTGGCCTTGCTCACCCGCCAGATCTTGTTCCCCACATCATCGGCCACCAACAATGCGCCACGCTGATCATTGATCACTCCCACCGGCCGTCCCATGGCCTTGCCTTCGTCGTTCAGGAACCCGGTCAGCAGATCAATCGGCTTGCCCGCCGGTTTGCCCGCTGTGCTGAAGGGCACAAAGACTACCTTGTAGCCACTGTGCGGTTTGCGGTTCCAGGAGCCGTGCTGGCCAATGAATGCACCCTGGTCGAACGGAGGTGGCAGCACGCCGGGTTCGGCGAAGGTCAGGCCCAGTGACGCGGTGTGCGGCCCCACGGCGTAGTCGGGGACAAGGGCCTTGGCAACCTGCTGCGGATCCTGCGGGCTGACCCGTTGATCGACATGCTGGCCGAAGTAGCTGTAGGGCCAGCCATAAAAGCCGCCATCCTTGACCGAGGTGATGTAGTCGGGCACCAGGTCGCTGCCGATCTCATCGCGCTCGTTGACTGCAGTCCACAATTGCCCGCTGTGTGGCTCCCAGGCCATGCCGTTGGGGTTGCGCAGGCCGGAGGCGAAGATGCGTTTGTTGCCGCTGGCCGGGTCGACTTCCCAGATAGCGGCGCGGCCTTCTTCCTGGTCCATGCCGTTCTCGCCGACGTTGCTATTGGAGCCCACCGTCACGTACAGCTTTTTGCCGTCGCGGCTGGCAATCACGTTCTTGGTCCAGTGATGGTTCAGCGGGCCGCCAGGCAAGTCGGTCACCGGCGTTCCGGGGCCGTTGATCGAGGTGGCGCCGGGTTGGTAGTCGAAGCGCAGCAAGCGGTCAGTGGCTGCCACATACAAGTGGTTGCCGACCAGGGTCATGCCAAACGGTGAGTTGAGATTCTCGATGAATGTAGTGCGGGTCTCGGCGATCCCGTCATGGTCGCTGTCGCGCAACAGGCTGATGCGGTTGGCGCTGGGCACGCCGGCACCGGCGCGGCTCATTGCCTTCTTCATCACCCAGCCACGGATACCCTTGCCGTCATCTGGCTTGGGCGGAGCGTTGGTCTCTGCCACCAGTACGTCGCCATTGGGTAACACATAGAGCCAGCGCGGATGGTCCAGGCCTTCGGCAAAGGCCGCCACTTGTGTGCCTGGGGCACTGACAGGCGTCGCACCCTCGGGCCAGCCGATGGCAGGTGCGACGTTGACGGTGGGGATCAAGGTCTTGTTCGGTTCGGGCAGTTGCGGCGAGGGGCCGAACCCTTCGCCGACATCCAGCCGCGCTGTCTCACCGCAGCCGCCCAAAGCGGCACCCACCGCCAGCAGCAATACAATCCGGGTTGTGCCCATGTCGTGTCCCTCGCAAAGATGGCCTTCGTTGAGGGTAGAGGCACGCAGGGCTGGGGAGGTTCCCTTGTTCAGGCCTGCTTGAGCAGCAGTGCCACGCCCGGGTGATACTGGCCTGCTTCGTTGTGCAGCTTGCGATAGGCGTAGGGGAAGTACCAGGCAATGGCGCAGGCGGTGTGCTTTTGCAGGTCGTCGACCAGGTCCTGCAGCTCTTCGGGGCTGGCGTGCTGGCCCGCTTTCCAGGGGCTGGCGAACAGGGCGGCAACCTTGAGTTGGCTGGGTGCCGCCACTTGGCGTGCAGCGTTGGCGGTTTCCTGCAGGGCGCCGGACAGGTCCAGCCTGGCAATGCGCGGCCAGCGCTGGCTGGCTTGCAGGTAAGCCGCCTCTTCGCGGCTGGCGATATACAGGTCGCAGTGGCCTTCGCGCTCGCCTTCGTCGCGCTGTTTTTTGCTCTGGTGATGCTGCAGGGTCACCATCTCTGCTTGCCAGGCCGCAGCCGACAGCAGCCCCAGGTTGGCCTGGGCGCCATGCCAGTAATGGGCTTCGCCATCGCCCAGGGTCTGGTTGAAGCGATCGATGCAATCGATCCACCTCTCCAGAGTCGGACGCAAAAATTCCAGGCGCGGGTTGTTGATAATCAGGCCTTTCATGCTGCGCTCTCCTTTGTCGTTGTGATCGAGTACAGCCATTTGTGGCTATTTGATATCACCTAACGCAACGTGACACAAGATGACAAAGACGGCATTGATCCAGGCCAGTGGCGCGCCGTTGATTGACGCTCCGAGTGCAACCCTCTAACCTTCGCGACTTGTTTCAGGTGCTCTGCAGGCCGTGGCCTGGCAGGGTGAAACTGGGAAGCCGGTGGGCACGCAAAGGCGTGCGAATCCGGCGCTGCCCCCGCAACGGTAAGTGAGTCAAGGCCGCGCATGGCCACTGGGTGAAAACACCCGGGAAGGCGCGCGGTCCCGGGTGTTCATGACCCCGCTCACAAGCCCGGAGACCGGCCTGAAACAGTCAACGGCATCACGGAGGGTGATGCGCGGTTTCTTCGGCTTGCGCCGCAGCCCTGCGCCTTTCTTCGTCTGCCATTTCCATACATCTGTCGTCCTCTGTTTGCCGCGAACCCTGCAGCCACGTGCTGCTACGCTCGTTGCGAGCTGGCCGACAGTGGTTTGCGGAGACTTCGATGACTGAATCCACCGAGCGTGACGAACGCCACTTGGCGCGCATGCTGCGCAAGAAGGCGGTAATCGACGAGCGTATCGCCAACGCCCCCAACGAATGCGGGTTGCTGCTGGTGCTCACCGGTAACGGCAAGGGCAAGAGCAGTTCGGCTTTCGGCATGCTCGCCCGGGCCATGGGCCACGGCATGCAGTGTGGCGTGGTGCAATTCATCAAGGGCCGCAACAGTACCGGCGAGGAGCTGTTCTTCCGGCGCTTTCCCGAGCAGGTGCGCTACCACGTCATGGGCGAGGGATTTACCTGGGAGACCCAGGACCGCCAGCGTGATATCGCCGCCGCCGAAGCGGCCTGGGCGGTGTCCCGACAGTTGCTGCAGGACCCGGGCATTGCCTTCGTGGTGCTCGATGAACTGAACATCGCCCTCAAGCATGGCTACCTGGATCTGGACCAGGTGCTCAGCGACCTGCAGGCTCGCCCGCCCATGCAGCACGTGATCGTCACGGGGCGTGGTGCCAAGGATGAAATGATCGAACTGGCCGACACCGTGACTGAGATGGGCATGATCAAGCACGCGTTCCAGTCCGGCATCCGTGCCCAGAAGGGCGTCGAACTATGACCGACACCCGGCACTGCCCGGCGGTCCTGATCGCAGCGCCTGCCTCGGGGCAGGGCAAGACCACCGTGACCGCCGCCCTGGCGCGTCTGCATCGCAACCAGGGGCGCAAGGTCCGGGTGTTCAAGTGCGGTCCGGATTTTCTCGATCCGATGATTCTGGAGCGGGCAAGCGGCGCCCCGGTGTACCAGCTCGACCTGTGGATGGTCGGCGAACAGGAAAGCCGGCGCCTGTTGTGGGAAGCCGCGGGCGAGGCCGACCTGATCCTGATTGAAGGGGTCATGGGCCTGTTCGACGGTACGCCGTCCAGCGCCGACCTGGCCCGCCATTTCGGCGTGCCGGTGCTGGCGGTAATCGATGGCACGGCCATGGCCCAGACCTTCGGTGCCCTGGCCCTGGGGTTGGCGCGTTATCAACCGGATCTGCCCTTTGCCGGCGTGCTGGCCAACCGGGTTGGCACCCTGCGTCACGCCCAGTTGCTTGAAGGCAGCCTGACCGAGGGGCTGCGCTGGTACGGCGGCCTGTCGCGGGAGACCGGCATCGAATTGCCAAGCCGTCACCTTGGCCTGGTCCAGGCCAGCGAGCTCAATGACCTGGATGTTCGCCTCGACGCCGCGGCGGCTGCCTTGGCCGCCAGTTGCGAGTCGGCGCTGCCGCCAGCCGTGGCATTTGCCGGGCCCACTGAGCAGGTGATCGAGCCCTTGCTCGACGGTGTGACGATTGCGGTAGCCCGCGACGAGGCATTTGCCTTCACCTATGGTGCCAACCTCGACCTGCTGCGGGCCATGGGCGCGGAGCTGGTGTTCTTTTCGCCGCTGCATGACCGCGAGCTTCCGCCTGCCGACAGCCTGTACCTGCCGGGCGGTTATCCGGAGCTGCACCACCAGGCCCTGGCCGCCAACACCTCGATGCTGGCAACCCTTCGCGCCCATCATCAAGCCGGAAAGCCCTTGCTCGCCGAGTGCGGCGGCATGCTTTACCTGCTCGATGCCCTGACCGACGTCGCGGGCGAGCGTGCCGAATTGCTGGGCTTGCTGGCGGGCGAAGCGGTGATGCAAAAACGCCTGGCGGCGCTGGCCCTGCAAGCGGTCGAGCTACCGGAAGGTGCTCTGCGGGGGCACACCTATCACCACTCCCTGACCAGCACCGAGCTTGAACCCATTGCCCGTGGCCAGAGCCCCAATGGCGGCCGCGGTGCCGAGGCGGTCTACCGCTGCGGGCGGCTGACAGCCTCTTACGTGCATTTCTACTTTGCCTCCAATCCCCGGGCGTCGGCGGCGCTGTTGGCACCATGAACGAGCATGCCTTTACCGACGCTGAACGTGCCGCGGTGTACCGCGCCATTGGCGAGCGTCGCGACATGCGCCATTTCACCAAGGGCGAGGTCGCGCCCGAGTTGCTGGCGCGCTTGCTTGAAGCCGCTCATCAGGCCCCCAGTGTTGGCCTGATGCAGCCGTGGCGCTTCATTCGAATCACCGACCGCAGCCTGCGCCAGCGTATCCAGGCACAAGTGGAAGCGGAGCGGGTGCTTACCGCCGAGGCACTCGGTGAGCGCTCCGACGATTTCATGAAGCTCAAGGTCGAAGGCATCAACGACTGCGCCGAAGTGCTGGTGGCGGCGTTGATGGATGACCGCGAGAAACACATCTTCGGTCGTCGGACTTTGCCGGAAATGGACCTGGCTTCGCTGTCGTGCGCGATCCAGAACCTCTGGCTGGCCGCCCGCGCCGAAGGCCTGGGCATGGGCTGGGTGTCGCTGTTCGAGCCGCAGGCACTGGCCGACCTGCTGGGCATGCCGAGCGGCGCCAAGCCGCTGGCGATTCTGTGTTTGGGGCCGGTCGAAGTGTTCTATCCGGCGCCGATGCTGGTGCTCGAGGGCTGGACCACGGTGCGTCCGTTGAGCGACCTGTTGTTTGAAAACCAGTGGGGAGAGTCTTGATGAGTGTGGCGTTGCTGACCGTTGCCGGCGTGGCGCTGGATGCGCTGTGGGGAGAGCCCCGGCGTCGACATCCGCTGGTGGCCTTCGGCCGCTTTGCCGGGCGCCTGGAGCAGCGCTTCAATGCTGGCGGTCGTGGCTGGCGCAGCCATGGTGTAACGGCCTGGTTCCTGGCGGTGATTCCGTTGACGCTGCTGGCCACCTTGTTGTCCTGGCTGCCCTACATTGGCTGGCTGGTCGAGGTACTGGCGCTGTATTGCGCCTTGGGCCTGCGCAGCCTGGGTGAGCATGTGACCCCAGTGGCCGATGCCCTGCGCCGTGGCGACCTGGATGAGGCCCGGCGGCGCGTGGGCTTTCTGGTCAGTCGCGAAACCCGCGAGCTGGACGAGCCTGCCGTGGCCCGCGCGGCCACCGAATCGGTACTGGAGAACGGCAGCGATGCAGTGTTCGCCGCCTTGTTCTGGTTTGTGGTGGCCGGTGCGCCGGGCGTGGTGCTCTATCGCCTGAGCAATACTCTGGATGCCATGTGGGGTTATCGCAACGAACGGTTCGAGCGTTTTGGCTGGGCCGCGGCGCGTATCGATGATGTGTTGAACTTTGTGCCGGCCCGGCTGGTGGCGTTGACCTATGCGCTGTTGGGCAAGACCCGCCTGGCCTTCAAATGCTGGCGGTGCCAGGCGCCCTTGTGGGACAGCCCCAATGCCGGCCCGGTGATGGCGGCCGGGGCAGGGGCATTGGGTGTTGAACTGGGTGGCCCGGCGGTGTATCACGGTGAGTTGCACGAGCGCCCGCAACTGGGTGAAGGCCCGATGGCCGATGCCGATGCCATCGAGCGCGGCTGGCGCCTGGTGTGCCAGGGTGTGTGGCTCTGGTTGCTGCTGTTGTGTCTGGGGGCAGCATTCTATGCTTGAACACGGCGGGCGCCTGCAGCGCGCCATCCAGCAGTACGGCATCGCCCGGGAAGATTGGCTGGACCTCTCCAGCGGTATCGCGCCCTGGGCGTTCGCCATCCCCGAAATTCCTCTGCGCGCCTGGGCGCGCCTGCCTGAAACCGACGATGGCCTGGAACAGGCTGCAGCGACCTACTACGGTGCGGCGCCGGTGTTGCCGGTCGCCGGCTCCCAGGCCGCGATCCAGGCATTGCCGCAGTTACGTACGCTGGGCACGGTCGGGGTGTTGTCGCCTTGTTATGCCGAGCACGCCGAAGCCTGGCGGCGTGCCGGACACCGCCTGATGGAACTGCAGGAAGAGCAGGTCGAGCAGGTACTCGACAGCCTCGATGTGCTGGTAGTGGTCAACCCGAACAACCCCACCGGCCGGCAGGTACCCGGCGAGCAGTTGCTGGCCTGGCATGCGCGCCTGGCGCAACGCGGCGGCTGGTTGCTGGTGGACGAAGCCTTCATGGACAACACCCCGCAGCACAGCATCGCCGCCCACTCCGGGCGCCCCGGGCTGATCGTGCTGCGTTCGTTCGGCAAGTTTTTTGGGCTGGCCGGTGTGCGCCTGGGCTTCGTGCTGGCCGAGCAGCGGATGTTGCAGCGGCTTGCCGAACTGCTGGGGCCTTGGACTGTCAGCGGGCCGACCCGCATTCTTGGCCAGGCCTGCCTGCTCGACAGTGCCGCGCACCGCAGGCAGATCGCGCGCTGTGCCGACGCCAGCCAGCGCCTGGCCAGTGTGATGAGCGCCGCAGGCTTTGCTCCCACGGGCGGATGTGACCTGTTTCAGTACCGGGTCACCGAACATGTCGCCCAATTGCATGACTTCATGGCCCGGCGCGGCATTCTGCTGCGTCTGTTCGCCACCCCGGCCAGCCTGCGCTTTGGCCTGCCGGCCACGGACGAGGACTTCCAGCGCCTGACCCGGGCCTTCAACGACTATCGCAAGGAACACCCATGAGTACCCTGATGGTGCAGGGCACCACCTCCGATGCCGGAAAAAGCACACTGGTGACCGCGCTGTGCCGCTGGCTGTTGCGCCAGGGCGTGGCGGTAGTGCCGTTCAAACCGCAGAACATGGCGCTCAACAGTGCAGTGACTGCCGATGGCGGCGAGATCGGTCGGGCCCAGGCCGTGCAGGCGCAGGCAGCCAGACTGGCGCCACACACCGACATGAACCCGGTGTTGCTCAAGCCCAACAGCGACACCGGCGCCCAGGTGATTGTCCACGGTCGCGCGGTCACCAGCATGAATGCGGTGGCCTACCACGACTACAAGGTCATCGCCATGCAGGCGGTACTCGACTCCCATCAACGCTTGAGCGCCCAGTACCCGGTGGTGATGGTCGAAGGGGCTGGCTCGCCGGCAGAGATCAACCTGCGCGCCGGCGACATCGCCAACATGGGCTTTGCCGAGGCTGTGGACTGCCCGGTGATCCTGATTGCCGACATCAATCGTGGCGGTGTGTTCGCGCATCTGGTCGGCACCCTGGAACTGCTGTCGCCCAGCGAGCAGGCGCGGGTCAAGGGTTTTGTCATCAATCGCTTTCGCGGTGATATCGCCTTGCTGCAACCTGGGCTGGACTGGCTTGAGGCGCGCACTGGCAAACCGGTGCTGGGCGTGCTGCCGTATGTGATGGACCTGCACTTGGAGGCCGAGGACGGTATCGACCAGCGCCAGGGTGACAAGGCCGCTCGTGCGCTCAAGGTGATCGTGCCGGTGCTGCCGCGCATCAGTAACCACACCGATTTCGACCCTCTGCGCCTGCACCCGCAGGTTGACCTCCAGTTCATCGGCCCGGGCGACTCGGTCCCGCCAGCCGACCTGATCATCCTCCCCGGTTCCAAGAGCGTGCGTGGTGACCTGGCGCAGTTGCGTGCCCGTGGGTGGGACCAGGCGATCAACCGTCACCTGCGCTACGGCGGCAAGGTCCTGGGCATTTGTGGAGGGCTGCAGATGCTGGGGCGGCGCGTGGAGGATCCGCTGGGCCTCGAAGGGCCGGCAGGCAGCAGCGAGGGCCTGGGCCTGCTCGACTTCGTCACGGTACTGGAAGCCGAAAAGCAACTGCGCAATGTTTCCGGCACCCTGCAGCTGGAGCAGGTGCCCATTGGCGGCTATGAAATTCATGCTGGCGTCACCCAGGGGCCGGCCCTGGCGCGTCCTGCCGTGCAGTTGGCCGATGGGCGCAGCGATGGCGCCATCAGTGCCGACGGGCAGGTTCTGGCGACGTACCTGCACGGTCTGTTTGAACACCCGCAGTCGTGTGCGTCGCTGCTGCGCTGGGCCGGGCTGCATGAGGTCGAGCACGTTGACTACCAGGCCCTGCGCGAACGCGATATCGAGCGCCTGGCCGACCTGGTGGAGCAGCACCTGGATACCACGCACCTACGTCAACTCTGCGGACTGAACTGACATGCTCAACCTGATCCTCGGTGGCGCTCGCTCGGGCAAGAGCCGCCTGGCCGAACAACTGGCCGAGCGTAGTGGTTTGCCGGTGACCTACATCGCCACCAGCGAGCCGCTGGATGGCGAAATGAATGCCCGGGTGCAACTGCACCGGGAACGCCGGCCAGCCACGTGGGGCCTGATCGAGGAACCCCTGGCCCTGGCTGACGTGCTGCGAACCAACGCCCACGACGACCGCTGCCTGCTGGTGGACTGCCTGACCCTGTGGCTGACCAATCTATTGATGCTGGATAACCCCGAGCGCCTGGCCCGTGAACGTGCTGCGCTGCTCGATTGTGTGGCTGAACTGCCAGGGGAGATCATTCTGGTCAGTAACGAGAGCGGCCTGGGCGTCGTGCCGCTGGGCGAACTGACCCGTCGCTACGTCGATGAGGCCGGCTGGTTGCACCAGGCCATTGCCGAGCGCTGTCAGCGCGTGGTGCTCACGGTTGCCGGCTTGCCCCTTACCCTCAAAGGAAATGCACCATGAGTCAGACCTGGTGGATTGAAGCCTGCCGTCCTGTCGATCACACCCTCCGGGAGCAGGCGCTGGAGCGCCAGCAGCAACTGACCAAGCCTGCAGGCTCGTTGGGACGGCTGGAGCAGATCGCGGTACAACTGGCAGGCCTTCAGGGGCAGCTCAAGCCGAGTCTTGCGAAGGTACACATCGCAATCTTCGCTGGAGACCATGGCGTGGTCGCCGAAGGCATCTCGGCCTATCCGCAGACCGTGACCGGGCAGATGCTGCAGAACTTCGTCGGCGGAGGGGCAGCCATCAGTGTGCTGGCGCGCCAGCTCGATGCCCGGCTGGAAGTTGTGGACCTGGGCACTATCGACCCGGTGTTGTCGCTGCCGGGCGTGCTGCACTTGCGGGTCGGCGCGGGTACGGCGAACTTCGCCAGGACCGCGGCGATGACCCCCGAGCAAGCGCTTCAAGCGTTGCAGGGCGGGCGCGAGAGTGCCTTGCGTGCAGCGGCCGCGGGTTCGCAATTATTCATTGGTGGCGAGATGGGCATCGGCAACACCACCGCAGCCAGCGCCCTGGCCTGCGCCTTGCTCGGCTGCCCGGCCATCGAGCTGAGCGGGCCGGGCACCGGCCTGGATGCCGCAGGTGTGCGGCACAAGGCTCAGGTCATCGAGCAGGCCCTGTTGCTGCACGGCACGCTGGTGGATGATCCGTTCAAGGCATTGCTGTGCGTGGGCGGTTTTGAAATCGCAGCCCTGGTCGGGGCCTACCTGGGCTGTGCCCAGGAGGGGGTCGTGGTATTGGTCGATGGTTTTATCTGTACCGTTGCGGCATTGGTGGCGGTGAGGCTGAATCCTGCTTGCCGCGACTGGCTGTTGTTTGGTCATCGGGGCGCTGAGCCTGGCCATCGGCGAGTGCTCGCCGAACTGGGTGCAGAGCCCGTGCTGGAGCTGGGCTTGCGCCTGGGTGAAGGCAGCGGCGCAGCGCTGGCCGTGCCGGTGTTGCGCCTGGCCTGCGACCTTCACGGGCAGATGGCGACCTTCGCCGAAGCTGCCGTGGCGGACCGTCCGACATGATCATCGACCTGTTGCGTCATGGCGAAACCGAGTTGGCTGGCGGACTGCGCGGCAGCCTGGACGACGCCCTGACCGCCAAGGGTTGGGAGCAGATGCATGCGGCCATTGCCGGCAAAGGGCCCTGGGATGCGCTGGTCAGCTCGCCGTTGCAGCGCTGTGCGCGGTTTGCCGTGACCCTGGGTGGGCAATGGCAACTCCCTGTGCAGTGGGCGCCGGGGCTGCAGGAGTTGCATTTCGGCGAGTGGGAGGGGCGCAGTGCTGCTGACCTGATGCTTACCCATGAGCAACAACTGGGTCAGTTCTGGGCTGATCCGTACAGCTACACGCCCCCTGGGGGCGAGCCGGTCAGCGCGTTTGCCCTGCGTGTACAGGCAGCCGTCGCCCAACTGCAGCGTGCCTATGCGGGTCAGCATGTATTGCTGGTCACCCATGGCGGCGTGATGCGGCTGTTGCTGGCCCAAGCCCGGGGCCTGCCGCGGGAGCAGCTGTTGCAGGTCGAAGTCGGCCATGGCGCCTTGTGCCGGTTGCAAGTGCATGCCGACGGCACCCTGCGCGAGGCGCACTGACATGCTGCCCTTCTGGATTGCCCTGCAGTTCCTGAGCAGCCTGCCAGTACGCTTGTCGGGGCTGCCCGCGCCCGAACAGATGGGGCGCTCGGTGCTCTGTTACCCGCTGGTAGGCCTGTTGTTCGGTGGGTTGCTGTGGGGGCTCGATACCGTGCTCGATGGCAGCCCGCTACTGTTGCATTCCGCCTTGCTGCTCAGCGCCTGGGTACTGCTCAGTGGCGCGTTGCACCTGGACGGCCTGGCCGACAGCGCCGATGCCTGGCTGGGCGGTTTCGGTGACCGCGAGCGCACCTTGCTGATCATGCAAGACCCGCGCAGCGGGCCGATCGCCGTGGTCACCCTGATACTGGTGCTGTTGCTCAAGTTCTGCGCGTTGCTGGCATTGATCGAGAGCGGGGAGGGCATTCTGTTGGTGCTGGTGCCGCTGACCGGCAGGGCAGCGTTGTTGGGGCTGTTTCTGACTACGCCCTATGTCCGCGCCGGTGGCCTGGGGCAGGCACTGGCCGATCACCTGCCGCGCCGCAGTGCTGGGTGGGTGTTGCTCGCCAGCGCAGGCGCATGTGTGCTTTTGGCAGGGCTGAAGGGCGCCTGGGTTTTGATTGCGGCAGCGCTGGCATTTTTTGCCGTGCGCCAACTGATGATCCGCCGCCTGGGCGGCACCACCGGCGACACGGCGGGGGCGTTGGTGGAGCTGCTTGAGCTGGTGGTGTTGATCACCCTGGCGCTGTAACTCGGCAGGAAAAGCTTGCCGTTCAGGCATTGCGGGTATATACACGCATTATGTTGACCAGTGAATGCATCTGCACCCATCTGCGTCGTGCTGCCCGTGGGGTCAGCCGACATTATGACGAAGCCCTTGAAGGCTTCGGGATCAATGTCGCGCAGTTTTCCCTGCTGCGGCACCTGCGCCGGCTCGACCAGCCCAGTATCTCGACCCTTGCCGAGGCCATGGGGCTGGACCGCAGCACCTTGGGCCGCAACCTCAAGGTGCTGGAGGCCGAAGGCCTGGTGGCGCTGGCCGAAGGACGGGATCTGCGCAATCGCCTGGTGCTGCTGACCGAGCAGGGCGCGGCGAGGTTGCAGGCTGCAGAACCTGCCTGGGAGCAAGCGCAGAAATGCCTGGTCGCGACCTTGGGTGAAGGCCAGCGCGATGAACTGGTGCGCCTGCTGGAGCTGTTGTCCTGAGCTTTTTACGACTGTAAGCGGGTATATACCCGTAAGACCCTTGCGGCTTTCTGGAGAAATCAATAATGACATCGGTATGGCGAACCAGTGGTTGGATTCTCCTGGGGGCTGCGTTGATCCTGGCGTTGTCGCTAGGGGTGCGGCATGGCTTCGGCCTGTTCCTGGCGCCCATGAGCGCCGACTTCGGTTGGGGCCGTGAAGTGTTCGCCTTTGCCATTGCCCTGCAGAACCTGATCTGGGGCCTGGCCCAGCCGTTTGCCGGCGCCCTGGCCGATCGCCTGGGGGCGGCAAAGGTGGTGATCGTCGGCGGTATCCTCTATGCCGCCGGGCTGGTGTTGATGGGGATGTCCGATTCGGCGCTGACTCTGTCACTGAGTGCGGGCCTGCTGATCGGTATCGGCCTGTCCGGAACCTCGTTCTCGGTGATTCTCGGCGTGGTCGGGCGCGCCGTGCCTGCTGAAAAACGCAGCATGGCCATGGGCATCGCCAGTGCCGCCGGCTCCTTCGGCCAGTTCGCCATGCTGCCGGGTACCCTCGGCCTGATCGGCTGGCTGGGTTGGTCGGCGGCTTTGCTGGTGTTGGGCTTGCTGGTGGCGTTCATCGTGCCGTTGGTGGGCCTGTTGAAGGACCGTCCACTGCCCAGCCATGGCGCCGAGCAGACCCTCGGCCAGGCCCTGCGCGAGGCGTGTTCGCATTCTGGCTTCTGGCTGCTGGCCCTGGGCTTTTTTGTCTGCGGCTTCCAGGTGGTGTTCATTGGTGTACACCTGCCGGCCTACCTGGTCGACCAGCACCTGCCGGCCACCATCGGTACCACGGTGTTGGCGCTGGTCGGGCTGTTCAATATCGTTGGCACCTACACCGCCGGCTGGCTTGGCGGGCGCATGTCCAAGCCGCGCCTGCTGACAGCGCTGTACCTGCTGCGCGCGGTGGTGATCGTGCTGTTCCTGTGGGCGCCGGTGACCCAGTTCAGTGCTTACCTGTTCGGTATTGCCATGGGGCTGCTGTGGCTGTCGACGGTGCCGTTGACCAACGGCACGGTGGCAACGCTCTTTGGTGTGCGCAACTTGTCGATGCTCGGCGGTATCGTCTTCCTGTTCCATCAACTGGGCGCCTTCCTTGGCGGCTGGCTGGGCGGAGTGGTGTATGACCAGACCGGCAATTACGACTTGGTCTGGCAGATCTCGATCCTGCTCAGCCTGCTGGCGGCAGCGCTCAACTGGCCGGTGCGCGAGCGCCCCGTAGCACGCCTGCAGGCGCAAGCGGCATGAGCCGGCTTGCCCTGCGCGGCCTGCTCGCCGTTGCAGCGCTGCTGCTGTTGGCGCTGGTCTGGTGGGGTTGGCATAAGGGCGGCCTGGCGTTGATGCAGTTGGGCATGGGCGTGTGCTAGGAGTAATCTGGCGTTTCCACGCCGGTTCAAAGGAGAGATGACGATGCGCGCACGCTGGATGTTGGTTCCACTGTTCACTCTGATGGCAGCAGCCTCTGCGCAGGCCGCCGACTGCCCGGCGCTGCTCAAGGGCAGCCTGCCGGAACTACGCGGCAAGGAGCAGATCGACCTGTGCCAACGCTTTGCCGGCAAGCCACTGGTGGTGGTCAACACGGCCAGCTACTGCGGCTTTGCCCCTCAGTTCGAGGGCCTGGAAGGGGTGTACAAGACCTACCACGAGCAGGGCCTGGAAATGCTGGGCGTACCGTCCAACGACTTCAAGCAGGAAGACGCCGACGCTGAAAAGACCGCCAAGGTCTGCTATGCCAACTACGGCGTTACCTTCACCATGACCAAGGCCCAGCCGGTCCGCGGCAAAGACGCTACGCCACTGTTCAAGGAACTGGCCGAGCAGAGCGTTGCGCCGAAATGGAATTTCTACAAATACGTGGTCGACCGCCAGGGCAAGGTGATCGCCAATTTCTCCAGCCTGACCAAGCCGGATGATCCGGCGTTCACGGCCGCTATCGAGAAAGCCATCGCTTCGCAGCCGTGAACTGCAGCGTCAGTGGTGTGGGTGGACGGTCCAGGCAACCAGCTTGAGCACGACCGGGCGCACTACCAGCACACAGGCAAAGGCGACCGGCATGGCCAGTTGATAGGCCTTGAGCACGTGGCCCAGGTAGTGATCGTCGATACCGGCAGTGGCGGCGGTGATCACGAAGCACATCAGTAGGGCCATGATCGCCGACATGTAGAAGGCAAACACATACGGGGTGGCGCGAGGGCCGAGCTTGCGACGGCTGCGAGTCTGTGTGGTCATGCGGGCTCCTTGTGATGAGGTGGGTTGCGCAGCCTAACAAGCTCACCGCGCACCCAGGTAGACGAGACCGGCTTAGGTCTTTATAAAGGGATTCTTACGAATGCCGGACAGGACCGTATGAATCTGCTGGGCTCGATCAAGAGTTTCATCAAAGTGGTGGAAGCCGGCAGCATTGCCGGTGGTGCCCGCAGCCTGGGTTTGAGCGCTGCCGCCGTGAGCCAGAATATCGCCCGTCTCGAATCGCACCTGGATGTTCGGCTGCTGTCGCGTACCACGCGCAGCATGGCGCTTACTCCCAGTGGCACGCTCTACTATGAGAAGGTCAAGCATATCGAGCGCGACCTCGAGTTGGCGCAGTTGGCGGTGACCACGCCGGAGTGCGAGCCCAGGGGGCGCTTGTGCATCGCATCATCGTCGGCCTTCGGGCGTCATGTGCTGGCCCCGCTGATTCCTGCTTTCAGCGCCCGCTATCCGCAGCTTTCGATTGAACTGATTACGAATGATCGGCGGGTCAACCATGCCCAGGAGGGTGTGGACGTCAGTATTCGTATCAAGCCCCAGCTTGAAGACGGGCTGCTGGCACGACGGATCGCCCGGGTGCCGTTCATTTGTTGCGCTTCAAGCGAGTACCTCGCGCAAGCGGGATGGCCGGCAGCGCCCGAGCAATTGGCGGAGCATCGCTGCCTGGTGTTCCGCTACCCGGTTGATGGACGATTCTTGCGCTGGGGCTTTGTTCGCGACGGGCTGCGTTTTGATGCCGAATTCGGCAATGTGCTGATCAGCGACGATATTGATGTATTGACCCAGATGGCGGTCAACCATGGCGGTATTGCACGCCTGGCCGAGTTCGTCGCGCGTCCCTTTATCGAGCGCGGGCAGTTGGTGCCGCTGTTTGAATACACACAGCCGACGCGGCCCTATGCGCATACCGAGCCAATGGACATCTACCTGTGCGTGGCCGATCGCTTTGCCATGACCCCCAAGGTGCGGGTGTTCATGGACTACCTGCAAAGCAATCTCACGCAAGCCTGGCCGTGTGAGCAGGCATGAAAAAACCGCCGAGAAAGGCGGTTTTTTTGTGTTGCCAGCGTTGAATCAGAAGCGGTAGGTGAGCGATGCACCGATACCGTGAGCGCTGTTCTCGTATTTGGCCTTGTAGGCACCCTTGGTAGGGCTGGCCAGGTTGACCTTGGTGTCTTCTTCCCACAGGTAGGAGTAGGCCAGGTCGATGGTCATGTCGTCGGTCGGGCTGTAGCCGGCGCCCAGGCTGAACACACGGCGGTCGCCCGTCGGGATGCGTGGCGAGCGGTCGTGGTTGTTGGTCGGCGACTGGTCGACGGTGAAGCCGGTACGCAGGACCCACTCTTTGTTCAGCTTGTACGAGGCACCGACGGCGTGAGCCCAGGTGTCGTGCCAGTTCTGCTCTTCGCTGATGGTGCCGAATTGGCCAGCCAGCGGGGCAGGCACTTCGTTGTTGACGGTGATCGCTTCCAGGCGGCTCCAGCGGGTCCAGGTGCTGCCCGCGTAGAGGGTCCACTGGTCATCCAGCTCGTGGGTAACCGAGAGGTCTACCGATTCCGGGGTTTTGATCTTCAGTTCGGCGTCGAACTTGCTGCCGCTGAACGGGCCGATCAGGGCCGAGTTGACCTTGGTGTTGCCCTCGAGCTTGTAGTCGACCATCGAGTGGTAGGTCAGACCCAAGCGAGTGCTGTCGGTAGCTTGTACCAGGACACCGATGTTGTAGCCGACGGCAGTGTCGTCACCCTTGATCTTCACTTCGCCATCGTTGAAGCCAGGCGTACGTGGGTTGAGGATGTTCGAGCTCAGTTCGCCCTTGATGCGGTTGAAGGTCGGGCCGAAACCGATCGAGACCTTGTCGTTGAAGGCGTAGCTGACAGTAGGCTGGAAGGTGATGACTTCGACGTAGCTTTTCTTGGCCCAGTAGCGGCTCTGCGCTTCGTCTTCGTATTCGGTCACCAGGCCGAAGGGTGCATAGACGCCGAAACCGACGGTCCATTTGTCATCGATGGGCTTGACGTAGTAGCCCATGGGCACGCCAACGAAGGGCACCATGTCGCCATCGTTGCTGCCACCAAAGGTGCCGCTGCCCGAGATATCGGACTTGGCGATGACGGCGGCGGCGCCGACAGTCACTTGTTCGCGTTTCAGGCGTGACATACCGGCAGGGTTGCCGAATACGGTGCTGGCATCATCGGCAGAGGAAGAACGACCCGCGAAACCTGTGCCCATGCCGCTGACGCTTTGTTCGTTGAGGGCAAAGCCGCTGGCGAACAGTTGAGTCGAGGCGAGTGTGACGGCGAGGCTGAGAGAGGTTTTGAGCATTACTTTTTTCATTATTAGAACTCCTTGGGATCTCCGGGGCGGAAATTACCAACATTTCGCCCGCAGCGCTATAGGCTGTATCGCAGGAGATAGAGCGGTTTTGTAGGACAATCCGACCAAAATGGCGGGTATTTTCCGATTAAGGTGTGCAGTGACTATCAGCAGGCCTGAAGAGTCACAGGGGCGATGCAGGTTTGCCATGCGCTGGTGAAATCGCGCAGGCGGCCCTGGGGGTGAAAGGTCTGGCGCCAGATGCGCGCAAGCCCGAGCAAGTCATCTGCAGGAGGGAGTTCTGGTGCCTGTTCTTCGATCAACATCCAGGCAATGGCGGTGGCGTAGCGCAGGTTTACCGTGAGTTCAAGGTGCGGGCCGGCGAGGAAGGCATGCTGGCTGGCGAGGCCGCGGACCAGGCTGGCGAGGTCCGGGTCGCGGGCCAGGAACTGGTCCCAGAGTGACTGGTGGCGCAGTTCGCCAATGCGGTATAGGCCGTGCCCACGTCGATCATGCAGGGCCGAGCCGAGTGCGGACTGGCTGGCGGCAACACCGAGTAACAATGCTTCGGCACTCGCGCAGTGACGGCCCAGGTAAATCAGGGTCGGGCGGATCACAAACTGGCTCAACTCGCTCGCGGCGATACCCATAATGCCCTCGAACTGGAATTTGGCCGGCGGACGCTGGAGCTTGGCAGCTGGTGAGTCGGTCAGGCCCGCCGGAAGCGGCCTATGCCGCTTGAGTTGAAGTGTAGTGTCATATTCGCGCTGTAAAGGCCTGTTTTTAAAACATTTGTGGCTTTTAGTTATAAATCATATGCCCTGCAGCAATTAAGCAACCTCCTGCAGCCAGGCATAAAAAAGCCCCGCGAGAGGGCGGGGCTTGAGCTGTTGCAGCGAAGCGCGGATCAGGCAACCAGGGCCTGGCGGGTGCGCTCGATGACCGCTTGCAGCGGCTCGGCTTCGCTGTACTGCTCGGGGTATAGACGCTCGCTGTGACGGGCAATGCCGTGCTCATTGACCAAGGTGAAGCTGAAGCCGCCTTTGCGCGACGCCAGGATCAAGCAGCTCAGTGGGGCAAATGCCTGGGAGAGGGTGCGAATCGCAGCCTGAGTATGGATTGTATGAGTCATAGTTATTAGATGTTCCTGCAATAGACACGGGTTCGATCCGTGCACACTTAAAACGTTCCAGTAACGCGGGCATTTAGGCCTGGGCGATGAACCTGTCTGGAACAGGGCAGCCAGTTTTGGGCGCATTTATCATGTGGCGCTGGGGCTGACTGGTAGGTACGTCAGAGGGCAGGCAACACACCGGGTCGAGGTTCTGAATCCGCGGGTGAAGATCCTGATCAATCTGCAGGTTGGTTCGGTCAGAGTAAGAAGTGATTTACCTGGGAACCATCAAGTGGGCCGGTCCTGGTTTCAACAGGCGCTATCCAGGGGTGGGTAGGGCGCTGCAAGGACTGCTTTGGCCAGAATTGACTTTCAGCTTGGTACTAACGGCGGCAAGACTACCGTACAAGACGGATCTTGGCAAGCTTTGGGTGCTTTTGTTTCGGGGAGCCGGCCAGTATGTCGCGTTTCGCGTTGTCTGTGAAGAGGCCGTTCCCATGGGTTGTGGCAGGGAACGTGCCAAATTCGTGCAGGGAACTGCCTTTCTTTGGGGCGCTTGTACACACGTGGAGCAATCGATGTTACAGCTCTGCAACAGCCTCGTCCGAGGCTGCCAATGACTTGGCTGGGAACTTAAGTCAATGAAAAAAAACACTTATTTTAGCTGGTGAAAAAATCGTCAGTTTGAGCCAAAGCCCCATTCCATAGGGGTTTGCGGGGTCCATAAGGGGGTTGTCCACCGAGTTATCCACAGCTTCTGTGGATTGTCCCGAGCGCTTGCTCTAGGACGGGCGTGCCAGCTTTTTCCGACGTGTCCGACAATCTTCACGTAGGTTTCTGGTAGGGGGAAATTTCCCCAATCGGTGTCAATAAATAAACACGGAAATATTTTGAAAAAAAGTTTTGGGTGCGCTCGGGTCATTGTCTGAAAAATGGAGTAGAGTGGCGCGCCTTTCGAGTTGCCTTCGCTGTCTGTTATGAAGTTTCGCGCCAAAATCCCTGCAATTTCTTCTGTTCAGCCGCCCTTGCCAGAGCCCAAGCGCTTCTCTTTGAAGGTTGCCTTGTGGCTGCTCGACAACCCGCGCCTGGGCGACAACCCCAACGTCAAGCATTTTGCCGGTCGACTGCTCAAGCAGCCTGCGCGCCAAGGCGT
Source organism: Pseudomonas vranovensis DSM 16006 (assembly GCF_000425805.1). Classification (GTDB taxonomy): domain Bacteria; phylum Pseudomonadota; class Gammaproteobacteria; order Pseudomonadales; family Pseudomonadaceae; genus Aquipseudomonas; species Aquipseudomonas vranovensis. The sequence goes on from NZ_AUED01000011.1 coordinate 58,739, forward strand.
GGTGGTGGCGCAAAGCCGATTGGGGCAAATGCTCTGCCGTGACTGCGGCAATGCCCGTGACCGCCGTATCGGCCATGACTTGCTCCGCCAGGCCGCCCGCGCCGGCGACCGGCGCGCCCAGCTTGAATATGGCCGGCTGTGCGCCCAACCTCAGTTCAACGAACCCGAGCAGGCCCGCTACTGGCTGGAACTGGCGGCGTCGCAGGGCTCCCAGGAAGCCCGGCGCCTGCTCAAGCAACTGCCAGACGCCTGACTGCAGTTCAGCGGCAAGGCTGATAAGCTCAAGCGTTGATTTCAGGTGGGGGTGTGCAGGTGGCAATGGCGTTGGATCTGACCAGTATCGTGCTGGGTATCGTGGCGGCCGCTGTGCCGTGCCTGGGGTGGGTGTTTCAGCAGCAGCGCCGGTTTGCCGCCCGTGAAGCGCAGGCGGCATTGCTGGAGGAGCGATTGAGCAGTGCCCAGATGGCCCAGGAAGGCTTGCTCGCTCAGCTCGATGCCAGTCGTGACGAAATCAGCGACCTGAGCCAGGCCAATGCCGCCAAGCAAGCGACCCTTGCCGCCCAGGCCCGTGAGCTGGAGCTGTTGCAGATCGATCGTGACAATGCCCGCGATGCCGCCCACGCCTGGCAGATCGAACGCACCGCCCGTGAAGCCGAACTGCGGCGCCTCGATGCCCACAGCGCAGCCCTGAGTGCCGAATTGCGCGAACAGCAGGACAGCCATCAGCAGCGCCTGGCCGACCTGCAGGGCTCGCGTGATGAGCTGCGCGCCCAATTCGCTGAAATGGCCACCAAGATCTTCGATGAGCGCGAGCAACGCTTCGCCCAGACCAGCCAGCAGCATCTCGGCCAACTGCTCGATCCGCTCAAGGAGCGCATCCAGGCCTTTGAAAAACGCGTTGAAGACAGCTACCAGCAAGAGGCCCGGGAACGCTTCTCCCTGGCCAAGGAGCTGGAGCGCCTGCAGCAACTCAACCTGCGCCTGAGCGATGAAGCCAACAACCTGACGCAGGCCCTCAAGGGCCAGAAGACCCAGGGCAACTGGGGCGAGCTTATTCTCGAGCGAGTGCTGGAGCACGCAGGCCTGGAGAAGGGGCGTGAATACCAGACCCAGGTCAGCCTCAAGAGTGCCGACGGTGAGCGCTTCCAGCCCGACGTCTTGATCATGCTGCCGGGCGACAAGCAGGTGGTGGTCGATTCCAAGGTCAGCCTGACCGCCTACCAGCAGTATGTTGCGGCTGACGACAGCGAGATTGCCCAAGCGGCGCTCAAGCAACATGTGCTGTCGTTGCGCAACCATGTCAAAGGATTGTCGGGCAAGGATTACAACCGCCTGGAAGGGCTGCACAGCCTCGACTTCGTGCTGCTCTTCGTGCCTATCGAAGCAGCGTTTTCTGCTGCGCTGCAAGCCGAGCCGAACCTGTTCCAGGAAGCCTTCGACCGGCAGATCGTGATTGTCAGCCCCACTACTTTGCTGGCCACCCTGCGAGTTATCGACAGCCTCTGGAAGCAGGAGCGCCAGAGTCAGAATGCTCGGGAAATCGCCGAGCGTGCCGGCTGGCTCTATGACAAGTTCGTGCTGTTCATCCAGGACCTGGACGAACTGGGCAACCGCCTTCAGCAGGTCGACAAGGCCTACAGCGCGGCACGCAACAAGCTCTGCGAAGGGCGTGGCAACCTGATCAGCCGCAGCGAGCAGCTCAAGCTCCTGGGCGCGCGGGCCAGCAAGAGCCTGCCGGCCGATCTGCTGGAGCGGGCCATGGGCGAGGGCGACCCGCTGTCTGCCAGCGCCCTTACTGGACCAGGCTCAGATGCCGATTGAGCAGGGCGCGCAAGGCGGCCGGCTTGACCGGCTTGGCCAGGTAGTCGAGGCCGGCGGCGTGAACCTGGGCAATCATCTCGCGGCGCCCATCGGCACTGATCACCACCCCCGGCACCGGCTCACCCAGGCGGGTGCGTAGCCAGGCCATCAGTTCGGTGCCGGTGTCGCCGTCATCCAGGTGGTAGTCAACCAGCGCCAGATGCGGGCGCAGCCCTTCTGCGAGCAGGGCCTCGCACTCCTGGCGGTTGCGGGCGGTGTGTACCTTGCAACCCCAGCGGCTGAGCAGGCTGCTCATGCCGATGAGGATGCTGTCCTCGTTGTCGACACACAGCACCTGCAGGCCTGCCAGCGGTTGTCCGGCCTGTTCGGTCGGAGTAGCCACCGCCGCGGCAGGGGCAGTAGCCAGGGGCACACTGACCCGGAATACGCTGCCCTTGCCGGGCCAGGAGCGCACTTCCAGTGGATGGCCGAGTACCCGGCACAAGCCATCGGCAATTGCCAGGCCAAGGCCCAGGCCTTTTTCGGCGCGGGTCTGATGGCTGTCCAGGCGTTTGAATTCCTCGAAGATCACCTGCAGCTTGTCATCGGCAATGCCAGGGCCGCGGTCCCAGACTTCCAGCCAGAGCGTGTCGCCCTGGCGGCGCACGCCCAGCAGAATCGGGCTCTTTCCATAGCGGAAGGCATTGGTCAGGAAGTTCTGCAGAATCCGCCGTAGCAGTTTCATGTCGCTCTGTACCCGCAGGCGGCTGCTGCGCAGGCGGAAGTCCAGGCCTTGTTGCTGGGCCAATACCTTGAACTCGGCGCCCAGGGTGTCGAACAGCTCATTGAGGGCAAAAGGCTTGGGGTCGGGGGTGATCTTGCCGTTTTCCAGGCGCGAGATATCCAGCAGGTCGCTGATCAACTCTTCGGCCGAACGCAGTGAACTGTCCATGTGCTGGACCAGTTGCTGGGCGTCAGCCGACAACCCTTCGCCCTGGTGGGAGAGGGCAGCGGAGAACAGCCGCGCGGCGTTCAGCGGTTGCATCAGGTCATGGCTGACGGCGGCCAGGAAGCGAGTCTTGGATTGGTTGGCGGCCTCGGCATGGCTTTTCGCTTCGGTCAGTGCCTGGTTCAGTTGCGAGAGCTCGTGGGTACGCTCGGTCACCCGCTGCTCCAGGCCCTCGTTGGCTTCCTTGAGCGCTTGTTCGGCCTCGCGGAAGGGGGTGATGTCGGTGAAGCTCATGACGAACCCGCCGCCGGGCATGGGGTTGCCGATCAGCTCGATCACCCGGCCATTGGGGAACAGGCGCTCGGAGGTGTGCGCGCGGCCCTGGCGCATCCAGTGCAGGCGCCGGGCAACATGGACCTGGGCTTCGCCCGGGCCGCACAGGCCGCGTTCGGCGTTGTAGCGGATGATGTCGGCGATGGGCCGGCCGACGCTGATCAGGCCGTCTGGGTAGTTGAACAGCTCCAGGTAGCGACGGTTCCAGGCCACCAGGCGCAGGTTCTGGTCGACCACGCTGATGCCCTGGCTGATGTTCTCGATCGCGCCCTGCAACAGGGCTCGGTTGAACTGCAGCACCTCCGAGGCTTCGTCGGCGATGCGCACCACATCTTCAAGCTGCATGTCGCGGCCTTCGATGGCTGCCTTGACCACGGCGCGGGTCGAAGAGGCGCCCAGCACACCGGCAAGCAGGCGTTCGGTGTGTTCGATCCAGTCGCCGTCGGCATTCTGGTTGGGGTTGAAACCCTTGCCCTGGCGATAGGCAAAGCGAATAAAGCTCTGGCGTGCCCGCTCTTCACCGACAAAGCGCGCGGCCAGATGAAGCAGGTCGTCGATCTGCACCGCCAGCAACGAGCGGCTGCTGGGCCGGGCGCTGGTTTGCTGGCCGATGAAGCGACCGGCCTGCCAGTGCTCGGAGACCCGCGTGCGAGAAAGAATCGAGACCCAGGCGAACAGGGTGAAGTTGCCTGCCAGCGACAGCACCACCCCTTGGGTCAACGGTGTGATCGGCAGGTCCAGCGGATTGCCATGCAACCAGGCAAGACCCGGGAACAGGTCCAGCGACCAGCCCACGCTATGGGCGGCAATCGGCAGTACCAGGGTGTAGAACCAGAGGAAGATTCCGGCGGCCAGGCCGGCAAACACGCCGCGACGGTTGGCCTGTTTCCAGTACAGGGCGCCGAGCATGGCCGGCGTCAGTTGGGTCACCGCGGCGAAGGCGATCTGGCCGATGGTTGCCAGGCTTGCTGTGGAGCCCAGCAGGCGGTAGCTCACATACGCCAGCAGGAGGATGGCGACAATGGTCACCCGGCGTACCGAGAGCATCCAGTGGCGGAACACTTCGAATGGCCGCTCGGCGTTGTTGCGGCGCAACAGCCAGGGCAGCAGCATGTCGTTGGAAACCATGGTCGACAGCGCCACGCTGGCCACGATCACCATGCCGGTTGCCGCCGAGGCGCCACCGATGAAAGCCAGCAGCGCCAGCGCCGGGTGGGCTTCGGCCAGGGGCAGGCTGATGACGAAGGAATCGGGGATCACCGATGCCGGCAGCAGCATCTGCCCGGCCAGGGCGATCGGCACCACGAACAGTGCGGCGAGAATCAGGTAGGCGGGGAACACCCAGCGGGCCAGGCGCAGGTCTTGCGGCTCGATGTTCTCGACCACGGTGACGTGGAACTGCCGCGGCAGGCAGATGATCGCCATCATCGCCACCCCGGTCTGCACCACCATGGACGGCCAGTTGATGGTTTCCTGCCAGTAGGTTTCCAGGCGCGGGGCAAGCCTGGCCTGGGTGAACAGGTCGTCGAAACCGTCATACAGGTTGAAAGTCACGAAGGCGCCGACGGCCAGGAAGGCCAACAGCTTGACCAGCGACTCGAAGGCAATGGCCAGGACCATGCCACGGTGGTGTTCGGTCACGTCCAGGCTGCGAGTACCGAAGACAATGGTGAACAGCGCCAGCACCAGCGATATCACCAGCGCGGTGTCCTGCACCCGGCTGCCGGTGGCATCGGCACTGGCACCGATCAGCAGGTTGACGCCCAGTACGATGCCCTTGAGCTGCAAGGCGATATAGGGCAGCACCCCGACCAGGCAGATCAGCGCCACCACCACGGCCAGCGTCTGGGACTTGCCGTAGCGGGCGGCGATGAAGTCGGCAATCGAGGTGATGTTTTCCTGTTTGCTGATCAGCACCATCTTCTGCAGCACCCAGGGGGCGAACAGCAGCAACAGCACCGGGCCCAGGTAGATCGGCAGGAATGCCCAGAGTTGTTCGGCGGCCTGGCCGACGGCGCCAAAGAAGGTCCAGCTGGTGCAATACACGGCCAGCGACAGGCTGTACACCCAGGCGCGCAGGCGCGGGGGCAGCGGCGTACTGCGACGGTCGCCATAGAATGCGATAGCGAACATGATGGCCATATAGGCCAGGGCGACCACGGCGATCAGCCCACTGGACAGCGACATGACTACTCCGAAGCGAAAAGGTGGAACAGCCGTTGGGGCAACGCAGGCGTAACGGCGAACCTCGATCAATCAGTCTGGCACGCCGTTGGCGCTTCGTCAGCGCCGACCATGGTCGCAGTGGCAGAGCGTCGCAGGGTGGCTCAGGCCAGGGCCAGGTCGACCAGCCCGTGCAGTTGTTCCAGGCTCGGTGGGGCTTCGGCAAACAGGATACGAAATACCGTGGGCGCCACCAGCAGGTCGAGCAGCCGGTCAAGGTCTGGCAGGGCTTCGCCGCGGCGTTCGGCCCGCGCCAGAATCACCTGCAACTGGCTGCGCAGGATGCGCGTGCAGTAGCCAGGGCAGGCGCTGCTGATCACGTCGCGCATCATGTTGCGGCCAACGTCCGAGCTCATTTCGTCCAGGTACTGTTCGGCCCAGGCCAGCAGGTCGCCGCGCAAACTGCCGGTGTCGGCGGGCGCGGTATCCGGGCGCAGGCGTTCGAGGGCAACATCGGCCAGCAGGGCGACCAGCTCTCCCCAGCGTCGGTAGATGGTCGAGGGTGTTACACCGGCGCGGGCGGCAACCTGTGGAACGGTCAGGGTCGAGCGATCTTGCTCCTGAAGCAAGGCGCGAACGGCCGCATGGACTGATTCCTGCACACGGGCACTGCGGCCACCCGTGCGAATCCCTTCTTTTATTGGCATGCGTCAGACCTTAACACAAAGGGTTTGCGTTAAGGCGTGGAGGCGCGCAGACTTTGCAAAAGCTAACAGTTAGCTTTTGCTGGAGCTCGCCCATGACCCTCGCGTCCCCCTCGCCACTGTCCCGTCGTTTTTCCGCGTTGTACCTGGCTGTTGGCCTGCTCGGTTTTCTGGCCGCGTCCAGTGCGCCGACACCGCTGTATCACCTGTATCAGGAGGCCTGGCAGTTCTCGGCAGCAACCCTGACCCTGATTTTCGCCGTGTACGCCCTGAGCCTGTTGGCGGCGTTGCTGACGGTGGGATCGCTGTCGGATTACCTGGGCCGTCGTCCCCTGATCCTGGCGGCCTTATTGCTCGAAAGCCTGGCCATGGCGCTGTTCATCGTCGCCGACAGCGTCGCCTGGCTACTCGCGGCGCGGGTGTTGCAGGGCTTTGCCACTGGCATGGCAACCAGCGTGCTGGGCGCGGCACTGCTCGACACCGACCGCGATCAGGGGCCGCTGGTCAACAGCCTGGCGCCGCTGCTGGGAATGGCTTGTGGTGCGCTGGGTACCAGCCTGCTGGTGGCGTACGCCGCCTGGCCACTGCGGCTGGCCTACTGGCTGTTATTGGGACTGTTCGTGTTGCTGGCATTGTTGCTGGCTCGCTTGCCGGAAAGCGTCACCCGTCAGCCAGGTGCGCTCGCGGCATTGCGTCCCACCATGAGCGTACCGCCCCAGGCCCGGCGCGCCGTGTGGCGGATGCTGCCAGTGAACGTGGCGGTCTGGGCCCTGGGTGGGTTCTCTCTGTCGCTGTTGCCGTCAATGGTACGTGCGGCCACCGGCTCCACCTCCAGCCTTACCGGTGGTGCGGTGGTTGCTACCTTGACCTTGAGCGGGGCACTGGCGATTTTCAGCGTGCGCCGGTGGGCGCCGTTGCGGGTGCTACGGTTGGGGACGCTGCTGTTAGGCAGTGGTGCCGTGTTGATGTTGTTGGCGTTGCAAAGTGGCCTGCTCGGGGGGCTGTTCGTCGCCACACTCGTGGCTGGCTGTGGTTTTGGCGCCGGATTTCTCGGCGCCTTGCGCAGTACCCTGCCACTGGCCCAGGCCCATGAGCGGGCCGGCTTGATGGCAGCCTATTACGTGCTGAGCTACCTGGCCTTCAGCCTGCCGGCGCTGCTGGCAGGCCTGTTGGTACGTCAGTTCGGCCTGATGTTCACTAGCGAAGGGTATCTGATTGGCCTGTTGGCATTGTGCCTGCTGGCCTGTACCGGCCTGTTCGGTCAACGTTCGGTGACAGCCTGCTCAACCTGACGAGGGCTGGTGCGAGCGCCCAGAGAGTAGAACAGCGCTGCCAGCAACACCGCGCCGATCAACAGATAGAAGGTAGCCACCGGTACCAGGTGGGCCAGGGCGAACCCGCAGATCACCGGACCAAGTGCCGCGCCGAGGTTGGACAGGTTCTGCGCGCCGTAATACACCCCGCGCAGGTGTTCCGGGGCAATGCTGTCGATGAACATGTACTCGGCCGGGATCACGATGATCTCGCCCAGGGTGAAGACCACCATGGCAAGGCACCAGGCCAGCAGTGACTGGGCCATGGAAAACCCCAGCAGCCCGACCAGGAACAGCGTCATGCCGGCCATCAGCCAGGGAATCAGGCGACGGGTACTGATGCGTCGACCGATGACGTACTGCAGGGCAATAACGGTTACGGCGTTGGTGGCTACCAGGTAGCTGATATAGCGGGCGGCCTCACTGGCGTTGCTGGTCACTACCAGGTATTGCGACAGGTAGGCGGTGAACTGGCCGAACACCACGGCGCTGAGCGCACCGCCCAGGGTGAAGTAGATCAGCCGTCGATCCCTGATCATTTGCACGCCCACACTGAGGAAGCCGGCCTGGGGGCTGTCATCGAGCTGCGTCCGTGCCGAGCGTTCGCCCCAGCGCCGGTAGCACAGGCACATTGCCAGGCCCAGGAGGGCCGAGAGCAAAAAGGGCCAGTGATAGTCGAACATTACCAACGCCACGCCGATGAACGGCCCCACTGCATAGGCCACGTTGTTCAGGGTGTATTTGATCGCGAACACTTCGCCGCGTTGCTCCAGCGGCAACAGCGCACAGAAGCCGGCCTTGGCGGCAATAGTGACCACAGCAAGGGCCAGGTTGATCAGCACCAGGCAGATGAAAAACAAGCCGAGTTCGCGGCTGATCACCGCACCGATGAACGCTACGGTGAAGGTCAGGGTCGAGACGATGATCACGGTGAAACTGCGCAGGGTGTCGATCAGGTAGCCGCCGTAGAGGCTCAGCAGCGAGGCGACAATCAGCGCACCGCCGATTATTAGGCCGATACCGCTGACATCCAGGGCGAAATTTTCCGAGAGGTAAACCACCAGGTAGGGCAGGGTGATCGCCCGGGCCAGGGTGAGGGTAAACGTAGTTGCGAGCAGCAGGCGAACCTGGGGTGCATAGCGCTTCATGGCGTCGAACATTGTCACGTCCTTGTTGTTATTGCGTGGAGCCGCCAACGCCCAGCATACCTTCCTGTAGAAGGGGTGTAACAGGATGTTCTATATCTATGAAATAGATAACAGATAGAGAAAATACCCGTTATATGGATATTCTTTGAGCGCATAAGATTGGTTGACCTCACCGGAGGACAGGAGAACCGACCATGACTTGCCTGCAACAACACGCCACTTCATCTTTGCGCCCACTGAACCGCCTGGCTCACCCGCGTGAAGTGATCCGTCAATTCACCCCCAACTGGTTCGCCGCGACCATGGGCACCGGGGTGCTCGCGCTGGCGCTGATGCAGGTGGGAATGGAACGTCTGCACAGCCTGGCCGAAGCGCTGTGGTGGTTGACCGTGGGCCTGTTCGTCCTGTTCAGCGTGCTATACACCGCGCGCTGGGTGTTGTTTTTCGATGAGGCACGGCGGATTTTCGCCCACTCCACCGTATCGATGTTTTTCGGCACCATTCCCATGGGGCTGGCCACCATTCTCAACGGCGCCTTGCTGTTCGGCATCAATCGCTGGGGCGAGGGCATCGTGCCGTGGATCGAAGCGCTGTGGTGGTTCGATGTGGGCCTGGCCCTGTTGTGCGGCGTGGCCATTCCCTACCTGATGTTCACCCGCCAGGAGCACAGCATCGATCAGATGACTGCCGTCTGGCTGCTGCCTGTGGTCGCCGCCGAAGTAGCGGCAGCCAGCGGCGGCCTGTTGGCGCCGCACCTGATCGATGCGCAGAGCCAGTTCCTGGTGCTGATCACCAGCTATGTCATGTGGGCGGTGTCGTTGCCAGTGGCTTTCAGCATTTTGACCATCCTCATGCTGCGCATGGCCTTGCACAAGTTGCCCCACGCCAATATGGCTGCGTCGAGCTGGCTGGCGCTGGGCCCGATCGGTACCGGGGCACTGGGCATGCTGGTGCTGGGCGCCGATGCCCCAGCCGTGTTCGCTGCCAATGGCCTGGGTGGCCTGGGTGAGATTGCCCGTGGCCTGGGACTGGTCGCCGGCATTGTGTTGTGGGGGGCCGGACTGTGGTGGTTGCTCACCGCGGTGCTGATTACCCTGCGCTACATCCGTCACGGCATGCCCTTTAATCTGGGCTGGTGGGGTTTCACCTTCCCGTTGGGGGTGTACACCCTGGCAACGCTCAAGCTGGGCGCCTGGTTGGGGCTGGCCTTCTTCCACAGCATGGGGCTGGTGCTGGTAGTGGCCCTGGCCGGCCTGTGGCTGCTGGTCGGCAGTCTGACCTTGCGCGGCGCCTGGCGGGGTGAGTTGTTCGTGTCACCCTGCATTGCCGGGCTCAACAAGTAGATTGCATTTACCTGAGTGATTGTGGCTTTGTTCGGCTTGCGCGCCTCCAATGACAAAGCCCCACTCAGGTACACGGACGATGAGTCAAACCTCGCAATTCAGCCTCCTTGGCAAGCGGCGATTTTTGCCCTTCTTTATTACCCAGTCGCTGGGTGCCTTCAACGACAACCTGTTCAAGCAGTCGTTGATCCTCGCCATTCTCTACAAACTGGCGATCGACGGTGACCGTTCGATCTGGATCAACGTGTGTGCGCTGCTGTTCATCCTGCCGTTCTTCCTGTTTTCCGCCCTGGCCGGGCAATTTGGCGAAAAGTTCGCCAAGGACGCGCTGATCCGCCTGATCAAGTTGGCCGAGATCGGCATCATGGCCGTGGGTGCCATCGGTTTTCTGACCAACCACCTGGCGTTGATGCTGCTGGCGTTGTTCGCCATGGGGACGCACTCGGCACTGTTCGGTCCGGTCAAATATTCGATCCTGCCGCAGGCCTTGCGCGAGCAAGAGCTGGTTGGGGGTAACGGCCTGGTGGAGATGGGCACATTCCTGGCGATCCTGGCCGGGACCATTGGCGCCGGGGTCATGATGTCCAGCACCCACTATGCGCCGGTGGTGGCCTGCGCCGTGGTGCTGGTGGCCGCGCTGGGCTACCTGTCGAGCCGGTGGATTCCGCGCGCGAGCGCAGCGTCGCCACAGATGAAGCTGGATTGGAACATCTTTACGCAATCCTGGGCCACCTTGCGCCTGGGGCTTGGCCAGACCCCTGCGGTGTCACGTTCGATTGTCGGCAACTCCTGGTTCTGGTTTGTCGGTGCGATCTACCTGACGCAGATTCCGGCCTACGCCAAGGACTGGCTACACGGTGACGAGACCGTGGTCACCCTGGTGTTGACCTTGTTCTCGGTGGGCATCGCCCTGGGGTCGCTGTTGTGTGAGCGTTTGAGTGGGCACAAGGTAGAGATTGGCCTGGTGCCGTTCGGCTCCTTTGGACTGACCCTGTTCGGCCTGCTGTGGTGGTGGCATTCGGGCGATGTGCCGGCAGCGGCAACGCCCCATGACTGGCTGACTCTGCTGGGCATGACCGAGGCATGGTGGATCTTGCTGGCGATTGTCGGTCTTGGCGTCTTTGGCGGCTTCTACATCGTGCCGCTGTATGCCTTGATCCAGTCGCGTACCGCGGTTAACGAGCGCTCGCGGGTGATCGCCGCCAACAACATTCTCAATGCGTTGTTCATGGTGGTCTCGGCAATTGTCACCATCGCGTTGTTGAGCCTGGCCGAACTGACCATTCCCCAGTTGTTCCTGGTGGTGTCGTTGCTGAACATTGGCGTAAACGCCTACATCTTCAGGATCGTCCCCGAGTTCACCATGCGCTTCATGATCTGGCTGCTCAGCCATTCCATGTACCGGGTCGAGCACCGCGACCTGCAGCAGATTCCGGAGGAGGGTGCGGCGCTGCTGGTGTGCAACCACGTGTCGTTTGTCGATGCCTTGCTGATTGGCGGGGCAGTGCGCCGGCCCATCCGGTTTGTCATGTACTACAAGATCTACCAACTGCCGGTGCTCAACTTCATCTTCCGTACCGCAGGTGCCATTCCCATTGCCGGGCGCCATGAAGATGGCGAGATCTACGAGCGGGCGTTCAAGCGCATTGCCGATTGCCTGGCCGAGGGTGAACTGGTGTGTATCTTTCCGGAGGGCAAGCTGACCAGTGATGGTGAGATCGATGAGTTCAAGGGCGGGGTAAGCCGGATCATCGAACAGACACCGGTACCGGTGATTCCGCTGGCTTTGCAGGGCTTGTGGGGCAGCTTTTTCAGCCGCGATCCGGGCAAGGGTTTCTTTCGGCGCTTGTGGTCCAGGGTGACCCTGGTGGCCGGTGCAGCAGTCCCGGTAGACGTAGCGCAGCCGGCACTGTTGCGAGAGCGCGTCAGCCAGTTGCGAGGCGAACTGCGCTGACAGCGAAGGGCAAGGTCAGCTGGCGCTGACCTTGAGGCCGATCAGGCCGGTGACAATCAGGGCAACGCTGAGCAGGCGCACCAGCGCCATGGATTCACCGAACAGGATGATGCCGGCGATCACCGTGCCGACCGCACCGACACCGGTCCAGATGGCGTAGGCCGTGCCCAGGGGCAGCTCTTTCATGGCAAGGCCCAGCAGGCCGAGGCTGATGGCCATGGCAGCGACAGTCAGAACAGTGGGAAGGGGGCGAGTGAAACCGTCGGTGTATTTAAGGCCGACAGCCCAGCCGACTTCGAACAGGCCGGCGAAAAACAGGATGATCCAGGACATGCGGAGTCTCCATCAGGTTGATGGGGCCGTCCCCGAAGCGGTCACGCGGTGCGTCGTGAGGCCGTCCTCACAGTGGGCAATATAGTGCCCAACTTGTAAATGATGAGCAAGCCAGCTGGAAGCAACTGTCTTGCACAGTTGCGGTGGGAGCCGGGTTGCCCCGCGAAGCGATGCGACCTGCACATCACCATCGAGGGGCAAGCCCGCTCCTGCTTTGATTAGACCCCTTGCGGAATCTCTTCACCGCCCAGTGCTTCAAACAGCGCTGGGAGGAATTCGCCGAAGGTCAACATCATCAGGGTAAAGCTGGCATCGAGTTGCCCCAGGGCTTCGTCGCCACCGTCCTCTTCGGCCTGGTCCTGTAGCAGCTCTTCAAAGCGCAGGCGTTTGATGACCATCTTGTCGTCGAGCACGAACGACAGTTTGTCCTGCCAGGCCAAGGACAGCTGGGTCACCACTTTGCCGGTGCCCAGGTGCAGCTGGATCTCGTCGCTGGTCAGGTCCTGGCGCTTGCAGCGCACGATGCCGCCGTCTTCGTGGGTGTCGCGCAGTTCGCACTCGTCCAGTACATAGAAATCCGGGGCCGCTTGCTGGGTCTTGACCCAGTCGGTCATGGTCGCGCTCGGGGCGATCTTCACGGTGACCGGGCGTACCGGCAGCGAGCCCATCACTTCACGCAGGGTCGAGAGCAGATCTTCGGCACGCTTGGCGCTGGCCGAGTTGACCAGGATCAGGCCTTGCTTGGGGGCGATGGCAGCGAAGATCATCGAACGGCGAATAAAGGCACGCGGCAGGAAGGCCTGGATGATCTCGTCCTTGATCTGGTCGCGCTCCTTCTTATAGACCTTGCGCATCTGTTCGGCTTCGATCTCGTCGATCTTCTCTTTGACCGCATCACGCACCACGCTGCCGGGCAGGATGCGTTCTTCTTTACGTGCCGCGATCAGCAGGAAGTCACCGCTGACATGTACCAGTGGAGCATCCTCGCCTTTGCCGAACGGCGCGACGAAACCGTAAGTGGTCAACTCCTGGCTGGCGCAAGGACGCGCCGGCTTGCTGGCCAGAGCGGTTTCCAGTGCTTCGGGATCGAACGGGACATCCTGGGTCAGGCGATAGGTCAGCAGGTTTTTGAACCACATGGGGTGAATCTCTCCTCAACACATAAGGAGGGCATTATTCTCCGAGCGGGCACTTCAGGCCAAGTCCGCTAAGTCTTTGGAACGCCTGAAAAATTTTTTTAAAAAAGTGCTTGCCAGAGTGTTCGGTGCTCCGTAGAATGCGCGCCACACCGAGACGAAGGGTGATTAGCTCAGCCGGGAGAGCATCTGCCTTACAAGCAGAGGGTCGGCGGTTCGATCCCGTCATCACCCACCACTTCTCAGTGTATCGCGCAGCGGTAGTTCAGTCGGTTAGAATACCGGCCTGTCACGCCGGGGGTCGCGGGTTCGAGTCCCGTCCGCTGCGCCATATTTAGCTTCCAGGGCCCACTGAACACCCGGAAGCCACAAAGAAAGCGACCTTAGGGTCGCTTTTTTTGTTTCTGCCGTTCGGCTTTTCCACCCCGCATGCCTCTGCATGGTGCGCACGTCCCCAAGGCGGTGCGTCCGTGGCGCTGTGTTACGCTCGAAACCCCGCGATTAAAGGGCTGCGCAAGCTGGCGCGACCTTTGCTACTGCCTGTCTATCCGGCAATCAACGCAGATTGCTCCGTTCACGACAAAGGCGCCGTGCTGCCCTGACTTGTTTTCACAAGCCAGAACAGCAGGGCGCCTTTTTGTTTGCGCAAGCAGGAGGTAGGCAGATGAGCAGCACCAGCGTGCGCAGTGTTTGCCCGTATTGTGGTGTGGGCTGTGGCATTGTCATGACGGTTGAAGGCAACCGGGTGACCAACGTCAGCGGTGACAAACAGCATCCCAGCAATTTTGGCCGATTATGCACCAAGGGCCTGACATCGCATCAGCCGCTGCGCGAGTCTGGGCGTATGGGGCACGCCTATGTCCGAGAACTGCGCCAGCGCGATCCGGTGCAGACCGGCATCGATACTGCTATCGAGCAGGCCGCCCGGCGCCTACGCGCAATTATCGACGAGCATGGCCCGGATGCCCTGGCGTTCTATGTGTCTGGGCAGATGTCGCTGGAGGCCCAGTACCTGGTCAACAAACTGGCCAAGGGCTTTGTTCGTAGCCGCCATATCGAATCCAACTCACGGCTGTGCATGGCCAGCGCCAGCAGCGGCTATAAACAGTCACTGGGTGCCGACGGCCCGCCGGGAAGCTATCAGGATTTTGACCGCGCCGATGTGTTCTTGGTGATTGGCGCGAACATGGCCGACTGTCACCCCATTCTGTTCCTGCGCCTGCTTGACCGGCTCAAGGCCGGCGCCCGCTTGATTGTCGTCGACCCCCGGCGCAGTGCCACCGCCGACAAGGCCGACCTGTTCCTGCAGATCAAGCCCGGTACGGACCTGGCCTTGCTCAATGGCCTGCTGCACCTGCTGCACAGCAATGGCCATAGCGATGCCGACTTCATTGCCCGCCATACCGACGGCTGGGAGGCGATGCCGGCCTTTCTCGAGGACTACACCCCCGCGCGGGTCGCTGCCATCACTGGCCTTGCCGAAGCCGACATCCGCACGGCCGCTCATTGGATCGGTCAGGCTCCGGAATGGATGAGTTGCTGGACGATGGGCCTGAACCAGAGCATCCACGGCACCTGGCAGACCAACGCGCTGTGCAACCTGCACCTGGCCACCGGCGCTATTTGCCGGCCGGGCAGTGGTCCCTTTTCGTTGACCGGACAGCCCAATGCCATGGGCGGGCGCGAGATGGGCTACATGGGGCCGGGCCTGCCGGGCCAGCGTTCTGCCCTGGTGGATGCGGATCGCGCCTTTGTCGAACGGTTGTGGAACCTCCCCGCAGACAGCCTGCGCAGTGAGACCGGTGACGGCACCGTAGCTCTGTTCGACAGCCTGGCCGCAGGCTCGATCAAGGCTTGTTGGATTATCTGCAGCAACCCGGTGGCCAGCGTCGCCAATCGCCAGCAGGTCATCGATGGTTTGCAGGCGGCGGAACTGGTGATCACCCAGGATGCCTTCCTCGATACCGAAACCAACCGCTATGCCGACATCCTCCTGCCTGCCGCACTTTGGGCCGAAGGCGAGGGGATAATGGTCAACTCCGAGCGCAACCTGACCTTGATGAACAAGGCAGTCGAACCGCCGGGCCAGAGCCTGCCCGACTGGCAGCTTATCGCCCGGATCGCCTGTGCCATGGGCTATGCCGAAGCTTTCAGCTACGACAGTGCGGAGGCGGTCTTCGAGGAAATTCGCCAGGCCTGGAACCCGGCCACTGGTTATGACCTGCGCGGCGCCAGCTATAGCGCCTTGCGCGAGGCGCCGCGGCAATGGCCGTGCGAGCCGCAGCGCGTCAATCCACGCAGCCCGCTGCGCTATCGCAACGACGGTGTCAGCCAGGCGCTGCTGCGTGATGGGCAGGGGCAGGTGCCCGCCATCGCCTTCGCTACCAGCAACGGCAAGGCGCGTTTCTTCGCACGGCCTTGCCTGCCGCCCGCAGAGATGCCGAATGACGATTTCCCCCTGGTGCTTAACACCGGGCGCGTCCAGCACCAGTGGCACACCCTGACCAAGACCGGCAAGGTGGCGGCCTTGAACAAACTCGACCCCGGGCCTTTTGTGGAGATTCATCCCGAGGACGCCGCGCGCCTGGGCATCGCCGAAAAGGATCAGGTACAGGTGCGCTCGCGCCGTGGCCAGGCGGTGCTGCCGGCACGGATCACCACGCGGGTACTGCCGGGCAACTGCTTTGCGCCGTTTCACTGGAACGATACGTTTGGCGACAACCTCGCGATCAACGCGGTCACCAGCGATGCGGTAGACCCGGTGTCGTTGCAGCCGGCCTTCAAGTACTGCGCGGTGGCCTTGAGCCGGGTTGCCGGTGAGCGTATCGAAGCAGTTGAAGTGGCACCGCTGGTGTCTGTTCGCGATCAGCATCTGCTGCTCTGGGCCTCGCAAACCGGCAACGGCCAGGCGCTGGCCGAACGCTGCGCCGAACACCTGCGCCAGGTCGGGCTGCCGGTGCAGCTCAGTTGCATGGAAGATGTGGCGCTTGAGCAACTGGACAACCCCGCCAGCTTACTGCTGATCGCCAGCACCTTTGGCGATGGCGACGCACCGGACAGCGGCGCGGCCTTCTGGCAGGGGCTGCATGGTGAGCATTCCCGGCGGTGTGCGGGCCTGCCTTATGCGGTACTGGCCCTGGGGGATTCCAGTTACCAGCAGTTCTGTGGTTTCGGTCGCAAGCTCGACCAGCGCCTGCAAGACCTGGGTGGTCGGCGCCTGCTGGAGCGAGTCGATTGCGAAGGCGATCCGTTGGAGCCCGCGGGGCAATGGCTGCAGGCGCTGCTGGCCAAGTTCGGCCATCAAGGCGCATCGGCGCTGGGCGGCATGGCCCCTGCTGCCCGTGAGGGGTTCAGCAAGCAGGCACCGCTGTCGGCGCGCCTGCTGGACAATCGCCTGCTCAACAGTCCGGGTGCCGGGAAGGAAACCCGGCAAGTGGTGTTCGACTTGGCCGACAGTGATTTCAGGTATCAGGCTGGCGATGCACTGGGTGTCTGGCCGCGTAACTGCCCGGCGCTGGTAGAGGCGTTTCTGGCGGCCAGCGGGCTGGATGGCAACCGCTGCGTCAGCCTCAAGGGCCTGGCCGACATGCCGCTGTTCGAGGCGTTGACCGATCACCTGGAAATTGCCCGCATCACGCCGGCCTTGCTGGAAGCTGTGGCCAGCCACATTGATGATGCGCCGTTGCGCCAACTGCTGATGCCGCAAAACACGCTCGCGCTCAAGGACTGGCTGTGGGGCCGGCAACTGGTCGACCTGCTTCAGGCCTACCCGGTGCAACTGCAGCTGGACACCTGGCTCAGCCTGTTGAAGCCCTTGCAGCCAAGGCTCTATTCGATCAGTTCAAGCCCCGGCTTCCACCCAGGCCAGGTGCATTTGACGATGTCCACGGTCCGCTATGGCCAGCGCAAAGGCGTGTGCTCGACCTACCTGGCCGATCGCCTTGGGCAGGGCAGTGCGAGAATCTTCACCCAGCCGACGCAACATTTTCTCTTGCCCAAAGACAACGACGCGCCTGTCATCATGGTCGGCCCTGGTACCGGTGTTGCGCCGTTTCGCGCCTTTCTTCAAGAGCGCCAGGTGCAGGGCGCCAGCGGACGCAATTGGCTGTTCTTTGGTGAACAGAAAGCGGCCACCGATTTCTATTACCGCGATGAGCTTCTGGCGTGGCAGCGCGAGGGGCATCTCACTCGCCTGGACACCGCTTTCTCCCGTGACCAGTCGGCGAAGATCTATGTGCAGCAACGCATGATCGAGCAGGGCGCCGAGCTCTGGCGCTGGCTGGAGGAGGGCGGTCATTTTTATGTGTGCGGCGATGCCGAACGCATGGCCAAGGATGTCGAGGCGGCGCTCAAGCAGATCAGCCGCGAGCACGGTGCGCTCAGTGCCGATCAAGCCGATGCCTATGTCAGCGAACTGAGCCGCAGCAAGCGCTACCTGCGCGACGTGTATTGAGGGTGCCCCATAAGGGGGAGTGCTGCACCAGCCTGGGTCGGTGATGACGGCCGGCTGAACGGCCAAACCCCCGGTTCACGGGGTGTTCGGCAGTTGGCACGCTCCCTGCTTTTATCGAAATACAACGTTCTCGCGGGTCAATGGCGATCTGCACCGGAACTACACAAAACGACCAGGCAAAGGCGCCTGGAGCTTCGGCTCCAGGCGCCTTTTTTTGTTTTTCGGGGTTAGCCCCGGCAGTACAGCCACCGTGAATGGCCTTGAGTGAGGATCGGGTATGAATGCAGCAACGACCATCGCCCAGCGAGAAAAACTGATCATCGTTGGCAACGGCATGGTGGGGCATCACTGCGTCGAGCAACTGATCGAGCGAGGAGCCTTGGGCCGTTTCGAGGTGCAGGTGTTCGGTGAGGAGCGTCAACGCGCCTACGACCGGGTTCACCTGTCGGAGTACTTCAACGGCAGCGATGCCGAAACCTTGGCCCTGGGTGCAGTGGGGTTGTATGCCGAACACGGCATCAGCCTGCACCTGCAGGAGGCGGTGGTGGCGATCGATCGCGAGCGCCGCGAGGTGGTGACCCCGCTTGGACGCTATGCCTATGACCAACTGATCCTGGCCACCGGCTCTTATCCCTTCGTGCCGCCCATCGAGGGGTGTGAGGGCGCTTCGCGCCTGGTGTACCGCACCCTGGATGATCTGGACGCCATCCGCGCCGCTGCAACGGGTGCCCGGCGCGGGGTGGTGGTCGGTGGCGGGCTGTTGGGGCTTGAGGCGGCCAACGCCCTCAAGTCCCTGGGCCTGGAAGCTCAAGTGGTGGAGTTTGCCCCGCGCCTGATGCCGGTACAGCTCGACGCTGAAGGCGGCGCGGCTCTGCGTGCGCAGATCGAGGCACTGGGCGTTGGGGTGCATCTGTCACGGGCAACCCAATCGGTGGTTGCCGGCGATGACTACCGCTACCGGATGAACTTCGATGGCGGTGAGAGTCTTGAAACCGACCTGATCGTATTCTCCGCCGGCATCCGCCCGCGGGATGCGCTGGGTCGCAGCAGCGGCCTGGAAATCGCCGCCCGTGGAGGCGTGGTGATCGACAGTAACTGCCGCACCAGCGATGCGCAGATCTTCGCCATCGGCGAATGTGCTTCGTGGAATGGCAGCGTGTTCGGTTTGGTCGCGCCGGGCTACACCATGGCGCGCAATGTGGCCGCGACACTGGCCGGTGAAGAGGCCGCCAGCTTCACCGGTGCCGACATGTCGACCAAGCTCAAGTTGCTGGGTGTCGATGTCGGCTCCATAGGTGATGCCCAGGGTGCGACGCCGGGGGCGCGCAGCTATCGCTTTATCGACGAAGCCAACTCGGCGTACCGTCGTCTGGTGGTCGATGCCAGCGGCAAGCGCGTGTTGGGTGCGGTGCTGGTGGGCGACAACAGTTACTACGATACGCTGCTGCAGTACGCACAAAACGGCATCGCATTGCCTGCCGATCCATCTGCGCTGATCTTGCCGCAATCGACCGGTGCGCCAACCCTGGGCGCCGATGCCTTGCCCGACAGCGCAACCATCTGTTCTTGTCACAACGTCAGCAAGGGCGCGATCTGCAGCGCCATCGACAACGGCTGCGGCGAACTGGGTGCGCTCAAGCAGCAGACCAAGGCCTGTACCGGATGCGGTGGCTGCGCGGCGCTACTCAAGCAGGTGTTCGAGCATGAGTTGATCGCCCGCGGTGCCAGCGTCGACAAGAGCCTGTGCGAACACTTCGCCTACACCCGCCAGGAGCTCTACGCCCTGGTGCGGGTGGAGGGCATCCTGAGTTTCGATGAGATGCTCGCCAAACATGGCCGCGGCCATGTGGGCTGCGACATCTGCAAACCCACCGTTGGCTCGATCCTGGCCTCGTGCTGGAACCAGCCGATCATGGACCCGTCGCTGGTACCGCTGCAGGACACCAACGACACTTTCATGGCCAACATGCAGAAGAACGGCACCTACTCGGTGGTACCGCGCATCCCGGGCGGCGAAATCACCCCGGACAAGCTCATCGTCATTGGCCAGGTGGCGAAGAAGTACGACCTCTACACCAAGATCACCGGCGGCCAGCGCATCGACCTGTTCGGGGCCCAGCTTCACGAGTTGCCGGCCATCTGGGGCGAACTGATCGAGGCCGGATTCGAGACCGGTCATGCCTATGGCAAGTCCACACGCACGGTCAAATCCTGTGTCGGCAGCACCTGGTGCCGCTATGGCGTACAGGACAGCGTACACATGGCCCTGACCCTGGAAGACCGCTACAAGGGCCTGCGCTCACCGCACAAACTCAAGTTCGCGGTATCGGGCTGCACCCGTGAGTGTGCCGAGGCGCAGAGCAAGGATATCGGTGTGATCGCCACCGAGAAGGGCTGGAACCTGTACGTCTGCGGCAACGGCGGCATGCGTCCACGGCATGCCGAACTGTTCGCTACCGACCTGGACGATGCCGCGCTGATCCGCACCATCGACCGGGTGCTGATGTTCTACATCCGTACTGCCGACAAATTGCAGCGCACCTCGGTGTGGCGTGAAAGCCTCGAGGGCGGCTTGGACTACCTCAAGCACGTGATTCTCGACGACAGCCTGGGCCTGGGCGCGGAGCTTGAAGCGCAGATGCAACTGGTGGTCGACCGATACGAATGCGAATGGGCGAATGCCCTGAAGGACCCGGAAAAACTCAAGCGTTTCCGTACCTTCGTCAACGACCAGCGCCCGGACCCAGGCGTGCATTTTGTCCGCGAGCGTGGCCAGCGCCGACCGATCGGCGCCGCTGAACTTCACTTGATCCCGACCACTGAAGAGGTGCTGTGATGAGCGTGTCCACTGTTGCTGTAAACCTGCAAGCCCGACACTGGCAGGCCGTGTGCAACCGCGATGACCTGGTGGCGCAATCGGGAGTGGTGGTGTGGTTCGAGGGACGGCAGGTGGCGCTGTTCTACCTGCCAGGGCAGAGCACACCGGTGTATGCCGTTGATAACGTCGACCCCAGGTCCGGCGCCAATGTGATTGGCCGTGGACTGGTGGGGCATCTGAACGGCGAACTGGTGGTGGCGGCGCCCTTGTACAAGCAGCACTTCTGCTTGAGTGACGGTCGTTGCCTGGAGGATGCGGGGCAGGCGTTGCAGGTGTGGCCGGTGCGCTTGTGTGGTGATCAGGTAGAGATCGGACAAGCCCCGTAGGAGCGGGCTTGCTCCGCGAAAGCCCGCGCCGATAAACTCCGGCGATGAACCTCGACACCCGTATCAAATTCCGCCACCTGCTGTGCTTTCTCGAAATTGCCCGCCAGGGCAGTTTCGCCAAGGCTGCCGATGCCATGGCGATCAGCCAGCCTGCCATCTCCAAGACCCTCAAGGAGCTTGAAGACCTGCTGCAGACACGCCTGTTCGAGCGCAGCAAGCAAGGCGTCGAACTAACCCCGGCCGGGGTGCGTTTCATGCGTTATGCCGGGCCCAGCGTCCAGGCCCTGCGTGAGGGTGTGAGTACCTTGCGGGGTGAGGAGCATGCACCGCCACAGGTGCGTGTCGGTGTGCTGTCTACGGTTGAAAGCCTGCTGATGCCCGAGGTGCTCTGTCGCCTGCACCAGCGCCATGAGGCCCTGGTGGTCAGCGTGGCCACCGGCCCCAGCGCTCATTTGCTGGCGCAATTGCATGTCGGCGAGCTGGACCTGGTGATCGGGCGCATGACCGACAGCCCGCAGATCCAGGGCTTGTTGTTCGAGCACCTGTACAGCGAGTCGATGTCGCTGGTGGTGCGTCCGGGACATCCGCTGCTGGCCGGTCAGCCTGTCGAGCGTAGCCAGGTCGGCCGCTATCCATTGGTACTGCCGCTGGCCGGTACGACCATCCGCAAGCACGCCGACAGTCTGTTCGTGCAGTGCGCCATCGAGCAACCGCTGCAGCGCCTGGAAACCCTGTCGCCAGCCCTGAGTCGCCGTTATGTGCAAGGCAGCGATGCCGTATGGGTAGCGCCGCGTGACGCCGTGCGGGTCGATCTGGGCCGGGGCGAGTTGTGCGAACTGGACCTGGGTGTGCAAGAGCCGGGCGGTTCGGTGGGCATCTGCAGCAACGCCGCGTTGCCACTGAGTTTGCCGGCCCGCTGGTTGTGCGAAGTGCTGCGCGAAGTGGCCGCGCAGTACCGCGACGGCAGCTACCCCTGAAATCCTGTCCTTATTACAAACTGCTACAAAAACTGCGCGCAAATTTGCTCAAGCGCCATGCCCCGTCAATACTGGCCACTGGCTGCAGCTTTGTATGAAGAAGGTTTTAACTGGCTGAACTTATCCGGCTTTTGTTGCTCTCATGCCGGTAGCCATTGGTCGTGGCCGCCTGATAAGCTCGCGGCTTTACTCGATTGCCCTATCGGCGCATGAACAAGGAAATAGCATGAAACAGCATCGGTTGGCGGCTGCGGTTGCCCTGGTTAGTCTGGTCCTGGCGGGTTGCGATTCGCAGACCAGCGTCGAGCTCAAGACTCCGGCACAGAAAGCCTCCTACGGTATTGGCCTGAACATGGGCAAAAGCCTGGCTCAGGAAGGCATGGACGACCTTGATTCGAAAGCAGTTGCTCAAGGCATCGAAGATGCTGTTGGCAACAAAGAGCAGAAGATCAAGGACGATGAACTGGTCGAAGCCTTTGCTGCCTTGCAGAAGCGCGCTGAAGAGCGTCTGGTCAAGATGAGCGAAGAGTCGGCTGCCGCTGGCAAGAAATTCCTTGAAGAAAACGGCAAGAAGACCGGTGTCGTGACCACCGCTTCCGGCCTGCAGTACGAAGTGATCAAGAAGGCCGACGGCGCCCAGCCAAAGCCGACTGACGTGGTCACTGTCCACTACGAAGGCAAGCTGATCGACGGCAAGGTCTTCGACAGCTCCGTCGAGCGTGGCAGCCCGATCGACCTGCCGGTCAGCGGCGTGATCCCGGGTTGGGTCGAAGGCCTGCAACTGATGCACGTGGGCGAGAAGTACAAACTGTTCATCCCGGCTGACCTGGCCTACGGCGCCCAGAGCCCGAGCCCGATGATCCCGGCCAACTCGGTCCTGGTTTTCGAGCTGGAACTGCTGGGCATCAAGGATCAGGCCAAGCCTGAAGCCGACGCCGCAGCCGAGTAAGCTGCCGCGTTAACGACAACGCCCCGTCTCGACGGGGCGTTGTCGTTTCTGGCGATTGCATCGAACCCCGAAGGCAAGGCAAGGTCTGAAAAGCTGCAACGAACGCCGAAAAGGCGCACGATGGGCAAAACGTTTGCGCCATTGAAACAGGTGTGTAAAAAACGCCCGATTTGACCCCGGCCCTTGCCTGGCGGGCGCCTCGAGGGGCAAATCTCGCTCTGTTCACAAGGTTATCCACAATAATTGTGGATAACCTTTCCCTGGCTGGTCCCTGGAGGCCATATGAAAGCACCGTGGAATTTTGCCCGCTTTCTGCCCCTGGCCGAGCGCCTGCTCAGCCGTGGCCGTCTGCCGGCACTGATTTTTGCCGTGGCGCGCAAAGGGCCAAGGCTTGGCAAGCTGCGTGAAGATGTGGGTTTGCTGCAGGCCCTGTGCCTGGCCTGGTGGCGGGGGGAGTACCGCGCCATCAGCCCCAAAGCGCTGGTGACCGTGGTAGCGGGGTTGCTGTATTTCGTCAGCCCCCTGGACGCCATTCCCGACTGGCTGCTGGGTGTGGGCTTTCTCGATGACATCGCCGTGCTGGCCTGGGTGCTGAAAGCCGTTTCCGATGAACTGGAGGCGTTCAATGCCTGGCGGACGCGGCAGGCGCCCGAGAAGCTGCGGGTTGTCGAGCGACTCCCCGCTACCGCCGAATCCCTGCGGCTGGAGCAGGAAAAAAGCTGATTACACCGCGCTCCCCTGCACACCCTTGTGGCTGGTAATATAATTGGCATAAGGGTTATGCCTACGGATTACATGTCGTAGTCCTACAAGGGGGTTGTAATGAGTATTCAGGTCATCAGCCGAGACGGTCAACCCGAGTACGCGGTTGTACCCTGGGAGCAGTACCAGGCACTGCTCAAGGCCGCCGGCCAAGCCGAGCAGGTCGCCGTCGAGCACACAGAATCCACCCCATCCCAAAGCGCCAGCTTGCCAAGTTTCAGCGAGCTGGCGCGTTTGCGTGAAGGCAAGGGCCTGGCGCCGGAGCAATTGGCGCGCAGCGTCGGCATCAGCCCGGTGTACCTGGCGCTGATCGAGAGCGGCGAACGCCAGCCGGATGCCGCCATTCGCCGCAGCCTGGCCTGGGAGTTGGGGGTGGCCGGATGGAGCGAACCGTCGTGAGCAGCGTACGCATCAGTCGCCAGCACTGGGATGGCCTGCTTGGCGAGCTGGATCTGGCCCGTCGCCAGCGCCACTTGTTGACCTACCGTGCTTTGCTCGAACGCCTGCAACTGCCGAGCCCTGCCATGCAGACACTGACCGCTGCGCTTGAACATCTGGCAGCACTGGACGCCCGAGCCGAGCAGCCATTGCGCAGCTCGCTGGTGATCAGCCAGGGTGCCAGCCGCTTGCCGCGCACGGGCTTTTTTGAGTGTGTCGAGCGGCTGGGGCGTTTTTCCGGGCCTTCCGACGGTATGGCCGCCGCGTCCTGGCATGCCTCCGAAGTGGTCCGCGTGTTCGAGTACAGCTACCCCGAGGAAGCTTGAGCGTCAGGGACAGTGTCGATTCGATAGACACTGTGCCCGGACAGGTCCTTGGCCTGGTGCTTGGCCTGCGAGGCCAGTTCAGCCAGTTGCCCTGCATCCAGGCCGGCGCAGGCTTGCGGGTGCAGATGCACCACGCCGATCGACAGCGACAATAGCGCAAACTCCTGCCGCTGGCCCTGGCGGTTGGGGGCAATGAAGCAACCTGCCTGCAGGTGCTCGGCGCGGTAGAAGCGTCGACACTGTTTCTGAAAGTCTTCCAGCAGTAACTGCAACCTCCGCTCCCAATCTGCGGAGCCCAGCACCAGCATGAAATCATCGCCGCCAATGTGGCCGACGAAGTCGTGGTTGGGGTCGACCCGTTCGTTCAGGCACTGCGCCAGGCACAGCAGCACTTCATCGCCGCGGGCGTAGCCATAGATGTCGTTGAATGGCTTGAAGCTGTCGATATCCACATAGCAGATCGCCGCCTCGCGCTGCTGTTGCAGCAGGCGAGTGAGGCATTGCTGGATCGGTACGTTACCTGGCAGCAGGGTCAACGGGTTGGCATAGCGTGCCTGTTGGATCTTCTGTTCGGTAATCAGCTTGAGCACATCAATCACCCGGCCCAGGCCCAGGTAGCGGCCGTTGTGGGTAATGATGAAGTCTTCTTCGATACGCTGGCGGGCGCGGCTGGTCAGCAGGCGACTGACCTTTTGCAGCGACTGCACCAGCTCTACGGCCAGGAAATCATCGCTCATCAGGCGACTGATCGGCTTGCGTGCGAACAGGTCGGTCGCAAACGGCTTGAGCAGCGCATCAGACAACGAGTGACGGTGGACGATTCCGCAGGGCTGGCGTCGCTCGTTCAGCACCGCCACCGAGTTGAGGTTGGCCTGGCGGCGGAACAACTCCAGCACTTGTGCGGTGGGGGTGCCGTGCGCCACCGCAGGTTGCTCGTTGAGCAGCGCGGCCAGGTTGCCGCAGTCGTCGTTCAGTACCTGTACCTCGCGGCTCGTGCTGCCGAGCATCTGCTGGATGTCCCGTGACGCCTGCTCCTGGGGGCGGCCGAGCAGATAGCCCTGGACCAGATCGACGCCCATGTCGGTCAGCACCTGGAGCTCCTCGGCAAGTTCGATGCCTTCGGCGATCACCTGGGCCCGCGATGCGCGAGCAATCTGCAGGATGGAGCCGACAAACTCGCGCTTGACTGCGTCCTGGTGGATGCCATCGATGAAATGGCGGTCGATCTTGACGTAGTCCGGGCGCAGTTCCGACCACAGCCGCAGGCTCGAATATCCAGCGCCCAGGTCATCAAGGGCAATCGAAAAACCCATGTCGCGGTAGTGGTGCAGGGCATTGAACAGCAACTGGAAGTCGTCGGTGGGGGTCTGCTCGGTCAACTCGATCACTACCCGGCTGGGCGAGAGCCCCAGGTCGTGGAGCATTTTCAGGGTGCGCCCGGACTGGTATTGGGGTTCCAGCAGCGATTCGGGAGAGACGTTGAGAAACAGCTTGCCCTCCAGTTGCTGCTGGCTGAAGCGGCGGCAGGCGCTTTCCCGACAGGCCACCTCCAGCTCGGTCAGGCGTCCGGCCTGGCGGGCGACGGCAAACAGGTTGATCGGTGAGTGCAGGGGGCTGTTGGAGGGGCCGCGGCTCAAGGCCTCGTAGCCGAGGATGCGTCGCTGCGACAGGCAGACAATGGGCTGGAACAGACTGTGCAAGCCGCTTTGAGCCAGAATGGTGCTCAACGCGCTGAGCTGTTCGGTCACGGTCATGGGCAGCACTACCTTGAAATAAAGGGACTGGAGCCAACGGCTTCAGTCCCTTTATTTCACGACAGATTCGTGACTGTTTAATGACCCAATGGCGGCACGGTCACATTATTTTGCCATTACCGTTTCAGCGGTTGTTCTTGGCCACCGCCGAGTTCAACCCGAGGTAGTCGAGCAGGATACGCCCGGACTCGCTCAGGTAGGCGTCGTCCTCGGGTTTGGTGTCGTCCGGCTCGGCGGGCAGGGCGTCTTCGTCTTCTTTCTTCAGCTCCTTGAGCGGCTCTTCGCCCTTGGCTTTGCGACGGGTGTTCTCCAGTGCCAACTGCTTGCTTTCGATATCGGCGTGCTGGGCGCGTCGCTCGGCTTCGTTGAGGCTCACGGTTTTTTCGTTCATCAGCTTCTGGGTCAGCGCCAGGCGGTCGCGGATGTAGACAAACTCCGGGTCCTTGGCCGTACGGCTATCGTGACGGGCCTTGAGCTGGGCCAGGAACGGCTTGAACGGGTCGACCGCAGGCTTGATGGCCGGGCGGATGGTGTCCCATGGCATGGCCTCTGGCAGGGCGCTCTCACCGATTTCCTTGGTGTCGATGATCGACGGGTAGTCGATGTCAGGCAGCACGCCCTGATGCTGGGTACTCTGCCCGGAAACCCGGTAGAACTTGGCCAGGGTCAGCTTCAGTTCGCCATGGTTGAGCGGCTGGATGGTCTGCACGGTGCCCTTGCCGAAGGTCTGGCCACCGAGGATCAGCGCGCGGTGATAGTCCTGCATGGCGCCGGCGAAAATTTCCGAGGCCGAGGCTGAAAGGCGGTTGACCACCAGGGCCAGCGGGCCTTTGTAGAAGGCGCCGTTGTTTTCATCTTCAAGCACGTCGACGCGGCCGTCGCTGTTGCGCACCAGTACGGTCGGGCCCTTGTCGATGAACAGGCTGGTCAGCTCCGTGGCTTCCTGCAGGGAACCGCCGCCGTTGTTGCGCAGGTCGATGACCACGCCGTCGACTTTTTCCTTCTGCAGTTCGGTGAGCAGTTTTTTCACGTCGCGGGTGGTGCTCTTGTACTCTGGATCACCGGCACGGAATGCCTTGAAGTCCAGGTAGAAGGCCGGGATCTCGATGATGCCGAGCTTGTAGTCGCGGCCATCCTGCTTGAGCTTGAGCACGGATTTTTTCGCCGCCTGCTCTTCAAGCTTCACCGCCTCGCGGGTGATCGGCACGATCTTGCTGGTCTGGTCATTCGGGGCGTTGGTCGCCGGAATGACTTCAAGGCGAACCACCGAGCCTTTCGGGCCGCGGATCAGCTTGACCACTTCGTCCAGGCGCCAGCCGATGACATCGACCATTTCCTTGTCGCCCTGGGCTACGCCGATGATCTTGTCGGCAGGGGCCACTTGCTTGGTCTTGGCGGCAGGGCCGGCCGGTACCAGGCGCACGATCTTGACCAGGTCGTTGTCACTTTGCAGCACGGCGCCGATACCTTCGAGCGACAGGCTCATGTTGATATCGAAGTTTTCCGCGTTGTCAGGCGACAGGTAGTTGGTGTGCGGGTCGTAGGACTGGGCGAAGGTGTTGATGTAGGCCTGGAAGATATCTTCGGCGCGGGTCTGGTCGAGGCGGGTGAGCTGGTTCTTGTAGCGCTTGGTCAACAGCTCCTGGATGGCCTTGGGCTCTTTGCCGGCGATCTTCAGGCGCAGCACTTCGTCCTTGACCCGTTTGCGCCACAGGTCGTCGAGTTCGGCCTGGTTCTTCAGCCACGGGGCGTCCTTGCGGTCGATCAGCAGGGTTTCCTTGGTGCTGAAGTCGAAGTTCTCGACACCCTTGTTCAGCTCGGCGAGGGCGAAGTCCAGGCGCGATTTGACCCGATCCAGGTAACGTTTGTAGATGGTGAAGCCAGGATCGAGGTTGCCGCTCTTGAGGAAGTCGTCGAACTGGGTCTTCCACTTGTCGAACTCGGCGATGTCGCTGGCCAGGAAATAGCTGCGGGCCGGGTCGAGCAGCTTGATGTAGCTGTCGTAGATGATGACCGAGCGCGCGTCGTTGAGCGGTGGTTTGCTGTAGTGGTGGCGCTTGAGCAGCTCGACCACGTTGAGGCTGGCGACCACTTCGTCACGCCCGGGCTGGAGTTTGTCCCAGCTGTTGCTGGCCCAAGCACTGCCCACCAACGGCAGACTGCCCAGACCGATCAACAGGGCGAGGGTGGTGCTTGGCAGAAAATGCTTCATGCTGATTCGACGTAGGGACAATTGATCACGCATATTAGGCCGTCTTTGGATTCGCCGGTTCCATGAAAACCGGACGCATAATGCAAAAAGCCCGGGGCTACAGCTCCCGGGCTCAGTCATGACTCAACTATGGAGGCACTGTGAAAGCATTGCAAGGCGTTGACGGACATGTGGAGTGGGTTGCGACGACAAGTCCAGCTTGCGATATCGGTCAAGTACGAATTCGAGTGGCCGCAGCCGGCCTCAATCGTGCCGACTTGCTGCAGCGCGCCGGGCTTTACCCGCCGCCGCCGGGCGCCAGTGAGTTTCTGGGGCTGGAGTGTTCCGGGGTGATTACCGAAGTGGGTGCCGGGTCGTCCTGGCAGGTGGGGGATCGGGTGTGCGCGCTGCTGGCCGGTGGCGGCATGGCCGAGGAGGTGGTGGTCGATGCCCGTCATGTGCTGCCGGTGCCCGAAGGTCTGAGCCTGGCAGAGGCTGCCGCGATCCCGGAGGTGTATGCAACGGCCTGGCTCAATGTGTTCCAACTGGCCGGGCTCAAGCCGGGCGAGAAGGTGCTGTTGCATGCAGGGGCCAGTGGCGTGGGGTCGGCGGCGATCCAGCTGTGCAAGGCGTTCGGCAGCCCCTGCTGGGTGAGTGTCGGTTCGGCCGAGCGCCTGGCTTACTGCGAGTCGCTGGGCGCCAGCGCCGGTGTGGTGCGCGGTGATGACCTGAACAGCCTCAACGACTTCGGCCCGTTCGATGTGATCCTCGACCCGGTCGGGGCGAACTATGCCGAGCTCAACCTCAAGTTGCTGGCCCGTGACGGGCGCTGGGTAATCATTGGCTTGATGGGCGGGCGCAAAGCAGAGCTGGACCTGGCGCAATTGCTGGTCAAGCGCGTGCAGGTGCTGGGCTCGACCCTGCGCACCCGCGACGATCAGTTCAAGGCGGATCTGCTCAGTGACCTGGGGCAGCAGGTGTGGCCGTTGTTCACCGAAGGTCGGCTCAAGCCGCAATTGGCCAAGGCGTACCCGGTCAAGGATGCCGAGGCAGCGTTTGCCGAACTGGCGAGCAACCAGGTGTCGGGCAAGTTGGTGCTGGTGATCGACGAAAGCCTGGTATAGGCCGTAGATCGCGAGGCAAGCCCGCTCCTGCGGTGGGAGCGGGCTTGCCTCGGATGCTTGTTTCAATCACGTCCAGGCATGAATCGGCCAGCCGTTCTTCTCTGCATGTTCGCGCAACACCGGGTCGGGATTGACCACATGGGGGTAGTCCACCTTCAGCAGCAGCGGCAGGTCATTGCGCGAGTCTGAATAGAAGCTCGCCCCCTCGAGGTTTTCCTCTTCCTGATCGAGCCACTCCAGCAACCGGGTGATCTTGCCTTCGCGGTAGGTCAGCACACCGGTGGTCTTGCCGGTGTACACGCCATTTTCGACCTCAAGGTTGATCCCCAGGTATTCGTCGATGCCCAGGCGCGCTGCGATCGGCCCCACCAGGTGGGTGCCGGAGGCAGAAATCACCAGGATACGGTCGCCTTGCTTACGATGCTGGGCAATGCACTTGCACGCATCACTGAAGATGATCGGCTCGATAAAGTCCTCGACCCAGGGTTCGACCAGATGCTCGACCTCTTCCAGGCTGCGTCCGGCCACCGGCTCCAGGCTGAAGGCCATGTAGTCTTCCATGGCCAGGTGGCCCTTGCCGTAGGCATCCATCAGTTCCCGGTCGCGGCGCAGGAAGGATTCACCATCGACCCACTCGAGGCGGGCCATCTGTTCGCTCCACAAGGAGGCGCAATCACCGTGGATCAGGGTTTCGTCCAGATCGAAAATCGCTAGTGCCATGTTCAGAAAAACTCCTGTGCAACCCTCAGGCGACTTCGCAGAGGGCGGTGGGATCGATCGACAAGGATACCCGCTGGCCGTCTGCGTGCAGATCGGCAGACGAGCGGTTGAGGACATCGACCAGCAACTCTACCCCGCGAGCCTGGATCCGGTAACGGATCACGTTGCCCAATAGGCTGTGACTCAGCACCTGGCCTTCGAGTTCGCCGCTCAGGCTCAGGGCGATGGCTTCCGGTCGAATCGCCAGGCGGCTGCTGACCGGGCGCTGCAGCAGGCGGCTGGCGCTGTCGGCATCGAGCAGGTTGTAGTTGCCGATAAAACCCGCGGCAAAGACGTCAACCGGGGCGGTGTAAAGGGTTTCGGCATCGCCGCTCTGGACGATGCGACCCTGGTTCATCAGGAAGATGCGATCAGACATGGTCAGCGCTTCTTCCTGGTCATGGGTGACGAAAATGGTGGTCAGGCCCAGTTCGCGCTGGATCTGACGGATCTGTTCGCGCAGGTGTTTGCGGATCCGCGCATCCAGTGCCGAGAGCGGCTCGTCCAGCAGCAGCAGGCGCGGGCGGGTGACCAGCGAGCGCGCCAGGGCCACGCGCTGGCACTGGCCGCCAGACAGCTGGTGCGGGTAGCGGCTGGCGAAGTCCTGCAGTTCGACCAGTTGCAATACCTCGCGGACCCGGCTGCGACTGTCGTCGGCATTGACCTTCTGCATGCGCAGGCCAAAGGCTACGTTCTGTTCCACGGTCATGTTGGGGAACAGTGCATAGCTCTGGAATACCATGCCGATGCCACGCTTTTGCGGGCTCAGGGGGACGAGGTCGCTGCCGTCGAGGAGGATCTTGCCGCTGTCGACGGCCGTCAGGCCGGCAATACAGCGCAGCAGGGTGGATTTGCCGCAGCCCGATGGGCCCAGCAGGGTGACGAACTCACCGCGCTCGATGTGGCAATTGATGTCGGTGAACACCGGGCTGGCGCCGTAGCTTTTTTGCAGATTCTGTACGCTGACAAAACTCATATCAGGATTTGTCCTTGTTCAGGCGGTTGGCTGCCCAGGTCAGCACCAGCACGAAGAAGAAATAGGAAATCACCAGGGCGCTGTTGAAGTGGCCGCTGCTGTTGCGCATGTTGTTCAGGTACACCTGCAGGGTCTCGTAGCGGGTACCCACCAGCAGGTTGGCGAACACGAATTCGCCGAACAGGAACGAGAACGACAGCAGCAAGGCCACCAGCAAGCCCTTGCGCAGGTTGGGCAGCACCACCAGGAACGCCGCCTGGAAGGTGCTGGCACCCAGCAACTGGGCCGCGTCCATCAGGTCGCGCAGGTTGATCGCCTGCAGGTTGTTGGTAATGGCCCGGTACATGAACGGCAGTGCCACAGTGAAGTAGCAGCCGATCAGGATCCACGGGGTACCGACCATGGCCATGGGGCCAGAACCATATAACTGCAGCAAGCCCACCGACGACACCACCGGCGGCACCGCAAAGGGCAGCAGGATGAGGATGTTCATCAGCGCATCGAGCCGTGGAAAGTGGTAATGGACCACGAACAACAGCGGCAGGATCAGCAGCACCGATAGCAGCAGTGCGCCGACGCACACCAGGAGCGACTGGCCGAAGGCCGCCAGGAAACGGGGGTCGCTCCACAGCGCCAGGTACCACTTGAAGGTCAGTCCACTGGGCAGCAGGCTCGCCGACCAACTGGTGGCCAGGGAGTAGAGCAGGGTGCCAGCCAGGGGCAACAACAGGATCAGGAACAGCAGGTAGACCATCAGGCGGTGGTAGAGGCGGGCCGTGCCCGGTTCAACGCGTGACATGGTAGCTCCTCTTCAACAGCCATTGGTGAACGATGGTCACCAGGGTCATTAGCCCCACCAGGATAATTGCCAGGGCGCTGGCCAGGTTCGGGTCCAGGGAGATGTCCCCTGCTACCAATGCGGCAATACGGATGGGCAGCACGTTGAAATTGCCCGTGGTCAGCGCATAGACCGTCGCGTAGGCACCCAGTGCATTGGCCAGGAGGATCACGAAGGTGCCCAGCAAGGCCGGGGCCATCACCGGTAGGCCGATATGCCGCCAGTATTGCCAGGCATTGGCACCGAGCAGTTCAGCCGACTCGCGCCAGTCTTCGCGCAGGGCGTCGAAGGCGGGGTAGAGCAGCAGCACCCCGAGGGGAATCTGGAAGTAGGTGTAGAGAATGATCAGGCCGGTTTTTGAATAGAGGTTGAAGTCTTCGATGATCCCGGCCTGTTTCAGCAGCAAGGTCAATGCACCGTTGAAGCCGAGCAGGATGATGAAGGCGAAGGCCAGCGGTACACCGGCGAAGTTGCTGGTCATGTTGGCGAAGGCGTTGACGAAGTCGCGCAGGCGCGAGTCGACCTTGCGCAGCGAGTAGCTGCCGAGAATAGCGATCAGGATGCCGAACACACTCGACCAGAAACTGATTTCAAGGCTGTGCTGGATGGCCTGGCGGTAGAACCTGGAGCTGAACACCTTGCTGAAGTTCTCCAGGCCCCAGCCGCTTTCGGCCTGCAGGCTGTGAATCGCCACCCAGGCCAGCGGGGCAATCTGGAAAATGATGAAGAACAACGCAAATGGCAGCAGGAACAGCGACGCCAGCCACCGTGTGCGCTTGATCGAGTTCACTTGAGCAGCTCCCTGCACACGGGCTTGTCGTGGGGCACGCCGAGCAATTCGCAGATCGTCCCGCACAGTTCTGTCTGCAAGGGCTTGGCGGCCGGATCGAGGCTGAAGGCCTCGCCGAAAACGAACAAGGGGACTTCGCGTTCCTCGGCCAGCAGGCCATTGTGCGAGCGGTCGTTGTTCATGCCGTGATCGGCCGTGACGATCACCTGGTAGCCCTCCTGCAGCCAGCTGTGCAGGTAGTCGGCCAGCAGGATGTCGGCGCTGCGGGCGCTGTTGCGGTACTGGCTGCTGTCGAGGCCGTGGCGGTGGCCGGCGTCGTCGATGTTCATCGGGTGTACCAGCAGAAAGTTCGGTGCATGACGACGACGCAGGTACTCGGCATCGGCGAACAGGTGCGAGTCGGGGTAGTGATCGGCGTAGTAGAACAGGCCGTGCTGGATCGGTAGCTTGGGGGCATGGGTGTGGCGGTCGCGCAGCGGAACGAAGGGCGAGCGGTTGTACAGCTCGCTGACCCAGTGATAGGCCGCTGCCGCCGTGCCCAGGCCGGCTTCGCGGGCATAGTGGAAGATGCTGCGCTGGGTGGACAGGCGGGTCACGTTGTTATGCACGATGCCGCTGTCGATGGGCGCTACACCGGTGAGAATGCATTCGTAGAGCGGACGCGACAGCGCTGGCAGCTCGCATTCCAGGCGGTACAGGGCTGCGCGGTCGGCTTCGACATAGGCATGCAGGTGGCCCATGGCGTGGTGGGCGACCTGATGGTTGAGGCCATCGAGCAGGACCAGGATGACGTTGTGCTTCATGGTAGCTCCGGGGGTTGGCGGGAAGCTGTCGCGGGGCAAGCCGGCTCCTGTGGTGGGAGCGGGCTTGCCCCGCGACAAAGGCTTACTCCATCTCGATGATCACTTGCTCCTGCCACATCTGCGGCAGTTTCTTGGAGGTCGCTTCCCATGCCGCGGCATCCTTGATCGGCTGCACGGCTTTGTACTGCTCGTTGGGCAGCAGCTTGGCCTGTACATCGGCCGGCAGTTTAAGGTGCTCGGCGCGGATCGGCCGGGCGTGGCCGATGGCGAGGTTGGTCTGCCCGGCATCGCTGAAGATGTACTCGCGGGTCAGTTTGGCGGCGTTAGGGTGCTTGGCGTATTTGTTGATGATGGTGGTGTAGCCGGAGATCACCGAGCCATCGGAAGGAATCAGCACTTCAAAGCGGTCAGGGTCGATCTGCTGGCGGTAGCTCAGGCCGTTGAAGTCCCAGACCACGCCCACCTCGATCTCACCCTTTTCCAGGGTCTGGATGGTCGGGTTGGCCAGCGACAAGCGTTTTTGCTGGGCCAGTTTGGTGAACAGCTGAAGGCCCGGCTCGATGTTCTTCTCGTCGCCCTTGTAGGCGATGGCGGCAGCCAGTACCCCATTGGCGGCCTGGGCGGCAGTGCCGACGTCACCGATGGCGACCTTGTACTTGCCTTTTTCCAGGTCATGCCAGGTCTTGGGCATGTCGGCTTCTTTTACCAACTGCTTGTTGATGATGAAGGCGATGGTGCCGGTATAGGCCAGGGCCCAGTGGCCGTCCTTGTCCTTGGCCCAGTCCGGCACCTGCTCCCAGGTGCTGGGCTTGTACGGCTGGGTCACGCCCTTGGCCACGGCAATCGGGCCGAAGGCGGCGCCCACGTCACCGATGTCGGCACTGGCGTTGTCTTTTTCGGCGTCGAACTTGGCCACTTCCTGGGCCGAACTCATGTCGGTGTCCATGTGCTTGAGGCTGTATTTTTTCGCCAGGTCTTCCCAGGTACCTTTCCAGTTGGCCCAGGCATCGGGCATGCCCACGCTGTTGACGGCACCCTCCTTGCGGGCGGCGTCCTCCAGGGCCTTGAGGTCGGTGTCGGCAGCCATTGCCGAAGTACACAGGGCGATGGTCGAGCCTAGCAGTGACGCCAGAAAAAGCTGTTTCATCCGAAGCTCCTTGGTGGGTGCCTTGCAAAACGCGAATGGTGGTGTTGGACGTAATTGCGATTCGGTTGGTCTAGGTCAGCAATACCTGAGCCAAGGTAGGCATGGTGCATGACAATTTGATGTCCATACCGACCGCCCGGCCAGGGTCTGCGCCCCTGAAAATCAAGCGTAGACCACCCTGGCTGTCATCTGGCATTCATCTGTAGTGCCTAGGCTTGCTCTATTCTCATAGCCCTGTAGGCGCCATTTGTGTGCGCTGCCGGTGCTGGACTAGTCCAGATAGGTAACCTTTGATGCCGCCACTGCCACCCCGAGCAGTAACAGCTATCTGCCATGCCCTGCAGGAGCAGATCGAGCATGGCCTTCTGCCGCCCGGTTGCAAGCTGCCCGCCGAGCGCAAACTCAGTGAGGTGTTCGATACCACGCGCATCACCTTGCGTGAGGCGCTGGTGCAACTGGAGGCACGCGGGCTGATCTATCGGGAGGATCGGCGCGGCTGGTTCGTGGCGCCGGAGCGCCTCACATACGACCTGAACGAGCGCAGTCATTTCCATGCGATGGTGCGTGCCCAGGGGCGGGAGGCCAGTACCGAGCTAGTATCGGCGCGCCTGCAACCGGCGGCGGCTTCGGTGTGTGCGCGCTTGCAGCTATCGCCGTTGTCGAGCGTGATCCAGATCTGCCGCCTGCGGCGTATCGACGGGCGTGCGGTGCTGTATGCCGAGCATTACCTCAACCCTGAGTACTTCCCCGGCATTCTTGAACATGATTTGAGCCAGTCGTTGACCGAACTGTATGCGCGGCACTACGCAATCCACTACGGCCGGGTACGCTTCGAGATTCTGCCCACGGCGTTGCCGCTGGCGGCAGCGACGGTGCTCAAGGTTTCCACGGGAAGCCCGGGGTTGCACATCTCCCGGGTCAACAGTGACCAGCAGGGGCGCTTGATCGACTGCGACCTGGAGTACTGGCGCCACGACGCGATCCGGATCAAGGCCCAGGCGGGCTAGGCCTTTGCCTCGGCTTCGCTGAACGGAGTACCGGCGCCGGCGGTGATCACTTGCACGCTCAGGCGTGGGGTGGCCAGGTCCAGCCCGGCTTCATCGAGTTGACGCTTGAGCGCCAGGTTGAACGCCCGCGACACTTCCCATTGCCTGATCGGTGCGGTCTTGAAGCGAGCGCGCAGGACGGCCGAGCCTGACTCGAAGCTCTCCACCCCTTGCAGCTCCAGCGGCGACCAGATGATGCGGCGCATCAACGGATCGTTGCGCAGCTTCTGGGCGACATCGCGGATCAAGGTGATGGCCTGGTCGATGTTCATGCTGTGGGGGATGGCCACGCGGAAGATTGCGTAGCCGAACTCGCGGGAGTAGTTCTTGATGCTCTTGATTTCACTGAACGGGATGGTGTGGACGATACCGTCGATATCGCGCAGGCGCACCGTGCGGATGGTCAGGCCTTCGACCGTACCCAGGTGGCCGCCGACATCGACATAGTCGTCGATGGCCAGGGAGTCTTCGATGATGATGAACAGTCCGGTGATCAGGTCGGCCACCAGTGACTGGGCACCGAAGCCGATCGCCAGGCCAATCACACCGGCACCGGCCAGCAACGGGGTGACGTTCATGCCCATGTTGGCCAGGGCGACAATCACCGCAATGATGAAAATAGTCACGAACAGCACGTTGCGGATCAGCGGCATCATGGTCTGCGCGCGGGTGTTGGCCAGGCCTTTGCGTGAGCGAGTCAGGGCATGGTGCACCGCCGTGTCGGCGAGGATCCACACCAGCCACGCGGCGATCAGGGTACCGGCCAGGCCGAACAGGCGCACCGCCACTTCATGACCTTCGCCCTCTGCAAAGGTGATCAGCGACAGGCCCCAGACCCGCAGCCCCAATTCGATGAACACCAGCCAGATGGTCATGTGTACCAGGGTGTAGCCGAAGTTGCGCAGGCGCTCGCCATACACGGCATGACGGCGATGGGCGCGCAGGGGCTTGAGCCCGTGGCGGCGTACCAGGCCGTTGATGACCATGCACAGGATCAGCAACACCGTACACATCAATGACTGGCGCAAGGCGGTGCTGGTATCGCCGGCGGAGACAAAGGTGGCAATCAGCGAGATCCCTACCAGTACCAGGGCAGGCAAGTACCAGAAGGTGCCGAGGATTTCGATGGTGTCACTCAAGGCCCGGCGCGTCAGGCGCCGGGACAGCGGCTGGTTGCGGATCAGGTGGGCGATCGGGCGCCGGAAACGCAGGATGAACAGGCCGGAAGACAGCCCGGCAAGAATATTGGCCAGGGTTGCCAGGGTGTGGGCCAGGTGATCGCCCAGGGCACTGGCCATGCGCGGGTCGTTCATCGCCTCGCCAAAAGCGGCGAAGCTGCCGATCAACCACAGTGGCCGAAAAGCCTGGTGACGAAGGATGTGCAAGGCGCGATGGCGGTGAGGGCCGTCGAGCAGCGAGAAGGCGATGACGCAGATGGCCGAGAAACACGTGCCTACCACCAGGGCATAGGCCAGCACCATGGCCATCGACTTGCCCAGTGACGAGGGCAGGGCGAAGCTCAGGTACACGGTGATCACCAGTGCCACCAGCCACGGCCCGAGTTTGCGCAAGGCGAAACGCACCAGGTCCCAGGTGCGCGGGTGTTGTGGCAGCTCTTCAGTGAGGCCAAAGCGCAGCCGTACTTGATGGCTGGCCCAGTTCAGGGCGTAGGCCACCAGGCTCCAGATGGCGATGATGGCGGCGAAGCCGAACAGAATGGGTGGCCATTCGTGCAGGGGAACCATGCGCGCATCGAGTTCGATCTTGGCCAGTTCCAGTTCGCGGGTCCAGCGGTTGAAGGGGCTTGCCTCGCCACTGAACTGTTTTTCGAGTTCGCCGAAGGTCGAGCCGATCAGGCCGAGTACGCCTTGTTCGGCGCTGGGTTGGGCCTGCTTGGTGCTGTCGCGCAGCTTTTTCAGGTCGGCCAGCAGCTTGGCCCGCTGCTGGTCGTTTTCCAGCGACTTGATCACTTCATCCAGTGACTGCGCCAGCGGCTCGGTGGCCTCGGGCTGCGCCTTGCTGCCACCGAGCAGGCTCGGCAGGCCGGCGGCGTGCGAGGGCGCCACGATGAAAAACGCCAGGAACAGGGTTAAAACGCGGAAGAAGACAGGCACCGGACAATCAACCTCAAAACGATCAATCGCCCGAGTGTAGTGTATTTGTCAGTTGAGTTTCTCGAGGATCTTCCAGCACATGATCCCGATCATCCCGAGGGTACCGATCCACATCATGAACACACCGATGTTGCGGTCGCGCATGTTGAAACCCACGGTCAGCAGGATCAGGCCGGCGATGACTGGAAGGAACAGGGATTGGAAAGCTGACATGCGGCAAGGTCCTTGGATCTGACGGTTATGAGGCAAGCATAGCGGGAAACAGCGGGAGGGGGCTTGACCGGGATCAGGCAGTTTGCCTGGGCCGGCCTCATTGCTGGCAAGCCAGCTCCCATCAGGTCTGGTGTATGCAGTACGTGGGAGCTGGCGTGCCGGCGAGGCAGGCGCTACGCAATCAAGGCAAGTCGCGACTGCGATAGAACGCCGTCAGCACCTTCACCAGGTGCGCCAGGTCATGGCTACCGCACAGTTCGCGGATCGAGTGCATGGCGAAGGTCGGCAGGCCGATGTCCACCGTGCGCACACCCAGGTGGCTGGCAGTGATCGGGCCGATGGTCGAGCCGCAGCCCATGTCGCTGCGGACCACGAAGCTCTGCACCGGCACTTCTTCGGCCATGCACAGGTGGCGGAAGAAACCGGCGGTTTCGCTGTTGGTGGCGTAACGCTGGTTGTTGTTGACCTTGATCACCGGGCCGGCATTGAGCTTGGGGCCGTGGTTGCCGTCATGCTTGTCGGCATAGTTGGGGTGAACGCCATGGGCGTTGTCGGCCGACACCAGCAGCGAGCGCTGGATGGCGCGGACGAAGTCGTCACCGTCGGGCAGCAGGCGGCGCAGGGTCTGCTCGAGCATCGGGCCATCGGCACCGCAGGCCGAGCAGGAGCCGACTTCTTCGTGGTCGTTGCACACCAGCACGCAGGTTTCGTCGCTGTCGGCATTGAGCAGGGCCTGCAGGCCGGCATAGCAGGACAGCAGGTTGTCGAGGCGCGCCCCGGCGATGAATTCGCCGTGCAAGCCAATCATGGCAGCGCTCTGGGTGTCGTAGAAGCTCAGCTCGTAATCGAGTACCACATCGGCGTTCAGGCCGTGCTCGCGGGCCAGTTGCTCGGTCAGCAGGGCGCGGAAGTCGACACGTTCGTCACCGGCCACCTGGGCCAGGATCGGCGGCAGTTCGGTCTGCGGGTTGATCGCCCAGCCTTCGTTGGCGGTACGGTTGAGATGGATCGCAAGGTTCGGGATCACCGCAATCGGCAGCTGGAAATCGACCAGTTGGCTCTCAACCTTGCCGTCGCGGCGGAAGGTCACACGCCCGGCCAGGGACAGGTCGCGGTCGAACCACGGGGCCAGCAGGGCGCCGCCGTAGACTTCGACGCCCAGTTGCCAGAAGCCGTGGCGCTGCAGCTCGGGCTGCGGCTTGACCCGCAGGCACGGGCTGTCGGTGTGGGCGCCGACCAGTCGGATGCCATCGAGCAGCGGCGAATGACGGCCGAGTTTGAAAGCGATGATCGAGGAGTCGTTGCGAGTCAGGTAGTAGCGACCGCCGGACACGGTGGCCCAGCTGTCGCGCTCGTCCAGGCGCTGGTAACCGGCAGCTTCCAGGCGCTGGGCCAGGGCGGCGGTGGCATGGAAGGGCGTGGGGGAAGCCTTGAGGAAATCGATCAGGCCTTGATTCAGTGCATCGCGCATAGGTCACTCCAGACAGCAGTGGCGCGAGTTTAACGTACTTGGTGGGGGTTTTGTGGTGTCAGCATCGTGGGGCAAGCCCGCTCCCACAAGCCACAGTGGGAGCGGGCTTGCCCCACGATGCGATCACTCAGAACGGCGCCGGACACTCAAAGCGCAAACGCTCAGCGGAAACCGGGTGGGTAAAGCTGAGCATGCTCGCATGCAGGCACAGGCGCTCGTGGGCGGCCAGTGCTGCAGGGTAGGCATACAAGCGGTCACCCAGCAGCGGATGACCGATCGACAGCATGTGTACACGCAACTGGTGCGAGCGGCCTGTGATTGGCGTCAGTTCTACCCGGCAATGGTCGCCACAACGCTCCAGGATGCGCCAGAACGTCAGGGCGTGCTTGCCCTGCTCGTGGTCGACCACATGGCGTGGCTTGGTGGGCGGATCGTAGCGCAGGGGCAGGTCGATGCTGCCGCTGTCCAGTTCCGGCTGGCCCCAGCACAAGGCGGTGTAGGCCTTTTCGGTTTCACGGTCGTGGAACTGGCGAGACAATTCGCGGTGACTGTCGGCATCGCGGGCCAGGAGGATGATCCCCGAGGTTTCCCAATCCAGCCGATGGACGATCAGGGCATCGGGGTAGCCGTTTTCCTGAAGGCGGGTGATCAGGCAGTCCTTGTTGTCGTCGGCACGCCCGGGTACCGAGAGCAGCAGGGTCGGCTTGTTGACCACGAGGATGGCATCATCCTCGAAGAGGATATGAACATTGGACAGCGGCATTGCGTGTTCTCTGTAAACGCCAACGGCGTGTGGGGGCGGCTGGCCCCGCGATAGCGATATGTCAGTCACATCGCATCGCGAGGCCAGCGCGCTCCCACACGCCGTGGCAGGTTACCCGTAGGCGCCGATCAACGATCGGGCAGGGTGATGTTGAGTTCCAGGATCGAGCAGCTGCCCTGGTTTTCCAGAGCGACCTGCACATCATCGGAGCCGATGTTGACGTACTTGCGGATCACCTCCACCAGTTCCTTCTGCAAGGCTGGCAGGTAGTCCGGTGTACTACGTTGGCCGCGTTCGTGCGCCACGATGATCTGTAGACGCTCTTTCGCGACCGACGCGGTGCTTACTTTTTTGCTGGCACGAAAGAAGTCAAAAAGGTTCATTGGTCAGTTGCCTCCAAACAGGCGCTCGAAGAATCCCTTCTTCTTCACATCAAGGAACCGATGTTCCACATTTTTGCCCAGAAGGCGGTCAACGGTGTCGCTATAGGCCTGGCCCGCGTCACTCTGGTCGTCGAGGATCACCGGAACGCCCTGGTTGGATGCCTTGAGCACCGCCTGGGATTCAGGAATCACGCCCAGCAGAGCGACCGAGAGGATTTCCTTGACGTCTTCGACGCCAAGCATTTCGCCCTGGCTCACGCGCTCTGGATGATAGCGGGTGATCAGCAGGTGTTCCTTGATCGGGTCTTCGTTGCGCTCGGCGCGGCGCGACTTGCTCGCCAGCAGGCCCAGCATGCGGTCCGAGTCACGTACCGAGGAGACTTCCGGGTTGGTCACGACGATGGCTTCGTCGGCGAAGTACATCGCCAGGTGAGCACCTTTCTCGATGCCGGCCGGGGAATCGCAGACCACGAATTCGAAGTCTTCCTTGAGCTGCATGAGGACTTTTTCCACGCCTTCCTGGGTCAGCGCGTCTTTGTCGCGGGTCTGGCTGGCGGCCAGGACGTACAGGTTCTCAAGGCGCTTGTCCTTGATCAGGGCCTGCTGCAGGTTGGCTTCGCCATTGACGACGTTGACGAAGTCGTACACCACGCGGCGTTCGCAGCCCATGATCAGATCGAGGTTACGCAGGCCGACGTCGAAGTCGACGATGACAGTCTTGTGGCCACGCAGTGCGAGGCCGGTACCAATAGCGGCGCTGGTGGTGGTCTTACCCACACCACCCTTGCCGGATGTAACCACGAGAATCTTGGCCAAGGTGTTTCACCCCTAATGAAAAAGGACGTCGAGTCCCAAAAATACAAAAATCGGCAATCGTGAAAAAATTGCGCGGAAAATGGCGGCAGTATCCGTTAAAGACGGGTGATGTTCAACACGTCACCGGACAGGCTGATCTGCACGCCGGTCCCCCACAGCGGATCGCGGCGCAGGTCTTCGGAGACCTTGTATTGCCCGGCGATCGAGACCATTTCGGCGGTGAGCTGCTGGCAGAAGATCCGCGCCCGGGTATTGCCCTTGATCCCGGCCAGCGCCCGTCCACGCATTGCACCGTACACATGGATGTTGCCATCGGCGAGAAGTTCCGCGCCGGGGCTGACCGATGACACCACTACCAGGTCGCCGCCCTGGGCGTAGATCTGCTGGCCGCCGCGCACGGGGGTGGTGATGATTCTGGTCGGCTTGATTGCAGGTTCAGGCGGTGGCGGCGGGGCAGGCGCAGGCTCGGGCTTTCTCACCTCGGGTTCCGGCTCCACGGGGCGCTCGCGGGCGCCGGAAGGCGGTAGCACGGGCAGGTCGATGGCGATGGCTGCGGCAATGTCTTCGATGCGGTTGGCGCGAATGGCCAGGGTGCGCAGGCCGTGATGGCGACAGATGCGCATCAGCCCGGGCAGGTCGACCGCCCCTTCGCTGACCGGGAGCTTGTCCAGGGCCAGTACCAGCGGGGTATTGCTGAAGAAGTTGGGCGCCTGGGCGACCTTGGCCGCCAACTGTCGGTCGAGGCCTTCAAGGTTGTTCTGCGCCAGCTCGAGCACGGTAATGGCAAGCATACTGCCCTTGAGCTGGAACACGGGGGCGGAGTCTGGCGATTGAGTTGGGCTCATGGTCTGCATTGGGCGACTTGTAACGAAAAAGTGCCCAGACTTATAACGAGAACGCCGGTTAGCCGCAACCCGTGCCGAACCGTTGTAGAATGCCCGGCCCTTGTCTTTCCGGAATCTTTAATGGATCGCCCGCAATTTCGACCTTATTTTCTGCACCCACGCTTTTGGCCGTTGTGGCTGGGCCTTGGGCTGCTGTGGCTGATCGTGCAGCTGCCGTACCGGGTATTGCTGGTGATCGGCCGTGCCCTGGGTGCCCTGATGTACCGCGTCGCTGGTGAGCGCCGGTACATTGCCGCGCGCAACCTGGAGTTGTGCTTCCCTGAACTACCGTCCGTCGAGCGAAAGCGTTTGCTCAAGGAAAATTTCGCTTCCACCGGCATCGCCTTCTTTGAAATGGCCATGAGTTGGTGGTGGCCAAAGGCCCGCCTGGCGCGCCTGGCGCACATCGAAGGGTTGGAGCATCTGCAGGCTGCCCAGCGTGATGGCCAGGGGGCCATACTCATGGCGCTGCACTTTACCACCCTGGAAATCGGCGCTGCCTTGCTCGGGCAGGAGCACACCATCGACGGCATGTATCGCGAGCACGGCAACCCGGTGTTCGACTTCATCCAGCGCCGCGGTCGCGAGCGCCACAACCTCGATTCGCTGGCGGTGGAACGTGAAGACGTGCGCGGCATGCTCAAGCTGCTGCGCAGCGGACGCGCCATCTGGTACGCACCCGACCAGGACTATGGCGCCAAGCAGAGCCTGTTCGTGCCGCTGTTCGGCATCCAGGCTGCGACGGTGACCGCCACCACCAAATTCGCGCGCTTGGGCAAGGCCCGGGTGATTCCGTTCACCCAGCAGCGCCTGGCGGACGGCAGCGGCTATCGGTTGGTGATTCATCCACCGCTGCAGGATTTCCCCGGCGAGACCGAAGAAGTCGATTGCCTGCGGATCAACCAGTGGATCGAAGTGGCCTTGCGCGAGTGCCCGGAGCAGTACCTGTGGGCCCATCGGCGCTTCAAGTCGAGGCCGCCGGGGGCGCCGAAGCTATACGAAAAACGACGTTGAAGTGATCGCGGGGGCTGCGGGAGTGGGCTTGCCCCGCGATTGAAATCACTACCACTACCAGGAAGGTCTCATGCCAGCACCGATCACCGGATTGATCCTCTCTGGCGGTGGCGCCCGTGCCGCCTACCAGGTTGGCGTGCTGGCCGGCATTGCCGACTTGCTGCCAGCGGGTGCGGCCAATCCCTTTCCGGTGATCGTTGGCACCTCCGCCGGCGCCATCAACGCGGTGACCCTCGCCAGCGGTGCGATGCACTTTGGCGACGCGATCCGCCGCCTGACCGGCTTCTGGCAGGGCTTTCGCAGCCACCAGGTGCTGCGCAGCGACTGGCCCGGGGTGATTCGCCAGGCCAGCCGCTTCGTTGGCCACAGTCTGCTGGGGTTGGGCGCGCCAGTGCCGGTGGCGCTGCTTGACAGCTCCCCCCTGCGTCGCCTGCTCAATGAGCACCTGGATTTGAGCGGCATTGCCCACGCCATCGAGCAGCAGCACTTGCACGCCGTAGCAGTGACCGCCTTCGGCTATGAGTCTGG
Source organism: Pseudomonas vranovensis DSM 16006 (assembly GCF_000425805.1). GTDB lineage: Bacteria > Pseudomonadota > Gammaproteobacteria > Pseudomonadales > Pseudomonadaceae > Aquipseudomonas > Aquipseudomonas vranovensis. The sequence continues at coordinate 102,638 of NZ_AUED01000011.1, forward strand.
CCAGGCGGTGACGTTCTTTCAGGGCAAGGGCGCCATCGACCCCTGGCTACGTCACCGGCGCATCGGCCTGCCGACTCGCTTGAGCGTCGAGCACCTGCTGGCCAGTTCGGCGATTCCGTTGCTGTTCGCACCGGTCAAGCTGGGCGAGGAATACTTCGGTGATGGTGCCGTGCGCCAATCGGCGCCAATCAGCCCGGCGCTGCACCTGGGGGCCAGCCGGGTGCTGGTAGTCGGTGTCAGCGGCAACCCGCAGCGGCCCACCGATGGCGGGCCTCGGCCACGTATCTACAGCGGCCAGCAACCGAGCCTGGCGCAGATCGGCGGGCACATGCTCAACAGTACCTTCATCGACAGCCTGGAAGACGACATCGAGTTGCTGCAGCGCCTCAATCACCTGAGCCACCTGATGCCGGAACACCTGGAGCGTCGACGCCTGGGCCTGGCGCCGGTGGACGTGCTGGTGGTTGCGCCAAGCCAGCCGCTGGACGAGATTGCCGCCCGCCATCGACGCGACCTGCCAGCCGCCTTGCGCCTGTTCTTGCGCGGGCCGGGAGCGACCAAGACCAGCGGTGCCGGGGTGCTCAGCTATCTGTTGTTCGAGGCCGGTTATTGCAGCGAGCTGATCGAGTTGGGGCGTCGCGATGCGCTGGCCAAGCGACGGGAGTTGTGCAGCTTCCTGGGGCTGTAGCCGCTGCCGACAGGCTGCGATCGACCGCAAAGCGGTCGTAATCCAGACACCGGAAGCTGCGCAAGCCGTACTGCCCCCATCGCCGACAATGCCGGCTCCAACAGGTGTGATGCTTCGCGGCAGCCGTTACTCAGCGATCTGCAGCTTGCGCGCCTCGGTATAGACGTAGCGCACCTTTTCGTACTCGAACGGCGAGTTCAGCTGGCCGTAGCGGAAACGGGTGGTGTAGCGCTTGTCGACGGCACGCAGGACAACGATTTCCGGATGGTCGCGGCTGACCTCGGCCACATTGAGGAAGTTGATCTGGTCCTCGGCGACGAAGTCCACCGCCAGCCCCCCGGTATCGCGCAGGTTCGACGGTCCCAGGATCGGCAGCATCAGGTAAGGCCCTTCAGGCACGCCGTAGTAGCCCAGGGTCTGGCCGAAGTCTTCGCCCTGATACGGTATCCCCATCTTGGTCGCCGGATCCCACAGGCCCCCGACACCGATCGTGGTGTTGAGCAACAGGCGCGCGGTGATCTCCATCGACCGCTGGCCCTTGAGCTGCAACAGGCTGTTGAGCAGGTTGGGTACATCGGCGAGGTTGCTGAAGAAGTTACTGACACCTGTGCGCACAAAGGACGGGGTGATGTAGCGGTAACCGTTGACCACGGGCAGGAATACCCATTGGTCGAAGCGGTAGTTGAAGTGGTACAGCCGGCGGTTCATCGGCTCGAACGGGTCATAGACGTTGAGCGCTGCCAGGGTCGAGCGTTCGAACTCGCGCTGGTCGAGGCCGGGGTTGAACTTCAGTTCCTTGAGTGGCTCGGTGAAGCCATCGGCCTCGACCACACTGGCACGCGGTGCGGTTTCGTCCGCCTGGGCCAGTCCGCTGGCCAGAAATGCAGAAACAAGCAGAAGACGTTTAACCACGGAAGAACTCCAGCATGGCGTCGCTGTTGACGCGGTAGTTGAGGTTGCCGCAATGGCCGCCGTGAGGGTAAACGGTCAAGCGATCGCCAAAGGTGCTACGAAGGAAACCAAGGTCACCCGGGCCCAGAATGACGTCGTCGGCATTGTGCATGACGGCAATCTTCGAGCTGGTCTGCAGGTAGTCCTTGAGCGCGTACAGGCTGACCTGATTGACCAGTTGCAACAAACTGCCGCCATCGGTGCGGGCACGCCACATGGGGATGACCTGTTCGGTCAGGTAGCAGTCGAAGTCGCATTGCAAGGCACGCTTGAAGAACGGCGTCAGGCTGCTGCTTTCGGTTATCGGGTATTTGGGCGGGGTGATCAGCCCGCGGCGGTTGACCAGGTCCGAGGTGAACGCGATGTCGGCCGACGAGAAACGGAACGAGGTGCCGATGACCATGGCCATCTGCTCGTTGGTCAGGTGCTGGCGTGACTGCTGGAAGTCGTAGAGCAGGGCGTCATTGAGATCGATGTAGCCCTTCTGCTGGAAGTAGCGCGTCAGCTTGCTGAGCACCAGTTCGTAGAAGGTGGTGCTGTTGTTGACGCCCTTGACCTCGGTTTGCACCAGCTTGTCGAGGTTGCTGACCGAGGTGTAGAGGTTCACCGGCGGATTGAGCAGCAGCACCCGCTTGAAGTTGAAGCTGCGCCGGGTTTCGTCCAGGTGACTGACGAACGCTGCATCGAGGGCGCCCAGGCTGTAGCCGGTGAGGTAGTACTCGGTCACCGGCAGGCGTGGGTGCTGCGCGCGTACGCCTTGCATGACGCGGTAAAGGTCCTCGGCATCTTCACCACTGATGCCGGGCGTGGCATAGCGCGACGCCGAGATGATGAAGTCGAAGCTGGTGGGCGATGACAACTGCACCACGTGATAGCCAGCCTTGTAGTACAGCTTTTTGAGGTATTCGTTGATGCTGCTGGAGTAGGGCGCGCCGGTACCGGCGATAAGGAAGATCAGCGGTGCCGGGTGGTCCTGTTCGGCCAGGCGGTACTTGAGCTGCTTCACCGCCCAGAAATTGTCCGGAAGCTTGAAGCCGCGCTCCGGGCGCATGTTCAGGCTGTAGTCGGCCTGATCGATGTCATCGTCGCTGGGCAGCTCCGGGCGCAACTCCGGCGGTGTGGTGGCGATGGTGGCCTCGAACGGGTTGGTCAGCGGGTAGCCGTAGCTGGCAGCGTCGATATCCAGCGCCGAAGCGGACGCACTCAAGAAAAGGCCGCCCGAAAGGGCAGCAAGGCGCAGTAATCGAAGCATCACGAATCCCCAAAAAAGCAGCAGCAAAGTGCGTTACGCAGGCTAGGACCGTCGTGTCCCTTGCAAAGTTGCCTGGCGCTCCGGCATTTATCGTCCCAGATGGTGCCGTTTGCAGCCGTGGTACGGCAACAATTGGTTCCATTTATCTTCAGTTCAAAGTAGCTGAGGTTCGCGCTTTTGCCTTGCATAGACGACCCGGGCCATTATGCTGGGCGCCGATTTCGACGACTCCGGAGTGTCTCATGTCTCACCGCTTGCCGCTGATCCTGTTGTTGCTGTGCCTGCCGATGTGGCTGGCGGCAAGCTATGGGGTGCGCTATGGGTTGATGGAAGATGCCCAATGGGTCGGCACCTGTGTCGAGCAGGCGCAGCTGTGGCAATGCCAGGCCCGCTCGACGCTGGGTTTGTTGATTCATTTCAGGGTGATTGCCTGGACCGCGCTGGGGCTGGCGTTGCTGGCGCAGGTGATACCTGCCCGGACGGGGTGGCGGGTGGCGGTAGTGGCACTGGTGGTCGGGATTCCCGCGTTGGTGTTGTACAGCGCCAGCCTCGCGGTATTTGCCGTGGTGCTGGCGGCGCTGCGGTTGGTACGGCGTTCAAGCTGAAACCCCGGCGCAGGACCGATGTTCACGCCGGTGTGCGAACCCGCAAGCTGCGCCACAACGCTGCGACCATCAATACACTCACGCCTGCCCACACCAGCGCCTGCTGGTTGCTCAACCCTTCCTGGAACAATTGCGGCGCAATCCCTGCACCGACGATGAATGCCAGCAGGCCGATTTCAGTCCGAGGTCCCTTCACCGGACGCAGCAGGTAGACAACCGCCGGCAGCACCAGTGCCGCACTCGGGAAGCTGCGGTAACGCGGGTCGAACACCAGCGCCAGCATGCTCACCGCAGCGGCAAAGCCTGCGCCAGCCAGCCACCAGCCAGCATGCGCCTCGAGCCAGGAGAAAGCCCGTTCACGCCAGCCATCCCGGGCGGCCAGCGCCAGGGCACCATGGGCCAGTACGATCAGGTTCAGGCCAGCCAGCAGCATTGCCCACACCCACTCGCCGGCGAATCGGCTGTTGATGCGTACCAGCTCGCCCCACAATCCCAGGCTTGCTGCGCCCAGGGCTGCCAGCAGTGGCAGGAGCAGGGCGGCTCGGGTGCTGCGCACGCGGCCTGCCAGCAAGAGTGTGGCGACAAACAGCAGGCTGCAGGCGGCCAGCCATTGCGGCCACAGCGATAGGTTGCTCACCGGGCCTTCAAGAATGCCTTTGTCCTGGCGGTCGGCATCGTACAGTCCCCAGTAGCCGCCCACGGCGCCTTCGCTGGCGCGCTTCCAGGGTTGGTCGAAGGCTTCGATCAGGTTGTAGTGCCAGCCGTGCTGTTCGGCCATGGCGACAAAACCACGGATAAAGCGCGCTTCGTTGACCGGGCTGGGCAGGGCGGTTTCGCGCTGGCGGCCTTCGCTCGGCCAGCCGGTTTCGCCAATGACGATGTCCTTGGGAGCAAAGCGGTTGCCGAACACCTGGCGGATCTCGCCGACATGGTGCAGGGCATCTTCAATGCCGCGCGGATCATCTTCCCAGTAGGGCAACAAGTGAATGGTCAGGAAGTCCACGGCCGGAGCGATTTCGGGGTACTGCAGCCAGAACTCCCAGACATCGGCATAGGTTACCGGCACGCTGACCTGGCGCTTGACCTGGGTGATCAGGTTGGCCAGTTGCGCGCCGGTGACTTCCTTGCGCAGCAGGACTTCGTTGCCGACGATCACGGCTTTGACCACATCGGGATTGGCATTGGCAGCGGCGATCAGGCCTTTGATCTCTTTTTGCGTGTCTACCGGATTGGCATTGACCCAGGCGCCGAGCATGACCTTGAGGCCATGCTTGCGGGCAAGGTCGGGTATGGCTTCAAGACCTGTCACCGAGTAGGTGCGGATGCACTCAAAGCGCTGGGAGAGCAAGGCGAGGTCGGCATCCATGCGTGCCGGCCGCAACTGGAACGGCTGGTCGAACGGTGACTGGTCCTTGTCGAACGGGGTGTATGACGCACACTGCAGCTTGTGCGTGGCGCTGGCCGCATCCGGCAGTACCACCGGCTTGCCCAGGCCGTACCAGAGTCCTCCCAGCGCGAAAAGGCCGAGCAGGCAGGCAAACAGGTAGGGCAGCAACGGGAAGCGGGCAGTCGGGGACATGGATCGGGCCGTCAGGGAGCAAAGCCGGCAATACTACCCGCAAATGGCACAGGCTAAAGCCCTGCATGCAAAGTTCGCACGAGCGGATGTTGCTTGATGTAACGATAGGGGTTGCTGGCCATGTGATGTCGTTTCTCGCTGTTTCGACGTCGTTGTCAGAGAAGGACTACAGGCACCCGAGGTTGATGATGAAGCTTCCGTGACGTGACGAGGGGAAGCTTTGATGAAAATGCGACGACTCCTGGGGGTGGGTACCGCCCTGGCAATGGCGATCGGTGTGGGGCAGGCGATGGCCAAGGAAGTAAGCATCGGCTACGTCGATGGCTGGTCCGACAGTGTGGCAACCACCAACGTAGCCGCCGAAGTGATCAGACAGAAGCTAGGTTACGACGTCAAACTGCAGGCTGTGGCCACCGGAATCATGTGGCAGGGAGTCGCCACCGGCAAGCTCGATGCCATGCTTTCGGCCTGGCTGCCAGTGACGCACGGCGAGTACTGGGCCAAGAACAAAAGCAACGTGGTCGACTATGGCCCCAACTTCAAGGACGCCAAGATCGGCTTGATCGTCCCCGAATACGTCAAGGCGCAATCGCTGGCCGACCTCAAGAGCGACGACAGCTTCAAGAAAAAGATCGTCGGTATCGATGCCGGCTCCGGCGTCATGCTCAAGACCGACCAGGCCATCAAGGACTACGACCTGAGTGGCTACAAACTCCAGGCCAGCTCAGGCGCCGCCATGACCTCGGAACTGGGCCGCGCCTATGCCAAACAGCAGCCCATTGCCGTCACCGGCTGGGTGCCGCACTGGATGTTCGCCAAATGGAAGTTGCGTTTCCTCGAAGACCCGAAAGGCGTTTATGGCGCCGCCGAAACCGTCAACAGTATCGGCAGCAAGGAGCTGGCAACCAAGGCACCGGAAGTCGCCGAGTTCCTCAAGAAGTTCCAGTGGCAGTCCAAGGATGAAATCGGAGAGGTCATGTTGGCCATTCAAGAGGGCGCAAAACCCGAAGCCGCCGCCAAGGACTGGGTAGCCAAGCACCCGGAACGCGTCGCCGAGTGGATCACCAAATAATGGCTTAAAGCCTCTGTCTGGCACCTTCCAGGGCCGCAGCTGCCGAAATGGCGCTGCGGCCTTGTCGTTCAAGGTTGTTACCGATTCGGTAAAACTCTGTTGCATCTAAGACTAAGGTCGTCTGGAGCGCGTCCAAAGGCAGCATAAAGTGGAGTGGGTTCTACCTAATCTGTGCTGCGAGGACAAAAACAATGAACGACAGCATTTACCTCTCGATACAAAACAGCCCGCGGTTCAAGGAGCTGGTTTCAAAACGCGAACGTTTCGCCTGGATTCTCTCGGCGATCATGCTCGGCCTCTACTCTGCTTTCATCCTGTTGATCGCCTATGGCCCGCAAATTCTGGGTGCCAAGCTCAGTCCCGAGTCTTCCGTGACCTGGGGAATTCCCCTGGGTGTCGGCTTGATTCTCTCTGCCTTCGTGCTCACAGCGATCTATGTACGTCGCGCCAACGGTGAGTTCGACGAGATGAACAAAGCGATCCTCAAGGAGGCTCAGCAATGATCCGGCGTCTTCTGGCAACTCTGGCCTTCGGCATTTTTGCACCTGCCGTCTGGGCCGCCGACGCCCTGACCGGCGAGGTGCACAAGCAGCCTTTGAACGTTGCGGCGATCCTGATGTTCGTCGCCTTCGTCGGTGCCACCCTGTGCATCACCTACTGGGCTTCCAAGCGTAACAAATCGGCTTCTGACTACTACGCCGCCGGTGGCCGAATCACTGGTTTCCAGAACGGTCTGGCGATTGCCGGCGACTACATGTCGGCAGCGTCCTTCCTGGGTATTTCCGCCCTGGTGTTCACCTCCGGCTACGACGGACTGATCTACTCGATCGGCTTTCTGGTTGGCTGGCCGATCATCTTGTTCCTGATCGCCGAACGCCTGCGTAACCTGGGTAAATACACCTTTGCCGACGTGGCCTCTTACCGCCTCGGGCAAAAAGAAATCCGCACCCTGTCGGCCTCGGGCTCGCTGGTGGTGGTGGCGTTCTACCTGATCGCGCAGATGGTCGGTGCCGGCAAGTTGATCCAGCTGCTGTTCGGCCTGGACTACCACGTTGCGGTGATCCTGGTGGGTATCCTTATGTGCATGTACGTGCTGTTCGGCGGCATGCTCGCAACCACCTGGGTACAGATCATCAAGGCCGTTCTGCTGCTCTCCGGTGCCAGCTTCATGGCGCTGATGGTGATGAAACACGTCAACTTCGACTTCAATGCCCTGTTCTCCGAAGCCATCAAGGTTCACCCCAAAGGTGAAGCGATCATGAGCCCGGGCGGCCTGGTCAAAGATCCGATCTCGGCATTCTCCCTCGGCCTGGCCCTGATGTTCGGTACCGCCGGCCTGCCGCATATCCTGATGCGCTTCTTCACCGTCAGCGATGCCAAGGAAGCCCGCAAGAGCGTCCTGTATGCCACCGGTTTCATCGGCTACTTCTACATCCTGACCTTCATCATCGGCTTTGGCGCAATCCTGCTGGTCAGCACCAACCCGGACTTCAAGGACGCTGCTGGCGCCCTGATCGGCGGCAACAACATGGCGGCGGTACACCTGGCTGATGCCGTGGGTGGCAGTGTGTTCCTGGGCTTCATCTCGGCGGTGGCGTTCGCGACCATCCTGGCAGTAGTGGCAGGCCTGACCCTGGCCGGTGCCTCGGCGGTATCCCACGACCTGTACGCCAGTGTGATCAAGAAAGGCAAGGCCAACGAGAAGGATGAAATCCGCGTCTCGAAGATCACCACCATCGCCCTGGCGGTGCTGGCAATCGGGCTGGGCATTCTGTTCGAAAGCCAGAACATCGCCTTCATGGTAGGCCTGGCGTTCTCGATCGCTGCCAGCTGCAACTTCCCGGTACTGCTGCTCTCGATGTACTGGAAGAAGCTGACCACCCGTGGCGCCATGATTGGCGGCTGGATGGGCCTGGTGAGTGCCGTGGCGCTGATGATTCTTGGCCCGACCATCTGGGTACAGATCCTCGGTCACGAGAAAGCCATCTACCCGTACGAGTACCCGGCACTGTTCTCGATGATCATTGCCTTTGCAGGGATCTGGTTCTTCTCGGTCACTGACAAGTCCAAGGCGGCTGATGAAGAGCGTGCGCTGTTTTTCCCGCAGTTCGTTCGCTCGCAGACTGGCCTGGGTGCCAGCGGTGCGGTCTCGCATTGATCTAGCGGGGCACAATGAAAAAGGCAGCCGTGAGGCTGCCTTTTTAATGCCTAGATTTTGCCGAGCAATAGCAGAATCAAGAGGATGATCAATACCGTACCAATGATGCCTGAGGGGCCATAACCCCAACTTCTGGAGTGCGGGAAGACAGGTAAACCACCGATCAACAGCAGTATCAGAATGATGATGAGTATGGTGCCCATGGCAGTGTCCTTGTTTGGCTGAGAGGGTAGGCGTCTGGGATCAAATCCTTGTGTTCGGTCATGCGTTTCATGCCCGCCTGTAAATTCCGACTCCTGCCAACAAAGAAAAGTTTAATAAACCGCTATCACCGCTGTTTGCCCCCGCTATTCAGCATCCTGATACAGCGTGGGTGCGGCCATTGCCTTCGCTACACTGGCGCTAACTTTCCAGAACAGTACAAGGCGTCCCGCTATGCAAAACCGCATGATGATTACTGGTGCAGGTTCCGGGCTCGGTCGTGAGATCGCATTGCGCTGGGCACGCGAGGGATGGCAGTTGGCATTGGCCGATGTCAATGAGGCCGGCCTCAAAGAAACCCTGGCGCTGGTCAGGGAAGCAGGCGGCCAGGGCTTCGTGCAGCGCTGCGATGTACGTGACTACAGCCAGCTCACTGCGTTGGCCCAGGCCTGTGAAGAGAAGTTCGGCGGCATCGACGTGATCGTCAACAACGCCGGTGTTGCTGCAGGCGGGTTCTTCTCGGAGTTGTCACTGGAAGACTGGGACTGGCAGATCGCGATCAACCTGATGGGCGTGGTCAAGGGCTGCAAGGCCTTCCTGCCGCTGCTGGAGCGCAGCAAGGGGCGGATCATCAACATCGCCTCGATGGCGGCATTGATGCAGGGGCCGGCCATGAGCAACTACAACGTGGCCAAGGCGGGGGTATTGGCCCTCTCTGAAAGCCTTCTGGTCGAATTGCGCCAGCAGGAAGTTGCGGTGCATGTAGTGTGCCCGTCGTTCTTCCAGACCAACCTGCTCGATTCGTTCCGTGGACCGACCCCGGCGATGAAGGCCCAGGTGGGCAAGTTGCTGGAAAGCTCGCCGATTACGGCTGCCGATATCGCCGATTACATCTATCAACAGGTTGCCGCTGGCGCGTTCATGATCCTGCCTCACGAGCTGGGGCGCGAAGCCTGGACGCTCAAGCAGCGTGCCCCGCAACGGCTGTATGACGAGATGGCTGTCATGGCCGAGAAGATGCGCGCCAAGGCAAAGCCCAGCCAAGGCTGAAGCCCTGTAGCCGCTGGCGCCAGGCTGCGGTCGGCTGCGCAGCAGTCGCCCTGCGGTGTTCACGGTCGCCTTGCGGTGGATCGCGCCTGCGGCAGCGGCAGAATCAGTTACCCTAGGCCGTTTTTCAATTGGGCCAGGATTACTGAAGTGATCAACTACTTGTGGTTTTTCCTCGCGGCGATCTTCGAGATCGCCGGTTGCTACGGCTTCTACTTGTGGCTGCGGTTGGGCAAGAGTGCCTGGTGGATAGCCCCCTCATTGCTCAGCCTGACCCTGTTCGCGCTGATCCTCACGCGTGTCGAGGCCGCCTATGCCGGGCGCGCCTATGCCGCCTATGGCGGCATCTACATCGTCAGCTCATTGCTTTGGCTGGCATTTGTCGAGCGTGTGCGTCCACTGGGCAGCGACTGGATCGGTGCGCTGCTTTGTGTGCTGGGTGCCAGCATCATTGTGTTTGGGCCACGCTTGCAGAGCGCCTGACTGTGTAAAGAAACGGGGCATTTGTAGGTAAAATCGCTGATTCTGGTGGGAATAGGCTAATTATTCATCAGAGTATTGAAGGGCGCAGGTACCCGGTGCAGTCTCCGAGCTCTCAGCACAGTGGAGGATCGGAGCATGTTGGTAATAGGCCGCGAAATAGGCGAAATCATCGCTATAGACGATCACATAAAGGTCAAGGTGTTGTCGGTCGACGGGAATGTGGTGCGATTTGGTATCAGCGCACCCCGTCATGTCGACGTACACCGGGCGGAAATCCACCAACAGATCGCCGCGCAGAAGGCCAAGACCGAGCAGTAGTCAGTCGAACAGTTCCTTGGGCACATCGTGCTTGGCCAACAGTTGGCATTGCTGGCTTTCGAGATCGAACAGGATGAACGCCTGCTTTTTCGCCAGCGCCTGACGCACCCGCAGCACGCGGGTTTCCAGTGGGGTGTCGTCACCGTTGTCGGTGCCGTCGCGGGTGACGAAATCCTCGATCAGGCGGGTGAGGGTTTCGGCTTCCAGTTGTTCGTAGGGAATCAGCATGGGCACAGGGCAGGTTTGGCGAAATGTGACGGTATGCTACGCCAAAGCTGCCCTGACTGTGTAGGCGCTAGTGCTTGTTGCCGATCAGGCTGTCGACCGCAGGCACCCGGGTTTCGGTTTCCATCTGCGCGTCATGTTCCAACTGATGGCTGAAGCTTTCCAACGAACTGCCGGTGGCGTGCGAGTCGCTGGCAAATACCGGTGGGCTCAGCAGGTAGGCGGTCAACAATCGACTCAAGGCGGCCAGGCTGTCGATGTGGGTGCGCTCGTAGCCATGGGTAGCATCGCAGCCGAAGGCCAGCAATGCGGTGCGAATGTCGTGGCCGGCAGTGATCGCCGAATGAGCGTCGCTGAAGTAATAGCGAAACAGGTCACGGCGAGCCGGCAGCTCATTTTCGCGAGCGAGCTTCAGCAAGTGGCGTGACAGGTGATAGTCATAGGGGCCGGCCGAATCCTGCATCGCCACGCTCACCGCATGTTCGCTGGAGTGTTGGCCCGGAGCGACCGGGGCGATGTCGATTCCGACGAACTCACTGACATCCCAGGGCAGGGCGGCTGCGGCACCGGAGCCGGTTTCCTCGGTGATGGTGAACAGCGGATGGCAGTCGATCAGGGGTTGTGCACCGCTGTCGACCACCGCCTTGAGTGAGGCCAGCAACGCGGCCACGCCAGCCTTGTCGTCCAGGTGACGGGCACTGATATGGCCACTTTCGGTGAACTCCGGCAGCGGGTCGAACGCCACGAAGTCACCGATATCGATTCCCAGCGACTGGCAGTCGGCCCGGGTGGTGCAGTAGGCGTCCAGGCGCAATTCAATATGCTCCCAGCTCACCGGCATCTGGTCGATGGCGGTGTTGTAGGCATGCCCGCTGGCCATCAAGGGCAGGACGCTGCCCCGCAACACGCCGTTGTCAGTAAACACGCTGACCCGGCTGCCTTCGGCAAACCGGCTGGACCAGCAGCCCACCGGCGCCAGCGACAGGCGACCGTTGTCCTGGATGGCGCGCACACTGGCGCCAATGGTGTCCAGGTGGGCGGATACGGCCCTGTCCGGTGAACTTTTACGACCCTTGAGGGTGGCGCGAATGGTGCCTCGCCGGGTGAGCTCAAAGGGAATGCCGAGCTCCTCCAGGCGCTCGGCGACGTAGCGCACGATGGTGTCGGTAAAACCGGTGGGGCTGGGAATGGCGAGCATCTCCAGCAGCACTTTTTGCAGGTAGGTGAGGTCTGGCTCCGGGAGTTTTTCGGTCATGCGGCCTCCTGTGATCATGGGGCCGGCCGGCTGTGTGGAAACAGCAGGTCGACGAAGCGTTCGGCGGTAGGTTGCGGTTCATGGTTGGCCAGGCCGACGCGTTCGTTGGCTTCGATGAAGACGTGTTCGGGCTGGTCGGCCGCCTCGACCATCAGGTCCAGGCCGACCACCGGGATATCTAGGGCGCGGGCCGCCCTTACAGCGGCGTCGGCCAGGACCGGGTGCAGGCGTTCGGTGACGTCTTCCAGGCAACCGCCGGTGTGCAAGTTGGCGGTGCGACGCACGGCCAGGCGCTGGCCGGCGGGCAGTACCGTCTCGTAATCGACGCCGGCGGCATGCAAGGTACGCAGGGTCTCGTCGTCCAGCGGGATGCGGCTCTCACCGCCGGTGGCCGCCTGGCGCCGGCGGCTTTGCGCTTCGATCAACGCCCCTACCGCCAATTGGCCGTCACCGACGATCTGGGCCGGGTGGCGAATGGCGGCAGCCACCACGTCGAAGCCGATAACCACGATGCGTAAATCCAGGCCCTGGTGAAAGCTTTCGAGCAGTACGCGGCTGTCGAAGCGGCGGGCGTTTTCGATTGCCTGATTGATTTCCTCAAGCGTGGTCAGGTTGACCGCGACCCCCTGACCCTGTTCGCCATCCAGTGGCTTGACCACTACTGCGCCGTGGTCTTCCAGAAAGGCCAGGTTGTCGTCGGCATTGCCCGCCAGTTGCTGGGCGGGCAGTTGCAGGCCGGCATTGCCGAGTGCCTTGTGGGTCAGGCTCTTGTCCTGGCACAGGGTCATGCTCACGGCGCTGGTCAGGTCACTCAACGATTCGCGGCAGCGTATCCGCCGCCCCCCCAGGCTGAGGGTAAACAGCCCGGCATCGGCATCATCGACCTGCACATCGATACCACGTCGATACGCCTCCTCGACAATGATCCGGGCATACGGATTGAGGCCTACTTCCGGGCCGGGTCCCAGGAACAGCGGCTGGTTGATGCCGTTCTTGCGCTTGACGGCGAAGGTGGGCAGGGTGCGAAACCCCAGTTTGGCGTACAGGCGCTTGGCCTGGCGGTTGTCGTGCAACACCGAGAGGTCCAGGCAGCTCAGGCCACGGCTCATGAAGTGCTCGATCAAATGGCGCACCAGCACTTCGCCGACCCCGGGGCGGGTGCACTGCGGGTCGACTGCCAGGCACCACAAGCTGCTGCCGTGCTCGGGGTCGGCAAAGGCTTTTTCATGGTTCAAGCCCATGACGCTGCCGATTACCGCGCCGCTGTCTTCATCTTCGGCCAGCCAGTACACCGGCCCGCCCAGGTGGCGCGGGGTGAGCAGCGCAGGATCAATGGGCAGCATGCCGCGGGCCAGGTACAACGCGTTGATCGCCTGCCAGTCACTGTCGCTCTGCGCGCGACGGATACGGAAGCCGCGAAACACGCGCTGGGCCTGACGGTAGTCGCTGAACCACAGGCGCAGGGTGTCGGAGGGATCGAGGAACAGTTGATGAGGCGCCTGGGCCAGCACTTGTTGCGGCGCTGCCACGTACAGGGCGATATCGCGTTCGCCGGGGCGCTCGTCCTGCAGCGCAGTGGCAAGGCTGGCCGGGTCCGGGTAGGTGTGGCCGATCAGTAGGCGACCCCAGCCGCAATGCAACGAGCGCGGTTGCTCGTGGGGATCACTGCCATCGCCGGCCAACTGTGCCTGCAAACGCTCATAGGTCGGCACCTGGCCGCGCACCAGGCGCTGGCCATAGGGTGAGGCATGGGCTTTCATCGATCAGATTCCTTGTTCGCTGAGCCACAGGTTCAAGGCTGCCAGTTGCCAGAGTTTCGACCCCCGCAGCGGCGTCAGCTGGCCATGCGGGTCGCTGAGCAGGCGGTCCAGGGCGGCGGGTTCGAACACGCCGCGGTCCTGGCTTGGGTCCAGCAGCAGCTCGCGTACCCAGTCCAGGGTCGCCCCCTGCAGGTGCTTGAGCCCGGGCACCGGGAAGTACCCCTTCTTGCGGTCGATGACTTCGCCGGGAATGACCAGGCGTGCCGCCTCCTTGAGCACCTGCTTGCCACCGTCGGGCAGTTTGAAGCGCGCCGGAATGCGCGCCGACAACTCAACCAGGCGGTAGTCGAGGAACGGTGTGCGGGCCTCCAGGCCCCAGGCCATGGTCATGTTGTCGACCCGCTTTACCGGGTCATCGACCAGCATCACGGTGCTGTCCAGGCGAAGTGCCTTGTCTACTGCGTCACTCGCCCCCGGCTGGGCGAAGTGCTGACGGACGAAGTCGCCGGCGGCGTCATAATCGAGCAGCCAGGGTTGCTGCACGGTGGCGGCGTAGTCGTCGTAGCTGCGGTCGAAAAACGCATTGCGGTAGGCAGCATGAGCATCCGGGGCGCCATCCACCTGCGGGTACCAGTGATAACCCGCGAACAGTTCATCGGCACCCTGGCCGCTTTGCACCACCTTGCAGTGCTTGGCCACTTCCCGCGAGAGCAGGTAGAAGGCAATGCAATCATGGCTGACCATTGGCTCGCTCATGGCACGAAAGGCTGCCGGCAATTGCTCGATGATTTCCCGCTCGTCGATGCGCAATTGGTGATGGCGGGTGCTGTAGTGACGAGCGATCAAGTCGGAATACTGGAACTCATCGCCACGCTCGCCGCCGGCATCTTCAAAGCCGATGGAGAAGGTCGATAGATCCTCCACGCCCACCTCGCGCAGCAAGCCAACCAACAGGCTTGAATCGACACCACCAGAGAGCAGTACGCCAACTTCCACCGCCGCCCGCTGACGAATCGCCACCGCTTCACGGGTGCTGTCCAGCACTCGGTCGCGCCAGTCTTCCAGGGTGAAGTGCTGCTCATCGGTGCGCGGGCCGTAGTGCAGTTGCCACCACACCTGTTGCTCAACCCGGCCCTGGGCGTCGATACGCATCCAGGTGGCCGGCGGCAGTTTCTCGACATTGGCCAGCAGCGTGCGCGGTGCTGGCACCACCGCGTGGAAGTTGAGGTAGTGGTTCAGTGCCACGGGGTCGAGCATCGGATCGATGTCGCCGCCTTTGAGCAGGGCTGGCAGGCTTGAGGCGAAGCGCAGTCGTTCGCCATTGCGCGACAGGTACAGCGGCTTGACACCCAGCCGGTCACGGGCCAGGAACAGCTGCTGGGTGTCGCGCTCCCAGATCGCCAGGGCGAACATGCCGTTGAGGCGCGGCAGCAGCTCGGTGCCCCAGGCGTGATAGCCCTTGAGCAGCACCTCGGTGTCGCCATCGGAGTAGAAGGCATAGCCGAGGCTTTCCAGCTCGCTGCGCAGTTCCGGGAAGTTGTAGATGGCACCGTTGAAGGCCAGCGACAGGCCCAACTGGTTATCGACCATGGGTTGGGCCGAGCCGTCGGACAGATCCATGATCTTCAGGCGGCGATGGCCCAGGGCGATCGGGCCTTGGCTATGAAAGCCCCAGGCGTCGGGGCCGCGAGGAGCCAGGTGATGGGTGATCCGCTCGACCGCGGCGAGGTCCGCCGGGCGTGGTGGGTGGGCAACAGGGGTGAAACGAAACTCTCCAGCTAATCCGCACATAAGTCCTTACCGGTTTTGCCGTTGGGGAAGGTGCCTGAACCCAGGCACATGGAAACTGACCGATGCGGATAGCGAGAGTTTTATATCAATGCGTTATAAGCCGCAGTAATAAGCTTCAAGCGGCAAGCTGCAAGCCAGCCGCTTTTATCTTCACTTGCAGCTCAGGGCTTGCCGCTTGCCGCTGCTTTTTTCCCCCTGATCAGCTCGCGGAGCATGAAGCGGTTGGGGTGGCAGGCTTCGGCGACGCTGCGTGGCACCGGCAGCGGGGCGTTGTCGACCCAGGCGGCGATCAGTTCGCCCGACAGGGGCGCTGTGATCAGGCCGCGTGAACCATGGCCGCTATTGACGTACAGGCCTTCGAGCCAGGGGCAGGGTGTGTCGGGTATCTGGCGGGCGTCCTTGGCCAGCACCGCGTAATGCTGGTCGAACGGTTGGCGATCGGCCAGCGGGCCGACGATGGGCAGGTAGTCGGGGCTGGTGCAGCGGAACGCGGCACGGCCCTGCAGGGTGTGCGGGTCCAGGTGATGGGCGCCCAGGCGCTCGGCCAGGTCGCTGGAGATTTGTTCCAGCAAGGCCAGGTTGCCGATGTGCTCGCTTGCGGTAGGGGTCAGGTCGGTGTTGTGGAAGTCGAAGCTGGCACCCAGGGTGTGCTCGCCTTCACGCGGTGGCGCCACATAGCCTTCGGCGCACACTACCGTCGCGAGCACCTGACTTTGCGCGGTGGCAGGCAGGCGGGTGATCTGGCCACGGATTCGCTTGAGCGGCAGCGTGGCGCAAGGTTCGAACCGGTGGATATCGGCGGCAGTGGCCAGTACCGCCAGCGGTGCGCTGGCCAGCAGTTTCTCGCTTTCCCAGGCTTGCCAGAGACCGTCGACCTTGCGTAGCTGCAGCACCTGGTGGTGGGTCAGCAAGGTGATGTTCGGGTGCTGCAGTTGTGCCTGGCACAAGGCGGGCGGGTGGACCCAGCCACCATCGGGGTAGAACAGACCACCGCTGGCCAGGGTTACGCCCGCCACTGCTTCGGCGTGTTCACGCTCCAGGCGCTGCAGCAATTGCGGGTCGAAGGCTTCGGCCAGCAGGGCCTGGCGCTGGTCTTCCTTGGCGTCGAAAGCCAGTTGCAAGACCCCGCATCCGTCCCAGTCGCGGCCGCGTTGCAGGCATTCAAGCAGGCGCCGGGTATAGCCGAAACCGCTGAGGATGAGGCGCGACAATGCGGTGCCGTGCGCCGAGAGCTTGAGGTAAAGCACCCCTTGTGGGTTGCCGGAGGCTTCGGCCGCAGGCGTTGCATGTCGCTCCAGTACCGTCACTTTCCAGCCTCGCCGCGCCAGGCTCGCCGCGGTTGCGCATCCGGCAAGGCCGGCCCCGACGACCAAGGCATGGCGTGGGCCGGGCAGGGGCGCTGGGCGACTGAACCAGGGAGCTGGTGTGGGTACTTCAAGGCCTGCTGGCTGCCCACGAAAGGCGCCGCGCAGGATCTCCCACTTTTTGCCGATGCCGGGAATGCGCTTCATCTCGAAGCCCACCGCGATCAGGCCGCGCCGTACCCAGCCGGTGCTGGTGAAGGTGCCCAGGGTGGCATTGGCAGCCGACAGGCGTCCGACGTGAGTGAACAGTTCCGGCGTCCACATCTGCGGGTTTTTCGCCGGGGCGAAACCGTCGAGGAACCAGGCATCGACCTGGGCGTCGAGTTGCGGCAGTTGCTCCAGGGCGTCGCCGATCATCAAGGTCAGCTGTACCCGGCCTTGATCGAAGCTGAAGGTCTGGAAACCCTCGTGTACCGCTACGTACTGGGCCAGCAGCGGTGCGCTGAAGGGCGCCAGTTCTGGCCACAGGGCCAGGGCGCGGGTCAGGTCGGTGCGGCTCAGCGGGTACTTTTCCACACTGATGAAGTGCAGGCGGGCGTCGGGGGCTGCACAGTCGACAAACAACTGCCAGGCGCAGAAGAAATTGAGCCCGGTGCCGAACCCGGTTTCACCGATCACCAGGCACTGGCCCGGCGCCAGCGTACTGAAGCGCTGGCGCAGGTCGTTCTGGTCGATGAACACATGGCGGGTCTCTTCCAGGCTCTGGTCCTTGGAAAAGTAGATGTCATCGAACTGGCGCGAATGGGGGCGGCCCTGGTCGTCCCAGTCGATCTGGGCATAGTGGATTACATCGGTCATGGTCGGCTCGGGTCAGGCTAGAGCGGCATTTTAGCTGATCGACAGCCCCCTGTAGATTTGACCCGGCGCAATCTTTGCGTCCACCGACAAAGCCGGCGCGGATCCGCTAACCTTGCATATCCAAGTAGGGAGCCTGGTATGTTCGAATCCGCTGAAATTGGTCACTCCATCGACAAAGAAACCTACGAGGCCGAGGTGCCGGCGCTGCGCGAAGCCTTGCTCGAAGCACAGTTCGAGCTCAAGCAGCAGGCGCGTTTTCCGGTGATCATTCTGATCAATGGCATCGAAGGTGCCGGCAAGGGTGAAACCGTAAAACTGCTCAACGAGTGGATGGACCCGCGCCTGATCGAAGTGCGCACCTTTGACCAGCAGACCGATGAAGAACTGGCCCGACCACCCGCCTGGCGCTACTGGCGAGCCCTGCCGGCAAAGGGGCGCATGGGGATTTTCTTCGGAAACTGGTACAGCCAGATGCTCCAGGGGCGTGTGCATGGCCATTTCAAGGATGCCGTACTCGACCAGGCCATTCGCGGCGCCGAGCGCCTGGAAGAAATGCTCTGCGATGAAGGCGCGCTGATCTTCAAGTTCTGGTTCCACCTGTCCAAGAAACAGATGAAGGCCCGGCTCAAGGCACTACGGGACGATCCGCTGCACAGTTGGCGCATCAGCCCGCTGGATTGGCAGCAATCGGAAACCTATGACCGCTTCGTACGCTTCGGTGAACGGGTGCTGCGCCAGACCAGCCGCGACTACGCCCCCTGGCACGTGATCGAGGGGCTCGACCCTCACTACCGCAGCCTGGCGGTCGGCCGCATCCTGCTTGAAGGGCTCCAGGCGGCACTCAAGGCCCAGCATGCGCCGGTCCACCTGGCCAACATTGCCCCTTTGGGCCACGCCATCGACCAGCGCAGCCTGCTCGGCAGCCTGGACCTGACCCTGCGCCTGAGCAAGGACGACTACCAGGAACAACTCATTATCGAGCAGGCTCGCCTGGCGGGGCTGCTGCGTGACAAACGCATGCGCCGTCACGCATTGATCGCGGTATTCGAGGGTAATGACGCGGCGGGCAAGGGCGGCGCCATTCGCCGTGTGGCCGCCGCGCTGGACCCGCGCCAGTACCGCATCGTGCCCATCGCTGCACCGACCGAAGAGGAGCGGGCGCAACCTTATTTGTGGCGCTTCTGGCGACACCTTCCGGCCCGTGGCAAGTTCACCGTGTTCGACCGCTCCTGGTACGGCCGGGTGCTGGTGGAGCGGGTCGAGGGTTTTTGCAGCCAGGCAGACTGGATGCGTGCCTACGGCGAGATCAACGACTTTGAAGAGCAGATGGTCAGCGCCGGTGTTGTGGTGGTCAAGTTCTGGCTGTCGATCGATGAACAGACCCAGTTGGAACGCTTCCAGGAACGCGAGCAGATTCCCTTCAAGCGTTTCAAGATCACCGAGGAAGACTGGCGTAACCGCGACAAGTGGGATCAGTACGCCGAGGCGGTGGGTGACATGGTCGATCGCACCAGTACCGAGATCGCGCCCTGGACCCTGGTCGAAGCCAATGACAAGCGCTGGGCGCGGGTAAAGGTGCTGCGCACTATCAACGATGCACTCGAAGCCGCATTCAAGAGAGACAAGAAATAGGCGCTGCTGTCTTCCACAGCAACACGAGCGCTGCTTACGCCAGCGGCTACAAGGACCAGGCCTGTAGCCGCTGGCGAGGAACGAGGCTGTGACCGACTGCACCGCAGTCGCCAGCCAGGATGAGCTCAAGGAATGAAGTACTGAAATCTTTTCCGCAATTGTACCTGTCGGCCCTCCACACCCACCCGTAGAATTCAGTCTCCCCCTACCACAGGGCAATTGAGGCTGGTATGCACATTTCTTCCGGACGCTGGGTCTATGGCCTGTCGTTATCGCTATTGACGGCCTTGCTCTGGGGCATCCTGCCCATCAAGCTCAAACAGGTACTGCAGGTGATGGACCCGATCACCGTGACCTGGTTCCGCTTGCTGGTATCCGGGGGGCTGTTGTTCGCCTGGCTGGCGGCAAGCAGGAGGCTGCCCTCGTTCAACCGACTCGGGCGCAAGGGCTGGGGGCTGGTGGCGCTGGCCACGTGTGGCCTGGTGGGTAACTACGTGCTGTACCTGATGGGGCTCAACCTGCTCAGCCCCGGTACCGCGCAACTGGTGGTTCAGTTGGGGCCGGTGATGCTGCTGGTGGCCAGTGTGTTCCTGTTCAAGGAGCGCTTCACCTTCGGTCAAGGCATGGGCCTTGCCATCCTGCTCACGGGTTTTGGCTTGTTTTTCAATCAGCGCCTGGAAGAGTTGCTGAGCTCCTTGAGTGTCTATACCACGGGTGTACTGACCATTGTGCTGGCAACCACGATCTGGGTGTTCTACGCCTTGAGCCAGAAGCAGTTGCTGACCGTGTGGAATTCGCTGCAGGTCATGATGGTGATCTACCTGTGCTGCGCCGCGTTGCTGACGCCGTGGGTACATCCCCTAGAAGCGCTTCAGTTGAGCCCGCTGCAAGGCTGGCTGTTGCTTGCCTGCTGCCTCAACACCCTGGTGGCCTACGGTGCCTTTGCCGAAGCGCTGGCCCACTGGGAGGCCTCGAAGGTCAGTGCAACCCTGGCGCTCACACCGCTGGTGACCTTTGTCGCCGTGGCGCTGGCGGCCTGGTTCTGGCCTGACTATGTGCAGGCCGAGCAGATCAATACGTTGGGCTATATCGGCGCACTGGTGGTGGTGCTGGGCTCGGCGCTGACGGCGCTGGGCCCATCGCTGATGGCCGGCTGGCGCGCCAGGCGCTTGCGCCTGGCGCGTTGATTCAGCCTTTCTTGCCAGGTTCGAGCATGTCTTGCGGGCGGACCCACTGGTCGAACTGCTGGTTGTTCAGGTAGCCCAGGATCAGGGCTGCCTCACGCAGGGTAGTGCCTTCGCTGTAGGCTTTCTTGGCAATTTCTGCGGCCTTGTCGTAGCCGATATGCGGGTTCAGGGCAGTCACCAGCATCAACCCGCGCTCCAGGTGCGCAGCCATCTGCTCGGCATCCGGCTCGATGCCGGCCACACAGTGCTGCTGGAAGTTGCTGCAGCCATCGGCCAGCAACTCGATGGATTGCAGCAGGTTGTGGATGATCACCGGTTTGAACACGTTCAATTGCAGGTGGCCCTGGCTCGCGGCAAAGCCGATGGCGGTGTCGTTGCCCAGCACTTGGCAGGCCAGCATCGACAGGGCCTCGCATTGCGTCGGGTTGACCTTGCCCGGCATGATCGAGCTGCCTGGTTCGTTGGCAGGCAAGCGCACTTCGGCGATACCGGCGCGGGGGCCGGAGCCGAGTAGGCGCAAATCGTTGGCCAGCTTCATCAGTGCCACCGCCAGGGTTTTCAGGCCACCGGCCAGGGTGGTCAACGGCTCGTGGCCAGACAGTGCCGCAAACTTGTTCGGTGCGGTGACGAAGGGCAGGCCGGAGAGCGCAGCTAGTTCTGCGGCAATGGCTTCGGCAAAGCCGTGCGGGGCATTGAGCCCGGTGCCTACCGCGGTTCCGCCCTGGGCCAGTTCGCACACGGCCGGCAGGGCCGAGCGGATCGCCCGCTGGGCATAATCGAGCTGGGCTACATAAGCAGAGACTTCCTGGCCGAAGGTGATCGGCGTCGCATCCATCATGTGGGTGCGGCCGGTCTTCACCAGGTGCTGGTGGCGTGCCGACAGCTCCGCCAACCCCGAAGACAGCTCAGTGATTGCCGGCAGCAACTTGTGCTGGACCGCCTGGGCGGCGGCTATGTGCATGGCGGTGGGGAAACAGTCGTTGGAGCTCTGGGAGCGATTGACATGATCGTTGGGATGGACCGGAATCTTGCCGCCGCGTCCCTTGCCGGCCAGTTCGTTGGCGCGCCCGGCGATCACTTCGTTGACGTTCATATTGCTCTGGGTGCCGCTACCGGTCTGCCAGACGACGAGCGGGAACTGGTCGTCGAGCTGGCCGTCGAGCACTTCGTCGGCGGCCTGTTCGATCAGCCGGGCAATGTCGGCCGGCAGGTCTCCATTGCGGTCGTTGACCCGTGCGGCGGCTTTCTTGATCAACGCCAGGGCATGCAGGACTGCCAGCGGCATGCGTTCCTTGCCGATGGCGAAGTTGATCAGCGAGCGTTGCGTCTGGGCACCCCAATAGGCCTGGTCAGGAACTTCGACCTGACCCAGGCTGTCAGTTTCGATACGGCTCATGCTGCGCTCACTCCCTTGTGGTCTGAATTCGCAGTTTAGGTCCCTTTTCGTCGCAGCGGTTCCATTGCTCGTCGACCCACTTGAGCGACGTGCCCGAGTCGGCGCAGAATGCTCTACTCCGGGGTACTACCTCCTCTGTCTAATGAAGGAATTCCGATGACCCGTCTTCGCGCCCTTTGCACCGCTGTTGCGCTGGTCTGCGCCAGCGGCCAGGTGCTTGCCGATACCGCCAGCCACAACGCCAGTGCCGAAAAATTCCTCATGATGGCGCACGCTGACAAGCTCGGCACCCCGGTTTACATGCAGGTGCAACAGATGTTTGCCCAGCGTTTTGAACAGACCAAGGCCCCAGCCTCGAAAAAAGCCGTGCTCGACAGCTACCAGGCCAAGGCCAACGCCGCCCTGGACCAGGCTATCGGCTGGAACAAGCTGAAGCCGGACATGGTCAAGCTGTACACCCGCACCTTCACCGAAAGCGAGCTCAAGGACCTGGTTGCCTTCTACCAGTCGCCACTGGGCAAGAAAGTGCTGGAAAAAATGCCTCAAGTTACCCAGCAGTCGGCCCAGCTGACCCAACAGAAGCTGGAAAGCGCCGTGCCGGTAGTCAACAAACTGTTGGCTGACATGACCAAAGAACTCGACCCGAACGCCGGCAAGGCCGCCGCTCCGGCGAAGAAGTAAATCGCGGAGCCGTCCATGTCCATGCAGCAGAAGATTGAACAAAGCCTGGCCGCGCTTGCGCCCCAGCACCTTTCGGTGCTCGACGAAAGCCATATGCACAGCCGTGGGCAAGAAACCCACTACAAGGCCGTGCTGGTCAGCGAGCAGTTCGAGGGTCTGAACAGCGTAAAGCGCCACCAGAAGGTCTACGCCACGCTAGGTGAGCTGATGGGGCAATTTCATGCCCTGGCCCTGCACACCTATACCCCCGGGGAGTGGCAGAAGGTGGGCGCAGCGCCTGCTTCACCCACCTGTGCAGGTGGCAGCAAACACTGATTTCCTCGTCAGGTTTTTGCTAGAATGTGCAACGCGCCGCTCGTCGGCGCGTTTTTTTTGTCATCCGGTCCGCCCTTTGCGAGGGCAACCACCTGGAGAGTTCTTGCATGACCCAAGCTATCGTCGTGGCGGCGCTGTATAAATTCGTCACCCTGAAAGATTACGTCGAGCTGCGTGAACCGCTGCTCGAAAGCATGACCGCCAATGGCATCAAGGGCACTTTGTTGCTGGCCGAGGAAGGTATCAATGGCACGGTGTCCGGTACCCGTGAAGGTATCGACGGCCTGCTGGCCTGGCTGCGCAGCGATGCCCGCCTGGTAGGTATCGACCACAAGGAATCCTACTGCGACGAACAGCCGTTCTATCGCACCAAGGTCAAGCTCAAGAAAGAAATCGTCACCCTGGGCGTGGAGGGGGTAGACCCGAACCACAAGGTCGGCACCTACGTCGAGCCCAAGGACTGGAACGCGCTGATCAGCGATCCGGAAGTGTTGCTGATCGATACCCGCAACGACTACGAAGTGGCCATTGGCACCTTCGACGGCGCGATCGACCCCAAGACCACCACCTTCCGCGAGTTCCCCGAGTACATCAAGGCCAACTTCGACCCGTCGCGCCACAAGAAGGTTGCGATGTTCTGCACGGGTGGCATCCGTTGCGAAAAAGCCTCCAGCTACATGCTCGGTGAAGGTTTTGAAGAGGTCTATCATCTTAAGGGCGGGATCCTGAAATACCTTGAAGAGGTGCCACAGGATGAAAGCCGCTGGCAGGGCGACTGTTTCGTCTTCGACAACCGGGTCACTGTGCGTCACGACCTGACCGAAGGCGATTATGACCAGTGCCATGCCTGCCGCACCCCGATCAGCGTGGAAGACCGAGCGTCCGAACACTACTCGCCAGGTATCAGTTGCCCGCATTGCTGGGACAGCCTGAGCGAAAAGACCAGACGCAGCGCCATTGACCGGCAGAAGCAGATCGAGTTGGCCAAGGCCCGCAACATGCCGCACCCGATCGGCCACAATTACCGCAAAGCTGCCGAGGCCTGATTGATGTCTGCACGCCTGCTTTATGTGATGGACCCGATGTGCTCCTGGTGCTGGGGGTTCGCACCCGTGGCCCAGGCCCTGATTGCCCAGGCGCTGGACGCCGGGGTCGAAACTCACCTGGTGCCAGGTGGGTTGCGTACAGGCAGCAGCGCACTGGATGCATCGACCCGGGGCTATATCCTGGAGCATTGGCAGGCGGTCAACGAGGCAACGGGCCAACCCTTCACCCTTGAGGGCGCGATGCCGGACGGTTTTGTCTACGACACCGAGCCTGCCTGCCGTGCCCTGGTGGCCGCCCGTGGCCTTGACCCGCAGCGCACCTGGGCATTGCTCGGCGCGATCCAGCAGGCGTTCTACCAAGGTGGCGAAGACGTCACCCTGGCCCCCAAGCTGGTTGAACTGGCCGAGCAGGCCGGTTTTGAGCGCTCGGTGTTTGCCGAGCGCTTTGCCAGTACCGAGGTGCGCGCAGCCACTGCGGCTGACTTCACCTGGGTGCAGGACCTGGGGATCGCGGGCTTTCCCACCTTGCTTGCCGAGCGCAACGGGCAACTGGCGCTGCTCACCAATGGCTACCAGCCAGTGGAGTCCCTGAGCCCGCTGCTCGGGCGCTGGCTACAGCAGGCCGCCTGTGCTTGACCTGCCAGGGTCGCCCGACCCTGTGCCGGGGCCTGCCCCCACCGTTGCCGATCGTCTGAGCTGGGCGGAAATCCGCCGCCTGGCCCTGCACCATAAAAAAGCCTTGTGGGTTGCCAATGGTGTCGCTGTATTGGCGGCGCTGTGCAGTGTGCCCATTCCCTTGCTGTTGCCCCTGTTGGTGGATGAAGTCCTGCTGGGCCATGGTGATGCCGCGCTCAAGTGGATGAACCAGTTCCTTCCCGCCAATTGGCAGGTCGCCGCTGGCTACATCGGTCTGATGTTGGTGGTAACCCTGGGGCTGCGTTGTGCCGCACTGGCCTTCAACGTTGTACAGGCCAAGTTGTTTGCGGGCCTGGCCAAGGACATTGTCTATCGCCTGCGTATCCGCCTGATCGAGCGGCTCAAGCGAATTTCGCTCAAAGAGTATGAAAGCCTGGGCAGTGGCACGGTAACGACCCACCTGGTCACCGACCTGGACACCCTCGACAAGTTTGTCGGCGAGACCTTGAGCCGCTTCCTGGTGGCCATGCTGACCCTGACCGGCACCGCCGCCATCCTGATCTGGATGCACTGGCAGCTGGCGATGCTGATCCTGCTGTTCAACCCCCTGGTGATCTTCGCCACGGTGCAGTTGGGCAAACGGGTCAAGCACCTGAAGAAACTGGAAAACGACAGTACCTCGCGCTTCACCCAGGCCCTGACGGAAACCCTGGACGCCATCCAGGAGATCCGCGCCAGCAATCGCCAGGGCTATTTCCTCGGGCGCTTGGGCATGCGTGCCCAGGAGGTACGCAATTATGCGGTTGCCTCGCAGTGGAAAAGCGATGCCAGTAGCCGGGCCAGTGGATTGCTCTTCCAGTTCGGCATCGATATCTTCCGCGCGGCGGCGATGCTTACCGTGTTGTTTTCCGACCTGTCCATTGGCCAGATGCTGGCGGTGTTCAGCTACCTGTGGTTCATGATTGGCCCGGTCGAGCAACTCCTCAATCTGCAGTACGCCTACTACGCCGCCGGCGGTGCCTTGAGCCGGCTCAACGAGCTGCTGGCACGTGCCGACGAGCCGCAGTATCCCGGGGGTGTCGATCCGTTCAAGGGGCGCGACACGGTGGGTATCGAGGTTCAAGGCCTGCGCTTTGCCTACGCCGATGAACCGGTGCTCGACCAGTTGAACCTGTCGATCGCGCCTGGGGAGAAGGTGGCCATTGTCGGTGCCAGTGGTGGCGGCAAGAGTACCCTGGTGCAATTGTTGCTCGGGCTCTACAGCGCCCAGGCAGGGACCATTCGCTTTGGTGGCTCGACCTTGCAGGACATTGGCCTGGAAACCCTGCGTGAGCATGTGGCAGTGGTGCTGCAGCATCCGTCGCTGTTCAATGACACCGTTCGTGCCAACCTCACCATGGGGCGCGACAGCAGCGACGAAGCCTGCTGGCAGGCACTCAATATCGCCCAGCTCGACACCACCATTGCCGCCTTGCCCCACGGCCTGGATACCGTGGTCGGGCGTTCGGGCGTGCGCCTTTCGGGGGGCCAGCGCCAGCGCCTGGCAATTGCGCGGATGGTGCTGGCCGAGCCCAAGGTGGTGATTCTCGACGAGGCCACGTCGGCCCTGGATGCCGCCACTGAGTACAACCTGCACCTGGCATTGACGCGTTTTCTCAGTGCGCGCACCACGCTGATCATTGCCCACCGATTGTCGGCGGTGAAGCAGGCAGATCGTGTGCTGGTGTTCGACGGTGGGCACGTGGCCGAGGATGGCGATCACCAGCAACTGATCGCCGGTGGCGGCTTATACGCCAAGCTGTATGGGCATTTGCAACAGAGTTGAGCGTGCCCGTCATGTAAATGAGAAAAGCTCTCCAGATTCAATGGCAAATAGCCTAGGCTGTGGGGTTGTAGGTAGAGATTCATTCAGCTCTATGTGCAAGGGACCTCATGAAGCGAAAACGGACTCTCGAAGCGCCGCGGTTGTTGGGCATTATCTGGCCATTTGTTGCCGTGGTGCTGTTTCAGGCGTTGCTGGGAAGCATCAGTCTTTACGCGTTGTCGGCGGTGCGCGGCTATGTGGCGGGGGAGAGCCTCTGGTCCAAGGGGCAGAAGGACGCCATCTATTACCTCACACTGTATGCCGACAGTCGTGACCTGGCTGATTTTCGCAAGTACCGCAAAGCCATTGCCGTGCCGCAAGGCGGGCATGAACTGCGGGTCGCCCTGGATTTGCCCACCCCGGACCTGGACGCGGCGCGCCGTGGCATTTTGCAGGGCGGAAACCACCCCGACGATGTCCCGGGCCTGATCTGGTTGTATTTGAACTTTGGCCAGGTGAGTTACCTGAAGAAGGCCATCGCGCTCTGGGCAGTGGGCGATGGCTACCTTAGTCAACTGGATGAAGTAGCTGTACAAATGCATGAGGGTTTCCGTTCGGGCCGGGCCGATGCTTACGCGGTGACCCAATGGAAGGCGCGCATCGCCGAAATCAATGAGGATGTCACTCCCGCCGCGCGGGCCTTCAGCGATGCCTTGGGTGAAGGTTCGCGCATGCTGTTGCGAGTGCTGTTGCTGACCAACCTGGCGACTGCACTGTTCCTGATTGCCCTGGCCTGGATGCGTTCAAGCAAGCTGCTGGCCCAGCGTCAGGCATTTGCCACTGCCCTGGAAGTGGAGAAGGAGCGGGCGCAGGTCACCTTGGAGTCGATCGGCGACGGTGTGATCACCACTGATGTCGATGGGTGCATCGCCTATATGAATCCGGCGGCCGAGCAGTTGACGCACTGGCACGCCGCCCAGGCCCAGGGGTTGCCGTTGGCCGCCTTGTTCAGTTTGCTGGACGAGAATGCCGAGAAAGATGGCCGGACGCTGCTCGATCACATCCTCAGCGGTGGTCTCAAGGGTGGAAGCGAGCACATCAAGCTGATTCAACGGCTTGATGGCAGCACTGTGTCGGTGGCGCTGGTGGGCGCACCGATCATGGCCGAAGGCAGGGTCAGTGGCATCGTACTGGTGCTGCATGACATGACTCAGGAGCGCCAGTACATCGCCAACCTGTCCTGGCAGGCTACCCATGATGCCTTGACTGGGCTGGCCAACCGCCGGGAGTTCGAGTACCGCCTTGAACTGGCGCTCAATGCCCTGGCGCGCAAGCCGGCTCGCCATGCCCTGATGTTCCTGGACCTGGATCAGTTCAAGCTGGTGAACGACACCTGTGGCCATGCCGCAGGGGACGAGTTGCTGCGGCACATCTGCGCCGTGCTGCAAGCTGGGCTGCGAGAGGGCGATACCCTGGCCAGGCTCGGGGGCGACGAGTTTGGCATTCTGCTTGAGAACTGCCCGCAGGAGCAGGCCGAACGTATCGCCGAAAGCTTGCGCCTGGCGGTCCAGAGCTTGCATTTTGTCTGGAAGGGGCGCCCGTTCATGACCACTGTGAGCGTTGGGCTGGTACACATCACTCAGGCGCCGGCAACGCTGGAAGCTTCCCTGCGTGCAGCCGACATGGCGTGCTACATGGCCAAGGAGAAAGGCCGCAACCGCGTGCAGGTCTATCATGCCGACGACAGCGAGCTGTCCATGCGCTTCGGTGAAATGGCCTGGATCCAGCGACTTCATGTGGCATTGGAAGAGAATCGCTTTTGCCTGTATGCCCAGGAAATCGCCGCGCTCGGCTGCCATGGGGGCGCCGGCCACCTGGAAATCCTGTTGCGCCTGCACGATGAGGGTGGGCGGATCATTCTGCCCGACAGCTTCATTCCCGCCGCCGAGCGTTACGGGCTAATGACCGCGCTGGATCGTTGGGTGGTGCGCAGTGTGTTCACGGTCATCCGCCAATGCCTCGATGAGCGTCGGGAAGGCCCGTTGGCCATGTGCGCAATCAATCTGTCGGGCAGCAGTATCGGCGACGACAAATTCCTTGAGTACCTGCAGCGTCTGTTTGGCGAGTTTGCCATTCCGCCTCACCTGATCTGTTTCGAGATCACTGAAACCAGCGCAATAGCCAACCTCGGCAGCGCCATTCGCTTTATCAACGAGCTCAAGGGATTGGGCTGTCGTTTCTCGCTGGATGACTTTTGCGCCGGGATGTCTTCGTTCGCTTACCTGAAGCACTTGCCTGTCGACTTCCTCAAGATCGACGGCAGCTTCGTCAAGGACATGCTCGATGATCCGGTCAACCGGGCCATGGTGGAGGTGATCAATCATATCGGCCATGTCATGGGCAAGCGCACCATCGCCGAGTTCGTCGAAACCCCGCTGATTGAACAGGCCCTGCAGGAAATAGGCGTCGATTACGCCCAGGGTTACCTGATCGAGCGACCGCAGGTATTTACCTGCGATAGCCTTCGGCGCCAGCGGATTGCTGCAAGGCCCCTGTTATCCAGGGCGCCAGGAGCCTTTCGCTGAGCATCTGCCAATAATCACAAGGAACAAGGAGTTGAGAGTGATTGACGCGTTTATTCGAACTGGTCCGTTGATGGACCCCAGCAGTTACCCGCTCTGGGCTCAGCAGATGATCAAGGACTGTCAACCGAGCAAGTCTCGGGTGGTGGAGCACGAGCTTTACCATCGCATGCGGGACGGCCGGCTGAGCGCCCGTACCCTGCGCCAATACCTGATCGGTGGTTGGCCCGTGGTTGAGCAGTTTTCCCTCTACATGGCCAAGAACCTGACCAAGACCCGCTACGCCCGCCATCCTGGGGAGGACATGGCGCGGCGTTGGCTGATGCGCAACATTCGAGTCGAGCTCAATCATGCCGATTACTGGGTTTACTGGAGCCAGGCCCATGGGGTCAGTCTGCAGGACCTGCAGGCCCAGGAGGTGCCGACCGAACTCAATGCCTTGAGCGATTGGTGTTGGCATACCTGCACCGCCGACGCATTGGTGATTGCCATCGCGGCAACCAACTATGCGATCGAAGGGGCCACGGGAGAATGGTCGGCCCTGGTCTGCTCGACCGGCACTTATGCCCAGGGTTTCCCGGAGGAGGGGCGCAAGCGGGCGATGAAGTGGTTGAAGATGCATGCCCAGTACGATGACTCGCACCCGTGGGAAGCGCTGGAAATCGTCTGTACCCTGGCGGGCAACAACCCGTCCCGGGCATTGCAGACCGAGCTGCGCCGGGCAATCTGCAAGAGTTACGACTGCATGTTCCTGTTCCTTGAGCGCTGCATGCAGCAGGAGCAGCGCCAGCCCGCCCGGCATCAGGCGGAACTGGCAGAGGGCTGAGCTTACTGGGCGTTGAACGCCTGACCATTGATACCGGTGCTATCTGGGCCCATCAGGTACAGGTAGACCGGCATGATCTGCTCTGGCAGCGGATTGTTCTCCGGGTTCTCGCCCGGATAGGCCTGGGCGCGCATGCTGGTGCGGGTGGCGCCTGGGTTGACGCTGTTGGCCCGTACGGGCGCCACGCCTTCAAGTTCGTCGGCGAGGGTCTGCATCAGGCCCTCGGTGGCGAACTTCGACACCCCATAAGCACCCCAGTAGGCTCGGCCTTTGCGCCCGACGCTGCTGGAGGTGAAGATCACCGACGCATCCTGGGACAGCTTCAGCAGCGGCAGGAGGGTGCTGGTCAGCATGAACATGGCGTTGACGTTGATCTGCATGACGCGCATGAAGTTGTCGCCCGAAAGCTGCTCCAGCGGTGTGCGCGGACCAATGATCGAGGCGTTGTGGAGCAGGCCGTCAATATGGCCGAACTCGTTTTCGATCATGGCCGCCAGTTCGTCGTACTGGTGTGGCAGGGCCGTTTCCAGGTTGAAGGGAATGACGGCAGGCTTCGGGTGGCCGGCGGCTTCGATCTGGTCGTAGACCTCGGTCAAGTTGCCTTCGGTCTTGCCCAGCAGCAAGACGGTGGCGCCGTGCGCG
Source organism: Pseudomonas vranovensis DSM 16006 (assembly GCF_000425805.1). Lineage (GTDB taxonomy): Bacteria > Pseudomonadota > Gammaproteobacteria > Pseudomonadales > Pseudomonadaceae > Aquipseudomonas > Aquipseudomonas vranovensis. The sequence continues at coordinate 132,932 of NZ_AUED01000011.1, forward strand.
GCATAGGCCTTGGCGGCAGCTGCGCCGATTCCGCGACCTGCGCCGGTGACCAGGATGGTCCGGCCCTTGAGCAGGTCGGGGCGGGCGGAGTAATCGAACATGGGGTTACCTCTTCAATTGTGGTGCGGCATCACGGAGCGCTGGGAGCGGGCTTGACCCGCGATGCTTTTATGGGTCAGCAACCGCAAAGCGCGCTATCAAGCACCTTGCGCAGCTCCAGCGGATGATCGACCACCACGTCCGCACCCCAGTTGTTGGGATTGTCTTCTGGATGGATATAGCCATAGCGTACCGCTGCCGTGCGGGTGCCGGCATCGCGGCCCGACTCGATGTCGCGCAGATCGTCGCCGACGAACAGGACACTGGCCGGGTCCAGGTTCAGGGTCTTGCAGGCGAGGATCAGCGGCTCGGGATCGGGCTTGCTGTTCTTCACGTGATCAGGGCAGATCAGCAGGGCAGAGCGCTCGGCCAGGCCCAGGCGCTGCATGATGGGTTCGGCGAAGCGCACCGGCTTGTTGGTCACCACGCCCCACAGCAGGTTGCCTTTCTCGATGTCGGCCAGCAGCTCGGCCATGCCGTCGAACAGTTTGCTGTGGACTGCGCAGTCGCGCTGGTAACGCTCGAGGAACTCAAGGCGCAAGGCCTCGAATTCTGCCACTTCAGGCGTGATGCCGAAGGTGACTTCGACCATTGCCCGGGCGCCGCCGGAGATCACGTCACGGATCCGCTGGTCGTCAATGGCAGGCAGGCCGCGATCGGCAAGCATGGCCTGGCAAATAGCGATGAAGTCCGGCGCCGTGTCGAGCAGGGTGCCGTCCATGTCGAAAAGTACTGCTCGCAAACGCATGTTCATTCCTCGCGAAGGGTCTGGATCATGTAATTGACGTCGACATCGCTGGCCAGCTTGTAGTGCTTGGTCAACGGGTTGTAGGTCAGGCCGATGATGTCTTTGACATTCAGGCCGGCCTCGCGGCTCCAGGCACCCAGCTCCGAGGGGCGGATGAACTTCTTGAAATCGTGGGTGCCGCGCGGCAGCAGCTTCATGATGTATTCGGCGCCAATGATCGCGAACAGGTAGGCCTTGGGGTTGCGGTTGATGGTCGAGAAGAACACCTGGCCGCCCGGTTTGACCATGCGATAGCAGGCGCGGATGACCGAGGACGGGTCTGGCACGTGCTCGAGCATCTCGAGGCAAGTGACCACATCGAACTGCTCGGGCATTTCTTCGGCCAGGGCTTCGGCTGTGGTCTGGCGGTACTCGACCTGTACCCCGGATTCGAGCTGGTGCAGTTGGGCCACGGCCAAGGGCGCTTCACCCATGTCGATACCGGTCACGGTGGCGCCGCGCAAGGCCATGGCCTCGCTGAGGATGCCGCCGCCGCAGCCGACATCGAGAACCTTCTTGCCGGCCAGCTTGACCCGCTCGTCGATCCAGTTGACCCGCAGCGGGTTGATGTCGTGCAGTGGCTTGAACTCGCTCTCACGGTCCCACCAGCGGTGGGCCAGGGCTTCGAACTTGGCGATTTCGGCGTGGTCGACGTTGCTCATGGAACAGTCCTCTGAAACTTTGATAAAGGTGCTACGGGCCGGCAGACTTCGCTGCCGGCCGGTCATTCGGTACGTTCGCCGATCCGCTGGCCCCAGGCGCACGCTTTGGCATGCAGGGCCTGTTCGTCCAGGCGGGTCAGGCGGCGTTCGTCAAGCAATTGCTTGCCAGCGACCCACACATGCTTTACGCAGTCGCGGCCACTGGCATAAATCAGTTGTGAAACAGGTTCATAGATGGGTTGTTGGGCCAGGCCCGACAGGTCGAAGGCGACCAGGTCGGCGGCCTTGCCGATTTCCAGTGACCCGATCACTGCTTCCAGGCCCAGCGCGCGGGCACCGTTGAGGGTGGCCATGCGCAACGCTCTGTGGGCGTCCAGGGCGCTTGCCGAACCGGCTACGGCCTTGGCCAGCAGGGCCGCGGTCCGCGTTTCGCCGAGCAGGTCGAGGTCATTGTTGCTGGCGGCACCATCGGTGCCCACCGCGACATTCACCCCGGCTTGCCACAGGCGCTCGACCGGGCAAAAACCGCTGGCCAGCTTGAGGTTGGATTCCGGGCAATGCACCACGCTGGTGTTGCTTTCTACCAGCAGGGCCAGGTCTTCGTCGCTGACCTGGGTCATGTGTACTGCCTGCAGGCGCGGGCCCAGCAAGCCCAGGCGGGCGAGACGTGCCAGCGGGCGCTCGCCGCGGGTGGCCAGGGATTGCTCCACTTCAAAGGCGGTTTCATGAATGTGCATGTGGATCGGCGCGTCCAGTTCCTCGGCGATTACCCGGATTTTCTCCAGGTTCTCATCGCTCACCGTATAGGGTGCGTGCGGGCCCAGGGCGACGGTGATGCGTGGGTGGTGGCGCAGGTCGCCGAACAGTTCGACACCCAGCTGCAGAGCCTCTTCGGTGCTGCGCGCGCCAGGAATCGGAAAATCCAGCAATGGCACGGCAACCTGTGCGCGAATGCCACTATTGTGTACGCATTCGCTGGCGATCTTGGGGAAGAAATACATGTCGGAGAAACAGGTAATGCCGCCTTTGATCTGTTCGGCGATGGCCAGGTCGGTGCCATCACGAACGAACGCCTCGTCGACCCAGCGACCTTCAGCCGGCCAGATGTGTTCTTCGAGCCAGGTCATCAGTGGCAGGTCATCGGCCAAGCCGCGGAACAGGGTCATGGCCGCGTGGCCGTGGGCATTGACCAAGCCGGGGCTTAGCAGGCAGCCGGGCAGCTCGCGCGTTTCGCTGGCATCGAAGCGTTCAGCCTCGGCCCTGGGGCCGATGAACACGATCTTCCCCTCGCGAATCCCCAGGCCATGATCCTTCAATACCACCCCGGCAGGTTCGACAGGCACCAGCCAGGTCGGCAGGAGCAGCAGGTCGAGCGGCGTAGCGGGTTTGGGCATGGCAGGATTTCCCTGGGGTACTTGGGCTGGAGGCGAAGTATACCCGAGCGTCCGCGCCTGGGGCTCGCTATAATCGCCCGCTTTTGATGTCCGAATGACGGGGTGAGGCATGCGCGATCGACTACTGGCAGCAGAGAAGGTGAACGCCATCGATTGGCGTGATGGCGTCCTGTACCTGCTCGATCAGCGCGTTTTACCTTTCGAGCAGACCTGGCGGGCCTGTTCGAGTGCTGCCGAGGTGGCCCAGGCCATCCGCTCGATGACGGTGCGCGGCGCCCCTGCCATTGGTATCAGCGCTGCCTATGGGCTTGCCATGGCCGTTCGCCAGCGCCTGGCTGAAGGCGATGATTGGGAAATGGCCCTGGAAGAAGATTTCGAGCTGCTCGTCCACGCTCGCCCCACCGGCGCCAATTTGTTCTGGGCACTCAATCGCATGCGCGAGCGCCTGATGCGGATCAAGGAGGGTGAGGATGTGGCCGCGATCATGGAGGCCGAAGCCATCGCTATCCATGACAGTGACCGCGAAGCTAACCTGACCATGGCGCAGATGGGGGGCGACCTGATTCGCAAGCACCAGGGCAATGAGCAAGCCCTGTTGACCCACTGCAACAACGGTGCGCTGGCCACTGGCGGTTTCGGCACCGCCCTGGGGGTGATTCGAGCAGCCTTTATGGAGGGTATGGTCGAGCGGGTCTACGTCAACGAAACCCGGCCCTGGTTGCAAGGCTCGCGCCTGACCGCCTGGGAGCTGGCCGAGGAGGGCATTGCGCTGACGGTCAATGCCGACTCTGCTGCTGCTCATCTGATGAAGACCAAGGGCATTACCTGGGTCATAGTCGGTGCCGATCGCATCGCCGCCAACGGCGACGTGGCCAACAAGATCGGAACTTACCAGCTGGCGGTCAACGCGATGCACCACGGGGTGCGCTTCATGGTCGTGGCGTCGAGTTCAAGTATCGACATGAACCTGGAAAGTGGCGAAGACATCTTGCTCGAAGAACGCAGTGGCAGTGAACTGCTGGAGGTCGCTGGCAAGCGGGTAGGTGCCGATGTAGAGGCGTTCAATCCTGTATTTGATGTGACGCCGGCAGACCTTATTGATGTGATCGTGACCGAGAAGGGCGTTGTTGAACGGCCAGACACGGTAAAAATGGCGCAACTGATGTGCCGCAAGCGCTTGCATTGAGTCTTTTTCCTCGCTTGCGGCCTCCTGCGGCGGCTAACGGGCGTTACTGACGAGCAGTAGGGTAGTAGTGCCACACCGCACTCCCACCGCCTGGGCGATTGTGGTAACATCCGACGGTTTCCAAGGTGGCCCCGCGGGGCCGTCTTTACTGCGCAGATCCATGGCTTAACTCGTTGATTTGTCGTAAGTCGTTGCAAGGAGACACTTTGCAGCGGCGAGCTTCGTTCGTCCCATATGGATGTGACGAGGTTTCACCAGAAAAAGGAATCAGGCTTCTCATGGGCGAACTGGCCAAAGAAATCCTCCCGGTCAATATCGAAGACGAACTGAGACAGTCCTACCTCGACTACGCGATGAGCGTCATTGTCGGGCGTGCACTGCCCGATGCGCGTGATGGCTTGAAGCCCGTGCATCGCCGCGTTCTGTATGCGATGAGTGAACTGGGTAACGACTGGAACAAACCGTACAAGAAATCCGCCCGTGTGGTCGGTGACGTGATCGGTAAGTACCACCCGCACGGTGATACCGCGGTCTACGACACTATCGTCCGTATGGCGCAGCCGTTCTCGCTGCGCTATCTGCTGGTCGACGGCCAGGGCAACTTCGGTTCGGTGGACGGCGATAACGCCGCGGCCATGCGATACACCGAAGTACGTATGACCAAGCTGGCCCATGAACTGCTGGCCGACCTGCACAAAGAAACCGTCGACTGGGTGCCCAACTACGACGGCACCGAGCAGATTCCGGCGGTCATGCCGACCAAGATCCCCAATCTGCTGGTCAACGGTTCCAGCGGTATCGCCGTGGGCATGGCGACCAACATTCCGCCGCACAACCTCGGTGAAGTCATCGACGGCTGCCTGGCACTGATCGACAACGCCGACATCACGGTCGATGAGCTGATGCAGTTCATCCCGGGGCCAGACTTCCCGACGGCCGCCATCATCAACGGTCGCCAGGGCATTATCGAGGCCTATCGCACCGGTCGTGGCCGCATCTACATGCGCGCACGCTCCACTGTCGAAGACATCGACAAGGTCGGTGGTCGCCAGCAGATCGTCGTTACCGAGCTGCCTTACCAGCTGAACAAGGCGCGCCTGATCGAGAAGATCGCCGAGCTGGTCAAGGAAAAGAAACTCGAAGGTATCACCGAGCTGCGCGATGAGTCCGACAAGGACGGCATGCGTATCGTCATCGAGCTGCGTCGCGGCGAGGTTCCAGAGGTCATCCTCAACAACCTCTATGCCCAGACCCAGCTGCAGAGCGTCTTCGGCATCAACATCGTTGCGCTGATCGATGGTCGTCCACGGGTGCTGAACCTCAAGGACCTGCTCGAGGCCTTCGTCCGTCACCGCCGCGAAGTGGTGACCCGCCGTACCGTATTCGAACTGCGCAAGGCCCGCGAGCGCGGCCATATCCTTGAAGGCCAGGCCGTTGCCCTGTCCAACATCGACCCGGTCATCGCCCTGATCAAGGCTTCGCCAACCCCGTCCGAGGCCAAGGAAGCGCTGATCAGCACGCCTTGGGAATCCAGCGCCGTGCAGGTGATGGTCGAGCGCGCCGGTGCCGACTCCTGCCGTCCGGAGAACCTCGACGAGCAATTCGGCCTGCGCGACGGCAAGTACTTCCTCTCCCCAGAGCAGGCCCAGGCCATTCTTGACCTGCGTCTGCACCGCCTGACCGGCCTTGAGCACGAGAAGCTGCTGGCCGAGTACCAGGAGATCCTCAACCAGATCGGCGAGCTGATCCGCATCCTGAGCAGCGCCGAGCGCCTGATGGAAGTGATCCGCGAAGAACTGGAGCTGATCCGCGCCGAGTACGGCGATGTGCGTCGCACCGAAATTCTCGATGCCCGCCTGGACCTGACCCTGGGTGACATGATTCCGGAAGAAGACCGGGTCGTGACCATTTCCCATGGCGGCTACGCCAAGACCCAGCCGCTGGCCGCCTACCAGGCCCAGCGTCGCGGTGGCAAAGGCAAGTCGGCCACTGGCGTCAAGGACGAGGACTACATCTCGCACCTGCTGGTCGCCAACAGCCACACCACGCTGCTGCTGTTCTCCAGCAAGGGCAAGGTGTACTGGCTCAAGACCTACGAAATTCCCGAAGCCTCCCGTGCCGCGCGCGGTCGACCGCTGGTCAACCTGTTGCCGCTGGACGAGGGCGAGTACATCTCGACCATGCTGCCGGTCGAGGAGTACACCGAAGGTCACTTCATCTTCATGGCGACTGCCAACGGTACCGTCAAGAAGACCCCGCTGGAGTCCTTCAGCCGCCAGCGTAGTGTTGGTCTGATCGCGCTGGAACTGGACGAAGGCGACGTGTTGATTTCCGCTGCCATCACCGATGGCGAGCGTGAGGTCATGCTGTTCTCCGACGCCGGCAAGGTCACTCGCTTCAAGGAGTCCGACGTTCGCGCCATGGGCCGTACCGCCCGCGGTGTGCGCGGCATGCGCCTGGCCGAAGGTCAGAAACTGATCTCCATGATCATTCCGGAGGAGGGGAGCCAGATCCTCACCGCCTCCGAGCGTGGTTACGGCAAACGTACTGAAATCGGCGAGTTCCCCGAGTACAAGCGTGGCGGCCAGGGTGTCATCGCCATGGTCAGCAATGAGCGCAACGGCCGCCTGGTCGGTGCGGTACAGGTGCAGGATGGTGAAGAGATCATGCTGATCTCCGACCAGGGCACCTTGGTCCGTACTCGCGTCGGCGAGGTCTCCAGCCTGGGTCGCAACACCCAGGGTGTAACCCTGATCAAGCTGGCAAGCGACGAGACCCTGGTAGGCCTGGAGCGTGTCCAGGAGCCGTCCGAAGAGGAAGGCGACGAGGATTACGAGGGCGATGCTGACGCCGTCGAGACACCAGAGGCCCGGGCCGCTGGTGACGAAGAGGCGCCGCAGGAATAAACAACGCAGTAGCGCAACCCTGGTGGGGTGGTCGTGACGGCGCAGTGCTTGCGCCGTCCGGCCCGCTCCACGGACATCAAGAGCAGAGCGAGAGTGGATGTGAGCAAACGAGCCTTTAACTTCTGCGCAGGCCCTGCTGCGCTTCCTGACGCTGTACTGCAGCGCGCCCAGGCCGAAATGCTGGACTGGCATGGCAAGGGCTTGTCCGTGATGGAGATGAGCCACCGTAGCGACGACTACGTGGCGATCGCCGAAAAGGCCGAGCAAGACCTGCGTGACCTGCTGTCCGTTCCCGCCAACTACAAAGTACTGTTCCTGCAGGGTGGTGCGAGCCAGCAGTTCGCTGAAATCCCGCTGAACCTGCTGCCCGAGAATGGCACTGCCGACTATATCGAAACCGGTATCTGGTCGAAAAAAGCCATCGAGGAAGCCCGTCGTTTCGGCAACATCAACGTTGCTGCCAGCGCCAAGCCTTATGACTACCTGGCCATTCCAGGCCAGAACGAGTGGAACCTCACCCCCAACGCCGCCTACGTTCACTATGCCTCGAATGAAACTATCGGCGGCCTGGAGTTCGACTGGGTGCCGCAGACCGGTGATGTGCCGCTGGTGGTCGACATGTCGTCGGACATCCTCTCGCGTCCGATCGATGTCTCCGATTTCGGTCTGATCTATGCCGGCGCGCAGAAGAATATCGGCCCAAGCGGCCTGGTGGTGGTCATCGTTCGCGAAGACTTGCTGGGTCACGCCCGCAGCAGCTGCCCGACCATGCTCGACTACAAGGTCGCTGCCGACAACGGTTCGATGTACAACACCCCTGCCACCTATTCCTGGTACCTCTCGGGCCTCGTGTTCGAGTGGCTGAAGGAGCAGGGCGGCGTCGAGGCGATGGAGCAGCGCAACCGCGCCAAGAAAAACCGCCTGTACGGTTTCATCGACAGCAGCGACTTCTATACCAACCCGATCAGCCTCAATGCCCGTTCATGGATGAACGTGCCGTTCCGCCTGGCTGACGAACGTCTGGACAAGGCCTTCCTGGCTGGTGCTGACGCGCGTGGCCTGCTCAACCTCAAGGGGCATCGTTCAGTTGGCGGCATGCGTGCCTCGATCTACAACGCCCTGGGGCTGGATGCTGTAGAGGTGCTGGTCGCCTACATGGCCGAATTCGAGAAGGAGCACGGCTGATGTCGGAGCAGGAACTCAAGGCGCTGCGGGTGCGCATTGACAGCCTCGACGAGAAAATTCTCGAGCTGATCAGTGACCGTGCCCGCTGCGCCCAGGAAGTTGCGCGGGTGAAGATGGCTGAATTGCCGGCCGGCGAAGAGCCGATCTTCTATCGTCCCGAGCGTGAAGCGCAAGTGCTCAAGCGCGTCATGCAGCGTAATCAGGGGCCGCTGGGCAACGAAGAGATGGCGCGGTTGTTCCGTGAAATCATGTCCTCGTGCCTGGCGCTTGAGCAGCCGCTCAAGGTCGCTTACCTCGGGCCTGAGGGTACCTTCACCCAGGCCGCGGCCATGAAGCACTTCGGTCACGCAGTGATCAGCAAGCCGATGGCCGCGATCGACGAAGTGTTCCGTGAGGTGGCGGCCGGCGCTGTCAACTTCGGCGTGGTTCCGGTCGAGAACTCCACCGAGGGTGCGGTCAACCACACCCTGGACAGCTTCCTCGAACACGACATGGTCATCTGTGGCGAAGTCGAGCTGCGTATTCACCACCACCTGTTGGTGGGCGAGAACACCAAGACCGACAGCATCAGTCGCATCTACTCTCACGCCCAATCGCTGGCCCAGTGCCGCAAGTGGCTGGATGCGCATTACCCCAACGTTGAGCGAGTTGCTGTTTCAAGCAATGCCGAGGCGGCCAAGCGCGTCAAGGGTGAGTGGAACTCGGCAGCGATCGCGGGCGATATGGCCGCAGGCCTGTACGGCTTGACTCGTCTGGCCGAGAAGATTGAAGACCGTCCGGATAACTCCACGCGCTTCCTGATGATTGGTAGTCAGGAAGTGCCGCCGACCGGCGACGACAAGACCTCGATCATTGTGTCGATGAGCAACAAGCCGGGCGCTCTGCACGAGCTGCTGGTGCCGTTTCACCAGAACGGTATCGACCTCACGCGTATCGAAACCCGCCCTTCGCGCAGCGGAAAATGGACCTATGTATTCTTCATCGACTTCATGGGACATCACCGTGATCCGCTGATCAAGGCCGTGCTGGAGCAAATCAGCCAGGAAGCCGTGGCCCTCAAGGTGCTGGGTTCGTATCCCAAAGCGGTACTTTGAGGTAATGAATGGCGAACAAGCAGTATTGAACAGGGTCCAGCTCCGTGGTTGAACATGTGGTAAGCAAGGTCGAGCCGATCATTGGCAGGCTGGTTGTGGTCGGTCTGGGGCTCATCGGTGGCTCCTTTGCCAAGGGGCTGCGAGAAAGCGGCTTGTGTCGCGAGGTGGTCGGTGTCGACCTGGATCCGCAGTCGCGCAAGGTGGCGGTGGAGCTGGGGGTGGTCGATCGCTGCGAAGAAGACCTTGCCGCTGCCTGTGTCGGAGCCGATGTCATCCAGTTGGCGGTACCGATCCTGGCCATGGAAAAGCTCCTGGCTCGCCTGGCCCAGCTTGATCTCGGGCGTGCAGTGCTGACCGATGTCGGAAGCGCCAAGGGCAATGTAGTGCGTGCCGCTCGCGAGGCGTTTGCCGAGCGGCTGGCATGCTTCGTGCCCGGCCATCCGATTGCCGGCTCCGAACAGAGCGGAGTGGAGGCCTCCAATGCCGCACTGTTCCGTCGCCATAAAGTCATTCTTACCCCATTGGCAGAAACCGATCCGGCTGCACTGGCCCTGGTCGATCGTCTGTGGCGCACTCTGGATGCGGACGTCGAGCACATGCAGGTCGAGCGCCACGACGAAGTGCTGGCGGCGACCAGTCACCTGCCGCATTTGTTGGCTTTTGGTCTGGTTGACTCCCTGGCCAAGCGCAATGAAAACCTGGATATCTTCCGTTACGCTGCCGGGGGGTTCCGCGATTTTACAAGAATCGCGGGTAGCGACCCGGTCATGTGGCACGACATCTTTCTCGCTAACCGCGAAGCTGTCCTGCGCACACTGGATACATTTCGCAGCGACCTCGACGCCTTGCGCGACGCGGTCGATGCAGGGGATGGGCACCAATTGCTGGGCGTTTTCACGCGCGCCAGGGTTGCCCGCGAGCATTTCAGCAAAATCCTGGCCCGTCGGGCCTATGTGGACGCTATGAACTCCAATGACCTGATTTTCCTGGCAAATCCTGGTGGCCAATTGTCTGGCCGTATTCGCGTACCAGGCGACAAATCGATTTCCCATCGCTCGATCATGCTTGGCTCTCTGGCTGAAGGCACCACCGAAGTCGAAGGTTTCCTTGAAGGTGAAGACGCCCTGGCGACCCTGCAAGCGTTCCGTGACATGGGTGTGGTCATCGAAGGTCCGCACCATGGTCGTGTGACGATCCATGGTGTTGGCCTCAATGGCCTCAAGCCGCCGCCCGGCCCGATTTACCTGGGTAATTCCGGTACTTCGATGCGCCTGCTGGCCGGTCTGCTGGCCGCTCAGCCGTTCGATACCGTGCTGACTGGCGATGCCTCGCTCTCCAAGCGGCCGATGAACCGTGTCGCCAACCCGCTGAGGGAAATGGGTGCGGTGATCGAGACTGCAGCGGAAGGGCGTCCGCCGATGACCATTCGTGGCGGTCACACGCTCAAGGCGCTGACTTATACGCTGCCAATGGCCAGTGCCCAGGTGAAATCCTGCCTGCTGCTGGCAGGCCTGTACGCTGAAGGCAAGACCACCGTCACCGAGCCGGCCCCGACCCGCGATCATACCGAGCGTATGCTGCGTGGCTTCGGTTACAGCGTGAATGTTGACGGTCCTACCGCCTCTCTCGAGTCGGGCGGCAAGCTGAATGCAACCCATATTGAAGTACCGGCAGATATCTCCTCTGCGGCGTTCTTCCTTGTTGCGGCGTCGATTGCCCAGGGTTCGGAGCTGGTGCTCGAGCATGTAGGTATCAACCCGACACGTACTGGAGTGATTGATATCCTGCGCCTGATGGGTGGCGATATCACCCTGGAGAACCAGCGCGAAGTTGGTGGTGAGCCGGTTGCCGACCTGCATGTGCGCGGTGCCCAGCTCAAGGGGATCGAGATTCCTGAGCATCTGGTGCCGCTGGCCATCGACGAGTTCCCGGTGTTGTTCGTGGCTGCAGCTTGCGCAGAAGGCCGTACTGTACTGCGTGGCGCGGAAGAGTTGCGGGTCAAGGAGTCCGATCGGATCCAGGTCATGGCTGATGGTCTGCTGGCCCTGGGTGTAAAATGCGAGCCGACTCCGGACGGCATCATCATTGACGGCGGCCCAATCGGTGGCGGCGAAGTGCACGGGCATGGCGACCATCGTATCGCTATGGCTTTCAGCGTGGCCTCGCTGCGCGCTACTGCGCCGATCCGCATCCATGATTGCGCCAACGTCGCTACTTCCTTCCCGAACTTCCTGGCCTTGTGTGCCGAAGTCGGGATCCGTGTTGCAGAAGAGGGCAAGTCGTGAACCTGAAAGCGCCAGTCATTACCATCGACGGTCCAAGTGGTTCGGGTAAAGGTACCGTCGCTGGCCTTTTGGCGCGTGAGCTGGACTGGCGTTTGCTTGATTCGGGGGCTCTGTATCGCTTGCTGGCCTTTGCCGCGAGCAATCATGGCGTTGACCTGACCAACGAAGAGCTGCTGGTTACGCTGGCTGCGCACCTGGATGTGCAGTTCATCGCTGCAGAACCTGGCAAGTTGCAGCAGATCATTCTAGAGGGTGAGGATGTCAGTAATGTCATTCGTACCGAAACCGTTGGTGCCGGCGCCTCGATGGTAGCTTCGCTGCCAGCGGTTCGCGATGCCTTGCTCCAGCGTCAGCGCGCATTTCAAGAGGCACCAGGCCTGATTGCCGACGGCCGCGACATGGGCACTGTGGTGTTCCCTGACGCTCCGCTGAAGGTTTTTCTGACCGCCAGTGCCGAGGAACGTGCTCGTCGCCGTTACTTGCAGTTGAAGGCCAAGGGTGAAGATGTTAGTCTGTCGAGTCTGCTAGATGAGATTCGTGCGCGTGACGAACGCGACACCCAGCGCGCAGTGGCCCCGCTCAAGCCGGCGGCCGATGCGATCCAGCTGGACTCCACGGAGCTGTCCATCGAGCAGGTGCTGGAACGTATCAAGAGCGAGATCGCCCTGCGCGATATCGCCTGATAACCAGGGAGGCAAGCAGGGGCACCAGTCAACGTCCTGCTGGCTTTCCTTTTATATGAACGAAACCCACATTGTCTGGAATGTGGCTGATGGGCGTATGTCTCGCCCTAATCTACAGGAATTAAAATGAGCGAAAGCTTTGCAGAACTCTTTGAAGAAAGCCTGAAAACCCTCAATCTTCAGCCGGGTGCGATCATCACCGGTATCGTTGTCGACATCGACGGCGACTGGGTTACCGTACACGCTGGCCTGAAGTCCGAGGGCGTCATCCCGCTCGAGCAGTTCTACAACGAAGCTGGCGAGCTGACCATCAAGGTCGGTGACGAAGTTCACGTTGCGCTGGACGCGGTCGAAGACGGCTTTGGCGAAACCAAACTGTCCCGTGAAAAAGCCAAGCGCGCCGAGTGCTGGATTGTTCTGGAAGCAGCTTTCGCCGCCGAAGAAGTGGTCAAGGGCGTTATCAACGGTAAGGTTAAGGGCGGCTTCACTGTCGACGTTAACGGTATCCGTGCGTTCCTGCCGGGCTCCCTGGTTGATGTCCGCCCAGTGCGCGACACCACCCACCTGGAAGGCAAAGAGCTGGAATTCAAGGTCATCAAGCTGGACCAGAAGCGCAACAACGTTGTCGTTTCCCGTCGCAGTGTCCTGGAAGCCGAAAACAGCGCCGAGCGCGAAGCTCTGCTGGAATCGCTGCAGGAAGGCCAACAGGTCAAGGGTATCGTCAAGAACCTCACCGACTACGGCGCATTCGTGGACCTGGGTGGCGTCGATGGCCTGCTGCACATCACCGACATGGCCTGGAAGCGTATCAAGCACCCATCGGAAATCGTCAATGTTGGCGATGAGATCGATGTCAAGGTTCTGAAGTACGATCGCGAGCGTAACCGTGTATCCCTGGGCCTGAAGCAACTGGGTGAAGACCCATGGGTTGCTATCAAAGCTCGTTACCCAGAAAGCACTCGCGTAATGGCGCGTGTAACCAACCTGACCGACTACGGCTGCTTCGCAGAGCTGGAAGAAGGCGTGGAAGGTCTGGTGCACGTTTCCGAAATGGACTGGACCAACAAGAACATCCACCCTTCGAAAGTCGTACAAGTCGGCGACGAAGTGGAAGTCATGGTTCTGGACATCGACGAAGAGCGTCGTCGTATCTCCCTGGGCATCAAGCAGTGCAAGTCGAACCCATGGGAAGACTTCTCTGGCCAGTTCAACAAGGGCGACAAGATCTCCGGCACCATCAAGTCGATCACCGATTTCGGTATCTTCATTGGTCTGGACGGCGGCATCGACGGTCTGGTTCACCTGTCGGACATCTCCTGGAACGAAGTCGGCGAAGAAGCCGTGCGTCGCTTCAAGAAGGGCGACGAGCTGGACACCGTCATCCTGTCTGTTGATCCAGAGCGTGAGCGCATCTCGCTGGGCATCAAGCAGCTGGAAAGCGATCCGTTCTCCGAGTACGTTCAAGCGAACGACAAGGGTGCAATCGTTAAGGGTGTTGTAAAAGAAGTTGACGCCAAAGGCGCCATCATCACCCTGGCCGACGACATCGAAGCCACTCTGAAGGCTTCCGAAATCAGCCGTGACCGCGTTGAAGACGCGCGTAACGTCCTGAAGGAAGGCGAAGAGATCGAAGCCAAGATCATCAGCGTTGATCGTAAGAGCCGCGTGATCAGCCTCTCCATCAAGTCGAAAGACGATGCTGAAGAGCGTGAAGCTATCCAGAGCCTGAAAGAAACTGCTCCGGAAGCTGCTGCTGACACCACCATGGCTGCGCTGCTGCGTCAGGCAATGGCCAAACAGAACTAAGTTCTGCTTGGATAGAAAAAGGGCGACTTCGGTCGCCCTTTTTTGTGCCTGGCGTTTGGCCTTGTTCTGCTAGAGGGTGGCTCGCTGTAACCCTTGTGCTGGCTGGGTTTGTGATGATGTCGCGCGCAGAGGGGTGTTTATCCTTGACGGGGGCTACGCAAGATTCTTCGATTAAGTCAATAAGCGCCCTGTTCAAATCCCTCAGGTCATGCTAAAAACTATGAAGCAATGATCTAGCTGCTTGATAAAGAAGGGAAAAATATGACGAAGTCGGAGCTGATCGAACGTATTGTCACCCATCAAGGGCTGCTCTCATCCAAGGATGTCGAGCTGGCCATCAAGACTATGCTTGAACAAATGTCTCAATGTCTGGCGACCGGTGATCGGATCGAGATCCGGGGGTTTGGCAGTTTCTCTCTGCACTACCGTGCACCGCGAGTAGGGCGCAACCCGAAGACCGGCCAGTCGGTGAGCCTGGATGGCAAGTTTGTACCGCACTTCAAACCGGGGAAGGAGTTGCGGGATCGGGTGAATGAGGAAGAGGCGGGTACAGATCATGGAGGCGTTGGGCGTGCATAAGGTCAATCGCCTATTGTTGGTTTTGCTGCTGTTGCTTTTGGTTGCCCTTGTCCTGGTGTTCACCCTCGAAAACCAGCAGGTAATCAGCCTGATGTTTCTGGGGTTCGCATTGCCACCAATGCCAGTTGCTTTGCTCTTGGTAATGGCCTTGGTGTTGGGGCTCTTGCTCGGGCCGGTTCTGGGGGCATTGCTAGTGTGGCGCGCTCGTCACAAGATCAGGCAGTCAGCGCGATCCCCCCGCTAGGGGGTGGTTTCGATTCTTTCTGGTGCATAGATTTCGCGTGTCTGCGCACTGCCTCAGGGGTATTTATCCTAGCCATCGATAAGGATTCTTATTAGCGATATTGTGCTATTAGCCGACAGTCGGGGTCGCTCGTCAATGAACTATTAAGTCGCTGGTAAGTCAGAAAAGCTTGCTTTGCTGATATGTCAGTATCAGATATTCTAAGCGCGCCACACGAACTTAGTGTGTAGGTCATTTTTGGCTTGTCTTTAGGAATGCTTGCGAACTGAGTCAGACCTTTCTGGTTTTTCGGGTTGGTCTTGAGCGAATTACCACTGTCACCTAAGTTTGCGCGCGCCTGTGCCTCTTTCCGGTCAGCGAGCCCGCGTTGATAAAGCCTGGTGAGCTGTATACAAGGAAAATAGAGTAAAAATGGTTAGTGAGCGCCTGGTACAGAATGACGAAATAGACCTGACGGAAGTGTTCAAGGGGCTATGGAGGCAAAAGCTGCTTATCCTGCTGTGTGCAGTCGTGGTGTTCCTGGCGGCGGCGGGCTATGCCTGGAAAGCCACGCCTATCTACGAAGCAGAATTGATTATTCAGCCTCCTACCCAGAATGACATTGCAAATCTCAATTTTGGCCGGGGCGGAGATAGTGGCCTGGGTTTCCTGCAGGTAAAGGAAGTCTATGCTGTCTACCTGGCGCACTTGCAGTCCGAAACACTGCGTTGGGAGTTGTATCGCAAGCTGTATATGCCAAGCCTGACGGATGCACAACGTGGGGGCTCTCAGAATTCTCGATTCACTCAATTCAGCAATTCGTTGATCGTTGAGCCTGTTCGTAAGGATGACCCGACCCGTTTCTCGATTACATCGAATGTCGCTGATCCGAAGCAGGCCGTAGAATGGGTTGAGGCCTTTGCAGCCTTGGCCAGCGACAAGGCCAAGGAAGAGGTACTCAAGAATATCAAAAGCGATGCACTGGTCAAGGCTGACAATTTGGAAAAACAAATTGATCATTACCGTGCAAGCTCCCGAAAAGAGCGTGAAGACCAGATTGTCCAGCTCAAAGAGGCTCTGCGTGTAGCGAAGTCAATTGGGCTGGAGAAGCCGCCAATCATCAGCGGGAGACTAGCGGCGGAAGTATCCTCCGGCATGGATAGCTCCTTGATGTACATGCGCGGCACTAAAGCACTTGAGGCAGAGATTGAAAACCTGGAAAGCCGTCAGTCGGACGATCCATTTATCAGTCACTTGCGCCAGAACCAGGAAAGCATTGCCTTCTATCGCACGCTCGAGATCAATCCTGCGAGCGTCACAGTATTTCGTCAGGATGGGATCGTTGATCCTCCCGATCAGCCGATCAAGCCGAGGAAGCTGATGATCATGGCGCTGGGTCTGGTGCTGGGGCTTGGCTTGGGTGTCTTCGTGGCATTGGTTCGCTTTTTCTTGTCTGAAAGGATGGGGAGTCGGCGCGCAGTATAAGACGAAAAATGAAATAATTTAGAGTTCTAGATTGGCCTGATGTCCAGGTTTATAGGTTTTGTGAGGTGATTTGTTGAATCTGGCTCAGGTCAAGCAGCTCTACAGGGATAATGTCAAGGTAATAAGTAATTATTCCCACATGACTATCCTGCAAGTGGCGAACTCATTCTTTTATTTGCTGATTTATCCATTTGTTATCAATAATGTTGGTATTGATAATTTTGGGCTTTTTGTGTTTGCCACCAGCATTGCAGCTTATTTCATGGTTTTTATAAACTTTGGATTCGACATGCATGCCGCCAAGCTGGTGTCGCTGAGCCAGGACGATAAGGCCTTGCATGCGTCGCTGCTGTCTTCCGTGACTGTGACTAAAGTCGTGCTGGAGCTCCTGGCAGTGGCGGTGTTTGTTGCCTTGCTCCTGCTGGTTCCGTTCATGAAGGCGAATGCATGGATTTTCATCATGTGTTTTGCCAACACGCTGTCGTGCATATTTTTGCCGCTCTGGTATTTTCATGGCATGCAACAAATGAAAATACTTACTACCGTCCAGCTCTCGTTGAAGTTGCTGTCGTTGCCGGTCATTTATCTGCTGGTGAAGGATGTTGATGATGTCGACACCTATACGTTTATAGTTGTGGCCACCAACGTACTGGCTTCCGTTGTAGCGTTCTACCTGGCATTAAGGCATACGCGGTCTGCGCTGAAGTGGCCGGCGTTTTCAGGCGTTATTGCCTTGTTGCGTGAGGTGCAGCCGTTTTTCTGGTCCAGTGCAACCAATACGCTCAAGCAGAAAAGTATAGAAATCATAATCGGTTCTTTCTTCGGCATGAAAGAAGTGGCGATCTATGACCTCGCCAACAAGATTTTCTCAGTGCCCAGTCTGTTGGCCTCCAACATCAATGCAGCCCTTTTCCCGATGATGGTGAAAAGCGCACAAAGAAACCTTATCAATAAAATCATCAAGGTTGAGATCTTCATCGGTCTGCTGTGCATGCTCTCGGTGGCGCTGGGTGGCTACTGGGTGGTGCGCTTGGTATCTGTGCACGATATGGAGGAAGCCTATTACCTCTCAATGTTGCTCAGTATCAATATCATGACGTTCCTCATCGTCGGTAGTCATATCTACTTCATATTTGTACCGCGTCAACGGTATGACTTCGTGCTCAGGAATCAGGTGGTTTCAGTTATTTCGTTCTATGGTTTCTGCGCTGTTTATCTGTCCTTGAACTGGAGTATCTATTCGGTGGTGCTGGCGTTGGTGAGTTCAGCGATGCTCGAGATTATGTATAGTTATTCGCTGGTCAAGAAAGTTCAGGATTATTAAGCCTGCCGATTGCCGGTGCCGCTGCGGGTGGTAGTTGGGTCCTCAGGTAATCAAAGGTTAGGAGAGGGGTGTGGCAGCAATGGAACAATTTGATATTCCAGTGGTTCTGCTTTTGTTCAAGCGCATTGACAAGCCGCTGGAGGTCATCAAGCAGATTGCCAAGGTTGCCCCGGCCAAGCTGTACCTACTCTCGGATGGCGGTCGCAACGATGAAGAGAAGGCGCAGGTAGCCCAGTGTCGCCAGGCGATTGAAGCTGCTATCACTTGGGATTGCGAAATTATCCGCAAGTACGAAGAAAACAACATTGGCGTGTACGCAAATATTGGTGAAGGCGCCAAGTGGGTTTTTCAGCGAGAAGAGCATGCAATATTTCTCGAAGATGACAACCTTCCAGAGGTAACATTCTTTGCGTTTTGCCGGGAGATGTTGCTTCGCTACAAGCATGACACGCGTGTTCTTTGGGTATGTGGCACGAACTATTTGAAGACCTATGAGCCTGAAGATGGTTCCAGCTATGTATTCACCAAGAACATGATGCC
The DNA here is from genome assembly GCF_000425805.1 of Pseudomonas vranovensis DSM 16006. Taxonomy (GTDB): domain Bacteria; phylum Pseudomonadota; class Gammaproteobacteria; order Pseudomonadales; family Pseudomonadaceae; genus Aquipseudomonas; species Aquipseudomonas vranovensis. Next base: position 151,170 of record NZ_AUED01000011.1, read on the forward strand.
GTGCGGATGGGCTTCCTGGTCTTACAAGTTCACAAGGTTCTACGATGGTGAGTTGGTCCTGTGGCGTAATGACTATATTCGCAACAGAATAAAGGATGAGTACGTGTACAAGAAACTCTACTATCAGGATAGCTACAATCTGGACTATGAGGTGGATGCCAAAGAGAAAAGCGGGCGATTCTACTCATGGGACTACCAGATGAGTTTTTCGGTACGTGCTCACAACCTGTATGCCATCGTACCCAAAAACAATCAAATCACGAATATTGGTGTTGATCTTGACTCCACCCATGGTGGTCACTCGATGGAAAATCCCATGGTGGAAAGGTTCTGCGGCTTGCCCACCCGGTCAATGGAGTTTCCATTGAAGCATCCTGAAGTGTTGCTTATCGATAAGACCTTTGAAGTGGCGGTTGCGAAAATTATCCTCGACCCTCAGTTCTTCTCGCTGCGTTCGATTGTGTCCAGGGTGATCAGAGGTGCGTTGGGTGTTAGTAAGTCAGAAAGCATATCTAGTTTTATTAAGAACAAATTAAAATAAAGCAGGCGATATGGAAAGAAGAAGACAGTTGTCCATCGTGTTCGCTTTGCCTGTTTTTCTGGCGATGTGGATGCTCTATGGATGGAACTACTGGAACGGTGATCGAGAGGCGTATGAGCTGTATTATCATACGCGAGACACGCTTGCCAGCTGGGGGAAAGAAGTAGGTTATGGTTATCTGAATATCTTTTTCAGCCACGCAGGACTTTCTTATCAAGGGTTTCAGGTCATCATATCGTTTGTGACCCTGTTACTGGTCTGGCGATATGTGCTAAAGCGTGCTTTGGCTCCGCTGGCATCCTTGCTGATCTATCTTGTGTGTTTCTTTCCGCTCGATTTCGTGCTGGTCAGAAACTCTCTTTCTTTTGCTATTTTTCTTCAGGCAATGCTTGTGTTATTCGAGAATAAATCGTATAGCCGGTTAAAGTATGTGCTGTTGATTATCTTGGCTGCCTCTATTCACCAGTCAGCGCTGCTCTTCCTGTTCTTCATTGTCATGCCCGTGAATAGGGTTGTATCTTTTTGGCGTTTCTTCTTTATTTTCTTTTCCTTTATCTGTGTCTATATTCTTGTGCGTTACTGTGTGCCATTGCCTGCTAGTCTCGCCAGTCATTTCAGTTATTATGATACTTCATTGAAAAGTTCGTTGGCTAACTTGGCTGTGCACGTGTTTTCGGTCACGCTGGTGCTTTTTGCTGTTTTTGCCGAGCGGCTAAGTCTTCGGCAGGTGTTTGATGCGGCGGGGCGGGATAAAGAGCTTGTATTTATTTTGAATCTCAACTTGTTTTCCCTGTTTTTCGTTGTGTTGTATTTTGAGTCTGAGATATTTGTTCGGCTATTCCGAACTATTGTATTCTTCAATATGTTGTACTGTGTTAATTCGTTGTTCTTGAGGCGGCGAAGCTATTTCTTTCTCGGTCTGTATTTGCTGTTTTTTGCAGGTTATCTGGTTTTGTTTTATATTGTTCCGGTTGCGCATTTTTCGGTGCTGCCGTTGCTCAGGAACAATCTGCTTTGGAATTGATGGGATGGGCAAGGGCTTGAGGGTGTCTGGTGTTGTCGGTCGACAGGTGGTCGATCGATTGCGTTTGGTAATTGCTCAGGTGAGGGCGTGATGAGAGTACTGTTCCTGGGTGGGATTTTTAGTGACAGCGACAAGAACAATATTGTTCAGAAGTCTAAGGGCGGAATGCAGCACGCCGCAGACACGCTCCAGAAAAACTACATTCAGGGCTTCTCGCAAAGCCCGTCTGTCGATTCGCTGACGGTGATAAATCTGCCATTTATTGGCGCTTATCCCCGGCGTTATAGCGATATTTTCTATCAGCCTGCTGCGAAGCGGGAAACCCTGGATCGCGTTACCATCATGAATGTCAGTTTCTTCAATCTGACGATCGTGAAGAACCTGCACAAGGTCGTGCGTGCCGTCAAGGCGATTCTGCTGCAAATGAAAGCTGACAAAGGCAAGCCTCAGGTATTGGTTTGCTACTCCATGCACTTGCCGTTCCTGCTGGCCTGCTACGTGGTCAAGTCTCTGCGCAGCGATACGCATTTTTGTGTTATCGTTCCGGATCTTCCTGAGTACATGGCTGTACGACGCGGACTGGCGAAATTCGCATACAATATGCTATCGCGCATCTCTTACTTTATTGTCAATCGCGCAGACAGCATTTCGGCAATCACCAAGGACATGCTGGGGGAATTCGATGACGGCATCAAAAAGGTGGTCATTGAAGGCATCGCCGATAAGCGTTATATCGCCTTGACTGACGCGGTAGAGCGGAAAAAGTATTTCTTGTACACCGGCACTCTTGATCGCCGCTACGGCATAAGAAACCTGGTCGACTCTTATGTGGCTTCGGGTGTCAGTGACTACGAGCTTTTTATCTGCGGTGACGGTGATGATCGCAAGTATGTAGAACAGATTGCTGCTGTACAGTCGGGTGTAAGGTATTTTGGACAGCTGGATCGCGAGTCGGTTTTGAAGTTGCAGCGTAATGCGGCATTGCTGGTTAACCCGCGAGATAACGACTCTGTCTATACGAAGTACTCATTCCCATCCAAGATCATCGAGTACATGTCGTCCGGGGTTCCTGTCCTAATGTACACGCTCGATGGTATTCCTGAAGAATATTACGATTTTTGTTATCTTGTTCCGCCGGGCAGTGATGGCCTGAAGATGAAGTTGCTGGAGCTGTCAAAGCTCGCTGATAGTGAATTTGTCAGCAAGGGTGCGCTGGCCAAGCAGTTTATTGTCGAAAATAAAATGCCTGATATGCAGGTCGCTAAATTGTTGGATGCTATTAAAGGGAAATGTCATGTTTAAAGGCAAAAAGCTGCTGATCACCGGTGGTACTGGTTCTTTTGGTAATGCTGTGCTTAAGCGTTTTCTCGATACCGATATCGCCGAAGTCCGTATCTTCAGCCGCGACGAGAAAAAGCAGGATGACATGCGCAAGCGCTATGGTAGTTCCAAGCTGAAGTTCTACATCGGCGATGTTCGTGACTACCAAAGTGTACTGAACGCCACCCGTGGCGTGGATTACATCTTCCACGCCGCCGCCCTGAAACAAGTGCCTTCCTGCGAATTCCACCCGATGGAAGCGGTCAAGACCAACGTTCTGGGTACCGAAAACCTGCTTGAAGCCGCTATTCAGAACGAGGTCAAGCGCGTTGTCTGCCTGAGCACCGACAAGGCCGTGTACCCGATCAATGCCATGGGGATCTCCAAGGCAATGATGGAGAAAGTCATGGTGGCCAAGTCGCGTAACGTCGATGACACTAAGACCGTTATCTGCGGCACCCGTTATGGCAACGTGATGGCGTCCCGCGGTTCGGTAATTCCGCTGTTTATCGATCAGATCCGTGCCGGCAAGGCCCTGACCCTGACTGATCCGAACATGACGCGTTTCATGATGACGCTCGCCGACGCCGTGGACCTGGTCCTGTATGCATTCAAGCACGGTAACAACGGTGACCTGTTCGTGCAGAAAGCGCCAGCAGCGACCGTCGAAGTCCTGGCTCGCGCACTGACTGATCTGGTCGGTAAGCCGGAGCACCCTATCCAGGTCATCGGTACTCGCCATGGCGAAAAACTCTACGAAGCACTGCTCAGCCGTGAAGAAATGGCGTGTGCAGAAGACATGGGCGATTACTTCCGCGTTCCGCCTGACTTGCGTGATCTGAACTACGCCAAGTTTGTCGAGCAGGGCGAAACCAAGATTTCCCGCACTGAAGACTACAACTCGCATAATACCGAACGTCTGGATGTGCAGGGCATGCAGCAGTTGCTGCTCAAACTGGACTTCATGCGTGCGATTCAGCGTGGCGAACACGCAACGCCCGAGGAATAAGCGATGAAGGTTCTGATTACAGGTGCCAACGGTTTTGTCGGTCAAAATTTGATCGCTCACCTGGGGGAGCGCAGCGACGTCGAAGTGCTGCGCTTTACTCGCGAGGATTCACTGGCGAGTCTGCCAGGCTTGGTTGCGCAAGTGGATTTTGTGTTTCACCTGGCAGGTGTCAACCGCCCGCAGGACCCGCAGGAGTTCCATTCCGGCAACACCGACCTGACCCGCGCCGTATGTGGCGCGGTCAAGGCCAGTGGCCGCAAGACGCCTGTGCTTTACACATCGTCCAGCCAGGCCGAACTGAATAACCCCTATGGCAGTAGCAAGCGTGGTGCCGAGCAGGTCTTACTTGACCTGAAGTCCGAGCATGGCTCTGCTGTGCACCTGTTCCGCCTGCCTAATGTATTCGGGAAGTGGGCACGACCGAACTACAACTCGGCGGTGGCGACCTTCTGCAACAACATCGCCAAGGATCTGCCGATCCAGATCAACGACCCAAGCGCGCGCATTAATCTGGTCTACATCGACGATGTTGTCAGCCATTTCATTGCCGTGATGGATGGCAAGCTGGCAGGGGAGCCGTTTGTCAGCGTCGAGCCTCAGTACAGCATCACCGTCGGTGAGCTGGCGAATCAGTTGGCCGCATTTCGTGACAGTCGCAAGAGCATGATTACCGAGTCGGTAGGCACCGGGCTGCTAAGGGCGCTGTATTCGACTTACCTGAGCTACCTGACGCCTGATCGCTTTACGTATGAGGTTCCCAAGTACGGGGATCCGCGTGGCGTCTTCGTGGAAATGCTCAAAACGCCGGACGCTGGCCAGTTCTCGTACTTCACCGCGCATCCTGGTATTACCCGCGGTGGCCATTACCATCACTCCAAAACGGAGAAGTTCCTGGTTATTCGGGGCAAGGCCTGTTTCCGTTTCCGTCACATTGTTTCCGACGAATTTTACGAGTTGTTCACCACCGGCGAGCAACCAGAAATCGTTGAAACGGTGCCAGGCTGGACGCACGACATCACCAACGTGGGCGAGGACGAGATGATCGTCATGCTCTGGGCTAATGAGATTTTTGACCGCGAGCACCCGGATACCTACGCTCGGCCGGTGGGCACCGAAGCCTGAGCCGCTGTTTACAGGAAATTGCAATGAAGAAAATGAAAGTTGTAACAGTGGTGGGCACTCGTCCGGAAATCATTCGCCTGGCGCGGGTGATGGCCAAGCTCGATGAGCACTGCGAACACATCCTGGTGCATACCGGCCAGAACTACGATTACGAACTCAACGAGATCTTCTTCCAGGATCTGGGTATTCGTAAACCTGACCATTTCCTTAACGCTGCCGGAGCGTCCGGTGCGGAAACCATTGGCAATGTGATCATTGCTGTGGACCGGGTGCTGACAGAAGTCGAGCCTGAAGCTCTGCTGGTGCTGGGCGACACCAACAGCTGTATGGCGGTAATTCCGGCAAAACGTCGCAAGATCCCTACCTTCCATATGGAAGCTGGCAATCGTTGCTTCGATATGCGCGTGCCCGAGGAAATCAATCGGCGGATCGTTGACCATACGGCCGACATCAATCTTACCTATAGCACCATCGCCCGGGATTACCTGCTGCGTGAGGGCCTCTCTCCCGACATGGTGGTCAAGACCGGTAGTCCGATGTTTGAAGTGCTTTCGCACTATCGCCCACGAATCGATAGTTCGGATGTTCTGCAGCGTCTTGGTTTGCAGGAAGGTAAGTTCTTCGTGGTCAGTGCCCATCGCGAAGAAAACATTGAAGCCGACAAAAACTTCCTCAAGCTGGTGGACGTCCTCAACACCGTTGCGGCGCAGTATGACCTGCCGGTGATCGTATCGACCCACCCGCGCACTCAAAAGCGCGTCGATGCCCTGGGCGTGACCTTTCACTCCAACGTCCGTCTGCTCAAGCCACTGGGCTTTACTGACTACAACAAGCTGCAGTTGGCCTCCAAGGCGGTACTGTCGGACAGCGGTACCATCAACGAAGAGTCGTCGATCCTGAACTTCCCTGCGCTGAACCTGCGCGAAGCCCATGAGCGCCCGGAAGGCATGGAGGAGGCTGCGGTGATGATGGTTGGTCTGGAGCTCGAGCGCGTGTTGCAAGGCCTGCAATTGGTCGACTCCCAGCAGCGCGGTTCTGTGCGTGACTTCCGGCTGGTGGAAGACTACAGCATGCCGAATGTCTCCGAGAAAGTCGTGCGCATCATTCATAGCTATCGAGACTATGTAATGCGCACAGTCTGGAGAAGGTACTGATCGGGATGGGCGTTCGCGTTCTATTGCTCACACAGTGGTTTGACCCTGAACCGACCTTCAAAGGGCTGGTGTTTGCACGAGAGCTGGTCGCACAAGGCTTCGAAGTTGAAGTCGTGACCGGATTCCCCAATTACCCGGGCGGCAAGCTGTATCCCGGGTATCGGGTCAAGCTCCTGCAGCGCGAGGTGATCGACGGCGTCAAGGTCACCCGTGTACCGCTGTATCCCAGCCATGGGCAGAGCGGCATTGGGCGTGTGCTCAACTATGTCAGCTTTGCTGCGAGTAGCCTGCTCTATGGATTGTTTGGCGCGAAAAAGCCAGATGTCATCTATGCCTACCACCCGCCGCTGACGGTAGGGATCGCCGCAGCCTGCATCCGTTTGCTGCGGCGTGTTCCGGTGGTCTACGACATCCAGGACATGTGGCCGGACACACTGCGGGCGACAGGGATGTTTTCCAACGAAAAAGCACTCAGGATTGTTTCGGGTGTGTGTGACTGGGTGTACAACCGTGTCGATCAGGTGGTCGTTTTGTCGCCTGGCTTCAAGCGGCTGCTGATTGAGCGGAACGTGCCGGCATGCAAGATCGACGTGATCTACAACTGGTGTGCCGAAGACATGGTTTGTGCGCCGGACGCGGCACAGCCAGCCAACTTCCCGGATGTTTCCCGGTTTCGAATATTGTTCGCCGGGAACATGGGCAAGGCGCAATCGCTTGAAGCGGTGATGGCGGCGGCACAGCTGCTGAAAGCTCGTGCCCCGGAGGTGATATTCGTTTTCCTCGGCGGTGGCGTCGAGGTTGCCCGGCTCCAGGAAATGGCCAAGGCCAGTGGGCTCGATAATGTGACCTTCCTGCCAGGTGTGCCGATGACGGACGTCGGGGCCTACCTTGCCCATGCCGACGCCTTGCTGGTGCACTTGAAAAAAGACCCGCTGTTCACCATTACCATCCCGTCAAAAACCCAGGCTTACATGGCTGCCGGCAAGCCCTTACTCATGGCTGTGGATGGGGATGCTGCCGATCTGGTGCGTGAGGCGGGCTGCGGCGTTGTCAGCGAATCGGAGAACCCCGAGTCCATTGCTCAGGCCGCCGAGGCGTTGCTGCGTTCGATCAGGGAGGAGCGCCTGGCCATGGGGCATAAGGGGCGCGCGTATTATCAACAACAACTGTCGCTGCGGGTAGGGGTCGAGCGATTTGGCGCGCACTTCCGTCGCTTGGCGAAAAAATGACCGACGCAGTGCTTTCAAGCTTGGAAGGGTAGGGGCAGGGGTTTCTAATGTTAAAGCGTTGTTTCGATATTGTCGTTGCGGGAGTAGGGCTCATCCTGCTGTCGCCAGTTATTGCGATCGTTGCCTACCTGATCCGCAAGCGCCTGGGTTCGCCGGTCCTGTTCAGACAGGTTCGGCCAGGCTTGCATGGCAAGCCGTTTGAAATGGTCAAGTTTCGTACCATGCGTGATGCAGTTGATGCCAACTGTAACCCGCTGCCGGATTCGCAACGCATGACCCCCTTCGGTAGTTTTCTTCGTTCAAGCAGTCTGGACGAGTTGCCCGAGCTGTGGAACGTGATCAAAGGTGACATGAGCCTCGTAGGGCCACGACCGCTGTTGATGGAATACATGCCGCTGTACGACGGCGAACAGTTGCGTCGCCATGAAGCGCGCCCTGGAGTTACCGGTTGGGCGCAAATCAACGGTCGTAATGCATTGTCCTGGGAAGATAAGTTCAAGCTGGATGTCTGGTATGTCGACAACCAGTCGCTGTGGCTTGATATAAAGATTATCTTTCTGACTATCAAGAAAGTGCTGGTCCGGGACGGAATTTGCGCTGATGGTGAGGTCACGATGTCCAAGTTTACCGGCACCAAAAAATGAAAAAACTTGCCATTATCGGTGCCAGTGGCCACGGCAAGGTCGTAGCCGACACAGCCGAGTGCTGTGGTTGGGACACCATCGAATTTTTTGATGACGCGTGGCCGGGACTTGTAACCAACGGAACTTGGCCGGTAGTTGGAACAACGGCGGACCTGCTCGCACGCGTGCAGGACTACCAGGGTGTTCTGGTGGCAATCGGCAATAATGATATCCGTCAACGCAAGTTGAACGAGCTCAAGGTCGTGGGTGCCCGGTTGCCGGTGCTTCAACACCCAGGTTCAGTGGTAAGCCGTCACGCATCGCTCGGGGCAGGCACTGTGGTGTTCGCCACGGCAGTGGTGAATGCCTATGCCAGGATCGGCGAAGGTTGCATCTTGAATACCGGCAGCAGCGTCGATCATGACTGCCAGCTGGGCGACTGTGTCCACGTTTGCCCTGGTGCGAGGCTGGCAGGCATGGTCAAGGTTGGCGACCTGAGCTGGATAGGCATTGGAGCATGTGTACGGCAGGTATTGAATATTGGCACCCGGGTGGTTGTTGGCGCTGGGGCCGCTGTAGTAAATGATATCTCTGATAACATGACGGTGGCCGGGGTGCCTGCGCGCGCTCTTGGCCATGCTTGAAAAAAGTCTCAGTTCATGAAGGATGGTCAGGGCTCGAACATACGGGCGGCCAGTGCAATCCCGACAGCTCCTCTCAAATTCTGAATAGCAGGTAATTGCTGTGTTGAATACTCCCTTTTCTCCTTGGCCGTCCTTCACTGAAGAAGAAGCCGACGCCGTTCGCAATGTTGTGCTGTCCAACAAGGTCAACTACTGGACCGGACAGGAGTGTCGGGAGTTTGAAAAGGCTTTCGCCAGTTGGGTGGGTACTGAATACGCGATTGCGCTGGCCAACGGCACTGTTGCTCTGGATCTGGCCCTGCATGCGCTTGGTATAGGAGTAGGTGATGAAGTCATCGTCACCTCGCGTACTTTCCTTGCGTCGGTCTCGAGTATTGTCAATGCGGGCGCGGTACCGGTTTTCGCGGACGTCGACCGAGACTCCCAGAACATCACCGCCGAGTCCATCAAAGCAGTGATGACACCTCGTACTCGGGGCATTATCTGCGTACATCTTGCCGGCTGGCCTTGTGACATGGATCCGATCATGGCATTGGCGGCCAGGCACGACCTGAAAGTGATCGAGGATTGTGCCCAGGCCCATGGCGCGCGCTATAAAGGGCGTCCGGTGGGTTCGATTGGTCATGTTGGCGCCTGGTCGTTCTGCCAGGACAAGATCATGACCACGGGGGGCGAGGGCGGCATGGTAACCACCAGCGATCGCAAGCTCTGGGCCGACATGTGGGCGTTCAAGGACCACGGTAAGAGCTGGGAGGCGGTGTACGAGCGCGAACATGCTCCGGGGTTCCGCTGGTTGCATGAAAGCTTCGGTACCAACTGGCGCATGCTGGAGGTCCAGGGGGCGATTGGTCGTATCCAGTTGGAGCGTATGCCCACCTGGCAAGCTTCTCGTCTGAAGAATGCTGAAAAGATATGGGCATGCGCTTCAATGGTGCCTGGGTTGCGGGTACCAGCTGTCAGTTCTGATGTTACTCACGCCGCATACAAGTGCTATGTCTTCGTTGATCCAAATGTACTGGCCGAAGGTTGGACGCGAGATCGCGTTATTGCTGAGATTGTTACGCGTGGCGTGCCCTGTTTTGCCGGCTCCTGTTCTGAGGTCTACCTGGAAAAAGCATTCGACAATACCGGCTGGCGCCCTGAGCATCGGCTGCCGGTTGCCCAGGAGTTGGGGGACACGAGTCTTATGTTCCTTGTTCACCCAACCTTGACGGAAGCGGAGATGGAGAAGACCTGTGCTGTGTTGCAGGCGGTGATGGCGCAGGCGTCTCGTTAGACTGTGGACTCGCCTTTACGCGGCCATTGAAAGGTTTGGATCACGTATCACAAGTACTCAGGGGATTGTGGTGGGGCTCACTCAGGATGATTGATCATTTTCGTAACTGGCTTCTAGGCCTGCCTCGCCGTCAAAAGCGGCTGATTCAGGTTACTGCAGACACTCTGTTGGTCTGGATCGCTCTCTGGCTGGCATTCATGGTGCGCTTGGGCATCGATGAGATGGCCAACCCGATTGTCGAGCATGTTTGGCTATTTGTGTGCGCGCCGGTTGTCGCAATTCCCCTGTTTATACGGTTTGGTATGTACCGGGCGGTCATGCGTTATTTCGGTAATGACGCACTGATCGCGATCATCAAAGCGGTGAGCCTCTCCGCACTGATATTGGGCGTTGTGGTGTATTGGTACAGTAATCACCAGAACGTGGTGCCTCGTTCAATCATATTCAATTACTGGTGGCTGAGCTTGATCATGGTCGGCGGTTTGCGCTTGGCGATGCGTCAGTATTTTCTGGGGGACTGGTTTACGGCCGCTCAGCATGTGCCATTCACCAATCGTGATGATGGGTTGCCCAAAGTGGCCATATACGGTGCTGGCGCTGCCGGCAATCAGCTCGTAGCGGCATTGCGCATGGGTAAGGTCATGCGTCCAGTTGCTTTTATCGATGATGACGGCAGCATTGCTGATCGAGTCATCTCCGGATTGCAGGTTTATGCGCCTCGCAGTATTCAGCGAATGATTGATGCTACTGGCGCCCAGGAAGTACTCCTGGCCATTCCTTCTGCACCACGTGGTCGTCGACGGGAAATATTGGGTTTTCTCGAAGGCTTTCCGTTACATGTGCGAAGCGTACCCGGCTTCATGGATCTGGCGAGTGGTCGTGTCAAGGTTGACGACATCCAGGAGGTGGATATTGCCGACCTGCTGGGCCGAGACGCAGTACCAGCCCAGGAAGACCTCCTTGAGCGCTGTATTGTTGGGCAGTCAGTGTTGGTTACCGGGGCAGGAGGGTCAATTGGTTCGGAGCTTTGTCGGCAGATTCTCGGCCTGGGCCCGAAGGTGCTGATATTGTTCGAGCACAGCGAATTTAACCTCTACAGCATCCTGACGGAGTTGGAACAACGTGTGACCCGGGAGTCGCTTCCGACACGCTTGCTGCCTATCCTCGGTTCGGTCCGCAATCAGCCGCAATTGCTCGATATCATGAAGACCTGGCGTGTGGATACGGTATATCACGCTGCCGCGTATAAACATGTTCCGATGGTCGAACATAATATCGCCGAAGGCGTATTGAACAACGTGATTGGAACACTCAATACCGCCCAGGCAGCATTGCAGGCAGGGATTGCCAATTTTGTGCTGATTTCGACAGACAAGGCAGTACGCCCGACAAATGTAATGGGCAGCACTAAGCGCCTGGCTGAAATGACGTTGCAAGCATTGAGCCGGGAGCTGGCTCCGGTACTGTTCGGTGATGCAGGAAATGTATCGCAGGTGAATAAAACCCGTTTCACCATGGTTCGTTTTGGAAATGTACTCGGATCTTCCGGGTCGGTCATTCCTCTGTTCCATAAGCAAATCAAGGCCGGAGGGCCGCTGACGGTCACGCACCCGAAGATAACTCGCTACTTCATGACCATCCCGGAAGCAGCTCAATTGGTGATCCAGGCTGGCTCGATGGGACAGGGTGGAGATGTTTTTGTACTCGACATGGGTGAACCGGTAAAAATTATCGAGTTGGCAGAGAAAATGATTCACCTCTCAGGCTTGAGTGTTCGTTCCGATCGGAACCCCCATGGTGATATCGCTATTGAGTTCACCGGATTGCGGCCCGGTGAAAAACTCTACGAAGAGCTACTCATTGGTGACAACGTCGTTGCTACACGTCATCCAATGATCATGAGCGCCCAGGAAGATTATCTGGCGTGGGATGTGATGAAGGAAAAACTGGACCAGTTGCTTGCAGCAGTTTCCCAGGATGATTACAGCCGGGTGAGGCAGTTGCTTCGGGAAACTGTCAGCGGTTACGCACCCGATGGCGAGATTGTCGACTGGATTTACCAGCAGCGTCGACTTGACCCATAAAGAATATTGCTTTGCCGTGAGTCGCTTCCGGCACGGCGATTTTTCTGAGCGTGCAGGTATGCCGCCGGGGCAGCGTGATCGATTTTGTAATGAATGCGTCGAGCAATGGGTTTGATTCTCGGCATCTTCGGTCTAGGTTTCAAAAGCAGCCAATGGAAAAGCTGCCTCAGAAACCTACCCAAGGAGTGCCACCCATGCGTAATACTGTCCTGTCATACCTGCTTCTCCCCCTCCTGGCCAGCGCTACTTTTTCGATCAGCGCCGCACCCGCAACCACTGCTGTTGCCACCCCTCCACCGATCGTCGCGACCCAACAGGAAGCTCCACGGCTCGACCTGAACACCGCCGACGCCATCACTCTGCAATCCAACCTGTCCGGAATCGGCAAAACCAAGGCCGAAGCCATCGTCGCCTATCGCGAAGAACACGGGGCATTTGCATCGGTGGATGAGCTGCTTGAGATCAAGGGTATCGGCAAGGCGTTGCTCGATCGCAACCGCGAAATGCTCACGATCAACTAGCGTCTCCAATAAGGCCGGTCTGTGACCGGCCTTATTGTTTGTGTGACGGGGCCTTTGGTCGGCTGAATTTCTATAAATATTTTGGTAATAATATTTTGTTCCGACAGGTTAGGCCTGTTGCCCGGGGTTACCCGCACCGAAATATGGGAGCGCTCGGGCCCGGATGTTGCCCATATCGACCCACGGATGGTGACGGAAGTAGGGAAGATGGTCGATGCCGCCTTGAGTGGCCTGGAGAGTAAGGAACGGCTAACTGTCCTGTCTTTATCTGAAGTCGCCGCTCATTGGGAAGCGTACATCCAGGCGCGCGATGCCCTTGGGCCGAATTTGTCACGCAGTTCTGCTGCAGCACGTTATAAGTGATGCTTTGAGTCTGGCGAATCAACGCGCCAGCTCAGCGGTCCTGCGCATCCTTTGCATCCATCTCCGCGTTGCGCTCATGTACGCGTTTAAGCTGCTCCTCGGTCAGGGGCAGTTTTTTTGCAGTGTCGCGCAGCAGCATCAAGCCGCCAACAATGGAGCCGATTGCCAGTACCAGAATCAACCAGGCATACCAGGGCATGTAGTTCTCCTCTGAGCGGAAAATGACACCGCTCCTTCATGTATGAGCAAATGCATCATTCATTGGTTCAATTATAGGGAGATGTCCAGAACCGGGCCAATTCGCGATCATCGGCCCCCCATGGCGCGCCGCTTCGTTTACAATGCGCGCCGTTCAAGACTTGCCAAGAGACCAGCCCATGTCCGCCTGCCAGACGCCCATCATTGTCGCCCTGGATTTCCCTACTCGTGAAGCCGCCCTGAAGCTGGCCGATCAACTTGATCCTGCCCTGTGTCGGGTAAAGGTCGGCAAGGAGCTGTTCACCAGCAGCGCATCTGGCATTGTCGAAGCGCTGGTCGGCAAGGGCTTCGAGGTGTTCCTCGACCTTAAATTCCATGACATTCCCAACACCACCGCCATGGCCGTTAAAGCGGCAGCGGAAATGGGTGTATGGATGGTCAATGTGCACTGCTCCGGTGGCATGCGCATGATGGCCGCTTGCCGTGAAGAGTTGGCCAAGCGAAGCGGGCCGCAGCCGTTGCTGATCGGTGTGACCGTGCTGACCAGCATGGAGCGTGAGGACCTGGCCGGTATCGGTCTGGATATCGAGCCCCAAGAGCAGGTATTGCGCTTGGCTGCCCTGGCCGAAAAAGCCGGCATGGACGGGCTGGTGTGTTCGGCTCTGGAAGCGCCCGCGCTCAAGGCCGCGCACCCGTCCCTGCAACTGGTGACTCCGGGTATCCGTCCAGCGGGCAGTGCCCAGGATGACCAGCGCCGTATCCTGACTCCGCGCCAGGCCCTGGATGCCGGCTCCGACTACCTGGTGATCGGTCGCCCGATCAGCCAGGCTGCGAACCCCGCTCAGGCTCTGGCTGACGTGGTTGCCCAGATCAGGGCTTGAGTACCAGCTTGCCGAAGTTTTCCCCGCTGAACAGCTTGAGCAGTGTTTCGGGGAAGGTTTCCAGGCCCTCGACGACGTCCTCCTTGCTTTTCAGTTTGCCGGTTGCAAGCCAACCGGCAATCTCCTGTGCCGCCTTGGCGTAGTTGGCGGCATGGTCCATCACCACAAAGCCTTCCATTCGCGCACGGTTCACCAGCAGTGACAGGTAGTTGGCCGGTCCTTTGACGGCCTGCTTGTTGTTGTACTGGCTGATCGCGCCGCAGATCACCACCCGCGCCTTGAAATTCAGACGGCTGAGTACGGCATCGAGGATGTCGCCGCCCACGTTGTCGAAGTAAACGTCTACGCCTTTGGGGCATTCGCGCTTGAGGCCCTCCAGCACGTCCTCGGCCTTGTAGTCGATTACACCGTCAAAGCCCAGCTCGTCCTTGAGGTACTGGCATTTCTGTTCTCCTCCAGCGATGCCGACCACGCGACAGCCTTTGATCTTGGCGATCTGCCCGGCAATGCTCCCTACGGCACCCGCGGCCCCGGAGATCACCACGGTCTCGCCAGATTTCGGTGCGCCGACGTCAAGCAGGGCGAAGTACGCGGTCATGCCGGTCATTCCCAGGGCCGAGAGGTAGCGCGGCAGTGGCGCCAATTTCGGGTCGATCTTGTAGAAGCCCTGGGGCTCTCCCAGGAAGTAATCCTGCACACCCAGCGGGCCATTGACGTGATCGCCAATGGCATAGCCCGGATGTTTGGAGGCGATCACTTCACCCACGCCCAGCGCGCGCATGACCTGTCCGAGTCCAACCGGTGGAATATAGGACTTACCCTCGTTCATCCAGCCGCGCATGGCCGGGTCCAGGGACAGGTAGAGGTTTTTGACCAGCACCTGGCCTTCGCCGGGCTCACCGACGGGGACGTGCTCGAAAGTGAAATCGTCACGGCTGACCGCTCCGACAGGGCGCTTGGCGAGGAGGAAACGGCGATTGGTGTGGGAGGTCATGGCTGGGCTCTCGCGTTAAGGGCAAAGCTTGTTGATAGACCTTGAAAGGCATTCCGGCAAGGCATACCCACTTGGCGAATGGAGGGTGATCCATCGGGGTGATTCAAACCTGGCTCGATAATAAACCGAGCCGATGACCCTCCAACCGGCGCCCTGATGATGCTGCCAAGCAGGGGCCGTCGCTGGCTAGACTCCTGGCCACAGACCTCACGATGTTGCAGGAGCTAGCGATGAGCATGACTTTTTTCGGCCAGGTTGCCCTGGTTACCGGTGGCGCTGCGGGTATCGGCCGGGCGACTGCTCTGGCGTTCGCTGCAGAAGGCTTGAAGGTGGTGGTGGCTGACCTGGATAGCGCGGGTGGCGAGGGTACGGTCGAGTTGATTCTCGCGTCAGGGGGCGAGGGGATATTCGTGGCCTGCAATGTAACGCGGGAGGCTGATGTCCAGCAGTTGTTGGCGCGTACGGTCGGGGTGTACGGGAGGCTGGACTATGCCTTCAACAATGCCGGTATCGAGATCGAGCAGGGGCGACTGGCAGAGGGGAGCGAAGCCGAGTTCGACGCGATCATGGGCGTCAACGTCAAAGGTGTCTGGCTGTGCATGAAACATCAGCTGCCGTTGATGCTGGCTCAAGGCGGCGGTGCGATCGTCAACACCGCTTCGGTGGCCGGTCTTGGGGCGGCTCCGAAGATGAGTATCTACAGCGCTTCCAAGCACGCAGTGATCGGCCTGACCAAATCGGCAGCCGTCGAGTACGCCAAGAAGAAAATCCGCGTCAATGCCGTGTGCCCGGCGGTGATTGACACCGACATGTTCCGTCGCGCCTACGAGGCAGATCCGCGCAAGGCCGAGTTTGCAGCAGCCATGCACCCGGTGGGGCGTATCGGCAAGGTCGAGGAGATTGCCAGCGCGGTGCTGTACTTGTGCAGTGACGGCGCAGCGTTCACCACAGGTCAGGCGCTGGCCGTCGATGGGGGCGCCACCGCTATTTAACCGGCGCAATAGCGGGTGACGGCAGGCTTTTTTGACTGCGCAGCAGGAGCATTCCGACCATCAGGCAACCGACCAGCAGTGCCAGGCCAAACACCAGCAGGGCGAAACTGGCGCCAAGGCGGTCAACCAGCATGCCGGTCAGGATTACCGGCAGGCTGAAGCCCAAGTAAGCCAACAGGAAAAAGCCTGCGCTCGCGCGGGTTTTTTCTTTGCCGGCCAGGTGGTTCACTGCCGACAGGCCGCCCAGATAGATAAAGCCATAGCAGGCGCTGCTGGCGGCAACGGTGCCAAGCAGTACGGCGATCAGTTCACCGCGATCCGCGCCCCAGGCCAGCAGCGCATAGCTGCAGGGCAGCACCATCAGCCCGATCGCCGTGGCGCGCAGCGGTGACAATCGACGTGCCCAGGGTTGGAACAGCAAGCCGCAGCTGATTACGCAGAATGTCGAAAACCCGGCCCAGTTGGCCAGTCCGTGTTGCTTGAGGATTGATGGCAACAAGGCAATGACCAGACCTACGCAGGCCCATGCCAGCAGGATTGCCAGGCCGTAGGCCAGGCTGCCGGCAGGGTAGTAGGGCAAGCGCAGGAGTGGCGCTCGCGCTGCTGGGGGCTGGTCGGGTAATCGCCAGACAGCCAGCATGGCCAGGCAAGCAAGCAGCAGGTGCAGATAGAAGCTGCCGGGTCTGAGGCTCGCTCCGTTGAGCAGAAATACGCTAGTCAGCGCAGCACCCAGGCCAAAGCCCAGCGACGTACTGGCTGTGACCCAGGACGCGGCGCGATGATTATCGCCGCGATGCATCAGCTCACTCATGTATGCGGTGCCTGTGGCGGACGCCAGCGCGGTACCGATGCCGAGTAACAATCTCGCCAGCCCCAGGGTTTTCAGGCCGGGAGCGAGCAGCATCGTCAGCGTGGCGAGGATGGAAAGACTCAGGGCGACGAGGATCAACGCTCGACGGCCGATCCGATCGGCGAGTCCACCGAGCAACAGCAGTACCGGCAACACACCCAGCACATAACCCGAGAAGGCAATCGCAGTGGCGCCGGCACCGTATCCGGACAGTTCGGCGTATGCCGTATACAACGGTGCCTGCAGGTTGACCGCGAAGGTGATCAGGCACAGGGCAAAAGCCAGCAGGGCAGGGTTACGCTGGGTGGGCATGAGGGGCTCCTTGATGATGGCTCGACTATCCGGCGTTCATCCGGGCTGCACAAGGCACACCCTTTCAGGATTTGTGATTAACTGTTCGGACAAAAAAGACGAACACTTCGCCATGAACTTGATGATCGACCGCCAATCAACGACGCCACTGGTGCAACAGCTGGCGACCCAATTGCAGGCCTGGATAGCGCAAAAGCGCTTGCGTCCTGGGAGTCGCTTGCCTTCGATCCGTCAGTTGGCACGGGAGCAGGGGCTCAGCCAGTCGTGCGTGATCGAGGCCTATGACCGGCTGGTGGCGGCAGGTTGCCTGGAGGCACGCCATGGCGCCGGTTTTTTTGTCGCTGAACACAGGCTGATCGAGCCGTTGTTCGACCAGCCATTACGCGATGAGGCGGTTGAGGGGCGCTGGCAGCAATTCAGTGACGGCCATGCCGAGTTGCTCAACCTCTGCTGCGGCTGGGTGCCTTCCAGCTGGCGCGCCACCGACGCCATTGCCCTGGCGGTGCGCCAGGTCAGCCGTGGCGCGGTGGAGGACCTGATCGACTATTGCCCGCCGCTGGGATTGGCCAGCCTGCGTGCACAGTTGCACAAAGGGTTGGGGCAGATAGGTATCCAGGTTGGCCCGGAACAGATCCTCACCACCCAAGGTGCCAGCCATGCGCTCGATCTGCTCGTGCGGGCGCTGCTCAAGCCGGGAGACAAAGTGCTGGTGGAGCGCCCGGGCTACTACAATCTGTACCGCTTGCTACGCCAGCACCAGATCGAAATGCTGGAAGTGCCGCGAACCGCCAGTGGTCCGGACCTTCAGGTGCTGGAAGCCATGCTCGAGCGCCATCGCCCACGCTGCTTGTACATCAACAGCTTGTATCACAACCCCACCGGCAGCAGCCTGGCACCCAAGGTTGCCTATCGCCTGCTGGAACTGGCCCGTGAATACGATGTACAGATCATCGAAGACGATATCTATGCCGACTTCCAGGACGGCGCGGTGACACGCCTGGCCACGTTGGACGCCGAACAACGGGTAATCTACCTGGCCAGTTTCTCCAAGACTTTGAGCAGTTCGCTGCGGGTGGGTTACCTGGTGGCACCCCCTGCGCTGATCGCGCGCCTGGCCGAATTGAAGATGGTCACGGGCTTGGGGACCTCACGCTTTGCCGAGCAGGTGGTGGCGCAGATGCTGGCCACCGGGACGTACCGCAAAAGCGTGGCGCGCCTGCGCGTGCGTCTGGCCCAGCACATGGCCAAGGCGTTGGTGCAGTTGGAGGCTTCTGGTTGGGAGGTGTTCACCGAACCTTATGGCGGCATGTTTGTCTGGGCACGCAGTCCAGGCCGTGACTTTGCCTCGCTCACGCGTGAAGCGCAGGCCTGTTCGGTATTGCTGGCGTCGGGCAGTGCTTTCGATCCACTGGGGGCTGCCAGTGACTGGTTGCGGATAAACGTCGCCTACGCCCAGGATGAGCGGGCGCAAGCGTTCATGCAGCGCGCAGGGTGCTCCATGTAGGGCACCCTGCGCGATCGCGATCCAACCGTCGCATCGCATCGCGGGCAAGCCCGCTCCTACACAGTTTTGCGCCAGTTGAGAATCAGTAGCGTCAGCACGCCCGCGACGATCCCCCAGAACGCCGAGCCAATCGAGAACAAGGTGAAGCCCGACGCGGTCACCATGAAGGTGATCAGTGCAGCTTCCCGTTCCTTGGCCTCGTTCATGGCCACGGTCAGGCCGTTCATGATCGAGCCGAACAGGGCCAGGGCGGCAATCGAGAGCACCAATTCCTTGGGCAGCGCGGCGAACAGGGCGGCGAGGGTGGCGCCGAAGACGCCGGCAATGCCGTAGAAAATCCCGCACCACACGGCGGCGGTGTAGCGCTTGTTCGGGTCTTCATGGGCGTGGGGCCCGGTGCAGATGGCCGCGCTGATGGCGGCCAGGTTGATCCCGTGGGAGCCGAAGGGCGCCAGCACCAACGAGGCAAGGCCTGTCACCGAGATCAGCGGTGAGGCGGGTACCGAGTAACCGTCGGCGCGCAGCACGGCAACGCCGGGCATGTTCTGCGAGGTCATGGCCACCACGAACAAGGGGATACCGATGCTGATGGTAGCCGCCAGGGAAAAGCTTGGAGTGGTCCATACCGGCGTGGCCACCTCCAGGCTGAAGCCATTGAAGTCCAGCAGGCCCATTGTCCCCGACAGCGCGGTACCGACCACCAGCGCGGCGAGCACCGCATAGCGTGGCGACAGGCGCTTGATAATCAGGTAGCTGAAGAACATTCCCAGCACCAGTGTGGTCCGATGCTGCGCGGCAATGAAAATTTCGCTGCCGATCTTGAACAGGATGCCCGCCAGCAAGGCCGCCGCCAGCGAGGCGGGGATGCGCTTGACCAGGCGTTCAAAGCTACCGGTCAGGCCGCAGATTACCACCAGCACGGCGCAGGTGATGTAGGCACCGATGGCTTCGCCGTAGCTCACCCCACCCAGGCTGGTGATCAGCAGGGCGGCACCCGGTGTCGACCAGGCGACGGTAATGGGCGTGCGGTATCGCAACGACAGGCCAATGCTGCAGACGGCCATGCCGATCGACAGGGCCCAGATCCACGAGGAAATCTGCGCGCTGGTCAGGCCGGCGGCTTGTCCGGCCTGGAACATCAGCACCAGGGAACTGGTGTAGCCGGTCATCATGGCGATAAAACCGGCGACTACGGCCGAAGGGGAGGAGTCGGCCAACGGGCGCAATTGCGCAGAACTGGCGTCGGGCATGGGGCAATCCTTGTTCTGGGTGTAAGCAGATTTTTCAGACTACCGTGCAGGTCCTTGATCTTTGCCATACAGCAACCATTGCAATTAGCCGTACAGTCGCCAACTATGTGGGCGGGCACGTTTCAGCCATTGAATGGGGGAAGTGATGTACAAGGTTTACGGTGATTACCAGTCGGGCAACTGCTACAAGGTCAAGCTGATGTTGCATTTGCTCGACCTGCCCTATGAGTGGCACTCGGTGGATATTCTCAAGGGCGAGACGGAAACCCCGGCGTTCCTGGCCATGAACCCCAATGGCAAGGTACCGGTGCTCGAGCTCGAGGACGGTACTTACCTGTGGGAGTCCAACGCGATTCTCAACTTCCTCGCCGATGGCAGCGAGTACCTGCCTACCGAACCGCGTTTGCGTACCCAGGTGTTGCAGTGGCAGTTCTTCGAGCAGTACAGCCATGAGCCGTACATTGCCGTGGCGCGCTTCATCCAGTTTTACCTGGGGCTGCCACAAGAGCGCCTGGAGGAATACAAGACCTTGCACAAGGGCGGCTACAAGGCACTGCGGGTCATGGAGAAACAGCTGCAGTTAACGCCGTATCTGGTCGGGGATCGCTACTCGATCGCCGACGTTGCGCTCTATGCCTACACCCATGTCGCCCAGCAGGGCGGTTTCGACCTGGATGCGTATCCGGGCATCCAGGCATGGCTGGATCGAGTGGCCAGCCATCCCCGTCATGTGGGCATGATCGGCTAGCCGGCGCGGGTTGCCTGTCAGGCGGCGAAACGTTTGTTGAGGTAGTCGATGATCACCTTGGACTCGTACATCCAGGTGGTCTTGCCGTCTTCTTCGATACGCAGGCACGGCACTTTGACCTTGCCGCCTTCGGTGAGCAGGGTCTGGCGGTCCTGCTCATTGTTCTTGGCGTCTCGCAGGGTTACCGGCACGTTCAGGCGGTGCAGGGTGCGGCGGGTTTTCACGCAGAACGGGCAGGCGTGGAACTGATACAGGCTCAGGCTCTTGGCCTGTTGCTCGACCAGGGCCTGGGCGGCCGGGTCGCGCTTGAGCTTGGCCGGGCGGCTTGCCCAGTCGGCGAAAACGATCAACTGGCCAAGGCCCACACGCAGTGCTTTGACGATCATGGCAACTCCTCGGAATGAAAAAAGCCGACCTTCGAGGGTCGGCTTGCAAGCGTGCCCGATTACTTGATCAGGCTGAGAAACTCGCTGCGGGTCGCGGCGTTTTCGCGGAATTCGCCGAGCATCACCGAAGTGATCATGGTCGAGTTCTGCTTTTCCACACCGCGCATCATCATGCACATGTGCTTGGCTTCGATGACTACTGCCACGCCCAGGGCGCCGGTGACCTTCTGGATCGCCTCGGCCACCTGGCGGCTGAGGTTTTCCTGGATCTGCAGGCGACGTGCGTACATGTCGACGATACGGGCTACCTTGGAGAGGCCCAGGACCTTGCCATCGGGAATATAGGCCACGTGGGCCTTGCCGATGAACGGCAGCATATGGTGCTCGCACAGCGAATACAGCTCGATGTCCTTGACCAGGACCATTTCGCTGTTGTCGGAGCTGAACAGGGCGCCGTTGGTCACTTCTTCGAGCGTTTGTTCATAACCGCGGCAAAGGTACTGCATGGCCTTCGCAGCCCGCTTGGGCGTGTCGAGCAGGCCCTCGCGGGAGACGTCCTCGCCGAGCTGGCCGAGGATAGCGGTGTAGTTCTGTTCCAGGGACATGGATCTACCTGTGGGAATTATCGCAAACGCGAAGGGTACGGCGGCTGTGGCGGCGCTGCAAGTACGGCGTTACTCGTCACGGCCTTCGAGCATGGTTCGTTTGAGCATCACATACACCGCGCCGGTGCCGCCGTGGCGGGCTTGGCACGAGGTAAAACCCAGAACCTGAGGGTGCTGACGCAGCCAGGTGTTGACGTGGCTTTTGATCATCGGCTTCTTGCCATCCAGGCGTACTGCCTTGCCGTGGGTGACGCGTACGCAGCGCACTTCAAAGCGGGTCGCCTCGGCGAGGAACGCCCACAGTGTTTCGCGGGCTTTTTCCACATTCATGCCATGCAGGTCAAGGCTGCCTTCAAAACCGATCTGGCCGGCTTTGAGCTTGCGCATCTGGCTTTCCTGGACGCCGTCACGGCTCCAATGCAGGTCATCTTCGGGGCCGACATCAATGACAAACTGGTCCGAGAGGCCGTCGATCACCGTCTGGTCGCTGCGTACCGTGGCGGCTTGGCGCAGGCCAGCCAATTGCTTGCGGTCGGCCTTGGGTTTGCCGACCTCGGCGCGATCATGCTTGATCGGCTTGACGCCGCGCATCTCGCTTTTGAACAGGGAAAAATCGTCGTCTTGCATGTAAGCCTCCGCCTGGGCGGCGTAGTTTACGCGACTCCCCCGCAGGTTGCAGTCAATCGTGTTTCTTCATCAGGTGGGGCGACAGGTTCAGTTCGCGGCTGCGCCGCAGGCGAAGACGGCTGCGACGCCAGACCCAGATACCCAGGTAAAGCAGCACCAGGCCAGCCGCGAGAATTACCGCGGCACCGGCCCGATTGGCATTGAGCTCGGCCAGCGCTTCCGGATTGCCCAGCAGGCTGGCGGCGCCAGCCATGGCCAGCAACACGCCCGCAGTGGCCAGCAACGCCGAAAAAGCCGCCGCCAGGCGAGCGCCCCAATTGCGTGGTTGACGCTGGCGCAAGCGCTTGGCATCGAAACCGTCGTTCAACTTCATGCCGATTCCTCTATGGATATCCGCAGTTGGACTCAAACGCCGCCAGCTGGTTCCGCCAGCCCGTCGGACGACCTGTCAAATCAGGCTGCTGGTCGGCGCCACGCAGGCGAAGTTGTCAGCCATGATCGCCATCTCGCTCTGCTGGATCTGCGCAGCGGCAATGACGCCATCCTTGAACGGCAGATCGCGGGTGGCGCACGCATCCTCGATCAGGGTGCAACGGTAACCATAGTCCTTCGCCCGGCGCACGGTGGTGCTGACGCTGGAGTGGCTCATGAATCCACAGACGATCAGGTCCAGGTGACCGTAGCTCTGCAGGGTTTCATGCAGCTTGGTGTTCTTGAAGGCGTTGGGCATGCGCTTCTCGATGATCACTTCGTCACCCTGGGGCTCGAGGCCCGGGATGAACTCGCCGCGCGAACCTTGGGGGTCGAACAGGCCGCCGACTGTGCCCAGGTGGCGCACGTGAATGATCGGCCGACCGGCCTTGCGGGCAGCCTCGAGCATTTTAGCGATGTTCTTCACAGCCTCGTCCATGCCAGACAGCGCCAGTGGACCGCTGAGGTACTCTTTTTGCGCGTCGATAATGACCAGGCTGGCATTGCTCAGTTTGGCCGGCGGATAGCCGCGGCCGCTGAGGTGGAACATCGTCGTTGGAACAGACATCAAGGGCTCCTTTGGATAGGGCTTTTCACCTATTGTCCCCTGCCTGAGCACTTATGTGAATCGCTTCGCGTACAAGCGGCGTGGTTAGTGGCCTGCAGCCACTCCGGCAATTCTCCTACGTGTCGTTTTCGGCGACCTTTTCTGTGACCGGGCTGTTAGAATTGCAGGTCGTCTTTCAAGGAGTCTGTCGTGATCACTTCTCGCCTGCGCACCCTGCGCGATCATATCCGTTGGGCTGTCAGCCGCTTCCATGAGCGTGGCCTGTTTTTCGGGCATGGCGCCGACAACGCCTGGGACGAGGCGCGTCTGCTGGTGCTGGGTTCGGTCCATCTGCCTTGGGAAGTTGCCGACAGCTACCTGGACTGCCAACTGGAGGATGACGAGTTGGTGCACCTGCAGCGCTTGCTCAAGCGACGCATCGAAGACCGTGTGCCCACCGCCTACCTGTTGGGGGAGGCGTGGTTCTGTGGCATGTCCTTCATCGTCGACGAGCGCGTGCTGATTCCGCGCTCGCCCATTGGCGAACTGATCGAAAAGCGCTTCGAGCCGTGGCTGGCCAGCGAGCCTGCGCGCATTCTTGACTTGTGCACTGGTTCCGGCTGCATCGGCATCGTCAGTGCCGAGGTGTTCCCGGACGCCGAAGTGGTACTGGCCGACTTGTCGTTCGAAGCGCTGGAGGTGGCCAATCAGAACATCGAACGCCATGGTCTGGAGGAACGTGTCTACACCGTTCAGGGCGACGGCTTCGAAGGATTGCCGGGGCAGCGTTTCGACCTGATCCTGTCCAATCCGCCGTATGTCGATGCCGAGGATTTCGCCGACATGCCTGAGGAGTATCACCACGAGCCCGAGTTGGGCCTGGCCTGTGGCAACGATGGCCTGGACCTGGTACGGCGCATGCTGGCCGAGGCCGCCGACCACCTGACTGAAAAAGGCTTGCTGATCGTTGAAGTGGGCAACAGCCAGGTTCACGTCCAGGCACTTTATCCAGTAGTGGATTTTGCCTGGCTGGAGTTCGAACGCGGTGGACACGGGGTGTTCATGCTCACGGCGGATCAGTGCCGGAAGCATCAGGGATTGTTTGCTTCGAAAGTGTAAGGTTTGATCGCGGGGCAGCCCGCTCCTGCAGGAGCGGGTTTGCCCCGCGCTGCGTTCAGCGGTGGGTGGCGATCCAGATCAACAGTCCGGCCTGGAACACAGCGAACGCCACCAGGCAGGTGATGGTGAATCGCAGGCCGCTGTCTTCACGACGGTACTTGCTTACCCGCTCATCGCGTTCGCGCAGTTGTGCTTCTTTTTCCTGCAGGGTCTGTTCAGCCTGCTGAAGCATTTGCGCAGCCTCAAGTATCTCCACGCGCTGAACTTTCTCGGTGCTCCAGCCGCCCTTGAGCTCACCGACCTGCAGCTCGACGTAGCGCCCCTTCAGGTGCTGGGCGTCCGCGTACTCCACTGCCAGGCCGTGACTGTTCAAAACATGATCGCGGCGCAGGCGGGTGTCATCGTTCAACGCATCCTTGTTCGCCAGCGCGCCGCCTTCAACGCGGTAGTGCGACCATTTGCGCTGCGCCCAGCTCACCGCGTGGGCGAGCATGAAGCGCCCAAGGCCACGGTTGAGCGGCTCGATCTGCAGGCCACTGTCGGGGCCGATGTGTACGCGCTTTTCCAGGTGGTCGACCCAGATGTCCAGATGGTTCTGTTCCTTGCGCACTTTTTGTCCGGGCAACTGGATCGCCATGCGCAACAAGCTGGTGTCCTTGTTGTGCCGCTCGGCATACCCGTACTGTACAAAGCGCAGGGGCCGTGCGCCGCAGTTGCGGTCGGTCGGTAGCGGCGCCAGGCGCAGCATCTGGAAATGCTCCGGGGTCACATCTGCCCAAGGCAGTGGGGCGGGTTCCGGCGCTTCCTCTTGGGTGTCGGGGGCGTCCTGGGGGGCGGCTTCAGTCATCATGGCGATCCTCTTGTGCGCAGCAGGCTGGACACAATCACGATGCCAGCACCGGCTTTATCGGCAGGATCGCCCGGGACTGGAGACACAATTTCGGTGAATGCCGTTCAGGCAGCAGGCAGCCTGTGGATAAAGTCGACGATCCGCTCTCCGAGTTCGCTGGCTTGTGGCAATTTCGGATTTAGGTAACTGTCACGTTGCTGGCTGGCATCGGCAGGGGCAATGCGCAGCATGTGGTTCATGCCCTGGATCAGTGCCAGCTCGGCGTCCGGCTTGGCGGCCTTGAGGCGTTCGGCATTGCTGACATCGACCTGGACATCATGGGTGCCCTGGACAATCAACGCCGGCACCTTCACCTTGCCAAACGCTATGGCCGGATGCTGGCGAAACAGCGAGATCAGGTAAGGCTGCACCGAGGCACGCAATAGGTCCCGCAGGGGTGGTGGGACATCGAGCGTCGTGTGACCAGCCTTGAGCGCATCGAGGGCCTTGGCAGCAGCCGGCTTGTAGCGTGGCGCCAGGCGGTCGACCAGTTGTGCCCGCATGACCTCGTCGACCGGCCGGCCGCTGCCCGCCACGCTGATCAGCGCGCTGGCACCGCCGGGGCCTGCGGCAAGGCTGGCGATCAGCGCGCCTTCACTGTGACCGAGCAGGATCAAGGAGCCGAAGCGAGGGTCGGCCTTGAGCTTGCGACTCCAGGCCACCGCATCGGCGACATAGCCTTCAACGCTCAGGTCGCGTTCATCTGGCGTGGCCGCCTGGCTCGCGGCCACACCGCGCTTGTCATAGCGCACGCTGGCGATGCGATTTTTCGCCAGCACCAGGGCCAGTTGCCTGAGGTTGTCGGTGTTGGCGCCGTCGGGATTGTTGCCATTGCGATCGGTCGGCCCGGAGCCTGGAATGATCAGCACCACCGGCGGCGGCTCCTCGGTACGCGGCAACAGCAAGCTGCCGTACAGCGTGCCGCTGCCCGTATCGAGGCTGATCGGGCGCTGCAGCACCGTGGGGGCGGAGGCCTGGGCCAGGCCGCTGAACAGCAGGGCGACTATCGCAAGTACGCGCAACATCATGAGGCCACTATCGGGAAGGTGGAGTTTGGACCGGGGGTGTGGCAGAAGGTTCGCCGTCAGGGATGAACTGAATGGTTAGCCTGCGTATACTGGCGGCCTTGTTCAAATCAGGCTGATTCGCGGAGCGTCCTGCATGTCCGGCAATACCTACGGCAAGCTGTTCACTGTCACCACCGCTGGCGAGAGCCATGGTCCGGCGTTGGTCGCCATTGTCGACGGCTGTCCGCCGGGCCTGGAGATCTCGCTGGCCGACCTGCAGCACGACCTTGACCGGCGCAAGCCCGGCACCAGCCGGCACACCACCCAACGCCAGGAAGCCGATGAAGTCGAAATTCTGTCGGGCGTGTTCGAGGGGCGTACCACGGGCTGCTCGATTGGCCTGCTGATCCGCAACACCGACCAGAAGTCCAAGGACTACTCGGCGATCAAGGACCTGTTCCGCCCGGCCCACGCCGACTACACCTACCACCACAAGTACGGTGAGCGCGACTACCGTGGTGGCGGCCGCAGCTCGGCGCGCGAAACCGCCATGCGCGTGGCGGCCGGTGCCATTGCCAAGAAGTACCTGGCGACCCAGGGCATCCAGATCCGCGGCTACATGAGCCAGCTCGGCCCGATCGAAATCCCGTTCAAGACCTGGGATTCGGTCGAGCAGAATGCCTTCTTCAGTCCTGATCCCGACAAGGTCCCGGAGCTGGAGGCCTATATGGACCAGCTTCGCCGTGACCAGGACTCGGTAGGTGCCAAGATCACCGTGGTCGCCGAAGGCGTCATGCCAGGCCTGGGCGAGCCGATCTTCGACCGCCTGGACGCAGAGCTCGCCCATGCCCTCATGAGCATCAATGCGGTCAAGGGCGTCGAGATCGGCGCCGGTTTCGCCAGCGTCGCCCAGCGCGGTACCGAGCATCGCGACGAGATGACCCCCGAAGGTTTTCTCAGCAATAACGCCGGCGGTATTCTCGGCGGGATTTCCTCCGGCCAGCCAATCGTTGCCCACCTGGCCTTGAAGCCGACGTCGAGCATCACTACGCCGGGTCGCTCCATCGACATCCACGGCAATCCGGTGGAAGTGATCACCAAGGGCCGTCACGACCCGTGCGTCGGCATCCGTGCAACACCCATCGCCGAAGCAATGATGGCCATCGTGTTGATGGATCACCTGCTGCGTCATCGCGGGCAGAATGCCGATGTGAAAGTCGCCACGCCGGTGCTGGGCCAACTGTAATGCCGGCACTTGCCAATCGCGCCGCGGCTTGCTGAGCCGTGGCGCCGATTCCCTACTGGCGGTTGTCCAGTTTCTACCTGTTCTACTTTGCCTTGCTCGGTTCCACAGCGCCTTTTCTGGCGCTGTATTTCGATCACCTGGGCTTTTCCAGTGCGCGTATCGGCGAGTTGGTCGCCATCCCCATGCTCATGCGTTGTATTGCCCCCAACCTCTGGGGCTGGCTGGGTGATCGCAGCGGTCAGCGCCTGCTGATCGTGCGCCTGGGGGCGCTGGCCACGCTGGCGACCTTTTCCTTGATCTTCTTCGGCAAGAGCTATGCCTGGCTGGCGCTGGTGATGGCGCTGCATGCCTTCTTCTGGCATTCAGTGTTGCCGCAGTTCGAAGTCATTACCCTGGCCCATCTACAGGGCCAGACCTCTCGCTACAGCCAGATTCGGTTATGGGGATCGATCGGTTTCATTCTGACTGTGGTTGGCCTGGGGCGTTTGTTCGATGGCCTGAGCCTGGATGTCTATCCGCTGGCGCTGGTGATCATCATGGCCGGCATTGTGCTGGCGAGCCTGTGGGTGCCGAACGCCCAGCCGCCTGGGCAGAACGAACGCAGCAGCGGGGGAGGCTTCCTCAAGCAACTGACCCGTCCGGGTGTAGCGGCGTTTTACACTTGTGTGGCGCTGATGCAACTCAGTCACGGCCCGTACTACACCTTCCTGACATTGCACCTGGAGCACCTGGGCTACAGCCGCGGCATCATCGGCATGCTCTGGGCCCTGGGGGTTGTTGCCGAGGTGCTGATGTTCCTGGCCATGAGCTGGATCCTGGCCCGCGTGTCGTTGCGCCGGGTGCTGATGGCCAGTTTTGCCCTGGCTGCCCTGCGCTGGCTGCTGCTGGGCAATTTTGCCGAGCATTTGGGCGTGCTGCTGTTTGCCCAACTGCTTCACGCGGCCACGTTCGGCAGTTTCCATGCCGCCGCTATCGCCTTTGTGCAGCGCAGTTTTGGTGCGCGCCAGCAGGGGCAAGGACAGGCCTTGTACGCTGCCCTGGCCGGGACTGGTGGTGCGCTGGGTGCGTTGTATTCGGGCTACAGCTGGAACCTGCTGGGTGCGGCTACCACCTTTAGTATTGCCAGCGTCGCCGCCCTGGCGGCAGCCGTTATCATTGCAACTCGAATGAAAGAGGACAGGGCTTGAGCCTTGGCCGTGACCATTGGCCGGAATAAGGAGTTGCCCCGATGAGCAGCCTGACCGTGTATCACCAGTCCACCCCGGATATCCCGAACAAAGTCCTGACCCATCTTGAAGATATCGCTGCCACCCTGGCTGAGCGGGGCGTGCGCTTCGAGCGTTGGCAGGCGCAGGCACCGCTACAGTCGGGTGCCAGCCATGAAGAAGTGATTGCTGCCTATCGGCAAGATATCGATGCCTTGATGACCGAGCGCGGCTACGCTGGCGTCGATGTTGTCCGCGAAGTAGAGGCCAGCTTGCTCGACGAGCACACCCGGGACGAGGACCTGGTGCGCTTTTTCGCTGCCGGCCGTGGCTTGTTCACCCTGCATATCGACGACTACATCTATGCGGTGCTGTGCGAGAAGAATGACCTGATTTGTGTGCCGGCAGGCACTCGCCATTGGGTTGATATGGGCGAGGAGCCACGATTTGTGGCGATCGCCCTGGGCAGCAGCCAAGAGGGCGGGGTGGTGACGTTTACCGGCGAGAAGTTCGCTGAACGGTTTCCCCGGCTAGACGATTGAAAATAGCGGGGCAAGTCGAGACATTGCCCCGCGCTGCATTCACTCACCGATACGTCGGCAACGCAAACCGCTGCTGGCTCTGCAGCATCGAAATCACTGGCAACTCACTGGCCTGTTCGGCCAAGTCGCGGCGAATGGCACTGATGGCCCAGGACAGCTGTTCGGCACAGTGCAACTGGCCGTACGACAGCGAGCGCTTGATCTGTTTGCCATCGGCCGCACGCAACGTCAGCAGAATGCCGCCGTCGGGGCGCGGCTGGGTGGTCACGTCATAGGCGGAGAATACCGAGGCGAATTTTTCCTGGATGAGGTCCATATCAGCTCCTGACTGTAGATGGCAGACATGGAGGGATGAGTGCAGTGACCGTGCCAGTTCTGTGTTTTGTAAAAAATCAATTAAAAACAGTGACTTGAAATAACTATTCAAAATTTTTGCCGTGCATTCTGCAGGGTCGTGCAGTTTGCACAGTGCATTTTGCATGATGACTTGGCCAATAGATTTACGCTGTCGTGGCAATGACTTATCAGACATTGACCTGGAGCTGTGGGTGACAAAGACTTGGGCTTTACCGGCCACCAGGAGGTTCCCCATGTCTGATCCACATACGCCCGTGCAGATGAATGATGACGAAGCGGCGGAGTTTGCCGAACAGGTATTCGATCGTGCCCGACAGGGCGATGCCAGCATGCTCGACCGCCTGCTGGAAAAAGGCCTGCCGGTTGACCTGCGCAATGGCAATGGCGATACCTTGTTGATGCTCGCCAGCTATCACGGCCACCAGGAAGCAGTGCGGGTGCTGCTGAACCATGGCGCCGACCCGCAGATCGCCAACGATAAGGGCCAGTTGCCGATCGCCGGCGCGGCATTCAAGGGCAACCTGGAGATGATTCAGTTGTTGCTGGAGCAGGGCGCGCAAGTCGACGCTACCTCGGCTGATGGACGCACCGCACTGATGCTGGCCGCCATGTTCAACCGCACGAGCATCGTCGAGTACCTGCTGGGCAAAGGTGCCGATCCTGCGCACCGGGATGCCCAGGGCACCACGGCACTCGCAGCGGCCCAGACCATGGGTGCCACTGACACTGCTGCGCAGCTGCAGGCGCTGCTCGGTTAACCCCCAGGGGCCTTTTGCGGCTATCCTTGGCGACTTTTTTTATCGTCGCAGGGCCCCTTCATGAAATCCCAACTGGTCGAACTCATCGGCAAAATCAGCGCTGGCTGCATGCGCGAAGACGATATCGAGCGTATCGCCGACGAAGCCGACCAGGCCTACGCCGACCCCCAAGCCTTCCTCGCCGCCAACCCGGACATCAACTACGACGACAGTTTTCCATTCCCCCTGGGTGAATGGATCATCGTCGGCAGCTTGCCGGACACTGTGCTGTTCCAGGCCGATACCTACCAGGACCTGTTCGCCCAGATCGTCGACTCTTTCGACAAGAGCGTCCCGTTCAATCTCAAGCCCAAGCAATTGGCCAAGGTCGAGCCGTTGACTGCACTCAATCGCATTCAGGTGCAGATGGGGGCGATGAACAAGGAGGCGGGGGGCTATGTGCTAATGAACTTCAGCCAGTTGCTTGATGATGAGCTACAGATGGTGCTGGTCGGCAACGATGACCTGTCGCGGGTGCTGGAGCTGTGCGCCGAAGCGGGAATTGCCGCAGCGCCTGCATTGGAGGCGCTGCGGGTGGCGGTACACGTTTAACCCAACGCGGTATCGAGGAACATCATTACGGCAAAGCCGCCCATCAAGCCGAGGGTGGCTGAGGTCTGGTGGCCGTTGCGGTGTGTTTCCGGGATCACCTCGTGGGACACCACGAAGATCATCGCGCCGGCCGCCAGGCCCATGCTCACGGGGTAGGCAATGGCAAAACCGGTGGAAATGCCCAGACCGATGACCGCGCCAATGGGTTCCATCAGCCCGGAACCAATGGCCACCAGCGCCGCTTTCAGGGTCGAAAGCCCGGTGGCGCGCAGGGCCAGGGCTACCGCCAGGCCTTCGGGAATGTCCTGGATGGCGATGGCGCTGGTCAGCGGCAGTCCGACATTAAGATCCCCATTGGCAAAGCTCACACCGATAGCCATGCCTTCGGGCAGGTTATGCAAGGTGATCGCCAGCACGAACAGCCACACCCGATTGATCCGTTCGGCTTGCGGCCCGCAAGGGCCGGTGCTTTCGTGTTCGTGCGGGGTGAAGCGGTCAAGGCCCAGCATCAACAAGACCCCAAGGCCCATGCCGACCACCACCGTCAGCGCTGCGTAGGGACCGTTGCCGGTGATCTCGCGGGCGGCGTCCAGGCCCGGCAGTATCAGCGAGAAAGAACTGGCGGCGAGCATCATGCCGGCGGCAAAGCCAAGCATCACGTCCTGGCTACGAGCGCTGACTTCACGCAGTACCACAGCCATGATCGCGCCCAGTGCCGTAGCGGCAAACCCCGCAAGGCCGCCGAGCATGGCCATATGCAGGTTTTCCTGGTGGTCGCCGTGTACGGCGTTCCAGGCGCTGGCCAGCAACAGGCCGAGTACCACCACCAGGCTCAGGCCCAATCCGGCGCTCAGCCAGGGTGTGGTTTGCGCCTGTTGCAACCATGCGCTCCAGAGGGAAATCGGAGCTGGGCCGCTGGAGCTTTGGACGGGGGGCATAAAGACCTCACTGAAACAGTTCGATGGATCGAGTGTAACCAGCGTTGTCACGGCGCAGCCAACGAAACGCCTCTATGAGGCTTATAGCCAGCTATTCTTCTGGGCAGACGCGATCAAGGGAGCGAGACCATGGGTTCCACCTTCAATGGCCTGGTAGGCCTGATTATCCTCGCGCTGGATATCTGGGCGATCATCAATGTGGTCAAAAGCGGTGCCGGCACGGGGGCCAAGATCCTCTGGATTCTGTTGATCCTGCTGCTGCCGGTGCTCGGCCTGATTATCTGGGCAATTGCCGGACCGCGAGGGAATGTGCGGTTGTAATCGTATCGCGAGGCAAGCCCGCGTGTGTACGAGCGGGCTTGTCTCGCGACTCCTGTTCTTCAAATCAACCATGCCCCTTCGAGCTCCAGCAATAGTTGCTTGCGCTCGACACCCCCGGCATACCCCGTCAACGTCCCGTTGCTGCCGATCACCCGGTGACACGGCACGATGATTGAGATCGGGTTGGCACCGTTGGCGGTACCGACTGCACGAACGGCCCGCGGGCGCTTGATCTGCTGCGCCAGGTCGCCGTAGCTGCAGGTCGTACCGTAGGGAATGCGTTGCAGGGCAGCCCAGACCTCGCGCTGAAACGCTGTGCCCTGGGGTGCCAGATCGACCTGGAACTGCTCCCGTGTGCCGGCAAAGTATTCATCCAGCTGACGCGCCACCTCATCCAGTTGATTGCCCGCAAGCTGCCATTGGGTTGGCAGTTCCCAAGGCTGCGCGGCGTCCATGTGGACCAGGTGCAGTCCATGTTCATCTGCCGCCAGTAACAGCGGGCCGAGCGGGCTGGGCAGGTAGCGGTAATACATGACAGGAAGCCGGTTGCCGGAGTAATAGGCAAAGATACCGCACACCGCGGACTTGTCATCATCGGTAACGCCAGCGGCAGGCAGGACAACGAAATTTTCACATTCGATTATGGAAAATCCGCGCGCGCAATTATCCATTCGCCGAATGGCCGTGCATTGCCCTCGGGTTTAGTGCACATTTGCCGATTCGTTTTTTCGCCTTCTTGAATCAATCCTAGGGATCTTCCAATCGATGGCTAACACGGACGCCTTGAGTGACCAGCGGGCTGCGTCGCGCCCGCTGCAACCAACGCTAAAATCGCACCTGGCCTACACGCTGCTGTGCGGCCTGGCGATCATGCTGATGCTCAGCCTGGTACGCCTGGCACTGCTGATCTACAACAGCGACATGATTGGCGACACGCCGATGTCCACCGTCGCCGAGGGCTTCCTCAATGGTTTGCGTTTCGACCTGCGGGTCGTGGTGTACCTGAGCATCCCGCTGCTGCTGGCCATCCTCAGTGCCCGCGCCATGGCCGCCCGTGGCCTGTTCCGCGCATGGTTGACCATCGCCTCGAGCATCGTGATGTTCCTGGGCCTGATGGAGCTGGACTTCTACCGCGAGTTTCACCAGCGTCTCAACGGCCTGGTATTCCAGTACGTGAAGGAAGATCCCAAGACCGTCCTGAGCATGCTCTGGTACGGCTTCCCGGTGGTACGCTACCTGTTGGCATGGATTATCGGTACCTGGCTGCTGAGCCTTGTGTTCAAGGGCATCGACCGCCTGACCCGTCCGCACGGCGCCTATGAAAGCAAAGTGGCCGGTAGCCGCAGCGTGGCGCCCTGGTATGTGCGCGGCGTGGTGTTCTTCATGATCCTGCTGGTCGCGGTCATCGCTGCCCGCGGCACCCTGCGCCAAGGCCCGCCCATGCGTTGGGGCGATGCCTTCACCACCGATTCGAACTTCGTCAACCAGCTGGGTCTCAACGGCACTTTGACCTTGATCGATGCGGCCAAGAGCCGGTTCGGTGAAGACCGTGCCAACATCTGGAAGTCGACCATCGAGCAAGGCCTGGCCACCCAGACCGTGCGCGACATGCTGCTGACCGACAACGACAAGCTGGTCGATGCCGACAGCGCCGCCGTGCGCCGTGACTTCACTCCGCCGGCCAACAATACCCTGCCGATCAAGAACGTCGTGGTGATCCTGATGGAGAGCTTCGCCGGCCACTCGGTGGGCGCATTGGGCAGCCCGAACAACATCACCCCGTACTTTGACAAACTGGCGAAGGAAGGCCTGCTTTTCGACCGCTTCTTCTCCAACGGTACCCATACCCACCAGGGCATGTTCGCCACCATGGCCTGCTACCCGAACCTGCCAGGTTTCGAGTACCTGATGCAGACCCCCGAAGGCGGCCACAAGTTGTCCGGCCTGCCGGCCTTGCTCAGCGCCCGTGATTACGACGATGTCTATGTCTACAACGGCGACTTTGCCTGGGATAACCAGTCGGGCTTCTTCGGCAACCAGGGCATGACCACCTTCATCGGCCGCAATGACTTCGTCAACCCGGTGTTCTCCGACCCGACCTGGGGTGTGTCCGACCAGGACATGTTCGACCGAGGCGCCGAAGAGCTGGCCAAGAACTATGGCAAGAAGCCGTTCTATGCGCTGTTGCAAACCCTGTCCAACCACACGCCATACGCGCTGCCCAAGGATCTGCCGGTAGAACCTGTGACCGGCCAGGGCCGCCTTGATCAGCACCTGACCGCCATGCGCTACTCCGACTGGGCCCTGGGCCAGTTCTTCGAGAAGGCGCGCAAAGAGCCGTACTTCAACGAAACCCTGTTCGTTATCGTTGGTGACCATGGCTTTGGCAACCACCAGCAAGTGACCGAGCTGGACCTGGGGCGTTTCAACGTACCGCTGCTGCTGATTGCCCCCGGCATTCAGGAGAAGTTCGGTGCGGTGAACCACGCCGTGGGCACCCAGATCGACATCGTGCCGACCATCATGGGCCGCCTGGGCGGCGAAACCCGTCACCAGTGCTGGGGCCGTGACCTGCTCAACCTGCCGGCTGGCGATGAGGGCTTCGGCATGATCAAGCCTTCGGGCAGCGAGCAGGTTGTCGGCCTGGTCAAGGGCGATCGTATTCTGATCGAGTCCAAGGACATGTCGCCGCGCATGTACCGCTACGAGCTGGGCGCCAACTTCAAGGCCGAGCTGATCGAAAGCCCGGACCAGAAGGACCTGACCCACAAGCTTGAGTCGTTCATCCAGACCGCCACCAAGAGCCTGCTGGACAACACCGCAGGTGTCGTTCACGGCACGCCTGAGTAAGTGCGAGTGCTGTACTGAAAAAAGAGGCCCCCGGGCCTCTTTTTTTTGCCGATGACGCGCAGCGGCTGAACATTCACCCGTGCTGCGGGTCAACGGAAGGTAAGCCGATTCACCCTGAGTGTCCGTACTGAGGAGAATCCAATGAAAGCGTGGGAAATTACGTTTGTTGATCAAAAAGGCGAGCGTACCTCGCTGCCCGTCACCTGTGAGCAACAGCCCAGTGTCGAAGAGGCCGCGCGGCTGATTCGTTCCCACCTCTTTCCAGTCATGGACGAACTGGATCTCAATGATTTCCAGGACCGTGCTACTGCACCCACCGCCAAATGGCTCAAAGAGCAGAGCGGTGTGGAGATCACCGCGATCACGGAAAAGCCCTGAACCGGCTGTTTTCTGGCACATATGTCAACTTGACGCTACGCTGCAATCAAGGTCGGGCCGTTATTTGCAACAGCCTGGGCTTGCCGATCCACGTCATGCATCAGCTCGAATTGCCCCCGCACGGCTTGTGTGGCGGGCAGGTGCGTTTTGCACTGAAAGTCTATCCATCGGTAGTGAGGAGGACGATTCATGAGCAGCCAATACGAGGACATCAGCAGCACCGTATTGCGACAGATGAAAGAGGGCGGCTTCAACTTCGCCCAGATTCATCCCATCGAGTTTTATGCGGTATTTCCCGATGAGGCACGGGCACGACGGGCAGCAGGACAGTTTCGCGGGGAGTCGCTCAGCGCACAGGTGCGCGAACGCGATGACGGTGCCTGGCACCTGGAGTTGAGCAAAGTGATGTATGCCACCTATGGCGGTATTGACGAATTCGAGCAGGACTTCGAAGCGGTGATTGCGCCGTTGGGTGGGGAGATCGAAGGCTGGGGCGTGAAACAGGAACGCCCGCTGGCCTGAACAACGCTTCGCAATGAAGCGTTGGATGCAACGAAAGCGAAGCGGTTGCACAGACTTGGTGCAACCGTTTTGCGTTTCAAATACAACCTATTGAAATACAAGGAATTATGCCGCTGGCACGGGGCTTGCGATAGCTCAGGTGCACGGGTGACAAGGAGTTCGGCATGATCCGCACCTTTTATGACGAGATGTACAGCGCAGACGGCCACGTCCGTCCGCACTACCGGGAATTCGCCCGCTGGTTGGCCGATACCCCGCCTGAACTGCTGGCGCAACGTCGGCGCGAAGCCGACCTGCTGTTTCACCGCGCCGGCATCACGTTCACCCTCTACGGCGACGAGCAGGGCACCGAGCGCCTGATCCCCTTCGACACTATTCCCCGTAGCATCCCGGCCAGTGAGTGGCGGGTGGTGGAGCGTGGCTGTATACAGCGGGTCAAGGCGCTCAACCTGTTCCTGGCCGACCTCTACCACGGCCAGCGGATCATCCGCGCCGGAATCATTCCCGCCGAACAAGTGCTGGCCAACGAGCAATACCAGTTGGCAATGCAGGGGCTGGACCTGCACCGCGATATCTATGCGCATATCTCCGGGGTCGACCTGGTGCGCGATGGCGACGGCAGCTACTACGTGCTCGAAGACAACCTGCGTACTCCCAGTGGCGTGAGCTACATGCTGGAAGACCGCAAGATGATGATGCGGCTGTTCCCCGAATTGTTCGCGGCCCAGCGCATTGCGCCGATCGACCACTATCCCAACCTGCTGCTCGACACCCTCAAAAGCGCCAGCCCTCTGGATAACCCAAGCGTGGTGGTACTCACCCCCGGGCGTTTCAACAGTGCATTTTTTGAACATGCCTTCCTGGCCCGGGAGATGGGCGTCGAACTGGTCGAGGGGGCGGATCTGTTCGTGCGTGACGAGCGGGTATTCATGCGCACCACCGACGGTCCCAAGGCGGTGGATGTGATCTACCGGCGCCTGGACGATGCCTTCCTTGATCCGCTGGCCTTCAATCCCGAGTCGATGCTTGGGGTGCCAGGGCTGCTCTCGGCCTATCGTTGCGGCAATGTGGTGCTGGCCAATGCCATCGGTACCGGGGTAGCCGACGACAAGTCGATCTACCCCTACGTCACCGACATGATCCGCTTCTATCTGGACGAAGAGCCCATTCTCAAGAACGTGCCGACCTGGCAGTGTCGCAAGCCCGAAGAACTGTCGCACGTGCTGGCGCACCTGCCGGAGCTGGTGGTCAAGGAAACCCAGGGCTCGGGCGGCTACGGCATGCTGGTGGGGCCTGCATCGACCCGTGCTGAAATTGAAGCCTTTGCCGCACGAATCAAGGCCCGGCCCGCGGCCTATATCGCCCAGCCGACGCTGTCGTTGTCGACCTGCCCGACCTTCGTGGAAAACGGTATTGCGCCGCGTCACATCGACCTGCGTCCCTTCGTGCTCAGTGGGCGGGAAACCCGTGTGGTGCCCGGCGGCCTGACCCGGGTGGCGTTGCGTGAAGGTTCGCTGGTGGTCAACTCCTCCCAGGGCGGCGGAACCAAGGACACCTGGGTGGTCGAGGATTAAGTCATGTTGAGTAGAACTGCCTCTGATTTGTACTGGATGTCGCGTTACCTGGAGCGGGCGGAAAACCTCGCGCGGATGCTCGATGTCAGTTATTCGCTGTCGCTGATGCCCCAGGACGGCCGGGGCGATGGGCTGGACGAAGTGGCCATGCCGCTGTTGATCACCGGTACCCTGGACGACTACCTGGAGCGCCATGGCCAGCTGCACGCCGAACGCCTGCTGGATTTCTTCGCCCTGGACCCGGACAACCCGGCCAGCATCTACAGCTGCCTGGGGGCGGCCCGCGCCTGTGCCCATGCGGTGCGTGGGCGAATCACCGCCGACATGTGGGAAAACATAAACGCCACCTGGCTCGAGATTCGCGGCATTGCCGAGCAAGGCCTGGGTCGTTATGGCATGAGCCGCTTCTGCGAATGGATCAAGGAGCGTTCCCACCTGTTTCGCGGTGCCACCTACGGCACGATCATGCGCAATGATGCATTCCGCTTCATCCGCCTGGGCACGTTTATCGAGCGTGCCGACAACACCCTGCGCCTGCTGGACGCCCGCTACGAGATGCTTGGCGAGGAGGCCGAGGCGGTCAGCGACAGCTCCGCCCGGGGTTATTACCAGTGGAGTGCCTTGTTGCGAGCGCTGTCCTCATTCGAGGCTTACACCGAGATCTATCGCGACGCCCCCGCGGCACGGCATGTGGCCGAACTGTTGTTGCTGCGCGCCGACGTACCGCGCTCGCTGCGTGCCTGCACTGAAGAGATCGACCTGATCCTGGCCAGCCTGCCGGGCAGCAATGGTCGTGCGGCGCAGCGCCTGGCAGCCGAAGTCGATGCGCGGCTGCGCTACACCGGCATCGACGAGATCCTTGCCGAAGGCCTGCACCCCTGGCTGACCCATTACATCCCGCTGGTGCGCCAGTTGGGCAATGCCATTCACAGCGCGTACCTGGAGGCCGTATGAGACTGACCATTAGCCATGAAACTGCCTATCACTACGAGGACCAGGTTCGGGCCAGTATCCAGTACCTGCGCCTGACGCCCCACGACAGCGAGCGCCAGCAGGTACTCGTCTGGCAGTTGGACCTGCCGCGCCCGGTGCGGGCACAGCTGGACCCGTTCGGCAATATCCTCCACGTCTTGAGCCTGGACGAACCGCACTCGGACCTGATCATCGGTGCCCGCGGCCTGGTGGAAATCGACCAGAGCCGCGAAGCCGAGCATGAAGCACAATCACCGTTGCCGTTCCTGCGCTTTACCCGTTTGACCGAAGCAGATGAAGCCTTGCGCGCCTTTGCCAGCCAGCAATGCCGCAAGCGCAGGGACCGCTCGGCGCTGATCGAATTGATGAATGCGTTGAACCAGCGCATGGCGTATCGCCCAGGCAGCACGGCGGTAGATACCAGTGCAGCCCAGGCGTTCGCCGCCGGTTCCGGTGTGTGCCAGGACCATACTCATGCTTTCCTCGCCTGCGTGCGCAGCCTGGGTGTACCGGCGCGCTACGTTTCGGGCTACCTGTTCGACAGTGACAGCCAGCAGATGGCCAGTCATGCCTGGGCCGAGGCCTGGCTCGACGACGCCTGGTACAGCTTCGATGTGACGAACCAGCTGGACCGCCCCGAGCGTCACCTGAAACTTGCGGTGGGCCTGGATTATCTGGATGCCTGCCCGGTGCGCGGCATGCGGCGCGGCGGAGGCTTCGAGCAGATGCATGCCAAGGTGTTGGTAACCCCTGCCTTTACCGCTCAGCAGCAATAGGCGTCAGGGGGGCTTGCGGGTGGCCA
This sequence comes from Pseudomonas vranovensis DSM 16006, assembly GCF_000425805.1. Lineage (GTDB taxonomy): Bacteria > Pseudomonadota > Gammaproteobacteria > Pseudomonadales > Pseudomonadaceae > Aquipseudomonas > Aquipseudomonas vranovensis. The sequence goes on from NZ_AUED01000011.1 coordinate 190,516, forward strand.
TGTGTGCAAGATAGACCAGCAGTGCATCCAGTTCCTGGTCGCTGAGCACCGCATTGCTGAAGCCGGGCATTCTGGCTTGCGGCCACTGGCGCAGGCTCTGCGGGTCGCGGATGTAGCGGCGAAGGAAGGTCGGTTGGAAGTACTCGGTAGGGTTGTGCGGCACGTTGAGGTCGGGACCGAACTGCGCATCGCCGGCGCCATTGAGGCGATGGCAGGCCAGGCAGTTCTTCTGGAACAGGGCGAACCCCAGAATGATTGGATCGCCGCTGGCCAGATCCGCAGCGGGCCGCAATGCGGGGAAGCGTTCGGCCGCCGCTGCCAGGCGGCGAATGCTGGCAACCTGGAAGGGCCACTGTTCCGGACTGATACGCCCAGCCTGTGGTTGAGTCCAGACCAGGTAGAACGGGCCGGCACTGGGTTTGTTCCGACCCAATGGGGGCCAAGGGTGTGCTGGGTCCTCAATGGCCAGCCAGGCGCGTGCGGGCCCTTTTTCGAGCAAAGGTGCGGCGGGCATCTCGGCGGCAAAGCCGTCCTCGGCCACCGCTTGCAGGTGATCGTCGGGAGCTATGCCTTCAAGCAGTACCGCAAGGGGTATGGCGCGGTAGCGCATGGTTTTCTTGTAGGACACATCGTCGGGAATCTCGATATCCCGCGCCTGGGGGTGCGCGAGCAGCTCGGCACTTTGCCACTGACGGCTGGCAGTGCCCAGGTCCAAGGTCAACTGCGCCGCCTGTAGCGGCAGGCAGAGCAGGGTCAGCAGCAGGGTGAGGCAGCGGCGCATGGGCAGACTCCAACCATCAGGGCTGGCAGAGTACCTGCGCGCCATCGCATATGGCCATAGAGAGGTCAGCCGAACAGGCGTGACAGGTTCGGCACAATCAACAGCAATGTCGTGGCGAAGAGAATGAGCCCGGCTTGACGTACTTTGGGTTGTTTGAACATGGCTGACCGCCTTCTTGTTGTTATTCCTGAGTGCCCAGTGGCTTCCTTGTCGTCGATCCGGCAAACGGGTAACGCGGTTTGACGTCCAGACGCGAACCTTTGCTAATGGGTATACAACTAACCTTAGGGTCAACGTCAGTTATGTTTTAGAACGCTTTCGTATGTTTCTATTCATTACAGTGTTTTTTGGCTATGAGGCCAAGTGCCATCCAGCAACATTTCCCCTTGCTAGACGCTTGCGAGCATTCAGCGCCTGGACCCACTACAGGTGACCGTTCGTCAGTGCATCCTACTTGCTTGCAGGCCTTATTCGGGGCAGGCTCTAGGGGGCAATCCCGCCTTTTGTCGTTCAGGACTAAATCTATGTCGTTACGCATCTGCATCCTGGAAACCGACGTCCTGCGACCCGAGCTGGTCGATCAGTATCAGGGCTACGGACGGATGTTCGAGCAACTGTTCACCCGCCAGCCGATCGCCGCAGAGTTTCGCGTCTATAACGTGTTGAACGGCGAATACCCGGAAGACGACCAGGTATTTGATGCCTACCTGGTGACGGGCAGCAAGGCCGACTCGTTCGGTGATGATCCCTGGATCGAAAAGCTCAAAACGTTCCTGCTCGCTCGCTACCAGCACGGCGACAAGTTGCTGGGCGTTTGTTTCGGTCATCAGTTGCTGGCGCTGCTGCTGGGCGGCAAGAGCGAACGTGCCACCCAGGGCTGGGGGGTGGGTACCCATCGCTATGTGATGAACGCCAAGGCACCCTGGATGAGCCCGCAAGTCGAAGAATTGACCCTGTTGATCAGCCACCAGGACCAAGTGACCCGCCTGCCGGAAAACGCCACGGTGATTGCATCCAGCGATTTCTGCCCGAATGCTGCTTATCACATCGGCGATCAAGTGCTGTGCTTCCAGGGCCACCCGGAGTTTATCCACGACTATTCGCGTGCTTTGCTTGAGCTGCGTCAGGACAACCTCGGCCAGGAGATTTATCGCAAAGGTATCGACAGCCTGGCGCACGAGCACCAGGGCAGCACGGTCGCCGAATGGATGATGCGATTCGTTGCCCACAAGCCCCACGGCACTTCGGCCTGAGGCTGTTCGCTACAACCAGCCGGACCGTTTGAAGCTTGCGAACAACGCCGTGCAGCCCACGGCGATCCCGCCCAGCACGGCGAAATAGCCGTAGTGCCAGCTCAGTTCCGGCATGTTCTGAAAGTTCATCCCGTAGATGCCCGCCACTGCGGTGGGAAATGCCAGGATCGCCGCCCAGGCGGCGAACTTGCGTTGCACGATACTCTGGCGTGACGATTCCAGCAGCATGCCGATCTCGATGGTCTGGCTGGCGATATCACGGATCCCGGCCAGGTCTTCCATCTGCCGGGTGACGTGAATCTGCACATCTCGAAAGTACGGGCGCATGTTCTTGTCGATGAAGGGGAAGGTCAGGCGCTGCAGTTCTTCGCTGACCTCTACCATAGGCGCTACATACCGGCGCAGGCGCAGGATGTCGCGGCGCAGGCTGTGCAGGCGGCGGATGTCTTCTTCCTGGAGCGAGTTGCTCAGTACGCTTTGTTCCAGCTCTTCGATTTCGCCGTGGATGGCTTCGCCGATCGGTTGATAGTTCTCGGTGACGAAGTCGAGCAGGGCGTAGAGCACGAAATCCTCGCCATGTTCGAGCAGCAGCGGACGCGCTTCGCAGCGTTGGCGCACCAGGGCGTAGGACTTGGAGTGGCCATTGCGGCAGGTGATGATGTAGCCGTTGCCAGCGAAGATGTGGGTTTCGATGAACTCCAGCTTGCCTTCGTGGCGCACGGGCGAGTAGGTGACAATGAACAGCGCGTCGCCGAAGGTCTCGAGCTTGGGCCGGCTGTGTTTCTCCAGCGCGTCCTCGATTGCCAGTTCATGCAGGTTGAACTGGCATTGCAGGTTTGCCAGTTCCTGGGCATCGGGCTCTTCCAGCCCGATCCAGACGAAGTGCCCAGGTTTACTGGCCCACTGGCTGCCTTCATCAAGGCTGATGTTGGTGACCTTTCTGCCGGCGCTGTACACCGCCGCCGCAACGACTCGTCCCATGGTGGTTCGCTTCTTCTGATTTTCGTGCCAGTAGCTTGGTCTGACACACAGGATTGAGCAACCACTCAGGCTTGTTGCAATTCAGTCTCCATCAGGTCGATGCAGCGCTGCATCTGAATCCGGCATTGCTCGGCCAGGGCAGGCACGTCCTCTTGGGTCAGGCCGCTGGTGGCAATGGGGGGCAGGGAGCGGATAATGACTTTGCTGCGGCGCCAGCTGTTGAGGCTCAGGCGCCGGGCGTAGCGGCTGACGCATACAGGCACGATTGGTACACCGGCCTCAACGGCCATGTGGAAGGCGCCCTTCTTGAACGGGATCAACTGATCGCCGGCGTTGCGGGTGCCTTCGGGGAATACCCAGATAGAGGTGTGTTTATCACACAAGGTGCGCGTGGTGGTCTGCATGGCGCGGCGAGCCTGGTAGGCGTTGCCGCGGTCAATCAGCACGTTGCCGCCCAGCCAGAACAACTGGCCGAACAGTGGAATCCATTTCAGGCTTTTCTTCCCGATGCACACGGTGCGCGGCGGCACCACGTGGCCGAGCACGAACAGGTCATGGTTGGATTGGTGGTTGGCAACGATCACACAGCCAGGCGGTTGGTCGAACAGCGGGCCGACCTCGGCCTTGACATCGAGGTGCATCAGCCAGGTGGCGGGCAGCCCGTACAGGCGCGCATAGATACGGCTGTTGTCCGGGTTGAATGGCCGGCACAGGCCGATCAGCACACCGACAATTCCGATGACAACAAAGTGCAGCCCCAACAGGAGCATGCGTACAAGAAAAAGCATTTTACGACTCACACCAGGCAAACGCGGCGCAGTGTACGGGTGTGCACTTGCGCGGGCAAACGCTCAATGAGGTCGTAACGGCCTGATTACGTAACTTTATGCAATCAGGCCTTGGTAGGGGGGATTACCCCATGTGTTCCTGGTCACGGATGATCGCGTCGTCGAGACTGTCGAGCAGGGCTTTGCGCACCTTGAGTTTGGTGTGCTTGTGCGCGTTCATGTTGATCTTCTTCAACTGGCGCGCAGCGCTCAGGGCTGCTTCCTGCAGTTGCTCGGCAGGCACCACCTTGTCGAGGAAGCCGGCATCCACGGCGCTGTTCGGGTCGAACATTTCGGCGTTGATGACCGAGCGGTGGAACGCGGAGCGACGCAGGCGGTCACGGGCAAGCTCGATACCGGCATGGTGCATGGTCATGCCGATCTGCACTTCGTTCAAGCCGATGCTGAACGGGCCTTCGACGCCGATGCGATAGTCGGCCGACAGCAGCAGGAACGCCCCTTTGGCCACGGCATGGCCTGGGCAGGCGACGATGATCGGGAAGGGGTGCGAGAGCATGCGCCGGGCCAGGGTCGAGCCTGCAGTCACCAGGCTGACGGCTTCCTTGGGGCCGGCGGTCATTACCTTGAGGTCATAGCCGCCGGAGAGAATTCCGGGCTGACCGGTGATAATCACCACCGCGCGATCTTGCACAGCCTGGTCCAGGGCGCCGTTGAAGGCGGCAATGACGTCAGGCGAGATGGCGTTGACCTTGCCGTTGCTGAGGGTCAGGGTCGCAATGCCGTCTTCGAGGTGGTAGGAAATCAGCTCACTCATGACAGGGTTCCTAAAAGGGGAGTGGAGCAGACGTTACTCAGGCCGGGCAGCGAGGTAAAGCGCTGTGACTGACTGGCCGGTCAGCGTTGCTGCCACTTTGCCTTGGCCAGCGGGAGGGTCAAGGTGGGGCCTGCCGAAGCACGCCAGAGATTGGCAGCTATGCCATCTGCCTCGGTTGTTTTCGTTATCTGGCTTAAGCGCATGAATATTCTGAAAAAAACCTTTGCCAAGCGGATCGCTTTCGACTACATTAGCGCACCTCGACGGGCTGAACGGCCTGACGATACCCGGTGAAGTGTCCGAGCGGTTGAAGGAGCACGCCTGGAAAGTGTGTATACAGGAAACTGTATCAAGGGTTCGAATCCCTTCTTCACCGCCACTTTTAGAAAAGCCCCTGGTCTGAAAAGACCAGGGGCTTTTTGCATTCAGGCTCCATCTAGAAGCCATTGTCTTGTGTCTTGCACGGAATCACGGCCGATCGCAGGCTAGCGCCAGCGGCTACAGGCGCTGGATTGCAACCGGTAGCCGTTGTCTCGGCGTTGTTAGAAGTTTACGGACGCCGACAGCCGTGCCGTCCTCGGCGCGCCCTGGAACAGGTAGCCATCGCCCAGGTATTCCCCGGCGTCCCGCCAGTAGCGCTTGTCGAACAGGTTATCCACCATCAGGCGTACCACGGTGTCGTAGCCACCGATCCGCGTGCTGTAGCGACTGCCCAAATCAAATACCGCATAGCTGCCCACTTCTACCGTTCCGGCCTGATTGGCGTATTTGCTGGCGCTGTAGCGGGCCCCGCCCAGCACAGCCAGGCCCGGGATCGGCAGGTTGTAGTCGGCCTGCAAGGTGGCGCGGAAGTTGGGCACGTTGATCGCCTGGTGATCTTCGAAGTCGGCGGTGCCAGTGTTTTTCACCCGCGCGCGGATGGCCGCAGCGCTGGCGTTGATCTGCAGGCGCTCGGTCAACCAGCCGCTGGCGCCCAGCTCCAGGCCGATGTTTTTCTGTTGCCCCTGTTGCACGTAGGTGAAGTTGCCTGCGCCGTCCGGCTGTGAATATTGATAAGCCTGGCGCAGCTGGAACAGTGCCGCACTCAGGCTCATGCGCTGCCAGTCGCGCTTGATGCCGACCTCCAGTTGGTGGGACAGGGTCGGGGCGAGTATCTCGGCAGCGTTGGTGGAAAACCACGGTGCGGTACCGCCCGTGGAGATCCCCTTGCTGTAGCTGGTGTACAGGGAGATATCCGCACGCGGCTTGTAGATCAATGCGGCGTTGGGCAGTAGTTGATAGTCGCGGGTGTGCCGGCCGGGGGTGCCGTCTTCAGCAAAGGTCTTTTCATCCAGTCGCACCAGGCGTGCGCCCAGGACTGTTTGCCACTGTTCGTTGAAACTGATCCGGTCGCTGGCAAACCCCCCGTACTGGCGGCTGTCCAGGCGGCGGGTGCTATGGCCCACTGTTTTGTCGGACGGTTCGAGTATCGGTGTCTGCTGGTAGATATTGCCGCTGCCGATCCATTCGTTGAAATACGGGCGCTGATCCAGGGTACGACGCTGGGCGCTGGCCCCTACGGTCAGTTCGTGGCCCAGGCCCAGTGCGTCAAATCGGCCATTGAGTGCTGCCTGTGCTTCATCGGTGCGGCGGGTATCGTCGGGGCTGCGGTAGTCGTAGATGTCATAGTCACCCGCGCTGCTGAAGTACGCACCTTCGCTGGAACCCCAGGCAAAAGCGCTGTAGTCGTCGATCACCACCTTGCTGTGCGAGGCACTCAGGGTGCCGGTCCAGCTGTCGTTGAAGCGGTACTCGAAGCGCCCGCCCAGGTTCCGCGAGTCGATGCTCACAGGGTTGGCCCATTGCTGGTAGGCCAGACGGTCGTGAGGATCGATGTCATGGGGCAGGCTGTTGCCGCCGAGTAATTGATAACCCGGCACCGACCGCTGCTCACGGTGCTGGTACTCGGCATCCAGTTGCAGCAGCGCGTCGGGGTTGATCTGCCAGTCGAAGGCCAGGGCAGCAAAGTCGCGCTTGCCGTCGGCATGATCGACATAGGAGCGAATGTCTTCATGGGCAAGGTTGGCGCGCAGGCCGAACTGACGCTCGCTGCCGAACCAGCCACCCAGGTCGGTGGCGATGTAGCGCTCACCTTGCTCGTTGCTCGACACCGTCACCGAGCGTACGTCTTCAGGGCGCTTGGTGACGTAGTTGATCAGGCCGCCTGGTTCGGCGACGCCACTTTGCAAGCCGGACAAGCCCTTGAGCAATTCCACCTGCTGCTTGTTTTCCAGCGCAACGCTCTGCTCGCCCGCGATGGTCTGCCCGTTGATCTTGTAGCTGCTGGCGGCATTGAGCTCGAAGCCGCGCACGTTGAAGTTCTCGTAGTAGCCGATCGGCGCGTAGCTTTCGCCCACCGAGGCGTCGCTTTGCAGGAGTTCGCTGAGTGTTCGCACCTGGCGATCGACGATCAACTGTTGGCTGAACACGGCAACCGACGCGGGCGTCTCCAGCAAGGGGGCTGGCGCAAAACCTGCCACCGACGCGTCATCAACCTGATAGCCGTCGCTGTACACCTCGGACACCTTCACGGGGGCCAGTGTGATGCTGTCCTGCGCCAAACTGTGCGAGGCGGGCAGGGCCAGGCTCAAACCGAGCAGGCTCAAGGACAGGTGAGGGCGGGGCAGGGACATGCAGAAGGCTCCTTGATGGCATGCAGCAGGCGCACCGTTATGCCTCGATGCGGTCCGGGGTGAATTCGAAGAACGGATGGGGAGTCAGGCTTGCCGGCATTGCGCCAGGCAGGCGGGCGGGCATCTTAGCAGGGGTGACCGGGTCGCGGTGCCCCTGTTTGCGCAGTGCTTGGTATCAATGACGAACCAGGCGCAGGGCGATTCAGCGGTTGGTGGCGGGCAACACTTGCCGGCGCCACTGGCCGTTGATTTTCGACCAGGTCTTGCCGTCGGTGATGGCCATCAGCTTGCGACCATCCTTGAAGGTAGCGAGGAAGGTCACCTCCTCTTCCTTGCCGCCCAGCCAGAGGCCGGCAATCAGGCCGACGGGGCCTGCCACCAGCGCCCCCGCCACGCCCCAACCCAAGGCGCTGCCCAGGCGGCGACTGGACTCCTGATTGGCAACGATAAGGTCGCGGATACGGGTAAGGGCGATTTTTTCCCCGGGGTTGGGGCTGCGGCAGGTCTTGAGTGTGAGCGATCCATTGCGAAATTCGCCCTCACCTTGCAAGAAATCGCCGGACTGGACCGTGAGTCTTGTCATTGTGTCATCCGATTTGAAGGGGCTGTTGACCAATCCCTACTCAGCGCTCGGGGCGGCTACAAGTCAATGCTCAGGCGACGGAGGGTCGCCTGAGCGGTGCCGCTCACGCCGTGCGCGCGCCCAGATTGCGCTGGCGTTCGGCCAGGCTCCAGACCAGCAAGGCCAAGCTGCCGATGACAAGGCCGGCAATCACAATGGCATTCCAGCCATGGGCCTGGAACAGTTGGGTGCCGAGCAACGACCCCAGCGCTCCGCCTATGAAGTAGCAGGTGATGTAGCCGGCGTTGAGGCGGTTGCGCGCTTCCGGACGCAGGGCGATCACCGCATTCTGGTTGCTCACATGCACCAGTTGCACGGCCAGGTCCAGCAACAGCACGCCGATCAACAGGGCCACCAGTGATGTCTGGGCAAAACCCAGGGGGATCCAGGACAGCAGCAACGCCAGCAGCCCGACCGTCGTCCCCAACGGCCCCTTGCCGCGGTCGGCCAGCCGGCCGGCCCAGTTGGCCGAGAGCGCACCGGCAGCACCCGCCAGGCCGAACAGGCCGATGACCGCGTCGGAATAGTGATAGGGCTCGGCCGCCAGGAGAAAGGCCAGGGGAGTCCAGAACAGGGCGAACAGGCTGAAGGCCAGCAAGCCGAGCAGCGAGCGCAGGCGTAGCACTGGCTCATCGACGAACAGGCGAAACACAGAACCGATCAGTGCCGGGTAGTTGAGCCCGGCATGCTGGTGCCGCTCAGGCAGCGCGCGATACAACGCAATGGCACACACTGCCATCAATGCGGCGGCGAGCAGGTAAATGCTGCGCCAGCCGCCGAGCTCGGCCATGAAGCCGGCGGCGGTGCGCGCCAGGAGAATGCCCAGCAACAGCCCGCTCATCAAGGTTCCAACCACTCGGCCCCGTTGGCTCGGGTCACTCAGGCCGGCAGCCATGGGCACCAGCACCTGGGCCACCACCGAGAACAGACCGGTCAGCGTCGTGCCCAGCAACAGCCAGAAAAGGCTTGGCGAGAAGGCACTTATCAACAGCCCCAGCGTGCTGATGCCAATCATGCTGACAATCAGTCGGCGTTGCTCGAACAGGTCGCCCAAAGGCGCCAGCAGCAACAAGCCGGCGCCATAACTCAACTGGGCGGCAATGACGATGGCCCCGGCACTGGCAGTGGTCAGGCCGAAATGCTCGGCAATGCTGTGCAATAGCGGCTGGGCGTAGTAGTTGCTGGCTACGGCGAGGCCGGTGGCAGTCGCCATCAGCAGGATCAGGCCGCGGCTCAAGGGGGAGGTGGAGGTGGTCATGGACCGTCTCGATCAGTGGCAGTTAGGAAGTGACAGTATCGGAAATACGCTAGCATGACGCCAATGTATCGTTTTCATTCTATCCATCTTGAAAATAGATTGATCCATGAACCTCAAGCAAATCGAATATGCCCTCGCAGTCGTGGATACCGGCAGCTTCACCCGCGCCGCAGAGCGTTGCCACGTCGTGCAGTCGGCCCTCAGTCACCAGATCGCCCGGCTGGAGGAAACCCTTGGTGTCAGCCTGTTCGAGCGTAGCTCGCGGCGGGTACGCCTGACTCCAGCGGGCGAGGCATTCGTGCAGAGCGCCCGGCCCGCACTGGAGGCCACCCGGCGAATTGCCGAAGACGTGGCTGCCGCCTGTGGCGAGGTGCGTGGGCAGTTGTCCATCGGCGAGATTACCTCGCTGACCGAACTGGACCTGGTCGACTTGCTGGCCGGTTTTCATCGCCAGTATCCACGAGTGGATATCCGCTGGCTGATGGCCAAGAGCGAACTGCTGATTGCTGACGTACGCGAGCGGCGACTGGATGTGGGGTTCATCGGTGTGTGGCCGGGGGAGCGCCTTGAAGGCGTCGAGTACCGTCTTGTGGCCGAAGAGGAGTTGGTGGCGGTATTGGCCCTGGATCATCCACTGGTGGTGGTCGAGGGCTTGTCGTTGGCGCACCTGGAAAACCAGCCGCTTGTGGATTTTCCGGCGGGAACGGGCGCCCGTCGCCAGACCGACGAGGCGTTCGCTGCTGCCGGCTTGGGCCATCGAGTGCAGTTCGAGGTGACCAATGTTCGCCTGGTCGAGAAATTCGTCCAGCGCAAGCTGGCAGTGGGGTTGGTGCCGGCGCGTATTGCCGAGTCGTTCAGGGAGGTGGCCATTGCAGCCGTACGCGATGCACCGCGGCGCCACCTCTATGTGATCTGGTCGAAAAACCCTACTCCGGCCGCCAGGGCGTTTGTTCAGATGATTGAACAAAGCCTGGACGCCAAGCAAGGAGGTTGACTGCATCAGGCAGCGAAGCCGCCATCGATGGTCAGGCTGGCACCGGTGATATAAGCCGCATCGGGACTGGCCAGGTAAGCAACGAAGCTGGCGATTTCTTCGACTTCGCCGTATCGCCCCACTGCCATGTAGCCCATCAGGCTTTCAGCGAACTCGCCCTTGGCCGGATTCATCTCGGTATCCACCGGGCCGGGTTGCACATTGTTGATGGTGATGCCCAATGGGCCGAGGTCCCTTGCCAGGCCGCGGGTCAGGCCGACCAGCGCCGACTTGCTCATGGCGTAGGGGCCGCCACCGGCAAAGGGCATGCGTTCGGCGTTGGTACTGCCGATGTTGATGATGCGTCCGCCCTGGCCCATATGCCGGGCCGCGGCCTGCGTGGCAACGAAGACACTGCGCACGTTGACCGCAAGGGTGCGGTCGAAGTCGTTCAGGTCGAACTCCAGCAAGGGCGCAACGGCCAGTACACCGGCGTTGTTGACCAGGATGTCCAGCCTGCCAAACGTATCCACCGTGGTTTGCACGGCTTGCTGCACGGCGCTGGCATCGGCGCTGTCAGCCTGGATGGCGAGGGCTTTGCCACCGTTGGCAATGATGCTTTGTTGCAGCGCCTGGGCCTGTTCGGTGGCGTGGGCGTAGGTAAAGGCGACACGGGCGCCTTCGGCGGCCAGGCGTTTGACGATTGCGGCGCCGATACCGCGTGAACCGCCCTGGACCAGGGCCACTTTGCCGTTGAGGCGAATTTGGGTCGACATGCTGTGCTCCCGAAAGAACAAGGCCGAATGCCTTGGATGACGCCCAGTATCGGCGCCGTATTACCCTCTGAATAGCCGGTAATCGCTATAGTCTGTGTAAACCACAAGTATGGAATTGTCGCCTTGGAAACCTTCAGCAGTCTCGAATGCTTTGTGCGCAGTGCAGAAGTGGGCAGCTTCGCCGAGGCTGCCCGCCGCTTGAGCCTGACGCCGGCGGCGGTGGGCAAGAACGTCGCACGCCTGGAGGCGAACCTGGGCGTGCGCCTGTTCCAGCGCAGCACCCGACGCTTGACCCTGACCGAAGCCGGCCAGCGGTTTCTGGGGGAGGTGGCGGGGAGCCTGCAGACCATCCAGTATGCGGTGGCCAACCTGGCCAGCGCTGAGGGGCAGCCGACCGGCACCTTGAAGGTAAGCATGGGCACGGTGTTCGGGCGTTTGTACATCGTGCCGCTGTTGGGCGAATTTCTGCAGCGCTATCCGGCCATCAGCCCGGACTGGCACTTCGATAATCGTCAGGTCGACCTGATCGGCCAGGGTTTTGATGCCGCGATCGGTGGCGGCTTTGATCTGCCCCAGGGGGTGGTGGCGCGCAAGTTGACCCCGGCACACCGGATTCTGGTGGCGGCCCCGGCGTTCATCGAGCGCCACTCGCCGATCAGGCAGCCCGGCGATTTGCAGGCATTGGACGGCATCCTCATACGTTCACCGCAGACCGGGCGGGTACGTTCCTGGCCATTGACCAATCAGCAGCAGGAACAAAGCCCGTTGAACATTCGGGTGCGCATGACCATGAGTGACTCGGAGGCTGCCTGCGCGGCTGCGCAGCAGGGGTTGGGCGTGGCACTGGTGAGCATGCCGTTCGCGGTGCCCTACCTTGAGGCGGCAAGCCTGGTGCGGGTACTGCCGGACTGGTATGTGGATGACGGTAACATCTCGCTCTACTACGCAGAGCACAAGCTGCTACCGGGCAAGACGCGAGCCTTCGTGGATTTCGTCCTCGAGCAGTTTGCAGCCCAGGGCCTGGCACAGAAGTTCGACGCAAGCCTCAATCGGTAGGCGCGGACCTGCCCCGCGATCAGCAGACCCCAACCACCCAAAAATGCTGCTGCCTGCCCCCCAGCACCAGGCTGACTTCTTCATCAACTCCTTTGCCAATCAAGCCTTGGCCCAGAGGCGAGCGCGGAGTGATCACTGTCACCACTTCGGCCCCCTGGCCAATCTTCATTCCCGCAGCTTCTGGTCCGAGAAACAAGCGCTGGCAACTGCCATTGTCGGCCTCCAGTGTAACCAGGTTACTGACCTGGATACCGCATGACGAGTCGTAGTCACGCAGCACCAACTGCAGGTAGGCGGCTCGTGCCTGGCGGATCTCTTCCATGCGCCGGGCTTGCCCGGTCGCCAGGTAGGAGGCCTCCAGGCCCAGGGTGTCGTACTTGTTCTCGGCAATGTTCTCTTCGGCGGTGGCCGTTTCATAGGCGGTCTGCGCCGCCCGTTGAACCACGTCCAGGTCCAGGCTCAAGGTCTCGATGATGCGGGTGAGCAGTTCGGCTTTGTTCATGATGGCGTCAGTTACAGAGTTCCAGGACAAGGGCGCGGCTCTTTTCGGTCGGCGCGTTACGGTTTTGCTGCAGCCAGAACTGGCACTTGGGGTTGGACAGGTTGCGCATACTGCTTTGGGCCTGATCCTCGGCCTGTTGCACTTCCTGATTGCGCAGTATCCGTTTGTACTGCTCGAACATCCGGGTTTGCTGGTCAACTTCCGGTGTGACGCTTGCCGGAGCCTCGGTTGGCGGTACGACCTGCTGGGTCAGGGGCTGCGCGGTTTCAGGCAGAAGGCGCCATGCCAGCCACAGGCTCAGGGCAATGGCGAGGGCGCCCAGCCACAGGCCCAGGGCCACACACAGAATCAATTGCACAGGCTTGAGGGTGATCTTCAATTCGCGAGGACGGGGCATGACGGCCTCCTGGCCAGGACACGGTCGGCCATTCTCGCACGGCCAACAGGTTTTTTTCCTGCCAGGCTTTTGTCTGCGATGATTTACCCGGACAATCGGCGCTTTTGCCAAGGGGCCCGCGATGAAAGCGCATTGGGACATCTTCTGTTGTGTCGTCGACAACTATGGCGACATCGGCGTGACCTGGCGCCTGGCCCGGCAACTGGTGGCCGAGCAGGATGTCGAAGTGCGCCTGTGGGTGGATGACCTGACGGCCTTCGAACGTATCTGCCCCCAGGCCGTGCCCGGCGCTGCGCATCAATGGCAACAAGGGGTTGAAGTTTGCCACTGGCTGCCTGAGTGGCAGGAAACGTCCGTGGCGGACGTTGTAATCGGTGCCTTCGCCTGTCAGCTGCCGGCCGCCTATGTACAGGCCATGCTCGACCGTCCCCGCGCTCCGTTATGGCTGAACCTTGAATACCTGAGTGCAGAAGACTGGGTCGAAGGCTGCCATGGCTTGCCATCACCCCAGCCCAATGGCTTGCGCAAGGTGTTTTTCTTCCCGGGCTTTACGTCCAGGACCGGAGGCCTGTTGCGTGAGGCGAGCTTGCTGGCGCGGCGTGAGGCGTTCGAGCAGGCTCCGGCTGCACGAGCAGCGTTTCTCCAGGGGCTGGGCGTCGCTCCGGTCGGCGATGCTCGCCTGATTTCGCTGTTCGCGTACGAAAATTCGGGCCTGGCCAGCTGGCTCGATGCCCTGGCTGCCGACAGTCGTGCCAACCATCTGTTGGTGCCCGAGGGTCGTATTCTTGGAGATGTACAGGCCTGGCTGGGCGAGGGCACCCTGCAGGTGGGCAGCGTGGCCACGCGCGGCGCGCTGACGGTGCAGATCCTGCCTTTCGTCAGTCAGGATGAATACGACCAGCTGTTGTGGTGCTGCGATTTCAATGCCGTGCGCGGCGAGGATTCGTTTATTCGCGCGCAATGGGCGGGGCGGCCGCTGCTCTGGCATATTTATGTGCAGGAAGAGTACGCCCACTGGGAAAAGCTCGAAGCGTTCCTAGATCACTACGTCGCAGGGCTGTCGCCTTCAGCCAAGACGGCCATCGTCGAGTTGTGGCGCGCCTGGAACATGGATCGCGACATGGGCCAGGCCTGGCAACAGGTGCTAGAGCACTGGAACGAGCTCGACCAGCATGCCCGCCGCTGGAGCGCGGCACAGGCCGCTCAGCCGGACCTTGCCACGGCGCTGGTACAGTTTTATCGAAATTGGCTATGATACGCGGCCTCGATTTTTGTAAATCCATCCAAATTCGGATATCTCGCAATGAAAACTGGTAAAGAACTGAAACCCGGTACCGTACTGCGGATCGATAACGACCCGTGGCTGGTCCAGAAAGCTGAATTCACCAAGTCGGGCCGTAACAGCGCGATCATGAAGACCAAGCTGAAGAACCTGCTGACCGGCTACAAGACCGAAACCGTTTACGGTGCGGACGACAAGCTGGACGACGTGATCCTGGATCGCAAAGAAGCGACCCTGTCGTTCATCAGTGGTGACACCTTCACCTTCATGGACACCACCGACTACACCATGTACGAGCTGAACGCCGAAGACATCGAGGCCGTTCTGCCCTACATCGAAGAAGGCATGACTGACGTCTGCGAAGCCGTTTTCTTCGAAGAGCGCCTGGTATCGGTTGAACTGCCGACCACCATCAGCCGTAAGGTTGTCTACACCGAAAACGCTGCTCGCGGCGACACTTCGGGTAAGGTAATGAAGCCAGCCAAGCTGAGCAACGGTACTGAAATCCAGGTTGCCGACTTCATTGAAATCGACGAGATGATCGACATCGACACTCGCGATGGCAGCTTCAAGGGCCGTTCCAAGAAGTAATTCTTGCGCCCACTAAAAACCCGGCCTTGGCCGGGTTTTTTTATGGTGCGCCAGGCATGGCGCGTTGCGCGCTAGCGCAACCAGCTTGGCTGTGGTGGCCACGCTGGTGACTTGGAGGTGAAAGTCCTCTACACACCCGGCAAGGGGAAGTGTTAGCCAGAGGCAAGGGTGTCGCGGGTGACTGCGAATCTGAAGGAAGCCCGAGGCAAAATGCTGGCCTGACGAACAGGAAGCGGATAGGGCGGCGCAGCGGGGTAAGGCGGCCATAATCGTCAAAGCCCAATACTTGCACGGAACGCTGTGACGTAAATCCGACAGGCATAAGCAAGAAGGTCACGCGAATTACCCTGGGAGATCTGCACGTTTGCCACTGTGCTACCGAGCGTCGAGAGGCGACGGGATGAGCGTGCAGAAGTCAGCCGAAGCCGTAGTAAGTGGCGGTTAACCGCGCCACCAAGGGCCGAACAGGTTATGCCGCCAGTAGGCGTCACTGTCTCGTTGGTAGCCGAAATGCAGAAATTTCCCAAAACGGAAACTGTTATTCAGAGTCCCGGCCAGAAGCCGAGGATGGTGTCTGACAGTGCAAAGGTATCGACGGCGTCAGTGGCGTGGACGAACGCGGAGCCGGACACGCTGATGGAGCGGGTGCTTGCACCGGCCAACCTCAGGCGTGGGTATCAACGTGTGGTCAGCAACAAGGGAGCGCCGGGTGCCGATGGCATGACGGTGGCCGAGTTGGCGGGCTACGTGAATCAGTATTGGCCAGTCCTCAAAGCCCGGCTGTTGGCCGGCGAATACCATCCCCAAGTAGTGCGTGCGGTTGAGATTCCCAAGCCGCAGGGCGGTACTCGGCAGTTGGGTATTCCCAGCGTCGTGGATCGCCTGATCCAGCAAGCCCTGCTGCAACAACTCACGCCGCTCTTCGATCCGCTGTTCTCGGACTACAGCTACGGCTTCCGTCCGGGTAGAAGCGCTCACCACGCTGTCGAGATGGCCCGCACCCATGTGGCGTCGGGGCATCGCTGGTGCGTGGAGATTGATCTGGAGAAATTCTTTGATCGGGTCAACCACGACATCCTGATGGCGTGCGTCGAGTGTCACGTCGAAGACAAGCGCGTGCTCAGACTTATCCGTCGTTACCTCGAAGCCGGAGTCATGTCGGGCGGGGTTGTCAGTCAACGACAGGAGGGGACGCCGCAAGGTGGCCCGCTCTCGCCGCTGCTGTCGAACATCCTGCTCAATGAACTCGACCGGGAGTTGGAACGACGGGGCCATCGTTTCGTGCGCTATGCCGATGACGCGAACATCTATGTGCGCAGTCCTCGTGCTGGCGAACGGGTGCTGGCCAGTGTCGAGCGTTTCCTGATTCAGCGTCTGAAATTGACGGTGAATCGGAGCAAGAGCCAAGTGGCAAGGGCCTGGAAGTGCGATTACCTGGGCTATGGGATGAGCTGGCATCAGCAGCCGAGGCTGCGGGTGGCAACGATGAGCCTGGGTCGCCTGCGCGTCCGGCTCGCAGAGCTGCTGCGCAGAGCGCGGGGCCACAAGATGGCGAACACCATCGAGCGGATAAACCCTGTCCTACGAGGCTGGGCGGGTTACTTCAAGCTCAGCCAGAGCAAACGGCCACTTGAGGAACTGGATGGCTGGATCAGGCACAAACTCCGCTGCGCCATCTGGCGCCAATGGAAGCGGCCCTCTACGAGGGCGGGCAACTTGATGCGTCTGGGCTTAAGCGAAGAGCGTGCCTGTAAATCGGCCTATAACGGCCGAGGCCCGTGGTGGAATTCGGGGGCGCCACATATGAATCAGGCGCTGCCGAAGAAACTATGGGATCGACTCGGACTGGTCTCGATACTGGATACGATCAACCGGCTTAGCCGCATAACCTGAACCGCCGTGTACGGAACCGTACGCACGGTGGGGTGAGAGGACGGCGGGTGTGAACCCGCCTCCTACTCGATCCTGGGTTTTACCCTCAGACCGTGACATGCAGGCGTACATCAACATTGCCGCGGGTGGCGTTGGAGTACGGGCACACCTGGTGCGCGGCGTCGACCAGGGCCTGGGCATCGGCTTGTTCGAGGCCGGGCAGGTTCACATGCAAGTCGATGTCCAGGCCGAATCCGCCTGGGATCTGGCCGATGCCCACGCGGGCCTTGATCGAACTGTCGGCAGGAATGGCTTTTTTCTGCTGGCCGGCAACGAACTTCAGTGCGCCGATGAAGCAGGCCGAGTAGCCGGCGGCAAACAGTTGCTCGGGGTTGGTAGCAGCGCCGCCTGCGCCGCCCAGCTCCTTGGGCGTGGCCAGGGCGATATCGAGAATGCCGTCGCTGGATTTGGACCGACCATCGCGACCGCCGGTGGAGGTAGCCTCTGCAATGTACAGCGGAGTGACCTTTTGCATCTTGAGCCTCGCATGGATTGCGCCGTGGCGCTGAGTGGGTACGGGAATTAACTTAGCGCGCAGTTATTTAGTGCGCAAGTTAATTTTTCGACCTTGCTACGAACGGTCACTCACAGCATAGACCTCAAAGGCTTTGTTGCAGGTTGGCCCGCAGCTCCAGCAGTTCGGCCTGCAACTGTTGCAGGCGCTCAAGGCTCTGTCCGCTGGCGCCGAGGATGCACGGTGGGACGCGTTTGGCCTGCTCCTTCAGGGCCTGACCCTGTTCGGTCAGTTGCACCAGCACCACCCGTTCATCGTCGCGGCTGCGAGTACGCTTGAGCAGCCCCTCGGCTTCGAGGCGCTTGAGAAGCGGCGTCAGCGAGCCGGGGTCGGTCAGCAGGCGGTGGCTGATTTCACCCACGGTCAAGCCGTCCTGCTCCCAGAGCACGAGCATGGCGAGGTACTGTGGATACGTCAGGCCGAGCGCTTGCAGCAATGGTTTGTAGACCTTGGTCATGAGCAGCGAGGTGGAGTGCAGGGCGAAGCACACCTGGTTGTTCAGAAGCAATTCGTCGCACGGGCCTGGGGCTTGGGTATCGGCGTTCATGCAGTTCCTTTGATCAGTTGATCCTTTGAATTTAGCACGCTGTTCATTAGCGCACTTATTACCAGCGCAGCTCGCTTTGCACGGCCAAGTCCCAAGGGGGCACCGGGCTGAAGCGGCTCTTGAGGAATTCGAGCAGCAAACGGCTGCGAGAGTTCGTTTCATGTTCCAGGCGCAAGGCGTAAATGCCGCTGGACTCGGCCGGTGGCAGGCCGCTTTCGCAAAACAGAGGCAAAAGCTCACCGCGCAACAGGTAGTCGCTGATCAGCCAGGTGGGCAAGTGGGCGATGCCCAGGCCGGCGAGGGCGCCGAACAACAAGGTTTCGGCGTTGTTGGCACTCATGCGCATCCGCGTCGGGCGGTACAGGCGCAGTTGGCCCTCCACCGCGAAGCGCCAGGCGAAGGGCGGCGCCAGGCCGTCCCAGTCCAGGCCGTCGTGGTCGGGTAGCTCGGCCGGTGTGGCAGGAATGCCGCGGGCAGCCAGGTACGCGGGGCTGGCACAGGCAATGCGCACCATCTTGGCCAGGGAAGTGGCCACCAGGCGGGTGTCCGCCAGCGGACCTGCGCGCAGTACCAGGTCGACTTCGCCCAGGTGCGAGCCGTGCAGGTCCACAAAGCTGTCGATCAGGCGTAGCTGTACATCGAGCCCGGGATAGGCCACCAGAAAGTCGGCAATGGCGGGTGCCAGGTGGCGACGGCCAAATGCTGCCGGGGCGTCGATGCGAATCAGGCCCTCCGGAGCATTGCTCAGTGACACGGCTTCGGCGCGGGCCAGGCGCAGCTCTTCGACGATGCGCCGCGCTCGCTCGGCGAAGGCATTGCCCGCTGGGGTGGGGCGTACGGCATGGGTACTGCGCACGAACAGGCGGCTGCCAATGGCGCTTTCCAGGGTGTCGATGCGCCGCGCTACCGCCGATGGGGTCAGCGGGTGTCGGCGGGCGGTGGCGGAAAAGCTGCCGGTTTCCAGCACGTCCAGGAACAGGCTGAGTTGTTCGGTCAGGGTGTCAGGGTTCATTTCGCGAGATCTGCTTTTGCGTAAATTGCATAGCCATTGTGCGTTGCTGTGCGTTTCCCCGCTAGCATCGGGTCGGTAGCATGCACCGATTGGATTTCTTGAGAGGCAGCAATGATCGAGTGGGCGATGTACATAGCGCTGGGCGCGGCACTGGGAACCGTCGGAGGATTGTTCGGTATCGGCGGGGGATTGATCGCGATTCCCGCGCTCGGTGTGCTGTTTGGACTTGATCAGCAGCTGGCCCAGGGCACGGCGCTGGTGATGGTTGTACCTAACGTGCTGCTGGCGTTGTGGCGTTATCACCAGCGTAATCGGATCGAACTGCGCCATGCCTTGCCGTTGGCGATCGCCAGTTTCGCCTTTGCCTGGCTGGGTTCGATCTGGGCTGTAGGTGTCGATGCCCAAGCCATGCGCTTTGGCTTCGTGCTGTTTCTGGTAGCTCTGGCGGCCTGGAACCTGGTGCGGATGTTCATGCCCAAGGCGCAGCCTAGCAGTGAGATGCGTCACGGCTGGCCTTGGCTGGGGGTGCTGGGTGGGGGCGCCGGTGTGCTGGGCGGCCTGTTCGGTGTGGGTGGAGCCGTGGTGGCAACGCCGGTGCTTACCAGTGTCTTCGGTACCACCCAGGTGGTTGCCCAGGGGCTTTCGCTGGCCCTGGCAGCGCCGAGTACCGCGGTGACATTGCTCACCTATGGTCTCCACCAGCATGTGCAGTGGAGCATGGGCATACCATTGGCGATTGGCGGGCTGCTCAGCATCAGCTGGGGGGTGAAGCTGGCTCACGCCTTGCCGGAAAGAGTCTTGCGCACGCTGTTTTGCGGTTTCCTGGTGGTCTGCGCAGTGATGCTCGCCCTCAAGATCTGAAGCCTTCGACGATGTAATCCGCCATGCAGTCGATCATCTGCGACTGATGGGGGCCGTTGCGCAGCAGCATGATGCTTGCGGTCGGCAACTCCGGCAGGCCCTCGGCCTCGCCGATGATTCGCAGGTCGCTGGTGATCAGGCTCTGCAACTGGGCCGTGACGGCCAGGCCGGCGCTGACCACCGCCATGATCGCCGGGGTGCTGGCACTGGTGTAGGCAATGCGATATTCCTTTCCGAGCGCGTCGAGGGCGTTGCAGGCCCAGGTCCGGCAGCAGCAGTCGGTGTTGAACACCGCCAGTGGCAGGGGCGTGTGTTCGTGCGGGCAAAAGCCTTGCGCCTGCACCCACACCGCACGCTCGCGACGCAGCAGCTGGCCGACCTCATGGCCGGGTTCGCAGGTGATGATGGTCATGTCCAGGTCCTGGCGCTGCATCAATTGGCGAGAGCTCTCGCAATGCACCTCCACCTGGATCAACGGGTAGGCCTGGGCGAAGCTGGACAGAATGCCCGGCAAGAATCGCATGGCATAGTCATCCGGTGTGCCAATGCGCACCGTTCCGACCATATGGGGCATGCGCAGGGTGTTGAAGACTTCGCCATGCAGCTTGAGGATGCGCCGGGCATAGCCAAGCAGCACCTGGCCTTCGGCGGTCAGACGTACCTGGCGCCCGTCCCGTTCGAATAGCTGACGCTGGATGATGTCCTCTTCCAGGCGTTTCATCTGCATGCTGACCGCCGACTGAGTGCGGTTGACCACCTCCCCGGCGCGGGTGAACCCCCCGTGTTCGGCGATCGCCACAAACGTGCGCAGGACCTCGGAATCGATACTCTGGTACTGGGACAAGGCATCAATCTCCTAGATGTATTGCATCAGGAACATTCGTTGGATTGATCTTAGACCCGGGCTGACACTGACGTCATCCAACACGGAGGGTACGACGATGAAAGGTCAGAAAATGCTCATTCTGATGTATCCCCAGTCCCGTCAGGGCTGGTTCACTCCCCTGGTCCACGGCGTGGTGCAGCAGTTGGGACGCTGGCGGCAATTGCATCGCCAGCGCATGGAGCTGGCGCGCCTGAGTGATGCGGCGCTGCAGGATATCGGCATGAGCCGCGCCGATGTGCTGCAGGAAGTGGAGCGCCCGTTCTGGGATGACCCCCTGAAAAAATGAGTCGCGCCCCACACAGGGCGGGATTACCTTGAGTGGGCTTGTTCAGAAGGAGCCGGGCATGCCCGCCACTCAATCGTTTTCTCATGCGCAGGCACGTCGTCTGGCCTTGTCGGCCCAGGGTTTCGCTGCCCGTGCGCCGCGCGCTCAGGTCCGTGCCGCTCACCTGTCGCAGGTGATCGAGCGCCTGGGTGTGGTGCAGATCGACTCGGTCAATGCCCTGGTGCGCTCCCATTACCTGCCGCTGTTTTCTCGCCTGGGCAGTTATCCACAGGCCTTGCTCGACCAACTCGCCTGGGGGCGTAACCGCCAACGCAAAGTGTTCGAGTACTGGGGCCATGAAGCC
The DNA here is from genome assembly GCF_000425805.1 of Pseudomonas vranovensis DSM 16006. GTDB lineage: Bacteria > Pseudomonadota > Gammaproteobacteria > Pseudomonadales > Pseudomonadaceae > Aquipseudomonas > Aquipseudomonas vranovensis. The sequence goes on from NZ_AUED01000011.1 coordinate 211,643, forward strand.
TCGCTGCTACCGCTGGCGCTCTATCCCTTGCTGCGTTGGCGCATGGACCGGGCGCGCCAGGGGCAGGGCATCTACCAGCAACTGGCCCGCTTTGGTCGTGAGCAACAACCGACCATTGCCCGGGTGTTGGCGGCGGTGACGGAGCAGGGCGCACTGGGGGCTGGCAGCCTGTCGACCCGAGAGGAGCGTGCCGGCCCTTGGTGGGACTGGAGCGCGGAAAAGCACGCGCTGGAGTGGTTGTTCGCCGCCGGACTGGTCACGGTGGCCGGTCGCCGCGGTTTCGAGCGCCTGTACGATCTGCCCGAGCGGGTCCTGCCTCAGGCGTTGCTGCAGCAGCCGCCGCTGGATGAAGCCCAGGCCCAGCGAGGGTTGTTGTTGCAAGCGACCAATGCCCTGGGGGTGGGAACGGAGAAGGACCTGCGGGACTACTACCGCCTGAGTCCCGCTGATAGCCGTGCGCGCCTGGCTGAACTGGTGGAGGAGGGGGTCGTTGAAGTATGTTCGGTGCAGGGCTGGCCGCAGCCGGCGTACTGCATGAGTGATGTGCGCTTGCCGCGCAAGGTGGCCGCCAGTGCCTTGCTTTCGCCTTTCGATTCGCTGGTGTGGGCGCGTGAGCGCACCGAGCGATTGTTCGACTTTCGCTATCGGCTGGAGATCTACACCCCGGCGCACAAGCGGGTGTATGGGTATTACGTGTTGCCGTTCCTGCATGACGAGCGGATCGCTGCGCGGGTGGACTTGCGTGCCGAGCGCGCCAGCGACCGCCTGGCGATCCATGCAGTACACGAGGAAGCGCACGGCCTGGACGAGGGTGGGATTCAGGCACTGGCCGATAATTTGTGGCGCATGGCGACCTGGCTGGGCTTGTCACAGGTTCAACTGAATTGCCCGCGGGCCAGTGCCGAGCGTTTGCGCCCGGCGCTGGCCCGCAGTGTGTTCAGCGGCGGACTTGCTTGAGGGTCTCGGCGATCAGGAAGGCCAGTTCCAGCGACTGATCGGCGTTCATGCGCGGGTCGCAGTGGGTGTGATAGCGGTCCGAGAGGGCATCTTCGGTGATCGGGCGGGCGCCGCCGATGCATTCAGTGACGTTCTGTCCGGTCATTTCGATGTGGATGCCGCCAGCATGGCTACCCTCGGCCTGATGCACCTGGAAGAACTGTTTGACCTCGCTGAGAATCTGGGCGAAGTCGCGGGTCTTGTAGCCGCTGCTGGCCTTGATGGTGTTGCCATGCATCGGGTCCGAACTCCACAGTACCTGGCGACCCTCACGCTCGACGCTGCGGATCAGTGCTGGCAAGTGATCGCCAACCTTCTCTGCGCCCATGCGCACGATCAGATTGAGGCGCCCGGGGTCGTTGTCCGGGTTGAGCACGTCAATCAGACGAATCAGTTCTTCGGTATTCATGCTCGGGCCGACCTTTACCCCGATCGGGTTGTTCACCCCGCGCAGGAATTCGACGTGGGCACCATCGAGCTGGCGGGTGCGATCCCCGATCCAGAGCATGTGCGCCGAGCAGTCGTAGTAGTCGTTGGTCAGGCTGTCGCGGCGCACGAAGGCTTCTTCGTAGTTCAGCAGCAGGGCTTCGTGGGCGGTGAAGAAGCTGGTTTCGCGCAGCTGCGGCGAGCTGTCCATGCCGCAGGCACGCATGAAGGCCAGGGTTTCATCGATGCGGTCGGCCAGTTGGCTGTACTTCTCGGCCAGGGCCGAGTTGGCGATGAAGTCCAGGTTCCACTTGTGTACTTGATGCAGGTCGGCAAAACCGCCCTGGGCAAAGGCGCGCAGCAGGTTGAGGCTGGCGGTGGACTGGTGGTAGGCCTGCAGCAGGCGCTCGGGGTCCGGCACACGGCTTTTTTCGTCAAAACCGATGCCGTTGACGATGTCGCCACGGTAGGCCGGCAGTGTGACGCCGCCGATGGTCTCATCACCCGCCGAGCGGGGCTTGGCAAATTGGCCGGCCATGCGTCCGACCTTGACCACCGGGCAGCCGGCGGCAAAAGTCATGACAATGGCCATCTGCAGCAGAACCTTGAAGGTGTCGCGAATTTTCGCTGCCGAAAACTCGGCGAAGCTTTCGGCGCAATCGCCCCCTTGCAGGAGGAACGCGCGCCCCTGGGTCACTTCGGCAAACTGTCGACGCAACTCCCGGGCCTCGCCGGCAAAGACCAGCGGCGGGTAGCTGGCGAGGGTCTGCTCGACGTTGAGCAGATGGGCAGCGTCGGGGTAGGTCGGTTGCTGCTGGATCGGCAGGGCGCGCCAGCTGTCAGGACTCCAGGGTTGGTTCATCACGGGCTCGATCTTGTCGTAAAAGGGCTGTGTGCCATGTTAACAGTTGCCGCGCGCCTTGTTGCACTGGCGCCATTGACGGACAATGGCGGTTTTTGCCTGGGGTAGCGGCGTGTGCCGGGAGACAGCATGACAGAGGAACGGGTGGAGCGGCTGCTGGCCCAGGTGAAGGATGACTACGGCACCATCAGTGTGCTGGAAGTCGATGACTATCGGTTTCTCGAGTTCGGCGAGGCCATCGAGCAAAGCTGCGTGTTTACGGCCGATCCGAGCTGGCTGGAGTATGACTACACCCGTGCCATGCTGATCGGCGCGTTGGGCCATGCCGAGCCCGAGAGCGCGCTGTTTCTGGGCCTCGGGGCGGGTACGCTGACCCAGGCCTGCATGAAGTTTCTGCCGCTCGAAGACATCGAGGCCATTGAACTGCGTCCCGATGTACCGCGTCTGGCCATCGAGTACCTTGGCCTGGACGACGATCCGCGTCTGTATATCCGCATAGGTGATGCGGTGGAGCTGCTGGACAGCGCTGAACCTGCCGATCTGATTTTCGTCGACCTCTATACCGATCACGGCCCAGGAGTGGCGCACCTGGCCTGGCGTTTTCTGGAAAACTGCCAGAAGCGCCTCAATCCTGGCGGCTGGCTGGTGATCAACCAGTGGGCTGGCGATGATGGCAAGCCCTTGGGTGCAGCCTTGTTGCGCGGGCTGTACCATCGTCATTACTGGGAGCTGCCGGTCAAGGAGGGCAATGTGATCCTCATGGTACCGGCCGATCTTGATCAGGAGCTGGACCTGGCCGGGCTCAATGCCCGCGCCGACGCCCTGGCGCCACGCCTGGGTTACTCGTTGCAACCGCTCATCGCAGCGATTCGACCGGCCTCCTGAGGCGCGCCGTTGAGCTGTCGGCAGAAAAACGATTCAGCCGCCAGCAGCGTTACCACCCCAGACGCCGTTTGAACGGGGTCTGGCGCTGGCGTGTTGCAATAAAAAAATCTCCCGTAAATTCCGAATTCAGGTATAGTACGCGCCGGTCTTTTACCGGACCTCGTTTAGGTAGTGCAATTCCCCGAAGCCAGCTTCGGCTGCGCGTCCGCACCGCGGACTCTCCTTAGACGTTCCTATTTTTCTTCAATCGTTTTCGCAAATCCCCGCCGACAAAGCTGCCAGGGTGACCTTCGGGTCTTACAAGGCATGTGCAGCTTTGGAGCATGGGTCTTTGCGGATGCACTTAGAGGCAGACCCATGACCCAGGAAACCGGCGGCTTCGCCGCTCTCGATCTTCATCCGAGCATTGTTGCTGCTGTGCTGGCTACCGGCTACGAAGAGCCATCGGCCATTCAGCAGCAATCGATCCCGATTATTCTCGCCGGTCACGACATGATCGGTCAGGCGCAGACAGGTACCGGTAAAACCGCTGCCTTCGCACTGCCTATCCTGAACCGCATCGACCCGAGCAAGCGCGAGCCGCAAGCCCTGATCCTGGCGCCAACCCGTGAGTTGGCGCTGCAAGTAGCCACCGCTTTTGAAACCTACGCCAAGCAGATGCCGGGCGTAACCGTGGTGGCCGTATACGGTGGTGCCCCAATGGGCCCACAACTCAAAGCAATCCGCAATGGCGCGCAAATCGTCGTTGCTACCCCAGGCCGTCTGTGCGACCACCTGCGTCGCGACGAAAAAGTCCTGGCGACCGTCAACCACCTGGTGCTCGACGAAGCTGACGAAATGCTCAAGCTGGGCTTCATGGATGACCTGGAAGTCATCTTCAAGGCCATGCCGGAAACCCGTCAGACCGTTCTGTTCTCGGCCACCCTCCCAGCTTCGATCCGCGCGATTGCCGAGCGTCACCTGCGTGACCCGAAGCACGTCAAGATCCAGAGCAAGACCCAGACCGTTACCGCGATCGAACAAGCTCACCTGATGGTCCACGCCGATCAGAAGGTTTCCGCTGTCCTGCGCCTGCTGGAAGTGGAAGAGTTCGACGCGCTGATCGCCTTCGTACGTACCAAGCAAGCGACCCTGGACCTGGCCAGTGCCCTCGAAGCCAAAGGCTACAAAGCCGCTGCGCTGAACGGTGACATTGCCCAGAACCAGCGTGAGCGCGTGATCGACTCGCTCAAGGATGGCCGCCTGGACATCGTGGTTGCGACCGACGTTGCTGCCCGTGGTCTGGACGTACCGCGCATCACTCACGTGTTCAACGTTGACATGCCATACGATCCAGAGTCCTACGTTCACCGTATCGGCCGTACTGGCCGTGCCGGTCGCGAAGGTCGTGCGCTGCTGCTGGTCACCCCGCGCGAGCGCCGCATGCTGCAGGTGATCGAGCGTGTTACTGGTCAGAAGGTTGCCGAAGTTCGCCTGCCGAACGCCCAGGCCGTTCTCGATGCTCGCATCAAGAAGCTGACCAACAGCCTGGCGCCGCTGGTAGCCGACGCCGAGTCGACCCACGGTGAACTGCTCGATCGCCTGACCGCCGACATCGGTTGCAGCCCGCGTGCCCTGGCCGCCGCTCTGCTGCGCAAGGCTACCAACGGTCAGGCCCTGACCCTGGAAGCTGTCGAGAAAGAGCAGCCGCTGGTTCCGACCTATACCCCGCGTGAGCGCACTGGCGAGCGTCCAGAGCGTGGCGAGCGTGAGCGTCGTGCGCCAATGCCGCTGGGCGAAGGTCGTGCACGCTGCCGTACCGCGCTGGGCGCGCGTGACGGTATCGCTGCCAAGAACCTGCTGGGCGCCATTCTCAACGAAGGCGGCCTGGCCCGCGAAGCGATCGGCCGCATCCAAGTGCGCGACAGCTTCAGTCTGGTCGAGCTGCCGGAAGAAGGTCTGGAGCGTCTGCTGGCCAAGCTCAAGGACACTCGTGTTGCCGGTAAGCAGCTGAAACTGCGCCGCTACCGCGAAGACTGATCCGCGAGCCATAAAAAAATCCCCGACATGTTCGGGGATTTTTTTTGCCTGGTGGGGGCGGGCTGCTGGGCAAATCGCTATCGCGGGGCAGGCCCGCTCCTACTCGAATCGATAGATATCCATCCCGAGGGCTCCGAGGGTGAACCCCTGGTGAGCAATGCCGAACTGCCCGCCCGCACCCCGGGCAAAGTACAGCGGCAGCAGGTGCTCGTCACTCGGATGGCTGCGCACGGCGAACGGTGCCTGGTGGCGGTAATCGTGCAGGGCCTGGGTGTCGCCGGCCGCAAGTTTTTCAATCATCCAGTCGCGAAATGCCTTGGCCCAGGGTTCGATGGTATCGGGGCCGGCGCGCCAGTCGAGCTCGCCCAGGTTATGGGTGATGCTGCCTGAGCCCACCAGCAGGATGTTCTCTTCACGCAAGCCGGCCACTGCGCGGCCGACCATTTCCTGCAGTTTCAGCCCGAGCTGGGTGGGCAGGGAGATCTGCACCACGGGGATGTCCGCATTGGGGTACATCAGCGACAACGGTACCCAGGTGCCATGGTCGAACGGGCGTTGCGGGTCGAGGCGGGCGGGCAGCCCTGCGCTGCACAGCAGTTCGCTTATGCGCTGCGCCAGGGCAGGCTCACCCGGGGCCGGGTACTGGAGGGCATACAGGGCCGCTGGGAAGCCGCCAAAGTCATGCCAGGTGTCGGGCTGCGGGCTGCTGCTCACCAGTAGCTCACGGCTTTCCCAGTGCGCCGACACCACCACGATGGCCTTGGGCCTGGGTAGTGCGGCGGCCAGGCGGGCAAGGGCAGGGCCGCTGGCACCAGGTTCCAGGGCCAGCATGGGTGATCCATGGGAAATAAACAGGCTGGGGAGCATGGCAAAGGTCCTGAAGGTTAAGATGGCTCTATCTTCAATCAGGTCATTGATCTAAATCTAATATAAGTTTTAGCATTATTTGATCGAAAAATTCGAGGTATGCCATGCAAGCGGAGTTCTGGCACAAGCGCTGGGCAGACAATCAGATCGGGTTTCATCAGGGGCAGGTCAACGCCTACCTGCAAAGGCACTGGGCCTCGCTGGGCCTGGCGGCGGGCAGCAAGGTGCTGGTGCCGTTGTGTGGCAAAAGCCTGGACCTGGCCTGGCTGGCGGGGCAAGGGCACCAGGTGCTCGGTATCGAGCTGTCCCAGCGCGCCATCGAGGATTTTTTTGCCGAGCAGCAGTTGCAGCCTGAAGTCAGCCAGCGTGGGGCATTCAAGGTGTATCGGCACGACGGCCTGGAGCTGTGGTGTGGCGACTTCTTTGCCTTGCGCAAGGATGACGTCAGCGACTGTGCCGGGTTTTATGATCGTGCCGCGGTGATTGCCCTGCCGCCGGCCATGCGTGAACGCTATGCTGCGCTGCTGAACGACTGCATGCCCCAAGGCTGCAAAGGCCTGATGATTACCCTGGATTATGACCAGCAGCGCCTGGACGGGCCGCCTTTCTCGGTGCCCGACCAGGAGGTGCAGCGGCTGTTTGCCACTTGGCAGCCGAAGACGCTGGAGGCGTGGGATGTGATTGAGCAGAGTCCGAAGTTTGTGCAGGCGGGGATGAAGACGCTGTTCGAGCGGGTGTACCGCTTGCAGCGTTGATAAAAAAGGGCGACCGAAGTCGCCCTTTTTCATTGCTGTGTCGATCAGCCGCGGCGGCGCAGGGCCTCGATACGATCTTCCAGCGGTGGGTGGCTCATCAGCAGGCCGGCCAGGCCCTGTTTGAGGCCGCCATTGATGCCGAAGGCGTTCAGGGTGTCGGGCATGTGCACCGGCACGCCTTGCTCCGAGCGCAGGCGCTGCAGGGCGCCAATCATTGCGCTGGTGCCGGCCAGGCGGGCACCGGCTTCGTCGGCACGGTACTCACGTTTGCGCGAGAACCACATGACGATAATGCTGGCCAGGATGCCCAGGACCAATTCGGCAACGATGGTTGCGATGTAATAGGCGATACCCTGACCTTCTTCGTTCTTGAAGATCACCTTGTCGACGAAGTTGCCGATGATGCGGGCGAAGAACATGACGAATGTGTTGACCACGCCCTGTACCAGCGCCAGGGTCACCATGTCGCCATTGGCCACGTGGCCGATCTCGTGGGCCAGTACGGCGCGCACTTCATCGGGCGAGAAACGCTCCAGCAGGCCCTGGCTGACGGCAACCAGGGCGTCGTTGCGGTTCCAGCCGGTGGCAAAGGCGTTGGCCTCGTAGGCCGGGAAGATGCCCACTTCCGGCATCTTGATACCGGCCTCGCGGGACAGCTCTTCGACGGTTTGCAAAAGCCATTGTTCGTGGCGGGTGCGCGGCTGGCTGATGATCTGGGTGCCGGTGCTCATCTTCGCCATCCACTTGGAGATGAACAGCGAGATCAACGAGCCGGCAAAGCCGAACACGGCGCAGAAAATCAGCAGCTGGTCGAGCTTGAGGTCAACCCCGTTTGCCGCCATGAACCCATTGAAGCCGAACAGGCTCAGGGTAATGCTGGCAATCAGCACAACCGCAAGGTTGGTGGCTACAAACAGTAAGATGCGCATCATGGTTGTTACGTTCTCCTGACGGATAAAAATGTCACGTATGCGGGGTATATAAGGTGCGGGCCCCAGTGATTCAACCGGGCGACTATTTCAAACTGTGTACTTTCCTGTATTACAGCCGAATTCCGCTATCCCGCGCGCCAGAGCGCCGAGTCCTGTAAAAGGTGGGGGCTTGATCTGAAAGGCCCACGCCGTAAGGCGCGGGCGCTTCCCATGTGCTTGCAGATTACTGCTGATATGTCTTTAGGAAATTTCCGATACGGCCAATGGCCTGCTCCAGGTCGTCGACCCTTGGCAGGGTGACCACGCGGAAGTGATCCGGCCATGGCCAGTTGAACGCCGTGCCCTGGACAATCAGCAGCTTTTCCGAGAGCAGCAGGTCGAGAACGAACTTCTCATCGTTGTGAATGGGGCAGACTTTCGGGTCGATCCGTGGGAAGGCGTAGAGCGCGCCCATCGGTTTGACGCAGCTGACGCCGGGAATGTCGTTGAGCAGCTCCCAGGTGCGGTTGCGCTGCTCGAGCAGGCGCCCAGGCGGCAGGACCAGGTCATTGATGCTCTGGTAGCCGCCCAGGGCAGTCTGGATGGCGTGCTGGCTCGGCACGTTGGCGCACAGGCGCATGTTGGCCAGCATGTCGATGCCTTCGATGTAGCTCTGGGCATGTTGCTTGGGCCCGGAGATGGCCAGCCAACCCGAACGGAAGCCTGCCACCCGGTAGGATTTGGACAGGCCGTTGAAGGTCAGGCAGAGCAGGTCCGGGGCCAGCGACGCGGTGCTGATGTGCACGGCTTCGTCGTAGAGGATCTTGTCGTAGATCTCGTCCGAGAACACCACCAGGTTGTGCTGGCGTGCTAGCTCGAGCATGCCCAGCAACAGTTCGCGCGAGTACACGGCGCCCGTCGGGTTGTTCGGGTTGATGATCACCAGTGCCTTGGTGTTGGAGGTGATCTTGGACTTGATGTCGTCAAGGTCGGGGAACCAGTCGGCCTGCTCGTCGCACAGGTAGTGCACCGGGTTGCCGCCAGCCAGGCTCACGGCGGCGGTCCACAACGGGTAGTCGGGAGCCGGGATCAGTACTTCATCGCCGTTGTTGAGCAGGGCCTGCATCGACATCACGATCAGTTCGGAAACACCGTTGCCCAGGTAGATGTCTTCGATGCCGACGCCTTCAACCTGCTTTTGCTGGTAATACTGCATTACCGCCTTGCGCGCGCTGAACAGGCCCTTGGAGTCGCTGTAGCCTTGGGCCGTCGGCAGGTTGCGGATGACATCCTGGAGGATTTCATCCGGCGCCTCGAAACCAAAGGGCGCCGGGTTGCCGATGTTCAGCTTGAGGATGCGGTGGCCTTCCTCTTCCAGGCGTTTGGCGTGCTTGAGCACCGGGCCGCGAATGTCATAGCAGACATTGGCGAGCTTGTTCGATTTGCTGACCTGCATGATGTGATCCCGATTAGAAAAGATCGCCGCGCACTGCGCTGTGAAAACGTTTGAAATGCGTGTAACGCGGGTGCCAGACTGATGTCTGATGAGGCGCAATAATATACGTGCCGCCCGCGTTGTGGAAAAGACGCAGCGCGGGGTTTTTAGTCTGCCGAGGCCTGCAAATGGACAAGATCGAGAAAACCCTGGATGAATGGCGTGCAATGCTCGACCCCGAGCAATACAACGTCTGCCGCCTGAAAGGCACGGAGCGCCCATTCAGCGGCAAATACAACGGGACCAGGACCGACGGCGTCTACCACTGCATCTGCTGCACTGCCCCGTTGTTCGATTCAAAGTCCAAGTTCGACTCCGGTTGTGGCTGGCCGAGCTTCTACGCGCCCATCCAGGACAGCGCGATGGTCGAGATTCGTGATACTTCCCACGGCATGATTCGCACCGAAGTGACCTGTGCCCAATGCGATGCCCATCTGGGTCATGTATTCCCCGACGGGCCGCCGCCGACCGGGCTACGCTATTGCATCAACTCGGTCTGTCTGGACCTGGTTCCACGCTAACTGAGGAGATGCGGCCATGGCCGACGCGTTGCTGAACCTTCCCTGCATTACCCTGGGCGGTGAGCAGAAGGTCCTGGGGGATTTCCAGGGCAAGGTGCTACTGGTGGTCAACACCGCCAGCCAGTGCGGTTTTACCCCGCAATACAAGGGTCTCGAACAGCTTTGGCAACGCTATCGCGACAGCGGCCTGGTGGTGTTGGGGTTCCCGTGCAATCAGTTTGGCAAGCAAGAGCCGGGCGATACGCGGGAGATTGCCCAATTCTGCGAGAAGAACTTCGGTGTGAGCTTTCCGCTGTTTCGCAAGATCGAGGTCAACGGGGCCCAGGCGCACCCCTTGTTCGTAGAGCTGAAAAAGCGCGCGCCAGGGTTGCTCGGCTCGCAAAGGATCAAATGGAATTTCACCAAGTTCCTCGTCGATCCGGCCAGCGGTCGTGTCACGCGCTATGCACCCAGTACCAAGCCCGAGGCCTTGGCTGCCTCCATCGAGAAGTTGCTCAGGTAGCGGTCAAGGGAACCCAATGGTCGATCAGGGCCAGTAGTTCTTCTCGTCGAAAAGGCTTGGCCAGGTAGTCGTTCATGCCCGCCGCCCGGCAACGCTCGCGCTCTTCGGGCATGGCGTTGGCGGTCAGGGCGACGATGGGGAGGTCGGGCCAGTGTCCGCTCTGGCGGATTCTGCGGCTGGCCTCATAGCCGTCCATGACCGGCATGTTGCAGTCCATCAAGACAAGGTCGAACGGTGTGGCATGCAACTGCTCCAGTGCCTCGGCGCCGTGGGCGGCGATGTTCACTTCGCAACCCAGTTTGGCCAGCATGCCCTTGGCCACCAATTGATTCACCGGATTGTCTTCCACCAACAGAATGCGTGCGCGGCGTTCGCTGAGCAGGGCACCGTCGTGTGCCGACAGGTGGGTGCTGTCATTGCCAATCAGAGTGCGTCGCAGGGTCTGGTACAGGGCGTTGCGTGCCAGGGGACGGGCTTGTTGTTGAAGCGGCGCCAGCTGCGCCGCCTGTTCGCCGGGGAGAAAGTTGCCGTAGGCGGTCACCAGCAAAATCGGCGTCGTGATCTGCGGACGCAGGCTGAACAGACAGTCCAGGTTATCGGTGATCAGAAGATCGGGTGCGGCACTGTTCAGTTCGTCGGGGCTGTCGTAGCGCTGATAATCCAGTCCCCAGTCGGGTAGCACGGTTTCCAGCAACTCGGCCAGGCCGCTGGCGGCATTGCTGATGGCGGCAATACGACCGCGCAAGCGCTCGGCCGGTACAGCCAGGCTGTGGGTGGGCAGGGGCAGCTCGGCACAGAACTGGCTGCCGAAGCCGGCTTCCGAGCTGATGCTAAGACGCCCCTGCATGGCTTCACACAAGTTGTTGGTCAGTGCCAGGCCGAGGCCTGTGCCACCGTACTGGCGGGTGATGCCGGCACCGGCCTGGGTGAATGGTTGGAAAATGCGCACCTGGGCTTCCCTCGGAATGCCGATGCCTGTGTCGCACACTTCCAGGCGTACACCGCCGGTATAGGCGCCCAGGCGCACGTCGACACGGCCGAAACGGGTGAACTTGAGTGCGTTGGACAGCAGGTTGCTGACTATCTGCCGCACGCGTGTGGGATCGCCCAGGACCATGGAGGGAAACTGCGGGTCGATGAGGCAAGTGAGCTCGACATTGGGCGCTGCATTTTGTGACAGCAGGTTGGCGGTGTCTTCGACCAGGGCGCCCATGTCGAACGGTATGCGTTCAAGCTCCAGCTGGCCTGCATCGAATTTGGAGAGGTCGAGGATATCGTTGAGCAGTTCCACCAGCACTTTTCCTGAATCATGGGCGATGGACAATTGCTGGCGTTGTTCGGCATTGAGCGGGCTGTCCAGGCACAGAGCGATCATGCCCAGCAGGCCATTGAGCGGGGTGCGGATTTCATGGCTCATGTTGGCCAGGAAAGCCGCCCGGGCTTGCGCCATATCCAGGGCCTGGCGCCTTGCCTGTTCAAGCTCCTCGTTGGACTGGCTCAGGCGGGTATTGCTGGCCTTGAGCTCGAGGGTGCGCGCCGAGACAATGTTTTCCAGCTCGTTGAGATAGTCGGTCAGGCGATTCTCGGCATTGCGTCGCTGCTGGATTTCAGTGCTCATGCTGACGAATTGCTGATTGGCCACTTTGACCAGTACGCCAATCTCATCGTGTTCGTGGCCCGGCGGAAACGACAGTTTCGATTGTGCGGGGTGGCGGGTATTACTCTTGGCCAGGGCGCTGATCACCCGCACCAGCGGTTGGGTCAGCATGAAGTAGAACAGGGCAAGGAGGATGCAGGTCAAGACCAGGCTGCGTACGAAGCCATTGAGCAGGGTGATTTCGGCCCGTTCGAGAAAGCGATTGCCGAAGGCAAATGTATCAACCTCCAGGTACAAGGTACCCAGGTACTCGTCTGGCATGTGGCTGAAGAACAAGGGGTCCTGGAACTGTCGGCTTTCACCGAACAGAAAGTCACTGATAAAGCGGTAGCTGCTTTCCTGGCGTGGTCGATGGACGTCGGCCAGTACGGTTTCATTGTTGTCGATCAGCCAGGCCCGGGTGATCGCTGGCGATTGCAGCAGTCCGCCCGTCAACTCCTGGGCAAGTTCGGCATCTATGTTGTAGGCAATGCGTGAAGCCGGGTTATGGCTGATTTTCAGTAATGCCTGCATCTCACGGTTGATGGAGGCATCTTCACTGGCATAATCCATACCGATCTGGATGAGACTGAGCAAGGTCCCGAGGATGAAGCCGACCAGGACCGTCAGTCGGGCTTGCTTGTAGGACAGGCGATTGGTGAACTTTATATCCATGAGCCCCGAGCCAGTTTCACGTTCCGTGCGCTGCGCAAGCATAGCCGATCAACCCCGGCTGCTGGCATGCCCTGTCACGCATTCAGTTGCGCCGTTGTCCTTGAATTTGTCTTGAGGAGCTGTTGTGGACTCTCGTTTGAATGCTTTTCTGGAGCGCGCCGAAACGGTGCTCGCTCGCCTCGAACCCTTGCTGCCCGCACCACGTCCGCAGATCGACTGGAACCACTGCCTGGCTGCACGTTGGCAGCGCGACGGTCGCAGCGGCTACTTGCTGCCGCTGGAGGTCAGCCTGGATATGCGCCTGTCGGACCTGATTGGCGTTGACGTGCAGCGCAACCAGTTGGGGCGCAACACGCGTCAGTTCCTCGACGGGATGCCCGCCAACCATGCGTTGCTGTGGGGTTCGCGCGGCACGGGCAAGTCTTCGCTGGTGCGCGCCTTGCTGGCTGAGCACGCCGAGGCAGGCTTGCGCCTGATCGAGATCGAACGCGATCACCTGGCCGACCTGCCGCGCGTGGTCGAGCAACTGAGCAAGCTGCCTCAGCGCTTCGTACTGTTCTGCGATGATCTGTCGTTTGAAGCCGGGGAAGGTGATTATCGGGTGCTCAAGAGCGTGCTCGACGGTTCGCTTGAGCAAGCACCGGACAACGTGCTGTTGTACGCCACCTCGAACCGCCGGCACCTGGTGCCGGAGAAGCAGAGCGACAATGAAAACTGGAAGATGGTTGACGGCGAGCTGCACCCCAACGAGGCGGTAGAAGACAAGATTGCCTTGTCGGATCGTTTTGGGCTGTGGCTGTCGTTCTACCCCTTTACCCAGGAGCACTTCCTCGATGTGGTCGAACACTGGATCACCGAGCTGGCCAAGGGGCCGGGGCTGGTCTGGCAGCGTGACGAGGAACTTGAAAAAGCCGCAGTGCGCTGGGCAACCGGCCGCGGCAACCGTAATGGCCGTTGTGCCTATCAGTTCGCTCGTTATTGGGTTGGACTGCAACTGTTGGAGCAAAAGCAATGATCGACCTGAACGCTTCCGAGGCCGGGCTGGAGGGCTATGGCCTGTTGGCAGCGCAGCTGGAAGCCTTGTTTGCCGATGAGCGTGACTTTATCGCCAATGCGGCGCAGTTCTCGGCTTTTATCTATAGCCAGGTTGAAGATCTGAACTGGGCGGGATTCTACCTGAATCGCAATGAGGAGCTTGTGCTCGGGCCATTCCAGGGGCAGGTTGCCTGTGTACGTATCCCGTTCGGTCGGGGTGTCTGTGGCGCGGCGGCGGCCAGTCGTGAAACTCAACGAGTCGACGATGTGCATGCCTTCCCGGGGCATATCGCATGTGACAGCGCATCGAACAGCGAACTGGTGATCCCGCTGGTCAAGGAAGGGCGTTTGATTGGTGTGCTGGATCTGGACAGCCCCAGGCATGGACGCTTCAGCGTCGAGGACCAAGCTGGGCTTGAGAAGTTGGCGGCGATTTTCCTGCGCCTGACCGACTGCTGATACGCGCAGGAGCGAGCTTGCCCCGCGATAGCGATTAATCAGTCAAATCGCTACCGTGGGGCAAGCCCGCTCCTGCAAATCAATCGTAGATAACCTTCTTCTTCCAGTCATCGTTGCCGTCGGTCTTCAGCCCTTCGGTCAGCTCGTTGACTTCATCTGCTGCGGGCTCGAGCTGGCTCAACACTTGGGCGTTGGCGCGGGCCAGGAGCTTTTCCAGGTACTCGAGCTGTTCGCGGTACAGCGCTGGGTCTGGCTGCTTGCGCAGGTACTGGACCCCTCGCTCGAAGGCCAGGCGTGCGTGCCCCGGCTGGTTCTGCTGCAGCGCCTGCTGGCCCAGGTTGTTGAAGAACTCGATATGCAGCAGTACCAGGATGTGGCGGATTTCCTTGATCCAGGCCTTGGCTTCGCTGGTAGGCAGAAACCCTTCCTGGGCGGCGCGGGTAATCTGGTTGTGCAGGCCTTCGAGCAGAAAACGTACATCCTTGGCCCGGGCTTCGGTCTGGATCGGCGCGGGTGGGTTGTTCACCGGCAGCGCCTCGCCCTGGGCGATCAGGGCTTCAAGTTCGGCAATGCGTGCGCGGATTTCGCCGTTGTGCTTGTCCACGGCGAGCTGGCGCTGGTTGAGGTTGAGTTCAAGGCGGGTCAGCAGCAGTTTCAGGGCAGGGGTCATCAACTGGCCGGGAAAGGTTTCGGTGATCTCGCCACAGCGGCGCAAGCGATCAGCCAGCTCGATCTTCAGCCGCGCGCGCTCGAGCTTGTTACTCTCGACTACGTTATTGAGATAGCCGATCACGATCAATAACGCGATCCCCGCCACAATAAGCAGGGTGATCATAAGTGGTGTCACCGTTAACGCCTCATACAGGATGATTTACCATTTGAGTGTAGTGGCTAAGCATTTAGGCGGATAGGGTTGTTTGGCGGTAGTCACGGCCCCTTGATGGCGTTTTGCCGCTGGGTTGCCGCAGCCGTAAGGGTTTGGGTCACAGATGTGTGCCAATAAATAAACGCCAAGGACCAGGCGCGGGCCATCCAGGTACAGCACTGCAAAGCACTGGGAAGTCATTGATTTAAATAAATTTATACAGAGGGGTTGACGACTTCCCAAAGCATCCCTAGAATGCGCGCCACTTGCAGCGTAAAGCACACAGCGGAACGCGGCAGGGAGTGAATGTTGTAGTGTGTCCCCTTCGTCTAGTGGCCTAGGACACCGCCCTTTCACGGCGGTAACAGGGGTTCGAGTCCCCTAGGGGACGCCAATGCGGGAATAGCTCAGTTGGTAGAGCACGACCTTGCCAAGGTCGGGGTCGCGAGTTCGAGTCTCGTTTCCCGCTCCAGTTTACAAAAGCTCTGCTTTACGGCAGGGCTTGTAAAAATCCAGATACAGGCCTTCAGGGTTTGAATCTGGTCACTGAAACATGCGTTGCATGTTTTGGGCGTCGTCCCCTTCGTCTAGTGGCCTAGGACACCGCCCTTTCACGGCGGTAACAGGGGTTCGAGTCCCCTAGGGGACGCCATTTTGCGGGAATAGCTCAGTTGGTAGAGCACGACCTTGCCAAGGTCGGGGTCGCGAGTTCGAGTCTCGTTTCCCGCTCCAAATCTAAAAACGCCGTTCAATTGAACGGCGTTTTTTTTTGCCCCCATATTCCTCTACATCAGTGACGATGCTGATCGGCAAGGCTGAATAGCGAACTCCCCAGCGATGTTGAGACTTCTACCCGCAGAATACTTCGTACTTCCAGGCCTTGCTGCGCCTGCCGGCGTTGGTACTCGATACCCTTGCGTGCATCCGCCAGTGATTTCAGGTGGCCGCTACCGTGAGCAAAGCGCTCTCGTGGGGTGTTGGCCTCAGGGTAATGAAAATGGGCTTCCCACAGCGGCTGGGCCTGCAGATCGGTGATCAGGTATTTATCCATGTAGTGGCGTTTGCTGCCTTTACCAATCAAAAGCCTGGTGTCGTTCAGTTTTCTGACGTTGACCTCTTGCAGGCGTATCAGATTGGTCAGGTAGCTGGCATTGGGTTTTTCAGGGTTCTTGTAGATCTTCAGCGTCAGTTCGTGGGCCAGATTTCGCAACATGTCACTGTTTTTGACAAGGTCCTGGCGCTGCTCGAGCCATTGGGTTTCAAGCGGGGCGTTAGTCGCCTGCCTGTCAAAATTTGCGATCAAGGCGTTCAAGGTGTCGACGCGGTTTAGTAAGGGTTCGTAGACGTTTGCAGCCACTGCATCGTTCCCCTGAGCCTGAGCGTTGGCCTGCCGAACGAGTCGATCAATATCCTTGAGGTTTCGAGTTGCAGCATTACCCAGTTGAGCGAGTGTGCGCTCGGCTGCGATGACTTTTTCCCGCCATCCATTGAGTAGGGTGTGCTCAACCTGTCGTGGCGTCGATCCATCACTGACATCCAGCAAAGTCAACGTGTTGGTATCGGCTCCCCGCTGCTCCGCCAGTACCAGTCGGTAGTTGTCGTGATGCTGCATGGCAATGATGCGTTTGCTTCGGCGGACGGTGTGTGGATGTGAAGAGGTGGAGGGCAGGGCTGGCAGGTATTCGATGTCTATGCCCTTCAAGTCGGTGGAGGGCGCTTGCTTCCCTTCATTCTGTTGCAACAGAACTTGCAATTGCTGCAGGCTTCGGTCACGGAAAAAGTCCACAACTTTGATGCATTCATCAATGTGCGCGGCGTCGGAATCGAGCGCATTGGAAGGATGGTCTTCCTTGAGGAGTTTGTATCCTTCACCGATTGCATCAAGCCGTTCCTGGAGGTGTGCGAGCAGTGCGAATTGTTTGTCTTCAGGCGTTTGAGCGATATCGATCAGTAACAAGGCTGCCTGGGTGAAGTCATGTTGCAGGTGCAACGGTTGCGGCCTGAGTGTTGCGGGCGCAGTCAAGTCGTGTGTATCGCTGACACTCAGCAACTGGCTACGCAGATTCACCATACCGATGCGGACTTGGTAGTGCGTGTACAGTGAGTCGATATCATTGATCTGTTGATACTCGACTCGGGGGAGCGCCTGCTGGTCAAGTTGAGCCAAGAGCTGGTCGCGTTGATGCGTCAAGGGAAGTTTTTCGATAAAACTGTCCAGGGCAATGCGTCGAGACCTACGGTAGTCGCCGCATACTTTAGGCGTGAGTAAAGCATTGAAAATATCCAGGCCCGAAGTGGGGTCCAGATTGTCGTCGTCCAGCCTGTCGTGCATGTCCAGATCGGCGATCAGGGCAACGTGATTCAGCGCGAGAATCAATTTCCCTACAATCAATTGGTAGCTTTTTTGGAAGTGAGCGGGAGAGTCCAATAGGGTGAGGAATTCCCGGTGCTGCTCCAGCAAGGTCTTGTGCAGCTCCAGGTCTTGAATGTATTCGTGGTATTTTTGCTTGGCTGTGTCGCGCTTCGCCCCAGGCTGGGATGTAACGTTCGCGATGATTGGCATGACCCTTACAAACTTATCGAGTTTGTCTGCTGACGCATTGAGCTCCTGCTTGATCTTTTCGTTCTTTGCCTTTATTTCCATCAACTTGCGTCCACCACCAGCACCCCTGCCAGACCCTCCTAGCCCACCAATTAGAATGCCTTGCCAGTGGCCCTGACCGTCCAGAGCGATAGCCTCGCTGCGGCCGGGACGTGATGCCTGGTACTCGTTGTTCGCTGCCTGAGCAACAGGGTCTTGGGCATGTACAATGCGCCAGATTGCTTGCGCTGGTGAAGAGGCTTGTTTGTCACGCAGCACTTGATACACGCCGTCTTCGATCAACACATAGTATTTGTGATCAAGTGTGATAATCCCTTCGCTATTGGGCTGTGCTTCCCCGACGTCCATTGGCAGGCGAAAGGTGGATAACCGCGATGCGCTCAGTGGAAACTGATTGGTATGCGGTAACAACTCCACCAGATCGGAACGCAGCCCTGCGGCCTGGCGCTGAAGGGTGTTGATCAGTGCGTCGTTGGCGTAGACATCGAAGCCGATAGCTATGCGTTGTTCGTCATTTAGCGTGCGAAGTATCGCTTTGGCCAAGCCGGCCTGGCCGGACCCGATCTGAATCAAGTCGCCGGTGTGGAAGCTACCTGCGTAGCGATTGGATGTGCGGTACAGATTAATGAAGGTTTGGGGGGCTTCCAATGCGTATTGGGCAAGGACAGTGGGTGTAGCAGTGACTTGTCCGCCGTGATCAATTGCACCTGTGTGCACACGAATGCCCAACGACGTTGGCCAGCCAGGGCGGCTGATGAGGAGCGCGCAAAATAGCGCTTCGCTATCGGCGGGGTTTGAAAAATCTGCGGTTGCCGAAAAGCCAAAAACACCTTGCAGTACGCGTTGCTCCATTTGTACTTGCAGGATGGCGTTCAGTGCCTCACTGGAGATCGGGCTGTCGCTGCCGAGCGTGCGCAACTCTGGGTGCTGCAGAAACAGATGGTCACGCGCTGCTGGAGAAAGCGCAGGAAATCGCTCGGTCAATGCCCCGGGATCGTCTGCAAAACCAGGTTTGAAATCCGTGAGCTCCAGTTGAAGTACTTCGAGCAATTGCCAGGGAGGTGTGGCACCTGAGCGCCAGAGCAGGTCCAGTTGCGAGCGTTCTACATTCGCCAGGCCCAGTAACCACTGGGCCCTCTGGGGTTCGATGGTCGGCAGATGTTCAGGCAGAAGCTGTTGAAGCAATAGGGTGTCAGTCAAGTTGTCGGTGCTGTCGTACGCTGAAAGATATTCATGGTGATCGTCGTCCGGCCAGTGCAGGGCCTGCCGGTGACTTCCCAGGTTGACGATGCTGGGATTGCCCATGGAGTTGATCAGTTGGCGAGTCCGGCGCCTTGAGAGCCTGGCCCCTATTCCTTGTAGGCGGGCGCTGATAGCAAGATCCGAGATATCGCCCAGCGCTTGTATGAACTCCGTACGATTGCCGTGATTCAGGGCAATGCCGGCAGTGAAGGTCTGATAGGCCATGCTGCCAAACGTAGCAGCCAACATTACCCGGTTGAGCCCGGTAACGCCCCCCGGCGCAGGAAGCGTGAGTAGCTCCAATGTCTGCCATAAAACGATGCTGGCGTGATCGGACAGCGATTTGAAGCGTCGCTCGCCAAGTGTCACCGCCAATGAAGCCAGGTTCGATTTGACCGTGGACTTTTCCAGCAGGGTCAAGTTTTCGCGCAGTGAGTCTTTACAGGCGTATGGACTGATCGCGAGTGTGTGCTGCGGCGTTGTTGTGTCTCCGAAGGCGGCATAGAGAAGTTTGGCTGCCCAGTTCAGGTCTGATCGATTGATGGCGGGGGTTTTCAGGTGATTGCGCAGCGTTATCTGGTCACTGTGCTTCAAGGCTGCGATAAACCAGGCCTCCGTGGGGTTCGCTCGAATTTGCTCGATGATTGAGTCAACGGCCTCGTCGTGACTGAAGTGTCGACGCAAAGCCCCGCCGGGGCGATTTGGAAAATAGCTGACGCTTTGGTGAGTGCCGAATGCCGTAAACCGCCGAAGAAAAAAAGGCAGCGGAATGGATGCGTCGGCGAACGTGAGTTTGCACTGGGTCCAAGGCTGGGCTTTATCGTTAAAGATGCCAGCTATTGCGGGTAATTCCTGTGGCGTAATACCGTTTGCTTGCGGTTCGCGAATGGCATCCAGTCCGGCAAGTTCGAACAGGTTCTCATGGTATTGAGATAGGAGCCTATCAGCATCGGCATTCATTGCCGTGTCCAGGCGTGATTGCAACGCTGTCCCCAGATCAAGGCGGTGGGCAACCCGCTCGAAGGTTTCCGCACTGATGACTGGCGTGTGCTCCTTTGCGCCATTGGCATGTCGACTGATATAGCTGTGTTCCAGATAGCTGTTTTGGTAGGACGGCGGATACGTGTGGGATAAATCCAACCTTGCCGCATCCCAGAGGGTAAAGGACTGAGTGCGTTCTCTGGCGGCGGTGGCGGCGAGGTCTCTACGGCTACGAACGGGCACTTCAAGAATTTTAGTGTGGAAGTACCAGGTCGTTGGATCGATGCGCTCTTGGCCATGAACGGGGAGGGAGTCCTGGAGGCGTTTGACGCTGTCTTGCTCGAACGTTGCCATGCAATCGGCAAGTAACTGAATCAAGGTGTTCTGTTGAGTGCCAATCAGCTTGCTCAGCTGTAGGTATCGTTGCTGGCTTTCGCTGTCGAGAGGTCCGAAATAGAGGTTTAGATTGTTCTCGATATACGTCAAGACGCGCTGATCCATATGGCTGCGCGCGGTATGAAAAGCAGCTTCATCAGGATGAACGGGTGGGGTTCGTGGCTGATCTGACATGATGGCTTCCTGCAGTCTATGAGCCTTTTGGCCCGTGGTTGAGTGCAGGAAGAATGAAAGGGTGTTGTAACGGCTGGGGGCTAAATATCTATTGCGGGGCAACGCTGCCTGGTGTGGCCAGGTCGCTGCAATTCCCCGTCGGGAATTGCAGCGAGTCTTTTCAGTGCTTGCTGTCGTCGTCGGACATGCTCAGCAGCTGTTTTTCCTGGTTCCAGTCGAAGGGCTCGTCGCTCTGCTCGGCTTCGTAACGACGCTCTTCCAGGGTCTGGTACACCTGAAGTTCTTCGTCCGGCATGTAGTGCAGACAGTCACCACCGAAGAACCACAGCAGGTCTCGTGGTACCAGATGGGCGATTTGCGGATAGCGCTGGATAACCTGGCACATCAGGTCCTGGCCCAGGTAGGTGCTTTCCGGGTCGACCGGCAGTTGTAGCATCAGGTCGTCGAAACGCTCCAGGAACAGCGCGTGGCTTTCTTCCGGCACCTGCTCGGCCTCTCCCAGGGCAGCCAGGATAGTGCGCAGGTGGGAGAGCAGGGCGAGATGATATTCCAGGCGATCGGTAGCCATGCAGGCGGTCCTCATGAGCAAAAACGGGCGCGGGAGTATACGGCTCCCGGCGCCCGATGTCCCGGCCCTTATCGAATTTTGCCAGGGGTGGGTTGCAGAGCTTCCTTGCTGAATGCATCGACATCTATCACGGTGCGTCGAGCTGCCTCGGCGGCGTGCAGGGTCTGTGCTTCGTCAGCCTCAAGCGCGCCGACGCGCAGGGCCGCCTCGATAGCTGACTCGCCTGGTGTCGGGTTGACCTGGCCGCTCTTTAGCGCCTGATGCAGTTTTTGCTGCAAGGGAATGCACGCATCGAGCAGGGTGCTGGCCTGTTGCAAGGCGCCAACTGGATCATTGGGGTCTTGTGGGCGGTAGCAGCCGGCAAGCAGTTCCTCCAGTGCCGGGTCGCCTTTGGCGCGGCCGATCAGCGCAGCCACCTCTGCGTCCAGTGCGTCGCTTGGACCGGTATGCCGGCGCCCAAACGGGAAAACCACCAGGCGCAACGCGCAGCCCAGCCAGCGATTGGGGAAGTTGTCGAGCAGGCGGTCCAGGGCTTTCTCTGCCAGGCCCAGGCTTTCCTCCAGGGCCCAGCGCAGTAGCGGTTGCAGATGTTCTGGGGAGCCAAGGTCGTAGTAACGCTTGAGTGCGGCTGAACTCAGGTAGAGGTTGCTCAACACATCGCCCAGGCGTGCAGACAGTCGCTCGCGGCGTTTAAGCTCACCACCGAGCAGCATCATGCACAGGTCAGCTAGCAGGGCGAACGCCGCCGCCTGACGATTGAGGGCCCGGAAATAGCCCTGGCTCAGGGCATCGCCGGGGGCCTTCTCGAAGTGGCCCAGGCCAAGGCCCAGGACCAGGGTGCTGGCAGCATTGCCGACAGCGAAGCCGATGTGCTGCATCAGCAACTGGTCAAACTCGTTGAGCGCCTGGACATGGTCTTCCCGTCCGGCCAGGGCCATTTCCTTGAGTACGAAGGGGTGGCAGCGAATTGCACCCTGGCCAAAGATCATCAGGTTGCGCGAGAGGATATTGGCGCCCTCTACCGTGATGAAGATCGGCGCCCCTTGCCAGTTTCGCCCAAGGTAATTGTTCGGCCCCATGATGATGCCCTTGCCGCCATGTACGTCCATGGCGTGCTGGATGCACTCGCGGCCGCGTTCAGTCAGGTGGTACTTGAGAATCGCCGACAGCACCGAAGGCTTTTCTCCCAGGTCGACAGCCTTCGCCGTGAGTAGGCGGGCGCTGTCCATCAGAAAGGCATTGCCGCCGATCCGCGCCAGGGATTCCTGGATGCCTTCAAAGGCCGCCAGCGGCACATTGAACTGCTCGCGAATCCGCGCGTACTGGCCGGTGACCAGGCTGGTGTACTTGGCAGCACCCGTACCCACTGCGGGCAAGGAGATCGAGCGTCCGACCGACAGGCAGTTCATCAGCATCATCCAGCCTTTGCCGAGCATGGCCTGGCCGCCGATCAGCAAGTCCAGCGGCACGAACACGTCCTTGCCACTGTTGGGACCGTTCATGAAGGCTGCCCCCAAGGGCAAGTGGCGCTGGCCGATCTCGACGCCTGGGAGATCGGTGGGAATAAGCGCCAGGCTGATGCCCAGTTCTTCCTCATCGCCCAGCAGGTGTTCCGGGTCATAGGCCTTGAAGGCCAGGCCCAGCAATGTCGCAACGGGTCCCAGCGTGATGTAGCGCTTTTCCCAGTTCAGGCGCAGGCCAACGACCTCTTCGCCCTGCCATTGGCCTTTGCAGATAATGCCAGTATCGGGCATGGCACCTGCGTCGGAGCCAGCAAGTGGACCGGTGAGGGCAAAGCAGGGGATCTCATCGCCGCGGGCCAGGCGTGGCAGGTAATGGTTGCGTTGCTCGTCGGTGCCGTAGTGCAGCAGCAGTTCGGCCGGCCCCAGGGAGTTGGGGACCATGACGGTCGAGGCCAGGTCGCCGCTGCGCGTCGCCAGCTTCATGGCGACCTGAGAGTGGGCGTAGGCCGAGAAGCCCTTGCCGCCGTATTCCTTGGGAATGATCAGGGCGAAGAAACCATGGGACTTGATATGCTCCCAAGCCGCGGGCGGCAGGTCCAGGTCCTGGCCAATCTGCCAGTCGCTGACCATGGCGCAGAGTTCCTCGGTAGGCCCGTCGATGAAGGCTTGTTCCTCTTCGCTCAGTTCTGCCCGGGAGTAGCCGAGCAGGGTGTTCCAGTTCGGGCGACCGCTGAACAGCTCGCCATCCCACCACACGGTGCCGGCGTCTATGGCTTCACGCTCGGTCTGCGACATGGGCGGAAGGGTGCGCTGGAACCAGCCGAACAGCGGGCCGCTGAAGACCTTGCGGCGAAGGTCGGGCAGCAGCACCAGGGCCGCTTTTGCCGCTAGCACCAGCCAGAAGATCGCCAGTAGCCATCCGGGCGCGTGACTGAAAATACCCATCAGCAGCACATAGGCCGCGAGGATGGCCAGCGCCGGCACGGCGCCAATGCGTCGGTGGGCCAGATAGGCTGCACCGATCACCAAAACAACCAACCACAACAGCAACATATCCTTTCCTCCGTGAACGTCGGGGTATCGAGCGACCCCTCAGAGCTTAGTCGGCATCCAATATTCGGCTTGCTTGAACAATGACCGGGTGGAGTTCCGGGAGTTCGCCGGAATGCCCAAACGATTGCCTCGAAAAATGTCAGGAGTAGACTGGGCGGCCCGAACATTCATCAGGACGACGTCATGCTCAAGATCTGGGGCCGGAAGAATTCGACCAATGTCAGGAAAGTGCTGTGGTGCGCCGAGGAACTGGGCCTTGAATATGAGTCGATCGATGCCGGCGGCGCCTTCGGCCTGGTCAACGAGCCCGAATACCGGTCGCTGAATCCCAATGGCCTGGTACCGATGATCGAGGACGACGGACTGGTGCTTTGGGAGTCCAATGCCATCGTGCGTTATCTGTGTGCGCAATATGGCAAGGATGTCGATTGGTATATCAATGAGCCTCGTCAGCGCGCCGAGGCGGACAAGTGGATGGATTGGGTCACGTCTTCTCTGGCCTCGCCGTTCCGGCCTTTGTTCTGGGGCATCCTGCGCACGCCGGCCGACCAGCAGGACTGGGTGGCGATCAATGCCGCACACAAGACCTGTGCGCAACTGCTGTCGATCGCCGATCAGACGCTGGCCGAGCGTCCGTACTTGTCGGGGGAGCACTTGGGCATGGGTGATATCCCCCTGGGCTGTTTTGTCTACGCATGGTTTGAAATGCCCATCGAACGGCCCGAGATGCGCCACCTGCGCGCCTGGTACGAGCGCTTGCAGGAACGCCCGGCCTATCAGGCTGCAGTGATGACCGCGCTGACCTGATCGCTGCGGTCACCCTGATAGTTATTATCGATACACATGACTGTACTTGTATGGCCTGGGCAAGCACCATGGCCATATTCACTGCGGCCGGTCTGTCCAGTCGCTTCCTGACCCCTTCATTCTGGTGCATGACCCGCTATGAGTTCTGCTCTGTCCATAAGGCAGCTAACCAAGACCTACGGCAACGGCTTCCAGGCCCTCAAGGGCATCGACCTGGATGTCGCCGAAGGTGACTTCTTCGCCCTGCTTGGCCCCAACGGTGCCGGCAAGTCCACCACCATCGGTATCCTCTCGACGCTGGTCAACAAGACCAGTGGCACCGTGAATATCTTCGGCAACGACCTGGATCGCCAGCCGGCCGCGCTCAAGCGCTGTATTGGCGTAGTGCCGCAGGAGTTCAACTTCAACCAGTTCGAGAAGACCTTCGATATCGTCGTGACCCAGGCCGGCTATTACGGTATCCCAGCCAAGGTGGCCAAGGAGCGCGCCGAGAAGTACCTCACCCAGCTGGGGTTGTGGGACAAGCGCGATGTGCCGTCGCGCTCACTCTCCGGTGGCATGAAGCGTCGCTTGATGATCGCCCGGGCGCTGGTGCATGAGCCACGCCTGCTGATTCTCGACGAACCAACGGCGGGGGTGGACATTGAACTGCGTCGCTCGATGTGGAGCTTTCTGACCGAGCTGAACCAGCAGGGCATTACCATCATCCTGACCACGCACTACCTGGAAGAAGCCGAGCAGCTTTGCCGTCATATCGGCATCATCGACCACGGCACCATTGTCGAGAACACCAGCATGCGCTCGCTGTTAAGCAAGCTGCATGTAGAGACGTTCCTGCTCGACCTCAAGCAGGACCTGCCCCAGGCGCCCAGCTTGGTCGGTTACCCGTGCCGGCTGGTCACCCCGCATACCCTGGAAGTCCAGGTGGACAAGGACGTGGGCATTACTGCGCTGTTCAGCCAGCTGGCCCTGCAGAACATCGAAGTGCAAAGCCTGCGCAACAAAACCAATCGTCTCGAGGAGTTGTTCGTGTCTCTGGTTGAGAAAAACCTGGCGAAGGTGGCGGTATGAGTTCGGAACTGAGCGCCAACCTGGTCGCCCTCAATACCATCGTCTATCGCGAGGTTCGCCGCTTTACCCGAATCTGGCCACAGACATTGCTGCCGCCAGCGATCACCATGGTTTTGTATTTCGTGATCTTCGGTAACCTGATTGGTCGGCAGATCGGCGACATGGGTGGTTTCACCTACATGGAGTACATCGTGCCGGGGCTGATCATGATGTCGGTGATCACCAACTCCTATGGCAATGTGGTGTCGAGTTTCTTCGGCAGCAAGTTCCAGCGCTCTATTGAGGAACTGATGGTTTCGCCGGTTTCTCCCCATACCATTCTCATCGGCTACACCCTGGGCGGCGTGTTGCGCGGCTTGGCGGTGGGGTTGATTGTGACCTTGCTGTCGCTGTTCTTCACCGACCTGCAGGTACACCACCTGGGCGTGACCATTCTGGTGGTGGTGTTGACCGCGACCATCTTCTCGTTGCTCGGCTTTATCAACGCCGTGTTTGCGCGCAACTTCGACGATATCTCGATCATCCCGACCTTCGTCCTGACGCCGCTGACTTACCTGGGTGGGGTGTTCTACTCCATCAACCTGCTGCCACCGTTCTGGCAGACGGTGTCGATGGCCAACCCGGTGCTGCACATGGTCAACTCGTTCCGCTACGGTATTCTCGGGGTATCGGATATACGCATCGGCGTGGCCATCACCTTCATGCTGATTGCCACCGCCGTGTTGTACTTCGGCTGCACTCGCCTACTGGTCAGTGGGCGAGGAATGCGTACCTGACGCTTTTTGCTTGCGCCGGCGCCACTGCCGGCCCACCCACCAACGCCAGTAGAGCATGGTGAGGCAGTAGGCCAGGCCGCCGAGCAGCAGGCCGCACACCACTGAGCCCAGCAGAAAGGGCTGCCAAAGGGTGGAAAGCTGGTCGGTGATCCATTCGAACGTCAGTTCCTCAGGCAAGGTCCTGGGGGGGATCTGCATCAGCCAGGCGCCCATCTGGTAGGTGCAGAAGAACACCGGCGGCATGGTGATCGGATTGGTCAGCCAGACCAGGCTGACCGCAATCGGCAGGTTGCCGCGAATCATGATCGCCAGGCTTGCCGCCAGCAGCATCTGCATCGGAATCGGAATAAACGCGGCGAACAGGCCAACCGCCATTGCTCGCGCAACCGAGTGCCGATTCAGGTGCCAGAGGTTCGGGTCGTGCAACAGCCGGCCGAGAAAGCGTAAGGATTTGTGTTCCCTGATGCTGGTCGGGTCGGGCATGTAGCGTTTGAAGAGACGACGCGGCATGTAGGCTCTCGGCTATATGAAGGTGGCAAGTATGCACGGAATCTAAAAACGCCCCATTACAGACTTTGTGACAATTATTGAGCGGATGCACGACTCCAGTGAACTAAGCCTCAGGGGACGGATTTTTACTGGAGCTTCAAATCATGCGCACAGGGATGTTAGCGCTTGCTCTGGGCCTGTTGTGCCTCAGGGTTCTACCGGCTGTGCCATCGGTCGGAATAGTGGCCATGATGGCCCTGATCGGGCTTTGTTGCCTGCCTTGGCGGGCTCGCCTACTGGGCTTGTTCCTGCTGGGATTGAGCTGGGCGTGTGTTTCGGCGCAGCAGGCGCTGGATGATCGCCTGGCACCGGCACTTGATGGTCGCACTGTGTGGCTGGAGGGCAGGGTGGTCGGGTTGCCCGAGCAGGGTGGGCGCGTGGTGCGGTTCGAGCTTGAAGAGGCTCACTCGCGGCGCGCCGAGTTGCCACGTCGGCTGCAACTGAGCTGGTTTGGCGGGCCACCGGTATTCAGTGGCGAGCGTTGGCGCCTGGCGGTCAGCCTCAAGCGCCCCCACGGCTTGCTCAACCCTCATGGTCCGGATCGCGAAGCGACCTTGTTGGCTCGACGCGTCGGCGCTACCGGCAGTGTCAAGGCCGGTGAGCGCCTGGCGCTTGCTGAAGCCGCCTGGCGCGATGGCGTGCGCCAGCGCTTGCTGAGTGTCGATGCCCAGGGGCGTGAGGCCGAGCTGGTGGCGCTGGTGCTAGGCGATGGCAAGGGCCTTGCCCGGGAAAACTGGGATGTACTGCAGGCCACTGGCACGGTTCACTTGCTGGTGATTTCCGGTCAGCACATCGGCCTGCTGGCCGGCTTGGTCTATGGACTGATCGCCGCACTGGCCCGATTGGGTTGGTGGCCTCAACGCCTGCCCTGGTTGCCTTGGGCGTGCGGCCTGGGGTTTGCCGCTGCCCTGGGGTACGGGTTGCTGGCCGGCTTCCAGGTGCCGGTGCAGCGTGCCTGCATGATGCTTGCGATGGTGCTGCTATGGCGCTTGCGCTTTCGCCATCTCGGCGTAGGCCTGCCGTTATTGCTGGCGCTGGTTGCGGTGTTGCTGTGGGAGCCACTGGCCAGTTTGCTGTCTGGGTTCTGGTTGTCGTTTGCCGCTGTTGCGGTACTGACCCTGACCTTCAGTGGCCGCCTGGGCGCCTGGAACCGCTGGTTGGCCTGGGGGCGGGCGCAGTGGCTGATTGCACTGGGGCTTCTGCCGGTGTTGTTGGCGCTGGAGCTGCCGGTCAGTGTGACGGCGCCCTTGGCCAATGTGTTTGCCGTGCCCTGGATCAGCCTGGCGGTGCTGCCCTTGGCGCTACTGGGGACGTTGCTGTTACCCGTGCCGTTGGTGGGCGAATCCCTGCTCTGGATGGCCGGCGGCTTGCTCGACGGTTTGTTTCGACTGCTGGCGGCACTGGCGGACTGGCACCCGGCGTGGGTGCCAGAACCCTTGTCCTGGTTCGTGTGGGGGCTGGTATGTACAGGCGCGCTGTTGCTGCTGTTGCCCCGCGGAGTGCCGATGCGGGTGCTGGGCTGGCCACTGCTGCTACTGGCGGTATTCGCGCCCAGGGAGCGGGTGCCCCACGGCCAGGTGGAAGTCTGGCAGTTGGATGTCGGCCAGGGGTTGGCCTTTGTCCTGCGCACCCGCGACCACGCGATGCTGTATGACGCAGGACCCGCGATGGGAGACCAGGACCTGGGGGAGCGCATCGTGCTGCCGACATTGCGCAAGCTGGGTGTGAATGCGCTCGATCTCATGCTTCTCAGTCATGCCGATGCCGATCATGCGGGCGGTGCCCCAGCGGTGCTGCGCGGTCTGCCAGTGCTCAGGGTCGTGGCTGGAGGGTCGGCAAGACTGCCGGCGGTATTGCAGGCGCAGCCTTGCGACAACGGCCAGCACTGGCAGTGGGATGGAGTGAGCTTTTCGCTCTGGCAGTGGCCAGGCGCTCGTGACAGCAACCAGGACTCTTGTGTGCTGTTGGTTGAGGCGAGTGGTGAGCGGTTGTTGCTTACCGGGGACCTGGATGCACCCGGCGAGCGGGCCTGGGCACATGACTGGCAGGCCACCCGGGTCGACTGGTTGCAGTCTCCGCACCATGGCAGCCGCAGTTCGTCCAGCCAATCGTTGTTGAGTACCACCGCGCCGCGCGGAGTATTGATCTCCAGGGGGCGCTACAACGCGTTCGGCCATCCCCATGCCGAGGTCATGGAACGCTACCGAACAAATGGCATCGAAGTCTTCGACAGCGCCGTACGCGGCGCAGTGCGCCTGCGTCTGGGCGACTTCGGCGAGCCGTTGGGGATGCGTGATCCGCCACGTTTCTGGCGTGACCCCAGTTGACGACCTTCGGCAGATGAGTGCCCAAGGGTCCTATGGTAAAGTGGCGGACTTTTTCAAGGGGATGCTAACTGTGTGGGAATTGGTCAAGTCCGGTGGTTGGATGATGCTGCCGATCATTCTGAGTTCCATCGCTGCCATGGCTATCATCGCCGAGCGCCTGTGGACCCTGCGTGCCAGCCGGGTCACCCCACCGCACCTGCTCGGGCAGGTCTGGATGTGGATCAAGGACAAACAACTCACCAGTGACAAGCTCAAGGCCCTGCGCGCCGATTCGCCGCTCGGCGAGATCCTCGCTGCCGGCCTGGCCAACTCCCGTCATGGTCGAGAGATCATGAAAGAGTGCATCGAAGAAGCCGCGGCACGGGTTATCCACGAGCTGGAGCGTTACATCAATGCCCTGGGTACCATTGCCGCAATGGCGCCACTGCTCGGTTTGCTCGGTACCGTGCTGGGCATGATCGACATTTTCAGTTCGTTCATGGGCACCGGCATGACCGCCAACGCCTCCGTGCTGGCCGGTGGTATCTCCAAGGCGCTGATCACCACGGCAGCAGGCCTGATGGTCGGTATCCCGGCGGTGTTCTTCCACCGTTTCCTGCAGCGG
Source organism: Pseudomonas vranovensis DSM 16006 (assembly GCF_000425805.1). Lineage (GTDB taxonomy): Bacteria > Pseudomonadota > Gammaproteobacteria > Pseudomonadales > Pseudomonadaceae > Aquipseudomonas > Aquipseudomonas vranovensis. The sequence continues at coordinate 241,165 of NZ_AUED01000011.1, forward strand.
CGCATCGATGAGCTGGTGGTTGGCATGGAGCAGGAAGCCATCAAGCTGGTCGAGGTTGTGCAGGGCGATCGGGATGTCGATCTGGCCGAGGGCAAGGCGTGAAATTCCGGCGCAAGCCACGGGAGACCGTGGACATCAACCTGGCATCATTGATCGATGTGGTGTTCATCCTGCTGCTGTTCTTTGTGGTGACCACCACGTTCACCCGTGAAACCCAGTTGCGGGTCGAGTTGCCGGAGTCGGTCAGTGGCGCCCCGGCGCCCGATACCGAAACCAAGCAACTGGACATCACCATCAGCGCTGATGGCGTCTATTCGGTCAACAACAACCTGTTGCCCAAGAGCGATCTGGCCACCCTGATCGAAGCCCTGCAAAAAGAGTCTGCAGGTAATACCAAAATGCCGTTGTCGATCAGCGCCGACGGCAAGACCCCGCACCAGGCGGTGGTGACTGCCATGGATGCGGCCGGCAAGCTCGGTTTCAGCCAATTGCGCATGACCACGGTCGAGGCTGCTTCGGGGACTCCTTGATGGCCTTTGCCGATCGCCTGCTCAATGCCTGGTATACCGGGCACCCGGCCCTGGCGCTGTTGCGCCCGCTGGAGTCGCTGTATCGCCGGGTGGTGCTGCGCAAGCGTGCGCGCTTCCTGTCGGGGGAGGCCAGCAGCTACCGGGCCCCGGTGCCGGTTGTGGTGGTGGGTAACATCACCGTAGGCGGCACAGGTAAAACCCCCATGATTCTCTGGCTCATCGAGCACTGTCGTCAGCAAGGCTTGCGCGTCGGTGTGGTTAGCCGTGGCTACGGCGCCAAACCTCCTCGATTACCCTGGCGCGTCAGTGCCGAGCAGAGCGCAGCGCAAGCCGGCGATGAGCCCTTGCTGATTGTGCAGCGCAGTGGCGTGCCGTTGATGATCGACCCGGACCGCTCGCGCGCCGTGCAGGCATTGCTGGCCAGTGAACCGCTGGACCTGATCCTGTGTGATGACGGGATGCAGCATTACCGGCTGGCGCGCGATCTGGAGTTGGTGTTGATCGATGCCGCCCGCGGCCTGGGCAATCGCCTTTGCTTGCCCGCAGGTCCGCTGCGTGAGCCTGTGGAGCGCCTGCAGGATGTTGATGCGGTGCTCTACAACGGGGCCGCCGGCGATCGCGACGATGGCTTTGCTTTTGTCCTCAAGCCCACCGCCCTGGTCAATGTCCGCAGTGGTGAGCGTGTGGGGTTGGAACACTTTCCCGCTGGGCAGGCCGTGCATGCCGTGGCGGGTATCGGTAACCCGCAACGTTTCTTCAATACCCTGCAAGGGCTAGACTGGCGGCCAGTAGCGCATGCGTTTGCCGATCACGCGGTGTACAGCGCCCAGGCCCTCAGTTTCACACCGGCGCTGCCGCTGATCATGACCGAGAAGGATGCGGTCAAGTGCCGGGCCTTCGCCGCTGATGACTGGTGGTACCTGGCGGTCGACGCCGTGCCATCGCCGGCCTTCGCGGCCTGGTTGGATGCGCAGCTCGAACGGCTGTTGCAGGCACCGCAGCCCTGATTCTTTTCTTTTTCCGGCCATTGGCCTGAGGAATACCCATGGACACCAAATTGCTCGATATCCTGGCCTGCCCAATCACCAAAGGCCCACTCAAGCTCAGTGCCGACAAGACCGAGCTGATCAGCAAGGGCGCAGGCCTGGCCTACCCGATTCGCGATGGAATCCCGGTAATGCTGGAGAGCGAAGCCCGTACGCTGACCGATGAAGAGCGCCTTGATAAATGAGCCAGACGTTCACTGTAGTGATTCCTGCGAGGTTGCGTTCTACCCGCTTGCCCGGCAAGCCATTGTTGCTGATCGCTGGCAAGCCGATGGTCCAGCATGTCTGGGAACAGGCGCGCAAGAGTGGTGCCAGCCGCGTGGTCATTGCCACGGATGACGCCGGGATCTACCAGGCGTGCCAGGCATTTGGCGCTGAAGTGCTGATGACCCGGGAAGACCATGAGTCGGGCACTGACCGGTTGGCCGAAGTCGCAGCCCAGTTGGGCCTGGCGCCCGACGCCATTGTCGTCAACGTCCAGGGTGATGAGCCGTTGATACCACCAATCATCATCGATCAGGTTGCCGCGAATCTTGCGGCTCATCCTGAAGCGGGCATTGCCACGCTGGCCGAGCCGATCGAAGACGTCACTGCCGTATTCAACCCCAACGCGGTGAAGGTGGTCAGCGATTGCAACGGCTTGGCCTTGAGTTTCAGCCGGGCGCCGTTGCCCTGGGCGCGCGATGTCTTTGCAAAAAGTCGAGATACTCTGCCCGAGGGCGTGCCTTATCGCCGTCACATCGGCATGTACGCCTACCGTGCAGGCTTTCTGCATGACTTCGTCAACTGGGGACCCTGCTGGCTGGAACAGGCCGAATCGCTGGAGCAGTTGCGAGCGCTCTGGCATGGTGTGCGCATCCATGTGGCCGACGCCATCGAGGCCCCCCCGGTGGGCGTCGATACTCCTGAAGATCTGGAGCGCGTAAGGCGCTTGCTGGAGGCCTGATGCGGGTCTTGTTTGTGTGCCTGGGCAACATCTGTCGCTCGCCCACGGCTGAAGGCGTGTTGCGTAATCAGCTGCAGGCTGAAGGGCTGGAGGTGCTGATCGAAGTAGCGTCGGCTGGTACCAGTGATTGGCATGTCGGCAAGCAGCCCGACAGTCGTACCCGGCGCGCCGCCCAATTGCGTGGTTACGACCTGTCGCAGCAGCGTGCGCAGCAGGTGCGCAGCGCCCACTTCAATGACTACGACCTGATCCTGGCCATGGACAAGAGCAATCTTGGCCACTTGCAGGCCATGCAGCCGGCCGGTGCGAAAGCCGAGCTCGACTTGTTCCTGCGTCGTTACGAAGGGGCACTGGACGAGGTGCCGGACCCTTACTACGGCGGCGAGCAAGGTTTTGAGCAGGTCCTGGACTTGATCGAAACAGCCTGCCGTCAATTGGTCATCGAACTCAAGGGACGTCTATGAGCGGGCAGTGGCAGGAGCAGGTATCGCTCAAGCCGTACAACACCTTCGGCATTGATGTGAAGGCGCGCTACTTCACCCAGGCGCACAGCGACGAAGATGCTCGCCAGGCATTGGCACAGGCGGCTGCGCAAGGGCTGCCAGTGCTGGTGATTGGTGGCGGCAGCAACCTGCTGCTCACCGCGGATGTGCAGGCGTTGGTCTTGCGCATGGCAAGTGCCGGGGTGCGCATTCTGTCTGACGACGGTGAACGGGTGGTTGTCGAGGCTGAAGCGGGGGAGCCTTGGCATCCCTTTGTGCAGTGGTGCTTGTCTCAGGGGCTCGCGGGCCTGGAGAACCTCAGCTTGATCCCTGGCACCGTCGGTGCAGCGCCGATGCAGAACATCGGTGCCTATGGAGTCGAGATCAAGGATGTGTTTGTCGGGTTGACGGCGCTGGATCGCCAGACCGGTGAGCTGCACGAATTCGAGCTCGAGCAATGCCAGTTCGCTTATCGCGACAGCGTTTTCAAGCATCATCCCGGACGCTGGTTGATTCTGCGCGTGCGTTTTGCCTTGAGCCGGGTGATGCATGCCCACCTGGACTACGGTCCGGTTCGTCAGCGTCTGAGCGAGCAGGGCATCTCTGAGCCGACTGCGCAAAATGTCAGCGATGCCATTTGCAGTATCCGTCGGGAAAAACTGCCGGATCCGGTTGAGTTGGGCAATGCCGGCAGCTTCTTCAAGAACCCGGTGGTGGCCGCTGTACTGGCTGACAAGATCCGTGTGCAGTATCCGGGGCTGGTGGCTTATCCACAGGCTGACGGGCAGTTCAAGCTGGCGGCCGGTTGGCTGATCGAGCAGGCGGGTTGGAAGGGGCATCGTGAAGGCGATGCCGGTGTGCACCGTTTGCAGTCGCTGGTGCTGGTCAATTACGGCCAGGCCACGGGTTTGCAATTGCATGAGCTGGCACAGAAGATCCAGGCCGACATTCTTGAGCGTTTTGGTGTGACGCTGGAGATGGAGCCGAACCTGTACTGACCCGCAGGGGCGGGCTTACCGCGCGAAAGCAGCAAAAAAAAAGCCCCGCCAGTTACCTGGCGGGGCTTTTTACTGCCTGGAAGATCAGACGAGCGGTTTGTGCTCTTCGGTGGTTTCCAGGGCTTCGGCTTGCTGCTCGGCCGCTGCTTTGGCTTCAGCAGCGGCAGCTGCCTCGGCTTCGCGCTTGCGGCGACGGACTTCACGTGGGTCGTTAGGTGCGCGACCGTTGCTGGTCAGGGCACTGGCTGGAGCGGGTGCTTCAGCAGGTGCCTCAGTCACTTCGGCTGGCGCTTCGGCAGGTGCTTCAGCGACTGCAACCGGAGCTTCGACAACAGCCGGAGCAGGTTCTGCGGCTACTTCGGCAACCACTTCAGGTTCAGCTTGCACCGGTACCTGGATTTCAGGTTCGGTGGCAACGGCTGGCTCGACAGCTTTAACCTGAGCGACAACCACTTCTTCAACCACTGGTGCGATGCTGACTTCAGCAGTTTCTACCGGTGCCTGGAAGGGCTGCTCGACAACCGGGGCTGCTGCGACTTCAGCCACTTCAACGGTTTCGGTCACTTCAGTCACGGGCTGAGCGGCTTCGACAATCGAAGGCTCGGCAACTGCTTCATCAGAAGGTGCCTGCTCTTCAACAGCAGCAGTAGCACGCTCGGCTTGCTGGTTGGCCTGGGCCTCGGCATCGGCGCTGATGTTGCTGGTTGCAACGGCAGCGGTAACGGCCAGGCCGGCAGCCAGTTCAGCACCCAGCGCGCTTGGCTGTGGCTGTTCTTCGTTGCCTTCCTCGGCACCTTCTACCAGGTTGCCGTTGGCGTCACGCTGACGCTCGCGACGGTTGCTGCGACGACGCTGGCCACGGGAGCGACGACGTGGACGATCGCCTTCGGCGCCTTCCTGGTTGTCGTCCTGCAGCAATTCTTCGTTCGGCAGTTGCTCTTCAGCAGCTTCGGCAGCCTGTTCGGCGGCACGCGGTTGGCGTTCTTCACGTGGTGGGCGTGGTTGACGCTCTTCACGCGGCGCACGTTCTTCGCGCGGGGCGCGCTCTTCACGTGGGGCGCGTTCTTCGCGGGGGGCACGCTCTTCACGAGGCTGGCGTTCTTCGCGCGGGGCACGCTCAGGGCGCTCTTCGCGTACGGTTGGAGTGCCGGCATCCAGTGGCTCGCGCAGTTCGCGGACCGGACGGTCTTCGCGGGAGCGGCGCTCTTCACGTGGAGCACGTGGCTGACGCTCTTCGCGTGGCTGGCGAGGGGCGCGCTCTTCACGGGCCTGGGTTTCTTCGCGAGGTTCACGGGCTTCGCGAGGCTGACGCTCTTCACGCGGTGCGCGTTCTTCGCGAGGCTTGCGATCACGGTCCTCTTCGCGACGGCCGTTGCGGTTACGGCTCTGCTGGCGACCGTTGCGGCGCTCTTCGTTGCGCTGCGGGCGTTCGGTCGCTGGCTTTTCGGCAACGACTGGCGCGGCGGCAGGCTCTTCCTTGCCGGCAAACAGGCTGACCAGCGACTTCACCAGGCCTTTGAACAGGCTTGGCTCAGGCGCAACGTGGACCGGGGCTGCCGGCTGTTCGACGGTGGTCGGCACCGGTGCATTGGCGCGTGCCGGGGCAGTCTTGACCGCGGCTTCCTGGCGAACCAGGGTGCGGGTGGCTGCGGTCGGCTGGACTTCTTCGGTCTCGGCCGCGGCGATTTCGTAGCTGGACTGGCTGCTCAGGGCTTCCGGGCTGTCGTCGCGCAGACGCTGGACTTCAAAGTGTGGGGTTTCCAGGTGGTCGTTCGGCAGGATGACGATACGCGCCCGGGTGCGCAGTTCGATCTTGGTGATCGAGTTGCGCTTTTCGTTGAGCAGGAAGGCGGCAACCGGAATCGGCACTTGAGCGCGAACTTCGGCGGTGCGGTCTTTCAGGGCTTCTTCTTCGATCAGGCGCAGGATAGCCAGCGACAGGGACTCGACGTCACGGATGATGCCGGTGCCGCTGCAGCGTGGGCAGACGATGCCGCTGCTTTCGCCCAGGGATGGACGCAGGCGCTGACGGGACATTTCCAGCAGGCCGAAGCGCGAGATACGACCAACCTGTACGCGGGCGCGGTCGGCCTCCAGGCACTCGCGCACCTTTTCTTCGACGGCACGCTGGTTCTTGGCCGGGGTCATGTCGATGAAGTCGATGACGATCAGGCCGCCGATGTCACGCAGGCGCAGCTGGCGGGCAATTTCTTCGGCCGCTTCCAGGTTGGTCTGCAGGGCGGTTTCTTCGATGTCGCTGCCTTTGGTGGCGCGTGCCGAGTTGATGTCGATGGACACCAGGGCTTCGGTCGGGTCGATCACGATCGAGCCGCCGGACGGCAGGTCGACCACGCGCTGGAAGGCAGTTTCGATCTGGCTTTCGATCTGGAAGCGGTTGAACAGCGGGACGCTGTCTTCGTACAGCTTGATCTTGCTGGCGTACTGCGGCATTACCTGGCGGATGAAGGTCAGGGCTTCTTCCTGGGCATCAATGCTGTCGATCAGCACTTCGCCGATGTCCTGGCGCAGGTAGTCGCGAATTGCGCGGATGATGACATTGCTTTCCTGGTAGATCAGGAAAGGTGCGGAACGGTCCAGGGAGGCTTCCTTGATCGCGGTCCAGAGTTGCAGCAGGTAATCCAGGTCCCATTGCATTTCTTCGCTGCTGCGGCCCAGGCCGGCAGTGCGCACGATCAGGCCCATGTCGGCGGGTGCGACCAGGCCGTTCAGGGCTTCGCGCAGTTCATTGCGTTCTTCGCCTTCGATGCGACGGGAGATACCGCCGGCACGTGGGTTGTTTGGCATCAGGACCAGGTAGCGACCGGCCAGGCTGATGAAGGTGGTCAGGGCGGCGCCCTTGTTGCCACGCTCTTCTTTTTCGACCTGGACGATGACTTCCTGGCCTTCGCTGAGTACTTCCTTGATGTTTACCCGACCTTCCGGGGACTTCTTGAAGTATTCGCGGGAGATTTCCTTGAGGGGGAGGAAGCCATGGCGTTCGGAGCCGAAGTCGACGAATGCGGCTTCCAGGCTAGGTTCGATCCGGGTGATCCGGCCTTTGTAGATGTTGGCCTTCTTCTGCTCGCGCGCACCGGACTCGATGTCCAGGTCGTAGAGACGTTGGCCGTCCACCAGAGCTACACGCAACTCTTCGGGTTGAGTTGCGTTAATCAGCATTCTTTTCATGTAATACCGTCGGTTTCCGGGCTGCCGGAAACGGCGTTCGGCACACACGACTTCTCACGGTCGGTGTCAGGTGCGCAAGGGGTGGCGGGCCACCCCCGTGTCCAGCGACATTCGAGCCAGTCTGGTAACCCAGTGCTGCCGAAGTCGCGACGACGCGTCCTGCTTGCTGTGGTGTCAAATGCACTCAGTCAGGAGGAGGAATCAGCCTTCGGCCGTGGACGCCCCAGGGGCATCTTGATCAAGACCGGGTCCGGTCGCCTGGCCTAAAGGCCGCTGGACTGGACGCAGTACTACACGGTCCGACGGTTGTGCATCTCCACCCTACACGTATCCCTGATAATTCGGGTGCTGCCGCGCGCTGAATCCGCAACGGGTTGCATTTATCGCCAGCTCCAATTGGGGAGCCCGCGCCTTTTATGTCCAAGGCTGGTATTTCCGAAGCCTTCGCCAAGACTGCGTGAAATTGACGGCACTGACAGAGTGGCATCGAAAAAAACGTGGGGGAGGGCGAAATACCGCTCTTGTAGTTTTTTATCGGTCTTCTCTGCACGGCGCTGGTGGCGATTCCAGGCATTTCTGTAAACTGGCAAAAGCCCCGTCGGACGGCCTCGCGTCCTCGAGAATTGCGTCGGTCAGGGCCGGCTAGAAGCCGTGAGTCCGCTGGCCTGCCGCTTTTGGCGGCGTTCGCGACTATAGCAGCAATCATTAAGTGCTTCAAATCCATAAAAAATTGTTATGATTGGCAAATGACGACTAATGCCCCTCCGACCTCCGGCGTCCAGCTGATCGAGGTCGCGCCGGAACTTGCCGGCCAACGAATCGATAATTTTCTTATTACTGCGCTCAAGGGTGTTCCCAAGACCTTGATTTACCGCATTTTGCGTAAAGGCGAAGTGCGCGTGAACAAGGGGCGGATCAAGCCGGAGTACAAGTTGCAGGCCGGTGACATCGTGCGGGTGCCGCCCGTTCGTCTGCCTGAGCGCGACGAGCCTGTGCCGGTGGCCCAGGGTTTGCTTCAGCGTCTTGAAGCCGCCATTGTCTATGAAGACAAGGCCTTGATCGTATTGAACAAGCCAGCTGGTATCGCCGTTCATGGCGGTAGCGGTCTGAGTTTTGGCGTGATCGAAGCCTTTCGTCAGTTGCGTCCGGATGCCAAGGAGTTGGAGTTGGTTCATCGCCTGGATCGCGATACCTCCGGCCTGTTGATGATTGCCAAGAAACGCAGCATGTTGCGTCACCTGCATGCCGCCTTGCGTGGCGATGGTGTCGACAAGCGTTACATGGCGCTGGTACGAGGCCATTGGGCGACAGCCAAGAAACAGGTCAATGCGCCGTTGCTCAAGAGCAACCTGCGCTCTGGTGAACGCATGGTCGAGGTCAACGATGAGGGCAAGGAAGCGCTGACATTGTTCCGTGTTCTGCGCCGCTTCGGCGAGTTCGCAACCATCATCGAGGCGCGCCCGATCACTGGTCGCACTCACCAGATTCGTGTCCATGCCCTGCATGCCGGGCATTGCATTGCCGGCGACAGCAAGTACGGTGATGACGACTTCACTCGTGAAATTCGAGAGCTGGGGGGCAAGCGTTTGTTCCTGCATGCCTATGCCTTGACCGTTCCGCTGCCCGATGGTGGTGAGCTCAAGCTCGAGGCGCCAGTGGACGACATGTGGGCCAAGACTGTGGAGCGCTTGAGTGCAGCGTGATTACGACCTGCTGATTTTCGATTGGGATGGCACCCTGGCTGACTCTATCGGGCGTATTGTCCAGGCCATGCACCTGGCTGCAGGTCGGGTAGGGGAGTCAACCTGTGATGACGCGGCGGTCAAGGGCATTATTGGCCTGGCGCTGCCCGAGGCCATTGCCACCTTGTATCCGCATCTGGGTGACGAGCAGGTCGCAACGTTTCGCCAGCATTATGCCGATGTCTACATGGCGCTGGATGTGCAGCCTTCGCCTCTGTTCGAAGGGGTGGTCGAGTCGCTTGAGGCCTTTCGAACCGAGGGCTATCGTCTGGCAGTGGCTACCGGCAAGGCGCGTCGTGGCCTGGATCGAGTATTGCAAGCCAATGGCTGGCAGGATTACTTCGATGTCACGCGCGCTGCCGACGAAAGCCGTGGCAAACCGCATCCGCAGATGCTTGTAGAGATTCTCGCCCATTGCCAGGTCGAACCGTCGCGTGCATTGATGGTGGGTGACTCGTCATTCGACTTGCTGATGGCCAGCAACGCCGGTATGCATTCGGCCGCTGTCGGTTATGGGGCGATGTCGCTCGAGGCATTGAATGCCTTCAGGCCGCAGGTCTGTCTAGAGCATTTTTCACACTTGCAGGCCTGGTTGAGCCGGTCGCCTGTCGAAGTATTTCCAGGGTAGGTGAGCATGGCTGACGAGTGGAAGGCGCCAAGCGCCGAAGGCAATGAAGAGCAAAAGAGCTGGAAGTTGTTGGAGAAAACCCTCCTGGCGGGCGTGCAAGAACAGCGTCGCGCCAGGCGCTGGGGGATCTTCTTCAAGTTGCTGACCTTTATGTACCTGTTCGGCATCCTTGCCCTGTTTTCGCCTTTGATGAACATGGACAAGGCTGCCTCGCGCAGTGTCACGCATACAGCGCTGGTAGAGGTGCGCGGGGTGATTGCCGACCAGGAGCCTGCCAGTGCCGACAACATCGTCGGTGGTCTGCGAGAGGCCTTCAAGGACTCGAAAACCAAGGCAGTGATTCTGCGTATCAACAGTCCGGGTGGCAGTCCGGTGCAGTCCGGGTATGTCTACGATGAAATTCGCCGGCTGCGCGCGGAGTATCCGGCGATCAAGCTGTATGCGGTGATCAGTGACCTGGGGGCTTCCGGCGCTTACTACATTGCCAGTGCCGCCGACGAAATCTATGCCGACAAGGCCAGCCTGGTGGGCTCCATTGGTGTCACGGCGGCGGGGTATGGGTTCGTCGGTACGATGGAGAAGCTTGGTGTCGAGCGTCGTACCTACACTGCTGGCGAGCACAAGGCGTTTCTTGATCCGTTCCAGCCGCAGAAGCCTGAAGAGACGGCGTTCTGGCAGGGGGTGCTGGAAACCACTCACAAGCAGTTCATTGCCAGTGTCAAGCAGGGGCGTGGCGAGCGCTTGAAGGACAAGGAGCACCCCGAGCTGTTCAGTGGCCTGATCTGGTCCGGTGAGCAAGCGCTGGCCCTGGGGTTGGTCGATGGCCTGGGCAGTGCCGGTTATGTGGCACGTGAGGTGGTGGGCGAGAAGGAGCTGGTGGACTTCACTATCGAAGAGTCACCCTTTGATCGCTTCTCCAAGCGCCTGGGTACCAGCATTGCGGAGCGTCTGGCGATGTGGATGGGCTTTCAGGGGCCTTCGTTGCGCTGAGTGTCCTGGGATGTAGAAAGGCCGGCCCCTTGAGGCCGGCTTTTTCGTGCCGCTCCTACAAGGTGATGCCCTCTTGCAGGAGCATGTCTATCAGGCGGATCAGTGGCAGGCCGATCAGGCTGGTGGCGTCGACGCCGTGGGTGCTCTGGAACAGGCTGACACCCAGGCCCTCGGCCTTGAAGCTGCCGGCGCAATCGTAGGGCTGCTCGATGCGCAGGTAGCGCTCGATGCGTGGCAAGTCCAGTTCGCGCATGTTGACCGTGAATGGCACGCAATCGACCTGGCAGTGGCCGGTCTGGCTGTTGAGCAGCGCAAGGCCTGTTAGGAAGGTGACGTGATTGCCGCTGGCCGCGAGCAACTGCTCGCAGGCTCGCTCGAAGGTGTGCGGCTTGCCGAGGATCTGTTCGCCGAGTACGGCAACCTGGTCGGAGCCGATGATCAGGTGGTCGGGGTGGTTTGTCGCGAGTGCCTGGGCTTTTTCCCGGGCCAGTCGTTTTACCAGGTCCAGGGCTGGCTCTTGCGGGTATCGTTGTTCGTCTATGTCGGGGCTTGCCCAACTGAATGGCAGGTGCAGGCGGGCGAGCAATTCGCGGCGATAGGGTGAGCTGGAAGCCAGTAACAAAGGCAGCATGATGAACTCCTGGGCAGGTGAAACGATTCTAACATGCTGAACGGAGCCGAATTTCCTTTGACAGGGGCGGGGGTCGTCCCTAGAATGCTGCGCCTATGTTGAATGACCCGATTCCACCTCACGTTGACCCGCGCAAATTGGCCGATCGTGGTGTTTCTATTGAAGGAACGCTGCAGCTCGCCGATTTGGAGAGACTCTGCGACCCGCTTTCCGATAATGTCGGTACGGTGCAGGCTAAATTCGATTTTGAGCGAGACGAGCAGAAGGCCGTGGTTATCCACACCTCACTCGACGTCGAGGTCAAAATGGTTTGCCAGCGTTGTCTTGAGCTGGTCACCCTGCCGATCCACAGCGAGTGTACCTACGCCGTGGTGAAGGAGGGTGCGAATACCCAGTCGTTACCGAAAGGTTATGACGTGCTGGAACTGGGCGAAGATCCTTTGGATCTGCAGGCCTTGGTCGAGGAGGAGCTTCTGCTTGCCTTGCCCATCGTGCCTGCTCATCATCCGGAAGAATGCCAGCAGCCGGCGGGCGCCGATGAGCCCGAACCGAGCAAGGACGAGGTAACACGGTCCAACCCGTTCAGTGTATTGGCGCAGTTAAAGCGTGACCCAAACGTTTAGGAGTTAATCAATTATGGCTGTTCAGCAGAACAAAAAATCCCGCTCTGCCCGTGACATGCGCCGTTCGCACGACGCCCTCTCGGAAAACGCTCTGTCCGTAGAGAAAACCACTGGTGAAGTGCACCTGCGTCACCACGTATCGCCAGAAGGCGTATACCGTGGTCGTAAAGTGATCGACAAGGGCGCTGACGAGTAATCCTTGTCCGCTCAGATCATCGCGATTGACGCAATGGGCGGGGACTTCGGTCCCCGCAGCATTGTTCAGGCGAGTATTGCTTGCCTGTCAGCTACCCCCTCGCTGCACCTGACCCTTGTCGGTCAACCCTCCCTCCTTGAAGATCTGATCGCTGGCCAGCCGGCAGCGGATCGCGCGCGCCTGCAGATTGTCGCTGCCAGCGAAGTGATCGGCATGGACGAGCGGCCCTCCCAGGCTTTGCGTGGCAAGCCCGATTCCTCCATGCGCGTGGCGCTTGAATTGTTGCGTGATGGCAAGGTGCAGGCGTGCGTGAGCGCGGGTAATACGGGGGCGCTCATGGCGCTGTCGCGCTATGTGCTCAAGACGCTGCCTGGCATCGATCGACCGGCCATGGTTGCGGCCATCCCGACCCAGTCCGGCTACTGCCAGTTGCTTGACCTGGGTGCCAATGTCGACTGCAGTGCAGAAAACCTCTTCCAGTTTGCGGTCATGGGCTCCGTTGCGGCCCAGGCCCTGGGGATTTCCCGGCCGAGGGTGGCGCTGCTCAACGTTGGTACCGAGGACATCAAGGGCAATCAGCAGGTCAAGCTGGCAGCCAGCCTGCTGCAGAACGCTCGCGGCCTCAACTATATTGGCTTCGTTGAAGGCGACGGTCTGTACCGTGGTGAGGCGGATGTGGTGGTGTGCGACGGTTTCGTAGGCAATATCCTGCTCAAGTCCAGCGAGGGGCTTGCGACCATGATCGGCTCGCGCATCGAGGCCCTCTTCAAGGGTGGGCTTGGGGCGCGTCTGGCAGGTGCAGTGGCCATGCCGCTGCTCAAGCGCCTGCAGGCTGATCTCGCGCCGGCGCGTCATAACGGTGCAAGTTTTCTCGGCCTCCAGGGCATCGTCATCAAGAGTCACGGTTCTGCGGGTGTGCAGGGCTTTCAGAGTGCCATCCAGCGGGCCCTGATCGAAATTCAGGAGAACCTGCCCCAGCGTCTGCACGGGCGGCTGGAAGACCTGTTGCTTTAGGCATATCCGTCAGGAAGTGGTTAAATGTGACCGCTTGGTCCGCGTTAACATCCAAGTTTTCAGTTTCTTGTGCTCAGCCGCGCGCTGGGCGCTTCATTTCCGACGACAAGATCATTAGGGGCTTGTTCAATGTCTGCATCCCTCGCATTCGTCTTTCCCGGTCAAGGTTCGCAGTCCCTCGGCATGCTTGCCGAGCTGGGCGCTCAGTATCCGTTGGTTATTGATACCTTCCGCGAGGCCTCCGAGGCTCTGGGCTATGACCTCTGGGCGCTGACCCAGAACGGCCCGGAAGAGCAACTCAATCAAACCGACAAAACCCAGCCGGCCATCCTGACTGCCTCGATCGCCCTGTGGCGCTTGTGGCTGGCGGAAGGTGGTGCGCGTCCTGCATTCGTTTCCGGCCACAGTCTGGGTGAGTACAGTGCGCTGGTTGCCGCCGGCAGCCTGAGCCTGGCCGATGCGGTCAAGCTCGTGGAGCGCCGCGGTCAGCTCATGCAGGAAGCCGTTCCGGCCGGGCAGGGCGCCATGGCAGCCATCCTGGGCCTGGACGACGCCGATGTCGTGGCCGTCTGTGCCGACGCTGCCCAGGGTGAAGTCGTCAGTGCGGTGAACTTCAACTCGCCTGGCCAGGTGGTCATTGCTGGCGCCAAGGCAGCCGTCGAGCGTGCCATGGAGGCCTGCAAGTCCAAGGGCGCCAAGCGTGCGCTGCCGCTGCCGGTGAGCGTGCCATCGCACTGCGAGCTAATGCGTCCTGCTGCCGAGCGCTTTGCCGAGTCGGTCAATGGCATCGACTGGAAGGCTCCGCAGATCCCGCTGGTACAAAATGTAAGCGCTGCCGTGGCGGCCGACCTGGACACCCTCAAGCGCGACTTGCTCGAGCAGCTGTTCAAGCCGGTCCGTTGGGTCGAGTGCGTGCAGACCCTGGCCGCCAATGGCGCGGTGCAGCTGGTCGAGTGTGGTCCGGGCAAGGTCCTGGCTGGTCTGAACAAGCGCTGCGCTGACGGCGTCAACACCTTTAACCTCAATACCCCGGATGCTTTCGCCGCCACCCGTGCGGCGCTGGCCTGAATTAGGAGAAGCTTGCATGAGCCTGCAAGGTAAAGTTGCACTGGTAACCGGCGCCAGCCGTGGTATTGGCCAGGCCATCGCCCTGGAGCTGGGCCGTCTGGGCGCGACCGTGATCGGTACCGCGACCTCCGCTTCGGGTGCCGAGCGCATTACCGCCACCCTCAAGGAGCACGGCATCACCGGCACCGGCATGGAGTTGAACGTGACCAGTGACGAATCCGTCACTGCCACCCTCGCTGCCATCCAGGAACAGTTCGGTGCGCCGACCATCCTGGTCAACAACGCTGGTATCACGCGTGACAATCTCATGCTGCGCATGAAAGACGACGAGTGGTTCGACGTCATCGACACCAACCTGAACAGCCTCTACCGTCTGTCCAAGGGCGTGTTGCGCGGCATGACCAAGGCGCGCTGGGGTCGTATCATCAGCATCGGTTCGGTGGTGGGTGCGATGGGTAACGTCGGCCAGGTCAACTACGCAGCCGCCAAGGCCGGCCTGGAAGGTTTCAGCCGCGCCCTGGCTCGTGAAGTCGGCTCCCGTGCCATCACCGTCAACTCGGTGACCCCAGGCTTCATCGATACCGACATGACTCGCGAATTGCCGGAAGCTCAACGCGAAGCGCTGCAGACCCAGATCCCCCTGGGGCGTCTGGGCCAGGCTCAGGAGATCGCCAATGTGGTGGCTTTCCTGGCTTCCGACGGCGCAGGTTATGTGACTGGCGCTACGATTCCGGTCAACGGCGGCATGTATATGTAAATCTAATGTGACGGATTGCTTCAAAAAAATGTCATACGAGCTGTCTAAAATCCGTTATAAAGCTGCAACCAGATTCTAGTCGGTTGGCAGGTGTGGTCTGGCGAGGCGTGTTGCGCTTGAAAAGCAGACGTCTTTCTATACACTTACACACCGGCCAGCTGCCTGACATATGTCCATTAGGAGTGAAAACAAGGTATGAGCACCATCGAAGAACGCGTCAAGAAAATCGTCGCCGAGCAACTGGGCGTTAAAGAAGAAGAAGTAGTGAACACTGCTTCCTTCGTCGAAGATCTGGGTGCCGATTCCCTTGACACCGTTGAGCTGGTGATGGCTCTGGAAGAGGAATTCGAGACCGAAATCCCTGACGAAGAAGCTGAGAAGATCACTACTGTTCAAGCTGCTATCGACTACGTCAACAGCCACCAGGGCTAAGACGTTGTAGTCGTCGCTTCTTGTCATGGAAAAACCGCACTGCCTTCGCCGGCGTGCGGTTTTTTCTTTACAAGACATGTAGTCAATGTGAATAAGGAGAGTGCTGTGTCGCGTAGACGCGTCGTGGTCACCGGTATGGGTATGCTGTCGCCACTGGGTACGGATGTGCCGAGCAGTTGGCAGGGCATTCTGGCTGGCCGCAGTGGCATAGGTCTGATTGAACATACGGACCTGTCTGCCTACTCCACCCGTTTTGGCGGCTCGGTAAAGGGCTTCGAGGTTGAGCAGTACCTGTCGGTCAAGGAAGCCCGCAAGCTCGATCTGTTCATTCAGTACGGCCTGGCAGCCGGTTTTCAGGCAGTGCGCAACGCCGGCCTGGAAGTGACCGATGCCAACCGCGAGCGCATTGGCGTCGCCATGGGCTCGGGTATCGGCGGTCTGACCAATATCGAAGAAACCAGTCGGACGCTGCATGATCAGGGCCCGCGACGCATTTCGCCGTTCTTCGTGCCAGGTTCGATCATCAACATGATTTCCGGTTTCCTGTCGATCCATCTGGGGGTACAGGGGCCTAACTACGCCATTGCCACTGCTTGCACCACCGGTACTCACTGTATCGGCATGGCTGCGCGCAACATCGCCTTCGGTGAAGCCGATGTGATGATCGCTGGCGGTGCGGAAATGGCAGCCTGCGGCTTGGGCATGGGTGGCTTCGGTGCCTCGCGCGCGCTGTCGACCCGCAATGACGACCCGACCCGGGCCAGTCGCCCATGGGATAAAGGCCGTGACGGTTTCGTCCTCTCTGACGGTGCCGGCGCCCTGGTGCTTGAAGAGCTCGAGCACGCCAAGGCTCGTGGCGCGACCATCTATGCCGAGCTGGTCGGCTTTGGCATGAGTGGCGACGCCTACCACATGACCTCTCCGCCAGAAGACGGCAGCGGCGCCGCGCGTTGCATGGTCAACGCCCTGCGTGATGCCGGCCTCAATGCTGACCAGGTGAGCTACATCAACGCCCACGGCACTTCGACGCCAGCAGGCGACCTGGCAGAAGCCTCGGCGATCAAGTCGGTGTTTGGTGATCATGCCTACAAGCTGGCAATCAGCTCGACCAAGTCGATGACCGGCCACCTGCTCGGCGCCGCCGGTGCAGTAGAGGCGATCTTCAGCGTGCTGTCGATCAACAGCCAGGTAGCACCGCCGACCATCAACCTCGATGAGCCGGACGAAGGTTGCGACCTGGACTTCGTGCCGCATGAGGCGCGCAACATGCCGATCGACGTGGTGCTGTCCAACTCCTTCGGGTTTGGTGGTACCAACGGCTCGCTGGTGTTCCGCCGGTTCGCCGACTGATGCACAGTTGGCTCGATGGCCTGCCGGCTGATGCAGTCAATCTGCAAAGCCGCGGGCTGGCCTACGGCGATGGTCTGTTCGAGACCATCGCTGTGCGGGCCGGTCGGCCATCGTTGCTCGAGTACCACCTCGAGCGCCTGGCGCTGGGTTGCCAGCGCCTGGCGATCAGTGTTGATCACGGCCTGGTTTGCGATGAGCTCTGCCGTTACGCCAGTGCGTTGGGTGACGGAGTACTCAAACTGATTCTTGTGCGTGGCGACAGCCAGCGCGGCTATGCGCCTGCCGCTGGGGCGGCGCCACGACGTATCCTTCAGGGCAGTCCCTTGCCCTTCTATCCTGCCCGGAATGCCGAGCAGGGTATTCTTTTGTTCCCCTGTACCACGCGTCTTGCGGAACAACCCTTGTTGGCGGGGCTCAAACATCTCAATCGGCTCGAGCAGGTCCTGGCGCGTTCCGAATGGCAGGATCCCGAGCATGCCGAAGGCTTGATGCGCGACACGTCGGGCCGGGTCATCGAAGGGGTGTACAGCAATCTGTTCCTGGTCAGTGATGGCCAGCTGCTGACCGCTGACCTGAGTCGTTGCGGTGTGGCCGGCGTCATGCGGGCGGCGCTGATCGCGCAGGCTGGAGCAGCTGGTATTCCGGTGAGGATTGCCGATCTGTCCCTGCAGGACCTGGAGCAGGCCGATGAAGTCTTCGTCTGCAACAGCGTTTATGGCGTTTGGCCCGTGCGCGCATTTGACTCGCTGAACTGGTCGCCGGGACCACTCACCCGTAAACTGCAGGCCATTGCCCGTACGTTACTGGATACCTGATTTGTGAGACGTAAATTCTTGGTGCTGCTGGAGACTGGATTGATCCTGGCAGGCCTGATGCTGGGTTTTTCGGCCTGGAAAGTGAACTCGGCGCTCGAGCAGACCCTGCATGTAAGCCAGGAGCAATTGCTCGACGTGCCGACCGGCACCAACCCCAATCGCATGTTCTACCGCATGGAGAAAGACGGCCTGCTGAACGACGCGTTCTGGTTGCGCCTGTACTGGCGCTTCAACATGGCAGGCGTGCCGTTGCACACGGGCGAATACCGCGTGACGCCCGGCATGACCGTACGCGACCTGTTCGAAGTCTGGCGTCGGGGTGATGTGGTGCAATACAGCCTGACCCTGGTCGAGGGCTGGAACTTCCGCCAGGTACGCTCGGCACTGGCCAAGCATGAAAAGATCAAGCAGACCATCGACGGCCTCAGTGATGTCGAGGTCATGGACAAGCTTGGCCATCCCGGTGTGTTTCCCGAAGGGCGGTTCTTCCCGGATACCTACCGTTTTGTTCGTGGCATGACCGATGTAGAGTTTCTCCAGCAGGCTTACGCCCGCCTGGAAGAGGTGCTGGCCAAGGAGTGGGCGGCGCGTCCCGCCGACTTGCCGTATCGTGATCCATACCAGGCGCTGATCATGGCCTCGCTGGTGGAGAAGGAGACGGGGGTGCCCCAGGAGCGTGGCGAGATCGCCGGCGTGTTCGTGCGGCGCATGCGTATCGGCATGTTGTTGCAGACCGATCCGACAGTCATCTACGGCATGGGCGAGCGTTACAACGGCAAGATCACCCGTGCCGACCTGCGTGAACCGACGCCCTACAATACTTACACCAATGCTGGACTGCCGCCGACCCCGATCGCCATGGTGGGGCGTGAAGCCATCCATGCCGCGCTGAACCCGGCCCCGGGTACCAGCCTGTACTTCGTGGCGCGTGGCGATGGCAGCCATGTCTTCTCTGATGACCTGGATGCGCACAACTCGGCTGTTCGCGAATATCAAATCAAGCGTCGTGCCGATTATCGTTCGAGCCCGGCCCCTGTGGTTCCAGTCGAGGCTCCTGCCCAGGAAGCCCCCGTCGAAGAGCCCCCTGCCGAGGCAGGCCAGGCGCTCCCTGAACCGGAAGCGCCAGCCAGCGAACCCACCCCGCAATGATCAACTGTAAGGACTGCCTGTGAGCGGCTTGTTTATTACCCTGGAAGGTCCCGAAGGCGCTGGCAAGAGCACCAATCGCGAGTACCTTGCCGAGCACCTGCGGGCCGAGGGCGTGGATGTGGTCCTGACCCGTGAGCCAGGCGGTACGCCGCTGGCCGAGCGGATCCGCGAACTGCTGTTGGCGCCCAGCGAAGAGATCATGGATGCCGACACCGAGCTGTTGCTGGTGTTTGCCGCCCGTGCCCAGCACCTGGCGCAAGTGATTCGCCCGGCCCTGGCCCGAGGGGCGGTGGTGTTGTGCGATCGTTTCACTGATGCCACCTATGCCTATCAGGGCGGCGGTCGCGGCCTGTCGGTGTCGCGCATCGCCACATTGGAACAGTTCGTCCAGGGCGACCTACGCCCGGACCTGACCCTGGTCTTCGACCTGCCTGTGGAAATCGGATTGTCGCGGGCGGCGGCGCGTGGTCGCCTGGATCGCTTCGAGCAGGAGGGGCAGGTCTTTTTCGAGGCTGTACGCCAAGCCTACCTGGAGCGTGCCAAGGCTGCTCCCGAGCAATACACGCTGATTGACGCCTCTCAGACCCTGGCACAGGTACAACAGTCTCTGGATGCCTTGCTGCCGCAGATCCTGGAGCGTTGCCGTGGCTGAGGCCTACCCTTGGCAGCAGACCTTGTGGCAGCAACTGGCCGGGCGTACACAGCATGCCCATGCCTACCTGCTGCATGGTCCTCTGGGCATCGGCAAGCGCGCGCTGGCCGAGCGCCTGATGGCGTTGCTGTTATGCCAGCGCCCGGCCAATCTCCAGGCCTGTGGCCAGTGCAAGTCGTGCCTGTTGCTGGCTGCCGGCAGTCACCCGGACAACTACGTACTGGAACCGGAGGAGGCCGACAAGCCCATCAAGGTCGACCAGGTGCGTGACCTGGTGTCGTTCGTGGTTCAGACCGCACAACTGGGCGGGCGCAAGGTGGTGCTGATCGAGCCGGTCGAGGCGATGAACATCAACGCTGCCAATGCCTTGCTCAAGAGTCTTGAGGAGCCGTCGGGCAACACCGTGTTGTTGCTGGTCAGCCATCAGCCCAGCCGCTTGCTGCCGACCATCAAAAGTCGCTGTGTCCAGCAGGCCTGTCCGCTGCCGGATACCGCCCAAAGCGTGGCCTGGCTAAGCAAGGCGCTGCCTGATTGTGACGAACAGGAGCGCCTTGAGTTGCTCACCCTGGCAGCGGGTTCGCCGCTGGCGGCGGTCAGCCTTCAGGCCCAGGGTGTGCGCGAGCAGCGTGCGTTGGTGGTCGAGGGGGTCAAGAAGCTGCTCAAGCAGCAGCTGTCCCCCAGCCAGCTCGCTGAAGCCTGGAATGCTATCCCCTTGCTGCAGTTGTTCGACTGGTTCTGTGATTGGTCCAATCTGGTCCTGCGCTACCAGTTGACCGAAGACGAGGAAGGGTTAGGCTTGAGCGACATGCGCAAAGTCGTGCAGTACCTGGCGCAGAAAAGCAGCAAGGGCAAGGTGCTGGAGATTCAGGACTGGATCCTCGCCCAGCGCCAGAAGGTGCTGTCGAAGGCCAATCTCAATCGTGTGCTGCTGCTCGAGGCGCTGCTGGCGTCCTGGGCGATGTTGCCTGGCCAACGTTGAGCCCGGCGTTCGAATTCATTCATTTTTCAGTGTTGTCGTGAAGCCATGCTTGTAGATTCCCATTGTCACCTCGATCGTCTCGACCTTTCCGCGCACCAGGACTCCCTGGATGCCGCCCTCGAGGCGGCCCGGGCGCGAGGTGTCGGTCACTTTCTGTGTATCGGCGTCAGTGCCGACAACGCCAAGGCGGTCAAGGACCTCAGCGAGCGCTACAGCGATGTCGACTGTTCGGTGGGGATTCATCCGCTGGACTTGACCCCTGACGGCGCTCCGCCGCTGGAATGGCTGCTCAAGGAGCTTGAACACCCGCACGTGGTAGCCATCGGTGAAACCGGGCTGGACTACCACTACGAGCCCGAGGCGGCCGAGGTCCAACAGGACTCCTTCCGTCTTCACTTGCAGGCGGCGAAAGTCACCGGCAAGCCGGTCATCATCCATACGCGGGCGGCCCGGGCCGATACCCTGGCGTTGCTGCGCGAGGCCGACTTGAGTCAGACGGGGGTGCTTCACTGCTTCACCGAGGACTGGGACATGGCCAGGGCGGCGCTGGACCTGGGCTACTACATCTCGCTGTCTGGTATCGTCACTTTCCGCAATGCCGATGCCCTGCGGGATGTGGCTCGACAAGTCCCGGCCGATCGCCTGCTGGTAGAAACCGACTCTCCATACCTGGCGCCTGTCCCTCATCGTGGCAAAGCGAACTTGCCGCAGTACGTGCGTGAAGTGGCGGAGTTTGTCGCGATGCTGCGGGGAGAAAGCTATGAGCAACTGGCTGAGCAGACCACGGCCAACTTCAAGCGTCTGTTTCCGCTGGCACGGGTCCGCTAGGGGCAAGCTCGCAGGCACAAAATGCAGGCAAAAAAAACCCGGGTTCTGGGGGGTGAATCCGGGTTAAGACCATTAGGAGTAAAACAAAGGTACGCGGTCCCTGAGCACCTTTATCGGCGCGCCACTTGGGGGGATGCGCCGCGCCAACACCTGAAGTATTGGTCAGGATTGGCGGGCTGCCAGCGCCGGCTGGTCGTTTTTTAAACAGATTTGGAATACGGCTGCCGCTGCTGAGCACTCAACGCTCTGCTATTTGTCTCACTATTGCGAGAGTTTCGTCGATTATCGCCTCGGGCGTGTAGAAGTGCGGTGAAAATCGTATACCTTGGCCTCGAGTGATGCAGACCACCTGCTCCTGCTTCAAGTGTTGATAGACCTGAAGGTTATCAATCCCGTCGATGCTGAATGAAACGATGCCGCCACGTCGTGTCGGGTCCTGTGGGCTGTGCAGGCGTACGTCGGGAATCGCCGCGAGACCATCGTGCAACCAGGCCACTCGCTCGGCCAGCAAGGCAGCCACCTGGTCCATGCCCACAGCTTCAAGCAGCGACAAGCTGGCCTCCAGGGCTGCTGCGCCGAGCATGTTCGGGCTGCCGCATTCAAAGCGCCGGGCGCTGTGTGCTGGTTCCCAGGTGGTGCGGGTGTAGTCGCCCATGTGCTCGAGCATATGCCAGCCGTATTCGCTGAGTTTGAGCCTAGGGCGAATTTCGCGCCGGCAATAGAACACTCCAAGGCCCTCCGGGCCGAGCATCCATTTGTGTCCGTCGGCCATGGCGAAATCGCACTGGTAGGCCTGGACATCAAAGGGCAGGGCGCCCAATTGTTGGATGGCATCGATACAGAACAGTACCTGGCGTTCGCGGCAGCCCTGGCCGAGCTGTGCCAGGTCCAGGCGCAGCCCGCTGGCGAATTGTACTGCGCTGATGGCCAGCAATCGAACCCGAGGCCCGCAGGCCGCCAGCAGATCGGCTTCCGGGTCCGGCCCCTTGAGGCTGACCTGGACCACTTCGACGCCCTGGTTGGCCAGAGCCTCCCAGACAATGCGGTTGGAGGGGAACTCCTCGTCACTGATTACTATCTGGTCACCGGCCTGCCAGGCGAGTCCGAAGGCGACGAATGAAAGCGCTTCGGAGGTGTTCTTGACCAGGGCGATGTCATCGGTCGACGGCGCGTTCGTCAGGCGCATAAGGCGTTCACGCAGGCGCTGCTCCATGAGCATCCAGTCCGGATAGTCCCTTGCGCCCAGTAAAACGTTCTCCTGGGCGAAGCGCGCAACCGCCTGGCTGGCGCGTTTCGGCCAGGGTGCCACGGCTGCATGGTTCAGATAGCGAAGGCCCGGGGCCTGTTCGAACTCTTCAAGAAACATAGACATGGTTGGATGATCCGTGCATTTTGGCGCAAGTTAGGCATAATAACCGGCTTCGATTTTGATCCAGTCCTTCTTATGCAGAAAGAACCTCGTAAGGTCCGTGAGTTTCGTCGCCGTGAGCAAGAAATTCTCGATACCGCGCTCAAGCTGTTTCTCGAACAGGGTGAAGACAGTGTCACCGTCGAGATGATCGCTGATGCTGTCGGTATCGGCAAAGGCACGATCTACAAGCACTTCAAGTCAAAGGCGGAGATCTATCTGCGCCTGATGCTCGACTACGAGCGCGATTTGAACGAACTGTTGCACTCTGCCGACGTTGACCGCGACAAGGAAGCCCTGTCGCGCGCCTACTTCGAATTTCGCATGCGTGATCCGCAGCGCTACCGGTTGTTCGATCGCCTCGAAGAGAAGGTGGTCAAGGGTAACCAGGTTCCCGAGATGGTCGAGGAGCTGCACAAGATCCGTGCGTCCAACTTCGAGCGCCTGACCCTGCTGATCAAGGGTCGCATCAGCGAAGGCAAGCTTGAAGACGTACCGCCGTACTTCCATTATTGCGCTGCCTGGGCCTTGGTGCATGGGGCCGTAGCGCTCTATCACTCGCCGTTCTGGAGCAATGTGCTGGAGGATCAGGAAGGTTTCTTCCAGTTCCTGATGGACATCGGCGTGCGCATGGGCAACAAGCGCAAGCGTGACCCGGACGGCGCCGGCAGCTGAGGCATTCAGGGCGCCGATGGCGCTACAGGGATGACCCTGGCGGGAATATACTCAGGTATGAGGCTTGCAAAAACTTGATTTTTGAGTCAGGTTTTGCAGGCCCGATTCATCCATGCCGGAGTCACCCATGATCGTCGACCGCCAAGGCAGGCGTTTTCGCAACTTGCGCGTCAGTCTTACCGCTGCCTGCAACTATGCCTGTACGTATTGTGTGCCGGACGGCAAGCGTCTGGTGGCGGCCCAGGATGAGTTGTCTGCCGAAGCCATGGCCCGTGGCGTGGCCTATCTGATCGAAGCGGCCGGCATCGAGCGCCTGCGGGTGACCGGGGGCGAGCCGCTGGTCAGCCCCAAGCTTGAAACCTTCCTCGCCTCCGTCGCCACCCTTGGCCTGGATGAAATCAGCCTGACCACCAACGGTCAACTGCTCGCTCGCAAGCTGCCCTTGCTGCGCGCCGCTGGCATTCGCCGGCTCAACGTCTCCCTCGATACCCTTGATCCCGATGCATTCCGGCGTATCGCCCGTGGTGGCGATCTGGCCACGGTGCTCGATGGCATGGAGCAGGCCAGTGCGGCCGGGATCAAGATCAAGGTCAATATGGTGCCCTTGCGCGGGCAGAACTTCGATCAGGTAGTGCCGTTGCTTGAATACTGCATGGCGCGGGGGTTCGAGCTGCGATTCATCGAGCTGATGCGCATGGGGCATCTGGCGCGTGACGGCAACGCGTTCCTGCAACAGTTCGTCAGTCTCGAGCATCTGTTGCAATTGATCGGCGAGCGTTACGAATACCTGCAGGCCAATGCGCCTGTGGATGCCACGGCCCTGCGCTATCAGATTCCCGGTCATGGCTTCTTTGGTGTGATTGCCAACGAAAGCGTGCCGTTCTGCCGTACCTGCTCGCGTCTGCGCCTGTCGTCGACCGGTTGGCTGCACGGTTGCCTGTCATCGAGCAACCGTCACTATGTCGGCGATCTGCTTGATAAGCCCCGCCACGAGGCCTTGCCTGCCTTGCAGGGTTTGCTGCTCAAGGCGCTGGGCGACAAGCAGCCCGTGGCATTTTCCGGCGGTGCAACGGTGATGAAGATCATTGGTGGCTAAGACTGGCGCAAAAGCTGCATCTGTCAGCCGTTCGCCGGTTTTCCGTCACCGGCCACTGGAGGATAGATGCGTAGCCTGGTTCTGCTGCTGGCGCTGATGGCGCTGGGCGGCTGCATGAATGTCAGCGACATGGGCGAGGGCGCCCGTTATCACATGAGCGACGCCGGCTTGCTCGACCATAGCGACACGCGTCGTTCGCTGTCGGTCCGTCTGCAGCCTGACTCATTCATCTACATTGGCCAGGGCGCTTTCGTGCCGCCGGGCAAAGGCCCTTATCCACGACCCAATGTGGTCGCCGAGGAAGCGTTCAAGGGCTTTGTCGAGTACTTCCCCATGGTGCGACGTGCCCAAGGCCCCCTGGGCCTGGAAGAAGCGCTGGTGGAGGCTCGTTCGGTGGGTGCCCACTACCTGCTGTACACCCGCTTTGCGCGTACCGATGATCGCACCGGCAACGGTGACGAATGGTATGACGAGCAAGCAGTGGATCGTCTGGGCATCGACACCGGCGTGGTCCAGTTGATGTTGATCGAGACCAATACCCGCTACCTGATCGACACCGCGCGGATCAAAAGCCGTGGCGGTTTGCTGACGTTCCACGATAACAAGCCGGAAGATTTGCTCGGCCCACCCCTTGAGGATTACGCTCGTAGCCTTCTGGGCATGAGTCGATAGGAGAATGTAATGACGGATTCCGGCAAGGCAAACGATCTGCTGTCGCAGATTCCCAAGGCGGAGAAAGGTTTGCCACCTGTGCATCTGTGGAATCCGGATTTCTGCGGCGACATCGACATGCGCATTGCTCGCGACGGTACCTGGTACTACCTGGGGACGCCGATTGGGCGCAAGCCGATGGTGCGGTTATTCTCCACCATCATTCGGCGCGACGGTGACGACTACTTCCTGGTGACGCCGGTGGAGAAGGTCGGCATCAAGGTCGACGACGCACCCTTTGTGGCGGTAGCCCTTGAGGTGCAAGGCAGTGGTAAGCAGCAGGTACTGCGCTTCACCAGCAATGTCGAGGACCAGGTCGAGGCCGGTCCCGAGCATCCATTGCGTTTCGAGATCGACGCGCAAACTCAAGAACCCTCGCCCTACGTTCATATGCGCAGCAACCTCGAGGCGCTGATCCATCGTAATGTGTTCTATCAACTGGTCGAGTTGGCTGTGCCGCGACAGATCGATGGCCAGCAGTGGCTGGGAGTCTGGAGTGGCGGCACGTTCTACCCCATTGGTCGTAGTTGATTAGCCTCCGCGTTTTTCCCCGAATTGGTGCTTTTTACCTCGTGAGTGCCGGCATAGCCTGCCGGTACTCATACATCAGAGGTCATGCCAATGAAGCCCCGCCTGTTACCCCTCAGTAGTCTGATCGTTGCCAGCCTGTTTGTTCTGCCGGGTGCCTGGGCTCATGGCCCGGAGCAGGGCTGGGAAGCGGTCAAGGTTTTGCAACAGCAGTTGCCAAGCAATGCGCCAGGCAAGAAAGCCATCATGCTGACGGTCAGTTATGCGCCGGGCCAGCAGTCCGTGGCGCATCGGCATCCGGGTGCGGTCATGGCGTATGTGCTGGAAGGGACTGTGGTGTCCCAGCTCAAGAGTGAGCAGCAGCCAACGGCCTACAAGGCGGGCGAATTCTGGTACGAACCGCCGGGGGCGGTACACCTGGTGTCGCGCAATGGCAGTGAGACGGCGCCGGCAAAGTTGCTGGTGTGGACACTGGTGGATGAGCAGCGACCCGTGACCGAGCCTTACAAGCCCTAGGAAAAAATGCGGAGGGCAGAAACGAAAAAACCTCCAGTGCTTAACGCAACTGGAGGTTTTTCAGGTATTTGGCTCCGCGACCAGGACTCGAACCTGGGACCCAATGATTAACAGTCATTTGCTCTACCGACTGAGCTATCGCGGAATCTGTGGCGTATCTTACTGATTGCCAAGGGGAAGTCAAGCTTCCCCTTGGCAAAAGGTCAGTTACAGGACCTCGACGATGGCCTTGGTCACCCCATGAATGTTGCTCTGGTTCAGGGTGGCGACACAAATACGACCCGTATCCAGAGCGTAGATGCCGAATTCGTTCTTCAGGCGTGCGACTTGCTCAACGGTCAGGCCCGAGTAAGAGAACATGCCGCGCTGACGACCGACGAAACTGAAATCGCGCTGAGCGCCATATTCGGCCAGCAGCTCGACCATCTGCTTGCGCATGCCGTGGATGCGCTGGCGCATCTCACCCAGCTCGGCTTCCCACATCTCACGCAGTTCCGGGCTGTTGAGCACGGTGGCGACGATAGTGGCGCCGTGAGTCGGCGGGTTGGAGTAGTTGGTACGGATCACGCGCTTGACCTGGGACAGCACGCGAGCGCTTTCTTCCTTGGACTCGGTGATGATCGACAGGGCGCCAACGCGCTCGCCATACAGCGAGAAGGATTTGGAGAACGAGCTGGAGACGAAGAAATCCAGACCCGATTCGGCGAACAGGCGGACTGCAAATGCATCTTCGTGGATGCCATCGCCAAAGCCCTGGTAGGCCATGTCGAGGAACGGCACGTGGCCCTTGGCCTTGACGACTTCCAGAACGTTTTTCCAGTCGTCCAGGCTCAGGTCGACGCCGGTCGGGTTGTGACAACAGGCGTGCAGGACGATGATCGAGCCGGAGGGCAGGGCGTTGAGGTCTTCCAGCATGCCGCTGCGATTGACGTCGTTGGTGGCAGCATCGTAGTAGCGGTAGTTCTGGACCGGGAAACCGGCGGCTTCGAACAGCGCGCGGTGGTTTTCCCAGCTAGGGTCGCTGATGGCAACCACGGCATTTGGCGAAATCTGCTTGAGGAAGTCTGCACCGATTTTCAGGGCGCCAGTACCACCCACGGCCTGGGTGGTGATGACACGGCCTGCGGCCAGCAGGGGTGACTCGGCACCGAACAGCAGCTTCTGCACGGCCTGGTCGTAGGCGGCGATGCCATCGATCGGCAGGTAACCGCGGGAAGCGTGCTGGGCAGCGCGCTGGGTTTCGGCTTCGATCACTGCGCGCAGCAGTGGGATACGCCCTTCTTCGTTGCAGTACACACCTACACCCAAGTTGACCTTGTTGCTACGGGTATCGGCGTTGAAAGCTTCGTTGAGGCCCAGAATGGGATCGCGTGGTGCCAGCTCGACAGCGGAAAACAGGCTCATTATTACCTTGGCTCTGAATGGAGAGTGAAAGAGGTCGCACGCTCCAGTCGAATGCACTAGAGCGGTGCACAAACGGGGAGTCAGTATAGTGATACCGGTCGGTCACGGCGACAGTCCAGCGCAGCTTTTCCTGCTGTTTCGCCGAATATTTTTCGACCGTTAGTCGAATTGACCCGTCCAATACAGCAATTGCCCTCGACACTGAGTTGAAACTGGCGCTTTGCGCCACTAATTCGGTATAACTACTGTCTATAGATACAGTTGCCTGCAGCCGTGAAAAATCAGAGGTCCGTCATGTCCGAGTTTCAGCTCGTCACCCGTTTCCAGCCAGCCGGCGATCAGCCGGAGGCCATTCGCCAGATGGTCGAAGGCATCGAGGCGGGCCTGGCGCACCAGACCCTGCTCGGGGTCACCGGCTCGGGCAAGACCTTCAGTATCGCCAACGTGATTGCCCAGGTGCAGCGCCCGACCCTGGTGCTGGCGCCCAACAAGACCCTGGCGGCGCAGCTCTACGGCGAGTTCAAGGCGTTTTTCCCCAACAACGCCGTGGAGTATTTCGTTTCCTACTACGACTACTACCAACCCGAAGCCTACGTGCCGTCCTCCGACACCTTCATCGAGAAGGATGCCTCGATCAACGACCACATCGAGCAGATGCGCTTGTCGGCGACCAAGGCACTGCTTGAACGGCGCGATGCGATCATTGTCACCACGGTGTCCTGCATCTATGGCCTGGGCAGCCCGGAAACCTACCTGAAGATGGTCCTGCACGTGGATCGCGGTGACAAGCTCGACCAGCGTGCCTTGCTGCGGCGCCTGGCCGACCTGCAGTACACCCGCAACGAAATGGATTTTGCCCGGGCTACCTTCCGTGTACGCGGGGATGTGATCGACATCTTCCCGGCCGAATCGGACCTAGAGGCCATCCGCATCGAGCTGTTCGACGACGAGGTGGAGAACATCGCGGCCTTCGACCCGCTGACCGGCGAGGTGATCCGCAAGTTGCCGCGCTTCACGTTCTATCCCAAGAGCCACTATGTGACCCCGCGCGAAACCTTGCTGGAGGCGATGGAAGGTATCAAGGAAGAGCTGCAGCAGCGCCTGGAATACCTGCACAAGGCCAATAAGCTGGTCGAAGCCCAGCGCCTGGAGCAGCGCACCCGTTTTGACCTGGAGATGATTCTCGAACTCGGCTACTGCAATGGCATCGAGAACTACTCGCGCTACCTCTCCGGTCGCCCGGCAGGGGCACCGCCGCCGACCCTCTACGACTATCTGCCGCCCGACGCCTTGCTGGTGATCGACGAATCCCACGTCAGCGTTCCGCAGGTCGGGGCGATGTACAAAGGCGACCGCTCACGCAAGGAAACCCTTGTCGAGTACGGTTTTCGCCTGCCCTCGGCGCTGGACAACCGGCCCATGCGCTTTGACGAATGGGAGGCGGTCAGCCCGCAGACTATCTTCGTCTCCGCGACCCCTGGGCCGTACGAGGCTGAGCACGCTGGCAGGGTAGTGGAGCAGGTGGTGCGCCCGACCGGCCTGGTCGACCCGCAGGTGGAGGTGCGCCCGGCCATCACCCAGGTCGATGATCTGCTCTCCGAGATCCGCAAGCGGGTCGCCGTTGAAGAGCGGGTGCTGGTCACCACCTTGACCAAGCGCATGGCCGAAGACCTCACCGACTATCTTGCCGACCATGATGTGCGGGTGCGCTACCTGCACTCGGACATCGACACGGTGGAGCGGGTCGAAATCATCCGCGACCTGCGCCTGGGTACCTTCGATGTGTTGGTGGGGATCAACCTGTTGCGTGAGGGCCTGGACATGCCCGAGGTATCACTGGTGGCCATCCTCGATGCCGACAAGGAAGGCTTCCTGCGTTCCGAGCGATCGCTGATCCAGACCATCGGTCGTGCCGCCCGCAACCTCAACGGTCGCGCTATTCTCTATGCCGACAGAATTACCGGCTCGATGGAGCGAGCCATGGGTGAGACCGAGCGCCGTCGTGACAAGCAGATTGCATTCAATGAAGCCAATGGCATCGTGCCCAAGGGTGTGGTCAAGGACGTCACCGACATCATGGAAGGTGCCAACGTGCCCGGCTCGCGCAGCAAGAAGCGCAAGGGCATGGCCAAGGCTGCCGAAGAAAGCGCGCGCTACGAGGCCGAGCTGCGCTCACCGGGCGAGATTGCCAAGCGCATCAAGCTGCTGGAAGAGAAGATGTACCAACTGGCACGCGACCTGGAATTCGAGGCCGCAGCACAGCTGCGCGACGAGATCACCGCATTGCGCGAGCGCCTGCTTACCGCCTGACTGTAGGAGCGGGCTTGCCCCGCGATAGCGATCCATCAAGGACACCGCTATCGCGGGGCAGTGTGCTTCTCCGGCCTTGAGCCCTTGCGGCAATCTGCGTGTCATCAACACCGCCACCATGCTGATCGCCAAGCCGATGCCCACAAAGTGGAAGGCATCGTTATAGGCCATGATCATCGCCTGCTGGTGGGTGATCTCACTCAACTTGCCCAGTGCCGCAGCATCACTCCCCAGTCGCTCGGCTAACTGTGCCAGGCGCTCGGCTACCTGCGGGTTACTCGGCACCAGCGCTTCACGCAGGTAATCGAAATACACCTTGGTGCGCGCATCCAGCAAGGTCGCCAGCAGTGCAATGCCGATGGCGCCCCCCAGATTGCGCAGGATGTTGAACAGGCTCGACGCCGAACCCGCGTCCTGCGGCAGGATGTACGCCGTCGCAATCAGCGAGATGGTCACCATGATCATTGGTTGGCCCAGTGCGCGGATGATCTGGATCTGGTTGAATTGTTCGCCGGCGAAGTCCGGGTTGAGCACGCCGGAACTGAAGCTGGCCAGGCCAAACAGGCCAAAGCCCAGGGTGCAGAGGATTTTCGGCGAGATGACCTTCATCAACTGCGGCACCAGCGGAATCAGGAACAGTTGGGGAATGCCCATCCACATGATGACTTCGCCGATCTGCAAGGCGTTGTAGTTCTGGATCTGCGCCAGGTACAGCGGCAGCAGGTAGATCGAACCATATAGCCCGACCCCCATACCAAGGCTGGCGATGCTCGACAAACCGAAGTTGCGATTGCCGAGAATGCGCAGGTTGATCAGCGGGTTGGGCTTGGAAAATTGCAGGATCACGAAGGTGATCAGGCTCATCAGGGCGATGCTGCCAAGCCCGACAATCAGGCTCGACTCCAGCCAGTCCTTGCGGTGGCCTTCCTCCAGAAACACCTGCAGGCAGCCCAGGCCCACACCCAGGGTGACGATGCCGGCATAGTCGGTACTCTTGAGCAGCTCCCAGTGAGCTTCTTTCTTTTCCAGGCCATACATCAGGCCGGCGATCATCAATAGCCCCGGTGGGATGTTGATGTAGAAGATGTATTCCCAGCCCCAGTTCTCGGTGAGCCAGCCGCCCAGGGTCGGGCCGATGGAGGGGGCGAAGGTGGCCGTCATGGCGAACATGGCCATACCTTTGGCGCGATGGTGCTCAGGCAGCTTGATCAAGGTCAGGGTGAAGGCCAGCGGAATCAAGGCGCCGCCGGTAAACCCCTGCATGGCGCGGAAAATGATCATGCTCTCCAGGTTCCAGGACATCGAGCACAGCAGCGAAGACACCAGGAACCCCAGTGAAACCCAGACGGCCAGGCGCCTGGCAGACAGCAGCTGCACCAGCCAGGCGGTCAGCGGGATCATGATGATCTCGGCTACCAGATAAGAGGTGGAGATCCAGGAGCCTTCCTCCAGGGTCGCCGACAGGGCGCCCTGGATATCCTTGAGCGAGGAGTTGGTGATCTGGATGTCCAATACCGCCATGAAGGCGCCGAGCATGACGCTCATGACCGCGATCCAGTCGCGTCGGCTGGGTTCGCCGACGGGACGGATCAGTTGATCACCGGCCATGGTCGGCGTTGTCTCGGATATCCACAGTCGCGGTAACCGACATGCCAGGGCGAATCCTGCCGTGCAGCGGGCTGTCGGCGTCGAAGGTGAGTTTCACTGGAATGCGCTGGACCACCTTGGTGAAGTTGCCGGTGGCGTTGTCCGGCGGCAACAGGCTGAATTGGGCACCGGAGGCGGCGAACAGGCTGTTGACCCGGGCCTGAATCGGGGTGTCGGGATAGCTGTCGAACACCAGTTCAGCTTTTTGCCCCGGTTGCATATGGCCGATCTGGGTTTCCTTGAAGTTGGCCTGAATCCAGATGTCCTCGTCCGGAACGATAGACAGCAAGTAAGCGCCGGCCTGAACCACCTGGCCGTTGCGGGCGGCGCGCTGGCCGATCATGCCGCTGATCGGCGCATGGATTTCGCTGCGGGTCAGGTTCAGTTCGGCTTGGGCCAGTTCGGCGCGGGCATTGACGATCTGGGCGTCCAGGCGCTTGATCTCGGCGGTCAGGGCGTTGACCTGCTGGCGCTGGCCCTGCAGGTCTGCCTGCGCCTTGCTCACCTGGGAGCGGGCGACGTGGTTTTCCGCCGACAGGGTGGTTACGCGCTCCTCGGAGACGTAGCCCGGCTTGCGCAGCGCCTGGGCACGGTTGAGATCCAGTTCGGCGCGCCCCAGAGTGGCCTGGTTGGCGGCGACTTGGGCCTGGCCAGCGGCAATCAGGCTGGCCTGTTGGGTCAGGCGGCTTTCGGCCTGCAGGCGTTCGGCTTCGCGGGTGTCGAGGGCTGCGCGGGCGCGCTCCACGGCCAGGCGAAAGTCGTCCGGCTCCAGGCGCACCAGCAGGTCGCCCTTGGCAACATGCTGGTTGTCCTGCACCAGTACTTCATCGATGCGCGCACCCAGTTGACTGGAGACCCGGGTGATTTCGCCCTGTACATAGGCGTTGTCGGTACTTTCGTAGAAGCGTCCCTTGAGGTACCAGTGGGCGAGAAAGGCGAGGGCAATCAGCAGGACAAGGGTGAGAAAAACCAGCAGGCGACGCTTGAGTTGAGCAGGCATGAGACGATCGTTCCAATAATGTAAGCAAATTTAACCGTGTTTGGATCCACGACCACAAGTGCCGATCGCGCCCATTGCTGGAGCCCGATGCCCGCTCCCTGTTAACATCCAGCCTTTGTTTCATCTCTAGTTCGAGACTGTCCATGACCACCGTTCGCACGCGTATCGCGCCTTCGCCTACTGGCGATCCCCACGTCGGCACCGCTTACATCGCCCTGTTCAATTACTGCTTTGCCAAGCAGCACGGCGGCGAGTTCATCCTGCGTATCGAAGATACCGACCAGTTGCGTTCGACCCGCGAGTCCGAACAGCAGATCTTCGACGCCCTGCGCTGGTTGGGCATCGAATGGAGCGAAGGCCCGGATGTTGGCGGCCCGCACGGCCCGTATCGGCAGAGTGAGCGGGGCGACATCTACAAGCAGTACGCCCAGCAACTGGTCGATGCCGGCCATGCATTCCCGTGCTTCTGCACCGCTGAAGAACTGGACCAGATGCGCGCCGAGCAGATGGCCCGCGGCGAAACCCCGCGCTACGACGGCCGTGCCTTGCTGCTCTCGCCTGAAGAAGTGCAGCGCCGCCTGGCCGCTGGCGAACCGCATGTGATCCGCATGAAGGTGCCGAGCGAAGGTGTGTGCGTGGTGCCGGACATGCTGCGTGGCGATGTCGAGATTCCATGGGACCGCATGGATATGCAGGTCTTGATGAAGACCGATGGCTTGCCGACCTACTTCCTGGCCAACGTGGTCGATGACCACCTGATGGGCATCACCCACGTGCTGCGCGGTGAAGAATGGCTGCCGTCGGCGCCCAAGCTGATCAAGCTGTACGAGTACTTCGGCTGGGAACAGCCGGTGCTGTGCTACATGCCGCTACTGCGCAACCCCGACAAGAGCAAGCTGTCCAAGCGCAAGAACCCGACTTCGGTGACCTTCTACGAGCGCATGGGCTTCATGCCTGAAGCCATGCTCAACTACCTGGGCCGCATGGGCTGGTCGATGCCGGACGAGCGCGAGAAATTCTCGCTGGCCGAGATGGTCGAGCACTTCGACCTGTCGCGCGTTTCCCTGGGTGGCCCGATCTTCGATATCGAGAAACTGTCGTGGCTCAATGGCCAGTGGCTGCGTGACCTGCCGGTGGAAGAATTCGCCGCACGGGTGCAGAAATGGGCGTTCAACAGCGATTACATGATGAAGATCGCACCGCACGTGCAGGGCAGGGTAGAGACCTTCAGCCAGATCGCGCCGTTGGGTGGTTTCTTCTTTGAAGGGGCACTCAAGCTCGATGCCAAGCTGTTCGAGCACAAGAAGCTGTCGGCTGACCAGGTGCGCCAGGTCATGCAGTTGATCTTGTGGAAACTTGAAAGCCTGCGTCAGTGGGAGAAAGACCGCATCACCGGTTGCATCCAGGCAGTGGTCGAAGCGCTTGAGCTGAAGCTGCGTGATGCGATGCCGCTGATGTTCGCCGCGATCAGTGGCCAGGCCAGCTCGGTGTCTGTGCTGGACGCCATGGAGATCCTCGGCCCGGACCTGACCCGCTACCGCCTGCGCCAGGCCCTGGACCTGCTCGGTGGGGTGTCGAAGAAAGAAAACAAAGAGTGGGAAAAACTGTTGGGCACCATTGCCTGATTGATTTTCCGAAAGAAACATCGCGGGGCGAGCCCGCTCCTGTTGCAGGAGCGGGCTCGCCCCGCGATGTGCCAAACCCCGTAAAACCGGGGTGTTTCACGCGCCAGGCCGGTAAGTGATTGTTATCTCGGAAATTTTTTTTGGATTTTGTTGAAAATATATTTGACAGGTATGCAATCCGATCTTAATATGCGCCCCGTCCACAGCGATGAACGAAAACGAAACGCGAAGCACCCAGCCAAGCGATTCGGTTCAAAGCGACATAGTGGGGCTATAGCTCAGCTGGGAGAGCGCCTGCATGGCATGCAGGAGGTCAGCGGTTCGATCCCGCTTAGCTCCACCAA
>NZ_AUED01000012.1 GCF_000425805.1 Pseudomonas vranovensis DSM 16006
GAGTTTCACCGTCGAGGTGTCGATGGTGTCCGCCACGTCGGTAACAGCTGCGGTGTTATCCACAGCCAGCTTCTCGAAGTCACCACCGTCGGTGCCTTCGATGGTGACTTCCACCTTGCCGGCGTCGATGTAGACGTCATCGGTCGGGGCATCAACAGTGACGGTGCCGGTGGTGGCACCGGCGGCGATGTTGATCACGGCGCCGTTGCTCAGGGTCACGGTCATCGCGGTACCGGCTGGATTGGTCAGCGTCGCGGTGTAGGTGATCTGGCCGCCTTCGTCGACACTACCAGTCGCGGTCAGGGACAGGCCGGTAGACGCGTCGGTACCTGGACCATCGGTCACGGTGGTTACCGGGTTGCCGGTGGTCTCCAGTTTCTCGAAGTTGCCGCCGGTAGTGCCAGTGATGCTGTTGGTCAGGTCCGGGTTGGTGGCGTGGACGTTGTCAGGGGCAACGAAGTCGACCGAGCCGGTGCTTTGACCAACGGGAATGGTGATCTGCTGACCATTGGCCAGGGTGATGACCAGGGCCGAACCGGTCACAGGTGCAGTGACCGACGCAGTGTAGGTCACTACACCGCCCTCAGTGACGCTTGGGGTTGCTGTCAGGGTGACGGTGGAGGTGTCGATGGTGTCGGTGACTTCGGTCACCGCGGGTTCTTTGCTCACCACCAGGTTTTCAAAATTGCCGCCATCGGCTTTGTCGATGGTCACGCCAACATTGCCGGCATCGATGTACACGTCATCGCCAGGCGCGGCGACGCTGACGCTGCCCTCGGTCTGGCCAGCGGCGATGGTGATCACCGCGCCGTTACTCAGGGTGATAGTCACCGGAGTACCGGCCGGGTTGGTCAGGGTAGCGGTGTAGATGATCTGGCCGCCTTCGGCGACGGTAGCGGTAGCGGTCAGACTCAGGCCGGTATTGTCGATCGAGTCGGTGATAGTGGTAACGGCCGGATTCGGGTTCGGCACCAGGTTTTCGAAGTTGCCGCCCGTGGCGCCGGTAATGGTGGTGCTGACGCTGCTGCCGTTGTTGTAGACATCGTTCGGCGGTGTCTGTACATCGACGGTGCCGGTGGTCTGGCCCGCGCCAATGGTGATGGTGGTGCCGTTGGACAGGGTGACGGTCACCGGCGTCTGTGCCGGGTTGGTCAGGGTGGCGGTGTAGGTGATCACGCCACCTTCGGTGACACTCGGGTTCGCGGTCAGAGTGACCGTGGTGGTGTCGATGGTGTCGGTGATCTGGGTGACCGCCGGGGTCGTGTCCGGGGTGACGACCAGGCCGCCGCCACCGGTGGTGCCGGTGATGGTCGCGGAAATCTCGGTGCCATCCAGGTACACGGTATCGTTCGGCGGGATGGTCACGCTGACGCTGCCGGTTGTCTGGCCGGCACTGATGATGATGATCTGGCCGTTGGACAGGGTTACGGTCAGGTCGGTCAGCGGCGGTTGGCCCAGGGTGGCGCTGTAGATGATCACGCCACCGGCTTCGGTGATCGACGGGGTGGCGGTCAGGGTCAGGCCGGATTCACGCGTAGGCGTGAGGGTGTTCGGATTGTTGTCGGCATCCAGGCCGCCCAGCTCCAGGCGGTTGTCGTCAAAGGCAACGCCGATCGGGCCGGTAGGGAAGCCAATGGTCGGGTCAACCGAGCCTGCGGTGGCATCGAGCATGACGAAGCTGTGGCCGCCGCCAGCGGCACCGGAGCCAGCAGCGGACGGGCCTGCAGCAGTGGCTTCGAGTTCGGTGGTCGGGTCAAGACCCGCGGCGATGGCCTGTTGCAGCTCTTCAACCGACGGTGCGGTTTGCGCGGTGGCAGCGGCGAGGTCGGTGCTGCTGTCAGGCGCGTCAGCACTCCATTGGGTATCGCGACCCAGGTCCAGGGTGCGGCCGTCGGCCAGCTCCAGGGTGACGGCACCGGCAAGACCGGTCATTACCTGCTCGCCAACGAACAGGCGATCACCTTCAATGAGAACGCGCCGGACCCCTTCCGGGGATACAGCGATTACTTGGCCAACAATGCTTTTGACGATTGCGACAACATTGCTCATTGGATTCTCCGAACTACCCGTTCAATTGGCTTCCATGCCCAGCTGCGCTGATTGCCGCTACCGATGGAATGTTGCAAATAGATGTTTTGACGCGAAAAAGCGTCAATTTAACGTCAATAACTATTGGCTATTAAGTTTATGCCAAAGTATTGACCTTCCTCTCGCCATCCTAAACAATCGGCCCCGTAATGTCACATTGATATTTGAGCGGCTGCCACTCTTCCTACGTACGTTCGAGTACCTCTCCGGAAGTTTCCGACATAAGGTCAAATCGGTTGCCATTTTCGAATGCAGCAACGTTATTTGCTGTGATTTGGGACAAGATGTCCCTGGGAAAAAAGTTAAATGCGCGCGTCACTGTTCACTGCTCTTCCCTTCGCCCTCGCCGCCAGTTTTGTTCAAGCACAATCCCTGCCAGAGGCCATGCAGAAAGCCCTTGAGGTGCATCCCGAAATTCAGGCCGGGGTCAACAGCCGTATTGCTGCCGACTACCAGCTGCGGGCTGCCAAGGGCGGCTACCTGCCGAAGGTCGATGTGCTGGCTGGCTACGGTCGTGAAGGCACTGATAGCCCAAGTACCGGCAACCGCTGGGAGACGTTGAACCGCGGCGAGTCCAGCGTCCGTCTGCGGCAAATGGTTTTTGACGGTTTTGCCACCTCCAGTGAAGTAGGGCGTCAACAAGCCACCGTTAACTCTCGCGCCTATTCCTTGCTGGGCTCCTCGGAGCGCACCGCATTGACCGTAGCCCAGGTGTACCTGGATGTTCTGACCCGTCGCGAGATGGTGCGTCTGGCCGAAGACAACCTGCGCAGCCACGAACGTATTTTCGACCAGATCAAACTGCGTACCGCCCGCGGTGTAGGCCGGCTGGCCGACCTTGACCAGGCCGAAGCGCGTCTGGCCCAGGCCCAGAACAACCTGATCACCGAGCAGACCAACCTGGCAGACGCCAAGACTAACTACCTCAGTGTTGTTGGACAATTGCCTGAAGAGTTGAGTGCCCCGGCGCCGTTTATCGATTTGCTGCCGGCCAATCTTGATGAAGCCCGTCAGCAAATGATCGAGAGCAGCCCGATCCTGCGCTCGGCTGAATCCGATATTGCGGCGGCAGAGCAGCAGTACCAGGCAGCGAAGTCTTCGTTCTATCCACGTTTCGATGCAGAACTGGGCCGCACTGCCGATAACGATCTTGATGGAATGAACGGCCACAACAACGAATGGCAAGCTATGCTTCGCATGAGCTTCAATTTGTACGCGGGTGGTAGTAACAAGGCCGACCTGGAATCCAAGTCGTACTTGACCAACCAGGCGCTGGACATTCGAAACAATGCCTTGCGCCAGCTCAATGAGGAATTAGGCTTGGCATGGAATGCTCTGGATAACGCCAACGCGCAATTGCCTATTGCCCAGCAATACGTCGATCGCAGCAGCAGTGTGCGCTCTGCCTACCAGAAGCAATTCAGCCTGGGCGAGCGTACTTTGCTCGACTTGCTCGATAGCGAGAACGAACTCTTCACTGCCCAGCGCCGCCTGACGGAAGTGAAGTTCATTCAAGTGTTTACTCAATATCGAATCAAGGCGACCATTGGTCAGCTGCTCAAGAGCCAGGGTGTAGTCGCGCCGATGGCCACTGTTGTGCAGAACGATATGAAACCTAAAGTGAGCCTGCCAGGGATGAACTGAGGCTCGCATTAATCTCCAACCGCAACTATCAAGAGAAGCCGCGTGGAATCAGAAGTCAGTCGAGTCCAACTCACCCTTGATCCACGCAGCCAGCACGACGATCCGTTGCTGGACAGCCTGCTGTCGCTCTGTGTGCTGCACCAGAAACCTGCCAGCAGGGCGATGCTGACCACCGGCCTGCCGTTGCCGGCCCAGCGCCTGAGCCCGGAGCTGCTGCCTCGTGCAGCGGCCCGTGCCGGTCTGCAGGGGCGTTTGCTGCAGCGCAAGCTTGAGCAGATCCCGAGCATCGCCATGCCGGCCATGCTGCTGCTCAAGGATGGTCGCAGCACAATTTTGCTGGGTTGGGAGAATGAAGACACCGCACGGCTGTTGCTCAGCGAGAGCGACGGCGGCGAGGTGCATGTCAGTCGTGAAGCCCTGCAGAGCGACTACAGCGGGCGAGTATTCTTCGCCCAGCCGCAGCACAAGTTCGACGTCAATCACGGCACCTTGATCCCGCGCGCGCGCTCCTGGTTCCGTGACACCCTCAAGCGCAGCCGTTGGTTGTACATCGACGCCATCGCCGCCAGCCTGGTGATCAACTTGATCGCCCTGGCCGCGCCGCTGTTCGTGATGAACGTCTATGACCGCGTGGTACCCAACCAGGCCACTTC
The DNA here is from genome assembly GCF_000425805.1 of Pseudomonas vranovensis DSM 16006. GTDB lineage: Bacteria > Pseudomonadota > Gammaproteobacteria > Pseudomonadales > Pseudomonadaceae > Aquipseudomonas > Aquipseudomonas vranovensis. The sequence goes on from NZ_AUED01000012.1 coordinate 4,386, forward strand.
GACCCTCTGGGTGCTGGCCATCGGTATCAGTGGTGCCTACCTTTTCGATCTTGTCCTCAAGGGTTTGCGCAGCCTGTGCCTGGACCTTGCCGGTAAAAAGACCGACCTGATCATTTCCGCCACGCTGTTCGAGCGCATCGTGGGCATGGCGATGAAGTACCGCCCGGCAAGGGTCGGCAGCTTTGCCCAGAACATCCACGAGTTCCAGGGGCTGCGTGATTTCCTCGCTTCGCTGACCCTGACCAGCCTGATCGACCTGCCTTTCACCCTGCTGATCCTGCTGGTGATCGCCATCATCGGCGGGCACCTGGTATGGATCCCGATCATTGCCTTCCCCCTGGCGCTGGGTATCGGCTATGCCCTGCAGAAACCCCTGGTCGCAACGCTTGAGCGGACCATGGCCTTGGCCTCCGAGCGCCAGTCGAGCCTGATCGAGACCCTGGCTGGCCTCGATGCGGTCAAGGTCAACAACGCCGAGAGCGAACGCCAGTACATGTGGGAGCAGACCATCGGTACCCTCAGCCGCCTGGAGCTGCGGGTCAAGGTGTTGTCGGGCCTGGCGATGAATATCACCTTGCTGATCCAGCAACTGGCGGGTGTGGCGCTGATCTGTGCCGGTGTCTACCAGATCATGGCCGGCAACCTCAGTATGGGTGGCCTGATCGCCTGCTACATGCTCAGTGGTCGTGCTCTGGGTCCATTGGGCCAGCTCTCCGGACTGCTGACCCGTTACCAGCAGGCCAAGGTCACCATGGTCTCTACCGACCAGATGATGGAGCTGCCGCAAGAGCGCAACTTCGAAGAGCGTCCGTTGAGCCGTCGGGTGCTGCAAGGCGCCATCGAGTTCCGGGGTGTCGACTTCACCTACCCGAACCAGCAGAACCTGGCCCTCAAGGGCATCAACCTGACCGTTCGCCCGGGCGAGAAGATCGGCATCATCGGTCGCAGCGGCTCGGGCAAGAGCTCGCTGGCCAAGCTGGTGGTCGGCCTGTATGAAGCCGACCGGGGCTCGTTGCTGGTGGATGGCGTGGACATTCGCCAGATCGACGTCAGTGAACTGCGCCACAACATCGGCTACGTCCCACAAGACATCCAACTGCTGGCAGGTACACTGCGCGACAACCTGGTCAGCGGTGCCCGCTACGTCGAAGACGAAATGGTGCTGCAAGCCGCCGAGCTGTCGGGTGTCCACGAATTCGCCCGCTTGCACCCACAAGGCTATGAGCTGCAGGTCGGTGAACGTGGCCAGAACCTTTCCGGTGGTCAGCGCCAGAACGTCGCCCTGGGCCGGGCACTGTTGCTCAACCCGCAAATCCTGCTGCTCGACGAACCGACCAGCGCCATGGACAACACCGGCGAAGAACGTCTCAAGCAACGCCTGCAAGCCGTCATCGAGAACAAGACCGTGGTCCTGGTTACCCACCGGGCATCGTTGTTGTCACTGGTTGATCGCCTGATCGTCGTGGACCGTGGACAGATTGTTGCGGATGGCCCGAAAGCCGCCGTCATGGATGCGCTGAAGAAGGGGCAGATCAGTGTTGCTTAAGATGGATATGGGACAGTTCAAGGACAGCCTGCGTAAATACTTCAAAGGCTCCGAGTCACTCAGCGGCCAGCCACTTCCCGAGGTCAACAAGGCGCTGATCGAAGATGCGCCGCGCATCGTGCGGTTGACGATTTGGGGCGTTATCGCTTTCTTCCTGTTCCTGGGGCTCTGGGCCAACTTCGCCATAATCGACGAAGTCACCCGCGGTGAAGGCAAGGCGATCCCGTCGTCCAAGCTGCAGAAAATCCAGAACCTGGAAGGCGGCATCGTGGCGCAGATCTACGCCAAAGAGGGTGAGATCGTCGAAATTGGCGACCCACTGTTACGCCTGGATGACACCCGCTTCGTTTCCAACGTCGGTGAGACCGAAGCTGACCGCCTGGCCATGGCCCTGCGGGTCGAGCGCCTGAGTGCAGAGGTCGAGGATCGCCCACTGAAGATCGACGAAGAAATCCGCAAGGCTGCGCCCAGCCAGGCGGCCAACGAAGAGTCCCTGTACCAGAGCCGTCGCCAGCAACTGCAAGACGAGATCGGTGGCCTGCAGGAACAGCTGGTGCAACGTCAACAGGAACTGCGTGAGTTCAGCTCCAAGCAGAGCCAGTACCGCAACAGCCTGCAGTTGCTGCGTCAGGAAATCGGCATGTCCGAGCCGTTGGTGGCCCAGGGTGCTATCTCCCAGGTTGAAGTGCTGCGGCTCAAGCGTGCCGAAGTGGAGAACCGTGGCCAGCTGGACGCCACCTCGCTGGCCATTCCGCGTGCCGAGTCGGCGATCAAGGAGGTCGAGCGCAAGATCGATGAAACGCGCGGCAAATTCCGCAGCGAAGCGCTCACCCAGCTCAATGAAGCACGTACCGACCTGAGCAAGGCCCAGGCCACCGGCAAGGCTCTGGATGATCGTGTCAGCCGGACCCTGGTGACCTCACCGGTGCGCGGCATCGTCAAGCAACTGCTGGTGAATACCATCGGTGGCGTGATCCAGCCGGGCAGCGACCTGGTCGAGATCGTACCGCTGGATGACACGTTGTTGGTGGAAGCGCGCATTCGTCCGCAAGACATTGCCTTTCTGCACCCGGGCCAGGAAGCCATGGTCAAGTTCACCGCGTATGACTTCACCATCTACGGTGGCCTCAAGGCCAAGCTGGAACAGATCGGTGCCGACACCATCACCGATGAAGACAACAACACTTTCTACGTGATCAAGCTGCGCACCGAGCGCAGCCACCTGGGCACGGACGAGAACCCGCTGCTGATCATCCCTGGCATGGTGGCGTCGGTGGATATCATCACCGGCAAGAAGAGTGTGCTGAGCTACCTGCTCAAGCCGATCATCCGCGCACGGGCTGAAGCACTGCGCGAACGTTAAAAGCATCGCAGGGCCAGCCCGCTCCTACGGTAGGAGCGGGCTGGCCCCGCGATTCGCTATCAAGTGTACTGGGCCGCTGCGTTACTCAAGGTCTGAGCAATCTGCTCGCGCAGCGCCAAGGGCTGCTCAACGATCAGCCCATCCCCCTGGCTCAACAGCCACCAGCGTAACTGCCAGCTATTGCTCACCGTCGCCTGCAAGCGGTGGCCCCGCTCCAATGGGGTGAGTCGCATGTCTACCGACAACGGCGTCTCGCGCACCAGGCGCGCCAGGTTATCGCTGATCCAGGCCTGCAGTTCGATCTTGTCGGTATCGCCAAACTGCAAGGCGTCGCTGCGCAGGTAAGCCTGCAGGTCAAAATCACGCAAGCCCTGGGTGGCTTGATCGAGGATGCGCAACTTGCGAAAGCGATGCACGGCGAACTGGCGAATATCGCCGTAGGGCACAGCGGTAGCGATCAGGTAGCTGATCTGGCCGCGCTGGATCAAGGCCAGCGGATTGAGGGTCAGTTCGCTCAGCTTGTCGTTGTGTGCGGAGTAGTACTGGCAGTGCAGCTGGTACTCCTCAAGCAAGGCCTGCTGCACCGTTTCCAGGATGCTGTCGGGCACTTCCGGGGCCTGCATGTTCATGTCGGCGCGCACGCTGGCGACCTTGTCCAGCCAGCGCGCAACCTTGTTCGCCCCGGACAGGTGCTCAAGCTTTTGCCGGGCATGGCTGAAGCGCGCATCCAGCACCTTGAGCATGCTACCGGGCAGCAACGGTCGAACCGCTTCTTCGACCAGGGCAAGGCTCAGGGCTTCGTTGACGCTGATTCCGCGCAGTTCGACGCAGGCATTGGCTGCCCAGTGCCAACCATACGGGATGCTCTTGTCATTACGCTCGAGCGGGAAGATCAACGACAACTCGTTCAGGTCCCGTTCGATGCTGCGCTTGCTGATGGAAAAGCCTGCGTCCTGCAGGCGGGCAACCAACTCGGCACTGGTCAATCCCGGTGAGCGGCTGGGCAACTGGCGCAGCAACTCCCATTGACGGCTGAGGGTGGCACGGGTGGTGGCAGAGGGCAAAAGATGGCGTCCTTGTCTAATCTTGCGGTTGTAGCATGGCCTCAACGCAATGATATGGCAATTGGCCATTTATGTATCCAGATCAAGGACGAGCAGTTGATTTGCCCCGACCGAATCGTTCGCGACAGGTTTTGTCGTGATCCTGCGCAGAATCACGCCTCATTACACCCGCTGTCGGATCCGTGGGTTGTTCAATGAGGATGAACATGTCAGCTGCCAGCAACATTTACCCACTGCTCGAGCGCTTACTGCCCGAGCGTGTCATCCCTGCGCCCGGGCGTCCCGGCCATTTGCAGCGGCTGTATGCCGGGGTGGGCATGCCCAGCCAGCGCGCGGTGCTGGGCGAGAGCTACAGCCTGATCAACCGACTGGAAGAGGCCAGCGACCTGCAGGCGCTGTACGCCGACCTGCGCCGCCAGGCGCTCGAGGGTAATGTGGCGGCGCTCAACGACTTGGGCTGGATCTGGCTCAACGGCAAGTACTGGCGAGCCGATCCCACCCTTGCCGGGCACTTGCTGCGCATGGCGGCGTTGCAGGGCAGTGCGCCGGCCTGGTTCAACCTGGGCCAGCAGTATTACTTCGGCAAGGGTGTGCAAGTGGCCTATGCCACTGCAGCGGAGTATTACCAGCAAGCCTTCGAGCGTGGCCTTGAGGAGGCCGCTGCGGCGCTGGGCGACCTCTTCGAGGAAGAAGTCTGTGACAGCGACGAGCAGCTCTGGATTGTCGACTTGCACCAGGCCTACCGCTGGTTCCTGCGTGGGGCGCAGCGGGGCGATGCACGTTGCCGCTTTGAAGTCGGCTACCGGCTGCTACATGGTCAAACAGTAGGGGTCGACCATAAGGCCGGCATCTATTGGCTGGAGTTGGCGGCCGTGGCTGGAGTGATGCAGGCGGCCGAAGAGCTGGCCGTGCATTTCAGCATCTCCAGCAATGCCTTGCGCTACCTGTTCTGGCGCGATCAGGCCATCAACCTTGGCAGCCCACTGGCCTTGAACATGAAGCTCGACGATCAATTGCAGCCATGAGCATCACGCCTGTCTGCCAGGCTTGACGCCGGGGGTGGGGGAAGAAGTATATTGATAGTTAGCAAACTATGAATATAGCGACGACCTTCCTTCCATGACTTTAGATGCACTGCAGCAGAACATCAGCAGCGGTATGGTGGTGGCCGGTCGGCACTGGCGGCGGATCTGCCAGACGACCCTGGCCGGCTACGGTATTTCCGAAGCCTGTGCCATGCCGTTGCTGATGATCGTGCGCCTGGGCGATGGCGTGCATCAGGTGGCGGTGGCCCAGGCCGCAGGGCTGGAAAGCCCGTCATTGGTACGTCTGCTCGATCAGCTGTGCAATGCCGGATTCGTCTGCCGCAGTGGTGATCCGGTGGACCGCCGCGCCAAGGCCTTGAGCCTGACCCCAAGCGGCCGGGTACTGGCCGAGGCCATCGAAGGCGAACTGGTACGCCTGCGCCGCGAGGTGCTGCAAGGCATCGACGAAGCGGACCTACTGGCCACCTTGCGCGTACTGCGCGCCTTTGAAGCCGCTGCCCAACGTACCCCGGGCGTACCGTCATGAAGGGCTTCTTCAGCACCCTGCCGCCGGCCCGCGACTGGTTCTATGGCGTACGCACCTTCGCCGCCTCGATGATCGCCCTGTACATCGCCTTGCTCATGCAGCTGCCTCGTCCTTATTGGGCCATGGCCACGGTGTACATCGTCTCCAGCCCCTTTGTCGGTCCCACCAGTTCCAAGGCGCTGTACCGTGCCATGGGCACCTTGCTGGGAGCAGCGGGGGCGGTTTTCCTGGTGCCGTTGCTGGTGCAGACGCCAGTTCTGCTGACCATTGCGATCGCCCTGTGGACCGGCACTTTGTTGTTCCTTTCGCTGCATTTGCGTACGGCCAACAGCTATGCCCTGATGCTGGCTGGCTACACCTTGCCGATGATCGCCCTGCCAGTAGTCGATGACCCGCTCAGGGTGTTCGACATCGCTTCGTCTCGTGCCCAGGAAATCTGCCTGGGCATTGTTGTTGCGGCCGTGGTGGGCGCCATTTTCTGGCCGCGTAGGCTGACCCCGGTAGTCGTGGGAGCCACGGGCAACTGGTTCAACGAAGCGATCCGTTACAGCGATACCTTTCTTGCTCGCACGGCCTCGCCCGAAACCGTCGGCAGCCTGCGTGCCTCGATGGTCACCACCTTCAACTCGCTGGAGCTGATGATTGGCCAGTTGTCCCACGAAGGTGCCCGCCCGCAGACGGTGAAAAACGCTCGCGAGCTGCGTGGCCGGATGATCCACCTGTTGCCGGTGGTCGACGCCCTGGACGATGCCTTGCTGGCCCTGGAAGCCCGCGCGCCGGTGCAGGCCGAACAGCTCAAACCCGTGCTGGAGCAGGCTCGAGAGTGGCTCCAAAGCACTGCCAGTGATGCCGCACCGAGTCGCTGGTCGACCTTGCGCGCACAGCTTGAACACCTGCAGCCCAGCGCCATGGACCTCGACGAACGTACCTCGCTGTTGTTGTCCAACGCGCTGTACCGCCTGGCCGAGTGGGTCGACCTCTGGCAGGACTGCTGTAGCCTGCAGCATGCCATCCGCAATGAAGACCTCTCGCCCTGGCGTGCGGTGTACCGGCACTGGCGCCTGGGTCGGTTGACGCCGTTCTTCGACCGTGGGCTGATGCTCTACTCGGTGTTCTCCACCGTCACCGCGATCATAGCCGCCACCACCTTGTGGATCTTATCGGGCTGGAACGATGGCGGCAGTGCGGTGATTCTCGCCGCCGTGGCCTGCAGCTTCTTCGCTGCCATGGACGACCCGGCGCCGCAGATCTACCGATTCTTCTTCTGGACGGCGGCGTCGGTGGTATTTGCCAGCTTCTATCTGTTCCTGGTGCTGCCCAATCTGCATGACTTCCCGATGCTGGTACTGGCTTTCGCCGTGCCGTTCATCTGTGTGGGAACCCTGACCGTACAGCCGCAGTTCTACCTCGGCACCTTGCTGACCATCGTCAACACCGCCTCGTTCATCAGCATTCAGGGGGCCTACGACGCCAACTTCCTGACCTTCGTCAACTCCAACCTGGCGGGGCCGGTAGGATTGCTGTTCGCCTTTATCTGGACCCTGGTCATGCGCCCGTTCGGTGTGGAGCTGGCAGCCAAGCGCATGACTCGCTTCAGTTGGCGCGACATCGTTGGCATGACCCAGCCGGCCACCTTGGCCGAGCATCGGCGGTTGGGTGTGCAGATGCTCGACCGTCTGATGCAGCACCTGCCGCGTCTGATCCAGACCGGCCAGGACACGGGTACCGCCCTGCGCGACCTGCGCGCCGGCCTGAACCTGCTCGACCTGCTCGCGTACATGCCGCGGGTAGGCGTGCAGCCACGGCAGTTGCTGCAACAGGTGGTGGAGGAGGTGGGGGAACACTTCCAGGCCTGCCTGGACGCCCGTCGCCGCCTGCATGTGCCGCCTGCGTTGCTGCAGAGCATGGAACGCGCCCGCCGCGCCCTTAACCTCAACGACCTGGCCGACAGCGCCGAAGCCCGTGTTCACCTGCTACACGCCTTGAGCGGCCTGCGCCTGGCGCTGCTGCCGGGCGTCGAAGTGGTGCTGGAGCCCTCCGACGATCAGCCGCAACTCCCCTATGGCATCGATGGAGCGCCCCTGTGATCGGTGAACTGGATATCAGCGGGGTCTTCCTGCCTACGCTGCTGGTGATGATGGTCCTGACCTACCTGTTGTTTCTCGGGGTACACGCCGTACTCACCCGTGTGCATTTCTACCGCCTGGTCTGGCACCGGGCGTTGTTCAACGTTGCGCTCTACGCCGTGCTGCTCGGCACGGTCGACCACTTTTGCCGAAACCTGATGCTGCCATGAAAAAACCCTTGTTGACCCTGGGCCGCGTGGTCCTGACCCTGCTGGTAGTGACCCTGGCGACCGTACTGGTCTGGCAGATGGTCATGTACTACATGTTTGCCCCCTGGACCCGCGACGGGCATATTCGCGCCGACGTGATCCAGATCGCCCCCGACGTGTCCGGACTGATCCAGCAGGTCGAGGTGCGCGACAACCAGGTGGTCAAGCGCGGCGACGTGCTGTTCACCATCGACCAGGACCGCTTCAAGCTGGCCCTGCGGCATGCCCAGGCCACCCTGGCCGAGCGCAAGGAAACCCTGGCCCAGGCCAGTCGTGAAGCCCGCCGAAACCGTGGCCTGGGTAACCTGGTGGCGCAGGAGCAGTTGGAAGAGAGTCAGTCCCGCGAGGCGCGGGCGCAGTCGGCGCTGGCCGAGGCGCAGGTGGCGGTGGATGCGGCGCAGTTGAACCTGGACCGATCGGTGGTGCGCAGCCCGGTAGAGGGTTACCTGAACGACCGTGCGCCACGCCCTCATGAGTTCGTCAGCGTGGGCAAGCCGGTGCTCTCGGTGGTCGACAGCAACTCCTACCATGTGGATGGCTACTTTGAGGAAACCAAGCTGTCGGGCATCCACATCGGCCAGGCGGTGGATATCCGCGTGATGGGCGACAGCACTCGCTTGCGCGGTCATGTGCAGAGCTTTGCCGCCGGCATTGAAGACCGCGACCGCAGCAGCGGCGCCAACCTGCTGCCCAACGTCAATCCAGCCTTCAGCTGGGTGCGCCTGGCCCAGCGGATTCCGGTACGGATCGCCTTCGACGAAGTGCCGGCCGACTTTCGCATGATCGCCGGGCGTACTGCGACGGTGTCGATCATCGATGGTAAAGACCAATGAAACGCCTGTCGCTACTGGGCCTGAGCCTGATGCTGTCGGCCTGCCAGATGGTCGGGCCGGACTACAAGGTGCCTGAGCAGGCGGCGGTCCAGCGCCCCGACCTGCAAGGCGAGCTGCGCCAGGATGCCGATAGCGTGGTGTCGGCGCCGGTGCCCAGGGACTGGTGGCGTTTGTACAAGGATCCGCGTCTCGACACCCTGGTCAGCCAGGCCCTGGCCGCCAACACCGAATTGCGTGTGGCGGCCGCCAACATTGCCCGTGCCCGCGCACAGGTTGAAGTGGCCGAATCCCAGGGCGGGTTCAATGGGGGTGTGAAGCTCGGTGCCCAGCGATTGCAGGAGTCCGGCGAAGCTTTCCTGCAGCCTGAGAAAGTGCCGGTGGCCAACATCGGCGAGGCGATTATCAGCGCCTCTTACCAGTTCGATCTGTGGGGCACCCTCAAGCGCGGCGTCGAAGCCGCCCAGGCCAATGCCGATGCCACCCAGGCCGCGGCCGATACCGCACGCATCACCGTGGTGGCCGATGTGGTCCGCGCCTACACCCAGGTGTGTGCGGCCAACGAGGAGTACCACATCGCCCGCGAGTCCCTGGACCTGCAGGAGCAAAGCGTGAACCTGACCCAGCGCCTGCGCGACGCCGGGCGCGGCGACGAAACCCAGGTGACCCGTTCGCAGACCCAGTTCAAGTCGTTGCGTGCCGAGCTGCCTCGTTACCAGGCAGCGCGCGAAGCCGGCCTGTATACGCTGTCGATGCTGCTGGCCCAGCCGGTTGACCAACTACCAGCGGGTACCGCCGACTGCGCGGAACTGCCGCATATTGCGCAGGTACTGCCGGTGGGTGATGGTGCCGCGTTGCTCAAGCGCCGCCCGGATATCCGTCAGGCCGAACGCGGCCTCGCCGCTGCCACGGCGACCATTGGCGTAGCCACGGGTCAGCTGTACCCGGATATCAGCATCGGCGCCCAGGTGGGCACCATCGGTATTCTGGAGAACCTAGGCGAACCGGCGACCAACCGCTGGGGCTTTGGCCCGCTGCTGACCTGGACCGTGCCGACCAACGGTTCGCGAGCACGTATCCGCCAGGCCGAAGCCTCGACCCAGGCGGCGCTGGCGCATTTTGACGGGGTGGTACTCAACGCCATCCGTGAAACCCAGACCAGCCTGGCCAAGTACAGCGCCTTGCTGGAGCGCCGTGACGCCCTGGCCGACGCCGAACGATCGGCGCAACTGGCGGCAGACCAGACCCACCGCTTCTACAAGGCCGGGCGTGAGTCGTTCCTGGCGGATCTGCAGGCTACGCGTACCTACACCGACATGCGCGCGCAACTGGCCATGGCCAATACCCAGGTGGCAATGGGGCAGATCGGGTTGTTCCTGGCCCTGGGTGGTGGTTGGTAATTGTCTGTGCAAGACAGCTACTCGCCTTTGGCGACTGCTGCGCAGTCGATCACAGCCTCGTTCGTCGCCAGCGGCTAAAGGTTGCCCGTGTAGCCGCTGGCGACGGCCTGTGAGCGACCGCGTAGCGGTCGTGGTTCAAGACAGTTGCTCCCACAGGTCACTTGTCCACAAAGCCCTTGAGCATCTCGATCGGCAACGGAAACACGATGGTCGACGACTTGTCCCCGGCGATGCTGCCCAGGGTCTGCATGTAGCGCAGCTGCATGGCCCCCGGCTGGCGCCCAAGCATCTCGGCCGCTTGCATCAGCTTCTCCGACGCTTGCAGTTCACCTTCGGCATGGATCACCTTGGCCCGTCGTTCACGTTCGGCCTCGGCCTGGCGGGCTATGGCGCGAATCATCGATTCGTTGAGGTCCACATGCTTGATCTCGACGTTGGCCACCTTGATGCCCCAGGCATCGGTCTGTGCATCGAGCACCTGGCGGATATCGAGGTTCAGGCGTTCGCGCTCGGCCAGCAATTCATCCAGCTCATGTTTGCCCAGCACCGCGCGCAAGGTGGTCTGGGCCAGTTGGCTGGTGGCCATGAGAAAGTCCTCGACCTGAATGATCGCCTTCTGCGGGTCCAGCACGCGAAAGTACAGCACGGCATTGACCTTCACCGAGACGTTGTCGCGGGTAATCACGTCCTGCGGCGGCACGTCGAGCACCACGGTGCGCAAGTCCACCCGGACCATCTGCTGGATGCCCGGAATCAGCAGCACCAGCCCCGGCCCCTTGACCCGCCAGAAGCGCCCGAGCTGGAACACCACGCCACGCTCGTACTCGCGCAGGATGCGAAACGCCGACAGCAACAGCACTGCGATCAATGCCAGCAATGCCCCGAAGCCCAGTTCGAAAAACATGCTCAATCTCCTTGCACCACAGCATCTGCCGCAGCGCTGACGTCCAGAAGTACGCCCTTGCGTGAGATCACCCGGACGCGTTGTCCCACTTGCAGTGGTGTCTGGCACTGGGCCTGCCACTGCTCACCCTGCGCCTGAACAGACCCGATGAACGGGTCGCTGTCGTTCACGGCCATTACCGTAGCCAGGCTGCCGACCAGCCCGGCATCACCGCTGACCAGCGCACGCTTGCGCGCTCGCATGGCCATGCCCAGCACGCCGCCGAGCAGCAGCGCCGAGAACAGGGCCAGGAACAGGATCAACGGCAAGGGGATGCCGAAACCGGGAACGTCGGTGTCCATCAGGATCACTGCACCCACCACGAAGGCGACGATGCCACCAAAGCCGACCACGCCAAAGCTGGGCATGAACGCCTCGGCAACCATGAAGGCCACGCCAAGCAGTATCAGCCCGGCCCCGGCATAGCTCACCGGCAACAGTTGCAAGGCATACAAGGCCAGTAACAGGCAGATGCCGCCGATCACCCCGCCAACGCCGGAGCCTGGGCTCATGAACTCGAACATCAGGCCGTACACACCAATCATGATCAGAATCAGCGCCACGCTTGGGTTGGTGATAACTGCCAGCAGGCGTGTACGCCAGTCGGGTTGACGTTCGATCACCGGCGCGGTGGCGGTATCGAGTTGCACCGTTTGTCCGGCCGCCTCCAGCGTCTTGCCGTCGAGCTGACGCAGCAGGTCGGGCAGGTCGTTGGCGACTCGGTCGATCACTTTCAGGCGCAGGGCTTCGCTGGCGGGCAAGCTCACGGCTTCACGCACCGCCTGCTCGGCCCAGTCGGCGTTGCGCCCGCGCAGTTGGGCCAATCCACGGATGTAGGCCGCCGCGTCGTTGACTTGTTTACGGGTCAGGGTGTCTTGATCGCTCTGCGGGGCCTGCTTGTCCCCGGTTGGTGCCGCTGGTGGGGCAGCCGGGCCGGGCAGGCCGCCGATCTGCACGGGCGTGGCGGCGCCCAGGTTGGTGCCCGGGGCCATGGCCGCCACATGGCTGGCATAGAGGATGTAAGTACCGGCGCTGGCGGCCCGGGCACCACCGGGGGCGACAAAGCTTGCCACCGGGACTGGGCTGGCGAGGATCGCCTTGATGATCTCGCGCATCGAGCTGTCGAGCCCGCCTGGGGTGTCGAGACGGATCACCACCAGCTGCGCCTGCGCGCCAGTGGCATGGTCCAGACCACGGATCAGGTAGTCGGCACTGGCCGGACCAATGGCACCGTTGATACTCAATACCAGCACCGGCTGGCCGGGCGCAGCCTGGCTGCCCGTGAGCCCGCCGAGCCACAGCAGCAGTAGCAGGTACCGACACCAACGCGCGATCACCTGAATTCACCCGGTTTGTGCGTGTCTACTAAGTTTAGTCCGCAGCCCTGGGCAGCACGGCCTAAACTTCAGAAGTGGGGGGCTAAACCGGAGGTGCATCATGCGTATGGCAAAAACGCTGCAGCAATGCCTGGACAAGGCCGGCTGCGACTACGACATCGTTCCTCACGCGCACTCATCCACCAGCCTTGAGTCGGCACGCATGGCAGGAGTGCCCGCCGAGCGGGTAGCCAAGTCGGTCATGCTCGACGACCGCCACGGCAACTACCTGATGGCCGTGCTACCGGCCAACCGTCACCTGGACATGAGCAAGGTACAGGCCACCGGCCAGTGGCACATGACCTCGGAAAGCAACCTGCCTCACCTGTTTGGCGATTGCGAGCGCGGTGCCATTCCGGCGATGGGCGATGCCTACTCGATCAAGATGCTGGTCGACCCGACCCTTACCCGCCAGGGCGACATTTACGTCGAGGCCGGCGATCACGACCACCTGATCCACATGAATATGGCGCAGTACTTGAAACTGGTGCCGAGCGCCGAAGTGCGCGAGGTTTGCTGATGATCAACCCACTGCCAGGCTGGCGTCGTGGATGCCCGGCCTGGCTCGAAGGAGTGTCCCATGGAAGCACCCAACCACAAGTTCTCTGAATTGTTCAAACAGCTGGGCCTGCCCGACGATCCGATCGGTATCGACCAGTTCATTACCAGCCATTCGCCGCTCAAGGGCGACATAAAACTGGTGGATGCGCCGTTCTGGACACCGGCCCAGAAGGCCTTTCTGCAGGAGAGCGTGAACGAGGATGCCGACTGGGCGGTGATGTTCGACCAGCTCAACGAGGCCCTGCGAAATAAACGCTGAGCGGCACCTGATACCGGCGTTCGGCGTTGCTATGCTCAAAAAAAAACAACAGGGGGATAGCGCCAATGAAAGATCCCTATGCCGTCGGTTTCTGGTGTGCCGTGACAGCCTTGGGGCTGCTGACTGTCGGTTATTTCTATGGTGTCAAACAGACCTACCAACTGCATCAGGCGATGGTGTTTCTCTATGCCGCCGGGGGCGTGATCGGGGCGCTTGCCTTGACTGCGCTGGCCTGGATTGCCTGGCAGCAGTTGCGGGTCAGCAAACGCCAACTGGCCCAGGGGCGTACGCTGGTCGCCATCTGGAACACCAAGGTGGCCCTGCGCCGGGTCGAGACCGTATTCGACCGTTACTTCTGGGGCAGCTACTGGCAACCGGGGCGGACTTTCCAGGAAGTCATGGGCGAGCTAGAAGGGACGCCACTGGAGCAAAGCCTCGAAGCCCTAAAACGCCAGTGCCGCGAGCTGGACAAGGAAACCCACGACCTGCGCCGCCACTGGCTGGACAATGCCCGAGAGCTGTCCACCGTTGCCACGGCGATGGCCCGCGAGCGGTACCAACTGGACTTGTGCGATTCACAGCAAAGCAGCGGCCGCGGGGGGGCGGTACTCAACCGCGATCTGGAAGTGCTGGTGTATACCTGGTCGGCACGTTTGCGCAGCTTCGACCACCAGCTCGACGAGCTGGAGGGCGAATACCGCTGAAGGAAGGCGCGGCCAGTCAATCGCCGCGAATGTACTGTTCCAGCTGCAGGATCATGTTGGCCTGCTCGGCGATGGCCTCTTTTACAAGGTCACCGATCGACAGCAGGCCCAGCAGCTCGCCGTTCTCCACCACCGGAAGGTGACGCAGGTGGCTGTTGGTCATCATGTTCATGCAGTACTCGATGTTCTGGTGCGGGTCCACCGTGATCACTGGCGCACTCATGATCGCGCTCACCGGCGTACCGACCGATGAGCGACCCTTGAGCACCATCTTGCGCGCATAGTCGCGCTCACTGACGATCCCCACCACATGCCCGCCCTCGACCACCGGCAGGGCGCCGACGTTCTTCTCGGCCATCAACTTGAGCGCATCGAGCACCATATGGTCGGGGCCAATGGTATGCACCTGATGGTGCTGCTGGGCTTTGGTTTTTAGAAGCTGTGCCACGGTTTTCATAGAGGCCTCTGCAATGCTGGACGTTGATGACGGCAGATACCTACAGAATCGTGTACAGATGGCTACAGGGCAAGGGAGAAAGCGTCATCGATGCGATTGAAAAACGTCATGCCCGGTAAACCGGCTGCCCTGCCGGGTTACTCAACCCGGCAGGGCTAGCGGTTCAGCTCTTGTGCACGATCACCTGGCTGTTCAGGTCATTGAGCATGGCGTCTACCACAGGCTTCATCTTCTCGTAGTCGGTAACGCTGCAGACCGCCTTGGGGTAGTGGAAGTCCATGCGGCGTTTGACCACCACACTGTTGCCTTGCTGGGTGTACTCGGCGGTGTAGTCAATGAACGCGTCTTTGAGTGTCACCGACTTTGGCGCGGCCAGAATCTTCACATCCGCCGGGAATTCGTAGCGTGCCTGCTCCTCGTTCACCCCCGAAATACAGGTAAAGGGCTGGGTGCGCTGCTTCTCGGCAACAAAGCCGAACACGTTCTGGGCGATGCCGCCAGCCAGGCTGGTGAGGGTGGGCACACCGATCGGACCGGGCAGGTTGGCCAGGTTTTCACTGCGGCCGGTGATCTGCACTTCAAACGCGCCGCTGCCTTCCAGGTCGCCGCTGTTGGTCTTGCCGCTACCGGTCTGGCCGTAAGCCGCGAGGATCTGCTGGACCATCAGGTCGCGCTGGGCCGGGGTCATGTTGCGAACGCCCCAGCGGTTGAGCTCTGCCGCCCAGCCGTCGATCTTCGAAACATGCTGGAAGTCAGCGGCGCCGCTGTTGGCCACGGTGAAGGTGGTGCTGTTCTCGACCTTGCTCTGTTGGGTGGCCGGGGTGTGACCCAAGGTGCCTGTGCGAGTGAGCAGGGTGGGTTTGTCCAGTACCGGAACCGGCAGGTAACCGCTGGCGATGGACTCGACGGTGGAGTCCAGGTACAGGTTCTGGCTCGGGAGGTAGGTGATTACATGGTTGATCACCCCCAGGGTCGGTACCTTGGGCAGGGCAAAGGCATTGCCCAGGTTGATCAGTGCCGGGGTGCTGTCGATGTCCACCGCCGCCAGCAGGGCTTCGAGCAGGGCGACATGGTCCTTGCAGTCGCCGTAGCGGTTGCTCAGTACAGTATCGGCCGCATGGGGCACAACACTGCCGGCGCCGATGTACACCGCCACATAGCGAATGTTGCGACGCACCCAGTCGCCCAGGGCCAGGGCCTTGTCCCGAGGGTTGTCGAGCTTGGCGGTCAGCGACTGGGCCAGTTCACGGATGGCCGGGGTGACTTCGGGCTTGGCCCGCTCGGCATAGGCCTTGGCGAACGCGCTGTAGTCATCGAAGGTCGAGACGGCCAGGTACTTGCCGTAGTCCGAGTACGCCACGGCGCCCATTTCGATACGGGCATTGTCGCCCTGCACATAGTCCCACTGGTACACGGTACGTCCACCAGCGGTCTTGGGCGGCTTGGCCTTGAAGCCCCTGGCGTCGGCGTGCAGCTTGAGGTTCGCCGGCAGGTCGTAGATCTGGGTGAACTGCTGGGTGGGATGGAACTGCGGCATCGCCAGGTCTTCGAACTGGCCGGGGAACAGCGGTGTCTTGCGCTGCTTCTTGACGTTCAGCACCAGCCGGTCGCCCACCGCCACTTCCGGGAAGATCACCACCTTGACCAGGCTGTCATGGAACATCGGCGCCTGTGCCGATTGTTGTTCCTGCTGTTCCTTGATCTGCTCGGCGCTGACCACCACCTTGCGGCCGTCGGGCTTCTGGGTATAGGCCTGGACCACCTCGAGGGTTTCCAGGGTGCGGTTGTAGTACAGCGAATGCTGGGCGCGGTACTGGATGGCGCGCTCTTCGTTGATGAGCGTGACCAGCTCCTGCGTGGTCTCGAAGCTGCCGTCTTCGGCAACGACGGTGCGTTGAATATCCTTTTCAATGGTGACGGAGGGGTCGGTGCCATCATCCTTGGCCTGGGCCAGGGTGAACATGAACAGACAGCAAAACATCCCGACCACACGGGCCGGGATCCAAGCGAGGTGTTTCATAAAGATCCTTCTCTTGCTGAGGAATTCCAGCGGACCGATAAGCTTAATGCGAATCAGTCCGCTGTATTTTGCCTCAATTGCACCCGGATGCGCTGGAAACCTCCTGGCTCGCCTGCTGCAACGCGGCTGCCACCGCGGCGGCATCGTTGGCGGTGTATACCCGGCCACCGGTGTTTTCGGCCGCGCAGTTGGAGCCGGAGCTGGCGCTGATGTTGACGATATTGATGCGCAGCCGAGGTTGTAGCGCGGCAATCTGGCGTGACACGGCACATACGCTTTGCCCACAGCTGTCGCTGCCGTCGACGAACATGATGATCATCCCGTCGCGGTCACGGCCGTTCATTTTTGCGGCGGCCGCTTCCAGGCTGATGCCCAGCGCGGTCCCGCCCTGGGGTTGCAACTGATCGATGCGCTGGGTCAGGTCGCTACGCTGCGTGGGTTCGAACACCCCATGGTCCACGGGCGTGCGGCAGCCGTCGAAGGTCACCAGGCGCATGTCGATGCCCTGGTCCAGGTTCTGGATCACGGTCGTGAGCGAGCTTTTGGCGACATCCATGCGCGAGACGCGCTGGTTGGTGTCGTAGGGCAGGAACTCCTCCACCAGCGGTACCTGGCGCAGCAAGGTGATGTACCACGCTTCGTTTTCACGCTTGATGCGAATTCGCTCATCCATCGACCCCGAGGTGTCGAGCACCACGGCAAACTCCGAGGCCTGGAAATTGCCGCCCGGTGTGCAGACCTGGGCTTGTGGGGTGAGGCTTGTCCACAGTTGGCGCAACGACGGCCACCACAGGTACAAGCCGTAGAGCAGGGCGAGCAGCAACAGGCCCAGCAGCCAAGGCCACAGTACCAGCGGGCGACGCGCACGCACCGGGCGGGGCGGCGGTGGTGCTGGGGCGGGCCTGGGCGCGGCAACAGGCGGCGCGGGTGGCCTGGATGCAAGCGGTACTGGCGCGGGTTGTGGCTGGCCCCAGCGCACCACCAGCGGCTCGCCATTGATGCTGTACAGGTTGTTCAGGTCCGGGGCGCCGATCAGTTTGTTCAGCGCCTGGGCCGCCGCGCCCTGACCGCGTCGGTCGAGCTCCTGGGCCAGTTGCTGGACTGCCGCCTGGCGTTCTTCATAGCGCTGCAGCAGCGCTGCTTGCTGTTGGCGTTCGAGGCTGGCGTAGAGGTGCGGCTGGCCTTCCAGCGCTGTCCACCACTCCAGCACCCCGTCACGGCCCTGGCGCGGTATGGCATAGAGGTGGGCGATGCTCGGCGGAAAGTGCTGGCGAATGTGTCCCACCGTCTGCTCAAGCGCTGCTGCGGCGTCCTGGTTGGCCTGGGTGTCGCGGAGTACGCGTTGCATGGCTTCGATTCCCTAGTCGCACGTGGCCGTGCTGGACACATCCTGGCTGGCCCCTTCCAGGGCTACCGCCAATTGCGAAGCATTGTTTGCCGAGTAGACGCGACCACCGGTGCTGTCGGCGATGCAGTCGGCCAGGCTGTTGTTGCTGATGTTGATCAGGTTGACCTTCAGCCGCGGTTGTTCGCGGGCAATGCGTTGCGCCACCTCGCAGACGTTCTGGCCGCAGCCGTCTGCGCCGTCGACGAACATCACGATCACGCCATCGCGCTCGCGACCATCCATGCTGTGTGCGGCCGCCTCAAGGCTGGCACTCAGTGCCGTGCCATCGTTGGCCACCAGCCCCTGGATGCCCTGGATCAGCGCCGGGCGTTGGGCAAGGTTGAACACACCATGGTCAACCGGAGTGCGGCAGCCGTCGAAGGTCACGATGCGCATGTCGATGGCCGGGTGCAGGTCATTGACCATTTGCGTCAGCGACTGCTTGGCCACCTCCATGCGCAGCGGCGCGCGAGTGATGCGGGCCAGGTGCTCAAGGTCCCGTGCCGGGTTGTCCTGGTTCTCGAAGAACCACTTTTCATCTTCCAGCGTGGCATCGACGCTCAGTTGCATGGAGCCCGAGGTATCCAGCACCACCGACAACTGCGGTGGTTGCACCTGGGGATCCTTGACGCAGGCAAAGGGCTTTGCCGGTTCGCTGTGGAGCCAGCGTTGCAGGTACGGCCAGCCAAACCACAACGCCGCCAGCAGTGCCAGTAACGCCAGCAGCGGCAGCAGGAACCACGGCAGCCAGATCCACCTGCGGCGCGTCCTGGCCACGGGAGGAGCCGCTGGCGGCACCACCGCCGCAGGTTCGCCCCAGCGCACCAGCAGCGGGTAGCCATTGACGCTGTAGAGGTTGTTCAGGTCGGCCGGGCCTATCAGGCGGCGCAACGCCGAGGCGTCGCTGGCCTGGCCGCGGTTTTCCAATTCGCTGGCCAGTTGGCGCAGGGCATCCTGGCGTTGCTCGTAAAGGCTCAACAATGTCGCTTGCTGCTCGGCGCCAAGCTCGCCAAACAGGCGCGGCTGCCCCTCAAGCTCCGTCCACCATTCCCGGGCGCCGTCCTTGCCCGTGCGCGGCAAGGCATATAACTGGGCAACGCTGGGGGGAAAGTGCTTGGTGATGATCGCGACTGTCTGTACGAGCGCGGCCAGGCCGTCGTGGTCCGGCCCGGCATCACGGGTAACCCGTTGCATGGTGGTGTCCTGAAAAAAGATCGGCAGCCGAAGCTGCCGAGGGAGGCTTACTCGTAACCCAGGCTCAACTGCAGGCGACTGACCTGCTGCTGCAGCGTCTTGAGCTGCTGCTTGCGAGCTTCGATCTGTGCGTTGCTGGCATTGCTCGCCGGTGCGCGCTGGGCAGCCTTGAGCTGTTGCTCCAGCCCGGCGATCTGCTGCTGCACATCACCCTTGTTGGCGTGTTGGGCCTTGAGCGTGCTCAGCAAACCGTTCAGCGACTTCTCCAGGCTGGCCTGCTGGCGTTGCTGGGTGGCCAGGTCCTGGCGCGTGGATGCCTGCAGGGCGCTGAGCTCGTCAAACACCTGGTTGAACTGGCGGTTCTGCTCGCGGGCGGCGACCAGGTCCTGTTCGCTGTTGTGAACCTGCTCGGCATAGCCGCCGCCATAGTCGCAGTTGAGCTTGCTGACCAGGCTGGCGCTGCTGTCGGCGGCGTTGCACTGCGAGGCGGTGGTGGTGCAGCCGGCCAGGACCGTCAGCACCAGGGCGCAAAGGCCAATTCGTACGAACATGGAGTGTCCTCAGCCCAGGGTGATTGCCGAGCGCTGGCTGTAGAGGCCGTCGACCTCCTGCTGCAGCGACGCGACCTTGTTGTTCATCTTGGCAATCTCGGCCTCGACCTTCTGCACCTCAGCCTGGCTGGTACCGCTGCTACGCTCGGCCTGGGCGACCTTCTCGAACTCCGTGACGCGAGACTGCATATTGCCCAGGTCCCTGCGCATCAGGACGATGTTCTTGTCGATATTGGCGATGTCCTGCTGGGCCTTGGCCTTGTCCACCGACTTGGCCTTGATGGCGCGCTGGATGTCGGCGATCTGCTGTTTGTCGTCGTTGATCACCCGCTGCAGGGTGTTGGTGCGCTCGGCGACCTTGGCGGTCTCTTTCTGTACGTCGGCGGTCATTACATTGAGGCGCTGGGTGGTATCGGCGTACTTGGCGCGGCGGTCATCCAGGTAATAGTTGGCGCCCATGGCCACGCCACAGGCGGCAAGGCCGGCTGCAGCAGCACAGGCCACCTTGTTGCCCGAGTTGGACAGGGTGCAAATGAGGATGCCACCGGCGGCGGCAACGGCGCAGGCCTGGTAGCCCGAGGCACTGAAGAACTTGGCGTCGGTACTTTCGGTCAGGCGCGGGTCAGCGGTGCCTGGCGAGCTGTCTTTGGTAAACGGGCTGCCAGTGCTGGCGCAACCGCTCAGCACCAGGCTCACCGCCATCATCAGACCGATCCATACCCGGGTAATACCTGGCTTGTTCATGTTCACGTTCGCTTTCCTTGTTCGCGGTTGGTTCAGTGGCTCACGGCCTTGCAGCTGTTGAGCCAGGCGTTGATGTCGATTTTCTGGGACTTGAGGAACGCCGCCTGGTTGGCCCAGTGGGTCTTCAGGTAGGGTGTCAGTTCGCTGAGGTTCTTGTTGGCGGTCAGCACGCCTTCGAGTACCGGAACCTGAGCCTCCAGCAGGGACTGGCCATAGAGCGAACCCGAGTCCACCAGGGAGCTTGCGTAGTAGCGACTGAGCTTGTGCAGGCGATCGCCTTGCTCGTCCAGCTTGGTCTTGCGCATGCCGCAGGTCGGGTCTTCTTCACCGGCCTTGCAGTTGGCGGCGTAGTTCTTCTGCAAGAAGTCCAGGTACTGGCCGTCATCGAGCATCTTGGTGCAGAGGAAGGCGCCCAGATTGAGGCTGGCACGGATCGCCTGGTCACGGGCTTCCTGCTGCTGCTGGTTGCTGGCGCGAAGCTGGTTTTCCACGGTCTTGAGCTGATCCTTCAGGCCCTGGTCCTCGACGCTGGAGGCCAAGTCTTCCAGGGCTTTGACGGTGCCCTTGTCTTTCGGGTCGGTGGACGGCTGATCGTTACCCAGCGTGCTCCAGCTCTTCTCGATGCTGTTGACCCGCTCGCGGGAAGTCAGGGTCGGCGACACCAGCGCCAGGCGCACGCCATTGGTTTTCTTGGTCACTGGGCCCTGGTCGTTGTAGTAGGGCTCTTCCTGGCGCAGGGCGGTACGCAACTGGCCTTCGGCGGTCAGGTAGTTGCCGCCGCGCACTACATAGCCGCCGGCCTGGCCGTGCTGGCGGTCAAGTTTGTTCAGGCGGAAGGGTTCGAACATCATCTCGCTGGCGTTGCCGAGCATGTCGTGCAGGCCCAGCGGGTTAGGCTTGAGCAGGCCGCTGAGCTGCAACTTGCCGTTGGCCGATTGCGCACCGGCGAACCATTCGTAGGCGTTCAAGCCCTCGGGCATCGGGTAGCGACCGTCACGGAATTCGGCAGTGCTGACTTGCAGGCCGCCACGGGCGGCGAACTCCCACTCGGTTTCGGTGGGCAGGCGCAAAAAGCCCTGGGCGCCGTCTTCGCTCGGCAGCTTGGCGGCGGCATTGGCACGCAGCCAGCGGTTGTATTTGTCGGCGGCCTGCAGGGCATCCAGCCAACTGATCGACACCACCGGCAGGCGCAGCTTGTTGGACGGGGCAGGGCAGCTTTCGTCCATCAGGGCCTTGTATTGCAACTGGGTCATCTCGTACTTGGCCATCAGGTAGTAGCGAGACTTGTCACCCTTGGCGCTGGTGAAGCTGCCGGAGATAAAAGCCGGGCGCGTCTGTTCCACGTAGCCGAATTCGGCGCTGTCCTGGCCGATGTTGATCGGGTAGTCATCCAGGGGGCCGGCCAGCGGGATCAGCACCTTGCGAAACACCATCGCGCCTTCACAGGGCATTGGCAGCACCACATCATCGGCTTCGGGCATCGGGTTGAAGTGCTTGTCTTCCCAGGCCGCGGCCGAAGCGTTGAGCAGGTAGCCAAAACCAAGGGGTACAAACAGAAGACGGCAGCAGGCTTTAAAGCTCACGCAAACTCTCCGCAGGTTGAATGCTGATGGCCCGAAGGGCACCGATCAAGGCGACCAGGGCTGCGACCAGAAAGGCCAGGAGCAAGGCCACGAGGCCATGCCAGACAGTGATATGACAAACGAACGTGCCGGTGGCCTGGCTGCTGCCCAACAACTGGTCGAACAGCAGGCTGCCGACGAAGTAGCTGCCCAGCCCGCCCAGGTAGCCAACGGCACTGAGCAACAGCGCCTGCAGCACGACATAACCGGCTACCGCTGCGCTGCCAAACCCGAGCAGTCGCAGCACCGCCAGGTTGCGTCGCTTGCGGTCGATATTGGCCAGAAAGGCGCCCACCAGCGAGGCGATGCAACCGATCAGGGCCGCGCCGGCAATGACCCCGAAGATCAGCCCCAGTACATGGTTGATCGCCTTGACGCTGTCGATCTCGGCCAAGCGGCTACTGGTTTCGATGCGTTGCTCATTGAGCCAGCGCTCCAGCGGTTCGACGCTGTCGATATCGCGTGCATACAGGCGGGCGCGGGCATAGCCCAGCTTCACGCCGTCCATGGGTTTGCCGGTGAGGCTGCCTAGGCCGGCGACTTGATAGCCATCGCGATAATACTCAAGGTCCAGCAGCAGCTCGGGGCTGACGAATGCCGCAGGGCGTGCAAAGCGCGCCGGTTCCAGCACCGCCAGCACCTGCAGGGTGCGTTCACCGCGCTCGTTGGCGCCGTCCATGCGTCGCGCAACGCGCAGGCGCACGCTGTCGCCGGCCTTGGCCGAGAGACGCTCGGCAGCGCGGGCACTGAGAATCACCTGGCCGCCCACCAGCGCACTCAAGGACGACTTGAGCAATGGGTCGTTTGCCTGGGTGGGGATGACCTCGACGTTTTCGGCAAAGCGGCCGCGCTCACCGAGCAGGTCGGCCTGGGTATTGAGCGAGCGGGTCTGGCCAATGGCGAATGCGACTTCAGGTCGCTGGCGCAGTTGTTCAAGCCAGTCGCGGTCGTAGTGGCCGCTGCTGAGCATCTTGATTTCCAGGTTGCGCGGGTCGCTCAGCAGCTCCTCCTGCAGTTGGCTGACCACCCCGTGCTTGAGTCCGAACAGCAGCAGCAATGGGGCGATCACCGCCACCAACGAAGCGGCCATGCACAAGGTGACCTTGCGGTCGTGCCAGAGGTCGGCCAGCGACAGCTGGACCAGCAGGCCGAGGCGCCTATGCCAGGGGTTCAAAGCGTGTCTCTCCTTCGCCGTTGACCGCGCCCAGGCGCGGCAGGCCGAACTGCTCGATCAAGGGCCAGTCGTGCGATACCACCAGGGCGCTGAGGCCCAGCTCGCCGACCAGGTTGAGCAACAGCTCGAACAGGCGCCGGGCGTTGTTCGGGTCCAGGGCTGCGGTGGGCTCGTCGGCCAGTAGCACGCGTGGTTCATGGGCAATTGCCCTTACGCACGCCACCCGCTGGCGTTCACCGATGGACAGGGCCTGCGGCAGCTTGTCGAGCAACGGCCCCAGGCGCAGCGCCTCGACGGCCTTGTCGACCGCCTGGCTGTGGCGGGTGAGCCCGAGCATGCGCCGCGGCAGCTGGATGTTGTCGCGTACAGTCAGGAACGGCAGCAGGCCGCCGTTCTGCAGCACGAAGCCCAATTGCTGCGAGCGCACGGCGGCGAGCTCCGGTTGCCGGTCTTCGGCCAGCAATTGGCCGACGTCCAGTGCCTGCGGGCCCAGGTGGTAGTGGTCCAGTGACTGCGGTGCCAGCAACAGGCCGATGGCTTCGAGCAGGGTGCTCTTGCCGCAGCCGCTTTCGCCGGTGATCGCGCAGATCTCGCCCTGGCGCAGCGTGAGCGCGTCGAGCCTCACCCGGTGGGCGTGCGGGCCTTGCCCGCGCACCACCAGCAGTCCTTTGATATCGAGCATGGGGCTCAGGGCATCATTTCAAGCGGAACGGGGTAGACGTTGTCGCGGCTGTCGCTACCGGGTGCCAGCGCGACCCAGCGGTCCACATCGGCGTTATAGCGCTGGTAGTGGCGCAGCTTGGTGCTCAGGTTGCGGATGAATTTTTCCTGGGCCAGGCCGTCCAGGCCTTTCCAGGTCTCTTCATCCAGGTTGAGCACTTCGCTCTGGTACGGCAGGTCTTCCAGGTACTCGCCCAGCACGCCCAGGTCGGCCACGCGGGTGGTCGAGCCTTGCTTGAGCTGGTTGGGATCGGCGCCCATGGTCGCGGCCACCGAGCGCAGGCGGGTGAACATTTCGCTCGGCGAGATCATGCCTTCGTTGGCGGCATCGACGATTTGCTTGAGCACATCGCTCAAATCGCTGAGCTGGGCCTTGGTCAGCAGCACCCGCACATCGGTAGTCGGCAGGTTCTGCTTGATCAGGTCACGGTCGCTGATCCAGGCCTGGAACACCGGGGGGGCCTGGGTGCCGGTGGTCTTGCCCAGGTAGGCCAGTTGCATGGCGTGGCCGATCAGGGCGGCATCTTCGAGCATCTTCTGCTCGGCTGGGTCAGCCTTGGCGTTGGTGGCACTGCCGATGGCATCTTCCCCCAGGTAGGCCGACTTCACCTGCTGGGTGATGGCGGCCGCCAGGCCATCGACCTTGCGGCCGAAGGCTTCGACATCGCCGGCATTGACCGGGTAGTAGAGCGACGTGTTGGTGCCCGGGTAGTTCGACAGGGTCCGGTACTGGGCTTCGGCACTGCTATGGTTTTTCATGCCGCTCGGGGTTTTCAGGTGCAGGGTGTAGAGGGCGACGCCAGGGTTGCTGGCTTCGATCTTCACCTGTTCTGCGCCAAGGCCCGTACCCGACAGTTTGTCGGTGCCGTCGATAGCACCGGCGTCGGTGATCAGCACCACATAGCGGGCGCCGAACTGGCTCCAGTCGACCTTGTCCACCGCGTGCATGACGCCGGCATAGGCGTCTTCATCGAAGGTCTTGCTCGACACCTTGGCCTGCTTGAGGTCAGCGACCTTGGCCATGAAGTCGGCGCCGTCCTTCACCGTGTTGGGGTCGGCGTACATCTTGCTCACGTACTCAAGCCCCGGCACGGCGGTGGTGCTGGAGCGGTAGGCGACCAGGCCGAACTTGACCTGCTTGCCCAGGTTTTCCTTCTCGATCTGTGTGTACACGCGCTTGATCGCTTCGCGGGTGCGATCAATGTACGGGTCCATGGAAATGGTCGAGTCGATGACGAACACCACCGCCGCGCTGAAGGCCTTCATCTGCGTCTTGGCGGCAACGGCGGTGTTGGTGGCTGGCGCGCTGCTGGCCGCATCGGCCTTGCTCACCGAGGCGACATTGAGAATGCGGGTACGGAAGCCTTCCTCGGTCATCACCTCTTCGCCACTGAGCACGGGCAGCAGGTAGAAGTTCTTTTGCAGGTCGACGAAGTACTCCGGCTCCTGGGCCAGTACGCCGGGTGCATCGGAGCCCTGCTTGAGTTTTGCCCGCAGTGGGGCGACCTGGCTGACCGGGTCCGGGGCATCGAGAATCCCTTCCAGCTGGCTACGCTCCTTGAAGAACATCAGACGGTCGCGGTTGGCCGGGTTGGTGAAGGCCAGGGTCAGCTGCATCTTCCATTCGACAGTGCAGTCGCCCGGCAACCAGCCGATGCTCTTGCCCTGGGTGTCCGGCCCGACGCGCAGCCACTCTTGGGTGCCGACGGTGCTGCGCTCGTAGACGTAGAAGCGGCTGAACGCCGGCTGGGCCGTGCCGGCAGCATCGCCTGCGGCGCTACCGAGCTTGCAGCTAGGGGTGGTCAGCACACGCTGGAACAGGGTTTTCTTGCCCGCTTGCAGTAACGGCTGGTCGGCCGCCTGCACGATGGGGCTCAGGCTCATGGCCAACAGGGCAGCGGCCAGGCCGCGCAGTGGCAGGCTCATGGCTTGAGCGCCTCGAAACGCTGCTTGGCCTCGGCATTGTTCGGGTCGAAGCCCAGGATGGTTTCATACCAGTATGCGGCGGTGGCGTTGTCGGGTGCCTTGAAGCACTCGCTTGGCTGGAAGTACTTGGGGTCGTACTCGCGGGCATAGGCACTGGCGATCTCGATATCGCCGCCTTGCGCACGGTTGGCGTACAAGCGCTGGGCTACCGCACAGTGGTTGTTGGCCTTGGCCAGGTTGATCACTTCCAGCAGGGCAGCGCTGCCTGGGGCCTTCTGGATACACGCCTGGACGAAGGCCAGCTCCGGTTGGTTCTGCATGCTGTCCAGCGTGCAGGGCTGCGCCTCGGGCGTCGGCGTCGGGGAAGGTGTCGGTACCGGAGGCTCATCGACCAGGGCGGGCTTTTTGAGGAACCACCAGAGGGCGGCCATAACGATCAGGGCCAGCAGGGGCAGCAGCCACACCAGGCGATTGATCTTTTTCGTCGCGACCGGGGCGGGCGCCTGCGGCGGTTCGGGCGCGGGCTCCGGCGTGGCGGGGGGTTCGACGATCGGCACAAGCGGCTCGGCCTTGACGACAGGTTCGGGTGCGCGCGTCGGCGCGGGAGCCGGCACAGGCTCGGGCGTTTTCACGCCGGTCCAGGCAATCGATGAAACCAGGGTTTTGTCCAGGCGCAGCATGGTTGCTTCACGCTGGTCCAGCGCCTGACTGTTCAGCTCGAAGCGGAAGTTGGCGCTGCCGCTGGCAGCCAGCAACGGGTCGATCAACTCGGGGCCCACCTGAACCTGAAGGGCACCGTCTACCTCGACCAGGCCCGACAGCGGGAAACCGTGGGCAATATTGCTCCACTGTTTTCCTGGTTGCAGGAAGTCGCGGGTCTGGCTGCTTTGCACCGAATACGCCAGACCTTCGCTGGCGTCTTCCCAGCCACTGATCCGTAACCACCCCTGCCCAGGGGTGTTTTCGTTCAACGGCAGCACATCAACTCTGATACCCATGCAATCAACTCGCTTCGAATGTGTTCAGCAAGACCGCCAGCTGGCGGCGTTGCTCGGTGGTAATTTCGGGGTCGGCGCCACTCTTGGCGTTTTCCTGGGTAAGCCAGGCCAGGCCCGATAACCAATCCACCTGGTAACGCTGTTCTTGATGGGAAGGCTGCTCGGACAGCATCGGCAACTCACCGGCTGGCACCGAGCGATAGAAGCTGAACACCGGCGCGGGCGTGCCCAACAGGCAATTGGGACGCTCGCTCTCGGGCTTGCCCAGCAGGCCGAACCAGGACAGGAAGTCGCGCATCGCCAACTGCACTGCCAGTACCTGGCGCTGCACCAGCTGCTCGCGGCGCACGCCGCCCTGGGCACGATGGGTCACGGCCTGGTCCAGTTCCGCCATGAAGGCCTTGCTGCGCACTGCGCTGATCAGTTCTTCGGTGAGGGCTTCGACCACTTCCTTTTTCTGGCGCAGGCGCTGCAACAGCAGCGGGCGCGTACCCAGGTCGCGCATGTGCTTGATCCAGGCCTTGAGCGCGGCGCGGGCAAAGCGCTGCTCGGCGGTCAGGCGCTGGGTCAGGGATTGTTTGGGCGCGGCCACAGGTTCGGCCTGGGGCGTGGCGAACAGGTTGCCGAAGTTGAGTGCCGGCGCCAGGTTGGCGGGCGCATTGAAGGCCGGCTCGGGTTCTGCCTCAGCTTCGGCGTCCAGACCTTCGATGTTGTAGATGCCACCCAGGTACAGGTCGCGCAGCTCTTCCACCGGCACTTGCAACGCGTGGATCAGCTCACCGATGGCATCGGGGTCGGCACCCAGGTTATTGAGCAGGAACTGGGTCTTCTGGCGTTTCTTGTCCAGCAGCTGTTCGAAGTCTTCTTCGCGCCACACATGCAGGCCGTGCTCCAGCAGGTCGGTACGGCACTGCTGCAGTTGCTCTTCGATGCGGGTCAGTTTGAAATCAATGTTGGCCACGCCCTTGAAGCTGTTGCTGAAGCGGGTGATGCCACCATCATTGAGACCGAGCATGGCCTGGAAAGCATCATGTGGCTCTTTCACATGGCGCAGCACCGACGGGTTGGTGGCAAAACACTGCTTCAGTTCGTCCAGGCGTGCGACATGCCGGGGAGTGAATTGGCCTTCGTCACCGCTGGTGACATCCAGGTCGACGAAGGCGGTGTCCTCGCGGCGTGGCTTGCGCACCAGGTAGGTGTTGTTGAACGGCGCGCCCGACCAGTCTTTCATCCATTCGAGGTTGCCGAAGCGCTCGACCATGGTCAGCTTGATCATGTTCTCGCAGCCTTCAGGCAGCGATGTTTTCTCGAGGCCCAGAGTGCTGCCGACGAAGGTATCGAGCATGGTCAGGGCCCAGATCAGGCCGGGTTCGCGCGTGCTCCGCTCTTTGGGGGTCGCGCCTTGAGTGTTGTGAATCCAGCGGGTCAGCACCGGGCCGACGGTGACCACTTCGCTCTGCTTGTTGGTCGAGGTACACAGCACCAGGGCGTTCATCTGCTGCGAGTCGGTGTAGCGCTCGAACAGGTAGGCTACCTTGCCGCGCAGCAGCAGAGTCGCAATCGGGTTGATCTCTTCCACCGCGCTGGCGCTTGCGGCGTCTTCGATGCGCAGCAGCTTCTGGCGCGTGCGATAACCGGGGAAGTCGAGCAGGTCGACCTCCTTGACCACCGGGTCCTTGGGCTGGTTGCTCAGGCGGAAGGTCATCTCGACCGTCAACGCCGCCAACTGGGCGACGGTCAGGCCGGTACTGGCCTGCGGTTTGCCGTCGCGTACCGGCACTACGTTGACCGACACATCGCGGCCGGTACCCAGGCGTCCGAGGATGTCCACGTTCATGATGTTGTGGACCTGGACGTATTCGCCGTTGACGTCGTGGACCAACACACTCAATGGGGCGTACACGGTTTGCGGGAAGCCCATTTTCTGCAGGGCGCCCACCAGTTGTTCGTAGGTTTCGGTCAGCAGGTCCTGTTCGCCCCAAAGGATCGAGAACAGCTTGGCCCGTTGGCGATAGTTCAGGCGCGGGGCCAGTTTCATCACCCGCGGCCAGTAGGTGTCGGCAAGCTTGCGCACCGATTTTTCGTAGTTGCCCTTGAGGTAGTCCCACAAGGCGACCACGTCATCGGCGGTGACGCCGGGCTGCAGGTTTTCTGCCTCGCGGCCTTCGAACGCCTTGAGCGCCGACTGGATACGTTCTTCGGTGAACTCGTAGTCGAGCCGTTCCTGGTCGAAGTCTTCGAACCAGGTATTGGCGAGGACCTTCGCCACTTCGATTTCGCTGAACAGCTTCAGCTCCACCGGGTTGTTGGCGTCGGGGCTCGGTTGTGCCCAGCGGGTGAAGCGGGTCACCACGCCGGTGGCTTCTTTGCCCAGGCCCGTCGGGTTGACGTGCTTGAGGAAGTCGAAGGGCTTGCCACCGAAATCGGTTTCCAGGCTGCCGCTGCTATCGGCGGCCAGCGAAGAAATCAGGTACGACTTGCCCGCCTGCGACAGGCCGAAAAAGCCGATCACCATCGGCGTTGCCGCGGCCTGCTGCAGATCCCGGGCACGGTTGCGGGCCCGGTGCAGGCGCAGGTTAAGGCCATCGGCCTCGGCCTCGACACTGGCGGCGTTGCCACGTACCTGGTCAATCCACGCCAGCGCCTCTTCCGCGCCTTTGTGAACGGCGCCCCAAGCGCCCATCAGTTGTTGCTGCTTCGGCGTTAGATTGCTCATTTTCCTTTGACGTTCCCGCTGTCGAGCCAATAGTCACTGCCACTCAGGTTGCTGTTAGGCATGGTGTTGAGTGAGAGCTCAAGATCCCGTTCGAAGTCGAAATCGGCATCCTGGATGTTCGATTTCAGGTCAGAAATCACCAGCTTGTCGCTGATCAGTCCTTGCTCAAGCAGCAGGTCCGACGGCTCCTCGACGGCCAGGCGAATGCGCAGCACCGGTACTTCGCCACCCTTGCCGAGCGCCTGGGAGAAGTTGCGACTGCCGCGAGGCGTGAAACGCAAGGTGTAGAGGGGCGATGCCGACCAGCGTTCGGCGGCCAGTTGCCGGTAACCCAGGTGCATGTCGCCACGCATTTCCAGCCACGGCGTACCGCGTTCATCGCCTTCACCGACGATAGGCAGCGTGATGCGGCCCTTGTCGGACGTCAGGTTGTGATAGAGCACGTCGGCATGTTTGATGGTGCCGGCGTTGTCGATCTGGCCGAAGTGGCGGATGGTCGAGTACGGCTTGAGGGCGGCAGTGCGGAAGTAGAAATTCGGCACGCTGTGCTTGGCGCACAACAGGCAGATCATCGCCCCGACCGATGCCGTGCTTTTCGGATCGTCGATCAGGCCATTCTTGTGGAACGGGTACCAGCCACCGGTGCGGTAGTTCTGCAACGGCAGAATTCGCCCTGGCGGCAAGGGCAGACGCTGGCGAATGAACGCCTGGATGCCCGGCAAGCGTGATGGCCGCCCGGTCAGCAGCAACACGTCACAGCTGTAGTGGGAGATGACTTCGCACAGCTCGCTGAGCACTTTGGTGATATTGATCTGCCCGCCGATAAAGGCGTCGTGGACCTTTTCGAGGTCCAGGGCCAGCGGCGTGTTCAGCAGGTCGAGGGTGCCGTCGCGACCGACTTCACGGCGCACGGCAGCATTGACGAACTCCAGCACGCTGTCGCTGACGACGGCATCGCCCAGCAGCTGTTGCCAGCTCTGCTCGACCACCGGCAGCGGGGTTTCAGGGTCGTAGTGCTCGTAGGCCTTGAGCAGGGCCAGGCCCAGCGGCACGAACACCTGCAGGTTGAGCTGCTGGCGCAGCACGCGCTCCTGGGCGCTGGCCTCGCCGTTGCCGCACAAGCGCGACATCAGGGCATCCGGGGCATACACACCGGCTTGCTGCAGGGCGCGACTGAACGACGGCAGGATGAATGCCTGGATCACATCCAGGAGGATGTCGTCGCCGGCAATCTTGAAGCCATCGCGAAAGCGTTGCTCCGGGACGATATGCACGTTGGCGCCATTGCCGCCGTTGTTGCCACGGTCCAGGCGGTAATCGGTAATCACCAGGTCCGTGGTGCCGCCACCGATGTCGATGGTCGCCAGGGTGGCCTGTTCGGCCTCGGTCTTGTCCGGGCGTGCGAGGGTTTCAAAGAACTCTTCCGGGTGGCCGGCGAAGTTCTCGATCACTTCGTTGTACAGGTACACCAACTGGCCGCAGCTGGCCTCATCCCATTCCACGCGGATGCTCGGCAGCGGTGTGCGCGGGGTAACGGTTCTGTCTTTGAACGGGTTGCTTTCACCTTCGTGCCAACCGAGGCTTTTCCACACCAGGCCCACCGCTTCGAACATGCGGTTGCTGAGGATGCTGCGCTCGGCCTGAGGCATGCCTGGCGGCACGGTCAGGGTGATGCTGTTGAGCAACCGCGGCACCCGGGCGTGGCCCTGGCGCGAACGCTGTGCCGGGCTGTTGATCTGCGACAGTGCCTGGGTCACCACTTCAGCGAGCATGAAGGTCATCAGGTTGCTGCGCGAGTAGTGCGGGGTAAACACCGGCATGTCGTTCTTCGGCGGCAGGTACAAGGCCTGGCCGAGGTCGTTGATCAGGTGCGAGAACGGCGCGGCAGTCGCCAACGGTTCCTTGTCGGTCTTCACGTAGGAGGCGTTGAAGCGCCAGCCGTGGCCGTAGGCTTTCTCGTCCCACAGGTAGCGTTTCGGGCTGGACAGGCCGGTGGAACCCTCGGTGCCGCGGCGACGACTGGCCAGGCGCCCGGCTTCACCGCCGACGCGGGCGATGGTCGGCCACTGGAAGGCGTTGTGACGGCCGCTCTTGATCGAGCAATGGTCTTTGCCGAAGTAGGCCTGGGCGAACTCGACACGGCTTTCAAAGGCCGTGTTGTAGATGTGTTGCGGCTCGCACAGGTCGCGCAGCTCCAACACATAGTTGTTCTGCATGCCGGAGCCGGCCTGGCCATGATCTTCGATCAGGATGCCGCAGGTGCGCGAGTTGCCGACGTCCAGCACCAGGTCGACAGGGATCGGGCGGACAACGCCCTGGGCGTCGTTGGCCACGACCTTGATTTCCGGAATCTCGACCTTTGGCTTCTCGCTGCTTTGCTCGGCGGGCACAGGACGGCGCAACAGGCTCAACAGGTTGAGGTAATGGCCCAGGTGGCGATTACCTTGCAGGTCTCGGTCCAGACGTTCGCGGGTCCAGTCGGCACGGGCTTCGGTGTAGAGCTCGGTCAACCATTCGCGAATCCAGCTCTGGGTCAGGAACCAGCCGTATTCACGGGCGCTGCAGGCAATCTTGAAAGCCACGCCGGAGCGCACGTCTTCCTCGTTAGGGGCGAGGTACGCGGCGCCGTTGAGCGTCGGCAGGATGCGACTGTCGAAGGCCAGGGTCAGGCGATGCGTGTTGCCGTCGATATCTGGCTCGGGCAACTTCACCAGGCGCATCCGCGCCCAGTTGTTCGGGCCCTCGTCGAAGCGATAGGGCGGCATGAAACGCAGGAAGGGAATCGGCAGCCAGACACCGTCGAACAGCTTCAGGCTTTCTTCCATGCTCAGGCGGAAATGGGTGTCTTCGCTGGAGTCGAACTCCACCTGAACCACCTTTTCCGGCTCCGGTTCGTAGAAGTCCTTGTACTCCTTGGACCACAGCAGACGGGTCGGGACCATGCCGTTGTTGAGCTGCACGAACTTGCCGGCCTGCTCGCCATCGGGGCCCAGGTGCAGGGCGAAATCCATGAACTGGATGCCGGTGTCACTGACCAGCGTGACCGTTTCTTCGAACTGGGTGATTTCAGGCAACATCGTCTGCGTTTCTCGTGTTATTGGCCGGCTGGTTTCATCAGCATGTCGAAGTCTTTGGCACCGTAGTTGCCGGTACAGTCGGCGACACTTTGAGCGCCTGGTTTGCAATTCACTTGGGGAAGTTCATAGCTGCTGCCATCGGCGCACGCCGCCTGGCCAGCGCTATTGATCGACAGCGTGCCAGCGCTCATTGAGGCGGCCACCGGGGCATTGCAGCGCACGCCATCGGAGCGGCTGACGGTGGCCTGGCCCTTGCCATTCTGGAAGTCGTACTTCAGGCGCAGGGGCTTGCCGGTGCCGACCTCCTGGATGCCGGCACCGTTGTAGTTGCCGTTGAGAAAGTCCGCCGCGCCGTCGCCTGCCTCGGGCGGAATGGTCAACTGGGGCGCCTGCGCTTGCGCTTCTGGTGGCAGCTCGGGCGGTGCCGGAGGCTGTTTTGCCTGCCCCTCTGCAGGAGGTGCTTCGACCGCTGGTTGCGGCGTGCCGGCTTCTGGGGCATTGGCCTCGGGTACGCCGGGCGGATTGTTTGCGGCAGGTTCCTGCGATGGCGGCATACCGGCTTCGGGGGCGCCAGCGGAGGGGGGCTGCGTGCCGGATGCTGTGGACCCCGCAGGCAACACCGCAGCAGTCCCTGTGCCCGTGCCTGGCGCTTGGCCGGTCAATGACAAACCATTGCCGGGCTGGACACCTGGCACGGTGACGCTGTTGCCGGTGTGCCCGTTCTGCCCGGGGATGTCGATATTTGCCGGGGCGTTCAGGCCGCCCAGGCCAAGGCCTGGCCAGCAGCCGCGCAGACCGAACAGCAGCAGGGCCAGCAATGGCAACAGCAGCAACCACCACATCCAGCGGCGCCACCAGGGGCGCCTGGCAACGTCGGCGATCACCGGTGCTGCTGCAGGCGGTGGCGGCGCGATGGGGGTTACCGGCGCCGGGGCGACAGGCTCGGCCACTTTCGCGGTGCTGGGGTAGAGGCAGTGCAGGGGCTGGCGGCTGCGTTCGGCGCCGGCGTGGATAAAGCCCCAGAAGGTCAGTACCGGCTTGCCATCGACCAGGTAGACAAAGTTTTCGTCAGGGAAGGGCACCACGCAGGTCAGCAACTTGCCGAACACCGTGCGGTCGCCCTGGGCGCCGGGCTTGGTGCCTGGCAGGGGCTGGCCATTGGCATCGAGGCCGAGCAGTTCGTTGCTCAGCTCGTTGATCTTGTGTTGCAGCACCTCCAGTTGCGCGCGTGCAGGGGCGCGTTCCTCTTCGGTGGCACTGCTCCAGGGAATCACGTCGCCGGGGCGGTCGCTGTACCAGTCGATGGTACTGCCGCGTTCGTCCGACTGCGGAATGGCAAGGTGTTCCACCAGTTCGGGGTGGTCGGGATTTTTGCGCCGAATGGCTTCGCGCAGCTGCAAGGCGGCCCGGTAGACCGGCTGGCCGGTTTCGCCCAGCGCAGTAAACGACTCACTTTTACCGCTGCGTAGCAGTACTCCGCGCATCCTTGCTCTACCTTCTAGCTCTTCCAATAAGCTCGGACGCGTCATAAAGGAGGCGCCAGAAATGTTGAGCAACACTAACGGCATGCGCAGAGGGCGTCAATTCAAATGGATGGCAATTTGCTATTGGATGGCAGGGTAGCCCTCGAATGCGCTGAAACCGGTGTTTTCGAGGGGCCATTCTGCGCACATTACGACCGCTACGCGGCCGATCGCAAGCTGCCGCCAGCGGCTACACCGTTTGTAGCCGCTGCCGAGGAACGAGGCGGCGATCGACTGCGCAGCAGTCGCCAAAAGGCAGGAGTCAGTCAGCGGTCTTCTATGCCATCGAGCAATGCGTCCACCAGCCCCTTGGTCATTTCCACCGAATGCAGGGTGGACCAGAGGAAGCCTTTGTGGGCCGGGTCGATGTTGTCGAAGGCTTTGTCGCCGGTGTCGTAGGCGCAGCGCAGATATAAAGAAGCATGCACCAGGGCGTCGTGGGCAGCGATGCCGGAGCAGACCGCGAACAGGGGAGAGTGACCGGCCTGGCAGTTGCCGAAGACGGTGTGGGCGGTGGTGGAGGATTGGTCTAGCGGTGCGGAACCCCAAAACCCGGCAGGCTCGAAAGCCTCCCGCCCACAGCCGCCATTGACTGTGTTGGGAATTCCACTGCGGGTTATCACACCCGATCACCGAGTTTTCGGTGACGGAGCGGAGCCTAGAGGCACTAATTCCCGGGGACAATCAGACGGCATTCGACAAGCGAGGCAGGTTATTTCCTAGGACGTATGAACAGTCAGTCCATTCGGGTGTTCGAAATAAAATCTGACATTCATGCTTCAGTCAGCAGGTAGACTGATGGCGCACTGCCATGCGCGGCGTGTTCATAGAAGAAGCGTTGAGAGGATAGAGAATGAGTCTCTGGGATGACCTGAAAAAGAAAGCCGTCGACGCCAACCCCGAACTGGCTGCCAAGGCGGCCCAGGCACTGACCAAGGCCAAGGAGCTGGCAGTCGAGGCTGGCCAGAAGGCGGCGCCGGTGCTCAAGGAAGCGACCGAGAAGGCCGCCGCCTATGCCAATGAAAAGACCCCGATCCTCAAGGCCCAGGCGCTCAAGGCCATCGATGACGCCAAGGTGCGACGCGCCGAGCTCAAGGAGCGCGCCAAGCACGACAAGGCCGCCCGCGACGAAATGATCCGTACCATGTACGACATCAGCCTGTCAGCCGAAGACCCCAACTTCATCGACGAGCCGTTCAACCACTACGACCGCCAGCTGTGTTTCTTCGTCGTCAGCGGCCAGGTGCTCGACACCCAGAAGCGCAACCAGACGCACATGAGTGCCAGCCACTCGCACCATTCCGGTGGCGGCTACATGGTCAACGGCTATGGCTCGGTTGGCGGCAGCTCGTCGTCGATGCATGTCAGCACCCACCACGTGCAGGAGCACGAGTTCTGGGTTCGCCTGGACGACGGCAAGGAGGCTTGCTTCCAGTTCAACAACAGCAACGTGCGCATCCGTGAAGGGCAGTACGTCAGCATGCTGTTTGCACGCCCCTCCGACAGCAACAACGGCAGGATGGTAGCGCTCTACAACCACAACGCCGAAGCCAATTACAACGTGGCCTCGGCGGCCGAGATCAACCAGATGTTCAACCTGTATACGGTGGAGCCTGGGTTGTTCAACAAGACCGAGGTGACCACCACCCGCAAGCGGCTGCTGACGGAGCTGGAGCGTCGCCTGGGTCAGTTGGCGAAGTACTCGGCGCTGCATGGCAAGCCGCCGGTGCAAGGACAGTTGGTCGAGGGCGAGCCCCAGGCCTGACGGGGCGGTGCGCGTCAGGCACAAAAAAGGGCCCAGGTTTTCACCTGGGCCCTTTTTCATCTATATATGGCGCACTCGGCGGGATTCGAACCCACGACCCCTGCCTTCGGAGGGCAGTACTCTATCCAGCTGAGCTACGAGTGCAACGCGGGCGCCATGATACCCATCTAGACTAGCGGCGTCCATCTTCAGAAGCCGTGTAGTCGATTTCGCACACACAGCGGTCTATAGATGTCGTTGATCCGAAAAAAGTCGCCGAACAGCGCTTTTTGTTCTTTTTTTCGAACACCCTATTGTCCTTTCTGTTCGTTGATCCTAGGATTCGTTTGAGATTTCAAACGCTCTCCTTTTTCTACAATCAATAATTCGCCCGTGCCAGCACGGTGCCGTTAAGGAAGCCGACATGCAGCTTAAAGACGCTCAGTTGTTCCGCCAGCAAGCCTTCATCGATGGCGTGTGGTTGGACGCGGACAACGGTCAGACCATCAAGGTCAACAACCCGGCCACCGGCGAGATCATCGGCACTGTGCCGAAGATGGGCGCGGCCGAAACCCGCCGTGCCATCGAGGCCGCCGACAAGGCGCTGCCGGCCTGGCGCGCACTGACCGCCAAAGAGCGTGCTGGCAAGCTGCGTCGTTGGTTCGAATTGATGATCGAGCACCAGGACGACCTGGCCCGCCTGATGACCACCGAGCAAGGCAAGCCACTGGCCGAAGCCAAGGGCGAGATCGCCTATGCCGCCTCGTTCATCGAGTGGTTCGCTGAAGAAGCCAAGCGCGTCTATGGCGACACCATTCCTGGTCACCAGCCCGACAAGCGCCTGATCGTTATCAAGCAGCCAATCGGTGTGACCGCCGCGATCACTCCGTGGAACTTCCCGGCTGCGATGATCACCCGTAAAGCCGGCCCAGCCCTGGCCGCTGGCTGCACCATGGTGCTCAAGCCTGCTTCGCAAACCCCGTATTCCGCCCTGGCCCTGGTCGAGCTGGCACACCGCGCCGGCATCCCGGCTGGCGTGCTGAGCGTGGTGACCGGCAGCGCCGGCGACATCGGCAGCGAGCTGACCGGCAACCCGATCGTGCGCAAGCTGTCGTTCACCGGTTCGACCGAGATCGGTCGCCAGCTGATGGCCGAATGCGCCAAGGACATCAAGAAGGTTTCCCTGGAGCTGGGTGGCAACGCCCCCTTCATCGTGTTCGACGACGCTGACCTGGACAAGGCCGTCGAAGGCGCGATCATTTCCAAGTACCGCAACAACGGCCAGACCTGCGTCTGCGCCAACCGCATCTACGTGCAGGACGCCGTTTACGACGCCTTCGCCGAGAAGCTCAAGGCCGCTGTGGCCAAGCTGAAGATCGGTAACGGTCTGGAAGATGGCACCACCACCGGCCCGCTGATCGACGAGAAAGCGGTTGCCAAGGTTCAGGAGCACATTGCTGACGCCGTCGGCAAAGGCGCTCAGGTACTGACCGGTGGCAAGCTCATCGAAGGCAACTTCTTCGAGCCGACCGTACTGGTCAACGTGCCGAAGAACGCTGCCGTGGCCAAGGAAGAAACCTTCGGCCCGCTGGCTCCACTGTTCCGTTTCAAGGACGAGGCAGAAGTCATTGCCATGTCCAACGATACCGAGTTTGGTCTGGCCTCGTACTTCTATGCCCGCGACATGAGCCGTGTGTTCCGTGTTGCCGAAGCGCTGGAGTACGGCATGGTCGGTATCAACACCGGTCTGATCTCCAACGAAGTCGCGCCGTTCGGCGGTATCAAGGCCTCGGGCCTGGGCCGCGAAGGTTCCAAGTACGGTATCGAAGACTACCTGGAAATCAAATACCTGTGCATCAGCGTCTGATCGCAGCGTAAGGCTTTACCTCTGCCAGCGGGGCGCGAGAGCGACGTCTCGCTGGCCTTTTTACACCGTACATCCAGTGGCCTGGGCCCCTGCAGCAGTCGATCAACGCATGCTGCCCGCAGTTGAATACCGGCCACTTAGACTTGAATCGCGCCACCCTGTGCGTGGCGAATTGAGGACACTATGAGCAAGACCAACGAATCTTTGATGCAACGTCGTGTCGCCGCTGTTCCACGCGGTGTTGGCCAGATCCACCCGATCTTCGCCGAGTCGGCAAAAAACGCCACCGTCACTGACGTCGAAGGCCGTGAGTTCATCGACTTCGCCGGCGGTATCGCGGTACTGAACACCGGTCACGTGCACCCGAAGATCATCGCTGCCGTTGAAGCCCAACTGCACAAGCTGACCCACACCTGCTTCCAGGTACTGGCCTACGAGCCTTACGTCGAGCTGTGCGAAAAGATCAACGCCAAGGTTCCAGGCGACTTCGCCAAGAAAACCCTGCTGGTCACCACCGGTTCCGAAGCCGTTGAGAACGCCATCAAGATCGCCCGCGCCGCCACTGGCCGTGCCGGTGTGATCGCCTTCACCGGTGCCTACCACGGTCGTACCATGATGACCCTGGGCCTGACCGGTAAAGTCGTGCCTTACTCGGCCGGCATGGGCCTGATGCCAGGCGGCATCTTCCGCGCCATCTACCCGAACGAGCTGCACGGTGTGAGCGTCGACGATTCGATCGCCTCCATCGAGCGCATCTTCAAGAACGACGCCGAAGCCCGTGACATCGCGGCAATCATCCTCGAGCCAGTTCAGGGCGAAGGTGGTTTCTACGTTGCACCTAAAGAGTTCATGAAGCGTCTGCGTGCCCTGTGCGACCAGCACGGCATCCTGCTGATCGCCGACGAAGTACAGACTGGTGCAGGCCGTACCGGCACCTTCTTCGCCATGGAACAAATGGGTGTTGCTCCAGACCTGACCACCTTCGCCAAGTCCATCGCTGGCGGCTTCCCGCTGGCCGGTGTGTGCGGCAAGGCCGAGTACATGGACGCCATCGCTCCAGGTGGCCTGGGCGGCACCTACGCCGGTAGCCCGATCGCTTGCGCCGCGGCCCTGGCCGTGATGGAAGTGTTCGAAGAAGAAAAACTGCTGGACCGCAGCAAGGCTGTTGGCGAGCGCCTGGTCGCTGGCCTGCGCAAGATCCAGGACAAGCACCCGATCATCGGTGACGTGCGTGCCCTGGGCTCGATGATCGCTGTTGAAGTCTTCGACAAAGCCGGTTCCCACACCCCGAACGCTGCTGCAGTCGCCTCGGTTGTGGCCAAGGCGCGTGACAAGGGCCTGATCCTGCTGTCGTGCGGCACCTACGGCAACGTCCTGCGGATCCTGGTTCCGCTGACCTCGCCTGATGAGCAACTGGACCAAGGTCTGGCAATCATCGAAGAGTGCTTCGCAGAACTCGCGTAAACTGTGACGTACTAGAAGAAAACCCGCTTCGGCGGGTTTTTTTTCGCCCAAAGGAATGCCAGGGGGCTAAGGTTCCCAGTAAGGAGACACCCAGGAAGGTGCACTGGATTGCGTGTAGAGAATTATCGGAGAGTCGAGTATGAGCATTGCCAACCCACCCAAGGCGCCCTGTGTGCTGATTGCCGAAGGCGACCCCTGGGTGCGTGACATGCTGAGCCAGATGCTCTTGAGTGTGCGTTGCGATGCGCGCTTGCAGGTATGCGCCGATGGCTCGCAGGCACTGGCGGCGTTGTCGTGCCAGCCGGATCTGATCATTGCTGCCCGCGAGCTGCCCGGTGGCGACGGCCTGGACCTGCTGCGCAATGTGCGGGCCAAGGGACGCCAGCCGGCGTTGCCATTCATTCTGATGAGCAACCGCAGCGACAGTGCCAGCGTTCGCGAGGCCTTGCCGTTCGCGCCTACGGCGTACCTGAGCAAGCCCTTGAACATGGACTCTTTGCGTCATCGCCTGGAAGACCTGCTGGTCAAGGTGGGTGAAGAGATCGCCTGTCCGGTGGTGCCGCTGCAACCGGGCATGACCTTGCCGCGCTTTCTTGAGGGACGCCGCGCCACCGCCGATGGCGGCCCGCTGTTGGCGGATGTGCAACAGGCGATCAAGCGCAGCCTCAACCCCCAGGGGCTCAACCTCAAGACGCTGGAAGAAGAGATCCGCAACGATCCACAGATCACCGCGGTGCTGATCGCCGCGGCCAACAGCGCTGCGCTGCACCGTGACGGCGCCGTGCAGACCCTACTGCAGGCGCTGAACAAGCTGGGGACCACCCAGAGCATGAACCTGATCCTTGGCCTTGCCTTGAAACGCAGCGCCAGGCTCAGCGACCCGTTGCTGTCGCGTCATGCCGAGCACTTCTGGGCGTTGTCGCTGCATGCTGCCGAATTCGCCCGGACGCTGGCGCGGATGCTCGAACTGGATCAGGAGCGCTGTTATTGCGCCGGCTTGCTGCATTGCCTGGGGGACCTGGCGCTGCTGCGCTGCCTGCAGGAGTGGCGCCTGGCCGGTGGTGAGCTGGACGAGGATGCCATCGAGTTGTCGCTGAACGAGTTCGCTGCTGCCTTTGGTTCGGCCTTGCGTACCCGCTGGCGCTTGCCGCTGGAGCTGCGTGAACTGATTGCGGCGATCTACCAGCTGGGTGGCGGGGTGTATTCGCGGGAGGCGCTGGTGATGAACCTGGCCGGGCAGCTGGCGCGGTTGCCAGCGGACCACGGGCTGGAGGCGTTGGCCGAGAGCAAGACGGCTCGCTTGCTCAAAGTGGGCATGGCCGAGTTGGGCCGCCTGCGCAAAGTCTGACGATTGTGCAGCAACTGTCGTGGGAGCGGGCATGCCCCACGATGGGTATTCCAGGCTGTGCATATTGGGTGGCTGGACGGGCCTCTCGCCGGGCAGGTCGAGACGTTGCACCGCCGCTCCCACAGGTTTTTCAGCCGCTTACGATCTGGTTCTTGCCCTGGCGCTTGGCCTGGTACATCGCCGCATCTGCGCGGGCGAACAGGCTGTCGAGGCTTTCGTCTGCGTCGGTGATGCCGGTCAGTCCCTGGCTCACGGTCACGCCGAACGTCTGGTGTTCATGGCTGAAGCTGAGCCGCTGTATCTCCCGCTGCAAGCGCTCGGCAATCTGCTGGGCAATCTGCGGGGTACAGCCTGGGAACACCGCCGCAAACTCCTCGCCACCGATACGCCCGAACAGGTCGCCGCGGCGTAGTACCGCCTTGCCGGTGTCGGCGATGCGCTGCAGCACGTAGTCGCCTTCCTGGTGGCCGTAGGTGTCGTTGATCTGCTTGAAGTCATCGATATCCAGCAGCAGGAAGGTCAGGGGCGCCTGGTCCAGGCGGGCTGTTGCAAAGGCGTGGTGGGCGCAGTCGAAGAAGTGCCGGCGGTTGCTGCTCTGGGTCAGCGCATCGGTGGTGGCCAGGCGCTGCAGCTCTCCTTCGAGCTGCTTTTTTTCGGTGATGTCTTCGGCCATGCCGACAATGATCACCCGCTGGTTGTTGTCGGTCTGCTGGTTGATAAAGCATTTGTCGCTGAGCCAGCGGATTTTCCCGTCGGCAGCGATGATGCGGTATTCGCGGTCTTCCACGGCGCCCTTCACCAG
Organism: Pseudomonas vranovensis DSM 16006; assembly: GCF_000425805.1. Classification (GTDB taxonomy): domain Bacteria; phylum Pseudomonadota; class Gammaproteobacteria; order Pseudomonadales; family Pseudomonadaceae; genus Aquipseudomonas; species Aquipseudomonas vranovensis. The sequence goes on from NZ_AUED01000012.1 coordinate 45,673, forward strand.
GACCTCGGCCAGGCTGCGCTCGGCGTAGTCGAGGTCGTCGGGGTAGATGCTGTCACGCCATTCGTTGAAGTCGGCCAGCAACAGGCCAGCGGGGCGACCGAAAATGCGTTCATAGGCCGGGCTCACATAGAGCACCTGGCGCGATTCCCAGTCAAAGGCCCAGAGCACGGCATTGACGCTGTCGAGCAGCGAGCTGAACAGTTGCTCTCGTTCACTCAGGCGTGCGACTTCGCCTTGGGCATGCATCAGTGCCAGCAGGGTCTGGGCGGCTTCGGGGAGCAGATTGTAGGGTTGGGACGACGGTTTTTTGTTGACCATGAGCGCGCAACTTTTCTCACACTGAGGTGGGCGGCCACGACCTGGCCCGCCACGCGGGCGATATGCCAGTCAGAGTGAGAATAGGCGGTGAAGTTCCAGGCGGTGTGCTCCGGGCCGGAGCACACCGATCAACGGCATCAGCCCAGGGCAGGGCGCAGGGAATAGGTTTTCAGCTGGGCGGCAAAGTCGCGCAGCGACTGGATACCACTGGCCTCGGCCTCGTGTACCCATTCCTTGATGGCGGCCAGCATGTCGTGGCCGTTGGCACTGGTACGGCCCCAGATCTGCTGCAGGGCCAGGCGTTTTTCGTAGATGGTCTTCAGTGCCTGGCTATGTTCGAGCATGGTCTGGATGCGCAGGTGATGACGGTCTTCCAGCAGGCTGGTTTCCCGCGACAGCAGGCGCTTGGCACGGCGGAACTGATGGCGGACCGAATCGTCGACCCGCGCCAGCTCCTGCTTGACCAGCGGTGCGATCACCAGCTTGCGGTACTGGGCCATGATCTGGAAGCGGTTGTTGAGGATCGCCATGGCGGTGTCCATGTCCAGCTGGCCCTTGCCTTCGACCCGGTGGGCGATGGGAGCGACCCGCTGTACCTTGGCCAGGCGCAGCCAGCAGAACAGCTTGATCCAGGCCCAGCCCATGTCGAATTCCCAGCGCTTGACCGACAACTTGGCCGAGTTGGGGTAGGTGTGGTGGTTGTTGTGCAGCTCTTCGCCGCCAACGATGATGCCCCATGGCACCAGGTTGGTAGCCGCGTCGCGGCATTCGAAGTTGCGGTAGCCCACGGCGTGGCCCAGGCCGTTGATCACGCCGGCGGCCCAGAACGGAATCCACATCATCTGGATGGCCCAGATGGTGATGCCGATGGTGCCGAACAGCAGCAGGTCGATCACCGCCATCAGGGCAATGCCGCCGAGCTTGTACCGCGAGTAGAGATTGCGCTCGATCCAGTCTTCCGGGCAGTTCTTGCCGTAGATACGCAGGGTTTCCGGGTTGCGCGCTTCTTCGCGATACAGCTCGGCGCCCTTGCGCAGGACGGTGGACAGGCCCTTGATCACGGGACTGTGCGGGTCGTCGACGGTTTCGCATTTGGCGTGGTGCTTGCGGTGGATGGCCGTCCACTCGCGGGTGTTCTGCGCGGTGGTCAACCACAGCCAGAAACGGAAAAAGTGCTTGAGCCCGGCGTTGAGTTCCAGCGAGCGGTGAGCGGAATAACGGTGCAGGTAGACGGTGACACTGACGATGGTCACGTGGGTCATGACCAGGGTGACTGCCAGCAGTTGCCAAGCCGACAAGTTGAGCAAACCTTGGTACCACATAGGCGAAGGGGCCCTCTAGAACATAAGGAACAGCACGGAAGCATTATCCCTGCACGGGCAAATAAAACCAGTCGGCCTTTTAGATAGGAGGTCACGGGATGTTTCTACCTTATAATCCCCCAACTTTTTCAGTGGGCTTGTTCAGGACCTTATGTCTGCTTCCATTCGAGACGCCTTGCGCATGGCGGCGCTTTACCTGGTGCTGTCCGTGCTCTGGCTGGCGCTGTCTGATCAAATATTGAGCAGTCTTTTCGATAATCCGCAGCAGTTGGCCCGCTGGCAACTGCTCAGCGCTCACCTTTGGGTACTGTGCAGCGCGTTGTTGATCTTTACCTCTCGGGCCCGGCTGTTGAACTTCATCGGCGTGGGCGCCCGCCTGCGTCGCGAAGACCGCGAGCGCCTGCGCATGGCGGCGGCGGTGTTCGACAGCACCCTGGAAGGCGTGCTGGTCACCGACCGCGACGGGGTGATCGTGCATGTGAACCGCGCCTTCATGCAGATCACCGGCTACGAGAAAGAAGAGGTGCTCGGACAGCGCCCGAACAAGTTCAAGTCCGGTCGTCATGGCCCGGCGTTCTACCAGCAGATCTTCGCCACCCTGGCGGAAAAGGGCGAATGGAGCGGCGAGATCTGGAACCGACGCAAAAGCGGCGAGGTGTACCCGCAGTGGCAAACCATCTGCTCGATCCGCGACGACAGCGGCGAGTTGAGCCATTACGTGGCGGTGTTCAGCGATATCAGCGCGATCAAGCACACCGAACGTGAACTGGCCTACCTGGCCCATCATGACCCGCTCACCGATCTGCCCAACCGGCTGCTGTTCAACGACCGCGCCGAGCAGGCGCTGGCGTCGGCCCAGGCCAACAAGCGCGGTTGCGCCTTGCTGTTGCTGGACCTGGACCATTTCCAGAGCATCAACGATGGCCTGGGCCACAATGTCGGCGACCAGTTGCTCAAGGTGGTGGGCGAGCGGCTCAGGCACTTGCTGGGAAGCGGTGTGACCCTGGCACGCCTGGGCGGCGACGAATTCGCCGTGCTGGCTGAAAACTGCCCGCAGGTTGGGCAGGCGGCAGCCTTGGCGCAAAGCATTATCGACGGCATGAAAGAGCCGTTCGAGCTGGATGCCCAGCGGTTGTTCATCAGCGTCAGTATCGGCATCAGCCTGTTCCCCGGCGACGCCCTGAGTGCCGAGCAACTGTTGCGCAACGCCGACTCGGCCTTGTTCAAGGCCAAGTCGTGCGGTCGTGCCGGTTATGCGCTGTACACCGAAGAACTGACCGCCCACGCCCAGCAGCGGGTGGAGACGGCCGGCGAGCTGCGCCGGGCGCTGGAACAGGAAGAACTGCGGGTCTACTACCAGCCGGTGCATGACCTGCTCAGCCGCAAGATGATCGGCGTCGAGGCGCTGGTGCGCTGGCAGCACCCGGAGCGTGGCCTGGTGCCGCCGGGCGAGTTCATCCCGATTGCCGAGCGCACCGGTCTGATTGCCGATATCGACACCTGGGTACTGAACCAGGCCTGCACGCAGATGGTCGAGTGGCAGGCCGCCGGCCGGCAGCTGGAGTTTGTGGCGGTGAACCTCTCCAGTCGTCTGTTTGGCCAGCGCGACTTGTTCCAGCAGGTGGCCAAGGTACTGCATGACACTCAACTTGCGCCGGGCCTGCTGGAGCTCGAGGTGACGGAAAGCGCGGTGATGGAAGACCCCGAGGTTGCACTGGAGCAACTGCACCGACTGCGCGAGTTGGGCTTGCGCCTGGCCATCGATGATTTCGGTACGGGCTACTCCTCGTTGTTGCGCCTCAAGCGCTTGCCGGTGCAGAAGCTCAAGATCGACCAGGGCTTTGTCGCAGGCCTGCCCGGTGATGAAGACGATGCGGCGATTGTGCGGGTGATTATCGCCCTGGGCCGCAGCATGGGCATGGAGGTGCAGGCCGAGGGTATCGAGCAGGCCGAGCAGGCGCGGTTCCTGCTGGACCAGCAGTGCCAGATGGGGCAGGGGTACTGGTTCGGGCGGCCGGTGCCGGCGCAGCAATTGCGTTGGGACTGAAGGCCCTTTCGCGGAGCAGGCCCGCGCCTGCAGTCCGGGCAGGAACAAGCGTGCTCCGATCTTGTTTTTGGTTATATAAAAATTCTTAAATAGTATTTTTAAGAATAATCATGCCCCCCTAAGATTGCCCTCAAGCCAGGCGCAGTCGCTTCTCCCTCACGCTACTGCACGGCACCTCTTAGTTCACAGGAGCACGAGCATGAGCGCATCTCTGCGTAGCGTTGACGGTCAGGACGAAGCCACCATTCTGCGCGAAATCCAGAGCGCCCTGCGCGACCTGCGGTTCGGTGCGGTGGAGATCACCGTGCACAACGCCCAGGTCGTCCAGATCGAACGCAAGGAAAAGTTCCGCCTGCAAAATCCCGGCAACAAGCCCGGCTGATATCGGGCCGAGCCCTGTGGGAGCGGGCTTGCCCCGCGATAAACGCGCCACCTAATTAAAAAAATACGCCAATCGGGAGCTTCACCATGTCCATTCGCCGTTATGCCCTGGCCGCCCTCGCCAGCGCCGTGTTTGCCGGTTCCGCCATCGCCAAGGACTACGAGCTGTTGAACGTGTCCTATGACCCGACCCGCGAGTTGTATCAGCAGTACAACGCCGAGTTCATCAAGCACTGGCAGCAGACGCACCCGGACGACAAGGTGAAGATCCAGCAGTCCCATGGTGGTTCGGGCAAGCAGGCCCGGGCCGTGATCGACGGCCTGCGCGCCGACGTGGTGACCCTGGCCCTGGCCGGCGACATCGACGAGGTGGCCAAGTTGGGCAAGACCCTGCCGGACAACTGGCAGAACCGCCTGCCCGAGGCCAGCACGCCCTACACCTCGACCATCGTGTTCCTGGTACGCAAGGGCAATCCCAAAGGCATCAAGGACTGGGGCGACCTGATCAAGAAAGACGTCTCGGTCATTACTCCGAACCCGAAAACCTCCGGCGGGGCACGCTGGAACTTCCTTGCCGCGTGGGCCTATGGCCTGAAGGCCGGCGGCAGCGAAGCCAAGGCACAGGAATACGTGCAGCAACTGTTCAAGCACGTCCCGGTACTGGACACCGGTGCCCGTGGCTCGACCATCACCTTCGTCAACAATGGTCAGGGTGACGTGTTGCTGGCCTGGGAAAACGAAGCCTTCCTGGCGCTCAAGGAGGACGGTGGCAACGACAAGTTCGAGATCGTCGTGCCGTCGCTGTCGATCCTCGCCGAGCCACCGGTGACCGTGGTCGACAAGAACGCCGAGAAAAAAGGCAATGCCGACATTGCCAAGGCCTACCTCGAATACCTGTACAGCCCGGCAGGCCAGAAAATTGCCGCCGACAACTTCTACCGCCCACGTGATGCCAGCGTTGCTGCCGAATACGCCAAACAGTTCCCGAAACTGGACCTGGTGACTATCGACAAAGACTTCGGTGGCTGGAAAACTGCCCAGCCCAAGTTCTTCAACGATGGTGGTGTGTTCGACCAGATCTACACGGCGCAGTGATCAGATGGCCGTCAGGATAATCGCCGTTCAGTAGCCAGCATGGGCCCGGGATGATTTCCGGGCTTCGTGCGTTCAACCAGGGACCTTTATGTCACGTCGCATCTCCCCCGTCATACCCGGCTTCGGGCTGACGCTGGGCTACACCTTGGTGTACCTCAGTCTGATTGTGCTCATACCGCTGGCGGCCATGTTCGTGCATGCCAGTCAACTCACCTGGGAGCAGTTCTGGGCCATCGTCAGCGCACCGCGGGTTCTGGCCGCGCTCAAGCTGAGCTTTGGCACTGCACTGTTCGCCGCCATCATCAACGGCATCATCGGCACCCTGCTGGCCTGGGTGCTGGTGCGCTATACCTTCCCGGGGCGCAAGATCATCGAGGCGATGATCGACCTGCCGTTCGCCTTGCCCACCGCCGTTGCCGGTATCGCCCTGACCGCGCTGTATGCGCCAGCAGGCCTGGTTGGCCAGTTCGCCACCGACCTGGGCTTCAAGATTGCCTACACGCCGTTGGGCATCACCCTGGCCCTGACCTTCGTGACCTTGCCATTCGTGGTGCGCACGGTGCAGCCGGTACTGGCCGACATCCCGCGCGAAGTCGAGGAAGCCGCCGCCTGTCTGGGTGCCAAGCCGCTGCAGGTGTTCCGCTATGTGTTGCTGCCAGCGCTGTTGCCTGCCTGGCTGACCGGCTTTGCCCTGGCCTTCGCCCGCGGTGTCGGTGAATACGGCTCGGTGATTTTCATCGCCGGCAACATGCCGATGAAAACCGAAATTCTGCCGCTGCTGATCATGGTCAAGCTCGACCAATACGACTACACCGGCGCCACTGCCATCGGCGTGTTGATGCTGGTGGTTTCCTTCATCCTGTTGCTGCTGATCAACCTGCTGCAGCGGCGCATCGAAACCCCTTGAAGGAGGCCACGCATATGTCTGCATCTTCAATTGGCGCGGCCGCTTCGGCCAACGCCGCCCGCCGTGGCAGCGCTACATCGCGACGCGTCCTGATCGGCCTTGCCTGGCTGATCTTCGGGCTGTTCCTGCTGCTGCCGCTGGTGATCGTGGTGTCCCAGGGCCTGAAAATGGGCCTGGGCACGTTCTTCGAGGCGATCTTCGAGCCCGACGCGCTGTCGGCCCTGAAGCTGACCCTGATCGCGGTAGCCATCTCGGTGCCGCTGAACCTGGTGTTCGGGGTCAGCGCGGCCTGGTGTGTGAGCAAGTACACCTTCCGTGGCAAGAGCATCCTGGTCACCCTGATCGACCTGCCATTCTCGGTGTCGCCGGTGATCGCCGGTCTGGTCTATGTGCTGATGTTCGGCGCCCAGGGCCTGTTCGGGCCGTGGCTGCAGGACCACGACATCCAGATCGTCTTCGCCTTGCCGGGTATCGTGCTGGCGACCATCTTCGTCACCGTGCCTTTTGTCGCCCGTGAACTGATCCCGCTGATGCAGGAGCAGGGCACCCAGGAAGAGGAGGCCGCGCGCCTGCTCGGGGCCAACGGCTGGCAGATGTTCTGGCACGTGACCCTGCCCAACATCAAATGGGGCCTGATCTACGGCGTGGTGCTGTGTACCGCGCGGGCGATGGGTGAGTTCGGTGCGGTGTCGGTGGTTTCCGGGCATATTCGCGGGGTGACCAACACCTTGCCGCTGCACGTCGAGATCCTCTACAACGAATACAACCATGTTGCGGCTTTCAGCGTGGCCAGCCTGTTGCTGATCCTGGCGCTCTTCATCCTGCTGCTCAAGCAGTGGAGCGAGTCCCGCATTAACCGTCTGCGCCACAGCGCAGCGGAGGAATAATTCATGTCGATCGAAGTTCGTAACGTCAGCAAGCGCTTCAACGCTTTCCAGGCCCTGGACAGCATCAACCTGGATATCCACAGCGGCGAGCTGGTGGCATTGCTCGGCCCGTCCGGCTGCGGCAAAACCACGTTGCTGCGGATCATCGCCGGGTTGGAAACCCCCGACCAGGGCAACATCGTGTTCCACGGCGAAGATGTCTCTGGTCACGACGTGCGGGACCGCAACGTCGGTTTCGTATTCCAGCACTACGCCCTGTTCCGCCACATGAGTGTGTTCGACAACGTCGCCTTCGGCCTGCGCATGAAGCCCAAGGGCGAGCGACCCACCGAAAGCAGGATTGCCGAGAAGGTCCATGAGCTGCTGAACATGGTTCAGCTCGACTGGCTCAGCGACCGCTATCCCGAGCAGCTCTCCGGCGGCCAGCGCCAGCGTATCGCTCTGGCCCGAGCCCTGGCGGTGGAGCCCAAGGTACTGCTGCTCGACGAGCCTTTCGGTGCCCTGGATGCCAAGGTGCGTAAAGAGCTGCGCCGCTGGCTGGCGCGCCTGCACGAAGACATCAACCTGACTTCGGTGTTCGTCACCCACGACCAGGAAGAGGCCATGGAAGTCGCCGACCGCATCGTGGTGATGAACAAGGGCGTGATCGAACAGATCGGCTCGCCGGGCGAGGTATACGAGAACCCGGCCAGTGATTTCGTTTATCACTTCCTGGGCGATTCCAACCGCCTGCACCTGAGCGAAGGCCATCACGTACTGTTCCGCCCGCATGAAGTGTCATTGTCGCGGCATGAAATCGAAGGACACCATGCGGCTGAAGTGCGTGATATCCGTCCGCTGGGCGCGACCACCCGGGTGACCTTGAAGGTTGAAGGGCAGAGTGACCTGATCGAAGCCGAAGTGGTCAAGGACCACGACAGCCTGACGGGCCTGGCCCGTGGCGAGACGTTGTTCTTCAAGCCCAAGGTCTGGCAAAAAGTCGCCAACATCTGACCTGTCGCGGGGCTAGCCTGCTCCTACCTGTAGGAGCAGGCTAGCCCCGCGATCATTCCCCCGCCCCCGCTGAACACCTCGCCTTCCGGCAGGCCCAACCGTGCCCGCCGGCAAACTTTCTCATGCATTTTCCTCATAAAAAGTATCGGCCAAAGGCATTTGCCCTGCCGTGGGTGGACTCCTTATAAAGGCAATCTCTTATTCAGTTTAAATATTTCAATTAATAAATAAATAACCAACAGGAATATGCCTTCCTGATCAGGAGCCGCCCATGAGCCCGTCCTTTCGCGCCGCACCCCTTTCTTCAAGGCGACTCCAACGCCTGCCCCTGGCCTTGCTGCTGGCCGGCAGCGCGCACTGGCTACCGGCTCAGGCGGCAACGCCGGAAAAGGCCGAGGTCAAGGCCAGCGACAGCCAGCTCAAGACGGTCACGGTGACCGCCCGGCGCCGCGAAGAGAGCGCCCAGAGCGTACCGACCCCCATCAGCGTACTCGACGGCCAGGCCCTGGAAAGCCAGCGGGTGTACCGCATCCAGGACCTGCAGCAGCTGGTGCCCAGCGTCAACGTGGCCTACATGCATGCGCGCCAGTCCAGCGTGTCGATCCGTGGCCTGGGCAACAACCCGGCCAGCGATGGCCTGGAGGGCAGCGTCGGCCTGTACCTGGACAACGTCTACCTGGGGCGGCCGGGGATGGCGGTGTTCGACCTGATGGACATCGAGCAGTTGGAAGTGCTGCGCGGTCCGCAGGGCACCCTCTTCGGCAAGAACACCACGGCGGGCGTCATCAACATCAGCACCCGGGCGCCGAGCTTCACGCCGGAGCGCAGCATCGAGACTTCAGTGGGCGAGGATGGCTACTTCCAGACCAAGGGCACGTTGTCCGGTCCCTTGAGCGAAACCCTGGCCGGACGTATTTCGGCCTACCGCACCCGCAACGACGGCGACATCAAGAACGAATACGACGGCCACACCCTCAATGGCGGTGCCCGCCAGGGCTTTCGTGGGCAGTTGCTGTACAAGCCCAGCGAGCAGTTCAACCTGCGCTGGATCGGCGACTACAACGAAGAGGACTCCAGCGCCGGCACCCGCCTGCTGTACAGCACCGGCCCGACCATCAACGGTGTCAATCGCTACGAGGCCCGTGCCCAGGCGGCGGGGGCCACGCTGATTGATGGCAGCAAACGCAAGGTGAATCTCGATACCGATCAACAGGTCACCGTGTTCCAGGGCGGCACTTCGCTGGAGGCCAACTGGACCCTGGACAACGACTTCACCCTGACCTCGGTCAGCGCCTACCGCTGGTGGGACTTCACCCCCCGCAACGACGATGGCCTGAACGTACCAGCCGCTTACAACTCCGGTGTTTCGGTGCGCGACAAGCAGTACTCCCAGGAGTTTCGCCTGGCCTCGCCGACCGGCGGGTTCTTCGACTATGTGCTGGGCGCCTACTACTTCGGCTCCGACCTGGATAACAAATCCTTCGTCTACTACGGACCCCAGGCGGATATCTGGAACGGCACCCCGGCGGGCGCCTTGGCCAATGTCACCACTCTGGGCAAAGGGCATATCGACACCGACAGTTTCGCGCTGTTTGCCCAGGGCACCTGGCACCTCACCGAGCGCCTGGACTTCACGGCGGGCATCCGTGGCACCTATGAAGAAAAAAGCGCCTGGGTCGACCGTGCGGCACCGGTGGGTGGTGCTGCCGTCAGCGGTGCCGCCGCGGCTGCTCGCCAGGGGCGTGTGGGTGCTTATGACTCGGGCGACCTGAACCAGTACAGCTTCAGCCCTTCGGGCCTACTGAACCTGAGCTATCGCTTTACCGACGACCTGCTCGGCTACGCCACCCTGTCCCATGGCGAGAAGTCGGGTGGGGTGAACCTGGCGGTGGCCACCGCGCCAGTCGCCGGGGCCGACTCGCTGCTGGTAGGCACCGAACGCGCCAACAACGCTGAACTGGGTTTCAAGAGCACGCTCTGGGACCGTCGCCTGCAACTCAACGCCAACCTGTTCTGGACCGAAGTCCACGGCTACCAGACTAACGCCTACGACGAAGCCAACCGCGTGCAATACCTGACCAACGCCGGTTCCGTGCGCTCTCGAGGGGTGGAGGTGGAAAGCACCCTGGTGCCGTTGCGTGGCCTGACCTTGAACCTCAACGGCTCTTACAACGACGTTCGCTACCTCTCTTACAAGGATGCCCCGTGCGCGCCGGAAGTCGCCTTGCAGCCGGGTGCCCCGGCGGCCTGCGACCTCACCGGGCATCAGGTGGTCGGCGCCTCGAAGTGGATCGGCAACGCCAACGGCCAGTACCAGTGGGACCTGGACAATGGCCTGCAGCCCTACGTCACCGCCAGCTATGCGTTCCGCTCCAAGGCGGTAGGCACGGTGGAGGACTCCGACTATGCGCAGATCCCCAGCTATGCGGTGGTCAATCTCTCGACCGGCCTGCGCGGCGACTTGGGGCAGGACCAGTGGGACGTCTCGCTGTGGCTGAAGAACGCCTTCGACAAGACCTACTACACCACCCTCTGGAGCGCCGCCAACGGTGGCTATGAAGGGCTGCCGGGCACGCCAAGAACCCTGGGCTTGACCGGTCGCTACGACTTTTGAAGACGGTTTTCCATGCCTGCACCGAATACTTTTCATGCGCTGCAGGCATGGCAGATCTGGTGCTTGACGCCAGGCCTTGAACGGCGTGGCGTTGAGCGGCAAGGTCGATTTTTATATTCCTTAAACTTCTATTGATAACTTCAAAGATTACTTTAAGAAATAAGCAGTGCGCAGCGATGATTCTGTCCAGCGAAGGCAAATGAGCTGCCTTCGATGAAACGAACGAGATCCCGGGAGTTGATCAATGGGTAATGTCCAGACCGCTGCCACCGCGCTCGATGTGCTCTGGCGCCAGACGCCGAGCGGTGAGCTGGTCGACCTCGGCCGACCACACCGCCTGCCGCTGGCGTACCAGCGCCTGCAGCGCACCCCGAAAAGCACCCTGGGGCGCCGGGAAAAAGTCCTCTTGGGGATTTTCGCCCTGGCCTTGCATGGCGCGGTGGCTTACTGGGTGAGCCAGGCGCCGACGCCGGTGTTGCCGGTGGTGCCGCCGGAAATTCCACCGATGACTATTGAGTTCTCGCAGCCGGCACCGCCGGTGGTGCAACCCCCTCCACCCGCGCCACCGCCAGCAGTGGTGGAGCCGCCACCACCGGTGATCGATGAGTTGGCCGCCAAGCCTGCACCCAAACCTGTGTCCAAACCTAAACCCAAGCCCGTGCCCAAGCCGGCTCCAAAACCTGCACCAAAGGCCGTCGAGCAACCCCCGGCGCCAGCGCAACCGGCCGCCCCACCGGCGCCGCCTGCACCGGCACCAGTGACGCCGGCCTCGGCCGACGCCGGGTACCTGAAGAACCCGGCACCGGAATACCCGGCCCTGGCTCACCGCCGCGGCTGGGAAGGCACGGTGCTGCTGCGGGTGCAGGTGCTGGCCAGTGGCAAGCCGGGTGAGATCCAGTTGCAGAAAAGCAGCGGTCGCCAGGCGCTCGACGATGCCGCACTGGCGGCGGTCAAGCGCTGGAGCTTTGTTCCGGCCAAGCAGGGCGAGGTGGCCCAGGACGGCTGGGTCAGCGTCCCGATCGAATTCAAGATTCACTAATTCGCGCTAACAGAGAGAGTACTGACATGACGTTATTGGCATCCCCCCTCGAATCCATCGAAAGCGCGGTGATCTGGCTGCTGGTGGGCTTCTCTGTCATCACCTGGGGCCTGGCCCTGGTCAAGGGTGTGCAGTTCGTACGCCTGAAGAATCAGGACAAGCGTTTTCACAAGCAATTCTGGGCGGCGTCCAGCCTGGATGCCGCCGCAGAACTGAGTGACAGCCAACCCGGGGCGGCTGCCCGCGTGGCCCAGGCCGGCTACGCCGCCATTGCTGTGGGCGAGCCTGGCCAGGCCAGCGACCTGAGCCAGGCCATCAATCATCAGGACCGCCTGGAACGCGCCCTGCGTCAGCAGATCGTGCGTGAACGACGCTCGCTGGAAACGGGCCTTGCGGTAGTCGCCAGTATCGGCAGCACCTCGCCCTTCATCGGCCTGTTCGGTACGGTCTGGGGCATCATGGAAGCCCTCAAGGGCATCAGTGCAGCGGGCTCTGCCAGCCTTGAAACTGTGGCCGGGCCCATTGGTGCGGCGCTGGTGGCCACGGGCGTGGGGATTGCCGTCGCGGTGCCGGCGGTGCTGGTTTACAACTACTTCCTGCGTCGCCTGAAACTCACCGCCGCCGACCTCGATGACTTCGCCCACGATTTCTACAGCCTGGCGCAGAAGAGTGCCTTCCGCGTGCTGGTCCACCCTGCGGCCTACAAGGCAGCCGGTACCCGTGCGCAAAAAGTGAAGGAGGCCTCCTGACATGGCGTTCTCGACCCAGGACAGCGACGAAGTACTCAGCGAGATCAACGTAACCCCGCTGGTGGATGTGATGCTGGTGCTGCTGGTGGTGTTCATCGTCACCGCGCCCCTGCTGACCAACGCCATCCCCATTAACCTGCCCAAGACCGAGGCCGTGGCGCCGGTGGAGCAGAAGGACCCGTTAGTGGTGAGCATCGACGGCGGCGGCAAGTTGTTCATCAACAAGGACGAGATCCAGCCCGACCTGCTGGAGACCAGCCTGCAGAGCGCCAAGGCCAAGGACCCGGAGCTGCGCGTGCAGCTGCAGGCTGATGATGGTGTGAACTACGGCGAAGTGGCGCGGGCCATGGCGGCCATCGAGCGTGCGGGCATTACCAAACTGGCGGTGATCACCGCCCGCTGAACGAGCAAGACTTCAGGGACCATTTCTGTGGCAGGGGATGGTCCCTTTTTTGTGCCTGTAGCACTGCCCTCGTAGCCGCGGCCGACAGGCTGCGATCGGCCGCGAAGCGGTCGTGGAGGTTCCTGGGCGACTGCTGCGCAGTCGATCGCAGCCTGGCGGCAGCGGCGACAAGCACTATGGTTTTGGTTATTAATAAATAGCTTCTTATTCCTTTACGAATATAACCACCTCCCTATACTTGACCTCATGTACGCAAACCAGCAGGAGGCGTTCCCATGCGCAATGAGTCGATCCGTTACCTGATTGTGCCGGGCTGGCAAGGTTCGCCAGAGGATCATTGGCAGAGTCACTGGCAGCAGGTGCTGCCCAACAGCGCTCGGGTCGAGCAGGCCGACTGGCTGACGCCAACGCGTGAGGACTGGGTTGCGGCACTGGAACAGGCGGTCGCCGCTGACGATTCGCCGGTGATCCTGATTGCCCACAGCCTGGGCTGCATTACCGTCGCCCATTGGGCTGCACACGCCAGTGTGAACCTGCTGCGTCGCGTTCGTGGCGCCTTGCTGGTGGCGCCGGCCGATGTCGAGCGCCCCACCTGCGCCGACGTCCTGCGCAACTTCGCCCCGATTCCACAGCAGTTGTTGCCGTTTCCAAGCCAGGTGGTCAGCTCCGACAACGACCCGGCCGTCAGTGCCCCGCGTGCCATGCAACTGGCCCGGGCGTGGGGCGCCGAGGCGGGCTTTCTGGCCGGTGCCGGGCATATCAACGTCAAATCCGGGCACCGTCGCTGGGAACAAGGTTTCGCCTACCTGTACCGCCTGCAGAGCCGCCTCGAACAGCACGCCCTTCGCCGCGCCTGATTCCGGGCGCTGACCTTCGCCAGATCCGACGCCCGGCCTCAGGTGCCGAGGGCGGGAGTTTGCCATGAGTACTCACGACACCCTGGGGCAGCCATTGCTGACCTTCCCCGAGCAGGACAAAAGCCCGCTGAGCATCCGCGCCAAGGCGCTGGTGTTCGTCGACCCGCGTTCGCGGCAACTGCGCGAAGAGCTGGAGCTGCTGGCGCCGCTGGCGTTGCCGGTGCTGATTCGCGGCGAGACCGGCACCGGCAAGGAGTTGCTGGCCCGTCAGATCCACCGGGCCAGCGATCGTGGCGGCCTGTTCGTTTCGGTCAACTGCGCCGCCATCAGTCCTACCTACGCCGACGCCGAGTTGTTCGGCTATAGCGCCGGGGCCCATAGTGGGGCGGCCAGCAGCCGCGCCGGCTGGTTCGGCTCGGCCAACGGCGGCACGCTTTATCTGGACGAGATCGCCGATTTGCCGCTGGCGATCCAGGTCAAGCTGCTCGCCGCCCTGGAAAACCATGAAGTCACCCGCGTTGGTGCCCAGCAACCTCACCCGGTGGATGTGCGGCTGGTGGCGGCATCGAGTATCGATCTGGCGGAAGCGGTCAATGCCGGCAAGTTCCACGAGCGGCTCTATCACTATTTGCGCGAGGGCCGCCTGGAGCTGCCAGCGTTGCGTGAGCGGGTGGGTGACATCCTGCCGTTGGCCGAGTATTTCGTCGGTATCTACAGCCCGCGGCTGAACCTGCCGGTACCGCTGATCAGCGAAGCGGCGCAGCGGGTGCTGGAATTGCACAGCTGGCCGGGCAATACCCGGGAGTTGGAAAACGTCATTCATTTCGCCTTGCTGGTCAGCAGTGGCGAAGAGATTCTGCCCCAGCACCTGAACCTGCCCACACCGCTGCAAGTGCTGGCCAGGCAGCTGGATCACCTCTGCGCCTGGGGCGAGCCACATGAGCTGAGTGCGGTGCAGGGCTTGCTGGAGCACGTGCTAGTGCAGCTTGCGTCAAAAAAGGAATAAGAAGCTAAGTAAAAGATATTGTTGCGGCATAAAGAATCTCGGTATTGTCCGCTTCAAGCCAGCTAGCAAAGTGCTGGCAACCCAATTTGCCGTCGACTGATGGCCACGTATTCGAATAAGGACTGCGCATGAAAAAGGCTCTGTTGTTCACTGCTCTGGCGACCGCACTGTCGGTTGCAGGTTTCGCCCAGGCGGGCGAGAAACTGGTGGTTGCTGCCACCCCTGTGCCGCACGCCGAGATTCTCGAGCTGATCAAACCGACCCTGGCCAAAGAAGGTGTGGACCTGGAGATCAAGGTGTTCACCGACTATGTGCAGCCTAACGTGCAGGTCGACCAGAAGCGTCTGGACGCCAACTACTTCCAGACCCTGCCATACCTGAAGAACTTCAACGAAGGTAAGGGCACCCACCTGGAAACCGTGATCGGCGTCCACGTCGAGCCTTTCGGTGGCTACTCCAAGAAGATCAAGAGCCTGAGCGAACTGAAGGAAGGCGCCACCGTCGCCATTCCTAACGAAGGCAGCAACAGCGGTCGTGCCCTGTTGCTGTTGCAGAAGGCGGGCCTGATCACCCTGAAAGACCCGAAGAATGCCCTGGCGACCCCGAAAGACATCGCCGAGAACCCGAAGAAACTGAAGTTCCGCGAGCTTGAGTCGGCCATGCTGCCGCGCGTACTGGATCAGGTGGACCTGGACATGATCAACACCAACTACGCCCTGGAAGCTGGCTTGAACCCGGCCAAGGACGCGCTGGTGATCGAAGGCGCCGATTCGCCGTACGTGAACTTCCTGGTGGCCCGTCCGGACAACAAGGACAGCGAGGCGATCCAGAAGCTGGCCAAGGCCTTGACCAGCCCTGAAGTGAAGAGCTTCATCGAGAAGAAATACAGCGGTGCGGTACTGCCGGCGTTCTGATTCGCCGCAGTCCGGGCTGCACAAAAAACGCCGACGCAGGCTAAGCCGCGTCGGCGTTTTTGCGTACGGCGCGCATCAGCGCAGCCAAGAGTTTCAACAGGTCCTGGGGATCGTGCTGCGCAGTGTTGTTCATTGTTGTGTTCTGCCTTGAGGGACAAGCGATAGCGCTTGGAGTGCGCGCATGGCCGAAAGATCCCGGTGCCACCAATCAATTTGCAATGGCGGCTTGTCACAGGCTTCCCGTAGCCGCTGCCGCCATGAAACTTCGACGTCCGCTTCACGGCCGATCACAGCCTGGCGGCAGCGGCTAGGGGTCGCAACCAGCCTAACGCCCTGGCACCAGCCTCAAGGTGCTCTGTGCCGCAACCTCCCCCAATTGCGCCTGGTGATACTGCCCCTCGATATAGTCCTTGGCCTGGTCGGCATAGTGCTTGTCGAACAGCACACCGCTTTGCCCGACCGGGTTGATGGTCAGGGCCTGCCCGGCATCGGCGAAGTCGATCAGGCGTCGGGTCGATGGCCCATAGGTGACCGGCCAGGGTGCCGGGCCGATTTTCGCCGAGAGGTTATTGGGCACTTCATGGCTGCCCGGTGCGGCAAAGGCACCGACATTGAACAGCAGGTTCAACGGCTTCTGCAGCCCCAGTGGATGGTTATGGGTCAGGGTGTGCGCCTTGCCCCATTGCCAGTCGGCCGGGTCTTTGCCCAGGGTTTCGCGCAGGTGGACCAGGCTGGCCTGCCAGGCGCGTTTCACCGCTTCGCTGCGACTGCCGTGCTCGCTGCTGCCGTGCAGCCCCCACCAGGGTGATTCGGCGTCGGCGGCCAGGCGTGGCAGGGCGGCGTCGATGGCGCGGGCGCTGAGCAGTGTCTGGAACCAGGCATCGCCCAGTTCGTCATGCATTGCCGCGTAAGCCAGGTCGTAGAGGAATTGGTTGAACAGCGTGGCGTTGACCGAGTCCAGCGGGTAGTCGCCGTTCCAGCTGGCCAGTTGCTCGACCAGCTCTTTCTCCTGATCGCCCTGGGCCACTTCGCGCAGCACGCCGAGCAACGGTGCCAGGGTGCGTTGGCCATAGCCGGTGGTGGTGTCGAGCTGCAGCGCCCGGCTGTTCTGGGTGTCCCATTTGACTTGTGGGTCGGCCAGGTGGCGGTCCAGTTGCTGGCCACGGTCGGCAAGGTTGTAGTAACCCGGGATCGGCATGGCAGCGGGTGGCTGGTAGTTGGCCGAGACGATATAGCCGCTGGCTGGGTTCTCCTGATGCGGGTTGGCGCTGAAGGGATAGAAGCCGAGCTTGTCGGCCTGGGGTGTGCTGCCGTCGAGGATAAAGGTCGAGTCGACCCCCGCCGGGCGAATCGGCAGCTGCGCCGCCGCCCACCAGCCGATATCACCGCTGGCGTTGGCCCACACCAGGTTGAGCCCGGGGGCCTGGATCTTCGCCGCTGCCGCGCGCATTTTGTCCAGGGTGTCGGCGCGGTTGACCTGATAGAAGCCGTCGAGAATCGGGTTGTCGGTTTCCAGAAAGGCCCACCACATGGCAATCGGCGTGGGGCCTGCGTGGCTGCCGATCACGTCGTTGACGATGGGGCCGTGGGGCGAGCGGCGCAGGGTGATACTGATCGGTGCTTCCCCCTTCACCGCGATGCTGTCCTGGGTAATGGCCAGCGGCTGCCACTGGCCGTTGATACGCACCTGATCGGGATTGTCGGGGTTGACCTGCTCGGCGATCAGGTCGACATCGTCGTTCTGGAACATGGTCAGGCTCCAGCCGAACTGACGGTTATGCCCAAGCGATGCAAACGGGTTGAGCGCCTGGTGATAGCCATACAGGTTGAAGCCGGGCGCCGACAGTTCGGCCTCGTACCACACCGCCGGCACGGCAAAGCTGATGTGCGGGTCGCCTGCCAGCAACGGCTTGCCACTTCGGGTGTGGTTGCCGGAGACGGCCCAGGCGTTGCTGCCTTCGTAGTGGGGAATGCCGGCCTCGCTCAGGGCTTGCTGACTGACCCGGGCCAGGTGCTCGAGACTTTTCCAGTCGGCGGCAGCCAGCGGCGGGCTGCTGTGCAGTGCGCCCTGGGGATTCCAGCCGAGGTCAAAGATGTTCAGGTACTCGGCACCGAGTTGATCGCGCACGTAGGTCATTGCCGGTTCGGTACGAAACGCTGCGGCGAAGCTGTAGGCCATGTAGCCGGCGATGCTCAAGGTGTCTTGCGCGGTGAAGGGCCGGGGCGTGATGCCCAGCACATCGAATTCCATGGGTTTGGGATGGCTTGCCTGCCAGGCGTTGACGCCATCGAGGTAAGCCTGCAGGGCGAGCCAGGCGGGCGACTGCTTGTCCTGGCGTTCGACATAGCGTTCGGCTTGCTCGCGAATACGCAGGGAACGGAACAAGGTGTCGGTCGGCACCAGCTTGCTGCCGAGGATTTCGGCCAGCTCGCCACGGGCCAGGCGACGGATGATCTCCATCTGGAACAAGCGGTCCTGGGCATGCACGTAGCCCAGGGCGTGGTACAGGTCGGTCTCGTTCAGGGCCTGGATATGCGGCACGCCGCGCTCGTCGTAGCGCACGCTGACCGGGGCCTGCAGGCTGGCCAGGGTCACCTCGCCTTCACGCTGCGGCAGCTTGCCCTGCACATACCAGTAACCGCCGCCGGCTGCCGCGGCAATGACCACGGCGAGGAAGGTCAGGCTGCGCTTCATCAGAACTCCTTGTACTTTTTGGCGGACAATGTGGTCCGATCATCGAGGTATTTGCGCACAGAGGATAGTCCCTAAGGAGGCACCATGGACCTCAGCGAAAAGCAGAAAATGCTCACCGGCCAGCTCTACCGCGCCACCTGCCCGGAACTGCAGGCCGAACAGATCGCCAACAAGTTGTGGATGCAGCGCTACAACGGCAGCGTCGAGCTGCTCAATGACCATCGTCATGGCCTGTTGCTGGAGCACTTTCATGCAGTGGGTGAAGGCGCAGTGATTCGCCCGCCGTTCTATTGCGACTACGGGTACAACATCAGCGTGGGTCGCAATGTATTCATGAACTTCAACTGCGTAATCCTCGATGTCTGCCCGGTGAGCATCGGCGACGACTGCCAGATCGGCCCGGCGGTGCAGCTCTACACTGCCGACCACCCGATGGACCCGGAGCTGCGCCGCAGCGGCCTGGAAAGCGGGCGGCCGGTGAAGATCGGCAACAACGTGTGGATTGGCGGTGGGGCAATCATCCTGCCCGGCGTGACGGTTGGCGATAACGCTGTGATTGGTGCCGGCAGTGTGGTCACTCGTGATGTGCCAGCGGGCTCGACGGTGGTGGGGAATCCTGCGCGGATGCGTCAGCCAGCCCAGGGGCAGTAACACCCCACCGCCATCGTGTGAGTGGCACTGACTGACCGCCCCTGGCTCAGCGCCAGAAGAATGGGTTCGATAAAGCTGTTGCTTGAATTGCAGGTTGCCCCCTCGCTGTAGGGGCCGAAGTAAGCCAGCTTGCCCTGGCGGTCCCAGATCGCCACGGCGGGGCTGGCGGGCAGGTGTTCGGTCCCTGGCAGATCGGCCAGTGGCTTGAGGGCGCTCAAGGTGGCCGGCAACTGGCCACGGCTGCCGGGCTTTTGTACGACGTAGAACTCCACGCCCTGGGCACCGAAGTGTTCGATCAGTTCGGCCAGGTGCTGCTGGTTGCCGACGTTGCACGGGCAGGCCGGGTCCCAGAAATGCACCAGGCGGATCGGCCCGGGGCCGGCGATGGCGTCCGGCAGTTGCAGGCGATCGCCGGAAAACAACGCCGTCTGGTTGTCGAAGGTACGCAGGTAGCGATTCTGGAAGCTGTCGTACGCCCACCACAGGCCCGCGGCGCACAGTGCGGTGATAAGCAGGCCGAGCAAGGTGCGGGTGGTAGGCGCGAGCATGGGGATGGTTTTCCGGAAAATGTCGCCTAGCTTGCCATGCTGCCGGCGACAGCTGAATATCACAGGTCAATATCCCGCTTCTTGTGTTCGGAAATCCTTATGCCTGCGTCATTTCAACCCGACTCGTTACGCGCCAGCCTCTCGCCTCTGGTTGCGCGTCAGCCACTGTCGGCGCAGGCCCAGGCCTATCAGCGCTACTACGGGCTCGATCTGTCGGCGCGCAAGGTAGAGCCGCAGCGCTGGTTGGGGCGCTTCGAGGCCGCGGGTTTCGAGCTGGTCGGGCAGGTCTGGATACCTGCAGCACCCGTGGCGACCCTGGTGATGTTGCATGGCTTCTATGACCACATGGGTTTGTACCGCCATGTCATCGATTGGGCGCTGGATCAGGACTACGCGGTCATTGCCTGCGACTTGCCGGGGCACGGCCTGTCCAGCGGCGAGCGGGCCAGTATCGACAACTTCGCGACCTACCAGCAGGTACTGCAGGCGCTGTTCGAACAAGGCCACGCGCTGGCGCTGCCGCACCCCTGGCATTTGTGTGGACAGAGCACAGGCGGGGCGATTGTCATCGATCATTTGCTGCACAGTGGCGCGCAAAGCCCGGCCCAGGGCGAGGTAATCCTGTTGGCGCCACTGGTGCGACCACGCTCGTGGCGCTGGTCGAAATTCAGCTATCGCTTGCTGCGTCCGTTCGTCAAAGGTATCGAGCGACGCTTCAGCGAGAATTCCAACGACCCGACCTTCCTGCCGTTCCTGCAGGCTGACCCGCTGCAGCCACGGCGCTTGCCGACCGCCTGGGTGGGGGCGCTGGTGGCATGGGTCAAGCGCATCGAGGCGGCGCCTGCCAGCACGCGGCGGCCGTTGATTATCCAGGGTGAGTCCGACATGACCGTCGACTGGCCACACAACCTCAAGGTGTTGCGGGAGAAATTTGCCGAGCCTGAGATACTGCTGATCCCCGAGGCGCGTCACCACCTGGCCAATGAGCTGCCGGCGATTCGACAGCGTTACTTCGACTTTATCGACCAGCGCCTGGGCTGATCACTTCAGGTCAGAGGTGTTCTGCCCGACCGCCAGGCCCGCGCGAATGGCCGCCAGGGCGGCCTTGTAGTAGGCCTGGCCTTCGTTGGATTCGGCAAAGGTGGCGAAGGCTTCAAGCTCGGCGTCGGTCAGGTCGCGGTAGACGTACAGCAGGGTGTTGTTCAACTCGCTGCCGATCTGGCTCATCAGTCGCTGGCGCTGGCCATCGAGCAGGCTCTGGGCCTGGCCACCCCCGAGCAGGCCGGGGATCATCTGGCTCAAGCTGTCGGCGGCAACGCCGGCAATCGCCAGGCTGACTTCGGCACCGGCCTCGCGAGCGGGCAGGGCCTGGGCCAGGTGGCCGATGATCAGCAGACGGTCGTCGCTGGCCTCGACCTTGGGCAAGCCCTTGGCGTTCTTGGCCAGTTGGTCGCGACGGGTCGCCAGCAGTTCGGCCGCGACGATCTTGCGACCCAGGGGCGACTGGAAAAAGGTCAGCGCGGGTGCCGGGTTGCTCAGGTTGGCGCGCAATTGTGCCTGCGCACGCCGGTCCACGGCCTGGGCCTGGAAACGCTGGTTGCTGTTATTGACCAGCGCCTGGTAAACGGCAGGCGGCAAGCTATTGCGATAGCGCTGCTGGGCGGCATCGAGGGCATCGGTAAAGTGGGCGCGCTGCTCAGGCCAGCCGGCGACCTTGTAGAGTTGGTCGAGGCTGTCTGCCCAGACAGGCGTGGTGCAGATCATGATCAGCAGAAAAAACAAACGGCGCATTCAGGACTCCTGTCGGCAGGGCGCTATTGTCTTGGCCTTGCCGGGCTTTGTCGAGACGCCATTGCACACTCTCAGCCAAGTGGCGCTGTCGGATTGCGCAGCACATCGATACTATGCGCGCCATGCACTTACCTTCTGATCACCCGCTGCTGTTGCGTATTGTCGACGACCTGGCCACCTGTGGCTGGTCGCAGCAGAACTTCTTCCTGCCAGGGCCCTTCACCCTGGCGCTGGCGGCTGAATGCCGCAAACGTGCGGCCGAAGGTGAGCTGGCGCCGGCGGCGGTAGGCCGCGGGCCCTCCCAGGAGGTGCGCGAGGGTATTCGCGGTGACCACATCCAGTGGCTCGAACCCGGCCAGGCCGAGTCCTGCGACCAGTACCTGAACCTGATGGACAGCCTGCGCGAAGCACTCAACCGCGGCCTGTTCCTGGGGTTGGAAGACTTCGAGTGCCACTTCGCCCTGTACCCACCAGGGGCGTTCTACCGCAAGCACCTCGATCGTTTTCGCGACGACGACCGGCGCATGGTCTCGGCGGTGATTTACCTCAACCCCGAGTGGCTGCCGGAGGACGGCGGGCAACTGCGCATGACCCTCAAGGGCGACGTGGAGCATGACGTACAGCCCATTGGCGGCTGCCTGGTGGTGTTTCTGTCGGGCGATATCCCCCATGAAGTGCTGCCGGCACAGCGCGAGCGCCTGTCGCTGACCGGCTGGTTCCGTCGTCGTGGCAACGAACCCTTCTAGGCCGCAGCACAAGGTGCTGGTCAGCGCCTGCCTGCTCGGCCAGCCCGTGCGCTATGACGGGCGCTCCAGTGGTCATCCCGATCTGTTGCAGCAATGGCAGGGCGAAGGCCGGATCGTGCCGTTGTGCCCGGAAGTGGCGGGCGGCTTGCCGACGCCCCGCCCACCTGCAGAAATTCCCGGTGGCCAGGGGGCGGCTGTGCTGGAGGGTGATGCGCAGGTCATCACGGTAGGGGGCGAGGATGTCACGGCGCAGTTTGTGGCCGGCGCGCAGATGGCGCTGGCGCTGGTGCGCAAGCACGGCATTCGGATTGCGGTGCTCAAGGCGGGCAGCCCGTCGTGTGGCAACCAATTGACCTACGACGGTACGTTCAGCGGCACCAAGGTGGCGGGGGAAGGCGTCACGACCGCATTGCTGCGCCGCGAAGGGGTGCTGGTGTTCAGTGAGTTGGAGCTTGAGGCGGCCGCGTTGGCGTTGGGGCGGCTGTAATGCTTTCGTGGGGCAAGCCTGCTCCTACGATGGCAGGAGCGGGCTTGCCCCGCGATGTTCTTGAATTCACTTCGGCGGCTTGCTGGCATCCATCCCGAACCATTTCTGCGACAGTTCGCTCAGTCGGCCATCGGCCTTTATCCGTTGCAGGGCGTTGTCCACGGCGCTCTGGAAGGCCGGGTTACCTTTCTGGAACGGAATTGCCAGGCTCAGGATAGGCCCCACAGTGGCGCCTTTGGTCACGTGCTGCTCGCTGTCACGAATGGCGAAGGGCACCAGCAGTCGGTCGCTGATGGCCGCGTCGATCTGCTCGTTGGCCACGTCCTTGATCGGTTGGGTCGCATCCGGGTAGCTGCGCAGGTCAACGCCTTCGACGCCGCGCGCCTGTTCGGCGAACTGGCTGCCCTGGACCACGCCCAGGCTATGTCCCTTGAGAGCATCGAGGGTGCTCGGGGGGCGCTTTTCTTCCTTGCGCACGATCAACTGGGCACTGGAATAACCGTAGGGCTCACTGAAGTCCAGGCGCTCCTTGAGTTCCGGGGTAATGGCGACATGGTTCAGGGCGATGTCGTACTTGCCGCTTTCGACGCCTGGCAGCAAGTCGTCCCGATCGGTGACGACGAACTCGGCGCGAACATCGAGTTCATTCGCCAGCAGTTGACCCAGTTCGATCTCGAAACCGGCCAGTTTCTCGTCTTTCTTGAAGTTGAACGGCGCCATGTTGGCTTCGACGGCAATGCGAAGTTCGCCGCGGTCATTGATGTCGTCGATCAGTTCTGCATGTGCCCATGGGCTGAGCAGGGTGGCAAGTAGTACCCCGATGGTCAAACGCATAAGCCCCTTAATCCTTTTGGCAGTAAAAATGACAGTCGCCGCAGCTTTGTGATGATGCCACGGTCGCGCGCAACTTAGGACCGCATCCTGTCCTGGATGTTAGATACCAGGAGAAATATTTTCCTGCGGTGTTCCCGAACATATTTTGATTCATTTGTTCTATGGTTACAGGTCGTTGCCATTCGATTCAGTGGCAACGGTATTGAAGTAAATCACAGGAGAAGTGAATGAAAAGCCTAGTTTCGCGTGCTGCCGTTGCCGGCCTGCTGATGGGAGTCTCGGTATTTGCCGCCGCCGAAGGCCTGAAGAGCCAGGAGCCGCCGAAAGACGCCAAGGTCTTCATCGTCTCCCCAGCCGATGGCGCGACGGTCGACAAGACCTTCACCGTCAAGTTCGGCATCGAGGGCATGGCGCTCAAGCCAGCGGGTGACCAGACACCGCATACCGGCCACCACCACCTGCTGGTAGACGTCGACAAGGAACCGGCTAGCGACCAGGTACTGCCGACCAGCCTGCTGCCGGAGAACAAGGCACCTCTGCCAGCTGGCCCGCAAGTGCTGCACTTTGGCAAGGCACAGACTGAAGTGGAGCTGACCCTGACCCCAGGCAAGCACACCCTGCAACTGGTACTGGGCGACAAGTTCCACGTGCCCTTCAAGCCAAGTGTCGAATCGAAGAAGATTACCGTCACTGTGAAGTAAGCGGCTGAAACGATCGCGGGGCAATCCCGCTCCTACACTACGTAGGAGCGGGATTGCCCCGCGATTTTTGTCGCCTGAATAACTTAGAACAGTACGCGGGAACGAATGGTGCCCTTGACCTGTTGCAGTTTTTCTTGCGCCAGATCCGAGTACTCGGCGTCAACGTCGATGACCACGTAACCGACTTTCTCGTTGGTCTGCAGGAACTGACCGGAGATGTTGATACCGTTTTCGGCGAAGACTTTGTTGATCTCGCTGAGTACACCCGGAATGTTTTCGTGAATGTGCAGCAGGCGGTGCTTGCCTGGGTGCGCCGGCAGGGCCACTTCAGGGAAGTTGACCGACGAAACCGATGTACCGTTGTCGCTGTACTTGACCAGCTTCTCGGCCACTTCCAGGCCGATATTGGCCTGGGCCTCGGCGGTGGAACCACCGATGTGCGGAGTCAGGATCACGTTGTCCAGGCCACGCAGCGGGCTTTCGAACTCTTCGTCGTTGGAGCGTGGCTCCACCGGGAATACGTCAATGGCAGCGCCGATCAGGTGCTTGTCCTTGATCGCGGCGGCCAGGTGATCGAGCTCGACCACGGTGCCACGAGCAGCGTTGATCAGGATGCCGCCTTTCTTGATGGCACGGATTTCCTTCTCGCCCATCATCCACTGGGTGGCGGCGGTTTCCGGTACGTGCAGCGAAACGATGTCGGACATCGCCAGCAGCTCGTGCAGGTTGCCTACCTGAGTGGCATTGCCCAGCGGCAGCTTGGTGATGGTGTCGTAGAAGTACACCTGCATGCCCAGGCCTTCGGCCAGGACCGACAGTTGGGTACCGATCGAGCCGTAGCCGACGATGCCCAGCTTCTTGCCACGGATCTCGAAGGAGTTGGCTGCGCTCTTGATCCAGCCGCCGCGGTGGCAGGAGGCGTTTTTCTCAGGGATGCCGCGCAGCAGCAGGATCGCTTCGGCCAGCACCAGCTCGGCGACCGAACGGGTGTTGGAGTAAGGTGCGTTGAACACCGCGATACCGCGCTCGCGAGCGGCTGCCAGGTCGACCTGGTTGGTACCGATGCAGAAACAGCCGACAGCGACCAGTTTCTTGGCGCAGTCGAAAACCTCTTCGGTCAGTTGAGTGCGTGAGCGGATGCCGATGAAATGGGCATCAGCGATCTTTTCCTTCAGATCGGCGTCTGGCAGGGAGCCAGTGAGGTACTCGATGTTGCTGTACCCGGCGGCCTTGAGGACGTCCACGGCGGATTGGTGGACGCCTTCGAGAAGAAGGAACTTGATCTTGCTCTTATCGAGAGAAGTCTTGCTCATCTGCGTAAACCTGTGTCCCGGAGAAAAATGGCAGGGAAGTGAAGCGCTCGCAGTATCGGCCTCAAAGCACGATCAGCGGGGGGCGTATGCTAGCATGAGTACCCCCCGATACGCCCATCCCTGGCACGTGAAGAGTGCTCAGGGTGACTATGAATAGTTCGAGAGTTCTGTCGATGACCGATTCTGCGTTGCTTGATGAGCTGATGACCCTGGTTGAGCCCGGCAAGATGCTGACTGATGCGGCTTCTCTCGAAGCGTATGGCAAGGATTGGACCAAGCATTTCGCCCCGGCGCCGCGGGCTATCGTATTTCCCAAGAGCACCGAACAGGTCCAGGCCATCGTCCGCTGGGCCAACCAGCACAAGGTTGCCCTGGTGCCGTCGGGCGGCCGCACCGGGCTTTCTGCGGCGGCGGTGGCTGCCAATGGCGAAGTAGTCGTGTCGTTCGATTACATGAACCAGATCCTGGCGTTCGATGAATTCGACCGCACCGTGGTCTGCCAGCCCGGCGTGGTCACCGAACAGTTGCAGAACTTTGCCGAAGACAAGGGCTTGTACTACCCGGTGGACTTCGCCTCTGCAGGTTCCAGTCAGATTGGCGGCAATATCGGCACCAATGCCGGCGGTATCAAGGTTATTCGCTACGGCATGACCCGCAACTGGGTCGCCGGCCTGAAAGTGGTCACCGGCAAGGGCGAACTGCTTGAGCTGAACAAGGACCTGATCAAGAACGCCACCGGCTACGACCTGCGCCAGCTGTTCATCGGCGCCGAGGGCACCCTGGGCTTTGTGGTCGAGGCGACCATGCGCCTGGACCGTGCGCCAAACAATCTCACCGCGATGGTGCTGGGCACGCCTGATTTCGACTCGATCATGCCGGTGCTGCACGCCTTTCGCGACAAGCTCGACCTCACCGCCTTCGAATTCTTCTCCGACAAGGCCCTGGCCAAGATCATGGGTCGCGGCGATGTGCCTGCGCCTTTCGACACGCCGTGCCCGTTCTATGCCCTGCTGGAGTTCGAAGCCAGCAATGAAGCGGTGGCCAACGACGCCCTCGCCACGTTCGAGCATTGCGTGGAGCAAGGCTGGGTGCTGGATGGGGTGATGAGCCAGAGCGAGCAGCAGTTGCAGAACCTCTGGAAGTTGCGTGAGTACATCTCCGAAACCATCTCGCACTGGACGCCGTACAAGAATGATATTTCGGTGACTGTCTCGAAAGTGCCGGCATTTCTCCGGGATATCGATGCGATCGTCGAACAGAACTATCCGGACTTCGAGGTAGTTTGGTACGGCCATATCGGTGACGGCAACCTGCACCTGAACATCCTCAAGCCCGACGCTCTGAGCAAGGACGAGTTCTTCGCCAAGTGCGCCACGGTGAACAAGTGGGTGTTCGAGATCGTGCAGAAGTACAACGGCTCGATCTCTGCCGAACATGGAGTGGGCATGACCAAGCGGGATTACCTGACCTACAGCCGGTCGCCCGCTGAAATCGAATACATGAAAGCCGTGAAGGCGGTGTTCGACCCCAACGGGATCATGAATCCCGGCAAAATCTTCGCGGTCGAGTGAGTTACAAGCACAAGAGCTTCCAATAGCGCCAGGAGTCGGTAATGAGCTATCAGCACCAGTATGTAGACGGCACGCGTATTCACTTTCCCCTGGGCAAGGTGGTGTGCATCGGGCGCAACTATGCCGAGCACGCCAAGGAACTGGACAACCCAATCCCCACTGAACCTTTGCTGTTCATCAAGCCGGGCAGCTGTGTAGTGCCGATGGATGGCGGCTTCAAGATCCCCACCGAGCGCGGCTCGGTGCATTACGAGGCAGAGATTGCCGTATTGCTGGGCAAATCGCTGTCACCTGAGCCGAGCGAGGAAGAAGTGCTCGACGCCATTTCCGGCTTCGCCCCGGCCCTGGACCTGACCCTGCGTGACCTCCAGGCCGAGCTCAAGGCCAAGGGCCTGCCGTGGGAGCGCGCCAAGTGCTTCGACGGTGCGTGTGTGCTGGCGCCCTTCGTATCGGGCGGCACCTTTGAAGACCTGGCCGATATCGGCATTCGCCTGACCATCAACGGTGAGGTGCGCCAGGACGGCAACAGCGCCCTGATGCTCAACCCGATCGTGCCGATGATCCAGCACATGGCCTCGCAGTTCACCCTGCAGGCTGGCGATGTGATCCTGACCGGTACGCCGGTTGGCGTCGGGCCGCTCAATCCGGGCGACGAGCTGGTGCTGGAACTGCCCGGCGCGAGCCGTTTCGAAAGCAAAGTGCTGTAACCCCTCCCTCATGGCAGCCAGTGATGCTGGCTGCCATGCGCTCTGTCGGCTTTTGTCATTTTTTTCACAATCAATCCGGATAATGCTTGCGGATTCGGCTCTGTGAACGTGCCGGTAATGTGTTATTAACTGGCAAAAAACAAGAGCATCGATCCCCATGGCCACTCCCGTTCCTTCCAGTAAAACCGTGCCTTCTGCGCGTAAGCGCGGGCTTGCCTTGCGTTGGTCAACCTGGGTGGCCGCAGCGGCCATCATTGGTTATGGGGTGGCGATTGCCATGCACTGGGACGATCGCGGGCTGCTGTGGATAAAGGAAGGGTTTGAAACCCCGGTCGAGCAGCAAGCCAGCATCTGGCTGCCGGATTATCAGGTCGATATCGATGCCAAAGTGTTGCCGGGCATGGAAGACGACGAAGCGTCCGACCTGACCTATAACCCGGTGAGCAAGACGTTGTTCGCGGTGATGGGCAAGAACCCCTTCCTGGTCGAACTGAACCTTGACGGCGATGTATTGCGCAAGATGCCGCTGGTGGGGTGGAGCAACCCTGAAGGTGTGGCGGTGCTCGAAGGGGGTCGCCTGGCGATTGTCGATGAGCGTGATCACAAATTGACCATCGTGACCCTCGGCGCCGACACCCAGTCGCTGAACATCGCCGACTTCCCGCAATATGACCTCGGTCCTTCAAAGAATCAGAACAAGGCCTTCGAGGCGGTAGCCTGGGACCCGGCGCAGCAGCGCATTATCCTTGGCGAAGAACGTCCGCCGGCGCTGTTCACCTGGGCCAGCGATGGCAAGCGCCCGCTGGCGGGCGACAAGCAATCGCTGCCAAGCGACGAACTGGACCTGCGCAACCTCTCGGCGCTGGGTGTAGACCCGCGCACCGGCCACCTGCTGGTGCTGTCGGCAGACTCCAACATGCTGCTGGAACTGGACGAGAAGGGCGAGCAAGTCAGTTTCATGACCCTGCTCGGCGGCTTCAATGGCTTGAGCAAGCGTATTCCACGTGCCGAAGGCGTGGCGATGGATGAACATGGCACGCTGTACATCGTCAGCGAGCCGGATCTGTTCTATCGTTTCAAAAAGCCTTGAATTGAGACAATTCCTACGCAGCTTTTAAGTTTGGCTTCAGTTGAATGTGGTTTGATTCAGGCTGTCACCCATCGAGTCCCCCTGAATGCGCCGCTACATCCGCCTGCCCCTGATTGCCCTGGTTGTCAGCCTGATCGCCCTGCTTCTGCTTGCAGTAGCGGGGCAGCATTACCGTCTGTATGAGCGAGGTTGGTTCAACCTCAAGAGCTGGTGGCAGCCGGCCGAGCAGAGCATGGGGCTTGATCAGTACCGCGTGGTCCTTCAGGCCAAGCCCATCGACGGGCTGGATGAAGACATTTCCGCGCTGACCTTCGACCCGGATCGCAACAGCTTGTTCACCGTTACCAACAAGCAGCCTGAGCTGATCGAGCTGTCGCTGGACGGGCGTATCTTGCGGCGCGTACCGTTGACCGGTTTCGGCGATCCCGAGGCGGTGGAGTATGTAGGCCCCGGCAGCTATGTGATTACCGATGAGCGCGAGCAGCGCCTGATCCGTGTGCGGGTTGACGACACCACGCTGTTTCTCGATGCCAATGACTCCGAACAGCTGAGCCTGGGCATTGGCCTGAACGGCAACAAGGGTTTTGAAGGGCTTGCCTATGACTCGAAGGGCAAGCGCCTGTTCGTGGCCAAGGAGCGCGACCCGATGCTGATCTACGAAGTGCATGGTTTTCCCCATGACAACCCCGAGCAGCCCTATGCGGTACACGTAGTGCAGGACCGCAAGCGTGATTCGCGATTGTTCGTGCGTGACCTGTCGAGCTTGCAGTTTGACGAGCGCAGCGGCCACTTGCTGGCCTTGTCGGATGAGTCGCAGTTGGTGCTGGAGCTCGATACCACCGGCAAGCCCCTGAGCAGCCTGTCGTTGCGCAAGGGTTTCCAGGGACTGGAGAAGAGCGTGCCCCAGGCCGAAGGCATCGCCATGGACGATGCCGGGACCATCTACCTGGTCAGTGAGCCGAACCTGTTCTACGTGTTCAAGAAGCCGACTGACTGACCGTATCGCGGGGCAAGCCCGCTCCCACATGTGGGAGCGGGCTTGCCCCGCGATGCTTCAGGCTTTGAGCGTTTTCACACCTTCAGCCGTGCCCAACAGCAGCAGGTCCGCCGGCCGCGCCGCGAACAGGCCGTTGGTGACCACGCCGACGATGGCGTTGATCTGGCGTTCCAGCTCCACCGGGTTGGTGATCTGCATGTTGTACACATCAAGGATGATGTTGCCGTTGTCGGTCACTACACCCTCGCGATAAACAGGGTCGCCGCCTAGCTTGACCAACTGGCGCGCGACATGGCTGCGGGCCATCGGGATGACTTCGACCGGCAGCGGGAAAGCGCCAAGCACCGGCACCAATTTGCTGGCGTCGGCGATGCAGATGAAAGTCTTGGCCACGGCAGCAACGATTTTCTCGCGGGTCAGGGCTGCACCGCCACCCTTGATCAGGTTCAGGTGCTCGTCGCTCTCGTCGGCGCCGTCGACATAGAACTCCAGGTCGCTGACGGTGTTCAGTTCATAGACCGGAATACCGTGGCCCTTCAGGCGCGCGGCGGTGGCTTCGGAGCTGGCGACCGCGCCGTCGAAGGCGGTCTTGTGCTTGGCCAGGGCATCGATGAAACAGTTGGCGGTCGAGCCGGTGCCGACGCCGACGATGCTCTTGTCGTCGAGCTTGGGCAGAATGAAGTCGACAGCGGCCTGGGCGACAGCCTGTTTGAGTTGGTCCTGGGTCATGCGGGCTCCGAAGCGGGGAGGAGTATCGTGAAGGCGCGTAGTATAGCGGCTAAAACCGCAGACTTGCTGTGGTCGCCCGACGGGGCGCTGGGGTAGACTCCAAGCCCCCGCCCAACCGCCCAGTGATGCTTTCCCGATGCTCGAACAGTACGTCAAGAAGATCCTCACCTCGCGCGTTTACGACGTTGCGGTCGAAACCCCGTTGCAGACAGCCGGCCAACTGAGCAAGCGCCTGGGCAACAACATCCTGCTCAAGCGCGAAGACTTGCAGCCGGTGTTTTCCTTCAAGATTCGTGGTGCCTACAACAAGCTGGCGCAGCTGACCCCGGAAGAACTGGCCCGTGGCGTAGTCACGGCCTCGGCGGGCAATCATGCCCAGGGCGTGGCCCTGGCGGCGCGGGAGTTGGGGATCAAGGCGACCATCGTGATGCCCAAGACCACTCCGGAGATCAAGGTCGAAGGCGTGCGTTCGCGCGGTGGCAAGGTAGTGCTGCACGGTGACTCCTTCCCTGATGCGCTGGCTTATTCGCTCAAGCTGGTCGAGGAAAAAGGCTTCGTTTATATCCACCCCTACGACGATCCGCACACCATTGCCGGGCAGGGCACGGTGGCCATGGAGATTTTGCGCCAGCACCCGGGCCAGTTGGATGCGATCTTTGTACCGGTCGGCGGCGGCGGGCTGATTGCGGGCATTGCCGCCTACGTGAAATACCTGCGCCCAGAGATCAAGGTGATCGGCGTCGAGCCGGATGACTCCAACTGCCTGCAGGCTGCCATGGCCGCCGGTGAGCGGGTGGTGCTGCCCCAGGTCGGGCTGTTCGCCGACGGCGTGGCGGTGGCGCAGATCGGTCAGCACACCTTCGACATCTGCAAGCAGTATGTCGACGAGGTGGTGACCGTGAGTACCGATGAAATCTGCGCGGCAATCAAGGATATCTACGACGATACCCGCTCGATCACCGAACCTGCTGGCGCGCTGGGCGTCGCCGGGATCAAGAAGTACGTCGAGCTCAAGGGTGTCGGCGGGCAGACCCTGGTGGCCATCGATTCGGGTGCCAACGTCAACTTCGACCGCCTGCGCCACGTTGCCGAACGGGCCGAGCTGGGCGAGGGCCGCGAAGCTATCATCGCGGTCACCATTCCCGAGCAGCCGGGCAGCTTCAAGGCGTTCTGCGAAGCCATCGGCAAGCGCCAGATCACCGAGTTCAACTACCGTTACCACGCCGATGGCGAGGCGCACATTTTCGTCGGTGTGCAGACCCACCCGGATACCGATCCGCGCAGTGCGCTGATCCAGAGCCTGACCGAACAGGGCTTTCCGGTGCTCGACCTGACCGACAACGAACTGGCCAAGTTGCACATCCGCCACATGGTCGGCGGTCATGCGGCGCGGGTCAGTGACGAACTGGTGCTGCGCTTTGAATTCCCGGAGCGTCCGGGGGCATTGTTCAACTTCCTCAACAAGCTGGGCGGTCGCTGGAACATTTCGATGTTCCACTACCGCAACCACGGTGCGGCCGATGGTCGCGTGGTAGCCGGCCTGCAGGTTCCGGATGATGAGCGCCACCTGGTGCCGGCGGCGCTGGCCAAGATCGGCTATCCGTACTGGGATGAAACCGATAACCCGGCGTACCGGCTGTTCCTGGGCTGAGCAGCTAAGCTCAGTTCAGCCTAAAAGGAAGCAAATGACATGGAACACCTGACCACTCTCAAAGCCCTGCACGTGTTGGCCACCGTGGTGCTGCTCGGCAGTGCCCTGGGCCTGGCGATCTGGACGTGGCTGGCGCGTCGCAAAGGCGACGCCACCGCCCCCACCCGCTTGATGCAGCGTCCGCTGGTGTTCGTCTGGTTGTTGATGGGCATCAGCCTGGTGAGCATGCCGTTCACCGGCTGGTGGCTGGTACACCTGATTGGCTGGCCGCTGGGCCAGACCTGGGTGCTGGGCTCCAGCGTGATCTACACCTTGGGTGCGTTCAGCTGGTTCTGGCTGCTGGCGCGGGTCAATCGCCTACGCACCGAGCCGGGAGCGGGTAGCCCGAAGTTCACCCTGGCGCTGGCGGTGTTCAGTGGGGTGTGTTTTATCGCCATTGCGGGGTTGATGGGCGCTAAGCCGGTCTGACCAATGCATCGCGGGGCAAGCCCGCTCCTACAGTGTGGGAGCGGGCTTGCCCCGCGATCACCTTCACCTCAATCGCGCAGGCTGATCACCGGCCAGCCGCGCTTCTCGGCCTCGGCACGCAGGTTCGGATCAGGATCGACCGCCACCGGGTTGGCCACTTGCTCCAGTAGCGGCAGGTCGTTCATCGAATCGCTATAGAAGTAGCTGCCGTCCAGGTTATGGCCGTTCTCTTCCAACCAGCGGTTCAGGCGCGTCACCTTGCCTTCACGGAAGCACGGTACATCTGTGCTGCGTCCGGTGTAGCGACCATCAACCATCTCGCATTCGGTGGCCAGCAGGGTCTCGACGTCCAGGCGCTTGGCAATCGGGCCGGTAATGAAGCGGTTGGTGGCGGTGATGATCACCAGCTTGTCGCCAGCGTCGCGGTGCTTCTTCAATAGCGCCAGTGCCTTGGGCTGAACGATCGGCTCGACGCAGTCCCGCATGAAGTCACGATGCCATTCGTCGAGTTGCGCCATGTCAGTCGCGGCCAGGATCTCCAGGCTGAAGTTCAGGTAGGCATCCAGGTCCAGCTTGCCAGCCAGGTAGTCCTGGTAGAAGGCATCGTTGCGGTTCTGGTACTCCACCGGGTCGAGAATCCCGCGGGCGCAGAGGTAGTCCCCCCAGGCGTGATCGCTGTCGCCGCCAAGGAGGGTATTGTCCAGATCGAATAAAGCCAGGCGCATTGAAGTCACTCGCATAACATCTGAAAAGGCCCACAGAATACGGACTTTTCACAACGATGCACATAAGGTAAACAGGCGCGTTGCTGGCCTTGTGGCCTTTGTGGAACAATGCCGTGACATGCGTTTGCGAGGTTGCTGCCGTGATCGACCCCGATGGTTTTCGCCCCAATGTCGGGATCATTCTGACGAATGATCTTGGGCAGGTGCTATGGGCTCGACGGATCAACCAGGATGCCTGGCAGTTTCCCCAGGGTGGGATCAATCCTGAAGAAACGCCGGAAGATGCCCTGTACCGCGAGCTGAACGAAGAAGTGGGGCTTGAGCGGGATGATGTTGAAATTCTTGCCTGCACCCGCGGCTGGTTGCGTTATCGTTTACCCCAACGTCTGGTCCGTACCCATAGCCAACCGCTGTGCATCGGCCAGAAGCAAAAGTGGTTTCTCCTGCGCCTGGTCTCCAACGAGCAGCGGGTGCGGATGGATCTGACCGGGAAACCGGAGTTCGATGGCTGGCGTTGGGTCAGTTATTGGTATCCGCTGGGCCAGGTGGTGACATTCAAGCGCGAGGTTTACCGCCGCGCTCTCAAAGAGCTTGCCCCGCGCCTGCTGGCGCGCGACTGACGACGGAGTTCGACCCCGAGCCATGCTCAATACGCTGCGCAAGATCGTCCAGGAAGTTAACTCCGCCAAGGATCTCAAGACGGCGTTGGGGATCATTGTGTTGCGCGTAAAAGAGGCCATGGGCAGTCAGGTCTGCTCCGTCTATCTGCTTGATCCGGAATCCAACCGTTTCGTGCTGATGGCCACCGAGGGCTTGAACAAGCGCTCGATCGGCAAGGTCAGCATGGCACCCAACGAGGGCCTGGTCGGCCTGGTCGGCACCCGCGAAGAGCCACTGAACCTGGAACACGCCGCCGACCACCCGCGTTATCGCTACTTTGCCGAAACGGGTGAAGAACGCTTCGCTTCATTCCTTGGTGCGCCGATCATCCACCACCGGCGTGTGGTGGGGGTGCTGGTTATCCAGCAAAAGGAACGTCGCCAGTTCGACGAGGGCGAAGAAGCCTTTCTGGTGACCATGAGCGCCCAGCTCGCCGGCGTTATTGCCCATGCCGAGGCCACGGGATCGATCCGTGGCCTTGGTCGTCAGGGCAAGGGTATCCAGGAAGCCAAGTTCGTCGGTGTGCCAGGTTCGCCCGGTGCGGCGGTGGGCAAGGCGGTGGTCATGCTGCCGCCGGCCGATCTCGACGTGGTGCCCGACAAGACCGTCGATGACATCGACGCCGAACTCCAGCTGTTCAATAACGCCCTGGAAGGGGTGCGCGAAGACATGCGCAACCTCTCCGCCAAACTGGCCACCCAGTTACGCCCGGAAGAGCGCGCGCTGTTCGACGTCTACCTGATGATGCTCGATGACGCGGCCCTGGGCGGTGAAGTGGCGCAGGTGATCAAGACCGGCCAGTGGGCGCAGGGTGCCCTGCGCCAGGTCGTGACCGAGCACGTCAATCGCTTCGAACTGATGGACGATGCCTACCTGCGCGAGAGGGCTTCCGACGTGAAGGATCTGGGCCGGCGTCTGCTGGCCTACCTGCAAGAGGCAAGGCATCAGACGCTGGTCTACCCTGACAACACCATTCTGATCAGCGAAGAGCTGACCCCGGCCATGCTCGGCGAAGTGCCGGAAGGCAAGCTGGTGGGCCTGGTGTCGGTACTGGGCTCGGGCAACTCCCACGTTGCAATCCTCGCCCGCGCCATGGGCATTCCCACCGTGATGGGCCTGGTCGACC
This sequence comes from Pseudomonas vranovensis DSM 16006, assembly GCF_000425805.1. Taxonomy (GTDB): domain Bacteria; phylum Pseudomonadota; class Gammaproteobacteria; order Pseudomonadales; family Pseudomonadaceae; genus Aquipseudomonas; species Aquipseudomonas vranovensis. The sequence goes on from NZ_AUED01000012.1 coordinate 80,695, forward strand.
TGCCGTACTCGAAGGTCGATGGCATCGACATGATCGTCGATGGCTACAAGGGCGACGTCTATACCAACCCCAGCGATGTACTGCGCAAGCAGTATGCCGAAGTGGTCGAAGAAGAACGCCAGCTGGCCCAGGGGCTCGATGCCCTGCGCGAACTGCCGTGCATCACCCTCGATGGCCACCGCATGCCGCTGTGGGTCAACACCGGCCTGCTCGCCGACGTGGCTCGTGCCCAGCAGCGTGGCGCCGAAGGGGTAGGGCTGTACCGCACCGAAGTGCCGTTCATGATCAACCAGCGCTTCCCCAGCGAAAAGGAACAACTGGCGATCTACCGCGAGCAACTGGCGGCCTTTCACCCGTTGCCTGTCACCATGCGCAGCCTCGACATCGGCGGTGACAAGGCGCTGTCGTATTTCCCGATCAAGGAAGACAACCCCTTCCTTGGCTGGCGCGGTATCCGCGTTACCCTCGACCACCCGGAAATCTTCCTGGTGCAGACCCGCGCCATGCTCAAGGCCAGTGAAGGCCTCAACAACCTGCGCATCCTGCTGCCGATGATTTCCGGTATCCACGAGCTCGAAGAAGCCCTGCACCTGATCCACCGTGCCTGGGGTGAAGTGCGCGACGAGGGCACCGACGTGCCGATGCCGCCGGTGGGTGTGATGATCGAGATCCCGGCAGCGGTGTACCAGACCCGCGAGCTGGCGCGCCAAGTGGACTTCCTGTCGGTCGGCTCCAACGACCTGACCCAGTACCTGTTGGCGGTGGACCGCAACAACCCGCGTGTCGCCGACCTCTATGACTACTTGCACCCGGCAGTCCTGCAGGCACTGCAGAACGTGGTGCGTGATGCCCATGCCGAAGGCAAGCCGGTGAGTATCTGCGGCGAGATGGCCGGCGATCCGGCAGCGGCGGTGTTGTTGATGGCCATGGGCTTTGACAGCCTGTCGATGAACGCCACCAACTTGCCGAAGGTGAAATGGATGCTGCGTCAGGTGAGCCTGAGCAAATCCCAGGAATTGTTGGCCCAGGCCATGGGTATCGACAACCCGCAAGTTATCCACAGCTCGCTGCAATTGGCCCTGAAGAACCTGGGGCTGGCGCGGATGATCAATCCAGGGTCGTCGAAGACCTTGTGACATCGCGGGGCAAGCCCGCTCCTACACCGGTAGGAGCGGGCTTGCCCCGCGATTGTGTCAAAGCTGCAAACCCACCTCGCCCAAGTGCCCCCCGAACGGCCCGAAGCTGCGCTCGACCATCCTCCGCCGACCATCCGCCTCGACAATCAGCACAGTACTCGCCCGCGTACCGTAGTTCTGGCTGGCAATGAACACACTCGACAGCAACCGCTCAGTACTCATCCCCACCCCGGTTTCCGGCAGTTCTGCATCTGCCGCCTGCAGGTTATCCCCCAGCAGGTCCAGTAGCGCTTCAGGTTGAGGGTCGGCCAGGTGCTGCTGCAAGCTCGTTCGTGCCTTGACCAGCTTTGGCCACGGTGTATCCAGGCCAGCATTGGAGAGCCCGTACACGCCCTCACTCAGTAGTTGCGGCGCCGCTTCGCGGGCATTCAGATACCCCAGCTGCCCGCCATCAGCCACCAGCAGGTTGAACCCCGAATAGTGCTGGCTGTGGCTGGCCACCTGGTCCAGGTAGGCCTCGACCCCCAGCTTCCCGCGCAAAAACGCCGCCACCAGTTCGCCCCGTGAGCGGGCGCCCTGGGCCTGGTGCGGGTCGCGGATGTTGGTCAGCGCCGCGAAACGACCTGCCGGGCCCACGCCCAGCCAGGTGCCGCCCGCTTCCAGGTCGCGCCCGGCATAGACCCCTGGCGCATCGTCCCAGGCCTCAAGCACACGGCTCGGGCGGGCGTAGAACTCATCGCGGTTGGCCGCGACGATCAGCGGCTGGGCATGCCCCGGCCGCCAGGCGAAAACGATCAGGCACATAGGTGGGCCTCTGTGTTTTTTACCCACTCTACCGATAGCGTCCTGCCGGTTCCATCGACTTCATGTGTCTTCACTAGAGCCACAGGCCTACCTTCCGTTACCATGCCGGACTGAATTTACGGGGGCGACAATGGAATTCGTGCTCTATCTGCTGCTGGGCGCCTGTGCAGGCGTGCTGGCCGGGCTGTTCGGCGTGGGCGGCGGCATCATCATCGTGCCGGTGCTGGTGTTCAGTTTCACCCTGCAGGGCTTCGATACCTCGGTGCTGACTCACTTGGCGGTGGGTACTTCCCTGGCGACCATTGTCTTTACCTCGGTCAATGCCATTCGCGAGCACCATCGCAAAGGTGCAGTGCAGTGGCCGATTTTCGTCTGGATGACCCTGGGTATCCTGGTCGGCGCCGGTATCGGCGCCAAGACCGCATCGGCAATCCAGGGCCCGATGCTGCAAAAGATCATCGGCATCTTTGCCCTGGTGATCGCCGCGCAGATGGCCCTGGACCTCAAACCCAAGGCCAGTCGCGGCATTCCTGGCAAGCCCGGGCTGACGGCGGCCGGTGGTGTGATCGGCTGGGCCTCGGCGATCTTCGGTATCGGTGGCGGGTCGTTGACCGTGCCATTCCTGACCTGGCGCAGCCTGCCCATGCAGCAAGCGGTGGCGACGTCCTCGGCCTGCGGTTTTCCGATTGCCGTGGCCAGCGCCCTGAGCTTTATCTGGTTGGGCTGGCACGACCCGCACCTGCCCGACCATAGCCTGGGCTTTGTGTATTTGCCCGCACTGCTGGGGATTGCCCTGACCAGTATGTTTTTTGCCCGCTTCGGCGCGCGACTGGCGCACAAGCTGTCGCCACGCCTGCTGAAACGGCTGTTCGCCGCGCTGCTGTTTTGCGTGGGCTTAAGCTTTTTGCTTTAACGAGAGGAGTCACCATGCTGCCTTACCCGCAGATCGATCCAGTGGCCATTGCCCTGGGTCCGCTGAAAATCCATTGGTACGGCCTGATGTACCTGATCGGCATTGGCGGCGCCTGGCTGCTGGCGTCGCGCCGACTCAACCGCTTCGACCCGACCTGGAGCCGCGAGAAACTCTCCGATCTGGTGTTCTGGCTGTCGATGGGGGTGATCGTCGGCGGGCGGCTTGGCTACGTGCTGTTCTATGACCTGCACGCGTACCTGGCCAACCCGGCGCTGATCTTCGAGGTATGGAAGGGCGGCATGTCGTTCCACGGCGGCTTTATCGGCGTGATGTTGGCGGCCTTGTGGTTCGGCAAGCGCAACAACAAGTCGTTCTTCGAACTGATGGATTTTGTCGCGCCGCTGGTGCCGATCGGCCTGGGCGCCGGGCGTATCGGCAACTTCATCAACGCCGAATTGTGGGGCAAGGCGACCGATGTGCCGTGGGCCATGGTCTTCCCGCCGTTCAGCGATCCGGCCCAACTGCCGCGTCACCCGTCGCAGCTGTACCAGTTCGCCCTGGAAGGTGTGGCATTATTCCTGATCCTTTGGCTGTACTCGCGTAAACCGCGTCCGACCATGGCCGTATCCGGCATGTTCGCGCTGTTCTACGGCATCTTCCGCTTCATCGTCGAGTTTGTGCGGGTTCCCGATGCCCAGCTGGGCTACATCGCCTTCGGCTGGTTGACCATGGGTCAGTTGCTCTGCGTGCCGATGATTCTCGGTGGCATCGGCCTGATCTGGTGGGCCTACAACCGCAAACCCACGGCCAAGGCCGCCGTTTGATTTTCCACGGCAGGGTGATCCCCTGCCGTCTTTGCTACAGGTAAGCCATGAAACAGTATCTAGATCTGGTCCGCGATGTGATCGAAAACGGCACCCTGCAGGGTAACCGTACCGGTGTCCGTACCATCAGCCTGCCGGGCGCCATGCTGCGCTTCGACCTGCAGAAAGGCTTCCCGGCCATCACCACCCGCAAGCTGGCGTTCAAGTCGGCCATCGGCGAGATGGTCGGCTTCCTGCGCGGCGTGAAGCATGCCGGCGAGTTCCGCGAACTGGGCTGCAAGGTATGGGACCAGAACGCCAACGAAAACGCCCAGTGGCTGGCCAACCCGTTCCGCCAGGGGCATGACGACCTTGGCGAGATCTACGGCGTGCAATGGCGCCAGTGGCCGGCCTACAAGCGCATCCCGCTGAGCAACCCGGCTGCGATCGAACTGGCCCAGAGCCAGGGCTTCCAGCAGATTGCCCAGGCCGAAGAAGACGGCGAAGCCTTCGTGGTGCTGTACAAGGCCATCGACCAAATTCGCCAGTGCGTCGACACCATCATCAACGACCCGGGCAGCCGCCGCATCCTGTTCCACGGCTGGAACTGCGCCCAGCTCGACGAAATGGCCCTGCCACCGTGCCACCTGCTGTACCAGTTCCACCCCAATGTAGAGACCCGGGAAATTTCCCTGACCCTCTATATCCGCTCCAACGACCTGGGCCTGGGCACGCCGTTCAACCTCACCGAGGGCGCGGCGCTGCTGTCGCTGGTAGGTCGCCTGACTGGCTACACGCCGCGCTGGTTCACCTACTTCATCGGTGATGCGCACGTGTACGAAAACCACCTGGACATGCTCAACGAGCAGCTTAAGCGAGAGCCGCTGGCCGCGCCGAAACTGGTGATCAGTGATCGAGTGCCTGAGTTCGCCAAGACCGGCAAGTACGAGCCGGAGTGGCTGGAGAAGATCGAGCCGAGTGACTTCAGCCTCGAAGGCTACGAGCACCACGCGCCAATGACGGCGCCGATGGCGGTCTGAATACGGTAATCACGACCGCTGCGCGGCCGATCGCAGGCTGTCGCCAGCGGCTACACGGGGTTGGCCTGTGGCCGCTGGCGAGGAACGAGGCTGTGATCGACTGCACAGCAGTCGCCATCCCGCTTTCCAATCAATGGCCGTGGCTGCGACCTACGTGGGAATGCTCCGCTTCCGGAGCAGTCACCGCGCCATTGACCTCCAGATGCTGCAGGATCGAGCACTGTACCTCCTTGGGATGACAGTGCTGGCGCAGTTCCAGCAGTTGCGCCTGCAAGGCCTGCAACCCATCGATTCGCGCCTTGACGTGCTGGATATGCTCGTCGATCAGCGCATTCACACTTTCGCATTGATCCTCCGGGCTGTCGCGCAGGCGCAGCAGGCTGCGGATTTCCTCCAGAGTCATGTCCAGGGTGCGGCAGTTGCGGATGAAGGTCAGGCGCTCCACATGGGCCTGGGTGTACATCCGGTAGTTGCCCTCGCTGCGTGCCGGTTCCGGCAGCAGGTTCTCCCGCTCGTAGTAGCGAATGGTTTCCACGGCGCAATCGGTGGCCTTGGCCAGTTCTCCGATCTTCATCTGCAAATACCTCGACAGGTGGCTTGACCCTATAGTGGCTACAGGGTGTTCACTTGGCAACAGGACATTTAAGGATGAACTCATGAACCAGCCTGTCAGCCCCAAAGCGCCCCATGACCACGCCAAGCACGCCCACAGTTGCTGCTCCCACGACGCCGCACCCGCCCTGGTGCAGTTGAGCGAGGCGGCCAGCAGCGACGCGCGCCTGAGCCGCTTTCGCATCGAGGCAATGGATTGCCCGACCGAGCAGACCCTGATCCAGAACAAACTGGGCAAGCTGGCAGGCGTCGAACAGCTGGAATTCAACCTGATCAATCGTATCCTCGGGGTGCGCCATACCCATGCCGACACCCGGGAAATCGAGCAGGCCGTTGCCTCGCTGGGCATGCAGGCCGAGCCCCTGGTCGAAAGCAGCGAAGAACCTGCCGCCGCACCCGCACCGGCTAAAAAGCACTGGTGGCCGCTGGCCTTGGCGGGCGTTGCCGCGCTGGCCGCCGAGGGCGTTCACTTTGCCGAGGTGGCACCCGACTGGGTGGTGGCGGTGCTCGCCCTGGTGGCGATTCTGAGCTGTGGCCTGAGCACCTACAAAAAGGGCTGGATCGCCCTGAAGAACCGCAACCTCAACATCAACGCGCTGATGAGCATCGCCGTGACCGGCGCCGTGCTGATCGGCCAGTGGCCGGAAGCGGCCATGGTGATGGTGCTCTTCACCCTCGCCGAGTTGATCGAGGCGCGCTCGCTGGACCGCGCGCGCAATGCCATCGGCGGCCTGATGCAGTTGACCCCGGACATGGCCACCGTACAGCAGGCCGACGGCCAGTGGCGTGAGCTGGAGGTCAAGCAGGTCGCCCTCGGTGCCCTGGTGCGAGTGCGCCCTGGTGAGCGAATCGGCCTGGATGGCGAGGTGGTCAGCGGCCAGTCGAGCATCGACCAGGCACCCATCACCGGCGAGAGCCTGCCGGTGGAGAAGGGCCCGGGCGACAAGGTGTTTGCCGGCACTATCAACCAGGCCGGCGCCCTGGAGTACCGGGTGACGGCAGCGGCAGGGCAATCGACCCTGGCGCGGATCATCAAGGCGGTGGAAGAAGCCCAGGGCGCGCGGGCGCCGACCCAGCGCTTCGTCGATCAGTTCTCGCGCATCTACACCCCGGCAGTGTTTGCGTTTGCCCTGGCAGTGGCTGTGATTCCGCCACTGTTCATGGCCGGTGCCTGGTTCGACTGGATCTACCGTGCCCTGGTGTTGCTGGTGGTGGCATGCCCGTGCGCCCTGGTGATTTCGACCCCGGTGACCATCGTCAGCGGCCTGGCCGCAGCGGCGCGCAAGGGCATCCTGGTCAAGGGCGGGGTGTACCTGGAAGGCGGGCGCAAGCTCGACTTCCTGGCCCTGGACAAGACCGGCACCATCACCCATGGCAAGCCAGTGCAAACCGACCATATGGTGCTTGACCCGCTGTTCGAAGGCCGCGCCCAGGCACTGGCGGCAAGCCTTGCCGAGCGCTCCGATCACCCGGTATCGCGCGCCATTGCGGTGTTCGCTGGCGAGCAGCAACTGGCCTTCAGTGAAGTGAGCGCTTTTGAAGCCCTGGCCGGCCGAGGCGTGCGCGGGGAAATCGACGGCAAGTTGTATCACCTGGGCAACCATCGTCTGGTCGAAGAGCTGGGCCTGTGTTCACCGCAGCTCGAAGCACAGCTCGACGCCTTGGAACGCCAGGGCAAGACCGTCGTGCTGCTGCTCGACAAGTCCGGCCCGCTGGCCCTGTTCGCGGTGGCTGATACGGTCAAGGAAAGCAGTCGCCAGGCCATAGCCGAGTTGCATGAGCTGGGTATCAAGACTGTCATGCTCACCGGCGACAATCCCCACACTGCCCAAGCCATCGCCGCCCAGGTGGGGATCGACCAGGCCCATGGCAACCTGCTGCCCGCCGACAAGCTCAAGACCATCGAGGACCTGTATGCGCAGGGCCATCGGGTTGGCATGGTCGGCGATGGTATCAACGATGCCCCGGCACTGGCGCGGGCCGAGATCGGTTTTGCCATGGCGGCAGCCGGTACCGACACGGCCATCGAGACCGCCGACGTGGCGTTGATGGATGATGACTTGCGCAAAATCCCCGCCTTCGTCAGGCTCTCGCGTCACAGTGCGGCGATCCTCACCCAGAACATTGTGCTGGCGTTGGGGATCAAGGCGATATTCCTGGCGATCACCTTTGCCGGCATGGCAACCATGTGGATGGCGGTGTTCGCCGACATGGGCGTGAGCTTGTTGGTGGTGTTCAACGGTTTGCGTCTGCTGCGTAAGTAAATCGAGGATGTATGTTGAGTTCCGAGTTGAAAGCCTTCTACATGGTTGCCCGCCTGGGCAGCATCACTTTGGCGGCGAAGAAACTTGGGCTCAGCCAACCGACGGTCACCACCCAGATCCGCAACCTGGAAAGCCAGTACGCGGTGGAGCTGTTCTACCGCGGCGGCCGGCGCTTGACCCTGAGTGACGACGGCACCCGGCTGCTGCCGATGGTCAAGGCGCTGCTGCAGCAGGAGGCCGACATCGAGTTCTTCCTGCGCAACAGCGGCCAGGCCCAGGGCAGTTTGCGCATCGCTGCCACCGCGCCGTACTACATCCTCGACCTGGTGAAGATCTTTCGCGAGCGCCTGCCGCAGGTCGACGTCTCGGTGGAGATCGGCAACTCCCAGCAGGTGCTGGAGTTGCTGGAAGACTACCGCGTCGACCTTGCCGCCTCCTCGCAATTGCTGGAAGACACCCGCCTGGTGCGTCGGGTGCTGGGCACCGATCCGCTGGTGGTCGCGGTGCACCGCAATCATCCTTTGGCCAGCCGCGAATCGCTGCCGCTGTCGGCACTGGCCGGGCATTGCCTGCTGGTGCGCGAGCAGGGTTCGACCACGCGCAAGCTGACCGAGCAGATGCTGGCAGAGGCGGGCGTCAAGGTGGGCTCGATGCTGGAGATCGGCAGCCGTGAGTCGATTCGCGAAGCGGTGCTGCGCAATATCGGCATCAGCCTCATTGCCCGCCATGAAGTACCGCACAACCCGGAGCTGCGGGTGCTGGCGCTGGAGAACGCGCCGGTGATGCATGAGTACTTGTATTGCTTGAAGGAACGGCGCCAGGCGCGCCTGCCTGCCGCCTTCCTGGGTGTAGCCCAGGAAGTGGCAGCCCTGTAGGCGCGGACAAGCCCGCGCCTACACCCAAATCTGCCTATACCAGTATCGGCAGCTTTTGCTTCCCAGCCACAGAACCTTCGCAATCGGCCCCTAGCATGGCCCTCATTCGTTCGATGAGGTCCTGCCATGAACACTCCGGTCGCAAACCCAGGCGCACAAATGAAAGTGCGCGGTATCCACAAGCGCTTCGGCGCCTTTACCGCCCTGCAGGATGTCTCCCTCGACATCGCCGCTGGTGAACTGGTGTGCCTGCTCGGCCCGTCCGGCTGTGGCAAGACCACACTACTGCGCTGCATCGCCGGCCTTGAACGCCAAGACCGTGGCACCCTGTACATCGGCGATCGCGACATCTCCGACCTGCCGCCCCAGGCCCGTGACTACGGCATTCTGTTCCAGTCGTATGCGCTGTTCCCCAACCTGACTGTCGAGGCCAATATCGCTTACGGTCTGGCCGGCAGCGGGCGTGACGAAGTTCGCCAGCGCGTGGCGCAGATGCTGGAACTGGTGGGCCTGTCGGGCAGCGAGAAAAAGTACCCCGGCCAGCTTTCCGGTGGCCAGCAACAGCGTGTGGCCCTGGCCCGCGCCCTGGCACCGGCGCCGTCGCTGCTGCTGCTCGACGAGCCGATGTCGGCCCTCGATGCGCGAGTTCGCGAGCACCTGTGTACCGAGTTGCGCCAGCTGCAGCGCCAGCTCGGTATCACCACCTTGATGGTGACCCACAACCAGGACGAAGCCATGCTCATGGCCGACCGCATTGCCGTGATGAACAATGGCCAGGTCGAGCAGTACGCCACGCCCCAGGACATCTACGACAAGCCGGCCACACCGTTCGTGGCCGAGTTCGTCGGCCAGGGCAACTGGCTGCCGTTCCAGCGCCACAGCGACAGCCACGCCCAGGTCGGCGCCTTGAACATGCGCCTGGCCGACGGTGCCGGCCAGGCTCGCAGCGGTCGTTTGTTCTGCCGCCCCGAGGCGATCAGCGTCAACCCGCCGGTGCATGAAGAAAACCTGTTCCCGGCGCGAGTGCGCGAGATCACCTTCCTCGGCAACCGCTGCCGCATGAGCTTTGAATTCAATGAGCTGCCCGGCCATGCCTTGCTGGCTGAAGTGGCACCCGAATCGATGCCGCGCCTGGGTTCCCAGGACATCTGGGTAGCCCTGCCACCGCGCAGCCTGCAGGTGTTTGCCTGAGATGGCCGCGCCAATGACCATGCCGATCGCGCACGCGAAGGCAGTACAGCGCTCCGGCGCCTCTCTGGGTGATCGACTGTTCGTGGTCGGCGGCAAGTGGTTGCTGCTGCTGTTGCTCACCGTTGCCGTGCTGATGCCGTTGATGGCGATCTTCTGGCGCGGTTTCAGCAGCGATGCCGGGCAGGGCGGTGGCCTGGTGGCCGCGCGTGAACTGTTTGCCAGCGCCAACTTCCACTGGTTGCTGGGCAACAGCCTGAAGGTGTCGCTCAGCGTCGCGGCCATCGTCGTGCCGCTGGCCTATCTGTTCGCCTATGCGCTGCAGCGCACGCTGATCCCCGGCAAGCGTATCTGGCGGGGTATCTCGCTGCTGCCGCTGCTGGCACCGTCGATGCTGCCGGCCATTGCCCTGGTGTACCTGTTCGGCAACCAGGGGCTGCTGCGCAGCCTGCTCAGCGACAATATCTACGGCTTCTGGGGCATTGTCCTGGGCGAAGCCATCTACACCTTTCCCCATGCCTTGATGATCCTGCTCTCGGCGCTGTCGCTGGCCGACGCGCGTCTGTTCGATGCCGCATCGAGCATGGGCGCGGGCCCTTGGCGTGCCTTTCGCAGCATCACTTGGCCGGCCACTCGCCAGGCCGTGTTCGCCGCCTTCTGCCTGGTGTTCACCCTGACCATCACCGACTTCGGCGTGCCGGTTGTCGTGGGCGGCGACTATCAGGTGCTGGCGCTGGAAGCCTACAAGGCGGTGGTCGGCCAGCAGCAGTTCGGTCGCGGTGCCCTGATCGGCATGGTTCTGCTGGTGCCGGCGCTGCTGAGCTTCACTGTCGATGCCTGGCTGCGCCGCCGCCAGGGCGACTCGATGAGTGGCCGTGCCCAGGTGTTCCAGCCGCAGCCGTCGCGTCGTCGCGATGCCTGGTTCCTGGCGGTGGTGGTGATGGTCTGCGCGGTATTGCTGCTGGTAGTGGGCATGGCGGTGTACTCGTCGCTGGTCACCTTCTGGCCCTACAACATGACGTTGTCGCTCAAGCACTACCAGTTTGACGAAACCGCCGGCGGTGGCTGGCTGGCCTACCAGAACAGCCTGACCATGGCCCTGTGCGCGGCGCTGATCGGCAGTGCAGTGATTTTCACCGGCGCCTACCTGATGGAAAAGACCAAGGGCCAGCGCTCGCTGAACCTGGTGCTGCGACTGCTCAGCTTCGTGCCGATGGCGGTACCGGGCTTGGTGTTGGGCCTGGGCTATGTGTTTTTCTTCAACCTGACCAGCAACCCCCTGCATGTGTTCTACGGCAGCATGGCGCTGCTGGTGGTGTGCACCATCGCCCACTACCTGACTACCGCAAACATGACTGCGACCACCGCCCTGCGCCAGCTCGACGGCGAATTCGAGGCCGCCGCGCTGTCACTCAAGGCACCGCTGTACCGACACTTCCTGCGGGTCACCGTACCGATCTGCCTGCCGGCGCTGCTGGACATCGTCCGCTACCTGTTCGTCTCGGCGATGACCACGGTCTCGGCGGCGATCTTCCTCTATAGCCCCGACACCATCCTCGCCGCCGTCGCCGTGTTGAACATGGACGATGCCGGCAACGTTGGCGGCGCGGCGGCCATGTCGACCCTGATCCTGCTCACCAGTGCCACCGTTTCGCTGCTCCTGGCCTGGGCCTCGCGCGGCCTGTTGCAACGCTCCCAAGCCTGGCGCCAGCGCGCGCCGGGCAACTGATTGCCTTACCCAACCCTGTACCGTTCAAAGGAACCGCATCATGTTCAAGCCACTTGCTCTTGCCGCTGCCGTCCTCACTGCGTTCAGCCTGCAGGCCACTGCCGCCGATACCCAGCTGACGGTCTACACCGCGCTCGAAGCCGAACAGCTCAAGAGCTACAAGCAGGCCTTCGAAAAGGCCAACCCGGATATCGAAATCAAGTGGGTGCGTGATTCCACCGGCATCATCACCGCCAAGCTGCTGGCCGAGAAAGACCGTCCGCAGGCCGATGCCGTATGGGGCCTGGCCGCCTCCAGCCTGGCGATCCTCGACCAGCAGGGCATGCTGCAAAGCTACGCACCGAAAGACCTCGACAAGATCGGCGGCAACTACCGCGATGCCGCCAACCCACCAGCCTGGGTCGGCATGGACGTCTGGGCTGCCACCATTTGCTTCAACACCATCGAAGCCGAAAAGCAGGGCCTGACCAAGCCGGTGAGCTGGCAAGACCTGACCAAGCCTGAGTACAAGGGCAAGATCGTCATGCCGAACCCGGCGTCCTCCGGCACCGGCTTCCTGGATGTCAGCGCCTGGTTGCAGACCTTCGGTGAGAAACAGGGCTGGCAGTACATGGACGACCTGCACCAGAACATCGGCCAGTACGTTCACTCCGGCTCCAAGCCGTGCAAGCTGGCGGCCGCCGGTGAGTTCCCGATCGGTATCTCGTTCGAGTACCCGGCCGTGCAGCTCAAGCGCCAGGGCGCGCCGCTGGACATCGTCCTGCCGAAGGAAGGCCTGGGCTGGGAAATCGAAGCCACCGCCGTGCTCAAGGGCAGCAAGCATGAAGCTGCCGCCAAGCGCCTGGCGGACTTCTCGGCGAGCCCGGCGGCGATGGAGCTGTACAAGGAAAACTTCGCTGTACTTGCCCAGCCAGGTATTGCCAAGCCGCAGACCGAACTGCCGGCCGACTACGAGCAGCGCCTGATCAAGAACGACTTCGCCTGGGCTTCGCAGAACCGCGACACCATCCTGGCCGAATGGCGCAAGCGCTATGACGGCAAATCGGAGAAGGTGGCGCAGCAGTAAGTTCGAAACGCGGGGCAAACCCGCTCCTACGGTAGGAGCGGGCTTGCCCCGCGATCATTTCAAAAGGATTTACCATGACCGATCTACTCATCGTCGGCGCTGGCATTCTCGGCCTGTCCCACGCCTATGCCGCTGCCCGCCGTGGCCTCAAGGTGCGGGTGTTCGAGCGTACCGCCACCCCGCTTGGCGCCTCGGTTCGCAACTTCGGCCAGGCCCTAGTCACCGGCCAGCCACCGGGCGAGATGCTCGAACTGGCCAAGGCCAGTCGAGGTATCTGGGCGCACTGGTCGCGCCAGGCTGGCTTCGACGTAAAGAGCAACGGCTCGCTGCTGTTCGCCCGCACCGCCCTTGAGCAGGAACTGCTCGAAGCGTTCTGCACCGAGCGGGCCGTGGAGCATGGCTACAGGGTCGAGTTGCTGTCGGGTGCGGCCCTCAATGACCTGTACGGCGGCCAGTTCCGCCACCACCGCGCGGCATTGCGCGGCCTGGACGACCAGCAGTTGTACTCGCGTGAAGCCCTGCCGACGCTGATCCGCTTCCTGCAAACGGAACTGGATGTGCAGTTCCATTTTTCGACCCTGGTGCGCGGCATCGAGCCTGGTCGCGTCTCGACCACCGCCGGCGATTTCAACGCCCGCCAGATCGTGGTCTGCTCGGGTCACGACTACCAGACCCTGCTCGCCGAACCGATCGCCACACTGCAACCCCGGGTGTGTCGCCTGCAGATGTTGCGCGCCCGTCCGCGCTTCAGGCTGGACCTGCAGCACGCACTGCTGACTGGCCTGAGCTGCGTCCATTACGGCGCCTTCGCCGACCTTCCACAGGCCCAGGCACTCAAGGCGCAATTGCAGACCAATAGCCCGCACCTGATAGAGCACGGCATCCACCTGCTGGTCAGCCCCACGCCCCATGGCGAGCTGATCATCGGCGACTCCCATGCCTATGGTAGCGATGTGTCACCCTTCAATGCCGAGCAGGTCGACAACTGGATGATCGAGCTGGCCGAACACACCCTCGGTGGTCGTATCGAGGTGGTCGAGCGCTGGCAGGGCGTCTATGGTTCTGGCGGCCCTGGGCCGTTTTCGCTAATGCAGGTAGCGCCGGGCGTGAGTGCGGCACTGATGCACAGCGGCGTCGGCATGAGCGTCGGCCCGGCCCTGGCCGAGCGACATATCGCTCGACTACTGAACGAAACCGAATGAGGGGATGACCATGAGACCAGCCGAACAGGTTGTCAGCGAAATCTTCGCCCTGTACCAGCGGCATGGCGATGACGATTACATCGGCGAGCCGGTGTCGCAGCTGGAGCACATGTCCCAGGCGGCCCAACTGGCGCTGGATGAAGGTTTTGATGATGAGGTGGTACTGGCGGCATTCTTCCACGACATCGGCCATATCTGTGGTGGCGCCGAAGGTGACATGGGCGGCTACGGAGTGGTCAGCCATGAACAGGTGGGCGCGAACTACTTGCGGCGCTGCGGCTTCAGTGAGCGCCTGGCGACCCTGGTGCAGTACCACGTCGAGGCCAAGCGTTACCTCACCCTGCGCAAGCCCGGTTATTACGAGCGGCTGAGCGAAGCCAGCCGGCGCACACTTGAATACCAGGGCGGGGTGATGAGCGAAGCACAAGCCGATGCCTTCGAGCGCGATCCGCTGTGCGCAGTGAGCCTGCGGATGCGCGAGTGGGATGAACTGGCCAAGGAAATGAATGTGCCGGTGATTGACCTGGAGGTGCTCAAGACGAAGGCCCTGGGGCTTTTGCATTGAGTGTTCGCGCGGCTACCCAGTCAGCAGCGTCTAAAGCTCCAGTACCAATGCGTCGATCTGCTCCTGACGTTCCACCTGGTTCACCTTGGCCCCCGGATTAAGCGACGACCATTGCGGATGCGCCCGTGCCTTGATCAAGGCTTCCGGCAACTTGCCCTCGCGCCAGCTCTGTTCCTGCGGCGCGCTCAATTTGATTCGTTCCACCGCCGCATGCCCGCGGCTGTCCAGCGCCTGGATCAGCTGATGCTGACGCAAGGCTAACAGGCGCAGCACGCTGTCATCCACCGTCAGTTCCCGCTGCCCCTTGAGCTTGCCAAGCAGCCGTGAGCCATAGCTGCGCGCCGTTTGCAGGGCACCGCCGGCAATCGCACCGGCCAGTGCTGCCGCGCCGAGGGTGATGCCACCCACCAGCAGGTCGATGCCCGCACCCGCCGCCGCACCTGCGGCCACACCGCTGCCAAGGCGAACGCCCAAGAGCTTGAGGGTTTCGGGGTTGAACAGGTCGTCGCCCCAGCGTCCGTCGAGCAAGGGCAGCTCGTTGGCGCTGGCGTCGTCCTTGCGAAATGCATAGAGCTTGAGCAACGCCTCGACGCAGCGTTGTTCACGCTGGCGAATGTCCTTGCGCAAGGCGTCGATGGCGGCCGCTTCTGCACCAGGTTCGGTGACCACGCTGCGCCGGCACGCGGCGCAATCGAGCAGCAGTTCGGCCACCAGACGCTTGGCACTGAGCTGTCGGGCCAGGCGTTGTGCCTGCTGGTCGTCGATCAGCCGTTGTAACGCCGGGCGAGACTTTTCCAGCATCAGCGCCAGGCTCTCGTAGAGGCGTCGCTCGCCATCTTCCGGCGGGGCGACGCTGTCGAAACGTACCAGGGCATGCAAGCCCAGGCGTGCCAGGGCTTCCCGCCAGTCCGGCTCGCGGTGGTCACTGCTGGCGACGAAGTTGAGCACCGGCAACAGTGGTTTGCCGCAACCGGCGAGCACTTCCAGCTCATCCCGGTATTTGGCCAGTACCGGTTCACGGGCATCGATCACGTACAGGCCGGCGTCGCTGGCCTGCAACTGGCGCAGCACCTTGGCTTCCTGTTCGAAACGCTGGCGCGCCTCGCTGCCCTGGAGAAAACGTTCCAGGCGGGCCGGGCCATCAAGGCGCTCACCCGGCCGCTCCAGGCGTTCCAGATAGTCGAGCAGGGCGATGGCATCTTCCAGGCCGGGGGTGTCGTACAGCTCCAGCAGGGGCTCGCCGTCCACCGACAGGCGTGCGCCTTCGACATGGCGGGTGGTGCTGGGGCGATGGGAGACCTCGCCGAAGCCCACATCGCGGGTGAGGGTGCGCAGCAGGGAAGTTTTGCCGACGTTGGTGTGGCCGACCACGGCCAGCTTCAGAGGCTTAGTCATGGCCATGCTCCAGCCAATTCAAGGGCGCGCTGTCGGCGTATTCCAGCCCAAGCTGTTCCAGCGCCTGGTGCCAGTCGCCCAGGCGGTCGGCGTCCAGTGCCTGGCCGGGCAATGCCTGCAACAACCAGATGCGCGTGGCGCTGGCGTTACGCGCAAGCTCGGCGAGCAGTGCCAGGCTGCCACGATCAGGGGAGCGCCGCGGGTCGCAGGCAATGGCCAGGCGCGCCGGTGGAAAGCGGCTGAGTTGTTCGAGCAGTTTGTTGCGCGACTCGCGGCTGTCGAGGATGCCGGCGTTGCTGACCGATTTCGGCAAGGCCGGTGGCCAGGGGCGCTGGTCGTCCAGTTCCAGGCCCACCAGCAGGGCGCCGTCGCTGTGTGCTTCACCCGCGCTGCGAACAATCTGCGGCAGCGCTTCGGGCGCGGCATCATTGACGCCCAGGCGTTCGCTGCTGGGCATCAGGGCTTCGCGCAACTGGCTGTAGCCGGGCAGTTTGAGGTCCAGCTGCAAGCGCTCACGCCCGCTGCGCCAGCGCCACAGGCACAGGGCAGCCAAGGCCAGGCGCGGGACAATACCGTACAGCAGCAATACCCCGAGCAGCCAGCTTGCCCAGGCCTGGCGAGCCAGTTCCAGGGCCGGCTGGCTGTCGCCACTGGCGCGGATCATATCGACGTCGGGTACGTTGAACCCCAGCAGTGAAGGCAGTGCGCCCAGGGCCTGGGTCAGGCCGACGAAGGTGTTGGCACCGAGGATGGTGGTTTCCCAGACAAAGCCGTAGCGCCGGGTGGCAAGCAGGATCAGCAGCATGACCAGCGCCGTGGCCAGGGCGACCAGCCACAGGCCATGCACCAACAGCCCGAGCAGCCAACGGTTGAGTTTCTGTCGTTGCAGCAGCACCAGCAGGGCGGGGGCCAGGTGCGCGGCCTGGGCATCGCGGGCGAACTTTTCGCTGAGCCACATCCACAGCCGCCCCAGGGTCGCGACCTGTTCGCCGGCGAAGAAAAAGCCCAGTGCCCAGCCCAGCAGCAACAGCAGGTTCAGGCCCAGCAGGCTGCCCAGGGCCCAGAACACATTGATCGGCCGCTGGCTGTCGCCCAGCGCGGCGAGGGCCAGGCCTGCGCCGCTGAATACCGCCAGTACCAGCAACAGTGCCAGCGCCAGGCGGGCGCCCTGTTTCCAGTGTTGCAGGGCGCTGCGCATGCCATCGCGCTCGGCCAGCCACAGGGCGCGCTGCTCGATACGCGTGGGCAGGTCGCCGCCGTGCTGGCGGGCGCGGCGATTGGCTTCCTGGTCTTCCAGCGGGCCTGCATGTTCTTCGCGCAGGCGCACGGCTTCGGTGAGCCAGCGTTTGTCCAGGTCAGTCAGTGCAGTCACACGGTCTTCCATTGAGCAATTGATCCCAAAGCATAACCCAGGCATCGAAGAACGGGCTTTGCTATCCTCGCCGGCATGAAAACATCACTCCCCCTCAGCCTGATCGCGGCACTCGCCGAGAACCGCGTGATCGGCATCGACAACAGCATGCCCTGGCACCTGCCGGGGGATTTCAAGTATTTCAAGGCTACTACCCTGGGCAAGCCGATCATCATGGGCCGCAAGACCTGGGACTCGCTTGGCCGGCCCCTGCCGGGGCGCCTGAACCTGGTGGTCAGCCGTCAGCCGGGGTTGCAGCTCGAAGGTGCCGAGGTGTTCGCGTCGCTGGATGAGGCTATGCTGCGCGCTGAGCAGTGGGCGCTGGCGCAGGGTGTCGATGAGCTGATGCTGATTGGCGGGGCGCAGCTTTATACCCAGGCAATCGAACGCGGTCTTGCAGACCGTCTGTACCTGACGCGGGTCGAGTTGAGCCCGGAAGGGGATGCGTGGTTTCCCGAGTTTGATGCGGCGCAGTGGACGTTGGCGTCGAGTCAGGAGCATCCGGCTGAAGGAGAGAAGCCGGCTTACCATTTTGAGGTGTGGGAGAGGGTTTGATGCATCGCGGGGCACGTCGAGACGTGCCCCGCGATCACATCAGGAGTGCGTCAGTTCCGCGTGCTCCTGAGCCTCCAGCAGGGTCTTGTCGGTCTGCTGCAGCATCTGGCTGGTAATCGCACCGGCCGTCATCGAACCGTTCACATTCAGCGCCGTACGGCCCATGTCGATCAGCGGCTCGACCGAAATCAGCAGGGCCACCAGTTCCACCGGCAAGCCCATGGCTGGCAGCACGATCAGCGCGGCAAAGGTCGCACCGCCACCCACACCGGCAACGCCGGCCGAACTCAGGGTCACGATGGCCACCAGGGTGGCGATCCACAGCGGGTCCAACGGGTTGATGCCCACGGCAGGGGCGACCATCACCGCCAGCATGGCCGGGTACAGGCCGGCGCAACCGTTCTGGCCGATCGTCGCGCCAAACGAGGCGGCGAAGCTTGCGATCGATTGCGGAATGCCCAGGCGGCGGGTTTGCGCCTCGATGCTCAGCGGGATGCTGGCGGCGCTGGAGCGGCTGGTGAAGGCGAATGTCAGCACCGGCCAGACCTTGCGGAAGAAGCGCAGCGGGTTGACGCCGCTGATTGCCAGCAACACGCCATGCACCACGAACATCAGGCCCAGGCCGATGTACGACACCACCACGAAACTGCCGAGCTTGAGGATGTCATCCAGGTTGGAGCTGGCAACGACCTTGGTCATCAACGCCAGCACGCCGTACGGGGTGAGCTTCATCACCAGGCGTACCAGGCGCATCACCCAGGCCTGCAGGGTGTCGATCGCGGCCAGGGCGCGGTTGCCCTTGTCGGCGTCATCCTTGAGCAGTTGCAGGGCGGCAAGGCCAAGGAACACGGCAAAGATCACCACACTGATGATCGAGGTCGGCTTGGCCCGGGCCAGGTCGCCCACCGGGTTGCTGGGGATGAACGACAGCAGCAACTGCGGGATATTCAGGTCGGCGACCTTGCTTACGTAGTCGCTCTGGATGGCCTGCATCCGAGCGGTTTCGGCGGTGCCGGCCACCAGGCCCTCGGCGGTCAGGCCGAACAGGTTGGTCAGGCCGATACCGATCAGCGCGGCAATGGCCGTGGTGAACAGCAGGGTGCCAATGGTCAGGAAGCTGATCTTGCCCAGCGACGAAGCGTTGTGCAGGCGGGCCACGGCGCTGAGGATCGAGGCAAAGATCAGCGGCATGACGATCATCTGCAGCAGTTGCACGTAGCCGTTGCCGACCAGGTCGAGCCAACTGATGGTGGCTTTGAGCACCGGATTGCCAGCGCCGTAGATGGCGTGCAGGGCACCGCCGAAAAGCACACCGAGGATCAGGCCGACCAGGACTTTTTTGGCCAGGCTCCAGTTGCCATGACGGGTTTGCGCCAGGCCCAGCAGCAACGCCAGGAACGCCAGCAGATTGAGAGACAGCGGCAGATTCATTGAAGCTCCAGAGAAAAAGCGGGGGCATCGCCTCTGTGTGCGATTGCGAACGGAAATGCTAACAGCATGAAAACGAACGAATGTATATCGAAATGGAATTTGTTTAGATGTTTTTGGAATAACTGGTCGCGAGACAAGCCAGGTCTTACAGGTAAATGGATATCAATTGCGAATTGATATCATCTTCTGCTAGCGTGCGCTCACTTTGAGACCCTCCGCCAGGAAGTACCGTGTCTTCGTGGAATACGCAGATTGCCCGGTTGTTTGCCGAGCACAAGAAAGCGCTGGAAGCCTTTGTTGCGCGACGTACTGGCAACGCTCAGGTGGCGGCTGACCTGACCCAGGAGTCTTTCCTGCGCCTGGCGCGGCTGCCAGCCGACAAGAAGATCGACAACCTGCCCGCCTTCCTCTTCACCATTGCCAGCAACCTGGTGCGCGACCATCAGCGCCAGGTGATTCGTCGCGAGCGCCTGGACGGCGGTGAGCCGAGTGAAGCGCTGGCCTGCAATGCACCCGGCGCTGAAGAGCAGCTGTGGGTGGAGCAGGAGCAAGCCTTGATGCACCAGGCCATCGAGTCCTTGCCCGAGGCGACCCGGCATATCTTCCTGCTTTATCATGTCGATGAATGCTCCTACCGGGAAATCGGCGAACGGCTGAAAATCTCTCCGCGTAGTGTCGAATACCAATTGCGTCGTGCGCTGATCGACTGCCGGGCCTTTATCAAGGCGCGCCTGCTCAGCGATACGTCGGGGCCGTCTCGATGAACCGGCCACCAGCAGCTACGGATACCCCGATGACCGACCCTTGTGCCACGGATGCCGACGACCTGTTCGCTGAAGCCAGTGGTTGGTACTACCGCCTGCAGGCCGAGGACCTCAGCGCCACTGAGCGCGAGGCCTTTGCCGCCTGGCTGGCCCAGGGCCCTGACCAGGCGCAGGCCTGGGACGAGGTGTTGAACTTGCTGGGGGCATTGCGCGAACCGGCCCGGCAGATCCGCCAGGCCCAGCGCGCGCGCTGGCGCCGGCCACGTGCTCGGGTCTGGGCCAGTGCGGCGGCAGTGCTGCTGATGATGGGCCTGCTGGCCTATAGCCCCTGGCCGGACCGCTGGCGCGCCGACTATGCCACTACCACCGGGGAAACCCGGACCGTCGCCCTGGCCGATGGCTCGCAACTGCAGCTCAACACTGATACCGCCGTGCAGGTTGAGCTAGGCGAGGGCGAGCGGCGGGTGCGCTTGTTGCGCGGCGAAGCCTGGTTCGATGTCAGCCCTGATCCGGCTCGGCCGTTTGTGATTCGGTCCGGCGACGGCTGGGTCAAGGTGGTGGGCACCCGCTTCAGCGTGGCCCGGCAGGGCGACCTGACCCGCGTGCGTGTGGCGCAGGGCAAGGTTCAGGTCAGCGCCGACAACACCCGCTCGGAGCTGTTGGCGCCTGGGCGAGGGGTTGAATACAGTGGCGTGAGCCTAGGCACGGTGCATGGTTTTGACGGTGCTGCCGAATTTGCCTGGCGCCAGCGCCAACTGGTGTTCCGACAGCAGCCGCTGGCCGAAGTGGTCGATGAACTCAATCGCTACTGGCCCGGTCGGACCCTGGTGCTTGGCGATGCATTGCGCCAGCGCAAGGTGTCGGGGGTGTTCGAGATCGACAAGCCGCAAGCCGTGCTCAAGGCCTTGACCCACACGCTGGGCCTGCGGGCCGAGCAGTACACCCCGTACGTGCGGGTGCTGCGCGAAGGTTGAAATAAATTAAAAAATTCTCAGGGTTTTCCCCGGGCATGACGTCCTTGAACTCGTAGGCGCAAATAATAAGCACTCTCAGACAGTGCCGCGCCATTCGACGACTTCGACGTTTTTGGGGGAGCACAACCGATGGAAAATACCACCGCCACCCGGCGCCTGCCCGGTCTGCCGACCCTGTTGAGCCTGGCCATTGCCCTGGGCTGCGGTGTGCAGACTGTGCCGGCACTGGCCGCACCCGCCGCGCAGGCTCAGGTCTATCGCTTCGAGATTCCAGCGCAGTCGCTGGACGCAGCGTTGGCCGCCTTCAGCGCAGTCACTCGTGTGCAGGTGCTGGTGGGCGCGGAGGTGACCCAAGGGCTGCACTCGCCAGGGCTCAACGGCAGTTATGCACAAGACCAGGCGCTCGCCCGGTTGCTGGCAGGTACCGGCCTGACGGCGACCTACATTGATGGCGACAGTGTCACCCTGGAAAAACGCCTGGGCGGTGACAAAGCCCTGCAGTTGGGGGCTACCAGCATCACCGGCCAGCAACTGGGCGCCACCACCGAGGGCTCGCACTCCTACACCACGGGCGCGCTGACCATCGGCAAGGGTGAGCAGAAGCTCAAGGACATCCCGCAGTCAGTCTCGGTGGTCACCCGCCAGCGCCTGGATGACCAGAACATGAACAGCCTGCAGGACGCCATGCGCCAGGTCACCGGGGCTACCATCAAGACCTACAACTCCGGCTCCAGCCTCAACGACGTCTATATGCGCGGTTTTCTCGTCGACCAGGTGCAGGTCGACGGTGTTTCCCAGGCCACCGGCCAGGGCGACCTGATGACCAGCTTCGACCTGGCGATGTTCGACCGGGTCGAAGTGTTGCGCGGGCCATCCGGCCTGTACCAGGGTGCGGGTGAACCCGGCGGCACCATCAACCTGGTGCGCAAGCGTGCGCTGGGTCAGTTCGCCTTGAGCGGCGAGCTGTCGGCGGGCTCCTACGATCACTACCATTCGACAGTGGACATCACTGGCCCGCTCAACAGCGATGGCAGCCTGCGCGGGCGCTTCGTCACCGCCTATGAAGACAACAAATCGTTCGTCGACTACGCCCAGAACGAGCGGCCGATGGTCTACGGCCGGCTGGAATACGACGTGACCCCGGACACTACCCTGTCGCTGGGTGGCGCCTACCAGCACAACCATTCGACCCCGGCATTCGGCCTGCCGGCCTATGCCGACGGCAAGTTGCTGGATGTGAAGCGCTCGACCTTTGTCGACGCCAAGTGGAACGAGCTGGACGAGCATGTGTGGGAGAGCTTCTTTGAAGTCGACCATGCCTTGGAAAACGGCGGCCAGTTCAAGACCTCGCTGACCTACCGCGACGCCGAAACCCCGACACGCAACTTTACCTGGGCCGATGGCGCCGTGGACCCCGACACCGGCGCGAGTTCGGCGGTGGCCTACTCCTACTACACCCACATCAAGACCCTGGGCGTGGACAGCTTCGTCACGCTTCCGGTGGAAGCCTTCGGCCGCACCCACGAGTTCACCGCCGGTGCCGAGTACCAGCACCTGGACAAGGACTTCACCTACGGCGGCGGCGAGTACTTCGACATCAACGTGTTCGACCCCGGCAGCATCAATATCCCCAAGCAGAAATTCGAGATGGACAATGGCAACTGGTCGAAATCGCACCAGTACGGCCTTTATGCCCGCACCAAGATCAGCGCCACCGATTGGCTGGACGTGATCCTCGGCAGCCGGGTGACCTGGTTCGAGAGCGAGGCGCACAACGCCAACGCCTTCTTCAATAACTTCACCACCACTGACACCAGCATCAACCGCAAGGTCATCCCTTATGCGGCGCTGGTCGCCAAGCTGACGCCGGAGCTGTCGGCCTACGCCAGCTACACCAGCGTGTTCAAGCCACAGACCGAAGTTGACGCCGATGGCGAGACCATCGACCCGCGCAAGGGCAAGCAGTATGAGCTGGGCCTCAAGCGCGAGTTCTATGAAGGGCGCCTCAATGGCAGCGTGGCGCTGTTCCGTATCTACGACGAGAACCGCGCCGAGCTGGTGAACAATGCGCAGTACAACGAACCGCAAGGCAAGATCCGCAGCCAGGGCTGGGAAACCGAGCTCAGCGGCAACCTCACGGACAACTGGAGTATCACCACCGGGTACGCCTTCACCATGCTCAAGTCGATGAGCGGCGAAGACACCAATCAGGGCACGACCATTACCCCCAAGCACAACTTCAACCTGTGGACGCGCTACGAGTTTGCCGGTGGGCCGCTGAAGAACTTCAGCGTCGGGGGCGGAGTACGGGCGGTGAGTGCCACTTATTACAAGCGTGACGTGGATTTCGTGCAGGGTGGCTACAGCATTGCCTCGGCCCAGATGGGGTATGCGTTCAACAAACACTTGTCGGCGACACTGACGGCCAACAACCTGTTTGACCGCACCTACTATGAGCGGGTGGACAGCGCCTGGGGGTCGAACTTCTATGGTGAGCCGCGCAACCTGACGTTTACGCTGCGTGCCAAGTATTGAGGCTTTTCTAACGGTCTTGCACACAATCACGACCGCCGTGCGGTCGATCGCAGGCGGTCGCCAGCGGCTACAGGGGCGCTACCCAAGTGGATCGGTGCCACCATGCCTTCGAACAAAAAACCGGCGCACAAGGCGCCGGTTTTTTAGTGCCAGGATGGTTTACAGGCCATCGAGCAACGCTTTGTTGCGCACCGCACCCTTGTCGGCGCTGGTGGCCAGCAAGGCGTAGGCCTTGAGCGCGGTGGTCACTTTGCGTGGGCGCGACTCGACCGGCTTCCAGCCTTTCTTGTCCTGCTCGACGCGGCGCGCCGCCAGCTCTTCGTCGCTGACCAACAGGTTGATCGAACGGTTGGGGATGTCGATCAGCACTTTGTCGCCGTCCTGCACCAGGCCGATGGCGCCACCGGCAGCGGCTTCTGGCGAAGCGTGGCCGATGGACAGGCCCGAGGTGCCGCCAGAGAAGCGACCGTCGGTGAGCAGGGCGCAGGCTTTGCCCAGGCCCTTGGACTTGAGGTACGACGTCGGGTAGAGCATCTCTTGCATGCCCGGGCCGCCTTTCGGACCCTCGTAGCGGATGATGACGATGTCGCCAGCCTTGACTTCGTCGGCGAGGATGCCGCGCACGGCGCTGTCCTGGCTTTCGAAGATCTTGGCGTTGCCTTCGAACACATGGATCGACTCATCGACGCCGGCGGTTTTCACCACGCAGCCGTCCAGGGCGATGTTGCCGTACAGCACGGCCAGGCCGCCCTCTTGCGAGTAGGCGTGCTCGACACTGCGGATGCAGCCGTTTTCACGGTCGTCATCCAGCGTTTCCCAGCGGGTCGACTGGCTGAAGGCGGTCTGGGTCGGGATACCGGCCGGGCCTGCCTTGAAGAAGTGGTGCACCGCTGCGTCGTCGGTCTGGGTGATGTCCCACTTGGCGATGGCTTCTTCCATGCTCGGGCTGTGCACGGTCGGCAGGTCGGTGTGCAGCAGGCCGCCACGGGCCAGCGAGCCGAGGATGCTGAAGATGCCGCCAGCGCGGTGGACGTCTTCCATGTGGTACTTCTGGATGTTCGGCGCGACTTTGCACAGCTGCGGCACCTTGCGCGACAGGCGATCGATATCGCGCAGGTCGAAGTCGATCTCGGCTTCCTGGGCCGCGGCCAGCAGGTGCAGGATGGTGTTGGTCGAGCCGCCCATGGCGATGTCGAGCATCATGGCGTTCTCGAACGCCTTGAAGTTGGCAATGTTGCGCGGCAACACGCTCTGGTCGTTCTCGCCGTAGAAGCGCTTGCACAGTTCGACGATGGTGCGGCCGGCCTGAAGGAACAGCTGCTCGCGGTCGCTATGGGTGGCCAGGGTCGAACCGTTGCCCGGTAGGGCCAGGCCCAGGGCTTCGGTCAGGCAGTTCATCGAGTTGGCGGTGAACATGCCGGAGCACGAACCACAGGTCGGGCAGGCACTGCGCTCGTACTCGGCGACTTTTTCGTCGCTGGCGGTGGAGTCGGCGGCGATGACCATGGCGTCGACCAGGTCCAGGCCGTGGCTGGCCAGCTTGGTCTTGCCGGCTTCCATCGGGCCGCCGGAGACGAAGATCACCGGAATGTTCAGGCGCAGGGCGGCCATCAGCATGCCGGGGGTGATCTTGTCGCAGTTGGAGATGCAGACAATGGCGTCGGCGCAGTGGGCGTTGACCATGTACTCGACCGAGTCGGCGATGATCTCGCGGCTTGGCAGCGAGTAGAGCATGCCATCGTGGCCCATGGCGATGCCGTCATCGACCGCGATGGTGTTGAACTCCTTCGCCACGCCACCGGCGCGTTCGATCTCGCGGGCAACCAGCTGGCCCAGGTCCTTCAGGTGTACATGGCCCGGGACGAACTGGGTGAACGAGTTGGCGATGGCGATGATCGGCTTCTTGAAATCTTCGTCTTTCATCCCGGTGGCGCGCCACAGGGCACGTGCGCCGGCCATGTTGCGACCGTGGGTGGACGTTTTAGAGCGGTAATCAGGCATGAAGCACTCCTGGCGGCTAATCAGGTAACAAAAAGGGGAAGTGAGCTTCTCTTGTCCTTTGCACCGAAGGCAGGTGGCCGCTGGTACGGATGAAGCCGATGACGCCGCGGGATCGCCGTGCGCTCGGCCAGAGCTCATAAACCCGCCGGGATACTGGCGATGAATAGCCCGATTCTACACCGCTGGGGGCTTCTGGGAATGGCGTTGTGGATGGTCGGCCGCTTTATTCGGCGCAGTTGTCGAGCGCAGGGTAAACCCGATCCTGTCCGGTAGGAGCGGGTTTGCCCTGCGAATGCTTAGCTGTTGGGCAGCAAGCGGCAGGTAATGCTCTTGATGTAGCGGGTTTCCGGGATCGCCGGGTGAACCGGGTGATCGGGGCCCTGGCCACCGCGTTCGAGCAGCTGGATGTTGCGATCCAGGTGACGGGCGCTGGTCAGGAGGATGTTCTGCAGGTCGTCTTCGGGCAGGTGCATCGAGCACGATGCGCTGACCAGGATGCCGTCCTTGGTCAGCAGGCGCATGGCCTGCTCGTTCAGGCGGCGGTAGGCGCCTTCACCGTTCTTCAGGTCTTTCTTGCGCTTGATGAAGGCGGGCGGGTCGGCAACGATCACGTCGAAGCGTTCTTCGGAGGCCTTGAGCTCTTTCAGGGCTTCGAACACATCGCCTTCGATGCACGTGAGCTTCTCGGCAAAGCCGTTGAGCCCGGCGTTGCGCTCGACACCATCGAGGGCAAAGCCGGAGGCATCGACGCAGAACACTTCACTGGCGCCAAAGGCACCGGCCTGCACGCCCCAGCCGCCGATGTAGCTGAACAGGTCCAGCACGCGCTTGCCCTTGACGTACGGTGCCAGGCGCGCGCGGTTCATGCGGTGGTCATAGAACCAGCCGGTCTTCTGGCCTTCCATGACCGGCGCTTCGAACTTGACGCCGTTCTCTTCCAGGGCGACCCACTCCGGCACCAGGCCGAACACGGTTTCGACGTAGCGGTTCAGGCCTTCGGCATCACGGGCGGCCGAGTCGTTCTTGAACAGGATGCCGGTTGGCTTGAGCACCTGGACCAGGGCGGCGATCACGTCGTCCTTGTGTTGTTCCATGGTGGCCGAGGCCAGTTGCACCACCAGGATGTCGCCGAAACGGTCGACCACCAGGCCCGGCAGCAGGTCGGAGTCGCCGTACACCAGGCGGTAGAACGGCTTGTCGAACAGTCGCTCGCGCAGCGACAGGGCAACGTTGATGCGGTGTACCAGCAGCGACTTGTCCAGGGCCAGCTTGCTGTCGCGCGACAGCAGGCGTGCGCAGATCAGGTTGTTCGGGCTCATGGCGACGATGCCCAGGGCCTTGCCGCCGGCGGTTTCGAGGATCGCCTGGTCACCGGCCTTGAAGCCATGCAGCGGGGTCGCGGCGACGTCGATTTCGTTGCTGTAGACCCACAGGTGGCCGGCGCGCAGGCGGCGGTCGGCATTGGCTTTGAGACGAAGGCTGGGCAGGGACATGACGTCGCTCCGGGAAAAAAGAGCGGGATTATAACCCGATGCCCGTCATACAGATTCGTCGTGGCGACAAATAGCAGGCCGTCGCGCGCCTTTCGCTTGCCCACCGGGCGAGGCGATCGGGTTAGAATCGCGCCTCAGCCCCGAGTGTGTACCTATGTCCCAGGAACTTTCCGCCGAACAGATCCAGCAAGCCCTGCAAGGTATCAGCGTGCCGCCGCAACCGCAGATCATGGTTGACCTGCAGTTCGAGCAATACATGCCCGATCCCGACCTGGAGGTGATCGCCAAACTGATCTCCCAGGACCCTGGCCTGTCCGGCGCTTTGCTCAAACTGGTCAATTCGCCCTACTACGGTTTGAGCAACAAGATCGCCTCGATCCAGCGCGCGGTGAACCTGCTGGGCAGCCGCTCGATCATCAACCTGATCAACGCCCAGTCGATCAAGGGCGAGATGAGCGACGAGACCATCGTCACCCTCAACCGTTTCTGGGATACCGCCCAGGACGTGGCCATGACCTGCATGACCCTGGCCAAGCGCATCGGCTCGCAGGCCGTGGATGAAGCCTATGCCCTGGGCCTGTTCCACGACTGCGGCGTGCCGCTGATGCTCAAGCGTTTCCCCGACTACATGAGTGTGCTCGAAGACGCCTATGCCAGCGCCGGCCCCAACCAGCGGGTGGTCGACACCGAGAACCAGGTGTTCAACACCAACCATGCCGTGGTCGGCTACTACACTGCCAAGTCCTGGCGCCTGCCAGAGCACCTGAGCAACGCCATCGCCAATCACCACAACGCCCTGGCGGTGTTCAGCGATGACTCAGCGCGCAACAGCCAGCTCAAGAACCTGCTGGCGATCCTGAAGATGTCCGAGCACATCTGCGCGTCGTACCGGGTGCTGGGCAATCAGCACGTGGACCACGAATGGAATACCGTCGGGCCGCTGGTGCTCGACTATATCGGGTTGTCGGAGTACGACTTCGAGAACCTCAAGCAGACTATCCGCGAGCTGGGCGGTCACTGATTCATGCCGGAACTACCTGAAGTCGAAACGACCCGGCGCGGGATCGCGCCTTACCTGGAAGGCCAGCGGGTCAGCCGGGTGATTGTGCGCGACCGCCGTTTGCGCTGGCCAATCCCTGAGGACCTGGACATCCGCTTGTCCGGGCAGCGTTTCGTCAAGGTGGAGCGGCGGGCGAAATACCTGCTGCTGAACGCCGAGGTGGGCACGCTCATCAGCCACTTGGGCATGTCCGGCAATCTGCGCCTGGTCGAGATCGGCCTGCCGGCCGCCAAGCACGAGCATGTGGATATCGAGCTGGAGTCGGGGCTGGCCCTGCGCTACACCGACCCGCGTCGGTTCGGTGCGATGCTCTGGAGCCTGGACCCGCTCAATCACGAGCTGCTGATCAAGCTGGGGCCGGAGCCGCTGACCGACCTGTTCGATGGCGAGCGCCTGTTCCAGCTGTCGCGCGGCAAGCATATGGCGGTCAAGCCGTTCATCATGGACAACGCGGTGGTGGTCGGGGTGGGCAATATCTACGCGACGGAGGCGTTGTTCGCCGCCGGCATCGACCCGCGCCGCGAGGCGGGGAGCATTTCGCGGGCGCGCTACCTGAAGCTTGCGATCGAGATCAAACGCATCCTGGCCTGCGCCATCGAGCGCGGCGGCACCACCTTGCGCGACTTTATCGGCGGCGACGGCCAGCCGGGCTACTTCCAGCAGGAGCTGTTCGTGTACGGGCGGGGCGAGGAGCCTTGCAAGGTCTGCGGTAGCATTTTGCGCGAGGTCAAGCTGGGCCAGCGCGCCAGCGTCTACTGCCCGCGCTGCCAGAAGTGAACGTGCTCAGCGTGGGCTGAGCACTGCCGATTCACCCACGCCGCGCGGATCGCTCGCGGCTTCCAGGGTGTTGGCGGCCTTGTTCCAATACAGCACCTGTTGATTGCCGTAGGTCCGCCCCAGGTCCTTGAGCGTGTAGCCGCGTGCCTGCAGTTCGCGTTGCTGCGCGGGGCTGAAGGTGCCGGGCTCATGCTCGACCACATCCGGCAGGTACTGATGGTGATAGCGCGGCACCGCTGGCCAGTTGGCAATCGGCTTGCCTTCCAGGAAACCCATCATCGACAGCAGCACCATGCTCGGGATCCGGCTACCGCCTGGTGTGCCGAAGGCGGCGAACTGGGTCGGGCTTTCGATAAAGCTTGGGCTCATGCTCGATAGCGGGCGCTTGCCGGCCGCCACCGCGTTGGCCTGGCTGCCCGCCAGCCCGTAGCTGTTGCTACCGTGGGGATCGGCGGCAAAATCGTCCATTTCGTTGTTCAGCACCACGCCGGTGCCAGGTGCGCTGAAAGCGGCGCCGAAAGGCAGGTTGACCGACAGCGTCGCGGCCACGGCATTGCCGTTGGCATCGATCACCGCGAAGTGGGTGGTGTGGTCGCCTTCACGCCAGGCGGGGGCCGGTGGCAGGCGGCTGCTCGGCGTGGCCTGGTATGCCTCGATGCTATCGGCAAGGCCGGTGAGGTAAGGACGAGCGAGCAACTGCGTGACAGGGTTGGCGACGTAATCCGGGTCACCCAGCAGGCCGCGGTCGCGGTAGGCCCGGCGCAGTACCTCCAGCACGTAATGGCTGCGTTGCACTGGCTCTGCACTTTGCCACGGCAGGCGCTGGAGCATGGCCAGGCTCTGGGCCAGGGCGATGCCACCGGCCGAGGGTGGCGGGGCGCTGATCAGTTCGCGCTGGTCGGCCAATGGGTAGCGCAGTGGTTCACGTGTGGCTGTGCGGTAGTTGGCCAGGTCGTCCAGGCTCCAGATCCCGCCTGCCGCTTGCACGCCGTTGACCATGGCCTGGGCGGTAGCGCCGGCATAGAAGCCGTCGCGGCCCTGGTTGGCCAAGCGTTCGAGGGTGACGGCCAGCTCCGGTTGGCGGATCTGCGCGCCCAGGGCGGGCACTTCGCCTTGCTGGAGGAACAGGCGGGCGCTTTCCGGGTCGTCGCGCAGGGCGCTCAAGCGCATGGTGGCCCGGTCGCGGTAGACGCGGTCGACGGCAAAGCCCTGGTTGGCCAGGCGGATGGCCGGGGCCAGGGTACTTTTGAGCGGTAGCTTGCCGTAGTGCGCGGCCAGGTCTGCCAGTGCCGCCGGCAGGCCCGGGATGGCCGCAGCCAGCGGGCCATTGATCGACAGCCCCGGCTGGACCTTGCCGTCCTTGAGGTACATGGCCGCGCTGGCCTTGCCAGGGGCTCGCTCTCGGGCATCGATAAAGGCGTAGCGCGCGGGGTTGCCTGCCTCGCGCAGGAGGAAGAAACCGCCGCCGCCCAACCCCGAACCATAGGGCTCGACCACTGCCAGCGCAGCACTGACGGCAATCGCCGCGTCGAAGGCGTTACCGCCTTGCTCGAGGATTTCCCGTGCGGCCGCCGTGGCCTGGGCATGCGGGCTGGCAATCGCCGCCTGGCCCGGCCCTTGCGCCTGGGCGCACGCCGCCCCTAGCGCGAACAGCGCGCCAAGGATCAGGGGGGGAAAGCGGGCGACGAACGGCATCACGCCTTGCCGGTGATTCGGCGGTATTTTTCCATCAGTTGCTCTTCGGTCTCCGGGTGGGCTTCATCCAGGGGGATGCAGTCAACCGGGCAGACTTGCTGGCATTGAGGCTCGTCGTAGTGGCCCACGCACTGGGTACACAGGTTCGGGTCGATCACGTAGATCTCTTCGCCCTGGGAAATAGCGGCGTTCGGGCACTCGGGTTCGCAGACGTCGCAGTTGATGCAATCGTCGGTGATGATCAGGGACATGGGGACTCCGGCCAGGGCTCAGAACCCTGGCATTTGAAAACCAATGGGCACAATTGTGCCGCATTAGCGCCCGTAGTGCACGCGGGCGCGGTCGTCAAATCACCGATGTCACTTCTTGAAGCGTTCGGTCAGGGCGTCGGCCACGATGGGATGGACGAACTTGGTGATGTCGCCACCGAGCGCCGCAATTTCCCGGACCAGGGTCGAGGAAATGAACGAGTAGCGCTCGGAGGGGGTCAGGAACAGGCTCTCGACATCGGGTGCGAGCTGGCGGTTCATGTTCGCCAGCTGGAACTCGTACTCGAAGTCCGAAACCGCCCGCAGGCCACGCAGGAATACATTGGCCTGCTGTTCCTTGGCGAAATGCGCCAATAAGCTGGAGAAGCCGATGACTTCGACATTGGGCAGGTGCTTGGTGACCTCACGAGCCAGTTCCACCCGTTGTTCCAGCGGGAACAGCGGGTTTTTCTTCGGGCTGGCAGCGACCGCAATGATCACTTGGTCGAACAGCCGCGAGGCACGCTCGACCAGATCGCCATGGCCCTTGGTAATAGGGTCGAAAGTACCTGGGTACAACACTCGGTTCATCGCGTCGTCCTGGCAGGAGTGCGTTGGGGAGTCGGATGGTATCGCAGCAGTGGCAGTCGGCCAAGTCGCCTGCGCACGCTGAAGGCACTATAGACAGTGTGTTGATTTGTTGTCATCTGCTGGCAGCCAGGCGCTCGATCAGGGCATCGGTGAGCCGGGCGGTGAGGCCATACACCGACAGTTGCGGGTTGGCGCCGATGCTGGTGGGGAACAACGAGCCGTCGTGAACCGACAGGTTGGCCAGCTGATGATGCCGTCCGAGGCTGTCGCAGACCGCTCGGCGCGGGTCTTCGCCCATGGTGCAACCGCCCATGACGTGGGCGCTGCCAAGGCGGGTGCGAAACAGCTCAAGGCTCAGGTTGTCGATCATTTGCCGGACTTCGGCCAGGGTATTCACGTAACGACCGTCACTGTGCATTGGCAGTACCGCCTCGGCCCCGGCGGCGAACTGGATCTCGGCCATGGTGTGGAAAGCGCGGCGTATGCCTTCCCACAGGTAGGGGGACACGGGGTAGTCGAGCACTGGCGTGCCGTCACCGCGCAACTGCACTTCGCCACCGACGCTTTCGGGGTGGAAACCGTCGCGCAGCAGGGCGAGCATGACGTGAGTGTTGGGCAGTTGCTCCATGCGCAGCGCATTGTCGTGGCCAAAACCACCGAGCAGGGTGGCGGCCAGCGCTGGCTGCAGCGGTGGCACTTCGAGTTTGTAGCCGACCGGGCCGGCGACGCCGTCGCGCCACTGGAAGTGATCGGAATAGATCGACTGCGGTGCACCGTAGAAGGGGTTGACCTTGTCCTTGAACAGGCCGGCGCTGAAGTTGACCAGGTGCAGGAACGTGCGCTTGCCCAGGCGCTCATGCGGGTCGGGGGCATCCGAGCGCAGCAGTAGCGCCGGGCTGTTGATACCGCCGCCGGCGAGAATGTAATGCCGTGCCTTGACCTGGATCTGGCGCCCGGTGGGGTTCACGCAGCGCTCGTCCATGGCTACGCATTGCAGGCTGCTGATGCGCTCGCCATCGTGGACCAGACGTTCGGCGCGAGCCAGGTAGAGCAGCTCGCCGCCCTTCTCCAGGGTGGCCGGAATGGTGGTCACCAGCATGGACTGCTTGGCGTTGACCGGGCAGCCCATGCCGCAGTAGCCCAGGTTCCAGCAGCCGCGCACGTTGCGCGGAATCACCTTCCAGCTGTAGTTCAGGGCCTCGCAGCCGCGCCGCAGTGCCTCGTTGTTGGCATTGGGCGGCATGGCCCAGGGCGCGATGCCCAGGCGCTGCTCCATGCGCTCGAAATAAGGCGTCAGTTCTGCGCTGCTCAAGCCTTTGACGTCATGCTCGCGGGCCCAGTGCTGCAGGGTCGGCTCGGGGGTGCGAAAGCTCGAGGTCCAGTTGATCAGCGTGGTGCCGCCCACGGCGCGGCCTTGCAGGATGGTAATGGCGCCATCCTTGCTCATGCGGCCAATGCCTTCCTGATAGAGGCTGGCATAGGCCTGGTCTTCGAGCAGGTGGAAGTCGCTGCTGGTCTTGAGCGGGCCTTCTTCGATCAACAATACCTTGAAGCCGGCGGCACTGAGCAGCTCGGCGCTGGTGGCGCCGCCGGCACCGCTGCCGATAATGGCGACATCGGCTTCCAGGGTCAGGTCGTGGTCCAGGCGCGAGGCGTCACGGGTTTTCCAGCCGCGGGCAAGGCCTTCGCGAAACAGGTCGAGTACGGGCATCTTCAGCCTCTTGTCGTTATGGGGGGGTCAGACCTTGGGTGGGCCTGGGTAGCCGCAGTGCGCCCAGGATTCAGGCATCTCGTACCAGGCCATCTGCAACAGTTGCAGCAGCGAGGCATGGCCCATGCGCAGCAGGTTCAGCGAGCTGTTTTCCCAGCGCCGCAGGAAGGCCACGATCTGCTCGCTGCTGGCGTTTTCCCAACTGCCCCAGATGCCAGTCAATGGTCCGCGCGTCACTGGCAGGGCCAGCACATCGAGCAACTGCAGGGTCAGCTTGAGCATCGCCGGGGACAGGCTCGCGAGCTTGGTGTCCAGGCGATGCAGCAGCGCTTCGCGAGTGTCGGGGGCCGCGGTGCCAGCGAGGATCACCGGGATCACGGCGTATAAAATGGGCAGGTCGCCCTGGCGCAGGGTGATGAAACCGCTGGCGGGCGCCTGTGCCGAACAACCGCTGAGGCTGGCGCCCAGCCCGGCGGTGGCCAGAAAGGCCGTGGCGCCGAGGCTGAACTTGAGCAGGCCGCGACGGCTCAGGGTGGGTGATGCGGGCAGGCTTGTGGTCATTGTTGTTGTGCCTGTTGGGTGTTGTTAGCGAATGAACAGTTTGTACACCAGCTTGATCAACGACTTGCCGTAGGGCGGGTAGATGAGCCGGGCGGCATTGACGCGCTGCTTGGCGAAGACCGCCTTGGCCTTGCTGAAGGTCAGGAAGCCCTCATGGCCGTGGTAGTGACCCATGCCCGAAGGGCCGACGCCGCCGAAGGGCAGGTCATCCTGGGCCACGTGCAGCAAAGTGTCGTTGAGGCAGGCACCGCCGGAATGGGTGTTATCGAGCACTTTCTGTTGCTCGGCGCGGTCGTAGCCGAAGTAATAGAGCGCCAGCGGGCGCGGGCGCTGGTTGATGTACTGCAGCGCCTCATCGAGGTTGTCGTAGGGCACCAGCGGCAGCAGCGGCCCGAAGATCTCATCTTGCATCACACGCATGTCGTCGCTGACCTGCAGCAACAGGTGAGGTGGCAAACGGCGGCCCTGGCGGGGTTCCTGGGGGTACAGGTCGACGATTTTTGCGCCCTTGTCGCGGGCATCGCTCAGGTAGCTGTCCAGGCGCGCCAGATGGCGTGGGTTGATGATCGCGCTGTAATCCGGGTTGTCGGCCACGGTCGGGTAAAAGCGGTGGACGACACTGCGATAAGCGCTGGCAAAGTCATCCAGGCGTTCGCGTGGCACCAGCACGTAGTCCGGGGCCACACAGGTCTGTCCGGCGTTTAGGGTCTTGCCGAAGGCGATGCGTTCGGCGGCGTCTTTCAGGGGCACGGTAGCCGAAACGATGGCCGGGGATTTACCGCCCAGCTCCAGGGTGACCGGGGTCAGGTTCTGCGCCGCTGCCAGCATCACATGGCGACCGATGCTGGTCGCGCCGGTGAACAAAAGGTGGTCGAAGGGCAGGCGTGAAAAGGCTTCGCCGACTTCCGCCTCGCCCAGCACGACGCTGACCAGGTCCGTGGGGAAGATCGATTCCAGCAGCTGCTTGAGCAGCAGACCGGTCGCTGGCGTGGCTTCGCTGAGCTTGAGCATGACCCGGTTGCCTGCGGCCAGGGCGCCGGTCAGCGGCCCGATGGCGAGGAACAGCGGGTAGTTCCACGGCACGATGATCCCGACCACACCCAGTGGTTGGTACAGCACCTTGGCGCTGGCGGGCTGGAAGGCCAGGCCGACCTTGCGCGGCGAGTCTTTCATCCATTGCTTGGTGTGGCGCTCGGCATGGTGCAGCCCCTGGATGCTCGGCATCAACTCGGCCAGCCGGGTTTCGTCGGCGCTGCGGCCGCTGAAGTCTTCGCTGATGGCCTGGATCAGGGCGTCCTGTTGGCTGAGCAGCAATTGGCGCAAGCTCTTGAGCCATTGTCGGCGCTGGGCCAGTGGCGGCATGGGGTTGCCGGCAAACGCCTGGCGTTGGGCGCTGAACTGCGCGGTGAGTTCTTCAAGGGCGGTCGAAGGCAAAAGACGAGCAGCATTGGCGGTCATGCGAAACTCCACGGCAGCGTTTTTTCTAGAGCTTATACTCTAATCTGATTCTTTTGCGACCCCTTTTTGACGACAGGCAGGTACATCCGCATCGGGATAAACCGTAAGATGGACCCATTCATTCACGCCCGGTATCTGGAACTGATCATGGCCCCGCGCATCAAGACCCGCGAGCGCATCGTGCAAAACAGCCTGGAGCTGTTCAACCAGCAAGGCGAACGCAGTGTCAGTACCAACCACATTGCCGCTCACATGGAGATTTCCCCGGGCAACCTCTACTACCACTTCGCCAACAAGCAGGAAATCATTGCCGTGCTCTTCACCCAGTATGAAGAGCTGGTGGAGAGCTTCCTGCGCCCGCCCCAGGGGCGGCCTTCGACGGTCGATGACAAGCGCTTCTACCTCAAGGAGTTGCTGGCGGCGATGTGGAACTACCGATTTCTGCACCGTGACCTCGAACACTTGCTCGACAGCGACAAGGAGCTGGCAGCCCGCTACCGGCGTTTCTCCCAGCGTTGCCTGATCCAGGGGCAAGCCATCTATCGCGGTTTTGTCGAAGCTGAAATCGTCCAGATGGACGCCGTGCAGATCGAGTCGCTGACCCTCAACGCCTGGATCGTGCTGACCTCCTGGGTGCGGTTTTTGTGTACCACCCGGGAGAATTCGACCCACCTGAGCGAGGACGCCTTCAAGCGCGGGATCTATCAGGTGTTGGTACTCGAGCTCGGTTTTGTCACCGCCAAGGCCCGTCCGGCGGTGGATGCGTTGTGCCAGGAATTCTACGTTTCGCTCAATCAGGCACTGGAGCAATAAAGCCCGGGCCCTACTCGTTCAATCGTTCAGGAGACTGTCATGCCCCTCGCGCAACTGATCACCGCCCAGCAATTGGCCGAACGCCTGGAGGCGCCGGCGCTGGTGATTCTCGATTGTCGTTTTGCTCTGGAGGATATTGATTATGGTCAGCGCAGCTACGCCGAAGGACATATCGCCGGGGCGCATTTTGCCGACCTTGAACGTGACCTCAGCGGACCGATCGTCAAGGGTGTGACCGGGCGACATCCGCTGCCTGACCCCCTGCGCCTGGTCGAGCGCCTGCGCAGCTGGGGCATCGACAACGACAGTGAGATCGTCCTGTATGACGATGGTCCAGGTGCCTTTGCCGCCCGCGCCTGGTGGCTGCTGGCCTGGCTGGGCAAGCGTAGCGGGGTGTCCATTCTCGATGGCGGCTTGAAGGCCTGGCATGCGGCCGGTTTGCCCTTGAGCCTCGATCCGCCGGCCAGGCGTGAGGGCAGTTTCAGCGGTGAACCCGACATGAACCTGGTGATTGCCGCCGATCAGTTGGTCGAGCGCCTGGGGCAACCCGAGATGACCCTGATCGATGCCCGAGGCTTGCCGCGTTTTCGTGGTGAAGTGGAGCCGATCGATCCGGTGGCCGGGCATATTCCCGGGGCGCAGTGCGCGGCGTTTACAGATAACCTCGGCGCCGATGGTCGCTTCTTGCCGGCCGACCAGCTCAAGCAGCGCTTTGCCAAAAAAATCGGCAAGCGCTCACCGGAACAGTTGGTGGCGTATTGCGGCTCGGGCGTAACGGCGTGCCACAACCTGTTCGCCCTGGCGTTGGCGGGGTATCCGCTGGGCAAGCTGTATGCCGGGTCGTGGAGCGAGTGGATCACCAACCCGCAACGGCGGGTGGCTACGGGCGACTGAAAAATGGGGGCAAGCCCGCTCCCACTATAAGTTTCCCGCCAACCACTGCGGAATCCGCCGTTCCAGGTAATACCCGGGATTTCGCAGGCTCCCATCGACAAACCCCACATGACCACCGCGCGCGTGCAGCTCGAAGGTGGTCTGTGGCGGCAATTCATTGGTCGAAGGCAGGCTGTGGCTGAACACGAACGGATCATCGCTGGAATGGATGATCAGCGTCGGCGTACGGTTTTCACCGAGAAAGTAGCGACTCGATGCTCGGCGGTAATAGTCCTTGGCATCGACAAAACCATTGAGGGGCGCCGTCACCCGGCCATCGAAATCCCAGAACGTGCGCAGGTTCTCCAGCGAGCCCAGGCGCTCCAGGGCGGCCAGGCCTTCCTGGTGGTCGTGATGTCGGAAGTGGCGTTGTTTATCTTTCACGTAGGCCAGCATGGCGCGCATGAAATGTGCCTGATATACCTTGGAAAAGCCGAGACCGATGCGGTCGGCACAATGGTCCAGGCGGAAGGGTACCGATACCGCCACCGCCGCCTCCAACTGGCTCGCCGAGCCCACTTCCCCCAGGTGCTTGAGCAACACGTTGCCCCCCAGCGAATACCCCACGGCATACAGCGGTGCTTGCGGGCGGCTGGCGCGGATGTGATCGATGGCCTCGGCAAGATCCTCACTGGCGCCGGAGTGGTAGCTGCGCGCAAGCAGGTTCGGCTCGCCCGAGCAGCCGCGCCAGTTCAGCGCCACGCTGGCCCAGCCACGGCCAGCCAGGGCCTGTTGCAAGCCGATGACATAGGGAGAGCTGGATGAGCCGGTCAGCCCATGCAGCACCAGCACCAGCGGCGTGGAGGTTTCGTGCGGGCCGTGCCAGTCGAGATCAAGAAAGTCGCCATCGGTGAGCCACAGCCGTTCGCGTAGACGGCTCAACGCAGCAGATTTGCGCCACAGCGGCCCCCATAGCGTCTGCATATGCGGGTTACCCAGTCCCAGGGCGGGTTTGAAGGGGCTGGACGGAGAAGGGGACATCGAAGGTATCTCGGCAAAAAAAAGGCGCAACGGTTGGTTACAAGTGTAACGTCCGTTGCGCCTTTCTGCGTTCAATCAGCCGCGTTGCCAGAGCGCGTAGTACACCTGGCCGGCTTTCTTTTCCCGGTGCAGGCGCCAGTTGCCAGGCAGTTGCAGGGTCGAGGGCGGGGTTTCGCTTTCGGTGTAGATCCAGGCATTGGCAGCCAGCCAGTTGCGCTCTTCGAGCAGGGCGCAGGTGGTGGGCAGCAGTTCCTGGTGGAACGGTGGATCCAGGAACACCAGGTCGAAGGCCATTTTCGGCTCGCCCTGGAGGTAACGCTGGGCGTCGCTCTGGATCAACTGGCCACGCGGGCAGCGCAACAGCTCCAGGTTCTGCCGCAGGCTGGCGATGGCAGCCGGGTTGCTGTCCAGTGCTACCGCCTCGGATGCACCACGGGACAGCGCCTCAAGGTACAGGGCGCCGCTGCCGGCAAAGGCATCGAGCACTTTGGCGCCTTCGATATGCGGCGCGAGCCAGTTGAACAGCGTCTCGCGCACCCGGTCCGGCGTTGGGCGCAGGCCGGGGGCGTCGGGGAAGCTCAGG
Source organism: Pseudomonas vranovensis DSM 16006 (assembly GCF_000425805.1). Lineage (GTDB taxonomy): Bacteria > Pseudomonadota > Gammaproteobacteria > Pseudomonadales > Pseudomonadaceae > Aquipseudomonas > Aquipseudomonas vranovensis. Next base: position 118,862 of record NZ_AUED01000012.1, read on the forward strand.
CGACGGCTGCGCCATTCGCCAGCGATGATGCGCAGTTGGCCGGTGCCGTGGTGTGGCTTGGCCGATTTTGCAGATGGACTGGCCATTAATGCTCCGGTACGCCAAGCGGCTGCTCGGCGGGTTTGTCAGTGGGCGGCGGCAAAGGCTTTTGCGGCACGCTTGGGCCAGCGGTGACGATGACCATCTTGTCCGCAGCCAGGTGTTTGTTCAGGGCAGCCTTGACCTGTTCGGTGGTCAGGGCCTGGGATTGTTGCATGTAGTCTTCCAGCCAGGTCAGCGGCAGGTTGTAGAAACCGATGGCGCCCAGTTGACCGACGATGCTGGCGTTGCTGGCATTGGACAGCGGGAAGCTGCCGGCCAGCTCACGCTTGGCGTCGTCCAGCTCCTGCTGGCTCGGGCCGGTCTTGAGGTAATCGCCGAGGATGTCCTGGACCAGCTTGAGCGTGCCTTCGCTGAGTTCGGCACGGGTCTGCAGGTTGATCATGAACGGGCCACGGACCTGCATCGGGCTGAATACCGAGTATACGCCGTAGGTCAGGCCGCGTTTTTCGCGCACTTCGCTCATCAAGCGGGTACCGAAGGTGCCGCCGCCGAGGATCTGGTTGCCCAGCGACAGCGCGGCATAGTCCGGATCGTTGCGGTCGATGCCCAGCTGGGCCAGCATCAGGTGGGTCTGCTTGGACGGGAAGTCGATGTGCGTGGTGCCAGGTTTGGGCTCGGTGGGTTGCGCCAGCTTGGCCAGCGCCGGGCCCTTGGGCAGGGCTGAAGAGACCTGTGCGGCAATGGCTTCGGCTTCGCTGCGGCTCAGGTCGCCGACCAGGGCAATGACCGCGTTGCCTGCGGTGTAGGCCTTGGCGTGGAAGGCGCGCAGTTGCTCCAGGGTGATCGGCGGGATGCTCTTGGCAGTGCCGTCGCTGGGGTGGGCGTAAGGGTGGTTGCCGTACAGGCGCTCGAACAGCGCGATGCTGGCCAGCTTGCCCGGGTTCTGCTTCTGGTACTCGAAGCCTGCCTGCATCTGGTTCTTGATGCGTTCGAGGGCATCCTGCGGGAAGGTCGGTTTGCCGACGACCTCGGCGAACAGCTTCAGCGCCGGTTCGCGTTTGTCTGTCGCGCTCAGGCTGCGCAGGGTGGCCACGGCCATGTCGCGGTATGCGCCGTTGCCAAAGTCTGCGCCCAGGCCCTCGAAGCCTTCGGCAATGGCAGTCACGTCTTTACCGGCAACCCCCTCGTTGAGCATGGCGTTGGTCAGGGTCGCCAGGCCTGGGGCGTCGCCATCCTGGCTGCTGCCGGCGGCGAAGGTCAGGCGCAGGTCGAACATCGGCAGCTCGCGGGCTTCGACGAACAGTACCTTGGCGCCTTCGGTGGTGTTCCAGGTCTGGATGTTCAACTGACGGCGGCTGGGAGCCTTGCCGTCCAGTTCGGCCAGGGTCTGCAGGGTGTTGGCCGGCTTGGCGGCGGTGCTGCCCGCAGGTTGCGCGGCGTTGTCCGACTGGGCGGGCTTGGCCAGGAAGAACGCCACGGCGCCAACCAGCACCAGGACGCCGAGGCCGATCAGGGTGTAGCGGGGTGCGCTGCGATCACTCATGAGCGGTCTCCTCGGGCAGTACGTGTGCAACGCTCAGGCGTTCACGGGTGAAGTAGGTGCGCGCAGCGTTCTGGATGTCGGCCGGGGTCACGCTTTTGAGTTCGTCGAGTTCACTGTCGATCAGCTTCCACGACAGGCCGACGGTTTCCAGCATGCCGATGGCCGTGGCCTGGCTGCTGATGGAGTCGCGGTCGTAGACCAGCCCCGCGATCACTTGGGCGCGCACGCGTTCAAGTTCTTCAGCGGTTGGTGGGGTAGTCTTGAGTTCGTCGAGCAGTTTCCAGATACCGGTTTCAACCTCGGCCAGGGTCTTGTTCTTCTGCTGGTTCGGCGTGGCCGAGATCAGGAACAGGCTGTCGCCGCGGGTGAACGGGTTGTAATTGGACGAGGCGCCGGAGACCAGCTCCTGGCCGCGTTCCAGCCGGCTCGGCAGGCGAGCGCTGTAGCCGCCGTCCAGCAGGGCCGAGATCAGGCGCAGGGCATGCACGGTGCGCGGTTCCTTGGCGGTGGCCAGGCCCGGGACGTTGAAACCGTAGATAAGGCTCGGCAGTTGGGTGCGTACATGCAGGGTGGTTTCGCGCAGACCCGGCTCGGCCAGTTCCAATGGCAGCTTGGCTGGTGGGATCGCACGCTTGGCAATCGGACCGAAGAAGCGCTGGGCAAGGCCCTTGACCTCGTCGGCGGTGACGTCACCAACGACCACCAGCGTAGCGTTGTTCGGTGCATACCAGGATTCGTACCAGTGACGCAGCTCCTCGACCTTCATGCGGTCCAGGTCGGCCATCCAGCCGATGGTCGGGGTGCGGTAGCTGCTGGCGGGGAAGGCCATGGCGCTGAACAGTTCGAACGCCTTGGCGCTGGGCTGGTCATCGGTGCGCAGGCGGCGCTCCTCCTTGATGACCTCGATTTCGCGGCTGAACTCGTCGGCCGGCAGGCGCAGGCTGGCCATGCGGTCTGCTTCTAGCTCGAGGGCGACGGGCAGGCGGTCGCGGGCCAGCACCTGGTAGTAGGCGGTGTAGTCGTCGCTGGTGAATGCGTTCTCTTCAGCGCCCAGGTCACGCAGGATGCGCGAGGCTTCGCCGGGGCCGAGCTTCTCGCTGCCCTTGAACATCATGTGTTCCAGGGCATGGGAAAGACCGGTCTGGCCCGGGGATTCGTAGGTGGAGCCGACCTTGTACCAGATTTGCGAAACCACCACCGGCGCTCGGTGGTCCTCGCGCACGACCACTTTCAGGCCGTTGTCGAGAATGAACTCATGAGTAGGTTGCGGATCGGCGGCAAAGGCGGCGAGCGGCAGAAAAACTGTGCTGAGCAACAGGCCAGCGGCGCGGCGGGCTAGAGCATTCATACGTTGTTTAACCTGTAGGGCTACCCGCGTGGTCTTAGCGTCAGCGGGCTAGGAGGTGCTAGGATACTGATCCGGTTGCCTGACGACCATGCCTGTCGTGGATCTGACCCACAGGCCTCAAGACAAAATGTTGCGCATGAACGAGCCGGAATAAAAGTAGTCTGTTCTGCGTTAAAAGTATTTTCGAGGCGCCGCAGTGGCGCATCGCTACCCTGAGATAGCCGTCTTCCATGTTTGGTTCCAACGACGACAAAAAGACGCCGGCCGCGGCCGGTGAAAAGAAAGGCCTGTTCGGCTGGCTGCGCAGAAAGCCGCAGCAACCCGTTGCCGAGCAGCCACAAGCCCCTGAGCCGACCGAACCGGAGCAGCCTGCAGCGCTGACCGCCGAGGTGCCGGCTGCGGATGTTCCGGCAGCGGTTACGCCGGCACCGGCACCAGCGCCTGTTGCAGCTGCGGAGCCTGCGCCAGAGCCAGCTCCCGCCGTGCCGCCGGTTGTTGCCTTCGAGGCCCCGCCCACGCCGCCCGCCGGCCTGGTTCTGCCGGTGCCTGAAGAGCCGGTTGCATTGGTGGCCGATCTTGAGCCTCACTCGCCTCCGCCCATCCCGGAACGCCCGGCACCTGTCGCGGCTGTTGTAACCGAGCCTGCGCCGGTTGTCGTTGCCCAGGCTGAACCCGTTGCCACTCCGGTCATTACCCCCGAGCCTGTAGCGCCTGTAGCGCCTGTAGCGCCTGTAGCGCCTGTAGCGCCTGTAGCGCCTGTAGCGCCTGTAGCGCCTGTTGTCCCGGTTGCTACCGTTGTGCCGGTGGTAGAGGCCGAGCCGGTCGAGGTGCCTGAGCCTGCCCGCAATGAAGAGAGCAAGGGCGGTTTCTTCGCCCGCCTCAAGCAGGGCCTTTCAAAGACCAGCGCCAGTATCGGCGAGGGCATGGCAAGCCTGTTCCTGGGCAAGAAAGCCATTGATGACGACCTGCTCGACGAAATCGAAACCCGCCTGCTGACCGCCGATGTGGGCGTCGAGGCCACCTCGGTGATCGTCCAGAGCCTGACCCAGAAGGTCGCGCGCAAGCAGCTCGCCGACAGCGATGCCCTGTACAAGTCCTTGCAAGGTGAACTGGCCGATCTGCTCAAGCCGGTCGAGCAGCCCTTGCGCATCCAGGCCCAGGCCAAGCCTTTCGTGATCCTGGTGGTCGGCGTCAACGGCGCCGGCAAGACCACCACCATCGGCAAGCTGGCGAAAAAGCTCCAGCTCGAAGGCAAGAAGGTCATGCTGGCCGCCGGTGACACCTTCCGTGCCGCCGCGGTCGAGCAGTTGCAGGTGTGGGGCGAGCGCAACCAGATCCCGGTGATCGCCCAGCACACCGGTGCCGATTCCGCCTCGGTGATCTTCGACGCCGTCCAGGCGGCCAAGGCCCGCGGTATTGATGTGCTGATCGCCGATACCGCCGGTCGCCTGCACACCAAAGACAACCTGATGGAAGAGCTGAAGAAAGTCCGTCGCGTCATCGGCAAGCTCGATGCCGACGCACCGCACGAAGTCCTGCTGGTGCTGGACGCCGGCACTGGCCAGAACGCCATCAACCAGGCCAAGCACTTCAACCAGAGCGTCGAGCTGACAGGCCTTGCCCTGACCAAGCTCGATGGCACTGCCAAGGGCGGGGTGATCTTCGCCCTGGCCAAGCAGTTCGGCCTGCCGATCCGCTATATTGGCGTGGGCGAAGGCATCGACGATCTGCGCACCTTCGAAGCCGAACCCTTCGTGAAAGCACTGTTTGCCGAGCGGGAGCATCCATGATTCGATTCGAACAGGTCGCCAAGCGCTACCCCAATGGCCACGTAGGCCTGCATGAGTTGAGTTTTCGGGTGCGTCGGGGCGAATTCCTGTTCGTCACCGGCCATTCCGGCGCGGGCAAGAGCACCTTGCTGCGCCTGTTGCTGGCCATGGAGCGACCGACCAGCGGCAAGCTGCTGTTGGCCGGGCAGGACCTGGGGCAGATCAGCACCGCGCAGATCCCCTTCCTGCGCCGCCAGATCGGCGTCGTGTTCCAGAACCACCAGTTGTTATTCGACCGCACCGTATTCAACAACGTCGCCCTGCCACTGCAGATCCTTGGCCTGTCCAAGGTCGAAATTGCCAAGCGGGTCGATTCGGCGCTGGAGCGCGTGGCCTTGTCGGACAAGGCCGAGCTGTTCCCGGGCGACCTGTCCACAGGCCAGCAACAGCGTGTCGGTATCGCCCGCGCCATCGTCCACCGCCCGGCTCTGCTGTTGGCGGACGAACCCACCGGTAACCTCGACCCGCGCCTGGCCGCGGAAATCATGGGTGTATTCGAAGATATCAACCGCCTGGGCACCAGCGTGCTGATCGCCAGTCATGACCTGGCACTGATCGCGCGCATGCGCCATCGCATGCTGACCTTGCAGCGCGGCCGCTTGATCGGCGACGGGGAGGCCGGGCAATGAGTGCAACACGTAGTCCCAAGGTTTCCGAGCGGGTAGCGCCCAAGGCCGCTGATCCACAGCCGGAAAAGAAAAAGCGCGACAGCCATGACGATGATGGTCCTGACTTTCGCACCCTGCTGCACGCCTGGCTGGAAAGCCACCGCTCAAGCCTGATGGACAGCCTGCGCCGCCTGGGCAAGCAGCCCATCGGCAGCTTCTTTACCTGCCTGGTGATGGCCGTGGCCCTGAGCCTGCCCATGGGCTTGTCGCTGCTGTTGAGCAACGTCGAACGGCTGGGCGGTTCCTGGCAGCGCGCGGCGCAGATATCCCTCTATCTCAAGCTTGACGCCAGCACCGCTGATGGCGAGGCCCTGCGTGAGCAGATCAAGGGCCTGCCCGGCGTGGCCGAGGCCGAGTACGTCAGCCGCGAGAAAGCACTGGAAGAGTTCCAGCAGCAGTCCGGCCTGGGCGATGCGCTGCGGGAACTGCCTGAAAACCCGTTGCCCGGTGTGGTCGTGGTGACCCCGGCCGAAGTCGACAAACCTGCCCTTGAAGCCTTGCGCCAGCGCCTTGCGGAACTGCCCAAGGTCGATGTGGCGCAACTGGACCTGCTCTGGGTCGAACGCCTGGCGGCCATCCTCAAACTGGGCGACCGCTTTGTCTTCGGTCTGACGGTCTTGCTGGTTTCGGCACTGCTTTTGGTAATTGGTAACACAATTCGCCTGCACATCGAGAACCGCCGTACCGAGATCGAGGTGATCAAGCTTGTAGGCGGCACAGACAGCTATGTTCGCCGACCTTTCCTGTACATGGGTGCCTTGTATGGCCTGGGTGCGGGGGTATTGGCCTGGGGAGTACTCGCGTTTGGCCTTGACTGGCTCAACGACGCGGTTATCGGGCTTTCCGACCTGTATGGCAGTGATTTTTCCCTGGCCGGTGTGCCATCTGCCGATGGTCTGTCGCTCTTGCTTGGTGCGGTACTGTTAGGGTATATCGGTGCTTGGATTGCGGTCGCCCGCCACCTGAGCGAGCTTGCACCGCGATAGTGTCTTTTTGCTGCTATTGACTCTTTTCATTTTTAGGGAACTTGTTTCGCGGTTTCCGGTCAATGTTGGCAGTGCCTGAGGGCACGAGTTTAGTGAGTCGGAGGTTTTTTCGTATGACCACTTCGTTGCAACCTGCCTATGCCCTGGTTCCCGGCGCAAACCTGGAAGCCTATGTGCACACGGTCAACAGCATTCCATTGCTGACGCCGGAGCAGGAGCGTGAACTGGCCGAGAGTCTCTACTATGAGCAGAATCTTGAGGCGGCTCGGCAAATGGTGCTCGCCCACCTGCGGTTTGTCGTACATATCGCTCGCAGCTATTCCGGCTACGGGCTGGCCCAGGCTGACCTGATCCAGGAAGGCAATGTCGGGCTGATGAAAGCGGTCAAGCGTTTCAACCCTGAGATGGGTGTACGCCTGGTGTCCTTTGCGGTGCACTGGATCAAGGCCGAGATTCACGAGTTCATCCTGCGTAACTGGCGCATCGTCAAAGTGGCCACCACCAAGGCCCAGCGCAAGCTGTTCTTCAACCTGCGCAGCCAGAAAAAACGCCTGGCCTGGCTGAACAACGATGAAGTTCATCGTGTTGCCGAAAGCCTGGGTGTCGAGCCGCGTGAAGTGCGTGAGATGGAGAGCCGCCTGACCGGTCAGGACATGGCCTTCGACCCGGCCAGTGAAGCCGACGACGACAGTGCATTCCAGTCGCCGGCCAACTACCTGGAAGACCACCGTTACGACCCGGCGCGTCAACTGGAGGATGCCGACTGGAGTGACAACTCCACCAGCAACCTGCACGAAGCCCTGCAGGGCCTGGATGATCGCAGCCGTGACATCCTCTACCAGCGCTGGCTAGCCGAGGAAAAGGCCACCTTGCATGACCTGGCCGAGAAATACAGCGTGTCTGCCGAGCGGATTCGCCAGCTGGAAAAGAATGCGATGAACAAGGTCAAAGCCTTGATCGCAGTCTGATTCGCGATACGGCAATAACCAAAAAGCCCCGACGTGTCGGGGCTTTTTCATGATTCTCCGCCACCCCTGTCGAGACTGTTATGACCATTTCCTTGTACGCCGCTTCTGTTCCTGTTTTCAAGCAAATGCTCAACGCCTTGAGTGATGTTCTGAACAAGGCCGAAGCTCACGCCACGGCGAAAAACATTGATCCGAGCGTCTTCCTCCAGGCTCGCCTGTATCCGGATATGTTTCCACTGGTTCGCCAGGTGCAGATCGCTGTTGATTTCGCCAAGGGTGTATCGGCGCGCCTGGCTGAGGTCGAGTTGCCGAAATACGATGACAGCGAAACCACCTTTGCTGAACTGCAAGCGCTGATCAGTAAGGTTCTGGCTTTCCTGGATGGCGTTGCGCCGGCGCAGATCGACGGCAAGGAAGGCATCGAAATCGTGACCCGTCCGGGCACGCCGAAAGAGAAGCGCTTCAGTGGCCAGGCTTATTTGCTGACCTACGGCCTGCCACAGTTCTTCTTCCACGTCACCACCACTTACGCAATCCTGCGTCACAACGGTGTCGAAGTGGGCAAACGTGACTATATGGGCGCGTTCTAAGGCGGTTACCCAGTAATCAGCCAATAAAAAACCCGGCAAAGTGTGCGCTTTGCCGGGTTTTTTATTGGCTCCAGGGCGCCCGGCGCGGGCTGTCCAGTTGCGCCAGATAACCACTACCGCCCAGCTGGCGCATCTGCTGGCGAATCCAGCCGGCACGTCGCGCCACATAAGTGCTTGGCCGGCTGGCACTCCAGTTCAACGGGCTGGGCAGCACCGCAGCCAGCAGGCTGGCCTGTTGGCGCGATAGTTGACGGGCATCGACGCCAAAGTGGTGCCGCGCTGCGGCCTGCGCGCCAAACACGCCTTCACCCCATTCAGCGCTGTTGAGATAGACCTCAAGAATCCGCTCTTTCGACCACAGCAGCTCGATCAACGCGGTGAACCAGGCTTCCAGGCCCTTGCGCAGCCAGCTACGGCCAGCCCAGAGGAACTGGTTCTTGGCCACTTGCTGGCTCAGGGTGCTGGCGCCGCGGATACTGCCACCGCGTTCGTTATGGGCCAGCGCCGCCTGGATGGCATTGAAGTCAAAGCCCCAGTGGTAGGCGAACTTCTGGTCTTCGCCGGCGATCACCGCCAGCTTGAGCTCATCGGAGATGTTCTCCCACGGCTCCCAGTCCCGTTGCAGGTCGATCGGCTGGCCGTTGAACCAGGACTCGACCTTGCGTTCGACCATCAGCGCCGTGCCGGGTGGCGGGACCCAGCGAAATACCAGTACCAGCAGGACACTGCCAGCGGCAAACCAGAGCAGGGCGCGGGTAAGGCGACGGAAAAGGGAAGACAACATAGGTGATGGCTTGGCCGAACCGATGGAGCGGGCCATTATACAGACCCTGTGCTGACTAGGAGTCATCCCATGCTTCGTAGCTTTCTGCTGCTTGCGGCGTTTTTCGGATTCACCGGCGTGGCCCTGGGCGCCTTTGCTGCTCATGGCCTCAAGGGGCGCCTGAGCAGCGAATACCTGGCCATTTTTCACACCGGTGTGACCTATCAGCTGGTCCATGCCCTGGCCCTGCTCGGGGTTGCCGTCCTGGCTACCCAGTTGCCGGGACGCCTGGTGGGGTGGGCCGGTGGTCTGTTCGCCCTGGGGATCGTGCTGTTCTCCGGTAGCCTGTACTTGCTGACCCTGAGCGGCATCGGCAAGTTGGGTATCGTCACACCCATCGGCGGCCTGGCATTCCTCGGTGGCTGGCTGTGCCTGGGCCTGGCTGCCTGGCGCCTGGGTTGACCCAGCGGTCCAAATCGAGACGAATGGCGATGCTTGGCCTTGGTCGCAGCACCTGATCGGGGCTAGAATGCGGGCCCCTAAAAATAATGGTGGCCGTGCGCATGCGCATTCAATTGAACGGTGAACCCTTCGAGTTGCCCGATGGCGAAAGCGTCGAGGCCCTGCTGACCCGCCTGGACCTTGTCGGGCGCCGCGTCGCGGTAGAGCTCAACCTGGATATCGTGCCACGTAGCCAGCACGCCGCCACGGCGTTGCGTGATGGCGACCAGGTCGAAGTCGTGCATGCCATCGGCGGCGGCTAGGACCCCAGGATTACCTTGCAAGTCCCTCAACCTTTCAGAGGATTTCCGATGAGCAACCTCCGCAGCGACAAGCCCTTCACTCTGGCCGGCCGTACCTTCCAGTCGCGCCTGCTGGTCGGCACCGGCAAATACCGTGACCTTGAAGAAACCCGCCTGGCCATCGAGGCCTCGGGAGCCGAGATCGTCACCGTGGCCGTGCGTCGTACCAACATCGGCCAGAACCCGGGCGAGCCGAATCTGCTCGATGTGCTGCCGCCGGACCGCTACACCATCCTGCCGAACACCGCCGGTTGCTACGACGCGGTCGAAGCTGTACGCACCTGCCGCCTGGCCCGTGAGCTGCTCGACGGCCACAACCTGGTCAAGCTGGAAGTACTGGCCGACCAGAAAACCCTGTTCCCCAACGTGATCGAAACCCTCAAGGCCGCCGAAGTGCTGGTCAAGGACGGCTTCGACGTGATGGTCTACACCAGCGACGACCCGATCATTGCCCGTCAACTGGCCGAAGCCGGTTGTATCGCCGTGATGCCGCTGGCCGGCCTGATCGGTACTGGCCTGGGTATCTGCAACCCGTACAACTTGCAGATCATCCTCGAAGAATCGAAAGTGCCTGTGCTGGTCGACGCCGGTGTTGGCACTGCATCCGATGCCACCATCGCCATGGAAATGGGCTGCGAGGCGGTGCTGATGAACTCGGCAATCGCCAATGCCCAACAGCCGATCATGATGGCCGAAGCCATGAAACACGCCATCGTTGCCGGCCGTATGGCCTACCTCGCCGGGCGTATGCCGAAAAAACTCTATGCCAGCGCCTCGTCGCCGCTGGATGGTCTGATCAAGTAAGAGCCCCTGATGACTGAATCGCAAGAAACGCCGATCTCCCCTGAAGGCGAAGAGCGCCAACACCGCCGCATCAAGAGTTTCGTGATGCGCGCCGGGCGCATGACCGAAGGCCAGCAACGTGGCCTGGAGCAGGGTGGGCCGTTGTTCATCCTGCCGCTGGCCGAGAGCCCGGTGGACTACGACCAGGTATTTGGCCGTTCGGCGCCACGTACCCTGGAGATCGGTTTCGGCATGGGCCATTCCCTGCTGGAAATGGCTGCTGCCGCGCCTGAGCAAGACTTCATCGGTGTCGAAGTACACCGTCCGGGTGTGGGGGCGCTGCTCAACGGCGTACTGACCCAGGGCCTGAAGAACCTGCGGGTGTATGACTGCGATGCCATCGAAGTGCTGAACAAGTGCGTAGCCGACAACAGCCTTGATCGCCTGATGCTGTTCTTCCCCGACCCGTGGCACAAGAGCCGTCACCACAAGCGTCGTATCGTACAACCGGAGTTCGCTGAGCTGGTGCGCAGCAAGCTGAAGGTAGGCGGTGTATTCCATATGGCTACCGACTGGGAGCCCTATGCCGAATACATGCTGGAGGTGATGAATGTCGCCCCGGGTTATCGCAACCTGGCCGCCGACGGTAAGTGCGTCGAGCGCCCGGCCGAGCGCCCGATCACCAAGTTCGAGCGCCGTGGCGAGCGACTTGGGCATGGGGTGTGGGATTTGAAGTTCGAAAAACTGGCTTGAAGGATGTTGATCGCGGGGCAAATCGAGACGTCTCGACTTGCCCCGCGGTGCATTCAGCGCCGATCGGCTACAACGCCAATCAACACCAGCACAATCAGCAGCACCGGCGCCAACGCATAGTTGTTGAACTGCGCCAGGCCGCGCACCACCCAGGGCGTGGCATAGATCAACGCGGCGCCACTGCCGATCATCACCAGCACCGCCATGAACGGCACACGCAAGGCGCCTGCCAGGCCGCCCAGGCGCTGTTCTACCCAGCCTTTGATGTCGGTGCCAAACAGCACCAGCAGGCAGCCCACAAGGGCCAGCGAGATCTCCGACAAGTTGCTGCGACTCCAGCGGGAAACGGTCGAGAGCAGGTCGAGTACCAGGTCCATTCGCAATCCTTAGGTCAAGAAATACTGCAGCAGGTCGTTGAGGAACAACTGGCCTTGCGGGGTAGCGACCAGTCGCGTCGTTTCGACCTGCAATAAGCCTTTTTGTTCGGCCTCGCGCCGTGCGGCCGTCAGTTGCTCCAGCGCCAGGCCCGTGCGCTGGCTGAACAGCTCGGCGTCCACGCCCTGGGTCAGGCGCAGGGCATTCATCAGGAACTCGAACGGCAGTTCGTCCACCGGCAACAGCTTCTCGCCAGCCTTGAAGGCCTTGGCCGGGTTGAGATAGTCCTTGGGCAGGCGGGTTTTCCAGGTGCGCAGGATGCGCCCGTCGGGGTGGCTGAGCTTGCCGTGGGCGCCGGCACCGATGCCGATGAAATCACCGAAACTCCAGTAATTGAGGTTGTGCCGAGCCGCCCGGCCTGGCTGGGCGTAGGCCGACACTTCGTACTGGCTGTAGCCGTGGCTGGCCAGCAGGGCCTGGCCGGCTTCCTGGATGTCCCAGAGGATGTCGTCCTCGGGCAGCAATGGTGGTTGGTTCCAGAACACCGTGTTCGGTTCCAGGGTCAGCTGGTACCAGGACAGGTGCGTGGGGGCCAGGGCAATGGCCTGGCGCAGGTCGCCCAGGGCGTCGTCCAGGGTTTGATCGGGCAGGCCGTGCATCAGGTCCAGATTGAAGTTGTCGAACCCGGCGTTGCGCGCCATGTCGGCAGCACGAATGGCCTCGTCACCATTGTGGATGCGCCCCAGTGCTTCGAGCTTGGCCTGCTGGAAGCTCTGGATGCCGATCGACAACCTGTTGATGCCCAGCTGCCGGTAGGCCTTGAACTTCTCCTGCTCGAACGTCCCGGGGTTGGCCTCCAGGGTGATTTCGATATCGCTGGCGAAGGGAATGCGCTGTTCCACGCCTGCCAGCAGGCGGCCCAGGGCACGGGCGCTGAACAGGCTGGGTGTACCGCCACCGAAGAAGATCGAGCTGATCGGCCGGCCATACACTGCGCCCAATTCCTGGTCGAGGTCGGCCAGCAAGGCATCGACGTAGGCCTCTTCAGGTAGTTCGGGCGTCGCGGCGTGGGAGTTGAAGTCGCAGTACGGGCATTTGCGCACGCACCACGGGATATGGATATACAGCGCCAGGGGCGGCAGCTGCGGCAAGGCCGCCCGTGGTGCTTGAGAAGTGAAGCCAGCCTCGCCCAGGTGCAGTGGCTGTGCCGGCGAACGATCGGTCATGCCAGGCCCAGACGTTGACGCAGCAGGCTCATGGCGCGGGCACGGTGGCTGATCTGGTTCTTGTCGGCAGGGCTGAGTTCGGCGCTGGAGCAGTTGCGCTCCGGTACCCAGAACAAGGGATCGTAGCCGAAGCCGTGTTCGCCACTGGCCTGGGTCAGGATACGGCCATGCCACAGCCCTTCGCAGAGAATCGGCAGCGGGTCGTCGGCGTGGCGCACCAGGGCCAGGACGCAGACGAACTGGGCGCCTCGCTCGGACTCGGGCACCTCCTTGAGGGCTTCGAGCAGCTTGGCGTTGTTGGCTGCGTCGCCCTGGCCATCGGCGTAGCGCGCCGAGTAGATACCGGGTGCGCCGCCGAGGAAGTCCACCGCCAGGCCCGAATCGTCGGCCAGCGCCGGCAGGCCGGAGATGCGCGCAGCGTTGCGCGCCTTGAGGATGGCGTTCTCGACGAACGACAGGCCGGTTTCTTCCGGCTCTACGCTGCTGAACTCACCGATGGAGCGCAGTTGCACGGTGTCACCGAGCATGGCCTGCAGTTCCTTGAGTTTGCCAGCGTTGTGGCTGGCCAATACGAGTTGCTGGAAAGTCATCATTCGCCTGGGAAAAGCTCTTGGTTGAAACTGATGGTCTCGGTCTTGCCATCAATGCCAACGTTAATGGTGAAGGTACGGGTTTCCTGTTGTTCGACAGGGAACTGGGCGATGTAATAGATCGCACCTTGCTCGGTGATCTGCTTGAACTTCAGCGGGACCGAAGCGCTGGTCAGGTCCTTGACTGTGCCATTGACCTGGGTGACCACGGGTTTGCCGGCCTTGATCACCGAGACGTTGATCACGCCCTGGTTCTTGCTGCGGATCAGTTCGGCGGCCTTGGCGGTGTCCGGTTGCAGGAAGGTGGAGATGAAGGTGCTGTAGTGCACCGTCGTATCCCCGAAGACTTCCTTGCGTTCACCCTTGATGGCATCGGCAGCGACTGCCGACGCACTCAGGCAGGCAACCAGTAAAAAGCTCAACAAGCGGCGCATGTTCGTTCTCCTCAGCTGATGGTCAGACCGCGACCTTGTGTTCCAGAAGGCCGGGGCTGCTGACACGGTAAATGCCGATCTCCCCTAGAAGATTAGGCCATAGCCTGCTCGCCCACCCGTGGCGGTGCAAGTGGTCGACTGCCAGGCGGTCGAGGACCTGGGCGCGACGCTCGCTGCACAGTGCCTCGAAGTCTTCAAAGGTGCAGAAGTGGATGTTCGGCGTGTTGTACCAGGTATACGGCATGAAGTCGGAAACCGGCATGCGACCCTTGGTCGCCAGGTACCAGCGGCACCGCCAGTGGCCGAAGTTGGGGAAGGTAATGATGCACTGGCGGCCCACGCGCAGCATTTCGTCGAGGATCCGGTCAGGGTACTCCACGGCCTGCAGGGCCTGGGTCATGACCACTACGTCGAAGCTGTTGCTGGCGAAATTGCCCAGCCCCTTGTCCAGGTCCTGCTCGATGACGTTGACGCCCTTGGCCACGCACTGGGCGATATTGTCGGGGTCGATCTCCAGGCCATAGCCCGCGACTTGCTTGTTGTCGCGCAGCGATGCCAGCAGCTCGCCGGTACCGCAACCGAGGTCGAGTACCCGGCTACCGGCGGGGATCCAGTCTTGGATGATTTCCAGGTCGGCTCTCATAGGGTCCTCAGCAGACGATGCGGTTCATGTAGTTCGTGAAACCCGTGATGTAGCGCGGGGTCGGGATCAGGAAGGCATCGTGGCCATAGGGCGAGTCGATATCCAGGTAGCAGACGTTCTTGCGCGCGGCGATCAGGGCGTCGACGATCTCCCGCGAGCGTGCCGGCGAAAAACGCCAGTCGGTGGTGAACGACATCACGCAATAGTCCGCCGTGACGTTGGCCAGGGTTGCGGCCAGGTCGCCACCGTGGGCGGCGGCCGGGTCGAAGTAGTCCAGGGCCTTGGTCATCAGCAGGTAGGTGTTGGCGTCGAAACGCCCGGAGAACTCCTCGCCCTGGTAGCGCAGGTAGCTTTCGACCTGGAATTCGACGCTGTGGAAGTCGTAGTTGAGCTTGTCGCTCTTGAGCTCACGGCCGAATTTCTCGCCCATGGAGTCATCGGACAGATAGGTGATGTGCCCGACCATGCGCGCCAGCATCAGGCCGCGCTTGGGGATCACGCCGCGGTCCTGGAACGAGCCGCCATGAAATTCCGGGTCGGTGAGGATGGCTTGGCGGGCCACCTCGTTGAAGGCGATGTTCTGTGCCGAGAGCTTGGGTGCCGAGGCGATGTCCAGGCAGTGGCGCACGCGATCGGGGTAGGTGATGGTCCACTGCAGCGCCTGCATGCCACCCAGGCTGCCGCCGACCACGGCGGCCCACTGCTGGATCCCCAGGCGATCGGCCAGGCGGGCCTGGCTGTGTACCCAGTCTTCGACCGTCAGCACCGGGAAATCGGCGCCATAGGGCTTGCCGGTGACCGGGTTGACGCTGCTGGGGCCGGTGCTGCCATTGCAGCCGCCGAGATTGTTCAGGCTGACGACGAAGAAGCGATTGGTGTCGATCGGCTTGCCCGGGCCGATGCAGCTGTCCCACCAACCGGGCTTGCGGTCGTTGGGGCTGTGGTAGCCCGCCGCATGGTGGTGGCCCGATAGTGCATGGCAGATCAGCACGGCGTTGCTGGCCGAGCTGTTGAGCGTACCGTAGGTTTCGTAGATCAGTTCATAGGAGGCCAGCGAGCGGCCACAGGCCAGCGCCAGGGGCTCGTTGAACTGCGCCAGTTGCGGTGTTACCAGACCGACCGAATCTTCGGGAAAGACAGTGGACATCGACCCTGCTCACGCTTAAATGAGGCGTAAGTCTAAAGACCGCAGATGAGTGCGGCAAGGAAAGCATCGCGGGGCAAGCCCGCACCTACAAACCCTGTAGGAGCGGGCTTGCCCGCGAAGGATGAACATCAAACCAGTAGGCGCAGTACCTCCGGCATACCGGTCATGGCCGCCAGGTTGTTGATCACCAGCATGTCGATCAGCTTGAGCGCCATGAACGCCAGGATCGGCGAAATATCCAGGCCGCCCAGGTTCGGCAGAATGCGGCGGAACGGGGCCAGGAATGGATCGCAGATCTGGTTGATCAGCTCGGCGCCCGGGTTGTGGCTTCCTGGTGCGACCCAGGACAGGATCACGCTGATGATCAGGGCGAAGAAGAAAATCTTCAGGAACAGCGCGGTTACGCCGATGATCGACCAGATCAGCAACTGCAGCGGGTTGCCGGTGGTGCCGTAGGCCAGCAGCAGCGTCAGGCCCATGATCAGCATCTGCACGATGATCGCCAACAGCAGCGAGGACATGTCCAGGCCGAACAGGCTGGGGATGATCCGGCGCATGGGCTTGAGCAGTGGTTGGGTAGCGCGTACGGCGAACTGGCTGAGCGGGTTGTAGAAGTCGGCGCGTACCAGCTGCAGGATGAAGCGCAGCATGATGATCAGCAGGTAGAGGCTGCCCAGGGTTTGCAGGATATAGATGGCAGCGGTGTTCAATCCGATCATGTTCGGCTCCTTAGTTGCCCAGTTGTTCGGCCATCTCGGCCGAGCGGTGCGCCGCAGCGCCCAGCGCCTTCTCCACCAGCGCTTCGAATCCATCGGCCTGGAACGACCTGATCGCCGCTTCGGTGGTGCCGGCTGGCGAGGTCACGCGGCGACGCAGTTCGGCGGCGTCTACATCGCTGCTGACGGCCATGTGGGCGGCGCCCAGAGCGGTTTGCAGGGTCAGCTTGGCAGCGGTTTCACGTGGCAGGCCGAGTCTTTCACCCGCAGCGGTCATCGCTTCGATCAGCAGGAAGAAGTACGCAGGGCCGCTACCGGAGACGGCGGTGACGGCGTCCAGCTGTTGCTCGGTGTCCAGCCACAGGGCGATGCCCACAGCCGACAGCAATTGCTCTGCTTGCTGGCGCTGGGCGGCCGAGACCTGGGGCGTGGCGTACAGGCCGCTGACGCCCTGGCGCAGCAGTGCCGGGGTATTGGGCATGCAGCGCACGATGGGGTGGGCGCCGAGCCAGTTGTTCATGCTCGCGCAGGTGATGCCGGCAGCGATCGACACCACCAGTTGCTCAGGCTTGAGGCTTGGCTTGAGGGCCTCGCACACGGCTTTCATGGCCTGTGGCTTGACCGCCAGGACGATAACGTCGGCACCGTCGATGGCCTGGGCGTTGTCGGCGAACATTTCAATGCCGTGTTCGGCATGGATCTTGGCCCGTTGCTCGGCACCCGGGTCGCTGGCGCGAATCTGCGAAGCGTCCAGGCCCTGGGCGCGCAGGCCGCCGATCAGGCTGGCGGCCATGTTGCCGGCGCCGATAAAGGCAATACGAGTCTTGCTCATGTCAGGTCCTTGAAGGGAAAGGTTGAAAAAGGCATGGGTCAGGGCTGGCCGTAATCGCGGGCACCGAACAGCGCCGTGCCGATACGGACCCAGGTCGCGCCCTGGGCGATGGCCGCTTCCAGGTCGTGGCTCATGCCCATGGAAAGGGTGTCCAGGGCCAGGTCCAGCTCGGCCTGCAACTGACGAACCTGGGCGAAGGCGGCTTCTTGTGCCGTGCGATCGTCGGTGGGTTCGGGAATCGCCATCAGCCCGCGCAAATGCAGGCGCGGCAGCGCAACGATGGCGCGGGCCAGGGCTGGGAGTTCGTCCGGGGTGCAGCCGGATTTGCTGGACTCGCCACTGACATTTACCTGCAGGCAGATGTTCAGCGGCGCCAGGCCATCGGGGCGTTGCTCGGACAGGCGTTGGGCGATTTTCAGTCGGTCCACGGAATGTACCCAGTCAAAATGCTCGGCGATTGCACGCGTCTTGTTCGACTGAATGGGGCCGATGAAGTGCCAGGTCAAGGGCAGGTCGGTCAATTCGGCCTGTTTGTTCAAGGCTTCCTGCAGGTAGTTTTCACCCACGTCACGCACCCCGGCAGCATAGGCCTCACGCACGGCGGCGGCGGGTTTGGTCTTGCTCACTGCCAGCAGGCGAATGTCGGAAGGCTCGCGCCCGGCGGCCTGAGCGGCAGCACGGATGCGTGCGGCAAGCGTGGAAAGGTTGTCTGCTATGGTGGACATTGATCGATGCCAGCGGCTCTTTGGGTCTGCGGCATTCTACCTGCTTGGCAGCCTTTGGGGAGTCTCATGGATGCGACTGAACTGCTGGGCCTGGCCACCAAGGCCGGCGCCTCGGACCTGCACCTGGCCGCGGCCGAAGTGCCGGCGATCCGTCTGGACGGACGCATTCGTCGCCTTGAGCTGGCAGCGCTCAGTGCCGAACAGCTGCAGGCGTTGCTTGGGCAATTAATGTCCGAATCGCAGAAAAAGGACTTTGAAACACAACTGGATATCGATTTTGCGGTCGCGGTACCAGGGCTTGGACGTTTTCGGGTCAATGCGTTCAATCAGTTGCAAGGCCCGAGTGCAGTCGTGCGGGTGGTGGCAAGCAAGGTGAACAGCCTGGCTGAGTTGGGCCTGGGAGATGTGTTTCGCCAGATTGCCGAGTTGTCGTCGGGGCTGGTGCTGGTCAGTGGGCCAACGGGGTCAGGAAAGTCCACCACCCTGGCGGCCTTGATCGACCACCTGAATCGGGAGCGAGCGTTGCACATTCTGACCCTCGAAGACCCCATCGAATTTATCCACAGCCCGCAACGCAGCCTGATCAGTCAGCGTGAGGTCGGCAGGCATAGTCATGGATTCGCCGAGGCCTTGCGTGCCGCCCTGCGCCAGGATCCGGATGTCATCATGCTGGGCGAGTTGCGTGACCCGCCTACCATCCGCCTGGCCCTGACCGCCGCGGAGACCGGGCACCTGGTACTGGCGACGGTTCACACGGGGTCGGCTGCAAAGACCATCGATCGCCTGGTGGACGTGTTCGCCGCCGAAGAAAAGCAGTTGGTCCGCACCATGCTGGCCGAAGCGCTGCAGGCGGTGGTGTCACAGGTGCTGGTGGAACGGGTGGGGGGTGGCCGGGTGGCGGCCTATGAGGTACTGCTGGCTACACCGGCGGTGCGCAACCTGGTGCGCGAAGGCAAGGTCGCACAACTGTATTCGACGATTCAAACCGGGGGAGCATTGGGGATGCAGACCCTGGACAGTTGCCTGCAGGGCCTGCTCCAGCGTGGGCTGATCAGCCCGGACAGCGCCCGGGAGCGGGCGCATGGCAATTTTTAGTGGTTGGCGGCCAGGGCCAATTGCTGGCTCTTTGGCAGGACACGCTTGGCTACCACGTAGCGGCTGCGCCAGTAGGGTTTGCTCAAGGTGTCGATACTTACCCGCTTGCCCGTGCGAGGGGCATGGATAAAGCGGTCGTTACCCAGGTAGATGGCAACGTGATTCACCCGGCGGCTCTTGATATTGAAGAAGATCAGGTCGCCAGGCTTGAGGTCGTTGCGATCGACTTTGATACCGTGGCCCTGGGCCATGGCATTGGAGGTGCGTGGCAGGTCGACTTCCTCTACTTCGTGGAAGGCATACTTGACCAGGCCGCTGCAGTCGAAGCCCTTGCTCGGGCTGCTGCCGCCCCAGCGGTAGGGCGTACCCAGTACATTGACGGCGCGACTGAGCACATCGCTGCTCTGCTGGGGCGACATCGACGCCACCGGCAGGCTTGGCTTGCTTGCACGCGTGCGGTTCTGGACCTTGGGGCTGGCGTTCTTGGTGGAACGCACAGCCGACGAATTGGTGGTGTATCCGGAAAAGCCGTTGGGTAAACGTTGCTCACGGTTGGTGGCGTGGGCGGCCAGTGGCAATAATAGGCAAAGGGTCAGCCATGTCTTGAAAAAAGGACGCATAGGCAGGGCTCTTGTTGGTTAAGCGCGCAACTTTATAACAGCTTTTTGATCAATTTCTGATCCGTTGGTCGATTGCAACGGCCTTGAAAACCGGCCACATTGCAGCAAAAAAACGTTATCAAGCGGCGCAGCCCAGGCGGGACAAGCCTTTGCACGCAGCAAGCGGGCCAAATGCCATACGTCGGCTCGCCACAAAAAAGTCACATTTTTTCTTAGAAAATTTTCCGATAACCCTCAGAGGCTATGAATGAACAGTTATCAACAGGACGGACAGCTGCATGACACTCACAGCAAGGTGATTGGTTATCTGCTGTGGATTTTTGGCTTCACCGGCGCTCACCGCTTTTATTACGGCAAGCCGGTCACAGGCACGATCTGGTTCTTCACCTTGGGCCTGCTGGGTATCGGCTGGCTGATCGACCTGTTCCTGATCCCGGCGATGGATCGCGAGGCCGACCTGCGCTTTCACCCTGGCCCGCTGGACTACAGCCTGTCGTGGATCCTGCTGACTTTCCTGGGTGTATTTGGCGTGCACCGCATGTACCAGGGCAAATGGATCACCGGGATCCTCTACCTGTTCACGGGCGGGTTGTTCCTGGTGGGGGTCTTGTACGACTTCTGGACGTTGAACACCCAGGTGTCGCTGGCCAACGCTCAGCGGCGTTGAAAACCTGCGGCCTTGTCGATGTCGACAAGGCCGCCAGTTGTTCTACTGGCGAGTCTGGCGCTGCTGCAACAGCAGGTTGCTGAAGCCGCTGCCGGCCAGTTGCTTCTGGGCGACGGTCAACTGTTCACGGTTGCTGAACGGGCCGACCAATACCCGGTACCAGGTTTCATCCTTCACCGTACCGGACTCCACCTTCACCGCCTGGCCCAGCAGAATAATCTGCGCGCGTACCTTGTCGGCATCGGCCTGCTTGCGGAACGAGCCCGCCTGCAGGAAGAACTGGGTGGTCGCCGCCGGTTTGATCACTGGCGGTGCAGGCGGTGGTGTCTGCCCCATCAGCGCGGCCTGGGCGCGGGCGGTGTCGATCTTCGCGGCCTCGGCCGGGGTGACCGGAGGCTGCGCTGGCACCGGCGGAGTTTTCTCCGGCACGGCTTCAGGCGGCACGATCACTTCAGACTCGGGCAGCAAGGTATAGAAGTCGTACTTGGGCTTGACCGGCTGTTGCGGGCTGGGTGCGGTCTTGTTGGCTTCAGCGACCTTCTCGGCTTTGTGCTGCTCGGGCTTGGTACGTTTGACCTCCTCGTTGCCAGGCTCAAGCTTCATCAGGAAAACCACGAAGGCACCGACCGAAAGGCCGATCGCCAGCCACAGCCAGCCCGGGATGGGTTGCTTGGCAGGTGGCTGGTAGCGACTGGCGCCGCGCTTGGGTGCGGGTTTTTTCTTGGCAGCCAACTTACATGCGCTCCAGGGTTTCCAGGCCAAGCAGTTCCAGACCTTGCTTGAGAGTACGACCGGTCAGGGCAGCCAGGCGCAGGCGACTCTGCATTTGTTCCGGGGTTTCGGCGGCCAGGATCGGGCAGTTCTCGTAGAAGCTGGAGAACAGGCCGGCCACGTCGTAGAGGTAGGCGCACAGTACGTGCGGGGTGCCTTTTTCAGCGACGTTGTTCAGGATTTCACCGAACTGGGCCAGGCGTGCGGCCAGGTCCTGCTCTTGCGCTGCTTGCAGAACGATCTGCCCGTCGACTTCGTCGAAGCGCTTGCCCAATTTGCGGAATACGCCGGCAACCCGGGTGTAGGCGTACAGCAGGTACGGGGCAGTGTTGCCCTCGAAGTTGAGCATCAGTTCGAAGTTGAAGCTGTAGTCGCTGGTACGGTGCTTGGACAGGTCGGCGTACTTGACCGCGCCAATGCCCACTACCTCGGCGATGGCACGCAGTTCGTCTTCGGCGAGCTCGGGGTTCTTCTCCTTGACCAGGGCATAGGCACGCTCCTTGGCTTCGGTGAGCAGGTCGATCAGCTTGACGGTGCCGCCGTCACGGGTCTTGAACGGACGGCCATCGGCACCGTTCATGGTGCCGAAGCCCATGTGCTCCATCTGCATCGGGTGGCCGACGAAGCCTGCCAGGCGAGCCACTTCGAACACCTGGTTGAAGTGCAGGGCCTGACGCTGGTCGACGAAATACAGGGCGCGGTCAGCCTTGAGCACGTTGCTGCGGTAGCGCACGGCCGCGAGGTCAGTGGTGGCGTACAGGTAGCCACCGTCGGCCTTCTGCACGATCACAGGCAGGGGTTCGCCCTCGGCGGTCTTGAAGTCGTCGAGGAATACGCACTGGGCGCCCTTGCTTTCGACCAGCATGCCTTTGGCCTTAAGGTCGGCAACCACGTTGGCCAGGTCGTCGTTATAGGCACTCTCGCCCATGACGTCGGCCATGGTCAGCTTGACGTTGAGCAGCTCGTAGGTCTTCTGGCAGTGGGACAGGGAGATGTCCTTGAAGCGGGTCCACAGCTTCAGGCATTCCTCGTCACCGGCTTGCAGCTTGACCACCAGGCCACGGGCGCGGTCGGCGAATTCTTCGGACTCGTCGAAGCGTTTCTTCGCGGCGCGGTAGAAGTTTTCAAGGTCCGACAGCTCGTCGCTGGTGATCGGGTTTTCCTGAAGGTAGGCCATCAGCATGCCGAACTGGGTACCCCAGTCGCCCACGTGGTTCTGGCGGATCACGGTGTCGCCGAGAAACTCCAGTACGCGCGAGACGGCATCACCGATGATGGTCGAGCGCAGGTGGCCGACGTGCATCTCTTTGGCCAGGTTCGGCGCCGAGAGATCGACCACGACCTTCTGCTGCGGGCCGGCCTTGTGTACACCCAGCTTGGCATCGGCCAGGGCGGCGTCGAGGCGGGCAGCCAGGGCCTGGGTGTTCTGGAAGAAGTTCAAGAAACCTGGGCCGGCGATCTCGACCTTGCTGACCTGCGGGTCGGCAGGCAGGGCGTTGATGATTTTTTCGGCCAGGTCACGAGGTTTCATGCCTGCAGGCTTGGCCAGCATCATCGCGACGTTGCTGGCGAAATCGCCGTGGGTCTTGTCCCGGGCGTTTTCTACCTGGATCGCCGGCGTCAGCCCTTCAGGCAGCACACCGTCGGTGACGAGTTGGGTGAGGGCTTGCTGGATCAGCTGGCGAATGGTGTCTTTCATGGGCTTCTCTTTCGACCGCAAGCGCGGCGGCGCTTCGATGCGCAGGTGGAAAAACTGAACATTATCCGTTGCCGGGGCGGGGTTGCCAACCTTTGGGGGATTTGCGGTGTCGGGACCGCGGGCCGAGCCCGCTCCCGCAGATCAATAGAGGTCTACAGGGTCCACATCCAACGACCAGCGCACCTGTCGCCCGGACGGCATCTGTTCCAACAGTAGCAACCAGGCACTGATCAGTCGATGCAAAGGCGCCCGGGCATTGGCCTGGAGCAATAGTTGTGCACGAAAACGTCCTGCGCGTCGTTCCATCGGCGCTGGCACCGGCCCGAGCAGCTCGATGCCATGCAGGTTGTGCTCGGCCAGCAACTGTTCGGCAGCGCTGCAGGCTTCGTCGAGAAAACCTTCGGCCTGCCCGGGCTTGTGCGCTTCGGCGCGCAGCAGGGCCAGGTGGGCAAAGGGCGGCAGGCCGGCGGCACGGCGCTCGCTCAGGGCCTGTTCGGCGAAGGCGAAATAACCCTGTTCGGTCAGTTGCACCAGCAGTGGATGGTCGGCCAGGTGGGTCTGGATGATCACCTTGCCCGGCTCTTCGGCGCGTCCGGCGCGGCCGGCCACCTGGACGATCATCTGGGCCATGCGCTCACTGGCGCGGAAATCGCCAGAGAACAGGCCGCCGTCCGCATCCAGGATCGACACCAGGGTCACCCGCGGGAAGTGGTGCCCTTTGGCGAGCATCTGAGTGCCGACCAGGATGCACGGCTGGCCGCGCTGGATGGTGGCGAACAGCTGGTTCATGGCGTCCTTGCGCGAGGTGCTGTCGCGATCCACGCGTAATACGGGGTAGTCCGGAAACAGAATGCTCAGGCGCTCTTCGGCGCGCTCGGTGCCCGCACCCACCGGCCGCAGGTCGACCTTGTTGCACTGCGGGCACTGGCGCGGCACGCGCTCGTCGTAACCGCAATGGTGGCAGCGCAGCTCGTTGGAGCGCTGATGGACGGTCATGCGTGCATCGCAGCGTGGGCATTCGGACATCCAGCCGCAGTCGTGGCACAGCAAGGTCGGGGCGAAACCGCGTCGGTTGAGGAACACCAGCACTTGCTGGCCTGCGGTGAGGGTCTGGCCGATGGCCTGTTGCATGGGCCCGCTGATGCCGCTGTCCAGGGGCCTGCTCTTGACGTCCAGGCGCAGGAAGCGCGGCTGCTTGGCACCACCGGCGCGGTGGTTGAGGCGCAGCAGGCCATAGCGGCCGGTATAGGCGTTGTGCAGGCTTTCCAGTGAAGGCGTCGCCGACCCGAGCAGGATCGGAATGTTTTCCTGGCGGGCGCGCACCAGGGCCAGGTCGCGGGCGTGGTAGCGCAGGCCTTCCTGCTGTTTGTAGGAGCCGTCGTGCTCCTCGTCGATGATGATCAGCCCCGGGTGCTTCATTGGCGTGAACAGTGCCGAGCGGGTGCCGATGATGATATCGGCTTCGCCGTCGCGGGCTGCAAGCCAGGCGTCCAGGCGTTCGCGATCGTTGACAGCCGAATGCAGCAGGGCGATGCGTGCATTGAAACGCTGTTCAAAGCGCGCCAGGGTCTGGGGGCCGAGGTTGATCTCCGGGATCAGGATCAGCGCCTGCTTGCCGGCCTCCAGGGTCTCACGGATCAGTTGCAGGTAGACCTCGGTCTTGCCGCTGCCGGTGACCCCGGCCAGCAGGAACGCATGGAAGCTGTCAAAGCCCGAGCGCACGGCATTGAAAGCGGCGCGCTGCTCCTCGTTCAGAGGCAATTCCGGTTGGGCCAGCCAATGTTCGTGACGTTCCTGGGGCAGGTGCCGGCGTACGTCGACCTGAACCAGTTCCTTGGCCAGCAGCAGGTCGAGGCTGTCCTTGCTCAACATCAGTTTGCTCAGCAAGGTATGGGCGACGCCGTGGGGGTGTTGTGCCAGGGTCGCCAATGCCTCGCGCTGGCGTGGCGCGCGGGCGATGCGCGGGTCGTCGAGGCGCGCTCCGGGGGCAGTCTGCCAGAAGCGCTCCTGGCGCGCCTCGGCCGGCTCGCCCTGGCGCAGCAGCACCGGCAGGGCCCAGCTCAAGGTGTCACCGAGGCTGTGTTGGTAGTACTGGGCCGTCCACAGGCAGAGTTTGAACAGGGAGGCAGGTAGCGGCGAAACCGGGTCGAGCAGGGCGATCGCCGGTTTGAGTTTGTCGGCCGGGACCTCGCTCTTGTCGGCAACCTCGATCAGGATGCCGATCATTTCCCGGCGCCCGAACGGCACGCGTATGCGCATGCCCGGGGTCAGTGCCTGGCGTGCCATGCTCGTCGGGGCCCTGTAGTCGAACAGTCGCCGCAAGGGCGAGGGCAGGGCGAGGCGCAGAATGACGTCGGACACGCGAAGAGTTCTCTGAAGGGGTTTTCCAAGGTCCGGCGAGCCTAGCAGACGACAGCCGGTGCAAGCGACAACTTGCGTTGAGAGCATGCTCTGGTATTATTCGCCGCCTAATTACGTGCGGTATTCAACAATGGTGTTGGGTGGCGGCACGCAGTCGAGGAAGTGACCATGAAGCCAGAAATTCACCCGAATTATGAAGTAGTCGCAGTCACCTGCAGCTGCGGTAACAAGTTTGAAACTCGTTCGACCCTGTGCGCCCCGCTGGGTACCGACGTATGCAACGAGTGCCACCCGTTCTACACCGGTAAGCAGAAGACTCTGGACACCGGCGGCCGCGTCAAGCGCTTCGAAGACCGCTTCGCGGCGTTCGGCAGCAAGAAGTAAGATTGCGCGTCGCGGGCCCCATGGGCTTTGCAATGCTGCTGAAAAAGGCGTCCCTTGTGGGCGCCTTTTTTATGGGCGTCATTTGGCAGTTGCCGGCGCAAGCCTTCTGCCCGACCCCGGTCGATCCCCAGCGCGTGAGCGTGCGCCAGGTGGTCGATGGCGACACCGTGCGTCTGGTAGATGGGCGCAGTGTGCGCCTGATTGGTATCAATGCACCGGAAATCGGCCGCAAGGGTCGAGCCAGTGAGCCCTTCGCCGAAGCCGCCCGTCAGCGCTTGCAGGCCCTGGTCAAGGCCAGCGGGGGTGAAGTCGGGCTGGTGCCTGGGGTCGAGTCCAGAGACAAGTACGGCCGCACCCTGGCCCATATCTATGGGCGCTCTGGCGACAATTTCGAAGCACAACTGCTCAGTGAAGGGCTTGGTTACCACGTGGCGGTGGCGCCGAACGTCAGCCTCACGGGCTGTCAGCAGCAGGCCGAACGCGCCGCTCGTCAGCTGAAGGTCGGGCTGTGGCGACAAACCCCGGTGATACCGGCAGTACAGCTGCAAAACTCAGGTTTTGCGCTGATCGGCGGCGAAGTCAAAGATATCGAGCGCAATCGTGGCGGCATCTGGGTTGAAATCGACAGTGCGCTGGTGGTGCAGGTGCCTGCCCGGCTGCAGCGTAATTTTCCGCCTTCCTTCTTCGATGGCTTGAAAGGCAGCAGCGTCGAAGTACGTGGTTGGGTGCTGGATCGTTCCCGCAAAGGTGGCCTGAAAGCCGGGCAAAAGCGCTGGTTGCTGCCACTGACCGATCCAGCGATGCTGGAACGGGTCGAAAGATAAAAAATTGTGGACATTTTTTTGTACGATTGTACACATTGAAACCCTTGCGGGCTGCGGGTCTTGGCGGAAAGTCGTAGGTTAAAGGCCTTGACACAAGTGACCGGGCAGTCTTGTCGGCCCATTGCTCTTTGCGTATCCTCGGCGGTCCGTCAGAACAGTAAATAGCGGAATGCCCACCATGTCAGATTTGAAAACTGCCGCTCTCGAATATCATGCTCAGCCTCGTCCGGGGAAACTGAGCGTCGAGCTCACCAAACCTACCGCGACTGCTCGCGACCTGGCGCTGGCCTACAGCCCAGGCGTGGCCGAGCCGGTACGTGAAATTGGTCGCGATCCGGAGCTGGCCTACAAGTACACCGGCAAGGGCAATCTGGTAGCAGTCATTTCCGACGGCACCGCCATTCTCGGCCTGGGTAACCTCGGCCCACTGGCCTCCAAGCCAGTAATGGAAGGCAAGGGTGTTCTGTTCAAGCGTTTCGCCGGTATTGACGTGTTCGACATCGAAGTCGACTCCGAGAGCCCGCAAGCCTTCATCGACACCGTCAAGCGTATCTCCATCACTTTCGGTGGCATCAACCTGGAAGATATCAAGGCACCTGAGTGCTTCGAGATCGAGCGCGCCCTGATCGAACAGTGCGACATCCCGGTATTCCACGATGACCAGCATGGCACCGCGATCGTGACCGCTGCCGGCATGATCAACGCCCTGGAAATCGCGGGCAAGACCTTGGCCGACGCCAAGATCGTCTGCCTGGGCGCCGGCGCTGCCGCCATCTCCTGCATGAAGCTGCTAGTAAGCATGGGTGCGCAGATCGAGAACATCTTCATGGTTGACCGTACTGGCGTGATCCACGCTGGCCGTGACGACCTGAACCAGTACAAGGCGGTCTTCGCCCACGCTACCGACAAGCGCACCCTGGCTGATGCCCTGGAAGGCGCTGACGTGTTCGTCGGCCTGTCCGGTCCGAACCTGCTGAGCCCGGAAGGCCTGAAGTCGATGGCGCCGAACCCTATCGTCTTCGCCTGCTCCAACCCGGATCCGGAGATCTCCCCGGAACTGGCTCACGCTACCCGTAGCGACGTGATCATGGCCACCGGTCGTTCCGACTACCCGAACCAGGTCAACAACGTATTGGGCTTCCCATTCATCTTCCGTGGTGCCCTGGACGTTCGCGCCAAGCGCATCAACGAAGAGATGAAGATTGCTGCAGCCAACGCCCTGAAAGACCTGGCCAAGCTGCCAGTGCCGAAGGAAGTCTGTGCAGCCTACGGCGTGGACGCGCTGGAATTCGGTCGTGAGTACATCATTCCGAAGCCAATGGATGCCCGCCTGATCACCGTCGTCTCCGACGCCGTGGCCAAGGCTGCGATCGAGACTGGCGTTGCAACCCTGCCGTATCCGAAGAACTACCCGCTCAAGAGCGTGGATGACGTGTTCAACGGCTGAGTCGTTGTAGCGTTGTAATAAAAAGCCCCGGCTCGCGAGAGTCGGGGCTTTTTTATTGGTCGCTGGTTGTCTTGTACGGTGCCAGGAGCGCTAGGCCTTGTAGCCGCTGGCGGCAGCCTGCGATCGGCCGCCCAGCGGCCGTATTCCAGGCGATAACTGACTCGCTGTGTGCCGGCCTCTTCGCGGGGCTGGTTCTGTCAGAACAGGTCGATCGGCGCTGCTTCATCCGCTGGCAATGGGCTGCCCGGCACCGCACCGTTACCCAGCTCGTTCACCGACGGTGGCGTGTCTTCGGCCTTGAACAGTTCGAAGTAGGCGTTGGGCGTACCCGGCGAGGCGGCGCGGCCACTGACCGGGTCGACTCGCAGGCTGAGAATGCCTTCCGGCTCGGCCGGAGCATGGTTGGGCTTGTCTTTGAGTGCCGCGCCCATGAAGTTCATCCAGATCGGCAGCGCCACGGTGCCGCCGTATTCGCGGCGCCCCAGGGTTTCCGGCTGGTCGAAGCCGCTCCACACGGTGGTCACCAGGTCGGCGTTGTAGCCGGAGAACCAGGCGTCCTTGGACTCGTTGGTGGTGCCTGTCTTGCCCGCCAGGTCGGTGCGGCCAAGGGCCAGGGCACGGCGCCCTGTACCGCGCTTGATAACGTCCTGGAGCATGCTGGTCAGGATGTAGCTGGTGCGGCCGTCGATGATGCGCTCGGCCACCGCCGGAGGTTGTGCGATGACGGGGTCGCTGCCGGTGGTTGCCGCAGGTTCGCCCGGGAACTGAACGTTGATCGGCGCTTCCGGTGCGGCCAGGCCTGCCTCGACCGGCTCCGATTGCGGCACCCGTGGCGGATTGGCAGTAAACAGCGTTTCGCCGTTGCGGCTCTCGATGCGTTCGATCAGGTATGGGGTGATTTTGTAGCCGCCGTTGGCAAAGGTGCTCCAGCCGGTGGCGATTTCCATTGGCGTCAGCGTGGCGGTGCCCAGCGCAAGGGACAGGTTCGGCGGCAGGTCCTGCTTGTTGAAGCCGAACTTGCTGATGTAGTCGATGGTCGAGCCTACGCCCATGGCCTGCAGCAGGCGGATCGACACCAGGTTGCGCGACTTGTACAGCGCTTCACGCATGCGAATCGGGCCCAGGAAGGTGTTGGTGTCGTTCTTGGGGCGCCAGACCTTGTCGAGGTACTCGTCGACGAACACGATCGGGGCGTCGTTGACCAGGCTGGCAGCGGTGTAGCCGTTGTCCAGCGCTGCGGCATAGACGAACGGCTTGAAGCTCGAACCTGGCTGGCGCTTGGCCTGCATGGCACGGTTGTAGTTGCTCTGCTCGAAGGAGAAACCGCCGACCAGGGCACGGATGGCGCCGGTATTCGGGTCCAGCGAGACCAGGGCGCTTTGGGCGCCTGGCACCTGGCTGAACTTGAGGGTGCCGTCATCCAGGCGCTGGACGCGGATCAGGTCGCCGACCTGGGCGACATCCGAAGGCTGTTGTGGGGCGCGGCCCTGGCTGTTGGTGTTGAGGAACGGACGGGCCCATTTCATGGTTTCCCAGGCCACGCTCTCCTGCTGGCCGGCACGGGTCAGCACCTGCAGGCCGGTCTTGTCGACGTGGGTAACGATGACGGGCTCCAGGCCGCCCAGTGGACGCTGTTTGCTCAGCTCCTGCAGCCAGGCGGCTTGGGTCTTGCCTGGGAATCGCGCTTCCGGGCCACGGTAGCCGTGACGTTCGTCATAAGCGCTCAAGCCGTCGAGCACAGCCTTGTTGGCGATTTCCTGCAGGTCGCTCGGCACCGTGGTGGTGACGCGGAAGCCTTCGGTATAGGCGTCGCTGCCGTAGCGGCCGACCATCTCGGCACGGGCCATTTCGGCAATGTACGGCGCGCTGACTTCAGGTGTCGGTACGTGGTAGCTGGCGTTGATCGGCTCGGCCAGGGCGGCCTGGTAGCTGGCTTCGTCGATCTTGCCCAGCTTGTACATGCGTCCCAGGATCCAGTCGCGGCGTTCCTTGGCGCGTACCGGGTTGGCCAGCGGGTTGAAGCGCGATGGTGCCTTGGGCAGGCCGGCGATCATGGCCATCTGCGCCAGGCTGATGTCGCGGATCGACTTGCCGTAGTAGACCTGCGCCGCTGCCTCGATGCCGTAGGCGCGGTTACCCAGGTAGATCTTGTTGACGTACAGCTCGAGGATTTCGTCCTTGGTCAGTTCGCGTTCGATCTGCAGGGCCAGGAGAATTTCGTTGGTTTTGCGCGAGAAGCTGCGTTCGCTGCTCAGAAAGAAGTTCTTCGCCACCTGCATGGTGATGGTGCTGCCGCCGGTCTGGATGTGCCCGGACTTCAGCAATTGTGTTGCAGCACGCATCAGGCTGCTGGGGTCGACCCCATAGTGATTGGCGAAATTGTCGTCTTCGGCCGAGAGCAAAGCCTGGATGAAATGGGGGGGAATGTCGGCGAAACGGATGGGAGAGCGGCGCATTTCGCCGAACTCTGCAATCAGCTTTCCGTCGCTGCTGTAGACCCGCAAAGGGATCTGCAACTGGATACTTCTGAGGGCCTCTACCGAGGGCAAGCTGGGGCTAAGATACAGAAACGCGCCGCTCAGGCCGAGCACGAGAGCGCAAATGACTGCGACGAAAGACCACCAGAAAAACTTCAGCAGGCGTATCAAGGCTTTTGGGCGTCCAGTTAAAAGAATGGGTTGCGCGCGGGGCCAGCGGACAAGGAAAAACGCTGGGCATTATAAGCATTTTTCGCACGGCCGCGTTATCGGCGCGGGTGCCATGGAATCTGTCAGGTCTCATCGGGAAAACCCCATTGACCTGCCTTCATCAAGGAAAAACCGATGCTTGGACGCTTTGGCAGGGATGCCGGTT
The DNA here is from genome assembly GCF_000425805.1 of Pseudomonas vranovensis DSM 16006. GTDB lineage: Bacteria > Pseudomonadota > Gammaproteobacteria > Pseudomonadales > Pseudomonadaceae > Aquipseudomonas > Aquipseudomonas vranovensis. The sequence continues at coordinate 149,347 of NZ_AUED01000012.1, forward strand.
CACTGCTGGGGGTGGAAATTACCCCTCCATTCATCAGGCTGGTGCATGCACACCGTCGTCAGGGGCGCTGCCAGGTCGGCGCCTGGGCCATCGAACCATTGCCGGCGGCGGCCCTGCACAACGGCTGGATCGTTGACCCCGAGCTTGTGGGGACGGCCCTGCTCAGGGCGGTTAGCCGCAGTGCCATGCCGGGACGGCGTGTAGCCGTCGCGCTGCCGGGTGCCCTGGTGGTGGAGAAGCAGCTCGCAATGCCCATCGGGTTGGACGACGACGCCCTGGTCGAGCAACTGCCTGAGGAGGCCAGTGCATTCATTCCCTTCGCCCTGGAAGATGCGGCGCTCGACTTCCAGCAGATGGGCCCTGATCCCGACAACCCCCAGTGCCAGCGGGTTGTGGTTGCCGCCTGTCATCTGGCGTTGCTGGAGGTGCTGCATGCCAGCCTGGAGTGCGCCGGGCTGCGCGCTTGCGTCGTGGAGGCCGATCATCATGCCTTGCGCCGTGCCTTGCCGGTATCTTCGGTGCGCGAGGCGTTATGGCTTCAGGTCGAGGATCAGTCTGTGGTTTTCCATGAAGTGGGGGGCGAGGCAGCAGGGCTACGCCGCCAGATTCCTCTTGGCAGCCAACCTGTCGATGCGCAAGCGCTGGCCGCCGCAGTGGATACCTACCTGTTGTCCAGCCCGGGGAGGGCACTGCCTGATCAATTGCAGCTTCTGGGTGGCGGGGTGCTGGCGGCCAATTTGCCAGGGCAGTTGCAGCAACGTCTAGGTATCGAGGTGCTGCATGCCGACCCCTTTGGCGCGACAGTGTTGGCGCCGGGCCTGAAGTCGGACGCGCTGGCCGCGCAGGCACCCTGCCTTGCGGTTGCCTGTGGCCTGGCAATGCGAGTGGCTGACCCATGCCTGGATTGAATCTTCTGCCGTGGCGGGTGCGCCGACATCAAGCGGCCGTTCGGCGACTACAGGGCATGTTGGTCGCTGTCGGGTTGCTGGCCGTCGTGGTTGTGTGGCTGCTGGACACTCAGGGGCGGCAGGCGCTGCAGCGTCAGTTGCTTGGCAGTGTCGTCGCGCACCAGGCCATCGAGCAGGAGGATGCCCGGTTGGCAACGTTTGCGCAGTATCAGGTCGAGCATGAACAGATCCGGCAGCAGCACCTGGCACTCGAGGCGCTACACGCCCGACGGTTTGCGCTTGTCGACCTTCTCGAGCAGATCGAACGTGCGGTGCCTGAGGGGGTTCACCTCGCTACAGTGACCCGGCAAGGGCAGCGCCTGAACATCAGTGGGGTGGCGCACTCAGGGGGGCTGGTGGCGCAATTGCTTCGCACCCTGGCCGACGCTTTTGGCGAGGTGGACAGGCAGCAGATGAAAGCCGTGGCTGAGGGCGAGGCATTCGAATTGGGCGTAGCCCTGCGGGGGATGCCTTGAGCGCGGTGTGGTGGCATGCCGTGCAGCGCTGGGCAAGTGGCTCGCGCATCAGGACGGTGCTGCTGCTGGCGGGCTGGTTGTCACTGTTGTTGGGGGTGGCCTACGTCGTTCATCTTCAGGCACTGTTCGTGGAAGTCGACAGAGTGGCCGGGCATGCGCAGCAATTGCGCGCAGAGCAGACCGCAAAGGTCGAGCGTGCCGAGGCGCTGTCAGTCAGCGATGCACAGCGTGCTGCGGCCTCCCGGGCACTTGAGGCGTCGCGTTGGCGATTGGCGGCCGGGGGTGACTCCGCCAGCCTGCTGGAGGGCATCGCCTATCAGGGCCAGCAGCACGGGGTGTTCATCGAGCATCTGGAACTGTTGCCGCAGATCCTTCAGGGCGAATATGTGGAGCTGCCGATGCAGCTGCAGGTAGAAGGCAGCTACCCGGCCTTGGCGGCTTTTGCCCAAGGCCTGGCCCAGTTGCCTCGCCTGATTGCGCTGCAGGACTTCTCCCTTGCGCCGGTCCAGGCGCAACACCCGGCGCAGTTGCGCATGCAATTGCGCGCCAGTGCCTACCGAGGCGAGCGGCCAGGCATCGAGCCCTTGGCCCTGAGCGCCGAGCCGGTTGCCGAGCGCCCCTTTCTGGAATTTACGCGCAATCCCTTCGAGCGGCCGCCGTTGCAACAATACCGGCAACACCTGGAAGCCCTGCCTATAGAGCAATTCGAGCTGGTGGGCAGTCTTGCGCGTCAGCACACGCGCTTTGCCCTGCTGCGTGCTGCCGGTGCGGTGCATCGTCTGCAGCTGGGCGACCGGCTGGGCCGGGACAGGGGACGGATCGTCGCTATCGAAGAGCACCAGGTGGAGATCATCGAAGAGGTATTCGTGGTGGGCAAGGGGTGGCTGGAGCGGCGGCGCACGCTGACCCTCAAGGCCACAACCGGTACGGGGTAGCATCGCAGGCCAGGGAGGTCGCTGATGGGCATGAAACGATACATGGCGGTAGTGGGGGTGTTGTTGGGTGCCCAGGTGCTGTACGGGGTTCCAGTTAGCAGTGCGCTGGAGCGCGAGCCGCTGTCACTGAATTTCCAGGATGTAGAGGTGCGCACGGTGCTGCAGGTGCTGGCCGATTTTTCCGGCGTGAACCTGGTCGCCAGCGATGCGGTGCAAGGCAAGGTAACCCTGCGTCTGCATGAGGTGCCATGGCAGCAGGCGCTGGATCTGGTGCTGCGTAGCAAGGGCCTGGAAAAACGCATGGAAGGCAATGTGCTGTTGGTGGTGCCGGCGGGTGAGCTGGCGGGCCAGGACCGGCGGGCGCTGGAGGATCGCCAGTACGTGGCGGCGCTGCAGCCCACCCATCAGGCGCTCCTGCCTGTGCATTACGCCCAGGCCGCCGATATCGCGTCCGTATTCCAGTCGCTTGCCGCCGATGATCCCTTCGAGCCCACTCAGGGCATGATCAGTGTCGATGAGAGAACCAACACCTTGATCGTCCGCCAGACACCGGAGCGCCTGGAGCAGTTGCGTCAATTGATCGCTAGCCTGGATGTGCCAGTGCGCCAGGTGATGATCGAGGCGCGAATTGTTGAGGCCAATGTCGATTACGAGAAAAATCTCGGCGTGCGCTGGGGAGGTGAATTCCAGTTGGGTGGCGGCCTGACCGTGGGGGGGGGGGCGATACCTTCGTTGATCTGGGGGCATCACGGGCGACATCGGTCCTCGGCCTGGGCCTGGTGCGTGACAATGCCTTGCTCGACCTTGAACTCAGCGCCATGGAGAAGTCCGGCAATGGCGAGATCATCTCCCAGCCCAAAGTGGTCACCGCCGACAAGGAAACCGCGCGGATCCTCAAGGGCACCGAGGTGCCCTATCAGGAAACCAGTGGCAGTGGCGCCACCTCGGTGACCTTCCGTGAGGCTTCGTTGTCTCTGGAGGTGACGCCGCAGATCACCCCGGACAACCGGGTGATCATGGCTGTACGGGTTACCAAGGACGAGCCGGACTACCTCAACGCCCTGAACAGCGTACCGCCGATAAAGAAAAACGAGGTCAACGCCAAGGTCCGGATCAATGATGGCGAAACCATCGTGATCGGCGGTGTGTACTCCACGGTGCAAAGTAAAGTTGTCGACAAGGTGCCATTTTTCGGCGATGTGCCGTATGTTGGGCGGCTGTTTCGTCGCGATGCAATACAAGAGAAAAAATCCGAGCTGCTGGTCTTCCTGACTCCGCGTATCATGAGTGACCAGGCGATTGCTGTGAGTCGTTGATTCTGTGCGAAATTTGATACTTGTGGGGCCCATGGGTGCTGGTAAAAGCACCATCGGCCGCCTGCTGGCCAAAGAGCTGCGCCTGCCGTTCAAGGATTCCGACAAGGAAATTGAACTGCGTACAGGCGCCAATATCCCGTGGATCTTCGACAAGGAAGGCGAGCCGGGCTTTCGTGATCGCGAGCAGGCGATGATCGCCGAACTGTGCGCGTTCGATGGTGTGGTCCTGGCCACCGGCGGGGGCGCGGTGATGCGCGATGCCAATCGCCAGGCCCTGCATGCCGGAGGGCGGGTGGTGTACCTGCACGCCTCGGTCGAGCAGCAGGTCGGACGTACCGCGCGTGACCGCAATCGTCCGCTGTTGCGCACGGCCAATCCGGAAGCCACCTTGCGTGCGCTGCTGGAGGTCCGTGACCCGCTGTATCGCGAGATTGCCGACCTGGTCGTCGAAACCGACGAACGGCCACCGCGAATGGTGGTGCAGGACATTCTCGAGCGCTTGCAGAAGTTGCCGCCCCGTTAAGCCGGGCTTATCCTCGGCGACCAGTCATGCCGTGACAGGGCACACCGTTATCGCGCGGGTCGAGCCATCGATGCCGCGCCTCGTTCATTGTGGGGACACATGCAGACACTTAAGGTCGAACTGGGCGAACGTAGCTACCCGATCTACATTGGCGAAGGCCTGCTGGATCAATCCGAACTGCTGGCGCCGCACATTGCCGGCCGGCAGGTCGCCATCGTTTCCAACGAAACGGTTGCCCCCCTCTACCTCGAGCGTCTGAGCCGTACCCTGGGTGCCTATTCGGTGCTGCCGGTGGTACTGCCCGATGGCGAAGCCCACAAGAACTGGGAAACCCTGCAGCTGATTTTCGATGCCCTGCTGACGGCGCGTCATGACCGTCGAACCACCGTGGTCGCGCTCGGCGGCGGTGTGATCGGTGACATGGCTGGTTTTGCTGCCGCCTGTTACCAGCGTGGCGTGGACTTTATCCAGGTGCCGACCACCTTGTTGTCCCAGGTCGACTCGTCGGTGGGCGGCAAGACCGGCATCAACCACCCGCTGGGCAAGAACATGGTGGGCGCTTTCTATCAGCCCAACGCCGTGCTGATCGATACCACCAGCCTCACCACCTTGCCTGCGCGCGAGCTGTCGGCCGGTCTTGCCGAAGTGATCAAATACGGTCTGATTTGTGACGAGCCGTTCCTGGGATGGCTCGAAGCCAATATGGATGCCCTGCGTGGCCTGGACCAGGCCGCGCTGACCGAAGCCATTCGCCGCTCTTGCGCCGCCAAGGCCGCCGTCGTCGGCGCCGACGAGCGTGAATCCGGTGTTCGGGCCACCCTCAACCTCGGTCATACGTTCGGCCACGCCATCGAAACCCACATGGGCTATGGTGTGTGGCTGCATGGCGAGGCGGTGGCGGCAGGTACGGTGATGGCGCTGGAGATGTCGATGCGCCTGGGTTGGATCAGCCAGCAGGAACGTGACCGCGGCATTCGTCTGTTCCAGCGCGCCGGTCTGCCGCTGGTGCCGCCCGAAGAAATGACTCCTGCCCAGTTCATGGAGCACATGGCAGTGGATAAAAAGGTACTCGACGGTCGTCTGCGTCTGGTACTGCTCAGCCGGATGGGCGAGGCAGTGATCACCGACGACTACCCGAAAGAGATTCTTCAGGCCACGCTGGCCGCGGATTACCGCGCGATCGTGGCCCAGCTTTGAGGTTGATGAGAGTTCGATGACTAGTCTGCACGCCGACGAGGCCTTTCTCGGCCATTACCAGTTGAACCATGACCCCTTCGCTGCGCGGGTGCCTGGTTTCAAATTCTTCCCGGCCCAGCGCAAGCCGGTGCTGGGCCAGTTGCATCACTTGGCCCGCTATAGCCAGCTGCTGCTGGTGGTAACCGGCCCTAACGGCAGCGGCAAGACCCTGCTGCGCCAGGCCCTGGTTGCCAGCACCAACAAGCAGTCGGTGCAGAGCGTGGTGGTATCTGCCCGAGGCGCCAGTGATGCTGCCAGCGTGCTGGGCCAGGTCGCCCAGTCCCTGGGCGTGGCGCAACCGGAAGTCCCCGAGCTGCTCGCCCAGGTGGTGCAACTGGCCTTGACCGGTCAGGAAGTCTATCTGCTGGTGGACGATGCGGAACAACTTGACGAGTCGGCACTCCAAGCCTTGCTGGAACTGGCGGCGGGCACTCCTGAAGGGCGTCCGCACGTGTTCCTGTTCGGCGAGCCGTCACTGATCGCCGGGCTGGAAGAGCTCAATGCCGATCAGGAACGTTTTCACGTGATCGAGCTTGCGCCCTACAGTGAGGAAGAGACCCGGGAATACCTCGAGCAGCGCCTGGAAGGTGCAGGGCGGGGCATCGAAGTGTTCACCAGTGAACAGATTGTCGATATTCACCAAAACTCGGACGGCTGGCCTGGGGCAATCAACCAGGTTGCCCGCGATACCTTGATCGAAGCCATGATCGCCAGCCGGAACACGGCGAAGCGACCATCAATGGGGTTTATGGGGTTCAATATGCCTAAGAAACACGTGCTGGCGCTGTCTGCAGTCGTAGTGGTCGCCGTAGCTGCGGCCGTACTGATGCCCAAGAAGGGCGACCAGGCACCGACCGCGCCTGCAGAGCAGGCTCAATTACCGCTGGGCCAGGGGCAGCCGGGCAATGCGCAGTCGAACAATGGCGGCCCAGCCATCGAGTTCGCCGGTAACTCGCAGCCCATGCCCTTGCCGCTGGTCGGCCAGTCGCAGCCCGTGATGCGCGGCCCCCTGGCCGAGGCTGCCGGCATGGGTGAAGGTGAAGAGGGCGGACCTGCCGGTGATACCGCGCTGCAGCCGCCTACCGTGACCACCATTGCACCGCCTGCGGGTGTTGCGGCTGGTCCTGCGCCAACCCCTGCCCAGCCGATTGCTCAAGCACAGCCGTCACATCCGGTTGCGCCTGCTGCAAGCAAGCCGGTTGCACCAGCTTCGAAGCCAGCGCCGGTCCAGGTTGCAACGGCCAAGCCTGCCCCTAAACCTGCCGAAAAGCCGGCCGCCAAACCCGCTGCCGGTGGTAGCTGGTACGCCGGGCAGAAGCCGGGCAATTACGTCGTGCAAATTCTCGGCACCAGCTCGGAAGCGTCTGCACAGGCCTACGTCAAAGCCCAGGGTGGCGACTATCGCTACTTCAAGAAAACCCTGCAGGGCAAGCCGCTGTACGTGATCACTTACGGCAACTTTGCCAGCCGCGATGCAGCCCTGGCTGCAATCAAAGCCTTGCCAGCCAAGGTCCAGGCTGGTAAACCTTGGCCACGTACCGTCGCCAGCGTCCAACAAGAACTGGCCGCGACCCGCTGATATAGCCTGGTGGCACTACCCCGCCACCTGCTGAGCGACTCCTGAACTTCGGTCAAGCCTGCTGCGTAATGCGCGGCAGGCTTTTCTGTCCCAGACTGCCGGCCACAAGCCCATCTTGCAGTCCAGGCTGAAACGCTTCAGACTCAAGCCATGCCGTTACCACGGTCCGCGATTTAAAACATTCAAAAATGCGACATGGATTTATGGCTATTCGTCATAAATTTGTGGGCTTCCCTGTCGCTGTGCAACAATGGCTCCCCTATTGCCCCCGCAAAGCTGGCATTCGTTCGGCGTGGATGGTAAGTGGTTGTACTAAAAAGAGATTTGCCTTGGTGAGAGGCGAACCTGGTGAGAAAGTGTCTATGAAAACAGGTCTGTACCATCCCGAAGAATTCAAGGATAACTGTGGTTTCGGCCTGATCGCCCATATGACGGGCGAACCCAGCCACCACCTTCTGCAAACAGCCATGCAGGCTCTGACTTGCATGACCCACCGCGGTGGGATCAACGCTGATGGCAAGACCGGCGACGGTTGCGGCCTGTTGATGCAAAAGCCCGATCAGTTCTTGCGTGCCGTCGCCCATGAGCAGTTCGGCGTCGAACTGCCCAAGCAGTACGCGGTCGGCATGGTGTTCTTCAATCAGGACAACGCCCGCGCTGAAGCTGCACGCGAAAACATGAACCGCGAGATCCTCGCTGCTGGCCTGCAACTGGTGGGCTGGCGCAAGGTCCCGATCGACACCAGCGTTCTGGGCCGCCTGGCGCTGGAGCGCCTGCCGCAGATCGAACAGGTGTTCGTCGGCGGCGAAGGCCTGAGCGATCAGGAATTCGCCATCAAGCTGTTCAGCGCCCGTCGTCGCTCCTCGGTGGCCAACGCCGCGGATACCGACCACTACATCTGCAGCTTTTCCCACAAGACCATTATCTATAAAGGCCTGATGATGCCGGCGGACCTCGCCGCCTTCTTCCCAGACCTGGGTGACGAGCGCCTGCAGACCGCCATTTGCGTGTTCCACCAGCGCTTCTCCACCAACACCCTGCCGAAATGGCCGCTGGCGCAGCCGTTCCGCTTCCTCGCCCACAACGGCGAGATCAACACCATCACCGGTAACCGCAACTGGGCCCAGGCCCGCCGCACCAAGTTCGCGAACGAACTGATCCCGGACCTCGAAGAGCTCGGCCCGCTGGTCAACCGCGTAGGTTCCGACTCATCGAGCATGGACAACATGCTGGAGCTGATGGTCACCGGTGGTATCGACCTGTTCCGCGGCGTGCGCATGATCATTCCGCCAGCGTGGCAGAATGTCGAGACCATGGACGCCGACCTGCGCGCGTTCTACGAGTACAACTCCATGCACATGGAGCCATGGGACGGCCCGGCCGGCGTGGTCATGACCGAAGGTCGCCACGCAGTCTGCCTGCTCGACCGCAACGGCCTGCGCCCGGCCCGCTGGGTGACCACCAAGAACGGCTACATCACCCTGGCCTCGGAAATCGGCGTCTGGGACTACAAGCCTGAAGACGTGATCGCCAAGGGCCGTGTAGGCCCGGGCCAGATTTTCGCCGTGGACACCGAGACCGGCCAGATCCTCGACACCGACGCCATCGACAACCGCCTCAAGTCACGCCACCCGTACAAGCGCTGGCTGCGACAGAATGCTCTGCGCATCCAGGCCGACCTGAGCGACGACCAGGGCGTGGCCAGCTACGACGCCGACCAGCTCAAGCAGTACATGAAGATGTTCCAGGTCACCTTCGAAGAGCGTGACCAGGTGCTGCGTCCACTCGGCGAACAAGGCCAGGAAGCGGTCGGTTCGATGGGCGACGACACGCCGATGGCGATCCTGTCCCAGCGCGTGCGTTCGACCTACGACTATTTCCGCCAGCAATTCGCCCAGGTCACGAACCCGCCGATCGACCCGCTGCGCGAAGCGATCGTGATGTCGCTGGAGATCTGCCTGGGTGCCGAGCGCAACATCTTCCAGGAGTCGCCCGAGCACGCCTCGCGGGTGATCCTCAGCTCGCCGGTGATCTCGCCAGCCAAGTGGCGCTCACTGATGAACCTCGACCGTCCAGGCTTCGAGCGTCAGCTGATCGACCTCAACTATGAAGAAGGCGTGGGGCTTGAAGCTGCGGTGCGCAATATCGCCGACCAGGCTGAAGAGGCTGTGCGTAGCGGCAAGACCCAGCTGGTGCTGAGCGATCGTCATATCGCTCCGGGTAAACTGCCGGTCCACGCTTCGTTGGCCGTGGGGGCAGTCCATCACCGTCTGACCGAGCTGGGCCTGCGTTGCGACAGTAACATCCTGGTAGAAACCGCTACCGCCCGTGACCCGCATCACTATGCCGTATTGATCGGTTTCGGCGCTTCGGCCGTTTATCCGTATCTGGCCTACGAAGTACTGGCTGACCTGATCCGCACCGGTGAAGTGCTCGGTGACCTGGACGAAGTCTTCAAGTACTACCGCAAAGGCATCTCCAAGGGGCTGTTGAAGATCCTGTCGAAGATGGGCATCTCCACCATTGGTTCGTACCGTGGCGCACAGCTGTTCGAAGCCGTGGGCCTGTCGGAAGAAGTGGTCGGCCTGAGCTTCCGTGGCGTTGCCAGCCGCCTCAAGGGCGCACGCTTCGTCGACATCGAGAACGAGCAGAAGCTGCTGGCCGCTGAAGCCTGGAGCGCGCGCAAGCCGATCCAGCAAGGCGGCCTGCTCAAGTTCGTCCACGGTGGCGAGTACCACGCCTACAACCCGGATGTGGTCAACACCCTGCAGGCTGCTGTGCAGCAGGGCGACTACGCCAAGTTCAAGGAATACACCGCGCTGGTCGACAAGCGCCCGGTGTCGATGATCCGCGACCTGCTTCAGGTCAAGGTTGCCGACCAGCCGCTGGCGCTGGAAGAAATCGAGCCGCTGGATGCCATCCTCAAGCGCTTCGACTCCGCCGGTATCTCCCTGGGCGCTCTGTCGCCGGAAGCCCATGAAGCCCTGGCCGAGGCGATGAACCGCCTGGGTGCGCGCTCCAACTCCGGTGAGGGTGGTGAAGACCCGGCCCGCTACGGCACCATCAAGAGCTCGAAGATCAAGCAAGTGGCGACCGGCCGCTTTGGCGTGACCCCCGAATACCTGGTCAACGCCGAAGTGCTGCAGATCAAGGTAGCCCAGGGCGCCAAGCCCGGCGAAGGCGGCCAGTTGCCGGGCGGCAAGGTCAACGGCCTGATTGCCCGCCTGCGCTATGCGGTGCCAGGCGTGACCCTGATCTCGCCTCCGCCACACCACGACATCTACTCGATCGAAGACTTGTCGCAGCTGATTTTCGACCTCAAGCAGGTCAATCCGCAGGCGCTGGTATCGGTCAAGCTGGTGGCAGAAGCTGGCGTAGGTACCATTGCTGCCGGCGTGGCCAAGGCCTATGCCGACCTGATCACCATCTCCGGCTACGACGGTGGCACCGGCGCTTCGCCGCTTACCTCGATCAAGTACGCTGGCGCCCCGTGGGAACTGGGCCTCGCTGAAACCCACCAGACCCTGCGCGGCAACGACTTGCGCGGCAAGGTCCGGGTACAGACCGACGGCGGCTTGAAAACCGGCCTGGACGTCATCAAGGCGGCCATCCTCGGCGCTGAAAGCTTTGGCTTCGGCACCGCGCCAATGATCGCCCTGGGCTGCAAATACCTGCGTATCTGTCACCTGAACAACTGCGCCACCGGCGTTGCCACCCAGAACGACAAGCTGCGCAAGGATCATTACATCGGTACCGTCGACATGGTGGTGAACTTCTTCACCTACGTGGCCGAAGAAACCCGTGAGTGGCTGGCCAAGCTGGGTGTGCGCAGCCTCGGCGAGCTGATCGGTCGTACCGACCTGCTGGAAATGCTCCCCGGCGAAACCGAGAAGCAGAAGCACCTGGACCTCAGCCCGCTGCTGGGCAGCCCGCACGTGCCGGCCGACAAGCCGCAGTTCTGCGAAGTCGACCGCAACCCACCGTTCGACAAGGGCGTACTGGCCGAGAAGATGGTCGACATGGCCCTGCCGGCCATTCGCGACCTCAGCGGTGGCGAGTTCAGCCTCGACATCTGCAACTGCGACCGTTCGATCGGTGCGCGGATCTCTGGCGAAGTGGCCCGCCTGCACGGCAACCAGGGCATGGCCAAGGCGCCGATCACCTTCCGCTTCAAGGGCACCGCTGGTCAGAGCTTCGGCGTGTGGAACGCCGGTGGCCTGAACATGTACCTCGAAGGCGATGCCAACGACTACGTCGGTAAAGGTATGACCGGTGGCAAGCTGGTGATCGTGCCGCCTGCGGGCAGCCCGTTCGCGACCCAGCACAGCGCCATCATTGGCAACACCTGCCTGTACGGCGCCACGGGAGGCAAGCTGTTCGCTGCCGGTACCGCGGGCGAGCGCTTTGCGGTGCGTAACTCTGGTGCCCACGCGATTGTCGAGGGCACGGGCGATCACTGCTGTGAATACATGACGGGTGGTTTCGTCTGCGTGTTGGGCAAGACTGGCTACAACTTCGGCTCGGGCATGACCGGTGGTTTTGCCTACGTGCTGGACATGGACAACAGCTTCGTCGACAAACTCAACCACGAACTGGTCGAGATCCAGCGTATCAGCGGCGAGGCGATGGAGGCTTATCGCAGCCACCTGTCACGCGTGCTGGCTGAGTACGTCGAAGAAACCAACAGCGAATGGGGTCGTGAGCTCTGGGAAAACCTGGACGACTACGTGCGTCGCTTCTGGCTGGTCAAGCCGAAGGCGGCAAACCTGAAGAACTTGCTGTCCAGCACCCGTGCCAACCCGCAGTGATATGCGCCTGAAGAGTTTGATGAGGTTTTGAACATGGCTGAACGTCTGAGTAATGACTTCCAGTTCATCGAGGTCGGGCGCAAGGATCCGAAGAAGAAACTGTTGCGTCAACGCAAGAAAGAGTTCGTGGAGATCTACGAACCCTTCAAACCCCAGCAGTCGGCCGAACAGGCCCACCGCTGCCTGGGCTGTGGCAACCCGTACTGCGAGTGGAAGTGCCCGGTACACAACTTCATCCCCAACTGGTTGAAGCTGGTGTCCGAAGGCAACATCCTCGCCGCTGCGGAGCTGTCGCACCAGACCAACACCCTGCCGGAAGTGTGCGGCCGGGTCTGCCCGCAGGATCGTTTGTGCGAGGGTGCCTGCACCCTCAATGACGGCTTCGGCGCGGTGACCATCGGTTCGGTGGAGAAGTACATCACCGATACCGCCTTCGCCATGGGCTGGCGCCCGGACATGTCCAAGGTCAAACCGACCGGAAAACGCGTCGCGATCATCGGTGCGGGCCCGGCGGGCCTGGGCTGTGCCGATGTGCTGGTGCGCGGCGGGGTTACGCCGGTGGTGTTCGATCGCAACCCGGAAATCGGCGGCCTGCTGACCTTCGGTATCCCGGAGTTCAAGTTGGAAAAGACCGTGCTGAGCAACCGTCGCGAAGTCTTCACCGGCATGGGGATCGAGTTTCGCCTCAACACCGAGGTGGGCAAGGACATCACCATGGAGCAACTGCTCGAAGAGTACGATGCCGTGTTCATGGGCATGGGCACCTACACCTACATGAAGGGCGGGTTCCCGGGTGAAGACCTACCGGGCGTACACGACGCCCTGGATTTCCTGGTGGCCAACGTCAACCGCAACCTGGGCTTTGAAAAGTCGCCGGAAGATTTCGTCGACATGAAGGGCAAGAAGGTCGTGGTACTGGGCGGCGGCGACACGGCGATGGACTGCAACCGGACCTCCATCCGCCAGGGTGCCAAAGCGGTGACGTGTGCCTACCGCCGTGACGAGGCGAACATGCCCGGCTCGCGCAAAGAGGTGAAGAACGCCAAGGAAGAAGGCGTGAAATTCCTCTACAACCGCCAGCCGATTGCCATCGTCGGCGAGGACAAGGTCGAAGGCGTGAAAGTGGTCGAGACCCGTCTCGGCGAGCCGGATGCCCGCGGCCGTCGCAGCCCCGAACCGATCCCGGGTTCCGAAGAGATCATCCCGGCCGACGCCGTGGTCATCGCCTTCGGTTTCCGCCCAAGCCCGGCGCCGTGGTTCGAGCAGTTCAGCATCCAGACCGACAGCCAGGGCCGCGTCGTGGCACCGGAGAAGGGCCCGTTCAAGCACCAGACCAGCAACCCGAAGATCTTCGCCGGTGGCGACATGGTCCGTGGTTCCGACTTGGTGGTGACGGCGATCTTCGAAGGGCGCAATGCGGCTGAAGGGATCCTGGATTACCTGGAAGTGTGAGAGGGATCGCGGGGCAAGCGCGCGCCTACAGCCAGTGGGGGCGGGCTGGCCCCGCGATGGATACATCAAAATCTATTGACCCATCTCAGGTCGATAGACAAAAGGCACGGTACTTACCGTGCCTTTTCCGTTGGTGTCTGAGAAAATGCCCGCACTTTTTTTCCGGATGCCGACATGACTGCCTTGAAGAACGATCGTTTTCTGCGCGCCCTGCTCAAGCAACCCGTAGACGTCACCCCGGTGTGGATGATGCGCCAGGCCGGCCGCTATCTGCCGGAGTACCGCGCCAGCCGTGCCAAGGCCGGTGATTTCATGAGCCTGTGCATGAACCCGCAGTTTGCCTGCGAGGTCACTATGCAGCCGCTGGACCGCTACCCGCTGGACGCCGCGATCCTGTTCTCCGACATCCTGACTATCCCCGACGCCATGGGCCAGGGCCTGTACTTTGAAACCGGCGAAGGCCCGCGTTTCAAGAAAGTCATCAGCACCCTGGCCGATATCGAGGCGCTGCCGATCCCTGACCCCCAGAAAGACCTGGGCTACGTGATGGATGCGGTCAGCACCATTCGACGCGAGCTCAACGGCCGCGTCCCGCTGATCGGCTTCTCCGGAAGCCCGTGGACGCTGGCCACCTACATGGTCGAAGGCGGCTCGTCGAAAGACTTCCGCAAGACCAAGGCGATGCTCTACGACAACCCGCAGGCCATGCACCTGCTGCTCGACAAGCTGTCCCAGTCGGTCATCAGCTACCTCAATGGCCAGATCCTGGCCGGTGCCCAGGCTGTGCAGATCTTCGACACCTGGGGTGGCAACCTGTCGGCAGCGGCGTACCAGGAATTCTCCCTGGCCTACATGCGCAAGATCGTCAGCGGCCTGATCCGCGAGCACGAAGGGCGCAAGGTACCGGTGATCCTGTTTACCAAGAATGGCGGCCTGTGGCTGGAAAGCATCGCCGAGGCCGGCGCTGATGCCCTCGGCCTGGACTGGACTTGCGACATCGGCGAAGCCCGCCAGCGTGTCGGCAGCAAGGTCGCCCTGCAGGGCAACATGGACCCGACCGTGCTGTACGCCAAGCCTGAAGCCATTCGTGCTGAAGTGGGGCGCATCCTGGCCAGTTACGGCCAGGGCACTGGCCATGTGTTCAACCTGGGCCACGGCATTACCCCGGAAGTCGACCCGGAGCATGCTGGCGCGTTCATCAACGCCGTGCACGAGTTGTCGGCGCAGTACCACCAGTAAGCATTGCTGCAACAAAAAGCGCCCGGCCAATGCCGGGCGTTTTGCTGGTTAAGGTTCAATTCAGCCTGCCTGGGTAATCTATCCTCATCGAAACCCAAACAGGATCTGGACCATGAAAACCCGTTACCTTGCTCTGCTGCTTGCCCCTCTGTTCAGCACCGCCGCCCTGGCCGCCGGCTACACCGGCCCTGGTGCCCAACCGGTAACCACCGTGGCTGCTGCCAACGACGCTTCCGACGACACTCCGGTGGTGCTGCAGGGCTTCGTGGTCAAGCAGTTGAACAACGATGACAAGTTCGAATTCAAGGACAACACGGGCACCATCACCGTCGAAATCGACAAGGAAGACATGCCGGCAGTGCCTTTCAACGACAAGACCAAGGTCAAGCTGACCGGTGAAGTCGAGAAGAAGCTGATGAGCCGTGAGATCGATGTCGATCTGGTTGAAGTGATCAACTGAGAATCATCGCGGAACAAGCCCGCTCCCATTCCGTGGGAGAGGGCTTGTTCCGCGATTTGCATGTCACGCCTTGGCCGGCAACCGGCTCAAATGCAACGCCACCAGCAGCGCCACCACCAACAGGCTGCTGATGAACAGGCCTATGCCATTCCACCCCGCCTGATGCCAGAACACCCCACCGGCCGTCCCGGCCACACTTGATCCCGCGTAGTAACTGAACAGGTAAAGCGACGAAGCCTGGCCCTTGGCTTTGGTCGCACGCCGGCCGATCCAACTGCTGGCCACCGAGTGCGCGCCGAAGAAGCCGAAGGTGAACACCAGCATGCCTGCGATCACCAACAGCAACGGTGTGAACAAGGTCATCAGCAGGCCGCTGAACATTAGCACGATGGTTGCCCAGAACACCTTGCGCCGCCCCAGTTTGTCGGCCAGGGCGCCGATTTGCGCCGAGCTGTAGATGCCCGACAGGTAGACCACCGACAGCAGGCCCACCAGGGCCTGGCTCATGTGATACGGCTCGGCCAGCAAGCGGTAGCCGATGTAGTTGAACAGGGTGACGAAGGCGCCCATGAGCAGGAAGGCTTCAAGGAACAGCCAGGGCAGGCCGGCATCGCGAAAGTGCAAGGTGAAGCCTTCGAGCAGGCTGCGCGGGTGCAGGGAGCGCGGGCGGAAGTTGCGCGATTCGGGGAGGATCTTCCAGAACACCACGGCGGCAATCAGCGCCAGGCTGCCGATCACCAGCAACGCCGTGTGCCAGCTGACGAAGTCGATCAGAACCCCGGTGATCAAGCGGCCGCTCATGCCGCCGATGGCGTTGCCGCCAATGTACAGGCCCATGGCCAGACCGATGTGTTGCGGGTGAATCTCTTCGCTCAGGTACGTCATGGCTACGGCAGCCAGTCCGCTAAGCGACAGGCCCAATAAGGCGCGGGTCAGCAGCACCGCCTGCCAGCTCGGCATCAATGCGCTGACGATCGTGCACAGGGCCGCGCAGAACAGCGCGGCGACCATCACCGGCTTGCGCCCGATGCGATCGGAGATGGGCCCGGTGATCAAAAGTCCGATCGCCAGCATGGCGGTGGACACCGAGAGAATCAGGCTGCTTTGCGCCGCATTGATGGAAAACTCCTGGGACAGCATCGGCATCATCGGCTGCACGCAGTAGAGCAGGGCGAAGGTGGCAAAGCCGCCGCAGAACAGTGCCAGTACCGTGCGCAAGAAGGCCGGGGTGCCTTTCTCGATCCAGCTTTCGGTAACAGTGACGCGAGCGTCGACAGCGGCAGGGGGAATTTCGTGGGCGTGTGGAGCAACAGCAGTTTTCACGGGTGACCTCGGGCGTCACGACCTGGCAGGCAGTGAAAAAAGCATATAGCTGGCTAATGATCATTTCCAATATATTGTTCGACCTGTTTAAGAGGTTTTACGACCTATTGGAGGCCTTCATGGAATTGCGCCATCTGCGCTACTTTATCGCCGTGGCCGAAGAGCTGCACTTTGGCCGCGCCGCGCAGCAATTGGGGATTTCCCAGCCGCCCTTGAGCCAGCAGATCCAGGCGCTGGAACAGGAGCTTGGCGCGCGCCTGTTCGAGCGTACCAATCGTCGGGTTGCACTCAGCGAGGCGGGGCGACTGTTCCTCGAAGAGGCGCGGCAGGTGCTGGCGCAGGTCGACAAGGCTGCTGATGTGGCCCGCCGTGCGCAGCTAGGCGAGCTGGGCGAAATGAAAATCGGCTTCACCTCGTCGGCACCGTTCAACTCCAGCATCTCTGCGGCAATCTATGCGTTTCGCCAGCGCTTCCCGGCTGTTCACTTGAACCTCAACGAAATGAGCAGCCAGGCAGTAGCCGACGCCCTGCTCGATGAAAGCATCGAAGTCGGCCTGATGCGGCCGCTGGCGCTGCCGGAAACCCTGGTCGCTACGGAGCTGCTGCGCGAGCCGCTGGTCGCAATCATCAACGCCACACACCCGCTGGCCCACGGCAGTGAAGGCGGGCTGTACATGGCAGCGCTGGCCAATGAGCCGTTCGTGTTCTTCCCCCGTAGCTACGGCAGCGGCCTGTATGCGCAGCTGCTGAGCCTGGCTCGTCAGGCAGGCTTCAGCCCGCATTTTGCCCAGGAGGCCAGTGAGGCCATGACCATCATCGGCCTGGTGTCGGCGGGCTTGGGAGTTTCGGTGCTGCCGGCGTCCTTCCAGCGCATGCGTATGGAGGGTGTGGTCTACCGGACCTTGCTCGACAGCGATGCGATGACAGCCGTGTGGGTGGTACAACGCCGCCAATCGACCTCGGCGATGGCCCGTGCATTCGTATCGTTGCTCAGCGGACACGAAGCGCACCCGCCCAAGCCCTGAAGCCTCAGTGCCAGCGGCGGAAAATCAATGAGGTGTTGACCCCGCCAAAGGCGAAATTGTTGTTCATCACGTATTCGTTGCTCATCGCCCGCCAGTCGCCGCACAGGTAATCCAGCTCGCCGCACTGCGGGTCGATGTTGACCAGGTTGAGGGTGTGTACGTAACGGTCGCTGTTCAACATCTCGATGCTGAACCACGACTCCAGCGCGCCGCAGGCACCCAGGGTGTGACCGAGAAAACTCTTTTGCGAGCTGATCGCCATGCGTGGGCCGAACAGGCTGCTGGTAGCCAGGGTTTCGGCGATGTCGCCCTGCTCGGTGGCAGTGCCATGACCATTCACATAGCCGATGGCCTCGGGCGCCAGGTTGGCGTCTTCCAGGGCCAGCTCCATGGCGCGGCGCATGGTCAGCTGTTCTGGACGGGTAGTGTGCTGGCCGTCGGCATTGGTGCCGAAACCGACGATTTCGGCGTAGATGTGCGCGCCACGAGCCAGGGCATGTTCGAGTTCTTCAAGCACCAGCATGCCACCGCCTTCTCCAATCACCAGGCCGTCGCGGCTGCTGTCGTAGGGGCTGGGGGTACTCTGCGGTGCATCGTTTTTCAGGCTGGTGGCATACAGCGCATCGAACACCATGGCCTCGGTGGGGCAGAGCTCTTCGGCGCCACCGGCGAGCATCAGTGGCAGGCGCCCGAACTTGATCGCCTCGTAGGCATAGCCGATGCCCTGGCTGCCGCTGGTGCAGGCGCTGGAGGTGGGGATCAGGCGCCCGGTCAGGCCGAAGAAAATGCTGATATTGGCCGCCGTGGTGTGCGGCATCATGCGTACATAGGAGTTGGCGTTCAGGCCTTCGGCCACCGAATTGAGCAACATGTTGCCGAAGGTTTTCATTTCGTCGGTACTGCCGGTGGACGAGCCACAGGCCACGCCCATGCGCCCGTCGCGAATCATCGGGTCGTCAAGCAGGCCGGCATCACGCAGGGCCTTTTCGGCTGCCGCCACCGCCAGGCGCGACACCCGGCCCATGCTGCGCAACTGCTTGCGGGTCCAGGCGCCGGGCACCACGAAATCATCGACCGGGCCCGCCAGGCGCGTGTTGAGCTCCTCGAAGCGATCCCACTCGTGCATCCGGCGAATGCCGCTGCGATGGCTGGAGAAGTGCCCGGCGATGGTCGCCCAGTCGTTGCCCAGGGAGGTGATACCGGCCATGCCGGTGACCACTACGCGCTTCATCAGCACAACCCTCCGTTGACCGCCAACACTTGGCGGGTGATGTAGGCGGCTTCTGCCGACATCAGGAAATTGACCGCACCTGCGACTTCTTCCGGGGTGCCCATGCGCTGGGCCGGGATCATTTTCAGCAGTTCGTCGACCGGTACGTGCTCATCGAGCATGGCCGTGTCGATCAGCCCGGGGGCGACGCAGTTGACGGTGATCTTGCGCTTGGCCAGCTCAATTGCCAGGGCCTTGGCGGCGCCGATCACGCCGGCCTTGGAGGCGCTGTAGTTGACCTGGCCGCGGTTGCCGATCATGCCCGACACCGAGGTGATGCACACGATGCGCCCCGCGGCACGACGGCGGATCATCGGCATCATCAACGGGTGCAGCACGTTGTAGAAGCCGTCGAGGTTGGTGCGCAGCACCTGGTCCCAGTCCTCTTCGCTCAACGCCGGGAAGGCGCCGTCGCGGGTCAGGCCGGCGTTGCACACCACACCGTAATAAGCGCCATGGGTGTCGACATCGTCAGTGAGGATGGCGGCGCAGGCGGCGCGGTCAGCCACGTCGACCTGCAGCACCCGTGCCTGCTGGCCCAACGCCCGGACCTCATCCGCGACGGCCTCGGCCTCGCTGCGGCCACTGCGGCAATGCAGGACCAGGTCGAAACCGGCTCGCGCCAGGCGCAGGGCAATGGCCCGGCCAATACCGCGGCTGGAACCGGTAACCAGGATGGTGTCAGGCATGGGGAGACTCCTGCGGGCCAGCTTCGCCCAGGTAGCTGGCCGCCTGCGGCGGGCTGAAAACGTTCAAGCGGGCCGTGGCATGAATACCCGGACCGTGCAGATGACATTCGAATACACCCATGCCGTTCTCGTCTTCGAGCGAGCGTTGGGCATGGATGTGCAGTTCGGCACCGGCGGGAAAACACTCGACGTTGCATTCGAACTTGCGGGTGCCGAGCAAAAAGCCCAGCCCTGCGGGTTTGCCCTGGGCGCGGGCGCGGCAACCGGCGAAGGCGGCAATGCTCTGGGCCATCAGCTCGATGCCGACCCAGGCCGGCAGGCTGCCGTCGAGGCGATTGAACAGGCCGCCAGGGCGCACGGTCAAGCGGGTCTGAACCTGCTCCTCATCGAAGGATTCGACCGCATCGATCAGGATCATGTCGCCGGCATGGGGCAGAAGTTCGGCCAGGGGCCAGGTGATCATGACGCGTCTCCGAGTATCAGGCTGACATTGTTGCCACCGAAGGCGAACGAATTGCTCATCAGTCGCCGCGGCCCTGCAGCGGGCAGGCGCTGGCTGGCGTCGATCAGGTTCAGTGCCGGTAGTTGCGGGTCGATCGCACCATCCCAGACGTGAGGCACCAGGCGCCCCTCGGGATTGTGCGCCGACAGGCTCAACCAGCAGAACGCCGCTTCCAGCGCGCCGGCCGCACCCAGGGTGTGACCGGTCATGGGTTTGCTCGAAGAGCAGGCCAGCAGGCTGCCGAACAGGGCATGCACGGCCTGGCTCTCCATGGCGTCGTTGTGCGCAGTGGCGGTGCCGTGCAGGTTCAGGTAGTCGATCTGGGCAGGCTGCAGACCTGCATTGTCCAGTGCCTTGGTCATGGCCTGCAAGGCGCCCTTGCCCTGTGGGTCGGGGGCCGAGATATGGTGCGCATCGGAGCTGGCGCCGGCGCCCAGCAGGGCAACAGTGGGACCTTCCCGGTTGGCGTCGCGGGTCATCAGGAACACCGCAGCCGCCTCGCCAATAGTAATGCCGTCGCGGTTGATCGAGAACGGATTGCAACGTTGTGCGCTGACCGCCTCCAGTGCGCTGAAGCCATTGAGGGTGAGCTTGCAGAGGCTGTCGACACCACCGCAGATCACGGCATCGCACACACCCAGGTCGAGCAACCGGCGGGCGCTCATCAGGGCGCGGGCACTGGAGGTGCAGGCAGTGGAAATCACATAGGCCGGGCCGCGCAGTTGCAGCCAGTCGGCGAGGAAATTGGCCGGGGCGCTGAGCTCTTGCTCGGCATAGTCGTAGCCAGGCGGGAACTGTTGATCACGCAGGTAATGAGCGATACCGTCGCCCGCTTCGGCGATGCCCGAGGTACTGGTGCCCAGGACGATGGCCACGCGCTCGCTGCCGTGGCAGGCGATGGCTGCGCGGATAGGCGCGATGATCTGCAAACAGGCTTCGTACAGCAGTTGGTTGTTGCGGCTGTGCCGTGACTGCAGTGCTTCCGGCAACGCCAGCAGCGCGCCTCGAACAGCGGCAACCGGTACGCGCTTCTGCGGTACCCAGCCCACTTCTTCGCGCACCCCGGCGCAGTCGCCGGCAAACAGCTTTCGGGCGACATCGGCCTGATCGCGCCCCAGGGCGCAGACCAGGCCCAGGGCATTGAGAAAGGCGGTCATGGCGGCGTCTCGCTGGGTAATGGGCTGACTAGATAACGCAGGCCCTGCCCAAGGTTCAAGGTGAAGTCATCGACTTCACGGTAATCGACCCGCCAGCGTTCGCCCAGCCAGCGCTGCTTGCCTTGCTGACGGGCATCGGGATAGCGCTGTTGCAGTTGTGCGTCGGGTGTCAGGGCAAACAGCAGGGCAGCAAACAGTTCCCGCGCCGCCGGGTTGGGTGGCAGCAGGCCGTCAGCTTGCCACAGGCCGTGGTCGAGCAACTGCCGCGCCTGGGGAATACCCAGCAAGTCGAGCATCGACCAGCGCAGGCTGCTGCCCTCTTGCTGGATCACCAGCAACCAGTCCTGGCGTAGCTCGGCCTGCTCGCGCCGGATGTGCAACTGCATCGGCAGCGCCAGTGCAGGCAGTTTATCGGGCAGCGGCGGCTGGCTGGCGCAGGCACTGAGCAGGGCAAGGGCAAGTGTCAGCAACAGGTGTTTCATGGCTGCTCCTTGTGCCGGATGGCGGCCCAGGGGGCGAGAAGGAAGCTGAACACCAGCCCCAGGCTCACCGCCAGGCCAAAATTGCTTACCGCCGGCGTCTGGGACACTGCCAGCAGGCCGAACGACAGCCATGTCGTGGTGGCGGCCAGCAAGGTTCCCAGCAGACTGACTGCGGCGCCGCCAATCTGTTCGTGCATGAGGATGGCGTAGTCGACGCTGATGGCGGTGACCAGCAGCAACCCGAACAGGCTGAACAGGGTCAGTGGCTGGCCCAGCCAGCCGAGGCTGGCCAGGCTGCACAAGGCGGCCAGCAGTGGCAGGGCGACGATGCGCAGGGCTCCGCCCCTGCCGAACGGAACGATCAGCAGCACCACGATCAGCGCACAGGACAATAGCTTGAGTTCGGCGGCGCTGACTTGGGTAGCGGCGAACACCCGGTTCAACTCGCCGAGGCGGTCCACCGGTTGTACGCCTGCCAAACCATCGGCCTGTCTCTGCAGCGAGGCCGGGTCAGTCAGGCCCTGCAGGCTGACCATCGCCGCGACGCCCTGAGTGTCGGCGCCCAGCCACAATGTGCGCCAGGGCTCGCCCAGAGGGCCGCTGAGGGCCTGATCGATGCCCAGGGGTGGCAGTGCCTGCAGCTGGCTCAGCTCCGCCTGCAATGCGCCTAGGGGCACGCCCAGGGCCAATAGCGGCTGCCAGTGCGCGGGCAGCTTGCCCAGCGCATCGCGCAACTGCTGTTGTTCCACGGTGCTGGCGACCAGTTGGTTGAGCATCCTGTAGCCCTTGAGCTTGCCGGCTTCGACCAGCGCGTCGAGACGCTCGCCCAAGGCGCTCAGGCGGCCAAGCAACTCGGCCTCGTCGGCAGCGCGCACCAGGTAGAACTGGCTGGTCGGCTGGTAGCCGGTAATGCGCGCGACGGCGCGGGCTTCAGCGAGCAGTTGCGGCGAACTGTCGACCCATTGGCGGATATCGTTGCGGCTGTCCAGCCGCCACATGCCGGCGGCGCAGAACAGGACCAGCAGGCCGAGCAGTACCGGGCTGGGCACCTTGGCCAGAAGCCCGGCGCGCAGGTTCATCAGCCACTGCGCAACCTGCAGCGGCCATTGTGCCGGTTGCAGGTTGACGCCCTTGAGCAGGGCTGGCAGCAGGCACACGGCACTGAGGTAGGCGCCGAGCAGACCGGCGGCGGAAAACACCGCGATCTGGGTCAGCGCCGGGAAAGGGGTGAAGGCCAGCGCCAGGTAGCCGATGCAACTGGTGACCAGGCTCAGGCTCAGCCCTGGGAGGGTCAGGCGCAGTGCTGGCCAGGCCTGCCAGGGGCGCAGGCTCCAACTCTTCGAGAGGTAATGCAGCGGATAGTCCACTGCCACACCGATCAGGCTCGAGCCCAGCACCAGGGTAATCACATGCATCTGGCCGAACAGGGCGACGCAGGCCACGGCGCCGAACAGCATGCCAACCATTACCGGGACCAGCGCCAGTAGCACGCGCAGGCGCCGGAAGGCCAACAGCAACAGCAGCACGATGCCGACTGTAGCGCCACCGCCGACCCAAGTGATTTCCTGGCTGGCCTGGCGCTGGCCGTTGGCGGCGTACAACAGGCCGCTGGCGGCCAGCAACTGGGCGCCTTGCCGGGTGGCTTGCCGACGACTGTCGTCGAGCAGGCCGGCCACCTGCAGCGGCAGTTTCACATCGAAGGCGTTGCCCTGGGTGTGGGCACGCAGCAACACCCAGGTCTGGCCGTCGGCCTCGGCCAGCAGGGTACCGCTGGCGGTATCCAGTTGCACCGAAGCCGGCCGCGGTTGGCTGCTCTGGATGCGTGCAGCGAGGCCCAGCCAGTCGTCCTGGCTGGGCACCAGGCTGATCCCGGCGAACGGGTCATAAAGGCTCTGCACCCGCTGTTCGACAAAGGCCTGGGGATCATCGGTCAGGACCTGGCGGTCAGTGGGTGAGAGCATCGCCAGGCGGCCTTGCAGCAATTGCTCGCGCACCGCCTGCAGGTCGGCCTGCACGTTCCATTGGACCTTGTTGAACACGCCGCTGGCCTGCCACTGCTCACCCAGTTGCCGAGCCAGGGCGATGGCCTGTTCGCGTTGCGGATGGCCGACCAGTACCAGCATTTCGCTGTTCAAGGGTTCCTGCATGCGCTGTTCGGCGCGCTGCACCAGTGGGTCCTGGGCGTCGCCGGGCACCAGGGTCATCAGGTCGGCATTGAGCGGCGCCCCGCGATGCCACTGCCAGCCGGCCAGGGCCAGGACCGCGACCAGCAGCACCAGGAACAGCCGCGGCAACCAGCGCTCACTCGGCAAAGTCGCGGCGCTCCGTGTCGCTCAATTGGCTGGCGCTGCTGCTCGAGGGCAAGCGCAGCACGGTGCTGTCGCCCTGGGTTTCGAGCATCTGGATGCGCTCGACAAATTGGCCGCCGTCGATGTCGATCTGTTTGAACACCTGCTTGAGCAGCATCGAACGCGGTGTCAGGCGCAGTTGCCAGTGTTGCGCATCACCTTGCAGGCTGAGCTCGAAGTCGCGCTGCAGGCCGCTGCTGTCGCCTTGCAGCACGGCGAAGAACAAACGGTTCTGCTCGGCACCGGCGCTCTTGTTCGGCAGCGTCTGCCAGCCCTGCGGATCACGGCGTGAGATGCCCTTAGCATCGAGGCGGTAGTCCTGCTTCAGCGGCGTTTGCAGCAGCCAGAGCAACCCATGGTCGCGGGCCAGCACGAACTGGCCCTTGCTCACCAATGGCTGGGGCAGGGCGCGCAGGTGTTTTTCCTGGATGAACGGGCCCTTGACCACTGGCGGCTCACCGAGCTGCCTGCTCAGCTCATCCAGGCCAAAGGCCTGGGCCAGGCCATAGGCAAGCATGAGGGTGGCGGCCAGCAAACTGCGCAGCAGTGCCTTCATGCGAGCACCCTGGCCACGGCGTCGAGCATTGCCTGGGGCGAAGCCAGCTGCATTTCGCCGCTGGCGATCTCTACCGCCACTTGCACGGAGCTGGCGCGGGTCATGCGCTCGCCGGTGACGGCGTCGCTGATCAGGTAGTTGATCTTCAGGCGGTTCTCCCATTCCACCAGGCTGGCGCGTACGGTCAGGCGCTGGCCGAAAATGGCACCGCGCACGTAGCGCAGCTGCAGGTCGATCACCGGCCACGCGTAGCCTGAATCGCGCATCTGCAGGTAGTTATGGTCGAGCCGGTCGAGCAGCGCGCAGCGCGCCACTTCCAGGTATTTGACGTAGTGGCCGTGCCAGACCACCTGCATGCTGTCGACATCAAAAAACGGCACCTGCACTTCGCTGTCGACGTGCAGCACTCCCTTACTGCGCATGCAGCCTCCAGTGTTGTTCGGCAATTCGGTTCAGGCACAGGCGCAGGTCGCCGTCCAGGGCACGGTCTTCGATGACCGGGGCGAAGTCGGCCAGCAGTTCGTGGTGCATGGCAGCCAGGGCCGGCGGCAGGTCGCGGGCATTAACTTCGCGGCTGCGCAGCCACACGCCTTGATGGGCCGCCAGCAGGGTTGCGGCGGCCACCTGTTCGGTCAGTTCCAGTACCCGCAACGCGTCGCGGGCGGCGATGGTGCCCATGCTGACTTTGTCCTGGTTGTGGCACTCGGTGGAGCGCGAGAACACGCTGGCTGGCATCGTCTGCTTGAGGGCTTCGGCGGTCCAGGCGCTGGCGCCGATCTGCACGGCCTTGAAACCATGGTTGAGCATCGCTCGCTCGGCGCTGGCGCCCGACAGGTTGCTGGGCAGGCCATGGTTGTAGCGCACATCCACCAGCAAGGCGAACTGGCGGTCGAGCAGGTCGGCGACGTTGGCCACCAGGTTCTTCAGGCTGTCCATGGCAAAGGCAATGTGCCCGCCATAGAAGTGCCCGCCGTGCAGTACACGTTCGGCGTCGGCGTCGATGATCGGGTTGTCGTTGGCGCTGTTGAGTTCGGTCTCGATGAAGCCGCGCAACCAGCCCAGGCTGTCGGCCAGCACGCCTAGCACATGAGGTGCGCAGCGTAGCGAATAGCGGTCCTGCAGGCGGTGCAGGGGCGCGGTGGGGGCGTCGATGGCCAGGTCCCGGCGTAGCCAGGCGGCGACCTGCATCTGCCCGGGGTGCGGCTTGGCGGCGAACAGGCGCTCGTCGAAGTGTTCCGGGTTGCCTTGGAGGGCGACCACGTTCAATGCAGTGATGCGGGTGGCCAGCTTGAGCAGGTAGTCGGCGCGGGCGTAGGCCAGGCAGGCAAGGCCGGTCATCACGGCGGTGCCGTTCATCAGCGCCAGGGCTTCCTTGGGGCGCAGCACCAGGGGCGTCCAGCCCAGTTCACGGTGAACGTCGGCGGCGTTGCGGCGTTCGCCGTTGTACATGACCTCACGTTCGCCCGATAGGGTGGCAGCGACGTAGGACAGCGGCGTCAGGTCGCCACTGGCACCCACCGAGCCTTCTTCCGGGATCATTGGCAGGATGTCGTGGGCGAGGAATGCCTGCAGGCGCTCCAGCAGTTCCACCCGCACCCCCGATACCCCCTGGCACAGCGACTGCAGCCGCGCCGCCAGCACTGCACGGGTCGAAGGCGCATCCAGCATCCGGCCCAGGCCGCAGCCATGGAAGGTGTACAAGTGCCGGGGCAGGGCCTCGACATGTTCCAGGGGTACTGCCACCACGCACGAGTCGCCGTAGCCGGTGGTCACGCCGTAGATCACCCCTTCCTGGTTCAGCAAGGTGTCGAGAAACTGCGCGCCACGGGCGATGCGGGCACGGTAGGGGGCGTCGTCCTGCAGGCGGCTCGCGGCCTGGTGATGGGCCAGGGCCAGAACGTCTTCAATCGCAAGCGGCGACTCGCCGAAGGTGACAGGCTCATGCACGGGCATCGTCATCGGTCTTCCAGAAAGGGTAGAAATTGAACCATTGCTGCGGTGCCTGCAGGCAATAATGCCCCAGGCGTTCGGCGTAGCGCCCGGCCCACTCGACGATCACCTGGTCGCGTTGGCCACGGCGCCATTCGATGGCGGTGGCGAAAGGTTCGAGCATCACCTGATAGCGCCCTTGCTGCTTGAGGCAGAACAACAGGTTGAGCGGGCACTTGAGCAGCCCGGCCAACAACCAGGGGCCCTGGGGAAACGCCGCCGGATGGCCGAGAAAGTCTACCTCGACGGTACGCGCGCCGTGCAGCGGCACGCGATCACCGGCAATCGCCAGCCACTCGCCGCGCTCCAGGCGCTCGCTCAGTTGCAGCATGATCGCCGGGTCCAGCTCGCTGACCTGGATCAGGCGCAAGTGCGTGGCCCCGGCTTCGCCGAGCAGGCGATTGAAGCGTTCGGCATGCTTGGTGTGGACCAGCACATTCATGGTCACCTGTTCACCCAGTTCGGCCAGGGCGCGACAGACTTCCAGGTTGCCCAGGTGGGCACCGACCAGCATCTGACCGCGCGCGCCGCGCAATTGCTGGCGCAGCTGGGCCGGGTCGATGATTTCGATCTGCTCCAGGCGCAGCTTGCCGTTCCACACGTCGAGCTTGTCGAGCAGGGCATCGGCAAATGCCATGAACTGGCCAAACACCCGCCAGTGGCTGGGTCGCAAGGCAGGGCGGCTGCTCCAATCGGCCAGGCGCTGCTGGTATTGCCAGGCGCTGCGCCGGGCTTGTCGGCCAAACAAAAAGAAGTACAGCACCACGCCGTAAAGGATCGGGCTGAGCAGGCGCCTGCCAAGTACCCGGGTGCCCAGGGCGGTCAGTTTCATCAGCCAGAAACTGCCCCGCTCCTGTTGCTCGGCCCAGTGTTGTTCGCTGCGGCTCATGCCTGCCACCGCCGCCAGAGAATTACCGGGGCACGCAGCAACATGCCGAAGAACAGCTTGGCGTGCATCCGGGAAATCAGCGCGTTGTCGTGAACCAGGCGGAAGTGCGACAGGCCGTCGGCCGGGTAATGGACCCGGGTCGGCAGCCAGTGCATGGGCTGGTTGCGCCAGGCCAGGCGCACGAGAATCTCCGTGTCGAAGTCCATGCGCTTGCCCAGCTTCACCGAATTGATCAAGGCCAAGGTGGGCATCAGCGGGTAGACGCGAAAACCACACATCGAGTCGCGGATCTGCAGGGACAGGGTGTTGATCCATACCCACACATGGGTGAGGTAGCGGGCATACAGGCGACCCTTGGGCACACTGGCATCGAACTGTGGATAACCGCAGATCAGCGCCTGCGGGTGTACCTCGGACTGTTCGAGAAAACGGCGGACATCGCTCAGGTCGTGCTGGCCGTCGGCATCTACCTGCAGTGCATGGCTAAAGCCCAGGTGCGCGGCCTCGCGCAGGCCGACCATGACCGCGCCCCCCTTGCCCTGGTTGACCGCAAGCGACACCAGGTGAACCTGCTGGTGGTCGGCCAGTTGGCGCAGTACCGTGGCACAGGCCGGGCTGCTGGCGTCGTCCACCAGCACGCAGGGCAATCCGCCAGCCAGCAGCTCGGCGACCACTGCCGGTACGGCGCGCTCATGGTTGTAGACCGGGATCACCGCACAGGGCTTATGCACCGATGGCCTCCAGCACGATGCGGCCGCTGGAGCAGGTTTCACCCGCAGCACTGTAGGTGAAGTAGAGCTTGCCGCGCTCGCTGTCGAAGCGCAGTTGCAGCTCCAGCAGGTCGCCTGGGCGCACCACGCGCTGGAACTTGATCACTTCCATGCCGACAAAGCGCCGAGGACAGTCCAGCAGCGCCTGGCCCAGTTCGATGGCCCAGTCGACCTGCACCACGCCAGGCAGCACCGGCGTCTGCGGGAAGTGCCCGCTGAAGTAGGCAAGGTCGGCCGACACGGCAAGTTGCAGGTGCAGTTCGTGGCCTTGCTGCGTCTGGCTGACGACCTCGGGGCCGGTCGTGCGCGGTGCGTGCAGCAGCGTTTCGACGTCAGCCTGGGGCAGTTTGCCCTGGCTGTTGAACGGCAATTGACGCAGCAGGCGCCAGCGTCGCGGCAGGGCGAGGGCTTCGCAGTGCTGGCTCAGGTGCGTGCGCAAACCTTCGGTGATGGCGCGTCGGCCCTGGTTGCGCAGAGCGTGCAGGCCGGCCGCACTGAGCACCAGCAAGGCGCCCAGCGAGGCGCGGGCTTCCTGGACCACGGCCAGCCGTGTGTCTTCGACCCAAGGGTGTTCCAGCAGGGCTTTTTCCAGCATCGGCAACGAGATGCGCTTTTCTTCCAGTTTGACGATGCGGTCCAGTCGCCCGAGCAGGCGAAAGCGTCCATCGGCGGCGAACTCGACGGCATCGGCGCTTTGCTCGACGTGCCCTGCGGGCAGGTAGGGCGACGCGATACGCAGTGCTCCTTCGGCGTTCTGGCCCAGGTGTACACCGGCGAACGGCTGCCACAGGCTGTCGCCCTGGCGCCAGGCGATGCCGCCGGTCTCGGAACTGCCAAGAATTTCGGTGGGCCATTGCCCCAGGCGTTGCTGCAAGGCGCGTGCGGCCCCGGCAGGCAACTCGCCCCCGGAGGAGAACACCCGGCGCACCTGGCTCAGGGCAGGCCAGTCGAGGTTGTCACTCATGCGTTTGAGCAGGGCGGGGCTCGCGACCCAGGCGAAGGCCGGGTGCTGGCGGCTGGCGCGCTGCAGGTCTTCGGGGAAGGGCAGTTGGCGACGCAGGAACGGCCGGCCTGCGCACAGAGGCCAGAGCACGCGAAACAGCAAGCCGTAGATGTGCTGGGCGGCGACACTGCCGATGATGCAGGCCGTGCCCAGCTCGGCGCCCCAGCAGTGTTCCAGGGCCAACACTTCGTTGGCCAGTTGGCGCAGGGTCTTGTCGATGCGCTTGGGTTCGCCACTGGAACCGGAGGTACACAGGCTCAGGCGGCAGGTATCGAGGTCGAGGTCGGCGGCGGCCAGGGGCGCTTGGTACAAGGTTTCAAGTGCGTGGTCCTGTTCGCTGACCCACAGATCGACAGCGTCGTGCCAGCGCAGGCGGGTCTGGGGCTGCAAGTCGGCGGGCAGGAGCACCTGTACACCGGCGCGCCAGGCCCCCAGCAGAGTAATGGCGAGATCCGCGGCATCCTCCAGGTGTACGGCAACGCTGCGAACGCCACGGCGTTCCAGGCCCGCAGCCAGTTGCAGGGCTTTGGCACAAAGCTCGGCATGGTCCAGCGCCGGATCCAGAGTGACCGGACGCGGCGCAGGTGCCGGGTGCAGGAGTTGCTCAAGGTTAAGCCAGCTCATGAGCGTCCTCGCACGCGTTGTCGTATCAGCCGTTCAATGGCGAATAGCAGGCCCATCAAACCGTAGGCGATCAGGCCGTTGTACAGGGTCCACCAGCTCAGGGGCGCCCACAGGGTCAGTGCCGTGGCGACCAGGCCGTTGGCCAGGAAGAACACGCACCAGGCCTGAGTGACCTGGCGCGTATAGCGGATTGCCGCTTGGGGCAGTTGCGGCTCGCGCAGCCGCGCCAGACGCTCGACTACTGGCGGGCCGAACTTCAGGCTCAGGCCGAACAAGCCGAGCAGGCAGGCATTGATCAGCACCGGGTACCAGCGCAGCAGCGCCGGGTTGTCGAGCAGTGCCAGCACGGCACAAAAACCGATGGCCACCGCTGCCATCCAGTGGCTGCCGGCGCGGCGCGGTTCGCTCAGGGCGCGGGCCAGCCACAGCCCTGCCAGCAGCAGGCCGAATTGCCAGGGGGCAAAATGGGCCATGCCGAAATACACCGCAAAGGGGTACAGCAGACCGGCCACGACCAGGCCGAGGCCGACCAGGCGCTTCATGCCGCCGGGCTGACCAGGCGGTACACCGCCTCGACCACGTCATTGACGGTACGCACGGCCTTGAAGTCTTCAGCGGTGATTTTCTTGCCGGTCTGGCGTTTGATGTGATCGAGCAGGTCGACCGCATCGATGCTGTCGATTTCCAGGTCCTTGTACAGGTTCGAGTCCAGGCTGATGCGCTCGGGCTCCAGTTCGAACAATTCGACCAGGGCATCGCGCAGGGTATTGAAGATGTCTTCGCGGGTTTGCATGGTGCTGTCTCAGGCGGCCTGTTTGGCAGTGACGAAAGCGGCGAGGCTGGTCACGCTGGTGAAATGGTTGCGGGTGTCCTTGGCGTCGGCATCGATCTTGATGCCGTACTTTTTCTGGATGGCCAGGCCAAGTTCCAGGGCGTCCACCGAATCCAGGCCAAGGCCTTCGCCGAACAGGGGCTGATCGTCGTCGATATCCTCGGCGCTGATATCTTCCAGACCCAGTGCCTCGATGATCAGCAGCTTGATGTCACGGTTAAGGTCTTGCTGTGGAACGCTCATCTGTGGCGAGCTCCTTGATGAAATACTGGTGCAGGTAATCGTTGAGTTTACGTGAGGCCTGGGGGGCAGGCCCGAGGGCTGCAAATGCCTGAGGGTCGATATCCTCGCCGATCTGCAGGCTGAAGTGCACTCGGCGCAATGGGATACGGTACCAGGCCTCGGCCTTGGTCAAGGTGGTGGGGGTGACCTTGATGGTCACCGGTGTGATGATCTTCGCACCGCGCAGGGCGATTGCGGCCGCACCGCGATGAAAGGCGGGCGTCTCGCCGGGCGGGGTGCGCGTGC
Source organism: Pseudomonas vranovensis DSM 16006 (assembly GCF_000425805.1). Lineage (GTDB taxonomy): Bacteria > Pseudomonadota > Gammaproteobacteria > Pseudomonadales > Pseudomonadaceae > Aquipseudomonas > Aquipseudomonas vranovensis. The sequence continues at coordinate 180,305 of NZ_AUED01000012.1, forward strand.
CTTCGGGGAAGATGATCAACGTCTGGCCTGCGTGCAAGGCGGCGGCCGCGCTGTCGAGCATGTCCATGCTGCCGTCGTTGCTGATGTACTGTGCCGCGCGCACCGGACCGCGGGTGAACAGGTTGTGGAACAGGCTCTGCTTGACCACGCAGTTGGCCTGGCGTACCCGGCCGATCAGAAACACCACGTCGATCAGTGACGGATGATTGGCGAGGATCATCTGGCCGGGACGCCCGAGCGTGTTTGCGCCACGCACCTCATACGTCAGCACGCCGCTCACCGCCATGAAACGCACGAAGCGCCAGAACAGCCAACTGATGGTATGCCGGGTTCGCTGGCGAAGGCGCGTGCTGTCGCCGGGCAGGCACGCCAGCAGCGGGATGACCAGCACCCGCAGGCACAGGCTGCCGACACCGAACAGACCGAAACTGAATGCGGTGGCGAACAGTCGCCAATAGTAGGCATCCCGTGGCCGGTTCAAGGCTTGCGCCGCCAGGTCCATGAACGGCGCTTCCCGGTATGGGTAAAAGTGACCTGGCCAGTCAGCAGGTTGCGCAGCCAGCACAGGGCGTGTGGTTCGTTGTCGGGGTGCGAGGTGGTGCTGCTCTGCTGGGCCAGGGTCCAGGTGTCACCGGGGGTCAGCAGCAGTGCCAGCGCATAGTCGAACGGCACGTCGTCGACCCAGTCGCGGTAAGCCTGGGGCGGAAGTTCTTCAACGACGATCAGCAGCACCGCCGGTGCGCCATCGTGCAACAGGCCGGCGGCTTCCAGCACGCCTTGCTCGAAACCGTCACCGGCGCCGGCAAGGGCGGTCATTTCGGCGCTGGAGTCGCGCATGATCGACCACAGGCCGATCACGGCGTTATGCACCGAGAGGCTGAACTGGGTGGGGGAGAGCGGTTGTTCCCGGGCCAGGTCGCTGAGGAGGGCGAAGGTGCGTGGGGTTTCCCCGTGTCGGCAGACGAACACCAGCGGCAGGTCCTCCAGCCCTTCGGCCAACGGCCAGCCGACGGCGAAGGCCATGCGTGCCAAGCGGCTCAGGCGTCGGCGCTGCATGGCAGGCAAAAACGACACATCCGGCGCCTGATCGGTCGGCGCTAAGGGCTGGCTTGCCTGGCTCCAGTGCTGCCAGTCGGCAGTCGTCTGCAGGCCTGGCGCCCAGGCTCGCCACTGGCTGATGTCGAATGTGATCACGATGGTTGTTTTCCGCCCTGAGGGACTGCCTTGCCGAGGGTGCTGCAGCTGTTGAACTGGCAGGGTTTGGCGCTAAAACCGAGTGGCGCGCATTATCCCGGTGACTCCGGCGGGTAGCAAATGCTGGTTGCACATTCGCCCGCCAGTAAAAGACCTCGAAGGATCTGCTTCGTCAGACTAGCCTGTTTTTTCCCGACAGACGGTAGCAAGCGGTTGTCGGTCGATTCCTTGGCATCTTGAGCATACGGTGCTGGTCAAGCCTGCGCCGGCACCACATACTCGGTCATTCCCTGATACACGGAGGTCATTCCATGCGGCGCGTGGTGTTCAATCAGAAAGGTGGCGTGGGCAAGTCGAGCATTGCCTGCAACCTGGCAGCGGTGAGTGCCAATGAAGGCTATCGAACCTTGCTGATCGACCTGGATGCCCAGGCAAACTCGACCCAGTACCTGACCGGGTTGACCGGTGACGACATTCCCATGGGGATTGCCGATTTCTTCAAGCAGACCCTGTCTTCGGGCCCGTTTGCCAAGAAGAACAAAGTCGATATCTACGAAACCCCCTTCGACAACCTGCATGTGGTGACCGCCACCGCCGAGCTGGCCGACCTGCAGCCCAAGCTTGAGGCCAAGCACAAGATCAACAAGCTGCGCAAACTGCTCGATGAGCTGAGCGAAGACTACGACCGGATCTACCTGGACACACCGCCAGCGTTGAACTTCTACGCCGTTTCAGCGCTGATTGCGGCAGATCGTGTATTGATTCCTTTCGATTGCGACAGCTTTTCCCGCCAGGCGCTGTATGGCCTGCTGGCCGAGATCGAGGAACTCAAAGACGATCACAACGAGGATCTTCAGGTTGAGGGCATCGTCGTCAACCAGTTCCAGGCCCGTGCCAGCCTGCCCCAGCAGATGCTCGACGAGCTGTTGGCCGAAGGCCTTCCGGTGTTGCCGGTCTACCTCAACAGTTCGGTGAAGATGCGTGAATCACATCAGGCCAGCCTGCCGCTGATTCACCTGGAGCCCCGGCACAAGCTGACGCAGCAGTTTGTCGAGCTGCATGCCTTGCTTGAAGAGAACGCCTAGTAATTGATCGCGGGGCAAGCCCGCTCCAACCTGTAGGAGCGGGCTTGCCCCGCGATGGCTTTCAAATTCCCTGGCTACGCAGCCACTCCAGCAACTGCTGAAGTGGAAACGCACCGCTCTGGCGCGCTACTTCCCGGCCATTCCTGAACAGGATCAGGCTGGGAATCGACCGAATCCCCAATTGCCCCGACAACTGTTGATTGGCCTCGCTGTCCAGCTTGGCCAGGCGGCACCGGCCGCTCAGCTGCTTGGCCGCTTGTTCAAAGATCGGGGCAAAGGATTTGCACGGCCCGCACCAATCGGCCCAGACGTCGATCAACAGCGGCAGGTCGCCCTTGATCTGGCTGGCGTAGTCGCCCTGTTTGAGCTCGAAAGGCGTGTTCAGCAGTACCGGGCTTTTGCAGCGACCGCATTTTGGCGAATCGCCCAGGCGCTCGCCCGGGATACGGTTCAGCCCGTTGCAGTGCGGGCAGGGGATCAGCAGGGGTTCAGTCATCAAAAAAACTCCGTAGCAGCGGCGGTGCGACGCTTCGACTTGCCTCGCGATTGTCAGGATGAGCAACTGATTGCCAGGTGCTTGCCCCACTCGGGCGGACGCTCGGCATAGGCCGCCATTCCCGCCTGTTCTTCAAACGGCTTGCACAGTACCTGGTGCAGGCGCCGCACTTCTTCGTAGTCACCGCGTTCAGCTGCTTCAATAGCACGCTGGGCCAGGTAGTTGCGCAGGATATACAGCGGGTTGACCGCGTGCATGCGCTCGCGCCGGCCCTCGGCATTGCCGGGTTCGCGGGCTACACGGGCCAGGTAGTCCTCTGACCAGCGATCGAAGCCTGCAAGGTCGATGAAGTCGTCGCGTACCACCCGCAGTGCCTGCTCGGCATCCTGGTCTCCCAGTTTGCGGAAGAACAGGGTGTAGTCCACCGCGCCCGGTTGCATCAGTTGCAACAGCCGTTCTATCAGTTGCTTGTCGTCATCTTCTGCCTCGGTCAGGCCCAGGCGACGGCGCATCAGGTGCAGGTAGTGGGCTTCGTACAGGGGCAGGAACAAGGCCAGGGTGTCCTTGAGCGCCTCGACGCTGATGAACGGCGTCAGGGCCTGGGCCAGGGCGCTGAGGTTCCAGTGGGCGATCGGCACCTGGTTGCTGTAGCTGTAGCGGCCCTGGTCGTCGGAATGGTTGCAGATGAAGTTGGCGTCGAAATCGTCGAGGAAGGCGAACGGGCCGAAATCGAAGGTGATGCCCAGGATCGACATGTTGTCGGTGTTCATCACCCCATGGCAGAAGCCATAGGCCTGCCACAGCGCGATCAGCTCGGCATTGCGCTCGACAATGCTGCGAAACATCGCCAGGTAGGGCTCGGGTTCGGTTTGGCATTCGGGAAAGTGCAGGCTCAGCACATGCTCGGCAAGCTGCCTTTGTTGCTCGGGCTGGCGGGTGTAGTAGAAGTATTCGAAGTGGCCGAAGCGCACATGGCTCGGTGCCAGGCGCAACAACATGGCGGCGCGCTCCTGGGTTTCGCGCCATACCGGGGTGCTTGAGCCGATCACGCACAGGGCGCGACTGCTGGGAATGCCCAGGGCATGCAGGGCTTCGGAGGCCAGGAACTCGCGAATCGAGGAGCGCAGTACGGCGCGGCCATCGCCCATGCGCGAGTAAGGCGTCTGGCCTGCACCCTTGAGGTGCAGGTCCCAATGCTCGCCGGCATCGTTGTACACCTCGCCCAGCAGTAGGCCGCGGCCGTCACCCAGGCGCGGGTTGTACGAACCGAACTGATGCCCGGAATACACCATGGCCCGGGGTTCGGCCTCGCTCCACAGTTTGTGCCCGCCAAACAGCTCGGCGAACACCGGGGAGTGTGCTTCGGTGGGGTCAAGGTCGAGCAGTGCCATGGCCGAGTCGCTGGCCACCACCAGGCGTGGTTCGGCGATCGGCTCGGGCAGCACGGAAGTTGAGAACGCATCGCCCAGGCGGGCGAAGCGGTTGTCGAAGGTCAGTTCGTCGAGGGCTTTCAACGGCCATCTCCTGCAGAATATCCGATCATTCTGCAAGGGTATGGCCGTTGGCGTCCAGTCAGGCCGGCTTGGCGGGTGCGTCGCCGTCGGGCTTGCTGTCGTCGGGGCCGGTAGGCAGTACGGTCTTGTCCAGGCTTTCGACCGGGACCATCTTGTACTCCTGACCCTGCATGTTCTTCAGGTAGATCTCCATCTGCCGGAACGAGATGTTGATCTTCTGCTTCTTGAACTCTTTGTTGATGAAGCGGTTGATCTCATCCAGCACCGGGTTGCGGTCGCCCAGGTCCCTTACGTGCATGCGCAGTTCGTGGTCCAGGGTGCTCTCGCCGAAGTTCAGGAAGTAGACAATCGGCTCAGGCTCCTTGAGCACCCGTGGGTTGTCGTTGGCTGCCTTGAGCAGCAGGGTGCGCACCAGGTCCAGGTCCGAGCCGTAGTCGACGCCGAGTTTGAGGGTCACCCGTGTGATGGTGTCGGTCAGCGACCAGTTGATCAGTTGTCCGGTGATGAAGGTCTTGTTCGGGACAATGATGTCCTTGCGGTCGAAGTCGGTGATGGTGGTGGCGCGGATACGGATCTTGCTCACCGTACCCGACAGGTTGCCGATGGTGATGGTGTCGCCGATCCGCACCGGGCGCTCGAACAGGATCATGATGCCGGAGATGAAGTTGGCGAAGATTTCCTGCATACCGAAACCAAGGCCGACCGAGAGGGCTGCGACCAGCCACTGCAGCTTGTCCCAACTCACACCCAGGGCCGACAGCGTCGAGACGAACCCGACGCCGGCAATCACGTAGGACAGCAGGGTGGTGGTGGCGTAGGCGCTGCCCTGGGCCAGGTTCAGGCGCGACAGCACCAGCACTTCAAGCAGGCCCGGCAAGTTGCCGGCCAGGGCAATGGTGATGCCGATGATCACCAGCGCGCCCAGCAGGTCGCTGAGGCTGATCGGCACCATGCTCATGGTCGCGCCCGTGCCGCTGGTGTACTCGTACAGGGTGATGTTGTCGAGGTAGGCCACCACGCTGATCAGGTCGGACCAGACCCAGTACAGCGCCGCGATGAAGCCGCCCAGCAAGGCCAGGCGGATCAGGCGCAGGGACTGCTGGTTGACCTGCTCGATGTCCAGGGTCGGTTCTTCGACGATGACTTCGCCATCGAGCCCTTCCTTGGTGGTCTGCTGGCGCTTGCTCAGTGCCCGCTGGTAGGCCAGGCGCCGTGCGGCTACCGCCAGGCCGCGAACGAAGGCGGCCTCGATCACCAGCCAGAACATCAGGAGGTAGAGGGTATCGATCAAACGGTCGGTGAGCTTGAGCGCGGTGTAGTAGTAGCCAAAGCATACGGCGATGAACAGGGCCACTGGCAGCACGGTGAAAGCCACGCCGACGAACTTGCGAAACAGCGAGGTGTTCTGGTGGGTCGGGCTGCTCAGCAACAGGCGGCTGAGCAGCCAGGCCATCAGGGCATAGCAGGTCAGCACCACACCGATGCCCAGTACGTCGTCCGCCAGTGCCGAAGGTTGGTGTTCAGCCACCGCCACCACGCCGACCAGGGCCAGCACCACGGTACCGAGGCGACGAATCCAGCCACGCAGGAACTCGACCTGGGGCTTTTCCCAGCGGAAATGCAGTTCGGCCACGCCGCCAGGCGCCAGGATCCGGTAGGCGGTGTAGAACACCAGCCAGGCCTGGGCGATCTGCAGCAGGGCCGCGCCGAGGTTGGCGTTCTGGCCACGGGCATCGATCTGCAGGGCCAGGCCGCACAAGGCCAGGCCCAGGCTCAGTGGCATGGCCAGGAGAATGTTGACCAGAATCGCCTGGGGTGTGTGCCACTGGCTGTCGCGCTTGAAGTGGCCAACGTCCTGGTGAACCTTGTTCAGGCGCGCATACAGGTACTTGCGTCGCCACAGCAGGGCGCCGATCAGCAGCAGCAACGGCAGGAACAGCAGCGGCCGCTGGCTCAGGCCATCGGCCAATTCCTTCAGGCCGGAGCCCCAGGGCAGGCTGACCACTTGCTTTTGCAGGCGCTCGGGGACTGTGCGCAACCACTCGAAATCCAGCGGCTTGTTGCTGGGAATCCAGAACATCTGCTCATCCAGGGTGGTGCGCAGGCTCTGCGAGGTGCTCAGCAGTTGCTTCTGGTTCAGTTGCAGGGTGATGGATTCGTTGAGCAGGGCGCTCAGTTCGCGGTTCAATCGTTCCAGCAGGTCACTGCGGGTGATCGCCACTTCCAGCAAGGCTTTGCGCAGCTGCGGGGTGACGTCCTCCTGCGGCTGGTTGGCCAGCAACTTGTCGACATAGCTGCTGGGGCTGCTGATTTGCTCGCGCTGCTGGTTGACCTCGAACTGGTACAGGCGGATGTCGGCAATCTGGTCGGCCAGGTCGCGGTCGACTTTCAAGTGCGGCAGTGCCTGCTTTTGCTTGTAGAGGATCTTGGACAGCAGCAGGCTGCCCTTGAGGACGCTGATCTGTTCGTCCAGGGCCTGGTCGGCCTGCGTCAGGCTGTCGAGCTGCTGCTTGGTCTTGAGGTTCTGTTGGGTCAGTTCATTGAGCCGGTCGGTACTGCGCAGCAGGTAATCGGAAAGCTTGAGGTTGGCCGCGCTCTCGGTGGCCAGCAGGGTGCTGCCACCGGCTTTCTGGGCTTCAAGGGATTGCTCGGTAACGGTTTGCTGGGATTGGGCGAGGCGCTTCTGGTTGATCAGCGTCTGCAGGTCCTGGATCTCTTGCTCCATGCGGGTGACGCGTTCGATCAGCAAGTCGTGCTGGCTGTTGCCCAGGTCCTGCAGCAGGCTGTTGCCGGCCAGCTCCTGGCGGCGCAGCAGGGTCACGGCATTGAGGGCGGCCAGCTCGGCATTGAGCTGGTTGCGCTGGTCGGCAGTCAACGGCTTGCCGGCGTCCTTGCCCGCCTTGAGCGTGTTGTTGATTTGCTGGGTGCGGGTCTGGTTGGCGCTGATTTCGGCCTGGGCCCGCTCCGGGCGGGTTTGCGAGGTGATGGTCAGACTGTTGGCTTCCGACAGCGCCTTTTGCAGCTCACCCTGCTGGGTGGTGCGCTCGGCCAGCATCTGCTCCAGCTGCGGCACGCTCAGGGCTGCGTAGCGCTGGGCCACGGGAATCACTTTGCTGTCGTTGAGCTTGGCCAGTTCGCGTTGGTTTTCGCGGGTCTGGTTGGGTGCGTCACTGAGCTGTTGCTTGAGGGCGGCGAGCTTTTTCTCGCTGTCTTCCTTGCTGCCAAGGAAGGTCAGGGTCTGCTCCAGCACTTGCTGCAGGGCTTTCTGTTCAGCCTCGGGCAGCTTGCGCTCGGCGATCTTGTCGAGGCTGGACTGGATGGACGCACTGGTCGGCGGTTCTGCCGCCCAGGCGAAGGAGAGGGACAGGCACAGCCCGAGCAGGGCTGCGCAAACATAAATGCGCAGGGACATAGGCAGAAAATTCATGCAACCAGAGGCGAAGTTCGGAGTTTAAAGGAACAATCCGGGGCCGGGTCGAGTTCCTTCGGGGAATTTGACGCCCACTTTGAGGATCTTGTTCCCTTCCATCACCGCCACCGTCCATAGCGTGTTGTTCCATTCGATCTGGTCGCCCACCACTGGCGCGCCGCCAACCTTCTGCGCAATGAAGCGGCTGAGCGGCATATGCGGGTCCTGGCCGTCGAGCTGCAAACCGTACAACGCCGCTACAGCCCCCAGTTCTGCGTCACCTTCGAGCACGAAGTCACCAAAGAAGCGCAGATCCAGACCGCGCTGCGGCGCCTGGCTGAACAACTTGCCGAGGGCCGGAAGGTTGTGTTCGTGACCGATCACGCAGAGCAAGTCATCGACTTCCAGGGTGGTACTTCCCGACGGGTGGAGCAGTTGCTGGCCGCGAAACAGGGCAGCGATACGGGTGCCCTCGGGCATTTTCAGCTCGCGCAGGGCGGCGCCGATGCACCACTTTTCCGCGCCCAGGCGATAGACGAACAGCTCCCACTCACTGGTGATATGGACTTCCAGGGCCGAACGGGAGATGGGCGCAGGGTCCGGTGGTACGGTGACCTTGAGCAACTTGGCCATCCACGGCAGGCTGGTGCCTTGCACCAGCAGCGAGACCAGCACGATAAAGAAGGCCAGGTTGAAGAACAGCTGGGCGTCGGGCAGCCCGGCCATCAGTGGGAACACAGCCAGAATGATGGGAACCGCGCCGCGCAGGCCGACCCAGGAGATGAACGCCTTTTCCCGGCCATGGAAAGCCTTGAACGGCAGCAGGCTGGCGATCACCGACAGTGGCCGGGCGAAGATGATCATCCACAGCGCCAGGCCCAGGGCCGGCAGGGCGATGGGCAGCAGGTCGTGGGGGGTGACCAGCAGGCCGAGCACCAGGAACATGCCGATCTGCGCCAGCCAGGCCATGCCGTCGAGCATATGCAGGATGCCGTGGCGGCTGCGGATCGGGCGGTTGCCCAGCACCAGGCCGCACAGGTACACCGCGAGGAAGCCGCTGCCGTGCAGGGCGTTGGTGAGCGAGAACACCACCAGGCCGCCGGCGATCACCAGGATCGGGTAGAGACCGCCGGCCAGATTGATCCGGTTGACCAACTGCAGCATCAGCCAGCCACCGCCCAGGCCCATCAGGCCGCCGATACCGAACTCGCGCAGCAGGTGGCCGAGCAGGCTCCAGTGCAGGCCGGTCTGGCCGCTGGCGATCATCTCGATCAGGGTGACGGTAAGGAATACGGCCATCGGGTCGTTGCTGCCCGACTCGATCTCAAGTGTAGCGGTGACCCGCTCGTTCAGGCCCTTGCCACCCAGCAGCGAGAATACCGCCGCAGCGTCGGTAGAGCCGACGATGGCGCCGATCAGCAAGCCCTGGATCAGGCTGAGATCAAACAGCCAGGCAGCGACCATGCCGGTCAGGCCCGTGGTGATGAGCACGCCTACGGTGGCCAGCGACAGGGCTGGCCACAGGGCCACGCGAAAACTCGCCACCCGTGTGCGCAAGCCGCCGTCGAGCAGGATCACGGCCAGGGCCAGGTTGCCCACCAGGTAAGCGGTTGGATAATTGTTGAAGATGATGCCGCCACCATCCACGCCGGCCAGCATGCCGACGGCCAGGATGATGACCAGGATCGGGATGCCCAGTCGGGAAGACAGTGAGCTGACCAGAATACTTGCACCTACCAGCAATGCGCCGATCAAGAACAGGCTATTGATGGTGGACGCATCCAAAGGCGGTACTCCGGGGAAAAGCAGAAAGGGGACCGGCTTGAACAAGCAGGTCGCATGCCAACTGATTCTAACCTGAGGGCTTGGCGAGCTGTAAAGCGTTCCGTGGCGTTGATTTCAAATGCCTGGTGCGGTGGTGGATAGATGACACCTCGTCGCAGGGGCACTGGGTTGAAGTGAGGGCCCTTCCATTGCGCCAAGGTCCCACGCCATGCCCGACTATGCCCTTACTCCCGTTCAGCCGCAGGCCAATGCCACGCTGCAAGGCATCGCTGAGCGCTATACGGCCAACTTTCCCACCCTGCATAGCCTGGCGCGCCAGGCTGCCGGGCACATCGTGCGCGACCAGCTGGGGTACTGGATGGACCCCGACCGCATCTACTGGCATCGCTTCAATGCTGCGATCAGCAGTCACCTGACCTATACCGGTTGGCGGCATGAGGGCAGGCCACTGCGTTCGATGACCTTGAGCGAGCTGACCCTGCGGCGTTTTCTGGTCGATGAACAATCCAACAGCGATCTGCTCAGTCTCTACGGTGGCTTCTACCGGGTCGATGGCGCCTTCGGCCGATATGACCAAACCTGCGAAGTGAGGCTGCTGCCGGCAACAGTGCAGCAGGCCTTCTGGGCGCTGGATTTCCAGCCCGTCTACCTGGAAGCGGTAACGAAGTTCTGGAGCGATGCAGGTGAAGACTTCTGTTTGCTGGCACGGGCGGGTTTTCTTGCCGCGGTTGCGCGCGCCAGGTTGGCGCGAGAGGACGCCGAGGCGTTGTGTGCGGCGGTCGTGCCGGGCGCGGTGCTTCCTGTGGGCCTGCAGCAACTGCGCAGTAAGCCTGCGCTGGCGCGCGACTCGCCGTTTCGCCATTGCCTGCTGGGTGGCTACCGGGCCCGCGACCTGTTCTGGCTGACGCTGCCGGGCGGGCGCCAGGTGCTGTACCTCTGCGGGCAGGGTGGCAGCGAGTTGCAGGTGTTCGCCAGCACGGCGGACTTGAACACCTGGGTTCGCCGGCAAGTGCATGACACACCGAGCCGTGAGCGCTTCATCGCTCATTTCCTTGGTGACGCGGCGGCGCTGGCCGATCACGGTGATGCCCTGCAACGACTGTGTGATCAATTGCAGAGCGCAACGGTTTCTCTGGTTCGGGCCCGTCAGGCGATTCGCGGGGATGTCTTCGACAGCGTGTACCGGTCGGCTGTTGACCAGCTGGTACGTGATGCCCGGGCACGCACCACGTCAAACAGCGCGCTGGACAAGGCCCAGTGGCTGGAGTACCTGAAGCTCGTTCCACGCTTTGCCACGCCTGCGGCCCTGCTCTGGTGGCCGTTGGCAGGCCTGGCCCTGGGCGCCGGTGTCGGCAACCTGGTCCTGCATGTGGATCAGGCATTGCACGCGCCGCTGCAGGCGCAGCGGCGGGCGGGATGGGTGGCGGCGTTCATTGATGTGCTGTTTATCCTGATCGATTCGCAGATGCTCCGGGCTGGAGAAGTAGTGGAGTCGCCCGGGTTGATCGATGCACCGGCCCTGTTGCCTGAGCAAGGTTATGTGCCCGGCTCGCTGCGCACGTTGGAAGGTGGGGGGCAGGCTGTGCCGGGGTTGGATGGCCCGTTCTGGGACTTGCACATGCGCGCCTCGGCGGATGAACTGCTGGCGGTTTCCGATCTGGCCCTGGCCCGCCAGCGTGCGTTGCTGGTGCAGGTGCCACGCGCCGACCTGGATGCCTTCGGCCAACCGTTTCGGGTGTACTGCGATGAGCTGGGGTTCCATGCGCGCAACATCAGGCAGTACACCCACTCGCCGCAGCGCTACAACAATCTGCTGCGGGGCCTGGCAATGGAGGACGCGCCGGCTGCCAACGTAGCCAGGGTTCATGATCTGGCCGAGGAGCTGGAGCTGCTCGGGGGCGACAATCAGGTGCGCCTGTACCGGGTCGGCATTGGCGGCAGGGAGACATCCGGGGCGTACTGGCGTGAGGGACGGGTCAAGGTCGGGGACCGTTTGCTGACCACGGATTTCACTTCGTTCACGGAGAACCCGTACATGGCCTGGGAGTTTTTCAACCAGCCGACAGTAAAAGCGGGTACCGCCTTCGAGGAAGGTGCCGTTGTGTATGTGCTGGAGCCAGGTGGAGCACGGTGTGCGGTGCCGGTGGCGGCGTTTTCCGACTTGCCGCATGAGGCCGAATCGGTAGTGCTGCCTGGAAGCTATTTGCAGGTGGAGGGCATTACTGAAGTCAGCGGCGAGCATTACCGGTTTATGCAGGTACGGTTGCGGGCGCTGGAGGCGGGGGGCGGGGACGCGTACGAACTGCGTACCGGGCAGCCGTTTGATCGGGAGCGGTTTGCGCAGCGTCTGGGGGAGGATGGAGGTTCAGTGGTGGAACGATTTTTTCTGCGGTATTGAGTATCGCCGGGCAAGCACGCTCCTACGGTGTAGGAGTGCGCTTGCCCGGCGAGGGTATTACGCCTGCTTCACTTCACGCATCGGCTTGCCTTTGACCGGCGCGCCGTTGGCCACGTAGTACTTGGCATTGCTGCGCGGCAGCGGCTGGCGGCCACGGATCTTGTCGGAGATTTTCTCGGCGATCATGATCGTGGTGGCGTTCAGGTTACCGGTGATGATGATCGGCATGATCGAGGCGTCGACCACGCGCAGGCCTTGCATGCCATGCACGCGACCCTGGCCATCGACCACGGCCATCTCGTCGTCGCCCATCTTGCACGAGCACGACGGGTGGAACGCGGTTTCGGCGTGTTCGCGGATGAACGTGTCCAGCTCTTCGTCCGTCTGCACGTCGGCGCCCGGGCTGATCTCGCGGCCACGGTACGGGTCCAGTGCTGGCTGGGCCATGATTTCGCGGGTCAGGCGGATGCCATCGCGAAATTCCTGCCAGTCCTGCTCGGTAGCCATGTAGTTGAACAGGATGCTCGGGTGCTGGCGCGGGTCCTTGGACTTGGCCTGGATGCGGCCGCGGCTTGGCGAACGCATCGAGCCCATGTGGGCCTGGAAGCCGTGTTCCTGTACGCCGTTGCTGCCGTTGTAGTTAATCGCGACAGGCAGGAAGTGGTATTGGATGTTCGGCCACTCGAACTCGGGACGGGTGCGGATGAAACCACCCGCCTCGAACTGGTTGCTGGCGCCGATGCCGGTACCGTTGAACAGCCACTCGGCACCGATGGCCGGCTGGTTGTACCAGAGCAGCGACGGGTACAGGGAAACCGGCTGGGTGCAGGCGTATTGCAGGTAGAGCTCGAGGTGGTCCTGCAGGTTCTCGCCAACGCCTGGCAGGTCGTGGACCACCGGGATGTCGAGGTTCTTCAGCAGTTCGGCCGGGCCGACACCGGAACGCTGCAGCAGTTGCGGCGAAGCGATGGCACCGGAGCAGACGATGACTTCCTTGCGGGCACGGGCTTCGACGCGCTCTTCGCTGGCGCCGACCAAGTAGGTCACGCCGATGGCGCGCTTGCCGTCGAACAGCACACGGTCCGTCAGGGCGTGGGTGACGATGGTCAGGGTCGAACGCTTCTTGGCGGTGTCCAGGTAGCCACGGGCGGTGCTGGCGCGACGGCCTTTTGGTGTGACGGTACGGTCCATCGGACCGAAACCTTCCTGCTGGTAGCCGTTCAAGTCTTCGGTACGTGGGTAACCGGCCTGCACGCCGGCTTCGACCATGGCATGGAACAGTGGGTTGTTGCCGGCTTTTGGCGTGGTCACGCTGACCGGGCCTTCGCCGCCGTGCCAGTCGTTCGGGCCGATGTCACGGGTTTCGGCCTTGCGGAAGTACGGCAGGCAGTCCAGGTAGGTCCAGTCTTCAAGGCCTGGCAGTTGTGCCCAGCCGTCGAAGTCCAGGGCGTTGCCGCGGATGTAGCACATGCCGTTGATCAGCGACGAGCCACCCAGGCCTTTGCCACGGCCGCATTCCATTCGGCGGTTGTCCATGTGCGGCTCTGGGTCGGTCTCGTAGGCCCAGTTGTAGCGACGACCCTGCAGCGGGAAAGCCAGGGCGGCCGGCATCTGGGTGCGGAAGTCCATGCGGTAGTCGGGGCCACCGGCCTCCAGCAGCAGGACAGTGACGCCTTCGTCTTCGGTCAGGCGGGTCGCCAGGGTGTTACCGGCCGAGCCGGCACCGACGATGATGTAGTCGAATTCATGGGACATGTTCTGTTCCCTCTTTGGCAGTAGGCAGGAAAAACGGGAAGCGCCCGGGCCTGTGCGGCCCGGGCGCGGCTACAGGGGTGCTTAGAACACCGAGTTGTAGTTGCCCAGTTCTACCTGTACCGATTTGATGCGCGTGTACTGAGCCAGCGAGCTCACGCCGTTCTCACGGCCGACACCGGATTGCTTGTAGCCACCAACCGGCATTTCGGCTGGCGACTCGCCCCAGGCGTTGATCCAGCAGATACCGGCTTCAAGCTGGTGGATGATGCGGTGGGCGCGGCTGATGTCGTTGGTGCATACGCCAGCGGCCAGGCCGAAGTCGGTGTCGTTGGCACGACGGATGACTTCTTCTTCGCTCTCGTAGGAGAGGATGCTCATCACTGGGCCGAAGATTTCTTCCTTGACGATGGTCATGTCGTCACGGCAATCGGTGAATACGGTTGGGGCCACGAAGGCACCCTTGGCGAATTCGCCGTCGGTCAGACGCTCGCCGCCGCACAGGACGCGTGCGCCTTCTTCCTTGCCTTTGGCGATGTAGCCCAGCACGTTTTCCATGTGGGCGAAGCTGACCAGCGGGCCGAAGTTGGTGTTCTCGTCTTCAGGGTTGCCAACGCGGATGCGGGCAACGCGCTCGGCGATCTTGGCTTCGAAGGCGGCTTTCATCGAGGCGGGCACGAATACGCGGGTACCGTTGGTGCAGACCTGACCGGAGCTGTAGAAGTTGGCCATCATGGCGATGTCGGCGGCGCGATCCAGGTCGGCGTCTTCGCAGATGATCAGTGGCGACTTGCCGCCCAGTTCCATGGTGACTTCCTTGAGCGAGGAGCTCGAGGCGCTGGCCATGACTTTCTTGCCGGTGTCGGTGCCGCCGGTGAACGAGACTTTTTCGATGCGTGGGTGCTCGGTCAGCCAGGTGCCGACTTCACGGCCGCTACCGGTCAGGACGTTGAACACGCCGTCGGGCAGGCCGGCTTCGGTGTAGATCTCGGCCAGTTTCAGGGTGGTCAGCGAGGTGACTTCGCTCGGCTTGAAGATCATCGCGTTACCGGCCGCCAGGGCAGGTGCGGATTTCCACAGGGCGATCTGGATCGGGTAGTTCCAGGCGCCGATACCGACGGTCACGCCCAGCGGCTCGCGGCGGGTGTAGACGAACGAGCTGTCTCGCAGCGGGATCTGCTCGCCTTCGATGGCAGGTACCAGGCCGGCGTAGTATTCCAGCACGTCAGCACCGGTGACGATGTCGACGTAGCGGGTTTCGGAGTAGGACTTGCCGGTGTCCAGGGTTTCCAGGGCGGCCAACTCATCGTTGCGCTCGCGCAGAATGTCGACGGCGCGGCGCAGGATGCGCGAACGCTGCATGGCAGTCATGGCGGCCCAGACTTTCTGGCCGCGCTCGGCGCTTTCTACTGCGCGCTCGACGTCTTCTTGGGTGGCACGTTGCACCTGGGCGAGGACTTCGCCGTTGGCCGGGTTGATGGCGTCGAAGGTAGCGTCGCTGGAAGCGTCGACATAACCACCATCAATGTAGAGTTTTTGCAGTTCGAAACGGGCCATAGTGTCCTCGCAAGTGCATTGTGTAAGTGGCTATCCGAGCGTCGCTCCTGCTTTTTTGGCATTTGCGGCGCGTAGTGGTTCAGAGGCCCGTGCTTGTGTGTTCGGGCTCGTCTGCTTCGCCAGTTGTAGATCCATGTATTCGTAAGCGATTTGTTTCGCCTGGTCGGTGTCGAAGGCCTCTCCGGACAACGCTCCGCGCAGCCACAGGCCGTCGATCAGGGCTGCCAGTCCTCGGGCTGCGGTGCGTGCCTCGGACAACGGCAGGACGCGGCGGAACTGGCAACACAGGTTGGAATACAAGCGGTGATCGTTGATCCGCTGCAACCTGTGCAAAGACGGCTGGTGCATGCTGGAGGCCCAGAAGGCCAACCAGGTTTTCATTGCCGGGCCGTTGACCTGACTGGCGTCGAAGTTGCCTTCGATGATCACCTGCAGGTGGGCACGCGGGCTGTTGTCCTTGAGCGCCTGCCGGTTGGCGACGACGTTCTCGCTCAGCACGCTCATCAAGTACTGCATGGTCGCTGCGATCAGGCCGTTCTTGTCCTGAAAGTAGTGACTGATGATGCCATTCGACACACCGGCCAAACGGGCGATCAGCGCAATGCTGGCGTCACCCATCCCGACCTGGTCGATTGCCAGCAACGTGGCTTCGATCAATTGCTGGCGGCGAATGGGTTGCATACCGACCTTGGGCATCTTGCAAATCTCCTCAGGCCTGCGAGCAGTCGACGAGCGGCTGCCTCGGCAAAGGCCAGTCTATTTTGTTTTGATTGAACGTTCAATCAACAAAGAATAAGCTCTGCGACAATCTGTGCCATTGACAGACTTTTCCTACAGTCTGCGAGCACAAATTGGCACCCCAAAAAGACGTGTAACCCCCGGAATACAAGGTGTTGACGGGTGTAAGCGGCGCGTTGAACAGATCTGCCGAGCGGTACTGCACTGCCCGGCCAACCCTTGGAGCGGGGTGTCAGGCCTGTTTTTTTTCAACGTATTCGATTCGGGATCACGGTTTTTCAAGGTGCTTTTATAACACCTGACGCAGTGGGGCTATTGCACCATTTGCGCAGGCAACGGTTGTTTCGTTTCTCTCGCACTGCCCGGAGCCTATGTGCAATGAGTTCTGCCTCCCTAATCAAGACCCCTGCCGAGAGGGTCCGGGTCAATAGCGTGGTGTTCTACACCTCGACGCTGCTGATCCTGCTTCTGACTGCCTTGCTTATCGCTGTACCCGAAACCGCTGGCCAACTGCTGGGTCAGGCGCAGGCCTGGCTGTCGCGCAGTTTTGGCTGGTACTACATGCTGGTGATTGGCGGCTACCTGGTATTCGTCATCGTTCTGGCGTTCTCCAACTTCGGCAAGCTCAAGCTTGGCGGCAAGGACGACACGCCGGATTTCAGCTACGGCGCGTGGGCCGGGATGCTGTTCTCTTCCGGTATTGGTATCTCGCTGCTGTATTTCGGTGCCTCCGAGCCGCTGGACCACTACTTCAATCCGCCGCAGGGCTCGCCGCAGAGCCTGCAGGCGGCCCGTGAAGGGTTGCAGCTGACCTTCCTGCACTGGGGCCTGCACGGCTGGGCCATCTATGCTCTGGTCGGCCTGGCCGTGGCTTACTTCGCCTACCGTCACAACCAGCCGCTGGCCCTGCGCTCGGCGCTGTATCCGCTGGTGGGTGAGCGTTGGGTCAAAGGTGCTGCCGGCCATACCGTCGACATCTTCGGTATGTTCGTGACCCTGCTGGGCCTGGTGACCAACCTGGGCATCGGCTCGATGCAGGTGTCCTCGGGCCTGGAATACCTGTTCGGCATGGAGCACAGCAACACCAACCTGCTGATTGTGATTCTGGTCATGAGCACCGTGGCGACCATTGCTGCGGTGTCGGGTGTGGAGAACGGCATCCGTCGCCTGTCCAACCTGAACATCATCCTGTTCAGCGGCCTGTTGCTGTTCGTGCTGCTCAACGGCCCGACCCTGCACCTGCTCAACAGCTTCGTGCAGAACATCGGTGATTACCTCAACGGTGTGGTGCTCAAGACCTTCGACCTGTACGTGTATGAAGGCGATGGCGCCAAGTCCGAGCGCTGGCTGGGCCTGTGGACCCTGTTCTACTGGGCCTGGTGGATCTCCTGGGGCCCGTTCGTCGGCATGTTCATTGCCCGTATCTCCCGTGGCCGTACCGTGCGCGAGCTGGTGGCCGGCGTGCTGCTGATTCCGCTGGGCTTCACCCTGGCCTGGCTGTCGATCTTCGGCAACACCGCGCTGGACCTGGTAATCAACCAGGGGGCGGTGGAGCTGGGACGATCAGCGCTGGAACAACCGTCGATGTCGATCTACCAGCTGCTCGAGCACTTCCCGGCAGCCAAGATCGTCGTGGGTGTAGCGGTGTTCGTCGGCTTCGTGCTGTTCCTGACCCCGGCCGACTCCGGCGCGGTGATGATGGCCAACCTGTCGTGCAAAGGCGGTAACGTCGACGAAGACGCACCGCACTGGCTGCGTATCCTCTGGTCGGCCATCATCACGCTGGTGACCATCGGCCTGCTGTTTGCCGGTAACTTCGAGGCCATGCAGACCATGGTGGTGCTGGCCGGCCTACCGTTCTCGGTGGTGCTGGTGCTGTTCATGTTCGGCCTGTACAAGGCCATGAAACAGGACAGCCAGGTCGAGCAGGAGCAGGCTGAACTGGCCGCCCGTGGTCGCCGTGGCTTCAGCGAGCGCCTGAGCCAGCTGGATCTGCAACCGACCCAGGCGGTGGTGCAGCGCTTCATGGACAAGCGCGTCAGCCCGGCCTTGAAGGAAGCTGCAGCACAGTTGCAAGTGCTGGGCTTCCAGGTCCAGACCCGGGTCGGCCAGTCGCGTTCGGCCATGGGCCTGCGCATCGAAATGGATGAGGGCAACCCTTTCGTCTATGAAGTCAGCCTCGACGGCTACCTGGCCGCGCCAAGCGAGGCGCCGGTCGAAGGCGAGAGCGAGGTACGCCAGCGCTTCTATCGCGCCGAGGTGTACCTGCACAACGGCAGCCAGGAATACGACCTGATGGGCTTCACACCCGAGCAGATCACCCGTGATGTGCTGGATCAGTTCGAAAGCCACCGCCAGTTGCTGGGGCGTGTCTACAGCTGATAAAGGCTGATTGACGGCAGAGGGCCCTGTTCCAAGGAACAGGGCCCTTTTGGTTTGTGCGCGGTACCAGGCTGGACAGTCACACAGGGGACCGGCACTCTTGGCGTTGCCAAGGAGCCCGGTGCCATCATGTTCAAGCGTCTTGTTCTGTTGCTGTGCAGTTGCCTGTCGTTCGCCCACGTTGCCCGCGCGGACGACCCCATGGTGCTGCTGACCGAAAACTTCCCGCCCTACAACATGTCAATCAACGGCAAGAGCTTTGCCCGCGACGAGGGCATCAACGGTATCGCCACCGACATCGTGCGCGAGATGTTCAAGCGCGCCGGGGTGCCTTACACCCTGACACTGCGCTTCCCCTGGCAGCGTATCTACCAGCAGGTGCTGACCACGCCCGGCCATGGGATTTTCGTCATGGCCCGCCAGCCCGAACGTGAGGCGCTGTTCAAGTGGGTGGGGCCGATCGGCCCGGATGACTGGATCCTGCTGGCGCCAGAAGACAGCGACATCAGGCTCGACAGCCTGGAGGACGCCCGGCGCTATCGCATTGGTGCCTATAAGGGCGATGCCATCGGCAACTTCCTCACCAATAAAGGGCTAAAGCCGGTGTTGGCGCTGCGAGACCGCGACAATGCGCAAAAGCTGATCAAGGGCGAGATTGACCTGTGGGCCAGTGGTGATCCGGCCGGACGCTACTTGGCACGGCAGGTGGGTGTCAGCAAGCTGAAGACCGTGCTGCGTTTCAACGGCGCCGAGCTGTACCTGGCGCTGAACAAGCAGGTGCCCGATGAGGTGGTGCGCAAGCTCCAGCAAGCCCTTGAGCAGATGCGCAGCGACGGCTTTGTCGAGACGGTGTTCGCCCACTACTTGTAGATGCCGTTGCGGCCGTGGCCTGTCATGGCCCGGTTGCTGCGCTCGGCGATCATCTGGCGAATCTCGATCCATTCGATGCCTTGGGCCTTGAGCCTGGGCAGCTCGCGTTCCAGTACTTCCAGCGTTTGTGGGTATGGGTGGCC
This sequence comes from Pseudomonas vranovensis DSM 16006, assembly GCF_000425805.1. GTDB lineage: Bacteria > Pseudomonadota > Gammaproteobacteria > Pseudomonadales > Pseudomonadaceae > Aquipseudomonas > Aquipseudomonas vranovensis. The sequence goes on from NZ_AUED01000012.1 coordinate 199,628, forward strand.
GATCAGCACCGCCGAACCTTGTTTGCGCGCCAGGGCAATGCCCTGTTGCAGCTGCCCGGCGATGGCCTCTGTGGTGCGCACATCATCGAGGAACACATCCCTAGAGACGCTGGCCAGGCTGGCGTTCTGCGCCGATCGGGCCGCGACCGTGGCAGCGCTGGTGCGGCTGTCGACAAAAAACAGGTCACGCCGTTGCAGCTCGCTCATCAGCCAGGCCATAGGGCCGGCCTCGGCGGTCATACGGCTGCCCATGTGGTTATTGATGCCTGCGGCGTAGGGCACCTTGGCCAGGGCGGCATCGAGTCGGCGCTCAAGCTCCGGCAGCGGTGTGCCGGGATGCCAGGCGTAGGGGCCGGTGGCAGGGTCCATGGGCATGTGCAGGATCACCGTCTTGCCGGCGCGATGGGCCTCGCGGGCAAAATCGCTGGCGTGGGGGGTGTCGGGCATGATCGCCAGGGTTACTGGCCCGGGTAGCGCCAGGGTGCGGGAATCACGGGCCGGGTTCTGACCGAGGTCGTCGATGATCAGGCTGAGGTAGGCTTTGGCCGGTTGAGCCGATGCCGCCAGGGCGGCACCGCTCAACAGGTACAGCAGGGTGAACAGCAGGCAACGCATCGACTGGCCTTATTTACCCTGGGTGATGCTCAAGCCCTTGAGCAGGCTCAAGGCCTGGCTGAGCTGGAAGTCATCATCCTGTGGGCGAGCCTTGCTGCTGGCCGCCTTGCCGGACGGACGGTCGGCGCCGCCGTTGCCGTTGCCCAGGTGGCCCTGCAGGTCGGCTTCCTTGAAGTTTTCGGTGTCTTGCTCGGCGGTGATCTTGGCGCGACGCACCTCGATGTCCGGAACAATGCCCTGGGCCTGGATCGAGCGACCGTTGGGGGTGTAGTAGAGCGCGGTGGTAATCTTCAAGGCGCGGTCGTTGTTCAGCGGCAGTACGGTTTGCACCGACCCTTTGCCGAAGCTGTCGGTACCCATCACTACGCCGCGTTTCTGATCCTGCAGGGCGCCGGCGACAATTTCCGAGGCCGAAGCGCTGCCGCCGTTGATCAATACCACCAATGGCACCGCCTCGCTGGCGTCGGCCGGGTCGGCCGAGAAGCGCAGCTCGGAGTTGGCGATGCGGCCCTTGGTGTAGACGATCAGGCCCTTGGTCAGGAAGTGGTCGGCCACTTCCACCGCCGACTGCAGGACGCCACCGGGGTTGTTGCGCAGGTCCAGTACCAGGCCGCGCAGCTTCTTGCCGTTGTCCTTGCGCAGCTTGGCCAGGGCCTTGCCGACTTCTTCGCCGGTCTTGACCTGGAACTGGGTGATGCGGATGTAGCCGTAGCCGTCTTCGAGCAGCTGGCTCTTGACGCTCTTGACCTGGATGACTGCACGGGCAAGGGTCACGTCGAACGGATTACCGCCGTCGCGAACCAGGGTCAGGGTGATTTTCTCGCCAACCTTGCCGCGCATCTGGTCGACAGCCTCGGTCATGGTCTGGCCGCGGGTCGGGTGGCCATTGATCTTGACGATCAGGTCGCCGGCCTCGATACCGGCACGGGATGCCGGGGTGTCGTCGATGGGGGAGACCACCTTGACGAAGCCATCTTCCATGCCGACTTCGATGCCCAGGCCGCCGAACTCGCCGCTGGTGCTTTCCTGCAGCTCCTGGAAGTCTTCCGGGCCCAGGTAGGCCGAGTGCGGGTCGAGGTTGCTGAGCATGCCCTTGATGGCGTTTTCCAGCAGGGTCTTGTCATCCACAGGTTCGACATAGGCTGCCTTGATCCGGTCCATGACCTCGGCAAAGGTGCGCAGTTCGTCCAGCGGCAGCGGCGCCTTGGCCGTAGCCGCCGTAGCCGGTACCGAGGCAGGCTTGGCGGGCTCGGCCGCCTGGGCCAGGGACGCGCCAAGGGCCATGGCGATGGTCAGGGCCAGCGAGGTGAGGCGAGGCGAATACAGCATGTCGAACGAACTCCTGATCCTGGTAGCGCTCCGTAGGGAGCTTCGGCGTAGCCCGATAGTGCGCTACGCCGCTAAATAGGGGGTTGGTGGTACCTATCCCTGGGCACGGCACCATTGTGCGGGGTCGCTGGGGCGGCCCTGCTGGCGGATGGCGAAGTACAGTCCCGAGCTGTTCTGGCCGCCGCTGTTGCCGACAGTGGAAATAGCCTCGCCGGCCTTGACGACGTCTCCGGCGCTCTTGAGCAGGCTCTGGTTATGGCCGTAGAGGCTCAGGTAGCCATTACCATGGTCGAGAATGACCAGAAGTCCAGCGCCGCGCAACCAGTCGGCAAACACCACCCGGCCACCATGCACGGCACGCACCTGGCTGCCGGGGGAGGCACTGATCATCACGCCGTCCCACTTGGCTCGCGAATCGTCGCCGCGGGTTTCACCAAAGCGCGCGAGCAATCGACCATTGACCGGCCATGGAAGTTTTCCCCGCGCCGAAGAAAAAGCGCCGCCGAAGGTCTCGCCGTTGCTGGAAACCAGCGGGCCAGGCAGCGGCTTGGGCTTTTTCGGGGCATCGCTGTTGGCTGCCAGGGCTTCGCGCTGGCGTTGTTTTTCCGCTTCCTGCGCAGCCAGCAGCGCCTTCTGGCGAGCTTCTTCCGCTTCGCGAGCCTGGCGGGCGAGGGTTTCTTCGATGGTCTTGAGGACCTTGGTCAGATCGGCCTGGTCCTGCTCGCGGGCCTGCAGCTTCTGGTCGCGCGCTTTTACATCGTTATTGAGCTTGGCCAGCACCTGCTGGCGTTCGGCGCGAACCTTTTCCAGCTCCTGGCGCTGGGCATCGAGGTTGCCTTGCTGGGCCAGCAACTGGGCCTGTTGCAGGCTGATGTCCTGTTCGACATTGGCGAGCTGGCGCAGGGTTTCGTTGAAGTTGCGCAACTGCTCCAGGCGTGCCTGGCTCAGGTAGTCGTAATAGGTCAGGGTGCGGGCGAATTTTTCCGGATTCTGCTGGTTGAGCAGCAGCTTGAGGTATTCCTCGCGACCGTTCTGGTAGGCCGAACGGGCCTGGATGGCAATCAGGCGTTGTTGTTCAACGCGGGCGCTCTGGAGTTTTTTTTTCTCGTGATCAAGGCGCTCCAGCTCGCCCTCGGCCTTTTTTAGTTCCTGTTGCAGGGCCTCCACCTGCTTTTCCAGCTTGCCGATGTCGGTTTCTGTGCTGCGCAGGTCTTTCTGCACACCGGATTTTTCCTGCTGCAACTTGCCGAGCATTTTTTTCAGCTCGGCAATGTCCTGGCGCGTGGCGTCCAGTTGCTGCTGGGTTTGCGCGCGCTCGTCGGCAAACGCCGGGCTGAGCAGGCAAGACAGGGCTAGTACGATCAGGGCGCGAAACATGGAGTGGGCGGCACCAGGGATGGAGACGGGCCTAGTATGCCCGCCACAGGCTGCAAAAAAAACGGCTTTAGCGCCAAGCGGCAAACCAGAAGCGGCAAGAAAAGCGAGCGCTCGCCCGCTGTTTCTTGCCGCTCGAAGCGTGCTGCTTACCGCTTCAGCCGTCGATCAAAATCGACGTGCCTGTCATTTCTGCAGGTTTTTCCAGGCCCAGCAGTTTGAGCATGGTCGGTGCCACGTCGGCCAGTACGCCGCCTTCGCGCACCTTCAGGTCACGCTTGCCGACATAGATGAACGGTACTGGCTCAGTGGTGTGCGCGGTGTGCGCCTGGCCTGTGCATTCGTCTTCCATCTGCTCGACGTTGCCGTGGTCGGCGGTGATCAGCGCTTCGCCGCCCACTTGGTCGAGGGCCTCGACGATGCGCCCAACGCACAGGTCCAGGGCTTCGACAGCCTTGACCGCGGCTTCGAACACGCCGCTGTGGCCGACCATGTCGCCGTTGGCGTAGTTGACCACGATCACGTCGTAGCGCTGCTGTTCGATGGCCTCGACGATGCGGTCAGTGACTTCCGGCGCGCTCATTTCGGGCTGCAGGTCGTAGGTAGCGACCTTCGGCGATGGGATCAGGATGCGCTCTTCGCCTTCGAACGGCTCTTCGCGGCCACCGGAGAAGAAGAACGTCACGTGGGCGTACTTCTCGGTTTCGGCGATGCGCAGCTGGGTCTTGCCGTTCTTGGCCAGGTATTCGCCGAGTACGTTGTTCAGGCTACCCGGGGCGAACGCGGCCGGGGCCGGAATCTTGGCCGAGTACTGGGTCAGGCCGATGTAGGCGGCAAGCTTGGGCAGGCGTGTGCGCGGGAACTCATTGAAGTCGGCTTCGACGAACACGCGCGACAGCTCGCGGGCACGGTCGGCGCGGAAGTTCATGAAGATCACCGCGTCGCCGTCTTCGACTTTTACCGCGTCCCCGATGCGTGTGGCTTTGACGAATTCGTCGCTTTCGCTGCGGGCATAGGCCGCTTCGAGGCCAGCTACGGCGGTGTCGGCGGTGTATTCAGCGGTGCTGTCGACGATCAGGTTGTAGGCGGTGGATACGCGGTCCCAGCGGTTGTCGCGGTCCATGGCGTAGTAGCGGCCGATGAGGCTGGCGATGCGGCCCTTGCCCAGCTTGGCGAAGGTGGCGTCGAGCAGCTCGATCGAGGATTGCGCGCTTTTTGGCGGGGTGTCGCGGCCGTCGAGGAAGGCGTGCAGGTAGATTTTCTCGGCGCCACGCTGTGCGGCCAGTTCGGCCATGGCGATCAGATGATCCTGGTGGCTGTGCACGCCGCCATCGGAGAGCAGGCCGAGGATGTGCACGGCCTTGCCGGCGCCCACCGCCTTGTCGACCGCGCCGCAGAGCACGGCGTTCTCGAAGAACTCGCCGTCCTTGATGGCCTTGGTCACCCGGGTGAAGTCCTGGTACACCACGCGGCCGGCGCCGAGGTTCATGTGGCCGACCTCGGAGTTGCCCATTTGCCCGTCAGGCAGGCCGACGTCCATGCCGGAACCGGAGATCAAGCCGTGCGGCTGGGTGGCACGCAGGCGATCGTAGACTGGCGTGTTGGCCGAATAGATGGCGTTGTAGTCAGGGCTTTCGCTGTGACCGAAACCATCCAGGATGATCAGGACCAAGGGTTTTGGCGTGCTCGTCATCAATCCCACTCACGGTTGTTCAGATGATAAAGACACGCATTTTAGGGCATATTGGTCAGGAATGACGAATTAACCTTGTTTGCGACCGGGCACGGGCCGACGGACTGTAGCCACTTGGCAGGATTTACTGGCCATGAGCCGGTCGGGCGGGCTTTGGCCGACCTTGGGTGCTGTGTATACTGGCCAACATTTTTAATGGCCTGGATCACCTTCCGATGGTTGCTCACCTGATTGAATTCGCAACAAAACACTATTTGCTGGTCGGTATTTTCATCGTTCTGTTGGTGCTGCTGATCATCCACGAAGCACGCAAGGGCGGCCGCAGCCTGAGCACCGGCGAACTGACTGCACTGGTCAACGCCGACAAAGGCCTGGTGATCGACATCCGTTCGACCAAGGACTATTCGGCGGGCCACATCGTTGGCGCCCTGAACATTCCACAGGACAAGTTCGCTGCCCGCATGGGCGAGCTGGAAAAGCACAAGGCCAAGACCCTGATCGTGGTCGATGCCATGGGCCAGCACGCCGGCACCACTGCCCGCGAACTGCTCAAGGCTGGCTTCACCGCCGCCAAGCTGTCGGGCGGCGTGTCGAGCTGGAAGGCCGACAACCTGCCGTTGGTGAAGTGATATGAGCGACGTCATCGTCTACTCCAGCGATTACTGCCCCTACTGCTCGCGGGCCAAGTACCTGCTCGAGAGCAAAGGTGTGGATTTCAAAGAGATCAAGGTCGATGGCAAGCCGCAGGTGCGCGCCGAGATGAGCCAGAAGGCCGGCCGCACTTCGGTGCCGCAGATCTGGATCGGCAGTACCCACGTCGGCGGTTGCGACGACCTGTATGCCCTTGAGCGCGCCGGCAAGCTCGACGCCCTGCTCAAGGCTTGAAGCAGAACCCCTATAAAGAACCTGGAAAGAAGGATCTGTCATGACTGATCAACAGAACAACGACGCCGCCGCCGCAGCTGAAGACAACTCTCCACAGTTCTCCATGCAGCGCATCTACGTGCGTGACCTGTCGTTCGAGGCGCCGAAAAGCCCGGCCATCTTCCGTCAGCAGTGGGAGCCGAGCGTCGCACTGGACCTGAACACCAAGCAGAAAGGCCTGGAAGGCGACTTCCACGAGGTCGTGCTGACCTTGTCGGTGACCGTGAAGAACGGCGACGAAGTGGCGTTCATTGCTGAAGTGCAGCAAGCCGGTATCTTCCTGATCAAGAACCTGGACGCGGCTTCGATGAGCCACACCCTGGGTGCCTTCTGCCCGAACATCCTGTTCCCGTACGCGCGTGAAACCCTGGACAGCCTGGTCACCCGCGGTTCGTTCCCGGCGCTGATGCTATCGCCGGTCAACTTCGACGCCCTGTACGCCCAGGAAATGCAACGCATGCAGGAAGCAGGCGAAGCGCCTTCGCTGCAGTAAGCCTTGCGACGTATTGAAAAAGCGCCCTGATGGGCGCTTTTTTTATCGCGGGGCGACTCAGGCAAAGCCTTGCTGTCGCCACGCCTCATACACCGTCACCGCCACCGTATTGGACAGGTTCAAGCTACGGCAGCCCTCGCGCATCGGCAGGCGCAGGCGCTGTTCGGCAGGCAGGCTGTCCAGCACTTCGGCAGGCAGGCCACGGCTTTCCGGTCCGAACAAAAAAGCATCACCCGGATGGAACGCCACTTCGTGGTAAGGGTGCGAAGCCTTCGTGGTGAAGGCGAACAGGCGTGGCTGGCCAAGGCTTTCCAGGCAACTGGCAAGGTCGGGGTGGCGCTTGAGCGGAGCATACTCGTGGTAATCCAGCCCGGCGCGACGCAGGCGCTTGTCGTCCAGCTCGAAACCGATGGGCTCGATCAGGTGCAGGTGGCAGCCGCTGTTGGCGCACAGCCTGATAATGTTGCCGGTATTCGGCGGAATCTCTGGTTGAAAGAGGATGACGTGAAACATGCACGGCTCCGAATATAAAGATGGCGAGCATTCTACTCCTGAACCGGACCCGCGTTCGCAGCTCTGGCCACGGGTGCTGTTTTCCCTGGCCATTCTGGGCATGCTGGTGGGCTTGATGATCGGTCGCCTGACCACACCTGAACCTCGGCTGCTGGAGCAGGTGCAGGTGGTCGAAGGTGGGCTGGACCTGTGGTTCAACGAGGAACCCAAGCTGCACGGCGAAGAAGTCGAAGGCACCCTGGCGCTGCTGTTCGATGCCCAGGGCAAGGCGGCGCGTGGCCAGTTGCTGCTGCAGGGCAAGCCTGTCAGCTGGCGGGTTCAGAAGAGTGATGGCGGGTTGCTGGTGACCCTGGTGGCGGCCCGTCCCCTGCACGGCGATTGGGCCGGTGCAGAGGACGATGGGCACTGGCGGGTGCAGGTGCGACTGCGCGAATAAAAGAGGGGAATCCCCGGCCTGCCTGTACCAAGGTCCCCAAAACTGGAGTACTCATACTAATGCAGGGTGTGTGCCAGTTTTGTTGCAGTGCGCAAAATGGTGGGTTTGGCGGGGTTTCGCGTTATCTGAAAGGGATTCTGTGCCTTAGCGCGGTGCGTGGGGCACAGGTTCGGTGCAGTTTTCGCGGGGCAAGCCTGCTCCTGCGGCAGGAGCGGGCTTGTCCCGCGATCGCTTTTAACCCTCGTCGTCGCCGTCCTCGTCACTGCCATCGACCTTCATCCCCAACTCCTTGATCTTGCGCGTCAGGGTGTTGCGTCCCCAGCCCAATAGCACGGCCGCATCGCGACGACGCCCGGCGGTGTGCTTGAGGGCGGTCTCGATCATGATTCGCTCGAAGCTCGGCACCGCGCTGTCGAGCAGGCTCGACTGGCCGCGTGACAGCGCCTGGTCAGCCCACTGGCGCAGGGCTTGCTCCCAGTTGGTGACCGGGGCGGCGTCTTGAGGCAGGTTGAGCAGCTCCGGCGGCAGGTCGCCGACATGCACTTCCCGGCCCGAGGCCATTACGGTGATCCAGCGGCAGGTGTTCTCCAGCTGGCGTACGTTGCCGGGCCAGGGCAGGTTGCGCATGTACTCTTCGGTCTCGGCCTTGAGCAACTTGGGCTCTACCGCCAGCTCCTGGGCCGCCCGGCCAAGGAAGTGACGAGCCAGGGTCGGGATGTCTTCGCGACGGTCGGCCAGGCGTGGAATATGGATGCGGATCACGTTCAGACGGTGGAACAGGTCTTCACGAAACTTTCCGGCCTGTACCAGGGTTTCCAGGTTCTGGTGGGTGGCGGCGATGATGCGTACATCGACTTTCACGGGTACATGACCACCGACCCGATAGAACTCGCCGTCGGCCAGTACCCGCAGCAGGCGTGTCTGGGTGTCGGCCGGCATGTCGCCGATCTCGTCGAGGAACAGCGTGCCGCCATCGGCCTGCTCGAAGCGGCCGCGACGCAGGTTGGCTGCGCCGGTGAAGGCCCCTTTTTCGTGCCCGAACAGCTCGGACTCCATCAGGTCCTTGGGAATGGCGGCCATGTTCAGGGCAATGAACGGGGAGGCTGCGCGTGGGCTATGGCGGTGCAGGGCGTGGGCGACGAGCTCTTTGCCGGTGCCCGATTCGCCATTGATCAACACGGTGATGTTGGAGTGGCTCAGGCGACCGATTGCGCGGAACACCTCCTGCATCGCCGGCGCTTCGCCGATGATTTCCGGGGTGCGGGTCAAGGTGGGGGCAACGTCCAGGCCTTGCTGTTCCTGGGCGTGCTGGTTGGCGCGCTTGACCAGCGATACCGCTTCATCGACGTCGAACGGTTTTGGCAGGTACTCGAACGCTCCACCCTGGTAGGAGGCCACTGCGCTGTCGAGGTCCGAATGTGCGGTCATGATGATCACCGGCAGGCGCGGGTGCTGCTCGCGGATCTGCGCCAACAGGTCCAGGCCACTGGCCCCGGGCATGCGGATGTCGGAGATGATCACGTCCGGCTGCTGGCGTGCCAGGCGGCTCATGACACCATCGGCGCTGTCGAAACTCTGGGTGGTCATGCCCTCCTGTTGCAGGGCTTTTTCCAGGACCCAGCGGATGGAGCGGTCATCGTCGACGATCCAGACGGTTTCACTACGGCTCATGAGGCGGAGGCTCCTTGTTCCAGTGGCAGGAAGATCGAGAAGGTGGTGTGGCCAGGATGGCTGTCACACTCGATCAGGCCCTGGTGCTGGCTGATGATGTTCTGGGTAATGGCCAGGCCCAGCCCGGTACCGTCCGGACGGCCGCTGACCATGGGGTAGAAAATGGTTTCCTGCAGCTCGGCCGGAATACCCGGGCCGTTGTCGATGATTTCGACCTTGGCCACCAGGCGATGGCGGGTGTGGCCGATGGTGAACTGGCGCATCGCGCGGGTGCGCAGGCTGATGCGGCCCAGGCGCAGCTCATTCTGGCCGCTGATTGCCTGCATCGCGTTGCGCACGATATTGAGTACCGCCTGGATCATCTGTTCACGGTCGATCAGTACGTCCGGCAGGCTCGGGTCGTAGTCGCGCGCCAAGGTGATGCCACCCTGGCTTTCGGCCTCGACCAGGCTGCAGACCCGCTCGAGCACTTCGTGGATGTTGGTCATTGCCAGCGACGGCAGTTTATTCGAGCCGAGCATGCGGTCGACGAGGTTACGCAGGCGGTCGGCCTCCTCGATGATCACGTTGGTGTAATCCTTGAGACCTTCTTCAGGCAGCTCCCGGGACAGCAACTGCGCCGCGCCGCGAATGCCGCCCAGCGGGTTCTTGATTTCATGCGCCAGGCCGCGCACCAGCATTTTGGTGGTTTCCTGCTTGGACAGCTGGGCTTCCTCCTTGGTGATGCGCAGCAAGCGATCACGCGGGTGGACCTCCAGCAACAGCAAGGTCTGGCCTTTGCTCAGGATTGGCGTCACCGCGTAGTCGACGGTCTGGGTCTGGCCGGTCAGGGAGGTCAGCTGCGCCTCGCGCTTGGTGAAGGGGTGGGCGTGCTCCACCGCCTGGCGCAAGGAGTTGAGTGCCTCGGGCGATTCGGTAAACAACTCGCTGATGAATTGCCCATGGCTGCGCTGGCCGCTGATGGCCAGGAGCATTTCCGCTGCCGGGTTCATGTACTCAAGACGCAGATCGGCATTGAGCAGGATGGTGGCAGTGGTCAGGTTGTCCAGTAGCAGTCGGTGCAGGGCATCGCTGATGGTCATGGCGCGTCGGTGACCTCTTTTGGTGATCTGCGGTTACAAGGAAAATGCAAAAATTAAACCAAAGCTCCGAAAAGAAGCGTAATCCCCTGAAATGGGGCCATGGCTGCGCAGGAAATCACTGATTTGCCTGGTATTGGCAGAAAATTGAACCAAATTGGGGTGTTTTCAGATTGGGCGCATCCCCTTATGCACCACTATAGAGCACTGTAGTTTTCGCGGGGCAAGCCTGCCGCTACCTGGCGACTGCTGCGCAGTCGATCGCAGCCTCGTTTCTCGGCAGCGGCTACGCATTGCAAGTCGAGCCTGGCCGCGAGGCGGTTTTGAAGGCAAAAAAAAGGCCTCCCGATGGGAGGCCTCTCTACGTCACGTCACGAAATCAGCAGCTGTAGTACAGCTCGTATTCCAGTGGGTGTACGAAGGTGCGGACCTTGATTTCTTCTTCGCTCTTCAGCGCGATGTAGGCATCGATGAAGTCGTCGGAGAACACGCCGCCCTTGGTCAGGAACGCACGGCCCTTGTCCAGCTCTTCCAGGGCTTCTTTCAGGCTGCCACACACCTGTGGGATTTCCTTGGCCTCTTCAGGCGGCAGGTCGTACAGGTTCTTGTCGGCGGCATCGCCTGGGTGGATCTTGTTCTGGATACCGTCCAGGCCGGCCATCATCAGTGCAGCGAAGCACAGGTATGGGTTGGCCGCCGGGTCCGGGAAGCGCGCTTCGATACGGCGGGCTTTCGGGCTGGAAACGTAAGGAATACGGATCGAGGCGGAACGGTTGCGCGCCGAGTAGGCCAGCATGACCGGGGCTTCGAAGCCAGGTACCAGACGCTTGTAGGAGTTGGTAGCCGGGTTGGTGAAGCCGTTCAGGGCCTTACCGTGCTTGATGATGCCGCCGATGAAGTACAGGGCGGTGTCGGACAGGCCGGCATAGCCTTCGCCGGAGAAGGTGTTCTTGCCATCTTTGGAGATGGACATGTGTACGTGCATGCCCGAGCCGTTGTCGCCGTACAGTGGCTTAGGCATGAAGGTAGCGGTGCGGCCGTAGGCGTCGGCAACGTTGTGTACGCAGTACTTGAGGGTCTGAACTTCGTCAGCCTTCTTCACCAGGGTGTTGAATTGCACGCCGATTTCGTTCTGGCCGGCAGTGGCAACTTCGTGGTGGTGTACTTCGATGACCAGGCCCATTTCTTCCATGGCATTACACATGGCAGTACGGATTTCGTGGTCGTGGTCGAACGGAGGTACTGGGAAGTAGCCGCCTTTGACGCCTGGACGGTGGCCTTTGTTGCCGCCTTCGACGTCCTGGTCGGACATCCATGAACCTTGCTCGGAGTAGATCTTGAACATCGAGCCGGAGATGTCGGACTTGAACTTCACTTCGTCGAAGATGAAGAACTCGGGCTCTGGACCGACGAAGACGGTGTCACCGATACCGGTGGTCTTCAGGTACTCTTCGGCGCGGCGGGCGATGGCGCGTGGGTCGCGGTCGTAGCCTTGCATGGTCGAAGGTTCGATGATGTCGCAGACCAGAATCAGGGTCGGCTCTTCGGTGAACGGGTCCAGAACGGCGGAGGAGTCGTCCGGCATCAGGATCATGTCGGAAGCTTCGATGCCTTTCCAGCCGGCAATGGAGGAACCGTCGAACATCTTGCCGGCTTCGAAGAAGTCTTCGTCCAGGGCATCACGCGACGGCATGGTCACGTGATGTTGAATGCCTTTGGTGTCCGTGAAGCGCAGATCAATCCATTTAACGTCATGATCTTTGATGAGTTGAACCGACTTCGACATAGTGTCCTCCGGGGTGGGGTAGAGCTTGCCTGTGCAGCCCTTGAATTTGGGTGATGCCGGGCGCGAATAGTCGGCCAAGGCAACCTGCCTCACAAGGGAGCAAATTGCATGCCAGTGCCCCGGTTTGGAATTTTTGCCCCATTCCTATGCGTTTCAGGGGCAATGAGCCGAAATGTCAGACAATTTATGCACCCTTAGGAGGCGTAAATGAGGTTGTAGGCACCAATTTGGTGCAGCGTAAACCTTCTGTACATTAATTGGTTAAACCTTGAGCAATTTCCGCTATAATCCGCGCCCCACTTTTTTAGTCGGCATTGCGCGCGCTGTTTTCAATGAAACTAATCGTAAAAGTCTTCCCAGAGATCACCATCAAGAGCCGCCCGGTTCGCAAGCGCTTCATCCGTCAACTGGGCCGCAACATCCGTACCGTGCTCAAGGACCTCGATCCTGCGCTCGCGGTTGACGGTGTCTGGGACAACCTCGAGGTGGTCACCCGCATCGAGGACGAGAAAGTCCTGCGCGAGATGATCGAGCGTCTGACCTGCATGCCGGGCATCGCCCACTTCCTGCAGGTCGACGAGTACCCGCTGGGCGACTTCGACGATATCGTCGCCAAGTGCAAGACCCACTTCGGTCACCTGCTGCCCGGCAAGCGCTTTGCGGTGCGTTGCAAGCGCGGCGGTCACCACGACTTCACCTCGATGGACGTCGACCGTTATGTCGGCAGCCAGCTGCGCCAGCAGTGCGGCGCCGCCGGTATCGACCTGCGCACCCCAGAGGTCGAGGTACGCATCGAGGTACGTGACAAGCTGCTGTATGTGATCCACAACCAGCACAAGGGCATCGGCGGCTACCCGCTGGGCACGCTGGAGCAGACCCTGGTGCTGATGTCCGGTGGTTTCGACTCCACCGTGGCGGCCTACCAGATGATGCGTCGCGGCCTGATGACCCACTTCTGCTTCTTCAACCTTGGCGGCCGTGCCCACGAACTGGGCGTGATGGAAGTCGCCCACTTCCTGTGGAAGAAATACGGCAGTAGCCAGCGCGTGCTGTTCGTCAGCGTGCCCTTTGAAGAAGTAGTGGGCGAGATTCTCGGCAAGGTCGACAACAGCTACATGGGCGTGACCCTGAAGCGCATGATGCTGCGCGCTGCGACCAATATCGCCGACCGCCTGGAGATCGACGCCCTGGTAACCGGCGAGGCGATCTCCCAGGTGTCCAGCCAGACCCTGCCGAACCTGGCGGTGATCGACTCGGCCACCGAGAAGCTGGTACTGCGTCCGCTGCTGGCCAGCCACAAGCAGGACATCATCGACCAGGCCAACGAGATCGGTACCGCCGAGTTCGCCAAACACATGCCTGAATACTGCGGCGTGATTTCGGTGAACCCGACCACGTGCGCCAAGCGTCATCGCCTTGAACATGAAGAAAAGCAGTTCGACATGGCTGTGCTCGAGCGCGCCCTGGAGCGTGCTCGCCTGGTGTCCATCGACCATGTGATCGATGAACTTGGCCAGGATATCCAGATCGAAGAAGTCAGCCAGGCGCTGGCCGGGCAAGTGGTGATCGACATTCGCCACCCCGACGCCCAGGAAGACCAGCCCCTGGAACTGGACGGCATCGAGGTCAAAGCCATGCCGTTCTACGCCCTGAACAGTCGCTTCAAGGAGCTGGACGCTACGCGCCAGTACCTGCTGTATTGCGACAAGGGTGTGATGAGTCGCCTGCATGCCCATCATTTGCTCAGTGAGGGACATGCCAATGTGCGCGTTTATCGTCCGACATAAAACGCCGGGGCTATATGGCGGGAGCATCCGCCATCGCCCTCCCGACCTGCGGGCCCGTTGAGTGCCATTCATTCATATTGGCCGCCTAGACTGGGCGGCAACCCGAATCCTCTGATCGAGATACACACGTGATCGAAAATCTGCGTAACATCGCCATCATCGCCCACGTTGACCATGGTAAAACCACCCTGGTCGACAAACTCCTGCGTCAGTCCGGCACTCTGGAGCGTAACGAGCTCAACGACGAGCGCGTCATGGACTCCAACGACCAGGAAAAAGAGCGCGGTATTACCATTCTGGCGAAAAACACCGCCATCAACTGGAACGGCTACCACATCAACATCGTCGACACCCCCGGCCACGCCGACTTCGGTGGCGAGGTTGAGCGTGTAATGTCGATGGTCGACTCCGTACTGCTGCTGGTCGACGCTCAAGACGGCCCTATGCCGCAAACCCGTTTCGTGACCAAGAAGGCCTTCGAAGCCGGCCTGCGTCCAATCGTGGTCATCAACAAGGTCGACCGTCCTGGCGCGCGTCCTGACTGGGTTCTGGACCAGATCTTCGATCTGTTCGACAACCTGGGTGCCACCGAAGAACAGTTGGACTTCAAAGTCGTCTACGCCTCGGCCCTGAACGGCATTGCCGGTCTGGACCACACCGACATGGCCGAAGACATGACCCCGCTGTACCAGTCGATCATCGACAACGTACCGGCGCCGGCTGTTGACCGTGACGGTCCGTTCCAGATGCAGATCTCGGCACTGGACTACAACAGCTTCCTGGGTGTTATCGGCGTTGGCCGTATCGCTCGTGGTCGCGTCAAGCCGAACACCCCGGTCGTGGCTATCGACGTCGACGGCAAGAAGCGCAACGGTCGTATCCTGAAGCTGATGGGTCACCACGGTCTGCACCGCGTTGACGTTGAAGAAGCTCAGGCTGGCGACATCGTCTGCATCAGCGGTTTCGACGAGCTGTTCATCTCCGACACCCTGTGCAGCCCTGACGCGGTCGAAGCGATGAAGCCGCTGACCGTCGACGAGCCAACCGTTTCGATGACCTTCCAGGTCAACGACTCGCCGTTCTGCGGTAAAGAAGGCAAGTTCGTCACCAGCCGCAACATCAAAGAGCGTCTGGACAAAGAGCTGCTGTACAACGTTGCACTGCGCGTTGAAGAAGGCGACTCGGCTGACAAGTTCAAGGTTTCCGGTCGTGGTGAGCTGCACCTGTCGGTTCTGATCGAAACCATGCGTCGTGAAGGCTTCGAAATGGGCGTTGGTCGTCCAGAAGTGATCATCCGCGAAGTCGACGGCGTCAAGCACGAGCCGTTCGAGAACGTCACCATCGACATCCCTGAAGATTCGCAGGGCAAGGTCATGGAAGAAATGGGTCTGCGTAAAGGCGACCTGACCAACATGGTTCCGGATGGCAAGGGCCGTGTACGCCTGGAATACAACATTCCAGCCCGTGGTCTGATCGGTTTCCGTAACCAGTTCCTGACCCTGACCAACGGTGCAGGTATCCTGACCTCGATCTTCGATCGCTACGCTCCGATGAAGTCCGGCCACATGTCCGGTCGTCAGAACGGCGTACTGGTATCGGTAGAGACCGGCAAGGCACTGACCTACTCCCTGGAAACCCTGCAGGCGCGCGGCAAGCTGTTCGTCGAGCACGGCCAGGAAATCTACAACGGTCAGATCGTTGGTCTGAACAGCCGTGACAACGACCTGGGCGTCAACCCTACCAAGGGCAAGAAGCTCGACAACATGCGTGCTTCGGGTAAAGACGAAACCATCGCTCTGGTTCCACCTGTTCGCTTCACCCTGGAACAGGCTCTGGAATTCATCCAGGACGACGAGCTGTGCGAAGTGACTCCTAAGTCGATCCGTCTTCGCAAGAAGATCCTCGACGAAGGCGAGCGTACCCGCGCTGCCAAGAAAGCCAAGGCTAACTAAGCCCGGCTGAAACGAAAACGCCCCCGGTCGCAAGGCCGGGGGCGTTTTTGTTTGTCTGCTAAGCCAATCGCGGGGCAAGCCTGCTCCCACTGTGGGAGCGGGCTTGCCCCGCGATGCGTCTAGCGGCGTGCTGCAGGTTTTGGAATGTACGCGCAATAGCCCGGGCGTGGTCCGATCCGCGGGTGGTTGCGGCAGGTGTCGGGGCGCTTGTCGTAAATGGTGCACAGGCGGCTTTTACGATCCAGGTACAAGCAGTCATCGTTGCTCATCTGCGCCAGGGTGAATATTCCCGACTTCTGATTGAAGCGCTGAATGATCCCGTCTTTCTGCAAACGCTTGGCGATGTTCTTTGGCGGCTCGCCCACCTCGAACTCATCCACCACGCCCATGCGGATCAGGTCTTTGATTTTCACTTCCGTCGGCAAGGAGCAGCAGGTCGAGTTGCAGCCTCCACACATATGGCTTTGGTATTTCTGCCAGGTATCCAGGCGGTCGACTTCGGCGGCGGCAATCAGGGTCGGTTTCATCAGGCTCAGGTTATTAGATGTTCTGGTGGGCGCGCGATCATACCGGAGTTGATCAAAATGTGAACAACCATTTGCCGGTTGCCCGTCTGCACGCTCGCTTTTGCGTACAAACTCCAGAACCTGCGCTGACGCTCTGTGTCGAAGGGTCTAGGCTGAACAGTCTCCATCCGCATTCGTCAACTTGCCCGAGGACGTCGCATGTCTCAGGAACCACTCGCACGTGACGCAGAGGTGGCCGCGTTTCGCACCGCTGTGATGGATAAATTGACTTACGCCGTCGGCAAGGACCCGGAGCACGCTTTCGAGCACGACTGGTTCGAGGCCATCGCCCTGGCGGCCCGTGATCACATGGTCGATCACTGGATGGATCACACCCGGCAGATCTACCGCAAGAGCCAGAAGCGGGTGTACTACCTGTCACTGGAGTTTCTCATCGGCCGCTTGCTCTACGACAGCCTGAGCAACCTGGGCCTGCTGGACATTGCCCGTGAGGCCTTGAGCGGGCTGGATGTCGATCTTGAGCGTATTCGCCTGCTGGAACCCGACGCGGCACTGGGTAATGGCGGCCTGGGTCGATTGGCGGCATGCTTCATGGAGAGCATGTCGACCCTGGGCATCGCGGCCCACGGCTATGGCATTCGCTACGAACATGGCCTGTTCCGCCAGGCGGTGGTCGATGGTTGGCAGCAGGAGCAGACCGAGAACTGGCTGGATTTCGGCAACCCCTGGGAGTTCGAGCGTGCCGAGGTGATCTACCCGATCAGCTTCGGCGGTAGCGTGGAAACCGTGCATGACGCCAACGGCCAGCAGCGCCAGGTCTGGTGGCCGGCCGAAACCGTCCGTGCGGTGGCCTACGACACGCCGGTGGTCGGCTGGCGCGGATCCAGCGTCAACACCTTGCGGCTATGGCGGGCGCGGGCGCTGGAGGAGCTGCACCTTGAGCGCTTCAATGCCGGCGACCATCTGGGGGCGGTAGCCGAAGTAGCCCGCGCCGAAAGCATCTCGCGGGTGCTGTACCCGGCCGACAGCACCGAGGCCGGCCAGGAGCTGCGCCTGCGCCAGGAGTACTTTTTTGTCTGTGCCTCGCTGCAGGACCTGCTGCGCCGTCACCTGAACATGCACGACAGCCTGCTCAACCTGCATGAGTCGGCGGCAATCCAGCTCAACGACACCCACCCCTCGATCGCCGTGGCCGAGCTGATGCGCCTGCTGGTCGACCAGCACGAGGTGCCCTGGGACACTGCCTGGCAACTGACCGTCGATACCCTGGCCTACACCAACCACACCCTGCTGCCCGAAGCCCTGGAAACTTGGCCGGTGGGGTTGATGGAGCGCATGCTGCCGCGGCACATGCAGATCATCTACCTGATCAACGCCTTTCATATCGACGCCCTGCGCGCCAAGGGCATTCACGATTTCGACGTGCTGCGCGCCGTGTCGTTGATCGAGGAAGACAATGGCCGGCGGGTGCGCATGGGCAACCTGGCGTTTCTCGGCTCGCACAGTGTCAACGGCGTCTCGGCGCTGCACACCAAGCTGATGCGCAGCACGGTGTTTTCCGAGCTGCACAAGCTGTATCCGGAGCGGATCAACAACAAGACCAACGGCATCACCTTTCGCCGCTGGCTTTTCCAGGCCAACCCACAGCTCACCGCCATGCTGGTCGAGGCCCTGGGCCCCGAGGTGCTCGACGATCCGCAAGGCAGGCTGCGGGCGTTGGAATCATTCGCCGACAAGCCGGCCTTCTGCAAGCAGTTCGCTGCCCAGCGCCTGCACAGCAAGCGCGCCCTGGCCAGCCTGATCCAGGAGCGCCTGGGCACCACGGTCAACCCCGAGGCGATGTTCGATGTGCAGGTCAAGCGCATCCACGAGTACAAGCGCCAGTTGCTCAACCTGCTGCACACCGTGGCCCTGTACCAGGCGATCCGCGCCGAGCCAGGCATGGGCTGGGTGCCGCGGGTGAAGATCTTCGCCGGCAAGGCGGCGGCCAGTTACCACCAGGCCAAACTGATCATCAAGCTGAGCAACGACATCGCCCGGGTGGTGAACAACGACCCGACCGTGCGCGGCCTGCTCAAGGTGGTGTTCCTGCCCAACTACAACGTGAGTCTTGCCGAAAGCATCATTCCGGCGGCTGATCTTTCCGAGCAGATATCCACCGCCGGTTACGAGGCATCGGGCACCAGCAACATGAAGTTCGGCCTCAACGGCGCGCTGACCATCGGTACCCTCGATGGCGCCAACGTGGAGATGAGCCAGGAGGTGGGGACCGAGAACATGTTCATCTTCGGCTTGAGCGCCCAGCAGGTCGAGGCCCGTAAGCGCAGTGGCGACTTTGGCGCGAGCACCGCGATCGGCGCCTCCCATCGGCTCAATGATGTGCTCCAGGCCATTCGTGGCGGGGTGTTTTCGCCCGACGACCCGGCCCGCTACGTGGGGTTGGTGGACTCGCTGGTAGCCTATGACCGCTTTCTGGTGTGCGCCGATTTCGATGCGTACTGGGAGGCGCAACTGCGTGTCGAAGCGCTCTGGCGCGACCCCAGGCAGTGGTGGCGCACGGCGGTGCTCAACACCGCGCGCATGGGCTGGTTCTCCTCCGATCGGACCATTCGCGAGTACGCGACGCAGATCTGGAGAGCCCTGGACTAAGCTGCATGCATCGGCCCGGGAGTGATGAACTCTCGGGCCGATGTGCCGTCTGATCGGGCAAGCGTGTCTCATTGCTCGCTAGCGCTTCACTCTCCCTGTAAACTGCGTGGGTTTTTATTACCCCATTCTTCGGAGCCTTACATGTCCCGCGTTACCCTGAGTCGCTATTTGATTGAGCAGACCCGCAGCAACAGTACCCCTGCCGATCTGCGCTTCCTGATCGAAGTGGTGGCGCGTGCGTGCAAGGAAATCAGCCACAACGTCTCCAAGGGCGCCCTGGGCGGCGTTCTGGGCAGCATGGGCACTGAAAACGTGCAGGGCGAAGTCCAGAAGAAACTGGACGTGATTTCCAACGACATCCTGCTCGAAGCCAACGAGTGGGGCGGTCACCTGGCCGGCATGGCGTCCGAAGAAATGGACAACGCCTACCAGATCCCGGGCAAATACCCGAAGGGCGCCTACCTGTTGGTATTCGACCCGCTGGACGGTTCGTCGAACATCGACGTCAACGTGTCGGTCGGCACCATCTTCTCGGTCCTGCGTTGCCCTAACGAGTATCTGAGCCAGAACGAAAGCCTGAACGAGCAGGCCTTCCTGCAGCCAGGCACCAAGCAGGTTGCTGCCGGCTACGCGATCTACGGCCCGCAAACCATGCTGATCCTGACCCTGGGCAACGGCGTCAAGGGCTTCACCCTGGACCGCGAGCTCGGCAGTTTCGTCCTGACCCACGAGAACATCAAGGTGCCGGAAACCACCGCCGAGTTCGCCATCAACATGTCCAACCAGCGTCACTGGGAAGCCCCGGTCAAGCGCTACGTCGGCGAGTTGCTGGAAGGTGAGACCGGCCCGCTGAAAAAGAACTACAACATGCGCTGGATCGCCTCGATGGTTGCCGACGTGCATCGCATCCTGACCCGCGGCGGCCTGTTCATGTACCCGCGCGATGCCCGCGAGCCTTCCAAACCGGGCAAGCTGCGCCTGATGTACGAAGCCAACCCGATGTCCTTCATCATCGAACAGGCCGGCGGTGCATCCACCGACGGCAACCAGCGCATCCTCGACATCCAGCCCGAGAGCCTGCACCAGCGTGTGGCGGTGTTCCTCGGTTCCAAGCAGGAAGTCGAGCGCGTTACCGGTTATCACCAGGAGTAAGTCATGCTCGCACCTTGGCAGCCGTTGCTGGAGTGGTGGTTCGGATGGGGCACCAGCCCCCAGGACGTCGCTGACGAGAAGAGTACGCTGTGGTTTGGCAAGCACCACGACGCCGAGGCGCAAGAGCGTTTCGGCGACCTGGTCGAACAAGCCCTGGCCGGCGGTCTGGAAGAGTGGCTGCAAAGCCCGCAGGGTTGGCTTGGCCTGGTCCTGCTGCTCGACCAGCTGCCGCGTATGATCTACCGCGACACGCCGCGTGCCTTCGATGGCGACCGGCGTGCCCAGGTGCTGGTGATGCAGGGTCTGGACAAGGCCTGGGACTATCAACTGCTGCCGATCCAGCGGGTGTTCATCCTGCTGGTGCTGGAACATGCCGAAGTGCTGGACTGGCAGAACGTCAGCATCGAACGCTATCGCTTGTTGCTCGATGCCCAACCCGACAGCGACCGGCGTTTGTTCGAGGGTTTCCTCGATTACGCCGAACAGCACCAGCGAGTGATTGCCCGCTTTGGTCGGTTCCCGCACCGCAATCTGATCCTGAATCGGCCAAGTACCGATGAAGAGATGGATTTCTTGCTGGAGCCGGGTTCGCGGTTCTGAGCTGGATTCAATCGTGGGGCAAGCCCGCTCCTGCCACAGGAGCGGGCTTGCCCCGCGATCAGTTTCAGATCCTGAAACTCCCCACCAGATGCTTCAACCGCTCGACCTGATGCTCCAGGTCATTGCAGGCACGCAACGTCGCTTGCAGGTTCTCCACCCCTTCCTGATTCAGCGTATTGATCTCGGTAATGTCGACATTGATCGATTCGACCACGGCCGTCTGCTCTTCAGTGGCGGTGGCCACCGACTGGTTCATGCCATCGATCTCGCCGATACGCTGGGTCACGCTGCCCAGTCGCTCACCCGCCTGGTTGGCGATCCCTACACTGTGTTCGCTGTGGCTCTGGCTTTCGGTCATGGTGCTGACCGCAACGCGGGCACCGGCCTGCAGTTCCTCGATGATGCGCTGTACCTGTTGCGCCGAGTCCTGAGTACGGTGGGCCAGGTTGCGGACTTCGTCGGCGACCACGGCAAAGCCGCGGCCGGCTTCACCGGCGCGGGCCGCCTCGATGGCGGCATTGAGCGCCAGCAGGTTGGTCTGCTGGGAAATGCCACTGATCACTTCGAGAATCTGGCCGATGTTCACCGTGTTGGCGTTCAGGGTCTCGATGTTGCCGCACGAATCGCTGATCTTCGCTGACAGCTGGTTCATCACCTCGATGGTCTGCTCGACCACCTGCTGGCCATCGGCAGCCAGGTTGCGTGCTTCGCTGGAGTGCTGGGAGGCGAGGGCGGCGTTCTGGGCGATTTCCTGGGCAGCGGCACCGAGCTCGTTGATGGCTGCTGCCACGCTGCTGGTGCGGCTTGATTGCTGGTCGGCATTGAAAATCGACGCGTTGGAGGCGCTCACCACCCGCAGGGCAACTTCGTTGACCTGGCCGCTGGCCGAGGCCACTTCGCGGATCGACTCGTGGATGCGCTCGACGAAGCGGTTGAATGACTGGCCCAGGCTGCCGAACTCATCCTGGCCGTGAATGGCCAGACGGCGGGTGAGGTCGCCTTCACCTTCGGCGATATCGTGCATGGCCCGGCCCATCACATGCAGCGGTTCCATCAGCACGCGAATCAGCACGCCGAGCAGGGCGATGATGATCAGCACGGCGATCACCGTGGCGATGATGGCCGTGGTGCGCAGCTCGCTGAGCATGGCGAAGGCGAAGTCCTGGTCGAGTTCCAGGGCCACATACCAGTCCGCCGACGGCACGCCGCTGACCTTGGTGAAAGTGATGAACTGGGCGTTGCCGCCGCGCTCGGTTTCCTTGAGCCCGCTGCCGATCTGCGGGGTGTGCCGAGGGTAGGCTTCGCTGAGGTTCTTCAGCACAAGCTTCGAATCGGGATGTACCAGGATCTTGCCGTCACCGTTGACGATGAACGCCTGGCCGTGACCGTCGAAGTTCAGTGCGTTGATGATCGCACTGATGCTGTCCAGGTCGGTGTCGGCACCGTTGATGCCGATCAGTCGGCCCTGGTACTGCACGGGTGTGGCCAGGGTGATCACCAGCTTGTTCGCCGAGGCCGAGATGTACGGTTCGGTGATGATGGTCTGCCCGGCACTGCTGGCGGCCTTGTACCAGCCCCGTACGCGTGGGTCGTAGTCCGCGGCGCGGTTGCCCAGCGGCACCGACTGCATGTAGCCGTCCTGGCCGCCGAAATAGGTCAGCAGGAAATTGCTGCCATACACCGGCAAATTGAGGCTACGAGTCAGGCTGTCTTTGCTGGCGCCATCGACGGCCACCTGCTGGGACAGTGACTGCAGGATCTGGATGCGGCTTTGCAGCCAGATCTGGATGTTGCTGCTGGTCAGGCTGCCCAGTTCCTGCATCGACGCCTGGGTGTTGGCGAGCAGCGTCTGGCGCTGGCGGTAGTCGTTGAACAGGATGAAGCAGGTAAAGGCGACAGCAACCACCAGGGCGGCGGCGAGCAGAATCTTGTGGCTGAACTTCAGGTTTTTTGTCATTGCGGAGTCTGTCTGCACAAGGCGGGTCAACGGAGAGGGCGCGGCAATACGTCGCAGCGCCGTTCTGTGTCGTCCGCTCCAGGCAAAAGATTAGGTCGTTGCAGGTCTATACGACCAAAGGCAGGGATTTGGCGTCAGGAAAGCGTGCAGCGCCGGGAACCAGAACCCGTTTTTCCCTTCTAAGCTGTCGGTAGGCCACTGCGCCTGCACCCTCATGTCCAGGAGTGACCCTTCATGTCGTTGCGTTCCCTCGCCCTGCTGTCCTTGTGCGTGTTTCTGACTGCGTGCAACAAGATCAATCAGGAAAACTATTCAAAGATCAAAGCCGGTATGGCGAAGGCCGAAGTCGAGCAATTGCTTGGCGCCCCCAAGGAGTGCTCCGGCGCACTGGGCATGTCCAGTTGCACCTGGGGTGACGAGAAAACCTTCATCAGCGTGCAGTACGCCGCCGACAAGGTGCTGATGTACTCCGGGCAGGGACTCAAATGAAACGGCTACACCTGCTGCTGGCCCTGTGCGCCGGCTTGATCCTGGGTGGCTGTGCCAACTCGGGAACGGGCCCGGTACCGCCCAAGACCGTCGAAAAGGTCGACCTCAAGCGTTATCAGGGCAAATGGTTCGAACTGGCGCGTCTGCCGATGTACTTCCAGCGCGACTGCGCCCAGTCCGAGGCGCACTACAACCTCAAGCCTGACGGTACGATGGGTGTGCTCAACCGCTGCATGACCCTTGAAGGCGAATGGCAGGAAGCCAGCGGCACTGCCTCGCCGCAGGAGCCAGGCAAGACCGACAAGCTCTGGGTAACATTCGACAACTGGTTCTCGAAAGTGCTGCCGGGTGGCATCAAGGGCGACTATTGGGTGCTCTACATCGGCGACGACTACCAGACCGCGCTGGTCGGTAATCCGGATCGCAAGTACTTGTGGATCCTGTCGCGCAAGCCGGTGATCCCGGCGCTGGAGCGCGAGAGCCTGCTGGCCAAGGCACGCCAGCAGGGGTATGACACGACCCGCCTGATCTGGCGGGTGTCGGACCGGGACATGGTGGCGCACAAGCGCTGATGGCTGTGGGAGCAGCGGTGCGGGTATTCCAGGCTGTGAATATTTGATGGTTGGACGGGCCTCTTGCGGGGCAAGTCGAGACGTCGCACCGCCGCTCCCACAGGATTTGTAGGAGCGGGCTTGCCCCGCGATCCGCTTACCCCAGCAACGTGCGCAGTACCCCGGCGAACGCCCGGGCACTCTCTTCCTCATCGGCATGGCGCCCCTGGCGCACTACCCACGTGCCGTTGACCATCACATCCCGCACCTGGCGATCGCCGCCGGCAAACAACCAGCGGTTGAGGATGCCGTCGTCACTGGCAGTGGCCAGGTACGGATCGTTGCCGTCGAGCACCAGCCAGTCAGCCCGTTTGCCCACCGCCAGCTCGCCTATCGGCTGCCCCAGCGCCTGGGCGCCGCCACTCAAGGCTGCGTCATACAAGGTGCGTCCGACCATCGGCTGATCGCCCCGGTACAGGCGATTGCGGCGCTGGTCGCGCAGGCGCTGGCCATATTCGAGCCAGCGCAGCTCTTCGACCACGCTCAGTGACACATGGCTGTCTGAGCCGATGCCCAGGCGACCGCCCTGGGCCAGGTAGTCTACCGCCGGGAAGATGCCGTCACCCAGGTTGGCCTCGGTGGTCAGGCACAGGCCGGCAACGGCACCGCTGCGGGCCATCAGTTGCACTTCATCGGGTTCGGCATGGGTGGCGTGGACCAGGCACCAGCGCGGGTCGACTTCGGTGTTTTCGAACAACCACTGCAAGGGCCGGCGCCCGCTCCAGCTCAGGCAGTCGTCGACTTCCTTCTGTTGCTCGGCAATGTGGATATGCACCGGGCAGCCTTTGTCGCTGGCCGCCAGTACCTGGGCAACCTGCTCCGGCGTCACTGCGCGCAGGGAGTGAAAGCACAGGCCCAGCCGTTGTGCCGGTTGGCGGGTCAGTTGCGGCACCAGTCGCGCCTGCAGGTCCAGATACTGCTCGGTGCTGTTGATAAAGCGCCGTTGGCCTTCATTGGGGGCCTGGCCGCCGAACCCCGAATGGCTGTAGAGCACGGGCAGCAGGGTCAGGCCGATGCCGCTGCTGCTGGCCGCCTGGCTGATGCGCAGCGACAACTCGGCAGGGTCGGCATAGGCTTGACCCTGGGTGTCATGGTGAACGTAGTGGAATTCGGCGACCGAGGTGTAGCCGGCCTTGAGCATCTCGATGTATAGCTGGCGGGCGATGACCTGCAACTGCTCGGGGCTGATCTTGCCGACCAGTCGGTACATCAGCTCGCGCCAGGTCCAGAAGCTGTCATTGGGGTTGCCGGCGACTTCGGCAAGCCCGGCCATGGCGCGTTGGAAGGCATGGGAGTGCAGGTTGGGCATGCCCGGCAGCAGCGGGCCTGCCAGGCGTTCGGCACCTTGGGCCGAGCCGCCAGGCTGAATGCGTGCCAGTAGGCCATCGGCGCCGACCTCGATACGGACGTTTTCGGCCCAACCCGTAGGCAGCAAAGCGCGCTCGGCAAAGAAGACGGACATCGACCCACACCTCATTGTGATTATTTGTATATACATATACAGACGTTTGCCTGCTGGGTAAACTCCGGCAAGCTACCGTTCATTCAACCGAACAAGGATATCTTCCGTGCCGACACCTCCTGTCTCCGCGCTGGTTGCCCAGATGGGCGAGGGTCCGGCGCCGCTGTATGCCCGGGTCAAGCAGATGATTGCCCAACAGATCCAGAATGGCAGCTGGCCGCCGCACCATCGGGTGCCGTCGGAAAGCGAACTGGTCACCCAGCTGGGTTTCAGCCGCATGACCATCAACCGCGCCTTGCGTGAGCTGACCGCCGAAGGATTGTTGGTGCGCATGCAAGGCGTGGGGACCTTCGTGGCCGAGCCCAAGACCCGCTCGGCGCTGTTCGAGGTCAACAACATTGCCGACGAGATCGCGGTCCGTGGTCATGAGCACAGTTGCAAGGTGGTGATCCTGGCCGAGGAGGCCGCCGGTTCCGAGCGCGCCCTGGCCCTGGACATGCGCGAAGGCCAGCGAGTGTTCCATTCTTTGATCGTGCATTACGAAAACGGCATTGCCGTGCAGATCGAAGACCGCTTCGTCAATGCAGCGGTCGCACCCGATTACCTCAAGCAGGACTTCACCCGGCAAACTCCCTACGCCTATTTGTCCCAGGTCGCACCGCTGACCGAAGGCGAGCATGTGGTCGAGGCGATTCTGGCCGAGCCGGAAGAATGCCGCCTGCTGCAAATCGAACAGAGCGAGCCGTGCCTGCTGATCCGCCGCCGCACCTGGTCGGGCCGCGTGCCGGTCACGGCGGCTCGCCTGATTCACCCCGGTTCCCGTCACCGTCTGGAAGGACGCTTCAGCAAATGAGCCAGTTGCAGGTTTTACGCGCCAAAGACTACCCCCGCATGCCGTGGAAGAACGGTGGCGGCAGTACTGAAGAAATCACCCGCGATGCGGGTGTGGGCCTGGACGGCTTCGGCTGGCGCCTGTCGATAGCCGATATCGCCGAGTCGGGCGGTTTTTCCAGCTTCGCCGGTTACCAGCGGATCATCACCGTGCTCGAAGGCGAGGGTATGCGCCTGCTGGTCGATGGCCAGCCCACAAGGCCGCTGTTGCCGTTCGATGCCTTTGCCTTCAGGGGTGAGAGCCAGGTCAGTTGCACGTTGCTTGGTGCCTCGATTCGCGACTTCAACCTGATCTACGCCCCCGAGCGTTACCAGGCTCGCCTGCAATGGCTCGACGGCACTCAACGGGCATTCAGCTCGGCCTCGACCGTGCTGCTGTTCGCGGTTTCTGCCCAGGTGGACGTCGCCGTAGCCGGGCAGGGGGAGCACCGACTTGGTCGCTACGATTGCCTGCAGCTTGAAGGCAACCACAGCCTGCAGACGATCAACATACAAGGCCGCTGCTGCCTGATCGAGCTGTCCCCGCACTGAAGACGTAACAGCCTCGGGCCACATACGGTGGCCGGGGCTGTTACCGATTGACCCGAAGTGGTGCAACGCCACTGGTCGGCTTCTCCTTCCGAAAAACACCGCCCAAAAAAATATTTCAGACCTTGTCCAAGGCCTGCGGGGCTTTAGCGCCTGCATCAGCGCCGCTTGAAGGACGCGTGCGAGAAGTTGGCATTTCAATTGCCTATGCTTGTACATACAAGTAAATATGTGTTTGTATAAGTCCATGACACACCCAATGCCTGGGTTGGTTTGGACTGATCGCTTAGGAGCCATTTCCGTGACTGACAACAATTTCAAAAAATTCCGTGACGTCGAAATCCGCGCAGCCCGCGGCAACAAGCTCACCGCCAAAAGCTGGCTGACTGAAGCCCCGCTGCGCATGCTGATGAACAACCTCGACCCGGAAGTGGCAGAGAACCCCAAGGAGCTGGTGGTTTATGGCGGCATCGGCCGCGCTGCACGCAACTGGGAGTGCTACGACAAGATCGTCGAGAGCCTCACCAACCTGAACGACGACGAAACCCTGCTGGTGCAGTCGGGCAAGCCGGTCGGCGTGTTCAAGACCCACAGCAACGCCCCGCGCGTGCTGATCGCCAACTCCAACCTGGTGCCGCACTGGGCCAACTGGGAACACTTCAACGAACTGGATGCCAAGGGCCTGGCCATGTACGGCCAGATGACCGCCGGCAGCTGGATCTACATCGGCAGCCAGGGCATCGTCCAGGGCACCTACGAAACCTTCGTCGAAGCCGGTCGCCAGCACTACAACGGCAGCCTCAAGGGCAAGTGGGTACTGACCGCAGGCCTGGGCGGCATGGGCGGTGCCCAGCCACTGGCCGCGACCCTGGCCGGTGCCTGCTCGCTGAACATCGAATGCCAGCAGAGCCGCATCGACTTCCGCCTGAGCAGCCGCTATGTCGACGAGCAAGCCAAGGACCTGGACGACGCCCTGGCCCGTATCGCCAAGTACACCGCCGAAGGCAAGGCCATCTCCATCGCCCTGCTGGGCAACGCCGCCGAAATCCTGCCGGAACTGGTCAAGCGTGGCGTGCGTCCCGACATGGTCACCGACCAGACCAGCGCCCACGACCCACTGAACGGCTACCTGCCAGCCGGCTGGACCTGGGAACAGTACCGCGACCGCGCCCAGACCGACCCGGCTGCCGTGGTCAAGGCTGCCAAGCAATCGATGGCCGTACACGTCCAGGCCATGCTCGATTTCCAGAAGCAGGGCATCCCGACCTTCGACTATGGCAACAACATTCGCCAGATGGCCAAGGAAGAAGGCGTCAGCAATGCCTTTGACTTCCCGGGTTTCGTACCGGCCTACATCCGTCCGCTGTTCTGCCGCGGTATCGGTCCGTTCCGCTGGGCGGCACTGTCGGGCAACGCTGAAGACATCTACAAGACCGACGCCAAGGTCAAGGAACTGATCGCCGACGACGCCCACCTGCACAACTGGCTGGACATGGCGCGCGAGCGCATCAGCTTCCAGGGACTGCCGGCACGTATCTGCTGGGTTGGCCTGGGCCTGCGCGCCAAACTGGGCCTGGCCTTCAACGAAATGGTCCGCAGCGGCGAGCTGTCGGCGCCGATCGTCATCGGCCGCGACCACCTGGACTCGGGCTCGGTGTCCAGCCCCAACCGCGAGACCGAGTCGATGCAGGATGGCTCCGACGCCGTCTCCGACTGGCCACTGCTCAACGCCCTGCTCAATACCGCCAGCGGCGCGACCTGGGTTTCGCTGCACCACGGTGGCGGCGTCGGCATGGGCTTCTCCCAGCACTCGGGCATGGTGATCGTCTGCGACGGTACCGATGAAGCGGCCGAGCGTATCGCTCGCGTACTGCACAACGACCCGGCCACCGGCGTCATGCGTCACGCCGATGCCGGCTACCAGATCGCCATCGACTGCGCCAAGGAACAAGGC
>NZ_KE384457.1:0-193053 GCF_000425805.1 Pseudomonas vranovensis DSM 16006
ATCTGTACGAAGGTTACAAGTCCCCTTCGTCTAGTGGCCTAGGACACCGCCCTTTCACGGCGGTAACAGGGGTTCGAGTCCCCTAGGGGACGCCATTTTACCCACTTTGTGGGATTTCAAGGCTCATTCGATTATTGAATGAGCCTTTTGTTTTTTCCTCGAAAAAAGTTTCCCTCCTCTCTGTACTCCCTGCGCGACAAACGGCAGGGGATGGCGCTTGCATAAAAATATTATGAGAATAATATTCTAGACATAATATTTGGAGGCAGGTCATGAACGACAAAAAAGCGAAAACCCGCGAACGGATACTCGAAGCTGCCTGTAGTGCATTGATCCAGCATGGCCCGGCCGAGCCCAGCGTCAATGAGGTCATGGGGGCGGCGGGGCTGACGGTGGGTGGCTTCTATGCGCACTTCGACAGCAAGGATGCCCTGATGCTCGAAGCCTTCAGCCAGTTGCTCAATGAGCGCCGGGCACTGCTAGCCGAGGTCGATCCGAACATGAGCGGCGAAGAGCGTCGTGCCCTGGTGGCTGCCTTCTACCTGTCGCGCAAGCACCGGGACGCGACCGAGCGCGCCTGCCCGCTGCCCAACTCCCTGGGCGAGATGTCGCGCCTGCCAGATGCTTTTCGTGAGGTGCTGGCCGAGCACATCGAATTGATGATGGCCAATCTCGCCGACAGCCCCGAAGAAGCCGACAAAGTCCTGGCAGACCTGGCCTTGATGGTCGGTGGCTTGGCCTTGGCACGTGCCCTGGGCACTGACGAACTGTCTGATCGTATTCTGCGTGCCGCCAAGTCGGCGGTTGTCTGAACCTGCGAGACCTACCGGAGCGAAGCGATGAACACCTTGACCTGGATTCGTAGCGTCAACGGCACCCTCGGACGACTGGCGCCGGAACATGTGGCGGGCAAAATGCGTCGGGCCTTCATGACACCGCGCAACTTGCCAGCGCGTGAATGGGAACTGCCGTTGTTGGCGCGTGCAGAGCGTATCACCTTGCGTTTCGGGCTGTCGGCCCTGCGCTGGGGCAAGGGGCCTACAGTGCTGCTGATGCACGGCTGGGAAGGGCGGCCCACCCAGTTTGCGCACCTGATCGATACCTTGGTGCAGTCGGGCTATACCGCCGTGTCACTGGAAGGGCCGGCTCATGGTCACTCGCCGGGCCACCAGGCAAACGTCGTGTTGTTTGCCCGGGCGCTACTGGAGGCGGCCGCCGAGTTGCCACCACTTAAAGCCGTGATCGGCCACTCCATGGGTGGCGCCAGCGTCATGCTCGCGCTGCAGTGGGGGTTGCGTGCAGAGCGGGCGGTCAGTATTGCCGCCCCCGCGCAGTTGATGGGCGTATTGCGTAGCTTTGCCCATCGCCTGGGCATGCCGGCACGGGCGCGAGCGGCCTTTATTCGCCAGATCGAGCGTGATGTCGGGATTCAAGTCTCGCGCCTGAACGTCAGCAGCTACCAGTTGGAGATTCCGGCGTTGATCGCGCATGCCGAGGACGACAGCCTGGTACCTTCCAGCGAGGCTCGCGCAATTCACGATGCCTGGTTCGACAGCCGCTTGATGTTGCTGCCCGAAGGTGGACACCAGCGTGTGTTGTCTGACCCGCGTTTGATTGAAGGCGTCATGGCCTTGCTGGCACGGCATGATGTGCCAGCCCGGCAATCAGCCTGAGCATCCGTTACACTCTGCCCGTTCATCACAGACCTGGAGCGGGCATGAGTTGGGATCTGGCAACACCGTTCACCATCGACCTGCGTGTCGGTGCCGACGATATCGACGGCCTCGGCCACGCCAATAATGCGGTCTATGTCACCTGGCTCGAGCGCTGCGCCTGGCGCCACTCCCAGCGCCTGGGACTGGACCTGGTCGAGTACCGCCGGCTGGACCGGGCCATGGCCGTTGTCCGCCACGAAATCGACTACCTGGCCGCTGCCTATGAGGACGACGAGTTGCAACTGGCAACCTGGATCGTCGACTGGGACCAGCGCCTGAAAATGTCTCGGCGTTTCCAGCTGGTGCGACCCAGCGATGGCACCACCTTGTTGCGAGCGCAAACAACCTTCGTCTGCATCGAGTTATCCACAGGGCGGCCCAAGCGCATGCCGAGCGAATTCATCGACGGCTACGGCCCGGCGCTGATGACCGGGACGCTGTAGCCAGCGGATTTTGCTAGACTGCCGGCCTTTTTCACCCGAGATGCATTCCATGCAAATTGCCCTGGCCCCGATGGAGGGGCTGGTCGACAACATCCTTCGTGACGTACTGACCCAAGTGGGTGGTATCGACTGGTGCGTCACCGAGTTCATTCGCGTCTGCGACCGGCTGCTGCCGGCAGCCACCTTCGACAAACTGGCGCCGGAGCTGCGTCATGGTGCGCAGACCCTGGCCGGAGTGCCTTTGCGCGTGCAGCTTCTGGGTTCGGACCCGGTGTGCCTCGCCGAGAACGCCGTCCTGGCGTGTGAGTTGGGGGCACCGGTGATCGACCTGAACTTCGGCTGCCCGGCCAAGACGGTGAACAAGTCCCGTGGGGGTGCGGTACTGCTCAAGGAGCCAGAGTTGCTCCATGCCATTCTGAGGGAAGTGCGCCGTGCGGTACCTGCACACATTCCGGTAACCGCCAAGATGCGCCTGGGCTTCGACAGCCCGGACGGCGCCCTGGACTGCGCCCTGGCCCTGGCTGAAGGCGGCGCCGAACAGTTGGTGGTGCATGCGCGGACCAAGGTCGATGGCTACAAGCCACCTGCGCATTGGGAATGGGTGGCCCGGGTGCAGGACGTGGTCAAGGTGCCGGTCTACGCCAACGGTGAAGTCTGGACCCTTGACGACTGGCGACGCTGCCGCGAGGTCAGCGGTGTCGAAGACATCATGCTCGGCCGTGGCCTGGTGTCTCGTCCGGACCTTGCCCGACAGATCGCCGCTGAACGTGATGGTGTCGAATTCGTGTCCATGGACTGGCAGAGCCTGTTGCCATTGATCCACGACTTCTGGGGCCAGGCGTGTGCGCAGTTGACCCCCAGGCAGGCGCCGGGGCGCTTGAAGCAATGGGTAGCAATGCTGACCCGTACTTACCCGGAGGCTGTCGAGCTGTTCACCGCGCTGCGCCGGGAAACCGACTGCGATCGCGTCGGGCAATTGATTGGTATGCCGGTCAGCGAGGCAGCCTGAAATTTTTTTTGCAGGGTCGCTTGAAAAAAAAGCGGGGGTCCTTATCTAGGGAGTACGCGATGCCGAAGTCGGGTCGCGTTACTAAAAACCTCGCTGATTCTCAGGAGATGCACCATGACTACTGCTTTTTCTCTGGCTCCACTGTTCCGTCATTCCGTAGGCTTCGACCGCTTCAACGACCTGTTCGAATCCGCGGCACGTAACGAGGCGGGTAGCAGCTACCCACCCTACAACGTTGAAAAACATGGCGATGACCACTATCGAATTGTTGTTGCCGCAGCTGGTTTCCAGGAACAAGACCTGGAGCTGCAAGTGGAAAAAGGCGTCTTGACCGTTACTGGCGGCAAGCGTGACAACAACGGTGAAAGCGTCACCTACCTGCATCAGGGTATTGCCCAACGGGCATTCAAGTTGTCCTTCCGCCTGGCCGACCATATCGAGGTCAAAGCCGCGGGTCTGGCCAACGGCCTGCTCAGCATCGACCTGCTGCGCATCGTGCCTGAAGAGGCCAAGGCCAAGCGCATCCCGATCAACGGGGACAGCAAGCCTGCGCTGAACTGAGTGCGGTGATGTAGAAAAGGGCACCTTCGGGTGCCCTTTTTTGTTTGTTCTTTCCCCCTGCCATTTTTGCGGGCGCTTCGCCCTCATCGCAGCCTCGCGGCAGCGGCTACAGCGCCGGGGTTTCGAGGAGCATGCGGCGAAACTCGATCAGCGGCAACGGCCTGCTGTGCAGGTAGCCCTGGTACAGGAAACACCCCAGTCGCTCCAGGAACTCCAACTGCTCCGACAGCTCCACCCCCTCGGCAATCACCGCCAGATCAAGGCTTTGGGCCATGGCCACGATGGCCCGGACAATCTCTGCATCGTTGGGGTCCAGTGGCGCATCGCGTACAAACGACTGGTCGATCTTCAGCGCATCCACCGGCAGTCGCTTGAGGTAGGTCAGCGATGAGTATCCAGTGCCAAAATCATCCATGGCAAAGCTCACGCCGTAACGCTTGAGCTCACGCATTTTGCTGATGGTGTCTTCCAGGTTCTGGATCACGATCCCTTCGGTGATTTCCAGCTTGAGCATCTTGTATGGCAGGCGGAAGTCATCGAGGCTGCGCAGCACACGTTCGACAAAGTCGTTCTGGCGAAACTGGCGGGGGCTGATGTTCACGCACAGGCTGAAGTCGTCGGGGTCGATCAGGTGATCTCGTAGCATGCCGGCACAGGCATCGCAGGCTTCTTCCAGGATCCAGCTACCCACTTCGAGAATCAGGCCGCTTTCTTCCAGTACCTGGATGAACTGTGCCGGGGGCTGCTGGCCCAGTTGCGGGTGATGCCAGCGCAACAGCACTTCGGCGCCGACAATGCGGTTGTCGCGGGCATCGACCTGTGGCTGGAAGTGCAGGGCAAGTTCACCGCGGGCCAGGGCCAGGCGCAGGTCGCTTTCCATGCGCAGACGCTCGCTGGCGGCCTTTTGCATGGTGGAATGGAACAGTTGGGTGGTGTTGCGGCCGGAATCCTTGGCCCGGTACAGGGCGATGTCGGCGCGCTTGAGCAGGTCGGCCGGCGTCGAGCCGTGATCGGGAATCAGCGCCACACCGATGCTGGGGGTGACCTGCAGGCGCTGGCCATCCAGGGACATTGGTTCGGCCAGCAATTCGCGCAAGGTATCGGCCAGTTCCCGGACCTTTTCCGTGACCTCGTCGCGACTGCCTTCCAAGCCGCTGAGCAGCACCACGAATTCATCACCTCCCAGGCGCGCGACGGTGTCTTCCAGGCGCACGCTGGCTTCCAGGCGGGCGGTAATGATCTTCAGAACCGTGTCGCCCACCGGATGGCCCAGGGAGTCGTTGATGTGCTTGAAGTGATCCAGGTCGAGGAACAATAGGGCACCGCGCAGATTGTGGCGCTTGAGCAAGGCGATCTGCTGGCTCAGGCGGTCCATCAGCAAGGCGCGGTTGGGCAGGTTGGTGAGTGGGTCGTGGTAGGCCAGGTGGCGGATCTGCGCCTGGGCATTCTTCAATTGGCTGACGTCTCGGGCAGTCAGCAACAGGCACTCCGTTTCGTTCAGCACGAGCGGCTCGATCGACACTTCTACCGTCAGTATCTCGCCACGCTTGTTGCGCCCGAGCATTTCCCGGTGGTGTACCCGGCCCCTGTCCTGCAGTTCGCTGATCAGGGCCGTGCGTTGCTTGTCATCGGCCCAGATGCCGATTTCATACACGGTGCGGCCGATGACTTCGGCCGAACTGTAGCCGGTCAGGCGACAAAAGCCGTCGTTGACTTCCAGGTAGCGGCCGCTTTCGAGTTCGGTGATGGTGATGGCGTCTGGGCTCGAGTGGAACGCTTTGGCGAATTTCTCCTCGCTGGCCTTGAGCGCGGCCTCGGCCCGTTGCTGCTGAGTGATGTCGCGCAGGGTAGTGACGCTGCAAGGGTGATTGTCGACCGTGATCAGGCGGCTGGAAATCACGCAGGTCAGCGGTTGGCCATCCTTGTGGTTGACCACCACCGCGACATTGTTCAAAGCCTGGTCGCGAATCACTTGCTCGATGCGTCGGGCGCGCTCGGCGGATTCTGCCCACAAGCCGATTTCTTCGGCGGTATGGCCGATGACCTGGTCAGTGCCCCAGCCGAAAATCTGGGTAAACGCCGGATTGATCTCGATGAATCGGCCGCTGTCCTGGCGGGTGACGCAGATCGGGTCGGGGCTGGCCTGGAACAGGCTGGCGAATTTTTCTTCCGAACTGGTCAGCCGTTGTTCGCGCTCGACCTGGTCGGTGATGTCCAGCAAGGTGCCAGCCATGCGCAGGGGCTTGCCGTGTTCGTCGCGATACAGCCGGGCCCGGCTTTCTATGTAGCGCGAAGTGCCGTTTTCCAGCTGGATATGGTAGGTGATCTGGTAATTGCCGGCGGGGCCCTCGCGAAGGCTGCGGTAGGCTTGGCGCATGGTGCTGCGCTCAAGTTCCGGCACGCCCTCGAAGAAGGCCTCGAAGGACTCATGGAAGGGGACCGGCTCAAGGCCATGCAGCTCGGCAGCGCGGGCCGAGCCATAGAGCATGCCGCTGGGAATATGCCAGTCCCAGGTGCCCAGCTGGGCGGAGTCCAGGGCCAGGTCCAGGCGTTCCTGGCTGTCCTTGAGGGCTTGTTCGGCGCGTTTGCGTTCGCTGGTGTCGACAAAGGTGCTGAGCAGGTAGACCGTGCCTTCGAGTTCGATGTTCTGGGTGCTGAGGATACCGTCGTGGATCTTGCCGCTGCTGGCGCGGAACTGCACCTCCATTGTCACCGGGCCACTGTTGCCCCGGGTGGCTTCAAGCACGGCATTGCGCTGCTGCGGGTTGGCCCACAGGCCCAGCTCGAGGGTGGTCTTGTTGATGACCTGGTGGCCAGGCCAGCCGAGGATCTGCTCGAAGTGCTGGTTGACCTCGTGGATCAGGCCGTCGGAGCGGCGGGTGAGCAGCACCACGTTGGGACTCAGGTGAAACAGCGTGGCAAAGCGCTTCTCCGAATTGATCAGCGCGGTTTCCCGGTCTCGCTGGCGGGTGATTTCGCGGATCACGCCAATCATCTGCGGGCGACCCAGTTTGTCCTTTGCCAGGCTGCCGTTGATTTCCAGCCAGTGCAGGCTGCCATCTGGCCAGCGGATACGATGGCGCAGGGCTTGCTCCACCGGCTCGCCGTTGATAACGGCATGAAAGGCCTGCAGGGTGCGGGCGCGATCTTCGGCAGGCAGCAATTCGAGATAGTCCAGGTCATTGGGCAAGGGTTGATCCGGGTCGAAGCCGAACAGGGCCTGGGTGCCGCGTGACCAACTGATTTGCCCGGTTTCTATGTCCCAGAACCAGGCGCCCAGGTGCGCGCCATTGAGCGCCGCCAACAGTTGTGGGGCGTTCTCCCAGGTCTGCTCCGACGCCTGGGGATCCGCCGCATGGATGCGTGGCAGGCGCGGAAAGCGGTTTGCTGATTTGGGCATCGGTACCAGACCTTTGGCAGGTGACGCGTCCTTGAGGGTCCTACTGACTGGGTTCTACCTCAATGGCTCAGGGGTGCCGTGCATGGCTGTCGAGCAGGGCCATGAAGGCTTTGGCGGCATTCGATAGCGTTCGCTCGGTGTGCAGAATGTAGCCTAGCTGGCGGGACAGCTGTATGCCCGGCAAAGCGATAGGCGCAACCTGCTCATCGAGCATAGTACGTGGCAGCACACTCCACGCCAGGCCGATGGAAACCATCATCTTGATGGTTTCCAGGTAGTTGGTGCTCATGGCAATGTTCGGCGTCAGGCCCTGGGCCTCGAACAGTCGCTGAACAATGTGATGGGTAAACGTATTGCCACCGGGAAACACCGCCGGGTGGTGGGCGACATCGGCAAGGCTCACTGAGCCATTGCGTGCCAGCGGGTGTTCCGGGGCAGCGACGAAGTCCAGCAGGTCGTCCCAGACCGGCACCGCCCTGACCAGTGGGTGCGGCTCGGGTGCCAGGGTGATCACGGCAATTTCTGCGCGGCCATGGAGAATCTCGTCGTAGGCAGCCTCCGAATCCAGGAACTGTATATCCAGTGCAACCTCAGGGTATTGGCGGGTGAATGCCCGCAGAACCGGGGGTAACCGGTGCAAGCCGATGTGGTGGCTGGTGGCGAGGGTCAGGCGACCTGCCACTTCACCGGTGAGATTGGTGAGGGCGCGGCGAGTGTCGTCCAGTACGTTGATGATCTGGTAGGCACGTGGCAGCAGGGCGCGGCCGGCTTCAGTGAGGTTGACCTCTCGCCCGAGGCGATCGAACAGGCGCAGGTCCAGCTGTTGCTCAAGCCCGGCTATACGTTTGCTGATGGCAGGTTGAGTCAGGTGCAGGCGTTCGCCGGCCCCTGAAAAGCTGCCGGTTTCAGCCACGGCAATAAATGCATTGAGGTTGGCGAGGTCCACGGTGCAGGTATTCCCTTTGGTTATCCAAAGCATAAAAATTATGAATTTGAGTTATTCAATCTACCGGCATAGCATCGTCCGTACAAGCCAAGGGGTTATTGGCATAGAAAGACGCTGATGAGGAACAGTCTGATGGCCGGCAAAACGCTCTACGACAAGCTCTGGGATTCGCATTTGGTCAAACAGCGCGACGATGGTTCGGCGCTGATCTATATCGACCGTCACATCATTCATGAAGTGACGTCGCCGCAAGCCTTTGAAGGCCTGCGCCTGGCCAATCGCAAGCCCTGGCGCATCGATGCCAACATCGCCACGCCCGATCACAACGTACCGACCACGCCAGAGCGCAAAGGCGGTATCGAGGCCATTGTCGACCAGGTGTCGCGCTTGCAGGTCCAGACCCTCGACGAAAACTGCGATGAGTACGGCATCACCGAATTCAAGATGAACGACGTGCGTCAGGGCATCGTCCACGTCATCGGCCCGGAGCAGGGTGCAACCTTGCCGGGCATGACTGTGGTCTGCGGCGACTCGCACACCTCCACCCACGGCGCCTTCGGTGCCCTGGCCCATGGCATCGGCACCTCCGAGGTCGAGCATGTGCTCGCCACCCAGTGCCTGGTGGCCAAGAAAATGAAGAACATGCTGGTGCGCGTCGAAGGCCAGTTGCCGTTCGGCGTCACCGCCAAGGATATCGTCCTGGCCGTGATCGGCAAGATCGGTACGGCGGGCGGCAACGGCCATGCCATCGAGTTTGCCGGCAGCGCCATTCGCGACCTGTCCGTCGAAGGCCGCATGACCATCTGCAACATGTCCATCGAAGCCGGTGCTCGGGTAGGCCTGGTGGCCACCGACGAGAAGACCGTGGAGTACGTCAAGGGTCGTCCATACGCGCCGAAAGGCGAGCAGTGGGCGCAAGCGGTGGAAGCCTGGAAAGAACTGGTTTCCGACGCCGACGCTGTGTTTGACACCGTGGTCGAACTCGATGCTGCGCAGATCAAGCCGCAGGTCAGTTGGGGCACCTCGCCGGAAATGGTGCTGGCGGTTGACCAGTGCGTACCGGACCCGGCTGCCGAAGCCGACCTGGTCAAGCGCGGCTCCATCGAGCGGGCCTTGAAGTACATGGGCTTGAGCGCCAACCAGGCGATTACCGACATCCAGCTCGACCGGGTGTTCATCGGCTCCTGCACCAACTCGCGGATCGAAGACCTGCGCGCCGCTGCCGTGATCGCCAAGGGTCGCAAGGTTGCCTCGACCATCAAGCAGGCCATCGTGGTGCCGGGTTCGGGCCTGGTGAAAGCCCAGGCGGAAAAAGAAGGCCTGGACAAGATCTTCGTCGAAGCCGGTTTCGAGTGGCGCGAACCGGGTTGCTCCATGTGCCTGGCGATGAACCCGGACCGCCTGGAGAGCGGCGAGCATTGCGCCTCGACCTCCAACCGCAACTTCGAAGGTCGCCAGGGTGCTGGCGGTCGTACCCACCTGGTGAGCCCGGCCATGGCCGCCGCCGCCGCAGTAACCGGTCGCTTTGTCGATGTACGTGAGTTGATCCAAGGGAGCGCAGCATGAAAGCCTTTACCCAGCACACCGGCCTCGTCGCGCCATTGGATCGCGCCAACGTCGACACCGACCAGATCATTCCCAAGCAATTCTTGAAGTCGATCAAGCGCACCGGCTTTGGCCCCAACCTGTTCGACGAGTGGCGCTACCTGGATGTGGGTCAGCCGTATCAGGACAACAGCAAGCGTCCGAAAAACCCGGACTTCGTCTTGAATCACGATCGTTACCAGGGCGCCAGCGTATTGCTCGCCCGTGAGAACTTCGGTTGTGGCTCCAGCCGCGAGCACGCGCCCTGGGCCCTTGAGGAGTACGGCTTTCGCAGCATCATTGCGCCGAGCTATGCCGATATCTTCTTCAACAACAGCTTCAAGAACGGCTTGTTGCCGATCATCCTCAGCGATGAGGAAGTGGATGAGTTGTTCAAGCAAGTCGAGGCCGATCCTGGCTACCAGCTGACCATCGACCTGCAAGAGCAGACCGTGACCCGTCCAGACGGCAAGGTACTGAGCTTCGAGATCGATGCGTTTCGCAAGCACTGCCTGCTCAACGGCCTGGACGACATCGGCCTGACCTTGCAGGACAGCGATGCCATTGCCACTTTCGAAGCCAAGCACCGGGCCAGCCAGCCCTGGTTGTTTCGTGATGCTTGATCGTTGATGTGATCGCGGGGCAGACCCGCTCCCACAAACCCTGTAGGAGCGGGCTTGCCCCGCGATAAGTACCCGGAGCCCCCAATGACCAGCACCACCCATACGGAAGTCGTCCAGCGCCAGTTCGGCGAGCAAGCCAGTGCCTACTTGAGCAGTGCCGTTCACGCCCAGGGCAGTGAGTTCGCCTTGCTGCAGGCTGAACTTGTCGGGCAAGGCCAGGCGCGTGTGCTGGACCTTGGCTGTGGTGCCGGGCATGTCAGCTTCCACATTGCACCGCTGGTGCGCGACGTAGTGGCCTATGACTTGTCGCAGCAGATGCTCGACGTGGTTGCCGCTGCCGCCGCCGAGCGCAACTTTGCCAATATCACCACCGAATGCGGTGCCGCCGAACGCTTGCCATTCGCCGATGCATCCTTCGACTTTGTCTTCAGCCGCTACTCGGCACACCACTGGAGCGACCTGGGCCTGGCCCTGCGCGAAGTGCGCCGGGTACTCAAGCCGGGTGGGGTGGCGGCGTTCATTGATGTGATGTCGCCTGGCAGTCCGTTGCTCGACACGTATTTGCAGAGCGTCGAGGTGATGCGTGACACCAGCCATGTGCGCGATTATTCGGCAGCCCAATGGTTGCAACAGGTCAGCGAGGCGGGCCTGTACACCCGCAGTCACACGCGCCAGCGCTTGCGCCTGGAGTTCAGTTCCTGGGTCGAGCGTATGCGTACCCCGGACGTGATGCGCGGCGCCATACGCCATTTGCAGCAGGCGATGGGCGAAGAAGTACGGCAGTATTACCAGATTGAAGCCGACGGCTCCTTCAGCACCGATGTTCTGGTGCTCTGGGCCGAGTGCTGATTAATTTTCCGGCAGGCCAGTGCGGCGTGTCGCTTGAGTCGAACAAGAGGAACCCATGAGCAAACAGATTCTGATTCTCCCAGGTGATGGCATTGGTCCGGAAATCATGGCCGAGGCGGTCAAGGTGCTGGAACTGGCCAACGACAAGTTCCAGCTTGGCTTCAGCCTTTCCCACGACGTGATCGGTGGCGCTGCCATCGACAAGCACGGCGTGCCGCTGGCTGATGAAACCCTGGAGCGTGCGCGCCAGGCCGACGCCGTACTGCTGGGCGCCGTGGGTGGTCCGAAGTGGGACAAGATCGAGCGCGACATCCGTCCTGAGCGCGGCCTGCTGAAAATCCGTTCGCAGCTGGGCCTGTTCGCCAACCTGCGTCCGGCGATTCTTTATCCACAGTTGGCCGATGCTTCCTCGCTCAAGCCGGAAATCGTTTCTGGCCTGGATATCCTCATTGTCCGTGAGCTGACCGGCGGTATCTACTTCGGTGCTCCGCGTGGCACCCGCGAGCTGGAAGGCGGCGAGCGCCAGTCCTACGACACCCTGCCTTACAGCGAGAGCGAAATCCGCCGTATCGCCCGCGTCGGCTTCGACATGGCCCGTGTGCGCGGCAAGAAGCTGTGCTCGGTGGACAAGGCCAACGTCCTGGCGTCCAGCCAGCTGTGGCGCGAAATCGTCGAGGAGGTGGCCAAGGACTACCCGGATGTGGAGTTGTCGCACATGTACGTCGACAACGCTGCCATGCAACTGGTGCGTGCGCCCAAGCAGTTCGACGTAATGGTCACCGACAACATGTTCGGTGACATCCTGTCGGATGAGGCTTCCATGCTCACCGGCTCCATTGGCATGCTGCCGTCAGCTTCGCTGGATGCCAACAACAAGGGCATGTACGAGCCTTGCCACGGTTCGGCCCCAGACATCGCCGGCCAAGGCATCGCTAACCCGCTGGCAACCATTTTGTCGGTCTCGATGATGCTGCGTTACAGCTTCAATCAGCAGGCGGCTGCCGAAGCGATCGAACAGGCTGTCAGCCAGGTGCTGGATCAGGGGCTGCGCACGGGCGACATCTGGTCGACCGGCTGCAGCAAAGTGGGTACGCAGGAAATGGGCGACGCAGTAGTCGCAGCGCTGCGGAATCTGTAATCTCTCGGGCCCGCTGCTGTTTTTCCTTGTGAAGCAGCGGCCCACTTTTTAGCAAAGGTGTAGTTGCGATGAAACGTGTAGGTCTGATCGGTTGGCGCGGTATGGTCGGTTCCGTGCTCATGCAGCGGATGCTGGAAGAGCAGGATTTTGATCTCATCGAGCCGGTGTTCTTCACCACCTCCAACGTGGGTGGCCAGGGTCCGGCTGTGGGCAAGGATATTGCTCCGCTCAAGGACGCTTACAGCATTGAAGAGCTCAAGACCCTTGATGTGATCCTGACCTGCCAGGGCGGCGACTACACCAATGAGGTTTTCCCCAAACTGCGCGAAGCCGGCTGGCAGGGCTACTGGATCGACGCCGCTTCCAGCCTGCGCATGCAGGATGACGCGGTCATCGTCCTGGACCCGGTCAACCGCAAGGTGATCGACCAGCAGCTCGATGCCGGTACCAAGAACTACATCGGTGGCAACTGCACCGTCAGCCTGATGCTGATGGGCCTGGGCGGCCTGTTCGAGGCCGGCCTGGTCGAGTGGATGAGTGCCATGACCTACCAGGCGGCCTCCGGTGCCGGTGCGCAGAACATGCGAGAGCTGATCCGCCAGATGGGCGCTACCCATGCGGCCGTGGCCGATGACCTGGCCAACCCGGCCAGCGCCATCCTCGACATCGACCGCAAGGTGGCCGAGGCCATGCGCAGTGAGGCCTACCCGACCGAGAACTTCGGCGTTCCGCTGGCCGGCAGCCTGATCCCATGGATCGACAAGGAGCTGCCGAACGGCCAGAGCCGCGAAGAGTGGAAGGCCCAGGCCGAGACCAACAAGATCCTCGGCCGCTTCAAGAGCCCGATCCCGGTCGATGGTATCTGCGTGCGGATCGGCGCCATGCGCTGCCACAGCCAGGCGCTGACCATCAAGCTGAACAAGGATGTCCCGATCGCCGACATCGAAGGCATGATCAGCCAGCACAACCCTTGGGTGAAACTGGTGCCGAACCAGCGTGAAATCAGCATGCAGGAGCTGAGCCCGACCAACGTCACCGGTACCCTTAACATCCCGGTGGGTCGTCTGCGCAAGCTGAACATGGGGTCGCAGTACCTGGGCGCCTTCACCGTCGGTGACCAACTGCTGTGGGGCGCTGCCGAGCCGCTGCGTCGCATGCTGCGGATCCTGCTGGAGCGTTGATCGCGGCAGCGAGATGAACCCGAAGCCCGTGCTGCCAACAGCACGGGCTTTTTCATTGCAGGTATTCCACGGCCACAAATCCAAGTAAAGTGCCGCTCCCGCCGTTCCAGCAGAGGATTTTTCCATGAGCCAGCCTATTGATATCGCCGTCATCGGTGCCACCGGTACAGTCGGTGAAACCCTTGTGCAGATTCTCGAAGAGCAGGATGTTGCCGTGGGAACCCTGCACCTGCTGGCCAGCAACGAATCGGCAGGCAGTGGCGTGATGTTTCGCAGTAAAAGCCTGCGGGTACGCGAGGTCGACAGTTTCGACTTCAGCAAAGTGAAGCTCGCGTTCTTCGCAGCAGGGCCAGCCGTAACCCGCAGCTTTGCCCCTCGGGCCCAGGCAGCAGGCTGCATGGTGATCGATCTGTCCGGAGGCTTGCCCGCCGGCCAGGCACCAGCCGTGGTGCCCGAAGCCAACGCTGAGCGTCTCGAAAACCTGCCGCAACCGGTTCAGGTCAGCAGCCCGAGCGCCGGAGCGGTAGCGCTTGCTGTTGCGCTGGCGCCCCTCAAGGGGTTGCTCGATATCGAGCGGGTTCAGGTGACGGCCTGTCTGGCGGTCTCTGCCCAGGGGCGTGAGGCGGTAAATGAACTGGCCCGCCAGACGGCCGAGCTGCTCAATGCCCGACCGCTGGAGCCACGCTTTTTCGACCGCCAGATGGCATTCAACGTGTTGGCCCAGGTCGGTGCCAGCGATGATCAGGGACATGGCGCGCTGGAGCGTCGCCTGGTCGATGAACTGCGTGAGGTGCTTGAACTACCGGCCCTGAAGATTTCCGTGACATGCATTCAAGTCCCGGTGTTTTTCGGCGATAGCTACAGTGTGACCGTGCAGAGCCGTGAACCGGTCGACCTGATTGCGGTCAATGCTGCGCTGGAGGCGGCCGACAGCATCGAGCTGGTGGAGGAGGGTGATTACCCGACGCCGGTGGGTGACGCAGTCGGCCAGGACGTGGTCTATGTTGGACGAGTACGCGGTGGGATCGACGAGGTCGAGCAGCTGAATCTATGGCTGACCACTGACAACGTGCGCAAAGGTGCGGCGCTGAACGCCGTGCAGCTGGCGCAATTGTTGATAAAACACATTGTGTAAAAGATACTTGCCGATAATTTTTACCCGATAATTCTCGGTTGCCGGGGACGGTTCTATCAAAGGAAGAGGTCATGCTTCGAATTCGCAAACTGGTCTTAGCAATTGCCGCGGCGTCGGCGCTGTCGTCCGGTATGGCGCATGCCCTTGGCCTGGGTGAGCTGACGCTCAAGTCGGCGCAGAACCAGCCCCTGGACGCCGAGATCGAATTGCTCGATGTGCGCGACCTGACGGCAACTGAAATGGCACCCAGCCTGGCGCCGCCTGAAGAGTTCGCCAAGGCCGGCATCGAGCGTCAGGCTTACCTCAATGACCTGACCTTCACCCCGGTGATCAACCCCAACGGCAAAAGCGTGTTGCGGGTGACCTCGAGCCAGCCGCTGCCGGCGCCGATGGTCAAATTCATTGTCCAGGTGATGTGGCCAAGCGGCCGCCTGTTGCGGGACTACAGCGTACTGGTCAACGCCTCGGCGCTGCCGGGCGCCAAGCCTGACTCGGCAATTACGCCGGCGACCAGTGCTGCAGCCAACTACACCACGGTGCGTCGAGACACATTGTGGGAAATTGCCTCCAAGGCCCGCCAGGGTGGATCGGTGCAGCAGACCATGCTGGCCATCCAGGCGTTGAACCCCGATGCTTTCATCAATGGCAATATCAACTTGCTCAAGACCGGCCAGGTCCTGCGCATGCCCGATCAACAACAGATCGCCAGCATTCCCCAGACCGAAGCGGTGGCTGAAGTTGCCGAACAGTATTCCGCCTGGCGCGAAGGCCGGCGCCTGGGGCCGCGGGCCCGGCAGTTGGACGCCACGCACCGCGCTGGTGCCGAGGCCGCTCCGGCGCGAATCGCCAACCAGGACAACCTGCGCCTGGTAGCACCGGGCAGCAAGGCTGCCGGTAACGGCAAGGGTGTCAGCGACAAACTCGCCGTGGCCCAGGAAACTCTCGACACCACGCGTCGCGACAATGCCGAGCTCAAGGATCGCATGGAAGATCTGCAGAGCCAGCTGGACAAGCTCGAACGCCTGATCGCCCTCAAGAATGACCAGTTGGCCAGGCTTGAAGCCCAGGGTGCTTCCGGTGAGCCGCCAGCCGTTTCCGCCGACTTGCAGCCTTCGCCAGAAGACGCCGTGGTCACGCCACCACCGGCAGCGGTCGATACAGCACCGCTTGAGCCGCCGGCACCGGTCGCGGAACAACCTGCACCGGCCAGCTCCGGCAAAATGCTCGATGACCTGCTTGCCAACCCCTACCTGCTGGCGTTGATCGCCGGTTCCGCCTTCCTGGTACTGCTGCTGTTGTTGCTGCTGGCACGCAAGCGCAAGGCCGATCAGGAGGCAGAAAAGCATCTGCGCATGGCCCGCGCCCTGGCCGAAGAAGGTGATCGCGGGCCGGACCTTGACCTGCCGCCGGACAGTTTCGACGGCCTGGAGGCGCAAGAGCCCAAGGTAACGCTGTCGCCGGCCGTGGTAGCCGCGTCGGCTGCGGCCGCCACTGCCGCCGAA
This sequence comes from Pseudomonas vranovensis DSM 16006, assembly GCF_000425805.1. Taxonomy (GTDB): domain Bacteria; phylum Pseudomonadota; class Gammaproteobacteria; order Pseudomonadales; family Pseudomonadaceae; genus Aquipseudomonas; species Aquipseudomonas vranovensis. The sequence goes on from NZ_KE384457.1 coordinate 16,087, forward strand.
GCACCTGCCAGCGAAGTGAAGCCGGTCGAACCCGCTCAGCCGCAGCCGATGGCAGCCCCTCTGGTTGCTCCGGCGGCCGACGCTGCGCCTGCACCTACGGGTGACGCGCTGCTTGATGAAGTGCAACAGTGCGTTGCCCAGGGTCGACTCAACCAGGCGGCCGAGCTGCTTGAGCCTGCTGTTGCGGCTGAACCGCAACGCAGTGACCTGCGCCTGAAACTGATGGAAGTCTATGCCCGTCAAGGCGATCGCGATGCCTTCGTGGGGCATGAGCGTCAGTTGATCGCCACCGGCCAGAATCACGCGGATGTCGAAGCCCTCAAGAGCCGGTTCCCGGCCATGGTGGCACTGGCGGCCGCAGGCGGAATCGGTGCCGCGGCCCTGGCTGCCGAACTGGATGCCCAGTACGTCCAGGCCCTGCTCAACGACGAGCCGCAGGCAGACGACGAGCCTCAGCCGGAGTCGCAACCGGAATTGGAACCTGACCCGGAAGCAGTTGCCGCTCTGGAGTCAGAGGCAGAACCGGCGCCAGAGCTGCAGCCGGAACCAGAGCTGATTGTCGAGGATGGCCTGGACAGCGCTTTCGACCTGAGTCTGGACGAAGGTCTGCAGGGCCTGGAGCTGGAAGAGCCACCGCTGCTCGACGAAGCGGCGGTTGCAGAGGCCGAAGCCGTCGAGGTCGCGCCGGAGCCTGAACTTCAGGTACCGGTTGTCGAGACGGACGATCTGGCGCCAGCCGAGCCGTTGGCTGAAGAAGTCCCCGAGCTGACCGATCTCTCTGATTTCGATCTCGATGTGGCTGGCGACCAGCCGGCTGTACTGCCGGAGAGCGAGCCGGTGGATATTGCCGCCGAGCTTGCCGCGTTCGATGAGTCGATGCCGGAGTTCGATCCGCTGAGCGAGCTCGACCTGCCGGAAGATTTCGACCTGTCGTTGTCACTGGACGATGAGTCCGATGCGGCCAAGCACTTCGCCTCGGAACTCGATGACGTCAACGCCGAGCTCGACAAGCTGTCCCAGAGCCTGGAGCAACCTTCGATCGAGCCGCATTTCACCGCCGAAGACGCCGTTGTCAGCGACGACTTGAGCGATGACCTGGAGTTCGACTACCTGGGCGGCGCTGATGAGGCGGCAACCAAGCTAGACCTGGCCCGGGCCTATATCGACATGGGTGACCATGACGGTGCCCGCGACATTCTCGACGAAGTCTGCAAGGAGGGCAGTGATGCCCAGCGTCAGGAAGCTGAAGAGATGCTTTCGCGCCTGGTCTGAGTCCGGCCTCTGAACGTCCGACGGCAGCCCGAGTGGCTGCCGTTGTCGTTATAATTCCCGCCATCTGCAAAATCGACAGGCTGTATCTTCTTGGAAATCATTGATAACACGGTTGCCGAATCGGCGGCCGAAGGCTTCTTTCGCATCGCCCTGGGCGTTGAATACAAGGGTTCACGCTACCGTGGCTGGCAGCGTCAGGCCGATGGCGTGCTCAGTGTCCAGCAGACACTGGAAGAGGCGTTGTCCCGAGTGGCCGATTCGCCGGTAACCTTGCTGTGTGCCGGGCGAACCGATGCCGGTGTACACGCCTGCGGCCAGGTGGTGCATTTTGACACCCAGGCCGTGCGCAGCATGAAAGCCTGGACCATGGGCGCCAACATCAACCTGCCTCACGATATCAGCGTGACCTGGGCCAAGGAGATGCCCGCGCATTTTCATGCCCGCTTCAAGGCCGTCGCCCGGCGCTATCGCTATGTGATCTACAACGACCAGATTCGTCCGGCGCACATGGGCCAGGAAGTGACCTGGAATCACCGGCCACTGGATGTCGAGCGCATGGCCCTGGCTGCCCAGTACCTGGTCGGTACCCACGACTTCAGTGCCTTTCGTGCAGGCCAGTGCCAGGCCAAGTCGCCAATCAAGAACATCCACCACCTGCGGGTGACTCGCCACGGCAAAATGATCGTGCTCGATATCCGTGCCAGTGCCTTCCTGCACCATATGGTGCGCAACATTGCCGGCGTGCTGATGACGATCGGTGCCGGCGAGCGTCCGGTGGAATGGGCCAGGGATGTGCTGGAGAGCCGCGAGCGGCGTACCGGAGGGGTTACCGCGCATCCGTTCGGCCTGTACCTGGTTCAGGTCGAATACCACGACGAGTTCGCATTGCCCGAGCGTTATATCGGCCCGCACTTCCTCACCGGCTACGAAGCATTGGCGGCTGACGGCCCGCAAGCCATTTGCTAACATCCGGGGCTTTCCGGATCAGCTGAGGTTCACAGGTCATGAGCGCCGTTCGCAGCAAAATCTGCGGTATTACCCGCATCGAGGATGCGCTGGCCGCAGCCGAGGCGGGCGCTGATGCCATTGGCCTGGTGTTCTATTCCAAGAGCCCGCGGGCGGTGGATGTGCAGCAGGCGCGGGCAATCATTGCCGCTTTGCCGCCGTTCGTGACCACCGTGGGCCTTTTCGTCAATGCCAGCCGTTGCGAACTCAACGAAATCCTCGAGGTCGTACCGCTGGACTTGCTGCAGTTCCACGGTGATGAAACCCCTGCCGATTGCGAAGGCTACAGCCGGCCCTGGATCAAGGCCCTGCGGGTGCGCCCGGGGGATGACCTGGAAGCCAGCTGCAAGCTGTACAGCCGCGCCAGCGGGGTTCTGCTCGATACCTATGTTGCCGGTGTGCCGGGTGGTACGGGCGAGGCGTTCGACTGGTCGCTGATTCCCGAGAGGCTAAGCAAGCCGATCATCCTGGCGGGTGGCCTGTCGCCGGATAACGTCGCCAGTGCAATCAGCCAGGTTCGCCCCTATGCGGTAGACGTCAGTGGTGGGGTAGAGCAGGCCAAGGGCATCAAGGATGCAGCGCGCATCGAGGCGTTCATCAAGGCGGTGAAACAGGCGTGATAACGTCTGCTGCTGCGGATGTGACGGCTGGCCGCGCGCCATCGTCCATAACTTTCGCAGCCCGGTGCTGCCGGATCGTGCCCAAGGGCCGGTCGAAATTATCGGGTGACGCCCCAGGCGTTGCCCTTACAGGTTGACGATGGAGCGGTACCGGGGCGGCTCGCTGTATGCGAGGCGCAAGGGCCGGCCCATCATCGCGTCATACACGAATTGAGCTCAAGGGCATACGCGTGACCAGGCAGCCAAAGCCTGCCGGTCGCCGCTACTGGAGAAAGAAAGCATGAGCAACTGGTTAGTAGACAAACTGATCCCTTCGATCATGCGTTCCGAGGTGAAGAAGAGTTCGGTGCCTGAAGGGCTGTGGCACAAGTGCCCATCCTGCGAGGCCGTGCTGTATCGTCCGGAGCTGGAAAAGACCCTGGATGTCTGCCCCAAGTGCAACCACCACATGCGTATCGGCGCCCGCGCGCGCATCGACATCTTCCTCGATGCCGAAGGCCGTGCCGAGCTGGGAGCGGATCTCGAGCCGGTCGACCGCCTGAAGTTCCGCGACGGCAAGAAGTACAAGGATCGCCTGACCGCTGCACAGAAGCAGACTGGCGAAAAAGACGCGCTGATCTCCATGAGCGGTACGCTGCTGGGCATGCCGGTGGTGGTGAGTGCTTTCGAATTCTCCTTCATGGGTGGTTCGATGGGTGCCATCGTCGGCGAGCGCTTCGTTCGCGCCGCCAACTACGCTCTGGAAAACCGCTGCCCGATGGTCTGTTTCTCGGCCTCCGGCGGTGCGCGCATGCAAGAAGCGTTGATCTCGCTGATGCAGATGGCCAAGACCTCGGCCGTGCTGGCACGACTTCGCGAAGAAGGCATCCCGTTCATTTCGGTGCTGACCGATCCGGTCTATGGTGGTGTATCTGCCAGTCTGGCGATGCTTGGCGACGTGATTGTCGGTGAGCCAAAAGCCCTGATCGGTTTTGCCGGCCCGCGCGTGATCGAGCAGACCGTGCGCGAAAAACTGCCGGAAGGTTTCCAGCGCAGCGAGTTCCTGCTGGAGCACGGCGCCATCGACATGATCATCCCGCGTCAAGAATTGCGCCCGCGCCTGGGTAACCTGCTGGCGCAAATGATGGGCCTGCCGACGCCGAAGTTCGTCGCGCCAGTCATCGAGCCGATCGTCGTACCGCCGGCGCCTGCCACCGTATGACCCAACGTACCCTTGGCGACTGGCTCGCCTATCTCGAGCAGTTGCACCCCTCGGCCATCGACATGGGCCTGGCGCGTTCGCAACGGGTTGCAGCCAGGCTCGGGCTGGACAAGCCGGCGCCACGGGTCATCACCGTGACCGGTACCAACGGCAAGGGCTCCACCTGCGCCTTTGTGGCCGCCTTGCTGCGGGCCCAGGGGCTGAAGGTCGGGGTCTATAGCTCGCCGCACCTGCTGCGCTACAACGAGCGGGTGCAGATCGACGGCGAGGAAGCGGCCGACCAGCAGTTGTGCGAAGCCTTTGCTGCCGTCGAGGCCGCCCGAGGCGAAATCTCCCTGACCTACTTCGAAGCCGGTACCCTGGCGGCGTTATGGCTGTTCAAGCAGTCGGCACTGGATGCCGTGGTGCTTGAAGTCGGTCTGGGCGGGCGCCTGGATACCGTCAATATTGTCGATGCCGATGTGGCGCTGGTGACCAGCATTGGCGTCGATCATGTCGATTACCTGGGGGATACCCGGGAACTGGTGGCGTTTGAAAAGGCCGGGATCTTCCGTCAGGGCAAACCGGCCTTGTGTGGTGACTTGAACCCGCCGCAGCCGTTGCTGGATAAAGCTCGCGAGCTGGCGTGTCCATTCTTCCTGCGCGGCCGTGATTTCGATCTGGCGACCACTGATCAGTACTGGCAGTGGCGGGGTGTGGATAGCCGCGGCCAGGTGGTCGAGCTTCACGACCTGCCATTGCTCGACCTGCCGATGGAAAATGCCGCCCTGGCGCTGCAGGCCTATTTGCTGCTGGATTTTCCGTGGGATGCCGGGCAGATCGCTGCAGCGCTGCAGGCCACGCGCATGGTCGGTCGCCTGGATCGTCGGGCTTTTCGCTGGCAGGGCAAGGATTTGACTATCCTCATGGATGTCGGACACAACCCTCATGCTGCCGAGTACCTGGCCCAGCGCCTGGCCGCACGGCCGGTGAGGGGCAAGCGCCTGGCGGTGTTCGGCCTGCTGGCCGACAAGGACCTTGCCGGTGTGGTTCAGCCATTGCTCGGCCAAGTCCAGGCGTGGGCTGTTGCTCCGCTGGATACCGTTCGCAGTCGCCCGGCCAGTGAGCTTGAAGCTGCACTGACTGGCCTGGGGGCTGGTGTTGCGTCTTACGCCAGCGTGGCAGCGGCCCTGGAAGGGCAGAGCGCACTGGCGACGGCGGATGATGAAATCCTGTTGTTCGGATCGTTTTTCTGTGTCGGTGAGGCCCTGCAGTGGCTGAGCGGGCAGGCCACGGAGGATGGGGCAAATGGCATTGCTGGATAAAGTGGTCAAGCAACGTATGGTCGGTGCGCTGGTGCTGGTGGCACTGGCGGTGATCTTCTTGCCGATGCTTTTCACTCGCGAAGACGAAATGCGCCAGGTGCGCGTCGAGGCCCCCGAGGCGCCGGCTGCACCGAGCATGGCGCCGGTGCAGGTCGAGCCGGTGCCCGTGCCGGAGCCTCAGGTTTTGCCTGAAGAGCAACCCGTCATCGTCGAGCAGTCCAGCGCGCCTGCTCAGGCGCCGAGCACACCGATTGCCTCGGGGCCAACGGCGGTGCCGGCGCCTGCAGCAGAGCCTGTGGTAGCCGCCAAGCCCGTTACGCCACCGCCTGCGGCCAAGCCAGAAGCCAAGCCGGCGGCCCCTGTTGCCAGTACGGCCAAGCCTGCCCAAGGCAAGATCGACGCCAACGGCCTGCCGATCAGCTGGTCGGTGCAACTGGCCAGCCTGTCCAATCGAGCCGGTGCCGACAAGCTGCAGGCGACTCTGCGCAGCCAAGGCTACAACGCCTATATCCGCTCGGCGGGTGGCATGAATCGCGTGTATGTCGGGCCGTTGATCGAGCGATCCGAAGCCGAGCGCCTGCGCGAGGTGATCAGCCGCCAGCAAAAGCTCAACGGTATCGTGGTGCGCTTCCAGCCCGAGCGCAGCTGATTGCTCGTCGCCCGGCCAGCGCAGGGCGGCAAATCACTGCTTACCGACAGCCCGCCGCTCTGGTAAAATGCGCCGCCTTATCCGTTTGCAGGCAACACTGTGGCATTTACCTGGGTCGACTGGGCGATTTTCGCGATCATCGCCATTTCTTCGCTGATCAGTCTCAAGCGCGGCTTTGTCAAAGAGGCCTTGTCGTTGCTTACCTGGATCATCGCCGGTGCTGTTGCCTGGATGTTCGGTGGTTCGCTGTCGCAGTACCTGGAAGCCTATATCCAGACGCCTTCGGCACGGGTCATCGCTGGATGCACCATTCTTTTCGTCGCCACCTTGCTGGTGGGGGCAATGATCAACTTTCTGATCGGCGAGCTGATTCGCGTCACCGGGCTTTCCGGGACCGACCGCTTCCTGGGCATGGCCTTCGGTGCCGCCCGTGGGGCCTTGCTGGTGGTAGTGGCTGTCGGGCTGTTGAGCCTGGGGCCGGTACAGCAGGATCAGTGGTGGCAGGAGTCTCGCCTGGTGCCACAATTTCTATTGGTGGCTGACTGGTCAAAAAACCTCATTCTGGGGTTCACCAGTCAGTGGCTAGCCAGCGGGATCAGCGCACCGGCTGATCTCCCGTTCAAGGATCAGCTTCTGGGGCCCAAAACGCCTTGAAAGCTGCTCAGTCCAGTTTCATTAAGTAGGGGTTGCGTCGCATGTGTGGCATCGTCGGTATCGTCGGTAAGTCGAACGTCAATCAGGCGCTGTATGACGCGCTAACCGTCCTCCAGCACCGCGGCCAGGACGCTGCCGGTATTGTGACCAGCCATGATGGCCGGTTATTCCTGCGCAAGGACAATGGCCTGGTCCGTGATGTGTTCCAGCAGCGCCATATGCAGCGCCTGGTGGGCCACATGGGCATCGGCCACGTGCGTTACCCAACAGCGGGCAGCTCGACTTCGGCCGAGGCCCAGCCGTTTTATGTCAACTCGCCCTACGGCATCACCCTGGCGCACAACGGCAACCTGACCAACGTCGAACAGTTGGCCAAGGAGATCTACGAGTCCGACCTGCGCCACGTCAACACCAGCTCCGACTCCGAAGTCCTGCTCAACGTCTTCGCCCATGAACTGGCGGTGCGTGGCAAGCTGCAGCCAACCGAAGAAGACGTGTTTGCCGCGGTGACTGACGTCCACAACCGTTGTGTCGGTGGTTACGCCGTGGTGGCGATGATCACCGGCTACGGCATTGTCGGTTTCCGCGACCCCCACGGCATTCGCCCGATCGTCTTCGGCCAGCGTCACACCGACGAAGGCGTGGAGTACATGATCGCTTCCGAAAGCGTTTCCCTGGACGTGCTCGGCTTCACCCTGATCCGTGACCTGGCGCCGGGCGAAGCGGTGTACATCACTGAGGAAGGTAAGTTGCACACGCGCCAGTGCGCCGTGAACCCACAACTGGCCCCGTGCATCTTCGAACACGTCTACCTGGCTCGTCCTGACTCGATCATCGACGGTGTCTCGGTGTACAAGGCGCGCCTGCGCATGGGCGAGAAGCTGGCCGAGAAAATCCAGCGCGAGCGTCCGGACCATGACATCGACGTGGTGATCCCGATTCCCGACACCAGCCGTACTGCTGCGCTGGAATTGGCCAACCACCTGGGCGTCAAGTTCCGCGAAGGCTTCGTCAAGAACCGCTACATCGGCCGTACCTTCATCATGCCCGGCCAGGCGGCGCGCAAGAAGTCGGTCCGCCAGAAGCTCAATGCCATCGAGCTGGAATTCCGCGGCAAGAACGTGATGCTGGTGGATGACTCCATTGTCCGTGGCACCACCTGCAAGCAAATCATCCAGATGGCCCGCGAAGCGGGTGCCAAGAACGTCTACTTCTGCTCTGCAGCCCCGGCTGTGCGCTACCCCAACGTCTACGGCATCGACATGCCGAGCGCTCATGAACTGATCGCCCACAACCGCAGCACCGAGGATGTCGCCGAACTGATCGGCGCCGACTGGCTGGTCTACCAGGACCTGCCGGACCTGATCGAGGCTGTTGGCGGTGGCAAGATCAAGATCGAGCATTTCGACTGCGCCGTGTTCGACGGTAAGTATGTTACCGGCGACATCGACGAGGCCTACCTGGACAAGATCGAACAGGCGCGCAACGACGCCTCCAAGGTCAAGAACCAGGCGGTCAGTGCCATTATCGACCTGTACAACAACTGATTTAGGAGCAGCGGCATGACACAGGAATGGGATGCCGGGCGCCTGGACAGCGACCTCGAAGGGGTCGCTTTTGACACGCTGGCGGTACGCGCCGGCCAACATCGCACGCCGGAGGGCGAGCACAGCGATCCGCTGTTCTTCACCTCCAGCTACGTGTTCCGTACAGCGGCCGATGCCGCTGCACGGTTCGCCGGCGAGGTTCCAGGCAACGTCTATTCACGCTACACCAACCCTACAGTACGTGCGTTCGAAGAGCGCATCGCCGCCCTGGAAGGCGCCGAGCAGGCCGTGGCTACGTCCACTGGCATGTCGGCGATTCTGTCCACCGTAATGGCCCTGTGCAGCGCTGGCGATCATGTGCTGGTCTCGCAGAGCGTGTTCGGCTCGACCATCAGCCTGTTCGAGAAGTACTTCAAGCGCTTCGGTGTCGAGGTCGACTACGTTCCACTGGTGGATCTCGCCGGTTGGGAGCGGGCCATCAAGACCAACACCAAGCTGTTGTTCGTCGAGTCGCCGTCCAACCCGCTGGCCGAGCTTGTGGATATCTCGGCACTTGCCGAAATCGCCCATGCCAAGGGCGCCCAGCTGGTAGTCGACAACTGCTTCAGCACCCCAGCCCTGCAGCAACCGCTGAAGCTGGGGGCCGACATCGTCGTGCATTCGGCCACCAAGTTCATCGACGGCCAGGGCCGTTGCATGGGCGGTGTGGTTGCCGGGCGCAGCGAGCAGATGAAAGAAGTGGTGGGCTTCCTGCGCACTGCGGGGCCGTCCCTGAGCCCCTTCAATGCCTGGATCTTTCTCAAGGGTCTCGAGACCCTGAACCTGCGCATGCGCGCCCACTGTGCCAACGCACAGGCCCTGGCCGAGTGGCTGGAGCAGCAGGAAGGCATCGAGAAGGTTCATTACGCCGGTCTCGCAAGCCATCCGCAGCATGACCTTGCCAAGCGCCAGATGAGCGGTTTCGGTGCGGTGGTGAGCTTCGAGGTCAAGGGTGGCAAAGAGGGCGCCTGGCGCTTCATCGACGCCACCCGGCTGATTTCGATCACGGCCAACCTGGGCGACAGCAAAACCACCATCACCCACCCGGGCACTACCTCCCACGGTCGTCTTTCGCCGCAGGAGCGTGAAGCTGCCGGTATTCGCGACAGCCTGATCCGCGTCGCCGTGGGCCTGGAAGATGTCGTTGACCTGAAGGCCGACCTGGCCCGTGGTCTGGCGGCGCTGTGATCGACTGGTCAACGGGCGACGGCAGCCATAACGGCCGCGTCGCCCTGGTGACCGGTGCGGCGCGAGGCATCGGCCTGGGCATTGCTGCCTGGCTGATTGCCGAGGGGTGGCAGGTGGTACTCACCGATCTTGATCGCGCGCGTGGTGCCAAGGCTGCCAAGGTACTCGGTGACAACGCCTGGTTCATCGGCATGGATGTCGCCGACGAAGGTCAGGTCAAGACGGGTGTGGCCGAGGTGCTTGGGCAATTCGGTCGCCTCGATGCACTGGTGTGCAATGCCGCCATCGCCGATCCGCACAACACCACCCTGGAGACGCTCAGCCTTGCGCACTGGAACCGGGTGCTGGCGGTCAACCTGGGTGGGCCGATGTTGCTGGCCAAGCACTGTGCGCCGTATCTGCGTGCCCATGGCGGGGCCATCGTCAACCTGGCCTCGACCCGCGCGGCCCAGTCCGAACCCGACACAGAAGCCTACGCGGCGAGCAAGGGCGGCCTACTGGCCCTCACGCACGCCCTGGCGGTGAGCCTGGGGCCGGAGATCCGCGTGAACGCTGTGAGCCCTGGCTGGATCGATGCACGTGATCCGTCCCAGCGCCGCGCCGAGCCATTGACCGAAACCGATCATGCCCAGCATCCAGCGGGCAGGGTGGGGACAGTGGAAGACGTAGCAGCCATGGTTGCCTGGCTGTTGTCACGCAATGCCGGCTTCGTCACGGGCCAGGAGTTCGTGGTCGACGGCGGCATGACCAAGAAGATGATCTACAAGTAACACTGCGGGTTTCATCTTTTTTGAAAAAACTTCAACAGGGGTATTGACTTAGCATCGATACCTGCGTAAATTTCGCCACCTCAGCGAAGCACACGGGTGATTAGCTCAGCCGGGAGAGCATCTGCCTTACAAGCAGAGGGTCGGCGGTTCGATCCCGTCATCACCCACCACTTCCTGAGATGTTCCTGACCCAACACTTTCGCAAGAAGGTGTTACCAGAGAGGAACCGGACGCAAGTCCATATGCGCAGCGGTAGTTCAGTCGGTTAGAATACCGGCCTGTCACGCCGGGGGTCGCGGGTTCGAGTCCCGTCCGCTGCGCCACTTTTCTCCAGATTGGTTGAATGACCGGTTTGAGGTCGGAAGGCACCGAAGCCTTCAGGCCAGATCCCAGTTTCAAGCAGGCGAAAGTCTGTATGATACGCAGCGGTAGTTCAGTCGGTTAGAATACCGGCCTGTCACGCCGGGGGTCGCGGGTTCGAGTCCCGTCCGCTGCGCCATATTCGCTTCGAGGCCCTTGAACTCCTCGAAGCAGCAAAGAGAGCGACCTACGGTTCGCTTTTTTTGTGCCTGAGACTAGCGGAGGTTTCGCAGCCCAGGCTTGCACGACACGCAGCGGTAGTTCAGTCGGTTAGAATACCGGCCTGTCACGCCGGGGGTCGCGGGTTCGAGTCCCGTCCGCTGCGCCATACAGCAACAAAAAAAGCGACCTTCGGGTCGCTTTTTTTGTGCCCGCGCCTACACCTTCCTACGCCTTGAACGGCTCAGCCCAAAGCTGCCGACCAACGGTTTCGCCCCGTCCCCCGACGGGACCAGGCCCAGGTGTCGATGAATTTTCCGCGGTGATTGACCGGCTGTGGTTTCAGTGATCCGCCGATGTGTTGCACAATAGGCGCCGACCGTTTTACTCAGGATTTGCAATGTCAAAGTCAACCGTCTTCAGTGCGCTCGGGCTGGCCCTGGTGCTGGCGGGTGTTTCCGGCTGTTCTTCGAAGAAAGCTGCCATCTACGAACACGAGAATTTCGACGACTCGGGTACCTTTTCGCGCAACTTCCCGGTCAGCGAAGCGGGCTCGTGTGAAGCGGCCCGCCGTGCCTTGCTCAGCCAGGGCTATATCATCACCAGCAGCGGTGCCGGTCAGGTGAATGGCAACAAGAGTTTCCAGCAGACAGGCGATTCGCACCTGCAGATCAGCTTCAACGTGGTTTGCGCCCCTGACAGCGGCGATGCGAAGCGTTCGACCATGTTCGCCAATGCCCTGCAGGACCGTTATGCCCTGAAAAAATCCAACACCTCCGCCAGCCTCGGGGTTGGGGTGCTGGGTTCGGTGTCGATGCCCATCGGCTCCTCCGACGACTCCATGGTCAAGGTCGCCAGCGAAACGGTGACCTCGGCCAAGTTCTACGAGCGTTACTTCGCCCTGGTCGAGAGCTTCCTGCCCAAGGAGCAGAAAAAAAAGGCGGCACCGAAGAAGGCCGTCGAAAAGCCTGCGCCTGAGTTGGGAATCCCGGAGCCTGCGCCTGCTGCCTTGACGCCGTCCGATGCGGCAGTGCCAGCCCCGGTTCCGGCCCCGGAAGCTGCTGACGCGTCACAGCCCGGCGAAACGGCACCGGTCCAGCCGCCGGCAGCTGCCGAGGCTGCACCGGCCCCTGTAGTCGACGACAGCAAGGGTTCGATGCCCGTTGCACCACCGGCAGAGGCCGCGCCGATCAGCGCCGAGCAGCCAGCCCCGGCGGCGGCTGAGCCGGTACCGACCGTTGCTCCGGTTGTGCCTGCCAACAATCCTGAGCAGGCACCCTTGTAAAGGCGGATAAATTTCTCGTCTGCTGCTACGTTGTTTTGATGAGTGTCATTGTCATTTTTCTTTCATCGCGGCACTTTAGGCTCGATAACGAATCAATGACTTGAATGAGAAACAACGGAGCAAACGATGGACGACTATCAGGAAGAACTACTCGAATTGCGCGCCCTGGAGCTTGATCCGCCCGAGCCTGCCGAAGACGCCACTGAGCTGTAGTCTCAGCCGGTACGCCGCTGGCTGCGACGAAACTCTCCCGGGGTGATGTTGTTCCAGCGCTTGAACGCGCGCTGGAAGGCTTCGGCCGAAGCAAACCCAAGCAAATAGGCGATCTCGCCAAAGGCCAGCTCCGTGTCACGGATGTAGGTCATGGCGAGGTCGCGTCTCGTATCGTTGAGGATGGCGCGAAACTGCGTGCCTTCCTCGGCCAGCTTGCGTCGCAGCGTCCAGGTGGGCAAATGCAGATGACGCGCCACTTCTTCCAGATCCGGTTCCCGTCCGCCATTGAGCAGCGGCCCCAGCAGGTGGGCAATGCGCTCGCCCAGGCTGCGAATCCGCGTGCGTTGCTCCAGCTCCGCCTCACACAAGTTCAGCAGGTGCTGCCAGGTACTGGGGCAATGGGCCGGGTTGCGCAGCTCGAGGCTCGTTCGACTCAGGTGCAGTTGGTTGGTCTGGGCGCCAAATTGCACCGGGGTGCTGCACAGCACCTGGTAGTGCGATGCATAGGCGGGCGGCTCGAATTCGATTTCCACCCGGTCAGCCAGCAGGGGCGTACCGACCAGGTTCGACAGCTGGGCCAACCATCCAGACAGCAGCGAATCGACGACAAAACGGTTATAGGCGTTGTAGGGGCTGATGGAGTAGAAGCGCAGCCAGGCACCGCTGCCGTCTTCGTGAAAGCTTGAGCGGCCACGGTAGTTGGAGGCGTACAGCGGTTCGAAACGCAGCAGCGTACGCGCCGCATCCCCTACGGTGGGTGCCTGGGCCGCCGTGACGCCGGCCAGGCCCGCCTGGCTCAAGCGGCTGAGGCGGCCCATCTGTAAGCCCAGTGCCGGGTCGCCAGTAAGCTCGATGGCGGCATGGCCCAAGTGCATGTAGCGCGGGATGGACAAGCGTGCCCCCGCTTCAGCCAGGCGCGCAGTATCGAGCCCATAGCGCTTCAGAAGCGCTGTGGGCTCGATGCCGTGTTGCTGCAGGACATCCTCCAGGCTCTGGACAAAACCCACTGAGAGGTCACCCAGGCGCATCCGTGGGCGGGGCATGGCCGGGCTACAGCCAGAGGTTGAGCAGACGGGCGCCGTGGGCGCTGCTGCCGTTGAGGTTCAGCCCGTCGCGGTTGGCAAAGCCCTGGCCGTCGGCGACGACATCCCAGAAGCGTCCGCGCAGGAACACGCTCATGCTGCTCATGCCGCCGGGATTGGCGTTCAAGGTCAGTTGCTGCCAGGCCCGGGCTTCGCTGACCTCACCCGGCTTGAAGGGCAGTGTGGCCGCCAGGGGCTGGTGACGGTTGCCGCGCCAAGGGCCGCTCCAGCTGTCCTTGCCGCCGAGGAACGCCGGGTTGGCAATGAACTGCGCCGACTGGTTGGCCAACTGTTGCTGGTTGCTCGGGTACCAGCTGTCGCTGCCGATCAGCACGCCCAGGCGACCTGCCGGCGTCTGCAGTACTTGCGGGGGCTGGTCGGTGCCGCTGTCGATGTAGCGCCGTACGTCACCGTCGGGGTGCTGTTGAAGTTGCGGCTGGCCGAGTACCGAGCCGTCGCCTGCGAACACCAGGGTGCTGTTGTACAGCGCCCCGGTGCCGACCTGGAGGGTGCCGCGTTCCACATAGGGGGAGGGCAGCACGATGGAGCCTGCGACCAGTGTGACGCCAAATTCCTTGGCCAGGCCGCCGAACAGTTGCTGGTAGTCGTTGGCCATCTGTTGCGCCTTCATGCGCAAGTGGGCATCGGCGCGCCAGTCATCGCCTTCGGCGCCGAGCATGGCCAGGCCATAACGGATCGGATTGCTGAGCTCCAGCCACTGCCAGGCCTCGCGTCGCTCCGTCACCTGGTAAAGCTCGTTCTTCTCGCCCCTTGCCCACAGCCACGTGCCGATGTGTTCGGGCAGGATGACAATAGTGCGGTCATTGATCAGGCCCTGGCTGCGCGCCTGTTCCAGATAGGCAGCCAACTTGCGATGCAGGCGATGCAGGTTCTGGTAGTCACCCGGGTAAAGCTGCGGCTCGACCCCCAGCAGGTTGCCATTGCCTGTGGGAGTGCCTTCGCTCAGGGCCAGTTCGATACGCAGGTCAGACAAGTAGTGCCCCACCGGCCGCTGCTCGGTCCAGAACCCGTAGCCGCTCATCGCAGCAATGACAACCAGCGCCAGTGCGCTCAACAGAATTTTTCGCATGGCGATAGTTTGCACTGAAAATTCCACAGAGCAATACCGCAGATCAAGGGCATAACGGCGGGTTTTACCGGGGAACCTGTGTTTGTCCCGCAAGCCATTGAGTGTAGGGATGCTTTAAATGAAATGTATTCGCATTTATACTCCCCGACAAATTTCTCCACGCCAGGCTCTTGTCCTTTCTTTCGCGCAGGTCATCGTGCAGGTCGACCCTCCCAAGCCATCACTGCTCGCTACGCTGGTTCGTCATTATGAAGAACTGGTGGATCACGTTCGCCGGCGTTTTGGCGAGCGGGTATTCGCACGTGATGTGGTCCATGACCTGTGTATCCAGTTGCTCGAAAAGGATGAAAAGGACGATGTGCGCGCGCCTTTGGCGTTGCTGCGTAAAATCGCCCACGACACGGCCGTCACTCGCTATCGCAGCGATCGCCGGCGCGAGACCTGGATGGTGGCGGTGCCAGCATTGCCGGAGGTCGCCAGCGCTGCGCCGAGCCAGCAACGCCATCTTGAGGGGGCCAGGGCCCTGGAGCTACTGACTGAAGCGATTGCCAAACTGCCGCCGCGCTGCCAGATGGTATTCGTCATGCACAAGGTGCACGAGTTGCCCCAGGCCGAAGTTGCCGAACGCATGGGCATTTCCCTGAAAACTGTAGAGAAGCACCTTCGCCTGGGCATGAACGCTTGCCGAGAGTATTTGGGTGCCGAGGTGTTGTCATGAGCCGGCCGCCGCGCGATGCCAAGGACTTCAGCCAGGAAGACGAGGCTATCGCCCGCTTTCGTGAAGCGCTCAAGCAGCGCTTTCCACTGCCCGTGCCCACCCCGGCCAAGAACAAGCGCAGCACTGCAAAGACCCTCGGTTTGCTGTTGTTGGCGATGGCTGCCGGCGCGGCCTGGGTCGACCCCGCCTACCAATCCCAGCATGTCGCCAGCCAGGTTGGTCAGCGCCAGGCGCTGCAACTGGCCGATGGCAGTACGATCCTGCTCGACAGCGACAGTGAGATGACGGTCAGTTGGCACCTGCGCACGCGCCAGGTCACCTTGAAAAGGGGCCAGGCGCTGTTTGACGTCGCGCCGATGGTGTACCGCCCGTTCCTGGTCGACGCCGGGTCGGCCGCAGTGCGTGTAGTGGGGACGCACTTCAACGTCAATCGGCTCGAACAGGAGGTGCAGGTCACCGTGGCCGAAGGCAAGGTGGCTGTTCGGGGAGCTGCTACCGACGCCGTTGCGCTGCTCGGGCCAGGCCAGCAATTGCGCATGCGCAAAGGTGTCCCAGGCCAGGTGACGCAGGTCAGCGCCGACGATGTCAGTGCCTGGAAAGACAGCCGGCTGGTGTTTGAAAGCACCCCGCTGGCCGAGGTCATCGGCACGCTCCAGCGCTACCACCGCCAGCCGATCACGCTCATGGACGCGAGCCTCGCCCGGTTGCCGGTGTCCGGTGTGTTCGACAGCGATCACGTTGACCGTCTGCTGGCGCTGTTGCCCGGCATCTTGCCGGTGAGTGTTGCCAGCGCAGCCGATGGTGCGGTGCTGATCAAATCGCGCGACCCGAAAAAATAATTGTCCACCGAGGTAGGGTTACGCGGCACTGCTGGCGGCTATCTCCATGCAACCTTAATCCGTGGAGAATAAAAACGTGAGTCAGCCCTTCCTGCGTGCGCCTGTGCGCTTGTCCTTGCTGGCTAGCAGTCTGTTGCTCAGCCAATGGTCATTGGCGCAATCTGCACCGGTCGATTTCGATGTTCCAGCCAATTCGCTGGAGAAATCCCTCAATGCCGTAGCCCGCCAATCCTCGGCACAGATCCTGTTCGCCAGTGAAGTCACTGCCGGCAAGACCGCACCGGCATTGCACGGCCGCTATACCTTGCAGGAAGCACTTGAACGGCTGCTGGGCAAGAGCGGGCTGACGGCCCAGGAGCAAGACGAACACACCTACCTGGTGGTGCCGAGCGCGTCCACGCCAGTCACCGAGGCGGCTGCCAGCGGAACCGGTGCAGTAGAGCTGGCCAGCCTGGAAATCAGTTCTTCACGACTCAACAGCGACCTGGTGCCGCAAGCCCGGCAGGTCAATGTCATCGAGCGCGAGCAAATTGAGCAACTGCGCCAAGGCTCCGATGGCCTGGCCACCTTGTTGGCCAAAAGCATTCCCGGCATGGCCGACTCCAGCCGTACTATCACCGACTACGGCCAGACACTGCGCGGACGTACGATGCTGGTGCTGGTGGATGGGGTGCCGCTCAACACCAACCGTGACTCCTCACGCAACCTGGCGAACATCGACCCGGCACTGATCGAGCGCATCGAAGTGATCCGCGGCAGCAGTGCTATCTATGGGGCCGGTGCAACGGGTGGCATCATCTCCATCACCACCCGCCCGGCCGGTGGTGAGCCGCGTGCGCAGACCAGCCTGACCGCGGTGTCGCCCCTGAGCCAACTGGACAGCGATGGCCTTGGCGGCCAGTTGCAGCATCACCTGTCCGGCTCCCAGGGCCAGGTCGATTACGCCATGGACTTCGGCGCCCGACACATTGGCGCTTCCTATGATGCCAACGGGCACCGCATCGCGCCGGAGTCCAGCCAGGGTGATCTGTTTGATTCGAACACCTACAACATCGGCGGCAAACTGGGTTTGCGCATCGATGAGGTCCAGCGCATCCAGCTGTCGGCCAGCCATTACAACGCCGAGCAAGACACCGACTACACCTCCGATCCGTCCGTGGCCAGCCTGCCGCCGGGTTCGGTCCCGGCGCGGCCGCTGTCCGGCTTGTCGCTGGATGAGCAGAACCAGATCAAGAACACCCTGCTGAATCTTGAGTACGCACACACCGATATCCTCGGCGGCTCGCTCAATGCGCAGCTCTACTACCGCGACTACTTCACCCGCTTTACACCCTTCGATGCACGGGCGGTGGCCACGCGTGGACGCAATGTCGATCAGGTGATGCAGAACAGCGAAGTGTTCGGCAGTCGTGTAACCCTGCGCACCCCGCTCGGCAACCAGGGCAATACAGAACTGTTGTGGGGCGCTGACTTCAACCAGGAGCGCAGCGACATGCCCATCGACATCTTCGACCCGCAGGCATATGACGCCAGCGGCGGCAGGGTGTTCGACAAGATCGGCAAGCTGACGTACATGCCCGACCTGACCACACGCAGTGTCGGCGGTTTTGCGCAACTGCAGCACAAGTTCAACGATCAATGGTCGATGGAGGGCGGTGTTCGTTATGAGTACGCCACCGCCGAATACGACGACTTCATCCCGCTATCGGAATCCACCGCTGTCCAGCCGGCTACGGTCCAGGGCGGTGACGTCCAGTACGATTCCGTACTGTCCAACCTCAGCGTGACTTACTCCCCGGTGGCGGGCCAGGAAGTCTATGCGGCGTTCAGCCAGGGTTTCCAGTTACCCGACATTGGCGTGCAACTGCGTAATGCCCGTCGCGGCTTTGATATCGACTCATCGAACCTGGAGCCAGTGAAGACCAACAACTACGAGTTGGGCTGGCGGGGCGCCCTGGGTGAGCAGACCCTGGCGACGCTGGCAGTGTTCTACACCACCTCCAAGCTTGGCGATGTGCAGAGCTTCAACAACGGCCTGATCCTGACGCGCACCAAGGAGCGGATCTACGGTGTGGAAGGCAGCGCCGACTGGCTGAACAGCGACGAGCGTTGGGGAGCCGGTGGTACCTTCACCTGGATGAAGGGCCGTGAGCAGCCGGATGGGGGAGACTGGCAAGACATGACCGGGTATCGCATCCCGCCACTCAAGCTGACCGCCTACGTACAGTTCAAACCGAGCGACGTCTGGAGCAACCGCCTGCAGGCCACCTACTTTGACGGTGATGACTACCGCCTGGATGGCGTTGCCAGTTTCGGCCGGCGCAAGGTCGATGGCTATACCACCGTGGACCTGATCAGCCAGTACCAGTTGAGCAAGGACGACCAGGTCAGCGTAGGCCTGCAGAACCTGTTCAATCGCGACTACTACCCGCTGTACAGCCAGCTGATGCGCAGCAGCAACAACACCAGCCACCTGCCGGCACCCGGCACCGTCCTGACGGCCAGCTACACCCACCAATGGTAAGCGCCGACGCTTGACTGAGGGGCAGCGCGTCCTCCTGTCATTCAGGCAGGAGGGCAGGCTTCCTGTACTACAGGGTCATTAACCTGTCACTTTCGATCATTGAACCCCGCACGCAGGCTCTTTAATGTCGGTCACAGATAACTGACGGGCCCCGCCACACCGGTGAGGCGCCCGCATTCCGTGATTACGCCTGTTGTGGAGTTCACTATGGCCGCCGCTCGTTACCCGCACCTGCTTGCCCCGCTGGACCTGGGCTTTACCACTTTGCGCAACCGCAGCCTGATGGGCTCGATGCACACCGGTCTTGAAGAGAAGCCGGGCGGTTTCGAGCGTATGGCCGCGTATTTTGCCGAGCGTGCCCGTGGCGGCGTCGGTCTGATGGTTACTGGCGGCATCGGGCCGAACGTGGAGGGTGGGGTGTATTCCGGTGCCGCCAAGCTCAGTACCCCGGAAGAAGCCGACAAACACCGCATCGTCACCAAGGCCGTGCACGAGGCCGGTGGCAAGATCTGCATGCAAATCCTTCACGCTGGCCGCTATGCCTACAGCCCCAAATCGGTGGCGCCGAGTGCCATCCAGGCACCGATCAACCCATTCAAGCCGCGCGAGCTGGACGAAGAGGGCATCGAGAAGCAGATCCAGGATTTCGTCACCTGCTCGCTGCTGGCGCAAAGCGCCGAGTACGACGGCGTCGAGATCATGGGGTCGGAAGGCTACTTCATCAACCAGTTCCTCGCTGCCCACACCAACCACCGTACCGACCGTTGGGGCGGCAGCTACGAGAATCGCATGCGCCTGGCGGTGGAAATCGTCAGCCGTGTGCGTGAGGCGGTTGGCCCGAACTTCATCATCATCTTCCGCTTGTCGATGCTGGACCTGATCGAAGGTGGCAGTAACTGGGAAGAAGTCGTGCAACTGGCCCAGGCCATTGAAAAGGCCGGTGCAACCCTGATCAATACCGGTATTGGCTGGCACGAAGCGCGAATTCCAACCATCGCCACCAAAGTGCCACGCGCGGCATTCAGCAAGGTCACGGCCAAGCTGCGTGGCGCGGTGCAGATCCCGCTGATCACCACCAACCGGATCAACACCCCGGAAGTGGCCGAGCAGATCCTGGCCGAGGGCGATGCCGACATGGTGTCGATGGCTCGCCCGTTCCTCGCCGATCCCGAGTTCGTCAACAAGGCCGCCGCCGACCGGGGCGATGAGATCAACACCTGTATCGGCTGCAACCAGGCCTGCCTGGACCACACCTTTGGCGGCAAGTTGACCAGTTGCCTGGTCAACCCGCGTGCCTGCCACGAAACCGAGCTCAACTACCTGCCAGTCACTCAGCTCAAGCGCATTGCCGTGGTCGGTGCCGGCCCGGCGGGGCTGTCGGCTGCCACGGTGGCGGCAGAGCGCGGTCACCAGGTGACGCTGTTCGACTCGGCCAGCGAAATCGGTGGCCAGTTCAACGTGGCCAAGCGCGTGCCGGGCAAGGAAGAGTTCTTTGAGACCCTGCGCTACTTCAAACGCAAGCTGCAGACCACCGGGGTCGAGCTGTGCCTCAACACCCGTGTCGATGTCGAGCAATTGGCAGCTGGGGGTTACGACGAGATCATCCTGGCTACCGGTATCGCACCGCGCCTGCCCGCGATTCCTGGCATTGAGCACAGCAAGGTACTGAGCTACCTGGACGTGCTGCTCGAGCGCAAGCCGGTGGGGCAGAAGGTGGCGGTGATCGGTGCAGGCGGTATCGGTTTTGACGTCTCCGAGTACCTGGTGCATCAGGGCGTGGCCACCAGCCAGGACCGTGAGGCGTTCTGGAAGGAGTGGGGTATCGACACGGCACTCGAGGCCCGTGGCGGGGTTGCCGGGATCAAGGCCGAGCCCCATGCCCCGGCGCGCCAGGTGTTCCTGCTGCAGCGCAAGAAATCCAAGGTCGGCGACGGGCTGGGCAAGACCACCGGCTGGATTCACCGCACGGGCCTGAAGAACAAGCGGGTGCAGATGCTCAACAGCGTCGAGTACCTGAGCATTGACGACGCCGGCCTGCACATCCGCATCGGCGAGGGCGAGCCGCAGGTGCTGCCTGTGGATAACATCGTGATCTGTGCAGGGCAGGATCCGCTGCGCGAACTGCACGAGGGGCTGCAGGCGGCCGGGCAGTCGGTTCACCTGATCGGTGGCGCCGATGTGGCAGCCGAGCTGGATGCCAAGCGGGCGATCAACCAGGGCTCGCGCCTGGCGGCAGAGCTCTAAGCGTTGCGTGCGGCGGGGAGCCCACCCCGCCGCACTGGTAAACTGGCGCGTCCCTGCGCCAGTGAACTGTTCATGACCGGTTTTGATTCCCTCCCCCAAGCCCCCTTGCAACGCCTCGAACTCAGCTGGTTGCGCCCGTTCGGCATCGAGCTGGCGGTGCTGCGCCTGGACTTGATCGACCCGCTGATCAGTGGCAACAAATGGTTCAAGCTGCTTGAACACCTGCGCCTGGCCCAGGCCGCAGGCTCGCCGGGCGTCATCAGCTTGGGCGGCGCCTATTCCAATCACCTGCATGCCCTGGCTGCTGCCGGCAAACGCTTCGGCTTTGCCACGGCAGGACTGCTGCGCGGGCATGCCCAGGACACGCCCACGGTGCGCGACTTGCAGGCGTTCGGCATGCAGTTGCACTGGCTGGGCTACGCCGGCTACCGGGCTCGGCATCAAGCGGATTTCTGGCATCCCTGGCAGGCTCTGTATCCGAGTTGGCACTGTGTACCTGAAGGCGGTGGAGGCCCGTTGGGCGCCAAGGGCTGCGCCTTGATCGTCAAACAGGCCCGGGCACAGTTGCCAGCCTTGGGCTGGGCCGACTACGACGGCTGGTGGCTGGCAGCGGGTACGGGTACTACCTTGGCGGGGCTGGTGCAGGCTGAAGCCGGCGTACACCCGGTGTTCGGCGCGCTGGCGGTGCCGAAGGATCATGGTGTGAAGGTGGCGGTCGAGGCGCTGTCAGGGCGGCAGGGATATGTGTTGCACGATGCCAGTCGCGGTGGTTTTGCCAAGGTCGATGCGCAGTTGCAGGCGTTTATCGAAGCCTGCGAGGCCGAAGCTGGCCTGCCGCTGGAGCCGCTGTACACCGGCAAGGCATTGCTGGCGTTGTGCGAGCAGGTCGAGGCGGGCGTCTTTGCCCCGGGTACTCGCCTGATCTTCCTGCACAGCGGCGGCCTGCAGGGCCGCCGCGGCTTTGCCTAGTGGTGGCCCGGAAGCATGCGCACCAGGGTGTTGTCACGTTGCACATAGTGATGGAAGAGCCCGGCCACGGCGTGCAGGCCGATCAGCCAATAGCCCCAGGTGCCGATGCGCTCGTGCCAGCCCTTGATGAACTTGGCAAGGTCCGGGTCCGGTGTGATCAAGGCGGGAAGCTCCAGGCCGTAGAACGGAATCGGCTTGTCCGCCGCACTGAGAATCAACCAGCCGGCAATCGGCAGGCCGATCATCATCAGGTACAGGGCCAGGTGCATCAGGTGGGCCAGGCCGGTCTGCCAGGCGGGTGGAGCGGGAACGATGGGTGGAGTAGGGCGGCTCAAGCGCAGGGCCAGGCGTAGCCAGACCAGCACGAATACGGTCAGCCCCAGCATGAAGTGCAGCTCCTTCATCAGGTTGCGCCCGGCACTGTCCTTGGGAAACAGGCCGCGCAACTCGATCAGGGCGTAGACCGCCACCAGCAGCACCAGCATCAGCCAGTGCAAGGCAATTGACAGGCTGCCGTAGCGAGCCTGGGGGGGATTCAGGGTCATGGTCATTCCTCATTCTCAGGTCTGGGCTCGCGCTCTTGGTGGCGCATGGACATAACTGTAAACGCTTGCGTGCCGTTTACCGGGCTATTGCAACAAAATATGGCCACTTCGGTATTGATCTGTCGCTAGAATTCGCCGCGTCTTTTCCTCGAAAGCAAGGCTGTGTTCATGTTGATGGCGTCGTTGATCTTCCTTCTGACCATTACCCTGGTGATCTGGCAACCCAAAGGGCTGGGCGTAGGCTGGAGTGCCACCGGCGGTGCGCTGCTGGCACTGCTGTGTGGGGTGGTGCAGTGGAGCGACATCCCGGTGGTGTGGCAGATCATCTGGAATGCGACCGGCACCTTCATCGCCCTGATCATCATCAGCCTGTTGCTCGATGCTGCAGGCTTCTTCGCCTGGGCCGCGCTGCATGTGGCGCGTTGGGGCCGGGGCAGCGGGCGGCGCCTGTTCTGCTATATCGTCCTGCTGGGGGCGGTGGTATCGGCGCTGTTCGCCAATGACGGTGCGGCGCTGATCCTCACGCCCATTGTGGTGGCGATGCTGCTGGCCCTGCGCTTCAGCCCGGCGGCAACCCTGGCGTTCGTCATGGCGGCAGGTTTTATCGCCGATACGGCGAGCCTGCCGCTGGTGGTGTCGAACCTGGTCAATATCGTCTCGGCCGACTACTTTGGTATCGGTTTCAACCGCTATGCCGCCGTGATGCTGCCGGTGAACCTGGTCAGTGTGGCGGCCACCCTGGCAGTGCTGCTGTGGTACTTCCGCCGCGACATCCCGGCTGACTACGACCCCTTGCAACTGGACCGGCCGCGCAGTGTGGTACACGACCCGGCGACCTTTGTGGCCGGCTGGCTGGTGCTGGCGATCCTGTTGGTCGGCTGCTTTGCCCTGGAGCCGCTGGGGATTCCCATCAGCGCGATCGCGGGGCTGTGTGCGCTGGTGTTGCTGTTGGTGGCGGCGCGCGGTCACAAAATCTCCACACGTAAAGTGCTCAAGGAGGCGCCTTGGCACATCGTGGTGTTCTCCCTGGGGATGTACCTGGTGGTTTATGGTCTGCGCAATGCCGGGCTGACCGACAACCTGGCGGGGTGGCTCGACAGCTTCGCCACCGGCGGGGTGTGGGGCGCGGCCATGGGCACGGGGCTGTTGGCGGCACTGTTGTCGTCGGTGATGAACAACTTGCCGACCGTGTTGATCGGTGCGTTGTCGATTGATGCGAGTTCGGCCAGTGGGGTGGTCAAGGAGGCGATGATCTATGCCAATGTGATCGGTAGCGACCTGGGGCCGAAGATCACCCCCATCGGTAGCCTGGCAACCTTGCTGTGGCTGCATGTACTGGAGCGCAAGGGGGTGAAGATCGGCTGGGGGTATTACTTCAAGGTGGGGATTGTGCTGACGGTGCCGGTGCTGCTGGTGACCCTGGCAGCGTTGGCGCTGCGGTTGGGGTAGGGGCAACGGCCTTGCACCACGGCCGCTATGCGGTCGATCGCAGGCTATCGCCAGCGGCTACCCCGGTTCGGCTTGCTATCCGTAGCCGCTGCCGAGGAACGAGGCTGCGATCGATTGCGCAGCAGTCGCCCGATAGACGTAACTGTCTTGCGCAGCAATCTGCAGGTGCGATCACGCCGGGAAGTCCGGCCACGCATCGGCTACCAGGAACAGTCGCTCCGCCTCTTCCCAATCGCCATCTTCGCCCGCTACCCAGCGCACCAGCAGTTGCGCAGGCGCCAACGGATCCAGTAGCTGCAGCCACGCTTCAAACCGTTCCCGCGACCAGCGTTCCTGCTCGCTGCAGCGGGCCGATGCCAGCCAGGCATGGCGCGGGATGGGCTGCCAAAAGGCCTGTGGGTCCTGGGCGATGAATGCCGGCCAATCTCGTCGATGCAACCACCTTCCATGCAAATGCTGCGGATGGGCGCCTTCGGGAGCATCGGCATGCCCGGGCCAGGGGTAGAACAGGTAGCCCGCCAGCCAGAGCTGGGCGCTGAGCTGGGTGATATCCAGCGCCGCCAGCACTTCTCGACTTTCTTCCCGCGCCGAGATCGGCAGTTGATGTTCAGCCAGGTGCGCCAGTTTTCGGTCCAGACGGTCATGACAGCCCGGCCCCAACCAGTGCGCAGGATCCTTGCCATCGCCCCCCGGCGGCCCCAGGTACAGTTTGATGGCCAGCTCCAAGTGGTGAACCCCTTCGCTGTCGTGCAGGAGGATGTCCAGTTCGCCCAGCGTGTGCCCGCCAGTGCGGATCGGCAGGTTGGCCGCCAGCAGCGTCACCCCCGGCGCGTGTTGCAGGGCAAACTGCCATAGACGCTCGTAGTACAGCCCCAGGCGCCGTGTGGCGGCCTGGGCCAACCAGTGCTGCAGGGCATTGCTGTCGTGATCCAGATCCAGGAGCCATTGCCGCAGTTGTTCAGGATCGGCGACCCAATCGCTGGCCGCCAGTGGATGACGCTGGGGCCAGGGCGTCTCGTGCAGCATTGGCGGGGCAAGGATGACCCAGGCCAGGTCGCGCACCTGAGGGTGGCGCAACTGGTGGGGCAGGTCGATCAGGCCGGGAAAAGGGTTCATCCAGCGAGCATAGTCCTTCAGCCGCGCACCTTGACGATTTTCTCCTGCGTTTGCCGCTGCCCGGGGCTTTCGCCCATAATCGAACTCTTTGGCGAACTTCGCCTCTTTACCCGCCGTAGCGCCTAGCAGGAGCCCCATGGAGCAATTTCGCAATATCGGTATCATCGGCCGCCTCGGCAGCTCCCAGGTGCTCGATACCATTCGCCGACTGAAAAAATTCCTGCTGCAGCGGCATCTGCACGTGATCCTCGAGGACACCATCGCCGAAGTCCTGCCCGGCCACGGCCTGCAGACGTCCTCGCGCAAGTTGCTGGGTGAGGTCTGCGACCTGGTCATCGTGGTAGGCGGCGACGGCAGCCTGCTCGGCGCCGCCCGTGCCCTGGCCAAGCACAACACCCCGGTGCTGGGTATCAACCGCGGCAGCCTGGGCTTTCTCACCGATATCCGCCCTGACGAGCTGGAGGTAAAAGTCGCCGAGGTGCTCGACGGCCATTACCTGGTGGAAAACCGCTTTCTGCTCCAGGCCGAGGTTCGTCGTCACGCCGAAGCCATCGGCCAGGGCGATGCGCTCAACGATGTGGTGCTGCACCCGGGCAAATCGACGCGCATGATCGAGTTCGAGATCTACATCGACGGCCAGTTCGTCTGCAGCCAGAAGGCCGACGGCCTGATCGTCGCCACGCCGACCGGCTCGACCGCCTACGCGCTGTCGGCGGGCGGTCCGATCATGCACCCCAAGCTCGACGCCATCGTCATCGTGCCGATGTACCCGCATACCTTGTCTGGCCGGCCGATCGTGGTCGACGGCAACAGCGAGCTGAAGATCGTGGTGTCCAAGGACCTGCAGATCTACCCGCAGATTTCCTGTGACGGCCAGAACCACTTCACCTGCGCCCCGGGCGACACCATCACGGTGAACAAGAAACCGCAGAAACTGCGCCTGATTCACCCGCTGGATCACAATTACTACGAGGTATGCCGGACCAAACTCGGTTGGGGCAGCCGCCTGGGTGGTGGAGGCGAGTGATGCTCGATCCAGCCCGTAGTTACGACCTGATTGGTGATGTGCACGGCTGTGCACACACCCTCGAACGCCTGCTCGATGCCCTTGGCTACAAGCGCCAGGGCGGCGTCTGGCGCCATGCCCAGCGCCAGGCGCTGTTCCTCGGCGATATCATCGACCGGGGCCCGCGGATCCGCGAGGCGCTGCACATCGTCCATGACATGGTCGATGCTGGCCAGGCCTACTGCATCATGGGCAATCATGAGTACAACGCCCTGGGCTGGAACACCCCGGCCTTGCCTGAAAGTGGCAAACAGTTTGTTCGCGAGCACACCCCGCGCCACGGCCGCCTGATCTACGAAACCTTGACCCAGTTCGAGCAACATCCGGGCGACTGGCATGATTTTCTCGAATGGTTCTACGAACTGCCGCTGTTCATCGATGCCGGCCGGTTCCGCCTGGTCCACGCCTGTTGGGACCCACGGCTGATCGAGCCATTGCGCCAGCAGTATGCCGATGGCCGCATCGATGAACACTTCATCCAGGCATCCGGGGTGTCGGACAGCTTTGCCTCGATGGTCTGCAATCGCTTGCTGCGCGGCACCGACATGCGCCTGCCGGATGGTTTGACCCTGACCGGCGGCGACGGCCTGACACGGGCCTTCTTCCGCACCAAGTTCTGGGAAGAAGACCCGCAGACCTACGGCGACATTGTCTTCCAGCCCGACGCATTGCCGGAAAAGGTCGCCAGCACGCCCTTGAGCCACAGCCAGAAGAACGCCTTGCTGCGCTACGGCGAGGACGAGCCGATGCTGTTCGTCGGGCACTACTGGCGTAGCGGCAAGCCGGCACCGATCCGCTCCAACCTGGCCTGCCTGGACTACAGCGCGGTGTTGTACGGCAAGCTGGTCGCGTATCGACTCGACGATGAAACCCGAATAGACCCGCGCAAGTTCGTGTGGGTCGATGTGGACCGGCCGGAGGCCAGCCAATGAGTGCAGTGGTGGTATTGCGCATGCCCTTGAACACCGACCTGAGCGGTTTTGTCGGCCTGCTGCGGCGCCTGCAGGTACCGCACCGGGTCAGCGAGGAGGGCGGTGACCAGGTGTTGTGGGTGGCGGAAAACCTGGCCGAGGATGTACGCGAACTGTACCAGCGCTTTCCCGAGGGCAACGCGGACTTCGAGCCGCCGGCCGGCGCCATGCTCGCGCCACCGGCCCGCCCGGGCTTTGGCGAGCAACTGCGAGCGAGCAAGGCCACCGCCGCGGTGTTGCTGTTGTGCCTGATCGTCGCCGGCCTCACGGGGCTTGGCGACAATTTCGCCACCCTGAGCTGGCTGACCTTTCTCGATTTTCGCGTGCAGGGCGAGTACCTGTACTTCACGCCGCTGCCGGCAAGCCTTGCCGACGGCCAGTGGTGGCGGCTATTCACACCGATGCTGGTGCACTTCGGCATCCTTCACCTAGCCATGAATGCCTTGTGGTACTGGGAGCTGGGGCGGCGAATCGAGCTGCGCCAGGGACCCTGGTCGCTGCTGAGCCTGACCCTGCTGTTCAGCCTGGTATCCAATGCCGCGCAGTACCTGTTCGGTGGGCCGAGCCTGTTTGGCGGCCTTTCCGGGGTGCTCTACGGATTGCTCGGGCATGTCTGGCTGTACCAGTGGTTGGCACCCAACCCGGTATACCGCATGCCGCGTGGGGTGCTGGTGATGATGCTGGCCTGGCTGCTCTTGTGCCTGTCCGGGCTGGTCAGCCTGCTCGGCTTTGGCCAGATTGCCAACGCCGCCCACGTCGGTGGGTTGTTGGTCGGTTGCCTGAGCGGGCTCTTGGGCGGGGCGCTGGCCCGGCGTAAACTGACGGCTTGATTTGGGAGACGCTATGTCCACTTTTGCGCAAATGATCGAAAACATCACGCCGGAAATCTACGAAAGCCTGAAACTGGCCGTGGAACTGGGTAAATGGGCGGACGGGCGCAAGCTCACCACCGAACAGAAAGAGCTCTCGCTGCAGGCAGTGATCGCCTGGGAAATCCAGAACCTGCCCGAAGAACAGCGCACCGGCTACATGGGCCCGCAGGAATGCGCATCGAAGTCGGCACCCGTGCCGAACATCCTGTTCAAGTCGGATGCGATCCATTGATCGAACTTGGCCGCGGCTCCATCAGTAAAATGTCGGCGCGTCTCGACGCGCCTGTGGTGCAGTACGCTTTTCGTCTGGGCGAGCAGGAAGTGCCGGTCAATCCCCTGATCGGCAAGACCCTGCGCCTGGAATACCTCGGGGCCATCCATTGCACCCACTGCGGTCGCAAGACCAAGACCAGCTTCAGCCAGGGTTATTGCTACCCGTGCATGACCAAGCTGGCGCAGTGCGATGTCTGCATCATGGCACCGGAAAAATGCCACTACGACCAGGGCACCTGCCGCGAACCCGGCTGGGGCGAGCAGTTCTGCATGACCGATCATGTGGTCTACCTGGCAAACTCCTCGGGCATCAAGGTCGGCATCACCCGTGCCAGCCAGCTGCCTACCCGCTGGCTCGACCAGGGTGCCAGTCAGGCCCTGCCGATCGTGCGCGTTGCTACCCGCCAGCAGTCGGGACTGGTCGAAGACCTGTTTCGGAGCCAGGTGGCCGACCGCACCAACTGGCGAGCCTTGCTCAAAGGCGATGCCGAGGCGGTCGACCTGCTGGCGGTGCGCGCGCAACTGTTCGCCAGCTGCGCCGAAGGTCTCAGTGCCCTGCAGGGGCGTTTCGGCCTGCAGGCCATCCAGCCGCTCAACGACGGCGAAGTGCTGGAAATCCGCTACCCGGTCGAGGCCTATCCGAGCAAGATCGTCAGCTTCAACCTGGACAAGAATCCCGTGGCTGAAGGCACGCTGCTGGGCATCAAGGGCCAGTACCTGATCTTCGACACCGGCGTGATCAACATCCGCAAGTACACGGCGTACCAGCTCGCCGTGCATCAGTAAAAGGACCGCCACATGCGTACCGAACAGCCGCAAGTGATCTACCTCAAGGACTATCAGGCGCCCGAGTACCTGATCGACGAGACGCACCTGACCTTTGAACTGTTCGAGGACCACAGCCTGGTCCACGCGCAGCTGGTCATGCGCCGCAACCCCGCCCGCGGTACCGGCTTGCCGCCGTTGGTACTGGATGGCCAGCAACTGGAACTGTTGAGTGTGGCCCTGGATGACCAGGCCTTGAGCGCTGGCGACTACCAGCTCGATGACAGCCACCTGACGGTGCAGCCAAAGGCTGCGACCTTCACCCTCGACACCAGCGTGAAGATCCACCCCGAGAGCAACACTGCACTGGAAGGTCTGTACAAGTCCGGCAGCATGTTCTGCACCCAGTGCGAGGCCGAGGGCTTTCGCAAGATCACCTACTACCTCGACCGCCCGGATGTGATGAGCACGTTCACCACCACGGTGATCGCCGAACAGCATCGCTACCCGGTACTGCTGTCCAACGGCAACCCGGTCGGCAGCGGTCCGCAGGACGATGGCCGGCATTGGGCGACCTGGGAAGACCCGTTCATGAAACCGGCCTACCTGTTCGCGCTGGTGGCCGGTGACCTGTGGTGCGTCGAAGACAAGTTCACCCGCCAGTCGGGTCGCGACGTGACCCTGCGCATCTATGTCGAGCCGGAAAACATCGACAAGTGCCAGCACGCCATGACCAGCCTGAAAAAGTCCATGCGCTGGGACGAAGAAGTCTATGGCCGCGAATACGACCTCGACATCTTCATGATCGTGGCGGTCAACGACTTCAATATGGGCGCCATGGAAAACAAGGGCCTGAACATCTTCAACTCCAGTTGCGTTCTGGCCCGTGCCGAAACCGCCACCGACGCTGCCCACCAGCGGGTCGAGGCTGTGGTTGCCCACGAGTATTTCCACAACTGGTCGGGCAACCGCGTGACCTGCCGCGACTGGTTCCAGCTTTCGCTCAAGGAAGGCTTCACGGTGTTCCGTGACTCGGAGTTCAGCGCCGACATGAACTCGCGCACGGTCAAGCGCATCGAAGACGTTGCCTACCTGCGTACCCACCAGTTTGCCGAGGATGCCGGTCCGATGGCTCACGCGGTACGCCCGGACAGCTTCATCGAGATTTCCAACTTCTACACCTTGACCGTCTACGAGAAAGGTTCGGAAGTGGTACGCATGGTCCGCACGCTGCTGGGCGCCGAAGGTTTCCGCAAAGGCAGCGACCTGTATTTCGAGCGTCATGACGGCCAGGCCGTGACCTGCGACGACTTCATCAAGGCCATGGAAGATGCCAACGGCGTCGACCTGACCCAGTTCAAGCGCTGGTACAGCCAGGCGGGTACGCCGCGCCTCGCGGTAAGCGAGGCGTACGACAGCGCGGCCCAGACCTACAGCCTGACTTTCCGCCAGAGCTGCCCGGCCACCCCGGACAAGGTCGAGAAAAAGCCGTTTGTGATTCCGGTCGAACTGGGCCTGCTCGACGCCCAGGGCAACGACATCGCCCTGCGCCTGCAAGGCGAAGCGACGGCGGCGGGTACCTCGCGCGTGCTGCAGGTGACCGAGGCCGAGCAGACCTTCACCTTCGTCGATGTTGCGGCCAAGCCGCTGCCGTCACTGCTGCGTGGCTTCAGCGCGCCGGTCAAACTCAGCTTCCCGTATGATCGCGACCAGTTGATGTTCCTGATGCAACACGACAGTGATGGCTTCAATCGTTGGGAAGCCGGGCAACAATTGTCGGTACAGGTGCTCCAGGAGCTGATCGTCCAGCACCAGCAGGGTAGCGCCCTGGTGCTCGACCAGCGCCTGGTCACCGCGTTGGGTGCAGTGCTGGCCAATGAGCAGCTCGATCAGGCCATGGTTGCCGAGATGCTCTCGCTGCCGAGCGAAGCCTATCTCACCGAAATCAGCGAAGTGGCCGATGTCGATGCCATCCACGCCGCCCGCGAGTTCGCCCGCAAGCAGATCGCCGACCAGTTGTTCGATGCCCTCGATGCTCGCTACCAGGCCAACCGCGGCATATCGCGAGGCACCGAGTACGTGGCCGAAGCCGAGCATTTTGCCCGCCGCAGCCTGCAGAACATCGCCTTGTCGTACCTGATGCTCAGCGGCAAGGCCGAGGTGCTGACCGCGACGCTGGAGCAGTTCGACGCCTGTGACAACATGACCGAGCGTCTGACCGCGCTGGCCGTGCTGGTCAACTCGCCGTTCGAAGCCGAACGGGCCAAGGCGCTGGACGTCTTTGCCGAGAACTTCAAGGACAATCCGCTGGTCATGGACCAGTGGTTCAGCGTGCAGGCCGCCAGCACCCTCCCGGGTGGTCTGGTACGGGTCAAGGCGCTGATGCAGCATCCAGCGTTCACGATGAAGAATCCGAACAAGGTCCGTGCCCTGGTCGGCGCCTTTGCCGGCCAGAACCTGGTCAACTTCCATGCGGCAGACGGCTCTGGCTATCGCTTCCTGGCGGACCTGGTGATCGAGCTCAATGCCCTCAACCCGCAGATCGCCTCGCGCCAGCTGGCGCCGCTGACTCGCTGGCGCAAGTACGACAGTGCTCGCCAGGCCCTGATGAAGGGCGAGCTGGAGCGCATTCTGGCGTCCGGTTCGCTGTCCAGCGATGTCTATGAAGTTGTAAGCAAAAGCCTGGCCTGATGCACTCATCGCGGGGCAATCCCGCTCCTGCAAGCCCTGTAGGAGCGGGCTTGCCCCGCGATGCATTTCCTGCTTAACAAAAGATAACGTCCCGTTCGTTGTCAGCCCTTCGCAAACCCCGATAGGATGGCTCCCAGCTATTGCGGGGCTCTGGAACACGGTTTTTGGCAGTACCTGCAAATAGATTGACCCAAATAACAATAATCGGGGGACAGATCTATGACCGAGCCTTATTTGGCAGGTACCGGCGGCGCTTTGCGCGCACGCCCATGGGCATTGGCCGCCAGCGGGTTGCTGGTGATGGCAATGGGAATGTGGGCCAGTACGGTGGAGGCGTCTGCTTCCGAACCGAAGGTCTACTCCACCGAATCGGCCAAGGCCGAAAAGAGCCTGTTGCTTGACGTGACCCAAGCCGGCCCACGCCTGATCGCTGTCGGCGATCGCGGCCATATTCTCTTCTCCGATGACCAGGGCAAGTCCTGGACCCAGTCCAAGGTGCCGACCCGGCAACTGCTCACCGCCGTTTATTTTGTCGACGACAAGCACGGCTGGGCGGTCGGCCATGACGCACAGATCCTCGCCAGCAGCGATGGTGGTGTGACCTGGACCAAACAATTCGAAGACCTCAAGCGTGAAGCGCCGTTGCTGGATGTCTGGTTCAAGGACGCCCAGCATGGCTTTGCCGTGGGCGCCTACGGTGCGCTGCTGGAGACCACCGACGGTGGCCAGCAGTGGAACGAGGTCGGTGAACGTCTGGACAACGAAGACCAGTTGCACCTCAACGGTATCGCTGCAGTCAAGGACGCAGGCCTGTTCATCGTTGGCGAACAGGGCAGCATGTTCCGTTCCAGCGACGACGGCCAGACCTGGCAGAAGCTCGAAGGTCCCTATGAGGGCTCGCTGTTCGGCGTGATCGGCACCGCCCAGTCACGCACGCTGCTGGCCTATGGGCTGCGTGGCAACCTCTACCGCTCCACCGATTTTGGCGACAGCTGGCAGCAAGTCGAACTGAAAGCCGCGCGCGGGGCCCTCGAATTTGGCCTGGCAAGCGCTACGCTTCTCGATGATGGCAACCTGGTATTGGTCGGTAATGGCGGCACCGTCCTGCGCAGCAGCGACGACGGCCAGACCTTCAGCGTCTTCAACCGCGCTGACCGCATCGCCCTGGCGGGTGTCAGCGGTCGTAACGGCGAAGGCCTGATCCTTGTCGGCCAGGGTGGCGTGCACCTGGCTTCGGCCCAGGGCGCCGAAGGAGTGCAGCCATGACCAGTCAGGAGCAGTTCAACATGAACCAGCAGCAACACCATCAGGACAAGGCGACGCTCCTTGAGCGCCTGATCTTCAACAACCGCCCGGTGGTGATTCTTATCTGCCTGCTGGTCAGTGTGTTCCTGTTCTGGCAGGCCACGCAGATTCGTCCATCGACCAGTTTCGAGAAAATGATCCCGCTCGAGCATCCCTTCATCGAGAAGATGCTCGAACACCGTAACGACCTGGCCAACCTCGGCAACACCGTGCGCATCTCGGTCGAGGCTACCGATGGCGATATCTTCAGCAAGGAGTACATGGAGACCCTGCGTCAGATCCACGACGAGGTCTTCTATATTCCCGGTGTCGACCGTTCCGGGCTGAAGTCGCTGTGGAGCCCCAGCGTTCGCTGGACCGAAGTGACCGAAGAGGGCTTCGCCGGCGGCGAGGTCATCCCCAACACCTACGACGGTTCGGCCGACAGCCTCGACCTGTTGCGCAACAACGTGCTCAAGTCGGGCCAGGTCGGGCGCCTGGTGGCCAACAACTTCAAGTCGAGCATCATCGATGTGCCGCTGCTGGAGTCCTATCCAGACCCGCAGGACCAGGGCAAGCTGATCAAGCTCGATTACCAGCAGTTCTCCCACCAGCTTGAAGAAAAGATCCGCGACAAGTTCCAGGCCCAGAACCCCAATGTGAAGGTACACATCGTCGGTTTTGCCAAGAAGGTCGGTGACCTGATCGATGGCTTGATCATGGTGGTGATGTTCTTCGGTATCGCCCTGGTGATCACCTGGGTGCTGTTGTACTGGTTCACCTGGTGCATTCGCAGCACCATCGCGGTGCTGATCACCACCCTGGTGGCAGTGGTCTGGCAGCTGGGGCTGATGCACGCGGTAGGGTTCGGACTCGATCCGTATTCGATGCTGGTGCCGTTCCTGATCTTCGCCATCGGTATTTCCCATGGTGTGCAGAAGATCAACGGTATTGCCCTGCAATCGAGCGATGCCGACAACGCGCTGACCGCCGCACGGCGAACATTCCGCCAGCTGTTCCTACCGGGGATGATCGCCATTCTGGCCGACGCCGTGGGCTTCATCACCCTGTTGATCATCGACATCGGTGTGATCCGCGAGCTGGCCATCGGCGCGTCCATCGGTGTTGCGGTGATCGTGTTCACCAACCTGATCCTGCTGCCGGTGGCGATCTCCTATGTCGGCATCAGCAAGAAAGCCATCGAGCGCAGCAAGAAGGACGCAACTCGCGAACACCCGTTCTGGCGCCTGCTGTCCAACTTCGCCAGCGCCAAGGTGGCGCCGGTGTCCATCGTCCTGGCCTTGCTGGCTTTCGGTGGCGGCCTCTGGTACAGCCAGAATCTGAAGATCGGCGACCTCGACCAGGGGGCGCCGGAGCTGCGCCCGGACTCGCGCTACAACAAGGACAACAGCTTCATCATCGACAATTACTCGACCAGCTCCGACGTGTTGGTAGTGATGGTCAAGACGCCGTCGGAAGGCTGCTCGGTGTATTCCACCATGGCGCCGATAGACGAGCTGATGTGGAAGATGGAGAACACCCCGGGCGTGCAGTCGGCCATCTCGCTGGTGACGGTGTCCAAGCAGATGATCAAGGGCATGAACGAGGGCAACCTGAAATGGGAAAGCCTGTCGCGCAACCCGGACGTGCTCAACAGCTCCATTGCCCGTGCCGACGGCCTGTACAACGCCGACTGTTCGCTGGCACCGGTGCTGGTGTTCCTCAACGACCACAAGGCCGAGACCCTGGACCGTGCGGTCAATGCGGTGAAAGAGTTTGCCGACACCCACAACAAGGACGGTCTGGAGTTCCTGCTGGCCGCGGGTAACGCCGGGATCGAGGCGGCCACCAACGAAGTGATCAAGTCGGCCGAGCTGACCATCCTGATCCTGGTGTACATCTGCGTGGCGGTGATGTGCATGATCACCTTCCGCTCGTTCGCGGCGACCTTGTGTATTGTCCTGCCCCTGGTACTGACCTCGGTGCTGGGCAACGCCCTGATGGCCTTCATGGGCATTGGCGTGAAGGTGGCGACCTTGCCGGTGGTGGCGCTGGGCGTGGGTATTGGTGTGGACTACGGTATCTACATCTACAGCCGCCTGGAGAGCTTCCTGCGTGCTGGCCTGCCGTTGCAGGAAGCCTACTACCAGACGCTCAAGTCCACCGGCAAGGCCGTGCTGTTCACCGGCCTGTGCCTGGCCATCGGTGTATGCACCTGGATCTTCTCGGCCATCAAGTTCCAGGCCGACATGGGCCTGATGCTGACCTTCATGCTGCTGTGGAACATGTTCGGTGCGCTGTGGCTGCTGCCGGCGCTGGCACGGTTCCTCATCAAGCCGGAGAAAATGGCGGGTCAGGAGAGCAAGTCGATTTTTGCTCACTGAGTGATAGCGCGGGGCAAGCCCGCTCCTGCAGGGAACTGCAGGAGCGGGCTTGCCCCGCGATGCTTTCAGGTATCATGCCGCTTTACCCCTCGATGATACCCACGCAATGACAACCCTTTCCCAAGCCCTGCAAACCTGCGACATGCTCCTGGTCGACGGCTTGCACGCCTTTGACTTCACCTTCGACGACACCGGCCTGCACATCGAAAGCATGGATGGCCGTGCCCTGAAGAAGTGGTCCTTCACCCCTGAGCAGATCGCCGCCGCCCGTGCCGACGGCCAGGACTGGCTGATCGCTGCCGACGCCAGCGAGCATCGACTAGTCTGTATGAGTGCCTTTCGCGCACCGGACGAGGATGACGATGAAACGCCAGCTGACGACCCTGCTGATCGCTAGTGCCATGAGTGTATGTGCCACCGCCCACAGCGCGCAGTTGCTGGTGGGCAGCTACACCGATGGTGCCAGTGAGGGGTTGTACCGTTATGCCTTCAGCAGCGTCAGTGGCCTGATCGGCGAAACGCCGTTGCAGGTGCTCAAAAGCGAAAACCCTTCCTGGTTGGCCCTGTCGGTGGACAAGCGCCTGCTGTTCGCGGTCAACGAGAACGGTGATGGCAAGGGCCAGGCCAGCAGTTTTTCCGTCAGCGCCAAAGACGGCACCCTGAAGCCATTGAGCCAGGTCAGCAGCGCCGGCGACGAGCCAACCCACGCCAGCCTCAGTCACGACCAACGCTACCTGTTCGTCGCCAACTACGGCGTGCAGCCCACGCCTGGCGGCAGCCTGAGCGTGCTGCCAGTGGACAAGGCCGGCAAGTTGCAGGCGTCGGTACAGCAGGACCGCCACAAGGCCAGCGGCGCCAATCCGCAGCGCCAGGCCGGGCCGCATGTACACTCGGTGGTGTCGTCCCCCGACGGGCATTTTGTCTTCGCCAGCGACCTGGGCGCCGACAAGGTGTTCATCTACCGCTACGACGGGGCCAGCCCCAAGCATCCGCTGAGCCCGGCCGAACCGCCTTCGGTTGACCTGCCGCCCGGCAGCGGGCCGCGTCACCTGGCGTTCAGCAGCGATGGCAAACAGGCCTACCTGACACTGGAGATGAGCGCCCAGGTGGTGGTCTTCGAACACAACGACGGCAAACTGACCGAACGCCAGCGCCTGCCATTGACCGAGCAGAGCGATGCCGCCGCGAAGGCGGCGGGTGCCTTGCACCTGTCGGCCGACGGGCGATTCCTGTACGTCAGCAACCGTGGTACGGCCAACGAGATTGTGGTGTTCGCCGTGGATGACGACAGCGGCAAACTGATGAAGGTGCAACAGCGCGGCGTGGAGGGCGACCACCCCCGCGAGTTCACCCTCGACCCGTCGGGCAAGTTCCTGTTGGTGGCCAACCAGAAGAGCAACGAGATCGTGGTGATCCGCCGCGACCCACGCAGCGGCATGCTCGGTGAAACCGTACAGAAACTGCCCCAGGCTGCGCCGTCCGACCTGAAGTTTGTCGACTGACTATCAACCGCCTTGATAATGGCTACTGCTGCAATGAATTTCTGTGCGCCGCATCAGCGGCGTAAGTTTGGACCAAGGCCCGAGACGGCCACTTCAAACCACAGACTTCGAGGTCCGCGCCATGAGCTTCAACATCTTCCCGGTCATCGCCGCTTCTGCCATTTCTGCTTCGGTTGTACTGCCTGCCCACGCTCAGGTTGAAATCAGCGAGCGCACATCCTCCACTCCCAGCTACACCCAGAAGTACCTGCAGCAAAGTGCTCACTTCTATGCGGCGCTGGACCCTAAGTCGCAGCATTGAAGTTGATCACGGGGCAAGGCCGCTCCCACTGGATCTGTGGGAGCGGGCTTGCCCCGTGATCAATCTGCCTACTTAGCCATAACCGCCTTGAACAACGCCGACTCCAACCACCTTGCAGCCAGGCACGCAGGCGCGGGTAGGGCGCCTCGGCGAACCACTGCGGCTCGACCCCGGCAAACTGACGCATCAACGGCATCAATGCAGCGTCCGCCAGGCTCGGATGTTCGGCGAACAGATACGTGTGCTGTGCCAGTAGCGCTTCCAGCTCCACCAGCCAGCCCTCAGCCTGTTGGCGATAGTGTTCACGCGAGTGTTCCGGGTAACGCTCGGCGTACTTGTACAGGTTCACCTGAAGCTTGAAGTCGCGGTCGTTACGCACAATCAACGCATCGGTCGCCTGCGCCGCCTCAGGGTCGCTACGCAGCAACCAGTCTTGCGGGTCATGCCGGGTCAACGCCCAGCGCATGATCTCAAGGCTCTCATCGAGCACGCCTTCACCCGTATCCAATACCGGCACCGTACCCTTGGGCGAAAGCACCAGCAGTTCGGCAGGCTTGGCCTTCAGGCTTACTTCGACAACCTCCACCGGGCACTCGGCATAGCGCAGCGCCAGGCGCGCGCGCATAGCCCACGGGCAGCGGCGAAACGAATACAGGATCATCCGCTGACCTCCACACTGCTCAGGCCGTTGCCCTGGCGTCGCACCTGGATCTGCACTGGAATGCGCTCATGCATCTCCTGCACGTGGGAAATCACCGCGACCTTGCGGCCCTGGGCCTGCAGGCCATCCAGGGCATCCATGGCCAGTTGCAGGGACTCCGGGTCCAGACTGCCAAAGCCTTCGTCGATAAACAGCGATTCGATGCGCAGGGTGCTCGACGCCATCGATGCCAGGCCCAAGGCCAGGGCAAGGGACACCAGGAAGGTCTCGCCGCCAGACAGCGAATGTACCGAGCGCAGTTCGTCACCCATTTCGGTGTCCATTACCAACAGGCCGAGCAGGCTGCCGCCCCGCTTGAGGCGATAGCGGCGGGCCAGTTGGCGAAGTTGGGCGTTGGCGTGGTGTACCAGCAGGTCGAGGTTGTAGCCCTGGGCGATCTTGCGGAAGGTATCGCCGGTGGCCGAGCCGATCAGGGCGTTGAGCCGTGCCCAGCGCTGCCACTCGGCATAAGCCCGGGCGATTTGCTCGGCCAGGGCCTGGTTGGCCTGTTGCCGACGTTGATCGTCGGCTTGTTCGGCGCGCAGCTCGGCGCAGGTTTGTTCGCTGATCGCAAGCTGGCCTTGCAGGCTTTCAACCGCCTGTTCCAGCGCCTCGGTCGGCAGTTCGGGCGTGGCCAGGGCCTGATGTTGTTCCAGGCGTTGCTGGCGCTCCTTGAGCAGGATCTGCGCTTGCTCCAGGGCTTTGTCGCTGTCCTGCAGGCGCTGGCGCAAGTGGGCGACGGCATTGTCGTCGAGCGCCAGCAGTTGCTCTAGACCACTGTCATCGAGCTCGGGATGTGCCCGACGCCACTGCTCGATCTGCGCGCGGACTTCATTGCCTTCCTGCTCCAGCGTGTTCAGGCGTTCCTCGTTGGCCTTGATCCGGGCGGCCAGCTCGATCAGCTGTGCCTGGGTATCCTGCAATTGGCGGGCAGCCTGGGCGTCGAGGTGGCGGGCCTGTTCCACGGCGTGTTCCAGGTGCTGTTGCCACTGCTCGGCACTGGGTTGCTCGCCGATCAGGGTGGTCAGGCTTGCCTGGCTGGCATGTTGCTGGCGTTCAAGTTCGACGTCCTGCTGCTGCAGTTCCTGTTGCCTCTGCACGCGTGCCTGCTGCTGAAGCTGTGCTTTGTCCAAGGTCTGCTGGCGCTCGCCGAACTCTTGCTGTTCATCCTTTTGCCGTTGCAGCTGGTCCAGGCGCAGGGCCAGTTGCTGGTCCAGGCGCAGGAAGGTCGCGGCCGGTGCCTGGCGCAGGTCGTCGAGAATATCGGCTGGCAGTACGTTGGCGAAACTGCCCAGGTCTTGCTCCAGGCGTTCCTGATCGGCAGCCAGGGCCTGTTGTTGATGGCTCAGTTGCTGATTGGCCTGCTGGCAGGCTTCGGATGCAGCGTGCAGTTGTTGCTGCAGGCGAGCGGCGTCTTTTTGCAAGGTCAGCAGGATGTTCTGGCGTTGCTCGTCGCGGCTGATATCGTCGTTCAGGCGCCGTGCCTGCAGTTCCAGCCAGCCTGTACGCTGGCTGAGGTCCTGCTCGCAGAGCACAGGGAAGAGTTCATGGGCCTGCAAGGCGGGCGCCAGAGCCTGTTGTTGCTCGGCCAGTTGCTCCTGCTGGTGCAGGTACTCCTTGATCTGGCCGTTGACGCCGCCCAGTTGCGTCGAGCTGCTGTTTCAGCGCATCGACTTCCTGCTGGGCGTTGCGCTCTTCGTCCTGGTCATGCCGTCCCAGGCTCTGCAGCAAGGCTTCAGGTTGATGGTAGGGGTGCTCCTGGCTGCCGCACACCGGGCAGGGCTGGTCATCCTGCAATTGTGCGCGCAATTCCTCGACGCTCTGGCTGCGAGCCAGGCGCTGGCGCTCCAGCAGTTGCCGGGTGACGTCAAGCGCCTGCTCTGCGGCGGTCAGCCGGGTCTTGCCGCTGAGGCCTTCGCTGATCAGTTGCTCGCGTTGCTTGAGGGCAGCCTGCTGGCGTTCGCGCAGGCCGGTGAGGCGCTGATCCAGATCCTGCTGTTGGGCCCAGAGACGGCTGAGTGCTTCCACCTGGCGTTGCTGCTGGCGGTTTTTCTGCAGCAGTTCGCCAAGCAGTCCGACTTGTTCGGCCAGGGCATCGGGCTCGGCCTGGGCTTCGTGATAGAGCAGGGCGATGGCGGCGCGCTGTTGCTCCAGCGCAGCGCTGGCTTGCGTGGCCCGGTCCTGCAGGCTGGGCAGTTCTGCACTCCCCTGGCTCAGTCGGTTGCCCAGTTGCATCAGTTGTTGCAGGCGATCGCGATAGGCGTTCCAGGCATCGCCCAGGCTTGCCAGAGAAGCGCTTTGGGCCAGTTGCTCGCTGATCTGGCCAAGGCGTTGCTCGGTCAGTCGTTGTTGTTCGAGCACGTTGTCCAGCTGCTGCTGGCCCTCGCTGCAAGCAAGCTCCGCCTGCTGCTTGAGGTGTTGGCAGTTGCTCAGTTCCTGGGACAGGCGCGCCAGGGTGTTCTGTTCGGCAAAGGCCTGGCGCAGCAACGGGGCGCTTTCACTCTGCCGAGCCAACGCTTGTGCCAGCGCCTGCTGGGCGTCGACCTGTTGCTGCTGCAACTGCTGCTGGTGGGTAAGCAACGCGTCGTGCTGCACCTGCTGGGCACTGATGCTGGCAGCCAGGGGTGACAGTTGGCTGTCGAGCGCCTGCTGGCGGGCGAACTGATGCCGCTGCGGCGCCAGGTGCTCCAGGCGCTTCAGGTTCAGGCGCTCGCCGTGCAGGCTGTCGCTGTGCTGCCGGGCACTGTGCAGTTGCTCGCTGCTGTTTTGTACCTGGGCCTGCAACTGCAGCAACTCGGTCATCCACGCCCGTTGCAGTTCGAGCTGGCGCAGTTGCGCCTGTTCACCCTTGAGTTGTTCCACCGCCAGGTTATAGCGCTGGTCGAGATCGGCACGGGCTTCGGGCGTCATCGGCATGACGCCGGCGGCCTGGTCCTGCAGGGCCTTGTGGGCTTCCTCGGCTTCCTTGCTCTTGCTGTAGGCGCGGCGCCCCAGCTGGCTGTAGATCGCCGTGTTGGTGAGTTTTTCCAGCAGCTCGCTACGGTCTTTGTCGTCGGCCTTGAGGAAGGCGCTGAACTCGCTCTGGGCCAGCATCACGGCGCGAGTGAACTGTTCGAAGTTCAGCCCCAGGCGCGACTCGATCAGCTGTTTGTACTCAGCCTTGCTCTGGTTGCTCAGCAGTTGGTCGCTGTCCAGGTCGTGCAGGCTCTGGCGGCTGCCCTGCAGTTTGCCATTGGCTTTATCGCGAGCGCGGTTGGCTTCCCAACGGGCACGGTAGCGGCGCCCGTCGATGCCGACGAAGTCGACTTCGGCAAAGCCGCTGCCGGTACCGCGGCGCAACAGGGTGCGCGGGTCACTGGTGAGGATGTCGCTGTCGACTTCCGGCAGCTTGGTTTCGCGGCCGATGTTGCTCAGCCGCGGTACCGCGCCGAACAGTGCCAGGCACAGGGCATCGAGCAAGGTGCTCTTGCCGGCGCCGGTAGGGCCGGTGATGGCGAACAGGCCGGCACTGGCCAAGGGCTCGGCGGTAAAGTCGATTTCGAAGGGGCCGGCCAGGGAGGCCAGGTTCTTCAGGCGGATGGCAAGAATCTTCATGGCTGCTGCTCCTCGTGCTGGACGTCCTGCAGCAACAGGGCGAAATCGGCCAGGGTCTGTTCGTCCACGGCGCTGCCGTAGGCCTGGGCCCAGGCGCGGCTGAACAGCTCGTGCGGGGTCATCTGGCCCAGCTCCACCAGCGCGGTTTCATCGAGGTCCTCGCCTGCGCGGTTGCCCGCATATTCAGCGCCGATGCGCACCAGGCGTACGGCTTTACCCTGCAGGGCGGTTTCCAGTTGCTGGCGCAGGTCGGGCTGCGGCTCGTCCAGTTGCACCCGAATCTCCAGCCACGGCTGGCGCTGCGGGTCTTCGAGCAGGTCGACCACCGGCAAGCCGGCCAGTTGTTCGAGGATTTCGGTCAGAGGCGCTGGGCCCAGGCGCTGCAAATGCACCGCCCGCGGCACCAGGCGCGACTCGACGCTGGCCAGGCTGGCGCCGTCCAGTTCGATCTCGAGGATCTGGTGCTGATAGCCAATCTCGGAAAACGACAGCGGGATCGGCGAGCCGCTGTAGCGGATACGCTCTTCGCGGTTGACCCGTTGCGGCTTGTGCAGGTGTCCCAGGGCCACGTAGCTGATGTCCTTGCTGAACAGGCTGGCAGGCAAGGCCTCGGCGTTGCCGATGATCAGGCTGCGTTCGGAGTCCTCCGAGATCGAGCCGCCGGCCATGTGCGCGTGGCTGACGGCGATCAGTGCCTGGCCCGGCTTGCGTCGCTCCAGCGCGGCATCGATCAAGCGCTCGTGTACTTGACGGATACCGCGCAGGTAATCGTCGCCCAGGTGGGCGCCGGTCACTTCGGCCGGGCGCAGAAAGGGCAGGGCCAGGCACCAGGCGGCGACCTTGCCGCGGGCGTTGGTCAGTGGGATCAACAGGCGGTCGCTGTCGAGAACGCCTTCGTCGAGCCACTGCACCCGGCCCAGAGCGTGGGTGCGCAGGCGCCGCATCAGCGGTGCCGGCAGCTCGATGCGCGAGCCGGAGTCATGGTTGCCGGCAATCATCACGATGTTCAGCTTGGGTTGCTGTTCGTGGGCCTGGACGATGAAGTCGTAGAGACGCTCCTGGGCTTTGACCGGCGGGTTGACCGTGTCGAAGATGTCACCGGCGATCAACAGGGCATCGGGCTGGCGC
Organism: Pseudomonas vranovensis DSM 16006; assembly: GCF_000425805.1. Taxonomy (GTDB): domain Bacteria; phylum Pseudomonadota; class Gammaproteobacteria; order Pseudomonadales; family Pseudomonadaceae; genus Aquipseudomonas; species Aquipseudomonas vranovensis. The sequence continues at coordinate 58,460 of NZ_KE384457.1, forward strand.
AGCTTGAGCTGGCCGAGCAGCCAGTCGAGAAAGCAGGCGTGTTCGAAATCGCGTTCCTGGCCATGCAGGGTTTGTCCCAGGTGCCAGTCGGAGGTGTGAAACAGACGCATGAGGGGTTCCGCAGATTGCCGGCACAGCGCCCGTGGGGCTGCGCCTGAAGGTTATTTGGGGTAGAGCGGCGGCAGGCTGCCGTTGTCGCTTGCGGCCGGCTGGATCTGTTCGGCCGCCGGTATGGTGCCGATGGCACGCCAGAGTTCATCACCCTGCCAATACTGCCCGGTTTCGCTGTAGAGGGCACCGTTCAGACCGTCCAGTGCATCGGACAGTGGCACGAAGCGGGCGGCCATTTCGGCCAGGGTTTCCGGTTGCTGGCGTGCCCAGGCATCCAGGGCCTGGCGAGTGGCCTGGGGGTCGTTGGCCTGGCAGGCGCGCTTGAGATCGTCCAGCAAGGTGCGCGGGCTCGGGCCGGTCTGCGCGGCGCGTAACACCGCTGGCTGCGAGCGCGCCCGCCACCAGAGGGCAAAGCCCAGCAGGGTGGTCAGGGCCAGGATAAAGGTGCTCAGTTGCCACGGCCACAGCGGGTACCCGCTGGTGCTCAGGGGATCAGTGCTGGCTGGCTTGTCAGCGCTCAGGGCCGGGTTGTCCTGGATCTGCAGGCTGCGCGCCGGCAGGCTGCTGTGCTCCAGGTGGTCTTCGCGGGTATTCCACCAGAACACTTCCTGGGCCGGCAATTCGAGGCTGCCGGCGTGGGTTGGCACCAGGGCTTCGCGTTCTTCGCGGATACCGAGCAGGCCACGGTCGTTGACCTGGTTGCGCAATTGCGGCTGGTCGGGGTAGCGGCGCAGGCCGACCACTTCGGTAGCCGGCAGCGGCGGCAGTTGGGCGCTGGACAAGCCCTCGGCCTGGACAATCACGGTACGGGTCAGAGAGTCGCCGATCTGGGTCTGTTGCTGGGCCGGATCCGGGCTCCAGTGTTCCTCCAGGCTCAGGTTGCTGGTCGGCAGCCAAGGGGCGTTGGCCGGGTAGTCGGAAGGGATCGGATTGACCGTGAGCACCAGTGCCGAAGAACTCACATGCACCTGTTTGCCGGCCCGGGGGGCGTTCAGCTCCTGTTCGGCATCGGTCTGGGCGGCGGTGGCGCTGAAGGTCAAGGCGGGGATCTTCAGGTCGCCGCTGTGCTGCGGGTAGATTGCGTAGCGCATTTCAATCACGCCATGGCGTACCCCGTCGATGTCTTTCTCGAAGGTGCGTGATTCACCCAGCGGTTCGACCTTGGCGTCGGCCAGTTGCAAGGGGCTCAGGCTGCTGTCGTCGTACAGGGGCACCGAGTGATAGATGCTCAGGGTCAGTACGGCCTGGGCCTGTACATAGACTTCAGGCTGGTCGAGGCTGGCGTCGATGAATACCGGGCCGTGGTTTTCATTGTTGGCCGCTTCAACCAGCACCTGCAGGCTGATCGGCTCACTGCGCAGATCACCGATCTGCAGCGCCGGGACCTCCACGCTGCCGCTCTGGCGCGGCAGCAGGGTGATGATCCAGCGGGTACCGCCTGCCTGATCGTCAAGGCTGTTGAGGCTGTTGACCTGGCGGGTGCCGCGCACTTCGAAGCTGGCGTCCAGGGGGCTCAGGTCGGGCTTGCCGAATTGGGTCACATCCTGGGTCTGCAGGGTCAGCTCCAGGGTTTCGCCCGCGTTCAGGCGGGTGCGGTCGACCGTGGCAAGCAACGCCGCGGCCTGTACCTGCAGGCAAAGAAAGAGGCCGAGCACAAAGACGCAGACGCGACTCATTGATGGGGTTCCTGATGCTGTTGCTGTTCGTACCAGAATTTGCGCCGCAACAGCTCGGACGGGTTGTCCGGGATCTGCCGCAGCCATTGTTCCAGGGCCTGGCGCTGTTCGGCATCCAGGGTGCTGTCCAGCGGCCGTTTGGGCGGCTGGGTGGTTTGTTCGTCATCGCCATCGCCATCGCCATTGCTGGCCAGGTTCTGCGCCTGTTCGGCGGCGCTGTCGGCCTCCTTGTCGGCGTCGCTGGGCTGTTGCGCAGGCCTCTCGCTGGCCGGGGCCTGGTTGTTCTGTGCGCTGCTGGCGTTATCTGCCTGGGCTTCGGGCGTGCTCTGCTCCGTGTCCTGGGGAGGCTGCTTGGGCTTTTCGGCCTGGCGCTCCTGCATCAGGCGTTCGACCAACGCTTTGTTGCTCAGTGCGGCCTGCAGTTCCGGTTGACGCTCAAGCGCCTGTTCATAGGCGTCGACGGCGGCCTCCAGCTCACCGCTGCGGGCCAGGGCGTTACCGCGATTGTAATGGTCGGCGGCGCTGCTGCCCTGGGCGAAGAGGCGGGCCGCGCCATTGAAGTCGCCCGCTTCATACAGGGCCAGGCCTTTCCATTGGCGGTCCTCGAAGTGCTCGGCGGCTTCGGCTGGGCGCTGTTGTTCGAGCAGCCGCTGGCCTTGCTGGTCGGGCCGCAGCCACAGGTCATTGAACTCGAAGGCATGGCTCGGCTGGGGGAGCACCAGTAAAAGCGGCAGGCAGAACAACCAGCCGCGGCGCCCGGCGCAGGCAGCGAGCAGAAGCAGTGGCAGCAACAGCCAATAGCCCTGGTCGGCCCAGCTGTCCAGTTGCAGGGTCTGGCCATCGTCACGCAGGCGTTTTGGGGTGTCGAACAGGCGCAGGCCGCGCAGGTCCAGGTCATCGATACGGGCGCTGCGGTAGCGCCCACCGGTGCTGTTGATAAATGATCGCAGGCTGGCGCTGTCCAGGCGGGGCATGAGGATGCCGCCCTGATCATCCTTGAGGAATTCACCGTTGGCCTGTTTGACCGGAGCGCCCTCGGCGCTGCCAATCCCCAGCATCAGCAGGCTGGGGCCCTGTCGTCCGAGGGCCTGGCTGATCCCTTCGCGCTCCCGGGCGCTCAAGGATGATCCCACCAGCAGCAGGCGGCCCTGGCCCAGGCCTGCCTGGGCCAGCAGGGTCAGCCCCTTGCGTACAGCCAGATCGGCGCGCTGGCCGGCCTGGGGCATGATCGATGGGGTGAGGGCTTCGAGCAGGTTGCGGCTGGTTGCCAGGTCGTCCGATAGCGGTACCAGCGTGTGGGCGCTGCCGGCATAGACAATAATGGCGGTCTGGCTATCGCGACGATGTTCGAGCACATCGAGGATCTTGCGCCGGGCTTGTTCCAGGCGGCTGGGCTGGGCATCCTCGGCGAGCATCTGCGGGGTCAGCTCCAGCAGGATCACCAGTGGGTCGGCCGGGCGCTGCCGGGTTTCTTCCAGGCGCTGCCAGCTGGGGCCCAGCAGTGCCAGAACGGTGAGCAGCCAGGCCAGGCCCAGGGCAATCCACGGCAATTTGCTGGCGCGGCCAGTACCACCGCCGAGCAATACGGCATGGAAGCTGGGTGGCAGGATCATCTGCCAGCGACCGGCGCGTTTTTGCCGGTGCCAGAGTTTCCACAGCAGCCAGGCGAGCAGCGGCACCACGATCAGCCAGGCAGGGCGCAACCATTGCGGCCAGAGGTCAATCATCGGCGTCTCCTCAGGCGCAGGCGTTTGAGCCGCTCGCGCCATTGCGGGTGCGGGGCGAGAAAGCCCGGTCGACGCGCCAGGCGCTGCGACAGACGTTGCAGTAGCCGTTGCAGCAGGTTATCGGGCCATTGCTCGCGCATCACCAGCAACAGGCTGAGCCACAAGGCCAGGGCCAGGGGCCAGCTGTACAGCGCCTGGGCGGTACGTGCCTGGGTGGGCTGCTGGGCCACAGGCTCCAGGCGGTCCAGGGCATTGTCGATGGCCTGCAGTTCTTCACCGTCACGGGCACGGAAGTAGGTGCCACCGGTTTGTTCGGCGATTTCGCGCAGGGAGGCTTCGTCCAGGTCGAGGCTTGGGTTGATACCGAGCAGGCCCCCCGTGCCGGACGCTTCCGGGTCGGCGCCGATGCCGATGGTGTAGATGCGGACGTTCTCCTGGGCGGCCAGGCGCGCGGCGGTCAGCGGGTGTATCTGCCCGCCGTTGTTGGCGCCATCGGTCACCAGCACCAGCACGCGGCTCTGGGCCGGGCGTTGGCGCAGGCGCTTGAGGGCAAGGCCAATGGCATCGCCGATGGCCGTGTTTTTCCCGGCGATGCCGATTTGCGCTTCATCGAGGAAGGTGCGCACGGTGTGGCGGTCGAACGTCAGCGGGGCCTGCAGGTAAGCCTGGCTGCCGAACAGGATCAGGCCCACGCGGTCACCCTGGCGCTCTTCAAGAAAATCGCCGAGCAAGGCCTTGACCAGGCTCAGGCGGCTGACTTCGTCGCCCTGCCAGTGCATGTCGGGAAAGTCCATCGAACCGGAGACATCCACCGCCACCAGCAGGTCGCGACCGCTGGCGGCCACCGGCAAGGGCTCGCCCAGCCACTGTGGGCGGGCGGCGGCGAACAGCAGCAACAGCCAGACCAGCACGAAGGGAGCCTGCTGGCGCCAGGTTGGCAGGTTCAGGCGCGCCCGGCGCCCGGCCAGGCCTTCGAGTTCGTCGAGAAAGCTGATTTTGAGTACCGGCTCGCCACTGTCGGCGGCAGGCAGCAGCAGGCGCGCGAGCCAAGGCAGCGGGAACAGCGCGAAGATCCACGGCCAGGCCAATTCAAACATGTTTGCGGATCCATGTTTCGACCGCTTGGTTGAGCCCGGCAATGGCCTTGTCGTCGAGCTTGCACTCGGGCTTGTAGGCGCCTTCTACCAGCACCATCCAGCGGGTCAGGCCGGCGGCCGGGCAGCGGTTGTCGAGAAAGGCCAGCCACTGACGACCGTTGAGGGTATGGCTGTGGCTTCCGGGGTAATGGTTGCGGCACAGGCGCTTGAGCAGGGCGTTGATCTGCTGCAGCCAGGCGCCGGCCGGTTCGCCGTCGTAGGGTTTGGGCAGGCGGGCAAGCTCGGCCAGGGCTTCGACGCGGATCGGGTCCAGTGGCAGTTCGGCGCGCACGATGGGTTTTTTGCCCAGGCGCCAGTGGCGAAAGCGCCACAGGCCCCAGGCCAGCAGCGGCAGCAACGCCAGCAACAGCCACCATCCCGGCGCCAAGGGCCACCAGCCAACAGGAGGTGGGGCGATCAGCGGTTGCAGTTGCTCCAGTGAGTTCACTGGGCTTTCCCCGGTCGTTGCGCGTTCAAATATTCGCGCAGTTGTTCGATCATTTCGCTTTGAGTGCTCAAGGGCATCAGCACCACCCGCAGTTTTTGCGCCAGCAGTTCCCAGCGCTCGATGCGTGCGTCGCTCTGTTGACGGTAGCTCTTGCGCAAGGTGGGGTCGAGGGTGTCGAGCTCAAGCTGGGCGCCGTGCTGGGCAAAACGCAGCAGGCCGGCAGCAGGCAGCGCGTGGTCCAGAGGGTCGGACAGCGGCAGGAGGAGCAGGTCGCAGTGACGGGCCAGCAGGCTCAATTGTTGCTCCACGGTCGGGCTTAGGGCGCGTTCGTCGCAGATGATGATTGCCAGGCTTCCCGGGCGCAGCACCTCGCGGGCGCGGCGCAGGGCAAGGCCCAGGCTGTCGGCCTGGGGCTGGGCCTCGGTGTGCAGCGACTGGTTGACCCGGGCCAGGCGGTTGAGCAGTTGCAGCAGGCTCTGCTTGCTGCGCCGGGGCTTGATTTCATAGTGCTCGTTGTCGCCGAACACCAGGCCGCCAATACGGTCGTTGTGGCCCAGGGCGGCCCAGCCGATCAGGGCAGCGGCCTGTGCGGCAAGCACCGACTTGAACATCAACCCCGAACCGAAGAACAGGCGCTGGCTCTGCTCCACCAGAATGAAAATCGGCCGCTCGCGTTCTTCGTGAAACAGCTTGGTGTGTGGCTCCTGGGTGCGTGCAGTCACCCGCCAGTCGATGTTGCGCACATCGTCGCCGGCCTGGTAGACCCGGACCTGGTCGAAATCGACCCCGCGGCCACGCAATTTGGAGTGGTGCAGGCCCACCAGCGGGCTGCGCTGGCCGGGCCGGGAGAACAACTGCACTTCGCGTACGCGATGACGCATATCGATCAGCTCGGCGAGGCTGATACGGATTCCGGGCGCGGCCAGCAGGCGATCGGGCATGGGCTCAGGCGACGGCGACGACGTCGAGGATGCGCTGGATCACCCGGTCCTGATCGATCCCGGCGGCCTCGGCCTCGAAGGAAAGAATGATGCGGTGGCGCAGCACGTCGAACAGCACCGCCTGGATGTCTTCGGGGCTGACAAAGTCGCGCCCGGCCAGCCAGGCGTGGGCCCGTGCGCAGCGATCCAGGGCAATGGAACCACGCGGGCTGGCGCCGTAGGCGATCCAGTCGGCCAGCTCCAGGTCGAACTTGGCCGGGGTGCGGGTGGCCATGACCAGTTGCACCAGGTATTCCTCTACTGCGTCGGCCATGTACAAACCGAGGATTTCCTTGCGTGCAGCGAAGATCGCCGTTTGGCTGACCCGTCGCTCGGGCTTGGCCTCGCCATTGAGCGCCTCGCCGCGGGCCTGCTGGAGAATGCGGCGCTCCACCGAGGCATCCGGGAAACCGATCTTCACGTGCATCAAAAAGCGGTCGAGCTGGGCTTCGGGCAGCGGGTAGGTGCCTTCCTGCTCGATCGGGTTCTGGGTGGCCATTACCAGGAACAACGGCGACAGCTCATAGGTGCTGCGCCCGACGCTGACCTGGCGCTCGGCCATGGCTTCGAGCAGGGCGGACTGGACCTTGGCCGGGGCGCGGTTGATTTCGTCGGCCAGTACCAGGTTGTGAAAGATCGGCCCTTGCTGGAAGACGAAACTGCCGGTTTCCGGGCGATAGATTTCGGTGCCGGTGATGTCGGCCGGGAGCAGGTCGGGGGTGAACTGGATACGATGGAACTCGGCCTCGACGCCTTCGGCCAGTTCCTTGATGGCCTTGGTCTTGGCCAGGCCCGGGGCGCCTTCGACCAGCATGTGGCCGTCGGCCAGGAGCACAATGAGCAAGCGCTCAACGAGTTTTTCCTGGCCCAGGATCTGGGTTGAAAGAAAGGTGCGCAGCGCGATCAGCGCCTCACGGTGTTCCATCGTTGACGATTCCTGGAAATAAGCCAGGGCGTACCGCGTGAAAGCGCCCGGGCGGGGGCTGATACTTTAATGCATCCGGGGGGCTGGGGACTAATGGCGTCGCGTAAATTTGTGCAGTTGGAAAAGCATCGCGGGGCAAGCCCGCTCCTACAGGAGCGGGCTTGCCCCGCGATCACGTCACTCAGTTCTTGAACTTGGAGTGCTTGTAGCCCTGGTCACACAAGGCAAACACCACCACCAGCACCGCAGCGACCGCCAGGATCACCACCACGCCATCGGTGGAGTGGGTCGCGGAGCTGGCCACCAGAGCCAGGCCACCCAGCGGCGCCAGGCCACCGGCTACAGCGGTGCCGATTTCACGCCCGGTACCGAAGCCCGAGGAGCGGGTCTGGGTCGGGAACTGGCGGCTGAGGAACGAGCCTTGTGGCGCAAACATCATTGGTGCCAGCAGGCCGGTACCGATGGCGATGGCCAGGTAGATCATCATCGGCTCGCCGGTGTTGAGCAGGGCCAGGAACGGGTAAGCGAACAGCACCGAGAAGATGCCGCCCAGGATCAGCACGTTCTTGCTGCTCCAGCGGTCGCACAGCCAGCCGAAGAACGGCACGGCAAAGATCGCCACCAGGCTGGCAATGGTCACCGACAGCGAGGTGACATGGGCTTCGACGCCTTTGAACTGCGTCAGGTAGGCCAGGGAGAAGGTCTTGAAAATGTAGCTCAGGGCGTTGTAGCCGATAGCCACGAAGAACACCACGGCCAGGCCCTTGAGGTCATTCTTGAACAGCAGCTTGAGCGGCGAGACCTGATCTTTTTTCGGGGCCTTGTCCAGTTCCTTGAAGTCCGGGGTTTCCGGAATGCTGCGGCGTACCCACAGGCCTACACCCACCAGCACGATGCTGCAGATGAACGGAATACGCCAGCCGCCGGCCAACAGGAAGTCGTTGCCGTTCATGGTCAGCAGGTAGATGGTCAGCGACGACAGCAGCAGGCCCAGGTTCAGGCCCAGCGCCGGCCAGGCGCCCTGGCTGCCGCGCTTGCCTTCGCTGGCGTGTTCGTAGGAGGTGACCGCCGCGCCCGCAAGCTCGGCACCGGCACCCAGGCCCTGGATGATGCGCACGAAGACCAGGATGATCGGCGCCCAGATGCCAATCGTGGCATAGCTGGGGATCAGGCCGATCAGGGTGGTACACACACCCATCAGGCAAAAGGTGATGACCAGTACCTGTTTGCGGCCGAAACGGTCGCCCAGGTAGCCGAACAGGACGCCGCCGAACGGCCGGGCGATAAAGCCGATGGCGAAGGTGGAGAAGGCCAGCAGCGAGGCCACGGCCGGGTTGCTGGCGTCGAAGAAGATCTTCGAGAACACGATCGCCGCCATGGTGGCGTAGAGGTAAAAGTCATACCACTCCAGCATCGAGCCGAAGATGGTGGCCGCCGCGACTTTGCGCAGGCGCTTCTTTTTCTGTTCCGGAGTTTCTGTCGCGGCCGCAGCCGCCTCATGTACCGACATGGGAGGTTTCCTTTTTGTCTTTGTAGTTATGTGTGCAGCAGGGTTTCAGCGAGGTTTGAGTATCTTGTCGGCGATCATCTGGCCGATCGGGATGGCCGAGGTGGCGGCCGGTGACGGCGCGTTGCAGACGTGAACCATGCGTGGCGTCTCGGCGAACAGGAAGTCATGCACCAGGGTGCCGTCGCGCATCACTGCCTGGGCACGGATGCCGGCTTCATAGGGCAGCAGGTCTTCGATGTTCAGTGACGGGCAGTACTTGCGGCACTGCTCCAGGTAGCCGCCCTTGAACAGCGAGTTCTTCATTTCGGTGGTGCCGGAACCCAGGTTGTTCCAGAGGGTTTTCCAGAAGCCGGGGAAGCGTGCGTACTCGGCGACATCGCACCAGTTCACCGAGAACTTCTTGTAGTTCTCGCGGCCCAGGCCCAGTACGGCGTTCGGCCCGACGGTGACGCTGCCGTCGATCATTCGCGTCAGGTGTACACCGAGGAACGGCAGCTCCGGGTCGGGGATCGGGTAGATCAGGTGGTTGACGATGTCGTTCTTGCTCGCCGGCAGGCGGAAGTATTCACCGCGAAAGGGGATGATCTGGTGATCGATCTTCACCCCGGCCAGCGCGGCCAGGCGATCCGATTGCAAACCGGCGCACGCCACCAGTTGGCGGGCACGCCAGACCTTGTCGTCACTGCTGATGGTGACGCTATCGTCGTTCTCGACAATTGCCTGCACCGTGGTCGACAGGTGTACTTCGCCGCCTGCGGCCTGGATCACCCGGGCCATGGCCTGGCAGACCTGCTTGTAGTCGACGATGCCGGTGGCATCGAGGAACAGTCCGCCCAGGCCGACGATGTTCGGTTCGCGGCGCTGCAGCTCGGTGGCGTCCAGGCGCTCGACCTTTAAGCCGTTTTGCTGCGAACGCTCGTACAGGGCGTGCATGCGTTGCACTTCCAGCGGCGTGGAGGCCACCAGCAATTTGCCGCAGACGTCGAACTTGATCTGGTGCTCGGTGCAGAAGTCCTTGGTGGCCTGGGCGCCACGCTTGCACAGGTCGGCCTTGAGGCTGCCCGGGGCATAGTAGATGCCCGCGTGGATCACGCCACTGTTGTGGCCGGTCTGGTGCCGGGCGAGGGTGTTTTCCTTCTCCAGAATTACCAGTGAGGCGCCAGGCTGGCGTTCGAGCAGCGCCATGGCGGTGGCGAGGCCGACGATGCCGCCGCCGATGATGCAGTAGTCGTAGATCATGCAGGTGTCACCTTGGCTTGTTCTTATCAGAGAGTCTGCTTATCAGGTTGTCAGACTAAGTAGGTCAAACAAAAGGGCGCTGTGCACCAGCGCCCGCTCTATACGGCAAATATGGGTCAATCGATACTGGGCAAATCCAGCTTCAGGCGTTTGGCCGAGGCGCGCAGATGCGCTTCGGCGCAAGCGGCCGCGGCCTGGCGGTCGCCATCGGCAATGGCCTGGTACAGCGCCTGGTGCTCACGGTTGGCATCGGCCGAGCCCCCTACCGAGTGGACGGCGGAGTTTTCCCAGGCGGTCCTGCGCGCGGCAGCCAGCTGCCCGCGAAGAAAGTCGTGGAAGGCAATGAAGTAATCGTTCTTGCTGGCTTCGGCGATGGCGCGGTGGAAGGCGACGTCGGCGGCTGCAGCGGCGGCAAAGTCGCTGCGTTTGTCGAGCATTTCCTGCAGGGCCGTGTTCATGCGCGCCAGGTCCGCGGCATCGCGGCGCTGGGCGGCAACGGAGGCAGCCTGGGTTTCGATCCACAGGCGCACTTCAAACATCTGCACCAGGTCCGGGCTGCGGCCCTGGGCGGAAGGGAAGCGGAATACCGTGCCGGTCGGGGTTTGGGAAATGTACGAACCCAGGCCCCGGCGGGCGATCAATACCCCGTCTGCCTTGAGCTGGGCCACCGCCTCGCGCACCACCGAGCGGCTGACGTTCAGCTGTTCGGCCAGTTGCTGTTCGGTGGGCAGGCGCGATTCGGCCGCCAGGCGCCCGGAATCGATCTCTGCACGGATGGCCCCGACGACGCGTTCGACCAGCGTATCGGGGCGCTGAAGCTCAAGCATGGGGTATTGCTCATTGATCAGGTTGTCAGACAATGCCTATGGCACGGTTTCTTGTCAAGAAACCGCAGCGTCGTCTACAGCTCGCTGATGTAGGTGCCGGTGCCCTGGAGGATGTTCTGCAGGGTCTCTTCGACCTCGGCCAGGTCGGTGCCATCGCTGCTCAGGGTGATCTCGAGATGATCATCGCCGTTGAACACATCGGCATCGCCCGGTGCCACTTCGATCAGCAGGCGGGTGGCACTCAGGGTGACCTTGAGGCCATCGACGGTGCTGGGCTCGTCATCCAGGGTGATGTCCACCGTGTCTTCGTCCGGGTAGCGGGTCATGAGGAACATCTGGCCCTTGTCGCTGTGGCAGCACAGGGTGGCCATGTTGTCTTCTTCATCATCGCAAGGGGTGGCGAAGAGCAGGGCGGTGGTCAGTTGCATGGGCAGCTCGATAAATAAGTTGAAACACGATTCTGCCAGTCTTCGGCCCCCGGATAAACGTGGTGTTGCACCTCAATGTCCGAATATGTCGCAGCACCGCAAGCAGGGGCGGGCGGGCACTCGTTAAGCTGCGCTGTCGATGGACACCCGTAAAGACACAGCCCCTCTGGCGCAGTCGTCTTTGCAGATGCCCATCCGTGGAAGGGGGAATGTGACCCATGAGTCGCGTTTTGCACCTGTTCTTCCGGTTTTACCGTCCTTCGGCTACGGGTTGGCTATCGTTGATCCGTATACGGCGGACGCGCACGACGCTTCACTCCATAACAAAGCCCAAGCGGAGTACCACAGATGGCGTTTTTCACCGCAGCCAGCAAGGCCGACTTTCAGCATCAACTGCAAGCGGCGCTGGCGCAGCACATCAGCGAACAGGCACTGCCACAAGTGGCGCTGTTCGCCGAACAGTTCTTCGGCATCATCTCTCTTGACGAACTCACCCAGCGCCGCCTGTCGGACCTGGCCGGTTGCACCCTCTCTGCCTGGCGCATCATCGAACGTTTCGATCACACCACGCCTGAGGTTCGGGTCTACAACCCCGATTACGAGCGCCATGGCTGGCAGTCGACCCACACGGCGGTCGAAGTCCTGCACCATGACCTGCCATTTCTGGTCGACTCGGTTCGCACCGAGCTGAACCGCCGCGGCTACAGCATCCATACCCTGCAGACCACTGTGTTGAGCGTGCGTCGCGGGGCCAAGGGCGAGCTGCTGGAGATTCTCCCCAAGGGCACCCAGGGCGAGGGCGTACTGCAAGAATCGCTGATGTACCTGGAAATCGACCGCTGCGCCAACAATGCCGAACTCAACGTACTGACCCGCGAGTTGGAGCAGGTACTGGCCGAAGTGCGCGTTGCCGTTGCCGATTTCGAACCGATGAAGGCCAAGCTGCGTGAAATCGCCGCGCTGGTCGAGCAAACCCCGTATGCCCCGGCCCAGGGCGAAAAGGCCGAAGCCAGCGCCTTCCTCGAATGGCTGCTGGGCAATCATTTCACCTTCCTCGGTTATGAGGAGTTCGTTGTCCATGGCGATGCCCAGGGCGGCCAGCTGGTGTATGACGAAAACTCCTTCCTCGGCCTGACCCGCCTGCTGCGTGCCGGCTTGACCGCCGAAGACCTGCGCATCGAAGACTATGCGGTCAACTACCTCAACGAGCCGCTGCTGCTGTCGTTCGCCAAGGCCGCTTACCCGAGCCGTGTACACCGCCCGGCTTACCCCGACTATGTCTCTATCCGCCAGCTGGATGCCGACGGCAAGGTCATCAAGGAATGCCGTTTCATGGGACTGTACACCTCGTCGGTGTACGGCGAGAGCGTCCGCAACATCCCCTATATCCGTGGCAAGGTGGCCGAAGTCGAGCGTCGCTCGCATTTCGACCCCAAGGCCCACCTGGGCAAGGAACTGGCGCAGGTACTGGAAGTGCTGCCGCGCGACGACTTGTTCCAGACCCCGATCGACGAGCTGTTCACCACCGTGATGTCGATCGTGCAGATCCAGGAGCGCAACAAGATCCGCGTGTTCCTGCGCAAGGACCCCTACGGCCGCTTCTGCTACTGCCTGGCCTATGTGCCGCGTGACATCTACTCCACCGAAGTGCGCCAGAAGATCCAGCAGGTGCTGATGGAGCGCCTCAAGGCCAGCGACTGCGAGTTCTGGACGTTCTTCTCCGAGTCGGTGCTGGCCCGCGTGCAGCTGATTCTGCGTGTCGATCCGAAGAACCGTATCGACATCGACCCGCAACAACTGGAAAACGAAGTCATCCAGGCCTGCCGTTCATGGCAGGACGACTATGCCAGCCTGACCGTCGAAAGCTTCGGCGAAGCCCAGGGCACCAATGTCCTGGCCGACTTCCCGAAAGGCTTCCCGGCCGGCTACCGTGAGCGCTTCGCCGCCCACTCGGCAGTGGTCGACATGCAGCACCTGCTGACCCTGTCCGAGCGCAAGCCGCTGGTGATGAGCTTCTACCAGCCGCTGACCCAGGCTGGTAAACAGCAACTGCACTGCAAGCTGTACCACGCCGATACCCCGCTGGCGCTCTCGGACGTGCTGCCGATCCTGGAAAACCTGGGCCTGCGTGTGCTGGGCGAGTTCCCGTACCGCCTGCGCCATGCCAGCGGCCGCGAATTCTGGATTCATGATTTTGCCTTCACCTACAGCGAAGGCCTGAACCTGGATATCCAGCAGCTCAACGACACCCTGCAGGATGCGTTTGTCCACATCGTCAATGGCGATGCGGAAAACGACGCCTTCAACCGCCTGGTACTGACCGCCGGCCTGCCGTGGCGCGATGTGGCGCTGCTGCGTGCCTATGCCCGCTACCTCAAGCAGATCCGCCTGGGCTTCGATCTTGGCTACATCGCCAGCACCCTTAACAACCACACCGACATCGCCCGCGAATTGACCCGGTTGTTCAAGACCCGCTTCTACCTGGCGCGCAAGCTCACCGGCGAAGACCTGGACGACAAGCAGCAGCGCCTGGAACAGGCGATCCTCACCGCGCTGGACGATGTCCAGGTGCTCAACGAAGACCGCATCCTGCGTCGCTACCTGGACCTGATCAAGGCTACCCTGCGCACCAACTTCTACCAGACCGACGCCCAGGGCCAGGCCAAGTCGTACTTCAGCTTCAAGTTCAACCCCAAGCTGATTCCCGAACTGCCCAAGCCGGTGCCCAAGTTCGAGATTTTCGTCTACTCCCCGCGTGTCGAGGGTGTGCACCTGCGCTTTGGCAACGTGGCCCGCGGTGGCCTGCGCTGGTCGGACCGCGAGGAAGACTTCCGTACCGAAGTGCTGGGCCTGGTAAAAGCCCAGCAGGTGAAGAACTCGGTCATCGTCCCGGTCGGCGCCAAGGGCGGCTTCCTGCCGCGTCGCCTGCCCCTGGGCGGTAGCCGCGACGAGATCCAGGCCGAAGGCATCGCCTGCTACCGGATCTTCATTTCCGGCCTGCTGGATATCACCGACAACCTCAAGGACGGCGTCCTGGTGCCGCCAGCCAACGTCGTGCGTCATGACGATGACGACCCGTACCTGGTCGTGGCGGCCGACAAAGGCACCGCGACCTTCTCCGATATCGCCAACGGCATCGCCATCGACTACGGCTTCTGGCTGGGCGATGCATTCGCCTCCGGCGGCTCGGCCGGTTACGACCACAAGAAAATGGGCATCACTGCTCGTGGTGCCTGGGTCGGTGTGCAGCGTCACTTCCGGGAGCGCGGCATCAACGTCCAGGAAGACCCGATCACCGTGGTGGGCGTGGGTGATATGGCCGGCGACGTGTTCGGCAACGGCTTGCTGATGTCCGACAAGCTGCAACTGGTGGCCGCGTTCAACCACCTGCACATCTTCATCGACCCGAACCCGGAGCCGGCCAGCAGCTTTGCCGAGCGCAAGCGCCTGTTCGACCTGCCGCGGTCGGCCTGGAGCGACTACGACACCAGCATCATGTCCGAGGGCGGCGGGATCTTCCCGCGCAGCGCAAAAAGCATCGCGATCACCCCGCAGATGAAAGAGCGCTTTGCCATCGAGGCCGACAAGCTGACCCCGACCGAGCTGCTCAATGCACTGCTCAAGGCACCGGTGGACCTGCTCTGGAACGGTGGTATCGGCACGTACGTCAAGTCCAGTGAAGAAAGCCATGCAGATGTCGGCGACAAGGCCAACGACGCCCTGCGCGTTGACGGCAATGAGTTGCGCTGCAAGGTGGTGGGCGAGGGCGGCAACCTCGGCATGACCCAGTTGGGCCGGGTCGAGTTCGGTCTCAACGGCGGCGCCACCAACACCGATTTCATCGACAACGCCGGTGGTGTGGACTGCTCCGACCACGAGGTCAATATCAAGATCCTGCTCAATGAAGTGGTGCAGGCCGGCGACATGACCGAGAAGCAACGTAACCAGCTGCTGGGCAGCATGACCGACGAAGTGTCGGGCCTGGTGCTGGGCAACAACTACAAGCAGACCCAGGCGTTGTCGCTGGCTGCCCGTCGTGCCCGGGAGCGCATTGCCGAGTACAAGCGGCTGATGGCAGACCTGGAAAGCCGTGGCAAGCTGGACCGTGCCATCGAGTTCCTGCCGACCGAGGAGCAACTGGCCGAGCGTATTGCCGCCAACCAGGGCCTGACCCGTGCCGAATTGTCGGTGTTGATCTCCTACAGCAAGATTGACCTCAAGGAAGCGCTGCTCAAGTCGTTGGTACCCGATGACGACTACCTGACCCGCGACATGGAAACCGCGTTCCCGCCGTCACTGGTCAACAAGTTCGCCGAGGCCATGCGCCGCCACCGCCTCAAGCGCGAGATCGTCAGCACCCAGATTGCCAACGATCTGGTCAACAACATGGGTATCACCTTCGTCCAGCGCCTGAAGGAGTCCACCGGCATGAGCCCGGCGAACGTTGCCGGCGCCTATGTCATCGTGCGGGACATCTTCCACCTGCCGCACTGGTTCCGCCAGATCGAGGCACTGGACTACCAGGTGCCGGCTGAAATCCAGCTGACCCTGATGGACGAGTTGATGCGCCTGGGGCGCCGGGCCACCCGCTGGTTCCTGCGCAGCCGTCGCAACGAGCAGGATGCGGGTCGCGATGTCGCCCACTTCGGGCCGAAGATCGCGCAGTTGGGGCTGAAGCTCGACGAACTGCTGGAGGGGCCGACCCGTCAGCGCTGGATGACCCGCTACCAGGGCTTCGTCGAGGCCGGTGTGCCGGAATTGCTGGCACGCATGGTTGCCGGGACCACTCACCTGTACACCTTGCTGCCAATCATCGAGGCATCCGACGTCACGGGTCAGGATCCGGCCGAAGTGGCCAAGGCCTTCTTCGCCGTCGGCAGTGCCCTGGACCTGACCTGGTACCTGCAGGAAATCAGCAACCTGTCGGTTGAAAACAACTGGCAGGCCCTGGCCCGCGAGGCATTCCGCGATGACATCGACCTGCAGCAGCGGGCGATCACCATCTCGGTCCTGCAGATGGTCGATGCACCTGAAGACATGGACGCACGGGTAGCCCTGTGGCTGGAGCAGCACCGGGTGATGGTCGAGCGCTGGCGTGCCATGCTTGACGACCTGCGGGCCGCGACCGGTACCGATTACGCCATGTATGCGGTCGCCAACCGCGAACTGGTGGATCTGGCCATGAGCGGGCAGGCGGCCGTGGTACCGTCCTGAGTCTGAGCTGAAATAAAAGAGCCCCGGCAATTGCCGGGGCTTTTTTGTGTAGCTGCAGCCTTGCGGCAGCGGCTATTTGAAGCGGCGCTCTACACCTTTTTCTACCAGGATCTTTGCCGCGATCTCTTCTACCGAGAAATGGGTGGAGTTGATGTTGGGGATGTTTTCGCGACGGAACAGGTTCTCTACCTCGCGCACTTCAAACTCGCACTGGGCAAAGCTTGAGTAGCGGCTGTTGGGCTTGCGCTCATGACGAATGGCGGTCAGGCGATCCGGGTCGATGGTCAGGCCAAACAACTTGTTCTGGTGGTTTTTCAGTGCCTGGGGCAGTTGCAGGCGCTCCATGTCGTCTTCGGTCAGCGGGTAGTTGGCCGCACGGATACCGAATTGCATGGCCATGTACAGACAGGTCGGGGTCTTGCCGCAACGCGATACGCCCACCAGGATCAGGTCGGCCTTGTCGTAGTAGTGGGTGCGGGCGCCGTCGTCATTGTCGAGGGCGAAGTTGACTGCCTCGATACGCTCCATGTAGTTGGAGTTGCCGCCAATGGAATGGGATTTGCCCACCGAATACGACGAGTGCGCGGTCAGCTCCTGCTCCAGCGGGGCCAGGAAGGTCGAGAAGATATCGATCATGAAACCGTTGGAAGTGGCCAGCACCTCACGGATATCCTGGTTGACGATGGTGTCGAAGATGATCGGGCGCATGCCGTCCCTTTCGGCGGCCATATTGATTTGTTGTACCATGGCCCGCGCTTTTTCCACGCTGTCGATGTACGGGCGTGTGAATTTATTGAACGGAATGCTATCGAATTGGGCAAGCAGGCTTTGCCCCAGGGTCTCGGCCGTGATGCCGGTGCCGTCTGAAATAAAGAAAGCAGTTCGTTTCATTTGCGCCTTGGGCCTTAAGCTGATGACGAATCTTGTTTATGATAGGTTCGGTTTGCCGAACGACGTGTTCGGCATTCTCACTTATTTTCCAGGTCCAGGCCACAAGCGCCCGGCCAAGTCAGAGCTGGCAGGCGGGCGACCTGAGCTTTTCCAACACAGTTAGTGGAGAGATCACCTTGGTAGAGTACGTAGTTTCCCTCGATAAGCTCGGCGTCCATGATGTGGAGCATGTGGGGGGCAAGAACGCATCCCTCGGCGAGATGATCAGTAACCTCGCGGGCGCCGGTGTATCGGTTCCCGGCGGCTTTGCCACTACGGCTCAGGCGTACCGTGACTTTCTCGAGCAGAGTGGCCTGAACGCCCAGATCCATGAAGCGCTGGATGCGCTGGATGTGGACGACGTCAACGCGCTCGCCAAGACCGGTGCCCAGATCCGCCAGTGGATCATGGAAGCCGAGTTTCCTGAGCGCCTGAACAGCGAAATCCGCACGGCATTCGAGCAGATGTCCCAGGGCAACCCGAACATGGCCGTTGCCGTACGTTCCTCGGCCACCGCCGAAGACCTGCCAGACGCCTCGTTTGCCGGCCAGCAGGAAACTTTCCTGAACATCCGTGGCGTGGATAACGTCATTCGCGCCGCCAAGGAAGTGTTCGCTTCCCTGTTCAACGACCGCGCCATTTCCTACCGTGTCCACCAGGGCTTCGACCACAAGCTGGTCGCCCTGTCGGCCGGTGTACAGCGCATGGTGCGTTCGGAAACCGGTACTGCCGGTGTGATGTTCACCCTGGACACCGAGTCGGGTTTCCGTGACGTGGTCTTCATCACCGGCGCCTACGGCCTGGGTGAAACCGTCGTTCAAGGCGCGGTCAACCCGGACGAGTTCTACGTCCACAAGGGCACCCTGCAAGCCGGTCGTCCGGCCATCCTGCGCCGCAACCTGGGCAGCAAGGCCATCAAGATGGTCTATGGCGAAGAAGCCAAGGCCGGTCGTTCGGTCAAGACTGTCGATGTCGACAAGGCTGACCGCACCCGTTTCTGCCTGAGCGACGCCGAAGTCAGCGAGCTGGCCAAGCAGGCGATGATCATCGAGCAGCACTACAAGTGCCCGATGGACATCGAGTGGGCCAAAGACGGCGACGACGGCAAGCTGTACATCGTTCAGGCCCGTCCTGAAACCGTGAAGAGCCGCGCCCAGGCCAATGTCATGGAGCGTTACCTGCTCAAGGAAACCGGTACCGTGCTGGCCGAAGGCCGTGCCATCGGCCAGCGCATCGGCGCGGGCAAGGTACGGATCATCAAGGACGTGTCTGAAATGGACAAGGTCCAGCCAGGCGACGTGCTGGTCTCCGACATGACCGACCCGGATTGGGAACCGGTGATGAAGCGCGCCAGCGCCATCGTGACCAACCGTGGCGGCCGTACCTGCCATGCCGCGATCATTGCCCGTGAACTGGGTATACCGGCAGTGGTCGGTTGTGGCAACGCCACTCAGCTGCTCAAGGATGGCCAGGGCGTGACCGTTTCCTGCGCCGAAGGCGATACCGGTTTCATTTTCGAAGGCGAGCTGGGCTTTGACATCCGCCAGAACTCGGTCGATGCCATGCCTGATCTACCGTTCAAGATCATGATGAACGTCGGCAACCCGGACCGCGCGTTCGACTTCGCCCAGTTGCCCAACGCCGGTGTCGGCCTGGCGCGCCTGGAGTTCATCATCAACCGCATGATCGGCGTGCACCCCAAGGCGCTGCTGAACTACGCCGGCTTGCCGCCAGAGCTCAAGGAGAGCGTCGACAAGCGCATCGCCGGCTACAACGACCCGGTCGGATTCTACGTCGAGAAACTGGTTGAAGGCATCAGCACCCTGGCGGCGGCGTTCTGGCCGAAGAAGGTCATCGTGCGTCTGTCGGACTTCAAGTCCAATGAATACGCCAACCTGATCGGCGGCAAGCTCTACGAGCCGGAAGAAGAAAACCCGATGCTGGGCTTCCGCGGCGCTTCGCGCTACATCAGCGAGTCGTTCCGCGATTGCTTCGAGCTCGAGTGCCGCGCACTCAAGCGCGTCCGCAACGAGATGGGCCTGACCAACGTCGAGATCATGGTGCCGTTCGTGCGCACCCTGGGCGAAGCCAGCCAGGTTGTCGACCTGCTCGCCGAAAACGGCCTGGCCCGTGGCGAGAACGGCCTGCGCGTCATCATGATGTGCGAGCTGCCGTCCAACGCGATCCTCGCCGAAGAGTTCCTGGAATACTTCGACGGTTTCTCCATCGGTTCCAACGACCTTACCCAGCTGACCCTGGGCCTGGACCGTGACTCGGGAATCATCGCTCACTTGTTCGACGAGCGTAACCCTGCGGTCAAGAAGCTGCTGGCCAATGCCATCCAGGCCTGCAACAAGGCCGGCAAGTACATCGGCATCTGCGGCCAGGGCCCATCGGACCACCCCGACCTGGCCAAATGGCTGATGGAACAGGGCATCGAGAGCGTTTCGTTGAACCCGGACTCGGTGCTCGAGACCTGGTTCTTCCTCGCCGAAGGCCAGGATGCAATCTGATGTACTGAAGTGAAAGGCGCGGTCGCTCCGTGAGTGGCCGCGTCTTTCGTTGATCTTCCAGGGCGAGTTCCAGTGATGGTTCCCGCCCTTTTTCGTACAAGAACCCTATGCAAAGCAGCAGCACCCTATTTCCCGTGGCCTTGCTCAGTGCCGAGCGCCGGGGTGATCTAAGCGAAGATGTCTACCGGATCAAGGCCGGTAACAGCCCGGATCGCACCGTGGAGCTCGCGCTTACCCGCCTGGGCATGGCCGATCAGACCGAGGTGCGTGGCATCCCGGTCATTTTGCTGCATGGCAGCTTTTCCAACCGGCGTTTCTGGTATTCGCCCCGGGGCATTGGCCTGGGTGCGCAACTGGCGCGTGCCGGTTTTGACGTGTGGATTGCGGAGATGCGCGGCCACGGGTTATCCCCGCGTAACCGCGACTATCGCAATAACCGAGTTGCCGATTACGCACGCTACGACCTGCCGGTGATTGGTGCGTTCGTCAGGGAAAAGAGTGGCCGCGCCGCACATTGGGTAGGGCACTCGCTGGGCGGCACCACGTTGGCAGCTGCGCTGGGTGGTCAGTACCTGGACGCCGACCTGGTCGCCAGTGCCGCGTTTTTCGGCACTCAGGTCAGTCGTACCTATTGGCCGTTGAAAGTCCCGCCGGTGGAATGGGGCGGCCGTTTGCTGCTCAAGCGTTTTGTGCAGATCTCGGGTGCCCGGTTCAAGCGTGGCCCGGAAGACGAGCCGATCGGTCTGGCCCTGGAAAGCATGCGCTGGTTTGGTTTGTTCGGCCGATTCGGCGACAAGGAGCGCGACTGGTGGGCCGGCCTTGCCGACGTGAGTGTGCCGGTGCTGGCCGTGGCAGCGGCTGGCGACCAGCAGGATCCGGTCTGGGCCTGTCGCAAGCTGTTCGAACAAGTGGGCAGCGAAGCCAAGCAGTTCGTGCGCCTTGGGCGCGAAGAAGGTTTCGACAACTTCGGCCATGTCGACATGCTGGTCAGCAAGTCGGCGCAAGTACAGGTCTGGCCGCTGGTCGAGCGCTGGCTGCGCAATCCGCTGGAGCCGTTGTTCGAAGGCGTAGCACCGAGCGTTTCGCCGACGCCTGGTTATCGCTAAGATGTGACGCGCTTTTTGATTTTGGTCATTTTGGGCTTTGGCGAAGTTGATATGTTCATTTGAGAGGGTGGCCAAGCGCGACATCGGGTGACCGCAGGTCTCTGGACGGTGTAGCCTTGGGCGGTATCGCCGCACCTCGTCTCTTCAATGACACTGCGACACTTACATCCAATGTCTAGGCAATCGACAGGAGTTTCCCATGCATTACCTCACGCCCGACTTGTGCGACACCTACCCGGATCTGGTCCAGGTGCTGGAGCCGATGTTCAGCAACTTCGGTGGCCGCGATTCCTTTGGTGGGCAAATCGTCACCATCAAGTGCTTCGAGGACAACTCCCTGGTCAAGGAGCAGGTCGACCTGGACGGCAAGGGCAAAGTGCTGGTGGTCGATGGCGGTGGTTCGCTGCGTCGCGCGCTGTTGGGCGACATGCTCGCCGAAAAAGCCGCCAAGAACGGCTGGGAAGGCCTGGTGATCTACGGTTGCATTCGCGACGTCGACGTCATCGCCCAGACTGACGTCGGTGTGCAGGCTTTGGCCAGCCACCCGATGAAAACCGACAAGCGCGGCATCGGTGACCTCAACGTGGTGGTGAACTTTGCTGGGGTGACCTTCCGTCCAGGTGAGTACATCTATGCCGACAACAACGGCGTGATTGTCTCGCCAAGCCCGCTTAAGATGCCTGAATAAGTACGTAGACCGCTGAGTGGAGCAGGAATGTTCGAGGAAGAAAACGCGCAGTGGGGGCTGGTTCATGCCCTGGTGCTCGATGGCAAAGGCGGTGCGCGTTCGATCGCTCGAACTGAACTGAACGGTCTGCAGTTGCAGCCAGAGCAGAGCCTCTGGTTGCACTGGGACCGCAGTCACCCGCAAACCCGGACCTGGTTGCGCCACGACAGTGGCCTGAACGAGTTCGTCTGTGACCTGCTGCTTGAAGAAAACACCCGTCCTCGCTTGTTGACCTTGCCAGAAGAGCAGATGTTGCTGTTTCTGCGCGGGGTGAATCTCAACCCCGGTGCCGAGCCTGAAGACATGGTCTCGGTGCGCATCTTTGCCCAGGCGCAGCGCGTGATCTCACTCCGCCTGCGTCCCTTGCGCGCCAGCGACGAGCTGCTTCAGCAACTGGCCGAGGGGCGTGGGCCGAAAACCGCTTCCGAGTTGCTGCTGAGCATGGCGCAGTTGCTTACCGAGAAGGTCCAGGCATTGGTCAGCGACCTCTCGGAAGTGGTCGATCTGGAAGAAGAAAAGCTCGAAGCTGACAAGCGGTATGCGCCGGAGCAGGGTTCCCTGCAACAGATTCGCCGTCGTGCTGCCGGTTTACGGCGCTTTCTCGCCCCTCAGCGGGAAATCTACGCCCAACTGGCACGCAACAAGTGGAGCTGGTTTGCCGAAGACGACACCGACTACTGGAACGAGCTGAACAACAGCTTGATCCGTTACCTGGAAGAACTTGAGTTGACCCGCGAGCGGGCGGCCCTGGTGCTGGAAAGCGAGGATCGTCGCCGGGCCGAGCGGATGAACCGAACCATGTACCGCTTCGGCATCATTACCTGCATTTTCCTGCCTATGAGCTTCGTGACCGGGCTGCTGGGGATCAACGTCGGGGGAATTCCAGGTGCCGAAAGCCCCTACGGCTTCCTGTTCGCCAGCCTGTTGGTGCTGGGGTTGGCGCTGGGGCAGTGGTGGTTATTCCGCCGCCTGCGCTGGGTATGACGCAGTGGCTTTTGTGAACGCTCAGTCATTTACTGTCTACCGGGTTCATGTGACCCGCGCCGGGGCGATCTCGTCTTTGACAGATATTGCGCGAGGTGCCCATGCACGATCCGTTTGAAGAATCCCTGCGAGACCTGCTCAAGGCTTCGTCGTCCGGCCAGGACCGAGACGACGATGCATGCCTGGGCCGGGTCCTGAAAACCGCCAACCGTCAGGTGGGTGCAGGCGATCTGTTCAGCCTGCTTGGCCGCTGGAGCCAGGCACTGATGATTGCCGTCAACAATGGTTCGGCGCATGTTGCGCCGGTCCGACGTAACGCTACCGTTCGTAAAGCTGATAAGGCCGATTGAATATGGAACTTGATCTCTGGACCCAGAGCCTGGTCACCGCGATGACTGCGTTGTGGACCAAAGTGGCGAACTTCATCCCCAATCTGTTTGGCGCACTGGTCGTGGTGCTGTTGGGCTTTGTTGTTGCCAAGTTGCTCGATACCTTGCTTTCTAAGTTGCTGGCCAAGTTGGGCCTCGATCGTCTGATGGGCGGCACGGGCCTGACCAAGATGCTCAGCAGGGTTGGCATCCAGGTGCCTATCTCGACGCTGATCGGCAAGATCGTCTATTGGTTCGTGCTGTTGATTTTCCTGGTCTCTGCCGCTGAATCCCTCGGTCTCGAGCGGGTCTCGGCGACACTGGACATGCTCGCCCTGTACCTGCCGAAGGTGTTCGGGGCGGCGCTGGTACTGCTGGCGGGTGTACTGTTGGCACAGCTTGTGAATGGCCTGGTTCGCGGTGCAGCCGAAGGCATTGGCCTGGAGTATGCCGCAGGTGTCGGGCGGATCGCCCAGGGCCTGGTCATCATCATCAGTATCTCGGTGGCCATCAGCCAGCTTGAGGTCAAGACCGACCTGCTCAATCACGTAATCGTCATCGGATTGATTACCGTTGGTCTGGCCGTTGCGCTGGCAATGGGCCTGGGCAGTCGTGAAATCGCCGGGCAGATCCTGGCCGGAATCTATGTGCGGGAGCTGTACCAGGTAGGCCAACAGGTGCAGGTTGGAGAGGTTGAAGGGCAGATCGAAGAGATCGGAACCGTCAAGACGACGTTGCTGACTGACGACGGCGAACTGGTCTCGTTGTCCAACCGGATTCTCCTGGAGCAGCGGGTCAATAGCCGCTAACCGGGTAATCCTGCTAATGTATGCCGCCGCAAAATTGCCCCAGGCAGGGGTAAGCGGCGACATTGACCTGACTGTCGGCCAGATCCGTTTTGAATAAAGTTCACTCGCTGCCCATGCGTTACGACCCCCGCGAGCTCACTGATGAGGAGTTGGTGGCGCGTTCGCATGAGGAGCTGTTTCATGTTACTCGCGCGTATGAGGAACTCATGCGCCGTTACCAGCGAACTCTTTTTAACGTATGCGCACGTTATCTGGGGAACGATCGGGATGCTGACGATGTCTGTCAGGAGGTCATGCTGAAGGTGCTCTATGGCCTGAAGAACTTCGAGGGTAAGTCGAAGTTCAAAACATGGCTCTATAGCATCACGTATAACGAATGCATCACCCAGTACCGCAAGGAGCGGCGCAAGCGTCGACTGATGGATGCCTTGAGTCTTGATCCACTTGAGGAGGCCTCGGAAGAGAAGGCGCCGAAACCGGAAGAGAAAGGTGGGCTGGATAAATGGCTAGTGCATGTAAATCCGATTGACCGTGAAATTCTGGTGCTACGATTTGTCGCAGAACTGGAATTTCAGGAAATCGCCGATATCATGCATATGGGCCTGAGCGCAACGAAAATGCGGTACAAGCGTGCGCTTGACAAGCTACGTGAGAAATTTGCGGGCCTTGCTGAAACTTAGCAGCGCGCAAATATCTCTAACGTACCGGCAAGTTCTGCTAGACTTGCCGTCGAGTTGTCCCCCGGATGTTGGTGGGACTGCTTAACTATCACCAGATGGGGATTTAACGGATGAAATTGAAAAACACCTTGGGCTTGGCCATTGGTTCTCTTGTAGCCGCAACTTCGCTCGGCGCTCTGGCACAAGGCCAAGGCGCGGTCGAAATTGAAGGCAACGTTACCAAGCAGTACTACGATAGCGAGCGCAATTTTCAGAACGACGGCACCAACCCAGGTGTTCGCCTCGGTTACTTCCTGACTGACGATCTGTCTCTGGATCTGGGCTACAACGAAACTCACAACGTTCGTGGCGATGTCTTCAACAAGGACATCAAAGGCTCCAAGGCCAAGCTCGACGCTACCTACCACCTGGGCACCGTAGGCGACGCAGTACGTCCTTACGTCTCGGCTGGTTTCGCGCACGAGAGCATCGGCCAGAGCTTCAACAACGGTCGTGACCACTCCACCTTCGCCAACGTTGGCGCTGGTGCCAAGTGGTACATCACCGACATGTTCTTCGCCCGTGCTGGCGTTGAAGCCATGTACAACATCGACAACGGCAACACTGAGTGGGGTCCATCCCTCGGTCTGGGTCTGAACTTCGGTGGCAGCGGCGGCAAGGTTGCTCCAGCTCCAGCTCCAGTAGCTGAAGTCTGCTCCGACAGCGACAACGACGGCGTTTGCGACAACGTCGACAAGTGCCCTGACACCCCAGCAAACGTTACTGTTGACGCTGACGGCTGCCCAGCTGTTGCTGAAGTCGTTCGTGTTGAGCTGGACGTGAAGTTCGACTTCGACAAGTCGGTCGTCAAGCAGAACAGCTACGGTGACATCAAAAACCTGGCTGACTTCATGAAGCAGTACCCACAGACCACCACCACCGTTGAAGGTCACACTGACTCCGTCGGTCCTGATGCTTACAACCAGAAGCTGTCTGAGCGTCGTGCAAACGCCGTTAAGCAAGTTCTGACCAACGAGTACGGTGTTGAGTCGAACCGCGTTGAGTCGGTTGGCTACGGTGAAACCCGTCCGGTTGCTGACAACGCTACCGACGCTGGTCGCGCTGTTAACCGTCGCGTAGAAGCACAAGTAGAAGCCCAAGCCAAGTAATTGGTCCAAGCGCTACTGAAAAGCCCGGCCTAGGCCGGGCTTTTCTTTGCCTGCGATTCAGGCAGTCAGCTGGATCAGCCCCGCCGCCTGGTGTCCCGCCACCTCACCAATCACCAGGATGGCCGGGCTGCACAGTTCGAAGCTGGCAGCGTCTTCGGTCATGCTGGCCAAGGTGGTGCGTTGTTCGCGTTGCTGGGGCAGGGAGGCGTTCTCGATCATGGCCACCGGTGTGTCGGTGGACATGCCGCCTTCCAGCAAGCCCTGGCGCACTTCATCCAGTTTGCTGACGCCCATGTACACCACCAGTGTGGTGCCGCCCTGGGCAAGCGCTTGCCAGTTCAGCGGGCTGTCGTCCTGGGTATGGGCGGTCACCAGCGTCACGCCGCGGCTGACCCCGCGCAGGGTCAGGGGGATTCCGCACTGGGTGGCCCCGGCGAGCCCGGCAGTGATGCCATTGACCAGCTCGACGTCTATGCCATGGTCTTGCAGCCAGGCCGCTTCCTCGCCGCCACGCCCGAATATGCACGGATCCCCCCCCTTGAGCCGCGCCACGCAGCGTCCCTGGCGGGCGTAGCGCAGCATCAGGCGCTGGATGAACGCCTGGGGTGTCGAGCGGCAGCCGCCGCGCTTGCCTACGGCAATGACCCTTGCCTGCGGGCAGTGCTCCAGGATCAGCGGGTTGACCAGATCGTCGATCAGGACGACTTCGGCTTCGCCCAGGGCACGCACGGCCTTGAGTGTCAGCAACTCCGGATCGCCAGGACCCGCTCCAATCAGCCAGACTTTTGCATTCATCGGGAACTCCTCATCGGTCTTGGAGGCTGTCAGCCCTTTAGCAGGCTGATCAGCAGGATCAGGTTCAGTAACAAGGACAGCAATGCCAGGCCGCGCCAGACTTTCAGCGGCTCACGCTCAAGTAGCGGGCGTGCCCGAAGTATCAGAGGCTGACGTTCACCTTGCTCAAGCAACAACAGCCATTGCTCGGCAGTTTCAAAGCGTTGGGCTGGGTCGGCTGCAACTGCCTGGATCAGGTTCCGCTCCAGCCACTCCGGTACATCGGGTCGAAACCGCGCAACAGTGGCCGGCTGGTTGAAGCGGGGCCGCTGAAAGGCTTCTATCTCGCCGTAGGGGTACTGACCGGTAAGCAGGTAGAACAGCGTCACACCGACGCTGTAGAGGTCCTGTCGTGGGCTTGGGGCCTGGCCTTCAAATGCTTCGGGGGCAATAAACGAGGGGGTGCCTGGCAACTCATGGGCGCGGTCCTCGGACAGGCCCGGACAATACGCCAGGCCGAAATCAAGCAAGCGCAGTTGGCCTGTTTCGTCCAGGTGGACGTTCTCGGGCTTGATGTCGCGATGCAGTATGTTGCGTCGATGCAACATGCCGACGGCCTGGAGCAGTTGCTGGGCGAGCCCTTGCCACTGCGCCAACGGTAGCGGGCCGGACTGTTTCAGCAGTTGGGCGAGGGTCTGGCCGCGGTATTCGCGCATCACGTAGTACAGGTGCTGGCGCTGGCCGGCCACATGCACTTCAGGAAAAAAACGGCCTGCCATGCGCCGCAGAAACCATTCCTCCAACAGCAGGCCCTGCAGGGCGCCAGACTCGTTCTCACGCGCCAATGGCAAGGTTTTCAACAGCCAGGGATTGTGCTGGTGATCGCGTACCCGATACAGCAGCGACTGACGACTGTGCCCCAGTGGCTGCTCGACCTGCCAGCCGTCGATGGCTTGGCCAATACGCAGTGCCGGTGGCAAGGGCCACTGCTGGTGCTGGGCCAAGGTATCGCCAAGTGATGCCGTGCCCAGTTGCTCGACCCGCACCAGAAGGGCACTGGCATTGTCCTGGCTGCCGCATAAGTGGGCTGTCTTGACGAGAGTCTGGGCGGCCGCCTGCAAGTCAGGTTGGTCACGCAGCACCGACTTGATCTGGGTTTCGCTCAGGCTCGCCCAGATACCGTCGCTGAGGAGGGCAAAACACTCGCCTGGGCGCATGTCGCCTTCCAGATAGTCCACCAGCAGGTGCTGGTCCAGGCCCAGGGCGCGCTTGAGGACGTGCTGCATGCCGGGCTGGTCCCAGACATGGTCCTGGCTGATGCGTTGCAATTGCTGATCCTGCCAGCGATACACCCGGCAGTCGCCGATGTGCGCCAAGGTAAAGCGCCGGCCGCGCATCACCAGGGCGCTCAGGGTGGTCAGCAGGGGCTGCCCGCCACCGTTGGCCCGTAGCCAGCGATTCTGGGCCAGCAGCAGCTTGTCCAGGGCTTGTGGCACGCTCCAGGTGGCCGGGGTGGCGTAGTAG
This sequence comes from Pseudomonas vranovensis DSM 16006, assembly GCF_000425805.1. Taxonomy (GTDB): domain Bacteria; phylum Pseudomonadota; class Gammaproteobacteria; order Pseudomonadales; family Pseudomonadaceae; genus Aquipseudomonas; species Aquipseudomonas vranovensis. The sequence continues at coordinate 86,244 of NZ_KE384457.1, forward strand.
TCAAGTGCCAGGGCCTGCAGGCTCGCGCGTGCCGCAAGGCCGCCGTCGGCACACTGACTGACACCGTCGGCCAGGGCGAACAGGTAGCCTTTGCTGGCAGCCAACTCGGCATTGGGCGTGACCAGGCGCAGAGCATCCTGGTTCTGCTCCCTGGGGCCCGTGGCGCTTGCTTGGGCGAAGCTCAGTTGCAGGCTCATGGCATTGCCTCAGACCCGTGCCGCGGTGACGGCTGCCGAGCCCCAGGTGGTGCGCCAGCGTTGCTTGACGCCGTGCAGGCCGAACCAGGCCAGTACACCCAGACTGGCGAAGAACCAGAGCCCCAGCTGATAGTCACCGCTGTGCTGTTTGATTGCCCCCAGGCCAGCCGCGAGCAAAAAGCCTCCAATCCCTCCGGCCATGCCGATCAAGCCGGTCATCACCCCGATTTCCTGGCGAAAGCGCTGGGGCACCAGCTGGAACACAGCGCCATTGCCAGCACCAAGACCGAGCATGGCGCTGACGAACAAGGCCAGTGCGGCCATCGAGCTTGGCAGGTTGAAGCCCACTGCAGCGATGCAGACAGCGGCCACGGTGTACATCGCCAGCAAGGTGCGAATCCCGCCGAAGCGATCGGCCAGGGCACCACCCAGGGGGCGCATCAGGCTGCCGGCAAACACGCAGGCGGCGGTGTAGTAGCCGGCTGTGACCGGGCTCAGGCCGTACTGGTCGTTGAAGTAGCCGGGCAGGGCGCTGGCAAGGCCGATGAAACCGCCAAAGGTGACGCTGTAGAAAAACATGAACCACCAGCTGTCCCGGTCGCCCAGAGCCTTGAGGTAATCGGCCACGGCCTTGGGTTTGGGGCGTTGAGGCGCGTTGCGGGCAAGCAGGCCGAACAGTACCAGGGTCAATACCAGGGGGATCACGGCAAAGCCGAATACGTTGTTCCAGCCAAAGCTCGCGGCCAGCACGGGCGCTAGCAGGGCGGCGAACACCGTGCCGGAGTTGCCGGCGCCGGCAATGCCCATGGCCTTGCCCTGATGCTGGGCCGGGTACCACTGCGAGGCCAGCGGCAGCGAGACGGCAAAGGAGGCGCCTGCCACGCCCAGGAACACACCCAGTAGCAGCGCCTGCTCATAGCTGTGGATGCCCAGGTTCCAGGCGCAGAACAACGCCACGATGACAATCACCTGGCCGATAAGGCCGGCGGTCTTGGGCGACAGGCGATCCACCAGAACGCCCATGACAAAGCGCAGAATGGCCCCCGCCAGGATCGGTGTGGCCACCATCAGGCCGCGTTGTTGGGTGGTCAGTTGCAGGTCGGTGGCGATCTGCACCGCCAGGGGGCCCAGCAGGTACCAGACCATGAAGCTCAGGTCGAAGTACAAAAAGGCGGCGAACAGGGTGGGGATATGCCCGGACTTCCAGAAACTCGTATTCATCGAACACCTCGTTGAACATTGCACTGCAGGTCGCGCCCTCTAGGGGCAGAAACGACAAAGACGTCGCCACCCGACCCGCTGGTGCGAGTGGGGAGCGACGTCTTTGTCGTGAAGGGGCAACCGCCGTTGGCTACCTGTAGAGAAGTTTTAGCAAGAGCCGGGCCAACGCCAGTTCAGCCAAGCAGGTCGCTCATCGCGATGATCTGTTCGGCCACCTGGATCAGCTTCTGTTGCTTGCTCATCGCCTGGCGGCGCATGAGGGTATAGGCCTGCTCTTCATTGCAGTCTTTCATTTTCATCAGCAGCCCCTTGGCCAGTTCAATGCGTTTGCGTTCAGCCAGTTGCTGGTCGCGTGCCTGAAGCTGGGCCTTGAGCGCCTGGTCGCTCTCGAAGCGGGCCATGGCCACGTCCAGGATCGGCTGCAGCCTGGCCGCGTGGATGCCCTCGACGATATAGGCACTGACTCCGGCCTGGATTGCCTGGCGCATGACCCCAGGGTCATGTTCATCAGTGAACATCACGATCGGCCGTGGCCGGTCGCGACTGACCAGGATCACTTGTTCCATGACATCCCGGCCGGGTGACTCGGTATCGATCAGCACGACGTCCGGACGCACCGTTTCGACGCGCGCCGGCAAGTCGATTGTCAGCCCGGACTCTTCGATTACTTCGAAGCCGGCTTCGACGAGCGCCGCCTTCAGGCGCCCGACTTTTTTCTCGGTGTCATCGATCAACAGGATTCGCAACATCGTGGCGTCTCCCTGTCAGTGCTGGGCCAGTGCAGCGGGCGAGTCGGCCAGCGCGTGAAGGCGAAAGCCTCGGGCATAGGCGGACGGGTCGCTGCCGTCCCACAGGATACCGTCGATCAATTGGCTGCTACGCATGTTCCGGGCATCGCAGGGCACCCCGAGGGCAGTGGCGGCGTCGCGGTACAGCGCCAATTGTTGTACCTGCCGGGCCACGCCGAGGTAGTCCGGGTCTTCGCGTAGCAGGCCCCAACGACGGAACTGGGTCATGAACCACATGCCATCGGAAAGGTAGGGCAGGTTGGCGCGCCCCTGATCGTGCAGGCACAGGGCGCGGGGATCGTGCCAGTGATTGCCCAGGCCATCATGGTAGTCGCCGAGCAAGCGCGGTTCGATGCTCGAGAGCGGCGCATCCAGGTAGGCCTTGCCACTGAGTAGTTGTGCTGTGCTGTGGCGGTTTTCCGGGCTGTGTTCGATAAAGCGGCTGGCGGCCAGAATTGCCATGACCAGCGACCGGGCCGAGTTGGGGTACTGCTCGACAAAGGCGCGGGTGCAACCGAGGACCTTTTCCGGGTGATCGGGCCAGATCGACTGGCTGGTGGCCAAAGTGAAGCCGTTGCCCTGTTCGACAGCATCGGCCGACCACGGCTCGCCGGCGCAGAAGCCGTCGATGCGCCCGGCCTTCAGGTGGACGGTCATCTGTGCCGGAGGCACCACCACGCTGTTGACGTCGTGCAGCGGATGGATGCCTTGGCTGGCCAGCCAGTAATACAGCCACATGGCGTGGTTGCCGGTGGGGAAGGTCTGGGCAAAGGTCAGTTTTGTGCTGCTTTGGTGCACGAAACGCTCCAGTGCCTCGGGACTGGTCACGCCCTGGCGTTGCAGCGCCGAGGACAGGTTGATGCCCTGGGCGTTCTGGTTCAGTCCCATCAGCACGGCCATCTCGGTGGCACTGGTGCCGCCAATGCCCAGGTGTACTGCATAGATCAGCCCGTACAGGCTGTGGGCGGCATCCAGCTCGCCGCTGGCCAGTTTGTCGCGCAACCCGGCCCAGGAGCTCTGGCGCTTGAGGTTGAGGGTCAGCCCATAGGGCTGGGCAAAGCCCTGGGTAGCGGCGACCACCACCGAGGCACAGTCGCTCAGGGCCATGAAGCCGATGTCCAGGCTGTGCTTCTCGGGCGCATCGCTGCCGTTGACCCAGGCCAGGGGAGTAGCGGGGAAGTCGTTTTTCACAGTGTTGCGCCTGTATCGAGGGTCAGGCCGTGCCGTTTGCGTGGCTGGCGTTACTGTCGATAAAGCAACGCATATGCCAAGGCGGCCCTGTCCCCCGGACGACGCCACGGCTATAATCGCCCCCCTCACTCACGTCGAGCTAAGCCCGCCCATGTATACCCTGGCCCGCCAGCTGCTGTTCAAGCTCTCCCCGGAGACTTCCCATGACCTGTCCCTGGACCTCATCGGCGCCGGTGGCCGCCTGGGCCTGAACGGGATACTGACCAAAGCCCCGGCTTCTGTGCCGGTGACGGTCATGGGCCTGGAATTCGCCAACCCGGTGGGGCTGGCGGCAGGGCTGGACAAAAACGGTGCGGCTATCGACGGCTTTGCCCAGTTGGGTTTCGGTTTTGTCGAGATCGGTACGGTGACACCCCGTCCGCAGCCGGGCAATCCCAAGCCGCGGCTGTTCCGACTGCCTGAGGCCGAAGCAATCATCAATCGCATGGGCTTCAACAACCTGGGGGTCGACAACCTGATCAATCGGGTTCGGGCGGCCAAGTACCGGGGCGTACTGGGTATCAACATCGGCAAGAACTTCGACACCCCGGTCGAGCGTGCGGTGGACGACTACCTGATCTGCCTGGACAAGGTCTACGACCACGCCAGCTACATCACCGTCAACGTCAGCTCGCCGAACACCCCGGGCCTGCGCAGCCTGCAGTTTGGCGATTCGCTCAAGCAGTTGCTCGACGCCCTGGCCGAACGCCGTGGGCATCTGGCCGCACAGTACGGCAAGCATGTACCCCTGGCGATCAAGATCGCCCCAGACATGAACGATGAAGAAACAGCGCTGGTGGCCAGTGCCTTGACCGAATCGGGCATGGACGCGGTGATCGCCACCAACACCACCCTGGGCCGCGAAGGGGTCGAAGGCCTGCCGTATGGCGATGAGGCTGGTGGCTTGTCGGGGGCGCCGGTGCTGGAGAAGAGTACTCATATCGTCAAGGTGCTGTCTGGCGAGCTGAGCGGCAAGTTGCCGATCATCGCTGCAGGCGGAATCACCGAGGGCAAGCATGCCGCGCAAAAAATCGCTGCGGGCGCCAGCCTTGTGCAGATCTACTCGGGGTTCATCTACAAGGGGCCTGCGCTGATTCGCGAGGCTGTCGACGCTATCGCCGCCATGCCACGCTAACAGCGCGGGCATAAAAAAGGGCCCCTTGAAGGGGCCCCTGGGCCTTAGCCCGCCGCCCGGATGGGGCGCGCATGGTTAATCGAATTCAGATCCTCGTTCAGCCAACGGCGTGAAGTTCGTTGAGTCTGTGAATACCCGCAGTGCCGGTCATACCGTCCCAGTTGTCGCCGCGTCCCTCGCGCCAGCCATTGATCCATGCCTGGCGTACAGACGGTAGAGTAAAGGGGCAAAGCTCGCGGGATTTGCCGGTGACCCCATATTGGTAGCCACGTGAAAATGCTCGTTCCAACGGATCACGCTTAAGTCTTCTCATAGGGTGTTGCCCTCACTTGTTGACTGTAATGTCCCGTCGGCCTCTAGGAGGCCGGGCAGAATCGTTCTACCGGTTTGCGCTCGCTGCCGGCGTCGCGAGCGAAGGTGTTGCCCCATTGCGGTGACAACCTGAGATGAGTTCTAACCAATGCACGACACAGTGTGAATGATCGTTTTGTCATAAGGACGTAACCTTTGTGAGGGTCACGTGATAAGTAAATATTTGCGTCGGAGCAGGTTCAGACGCAAAGCCCGCTATGATCAGGGTTTGATAAGAATTGAAGTCACTTGGCCATTGCTGGGTGATAATTTGTAACAAGGCAGCTAATGCGACGAAGGGTCATTTTTCACCCTGTAAATCGTGAAATTTTCATTCTGCCCGGCAATCAAAGACTTTTTGCCCTAGGTAAAAGGTCGGTTTTCCGGGTGGCCCGGCACTGATGCAGTGCCATTCGAGCGCTCGCTGGAAAGGCGTTCGATTAAACATCGGCAGGGCAATGCGCTTGTCCTCCACTTTTTGCTCAAGGCACTGGATACCTCATGTCGGACCGTTTCGAACTCTACCTTACCTGCCCCAAAGGCCTTGAAGGCCTGCTTGCCGAAGAAGCCCGCGGCCTTGGCCTTGAAGAGGTGCGCGAGCACACCTCCGCCATTCGCGGCTCGGCCGACATGGAAACCGCCTACCGGTTGTGCCTGTGGTCACGCCTGGGCAACCGCGTGTTGCTGGTGCTCAAGCGCTTCAACATGAAGAACGCCGATGACCTGTACGACGGTATCCACGACGTCGAGTGGCAGGATCACCTGGAGCCGAGCGGCTCGCTGGCGGTGGAGTTCAGCGGTCATGGCTCGGGTATCGATAACACCCACTTCGGTGCCCTCAAGGTCAAGGACGCCATTGTCGACAAGCTGCGTACTCGCGATGGCGAGCGGCCGTCGGTCGACAAGCTCAACCCGGACCTGCGCGTTCACCTGCGCCTGGAGCGCGGCGAAGCCATTCTCTCCCTGGACCTTTCCGGTCACAGCTTGCACCAGCGTGGCTATCGCTTGCAGCAAGGCGCCGCACCGCTCAAGGAAAACCTGGCTGCCGCCGTTCTGATTCGTGCCGGCTGGCCGCGCATTGCCGCCGAAGGCGGCGCCCTGGCCGACCCGATGTGCGGTGTGGGTACCTTCCTGGTCGAGGCAGCGATGATTGCCGCCGACATCGCCCCTAACCTCAAGCGCGAGCGCTGGGGCTTCAGCGCCTGGCTTGGCCATGTGCCGGCGCTGTGGCGCAAGCTGCACGACGAGGCGCTGGCCCGGGCCCAGGCCGGCCTGGCGCGACCGCCGCTGTGGATTCGCGGTTACGAGGCCGATCCTCGGCTGATCCAGCCAGGACGCAACAACGTCGAACGTGCGGGCTTGAGCGACTGGGTGAAGATCTACCAGGGTGAAGTCGGCACCTTCGAGCCGCGTCCCGACCAGAATCAGAAAGGCCTGGTGATCTGCAACCCACCCTACGGCGAACGCCTGGGTGACGAAGCCAGCCTGCTGTATCTCTACCAGAACCTGGGCGAGCGCCTGCGCCAGGCCTGCTTGAACTGGGAGGCGGCGGTATTTACCGGTGCCCCGGACTTGGGCAAGCGCATGGGTATCCGCAGCCACAAGCAGTACGCCTTCTGGAACGGCGCATTGCCGTGCAAACTGTTGCTGATCAAGGTCCAGCCGGATCAGTTCGTCACCGGTGAGCGCCGCCAGCCTGAGCGCGATAACACTGGCAATGGCAGTGAAGTCCAGCGTTCTCCTGCCGCAGTGGCCAGCGAACCTGCGCGCCTGAGTGAAGGCGGGCAGATGTTCGCCAATCGCCTGCAGAAGAATCTCAAGCAACTGGGCAAGTGGGCCAAGCGTGAGCAAGTCAGTTGTTACCGGCTGTATGACGCCGATATGCCCGAGTACGCGCTGGCTATCGACCTTTACCAGGACTGGGTCCACGTCCAGGAGTACGCCGCGCCTCGCTCGGTAGACCCGGAGAAAGCCCAGGCCCGCCTGTTCGATGCGCTGGCCGCCATTCCCCAGGCCTTGGGCATCGACCAGAGCCGAGTGGTGGTCAAGCGTCGCGAACGTCAGAGCGGCACCCGCCAATACGAGCGTCAGAGCACCCAGGGCCAGTTCCTGGAGGTCAGCGAAGGCGGCGTGAAGTTGCTTGTCAACCTGACTGACTACCTCGACACCGGCCTGTTCCTCGACCATCGCCCGATGCGCATGCGCATCCAGCGCGAGGCGGCCGGCAAGCGCTTCCTCAACCTGTTCTGCTATACCGCCACTGCCAGCGTTCACGCGGCCAAGGGCGGAGCGCGCAGCACCACCAGCGTCGACCTGTCGCGCACCTACCTGGACTGGGCCCGGCGCAACCTGTCGCTCAACGGTTTCTCCGACAAGAACCGCCTGGAGCAAGGCGATGTCATGGCCTGGCTGCAAGCTTGCCGCGACGAGTTCGAGCTGATTTTCATCGACCCGCCGACGTTCTCCAACTCCAAGCGCATGGAAGGTGTGTTCGACGTCCAGCGTGACCATGTCGAACTGCTTGACCTGGCCGTGGCCCGCCTGGCGCCGGGTGGGGTGCTGTACTTCTCCAACAACTTCCGCAAGTTCCAGCTCGACGAACGTCTGGCCGAGCGCTATGCGGTAGAAGAAATCACGGCCCAGACCCTGGACCCCGACTTCGCCCGCAACACCAAGATCCATCGAGCCTGGCGCATCCAGGCACGCTGAGCAGGGATCTTTCCCGGGCCTCATTGCTTCATTAATGGCTAATGGCTATAACTGAAGGTGGGTCCGGGAAACGCTGCATGCTGGCGTTATGAGTGTTGTCTATGTCGATGCATGGCGTTCGTCCAAAAATGCTCGGCTTTGTCAGCGAAGAAGTGTCTGCCTGGCTGGTTGCCCTTGTGGCACTGATAGCCGGTGGACTGTTGACTGCGTTACTGGCGCTGGCCACTCACGAGTTGTATCAGCAGCAGTTGCGTCAACGCTTCGAGTTGCTCGCCAGTGAGCGCTACAGCCGTATCGAAGAACGCTTCGAGGATCAGGTGCAGCGCTTGGATGGCTTGCGCCGGTTTTTCGTTTTTGCCAACGAAATCACCCTTGAAGAGTTCAATGGCTATGCACGGCCGCTATTGCATCGCACCCAGGCCTATTCGTGGGCGCCGCGAGTGCTTGCGGCGCAGCGTAACGACTTCGAGCAGCGCGCCAGCAAGGCCTTGGGTCTGCGCTATGAAATCCTTCAACTGACCGACAGCGGTGCCTTGCGGGCTTCACCCGAGCGGCCCTATTACTACCCGGTATTGTTTACCCAGGCTTTGGCCTGGCAACGTCAGCCATTCGGCCTGGACCTGCTGTCCCAGGCCCAGCGCCAGGACACCCTCGCGCGAGCTTCGGCACCGGGTAGCATGGCGGTGTCAGCGCCACTGACGCTTACCGATGTTGATCCGGCCTATGCCCGTGGCGTTCTGATGGCTGCCCCGGTGTTCGCGGCTCAGCAACTTGCGCGAGAACCGCAAGGCTATGTCATGGCGGTCATCAGCATGCGCCAGTTGATGGCCGAGGGGTTGCCAAGCGCCGCCCAGGACAATCTGGTGGTGCGTATCCGCGACTTGACGGGGCCGGACACCCAGCATGAGGTACTGTTCCAGTCCGACAACCAGGGCGCAACGACGACGCTGGCCGCCAGCCACCTGCTGCATCTGGCAGATCACGACTATCAGCTGGATATTCGCCCGAGCCTGGCGTTCATGCAGGCCAATCGGTCGTCGGCGGTGACTGCGGTGGTGTTTCTCGGTGGGTTGCTCAGCCTGATGCTCAGTGCCTTGCTGTTCAGTCTGTTCAGCCAGCGTCAGCGCGCCCTGACGTTGGTCGAGCAGCGCACTGGCGAACTGCGCGTCAGCGAACAATCCTTGCGCAATACCCACAATCAATTGCGCAGTGTGCTGGATGCTGCGACTCAGGTTGCGATCATCGCCACCAGCCTGCGCGGGATGATCAGCACGTTCAATGCCGGTGCTGAACGCATGCTGGGCTACACCAGCGCGGAAGCCGTGGGCAGCCTCACTCTGGAAGCCCTGGTATCGCCCGAGGAGTTGCAGCAGCGAGCCAGGGCCTTGAGCGTGCGTTATGGCCGCGAGGTCAGCCTGGCCCAGGCAATGTTCGCCGAAACTATCCAGGAAGGCGGCAGTGAACCGGGTGAGTGGACGCTGCAGCGCAAGGACGGCAGCCACCTGCTGGCCAACATGCTGGTGACGGCAGTGTTGGATGAGCATGGCCTGTGGGTGGGGCACCTGGCGATTTGCATCGATGTCACCGAGCGCAAGCGTATCCATGATGCCCTGGCAGCCCGTGACCGGCTGCTCGACAAGCTCAGTGCCGAGGTGCCCGGTGGTATCTATCAGTTCAGTCTCCGTCCGGATGGCAGCTCCTGTTTCAGCTATGCCAGCGAAGGGCTGCGGGATATCTACGAAATCGAGCCCAGTCTGTTGCGCCTGGATGCCACGGCGGTGTTCGATCGCATTCATCCGGATGACCTGGGACGGGTGCGTACGTCGATACGGTATTCGGCCGAGCACCTGACCCCTTGGCGCGAAGAGTACCGGGTGTTGTTGCCACTGGCCGGGTTACGCTGGGTCAGGGGGGAGGCAACCCCGGAGCCGACGGATGATGGGGGGACACTCTGGCACGGCTATGTCACGGATATATCCGATCTCAAACGGGTCGAGGAAGAGCTGCGCGCGCTGTCAGTGACGGATGCCTTGACCGGCATCCACAACCGACGCTATTTCCAGGAGCGGCTCAAGGCGGAACTGGAGCGTGCCCATCGCGACCAGCAGGACCTGGCCGTCATCATGCTGGACATCGACCATTTCAAGCGGGTCAACGATCAGTTCGGCCATGCAGTGGGCGATCATGTGCTGCGCAGCTTGTGCCAGCGCATCAACCACCGGCTGCGGCGCACCGACGTGTTCTGTCGGTTGGGTGGTGAGGAATTCATGGTGTTGTGCCCGGGCAGCAATGTCGTCCAGGCGCACTCGCTGGCCCTGGAGTTGTGGCAGGGGCTGCGCAGTGTGCCGGTGGAAGGGGTGGGCATTGTCACCGCCAGCTTCGGTGTGGCCGGCTGGCGCCCGGGGGAGGGCGCCGATGCCTTGCTGCTGCGCGCCGATTCCGGGGTTTATGCGGCCAAGCAGGGCGGCCGCGACAGGGTCGAGGCCGAGCTGCCCTGAGCCGTCATCTCAGGGTTGTACGGCTGCGGTGCTATTGACCAGTTTTGGCTGGCGGTACAAGTCCAGCAATACCTGGTCGAGGACTGCCGAGGCGCCCCAGGGCTTGGGGTCGTTGAGGATCGCCGCCACGGCCCAGGTGTTGCCGTTGCTGTCGCGGCTGAAACCGGCGATGGCGCGTACCGTGTTCAAGGTACCGGTCTTGATATGCGCTTCACCCGTCATGGCGGTGCGCTTGAGGCGCTTGCGCATGGTACCGTCCATGCCGACCAGTGGCATCGAGCTGATGAACTCGGCGGCATAGGGGCTCTTCCAGGCCGCTTGCAACAGGGCGGCCATTTCCCGGGTGCTGACCCGTTCGGCACGGGACAGCCCGGAGCCGTTTTCCATGATCAGGTGCGGGGCGGTAATGCCCTTTTTCGCCAGCCACTGGCGCACCACGCGTTGCGCGGCGCGGGCATCGTCGCCGTCGGCATCGGTACGGAACTGCGCACCGAGGCTCAGGAACAGTTGCTGGGCCATGGTGTTGTTACTGTACTTGTTGATGTCGCGGATGATCTCGACCAGATCCGGCGAGAAGGCGCGGGCCAGCAGGCGAGCGCTCTTTGGCACGGCGTCGATGCGGTCACGCCCCTGGATGGTGCCACCCAGTTCGCTCCAGATCGCCCGAACTGCGCCGGCGGCATAGGTCGGGTGGTCGAGCAGCGACAGGTAAGTTTGCGAGTTGCAACCATCACCCAGTTGGCCGCTTACAGTCACGCTGACGCTGCCATCGGCCTGGGTCACCGGGTTGTAGCGCACATCGCCGCTGCACTGCTTGCTGTTTACCGCTTTGACCTGGTTATCGATGCGGATCGTGGCGATCGGCGGTTCGACCGATACCCGGACCTTGCCGCCATCGTTGCGGGCCACGAAGCGCAGGGCCTTGAGGTTGATCAGCAGCGAGTCGGGCTTGACCAGGAAGGGCTTGTTTACGTCGCCACCGTCGTCATTGAAGTGAGGGAGCACGGGCTGCACGAAATGGCTGCGGTCCAGCACCAGGTCGCCGCTGATGGTTTGCACGCCATTGGCACGCAGGTCGCGCATCAACAGCCAGAGCTTTTCCATGTTCAGTTTCGGATCGCCGCCACCCTTGAGATAGAGATTGCCTTGCAAGGTGCCGTTACGCAGCGCGCCATCGCTGTAGAACTCGGTTTTCCACTGGTGGGTCGGGCCGAGCAGCTCAAGAGCGGCGTAGGTGGTGACCAGCTTCATGGTCGAGGCCGGGTTGACCGACACGTCGGCATTGAACACGGTGGGAGTACCTGGGCCGTTCAACGGCAGCATTACCAGCGACAGGGCCGAATCCTGCAGCTTGTTGGTTTTCAGCGCTTGCTGGACCTTCGGTGAAAGGGTGGTGTTGATCGCGGCCGCTTGAGTGGAGAACGCTACTGGCAACAGCAGGCCGGCGAGCAGAAAAGGGCGAAGAGATTTGATCATGTGCAATAAAACCCTGCGAGCGAGGGGAGAATGTCGGAGCGAGAAAAGGTGAAGGCCCCGGTTATAAAAAATATAGCGCGCATTATGCCCCAAGGCGGGGCCCGATGGGGCAGTGCAAAAGGGCGGCTTATCGGCTTTTATTCCGGCAACCTTGCGGCGAAACTGGTAAAGTGCCGCGCGTTAATACTCAAGAGGATTGTTTCATGGCCACTAACCGTTCCCGCCGTCTGCGCAAAAAACTCTGCGTGGATGAATTCCAGGAGCTGGGTTTTGAGCTGAACCTGGAGTTCAAGGAAGATCTGTCCGACGAAGCCGTTGATGCCTTCCTCGATGCTTTCCTCGATGAAGCCATGGATGCCAATGGCCTGGACTATGTTGGCGGCGATGACTTCGGTCTGGTCTGCAAGGCTGCGCGTGGCTCGGTCAGCGAAGAACAGCGCGCTGCTGTTGAAAGCTGGCTCAAAGGTCGCAACGAACTGACCAAAATTGAAGTCAGCCCGCTGCTGGACGCCTGGTATCCGGAAAAGCCGATCAATCCGGTTGCCTGATGCCTGAAAAAAACGGCGGCCCCAGTGGCCGCCGTTTTTTTTTATCCGGTTTTTGCCGTCGCTGCGCTTGCGACACTGTCGAGCAAGTGTTGTTCAAGCGCCGATTCTACGGCTGTCGTGGCAATCAGTAGCTGTTGCTGAAGCTGTTCAAGCGTAGCTGTGGGCAGTTTTGCTTCGCAGGCGGACTCGAGTTGTTCGCAGGCATTGATCAGCGTGTCTGCCTGGATGATCCGCGCTGCGCCCAGCATGCGGTGTGCCTCGCTCATCAACTGTTCGGCTTGATGACACGGGTCGAGTTCTTCAAGGGTGGTCCGATCCTTGGCAAGGTTGCAGTGCAGTTTCTCCAGCAGTCTCTGCAGGTCGGCAGCACTATCGCCTACCACCGGCCCCAGCGCTTGTAGATCGAACAGAGGCGCAGGCGACTGCCGGGGTGGCAGGGGTTGGGCTTTGGCCAGGCGCATGCCCAGGGCCTTGAGGCTGATGGGTTTGAGCAGGCAATCATCCATGCCCGCCTGCTGGCAGCGCTCACGTACCTCAAGTTGGGCGTTGGCGGTGTAGCCAAGGATCGTGCAACGCGGCAACCCTGCTTGCAGTTCGTTCGCGCGGACGGTCTGGGCAAACTGATAGCCACTCATATGCGGCATATTGCAGTCGACGATCAGTACATCGAAAGGCTCTCTCCGCCACAGATCCAGCCCCTCCCGGCCGTTGTCGGCACTGCGGTGCTGTAGCTCCAGGTAGTTCAATTGCTGGGTCATCAGCAAGAGATTGGCGGGATGATCATCGACGACCAGCACCCTCAGTCCGGAGACCGCGGCGCAAGGCTCGGTATCGGGGGGCGGGGTGTCAGGATCACTGGCCGTACCGGTCAATGGCATGCTGATGTGCGCACGGGTGCCTTCACCGTAGACACTGTGCAGCGTCAGGCTGCCGCCCATGATGTGGCACAGGTCGCGGCTGATTGCCAGGCCCAGGCCCGTACCACTACGTGCCAACTCGCTGTCAGGATCGGCTTGGGCGAATGGCAGGAAGAGGCGGTGTTGATCCTGCTCACGAATACCGATGCCGCTGTCTTGCACGGTCAACTCCAGGCGCGAGGCGCCTGACGCGCTGTCTGTTTCAAGGGCCAGGTCCAGGATGACCTGGCCTTGTTCGGTGAATTTGATGGCGTTACTGACCAGGTTCGACAGGATCTGCTTGAAGCGCAAGGGGTCCAGCAGTACGTTGCAATGGGCGGCGGGTGCGATCTTGAGCAGCAGGCGCACGTTCTTTTGCCGTGCCACGCCATCAAATACCCTGCCGACCGACTCCACCAGGTCGACCAGGTTGACCTGCTCCGGTGCCAGGGTCAGGTGGCCGGCCTCGATACGGGCAATGTCGAGAATGTCGCCGATCAGCGCCAGCAGGTCTTTGGCAGAGTTGTAGGCCACTTCGACGGCCGAGCGATCCAGGTGCCCCTGGCCGGCTTTTTCGAGGGTCAGTTCGAGCATGCCGAGGATGGCATTCATCGGCGTGCGGATTTCATGGCTGATGGTAGCCAGGAAGGTGCTCTTGGCCCGGTTGGCATCATCGGCCTGCTGTTTGGCCAGGCGCAGGTCCTGAACCAGTTGGCGCCGTTCGCTGATATCGATCCAACCCCCTATGATGCCTTGGACTTCACCCAGAGAGTCCCGATACGGCAGGATCCAGTGGTAGATGGTCAGCTCCTTGCCTTTGAGCAGCAAGGGACGATCAACAATCAGCGGGACGCCTTCGTTGATGACTTTCTGGTAGTCACTCTGCATCTGGCCGGCAAAGTTGATGTCGCTCAACACGCCTTCCTCGATGCCTTTGCCCAGTACTTCGTCCAGCTGCAGTTCGACCGCTTCCAGATAACTGTCGTTGCAGCTTTGCAACATCCCTTCGCGATCACGCACATACATGGGGTGTGGCGTACCGTTAAGCAGTGCGCGCATGAATTCAAGCTGATCGCTCAAGGCGCGTTCGACCGCTTTGCGTTGCTGGATCTGTCGGCGCATGCGGGCGTTCCAGGCCAGCGATATGAGCAACAGCAGGCTGGTGCACAGGATGACCTGGAAAATCAGGTTCTGGTATTTGTGCCAATAGGCATCGGTCTCGGTGCGGTAGCCTCGCCAGCGTGAATTGATCACCCCCAGTTCTTCCGGGGCAATGCTCAGCAGCGCTTTGTCCAGGATCGAGGCCAGCTCCGGCGCGGCGCCTGCGGTGGCCATGGAAAAGGTTGCCGGCTCGGCGCCAACGGTTGCGCGAATGGTCAACCCTCGCTGGGACGCCAGGCTGAAATTGGCTGTGATCAGGGCAGTGACCACTGCGTCGACGTGTCCATTGGTGAGTAGGGAGACGGCGCTGTTGGTACTTTCCGTTTCTACCAGTTGCACACCGGGCGCCTGTTTGTACAGGGTGTCAGCCAGGGAACTGCCGCGAACCAGGGCGACGCGTCGCTCTTTCAGCTGCGCGACCGCACCCGGTTGGTCCGGGCCTTGGCGGGTCAACAGGACATAGGAATTTTCCAGGTACGGGCGGCTGATGGTCAGGTTGCTTGCGTTGGTATTTGGAGCGATGGCGGCGATGACATCGGCCTGGTTGTTGTTCAGGCGCTCGATCATGTCACTGATACCTGAGGCGCGTTGGACTTCGAAGCGCAAGCCGGTGCGCAGGCGGATCAGTTCAAGCAAGTCGGCAGCGATACCTCGAAAGTTGCCATTGCTGTCGAAGAAGGTAACGGGAGCTGCAGTTTCGTTGACCACGACTCGCACCACCGGGTGTTTGCTCAACCAGCGTTCTTCGCACGGCGAGAGCTGAAGCTTGCGATCGGTCAACAGCACATCGCTGCCAACGCTCCAGCGCTTGAAAATGGCTTCGCGGGTATTGCTGGAGACGTTCTCGAGGGTGGCGTTGATCAACTTCAGCAGTTCGTGATTGTTCTGCTGCACGGCAAAACTGAAACCTTCGGGCTCGTGTTTGCCGAAATTGGCCATCTTGACGTTTTGAAGGTGGCCCTGGTTGATCATATAGTGTGTGGAGATGGTGTCGCCTAGAAATACATCGGCCTGGTCGAAGGCCACGGCATTGAGAGCGTTTTGGTAGGAAGGGTAAGCCTGGATCCTGGCTTCGGGGTAGTTGGCCCTTATTTCGTCCAGTGGCAGGTAGTGGTAGACCATGCTCAAGCGCAGATTGGCGAGGCCGGTATCGAGGGGACGGTTTTCGTCTTCTCGGGTGACCAGCACCGGTTGGTCCACGGCATAAGGCCGGGAAAGCACGACGCCGGGCGTGGCAGCTTCAAAGCCGTTGGCACTGCCTAGCAGGTCGATCTTGCCCTGCACCAGGGCGCGTACCGCCTCCTGGCGATCGGCAAAGCGCCGTACACGGATCGGCAGGCCCAGGGTGCTGCTGAGGATACCGGCATAATCGGCGGTCAATCCCTCGTAGTCACGGCCACTGGCGGTCATGTCGAAGGGGGGATAGTCCGGCGCCGAAGTGCCAAGTACCAACGTCTCTTTCTGGTTGATCCATTGCCGTTGTGCAGGGTCCAGGGCGAGGGAAAAAGGAACGGGAGGGGTACGGCTGAGCAAGTTGTACGAACTGGGTTGGGTTTCATCTGCCTGTACCGCCAACCCCATGCACAGGCTGGCCAGAATGCTCCACAGACAGCGTGAGAGTCCGTACCTTCGCATGGCCCGCCTCAAACCAGCGAGTTGCGTTTGGCCATTTCAATGAGTTCCACCAACGAATTGGCCTTGAGTTTTTGCATCAGGCGTTTTTTGTAAGTGCTGACGGTCTTGTTGCTGAGGAACATGCCTTGGGCTATCTCTTTGTTGTTTCTGCCTTGGGCGAAAAGTTGCAGTACCATCAATTCGCGGTCATTGATGTGCTTGAACAGTTCCAGTTCGTGCGGGTCGTTGTCGCCCGGGTGCTGGTTGATTGCCTGGCTAGGGAAATAGTTGTAGCCGGAGAGTACTGCCTTAATTGCACTGAGTAATTCGCTCAGGTCTTCTTGTTTGCACACGTAGCCGGCCGCGCCGGAATGCATGCAGCGAATAGCGAAGAGTGCCGGAGATTGTGCGGTGAGTACCAGGATTTTCAGCGGTACGGCCATGGAGTGGAAGCGCGACAGCACCTCGAGGCCATCCAGCCTCGGGATGCTGATGTCGAGGATGATCAAGTCGGGCAGGCATTCGCGGGCCATCTGCATGGCGTCCACGCCGTTATCCGATTCTCCGATAACGCGATAGCCTTCATTTTCCAAGAGCATTCGTACCGCCAGGCGAATGACCGGGTGATCGTCGACAATGAAAACTGAGTGCATGTTGAACTTTCCAGTTAATGTGCCATGGGTAAGGTTGCACCTTAACGCAGTTATAGGAGAGCGCACATGAAGAGAAGGGTGGGTAGAGCCTGTATGGGAAAAGTCTTACTTAAATAGCGGGCATGGATTACAAGTCTTCTGGGAATACACTATTGTCAATCCGGATATTGGTAACGGGGTATTGCTAAGTACACTCTGTGTTTAAGCGTGTCGGGTGTTTTCCTTTAATTTACTTCAATTGAGTCGCTGGCCAGGTGTTCGGGCACTGTCGCACTCGTACCGCCTGGCCGTTCGCCTGACTCTTTCAGGTCGGGCTTGAGCGCCCCGTCATTTCTCGGGCCATTTCACTGGCATAGCTGTCTGTCATCCCGGCAATGAAGTCGATCATGCGCAAGAACGAAGTGTGTAGCGAGGCGGTAGGGTCTGGCGCATTGTTGCCCAGTAGATCAAGAATGCGCCGGCTCTTGAACGAAGGCGTACGTCCACCGTGTTGTTCGAGCGCTGCTCCACAAAAGGCGTTGAGCAATATCTCGAGGGTGGTGTAGGCACCGATTTCGTGAAGTGTCTTGCGTTTGTCCTGAAAGATCTTTTTGCGTGCCATGTCTTTGGCCTGGAGCACACAGCGCTTGGCCGGGCCATGCATATGTTCCACCAGGTCGCCGTGCAACTGTCCCGACAGCAGGGCGTCTTGTTGCTCGACAAATGCGCGGGCAGCGGCGTTGGTCAGGTGCTCGATGGCTTTACCGCGCAGAATCGCCAATTTGCGTCGACGTGAGTCTTGCGGGCCCAATTGTCGATAGGTTTCGGGCAGGTCGTCACCCACCAGGCTCAATAGCAGCGACTCGACTTCCGGATAATCCAGCAGGTCCATTTCCAGACCGTCTTCCAGGTCGATCAGGGCGTAACAGATATCGTCGGCGGCCTCCATGAGGTACACCAGCGGGTGTCTCGCCCAGCGTTGTTCTTCCAACTGTGGCAAACCGAGTTTACGAGCGATCTGTTCAAGCAGCGGCAGCTCGCTCTGGTAGCAGCCAAACTTGTGCTTTTTGTAGCCCAGCGCGTCTGCGTGGCGAGCGGTCCAGGGGTATTTGAGGTACGTGCCAAGGGTGGCGTAGGTCAGCCGGGTACCGCCATCGAACTGGTGGTATTCCAGTTGGGTGAGTACACGAAACCCCTGGGCATTACCTTCGAAGTTGAGAAAGTCGGCGCGTTCGGCCTCGCTCATTGCATCCAGCCATCCACGGCCTGCGGCCTGCTGGAACCAATGGCGGATAGCGTCTTCGCCAGAGTGGCCGAAGGGCGGGTTACCGATGTCGTGTGCAAGGCAGGCAGATTGCACCACCATGCCCAGGTCGCTCGGCTCGCACCATTGCGGCAGTCGGTCACGCAGGGTTTCACCCACGCGCATGCCCAGGGAGCGGCCGACGCAGCTGACTTCCAGCGAGTGGGTCAGGCGGGTATGGATATGATCGTTGCTCGATACCGGGTGTACCTGAGTCTTGCGTCCCAGGCGACGAAAGGCACCGGAAAAAATGATCCGGTCATGGTCCTTGTGAAAGGGGCTGCGGCCCAGCTCTTCGGGGCTGTGCAGCGTCTTGCCGAGACGTTCGCGGGTGAGCAGGGTTTGCCAATCCAAGGCCTGTACTCCAGATAGATGCAGGCCCCTAGCTTCCCGTGTGGGGCCTGTATCTGCAAGTCCTGCGGTGTGCAGCCTTCAGCGCTTGCTGGCAGCACCCTGCAGGGCCAGCTTGAGTAGCGGGATCAGGCTGGTGCCCAAGCGGATCAGGCGGCTCATGCCACCGCTCCTGGCCCCTTTGCCGGTCAGAAACCCCAGCACCACCACGGCGCCGATTCCCCACAAAGGCGCATGCTTGATGCCCAGCCCGCCCTGTAGGCTGTCGCCCATGGCGCGCAGCCGGGTCAGTGGATTGAGCAGTTGCCCGGATTCATGGCGGATTTCCTGGCGGTGCATCTCCAGGCGCAGTCGCACCAGGGCCTTGCGCAGTTCGCGGCGGTTGGTGGTGTTGGGCAGTTCAGGCAGGCTCATGGCAACAGGCGCTCCCGGTCCTTGGCGAGTTCTTCGAGGGTCGAGCTGAAGGGCGATGATTCATCGTACACAGCAGCCTTCAAGCGCAGTCCGCAGTACAGTGCCGCGACTCCGTAGAACACGCACAGGCCGATGACACCAGCCAGTCGATAGCTGTCCCACAGCAGTACCAGCACCAGGGCCGAGAGCGCGACCAACAGCAGCAGGGCGAACACCAGGGCCAGGCCGGCGAACAGCAGCAGGCTCAGGGTGCGGGCTTTCTGCTCCTGCAGTTCGATGCCGAACAGCTCAACGTGGCCATGCAGCAAGCCAAGCACTGCTGCACCCAAACGCTTGCTGGATGCCCCGGTGGTACCGGACGATTCGCTTTCCATAGCCCTGACCTCAACGACGGCTGGCGAGCAGGCCGATCAGAAAGCCGACCCCTGCGGCGATGCCGATGGATTGCCAGGGGTTGCTCTGGACATAGTCCTCGGTCGCCGTCAGGGCCGCCTCTCCGCGCTCACGTACCGAGTCCTGGGTCTGTTGCAGGGTTTCCCTGGCGCGCAGCAGGCTCTCATGGATCTGGCCGCGCAATTCGTCAGCCTGGTCACCGGCCAGGGTGGCGGTGTGCTCCAGCAACTTTTCGGTGTCGCGAACCAAGGCCTGGAAGTCAGCCATCAATATGTCTTGAGCAGTCTTTGCCGATTTGCTGGCCATGGGGCTCTCCCTAACGGTGTGTGTGGCTACTTCGAGTAATGGGGGCTTGCGAAGGTTCAGTTCAAAACGCTGGTACAGCTTTTGCTGTGGGTTGGTGCGCCGGGTCCGGTGCCTGCGCCGAATCCGGGCGCACCGAGGTAAACGAACCTTTAAACCTTAAACCAATCCACGACAAACCCAAGGAAAAACTCCACTTATCAGCAGGATCGGCCAAGGAGGTGGCTTTTATGTGATCCAGGCTGGTGCATAAAGGGGTTTTCCCGCGCTGTCTTGGTGCTCTTTTGAGAGGCCTGCCGACTTTATGGATAACCTGCAAAGTGCAGTGGACACGCTCGTTCACGGCTCCAACACTCTGTTCATCCTTCTGGGTGCCGTCATGGTCCTGGCCATGCACGCCGGGTTTGCCTTTCTTGAAGTGGGCACCGTGCGGCACAAGAACCAGGTCAATGCCCTGTGCAAGATTCTCAGCGATTTCGCGGTTTCGACCCTGGCGTACTTTTTTGTGGGCTACTGGATTTCCTACGGTGTCAGTTTCCTGCAACCGGCGGCTGTGTTGGGCAGTGAGCACGGCTACAGCCTGGTGAAATTCTTTTTCCTGCTGACCTTCGCCGCCGCGATTCCGGCGATCATCTCCGGTGGTATCGCCGAACGGGCACGCTTTGCGCCGCAATTGTGCGCCACGGTGTTGCTTGTCGCGTTCGTCTATCCGTTTTTCGAGGGTATCGTCTGGAACGGCAATTTTGGGGTGCAAGGCTGGCTGCAGGCGCAGTTCGGTGCTGGCTTCCACGATTTCGCAGGCTCCGTGGTGGTGCATGCCATGGGCGGTTGGCTGGCGTTGGCAGCAGTGCTGTTGCTCGGTCCGCGCAATGGTCGCTACCGGGACGGCAAGTTGGTGGCCTTCGCCCCTTCGAATATTCCGTTTCTGGCCCTGGGGTCGTGGATCTTGATTGTCGGCTGGTTCGGCTTCAACGTCATGAGTGCCCAGACGCTACAAGGGGTCAGTGGCCTGGTCGCGGTCAACTCCTTGATGGCCATGGTGGGGGGCACCGTCGCCGCCTTGCTGGTGGGGCGCAATGACCCGGGCTTTCTGCATAACGGACCGTTGGCCGGATTGGTCGCGGTGTGTGCCGGGTCCGACCTGATGCACCCGGTCGGTGCCCTGGCCACCGGCGCGATAGCCGGCGGGCTGTTTGTGCGGTGCTTTATTGCGGCGCAGAACACATGGGAGATCGACGATGTGCTGGGCGTCTGGCCGCTGCACGGCGTGTGCGGTGTATGGGGGGGTATCGCCTGCGGGATCTTTGGCCAGACTGCGCTGGGTGGCCTGGGGGGCGTCAGCCTGATAAGCCAGTTGATCGGCAGCCTCGCCGGGGTGATGGTGGCGCTGCTCGGTGGCTTTGCCGTCTATGGTGCGATCAAGACGGTGCATGGCCTGCGCCTGAGCCAGGAGCAGGAGTACTACGGCGCCGACCTGTCGATTCACAAGATCGGCGCCACCAACCACGAGTGATCCGCCTCAGCGCCCCGCGACCAGGCGTGCCTCGCACGCTTCAAGCGCCGACAGCGGGCCGCTGAGCAACACCGCATCGCCGGCATGCAAGCAGGTGCCGGCGTTCACTGCCACTTCTTCACCGTTGCGCTGCACTGCCTGCAACTCGACTCCCAGTTGCTCAAGGTCCAGTTCGGTCAGCGCCCGTCCGCAGGCATAGGCATCGGCCCCCAGGTTCACGGCATGCATCATGGCCTTGGGTTGACCTTCGCTGTCCACCGGGCTGGTCTGGGCGCCGTGGTAAAAGGCCTGGAGCATGCGATAGCGGGTCTGGCGCACCTCGTCGATACGCTGCTGGACATGTTCCATTGGCAGGCCGAGCATGACCAGTGCGTGCGAGGCCAGCATCAGGCTCGATTCGAGCAGCTCTGGCACCACGGCGGTCGCCCCGGCGGCACGCAACTCTTCGCGCTGGCTGTCGTCGCGTGTGCGGACCAGGATCTGCACCTGCGGATGACGCTCTCGCGCCGCCTTGAGCACGCTCATGGCGATATCGGTCTTGTCGACGGCGATCACCAGCAAGCGTGCGCGCTCCAGGCCGATGGCACTGAGCAGTTCGCCCCGGCGAGAATCGCCGTAATGCACGCTGCTTTCGCCGGCCGCCGCTTCCTGGACGCGCACAGGGTCGTCGTCCAGGGCGATGAACGGGATATTTTCCCGGCGCAGGAAGCGACCGATCGACTGGCCCACACGACCGTAACCGCAGATCAGTACGTGGCCACTCATCGAGGCGCTCTGGGCCTCGATTTCTTCCAGGTGGACTTCCTGGTTCGGTTTTCGGTGCAAACGGGCAGCAATGCCAGGTGCGGCGCGCAGCATCAGGGGAGTCACTACCATCGAGCAGAATGTGGCCGCCAGCAACAAGTTGCCGATGGCCTCGGGCAACAACTGGGTTTGCTGCATCTGCGCCATCAGGGCGAAACAGAACTCACCACCCTGGGCCAGGGCCAGGCCGCTGCGCCAGGCGGTCTCTGCATCGCTGCCGCGGATCCGCACCAGTGCGGCCACCACGACACCTTTGATCAGCAGCAGACCGAGCGTCAGTCCGAGGATTTCCAGGCCATGGGTGGCGAACAACTGCAGGTCGATCAGCATACCGATACTGACGAAGAACAAGCCCAGCAAGATGTCGCGGAACGGGCGGATATCCGCTTCGATCTGATGGCGATAGTTGCTCTCGCCCAACAACATGCCGGCCAGGAACGCGCCCAGTGCAGGAGACAGGCCCAGCAGGTGGGTCAACCAGGCCGTCAGCAGCACGATGACCAGTGCCAGCAGCACGAACAACTCCGCCGAATGGGAGCTGGCGACCTCATGGAACAGACGTGGCAGCAGCCAGCGACTGGCCAGTAGCAGGCCGATGAACAGCACCACGGTCTTTGCCAGGGTCAGCGGCAGCGCCCAGTACCAGGCCTGACCGCCGTCGCCGGCAAACACCGGCACCAGCGTCAGCAGCAGGACGGCAACCACATCCTGGAACAGCAACACGCCAATGGCGTTCTGGCCATGGCTGCTGAAAATCTCGCCGAGGCTGGTCAATTCCTTGCTGACGATGGCGGTGGACGACAACGCAAGCCCGGCACCCAGCAGCAGTGCAGCATTTGCTGGCATGCCCAGCAAGGCCAGCAGGCCAGCCAGCAGCACCGCCGAACAGACTACCTGCAGGCTGCCCAGGCCAAACACGACGTTGCGCAGGGCGAGCATTTTCGACAGGGAGAACTCAAGGCCCAGGGAAAACAGCAGGAACACCACGCCCATTTCCGCGAGGTCCGGCAGCTCTTCGCTTTCGTTGACCCAGTTCAGGGCGGTAGGGCCGACAAACAGGCCGACGCACAGGTAACCCAATACCGGCGGCAATTTCAGTCGTCTGAAGAAGGCAATGACGACCAGTGACGAGGCCAGGATGATTAACAGGTTGGCGAACACAAAACACTCCATGTAGGAAAGCGGCAAAAAACCAGTAAGTCTGAACAATAGTCGCTGTTCGAGGGCTGACCTGGATCAGGGGACTGGAAGTCATTCATGGTCTTGGCCTCCTGCTCGACGGTCACGGGCAGCGGACCTAGAATAATGAATCTTTGTAACTCTTGCCGGTACCTGTAGATGCCTCCTGAATGCCAATTGTTCGGTACCCTCGGTTGCCACCTGTGTGAAGTGGCCGAAGCCGTGTTGATGCCTTTTGTCGAGCACGGCCTGCTGGTCGAGCTGGTCGACATTGCCGATGACGAGTCTCAGGTCGAACGCTACGGTCTGAGGATTCCGGTGTTGCGTCGCTGCGACACCGGGGCCGAGTTGAACTGGCCGTTCGACGCCGAGCAGGTGGTGGCCTTCTTGCGGTGAAGTAGCCGCACGTGGGGAGCGTTTCCTGTCGTGCATGACAGGGGGGGGGCATGGACAATCCTGGCTTTGCAATCGCATGCCAAGGAGCGGGCCATGTACTTGAGTGAACACTTCACGCTGGCTGAGATGACGGTGTCGGAGACGGCAGCGCGTCGGGGCCTCGACAATTCACCCTCCCCGCAGATCATGGCCAACCTTCGTCGGTTGTGCGCCTTTCTCGAACGCGTACGGCTGCTGCACGGCAAGCCAGTACTGGTCAGCAGTGGCTATCGCAGTGTCGAACTGAACAGTGCCCTGGGCGGGACGCCCGGGAGTGCGCATACCCGGGGCCTGGCCGCGGATATCAATGTACCGGGCGTCACACCGGCAGCGTTGGCGCGAAGCGTGGCCGACAGCCGGCTGATGTTCGATCAACTGATTCTCGAATACGACCAGTGGGTACACATCGGCCTTGGCGATGCGCAGCAGCGTCGGCAATTGCTGACGATCCGCCGCGGTACCGGTTATCTTCCCGGCGTGGTCTGACAGGCGCTGGCTGATTGACGCGACAGGCATCTCTGAATATGCTGTATATAAACACAGTATATGGGGTGGCGTTTACCCCGAGGGTCCGGATCATGGTCAATGTCGAACAACTGAAATACACCGTCAATCGCATGTCCACCGAGGTGGTGAGCGAGGCGGTGCTGGAGTTGCGCCTCGATGGCCTGGTGCTGGAGGGCAAGACGCCGTTCAACAAACTGCATTTCAACACCTGCTTTGCCGAGATCGAAGCCTTGTTCCAGCGTGCCGGGTTTCACCGGCCGCTGGATGTGGTGGGGTACCAGGGGCTTATCTATGCCTTGTATGACCCAGGCCGCTGGGACGCTGTCGACGTACTGCGCTGGCTCAAGGAGTTCGTCGAGGCGGCGGCACCCCAGGCTGGCTGAGGCGCCGGGCATGCGGGATAATGCCCGACCAATCCGTCACGAGCGTTTCCATGGCCACTGCCCCTTTCGATCCGGCCCAGCACCAAGCCAGCACGGTCTGCCTGCCACCTGGCAACTGGGAGACGGTGCTCGATTGCCTGAGCGACCATTTCAAAGCCATTGGGCGCGAGCAATGGCTTGATCGTATCGCCCGCGGACGGGTGCTGGATGCCCAGGGGGAGCCGATCGCGGTGACACTGGCCTACAAGCCTGGGTTGCGCATCCACTATTTTCGCGAAGTGCCCAACGAGAAGCCGATCCCGGTTGTAGAGCAGATCCTGCACGTCGATGAGCACCTGGTGGTCGCGGACAAACCCCATTTCCTGCCGGTCACCCCGACGGGCGAGTATGTCGAGCACACCTTGTTGCGCCGCCTGATCCGTCGCCTGGGCAACCCCAACCTGGTGCCCCTGCATCGCATTGACCGGCACACCGCCGGGCTCGTGTTGTTTTCCGCCAATCCGCAGAGTCGCTCGGCCTACCAGTCGTTGTTCCCCAATCGCCAGATCGACAAGCGTTACCAGGCCATTGCCCGGGCGTTGCCTGAGCTCGAGTTTCCACGGGTGCACAAAAGCCGCATGGTCAATGGCGAGCCGTTCTTTCGCATGCAGGAAGTCGAAGGGCAGAGCAATAGCGAGACCCTCGCCGAGGTACTGGAGAAGCACGGCGAGCTTTGGCGATACGGCTTGTCACCGGTCACCGGCAAGACCCACCAGTTGCGCGTCCACATGACTGCGCTGGGGGCGAGTATCTGCAATGATCCGTTCTACCCGCAGGTGGTCCACCAGCCGGACGACTACAGCAGGCCATTGAAGCTGCTTGCCCATAGCCTGCGCTTCAAGGACCCACTCAGTGGCGCAGAACGCTATTTTGAAAGTCGGCTGACACTCGACTGGTAAGGCAGGAAACGGCGCACCCGGTACCGGGTGCGCCGTTTTTTTCAGCGGTTGAAGCGTTCTACCAGTGAGTACTGGCTGGTGGCGGTTCGAGTCAGCTCTTCACTGAGCAGCGCCGAATGCTGGGCCTGCTCGGAGGTCTGGTCCGCCAACTCGGCAATGGTGCTGATATTGCGGCTGATCTCGTCGGCCACCGCCGTCTGCTCTTCGGTCGCGGCGGCAATCTGGGTGGCCATGTCGGTAATGTTGGCCACTGCTTCGCTGATACCGACCAAGGCCTGGTCGGCTTCCATTACCCGCGCCACGCCTTCCTCGGCCTGGCGATGGCCGGCCTCCATGGTCTGCACGGCATTGGTGGCGGTCTGCTGCAGTTTGGCGATCAGGTTATGAATCTGCCCGGTAGACTCGGCGGTGCGTTGGGCCAGTTGGCGAACCTCATCGGCTACCACGGCAAAGCCTCGGCCCATCTCGCCGGCGCGGGCCGCTTCGATGGCCGCATTGAGTGCCAGCAGATTGGTCTGATCGGCAATGCCTTTGATCACATCGACCACGCCACCGATTTCATCGCTGTCGCGGGCCAGTTGGGTCACGGTCAGGCCGGTTTCGCCCACGGCAGCCGACAGCCGCTGGATGGCATCACGGGTCTCGCCGGCGATGTCGCGCCCGCGCCCAGTCAGGCGATTGGCTTCCTGTGTGGCATCGGCTGTGCGCTGAACGTGATTGGCCACTTCCTGGGTGGTGGCGGCCATTTGGTTGACTGCAGCAGCGACCTGTTCGGTCTCGACTCGTTGACGCTCCAGGCCCGACGAGCTGTTATGGGCCAGGGTATCGGATTGCCGCGCCTGTTCGTTGAGGTGCTCGGCGGTGTCCTGCAGGCGGGTCAGGCAGGTCTTCATGCGTGCATCCTGGCTGAGCATTGCCATTTCCAGGCGGGCCTGGACTCCACGGCTGTCTGTGTACATCTGCGCGATGAGTGGGTCGGAGGTGGTCTGTTCGGCCAGGCGCAGCAGGCGTTTGAGGCCGCGCTGTTGCCAGCTCAAGCCCAGCAGGCCGAGTGGCACCGACAGGGCAGCAGCCAGGGCGAAGCCCCAGGAATGCCCCAGCCAACTGCCGATCAGGAAACCAACCTGGCTGACCAGAATAAACGGCAACCAGTCCTGCACCACCGGCAGCCATTTATCGCGACGCGGAATCGCCGACTTGCCCTGGTTGATGCGCTGGTACAGGGCTTCGCCCCGGCGGATCTGTTCGGCCGTGGGTTTGACCCGCACCGACTCGAAGCCCACCACCTGATTGTTCTCGAACACCGGCGTGACGTAGGCGTTGACCCAATAGTGGTCGCCATTCTTGCAGCGGTTCTTGACGATGCCCATCCATGGCAAGCCTTGCTTGAGCGTGGCCCACATGTGCGCAAACACGGCAGGTGGCACATCCGGGTGGCGCACCAGGTTGTGCGGCGCGCGCATCAGCTCCTCGCGGGAAAAACCGCTGATCTCGACAAAGGCATCGTTGCAATAGGTGATCACACCTTTGGCATCGGTAGTGGAGATCAAGCGTTGTTGAGCAGGGAAAGTCCGTTCGCGCTGGGTAATCGGCTGGTTGTTACGCATAAGCTGTTCAATCCGCAAGGCTTTCGAGGGGTATCGGCAGCGTGGAGGTTTTGTTGAATGAATATTTGCAGTTCGTCACGGTTTCAACAGGGGGTAGGTGAAGCCGACGAAGTGGCTCAGGTTAAGCGCGAAATGGCAGAGCACGGCGGCATACAGCCCACCCTGACGATAGGCCAGGCCGTAGCCAAGGCCTGCCAGGGTTGCCAGCAGCACCCACTGCCAGCCAGCACCCAGGTGAGCAATACCGAATATGCCGCTGGCCAGCAGTAGCGCCAGGGTGCGGTGGTGCAGCAGGCGTTCGAGCCCGCCCTGGATGTACCCGCGAAACAGCAGCTCTTCGGTCAAGCTGACCAGTAGCAGGTTATTCAGCGCCCAGATCCAGGTTTGCTCGGGCCATTTGGGCGCCCAGGCCACAATGCCCAGTAGCCAGGCACCGCCCAGGCACACGGCGATGATCGTCGCCAGCGTCAGGGCCAGGCCCGCCGCTGGGCGTTTGCCGCCGATACCCAGCACCCAGGGGCAGGCCAGCAGGAGCCAGAAACCGATCAAGGGTTTGTCCAGGTTCAGGTGCATGGAGAACGGCAGGGCACCATCGCTGAAAACAGCCTTGTCGATCACCTTGGCACCCTGGAAACCCGGAACCCAGTGCAGGGCCAGGCTCAGTGCCAGCAATATGAACAGGGCGTGGCCGAGTGACTGTTGCCAGCGGACGGAGCGGTTCGCCAGCAGCCCGGCTCCTGCCAGGGCGACCAGGCCAGGCACGGCATGCAGGCCAAGGCTGCCGTGTGCAAGTGCAACGGCGTAGCCCAGGCCTAGCATGGCCAGTCCGATTCCTTGCGAGACAAGCATGTAGATTCCTTTGGCAGTGAAGACCTGATGCTTACGACTCCCTGGGCGCCAACCAGGACACGTTCATCGGCCATGCCAAGGACCGGGCGCGCCGCCATGCTGGCCGGCGTCCCAGCGAAGAAGGCCCGGCCGTCGTGGGCCGGGCCGTTGTTTCAGGCTGCGATCAATTGCCGCAGCACATAGTGCAGGATGCCACCTGCCTTGAAGTACTCCACCTCATTGAGCGTGTCGATGCGGCACAACACTTCGATCTGTTCCTGGCGACCATCCGAGCGGGTGATCTTCAAGTTCAGCGGCATGTGAGGCCGGATGTCCGCGTTGCTCAGACCAAGAATGTCGATGCGCTCGCTACCGTCCAGGGCCAGGGTCTTGCGGGTCTGGCCGCTGACGAATTGCAGCGGCAACACCCCCATGCCGACCAGGTTGGAGCGGTGGATACGCTCGAAGCTCTCGGCCAGCACCGCTTTGATCCCCAGCAGGTTAGTGCCTTTGGCCGCCCAGTCGCGGCTGGAACCGGTGCCGTACTCCTGGCCTGCAATCACCACCAGCGGGGTACCATCGGCCTGGTAGCGCATGGCCGCGTCATAGATCGCCATCTTCTCGCTGGTGGGGGCATACAAGGTGTTACCACCTTCTTCGCCGCCGAGCATCTCGTTGCGGATACGGATGTTGGCGAAAGTGCCGCGCATCATCACTTCATGATTACCTCGACGCGAGCCGTAGGAGTTGAAATCACGCGGCTCTACACCCTTGTCGCGCAAATAGCGACCGGCGGGGCTGTCGGCCTTGATGTTGCCAGCCGGGGAGATGTGGTCGGTGGTCACCGAGTCGCCGAGCAGGGCCAGTACCCGAGCGCCGTGAATGTCTTCGATGTGCGGCAAGGGGCCGGTGATGTCATCGAAGAACGGCGGGTGCTGGATGTAGGTGGAGTCGTCCTGCCACACATAGGTCGCTGCCTGGGGCACGTCGATGGCTTGCCATTGGGCGTCACCGGCGAAGACTTCGGCGTACTCCTTGTGGAACATCGCGGTGTTGACGCTGGCCACCGCCGCGGCGATTTCTTGCTGGCTCGGCCAGATGTCGCGCAGGTACACGGGTTGTCCATGGGTGTCGGTACCGAGCGGCTCGGTGGACAGGTCCAGGCGCACGCTGCCCGCCAGGGCATACGCCACCACCAGCGGTGGCGAGGCCAGCCAGTTGGTTTTCACCAGCGGATGCACCCGGCCTTCGAAGTTGCGGTTGCCTGACAGCACCGAGGCCACGGTGAGGTCGGCGCCGGTAATGGCTTTTTCGATGGCGTCGTCCAGCGGTCCCGAGTTGCCGATACAGGTGGTACAGCCGTAGCCGACCAGATCGAAACCCAGTTCATTCAGATAGGGCGTAAGGCCGGCAGCCTTGTAGTAGTCGGTCACCACCTTGGAGCCGGGGGCCAGCGAACTCTTGACCCAGGGTTTGCGCGTGAGGCCTTTTTCGACGGCTTTTTTCGCCACCAGACCTGCGGCCATCATGACGCTGGGGTTGGACGTGTTGGTACAGGAGGTGATCGCCGCGATCACCACCGCGCCATCGCGCAGCAGGTGGCTTTGCCCCTCGTGTTCATAACTGGCCTCGCCAGCCTGATCGGCATTGCCCACGGCCACACCGCCGCCGCCTTCGCTTTCCAGGCGGCCCACCTCTTTGTTGGAGGCACGCAGTTGCAGGCCGAGGAAGTTGTCGAACGCCTGACTGACCTGAGACAGCGCGACCCGGTCTTGGGGCCGCTTGGGCCCGGCCAGGCTGGCTTCGACTTCATTCATGTCCAGTGCCAGGGTGTCGGTGAATACCGGTTCCTGACCGGGCAGGCGCCACAGGCCCTGCTCCTTGCAGTAGGCTTCGACCAGTTGGACGGTTGCCTCGGGGCGACCCGACAGGCGCAAGTAGTCCAGGGTAACCTGGTCGACTGGGAAGAATCCGCAGGTGGCCCCGTATTCCGGGGCCATGTTGGCGATGGTGGCGCGGTCGGCAAGCGGCAGGTCGGCCAGGCCGTCGCCGTAGAACTCAACGAATTTGCCTACCACGCCTTTCTTGCGCAGCATCTGGGTGACCGTCAGCACCAGGTCGGTGGCGGTGATGCCTTCACGCAGTTTGCCGGTCAGTTTGAAACCGATGACCTCCGGAATCAGCATCGACACTGGTTGGCCGAGCATGGCGGCCTCTGCCTCGATACCGCCAACCCCCCAGCCGAGTACGCCCAGTCCATTGATCATGGTGGTGTGCGAGTCGGTGCCGACCAGCGTGTCGGGGAAGGCATAGGTGCGACCGTCTTCCTCGCGGGTCCAGACCGTGCGGCCAAGGTATTCCAGGTTGACCTGGTGACAGATGCCGGTGCCCGGTGGCACCACGCTGAAGTTGTCGAAGGCGTTCTGGCCCCAGCGCAGGAAGGCATAGCGTTCACCGTTGCGCTGCATCTCGATGTCGACGTTCTGGGCGAAGGCTTCCTGGCTGGCGTAACGGTCGACCATTACCGAATGGTCGATGACCAGGTCCACCGGCGACAACGGATTGATCCGCTGCGGGTCGCCGCCGGCCCTGGCCATGGCGGCACGCATGGCGGCCAGGTCGACCACGGCCGGTACGCCAGTGAAGTCCTGCATCAATACCCGTGCCGGGCGGTACTGGATCTCACGGTCGGAGCGCCGTTCCTTGAGCCAGTCGGCCAGGGCGCCAAGGTCGTCGCGGGTGACGGTCTTGGCGTCTTCCCAGCGCAGCAGGTTTTCCAGCAACACTTTCAGCGACATGGGCAGGCGTTGCAGATCGCCGAGACTCTTGGCGGCCGCGGTCAGGCTGAAGTAGTGATAGGCACGGTCGGCGACCGTCAAGGTCTTGAGGGTTTTCAGGCTATCGAGCGAGGGCATTTCCAACTCCTTCTGCGCCGGTGATCGGCAATCTTCCCTGCAGTCGCCGATTCACCGCCTCTGTGACGGTCCGCACGGCACGGACCTGGCTGAGCGGTCAGGTTAGCCCTGTTTGGCGGGCCTGACCAAGTACTGGACCGGCGGGGCGTGTCGCAGGTTCCGAACTTCCTTTATCATTCGCCGATTTACCGGCGCTGTGAATTGCGCCCGGTCAGGGTTGGGGTGTTTGGCCGCCAACCGTTCTGGAGTGAAGATGAATACCCTGTTTATGCATTGCCGGCCCGGTTTCGAGGGCGAAGTGTGTTCCGAAATCGCCGACCATGCCGCGCGGTTGAACGTCGCCGGCTACGCCAAGGCCAAGCCACAGAGTGCTTGTGCCGAATTCATCTGCAACGATGCCGAAGGCACCGAGCGCTTGATGCGTGAACTGCACTTCAGCCAGTTGATCTTCCCTCGGCAGTGGGCCCGTGGTGCCTACATCGAGCTGCCGGAAACCGACCGTATCAGCGTGTTGCTGGAATCCCTGGGCGATTACCCGGTGTGTGGCAGCCTGTGGCTGGAAGTCATGGACACCAACGACGGCAAAGAGCTTTCGACGTTCTGCCGCAAGTTCGAGGTGCCGTTGCGCAAGGCCCTGAGCAAGGCCGGGCGCTTGGTCGACGACCCGAGCAAACCACGCCTGCTGCTGACCTTCGTCAGTGGCCGGCGAGTGTTTGTCGGCCTGGCGGCAGCTGACAACTCGGCGATGTGGCCGATGGGCATCCCGCGCTTGAAGTTCCCTCGCGAAGCGCCGAGCCGCTCGACCCTGAAACTGGAAGAGGCCTGGCATCACTTCATTCCCCGTGATCAGTGGGAGGCGCGGCTGTCGGATGACATGACAGGCGTCGACCTCGGTGCAGCGCCGGGCGGCTGGACCTACCAGCTGGTCAAGCGCGGTATGTTGGTGACGGCCATTGATAACGGCCCGATGGCCGAGAGCCTGATGGATACCGGATTGGTCCAGCACCTGATGGCAGATGGCTTTACCTACAAGCCCAGGCAGACGGTGGACTGGATGGTCTGCGACATCGTCGAAAAGCCGGCGCGCAGTGCAGCCCTGCTGGAAACCTGGTTGGGCGAAGGGCTGTGCCGTGAGGCGGTGGTCAACCTGAAGTTGCCGATGAAGCAGCGCTATGCCGAGGTACGGCGCTTGCTGGAGCGGATCGAGGAGGGTTTCAAGGCGCGCAAGGTCAAGGTGTCGATCGGCTGCAAGCAGCTGTACCACGACCGTGAAGAGGTCACCTGCCACCTGCGCCGCCTGGACCTCAAACCACGGTAGGAGCGGGCTTTCCCCGCGATGAGGCCAGTGATGCCCATGAAAATTGCGGGACAAGCCCGCTCCTACCGACAATAGCTGATTGTTTCCGGAGTTCTACATGACCGTTCTCACCCCAGACGCAACCCTCGACGCCACTGGGCTCAACTGCCCGGAGCCTGTGATGATGCTGCACCAGCACGTGCGCGACCTGGCCGCTGGCGGCTTGCTCAAGGTGATCGCTACCGATCCGTCGACCCGTCGCGATATTCCCAAGTTCTGTGTGTTCCTGGGCCACGAGCTGGTCCAGCAACAGGAAGAAGCGGGCATCTACCTGTACTGGATTCGCAAGAAAGCCGACTAAGCCCGTTCAGCGCGGCGAATGTGTTTGCCGCTGCTGCGTGCCAGGCGAATCGACAGCATCAACGCTGCGCAGGTCAGGCCGGCGATCAAGCCTTCCCACAAGCCATTGGGGCCACTGGCCGGGCCGAAGTAGTCGGTCAGGCCCAGCAGGTAGCCGACCGGCAAGCCGATACCCCAGTACGCGAACAGGGTCAGGATCATGGTGACTCGGGTGTCCTGGTAACCACGCAGGGCACCGGCCGCGATCACCTGGATCGCATCGGAGAACTGATACAGCGCGGCGTACACGATCAGCATCGCGGCAATCTGGATCACTGTCGTGTCCGGGGTGTAGATCGAGGCAATCGGCTCGCGCATCAGCAGGATCAATCCCGCCGAGAAGCAGGCGAACATCAGTGCCGCGCCCAACCCAACCAGGGCGGCAAAGCGGGCCTGGCGAGGCTCACCTGCGCCAAGGGCCTGGCCGACCCGTACCGTTACCGCCATCCCCAATGAGTACGGAATCATGAACAACAGCGAGCTGATGTTCAGGGCAATCTGGTGCCCAGCTACTACGGTCGCGCCGAGGCTGCCAATCAACAGGGCAATCACGGCGAAAATGCTCGATTCTGCGAACACTGCAATGCCGATCGGCAGGCCGACGCCCATCAAGCGCTTGATCACCGCCCACTGCGGGCGTTCGAAGCGCACCAGCACGCGGCTGTTCTGGTAGGCCGGAGCCCAGCGGCTCCAGCCGGCCATGCTCAGCGCCATGAACCACATGACAATGCCGCTGGCCCAGCCGCAGCCGACGCCACCCAGCGCCGGCAAGCCGAAGTGCCCATAGATCAGCACGTAGTTGAGCGGGATGTTCAGCAGTAGGCCCAGTACACCAATCACCATGCTCGGGCGGGTACGACCCAGGCCGTCGCTGTAGCAGCGCAGTACGTAATAGAGGGCAATGCCAGGAAAGCCGAAGGCGATGCCTTGCAGGTAGCCCATGCTGGGGTCGATCAGTTGCGGGTCGACCTTCATCAACTGCAGGATCGGCTCCGCGCAAACCAGCAGGCCGCTGGCAATCAACCCGACAAGCAGTGCCAGCCACAGGGCCTGGCGCACCAGTGGGCCGATCTCGGCGTGCTGGCCGGCGCCGAAGCGCTGTGCGACCTTGGGTGTGGTGGCCAGGAGGATGCCGGTCATCAGCAGGAACACCGGAATCCAGATCGAGTTGCCCAGTGCCACGGCGGCCAGGTCACGTGGGCTTACCCGCCCGGCCATGACGGCATCGACAAAGCCCATGGCAGTAGTGGCCAGCTGCGCGACGATAATGGGTAACGCCAGCAGCAGCAGGCCGCGCAGCTCGGTACGGATTCGTGCGGCGCGGGGCAGGGTGGGAGGAAGGGTGTCGTTGGTCATCGATGTCACAAGGCAGGCGTCCACAAGAAAGTTGCGCGGAACGGCGTAGTGTACGCTTTGACGCCTCGGTCAGGAAATGCACCGGTTGGTTACCCACCTTGCTGGATTAGCCTCCGTCAAGCGCCTACACTGCGCACCCCGATAGGAGAGCGCCATGCTGATTGTTGCCGACGAGAATATCCCGCTGCTCGATGCCTTTTTTGCAGGTTTTGGCGAGATCCGCCGCCACCCTGGACGCGCCATCGACGCGGCCTGCGTGAAAGACGCCGATGTTCTGCTGGTGCGCTCGGTGACCCGTGTCGATCAGGCATTGCTCGAAGGCAGCAAGGTGCGCTTTGTCGGTACCTGCACCATCGGCACCGACCACCTGGCCCTGGATTATTTTGCCCAGGCCGGTATCGAGTGGTCCAGCGCCCCAGGCTGCAATGCGCGCGGGGTGGTGGACTATGTACTGGGCAGCCTGTTGACCCTGGCCGAACTCGATGGCGCCGAACTGCCTCGCCGCACCTATGGTGTGGTCGGAGCGGGTGAGGTGGGGGGGCGCCTGGTGAGCGTGTTGCGCGGGCTGGGCTGGAAGGTGCTGGTCTGCGATCCGCCGCGCCAGGCCCGCGAAGGCGGCGACTACGTAAGCCTGGAGCAGATTCTCGCCGACTGCGACGTGATCAGCCTGCACACCCCGTTGACTCGCGAAGGCGAAAACGCCACCTGGCATTTGCTCGGCGCCCGACAGTTGGCCGGTGTGCGCCCGGGCACCTGGCTGATCAACGCCAGCCGTGGTCCGGTCATCGATAATGAGGCGCTGCGCGAGCTGCTGCTGGCGCGCGAAGACGTGCTGGCCGTGCTGGATGTCTGGGAGGGCGAGCCACAGGTAGACCTGGAATTGGCCGATCTCTGTGTACTGGCCACGCCACACATTGCAGGCTACAGCCTGGACGGCAAGCAGCGCGGTACTTCACAGATCTATCAGGCTTTCTGTGCCTGGCGCGGTGAGCCTGCCGCGGTACAATTGGCCGACCTGCTGCCGCAACCCTGGTTGGCCGAAATTGGCCTGCAGGCCGAAACCGATCCGGCCTGGGCCTTGGCTACCCTGTGCCGCGCCGTGTACGACCCGCGCCGCGACGATGCGGATTTCCGTCGCAGCCTGAGCAATGATCCGGTCGAGCAAAAAGCGGCGTTCGACACACTGCGCAAGCATTACCCTTCTCGTCGCGAGATCGAAGGCCTGACCGTGCGCTTGCAGGGCGACGCACCGCAACTGGCGCAGATGGTTCGTGCCCTGGGCGGCGTGCTGGTCTGAATCACAGGCAACAAAAACCCGGCGTATATGCCGGGTTGAAGAATCTGGGTGGGTCAGTCTTTCTTGGCGGGTTCCTTGCGGCTCTGCTCCAGCTTCTCGCAGGCTTGCTGGATCATCTCTTCGGTGATCGTGATCTCTTTGCCATGTTGGTCAATGATCGATCCACCTACCGGCGCCTGTGGGTTAGGCGTGGTTTTTTGCTGCGTGTTACTACCCTGTTGCAAGCCCATTTCCTGTCTCCTCATCAGGTTGCAAGCTCAGACTAGATGCGCTTCGTGACCGGGCTGTGACAGCCTCTTCGGTGATCACTGTACGACCCTTCCAGTCCACCAGAAAGCCGACTAAACCTCCAGCAGTACTTTAGAACGAAACGGTCTAGCCACTTTCAGTGCGGACCTTAAAGGTTCGCATGCCCGTTCCGGATCCGACGGCCTGCCTTGCCGCGAGTTCCTTGGCGCAAGACGAGCGGTCAGGTGTAGGCTGGACGAAACTGCTGATCAACGGTCCTTTCATGCTCAATCGCTTTTCTTCCCGCCAGCGCCAGGCGCTGCGCCTGGGCTGGCGCTTCATTCGACCTTATCGCAAGCAGGTGTTGTTGGCTTTGCTGGCACTGGTGGTTACGGCGGGCATCACCTTGTCCCTGGGGCAGGGCATACGCCTGATGGTCGATCAGGGGTTCATGACCCGCTCTCCGCAATTGCTCAACCAGTCCATCGGTTTTTTCCTGATATTGGTGCTGGCGCTGGCAATCGGTACCTTCAGCCGCTTTTACCTGGTGTCGTGGATCGGTGAGCGGTGCGTGGCCGATATCCGCCAGCAGGTGTTCGACCATCTGATCTTCCTGCACCCGGGCTTTTTTGAGCGTAACCGCAGCTCGGAAATCCAGTCGCGCCTGACCGCCGATACCACCTTGCTGCAATCGGTGATCGGTTCGTCGTTGTCGCTGTTCCTGCGCAATGCCCTGATGGTGCTGGGGGGGATCGTTCTGCTGTTCATCACCAACCCCAAGCTCACCAGCATCGTGGTGCTGGCCTTGCCGCTGGTGCTGGCACCGATCCTGATCTTCGGGCGTCGGGTGCGCACGCTGTCGCGTCAGAGTCAGGACCGCGTGGCCGATGTGGGCAGCTACGTGGCCGAGACTCTGGGGCAGATCAAGACCGTGCAGGCCTACAATCACCAGGCGCGGGACCAGCAGCGTTTTGGTAGTACGGTGGAGGCGGCCTTCAGCGTTGCCCGCAAGCGCATTCTGCAGCGCGCCTGGTTGATCACGCTGGTGATCGTACTGGTACTCGGGGCTGTTGGCGTCATGCTCTGGGTCGGTGGCATGGATGTGATCGCGGGGCGGATTACGGCCGGAGAGCTGGCAGCTTTTGTGTTCTACAGCCTGATCGTGGGCGGTGCCTTTGGCACATTGAGTGAAGTCATTGGCGAACTGCAGCGCGCTGCCGGGGCGGCCGAACGAATAGCAGAGCTGCTGGCTGCACGCAGCGAAATCACCGCTCCGGCAGAGGGGGTGGAACGCACGCCGGCACGGGTCAGCGGTCATCTTGAACTGCAGGGCATCCACTTTGCCTACCCCTCGCGGCCAGAACCTGCGGCCATCGACGGTTTGAGCCTTAGCGTGGAAGCGGGGGAAACCCTGGCACTGGTCGGGCCTTCGGGGGCGGGCAAGTCGACCCTGTTCGACCTGTTGTTGCGTTTTTATGATCCCCAGCAGGGCCGCATTCTGATTGATGGCCAGGACCTGAACCGGCTCGACCCGCAGGACCTGCGCCGGCACTTCGCCCTGGTGGCCCAGAATCCCGCACTGTTTTTCGGCACCGTAGAAGAGAACATCCGCTACGGCCGCGCCGATGCCAGCTTCGAGCAAGTAGAGGCTGCCGCCCGCAGCGCCCATGCCCATGAATTCATCCTGCAATTGCCTCAGGGCTATCAGACCCATTTGGGCGATGCGGGTTTGGGGTTGTCTGGCGGTCAGCGGCAGCGGCTGGCAATAGCCCGGGCGTTGCTGGTGGATGCACCGATCCTGTTGCTGGACGAGGCCACCAGTGCCCTGGATGCCCAGAGCGAGTATCTGATTCAGCAGGCGCTGCCGACCCTGATGAGCGGCCGCACCACCCTGGTGATCGCTCACCGCTTGGCCACCGTGCAGCATGCCGACCGCATCGCGGTGATTGACCAGGGGCGTCTGGTGGCGATCGGCACCCATCGCCAGCTGATTGCCGAAAGCCCGCTATACGCCCGGTTGGCGGCGCTGCAATTCAATGTCATTACGGATTTGTGACAGGGTTCCACAGGCTGTCACATTTCTGTAGCAATCCCCTGAGAGTATCTATCCCAGCTGTTGCGTAACGCTCGAACTTGGCTGCTATCGACCGATGGCAGCTTTTTTTTCGCCTGTTGCTCCCTATCTTCTTGTACCGAGATTCCTTCCGATGTTGCGTAAATCCCTCAGAGTGCAAATTCTTGCCTTACTCGGTGGCAGCCTGTTGGCGATACTGCTGATCGCGCTGGTCTGCTTTCAATTGCTGTCGTCCAGTGTGCGCGGGTATGGGCAGTTGATTGACGGACCGCTACAAGCCTCACAGTTGATCGATGAGGCCAACTTGCAGTTCAAGGTTCAGGTTCAGGAGTGGAAGAACATGCTGTTGCGTGGTAAACAGCCGGCCGAACGGGATAGATACTGGCAGCAATTTCTCGCCCGTGAGCAGCAGGTACAGCGCATTCTCGAGCAATTGATCCAGGGTAGCGATGCGACGCTCAGGGCGCGCGCCGAGCAGTTGAAGGAAAGCCACCGCCAGCTCGGGCAGGCTTATGAGCGGGGGCGGCAGGCATTTCTTGCCGCGGGCGCCGATCCCGTGGTCGGCGATCAGGCTGTCAAGGGTGTGGACCGCGCCGCCAGTGAGCAAATGAGCACACTGGTCAGTCAACTGCGCAGCGAAGCCCAGGCTCGCGCCCATGCTATCAGCCAGTCGGCAGAGCGTACGGTGTGGCTGGGGCTGCTGGTGATGTTCGGCTCGGCGTTGCTGGTCGGCCTGCTCAGCCTGTGGCTGGTGAACCGTAGCCTGATCGAGCCGATCCGTGGCTTGATTGAATATGTCGCGCAGTTGAGCCAGGGGCGTTTCGAGGCGCACGTTCCCAGCAATCGCCAGGACGAGCTGGGCCGCTTGGCGGTCGCGGCCAACACCTTGCGTGATTTTCTCGCCGATACCATCGTTCGCTTGCAGGACAATGCAGGCGAGCTGGAAACCGCCAGCGGCGAATTGCGCATCCTTGCCGGCAGCATGGCCCGCGGCACCGATGACCAGTTCCAGCGCACCGACCAGGTAGCCACGGCGATGCATGAAATGTCGGCCACTGCCCAGGAAGTTGCGCGCCATGCCGCGGAGGCTGCGCGTGCGGCCGATGACGCCGATCACAGTGCCCAGGCAGGCAAACAGGTGATGCAGGCCACGATCGCCACCATCGCTACGGTCAATCAGGAAATTGCCGGCACGGCGGCGGTGATTCGCCACCTCGAGGCTGACAGCGCCCGGATCGGCAAGGTGTTGGAAGTGATCCGCGGGATTGCCGAGCAAACCAACCTGCTGGCGCTGAATGCTGCCATCGAGGCGGCGCGCGCAGGGGAGGCGGGTCGCGGCTTTGCTGTGGTCGCCGACGAGGTGCGCAGCCTGGCCCAGCGCACGGCGGCCTCGATTGCTGAAATCAACCAGATTATCAGCGCGGTACAGTCCGGTGCCCTGGAGGCGGTCAAGGCCATCGAAAGCGGTCAGCAGCGTAGCGAGGAGGGGGCCGAGCAGGTGCAGCATGCCGGCCAGATGCTGCAACGCATTACCGTGGCCGTGGAAGCCATTCGCGACATGAACCGACAGATAGCTACCGCCGCTGAAGAACAGACCAATGTCGCCGAAGACATTTCTTGCAATCTGGTGGCAATCACCCGTATCGCCACCGCCAACCAGCAAGCCGTGCAGCATGCCGAGCAGGCGGGACATCGTTTGCATGGCTTGTCGGGGCAGTTGGGCGAAGTGACTGCGCGGTTGAGTGCCTGATCAGGCAGGGGGAAATCCGCCACATTGTTGGTCCCGAGGCCATAGGCGTGGCGGAATGTCGCCAATAAAACCGATAAATATGGGGTGCGACGACTCGTCCTAGCTATTAGCCCTTGGTATTGCAAAAGTTGGCCTGCTTTGTGCTTATAGGCGGGTAGGCCTATGCCTCGCAAGCACCCGGCGGCCATCTGTACAGCCAACCGTCAGGGTGACGACCGTTCCCGATCCATCGAACAACCCCAGCCGCCAACCCTAGCGCGTGCGTTCAGGCCAGTTGCCTGAGTGCCGGGCCCAGCTAAGCTTTGGTCTGCGCGAGCGACAACAAGAATCCGGGCGTGCACAACGGGACCAGCGGTCATTGCCAATTACTTCACCTCAATTGGATTGAATTATGAAAAAAATCCTGCTGACGCTCCTGTGCCTGAGTGTCATCGGCTGCTCCAAGCCCAGCGAGCCAGAGAAAACCGTAGACGTGCTGTTGATCGGCGGCGGCATCATGAGCGCAAGTCTCGGTACCTACCTCAATGAGCTGGAGCCGGGCTGGTCGATCGACATCTACGAGCGCCTGGACAAGGTCGCCGAAGAAAGCTCCAACGCCTGGAACAACGCCGGTACCGGTCACTCCGCGTTCTGCGAGCTGAACTACACCAGCGAAGGTGCCGACGGCAAGATCGACATCAGCAAAGCGGTCGGGGTCAACGAGCAGTTCGAAATCTCCAAGCAGTTCTGGGCCTATCAGGTCGAGCAGAATGTGCTGAGCAACCCGAAATCGTTCATCAACAACGTTCCACACATGAGCTTTGTCTGGGGCGAGAAGAACGTCGAGTTCCTCAAGAAGCGCCATGAAGCCCTGCAGCACAGTTCACTGTTCCGCGGCATGGAATACTCCGAAGACCACGCCCAGATCCAGAAGTGGGTGCCGGTCGTGATGGAAGGCCGTGCTGCCGACCAGAAGATTGCCGCAACCCGCATGTCGATTGGTACCGACGTCAACTTCGGCGAGATCACTCGCCAGATGATCGCTTCGCTGACCAAGCACGACAACGTCAAGCTGCACGTGCAGCACGAAGTGCGCGACATCGTGCGCAATGCCGACAACACCTGGACCGTGGTCGTAGCAGACCTGGCCAACAAGGGTGTGGAGCGCAGCGTGAAGGCCAAGTTCGTCTTCATCGGTGCCGGTGGTGGCGCCCTGAAACTGCTGCAGAAGTCGGGCATTCCCGAGGCTGATGGCTACGCAGGCTTCCCGGTAGGCGGCCAGTTCCTGATGACTGACAACCAGGACATTGTTTCCCGCCACAAGGCCAAGCTGTACGGCAAGGCTTCGGTCGGCGCGCCACCGATGTCTGTTCCGCACCTGGACACCCGTGTGATCGACGGCAAGGAAGTGTTGCTGTTCGGCCCGTTCGCCACGTTCTCCACCAAGTTCCTGAAGAACGGTTCGCTGCTGGATATGTTCGCGGCGCTGACCACCCACAACATCCTGCCGATGACGCATGCGGGTATCGACAACATCGACCTGAGCACCTACCTGATGGGTCAGTTGATGCTCAGCTTCGAAGACCGCATGGATGCCCTGCGCGAGTACTACCCGAATGCCAAGGATCAAGACTGGAAGCTGCTGCAGGCCGGTCAACGTGTTCAGGTCATCAAGAAAGACCCGGTTCACGGCGGCGTGCTGCAGTTCGGTACCGAAGTCGTAGCCTCCCAGGACGGCACCATCGCCGCGCTGCTGGGTGCATCGCCAGGCGCCTCGACCGCTGCACCGATCATGCTGACCGTGCTGGAGAAGACCTACAAGGATCGCATCAAGACCCCTGAGTGGCAGTCCAAGCTCAAGGAGATCGTTCCGACCTACGGCCAGAAGCTCAACAACAACCTTGAGCTGACCAACAAGACCCGTGAATGGAGCAGTTCGCGCCTGGGTCTGCTGTATGTTCCCGTACAGCCGGAAGAGACCGCTGCGGTACAGGCTGAGCCTGCACTGTAAGCATCAGCGTCGGTAGAAACGAACAACCCCCTTTGCAGGGGGTTGTTTAGTTTCCGGGCCTTGAAAGCATCGCGGGGCGAGCCTGCTCCTATCGGTAGGCGCGGGTTTGCCCTGCAATTGACGCTATCAGTGACGCTTCTTGCGATGGTCATCGGCCAGGTTGTTGCCCAGTGCGCCACCGGCCGCGCCGCCCAGGCCGGCACCAATGGTAGCGCCGGTCTTGCCACCGAGCTTGTTGCCTACCAGCGAACCACCGGCCGAACCCAGGCCGCCACCAATGGCTGCCTTGGTCTTGTTGCCTTTCTTCGCGGCCATGGCACTGCCCGTGGCACCGCCGACGCCGGCACCGATCGCGGCACCGGTACTGCCGCCGAGCTTCTGCCCGACCACGTTCCCCAGTGCACCACCCAGGCCACCGCCAATAGCAGTCTGGCCATCGCCAGCCACGGCGCCGTGTGCGCACAGCAGGCCCAGGGTCAGGGCGGCAAGAGTCTTACGCATGTGAATCAACCTCAAAGTTCGAAAGGCGCGCATTCTGCTGGCACCGTCGTCGCGGCGCAATGCTGGCCAGTGCAGTTTGTGGAATGACAGGCACGAAAAAGCCCGCATCAAGGCGGGCTTTTCGTTGAGCGGTCTGGTCGGAGAGACAGGATTCGAACCTGCGGCCTTCTCGTCCCGAACGAGACGCGCTACCTGGCTGCGCTACACTCCGATGGAGAAAATATTACTCAAAATTTTCTCCCGGGCAAGCCCCCTTCAGGAGGCTTGGCGCAGGTTTCAGAGGTCCTTGACGGTACGCACCTGATCCTTGTTGATACGGGTTTGCTTGCCATCAAGTTGTTCGAATTCGTAGAAACCCGACTCCTCATCGTACTGCGGCGTGTCGACTGCCTGGATTTCTCGCCCGTCATTCAGGGTGATGACGGTCGGTGATGCACAGCCGGCCAGGGTGCCCAGACCCAGGGCGAGCAGGAAAGCGGGAAGGGTCCGTTTAATCATGGTGTTTCTCCAGTTAAGGATGGTGCGTATTGTTCTTCAGACGCAGGGTGGCTGCGCAAGTTCCTTGTCGATTGCAGCATAGCGGTTGCCAACCGATAGTGACGGGCAAAAATCCTGCGAGGGGCTGTGATATAAATTCGTCCCATACTCCCTACCACTCATGGATTCAAGGTCTGATGAAAGCCAAGGCAGATACCCCTTTCGTGCCGCTGAACATCGCGGTGTTGACGGTCAGCGACACCCGTACCCTGGACACCGACACCTCCGGCCAGATGTTTGTCGATCGACTCACCGAGGCCGGCCATGGCCTTGCCGCACGGGTGTTGCTCAAGGACGACCTGTA
This sequence comes from Pseudomonas vranovensis DSM 16006, assembly GCF_000425805.1. Lineage (GTDB taxonomy): Bacteria > Pseudomonadota > Gammaproteobacteria > Pseudomonadales > Pseudomonadaceae > Aquipseudomonas > Aquipseudomonas vranovensis. Next base: position 128,306 of record NZ_KE384457.1, read on the forward strand.
CAAGATTCGCGCCCAGGTGGCCACCTGGATTGCCGATGAACAAGTGCAGGTGGTGCTGATCACTGGCGGTACCGGGTTCACCGGTCGCGACAGCACCCCGGAGGCGGTCGCTTGCCTGCTGGACAAGCAGGTCGAGGGGTTCGGTGAGCTGTTCCGCCACATCTCTGTGGCGGATATCGGCACCTCTACCGTGCAGTCCCGTGCCCTCGCAGGGCTGGCCAACGGTACTCTGGTTTGCTGCTTGCCAGGTTCTACCAATGCGGTGCGCACCGGCTGGGACGGAATCCTTGCCGAACAGTTGGACGCTCGTCATCGTCCTTGCAACTTTGTCACCCACCTGAAGCAGGCCGAACCCTGCGCGACTCGTGGCTGAGGCGCCTGTGAACAGAGCCTTGATGCCGGTCGAGGATGCCCTGGCGCAATTGCTGGCCCTGGCAGAAGCAGCGCCGATCGTTGAGGTCGAACAGCTGGCGCTGGCAGAGGCTGAAGGCCGGGTGCTGGCCCGGGAACTGGTCGCAGGACTTGACCTGCCGCCCTGGCCGAACAGTGCCATGGACGGTTACGCCCTGCGTCTTGCCGATTGGCAGGGCGAGCCGTTGCCAGTCAGCCAGCGGATTTTTGCCGGGCACGCCCCGCAGCCGCTCGAGCCAGGTACCTGTGCGCGGATTTTCACTGGCGCGCCACTGCCGCCAGGCGCCGACTGCGTCGAGATGCAGGAAAACGTCGAGGTCCAGGCCGATCAGCGCGCACGTTTCACCGAGCCGCTGCGCGTCGGCCAGAATGTTCGCCCGCAGGGCCAAGAGGCTCGCAAGGGCGAGTCGGTACTGGCCGCCGGTACGCGCCTGGGGCCTATCGAGTTGGGTCTGGCTGCCACGCTCGGGTTTGCCGGGCTCACAGTGGTGCGCAAGGTCAAGGTGGCTGTGCTGTCTACCGGCGATGAACTGGTTGAGCCGGGCTTGCCGCTTGGGCCTGGGCAGATTTACAACAGCAACAGGCGTTTGCTGGTGAGCTGGCTGCAACGCCTGGGATGCGAAGTGATCGACGCCGGTATTCTTGCCGACGACCTGCAGAAAACCCGGGATTGCCTTGCCGGCTTGCAGCACGTCGACCTGATCCTTTCTACCGGAGGCGTTTCGGTCGGCGAGGCCGACTATCTGGGGCTCGCCCTGCGCGAAGCCGGTGAAATTGCGCTGTGGAAACTGGCGATCAAGCCCGGCAAGCCGCTGACTTTCGGGCACTACAACGGTGTGCCGGTCATTGGCCTGCCGGGCAATCCAGCCTCGACGCTGGTGACCTTCGGGCTGCTGACACGTCCCTATCTGCTGCGCCGCCAGGGTGTGGTCGATGTGGCGCCGCTGCAGTTTGCAGTGCCTGCGGGTTTCGACTGGCCGGTTGCCGGCAATCGCCGCGAGTACCTGAGAGCACGCCTGGAGCAAGGGCAGGCGCTCATCTACAAGAACCAGAACTCGGGTGTATTGCGCAGTGCCGCGTGGGCCGAGGGCCTGGTGGAGGTCCGTGAGGGCACTACACCGACCAAGGGCGACAGCGTGCAGTTCATTCCCTTGAGCGAGCTACTCGGCTGAACGGCTGAGCAGGCCGTTGCTGCTCGGCTCGGCACGTATCGGCGCACGCTGACTCAGGCGCGCATGTACGTTTTCGAGCTGCGCGGCAGCAATGCTCCAGTCATGGCGATCATTGACGAACTGGCGCGCCGCCTCTGACAGTTGGCGCATGCGCCAGGGCTGATTGAGCAATTGGGTGATCAGCAGCGCCAGTTGATCGGCGTCGTCGCTGCCCAGGTAGTGCTCGCCCAGGTTCACTTGCAATCCAGACACGCCCTTGAGCGTAGTGACGACCGGCAAGCCTGCCGCCATGGCCTCCAGAACTTTGATTTTCGAGCCGCCGCCATAGCGCAGTGGCGCGAAGAAAATTGCTGAATGGCGCTGAAGCTCGCGCAGATCAGGCAGATACCCGACCCATTCGATCCGCGGATCGGTCCAGCGTGACTTCCAGCTTTCTGGCAGCCCATACCCAACCACGGCTAGGCGCACTGCCGGATTGCTCTGCCACACCTGCGGCAGGATGTCTTCGAGCGCCCACTCAACCGCTTCCAGGCTTGCGCCATGCTCGAAATTGCCGACAAACAATAGCCGCTGACTGTGCGGCGAGGGGTGAATGTCGTGAAAGTGCGCGCAGTCGACACCGTTGATCACCAGCGAAGCGGGGTTGCCGGTCATCTGGCGGATGTGTTCGGCATCGGAGGGGCTCACTGCTACCACTTCGCGGGCCTGGCCCAGCACACGGCTTTCCCAGTGCCGATAGCGCCAGCGGTCGAAGGCATTGAAGGGGCGCAACCACAGCGGCAGACGGTCGTGACAGGCATCGCCTGCGGCTGATTCGATCGTGTGTTCGCTGAGCACGAAGGGCAGGCCGCGGGCTTGCAGGGCCCTCTCGAATGGCTGGAAGCTGTAGCTGTGTTCGATCTGGATTACATCCCAGTGCTCGTCCAGCAGGTGCTCGAAGCAGTGGCGCAGATGCGGTGCCAGGCCGTTGACGCTGGCCCGCATGGGGTAACCGACGTACAGCGCCGCGAGGACATTCAGCGGGCTGTGCAAGGGCCGCCTGGGCAGCACGATCAGGCGTTCGAGCAGGGGCTCGAGCGCTTGGCGCGCCGCTTCGCTGGGTGGGATCTTCGATTGCACCAGCAAGGTGATCTGGTGACCGCGCTGCGCCAGGCTGCGCAGCAGGTGATATTGCCGGGATTTGCCGCCGCTGGTGGTCGGCCAGGGCAGGTAAGGCAGTGTCCAGAGTACGCGCATGACCCCTTTCCTCTGTTACCGGGCCGGTGACGACGACATGCAGATAACAAGGACGCGCCCGGGGTGTCAGCCGATGGCTGGCTCCCGGGCGCGTCCGTAGCTATCAGTAAAGCGCACGATGTCGTCCTCGCCCAGATATTCGCCACTTTGTACTTCGATCATGACCAGGTCGATCACGCCGGGGTTGGTCAGGCGATGTACCCGCCCAGGCTTGATGAAGGTCGATTCGTTGGTGTCGAGCTGGAATTCCTTTTCGCCGTTGGTCACCCGGGCTGTGCCGCTGACCACAATCCAGTGTTCGCTGCGGTGATGGTGCTTTTGCAGTGACAGTGACGCTTGCGGGTGGACCATGATGCGCTTGATCTTGAAACGCGGGCCTTCCTCAAGAATCGTGTAGGTGCCCCACGGTCGATCGACAGTGCGGTGCAGGCGATAAGCCGCATGGCCCTGATGCTTCAACTGCTGGGCAATCACCTTGACCTCTTGGCTGCGCGAAGCGTCGGCCACCAGCAAGGCGTCGGGTGTATCGATGATGATCAGGTTGTCCAGGCCCACGCCACCTACCAAGCGGCGGGGCGAGTCGATGTAGCAATTGCGTACATCGTGCAGCACGGTTTCGCCGTTGCAGCGGTTGCCCTGAGGGTCGGCGGCTTGAAGCGCGCGCACGGCCTGCCAGCAACCGATATCGCTCCAGCCAAGCGTTGCCGGCAGGACGGCAACCTGGTGCGAACGCTCCATCACGGCATAGTCGATGGAAATGTCCGGCACTGTCTCGAACGTTGTCGGGTCGAGCTCCAGTTGCAGTTCACCCAGGCCCTGCTTGCACGAACTGTGTTGCAGGCAGTGGTTGACGGCGGCCAGTACCTGGGGGGCGTGGCGCTCAAGTTCGGCGAGAATCGCATCCACGCGCATGCAGAACATGCCGGCATTCCACAAGTGTTGACCGCCCCGCAGGTACGCTCGGGCTCGCTCGGCGTCGGGCTTTTCGACGAAGTGCGCGACCTTGTAGCCAGGGCCGGCCAGTGGCTGGCCTTTTTCGATGTACCCAAACCCGGTTTCCGCACGATCCGGTACCAGGCCGAATGTGCTCAGCCAGCCCTGTTCCGCTAGCGTGCGGGCATCGCCGATGGCGCGCTCGAAGGCATCCAGGTCGGTGATCAGGTGGTCGGCCGGCAGCACCAGCAGGTGGGCGTCCTCGCCGTAGAGGCTGGCGCAGTGCAGGGCTGCGGCGGCGATGGCGGGTGCCGTGTTGCGTCCGAATGGTTCGAGGATAAAGTCCAGGTCCAGGCTGGCCGGGTTGACCTGGCGATACTCATCCAGTGTGCGGAAGTACACCTCGCGGTGGGTCACCGTCAGCACGCGCTCGACGCCGGGCAGGTTGCTGGCGCGGGCAAAGGTTTTTTGCAGCAGGCTCTGACCATCGGGCAGGCGCATGAAAGGCTTGGGCATGGTTTCGCGGGAAACGGGCCAGAGCCGAGTGCCGGCGCCACCGGCGATGATGCAGGGAATCAGAGCGCTCATCTAATGGCCTTGAAGTCGGTGCACTGGAGCTACAGTGCAGTAAGAAAATTCTGTATTTGAGTGTCAATAAAATGCCACTCTTATTGGTTGTATTAAGTATGGCCAATAATTTGTCGAGTGCTGGGTGCAAATGGCCATGTTTACAATTTTGCTGCATGCAGGCGCCTGGGAATTATCCGTTACATCGGCAATCAGGTGTGCAGCATTCACGTGTTTGTGTCGGTCCAAAGGCGCTCGAGGCATCTAAAACGTGGGGAAGACAATGGCGCAGCGCAAGGCTTTGATGATCCTGCACGGCAAGCAAGCCATGAACGAGGACGTGCGGGCGGCGGTTGGCGCCATGCGCGAGCGTGGCTGGCAACTGGATGTACGGGTGACCTGGGAGGGGGGCGATGCCGCCCGTCTGGTCGAGGAGGCGCTGGCGGCAGGATATGGCCAGCTGGTGGCGGGCGGCGGTGATGGCACCTTGCGCGACGTTGCCGAGGCCATGGCCCGGGCGCGCACTGAGGCCAGCCTGGTGCTGCTGCCCCTGGGTACGGCCAATGACTTTGCCCGGGCCGCTGGCGTACCGCTCGAACCGGATCAGGCGCTGGCGTTGCTGGAGGTGCCCGCCAGAGCGATTGATCTTGGGCAGGTCGGCGAGCAGGTCTTCCTCAACATGGCCACGGGCGGGTTCGGCAGCCAGGTCACGGCCAATACGTCTGAAGACCTGAAAAAGGTATTGGGTGCGGCGGCCTACCTGTTCACCGGTTTGTCTCGCTTCAGCGAGCTCAGTGCGGCGTCGGTGGAGTTGCACGGACCAGACTTTCAATGGCAAGGCGACTTGCTGGCCCTGGGGATCGGCAACGGCCGGCAGGCAGGGGGTGGGCACGTGCTGTGCCCCGAGGCGCAGGCGGATGACGGGCTGCTGGATATCAGTATTCTGCCGGCCCCCCAGGAAATGGTCAGTACCTTGCGCAACCTGCTCAGCGATGGCCTGGGCCTTGAGAACATGTTTGTGCGTGCACGCCTGCCCTGGGTCGAGATCAAGAGCTCGCAAGGCCTGGACATCAACCTGGACGGTGAGCCGCTGCAAGGTGAGAGCCTGCGCTTTGAAGTGCTGCCAGCAGCGCTGCGGGTACACCTGCCGGCCGGTTCGTCGTTGCTCAGTCGTCGAGGCTGATGATCTGTTCGCGTACGGCAAACAGCACCAGGCCTGCAACGTCGTAGATCTGCAGGCGTTTCATGATCTGTGAGCGGTGGGTTTCTACCGTCTTGATGCTCAGGCCCAGCCCGTGGGCAATTTCGCGGGTGGACTTGCCGCGCACGATCAGGCGCAGGATCTCCAGCTGGCGCGCTGTCAGGTTGTGGTTTTCGCTGGCGGGTGGTTTGTTGGTCTGGGCGCGCAGCAGAGCCTGGTTGATCACCGTATGGGCAATGGCCGGGCTCAGGTAACGCTCGTTGCTGCGAAGCGCCGCCAGCGCTTGTTCCAGTTCGGTGGCCGTGGTGTCCTTGAGCAGATAGCCATGGGCGCCGCTTTCCAGGGCCTGCATGATCAGCTCGGGATCGGTGTGCATCGACAGGATCAATACCTTGCTGCGACATCCGCTGGCGCGCAGGCAGCTGAGGGCTTGCAAGCCGCTGGTCGAGCGCATGGAGATGTCCAGTAGCACAATATCCGGGTCCAGTTGCTCGACCAGCTCGATGACCTGGTTGCCATCGTCGCCTTCGCCAATCACTGTATAGCCGGGAATGTCCGACACCAGGGCGCGGACGCCGGCGCGTATCAGTGAGTGGTCGTCCACCAGCAGCAAACTACAGGTCATGGGGCGGTACTTGTCTTGGCGCGTTCGAGGGTGCGCGGTGGCCAGGGAAACAGGGCCTGGATCCGGGTGCCTTGGCCAGGCTGGCTACTGACCGACAGCTTGCCACCGAGCAGGCTGGCCCGCTCGGCCATGCCGGCCATGCCTCGCTGTCCTTCGTCGGCGGGGTTGCTGGCAGGCGAAAACCCCTGGCCGTCATCGTTGATCCTTAATGACAGGCCTTCAGGCAGGCGCTGGATACAGACCAGCAGATTACTGGCGCGGGCATGGCGCAACATGTTGGTTACCGCTTCCTGGGTGATGCGAAAGGCTGCGATGGCCATATCCTCGGGAACACCCCCCAGGCGTTGGCGGCACTCCAGGCTCCAATTGACGTTGGTGTTCTCCAGGGTCCGCAGCAAGTGTGCGCGCAAACTGGCTTCCAGCCCCAGGCTGGAAAGCTGGCGAGGGTTGAGTATGGCCGAGACGTCGCGCACGTTGGCCAGGGTGTCATCCAGCGTGCTGAGCAGGGTGCTGCATTGCGCTTGCAGCTCGTTCGGCGCGCGCCGCTGCAGCCAGCTGGCCTGAAGTTTGGCTGCAGTCAGCAACTGGCCGATTTCGTCGTGAAGTTCACGGCTCAGGCGCTGGCGCTCGTTCTCCTGGACTTTGAGCAGGCGATCGGCAAGTTCGGCCGGGCGCAGGGCAATGGTGCGTGCCCAGTGGCGCAGGTGCCAGCCGATGCTCAACATCGCCACCACGTGCACGGCCATCACAGCGGCAGTCATCGGTTGGCCGGCCAGATACAGCACCAGGTTGGCGACGATCGAGGCCAGGCACAAAAGCGCGGCCGACCAGCGCATCAGGGCGGCCCCGGGACGCCAGTGCGTGAATGTCTTGAGGCTTGTGAGCATAGGAAATGAAGCCACTGAAATTTCGCTGTCGAAGTCTTGCAAGGGTCAAGCTAGAGGCGTTGCCGTATTGTCTTGATAATAGTTGACGGTCGTTGCCGGGCGCGTTCATGAATGCTTGTGACAAGGTAAGAAATCGAAGAGATCGGTCAACCCAAGTGTAAAAGTCATCCAGCGGTGCGCATGGTATCACTTCAAGTAAAAATGGTCGCGGACTCCTGTAACTGTCTGAATCATCAGGTTTTACGGGGTGGTAAGGGGGGCAGGCACGCGTAAGGGTCTAGCACTTTGCCATCAGCTGGAAGTGCAAGAAACATTTACAAGATAAATTAAATCAGCAGTTTCACCAGCGCGGGAAAGTCATCGGCGTGCAGTAAAAGTTCTAGCTTAGTATGCGGCGCACAATACGCTGGACTGCGCTGGTAAATAGTTTGCTAATTTCACTTAGTTGGCCGTAGTTGAGCGCTCGATAGCCATCCTGGGCACTTGGGCAGGGTGCTCGCAGGGGGACATGATCAAGGTGCAGGAGGCGCAGGCTTGAGAAGGGTTCAGGGCGCTTGCCAGGTTGTCCAGCAGCACCACTTGCTCCTCGGTGTCCAGGTTCAGGCGACCGGTTCGCGGATCCACCAGCTCCAATTGCCAGGCCAGCAGCGTCAAGCAATCTTGAATGGCTGTGAGCGCACCTTCGGGCAGGTGTATCGGTGTCTGCGCAGACACCAGCAACTGTTGCAGTTGCTGGCAGTAGCCGGCCACTTCAAGCAACCCCAGTTCCTGGGCACGGGCAACCAGAGTGGCGAGGGTATCCTTCAGGCAGTGGCAGGCATCCGGATCGTTGTCGATCAGTTCCAGGTGCTGCAGGCACTCCTCGGCCTTGGTCAACAGGACCTGGGCATCCACCAGAAAATCCTGCAGGGCGCTGCTGTTCAGTGAGTCGATAGTCATCATTTGGCTCCAGCACACAAGGCTGGAGCAAGGATTGGCGACAATGCGGCGATCGCTGACAAAAGCCTGACTCCGTTCATGCAATGAGAATGGCGTCACATTAATGGCTAATGGATATCGCGAACATCAGGTCCCGCCCGATTGTCACTAGGGGTTTCCCTGATGGGGTGTTTTGATCGCGACCCTTTAGAGGCAATCGCGACAGGCAGGCAGTGAGCGCAGTAAAGCATGATGGTAAAATGACATCAATGCTCGGCAGCGCATTTTCTACTGGGGTCAAGCTGCGTGCGATCTGGCCGATACAGGGCCATTGGATTCATTTTTTAGAACACCTGGGGGTTCTTCAATGGCTGGCATTCTCGACACGGTAGACCAAAGAACGCAGCTGGTGGGTGAGAACCGGCTGGAAATCCTGATGTTTCGCCTGGCTGGCCGTCAATTGTTCGCGATCAACGTGTTCAAGGTGCAGGAGGTGCTGCAGATGCCCAAGCTGACCTTGATGCCGCAACGGCACCCATTCGTGTGCGGCGTGGTCAACCTGCGCGGGCAGACTCTGCCGGTGATCGATCTTTCGCAAGCCATCGGTATGCGTCCGATTGCGCCCGGTCCAGGCAGCACCATCATCGTTACCGAGTACAACCGCTCGGTGCAGGCGTTTCTGGTAGGCGGGGTCGACCGTATCGTCAACATGAACTGGGAGGCCATCATGCCACCGCCTTCCAGTGCCGGTCGCCAGCATTACCTGACGGCAATCAGCAAGGTCGACGATCAGTTGGTGGAAATCATCGACGTTGAAAAAGTGCTGGCCGAGATCGTGCCGTACAACGCCAGGGTCTCGCGTGAAAAGCTCGAGGATCCGGTGATGGCCCGTGCCCGTGGGCGTGAAGTGCTGCTGGTGGATGACTCTTCCGTAGCCCTGGCCCAGCTGCGCGATACCTTGTCGCAACTGGGTGTGAAAATGCATGTTGCCAGTGACGGTCTCAAGGCTCTGCGCCTGCTCAAGGGTTGGGCAGATGCCGGGGAAAATGTTTGCGAGAAGCTGCTGATGGTCTTCACCGATGCCGAGATGCCGGAAATGGACGGCTATCGATTGACCACCGAGATCCGCAATGATCCGCGCCTGCGTGCGTTGTACGTGGTGCTGCATACTTCATTGTCCGGCAGCTTCAACGAGTCGATGGTAAAGAAGGTCGGCTGTGACAACTTCCTCTCCAAGTTCCAGCCCGACAAGCTGGTCGACGTGGTGCGCCAGCGCCTGATGCTGGATGAAGTGACGGCCTGAGTCGGTATAAGCTAGGTCTCCGACCCTCAAGCAAGGCTGCTCGAAATGCGTCTGAGTGCTCTGTACCGCTACCCGCTCAAGTCCGCACGCGCCCAGGCGCTGCAATCGTCCCCGCTGGATCTGCTGGGATTGAGCGGAGACCGTCGCTGGATGCTGGTGGAGCGCGACAACGGACGCTTCCTGACCCAGCGTGCCTATCCACAGATGAGCCAGCTGTCGGCGGCATGTGCCAATGACGGCGGGCTGGTCCTGGACGCTCCGGGGCGCGCGTCGCTGCAGGTGCCGGTCCCTGAAGGTGACAGTAACCTGCGTGGCGTCCTCATCTGGCGCGACACCTTGCGCGTGCCGGATGCCGGTGACGAGGCGGCGCAGTGGCTCAGCGAATTCATAGGCAAGGATGTCCGCCTGGTCCATGTACCTGAGCAGCGCACACGCTTTTTGCCCAATGGCTACGGCCTGAACAGTGATCGAGTGGCCTTTGCCGACGGTTTCCCCCTGTTGCTGATCGGCCAGGCATCGCTCGATGACCTGGTGCAGCGTGTTGGTCGCCCGCTGGAGATGCTGCGTTTTCGTCCCAACCTGGTGGTGGAAGGCGCTTCGGCCTTTGCCGAAGACGGCTGGAAGCGCATCCGTATCGGCGAGATGGAGTTTCGTGTGCTCAAGCCATGTGAGCGCTGCATCCTGACCACCATCGATCCGCAGACTGGTGAGCGCAGTGCCGACCGCGAACCCCTGGCGACGCTCAAGACGTACCGGCAGAAGGAAGGGGATGTGCTGTTCGGGCAGAACCTGGTGGCTGATGGCAGCGGGGTGTTGGAGGTGGGAATGGCGGTGGCGGTGCTGGAGTAGGCTGTAGCCGAACGAGATCGCGGGGCAAGCCCCGCGATGTTTTCATTCAATCACTGATCGTCAAAATACCGCTCATGCCAGTCAACCAGCGGCTGAGGTGAATTGAGCTTTTGCCCGTAGATAACCGAGTACGACAGTACGTTCTGCACGTATTGGCGGGTTTCATCGAACGGGATCGACTCGACCCACACATCGAAACTCAGGTGGTCGGCGCCACGCAGCCATTGCCGCACACGTCCCGGGCCGGCGTTGTAGGCCGCGGAGGCGAGCACCCGGTTACCGTTGAACTGACTATGCACCTGGCTCAGGTAGGCTGCACCCAGCTGGATGTTCTTGTCTGGATTGAACACCTGTGCCGGTGAGGCTAAGGGGATGCTGAACTTTCGCGCGGTTTCCTTGGCGGTGGCCGGCATCAATTGCATCAGGCCACTGGCGCCGACGCTGGAGCGCGCATCCTCCATGAAGGCACTTTCCTGGCGTGTAATGGCAAACACCCAGCTCGAATGCAGGCCGCGCACCTTGGCTTCGCGGACCAGGGTGTCGCGATGGGCCATTGGGAAACGGATATCCAGATCATCCCAATACTGCGCCTGGCTGATGGTGCGAATGGCCGGGAAGTACCAACGCATGTCATAGGCAAGCCTGGCCTGGGCAACCATTTCATCACGGTTGAAATGGCGGCTGACGTAGTACCACTCGCGACGTCCGTCGACGATCTGGCCGCGGGCATGGAACTCCAGCGCACGGCGGATGCCAGGGGTGTTGCGCACCTTGTTCATCAGGGCCTGGCTCAGCACCAGTGGCTTGTTGTTGAGCTGATACGGGGTCTGCGTGCGGTCGGCGGCGAGGAAGCCGTAGAAGTCACGCTCGCGGGCGACCGTCTTGTACAACATTGGAATCTGCGGGTTCTTCGGCTGGGCCAACTCAAGGCTGCGGGCCTGCCAGTAGCGCCAGCGGTTGCTGCTGGCCAGGTCCTGGGGCAGGCGCGTGGTCAGCTCGTAGGCATCCTCCCAGCGGCCCAGGCGCAGCAGCAGGCGCAGTCGCCATTCGGTGACGGTGTTGTCGCGCAGCTCAGGGTCGTAGCGGGTCATCAGGTCGAGGGCGCGCGGGTCGTACCGGCGGGCCAGGGTCAGGCCGATTTCCCGGGCGATGGCGACTTTTTCATCGCGGGAGAAATGCATGCGGTTGGCGTAGTCGTCCAGCAGGCCCATGGCACGTTCAGGGTCCTGGCGTGCCAGGCGCCGCAGGCCCAGGCTGACCACGTCGGACATGGCCTCGTTGACTGGCACGAAACGGCTCGGCTGATTGAGCAATTGCGGTTTTTGCGCCACGTCCACCAGCAGGCGACCCTGAGGGGCGAGGGTGGTGAGGTCTTTGGTCAGGGCGGTGGCCAAGGCATAGTTGCGGGCCTGGGCAGCCAGCTTGATACGCTCCCAGCGCTTCTGTTCGGTGAGCTGGCCTTCGGCGGCCCAGCGATTGAACAGGGCGTCACAGGCGGCCGGTTGCGACTTGCCCACCAGCCAGAGCTTCTCGGCGGTGGCGAAGCCTTCGGCGCGCTGGCCGTGGCTCAGTTGGTACTGACCATTGAGGCAATCGAGCTCGGTGAAGTTCAGCTTGGGGTCGTAGTAGCGGTTGAAGGTCGCCCAGTCGCCACGCTCGGCCAGCCAGCGCAACCAGCGCAATTTCATCCAGTTGGACTGGGGCAGGTCGCCATGGGCGGCGAGGAACTTCTCGATTTCTTCATTGCTGGCGCTTTTGAGTCGAGCGGTCAGCTCGTCGTAGGCGAGGTAGGGCGTCAGGGGGTAGTCGCGCAGCGCCTGGGCATAGCGCAGGTACGGGCCCTTGTCGCCTTTGGCCAGGGCGCGCTTGGCCTCGTCATAGTATTGGCGTTGTACGGTGATATCGGTGGCCTGGGCGACGCTCGCCGCGCAGGTCGAGAGAAGCAGGCAGGAAACTAGGCTGAACAGGCGGCTGCGCATGAGACTTCCGGGCAGTTTGACCATGAAAAGTGACGGCGGAGCCAGCACTGTTGGGGTTACGTTGCTTAAGCTTAGCCGTTTGCCGCCGGCGGATGAAAGCATTGTGCTTGTATCGAGTTGTAATCGGGCAGTCTGTCGTCGGAATAGTCTGTAGGAGCGCCTGCTTAATGTGAAGCCGGCCCAAGTCGGGTAGAATGCGCGCCCTGTTTTTGGAGAAGATCATGACCCTGCTCAAATTAAGCGATGTGTCCCTTGCGTTCGGCGCCATGCCGTTGTTGGACAAGGTGTCCTGGCAGATCGCCCGTGGTGAGCGGGTGTGCATCATCGGCCGTAACGGTACTGGCAAATCGAGCATGCTGCGCCTGGTCAAGGGTGACCAGAAGCCTGATGACGGTGATGTCTGGCGTGCCCCGGGGCTCAAGATCGGCGAGCTGCCGCAGGAGCTGCCGGTGGCCGATGGCCGTACGGTGTTCGATGTGGTTGCCGAAGGCCTCGACGGCGTCGGCGCCTTGCTGGCCGAATACCACCATCTGAGCCAGAACATCCATAGCGATGCAGACCTGGAAAAGCTCATGCACGTCCAGCACGACCTGGAAGCGCGTGATGGCTGGCGTCTGCAGCAGCTGGTCGACAGCACCCTGAGCCGCTTACAGCTGCCGGCCGACAAAACCCTGGCCGAGCTGTCCGGTGGCTGGCGTCGCCGTGTTCTGCTCGCTCAGGCGCTGGTGTCCGAACCCGACCTGCTGCTGCTTGACGAGCCGACCAACCACCTGGACATCGGCGCCATCGCCTGGCTCGAAGAAGCCCTCAGCGGTTTTGGCGGTGCGGTGCTGTTTATCACCCACGACCGTTCCTTCCTGCAAAACCTGGCCACGCGCATCCTCGAACTGGACCGCGGCGGCCTGATCGACTGGAATGGCGACTACGCCAGCTTCCTGGTCCACAAGGAAGCCATGCTGGCGGCTGAAGAGACCGCCAACGCCCTGTTCGACAAGAAGCTGGCCCAGGAAGAAGTGTGGATCCGCCAGGGCATCAAGGCCCGGCGTACCCGTAACGAAGGCCGTGTGCGCGCACTCAAGGCGCTGCGGGTAGAGCGCAGCGAACGCCGCGAGCGCACCGGCAAGGCCAACATCCAGCTCGATGTTGCCGAGAAGTCCGGCAAGCAGGTCATGGTGCTGGAGAACGTCAGCTTCAGTCACCCGGGTGGCCCGCAGCTGGTGAAGGATTTCTCCATGGTCCTGCAGCGCGAGGACAGGATCGGCCTGCTCGGCGCCAACGGCACCGGCAAGACCACCTTGCTCAAGTTGATGCTCGGTGATCTTGAGCCCACCAGCGGCAAGGTCGAGTCCGGCACCCGCCTGGAAGTGGCCTATTTCGACCAGTTGCGCCATCAGTTGGACCTGGAAAAGACCGTGATCGACAACTTGTCCGAAGGTCGCGACTTCATCGAGATCGACGGGCAGAACCGTCACGTGTTGAGCTACTTGGGCGACTTCCTGTTCAGCCCGCAGCGTGCGCGTACACCGGTCAAGGCGCTGTCTGGCGGCGAGCGTGCGCGCTTGTTGCTGGCCAAGCTGTTCAGCAAGCCTGCCAACCTGCTGGTGCTGGACGAACCGACCAACGACCTGGACGTGGAAACCCTCGAGTTGCTCGAAGAGGTGCTCTCGGCGTTCAAGGGCACTGTGCTGATGGTCAGCCACGATCGGGCCTTCCTCGATAACGTGGTGACCAGCACCCTGGTCTTTGAAGGCGAAGGCAAGGTGCGTGAGTACGTCGGTGGGTATCAGGACTGGATTCGCCAGGGCGGTTCGCCGAAGCTGCTCGGTGTCTCCGAGAGCAAGTCGGGCAAGTCGGAGCTGAACACTGCCGTAGTCGAAGCCGTTGCACCGGTTCCGGCGGCTGCCGAGGCACCCAAGAAAAAGCTCAGCTACAAGCTTCAGCGTGAGCTTGAAGCCTTGCCAGGTCAGATTGACGAGCTGGAGCAGAAGATGGCAGCGGTGCAGGAAGAGATTTCCGATCCAGCCTTCTACCAGCGCCCAATCGACCAGACCAGCGCCGTGCTGGCGCGCCTGGAGCAGATGCAGGCTGAACTGGATGTCCTGGTGGAGCGCTGGGCCGAACTGGACAGCTGACGAGAAAGGCCCGACGCATGATCTTGCGTCGGGCCTTTTGCGTTACTCGGCTTTTTTCTGCAGGCGTACGGCAAGCACATCGCACGGTGCGCCGTGCAGCACGTCGTTGGCCGTGGAGCCCAGCAGCAGGGCCAGGCCGTGACGGCCGTGGCTGCCCACCACGATCAAGTCGCAGTTCTGGTCCTTGGCCAACTGGTGGATTTCCTGGCGAGGCTGGCCGTAGGTCAGGTGCGAGTCGCCGCGGTTGATCTCAGGGTACTTGTTGAATAGGCGGTCCATGCGCTCCTTGGCCTGGTCGAACTGTTGCTGTTGCAGTTGCGAGAGGTCCATGGGTACATCGCCACCAAAGGCCATGGCCATGGGCTCGACGATGTGTACCAGAGAGACCTTGGTGCCCGCGGGTGTAGCCAGTTCACGGGCGCGCTTGATGACCGGGTCGCATTCTTCGGTCAGGTCGACGGCAACCAGAATATGTTCGTAGGGCATGAGTAGCTCTCCTGACAGTTGCATTGGTTCAAGTATGGTCGGTTTCAGGCTGATCGCTGCAAACCCCGGCTAACCAGCTCATTTGCAAAGCTTTATGGGAACAACAGATATGACGGTCTGGCTAGTGGTGTCAATCCTTGCGCTGATTTTGAGTCCTCTGGCCTGGTTGCGCCCTTCGCGTAATCAGAGTGGTCGCATGGCCCTGCGCATGGAAGCCCGACGTATGGGGCTGAACATGCAACTGACGCCTCAGGAGTGGCCACACTGGCTGCCCAAGGAGCCGCCAAGCCCTTGCGCACGGTACGTGCGGCCGCGGCGCCAGGGCAGGGCAGACAGCTGGAGCTACTGGCAGACCATGCCCGGTACCTGGCTCAATCAATGGCGCGAACCCTGCGCCGATCCGGTCTTGATGGAACAGTTCACGCGGCTTCCCGAAAGCGTCTACAAGGTCGAAGCCGGGAAGCAAATGGTTGCGCTTTATTGGGGCGAACGCGGCGAATCGGCTGTGTTGCAGGATATTGCCGAAGTATTGAAAGCCCTGGCCTGATTCGCCCACTGGAATACCGTCCAATAAAAAGCCCGATTCACGCATCGGGCAGACGGGCCAGGCAGGCCGGTGTAGTGTTTATTTCCTTCCAGTGTAGCGGGCGCCACGCTACCTGCCGCTTTTTTGATTTCCTTCTTGGTGCGCGCTGGCGCATGTCCATCCTGCGCACGCAGGTGTAAGCCTTTGACCACTATCGTCGCGATGAATACGGCCTGATCACCGATGCAGGTGTTTGCTCGCGAACAGCGAATAATGACCGCAAAGTCGCGTTTTCAAGCTGCTT
Organism: Pseudomonas vranovensis DSM 16006; assembly: GCF_000425805.1. GTDB lineage: Bacteria > Pseudomonadota > Gammaproteobacteria > Pseudomonadales > Pseudomonadaceae > Aquipseudomonas > Aquipseudomonas vranovensis. The sequence continues at coordinate 143,835 of NZ_KE384457.1, forward strand.
TTGGGTATTTGACAACAGCGATTTTTTCGTTGAATGTGTGCGTACCCAAATCAAACGGGCGTATGAATTGAGCGTTTGTATTGTCAGAAGGCTCTTACAGAATCCCGACTATCGCGCTGACGGGTGTGCCTGGCGCAAGGATTCGGCAAACAGCGGCCTATGGCCGGCCGGGTCTTTCACCAGCGTTCGGCGTGTACAGTTCAGCTTCCATATCGTGGAGATCAGTTGATGATTTACGAAGGTAAAGCCATCACGGTTAAGGCTCTTGAAAGCGGCATCGTCGAACTGAAGTTCGACCTCAAGGGTGAGTCCGTCAACAAGTTCAACCGTCTTACCCTGAACGAATTGCGTCAGGCCGTAGACACCATCAAGGCCGACGCCTCTATCAAGGGCGTGATTGTCAGCAGTGGCAAAGACGTGTTCATCGTCGGCGCGGACATCACCGAGTTTGTCGATAACTTCAAGCTGCCCGAGGCCGAACTGGTCGCCGGCAACCTGGAAGCCAACCGGATTTTCAGCGACTTCGAAGACCTGGCCGTGCCAACTGTTGCCGCGATCAATGGCATCGCCCTGGGCGGCGGTCTGGAAATGTGCCTGGCTGCCGACTATCGCGTCATGGCTACCAGCGCCAAGATCGGCCTGCCGGAAGTCAAGCTGGGTATCTACCCAGGCTTCGGCGGCACCGTGCGCCTGCCGCGCATCATCGGTGCCGACAACGCCATCGAGTGGATTGCCGCCGGCAAGGAAAACCGTGCTGAAGACGCACTGAAAGTCGGTGCCGTCGATGCCGTGGTCGCCCCTGATCTGCTGCAGGCTGCGGCCCTGGACTTGATCAAGCGCGCCATCAGCGGCGAGTTCGACTACAAGGCCAAGCGCCAGCCCAAGCTGGAAAAACTCAAGCTCAACGCCATCGAACAGATGATGTCCTTCGAGACCGCCAAAGGTTTCGTGGCCGGCCAGGCCGGCCCTAACTACCCGGCACCGGTCGAAGCGATCAAAAGCATTCAGAAAGCGGCCAACTTCGGGCGTGACAAGGCGCTGGAAGTCGAAGCCGCAGGCTTCGTCAAGCTGGCCAAGACGTCGGTTGCCGAGAGTCTGATCGGCCTCTTCCTGAATGACCAGGAGCTCAAGCGCAAAGCCAAGGCCCACGACGAAATCGCTCGTGACGTGAAGCAGGCTGCCGTACTCGGCGCCGGCATCATGGGTGGCGGCATTGCCTATCAGTCGGCGGTCAAAGGCACCCCGATCCTGATGAAGGACATTCGCGAAGACGCCATTCAACTGGGCCTGAACGAAGCCTCCAAGCTGCTCGGCGGCCGCGTTGAAAAAGGTCGCCTGACCCCGGCCAAGATGGCTGAAGCGCTGAACGCGATTCGCCCGACCCTGTCGTATGGCGACTTTGCCAATGTCGACATCGTGGTCGAGGCCGTGGTCGAGAATCCGAAAGTCAAGCAAGCAGTATTGGCTGAAGTGGAAGGCCAGGTGAAGGACGATGCCATCCTGGCTTCCAACACCTCGACCATCTCCATCAACCTACTGGCCAAGGCTCTCAAGCGTCCGGAAAACTTCGTCGGCATGCACTTCTTCAACCCGGTGCACATGATGCCGCTGGTGGAAGTCATCCGTGGCGAGAAGTCCAGCGAAGTGGCCGTTGCCACCACCGTTGCCTACGCCAAGAAAATGGGCAAGAACCCGATCGTGGTCAACGACTGCCCGGGCTTCCTGGTCAACCGCGTACTGTTCCCGTACTTCGGCGGTTTCGCCAAGCTGGTCAGCGCCGGCGTCGACTTCGTGCGTATCGACAAGGTCATGGAAAAATTCGGCTGGCCGATGGGCCCGGCCTATCTCATGGACGTTGTTGGCATCGACACCGGCCACCATGGCCGCGACGTGATGGCCGAAGGTTTCCCGGACCGCATGAAAGACGACCGTCGTTCGGCCGTCGATGCACTCTACGAAGCCAATCGCCTGGGCCAGAAGAACGGCAAGGGCTTCTACGCCTACGAAACCGACAAGCGCGGCAAGCCGAAGAAGGTCGCCGATGCGTCGGTACTCGAAGTGCTCAAGCCAATCGTCTACGAGCAGCGTGAAGTCAGTGACGAAGACATCATCAACTGGATGATGGTGCCGCTGTGCCTTGAAACCGTTCGTTGCCTGGAAGACGGTATCGTCGAAACCGCCGCCGAAGCCGACATGGGTCTGGTCTACGGCATCGGTTTCCCTCCCTTCCGTGGCGGCGCGCTGCGCTACATCGACTCGATCGGTGTGGCCGAATTCGTTGCCCTGGCAGACAAGTACGCCGATCTGGGTCCGCTGTACCACCCCACCGCGAAGCTGCGTGAAATGGCCAAGAACGGCCAGAGCTTCTTCGGTTAAGCGCCCAACGATAGAGAGCGAGAGAATATATGAGCCTGAATCCAAGAGACGTGGTGATTGTCGACTTCGGTCGCACGCCGATGGGCCGCTCCAAGGGTGGCATGCACCGCAACACCCGCGCCGAAGACATGTCTGCGCACCTGATCAGCAAGGTGCTGGAGCGTAACACCAAGGTCGACCCCAACGAGGTCGAGGACGTGATCTGGGGTTGCGTCAACCAGACCCTGGAGCAGGGCTGGAACATCGCCCGCATGGCGTCGTTGATGACCCAGATCCCTCACACCGCGGCCGGCCAGACTGTCAGCCGCCTGTGCGGCTCGTCCATGAGCGCCCTGCACACTGCAGCCCAGGCGATCATGACCGGCAACGGCGACGTATTCGTTGTCGGCGGCGTCGAGCACATGGGGCACGTCAGCATGATGCACGGTGTCGATCCGAACCCGCACATGTCGCTGTACGCGGCCAAGGCGTCGGGCATGATGGGCCTGACCGCCGAGATGCTGGGCAAGATGCACGGCATCAGCCGTGAGCAGCAGGACCTGTTCGGCCTGCGTTCGCACCAGCTCGCCCACAAGGCGACGGTCGAAGGCAAGTTCAAGGATGAAATCATCCCGATGCAGGGTTACGACGAGAACGGTTTCCTCAAGACATTCGATTATGACGAAACCATCCGTCCGGACACCACCCTGGAAAGCCTCGCGGCGTTGAAGCCTGCCTTCAACCCCAAAGGCGGTACCGTAACTGCCGGTACGTCTTCTCAGATCACCGACGGTGCCTCGTGCATGATCGTGATGTCGGCCCAGCGTGCCCAAGACCTGGGCATTCAACCGCTGGCCGTGATCCGCTCCATGGCGGTGGCCGGTGTCGACCCGGCAATCATGGGCTACGGTCCGGTGCCGGCGACCCAGAAAGCGCTCAAGCGCGCTGGCCTGACCATCGCCGACATCGACTTCTTCGAGCTCAACGAAGCTTTCGCCGCACAGGCCTTGCCGGTGCTGAAAGATCTGAAAGTGCTCGACAAGATGGATGAGAAGGTTAACCTGCACGGCGGCGCCATCGCCCTGGGTCATCCTTTCGGTTGCTCTGGTGCGCGGATTTCCGGCACTCTGCTCAACGTCATGAAGCAGAATGGCGGGACCTTCGGTGTCTCGACCATGTGCGTCGGCCTGGGTCAGGGCATTACCACCGTCTTCGAACGCGTCTAAGCGTTTCGGGGAAGGAAGCCGGGGCCTTGTGCCCCGGTTTTTGTTTTTGCGGATTTTTTTTCAAGAGGGCGAGCAACATGCAGATACAACCAGGCGTTTACCGGCATTACAAAGGGCCTGAGTATCGTGTGTTCGGCACCGCGCGCCATTCCGAAACCGAGGAGTGGGTGGTGTTCTACCAGGCCCTGTATGGCGAGTTCGGGCTTTGGGTTCGACCACTTTCGATGTTTCTGGAGTCGGTCGAGGTTGACGGCGAGCAAGTGCCGCGCTTTGCTTTGGTCAAGGCTGAACCCGAGCTGTTTTCGCGGCCCGATGCCGAGGGCGGATAAAGCCCCGCGCTTGACCTCACTGTATTGCCACTATATATAGCGGTGCCGCGTCAGGTACCTGCCGTGTTTTTATTTTCAGTATTCAGGAAATTTCCGATCCATGGGCAAATCGCTGGTCATTGTGGAATCCCCGGCTAAGGCCAAGACCATCAACAAGTACCTGGGCAGCCAGTACGTGGTGAAGTCGAGTATCGGCCATATCCGAGACCTGCCCACCAGCGGTTCGGCCAGCGCCAGCAAGGAGCCTGCCGCCAAGCGCGGCAAGGCCGCCGCAGGCGAGGCGCCGGCCCTGTCGCCGAAAGAGAAGGCGCGCAAGCAGCTGGTTGCACGCATGGGGGTTGATCCGGATCACGGCTGGAAGGCCAAGTACGAGATCCTCCCGGGCAAGGAAAAGGTCATCGACGAACTGCGTCGCCTGGCCAAGGATGCCGACACCATCTATCTCGCAACCGACTTGGACCGCGAGGGGGAAGCCATTGCCTGGCACCTGCGCGAAGCCATCGGCGGTGACGACAGCCGCTACAAGCGCGTGGTGTTCAACGAAATCACCAAGAAAGCCATCCAGGAGGCGTTCTCGCAGCCGGGCGAGCTGGATATCGATCGGGTCAACGCCCAGCAGGCGCGTCGCTTCCTCGATCGTGTGGTTGGCTACATGGTCTCCCCGCTGCTGTGGCAGAAAATTGCCCGTGGCCTGTCTGCCGGTCGCGTACAGTCGGTTGCGGTGAAGCTGGTGGTCGAGCGTGAGCGTGAAATTCGCGCGTTCATCCCGGAAGAATACTGGGAAGTGCATGCTGACCTGGGTACCGCCAAGGACGCCAAGGTGCGTTTTGAAGTGGCTCGGGAGAAGGGCGAGGCCTTCAAGCCGCTGAACGAAGCGCAAGCCATGGCGGCCCTGGAGAAGCTCAAGGCTTCCAGCTACACCGTTGCCAAGCGTGAAGACCGTCCGACCAGCAGCAAGCCCTCGGCCCCGTTCATCACCTCTACCCTGCAGCAGGCGGCGAGCAATCGCCTGGGCTTCGGGGTGAAGAAAACCATGATGATGGCCCAGCGTCTGTACGAAGCCGGTTACATCACCTACATGCGTACCGACTCGACCAACCTCTCGGTCGATGCGGTTGAAATGGCCCGCAGCTATATCGAAAGCGAGTTCGGCAAGAAGTACTTGCCTGAAGCTCCGATCGTCTACGGCAGCAAAGAAGGTGCCCAGGAAGCGCACGAAGCGATCCGCCCTTCGGATGTGAACACCCATCCGACCAAGCTCAGTGGCATGGAGCGTGATGCCGAGCGCCTGTACGAGCTGATCTGGCGTCAGTTCCTGGCCTGCCAGATGCCGCCGGCCCAATACCTGTCGACCACCGTCAGCGTCACCGCCGGCGACTTCGAGCTGCGCGCCAAGGGCCGCATCCTCAAGTTCGACGGTTATACCCGCGTACTGCCACAACAGAGCAAGCCGGGCGATGACGACGTGCTGCCGGAGATGAACCAGGGCGAAGTGCTCAAGCTGATACAGATCGACCCGAGCCAGCATTTCACCAAGCCGCCTGCGCGTTACTCCGAAGCGAGCCTGGTCAAGGAAATGGAAAAACGCGGCATTGGCCGTCCTTCCACCTACGCGGCCATCATCTCGACCATTCAGGACCGCGGCTATGTGACCCTGCACAACCGTCGTTTCTATTCCGAGAAGATGGGCGACATCGTTACCGAGCGCCTGTCGGAGAGCTTCTCCAACCTCATGGACTACGGCTTCACCGCCGGCATGGAAGAGAACCTCGATGATGTTGCCCAGGGTGAGCGTGATTGGAAGAACGTGCTGGACGAGTTTTACGGCGATTTCAGCAACAAGCTGAAACTGGCCGAGGATGCAGAGAAGGGCATGCGTGCCAACCAGCCGACCCTGACCAACATTCCGTGCAAGGATTGCGGTCGGCCGATGATGATCCGTACTGCGTCCACCGGTGTCTTCCTTGGTTGCTCGGGCTACAGCCTGCCGCCCAAAGAGCGTTGCAAGGCCACGGTCAACCTGGTTCCGGGTGATGAAATTGCAGCGGATGACGAGGGTGAGTCGGAATCGCGCGTGTTGCTCAACAAGCACCGTTGCCCGATCTGCTCCACGGCCATGGATGCTTACCTGCTCGACGAAAAGCGCAAGCTGCATATCTGCGGTAACAACCCTGATTGCACCGGCTACGAGATCGAAGAAGGGAACTACCGCATCAAGGGTTACGAAGGGCCGAGCCTTGAGTGCGACAAGTGCGGTAGTGAGATGCAACTCAAGACAGGTCGCTTCGGCAAGTTCTTCGGTTGCACCAACGCAGAGTGCAAGAACACCCGCAAGCTGCTCAAGAGCGGCGAGGCGGCGCCACCCAAGATGGATGCGGTGAAGATGCCGGAACTCAAGTGCGAGAAGGTCAATGATACCTACGTGCTGCGTGATGGTGCTTCGGGCCTGTTCCTGGCGGCCAGCCAGTTCCCGAAGAACCGCGAGACCCGTGCGCCACTGGTAATCGAGATCATTCCTCACAAGGATGAAATCGACCCGAAGTACCACTTCCTCTGCGAAGCCCCGAAGAAAGACCCCGACGGTCGTCCGGCAGTCATCCGCTATAGCCGCAAGACCAAGGAGCAGTACGTGCAGACCGAAGTCGAGGGCAAGCCGACCGGCTGGCGCGCCTTCTACGATGGCAATGCCTGGAAGGTCGAAGACAAACGCTGATCGGGCGTAGTTGATGCAATCGCGGGGCAAGCCCGCTCCTACTGTGGGAGCGGGCTTGCCCCGCGATGCTTTTCAGCCCTGTACTAGTGTAAATTGGCTCATCGCCTTGCATCCTATCGGAGGGCTCCCAGATGGCCCAGGAACTCTATACCCGTACCAACCAGAAGATCTATTTTGCGGGCCTTGCCCTTGAGGCCTTGGGCAGAGCACAGGAAAGCCGGGCCATGAACGCCCAAGCGCTGATTCAGTCAGAGCGCGAATCAGCGCTGTTCCATCTGTATGGCGCACTGCTTGGCCTGTGCCATGAGATTGCCGGGTTCTATCGTTTGCCCCAGGCGAGCGCACCCCGTGCCGAACTGCTGTTGACGCGTGAAGTGCTGGAGGCCGTGGCGATTCCGGAAATGGCCGAGCTAGTCGAACTGGCCGAGCAGCGGGAGACCTGGCTGGCGCAACTACTAGCAGCTTATGCCGATTTGTTCCGACCGCCGGTCGCGAAAAAAGCGCCGAAAAACGACGTGACCCAGCCCCTGATTCAGGCGGTGAGCCTGGACGAGCCCGAGGTAGCGCCGCTGTCGCGAGAAGAACTGGAAAGCTGGAGACAGAACCTCAAGGGCCTCACTGTTCGTTTTCGCGAGGGCTTGAGTGAGTGCTGATTGAGGCGGTCGCTGGTACAATGGTGGCCTTTCGTGGAGAACTGCCCTTTATGCCAACGTCCTTTCTAGAAATTGTCGAGTTGCCTGATGGCCGGATCGAGTTGCGCCGCGCCGAGGACGAAGGCTCCCTGGTAACCCTGGATTTCTCCGAGGACGCCAAGGCTTTCCTGCAAGGTCAGCATGTTGAAGTGGCCAAGGCCATGCTCAGCGTAGGCGTGCAGATGGCTGGCAAGCTTGTAGAAGGCGAAATCGAGCGAGACGAGGGGCCGCGCGTCCTGCATTGATCATCCTGCCGGCCTCCTCGTCCTGAGGAAGCCTGACGAAGCCCATGTAAATCAAGCCTGATTATCAGCCGAGGCGGATGTTCAGGCTTTGTGCGTCTCCGGTGCGGGCGGCGATGCTCAGTTGTTGGCGAGCACTGCTGCTGACCGTATTCAGCCAGCTGACCACGGTATGGCTGCGGCCCAGTCGCAGGGCATCGCAGGCCAGTTGCAGGGCGCTCTGGTTGCCGCGCGGTTGCAGCAACAGGATGCGCTCGCGATTGAGGCCGGCGTCGCGTAGCCACGCTTGGGTAAGAATGGCTGGCGGGGCAATCAGGGTCAGCCAACGGGCGTCCTGCTCTTCGCTCAGCTCGCTCAGTTCACGCAGCATGGGGGCCAGGAGGTTCTGGCAGCTTCCCAATGCGCCACGAAAGGACAGTTCGCTGAAAACCTGCGCCGTACCTGCGTGGGGTGCTGGTTTGGCGGCTTTCAGTCCGGGCAGAACTGGCTGGGCCAGGAACGCTTCGAACAGGGGCAATTGTGCTTGCTGTGGTGCATGGGGGAACTGCATGACGCCTCCTTTTTACCGGCGAATGACGCCGACACTCAAGCCCTCGATCACCAGCTCCTGATCTTTCAGGTTGACTTCGATGGGGGCGAACTCAGGGTTCTCGGCAATCAGCCAGACTTTGTTGCCTTCGCGCTTGAAGCGCTTGACCGTGACTTCGTCACCCAGGCGGGCGACCACGATCTGGCCATTGCGGGCTTCGCGGCAGGTGTGTACGGCGAGCAGGTCGCCATCGACAATGCCGACGTCCTTCATGCTCATGCCGTGAACGCGCAGCAGGTAGTCGGCCCGGGGATGGAAGAAGGCCGGATTGATGTTGCAGGATTCTTCGATATGTTGCTGGGCGAGAATAGGGGCGCCGGCAGCGACGCGACCAATGATTGGCAGGCCGTTGTCTTCGGCTTTGGCCTCGACGCCGGGGATGCGGATGCCGCGGGAAGCGCCGGGGGTCATTTCGATCGCGCCCTTGCGGGCCAGTGCCTTGAGGTGTTCCTCGGCGGCATTGGGCGATTTGAAGCCCAGCTCCTGGGCAATTTCGGCGCGGGTGGGCGGGAAGCCGTTGTCTTCCAGGCAGCGCTTGATAAAAGCCAGAATCTCAGCTTGGCGTGGCGTCAGTTTTAGCATGTTGATCGCTCTGTCTTTTTATACAGTGACTGGGATTATATACAGTAGATGGCAAGCTGCAAGCGCCAAACTGCAAGAAAGGGCGGGGTGGCCTCGCCAGCAGTGGAGAGCTTGTCGGTTGAGGGTATGATTTAATACGTGACCGTGTAGCCGCAAAACGGCTGCGCAGGCTTGACAAATCACCGCTTTGAAACGTATGTTTCAAACAAGTGTTTGTCAGGCGGAGTAGTCATGGCCCAGTCGGAAACCGTTGAACGCATTCTCGATGCTGCCGAGCAGTTGTTCGCGGAAAAAGGTTTTGCCGAAACCTCATTGCGGCTGATCACCAGCAAGGCCGGCGTCAACCTGGCGGCGGTGAACTACCATTTCGGCTCGAAAAAGGCTCTGATTCAGGCGGTTTTCTCGCGTTTCCTTGGCCCGTTCTGCACCAGTCTCGAGCGTGAGCTGGAGCGTCGCCAGGCTCGACCGGAAAATAAGCCAAGTCTTGAAGAGTTGCTGGAGATGCTGGTCGAGCAGGCGCTGGTGGTACAGCCTCGCAGCGGCAACGACCTGTCCATTTTCATGCGTCTGCTGGGATTGGCCTTCAGCCAGAGCCAAGGGCACCTGCGCCGCTACCTTGAAGACATGTACGGCAAGGTGTTCCGCCGCTACATGCTGCTGGTCAACGAGGCAGCTCCACGCATTCCTCCCATCGAGCTGTTCTGGCGCGTGCATTTCATGCTCGGTGCCGCGGCCTTCAGCATGTCCGGGATCAAGGCACTGCGTGCGATTGCCGAAACCGACTTCGGCATCAATACCTCGATTGAACAGGTCATGCGCCTGATGGTGCCGTTCCTTGCTGCCGGCATGCGTGCCGACAGTGGCGTTACGGACGAGGCGATGGCTGCAGCCCAGTTGCGCCCACGCAGCAAATCGTCCAGCGCACCGGTGGCTGCCAAGGCCTGATTCAACGGCTGGGCGCCGCCGGCCGCATCGGCTAAGCTAGCGCCCTATGCCGAGTCTCGATCTACTGCACATCTCCCTCGCCGATCAATGCCTCTACGGGTTTTCCCGGGGGCAACTGTGCCTGCGCCTGCCGGTATCCACGGCGTTGAGTGGTGCCGGTGAGCGTAGCGGCTCAGGCTGTACGCCGCGTGGCCTGCATCAGGTGCGGGCGAAAATCGGGGCGGGCTTGCCGCAGGGCGCGGTGTTGCGCGGGCGGCGTTGGACCGGCGAGACCTGGACCCCGGCCCTGCATGCGCTGCACCCCGGACGCGACTGGATCCTCTCCCGGATCCTCTGGCTCAGCGGTTGCGAGCCAGGGCTGAATCGCCTGGGGCCGGTTGACACCTTCCGTCGTTATATTTACCTGCACGGCACGCCCGACAGCGAACCAATGGGCGTGCCGTTGTCCCATGGCTGTGTGCGCTTGCGCAATGCCGACCTTTTGTACCTGTTCGATCGCGTGCCACTGCATTGCCTGGTGCGGATCGAAGAAGCCGCATGCCCCCTATGGGCCGCTGCGCCCCTGAATTGAAGGATCATTTATGAGTGCCAGCCTGCAAGGCTCCTTGATGGTGGACATCGCCGGTACCTGGCTGACCGCCGAAGATCGCCAGCTTCTGCGCCAGCCTGAAGTGGCCGGTCTGATCATCTTTGCCCGCAATATCGACTGTCCCCGCCAGGTGCGTGAGCTGACTGCCTCGATCCGCGCCATTCGCCCCGACCTGATCCTGGCAGTGGACCAGGAGGGCGGTCGGGTCCAGCGCCTGCGCCAGGGCTTCGTGCGCCTGCCAGCGATGCGTGCGATCGCCGACAACGACAATGCCGAGTGCCTGGCCGAGCAGTGCGGCTGGTTGATGGCGACCGAAGTGTTGGCGGTAGGCCTGGACCTTAGCTTTGCCCCCGTGCTGGACCTGGACCACCAGCGTAGCGCGGTGGTCGGCAGCAGGGCATTCGAGGGTGATCCTCTGCGCGCAACAGCCCTGGCCGGTGCCTTCATCCGCGGCATGAAGGCGGCGGGCATGGCGGCCTGTGGCAAGCACTTCCCGGGGCATGGCTGGGCCGAGGCCGACTCTCATGTGGCCATTCCGACCGATGAGCGCAGCCTGGAGCAGATTCGCGCGGCTGACCTGGTGCCGTTCGCGCGCCTGGGTGGGCAATTGGCTGCAGTCATGCCGGCCCACGTGATCTACCCGCAGGTCGACAACCAGCCGGCCGGTTTCTCGCGCCGTTGGCTGCAGGACATCCTGCGTGGTGAGCTGGGCTTTGATGGGGTTATTTTCAGTGATGACTTGTCGATGGCCGGGGCTCATGTCGTGGGCGACGCTGCCAGCCGCATCGAGGCGGCACTGACTGCGGGGTGTGACATGGGGCTGGTGTGCAACGACCGTGCAGCGGCTGAACTGGCCCTGAGCGCTGCCCAGCGCCTGAAGGTCAAGCCGTCGCCACGTATCGCGCAAATGCGCGGTCAGGGTTTTGCCCGTACGGACTATCGCCAGCAGCCTCGTTGGCTGGAGGCGCTTGGGGCGCTCAAGGAAGCGCAGTTGGTAGACTGATGCAAGCAATCGCGGGGCAGGCCTACTCCTACCGGGTAGGAGCGGGCCTGCCCCGCGATGTTTTCAGCCTTTGCGAGGCCCCGGCAAAGGCGCAAACAGCGCGTCGATATCTTCTGCCGCCAACCGCCAGTCTCCGGCCTGGCGTCCATCCAGTACCCCGGCCGCCAATGCAGACTTCTCCTGCTGCAGTTGCTGGATCTTCTCTTCCACCGTGCCTCGGGTGATCAGCTTGTAGACGAACACCGGCTTCTCCTGGCCAATGCGATACGCACGGTCCGTGGCCTGGTTCTCGGCGGCCGGGTTCCACCAGGGGTCGTAATGGATCACGGTATCGGCAGCGGTCAGGTTCAGGCCCACGCCGCCGGCCTTGAGGCTGATCAGGAAAATCTGCAACCGGCCATTCTGGAAGTCCTGTACCGGTGCACGGCGGTCACGTGTTTCGCCGGTCAGCAGGGCATAGGCAATGCCTCGCTGCTCAAGCTCGGCCTCGATCAGTCGCAACATGCTGGTGAACTGTGAGAACAGCAGCACGCGGCGTCCTTCGGCGAGCAGTTCTTCGAGCATCTCCATCAGGCTGGTGAGCTTGCCCGAATGGGCGCCGCGGGCCGTCGATGCCTCGCTGTTTACCAGGCGCAAGTCGCAACAGACCTGGCGCAGCTTCAGCAGCGCTTCAAGAATGATGATCTGGCTGCGGGCGACACCTTTGCGGGTGATTTCGGCGCGTACTTTCTGATCCATGGCCAGGCGCATGGTCTCGTAGACATCGCGCTGGGCATCACTGAGTTCGACCCAGTGGATCATCTCGGTCTTGGCCGGCAACTCGGTGGCCACCTGCTCCTTGGTGCGGCGCAGCAGGAACGGTTTGATCCGGGCGTTGAGGTGTTGCAGACGCTCGTTGTTACCCTGGCGTTCGATCGGTGTACGGTAGTCGCGGTTGAAGGCCTTGGCGTCACCCAGCCAGCCTGGCAGCAGGAAGTGGAACAGTGACCACAACTCGCCCAGGTGGTTTTCCAGTGGCGTGCCGCTCAGGCACAGACGCTGGCGGGCTTCGAGCTGGCGCGCGGCCTGGGCAGCCTTGCTGCCTGGGCTCTTGATGTATTGGGCTTCGTCGAGAATCAGTACATGCAGCTTCAGGCCCTTGAAGTGCTCCAGATCTTTGGGCAGCAATGCGTAGGTGGTCAGCAGCAGGTCATAGTCTTCCAGCTTGTCGAACTGCTTGCGCCGCCCGAGGCCTTGCAGGGCCAGCACGCGCAGGCCGGGCGCAAAACGCGCCGCTTCGTCCTGCCAGTTGGGAATCAAGCTGGTCGGCATCACCACCATGGCCGGGCGAGTGAGGCGACCGGCGTTCTTCTCGGTCAGCAGGTGTGCCAGGGTCTGCAGGGTTTTGCCCAGGCCCATGTCGTCGGCGAGGATACCACCCACTTCCAGTTCGCGCAGGGCCTGCATCCAGCTCAGGCCTTCCAGCTGATAACTGCGCAGCGTGGCGTTGAGGCCTGCCGGGACCTGTGCCGGCTGGCGGCGGATATCACGCAGGCGTTCGCCCAGGTTGCGCATTTGTTCGCCGCCCTGCCAATTCAGCGGTATGTCTTCCAGGGCGTTGAGTCGGGTGGCGTCAAGCGTTGGCAGGCGCACGCTGGCTTCGCCCGGTTCGCGCAGGTAGAAATCGCCAAGTGTCGCCAATACCGGCTTCAACCGGCCATACGGTAGTGCCACTTGCAAGTTGCGGCGTACCTCACCCTGTGGGGCGGGTATCTGCAGCAGCAGGCTTTCGTCGTCGCGCCGCTTGTTCAGTTGGGCGGGGTTGAGCAGTTCCGGGTGGGCGCGCAGCACGTTCAGCAGGATGGGCAGCAGGCTCAGGCGCTGGCCGTTGACCTCGATACCCACTTCCAGGTCGAACCAGTCGCGTCCGCTGGCCTCGTCGATATGGGCGTACCAGTTGTCGACTTCGGCCAGGTTGAAGGCGAAATCGTCGGTGTATTCGATCTCCCAGCCTTGCTCGCGCAAGCTTGGGACGTCATTGAGCATGAAGCGTAGCCAGGCACCTTCGGTTGCCAGCTCCAGGAGCTCGCCTGCGCTCTCCGGCAGTGCCTTGCTCTGGCGAGTGGCTACTTTGAAGCCCAGGCGCAACAGTTTCAGGCGAATCAGCTTTTCGGCTTCAGCCTGGCGCTGGATGCGCAGGTTGGTATTGCCGTCAAGGCGGGTGACTTCGGTGCCTTGGCGGCCGCTGGCGCGAATGCCGTCATACACAAAGGAAAGTGCAGCGCGATGCTGGTGCTGGCGTTGCATCCTCCCCGATTGCGGCACATAAGCGCTGAACTCGTGGCTGCCCAGAATCAGGTGGGGCGTGGGGGCAATACCGTCGATGATTGTCTCGCTCAATGTTCTAGGGGTGGGGATCTGCCGGTTGAGGGTCTGGATCCGCTGGCTGAAACTGACTACCTGGCTTTCAGGCACCGGCGGCGCCATGGCGAGGGAGGAGGCAATCATTTCATCATAGTCGTGGCTGAGCAGCCCAACCCGGCCTTGTTCGGCTTCAACGTAGTGCAGCGGCTGCAGCGCCAGTACCCGCTTGAGCATTTTGCCCTGGTGGTACCAGCAGCCTCTGTATTGTTCACCCTCGAGTTTTTCCCAGCGAAATTCGCCTGTCAGGGGCGGGCCTGGTTTGAGGGGCTCTTCATCTCCCGGCAGGAACAGGCGCCCGGTGGCAAGGGCATGTTCGAGCAGCTCGGCGCCTTCACTGCCTTCGAGTGGTACGCCGCTCGAAAGCGCGCCAGGGGGTGTTCTGGCGACCACCAGGCGTAAGAATTTGGCATCGTTTTCTTGGGGGGCGGCGTTCTGCCGGAGAATTTCGTGCGGGTATAGGATCGGCCTGAGGTCGGTGAAACGGCCATTCTTGAGACGCTTGCATTTGTACGGTGTGATGGTGGCGTTGCCGCTCGAGTTGAACTCAAGTTCATACATCAAGGTGCGGGCGCTTTGCCCGGCGGGCTTTTCAGCGTCGGGGGCAGCTACCGTCAGGCGCTCCAGCCAGCGCTCGAGCGTAGGGCTCAGTTGCTCTCCCTGCGCTCCCGTTGGCTCTTCGGGCAGATCCATCAGGGAGAACAAGGCTGCTACGCAGTGCTTGCAGTCGAAACCGACTGGGCAGGTGCAGGTGGTGTCGAGCGACGTGTAGTGTTCGCTTCCCTTTACGCGAATGTGCTGGGTGTAGTTGTTATCACCTGAACCGCGACAGGTCGACGTAAGCCTGTGGGGCTCCAGTGATATCACCGTTACCCGGTGCTGATCGGCATACTCGAACCCTCTTTCCAGTGCCCTGGGGTGGAAGGCGAAGGTCCAGTCGCTATCTTCGAGCAGCTGTCGCAGCTTTTTCGGCATCAGGCTACTGCTCCATCATCTCCGGCGCAGGAACGGGTGCACTGACTGGCCGATTGGCGGTCACCTTGAGCAGCAGCGCCAGGTGGCCGCCATCGAGGAAGGTCAATTCGCCGTTCTTTACCGTACTGTTGCTCTGCTTGAGCTGTTCGCTCTGGATCACGCTGCCGTTACTGTCGAACTGGTTGACCCAAAAGCTGGCGTCGACGGCGATGAAGCGATCTTCCGTCACGCTCAGGTTGCCCTCGATGGGAAACTGGCCGAACTGTTCCTCGCCTTCGCTGATGGCCACGGCGCCGGCATCCTGCTGCCAGGCCTTGTGCAGCAGCACGGTGTACTGGCTCGGGTCGGCGGCAAGCTTGGCGGCCTCATCGGTCATCAATGGCTGGCGCATGTCGCCTTCGGCGGGCGCCTGGGCGCCGTTGCTCCAGTCTTCGGGGGCAAACTGGCTGGTAATTGCCGGCACGGCGTTCTGCCGCACCAGAATCATTTCGACCTGATAGACGCCTTCAGCGAAGGCCGCCGGAGCGAACAAGGCCAGCAGCAGGGTCAGGCAGCGAATGGCACGCATGGATCTTCCTTCACGCAGATTGTGGGGTCAGGCGCTCGAACAGCGCCTCGAGGTTGTTGAAGCGTTCTTCCGGGCGCTCCATAGGCACCATGAACTTGAACTGGGTGGCGCCTTCGAACTTGTAGCGTTTGGGCTGGCCCTGGATCAACTTGATCAGCACCAGTGGGTCGACCGGAGTCTGGGCTTCGAACTCGATCTTGCCACCGTTGGGGCCGGCATCGACCTTCTTGATGCCGAGCTTTTCGGCCTGCAGCTTGAGCAGGGTCAGGCGCACCAGGTTCTTGGTTGGCTCCGGCAGCAGGCCAAAGCGGTCGATCATCTCCACTTGCAAGTCCTTGAGACCGTCTTCGTCTACCGCCGAGGCGATGCGCTTGTACAGGATCAGTCGCGCATGCACATCCGGCAGGTAGTCCTCGGGAATCAATGCCGGCAGGCGCAGGTTGATTTCCGGGCCGCCGCCCAGGGGCTGGTCGAGGTTGGGCTGGGTGCCCTTGCGGATGGCCTTGACCGCGCGCTCGAGCATTTCCATGTACAGGGTGAACCCCACCGCCTGGATCTGTCCGCTCTGGCCTTCGCCGAGCAGTTCGCCAGCGCCGCGGATTTCCAGGTCGTTGGTGGCCAGCACGAAACCTGCACCCAGGTCCTGGGTGTTGGCGATGGCTTCCAGGCGCTTTTCGGCGTCCGGGGTGATCTGCTGGCGTGGCGGGGTGAGCAGGTAGGCGTAAGCCTGGTGGTGGCTGCGCCCGACCCGGCCGCGCAACTGGTGCAGCTGGGCCAGGCCGAACTTGTCGGCCCGCTCGATGATGATGGTGTTGGCGCTGGGCACGTCGATGCCGGTCTCGATGATGGTCGAAGCGATCAGCACGTTGAAGCGCTTGTGGTAGAAGTCGCTCATCACCTGTTCGAGTTCGCGTTCGCGCATTTGCCCGTGGCCGATACCGATACGTGCCTCCGGCACCAGTTCGGCGAGGTCGGCGGCGCATTTCTCGATGCTCTTCACATCGTTGTGCAGGTAGTAGACCTGGCCACCGCGCAGCAGCTCACGCAGCAGCGCTTCCTTGACCGTGCTCTTGTTCTGCTCCATCACGAAGGTGCGCACCGACAGGCGCCGCGCTGGCGGGGTGGCGATGATCGACAGGTCGCGCATGCCGGCCACAGCCATGTTCAAGGTGCGCGGAATCGGCGTCGCGGTGAGGGTGAGAATGTCGACCTCGCTGCGCAAAGCCTTGAGCTGTTCTTTCTGGCGCACACCGAAGCGGTGTTCCTCGTCGATGATCACCAGGCCCAGGTCCTTGATCTTGACGTCATCCTGCAACAGCTTGTGGGTGCCGATGACGATGTCGATCTTGCCTTCGGCGAGGTCGGCGACTGCGGCAGCGACTTCCTTGGGCGACTTGAAGCGGCTCATCACTTCGACGGTCACCGGCCAGTCGGCGAAACGGTCACGAAAGCTGTTGTAGTGCTGCTGGGCGAGCAGGGTGGTGGGGACCAGGATGGCCACCTGGCGACCGCCGTGGACGGCGATGAAGGCAGCGCGCATGGCGACTTCGGTCTTGCCGAAGCCGACGTCGCCACAGACCAGGCGGTCCATGGGCTTGGCTGCCAGCATGTCGTCGCGAACGGCTTCGATGGCGCTTTGTTGGTCCGGTGTTTCTTCGAACGGGAAGCCGGCGCTGAAGGTGGCATAGTCGGCCGACGGATCGGCGAAGGCATAGCCTTTGCGCGCTGCGCGACGGGCATAGATGTCGAGCAGTTCGGCGGCGACGTCGCGCACTTGTTCGGCAGCCTTGCGCTTGGCTTTCTGCCAGGCCTCCGAGCCCAGGCGATGCAGCGGTGCCAGGGCGTCGTCGCTGCCGGTGTAGCGGGCGATCAGGTGCAGGTTGGCCACCGGCACGTAAAGCTTGGCGCCCTCGGCATATTCCAGGGTGAGGAATTCGGCGGCCTGGTTGTCGATCTCCAGGGTCGCCAGGCCCAGGTAGCGGCCCACGCCATGGTCGATATGCACCACCGGCGCGCCTTCGCGCAATTCGGTGAGGTTCTTGATGACTGCATCGTTGTTGCCGTCGCTGCGTTTCTCCCGGCGCCGGCGTTGCATCACCCGCTGGCCGAACAGCGGGCTCTCGGCGACCAGGGCGATCGCTGGCGCGTCCAGCAGCAGGCCTTCATCCAGCGGCGCGATGGTGATCGCCAGGCGCTCCTTGCCGGCAACGAAGGCGCTCCAGCTGTCGACCGTCTGCGGGCGCAGCTTCAGGCGTTCAAGCAGCTCGAGCAGCACTTCGCGGCGGCCCGCCGATTCGGCGGTGAACAGCACGCGCCCTGGGAACTGGTCGAGGAAGTTCGACAGTGCTGCCAGTGGCTGGTTGGCCTTGGCTTCGATGGCAAGGTTCGGCAATGCCTGGGCCGGGAAGCGCTCACGGCCAGCGCCACGGTCCAGGTCATCCTGGCTGACCACTACACGCGGCCAATTCTTCAGTCGGGCAAAGCAGTCTTCCACCGGCAGGAACAGCTCGGCTGGCGGCAGCAGCGGGCGCGCAGGGTCGATGCGACGCTCCTCGTAGCGATTGCGCACATCGCTCCAGAAGTGCTCGGCAGCCTGTTCCACGCCCGGCAGCGAGAACACCTGGGTGTCCTGGGGCAGGTAGTCGAACAGGGTTGAAGTCTCTTCGAAGAACAGCGGCAGGTAATACTCGATACCCGCCGGGGTGATGCCGCTGGAGAGGTCCTGGAAGATCGGGCTGCGGCGGAAGTCGACGTCGAAGCGCTCGCGAAAGCGCGCCTTGAACTGGGTCACGGCGTCTTTTTGCAGCGGGAACTCGCGGGCCGGCAGCAGGCGTACGGAGTCGACCTTGTCGATCGAGCGCTGGGTCTCCGGGTCGAAGGTGCGCAGGGTTTCGATCTCGTCGTCGAACAGGTCGATCCGGTAAGGCAACTTGCTGCCCATGGGGAAGA
This sequence comes from Pseudomonas vranovensis DSM 16006, assembly GCF_000425805.1. GTDB lineage: Bacteria > Pseudomonadota > Gammaproteobacteria > Pseudomonadales > Pseudomonadaceae > Aquipseudomonas > Aquipseudomonas vranovensis. The sequence goes on from NZ_KE384457.1 coordinate 161,992, forward strand.
GGTCGATCAGCGCGCCGCGTACGGCGAACTCACCGTGTTCGTAGACGGTATCGACGCAGCGGTAGCCGCTGGCTTCCAGGCGCAGGCGCATCTGTTCGACATCGAGCTTCTGGCCGATGTCCAGCACCAGGCTGCTGCCGAGCAAAAAGCGCGTGGGCGCCAGGCGGTGCAGGGCGGTGGTGATCGGCACCACGAGAATGCCGTGGTCAAGCTCCGGCAGCCGGTACAGGCTGGAGATGCGCTGGGAGATGATGTCCTGGTGCGGCGAGAACAGGTCGTAGGGCAGGGTTTCCCAATCGGGGAAAGGCAGCACCGGCAGTTCGGGCGCGAAAAAGCGCAGCTCCTGCTCGAGCCGGTCAGCACTCTGGCTGTCGGCGGTCAGTAGCAGGGTGAAGCGCTTGGCGGCGCTGGCCGCCTCGGCGATGGCCAGGCTCAGGGCGGCGCCCGGCAGGTTGCCCCAGGTTTGTTTGCCGGCAGTGGCCGGCAGGTGCGGTAGACGCAGAACAGGCACGGGAGGTCGAGCTCCAAGCGTTGCGACAAAGACGCCAATTGTACCGGGCGCAGGCCCGTGCTGTCAGGTTTGCGCAGGCTAAATCCATGCAGTGAAGCATCAGCGACAGGCGCTCATTGCTCGATGGGCTGCGGGGCGTCATAATGTAGCCCCTTTTTTCTGTCCCTACATGTGGAAGGTTCCCGTGACTCAGAAGCCCGACCAGTGTCTTGGTGAGTGGATTGATCGTGAAGCACTTGCAGAAGCGATGATCCCGCTTATCGGTCAGCTCTACCGCAATAACAATGTGGTGAGCTCGATCTATGGCCGCAGCCTGATCAACCGTTCGGTGATCTCGATCCTCAAAGCGCACCGCTTTGCCCGTCATCGCCAAACAGACGAAACCGAACTCTCTGTCCACGAGACATTCCCGCTGCTCAAGGCGATGAGCGAGCTGAAACTGGGCGCCGCTTCGGTCGACCTGGGCAAGCTGGCCAACAAGTTCAAGCTCGAAGGCAACGGCCGTAGCGCCGAGCAGTTCGTACGCGAAGAAATGGCTGACGTGGTTGGTCAGCAGAATGCTTCGGCGCGCAAAGGCACCGACGTTGTCCTGTACGGCTTCGGTCGTATCGGCCGTCTGCTGGCGCGCATCCTGATCGAAAAAACCGGTGGTGGCGACGGTCTGCGCCTGCGTGCCATCGTCGTGCGCAAAGGCGCCGAGAACGATCTGGTAAAGCGTGCAAGTCTGCTGCGTCGTGACTCGGTTCACGGCCCGTTCGATGGCACTATCACCATTGACGAAGAAAACAACACCATCACCGCCAACGGCAACCTGATCCAGGTTATCTACGCGAAGAGCCCGTCCGAAGTCGACTACACCCAGTACGGCATCGAGAACGCGCTGATCGTCGACAACACCGGTGTATGGCGTGACGCCGACGGCCTGGGCCAGCACCTGGCCTGCCCGGGCGCTGGCCGCGTGATCCTCACCGCACCTGGCAAGGGCGCGCTGAAGAACATCGTGCACGGCATCAACCACGCCGAAATCACCGCTGACGACAAGATCATCTCGGCGGCATCCTGCACCACCAACGCCATCGTGCCGGTGCTCAAGGCTGTCAACGACAAGTTCGGCATCGTCAATGGCCACGTCGAAACCGTTCACTCGTTCACCAACGACCAGAACCTGATCGACAACTTCCACAAGGGCAGCCGTCGTGGCCGCGCCGCGCCGCTGAACATGGTTATCACCGAAACCGGTGCTGCCACTGCAGCCGCCAAGGCACTGCCAGTGCTCAAGGGCAAGCTGACCGGTAACGCCATTCGCGTTCCAACGCCGAACGTGTCGATGGCCATCCTGAACCTGAACCTGGAAAAAGCCACCAACCGCGAAGAAATCAACGAGTACCTGCGCCAGATGGCCATGCACTCGGATCTGCACAAGCAGATCGATTACGTCAGCTCCCAGGAAGTGGTTTCCACCGACTTCGTCGGTTCGCGCCACGCTGGTGTGGTCGATGCCGAAGCCACCATCTGTAACGATAACCGTGTTGTCCTGTACGTCTGGTACGACAACGAGTTCGGTTACAGCTGCCAGGTTGTGCGCGTGATGGAAGACATGGCCGGTGTAAACCCGCCAGCTTTCCCACGCTAAGCTTCACGGCGTGATCAAAAAACGGGAACCTCTGGGTTCCCGTTTTTTTTTCGCCCATGATCCAGGAGGACGAATGCGCAGAGGGGTGTTGATCAGTGTGATGCTGGTCCTTGCGGCGTGCTCGCCGACGGCGTCGCTGGAGCGCGTCAGCGGGCCGACCATGGGCAGCAGCTATACCGTGCAATATGTGCGTACGGCGGATGGGCCGACACCTCAGCAGGTCCGGCGTGAAGTGGAGCAGGTGCTCGAAGGGGTCGATCAGCGGTTTTCCACCTACCGTCGCGACTCGATGATCGAAGCCTTCAATCGCCTGCCTGCCAATAGCTGCCAGTGGATGCCGGCCGATGTGCTGGAGCTGGTTGCGGTCGGCGAGCAGCTGTCGCAACAAAGCGAGGGTGCGTTCGACCTGACGGTGGAACCGCTGCTTGACCTGTGGGGCTTCGGGCCGCAATCGAGAACAGAGGCAGTCCCCGGCGTCCAGGCGTTGGCTGATGTACGTCAGCGTGTCGGGCATGGGCATTTGCGCATAGTGGGCGAGCAGTTGTGCAAGGATGAAGCCGTGCAGGTGGACTTCAACAGCCTGGCCGCCGGGCATGCCGTCGACGTCCTGGTGGCGCGACTCGAAGGGCTGGGCATCGCGAATTTACTGGTCGAAGTCACCGGTGAGCTCAAGGCGCTGGGGCGCAAGCCTGATGGCAGCGCCTGGAACATTGCCCTGGAATTACCGCGCGACGATCGCCAGATTGCTCGCCAGGTGGTGCCGGTGGATGGTTTTGGCGTGTCTACCTCCGGTGACTATCGCAACTATTTCGAGGAGAATGGCCAGCGCTATTCACATACCTTCGATGCGCGGATGGGCAAACCGGTCAGGCATGACCTGGCGGCGGTGACTGTATTCGACCGCTCGACGCTCATGGCCGATGGTTACTCGACGCTGTTGTTGATTCTCGGGCCGGAGCAGGGGTGGGATTTTGCCCTCGAGCACCAGCTCGCCGCCGTGTTCGTGACCCGTGTTGCCGATGGCTTCGTGTCCCGCGCAACCCCGGCATTCGAGCACGTATTGCTCAAAGATTGAAAGAACCCTGTAGGAGCGGGCTTGCCCCGCGATGAAATACATGTAGTGCAGAGAAAATTAGCCTACGACGCGACCAAGGGTTAATGTGCGCGGCGTTCAAGCTTGATTAGACTGCACCCGAATTTTTTCATGGCGCCCCTGGCGACATGATCTAGCCCCGCTCGCCAATGTGGCGAACGGGCCTGTTCTGAAGGAGTACGCATGGCTGTCTACAACTACGACGTAGTGGTGCTGGGTTCCGGCCCCGCAGGAGAAGGGGCGGCAATGAATGCTGCCAAAGCAGGACGCAAGGTGGCGATGGTCGATAGCCGTCGTCAGGTCGGCGGTAACTGCACCCACCTGGGCACCATCCCGTCCAAGGCCCTGCGTCACTCGGTCCGCCAGATCATGCAGTTCAACACCAACCCGATGTTCCGGGCCATTGGTGAGCCGCGCTGGTTCTCGTTCCCCGACGTGCTCAAGAGCGCCGAGAAAGTCATCTCCAAGCAGGTGGCCTCGCGCACCGGCTACTATGCCCGCAACCGCGTCGATGTGTTCTTCGGCACCGGCAGCTTCGCCGACGAGCAAACCATCGAAGTCGTCTGCGCCAATGGCGTAGTGGAAAAGCTGGTGGCCAAGCACATCATCATCGCCACCGGTTCACGCCCGTATCGCCCGGCCGACATCGATTTCCACCACCCGCGGATCTACGATAGCGACACCATCCTCAGCCTCGGCCACACTCCACGCAAACTGATTGTCTACGGCGCCGGGGTCATCGGCTGCGAATACGCCTCGATTTTCAGTGGCCTGGGTGTTCTGGTGGAGCTGGTCGACAACCGCAGCCAGTTGCTGAGCTTCCTCGACTCGGAAATTTCCCAGGCGTTGAGCTACCACTTCAGCAACAACAACATCACGGTTCGCCACAACGAAGAGTACGAACGTGTCGAAGGCCTGGACAACGGTGTGATCCTGCACCTCAAGTCCGGCAAGAAGATCAAGGCCGACGCCTTGCTCTGGTGCAACGGTCGTACCGGCAACACCGACAAGTTGGGCCTGGAAAACATCGGTATCAAGGTCAACAGCCGTGGCCAGATCGAGGTCGACGAGAACTATCGCACCCACGTGCCGAACATCTACGGTGCCGGTGACGTGATCGGCTGGCCAAGCCTGGCCAGTGCCGCCCACGACCAGGGCCGCTCGGCCGCTGGCAGCATCGTCGACAACGGTAGCTGGCGCTTCGTCAACGATGTACCGACCGGTATCTACACCATTCCGGAGATCAGCTCGATCGGCAAGAACGAGCAGGAGCTGACCCAGGCCAAGGTGCCTTACGAAGTAGGCAAGGCCTTCTTCAAGGGCATGGCGCGAGCGCAGATTGCCGGCGAGCCGCAAGGCATGCTGAAGATTCTGTTCCACCGCGAGACCCTGGAAATCCTCGGCGTGCATTGCTTTGGCTACCAGGCTTCGGAGATTGTCCACATCGGACAGGCGATCATGGATCAGCCGGGTGAGAGCAATACCCTGAAGTATTTCGTCAACACCACCTTCAACTACCCGACCATGGCCGAAGCCTATCGGGTGGCGGCCTACGACGGCCTCAACCGGCTTTTTTGAGCGGCTCCGGCCGGTGGCCTGAGCCGGCCGGGGAGACCGATTTCAGCGATTCTCGAGAGTGGCGCTGGCCAAACCGGGAAAGTCTGTAATCAGGCTGTCTACGCCGAAGTCGGCGAGCCTGCGCATCAGCGCCGGCTCGTTGACTGTCCACACCGACACGTGCAACCCCTGGCGCTGGGCCTTCATCAGGCGTTCCGGGGTGCACAGTGTCCAGTTCAATGCCAGCAGATTGCAGCCATAGTTCTGGGCGACCTTCAGTGGGTCGAGCCAGGCCCTTTCGGCTACCAGCCCCCGCGAGATATCCGGGGTCAGCTCCTGAGCAGCACCGAGGACTTCCCGTGAGCTGGAGGTAATGGTGATCTTGTCGAGCAAGCCGAACTGCAGGGCCATTTCACGAATGGCCAGTACGGTGGTGACGGCGCGCGTGCGCGAGGCGCTCTTGACCTCAAGCTGCCAATGCTCGAAGTCGCACTTTTCAAACAACTCTTCAAGGCGCGGGATGGGGCAGGGCGATACCCATTCAGGGCAGCCTTTGCGGGCGTCGTAAGTCACAAGCTCCGCTGCCGTGTGCTCGACCACCTTGCCGTTACGGCCGGTGGTGCGCTTGAGGGTCGTGTCGTGAATCACCATCAGCTCGTTGTCGGCCGACAGGTGCAGGTCCAGTTCGCAGCGACGCACGCCGTGCCCAAGGCACTGCTGGAAGCTGGTCAGGGTGTTTTCAGGGGCTTCGCCCTTGGCGCCGCGGTGGCCGTAAATCTGGGTCACGTTTGTTCCTTCAAGAAAGAGTGAAACTCAGGAAGCGCTCGGGTTGGTTTGTTCCAGCGCCTGGCGACGTTGTTGCGCCTGCCGTTGCAGGATGTAGCGGGCCAGCAACTGGCGTTGGGCGTCGGTCATATCGATGAACTCGCTGCCTATCTCGTGCCGGCCGTCGGCCTGTGGGTCGCAATGGGTGATCCTGGCGCGCAGCAGCAGTCCCAGGGCCTGGGGCATCAGTACCATCTTCACGGCAATCCGGCTGCCAGCGGCAATGGGTTGGGCCTGGGTGAACTCGATACCGCCTTCCGACAACACGACAGGTTGCGGTGCATTGAGCTGGCCGAGCAGGGTCTGGGCAACCACGGCGCTGAGCAGGTCGATGCGTTTGTTCTGAGCCTTGAGGAACGCCGCCAGGGTACGATCCTTTTCGCTGAGCTGGCGCAGCAGGTGCTGGGATTCGAACTCGCTCAGGTGCAGTTCGCTGAGCAGGTTGAACAGTGGGGAATCATCTTGCAACAAGTCTGTCCCAAGGGCTTCAGCGCCACTCAGTGGGCTAATTTCCAGTGCGATCCGGTCCTCGATACGGTAGTATTCGCGGCGATCTTCTTCATCTAGTGTCGACATGGCGAACCCATGGTAGCGGCGGTGGTCTGAGTGTAAAGCTGCTATTCAAGCCCCGCCACAAGGACGTTCCTCTTTCACCCGAACAAGCCCCGACATGTTCAGACCTCTCTTCGTATTCATTGGTACGCGCTACACCCGTGCCAAGCGTCGCAACCACTTCGTCTCGTTCATTTCCCTGACCTCGATGATCGGCCTCGCCCTGGGCGTGGTAGTGATGATCGTGGTGTTGTCGGTGATGAATGGCTTCGATCATGAAATGCGCACCCGGGTGTTGGGCATGGTGCCCCATGCCACCCTGGAAACCGGCCAGCCGCTCAACAACTGGCCTGCCCTTGCCGATCAAGTAAAGCAGAACCCACGGGTGGTGGCTGTCGCGCCCTTTACCCAGATGCAAGGCTTGCTCACCCATGAGGGCAAGGTGCAGAAGGTGCTGCTCAATGGCATCGACCCTGCCCAGGAACGGCAGGTGTCGATCATCGACAACTTTATCCGCGAGGGTAAGCTCGATGACCTGGCCCCGGGCGACTTCGGCATCATGATCGGTGACAAGGCGGCGGCCAAGCTGGGCGTCGGCATCGGCGACAAGCTGACCTTCGTCGCACCCGAGGTCACCGTCACCCCGGCCGGCATGTTCCCGCGCATGAAACGCTTTACTGTGGTGGGCATCTTTCATGTGGGGGCCGGTGAAATCGACGGCTACCTGGGGCTGACCAACCTTTCGGATCTTTCGCGCCTGCACCGCTGGAAGGCGGACCAGGTACAGGGCCTGCGCCTGAAGTTCGATGACCTGTTCCAGGCCCCGCGCGTTGCCTGGGATATCGCCCAGAAGCTGGGAGAGCAAGAGTTCTATGCCCGTGACTGGACCCGCACCCACGGCAACCTGTACCAGGCTATCCGCATGGAGAAGGCCATGATCGGCCTGCTGTTGCTGCTGATCGTTGCCGTGGCGGCGTTCAACATCATTTCCACCCTGGTCATGGTGGTCAACGACAAGAAGGGCGACATCGCCATCCTGCGCACCCTTGGCTCGACCCCCGGGCAGATCATGGCGATCTTCATGGTCCAGGGTACGGTGATCGGCGTGGTCGGCACCCTGATCGGTGCGCTGGTCGGCATCTTCGCCGCGCTCAATGTGAGCGCCGCGATTGCCGGCATCGAAACCCTGATCGGCCACAAGTTTCTCAATGCCGACGTCTATTTCATCGACTACCTGCCGTCCCAGGTCATGGCCGAGGATGTATGGATGGTGTGCGGTGCGGCATTGGTCCTGAGTTTCCTCGCCACCTTGTATCCGGCCTGGCGTGCGGCACGCACCCAGCCTGCGGAGGCGCTACGTTATGAGTGAGTTGGGCATGAGTGATAAAGCAGTGCTGAGTTGCCGCAACCTGGGCAAGTCCTACGAGGAAGGCCCGGAGTCGGTACAGGTGTTGTCCGGTTTGCAACTGGAGCTGCACCCCGGCGAGCGGGTTGCCATCGTTGGCAGTTCGGGCTCGGGTAAAAGTACCTTGCTCAACCTGCTCGGCGGCCTCGATACGCCAACCCAGGGCAGCGTCTGGCTGGCCGGTGAAGAGCTGTCGGCACTTAATGAGCGTGCCCGTGGCTTATTGCGCAACCGCGCGCTGGGTTTCGTCTACCAGTTCCATCACCTGTTGCCGGAGTTCACCGCGCTCGAAAACGTGTGCATGCCACTGCTGATCGGGCGCACCGCCATTCCTGAGGCTCGTGAGCGTGCTGAAGCGCTGCTCAAGCGCGTGGGCCTGGGGCATCGCCTGACGCACAAGCCGGCCGAGCTGTCCGGTGGCGAGCGTCAGCGCGTGGCGATCGCCCGTGCGCTGGTGAACCGCCCAGGCCTGGTGATGCTCGATGAGCCCACCGGCAACCTCGACCATCACACCGCCCAGGGTATCCAGGACCTCATGCAGGAACTGAGCAGCGCCTCGCAAACGGCCTTCCTGGTCGTGACCCACGACCTCAACCTGGCGCGCCAGATGGACCGTGTGCTGCGCCTCGAAGATGGGCACCTGGTGCCGATCTGATCTGGGCGTGTTGAGTGCCCGCCACCTGCGGCGGGCACCTTGATTCTTTTCTTTACCTGGGTGCTTCCGTTCATGTTCAGACCCTTGTCTATCTTCATCGGCGCGCGCTACACCCGCGCCAAGCGCCGCAACCATTTCATCTCGTTCATCTCCATGACCTCGATGATCGGCCTGTCCCTGGGTGTGCTGGCGATGATCGTGGTGTTGTCGGTGATGAACGGCTTCCAGCGTGAAATGAGCTCGCGGATCCTGGGCATGGTGCCTCATGCCAGCATTCTGGGAGTCCAGCCGCTGGATGACTGGCGGCCAGCAGCCGAGGCGGCGCTGAAGAACCCGCAAGTAATGGCTGCAGCACCGCTGACCGAAATGGAAGGCATGCTCTCGTACAAAGGGGCGATGCAGCCGATTCAGGTCAGCGGTATCGATCCGGCCGAAGAGGGCAAGGTTTCGATCGTCGGCCAGCACATCGTCCAGGGGCGTCTGCAGAACCTCGAACCAGGTGAGTACGGGGTGGTGATCGGTGAGATCACCGCCCGGCGCTTTCGCCTGAACGTCGGTGACAAGCTGACCCTGATCGTCCCGGAAGTGAGCAGCGCACCCGGCGGTATCACTCCGCGCATGCAACGCCTGAACGTGGTGGGTGTGTTCAAGGTGGGGGCCGAACTGGATGGCTCCATGGCCTACATCCACCTGGCCGATGCCGCGCAGATGCAGCGCTGGCAGCCGGGCCAGGTGCAGGGCGTGCGGATCAAGCTCAAGGACCTGTACAGCGCGCCGCAGGTATCCAGGGCCATTGCTGCCGGGCTGGGCGACCAATACCGCGCCGATGACTGGTCGCACACCCAGGGCAGCCTGTTCAGTGCCATGAAAATGGAAAAGACCATGATCGGCCTGTTGCTGCTGATGATCATCGCCGTGGCGGCGTTCAACATCATTGCCACGCTGATCATGGTGGTCAACGACAAGGGTGCGGACATCGCCATCCTGCGTACCATCGGCGCGACACCGGCGCAGATCATGGGCACCTTCATGGTCCAGGGGACCTTGATCGGTATTGTCGGCACCTTGATCGGTGGCGTGCTCGGGGTAATCGCCGCGCTCAATGTCAGTCAGATCGTCGGCTGGCTGGAGCGTGTCAGTGGCCAGCACATCTTCACCTCCGATGTGTACTTCATCAGCAGTCTGCCGTCGGAGCTGCAGTGGGGCGATGTGGCGTTGATCTGCAGCGCGGGGTTGGTAATGAGCTTCCTGGCGACGCTGTATCCGGCGTGGCGCGCATCGCAGGTAGAGCCGGCGTACGCCTTGCGTTACGACTGATACCTGTAGGAGCCGGGCTTGCCCGCGATGCGATCGTTTGGTCGCATCGCGGGGCAAGCTCGCTCCTACCCGGCCATTGGCAATTCAATCACAAACCGCGTCCACCCACCGTTTGATTCCCCCCGAATCGCTCCACCATGGGCCTGCACGATCGATCGGGTAATCGCCAGCCCCAGTCCCGCATGCTCGCTGCTGCCTTCCCGTCGCGCCGGATCGGCCCGATAAAACCGGTCAAACAAGCGCGGCAACAGTGCCGGGTCAATCGGCTCGCCAGTGTTGGCCACCAGCAGGCGCACTTGCTTGCTTTCCACCTCGATGCTGACGCGGATCTCACCGGTAGCGGGCGTGAAGCGCAAGGCATTGTCCAGCAGATTCGACAGGGCCCGGCGCAGCATATTCTGGTCGCCTTCAAGGCTCGCTCTACCCACCCGGGTCAGTGTCACGCCAGCATCTTCGGCCAGGGGCGCGTAGTACTCGATGAGTGCGTCTGCTTCCGCTGCCAGGTCCAGCCGTTGGCGGCTGGGCATCAACAAGCCATGGTCGGCCTTGGCCAGGTAGAGCATGTCGTTGACCAGCTGTGCCATCCACTGCAGCTCCTCAAGGTTGCTGTGCAGGGCTTCACGGTACTCGTCCAGGTCGCGGGGGCGGGTGAGGGTGACCTGGGTGTGGGTCAACAGGTTGGACAGCGGGGTGCGCAGTTCATGGGCAATGTCGGCGGAGAACGCCGACAGACGCTGGAAGGCGTTGTCCAGGCGTTCGAGCATGGCGTTGACGGTTTGCGCCAGCTCCTCCAGTTCGAGCGGCATCTGCCCCTCGGGCAGCCGGGTGGTCAGCGAGCGCGCCGATACCTTGGAGGCCACTTCGCCCATTTGCCGCAGCGGACGCAAGCCACTGCGCGCCGCCCAGGCGCCGAGCAGTGCCGTGGCCAGGGCCGAGAGACCGACCGTCAGCCAGATCAACTGCTGCATGCGCTGAAGAAAGTGCTGGTGGTGAGTGATGTCCAGAAACAGCGTGAGTTGGGCGGACGCTGGATCGCCGCTGTCGAGGTTAACGCACAAGCTTCGGTAATCGCTGCTGGTGCTGTGCAGGGTGCTCAGGCCCGGCATCCGGGGTGAGTCCGGCAGGCCTGCCTGGCTGTCGAACAGGACCTGGCCATCCGTGCCGCGAATACGCACCGCCAGGTCCGCCTGATGGCTCAGCTCCGATTGCAGGTCGCCCAGGCGCGGGGCAAGGCTGGCGGCATCGTGAACACCATCGAGCATCTGGCGCAGCACCGACAGCCGGCTGTTCAGCAGTTGCTGGTCGAGCTCGATGAAATGGATTTCACTGGCGCGACTGAACAGCACGCCAGCGGTGAGTGACACCGCTGCCGTACACGCAGCGAACAGCAGCGCCAGGCGACTGCCCAGGGACAATCGACGCATCAGGCCGCCCGCTCTTCAAGTACATAGCCCATGCCGCGCACAGTATGGATCAGCTTGTGTTCGTGGTTGTCGTCGATTTTCAGGCGCAAGCGGCGGATGGCCACTTCGATGACGTTGGTGTCGCTGTCAAAGTTCATGTCCCAGACCTGCGAGGCGATCAGTGACTTTGGCAGCACTTCGCCCTGGCGTCGCAACAGCAGTTCGAGCAGGGCGAATTCCTTGGCGGTCAGGTCGATGCGTTGACCGGCACGTTCCACCCTGCGGCGAATCAGATCCAGGCGCAGGTCGCCCAGGCCCAAGCTGGTTTCCTGGGTCGGGTTGCTGCCGCGGCGCAGCAGGCTGCGTACCCGTGCCAACAGCTCGGAGAACGCAAAGGGTTTGACCAGATAGTCGTCAGCGCCCAGCTCCAGGCCGTGTACGCGGTCTTCCACGGCATCGCGAGCGGTGAGAAACAGCACCGGAATCTCCAGGCCGGCGGCGCGTACGGCCTGCAGGATCTGCCAGCCATCGCGGCCGGGCAGCATCACATCGAGGATCAGCAGATCGTAGTCGCCCGTCAGGGCCAGGTGCTGGCCGGTGTTGCCGTCGGCGGCAAGTTCGGTAGCAAAGCCTGCTTCACTGAGGCCCTGGCAAAGGTACTGGCCGGTTTTGGTCTGGTCTTCGACGATCAGCAGTTTCATCAGGTGGCTCTTGGACGTGGGTTGCCGGGTGGTTATACCGCGCCGGGCGCTGTGGATGGCCAAGCTGACAAAGTTGTAATCTTTTTGTCAGGTAGCTGCCAGCGCCGGTTTTCTACAGTGAAGCCTGATTCGTCGCAACCCTGGAGTGAGCCTTTGATGAAACACGTTATTTTTGCCGGTGCCTTGGCGCTGTTCAGCCTTCCAGCACTGGCGTCACCGGCGCATTCCTTTGCCTTTGGTGCGCCAGCACCCGCTGCCAAAGCCGACCGCACCGTGGAAGTCGTCATGGGCGACATGTATTACGAACCGCGCAGCCTGCAGGTCAAGGCCGGCGAAACGGTGCGCTTCGTGCTGGTCAACAAGGGCGCGGTAATACATGAGTTCAGCCTGGGCGATGCGGTCATGCATGCCAAGCACCAGAAAGAAATGATCGCCATGCAAGGTCAGATGGACCACGCCGCCATGGGCCACGGCAACATGCAGCAGGGTCAACGCATGAAGCATGACGACCCCAACACCGTGATGGTCGAGCCTGGCAAGCGTGGCGAGCTGACCTGGACCTTCAGCGAGTCCACCCCCATCGAGTTTGCCTGCAACGTGCCGGGACACTACCAGGCAGGCATGGTCGGCAGGCTGACCATCGGCCAATAACAGCCCGATCCCAATGCATGGCACAAACTCTATAAACTAGGGGCATTTTCGTCCTTCAGGTTTGAGCCATGCATCCCGCCGCCGAACATTCCCCGCTGGGTAAATCCAGCGAATACATCGCCACTTACACACCCTCGCTGCTGTTCCCGATCCCTCGCGCCGCGAAATGGGCCGAACTGGGTGTCACTGCCCAGACCTTGCCTTGGCAGGGTGTGGATTTCTGGAACTGTTTCGAGCTGTCCTGGCTGCTGCCTTCGGGCAAGCCGGTGGTGGCAATCGGCGAGTTCGCCATTCCCGCCGATTCGCCGAACATCATCGAATCCAAGTCATTCAAGCTGTACCTGAACTCGCTGAACCAAACAGCATTCGAGTCGTACGATGCGCTGCAGGCCTGCCTTGAAAAGGACCTGTCCGCTGCTGCCGGCAAGCCGGTCAAGGTGCAAATCCGCAGCCTGGCCGAAGTCGAAGGGCAGGGCGTGGTTGCCTTGCCAGGTGTGTGTATCGATGACCTGGATGTCAGCATCAGCAACTACGAACAGCCTCAACCTGAACTGCTGCGCAGCGACAGCAATCGTATTGTCGAAGAAACCTTGCACAGCCACTTGCTCAAATCCAACTGCCCGGTCACCGGCCAGCCGGACTGGGGCAGTGTTACCGTGCATTACCGCGGTGCGGCGCTGGATCATGCCAGCCTGCTGACCTATCTGATCAGCTTCCGCCAGCACGCAGACTTCCATGAGCAGTGTGTCGAGCGTATCTACCTGGACCTCAAGCGTTTGCTCAACCCCGAGTTCCTGACCGTATACGCCCGTTATGTGCGCCGCGGCGGCTTGGACATCAACCCCTACCGCAGCACTGAGGCGGTGACGCTGCCGAACCTGCGCCTGGTTCGCCAGTAACGAAAAAGCCCCGTCCAATGACGGGGCTTTTTATTGCTGACGGGGGTTCAGATACCCATGCTTTGCAGGCTCTGAACGATATTGCGCAAGGTGGCGGTCAGGCCGGGGTGATCGACTTCAAAGCGCTCCACGGCCAGGTTGACGCCATCGACCAGGTTGTTGTCCGGGGTAACGGCTTCCAATTCGATCTTGGCCTCGATCTGCTGCATCAACTCATGCAGGTGGACGCGCTCCTCTTCCGAGAGCGGCGGGTTTTGCTCCAGTTGCTCGCGCAGGGCGTTGAGTTGCTCTTGCAGTTCGCGGGCAGGCATGGGTGATCTCCCTCTATGGATAGGCACATTCATGGACCCCGCCGACGGGCGAAAGGTCCATGCCTTGTCCTACAGAGTAATCCACCGGCGAGCGCTTTGCATGACCCGGATCAAGGGCCCTGCGTCAGGGCTTTTCGCCTTTGAGCCGACGCTGGGCAATATCGGCCAGGCAGTCGCCGAGCGATTCGAGGTGGTCGATTACCGAATGCACGCCCAGTGCAAACAGTTGCAGGGTGGCCTTGCCACGCTTGCGTTCCTGCTCCTGGGGGCTGAGTGCCTGCCACTGCTGGTTGTCGACGCCACAGAGCGAGCTGCAGGTGGCAATGCCGATGGTCCACAGGCCGGCATTGAGCCCCGATTGCAGCAAGCGCGGCTCGCCACTGACCAGCACGCAGCCATCCAGCGTGCGGGTCTTGAGCTTCATCAGTGCCTGCCAGCACGCATCCGGTGCCGGCCATGGCGCAGGCGTGTGGTGCTGGGCCTTGATCCAGTCAGGCAGTGAGCTGGCGATGTGCTCGGCGTCGGCGTCGCTCAATTCGTCCAGCCAGGCGCAGGGCACCCGCTGCTGTTTCAGCCAGTCGAGGGTGTGCAGGGCGCCGGGGGTGGGTTGCGGGAAGTTCGAAGGCTTGCTCACGTCGACGAGGCAGTCGCGCAGACCAAACAGCAAAGCGGTGAAGGCGGGGGAGTCTGGCATGGAAACGTCCCTGAAATACCCTGCAGGCTACGCGGGGGTTGTTACGCTCTGGTTACATTGCCAAGAAACAGATGTTCACAATTTCATGACCTCCTTTGTGTCAGGCTGGTTATCACTGAAAGACCCTTTATACTTGTTTCCTTTTAAACGCCAGGTGCTTGACGCTTGGTGCTGTGACTGTCGAGGAGTAACTCTATGCGTAGGATCGGTACTGATGTGATCGATCGGATGGCGCGGGCCTGTGTCTGTGCAAGCCTGCTGCTGGCGTCGGTCGGCGCGGCCCAGGCGGCCACCGAGGAAGATCCCTGGGAGAGCATCAACCGCCCGATCTTCAGGTTCAACGACACGGTCGACACCTATGCGCTCAAGCCGCTGGCCAAAGGTTACCAGGCAGTTACCCCGCAGTTCCTTGAAGACGGCATCCACAATATGTTCCGCAACCTGGGGGACGTGACCAACCTTGCCAACAACGTCCTGCAGCTCAAGCCGCATGCTGCCGGTGTCGACACGGCACGCCTGATCGTCAACACCACCTTCGGCCTGGCCGGCTTCTTCGACGTCGGTACCAAGATGGGTCTGCAGCGCAACGATGAAGACTTCGGCCAGACGCTGGGCTACTGGGGCGTGGGCAGCGGCCCGTACGTGATGCTGCCACTGCTTGGCCCAAGCACCGTGCGTGACGCCGTTGCGAAGTACCCGGACACCTACACCGAACCCTACCGCTATATCGACCACGTACCGACCCGCAACACGGCACTCGCCGTGGATGTAGTCGACACCCGCGCCAGCCTGCTGTCGGCAGAAAAGATGATCAGCGGCGACAAGTACGTGTTCATCCGCAACGCTTACCTGCAGAATCGCGAGTTCAAAGTCAAAGATGGCGAAGTCGTCGACGACTTTTAAGGCGTGCGAGCTTGAAAAAAAGGCGACCCCAGGGTCGCCTTTTTTGTGCATGCGGATTCAGATCAGTCTGATAATGCGCAGGCCGAGCTTTTGTTGGCCCCGGGGCTGGTCGGCGATCCACACCACTTCGGTGCTGGCCTGAAGGCCCGTGAGCGCAGGATGCTCGGAGTCGATATGCACCTCGAGGTTGTCGCCCACCTTGAACTGACGAGGCGACTGAATCTGCATGCCGCTGCTGGAAAGGTCCAGGCAGATGGCTGCAACGACCTGTCCCGCATGGATGAGGCTCACGCCCGCATCTACCTGCATTCGTATGAAGTCGCGTTTCTCGCTGTAGTCCGTAGGCGTTGAGGTCATACCTGCATCCTTCCATTGCGTTGCGGTTCGAAGGGTTTTTATAACTCCCGGCTCTTTAGCCTGTAAAGAGCAGCGGCGGGCATCGGCGTACCCTTGAAACGCCCGGCGGATGGGAGTACCGTCTGCGCCTTACAGGGCACCTCTGCTAGTTGCCGGACAGCCTGTCTTGTCCTACAACTCATAGAAGAGTGGCTAGAAGCGAATCCAGTATGCGTGCTCAAGCCTTGTCGAGCGCGCCTACGCCAACCTAATTCTGGCGCCGTTTGCCCACATGCAGAAAACCAGTGCAACGCTGCTGATAATCGATGACGACGACGTCGTACGTGCGAGTCTCGCCGCCTACCTTGAAGACAGTGGTTTCAGTGTCCTGCAAGCGAGTAATGGCCAGCAGGGCCTCCAGGTCTTCGAACAGCACCAGCCCGATCTTGTGATCTGCGATCTGCGCATGCCGCAAATGGGCGGTCTGGAGCTGATTCGCCAGGTGACCGAGCGTGCCCCCGAGTTGCCGGTGATCGTGGTCTCTGGCGCCGGGGTCATGAACGACGCGGTCGAGGCGTTGCGCCTGGGCGCCGCCGATTACCTGATCAAGCCCCTGGAAGA
This sequence comes from Pseudomonas vranovensis DSM 16006, assembly GCF_000425805.1. Lineage (GTDB taxonomy): Bacteria > Pseudomonadota > Gammaproteobacteria > Pseudomonadales > Pseudomonadaceae > Aquipseudomonas > Aquipseudomonas vranovensis. Next base: position 178,059 of record NZ_KE384457.1, read on the forward strand.
CCTTGCGGTACTGGAGCATTCGGTACGCCGTGCGCTGGATCGAGCTCACCTGGTGCTGGAAAACCAGCGTTACCGGGAAAAACTCGAGACCGCCAACCGCGAACTGGAAGCCAGCTTGCATTTACTGCAAGAAGACCAGACGGCCGGGCGCCAGGTGCAGATGAACATGCTGCCGGAAAGCCCCTGGGTCGCCGACGAACTGTCGTTCGAGCACCAGATTATTCCGTCGCTGTACCTGTCGGGTGACTTTGCCGACTATTTTCGGGTCGATGAGCGCCGCATCGCTTTCTACCTGGCAGACGTTTCCGGGCACGGGGCGTCGTCGGCATTCGTGACGGTGCTGTTGAAGTTCATGACGACCCGGCTGTTGTTCGAATTCAAGCGCAGCGCGGCCCTGCGTGACTTCAAGCCGTCGGAAGTCCTCGGGCATATCAACCGCGGCCTGATCAACTGCAAGTTGGGCAAGCACGTAACGATGGTCGGTGGTGTAATCGACGAAGACACTGGCATCATGACCTACAGCATTGGCGGCCACTTGCCGCTGCCCGTGCTCTATACCCCGGGCCAGAGCCGTTATCTGGAAGGCCGCGGTTTGCCGGTCGGATTGTTCGAAGAGGCAACTTACCAGGATCACGTCCTGGAGTTGCCACCGCAGTTCAGCCTGACACTGCTCTCTGATGGCATTCTGGACCTTTTGCCTGGGGAAACACTCAAAGATAAAGAAGCGGCCCTGCCTGAAATCATCAAGGCCGCAGGAGGCAGCCTGGATGGGCTGCGCCAACGATTCGGATTGGCTACGCTTGGGGAGATGCCGGATGATATCGCCCTATTGGTGTTGAGCAGGAACCTTCAATGAGTACGGGTAGAATCCAGTTCGCCGAGCAGAGCGGCACCTTTGTGCTGAAGTTCGTCGGTGAAGTGCGCCTGACCTTGTGTTCGGCGCTGGATGCGACGATTGAAAAGATCTTCACGGCGCTGAATTTCTCGGCGATCGTCATCGATCTGACAGAAACCGAAAGCATCGACAGCACCACCCTGGGTTTGCTGGCCAAACTCTCGATCCTGTCGCGGCAGAAGGTCGGGCTGCTGCCTACCGTGGTGACCACCAACCCGGACATCTCGCGGTTGCTGCAGTCGATGGGCTTCGATCAGGTGTTCAACATCGTCGATCGGCCGATCCCGTGCCCGGAGTGCCTGACCGACCTGCCTTCCCAGGACCAGAGCGAAGATATCGTGCGCTCCAAGGTGCTTGAGGCCCACAAGATCCTCATGGGCCTGAACGACTCCAATCGTGAAGCCTTTCATGACCTGGTCAACGCCCTCGAGCGGACCTGACCCGTACAACAGGCGCCTCATGGCGCCTGCCTTTCCCGGCTAGTCCGTTGCCCTTGGCGGGAACTCGGTTTTTGCTGCGCCATTGGCGTTGAGCTGGAATATCCGCTGCGGCTGCCCTTGTTCATTGAAAAACACCTGGCCCAGGCCTGCGCTGTTCCATAGCCGCTCGCCGGCCTTGCTGTGCGCGGGCGTACGTGGAATGACTTCCATCTGGCGACGCTTGGTCAGCCAGTTGAGGGGAGAGCGGGGTGAATACAGCCAGCGGTTCAGGCGGTCGAATATATCCAGCAGGCGCCGCGGAAACTCGTTCTTGATGCCGCTGCTGGTGATCTGCCACAAGTGCGGGCTGCGCTGGCGGTGGCGGATCAGTACTTCATAGACAAACGAGTAATGCACATCGCCCGACAGCACCACGTAATGCCCCGGTGTGCGCGAATGTCGGAAGATGTTCAGAATCACCTGGGCAGCGCCGCGGTGGGCCATCCAGTTCTCCGCATCGACCAGCAGGGGATAGCCTAGCCAGCTGAACGCCCGCTGCACCGTCTCGATCAGCTTGACGCCGAAGATGGGGGCGGGCGACACGATGATGGCCGAGGGGTGGTCGAGCAAGGCTTGCTGCAGTTCACTCAAGGCCTCCCAGTCGAGCAGGCCGGACGGCTTCTTGAAGTTGCTTTCGCTACGCCAGCGGCGAGTTCGGGTATCGAGCACCAGCAGTGGCGGATTGCTTGGCAGTACAAACTGCCAGCCCTGGAAGCGCAGCACGTCCTCGATCAGGGCATCTTGCAATGGAGCATCCAGGGGCTGGTCGGCCAAAGCGCTCTGGCTCAATGCCTGGCATTTGAGTATCAGGTGTCGGCAGGCGTCGGGGTCGTTGCCCCAGCCTTGGCACAGCAAATAGGCGAGCAGTGCATTGCCGATGATGCGTTTGGAAAACGGATGACCGTAGGCGGTCTCCTCCCATTGCGCCGACAGGTTCCAGTCATCGGTAATGTCGTGGTCGTCGAAAATCATCAGGCTTGGCAGGTGTGCCAGCACCCGGGCGACCCCGCCCAGGCCGCTGACGAAGCCCAGGATCAACTGCTGCTCCTGCTCGAAGCGCTCCTGACGCTGCTCGGTGAGCCCGGCCGGCATCTGCACGTCGACCAGCGTCCACGGTACCGGCGACCACACCAGCAGGTACATGGCCATGACCTCGGCAAAAGTCACCAGGTGATTGTCGGCATTGCTGCTGGTGAAGATCGGCTTGCGTGCGCCACCAAAAAAGCGCTCGCGCAGGGTTTCGTTGCTTTCCAGTGCAGGCAGCAGGTCAGCGCGGTGGTAATAGCTGGCGGCGTGCCGGTAGAGCGCCTGGCTGTCATCGACCACGGCGCCCTCCAGTTGCTCGTCAAACAGCTCCAGTCGCTCGATCAATGCATGAATGGCGCGCAGCATGGGCCCGGCGACGTCATCGGCATACACCTGGTCGCCACTCATCATCAGCAGGGCCGGGCGCGCCGTGGGGTTGGTGCATTCCATCAGCAGGCGGTCTGCACACAGCAAGCCGTCGGCGGCAGGGTGGTGCGGCTTGCGACAGGAACCGTGGAGCAGATGTTCAAGGCGTGAACGAAGGACGAAGCTCGGCTGCCGGGCGCCGTCGTAGAGCAAGTGCGGGGCCCATTGGGCGATGCCTTGGGGGCCGGCATCGGTTTGCAGGATCAGGTCATAGTCGATCTGCTCATCGCAGGGCAACGGATTGTCGAGGTGAATGTCGATCAGGTGTACGAAGGCCTGGCGACCGATAGGCATGACCTGGCAGTCGATGCTGGGGGTAATGCCTGTAACATTCAACGCCAGCGCTGGCTGCAGGGGCTGCGAGGCGACCAGCCAGAACACCATCCGTTGTGATTCGAGGCGGCGCAACAGGGGGCCGGCCAGTACGGCGGGTAGTGCAGAAAGTTCAGGCATCAGATCTCTGAAAGCAAAGTCAAAAGCATCGCGGGTCAAGCCCGCTCCTACAGCCGGTAGGAGCGGGCTTGACCCGCGAAAAGGAAAGAATGCTCCGCATTCCTCGCCTCAGTGGCAAACCCGATTTGTATCAGGCTTTTGCAGCCAGCAAAGCCTCAAGTTTTTCCTGGTCCCGTGCAAACTGACGAATCCCCTCGGCCAGCTTCTCGGTGGCCATGGCGTCTTCGTTGGATGCCCAGCGGAACTGCGCCTCGCTCAGGTGCTGGCGTGGCTCGCCCTTGTTGCCCGGCTTGAGGGTGCGCGGCAGGTCGCCCTGGTCGTCACTGAGCTGTTGCAGCAGTTCGGGGCTGATGGTCAGTCGGTCGCAGCCAGCCAGTTGCTCGATCTGGCCAATGTTGCGGAAGCTCGCGCCCATGACCACGGTGTTGTAACCGTTGGTCTTGTAGTAGTCGTAGATTCGCGTCACCGACTGCACGCCCGGGTCTTCGGCGCCAACATACTCCTTGCCGGTGGACTTCTTGTACCAGTCGTAGATACGGCCCACGAACGGCGAAATCAGGAACACCCCGGCGTCGGCACAGGCTTGTGCCTGGGCAAACGAGAACAACAGCGTGAGGTTGGTCTGGATGCCTTCCTTCTCCAGCTTCTCGGCGGCCCGAATACCTTCCCAGGTCGAAGCCAGCTTGATCAGCACGCGGTCGCGGCCAATACCGGCCTTGTCGTACAGCTCGATTAACTGGCGGGCCTTGGCCAGCAAGGCAGGTTCATCGAAAGACAGCCGGGCATCGACTTCGGTAGAGATACGCCCCGGAATCACCTTGAGAATGCCGGCGCCAATGGCCACGGCAAAGGTGTCACAGGCAAGGCCGACATCGCCCTTGCCGTGTTCGACCGACTGCTTGAGCAGATCTGCATAGCCGGGCATCGCTGCGGCCTTGAGCAGCAGCGAAGGGTTGGTGGTGGCGTCGACCGGTTTCAGACGGCTGATGGCATCAATATCACCCGTGTCAGCAACTACAGTGGTGAACTGCTTGAGTTGTTCCAGCTTGGAGGTCATGGGCGTGCTCTGTCCTGTGCGGTGGATCGACATTACCCGAGCGTTGCCAGCCGCTCAAGGGCTGGCAGGTACGCCGGGGCAAAGGATAAGACTTCGAGTCCGCAAGTGGGCACAGGTTCCGGAGTCAGCGCCCCTGCAACAGCTCGCCGGCCTGATCGAGCAGTGCCAGAGGGTCGTTGGTCTTGTGGATATCCACCGACAGCAACTGACGGAACTTGCGCGCCCCCGGGAAGCCCTGGCCAAGGCCAAGGATGTGCCGGGTCACATGGTGCATGGCGCCGCCCGATGCCAAGTGCGCGGCGATATAGGGGCGCAGCTTGGACAGTGCCTCACTGCGGCTGATCACCGGCGCCTGGCTGCCGAACAACTGTTGGTCAACCTCGGCCAGCACATACGGATTGTGGTAGGCCTCGCGGCCAAGCATCACCCCGTCGAACGTCTGCAGATGCTCCCGGCACTCGGCCAGGGTCTTGATACCGCCGTTGAGCACGATCTCCAGATCAGGGAAGTCGGCCTTCAGTTGTGCAGCTACGTCATAACGCAGCGGTGGAATCTCGCGGTTCTCTTTTGGCGACAGCCCTTCAAGAATCGCAATGCGTGCATGCACGGTAAAACTGCGGCAGCCGGCATCACGCACCTGGCCAACGAAATCACACAGCTCGGCATAACTGTCGCGCCCGTTGATCCCGATACGATGTTTTACCGTTACCGGAATCTGCACCGCATCTTGCATCGCCTTGACGCAATCGCCTACCAAAGCCGGGTGCCCCATCAGGCAGGCGCCGATCATGTTGTTCTGCACCCGATCGCTAGGGCAGCCGACATTGAGGTTCACCTCATCGTACCCGGCATCCTGGGCCAGCTTGGCGCAGGCCGCCAGATCCGCCGGCACACTGCCGCCCAGTTGCAAGGCCAGGGGGTGTTCGGCTTCGTCATGGCGCAAAAAGCGCTCGGTATCGCCGTGCAACAGGGCGCCGGTGGTGACCATCTCGGTATAGAGCAGGGCGTTGCTGGAGAGTAGGCGCAGAAAGAATCTGCAGTGCCTATCAGTCCAATCCATCATCGGCGCAACGCTGAAGCGGCGCGAGGGCTCAGAACGTGGATTTACAGAAGTTGACGCAGTAGTGGCTGGCATTGGTGCTCGGGATCTGTCGCGGTAAGCCGGCATTCTACCAAGAGCGCGTGGGATTCGCCTGTCAGTAGTCGCAAGTTCGTTGGCCGCCAACAATCAGTAGTGCCGGAGGCGCTCGGGAGGAAAATGAGCGTTGGGGGGGCAGGGCTGTCACAAAAACCTCTTTTTGTGCCGTTATGATCCACGCCTTTAAGCGGCGGGTTGAAAACGAGGCCAAATATCAGCCCGGCCTTGCGACCAATTCTCACTCACGTGAACCACTTCGAACATTCGTGCCGCCACCCGCCGCTTTGGGTTTTCCCTGGCCGGTCATACCGCGTATCATTCCTACAATATTTCTGAAGATTTCCTACGTGATGCGTGTAGGCCATTAGCCTTGCACCCTCTCTGTGCGCAGCAAGGCAAGCTCCAGATAACAATGATCCGCAGGTGACGTTTAACGACTTGCCAAAAGAATATGGCCTGGCACGCCGGCTGTCCGATGGATGGGATGGTGCCCGGAAGAGTTTTAAAGGAATGGGTTTTGACAAAGCGTAGACAGGTAGCAATTGTTGGTTGTTCTTTCCGTTTTCCCGGCTCTACCACGAGCAGCTTCTGGCAGAACTTGATGGCCGGGCGGGACCTGGTTACCCAGGTCGACGCCTCGCGCTGGGACCATGCCGAGTTCCTGCACCCGGACAAAGCCAACCCGGCTACCAGTTATACCTTCGCAGCCGGCACCCTGGGCGACGTCAGTGCATTCGATGCGGGCTTCTTCAATATCTCGCCACGCGAAGCGGCGGTGATGGACCCGCAGCAACGCATGTTGCTGGAAATGTGCTGGGAAACTTTCGAGAACGCCGGCGTCAAGCCGTCCAGCCTGCGTGGCAGCAATTGTGGTGTGTACCTGGGCATCGCCGCGGTGGAGCAGGCGTATCGCCTGGTGGAAGACATGGCCTCGATCGACGCCGCCACCGCCACTGGCAATACCATGAGCATCGCGGCCAATCGCCTGTCGTTCTTCTACGACCTGCGCGGCCCGAGCATGGCTATCGATACGGCCTGTTCGTCTTCGCTCGTGGCCTTTCACCAGGCCTGCCAGGCCATTCTCAGTGGTGATATCGATCAGGCTGTGACTGGCGGCATCAGCCTGCACATGCACCCGTTCGGTTTCATGATCTTCGCCAAGGCCTCGATGCTGTCGCGCACCGGGCGTTGCCACTCCTTCGACGAGAGCGGTGATGGGTATGCGCGCTCCGAGGGCGGTGGTTTGTTCCTGCTCAAGGACTACGACCAGGCCGTGGCCGACGGCAACCCGATCCTGGCCGTGGTCGCCGCCAGTGCGGTGAACACCGATGGCCGCAAGTCGAGCCTGACCCTGCCCAATGCCGATGCCCAGGCCGCGCTTCTCAAGCACGCTTACGCCAAGGCCGGTATCGATCCTTCGCAGCTTGATTACCTGGAAGCGCATGGCACGGGTACTGCGGTGGGTGACCCGGTCGAGACCCGCGCCATCGGTGAAGCCCTGGGCCAGGTCCGTGGCGCCGGCAATCCGTTGCCGATCGGCTCGGTCAAGAGCAACCTGGGCCACCTGGAAGCAGCCTCCGGTGTTGCCGGCCTGATGAAGGCGCTCAATTGCCTGATCGAACGCAAAGTGCCGGCCACCATCGGTGTCGAGGAGCTCAACCCGAATATTGCGTTTGCCGACCTTAACCTCAAGGTCGTGACCCAGACCCACGCACTCAAGCCAGAGGGCCAGTTGACCGTCGGGGTCAACTCCTTCGGTTTCGGCGGCGCCAACGCGCACGTCATTCTGCAAAGCCCTGAGCCGCTTCCGGCGTCTGCCGCACCGACCCAGGCGCGCCGCCTGCCATTGATGCTCAGCGCCAAGGATACCAACGGCTTGCGTGCCACCGCCGAACGCTTTGCCGACTACCTGGCCGCGCACCCCGAGGCCAATTACTACGACGTGGCCTACCAGGCCATGTTCCGTCGTGACGCCCACTCGCATCGCTTGCTGCTGATCAGCGCCGATCCGGCCGAGGCCGCCCAGGCGCTGGCGGACTATGCCGACGATCCGAGTCTCAGCGAGCTGAGCTCGGTGCTCGAGGCCGGCCAGGCGCTGGACAAGGTCCAGGGGCCGGTCTTCGTCTACTCCGGCAACGGTTCACAGTGGCAGGGCATGGGCAGCGCGATGCTCGGCAACCCGCTGTTCGAGGCTGCCGTGGCTGAAGTCGATGCCATTTTCCAACCGCTGGCGGGCTATTCGCTGCGCGCCGAGCTGCTCGGTGAAAACGGTGAAGACCGCTACGTACGCACTGAAATCGCCCAGCCGGCGCTGTTCGCCTTGCAAGTGGCGGTCACCCGTGTGTTGGCAGCCCAGGGCTTCCATCCGGCGGCAGTGATTGGCCACAGCGTGGGTGAAGTGGCCGCTGCCTGGGCCTGCGGTGCATTGAGCCTGGAAGACGCCACACAGGTCATTTTCCACCGCAGCCGCCTGCAGGGCCTGACCCGTGGCAGCGGCCAGATGACCGCCGTGGGCCTGTCGGGCGAAGCCACCGCCGCCGTGCTGGGTGAGCTGGGTCTGGACAGCCAGTTGGTAGTCGCCGGCGAAAACAGTGCCCGTGGCGCCACGGTCGCTGGTGGTGTCGAGGCGTTGACCGCGCTTGAAGAGGTGCTCACCGAGCGTCAGGTGTTCGCCCGCCGCCTGGGCCTGGACTATGCCTTCCATTCCCCGGCGATGAACCCGATCGAACAGCAGGTCATTGCTGACCTTGCACACATTCAGCCGCGCAGCGGCGATATCCCGTTCTACTCGACCGTCGTTGGCGGCGAGCTGGACGGCCAGCGCCTGGACAGCCGCTACTGGTGGCAGAACATCCGCTTCCCGGTGTTGTTCCAGGGCGCGATGGACGCCTTGGCGGGGCAGGGCTTCAACCTCTACGTCGAAGTCGGTCCGCACCCGATCCTGCGCGGTTATGTCACCGACGCCCTGAATGCGCGCGAGCTCGCTGGCCAAGTGATCGGCACCTTGCTGCGCAAGGACAACAGCCCGGCGTTGCTGGAACGTTGCGTGGCCAAGCTGCTGATTGCTGGCGCCGAGCCGGACTGGCAGCCGCACTTCCCGGTGGCCGGCAACAACCTGCGCCTGCCGAACTACACCTGGCAGCGAGACCACTTCCAGCTGCCGGTCAGCGCCGAGTCCTTCGGCGTACTGCAGCGCGAGCGTGTACACCCGCTGCTGGGCTATCCATTGGCCGACCGCGCGCTGACGTGGGAAAACCGTCTCGATACACAACTGTTCCCCACCTTGGGCGATCACAAGGTCGGTGAGTCGGTGCTGTTCCCCGGCGCCGGTTTCACCGAGCTGGCATTGGCGGTGGCCTTGCTGCACCAGCCGGGCGAGTTCGTCGATATCGAAGAACTGGAAATTCATAACCCGTTGCTGCTCGGCAGCGAAGGCAGCAAGAAAATCCGCGTCAACGTTGAAGAGGCAGACGGCACCTTGCGCGTTACCTCGCGCACGTTGGCCCAGCGTGAAGAGTGGGTGCAGCACGTGGTGGCGCGCCTGCCGGGTGAAGCCCGTGGCGTGCTGCTCGGTGGTCGTGCACCGGCACTGCCGCAGCGCCCGGCGGACTTCACCGGCGAGCAGCACCTGGCGCTGACCTGCGCGGTTGGCCTGAACTACGGCCCGGCCTACCAGGCGGTATCTGCCGTGTGGGTAGAGCCTGCGCGCGTGCTGGCGCAACTGAGCGTGCCTGATGCCATCGCCGCTGAACTGGCCTCGCTGCACCTGCACCCGGCCTTGCTCGACGGCGCTTTCCAGTTGATCACCGAACTGCTGGTCAGCCAACCGGGCAGCAACAAGGGCCTGGCGTTCATTCCGGTCAAGTTCGGTCGTATCGCCTTTGCCAAGGCCGGCGGTGTGCCGTGCCTGGCCGAGGTCGTGCAGCTCAAACGCACCGAGCATTCGTTGCTGGTGGATTTCACCCTGTTCGATGCGGCCGGCGAAGCCGTGCTGTTTATCAAGGATGCGCGCTTCCGTGGCGTGCGCCTGCAGCGAGACCGCTCTGGCGACATCAAGCGCATGGCCCACGTCGGGGTTGTTGCACCGGGCCAGGTCGTTCCGGTGTTGCGTGAGGCCCAGGCCGGCACGCCGCTGGTGGGCCACCTGCAAGGGCTGGGTGACGAAGCCGTGCAGGCGCGTTACCTCAATGAAGTCGAGCCGTTGCTCGACGCCCTGTGTTCCAGCTTTGTCCTCGACCTGATCGAGCAGGCCGGCGGCCAGTTGAGCGCCGAGCAGGTTGCCCTGTGGTCGCAGCACGAAGGCGTGCCCGGTGACTACCTGGCCACCTTGCTGCGCCATGGCCATGACGATGGCAGCCTGAGCCGTGATGCCGACGGCAACTGGCAGATGGTCGAGGCGGGCGAGCGTCCTGCCTCCGAGGACATCTGGCAGGAGCTGTTCAGGAGCTACCCGGAACACTTCCAGATCATTCATTCGGTCGGCCGTATCGGCCGCCACTTGCCGACCCTGCTGGAGGGTACCCAGGCCCTTGAACAACTGCTGCCGCGAGAAACCAGCGGGGCCAACCTGGTACGCCTGGTACTGGGTGCAGCGGGCCAGCAACGCCTGCTTGCCGGGGTGCGTGAGACCCTCGCCCAACGATTGGCCACTTTGCCGGCGGGTCAGCGCTTGCGCGTACTGGAGCTCGGCTTTGGTGGCCAGTCCTTTATCGAGTCGCTGTACGCGGGTATCGACTTTGATCGCGTCGACTACAGCTACTGCGTTCAGGAGCCGGAGCTGGCGCAGATGCTGCGCGACGATTGCCCGGCGCTGGATATCATCGGCTTTGATCAACTGGCCGATGCCCGTGCGTTCGACTGGGTACTGGCGCCCACTGACCTGGCGGCGCTGGACAGCATCGGTGAAGCCTTGCGCCAGGCCGCGAGCCGGCTCAGTCCGCACGGCCAACTGGCCTTGCTGGCGCAGCACCCGGCGCGCTGGGCCGACTTCGTCTTCGGTGCCCAGGCCGACTGGTGGCTGGCGGGCCCGCAACAGGCGTTGTCGCGGCAGCAGCGGCCATCGTTCTGGCTGCATGAACTGCAGCGCCACGGCCTGACCCTGACCCACACCCTGGAAGCCTTGCCAGGCACTGCCTGTGGCAGTTACCTGTTGCTGGCCGAAAATGCCGACAGCAAATGCGCACCCGCATCCGACGTTGCGATGCAACGCTGGGCCGTGCTGGCCGAAGCCGGGCAGGGCGCCGCTGCGCAATTGGCCCAGGCCCTGCGCGAGCAAGGCCAGCAGGTCAGCCTGCTGCTGCCAGGCGATGCGCAGGCGCTGGCACAGCAGCTCGCTGCATTGGACCAGGCACCGGAGCAGCTCCTGCACCTGGTCGGGTTCGATACCGACCATGGCCTTGATGGCCAGGGCCTGCGCTGCATGCAGGCGGCTGCTCTGGTCCAGGCGTGCGAGTCGCTTGGCATGGCGCCGCAATGCTGGCTGTTGACCCGCGGCGCTGCCACTCACCTGTACGCTGGTGAGAACGCCGGGAACGTCGATGCCATCGCCGATGCTGCGTTCTGGGGCTTCGGCCGCACCTTGGCGAACGAGTCGGCCAGTTGCAAGGTCCGCCTGCTCGACCTGGCCTTCAGTGCACCGATCGACAGCCTGCTGCCAGCGCTGTTGCACGCCGATAGCGAGACCGAGCTTGCGATCACTGCCGATGGCCAACGCTACGTACCGCGTTTGCGCGTGTTGCACGATCAGGCCCAGGTAGTAGGTGATACCGACAAGCGCATCAGCTTGGGCTTCGACCTGCCCGGCCAGTTGCGCAACCTGCGCTGGGAAGTGCGCGAGCCGCGCCTGCCTGCCCCGGACGAGCTGGACATTGCCGTGCGGGCCACCGGCCTGAACTTCCGCGACGTGATGTTCGCCCTTGGCTTGCTGTCGGATGAAGCCATCGAAAACGGCTTCTCCGGGCCGACTCTGGGCTTTGAGTTCTCTGGCGTGGTGCAGGGCAAAGGCGCCGATGTACTTGGCGATTTCGCCCCGGGCGACCGTGTGGTGGGCTTCGGACCGTGCAGCTTTGCCAACCGCCTGGTGACCAACGCCAACGCCGTGGCGCGCATTCCGGATGGCATGTCGTTCGAGGCGGCGGCGACCATTCCAAGTACGTTTTTCACCGTGTACTACGCCCTGCATTACCTGGCGCGCCTGGAGCCAGGCGAGAAGGTGCTGATCCATGGCGCCGCCGGTGGCGTGGGCATCGCTGCGATCCAGATCGCCAAGTGGTGCGGCGCGGAGATCTACGCCACCGCCGGCAGCGACGAAAAGCGCGATTTCCTGCGCCTGCTCGGTGTCGACAAGGTGTTCGATTCACGCTCCCTGGCCTATGCCGACGAAGTGCTGGCGATGACCGGCGGGCGAGGCGTCGACGTGGTGCTCAACTCCCTGGCGGGCGAAGCGATCAACCGCAACCTGCGGGTGCTCAAGCCGTTTGGCCGGTTCCTGGAACTGGGCAAGCGTGACTTCTACCAGAACACCCGCATCGGCCTGCGTCCGTTCCGCAACAACATCAGTTACTTTGGTATCGATGCCGACCAACTGATGAGCGAGCGCCCGGACCTGACCCGACGCCTGTTCGCGCAGATGATGGCGCTCTTCGAGCAGGGCATCCTCCACCCGTTACCGTTCCGCGAGTTCGATGCCAACCAGGTGGTCGAGGCCTTCCGCTACATGCAGCAGGCCCGACAGATCGGCAAGATCGTGGTCACCTATGGCAACCCGATCGAACAACTGGTGGAAACCCGCCAACAGCCGGTTCAGCACCTGCAGCTCAGTGCTGATGCCACCTACCTGGTCACTGGCGGCCTGGGCGGTTTCGGCCTGCGCACGGCGCAGTGGCTGGTGGATAAAGGTGCGCGCCACCTGGTGTTGCTCGGCCGCCGTGGCCCGGCCAGCGTCGAGGCGCAACCAGCCCTGGCGGCATGGCAGGCCCAGGGTATCGATGTGCAGGCCCTGGCCTGCGATATCACCGACGCGCAGCAGCTGCGCGCTGTATTCGAACGCATCAATGCCAGCGCTTATCCATTGCGCGGCCTGGTACATGCGGCCACGGTGATCGATGACAGTCTTATTCGCAACCTCGATGCCGAGCAGTTGCAGCGTGTGCTGGAACCCAAGGCCAAGGGTGCGCAATACCTGCACGAACTGACCCGTGAGCTGGCATTGGACTTCTTCGTGATGTTCTCGTCGGCCACCACCCTGTTCGGCAACCCCGGGCAGGCCAACTACGTGGCGGCCAACCATTGGCTCGAAGCCCTGGCCCGCCATCGCCGCAGCCTGGGGCTGGCAGCTACCGCCGTGCTCTGGGGCGCCATCGACGACGTCGGCTTCCTGGCCCGCAACGCGCAGATCAAGGATGCCCTGCAAAGCCGTATGGGCGGTGCAGCCCTGCGGGCCGAGGTGGCGCTGGCGCACCTGGAGCAGATGCTGCTCAAGGGTGACGATGGTGTCGGTGTGCTCGAGCTGGAATGGAAGGCCTTGTCGCGCTTCCTGCCCAGTGCGGCGACACCGCGCTTCGTTGAGCTGGTCCGTGCCCACGGCGGCGAACAGGACGACGACAACGACGCCGAAGACATTCAGCGCATGCTTGCCGAGCTTGACGATGAACAAGTGTTGGAGCGCTTTGTCGAGCTGCTCAAGCACGAAGTCTGCGAAATCCTCCGGTTGCCGGCCGCGCGCCTGGACACCCAGCGCCCGCTGCAAGAGTTGGGGCTGGACTCGCTGATGAGTGTCGAGTTGGTCGTCGCGCTGGAAGAGCGTTTCGGCATTCGCTTGCCGGTCATGGAGCTCAGCGAAAGCTCCAGCATCGACAAACTCAGCGTGCGCATTCTGGAGTTGCTGCGCGGTGATGGCGGGGCCAACGAAGCGTCGGCACCTGCCGCCGTTGCCGAGAACGTACTGGCCCGCCACGGCAGCGAGCTGAGCCGTGAGCAAATCGCTGAACTTAACGCCGAGCTTGCCGATAACACTGCAGTCCCTAACCGTTTGATTGAGTGATGTTTGATTGAGTGATAGTCCGATGACTGCAAAAACGCCCACCGGCCTTGGCGCTGGTATCAAGCAGCGGCTGATCCAGCAAGCACTGGAACGCCGTCGCAGCGAGGCGGGCGATACGGCCGGCGGCGCGACCCTGGAGCAGGCACAACAGGCGGCGCTCAAAGTGCCCGAGGCGTTCTACCGCTTCGACCAGCACCCCGGCTATCAGCAGTTGCGGGTGATGCAGCAGAGCGCTGCCCGTCTGGGTCTGGCCAATCCGTTCTTTCGTATGCACGAAGGTACGGCGGGTGCAGAAACCTGCATCGGCAGCCGCGAGTACATCAACTTTGCCAGTTACAACTACCTTGGCTATTCAGGTCACCCGGTAGTGGCCGAAGCGGCCAAGGCCGCGATTGATCGCTATGGCACCTCGGTGTCGGCCAGTCGGCCAGTGTCGGGTGACCGCCCGTTGCACCGCGAACTGGAGCGTGAGCTGGCGAACCTCTATGAGGTCGACGATGCCGTGGTGTTTGTCAGTGGCCACGCCACCAACGTCACCACCATTGGCTACCTGTTCGGCCCGCGTGACCTGGTGCTGCATGACGAACTGATCCACAACAGCGTGCTGCAGGGCATCCAGTTGTCGGGGGCGCGGCGCTTGAGCTTCGCCCATAACGACTGGCAGGCACTGGACCGGATTCTGCTCGAACAGCGCCAGCACTTCGAGCGGGTGCTGGTGGTGGTCGAAGGCATCTACAGCATGGATGGTGACTACCCGGACCTGCCGCGTTTCGTCGAGCTCAAACGCAAGCACAAAGTCTTCCTCATGGTCGACGAGGCGCACTCACTGGGGGTGATGGGCGCGACCGGCAAAGGCATTCGCGAGCATTTCGGCCTGGCGGGTGATGACGTCGATATCTGGATGGGAACCTTGAGCAAGACCCTGGCCAGCTGTGGCGGTTACATTGCTGGCAACACGGCGCTGGTGGAGCACCTCAAGTTCCTGGCGCCGGGGTTTTTGTACAGCGTGGGCATACCGCCTTCGGTGACCGCTTCGGCGCTGGCGGCGCTCAAGTGCATGGTGGGTGATCAGGGGCGTGTGCAGACCGTACAGGCCCGTGGCGAACTGTTCCTGCGCCTGGCCAAAGCGGCCGGCCTGGATACCGCCACCAGCACCGGGCTTGCGGTAATCCCGGTGATTACCGGCAGCTCGTTCAAGGCAGGGCGGTTGTCGAGTGCGTTGTTCGAGCGCGGCATCAATGCGCAGCCGATCCTCTACCCGGCAGTGCCGGAGAAGGCGGCGCGGGTGCGGTTCTTCGTGTCTTGCGAACACACCGAGGAACAGATCATCAGCACCGTGGCCATCGTCGCCGAAGAGATGGCCAGACTTTCGTGATGTATCGCGGGGCGAGGCTGCTCCCACCCCACCGAGCGACTGCTGCGCAGTCGATCGCAGCCTCGTGCCTCGGCAGCGGCTACAGATTACCGGCGTAGCCGCTGG
>NZ_KE384457.1:193483-227488 GCF_000425805.1 Pseudomonas vranovensis DSM 16006
TACCAGGCGACTGCTGCGCAGTCGATCGCAGCCTCGTGCCTCGGCAGCGGCTACAGATTACCGGCGTAACCGCTGGCGACAGTCTGCGCTCGGCCGCGAAGGTCAGATGTACGGCTTTTCGTAAGCGTTCAGCGCTTCGATAAAACGCCAGTGGCTGCGCTTGTCGAATCCCATCAATCGCTTCAGGCGAATGTCCCATCGCATGTGATGGTTGGCAATCCACGGCAGGGCGAACAGGTGGGCGCCGCGCCAAGGGATGAACGGGTTGCGCCGCAGGCTCGCGTAAATTTCCACCCGGTGGCTCGGGCGCAAGCTCGGGCAACGGGCATGGAAGCCCGATGTATCCGCCACCACCAGCGTATTGGCCGGCACCGAAAAACGTCGCGGCATGGGCAGGCCAAGCCCGGCCAGTTCATGCTCGTGAATCCGGAACGATCCCTCGCGGTGCATCTGCTCCGGCGAGCGCGCGGCATTCAGGCTCTGGCGGTATTCCCAGGCCAGGCGCTCCGGTGTCAGGCGATGAGAGCCCGGCACGTAGCTGAACGGTCCCTGGTCATCTTCCACGTCATCCAGGAACAACCACGCCTTGGCCGTCGGATGGAAGGTGTCGGCATGCAGGCGGGTTTGCGGGTCCTGCTCGGCATTGACGCCGTCGATCACGATCGACTGCAACTGGTACGTGATGCCGCCAGTGTTGGACGATGCATAGGCGATCAAGTCGCGCACGCTGCGGTCGGCCACGAACGCGGCGCTGGCCGGGTTCTTCTCCAGCACATCCAGATCAAGGCTCACGCGTCGGGTCACGGCCTTGCCCTGGCGCATCTCCCAACCGGTGCTGCGCAGGTTGCCAAGCTCGGCCCGCAAGGCGGCGAACTGCTCGGCAGGCAAGGCGTTTTCACGGACGAAAAAGCCCTGCTCCTCAAAGTGTGCCAGCTCACCCGCTTCCAACCTTGGCGCCAGCGCACGGCGACGCATCGCCGCCATCCCCATGGCCAGTTGACGACGCTGCACGTGCAGGCCCAGGGCATTGAGCCGGGCGCTGCCCAGCACAGGGTTGTTCTCGAACGACTTGGCGTGGGTCAGCAGTTGCAGGCAATGCCAGGGCAGCGCCGCATAACGGCCCAGATCCTTCAGTGATGCAGGCATGGTCTAATCCTTCAGTGGGACCGCTGTACGGCCGTAGCCGAGCATGGTCCGGGTGTAATTGAGCAGCGGTAGCAGGCGCGGGTGCTGCGCCAGGGGCTGCGGGCGACGGTTCGACAGGCATGTCAGGGCATGCCAGGCATCGCAGGGCAAAGCGTGCTGGGGGTCGGCATAGCGCGCATAGCGCAACAGGGCGCCGGCTACCAACTGGTCCAGGGTCAGGCGCCGGGTGCGGCGCGCAAAAGGCTGGTGGTCATGGGTCAAGCCCCAGCCGGCGTAGAACGGTGTGCCGTGGGTGACGACCTTCAGCCCGCGCAACAGGGCTTCGAAGCCTGAGGTGGAACTGAGGGTATGCACCTCGTCGACCTGGTCGTACAGGCTGGCGATGTCAGCCCCCGGCAGTACTTGGTCGGCCAGTCCGAGCAGGTCATCGGAGGGGGCGTTGCCCCGGCGTTTCCCCGCTTCTACATCCGGGTGCGGCTTGTAGACGATCCAGGCATCCGGGGCATTGGCCCGAACATGGGTGAGCAGTTCAAGGTTGTCGTGCAGGGCGCCGCCACTGCAGCGCAGCGAGGCATCGTCCTCCACCTGGCCGGGTACCAGGATCCGGCGTTGGCCGGGGCGGGCGCGAACCTGGTTATCAACAGTGCTCTTGAGGTTGTACTTGCTGGCACCCTGGGCAACGATACGTTCGCGCAGGCGGGCGGCTTCGGCCAGGGCGTCGGCGTCGAAGTCCATCTGTTCGAGCCAGGTCTCCAGGTCGCAGGGGGTGCTGGCATCGAAGTGCATGCCACTGCGGTCGAGCACCAGCGACAGCGCCGGTGCGTTCAGGGCCCCCAGGCCATTGGAACGCAAGAAACCATCTTCGATGCGCCATACCGGCACATTGAGCGCGACGGCACGTGCCTTGAGGTCTGCGGGTTCGCGTGCGGCCCACACCATCACCTTGCCCTGCCTGGCCGCGACATCGGCCACCAGGGTCGGACTGTCTTCGGCGAAGGTCAGGTGACCCCAGCGGCTGCTGAAAAAACGCCGGATGTTGTGTTGCTTGTGACGCTTGACCCCGAGCACGGTGATGCTGCCGGCAAACTCGGCGTCCTGGGCTTTTTTTCGGGCCAGTTGCCGGGCTACGGTGAGTGCATCGGTGAGTTGCCCGGTCAGCGGATCGACATAACGGCAGTAGCGGACATAGGCAGCCGCCACCAGTTGCACCAGGTCGGGCCGCGCCGTTCGCCTCGGGATCGGCATGCGGTCGTCGGTCAGGCCCCAGCCTGCGTAGAACGGCAGGCCAAAACAGGTCACCGGTACTCCCTGAATCAACGCTTCAAGCCCGGCCTGGCTGGTGCCGATATACACCCGCCGGGCACGGCGTGCCAGGGATGCCCACGACACTGGCCGGGCTTCCAGGGCGACGCCCCGCGCGGTGGCAGCGGCCAGCAGGCAACTGGGCTTGTGCCCGCCCACGCAGTCGGGATGGATGCGCACGCGCACTTCGGCATCGGGGTTTTCCGCCAGGGCGGCATCGAGCATGTGAACGTAGTCGGCCTCGGTCAGGCCGCCGCCGGGAATCGAGTAGTCGCCTGCTGTCTGGTCTACCACCAGTACCAGTGGCCGCTCGCGCCCCAATGGATCTGTCGGGTCCAGGTCCGGGGCATTGTTGTATTTGCCGATGCCGCTGCTGCGCATCAGCGCAATAAGCTGGCGGGCACTGTTCAGTTCGGCAGGGGTGAGCGCGTCTGGCGCCTGGAGGATGTTCTCCAGTAACGAGGGGCGATCAGCGAGGTAGTGGATGCCCACCGGGTCGACCACCAGCGACATCGGTGTGTCGCCTTCGACACCCAGTGAAGACGAGCGCAGAAAACCGTCTTCGATGGCGATGTAGGGCAACCCCCAGCGCTTGCACAGTACTCGGGCCTGGGCCGAGGAGTCCTTGTAGCCGATGCCGGCGATGGCCTTCAGGCCGTTGGGGGCCTTGCGCCCGCGTCGCCACAACCAACAGGGTGGGCCTTCGGGGCCGAGAAACTGCGGCAGGTGCAGCACTTTCCAGGCCACCCACTGGGACATCACGCCAATCCAGCCTGGGCCATTCACCAGCGGCTGCAGGTCGACCTTCAGCTCGCTCACAAGGCTGGCTCCGCGAGCCGGTGCATGCTGCGCACGGGCGGGAAGGGAACCCAGCGCTTGCGCAACAGGCGAAAGCCGTTGTGCAGGTAAAGCGCCCGCGCACGGTCGTTGTTCAACGGCACTTCGAGAAACACGTCCTTGAAGCCGTCCGCTGCAGCCTGCGCGCAGCAGGCTTGCACCAGTGCAGAGCCGATGCCACGGTTACGTGCCGGTTTGTTCACGCGCAATCCATACAGCAGAAACGAGTAGCGCCATTCTCGGTATTCACTGAGGCAGAATGCGGCGAAGCGGACCCAGCCTTGAATCCTGCCAAATTCCTGGACAAACGGCTGCACGCGCAGGGCAAAGGGGCCACGCAAGTGATGCTTGAAAGCCACATACCCCAGTGCCTGGCCTTGTTCCATGGCCAGCAATACCCGGTCCCAGTTGATGCAGGTGCCGAGCAGGCGCTGGCGGCAGGCCGTGTTGCCCAGGATGAATGCCAACGAGCCGCGCCCCTGGGTCACCACCCGCTGCAAGGCAGGATCGGCAGTTTGCGCCGGCGCAAGGCTTGACCCCAGCACGATCGTCACCACGACTCAGGCCACGCCAACGACAGCGGCGCGCGCGCGTTGGTGGTGTGCGCAATCGACCAGGCGGCTGGACAACGCCTCGACCCGAATAGGGCTTGGATGCGCGCCGGGCCGGGAGCGGTTGGACCAGATCAGGTAATCGGTATCGCCCGCCGGCGCGCCAATGGCCTGGTAGACATTCGGCAGGATCGGCACGTGGTCGCCGAAGAAGCACAGCAGTGCTTCGTTCGGGTGTGCGAGCAAGGTGTCACGCAGTTTACCGAGCATGCGGTCGGCGTTGGCGATATGGCGCACATAGGGCGCCAGGTCATTCATGCCGGTGAGCAACGGACGGTCGAACCAGTTGAGAAGTTCGTCGGCCTCGACCTGTTCAAGGTGAAGCGGACCATGGTTTTCCATGGTAATGGCGTGGATGAACAGCGGCTGCTTGCGCGTCGGGTCTTGAAGCAGTTCGCGAATCTTGTCGGCCACGGCACAATCGCCAATGAAGGGGCCGGCTTTTTGCGTGCTGTCAAAGCTGCGTACGTCGATGAATTCATCGAAACCCAGCGCCGGCAGCACCTTGTTGCGACCGTAGAAGCTGCCGTTGTACGGGTGAATGCAGACCGTGCGATAGCCCTTGGCCTTGAGGTGCGCAGCAATGCTCGGCAAGCCCTGGCGCGCCAGTACCCGGTAGGGGTTGAAACGGTGTACGCCAAGGCGATCGCTGGCGATGCCAGTCAGGTAAGCGAATTCGGTACGCACGGTATTGGCACCCCAGGCGGCGACCTGCAGCTTGCCACGGGCCAGGGCCTCACCGGCAAGGCGGTCGTACTCGCTCAGCACCTGGGTTTTCACGCCAGGCCACAGGTCGCGCACATCGAAAAACGATTCGCTCTGCACCGACACCAGGTCGGGGAGGGGCGCGGCAACGGGCCCGTGAGCAGGGGTGTCGAACGCCGAGCCCAATGCTGCGCGGTCAACCGGCGTGCGGGCTGCCCAGTAGTAGCGCCACAAACTGGCAGCCAAGCCCCAGCGTTTTACGTCCGCCTCGGCATCGAAGCTCGGCACCTGGCGACGATGGCCAAGCTTCAGCAGCAGCAAACTACCCAGCCCCAGCCAGAACGCCTCGATAGGGCCACCCGGCACAGGCGCCTCGAACGTCAGCCCGGCCCACAGGTAAGCTACAAACCCCAGGGCCAGCAGCGCTGCCTTGCCGAAGCCAAAGAACGGCAGGTACAGCCGCGGAAAGCGCACCGCATCGCTGAAGTATTCGAAGTCGGCGCACACAAACGGCTCGCGCAACGAGTGGTACTTGGCGTTGCTGACCATCACAATCAACAACCACAACAACAGCACGTTGACGCCACTGAACAGCGGGCGGGCGGTCAGGCCGTACAGTAACGCCAGGCACGCGCACCACAAGCCGCTGTGCAGCAGCCAGCAACTCAACGGGCGGCGCAGATTCGGGCGAGGGACCAGCAGGCGCTCGACCAGCACGGTGAGCAGCAGGCCGATAACGCCGACCTGCAGGATGGACAACTCAATCACTGTAATTCAGACCACGCAGGATGAACGAAGAAAGGCGCTGCGGGATTACCCCCAGCAGCCAGGTACCGAAATTCAGTGGGAACGGAAAACTGATGCGTGCCTGGTCCGCGGCCAACCCGCGCTTGATGCGCCGGGCGGCTTTTTCGGCGGTCCACAGGAACGGTTTGGGGCCGGGCATTTCGAAGCACATTTTCGATTCGACGTAGCCGGGGATAATCACGTTCAACTTCACGCCCTGCGGCGCCAGCCAGTCGCGCATGGCTTCGCCATACACCCGGATTGCCGCCTTGCTGGCACTGTAGGTTGGCGTTACCGGCAAGCCGCGCCAGCCCGCCAACGAGCTGAACAGGGCGATCTGCCCGTGGCCGCGGGCACGCATGGCCGGCAAGGCCGCTTCCACCGTGGCCAGGGCCGCCATCACGTTCACTTCTAGCAGGGCGCGGCTTTCATCCCAGCACTCGGCTTCACCGTTGCTGCCCACCGCCGTGTTGAGGCCGGCACCGACCAGTACCAGGTCGGGCTGCTCGGCATCGCTGACCCGGCGCACCATGGCGCGTAGCGCGTCCAGGTCGCGTACGTCCAGCGCCTCGAGCAACACGCAGGCGCCCAGGGCACGGCATTCATTGGCCATTTCTTCCAGGCGGTCCAGGCGGCGGCCTTGCAGAATCAAGGTCACGCCTGGCGCGGCATAGGCCGGCGCCAGCGCGCCACCGATGCCGCCGGTGGCACCCGTGATAAGGATGCAGCGGGGTGAAGAGTGGTGCGTCATAGGTAGTTTTCGATTCTTGAAGTTTTCGCCATCAGCACGTCCAGGCAGTTGCTCACGGCCATGTCGATGCCGCAGCGGGTGTAGAAGCCGCCGTTGACCTGCGTGGTGTGGATGACGGTGTTGCGAAAGTGGTGGAACAACGCCATGTCTGGCGCTTCAGGATGCTGCCAGAAGTCGTCCAGGCTGCCTTGCTGGGTGAGCCCCGGCATGGCGTAGATCGGGTTGGCCAGGGCGAAGGTCGGGCGCTTGTGCAGCAGTGCCGATGCACCTGCGGTGCTGTTGACGGTAATCATCCCGGCAATGTGCGAGAGCAGCGTCGGCATGTGCCCGGTGGCCAGGAAGTCGACCCGGTCACTGACACCGTACTGCTTGGCCAGCGCCTGGGTGATGCGCTGGTAGTCGACCAGGCCCGGGCTCAGCGGGTGGTTCTTCACCAGCAGGCGTGCCGCCGTGGGTGCGTGCGCGGCGAACGAGGCAATCACATGGTCGATCACTTCAAACATATTGGCGAACGGCGAGTGGTCCTTGATCTGGGCATCGCTGTCCAGTTGCAGCGGCAACAGGAACGTCGGACGGTGTTCGCGAGCCACTTCGTCTACCAGCTGATTGGCGCGGCGCGTGGCAAACAGTAAGCGAAGACCTTGGCGGATAAACCCGGCGTACTCCATGGCCGCGCTGTACGGCGCATGGGTGCGGTAGTGGGGGAAGCACACTTTGTTCAGCGCCCCGCCGCTGTGATAAAGCACATCGTGGGCGGCCCGAGACACAAACGACAGCTTGAATGCATTGCCATTGCCGTAACGGACAATGTGCTTGCCGACGTCGCGGTACCAGTCGGGGTCCCGTGGCAGCAGCGAATTGTTGTTTACGCCGTCGCGCTCCAGGGTGATCCAGTAGGGCCGAAAATACCCTTCCTCGAATACATGCACACGGATGCCCAGGCGACGCGCCAGGGCCACCGCTGGGCGATGCACCGGGCGGCAGTCGCCGAACAGCACCAGGTCAGTGACGTCCAGTTGGCGAAAGCGCTCGCTGTAAAAGGCCTCCAGACCATCGGGGCTGGCCGAATAAGCGGTGCGCGAGCCTGCGCTGTACAGCACATCACCGACATTGAAACTGATGCTGTTCACGCACTGGTCGATGGCCCGCAGGGCCTTGGCCAGCCGACTGAAAAACGGCGAGCTGACACCCTGTAGAAACAGAAAGCTGTTGCGCGGATGAGGTGCTAGAGGGCGAAGCGTTGCTCGCGCCTTCAGCTTCTCAGGCGTTTCAAGCCCAATAAACTGCTCAAGCGCTGAATCAAGTCTTGCCATCTGGATGTTGCTCCGGGCTGCGGTAACGTGTGCCAATGCTGTAATTCGTAAAGAGCCTGTTCGGCGGTGGTGAAGCGATTGGTGATGCGGCTGACGTAGGTGGGGTAGAGCAGCAGCGTGCCGGCTACCAGCTCATCGAGGCTCAGTTGCCGTGCGCGTCGGGCTTGCACGTCGTCGTGCAGGCCGCGGTCGAGGGTCAATCCCCAGCCGGCGTAGAACGGCTGGCCGTAGGTGGTGACTGGCACGCCGCGCAGCAAGGCTTCGAAGCCGGACTGGGACGTCAGCACATGCACCTCGTCGACGGTATCGAGCAACTGTTGCAGCGGTGTGTCGCCAATGACCTCATCGCACCAATGCACCGTCTGGGCTTCGTCATCGCCCCGCGCCCGGGTGCCCGCCAGTACTTCCGGGTGCGGCTTGTACAGCACCCAGGCATCGGGGTTGTCCTTGCGCACGGCCTGCAACAGTTGCAGGTTGCTGCGGATTCGAAGGGCGCCGAAGCGGATCGAAGCGTCGCCTTCCACCTGGCCGGTCACCAGGATCACCCGTTGTACGTTTGCGGGGCGCTGCCAGGTACTGCCGGGCAGGTTGTATTTGGTGATGCCTGCCTGGCAGATGGCCAGGCGCAGTGCTTTTGCTCGATCAACCAGCGCCGGCTCGAAGGGCTCGGTACGCAGGATATGTTCCAGGCGCGAGGGGCGTGTGGCGTCGTAGTAGATACCCAGGTCGTCGACCACCCAGGACAAGGGGCGAGCCTTGCCTGCGCCCAGGCCTACCGAGCGCAGGAAGCCATCTTCGACGCGGTGGACCGGGTGAGGGTGCGCACTGAGGTCGGCGTCGTGCTTGCAGCCCCAGGACACCACTGGATGCCTGTCGGTAAGTGGATGCTCTGGTTTGACGAAACGAATGGCCGTACCGTCGAAGAACAGCTTCACCAGTGGTTCTTTCCAGCGACTGAAGCCAAGCATCTGCACCGTGGTCGGCAGCATGCTGCGACGGCGCCGTTGCAAGCCGAGCCAGTTGATCAGCACTTCCGGGCTGCAAGGCTGGCCGCGTTCGGGGCAAACATAGCGGGGGTAGCCCACAAGGCTTGCATGAATCAACTGTGCAAGGCTTGCCGGCATGCGTCGGGACGGTGCCGGAAGGCGGTCATGGGTCAAGCCCCAGCCGGCATAGAAAGGCATGCCCCAGGTATGCACAGGTACGCTCCACAGCAGCGCATCGAAGCCCAGTTGTGAGGTCATCACGTACACGGCGCGCATGCGCGGCAGCAGCTCGGCCGGGTGAACATTGCGCGACAGCACCTGCACACGAGGGTGGGCCAGTGCCTTCAGGTCGAAATGCCCCTGCTTGCGGCCGGCAACGACATCCGGATGAACCTTGAGCAGGACCGTACTGGTGGGGTAGCGCTCCAGGGCTGCACCAAGCATCGCCATGAAGTCGTCCGGGCCAGCGCCTTGCAGCGAGGCATCACCGAAGGTCTGGTCGGCGACCAGTACGCAGTCGTCTGGCAGATCGAGAGGCTCGATCCGGGCGTCGTTGTACTTGGATACCCGCTGTTGCTGCCATAGCTGTTGCAGCGCCAGGGCGCGTTCACTTTCACTGGCAGTCAGGGGGGCGGCGATCAGCTGTTCCAGGCGCGAAGGAGCGCTGGCATCGTAGTAAATACCCACGTCATCGACGATCAGCGACAGCGGTGGGTCATCGGCACCCAGGCCTACGGAGCGCAGAAACCCGTCTTCCAGGGTCAGGATGGGCTTGCTGTTTTTCGCCGCGATGGCCATCGCCTTGTGCGCGCTGGGTTTGCGCCCCCAGGCCATGATCTGCTCGGCCTGCTCTGCATCGGCCACAGTGCCGTTATGCAGCGCGAAATCGGGCAGCAGCGAGGGCAGCGTGGTAATGCGTTGAGCACCTTTGGACAGGATCAACAAGCGCGGGCGAGGAAAAGCGTCATCCATAAACGTGGAGCGAAAATCCATTTGAGTGTGTGGCTGCGCACGGCAGAACCGATAGGGTGGCTATCGGGAAAATTATGTCGCGCGGATGTTAATACAAATTAACAAATGGATGACGGACATTTCGTACAAAAAAAGCGAAATTTCCGACAGATCTTAGATTCACCCCAGCTGCCCCACCCTCACACTGCTCAAAGCAGGCTGAGCAAGTAATCGTACTTCTCCCGCAGCACCGCCATGCGTTGCTTTGCCTGGTACTCCTCGATGGTTTCCGGGCGCAGGCAGTGGTACAGCGCAGTCAGCAGGAATATGTAGTTCAGGTTGCGTATGGCCTCGTCGGTGTCAAAGCACGGGGGCAAGGCTGCACGGTAGGCCTCGATGAATTCCTGCTGGGCTGCGAGGAATACTTTCATGTCATTGCGACGGAACAAGCTGCCCAGGTAGGCGCCGCCATCAAAGCCCACGCGCCCGACCTTGACTTCGCTCCAGTCGATCAGCTGCAGCTTGCCGTTGTCGACGAACAGGTTCTTGCGCAGGTAATCCATGTGGCTGATGCAGCGGGGGCTGCGCTTGGCTGCAGCTTGAAGGCGGGAGAGCAAGGGAGTGAAGGCCTTGAACTTGTCTGCCAGGCCCGTGAAATGCTCATCGCTCTGCGCCAGGCGCTCGAGTTCGGGCAGGCAGCGGGCAAAGTTGAAGCGTGGACGCAACAGGAACCACGGCCGGAAGAAGTCCATGGTCCATAGCAGTGGAGCCTTGTGCAGGGGCTGCTTGCACAAATAGCGATGGCTCAAGCTTTCAAGCTCGACAATGCCCAGTGCCAGCTGTTTGGCGATGGCCTGCATGCGTGGCGGTTTACCGCGTACGAACTCGGTGAAAATCAGGCTTTCGCCGGGGGTTTCAATAACCCCCAGGCAGGCGGGGTAGTGAAAGTGTTCGCTGCCGCTGAGCATGCCTTGGGCGCGGTGGAAGCGCGCTTCTTGGCTGCCGATAAAAGCAACCTTGCGAATCGATTTTTCTACCAGCTCAACCGTCTGGCCCGTGCAGGGGTCAAGAAGCTGGTGGTGGCGTACGTAGTTGACGAATGAGGCGTTGGAGTCCAGGTCCTGGCTGGTGATAGCCAGTGGCAGTTCACCCCATTGGGGCATCAGCGCGCGTAGGTGGTGTTCCAGTCGGCCTTGTTGCCAGCGATAAAGCGTTCTGCAGCCTTGCAGGGGGTGTAGATCCGTATTCATGAACTTCAACTTAGGCAACTGCCGTTTGTCCGATTTGTAGCGGTTTTGGTAACAATATGCTGAGCCATACAGCCCACAGGCACAACGAAAAGTTTACCGAGAAGCGCGCAGCTGTGGGTCGGCGCGCACATAAAATTGTCTAAATTGCCAACACAGGTGTAAATGCACTTTTCTAAATGTTGCAAAATCCTTAAAATTCCGCCCTCGAAACCATGTTGTTTTTCAGGGACGAAAGTCAAAAATGAACCACCTTGCAATTGCTAAAGAAGCCCTTATCGCTCAAGCCCAGGCGGTTACCCAGCTGGCTGATCGCTTGA
The DNA here is from genome assembly GCF_000425805.1 of Pseudomonas vranovensis DSM 16006. Lineage (GTDB taxonomy): Bacteria > Pseudomonadota > Gammaproteobacteria > Pseudomonadales > Pseudomonadaceae > Aquipseudomonas > Aquipseudomonas vranovensis. The sequence goes on from NZ_KE384457.1 coordinate 204,439, forward strand.
ATGGCGAATTCCAGCAGGCTGTTGAGCTGATCCTCGGTTGCCAGGGACGCACCGTGGTCTGCGGCATGGGTAAATCCGGCCTGATCGGGCAAAAAATGGTTGCTACCTTTGCATCCACTGGTACCCCCAGCTTCTTCCTGCACCCGGCCGAAGCCTTCCATGGCGACCTGGGCATGCTCAAGCCGATCGATGTGCTGATTCTGATCAGCTACAGCGGCGAGACTGAAGAGCTGATCAAACTGATTCCGAGCCTCAAGTCCTTCGGCAACAAGTTCATCGCCATGACAGGCAATGGTAATTCGACACTGGCCAAGCACGCCGACATCTGGCTGGACATTTCCGTCGAGCGCGAAGTGTGCCCGAACAACCTGGCACCGACCACCTCCACCCTGGCGACCATGGCCATGGGCGATGCACTGGCCGTGGCCCTGATCGAAGCCATGCAGTTCAAGCCGATGGACTTCGCCCGGTACCACCCCGGCGGCAGCCTGGGCCGCAAACTGCTGACCCGCGTCAGCGACGTCATGCATACGCCCGCACCGGTCGTTACGCCGGCCACCAGCTTCCATGACTGCCTGATGGTCATGACTCAATGCCGCATGGGCCTGACCGTGGTCATGGACGAGAACAAGCTGGTCGGTATCGTCACGGACGGCGACCTGCGTCGTGCGCTGCTCGAAAATGAAGGGATCATTCATACCACCGTGGCTCACTTCATGACTGCCAATCCGCACACCATCAAGTCGGATGCGCAATTGTCGGAAGCTGAAGCCTATATGCGGGACAACAAGATCCGCGCTTTGGCTGTGACCGACCATGACAATGCGGTTGTGGGTGTGGTCGAGATCTTCGACTGATCAAGCGGCGTTACGCTTAAAGAAGAACGGGGCCTGAAGGCCCCGTTTTCTTTGCTTGGTTATTGCGCCATTTTCGCCATTACCTGCGCATAGCCTGAAGCGGTGCCCAGCACCGCATCCTTGCCTTGCGCAACCAGAATGGCATCCGCCACTTCACGGAAGGCACCGGTGCCACCTGCGGCAGTCAGCACATGGGTGGCTGCTGCTTTGACGTAAACCGGCGCATCCGCCACGGCAAACGACAGGGCGCAGGCTGCAAAGGCCGGCAGGTCGATGCAGTCGTCACCAATACATGCCGTTTGTGCAGCGCTGACACCAGCCTCGGCCATCAACTGATTGCAGGCAGCTTGCTTGTCCTTCACGCCGAACTGGCAGAGGGTAATGCCCAGATCGGCAACCCGCTTGCGCAGTGTCGCCGAATCACGACCCGACAACACCGCAACACGCACACCATTCTCTTCCAGCAGGCGCATGCCCATGCCGTCGCGAACATGGAAGCGCTTAAGGCATTCACCGCTGGCGTCGTAGTAAATGCCGCCGTCGGTGAGCACGCCGTCCACGTCGGTAATCACCAGGCGAACGTCATTGAGCGTTGGCTTCGGAGCAGGGGGTTGCCCGCTCATCAGGGCGCGTACTTGCTCCAGGCACTCTGGCGTATCGACACCCGGCCCGGTTGGTTCGACCAGATAGGCGCGAATGCAGTAGCCGGCGGCCATAAGGCGCAGTTGCTCAAGCTTCTCTGCATGTTCAAGCATCGGCTGCGGCAAGCCGCTGTAGTCGGCCAATACATCGCGGCGATAACCGTAGACGCCAACATGCTTGAGGTAGTTCGCCACGTCACCGTCGCGCGGGTAAGGGATTGGCGAGCGGCTGAAGTACAACGCATTGCCGTTGTTCGCCAGCACCACTTTCACCGTGTTGGGATTACCGGCTTCATGGCTGTCGATCGAGTGGCACAAGGTGCCAACCTTCACGCTGGTATCGGCGAGCATGCCGGCAGCCAGTGCTTCGATATCTGCCGGGCGTACCAGTGGCTCATCACCTTGCAGGTTGATGTAAATATCCGCGTCGACCTGAGCCATGACTTCAGCCAGGCGGTCGGTACCGGAGGGGTGGTCTGGTGAGGTCATTACACATTCGCCACCGAACGCACGCACGGCTTGTGCGACGCGCTCGTCATCGGTGGCAACGACTACTACCTGGGCATTGGCGACCTGCAGGGCACGCTCGTACACGTGCTGCACCATCGGCTTGCCGGCGATATCGGCCAACGGCTTGCCGGGGAGGCGAGTGGAGCCATAGCGGGCGGGAATGACAATAGCGACCCGTTGTTCTGTGCTTGCCATGTTCACAATCCTTGCTTTAACAGACGCAGCTTCAGGCAATGTTCAGCGGTGGGAACGACTTGACCAGATCATCCAGAGCCTTGATCTGCGCCAGGAATGGTTCCAGTTGATCCAGCGGCAGGGCGCTTGGGCCGTCGCACTTGGCTTGGTCCGGGTTCGGGTGGGCCTCCAGGAACAGGCCGGCCAGGCCAACACCCATACCGGCACGGGCCAGTTCGACCACTTGCTCACGACGGCCACCGGACGCAGCGCCCGATGGGTCGCGTTGTTGCAGGGCGTGGGTCACGTCGAAAATGATTGGCAAGTTGTCGCAGGTGCGCTTCATCACGCCAAAACCGAGCATGTCTACCACCAGGTTGTCGTAACCCAGGCAGGTACCGCGGTCGCACAGGATCAGCTGGTCGTTACCGGCTTCCTTGAACTTGTGCACGATGTTCTGCACTTGTGACGGGCTCAGGAACTGAGGCTTCTTGATGTTGACCGGCTTACCGGTTTTGGCCAGAGCCATGACCAGGTCGGTTTGACGGGCCAGGAATGCAGGCAACTGCAGTACGTCGCATACTTCGGCAACAGGAGCAGCTTGATAGATTTCGTGGACGTCGGTAATCACCGGTACGCCGAACTCGGCCTTCACTTTCTCGAAAATACGCAGGCCTTCTTCCATGCCCGGGCCACGGTAGGAGTGGATGGAAGAGCGGTTGGCTTTATCGAAGCTGGCTTTGAATACGTAAGGAATGCCCAGCTTTTCGGTGACGCGCACGTACTCGGCGCAAGCGGTTAAGGCCAGGTCCAAGGACTCGAGGACGTTGACGCCGCCGAATAGTACAAAAGGGGCGGAGTTGGAAACCTTTACAGTTGATGTGATAGAAATCATTTAAATTAAGTCTGCAGTCAAGTTAGATTCAGAAATTCATTTGAGGGTTTTAAGGCGTTTTTATTCAGCAGGGTTGTATCCGTTTGGATTGGTTTCCTGCCATTTCCAGTGGTCCTTGCACATGTCGTCAATCCCTAGAGTGGCTTCCCAGCCTAGAGTTTGTTTTGCATAGTTAGGGTTTGCGAAGCAAGTAGCCACATCACCTTTTCGGCGAGGAGCGAATTTAAAAGGAACTTCTTTGTTAGAGGCTTTTTTAAAAGCATTGACGATGTCGATAACGCTATACCCAACGCCTGTACCTAGGTTGATTTCCAAGCATTGCGACTCCCCTATTTGTTCAATAGCTTTAAGGTGACCTCGCGCCAGATCTGTTACGTGGATATAATCTCTCACGCCAGTTCCATCTGGTGTGTCATAGTCATTTCCAAAAACTGTTAACTCTTTAAGTTTTCCGATTGCTACTTGCGCAACATAAGGCATTAAATTATTTGGTGTGTCCAGAGGGTCTTCCCCAATCAACCCGCTGGAGTGGGCTCCAGCAGGGTTGAAATACCTCAAAATCGTAATGCTCCAGTCTGGGGATGAAGCGAAAACGTCACGAAGAATATTTTCGATTACTAGCTTCGAGTTTCCGTAGGGGTTGGTAGTGGACAGGGGGTGTGTTTCGGTAAGCGGCAGAAATTGAGGTTGGCCGTAGACGGTTGCGGATGAGCTGAATACTATGTTTTTTACATTCAAGCTCTTCATTGCTTTAAGTAATGATAAGGTTCCTGCGACGTTATTTTCATAATAACTAATTGGGTCGCTGGTAGACTCGCCAACTGATTTAAGTCCAGCAAAGTGAATCACAGTGTCGCAGTTGTAAAGGTGAATGGTTTGTTCGAGTGTTTTTTGGTCAAGGATGTCGCCGCTTACGAAGTTTATAGCTTTTCCTGTGATTTCTTCTATTCTTTTTATTGCGAGTGGAGAACTGTTTGAGAAATTATCATATATGATGATTTCATGTCCGGCTTCCAATAGCTCGACGCATGTGTGAGACCCGATATAGCCAGCGCCGCCGGTGACAAGGATTTTTCTCATGAATATGGCCTCTGCTTGGGGAGGGTTGGTGCTGAGTTGAATGTAAAGTTATGGTTTGTATTTATGTGAATAAATAGATTTAAGATTCAGGATGAGCAATAGCCGGTTCTTTGGTGTCTGAAAATTTATAAATGTAGATGTTGGATTTTTAATGTTGAAATGCTGAGGTTTTTAATTGAATGAAACTCAGCTGCTCACGTGGTGATTTGAACGCCGTCGTGGGTAAATGTCAGCCCCATGGTATTGTGCTGAAAGCACTTTGTCGGCCATGTGCGGAAAAATGTCTTTGTGAGTGGCTGCATGGTTGTTGGAAGTTCTGAAATGGTTTTTAACGAAGGTGTGCGTTGTTGTGAACTTCCCGCAGCATAAGGGTAAGAGGCTGTGCTGGTCGCGCAATATTAGATTTGTGTTGTGGGTGCGCAGCTCTGCTTTAAATATGTTTACTGGTGTTCATGTGCGGTTTGTAAAGGGTGTAAATTTTTATGGATAAGATCGGAGAGAGCTCAGTGGCAGGGCGCGGATGAGGTGCCTCGGGAAAATTTAATTAGAGAGAAGAGCATAATGCTAGTTTCGGGCGCGCACAGTCAGAGCCGGGTTGGCTTGGGTAAAGGAAGTTTGAGTAAAGTATTAAAGAGCGATAGATAAACTACCCCGTCTCGCGACGGGGTAGAGTATTACTTATACAGACACAGGGAAAGGAGCGCTTGAGCTTAGGGCTCTTCTCCAAGCTGGCGCGGTAAGTGAGTTAAGACGCTTCGATACATTTTTGTTATCGGGTGCAATCCTAGAGGCAGAGCTAAGATAAGCGATAGCCGCATCTTTTGAGCCCGCAGAAATATGAGCTTCTGCTGCCATACGAAGCGTTTTTAAATGTGCTGGGCTTAGCTGGGCTGCACGATCAAAATGAGTTGCAGCTTCCTCATAAAGTCCCTTGCTGTAACACTCCGCTCCGCGCAGAATTGAGGTTTCATAATCATCTGGTTGTGCTGCGCGTGTTTCTGCATTCGCAGCTACCAACTTTGGTTTGGCAACTGCTGGCGCTTGGGCTTTACTATCGGCCGGTTTTGGCACTGCTTTCGGTGGGTTTGAGGAAGCCGTATTTTGTACACCATGTATCACTTGGCCGGTGCCACCTTTGTACCTGTCAAAAATCGGACTAGTTGTCGGAATGACAGAGATTGTTCTCTGGAGCTTTCGAGTGTTTTCCGTAAAGCCACGTAGCTCGTAATAGTTGATTTCAGTTGTGGCTGTTATAGGGGAGCCATCCTCATAGCGAACTCGCCGTGTGATCATTTCACCGAAGGAGTAGAAATCCTGGCGGAGGTATTTGATGAAACGAAGAACTTTTTCATAGTCCACCTCAAAACCTTGTTTGATAAGATCGGCGGCTTCGTCTGGGTTTCGAATCGTCATGCACAGGCCGTCAGTTGCATACCACGAGTCGCCAAATACATACAGAGGTTTTCCGTACATCATGGCGTACAGGCCAGTGCCAGAGTTTATAAGGGCGACGCTATGACATAAATCTAACAGATCATGGACGTTTATATCATGTACGGCCGTAGCACCGGGGATTTCTGGGATGTCATCCTCGACCGGGTGCTTTTTATACAATATCTTCCATTCGGGCCCAAGTTCTTCTACGAGCGAACAAATCTTCGCGTGGAAGTTGTTGTAATTTCCAATGGCGCCTGAGAAATAGCGGATAACAGTATCATTTGGTTGCTGGAATGGAACAAAAAGAACTTTCTGATTAGGCTTGATGCCTAAGCGCTGACGGAGAACGAATGTGTCCAAACGATCCGATTGGCGTTCCAGGTTGTTCTTGCCTTCCTTGATTTCCTCGATATAAGAAATCGTATGCTCTTTGTCTTCGCTGGTAAGTGTGAAGTTCCAGCGATTTTCGTTGTAGCTGTCGCTATCATTCAAGAAACCGCTGCGGTCGTGGTATACCGCTCCGGGTAATGCCCCGCGCTCAGAAATGATAAAAGGGAAATCGTTATTCTTGCACCATTGGTACAAGCTCAACAGTTTTTCATTGCTGTATGGGTTGCCAAATACGATACGAGTAATGCTGTGTTCATTCAGAAAATCGCTGAAGTCTCCGTTAGTTTCAAAGTCTTCTTCAGATACCTGAATTATTTTTCCTAGAAGCGGAGCGAATTCTCGCTGGCAGGTAAAAGGATTCTTCCGCAGCAGCAGAGTTCTGCCGCGATCTAGAGCGGGGAGTGGCTCATGCTCGGAACCAGTTTTAACAAACTCAGCCATCCGGTGTTGAAGATAACGAAGGTTAATATCTTTGCGGCGATGATATTTGACTTCGATTGGGTGTGGCGAGTGGAACATGTAAATGCCCTTGGCCGCCATCCAGTCACCATATAGGCGATAGGTAGCTTTCCAGCCATCGTACTTACATATTTTCATAAAGTTACCGGCCATAGAGAGCCAGTTGCTCGGAATAGGGAATTTCCGAACCTTACGAATCAATCTGGTGGCGAACTCGTAATCTTCGAAGCCCCAACCCTCAAATTGTTCGTCTTGTCCGCCGCGAGACAGATAGTAGAATCTGTCAAGTACCACTACCGAGGTGCCCGACGAGAATTTTTCAATTTCTTCGCTATTATCTTTCAGCATCGAGTTGATGAAGTACTGACGCCAGTGGTCGGGCGCCATTCTTTGCATTCTGTCGAAGCCCAGCTCTGTGAGGTAAATCACAGGCAGCATCAGGAATTGATCGACCTGATTTTGAAGGTCGGATACTTGGATTTCTCTCAGAATGTCTTTGAAGAAGCCTGGATAGGGAACCAAGTCGGCATCCAAAAACATTAGAAACTGGCCTTTCGCTCGTTGTGCGGCGAAATTCCTTGCTCTAGCCAAGCTAAAGTCCTGAAAAGGCGTAGCACCAGTTCTACAAACTGTAGTTATATCGCTTGCCCGCTTATGTATCTCTTGGTAGAGATTGTCCGGTGAACCGTCGTCCACGACGATAAAGTCTACTCCCTCTGGAAGTTCGGAATCCAGTTGGTAGTAATTGATTCTGTCCAGCAAATCCATGCGCTGTTCTGTGAGACGTAGCGGGATAATAACTGTCAGTGTTGGATAGGTGTTCTCGGCTAGAATTTTCATTGTCTTGACGGGTATATGCCCAATTAGAGGAGGCGGTTGTTAAGTTTGAGGTTGCTATCGGTTACTGCTTTTTCGAAATTGCTCAGTCTATGGCGGTAGATTTCATGAAACTCACTAATCGATTTGGGCGTAAGCTTCTCTCGAACAGCTTCTTCCACGCCTACATCGGCTAAGTAATCCAGTGAGCAAGAAGTGATGCCGTGGAAGCCGGTCAATTCTTCTATGCGTACATCTGCAAAACAAATCAGAGCTGGGACTCCTGCTTGAATTGCAGCAACCCCTCCATGAATGCGCTCACCAACATAGACGTCGTATCGGCTGCACGCTTGTCTCCATGAGCCACAGTCTACGAAAGAGAAGTATTTTTCAAAAGGAGAGGCTTGGCCTGTTTTCTGCAAGATTTGTTGGTTTATTAACTCTGTGTTAGGTTGTTGGAGGGCTTCGTTAAAGGAATCTGTAGTGTCAAGGATTTCGGTAAATTGATTGAGTTCTCCTTGAAAAATATAGTCCGCCTTTTGGTTGCGGAAGGCTTCCATTAGTTTATGGCCGCGGCTATTTTTGTATGTGCTTAGAGCCAAATGGCCAGCGGTAAGTATGTTGTTTAATTTTTTTGGCGGTTTAATTGAGAGGACGTTTCTTGGGTATGCGAACATACTTGGGCAGCCGATAGCGGCTGCATTTTTGATCCCTATGCTCTTGACCCATTCAAGACTTTTGTCTCCGCGAACTCCGAAAAGTTCGGCTTTTTCGTCAAGAGATTTAAGGAGCTTTAAGATGCTTATATCTATTGAGTTTGGGTCGCCGACAGGTAATGAGTCTTGAAGTCCGATGCCTACGCACCATACTTTTATTGTTAAATTGTCAATGAGTTCCGCGATGCCGAGTTCGGTAGCATCACCCCGAAGAATGTTGGACATGGTGATCATCAGTCCATCAAAGTTCTCGTTCAGGGCAGCTGCGGCTTTCTCTGGAGATCCATAAAAATCAATAAAGAGAAATAAATCAATTTGGCTAGATTCATTTCTATTGAAGTCTAGCATCTGAATCATTGCCGATCGGTGAATCATGTTTCCATTGTTGCCGACCAGCTCGGAAAATTTCAGATGCTCACGGAGAGTATTGCCAGCAGATAGAGGAACTCCTGTTTGGTACGGGAGGGCTTGCTTAGGAGGAGTGCTGGTGCCAGAGATTCTGGAAAATGCAATTCGCATACTAAGACCCTAGCTCTTGAGTGATCAGTTTGAAACGCCAACAGCACGACCTAGCAACATGGTCTGTACGATTGGTGAAATAACTTTTTGCCACTCATATATCGCCGCATTCGTCACATAAATGGTGTCGTCAGGTTTGATTATGATTTGACGGGCATAGAAGACTGCTGCGGGATCACGCATGTCCAGGCGCAGAACAGTTGGTTTTGATGTTCCACCGACAGCCATACGGAACACGAAAACCCCTTCAGGGTTGGCATTCGCCTCACGCAAACCACCTACGCTACCCAGTGCATCCAGCAGGCTGGTGTTCTGGGAAGGCAAGTCTTTCAGGCCTGGTTCCTGTACAGCCCCCATCGCAACAAAGCGCTGACGGGCGCGATCCAGCACCACTTCCGAGTTCGGGCGCAGCACCATGTTGTTGCCGGCCAGTACATCTTCATAGTTGAACTGTTGAACCTGGTTGCCCGTTCGCACGGTGACATTAACCAGATGCGGCTCCAGTACTGGGCCGCCCGCCTGGTTGACGGCGTCAAGCAGGGTCAACGGGCCTTGTAGAGTACTGAAGCGACCAGGCGCTTTTACCGCACCGGCTACCAGTACCGAACCCGACAGGTCGCCAACCAGCTCAACGTGAGTCTGCACGTCAGTGGTCACGCCCTTGAGCTGCTTGCGGATCATGTTCTCAACCTGGTTGAGGGTCATGCCTGCCACAAACTGACGACCGACGTAGGGCAGGGAGATCATGCCCTGGTCGTCGATGCGGGTCTTGAGCTGGGTGCCGCCGGTGGCCAGTGGCGCGAACAGCGCCGAGCCTTCCGGCGCGTTGTCGGTGATCAGCACATTGAGGATGTCGCCAGCCATCAGGCGCGCGGTGGGCGCGACCGGCTTGGCGATGCTCGACTGTACCGGGCGCACTGCACCGCGCATGTAAGGCGCGATGGTGTTGGCGTTGATTTCAACCAGGTTGTACGGCTGGTTCTTGGCCTCGATGTCGCCCTTGTACGGGCCGGCACCGGAAAGGGTGCCGCCACATCCCGCCAGGCCCAGGGTCGCGAGGGTCAGTGCTGCCAGTTTCAGATTGAACTTGTGAGAGACAACAAGGGATTTAATCACGATGATCCTCGATCGAAGCCAGGATGAAGCGGGTAATGCCGTACAGCATGAGCAGGCCTAGCAGGATGGTTGCCAGGTTGTACAAGCGCTCTGGGTACAGGGCCAGTTGTGGGGTGTTGGGGCTGACTACGGTGACCAGGGTGCGGATCTTTTTGCTGGCCTCGATACGGGCGTTGTCGAGGGCGGCAACCGCGGTCTTGTAGCTCTCTTCGGCGATGCCGGCGTCCAGGGTCAGTTGCTGGTAACGCGAGGCGACTACGTTCAGTTGAGAACCGTTGGGCGAGGAAACCAGCAGGCGTTTTTCTTTGGCCAATTGCTGGGTGATCGCGTTGACCTTTTGTTTCTGCTGTTTTACCTGCGGCGAGTCTGCACGCAGTTTGAACAGCATCTCTGTGAGTACCGCCTGCTCTTTTGTGTACTGGCCTTCGAGGTCAGCAATGATGGTGGCGCGACTTTGGGCAGTGTTGCCACCGTCCAGTACCTTGTTGACGTTCTGGAAGTCGAGCAGTTCAGTCTTGCGCTCGGCGTAGTTGACGCGGGCGGTTTCCAGTTCGCCTTTGGCAAACTTCATTTGCTCGCGGGCAATGCTGTGGCTCACTTCGTTGACGAAGTGCTCGCTGGCCTTGAGGATGGTGCGCAGCATCTGCTCCGACAGCTCTGGCGTGAAGGCTTGTACTTCAACGCGCAGCAGGCCGGTGGTTTCGTCGTAGTGTGCCGACACCATGCGCTGGTAGTACTTGAGCAGGTCTTCGCGTTCGGCATCCTTGTCGAGCCAGAAGAAGATGTCGCTGCGCTGGGCGGCATATTGCTCGATCCAGCGCAGGCGCTCTTCGAGCAGCAGCATCATGTCCATCGACACGATGTACTCGCGCAGGTACAGGGTTTCTTCCCGGGAGGCCGGGTTGGTGCCGGTCAGCAGGGTGGCCAGGCCTGGTACCTGGGCGCCCTGGTTGCCGCCATCCTGGCGGACTACCACCTGGGCGGAGCTGACGTAGCGGTCGGAGGCGAACACGCCGTAGTAGATAGCCGCCAGGATCATCGGCACGATCACCATGCCAATCGCCAGGCGCCAGCCCTTGTTTTTACCCGTACTGCTCATATGTGATGCATCCTTGATGTGGAACGGTGCTGCGATAAAAGGGGTGTTGGGGTCAGCTGTTGTAGGCCTTGATGCCTTCGGCGACGTCTTCGTAAACCTGAATGCCGCCATCACGTACCAGCAGGACGATATCGCAGAGCTTCTCGATCTCCGGCATGGAGTGGGAGACCAGCACGACGTTCGATTTCTGCAGTTTTTCCTTGAAGGCTTCGGCGCATTTGCGCTTGAACTGGGCATCACCTACCGACATCACTTCGTCGATCAGGTAGTAGTCGAAGTCGAATGCCATACTCAGGCCGAAGGCCACTCGGGAGCGCATGCCGGAGGAATAAGTCTTGATCGGCTCATCGATCCAGTCGCCGATCTCGGCGAATTCCTGGACGTAGCGGACCTTCTCGCGCATGGCTTCGCCTTCGGCGCCGTACACCCTGCACACAAACTTGATGTTGTCGCGGCCGGTCATGCTGCCCTGGAAGCCACCGGTCAAACCCACAGGCCAGGAGATGCTGCGGTCGGTCACTACCGAGCCGGAGTCTGGAATGTCAGCCCCGCCAAGCAGGCGCATCAAGGTGGATTTTCCCGCGCCATTGCGGCCAATCAGGCCGATGTTCTTGCCTGGCGGAATGGCCAGCGACAGATTACGAAAGACGTATCGGCGACCATTGGGTGTCAGATAGGACTTGGTGACGTTTTTAAGCTCGAACACGGTGGACTGTCCTTATCCGTTCTTGGTCGACATCAGGTGCAAACGGCGGGCACGGTAGCTGCCCAGCGCAATGAACAGCAGCACGATGGTGAAGGTGATGACGTAGGTTTCAGACACACCATCGACGGGGGTGTAGTGGGGCAGTACTTCAGCGCGGATCAATTCGACCAGGTGCAAAAATGGGTTGAGCAGCAGCACCGGCATCATGGCCTGAGGGAGGTAGGCTGCTGGCATGAGCACGCCGGAGATGAAGTAGAGCGGGAAGAAGGCCATACGGATGACTGTCTTCAGACTTGGCAGGGCATGAGTGATCAATGCCAGCAACATGCCCAGGCCAAAAGCGAACAATAGGCCCAGGGCCAGGGTCGCCGCCCACTGCAGTGGGCTGTGTACAGACATGTCGAACCCGTACCAGGCAAAGCCGAAAATCAGAATCGCGTATACGGTCGCGCTGATGCAGGCTTCTACCAGTACCCGGGCAACATAGGTGTCCAGAGGTTTGATTTGCTTGTAGCCGAACAGCGAGCGGTTCTCGCGAAGGCTGTCCATCAAGCGCAGGGCGGTGTTGCGGTACAGCAGGAAAGGGGCCATGCCTACCAGCACGAATACCGGGTAGTCGATGCCGGCTACGGTGCGACCGCGAATCAGCGCGAATAACACACTGAAGATAAGAAGATGGCAAATAGGCTCAATCAACGTCCAGACCGCCCCCATCCGACGATCACCAAAACGCGCGCGCGCTTCGCGGAGAACCAGGGCAAAGATGACTGATTTTTGAATCTGGAAGGAAGAACGAGGCTTCAAGATGTTTACCGCAAAGCGAAGCAGTGTGCCGGGGCACACTGGTGAATTCATTTCAGGAAAACCCTGTTCCGCGCCGTGTTTTGGGGGAACCGGATAGCTTCCATGCTGTAAAGGCCCGCGAGATTAATCGCTAGATGGCATAAGCGTCAAGCCAGAGGACTGTAGGACAATTCTTTCGGACTAATGGTATTTAGCCTTCATCGGGTGCCATCAAAACGCCAGCTTGTAACCGATCATCAATAGCATTCCTGCCAGGCAAGGGCGCAATACGCTGTCGGAAATTTTACCGGTCAGGTGGCTGCCGAAGTAGATGCCTGGCAGCGACCCCAGCAGCAGGTAGCCCAACAGCGACCAGTCCATGTTGCCCATGCTGGCATGGCCCAGACCGGCGACCAGAGTGAGGGGGACGGCATGTGCGATTTCGGTGCCGATCAGGCGGCGGGTAACCAGGAACGGGTAGAGCAGGAACAATGCCACGGTGCCCAGGGCGCCCGCACCGATTGAGGTCAGCGAGACCATGACGCCGAGGATCACACCGGTGACAACGGTCAGCAGGTTGAGGCTGGTGCCGCTCAGGTGGTAGCGGTCGCCGGCGTGTTTGCTGGCGAAGGCTTGCAGTTTGCTTTTGAACAGGATGGCCAGGGCGGTGAGGATCAGCACCACGGCCAGGCCTTGTTTGATCACGGCGTTGGCGGCCTGGGTGTCGGCGTCCAGGGAGCTGAGGAACCACAAGGTCAGGGCGGCCGCCGGGACGCTGCCCAGGGTCAGCCAGCCGGTGATCTTCCAGTCGATGTTCTTGTTTTTGCCATGCACCCACACGCCGCTGGCTTTGGTGATGGCGGCGTAGAGCAGGTCGGTACCGACGGCGGTGGCCGGGCTGATGCCGAACCAGAGAAGGATGGGGGTCATCAAGGAGCCGCCGCCGACGCCGGTCATGCCGACGATAAAACCTACGACGAGGCCTGCAATGGTAAAGCCGAAAGAACCTACATCCATAATCTCTAAACGCCCAACGTGCCCGTGATCGGATGGCAGCCAGCATAAAGGTTTTTTTATAGCCAAATAGACTAGTTCGTTATTAGGTTATAACCACGGTGGGTGCGGGCGGGGTGCTTCCGGATGTTTCTTGACTGGCTAATTTTGATCCTAGGAAATATCGTACGCAGTCTGTCGACCTCGTTCTGATTGCCCTTGGAAGCCGCTCCTTCTAGGCTCCTCGGGTCGTTGCTGGTGCAGCGATCGGGTGTGGAAACTCGAGCAAGTTGAACGGTGTTGTCGTTATGGCAGTTGTGCGCGGGAGGTCTTTTGGCCTGCCGGGCTTACCCGTTCGCTCGGTTTTCCACCCCGCGTACAGCTGCCACCCTTAGTGTGGAAACGACGGGTTGCAGCCCAACTGAATGGGTTAGCCATGAAAAAACTTGTCCCCGATCCACCGACTTCTCTCTATCCCACCCGCGACAAACCCTTCGGCGATTGCGCCGCAGGCCATCCCCAGCTCTTCTCCGTCAACGCCGGCATTGCCCCTCACGACGCACTGGTACATGCCTCGTTGTACTTGCGCTGCGCCTACGATACGGCGCACAAGGCATCCGATGGCATCGACGACGCCGCCAAGGGCTTTCTCTGGGCCACCCTGCATTCGGTGGAAATGGCCAAGGGGTTGGTAGAGGCCTTGCTGGATGCGCTGGAGGACCGTGAGCTGAGAGAGGGTCAACAATAACGGTCTGAATCACGACCGCTGCGCGCTCGATCGCAGGCTATCGCCAGCGGCTACACCGGTTTGCCTGAACGGTGTGAATCACGACCGCTGCGCGCTCGATCGCAGGCTATCGCCAGCGGCTACACCGGTTTGCCTGAACGGTGTGAATCACGACCGCTGCGCGCTCGATCGCAGGCTATCGCCAGCGGCTACACCGGTTTGCCTGAACGGTGCGAATCACGACCGCTGCGCGCTCGATCGCAGGCTATCGCCAGCGGCTACACCGGTTTGCCTGAACGGTGTGAATCACGACCGCTGCGCGCTCGATTGCAGGCTGTCGCCAGCGGCTACACCGTTTTGCCTGTAGCCGCTGCCGAGGCACGAGGCTGCGATCGACTGCGCAGCAGTCGCCAGAGGGTGCTTGCCCCGCGATCCGCTGGATCACCGATCCGTCATCACCACCATCACATGGGCATCGCCGCCATCATCCGTCTCCGACAGGTAGATGTGCCCCACGTTGCTGTTGAAGTACGCCGTCTCTTGCGGCCCGATGCTCACCGTTTCGCCCGTCTCGAACACGATTCGTACCCGCCCACTGAGCACCAGCGCAAACTCCTGCCCCGGGTGGCGGATGAATTCATCGAACTGCTGCCGCTCGCGGGCAATGATCCGCGCATACATCGGCGTCATCAGGCGCTCGGGGAATTCCCCGGCGATGGGGTGGTAGTCGTAGGTCCCGGTGCTGTAGCCGGGCGCGGTGGGCAGTGAGTTGACCACCACCGTGGTCGGCGCCGGGGCATCGCCCATGCCGGTGGAGCGAAACAGCTGGGCAATGTCGACGTTCAGTGCGCGCGCCGCCGCAGCGAGTTTTTCGTAGCTCACCGACACCTGCGCCAGTTCCATTTTCGACAAGGTCGACACCGGCACCCCGGAACGCTCCGACAATTGCTTGAGGGTCAATTGCTGGCCTTTGCGCACCAACCGCAGGCGGGCGCCGACTTCGGCGCGGTCGATCAGGGGCAACGCGCCAGGGCGGTCGGCAGCAGGGGAGCGGTCGGCACTCATCAAGGATCTCGGTCGGGCATCAGGGCAGGCATCTTACCGTGGCCGCTTGCGTATTTCTAAATTCTCATATATTAGAATTCTCATAAGTGATAATTTCGGCTTCTTGAACAGGCGATGGCAAGGTTATGACGCAGACGTTCGACAGCTTGATCATTGGCGGCGGTATTGCCGGTGCCTCTCTCGGGTACCGGCTGGCACCCACGCAGCAGGTACTGATACTGGAACGTGAAGCCCAACCGGGTTATCACTCCACGGGGCGTTCGGCGGCCATGTTCATGGAGGCCTATGGCACCGAACAGATCCAGGCGCTGACCCGCGCCAGCCGGGCATTCTATGAATCACCGCCGCAGGGTTTCTGCGAGCATCCGTTGCTTGAACCGCGCGGCTGCCTGTATGTCGCCAACCTGGACCAGCAGGACCTGCTCGCCACCACCTACGCCCAGGGCCTGGCCAACGGCACCGAAGTCACGCTGCTCGACCACCAGGCGGCGCTGGCACTGGTGCCGAGCCTGCGCGCCGACACCCTGGCCGGGGCCATTCACGAGCCGGGCGCGATGGACCTGGACGTACACGCCTTGCATCAGGGCTTTCTGCGTGGCTTTCGCCAGGCCGGGGGCCAGGTGCAATGCAATGCCGAGGTGGTCGAAGGCTATTTCGATGGAGGCCTGTGGCACTTGAGCCTGGCCGATGGCAGCGGCGTACAGGCGCGCCAATTGATCAATGCTGCTGGCGCCTGGGCCGATGAAGTGGCCCGCGTGTGTGGTGTGCAGCCAGTGGGCCTGCAGCCATGCCGACGCAGCGCTTTCACCTTCGAAGGCCCGCAAGACCAGGCCTTTGCCAGTTGGCCCGCGGTGATCGGTGTTGATGAAAGCTTCTATTTCAAGCCTGACGCCGGGCAGTTGCTCGGCTCCCCGGCCAACGCCGACCCCGTCGCGCCCCAGGACGTGATGCCTGAAGAGCTGGATGTAGCCCTGGGCATCTACAACATCGAGAGCATGACCACGTTGAGCATTCGCCGCCCCAGCCACACCTGGGCCGGGCTGCGTTCATTCGTCGCCGATGGCGACCTGGTGATTGGCCAGGATCCCGAGCAACCGGCCTTTTTCTGGCTGGCCGCCCAGGGTGGCTATGGCATCCAGTCGGCGGCCGGTGTGTCGCAACTGGCCGCCGCCTTGCTGCTCGGCCAGCCGTTGCCGCAATCCCTCAGTGCCGAAGGTGTCGAGCCCCAGCGCTTGTCACCGGCACGTTTTCGTTAACCACCGTAGAAGGACTTTTCCATGTCTTCGAGCATCCAGCGTATCCCCAGCCATTTGCCATTCCCGTTCTCCAAGGCGGTGAAGGTCGGTGGCTTTGTGTTTCTTTCCGGCCAGGTGCCAATGACCCGCGAAGGCGAAGTGGTGCGCGGCGATATCCAGGCCCAGACCCGCGCCACCCTTGAGCGCATCAGCGAAACCCTTGCCGAATGCGGTGTTGGTTTCGAGCAAGTGGTCAAGGCTACGGTATGGCTGTCGGACATGCAGCATTTCGCCGGTTTCAACGAGGTGTACAAGGAATTCTTCACCCAGGGCTACCCGGTGCGTTCCACCGTCAGCGCAGGCCTTGCCCTGGGTGTGGATGTGGAGATCGAAGTGCAGGCCTGGATCGGCAACGACTGAGCAACACCCGCGCCGCCCTGGCGCATTGCTGGACAAAAACAACAAGGCCCGCACAGGGCCAAGCAGACCAGAGGATTCAGACATGCAAGAGCAGCTGAAAATTGCCGGTGCGTTTATCGGCGTCATCGTCGGTGCAGGTTTCGCCTCAGGGCGTGAGTTGTTGCTGTTCTTCGTCGACTTCGGCCTCTGGGGGCTGCTCGGCGCCCTGGTCAGCGCGGCGCTGTTCACTTTTCTCGGCATGGCCCTGGCCGGCCTTGGCAACCGGCTTCAGGCGGTCTCGCACAAGGATGTGGTGTACGCCATCTGCGGGCGCTACCTGGGCCTGTTCGTCGACTTGATGATCACCTTCTTCATGTTCGCGGTCACGGTGGTGATGCTGGCGGGTGGCGGCGCATTGCTGGAGCAGCAGTTTGGCGTGCCGGCGCTGGCAGGCAGCATGCTGGTGACTTTGCTGGTGATCGCCGTGGTCTGTCTGGATGTGCAGAAGGTGATTGTGCTGATTGGTGCGGTCACGCCATTTTTGATCCTGGTAGCCAGTGCCATTGCCGTATACGCCGTATTCACCCGCGACCTGAGCTTTACGGCCCTGAATGAAGTGGCCAGCCGGCAAGAGGCCGGCACCAGTCATTGGCTGCTTGGCGCCTTTCTTTATGTGTCGTACAACATCGTGGCCGGTGCGCCGATCCTGGCGATTCTGGGGGGCTCGGCACGCTTTGAGAAAACCGCGATCTGGGGCGGGATCCTCGGTGGTGCGGCGCTGGGCGGCTTGATGCTGGTGATGAGCGCGGGCCTGCTGTCGCGGCTGGATTCGGTGGCCGATCTGCCGATGCCGATGCTCTCGATTGCCAGTGAGATTTCCCCGGCGTTGGGCGTGGTGATGTGCGTGATCATCTTCGGCATGATCGTCAACACGGCGGTGGGCACGCTCTACTCGTTCGTGGCGCGGCTGTTGCCGGCGGGAACACGCAGTTTTCGATTGGGCTCGGTGGCGGCAGGTGTAGCCGCGTTTGTCTGCAGCCTGATCGGCTTCATCAGCCTGGTCGGCCAGGTGTATCCGTTCTTCGGTTACCTGGGCTTTGTGCTGATGCTGGCAGTGTTGATCGGCTGGTTGCGCATCGGTCGTTTCAAACGGGCCGTCGCACTGTAGCGGGGAATACTGGCGAGGGGCGCAGTGTGCCTCTCGCCAGAGTGCAGCGGTCAGATCTTGAAGCTGTCGACCAGTTGCTTCAGGCGGCCGGCCTGCTGGGCCAGGGCATCGCAATGGCGCAGGGTGTCGTTGAGGTTGGCGACGCCTTGCTGGTTCAGCACGTTGATCTGGGTGATGTCCAGGTTCAGGCTCTCGACCACGGCGGTCTGCTCTTCAGTGGCGGCGGCCACTGACTGGTTCATGCCGTCGATCTCGCCGATGCGCTGGGTCACGCTGCTCAGGCGCTCGCCGGCCTGGTTGGCGACCATCACACTTTCCTCGCTCGACACCTGGCTTGCGTTCATGTTGTGTACCGCCTCGCGGGAGCCGACCTGCAGGGTGGTGATCATCTTGTGGATCTCTTCGGCCGATTCCTGGGTGCGATGGGCCAGGTTGCGAACCTCGTCGGCGACTACGGCAAAGCCACGACCGGCTTCACCTGCACGGGCCGCCTCGATGGCTGCGTTGAGGGCCAGCAGGTTGGTCTGCTGGGAGATGCCCTTGATCACATCGAGGATCTGGCCGATGTCACCGGTGCTGGTGTTGAGGGTTTCGATCTGCGCGCAGGATTCGCTGATTTTCTGCGACAGCGAGGTCATCGCCGAGATGGTTTCTTCCACCACCTGACGGCCATCGTTGGCCTGTTCGCTGGCGCCGCTGGCGTGCTGCGAGGCGTCGGCGGCGTTGCGGGCGATTTCCTGGGTGGCGGCGCCCAGTTCGTTGATCGCCGCGGCCACGCTGTTGGTGCGCAGGCTCTGCTCTTCGGAACCGATGATCGAGGCATTGGAGGCGCTCATTACCTGCTCCGACAGGTCGTGTACCTGGCGGGTGGCCGACGATACTTCGGCAATCGAGGCGTGAATCCGCTCGACGAACTGGTTGAAGGCACCGGCCAGTTCACCGAATTCGTCCTTGTTCTCTACTACCAGGCGGCGGGTCAGGTCGCCTTCGCCCTGGGCGATGTCCTGCATGGCACGGCCCATGGTGGTCAGCGGACGCATCAGCACCGGGATCAACAGGCCGAGTACGCCGGCAATGGCGGCCACGGCAATGAGCATGGCGATGATGGCCGAGGTACGGAACTGGCTGATGCCGGCATAGGCCTTGTCTTTGTCGATGGACAGGCCGATGTACCAGTCTGCCGATGGCAGGCCGCTGACCGGGGCAAACGAGATGATCCGCTCTTCGCCGCCCAGGGTGACGTCGTGAATCCCCGGGGCTACCTGCAGGCTGCTGCCCGGGTAGATGTCCTTGAGGTTTTTCATCACGTGGTCTTTGTTCGGGCTGACGATCACCTGGCCATTGCGGTCGACCAGGAAGGCATGGCCGATACCGCCGAAGTCCACGGCATTGATGATGTCGACCAGGGTGCCCAGGCTCAGGTCGCCACCGACCACGCCGATCAACTCACCGTTGGCCTTGCTCTTGACCGGCATGGCGATGGTCACTACCAGGCCGCCGACGGCCGCCATGTAGGGCGGGGTCAGCATGGTCTGGTTGGCGGCTACCGCTGCGGTGTACCAGGGGCGTTGGCGTGGGTCATAGCCGTCCGGCATCCTGGCGTCCGGGCGCTGGGTAAATACGCCGTTGGCCTGGCCCACATAAGTGAACTGGAAGTTCCTGGTGAACGAAGGCTGATCGACCAGCCCGGGGAAGTCGGCATTGGCGCCCTGGTGGGCGACGTTCTGGGCGAGGTTTTCCAGCACCAGGATGCGGCCGCTCATCCAGTTCTGCACGCTGCTGGCCGTCTGGGCGCCGGCTTGCTTGACCGAGGACTCGATGTTCTGCCGAATGGTATTGCGCTGCAGGTAATCGTTGTAAAGGGTGAACAACGCAAATGCCAGAACCACGACGCCGCAGGCGCACAGCAGGATCTTGTGGCGAAATTTCAGGTTCATGTTCCGAGACCTTGTGCCAGTGAAGAGGAGTGCCGAGCGGTGCTTTTGGCGAGTGCTCGTACCTGTTCTCACGGGTATCGGCCGCAATGCTGAAAGGTTGATAGGCAGATTGCCGCAGGTCTGTAGACGTGGGCTGCTGTGGGGGCACGGCTGCCTACCTGGCGACTGTTGCGCAGTCGATCGCAGCCTCGTTCCCCGGCAGCGGCTACAGATTGCCGGTGTAGCCGCTGGCGACAGCCTGCGATCGACCGCACAGCGGTCGTGGTCCTAGACCGTTGCTTTTACAACAACCTCACCAGTTCCTGCGCCGCCTTTTGCAGGGGCTGGTTGTGGCGCCAGAAGGCATGCACCGGCAACTGCAGTTCGTTGCGGGTGTTCTTGAAGTCCAGGCGCAGCAGGCGGCCGGCCTCAATCAGCGGCGCCACCCGTGACAACGGAAAGTCGCCCCAGCCAAGCCCCGCTTCGACCATCTCCAGCGCCATGCTCAAGCTGTCTGTGCGCCAGAACGCCTTGCCGATCAGCGCGCGGGTGTCGGTAATCGGCAGGTCGCGGCTGGCCACCACGATCTGGCGCACATTGGCCAGGTCTTCCAGGTAGGCAATCTGCCGGGGCTGGCGCTGCAGGGCAGGGTGGTGCGGTGAAAGGGTCGCCACCAGCGACTCCATGCCGATGTTCTGAAAACGCTGCTGCGGGTCGACCGACAATCTGGCGAACGCCAGGCACAGGCTCACGCGACCTGAGTGCAGCAGCTGCAAGGCTTCCTCCTGGGGAGCGCTGAGTACCTCGATTTCCAGTAGCGGATAACGCTCGCTGATGGTCTTGATCGCGTTCAGCAGGGGAGCGTGGTCGATATCCGGCACCACGCTGATGGCCAGGGTACTTTCCAAGCCTTGGGAAAGCTCCAGCGCATGCACCTGCAGTTGACTCAACTGCGCGGCAATCATCCTGGCGTGGGGTTCAAGCGCCTGGGCGAGTGCGGTGGGACGGGTTTCACGGTGGGTGCGCTGGAACAGGGCAAAGCCCAGCTCGGCTTCAAGGTTGCCGATGGCCATGCTCACCGCTGATGGCACCCGACCCAAGGCGCGGGCAGCGGCCGAGAACGAGCCGCAGTCGAGCACCGCGAGAAACAGTTCGATGTTATCGCTGGAAAAATTCAAAGGCCAATCTCCTGTCAGTAAATCTGATAGCTGTTTACTTTTGCTGTCAAGAAGATTGACGCACTCTAGCGCGCCTCTGCTGCCTGCTCCGGCAGCGCTTTACAACGGATTCGAGGTAATACAGTGCAAGGTGTCAAACGCAAACTGGTCTACGTGACCGCCTACGAAATGATCGGCCTGTGCATGTCGACGTTGGGGCTGGCCTATCTATCGGACACCGCTCCCAACAATACCGGCCCACTGGCGGTGATGATCACCACGATCGCCATGGCCTGGAACTTTATCTACAACACCCTGTTCGAGTACTGGGAAAGTCGGCAGGTGAAGCGCGGACGCAGCGTCGTCCGCCGGATTGCCCATGCCATTGGCTTCCAGCTGACGTTGGTGATCTACCTGATCCCGCTGATCGCCTGGTGGCTGGACATGAGCCTGGTCGAAGCCTTCCTGGTGGACCTGGCCTTCATCATCCTGATCCCTTGCTACACCTTCCTCTACAACTGGGCATTCGACCGGATCTTCGGCCTGCCGACCTCGGCACAAGTGCAGGCTGCGGCGGCGTGAATCACTGGGCAGGGATGACGATCCGCAGCGAGCCGGAGTCCGGTTCTTTTTGCAGGCGGGTGGCGCCGAGCAAGTCGTCCTCGATCTCGCCCGACAGGTAGTACACCCCGGCCATGGCCCCGGTCTTGCGGTTTTCCATCAGCTCTCGCCACTCCTCGTTGAGCGCCACATTGAGGATTACCCGCAACTGCTCGATCATCGCCGGCTGCTCCTGGCTATGGGAGAACACCCCATAACCCGTGGCGACCACCGAAATCAGCGCACCGGCGGTGCGGCCCACCGCGCTGGCCACGGCACTGGCAATACCACGCGGCGCCAGGGTTGCACCGATTTTCTCACTGGCCTGCTGCGCCACCGATGACAAACCGATATCCGAGCGCTGGGTACCGGCGCGTACGGCGCTGTGCATGCGCGTGACCAATGCCGCATAAGCCGGTTGCTCGGCCAGTGATTTGCTGAACAGCAACTGGTACAGCGAGGCGTTGTGGGTGGCGGGCGGGGCGAGTGTGATGGCCTGAATGCGCGTCAGGCGCAGGTTGAACTGCTCGGGTGGCGCCCGGTAGCGTTGGGCGAGTTGTTGCAGCTGCTGGCCGAGCAACTGGATATAGAGTTCCATGGCGCGGTCACGGATCGCCTCGGGGTCGATCTCCTTGGCCACCTGGTCGAGCACGCGTTGGTGATACTGCTCCTGCAGGTACAGGGCCAGGCGCTTTTCCGGAGGATCTTTACCGTCACCACTGTTCATCTTGTACCAGGCCACCTTCATGGTCAGCCATTGCTGGGTCCAGTAGCCGGTGAACCAGGGAATGAAATCGCTCTCGGTGTATTGCTGTACCCGGTCTTTCCATACCCGCATCGAGCGTCGGGTGTAGTCATTGACCGAACTGGTGGCGGCCAGGGAGGCCTGGATAATCTCCCGGTCAATCTGCTCCCAGGTGGCGGGGTTCAGTTGCACGGGGGGCGGTTCGGCAGGTTTTTGCCTGGAGGCGCAGCCACCCAACACCAGCAGCAGGGTGAGCAAAAGGAAGGTGAGCGGGGAAGGCGGATTCACATCGCAGCCTCTGTGGACAGTCTGGCGTTTGGGTATACCTATCTGAGTATAGGAGCGGACATAGGGGGCCGGACTGCAGTCCATCGCGGGGCAAACCCGCTCAAGGTGGCTAAGACTGTTCAGAGTTGTTGGGCTTCGGTTGTCGCCGGCGGAAAGTAGCGCCTGTTTTTCTCTCGGGGCGCTTGCCCGGCCGCACTGTCCACAGGTGCGCGTTGGCCCGCAAGCGTTCCTGGATATGTGGGGGGCGATCGGCAAGAGTGGCCAGCGGTGGGATGGGTTTGCCAGGCAGCCCGGCCTGGCGGATCAGTTTCGGCCAGCGCGGTTTCCAGCACAGCAGCAGGCTTAGCCAATGGCCGAGACCGATGATCAGGAAGGCAGGGCAGATCAGCAGCAGCCCTACCTTGGTTGTTCGGGAGGCACGACGAAAATAGTGGGTGAGCCCTTCGAACTGTGGGGTGAAGGCCTGCCAGGGCCAGGGGAAATGCGAGGTGATGCGGGGCCGCGGCAGGCCTTGGGGGCCTTCGTCCATGAAGCGGCGGATGAACTCCCATTCGTCACG
>NZ_KE384458.1:0-4853 GCF_000425805.1 Pseudomonas vranovensis DSM 16006
CCGTGCATCACCGTAAACAGGCCGCAGCATCTCCAGCAGCGCTTCAGGCCACACCGTCTGTTCAGTACACCGCAGCTCCTCCACCGACCACCAGTGGTGCTCGGCCATCACTTTCAGCTCATGCGCGGTCCAGTCGGCGCGGGACAGTGTCGGGTCTGCTACCTGCACGACAAAGTACTGCTCGACCGAGAACACCCACTCGCCACTGGGCAGCAGCATTTCAAACCGGCGTTCAGCAACCGGCTCGGCAACCGAGCTGATCTGGATGCCCGTCTCCTCGCGCAGTTCACGTATCGCCGCCGCCTGGAAGGTTTCGCCTTCCTCAAGCCCACCGCCCGGCGTCGCCCAGTGTTCGCTACCAGCCAGTGCATCGTCCTTGTGGACGAACTTGAACAGCAGCACCTGCTGATCGGGGTTGATGACCAGCAATCGCGCCGATTTACGTTCACGCATTCAAAAAACCTTCCCTGGGGTGTGTAAGGTAAGCGGGGCGCGTACTTTCACTGCGTTTGGCTGGCTTGGCAACTACGCTGTGAAGCACACCGGGTAAGGGTCGCCGTAGATGCTGGTCATCGAACAATTGCGCAAGTCATACACCACCGCCCAGGGCCTGCTGCCAGTATTGCAGGGCGTCGACCTGTACCTGGCACGCGGTAGCAGCCTGGCGCTGATGGGCGAGTCGGGCAGTGGCAAAAGCACGTTGCTGCACCTGGTGGCGGGCCTTGATCGGGCTGATAGCGGGCGCATCCTGATCGACGATCAACCCCTCGACAATCGCTCGGAACCGGCGCTCGCGCGCTGGCGCCGGGAGGGCATAGGGCTGGTGTTCCAGCAGTACAACTTGATCAGCAGCCTGGATGTGGGCGCCAACCTTGCGTTTCAGGCACGCCTGGCCGGCCGGCATGATCCGCCGTGGGTGGCGTACCTCGCGGGGCGCCTGGGCCTCTTGGACGTGCTGCAGCGTTATCCGGAGCAACTGTCAGGCGGCCAGCAACAGCGGGTTGCGATCGGTCGCGCATTGGCCGGGCGCCCCGCGCTTTTATTGGCCGACGAGCCCACCGGCAGCCTTGATGAGGCCAGCAGCGATGCGGTGTTGAGCCTGATGTTGCAACTGGTCGGCGAGGTGGGCAGCAGCCTGTTGATGGTGACCCACAGTCACCGCCTGGCGGCGCACCTGCAGCAGCGCTGTGTCCTGCAGGCCGGTCGCGTGCAACCCGAGCCACGCCGGTGAGCACCTTGCTGATTGCCCTGCAGGCGTTGCTGAGCCACTGGCGGCGCCATCGCCTGCAGTGTTTCAGCATCCTGACCGGGCTGTGGCTGGCCACGGCACTGTGGACTGGCGTCCAGGCGCTGAACAGCCAGGCACGCAATGACTATGCCCGCGCCAGTGCAGTGATGGCGGGGCCGCTGCACGCGCAACTGGTGCCGCGTGACGGTGAGCGGTTCGACCAATCGCTCTACCTGCAGCTGCGCCAGCTGGGCTGGCAGGCTTCGCCGGTACTGGAGGGCCGCTTGCGCTTCGCCGGCGAGCAGCCACGCAGTGTTCGCGTGCTGGGTATCGAGCCACTGAGCCTGCCACCGGCAACGGCTGTTGCCGGCGCGCACCCGGAGGACTTCGACCTGCAGGCGTTCGTCGGTACACCGGGGCAGGCCTGGATCGGTCCGGACACCCTGCAGCAACTGGGCATGAGCGCCACCGATCACGCGGTCAGCAGTGAAGGGCTGACGTTGCCGCCCTTTGTCCTCATGCCAGACTTGGCGCCGGGCGTGATCGTGGTGGATATCGGCCATGCCCAGGTGTTGTTGCAGGCGCCCGGGCAGTTGTCGCGGTTGCTGCTGGCGGGGCCGCCAGGGCCATTGCCCGCGTCCCTTGCCGCGCGCCTTGAGCTGCAACCCCCCGGCGACGACGGCGGCCTGCAGCGGCTGACCGACAGCTTTCACCTCAACCTCACCGCCCTGGGCCTGTTGGCCTTCGTCGTCGGGTTGTTTATCGCCCATGCCGCCATTGGCCTGGCCCTAGAGCAGCGGCGCGGGCTGATCCGCACGCTTCGCGCCTGTGGCGTCAGTTTGCCCATCGTGCTGGCCGGGCTGGCGCTGGAATTGGGGGTATTCGCCGTGTTGGGCGGTCTGATCGGCGCGGCCAGCGGCTATGCGCTGGCCGCGATGTTGCTGCCCGACGTTGCAGCCAGCCTGCGAGGTTTGTATGGCGCCCAGGTCGCGGGGCAGTTGAGTTTGCCGGCCTGGTGGTGGTTGGCGGGGGTGCTCGTGAGTGTGCTGGGGGCGCTGCTGGCCGGCATCGGCAGCGTGCTGCGCGCCGCCCGTTTGCCGCTGCTGGCCCTGGCGCAACCCCAGGCATGGCGCCTGGCACAAGGCCCCTGGCTGAAGCGCCAGGCGTTGGCGTCGGGGCTTTTGCTGCTGGTGGTGCTTGGTTGTTGGCAACTGGGCAATAGCCTGGCCAGCGCCTTTGTCCTGCTGGCAGCACTGTTGCTGGCGTCGGCGCTGTTGTTGCCTGCCGTGCTCGACGCTGCGCTGGCCTGGCTGGCGCGTATTTGCCAGCGGCCTTTGAGCCAGTGGTTCATCGCCGACAGCCGCCAGCAACTGCCGGCGCTGAACCTGGCGCTGATGGCCTTGCTGCTCGCGCTGGCCGCCAGTGTGGGCGTGGGTAGCATGACCGAAGGCTTTCGCAAGACCTTCATCGGCTGGCTTGACCAACGACTGTCCGCCGACCTCTACATCACACCCAGGGATACCGCCCAGGCCCTCGACGTACGTGACTGGCTCGAACAGCAACCGCAGGTCAGCGCTGTGCTGCCAAGCTGGCGGGTCGAGCTGCGCTTGCAGCAGTGGCCGGTGCAGGTCCAGGGCATCATCGCCCACCCCGGCTATCGCACGCGCTGGCCGTTGCTGGAACAAAGCCCGGGCGCCTGGGCGCAACTGGCCAGCGGTCGGGCGCTGATGCTCAGCGAACAGTTGGCCCGGCGACTGGGTGTGACGGTGGGCGACGCTCTTGAACTGCCTGCAGGTTCTGCACCGGCCATGACTGTGGTCGGGGTATACGCCGACTATGGCAACCCCAAGGGGCATGTGCTGGTCAATGCCGATTGGCTGCGCCGACACTGGCCGCGCGCAAACTTGAGCGGCCTGAGCCTGGACCTCGCGCCCGAGCACCTCTCGGCGCTCAAAGCGGCGTTGCAGCAGCGCTTTGCCCTGGGCGACAGCCGCGTGGTCGAGCAGTCGCGCTTGAAGCGCTGGTCGACAGGCGTCTTCAACCGCACCTTTGCCGCCACTGCCGCGCTCAACAGCCTCACGCTCGGGGTTGCCGGCGTCGCCTTGTTCATCAGCCTGCTGACCCTGGGCCAAAGTCGCCTGGGCCAACTGGCGCCGCTCTGGGCGCTGGGCGTGCAGCGCACGCAACTGGTGTGGTTGACCCTGGGCCAGACCTTGATGCTCAGCACCCTCACCGTGCTGCTGGCGATCCCCTTGGGGTTGCTGCTGGCCTGGTGCCTGGTGGCCGTGGTGAATGTTCAGGCGTTTGGCTGGCGTTTGCCGCTGTACGTGTTTCCCGGCCAGTTGTTACAGCTGGGGTTGCTCGGCGTGCTCACCAGCCTGTTGGCCAGCGCCTGGCCGTTGTGGCAGCTGATGCGATGCCAGCCGGGCGCGTTATTGAGGCAATTTGCCGATGAAGCGTGAAGCGTGGGCGGTGATGTTCCTGCTGCTGTGCGGGTGTGACCAGCCTGCGCCCGCGCCCAAGGGCTATGCCGGGCTGGGGCAGGACGCCGGTGCATTCAAACAGGTGATCCGTGACCATGCACTGGTCTTTCCCCGTGACCACGGTGCCCACGACGGTTTTCGCATCGAGTGGTGGTACATCACCGCCAACCTCGAGGATGCGCAAGGGCAGGCGTGGGGGGCGCAGTGGACCTTGTTTCGCTCGGCCCTGCGCCCCGGGCCGGAGGCTGCCGGCTGGACCAGCCCGAACCTGTGGATGGGGCATGCGGCACTGACCGGGCCGGGAGGGCATCAGTCCGCTGAAACCCTTGCCCGGGGTGGCATTGGCCAGGCAGGTGTGGAGGTTCGGCCATTTCGGGCGTGGATCAACGATTGGTCGTTGCAGGGCGCCGATGACCTCGGGCAGTTGCAAATGCATGCACGCGGTCAGGGTTTTGCCTACCGCCTGGACCTGGTCAGTAGGGGCCCGCTGGTGCTGCATGGCGTCAAGGGCTACAGCGAAAAGTCCGGCAAAGGGCAAGCCTCGTACTACTACAGCCAGCCGTTTTTCCGGGTCACTGGCGAGGTGGAGCGTGAAGGTCGGCATGTCGCGGTTACCGGCCGTGCCTGGCTGGACCGCGAGTGGAGCAGTCAACCCCTGGCGGCCGGGCAATCCGGGTGGGACTGGTTTTCCCTGCACCTGGACAGCGGTGCCAAGCTGATGCTGTTCCAGGTGCGTGAACAACAGGGCCAGCCTTACCGCGCAGGCACGTGGATCACTACCGAGGGGCAGGCGCAGGCACTGCAAGGCGAGCAGGTCCAGCTTGAGGCGCTGACCTGGACGCTGCAGGAAAACGGCAAGCAGGTGCCAACGCGCTGGCGGGTAAGGGTGCCCGGGCGGGGTGTGGATGTAGAGGTCGAGGCGTTGGAGCCCAGGGCCTGGATGCACACCCGCTTTGCATACTGGGAGGGGCCGGTGCGATTGAAGGGAAGCGAGGGGGGCAGTGGTTACCTGGAGATGACCGGGTATTAGGGGGGGCTCCGTGGTTGCGTCGTTGCAACTACGACTGCTGCGCAGCCGATCGCAGCCTCGTACCTCGGCAGCGGCTACGGCAAACCGCTGTAGCCGCTGGCGCCAGCCTGCG
>NZ_KE384458.1:5013-223858 GCF_000425805.1 Pseudomonas vranovensis DSM 16006
CCAGCCTGCGATCGAGCGCGCAGCGGTCATGACACGCTGGCTGGCGGCTATGTTTTCAAACTGGATTCGCGTGCGACCAGGGTCGCCAGGGGCGCATCGATGCGTTGGCGTTGTCCAGTATCGTTGATCTGTTCAAAAAGCAACTCGATGGCCAGTGCCGCCACTTCTTCAAGGTGCATGTTCAATGCCGTCAACGGTGGGGCGCATTCCCGGGCGCGCAATCCGTCATAGCGCGTCACCACTTTCATATCCTCGGGAACCTTGAGTCCCCGCTCCTGCAATGCCCTCACCGCGCCTGTTGCAAAGGCATCGACCGGAACACACAGGCCGTCCATGTCGGGATGCTCGTCCAGCAGTTGCAGGCACGCTGCAGCGCCAGCCATTTCACCGCCCCCTTCGTCCGCCCGAACGATCGCCGGGGCCAGCTGGTTGGCCTCGCAATAGGCCCGGTAGGCAGCCTCCATGTCCAGGTACGAGTGGCGAGATTGAACCCCGATCAGCAGGCCCACGCGCTTGGCGCCTTGCTCGCGCAAGTGCTCCAGCAGCAGCCTGCCAGCGATTTCACCGTGCATGTCGATATACGGCAAGGCGGCTTGCGCTTCAGGTTGGCGACCGATGGACACCAGCTTCACACCGCGTTTGCGCAAGCGTGCTACATGCGGGTCATTGGCGATTGGCTCGATGATCACGGCACCGTCGATATCGAGGGTGTCGAGCAGGGTCTGTGCTTCATCCATGGGCGGAACCAGCACCAGGGCTACGCCCCGGCGCAACGCCGCCTCTGTCGCCGTGGCGGCGATTTCCATCATAAAACCCAGGCGGGACGATCCACCTGCGACCGCAAAGGGCATGGAGGAGAGCAGGGCAATGGCGTTGGCGCGCCCTGTGCGCAGTCGTTGGGCGCGCAGGTTGGGGCTGTAGCCAAGGCGCTCAGCGACTTCCTTCACCAATGCTCGTGTCGCAGGGTCGACTTGTCCGCGGTCGTTCAGCGCATGGGAAACAGTGGTGCGCGACACCCCGGCAGCATTGGCGACATCGGCAATGGTGAGGCGGCGAGAGGGGCTGTTGGGCATAGATAGGTTGGCTCTTTAAGCGATGAGCGGAGTTATACGCTGCCTGGAGGCTACCAGCTACTCGCACTCAGGGGGCAGATCGACCACGTTGACAGGTTGCAGGAACAGGAATACATTCTGCCCAAATCGATTTGGGCTTAATAAAAAATCGATTTGGGTGAGGAAATGTCTGCACATTCCCACCAAGGCTACATCCAGATCCAAATAACAATAATTTCAATGGGCCACGTGGCTGGCCCAGGTCGAGGTGGGATATGCCGGATAACGCAAACAACCCTGTTTCACCCGTGGACGAGCGCTTGCCGTGGCGCCAGCTACTGATTTTTGGTGCCCAGCATGTACTGGTGATGGCTGCATCACCCATTGCATCGGTGTTTCTGATGGCCACGGCGCTGGGCTTTTCCAGCGAGCTGACGCTGCAGTTGCTCAGCGCCACCTTCCTGGTCTGTGGCCTGGGCACGCTCTTGCAGTCGTTGGGTCTGCGCGGCTGC
This sequence comes from Pseudomonas vranovensis DSM 16006, assembly GCF_000425805.1. Lineage (GTDB taxonomy): Bacteria > Pseudomonadota > Gammaproteobacteria > Pseudomonadales > Pseudomonadaceae > Aquipseudomonas > Aquipseudomonas vranovensis. The sequence continues at coordinate 6,578 of NZ_KE384458.1, forward strand.
GGGGCACGCTTGCCCTTCATCATGCTGCCAGGGGGCGCCCCGATCATGCTGTTCATCTTGATCGCCCAGCAAAATGGCGTGGCCACTGCCTCGGGGGCGGTGATACTGACGGGCGTGTTCTACTTTCTGGTGCTACCGGTCTTTCGGCGGCTGTTGCGGTTTTTTCCCTCGGTGGTGGTGGGCACCATGCTGTTGCTGGTGGCAGTCAACCTGGTCAAGCTGTCCGGCCAGTTGATTGTCGGCCAGCCCGGTAGCGCCCATTTCGCCGCGCCCCAGCAATTGCTACTGGCATTTTTCACCATTGCCATCACGGTGCTGTGCGCACGCCTGTTGCGCGGTACGCTGGGCCAGTTGTCGATCTTGCTTGGGTTGGTGGGCGGCAGCTTGCTGGCGGTGGCCATTGGCGCATTCGATAGCACCGGCTTCAGTGTGTACCCGTTGTTGAGCCTGCCTACTTTCATGCCCTTCGGCGTGCCGCACTTCGATGTGTTCGCCTCGATTCCCCTGATGTTGTTCTGCCTGGTCTCCATGGTGGAGGCTACCGGCCAGACCGTGGCCATCAGCGAGGCAGTCGACAAACCCCTGGATGTCAACCGGGATGTGGTACGCACCATCCGAGGGGACGCGCTGACGTCGATTCTCGGTGGGTTCATGGGCACTTCGCTGATTATCACCAGCGGGGAAAACATCGGCGTTATCCGCGCCACACACGTTCGCTCACGTTATGTCACGGCCGTTTCCGGTGTGCTGCTACTGCTGTTTGCATTGCTTGCGCCGTTGTCCCGCCTGATCGAGGGCGTACCGGAAGCGGTGGTTGGCGGTACCAGCCTGATTGTGTTCGCCATTGTCGGCACCATGGGCATCGACATGCTGCGAAAGGTGAATTTGCGCAACCACGGCAACATGTACGTGGTGTCGATTGCCTTGGCAGTCGGGTTGCTGCCGATTCTCGTTCCCGGCGTCTACAGCCAGTTCCCCAGCGGTGTTGCCGGCCTGCTCGGCAATGGCGTGGCCATGGGCGCCCTCACGGCGGCGGTCATGAACTTCGTGTTCCATTGCGTTGGTCGCCAGCCCACCCCGGTTGACGCCAAGCCCACGCTGATCAACTCCTGACTCGCACATTAAGGCTTCTATATGAATTGCACTGTTTCCGATCACCTGGCGATTTCGCCTGAACACCTTGTCGCGCCGAATCAGCTGCTGGCACCCGAGTGGTTGATGCTGCCCGAAGGGCCTCGTCGCGACCACGCTGTGCTGGTGCATGACGGCCACTTCGTCGATGTCGGCCCTTTGCAGCTATTACAAACTCGCTACCCAGGCCATGCGGTGCTCCGCCTTGAAAACCAGCTGTTGATGCCCGGTTTCATCGACACCCACCACCACCTCAGTCAGAGTTTTGGCAAAGGCCTGGTGTTTGGCGAACCGTCGGAGATTTTTCGCCGCGTGTGGATTCCTTTGGAAGGCTCGCTCGATACCGAGCTGCTGTATCTAACCAGCAAGCTGGCGGCATTCGAGTCGCTGCGCGGTGGGTTCACCACGGTGTGCGATGCCGGAACGCGTTCAAAGGAAGGTGTCGAAGCGATTGCCCAAGCGGTCCATGAGGTTGGCATACGCTGTGTGCTGGCCAAAACCTGCAACGACCTTGAAGGGGCGCGCGTGCTTGATGCGCGCCAGGTCCTCGCCATGGGCGAACAGCACTTGTCGCAATGGGACAACGATGCGTTGATCACGCCCTCCCTGGCGATCCCGATCCCGGAGATTGCCACCGACAACACCCTGGGCGCTGTGTACCACTTGTGCCATGAGGCGGGAAGAGTGTTCCAGAGTCACGTCAACGAGCATCTGGTGGCGGTCGAGCGCTCGCTGGAGCGTTATGGGGTTCGACCGCTGGAACATCTGCACCGGGCTGGCGCGCTTGGCCCCGGAGCACTGCTTGCCCACGCCACGCTGCTGACCTCGAACGAAATCTGCCTGTTGCGCGATAGCGGCGCTGCCGTGAGTTACAACCCGGTAGCGAGTGCCTGGAAGGGCAATGCCGTGGCCCAGGCGCACTTGATGCATTGTCTGGGCATTCCCCTCGGCCTCGGAACCGACGGCACTCGCGGCGACGGCTTTCGCCTGCTCGATTACGCCGAGGCCGCTCAGCGCTTTGCCCACGGCTTGCCGGTAGGCGACTCGGTGTGTGGTGGTGGCCAGCTGTGGCTCGACATGGGTACCCAGCACGCTGCCGGTGTGCTCGGGCTAGGCGAGGTGACCGGCAGGATTGCGCCGGGCAAGGCTGCGGATTTCTTGCTGGTGGACCTGGCAGTGCCGGAGTTGCTGCCATCCTGGAACCTGACCTGGGACTTGGTGCGGCTGGCCAATCGGGACCAGATCCAGGCCGTGGTAGTCCAGGGCAAGGTGTGCTTGTGGCAAGGCTGGCCCACGGACTGGGATGCACGCTCTTTGATGCGTCAAGTGGATGCGCTGGCCAGGAGCGTCGTCGACCAGGCCCCGATCCATAAAGTGCACCCCTTGCCGACTGTGGCTTAATCGACCAGGAACGAGTGAACGATGAATCTACCCTTCGACCCCCTGTACATCATTGCTGTCGCCGTCGCGTGCGGTGCGCTCATCCAGGGCACAACGGGAATGGGTTTCGCATTGATCGTGGCGCCGGTAATGGGATTGCTGGCGCCTGAGTCCTTGCCCATCAGCCTGTTGATACTGATGTTGCCACTCAATGCCGTGGTGGCCTGGCGCGAGCGTGGTGCTATCGATTTCAGGGGCAGTTCGTGGATTACCCTGGGACGCTTTGCCGGCACGTTTGGCGGCGTCTGGATACTGCTCTGGTTGCCGCTCTCGCAACTCAATCTGTTGATCGGGTTGTCAACCATAGCGGCGTGCCTGGCTACCTGGATGGCACCGTCTTTCGTGCCCGGACGCCGGGCGCTGATCTCGACCGGGGTGATCACCGGCATCACCGAAACCGCTACCGGGGTGGGCGGCCCGCCGCTGGCCCTGGTGTATCAGCACTCGCCCGTCGCCACATTGAGAGGGTCTGTCGCCTTGTGCTTTCTGGTGGGTGAAGTGATCTCGCTGGTGGTCCTGGCCTTGGGTGGGCATTTGCACGCCGAGCAGGTCTCACCGGTGCTGGCCCTGTGCGTTCCGCTCGCTCTGGGTGTGGCCGCCAGTTACTGGGCCCGAGACCTGGTGAACGAGACGCGCCTGCGCCGTTTCGTGCTGGTCTTCGCCTTCGTCTCCGGGGCGCTCTTGCTGGTGCAATAAGCAACAAACCATCGCATTCCACAAAAAGTACAACAAAGGAATTCGCTATGTCCGTCTTGAAAACTCCCACTGCCTGGGCGGCACTGCTGTGCGCGTCTGCCGGGCCGGTTATTGCTCAAGCAGGTGTCATCGACGACAGCAAGGCAACGCTGACGTTGCGCAACTATTACTTCGACCGTGACTACAGTGACGCGGATGCTCCGCAAAGCCAGCGTCAGGAATGGGCCCAGGGGTTCATCTTCAAAGCCACTTCGGGTTACACCCCAGGGGTTGTCGGAGCAGGCCTGGATGTTCTGGGCCTGGTGGGCGTCAAGCTCGACAGCAGCCCGGACCGTACCGGCACCGAACTGCTGCCCTATGACCACGACGATGGCCGCGCACCCGGCAGTTATGGCCGACTGGGCCTGACTGCCAAGCTTCGCCTGTCTCGCAGCGAACTGCGCCTGGGTGAGCTGTTGCCAGACATCCCCGTTTTGCGCTTCAACGACGGTCGGTTGCTGCCCCAGACCTTTCAAGGCGCCATGTTCACCTCGAGAGAGTTCGAGCACCTCACGCTGCATGCCGGTCGGATTCATTCCTTCAGCCCGCGCAGTGCTGCCGATAGCGAAGATCTCTACCCGTCAATGGGTGGCCGCACCGTTGCAACCGCAACCTCCGACCGTTTCACCTATGCCGGCGGCGAGTACAGCCTGGGCAAGGATTCAGCACTGGGTCTTTGGACGGCAGAGCTGCAGAACGTCTATCACCAGGACTACTACAGCATCACCCATTACCAACCCGTGGGCGGCTGGACCGTCGGCGGTGTGCTGGGGGCATTCGATACCCGCGACACGGGGCGCTCGGTCGCGGGAACGTTGGATAACCAGGCGGCGTCTTTGCTGCTCTCGGCCGCGCATGGCGGCCATCGGTTCTACCTGGGCCTGCAGCGCATGTACGGGGAGGATGGTTGGGTCACGATCGACCGCTCGCTGGGCAGCACGATGGCAAACGACCTGTTCGCCAATACCTTCGTCTCCGCTCAGGAGCGGTCGTGGCAACTGCGCTACGACTACAACTTTGCCGCCCTTGGCATACCGGGATTGACGATGTTGATGCGCTATGCGCACGGCGACCACATCCACACTGCCGAGACATCGAACGGACGCGAGTGGGAGCGTGACCTGGGGCTGACCTATACCTTTCAGCTTCGCCAGTTCCAGGGGCTTAGCGTTCGCTGGATCAACGCAGAAGTGGGTCGTGATTTTGGCGTGAATGATTTCACTGAAAATCGCCTGATCGTCAGTGTGCCGATCGAGCTTTTCTAGCGTTGCTGCACGGCATTTCGTCAAATGGAGCGATGGATGGTCGAGTTAGTCACCCATCCATTGACCTGCATTCATGAACAGCCGGATCTGCATTGACCCGGTTGTTTTGCATCCAACAGACTTAATCCTTCGATGAATCTGGAGGTAAGTACGATGCGTAGAACATTCCCCTTGTTTGCAGTCATCCTGCTGGCATCGCCTTATTCCATCGCGTCGGAAGGCACCACCACCGCTATAGGCGGCGGTGTCGGCGGGGCGTTGGGTAGTGTGGTGGGGCAGGCGGTCGGCGGCAGTACCGGTGCCGCCATCGGAGCCGGGTTGGGCGGTGCTGCCGGAGGCGCCATGACGGCCAAGGACGGCAAGAAAACCGAAACAGCCCTGGGTGGCGGCCTCGGTGCCGCGGGCGGGCAGGTGATTGGTAACAGCGTAGGCGGTTCGACCGGCGGCGCCATCGGTGCTGGCCTGGGCGGTGCGGCGGGCAGTGCGGTGGGTAACAACCTGGCCGATGACAACGATCACCACCACAACAACGATCACCACAACGGCCATTCCAAGCACAAGCATAAACACAAGCATCACGACTGAAGCAGCACCCGGCGCTACTCGTTCACTCGGTGGCTTCAAAGGCCTCGTGGTACTTCACCGCCGCTGTCGGCACATCGCTGCCAAACGACAGCGCCTGGAAGTACTCGGGTGGAACCCCCGCCAGTTCGAGGCCAGGGTGGGCATGAAAGCCGAAGCGACCGTAATAGCCAGGGTCGCCCAATACCACGCAGCCGGCACCGCCGAGTTGCTGTAGCTGCACCAGCGCAGCCTTCATCAACGCCGAACCGATGCCTTGCCCCTGGTGATCCGGCCATACGCTGATAGGCCCAAGGCCGTGCCACCCGGTTTCTCCAGTGCTGAGCGCGACGGGGGAAAGGGCAACGTGGCCGATGATCGCGTCATTGTCCACGGCCACCAGCGACACGCTGAGCTGGCCGGCGCGTCGCAGTGCATCGACGATAAAGTGTTCGGTGTGGCTTGAATGCACCTGAGTGCGGAATGCGGCTTCGGTCAGGCGGCTGATGGTGTCGATGTCCTCGGCCTGTTCAGTGCGGATGATCATGTTCATGCGCAGGCCTGGGCAAGTTCGGTGTAGCTCGACTCCCCACCGCCGGTCGCACCCGACAACCAGCCCCAGACAAAGCGCAGTGTGGTCCGGCCCTGGTGATCGACAGCCACCGTGCCACGCGACCAGCCGGCAAGCATCTCTCCCTCCGTTGTCAGGCATTGAAACAGCAGTTCAATGGAGTCGGCGCCTGTCACGCGGCCGATTTGAGTGCCCCTGCGGATCCGGCCGCCCTGGTAGGTACCGGAAATGGCATCGCCCTCGACCTGATAATGAAACACGGTGCCTGCGCCGGACAATCCGCTGGCGTTGTCCGCTACCGCGAATCGGCGATTGTTCAAGCGCTCACTGATTGTGGAGAAGGGTATTTCCATGAATAGCGCATCCTGTGGTAATCAGAGATTCCAGCGCGTGATCGTTGCAGGCTGGACAAAGATCCACCTGCCAATGGCGGAACAAGCAGTCATCACACCATAGCTGCCCCGCGCTCCGCTACTGGTCGTTGTCTGCCTGTCGCAGGGAGCAATCAACAGCATTGCACTGATCGCCTGCAAAGCTGGTTACGGATGGCGAGCCGAGCCGGTGTAGCCGCTGGCACCAGCCTGCGATCGGCCGCGCAGCGGTCGTGGTTCAAATCACCGCCGTGCCAAAACTGCTGCGCCGGGCTGAACTCGCTCGCGTTCGCCACCTTGCTGCGCCAATGCGCAGCGTGCGAAGGGCCGCATCGGCGGCCCCTGGTCAACCCGCAGTCACTACTTCACTGCAGCTTGAATGGCTTCAACCGAGCGCTGCAGAACCGTTGACGTCGCCGCCCGTGCTTCTACTTCATCCAGCAACGCCTCGATCAGCGCCAGGCTCATTTCCAGCGTGTGCTGCGAACCCCAGAGCAGGTTACGGACCTCGGGGTCGGCCAGTTCACAGGCCTGGGCGTTGGTCTGGTAGGCGCTCTTGATGAGGATGGAGGCGTGGATCAGGGCATCTTCGGACGAGACACCGGCACGTACAGCGAACAGAGGTTCGTGGCTGCCGTTGCAGGAGCCGAAGGTGGTGGCGGTTTGCGTGGTGAGGGGAGGGTCAGGAACGGGTTTTGTCATTGTGGAGCTCCTTGATTGATGGAGCCGCCACGAACCGTGACCAAACGATGGGTGGCGACTGTACGCAGGTTGGTCAACCGGGAATCAAGGAACCCGGCGCGCACGAGTGCGCCCCACGCACAGCCGCCATAACACGAAACAGCAGACACAAAAAAAGCGCCAGCTGAATCGGATGGGGCGCTTGTGCGCCTTGATTTCTCGCAGGTGACCAAACCCGGTCGCTGGATTTACAACGACAGGGGGAGGGTAGCGGGGTCGGGGGTAGTATTCAAGAGCCAGCTGAATGTGTGTCAGGTAGCGGAGCGGTGCTTGCTACGCGTGCCTGCCCCTGGAACAAGCCAACTACCAGTCAGTAGGAGCGGGCTTGCCTCGCGATGCGAGGTATCGGTGTGATTGCTGTCGCGGAGCGAGCCCGTTCTAGAGGGCTGTAAAATACGGCCGCTATCGACCCATAGCGGCCATTCGCAACCGTCCGCATACCACTTTCAGCAACGTTACGAGCTATCAAATAGGCGGTTGGTAACGCCGTAACGCAGTCTGGTCAGACGCTACAGTAACTTCCATCGCCCAGCAGAAGGAAGTATGAGCGTGCGTGATTTACTGAATTAAGGTTTTTTCTCGCTATTTGCCTCCCTGTCGGTTGGCCAATATTAAGGCTGTTCACACTAGGTAGACATCCAAAAAAGGGCTCCTGGTCTGCTTACACACGGGGAAACTGCATAAGTATCGCGGCTTGATCACTGTAATCTTCCTGCAAACAGTACTTTTTCACGAGCGTAGCAGCGCAACTACTACCAATGCTGTTTTGGTTACGCTGTGCCCGCAGGCTTTCAAACGTTGCCTGAACAGCTACAAAGTAGGCCGTGTGTCCGTCCACTACGATGCGAGTGCCAAGGTCTGCTAGGCCAGGTGCATCTCGCAACTCGCTGTTACCATAGGTTATGAGCATGATCGGAGTGCTTAGGCCGTCTGCAATAGCTGCGAGACTTTCAAAGTCCTTTACTCCCACGAGGCAAATGGCATCGGCGCCGGAGCTTTCAAATGCCCGGGTTCGTTTAATGACATCTGATAAAGGCTGGGCACCTGCATGTGTGCGGGCGATTATCGCTAGCGACCCATCCACTCTTGATTCTTTAGCTGCGCGTACTTTACCTATCGCTTCATCAATACCTATGAGCTCGACCGGTCGCCCTCCGAAGCGCGCAGGCAGTAATGTATCTTCGATCGTAAGCGCTGCAACGCCAGACCGCTCAAGCTCCGTAACTGTACGCATCACGTTCAGGGCATTACCATAACCGTGGTCAGCATCGGCAATAATCGGTAAACGGGCTACTCTCCCGATACGTGCAGCCTGTTCTGCAAATTCGCTCAGCGTAATCAAGGTGACGTCTGGGGCACCTAATACCTGCAGAGATGCCACGGACCCACCTAATATTCCCACTTCAAAACCAAGGTCCGCAGCTATGCGCGCCGACAAGGGATCAAACACTGAAGCCGTGCTAATACATGCTTGACCTTGAAGAATTCTGCGGAAGTCATTACGTAATTCATGGTGGGAACGGTTTCGCATGGCAATCTCTTAAAATTATCTAGTGAGGCGTAAATTGAGGCCGTGCTAGGATTTGTGTTGGATGTTCTGACTTATAGATAAGTGCCTTAACAAGGTTGAGAGATGGGCAGTTTAGGTGTATTCGCTAAACTGCCCCTGCTCGTCACTTGATGAAACGGACTTGGCTATTGATCTTCTCGATGACCGCACCTTTGCGTTCGTTGAAGCGGGCCTTGTTCTGCTCGAACAGGTTGTTGCCCTTGGTGTCGATGGAGATGATCAGAGGCCCGAACTCACGCACTCGGTTGACCCACAGAGTCTCCGGCATGCCCAAATCCTGCCATTCAGCACGCTCGATTTCCTCGACCTGGGTGGCGGCCAGTACTGCGCAGCCACCGGGGAATACTGCGTGTACGGCTTTGTTCTCCAGGCACCCGGTGGTGGTCTCTGGCCCCATACCGCCCTTGCCTACGATCAGCTTGACACCGGTCTGCTCGATGAACTGCTTCTCGAATTTTTCCATGCGCATGCTGGTGGTAGGGCCGATGGACACCATCTCGAAGCTGCCGTCTTCTTTCTTCTTGACGATTGGGCCAGCGTGGAAAATAGCGCCGCCACGAAGGTCAACAGGCAGCTCGCGGCCCAGCTCGATGAGGCGGCGGTGGGCGACGTCACGGCAGGTTACCAGTTGGCCGGTAAGGTAAACCACATCGCCGACGTTGAGGTTGGCCAGATCTTCGTCGCTGATCGGGGTATTGATGATCTTCTTCACAGTACTACCCCTTCGTGGGAGAGGATGTCATAGGTCAGGTCGGCGTTGATGCGAATTTTGCCGCGGCGGTGTGCCCAGCAACCGGTGGACACTGCCACGCCAATGGTCGAGGGGTGACGCGCCGAAGACTCGATATTCACGCCCATCACGCTGCTGTTGCCGGTCAGGCCCTGCGGGCCGATGCCGATTTCGTTGAGGCCTTCTTCCAGCAGCTTTTCCATCATCGCCGCGCTTTCATTCGGGTGGCTGGAGTCCACTTCGCGCAGAATGGCCTTCTTCGACAGGCGTGCTGCAGTCTCCACCGAGGTGGAGACACCCACACCTACCAGCAAAGGTGGACAGGCGTTTACACCACGGGAGGTGATTACATCGAAGACAAACTCAGTCACCCCTTCATAACCTTGGCCTGGCATCAGTACCTTGGCCGAACCTGGCAACGTGCAACCGCCACCGGCCATGTACACGTCGACGATGGCGTAGTCGGCATCGGGGATGATTTCCCAGTCCAGCCACGGGATCTTCGAGCCGGTGTTGGTGCCAGTGTTCTTCTCGATGAAGGTTTCCACCGCGTTATGGCGCAGGGGCCCGTGGATGGTGGCCTCCTTGGTAGCATTTTCGAGGATGCCTTCCATTTCACCGAGCAGCGGGAAACGCGCACCAGCCGAGATGAAGTACTGGATCACGCCGGTGTCTTGGCAGCTGGGGCGGTTGAGCTTGTCGGCGTATTCCTGGTTGTCGGCCATCGAGTCGTACACTGCAATGGCCAGCGGATTGGTTTCTGCTGCACGCAGCTTGGCCGTTTTATCCTTCACGTCCTTGGGCAGGCGTTTGCCAATATAGGCAGTGAACTTGGCCAGGGTGTCGGTCAGCGATGAGACGGCTGCTTCTTTATCTATGGTATCCACGGTTATTTCCTCAGTGCATCACAAGGTGTTTTTTTTCAGGGCTGACGGCAGTTACTGGAGCCGTCCCCTGTAACTCTTCTTTCTCTGGTTCAGCGCAGGCCTTGCCATCCAGAACCTGATTCATCCGGTCGCTATCAAGTGCACCAACCCACTTCGCGATGGCCATCGTTCCGACCGCGTTGCCGATGGTGTTGGTGATAGCGCGAGCCTCGGACATGAAACGATCGACGCCGAGCAGCAGCACCATGCCGGCTACCGGTATGTTGTCCATGGTTGCCAAGGTCGCAGCGAGAGTGATGAAGCCTGAGCCAGTTACCCCTGCCGAACCCTTGGAGGTGAGCAGCAGCACGCCAAGTACGATCAGTTGATCCATCAGGGACAATGGAGTGTTGGTGGCTTGGGCGATGAAGATCGCGGCCATGGTGTAATAGATGCACTGGCCGTCAGGATTGAAGGTGAGGCCGGATGGGATAACCAGGCCGACGACAGGCTTAGACACCCCGACCTTTTCCAGCTTGTTCATCATTTGAGGGACCACCGACTCAGATGAGCTGGTGCCGAGCACGGTGAACAGTTCTTCGCGCAGGTACTTGAGGAACTTCCACAAGCTGAAGCCCGACATCCGCGCGATGCTGCCCAGGATGATCACCACGAACAGGAAGCAAGTCAGGTACATGGTCGCCATCAATTTGCCCAGCGACGCGATTGAGCCCAAGCCGTACTTGCCTACGGTAAACGCCATTGCGCCACAGGCTGCCAACGGCGCGACGCGCATGACCAAGCCAACGATGTAGAACATGCCGTGGGAGAAGGCCTCCAGTACGTCAACGACCGGCTTGCCGCGTTCGCCGAGATTGGCCAGGGCAATGCCCAGCAAAGAAGAGAAAAGCAGGATCTGCAGGATCTCATTCTTGGCAAAGGCGTCGACTACGCTGCCCGGAATCAGATGGAGTAGGAAGTCGGTGACACCGCCCGTGCCAGTGGCTGCGGCTGAGGTGTAAGTGGAAATTGCCTGGGTGTCTAGGGTGGCTGGGTCGACGTTCATCCCTTGTCCCGGTTGCACCAAATTGACAACAATCAGGCCCAGAACGAGAGCGAAAGTTGACAGTACCTCGAAGTAGATCAGGGCGCGCACACCTACCCGACCCAACTCTTTCATGTTTTCCATTTTGGCGATGCCCAGCACCACCGTCGCGAAGATGATGGGCGCGAACACCATCTTGATCAGCTTGATAAACGCATCACCCAGCGGCTTCATGTCCACGCCGACCTGCGGCCAGAACACACCTAACAGGATGCCGATCGAGACCCCGATCAGAACCTGCACGTACAACTTACCTACCAATCGCTTGGCCATTGCCGTCTCCGAATTATTGTTGTGAGTCGGATTTATGTGGCGACTGGGCTACGTAGCGGGAGGAAAACCTCCTCACAGGCTGGCAGCTAATAGCCCAGATTTTTTGTGGTTAATCACGCAGGCCTAAGGTAATGGTTTTTTCAAAATGGTGTAATACAATGAAATTAAACTCATTGTTTACCTAGGGTTAATTATGAACCAAGTGTCTGAGCTTGCTTTCTTTAGTCAGTTGGTCGGGGCGGGCAGTCTGGCGGCCACCGCTCGCGAGCTGAACCTCACTCCACCTGCAGTGACGAAGCGTCTTGCGCAATTGGAAAAGCGCCTTGGGGTACGCTTGCTTAATCGGACGACACGCAGCATCAGCCTCACGGCGGAAGGTGAGACCTATCTGGTTAATGCCAAACGGATCCTTGAGGAGATTGAAGAGATGGAGAGGCAGGTCTCAAGCAGCCGCGCCGAACCGAAGGGTTTGCTGCGGGTGAATGCGCCTCTTGGCTTTGGGCGTACACATGTAGGGCCGGCAATTTCATCCTTTGCCAAGCGTTACCCTGAGGTGGAGGTCCAGCTGCACCTAAGCGACCGTCCTATCCATCTTCCTGATGACGCGATCGATGTAGCCATTCGTTTCGGTGAGCTACCGGACTCCAGATTGATTGCTCGAAAGATTGCCACCAACCGCCGACGTCTCTGTGCCACACCGGGTTATCTCGACACCTTCGGCAGACCGGAGTCTCCACGTGATCTCATGAAGCATAACTGCATAGTGTTGCGGCAAAACGATGTGGCATTTGGCACTTGGCGATTGAGTCGGGGTAAACAAATTGAGTCCATAAAGGTTCATGGTGGCTTGAGTACCAATGACGGTGAGGTCGCTTTGAACTGGGCCTTGGAGGGGCATGGGATACTTATGCGAGCGGAGTGGAACCTAGCTGATCATTTACGATCCGGAAGGCTTGAAGAGGTGCTAGGGGACTATGAAACGCCTCCGGCGGACATCTATGCCGTTTACTTGGAGCGCCTGAATTTATCTGCGAAAGTGTCATTCTTCATTGAACACCTCAGGGATTTTTTCAAGAGCAAGGCAGATCAGCAGGCAAATAGTCTTGCTGCCTGGGCGCGTTAATACTGTAACGCACCTGTTGTAGAGCATCGACTGCTTCTGGCCGATTGCTGCCATTCGCCAGGGGCAGCCAAGGGTCGAAAGCAATCAACCGTGCCCCTCTGTTTTCGACCCACTGCGGTCAGTTGCAAGACGCTGACCTCAGTCGTCTGAGTCAGCTTGATTGCTCGGCCCGTAAAGGCGAAAGCGCAAAAAGCGCACGCCATCAATATCAACCTCACCGTCCGCCTGGAACCCCAGTCGAAAGATTGCTTTTATTCTTGTTCTGGTGGGCGGCAGCAAGATCGTGATGGAAGAGAGCCCCATCTCGGTGAAGGCGCGTTCAACAATCGCTTGATAAATGGCCCTGCCACGCCCCCAGAAGGTGGGATGAAGCACCAGTGCCAGATCTGCGTCACCGTTCTCATGTTGCAGGCCGCCCCAGCCAGCAAATTGCTGATCGATCAGGAATGCCCATGGGCCATAGCCATGCTGCTCCCACTGGGCGTCTTTTTGATTGACCCATGTTCTGGCTGTAACGTCATCGAAATGTGCGCCGCCCAGTGGCATTTGTCGCAGCACGCTGGGGTTGTTGTTGAGCGATACGATGTCTGACAGCCCGATTTCGGTGAGGCGCTTGAACTCCAGGGTCATGTTCTATCCTTTGCAGGCACATCAATCAAAGACGCTCGAAGCCTATCAGAGTGCATTTCCCCAAGCTTGCATGCCCACGCTCTAGCGAATCAAAGACAAACCCTCTTCAGCTCCCCGTCGACCCCATCAAGGTGATAGATCCAGCCCAACGGCATCTTCGCCTGATCCATGCCGGCATGGGGAACCTCATCCCTCGGTCCTTATGCTCCCCCGACATCACATGAACAATAATTACAAGTTCCATGGATACCGGATTTCCCGCGAGCGCGTTCTGGCGGCGTCTGGCCCGGCCTCGCCGCAGCCTGGTGGCGCGTTATACCCTGCTTTCAATCGTGGTCATGAGCGTGGCGTTGATCGTTCTGGCGGTGCTCTATGAGCAACTGGCCAAGGACTTGCTCAACCGCCTGACCGACGAACGCCTCGATGCCCAGGCCCTCTCCACGGCGAACCGGGTGTCGTCGATGGCGCCGATGATTCGCTTCAACCTGCCGGCGGCACAGCAGCAGTATGCCGAACTGGCAGCGTATCTCTTGCCCGAAGCGACGTTCGAGGACCCAGCCAGCGCAGCACTGGCGTTCGTTCAGGCCATCGAAGAGCGGCCTGGAAACACGCTTGTCCAGGCTGGGGATCGATGAGGCGTCGATCCCCGTGATGGCGGCAGACGTGGTGAACGGGTTGCAGCGCCTGATCGACGGCAACCCCAGGGACATGACCGAAGGGGAGGTGGAGGCCATCTGTCGTGGCATTTACTGACCATGCACCGGCGCTTGCATCGTCGCGTGATGGCCTTTTGTCGTAGCCGCTGCCGCCAGGCTGCGATCGGCCGCGAAGCGGTCGTAAAATCCCTGAAGCGACTGCTGCGCAGCCAGGCGGCAGTGGCTACGGAGCAGGTGTTGCGGCTGTTGCCATGCCGGCAGGGAGTGCATCGGCGAGGAAGTCGACAAACACCCGCACTTTCTGCGACACATGCCTGTGGCTGGCGTACAGGGCATAGATCGAGCGCCGTGGCATCGACTGCCCGGGGAGCAGTTGCAGCAGTTGGCCGCTGTCGAGCAAGGGCTGGGCGATGAACGAGGGCAGGGCGCCGATGCCCAGGCCGGCCAGCAACAGGTCGCTGAGCATCAGGCTGTTGTCTACCGCAAGGCGCACCGGCAGCTCCAGGCGGCTGTTGCCTTGCGGGCCTTGCAGGTGCCAACTGCCCGGGTGCTCGGCCAGGCGATAGGCCAGGCAGCTGTGCTCGCGCAGGTCGTCGACGCTGTGCGGCGTGCCGTTGGCCTCCAGGTAAGCCGGTGCGGCGCAGATCATTTGCTCAACGTCGCCCAGGCGCCGGGCGACCAGGGATGAGTCCGGCAGGTGACTGCGAATTCGCAGCGACACATCGAAACCTTCGCTGACGACGTCCAGCAAGCGGTCGTCGAGGGTGAGCTCGACCTTGAGCTGTGGGTAGCGCTGCATGAATGCCACCAGGATCGGCGACAGCACCTTGAGGCCGAATGACAGCGGCGCGTTGACGCGCAGGCGGCCGCTGGGCTCGCTGGCGCCGAGCTGGGTCGCACGTTCCAGGGCGTCGAGTTCATCGAGCAAGTGGCAGCATTCGCTGAAGTACGCCTGGCCGGTCTCGGACAGGCTCATGCGGCGAGTGGTGCGCACCAGCAAGAGGCTGCCCAGGCGTTCCTCCAGTTGCCGCACCTGCTTGCTCACCGCAGCCGTGGATTGCCCCAGGTCGACAGCCGCGAGGCTGAAGCTGCCGCGTTCGACCACCCGGCGAAACGTACGCATGGCCACCCATACATCCATATATTTTCTCCTGGGTTGAATATCAATCAACGAAACGCCTGATTATCTATGATGCATCAGTCAATAACATGACTGCTCCCTTTTACAGGAGTCATCTCATGTTGCTGCGTTCGTGGATCAAGAATGTCACCCGGTTGGCCGTCGTGCCGATGCTCGGCGCACTGTGCAGTGCCGGTGCGCTGGCCAAGCCCGAGGTGGGTATCAGCCCCTGGGGAGAGAAGGACGAGATCGGGCGCCTGAACCTCATGACCCCGCAGTCGCAGGCCGCGATCATGGCCCGGGTCAACGGGGCCCCGGCCTACGACCTGGCGGTGGAGTACTTTGTCGGCATGCCCAGCTGGCAAGCGGCGGGTGACCCGCCCTACCAGATGTGGATGACCCACACCCCGCACGGCAATGTCATCGCCGACCCGATGAAGGTTGGCGAACCGATGAACCAGCACGTCAGCTACAGCGGTTCGGCGGTTTCCATGTATGCCCACATGGGCACCCATATCGACGCGCTCAATCACTTCGGTCTCGACGGCAAGATCTGGAACGGCTTTCGTGCCGACCAGCACCTGGGCGACCGTGGCTGGAATGTCACAGGTGCAGAAAAGCTGCCGCCGATCATCGCGCGCGGGGTGATGATCGATGTTGCCGCGGCCAAGGGCCTGGAGCAACTGGCGGACAACTACCGCGTTACCCGCAGCGATCTGCAGCAGGCCCTGGCCAAGCAGCGCGTGGCGCTGGAGAAAGGTGACGTCGTGTTGATCCGTACCGGACGCATGCGTGACTATGACAACGCCCAGGCCTACATGACCAACCCCCCGGGCCTGAGCCTGGATGCAGCGAAGTTCCTGGTGGAGGACAGCGGTGCGATGGTGGTGGGGGCCGACAACCTGAGTTTCGAGACCTTCCCTTCGGAAGTCGAGGGCAACTACCTGCCCGTGCATACCTATCTACTGGCCATGCAGGGCGCGCTGATCATTGAACTGGTGAACCTGGAAGGCCTGGCCCGGGACCGCGTCTACCAATTCGCGTTCCTGGGGGCTTCGCTGAAACTGCGCGGTGCCGACGCCGCACCGATGCGTCCGATGGCCTTGCCGGTTCACTGAGCAACGCTACGACCGCTGCGCGGCCGATCGCAGGCTGTCGCCAGCGGCTACGGGGAAACGCCAACCGTAGCGGCTGCCGAGGAACGAGGCTGCGATCGGCTGCAACGCGGTCGTAGAGGGTATCCAGACGACCGCTCCGCGCTCGATCACAGGCTGTCGCCAGCGACTACGGCGGCGCGATACATCAACGATTGCCGTTAGAAGTCATCGCAGGCCGTTTGCAGCTCATTGATCAACCTGCCGACATGAAAACCATCGCACACCGCATGATGCACTTGCACCGCCAGTGGCATCAGCACCTTGTCACCGTGCGCATAGTATTTGCCGATGGTGAACATGGGGGCGAAGAAGTTGTGGATGTTGGCCATGTTGAAATCAAAGCTGGTAAAGCTCACCCAAGGGTTGGCCGACACGAAGAACAGGTTCTCGATGAACCCCTTGGGGAAATACGCGACATCATCGCGATAGCGCTGCACGTCGTCTGAAAACGTCTGCAGGAACTGACCGAGGTCTTCATCGTAATGGCTCCACAGTGACGAGAAGGTCTCGGTTTGTTTATGGAAAATCGTGAAACTTGGGTGAATCACATCCCAGGTCACCAGCGCTTCGTCTTTCATCGCCATGCGAAACTCCGGGTGTTGGTTCAGCAGCCGGGCGATCAGGTGGATCATGCTGGGGTAGAACTTCCAGCCCTGCGCCCTGGTGCGCTCCAAGACCTTGGTGATATCCAGCTGGACGGTTTGGCTAAACGTACACTGGGCCACGGCTTGGAATGTCTCGAAATGCTCCTTGCGGCCCCAGCGCGCTGTATCAACCGGTGTGTATCCCATGTGACAACCATTCCCATTACAAAAGGCTCAAGTATGCCATAGGGGGCAGGAGCGGCGGTGCCGCTGCTTCAGCCTGATAAAAAGTAGGAGCAGAGCTTTTCGACTGTGGAGGGTGACCGCCCGCACACATTGAAAACGTGCCTGCTCCTATGAAGCCTAGGGCGTGCGGCTCGCTGGCCGCCGAGCGCGCCAGCAACGCCTCGTAGTCACGGCCCAACGCGGTGCTGTCACCAACGCGTCGCTGAAGCGACGTTCGGCAATCAGCGCGACAGCGCCCACGGCGCGCATCAGTTCAAGTATTTTCACCGGCGTGGGGTGCAAGGGGGTGGGGCGATGTGCTTGGCCGCGGCCAGGTCGGAAGCGACCCGGGGGCAAGTGAAAGGCGGGGACAACGTCGTGATCGTGGCGTTGTTTCGTGACCTGGGGCAAAGCGACGCCTGCGCGTCGCTATGCCTGATTCATGGCCGGTCAGTGCGCCGGTTCGAGGTGGTTTCTGCGCGGTGCCGAGGTTGGTTCATGGTCCTCGTCGGTTTCCACGATCGGCACTTCGTTGCCGTCGCAGTCGAACAACTTGCCATCGCGGAACACATCACCCTCGTTGAGCCCGGCGACATCGCGGTAGCGCAGGGTGCGCTCGCTGGCGGCGACGAATACCGACTGCTGGTCGGAGTTGCCGGCCCGCAGATGGTTGAACAACAGGTTGAGCAGGATGGCCATGATCGCAGCCGAGCTGATGCCGGAGTGGAAAATGGTCTCGAACCAGGCCGGGAAGTGATGGTAGAAGTTCGGTGCTGCAATGGGAATCATGCCGAAGCCGATCGAAGTGGCGACGATGATCAGGTTCATGTTGTTGCGATAGTCCACCTGGGCCAGGGTGCGGATGCCGCTGGCCGCGACGGTACCGAACAGTACCAGGCCAGCACCGCCGAGAACGGCGGTAGGCACGGCGGCGACCAGGCGGCCCATGACCGGCAGCAGCCCGAGCGTCACCAGGATCAGGCCGGCGGTGGCCACCACATAGCGGCTCTTCACCCCGGTCACGGCGACCAGGCCGACGTTCTGCGCAAACGCGCTCTGGGTAAAGGAGCCGAACAGCGGCGCCAGGGCGCTGGAGATCATGTCGGCGCGCAGGCCGTTGCCAAGACGCTTCGAGTCGACCTTGGTTTCGATGATCGCGCCGACGGCGAGAATGTCGGCAGAGGTCTCGACCATGGTCACGATGATCACAATCAACATCGACAGGATGGCAGCGACCTGAAACTGCGGCATGCCGTAGTGCAGGATCTCGGGCAGGGCCACCAACGGCCCTTCAAGGGTCTGCGAGAAGTCGGCCATGCCAACGGCTGCGGCTACCAGCGTGCCAATCACGATCGCCAGCAGAATCGACAGGCGCGAGAGGCTGGCGCTACCCAGCTTGCTGAGCAGCAGCACGGTGACCAGCGTGAACGCCGCCAGACCGATATTGCCCACGCTGCCAAAATCGGCGGCCTGGCTGTTGCCACCCATGGCCCAGCGCGCGGTGACTGGCATCAGGGTCAGGCCGATAGTGGTAATGACGATACCTGTCACCAGCGGTGGAAAGAACTTGATGATGCGCGAGAACAGCGGCGTGATCAGCAGGCCGATCAACGATGAGGCGACCACCGCCCCGAACACCACTGATAATCCTCCAGTGCCGTCGCTGCCGATGATGGCGACCATGGTGGCGACGCCGGCGAAGGACACCCCCTGGACCAACGGCAGGCGACAGCCAAAGAAGGGAATGCCAAGTGTCTGCAGTAACGTCGCCAGGCCGCCGGCGAACAGCGAGGCAGCGATCAACAGGCCAACCTCGGCAGATGAAAGACCGGCCGCCTGACCGATGATCAGCGGAACGGCGATGATGCCTCCATACATCGTCAGCACATGCTGCAGCCCGTAGGCCAGGTTGGCGCCAACGCCGAGGTTCTCGTCTTCGGGACGAGATGAAGCGGGAGATGTCATGGTGAGTAGCTCGCTTTTGTTATTTTGATGCGTCTAACAGCACGGTCTCAGTCGCAGTGGATGCGTTCTGTGGGGTAGAACGGGTGTCACGCCGCTGCGCCCGGCAATGAGCGCAACGGCTTGAACGAGGGTCAGTCGCCGATTACCAACTGACGGGCCAGCTGGTTGTGGCGCTCCAGCACCAGGGGCAGGTCGACGGTGGTGATGCGACCATCCTTGACCACTACGCGGCCATTGATCACGCTGGTATCGACGTGGGTCGGGGTGCAGAACACCAGGGCAGCGAGCGGGTCGTGATGGGCGCCGGCATAGGACACATGGCCAAGGTCGAACGCGACGAAGTCGGCGATCATGCCGGGGGCCAGGGCACCGATGTCATTGCGGTTGAGCACCTTGGCGCCGCCCAGGGTGGCGATTTCCAGCGCTTCGCGAGCGGTCATCGCATCGGGGCCGAAACCGACCCGCTGCAACAGCAGCGCCTGGCGCACTTCACCGATCATGCTGGCGCCATCGTTGGAGGCCGAACCGTCGACACCCAGGCCCACCGGTACGCCGTGGTCGCGCATCTTGCGGATGGGCGCAATGCCCGAGGCCAGGCGCATGTTCGAGCACGGGCAGTGGGCTACGCCGGTACCGGTACGGGCGAACAGTTCGATGCCGTGCTGGTCGAGTTGAACACAGTGGGCATGCCACACATCGTGGCCGACCCAGCCCAGGTCTTCGGCGTACTCGGCCGGCGTCATGCCGAACTTTTCGCGGCTGTAGGCGATGTCGTTGACGTTTTCTGCAAGGTGCGTGTGCATCGATACACCGTACTGGCGCGCCAGCACCGCGGCTTCGCGCATCAGGTCGCGGCTCACCGAGAAGGGCGAGCAGGGTGCCACCACAACCCGCAGCATCGAACCGTGGCTGGCATCGTGATAGTCCTCGATCAGGCGCTGGGACTCCTTGAGAATGTCGCTTTCTTTCTCCACCACCGAATCGGGCGGCAGGCCACCCTGGCTGCGGCCGACACTCATGCTGCCGCGTGCGGCGTGGAAGCGCATGCCGATTTCCCCGGCGGCGTGGATGCTGTCGTCGAGCTTGCAGCCGTTGGGATAGATGTAGAGGTGATCGCTGGAAGTAGTGCAGCCGGAGAGCATCAGTTCAGCCATCGCGGTCTGGGTCGACACGGCGATCATTTCGGGCGTCAGTCGTGCCCAGATGGGGTACAGGTTGGTCAACCAGTTGAACAGTTCGCCGTCCTGGGCCGCCGGTACTACGCGGGTAAGGCTCTGGTACATGTGGTGGTGAGTGTTGACCAGGCCTGGGATGACCACTTTGCCGGCCATGTCCAGCACCACATCGGCCGTTTGCGGCAACGTTTCGCTGGGGCCGACCTGCTTGATCAGGTTGTCCTCGATGTACAGGCCACCGCGTTTGATCTCCCGGCGTTCGCCATCCATGGTCACCAGCAGTTCGGCGTTCTTGACCAGTAATGTCTTGGGCATACGTATTCCTCTCCCGATTGGAGTTGGCATTCAACTTGGTTCTGTTGCAGGCACGGGGGGGGCAGCTTGAATGAAGCCCTTGTACCCCGGCACTGCGTGGAGACAATCCCTGGCAGGCTGGATCGTTCAGTGCGTACGTGCGCGCAGCGGTGCTGCCCGGGAGCGTGTCCTGGGCTTGGCCGAGCAGTGGCGTGAAGTGACCGGCAGATGATCCAGTCCACCCTGTGGAGCCTGGCACAGCGGCAGGCATTCAAAGGTGATCCAGGAAGCTTTGTGGGTGTACGCGACAGAGACGAATGCGTCGTGGAACGACGTTCGTGGATGACGCTCGACAGGTGCGAGCAGCAATGGGTGTTGCATGGCTTTGGACCGTCGCAATACGCACCGGCGATTACCGGTGTCGTAGGCGTGGAATTATGTAACCAGAATAATGAGTTTTTGTATACAGGGAATGTAGGGGAATTCTCCTGAACCCCGACCGCGCAGCGGTCGATCGCAGGCTGTGCCAGCGGCTACCTCGGTGGACCGGGACTACGAAATCTCGACCTGATAGCGAAAAGTATCTGCCGCCCCCCGCGACAACCGGTACTCAAGCGGTTGGCGGTCATACCCCAGCGCCACGCGCTCGACCACCACCACCGGGCTGTCCACCGCCACCTGCAACACGCCAGCCAACGCTTCGTCGGCCGACGTTACCGTCAGCGTTTCCCGTGCCGAGGCCACGCGCATGCCGCAGTGCTCTTCATAGAAGGGGTAGAGCAAGGTGCCGAAGTCGCTCAGGTCGATCGCTAGCAGGGGGCCGAATTTTGCAGCAGGCAGCCAGATCTGCTCGTGAAGCAACGGCTGGCCCTCGATCAGGCGCAGACGCTCCAGGCAAAGGGTGGTTTCCCCTACCGCCAGGTTCAGTGCCTGGCGAACCTGGGCAGGCGGGGGTTCCTGGGTGCGGGTCAGTATCAGGCTTTGCGGAACCTGTGATTCACCGCTGGCGTTGACCTGGCGAAAGAAGCGGAACAGTGATCCGTCGAAGTTGGGGCGGCGCACGAAAGTGCCACGGCCCTGCGCGCGCAGTAGCAGTCCTTCACTGACCAGGGTGTCGACCGCCTTGCGCACGGTACCGACGGCAACGCCGTAACTGCGAGTCAGTTCAGCTTCTGTGGGAATCGCCTCGCCCGGCAGCCATTCGCCGACCGCGATTTTCGCCACGATCTCGTCGCGAAGCCGTTGATAGAGCGGGAGACGCTCGTCATGTCCAAGGTGATTAGGGGTCATACCATCGATCCGATTTCAAGCCATGCGCCACTTTACCTCAGTCGCCAGATTGACAGTAATGGTTGTTTATAGATATGGTCATTCAGTCATCTATATGAATTTGGCCGCGAATGCATCACCCCGTGGCCCCTAACAAAAATCAATAGAGGTAGCTCTTGATGTCCATGCCGCTTGCGGGCGTCGATTCTCACGCCCACATCTTTCGCCATGACCTGCCGATGGCCGCTGATCGCCGCTACAGTCCCGATTACGATGCCTTGGTAGAAGACTACCTGGCGCACCTGGATCGCTGTGGCCTTGCCCATGGCGTGCTGATCCAGCCCAGCTTCCTGGGCACCGACAACCATTTCATGCTCGAAGCGCTGATGCGTTTCCCGGAGCGTTTGCGTGGGGTGGCGGTCGTCGACCCACAGATCGACGACGCACAGCTCGAAGCGCTGGCCAATGCTGGCGTGGTCGGTGCCCGCTTGAACCTGATCGGCAGGGCACCGAATGACTTCACTGCAGCGCAATGGCAAACCTTCTTCCAGCGCTTGGCACGGCTAGGCTGGCAAGTGGAGATTCAGGCTGTGTTTGACGCGCTGAGTCAGGTGCTGCCAGCCATCATTGAGTCAGGCGTCACGGTGGTGGTAGACCACTTCGCGCTGCCCCAGCGCGACATCGATCCACTTGACCCTGCACACCAGGCGCTGCTTGTGTTGCTCGGGGAGCAGCGGGTGTGGGTCAAGTTGTCTGCTGCGTATCGCAGCCAGTCCGACCTAGTGCGTGCGGTCGCCGTGTTGACGCATTTGCGCGCGGCGTGCGGCGGTATCGATCGCCTCGTCTGGGGCAGCGATTGGCCGCATACCCAGTTCGAGTCACGCACCGGCTATGACGAGCAATTCGCGTGGCTTGAGGCTTTGTTGCCCGATCCGCTGGAGCGTCGCCAGGTGCTGGTGGACAACCCTTCGAAACTGTTCGGCTTCGCCGCGTCGGCGCGTTGAGCTTCACCAGACTAATCAGGTACACGCATTATGATGAGCCTCTACGTCGTCGCCGCGATCGTTCTTGCTGTCGCCCTGGGTTACATCACCAGGGTCAACATCGGCCTGTTCGCTATCGCCTTCGCCTACCTGCTGGGCTGCTTCGGCATGGGCTTGAGCCCGTCTGAAGTCATTGCCATGTGGCCGCTGAAGATCTTCTTCATCATTTTCTCGGTCTGCCTGTTCTACAGCTTCGCCACGGTCAATGGCACGCTGGAGAAGCTGGCCGAGCATCTGCTTTATCGCTGTCGCAACGCGCCGCATTTGCTGCCTTATGCGGTGTTCCTCACTGCCTGTGTGATTGCCGGCCTTGGGGCGGGCTACTACACGGTGCTGGCCTTTATGGCGCCGTTGACCTTGATGCTATGCCAGCGCACCGGAATGAGCCTGATCCTGGGCGGCATGGCGGTCAACTATGGTGCGCTGGGCGGCGCCAACTTTGTGTCGAGCCAGAGTGGCATCATTTTCCGCGGCCTCATGACCGGTCTTGGGGTTCCCGAAAGTGAAGCCTTCATCAACGGCCTGGCCATCTTCGCCAGCACCATGGTGATTCCGCTGGTGGTCATTTCCGTGTTCGTCTTCGTCGCCGGTCACGGCCGCGCACTGAAGAACGCCGCCATTACGGTAGAGCCCCCGAGCCCGCTCAACCGCGAGCAGAAGATCACCTTGTCGCTGACTGTACTGATGATGCTGATCGTGCTGGCCGGGCCGATCGCGCTGATCCTGTTCCCTGACAACTCGGCAGTGACGTTCTTCAATTCGAAGGTGGACATCGGCCTGATCGCCAGTGTGTTCTCGGTGGTTGCGCTGGTGCTCAAGCTTGGCGACGAGCGCAAGGCGATTGCCTCGTTGCCGTGGGGCACGCTGATCATGATCTGTGGCGTCGGTATGCTGATCTCGGTGGCGATCAAGGCCGGTGCCATCGACGCCCTGGCTTCGTGGATCGGCGGCAATATCTCGCCGATCATGGTAGCGCTGGTGTTCGGTATCGTCGCGGCCCTGATGTCGGTCTTCGCCAGTACCCTGGGGGTGGTCACACCGGCGTTGTTCCCGATGGTGCCGCCGTTGGCGGCGGCGATGTCCATTGACCCGATGGTGCTGTTCGTCAGCATTGTCGTGGGTGCTCAGGCGACGTCCATTTCGCCGTTCTCCTCGGGCGGCAGCCTGATTCTGAGCTCTTGCGCCGATGAGCAGAGCCGCACGCGCTTGTTCCCGCAACTGCTGCTGCGTGCGGCGCCCGCCGGCTTCGTGGCGGCAATGCTGTTCAACCTGGTGCTGACCTTTTTTTGAACAACCTGGAGTGGTAACTGAAAACGCCCAGTCCTTTAAAGGCTGGGCGTTTTGCATTGCCGCTGCGGATGACCTAGAAGTCGTACTTCAGGCCTACCGTTGCGTTGCGCGGGGTGCCGTAGTAGCTGCTGCCGGCCGTGCTGGTGTAGTACTCCTCGTCAAACAAGTTGTTGACGTTGACGGTGGCACTCAACTGGCGGGTGATCGGGTAGCGTGCCATCAGGTCGACCACGGCGTAGTCGTCCTCGGTAAAGCGCACGCGGTTCGGGCCCTGGTTGTCGCTGTAGATCTTGCTCTGCCAGTTCACCCCTCCGCCCAGGGTCAACCCATTGCCAATGCCGCGCAGGGTATAGGTGCTGAACAGCTTGAAGGTGTTCTGCGGGACGTTGGTGTTGAGCTTGCCGCCCTCTGCGTTCTGTACGATGTTACGACTGAAGCTGGCACTGGCCTGCCAGTCCGGGGCCAGTTCGCCGCTGACCTCCAGCTCGAAGCCGCGGGTCTTGGTGCCCGATTCGGCCCGGTAGGCGAAGCCACCACCGGGCACCGGGACGTTGGGCTGGATGAGTACGGCCAGGTTGTCCTGTTTGATTTCGTACAATGCCAGGCCGAAGTTCAGGCGGTCATCGAAGAAGGCGGCCTTGCTGCCGACCTCGTAGCCGTCGCCTTCGAGCGGGTCGATGTATTGGCCGTTGATGTCCTTGTTGCTCTGCGGCTTGAAGATGCTGGTATAGCTGGCATACACCGACCAGTGCTGGTCGAGGTCGTAGACCACACCGGCAAATGGCGTAACGACGCCGGTTTCCTGGCGACGGACGTCGGTGTCCGGGGTCTCGTCGTAGTAGTCGGTCTTGACGGTGTTCTTCCAGTCGTTGACGCGGGCACCGAGAATCAGCGAGAGATCGTTGGTCAGACGCAGGCGAGTGCTGCCATAGGTGGCAGATTGATCTTCCTGATAGTCAATGCGGCTGGTGGCCGGCAGCGGCGGTTTGCCGGGGGTGTCGCCGTTCCAGGTGTAGATGTTCGGGATGGCATTGCTCCAGCCATCGAACCACCACAGCGGATAGCCGTTGGTGCGGTACTGCGTGTGCTGTCGGGTATACCCGAATACCGCATCGTGTTCGAGGCCCCACAGGTCGAAGTTGCCCGCGATGTTCAGGTCTGCGCTCGTTTGCACGGGCTTGGCTGCCCAGCGCCCGGCCCACAGATTGACACCGGCCCCGGTCGCAGGGTCAGGGTTGCCGCCGGCGGCATAGCCGAGCACTTCATCGTATTCATAGCGGTCGCGGTTCAGGGTCAGCTTGGCTTTCCAGCGCTCGGAAAGGTTGTGCTCGAGGGTGGCGAAACCGGTGGTGAAGTGCCGGTCGGAATAGGCCCAGCTGGCGGCCGCCGAATCCGAGCGGGACCATTTGGCCCGCGAGCCGTCACTGTTGAACAGGGGAAGGCCACTGCGGGCATGGTCGTCGGCTTCGTGGGACTGCGAGTCCATGCCAAAGGTCAGCAGTGTGTCGGGTGTCAGATCAGCCTCGATGATGCCGTAGAACACCTTTTTGCGTTCGTTGAAACGGTCGATGTACGACTCGTTGTCTTGATAGGCACCGACCACGCGGGCACGCAGGGTGCCGCTGTCGTTCAACGGGCCGCTGACATCGACCTCGTTGCGCTGGTAGTTCCACGAACCGGCAGCGACCGACACGCTGCTCTGGAAGTCGGCAGTCGGGCGCTTGCGGATCAAGTTCACGGTGGCACCGGGAGTGCCCACGCCATTGGTCAGGCCGGTGGCGCCGCGAATGATCTCGACGCGGTCGTACAGGACCATGTCGCTGCTCTGGGCCACGGATTTGTAGTTGCTGTCCAGGCGCTGCAAGCCATCGACCTGGTAGTTTTCGACGGCAAAGCCACGCGAGAAAATCTGGCTCGAGTCCGACCCTGCGTTGCCGCCCTGGTTGACACTCAGGCCCGGTGCCTGCTTGACCACGTCCAATAACTGGGTGAGGTTCTGGTCTTCCATGCGCTGGCGGGTCATTACGCTCACTGCCTGCGGTGTTTCGCGGATCGACAGCGGCAATTTGGTCGCGGTGGCGGTCGAGCCGGTGGTGTAGGAGCCGGTGCCCTCGGTGGTAGCGCCAAGGGAGGAGTCATTGATGCTGGTCGCACCGAGCTCCAGGGCATTCCCGCTCGGTTGGCTGACGATCAGGGTGTTGCCGCTCTGTTGGTAGTTCAGGCCGCTGCCTGCGAGCAGCAGGGTCAGCGCGTTGCGCACGTCCAGCTGGCCGCTGACCGCCGGCGCCTGGCGACCCAGGACGAGGCTACTGTCGACGGCGATGGTCATGCCAGCGGCTTCGCCCAATTGACGCAGTGAGGTCGCCAGCGACTGGGCTGGCAGGTTGAGGTCGATGGGCGCGGCCAGGGCCTGGGTGGCCAGCGTCATGGCCACTGCGGCCGACAGGGCACGCAGGGTCGATTGCATCGGCATGCAGATAATCCTTCTTGTGTTTGATAGCTCTAGCACTAACGCGCGGGGGGCGCTTTACCCTGATGTTGTGATTGCGAATTATTTGCGATGCGGACGAGCGGTAGTTTCACTGGCACTTGCCTGCGCGGGGATGGGCTGCAGGAGGGTGGTGCCCGCTTCATCGAGCAGACGCACCGGCACGACCTGTGGGAGCGACTGAAGGAAGCCCTCGATATCGTCGAGTTGCACCACAGCGCTGATTCGGGGGCTTTTGCCGCTGCCGGCCCGCACAGGTACCTGGCGATAGCGCGACAGGCTGGCGGCGACCTCCGCCAGGTCGGCCTGGTCGAACACCAAACGCCCCAATTCAAAGGTGAAGGCGTCGCTGGCGGCGCGAGGCAGGCGGTGCAGGCGCCCGTCGGCGCTCACCTCGGCGACTTGGCCGGCCTTGAATACCTGGCTTTCGCCGGGGCGGGAGAGACTGTCGACCTGGACCAGGCCATGATCGACGCTGATCCTAAGCCGGTCTGGCAGGCGATTGACCACAAAGCGGGTGCCCAACACCCGTACCCGGGCCAGGCCGCTGTTGATGACGAAGGGTCGCTGTGGCTGGCTGGCCACCGAGAAAATGGCCTCGCCGCGCAGTAGTTCGACCTGGCGCAAGGTGGCGGCGTAGCGCAGGCGCAGGTGGGTGTCGGCGTCGAGCATGAGTTCAGTGCCGTCACGCAACTGCTGCACCTGACGTTCGCCGATGCCGGTGTGCAGCTCGAGTTCCAGCGGGCCATAGCGATGGGCGTGCCAGCCAAGTGTGCTACCCAATGCCAGCAACACCGTCAACACACCCCCTTGCAGCAGTCGGCGGCGCTGGCGCCGACGGTTCTGCTCCATGGCCTGGGCCAGCGCTTCGGTGTGTCGAGTGGAGGCCAGGTCGCCCCACAGTTCGGCGAGCTCATGATATTCGCTGCTGTGTCGTGGGTCGGCGGCCAGCCAAGTCTCGAATTGCGCGCGTTCAGGATGGTCGGCCGCGGCGTTGTACATGCGCGCAAACCACAGCGCAGCCTGGTCGCGAACTGTACTCATGGGCCTAGCAGTTCACGGGCGTTGCGCAGGTCGACCAGGGCACGGGCCATGTGCCGCTCCACCATGTTCAGGCTGATACCCAACTGCTGGGCGATCTCGCTCTGCGCGCAGCCTTCGATGCGCGCCAGCCAGAATACTTCGCGGCAGCGCGGCGGCAGGCAGTCGAGGATGCGTTGCAGGGCCACCAGCCGCTGCTGGATATCCTGCAAGTGCTCGGCGGACGGGGCGAAATGCGTATCGCCGGCTTCTTCATGGTGCTCGGGCAGTGGCTGCAGACGGGCGTTGCGACGGAAATGGTCGATCAACACCGACTGCGCGACCTGCCTGAGGTAGGCGTTGGGCTGTGTCAATGGCTGGGGGTGGCGGGCCAGCGCGAATCGCAGGAGGGCGTCGTGCAGCACATCATAGGCACGTTGCACGCAACGGGTCTGACGACTGAGGCTGAGCAGCAGGTCACTGTAGGCCCAGCGCAGATCGATGTCCTGCCAGTTCAACGGCGGGCTCCAGACATTGGCTCGGGCGAGGGGACAATCGGCACGATCGGCGGCTCTGTGGTACGACCGGGTTAGTCGCGCCAGGAAGCTTAAATACTTGTCAATCGCATGTAAATAAGAAGTATTGCTATTTATTTTCTTATTGGACGAAATGCGTCGCGGCCTGCGGCAGCAACACCGTTGCGCTTACCTGGCGACTGCTGCGCAGTCGATCGCAGCCTCGTTCCCCGGCAGCGGCTACGGCGTGCAACCGCGGTAGCCGCTGTCGACAGCCTGCGATCGACCGCACAGCGGTCGTGGTTCGTGCGCGCGGCCTACAGTGACACCAGCACATCACACTGGGATTCGTTGAGCACATGTTTGGTGATGCTGCCGATCAACAGCTCTTCCAGTGCGCTTTCACCCTGTTTGCCGATCACGATCAAATCGCAGTCCAGTTCCTGTTCCTGCTCAACGATCCGCCAGGCCGGGTCACCGTGCACCACGATCTGCCGGGCATTGACCAGCCCGGCGGCTTCGCTCAATGCCGCGAGTTTTTCCACGGCGTCTTTCTTGATGACGTTGCGGTAGTGGGTGAGGGTGTCCTGGTCGATGTGGGCAAAGCGCATGCTGCCCTCGAAGGGCGCTTCGTAAACGTGCAGAAGGATGATCTCGGCTTGCGGTGCCACGGACTTCGCCAGCTCGATGGCGCGAAGCGATGAAGGCGAGAAATCAACGGGAACGAGCAGGGTACGGTACGCATCACGCGGGGCGTGCTTGACCACCAGCATGGGGCAGAGCATGCGGTTGAGCATGCGTTGCACGGTAGAGCCCAGCAGCAGGCGGCGAGCCAGGCTTTGCCCCTTTGCTCCGCACACCAACAGGTTGGTGCGTTTGTCCTGCACTACACGGGTGATCTCCGTGGTCACCGAGCCCGACGCGACCTGTACGCCAGAAGCGATGTCGTAGCGCTGGAACAGCAGGTCTGCCAGCTCGTGGGCTTTTTCGCTGGCTGTCTCCAGCACGCTACTCAACAAGTCGTCATCCGGTACCACGACCTGCTTGAGGCGCTCGTAGGGGGCCGGGTTGGCGACGTAGAGCAGATCCAGTGATGCGCTCTGCGCCTTGCTCAATTGCGCCGCTCGCTCTGCTGCGTTGCGGGCAGCGCTGGATAAATCGGTAGCAACCAGAATGTGGTTCAACGGGGACATGAATAGCTCCTTGTGCAGTCCTTGCTTCCAGCCATCCTCTCGCGAACCACGCCGGGCGTCTTGACCTGCATCAATCACGACCGCTGTGCGGTCGATCGCAGGCAGGAGCGAGTGCCTTCAGCCTTCGCGTGAAATCGGCACACCCGGGCTCGATTTAGGTCCGGCCGCTGCCCAGACGATCAGGCCGAGCACCGGCACAAAGACGATGAACACGATCCACAACATCTTGTGGTCCGCCCGGCTTTTGCTGCCGATGATGCGTTTGATGGCCCAGAGTTCGACCAGGGTGAGCAGGACTGCGAGAGAGATCCAGATATGACCGTTTTCCATGTAAGCCTCCAGTAGGTTCTGGAGGTTAGGCTTGGCGAGGCGGCCAGGGTTCATTTCGATTTGGTGGGTGGAGAAGGGGAGCAGGATCATTACCCGCTCCCCCGTTGTTCAACCTCGAACGAATGCGAGCAAGTCGGCGTTGATGGTATCGGCGTGTGTGGTAGGCATGCCGTGTGGGTAGCCGGCGTAGGTTTTCAGCGTGCTGTTCTGCAACAGCTTGGCCGACAACAGCCCGGAGTTCTCGTAAGGCACGATCTGATCATCATCGCCATGCATCACCAGCACGGGGATCGTGATGCTCTTCAGGTCATCGGTGAAGTCTGTCTGGGAGAAGGCAACGATCCCGTCGTAATGCGCCTTGGCGCAGCCCATCATGCCTTGGCGCCACCAGTTGCGGATAATGCCCTCGGACGGCATTGCACCGGGGCGGTTGTAACCATAGAAAGGCCCGGCTGGAATGTCATGGTAGAACTGCGCGCGGTTGGCCTTGAGCTGTGCCTGCAAGTCATCGAACACCGACTTCGGCAAGCCGCCAGGGTTGCTTGGGGTCTGGACCATCAACGGCGGCACCGCGCCGATGATGGCAGCCTTCGACACGCGGTCCTCGCCGTGACGGGCAATGTAATGGATGACTTCTCCGCCGCCGGTTGAGTGCCCCACATGCACAGCACCCAGCACGCCAAGATGATCGACCACGGCCGCGACGTCGTCGGCGTAGTGATCCATGTCGTGGCCGTCCCAGACCTGGCTGGATCGCCCATGACCCCGCCGGTCGTGCGCAACGACCCGGTAGCCATTGGCCAGGAAAAACAGCATCTGCGCATCCCAGTCGTCGGAACTGAGCGGCCATCCGTGATGAAAGAAAATCACCTGGGAATCGCGCGGGCCCCAGTCTTTGTAAAAGATCTCGACACCGTCCTGCGTAGTGACATACCCCATGTTCGCATCTCCTCAATGAAGTGGAGGCCAGATCAGGATCGTGGCCTGGTTGAACAAAGTGCAGCCCAGCGTGAAGTCAGTTTCTTTGGGTGGACTATGAGGATAGGCGAAATGGCGAAAATCAGTGGCTTTGCGCCTTCACGCATCCGCTTCTACCGATTAGAAGTCGTATTTAAGGCTTGCCATGATGTTGCGGGGTTCACCGTAGAACGCCGAGCCGTAGCTGCCCATGCCGCTGAAGTACTTGCGGTCGGTAAGGTTGTTGAGGTTGAGATTGCCCCGCAGGTTGCGGCTGAAGTCATATGCAGTCATCAGCCCGACCAGTGTGTAGGCCTTCTGCTCGAAATGGGCGTCGATAGCGTTGCTACCGAACCCCAGTGTGGTGTCGTAGTGGATCTTGCTCTGCCAGGAGACATTCCCGCCAACGGTCATGCGGTTGAGGGCGCCAGGCAGGCGGTAGGTGGTTGCCTGGCGGAGGATCTGTTCAGGTTGAGTGGTGCTGACCTTGGCGCCGTCCTTGTCTTCGGAGTGGTGGTAGGTAAAGCCACCCTGCACGTTCCAGTCGGGCATCAGTTCGCCAGAGACTTCCATTTCAAAACCACGGCTCGAGACCCCGGAGGCAGCACGGTAGGCGGTGGAGATGGGCACATCCAGACGAAGGCCATCGGCTTCGGCGACGTTGTCCTGGAGGTCGAGTAGTATTTGCTGGTAAACGCGCTGGCCGAGTGATCCACGGCGTTGATCTGGCCATTGACCGACGAGGTCAGGTTGTCGACGCCGTCGCGGCGGAAGTGGGCTTCCAGCTTGACCAACCAGTCGTTGTCCAGGTGGTGCTGGTGAAAAAACGCTGGGTCTCGGTGTCGCTGTACGCCCACTTGGCACCTGAGTTGGTGGAGCGCGATGGCTTGACGGTGGCACCGTTGGAGAAGAACGCCGGCAACAGCACACCACACTGGGATTCGTTGAGCACATGTTTGGTGATGCTGCCGTGCTCGGTCAGTACCTGGAAGTTGTCATGGTGGGGACATTGATCGTGCGTTTCATGGCGCTATAGTCGACTTGTCCAAGCCTGGGCAGGTGCGCGGGATCGGGGTGTCGTTTGATGTCTATGCGTACCAGTGGCATGGGGGCTCCTTGGGCAGGCGACCAGATGAGACACACAAACGGGCGTTGCCAGAACTAAGATAGCTTCACCCGCGAGCAGTACCCCGGGATTGTGTGGGCTTGGTCACAACAAAATTGAAACGATGCCAATTAAGTGGCCCGGAGCGCCCCTCCATTAACGTCTCAGATTCACGCAGCAATGAAATGTCCATCCTGTCGCACAGGCTTCGGATCTCCTGTTCAGTGTGGAATGACAAATGATCGAATGCCGACCACCCATGCCGGACACCAAACAAATGGCCGGCAAACACGCCGCCGGGCTTTAATGCGTTCAGGATCTGGTCCCAAAGGTGTTGAAAGCGATCAGGCCGGCAGAAGGGCAGCGACAGGCCGGCATGGATCAACATCGCCTGAGGCAGATCGGGTATCTGCTCAAAATCCATCAGCCAGGTGGTCAGTTGGGCTGCGTCTAAACCTGAGCAGGTTGCGGTGGTTCGAGCAATAGCTTCTGGCTCGTTATCGATGGCGAGCACGTGCCAGCCTGCTTCTAAAAGTTGGCGTGCTTCGTTACCTGCACCGCAACCCAGATCGATGGCTTGACGGTTGTCGCCGTGCTCCGGGGCAAGTTGCAATGCCCTGGAGAGGAGGGGAGAGATACCCCGCTTTTCAGTCTTTTTGTAGAAATCGCTCCAGCTGGTCACAGGCTAAGCATCCTTATTCATCCTCGCCAACGAGTGACTGACTTCAGCCGCCATCTTTTCAGCACTGTTTGCCCCGTCAATTTCTAAAACCGCAGACGTCTGCGCTGAAAGCCACCTTTCGTGCCAGGCCTGGTTACGTCCTGAAAGGCTCGGTTCATCAGACTGCGAAGCCCACGGCATACAGGAGCCGGTCAGCAGCCAATCGTCGTCACCCAGTGTTTGTCGGATCAATGGCACGCGTTCACTGACAGGACGCTTGGTCGAGAAAGCAGGGTTGGTTGGCAGCCAGAAAAAGTCCTCGATGTCGGCATGTCGCATACCGAACGGTGAGGCGAGGTTTTCACCCAGAGTGGTCACGCCCGCGCACGAGGCGCCTGTCATGTAAATCCGCAATTGTTCCTCCATGAATACAAGCCGGGTTTCGGGGCGGCAAGATATCGCATATCAGCTGCGGCCGTCCGCTATCGAACCCTGGCGGTGTCATCGCGGATGTCGGGAACGGCCAAAAGAGGGCGGTGGGAGTGGGCTAATGAGTTCTTGTACTGGTTACACGCGATTGTCACCGGCAGCGTTGGGGCGACACGCGTCGTTCTGCAGTGCGCGCAGACTATGTTTCATTCCCCGGCCCGCTGATACCATCAACGGATCGCAGAATTTTCAGGACTTGAAATGCACAACGAACTCAGCTTCATCGATGTAGTGCGCGAAATTCTTCGCCAGCATCCTGAAGGACTGACACCCCAGCAGATCCGAGAGATCGTGAAGGTTGATTACCCCCAGCACGTCGGCACCCCGAGTCATCTAAAAAACGTCGCGGCTGGCAACTACAAGGACGTGGACCATGCGGTTCTGGCCCGAATCTATCTGGCCTGCAGAGGCGCATCGGACATCGCTGCAGATAAAAGCCGTAAGCCTCACCTGATGACGCTCCTGGCGGATGCGGCCTCAGTCGAGATCAAGGACGATGATTTCATCGAAGGGGAAGATCTTGCCAAGCTGGAGGCCGATATCGGCACCTTGTACGTGCTCTCCACCGGTCTCTATACCGCTGACCAAGTCGAGATAGTCAAGATCGGGATCACTACCGGCCCCGTCGATAAACGCATCACCCAGCTTTATACGACGGGGGTGCCATTTCGCTTCACGATCATCAGTCAGCTTGAAACCACAAACTATTCAAAACTTGAGCAGGCCTTGCACTGCCTGTTCGATAAGTACCGGATCAACAAATCCCGCGAGTTCTTCACCGCTCATTGCCTGAAGTTTTTCCCGGATCTGGTCGCCATCCACCAGAAGATCGAGGAGGCCTAAGGAGGCAGATGGGCCGATCGGGTGACGGCGTTGCCAGAACCAGGCGCCTTGATGGTCGAATTACGATGGGGAGCCAGCCGGGGCTCGCGCCCCATCAAGGCGCGCCGAACAGCATCGTCCAATACACACCCTCATCGCTACGCGAGTTCGCGGCATAGGCCGCCCCCACCTGGGTAAACATCGGGTTCATCAGATTGGCGCAATGCCCGGGGCTGGCCAGCCAGCCTGTCATCGCCTTGCTCGGTGAGCCCTGTCCGGCGGCGATATTTTCACCGATCCGACGGCCACGGTAACCGGCATCCCTCGCCCGGTCTGCCGGCATGTCACCGTCGGGGTCACGGTGTGCGAAGAAATTGCTGTTGGCCATCGTCCGGCTGTGCTTCTGCGCCGCCGCCCCCAGGGCGGTATTCCAGGTCAACGGACGTGCCGCTGCGAAGCGCTGGCGACCACACAGGCGTGGCTTCGCCCGTGCTGCGTTGACCTGTGCCAGCAACGCTTTGCTCGCGGACCGTCCATCGCCCAGCTGAGCATCGAGCAAGGGGCGCGCCAGCACCACCCGCCACTCATTCCGGGCGCGACTGACGCCGATATCGGCAAACTGAGTATCGAGCAGGGCTGCGCAGTAGTCGCTCTGGAGCATGTCAAAGGCCTCCTCGGCATCTTGCGCGCCGACCAGACGGATGCTCCGCACCGTCACCGCCTGATACCCGGCAGTCTTCAACCTTTCTCGCAAAGCGCCGCCATAGCCAACCGGCAACGCCAGGTTCGACTTCAACGTCAGCGGCGTCGAGACCTGAACCACACGTCTCTCGCAGCGCTGGGGCTGGGCGCGGTAGTCGTTGATAGCCTCCACCAGTTGTCTTTCCCCGCTGGCAAGGGCGGGGCTGGCGAACAGGGGGAGCAAAGGAATGAGGCAGAGCGAGACAAAGCGGGAGCAGCGGACGGCTTGGCGCATGGGGCGAACAGCTCTGATGGGATGACGGCGGTAATGCCGATAAAAGGGCTCGGCTAAGACTGCGGTCCTGTACACAAGGTTCACGAGCAAAGGGGACAAATTTATGGGGGGCAATGCCTCTGTTCCAGGCTGACGCCTTCATGTAAGGCCGGCAAAAAACGGCCAACAGGAGTCAGTCGGAGGTGCCTTCGAAACGTGGGGCGATTCGCTTGACCAGCGCAGCATGACCGCTGGCGTCGTCGCCGCGGGAAATGACCTGGATGACGGCCATGCGATCACCGGAGCCGGCGATAAAGGTGCTGTTCAACGTTTTGCCGCCGCCCAGGGTCGCCGTACTGTCGACTTGTCGCACACCCAGCCCGTTGCGGCTAAGGCGCGATTCGCCGGTTTGGCGAAAGTCTGGCAGCCCGGCACTCTGGCGGTCGACGAAACCACTGACGGCGCCGTCGAGGAAAGCATCGTCGTTGTCGCCGGTGCGAGAAGCGTCGGGGAGGGGTTTCTCGATCACCATGACCACGCGCTTTTCCTGCGCATTGGCATACAGGGTACCCACGGCGCCGGCGCCTTCGCTGCTCTGCTCATCGGCGCTCAGCGGGCTGGCGTTGAAGCCTGCCGGCAGGTTGAAGCTGAACTTGCCGCCGAGCACCGCGACGTTTACTTCAGGCTCCGGCTTGGTAGTGGGTGTGCTGGCAGCCTGCAGATTCGACAGCCCCAACAGGCCGACGACGGCCAGGGTCAGCGTCAGGGTGCTTTTGTTGAAAATCGACATACAGCCTCTCATGGGGCACAGCAGGGTGGATATGCTCACATAAACCTGCTTGCTCGGTAAGCCCCGGGTTGCCTGTCGGCTAGACGGTCATGGCGGATCGCCTTCAGGGGGCTATCGTTGCTTGTCTGGGCAATAACTACCGACCGAGGGCGGTGCCATGAACACCAGTGATCTACTCGAACAGTTACTTCGGGCCGGGCAGGGCTCGCAGGCGCAACAAGGGAGCGGCGGCATGCCATCGCAAGACGGCCTGGGCGGTTTGGGCGGCTTGCTGGGTGGCCTGCTTGGCGGCGGCAGTGCAACGGGTGGCAGTAATGGCCTTGGTGGTTTACTGGGCGGCCTGTTGGGTGGCGGTGGTGGCAGCAGCGCTGGCGGCTCTACACAGGGGCGCTCCGCTGGTGGCACCAATTACGCGGCCCTGGCGTCGTTGGGCATGATGGCGTTCCAGGCTTATCAAAGCTGGCAGCGCAGCCAGGCGGCAGCCCCGCAGCAGGCGGTTCGTACTGTCGATCAATTGTCCGGCCCCGAGGCCGAGGATCACAGCCATGCAATCTTGCGCGCGCTGATTGCGGCAGCCAAGGCTGACGGTCGCATCGATAAGCAAGAAGAACAGTTGATCTACGCTGAAATCAAACGTCAAACCAGCGACCCGCAACTGCAGCAATGGCTGGATGAGGAAGTCAGCAAGCCACTCGATGCTGCCGAGGTGGCTCAGTCGGCCCAGGACCCGGCCATGGCCGCGGAAATGTACCTGGCCAGCGTGATGCTGGTGGATGACCAGCAGGACGCAGAGCGGGCCTACCTTGATGAACTGGCCGGCGCACTGCAAATCGATCCGACATTGCAGGTACACCTGGAACAACAGGCCAAGGGAGGCGTCTGATCGGGCTGAGATGCCTGCGCTTTTCATCGATAGCGGTAGGTCGCATAACCACACAGTCTGTGCAAGACGGTTGCGCCTACCTGGCGACTGCTGCGCAGTCGATCGCAGCTTCGTTCCTCGGCAGCGGCCACGGATGCAAGCCGAGCCGGTGTAGCCGCTGGCGACAGCCTGCGATCGTGGTTCAAGTCACCACCGCGCCGAAAGCTGCTGCGGCGCCAAAAAAGCATCAACCACCGATAAATATAACTGCCGCTGCAATCAGTCCCACACTCAGCGAAACAAACGACACGAGCGACACCCATTGAAACGCCTTGGTGGTCTCCACCGTGGTGGAGAACGCCATTGGCACAAACGTCAGGGGATTTACCACGCCACCAAACATCACCAGCGCAGCGACCCAGTCAGGAAGCTGCGGATTGGCAAGCGCGGTGACCGCCATCACCGTCCCCATGATGATCCAGTCCAGATGTGCCTGCCGCACGCGCATCGGGTTGACCACGCCCAGGGCGCGAAGCTTGGCTGGGTAGTCCACAGAAGCCAGAACGGCGAATCCGGAGAGCGCACCCAACGCGATGGATGACAGAGCGGCAGCCAGAAGTACTTGAACCATAGGTTAGCCTCACTGATATTCCGGGCCGGCCTATGCACGGCTACCCGGAACATACGATCGAGGAGAGATCAGACGTCGCGCAGCGTTAAGCCGGTGCGTACGCGTCGATCAATCGAGAGCTCGAAAACATCCGGGCGCAAGTAATGCCCGGCTACATCGAGGTCGTGGTGCTGGGCGTCGATCTGCGTCAGGTCGATGGTTGCCACTACAATTCCAGGTTCATCAAAGAGCGGCGCCGTCACCCACGAACCATCAGGGGCGATCACACCCGATCCGCCGTTGAACAGTAAGTCCTCCCCCAGTGCATGGCCGCCAACTCCACGGCGGTAGGCCGCCAGCAACTCGGCCGGTACATCAGCAGCGGCCAGGTACTGGCCGGCGCAGAGCACGAAGCAGCGCCCTTCGAACGCATAGGAACGGGCAGCGATATGGTGCATTTCCGGCATGTCCGGCCAGGCCGCCACATGAATCTGTTCATCCTGTGCATGCAGAGCCTGGCGCGCCAGGGGGTGCCAGTGTTCCCAGCACACCAATCCCCCTACGCGACCAACCGCGGTGTCGACTACCCGTAGCCCGGCGGCATCACCGCTGGCCCATACCGTGCGTTCGGTGTGGGTGGGCGTCAGTTTGCGGTGCACATTCAAAAGGGCGCCATCGGGGCCAATAGTCACCAGGGAGTTGTACAGCGAGCCGCCGTGGTGGCGGGAGCGCTCGTTCATACCCATCACCACGGTGACTGCGTTAACGCGCGCAGCCTCACGCAGCACCGCTAGGTCATCGTCCATTTCTTCAGGCGGTCCAATAACCGGGCTATCTGCCAGTAGTTTGGCGTACCAGGACTTTGCTTGCGCATCGTCCCAGCCCGCCATTCCAAATACCCATGCCGGGTAGCAGCTCAGCCAGGTTTCCGGAAATACCACGAGCTGAGCCTCCTTGCGTGCAGCTTCCCTGATATGTTCGGCTGCCCGGCGCATCGATTCGGCTCGATCAAGAAGAGCCGCAGGCATCTGCACAATGGCGACTGTTTTTTCGCGTTTGCTGGTCATTTGAAAACCTTGTCTTATGGTCGTTAATCAGTGGGCGCTTACCCGGCAATACCTTCAAGCACCCGCTGACTTTCACGTTGCGCGGCAATCTCGGAGGAGCGTTCGACGTTGCGAGCCAGTACGAAATACAGGCCGCCGGAAATCAGCAGGCCGGGGATGAATGCGATATCCGCACTGCCCAGCATTTCAGCTACCGGGCCAACGAAAAACGGAAGAGAGAAAAACGGCACCATCGCGACAAACCCGACCAAATAGGCAAGCACGCCGCGCCAGGCCCAACGGCCATATACGCCGTGCGGATTGAATATTTCGGCGATGGCGTATTCACCTTTGCGAATCGAATAGAAGTCGACGAGGTTGACCGCCGTCCACGGGATCAGGAAGTACAGCATCAGCAGCACAAAGCCATTGAAGCTGGCCATGTAGGCAGCCGGCAGCGCCAGCGCGATCACCAGAGACACCAGGCCCACCACGCTCAGGCCAATCACTCTCACACGGACACCGGGGCGTACTGGTCGGAAACCGTCCACTGCGCTGATGCCGGTAAGCATGGCGCCATAGCTGTTTATGCCGGTGACCGACAACTGTGCGACGGCCCCTACCAACGCGACGAATATGCCAAAGCCAGGGAACAAATAATTGCCGGTTTGCACCAGCGAAACGATGCCATCGGCGCCCGGTATATAGCTGGACAACACCACGCCCAGCGACATCAGCCAGGCCGCCGAAGCAGCCGCGCCCAAGTAGGTCCAGAAGATCAACCTGGGGCTGGACGAATCTTGGGGCAAGTAGCGTGAGTAATCGGAGACATACACCGAATAGCTGATGTTGTAGCCCGCTGCGAGTGACAACTGCACCAGGAACGCGGTGGTGCTCCAGCCCGAGCTTGCCGGTGGTGGAGCCGCCGCTGGCAGTGCAGTAACAGCCATCAACGTCACGATGCCAAACACCACAATCAGCAGGTACGTGAGCCAACGCTGCACAAAGTGCAACAGGTCATAGCCCACCACGGCGATCACAATGCTGATCGCAATCAATGTGGGGTACCAGAACCACGTCGAGCCCGGCAGAACCAGCTGTATGGCCTGGGTTACCAAAATGACGCCGAACACTATAAAACCGATGTAAACAAAGATAGTCGCCGCAAACGGCACAATGGCTCCACGGCTGCCGAACTGCGCGCGTGACTGGATCATCTGCGGCAAGCCCATCTTCGGCCCCTGGTTGGCGTGCAAGGCCATGAATACGGTACCGAAGCCAGCACCCATGACAACCGCCAGTACGCTCCACAGGATGCTGAGCCCCATGCTCGGCCCAACGAAGCCGACCATCATTGTGAGAAACACAAAGTTGCCGGTAAACCAGAACGGGCCTTGGTGCCAGACCTTACCGTGCCGTTCTGCACGAGGCACATAATCGATTGAGCGAGCTTCGATGGTAGGTCGGCTCGACCCGCTACTTCGTTGAGTTGCCATACCGCACTCCGTAAACGTTATTTTTTTTCTGGGTGAAGTCGTGCTCGTGCAGGCTGCGGCAGTGGCTTACCTCCCTGCAACACTGCCGCCCAGCAGCACCGCGAGTATCGGAAGAAAGAAATGGCCGGTAAATCCTGCAGTACAGAAGCTGACTTACTCGAAATCGCAACTAAAGCACGGCCTCTTTCGCGACCGTTCAGGCGCATTGATCCGCAAGGCAACTTTGCTGGTATAAGGGCTGTCCCGATGGCATTCGTGAATCTGTACCGGAGGTCTTGATGCTCACCAATCTCTCAGACGTGGATCTGCGCAAGTTGCGCATCTTCTGCACCATCGTCGAGGCTGGAGGCTTCACTGCCGCGCAGGTACGCCTGAATACCAGCCTGCCTCGCCTGAGCACTTTGGTGCGAGATCTGGAAGTTCGCCTCGGCTACACCCTCTGCCGTCGCGGCAAGAGCGGCTTTCAACTTACCGAGCAAGGCGCCCAAACCTATGCGGCGGCGCAGGAACTGTATGCTGATATCGACCGCTTTCATCAGCGGGTGGTCATGCTTAACGAGCAGTATCCAGAGTTCTTGCAGATAGGCAGTGCCGATAACCTGCTTTCGCTCGAGCAGGCACCACTGCCGCTGGCCCTTGCGGCCTTTCGCCGAGACTCGCCCCGTACCCGCATCGACCTTCAGGTAATGCGCGCCGACGAGCTAGAGCAAGCCGTGCTCGAAGGACGTCTGCACCTCGCCATTGGTTGTTTTAACCACCAGCTTTCGGGCCTGCATTACCAGGCGCTGTTCGAGGAAGAACAAAACCTGTATTGCGGACGCGGACATCCTTTCTTCGCGCGTCCCGACGAGCATTTTACGGACGAGGAAATCGGTGCTGCAGATTACGTAGACCGTGGCTACATGCTCGAAAGCCGCCGGCCGCACAAATTGCGTTTCGGCAACTCGGTAAGCGCTTTTTCCATGGAGGCCATCGCCACGCTGATTGCTTCCGGCACCTGCATCGGCTACCTGCCGACCCACTACGCCGATATCTGGGTAGCGCGCGGCATGCTGCGTGTAATTGCACCGCAGCGGCTGAGGTATAGCGCAGCATTTCACTGCATTACCCGACAAGGGCAAGTACCGACGGAGTCACTGGCCAAGCTGCTGCAAGCGTTGCAGACGGCACAGCACGCGGTGGCATTGAAGTCGGGCGACGTTATGCCACGCTCATAAACTTGATACGAGCATGTGCCGCGTTGCGTAGCGAGGTGGTTCTATCACGCCTATCTCTGCGGGGCTGAGTCGAATGTCTGGCAGGGTTTCAACACAGTCTACGCGTACGAGCCTGGTGAATAGGCTGGGCGTTGCGTTGGTAAATGAGAGACCCGATCAGGTCATGCCTTAATGACTGACATGAGTACTTCAATGGCAGGTAAGTTGAGCAACGCATCCTACGAAAGGTGTTGGTTTATCGTTTGTCTATAGTGTTCATCGTTTACCTGCTAATCAGGGATCAATTGCGGGAGTACGAACGATGCACAGGATCAGACATTTCACCGTCACCTTGCTGGCTATTGCGGTATTGGCTGGCTCCGAGGTTGGTTTTGCTCAGGAGGGTATGGAAACCCAGGGCGGGCAACCTCCTCCTGGCTCGCGCAGTTCCATCCAGGATTTCGACTATCAGATAAAATACCAGCGCGCGTTCGAAGCCGTGCTCTGGAACATGCCGGCGATCGCCATCTACAGTTTCAGGCGCGCAGCCTTTGACAACCTGGGGGTCAAGGACAACGACATCATTGCCTATTCGGCGCCGGCAACGCCGAAACTTGAAGCGATCACGGCCAATAGCAGTACTCCTTACATCACGGCATTCACCGATCTGCAAAAAGGCCCGGTGGTCCTGGAGTTGCCTGCCGCGAGCGAGGAGGGCAGCGTCTACGGGCAGGTGGTGGATGCCTGGCAGCTCACCATCGCCGACGTGGGCCCATCGGGTCTAGACAAGGGCAAGGGCGGGAAATTGCTTTTCACGCCGCCGGGATATACCGGCGAAGTTCCCGCTGGCTACATTCACGTGCCGTCACCCAACTACCGGATCGCCCTCGCTTTCCGCTCTGTGCGCGCCCCAGGCAAATCCGCCGCTGACGCTTATCAGTATGCAAAACAACTGCGCATGTATTACCTGGCAGAAGCGAGTCATCCTCCGCAGCAGCGCTTTATCGACCCGATCGACAAGGTTTACCCGACGTTGCCCTTCTATGACGAACGGCACTTCGCGGACATGCATGCGGTAATGAGCGTCGAGCCTGCGCGTCCACAGGACAAGGTGATGATCGGGATGCTGCGGTCACTGGGCATCGAGAAAAGCAAGCCGTTTGCCCCAGACGAGGTGACGAAAAAAGCGATGCGCCAGGCGGCAATTGATGCCTGGTTCTACCTGCAACACTGGTTCGATAACCTACCCAAAGACAAGCTCTATTGGCCGGACCGCCACTATGCCTCGCTGTTGATGACCGATGAAAACAAGCGTTTCTCTTTTGAATATGCTGACAGTATTGATCTGATCGGGCGGGCGGCGGAGTACTTCTGGTGTACCTATATGCCGAAGGCGTTAAGCGACTCACCGGCAACCCAATATCTGATGGCCATGGCGGATAAAAACGGTAAACCTCTCGACGCTGGCCAGAACTACAAAATCGATGTGCCCGCACAGATGCCGGTCAAGCAGTTCTGGGCATTGACCGTTTATAACCGTGACACCATGTCGTTCATCTACAGCGATACCAATCGCACGACGTTGTCCTCGTACGATCTGGATGCAATGAAGAAAAATGCCGACGGCAGCGTCACGATCTACGTCGGCCCCAAAGCGCCTGCCGGACTGGACAGCAACTGGATTCCCACCGCCGGGAAGCGGCCGCTACCGGCCATGCGCTTCTATGGCGGCACTGAGGCACTGAACGA
This sequence comes from Pseudomonas vranovensis DSM 16006, assembly GCF_000425805.1. Classification (GTDB taxonomy): domain Bacteria; phylum Pseudomonadota; class Gammaproteobacteria; order Pseudomonadales; family Pseudomonadaceae; genus Aquipseudomonas; species Aquipseudomonas vranovensis. The sequence continues at coordinate 48,752 of NZ_KE384458.1, forward strand.
CAAGAGCTTCAAGCTGCCGGATTTCGAACGGGTTGAGTGAGCAGTGCGCTGAAGCGTGCCTCAGTCTCGATCGGTAAAATTGCCAGTCGCACCTGGGATATCCGGCCGTTATCGCAACGCCATTAGCCCAGGTTCGTTTGACGAGTCGAAACCCAGTGCCTACGGTTCTTGCAGATGTTCAATCGTCAGACAGGCGCTTCAGACGGCTGCGCCAGTCGAAGTACTCATGGAAGGATGCTCGTTATGATTTCACCACGTAGTCTTTTGGCTTGTGTTCTGCCCTTGTGTGTTGCGCTCGGTAGCGCGATGCACGTGCAAGCCAGCACACCGGATTTACTGCTGACCACACCTGCAACACCTGATGCAGTAGAAAAAGGGATGCAGGCCGATGGCTACAGCCTGGCGATCTCGGCTTACAACTGGGGTTATCCGCTGGTTCGCATGGAACGAGTGGCACGTGAATACATCACCGTTCCCTCACCCAGGCCCGACACCAGCTATCGTGCAGGTCTGAACCAGATCGGCTGGGCGACTTCGCTGGCGTCACCGTCCGCCAAGGACATGCCCACTGCCAATAATGACACCTACTACATGAGTGCGGTGCTGGACCTGACCGAGCCCTACGTGTTGACTGTGCCCGATACCCATGACCGTTATTACGTGGTCGATGTGTTCAATATGTGGCAGGAACTTGAGCACTACGTCGGCCGGCGTACGACAGGTACCAAGGCCGGAAAATTTGTATTGGTGCCGCCGGGCTGGAAGGGCGAGCTGCCAAAAGACGCGAAGCGCCTGGACGTCTCCACCAAGAAAATCTGGCTGTGGGGGCGTATTCACGTCAACCAGGGTGAAGATGTGGCACCGATTCTCGCCTTGCAGAAACAGTTCAGTGTCATGCCGTTGAGTGGCAAAACGCATAAGGAACAAACCTTGCCTGCGTTGCCGAAGACGGGTGACGACCCGCTGGGTTTCTTCACCGAGCTGGCGTCGGCGCTCAAGGACAATCCGGTCAAACCAGGCGACGCGGCATTGTTTGCCCAATTCGCGCGCATCGGCCTGACGGAAAAGGGCTTTTCACCCGAGAAGCTCAATCCGGCCACACGCAAAGGTCTTGAGGAAGGTTTGAAAGATGCGCCCTACGTGGCGATTGCGTCGCTGGCCAGCACGTCGGAAGTGCGCAATGGTTGGAACTGGGTGACCGGCCTTGACAGTTTTGGTTACAACTACCCGCTGCGCGCCATGGTGGCCGGCCCCTATCTGGGAGGCCAGGGTGAGCATGAAGCGATGTATCCACTGCGCTTCACCGACAGCAAAAACCAGCCACTCACTGGAGCCAATCAATACGAAATCAAACTGGCTTCGGCACCGCCGGTGAATGCCTTCTGGTCGCTGACCATGTATGACGCCAGCGACAAAATGCTGGTCGATAACGAGATCAGTCGCTACAAGGTAGGTCCCGATACGAAGGGGTTGAAAGTCGCGGCGGACGGTTCGATCACCATTCCCATTTCCCACAAAAAACCACAGGGAGAAAATGCCGCTAACTGGCTTCCGGCACCCGAAGGCGGTTTCTACGTGATGTTACGGCTGTATCAACCCACAGACGATGTGCTTTCGGGCAAGTGGCAGTTGCCGCAATTGAACAAAGTCAATTGAGTGCTTAGTACCTTCAATCCTGATCATCGGCCAATAGTCTGGACGTGACCGTCCGCTATTGGCCGCATCGCGGGGCAAGCCCGCTCCTGCCTGGCGACTGCTGCGCAGTCGATCGCAGCCTCGTTCCTCGGCAGCGGCTACAGCTGCAAGCCGAGCCAGTACGGATGCAAGCCGAGCCGGTGTAGCCGCTGGCGACAGCCTGCGATCGTGGTTCAAGTCACCGCCGCGCCGAAAGCTGCTGTGGCGCCAAGAACGCATCATGAAAGTAATTGCGAAACGCATTCATTGCCGGACTGAACTCCCGCTCCCGATGCCACGCCAACCCCACACTCATCGGCGTCACCTTGTCGGTGATTGTCAGTGTCTCGATCCGCTTGCCCTCCAGCGACCACGGGCGATGAACCAGGTCCGACAGAATCGCCACGCCACTTCCGTTCGCCACCATGCTGCGCACCGCTTCCACCGAGCTGGTGCGCACGCGCACGTTCGGGCGTTGGTGCGCGTGTTCCCAGTAGCGCATGGCGCTTTGTTCGGCTTCGTCGACGGTCAGCAGGATGTAGGGCTCCTTGGCCACGTCGGCCAGGCTCACGGCGGACTGCTCGCACAGTGGGTGGTGGCTGGGCAGCCACAGGCGGCGTTCGGAGTTGAACAGGGTTTCGGAGACGATGTCCGGGTGGGTGAGGTTGGCCGTGAGGACCACAGCCATGTCGAATTGGCCCTCCAGCAGACCGTGTTCGATGGAGTGGCGTTCTTGTTCGTGTACTTCGATGGCGACGTCCGGGTGCCAGTGCCCCAGGCGTTGCAGGTGGTGGGGGAGAAAGTAGCCGATCACGGTGTAGCTGGCGGCCAGGCGCAGCTGGCCGCTGGCGCGTACGTCGGGGAGCGGGCTGTTGAGGGCATCGTCGACGCTGCGCTGGATCACGTAGGCACGGTTGAGAAAGTGCCGCCCGGCATCGGTCAGGCTCATGCCCTGGGCCGAGCGCTGGAACAGTAGGGTTCCCAGCATGGCTTCCAGCTCCTTGATGGCGGTGGTTACCGCCGATTGGGAGATGTTCAGGTGGATCGCCGCCTGGGAGATCTGGCCGATCTCGGCGGTGGCGACGAAGTAGCGCACCTGGCGCAGGGTCAGTGACATGTTCGCTCCGGTCGGACAGGTATCTGTTTTTCAGAAGATGCCATATCTGTTAATAGATCTTCCCAAGGGGTGAGAGGGAATCTAACGTGGCCTGCAGGTAGTGACAAGTGTCAGGAGCGAGCACCATGCAGGCAGTAGATTTCAATTCGGACATGGGCGAAGGCTTTGGCCCATGGACCATCGGCGATGGCGTCGACACGGAGCTGATGGGCTTCATCAGTTCGGCCAATATCGCCACCGGTTTTCATGCCGGCGACCCCGGCACCATGCGCCGCACGGTCGAGCAGGCCAAGCGGCTGGGCGTGGCGGTTGGCGCGCATCCGGGCTTTCGTGACCTGGTCGGCTTCGGCCGCCGGCACATCAATGCGCCGGCCCAGGAGCTGGTCGACGACATGCTCTATCAGCTCGGGGCGCTGCGCGAGCTCGCCCGGGTTCAGGGCGTTGCGCTGCAGCACATCAAGCCCCACGGCGCGCTGTACATGCACCTCGCACGAGACGAAGAGGCAGCGCGCTTGCTGGTGGAGAACCTGCAGCGCCTTGAGCCCGAGCTGCTGCTGTATTGCATGCCGGGGTCGGTGATCTGGCGGGTCGCCAACGAGCTTGGTCAACCGGTGATCCGCGAGTTCTACGCCGACCGTGAGTACGACCTCAGCGGCTCCATCGTGTTTACCCGCAACGTGCGTGCCTACGATCCGGCCCAAGTGGCTGCGCGGGTGTTGCGTGCCTGCCAGGAAGGGGTAGTGCGCACGGTCGAGGGGGAAGACCTGGCAATCGAATTCGACTCTATCTGTTTGCACAGCGACACGCCCGGCGCCCTGGCGCTGGTTGAAGCCACGCGCAAGGCACTCGACAACGCCGGGATCAGCGTACGCGCGCCGCGCTGAAGCCCGCGCCCGTAACCATCATTTTTGCCTGCCTTTCTACAACTAATTCCAAGAGGAACAGACATGGCCGAACACAGCGTAATTACCCCATTGCCCGGTACGTTCTACCGCAAGGCTACCCCTGACGCACCCGTATACGTCGAGGAGGGCGCACAGGTCAGCGCCGACACCGTGATTGGCCTGATCGAAGTCATGAAGCAGTTTTCGGAACTGACCGCCGGGGTGGATGGCCGCCTGGGCGCCTTTCTGGTGGAAGACGGCGATCCGGTGGAGCCGGGTCAGGTCATCGCCACGCTCGATAACCTGTGAGGGCGCGATCATGACGCAAGCCATTGGTAAATTGCTGGTCGCCAACCGTGGCGAGATTGCCGTGCGGATCATCCATGCCGCCAAGGCGCTGGGCATTCCCACCGTTGCCGCCTGCAGCGAGGCAGACATTGACTCCCAGGCCGCGCGCCTGGCGGATGAAGTCCATGTCCTCGGCCCGGCCCGCGCCGATAAAAGTTACCTCAATGTCGAGGCGCTGCTCGGTGCCTTGCAGGCCACGGGCGCCAACGCGGTGCATCCGGGTTACGGCTTTCTCTCGGAGAACGCCGACTTTGCCGAGGCCGTGCTCGCCGCCGGGGCGATTTTTGTCGGCCCCAGCCCGCAAACGATCCGGCGCATGGGTGACAAGGCCGAGGCACGGCGCACGGCACAGGAGGCTGGCGTGCCGGTGGTGCCGGGCTCGCCGGGGGAGTTGTTCGATGTGGATTCGGCACTCAAGGCGGCCGAGTCTGTTGGCTACCCGTTGCTGATCAAGGCGTCGGCCGGTGGCGGCGGGCGCGGTATTCGCCTGGCGGAAAACGCCCGGCAATTGAGTGAGGAATTCCCGCGCTCCCAACGCGAGGCCCAGGCGGCGTTCGGCAATGGCGCGGTGTACCTGGAGCGTTTTATCAGCAAGGCGCGGCACATCGAAGTGCAGGTATTGGGCGATGGAAAGAACGCCGTTCACCTGTTCGAGCGCGAGTGTTCCCTGCAGCGTCGGCGGCAGAAGATTTTTGAAGAGGCGCCGTCGCCGGCCCTGAATCAGCAGCAGCGCGAGACGCTCTGCGCCAGTGCGGTACGCTTGACCGAAGCCCTCGGCTACCAGGGCGCCGGAACACTGGAATACTTGTATGACGATGTCACCGGTGAGTTCTTCTTTATCGAGATGAACACGCGGATTCAGGTGGAACACCCGGTCAGCGAGTTGATTACCGGCGTCGATCTGGTCCAGGCGATGCTGCGCATTGCCGGTGGCGAACCGCTTGGACTCAAGCAAAGCGACATTCAACTGCACGGCGCCGCCTTGCAAATGCGCCTGAACGCCGAAGACCCGGCCCGGGACTTTTTCCCAAGCCCCGGGCAGGTAGACACGCTGGTGTGGCCGCAAGGGGAGGGTGTGCGTGTTGATAGCCATCTCTACCCGGGTTACCGCGTGCCGCCTTACTATGACTCGCTGCTGGCCAAATTGATCGTGCATGGCAGCGACCGTGCCCAGGCCTTGGCCCGTGCGCGCCTGGCAGTGGAGCAGACCACGCTCAGCGGCATGGCCAGCACCTTGTCGCTGCACGGTGAACTGCTGGAGCAACCCTGGCTGCACAGCGCCGATTTTCATACCGGCACCCTCGAAACCTGGCTGGCCGAGCGCCGTAGCGGAGGTAACGCATGAGCACCCCAATCCGTTACAGCTTTGGCGCAGATGAACATCTGTTTGCCGAAGTCAGTGACAGCATGTCGCTGGAAGCCTTCTTCAAAGGCATGGCGGTGACGCGCGCGGTGGAGCGCCTGGCCCTCGACGGCGTGCTGGATGTGTGCCTGGCCAATGCGTCGTTCCAAATTCGTTTCGACCCGGACCGTATCGCCCCGCATACGCTGCTTGAAGCGGTGAAAGCCGCTGAAGCCGAGGCCGTCGCCCAACGTACCCTGCACACGCGAATCATCGAGATTCCGGTGCTGTACAACGACCCCTGGACCCACGAAACCCTGATGCGTTTTCGCGACCGTCATCAAGACCCGAGCGTAACCGACCTGGAATACGCTGCCCGGATCAACGGCCTGGCGGATGTCGAGGCGTTCATCGCCGCCCACAGTGGTGCGCCGTGGTTTGTCTCGATGGTGGGCTTTGTCGCGGGGCTGCCGTTCATGTTCCAGATGGTCGAGCGCGAGCGCCAGTTGCAGGTGCCCAAGTACCTGCGCCCACGCACCGACACGCCGAAGTTGACCCTGGGCCACGGCGGCTGCTTTGGCTGCATTTATTCGGTGCGCGGTGCCGGTGGCTACCAGATGTTCGGCGTGACGCCGGCGCCGATCTACGACCCGCAGCAGAACCTGGCGTACCTCAAGGAGCACATGGTGTTTTTCCGCCCGGGCGACATCGTGCAGTTCAAGCCGATGGATCGCGAGGCCTACGACCAGGCTGTGGCCGAGGTGGACGCAGGACGCTTTGACCTGCGTATTCGTCCGGTGGAGTTCTCGCTGGATGCGTTTCTGGCCGACCCGGTCGGTTATCCCAAGTCGCTGCAGGAGGTGCTGGCATGATCAAGGTACTCAAACCAGGTTTGGCCACCTCCGTGCAGGACCTGGGCCGCGAAGGCTACTACCACCTGGGCATTCCGCCTTCCGGTGCGCTCGATCAATATGCCTTGAGCGCGGCCAATCAGTTGGTTGGCAACCCGGCGGGCACGGCGGGGCTGGAATGTACGCTGCTCGGCCCGGAGCTTGAGTTCCAGCAGGATGCGTTGGTAGCCGTGTGCGGCGCGCACATGACGCCCAAGGTCGATGGTGTGGACATGCACCCCGACACCGCCTTTACGGTCAAGGCCGGACAAGTGCTGCGCTTTGATTTTCCCAAGGCCGGCGCGCGGGCCTACCTGGCCGTTGCAGGGGGCATCGACGTGCCGGTGGTGCTGGGCAGTCGCTCTACCTATGCGTTGGGCGCCCTGGGTGGTTTCCAGGGGCGTCGGTTGATCGCCGGTGATGTGTTGCCGGTGGGGGTTGCCAGTGGCAAGAGCCGGGCCGGTGCCAGCCTGCCCATGGCCTTGCGCCAGTCGTTGGGCGGCGAGATCACCCTGCGCGTGGTACCGGGCTTGTACTACGAGCGTTTGACTGCCGCTGCAGCGGACAGCTTTTTCGCCGAAGCCTGGACCGTGGGCTCGGAGGCCGACCGCATCGGCTACCGCTTCAAGGGTGGCAGTGCGCTGAGCTTTCAACCGCGTGAACAACCGTTTGGTGCCGGGTCCGATCCGTCGAACATCGTCGACAGCTGCTATCCGATCGGCTCTATCCAGGTGCCGGCCGGGCTTGAACCTATCGTGCTGCACCGCGATGCGGTGTCCGGTGGCGGCTACGCCATGATTGGCACCGTGATCAGCGCCGACCTCGACCTGGTCGGCCAGATGCAGCCTAACCAGAAGGCCCGGTTTGTTGCCGTTACCCTTGAAGAAGCACTGGAGGCACGACGCTCCTACAAGAAAAAACTGGCCTGCCTGAGCAAGCTGTTTCCGTCCTGAGAGCGACCGCTGCGCGGTCGCTCTCAGGCTGTCGCCAGCGGCTATACCGGTAATCTGTAGGCGCTGCCGAGGCACGAGGCTGCGATCGACTGCGCAGCAGTCGTGGTTGCGATGTATCAGAATCGGTACTGGGTCGAGAGCATCACGTTGCGCGGCTCGCCGTAGTAGCCGCTGAAGAAGGTGGTGTCCAGGGCGCTGATGTACTTCTTGTCGAACACGTTGTTGACGTTGAGGGTGGTGGAGAGCTGATCGGTCAGTTGGTAGCGGGCCATCAGGTTGACCACGGTGAACTGATCCTGGCTGGCCTTGACGGTTCCCAGGGCGGTGCTCGGGGTCACCGTGATGTGGGTACCACTCTGCCAGTTGGCGCCGCCACCGATGGTCAGGCGATTGAGGTCGCCGGGCAGGCGGTAGGTGGTCCACAGCTTGACCATGTTGGCCGGCGCTTCGGTGTTGATGCGTTCGTCGTCGGCATCTTCGGTGATGCTGTGGTTGTAGCTGGCGGCAACGTTCCAGTCCGGCATCAACTCACCATTGGCCTCGATCTCGAACCCGCGGGTGGTAGCGCCACTCACCGCCTTGTAGGCCGCCGAGGTGGTGCCGGGGATGACCTGGCCCGGATCGATCACCGCAAGGTTGTCCTGCTTGATTTCGTACGCCGCGAGGCTGGTGTTCAAGCGGCCACCGAAGAACTCGCTTTTCAGGCCGATTTCATAGTTGTCACCCTCGCGCGGGTCGAGGGTTGCCCCGCTGGCGTCGCGCACGCTCTGCGGCTTGTAGATGCTGGTGTAGCTGGCATACACGGAGTGAATGTCGTTGAGGTCGTAGACCACGCCGGCATAAGGCGTGACCACGCCGCTTTCGCGGTACTGAGTGGTGCGGTTGCTGTTCGGGGTCAGCACATACTCCAGGTCGTAGTTGTATTTGTAGTCGCTGGCACGGGCGCCGAGGATGATCGACAACGCGTCGGTGGGGCGCAGCCGCGTGGCGATGTAGGTACCGTTCTGGTAAATGGTGGTGTCGCCGTCATACAGCTTGCCGTTGCTGGTGTTCGGCTCGCTGGTGTAGTTGTCCCACGCGTAGAAGTTGACGAATGTGCCTTCGATGGCCGAGCCACGCAGGGGCGAGTGGCGGTTTTCGTAGCGGGAAAAGTTGTAGCCGACGATCAGCTCATGCTGGCGGCCGAACAGCTGGAAAGGCCCCTGGGCCTGTACGTCTACACCGGTCTGCTTCTGCCAGGTGCTGCCGGCGCCACCGTACAGGCGCACGCCGGCGCCGGTGTTGAGGTCGGGGAAGCCCCAGCTGGCGGTGGCCAGTTTGTAGTCATCACGTTTGATGTACATCTGGTTGACGGCCACCTTCAGGCTCCAGTCGTAGCCCAGCTGCTGCTCGATACTGGCGAAGGTGTTGAGTGCGTCCTGGGGGTTGCTGCTCCAACGCGCGGCACTGTTGGTCGAGCGGGAGAAGTCGGTCTGCTGACCGTTGCTGTAGAACAACGGGAACGCCACCGAGGAGGAACCCTGGGGGTCGTTCTTCTGGTAGTCGGCGCCCACGGTGAGCACGGTGGTGTCGGTCAGGTCCGCTTCGAGGATCCCGTAGAAAATCTGCTTTTCCTGGGAATAGTGATCAACGTAGCTGTTGTTCTGCTGATACGCCGCCACCATGCGCCCGCGCACGTTGCCGGTCGGCGTGAGCGGGCCAGACAGGTCGAGCTCGGTGCGGTACTTGTCCCACGAGCCCAGGCCCGCGGTGATGTGTCCCTTGAACTCGGCGGTGGGGCGCTTGCGCACCATGTTGATGGTGGCCGAGGGGTCACCGGCACCGGTCATCAGGCCGGTAGCGCCGCGCAGCACTTCGACGCGGTCATAGATGGCCATGTCGGCAAGGCTCTGCGCCGAGACCTGGCTGACGATGTCCAGCGTGGTGGGTATGCCGTCGAACTGATAGTTGTCGACGCTGTAGCCGCGGGAGTAGATGTTGAAACGCTCGCTGCCCAGGCTCTGCACCGACAGCCCGGGTGTCTGCTTGAGTACTTCGGTAAGGTCGTTGAGGCCTTGGTCGTCCATGCGTTGTCGGGTGACGACACTGATCGACTGCGGTGTCTCGCGCAATGACAGCGGCAGTTTGGTCGCGGTGCTGCTCAAACCGGTGGTGTAAGAGCCGGTGCCTTCGGAGGTGGCACCCAGGCCAGCGGCGTTGATGCTGGTAGCGCCGAGCTCCACGGCGCCGCTGTTGTCAACCTTGGCCAGCACGTAGCGCTTTTCCCCGGCCTGGACCACGCGCAAACCACTGCCTTGCAGCAACCGGGCAAACCCCTGGTCCAGTTCAAAGTCACCCTGCAGGCCCGGCGATGGCAGGCCGGCGGTGTCTTCGGAGCTGAAGGTAATCATCACGCCACTGGCCGCGGCGAACTGGCTGAGTGCAACAGACAGGCTTCCGGCCGGGATGTCGTAGGTGAGCGGTTCGGCCCAGGCTGGCGCCATTGCCAGAAGCGAGCCGGACAGGCCCAGGGCAAGCGCAGCATGGTGGATGCTGCACCCAAGAATCGAAGGGTGGAAGGACATGCAAAGGTTCCTGTTCGGGTTGGCAGGGGCTGCGTCTGATGCGCACGTGCAGGTAGAGCCGAAACAGGAATGAAAATCTGTTACCCACATAACGAAAATTTTTCACGCGCTCAGGCTTGCCTGCTTTCCACGCGAACCCAGTAGCGCGTCACGCGGCGCAGGTACACCGGCAGGGAGTCCTGCAGGTTGGCCAGTACGGCTTCAGTGTCATCGAGCAGGAAGGTGCCTGAAACACGCAGGTCGGCCACTTCGGGGGCGCAGCCCAGATACCCGTGGCGGTAACGGGAAAGCTCAGCGAGCAGGTCCTGCAACCGCCAGTCGATCGCCACCAGCATGCCGCGTGTCCAGGCCGACACCTGTGCTGGCGCGGGCAGCAGCGGGCCAACGCTGTCGGCGGCGAAGCTCAGGGTATGCCCGGCGTCAGCGCGCACTGCCTGCGCCGTCGTCAGGCGCGGACGTACCTCCACGGCGTGGGCCTCGACGGTCACCCGGGTGATTCCCTCGCCCTGGCGCACCGCGAAGCGCGTACCGAGGGCGAGGATGCGGCCTTCGGCACTTTGCACACTCAACGGGCGCGAATCCTTGGCTGTTTCGACCAGGATTTCGCCCTGGCGAAGGACAATCAGCCGTTGACGGTCATCGAATTGCACGTCGACCCGGGTGTTGGTGTCGAGCACCAGTCGACTGCCATCGGCGAGAGTCAGCGTACGACGTTGCCCCACCCTTGACACGTAGTCTGCGCGCCAGGGCGAAGCTTGGTAGCCCTGCCAGCCGACCATGCCGACACCCACCAGCAAGGCGAACATTTTCAGGGCGGCGCGACGCTGTTGTCGGGCCTGTTCGAGCGTGCTGGACGCTACCGCAGCGGGTGCCTGGGCCAGGCGTTGCTGCAGTTGCTCGATACGCTCCCAGGCCTGGGCATGTTGCGGGTCGGCGGCCAGCCAGGCTTGCCATTGGCGGCGGGTGGTTTCGCTGACGGAGCTTTCGTTGAGGCGCACATACCATTCCACTGCCTGGGCAAGAACGACTTTCATGCCTCATCCAGCAGCAGGCAGTGCATCAGGGCAGTGGCGAGATGCTTGCGTACCGTGCTCACCGATACTCCAAGCCGTTCAGCCGTCTTCTCGTAGGTGAGCCCGTCCAGTTGCACGGCGAGAAAGATCTGGCGCGTACGGGCACCGAGGCCATCGAGCATGCGGTCGATGGCCATCAGGCTGTCGAAAATCAAGGCACGGGCTTCTGCCGAAGGCGCATGCACCTCGGGGCGTAGCGCCAACGCTTCAAGGTAGGCCTGTTCCAAGCTGCGGCGACGGTAGAGGTCGATCACCAGGCCACGGGCAATAGTCGCCAGATAGCGGCGAGGCTCCTGCAAGGTGCCGGATGTGCGAGCCAGCAGCACGCGCACGAAGGTGTCCTGCGCCAGGTCGGCTGCATCGGCTGAATTGTTCAGACGCTGACGCAACCAGCCTCGCAGCCAGCCGTTGTAATCCCGATAGAGCTCATGCAGATGCTCGTGGTGCCCTGCATCACAGCCTGCTGTGGACATTCCCTCTCCCTGGAAGGCAATTAATGCGAATAGGAATTTGTCGCGATTGTATAAGGCCGAAGGGAAGTTGGAAAGCCTGGTGGGAGCGAGGCTGCGACGTCTCTGCCCCGCTGCCTGCGACCGACCGCACTGCGGTCGTGGTGCAAGACAGTCGCTCCCACCGGATCAGTGCAAGACCGTTGCCGCATCGGCGTATACTCCGCGGCCATATCAAGCGCTGCGGGGGAGAAGTTCATGCGCCAGGTTTTGCTTATCGTTGATGTCCAGTCCACCTTCAGCCCGCCCGAGTGGCTGGTCGATGGCGTGCGGGCGCTGTCTGCGAGGATGCCTGCGGTCGCGTCGGTGGAGTTGCATGATGAGCAGATCACCCCCTTTGAAAAGCAACTCGGCTGGCACCCGGCGGCCGAGGACGAAAGCCTGGTCGAGGCTGACCAGGTGTTCATCAAGCACGGTTACGGCCAGAGCGCTGAAACCATCGCCTACCTCAAGCAGCTTGGTGTCGAGCGGGTGCTGGTCTGTGGCATCCAGACCGAAACCTGTGTGCTGGCTGCCGGGTTTGCGCTGTTCGATGCAGGCCTTAACCCGACGCTGATCACCGACCTGACCGTGGGCTCGTCCCTGGACAGGTCCGGCCAGATGGGCATCAACCTGTGGAAGCATCACTTGCGCCAGGTCACCACCCGCGCCGAGGTCATCGCCGAACTGGGCTAGGCGTAACGGTCTCGAACCACGAGCGCTGCGCGGCCGATCGCAGGCGGTCGCCAGCGGTTCCACCGTATACGGGCCTACGCCGCACGTTCCAGGGCGCCCAGTAAATCCACGAACTCCAGCGAAAGCTTGCTGCGAGGTGCCAAACGGACCAGTGGAATCGACGCTTCGTGGGATTCGCGCATCTTCACCGAGCTGCTCAGGTAGGTCGGCAGAACGGGGAGGCCTTCGGCGAGCAATTGGTCAATGAGCGTTTGATGCAGGGTGGTGCGCCCCGAGAACTGATTCACCACGATCCCTTCAAGCAGCAGCGACTCATTGTGGTCGAAGCGCAAGTCCTCGACCTGGGCGATCACGCTGTACAGCGCCTGGCGGGAAAAGCTGTCGCAGTCGAAGGGAATGAGCAGCCGGTCGGCCGCCACCAGGGCACTGAACGTGTAGAAGTTCAGCGAGGGCGGGGTATCGATGTAGATGCGCTCGTAGTCCTGCGAAAGGTCAACCAGCAGTTTGCGCAGCTTGTTGATTTTGAACTTGCTTTCAAGTTTGGGCTGAATGTCTGTCAGGTCTGGGCTGGCGGTCACCAGGTGGAGGTTGTCGTACGCCGTTTCGGTGACGGTCACGCGCGATCTTTTGCTGGCGGGTCCGCTGGACAGCGTCTGCTTGAAGAAGTCGGTGATACCGGACGGAATGTCGTTATCGAGGAGGCCGGTCAGGTAGTGCGTTGAGTTGGCCTGAGGGTCGAGATCGACCAGCAGTGTTCTATAACCTTCGGCGGCACTGACCGCGGCGAGGTTACACGCAATACTGGATTTGCCCACTCCACCTTTCTGATTGAATACAACTCGACGCATGAGGCGCTTGATCCTTGAGTAGGTCTACGACGGAATGAAAATCAGCAGTAGCGCTCAATTTATTACCAAGATGTTTCAGAATTAAGTCACGACTGGCCACGTGTCGGTTTTTCAGGCACGCCCCAGGCAACCCCCCATCGTGGGTAGCCACAGAAAACCAAGGCGCTCAGTAGTCTATTGCCGAGCGTGAAACACCGGTTTCTGCAAAGGGAGTGGCAATGAAAAACAACCAAGAACCCGAGGCACCCTCCGGGCCGCAGGCCATCGGCATGCCTCGCGTGTTGCGCGCACATCAGCCCGACCGAGAGGCTCGGGCCTTTCTGCGGCTAGTGAACTTCTCCACCCGCCTGCGTCCCGCCGAAAACTACTCGCTGCCGCGATTGCGCCAGGGCTGGCGCTTGACGGCGCTTGCGCTGGGGAAGAATCCGCCGGTGGCTTCGGTCACCGAACAACGGATCGATGGGCCAGGCGGCGAAATCGCCTTGCGCATCTTCAAGCCTGCCAATACCCAGGCATTGCAGCCGGCATTCATGTGGTTTTTCGGTGGTGGGTTCATCATTGGCGACCTGGACACTGCCGACGGCATCTGCCGCAGCATTGCCCTGGCCGCTGATTGCATGGTGATCGCGGTGCGTTATCGCCTGGCGCCGGAGCACGACCTGTCGGCAGGCCGTGCAGATGCCTTGGCGGCGTTGGAGTGGGTGGCCAAGAACGGCGCGCAATGGGGGATCGACACAACGCGCCTGGCCATTGGTGGCGATTCGGCGGGCGGCAACCTCAGTGCTGCCGTTGCCCAGGAGAACCTGCGTCGTGGCGGCCCGGCGCTGAGCCTGCAAGTACTGGTCTACCCGGCCACCGAGCTGGTGGAGAAGTTTCCGTCCTATGCGCAGAACGCCTTCGGCCAACACCTGCTGACCGATCAGGCGGTGAAATGGATCGAACGGACCCTGGCGCCTTCGCTCGCCACACTGGACCTGCTCGACCCGTGGTATTCGCCACGCCGCAGCCCCGATATGCACGGCCTGGCACCGGCGGTGATCATCAGTGCCGGGTTTGACCCGATCCGCGATGACGGGCTGGACTATGCCGCCCGCCTGCGGGCGGCCGACGTGCCGGTGGAGCTGTTGCACTACCGGGGCCAGTTTCATGGATTTCTCAATTTCGACTCGGTCAACGGCGCCAGCCGCGATGCCCTGCAACGCATCGGCGAGGCACTGGGCCGGGCGTTCAAGCGTCAACCGGCTGCCGACAGGACCATCGAGGTCGCCGACAGCCTGCCACGCAAGCATTCGCGCCTGCGTGCCAGTGCCGACGAGCTGGCGACCTCGACCTTGACCTCGTGGGTGCTCACCGAGCGCTGGGGGATCGCATTATTGCGTTTGCTGGCGCCCAGGACCGCCAGCGCCTGCCGACTGCTGATCAGACCCTGGCTGTTGCCCACGGTAATGCTGCGGCGCAAGGCCATTACCGGACTTGACCGGCTGGCCGCACGCCAAACCTGGCCCGCAGAGAAACGCTGCACTGTGAAACCCTGATCGAGGAAAACGTCATGGCATTACCGGATCCGTTGAAACTGTATCGCGAGGCCATCACCCGGTTTGAAAACGGCATCAATGCCCTGGCTGCCCGTCACATCGACGCGAAAGAGGTGGGCCTGGTGATCGACCACTATTCCAGGGTCTCCCACGGCTTGCAGCACCTGTCGCAGACGTCGCTGGAGCGCTTGTACAAGCGTATGGACCTGCCCAGTCGCGGCGAAGTCGACGCCCTGGCCACGGCTTTGCGGCGCGTGGAAGACAAGCTCGACCAATTGCTTCCGGCATCCCGCAGTGCGGCGATTGCACCTCGCCCGCCACGGACGCGACGCCCCATGGTTGAAGCGTCCCCGGCGCCGGTCAAACCGGCATCCAAACGTAAACGCAAGGCAGGAAGTGACGATGACTCGGCCACATGACAACAAGGTCGTCGACAGTTCGATGACGCACAGGTTGCGTTCGGAGCTGGGCATGATGGTCCAGCGCGGTATAAAGGGCCTCGAATACCTCAGCACGCCACCGCCCGCCGTTGGCATGACGCCAAGGACGCTGGTACACCGCCGCGGCACCTTGTGCCTGTACCACTATCACGCCACGGCAGACGAGATCTATCGCGTGCCGCTGTTGTTCGTGATGGCGACGACCAGCAAGGCGGCGATCTTCGACCTGGCAAAGGGGCAGAGCCTGATCGAGTTCCTGCTTGCGCGGGGTTATGACATTTACGTCATGGACTGGCATGCGCCGAGCCGGGATGAGGCGCACCTGAAGCTCGAGCATTATGTGCTCGACTTCATTCCCGATTGCATACGCCGGGTGCAGCAAGACACCGGCATCGATGATGTCACGCTGATCGGCTACTGCATGGGCGGTGTCCTTGCCACGCTGTACGCCGCCTTGCACCCCGGTGGGCCGTTGAAGAACCTGGTGTGCTTCACCACGCCCGTGGACTGGACGAAGATGCCCCTGGCCAAGCAACGTCACTTCAAGCCCGAGCGGCTGATCGGGGCGACGGGGCTGGTTTCGCCACAGACCATCATCAGGGCTATTGACCTGCACCGTCCTGCAGGTCGCATTGCCGGCAAGGCGAGGCTCTGGGACAACCTGTGGAATGACGATTACGTCCGGGGTTTCCGCATGATGGCGCGGTTCAGTGACGAGACCTTGCCGCTGCCCGGTGAGTACTTGCGGCAAATCCACCAGGAACTGGGGCAGAACAATTCGCTTTACGAAGGGGGTATGCGCATTGGTGGCAAGGAGGTTGATCTGAAGCGTATCGAGGTGCCGCTGTTGCACATCATTGCGCAGTACGACTCCCTGGTTCCCCCGGACTGCGCACAACCGCTGGTAGCGCGTGTGGGGTCGCGTGACAAGGAAGAGCTGTTGCTGCCGGGCGGGCATGTCAGCCTGGTGGCGGGACCGGCTGCGGTCAAGCGGATGTGGCCAAGGCTCGATCGGTGGTTGGGGGAGCGGTCTGTTTGAAGGGCTGCGTAAATGACGACCGCTGTGCGGCCGATCGCAGGCTGGCGCCAGCGGCTACGAGGTCTGGTAGCCGCTGGCGAGGAACGAGGCTGCGATCGGACGCGCAGCGCTCGTGTTTGTGTGTGCCGTCAGGCCACTGTATCCACCACCCCGCCATCCACCCGCAAGGCGGCACCGGTGGTAGCCGAGGCCTGGGTAGACGCCACATAGACCACCAGGTTGGCCACTTCCTCTACCGTCGCCGCACGTTGAATGATGGAACTTGGGCGGTGCTCCATGACGAACGCGGCGGCGCATTCCTCCAGGGTCTTGCCGCTCTCGGCCACTTCGTCCTTGAGCATTTCAGCGACGCCCTCGGACAAGGTCGGGCCGGGTAGCACCGCGTTGACGGTGACGCCGGTGCCGGCCAGTCGCTTGGCCAGCCCACGGGAAACCGAGAGGTTGGACGTCTTGGTGAAGCCGTAGTGGATCATGTCGGCCGGAATGTTCAGTGCCGATTCCGAGGAAATGAACACAATGCGGCCCCACTGCCGCTCGACCATCCCCTGGGCATAGGCACGGGACAAGCGCACGCCGGACATTACGTTCACATCGAAAAAGCGCTGCCAGACCTCGTCCGGTGTGTCGAAGAAGTCTTGCGGGCCGTAGATGCCAACGTTGTTGATCAGGATGTCCACCTGCGGCAACTGCGAAACCAGCTGCGCGCACCCGTCGGCATTGCCGACATCGGCTACCACGTCTCGTACCGTTGCAGCCGCACAGGATTGCTGGATGGCTGCGACCGCAGCGTCTACCGCAGGCTGGCTTCGGCCGTTGACGATGACGTCTGCACCAGCCTCGGCAAGGCCCTTGGCGATGGCGAAGCCAATACCCACCGTGGAACCGGTGACAAGGGCAGTCTTGGCGCTCAAATCGATTTTCATGGCATGCATCTCGTAGAGGTAATGCCTGCAATCTAGCAGTTGCGCGGGGCGGCGATCATCGTCGCCAACTTGAAAACACTTTTCTTGAAATCAGAATAATTGCTAGGGTGATGCCTTCGAATGGCCACTTTTATTCGAGTCTTGATTTTTCGGGTTGAAGTTTTTCGAGTATTTAAAATAATGGACAGGTTATTTGCGCTGCGCTTACTGATGGATATCGCAGACAAGGGCAGTTTTTCAGCAGTGGCCCGGGCCCACGCAATCGCTGCCTCCAAGGTGACGCTGGTGATTCAGCAGCTGGAAAGCAGCCTGGGTGCTCGTTTGATTACGCGCACCACCCGCAAGCTGGCGTTTACCCATGAGGGGGAGCGGTTGTTGTCTGCGGCTCGAGAGATCTTCGCTATCTGGGAGACGGCGGCGGCCGAGATCTCCCCGAGCGGTGATCTGCAAGGGCCGATACGCATTACCGTCAACAATGATTTCGGCCATCAATGGGTGTTGCCGATTCTCGATCCGTTCATGCAGCTGCATCCCAAGGTCCAGGTGACGGTGCTGTTCAGCGACGGCATTGAAAACCTGCTGGAACAGCAGATCGATGTGGCGATTCGCAGTGGTCCGCTGGAAGACTCGCGCCTTAAAGCCAGGTTATTGGTCAAGGGCCGGCGCGTGGTCTGTGCGGCGCCATCCTACTGGGCTGAACATGGCAAACCGACGCAGCCGCAAGACCTGGCCAGGCATAACTGCCTGGTGTTGTTGCGCTCGGGGGCGCCGCTGTCGATATGGAACTTCGTTGTTGACGGCGTGCGCACTTCAGTGAAGGTCAGCGGCGATCGCGTGGTCAATGATGGCGCTGTCCTGCGCCAATGGGCGGTGCAAGGCAAAGGGGTCATCGTCAAGAACGAATGGGATATCCAGGCGCACGTGGATAAGGGCGAATTGGAAGTTGTATTGGGCGACGCTGTCGAGGAACACGTCGACTTGTATGCGGTGTATCCGAAAGACATCCCCAATCGTAGAACACTCGCGTTTATCGACTTTTTGAGCCGCCACATTACCGAACGAGTCAGCGGTGAACGTCTGTCCGGCTGTCAACCGTTTGCCAACATGACGTGACTGGCTGCATCCCTGCAGCCGGATCTGGCTCAACTCAGAATTTGTACTTGGCGGTCAGCATGTAGTTGCGCGGGTTGCCGTAGGTGTCGGTGCTGCCCCAGGTCACGTCCGAGCCGATTGCCGAGTAGTACACGCGGTCAAAGACATTGTTGGCATTCAGTTGCAGGTCCAGGTGTTTGTTCACCTCGTAGCCGGCCATCAGGTCGGTGACCGCATAGCTGCCTTGCTGAATGCGATAGCTGCCATCGGTAAGGGCCACGTCGTTGTACATGCGGCTCTGCCAATAGACGTTGCCGCCCACGCGCAGTTTTTCCAGCGGGCCCTGGAAGCGGTAGACCGTGGACAGCTTGAACAGGTGTTCAGGGGCGTCGGTGGTGAAGGGTTGGTGGGCGTTGGCAGGGTCCTGGTCCTTGATGTAGCGCGCACGGGTGTAGGTGTAGCCTGCGCCCACCTGCCATTGCTCGGTCAAGGCGCCTTGCAGTTCCAGGTCCAGGCCTTGGCTGCGGACTTTGCCGGAGGCTTCGTAGCAGGTGATTTCCGGGCAGCCGGTCTGGTCGTCCGCCTGGCTGGCGCGGTTCAGCTGGTCGACCTGGAATACCGCAAGGCTGGCGTTCAGTGCGCCATCGAAGTATTCGCCCTTGATGCCGATTTCATAGTTCTCGCCCACGATTGGCTCAAGCAGCTTGCCGCCGATGTCCTTCTGGGTCTGCGGGGTGAAGATGTCGGTGTAGCTGGCGTAGACCGAGTAGGTGTCATTGATGTCGTAGATCAGGCCGGCGTAGCGGGTGACGTTGCGGGTGACTTTGTAGTCGCCGTCGCCTGTGTGGTTGTCGTAGTCATACCAGTCCAGGCGCCCGCCCAGGATCAGCGTCAGCGGGTCGGCAAGGCTCAGGCGGGTGGTGAGGTATACGCCGTTCTGGGTGGTGACTTCATGATCGTCGGTGGTACGCACGAAGTCCGGTTTCGGCGCGCCCAGCGGCAACCCCAGGGTGTACGGGCTGTAGTTGTGGGTGGTGACGTCGTACTCGCGGCTGCTGGCGCCGACGACTACCTCATGGGTGCGGCCAAAGGCTTGCAAAGGGCCGCTGGCGAACAGGTCATAGGCGCTCTGGGTTTCATCGTAGCGTGACTGCCAGGCGGTGCGCTCCAGCGGCCCGTTGTAGCGCGACAGGTAGGTACCGGAGAACAGCGCTTTTTGCGTCGATTGCGACGCAGACGCCTGCAGTTGCCAGTCGTTGGCGAAGCGGTGCCTGACCTCGCCGAACACCGTGTTGATGTCCTGCTTCTTGTCTTCCCAGTCGGTACCGGGGTTGGTCGAACGCGGCAGGTCGAGGTGATGCCCATCGGTGCCGATGGGCAGGCCACCCCAGAAGAAGTTGGTGCGGTCTTCCTGGCGCGAGAGGCCGAAGGTCAGGGTGGTGTCTTCGCCGAGGTCTGCTTCGGTCACGGCGTAGAACAGCCCGTGGTTGCTGTTTTCGCCGTCGCGGAAGGTGTCGGCATCACGGTAGGAACCCACCACACGGCCGCGCAGGGTGCCGCTTTCGTTCAACGGGCTGGAGGCGTCGAACTCGCCACGGTAGTCATCCCAGCTGCCAGCCGCGCTGGTCAAGGTCACTTGCTGCTCGGCGGTGGGGCGCTTGCGCACCATGTTGATGGCTGCCGATGGATTACCGCTACCGGTGACAAGGCCGGTGGCACCGCGGATCACTTCGACCCGGTCGAACATCGCAAGGTTCGGCTGGATGCCCACCGTCCAGCCCTGGTAAGAGCTGGGCAGGCCGTCGTACATGATGTTGTCGATGTCAAAGCCGCGGGCGCTGTAGGTCTGGCGCCCCGGGCCGCTGGACTGGCTGAGGAATAGGCCGGGGGTGTTCTTGACCACGTCGTTGACGCTGGTCATGGCCTGGTCGTCCATGCGCTGGCGGGTGATCACGGTGACAGCTTGCGGGGTCTCGCGCATCGACAACGGCAGCTTGGTGGCAGTCTGCATGGTCCCGGTAGTGTAGGAGCCCGACCCCTCGGTGGTCTGGCCCAGGCCTGTGGCACTGATGGCCAGTGGGCTGAGGATCATTGATTCAGCGACGCCGGTTTGCTCGGCAGGCGTGGCCGCAGGGGCGGTTTGTTCGGCAAGGGCAAGGGGCGAGGCGCTTGCCAGGGCAATGGCAACGGCGAGGGTACGGGGCCAAAAAGGAAACACGCAGGATTCTCCACACAGAGTGAATGACAAGTAACGACGCGAAGGGGCGGTGACTGTTCAGCTGCAGGCGCGGCGAGGTGGACCGAGGTGCACCGTGAGCCTGTGATAGCAGGCTCACTCAAAAGCTGATAAGAGTACTTTTGATAATCATTCGCAGCAGTGTGTCAGAATGTGACGCACAGAAAAACCCATGAACGCGAAATAACTAATGAAATTTTCACATTCCAGTCAGTGACGGTTCTGTGATTACAGGAAGGGCAGCGCCTGTGGCAGTTCCAATTCCAGGTGCCAGGATGAGAACGTCCGGTCGCCTGCCGCAACGACCTGGGCCTTGGCTTGCAAGCGCAGCAACAGGCGCTGAATGCTGGCATGAGCCAGCAGGGCCGAGGTGTCGTGGGAGTGAGGCGCATGCCAGGGCGTCAGTTCAAGGTTCAACCGCAGCAATCCGCGGGGCTGGATGCTGGTCGCCAGGTGCAGGTCGATTCGTGCCGGCAGGGTACCCAGTTGCAGATAGCTGAACAGGCTGTCGAGCAACTGACGGTAATGAAGGGCATCGATCCACGCGCTTTGCAGGGCGCGCAGGCCGGGGCCGAGGTCCAGCAGGCACCCCGCGGCGGCGAGCCGCTGGCGCCAGGGAGCGAGGATTTCTTCGGTCAAGGTGCCCAGGTTGTGGGCCTCGGTTTGCGCCTCGTTCTCGTGGGCGTCGAGGGTCATGACTGCATCGATCCTCGCCAGGCTGTGGCGCATGTCGTCAATTTGCTGCGCCAGCGCGCTCAAGCCGGGCTGCGAGGCGTCGGCACCGGGTTGCAACGCCTGCTCCAGGCTTTGCTGCATCCCCGCCAGCAGGGCCTGCAATTCGTGACTGACCGCCACCAGCGTCGTACTTTTGAGGTGGCTTTCAAACCGTGCCTCGGCGCCTTCCTGGCGCAGGGTGGTGAGCATCCTGTCGCGTTCGGTGAGATCGCGCATGCCGCCGAGCATGGCGACCAGCGTGCCAGCCTCGTCACGAAACGGTGTACACCAGATGTGCATGGCAGTGGGCGACCCCGCGATCTCGATGACGGCTTCGGTCATGAAGGGTTCTTCGCGGATCACGGCTTCGCGAAAGCGCAGCCATGAGCGCTCGCGCAGCGGCGCCGGCAACCACCGCGCCTGGTCCATGGTGGTGCCGCGGATCATCTCGAAGCTTTCGCCGGTGTAGGCCAGGTAGCGGCGGTTGCACATCAGCAGGTGGCCTTCCAGGTCGCGCACGAACATGGGGTAGGGCGCCGAGTCGAGCAGGGCGCGCAACAGGCCGTACTCGTGCAGCAATTGCGGATCGACTGGTGCGCCCTGGACCCGTGCGCCATCGTCACCGGCCACCAGCCCATGGCTGCGGGCCACCTCCAGTAGCTGGAAGTCACTGTCAACCCTGAGCTTCTGGTGCAGGCGCACCTTGTAGGTGCTGACGGTCTTGTAGCTCAGGCTCAGTTGCCCGGCGATGTCCTTGTTGTTGAGGCCCTGGCTGAGCATCTGCAGCACTGTCAGTTCGCGGCCGGACAACTGCTCCAGCTCGCTTTCGGATTCGCTGGCCTCCTGGCGGGTGGCCTCGCGGGGAAAGTAGCTGCGCCCGTGGCTGACGGCCTGCAGGGCGTGCTCCAGCGCCTGCAGTGCCTCGGTCTTGCTCACATAGGCATCGGCCCCGGCCTGCAGCGAGCGTGCGGCATACAGGCTGGCCTCCTGGACGCTGTACACCAGCAGCTTGATGCCTTGGTGGCTGGCGCGCAGGCGGCGCAGCAAATCCAGCCCGCCCAGGCGTGGCACAAGCAGCTCGATGATCACCAGGTCCGGGTGCAACTGGCGACACTTGAGCAACGCATCCTGGCCGTTATCCACCTCGCCAATCACCTGGTGGCCTGTGCGTTGGAGCAGGGCCCGCAACCCGTCGCGAACGATGGGCAGGTGGTCCACGAGCAGGACAGTGCTCATGTGCGATTACCTCCGGAGCGGATTCCGCCCAAGCATAGACCAGGACTGTCGAGAGTTACTCCTACAACGCCATGGATGCTGCTCCGACATTCGCAACCCCGCCCCCCGCGCAGACTGCAGGCATACCCTTTCCAGCGCCCGCGAGGCTGCCATGAAAACCTTCACCCGCCCTGCATCACGCCATCCGAAGTTCCAGCGCACCTGCCTGGGCCAGGCCATCGGCCTGATTCTGGCCGGGCTATTCAGCCTCAACGTGATCGAGGCCGAAGCCGAGGACAGCGGTGTCGAACCCCCGGTCATGGACATCGACCCGCCTTCGGCAGCCGGTGCCATGGTCAGCCCGTCGATCCTCGAGATCGCCCTGCAGGCCAGTGCGGATGCCCCACGGGTGTTTGCCGCACGGCTGCTTGGCGCACCGGCTCCCATCAGCGTGACGGTTGCCGACGGCATCGGCATTGCCGCCGCTGGCGCCCATGACGACGCTACCGTCAACCTGGCTGCAGCGCGCACCGTTGGTGTGCAGGCCGGGGCTGGCAGCAACGTGGGTTTTGAACGGGGCACCGTCAACAACAGCGCCCTGACCACCGCCAACGCTGCAGGCCAGGCCGGCCTGCTGGCAACCGATGGCGGCCAGATCAGCGGCAGCGGCGTCACCGTCAACCTGGTGCCCAAGGCCGCCAACAGTAATGTACTTACAGTCAGCAACATGACCGGCGTCAGTGCCAAGCGTGGAGGCCAGGTGTCGCTGCGTGACAGCAGCGTGACCATGGGCGGCAACGTCGGTGGCCTGAACAATCAGGGCCTGGTGGCCTCTGGCAGTGGCAGCCATATCGATTTCGCCGGCGGCAGCGTCAGTACTTTGTCCAAGGGGTCGGTCGCTGTGCTGGCGCAAGACGGCGGTTCCATCAACCTGAGCCAGGGCAGCGTGATCAGCACCAGTGGTGCGCCCAACGCCGGCAATGCCAGCCATGGCCTCAAGGCCACAGGGCCTGGCAGCCGGATCGAGGCGACCGATGTCACGGTCAATATGGCCGCGGTGTCGGCCAGTGGCGCCCGGGCCGAAAACGGTGGCCATATCCAGCTCAAAGACAGTACGCTGGCCAGCACCTCGGCGGCCACCAGCACCACCACGACCGCCATGCTGCATGCCCTCGGTGGCGCCACTATCGACGCAGACGGAACCAGCGTCAGCGCCACCGGCAACTACATCGGTGGTGCTCGCGCCGACGGTGCCAGCAGCAAAGTCACGATCAAGGGCGGCAGCACCCTGGCCATCAAGGGCGCCGGCAGCGCCACGGACTACACCTCCGGCGCCCGTGCCATGAACGGCGGCGCGGTCACGGTCGAGAGCAGCACCGTGTCGACCCAGGGCACCTTCAGCCATGGTGTCTCGGTTGAAGGCAGCGGCTCCCGCGCCGATGTCGCGCACAGCAGCATCGATGTGGGCGGTGCCCGCTCGTACGGCGTCTACGTCAAGGACGGTGCCAGTGCCGAAGTGAACAGCAGCAAGATCAGCCTCGACGCCGCCCCCGGTGTGACTGGTCCCTGGGGCCTTGGCGCGCTGGTCGAAGGCAGCGGCTCGTCGCTGATCCTCAACGACACCGAGGTCAACACCACGCAGAAAACCAGCTATGGCGTACGCGCCCTGGCCGGGAGCGACCTGCAGATCAACAACGGCAAGATCGATACCAAAGGCAACTACTCGGCCGGCCTGAGCGCCGGCAGCTCGACCGTGGTGGCCCGCAACCTCAGCATCACTACCTCCGGTGACGACAACGCCATGGGCGTGGTCGCCGATGCCGGCTCCACCATCACCCTGTACGGCGGCTCGGTGACCACCACCGGCAACGGTTCGCCGGTCTCCTCCAACCTGACCTTTCCCCATGCCCTGGCCTCACGCAACCCCGGTGCGCAACTGAATGTCTACGGCACCAGCGTACTCACCACCGGCACCCAGGCCTACGGCGCCGCCGTGGACGACGGCGGCAGCATGCTGCTCGATGGCGTTTCGCTGCAGACCCAAGGCCAGTATTCGGTGGGCCTGTACGCCGGCATCGGCAAGCTCAAGCCCGCGCCGGTGAGCCTGATCGCGCGCAACGTCAGCGTCGAAACCCATGGCGACCAAGCCACAGGCGCGCTGGTCAGCCGCCAGTACCAGGCGGATGAGGCCAAACTTGAGCTGTTCGATTCGACCTTGAGCACCCACGGTGTGCAATCCCACGGTCTGCAGGCAGAATCCGGCGCACAGCTCAACGCCAACAACACCTCGGTCACCACCAGCGGTGTAAGTGCCCTGGGCGCACTGGCCAACAACACCGCCCATGTCGATCTCGACCAGGTCGGTGTGAACACCCGTGGCGACCTGGCCCACGGCGCCGTGGCCAAGAACGGCGGCGTACTCACCGCCAGCACTAGCGTGATCAATGCCAGCGGCGAACAGGCTGCTGCACTGTATGCCCAGGGCACCGACACCCTCAAGGGCCAGGCAAGCATCGACAACAGCGTGTTGCACAACCGCGACGGCGCCACCGTCGGTGTAGCCGGTGTAGCCGACATCAGCCTGATCGACAGCATCGTCGGCGGCAGCGGCCAATGGCTGAGCGTCGACAGCGCCGTGGCCAACGACGGCAGCAGCATGCCCGATATGGGCACCGGAGAGTGGCAGGGCGTGGGCAAGACCCTGGCCAGCGCCGGCAACGCCCGGATCGATGTCTCGGGTTCGGTGCTCAATGGTTCGGCACGTACAGCCGCCGGCAGCGACTCGAATGTCAGCCTCAGCGATACCAGCCTCTGGAACCTGAGTGGTGAATCGAACCTGGGTACCCTGCGCAACGACGCCAGCCTGATCGACTTCAGCGCCCCGGTGGGCGGCAACTTTAAGAACCTGACCGTCAACAACTACCACGGTGCCAACGGCACTATCGCCTTGAACACTTACCTCTACACCGACAACTCACCGTCGGACAAACTGGTGGTGGACGGCGGCACCGCCGACGGCAGCAGCAACCTGATGATCAAGAACGCCGGTGGCCCCGGCGCGCTGACCCAGGGCAACGGCATCATGGTGGTGGACGCGGTCAATGGCGCCACCACCGATTCCGAGGCGTTCCGCCTGCTCAACCGGGTCAAGGCTGGCCCTTATGAGTACACCCTGCACCGTGCCAGCCAGGACGGCAGCAACGGCGAAGCCTGGTACCTGCGTTCGACCAAGGATGCAGACCCCGTGGACCCCGTGGTGCCTGTAACCCCGGTAACCCCTGTGACCCCGGCTGATCCGGCTGATCCGGCCGCCCCGGCCGCCCCTGCGTTCAACCCGGCCCCCAACATCCCTGCACGTTCACAGGTGCCCAACTACCGTCCTGAAACCTCGTTGTACCGGGCACTGCCCTCGATGCTGCTGCACTACAGCCACGCCATGGTCGATACCCTGCACGAGCGTGTCGGCGAAGAGCGTCGCCTGGCCACCGACCCGCTGCCCGATGAAGCCGTCGATACCTACGGCCCAAGCATGGGCTGGGGCCGGTTGATCTACCGCAAGGGCGAACAGGACCTGGGCGAGGGCGCCAGTGCCGACTACCGCATCCATGCCTTCCAGGTGGGGGCCGACCTTTACCGCAACGACGACGTCGATGGCAGCACCGACCAGGCCGGCCTGTCGCTGAGCATTGGCCGCATTGCCGGCAGCGTCGATCACAACGACGGTGTCAATGCCGGTGATGACCTGCTGCGCGCCTATGGAGTAGGAGGGTACTGGACCCACTTTGGCCCTGAAGGCTGGTACCTCGATGGTGTGCTGCAGTTCAACCAGTTCGACATCAAGACCAGCCCCAACGACCTGGACGGTCTTAAAACCCGCGCGCGTGGAGTGACGGCATCGCTGGAAGCCGGCTACCCGTTCCATGCCGAAAAAGACAAAGACCTGCACGTAGAGCCTCAGGCCCAGGTGATCGTCAGCAAGATCAAGGTCGACGACACCCACGACGAAGCTTCGGATGTGCGCTTTGACGACGTCGACTCGCTGACAGGCCGCATGGGTGTACGCATCGACAAGGACTGGTTCCGCGAAGACGACAAAGGCAAGATTCACCGCACCAATGCCTGGGTCCGCCCAAGTGTCTGGCACGAGTTCAAAGGCAAAGCCAAGACGGAGTTCTCCTCGGCCGATGGCTACATCCCCTTTGGTACGGACATGAGCGGTACATGGGGTGAGCTGAACATGGGCGTTGATTATCAGGTCAACGAACGCACTACGGTGACGGGTTCGCTGGGTTACCAGAAAGCGTTTGGTGAAGACAGCCGCAGCTACGAAGGCATGATCGGGATCAAGGTCAAGTTCTGAGTGCCATCGCGGGGCAAGCCCGCTCCTGTAGGAGCGGCGGTGCGACGTCTCGACTTGCCCCGCGATCCATTCAACCCTTTTGAGTCGAAGGCAGCAGAATCGTCAAAACCCCCAGCAACGGCAGGTAAGCGCACAACCGATACACCGCCTCGATCCCGTGACTGTCCGCCAGGCTTCCCAGCAGCGCGGCACCCATCCCGCCAAAGCCGAACATCAGGCCGAAAAACACCCCCGCAATCATGCCGACGTTCCCCGGCACCAGCTCCTGGGCAAACACCACAATGGCCGAGAATGCCGAGGCCAGGATGAAGCCGATGATCATGCTCAGCACGCCGGTCCAGAACAGGTCCACGTAAGGTAGCGCCAGGGTGAAGGGCGCGGCCCCCAGGATCGAGAACCAGATCACCGCCTTGCGCCCGATCCGGTCACCGATCGGCCCACCAAAGAAGGTACCCGCCGCCACGGCCCCCAGGAACAGGAACAGGTACAGCTGCGAGTTGGCAATCGATACGTCGAACTTCTCGATCAGGTAGAAGGTGAAATAGCTGGTCAGGCTCGTCATGTAGAAGTACTTGGAGAACACCAGCAGTGCCAGCACCACCAGGGCGAAGGTCACCCGGCCTCTGGACAACCCGTGGGTTGCCTGGCTGCCCTGCTTGAGCTTGAACAGGTCCAGGTGATGGCGGTACCAGCGGCTCAGGCCGTACAGCACGGCAATGGCGAACACGGCGAACAGGCCGAACCAGGCAACATGGCCCTGGCCATAGGGAATGACGATGGCTGCCGCCAGCAACGGCCCGAAGGCACTGCCGGCGTTACCCCCGACCTGGAAGGTCGACTGCGCCAGCCCGTATCGACCACCCGAGGCCAGGCGCGCCACGCGAGAAGCCTCCGGGTGAAAGGTGGAGGAGCCAATGCCTACCAGCGCCGACGCGAGCAGTATCGCGGAAAAACTGGCGACGAAGGCCAACATCAGGATACCGACCAGGGTACACACCATGCCGGTGGGCAGCAGCCAGGGCTTGGGGTGGCGGTCGGTGTGGTAGCCCACCCAGGGCTGCAGCAGCGAGGCGGTGAGCTGGAAGGTCAGGGTGATCAGGCCGATCTGGGTGAAGTTCAGGCCATAGTTGGCCTTGAGGATCGGGTAGATCGATGGCAGCACCGCCTGGATCAAGTCGTTGATCAGGTGGGCGAGGGCGCAGGCACCGATGACCCGCATTGCCAAGGGGCTGGCTTGGCGGGCAACCGAGGCGCTGGCCACGGCTGGGTTGAGGCTGGTGGAGGACATGCTGGGGCTTCCGCAGGCAAGGAATTCAAGGTTGCAGCGCTATCCTAGGGGCGGCAGAATTGCCTGTCTCACGCTATTCGGGCAACTACTATCGCAAAAAGGGCATGACGATGAAGCCGCTGGCTGTATTTCTGCAAGAGATCGACGACGGCCCCTGGGCGGTGCGCAGCAGTGCCACCGACTACCCGGAGAACCGTTTCATCGCCCCGCATTCCCACCAGAAGCATCAGTTGATCTATGCCATTGAAGGCGTGATGGTCGTGCATTCTGCCCTGCATCAGTGGACGGTGCCCCCCAGCCGGGGCATCTGGATGCCCAAGGGGTACGTGCATTCGATCCGCTGCATTGGCGAGGTGAAGATGCGCAGTGTTTTCGTGCAACCTGACGAGCGGCTCGACCTGCCCGGCGAAACCCGCACGGTGAGCATTTCACCGCTGCTCAGCGAGCTGATCAAAGCCTCCGTCGACATCGCCCAGCCCTGTGCGGCCGATTCGCGAGAGGCCCGGGTGCTGCGCCTGATCCTCGATGAGCTGCAGGTACTGCCAACCTTGCCCCTGCACTTGCCTCAACCGACCGACCCGCGCCTGCAGCGCATCTGTTCTACCCTGCTACATGACCCAGGCGACGGATCGACCTTGTCGGACTGGGGCATGCGGTTGAGCCTTGACGAGAAAACCATCCAGCGGCTGTTTCGCAAGGAAACCGGCATGACCTTCGGCCAGTGGCGCCAGCAAGCGCGCCTGCTGCTGGCCCTTGAGCGGATCGCGGTGGGCGGGAAGATCATCGATGTGGCCACCGAGCTGGGCTACGACAGCCCCAGCGCGTTCACCACCATGTTCAAGAAGCAGTTCGGCACGACCCCCAGCCATTTCTTCAAATAGAGAATGGAGAACCAGGATGATCAGCAAAAACACCATTTGCCTCTGGTACGAAGGCGACGCCCTAGAGGCTGCAACGTTTTACGCCAAGACCTTCCCCGACAGCGCCGTGGGCGCCGTTCACCTGGCCCCGGGCGACTATCCGGCCGGCAAGCAGGGTGATGTGTTGACCGTCGAATTCACCGTGATGGGGATCCCTTGCCTGGGCCTCAATGGCGGGCCGATGTTCAAGCACAGCGAGGCATTCTCGTTCCAGGTGGCCACTGACGATCAGGCCGAAACCGACCGCCTGTGGCAGTCCATTGTCGATAACGGCGGCGAGGAAAGCGCCTGTGGCTGGTGTCGGGACAAGTGGGGGCTGTCGTGGCAGATCACCCCGCGTGTATTGACCGCGGCCTACACCCATTCTGATCGTGCCGCGGCCAAGCGTGCGTTCGAGGCCATGATGACCATGACCAAGATCGACATTGCCACCATCGAGGCTGCACTCAAGGGATGAGCGTTCGACACGCGCAAAAAAAGCCCCCTGCCAGAGGGGGCTGTTTGCTCAGAAGCTCAGCTTGAGGCGCTGCTTGTGTACCCAGCGCTTGCTGGCCAGCTTGTACCGTACCAGCGCCACGCAGACTGAGGTGATGAACATCGCCGGCATCATCGCAACAGTACCGCTGATGGCCTGGCTTATCCGTGCAGCGCTGGGCACCCAGCCTGGCGGAAAGAAATAGAACGTGGTCGTAGGTGCCAATGCCAGCAATACAGCCAGTGCCAGCGACCCTGTCAGCAGCAGCACGGGAGCCCGCAGCCACAGGCTGTCGGGCCAGTGGTCGATTTTCGGCCATACCCTGGGAACGATCCTCGAGCCGGCAAAAAGGCTCGCGAGCATGAACGTCCACAGGGTCCAGCCCCCGTGTTCCAGCGCAATGCGATACGGCAGCAGCAGCGTGTGGAACACCTCTGCAGGAAACCGGAGCAGGGCAATGACCCCTTGGGTAGCCCCGGGCTGAACCTTGCCGAGCAGGTTGACGCCCAGGTAGAACAGGCTCAGCCAGATGAAGATCGACCACGATAGACGCATTACCGCGCGCCACGTGAACGTGTTCCAACTCTGGAAAATGTAGCGCTTGGCCTGCTCGCGAAGGGCAAGGAACTGCTCGGCCTGTTCCAGGGTAACCACCCCCGACTTTACCGGCGTCGACGCCTTCACCTCACCACCTTCCTGCTCGACCTCCTTGATCAACGCCGAGGCGATGGTGTGAGTGGAGGCCTTGTGAACGGCACGCAACTTTTTGGGGTTGGCCATACGTTGCAGCACATGGACGAAGTTGCCCGACAGCACCCCGCCAAGATCGACGGGCACGGCCGTTTCGCCGAGGAACTGGCACGCCGCACTGCGCCCCTTGTAGGTGACGGTGGCCGTAGCGCCGTTGGCGTAGCCTTTGCCCGTCAACCGGTAGGCATCCTCGTCCCCGGTAAAAATCGAACTGACCTGGAACACCGACGGGAAGTTGGCTTCGTCATTGACTGCCGCCTTCAGGTGTTCGGACATCCAGGGCTGGCCGCCGGACCAGTGATAGGTGATCTCGGTTTTTGCGTGAATGTCGAAGTGCCACTCGTAAGTCAGGTTGCACGCGCCATCGCAGGTGTCGCAGGTGATCCAGCCACGGTTGCACGTACTGCACTGTTCGGTGGTGGTGCCCCGGCAGCGCGAGCAAGCAACCTTGCCGCCGGCGGCACAGCCCGGGCATGGGTGGCCACTGCCACCGCGGCCTGCACAGGCGTTGCAACGATTGCCCACGTGCACCCCGGATCCACCGCAATAGCCGCAGTACCGAGGGCCTCCGACCCAGCCTGAGGCATTGCATTGCCAGCACTGCTCCTGACCGGAACCGTAACAGCCGCCGCAGCTCACGGAACCACGGCCGTGGCAGCTATGGCAATGAATGCTGCCGCCGCCGGCGCAGCCGTGGCAGGCCTGCCAGCTGTAGTAGAAGTGATCGTCGCTGGCGATCTTGAACTTTGCCGGTTTTCTGATGCGCAGCGGATTGGCCTTGAGGTGGTCGATGACCAACTGGCGAAACGCCTGGCCCGGGTTCGACATCAAGGTGGCTTGCCGGGCCTGGAGTGCGGCGCGGGCACCTTCCTGGGACAACGGTGTGGTGTTCACTCGCACTGGGCGCGAGATGACCTCCAGGCTGTAGCTGGTGCGAATGGCGTAGTCGACACTGGCGGTGTGATGTTCAATGTTTGCAACGGTGACTGCATTTTTCGCGCTTTTACCAAAGGCGCGTTCGGCACGTTGATTGACTGCGTCGGAAATGACCCTGGCGCTAATGCTGCTTCCCGGTTGCATGCTGTTCTCACACGTCTCTGCAGCCGTTCAGGCTGCGGGGTTGTTGGCTTGGAGCAGCTTTATACAGCGACCGGGCGATTGTTTCACGCCAAAAGATGGCTATTTGATGTCATTTTTGTGGTCGGCATCACAGCGTGGTCCGGTCGACTACGCGGATGCTGTTGCGTCCACTGCGCTTGGAGGCGTACAGCGCAGCGTCACTGTGCTCGATCACGCCCTCGAGGCTGGCCGGTGGTTGGTCGAACAGGTTGGCGCCAATGCTCAGCGTCACTGGCAGGGGCGTGGCGAATGCCTGTGCGGTGGTGGTATGGAACTGGTCGCGCAGCTGGCGGCCCAGCTGTTCGATGCGCGCGCTCGATGCACCCTTGAGGACGATGATGAACTCGTCGCCACCCAGGCGGGCGGCGAGCGCGTCTTCCGGCAGCACCGCCCGAATCATCTCGCTCAACGTCACCAGCAAGCGGTCGCCGGCGGTATGGCCATAGAGGTCGTTGACCAGCTTGAAGTTGTCGATATCAATCAGCAACACGGCGCCGGGGCGGGCGCTGCAGACATTCTTGAGCAAACGCGGTGCCCGTACCTCCAGGGCGCGGCGATTGAACAGGGCGGTCAATGGATCGCGCGCGGCCAGCTGTTCTATCTGCTGTTCACGCCGATGGCGCTCGGTACCGGTCATCGACAGGGCGATCAGCATGATCGCCATGGCGCCTTCGACCAGCGAAACCTGGATGATTTCGCCCCGGAATGCGGCGAGGTCGATCAGCGTGCCCGGGATGATGGCGATCAGGGATTTGATCAGGTAGAAGACCCCATGGGCCAGCAGTACATAGCGCAACTGGACGGCGCCCACGCTCAAGGATTTACCGTGGGGGCGCAGCAAGAAACTGGCCCTGAGCGCGAGCACAGCGACCAGCAGCGAATTGACCAGCAGCGTGACCTTCGACCACGGTTGCTCACCCGGCAACAGCAGCAACCCCAGCCAGGCGATGAAGATCAGGTACCAGGCGCGCGACAGGCGCGTCTGGGTGAAGCGTGCAACGCCCAGCAAGAACAACCAGTGCGCCGTGACCAACAAGCCGTTGGCGAACCAGATGCCGATGAACAGCAAGCCACTGCCGCGCAACAGTGCCAGTGTCGAGCCCACGGCAATGGTGGCAAAGCCCGCGCTCCAGAACAGCAGCGAAGGCTCGCGAATACTCCGCCATTCAATTGCCAGGTACAGGGCGGCGGCGGCGGCCAGGGCGACGGAAAGCGTCAACAGGGTCGAGGGATCGAGGGTCATAGCCTCACGGGACGGTCAAATGAGTGGGAGGGGCGGCAGATTGTAAGCGTTTGAAGTAAATTTTCGCAGGCATGGATTGCACTGACGGGCCCTCGGAAGGCCAGGGGGCAACGCCGCTCACGGCCAGGCAGATCCGTCGGCGTTGCGGTGGAAGAAGTCTCTGAGGTGTTCGACAAACAGCGACACCTTCGCGGAGAGGTTGAGGCGCTCCAGGTACACGGCGTAGATGTCCGCAGGTGGCGTTTCATATTCGCCCAGCACTTCCACCAGCCGGCCCGAACGCAGGTGGCCGGCCAGGTTCCACTCGGCACGCATCAGAATCCCCTGGCCATCCAGTGCCCAGTTCAGCGCCACCTCGCCGTCGTTGGTACTGAGACTGCCTCTTACCTTGACCGATTCGGTCTGTTTGCCCCGGCTCAACCGCCAACTGCCAAACGCCGCGTCGTTCTGGCGTAGCACGATGCAATTGTGCTGCACGAGGTCCTTGGGGGTGTGCGGGTGGCCATGAGCCTGCAAGTACGACGGCGCCGCGCACAGCCGCCGGCGATTGGCCGCGATCTTGCGCGCAATCAATCGGGAGTCGGGCAGTTCGCCAAAGCGGATGGCGACGTCGATGGCATCGTCCGGCAGGTTGATGGGGCGGTCGGTCAATTGCAGCTGCACTTCAACGTCCGGGTAGCGCCTGGCAAATGAAGACACCGCCGGGCCGACGTGGGTGCGACCAAAGCCCAGGGGGGCATTCACCCCACGCCGATCAAGGACGAAGACCTGGCGGCCCTCAATGTCGGTGATGTGGTCTACCTGACCGGCCAGTTAGTGACGTGCCGCGACGTGGCCCACCGTCGGCTGATCGAGCTCAAGCGCGAACTGCCCGTGGACTTGCGCGGGGGCGCAATCTTTCACGCCGGGCCCATCGTGCGCAAAAAGGATGACGGCAGCTTCGAGATGGTGTCCATCGGGCCGACCACTAGCATGCGCATGGAGAAGTTCGAGAAGCAATTCATCGAGGAAACCGGCGTCAAGCTGATTGTCGGCAAGGGTGGCATGGGCCCTGAGACCACCACCGGTTGCCTGGAGAACAAGGCCGTGCATGCGGTTTTCCCGGGGGGCTGTGCAGTGCTGGCCGCCACCCAGGTCGAGGAAATCGAGCGGGCCGAGTGGCAGGACCTGGGCATGCCCGAAACGTTGTGGGTCAACCGTGTGCGTGAGTTCGGCCCGCTGATCATTTCCATCGATACCAAGGGCAACAACTTGTTCGAGCAGAACACGTTGCGCTTCAACGAACGCAAGGGCGCGGTGATCGAGAAAATCAACAGTCAGGTGCGCTTCATCAAGTGACTTGTCATGGCGACCACCCCAAGGACGGGGTGGTCGCTTCCTCTGTAGCCGCTGCCGCCAGGCTGCGATTGAGCGCGCAGCGGCCATCCATCACACGTTTTGTGCCGTCGATACTCGACTACCTGCAAAGACCTACTATTTTTACTCTGCTGACCGTTATTGGGCTCGCCAGCACTTGAGTTGATCTCTCGTTTGCCCATCGTCACAGAGGACGTGCCATGCTTCGCGCTTATCGACCCTACACAACCCTGTTGGCCCTGAGCCTGGGCCTGGCTTCAGGCAACGTCTGGGCTGGCGGTATTCTGATTTATGAAGCCGGGCAGGAAGGCAATGGCCTGGCCAATGCCGGCGCCGCGGCGCTGGCCACCGACCCCAGTGTGTTGATGAGCAACCCCGCCGGTATCGCCCAGCTGCAGGGCACCCAGGTCAGCGCCAACGCACAGGTGATTCTTGGCGACCTGCGCTTTTCCCGTGACAGCAACAATCAGTTTACTGGCAACGAAGGCGGCAACGCCCTCGAGTACCTGCCCGGTGCCAGCCTGTTTATCAGCCACCAGATTGACGAGCGCTCGGCCATCGGCTTTGGCATGTACGGCAACTTCGGCCTGGCGCTGAACTACGACGACGACTGGGCGGGGCGCTACTTCAACCAGGAGGCGGCGATCATCGCTGTGTCGTTCCAGCCGACCCTGGCGTACAAGTTCACCGATGACCTGAGCGTGGGTATCGGCCCGCGCATCGTTTATGCCTATTACCGCAACGAAACGGCCATCAACAACAACTTGCTCGGCGTGCTCGATCGCCCCGACGGGCAACTCGAATACAAGGACACCGACGTCGGCGTCGGCGTCAACCTCGGCCTGATGTACCAGCTCAACGAGCGTACGCAGCTGGGCCTGGCCTATACCAGCAAAGTCGACCTGGAGTTCAAGGACGGCCCCAGCGTTCACAAGGTCGACAACCTGATCATCAACGCAGCCCTGCGCCGCCTGGACGTAGACAGCCTGGAGCTGGACATGTCGGTGCCGCAGACGGTGCTGTTCAGTGTCGCCCATGACCTGGATGCGCAGTGGAAGCTGCTCGGCAGCCTCGGCTGGCAGGACTGGAGCGAGTTCGGCGCCATCGGCGTGGAGGTCGACGCCGATGTACTCGGGGTCTCGCGTACCGCCGATCGCAAGTACAAGGACACCTGGCATGCCTCGCTGGGTGCGCAGTACCAGGCGACGCCCAAGCTGCGCTGGAGCATGGGCCTGGGCTACGACAGTTCGGCGGTGGATGACAAGGACCGCACCGTCGACAATCCCATGGGCGAGGCCTGGCGACTGGCCGCAGGGGTCAACTACCAGATCGACGAAGGCCTTGACCTGCACCTGGCCTACACCCTGGTGTGGATGGGCGACATGGACGTCGAGCAGACCAAGGCCCGCTCGGGCGGCACGGTGTCGGGCACCTATGACAATGCGGCCCTGCATATCATTGGCGGCGGGGCCACCTGGCGCTTCTGATCACTGCAAATGTCGGTATCCCGCCGCCAGGGTGAAGTCAGCCAACTGCCAGACCCTGCCGTTGGCCGCCCAGGCGCCACCGGGGCTGCTGGCCAACAGCAAATTCTCGGTGGAGACGATTGCCGGACGGGTGGGGTTCCAGGATGCGACTTCGTTGCGCCGATTGATGAAAAAGATGCTCAACGCAACGCCGTGGCCGTTTCGGGGGGAATACCCCGTCAACGGCTACCGGCGCTCGGCGACCAATAGCAGTGACTGTGGCACGGGGCTTTGCGGGTGTTGTGGCTCTTGCAGGGCGCCCAGTGTGAAGCCGGCCATGTCCAGCGCGTTGATCCAGCTGGACAAGGTGCGCATGTACCACGGCATGGGCTGCCACTGTCCCGGGAACCCGGCAAAGGTTTCTTCGCGCCAGCCATCCTGATAATCACCCGCCGCGACAGCCCAGGGATGCAGGGTCTGGATCACCAGCGTACCTGCTGGGGCGAGCAGGGCGTTCATGGCACTCAGCAGCGGGATGATGTCCTGGTGCAGCAGGGCGAAGTTGGCGCAAACCAGGTCGTAGTCGTGGCCGATGTCCACGCTTGCTGCGGCCAGCGCAGCATAGCTGGCCACTTGCACGTGACGGGAGCCTGCCGCTTGCGCCGCCTCGACCAAGGTGGCATCGCCATCCACGCCGACCGCTTCGATGCCGCGGTCAGCCAGCGCGCGCAACAGCCAGCCTTCGCCACAGCCCAGGTCCAGCACGCGCCCAGGCTGGCGGCCCAGCACCGCCAGCAGGATGGCCTGGTCGGTGACCTGCCGGCGGCTTTCGATGGCGCCGCTGCGCACAGCGTCGATCCAGGGCTGGGCGTTGTGGTGCCAGCTTTGCAGCAGAGTGGCTTCGGGATTGGGCATCTGGGTATCCGCCTCTGGGCAGTGGGTTCAAGCATTGGCTGCTATTTTTACACGCTCCGATAACAACCGTGCGTGAGGTCAGCATGAACCACTACACCGGGGGTTGCCTATGCGGCAACGTACGCATCGTGGCGTCCGGGCACCCTTACCGGGTAGGGATCTGCCACTGCCTGGATTGTCGCAAGCATCACGGGGCGCTGTTTCATGCCAGCGCGATCTTCCCGGAGGATGCCGTGGCGATCGAAGGCGAGGCACACGAGTATGCCGGACGGTATTTCTGCCCTCGGTGCGGATCGTCCGTTTTTGCCCGTACCGCCGATGAGATCGAAGTGAACCTGGGGACCCTGGATGCACCTGATCAGTTGGTGCCGACGTACGAGAGCTGGACCATCAGGCGTGAGTCCTGGTTACCAGCGTTTGCGCTTGCCCGGCGCTA
This sequence comes from Pseudomonas vranovensis DSM 16006, assembly GCF_000425805.1. GTDB lineage: Bacteria > Pseudomonadota > Gammaproteobacteria > Pseudomonadales > Pseudomonadaceae > Aquipseudomonas > Aquipseudomonas vranovensis. The sequence goes on from NZ_KE384458.1 coordinate 85,151, forward strand.
TGCACGTGATCGTGAGGACAACGGGCGGTCATAGGCGCTACACCTCAAAATAAATGCACTCAGCCTTCATTTTTTTGAATTACCGCTACCCGGCCCATCCCCGGCAAAATCCCTGCCACGCTCGACCCCTTCAAAATTCCATCTCCACGGACGGAGCCCATTAGGTATTGCCCTCGCGATACTCAGCCCAGCCGCTTTGGCCGGGCTTTTTTTACTGCCAGGTACCCGATTTCCCCATGTCTACCCGCGGTCTGCTTCACCGGCTGCTGCCGGCCCCACTGAATATCCCCTTCAAAGAATGCGTTCGTGCAAGTGTTGGCGCACTGCTCGGCCTGTTGCTCGCCGGCTTGGCTTGCAGTCAGGCGTTCGGTGCGACGGTGGCGCTGCATCTGCTTGGCCCGCTGGCGGCCTCGGCCGTGCTGTTGTTTGCCGTGCATTCCGGCGCGCTGGCACAACCTTGGCCGTTCCTGGGCAGTTATGCCTGTGCCACGGTGGTCGGGCTGGCGTTGCACCACTGGTTAGGTTCGGCGCTGTGGGTGGCGGCCCTGGCGTTGGGGCTGGCGATTGTGGTGATGTGCCTGATGCGCTGCCTGCATCCGCCGGGAGGTGGGGTGGCAGTGAGTGTGGTGCTGGCTGATTCATCCCTGGCCTCGATGGGTAACCAGGTGTTCGAGCCGATCATGCTCAACGCCCTGGTGCTGGTGGCCGTGGCGGTGATCTTCAACCGCCTGACGGGGGTGCGCTATCCAAAAACGGCGGCGCCGCGCAAAGACTTGCACCACACCACCGATACCGTGCCCGCCGAGCGGGTCGGGGTCAGCGGGGCGGACCTGGACCATGCCCTGGAGGAGCTGGGTGAGTTTGTCGATGTGACCCGCGATGAACTGGAGCGGATCATTCTGGCCACTGAACAGCATGCCTTGCAGCGCAGCCTTGGCGGGATTACCGCCGCGTCGGTGATGTCACGCGATGTGCAGCAGGCCACGCCGAAAACGACGTTGCATGAGGCTTGGCAGCAACTGTCGAGCCACCACTTGAAGACTCTGCCGGTGCTGGATGAAACGCGTCGATTGGTGGGGATTGTGAGCTTGAGTGACCTGGTGGGCCCGGCGATGGCCCAGGCCCGCTTCAGCTGGCGCGGGCTGTTCGGGCGTCAGCCGAAGGTCGTGCTAGAGCAGATCATGAGTCGGCCGGTAGTCACGGTCCGCAGTGATGAACCTGCCGTGGCGTTGATTCCGCTGCTCAGTGAGCAGGGGCTGCATTGCCTGCCGGTGATGGACGGCGAGCAACTGGTCGGGGTCATCACCCAGACCGATCTGATCGCCGGGCTCAAGCGGTACGTGCTCAGCACGCCGGTGCGTTCAGATGACCGGGTCCCAGCGCTGTGACCAATCGCTCTCACTGGCGACTACCTGCTGCAGCACGCTGATGGCTTGCTGCAGCGCCTGGCTATCGCGCTCGCGGGCGTAGACCAGGTAGGTGGGGTAGGTGAACTCCGGGGCTTGCGGTACCCGCTCGAACACGCCGCTGTCCAGGTAGGCCTGGACCACCCGGGTACGGAAGTAGCCACTGCCGCCATGTTCGAGGATGTACTGCAGCGCCAGCGGGCCGAGGTTGAAGCTCAGGGCTGGGCGCGCGCATTCGGGCAGGGCCGCGTCGTGCTGGCGGCGAAAGGCCTGGCCCCAGTCGATGTAGATGTAGGGTTCGGGTCTGTCCTTGCGACGCACGCGAATCAGTTTTTCTTCCATCAGTTGTTCCACCTGCAGGCCTGGGCCATAGGTGGGCTGATAGACCAGCACGGCGTCGAGCACACCCATTTCCACTTTGCGCAGCAATGATTCGCCGTCGCTGACTTCGCTGCGAATGGCATGGCTGGGCATCGCCCGGTGCAGGGCACTGACCCAGCCCAGCACCATGGGGTTGCCCAGGCTCACTTCGCCACCGATGTGCAGCACCTGGTGGCAACCCTGGGGTAGAGGCAGGTCGCGGCGGGCCGCTTCCCAGGTCTGCACCAACTGATTGGCATAGACCACGAATGCCTCGCCATCGGCAGTGAGGCTGGCGCCGCTGCGGCTGCGGATGAACAGCTGGCAGGCCAATTGTTGTTCGAGCTTCTGCACCCGGGCGGTGATGGCGGTCTGGGTGACGTGCAAACGTTCGGCGGCGGAGACCAGGCTGCCGCTGCGGACGATTTCCAGAAATGTACGGGCCAGCTCGATATCCATGGAGGTTGCCGGGTGGGGAAGGTTGCCCATTCTAGTGCGTTGGCACCGAAATGGGGCAGTTGGGTGGGGAGCAATAATGCACTGGAGTACGTCCGCTGCGCGGCCGATCGCAGGCTGTCGCCAGCGGCTACATGCAAACCGCAGCCGCTGGCGAGGAACGCGCTGCGATCGACTGCATAGCAGTCGCTAGGAGGAAGCGGGCTGGATCAACTCCCATAACCGCGCATCGTCAAAGTCCGCCACCACCAGTTGCGCCCCGGCGGCATGCAGGGCTTCGGCGGACTGGCTGGTAGACAGCCCCACGGTGAAGATTCCTGCGCCGCTGGCGGCGGTCACGCCCGGCACCGAGTCCTCGAACGCCAGGGCATGGGCCGCACGCGCCCCAAGCCGCTCAAGGCCGGTGAGGTAGGGCAGCGGGTCAGGCTTGGCCCGCGCCAGCTCTTCAGCCACCAGCACATGCTCGAAACGTCCACCCAGGGCCAGCGCTTCGAGCATGTGCTCGGCATTGGCCCGCGGCGCATTGGTAACCACGGCCATGCCGATGCCGTGCTGTTCGGCATGTTCAAGCAGGCGCAGCAACCCGGCGGTGGGCTGCAGGCTCGGCGACAGGGCGCGAAAGCGCGCCTCCTTGAGGTCGGCGAAGGCCTGGTGCTCGGCGAGTGGCCGGTCGGGAAACAGGTAGCGGCACAGGTCGGCGTTGGCCCGACCGCTGACGTGGGCGGCGAATTCGGCTTCGGTCAAGTCCCGGCCTTTTTCGCGCAATAGCTGCTGCAGGGCCAGCAGATGGAGTTTGTCGGTATCGGTCAGGGTGCCGTCGAGGTCGAACAACAGGGCTTCAAGCATGTCGGGGTCCGCTGCAAGGGCCGCCCAGCATAACCCGATCAAGGGGGCTGGTCAGCGGGATACGAAAAGAGTACAAATGTACTCCATGAATATTTTATCGCCCAAACGCAGCGCCATTCTCACGTTCATTCGTGATCGCATCGCCGACCACGGCCAGCCGCCGAGCCTGGCCGATATCGCCACGGCCTTCGGTTTTGCCTCGCGCAGTGTGGCGCGCAAGCACATCCAGGCCTTGTGCGAGGCCGGGTATATCGAGGTCACGCCCAACCAGGCCCGTGGCATTCGTCTGGCGGGTGGCTTGCGCCGCCCCGAGGTACTGGAGATCCCGGTATTGGGCCAGGTGGCGGCAGGGCGGCCGATAGGCCCCGACGTCGACATCCACGAACAGCTCATGCTCGATGCCCACCTGTTCAGCCGCTCGCCCGACTACCTGCTCAAGGTGCGCGGCGACTCGATGCTCGGCGACGGCATCCTCGACGGCGACCTGGTCGGTATCAAGCAACAGGCCGAGGCCCGCGACGGGCAGATCATCGTCGCCCGCCTGGAGGGTGAGGTGACCATCAAGCGCTTCGAGCGGGTCAGCGCCCAGCATTACCGCCTGCTACCCCGCAACCCGGCCTATGCGCCGATCGACATCGGCCCGGGCCAGGACTTCGTCATCGAGGGCGTGTTCTGCGGCCTGGTGAGGCGCGGCTGATGGGCGCCGTGGTCAGCCTCGACGGCTTGCTCGACCAGCAGCGGGTCTGGAAGGGGCGCCCCCACGCGCAGCCCCAGGGCCTGCAGCCCACCGGCCATGCGCTGCTGGATGCGGCGCTGCCGGGGGGAGGCTGGCCAGCGGCTGCGCTCACCGAGGTGCTGCTGGCCGCCGAGGGCTGTGGCGAGCTGCACTTGCTCTGGCCGAGCCTGGCGCGGCTGACCACCCGTGGTGAACGGGTGGTACTGGTGGCACCGCCCTTTGTGCCCTATGCACCCGCCTGGCAGGCAGCCGGAGTCGACCTGCAGCACATTGCCCTGATCCAGGCGCCACCTGGCGAGGTGCTCTGGGCTGCCGAGCAGTGCCTGCGCTCGGGCAGTTGTGGCGCGGTGCTGTGCTGGCCGCACAAGCCCGACGACCGCGCCTTGCGCCGCTTGCAGGTGGCTGCCGAAAGCGGCCAGACCCTGGCCTTTGCCTTGCGCTCGATGCAGGCGGCGCTCAATCCGTCGCCGGCGGCGTTGCGCATTGCCGTCGATGCACGCCCGGCCCAGTGGCGGGTGCTCAAGTGCCGGGGCGGGTTGGCCCCGGCCACGCCCATTGCCTGCCCCGGGCGAGGCTGATGGCGCATGCTCTGGGCCTGTATCCTGCTGCCGCAGCTGGCACTCGACGCCGTGCTGCGCGGGCGCGACGACCTCGACACGCCACTGGTGCTGCTCAGCGGCCCGCCCCAGCGCCGGGTGCTGCAGGCGGTCAACCCGGCCGCTGCAGCCCTGGGCCTGCGTGCCGGCCAGCCGTTGACCACGGCCCAGGCGCTGGCGGGGCATTTCACCTGCGTTGACCACGATCCGGGCGCCATCGAGCCGCTACAGCAACTGCTGGCTGCCTGGGCCTATCGTTTCAGCTCACAGGTCAGCCTGCACTACCCGCGGGTGCTGCTGCTCGAGGTCGAGTCCAGCCTGGGGCTGTTCGGGCCGTGGCCTGCGTTCGAGGCGCGGCTGCGGGCCGAACTGAGTGCCCTGGGGTTTCGCCACCGTATCGTGCTGGCCAGCAACCCGGTGGCCGCGCGCATGCTTGCCAACTGCCATGACGGCCTGGCGCTGACCGACCTCGAGCAAACCCGCGAGGCCCTTGAGCAACTGCCTATCGAGCGGATCGGTTTGCCGGCGCAGGCGGCCAGCGCCTTTGCGCGCATGGGCCTGCGCCGCCTTGGCCAGGTCATGGCGTTGCCGCGCCAGGCCCTGGCCCGGCGCTTTGCTGCTGATGTGCAACTGCACCTGGACCGCTTGCTGGGGGTACGGCCCATGGCCTTGTCATTCTACCTGCCGCCGGACCGCTTCGATGCCCGTATCGAGCTCAACTTCGATGTGGAGTCGCACCAGGCCTTGCTGTTCCCCCTGCGCCGCCTGATCAACGACCTGGCCGCGTTCCTGGCCGGGCGCGACAGTGGCGTGCAGCGCTTCACCCTGCACCTGGAGCACGCCGAAGGCCCCGATACCTGCGTGGTCGTCGGCCTGCTGGCTGCCGAGCGTGACCCGCAGATGCTCTTCGAGCTGGCCCGTGGGCGCCTGGAGCAACTGCAGCTGGGCGCGCCGGTGCGCAACCTGCGCCTGCTGGCCGAAGACCTGCCGGCTTTTGTGCCGCAGCACAGCGAACTGTTCGACCCACGCCCGCAACAGAGCCAGCCCTGGGAGCAGTTGCGCGAACGCCTGCGCGCACGCCTGGGCGATAGCGCGGTGCGCAACCTTGCGGCCCAGGACGATCATCGCCCCGAGTGCGCCTGGCGCCTGGACAACGCCACCCAGTTGCCACCGGCGCCGACGGCGCCGCGTCCGGGCTGGCTGCTGGCCGAACCCCAGGCCTTGCCGGGGGGGGGGGTGCGGCTGCTGACGGGTGCCGAGCGGATCGAGTCCGGTTGGTGGGATGGCGGTGATATACGCCGTGACTACTACCGGGTGCAGACCCCGACCGGGCTGTATGCCTGGGCCTACCGCAACCTGGGTGAAGACGGTCCGTTGTGGCTGCAGGGCTGGTTCGCATGAGCATGTCCCAGGCCTACGCCGAACTGCACTGCCTGTCGAATTTCAGCTTCCAGCGCGGTGCCTCCAGCGCCAGGGAACTGTTCGAGCGTGCCCGCCAGCATGGCTACCAGGCCCTGGCCATTACCGACGAATGCACCCTGGCGGGCATCGTGCGGGCCTGGCAGGCGGCCAAGGCCGTTGGGCTGGCCCTGATCGTCGGCAGCGAAGTGCGCCTGCACCAGGGGCCAAAACTGGTGCTGCTGGCCGAGAACCTGACGGGCTACCAGCACCTGTGCCGGCTGATCACCCTGGGCCGGCGGCGGGCGCAAAAGGGCGCGTACCAGCTGCTGCGCGACGATTTCGACAGGCCGCTGGAGGGGCTGCTGGCCCTGTGGGTGCCGGATGGCAATGAGGATGACCTGGCCACCGGTCACTGGTTGTGCGAGCGTTTCGCCGAGCGCCTGTGGCTGGCGGTGGAGCTGCACCGTGGCGCCGACGATGGGCTGCGCCTGCAGCAGTTGCAGGCCTTGGCCGAGACGTTGCAGATCCGCGCGGTGGCGGCGGGCGATGTACACATGCACGCCCGCGGGCGACGCGCCCTGCAAGACAGCATGACCGCCATCCGTCACCACTGCACCGTGGCCGAGGCCGGGCAGCGCCTGTTCGCCAACGGTGAGCGTCACCTGCGCCCCCTGGCGCAGCTGGCCGAGCTCTATCCGCAGGCCTTGCTCGATGAAACCCTGCGCATTGCCGGCCGCTGCCGTTTCGACCTCAGCCAGTTGCGCTACGAGTACCCCCGCGAACTGGTCCCGGCCGGCCAGACGGCCACCCGTTGGTTGCGCCACCTCTGCGAGCAGGGGCAGCGCTGGCGCTGGCCCAGGGGCATCGAAGAGAAGGCGCGCAATGCGCTGGAGCATGAGCTCGAACTGATCGCCGAGCTGAACTACGAACGCTATTTTCTGACCGTGCATGACATCGTCCAGTTTGCCCGTGGCCAGGGCATCCTCTGCCAGGGGCGGGGCTCGGCGGCCAACTCGGTGGTGTGCTATGTGCTGGGGATCACCGAGCTGGACCCAATGCACAGCCACCTGTTGTTCGAGCGCTTTCTGTCGCGCGAGCGCGATGAACCCCCCGACATCGATGTCGACTTCGAGCATGAGCGCCGTGAAGAAGTGCTGCAGTATGTCTTCAGCCGCTACGGCCGCCATCGCGCGGCCCTGACGGCCGTGGCCAGCACCTACCATGCCGCCGGTGCCGTGCGCGATATCGCCCGGGTGCTGGGCTTGCCGGTGGCGCAGATCAACGCCCTGGCCGAGTGCTGCGGGCGCTGGAGCGATCGCCTGCCGCCGCCCGAGCAACTGCGCGAGGCCGGCTTCGACCCCGACAGCCTGTTGCTGCGGCGGGTGCTGGCACTGACCGGCGAGCTGATCGGCTTTCCCCGGCACCTGTCCCAGCACCCCGGCGGCTTTGTGATTTCCGAACAGCCCCTGGACAGCCTCGTGCCGGTGGAAAACGCCGCCATGGACGGGCGTACGGTAATCCAGTGGGACAAGGACGACCTGGACCTGGTCGGCCTGCTCAAGGTCGACATTCTCGCCCTGGGCATGCTCACGGCCTTGCGCCGGTGTTTCGACCTGCTGTACCGCCATCGTGGCCGTGAGCTGACCCTGGCCACTGTCCCCGCCGACTGTGCCGCGACCTATGAAATGATCGGCCGCGCCGACACCGTCGGGGTGTTCCAGATCGAGTCACGGGCGCAAATGGCCATGTTGCCGCGGCTCAAGCCCAAGGATTTCTACGACCTGGTGATCGAGGTGGCGATCGTGCGCCCGGGGCCTATCCAGGGCGACATGGTTCACCCCTACCTGCGCCGGCGCCAAAAGCTGGAACCGGTGTCGTATCCATCGCCTGCGTTGGAGAAGGTGTTCAAACGCACCCTGGGCGTGCCGTTGTTCCAGGAGCAGGTCATGGAGCTGGCGATGGTCGCCGGTGGCTACTCGGCGGGCGAGGCCGACCAACTGCGTCGGGCCATGGCCGCCTGGAAACGCCACGGTGGCCTTGAGCCGCACCGCGAGCGGCTGATCAGCGGCATGCGTGCCAACGGCTACAGCAGCGAGTTCGCCGAACGTATCTTCGAGCAGATCAAGGGCTTTGGCAGCTATGGTTTTCCCGAGTCCCACGCCGCGAGCTTCGCCTTGCTGACCTATGCCAGTTGCTGGCTCAAGTGCCATGAGCCGGCGATCTTTGCCTGTGCGCTGATCAACAGCTGGCCGATGGGCTTCTACAGCCCTGACCAGATTCTCCAGGACGCCCGTCGCCACCCTATCGAGATCCGCCCGGTGGATGTCTGCCACAGCGACTGGGACTGCAGCCTGGAACCGGGGGCAGGGCAGGCCTTGGCCCTTCGCCTGGGGCTGCGACAGGTGCGCGGCTTTCGTGAAGTCGATGCCCGGCGTATCGAACAGGCCCGCACCGAACGTGGCTGGCGGGATGTTGGCGACCTGTGCCAGCGGGCGCAGCTCGATACCCGCGCCCGTGAGCTGCTGGCCGACGCTGGTGCCTTGCGGGCCTTGGCCAGCGACCGCTACCAGGCACGCTGGCAGGTGGCGGCGGTGCAGGCGCAGTTGCCGCTGTTCGCCGCGGTGGAGCCTGTCCAGGAGACGGCGGTGGCGTTGCCGCAGCCCTCGGTCAGCGAGGACATGTTCGCGGACTATGCCAGCGTCGGCACCACCCTTGGGCCGCATCCCCTGACCTTGCTGCGCCGTCGCCTGAATGCGTTGGGCTGTCGCAGTTCAAAGGCGCTGGAGGAGGCCGGGCATGGCGACAAGGTCAGCGTGGCAGGGCTGGTCACCGGGCGTCAGCGGCCGGGGACTGCCAGCGGCGTGACCTTCGTGACCCTGGAAGATGAGTTTGGCAACGTCAACGTGGTGGTCTGGCGCGACCTGGCCGAGCGCCAGCGGCGGGCCCTGGTGGGGTCGCAGCTGTTGCGGGTGATCGGAAGGCTCGAGAGTGAAAGCGGGGTACGGCATTTGATTGCACAGCGGCTGGAAGACCTGAGTCCGCTGTTGCAGGGGCTCGACGTACGCAGCCGGGATTTTCATTGAACCGTATGCGCGTCAACGGCGAGCTGGCGTTGTAGCCGCTGCCGCGAGGCTGCGATCGGTCGCGAAGCGGCCGTGGGAATTACCTGGCGACTGCTACGCAGCCGATCGCAGCCCGGCGGCAGCGGCTACGGATCGAACCCCCCAAGGGGCTTCAAACCATCGCCAGGTGCTGCTTGCGCGTCGGCGCCGGGAAGGCGCGGTCGATGGCGCGCAGGTCTTCGCTGCTCAGCACCAGATGGGCTGCGGCTGCATTCAGGCGCACATGCTCAGGGTCCACTGCCTTGGGAATGGCAATCACGCCGTCCTCGCGCGTCACCCAGGCCAGGCTCACCTGGGCAGGTGTCGCGCCGTGGCGCTCGGCAATCTCGGACAAGGTCGGGTGCTTGAGCAGGCGACCGGCCTGGGCCAGCGGGCAATAGGCCATGGTTGGCAGCTGGCGCTTGTGGCTCCAAGGCAGCAGGTCGAATTCGATGCCACGCTGGGCCGGGTTGTACAGCACTTGGTTGGTGGCGCAGTGGCTGCTGTATTCGTGGAGTTCGCGCAGGTCGTCGATATCGAAGTTCGACACGCCCCAACGGCCGATCTTGCCGGCCTCACGCAGGCGCTCGAACGCCTCGACGGTTTCGTCCAGCAGGTACTGGCCGCGCCAGTGCAGCAGGTAGAGGTCGATGTAGTTGGTGCCCAGGCGCTTGAGGCTGCGTTCACAGGCAGCAGGAACACCGGCGCGGCTGGCGTTGTGCGGGTAGACCTTGCTGACCACGAAGACCTGGTCGCGGCGCCCGGCGATGGCTTGTCCTACCACCTGTTCGGCGCCGCCTTCGGCATACATTTCGGCCGTGTCGATGAGCGTCAAGCCGCGCTCGATTCCCTGCTGCAGCGCGGCCACTTCACGGCTGCGCTGGCTCGGGTCTTCGCCCATGTACCAGGTGCCCTGGCCAATGGCTGGCACCTGCCGGTCGGCAAGCTTTACTGTACGCATGTCACCTCCTGGAGTCGGGAATGTTGTTGCAGCACTTCAAGCAGCGCCTGTGCCGCTGCCGAGAGTTTATGGTCAGCCAGCAGGCTGACGCCAATACGGCGTTCGATACTTGGCTCGACCAGCGTAACGCAGCGCGCGCCGAGTTCTTCCATCTGGCCGATGCACAAGGCCGGCACCGCGCTGACACCCAGGCCATTGGCAACCATGCGGCCGATGGTCGACAGTTGGTGGCTTTCGAACGCCACCGCCAACTTGCCGTGCTCGGCGGCCAGGTGCTGCTCCAGCAGCAGGCGCACCGCCGAGGGGCGTTGCAGGGCGATGAAGTCTTCGGCGAGCAATTCGCGCCAAGTCACCTGTTGTTGCCGTGCCAGGGGCGAGTCGGCCGGTACCACGGCGACGAAGCGGTCAAGGTACAGCGGTTTGAACACCAGCGGTTCGCTGGCCTCAGGTTCAAAGCCGATGCCCAGTTCGACGCGCCGGTGGCGTACCAGTTCCAGCACCTGTTCATTGATCACGTCATGCACGGTGACGTTGACCCGAGGGTAACGCTGGCGAAACACCTTCAGCGCCGCCGGCAGCAGGTTGCCGGCATAGGCCGGCATGGCGGCAATGGCCACTCGGCCCAGTTGCAGGGTAAAGCGCTGGCGCAGCAGTTCTTCGGTGTTGTCCCAGTCGGCCAGCAGTTGCCGGGCCAGGGGCAGCAGCACTTCGCCCTCGGGGGTCAGGCTGACGCTGCGGGTGGTGCGGCTGAGCAGGGCGCCGCCCAGGTTGTCTTCCAGGGCCTTGATGGTCAGGCTCAGGGCTGGCTGCGACAGGTGCAGGTGTTCACCGGCCTGGGCAAAGCTCTGGTACTTGGCGACGGCGACGAAGGCGCGCAGCTGTTTGACGTTCATGGCGGTGGTCTATTCTTTTGAAAAATTTATCAAACGATCATAAAAACAAAATTAACAAATAAGTGTATTGGGGTGAAGATGCGTCAAACGCTCACCGACACCCCTGTCGGTTCAACAACTACAAAAGGCGGATCAGCATGGCCGGACTGGACAAGCGCGTAGCAACCTATGAACAGGCCCTCGAAGGCCTGACCGACAACATGACAGTACTGGCCGGCGGTTTTGGCCTGTGCGGCATCCCGGAAAACCTTATCAACGAGATCAAGCGCCGTGGCGTCAAGGGCCTGACCGTGGTCTCGAACAACTGCGGCGTCGACGGCTTCGGTCTGGGCGTGCTGCTCGAAGACCACCAGATCCGCAAGATGGTTGCCTCCTACGTGGGCGAGAACGCCGAGTTCGAGCGCCAGCTGCTCAGCGGCGAATTGGAAGTGGAACTGACCCCCCAGGGCACCCTGGCCGAGAAGATGCGCGCCGGCGGCGCCGGTATCCCGGCCTTTTTCACCGCCACCGGCTACGGCACCCCGGTTGCCGACGGCAAGGAAGTGCGCGAATTCAATGGCCGCAAGTACATCCTTGAAGAAGCCATCACCGGCGACTTCGCCATCGTCAAGGGCTGGAAGGCCGACCACTACGGCAACGTGGTGTACCGCAACACCGCACAGAACTTCAACCCGCTGGCCGCCACCGCCGGCAAGATCACCGTGGTCGAGGTCGAAGAGATCGTCGAACCGGGTGTCCTGCTGCCTACCGAGATCCACACCCCGGGTATCTACGTCGACCGGGTGATTGTCGGCACCTTCGAGAAGCGTATCGAAAAACGCACCCTCAAAGCCTGACCCATCCCCGAACAGAACAACAAAGAGATCCTGACCATGGCACTTACCCGCGAACAAATGGCCCAGCGCGTCGCCCGCGAACTCAAGGACGGCTACTACGTCAACCTCGGCATCGGCATCCCGACCCTGGTGGCCAACTACGTCCCGGCCGATATGGATGTAATGCTGCAATCGGAAAACGGCCTGCTGGGCATGGGTGAATTCCCTACCGAAGCGCAGCTGGACGCCGACATGATCAACGCCGGCAAGCAAACCGTGACCGCCCGTCGTGGCGCGTCGATCTTCAGCTCGGCCGAGTCCTTCGCCATGATCCGTGGCGGTCATGTCGACCTCACCGTGCTCGGCGCCTTTGAAGTGGACGTGGAAGGCAACATCGCCTCCTGGATGATCCCGGGCAAGCTGGTCAAGGGCATGGGCGGGGCGATGGACCTGGTGGCCGGTGCCGACAACATCATCGTCACCATGACCCACGCGTCCAAGGATGGCGAGTCCAAGCTGCTGCCACGCTGCAGCCTGCCGTTGACCGGTGCCGGTTGCATCCGCAAGGTGCTGACTGACCTGGCCTACCTCGAGATCGAAGACGGCGCCTTCATCCTGCGCGAAACCGCACCAGGTGTGACGGTTGAAGAGATCGTCGAGAAGACCGCCGGCAAGCTGATCGTGCCGGATGATGTGAAAGAGATGACGTTCTAAGGCGTTTTTCAGGGCCCCATCGCGGTGCAAGCCCACTCCCACCGGAGCGGGTTTGCCCCGCGATGGGGCTTTGTGCCGTTCCAGATAAAACCAATAAAAGGAAACCCCCCGTGGCCGCTGATATCCAAGACAGCCGCTCCGCCCGCTTTGCCCTGCGCTGCTCCAACTGGGCCGAACGCTGGTTCCCCGACTCCTGGGTGTTCGCCGCCCTGGCCGTGGTGCTGGTGTCGGTTGCCGCCCTGGCCATGGGCGCCAAGCCCACCGATACCGCGAAGGCCTTCGGCGACGGCTTCTGGAGCCTGATTCCCTTCACCATGCAGATGGCCTTCGTGGTCATCGGCGGTTATGTGGTGGCCAGTTCGCCACCTGCGGTCAAGCTGATCGACCGCCTGGCACGCATTCCCAAGAACGGTCGTTCGGCGGTGTGCTGGGTGGCGCTGATTTCGATGGTCGCCTCGTTGCTCAACTGGGGGCTGTCGCTGGTGTTCGGCGGCCTGCTGGTACGCGCCCTGGCGCGACGCACCGACCTGCACATGGACTACCGCGCCGCCGGTGCCGCCGCCTACCTGGGCCTGGGGGCGGTGTGGGCCCTGGGCCTGTCGTCCTCGGCGGCGCAGTTGCAGGCCAACCCGGCCAGCCTGCCGCCGTCGATCCTGGCGATCACCGGGGTGATCCCGTTCACCGAGACCATCTTCCTCTGGCAGTCCGGTGTGCTGCTTGCAGCCCTGGTGGTGGTGTCGCTGGTGGTGGCCTATGCCACCGCACCGGGGCCAACCAGTGCCCGCAGCGCCGAGGCCTGCGGTGTGGACCCAAGCTTTTCGGCGCCGCCACCGCCCCAGCGCACCCGCCCGGGCGAGTGGCTGGAATACAGCCCGATCCTGACCCTGTTGCTGGTCGCCCTGGCCGCCGGCTGGTTGTACAACGAGTTCGCTACCAAACCTGCCATCACGGCGATTTCCGGGCTCAACACCTACAACCTGCTGTTCATCATGCTCGGTGCCTTGCTGCACTGGCGCCCGCGCAGCTTCCTCGATGCGGTGGCCCGCGCGGTACCGACCACTACCGGTGTGCTGATCCAGTTCCCGCTGTACGGTTCGATCGCGGCCATTCTTACCCAGGTCAAGGGCGTGGATGCCGAAACCCTGGCCCACCATATTTCCACCTTCTTCGTGCAGATTGCTTCCCACGACACCTATGCGCTGCTGATGGGCATCTATTCGGCGGTGCTGGGCTTCTTCATCCCGTCCGGTGGCGGCAAGTGGATCATCGAGGCGCCGTACGTGATGCTGGTGGCCAATGACCTGCAGTATCACCTGGGCTGGGCGGTGCAGATCTACAACGCCGCCGAGGCGCTGCCGAACCTGATCAACCCGTTCTACATGCTGCCGCTGCTGGGAGTACTGGGCCTGAAGGCGCGGGACCTGATCGGCTTCTCCTTCGTGCAGTTGCTGGTACACATTCCGCTGGTGCTGTTCCTGTTGTGGTTCCTGGGCACCACATTGCAATACACGCCACCTGTGATGCCGACGCCGGCGGGTTGATCGGTTTGCCGCAAACGAAAACGCCCTGCAGTGCAGGGCGTTTTTCAGGGGGCGTGCGGCTCAGCTCGGGATCATCGCAAAGCCGACGCCGAAGCGGTTCCAGGCGTTGATGGTGGCAACGGCCAGGGTCAGGTTGGCCACTTCGGCTTCACTGAAGTGCTCAAGCAGCTCACGGTATTGATGCTCCGGTGCGCGCAGCTCGGGCAGGCGGGTCAGGCTCTCGGTCCAGGCCAGGGCAGCGCGTTCGCGGGGGGTGAAATAGGCGGTTTCTTCCCAGACGCTCAAGGTCTGCAGGCGGGCCTCGGTTTCGCCGGCTTTACGGGCATCGTTGGCGTGCATGTTGACGCAGTAGGCGCAGCCGTTGATCTGCGAGGCGCGCAGGCGGATCAGCTCCAGCAGCGAGTTCTCCAGCCCCGATTTGCCCAGGGCCATTTCCAGGCCGACCATGGCTTTATAGGCCTCGGGTGCGTGTTTGGCCCATTCGATACGGTTGCTCATCGTGCTTGCTCCAGTCAGGTCCGCGTCAGGCGGCGATGGCACTACCTTAGCGCTGCGCAGGCATTGACCGAATAGCCAATTGTGACGAATGTCAGGAGGCCAATCCGTCGAGGCGTTGCAACGTGTCGCGCAAGCAGTCCAGGGCCGGGTCAATGTCCAGCAGTTCGATGGCGCCAAAACCGATCAACAATCCTGAACGCACCGGCGCCTGGGCATGGAAGGGCGCCAGCGCATACAGCCCGACCTCGACCTTGCGCGCCATGTCGATAACGAACTGCACGTCCAGGTCGCCCTTGGCCAGGGCACTGAGGTGATAGCCGGCGGTGGCCGGAATCACCTCGAACCAGGGCGCAAGGTCGCCTTGCAGGCGCTGGACGATCCGTGCCCGGCGCGCGGCGTACACCTCATGCACACGGCGGATGTGCTTGAGCAGCGAACCCTCGCTGATGAACCGGGCCAGGGCCCACTGGTTCAGCGTCGGGGTGTGCCAGTCGGTGAGTTGCTTGGCAATGCACAATGCTTCGCGCAACGCCGGCGGTGCAATCGTGTAGCCCAGGCGCAGCTCCGGCAGCAGCGTCTTGGAGAAGGTCCCGACGTAGGCCACCAGGCCGTGACGGTCCATGCTCTGCAACGAGTCGGTGGGCCTGCCTTCGTAGCGGAACTCGCTGTCGTAGTCGTCTTCGATGATGATCGCGCCCAACGCCGCCGCGCGCGCGAGCAAGGCCTCGCGACGCGCCTGGCTCATGGGCATGCCCAGTGGAAACTGATGCGAAGGGGTCACGTAGATCAACCGGGTGCCGTCGTCGATCTGCTCGACGCACAGGCCCTCGCTGTCGACCGGCACATACTGCAGGTCGGCGCCCTGGGCCAGGAACAGCTGGCGCACCGGGGTGTAGCCGGGGTCCTCCATGGCCACTTTGCAGCCGGGATCGATCAGCACCCGGGCGATCAGGTCGAGCGCCTGCTGGGCACCGTTGCACACCAGCACATCGGCGCTGCTGCAGCGTACGCCGCGGGCGAAGGCGATGTGCCGGGCGATGGCTTCGCGCAGCTCCGGCAGGCCCTGGTGGGCTGCGTAGCGGGCACTGCTGGTGCGGATCTGGCGCAGGGCGTACTGGTTGCAGCGGCGCCAGTCGTCGAACGGGAATTGCCCCTTGCTCGATGCACCACCGATGAAGTCGTAGCGCACCGGCGACGAGCGCATGTCGGCCAGCGGATTGGCCCGGGCCAGCCATTTTTCCAGGGCCTGGGCGCTGGCCAGGGCGATGGACGACGCGGCTGCCGGTACGTGGGTGGGGGCTGGGGTGATGAAGGTGCCTTTGCCCACCTTGCCACTGAGCAGGTTGTCGTAGGTGAGGCGTGAATAGGCCTCGGCCACTGTCTTGCGCGATACACCCAATTGCTCGGCCAGCAGCCGAGTGGGCGGCAACTGGGTACCGGCTGTCAGGCGACCGCTGTCGATGCCGTCGCGCAGTTGTCGATAGAGTTGTTCGGCAAGGCCCTTGCTGCCGTTCAGGCTGATATGAAGTTCCATGCTGGGGCGAATCCACGCGCAGTTGACTGACACCGAGATTAACCGATTTGGCCCGCAGGTTGCCGTTGATCCCCCGGGCCGACGCCTGGCCAATCGCGCGCCACACTTTAAGGGTCGGGGTTCTCCGGCACACCGGTGAACCTCTTGCACTCGAACAGGAGCGTCGCCATGTACCTGCGAACTCTATCAAGCCTGGCAATGGGGCTTGGCCTGCTGTTGACCGCCAGCGCCCAAGCTGATTCACCTACCGCTGTCTACCACTACGGCATGCCACTGGACATCGCCCAGGTGCTCGACATGAGTGAGCCTGCCACCGAACTCTGCGATGTGGTCAAGGCGCGCATGGTCTATGTCGACTCGGCGGGCCAGCAACACACGCTGCAGTACCTGAAACTCGCACAGGCCTGCAGCGACCACGATTAGTCCCAGGCGGGTGCCAGGCTTTCGGGGTTGGTCAAGCGCAGTCCACTGTCCAGCGCCGCGATGCGGGCCATGTCCTCGTCGTTAAGTTTCAGTTCGCGGGCCTTGAGGTTGCCGGCCAGGTTTTCGCGACGGGTCGAGGATGGGATCACCGCATAGCCCAATTGCATCGCCCAGGCCAATGTCACCTGCGCCGGGGTGGCGTTGTGCTGCCCGGCGATCTCCAGGATCACCGGGTCCTGCAGGACCTTGCCGTAGCCCAGGGTCATGTACGAGGTCACGGCGATGCCCTGGCTGTGCATGAACTCGACCAGGGTGCGGTTCTGCAGGTAGGGGTGCAGTTCGATCTGGTTGGTCGCGATGGCCTCTTTGCCGACCACGGCGATGGCCTGGCGCAGTAGGTCGATGGTGAAGTTGGACACGCCCATCTGGCGGGTCAGGCCCTGGGCACGAGCTTCTTCCAGGGCGCCCATGAACTCGGCGACCGGCACCGCG
The DNA here is from genome assembly GCF_000425805.1 of Pseudomonas vranovensis DSM 16006. Taxonomy (GTDB): domain Bacteria; phylum Pseudomonadota; class Gammaproteobacteria; order Pseudomonadales; family Pseudomonadaceae; genus Aquipseudomonas; species Aquipseudomonas vranovensis. The sequence continues at coordinate 101,924 of NZ_KE384458.1, forward strand.
CCCTGGGGTGACGGCCAGTGGATCAGGGTCAGGTCCAGGTAATCGGTGCGCAGCTTGCTCAGGCTGTCCTTGAGGCTTGGGATCAGCTTGTCGGCACCCAGGTTTTCAGTCCAGATCTTGCTGGTCAGGAATAGCTGGTCGCGGGGGATACCGCTGGCGGCCATGGCGTGGCCGACCTCGGCCTCGTTGCCGTAGATCTGGGCGGTGTCGATGGCACGGTAGCCAAGCGCCAGTGCCTGGCTGACCGAGTCGATGACGACCTGGTCCTTGAGACGGAATGTACCGAGGCCGAGCAGGGGAATGGACATGGGAGGGCTCCTCGAGAAGGGCGATTGCAAGTGAGGCGTGCAGTATTGCCAGTGTGCGGCGTGGGAAAAATCCCTGTTACAACACAACTTTTTTGCCTGCGCCGCACGAATCCGCCAAGCCTGGTGGTAGCCTTGCAGGGTCAGTCGCAATGGATCTGGTCATGACCCGGCACAAGCTCAGCATTCGTCAACGCAATGTTGACAACATCCTCCTGGCGGCCGAGCAGGTCTTTGCCGAAAAAGGCTTCGCCGGCACGGCCATGGCCGACATCGCCGAGGCGGCGCAGTTGCCGCGCAGCAATGTGCATTATTACTTCAGCACCAAGGCCGAGCTGTACCAGGCGGTGCTGTTTGGCCTGCTCGAAGTGTGGAAGCAGGATGCCTTGTGCTTCGAACTCTATGATGATCCGCGCATCGTGCTGTCGAGCTATATCCGCGCCAAGATGATCCATTCGCGGACCCGGCCCTATGGCTCCAAGGTGTGGGCCAACGAGATCATCCATGGTGCGCCGAATCTTGGCGCGGCGCTGGATGATCCGCTGTATGGCTGGGCGAAGATGAAAGAGGCCAAGATCCGCCAGTGGATCGAGGATGGCCGGATCCTGGCGGTGGAGCCTTCGGGGCTGTTGTACATGATCTGGGCGTCGACCCAGCACTATGCGGATTTCAGCCACCAGGTAGGGTTGCTCAATGATCACCAGCCGTTGACCGACCTGCAGTTCGAGCGGGCGGTACAGACGGTGACCAGTGTGATTTTGCGCGGGATCGGGTTGGAGCCGTAAGGCGTCGGCTTATTGGCCTGCAAATGCCTTCAGGCCTTCGCCTTCCAGGCGGTAGCGTACCCATTCATCCTGGGGCTGCGCACCCAGTGAGCGGTAGAACTGGATCGCTGGCTCGTTCCAGTCCAGTACGCTCCACTCCAGGCGTCCGCAGTCGTTGTCGCAGGCTTCCTGGGCGATATGGCGCAGCAAGGTCTTGCCCGCGCCACCGCCACGTTGTTCCGGCGTGATGTACAGGTCTTCAAGGTAGATACCGTTGCGCCCCAGCCAGGTCGAGTAGCTGTAGAAGTACACGGCGTAGCCAATGGCCTGGCCGTCGCGCTCGCAGATCAGGCTCTTGGCCTTGGCGCCGACGTCGAACAGGGTGCGCTCGACATCTTCTACCGAGGCGATCACTTCATGGCGGGCACGTTCGTAGTCGGCCAGTTCAGTGATGAAGGCAAGGATGCGGGCAGCGTCTTCGCGCCGGGCTGGGCGGATGTGCAGGGGCATGGCGGGCGTCCGTTCGAGGTGGGAAAGTGCGTTTATCTTACAAGGAAGGGGCGGGCTACAATCGCATTTCTCACCGATTAACAAGGACCCTGCAATGACCTGGTCAGCCGCGCAATACAGCACCTTCGAGAACGAACGCACCCGGCCGGTGCGCGACCTGGTGGCAGCACTGCCGCAACGGGCCATTCGCACCGCCATCGACCTTGGTTGTGGCCCGGGCAATTCGACCCAGGTGCTGGCCAAGCGTTACCCCGAGGCGGCCGTCACGGGGCTGGACAGCTCCAGGGACATGCTCGCTGCCGCCCGCCAGCGGTTGCAGGGCATTGAGTTCGAGCTGGGTGAAATCGGCACCTGGACAGCCCCTCAGGGCATGGATGTGATCCTGGCCAACGCTTCGTTGCAGTGGCTGCCCGATCACGCGCTGTTGTATCCGCATCTGGCCAGGCAACTGAGCGAAGGCGGCAGCCTGGCCATCCAGACCCCGGACAACCTCGACGAGCCGGCCCACCGCCAGGCCCGGGAGATCGCCAGCCGTGGTCCCTGGGCCGACAAGATCGGCGCGATCAAGCACCCGCCACGCCATAGCGCCGCCTTTTACTACGATGTACTCAGCCCGCACTGTCGCCAGGTGGATGTCTGGCGAACCACCTATTACCACCCGTTGATGGGCGGTGCCCAGGCAGTGGTGGAGTGGTTCAAGGGGTCGGCGCTGCGGCCTTACCTGGCTGCCTTGGGCGAGCAGGAGCAGGCGGACTTCCTCCAGCTTTACCTGCAGGCCATGCAGCACGACTATCCGGCGGCGGCAGACGGCAAGGTGCTGCTGCCGTTCCCGCGCTTGTTCATCGTCGCCACGCGCTGACGAACAGCCACAGGTAGATCACGGCATTGACCAGCACCACCACACCCCCGAGCACCCACTGGATGCCCGGGGTCAGCCCGGCAGGGTAGATGATCGGCCAGACGTAGTGCTCGACAAAGCCGCCCGCATAACCCGCCATGCCGGCAGCCTGACGCAGGTCGTTTTCCCAGTCGGTCAGCGGGCAGGGCAGGTGCAGGAACTCCACGGCGATGCCCCAGCACATGGCCGGCAGGTGCCACCACAGGGCGCCGCGCCATTTGAGCACCAACAGCCCGCCCAGTAGCACGAAGACAATGAACAGCAGATGCAGCAATACCAATCCATCGGCGCCCAGGCGGTACAGCATGGCGGTTGACTCCTCGCCAGTCAGGAGGCTTCGCGATAAGGGTTGCGCGGGTCGTGCAGCCAGTCAAGGAACGGCTTGCCGGTGTCCTGGGGCACCATCTCGATGCAGTCCTCCACCGGGCAGGTGATCTGGCACAGGTTGCAGCCCACGCACTCGGCGTCGATCACCTCGTAGCGGTGGCTGCCATCGGCCTGCTTGAGGTTGGCGATGGCCTGGTGCGAGGTGTCTTCGCAGGCTATGTGGCAACGACCACAACCGATACAGGCCTCCTGGTCGATCTTGGCAATCACCTGGTAGTTGATGTCCAGGTACTTCCAGTCGGTGGTATGGCCCACGGCGCGGCCACTGAAGTCTTGCAGGCTGCGGTAGCCCTGGCTGTCCATCCAGCGCGAGAGTCCGTCCTTCATGTCTTCGACGATGCGAAAACCGTTGAGCATGGCGGCAGTGCAGACCTGAACGGAACCGCAGCCCAGGGCGATGAACTCGGCCGCATCCCGCCAGCTGCCGATACCGCCGATGCCGCTGATGGGCAGGCCGCGGGTGGCTGGGTCGCGGGCAATTTCGGCGACCATGTTCAGGGCAATGGGCTTGACCGCAGAACCGCAGTAGCCGCCGTGGGTGCTCATGTCACCGACGATGGGCAGGGCGACCATGCGCTCGAGGTCGACGCTGGTGATCGAGTTGATGGTGTTGATCAGCGACACCGCGTCAGCTCCGCCACGGTGCGCGGCACGGGCCGACTGGCGGATGTCGGTGATGTTGGGGGTGAGCTTGACGATCACCGGCAGCGAGCAGTGCATCTTGCACCAGCGGGTGACCTGCTCGACGTATTCCGGCACTTGGCCGACCGCCGCGCCCATGCCGCGCTCGGGCATGCCGTGGGGGCAACCGAAGTTCAGTTCGATGCCGTCGGCGCCAGTGGCCTCCACCAGCGGCAGGATGGCTTTCCAGGATTCCTCCACGCACGGCACCATCAATGACACGATCAGCGCACGGTCGGGCCAGTCCTTCTTCACCTGGGTGATTTCCCGCAGGTTGATCTCCAGCGAGCGGTCGGTGATCAGCTCGATGTTGTTGATGCCCATGACCTCGCGGTTGATCCCGTAGTGGGCCGAGTAGCGCGACGAAACGTTGACGGCGGCCGGGTCTTCGCCGAGGGTTTTCCAGACCACGCCACCCCAGCCGGCCTGGAAGGCGCGGACCACGTTGTAGGCTTTGTCGGTGGGTGGGGCGGAGGCCAGCCAGAACGGGTTGGGCGCCTTGATACCAGCGAATTCGATTGACAGGTCAGCCATTTAAGCAGCCTCCACATTGAGCATCAGTTGGGCGTGGATGGCCTCGGCGGCCAGCTTGCCGTGCTGCACGGCCTGGACGGTGAGGTCCTGGCCAAGGTGGGTGCAGTCGCCGCCGGCATACACCCCGGGCAGGCTGGTGCGCATGTGTTCGTCAACGCGGATGCGATCGCCGTCGCGGGCCAGTGCCTGGGCACAGGTGTCGCTCAGGGCCTGCTCGTCGAAGGCCTGGCCGATGGCCTTGAAGATTGCATCGGCGGCCAGTTCGAAGGTTTCGCCGGTGGATTGCAGGCGGCCTTCGACCAGCCGTGTGCGGGCGAAACGCATGCCGCATACCCGGCCCTGATCGTCCAGCAACACCTGTTCGGGCTGGGCCCAGGTGAGCAGGCGCACCTGGTTCTCTTTGGCAATGTGCTGTTCGTGTTCGGTGGCTCCCATGTCCTCGATGCCGCGGCGGTACACCAGGTTGACGTCGCGCGCGCCCAGGCGGGCCATCTGCACGGCCATGTCGATAGCGGTGTTGCCGGCACCGAGCACGATGCAGCGGTTGGCCAGGGGCAGGGCGCTGAGGTCGTCGGCCTGGCGCAGTTCCCGGATGTAGTCGGTGGCGGCCACCATGCCTGGGGCACTTTCGTCGGCCAGGCCCAACTGGCGGCTGGCATTCAATCCAAGGCCGAGGAACACCGCATCGAACTGTTGCTGCAGTTCGGCCAGGCTGAGGTTTTGGCCCAGCACCTGATCGTGACGGATCTCGATACCACCGATCTGCAGTACGAAATCCACCTCGCGCTGGGCGAAGTCGTCGACCACCTTGTACTTGGCAATGCCGTACTCGTTCAGGCCTCCGGCCTTGGGCCGGGCCTCGAAGATCACCACGTCATGGCCGTGCCAGGCCAGGCGATGGGCACAGGACAAACCGGCAGGCCCGGCGCCGACCACGGCAATACGCTTGCCGGTAGTGGCCGCGCGCTGGAACGGATGTACGGCAAACTCGGCGTGATCCAGGGCATAGCGCTGCAACTGGCCGATCAGCACCGGGGCACACTCCTGGTGATGGTTACGCACGCAGGCTTGCTGGCAGAGGATTTCGGTCGGGCAGACCCGTGCACAGCTGCCGCCGAGGATATTGGCCTCGAGAATTTTCTGCGCTGCGCCCTGGACGTTCTCCTGGTGAATGTTGCGGATAAACGAGGGAATGTCGATATCGCTGGGGCACGCATTGACGCACGGTGCGTCGTAGCAATACAGGCAGCGCGAGGCTTCCAGGGCGGCCTGGCGGGCGTTGAGCGGTGGCGCCAGGTCGCTGAAGTGCTCGGCCAGGGTGGCGTTGTCGGCGGTCGGTCGGGGGAGATGGTTGAGGGAATCGATCACGGTGGGTTCCTCTTTTTTTATTGTTTTTTCGCGGGTCAAGCCCGCTCCTAGCCGGTAGGAGCGGGCTTGACCCGCGATGCATCAACGCTTAACGGCAGTCGGGCGTAAATGCTCGGCTCGCTTGCTCAGCAGGTCGAACACCGCCGGGTATGCCGGCCGCTCGATATACCTGCCAGCACCGCGCTCGGCGCGCAGGTCGCCATTGGCCCAGACCAGCTTGCCCTGGCTGATGGTGTGGCTGGGGATGCCACGCACGGTCTTGCCTTCGAAGATGTTGAAGTCCACCTGTTGATGGTGGGTGGCGGCCGAGATGGTCCGGGTGCCCTGCGGGTCCCAGAGCACCAGGTCGGCATCGGCGCCCACGCGCAGGGCGCCCTTGCGCGGGAACAGGTTGAAGATCTTCGCGGTATTGGTGGAGGTCAGCGCGACAAAATCCTGCATCGACAATTTCCCGCTGTTCACCCCTTCATCCCAGAGCACAGCCATGCGGTCTTCGATGCCGGCGGTGCCGTTGGGAATGCGGCTGAAGTCGTCGCGTCCGACGGCTTTCTGCTCGGCACAGAAGCAGCAGTGGTCGGTGGCGGTGGTGTGCAGGTTGCCCGATTGCAGGCCGCCCCAGAGCGCTTCTTGGTGGCCGTCCTTGCGTGGGCGGAAGGGTGGACTCATCACATAGCCGGCTGCGGTCTGCCAGTCGGGATGGCGGTAGACACTGTCGTCCAGCAGCAGGTGCCCGGCCAGTACCTCGCCGTACACCGGCTGGCCTTTGGCGCGGGCATAGCTGATTTCATCGAGCGCTTCGCGGGTGGACACATGCACCAGGTACACCGGCGTGCCCAGGGTTTCGGCAATGCGGATGGCGCGGCTGGCCGCCTCGCCCTCCACTTGCGAAGGGCGCGACAGCGGATGCGCCTCGGGCCCGGTAATGCCCTCGGCCAGCAGCTTGCGTTGCAGGTGATAGACCAACTCGCCGTTCTCGGCATGCACGGTGGGCACCGCGCCCAGTTCCAGGCAGCGCTCGAAGCTGGCGACCAGGGTGTCGTCGGCGGCCATGATCGCGTTCTTGTAGGCCATGAAGTGCTTGAAGCTGTTGATACCGTGCTGGCTCACCAGTTCGCCCATCTCCTGGCGCACCTGTTCGCTCCACCAGGTAATGGCCACGTGAAAGCCGTAGTCGGCGGCCGACTTTTCCGCCCAGCCGCGCCACTGGTGAAAGGCTTCGAGCAGCGATTGCTGCGGGTTGGGGATCACAAAGTCGATGATCGAGGTGGTGCCGCCGGCAAGCCCTGCGGCAGTGCCGCTGAAAAAGTCTTCGCTGGCGACCGTACCCATGAAGGGCAATTGCATGTGGGTGTGGGGGTCGATGCCGCCTGGCATCAGGTACTGGCCGCTGCCATCGAGCATCTCGCAACCGCTGGGAATGTCGAGGTCGGTGCCGATGGCCTTGATCACTCCGTCGGCACAGAGCACGTCGGCGCGATAACTTTCCTCATGGGTAATCAGGGTGGCGCCACGAATCAAAAGCGTCATCAGATGCTCCTCGCAGGCTTGACCGGTTGTTGCCGGTTCTAGGTTTTGTACTCATCACAGCGTAGGTCAAAACCTGTCATCGCTGTCAGGAATTGAATCTAGTCGGCGATTCTGGATAGGGCAAATAATTTAAAAATAAGCTAATAATCAAGTTAACTAGTTGATTTACATAGATTTAAATGATTTTCGTGTTGGCAGGGAAAACGACCAGTGGTCCTGTCGTTCTTGACAGGTTGTGGAAATGGTCAAGATTTCACATGGGCACCCGTGATTGCCCGCAATGCCCGTGCAAGTACTCCAGCCATCGTCACGATGAGCAAAAAACACAACAACAGTGGAGCGGCCATGCAGCAGACCAGATCGCAAGTGAGCGAGCGCGACGGCTTATATGAACTCGAGGCCGGCAGCGACGTCCTCGACAGCCCCCGCTATAACCACGACATCGCCCCGACCAAGGTGTACGAGCGCACCTGGAACAAATGGCACATCACCGCGTTGTGGGTCGGCATGTCGATCTGCGTGCCGACCTACACCCTCGGCGGGGTGCTCACTGCCTACTTCGGGCTGACGGTGGGGGAGGCGTTGCTGGCGATCCTGCTGGCCAACACCGTGGTACTGATCCCGCTGACGCTCAACGCCTTTCCAGGCACCAAGTACGGCATTCCCTTCCCGGTGTTGCTGCGCTCCTCATTTGGCATCCTCGGCTCCAATGTGCCGTGCCTGATCCGCGCCCTGGTGGCCTGCGGCTGGTTCGGTATCCAGACGATGTTCGGCGGGTTGGCCATCCACCTGTTCCTGGGCTCGCTGTCGGCGGACTGGAAAGCCCTGGGCGGTACCGGCGAGGTGATCGGCTTCATGCTGTTCTGGTGCCTCAACCTGTGGGTGGTGCTGCGTGGCGCCGAGTCGATCAAGTGGCTCGAAACCCTGTCGGCGCCGCTGCTGGTGCTGGTCGGCGCCGGCTTGCTGGTGTGGGCATTGCCCAATGTCTCGATCAGCGAGTTGATGGCACAGCCGCCCAAACGGCCGGAGGGGGCCAGTGTGTATGGCTACTTCTTCGCCGGGCTGACGGCGATGGTGGGGTTCTGGGCTACCCTGTCGTTGAACATTCCCGACTTCAGCCGCTACGCCAAGAGCCAGAAGGACCAGATTCTGGGGCAGATTCTGGGCCTGCCGCTGACCATGTTCCTGTTCGCCGCCCTGGGTGTGGTGCTCACCGCCGCCTCCCAAACGCTGGTAGGCGAGACGGTCTCCGACCCGGTCAACCTGATCGGCCACATACAGAGCCCGATGTGGGTGGCGCTGGCCATGGCGCTGATCATCATCGCCACGCTGTCGACCAACACCGCCGCGAACATCGTTTCGCCCACCAATGACTTCCAGAACCTGGCTCCCAAGTGGATTGGCCGCACCAAGGCGGTACTGCTGACTGGCCTTGTCGGTTTGCTCCTGATGGGCCACGAGTTGCTGAAGAAACTTGGCTGGATCGTCAGCGATGTGAGCCTTGAAAGCGTCTATTCCAACTGGCTGCTGGGTTATTCGAGCCTGCTGGGGCCGATTGCCGGGATCATGGTGGTGGACTACTTCCTGATCCGCAGGCAAACCCTGGACCTGGCCGGCCTGTACCGCGACGACGTCTACCCGGCCTGGAACGTCGCCGGCTTCATCGCCTTCGGGGTGCCCGTGGTGCTGACCCTGCTGTCGTTGCAAAGCCAGGCGTTCAGCTGGTTCTACGACTTTGGCTGGTTCACCGGTTCCGCCCTGGGGGGCTTGATCTACTTCGCCCTGGGCACGCTCAAGGCGGCGCGCACGGCCAGTTTCAAACCCACTGTGTAACGCCCATGGCCCCCAGAGGCCAGGCACCTGATGGAGGTAACCCATGCAAAGCACACAGGACGTCCTGCAATCGAGTTTGCGTCATATCAACGGTGAGCGGCTCTGGCAGTCGCTGATGGACCTGGCCCAATTGGGCGCCACGGTCAAGGGCGGCGTGTGCCGCCTGGCGCTGACCGACCTGGACCGCCAGGCCCGCGACCTGTTCGTCAAGTGGACCCAGGAGGCGGGCTGTACCGTGAGCATCGACGGCGTGGGCAATATCTTTGCTCGCCGTCCGGGTCGCAACCCGCAACTGCCGCCGGTGATGACCGGCAGCCACATCGACACCCAGCCCACCGGCGGCAAGTTCGATGGTTGCTTCGGGGTGCTGGCCGGGCTAGAGGTGATGCGCACGCTCAACGACCTGAAGGTTGAAACCGAGGCACCGCTTGAAGTGGTGGTCTGGACCAACGAGGAGGGCTCGCGCTTTGCGCCGTGCATGATGGGGTCCGGGGTGTTTGCCGATAAATTCACCCTGGCCGATACCCTGGCCAAGACCGATGCCGAGGGAATCACGGTCGGTGAAGCGCTCAACGCCATCGGCTATGCCGGGCCGCGCGCGGTCAGTGGCCATCCGGTGGGGGCGTATTTCGAGGCGCATATCGAACAGGGGCCGATCCTTGAGGACCAGCGCAAGACCATCGGCGTGGTACTGGGAGCGCTTGGGCAGAAGTGGTTCGACCTGACCCTGCGCGGTGTCGAGGCCCATGCCGGGCCGACCCCGATGCACCTGCGCAAGGACGCCTTGGTGGGTGCCAGCGCAGTGGTGGCGGCGGTCAACCGCGTGGCCCTGGAACACCAGCCCCATGCCTGTGGCACGGTGGGTTGCCTGCAGGCGTATCCAGGGTCGCGCAACGTGATTCCGGGCGAGGTGCGCATGACCCTGGACTTCCGCCACCTGGAGCCCGCTCGGCTGGACTCGATGATTGCCCAGGTCAAGGATGTCATTGCCAGTACCTGCGAACAGCATGGTTTGAGCCACACCCTGACACCGACGGCCGACTTTCCGCCGCTGTATTTCGAGCACGGCTGTGTGGAGGCGGTACGCAGTGCGGCGCAGGGGTTGGGGCTGTCGCACATGGATATAGTCAGCGGAGCGGGACATGACGCGATCTTCCTGGCCGAGCTGGGGCCGGCGGGGATGATTTTCGTGCCGTGCGAGGGCGGGATCAGCCATAACGAAATCGAGAATGCCGCACCCGAGGACCTGGCCGATGGATGCGCGGTGTTGTTGCGCGCGATGCTGGCGGCGGCCCAGGCGGTGGCGCGGGGGAGGGAGGCAGCGTAGCGGTTTTTCGCGGGCAAGGGCGCTCCTGCAGGAGCGGCCTTGCCCCGCGAACAATCACCAATCAAATGTTGTCAGGTTGCGGCTAGGCACTTACGCCTACCGGTGGCTTGCCCTGCGATGGTGATCTCAAAGACTGTCCCGAACCATCTGCAAGAACGTCGCCACAAGGCGCCGTGAACTCTGTTCGCGCAAGCACACCAATGTCTCGGTCATCCGCCGCTGACAATCCACGATCGGCAACGCGCACACCCGCGCATCGGCACCGAATTCGGCCGCCGACACCACCCCCACGCCAATCCCCACCACTACCGCCTCGCGCGCTGCCTCCCGGCCTTCGACCTGGATCGCCGGGCGGATACGCAGGCCGGCCCGCTGCATTTCTTCTTCCAGGGTCTGGCGGGTCACCGAGCCCGGCTCGCGCAGGACGATCGGCGTGTCATCAAGGTCAGCCAGGCTGATAGAGCCACGGCTGGCCCAGGGGTGGTTATGGGACACGAACGCCACCATCGGGTCGCTGCGCATCGGCACGCACAGCAGGCGCTCGTCATCCACATCGCGGCCCAGCAGGGCAAGGTCGGCCTGGTAGTTGAACAGCCGCAGCAGCGACTCGTCGGTGTTGCCGGTTTCGATCTTGACGTGAATGCCGGGGTACTGCTGGCAGAACTGGGCAATTTGCGGCAGCACGTGTACCGGCGCATCCACCGCCAGCACCAGGGTGCCGGTCTGCAACGCGCGTGAATCCTGGAGCAGTTCGTGGGCTTCGGCCTCACACACGAACAGGCGCTGGGTGATGGCCAGCAGGCGCTCGCCCAGGTCGGTCAACTGCACCGAGCGCTTATTGCGGTGAAACAGCAAAACGCCGAAGCGCTCCTCCAGTTTCCGCACCTGATCGGAGATCGCCGGCTGAGTCAGGAACAACCGTTCGGCGGCGCGGGTGAAGCTGCCGTGCAGGGCGACGGCATGGAAGGCTTTCAACTGAGCGTGGGAAACCGACATCACAGCACCTGTTACAAGCTGAGCTTATTTGTGAAATACGATAAATCGATTTTATTTATCAGTCAGTAATTGTTTCTATCTCTTTCAGCCCGGTGCGTCTCTTGCAGTGACCAGCGGGTCATGGGCCTGGCTGACAACGTATAACAATACCCGCATGCTCCAGGTTCCATCTGACCAGGTGTCGACCCTGACCGGTCGTCACGCAGTGCGCAACACAAGAAAAACACAGGCGTTTTTAAAAATTCTGCCGGCACACTCAAGCTCCGAGGTCAGAGTCACCATGAACAAATACAGTGCAGATATAAAGCGTTGGCGCGTGCAGATCTTTGCTATCACCTGGATTGCCTACGCCGCGTTCTACTTCACCCGCAAAGCTTTCTCGGTGGCCAAGCTCGGCATCGGCGAAGACCCAAGCTTTACCCTCGACAAAATGGCCATGGCCAACCTCGACGCCATCTATCTGGCGGCCTATGCGGTTGGGCAGTTCACCTGGGGCATGCTTGCCGACCGCTTCGGTCCACGGGTGGTGGTGCTGGGCGGTTTGATCATCTCGGCGGCCGCGGCCCTGGTCATGGGCAGCTACGCCACCTTTCCGATCTTCGCGACCTGCATGCTGGTCCAGGGCCTGGCGCAGTCCACGGGCTGGGCGGGGCTGTGCAAGAACATCGGCAGCTTCTTCCCCTCGTCGCAACGCGGACGGGTACTGGGGCTATGGAGTTCATGCTATGCCTTCGGCGGCCTGGTGGCTTCACCGTTTGCCGGGTGGTGGGCGTACACCCTGATCGGCACCTGGCATGCGGCGTTTTTCTCCAGTGCCGCGGTGGTGGCGGTGGTGGCGGTGCTGTTCTTTTTCCTCCAGCGCAACAAGCCTGAAGACGTCGGCCTGCCGGCGGTAGAGCCAGAGCCTGAAAGCATGGTGCCCGGCACTACGATCTGCAGCGTGTGGGCGCCACTGCGCGAGATCCTGCGCAACCGCACGGTGCTGACCCTGGGCCTTGCGTACTTCATGCTCAAGCCAGCGCGCTACGCCATCTTGTTGTGGGGCCCGGTCATCGTCTTCGAACAGATGCCCTCGGTGGGCAAGGTCGGTGCGGCGATTATCCCTACCGCTTTTGAACTGGCCGGTCTGTTGGGCCCGATCATGATCGGCCTGGCCTCCGACAAGCTCTTCGGCGCCCGGCGCATGCCGGCCTGCGTCATCAGCCTGCTGGTACTCACCGTGGTGTTGGCGCTGTTCATGGGGGCGATGCAAAGCGGCAGCGTGCTGTTGGTGGTGGCCTTGCTGTTCGTCATGGGCCTGACCCTGTACGGGCCAGACTCGATGATCAGCGGCGCCGCTGCCATCGACTTCGGCACGGCCAAGGCTGGCGCCACGGCGGCAGGCTTCGTCAACGGCTGCGGTTCGGTGGGGGCGATCCTCGGTGGCCTGCTGCCGGGCTACTTTGACGGCGTCACGGTGTTCATCGTGTTTGCCGCCTGTGCCCTGTTCTCGGCGCTGGTACTGGTGCCGCACTGGAACAGCCGGCCGGCCTCGGCCGAGCATACCCCGGCGGTCGCGCCCAACACCGCCATGGCAATCAAACCCCTGCGTACCTGAGACTTTCGAGGAAACCGACCATGAGACCCTTCTGGCTGCAACAGGCGCTGGATCAGGAAGATGCGCCCGCGTGCCCACCCCTGGCCGCCGACACCCGTGCCGATGTGTGCATCGTCGGCGGTGGCTACACAGGGCTGTGGACCGCGCTGATGCTCAAGGAACAGAACCCGGCCCTGGACGTCGTGCTGATCGAAGCCGACATCTGCGGTGCCGGGGCCAGTGGGCGCAACGGCGGTTGTGCGTTGTCGTGGTCGGCCAAGTACTTCACCCTCGAACGACTGTTTGGCCTGCAGGAGGCGGTACGCCTGGTGCAGGCGTCGGAGCAGAGCATCTATGCCATCGGCGACTTTTGCCGCGCCCATGGCATCGATGCCGATTACCGGCTGGACGGTACCCTCTATACCGCCACCAACCGTGCCCAGATGGGCGCCACCGACGGTGTGATCGCCGCACTTGAGCGCCAGGGCATCAACTCCTTCCAGCGTTTGCCAGTGGAGCAGGTGCAGCGCATGGCGGGCTCGGCCAAGCACCTGGAAGGCTGGTTCTCGCCGGCCGCTGCCACGGTGCAGCCCGGCAAACTGGTGCGCGGCCTGCGCCGGGTTGCCTTGCACAAGGGCGTGCGAATTCATGAAAACACTGCCATGACCGGCCTGCAGGAAGGGCCGCAGGCCGTGGTGGAAACCACCCGCGGCGCCGTTCGTGCGGACCGCGTGGTGCTGGCCCTGAATGCCTGGATGGCGCGAGCCTTCCCGCAGTTCGAGCGCAGTGTGGCGATTGTCTCCAGCGACATGATCATCACCGAGCCCCGGCCGGAGTTGCTGGGGCAGATGGGGCTTACCAGCGGTGTCAGCGTGCTCGATTCTCGGATTTTCGTTCACTACTACCACAACACCAGCGATGGCCGGCTGATGCTCGGCAAGGGCGGCAATACCTTCGCCTACGGCGGACGGATGCTGCCGGTGTTCGACCAGCCTTCACCCTACGAAGGGTTGTTGCGCCGCAGCCTCGCCGAGTTTTTCCCAAGCCTTGCCCAGGTACCGGTGGCAGCCACCTGGAATGGTCCGTCCGACCGCTCCGTCACGGGCTTGCCGTTCTTTGGCACGCTCGGCGCCCAGGGCAATGTGTTCTACGGCTTTGGCTACTCGGGCAGCGGGGTGGGCCCCTGCCACATGGGCGGGCAGATCCTCTCGTCGCTGGTAATGGGCGTGGACAACGCCTGGACTCGCTCACCGCTGGTCAACGGTCCGCTCGGGTATTTTCCGCCCGAACCGATCCGCTACCTGGGGTCGTTGATGGTGCGCAATGCCATTCGTCGCAAGGAGCAGGCCGAAGACCACGGCCATCGGCCGCGCCGCCTGGATGTACGCCTGGCCCGCTTTGCCGCGGCGGCGGGCAAAGCCGACAAGGCCTGAGCAGTTTTTTTGTCGATTGCCACAACGAGGATGTATAAACTGCACCCACTTTGCCGGTCGCTACCTGAACCGGCACCTGAAACAAGAGAGTCGAGATGGGCGCACAGTGGAAAGCCAAGCATAGAGAAGCAGCAGCCAACGCCAAGGGCAAGATCATGGGCAAGCTGTCCAAAGAGATCCAGATCGCTGCCAAATCCGGCGCTGACCCGGACATGAACCCGCGCTTGCGCCTTGCGATCGAGCAGGCCAAAAAGGCCTCGATGACCCGCGAGACCCTGGAACGGGCGATCCGCAAGGGTGCTGGCCTGGATGGCGATGCGGTGCAGTACACCCTGGTGACCTATGAAGGCTTTGCCCCGCATCAGGTGCCGCTGATCGTCGAATGCCTGACCGACAACGTCAACCGAACCGTGGCGCAGATTCGTGTGCTGTTCCGCAAGGGCCAGCTGGGTGCTTCGGGTTCGGTGGCCTGGGACTTCAACCACGTCGGCCTGATCGAGGCTTCCCCGGCCAGCGCTGATGCCGACCCGGAAATGGCGGCGATCGAAGCCGGTGCGCAGGATTTCGAGGAAGGTGAAGAAGAAGGGGCGACCCTGTTCATCACTGACACCACGGACCTGGATGCCGTGCAGAAGGCGCTGCCGGAGTTTGGCTTCACCGTGAGCTCGGCCAAGATCGGCTACACGCCGAAGAACCCGGTCGGCGGTTTGAGCGATGAGCAGATGGCCGAGGTCGAGGCGTTCCTGCATGCCATTGATGACAATGACGATGTGCAGAACGTGTATGTAGGCCTGGCGGGTTGATTCGACCCTGAAGGTTTATCGCGGGGCAAACCCGCTTCTACCCCGGTAGGAGCAGGCTTGCCCCGCGATTTTTTCGGCCGCGACATTTGTGCATGTCTGATGAGACTTAAGTCGCCTGGCACCCAGGCCGTTGATGGCCATAATCGTTATTCGCCCTTTTTAATAACAACAAGCCCAGGGTTCAGTAACGATGACTTATCAGCACAGCCACGCCCATTCCATTGCCGACCCCGCCGCTTTCTGGGCCGAACAGGCCGATCGCCTGGCCTGGTACCGCAAACCGCTCAATACCCTCAGTGAAAACGCCGATGGCACCCACCAGTGGTTCGCCGACGGGCGCCTGAACAGTTGCTACCTGGCGCTGGATCATCAGATCGAGCAAGGCCGCGGCGAGCAGACGGCGCTGATCTATGACTCGCCGGTAACCGGCAGCCAGCAATCGTTCACGTATTCGCAGTTGCGCGACGAAGTCGCGCGCCTGGCTGGGTTGCTGCGCTCGCTCGGCGTGGAGAAGGGTGACGGGGTGATCATCTATATGCCCATGGTGCCCCAGGCAGCCATGGCGATGCTGGCCTGTGCCCGTATCGGCGCCGTGCATTCGGTGGTATTCGGCGGCTTTGCCGCCAATGAGCTGGCGCTGCGTATCGACGATGCCCGGCCCAAGTTGCTGCTCACGGCCTCCTGCGGGCTGGAGTTCGATCGGGTCATCGAATACAAGCCGCTGGTAGATCGCGCACTGCAGCTGGCCAAGCACCAACCGCGTCAGGTGCTGGTGCTGCAACGCCCACAGGTCCAGGCCAACCTGGTCGAAGGCCGCGACCTGGACTGGCAGGCAGCGGTGGCCGGGGCCGGCCCGGTGGCGCCAGTCGAGCTGGCCGCCGCCGACCCGCTGTACATCATGTATACCTCCGGCACCACCGGCAAACCCAAGGGCATCGTGCGCGAGAATGGCGGCAACGCCGTGGCCCTGGGCTTTGCCATGCGCCATATCTATGGCATGCAGGCCGGTGATGTGTGGTGGGGCATCTCCGATGTGGGCTGGGTGGTCGGCCATTCACTGATCGTCTACGGGCCGTTGATGAATGGCTGCACCACAGTGTTCTACGAGGGCAAGCCAATTCGCACCCCGGATGCCGGTGCCTACTGGCGGGTAGTGGAGCAGTACCGGGTCAATGGGCTGTTCTGCGCGCCAACGGCCATGCGCGCGATCCGCAAGGAAGACCCTGAAGGCGAACTGCTGCGCCGCTATGACTTGAGCTCCCTGCGTCAGTTGTTCCTGGCCGGCGAGAAGCTCGACTCCAGTACCCACCAATGGCTGGAGAACACCAGCGGCAAGACTGTGCATGACCACTGGTGGCAGACCGAAACCGGCTGGCCGGTGACTGCGCCCTGTGTCGGGCTGGACGGTTGCGCGGCGCGACCCGGTTCGAGCAACCGCGCAGTGCCGGGGTATCACGTGCGCGTGCTGGACGACGAAGGCCAACTGCTCGGCGCCAACCAGCAGGGCTCCATTGTGATTGCCCTGCCATTGCCGCCAGGCTGCAGCCAAACCCTGTGGGGCGATCACCAGCGTTACCTGGACGCCTACCTCACCACGTATCCGGGCTATTACCACACCGGCGATGGCGGTTATCTGGATGAAGACGGCTTCGTCTACATCATGGGGCGCACCGACGATGTCATCAACGTTTCGGGTCATCGCCTGTCCACCGGCGAAATGGAAGACCTGGTTGCCCGTCACCCAGCCGTGGCCGAGTGCGCGGTGATTGGCGTGCACGACGAGATCAAGGGCCAGGTGCCGTTGGCACTGGTGGTGCTCAAGGATGGTCAGGGCATCAGCGAAGCGGCGTTGCAGAGCGAGCTGGTGGCCAGTGTGCGCGAGCAGATCGGCGCTCTGGCGTGTTTCAACCGGGTGCGGGTGGTCAAGCGCCTGCCCAAGACCCGCTCCGGCAAGATCCTGCGGGCGGTGTTGCGCAAGATCGCCGACCAGCAGCCCTATACGCCGCCCTCGACCCTGGATGATCCCGCGGTACTGGGGGAAATCGAAGCGGTCATGGCCAGTCTCGCCCGGGCCGGCTGAACTGCTCGGCCTGCCCGGTAATCAGGTCGGGCAGGCCGAGGCCTGTAGCTGGCGGAGCTGCCCCAGGCGGCTGCGAGTGCGTGCAAGGTCGGCCGCTGTGCCGCCCAGGCTTTGTACTAGTGGCTCGGCGCCGACTAGCACCAGGTGTTTGTCCTGGTCGTAAAGCACATCCACCAGGTTGATGAAGCGTTGCTGCGCTGCAATCGAGCAGTCTTCCAGGCGTGGCAGGCCGTCGATAATCCAGTGATCGAAGCGCTTGGCCAATTCCAGGTAGTCGATCACCGCCGTGGGTTGTTCGCAGAGTTCGGCAAAATCAAAGCCGACCGTGCCTTGCTGGCTTAGCCTGGCGGTCAATTCACGCTTGCCCACGGGAATATCGATGGGTGCCTCAGTGAAGGGCGGCAAGCCGATTGCCTGGCGCTGGGCAAGGCTGCCAGGCCACAGGTAGTGCCCTTGGGTGAAGCGCTGCTGGCTGGCGTGGGTGGGGAGGCTGCGATAGTCCTGTTCGCCACCGACCTCCAGTACGTGCATGTGGCTGTTGATCAGGCGGATCACCGGCTTGAATCGCTGGTGGTAGAGCGGGTTGGGCAGCAGGCCTTCAGGTGCGTAGTTGGAGGTCACCAAGAGGAAGATGCGCCGCGCGAACAATGCCTGGAACAGGCGGGTGATCAGCATCGCATCACCGATATCGTGGACGTGGAACTCATCGAAGCACAGGACCTGGCACCCATCGAGCAACTGATCGAGGGTGCAGCCCAGGGCGTCGTCCTGATGACGATGGTCGAACATGCCCTGGTGCAGGCGGGCGAAAAAGTCGTGAAAGTGCAGTCGGCGTTTGTGCGTGTGGGGCAGGGCCTGGAAGAAGCCGTCCAGCAGCCAGCTTTTACCGCGACCGACCGCCCCATGCAGATACAGGCTGCGGGCCTGTCCGTTATCGATCAGGGCCGCCTGGGCCGCGAAGTGTTCAATCACCTGCAACTGTCCGTGACTCAGGGTGTATCCCTGTGCCGAAGCCTTTTGGCGAAAATGCTGACGAACGGTCCCGGCAACCCCGGCGGCGTCGTGTGACGAGGTAAGCCTGCGGTTGCGAAACGGGCGCAGCGAACGTATCCAGGAAGGCAGCAACGTCAACAATCAGGGCTCCTTGAGGGGCTGCGGACTCAAGCATCGGCTTGAGCGAGCGGGGCTAATTTAACCAATCGTACCGGCAACGGCCAGCGCTGTCTGGCCGTGAATGTCCGTCCGGACAAGGTGTACAGGACTTGTACATTCTTCTGCACGCTGGCAGGTTTTTCGTCCACTGCTACCCTGAACTTCAGATTTATCCCGCGTCGAAGGAAGACAAGGTGAAGGGACACTTTCTGGCCGCGTCGCTCGTGCTGGTCGTTGCTGACCGCGCCGCCGCCGCCGATTTCATGGTTGAAGTCAAAGTGGATGTGCAGCGTGGCTGTGTATTGATCCATCAGCCCCGCGATGCCGGCGCCCAGGCCTTGGGCGTGCTGGACTTTGGCGCCGCGGCGCGCCTGGATGACCCCGAGGGGCCGCTGAGTAGCCAGATGCTCGCCCAGCGCCCACCCCGCCTTGAATGCAACCCCGACACCGCTTACCAGGTGAAGGTCGATGGCGGTCAGCACGGTGGCGTGGGTGAAGTCCGCTACCTGGCCAGCGATCAACCTTCGGCGCGGCCGATTCCCTACCGTTTGTTTCAGGATCCGGCCTGGCGAATGCCCTTGCCGGTCAATGTTGCCCAGCATGCCCGAGTACCGGATTCAGGCTCGGTGGACTTGCCGCTGTACGCGCGTATCGACCGCTTGGCCCAGGTACCGCACGTGGGCGGTTACTCGGACCTGCTCAAAGTCACCGTGACCTGGTAAGGCCAGGAACGGCGCCTGCTAAAGGAACTGGCAGTATGAAACGACTCCTGCTGTTGAGTGCTGCGCCATTGCTGTTGGTCAGCCCTGATGCCTTCGCCGCGATGAGCGGGCATATCCAGGCCCGGCTGGTGATCAGCAGCGCCTGTCAGATCAGCGGCGATCCAGGTGCCGGGGTGGTCGAGTCGCCCGGTGCCGGGGTTCTGGACTTTGGCAGCCAGGGGCCCAGTTGGACCACGCCGCTGCGCTCGCACCTGGACGAATCGGCGGGTGATGGCACCCTGCAGGTACGTTGCAACCCCGCCGTGCGCGCCTTCACCGTGAGTATCAATGGCGGCGCCAATGGCGATGGCGCTACCCGGCGCCTGAGCAATGGCCGGGTGCTGATTCCCTACGAGCTGTCTGCCGACCCTACCGGGCGGGCCCGCTACGACATTGGCCAGACGCTGAACTTTTCGGTCAGCAGCGGCGCGCAGGTACCGATTCCGATCTACGGCGCGCTGGTTGCCCATCCCAAGGCGCTGCCGGCCGGCATTTACCGCGACACCCTGATGGTGACCCTGGACTGGTAATACGCAAGGAGTGACTCATGCATCCGTATATTTCCCGCTTTATCTTCGCCGGCGTCGGCCTGGCGCTGTGCAGCCAGGCCCAGGCGGCCACCGTGACCGGCAACATCAACGCCACCCTGACGCTGATCGCCAGTTGCCAGGTCAATGGCGGTAGCGGCGCCACCGGACAGGACTTCGGCACCCTGGATTTCGGCAGCCAGGAAGCCTTGTTCACTACCGCGAATGCGCAGGTGCTGGGCGGTGCCGGTGGCGCGATGAGCATCTTGTGCTCCAGCGGCACCATACCGGCGATAAAGGTGAGCACCGGGACCAATGACAACCAGTCCGACGGCGGCAGCCGGGCCCTGGCCGACGGCAATGGCAACTACGTGCCTTATGACTTCTATACCGACGCAGGTCATACCCAGTTGTTGGCTATCGATGGGGTGATTACCCTGCCGACCAGCACCGGCGTGGCGCAGACGGTGAACCTTTACGGCCAGGCCGTTGGCAAACCGGGCCTGCCGGCCGGGGTGTACACCGACACGGTGGCGGTCGAGCTGAGCTTCTGAACCGTGCGCCGGGCGTTGCCCAGGTTGCTGGCACTGCTGCTGTGCAGCGTAACTTCGCCGCTGGATGCGGCGCTCACCAGCACCTTTCAGGTCAGTGCCACGGTGGTCGCCGGTTGCCTGGTGGAGGGGGGCGCAAGCAACTACGGCAGCCTGGATTTCGGCAGTTACTCGGCGCTGTCCACCAGCAGCGTGACCACTGCGCTCGGCGGTACCACGGTGACCTTGCAGTGCACGCCCGGGGTCAATTTGAGCATGAGTGTGGATGCCGGCCAGAACAGCGCCAGCGGTACCCGCAACCTCAAGCGCAGCAGCGGTTCTTCGCTGGTGGCCTATCAACTGTTTCGCGATGCCGGTTTCAGTCAAAGCCTGGGCATCAATCAGGGTGTACCGGTGAGCTACAGCAATCCGGCAATCATCAAGCTGCCGGTGTACGCCCGGGCCCAACTGACTGGCAACCTGCCCGCCGGCAATTACACCGATGTGGTGCAGGTGGTACTGACCTTTTAACGCCCGGAAAGTGGACGCTACAACAACAAGGAGCAAGGCATGGGGGCTAGCGCTGACGGTATGCGCAAACGAATCAACGGATTGGCCTGTGCGCTGGCATTGTTCAGCAGTGTGCCGCTGCAGGCGGCTACTTCGGTGTTGATCTGGCCGATCGACCCGGTGCTTGAGGCGGGCCAGAAGGCAGGCGCCTTGTGGCTTGAGAACCGCGGCAACGAGCCGGCCAACCTGCAGGTACGGGTGTTCGCCTGGCGCCAGGGCGAGTTCGACGATCAGTACCAGGCCCAACGCGAAATCATCGGCAGCCCGCCCGTGGCCAACATTGCGCCGGGGCAAAAGCAACTGATCCGCCTGACCCGCACCGGTACCTCACCGGTAGGCCAGGAGCAGGCCTACCGCATCATCATCGATGAAATTCCCTCCGCGTTGCCGCCTGCGGCCAGCGCCGACAAACCCCAAGCGGCAATCCGCTTCCAGATGCGCTATTCGGTGCCCCTGTTCGTCTATGGCGAAGGCTTGTGGGGCAAGGCCGATGCCAGTGGCCAGCGCGGCGCCGCCGGGGTCGGCAAGCCGGCGCTGAGCTGGCGACAGGTATCGGTGCAGGGCAAGCCCTATGTGGAAATCCGCAACACGGGACCGGTGCATGCGCGCCTGACCGACGTGGTGCTGCAGCAGGGCGGTCAGAGCCGGCCGCTGGTGGATGGCCTGCTGGGCTACGTGCTGCCCGGCGCAAGTATGCGCTGGCCGGCACCGCAGCCGATGACGGCAGCCACTGTACTCAAGGGCCGGGTCAACGGACAGGAACCGGCGCAAGCCCTGAATCAGGGCCAATGAACACCAGCAAGTAGCACCGCAACAGGGGCCAGGGAGGACCCGGCAATGGTTGGATATTGTGTGTGAGTGTTCTTCTGGCCGCGACACGCCGCCTGGCACTGAGGGCTTGCGGCTTGACCGTGCTGGGCTGTGCGCCGCTGTTCGGCGGCGAGCTGCCGCCGCCCCCGGCCAGCCTGGAAGCGGTCGCCGACGCGCCGCTGTTCCTGGAACTGGTGGTCAACCAGATGAGCAGCCCTGAGCTGGTGCCGGTGCAGCAACGCGCCGGGCGCCTGTACATGGCCACCGTCGACTTGCGGGCTGCAGGCATCGATCTGCCCGGCGAGCACGGCACTGAAGTTGCACTGGACAGTATCCCGGGCCTGCACAGCGACTACGACAGCCAGGGCCAGCGGCTGGTGGTGCAGGTGCCGGCGGCCTGGCTGCCGACCCAGCGCATCGGCAACCGCCAACTGTCACCGGCAAGCGAAGCGCGAAGCAGCTTCGGCGCGTTGTTCAACTATGACCTGTACCTGAACGACACCGATGATGGCGGCCGCTACCTGGCCGCCTGGAATGAACTGCGCCTGTTCGACAGCTGGGGTACGCTGTCGACCACCGGGCAATGGCGCCAGGCCTTGGGCGGCAACGAATTCGACGACAGCCAGGAAGGCTTTCGCCGCTACGACACCACCTGGCGCTACACCGATGAAGTGCGTCTGCTGACGCTGGAAGTCGGTGACGTGCTCAGTGGCGCCTTGCCCTGGACCAGTTCGGTGCGGCTGGGCGGCCTGCAGCTTTCACGCGATTTTGGCGTGCGCCCGGACCTGGTCACCTATCCGCTGCCAGCCTTCGCTGGTGAAGCAGCAGTGCCTTCATCGGTGGACCTGTTCATCAACGGCTACAAGAGCGCCAGCGCCGACCTGCAGCCGGGGCCCTATACCCTGACCAACGTGCCGTTCATCAACGGTGCAGGGGAGGCGGTGGTGGTGACTACCGATGCCCTCGGCCGGCAGGTGTCGACCACCTTGCCGTTCTATGTCACCAGCACATTGCTGCAAAAAGGCCTGGCGGATTTCTCGGTGGCCGCCGGCAACCTGCGTCGTGACTACGCGATCCGTGATTTTGCCTATGGCCCGGGTGTGGCTGCCGCCAGCCTGCGCTATGGGCTCAGCGACGTCATTACCCTGGAAAGCCATGCCGAGGCGGCCGAGTCCCTGGCCCTGGGCGGGCTGGGTGCGAACGTGCAGGTGGGCAACTGGGGGGTGGTCAACGGCGCGGTGAGCCAGAGCAGCCTTGACAGCCGCAGCGGTCAGCAAGTGAGCCTGGGGTATCAGTTCAACAGCCGGCGCCTGGGTTTCAACTACCAGCGGCTGCAACGCCACGGCGATTACGCCGACTTGTCGCTGGTCGACAGCCCCTACGCGCGCCTGAGCCAGCGCAGCGAGCAAGCCACGCTGAGCCTGAACCTGGACCAGTACGGCAGCCTGGGGGCCGGTTATTTCGACGTGCGCGCCGGCGACAACAGTCGCACCCGGTTGCTCAACCTGAGTTGGAGCAAGTCGCTGTGGGCCAACAGCAGCCTGTATCTGTCGGCCAACCGCGAGATCGGCGATAGCCAGTGGGCGGTGCAGGCGCAATGGGTGATCCCGTTCGACCTGCGCGGTACCCTGAGCATGAGTGTGGAGCGCAACCAGGCCGGGGAAAACCTTCAGCGGGTCAACTACAGTCGTGCGGTGCCGAGCCAGGGCGGCGTGGGTTACAACCTCGGTTACGCCGATGGCGACCGCGAGGCCTACCGACAGGCCGACCTGACCTGGCGCCTGCAGTCGGTGCAACTGCAGGCCGGAGTATATGGTAGCGGCGGCAACATGACCCGGTGGGCCGATGCCAGTGGCTCGCTGGTGTGGATGGATGCCGGGGTGTTCGCCGCCAACCGCATCGACGATGCCTTTGTGGTCGTCAGCACCGACGGCTTTGCCGATGTGCCGGTGAACTACGAAAACCAACGGGTGGGTCGTACCGACAAGAACGGTCACTTGCTGGTGCCCTGGAGCAGCGGCTACTACCGGGGCAAGTATGAAATCGACCCGATGGAGCTGCCCAGCACCGTGCAGGTGCAGCAGGTCGAACAGAAAGTGGCAGTGCGTCGTGGTACAGGCTATTTGCTGGAATTCCCGATGCACAATGTGGTGGCGGCCAGTCTCCAGTTGGTGGATGCCAGCCACAACGACCTGCCGTTGGGAAGCCAGGTGCGGCACGAGCAGAGTGGCGCACATGCGGTGGTGGGCTGGGACGGGCTGGTCTACCTGGAAGGGCTGTCACCCGACAACAGTCTTGAGGTAGCGCTGGCCAGCGGTGGTCGTTGTCGGGTGCAGTTCAAGATGGACGGCAATCAGCAGCAGGTGCCGCTGATCGGGCCGCTGGTATGCCGATGAAACGCCTGCTGGCGGCCCTGGCCCTGTTGACCAGTGCCCAGGCATATGGATTGTGCGCAGTGGTGGCGACGGCACCGGCAAGCTTCGGCTCGGTCAGTTCCTCCCTGGTGCTCAGTGCAGTGCAGTCCGCTTCGACCACCAATGCCGGCCTGCAATGCACCGGTTCGCTGCTGACACTGCTGCGCAACAATGACCACTTCTACGCCACGTTCAGCCCGGTCGGCAACACCACCGGGCTCGTCGGGCCGAGCGGCGATGTCATCCCGTACACCTTGTACGCCAACAACAGCATCAGCTTCCCCATCACCCGCAATCTGGCCTATGACTTCGCCCGCAACGGCATCATCGATGCCTTGGGGCTGCTGGGCGGGACCACGCCGCGGTCGGTGCCGATCTACCTGAAGACGCAGCTCGGAGCCAACGTTGCGGCCGGCCTTTATCAAGAAACCCTGTCGGTGTACTGGGATATCGACTACTGCTGGGGCATTGGTGTGGGAAACCTCTGCCTGGGGCGGCAGAAACTCGAAGGCACGATGAACCTCACTATCAGCCTGACAGTGACCAACGACTGCCAGATCACCACACCGAACATCAGCTTTGGCAGCGCCCCGGTGGTGGCGGGCTTTGGCACCGTCAACGGTAACGTAAACATTTCCTGTACCAAGGGCAGCAGCTACACCGTGGGATTGGATGATGGCCAGAACGTCGCGGTGGGCCGACGGCGGATGAAGTCGGCGGCCAACAACTACCTGGCCTACGACATCTTCAAAAGTGCCGGCAATGTGCGGTGGGGCAAACTCGCCAGCGCGCGGCGAGCCAGTACTGACGCCGACATCAATCCCGGTGCCGGTACTGGTAATGGCAGCCAGGTGTTCAACTACAACGCCAAACTCTACACCGACCAGGCCACGCCGCCGGCCGGGGCTTATCAGGACAGCGTCATTCTCGATGTGCAGTTCTAAAACCTGTAGGCCCCTGATCCGTATAAATCCCCCAAACCTGAATCTGTAACTCAGTACACCCGAACGCCATAGTAAGGGCCTTCGTGATGAGGTCCGAACCATGTATCAGTATGACGAGTATGACCGTGCGCTGGTGTTCGAGCGCGTGGCGCAGTTTCGCGATCAGGTGCAACGTTTCATGGGCGGTGAGCTGTCTGAAGAAGAGTTCCTGCCCCTGCGCCTGCAAAATGGCCTGTACTTGCAGAAGCACGCCTATATGCTGCGGGTGGCGATTCCCTACGGCACTCTTGGCGCGCGTCAGATGCGTACTCTGGCGCTGATCGCCGGTGAGTACGACCGCGGCTATGGGCATTTCACCACCCGCCAGAACATCCAGTTCAACTGGATCGAGTTGGCCCAGGTGCCCGATATTCTCCAACGCCTTGCCGAGGTCGAGATGCATGCCATCCAGACTTCCGGCAACTGCGTGCGCAACATCACCACCGAGGCCTTCGCCGGAGTCGCCGCCGACGAGCTGCTCGACCCACGCCCGCTGGCCGAGATCTTGCGCCAGTGGTCGACTATCAACCCCGAGTTCCTGTTCCTGCCACGCAAGTTCAAGATCGCCATCTGCTCTGCCCGAGAAGACCGGGCGGCGATCATGATGCATGACATCGGCCTGTACCTGTACCGCGACGCTCGGGGCCAGATGTGCCTGCGGGTGATGGTCGGCGGTGGCTTGGGGCGCACGCCGATCCTGGGCTTGCAGATCCGTGAGGGGCTGCCCTGGCAGCACTTGCTGTCATATGTCGAGGCCATCCTGCGGGTGTACAACCGCCACGGCCGCCGCGACAACAAGTACAAGGCGCGTATCAAGATCTTGGTCAAGGCCCTGGGGATCGAAGCCTTTGCCCGTGAGGTGGAGCAGGAGTGGCAGCACATCAAGGATGGCCCGGCGCAACTGACCGAAGATGAGTTCCAACGCGTGGCTGCGGCGTTCGAGCCACCAGCCTACGCCAGCGTGGTCGACGAAGCACTGGACTATGAAACCCACCTCGCCCAGGACCATGCCTTTGCCCGCTGGGTGGCCTGCTGCGTCAAGCCACACAAGGTGCCGGGCTACGCCAGTGTGGTGCTCTCTACCAAGCCTGGCGAGGCCTCGCCGCCAGGCGACCTGACGGCCGCCCAGATGGAGGCGGTGGCGGACTGGTCGGAGCAGTTCGGTTTTGGCGAGATTCGCATTGCCCATGAGCAGAACCTCATTCTGCCGGATGTGCGCAAGCAAGACCTGCACGCGCTCTGGCGGTTGGCCTGCGAGCGTGGCCTGGGGACGGCGAACATTGGCCTGTTGACCGATATCATCGCGTGCCCGGGTGGAGACTTCTGCGCGTTGGCCAATGCCAAGTCGATCCCCATTGCGCAGTCGATCCAGCGCTGCTTCGACGACCTGGACTACCTGCACGACCTGGGTGAGCTGAGCCTGAACATCTCGGGCTGCATCAATGCCTGTGGCCATCACCACATCGGCAATATTGGCATCTTGGGCGTCGACAAGAATGGTAGCGAGTGGTACCAGGTCACCCTTGGCGGCGCCCAGGGCAAACACAGTACCTTGGGCAAGGTGATCGGCCCCTCGTTCAGCGCCGCCGAGATCCCGCGGGTGATCGAGCAGATCATCGCCACCTACTGCGCCTATCGCGAGCTGGACGAGCCCTTCGTCGATACTGTGCGCCGGGTAGGGCTGGAGCCGTTCAAGGAGCGGGTCTACGCCAAGCGCCCGGAGGAGCTCATATGCGTAATGTGATTGCCTTGCGCAATGGCGAGGCACAGCTGCTGGCCGAGGACGGCTGGCAGTTGCTGCGCGACGTTGAACAGCCGCTGCCCGACGGCTTGCTGATTCTGCCTTTTACCGACTGGCTGGAGCGTGAAGCGCGACAGCCCACCGGCCGCGACGGCCTGTGGCTGGGACCGGACGATGAGATCGAAGCGCTGGAGCCGTGGTTGGCGCAGGTGCCGCTGATTGCCATCGATTTTCCAAGCTTTCGTGACGGGCGCGGTTACAGCCAGGCGTATCTGCTGCGCAGCCGCCTGGGCTGGTACGGCGAACTGCGGGCGGTGGGCGATGTGCTGCGCGACCAGCTCAGCCATATGCGTCAATGCGGCTTCGACAGCTTTGCGGTGCGCGAAGACAAGTGCGCCGAGGATGCCTTGAAGGGCCTGGCCGGGATGAGCGTGTTGTACGGACGTTCGGTCATCGAACCGAGGCCGCTGTTCCGGCGCCGCTAGAACACCTGGCGCAGAATCCAGTACAGCCCGCCGGCCATCACGATCGCCGCAGGCAGGGTCAGTACCCAGGCCATCATCAGGTTGACGATGGTGCGCATCTGCAGCCCCGAGCCATTGGCAACCATGGTCCCGGCCACCCCTGATGACAACACATGGGTGGTCGAGACGGGCATGCCGTACATGTCCGCCACGCCAATGGTACACATCGCTACCAATTCTGCCGAAGCACCCTGGGCATAGGTCAGGTGGGTCTTGCCGATCTTTTCCCCGACTGTGACCACGATCCGTCGCCAGCCCACCATGGTGCCCAGGCCCAGGGCAATGGCCACGGCAATCTTGACCCACAGTGGAATGTAGCGGGTGGCGTCATCGAGCTGGCGCTTGAACAGTTGCACCTTGTCCTGGGTATCGGGTGTGAACGTGACCAGTTGGTGTTTGTTGATCAGGCGGATGGTTTCGCTGGTCAGGTACATGTCGTTGCGCACGTTGGCCATCGCCTCGGCGGGCACGCGGTTGAGGGAACCGTAGCCTTTTACTTCCTCGCCAATCGAGCCCGCCAGGGCAGCCAGGGCCGGGACCAGCTCAGGGCTGGCGGTGGGCTGGCGAATGAAGTCGCTCAAGGTCTGGCGTGGGTCTGCCGTCAATAGTTGGGGGGCGCTTCGCTGCAAGGCGTGCTGGGTGACCTCGGCGACTGCTGCAAACTGCAGCGATTGCTCCGCCGGCATGGTGCGGTTCAGGGCGTAGGCCATGGGCAGGGTGCCCACAAGAATCAACATGATCAGGCCCATGCCTTTCTGGCCATCGTTGGAACCGTGGGCAAACGACACCCCGGTGCAGGTCAGAATCAGCAGGCCGCGAATCCACCAGGGCGGAGGCGTATTGCCCACGGGCGCCTGGTACAGGTCCTGGCGCTTGACCAGGTGGCGCAGCGCCAGCAGCAACAGCGCGGCGCAGGCAAAGCCCACCAGAGGCGAGAGCAACAGTGAATAACCGACTTTCGCCGCCTGGGACCAGTCCACACCGCTGGTGCCGTCACGGCCGTGCATCAAGGCGTTGGCAACGCCGACGCCGATGATCGAGCCAATCAGGGTATGTGAGGACGAGGCCGGCAGCCCCAGCCACCAGGTGCCCAGGTTCCAGATAATGGCCGACAACAGCAGGGCGAACACCATGGCAAAGCCTGCCGAGGAGCCGACCTTGAGGATCAGCTCGACCGGCAGCAGGGCAATGATGCCGAAGGCGACAGCGCCACTTGAAAGCAACACCCCGAGAAAGTTGAAAAAGCCAGACCAGACCACGGCCACCGAGGCGGGCAGCGAGTGGGTATAGATCACCGTGGCCACCGCGTTGGCCGTGTCGTGAAAGCCATTGACGAACTCAAAGCCCAAGGCGATCAGCAGGGCCACCCCGAGCAGCAGGAAGGGTGTCCAGGTGGTGATCACCGTACCGGTGGCGTCGATGTCGCGAAACAGGCTCCAGGCGGTATAGAACAGTCCGCCCAGCAGTAAGCCGAAGAACAGGATCAGGGTATTTCGGCCGGGCTTGTGGTGCAGGCGCGGCCGTGGATCGGCTGTGGCCAGCGTTGGGTGGCTGGTCAGCGTCGGGGTAGTCATGATGACTCCGGGTTACGTTACCTCAGGCGTCCAGCATAAGAACTGTGCATGACGTCGACGTGACCTCGGTCAATAAATGCCTCTACGCTGACAGGATGAATGGGAGAAATCCGATGATCCGTTGCAAGCGAGTCTATGATCCCTTGGCACCTGATGACGGACAGCGCGTGCTGGTCGATCGGCTATGGCCACGCAATAAACGCAAGGCCCAGTTGCAGGCACTGTGGCTGCCGGAAGTTGCGCCTTCGACCGCCTTGCGCCAGGCCTTCCATGGCGGTGAAGTGGACTTCGCCGGCTTCGCCGAACGCTACCGACAGGAGCTGGCCGCCCGGCCAGAGCATTGGTGGAAACTGCTGGGCATGGCCGAGCAGGGTGAGGTGACCTTGCTCTATGCCGGCAAGGACACCGAGCACAACAATGCGCAGGTGCTGGCGGCGTGGCTGGAAGATGAACTGGAGCGGCGTGGCCCGTCGGCCTCGCCGGTCTGCTATCTGTAGCATGGAATGAAGAACGATGATCCTGACCCCCGCCGCCGATCAGCATTGCCCCTTCGCCCGCGACCTGACCCGGCGGGCGATGCTGCCGTACTACCACGAGTTCGACCTGCTCTGGATCGAGGAGGCCTTCAACCAGGCCTGGAGCTGGCGCGAGCAGTGGCTGGTCGTCGAGCACGACCGGGTGGTGGGGTTTTGCAGCCTGAGCCAGGATCGCCAGGCCCTGTACATTCGCGAACTGCACTTGATCGAGTCGGCACGCAGGCAGGGCCTCGGTACCCAGGTGCTGGCGCAATTGGTCGATTGGGCTCGTGAGCGACGCTTGCCCCTGGTGCGTCTGACGGTGTTCAAGAGCAACCCGGCCCAGGGCTTGTACCGACGCGCAGGTTTCGTTGCCATGGGCGAAGATGAGTGCTTTGTGCGCATGCAAAGGCTGGTCGATTAGCGCACTCTCACGGGGCTGCTGGCTTGTGTCGTTGTCGTGAACCCGTGCATAGTGCCGGTCTTCAAGGGCCGGTGTGGTTTGAGGCCGGCCCGTTCGGACGATGTACGGGAGACAGTGAAATCGCATGAACGGAATCGGATCGCGGCTCAGGGAAGAACGAGAGCGCCTGGGCATGACCCAGCGGGTATTCGGGGATATCGGTGGTGTGGAACCCAATGCCCAGGGTAAGTACGAAAGCGGTGAGCGAACGCCCAAGGCCGACTACCTGGCGGCGGTGGCGGCTCGCGGCGTCGACAGCCTGTATGTGTTGAGCGGCGTGCGCACGCCGATACCGCAAGGCAGCCTGAGCGCTGAAGAAGATCGCTTACTGGGGTGTTTTCGCAGCCTGGCTGCGGCTGACCAGGCAGCGGTGCGGCAGTTGTTGGGCAGCCTCGCCAATCCACTGCCAAGGGCCTGCGCGCCGATCGGTGGACCCGAGCACACCCTGGCCGGGCGGCTGTCGGGAAAATGAAGCCGGGTGGCGCACAAAGATGCGTTCCGTTAGCTCTACCACGCGATTTTTTGCTAAGGTGGCCGGATCCAATTTTTCGCCGTCGTGCGAGGTGTCTGCTTGATTAGGGTCCTGGTGGTCGATGATCACGATCTGGTGCGTACGGGCATCACCCGTATGCTGGCCGATATCGATGACTTGCAGGTGGTGGGCGAAGCCGACTCCGGCGAGGCATCACTCAAGGTCGCGCGTGAACTCAAGCCCGATGTGGTCCTGATGGATGTGAAGATGCCCGGGATCGGTGGTCTCGAGGCCACGCGCAAGTTGTTGCGCAGCCACCCTGATGTGAAAGTCGTGGCCGTCACCGTGTGCGAAGAAGACCCGTTTCCCACGCGCCTGCTCCAGGCCGGCGCCGCTGGATACCTGACCAAGGGCGCAGGCCTGGACGAAATGGTCCAGGCCATTCGCCTGGTGTTTGCCGGCCAGCGCTACATCAGCCCGCAGATCGCTCAACAGCTGGCGCTCAAGTCGTTCCAGCCCCAGGGCTCACCCTTCGATGCGTTGTCAGAGCGGGAAATCCAGATCGCCCTGATGATCGTCGGTTGCCAGAAAGTGCAGATCATCTCCGACAAGCTGTGTCTGTCACCGAAAACGGTCAATACTTACCGTTATCGGATCTTCGAAAAACTCTCGGTCACCAGCGACGTCGAACTGACGCTGCTGGCGGTCCGCCATGGCATGGTTGACGCCAGTCTCTGAGCTCATGACCCCTGTGTTCGATTCAAGTGCCTTCCTGGCGACCTGCAGCGGTCGCCCGGGCGTTTACCGGATGTTCGACGGCGACGCCCGGCTGCTGTATGTCGGCAAGGCCAAAAACCTCAAGAAGCGCCTGGCCAGTTACTTTCGCAAAACGGGCCTGGCGCCGAAGACGGCTGCCCTGGTGGGCAGGATCGCGCAGGTCGAAACCACCATTACCGCCAACGAGACCGAAGCGCTGCTACTCGAGCAGACGCTGATCAAGGAATGGCGCCCGCCCTATAACATCCTGCTGCGTGACGACAAGTCCTACCCTTATGTGTTTCTTTCGGACGGTGCATTTCCCCGTCTGGGGATTCATCGTGGCGCCAAGAAACAAAAGGGCAAGTACTTCGGCCCTTACCCCAGTGCGGGCGCCATTCGGGAAAGCCTGAGCCTGCTGCAGAAGACGTTTTTCGTGCGCCAGTGCGAGGACAGCTACTACAGCAATCGAACGCGGCCATGCCTTCAGTACCAGATCAAACGCTGCAAGGCGCCGTGCGTCGGGCTGGTGGAGCCCGAGGAATACGCAATCGATGTGCGTCACTCGGTGATGTTCCTCGAGGGGCGCAGTCACCAGTTGACCAACGAGCTCAATGCCGAGATGGAGCAGGCCGCCATGGCCCTTGAGTTCGAGAGGGCGGCCGAGTTACGCGACCAGATCGCCTTGTTGCGCCGGGTCCAGGACCAGCAGAGCATGGAAGGCGGCAGCGGCGATGTGGACGTGGTGGCCGCTTTCGTCAATCCGGGTGGCGCTTGTGTACACCTGATCAGTGTGCGCGGTGGACGGGTACTGGGCAGCAAGAACTTCTTTCCCCAGGTTGGAATCGAGGAGGAGGTGGCCGAGGTCATGGCTGCGTTCCTGTCCCAGTACTACATCGGCAACGCCGAGCGCGACCTGCCGGGTGAGCTGATCGTCAACGTGGTTCATGAAGACTTCGAGGCTATCAGTGCGGCCATCGAAAGCTTGCGCGGTCGCGAACTGACCATCAGCCACCGGGTGCGTGGCACCCGGGCGCGCTGGCAGCAGTTGGCGGTGACCAATGCCGAGCAGGCGCTGATGGCGCGCCTGGCCAACCGTCAACACATGGCCTCGCGCTTCGAGGCACTGGCCAAAGTGCTGGACCTGGATGAAACCCCGCAACGCCTGGAGTGCTACGACATCAGCCATTCCAGCGGTGAGGCGACGGTAGCCTCTTGCGTGGTGTTTGGCCCGGAGGGGCCGTTGAAGTCCGATTACCGACGCTTCAATATCGAGGGCGTGACGCCGGGAGATGACTATGCCGCGATGCACCAGGCCTTGACCCGGCGTTTCGGGCGAATCAAGGACGGCGAGGGCAAACTGCCGGATGTGCTCTTGGTGGACGGCGGCAAAGGCCAGTTGAACATGGCTCGGGAAGTGCTTCAGGAACTGGCCGTCCCTGACCTGATTCTGATCGGTGTGGCCAAGGGCGTGACCCGCAAGGCCGGATTCGAAACCCTTTACCTCAATGATGTGGCCCATGAGTTCACCCTCAAGGGGGACTCGCCCGCGCTGCATTTGATCCAGCAGATCCGTGACGAAGCGCACCGATTTGCCATTACCGGGCACCGTGCCCGGCGCGGTAAGGCCCGGCGGACCTCAAGCCTTGAGGATGTGGCCGGCGTGGGGCCAAAACGGCGTCGTGACCTGCTCAAACACTTCGGCGGCCTGCAGGAATTGTCCCGCGCCAGCATCGAGGAAATCGCCAAAGCACCGGGAATCAGTAAAAAGCTTGCCGAGTCGATTTATGCCAACCTGCATAGCGAGTAGAATGCCCGCTCACTTTGCAGCCAGTTGTGCCGATGAATATCCCAAATCTGCTTACCGTTCTTCGCGTCCTGCTCATTCCGATCTTCATTTTGCTGTTTTATGTTCCGTATCACTGGAGCTATATGGCAGCAAGTACAGTGTTCGCCATCGCTGCGGCGACTGACTGGCTTGACGGCTACCTGGCCCGTCGCCTGCAGCAGAGCACGCCATTTGGCGCATTCCTGGACCCGGTGGCCGACAAACTGATGGTCGCCGTGGCCCTGGTAATGCTGGTGCAGGATCATGCCAACCTGTGGCTGACCTTGCCGGCGGTGGTCATTATCGGTCGCGAGATCGTGGTATCGGCCCTGCGTGAGTGGATGGCCGAACTGGGTGCGCGGGCGCATGTAGCAGTGTCGAACCTGGGTAAATGGAAAACGGCTGCGCAGATGCTTGCCCTGGTGATTCTGCTGGCCAATCCGGCCACGTTGAGTTTCTGGGTGGTAGTGGGCTACACCTTGCTGATGATCGCTGCAGGCCTGACGTTGTGGTCGATGGTGCACTACCTGCGCGCTGCCTGGCCGCATTTGCGGGAAGGTTCGGAAAAGAAGTAGCACATTGTTGTGGGTGAAAAAGCGACCTTGAGGTCGCTTTTTTCGTTTTTGGCGCTGGGTTTCCCGTGCAGCCGATTACTTCATCGCCTGCAGGGCGGCGTTGACGAAATCGTTGGTCCAGGTGCCGGCAGGGCTCAACGCCATTTCCCGCAAGGTCGGATCAAAGGCTTGCAGGGCTTGTCGGGTGAGGGCCGGGCCTTGTGCGGGAAACAACCCGTTGCTCGAGAGCGCTGGCTGGATATTCCGATAGGCCTGTTTGTACAGGTCGGGATCGTCGAGCAGGTAGTCGGTTGGCACCAGGGCGGCGACATCTTCGGCGCTGGCGCTACGCAGCCAGTGCAAGGCCTTGACCATCGCATTGGTCAAGGCCTGGATGGTCCTGGGGTTTTCCTCGATGAAAGAGACCTTTGTATATAGCGTACCGGCAGGCATCGGCCCGCCGAACAGGGCTCGCGTCCCCTGGGGGTGACGGGTGTCGGCGATGATGTGAAGGCCGTGTTGTTTTTCCAGCAGGCTGATGACCGGTTCGGTGTGGGCAATGACGTCGACCTTGCCGCTGTGCAAGGCCTGCGCGGCATCAGCAGAGGCGCCCACCTCGACGAAGGTAACCTCATCGGCACGTACCCCAGCCTTGGCCAGGATCAGGTTGGCCAGCATCTGGGTCGAGGAGCCTGCGGAGCTGATGCCGATTTTCTTGCCATGCAAGTCGCTCGCCGTGCAGTACTCGGGCAGGGACCGGGAAGAGACTGCCACGACCACCTGTGGTGCCTCGGCGGTCAGTACAAAGGCGCGCAGGGCATGCCCGCGCGCCTGCATCCTCAGGGTATGGTCGTAGGCGCCACTGACGACCTCGGCGTCACCGGCAATCATGGCCTGGAGCGCCTTGACGCCGGCGCTGAAATCGACCACCTCAAGCTCAAGTCCTTGTTCTTCGAAGTAGCCCTTTTGCAGTGCGACCGCCAGTGGCAAATTGTAGAGGAGCGCGTGGCCGCCGACCGCCAGGGTGAGCTTGGGGCGCTCCAATGCCGGCACGCTTGCCGGGATCATGAGCATCAGGCAGAGCGCCAGGTTTCTGAATAATAGGGTCATGATAGCTTCCTTGCACAGTGGGGAAGCGAAGCTAATCAGAGTGGGCAGCATGGGCAATGGCAGAAATCTGAGAAGGGCGTGGGAGGTTTCGCTCCCTGGCGTGCTGCAAACGATCGCGCGGCCATGGCCAACTTCATAAAAGTTTTTTGAATCAAAGGCTTGACGCCATTTGTTGATCCTATAGAATGGCTATCACCAAAACGCGGGAATAGCTCAGTTGGTAGAGCACGACCTTGCCAAGGTCGGGGTCGCGAGTTCGAGTCTCGTTTCCCGCTCCATATCTGGTGCTGCAGGTTTGCTTCAAGCTTGCGGCACCCCAAAAAAAGGACCTTCGGGTCCTTTTTTTGTGCCTGATCATCCGGCGCTATCCGCTACCTTCCCGGGCTTCAGCGAGTCTGGCTGACCTGCATCAAGGAAAGCTGCCGGTAACGCGGTATGTTGGTCTCATCCAACAATCGGCCGCTTGCCATGACCAAGCCCTTTCCAATCAATCCCAGGCATCCCGAGCGCATCTGCTGGGGCTGCGACCGCTATTGTGCAGCCAGCGCGCTGGCGTGTGGCAACGGTGCCGATCGCACCATGCATCCTGCCGAAATGCTCGGCGACGACTGGTACCTGCATGGCGAATGGGGCATCGAGCCGCCAAGCGCTGAAGACCCGGCAGCCGATGGCCGCCCCGGGTAGTTCGGGCGGCCAGGCAGGCATTCAGTCAGAACAGGTGCTGACGGTTGTCCAGTTGCTGGTCGACCAGCCATTTGCCATGGGCCAGTGAGGCATGCTGGGCGTTCTCAAGATCGGCGAGGAAGGCCATCTTCAGCGGCAGCGGCAGGCGCCGGCTGGTGTGGCCCTCGGGATCGGTGATCAGGCAGCCGGCGGCAAAGGGGGTGGGAATGCCGTCGTGGGTTTCGACGCTGGCGGTGATGGTATGGTTGCGATGCACGCATTGAAGGGTTTTCATCGTCCTGACCTCGCTTGCAGTGGTATCGAATGTATCCTCGCTCAGGGTAAGCAGGCTGGGCTGCTCTTTCGGGTATACCACAGCAAGGGCGTGCAGGCGCCTGGGGGCGACGAACGTCATCCTCCGCGAAACAGAAACAGAAACGGCCGGGATAACCGGCCGTTTTTTGTGCAGCGTACTTAGAACTCGGTAGGCTGGATGATCTCGACCCAGTAGTCGTCCGGGTCCTTGATGAAGGCCAGGTGCTTCATGCGGCCGTCGCTCAGGCGCTTCTGGAAGGTCACGCCCAGTTGCTCGAATCGCTCGCAGGCAGCACGGATGTCCGGGACCGAAATGCAGATATGGCCAAAGCCGCGTGGGTCGGTGTTGCCGTTGTGATAGGCAAATTCCGGATCGTTCTCGCTGCCGTGGTTGTGGGTCAGTTCGAGGATGCCGGGGATCGACTTCATCCACTCGGTACGCTTGGCGGCATCGGCAGGAATCTGTGCCTTGTCGACCAGGGCCAGAAAGTACAGGCTGAATTCGGCTTCGGGGAAGTCGCGTTTTTCCACCAGGCTGAAGCCCAGCACGCGGGTGTAGAAGTCCAGGGACTTGGCAACGTCCTTGACCCGCAGCATGGTGTGGTTGAAGACGAAGTTCTGGGTCGCGGCATCCGGTTGCGCGGTCACACCCGGGAGGGTGTCGAGATGGTTCAGGCTCATGGGCACTCCGCATAAGAAGCTGGCAGCGTGGCCAGCAAAAAACAGTCAGGGCGACATGATACGGAACTGATGCGATAGCGCAAACGGTTTGCGCCCCGCCGGGTGGGGCGAGGCGCAAGAATTAGAAGCCCGCCGAGGCGGGCGTATGGGGCGCTAGTCCGTTAGCAGCCTCCATCCTGATAGAGTCGATGTGAAAAAAGTGTGAAGGGTAACCTCACGAACGCAACCAGCTGTCGACCGTCTTGGCGCCGTACTGTTCTTTCCAGGCTTTGAGGCCGCGGTGGTTGCCACCCTTGGTTTCGATCAGCTCGCCGGTATGGGGGTTTTCATACACTTTGACCACCCGTGCGCGGCGCGTCTTGGGCGCAGTAGCGGGGCCTTTGGCCGTGGCTTTGGGGTCGAGGATGGAAATGATATCGCGCAGGCTCTTGTCGTAGGTTTTCATCAGGTCGACTAGTTTGCGCTCGAACTCGA
The DNA here is from genome assembly GCF_000425805.1 of Pseudomonas vranovensis DSM 16006. Taxonomy (GTDB): domain Bacteria; phylum Pseudomonadota; class Gammaproteobacteria; order Pseudomonadales; family Pseudomonadaceae; genus Aquipseudomonas; species Aquipseudomonas vranovensis. The sequence goes on from NZ_KE384458.1 coordinate 138,363, forward strand.
TTTCGCGCTTGAGGCCGGCGTCCTTCTTCAGCGCCTCCAGTTGCGCCATCTGTTCTTGAAGCGCTTTTTCGGCAGCACGAAACTCTGCAAGTCTGGACACTGTCATCACTCCTTTATGTCTGAAGTGGCCCGGCATGCGTGTACACGTGGAGTAATCTGAATTACGCAGCCGCCACCGGGTTGGGCACAACATCACACTAATAAAGAGTGTAGTAGTCTCAAAGCAGCGGGTAAACAATTAACGTTTAATTGCGCTTTTATGGAACTTTCTTATTTGCGCGCGCGTTACCGCGAACAAACTAAGCAGCAGGCTGGGTTGTACCCTAGACGATGGTCCAATGGCCCGTTCCAGAGCGGCTGCGAGATGATGAGCGGTCAGCCTTGACCTTCGTTGGCGCTGGCCGCATTACCGGCATCTGGATGGCTGCCGGTTGTTTTTGTCACTCTTTCGGATTGTGCTTCTCATGTTTGCCCCACCCCCTCTCGCGCCCGGGCGCAGGCTCACTGGCCTGCTCGCGATGTTGGCTGCCACTTCGACTCAGGCTGCCGGTTTTCTTGAAGACAGCAGTGCCACACTCGAAGCGCGCAATGTCTATTTCAATCGCGACTTTCGCGATGGCCATGTCAGTTCCAGCCAGGGCGCTTCAAAGCGCGAAGAATGGGCACAGGGTTTTATCCTCAATGTGCAGTCCGGTTATACCCAAGGTCCCGTGGGCGTGGGTATCGATGCCCTGGGTATGGTGGGTGTCAAACTCGACTCCAGCCCGGCCGACAGCAATAGCGGATTACTGCCCTCCAGCGGGCGCGACCCGCGTCATTCGGTTGATCAATATGCCAAGTTGGGTGTGGCCGGCAAGCTGCGTTATTCAAAAACCGTCCTCAAGTACGGCTCGATGTTGCCCGACCTGCCGCTGCTCAAATACAACGATGGCCGTTTGCTTCCGACGATGTTCCAAGGCGCGATGCTGACGTCCGAAGAGGTCAACAACCTCAAGTTCCATGCGGCTCGCCTGGACAAATACACCGCACGTGATTCCACCGATCGCCAGGACATTCGCGTGCATTGCAAGAACAAGCGTTATGCCTGCGATATCACGGCTGATCATTTCGACATGGCCGGCGTCGATTACAGGTTCAACGACCGCCTCAGCGCCCAGTACCAGGTGGCCAAGCTTGAGAACATCTACCGCCAGCACTTCTTCGGTGTGGTGGCGAGCCAGCCGCTGGACGTCGGTAGCCTGTCGGCGGACCTGCGCCTGATCAAGAGTGACGACATCGGCAATGCGCGGGCGGGCGACATCGATCACCGCGCCTTCAGCGGCATGCTCGGCTACAGCCTGGGCGGTCACAAGGTCAGCGCTGGCTGGCAGCGCATGTATGGCGACAACGCCATGCCGTACCTGGATGGCAGCAACCCGTACCTGGTCAACTACGCACAGGTCAACGACTTTGCCGCTGCCCAGGAGCGCTCCTGGCAGTTGCGCTACGACTATGACTTCAAGGCCCTGGGCGTACCCGGCCTGACCTTCTTTACCCGTTACATCAACGGTGACCACATCAAGGTGCCGGGCAGCCTGGACGAGGGCAAGGAGTGGGAACGCGATACCGAGTTCAAATACCAGGTACAGAGCGGCACCTTCAAGGATGTCAGCGTGCGCCTGCGTAACTCGACGTTCCGTAGCAACTACGAGAAGTACGCGCGCGACATGGATGAGACTCGTGTAATCGTCAGCTACAACTTCTCGATCTGGTAAACCGCACATTGCTACAGGTGTTCGCCCGGCCGACAATGTCGGTCGGACGAACAATGGGCTGAGTGCAATGAAACAGCTGTTATTGATCGGAATCGGGCCGGGCAATCCGCGCCAGATTACTGTAGAAGCCATCGATGCCCTGAACCGTGCTCAGGTGTTTTTCGTCCTCGACAAGGGCGCGGTCAAGGACGAACTGCTGCAACTGCGCAAAAACATCCTCGAGCACTACATCCGCCAGCCAGGGTTTCGAGTGGTACAGGTCGACGACCCGCGGCGGGCGGAGGCCGCCAGCGACTATGTCGGTGCGGTGCATGACTGGCACCAGCAGCGTGCGGCGCTTTACGCCCGCCTGCTTGAAACCGAACTTGCCGAAGGGGAGTGCGGGGCATTTCTGCTCTGGGGTGAGCCGACACTGTACGACAGCACGTTGCGCATTCTTGACCTGGTCCAGGCCCGGGGGGTGGCATTCGAGCTTGAGGTGATCCCCGGCATCAGTAGCGTCCAGGCCCTGGCTGCGCGCCATCGTATCCCGCTGAACCGCATCGGCGAGCCATTGACCGTGTTGCCGGGCCGACGCCTGCCTGAACAAGCGCAGATCGACAACCTGGTGGTGATGCTCGATGGGGGCTGCGCATTTGCCGACCTGGATGATCCGGCGCTGCACATTTACTGGGGAGCCTACCTGGGCAGTGCCGACGAAATCCTCATCAGTGGCCCCTTGCAGCAGGTCAAGGCACTGATTCTTGAGCAGCGCGCCCAGGCGCGGGCGCGCAAAGGCTGGATCATGGACACTTACCTGCTGCGTCGGCCTCTGTAGCCAGGCGGTTCTTGGCTTCGATCCACTGGGCCATGTACTGGGTGCTCTTGTGCTGGTGATGGCGCAGCATGGCCCCGGTGAAGTTGAACAGACGGTGCTGGTCCAGATCGCCGAGTGCGTACTCGATGCGCTCCACCAGGGCAGTGGCGTGCTGGCGGCGGTCATAGCGCGCAGCGATCAGCTGCAGGCCCTGTTGCTGGGCCTGCAGCCAGCGCGACTCGTCGCTGTAGAGCTGCGCTGCGGCCTCGGCCAGGCCTTCGGCAGTGCTGGCCACCGCACCTGGCCAAGGCAGGGCGCCGTGCATGGCTTCGGCACCTATTGGCGTGGTGACGCTGGGGGTGCCGCACAGCATGGCATCGGTCAGCTTGCCCTTGATACCGGCTCCGAAGCGTAGCGGCGCCAGGCAGATACGCGCGTTGCTCATCACCTCCAGGGCGTCTTCGGCCCAGTTCATGATGTGGAACCCTTCGGCCGGTTTGTGCAGCGCTGTCGCTTTGGGCGGTGTGTAGGCACCATAGATGTGCAATTGGGCCTGGGGCACGCGGCGGCGGATCATTGGCCAGAGGCTGTTCTTCATCCACAGCACCGCGTCCCAGTTGGGTGCATGGCGGAAATTGCCGATGCTGAGGAAGTTGGCGCGCCCGGCGTAGGGCTTGCACGGCTCATCGGGAATGTCGACCATCAGCGGGCACCAGTGCAGCAGGTGTTCAGGTACACCGAAGCCGTTGATCAGCAGGTCGATTTCGACGTCTGAAATCATCAGGCTCAGGTCGCTGCGGTAAATGGCCGCCAATTCGCGCAGGGTGACGTCGGCCGAGGCCATCTGCCGATACAGCTCGGGGCCGGGCGTAGCGAACAGGGCGCGAAAGTCATTCGGGTCCAGGCCTTCGATCAAGCGCCGGCGCAGCAGTTGCTGGCGGGCATCGCGCAGGCTTTGCAGGTCGGAGGTTTCCAGTACGCGCAGGGCATTGGGGCAGTGTTTCTCCACGCGCCAGCCAAACTGCTCCTCCATCATGAAGCGGTCGAACAGTACGACATCCGGCGCCAGTTCGCTGACGAAGCGATCGAAGCTGCTGTCGTTGAGGGCGATTGCCCGCTCGGCGATGCCAAGGCTTGCGAGGTCCGCCTTGTGCTCGCCCACGGTCGCCGGGCTGCTGAACGTGACGTGGTAGCCACGCTGCACAAAGCTTTCAAGGATCTGCATCATGTGCCCGCCGGCGGCCGAAGAGCGGGGTTCGGGCCAGACGTAGCCGATGACCAGGACATTGAGGGTGGGCATGAGTGCTGAGGGCCTTGGCAAAAAACGCGTATTAAACCAGATTCCAGGTAAGAGCGGGCTTGCCCCGCGATGCGATGTCACTGAGCGACCGCGGTCGCGGGGCAAGCTCGCCTCTACAGGATGCCTTGTACTTTGTCGCGCAACTGATCAATGCTGAACGGCTTGCCAATCAGGTGCATGCCTTCGGGTACCTGGATATTTTCGGCGTAGCCACTGGCAAACAGAATCGGCAGCAACGGCCTGGCTTCGCGCGCCTTGCTCGCCAGTGCCTTGCCGTCCATGTCCGGCAGACCGACATCGGTCATCATCAGCGCAAGCGACTGGCCGTCGTCTTCAAGGATCGTCAGGGCGGCGGCGGCGTCCTGGGCCTCGATCACCGCGTAACCCAGCTCTGTCAGCACTTCGACGATCAGCATGCGCACGATATCGTCGTCTTCGACGACCAGCAGGGGCGAGGTAGGAGAGGGCATGGCAAGGGTCCTGTGCAGGTGTGTGTTCATAGTCTGTATGCCGGGCGTTGCCTGAAGTTCCCTGCGTGTTCTGCAGAATAGCGATCTGTGCCCCGGCAGGGAACGATTGCCGTACACAGGTCTCAAATGCTGGCTAAATGCCCTGCCAGAAGTGGCAAAGCTGTTTAGACTTCATGACAAGAAGGCCCCGCAGCGGCCGGCGTCGCGGAAAATAGAACAAATACTCGAAAAATCCGCCACACTCTTTTGTTTGATTCACTTGCCTGGACTTTTTGCAATGACTCAACCCGCCTCGATAGATCAGCAAAGCTTTCGCAAGTTGCTGAGCCGCAACATCGGACTGCCTTTGGGGGTCGGCCTGCTCAGCGCCCTGGTGTTCGTCGCGGTGATCAGTTACCTGTTGTCGGCCATCCAGTGGGTTGAACATACCGACCGGGTGATCAACAACGCCAATGAAGCGGTAAAGCTGTCGATCGACATGGAGACCGGCATGCGTGGCTTCCTGATCACCGGTGAAGAGCGCTTCCTGGAACCCTATGAACTGGCCAAGCCGCAGGTATTGTCCGGGCTCAATGGCCTCAAGCAGCTGGTGACGGACAACCCGCAACAGCTGGACCGGCTGGACCGGCTGATCGGGCTGCAACAGGAGTGGAATGCCTTTGCCAGCGACATGATCACGCTGCGTCGCCAGGCCGGCGACTACAGCGAGCCGATTCGCAGCGGTCGCGGCAAGCGCATCACCGATGAAATCCGCAAGGAGTTCGATGCCTTCATCGCCATGGAGCACCAGTTGCGGGTGGCGCGCAACGAGCAGGTCAGCAGCAACACGGTGGTGGCCATTTCCGCCTACCTGATCTTCGTCATCCTCCTCAGTGCCTTGCTGGCGTTCCTCGGGCGTCGGGACCTGCTGGCACTGTCGGCCAGCTACTCCAGCAACCTCGAGGCCCAGCAACGCGCCAACCAGCGACTGGAACAGCAGGCCTGGTTGCGCAGTGGCCAGACCCAATTGGCCGAACAGGTGCTGGGCCAGTTGACCTTGCCGATGCTGGGCAACAATATCCTGCGTTTTTTTGCCAATTACCTGGGCAGCGTGGTCGCAGCGCTCTACGTGCGCGACGAGCACGGCGGCTTGCGCCGGGTGGCCAGCTATGGCCTTTCCCGTGAGCAGCAGGAGCGCGAGCAGGTGATCGGGCATCAGGAAGGCATGTTGGCCCAGGCCGTGAGCCAGGGTCGCCTGCTGCGCCTGGACAACGTGCCCGAAGACTATTTCAAGGTTGCCTCGGGCCTGGGAGAAGGTCTGCCACGCAGTGTGCTGGTGATGCCGGCCAGCAACGACGGGCAGGTCAACGGCGTGGTCGAGCTGGGTTTCCTGCGCGCCCTGACGGAGCGCGACATCGAGTTTCTCGAGCGAGTCGCCGACAACCTCGGTACTTCCATCGAAAGCGCGCGCTACCGCCAACGCCTGCAGGAAGTGCTGGCGGAAACCCAGCAGCTCAATGAAGAACTGCAGGTGCAACAGGAAGAACTGAAAACCGCCAACGAAGAGCTCGAGGAGCAATCGCGGGTGCTCAAGGAGTCCCAGGCTCATCTGGAGACCCAGCAGGCAGAGCTTGAGCAGACCAACGAGCAATTGGCCGAACGCACCGAGGCCCTGGCCCAGCAACGCGATGCGCTGGATCACAAGAACGGCGAGCTCAATCGCGCCCAGGGCGAGCTGCAGGAGCGTGCCGAAGAACTGCAGCGTTCGAGCAAGTACAAGTCCGAGTTCCTGGCCAATATGTCCCACGAACTGCGTACGCCGCTCAACAGCTCGCTGATCCTGGCCAAGCTGCTGGCAGAAAACAGCCAGGGCAACCTCAGTGAAGAACAAGTCAAGTTTGCCGATTCTATCTACTCGGCCGGCAACGACCTGCTCAACTTGATCAACGACATCCTCGATATTGCCAAGGTCGAGGCCGGCAAGCTTGAAGTCAGGCCGCAAAACACCCAGGTAGCGCGTCTGGTTGAAGGCTTGCAGACCTTGTTCGCACCGCTGGCGAGCGAAAAGCGCCTGGGTTTCAAGGTGGTGATCGAGCCGCAGGTACCGGCAACCTTGTACACCGACCGCCAGCGCCTGGAGCAGATTCTCAAGAACCTGTTGTCCAACGCGGTGAAGTTCACCGAAAAAGGCCAGGTCAGCCTTACCGTCAGCGCACAGCCGGGCACCGGGATTGTCTTTTCGGTACGCGACAGCGGCATCGGTATCGCCGCCGACCAGCAACAGAGTATTTTCGAGGCTTTCCATCAGGCCGATGGCACCACCAACCGGCGCTATGGCGGTACAGGCCTGGGGTTGTCGATTTCCCGCGACCTGGCCCAGTTGCTGGGCGGGCAGATCAGCGTCGACAGCAGCGAAGGCAAGGGCAGTGTGTTCTGCCTGATCCTGCCGGAACACTACGAGTCGGTGGCCAGCCAGGGCCCGGCAGTAATCATCAATCAACCGTTGGTGCCGGTCAGCGAGCCCGAGCCGCAGGCGCCTGTCAGCGTGGCCGTCGCGCCGCGTCGCGCACCGGCCTTTGCCGATGATCGCGAGCTGGCACCCTTCAGCAACCGCTGCATCCTGGTGATCGAGGACGAGCCGAACTTTGCCCGCATCCTCTTCGACCTGGCGCATGAACTGGGGTATAGCTGCCTGGTCGCCCAGGCGGCCGACGAAGGCTTCGAGCTGGCTGCCAACTTCATCCCCGACGCGATCCTGCTGGACATGCGCCTCCCGGACCACTCGGGCCTGACGGTACTGCAGCGGCTCAAGGAGAAGGCCAGTACCCGGCACATACCGGTGCATATCATTTCTGTTGAAGACCGGATGGAGGCGGCCATGCACATGGGCGCGGTCGGGTATGCGGTCAAGCCCGCCAGCCGCGACGAGCTCAAGGCGGTGTTCGCCCGCCTTGAGGCCAAGCTTACGCAGAAGCTCAAGCACATTCTGCTGGTCGAAGACGACGACTTGCAGCGCGAAAGCATCGCCCGCCTGATCGGCGACGACGACATCGAGATCACCGCCGTGGGCATGGCCCAGCAGGCCCTGGAGCTGCTGCGAGAGAACATTTACGACTGCATGATCATCGACCTCAAGCTGCCCGACATGCTCGGCAACGAGCTGCTCAAGCGCATGTCGGCCGAAGACATCCGCTCGTTCCCGCCGGTGATTGTCTACACCGGCCGCAACCTGACCCGCGACGAAGAGGCAGACCTGCTCAAGTACTCGCGCTCGATCATCATCAAGGGCGCCCGTTCGCCGGAGCGCCTGCTCGATGAGGTGACATTGTTTTTGCACAAAGTCGAGTCGACGCTGTCCCATGAACGACAGCGCATGCTCAAGACTGCACGCAGTCGCGACAAGGTCTTCGAGGGGCGCAAGTTGCTGCTGGTCGATGACGATGTGCGCAACATTTTCGCCCTGACCAGCGCATTGGAGCACAAAGGCGCTGTCGTCGAGATCGCCCGCAATGGCCGCGAAGCCATCGAGCGACTGGAGCAGAACACCGACGTCGACCTGGTACTGATGGACGTGATGATGCCGGAGATGGATGGCTATGAAGCCACCCGGCTGATACGCAAGGACCCGCGCTGGCGCAAGTTGCCTATCATCGCGGTCACCGCCAAGGCGATGAAGGACGACCAGGAGCGTTGCCTGCAAGCGGGGGCCAACGACTACCTGGCCAAGCCCATCGAACTTGACCGCCTGTTCTCGCTGATCCGTGTATGGCTGCCGCAACTGGAGCGAATTTGACTATCGAACGTAACACCGACATTGAAATACGGCTGTTGATCGAGGCGATCTACCTCAAGTACAGCTATGACTTTCGCGACTACTCCGGCGCCTCGATCAAGCGCCGGATCCAGCACGCCCTGCGCCAGTTCGACTGCAAGACGGTCTCGGCGCTGCAGGAGCGGGTGCTGCACGATCCGGGCATGTTCATGCAGTTGCTGCAGTTCCTGACCATTCCGGTCAGCGAGATGTTTCGCGACCCGGAGCACTTCCTCGCCCTGCGCCGCGAAGTGGTGCCGTTGTTGCGCACCTGGCCGTCACTCAAGATCTGGATCGCCGGCTGCAGCACGGGCGAGGAGGTCTATTCGATGGCGATCCTGTTGCGCGAAGAGGGCCTGTTGGAGCGCACCATCATCTATGCCACCGATATCAATCCCAATTCCCTGGAAAAAGCCAAGCAAGGCATCTATTCGATGCAGAACATGCACGCGTATGCCGAAAACTACCGCAAGGCCGGCGGGCGCCGAGACTTCAGCGAGTACTACACCTCGGCCTATGGCAATGCCATCGTCGACAGCAGCCTGCGCGACAACGTGACCTTCGCCGACCACAGCCTGGCCACCGACAGCGTGTTTTCCGAAACCCAGTTGATCTCCTGTCGAAACGTACTCATCTACTTCAACAAGACCTTGCAGGATCGCGCCTTCGGCCTGTTCCACGAGTCGCTGTGCCACCGGGGTTTTCTGGTCCTGGGGAGCAAGGAATCGCTGGACTTTTCCGCCTACGCCGACCGCTTCGAGGCGTTGGTCAAGCCTGAACGGATTTACCGCAAATCATGAACGGTATCCAGGCGATTACCCTGGGCGCCTCGGCTGGCGGCGTCAGCGCCTTGCTGCATGTGATGCATAGCCTGCCGCAGGGCTTCAGGATTCCGCTGGTGTGCGTGCTGCACCTGCCCGATGACCGTCACAGCCAACTGGCCGAGGTGTTCAGCCGCAGGCTCAAGCGACCTGTATGCGAAGCCCGGGACAAGCAGGCGCTGGCCCCGGGCATGATCTATTTCGCCGGTCCCGGCTACCACCTGTCGGTGGAGCAGGACCGCAGTTTTTCCCTGAGCCAGGAGGAACGGGTGTATTTCTCCCGTCCATCGATCGATGTGTTGTTCGAGTCCGCCGCCGACGCCTATGGCCCGGCGCTGCTGGGTGTGCTGATGACCGGCGCCAATGAGGACGGTGCCGCAGGGCTTGCGCACATCAAGCGCCTGGGCGGGCACACCATCGTCCAGGACCCCCGGGAAGCCCAGGTCGCGACCATGCCGCAAGCGGCGCTGGCCTTGCACCGTCCTGACCATATATTGCCTTTGAATGGCATCGGGCAATTGCTCGCCAAGCTGGAGCCCCCTGAATGCTGAGTCATATACAAGCCAAGCTGCTGATCGTCGACGACTTGCCGGAAAACCTGCTGGCACTGGAGGCCTTGGTCAAGGGTAGCGACTGTGAAGTGCATCAGGCGCAATCGGCCGACCAGGCGTTGTCGTTGCTGCTCGAACATGAGTTCGCCCTGGCCATTCTCGATGTACAGATGCCCGGCATGAACGGCTTCGAGCTGGCCGAGTTGATGCGTGGCATGGAGAAGACCAAGAACATCCCCATCGTGTTTGTCAGCGCGGCCGGGCGCGAGATGAACTATGCCTTCAAGGGGTATGAAAGCGGGGCGGTGGACTTCTTGCACAAGCCGCTTGACCCTCACGCGGTCAAGAGCAAGGTGGCAGTGTTCATCGACCTGTTCCGTCAGCGCAAGGCGCTCAAGCAACAGCTCGAAGCCATAGAGCGCAGCCGTGAAGAGCAGGCCCAGTTGCTGGCCCAGCTGCAGGTTACCCGCGGGGAACTTGAGCGCGCGGTACAGATGCGCGATGACTTCATGTCGATCGTCTCTCACGAAGTGCGCACGCCGCTAAACGGCCTGATCCTGGAGACCCAGCTGCGCAAGATGCACCTGGCCCGCGACAATGCCGATGCGTTCACCCTGGACAAGATGCGCGCCATGGTCGAGCGTGACGAGCGCCAGATCAACAGCCTGATCCGCTTGATCGAAGACATGCTCGATGTGTCACGGATACGCACCGGCAAGCTTTCGATCCGCCCCAGCCTGTTCGACTTGTCGCAGTTGGTCGGTGGCCTGATCGAGAACTTCGCCGCCCAGGCCATCGCCGCCCAGTCGTCGATCAATTTCAGCGCCGAGGCGGCGTTGAGCGGCGTCTGGGACGAGTTTCGAATCGAGCAGGTGGTGGCGAACCTGTTGACCAATGCCTTGCGCTACGGGGCGAAAAGCCCGGTACAGGTGCGTACGTTCGAGCAGCAGGGCATGGCCTGCATCGAGGTCAAGGACCAGGGCATCGGCATCAGCGAGCAGAACCAGCAGCGCATCTTCCAGCAATTCGAACGCGTGGCGTCCAGTCAGAGCAGTGCGGGGCTGGGCCTGGGGCTGTATATCTCCGAGCAGATCGTGCTGGCCCATGGCGGCAGCATTGGTGTACACAGTATCGAGGGGCAGGGGGCGACCTTTACCGTTCGCCTGCCATTGACTGACCTGCCGCAAGCAGCGGACCATCAACAGGCAACCTCTGCCTGAGGCTGGGGTCGTAGTTGGCACTTATTGAAAAACAAGGCGTTGGCATGAGTGAAGATGCGCAGGATGTGGTGCTGGTCGTTGAAGACGACGACACCATTCGTATGGTTCTGAGGGATTACCTGGCGGGTGAGGGCTACCACGTGCTGGTGGCCGAGGACGGTGAACAAGCATTTGAAATCCTCGCCAGCAAACCGCACCTGGACCTGATCGTCACCGATTTTCGCCTGCCGGGCGGAATCTCCGGCGTGCAGATCGCCGAGCCTGCCCTGAAGTTGCGGCCGGACCTGAAGGTGATCTTCATCAGCGGATACCCGGCAGAGATCCGCGAATCGGGAAGCCCTATTGCCTTCAAGGCGCCCATCCTGGCCAAGCCGTTCGACCTCGATACCCTTCGCGATCAGATCCAGGCGCTGTTGCGCTAGGGCCGGGCGAGGGCTCATGCATGACCCGCACCCGAGAGCGCGGCAGCGGGCTCAGGCCATTGAGTTGAGGCTTTCACCGCGTAACGTGCGTTCGATCCCGCCCATCAGCATGCTTTCCATCAAGGCCAGGCCCTGGGCTTGCGGCAACGCTGAGGCTTGCAGCCAACCGGGCAGGCTGTTGAGCAGATTGGCGATGACATGCGCCGTAGCTTCCAGTGCCTTGCCACGCAAGGTGGCCTTGGGCACGAGCAGCCGAAGCAGGGCGGTTTCATATTGCTGGCGCAGTTGGCCGATGCGCGCCTGCTGATCCGGGCTCAAGCAGCATTGATCCCGCTCGGCCAGGCGAAACTGCAGGGGGCGCTCGGCATGCAGCGCCCAATGTGCGGCAATCACCTCAGCCAGGGTTTGCTGATGTGCGCGGCGCCCCTGGTTGAGGGTGGCGAGCAGCTCTTCGTACAACTCTTCGATCAGGTCGTACAACAGGTCCTGCTTACTGGGGAAGTGGTGGTACAACGACCCCGCAGTCAGGCCCAGGTGGCTGGCCAGCTCACGCATGCTGACCTGGCCAAAACCCTTCTCGGCGAAGAGCGCCAAGGCCTTGTCACGCCGCTCTTCGAAGTTCGTACAGCGCAAAGCGGCGTCCATGGTCGGGCCCTCAGTAGGTGTAGAAACCGCGACCGCTCTTGCGACCCAGGTAGCCGGCGGCGACCATTTCCTTGAGCAGGGGGGCAGGGCGGTACTTGCTGTCGTTGTAGCCTTCGTGGAAGGCTTCCATGATGGCCAGCAGGGTATCCAGGCCGATCAGGTCGCCCAGGGCCAGCGGGCCGATTGGCTGGTTGCAGCCAAGGCGCATGCCGGTGTCGATGTCCTCGGCGCTGGCCAGGCCTTCCTGCAGCACGAAGATCGCCTCGTTGATCATCGGCACCAGGATGCGATTGACCACGAAGCCTGGCCGGTTGCCGGCGGTGATCGGCGTCTTGCCGACCTGCTCGGTCAGCGCCAGGGCCTTGGCATAGGTGGCGTCACTGGTCTGCAGGCCGCGAATGATCTCCACCAGGGCCATCATCGGTACCGGGTTGAAGAAGTGTACGCCGATGAAGCGTTCAGGGTTGCCGATGGCCGCGCCCAGTTGGGTGATCGACAGCGACGAGGTGTTGGTGGCGATCACGCACTCGCTGCTGACGCTCTCGGCGATCTGCTTGAGGATGCGCAGCTTGAGGTCGAGGTTTTCAGTCGCCGCTTCGATCACCAACTGCGCCGAGGCCAACTGGGCGTAGTCGGTGCTGGTACGGATTCGCGCTACAGCCGCCTGGGCGTCTTCAGCGACCAGGGTCTGCTTGCTGACCTGGCGTTCTAGGTTCTTGCGTAGGGTGGCCACGCCGCGCTCCAGCGCAGCGTCGGACACATCGATCAGGGTCACCTGGTAACCGGCCACCGCGCACACCTGGGCAATCCCGTTGCCCATGGTGCCCGCGCCGATCACCGCAATGTTTTCAATACTCACTGTGATATTTCCTTGGTTCAGACGCGTTCAAAGACGACAGCGATGCCCTGGCCGCCACCGATGCACATGGTGGCCAGCGCGTAGCGGCCTTCAATGCGCTGCAGCTCGTGGATGGCCTTGGTGGCGATGATCGCGCCGGTAGCACCCACCGGGTGACCCAGGGAAATGCCGGAACCGTTGGGGTTGACCTTCTCGGGGTCGAAGCCCAGCTCGCCGGAGACGGCGCAGGCTTGTGCGGCGAACGCTTCGTTGGATTCGATGACGTCCAGGTCGGCAACGCTGATACCGGCCTTCTCCAGCACCTTGCGGGTGGCAGGTACCGGGCCCAGGCCCATCAGTTCAGGTTCGACGCCGGCGTGGGCGTAGGCCACCAGGCGAGCCAGTGGCTGCAGGCCGTGACGCTTGACGAAATCACCGGTGGCCAGCACCAGGGCGCCGGCGCCATCGTTCAGGCCGCTGGCGTTGCCGGCGGTGACGGTGCCGTCTTTCTTGAATGCAGGCTTCATGCCGGCCAGTTGCTCGGCAGTCACTTCTCCCCGTACGTGCTCGTCGACTTCAAAGCGCACGGTGCCTTTGCGGCCCGGAATATCGATCGGCACGATCTGGCTGGCGAAGCGGCCCTCGGCGATGGCACGGGCGGCGCGCTGCTGGCTGACCAGAGCCAGGTCATCCTGCATCTGACGGGTGATGCCATTGCGTTCGGCGACGTTCTCGGCGGTGATGCCCATGTGGAAACCGGCGAAAGGGTCATGCAGCACACCGAGCATGTAGTCGATGCCCTTGAGGTCGCCCATGCGCGCCCCCCAGCGAGCCTGGGGCAACAGGTACGGGCCACGGCTCATGGATTCGGCGCCCGCGGCGACCACGGCTTCGGCTTCACCCAGCAGCAGGCTCTGGGCTGCCGAAACGATGGCCTGCAGGCCGGAACCGCACAAGCGGTTGACGTTGAAGGCCGGGGTTTCCTTGGGGATGCCAGCGTTCATGGCGGCGACGCGGGCGAGGTAGGCATCGCGTGCCTCGGTCGGGATCACGGTGCCCATGACCACATGGCCGATCTGCTCAGGTGCCACACCGGCGCGCTCGATGGCGGCGCGGGTCACGGTGCTGGCGAGGTCAGCCAGCGGCAGGTCCTTGAGGGTGCCGCCGAAACTGCCGATTGCCGAGCGCACAGCGCTGACGACGTAGATTTCTGGGGTATTCATGATCGACTCCATAGGCGAAAGCGTGGCGGGGCACAGGCAGGCTCTGCCAGAATGCACACCGGGCCAGGTTCAGGTAGTCATCGAGTCTAGGCAAAGGCTGCAGCCGGGCCTATGCCATAACTGCTCAGCGAAACTGGTATTTTTTGCCATACCCTTGCGGAATCCGCCATGCGGGAAAACGATACAGTCGCGGTCTATTTCGTCCATTCCATGCTCCATTCCCTGCGCGATCAGCCACTGCGGGCCGAGGCGTTGCTGCGTGAAGCCGGCATCGACCCGGCAGTGCTCGGTGCGCCCGGTGTGCGGGTGCCGGCGTCGGCTTTTGCGCGGCTGTGGCTGCTATTGATCCAGGACCTGAACGACGAGTTTTTCAACCTCGACAGCCACGGCATGCCGGTGGGCAGTTTTGCCCTGATCTGCCGGGGCCTGATCCAGGAGCCGACGCTGGAAAAAGCCTTGCGCCAGTGCCTGGGCAACTTCGCACTGTTCCTGCGGGACATGCGCGCGAGTGTGACGCTCAAGGGCGGGCGGGCAGTGATCGGCCTGCGCTCGAACATCGACGATCCGGTCACCCGGGTGTATGCCGAAGAAACCTTCCTGGCGCTGGTGATCAGCCTGTTGTGCTGGTTGGGTGGGCAACGCCTGGTGATCGATCGCACGGCGCTGGCCGACAAACGTCCGGTCCAGGATGACGACCCGTTGCTGTGGGGGCCGAACCTGCAATTGGGGGCCGGGCGCACGGAGATCGAGTTTGCTGCCGATTACCTGCGTCTGCCGGTGATCCAGGACCTGGCCGGGCTCAAGACCTTCTTGCGCAGCGCCCCCCAATGGCTGGTGATCCGCTATCGCAACCAGAATGGCCAAGTGGCCCAGGTGTACCGTTATCTGCGCGAACGCGAGCAGGGACAGTGGCCGACGCTGGTGGCCATGGCCGAGCGCCAGGGCCTGAGCGCCAGCAGCTTTCGCAGGTTGCTGGAACGGGAGGGGCGCTCGTTCCAGCAGATCAAGGATGAGGTGCGCCGGGCCACGGCCTTTGAATGCCTGCGCGAGACTGACATGAGCATTGCCGAGATCGCCGAGCGCACCGGCTTTCAGGAATCCAGTGCGTTTCACCGGGCCTTCAAGAAGTGGACCGGTGAAAGCCCCGGCAATTATCGACTGCGCATGGCCGCCTCGCGGTAGGGCCGGGGCTTAACGCAACGTTTGCAGCAGTGCCTTGAGGTAGTCCTGCCCGGACTGATCCAGCGCGAATACCGGCCGCCGGGGCTCACCCACCTCAAGCCCGGTCATGGCCAGGCCCGCCTTGATGGTGGCGGGCAATCCACCCTTGAGGATGAAGTCCAGCAGTGGCAACTGGCGATAGAACACGGCCTTGGCGGTTTTCAGGTCGTTTCGGAGCACCGCCTGGTACAGCTGCTGGTTGAGGTCGGGAATCAGGTTCGCCGCTGCCGTACACCAGCCGCTGGCACCGGCCACGAACGCCTCCAGGGCCAGGGGGTTGCAGCCGTTGTAGAACGGCACCTGGCCTTCGCCCAGCATCTGCAGCTTGTGCATGCGCTGAATGTCGCCGGTACTCTCCTTGACCATGGTGACGTTGTCGACTTCGCGCACGATCTTGAGGATCAGCTCCACTGACATGTCGGTGCCGCTGGTGGCCGGGTTGTTATAGAGCATGATCGGCACGTCGATGCTGGCGCCGATGGCGCGGTAGTGCTGGATGATCTCGGCTTCGCTGAGCTTCCAGTAGGCGGCCGGCAGCACCATGACCGCATCGGCGCCGTGGGCTTGGGCAAAGCGCGCACGGCGGATGGCTCCGGCAGTGGTCAGGTCCGAAACGCTGACAATGGTGGGTACTCGCTTGGCAATGTGCGCCAGGCTGAACTCGGCAACCTGCTGCCATTCCAGATCGCTGAGGTAAGCCCCTTCACCGGTGCTCCCCAGCGGCGCGATGGCATGTACGCCACCGGCTATCAGGCGGTCGATGGATTTACCCAGCGCGGGCAGGTCGAGCTGCTCGCCATCGTGGCTGAACGGGGTGATGGTGTAGCCGATGATGCCGTGAAAAGTCGTGGACATGATGAACTCCGCAAGTAAGGCAAATAGGGCGAAAAAAGCAACGATCAGTTCAGGCAGTCGGCATGCACTCGCAGGCACTGTCGCGCATAGTAGTTGAAGGCGGCACTGTGACGTTTAGGGCGCGAGATCCAGTCGTGGGCTTCGCGACCGAGTGCCGGCTCGATCGGTTTGACCTCGCCGGCGGCCATGGCCAGCAGTTGCAGCTTGGCAGCGCGTTCGATCAGTTGGGCGATGACGCAGGCCTCCTCGATGCTGGCGCCGGTAGAGAGCTGGCCGTGGTGCGAGAGCAGGATGGCGCGCTTGTCGCCCAGGGCCGCGCTGATGATCTCGCCCTCTTCGTTGCCCACGGGTACGCCCGGCCAGGCTTCGAGAAACGCGCAATCTTCATAGAGCGGGCACAGGTCCATGTGCGACACCTGCAGCGGTACTTCGAGCATCGACAGGGCGGCGACGTGGGTAGGATGCGTGTGGATGATGCAGTTGACGTCCCCGCGTGCCCGGTACACCCAGCTGTGAAAGCGGTTGGCCGGGTTGGGCATGCCGCTGCCTTCGAGGACTTCCAGGTCTTCGTTGACCAGCAGCAGGTTACTGGCAGTGATTTCGTCGAAGCCCAGGCCCAGTTGTTGGGTGTAGAAGGTGCCAGGCTGCGGGCCGCGGGCGCTGATCTGCCCGGCAAGGCCCGAGTCGTGGCCGTTGTCGAACAGAATTCGGCAGGTCAGGGCCAGCTTTTCGCGCACAGTCCACGTATTATCGGCAAGCGAGCCTTGCATCTGTGTGAGGGCCTGCTTGATCAGTTGGTCCTTGGGCAATGCCATTGTCTTGGCCATGGGGATATCCTCGGTGGTGGGAAAAATGTCAGCGCTGGGTTGCCCGGTTACTTGGAAGGTGGCGGGTTGCTCAGCGTGATGACACAAACAAGGCTAAATGACACAATGTGTCATTAGCAAGAAAAAACTTGCCCGTGGCACTGGGAAAATCGCGTCGCATGTCTATCCGATTGAAACTATTAAGAAAAAAACTGGGCATTACCCTTGAAGTGCTGGCCGAAAAGTCCGGCATGACCAAGAGCTACCTGTCCAAGGTCGAGCGCGGCCTGAACACCCCCTCGATCGCCGCCGCACTGAAGCTGGCGCGAGCACTGAGCGTCAATGTCGAGGAGCTGTTTGCCGAGGATGAACCCGGTCAGTCGCGCTACAGCCTGGTGCGCTGTGGCGAACGCCAGGCGCTGTCGGGCAGCGCCCAGGGCCCAGGCTATGCAGTGCTGGCCAGTCATATCGGCAGCCGCAGCCTGCTGCCCTTTATCATCAGTCCCCCGCGGGACTTCAGCGACTCGACCTTCAAGGAGCACCTGGGCGAGGAGTTCCTGTTTGTGCATGAAGGGCAGGTGGAAGTCGATTTCATGAACGAGCGGGTCATCCTCGAACGCGGCGATGCGCTGTACTTCAACGCCCAGACGCCCCACCGCCTGCGCTCGCTCGGCGAGGTACAGGCCCAGTTGCTGGTAGTGGTCCACGACGCCGAAGGGCAGTGATGAGCAGCCACTCGCGGTTCTGGCGTGACCCGGCGCTGCCGTTCATCGAGGCGCGCAGGGTCGAGGATGGACGCAAGGTCTGCTATGCGCCGCATTCCCACGAAGGCTTTTCCATCGGCGCCATCACTGGCGGACGCAGCACTTATGTGAGCGGTGAAAACCATCAGCAGGTGTCGGAAGGCACTGTGGTGATGATGAATCCCGGCGTCGTGCATACCTGCAACCCCATTGACGGTGAGCCTTGGTCGTACCTGATGCTGTACCTCGACTTGAGTTGGTTGCAGGCGTTGGGCTTCCAGCCGTTCGAGGCAATCAGCAGCCGCTCGCAAGCCCTGTACCAGGCTTTGTGCCAATTGTTCGAGGCGCTGCTGGACGAGCAAGGCAGCAACGTCGGCAAAGCTGCGGCGCTGCGGATTTTCTTCGGCGAGTTGATCCAGCAGTTCAGTGCCGGCAGCCCTGGGGCGACGCAAGGCAACCCACGTTTGCTGGCCGCTGCCGCGTTCATCCGTGATCACTGCACCCAGCCGTTGCGCCTGGAGGACATCGGCAAGGCAGCAGGCCTGTCGACCTCGTACCTGATCCGGGCCTTCAAGCAGCAATTCGGCCTGACGCCCCACGGCTACCTGCTGGACCAGCGCGTACAGTACGCCCGCGCACAGCTGCGGCGCGGACGCTTGATCGCCGAGGTAGCACTTGAAGCAGGCTTTGCCGACCAGGCGCACCTGCAGCGTGCTTTCAAGCGCCACCTGGCAGCGACGCCGGGGCACTATCGTTCAGCCCACTAGCAAGTAGATCGCACTCACCACCAGCAGCCCGGCCAGCATGCGGTTGAACAACCGTACCCGACGAGGGTTGCGCAGGTATTGGCTGATTACGCTGCCGGCCCAGGCCCAACTGGCGATCGACAGGTAGCAGATGACGAAGTAGATCGCCGTGAACTGCCACAGCAAGGTTGTCTCACCTTCTCCGACATACGCACCGACTCCGGCTACACAGGCCAGCCAGGCCTTCGGGTTGAGCCACTGCAAGGTCGCGCCGGCGAGCATCGACGGGGCGTCAGCGTCGGTGTTTCTGCCCAGTTCGCCTCGGTCGCTGGCCAGCTTCCAGGCCATGTACAGCAGAAACGCCACTCCGCCGCCGTGCAGTACCCGAGCCAAGGCTGGCCAATGGCGCAGCAGCTCGTGCAGGCCCAGGCCGGTCAGCAGCAACAGCAGGCTGAAGCCCAGGGTAGCGCCGGTGACATGCTTGAGGCTGGCACGCAGGCCATGCCGGGCGCCGCTGCCCAAGGCAACGATATTGACCGGGCCGGGGGAGATGGAGGCGGCCAGGGCAAAGGCGGCCATTGAAAGCATCAGGCTCATGGGAGGGGTCCGTGGTATGGGGGGGGGCCAGTCTGATAGCCCAAAGGCGATGGGTATTGAAGAAAATCACCCTGGTGGACGGACGATTTCCTACAGAATTTGAAACATTTTCACGCTGGGTGAAAAGCCTGCTGAAATTATAGGATTCTCCCCCCAATTGATTTCAGGTTGATATGACTTCGTTCTCGGAGCCCCCCAGTACCTGGCCTTCCCGGCCTTCCTTCCGTCATTGTGACGCTTCCCCCCTGTTTGACCGACTGAGTACTTGCGCATGGAATGGCTAGCCGACCCTACGGCCTGGCTGGGCCTTGCCACGCTGATTGTGCTCGAACTGGTACTGGGTATCGACAACCTGGTGTTCATCGCCATCCTCGCCGACAAACTGCCGCCGCATCAGCGCGACCGTGCGCGGGTGATCGGCCTGTCGCTGGCGTTGATCATGCGCCTGGGTCTGCTGGCCAGTATTTCCTGGATGGTGACCCTGACCGCGCCGCTGTTCGAGGTGTTCGACAAGAGTTTCTCCGGGCGTGACCTGATCATGCTGTTCGGCGGTGTGTTCCTGCTGTTCAAGGCCACCATGGAGTTGCACGAGCGCCTTGAAGGGCATGTGGCCCATGCGGGCGGCAGCGCGCGCCATTCGGCGTTCTGGCCCATCGTGGCGCAGATCGTGGTGCTGGATGCGGTGTTCTCGCTGGACGCGGTCATCACGGCGGTGGGTATGGTCGAGCATCTGTCGATCATGATGATCGCGGTGATCTTCTCCATCGGCATCATGATTGTTGCCAGCAAACCGTTGACCCGCTTCGTCAACAATCACCCGACAGTGATCATGCTGTGCCTGGGCTTCTTGTTGATGATCGGTTTCAGCCTGACTGCCGAAGGCCTGGGTTTCCATATTCCCAAGGGCTACCTGTATGCGGCCATCGGCTTCTCGATTCTGCTCGAAAGTTTCAACCAGCTGGCCCGTGCCCGGCGCAAGCGCAGCATGCAGCAGCACCGGCCGATGCGTGAGCGCACTGCCCATGCGGTCATGCGTTTGCTCGGTGGCCGCCGTGTCGAGGCTGACGAAGTGGGTGAGGAGATCGCCGATCTGGTCGAGGGCGCAGAGGAACAGGTGCTGTTCGATCGCCGTGAGCGGGTGATGATCAGTGGCGTGCTCAACCTGGCCGAGCGGCCGATCAAGACGCTGATGACGGTGCGCGCCAAAGTCGATGTCGTCGACCTGGCGCAGCCGCCCGAGATCATTCGCAAGACGCTGATGCACTCATCCTATTCGCGTCTGCCGGTGATTCGCGGTGGCCGCATCGAAGAGCCGCTGGGCTTCGTACACAAGAAGGAGTTGCTCAAGGAGTTGCTGGCAGGCAACGAGCCCGACCTTGAAACGTTGATCCGCACGCCGCTGAACCTGCTGGAGAGCTTCAGCATCCTCAATGCCCTGGAGCAGATGCGCGGCCAGTCGACCCACATCGCGTTTGTGGTCAACGAGTTCGGTGATTTCACCGGCATCCTGACCATGACCGACATCCTTGAGTCCATTGCTGGCGAGTTGCCCGATGCCAGCGAAATCGAGGGTCCGGGAATTGTCGAAGACGGCGAGGGCTATGTGGTCAGCGGCGCCCTGAACCTGAGTCAGGTGCAGGCGCGCATCGGCTTTGTGGCCAAGCCCACCGAGGACTACCAGACCGTTGCCGGGCTGGTCATGAGTTTGCTGGATCGCTTGCCGGTGGTCGGCGACAACTTGCAGTGCAATGACTGGCAACTGGAGGTGGTCGCCGTGGAGGATAGACGAGTGCGCGAGGTGCGCCTCAGGCCGAACGCCGTTGCTGACGCAGCAGGTGCTTGACGCCTTCGAGGATCAGCACCAGCACCGCTAGCCAGATCGGCAAGTAGGTCAGCCACTGGTCGGGACCAATGGTCTCGCCCAGTAACAGGGCTACGCCTACCAGCAGCACCGGCTCCACATAGCTGAGCAGGCCGAACAGGCTGAACGCCAGCAGGCGGCTGGCCAATACGTAGCAGATCAGCGCCAGGGCGCTGATAACCCCGAGCAATGGAATCAGGCCGTACAGGGCAGGGTGTTCGGCCAGGTCCTGGGCGCTCATCGGGCCCTGGATGACGAAGTACAGTGCAGCGGGCACCAGCAGGCACATGTCGGCCCACAGGCCGCCCAGGTGGTCGGTGCGGCATCTGCGTCGCAGGACGAAATACAGCGGATAGCCGATGGCGACCACCAGGATCTCCCAGGCGAAGCTGCCGTGCTGGTACAACTCGTGGCCCACGCCGGTGGCGGCGCAAGCCACGGCGATTTTTTGCAGGTGTGACAGGCGCTCGCCATAGACCAGGCGACCGGTCAGTACCATGGTCAGCGGCAACAGGAAATACCCCAGCGATACTTCAAGGCTGCGCCCGTGCAGCGGCGCCCAGAGAAACAGCCAGAGCTGAACCCCCAGCATCGACGAAGTGCCCAGCAGGCCCAACAGCAGCAGGGGATTGTCGCGGATGCGTGCCAGCAAGCCGGTCACCAGTTTCCAGTCCTTGCTCAGCAGCAGGAAGACGGTCAGGCAGGGCAGGGTGAGCAGGGTGCGCCAGCCAAACACTTCCTCGCCGTCAAGGGGCGTCATCAGCGAGGTATAGAAGTACATCACGGCAAACAGGCACGAGGCCATAACCGATGAAACAATGCCTTTGGACACGAGGGCCTCTGTAGCAGGAATTAGGGAGGGGCAGTCAGCCGCCAATGGTCTCAGCCCCCGGCCTCAGGAGGCAATGTTGTGCTGTCGCACTTGCTCTTCGAGGGCCAGGATGAAGTCCCGGGCCGACATCGGCCGGGCGAACAGGTAGCCTTGCTGGAAGTCGACGTTGTGCCGGGCCAGGTAGTCACGCTGTGTTTCGTTTTCCACCCCTTCGGCGACGATCCCCAGGCCCAGCTTGCTCGACAGCTCGATGATGCTGTCCAGAATGTGTAGCGACAGAGCGTCCACGCCGATCATGGCAACGAAACTCTGGTCGATCTTGAGGTAGTCGACCTGGAACTGACGCAGGTAGGCCAGGCTTGACTGGCCGGTGCCGAAGTCGTCCAGGGCAATCATCACTCCCAGTTCATGCAGCTTGGCGAACAGTACACGGGTGACGTCGGTGGGTATGACCAGTTTGCGCTCGGTCAGCTCCAGGGTGAGATGGACCTTGCCCTTGGGGAAGGTGGCGAGAAACGCCTGGCAATCTTCGTACAGCGCCAGGTCCTGGCAATGGTCGGCAGTGATGTTGATACCAATATGGAAGTCCTCGCCCAGCAGCTCGGCATATGGCGCCAGCGCCCGGGCGGTGTTTTGCATCAGCTGGCGGGTCATGGGTACGATCTGGCCACTGTGCTCGGCAAAGGGGATGAACAGGTCCGGCCGCACCAGGCCTTCGCGCGGGTGCTGCCAGCGCATCAATACTTCGACGCCGGCCCAGCGGTAGTCGCTCCCGCGCACTACGGGCTGAAAGTAGGGTACAAATTCATTGGCTTCCATGGCCCGCTGCAGCTCTGCCCGCGACGAGCCGGCGCGGCGCAGTTGCCAAAAGCAGGTCACGCCGGCAATGGCACCGAGTATTACCAGCAAGGCGAGCAGGGCTGGAAACTCGCTGCGCATCAGTTGGCCGACTTTGTCCGGGCCATAGCCACTGTGGATCGAGAACGGGTAGCGCGTCGAAGTCAGCGCGGCGGGTGCAATGTCGGCAATGGGGGGCTGGCTGTCCTGCACCTTGCCGCTACGATCCATCCAGTACCGGCCTACTTGCAGCACCAGGTGGTTATCGATGTCCGGCAAACGCAGGATATTGAGCAAGTGTTCGCCGTCCACCGTGGTGATGGCGCCACGCTCGCCCTCGTGGATGCGGTACACCAGCAGCGGATGCCCAGGGGTGACCGAGTTGCCACTCATCAGCCAGAGCATGCCCTGGGTGTAGTCAGCAGGGTTGACCGGCTCGGTGAAAGGGCCGAACAGCGAGCTGCAATACAATTCGCCCTTGAACTCCAGGTTGGTGGAGCGCACGAAGGCGCGTCGGGTTACCTGGTCTCGCAGGGCCAGTTTTTCGGCCAGGCATGGCCGGCCGGCCAGGGGGAGCAGCTCTTTGGCCGCGGCAGAGATATCGTCGAGGATGCGTTCGATCTGGTTTACGGCATGCCGCGCGCTGCTTTCGCTTCGGCTCTGCAGTTCTCGCTCGGCCTGCCAGTGCATGATCAGCAAGCCGCAGATGAGAGGCAGCGCACCCACCAGCCAGGGCAGCGCAATGCGCAAGGGGCGGCGAGGGCGGCGTTGTACCGAAAGGGGCATGGCGACTAACCTGAAAGAACACTCCAGTGCAGAGGATAGCCGTTCGTCGGCCTCGCCATCGAACTTAAAGTGCGACAAATCATATTACGCACTGTAGAATCACCTTACGCATACAATAATAAGGTTCCTCGCGCCTTGAGGAATCAACCCGCCGAGAATGGGTCCCTATGAAGTGTCTTGGGTTCAAGCTGATCTATGGTGACTACCTCGCACGCAGTGTGAGGGGCATCTCCTGCGCGCCGCCATCTTCGCTCGACATCGATAGCAAGTAATCACTGTTTTTAGCGCTTTGATGATGAGGTAACGAGTAATGGCTGACATTTTTGAAAACCCGATGGGCCTGATGGGCTTTGAATTCATCGAGTTCGCATCGCCCACCCCTGGCGCCCTTGAGCCGATCTTCCAAATCATGGGCTTTACCAAGGTCGCGACCCACCGCTCCAAGGACGTACACCTGTACCGTCAGGGCGGTATCAACCTGATCCTGAACAACGAACCGAAAAGTATCGCCTCCTACTTTGCCGCCGAACATGGCCCGTCGGTTTGTGGCATGGCCTTTCGCGTTCGCAACGCTCATCAAGCCTACGCTCGCGCACTGGAACTCGGTGCCCAGCCGGTGGAGATCGAGACCGGCCCGATGGAGCTGCGCTTGCCGGCGATCAAGGGCATCGGCGGTGCGCCGCTGTACCTGATCGACCGTTTCGAAGAAGGCAGCTCGATCTACGATATCGACTTCAACTTCATCGAAGGTGTCGACCGTCATCCGGTAGGCGCGGGCCTGAAGATCATCGATCACCTGACCCACAACGTCTACCGCGGGCGCATGGCCTACTGGGCGGCGTTCTACGAGAAGCTGTTCAACTTCCGTGAAATCCGCTACTTCGACATCAAGGGCGAATATACCGGCCTGACCTCCAAGGCGATGACTGCACCAGACGGCATGATCCGTATCCCGCTCAACGAAGAGTCGTCCAAGGGCGCCGGGCAGATCGAAGAGTTTCTCATGCAGTTCAATGGCGAGGGCATCCAGCACGTGGCGTTCCTCACCGACGACCTGCTCAAGAGCTGGGATGCGCTGAAGAAGATGGGCATGCGCTTCATGACGGCGCCGCCGGAAACCTACTATGAAATGCTCGAAGGGCGCCTGCCAGGTCATGGCGAACCGGTTGGCGAACTGCAGGCCCGGGGTATTCTGCTCGATGGCTCTTCGCAGCCGGACGACAAGCGCTTGTTGCTGCAGATTTTCTCGGAAACCCTGATGGGGCCGGTATTCTTCGAGTTCATTCAACGCAAGGGCGATGATGGCTTCGGCGAAGGCAACTTCAAGGCATTGTTCGAGTCGATCGAACGCGACCAGGTACGTCGCGGTGTATTGAACGCCGAGTAAGCGTCACCGATAGACAAAAAGGCCATTGAGGGTTTCCTCAATGGCCTTTTTTGTACCTCACCGCGGGCGAGGTGCAGGGGCTCGTTTTCTTCTGAACATGGCCCAATAGGCAACGGCAGAGGTCATGATGCCAACCAGCAGCAGCGAGGGCAAAGTCGCTGTAACCGCCTGTTGTATCGAGCGTCGGGTGTAGGTGTCCGGGTAGCCGGCATGCACGGTATAGCGGTATTGCTTGGAAACCAACTGCAGCGTGTCTTCTTCATGATTCGGTGTTTGCTCGAATGTGCCGTTCCCGGTAGCCCAGACATATTGCGGGCCGAACTGCAGGTTCAGCACCACCTCGTTCTGGAAGCCCAGCAGTTCACGTTGCAACACTTGAAGGTTGGCCAGCGCCAGCACGCCGTAGGGGTATTCCTGCAGTCGATAGATCAGCACGCCGGCGTCAGGCGTGGCCTCTCCGCTGGGGTCTACGCGCAGGCGCATATCGAGAAAGCTGCCCGGATCGATCACCCGCTGGTAATCGCCGTACAACGTGCTGCAAAAAACGCGGTTTTCCTTTACCAGCATCAGCGAGCGTACATTGGGCTGCCTGATTGCGGTCTGCCGCAACTCGGGCAGGGCGGTGTCGCACGACTCCTGGGCCAGAGCCAGTGCCTGGCTACTTGCCGCATGCAACGTACTCATGACGTGATCAATGGCGTAAATCGCTTCGCGTGCAGTGACTTCGATCGTTTCATCCTGCTTGCGTTCGACTTGCAGTGCAAGCACCAGCAAGCCACAGGCAACAGGGGCCAGGCCAATCAACAGCGTTATCAGGAATTCGACCAGACTGCGGCCGGCGTAGGAGTGGGGAACCATGGACGTTTCGCCTTCATGCCAAAGTGTAAGCCCTGAGCATAAGGTCACAGGCAATGGGCCGCCTGTAGGCACCATTGTCGGTCCTTGTAGTCTTTGTAAGCGCAGCGTTGTCGTCAGCTGGGCTTTGCCCCTGCCAGCGCTTTGACCACCAGGTTCGCCACTGCACCCCCTGAGGCCGGATTCTGACCGGTGATCAGGCGGCCTTCCTTCTGGTCGGCAATGGCAAAGGCCTGCCAGGGATCTTCTGCCTTGCGGTAAAGCCCGCCCCGGGCACCCAGCTCGGTTTCGGTCAGGTAGGGCACGACCTTGTCGAGCTCGGCCAGTTGCTCCTCGACGTTGGAGAACCCGGTCACTTCGCGGTCCTTGACCAGCAACGTATTGTCGCTGAGCTTGATGTTGAGCAGCCCGACAGCGCCGTGGCACACCGACGCCACCACGCCGCCGGCCTCGAAGATCTTGCGGGCCAGCTCCTGCAGGCCGGTGTTCTCCGGAAAGTCCCAGATCACGCCATGGCCGCCGGCATAGTAGATGGCCACGTAGTCCTGTGCCTTGACCTGGCCGGGGCTCAGGGTCGTGCCCAGGCGATTCATGAACGCCTTGTCGTTGTACCAGGACCAGTCGATATCCTGGGCCATGCTCAGACTGTGCGGGTCGATGGGGACATAGCCGCCCGCAGGGCTGACGTAGTCGACCTTGTAGCCCGCCTTTTCGACTGTATCGGCGAAATGGACGGCTTCACCCAGCCACAGCCCGGTGGGGCGCTTGAGCGTCGGGTATTTGGCCGTATTGGTCAGGACTACCAGCATTTTCTTGCTCATCACCAGGCTCCCTTCACTGGATCGGACCCGGTACGCCCGGATCACCGAGGAAAACCTCTACAGCATAGTAGTGACTGGCCTGGACGCCATTGCTCGGACGCTATGCTAGCCTTCACCCGTCCAACGTATGAACGCGAGAGTTGAACCACTATGAGCAACCCGGCAACGCAAACGGATGAATTCATGCAGGCGGCAATCGACGAAGCCCGCCAGGGACTGGCCGAAGGAGGCATTCCGATCGGTTCAGTGATCGTCCACAAGGGGCGCATCATCGGCCGTGGGCACAACCGTCGGGTGCAATCCGGCAGTGCAATCCTGCATGGCGAAATGGATGCCCTGGAGAATGCCGGTCGCCAGCCGGCCACGGTGTATGCCGAGTCAACTCTGTACACCACCTTGTCACCCTGTGCGATGTGCAGCGGCGCCATCCTGCTGTACGGGATCAAGCGGGTGATCGTGGGCGAGCACCAGACGTTCATGGGCGAGGAAGATCTGCTCAAGTCCCGGGGCGTGAGCCTTGAAGTGCAGCACAATGCGGCCTGCATCAGCATGATGAATGATTTCATTGCCGCCCGTCCCGAACTCTGGGACGAAGACATCGGCCGCTAGCGCCGGCCCCCGCCGCGCGTGCTCAGCCAGTGCTGCCTGAGCGCGCCCCTCGGGTGCGCTGACTGGCCAGGCGTTCGAGCACCAGGTAGACCAGGCCTGCCACCATCAACGGCAATAGGAAGTACACCGCCCGGTAGCCGATCAGTGCTGCCAGCAGGGTACCCTTGCTGAAGCTGCCTTGCAGCAGGGTAAGGAACACCGTTTCCAGTACACCCAGTCCCGCCGGTATATGGGTGATCACCCCAGCGATACTGCTGATCAACAACACCGCCAGGATCGTCGGATAACCGACCTTGTCCGGGAGCAGGCTGTACACCACCCAAGCCATCAGCGCCCAGTTGCAGGCGCCCATCACTGCCTGCAGTGCTGCCATCTTCAGCGATGGCAGGCTGATCTCGTGGCCGCGCAGTTGCCAGGTGCGACGCCGTGCAAAGCGGCAGGCCAGTAGATAGGCAGCGGCCAGCACCAGCAACAGCACACCGATCAGGCGCAGGCCGTTGCTGCCGATTTCGAGCCCCGCAGGCAAGCGCGGCAAACCGCAGACAAACAAGGCGCCGGCCAGGATGAAATAACCGAGCCAGTTGGTGACAAGCCCCAGGCTGAGAATCCTGGTGATGGTGGCCACCGGTAGGCCAAGACGCGAGTACAGGCGGTAGCGCAAGGCAATGGCTCCCACCCAGGCGCTGAGATTGAGGTTGAACGCATAGCACACGAAGGCCAGCGGCAGTACCTGGCGCGCCGGTAGCGAATGGCCGGTGTAGCGCCGTCCGATCAGATCGAAACAGCTGAACAGGGCAAAGCTGCAGGCGCTGACCAGTACAGCCAACGCCAGTGTCTGCCAGCGGTAGGCGACCAGGGCGTGGCGCACTTCCTGCCAGTCCAGATTCTTGAGCAAAGAGAACAGCAACACCGGCACCAGGATGAAGAACGCCAGGGTCAGGGCTTTTCGGGCGAGTTGCCAGCGCTTGCCGTGCATGTTCATGTCGTCTTGCCTGCGGGTTGATGATCGGCTGGCCAGGCCTTGAGGCGCAACACGTGTGCGGGTAGCCAGCCGACCATGGCCGGGAAGTGGCGGATAAAGTGAAAGCTCAGGAAGATCAGTGGCGCACGCCACCAGTAGCCGCGCAGGACACGCTGCAGGCTCACCGGTTTGCAGCGGTGTCTGCACAACTCCTGCAGGTGCTCGTGCAAACGCTCATTGAGGGCCTGGTCGTGGATCATCAGGTTGGCCTCGAGGTTCAACGACAAGCTCAAGGGGTCGAGGTTACTTGAGCCCACCGTTGACCAGTGGTGGTCGATCACGGCCACCTTGCCATGCAGCGGTCGTTCGCAGTACTCGAAGATCCGCACGCCGTCGCGCAGCAGGTAGTTGTACAGCAGGCGCGAACACAGGCGCACCAGCGGCATGTCCGGCATGCCTTGCAGCACCAGGGTGACCTTGACGCCGCGTCGGGCGGCATTGCGCAGGGTGCGCAGCAGGCGATAGCCGGGGAAGAAATAGGCATTGGCAATGATGATGCGCTCGCGCGCGGCGCCAATGGCCTTGAGGTAGTGGCGCTCGATGTCGTTGGGGTGGTCCAGGTTGTCGCGGATGCTCAAGGTCATGCTGGCCTGGGTGCTGTCGGCGGCCAGGGGCAGGGCGCGTTGCCACCAACGGTGGCTGCGACGCCGCAACTGGGCGGATTCGGCCAGCAACGTCAGGGTGGCCTGGCGCAAGTCGGCCACGATGGGGCCCCGGACTTGTACGGCGTAGTCCTGCTTGGCCATGGGGCCGAAGTCGGCCAGGTGATCGGCGCTGTAGTTAATGCCGCCGACAAAGCCGACCTCGCCGTCGATCACCAGGATCTTGCGGTGCAAGCGACGGAACAGGTTGGTGCGCATGCCCAGGCGTTTGGGACGTGGATCGAATGCCAGCAGCTGCACGCCGGCATCGTACAGGGCCTTGAGGTAATCGTGACTGAGGTCGGCGGTGCCATAGCCGTCAACCAGCATCTGTACCCGTACGCCACGGCGTGCGGCGTCGATCAGCAACTGCTGCAGTTGGCGGCCGACCTTGTCTTCGAAAATGATGAAGGTTTCCAGCAGGATCTCTTCGCGCGCCTGTTCAATGGCGGCGAAGGCACTGGGGAAATAGTCCTCGCCATTGATCAACAACCGGACCTGGTTATCGGTACGCCATTGCTCGTTCACCAGCGCACCTCCACGGCCAGGGGCAAGTGATCGGACAGGTGCGTCCAGGGTTTGCGGGCCATGACCTTGGGCGCATGGGCCCGAGCGTTGCGCAAGTAGATACGATCCAGGCACAGCAGCGGCCAACGGGCTGGAAAGCTGCGGGCCGGGCGACCATAGGCCTGGGTGAAGACTTCATGCAGGCCGCAGCCTGCCAGGGTTGCATCCGCACGCCGGCGCCAATCGTTGAAGTCGCCGGCAACAATGACCGGTGCCGTCGGGGGCAGGCTATCGAGCAGCTGACACAACAGGCGTACCTGTTGCTGGCGCTGGCGTTCGTCAAGGCCCAGGTGCACACAAATGGCGTGCAGCTCCATCGCGCCGGGCAGTGTCAGCACCGAGTGCAGCAAGCCACGTTGCTCACTGCCTTTGACACTCACGTCCAGATTGCTGTGGCGCACGATCGGGTACTTGGACAGCAGGGCGTTGCCGTGCTCGCCATCGGGATACACCGCATTGCGCCCGTAGGCGAACACCGGCCATAGGCTGTCGGCGAGAAACTCGTACTGCGGTACATCCGACCAGTTGCGGTGACGGCGCCCATGTCGACGGTGGCTGCCGAGCACTTCCTGGAGAAACACCAGGTCGGCATCTTCGCTGCGCACGGCTTCGCGCAGTTCGGGCAGTACATAGTGACGATTCAGGGCGCTGAAGCCCTTGTGGACGTTTACCGTCAGCACCCGCACATGGTCTACGGCCGGGGCCGCAGCCAGCGATTCCTTGGGCTGCGCCTGACTCATGGTGGGGACACCTTGCCCAGCATCTGCGTGACCTTGGCTGCCAGTTGGGAAAATGCGAAGGGCTTGCTGATCATCTGCATCCCGGGGTCCAGAAAACCGCCCCGGGCGAGGGCGTTCTCGGCATAGCCGGTGATAAACAGCACTCTGAGGCCCGGGCGCAGCTTGCGGGCGATCTCGGCCAGTTGCCGTCCATTCATGCCCGGCAGGCCGACATCGCTGACCAGAAGCATTACTGCAGCATCGGAGCGCAACAGCGCCAGGGCTGCATTGGCGGTGTCCACAGCAACACAGGGGTAGCCGTGTTCCTCAAGGGCCTGCTGTACCAATATGCGTACCGTGGCATCGTCTTCGACGATCAGTACCTTGCCGCCCGGTTCCTTGTTCACCAAGGGGGCTGGCGTGGGCTTGCCTGCTGGAGACTGCGGTTCGTCCGGGCGGGGCAGATAGAGGTCGACCCGCGTGCCATGGCCAATCTGGCTGAAGAGGGCGACATGCCCCCGCGACTGTTTACTGAAGCCGTACACCATCGAGAGCCCCAGGCCCGTGCCCTGGCCGATGGGCTTGGTGGTGTAGAACGGATCGAAGGCGCGGTCCAGTGTGCTTTGCGGCATGCCGCAGCCATTGTCGGCGATGCTCAGGCGTACATAGTCACCGGCGGGCAGGGCGTGGCCACCAAACTGGGTACCATCGAGGTGTTGATTGCTGGCCCTGATGGTCAATTCGCCGCCGTTGGGCATGGCATCGCGGGCGTTCTGCAACAGGTTGTTGACGACCTCTTGCAATTGCAGCGGGTCGACCTGGACGGGCCACAACTGCGGTTCGCACTCGACCGTCAAGGTAGTGTGCTGGCCCAGCAATGACGTGAGCCGCTCGCTGTGCAGCAGGTCAGGCAGTTGCACCGTGTGGGCATCGAGCGACTGTCGGCTGGAGAATGCCAGCAGGCTATGGGTCATGCTGGCGGCACGGCGCACGGCCTGTTGGCTCAGTTCAAGCAGTGTGGGCAACGCATCGAAGCGGCCCTGCTGCAGGCGTTTGCCGATCAGCTCCAGGCTACCGCCAATACCGGTGAGCAGATTGTTGAAGTCGTGGGCAACGCCACCGGCCAACTGGCCGATGGCTTCCATCTTCTGCGCCTGGCGCAGGTATTGCTCGTCTTCGCGCAGCTGGCGCAACTGTTCTTCCACCCGGCTTTGCAGGCCACTCAGCGCCAGCCCGTGACTTCGGGCCTGGTATTGGCGGCGACGGGCGCGCAATGAGGATTGCGTCAAGGCCAGCAACGAGCCGGGGTCGAACGGGCAGGGCAGCAAGAACAGGTTGCCCAGGGCGCTGTGGGTGTCCTGGGCGGGAGGGTGTTGCGAGTCGCTCGGGCCGGTCAGCAAGACCACGGGCAGATCCGACCAGTCCGGTTGCTGGCCAATGTACTGGTGCAGGGGGGATTGGGTGCTGCCATCCAGGGCACTGTCAGCAACGATGGCCAGCCCGGCACCTTGCCCCAGCGCAGACCCCAGTTCGTCCATGGTTTGCGCGGCCAGGGTCTCGATACCCGCCTTGTCGAGCAGGTCGAAGGCCAACCGGCTCAACTGGGCGGGTGCCAGAATCAGCGCTCGTTCTCCGTAGGGCATTGAATCGGCCACAGGGATCTCCTTTGACAGGGCACAGGCAGCCGCCGCGGTTGCGGTTATTTCGCTGCACTATCACTGGACCACAGGGGCGATGAGGGGGTTCAACCGAAATGCCCGATGGTTGCGGGCTGTCTACAGGCCCTGTTGCACCAGTGGGTCATCGGGATTCAACTGCTCGAGCTGGGCCAGCAGGATCTGGACATTCTGCAACTGACCGGTTTCTTTCCAGTACTCGATCAGCAGCACCCGGGCCTTGCGGTTGGCCGGGTCGTGGACAAGGATGGTTTCCAGCTGCTTCTGCGCGGCATCCACTTGTTCGAGCTGGTGCAGGCTGGTGGCCAGGGTGTAGCGGTAGTCGTTGTTGTCGGGTTCAAGCTCCAGGGCGCGGGCGAACGCCAGCAGGGCATATTCGTCCTGGCCGTGCCGCAGCAGCCAGCGGCCGAGTTCGTGCTGCAGGAAGGCGGAGTCCGGTCGTTGTTGCAACGCCTTGGCCAGCACCTGGCGCGAGGCGTCGGTCTGCCCCTGGCGCTCCAGCAGTTCTACCTGGGTGGCCAGGGCCTGCAGGTTTTCAGGGTCCAGCTGCAGGGCACGGTCCAACGCGCCGGCGGCCTCCTGGTAGCTGTTGTCATGAAGGTACAGTCGGGCCAGGTGAAGTTGCGCCGCGGTATCGTCGGCTTTTTGCGCCAGCGCTTGCTGGTAACGCACCAGGGCATGCTGCAGCGGGCCGAAGTACAGGCCGATTTCGTCCGGGCCGAGGCCCAGCAGGGCATCGACCACGGCAAAGCGCACACTTTGATCTTCATCGTCGAGCATGGGGCCAAGCACCAGGCTGCGCTGGGCCCCGGGCAGCATCGCCTGAATACTGGCGATAGCGGCGCGGCGCACCAACGGGTCGTCATGCTGCACGTCGCGGCTGGCCAGCTTCAGCGCCAGTGGCGAGGGGTAGTTGGGTAATTCGGCATACAGGCTTGCACGGCGAATGGCCGAAAGGTCGCTGCGCCCCAGCTGTTGATACAGCACCCTGGCCGCGCCGGGCTGGCCGTTGTGGGCCATGGCCAGTGCCTTGGTATAGCTGTGCTTGAGTGTTGGGGCTGGCGCCGGCGAGTCGTCACGCCAGAAATACCCCCCAAGGCCCAGGATAACGAGCAGGACCAGGCTGGCGAGGGCGTATTGGCGTTGTTTCGACATGGATGGATCCGGGACACGCGGCGAACAAAGGTGTCAGCTTGTGTCAGTGGGCGGCTGGCGTCAAATCAGCGGTGCCAACCGTGTGGCCACAGCTTGGCGGCAATGGCGACCCAAGCACAGGGCCCTGGCACAAAAAAGCCCCGCGAGCGGCAGCAGGCGGGGCAAAGGGCCGGTCAGAAACCAACCAAAGGAGACGTTGAATCAGTTCACGGCAGCGACGCTTTCAGCCTGCCAGCCACCACCCAGGGCCTTGTAGATGGCGACGATGCCGCGGTACAGGTCGACCTCGCCCTGGGCCTGTGCATCTTCGGCGCTCAGCCGTTCACGCTCGGCGTCGAGCAGTACCAGGTAATCCACAGTGCCTTCGCGGTAGCGGATCGAGGCAAGGTCGGCGGCCTTGCGGCTGGCTTCGCTCTGGCGCAGCAGGGCCAGCAGGCGTTGCTGGCGCTTGCTGTAGTCGCTGAAGGCGTTCTCTGACTCTTCAAGGGCCAGCAGCACCTGCTGCTCGTAGTTGGCCAGCGCGCCCTCGGCATCGGCATTGGCGCCGCGCAGGCGTGCCCGCACGCTACCCAGGTCAAAGGCCGCCCAGGTAATGCTCGGGCCCAGGGCCCAGGCTTGTGCGGCAGACGACCCCAGTTGCGAGCCACGGGCGGCGGTAAAACCGAGGAACCCGCTCAGGCTGACCCGTGGGAACAGGTCGGCGGTGGCCACGCCAATGTTGGCGGTGGCTGCTGCCAGCTGGCGCTCGGCGCTGCGGATGTCGGGGCGGCGCTTGAGCAGCTCGCCCGGATCACCAACCGGCAGCGCCTTGGCGATGGCCGGTAGCTGCGCGGGCGACAGGTCGACGCCCAGGGCGTCGGGGCGCTGGCCCAGCAAGGTAGCGATACGATTGCGTGCGCGTACCTGTTCGGCCTGCAACTGCGGTACGGTGGCTTCCACTTCCGCCAGGCGTGCATCGGCACGCACCACGTCGAGGTCGTTGCCTACTCCTGCATCGCGCAGGGTTTCGGTGATGCCACGCGAATCCTGCTGGGTCTTGAGGTTGGCCAGGGCAATTTTCTCGCGCAGTTGCGCACCGCGCAGTTGCCCGTAGGCATCCACCAGTTCGGCGATCAGGCTGACCTGCAGTTGTTGCAAGTCGGCCTGGGCGGCGTCCTGCTGGGCCTCACTGGCCTCCAGCTGGCGCTGGATGCGGCCGAACAGGTCAAGCTCCCAGGCCATGTCCAGGCCCAGGTCATAGCGCTCGCTATTGACCCGATCCTCGGTCTGGCCCGGAATCTGCCCCTTGCCCAGCTCACTGCTGGCCCGGCTGGTGACGGTGGGCAAGGCGTCATTGCTGACATCGTCGCGAATCGCCCGGGCGGCCTTGAGGCGGGCAAAGGCCACGCGCAGTTCCCGGTTGCCCTGCAGCGACTGGCTGACCAGTTGGTTGAGCACCGGGTCGTCAAACTGCTTCCACCAGATGCTTTCAAAGCGGCTGCGGTCGAAAGCGGTTTTGGCGCTTGGCTCGTTGGCAGCGGTCAATTGCGCCGCCGCGGTGTCCGGGGTCTTGTAGTCCGGGCCGACGGCGCAGGCCGCCAGCGCCAGCACCAGTAGGCTGGGTGCCATCAATTTCAGGTGGTTCATGCGTGGCTCTCCAGCTTCAGCACACGGGCCGCCTTGCGGGCCTGGCTGCGTTCGACATAACGGCGGATCAGTACAAAGAACACAGGCGTCAGCAGCAGGCCGAAGAAGGTCACCCCGATCATCCCGGAGAACACCGCCACACCCATGGCATGACGCATTTCGGCACCGGCACCGGAGGAGAACACCAGCGGTACCACACCCATGATGAAGGCAATCGAGGTCATCAGGATCGGCCGCAGGCGCAGGCGGCAGGCTTCCAGCACCGCAGCCAGCGGGTCGAGGCCTTCGGCCTGCTTGTCCTTGGCAAACTCGACGATCAGGATGGCGTTCTTGCACGCCAGCCCCACCAGTACGATCAGGCCGATCTGGGTGAAGATGTTGTTGTCACCGCCCGACAGGATCACCCCAGTGATCGCCGAGAGCAGGGTCATCGGCACAATCAGGATCACTGCCAGTGGCAGGCTCCAGCTTTCGTACTGGGCCGCCAGCACCAGGAAGGCCAGTAGTACGCAGAGCGGGAACACGAACAGCGCGGTGTTGCCGGCCAGGATCTGCTGGTAGGTCAGTTCGGTCCATTCAAAGGTCATGCCGTTGGGCAATTCTTCCTTGAGCAGTTTCTCGATGGCCTGTTCCGCCTGGCCGGAGCTGTAGCCCGGGGCTGCGGCGCCGTTGATCTCGGCGGTAATAAAGCCGTTGTAGTGCATCACGCGGTCAGGCCCGGAGGTATCGCTGACCTTGATGAAGGTCGCCAGCGGGATCATCTCGCCCTGGTTGTTGCGCACCTTCAACTGGCCGATCTGCTCGGCGTCGAGACGGAACTGCTGTTCGGCTTGGACGTTGACCTGGTAGGTGCGGCCAAAACGGTTGAAGTCGTTGGCGTACAGCGAACCCAGGTAGATCTGCAGGGTGTCGAAGATATCGCTGATGGCCACACCATGGGTCTTGGCCTTTTCCCGGTCGATGGCGGCATCGACCTGCGGCACGTTGACCTGGTAGCTGGTGAACAACCCGGCCAGCTCCGGCACGTTTTGGCTCTTGGCGATGATGTTCTGGGTTTCCTTGTACAGCGCTTCGTAACCCAGGTTGCCACGGTCCTCGATCTGCAGGCGGAAACCACCGATTGTGCCCAGCCCTTGTACGGGTGGCGGCGGGAAGATAGCAATATAGGCTTCCTGGATATCGGCGTACTGCGCGTTCAGTGTGGCGGCAATCGCCGCAGCCGACTGGCTGGGGTCCTTGCGCTGGTCGAACGACTTGAGCGAGACGAATACGATGCCGCTGTTGGGGCTGTTGGTGAACCCATTGATCGAGAGCCCCGGGAATGCGATGGAGTCGGCGACACCGGGTTGCTTCAGGGCAGCCTCGCTCATCTTCTTGATCACCGCCTCGGTGCGGTCGAGGCTGGCCGCGTCCGGCAACTGGGCGAAGGCCACCAGGTACTGCTTGTCTTGCGCCGGCACGAAACCGGTCGGCGTCGAAGAGAAGCCCAGCCAGGTCATGACGATCAGGCCGCCGTACACGAACAGGGCGATGCCGCTGCTGCGGATGACCCGGCCGACGGCGCCGACATAGCTGTGGCTGGCACGGTCGAAGAAGCGGTTGAACGGGCCGAACAACCAGCCACCGAACAGGCGCTCCAGCATCCGGGAGAAACGGTCCTTGGGCGCGTGGTGTTCCTTGAGCAGTACCGCTGCTAGCGCAGGCGACAGGGTCAGCGAGTTGAAGGCCGAGATCACCGTCGAAATGGCGATGGTCAGGGCGAACTGCTTGTAGAACTGCCCGGTAAGGCCGGAAATGAAGGCTGCCGGCACGAACACGGCGCACAGCACCAGGGCCGTGGCGATGATCGGCCCGGTCACTTCGCCCATGGCCTTTTGCGTGGCTTCCAGGGGTTTTAGCCCCAGGCCGATATTACGCTCGACGTTTTCCACTACCACGATGGCGTCGTCCACCACGATGCCGATGGCCAGCACCAGGCCGAACAGCGACAGGGCGTTGAGAGAGAAACCGAACAGGTGCATTACCGCGAAGGTACCGATCAGCGAAACCGGTACAGCCACCAGCGGAATGATCGAGGCGCGCCAGGTCTGCAGAAACAGGATCACTACCAGTACTACCAGCACCAGGGCTTCGAACAGGGTGTGGACCACCGCCTCGATGGAGCCGCGCACGAACACGGTCGGGTCATAGACGATGCTGTAGTCCATGCCTTCGGGGAAGTCCTTCTTCAGCTCGGCCATTTTCGAGCGCACTTCATCGGAGATCTCGATGGCATTGGAGCCCGGGCGCTGGAAGATCGGGATGGCCACGGCCGGCTGGTTGTTGAGCAAGGAGCGCAGGGCGTACTGGCTCGATCCCAATTCGACCCGGGCGATGTCCTTGAGGCGGGTAATTTCGCCATCGGCGCCGGAGCGGATGATGATGTTCTCGAATTCTTCTTCACTGACCAGGCGGCCCTGAGTGTTCACCGACAACTGGAAGCTGGTGCTGCCGGGCGCGGGTGGGGCGCCGAGCTGGCCGGCGGCCACTTGGCGGTTCTGCTCGCGGATGGCGGCGACCACGTCGCTGGCAGTGAGGTTGCGCGAAGCGGTCTTGTTCGGGTCCAGCCATACCCGCAGGGAGTAATCGCCCATGCCGAACAGTTGCACATCGCCGACACCGCCCAGGCGTGCCAGTTCGTCCTTGATATTGAGAATGGCGTAGTTGGACAGGTAGAGCATGTCGTAGCGGTTATCGGGCGAGGTCAGGTGCACGACCATGGTCAGGTCGGGCGAGGCCTTGTCGACGGTGATACCGATACGGGTGACTTCCTCGGGCAGCTTGGGCTGGGTTCGGGTCACGCGGTTCTGCACCTGCACCTGGGCGTTGTCCAGGTCGGTGCCCAGGGCGAAGGTGATGGTCAGGGTCAGCTTGCCGTCAGCGGTGGACTGCGAGGACATGTACAACATGTTCTCAACGCCGGTGATGGCCTGCTCCAACGGCGCTGCGACGGTTTCGCCGATCACCTTCGGGTTGGCACCGGGGAAGTTGGCCCGCACGACAACGGTGGGCGGTACCACTTCCGGGTATTCGCTGATCGGCAGCTGGAACAGCGAGATGCTGCCGGCAATCAGAATCAGCAGCGACAGCACCGCGGCGAAGATCGGCCGGGTAATAAAGAACGTGGAAAAATTCATCGGACCGATTCCTTAACCGCGCGGTGCCGAGGCACTGGCGAGCTTGACGGTGGCAGGGGCAGCAGGTTTGCCCGGGTTGCTGGCTTCCAGCGCCTGGCGTTGCTGGGCGAGGGCGGCGATGGTCGCTTCGCTGGCCATCGGGGTGTCCTGCGGGTCGACTGGTGAGCCTGGGCGTACACGCTGCAGGCCCTTGACCACGATGCGGTCCTCTTTGCTCAGGCCGCTGCGCACGATACGCAGGCCCTCGAGCTTGGGACCCAATTCGACGGCGCGATAGGCGGCGTTGTTGTCTTTGTCCATCACCAGCACGAACTTCTTGCCAAGGTCGGTGCCCACGGCTTCGTCGTTGATCAACACCGCCGAGTAGGTGGCGCTGCCCACCAGCTTGAGGCGCGCATACAGGCCGGGGGTGAACTCGCCGTTGCTGTTGTCGAACACCGCGCGGCCCCGGATGGTGCCGGTCTTGGGGTTGACCTGGTTGTCGACGAAGTTCATCTGGCCCAGGTGCGGATTGCCGGTTTCGTTGGACAGGCCCAGGTACACCGGGGTGCTCTGGCCGCGCTGACCGTCGCGGGCCAGCTGGGTGTACTTGAGGTATACGCGCTCGTCGGCATCGAAGTAGGCGTAGACCTTGTCGGTGGATACCACACTGGTCAGTGGGGTGACGTCGGCGGTGACGATATTGCCGGCGGTGAACTGGGCGCGGCTGACCTGGCCACTGATCGGCGCGGTGACGCGGGTAAAGCTGAGGTTCAGACGAGCCAGGTCCAATTGGGCCTGGATGGCGGCGACACCGGCGCGGGCTTCGGCGGCTGCGCTGGTGCGCGACTCGGCAAGCTCGGCGGAGATGGCGTTGCTGGTACGCAAGCGCTCACCGCGGCGTGCTTCGTTTTCACTGCGGCTTGCTGTAGCGCGGGCTTGCTGCAACTGGGCTTCAAGGCGGCGGACCTCGGCCTGGAATGGGCGCGGGTCGATCTGGAACAGCAGATCGCCTTTCTTGACCTGGGCGCCTTCGGTAAAGGCGACCAAGTCGACCTGGCCGGAGACGCGTGGCCGCACTTCTACCGTTTCGGGTGCCTCAAGGCGACCGGTGAACTCGTCCCATTCGTTGATCGGTTGCTCCAGCACCTTGGCCACGCTGACCTTGGTCGCCGTCGGGGCCTGAACGGCCTCTGGGGTGCGACCACAGGCACTCATCACCAGTACTGCCAATAGAGCCAGGGGGTATCGCAAAGGTTTGAGTGACTGTTCCATGGGGTAATCCGCCAATTTATTGAGAATGGGCGGATTCTGCGATTTGTAACTATTAACAACGAATCGAACGGGGCGAAGGTAACTATCACTGGGAATGATAGGAACCGGAATGGAGCTGCCTGAACCACGACTGCTGCGCAGCCTATCGCAGCCTCGTACCTCGGCAGCGGTTACGGCAAACCGCTGTAGCCGCTGGCGCCAGCCTGCGATCGGCCGCGCAGCGGTCGTGCCTTCAGGACCATTGCGCTGGCGACTGCTGCGCTTACTTGCACTCGGCCAATACCACCTTGCAGGTGCGTGGCGTACCACCCGAGCGCCCGGCATAGCGTATGCAGTTGTTGAGCGATTTTTGTCGGGCAATGGGCAGGGTGTTGCCCCAGGCCAGGCCGCCCTCGCCGGCAGTGGGCACGGCTTTGGCGTAGCAGGCCGAACCTGCGTTGGCCGCCAGGTAGCGGGCCTTGGGTGGTTTGCTGGAGCAGCCTGCCGTCAATGCAAGGCTGATGGCGAGCAGGGAGGGGATCAGCAGTGACGAGCCGCTGAGTGACGGGTGGAAGGTCATGCTGTGTCCTCTTTGCAAGGCCCGTGTCTGCACAGGGTAGAGCTGAGTGTAACTGCTCAGTGCGTTCAGGCGTGCCCAGGCTGCTGCGTGCAGGCGTTCAGGTCTTCGAGGAACGCGCGCAGTATCGGTGGTGGCGTTACGCCGCGACGGGTAATGACGTCGAACGGTGATGTCAGGTCCAGTGTGCTGGCGCCCAGGCGGCGCATTTCTCCAGTCTTGACCCACTGCTCGGCGAAATGTACGGGGAGGAAGCCGATATACGCACCGGAGATGATCAGGATCGCCGCCGCCTCGATGTTCTCGACGGTGGCCGCGGCCTTGGTCATGCCCAGTTGCTCCAGATCGTACTCATGCATGTAGCCACGCACGACGATACGGCAGGCGCGAACTTCTTCGAGCAGGCGGCCGTTCGATGCTTTGCTGGCGTGCAGCGGATGGCGACGGCCACAGTAGAGTCCCAGGGCTTCGTTGTAGAGGGGCAGATAGGACAGCCCCGATACGCGCAGGGGGAAGTGACCGATGGCCAGGTGCAGGCGACCGTCGAGCACACGCTCCTCCAGCTCGGCAGGGGCACCGATGTAGATGTGCAGGTGGGCGTCGTGGCCGCGCGAGACAAAGCGCTGGGTGGTACGAGGCAACGGCGAGTCGGGGTCGGTCAGGGTGGAGTCGATGATGCCCAGGTTGAGTTTGCCGCTGATGTGCTGCTTGAGGACGTCGGCGTCCAGGCAGAAGCTCTCGACCGCGCTAAGCAGGCGCACGGTGGCCTCATGGATGGCCACGCCTTGCTCGGTCAGACGAAAGCCACTGCGCCCGCGTTGGCACAGCTTGACCCCCAAACGGGTTTCCAGGTGGGTCATCTGTTCGCTGATCGTCGACTGACCGGCATTCAGCGCGGCCTGCGCCGCGGAAAAGCCACCGCACCTGACGATGGTGGTGAAAACCCTGAGCAATTTAAGGTCGACATCGTGGAGCTGAATCACCATCGCCTCCCGACTGGGCATCACATCGTGACAGCTGATATGAACGCACCGGCTTTGTTGTTTTTTTCAAGCTAACCACGCGCATGGGTCGACCGCAATGCCTGGTTTCTGAAAATGCACCGGGTACCAGTGTGGGTGATTTGCCGATAACCCTCATTCATTCGAATACTTCGGATTCGCCGATGTATGCATCTGCACTTGCGGATTTTTCCATGTCTGGCCTGCCGCCATAGTGGTTGCAACGGAGGTCGAGCAGTCGCCCCGTCTCCTGACCAGAACAATAACGTGGAGAAACTCGAACATGGCAAAGCACGGTTATGAATCCGGCCGTCTGAACCTGCCCTTCGTGGGCCATTGCACCTTCGCCAAGTCGCCCATTTGCACAGATTGGGCAGCCATTGATGCCGACGTGGCGATCCTTGGCGCGCCCAACGACATGGGGACCCAATGGCGATCTGGGGCACGCTTCGGACCACGCGGTATCCGCGAGGCCTCGACGCTGTTCTCGTTCGGCCATGCCGGTGCCTACGACTTTGAAGATGACGCCACCTACCTGACCGATGACCAGTTGCGCATGGTCGATGTCGGCGATGCCGATATCGTTCACACCGACATGGCCACCAGCAATGCCAATATCGAGGCGGCTGTGCGCCAGATCCTCGCGGCAGGTGCCATGCCGGTGGTCCTGGGCGGTGACCACTCGATCCACGCCCCGGTGATCAAGGCCTTTGAAGGTCGCGGGCCGATCCACATCGTGCATTTCGATGCGCACCTGGACTTTGTCGATGAGCGCCACGGTGTCCGCTACGGCCACGGTAGCCCGCTGCGCCGCGCTTCGGAGCTGGATCATATCGTTGGCATGACCCAGATGGGCATCCGCAACGTGTCTTCCTCCAATCGCGACGACTACGATGCTGCCCGCGAAGCCGGGTCACAGATCCTCTCGGTGCGCGATGTGCGGCGCCTGGGCTGCGAAGGGGTGATGGCGAAGATCCCCGAGGGGCGTGATTACTACATCACCATCGACATCGACGGTTTCGACCCGTCCATTGCCCCCGGCACGGGGACGCCGAGTCATGGCGGTTTCTATTACTACGAAGTGCTGGAAATCATCCAGGCGTTGGCCCGACGCAGCCAGGGCCGGATCGTCGGCATGGACCTGGTGGAAGTGGCGCCGGCCTACGATCCGGCGGGGGTCACCTCGATCCTGGCGGCGCAACTGCTGATGAATAGCATCGGTTTCATCTTCCACGCGCGCGCCAATGCCCGCTGATCCGGAGAATTCCCGTGGACAACAAGGTAAAAGCCTACCTGCAGGCCTTCGGCGTTTCCGAGGCGACCCAACGATTTCTCTCCAAGCCCCAGCGCATGTTCATCGACGGTGCCTGGCTCGAGGCGAGTGACGGCGCCAGTGCCGAGGTCATCGAGCCTTCCACCGAGGGTGTGCTGGCGCGAATCCCGATGGGCACCGGCGAAGACCTCGACCGTGCGGTGCGTGCCGCCCGCGCGCAGTTCGACGGCGGCCCCTGGAGCCAGCTCAAGCCGTTGGAGCGTGAACGTCTGATTCATCGACTGGCTGATCTGATCGACGCCAATGCCGAGGAACTTGCACAGATCGAATCCATCGACATGGGCAAGTCGGTCGTCCAGGCGCGTGCCGTGGATATCCAGGGCACGGTCGATACGCTGCGCTACTTTGCCGGCTGGGCCAGCAAGATTCACGGCCGTACCGTCGAACCCTCGCTGCCAGGCAACTACCTGGCCTACACCCGCAAAGAAGCGGTGGGCGTGGTAGGGGCCATCGTGCCCTGGAACTTCCCGTTGCAGACCATGGCCTGGAAGCTCGGTGCGGCCCTGGCGACCGGCTGCACGGTGGTGGTCAAACCGGCTGAGTTGACCTCGTTGTCCGCCTTGCGCTTCGCCGAGCTGGTCCAGGCGGCAGGGATTCCCGATGGCGTGCTGAACATCGTTACCGGGCGCGGCAGTGTGGTGGGCACGGCGATGTCCAGCCATCCGGGCATCGACAAGCTGAGCTTCACTGGCTCCACGCCGGTGGGGTGCTCGGTGGGCAAGGCGGCGATGGATCAGATGAAGCGTCTGACACTCGAGCTCGGTGGCAAGTCGCCGGTGATCGTCTTCGCCGATGCCGATATCGAGGCGGCGGCCGAGGCGGTCGCCAACGGCGTATTCTTCAACTCGGGGCAGGTGTGCGATGCGGGGACCCGCGCTTATGTCGAGCGCAGTATCTATCCGGCGTTCCTCGAAGCGCTGGCCAGGTACACGGCTACCTTGAAGATTGCCCCGGGCCTGGACCCGGACTGCTTCATCAGCCCCATGGTGTCGCGTCAGCAACAGCAGCGGGTGCTGGATTACATCGCCTTG
This sequence comes from Pseudomonas vranovensis DSM 16006, assembly GCF_000425805.1. Taxonomy (GTDB): domain Bacteria; phylum Pseudomonadota; class Gammaproteobacteria; order Pseudomonadales; family Pseudomonadaceae; genus Aquipseudomonas; species Aquipseudomonas vranovensis. The sequence continues at coordinate 180,905 of NZ_KE384458.1, forward strand.
GGCAAGGCCGAAGGGGCGCAGCTGTATTACGGTGGTGAACCGCTCGAGGGCCCTGGTTTCTTCGTGCAGCCGACGATCTTTGCTGACTGCAACAACGCCATGCGTATCGTGCGCGAAGAGATTTTCGGGCCGGTGCTGGTGACCATGCCTTTCGACAGTCAGGAACAGGCCCTGGCCCTGGCCAACGATTCCGCGTTCGGCCTGGCAGCGGCGATTTACTCCAATGACCTGGGCAGGGTCCACGGATTGATTCCGCAATTGCGTGCCGGAACCGTATACGTCAATGCCCACAGCACACTTGACCCCTCCATGCCGTTCGGTGGCTACAAACAATCGGGCTATGGCAAGGATATGGGCGCCGAACAACTGGAGTTCTTGCTGGAGACCAAGGCGGTCTGGATCACCTTGCCCTGAGGAACAGGGCAAGCCTGCGCCGCTGATGGTTGGCGGGCGGCGCGGGCTTTTCACATGCATCGTATTTCAAGAACAAGAACCTATCGAGGTGATGCCCATGAACAGCCAAGTGGATGTAGAGCGTGCGCAAGACCTGGACAGGCGCATACGCGCCTATGAAGAACTGGAGAGGAGGGCCGACTGGCCCGGGGCGCTGAGTGCCGGCGATTTCGTCGCACTGGCACTGCTGACGCTGGTGATGGTTGCCGGTGCCTACTTTGTGGGAGGCCATCCATGAACCCGTCCAGAGAGCAGGAATTTCGCCTCGGTGCCGAGCGTGGCGATACGCCGTTGCTGCCCAATGAGCGGGTGTGGGGCTTCTGGGGCTTCGCCTATGCCAACTCGGCGTTGGCTGTGGCCACCTGGGTGTTTTTGATCGGCGGTGCGACAGCGCTGTTTGTCGGGCCTTTGCAGGGCATCAGTGCGATCGTCATCGGTAACATCATCGGCGTGATTCTCGCAGCGTCTTCCACCTGCCTGCCGTGCGGCAAGTACGGTGTCGAGCAGTTCACTTACTTGCGCAGCATGTTCGGCCTCAACGGCAGCCGCCTGGTCTACATACTGGCTGTGGTCGTGCTGACCATGGGCTGGCTGGCGGTGCTGGGGCTGATGTGCGGGCGGGCACTGGATAACCTGGAGACCCTGGTGCAGCACAACCAGCCTGACGGCGACGGCTGGCTGGTGACGGCGGGCGCCTTGCTGGCCATCGTCCTTGCGGCGCTGGTCGCCATGCGCGGGCCGGACATGATCCGTCGGTTGAGCGCAGTGATCGCGCCCAGCCTGATCCTGATCATGCTGGCGCTGATGTACTTCATTTCCCAACGCTTCAGCTTCGCCGAACTGCTGGCCATGCCGCCATTGCAGCCGCCCTTTGCCGATCAGCGCATCAACTTCATGATCGCCGTGGAAATCAATATCGCAGCCGGGTTCTCCTGGTGGCCGTACATCGGCAACCTGTCGCGGTTGTGCAGTAACCAGCGTACTGCGTTCTGGCCCAACCTGGTGGGCATCTTCGGCGCCGCTGCACTGGGCGAAACCGTCAGCCTGTTCGCCGCCTCCACCCTGGGCAGCAGCGACCCTACCACCTGGATGCGCCTGGCCGGTGGCGTGGGGTTCGGCGTGGTGGCGCTGGGCTTCCTGGCGCTGGCCAACTTGACCGGTATGGTCAATATCCTCTACACGGCGGTCATCGGCCTGCGACAACTGGCAGGGGAGCGCTTGCGCAGCGTGCGCTGGGGGGCACTGATCGGGTTGTTCTGCGTGATTCCGGTCATCATCGTGCTGTGCTTTCCGGGCATCTACGACGGCTTCTTCATCTTTCTGGTATGGACCTCTGCGCTGAACAGTGCGCTGGCGGGGATCGGCATTGCCGATTACTTCTTCCTGCGTCACCAGCGCGTGAACCTGCGCCATGTCTATGCCGCGCAAGGCGCATCACCCGTGCGTTTCTGCGGGGGGTTCAACCCTATCGCATTGCTGGCGCTGGTGGCGGGATTCGCAATCTACGTGGTGGTGTTCAACCCGCAGACGCTGGCCTACACCAACTTCTTCACCTTCGCTACGGCATCGCTGCCGTCCTGCCTGCTGGCGGGGCTGGTTCACTACGGCCTGACCCGGCTGCTGGCAACGCGACTGGGCTGGGGCGGTTATCCCAAGGGCAATGAACGCAACATCGAGGCCCCAGGCTTCGGCGCAAAGGACTAAAACCATGAACAAGCATTATGACTACATCATCATCGGTGCAGGCTCTGCCGGCTGCGTTCTGGCCAACCGCCTGACCGAGGACGCCGGTACTTCGGTGCTGGTCCTGGAATTTGGCGGCAGCGACCGCAGTGTGCTGATCCAGATGCCCAGCGCCTTTTCATTACCGATGAATACCAAGAAGTACAACTGGCGCTACGAGACCGTCGCCGAACAGCACCTGGACGGTCGGCGCCTGCACTGCCCACGAGGCAAGGTGCTCGGTGGATCCTCCTCGATCAACGGCCTGGTCTACATCCGTGGCCACGCCTGTGATTTCGACGAATGGGAGAGCCTGGGCGCGAAAAACTGGGGCTATCGCAATTGCCTGCCCTATTTCAAGCGTGCCGAGACCTACAAGTTCGGTGGTGATGACTATCGCGGCGGCGCGGGGCCGCTGGCCACCAACAACGGCAACAACATGCAGAACCCGTTGTACGGCGCCTGGGTGGAAGCCGGTGCCGAGGCGGGCTATATCAAGACCGACGATTGCAATGGCTACATGCAGGAAGGCTTTGGGGCCATGCATATGACGGTGAAGGACGGTGTGCGCTGGTCCACCGCCAACGCCTACCTGCGCCCGGCCATGTCCCGCCCCAACCTGACCGTTGTCACCCATGCGATGACCCGGCGCATTCTCCTCGACGGCAAGCGTGCGGTGGGCGTGGAGTACGACGAAGGTGGCGTGACCCACAAGGTCTATTGCAACCGCGAGGTGCTGGTATCGTCCGGGCCGATCGGTTCGCCGCATCTGTTGCAGCGCTCTGGCATCGGTCCGCAAGCGGTGCTTGAAAAAGCCGGAATCGAGGTACGCCACCACCTGCCCGGGGTTGGCGAGAACCTTCAGGACCATTCGGAAATCTACATCCAGTACGCTTGCAAGGAGCCGGTGACGCTCAACGGCAAGATGAACCTGCTGGGCAAGGCGCTGATCGGTCTGCGCTGGCTGCTGTTCAAAGACGGCCTGGGTGCCAGCAACCACTTCGAGGCGGGTGGGTTCATTCGCTCGTCCAAGGGGCTGCGTTGGCCGGACATCCAGTTTCACTTCCTGCCGGCAGCCATGCGCTACGACGGTGACAAACCATTCAAGGGGCATGGATTCATGGTGCTGACCGGGCCCAACAAGCCCAAGAGCCGTGGCCATGTACGGGCGCTGTCGGCGGACCCTTATCAGCACCCGGAAATCCGCTTCAACTACCTGGAAAGTGAAGAGGATCGCGAGGGCTTCCGCCGCTGCGTGCGCCTGACGCGGGAAATCATCGCCCAGCCGGCCATGGACCGGTTCCGCGGCGAGGAGCTGGCGCCGGGGCCGCAGGTACAGACCGATGAACAGATCGACGCGTTCGTGCGTGCCAACATGGAAAGCACCATGCACCCCTGCGGCTCCTGCCGCATGGGCGAGGATGACATGGCCGTAGTCGATTCCTCACTGCGCGTACGTGGCCTGCAGGGGCTGCGGGTGATCGATTCTTCGGTGTTCCCCAGCGAGCCGAATGGCAACCTCAATGCACCGACGATCATGCTCGCCGAACGTGCCGCAGACCTGGTGCGCGGGCGCGAGCCCCTGGCGGCGGCCAATGTTCAGGTAGGCCTGGTCGAAGGGTGGGAGAAAGAGCAGCGCAGTCGTGCGCCCAAGCGCAAGGTGCGCGCCTGATCGCTATCGCCAGCGGCTACAAGCCCCGTAGTCGCTGGCGATAGCCTGCGATCGGCCGCGCAGCGGTCGTGCTCAGCCAACACCTGCCCAACCAAGGCGGACTGAATGCGTTCCATTGGAACGAAACCGCTACAGTGACCCCGAGCGCAGGGTTTATGACGCTTCAGCTCCGCTGGGATGCCTGAATATCCACTTTTCATGGAGTGACTTCATTACACCCGATCACTGCAACCCCGAATAAAACCACGCATTTTCGCTTGGCATAGACCTTGCTCTTTCATGAGGACTCAGCCGCACGGACTGAGGTGTTTGAACTTGTGACGTTATAAAAACAATTAAACTAGCAAGGTAAAGCCTAATGAAAAAAACACTACCGGGTCCGCCTGACAGCGAAGCGCACGCACTCCAACGAAATCTCTCCAACCGGCATATCCAACTGATCGCCATCGGCGGTGCCATCGGTACCGGCCTGTTCATGGGCTCTGGCAAGACCATCAGCCTGGCTGGGCCCTCGATCATCTTTGTCTACATGGTCATCGGCTTCATGTTGTTCTTTGTCATGCGGGCAATGGGCGAGTTGCTGTTGTCCAATCTCAACTACAAGTCGTTCATCGACTTCTCCGCTGATCTCCTCGGACCCTGGGCAGGATTTTTCACCGGCTGGACCTATTGGTTCTGCTGGATAGTGACCGGTATTGCCGATGTAATCGCGATCTCTGCCTATTCACAGTTCTGGTTCCCGGATATCCCGCAATGGTTGCCGGCACTGAGTTGTGTTGGCCTGTTGCTTTCGCTCAACCTGCTGACGGTGAAGATGTTCGGTGAACTGGAATTCTGGTTTGCCATGATCAAGATCGTGGCCATCTGTGCCTTGGTCTGCACCGGCCTTTACATGGTGGTCGCGGCCTATCAGTCGCCGACTGGCAACGTCGCGTCGCTGGCCAACCTGTGGAATGACGGGGGCATGTTTCCCCATGGCGCCATGGGCTTCTTCGCCGGTTTCCAGATCGCGATCTTTGCCTTTGCCGGGATCGAACTGGTAGGGACCACGGCGGCAGAAACCAAAAACCCCGAGCGCAATCTGCCCCGGGCGATCAACTCGATTCCGCTACGCATCATCGTTTTCTATGTATTTGCGCTGATCGCAATCATGGCGGTTACGCCGTGGCGTGATGTCGTTGCCAACAAGAGCCCCTTCGTCGAGTTGTTCGTGCTGGCTGGGCTGCCGGCGGCTGCCGGGATCATCAACTTCGTGGTGCTTACCTCTGCCGCCTCTTCGGCAAACAGTGGCGTCTTTTCCACCAGCCGCATGCTCTACGGCCTGGCGGTGGATGGTGATGCGCCCGGCAAGTTCAAGGCATTGTCCAGCCGCGCCGTGCCCTCCAATGGCCTGATTTTTTCCTGTGTCTGCCTGTCGGTCGGGGCGCTGGTGATCTACCTGGTGCCGAACATGCTCGATGCCTTCACTCTGATCACCACGGTGTCGGCGATCCTGTTCATGTGTGTCTGGTCGATGATCCTGTTGTCTTACCTGGCGTACCGCAAACAGCGTGACCACCTGCACCGCGCCTCGAAGTACCGGATGCCGGGTGGCATCTTCATGAGCTGGGCCTGCCTGGTGTTCTTCGTTGCCATGCTGGTCTTGCTGGCGCTGGAAGACGACACCCGCAAAGCATTGGTGTTCGTGCCAGTGTGGTTCGTGATCCTCGGCCTGGCCTACCGGTCGATCCGCCAGAAAAAGACGGAGGGCGTGCAGTTGTCCTACGACGCGGATTGATCACTGTATCCAGGAATTCACTCGGGGGGACAGCACAAGCGGGCTGTCCCCCCGTCGTCTTTGCACCACGAGGGAGTCGTCATGCGCATCCACGTCACTTTCATTGACCGCGTTGGCATCACCCAGGAGATCCTGGCATTGCTAGGCGCGCGGAACCTCAACCTGGACGCGGTGGAGATGATTCCGCCCAACGTCTATATCGATGCACCCGCGTTGTCACAGGTTGTGCTGGACGAGCTTAACGACGCCTTGCTGCGGGTGATCGGAGTCCAGGCAGTGGAGCTCGTAGACTTTCTCCCCGGTCAGCGTCGGCACCTGCAGTTGGACGCTTTGTTGGCCGCGATGAGTGATCCGGTACTGGCGGTGGACCCTTGTGGCCACGTGCTGTTGGCCAATCCCACGCTGGTCAGCCTGGTGGGCCGCGAGCCGGCTGGAGAGCCGCTGTCCAGGCTATTCGCCGAGCCCGACCTGGCGCAGACCCTGATTACCAAGGGCTTTCGCCTGCCCATGTGCGAGGTGAGTTTGCAGGGCCAGGCGCTGTTGCTCGAAGCCACGCCCATCAGTGGCGGGGCGGATGCCTTGGTGGGTGGCCTGCTGACGCTGTATCCGCCAAGCCGCATTGGTGAGCGCCTGGCTTCGCTGTTGCACGATCATGCCGAAGGGGTGCAGGCGCTGCTGGGCGACTCGGCACCGCTCAAGGAACTCAAGGCGCGCCTGCACAAAGTGGCGAGTCTGGAGGCACCGTTGTTGATCCAGGGCGAAACCGGGACGGGCAAAGAACTGGTGGCGCGTGCCTGCCATGCATTGAGCGCGCGTCGCGATGCGTCCTTCCTGGCTTTGAACTGCGCGGCCTTGCCGGAGAGCCTGGCCGAGAGCGAGTTGTTTGGCTACGCCGCCGGCGCTTTCACCGGCGCCCAGCGTGGCGGTAAGCCGGGCCTGTTGGAACTGGCCGACGGCGGCACTGTGTTCCTGGATGAAGTCGGTGAGATGTCTCCCTACCTGCAGGCCAAGTTGCTGCGATTTCTCAGTGACGGCAGCTTTCGCCGGGTCGGTGGCGGCGGCGAGGTGCGGGTGAATGTACGGGTGGTCTGCGCAACGCACCGGCACCTGGAAAGCATGGTGGTCGAAGGCACCTTTCGGGAAGACCTCTATTACCGCCTCAACGTGCTCAATGTGATGGTGCCGCCGTTGCGTGAGCGCGGACGGGACATACTCATGCTGGCCGAGCATTTCCTGCGTCAGGCCTGCACACAGATACAGCGTTCGCCGTGCCGACTGGCACTGGCTACCCATCCACTGCTGCTGGGCAATCGCTGGGCGGGCAACGTGCGTCAGTTGCAGAACGTGATTTTCCGTGCAGCCGCCATCAGTGAGGGGGAGGTGATCGACTGCGATGATCTGGAACTGGCAGGTACAGCCCTGAACAACCTGCAGCCCGATGCCCCGCAAGTCACCAGCCTGGAAGCGGCCGTGCAGGACTTCGAGAAGTCGCTGCTGGAGACGATGTACGCGGCCTATCCCTCGACCCGGTTGCTGGCGGTGCGGCTGCAGACGTCCCACACGGCCATCGGCCAGCGCTTGCGCAAGTACGGCATCGCCAGCCGGGTCTGATGCCCGACCTGGATTGGATACGCTCCACTGGAGTGATTGTGCTCCAGTCGGGCGTACGCCGCGGCTTCATTGGCCCACCCCGTGTGGGCTGGCTGCCGGGTTCATCAAGCGGAATGGTTTCGCTCCAGCACCACGGTTTCAGATTGCCTGCAGATTAGGTGCAACACACTGAAAAATAAGACAAATATAAAGTTGGCATCGCCCTTGCTCTTCTATCAATCAGTCCTGCACCAGGGCGCCCCTGATAACAAGAGAGGAAGATCCATGAGCACGCTGCGTTTTACTCCCGAACATGAATGGCTACGCCTGGAATTGAATGGCGAACTGACCGTTGGCATCACCACCTACGCGCAGGAAGCCTTGGGTGATGTGGTGTTTGTACAGTTGCCGGACCTGGGCGAGTACGGGGAGGGCAATGAGGTCGCGGTGCTGGAATCGGTGAAGGCCGCCAGCAACATCAGCATGCCCCTGGCCGGTACCGTGGTGGCGGTCAACCAGGCCCTGGCCGATGATCCCGAACTGGTCAATGCCTCACCCATGCAGGACGGCTGGTTCTTCCGTATCCAGTTGGACAGCCTTGCCGACCTCGACACCTTGATGGACCAGGATGGCTACGACCGTTTCCTGGCCGACAACGTCTGAGCCAGGGGGCCGACATGACGCATGTATCCATCCCGCTGAATACGGAAAACGAGTTCATCGCCCGTCACATCGGTCCGCGCGAGGACGACATCGACGCGATGCTGGCGCTGACCGGCCATGACACTCTCGACGGCCTGATCGACAGCGTGATCCCGGACAGCATCAAGGGCAGCAGCGTGCTCGAGCTGTGCAAAGGGCAGGGCGAGGCCGAGGCGCTGGCTTCACTCAAGGCCATCGCGGCGAAGAACCTGCTGTTTCGCAATCACATCGGCCAGGGCTATTACCCTTGCCACACACCAACGCCGATTCTGCGCAACCTGTTGGAGAACCCGGCCTGGTACACCGCGTACACACCGTACCAGCCGGAGATTTCCCAGGGCCGACTGGAGGCGCTGTTGAACTTCCAGACGCTGATCAGCGACCTGACCGGTATGGAAATTGCCAACGCCTCATTGCTTGATGAAGCCACCGCAGCGGCCGAAGCCATGACCTTCTGCAAGCGACTGGCGAAGAGCAAGGCCCCGGCATTTTTCGTCTCGCATCAGTGTCATCCGCAAACGCTCGATGTGCTGCGCACCCGTGCCGAGCCACTGGGCATCGAGGTGGTCATTGGCGATGCCTCGACACTGGCGAACCAGCACCTGGACGGCTATTTCGGCCTATTGCTGCAGTATCCGGCCAGTACCGGGGCTATCGACGACCATCGTGCGTTGGTGCAGCGCGCCCATGCAAGCGGCGCGTTGGTGGCGGTGGCCGCTGACCTGCTGGCCTTGACCCTGCTGACGCCACCGGGTGAGTTCGGTGCCGACGTGGTCGTGGGCAGTGCCCAGCGTTTTGGCGTTCCGCTTGGCTTTGGCGGCCCGCACGCGGCGTTCTTCGCCACGCGTGACAGCTTCAAGCGTGACATGCCCGGGCGCCTGGTCGGGGTGTCCATCGACCGCTTCGGCAAGCCGGCCTTGCGCCTGGCCATGCAAACCCGCGAGCAACACATTCGCCGTGAGAAGGCCACCAGCAACATCTGCACCGCGCAGGTGCTGCTGGCCAACATCGCCAGCATGTACGCGGTCTATCACGGCCCGCAAGGCCTGGTGCAGATCGCCCGGCGTGTACATCGGCTGACGGCGATTCTGGTGCGGGGGTTGCAGCAACTCGGGCACCGGGTCGAACAGCAGCACTTCTTCGATACCGTCAGCGTGACCACCGCACGCCCTGTGGCCGAAGTACTCTCAGCCACCCATGCCGCACGGCTGAACCTGCGGCTGATCGATACGCAACGGGTTGGCCTGTCGCTGGATGAAACCTGCGAGCAGGGCGCCGTCGAGGCCTTGTGGCAAGCCTTCAGCATGCCCGGCCTGGCACTTCCGGACTTTACCGACTTGGCTGCCGACACGGGGGATTGCCTGCCATTGCACCTGCTGCGCGACACGCCGTTCCTCCAGCACCAGGTGTTCAACCGCTACCATTCGGAAACCGAGTTGATGCGTTACCTGCGCCGCCTGGCCGACAAGGACCTGGCCCTGGACCGCAGCATGATCGCCCTGGGCTCATGCACCATGAAGCTCAACGCCGCCAGTGAAATGATCCCGATCACCTGGCCCGAATTTGGCGCCTTGCACCCGTTCGCCCCGGCCGAGCAGTCGCTGGGTTATCGCCAACTGACCGATGAACTGGAGGCCATGCTCTGCGCGGCCACCGGTTATGACGCCATGTCCCTGCAGCCCAATGCCGGTTCTCAAGGCGAGTACGCGGGCCTCCTGGCGATCCGCGCCTACCATGCCAGTCGTGGCGAGGCACAGCGTGATGTCTGCCTGATTCCATCATCGGCTCATGGCACCAACCCGGCCACGGCGCAGATGGCGGGCATGCGCGTGGTGGTGGTCAACTGCGATGAGCGCGGCAACGTCGATGTGGCAGACCTGCAAAGCAAGGCCGAGCAGCACTGCACTCGGCTGGCGGCCTTGATGATTACCTATCCCTCGACCCACGGCGTATTTGAAGACGGTATCACCCGCATCTGCGACATCATTCATGAACAGGGCGGCCAGGTGTACCTGGACGGCGCCAACATGAACGCCATGGTCGGTCTCTGCGCACCGGGCAAGTTTGGGGGCGACGTGTCACACCTGAACCTGCACAAGACCTTCTGCATTCCCCACGGTGGTGGCGGCCCAGGCGTTGGCCCGATCGGCGTCAAGGCGCACCTGGCGCCGTTCCTGCCGGGGCACGCGCATATGGAGAGCCAGCACGGCGCGGTCAGTGCCGCACCGTACGGCAGCGCCAGCATCCTGCCGATCACCTGGATGTACATCCGCATGATGGGCGGGGAAGGGCTCAAGCGCGCGTCGCAGCTGGCAATCCTGAGCGCCAACTACATCGCCCGGCGCCTGGAGGAGCACTACCCGGTGCTCTACACCGGCGAGAACGGCCTGGTTGCCCACGAATGCATTCTCGACCTGCGCCCGCTCAAGGAGAGCAGCGGCATCAGCGTCGAGGACGTGGCCAAGCGCCTGATCGATTTTGGCTTCCATGCCCCGACCATGTCTTTCCCGGTGGCCGGCACCTTGATGGTCGAGCCGACCGAGAGCGAGTCGAAGGAGGAACTGGACCGCTTCTGCGACGCCATGATCTGCATTCGCGAGGAAATTCGCGCGGTGGAAAACGGCACCCTGGACAGGCTCGACAATCCGCTGAAAAACGCCCCGCATACCGCCAGCGAGCTGGTCGGCGAATGGCCTCACCGTTATGGCCGGGAGCTGGCGGTGTACCCGCAGGCAGCGTTGCGCGAGGGCAAGTACTGGCCCCCCGTGGGGCGCGTGGACAACGTCTACGGCGACCGCAACCTGGCGTGCGCCTGCCCACCGATGTCGATGTATCAAGACGCTTGATCGCACAGGCCCGGACGCGGTCCGGGCCTTGTCTGACCTCCGAACAAGAAGGAACTGAAAACATGTTTCATAAAAGCCTGTCCCTCTCCGATTTCGACCCTGAGCTGTCCAGCGCCATCCGCCGCGAGGCACAACGCCAGGAGGACCATATCGAGCTGATCGCTTCGGAAAACTACACCAGCCCGCCAGTGATGCAGGCCCAGGGCACCGAGCTGACCAACAAGTACGCCGAAGGTTACCCGGGCAAGCGCTACTATGGCGGCTGCGAGCACGTCGATGTGGTTGAACAGCTGGCCATTGATCGTGCCAAGGCGCTGTTCGGCGCAGGCTATGCCAACGTCCAGCCCCATTCAGGGTCCCAGGCCAACGCGGCGGTCTATCTGGCCTTGCTGCAGGCCGGCGACACCCTGCTGGGCATGAGCCTGGCCCATGGCGGGCATCTCACTCACGGGGCCAAGGTCAGCGCCTCCGGCAAGCTGTACAACGCGGTGCAATACGGTATCGATGCCAACGGCCTGATCGATTACGACGAGGTTGAACGCCTGGCCGTCGAGCATAAGCCGAAGATGATCGTGGCGGGCTTCTCCGCCTATTCAAAGACCCTGGATTTTCCACGCTTTCGCCAGATTGCCGACAAGGTCGGTGCCTACCTGTTCGTCGACATGGCCCACGTTGCCGGCCTGGTCGCGGCGGGCTTGTACCCCAATCCACTGCCCTACGCCGATGTCGTCACCACCACCACCCACAAGACCCTGCGCGGGCCGCGAGGTGGCCTGATTTTGGCCAAGGCCGACCCTGAACTGGAGAAGAAGCTCAACTCAGCGGTGTTCCCGGGGGGCCAGGGTGGGCCGCTGATGCATGTGATCGCCGCCAAGGCCGTTTGCTTCAAGGAGGCACTGGATCCCGGCTTCAAGGAATACCAGTTTCAGGTCATCAACAACGCCCAGGCCATGGCGGAAATTTTCCGTCAGCGTGGCTATGACGTGGTCTCCGGGGGGACCGACAACCACTTGTTCCTGGTCAGCCTGATCCGCCAGGGCATTACCGGCAAGGATGCCGATGCCGCGCTTGGCCGTGCGCACATCACCGTCAACAAGAACGCCGTCCCCAACGACCCACAGTCGCCGTTCGTGACGTCGGGCCTGCGCATCGGTACCCCAGCGGTGACGACCCGTGGCTTCCAGGTGCCGGAGTGCCGCGCCCTGGCGACATGGATCTGCGACATTCTCGACCACCTCGGCGATGCCGACGTCGAGGCCCAGGTCGCCCGGCAAGTCGCCGAGCTGTGCAAGTTGTTCCCTGTGTATTCGGCCTGATTCCCGGGTCTGCTGGCGGAGGCTCGTATGTCGCTGAGTGTTTTTGATCTGTTCAAGGTGGGCATCGGCCCGTCCAGCTCCCACACGGTCGGCCCGATGCGCGCAGCGGCGCGCTTTGTCGAAGGGCTCAGGGACCAGGGGTTGCTGGCCCAGGTTCACGGCGTTCGCGCCGAGCTGTATGGCTCGCTTGGCGCCACTGGCAAAGGTCACGGGAGTGACAAGGCGGTGTTGCTGGGGCTCGAGGGTGAGTACCCGGATACGGTCGAGACCGAAACGGTGGCCGATCGCTTGCGGATGATCCGCGAGAGCGGGATGTTGTCACTGCTGGGTGAGCGGCGCATACGGTTCGTTGAAAAAGAGCACCTGGCGATGATCCGCAAGCCCTTGCCCTATCACCCCAATGGCATGGTCTTGCGTGCCTTCGATGCGGCCGGGCTGCAGCTGTGCAGTCGCGAGTATTACTCGGTAGGCGGCGGCTTTGTGGTGGACGAGGCGGCGGCAGGGGTAGATCGCATCGTCGAGGACCGCACGCCGTTGCGCTTTCCCTTTCTGAGCGGGCGCGAGCTTTTGGCACAGTGCGCCCAGCACGGGCTCTCGATCAGCCAGTTGATGGCCGAGAACGAGACGGCCTGGCGCACCCCGGAGCAGACGCGCCAGGGTTTGCTGCACATCTGGCAGGTGATGCAGGACTGCGTCAAGGCCGGTTGCCGCACCGAGGGCACCATGCCTGGCGGGCTCAAGGTCAAGCGCCGTGCGGCGGCACTGCACCGCCAGTTGAGTGCCAGCCCTGAAGCCGGCCTGCGCGACAGCCTCTCGGTGCTCGACTGGGTCAACCTCTATGCCCTGGCGGTCAACGAGGAAAACGCGAGTGGCGGGCGGGTGGTCACCGCACCCACCAACGGGGCGGCAGGCATCATCCCGGCGGTGCTGCATTACTACACGCGTTTCGTGCCGGGAGCCAACGAGGACGGGGTGGTGCGCTTTCTGCTGACTGCCGCCGCGATCGGTATTCTGTACAAGGAAAACGCCTCGATATCCGGTGCCGAGGTTGGCTGTCAAGGCGAGGTCGGCGTGGCCTGTTCGATGGCGGCCGGCGCGTTGTGCGAAGTGCTTGGCGGAACCGTGCAGCAAGTGGAGAACGCCGCTGAAATCGGTATGGAGCACAACCTCGGGCTGACTTGCGACCCGATTGGCGGGCTAGTCCAGGTGCCGTGCATCGAGCGCAATGCCATGGGCTCGGTCAAGGCCATCAATGCCGCACGCATGGCCCTGCGCGGGGACGGCCAGCACTTTGTCTCGCTCGACAAGGTGATCCGCACCATGCGCCAGACCGGCGCCGACATGAAAAGCAAATACAAAGAGACCGCCCGCGGCGGGCTGGCGGTCAATATTATCGAGTGCTAGGAGTCATCCATGTCCACAGAACAACTACAACATACCCCGTTGCACGACCTGCACCTGGAATTGGGCGCGCGCATGGTGCCGTTCGCAGGCTACGCGATGCCGGTCCAGTACCCGCTGGGCGTGCTCAAGGAACACCTGCACACTCGCGAGCAGGCCGGCTTGTTCGATGTTTCGCACATGGGCCAGATCCGCCTGCGGGGGGCAGGCGCTGCCAAGGCCCTGGAAGCGTTGGTGCCGGTCGATATCATCGACCTGCCGGTGGGTATGCAGCGCTATGCATTGTTCACCAACGACGAAGGCGGCATCCTCGACGACCTGATGGTCGCCAACCCGGGCAACGACGAGCTGTTCCTGGTGGTGAACGCCGCTTGCAAGGACCAGGACCTGACCCACTTGAAGCAGCAGTTGGAAGGGCAATGCGAGGTCGAGTCACTGTTCGACAACCGTGCCTTGCTCGCCCTGCAGGGGCCGGCGGCAGCCAAGGTACTGGCACGCCTGGCGCCTCAGGTCGGTTCCATGACGTTCATGCAATTTGCCAACCTGCGGTTGCTCGGCGTCGACTGCTACGTCAGCCGCTCCGGCTACACCGGTGAGGATGGTTACGAAATCTCCGTGCCGGTAGAGGCTGCACAAATGCTTGCCCGTTCGCTGCTTGCCGAGGCCGAGGTCGAGGCTATCGGCCTGGGTGCCCGTGACTCGTTGCGGCTGGAGGCGGGTTTGTGCCTGTACGGCCATGACATGGAACGCTGCACCACGCCGGTCGAGGCCAGCCTGACCTGGGCGGTTTCCAAGGCCCGGCGTGTGGATGGCGTACGTGCCGGTGGTTTCCCGGGTGCCGAGCGCATTTTTGCCCAGCAACGCGACGGTGTTTTGAGCAAGCGCGTCGGCCTGCTGCCCAGGGAGCGGGTGCCAGTACGGGAAGGTGCGCTGATCGTCGATGGCGACGCACAGGTGATCGGCCGCGTGACCAGTGGCGGTTTCGGCCCGAGTCTCGGGGGGCCACTGGCGATGGGCTATGTGCAGAGCGAGTATGCGGCGCTGGAGACCGAGGTCTTTGCCCAGGTGCGCGGCAAACTGGTGCCGATGGTCGTGGCCCGCACGCCGTTCGTAGCGCAACGTTACTACCGTGGCTGAAGACCTGACTGCCGGAGCATGAGCATGACTGAACCCTTGTCTGTCACCCCTCGGCCACAGCCCCTCGAGGCCGGGATAAAACTGCGCGGTGCGGAGAAAGTGGCGCGTATCCCGGTGAAGATCCTGCCCACCGACGACGTGCCGCGCAAGCCCGAGTGGATTCGCGTGGAGATCGCAACCTCACCGGAGGTGGCGCGCGTCAAGGCGCTGCTGCGCAAGCACAAACTGCACAGCGTCTGCGAGGAAGCATCGTGTCCAAACCTGGGCGAGTGCTTCTCTGGTGGTACGGCGACTTTCATGATCATGGGCGACATCTGCACCCGACGTTGCCCGTTCTGCGATGTCGGCCACGGCCGCCCCAAGCCATTGGACGTCAACGAGCCCAGGAACCTGGCCATTGCCATTGCCGAGCTGGGCCTGAAATACGTAGTCATCACCTCGGTGGACCGCGACGACTTGCGCGACGGTGGTGCGCGGCACTTCGTCGATTGCCTGCGCGAGATCCGCGCACGGTCGCCGGGTATTCGCCTGGAAACCCTGGTGCCTGACTATCGGGGGCGCATGGACGTGGCCCTGGCGATCACCGAGCAAGAACCGCCGGATGTGTTCAACCACAACCTGGAAACCGTACCGCGCCTGTACAGGGCGGCGCGGCCGGGGTCTGACTTCGCGTGGTCGCTGGACCTGCTGGAGAACTTCAAGCAACGTGTTCCGGCGGTGCCGACCAAGTCCGGGCTGATGCTCGGCCTGGGCGAGAGCGATGACGAAGTGATCGAGGTGATGTTGCGCATGCGTGAACATCAGGTCGACATGCTGACACTGGGGCAGTATTTGCAGCCGTCACGCAGCCACCTGCCGGTGCAGCGCTTCGTGCACCCGGACACCTTTGCCTGGTTGGCTGAGCAAGCCTTGGCGATGGGGTTCAGGAATGTGGCGTCTGGGCCGCTGGTGCGTTCGTCCTATCATGCGGACCAACAAGCCATGCACACGGCCCGCTAGGCGCGGCGTGGCGGTTTGCCTCAGCCTGTTACAGTGCTACGGGCAACCCATGAATGGCCAGCCGCGTCGAAAGCACCACTGAGGTTTCAGTCCTGCCAAACGCATCAAATGACGCAATCATGGTTTCCAGCGCAATCAATGATTGCGCGACAACCTTGAGTACAAATGACGCATCCCCGGTTACATGATGAGCTTCGCGTACCTCGGGCATTTCTTCCAGCACCGACAGCACCTTGGCATAGCTTTGTGCCGGAACATACAGGCGGATGAACGCGGTAACCGGATATCCAATGGCGTGGCTGTCGATTTCAGCTCGATAGCCGCGCAACACGCCGCGCTCTTCCAGTTTGCGCACGCGTTCGGCGGTAGCGGGTGTCGATAAGCCAACACGGCGACCCAACTCGGCAAAACTCATCCGGGCATCTACCTGCAACTCGGCCAACAGGCGCTTGTCCATGCGGTCCAAAGGTCGTTCGCTCATGGGGGGCTTCAAAAGAAAGAGTGAATCGTTAAGAAAGGTGCCTGTAAAAACGTCAAATCGACATGGATCGCACGGTGGCAAGCCATTGAAACTAGCTTAACCCACCCATCGAGAGCGCCGCCATGTTACTCAAAGGAATGTTGCTCGGTTTAGCCATCGCCGCTCCGGTCGGCCCGATCGGCTTGCTCAGTATCCAGAACACGTTGAAAGGTGGATTCAGGGCTGGATTTTTCACCGGCATGGGGGCGGCGACCGCAGACGCTCTTTATGCAGTCGCGGCGCTGTTTGGACTCGCCGGAATACTCAGTCTGGTCAACGACAGTGGTTACCTCAGAGTGCTGGGGGCGATTTTTTTTGCTTATCTGGCATGGAAAACGGTCCAGAAAAAAGCCGACCTGAGCGCTGCGCCATCCAGTGCGCGAAATGTCTGGGGTATGTATTCGACAACCTGTCTGCTTACCTTGTCCAACCCGATGACGGTCCTGGGCTTTGTAACGCTCTTTGCCGGACTGGGTGTCGGCCAATCAGACAGCGCGTCGGGGCTTTGGCTCGTCGTCGGCGTGTTTCTTGGTTCTTCGCTGTGGTGGGCGACGCTCGCCGGCACGTGTTCACTCGTGGTAAGGCGGCTGCCGCCTACGTGGCTGAGAGGCATCGACTATGCCTCGGCGTTTCTGCTGATGGCGTTCGCATTGATGCTTGTATACCAGGCCACTACAGGCAGCATCAGTTAATACCGGGGCCCTCGAGAATCCTCGGTCCCGATCCCTCCTTGCCCAAGGCGTCGCCAGGGTTGCGCAGCGGGCAATCCTCCAGCGACAGGCAGCCGCAGCCAATGCAGTCGTCGAGACTGTCGCGCAAGGCCTCCAGTGTCCTGATTCTGGCGTTGAGGCTATCTCGCCAGGCCGACGACATTTCGCGCCATTGTGCGGCGCTCAGTTTACTGTTCGGGGGGTAGCGGCCCAGCGCGCTCTTGATTTCCTCGAGCGGGATGCCGGTGCGCTGCGCCACTTTGATGATAGCGATGCTGCGCAGTACCAGGGCGGGATAACGCCGTTGATTACCGGCACTGCGTGTGCTCGCGATCAGGCCTTTCGATTCGTAGAAGTGCAGGGTAGAGACCGCAACGCCGCTGCGCCTGGCTACTTCGCCGACCGAGAGCGAGCGCAGGCCATCAAGTTTTTTTTCAACTGCCATGCGTGTTGACCTCAAGTTAAGTTGAGGTCTTATAGTCTCGCCCGGACTTTCCTGCAACAGTTTTCCGCCGCCAGTGCGCAACCCGCCGTGCGGTGAGCACACCACAGTCGAATGGAGTCAAGCATGGGCAAACGGATGTTGTGGGGCGTGGGTGTGGGCGTCGCGGTGCTAGGCGCAATGGCCATCGTCATTGCGCAGCCAGCGAAGGACGCTTCAACCCAGGCAACGGCGTGGCCGTTGACCAAAGTGGCGCTGGCCACAGTCATGCACACGGAGGCTCCTCGCGAGGCTTTTGCCGCAGGAGAGCTGGAGGCGGCCCATCAGGTGCAAGTAGCGGCAGAAACACCGGGGCGCATTACTCAAATCGCCTTCAAGTCCGGACAAGTGGTCAAGGCAGGGCAACTGCTGGTACAGCTCAACGACGCGCCGGAGCAAGCCGAGCGCTTGCGCTTGCAGGCTGCGCTGGTGAATGCTCGGACATTGTTTCAACGCTCGCATAAGTTGCGGGCGAAAAATGCCGTTTCCCAGGAGGTGCTCGACAACGCCACGGCGGCCCTTGGTATGGCCAGGGGAGAGCTGCAGAAGATCGACGCGTTGATTGCGCAAAAGGCCATCCGCGCACCCTTTGCAGGGAAGGTCGGTATTCGCCGCGTGCATCAAGGCCAGTATGTGCAGGCAGGCGAGGCGGTCGTCAGCCTGGTGGACGCCAGGCACCTGCACGTGAATTTCACGCTGCATGAGAAAGCCGCCGCTGATCTTCGCGTCGGGCAGGCCGTTGCATTGAGTGTCGACGCGTTACCCCAGCGCGCGCTGTCTGCTCAGGTCAATGCCATCGACCCAATGATCGGCAAGTCGCGTTCGGTCGAGGTTCAAGCATCGCTTGCCAATCCGGACGGCCAGCTGCAGGCCGGTATGTACACCAGTGTGCGTCTTGCCGCAGCGGTGCCGACGAGGGTCATGGCTGTGCCGGAAACCGCTGTTACCTATACCGCCTACGGACAAACCGTATTCCTGGCTACCCAAGGCAATAATCACAGCCTGACGGTCAGCCGCATCCAGGTCACCACGGGAGAGCGCTGGAAGGGCCAAGTGGAAATCACCTCGGGGTTGAAAGCTGGCGATCAGGTCGTCGTCTCGGGCCAGCTCAAACTGAGCGATGGTATGCCAGTCGAAGCGGTAGATAAGGACAGCTTGCAGGCTGTGGCCGGGGGGCGCGCCTCGTGAAGGTCACTGACATCTTTGTTCGTCGTCCTGTGCTCGCCTTGGTGGTCAGCAGCTTGATTGTCCTCATGGGGTTGTTCGCCCTGGGCAAGCTGCCGGTGCGTCAATACCCGTTGCTGGAAAGCTCTACCATCACGATCAGCACCGAGTACCCCGGCGCCTCTGCCGAATTGATGCAGGGCTTTGTGACCCAGCCGATCACCCAGGCGGTTTCTTCGGTCGAAGGCATCGACTACCTGTCGTCATCGTCGGTACAAGGGCGCAGCCTTGTGACCCTGCGCATGACCCTGAACCGTGATTCGACCCAGGCACTGACCGAGACCATGGCCAAGGTCAATCAGGTGCGCTATCGCCTGCCCGACGATGCCTACGATCCTGTGGTCGAACTGTCTGCAGGCGACTCCACCGCTGTTGCCTATGTCGGATTTGCCAGTGAGACGTTGTCTATTCCCGAACTGAGCGACTACCTGTCGCGCGTGGTGGAGCCGCAGTTGGCGGGCATTGAGGGCGTCGCCAAAGTACAGCGATTTGGTGGCCAGAACCTGGCGATGCGCTTGTGGCTGGACAGCGAGCGAATGGCCGGGCGGGGTGTTACCGCCGCTGATGTCGCGCAAGCGGTTCGCCACAACAACTATCAGGCTACGCCAGGCCAGGTGCGCGGCCAGTTCGTGCTCGCCGACATAAGCATCGATACCGACTTGACCAGCGTCGAGACCTTCCGCGACATGATCATTCGCAACGACGGGACTGCGCTCGTGCGTCTGCGCGATGTCGGCACCGTCGAGCTAGGTGCCTCGGCCACCCACACCAGCGCTTCGATGAACGGTGAGCCGGCGGTTCACCTGGGGCTGTATCCCACACCTGCTGGCAACCCGCTGGTGATTGTCGACGGAATCCGCACGTTGCTGCCGCAGATCCAGCAAACCCTGCCACCCGGGGTGAAGGTTGCCTTGGCCTATGAGACTGCGCGCTTTATCGAGGCCTCGATCGACGAAGTGATGACGACGTTGCTGGAGGCGGTGCTGATCGTGGTTCTGGTGATCTGGCTGTGCCTGGGATCCCTGCGTAGCGTGGCGATTCCGGTGCTGGCGATTCCGCTGTCGATTCTCGGCGCAACCGGCCTGATGCTGCTCTTTGGCTTCAGTATCAACCTGCTGACGTTATTGGCGATGGTGCTGGCCATCGGCTTGGTGGTGGACGATGCGATTGTGGTAGTGGAGAACGTGCACCGTCACATTGAAGCGGGACTGTCGCCGGTGGCTGCCGCGCTGGTAGGTGCCCGCGAGATCGCCGGGCCGGTGATCGCCATGACGCTGACGCTGGCGGCTGTGTATGCCCCCATCGGTTTGATCGGTGGACTGACGGGCACGCTGTTCCGCGAGTTTGCCCTTACCTTGGCGGGGGCGGTAATCGTTTCCGGCGTAGTCGCGCTGACCCTGTCGCCGGTGATGAGTTCGCTGCTGTTACAGGCCGGGCAGCAGGAGGGGCGCTTGGGCCAGTTGGCAACGAGGCTGTTCGCAGCCCTGGCCGCTGCTTATGGGCGGGGGCTGGCCCGCTCGTTGTCACGGCGCTGGATCAGTGGTGCGGTCGTGCTGCTGGTCTGCCTGAGCTTGCCGTGGTTGTACCTGCTGCCGCAACGCGAGCTGGCGCCGCCAGAGGATCAGGCGGCGGTACTGACGGCGATCAAGTCACCTCAGTACGCCAACCTCGACTACGTCGAGCGTTTTGCAAGCAAGCTCGATCAGGTCATGAAGAGCCTTCCGGAAACCACCGATACCTGGATCATCAATGGTACCGATGGGCCAGCGGCCAGTTTCGGCGGGATCAACCTGAGCCTGTGGCAGGCGCGCGAACGGTCGGCCGATCAGGTCCAGGCCCAGTTGCAGCAAGCCTTGGTCGATGTCGAGGGCAGCAGCATCTTTGCCTTTCAGGTGGCGTCGTTGCCGGGGTCCAGTGGCGGTTTGCCGGTGCAGATGGTGCTGCGCAGCGCACAGGACTACCCGGTGCTCTACCAGACCATGGAAACCCTCAAGCAGCACGCCCGCAGCAGCGGACTGTTTGCCGTCGTAGACAGTGACCTCGACTACAACAACCCGGTGCTCAACGTCACTGTCGACCGCGCCAAGGCCGCGAGCCTGGGCATTGGCATGCAGGACATAGGTGATGCCCTGGCGGTACTGGTAGGGGAGCAGTACATCAACCGCTTTGCCTTGTATGGACGTTCCTATGATGTGATCCCCCAAAGCACGCGCGATCAGCGCCTGACGCCGGAGGCACTGGCCCGGCAGTATGTGCGCACCGATAGCGGCGAGTTGGTCCCGCTGTCTACCGTAGTCAGCCTGAACATGGCCGTAGCGCCCAACCGGCTGTTGCAGTTCGACCAACAGAACGCCAGCACCCTGCAGGCTATCCCCGCCCCCGGTGTATCGCAGGGGCAGGCGGTGGCATTTCTGCAAGCGCTCGCCGAGCAGTTGCCAGCGGGATTCAGCCACGACTGGCTATCGGAGTCGCGTCAGTATGCACAGGAGGGCAATGCGCTGGTGTTGGCGTTTCTCGCCGCGATGGTGGTGATCTACCTGGTACTCGCCGCTCAGTACGAAAGCCTGGTCGATCCGTTGATCATTCTGGTCACTGTGCCGTTGTCCATCTGCGGTGCGCTGCTGCCGTTGGTGCTGGGCTGGGCCACGCTTAACATCTATACGCAGATCGGACTGGTCACCTTGATCGGCCTGATCAGCAAGCACGGCATCTTGATGGTGGAGTTTGCCAACGAAATCCAGGTGCGTGAGAACCTTGATCGGGCCGCGGCGATCATGCGTGCCGCACAGATTCGACTGCGTCCGGTGCTGATGACCACGGCGGCGATGACCTTGGGCGTCGCGCCGCTACTGTTTGCCAGTGGTGCCGGTGCCAACAGCCGCTTCGGCCTGGGTGTCGTTATAGTCTGCGGCATGTTGGTCGGTACCGTGTTCACCTTGTTTGTACTGCCCACGGTGTATTGCTGGTTGGCGCGCGATCACCGTGCGTACAGCGCGCGTAAACAGCAACTGGCAGACGCGGAGCAACACCTGAATGTCGCTTGATTTCCCTCGCATTGGGATTATGGAAGTTGCAATCGATTTGGCATCACTCCATGGCGACCGAAAGCAAAGTGTCCAAAACTTTGTTGGGTTGATGCAGTTTGCGCCAACAGCGTTCGTGAATAATCTACGCCTGACACTTGAAAATAGTTTAGGTCTCGACACTGTTACTGATGATGCCGCAGCGTTTGTACACTCCCCAACTGATGGTCTACCCAGCCTTCTTTGAGCTGCCGATTTCAAATACTGATGCTGCAAAGGAAACGTCTTCTAAGCGTTCCATCACGACCGAAGAGCTAGCGTTGTCAGCGTCAATGAGTACAGCTAGACGGAGGGTATCAGGTAGGGCCATGGTGCTTTCCTTATCAATTAATGGTATCCGGCCATATTTTAGGCTCTTTTCGTATAGCGCTCAGTCGCTAAAGGTTGTCAGCGCTGCCGAAGAACATTTGGACAGGGCTCTAGGGCCGTTTGACTTGCCCCTGGAACGGCAGTTTCAGGCAGAGAAAATTGGACATTTTCCCGCCATTATTGCGCCCAACTGCACTGGATATGCGAGCGATCGCGAATGGTGATCCCTGATAAATCCCAGCATGAGGGTATTTCCGTGTTGACCCATGCATAGATGATGACCTTGGACCTTGACTCGTACTGACCCGACGTCACTCTTCGGTTGAGGACGGTATGTTACTGCACGGCTGCTGGTGCTAGCACTGCACTTGAGCCAGCCCCAGACTCCTGACGCCAAGGCGTTGCAGCTCGTCGGGAGCGGCGAGGCCTGTGCGCAAAACAGGTTGACCGGCAAACTCGGTTCCCGGCACGCCGCGCGATTTCATGATGCTCGATCACTCTGGCGGCGAACAATCTGTCAGCGCCGGCGTGGGCATACTACGCGACGCGCTTGAGGCGTTCTTCCAGGCGTTGCTCGGCGGGCACAAGGTTTTTCTCTTGGACGTCGCAGCGCACATTCACGAACAGATTCAGGGGGCAGCCCGCAAGGTCAGATTCTGCCAAGTTTCCGTGTATTGAGTTGGCATCACGGGCGGCAATGAGTATGCAAATGGCCTTTCCGACCGAGCTAGCTATTTTTTACAGGCTCTCCGGATCCCCGAAGAACATCTGAATCCTCGACCGCAACCACCGTTCCCCTGGGTCGTTGTCCTGCGACCCCCGCCATGCCATGTGCAACTCGAAGCTCTGCACCTCAAGCGGCGGATCTTCTGCGCGCAGTCCGCCCGCTGCGGTCAGCGCCTCGGCGGTGTAGTCGGGCACGGTAGCGAGGATATCGGTGCCCGACAGCAAGCTGCCCAGGCCGTTGAACTGCGGGACCGCCAACACCACATGGCGCTTGCGCCCGAGCTTTTCCAGGATCTCGTCCATGAACCCGCCCAGGTCGCCGGCAAACGACACCAGTGCGTGGGGCCGGGCGCAGAAGTCGTCCAGGCTCAGGCTTCCCGGCATGCTGTCGGCACGCAGCACCTTGGGTTTGCTGCGTCGTAGCACCTTGCGCTTGGCGTTGGCAGGCAGGTCGTTGGTCCAGCTCACGCCGACCGAAATCTCTCCACTGGCCAGCAGCGCCGGCATCAGCAGGTAGTTGACTCGACGCACCACCAGGACGATTCCCGGGGCTTCGGCGCGCACCCGCTTGAGCAACTGCGGCAGCAGGGCGAACTCGGCATCGTCCGATAGGCCGATGCGAAACACGGCGGTACTTGTGGCAGGATCGAAGTCGGCGGCGCGGCTGACGGCGGTGGAGATCGAGTCCAGCGCCGGCGAGAGCAGGGCGAAGATTTCCACCGCCCGCGCGGAGGGCTCCATGCTGCGCCCGGTGCGTACGAACAGCGGATCATCGAACAGGTTGCGCAAGCGTGACAGCGCGGCACTGATGGCAGGCTGGCCGAGGAACAGTTTTTCTGCAGCACGGGTCACGCTGCGCTCGTGCATCAGGGTCTCGAAGACGATCAGCAGGTTCAGGTCGACGCGACGCAAGTCGTTACGGTTCATCGGCTCGGCTTCACTGGACGGATGGGGCAGGGGTGAATCTTACGGGGAAAGGCTGCTACCCTGCACCGCATAATTTGATGCGAGCGGCATTACCCTCAATCAATGACAGGCATGTTGACTATTAATGGCCACTGATGGTCTAACCGTAAAAGCCCGGATAGAGTTCAGGGTAATAGAGTTTCACTAGGCGAGGTTTGCGATGTCCCGCATGATCCGATTCCACAAGTTCGGCCCGGCCGAGGTGCTCAAGATCGAAGAGCAGGCCGAGCCGCAGCCGGCTGCCGGCGAGGTCCAGATCCGCGTCCAGGCCATTGGTATCAGCTGGTACGACGTGCTCTGGCGCCAGAACCTGGCACCGTCCCAGGCGCGCTTGCCGGCCGGCATGGGTCATGAGATGGCGGGTGTGGTCACGGCGGTGGGCGAGGGCGTCGAGGACTTGGCCGTGGGCGACAAGGTCGCCAGCTTTCCGGCCTGCAGTGCCAATGACCATCCGGTGTACGGAGAAGTCATTGTCTTGCCGCGCAATGCCGTCACCTGTTACCCCGAGGTGCTCACCCCGATCGAAGCCAGCGTGCATTACACGCCATTGCTGATCGCCTATTTTGCCTTTGTCGACCTGGCCCGGGCCAAGGCCGGGCAGACAGCCCTGGTGACCGACGCAAGCCATTGTGCCGGGCCGGCCTTCGTGCAGATGGGCAAGGCGCTGGGCCTGAAGGTGTTCGCCGCGACCAAGGAGGCCGATGAGCGCGATTACCTGCTGGCGCTGGGGGCCGATAAAGTCATCGTCACCGAGGAGCAGGATCTGCTCATGCAGATCAACAAGTACACCGACAACCGTGGTGTCGACATGGTCCTCGATGGTCTGGGTGGCCCGCAGATGTCGTTGCTCGGTGATGTCCTGGCGCCGCGTGGCAGTCTGGTGCTCTACGGTCTGCAGGGGGGCAACCAGACACCTTTCCCGGCCTGCGCCGCGTTCCAGAAGAACATTCAGTTTTTCGTGCACTGCATCGGCAACTTTACCGGCAAGCCGGAACTGGGTATCAGCCAGGACCAGGTAGCGTTGCACCGGGCACTGCGCGATATCAACCAGTTCACCGCCGACAAGCTGCTGACACCACAGATCATCAAGGTGTATCCGTTCGAGCGTGTGGTCGAAGCCCATCGGTACATGGATGAATGTCCTTGCGGTGGTCGATTGGTGCTTGAGCTGGCCAGCAGCTGAACCTGAAGCCAGGCGCCCATAAAGAAGCCCGAGTATCGCTCGGGCTTTTTTGTGGGCGTTTTCCGGCACGCTTTAGGAAGTTTCAAACACAACTTTAATCTGTGTGTAGCAGGGGCTTCCTTTATGTTTAAGTGGCGCGAAAACGCGTGGGGTGTTGTGTGTAAGTTAGTCGCTTGCGGAATGGCACTGAACGGGTTTTTTAATCTGTTCTGTATCTTTTAATCATCGGCCAACGCTCGATAATAGCGGGTCATATGTGTGCTCAGGGAGTGAGTCATGATCATGCGCAGTGTAGGTAGAGCAGTGGGTAAGGTCGAGGCGAGGCGATTGCGACGAATCATGCGGCTAAACAATAAGGTTCGACGCCATAAGCAAGCGTG
The DNA here is from genome assembly GCF_000425805.1 of Pseudomonas vranovensis DSM 16006. GTDB lineage: Bacteria > Pseudomonadota > Gammaproteobacteria > Pseudomonadales > Pseudomonadaceae > Aquipseudomonas > Aquipseudomonas vranovensis. Next base: position 206,102 of record NZ_KE384458.1, read on the forward strand.
GGAAGTTTCCTAGGACTACGAGGTTGGGTTCTGGGAGGGTTCTAGTTGAAAGGTTCGCGGTTGCGATAACTTTCAGTCGGCTGTTACTGATATTCAGGTGGTGTTATGGGCAGCATTCACGAGCAAGCGATGCAATATATCTATCAACAAGTGTTGCAGCGCTTGCTTGAGCATTTGTCACAGGCGCAACGCGCTTCATTGCAGTTGTTGGTTCAGCGATTGATCGTGTCGGCCGGTGGTATCGAGCGTGTAAGGGGTATGCGTCTTCTGTTCGTGTTTGATGCCAGTCGATCATCGACCCACGCCCTGGCCTGCCTCAGGGCTGCACAATTGAGCATCGCTGCCCGTTCCCCCGGAACCTTCCAGCTGCGCATCGTCACCGCCTGGCAGGCCGGCATGAGTGCCACTACACGGGCAAACCTCGACGGTAGTTTCTCTGCCTTGTTCCTGTACGACGACCCGCGTATCGAACTGCTGGTGTTCGATGATCAACAGCCACTGCCCTTTGACAGTCGCCGCCTGCCTTCGCTTGACCAGCAGCAAGCCGAGCGCCAGGAGTGGCTGCTGTGTGGGCACGTGCTGGATGACCCGCGGGCCACCGTCAACTTTGCCAGCCATGGCTACCTGCACCTGGCAGAGCTTGCTTACCTGGCGTCGTACTGGGAGGGCGGGGTCGATGCGGTGATCAGTGCCGACACGTTGTCGGATCGCAAGCGCTTTCTGGCCTGGAGCCGACGGGCGCTGCGCCAGGCCCGGCTATTGGGCGCGCGGCCGCTTCATGCCTGCGCCAGTACCTTGCTGCAAGGGCTGAGCGGGTTGCGCAGATGCTACCTGGATCAACTGCACGGGCGCTTGCAGGGACAGGCTCAGGAGATGGACCCCAGCCGGCCGGCACTGCGCTTTGTCACGATCGATGACCTGGTGTCGGATCGCGACTCGCCGGGCGAGCGCCTTGATGGCTTTCTCGGCTACCGCGTGGACGACCAGGTGTTCTCCTCGCCGCGTACCGGCATGGCCAACCCGATGCTGTTGGCGCATCTGCAAGGCCTGCGTGCCGAGTTCCTGTGCAGCAGTACTTACGTCGAGGGTATGGAGGACCATCTGTGCCAGGTACGTTCCCTTGAACCGCGCAATAGGCTGCCCGCTACCTTGCCGGCTGCCGCGCGGGAACGTTGGCAACGGGATTCGTGGAAGCAGTGGCGTGCCGAGGCCAGTGCGTTTGCCCTCAAGCACTACGGTTTGAGCGACACGCAACTGGTGTGCCTGGTGTTCAGCCCCTTTGTGGCCCAGGGGCGGCGCCTTGAGTTGTTTCTGAACCGTTGTCATCCCGGCATGCTGGTGGCCTTGCCCTATTTGCACAAAGCCCTGCGCGGTGAGCCGGCGCCGGAGCCCGTGGCGCAATGGTTGGTGGATATCAGCGGCCTGTCGCTGACGCACCTGCGGACGCTCTATCGCCGAGAAGCGGTAGCCGAAGGTTTGTTGCTCGGGTTGCAGTGTCGCGGTGCAGACCTGCGGCATCTGCAGGTACATGCATCGACGCAGGGCCTGGCCAGGGTCGAGCAGCCTGGCGCGCGTTGATGAAACACGAGAAGCACAGCCGCTTTGCCTACCAGGCGGTCTATGGGTACCTGCTTGAGCTGATCGCCCAGATGGCGCCGGGCAGCTATTGCAAGTTGCCTTCGCTGCGTGACGTGGCCCAGCGCCTGAATGTATCCATCTCGACAGTCCAGTACGCCTATTCGCTGCTCGAACATGAAGGGCGGGTGCAATCGGTGCCCAAGTCCGGTTATTTTGCCTGCGGCCCGGATACCGGAATACGGACCGGTGCAGCAGGGGACTTGCTGCATGACCTGCAGCATCACGCCAACCGTCCGCGGATGCTGGTACTCAGTAGCGGCCGAGGGCCGACGTTACCCTCGCTGGAGGCAACGTTGCTGGGTATGGAACGTCAATTGTTGCGCCAGTACCCACGGCCTGTGGCAAACGTACATCCTTGCGGGGAACTGGAACTGCGCACGGTATTGGCGGCCCGCTACACGCGTTCGGCGCAGTTGTACTGGAGCGCCGAGGACGTGTACCTGGCGGGTGACTTGCGTGCCTTGGTCGACATGCTGGTGGCGGCGCTGGAGTTGCGCGGCTGCAAGGTTCTGGTCACCACTCCATGCTCCTGGCGGCTGCTGCGGATCCTGCAATCCGCTGGCCTTCAGGTTGTCGAGTTGCCTCTTGGGGATCGGGGCGAAGTGGACCTCGAGCAACTGGCCGCCGTACTCTCGGCAGAGTCGGTACGCCTGGTGATGCTGGCCTCGCATCTGAATTGCCCTCAAGGCAGTGTGATGTCCGACGAGCAGCGTCACGGTATCGCCCGGCTATTGGACCACCAGGGTGTGTGGCTGCTGGAAAACGACCTGGATGCCGAATGGTGTTTCGAACGGCCAAGGCAGTGCCTGCGCGAATTGGTCGATCCCCAGCGGCTGCTGATCATGTCCTCGCTCGAACGCACGGTGGGCGCCGAGGCGCCTTATGCCTACCTGCTGTCGCGCAACTGCCAGGCGCAGTTGCAGCGCGAGTTTCTGGCACGCGGCTTTCGCTTGCCGCCGTTGCGCCAGCAAGCAGTGGCACGCTTGTATGCCAAGGGACGTATTGATGTGCATCTCGAGCAGTTGCGCCTGTACCTGCGCGAGTCGGTGGCGTGCCTGCACCGGCAGATGCAGGTGCAGCTCGGTGGCCAACTGAAGTTCCAGATGCCGGCCGGGGGCGCAACGGTGTGGGCGCAGGCGCAAGCACCGCTGGATACCCGGGCGTTGTTTCACCGCTTGCTCGAGCAGGGTCTGGTGATTGCGCCGGGTGAGTTGTTCAGCCTTCAGGGTCATTATCGCCAGCACATGCGCCTGGGATGGCCGTCACGACAACAAGGTGACCTGCAGCAGGGTTTGAGTGTGCTGCACGAGGAACTGCGGCGGGCTCAGAAGACCAGCAGGTAGCGAAACGTCAACTGGTCGCCCTCGGCACGGTTGCGTGCTCCCGACTCGCTGTAATAGTTGACGAACACACTGTGGCCACCGCTGCTGTAGCGCACGCCTGGGCCGATGCCAACTACCTGTTCCTTGGAGTCCTGCTGGCGGTGGCCGTCGATCCGGTCGGCACTGATCTGCTTGAGGTGGTAGCCAGCCAGCCCCACGCGCCAGTGATCGTCCACGGCATAGGAGGCTGCAAAGTTGCTGTGTACGGCTTGACCCGGTTGGATGTCATCAGCCTGCAGTCGTTCGGCCGGGCTGTCGTTACGGCTGTTCCAGGCGTAATGAAGGCGCCCGCTGAACTCCAGGCGCTCACTGGCGAGCCAGGTGAAGGCGTAGTGGGGGCTGAAGGTCCAGACATTGCTACCGGTGTTGATCTGCGCGTTTTTATCGTAATCCCCGGTGGGCAGCGTGAAGACGAAGTTCAAGCGTTGCCAGAAGGGCCTGCCGAACAACGTGACCGGATCCCACTGCAGCAGCAACGGGCTGACCACCAGGTCGCCCTGGCGTGTACGGGTGCCTTGAGGCCCGTTGTCGATATCCAGGTCCAGATGCACCAGTGGCAAGAGGATTTCCGCGCCGTAGTAGGCACCTGCAATCCGGTGTTCGCTGATGTAGGCCAGGTGCGGCAGCACAGTGGCAGTGCGCACCCGCTGGCGGCCCGGCACCGAGTGGCCGTCAGCGTCGACGGCCTGGTTGCTGCGGTTGTATTGGACTGGCAGCTCGAACAGCGTACCGGGCAGGGAGATTCCGTCCAGAAAACTGGTATTGCCCAGCGGCATGGGGGGCAGGGTGACACTGTCGGCCTGGGCGTCGAGGCACATCAAGGGCCAGAGCAGGCCAAGGGCGGGTAGGGGGGCTGCACGCATGGTAGGGTCTTAATTCCTGGTATTGATCAAAGCAGGTTGAAGGGGTAGTCGAGAATCACTCGGTATTCGTCGGCACTGGCGTTGCCGCGGGTATTGCCTGGGGCGGTGTAACCATCGCCCGGGCGATGGCTGGCCCAGCGCAGCGTCAGGTTCAAGCCTTTGGCCGTACCGTCGGGCACGGCGTAGCGCAGGGCGATGTCGCGTTCCCAATGTTTGGCGTGCTTGCCTTCGGGGTTGTAGATGTAGCCATAGCCGGGGCTGGCTGGATCGACCCGGGTGAGGTCGGCCTCGCCACGGGTATAGCCGACACTGAGTTGCAGGTTCGGCGCCTGCAGGGCCTGCAGGCTGGTCTGGTACTGCAGCTTCCAGGATTTTTCCCCGGGGCCGTTGAAGTCGGCGTACTGCATCGCGTTGTTCAGGTAGAGGAAGGTTCGATCGTTCTGGGCGAGGAAGTCGAATGGTGTGCGACCGTCGACTTTCTGCAGCCCCAGGCTGAGCGATTGCCCCGCCCGAGCCAGGGTGAGGCCGGCGCTGTAGGCATCGTTGTCTATGCTGCCCAGTTGGCTGCTGCCCTGGTCGCGGGTCTTGAAATAGTGCAGGTACGGAGTCAGGCGCAGTTCGTGCTGCAGGCTGAAAGTCTGGCTCAGGCCCAGGTAGTGCTGGTCCCAGAGGTCCTGGAGGCGACCGCTGTACCAGGTCAGGTTCAATGTTTGAGCCGCACCGTAGGTGGCCCCCAGCCAGGTCATGCGTGAACTTTCCCTGTCGGGGGCGACACCGGCACGGTTGCCGTTGCCATAGGCACTTTGCAAATTGCTGTGACCGCTCTGGTTGCGCAAGCGAGTCGACTCTACCCAACCGGCATCGAACATCAGCCGCTCGATACTGAAATTCTTTGCCGTCACGCCCCGATAACTCTGGGGGAACAGACGGCTGCTGCCGCTGGCAATCAGCGGATTTTCCAGCAACTGGTCACCGACCTTGAGCAGGCTGCCGAAGCCGCGAAACTTCAGGGCGGCCCCGGCGGCCGAAAACTCATCCTCCAGATGGCCCGAACTGTCCAGCGGCATCAGGCCGGCGCCGCCGCTGCCGCCCCCACCGTCGAGCTTGACGGCACTGAAGCCATGCACATCGAGGCCCATGCCGATCAAGGTGTCGGTGTAGCCAGAGCGAAACGACAACAGCATGCCCTGCGCCCATTCGCGCTGGTCGCGGCGCGCCGGGGTGTGATGGTTGTCGCGGCCGAAGTAATAGTTGCGCAGCAGGCCATTGAGGCTCGAACCACTGGCAAGGCCGGGGGCGATGGCCAGTTCGGCATGTTGGCGCTGGGTCAGGTCCAGGTTGATATTGTCCCGCTGGCCCAGGGAATTGTCCGCCAGGCTGCTGGTGGAGACCCACACCAGGCTGACCAGGACCAGTGGCCATCGACAAGGGATGATTCGGTTCATCAGTCTGTTGCCCCGGATAGTGGTGCTGTTCCAGCAGTGGTACGGCACCAGGTTGAAATACCTCGCAAGCTTGTGGTTTATGCGAACAGCCTGCGACTTTAATGGGTTCCTTGTAGGGGTGTAGCCCCCACCGCCGGGCTTCTGTGTTCCATGGTTGGAACGATCAAGCGCAGAAGCACAGGCTTCACGGGTGTCATTGAAAGTAGTTGAGCAGCGCAGCTGGGGCGTGCCAGCAGACGTGAGGCGGCCGCGGATCGATCAGTGGTCGACAGGCAGGTTGCAAACGGGAGGGGTCTGTATGTATAACCAGTGCCATTGATGCCTGCCAGTAGCCTTGCCGTGATTGCCCATTCCGTCGACGAGCCGTTCTATTACCTCTCCAACTTCCAGCAGGTGCTCCACTGGATCGAGCAGCGCTATGCCGATTTGCTTGAGGGTAGCGAGCAAGCGTTCATCGAGCAGTTTTCCTGCTTGCCACGGGCTTCCCAGGCATTGTTGGTACGCATGGTGATGCGCAAGGGCGAACTGTTTCGCCCCAGCAAACTTGTCTATGCCGAGATCGGGCCGCCATTGCAGGCGTTGCAGCCGCTGCTTGAAAAAGGCTGGGTCACAGACGATAGCGTGTTGAGCCTGGAACAGCTGTTCCAGGTGCTGCGCAAAGATGAAATCGCCAACGGATTTGCCGTGCAACTGGCCCGCCCGCGAGCCGCCAAGGCTGAGCTTTACGCCCAGTTGCAGGCACTGGAGCCGTCACCTCGGCCTTTGCGCGACTGGTTGCCAGGCTTCACCGAACCCATCATCACGCTGCAGTTGCAGGCCCTGTGTGATCGCTTGCGCCTGCTGTTTTTCGGCAACCTGTACCAGGACTGGTCGGAGTTCGTCCTGGCCGACCTGGGCCTGCTGCGCTACGAGCAGGTGGCCTTCAGTGACGATTCGCGAGCCCTGCGCAAGCGCAGCGATATCGATATGGCCCTGGCCCTGCATCGCTGTGCCGAGTTGCTCGAGCAGGGCACGCCAGTACACCAGGTGCTGGCACAGATCCAGACGGTGAGCAGCGACAATCCCTGGCTGCTGCGCCGACGGTCCCGCGTATTGTTCCAGCTTGGCCAGCATTGCGAACGCCTGGGGGACTGGGACCTGGCTCTGCAGGTCTACCCCCATAGCCAGCACCCGCAAGCGCGCATTCGGCGTATCCGGGTGCTTGAGCGCAGCGAGCAATGGCCGCAGGCGCACGCACTGGCCCTGGAGGTTGCCGGGCAACCGGCAGGGCCCCTCGAGGTCCAGGCCCTGGCGCGGATGCTGCCACGCTTGCAGCGCAAGTTGGGCGGGCCGCCGCAATCGCGGCGAAGCAAGCCGGCCATAGGCCTGATCGAGTTGCAGTTGCCGCTGGAACAGGCTGTGCTGGGAGTGGAGCAAGCGGTCCAGTTGCACCTGCAGGCGCAGGGCGGTCAGGTGTACTACGTGGAAAATACCCTGTTCAACAGCCTGTTCGGCCTGCTGTGCTGGGAAGCGGTGTTTGCGCCTCTGCCGGGGGCATTTTTCCATCCGTTCCAAAGCGCGCCTCAAGACCTGCACGACCCCGAGTTCCAGGTGCGCCGCGCCAGCCTGTTCGCCGACTGCCTGGCCCAGCTGGACGATGGCCGCTACCGGCAGACCATCCGCAGCCATTACGCCAGCAAGCAGGGCCTGCAATCGCCCTTCGTCTATTGGCAAGTGCTTAGCGACACCTTGCTCGAACAGGCCTTGGCCTGCCTGCCGGCACAGCACTTGAAGCAGTGCTTTATCCGCCTGCTCGACGATATCCAGACCAACCGTGCCGGCATGCCCGACCTGATCCAGTTCTGGCCCGAGCAACAGGGTTATCGGATGATCGAAGTAAAAGGGCCGGGTGATCGCTTGCAAGACAACCAGCTGCGTTGGATAGACTTCTGTGCCGAACACGGTCTGCCAGTCGAGGTGTGCCAGGTACGCTGGGGGCTTGAGTCACCATGAGTTATTGCGTGGCGGTGCGGGCTCTGTGCGAATTCTGCGCCAAGGTGGGTGATCTGGATCTGCGCTTCACGCCATCGCCCACCGCGCAGGAAGGCATCAGCGGCCATCAGCGGGTGGTGGGCAGGCGTGGGTTGGACTATGAGGCAGAAATCACCCTTGAAGGGCGGTTTGGTCCCTTGCAGGTGCGGGGCAGGGCGGATGGGTATGATCCACGGCTCAATCGTCTGGAAGAGATCAAGACCCACCGTGGCGACCTTGCCCGGCAGCCCGACAACCATCGGCAACTGCACTGGGCACAGGCCAAGGTCTATGGCTGGCTGTTGTGCCAGCAGCGCCAGCTTGCCGCTATCGACCTGGCGCTGGTGTACCTGGATGTGGACAGCGACACCCAGACCGTGATCGAGCAACCCTGCAGCGCCGCGGACCTGGAGGCGTTCTTCAACGACCTGTGCGCGCGGTTCCTGCATTGGGCCGAGCAACAGTCGCAACGGGTGGCCCTGCGCGACAGCGGACTGCAAGCGCTGGCCTTTCCCCATGGGCAATTCCGCCGTGGCCAGCGAGAACTCGCCGAAACCGTGTACAAGGCCGTCAGTACCGGCCGTTGCCTGATGGCCCAGGCCACCACGGGCATTGGCAAAACGCTCGGCACCCTGTTTCCGTTGCTCAAGGCCGTGGTGCCACAACAACTGGACAAAATATACTTTCTCACTGCAAAGACCCCAGGGCGTGCGCTGGCACTGGAGGCCCTGCAACAGGTCCATGCCAGTGCCCCGGATCTTGCACTGCGCAGCCTGGAGCTGGTAGCGCGGGACAAAGCCTGTGAGTTTCCCGGTACCGCCTGCCATGGCGAGGCCTGCCCCTTGGCCAAAGGCTTTTACGATCGTTTGCCGGCAGCGCGCCAGGTCGCACAGGCGGTGGCCATCCTCGACAAGGCGGCCGTGCGCGAGATTGCCCAGGCGCATCAGGTCTGCCCCTACTACCTGGGCCAGGAGATGGCGCGTTGGGTCGATGTACTGGTAGCCGACTACAACTACTACTTCGACCAGAGCGCCTTGTTGTTTGGCCTGGCCCAGCTCAACCAGTGGCGCCTGGCGGTGCTGGTCGACGAGGCCCATAACCTGGTGGAGCGGGCGCGGCAGATGTACAGCGCCAGCCTCGACCAGTGGCAACTGCAGAGCCTGCGTCGCAGCAAGCCGGCCGGTATCGGTAGCACGCTGGATCGTCTCAATCGCCAATGGAATGCGCTGCACAAGGCGCAGGTGGTGCCTTATCGGGTGGTCGATGAGCTGCCTGAGGCGTTTCTCAAGGCGCTGCAGCAGTGCATCGGCCAGATCCAGGAACAACTCAACCAGCAACCTGCCGGTATCGACCCGACGGTGCTGCAGTTCTTCTTTCAGGCGTTGCAGTTCGTGAGGATAAGCGAGCTGTATGACGCACACTTCCTGTTCGACATCAGCACGCGCGAGGGGCCGGGCAAGCGCAGCCTGTCCACCCTGTGCCTGCGCAATGTGGTGCCGGCCGCGCAGATCGGCCCGCGCATGGCGGCGGCGCGCAGCACCACGCTGTTTTCCGCGACCCTGGGGCCCCGGCGCTATTACGCCGATCTGTTGGGCATGCCGGCGGATACCGGGTGGCTGGAGGTGGCATCGCCGTTTGCGGCCGAACAGTTGAACGTGCAGTTGGTGAACCAGGTCTCGACCCGTTTTCAGCATCGTGCTGCTTCCCTGGCGCCGATTGCTGCATTGATCGCTACACAATATGCCGCTGAACCGGGCAATTACCTGGCGTTTTTCAGCAGCTTCGAGTACTTGCAACAGGTAGCGGATCGATTGGCCAACGAGCACCCGGAAATACCTCAGTGGCGCCAGGCATCGGGCATGGATGAAGCGCAGCGCCAGGCATTTCTCGATCGATTTGTGGTGCAGGGGCGAGGCGTGGGGTTTGCCGTGCTCGGCGGTGCTTTTGGCGAGGGCGTCGATCTGCCGGGTACGCGCTTGATCGGCGCCTTCGTCGCCACCCTCGGCCTGCCCCAGGTCAACCCGGTGAATGAGCAGATCAAACAGCGAATGAACCGTTTGTTCGGTGCCGGGTTTGACTACACCTACCTATACCCTGGGGTGCAGAAAGTGATTCAGGCTGCCGGCAGGGTGATTCGTGGCACCGGTGACAGGGGTATGGTCATGCTCATCGACGACCGCTTCGCCGAGCCCCGGGTGCAGGCCATGTTCCCCTCTTGGTGGGCGCCCCGGCAGAAATAATCGCGTGGGCAGGGAGCATTGGCGTCGCGTGCAGGTCAAAGTGCCAGTAAACTCCGTGATTTTATTACCCCGTACATCCTTTCTTGAGGTTTTGCATGAAGCTCAGTCCTTTGGCAGGCAAACCGGCTCCGGCCTCCGTGCTGGTGGATATCCCACGCCTGTTGACCGCCTACTACACCGGCCAGCCCGATGTCAGCATCGCCACCCAGCGGGTTGCGTTCGGCACGTCAGGGCACCGGGGCAGCTCGCTGGACCTGAGTTTCAACGAGCACCATGTGCTGGCAATCAGCCAGGCCATCTGCCTGTACCGCCAGGGCAAAGGGATCGACGGACCGCTGTTCATCGGCGCCGATACCCATGCCTTGTCGACCCCGGCGGCGGCCAGTGCCCTGCAGGTGATGGCGGCCAATGGTGTTCAGGTCATGCTGTCGAAAGACGATGAGTACACCCCGACGCCGGCGGTGTCCCACGCGATCATCTGCTACAACCGTGGGCGCAGCAGTGGCTTGGCCGACGGTATCGTCATCACGCCGTCGCACAACCCGCCACAAAGTGGTGGCTTCAAGTACAACCCGCCCAATGGCGGTCCGGCCGACAGCGACGTCACCAAGTGGATCGAAGCCAAGGCCAACGAACTGCTGGCTGCGGGCCTGAACGGCGTCAAGCGCATGGACCACGAACAGGCACTGGCGGCCAGCACGACCCATCGCCACGATTACGTGGGCAATTACGTGGCCGACCTTGAAAACGTAATCGATTTCGACGTGATCCGCAGCGCCAACCTGCGCCTGGGCGTGGACCCGCTGGGCGGGGCCGGGGTGCGCTACTGGTCGGCGATTGCCGAGCACTACAAGCTGAACCTGGAAGTGGTCAATACTGAAGTTGATCCGACTTTCCGTTTCATGAGCGTCGACTGGGACGGTCAGATCCGTATGGACCCGTCCTCGCCACACGCTATGCAAGGCCTGATCGGCTTGCGCGAGCGTTTCGACGTGGCCTTTGCCTGCGATCCGGACCATGACCGCCACGGCATCGTGACCCCCAGTGGCCTGCTGGCCCCGAACAACTACCTGGCCGTGGCCATCGACTACCTGTTCCAGCACCGACCACAGTGGCGCAGCGATGCCGCCGTGGGCAAGACCGTGGTCAGCAGTGGCTTGATCGACCGTGTTACTGCGCGTCTGGGCCGTCGCCTGTACGAAGTACCGGTTGGGTTCAAGTTCTTCGCCGATGGCCTGTTTGACGGCAGCCTGGGCTTTGGTGGCGAAGAGAGCGCCGGTGCGTCGTTCCTGCGCAAGGACGGCAGCGTCTGGACCACCGACAAGGACGGCCTGATCCCGGCGCTGCTGGCGGCGGAAATCACCGCGCGCACCGGCCGCGATCCAAGCCAGGCCTATGCGCAGCTGACCGCTGAACTGGGCGAACCCTTTGCCACCCGCGTCGAGGCCAAGGCCAACCCACAGCAAAAGGCATTGCTGAGCAAGCTGGCGCCGGAGCAGGTCAAGTCCACCCGCTTGGCCGGCGAGCCGATCGAGCACATCCTCAGTCATGCGCCGGGCAACAACCAGGCCATTGGCGGCCTGAAAGTGATGACCGCCAACGGCTGGTTCGCCGCGCGGCCTTCGGGCACCGAGGATATCTACAAAATCTATGCGGAAAGCTTTGTGAGCGAGGAGCACCTGCAGCGGCTGGTGGCTGAGGCCCAGGCGCTGGTGGATGCGGCGATTGCGTAAACGGTAGCGCATCGCGGGGCAAAGCCCGCTCCTACACTACCTGTGGGAGTGGGCTTGCCCGCAATCAGCTTCAAGCTACATCGACCAGGACAATCTCGCTGTCTTCCAGCGCCATCACCCTGAGCACTTGCTCATCTTCGATCGCCACCCCGTCACGGGCCTCGGCGCGCAGACCGTTGACTTCAACCATCCCCTTGGCAGGCACCAGGTACCCGCGTCGGCCAGCCTCGAAACGGTATTCGGCGCTTTCCCCAGCCAGCAGGGTCGCGGCCACCAGGCGTGCATCGGCACGAATGCGCAGGCTGTCTTCATCACCGTCACGGCCGCTTGCCAACGTCACGAAGCCTTCGCGCTCGCCCTTGGGGAAGGGCCGAGTGCCCCAGGACGGCGCCTGGCCGACCTTCTCGGGCACGATCCAGATCTGGAAGATCCGCGTATCGACGTTTTCCAGGTTGTACTCGGCATGGGTAATGCCGGTACCGGCGCTCATCACCTGTACATCTCCCGCCTCGGTACGGCCTTTGTTGCCCAGGTTGTCCTGGTGGCTGATGGCACCTTCACGCACGTAGGTGATGATTTCCATGTCGCGGTGCGGGTGCGGTGGGAAGCCACTGCCGGCGGCAATCAGGTCGTCGTTCCAGACCCGCAGGTTGCCCCAGTTCATCCGTTGCGGGTCGTAGTACTCGGCAAAAGAGAAGTGATGGTGGGCATCGAGCCAGCCATGGTCGGCGTGGCCAAGGCTCTTGAATGGGCGCAGTTGCAGCATGACGGGCTCTCCTGGTGAGTCGTTTGATGGAACGATCATCGCTGAATCTATAATCGAAAATAAGCGTAAATTTCGGCTGATATTGATCTAATTATTAGATACCAATAGCTAGGGTGATTTATACGCTTCATCGTCTAATTGACTGATCTTCAAGCATTCGGCTGGTGATTTTTGTCTGTTAGAGCGAACATGCATGCTGGATTATTTGTGTTGGAGTCGGTGTGTCTGAAGAGCGTCCCAAGCTACCCCCGGAGTTGACTCCCCCTGCGCAATTGCCCTGGATAAGACGCCTGGCAGCGCGTGTGCTAGGCCGCGGCCTGAGCCGGCTGCAGGCCCAGCACCGTGACTCCTGGTTCCAGGGGCACGCCAGCGGCCAACGTACCGGCCATGCCGATGGTTTACGCGAGGGCTATGAAGAAGGGCGGGTGGACGGCTACGAAGCCGGGCGCCAGGTGTTGGTGATCCGTGACACACGTCCCGATGGCCACGGCGTGCCGGGACAGGACGACTGCCTGTTCGACGACTGGCGCCTGCCATTGACCAGCGAGCTCAAGAAACGCTTCAAAGGTGACGTTGCCCAGCGCTTGCCGGCACACGCCCAGCCGAGCGCTGCACAGTGGAAGATGATCTTCAGCGATACGCCATCCACCTGCGTTATCGCCGGGGCCGGTGCTGGCAAGTCGACCTCGCTGGTACTGCGCATCTTGCTGTTGCGTCATTACCTGGGTTTTGAGCTGGACGCCATGACTGTGGTGACCTTTACCCGCGAGTCACGCAAGGATTTCATCGCCCGCCTGGTACAGGTCTTCGGCCTTTGGCAACTGGAACTCAGCCCGCCCCAGGCCCGTGAGCTGGTGCGCACCTTCCACTCGCGAATCCTGCCATTGGTGCGGAGCCTGCCAGGCTTCAGCCAGGTGCGCGCGTTCGAGACCCTGGGCAGCGAGATGCCCAGCGGCAGTGAAGCCAGTGCCGAGAGCAACCCCTTTGACCTGCGTATCAACGATGCCCAGCGCCAGCAGTTGAACCTGTGCTACCGCGACCTGCTCAAACACAGCGCTCGCTTTGCCGAACTGATTGCCAGCCTGCGCCGTGAAGCACTGCAGCTCAAAGCCCTGGATCGCGATCACCCGGACGTGCAAAAACGAGTGGCGGTAACCCAGCTATCGGCCAGCCGCGACGAAGAACTCTGCGATACCCTCGAAGACCTCTGGTTCTCTGCTGGAGCCTGGCCAATCAAGGGAATCGAGCCAAGCCGCGAGACGGTGGAAATCAACGGCAGCCGCTTCCACTTCCACGGCCATATCAAGGAACTGGATGCCTGGGTCGTGCTGGGCTTCGATCCGGGTGAAAACCAGCAATACAAGCGTCCCGGCGCCAAGCTTCCGGTTTGGGCTGAGTGGGTAATAAAGCGCACCCTGTTTCAAGCTTTCTGCGATAAGCCTGTGATTTGGCTTGAAAATTATGCAGCGGCCAAACGTCTCACAACCTCGCTGGCTGGCGATGCCGTCGCCGGTCCCGGCTTTGATTACAAGATCAAGGGTGAACTGTCGGCAGCCCCGTTGCTTGACGCCTTCGTCGGCGCCGCAGGTTTTATCGAGAATCTCGGGCTTGAAGTGAACAAGGCGGTAGGCGCCATGAGCTTCCCCGCCGGCGACAGCGACGCGCTGTTCTTCGAGGCCTTGAGCTTGTACTGGAAGGCGCTGGAGGCGCACTTGCTCGGGCAGTCGCCGCCGATCATGAGCTACAACCGTATGTTCGCTCTCTTCGGTGAGAACAATCCCGAGAACCTGCGCTTGCTGCCCGACCCGCTGCTGCGCCCGCTGGCGCACCTGATGATCGACGAATTCCAGGACGTCTCGCCACAGATCGTTTCCTGGCTGCGCGCCTGCCTGCGCGAAATCCGCCGTCGCGGCCCGGCCATGCACGTCGGCAGGGTGGCCCAGCATTCCTCGCTGCTGTGTGTGGGGGATGACTGGCAGTCGATCTACGGCTGGCGTGGCAGCTCGCCCAAGTACTTCATGGAATACACCAAGGAGTTCATCTCACCGAGCAATACCCGGGTGATGCTGTCCGACAATTTCCGCAGCCACCAACACATCATCGACGCGGCCGAGCACATCGTGAAGCCAGCGCCAGCCATCAGCGGTAAAAAAGCCAAGGCCTGCGGCCCGGCGGCAGAGGCAGCGATACCGGTCAAAGTCCTTGAGCGTGACGAAGCCGTCCTGGCCCAGACGTTGATGGAGCACTACCGCCGCGGCGAGTCGGTAATGATGTTATTTCGAAAAAGTAGCGATAAATCATTGATATCAGAGCATATACAGCCACTGGTAAACCATGAGGCCGGGTTGCCGGCGAGCCAGCGACGCTTCCGGCAACTGACTTATCACAGTGCCAAGGGTTTGCAGGCGGATGCGGTATTCATGCTGGGTGATTGCCAGCATCTGACCAGTTCGCCCTACAAGAACCAGGTTTATCGCCAGGCAGGGTTGGGGCGCGCTGGCGACCCGTTGGCCTTCGACAATGCACAGAAGGATGAAGTGTTGCGCCTGGCCTACGTTGCGATCACCCGTGCGGCGAAACACTGCTACTGGTACGTGGAAACGCCAACGGGGGATGCAGCCAACCTGCCACGGGCGTCGAGCCAGGTGGATGGGCGCAAGGCGTTTTTTGAGGATGGGCGTGAGAGTCGAGCAGACTGAGTGGCACGCGAGTTTTAGATGGCACTGCAAGGTATACAGTTACTTTTCCATGGTCACCGGTCGACAATCTTCCCATTGACGCGAATGACGGGCTTGCGTTTTTCCGCAAAGCCGCAGAGCTCGTCGATAGCGCGGGGGAAGGTGGTGTAGGGCACGTTGTACTGAATGAATTCGGCCAGGCATTCCGGAAAGACATCCCAGATCAGCCAGAGCAACCGAAGCGGAACCATGATGGGGGCCCACAACTTGCCTCGTGTGCTGGTCAAGCTGCTGCGAAACGAGTGCCGCCATTCATGAAATCGGCGCAAGGTAGTTTGCCGGCGAGTCAGACGAGGCTGGAGGGGGGAGGCTCAGGTATATCCTGCGGCCCATTGGCCATGAAGAGTTGCAGGTAGGTCAACAGAGACTTGGCTGAGCGATCACCGTCGAATACCCCCAGGTTGCCGCACATGAGGCAAACCTCTCCGGGTGTCTTCTGACCGTAGTCGACGCCGATCAGGTAGAGAGAATGGCGGCTGGTATTGATCGTGCCACTGACAATGGGTATGTAGCCGGCGAGGATTTCGAGTTGGTCCCAGTCGAGAATGTGCAGGTGTTTTTTTCCGGGGAAGATGTAGTACACCTTGCGGGTGCGGTGGTTGCCGCCTAGCAAGTAAAAAACACATCCCAATGGTGGGAGCAGCGACGCAGACAATAATATTGTAATTGTTATCTCAGGGGTTATGTTGTCGATGACCTGGAGCATTAGGATTGTATCTATAACTGCAATAACAATGAACTGACCAACTATAAGCGATGAGTCGATTTTGTTTAGGTTGGAGAGCGTCTCCAGCTCACTGCATTGGGTGTTTATACGTCGTATGCCGTATACGACTGGGGGCTCGCCTGTTGAGTAATGAGGGTGGAGAGAGGTGCCGCCGAAGCGAAGACTTTTAGATAATCGATTGATTTTACTGCTCATTCAGGCGGCCTCACTGGTGCGAGCAATTTTTTGTCAATTGATTCATTTATCCTATGGGTCGAAGTGCCGAGACGACTTAGCCACGTCCATGAAGCGGGCAGTCATGTCCGACAAGTATTTTGAGTTTTATAGAGTTCTCATCCTCCTTGGTCAATTCGATTTGGATTCGGTTTTTTTGGGACGTGCACATAGTTTCTTTTCAGGGCGTTTGCCTGGGCGTATCGCCCATAGGTGTGCATTAGCCCGCAAGCGTTCCTGGATATGCGGGGGGCGATCGGCAAGAGTGGTCAGCGGTGGGATGGGTTTTCCAGGCAGCCCGGCCTGGCGGATCAGTTTCGGCCAGCGCGGTTTCCAGCACAGCAGCAGGCTTAGCCAATGGCCGAGACCGATGATCAGGAAGGCAGGGCAGATCAGCAGCAGCCCTACCTTGGTTGTTCGGGAGGCACGACGAAAATAGTGGGTGAGCCCTTCGAACTGAGGGGTGAAGGCCTGCCAGGGCCAGGGGAAATGCGAGGTGATGCGGGGCCGCGGCAGGCCTTGGGGGCCTTCGTCCATGAAGCGACGGATGAACTCCCATTCGTCGCGTAGCTCGGCCTGGTTGTTGCCGGCCTTGCCGACCCAGGCGCTTTCGGGATGGAGAGTACCTGTGACGCGCGGTGACCAATAGAGGAATAGGGGTACGCCGATGCCGCCTGCTATTGCAGTCTTTTCGCTGGCGCCTGATGAGGTCACGCCTTTCCAGGGCAAGGTCACGATGCCACCGCAGTAGCTGGGGCGATGCAGGTAGACTTGCTGGGTTTTGCGGTTGAAGCGGATCAGTAGATGACGGGAGGTGAACATTTCCAAGCGAGTGAAGCGAAAACCATACTTTAAATAGAACCAAGAAAATACTGCGGCGATTGTAAAGTAGAGTAGCAATACAAGTAGCAGGCCGATGTCAGGGATGATTTTTTTATTTAAAAGTTCATTAATTGACCTTGCGAGGTGTACTGTTGCGGTTGCCGTAGTGGTGGTGATAAAAATGATTAGCGCGCATGAGAGTATGCTGATAAGGCCGCGCTTCGCTTCAAACATGCCGGAGCGTATTTCAAGCACTGTGTCGTTAAACACATAAACTGGCCCTCGGGCTTTAGGTGTCTGGCTAACGCAGGCGCGTGCAGCAACCTGCTCTTCATCGTCCTCACTCTCAAAAGGTAGATCTCTTTTTATCCCCAGTTTTTTTTCAAGTTTGTGATCGTCTTTACGGGCTTCTTCTGGCTCCAATTGCATTTTCCAACAGCCCCATTCAAAGAAGTACATCACATCACCTCGCTGATGGCGGCAAACAGTGTGCCGAGTTCGTCGCTAACATTTTTATAACGCTGCGCTTCGGGAGTGCGACTGAAGCAGCACTGGTCACACCATTTTTCCAGGGCATTATCATCGAACATCAGGAGTGCAATCGTAGCGCCTAGTACAAACGCTCCACCCATCCAGGTCATACGGCCCAACAAGAGCATGGCGGCTTGGTTAGCGGCCAAGCGTGTGGACCATTGTGTCAGCGTTAAAAAGAATGCTTGCTGTCCTCCGCTTCGAGCTTGCATGGTAAGCCAATTGAAGTACGCGGTTGCTTGGGAAAAGGCAATTCCACCTTGCCCTGCAAGTAGCGCTAAGGTGGCGGAAGCTCGAACAAAGTAGGTTGCTGCCAAAGGGTACTTACGGGTGCTTTGTACTTCTGAATTTCTATTGAGCGCATCCACGCTATCACTCACATCCCACCCGATACTCACCAACCCCCCCGCAGCCGCCATCCCCGCCCCCCACAGCCGATACCGCCCCAGGCTGATCTGCGCCCCCGTGCGGTGGCGCTGTTCGGCCCGACATTCGCCAGCGCCTGCCCGGTACCCACTGCCAGCAGTTCCAGTCCTGCCGCCACACTGGTCAACCCCGCCGCAGCCACTTCACTCCAGAAGCGCCGATCCTTGTCGTCACGTCGCCCTTGCAACAGCAACAGGCTGGCCTCCAGCAACAGCAGGCCGCT
>NZ_AUED01000017.1 GCF_000425805.1 Pseudomonas vranovensis DSM 16006
ATACTAATTGCCCGTGAGGCTTGACCATATAACACCCAAGCAATTTGCGTCGAATGACCAGATTGCGGTGTTGTGAAGACGAAACGAACCGAAAGTTTGCAGCTCACAATCATCACATACCCGATTTGCTGGAGTGTCGAAAGACGGTCCGGTACACAGAATTTCTTGACGACCATAGAGCATTGGAACCACCTGATCCCATCCCGAACTCAGCAGTGAAACGATGCATCGCCGATGGTAGTGTGGGGTTTCCCCATGTGAGAGTAGGTCATCGTCAAGATTAAATTCCGAAACCCCTATCTGCACACGCAGGTAGGGGTTTTGTCTTTTATGGCCCTGCAGCCGCAGCGCCGCTCCCTCATGATATCGTTTCCCCCTGCCCGCACGCTCAAGGATGTCCAATGCCGCACGTAAATCCATTGCTTCCAGGATTCATGGTGGTCCACGGCAATCGCCTGGACGAATTGCGCAGTCTGGTTGTCAGTTGGATGCGGCGCTACCCTCTCAAGCCGCTGGAAAACGAGATTGCCCTGGTGCAGAGCAACGGCATCGCCCAGTGGCTGAAACTGGCCCTGGCTGAAGATCCCGAAGACGATGATTCAGGCGGCTGCGGTATTGCGGCAGCCATCGAAGTGCAACTGCCTGGTAGCTTCATGTGGCAGTTGTACCGCCGAGTGCTGGGGCGCGACGAGATCCCGGAAGTTTCCCTGCTCGACAAAGCCCCCCTGACCTGGCGCCTGATGCGCCTGCTGCCGGAAGTCATCGACAAGCCGCATTTTGAACCCCTGCAGCGCTTCCTCAATGACGACACCGATCTGCGCAAGCGCTATCAGTTGGCCGAGCGCCTGGCCGACCTGTTCGACCAATACCAGGTCTACCGGGCCGACTGGCTGAAGGATTGGGCTGCTGGCCGGCATGTGCTCAATACCGCCCGGGGCGAGGCCAAGCCACTGCCTCTCGCCAACTGCTGGCAAGCCGAGCTTTGGCGAGCACTGTTGGTGGATGTCGGGGAAGAGGGTATGGCCCAGAGCCGTGCCGGGGTACACCAACGGTTTGTCGAACGCATCAACAGCCTCGAAACAGCCCCGCCAGGGCTTCCTTCACGGGTGATCGTCTTTGGGATTTCATCGCTGCCGGCACAAGCGCTGGAAGCGCTGGCTGGCCTGGCCCGTTTCAGCCAGGTGCTGCTCTGCGTGCATAACCCCTGCCGTCACCACTGGGCCGACATCGTTGCCGACAAAGACCTGCTCCGCCACCAGTACAAACGCCAGCAGCGCAAGCAAGGCATGCCCAACCTGATCGACGCCCAATCCCTGCACCAGCATGCTCACCCGCTGCTGGCCGCCTGGGGCAAGCAAGGGCGCGACTACATCAACTTGCTCGACAGCTATGACGACCCCGGCAGCTACCGCGCAGCTTTCAGCGAAGGTCGCATCGACCTGTTCAGCGACAGCGACCCCAAGACCCTGCTCAATGAGTTGCAGGACGACATCCTGGAGCTACGTCCGCTGGCCGAAACCCGCGAGCGCTGGCCAGACGTCGATCCTGCCAAGGATCGCTCGGTACGCTTCCACATCGCCCATAGCCCGCAGCGCGAGGTCGAGATTCTTCACGACCAGCTGTTGGCTCGCTTCAGCGCCGACCCGCACCTGCGGCCTCGCGATGTCATCGTCATGCTGCCGGACATCAACACCTACGCGCCGCACATCCGCGCCGTGTTCGGCCAGCTGGAGCGTGATGACGCCCGCTACATTCCTTACACCCTGACTGACCAGGGCCAGCGCGGGCGCGATCCGTTGCTGATTGCCCTGGAGCACCTGCTCAAGTTGCCGGACAGCCGCTTCTCGGTCAGCGAAGTGCTCGACCTGCTCGACGTCCCCGCCTTGCGGGCTCGGTTCGCCATCAAGGAAAGCGATCTGCCGACCCTGCATCGCTGGATCGAAGGGGCCGGCATCCGCTGGGGGCTCAATGCCGAGCAGCGGGCAAGCCTTGGCCTGCCTTCGGACCTGGAACAGAACAGCTGGCGATTTGGCTTGCGCCGCATGTTGCTGGGCTATGCCGTCGGTGTTGGCGAAGCCTGTGACGGTATCGAGCCCTACGATGAAATCGGCGGTCTGGATGCGGCATTGATCGGCCCGCTGGTGGCCTTGCTCGATGCCCTTGAAGTGGCCTACCAACAGCTCTCTGTACCGGCCACAGCCAGCCAGTGGGGCGAGCGCCTGCATGCCCTGTTGCAAGTGTTCTTCCTCGCCGAGAATGAACACGACGACTACCTGCTGGTGCAGCTGCACACCCTGCGCGAAACCTGGTTGCAGACCTGCGAGTCGGTTGCACTGCAAGACCAGTTGCCGCTGACAGTCGTGCGGGAAGCCTGGCTGGCCGGGCTGGATCAAGGACGCTTGTCCCAGCGTTTCCTGGCCGGCTCGGTCAACTTCTGCACGTTGATGCCGATGCGGGCGATTCCGTTCAAGGTGGTGTGCCTGCTGGGCATGAACGATGGCGATTACCCGCGCGCGCAACCGCCGCTGGACTTCGACCTGATGGGCAGCGATTACCGCCCTGGTGACCGCTCGCGCCGCGAGGACGATCGCTACTTGCTGCTCGAAGCGTTGCTCTCGGCGCGTGAGCAGCTGTATGTCAGTTGGGTCGGACGCAGCATTCGTGATAACAGCGAGCGACCGGCTTCCGTGTTGATCGGGCAGTTGCGCGACCACCTGGCAGCCGGTTGGCGCCTGGCCCGTGCCGATGCCAGCAGCAAACTCGATGCGGGTGAGCAACTGCTCCACGCACTGACCGTCGAACATCCACTGCAGCCCTTCAGCAGCCGCTACTACCTCAAGGGCAGCAACCTGTTCAGCTATGCGCGCGAATGGCATTCACTGCACCAGCCTGGCGAGGACAAGGTGAAGCCGGAAGATGAGCTGCCGCCTTATGTCGGTGACGAGGCGTTGAGCCTGAACCTGCTGCAGGACTTTCTGCGTCGTCCGGTGCAGCACTTCTTCAGCCAGCGCCTGAAAGTCTTCTTTGAATCGGCCCAGGCCCCGCTACCCGACGAAGAACCTTTCGTGCTTGATTCCCTCGAGCGCTACAGCCTCAGCGCAAGCCTGCTCGATGCCGCACTGGCAGCACCGGACGATGCAGCTCAGGCGTTGCACGCCCAGGCTCGCCGCTTGCAGGGTAGCGGCATGCTGCCTCTGGCAGGTTTCGGTGAGTGCCTGCAGGCAGAGTTGATCGAGCCCCTGCCAGACCTGCTGCAGCGCCACCAACAGTTGTTGCGCCAATGGCCCACGCCGTTGGACAGCGCCTTGCCGATTCGCTTCGAGCACCGCCAGCTTACGCTTGAGGGGTGGCTTGGCCGGGTATACCAGGGGGACGATCAGTCCTTGTTGAGTATTACCACCGTTCCCAACACCATCAGCAGCGGCCGGACCCGCAAGTGGCATCGGCTGACGGCCACCTGGGTGACACACCTGGCTGCCTGCGCCGTGGGCCTGCCACTGCATAGCGCCGTAGTGGCGACCGACGTCACCTTGCTGCTTCCCCCTCTCGAGCAATCGCAGGCCGCCGAATTGCTGGGTTACTTGCTGTTGGCCCGCCAGACCGGGATGTGCGCGCCGTTACCGGTGGCGGTCAAGACGGCCTTCGCCTGGCTGGCCCAGAGTGATCCCGACAAAGCGCAGGCGGCAGCGCTCAAGCAATACGAAGGCGATGGTCGCAACAGCGCCGGCGAGCGTAGCGAAAGTACTGCGCTGGCCCGTCAGTTCCCCGATTTTGCCGCCCTGAGCGCCAGCGAAGAGTTCGAAGGCTGGTGTGAGGCGTTGTACCGTCCGATGTTCGATGCGCCCTGGCAGACCTTGGGCAATGAGGAGGCCGGCCAATGAGTCGCGCAGCACCCCTGGCACTGACCTTTCCCCTGCATGGCAGCCAGTTGATCGAAGCCAGCGCCGGTACCGGCAAGACCTTCACCATCTCTGCCCTGTACCTGCGGCTGGTGCTCGGCCATGGCGGCGAACAGGGCTTTGGTCGTGAGTTATTGCCGCCGCAGATTCTGGTGGTGACCTTCACTGATGCCGCGACCAAGGAGCTGCGCGAGCGTATCCGCACCCGCCTTGCCGAAGCGGCGCGGTACTTTCGCAGCGAGTTGTCGGAAGCCGATCCGCTGCTCCAGCAACTGCGCGACGATTATTCACCCGAGCTCTGGAGTGCCTGCGCCAATCGACTGGACGTGGCGGCCCAATGGATGGACGAAGCCGCCGTATCGACCATTCACAGTTGGTGCCAGCGCATGCTGCGCGAACATGCGTTCGACAGCGGCAGCCTGTTCACCCAGCGTCTGGAAACCGACCACAGCGAGTTGCTCGGGCAGGTCATGCGCGATTACTGGCGCCGGTTCTGCTACGGCATGCAAGGTGAGGCACTGGCCTGGGTTCGCGCCCACTGGGTCAGCCCCCAGGACTTGCTGCCGCGAGTGCGTGCGCTGTTCGGCCGCCAGCGCGTCCTGAGCAACGATGAAGAACCCCAGGCCTTGATCGAAGCGGTCTTGCAGCAACGTGCGGAGCAACTGCGCGCGCTCAAGGCACCCTGGGCCAAATGGTCGGATGAGTTGCTGCAGATTTGCCGTGACGGCGTGGCCACCAAGCAGGTCGATGGCCGCAAGATGCAGGCACGCTTCTTCGAGCCCTGGTGCGAAAAACTGGCGACCTGGGCAACGGATGAGCAAGCGCTGGATCTGGACCTGGGCACAGGCTTCACCCGCCTGACCCGCGCCGGTATGGCCGAGGCCTGGAAGGGCGGGCCGCCCGAGCACCCGGCATTGCAGGCGATGGAAGGCCTTGCCCAGCAACTCCAGGGCTTGCCAACGGCAGACGCCTGCCTGCTCGAACATGCGGCGGTCTGGGTCGGTGCGCGCTTTGAAGCGGAAAAGCGTCGGCGCGCCGAAATGGGCTTCGATGACATGCTGCTGCGCCTGGATCACGCCCTGCACAGCGACACCGGTGAGCGCCTGGCAGGCTTGATTCGCGAGCAGTTCCCGGTGGCCCTGATCGATGAATTCCAGGACACCGACCCGGTGCAGTACCGGATTTTCCAGCGTATCTATCGCATCGAGGAAAACCTACACGACACCGGCCTGTTCATGATCGGTGACCCCAAGCAGGCGATCTATGCCTTCCGTGGCGCCGATATCTTCACTTACCTGGGCGCTCGCCGCGCCACCGCCGGGCGCCTTCACAGCCTGGACACCAACTACCGTTCCAGCCAGGCCATGGTCACGGCCGTCAATCACGTGTTCATGCAGGCCGAGGCCCGGGCGCTTGGGCGTGGCGCATTTCTGTTCCGGGAGGGGGATGACAACCCGGTACCCTTTGTCGAAGTCAAGGCCAAAGGCCGTAGCGAGCACTTGCAGATCGACGGGCAACCGGTCGCGGCGTTGAATCTCTGGCAGCTGGCAAGCGAAGAGCCGGTGTCCGGTGCGGTCTACCGACAACAGCTGGCCGCCAGCTGTGCCAGTCAGATCGTTGCCTTGCTCAATGGCGGGCAGCAGGGCCGCAGCGGTTTTGTTCAGGCCGATCAGACCGTGCGTGGTTGCCTGCCGTCGGACATCGCCATTCTGGTGCGCGATGGTCATGAAGCGCAGTTGATTCGAGCCGAACTGGCGGCGCGCGACGTGCGCAGTGTGTACCTCTCGGACAAGGACTCGGTGTTCGCCGCCCAGGAAGCCAGGGACCTGTTGAGCTGGCTCAAGGCCTGTGCCGAGCCGGATGCCGAGCGCCTGCTCAAGGCCGCGCTTGCCAGCGTCACCCTCGACTTGCCGCTGACCGCCCTGGAGCAACTGAATCAGGATGAGCGGGTCTGGGAGCGCTGGGTCATGCAGTTTCGCCAGTACCGGATGATCTGGCGCAGCCAGGGTGTGTTGCCGATGTTGCGCCACCTGCTTCACGATTTCGACCTGCCTCAGGTGCTCATGGCTCACAGCGACGGTGAGCGTGTGCTGACCAACCTGCTGCACCTGGCCGAACTGCTGCAGCAGGCAGCCACCGAGCTTGATGGCGAGCAGGCATTGATCCGTCACCTGGGCGAACACCTGGCCAACGCAGGTCAGGCAGGTGAAGAGCAGATTTTGCGCCTTGAAAGCGATGAGCAGTTGGTCAAGGTAGTGACCATCCATAAGTCCAAGGGCCTGGAATACCCGCTGGTGTTCCTGCCATTCATCTGTTCCAGCAAGCCGGTGGATGGCCAGCGCTTGCCCCTGGGCTGGCATGACAGTGACGGCCAGGCACACCTGACCCTTACCCCGGATGCCGAACAGATCGCCCTGTCCGATGACGAGCGTCTGGCTGAAGATCTGCGCCTGCTCTATGTCGCCCTGACCCGTGCCCAGCACGCCTGCTGGCTGGGCGTGGCCGACCTCAAGCGCGGCAACGTAAAAGGCTCGGTGCTGCACCGCTCGGCTCTGGGCTATCTGCTCGGAGGGGGCGCGCCACTGGCGTCCTCGGAGCAGTTGAGTGACTGGCTGAAAACCTTGCAAGCCAATTGCCCGGCCATCGCCAGCAACGTCATGCCCGATGCGGATGACCACGTCTTCTGCGCCACGGCCAATACGGCTGAGTTGCTGCCTGTACGCCAGCCGAAACGCCGGGCCGCCGAAAACTGGTGGATCGCCTCCTACAGTGCGTTGCGTATCGGTGAAGAGTCACTGCCGCTGACCGCCGACAGCTCCCAGGCGCAGCACCTGCTCGACGACGAGCGGCCTGACCCGCAACAGCTGCGCGAAGTGGCGCCTGGCAGTGGTGATATCCACCGATTCCCTCGCGGCCCGAATCCCGGGACCTTTTTGCACGGCCTGCTTGAATGGGCGGGGCACGAAGGTTTCGACCCGGTGACGGCCGACCCGGAAAAACTGCAGCGCACCGTCGGCCAACGCTGTAACCGCCGAGACTGGACAGGCTGGATCAATACCTTGACCTCATGGCTGCAGGCGCTGTTGGTGCAGCCCATGAGCCTGGCGCCGGACAGTCCGCCAGCGGCCCTGAATCAATTGTCCGAGTACCAGATCGAAATGGAGTTCTGGTTCGCCAGCCACAAGGTCGATGTAGGCCAGTTGGACCGATTGGTCTGCGAGTTCACTCATCAGGGCATGAGTCGGGTCGCTGCTCAACCGGCCCAGCTCAATGGCATGTTCAAAGGCTTCATCGACCTGGCCTTCGAGCATGACGGGCGCTATTACGTGGCCGACTACAAGTCCAACTGGCTAGGGCCGGATGACCTGGCCTACAGCGAGCAGGCGATGGAAGCGGCGATCCTCGCCCACCGCTACGACCTGCAATATGTGTTGTACCTGCTGGCCCTGCACCGCCAGTTGCGGGCGCGCCTTCCGGACTACGATTACGACCTGCATGTAGGCGGGGCACTGTTCGTGTTTCTGCGCGGCGTGCATGCGGCGTCGGGCGGCCTGTACTTCGTCAAGCCGCCACGGGAGTTGATCGAACGCCTCGATGACCTGTTCCGCGGCGCGAGCACCTTGCAACAACACGACCTGTTCCTGGGAGATGCATCATGAGCCGTACCCTCGACGACCTGCTGCCTACACCGTTGGATGCCCGGCATCTGGCGGCGCTCGAGCCGTTGAGCAACAGTGCCGACCTGCTGTCCCTGCTCGATCGATGGGTCGAGCGAGGTTGGTTGCGGGCACTGGACCGCGCGTTTGTCGGCTTCTTGCAGGAGCGCGAGCCGGGCAGTGATTCGCTGGTACTGCTGGCCGCTGCCCTGGCCAGCCATCAGTTGGGCCATGGGCATGTATGCCTGGACTTGGGAGAAACCCTGGCCGAGCCGGATTTTGCCCTGTCCTTGCCGCCGGAAGGCGATGCCCTGGCCGGCCCGTTGCTGCTGCCCTCGCAGTTGCTCGAACGCCTGGTGCTGGGCACCTGGTTGCAACGGTTGGCCAGCAGCGGCCTGGTAGCCGACGCGGATCACCCCACACAGGCCTCAAGGCCCCTGGTGCTCAGCGGCCAGCGCCTGTATCTGCGTCGCTACTGGGCCTACGAGCGCAGTATCGACCAGGCCCTGCATCAACGCCTGGAGCAGGTCGAACCCAGTCCGGCGGACTTGCCGGTGCGCCTGGCGCAATTGTTTGCAGGTGGCGGCCCGGCGGGGCAGGTGGACTGGCAGAAGCTCGCCTGTGCCCTGGCGACCCGGGGGGCGTTCAGCATCATTACCGGCGGGCCCGGGACCGGCAAGACCACCACCGTGGTGCGCTTGCTGGCCTTGCTGCAGGCCCCGGCCGTGGAGGCCGGGCGTCCTTTGCGCATTCGCCTGGCGGCACCCACCGGCAAGGCGGCGGCGCGCTTGACCGAGTCCATCGGCCAGCAGGTGGAACGCCTGGCGGTTGACACTCAAGTGCGCGAAAACATTCCTACCGATGTGTCCACTGTTCACCGTTTGCTCGGCAGCCGCCCGGGTTCACGGCATTTTCGTCACCATGCCGGCAATCCATTGCCCCTGGATGTGCTGGTGGTCGACGAAGCGTCGATGATTGACCTGGAGATGATGGCCAACCTGCTGGCAGCGCTACCGCCCCATGCGCGCCTGGTGCTGCTGGGTGACAAGGACCAGTTGGCGTCGGTGGAGGCCGGCGCGGTACTGGGCGATCTGTGCCGGGATGCCGAGGCCGGGCGCTACAGTGCGCAGACCCAGGCGTGGCTGGAGCAGGTCAGCGGCGAAACCTTGACCGGTAGCGGGCTCGAAGCGGGTACGGCCGAGCAATACCCGTTGGCCCAGCAAGTGGTGATGTTGCGGTTTTCCCGGCGTTTCGGTGAAACCAGCGGTATCGGTCGGCTGGCGCGCCTGGTCAACCAGCAAGATGCCGAGCAGGCGCGGGCTTTGCTCAAGGACAAACTGGACGATGTGTTCGGCTTGAGCCTGCGCGGCGAGCAGGATCGCGCCCTGGATCGCCTGCTGCTGGAAGGGTTGGGCCGTGGGGAGCAGGATCCTCAGGGCTATCGAAGCTACCTGCAGATCATCGGTCGGCAGCGCCCGCCCGTGGGTACTGCTGCCGATGATCCACGCTGGGAAGCCTGGGCCATGGTGGTGCTGCAGGGCTTCGAGACCTTCCAGCTGCTGTGCGCGGTGCGCAAGGGGCCGTGGGGGGTCGAAGGGCTTAACGCGCGGGTCGGCCGGGTGTTGGCGGCGGCCGGCTTGATTCCGGCTGACCAGCCCTGGTACGAAGGCCGTCCGGTGCTGATGACACGCAACGACTATGGCCTGGGGCTGATGAACGGCGATATTGGCATCGCCCTGCGCCTGCCGGACGAGCAGCATCCCGGGCACACTGTTCTGCGCGTCGCCTTTGCCCGCAACGATGGTCGTGGTGGCGTGCGCTTTGTACTGCCGAGCCGGCTCAACGAGGTGGAAACGGTGTATGCCATGACCGTGCACAAATCCCAGGGCTCGGAGTTCACCCATACCGCGCTGGTACTGCCCGATGCGTTGAATCCGGTGCTGACCAAAGAGCTGATCTACACCGGAATCACCCGTGCCAAGACCTGCTTCACGTTGATCGAGCCACGCCAGGGTGTGTTTGAAGACGCTGTGCGGCGCAAGGTCAAGCGGATCTCAGGGTTGATGCTCAAGCAGGTATAAGCGTGGCGGTCCGGTAAATGACCGGACCGCCCCCGGCTTGCCCCCTCGCTGGCAAATCGCCCATTGTGCTATCGTTGCGACAGTATCCTGCAGTACTCCAAGAGATTTCCTTCATGAAAGTGGCCGCCCCGACATCGGGACGTGTGACGAACCGGGGGCGTTCGCTGCTGGTCGCGTTGCCGTTGATGTTCGGAGCGCTGGCCCATGCCGGGACGGATTCAGCCTCGACCCTGGCAGAGCAACGCGCCAAAGCCGTGACCGAAGTGGTACTCGGCATCCTCAGTTATGCGCGTTGGCCGGTGGAGCCCGAGCAACTGCGCCTGTGCCTGGTCGGCCCTACCGAATACGCCGACGACCTGGTTAAGGGCACCACCCAGGCCAGCGGACGCCCGGTGGCAGTGCGCCGACTGCTGGCCAACGACCCACGAATCGTCACCGAGTGCGACGCCATGTACCTGGGGCAACTGAGCCAGGATGAACGTACACAGCTGTTCAGCGCTGTGACGGGCCACCCGGTGTTGAGTATCAGTGAGGCCAATGATCCCTGTACGGTCGGTAGCGTGTTCTGCTTGCGGGTCAGCGACCAGCAGGTGGCCTTTGAGGTCAACCTCGATTCGGTGGCGCGCAGCGGCGTGCGCATTCACCCCAGCGTGCTGCAGTTGTCGCGGCGTCGGGCGGCGCAGCCATGATGGGCCTTAAATGGGTGCGCCAGCGCCCCACCCTGCGATCTGTCCTGGGCCGCCGACACTTGAGCGTGGCGCTGTTGGCGGTGGGTCTGGCCGGCATCTCGCTGACCGTACTCGGCGTACTGGCGCTGCGGGTGTATGCCAACCACAACTTGCACCTGATCGCCCGATCGATCAACTACACCGTCGAAGCCGCCGTGGTGTTCAATGACAGCAGCGCCGCCAATGAAGCCCTGGCAATGATTGCCTCGACCGAAGAGGTGGCCGACGCCAAGGTATTCAACCACCGTAATCAACTGCTGGCCCGCTGGCAGCGCAGCGAAGACACCTTGATGGCTCAGATCGAGCAGCAGGTAGCCCGAGCACTGTTGGAAGAGCCGATCATCCTGCCGGTATTGCACCAGGACCGACAGGTCGGGCGCATCGAGTTGGTGGGGCAGGGCGGCAGTCTGTTGCGCTTCATGCTCAGTGGTCTGGCCGGCATCATGCTTTCCACGGTGTTGAGTGCGTTGGGGGCGTTGTACCTGTCGCGGCGCCTGTTCGGCGATATTGTCGGGCCGTTGCGCAGCCTGGCCACCGTGGCCCATGCGGCACGCCGCGAGCGCAGTTTTGACCGGCGCGTGCCACCGGCACAGATCGCCGAGCTCAATGAACTGGGCAACGACTTCAATGCCTTGCTCGACGAACTTGAAAGCTGGCAGAACCACCTGCAGAGCGAGAACGAGAGCCTCGCCCACCAGGCCAGCCACGACAGCCTCACCGGGCTGCCCAACCGGGCCTACTTCGAAGGTCGGCTCAACCGCTCCGTGCGCAACGCCAACAAGCACCAGGAGCACCTGGCGCTTTTGTTCCTCGACAGCGACAACTTCAAGGACATCAACGACAACTACGGGCATGCGGCCGGCGATGAAGTGCTGGTCAGCGTCGCCGCGCGGGTGCGTTCGCAACTGCGCGAAAACGACCTGGTCGCGCGTCTGGGCGGTGACGAATTCGCTGTATTGCTGGCTCCCCTGCACAGCCGCGAGGATGCCCAGCGCATCGCCGAGAAGATCATCATCAGCATGCGCCAGCCCATCGGCTTGGCCGAGGGCAAGAGCATCGTCACCTCATTGAGCGTCGGCATCGCCTACTTCCCGGATGACGGCCGCAATCCCGCCGATTTACTCAATGCCGCCGATGCGGCGATGTACCAGGCCAAGCGCACTGCGCGCGGCCAGTGGCAAACGGCAGAGACGGAGTGCTCTGCCCATCAAAAAAACAGGAGCTGAACCGTGACACACTTGAGTCGATACCTGCGTTTTCACTTTACCTTCCTGGTCTTGGCGTTGTTGGCCTTGACCGGTTGCCAGAGTGTGCCGCCCAAAGGACTGACGGCTGAGCAGATTGCCGTACTCAAACAGGAAGGCTTTCGTCTGACCGACGAGGGCTGGGAATTCGGCCTGTCCGGCAAGGTGCTGTTCGGCAGCGACCTGGACTCGCTCAACAGCCAGAGCCAGGCCATTGTCGAACGCATTGGCAAGTCGCTGTTGTCGGTGGATATCCAGCGCGTACGGATCGACGGTCACACTGACTCCACCGGCAAGGCAGCCTACAACGAGCAACTGTCGCTGCGCCGGGCCAACAGCGTGGCCAAGGTCCTGACCTCGGTTGGCATGCGCCCGGAAAATGTCGAAACCCGAGGCCTGGGCAGCAGTGAGCCGGTGGCCAGCAACGCCAGCCGTGCCGGGCGCATGGAAAACCGACGGGTGGCCATCGTCGTCGCCTCCGACTAATCGGCAAAACCCATCGAGCGCGACGTGCCCATCAACAGGGGCGCGTTGCGCTCGGTGACGTTGCGGATGTAATCCCACAACAGGGTGATCCGCTTCAACTTGCGCAGGTCCTCGCGGCAGTACATCCAGAACTGCCGGGTAATCTCCACTTCCTCCGGCAATATCGCCACCAGGCGTGGATCCTGCGCGGCCAGAAAACACGGCAGAATCGCCAGGCCACGTCCCTGCTGAGCCGCCACGTACTGGGCGATCACGCTGGTGCTGCGCAGGTTGGCGCTGGCTGCCGGTATCACATTGGCCAGGTACAGCAGTTCGGAGCTGAAGGCCAGGTCGTCGACATAACTGATGAACTGATGTTGGGCCAGGTCGCTGCTGCGAGTGATCGGCTCGTGGTTGTCCAGGTAGTCCTGGGTGGCGTAAAGCCGCAGGCGGTAGTCGCACAGTTTGCAGCACACATAGGGCCCGTGTTCCGGACGCTCCAGGGCGATGACGATGTCGGCTTCGCGCTTGGACAGGCTGATGAAGTGCGGCAGCGGCAGGATATCCACCGAGATGGCCGGGTAGGCATCGACGAAGTGGCTCAACTGCGGAGTGACGAAAAAGCTGCCAAAGCCCTCGGTACAGCCCATGCGTACATGCCCGGACAACGCCACGCCAGACCCCGACACCTGCTCGCACGCCATGTGCAGGGTGCTTTCGATGGACTCGGCATAACTGAGCAAACGCTGGCCCTCGGCGGTCAGGACAAAGCCGTTGGTCCGTGATTTTTCAAACAGCAACGTTCCCAGCGACACTTCCAGTGAACTGATGCGACGCGACACTGTGGTGTAGTCCACGCCCAGGCGCTTGGCGGCTGCGCTGGCCTTGCGGGTACGGGCCACTTCGAGGAAAAACTTGAGGTCGTCCCAGTTCAGCGACCCCAGCGAGGTGATGTTTTTTTGCATGTTGGTCCGGTTTTTATGTGCGTTCTTATTGGATCTTTGCACATCTATACTCCAAAACAAGCCCCAGACCCAAGCGTCCGTCGTGGCAAACCCGGCGGCGTTCTCTTCCTAACAACAATTTCAGGAGAGCCCACATGAACGCATCCCTCACTCCCGGCCAGACCAAGGTCGAGCAGGTCAAGCTGCTGATCGACGGTCAGTGGGTCGAATCGAAAACCAGTGAATGGCGCGACGTGGTCAACCCGGCGACCCAGCAAGTGCTGGCCCGTGTACCGTTCGCCACCGCCGAAGAAGTCGATGCCGCTATCGCCGCCGGCCAGCGTGCGTTCAAGACCTGGCGCGACACCCCGATCGGCGCCCGCATGCGCATCATGCTCAAGCTCCAGGCCCTGATCCGCGAACACTCCAAACGCATCGCCGTGGTGCTCAGCGCCGAGCAGGGCAAGACCATTGCCGACGCTGAAGGTGACATTTTCCGTGGCCTGGAAGTGGTCGAGCACGCCTGCAGCATCGGCAGCCTGCAAATGGGCGAGTTCGCCGAGAACGTCGCAGGCGGTGTCGACACCTACACCCTGCGCCAGCCTATCGGCGTGTGCGCGGGCATCACCCCGTTCAACTTCCCGGCGATGATTCCGCTGTGGATGTTCCCGATGGCCATCGTCTGCGGCAACACCTTCGTGCTCAAGCCGTCGGAGCAGGACCCGCTGTCGACCATGATGCTCGTCGAGCTGGCCCTGGAAGCCGGTGTGCCGGCCGGCGTGCTCAACGTGGTACACGGCGGCAAGCAGGTGGTCGATGCCCTGTGTACCCACACCGACATCAAGGCGATCTCGTTCGTCGGCTCCACCGAAGTAGGCACCCACGTCTACAACCTGGCCGGCCAGCACGGCAAGCGCGTGCAGTCGATGATGGGCGCCAAGAACCACGCGGTGGTGCTGCCTGATGCCAACCGTACCCAGACCCTCAACGCCCTGGTTGGAGCAGGCTTCGGCGCGGCTGGCCAGCGCTGCATGGCGACCTCGGTAGCAGTGCTGGTGGGCAAGGCCCGCGAGTGGCTGCCAGAACTCAAGGAGCTGGCCTCCAAGCTCAAGGTCAACGCAGGCAGCGAGCCCGGCACCGACGTCGGTCCGCTGATTTCCAAGCGTGCCAAGGAGCGTGTCCTGGGCCTGATCGAGAGCGGCATCAAGGAAGGCGCCACGCTTGAGCTCGACGGTCGCGAGGTGAGCGTGCCGGGTTATGAGCAAGGCAACTTCGTTGGTCCGACCCTGTTCTCCGGGGTGACCACCGACATGCAGATCTACACCCAGGAAATCTTTGGCCCGGTGCTGGTGGTACTGGAAGTCGACACCCTCGATGAAGCCATCGCCCTGGTCAACCGCAACCCCTTCGGTAATGGCACTGGCCTGTTCACCCAGAGCGGCGCGGCGGCGCGCAAGTTCCAGAACGAGATCGACGTCGGCCAGGTCGGTATCAACATCCCGATCCCGGTACCGGTTCCTTACTTCAGCTTCACCGGTTCGCGCGGCTCCAAGCTTGGCGACCTGGGGCCGTACGGCAAGCAAGTGGTGCAGTTCTACACTCAGACCAAGACCGTCACCAGTCGCTGGTTCGATGACGACAGCGTCAACGACGGTGTGAACACCACCATCAGCCTGCGCTAAGGAGCTCAACATGCGTATTGCATTCATCGGCCTGGGCAACATGGGCGCGCCCATGGCGCGCAACCTGATCAAGGCCGGGCATCAACTGAACCTGTTCGACCTGAACAAGACCGTTTTGGCCGAGCTTGCCGAACTGGGCGGGCAGATCAGCAGCTCGCCACGCGATGCCGCGCAGCAGAGCGACATGGTCATCACCATGCTGCCGGCCGCCGCTCATGTGCGTGGTGTGTACCTGAGCGAAGACGGTGTGTTGGCTGGTGTGCGCAAAGGCACGCCGGTGGTGGACTGCAGCACCATTGACCCACAGACCGCCCGCGATGTATCGGTAGCAGCGGCCAAGCAAGGTGTCGACCTGGCCGATGCGCCGGTATCCGGTGGCACCGGTGGTGCAGCGGCCGGCACCCTGACTTTCATGGTCGGCGCCAGTGACGAGCTGTTCGCCACCCTGCAGCCGGTGCTGGCGCAGATGGGCCGCAATATCGTCCATTGTGGTGCGGTAGGTACCGGGCAGATCGCCAAGATCTGCAATAACTTGCTGCTGGGCATCTCGATGGTCGGAGTGTCTGAAGCCATGGCCCTGGGTAACGCCCTGGGCATCGACACCAAGGTACTGGCCGGGATCATCAACAGCTCGACCGGCCGCTGCTGGAGTTCGGACACCTACAACCCGTGGCCGGGCATTATCGAGACGGCACCGGCCTCACGCGGCTACACCGGCGGCTTTGGTGCCGAGCTGATGCTCAAGGACCTGGGGCTGGCGACCGAAGCGGCGCGTCAGGCGCACCAGCCGGTGATCATGGGCGCCGTGGCCCAGCAGCTGTACCAGGCGATGAGCCTGCGCGGTGACGGCGGCAAGGACTTCTCGGCGATTGTCGAGGGCTATCGCAAGCCGGAGTAACACCGCATCGCGGGGCCAGCCCGCTCCTACCGCAGGAGCAGGCTTGCCCCGCGATCAATTCACTCAAGCAAAGACAAAATACTTGCGTACCGTCTCCACCACCTCCCAGGTCCCCTTCATCCCCGGTTCGATCACGAACACATCCCCCGCCTTCAGATGCACCGGCTGCTCACCTTCAGGGGTGATCACGCAGTAGCCGTCGAGAAAGTGGCAGTACTCCCATTTTTCATAATTGACCTCGAACTTGCCTGGCGTGCAGATCCAGGTGCCCATGATCTTGCTACCGTCTTCGGACAGGTAGGCGTTGAGGTTCACGGTGTGCGGGTCGCCACCGATGCGTTTCCACTGGGTCGCGTTCAGCACGGGGGTTGGGCAGGTGTCTCGCAGCACGGTGATGAAATCAGACATGTGAACTCCATGGGATCGGCTCAAAGGTCCGTCACCATAGGCCCGATCTACGGGGTGGAGTTGTCTGGGTTCGACGTCGAGCGCTCGATCTGCGCCTTGCAGTGGTACACAAAAGCGCTAACCTGCTCGAGATCATCAGCCAGGCTGTTTTCGACATGGCCAAGGTAGGCATCGCGCGCCTGTCTCAATACGGCCTGTTGCTCTGGAGGCAGGCGCTCCAGCACCCAGGTCGCGGCCACGTCCTTGGGCGCAATGGCGCCAGTCTCCATGCTGTACCAGATACGCGCCAACGCCAGAACCACAGTCAGTTCATCACCCCGCCAGTCGTCGGGTGTCTGCCATTGCGCAAGCGTATCGGCGAAGGCCTGGGCCAGGTCTGCCTTTGGTACAGGCTCGAACCAGGCCGCCGCCGCCACTCCCAGCAGGCAGAAGCTGTGCTGTCGGGCCTTGGTCAGCAGGATTGCCAGGTCCGGGTCGAGCTGGGCGGGCTCGATCTGGCCGGCCAGCACCTGGTCGCGCAGCCATTCGCCAAACTGCAGTTCGCGCCGTGGCGGGTAGTGCCAGGGCCGCACATCAACCTTGGCCACAACCGTCACTTCCAGGGCGCGTACCGGGCCACCGGATGGCGCCGAAACTGCGAGCAAGGCAGACATCAACGTCCGCCTGAGTGGCTCGGGCAGCGGCGCACTTACGGTAACCAGCAGGTCAAGATCGCTGGCCGGCTTGAGCCCGCCAACGGTAGCCGAGCCGTACAAGTGAACGGCTTGCAGGGTATCGCCGAGGTGGCGTTCGAGTACAGCGCAGGCCGCTGCCAACTGCTCTGCAACAGCGCTGGAAAGGCTGGCTGGGAAGGTGAAGTCCACTGTCGTTCTCCTAAGGGCGCAGGTGTTGCACCAACGCCAGGCTATGGCCCGGCAAGGTGCTGAAGTCGCGGGCGCACAACAGCAGTTGGCGCTGGCCCCAGGGTTCCTTGAGGGCCACGTTGTGCAAGGCCAGCACGCCCTGCCAGCGGTGTACCGCTGCCAAGGGCACCACGCCCAGCCCGGCGCCATGGGCGACCATGCGGATCATGCCGTCGAAGCCTTCGGCCCGTACCCGGATCTGCAAGCGCCGCCCCAGGTGCAGGGCTTGTTCTTCCAAGTGCAGGGTCAGGGCACTGTCGCTCGACAAGCCGACAAAACCATAGTCCAGGGTGTCTGCGAAGCGCAGGTCGGTGCGCGTCGCCAGTGGGTGCGCTGGCGGCATGATCAGCACCAGCGGGTCGTCGTGAAAGGGCAGGGTCTGCAGGTGCTCGCTGGTGACAGCGGTGGAGATGATGCCGATGTCCGCCGCGCCCTGGGTGATGGCCTGGACGATGCGCAGGCTGGGCAGCTCCTGGATGTCGAGGGTGATAGCCGGGTAGTTGGCGAGGAAACCTGCCAGCCGTTCGGGCAGGTATTCACTGAGGGCTGCGGTGTTGCACAACAACCGCACCTGGCCTTGCAGGCCCTGGGCATGCTGGGCCAGGTCGAACTGCAAGCGCTCGACCTGCTGGCCGATCAGGCGTGCATGCTGCAGCAACGCCTGGCCGGCCGGAGTTGCCTGCACCCCGCGGCGGTTACGTTCGAGCAGGGGCGTGCCGAGCGATGCTTCCATGGCGCGGATACGCGCGCTGGCGGCGGGCAGCGAGAGGTGGCTGCGCTGGGCGCCGGCGGTGATATTGCCGCACTCCAGGGTGTGCTTGAACAGTCGCAGGTCGATCAGATCAAAATGCATGAGCCTCTGCCTGGGCAATAGTCTGGCTCAGTATATGGCAGATTTTCAGCCACCCGCATTGCAGGCAGCATGGGCCCATGACGACCTTACTCGGCTTTTATCAGGATATCGGTCCGGCGCTGACGCTGCTGGTGGTGTTCACCTTTTTGCTGGCGGGGGCGGTGAAGGGCGTGATTGGCCTGGGCCTGCCGACCATCGCCATGGGCCTGCTCGGGCTGGCTATGGCCCCGACGCAGGCTGCAGCGCTGCTGATTGTGCCTTCCACCCTGACCAACCTCTGGCAACTGGCGGCCGGCGGGCACTTGCTGGCCTTGTTGCGACGGTTGTGGCCGATGTTGGTGATGATCTTCGCCGGCACCTTGCTGGGCAGCGTGTGGCTTGGGATCGACAGCGGTCAGTGGGCGGCACATGCCTTGGGTGGCGCGCTGCTGGTGTATGCCGTCTACGGACTGTGCGGGCCTGGGCTGCGACTGGCGCCGGGCCGGGAGTCCTGGCTCGGGCCGTTGTGTGGGCTGGTCACCGGGGTGGTGACGGCGGCCACCGGAGTGTTCGTGATCCCGGCGGTGCCCTATCTGCAGAGCCTGGGCCTGAACCGTGACGAAATGGTCCAGGCCTTGGGCCTGTCGTTCACGGTCTCGACCCTGGCCCTGGCGGTCGGCCTGGCCGGTCAGGATGCGCTTGGCGCCGAGGCGCTGGGGGCATCACTGCTGGTGCTGGCGCCGGCGCTGTTGGGCATGCTGTGCGGCCAGTGGCTGCGTCAGCGCATCAGTGCGGTGCTGTTCAAACGCTGCTTCTTTATCGGCCTGGCGGTGCTCGGTGCGCACTTGTTGCTCAACGGCTAGCCGAGGACGGGCTGAGCATCTCGACCAACTGGATGTCGAAGTCGCGCTCCAGGTACTCCATGCGCGTTTCGAAAAACTGCTGCATATGGGGCAGGGCCGAGTGTATGTCCAGTGCAGCCTTGCTGGCCCAGATTTCGTAGAACACGAACAGGCTCGGGTCTTCCTTGTCGCGCAGCATGTGGTATTCGATGCAGCCGGGTTCGGCACGGCTAGGCTCGACATAGGCACGAAACAGCGCCTCGAACGCTTCGGCTTTTTCCGGGCGGGTCTTGGCTTTGAGAATGAAGCCGTAGGGTTCGCTCATGAGGTGGACCTCTGGTAGGGAAGCCTGATTTTATTTCAATAATGAGTGCTAGATTCGTGCTTTTTAGTCAAAAGCCTTTTGCCTGCGAGGTGGTTTTTCCAACGCTCGCGAACCCCTAATCTGCCGCCATCCAAATTCACCCGATCCCAGCCGCCATGAGACAGCAACGGATCGAACGACAGATGAGGCAAGTGATGAAAAAGGTCCTGTTGCTCAACGGCGGTAAAAAATTCGCCCACTCCGACGGTCGCCTGAACGAGACCCTGCACGAGGCCGCACTGGCGTTCCTCGACCGTGCAGGCTTCGACGTCAAGACCACCTATATCGACGGTGGCTACGACAATGCCGAAGAAGTGCAGAAATTCCTCTGGGCCGATGTGATCATCTACCAGATGCCCGGCTGGTGGATGGGCGCGCCCTGGACCGTCAAGCAGTACCTGGACGAAGTCTTCACCGCCGGCCACGGCAGCCTGTACGCCAACGATGGCCGCACCCGTTCCGATGCCTCGCAAAAGTATGGCAGCGGCGGCCTGATCCACGGTAAGCAGTACATGCTGTCGCTGACCTGGAACGCGCCGCAGCAAGCCTTTGACGACCCCAGCGATTTCTTCGAGGGCAAGGGTGTGGATGCGGTGTACTTCCCGTTCCACAAGGCCAACCAGTTCCTCGGTATGAGCGGTTTGCCTACCTACCTGGCAGTGGATGTAATGAAGCGCCCGAACGTCGAGGCCGCCGTGGCCGCCTACGAGCAGCACCTGGCCCGGGTTTTCCAGACACCGGCCTGATGAGTCCTTGCGTTGGCCGCGCCAAGCGGCTATCTATCACGGCTGTTGCTCACCCCAAGGTACAGCCGTGAAAGCCAGGTCCGATGAATTGCAGGTATTCGTCTCGGTGATCGAGTGCGGCTCGATTTCCGCTGCCGCCGAGCAGGGCGGGCAGACGCCTTCGGCAATCAGCCGGACCCTGTCGCGCCTGGAGACCAAGCTGGGCACCACGCTGATCAACCGCACCACCCGGCGCATGGACCTGACCGAAGAGGGACGGTTTTTCTTCGAACGGGCCAAGTCGATCCTGCAGCAGATGGACGAACTCGAAGAGCACCTCTCGGTGCACCACCAGACACCTTCCGGCCGCCTGCGCATCAATGCTGCCTTGCCTTTCATGCTGCACGCCATTGTGCCCTGGGTGGGCGAGTTCCGTGCGCTGTATCCGCAGATCCAGCTGGAGCTCAACACCAGCGACCTGATCATCGACCTGATCGAGCAGAGCACCGACGTCGCCATTCGTATCGGCGAGCTGGCCGACTCCAGCCTGCATGCCCGCTCGCTGGGATGCAGCCCGTTGAATGTGCTGGCCAGCCCCGCCTACCTGGCGCGCCATGGCACACCCGAGCGGGTCGAAGACCTGCAGGCGCATGCGCTGCTTGGTTTCACCCAGACCGAAACCCTCAACCACTGGCCGCTGCGCCATGCCGAAGGTGACCGCTTGCTGATACGCCCGAGCCTGTCGGCGTCCAGCGGCGAGACCCTGCGCGAACTGGCCCTGGCCGGTGAGGGCATCGCTTGCCTGTCGCACTTCATGACCCATGAAGACATTCGCGCCGGCGGCCTCCAGGTGGTGCTCGGCGAGTACAACAGCGGCTATCGCCAGCCGATCAATGCGGTGTACTACCGCAACTCGCAGTTGGCGCTGCGCATCCAGTGCTTTCTCGATTTCATCCAGCACAAACTGGCGGTCTACGCCTGCTGACTACTCCGGCTGCGACAAAACCTGCCTGCCTGCGGCGCATTTTCTTGCGGTGTTTGATTAGTTTTCGGACATAAGCCTTAATGGCTGTTCAACGAAAACAACACCAAGGAAGCTCTCATGCGCGTTGTGATGTTCCGAACCCTGGGCCTGAGTGCCGCGATAATCGCCAGTTCATCGGCTTACGCCGTGACGCTGGAAGGTGGCGCGGTAGCCGCACCTGATCAATATGGTGCACAGGTGGCCGCCGAAATCCTGAAAAAAGGTGGCAACGCGGTCGATGCCGCTGTAGCCACCGCGTTCACCCTGGCCGTGACCTATCCCGAAGCCGGCAACATCGGCGGCGGCGGTTTCATGACCTTGTACATGGACGGCAAGCCGTACTTCCTCGACTACCGCGAAGTGGCGCCAAAAGCCGCCAGCCGCAACATGTACCTGGACGAAAAAGGCGAGATCATCGAGAACCTGAGCCTGGTCGGCGCCCGCGCCGCCGGTGTACCGGGTACAGTGATGGGCTTGTGGGAGGCGCATCAGAAGTTCGGCAAGTTGCCCTGGGCCGAGCTGATCACCCCGGCGGTGGGCTACGCGAAGAACGGCTTCAAGATCGCTGAAAAGCAGTACCAGTACCGCGAAGATGCCCTGGGCCTGTTCAAGGACAGCACCAACTTCAACGACTACTTCGGCAACATGAAAGTCGGCGAGACCTTCAAGCAGCCGGAGCTGGCGCAAACCCTGGAGCGCATTGCCGACAAAGGTGTTAGCGAGTTCTACCAGGGCAAGACCGCCGACCTGCTGGTGGCGCAGATGCAGGCTGACAAAGGCCTGATCAGCAAGGAAGACCTGAAGGACTACAAAGCGGTATGGCGTGACCCGATGGGTATCGAGTGGCGTGGCAACGTGGTCTACACCGCACCGCTGCCAAGCTCTGGCGGCGTGGCCCTGGCCCAACTGCTGGGTATCAAGGAAAACCGTGCGGCCGACTTCAAGGGCGTTGACCTGAACTCGGCGCGCTACATCCACTTGCTGGCCGAAATCGAAAAGCGCGTGTTCGCCGACCGTGCCGACTACCTGGGCGACCCGGCATTCTCCAAGGTGCCTGTGGATAAGTTGATCGCCAAGGATTACCTGGCCAAGCGTGCCCAGGAGGTCAACCCGACAGCCATTTCCGAAACCGAGAAAGTCCGCCCGGGCCTTGAACCACACCAGACCACCCACTTCTCCATCGTCGACAAGCAGGGTAACGCGGTCAGCAACACCTACACCCTGAACTGGGACTACGGCAGTGGCGTGGTGGTCAAGGGCGCAGGCTTCTTGCTCAACGACGAGATGGACGACTTCAGCTCCAAGCCAGGTGTCGCCAATGCCTTTGGTGTGGTGGGCGGTGATGCCAACGCCATCGAGCCGGGCAAGCGCATGCTCTCATCCATGGCCCCGACCCTGGTCACCCGTGACGGCAAGGTCACCCTGGTGCTGGGGACGCCGGGTGGTTCGCGGATCTTCACCTCGATCTTCCAGGTGCTGAACAACCTGTACGACTACAACCTGCCACTGGAGAAAGCCGTGGCGGCGCAGCGGGTTCATCACCAGTTGCTGCCTAAAGACACTATCTACTTCGATGCCTATGCACCGCTCACCGGCAAGGTGGCGGACGAGCTGAAAAAGATGGGCTACACCCTGGAAGACCAGGGTTGGGAGATGGGTGACATCCAGGCGATCCGGGTCAATGGCACGGCGCTGGAGACGGCATCCGACCCGCGTGGGCGGGGAGTGGGACACGTCGTTAAATAAACACTGGCGGTTGATCGCGGGGCAAGTCGCACCGCCGCTCCACAGGTTTTGTGTAGGAGCGGCGGTGCGACGTCTCGACTTGCCCCGCGATGCGTTTACACCCGGAAGTGGCTGACCATGGTCTGCAGCTGGTTGCCCAACCGGGCCAGCTCGACACTGGAGGCCGCAGTTTCGTCACTGGCCGCCGCGGTCTGTTCCGACACATCGCGCACGTTGAGGATGCTGCGGCTGATTTGTTCGGCCACTGCGCTCTGCTGTTCGGCCGCAGCGGCAATCTGCTGATTCATCGACTGAATGTTCGACACCGTGCGAGTGATGCTTTCCAGCGAGGCGCCAGCCTTGCGGGTCAGTTCGACGCTGCTGTCGGTCAGGTTGCGGCTGCCGAGCATCACATTGGCCACTTGCTGGGTACCGCTCTGCAGGCCGGCCACCAATTCTTCGATCTCTTCGGTGGACTTTTGCGTGCGCTGAGCCAAGCCCCGGACCTCGTCGGCCACCACGGCAAAACCGCGTCCGGCTTCACCGGCCCGGGCCGCTTCGATGGCCGCGTTCAGGGCCAGCAGGTTGGTTTGCTCGGCCACTGACTTGATCACGTCCATGACGCTGCCGATCTTCTGGCTTTCTTGCTGCAGCAGCCCCATGGCCTCGGTCGAACGGTGTACTTCTTCGGCCAGGCGTTCGATCTGGCTGATGGCTTCGGCGACGACCTGATCACCGGCACGGGCTTGCGAGTCGGCATCGGTGGCGGCGGCCGAGGCATGTTCGGCGTTGCGCGCCACTTCCTGCACGGTGGCGGCCATTTCGTGCATGGCGGTGGCGACCTGGTCGGTCTCGACTTTCTGGCTGTTGACCCCGGCGCTGGTTTCTTCGGTCACGGCCGAGAGTTCTTCGGCGGCGCTGGCGATCTGGGTGACGCCGTCGCGGATGCCGCTGATCAGGTCACGCAGGGTCTCGCCCATGCGCTGGATGCCTTGCTGCAATACGCCCAGTTCGTCGCGGCGAGTAACGCGCAGGTTGTGGGTGAGGTCGCCGGCGGCGATTTTTTCCACCACGGCCAGGGTCTCGCGCAGCGGACGGGTGATCTGGCGGGTGATGACCACCGCAGCCAATACACCCACCAACAGTGCCAGCAGGGTGGCGGTCAATTGCAGGGTACGGGCCTGGGCGCTTTCGCTGTCGCGGCGTTCGAGCTGGATCTTGTACAAGGCGTCGCTGATCTTGACGATGGTGGCGCCTTGTACGGTCATTTCCTGGCGGGCCACGGCAACGTCGGCGGTGGCATCGCGGAACTGACGCACGGCATCGCGGTAGGCCAGCACTGCGCTTTCAAACTGCTGGATGCGAGCGGCTTCGTGCGGCATCTGGCGGTTCAGGCTGGCAATTTCGGCCAGGGCGCCATCGAGCTGGCGCAGGGCCAGTTGCTCGGCTTCGCTGCTGATGTCGGCAATGTAGCTGCGCACGGCCAGGCGCACCTGGAACAGCTGCTCCTTGGCCTGGGTGATGGTGCGGAATTGCTCCAGACGGCTGGCGTCGCCTTCGGGCAGGGCAAGGATGTCGCGGTTGATCGCCTCGACCAGGTCGATGGCGCGCGCGGCGGCCAGGTTCATCGCATCACGGGCGGCCAGGCTGGTTTTGTAACCGGCGCGCATCTTGTTGATCGACACCTGGTATTCGCTGATGGTCTGGCCCAGTTCCTGAAGCAGCTTGACGTTTTCCGGGCTCTTGAAGTTCTTGAGCAGCTTTTGCTGTTGTTCGCTGAAGGCATTGAGCTTGACCTGCACGGTGCCAGCGGTGGCATCGTCGCCGTTGGTCAGCATGTATTGCAGGCGCGTGATGCGCAGGTTGGTCAGGTCGCTGTTGAGCTGGGTGATGTCGCTCATCCAGTTGCTGCGGTCGATCAGCCCACCCATGCTGTTCCAGCCGGTCAGGGCCAGCAGGCTGGTGAGCAGCAGCACCAGGCCGAAGCCCAGGCCGAGTTTCAGGTTGACGCTGATGTTGGCAAACCAGCTATTCATGCAATCCCTCCAGGAACGTTGTGCGTCTTGATCCGTATCGCTGGAAGGTTGTTGTTGTAGCCAGTCGATGTACTTGAGCACGGGTTATCGGCGGCTCGGCGCGGAGCTGAAACGCTTTTTCGGCAAAAATGACCGGCGGTCGTAACCAGGTATGTAAACGGCAGCCTGAAGGGGCTGCCGTGCATCAGGGACGAGTGTTCAGAGGGCGCGGCTGGTAAAGGTATCGCACTGGTTGATGTCGCCCTTGGCGAAGCCGGTCTTGAACCAGCGCACGCGCTGTTGCGAGGTGCCGTGGGTGAAGGAGTCCGGCACCACCCGGCCTTGGCCTTTCTGCTGCAGCCGATCATCGCCGATGGCATTGGCAGCGTTCAGGGCCTCTTCAATGTCTCCCGGCTCCAGCCAGTTCAGGCGTTGTTGCGCCTGGTAGGCCCAGACGCCGGCCAGGCAATCGGCCTGCAGTTCCTGGCGTACCAGCAAGCCATTGTCGCCTTCCATGCGTTCGCCCCGCTGGCGTGCCGCCTGGACCTTGGCCGACACGCCGAGCAGGGTCTGCACATGGTGGCCGACTTCGTGGGCAATCACGTAGGCCTGGGCGAAGTCGCCGGCGGCGGCGAAGCGCTGCTCCATTTCACGAAAGAAGCTCATGTCCAGGTAGACCTTCTGGTCGGCTGGGCAATAGAACGGCCCGACCGCCGAGGAGGCGAAGCCGCAGGCCGAATTGATCTGGCCGCTGAACAGGGTCAGGGTCGGGTCTTTGTATTGGCGGCCGGCCTGGGCAAAGATCGCCCGCCAGGTGTCTTCGGTATCGCCGAGGATCGAGGCAACGAACTCGGCCTGCTCATCGTTGGCCGGAGGTGCCTTGGCAGGGCCCGTGCTGACCGGAGCACTTTGCTGGTCCATCTGCCCGGCCAGTTGGCCGAGAATCTGCAAAGGATCTTGCCCGGTGATCCAGCCGATACCGACGATCAGCAGGATCGCACCGATGCTCAGGCCCTTGCCACCGCCGAAGCGCATGCCGCCACCGCCCTCGCCTCGGGCATCGACCACATTGTCGCTACGCCTGCCTTTTCGCCATTGCATGAGTGCTCTCCCGAGCTTGGAAACATGAGCTCAAAGATTAGTTCACCGGGCCTCGCTCTGTCAGATTCCTGATGCTCACATAACCATATGGTTATGATTGTGAGGGCTCTTTTCAATATCGCCGATGCCGGACATGCCGGAAACTGCAAGCTCGCCTGCCACGCCCAGGTGTTCCAATAATTCCAAGACAGGAGAACGGCATGTCTGCACAAGACAACAGTCGCTTCGCTATCCGTGATCGCAACTGGCACCCCAAGGCCTTGACCCCGGACTACAAAACCTCCATTGCCCGTTCGCCGCGCCAGGCACTGGTGAGCATTCCCCAGTCGATCAGTGAAAGCACCGGACCGGACTTCTCGCACCTGAAATTCGGCGAGCATGACCACGACCTGCTGCTCAATTTCAACAATGGCGGCCTGCCGATCGGAGAGCGGATCATCCTTGCCGGCCGTGTGTGCGACCAGTACGGCAAGCCGATCCCGCATACGCTGGTGGAGATCTGGCAGGCCAACGCCGGTGGCCGCTACCGCCACAAGAACGACCGCTACCTCGCCCCGCTGGACCCCAACTTCGGTGGTGTCGGCCGTGCTTTGACCGATAGCGATGGCTACTACAGCTTCCGCACCATCAAGCCGGGCCCGTACCCATGGCGCAACGGCCCCAACGACTGGCGGCCAGCGCATATTCACGTGTCGATCAGCGGCCCGTCGATTGCCACGCGGTTGATCACCCAGCTGTATTTTGAAGGCGATCCGTTGATTCCGATGTGCCCGATCGTCAAGTCGATCGCCAATCCCGAGGCGGTGCAGAGCCTGATTGCCCGGTTGGACATGAGCAACGCCAACCCGATGGACAGCCTGGCCTATCGCTTCGACATCGTGTTGCGCGGCCAGCGCAAGACCCACTTCGAAAACCGCTGAGGAGGTGACTATGCCCATTCAATTGCTGCCGGAAACCCCTTCGCAGACGGCCGGCCCGTATGTTCACATCGGCCTGGCCCTTGAAGCTGCCGGCAACCCAACCCGTGACCAGGAAATCTGGAATCGCATGGCCCGCCCGGATGCGCCGGGTGAGCACATCCTGGTGTTTGGCAACGTCTACGACGGCAATGGCCACCTGGTGCGCGACTCGTTCCTGGAGTTCTGGCAGGCCGATCACAATGGCCAGTACCAGGGCGACTTCGACCTGGAGCAGCCATTCAACAGCTTTGGCCGTACGGCCACCACCTTCGATGCCGGTGAGTGGACGTTGAACACCATCAAGCCTGGCGTAGTGTGCAACGCGGCCGGTGTGCCGATGGCGCCGCACATCAATGTCAGTCTGTTTGCGCGGGGGATCAACATTCACCTGCAGACGCGGCTGTACTTCGATGACGAGGCGCAGGCCAATGCG
The DNA here is from genome assembly GCF_000425805.1 of Pseudomonas vranovensis DSM 16006. Taxonomy (GTDB): domain Bacteria; phylum Pseudomonadota; class Gammaproteobacteria; order Pseudomonadales; family Pseudomonadaceae; genus Aquipseudomonas; species Aquipseudomonas vranovensis. The sequence goes on from NZ_AUED01000017.1 coordinate 26,928, forward strand.
CAGTGCCCGGTGCTCAACCTGATCGAGCAACCGCAGCGTCGCGAGACGTTGGTGGCGACACGGTGTGAGGTGGATGGGAAGCTGGCCTATCGCTTTGATATCCGGATTCAGGGCGAAGGCGAGACGGTGTTCTTCGATTTCTGAGTTGATGCACTCTTGCTCTTGGTAGGAGCGGGGCAAGTCGAGACGTCGCACCGCCGCTCCTACAGCCATCATTCGTATTCGGTAACTCCCGCAATATGCCGTCCGGCGATGTAGCCGAAGGTCGCCGCCGGGCCCAAGTTGATCCCCCCCGCCGGGTAGTACCCACCCATGATGCTGGCCATGTCGGTACCCGCCGCGTACAACCCGGCAATGGGCTGGCTCTGGTTGTCGAGCACTTGCGCATGCTCGTTGGTCTTGAGCCCTGCAAAGGTGCCAAAGCATCCCGGCTCCACCTTCACTGCATAGAAAGGCCTCTGTTCGATGGGTGCAACGCAAGGGTTCGGCCCATGCAGGGCATCGCCCTGTTTGCGGTTGTACGGCGTTGAGCCGCGGCCGAACGCCGGGTCTTCGCCCAGGCGGGCGTGGCGGTTGTATTCGGCCACGGTGTCGCTCAAGCCCTGCGGGTCGATTCCACACGCTTGGGCCAGGGCTTCGAGGGTGTTGCCGACCTTCAAGTAGCCCGAGTCGATAGAAGGTTGCAGCGGCAGCGGGAAGGGCCGGGAAATGCCCAATCCATAACGACGCTGGAAGACATGGCTGCAGATCAGCCACGAGGCCACCTGCTCGCCCGGCGCCTGGGCGACCATGGCACTGACGTAGTCGTAGTACCCGTCGGCTTCGTTGACGAAGCGTTTGCCGCTGGCCAGCACGCCGATGATGCCGGGCTTGCCACGTTCGATGATGTGCGGGAAATGCCCGAAGGTGCCGTCCTTGTACGGCACCCGCGACACCGGCGCCCAGGCCACCGGGCTGTGCAGGTCGTCCGCCACCTGGCCGCCGACGCTTTCGCCCAGGCGCAGGCCATCGCCGTTGGCGCCCAATGGCGGCAAGGCCAAGTGTTCATGCCCGGTGGGCGTGCGTGGAAACAGCGCCTTGCGCCGCTCGATGTCGTTGGCAAAGCCACCGGCCGCCAGCACCACCGCCTTGCGGGCATGAATGGTGACCGGGCCGCGGACAGTGTCGACCACGGCGCCACTGACCCGGCCCTGTTCATGCACCAATGATTTGGCCGGGGCCGACTCCCACAGCAGTACGCCCAGGTCTTCTGCCGACTTGGCCAGGCGTGCTACCAGCGCTACGCCATTGACCAGCTGCAGGGCGCGGCCATGCACGGCCAGGTCGAGCAGGTGACGGCTGACGCGTTTACCCACATGCCACAGTGAGCGCCACGAGCGGGTGAGGGTGAGGAAGGCGCCGAGGTCTTTGCCTGCCATGATCGGCATGCCGACAAAGGACGTTTCGCGCAGGGTCTTGCGCAACCGCTTGAGCAGCTTGCCCGCCTGGCGGCCGTCATAGGGCGCGGCGATCACCGAGCGTCCGCCGGTGCCGGCACCCGGTGTCTGCCCATGGATGTCGGCGATAGCGTTGCCGTCGGCAAACTGCAGGGCGGTGTGGCGCTCGAAGAACGACACCATGCGCGGCGCGGCGTCGAGAAAGGCGTCGATCATCGGTGCGTCGAAACGCTCGCCCAGTTCGTGTTCAAGGTAGGTGCGCGGTTGCGAGCGGTCTTCGATGATGCCGGCCCGTTGCGCCAGCGGGTTGCACGGCACCCACATCCAGCCGCCCGACCAGGCGGTGGCGCCACCGAACACGGCCTCCTTTTCCACTACGATGACCTTCTGCCCATGCCAGGCGGCGGTTACCGCCGCCGACAAACCGGCAGCACCGGAACCGATGACCAGTACGTCGCACTCCACGCGGAAGGACGTGGGGGGGTGGGCAGCCATGGCAGTGTCTCCTCGAACAATGGGTTTTGTTATATTCTGGAACTTGATTCTATATTCTATGATTCGAGGTCGCTCGTGGCCAAGGGGTCGGGCAGACAAAGTGGGCGAAGATCGGACAGTGATTTGCGCTTTGCCCGTGGCTCTTTAGAATCGGCACAATTTTCAGGGACCGTGACCATGGCCGGCAGTCAGATCGAACGCGCGTTCAGCCTTGTTGAACGCCTTACCAGCGAACCCCGCGGCCTGCCGTTGCAGACCCTGGCCGACGAGCTGGCTATCCCCAAAAGCGCTACCCACCGCATGCTCGCCGAGCTGATGCGCCTGGGCTATGTGCGCCAGAACCCGGAGAGCAGCCGCTATCACCTGAGCACGCGGCTGGTGGCCATGGGCTTTCGCTACTTGGCCAGCAGCGGTGCCGACGTCGTTCAGCCGATCCTTGATCAGTTGGCGCAACAGACCGGTGAACTGGTGCGCCTGGGGGTGATCGACGGCGACCGCCAGACCTGGATCGCCAAGGCCCAGGGCGCCCGTTCGGGCCTGCGCTACGACCCGGACATGGGCCGTGATGCGCCGCTGTTCTATACCGCCTCCGGGCATGCCTGGCTGTCGAGCCTGAGCGATGCCCAGGCCCTGGTGCTGGTGGAGCGCCAGGGCATTGCCCGGCGTGAAGACTTCGGCCCCAACGCCCCAGCCTCCAATGCCGAATTGCTCGAACGCCTGCGTTTGGCGCGTGAGCACGGTTATGCCTGGGTGGTGGAAAGTTCGGCGGTGGGTACTTCGGCATTGGCAGCAGTGGTGCGCAACCCCGTCGATGGCCATGCGGTAGGCGTGCTCAGCGTGGCCGGGCCCAGCGCGCGGATGAGCGAGGCGCGCATGCATGAGCTGGCGCCGGTGCTGCTGGCGGCGGCGGCGGAGTTGTCGGCGGCGAGTCCTGCTTCCGAGTTGTTTGTTTGATTGTCTCGACGTGCCCGGCGATGCTTTTTATTTTTCTTGCATTAAAAATGGAACTTGGTTCTAAATAATCAAAACCCATTCTGCGAGATAACAACAATGAGTCAACGCGTGATGTCCCTGGCTGCCCTGACAGTGCTGGAGCTGTCACCCGACGCAATGGTCGAGGTCGCCGCCCGGGCCGGCTACAGCCATGTGGGCCTGCGCCTGGAGCCCGCTACCCCTGAGGAGCATCACTTTCCGCTGGTGGCCGACGCCGGCCTGCGACGCCGCACCGCCGCCCGCTTGCGCGACACCGGCATCCAGGTGCTGGACGTGGAAATCCTGCGGCTCACGCCAGACACCTGTGTAGCCGATTTTGAAGCCTTGCTGACCGTTGGCGCCGAGTTCGGTGCCAGCGAATTGCTGGTGGCCGGCAACGACCCTGACGAGCGACGCCTGACGGATAACTTCGCCGCCCTGTGCGACCTGGCCTTGCAGTACGGCTTGCATCCGCACCTGGAATTCATGCCCTGGACCGACGCGAAGAACCTTGCCCAGGCCCTGCGCATCGTCGAGCAGGCCGGGCGTGACAACGGCTGTGTGCTGGTCGATGCCTTTCACTTCGACCGCTCGGCGTCGTCGCTGGATGAGTTGCGTCGGGTCGCGCCTGCGCGTCTGCGATATGCTCAGCTGTGCGATGTCGCCGGCCCGCGGCCTGACGACATGACCGAGATCTTGCGTCAGGCCCGCAACGAGCGGCGCTTTCCGGGCGACGGTGATTGCGACCTGGGTGAGCTGCTGAACAGCCTGCCGGCGTCGATCCCCTTGAGCCTGGAGATCCCCACCCGGCAGTTGTATGAACAGGGCGTGAGCGCCCTGCAACGGGCACAGATGGCCCTGGACAAGACCCGTCAGCTGCTTGTGCAGCACTAACCTGCGAGCCGATTACATGCCCCGTCCCACCGCGCTTACCGATGCCAGCCAGCCATTGCGGGGCATTTTGCTGGTGGTGCTGGCCACCTTCCTGTTTGCCAGCCACGACGCCCTGTCCAAGTACCTGGCCGGGTTCTATCCGATTCTCTGGGTGGTCTGGGCACGGTACCTGGTGCACACCCTGTTGATGATGGCGATCTTCCTGCCGCAGTCGGGGCTGCGGGTGTTGCGCACCCGCCGACCAGGGCTGCAGGCGCTGCGGGCGTTGTGCCTGCTGGGTACGAGCCTGCTGTTCACCACCGCGCTGCAATTCATCCCGCTGGCCGAAGCCACGGCGGTGAACTTTCTCGCGCCTTTGCTGGTGACGGCACTGTCGCTGCCGCTGCTGGGCGAAAAGGTCACCCGCGGGCAGTGGGTGGCGGTGCTGGTGAGTTTTGTCGGCGTCACGGTGATCATCCATCCAGGCGGTGCGTTGTTCACCCCGGCGGTGCTGCTGCCGTTCGGTTCGGCGTTGTGCTTCTGCTTCTACCAACTGCTGACCCGCAAGCTCAGCGGTATCGACAGCCCGACCACCAGCAACTTCTTCACCGGCGTGCTCAACACGCTGATCATGAGTGCCATCGTGCCGATGTTCTGGCAGACCCCGACCCTGGTCCACGGCCTGATGGCCGTGGCGCTGGGCACCTGCGGAATGACCGCACACCTGTTCTTGACCCAGGCCTTCCGCCATGCGCCGCCGGCGATGCTGGCGCCATTCAGCTACTGCCAGATCGTGTTTGCCGGGGTGCTTGGCCTGGTGCTGTTCGGACACAGCCCGGACATGGCCGGGCTGGTGGGGATTGCGCTGATCTGCCTGAGCGGGCTGGGCGCTGCCTGGTTGCAGCGCAAGCCTTAGGCTTCGACCTTGGGCACTTTGCGGGGGGCCATCAGGTACATCCAGACCAGGGCGATGAAGTACATGGCCGGAATCATGGTGAACAGCAGGGTGTAGTTGTTGTTGGTGGTGGTCAGGATGTAGCCCACCAGCTGGGTCATGAACATCCCGCCGATGGCCGCGCACATGCCGCCAAAACCGAACACCGTGCTCATCATGTGCTTGGGCGTGTAGTCCATCACCAGGCTCCAGATGTTGGCGGTCCAGGCCTGGTGAGCCGCGATGGCCAGCGAGATGGCCAGAACCGCGACCCACAGGCTGCTGGCACCGGCAGCGAAGATCACGCTGACGATGGTGGCGGCGAACAGCAGCATCGACAGCAGGCGCGCCTTGACCGGGGCCATGCCACGGCCGATCAGGAACGAAGAGAGAATGCCGCCGCCGACGCTGCCGAAGTCAGCGCTCAGGTAAATGACGATCAGCGGGATGCCCATCTGGGTGACACTGATACCGAGGTTGTACTGCTGGTTGAGGAACGGCGGCAGCCAGTACAGGTAGAACCAGAACACCGGTGCGGTGATTGAGTAGGCCAGGGCGAAGGCCCAGGTGCCACGCATGCACAGGATCCGCGAGAACGGCACGCGGGCCCGCTCCGGTTCCACTTCACTTTGCACATACGCCAGCTCTTCCTTGCTGACGCTTGGATGGCTCTCGGGGTTGTAGTACTTCAGTCCCCAGAACACTACCCACACCAGGCCCAGTGCCGCCATGCCCATGAAGGCCGCCTGCCAGCCCCACACGGTGAGGATCAGCGGCAGCAGCATCGGGGTGAACATCGCGCCAACGTTGGTTCCGGCGTTGAAGATGCCGGTGGCCACCGCTCGTTCTCCGGCCGGGAACCACAGGCGTGTGGTCTTGACGCAGGCGGGGTAGTTGGCCGCTTCGGTCAGGCCGAGGATGAACCGGCAGACCATAAAGCCCACCGCCGAAGTCGCCAGGCCATGGGCGCCGGTGGCCAGGCTCCAGAGCAATACGGCGCAGAAAAACACGCGCTTGACGCCGATACGGTCGATCAGCCGGCCCTGGAGGACGAAGCCGATGGCGTAGCCCACCTGGAACCAGAAGTTGATGTTGGCGTAATCCATCGCCGTCCAGCTCATTTCCTTGGCCAGGATCGGCTGCATCACGCCCAGGGCGGCGCGGTCGATGTAGTTCAGGGTGGTGGCGAAGAACACCAGGGCAAGCATGACCCAACGGGTCTTGCCCACTGCCATGGCGCCACGGATCTTGTCGCCGATGCCGGCGTGCGGGGTGTTGGCCAGCGGCTGGGCCATGCGGGTGCTTTGTGAATGGATCATGGGAGGGTTACCCGTATTTTTATGTTTATGGGTCAAGCCTTGGGTCACGCAACACTACGGTCGCCGGGGTGCTCGGCGGTCGATTCAGCGGCAGGGGTCGATGGGCTTTTGGCCGGAGCAACACTGCCTGGTGTCGAAATGGTGCGCCTGTGGTCAAAAAAGGGTCAATTCGTAGAACGCTATTATGGGCGATAATCGAACACAAAACTAACCGGTTCGTACATATTGCGTTGAGCATTTTTTGTTCACCGCCAATACTTGCAGCATCCGGGTTTTGCCTGCCCATCGGAGCGAATAAAAATGCAGCGTTCGATTGCCACTGTGTCCTTGAGCGGTACCTTGCCTGAAAAACTCGAAGCCATAGCCGCCGCGGGTTTCGACGGGGTCGAGATCTTCGAGAATGACTTGCTGTACTACGCCGGCAGCCCGCGGGAAATCCGCCAGCGCTGTGCCGACCTGGGCCTGGCAATCACCCTGTTCCAGCCGTTCCGCGACTTCGAGGGCTGCCGCCGTGACCGCCTGGCCCGCAACCTGGACCGCGCCGAGCGCAAGTTCGACCTGATGCAGGAGCTGGGCACCGATCTGGTGCTGGTGTGCAGCAACGTTGCCGCCGACTCCCTGGGCGAGCGCCAGGTGTTGGTCGACGACCTGCGCCTGCTGGCCGAACGGGCGGGGGCACGGGATCTGCGCATTGGTTACGAGGCGCTGGCCTGGGGTCGTCATGTGAACACCTGGGAGCAGGTCTGGGATATCGTCAAGGCGGGCGATCATCCAAGCCTGGGCATGATTCTCGACAGTTTCCACACCTTGTCGATCAAAGGTGATCCGCGCGGTATCGCCCAGGTTCCGGGCGACAAGATCTTTTTCGTGCAAATGGCCGATGCACCCGTGCTGGCCATGGATGTGCTGGAGTGGAGTCGGCACTTCCGTTGCTTCCCCGGGCAAGGCGAATTCGACCTGGCCGGGTTCCTGGCGCCGATCCTGGCCAGTGGTTATCGCGGGCCGTTGTCGCTGGAGATCTTCAATGACGGCTTTCGCGCTGCGCCGCCACGGGCCAATGCCGCCGATGGCCTGCGCTCGTTGTTGTACCTGGAAGAGAAGACCCGCCAGCGTCTTGAACTGGATACCCCGCAGCCGCTGGACGACCTGCTGTTCGCCCCACCGGCCGCCAGCGCCTACGACGGCATCGAGTTCCTTGAGTTCGCCGTGGACGACGCCCTGGGCGCCAAGCTGGGCAACTGGTTGGAGCGCCTCGGTTTTACCCGCGCCGGTGCGCACCGCTCGAAGAACGTCAGCTTGCTGCGCCAGGGGGATATCAACCTGATCCTCAATGCCGAGCCCTATTCGTTCGCCCATAACTTCTTTGAAAGCCATGGACCGTCGCTGTGTGCCACGGCTATACGGGTCAAGGACAGCGCCCAGGCCCTGGCCCGGGCAGTGGCCTATCACGGCCAGCCGTATCGCGGCCTGGTCGGGCCCAACGAACGTGAATTGGCCGCCGTGCGTGCGCCGGATGGCAGCCTGATCTACCTGGTCGATCAGGACGCCGAAGGCCGCACCATCTATGACACCGACTTCAGCCAATTGCTGCCGTCGGGCAACAGTCTGGGGCTCAAGCGCATCGACCACATGGCCCTGGCGCTGCCGGCCGATGGCCTGGACAGCTGGGCGCTGTTCTACAAGAGCCTGCTGGACTTCACCGCAGACGACGAAGTGGTGCTGCCCGACCCTTACGGCCTGGTGAAAAGCCGTGCACTGCGCAGCCGTTGCAGCTCGATCCGGCTGCCGCTGAACATCTCGGAAAACCGCAATACCGCCATTGCCCACGCGCTGTCGCACTATCGTGGCTCGGGTGTGCATCACATTGCGTTCGACTGCGACGACATCTTCGCGGCGGTCAAGCAGGCCAAGGAGGCGGGCGTGGCGTTGCTCGACATCCCGCTCAACTACTACGACGACCTGGCCGCGCGGTTCGACTTCGATGACGAATTCCTCAGCGAACTGGCCTACTACAATGTGCTCTACGACCGTGATGCCCAGGGCGGCGAGCTGTTTCACGTGTACACCGAGCCGTTCGAGGAGCGCTTTTTCTTCGAGGTGCTGCAGCGTCGCAATGGCTACAGTGGCTACGGCGCGGCCAACGTGGCCGTGCGTCTGGCCGCCATGGCCAAGGCGCGGGCAGGAGCGCCGGCGCAGGCGCGTTTGTAGGCAGGCTTTCTTCCTTATCCCCCGGGGCTCATAATCACCGGGTTAACCGTTGGCCACGAGTCCCGTATGACGACTACCTCAGCACTTTTCGCAGCCCCGGAACCGGCGGTGCGCAAAGGCCGCAAGAACAACCCGGAAAAAACCCGCGAGAACATTCTTCAGGCGGCGATCAGCGAGTTCGTCCAGCAGGGGCTGGCCGGGGCGCGGGTCGATGCGATCGCCGAGCGCACCCAGACCTCCAAGCGCATGATCTACTACTACTTCAACAGCAAGGAGCAGTTGTACGTCGAGGTGCTTGAGAAGCTCTACGGAGATATCCGCAACACTGAAAGCAGCCTGAACCTGGCGGAGCTGGAGCCGCGCCAGGGCATTCGCCGGTTGGTGGAGTTCACCTTCGATCACCATGATCGCAATGTCGATTTCGTGCGCATTGTCTGCAACGAGAACATGCACCACGGCGAGTACGTGAAGTGCTCCTCGACCATCCGCTCGATGAACAAGACGGTGCTTACCGCGCTGGACGAGATCCTCCACCGCGGCGCCGAGCAGGGCCTGTTCCGCCAGGGTCTGCAGGCGCTGGACGTGCATTTGTTGATCAGTTCGTTCTGTTTTTACCGGGTATCGAACCGGCACACCTTTGGTGAGCTGTTCCAGGTCGATTTCGAGGACGAGGCGATCAAGGATCGCCATCGCGAGATGATCTGCGAGTCGGTGTTGCGGTACCTGCAGGCCTGATCGCGGGGCAAGCCCGCTCCTGCAGGATTTTTGCCAATCTGTGGGAGCGGGCTTGCCCCGCGATGCTTTCAGCCGCCCAGGCTGTTGAAGTGCGCGATCATCCGTGAAGCGTCTGGTGTTACCCCGCTGAACAACTCGAACGCCTTCACCGCCTGGAACACCGCCATGTTCGACCCATCCAGGGTCCTGCACCCCAACGCCCGTGCCTCGCGTAGCAGCTCGGTTTCCAGCGGGAAATAAACAATCTCCGCCACCCACAACGCAGGGCGCAGCAATGCCTTGGGTACCGGCATGCCCGGAAGCTTGGCCATGCCCATTGGCGTGGTGTTGACCAGCCCGTCGGTGGCGGCGAGGGCACTTTCCAGGTCATGGCCGACGCGGGCGCGGCTACCGTTGAAATGCTGATTGAGGTTATCCACCAGTGCCTGCGCTCGGGCTGTTTCGACGTCGAACACCGTCAGTTGTTCAACGCCTTCGGCCAGCAGTGCGTGGGCTACCGCAGCGCCTGCACCACCGGCGCCCATCTGTACCACCTCGGCACGCGGCGCATCGGCCAGGCCCCGGCGAAAGCCTTCGGCAAAACCCAGGCAGTCGGTGTTGTGGCCGATGCGCTTGCCGTCCTTGAGCACCACGGTATTGACTGCACCAATGCCCCGCGCTTCAGCCGAGAGATCGTCCAGCAACGGCAGGATCGCCTGCTTGCACGGGAAGGTAATGTTCAGGCCGGTGTAACCCATCGACTCGGCTGCGGTGAGCAGTTGCTCCAGCGCGGTGCTGTCCAGTTGCAGGCTGTCCAGGTCGATCAGCCGGTACAGGTAATTCAAGCCTTGGGCACGGCCTTCGTGCTCATGCAGCGCAGGGGTGCGCGAGGCCTGGATGCCTGCGCCGATCAGGCCGGCGAGAATACCGCCGGAGGTGGCCGGATTCATGGGGGGACTCCATTGTTGTTCTTGGAAATGGCGTTCAGTGAAAATGTACCGTTTGGTTAACAAGGTCAATTGTCGGAACCGAAGCCCCGTGCTTTTCTGTGCGCTGATCGCACAGCCTGTGCTACACCTGTTGTTTTGACCTGCCTGCGGAGGGAGACATGGCAATGCCGTTCAACGACTCACAGTTGATGGGTGAAACCTGGCCGGGGCTGGCCAGCCTCACTCAGTCGATCTTCGCGGGCCTGGGTGGACAGGGCTTTCGCAACAGCTTTCACCTCGACCGCTCGCAGGCTGCCTGCCTGCTGCTGATCGACGGCCTGGGCTGGAACCTGTTGCAGGCACATGCCCGCCACGCTCCGTTTCTGGCTTCACTGGCGCAGCCGGACTCCCGATTTCGCGTTGGCTTTCCCGCGACCACCGCAACCAGTCTGGCATCGGTCACTTCAGGGTTGGGCAGTGGTGCCCATGGCATTGTCGGTTGCAGCTTTGCCCTTGATGAACACAGCGAGCTTTCGCCGCTGCAGTGGGCCACCGCTGCACTGCAGCCCGGCGCGCAGCCTTGTGAGGCCCCGGCGCCCGGGTCGTTCATCGTGCCACCCGATGCCTGGAGCCTGGCCGCTGAACAGGGTATCGCCATCAGCACGGTGATGCTCGGGCGCTTTGCCAATTCGGCGTTCAGCCAGGCGATCTACAAGGCCGGGCAGATATTGCCTGCGCCGGCCTATGACGCCTATCCCGCGCTGGTAAACGCGGCGCTGGACGCACCGGGGCCGGCGTTCTGCTTTGCTTATTTTGGCGACCTGGATTTTGCCGGGCACTTGTTCGGTCCGGGGTCGGACGGCTGGATCAATCAGCTGCAGATTGCCGATCAACTGGCCCAGGCCATTGCTCGCAGGTTACCGGAACGCGCCCAACTGATGATCATCGCCGACCACGGCATGCTGGCGCTGGACAGCGAGCAGGTGCGGGACTTCGATCTCGAACCTGCCTTGCAGGAAGGTGTACGCGCCATCGCAGGCGATATCCGGGCGCGCTACCTCTACACCCACGAGCACCAGCAGGACCGCGTGCATGAACGCTGGCAGAACCGCCTTGGCGACGACTACCGGGTATTGAGCAAGGCCCAGGCGATTGCCAAAGGGTTGTTTGGGGATGTAATGCTGAGCCAGGCCGAGGCGCGGATCGGCGACCTGATCGTGGTGCCGAACGGGGCAGGGGGGATTATTCGCAGCGAGGTGGAGAAGCATGCCAGCCAGTGGCGTGGGCACCATGGGGCGTTGACCGATGAGGATCAGTTGGTGCCGTTGTTGATGTACAAGTGAAGCTGTTGCCGGTGTAGCCGTTGCCGCCAGGCTGCGATCGACTGCGCAGCAGACGCCTTGGCTTTTTACGACCGCTTCGCGGCCGATCGCAGCCTGGCGGCAGCGGCTACACCGATGGTTTCAGCGCCGGACCAGCAACACCCCACTCTCCATGTGATGCGTGTACGGGAACTGGTCGAACAATGCACACCGCTCGATACGGTGGGTGTCGTGCAACTGGGCGATGTTGGCTGCCAGCGTTTCCGGGTTGCAGGAGATATACAGGATGTTGTCGAAGCGCCGGGTCAGTTCGCAGGTGTCCGGATCCATGCCGGCGCGCGGCGGGTCGACGAACACGCTACCGAATTCATAGCTCTTCAGGTCGATGCCTTCCAGACGGCGGAACGGACGCACTTCGTTCAGCGCCTCGGTCAGCTCTTCGGCAGACAAGCGAACCAGGCGCACGTTATCCACACCGTTGTCATCGAGGTTGTGCAGTGCGGCATTGACCGAAGTCTTGCTGATCTCGGTGGCCAGCACCTTGCGCACCCGGGTTGCCAGCGGCAGAGTGAAGTTGCCGTTGCCGCAGTACAGCTCCAGCAGGTCGTCCTGGCGCTCGCCAAGGGCCTCGTAGGCCCAGTTGAGCATCTTCTGGTTCACCGTGCCGTTGGGCTGGGTGAAGGCGCCTTCCGGCTGGCGGTAGCGGAAGCTGCGTCCAGCAACCTGCAGCTCTTCGACCGCGTAGTCGCGACCGATCACCACGCGCTTGCCCTTGGAGCGGCCAATGATGCTCACGCCCAGGTCGCTGGCCAGTTGTTGCGCAGCCGCCTCCCAGTGCTCGTCCAGGGGACGGTGGTAGCACAGGGTGATCATCGCGTCGCCCGCCAGGGTGGTGAGGAACTCCACCTGGAACAGCTTGAAGCTCAGGGCTGAGCTCGCCATCCAGGCGGCCTTGAGGCGTGGCATCAGTTCATTGATGCGCAGGCTGGCGATGGGGAAGTCTTCGATCAGGATCGGCGTGTGCTTTTCGCCCGGCGCGAACATGGCGTAGAAGCGCTGCTCGTTCTCGCGCCACAGGCGAAACTCGGCGCGCAGGCGATAGTGCTCGCGCGGCGAGTCGAACACCGCAGGTTCCGGGGCATCGAACGGCGCCAGCAGCTCACGCAGGCGGGCAGCCTTGGCGTCGAGCTGCTGGGTATAGGACGAAGGATCGAGGACAGCACTCATGCGTTGAACCAGCCCAGCTTGATGACGAACAGGATCGAGAGGATCACCAGTGCCGGGTTCAGGTCACCACGACGGCCGGAGATCAGCTTGATCGCGGTCCAGGAAATGAAACCGAAGGCGATGCCGTTGGCGATCGAGTAGGTAAGCGGCATGGCCAGGGCAGTGATAACCACCGGTGCGGCTTCGGTGACGTCGTCCCAGTTTATTTCTGCCAGGCCCGAGGCCATCAGCACGGCGACGAACAGCAGCGCCGGGGCCGTGGCGAAGGCCGGCACGCTACCGGCCAGCGGGGCGAAGAACAGCGCCAGCAGGAACAGGATAGCCACCACGATGGCGGTAAGGCCGGTGCGCCCGCCCGCACTCACGCCGGCTGCCGACTCGATGTAGCTGGTGGTGGTCGAGGTACCCAGCAGGGAACCGGCCATGGCCGCGGTACTGTCGGCGATCAGGGCGCGGCCCATTTTCGGCATGTGGCCATCCTTGCGCATCAGGCCGGCGCGTTTGGCAACGCCGATCAGGGTGCCGGAGTTGTCGAACAGGTCGACGAACAGGAAGGCGAAGATCACGCTGATCAGGCCCACATCCAGCGCACCCTTGATGTCCAGCTGCAGGAAGGTTGGCGCCAGCGATGGCGGCATCGAGACCACGCCGGCGAACGGAGTGAAGCCCAGCACGATAGAGGTCACGGTCACGGCCAGGATGCCGATCAGTACCGCACCACGGACCTTCAGGGCCTCCAGCGCGACGATCAGGAAGAAGCCCAGGGTGGCGAGGATGGGTGCCGGTTGCTTGAGATCGCCCAGGCCCACCAGGGTCGCCGGGTTGTCGACCACGATACCGGCATTGTGCAGGGCGATCAGCGCCAGGAACAGGCCGATACCGGCAGCAATGGCCGAACGCAGCGGCAGGGGGATGCTGTTGACGATCCACTCACGAATTCGAAAGATCGACAGCAGGAAGAACAGCACCGCCGAGATGAACACCGCCCCCAGTGCCACCTGCCAGGTATGCCCCATGTGCAGGACCACGGTGTAAGTGAAGAAGGCGTTCAGGCCCATGCCCGGCGCCAAGGCGATCGGGTAGTTGGCGATCAGGCCCATGGTGGTCGAACCGATGGCCGCTGCCAGGCAGGTGGCAACGAACAGCGCGCCCTTGTCCATGCCGGTCTCGCCGAGAATGCTCGGGTTGACGAACAAGATGTAGGCCATGGCCAGGAAGGTGGTGACGCCCGCGAGAATCTCGGTACGCACAGTGGTGTTGTGTGCTTTTAGTTGAAACAGCCTTTCCAGCATGCCTGCTCCCCGTGGCGCGCCCCGGCGCCGTGAATGTATCGACCCCATCAGCAAAGCACAGACCGTACCGGGTGGTGTGTGCAATTTGAATGAGCCGGAAAAAAGCCGCGCATCATACCAGCATGCTCGCCGAGCGGTAATTAATGTGTGGATACACTGCAGATGTACGCAGTTTCAGGGCGTTTTTCCGATCAACTACGCTTGAAAGATACTCACAGGAGAACGCCCATGAGCCATAGAGCCCTGATCGTTGTTGCCGAAGGCGTTGACGACCTGCAGTGCGTGACCTTGATCGATGTCTTGCGCCGGGCCGAGGTAGAAGTGGTGGTAGCCAGTATCGAGGGCAGGCGGATGTTGACCTGTGCCCGGGGTACACGCCTGACCGCCGACGGCATGTTGGTGGACATCCTCGCCCAGCCCTTCGACCTGATCGTGTTGCCAGGGGGCGAGAAGGGCGCGCAGCATATGGCGGCGCATCAACCGCTGGAGCAGCAGGTTAAGGACCAGGCCAAGGCCGGAAAGTTTTTTGCCGCTATCGCCGAGGCTCCCGCGCTGGCCCTGCAGGCATTCGGTGTTTTGCGCCAGCGCCGCATGACCTGCCATGTCGATGTCAGTCAACAGCTTTCCGGTTGTACGTTTGTCGACCAGCCGGTGGTGGTGGACGGCAATTGCATCACGGCGCAAGGGTCGGGTGCGGCATTGGAATTTGCCCTGGTGCTGGTCGAGCAGGTGGTGGGCAGGGCCGCTCGCAAGCGAGTGGCGGGGCAGTTGGGCGTCTAGGTATCGCGGGGCAAGTCGAGACGCCGGTGCGACGTCTCGACTTGCCCCGCGAAGAACGCTCAAGACCGATGCATATGATCCCGGCCCGCCAGCGTCGGAAACAGCTTGATCCACACCCCGGTCACCACCAGCGTACCTACCCCGCCCAGCACCACCGCCGGCACCGTACCGAACCAGTGCGCCGTCACCCCGGATTCGAATTCCCCCAACTGATTCGAAGCACCGATGAACAACCCGTTCACCGCGCTCACCCGCCCGCGCATTTCATCCGGGGTTTCCAGCTGCACGAAGGCACCGCGGATCACCATGCTGATCATGTCGGCCGCACCGAGCACGGCCAGTACCGCCAATGAGAACCAGAACGAAGTCGACAGGCCAAACGCGATGGTGGCCACGCCAAAGACACCGACCGCGGTAAACATCACCCGGCCCACTTTGCGCTCCACCGGAAAGCGCGCCAGCCACAGTGACATCAGCAATGCGCCCACCGCGGGCGCCGAACGCAACAAGCCCAGGCCCCAGGGGCCGGTGAGCAGAATGTCCTTGGCGAATACCGGCAGCAGTGCCGTGGCGCCGCCCAGCAATACGGCGAACAAGTCCAGCGAGATGGCGCCAAGGATGTCCGGGCGGCTGCGGATAAAGCGAATGCCGGCCAGTAGCGAGTCCAGGCTGGCGCGGCCGGTCTGTGGCACTTGCGGCCGGACGCTGAGGCTCAGGGTCAGCAGGCAGGCGGTCACGTACAGCAGGACCGTCGGACCATAGACCCAGACACTGCCAAAGGCATAGAGAAAGCCACCCACCGCCGGCGCGACGATGGTCGCCGACTGCATTGCCGAGGCCGAGGCGGCCACGGCACGGGGGAACAGCCCCGGTGGCACGACGTTAGGCAGCAGCGCCTGGGTGGCGGGCATTTCAAAGGAGCGGGTGGCGCCCAGCAAGAAGGCCAGGATAAAGATCATCTCGCGGCTGACGTTGTCGGTGCTGCTGCCGATCACCAGTGCCACCGCGATCAACGCCTGGATGCTCTGGCACAGCGCGGCGACCCGGCGGCGGTCATAGCGGTCGGCGACGTGGCCGGTGTGCAGCATGAACAACACCCGTGGCGCGAACTCCACCAGGCCGACCAGGCCCAGGTCGAGCACGTTGCCGGTCAATTGGTACAGGTGCCAGCCGATGGCCACGGTGAGCATCTGGAAGCCGCTGGCGGTACACACCCGGGCCAGCCAGAACTTGAGGAAGGGACGGTGGTGGCGCAACAGCTGCGGTTGGTCTGACATCGGCGAAACAGAGCCTCGGCGAGGGGAGCGGGGGAGCAGATTATCATCAGTTTGTAACAACAGGTTGCAGGGATGGCGGCTGTTGGGCGGTCAGCGCACCGTTTGGGAGCGTCGTAAAGGGGGTGAGACAACCGGTCACGCGGCAATCAACCACACAACTGCGCAGGGCTTTCAGGACTATCCTTTCTGGCAACCGTTGATCTGGATCAATAGTTTCATTTGCAACGGTTGGGCCGTACGGCCGAATTCCCTGCGATGTGATGTTTTTAGAACAATTCCAACCAGCCGCACTCAACTACCGTGGGGGCAGTTGGCGCCAAGGCGCGTTGCCTGACGCCGGATTACCTGACAGAGGAAGCACTATGTTCGGATTAGAGGCTCTAGATCTCGCCCGAATTCAGTTCGCGTTTACCGTGTCGTTTCACATCCTGTTTCCGGCCATCACTATTGGCCTGGCGAGCTACCTGGCGGTACTTGAAGGGCTGTGGCTCAAGACCAACAACAGTGTCTACCGTGACCTTTATCACTTCTGGTCGAAGATCTTTGCCGTCAACTTCGGCATGGGGGTGGTGTCCGGTCTGGTCATGGCGTACCAGTTCGGCACCAACTGGAGCAAGTTCTCCGACTTTGCCGGCTCCATCACCGGCCCGTTGCTGACCTATGAAGTACTCACCGCCTTCTTCCTCGAGGCCGGTTTCCTCGGCGTCATGCTCTTTGGCTGGAACCGTGTAGGCCGTGGCCTGCACTTCTTCGCGACAGTCATGGTGGCCATTGGCACCATCATTTCCACCTTCTGGATTCTTGCCTCCAACAGCTGGATGCAAACCCCGCAGGGCTACGAGATCGTCAATGGCGTGGTAATCCCGGTGGACTGGTTCGCCGTGATCTTCAACCCGTCGTTCCCTTACCGCCTGGCACACATGGCCACTGCCGCGTTCGTGGCCACCGCGTTCTTCGTGGGTGCTTCTGCGGCCTGGCATTTGCTGCGCGGGCGTGACAACCCGGCCATTCGCAAGATGCTTTCGATGGCCATGTGGATGGCCTTGATCGTTGCCCCTATCCAGGCGGTGATCGGCGACTTCCACGGCTTGAACACCCTCAAGCACCAGCCGGTGAAAATTGCCGCGATCGAAGGGCACTGGGAAAACGTCCCGGGCGAGGCGACGCCGCTGATCCTCTTCGGCATTCCCGACATGGAAGCCGAGACCACCCGCTTCAAGCTGGAAATCCCGGCCCTGGGCAGCCTGATCCTGACCCACAGCCTGGACAAGCAAGTGCCGGCGATGAAGGAGTTCCCGAAGGAAGACCGGCCAAACTCCACCGTGGTGTTCTGGTCGTTCCGGGTCATGGTCGGACTGGGGATGCTGATGATCTTCGTCGGCTTGTGGAGCCTGTGGCTGCGCAAGAGCGACAAGCTCTACAGCTCGCGCCCCTTCTTGTACCTGACCTTGTGGATGGGCCCCTCCGGCCTGATCGCGATCCTGGCCGGCTGGTTCACCACCGAGATCGGTCGTCAGCCGTGGGTAGTCTATGGCCTGATGCGCACCGCCGATGGCGTCTCGAACCATAGCTACACCCAGCTGGGCGTGACCCTGGTGATGTTCGTGGTGGTTTATTTCGCCCTGTTTGGCGCGGGCCTTGGCTACATGATGCGCCTGGTACGCAAAGGGCCGAAAACCGGCGAGGGTGACGAAACCAACCCCGGTGGTCCTGGCCAGAAACGTACGCCTGCACGGCCGCTGTCGGCTGCCGGTGACGATCATGACGATGGCGAGCACGCCAGCCTGAGCAAGGGGAACTGAATCATGGGTATTGATCTTCCACTGATCTGGGCCGTGATCATCATCTTCGGCATCATGATGTACGTGGTCATGGATGGCTTTGACCTGGGCATCGGCATTCTCTTTCCCTTCGTCAAGGCCGAGCAGGACCGCGACGTGATGATGAACACCGTCGCGCCGGTCTGGGACGGTAACGAGACCTGGCTGGTGCTGGGGGGCGCGGCCTTGTTCGGCGCCTTCCCGCTCGCCTATGCCGTGGTGTTGTCGGCGCTCTACCTGCCGCTGATGCTGATGCTGATCGGCTTGATCTTCCGGGGCGTGGCCTTCGAATTCCGTTTCAAGGCCAAGGCCGACAAGCGTCACCTCTGGGACAAGGCCTTCATCGGCGGCTCGCTGGCAGCCACTTTCTTCCAGGGTGTGGCCCTGGGCGCCTTCATCGAAGGCTTCAAAGTGGTTGACCGCAGCTATGCAGGCGGCTCCCTGGACTGGCTGACACCGTTCAGCCTGTTCTGTGGCGTGGGACTGATCGTGGCTTATGCGCTGCTCGGCTGCACGTGGCTGATCATGAAAACCGAAGGCAAGCTGCAACTGCAGATGCACGACCTGGCCCGCCCGCTGGCGCTGGTGCTGCTGGCGGTGACCGGTATCGTGAGCATCTGGACGCCGCTGGCGCACCCGGACATCGCCACCCGCTGGTTCAGCCTGCCTAACCTGTTCTGGTTCCTGCCGGTGCCGATCCTGGTACTGGTGACCCTGTACGGTCTGCTCAAGGCTGTGGCCCGCAATGCCCACTACACCCCGTTCCTGCTGACCCTGGTACTGATCTTCCTTGGCTATAGCGGCCTGGGCATCAGCCTGTGGCCGAACATCATCCCGCCGTCGATCTCGATCTGGGACGCTGCCGCACCCCCGCAGAGCCAGGGCTTCATGCTGGTGGGGACGCTGTTCATCATTCCGTTCATCCTTGGCTACACCTTCTGGAGCTACTACGTGTTCCGCGGCAAGGTGACCCATGAGGACGGCTATCACTAGGAGCCCTGGCGATGACTGGCAAGCACACGTATGACGAAGAGAAAAAGCCGCTCTGGCAACGGCTGGGCTGGCTGGCGGTGATCTGGGCCGGCAGCGTGGCGGCCCTGGGCATCGTGGCCTGGCTGATGCGCATGTTCATGGCGGCAGCCGGCCTGAGCACCCACTGACTGACATTCCCATCCCGCCTCGCGGCGGATTCTGCGCCCTTCGCAACCTCGGTCGCGAAGGGTTTTTTTTGCCTGTGGAGGAGCGGCGGTACGACGTCTCGACGTGCCCCGCGAAAGCGTTCTGTCAGCCACGCCGCATCCTGGGGCAAGCCCGCTCCTATTGTGTGGCGGCTATTTACGGGCCTTGAGCACCACGAACTTGGGGGTGGCCGCCACTTGCTCGACGCCCCGGAACAGGCGCGCCAGCTTGCTGTGGTAACCCAGGTGGCGGTTGCCGACGATGTACAGCGAACCCCCCACCACCAACGCCTCACGGGCCTGCTGAAACATGCGCCAGGCGAGGAAGTCGCCCACCACTTGCTGCTGGTGGAAAGGCGGATTGCACAACACCACATCCAGCGATTGCGCCGGTTGTCCGGCCAGGCCATCGTCGGCACGCACCGTCATTTCACGATCCCCCAGTGCCGCCTGCCAGTTTTCCAGGGCCGACTGGGTGGCCATGTAGGATTCATCCACCAAGGTGTAGTGCGCCTGCGGGTTGTTCAGGGCGCTGGCAATGGCCAGCACGCCGTTGCCGCAGCCAAGGTCGGCGACCCGGGCCGTGCCCAGGTTGGTTGGCAGGTGGGGCAGGAAGGCGCGGGTGCCGATATCCAGGCCTTCGCGGCAGAACACGTTGGCGTGGTTGACCAGCTCCAGGCGCGGCGCCTCCAGCAGGTAGCGGGTTGGGTACGGGGAGGTGAAGGTGCCTTTGTCCTGGACGGTGGCAATCAACAGACGGGCCTTCTTCCGGGCCAGCGAGGCTTGCACCGGGCCGATGTATTTCTCCAGCAAGTCGCCGGCGGCGCGTGGCAGGTGCTTGATCATCGCCCCGGCGATGACCTGGGCACCTGGGGCCAGGTGTCCCTGCAGGCGGATCAATTGCTCTTCGAGCAGGGCCAGGGTCTTGGGTACACGTACCAGCACTCGGTCGAATGGGCCCTGCCATGGGCTGTTGGCCGGAATGAAGGGTACTGCGTCGAACGGCTGGCCGTTGCGCACCAGGTTCTTCTCCAGCGCCAGGTGAGCCAGGTGCGAGTCACCGCTGCTATGGAGCGGGAAGTGCCGGTTCAGGCTGATCGCCAAGGCCCCGAAACTGTCATTGAGTACCAACACCCGGGTCGAGGCAGCCGCTGCCTGCTCGGCCAGGTGTTCCAGCAAGTATTCGTCGGCGGCGTCGAACGCTTGCAAGGGATCGTTGGCTTGCTCGGGCTGGCGTAGCAGGTCGAGTTCGGCAAAAGGGCTGGTCAGCAAGGGCATGGTGTAAGGCTCTGGGGCAATGGCGCGCCGTGCATTCGACGGCGAGTGACAGGGTGGCAATTCTACAAGGGTTTTGCCGGCCAGGGGATGTCACTACAATCCTGCGGTGTTTATCCGGGCCTGTTTGCGCGACACTGGGCACATCTGTTCTATGGAGTAAGTCATGACTGCCAGCGCTGAAAAGTTCACTCGCCAGACGTTGCTCGACGTCCAGCCGCTGACCCCCAGCCTGTTCAGCCTGCGTACCAGTCGCGATTCGGGGTTTCGCTTCCGGTCCGGCCAGTTCGCCCGCCTGGGTGTGACCAAAGCCGACGGCAGCGTGGTCTGGCGCGCCTATTCAATGGTTTCGGCGCCCCATGACGAGCATCTGGATTTCTTTTCCATCGTGGTACCGGGCGGTGAATTCACCAGCGAGCTGAGTCGACTGCGCGAGGGCGATAGCCTGCTGATCGATCGCCAGGCGTTCGGCTTCCTGACCCTGGATCGCTTTGTCGATGGTCGTGACCTGTGGTTGCTGGCCACCGGTACCGGCATTGCACCGTTCATGTCGATCCTGCAGGACTTCGAGGCGTGGGAGCGTTTCGAGTCGATCAAACTGGTGTACTCGGTGCGTGAAGCCAATGAGCTGGCCTACCTGGACCTGATCGCAGGCCTTGAGCAGCGCGACTACCTGGCCGAGTACGCGGGCAAGTTGCAGTTCATTCCGGTGGTCACCCGCGAGCAGCACCCGGGAGCCCTCAACGAACGCATCACGACCCTGATCGAGAACGGCGAGCTGGAGCGGGCGGCTGGGCTGGAACTGACACCGGAGCATTCGCGGGTGATGCTGTGTGGCAACCCACAGATGATCGACGACACGCGTCAGGCGCTCAAGCAGCGGGGTTTGAACTTGAGCTTGAGCCGCCGGCCGGGGCAAGTGGCGGTAGAAAACTACTGGTAGATCTGGCTTTGTGGGCGCTACCGCTACACCGCGAAGCGGGCGTCATACGGCTAGGGCGACTGCTATGCAGTCGATCGCAGCCTGGCGGCAGCGGCTACAAAAACGGCGCCCATTGGCGCCGTTTTTTTGTTCCGAATTCAGGGCTGCCGATTCTGTGTCTTGAGCAGGTCGCGGATCTCGGTGAGCAGTTCTTCTTCCTTGGTGGGGACCGGTGGCAGGCTGGGAGCCTCGGCTTCTTCACGTTTGAGACGGTTGATTGCCTTGACGCCCATGAAGATTGCGAACGCGACGATGATGAAGTCCAGCACGGTCTGGATGAACTTGCCGTACGCCAGCACCACGGCCGGGATGTCACCTTCGGCCGCCTTGAGGGTGATCGCCAGGTCACTGAAGTCCACGCCACCGATCAGCATACCGATTGGCGGCATCACCACATCGCCTACAAAGGATGAAACGATTTTGCCGAAGGCTGCGCCGATGATGATACCGACGGCCATGTCGACCACGTTGCCTTTGACCGCGAAGGCCTTGAATTCGTTGAGCACGCCCATGGTTTATTCCTTGTAACAGATGAGGTTGGTGAGCGAAGTGTAAATCAGCTAGGCGCTTCATGCTCCGCGCTGCTGCAACAGACTGCAGTTATATCCAATAGTTTTGTCGATTTCTGTGGCGATCCAGGTCACCCCGGTCGGCTATCATGGTCCCTTTTCCAGAGGACCGTCCCCATGGCCAAGGCCAAGCGCATGTACGGCTGCACTGAGTGCGGCGCCACCTTTCCCAAATGGGCCGGGCAATGTGGCGAATGCGGGGCCTGGAACACCCTGGTCGAGACCGTGCTGGAAAGCGGCGCAGCCGCGGCGCCCAGCGGTCGTACCGGCTGGGCCGGGCAGCAGGCGCAGATCAAGACCCTGGCCGAGGTCAGCATCGAGGAAATTCCGCGCTTCAGCACCGCCAGCGCCGAGCTCGACCGGGTGCTCGGCGGTGGCCTGGTGGACGGTTCGGTGGTATTGATCGGCGGTGACCCAGGCATCGGCAAGTCGACGATCCTGCTCCAGACCCTGTGTGCCATCGCCACGCGGATGCCGGCACTGTACGTCACCGGCGAGGAATCCCAGCAGCAGGTGGCCATGCGCGCACGGCGCCTGGGGCTGCCCCAGGACCAGTTGCGGGTCATGACTGAAACCTGCATTGAAACCATCATTGCCACGGCACGCGTGGAAAAGCCCAAGGTCATGGTGATCGACTCGATCCAGACCATCTTTACCGAGCAGCTGCAGTCGGCGCCGGGCGGGGTTTCCCAGGTGCGGGAAAGCGCGGCCTTGCTGGTGCGCTATGCCAAGCAGAGTGGCACGGCGATCTTCCTCGTCGGCCACGTGACCAAGGAAGGCGCGCTGGCTGGCCCACGAGTGCTGGAGCACATGGTCGACACCGTGCTGTATTTCGAGGGCGAATCCGATGGCCGCCTGCGGTTGCTGCGGGCGGTGAAAAACCGCTTCGGCGCGGTCAATGAACTGGGCGTGTTCGGCATGACCGACCGTGGCCTCAAGGAAGTTTCCAACCCTTCGGCGATCTTCCTCACTCGCGCCCAGGAGGAAGTCCCCGGCAGCGTGGTCATGGCCACCTGGGAAGGCACCCGACCGATGCTGGTAGAAGTCCAGGCGCTGGTCGACGACAGTCATTTGTCCAACCCCCGGCGCGTCACCCTTGGCCTGGACCAGAATCGCCTGGCCATGCTGCTGGCGGTATTGCACCGCCACGGCGGCATTCCGACCCATGACCAGGATGTGTTCCTCAACGTGGTGGGCGGGGTCAAGGTGCTGGAGACCGCCTCGGACCTGGCGTTGATGGCGGCGATCATGTCCAGCTTGCGCAACCGTCCGTTGGACAACGGCCTGCTGGTGTTTGGAGAGGTGGGCTTGTCTGGCGAGGTGCGCCCGGTGCCCAGTGGCCAGGAACGCTTGAAAGAAGCGGCCAAGCACGGCTTCAAGCGGGCCATCGTGCCCAAGGGCAACGCTCCCAAGGAGGCCCCGGCCGGTCTTCAGGTGATTGCCGTGACCCGACTAGAGCAGGCCCTCGACGCGCTGTTTGAATAGTCGCTTGTATCGCATGAACAAAAAGGGCCGGTGATGCGCACCGGCCCAGCTTCAACGGCCTTGGGAAAGATCAGTGTTCCGAGATGGCCTCTCGGCGCACAGGTGGCTCCCCGTGCTCTCCTTCACCCATCACAGGCACTTCCTTGCCTTCGGCATTGAACAGCTTGCCATCCTCGAAGTAGTCACCATCGCGCAGGGCGGAGATGTCCGAGTAATGAATGGTGCGTTCGTAGGCAGCGGCGAACACCGATTGCTGATCCGAGTTGCCGGCCGTGAAGTGGTTGAACACCAGGTTCAGAACAATGGCCATGATGGCTGCCGAGCTGATACCGGAGTGGAAGATGGTCTCGAACCAGTTGGGGAACTGCGCGTAGAAGTTCGGTGCGGCGATCGGGATCATGCCGAAACCCAGGGAGGCGGCGACGATGATCAGGTTGACGTTGTTCTTGTAGCTGACCTTGGACAAGGTACGGATACCACTGGCAGCCACGGTGCCGAACAGGACGATACCGGCACCACCGAGTACCGAAGTGGGTACCGCGGCAATCACCCGGCCCATGATCGGCAGCAGGCCGAGCACCACCAGGATCACACCCCCGGTGGCGACCACGTAGCGGCTCTTGACCCCGGTCACGGCGACCAGGCCGACGTTCTGGGCGAAGGCGCTCTGGGTGAAGGAGCCGAAGATCGGAGCCAGGATGCTGGACGCCATGTCGGCACGCAGGCCGTTGCCCAGGCGCTTGGAGTCGACCTTGGTGTCGATGATTTCACCAACGGCGAGAATGTCGGCCGAGGTTTCCACCAGGGTGACCATGATCACGATGCACATCGACAGGATCGCGGCGATGTGGAAGGTCGGCATGCCGAAGTGGAATGGGGTCGGGAAGGCTACCAGCGGGCCTTCGAGCACCTTGCTGAAGTCCGCCATGCCCAGCGACCAGGCGATCAGGGTACCGATGACCATGGCCAGCAGGATCGACAGGCGCGAGATGGTCGCACTACCCAGTTTGCTCAGCACCAGGACGATGACGAAGGTCAGCGCCGCCAGGCCGATGTTGGCCATGCTGCCGAAGTCCGGGGCGTTGCTGTTGCCACCCATCACCCAGCGTGCGGCGACGGGCATCAGGGTCAGGCCGATGGTGGTGATGACGATACCGGTCACCAGCGGTGGGAAGTACTTGGTGATTCGTGAGAACACCGGCGTGATCAAAAACCCGAGGAAGGATGCTGCCATCACCGCACCCAGTACGCCGGGCAGGCCGCCACCGCCTTCACTGCTGAGAATCGCACCCATGGTCGCCACACCGGCGAACGAGACCCCTTGCACCAGCGGTAGCTGACAACCGAAGAAAGGCAGGCCGAGGGTTTGCAACAGGGTTGCCAGACCACCGGCAAACAGCGATGCGGCGATCAGCAGGCCGATTTCCGCCGGTGTCAGGCCTGCGGCCTGTCCGAGGATCAGGGGTACGG
The DNA here is from genome assembly GCF_000425805.1 of Pseudomonas vranovensis DSM 16006. GTDB lineage: Bacteria > Pseudomonadota > Gammaproteobacteria > Pseudomonadales > Pseudomonadaceae > Aquipseudomonas > Aquipseudomonas vranovensis. Next base: position 51,485 of record NZ_AUED01000017.1, read on the forward strand.
CAACGATGCCGCCATACATGGTCAGAACGTGTTGCAGGCCGTACGCCAGGTTTGCACCTAGGCCCAAGTTTTCGTCTTCGGGACGTGGGGCTGAAGACGTGCTAGGGGAGGACGTATTCATGGGGCAGGGTCTCTGTGTTTTATTTTTGTGGGGCTACTGTAGACATTTCCTACATCCGAAAGCCAGCCTAATTGTATACAATTTTTAGATTGGCGTAGGAACAGTAAGGCTATCCGTTTGGGTCCATTACTGAATGCAGGTATCGTTCCAACGCCCGCACGCAAGCTTCGCAAGGTTGCGTGAAAGGTGACATTCGGTGGAAAAAAGCTGTCCAGGTGGACAGAAAAACAAAGAAACCTGCCAGGAGGGAAAGTAAGTAGCAGGCTAATAGATTCTAAACTTCGATCAATTCTCGCAGTTCACGCATCATTTCGGTGCTGTCGGCCAGGTTCAATTCCACCAGACGGTGCAAGTGGGTCATCGAATCAATGTCGATGTGCAGGCAGATGAAACCGAGCTGATCCGACTCTTCATGGCGCAGTTCAACCTGCATGCGCACCTTTTCCAGGTCGCCCAGATGAACAATGGCCTCGAAATCCTGGGTCAGGTCGGCATCCCAGGGCTCGGGGCGCTCAACCAGCATGCCCTTGAGCGAAAGGTCGATCAGGGTCACGGGCCAGCAGCGCTCGCCCTGGCACAATTCGGTGGGCGCATCGAAGGCCACACGCTGGAAACGTCGACGTTCTTGGTGGTCGCTCATGATCAGGCACTCCGGGGTTCTTCCTGACTATAGCTCAGGCCTTGCCAAGGCCTGTGCATGGGCGCATAACAACAGCTTCCCGTACCGCGTTGAGGGCTCTAGACCAACGTGGGGGCTGGCCTTTCCTGCCAGTATCGCTAGACTCCAATGGCTGTCTTTTATCCACCAGTGGAAGCAAACCATGAACAACAATAATAGCCTGCTACGCCACATTCCGTGGCTGGCGCTGGCAGTCATAGGAGCCTGTGCGCTGGGTGTGGTCGCCCTGCGCCGTGGCGAGGCCATCAACGCCTTGTGGATCGTGGTTGCGTCGGTCGCCATCTACCTGGTCGCCTATCGCTACTACAGCCTGTTCATCGCCACCAAGGTGATGCAGCTGGACCCGCGTCGGGCCACCCCGGCGGTGCTCAACAACGATGGTCTGGACTATGTCCCGACCAACAAGCACATTCTTTTCGGTCACCACTTTGCCGCCATCGCTGGCGCCGGCCCCCTGGTCGGTCCGGTCCTGGCTGCGCAAATGGGCTACCTGCCCGGCACGCTCTGGCTGATTGCCGGCGTGGTGCTGGCCGGTGCGGTACAGGATTTCATGATCCTGTTCCTCTCCACCCGCCGCAACGGTCGCTCCCTGGGTGACATGGTGCGTGAGGAAATGGGCCGTATCCCGGGCACCATCGCCCTGTTCGGCTGCTTCCTGATCATGATCATCATCCTCGCGGTGCTGGCGCTGATCGTGGTCAAGGCCCTGGCCGAGAGCCCGTGGGGCATGTTCACGGTCATGGCGACCATCCCGATCGCGATGTTCATGGGCATTTATATGCGCTACATCCGCCCGGGCCGGATCGGTGAGATCTCGATCATGGGCGTGGTGCTGCTGTTGCTGTCGATCTGGCTGGGGGGCCAGGTTGCCGCCGATCCGGTCTGGGGCCCGGCATTCACCTTCACCGGTGTGCAGATTACCTGGATGCTGGTGGGCTACGGCTTTGTTGCCGCTGTACTGCCGGTATGGCTGGTACTGGCGCCGCGCGACTACCTGTCGACCTTCCTCAAGATCGGCACCATCGTCGGCCTGGCCATCGGTATCCTGATCATCGCACCCGAGCTGAAAATGCCGGCGCTGACTCAGTTCACCGACGGCACCGGACCGGTCTGGAAGGGCACCCTGTTCCCGTTCCTGTTCATCACCATTGCCTGCGGCGCGGTGTCGGGCTTCCACGCGCTGATCTCCTCGGGCACCACGCCCAAGCTGCTGGATAACGAAACCAACGCCCGCTACATCGGTTACGGCGGCATGCTGATGGAGTCGTTCGTTGCCATCATGGCCATGGTTGCCGCGTCGGTGATCGAGCCAGGCGTGTACTTCGCCATGAACAGCCCGGCTGCGGTCGTCGGTTCCGATGTGGTCACAGTGGCCCAGACGGTCAGCAGTTGGGGCTTCGCCATCACCCCGGACGCCCTTGAGGCGGTCGCCAGGGACATCGGCGAGCACACCATCCTGGCCCGTGCCGGTGGTGCACCGACCCTGGCGGTGGGTATCGCGCAGATCCTGCACCAGGTGCTGCCGGGTGAAAACACCATGGCGTTCTGGTACCACTTCGCGATCCTGTTCGAGGCGTTGTTCATTCTTACCGCCGTGGACGCCGGTACCCGTGCCGGGCGCTTCATGCTCCAGGACCTGCTGGGCAGCTTCGTCCCAGCCCTCAAGCGTACCGAGTCGTGGGGGGCCAACCTGCTCGCTACCGCAGGTTGCGTGACCCTCTGGGGCTACCTGCTGTACCAGGGCGTGATCGACCCGCTGGGGGGTATCAACACCTTGTGGCCGCTGTTCGGTATTTCCAACCAGATGCTGGCCGGTATCGCGTTGATGCTAGGTACCGTGGTCCTGATCAAGATGAAGCGCCAGCGCTACATGTGGGTCACCCTGCTGCCGGCGGTATGGCTGCTGATCTGCACCACCACGGCGGGCTTCATCAAGCTGTTCGACCCGAACCCGGCCGTCGGCTTCCTGGCCCTGGCCAACAAGTACAGCACCGCGCTCGACGCCGGTCAGGTTCTGGCTCCGGCCAAGGACATCGGCCAGATGCAGCACGTGATCTTCAACGCGTACACCAACGCAGCCCTGACCGGCCTGTTCCTGCTCGTGGTCTTCAGCATTCTGTTCTTTGCCCTCAAGGTCGGCATCGCCGCCCTGAACAAAAAAGAGCGGACTGACAAAGAGTCCCCGTTCCAGGCCCTGCCGGATGCGTAACCTTCGAGGAATGCAGTGATGTTCAACGATCTCGGTCGACTGGGTAAGTACCTGGGGCAGGCAGCCCGCCTGATGGTCGGTATGCCCGACTACGACAACTACGTCGAGCATATGCAGACCAAGCACCCGGACAAGCCGGTGATGAGCTACGAGGCGTTCTTCCGCGAGCGCCAGGAAGCCCGTTACGGCGGCAAGGGTGGGCCCAAGTGCTGTTGAACCACAGCCACTGACGGCGCTACACCCTGTGGGAGCCCGGCTTGCCGGGCTCCCACAGTCATTTTCAGTTCAGGAGATTTTCCGTTTGCACGCGCCCATACCCGTAACAGTACTCAGCGGTTTTCTGGGGGCCGGCAAGACCACCTTGCTGCGCCATCTGCTCAAGGCCGAGCACGGCCTGAAGATCGCCGTGATCGAGAACGAATTCAGTGACGCCGGTATCGATACCCAGTTGCTGGGCGACGAGCCGGTGCAGGTGATGACCCTGGCCAACGGTTGCGTGTGCTGCAGCATCCACACCGACCTGACCAAGGCGCTGGTGCTGCTGCTCGAACGCCTGGACAGCGGCGAGATCGCCTTCGACCGCCTGGTGATCGAATGCACCGGCCTGGCCGACCCTGCGCCTGTGGCGCAAACCTTCTTCATCGATGAGGAACTGCGTGATCGCTACATCCTCGACGGTATCATTACCCTGGTCGATGCCGCCCACGCCGAGCAGCACCTGGCCCAGGCCATCGCCCAGGCGCAGGTGGGGTTCGCCGACCGCCTGCTGGTGAGCAAGACCGACCTGGTCGATGCCGACAGCTTCCAGGCATTGAGCGAGCGCCTCGGGCGGATCAACCGCCGGGCACCGATCCGGGTGGTCGAGCACGGTCGCATTGATCTGGCCGAACTGTTGGACGTGCGCGGTTTCAACCTCAACGCGGACCTGGGCGGTGGCTTGAGCTTGCGTCCGGTTTCGCAGCCTGCGACCCCGGATCGTATCTCCAGCCTGGTGCTGCGCACCGAGACGCCGCTGGACATCGACCAGCTCAGCAACTTCATGAACCAGTTGCTGGAAGACCATGGCAAGCAACTGCTGCGCTACAAGGGCGTACTCAACATTGCTGGCGAGGACCGTCGCCTGGTGTTCCAGGGTGTGCTCAAGCTCTATGGCTTTGACTGGGATACCGAGTGGGCAGAAGGGGAAGCGCGCGAGAGCGTGATGGTATTTATTGCCGACGAGCTGCCGGAAGAAAAGATCCGCGCGGGGTTCGAGGCATTGACCCTGTAGGAGCGGCGGGGCGACGTCTTGGCTTGCCCCGCGACAGCGATAGTGGCCGTACCATCGGTTCGCGGGGCAAGCCCGCTCCTACAGAAGGCACAAAAAAGCCCGGCTATTGAGCCGGGCTTTTTCACATCAGGCCTGCAATCAGTTGCCGTAGACCGGCAGCTTGGCGCAGATGGCCTTGACCTTCTCACGAACGGCATCGATCACCGCTTCGTTGTTCAGGTCGGCCAGGATGTCGCAGATCCAGCCAGCCAGTTCCTTGCACTCTGCTTCCTTGAAGCCGCGAGTGGTCACTGCCGGGGTGCCGAAGCGCAGGCCGGAGGTGACGAACGGGGAGCGAGGGTCGTTAGGCACCGAGTTCTTGTTGACGGTGATGAAGGCGCGACCCAGGGCGGCGTCGGCGTCTTTGCCGGAGATTTCCTGCTTGATCAGCGACAGCAGGAACAGGTGGTTCTGAGTACCACCGGACACCACGTCGAAACCGCGCTCGATGAACACGCCGGCCATGGCCTGGGCGTTCTTCACCACTTGCTGCTGGTAAGCCTTGAACTCAGGCTGCAGTGCTTCCTTGAAGCAGATGGCCTTGGCGGCAATCACGTGCTCCAGCGGGCCGCCCTGGGCGCCTGGGAAAACGGCGGAGTTCAGCTTCTTCTCGATGTCGGCGTTGGCGCGCGCCAGGATCAGGCCACCACGTGGACCGCGCAGGGTCTTGTGGGTGGTGGTGGTGACCACATCGGCGAATGGCACCGGGTTCGGGTACACGCCTGCAGCGACCAGACCGGCAACGTGGGCCATGTCGACGAACAGGTAGGCACCGACCTTGTCGGCGATTGCGCGGAAGCGCGGGAAGTCCAGGATCTGCGAGTAGGCAGAGAAACCGGCAACGATCATCTTTGGCTTGTGCTCGACAGCCAGGCGCTCGACTTCGTCGTAGTCGATCAGGCCGTTGGCATCGATACCGTACTGGACAGCGTTGTACAGTTTGCCCGAGGAGCTGACGTTGGCACCGTGGGTCAGGTGACCACCGTGAGCCAGGCTCATGCCCAGGATGGTGTCACCGGCCGACAGCAGGGCCAGGTAGACAGCGGCGTTGGCCTGGGAACCGGCGTGTGGCTGGACGTTGGCGTAGTCGGCGCCGAACAGTTCCTTGGCACGGTCGATGGCCAGTTGCTCGACCACGTCGACGTATTCGCAACCGCCGTAGTAGCGCTTGCCTGGGTAACCTTCGGCGTACTTGTTGGTCAGCACCGAGCCCTGGGCTTCCATGACAGCCGGGCTGGTGTAGTTTTCCGAAGCGATCAGCTCGATGTGCTCTTCCTGGCGCTGAGCTTCTTGCTCCATGGCGGCAAAGAGATCGGCGTCGTACTTGGCAATGGTCAAATCACGGCTGAACATGGCGGTCCTCAAGGATCGTGCTGAAATAGGCGGGCATTCTACCCCATCAGAAATTGTCTGGCATATGAAAGGGCATCATGTCGCAGACAAATGGGGCTCATGAGCGACAAGCTGCAAACTTCAAGCGGCAAGAGGGGCGTAAATTGTTGAGCGCCCCGGTGCTGTCGCCAGCAGTTGCTACTCGAACATGAAGAGCGTTTCGTTGCTGAACTGCGCCTCGAACTGGTTGGCCGGCATGGGCCTGCCGAACAGGTAACCCTGCACTTCGTCGCAGTCGTGCTCACGCAGGAATTCAAGCTGTTCATGGGTTTCCACGCCCTCGGCGATCACCGCCAGGTTCAGGCTGTGAGCCATGGCGATGATGGCCCGGGCGATCTGAGCGTCCTGTTCGCCTTCGGGCAGGCCGTCGACGAAGGTGCGGTCGATCTTCAGTACGTCGATGGGGAACTGCTTGAGGTAGTTGAGCGACGAGTAGCCAGTGCCGAAGTCGTCGACCGCGATGCTCAGGCCGAGGTTCTTGAGGCTGTCGAGAATTACCATCGCCTCGTTCACCTCGCGCATCAGGATGCTCTCGGTCAGCTCCAGCTCCAGGCACGCCGGCGGCAGGCCGGTGTCTTTGAGGATGGTGGCGATCCGCGTGCCCAACTGGCCATCGGAGAATTGCCTGGCGGAAATGTTCACCGACACCTTGGGCACCCGCACCTTGTCCTGGTGCCAGGCCTTGAGCTGGCGGCAGGCCTCCTTGATGACCCAGTCGCCGACATCCACCACCAGGCCCAACTCTTCGATGACCGGGATGAAGTCACCCGGCGGCACCAGCCCGCGCCGCGGGTGGCGCCAGCGCAGCAAGGCCTCGGCACCGGTCAGGCGCTTGCCGTCGCCGCTGAACTGCGGTTGGTAATAGAGGATGAACTCGTTCTGCTCCAGCGCGTGGCGCAGGTCACTTTCCAGTTCCAGGCGCTCCAGTGCGCTGGCGTTCATGTCGGCCTGGTAGAACTGGAAGTTGTTCTTGCCGCGTTCCTTGGCGTGGTACATGGCCGTGTCGGCGTTTTTCATCAGTTGGCTGAGTTCGCTGCCGTCCTGCGGGCTCAGGGCGATGCCGATACTGGCCGTCACGAAGAACTCGCGGTTTTCCAGCACGAACGGTCGCACCAGGCTGGCGAGAATTTGCTCGGCTACATGGATGGCGCGATTGAGTGCCATCTCGCGGGAGGACCGTGGTTGCAGCAGCAGGGTGAATTCGTCACCGCCCATGCGTGCCACGGTGTCGTCATTGTCGACGCAGTCGAGCAGGCGCTCGGCCATGTCCTTGAGCATACGATCACCGGCGGCATGGCCGAGGGAGTCGTTGATCGGCTTGAAGCGGTCCAGGTCCAGGAACATCAGCACCACCCAGGCCTTTTGCCGCTCGGCCTGTTGCAGGGCCGTGTGCAGGCGGTCCTGGAACAGGGTGCGGTTGGGCAGGTGGGTCAGGGCGTCGTAGTAGGCCAGGCGGTGGATGCGCTGTTCGCTGGCCTTGCGCTCGCTGATGTCGGTAAAGAAGCACACATAGCTGGCCAGGTCGCCTTCATCGTCGAGCACGGCAGTGATGCCGACCCAGGCCGGGTAGTGCTCGCCGCTACGGCGCTTGAGCCACACTTCGCCTTCCCAGGTGCCGCGCTGGTTGAGTTGCTTGAGCACGTAGCGCAGGTGCGCTTCCTGGTGCTCATCGACGGTCAACATGCCGGGCAACTGGTCGAGCACATCGGCCACGGCATGGCCGCTGACCCGGCTGAACGCCTCGTTGGCCTGGACAATATAGCCGGCCGGATCGGTGATCAGGATCGCCGAAGTCGAGTGCTCGAACACCGTGGCCGCCATGCGCAGGTCTTTTTCGGCGCGGCGTTGCTGGCTGATATCGCGGCCGACGCCGAGGATGCCCTCGAAGCGTTCCTGGTCGTCCCACACCAGCACCAGGCGCAGTTCGATCGGGATCTTGCGGCCATCGGCGCGCAGGCAGTCGAACAGGAACAGTTGGGTCGGTAACTGGGTGCGCAACTGTTCGAGCTGCGCGGGGTCGCCCAGGGCGCGGTTGACCCGTTCGACCAGGCTGTAGATGCCGGTCAATTGTGCGGGGTTGGCGATGGTCGACTGCCAGCCGTTGTCGAAGATCCACTGTACGTCGTAGCCGAGTACGGCGTGTACCGACGGGCTGACATAGTTGAGCTGCAGCTGGTTGTCGGTAGAGAAGATCACGTCGCTGATGCTTTCGGCCAGCATGCGGTAGCGCTGCTCGCTGTCGCGCAGGGATTCGCTGGCTTCGATCTGGTCGGTGACGTCCTTGCCCACGCCGATGATGCGGGTCACCTGGCCCGCGCTGTTGCGGGTCAGGGCCTGTTCGCGGATATCGAAGCGCCGCCAGCTGTTGTCGTGATGACGGAAGCGCAACTGGCAGTGCAGTTGCTGGACGTAGCCGGATTCTCGTTGTTGCTGGCGCATCTTCAGGTACAACTGGGCATCATCGGCGTGCAGCAAGCGCTCCCAGAACTGCTCGCCCAGCTGAGCCAGCTCGGCACGGTTGTAGCCCAGGGTCTGGCCCAGGTTGCGGTTGCTGAAGATCATCCGCTGGCTGCTTACATCCTGCACATAGAGTTGGTCAGGTACGGTACGCACCACGTCCGACCAGAAGCTTTCGCGCTCCAGCAACGACAGCTCGACCTGCTTGCGGCTGGTGATATCGCTGATGCTGAGGATCACCGCTTGGTAATCGCGACGGTCCTCGGGGAAGCGCACCATCAACCACAAGTGCATCACCTGGCCATCGACCAGCGGCAGACGGACTTCCAGCTCCAGCTGCTGCTGGTTGTCCAGCACCGCTTCAAGCAGTTGCACGCCGATACCCTCGACGCCGTTCCCGGTGCCTTCGATCAATCGATGCCAGGCGCCGTTGCTGCACTGCACGCCCAGCAGTTGCAGGGCGACCTGGTTCACTTCGGTGACTTTCAGCTCCTGCAGCAGCATTCGGCGCAGCGGCAGGTCGAAGCCCAGGCGTTGGGCAAGCGCCTGGCGGCTGGGCAGGCGGTGGCGCTCCAGCATCCCGGGCAGGCCGGAGAGATCGAGCACGCACAGGGCAACCCCGGTGCCTTCGAAGATGTCGTGATAGCGCCGACGGCTTTCCTGCAGCATGCGATGGCGCCGGCGCATGTTGATCAGCGCCAGCAGCGGGATCAGAGCGCAAAACAGGCCCAGTACACATTTGCCGATCAGTGCCGGCAGCAGTTGCTGGCGGGCAAGGCCCGCATCGAACAGGCCGCGCAGTTGCCAGGTACTGTTGTCGAGAAACGCCAGCATCACGCTTTGCAGCGGTTTGTCACTGCCGGGTGTTGGCGGGTGGCGGTTGATGATGTTGCCGGTGCGGCTGTTTTCCAGCAGCCACAATGGATGGTTGGGTCGGTCCAGGTGTGAGGTCAGATCGCTGTAGAAAGTTGAATCCAGGCGCAGCAGCCAGTACCCAGGCACATCGCCTTGTTGGTGAAGCAGCAAGTAGATGAGTTGGTTGTCTGGGGTGTTGCTGTAGTAATAAGGGCGGCCCTGGTTCAGTTGCCAGAGGGCCAGCAGGGCATCCCGGTCGGGTGTATCGCCAAGGCTGTCGGTCAGCACTGCGCCGCTTGCATCGATCCAGGCCAGGCTTTGCAGGGCGGGTAGCCGGGATTGCAACTGCGCGAGCGTTTCGGGCAGATGTTTGGCATCGATCGACGAGCGGTAAGGCTGTACCAGATTCAGAGCCTGCTGGGCCTTGAGCGACATGTTCAGGGACAGGTGATCGGCAAGCTCGGCACTGGCATCCAGGCTGTGCTGGTGCTGGTCGGCCTGGGTGTGGCGGTATTGGTCGACCAGTTGCCAGAGCAGCAGGCCAAGCAACAGGAATACCAGCAGGGCCAGGGCGCTCTTCAAGGAACCGCGCAATGGTGAGCCGGACGCGCTGGACGGTATGCGCAAGGATGTCGGCTGAGTGAGATTGGTCAAACGATGATCCTGCGGTATGGCTGGATGGCAGGTTTAGAGCTGCTGGGGGGCAAGCACCGCGGTCCTGGCGGCTACTCCGGTTTCGCACTATAAGCCCGACGCCCGAAGGGCGGTTAGCATGCCCGCAAACGTGGCAAAGTGCCAGCCCTGTTCGTCGGCGGTTTGCCCAACCTGGCGCATTACGGTAGCTTTGGCCCTTTCCTGGGGGCTGCGGCTCCCTTCATCTGTTTCGCGCTTATTTTTTCGTCTCTGACGCTAGGTTTTTCCATGGCTCAATACGTCTATACCATGCATCGGCTGGGCAAAGTTGTCCCGCCGAAGCGGGAAATCTTGAAGAACATCTCCCTGTCGTTTTTCCCAGGCGCCAAGATCGGCGTGCTTGGCCTGAACGGCTCGGGTAAATCCACCCTGCTCAAGATCATGGCCGGTGTCGACAAAGAGTTCGACGGCGAAGCCCGGCCGATGCCCGACCTGAACATCGGCTACTTGCCGCAGGAACCGCAACTGGACCCGACCAAGACCGTACGTGAAGTGGTCGAGGAAGCAGTCAGCGTGATCAAGGACGCCCAGGCGCGTCTGGACGAAGTCTACGCCGCCTACGCCGAGCCGGATGCCGACTTCGACAAGCTGGCCGCCGAACAGGCCAAGCTTGAAGCCATCCTGCAGGCCAGCGACGGCCACAACCTGGAGCGCCAGTTGGAAGTGGCGGCCGACGCCCTGCGCTTGCCGGCCTGGGACGCCAAGGTCGAGCACCTGTCCGGTGGTGAAAAGCGTCGTGTGGCCCTGTGCCGCCTGCTGCTGTCGGCTCCTGACATGCTACTGCTCGACGAACCGACCAACCACCTGGACGCCGACTCCGTCGCCTGGCTGGAACACTTCCTCCACGACTTCCCGGGTACTGTGGTCGCGATTACCCACGACCGTTACTTCCTGGACAACGTTGCCGGCTGGATCCTCGAACTCGACCGCGGCGCCGGTATTCCATACGAAGGCAACTACTCGGGCTGGCTTGAAGCCAAATCCGATCGTCTGGCCCAGGAATCCAAGCAGCAATCGGCTCATGAAAAGGCCATGAAGGAAGAACTGGAGTGGGTGCGCAAGGGCGCCAAGGCACGTCAGTCCAAGTCCAAGGCCCGTCTGCAACGCTTTGAAGAAATGCAGTCGCAGGAATTCCAGAAGCGCAGCGAAACCAACGAGATCTACATCCCGGCCGGTCCTCGCCTGGGTGACAAGGTTATCGAGTTCAAGAACGTCACCAAGGGCTATGGCGATCGCGTCCTGATCGACAACCTGTCGTTCAGCATGCCCAAAGGCGCCATTGTCGGTGTGATCGGTGGTAACGGTGCCGGTAAATCGACTCTGTTCCGCATGCTCATGGGCAAGGAGCAGCCAGACTCGGGCAGCATCGAAATCGGTGAAACCGTGCAACTGGCTTGCGTCGACCAGAGCCGCGAGGACCTGGACGGCAGCAAGACCGTGTTCCAGCAGATCTCCGATGGTTCCGACCAACTGCGCATCGGTACCTACGAGATTCCGTCGCGGACCTACGTGGGGCGCTTCAACTTCAAGGGTGGCGACCAGCAGAAGTTCGTCAAGGACCTCTCCGGTGGTGAGCGTGGCCGTCTGCACCTGGCCCTGACCCTCAAGGAAGGCGGCAACGTCCTGCTGCTCGACGAACCGTCCAACGACCTCGACGTTGAAACCCTGCGTTCGCTGGAGGAAGCCCTGCTGGACTTCCCGGGCGCCGCCATCGTGATCTCTCACGATCGCTGGTTCCTTGACCGTGTGGCCACCCACATCCTGGCGTACGAAGACGACTCGCAAGCCGTGTTCTTCGAAGGCAACTACACCGAGTACGAAGCCGATCGCAAGAAGCGTCTTGGCGAAGCTGCCGCCCAGCCGCATCGGGTACGGCACAAAAAACTGGCATAACCTTACCGGTTTGCACAAAAACGGGGCCTTCGGGCCCCGTTTCTGTTCGGGGGGAAAGCCCCTGTACGAGCGGGCTTGCCCGGCGACAAAACTGTATACACTTATACAAACGCACCATTTAATTTCATAAAAACGACATTTCGCCCTGTTGCGGTGCGAGTGGTTCTTGGTAAAGTTCTGAAAAAACTAATAAGTCCCACACTATCTGGTGAAATGTCTCATGTCTGAATCCGTCGAAGACTTCCTCGCTCGTCTAAAACAACGCGACCCAGCCCAGCCTGAATTCCATCAAGCCGTGGAAGAAGTGTTGCGCAGCCTCTGGCCCTTCCTTGAGGCCAACCCCCACTACCTGCAGGCCGGCATTCTCGAGCGTATGGTCGAGCCTGAGCGGGCGATCCTGTTCCGCGTCTCGTGGGTCGATGATGCGGGCAAGGTCCAGGTCAACCGCGGCTACCGTATCCAGATGAGCAGCGCCATCGGCCCGTACAAGGGCGGCCTGCGCTTCCACCCGTCGGTGAACCTGGGCGTGCTCAAGTTCCTGGCTTTCGAGCAGGTATTCAAGAACTCCCTCACCTCGCTGCCCATGGGCGGCGGCAAAGGCGGCTCGGACTTCGATCCGAAGGGCAAGAGCGACGCTGAAGTCATGCGTTTCTGCCAGGCCTTCATGAGCGAGCTGTATCGCCACATCGGCGCGGACCTCGACGTACCAGCCGGTGACATCGGTGTGGGCGCCCGCGAGATCGGCTTCATGTTCGGCCAGTACAAGCGCCTGGCCAACCAGTTCACCTCGGTACTGACCGGCAAGGGCATGACCTACGGCGGTAGCCTGATCCGCCCTGAAGCCACCGGCTACGGCTGCGTGTACTTCGCCGAAGAAATGCTCAAGCGCCAGGACCTGCGCATCGACGGTCGTCGCGTGGCGATCTCCGGTTCCGGCAACGTGGCCCAGTACGCTGCACGCAAGGTCATGGACCTGGGCGGCAAGGTGATCTCGCTGTCGGACTCCGAGGGCACCCTGTACTGCGAAGCCGGCATGACCGACGCGCAGTGGGATGCACTGATGGAGCTCAAGAACGTCAAGCGTGGCCGTATCAGCGAGCTGGCCGAGCGTTTCGGCCTGGAGTTCCGCAAGGGCCAGACGCCCTGGAGCCTGCCGTGCGATATCGCCCTGCCGTGCGCCACCCAGAACGAACTCAATGGCGAAGACGCCCGCACCCTGCTGCGCAATGGCTGCATCTGCGTGGCTGAAGGCGCCAACATGCCCACTACCCTCGACGCTGTGGATATCTTCATCGAGGCCGGCATCCTCTTCGCACCGGGCAAGGCATCGAACGCCGGCGGCGTTGCGGTCAGTGGCCTGGAGATGTCGCAGAACGCCATGCGCCTGCTGTGGACCGCCGGTGAGGTGGACAGCAAGCTGCACGCGATCATGCAGTCGATTCACCACGCCTGCGTACACTACGGTGAAGAGAACGGCCGCATCAACTACGTCAAGGGCGCCAACATCGCCGGCTTCGTCAAGGTTGCCGACGCCATGCTGGCCCAGGGCGTGGTCTAAGGCTCGGGTGTGATGGCGACGATCTCGATCTGCTGATCCCCTGCCGGTCGTCGCCACAACACTTCATCACCGGGGGCTGCACCCAGCAGCGCCCGGCCCAGTGGTGAACCCCAGTTGATCAGGCCATGGGCGGCATCGGCCTGGTCTTCACCGACCAACTGCACCTGGTGCTGCTGGGCGTGTTCATCGACGTAAGTCACCCGACTCCCTATCTGCACTTTGTCTTCAGCGGTTGCCTTGGGCACCACCTGAGCGCTCTGTACGCGAGCGTTGAAGTAGCGCAGGTCGCGCTCGGTATCGGCCAGGCGTTGTTTATCAGCGTGCTCGCCCTGGGCCTGCAGTTCGCTGCGCAGGGCCTTGAGTTCGCCGAGCCGTTGCTGCAGCTGGGCCAGGCCCCGGGCGGTGACATAGTTGGGTTGCTCACTGACGCGGCGCTCTACCGGCTGGTCGGCCTGGGTGGCAGCCTGGTCCTCGTTGACGAATGCTCGGCTCATGATTGCCTCCTTTCAGAGGAGACCATGCTGACAGGTTGGCGGTTTCATTGGCTGTCTGTTTGCGACCTACTGGCGTCGGCAGGCACGTGCGGCGTCGCGGTCTTTCTGATGACTAGCTGCTATCGATTGAAGTCGAACCGTGGTAGCCGCTGGCGCCAACCTGTGATCGGCCGCGCAGCGGCCGTGGGACTCAATAGTGATACCACTTCAATTCAAGCATCACCTCGTTCTGCGCCGTCGACAGCTGGCTGAATTCACGCTTGGCACTCAGGCGCAGCCCCAGGTTCTGTGACAGCTCCCATTGCTGGTTCAGGCTCAGGGTGCGGCGTACCTCGCCGTTGGTGAAGTAGTCACCCTTGGCTTCGAGCGTCATGTTCCCCAGCGGATTGCGCCACAGCAGGCCGGTGTTGAAACCGGCCGCCGGGGCGATGAACTGGGCGAAGTCGTTGTTGTGCTCCACCCGCACGGTGCCCAGGGCAAAGCCAAGCATGCCGTCGGCCAGTTGCCAGGTGCCGCCGGCGCCGCCATTGATGTGGCTGACCAGTACATCGTCCTCATGTTTGCCCAATACACGCTCAAGGCCCCCGGTGACTTGCCACGACCAGGGTTGCAGCAAGGTATTGCGTGGCGTCAGCGATCGGATCGTCGCCAGGTCCAGGCGCTGCACCTGCCAGTCGTTGTTCTCGTACTGGCGCAGCTTGAGCTGAAGGATCTCGATCTGTGCGCCCAGGGGAAAGCCATAGGCATTGTCGTTGAGGTCGTGGTAGGCCATGCGCAGGCCGTACTCGGCGAAGGCTCGGTCTTCTCGGGTGCCCACGCCGAGCTGCCAGGTGCGTGATTCGTGGCCGTCTTCAGGCAGGCCGGGGCGCGCGATGTCCAGCTCTGGCGCCGGATTGCGGTTGATTGCCCGCAGCAGCTCGAAGCTGCGTTTGGTGCGCGCCGGATCACGCTCCTGGCCGTTGGCGCGGTAGCGCTCCAGCCGGTACGCCGCGTCCTGGATCAACGCCTGGCGCTCGCGGGGCAGGGCGGTGAATTCGGCGCTCTGTAGTAGGCCGGTGTCGGCGCTGACCGCCAGCACTTGCTGTTGTTCATCGGCATCCAGCGGCTTGGCCCGCTCCAGCAGCTCTCGTTCGCGGGAGGGACGATAGTCGATTCGCTCCACCAGGCCCGACTGCTTGACAGCCTTGACGGTGTCGGTAGGGATCGCCGTCAGCGGGAACTGCGACGTGAGGTCCAGGCCCGGGCGTGCCACTTGCAGCAGTTCAAGCAGGCGGTAGGAACAGTTCTCGTCGAAGAAGAAGTAATCGAACTGGATCTGCTTGAGTTCCCAGATGTGCTCGACCATGCGCCCGGTTTCCTCGGGCGTCAGGTTCAGCCGGTATTCCCACAGGTCGCGGTTTTCCAGGCTGCGGTACTCGGAGAGCTTTTCCTGATAGGGCACCAGGGCGAACAGGCCGGGGTAGCCACCCATCAGGCCCTTCCAGGCGTAGAGAATGCTGTTGTCGTTGCCTTCGATGTAGGCGCCGAAGTTGATCGCGTAGCTGAGCAGGGCCGTCTCGTTGCTCTGCACGTCGGCCTGGTCGATGCGCAGTAGGGTATGGCCGAACATCGAGGAGGGGCTGTTGAGGTAGGCGGCGGGGAAGATCATCACTGCGCTGTGCGGCGACACATCCTTGAACCACTGGGTGTACTCCTTGCATTCCGGCGCCGGCAGGTCATCGAGCTGGAGCTGCTCGCGCAGCCAGCGGGTGCGTGCCGGGAATACACACTGCGCATGCTTGTCGCCGCGGTTGGCCGGTGCGTAGAGCGCCTGCACCGTGGCGCGCAGTTCCTGGTCCGGATGGTGGGCGCCGTCCTCGGCCAGGAAGAAACGACGGTCGTCGACGTAGCTGCGCCAGCCGCCGAGCTTGGCGGTTTCGTAGTGGCCCAGGGCGATCCAGTAACGGTCTGCAGCCAGTTGCGCAAGGCGCGCGTCATCGAACGAAGGGGCAGCATGCAGCGGGGCGCAGGCACAGAGCGCCAGGTAGGCAAGGCGTTTGAGCATGTCGGGCAACTAAGTCTGAATGATGCCGATAGAGGCGGAAAACAACCCGCCCCGGTAAAGGGGCGGGTGGCCGAGCTTAAGCCTGGGTCGCGTATTTGGCCAGGCGTGGATCGCTTTTGAGTATGGCCAGCGTGTTGGTGTGGACATCTTCGGCGGTTACATCCGCGGTCTTGAAGATTTCCTGGAAGTGCTGGTGGGTGACTGCCGCGAAGTGGGCGCGGTCTTCCGGGGCGACACCGAGTACCACGGCATAGGTGGTCAGCGCTTCGCCCTGGCCCTTGGCCATGTCTTCGGAGAGCTCGTTCATCATGCCGTTCATGGCGAACCAGGATTTGCCGCCATAGGTCAGAGCAGCGTTGGTCGAGCAGCCGTTGGTGCCCGAGGTCATGCCGAAGGTGGCGTTGCCGGAAGTGCCGTTGGTGGTGGAAGCGAGGAAGTGGGCCGGTGTGCCGCGTTGGCCCTCGAACAGCATGTTACCCCAGCCGCAGTCCGGTCCGCCTGGCGCCTGGGCCATTGCATTGAGGGAAACCGCGGTGAACAAAGTACCCAGAAGAATCCGTTTCATAGCGTTGTTCTCGTTCTAGTCGTACATACCAAAGGTCAGGGTTGTCTGGCATGGCTTTGGGAGCGGTAGCCAGGGGCGGGTCGGTTGTTTACCCAGCCGCGCAGTTATGGAGTTTAGGCACGATCTAAGGGTTCCGTGATTTATTGCGAATAATTGGCTTGAAACATTGACGTAGCACGGGTTTTCGACCCTGCGACATATTGTGCCGATGAGCCTTGCAAGGCGCGGGCAGGCGGCGCCAGAATGCCGTCATCTGCCCCGCCGAAGTAAGGAAGCCCGATGCCCGATCCTGTCGCTGCGAGTCTGCGTCTTGCGCCTGAAGCCCTGACCCGGCCGTTTTCCGCCGAACAGTTCGCTTTTTCCACCACCAATGATCTGGAGCCTTTTCGCGGTGTGCTAGGCCAGGAACGTGCCGTCGAAGCCTTGCAGTTCGGCGTCGCCATGCCACGTCCCGGCTACAACGTGTTTGTCATGGGTGAGCCCGGCACCGGGCGTTTCTCTTTCGTGAAGCGTTACCTCAAGGCCGAAGGCAAGCGCCTGCACACGCCGTCGGACTGGGTCTATGTCAATAATTTCGACGAGCCCCGCGAGCCGCGGGCCCTGGAGCTGCCGGCCGGCAGTGCCGGTGCGTTCATCAGCGATATTGGTGGCCTGATCGACAACCTGCTGGCCACCTTCCCGGCGGTCTTCGAGCACCCGTCCTACCAACAGAAAAAAAGCGCCATCGACCGCGGTTTCAACCAGCGCTACGACCGTGCCCTGGATGTGATTGAACGTGCCTCGCTGGAAAAGGACGTGGCCCTTTACCGCGACAGCAGCAACGTCGCCTTTACGCCCATGGCCGACGGCAAGGCGCTGGACGAGGCGGAGTTTGCCCAGTTGCCGGAAGCCGAGCGCGAACGCTTCCATGACGATATCTCCGCCCTGGAAGAGCGCCTCAACGAGGAACTGGCGAGCCTTCCGCAGTGGAAGCGAGAGTCGAACAATCAGCTGCGTCAGCTCAATGAGGAGACTATCACCCTGGCGCTTCAACCCCTGTTGGCGCCGTTGTCGGAGAAGTACGCGGAAAATGCGGCCGTGTGTGCCTACCTGCAGGCCATGCAGGTGTACCTGTTGCGCACGGTGGTCGAGCAACTGGTCGACGACAGCAAGAGCGATGCCCAGGCGCGCAAGCTGCTTGAAGAACAGTACGCACCGAGCCTGGTCGTCGGTCACCACGCCAGTGGCGGCGCACCAGTGGTATTCGAGCCGCACCCAACCTACGACAACCTGTTCGGCCGTATCGAATACAGCACCGACCAGGGCGCGCTGTACACCACCTATCGGCAGCTGCGCCCGGGTGCCTTGCACCGTGCCAATGGCGGTTTCCTGATTCTGGAAGCCGAGAAGATGCTCGGCGAGCCCTTCGTCTGGGATGCACTCAAACGCGCGCTGCAGTCGCGCAAGCTGAAGATGGAGTCGCCGCTGGGTGAATATGGTCGCCTGGCCACCGTCACTCTCAATCCGCAGATGATCCCGTTGAACATCAAGGTGGTGATCATCGGTTCGCGCCAGTTGTACTACGCACTTCAGGACCATGATCCGGACTTCCAGGAAATGTTCCGGGTGCTGGTGGACTTCGACGAAGACATTCCCATGGTCGACGAGAGCCTGGAACAGTTCGCCCAGTTGCTAAAGACCCGTACCAGCGAGGAGGGCATGGCGCCGCTGAGCGCCGATGCGGTCGCCCGACTGGCTACCTACAGTGCCCGCCTGGCCGAACACCAAGGGCGCCTGTCGGCACGTATCGGTGATCTGTTCCAACTGGTCAGCGAGGCGGACTTCATCCGCCACCTGGCCAACGATGAGATGACCGATGCCGGGCACATCGAACGGGCACTCAAGGCCAAGGCCACGCGAACCGGCCGGGTGTCGGCGCGAATCCTCGACGACATGCTGGCCGGCATCATCCTGATCGACACCGAAGGCGCAGCAGTCGGCAAGTGCAACGGCCTGACCGTGCTGGAAGTGGGCGACTCGGCCTTCGGTATACCGGCGCGGATTTCTGCCACGGTCTATCCCGGTGGCAGCGGCATCGTCGATATCGAGCGTGAGGTAAACCTCGGCCAGCCGATCCACTCCAAGGGCGTGATGATCCTTACCGGTTACCTGGGCAGTCGCTACGCCCAGGAATTCCCCCTGGCGATCTCGGCAAGTATCGCCCTGGAGCAATCCTACGGTTACGTGGATGGTGACAGTGCGTCGCTGGGAGAGGCCTGCACATTGATCTCGGCCTTGTCGAAAACCCCGCTCAAGCAGTGTTTCGCCATCACCGGATCGATCAACCAGTTCGGTGAAGTGCAGGCAGTGGGCGGGGTCAACGAGAAGATCGAAGGCTTCTTCCGCTTGTGCGAGGCACGCGGCCTGACCGGTGAGCAGGGCGCGATCATCCCCAAGGCCAACGTCGCCACGCTGATGCTCGACGAGCGGGTGCTGCAGGCGGTGCGTGCGGGCATGTTCCACGTCTATGCGGTCAGCCAGGCCGATGAGGCGCTGAGCCTGTTGGTAGGGGAGCCGGCCGGTGAGCCCGATGCCGAGGGCGAGTTCCCCGAGGGCAGCGTCAACGCCCGGGTGGTGGAGCGCCTGCGGGTGATCGCCGAAATGATCAGCGAGGAGGACCTCAAGGAAGCCGAGAAGGAGCAGGCCGAGCAAGCCCTGGCCCAGGTCAAACCGTCCTGAGTCAAATAATCGGCGCCGCAGCGGGTCTGACCGCTGGGCGCCGGTTTTTCCACGCACTATCGGAATTCTTCTATCCTGATAAACAGGGAGTGTAGTCGCTAAAGGATCGAAACAGCCTTGCCCGCAAGGCTGAACAAGGGTTTACCGAGGGACGTCGCCATGCCGCGCAACCTCAGCCTCACCCGCCAATGCCTGGGCCTGGTGACCCGCATTGAATGCAGTATCCGCCCACTGGCCGGCGACAACGGCATGTGGACCCTCCTGTTTGCCGCCGGCATGGCTGGCGAGCAACCTTCGGCCATCAAGGCCCAGGGGCCGTTTCATGGGCCCTTCGTGGCCGAGTCGGTCCTCAGTGCCATTGTCGACAGCCTCACCCTGCACGGTTATCAAGTGGCCGACGATCCACAGATCTGGTGCGTGCACCTGCAAGCCCAGCTACGCCGGATCAATGGTGAACGGGTCCATCACGTCGGCGACTTCCAGTTCCATCCGGAAACCTGAGCCGTCTGGGCGTCACGCCTGTGGCAGCGTGCCACGGGCTTTTTCTGTCATGGCTGGCTGTTATACTCGCGCTCGCTTTTTGGCCACCTGACGAGTTTTCAATGGAACGTATTATCGAAAATGCGATGTATGCCTCGCGCTGGCTGCTCGCCCCGATTTATTTTGGTCTGTCGTTGGGCCTGCTGGCGCTGGCGCTGAAGTTCTTCCAGGAGATCTTCCACGTCCTGCCCAATGTCTTCGCCCTGGCCGAAGCAGACCTGATCCTGGTGCTGCTGTCGCTGATCGACATGGCACTGGTGGGTGGCCTGTTGGTGATGGTGATGATCTCGGGTTACGAGAACTTCGTCTCGCAGCTGGACATCGACGAAGACAAGGAAAAGCTCAACTGGCTGGGCAAGATGGACTCTTCTTCGCTGAAGATGAAAGTTGCAGCCTCCATCGTGGCGATTTCCTCGATTCACTTGCTGCGGGTGTTCATGGACGCGCGCAATATAGAGACCCAGTACCTGATGTGGTACGTGATCATCCACATGACCTTCGTGGTATCGGCCTTCGCCATGGGTTATCTGGATAAGCTGACCAAGCACTGATTCAGAGGCTTGGCGCAGTTCCAGACCGCCCGTCCGTTGCAAAACGGACGGGCGGTTGCGTTTTTACCTTGTGCTTTGCCTCGTGCTGTACGAAAAATGAACGGTCACTCGAAGTGCCAGTCACGAGGTATCGCAATGAACCTTCAACAACTGAACACCGAGGCCAGGGCTGGTCATGTCGAAGAGCTCAACCTGATCGCCATCGAAGGCGGTGATTACATTCTCGAAGCTCGCGTAAAAGGCCATGCGCATCCCCTGTCGGATACCCGCGGCGAGCGCCTTAAAGTCCATTCGGTAGTCGATGCGCAGCGCCTGCTCAATGGTTTGCCGGCCGTGCCGTTGCACCTGGTGCATTGGTCGATGGACGACGAGATGTGCGGGGGAGACGTCACCGGTGACGGCGACCTGAAAATACCGATGCCCCGCCGTTCCGCCTGGTAGCTGATCTGCTTTGCCGCAGTGTGCTAGGCTGCTCGCCCTTTTCATAAAGGGCGCGGTTGTCGTGCGCCCTGCTGCGGAGCAAACAAATGTCCGAAATCAACCTGTCTACCGACGAAACCCGCGTCAGCTACGGCATCGGCCGTCAACTGGGTGGTCAACTGCGTGACAACCCGCCACCGGGCGTGAGCCTGGAAGCCATCCTCGCCGGTCTGACCGACGCCTTCAACGGCCAGGACAGCCGCGTCAGCGAAGCCGACCTGTCTGCCAGCTTCAAGGTCATTCGTGAAATCATGCAGGCCGAAGCCGCCGCCAAAGCCGAAGCGGCTGCTGGCGAAGGCAAAGCTTTCCTGGCCGAGAACGCCAAGCGTGACGGCATCACCACCCTGGCATCGGGCCTGCAGTTCGAAGTGCTGACCGCTGGTGAAGGCGCCAAGCCAAGCCGCGACGACAGCGTTCGCACCCACTACCACGGCACCCTGATCGACGGCACTGTATTCGACAGCTCCTACGAGCGCGGCCAGCCAGCCGAGTTCCCGGTCAGCGGCGTGATTGCCGGCTGGACCGAAGCCCTGCAACTGATGAACGCCGGCAGCAAATGGCGCCTGTACGTTCCGAGCGAGTTGGCCTACGGTGCTCAGGGCGTTGGCAGCATTCCGCCGCACAGCGTTCTGGTATTCGACGTCGAGTTGCTGGACGTCCTGTAATACCTGATCGCGGGGCAAATTCGCTCCTACCTGTAGGAGCGGGTTTGCCCCGCGATTTTTGTATCAGTTCCACTCGGTCCCACCTCCTGGGCGCAACGCCCGGGCATAGCAGAACAGGAACAGGTTCCTCACCAGTTCCTTGAGCACGATTGGCTCACTCGAATTCAAGCCGTTGAGATCCAGGTCGCCCTGGTCGCGAAGTTCGTCCAGTGCTTCTTCTTCAAGCACGGCACAGACCTCGCCGGTTTCCCGGTGCAGGATGCGCAGGTATGGATGGGGGCGGTCAAGCCAGGCGTCTATCAGATAAGTCATGGCTATTCTCCTTGGAAGCGTCCAATGAGAATAATTCTTATTATCAAAATAGCAAGTGCCTATTGGCAGAAAATTGCCGCCGTGTGCTTGCGCGGCGCTTCGAGGCTGGAGGCCAGCCCCGAAACCATTGGGGTTCAGACCTTGCGGACGAACTCCGACTTGAGCTTCATCGGGCCGATGCCATCGATCTTGCAGTCGATGTCATGGTCGCCATCGCACAGGCGGATGTTCTTGACCTTGGTGCCGACCTTGACTACCAGCGACGTGCCCTTGACCTTCAGGTCCTTGATCACGGTGATGGTGTCGCCGTCCTGCAGGACATTGCCCACCGAATCCTTCTTGACCGCTTCGTCGCTCACTGCTTCGGCGTCACCGGCGGCAGACCACTCGTGGGCGCATTCGGGGCAGATCAGCTGGGTGCCGTCTTCGTAGGTGTATTCGGAGTTGCATTTAGGGCAGGGTGGCAAAGTGCTCACTAGGGTTCCTCAAGACGTACAGGTACAAAGCCTACATTGTATAGGGTTTTGTCCGTCAGAGGTTAGTCGGGCCCATCGAGCGATGGGCCACAGGGCAGGCTCAGTGGGTACGGGCGACAGCGAATTCGCTCAATTCCACCAGGGCGTCGCGGTATTCGCTGGCTGGCAGCACGTCCAGGCAAGCGATGGCACGGGCCACGTAGTCGCGTGCCAGTTGCGCGGTGTAGTCCAGGGAGCCCGAAGCTTCAACCGCAGCGCGGATGCTTTCCAGGTCTTCGATACCACCTTTCTGGATCGCCTGGCGAACCAGGGCGGCCTGTTCGGCAGTACCTTCGCGCATGGTGTAGATCAGCGGAAGGGTCGGCTTGCCCTCGGCCAGGTCGTCGCCGACGTTCTTGCCCAGGGTCTGTGCATCGCCCTTGTAGTCGAGCAGGTCGTCGACCAGCTGGAAGGCCACGCCAAGGTGGTCGCCGAACGTGCGCAGGGCTTCGCTCTGCTCAGTTGTGGCCTGGGCCAGGGCAGCGGCGCTGTGGGTCGAGGCCTCGAACAGCATCGCGGTCTTGCCGCGGATGACGTCCATGTAGACTTCTTCGGTGGTGCTGGCGTCGCGGACCTTGGACAGCTGCAGGACTTCACCTTCAGCGATGACCCGGGTGGCCTTGGAGAGGATCTGCATGACCGGCATCGAGCCCAGTTCGACCATCATCTCGAACGAACGCGAATAGAGGAAATCACCGACCAGTACGCTCGGCGCATTGCCCCACAGGGCATTGGCGGTGGAGCGACCACGGCGCATGCCCGACATGTCGACCACGTCGTCGTGCAGCAGGGTGGCAGTGTGCAGGAATTCGATGGTGGCGGCCAGCAGGCGCAGGTCATCGCCTTCGCGGCCCAGTGCCTTGCCGCACAGCAGCACCAGCAGAGGGCGCAGGCGCTTGCCGCCAGCCGAAGTAATGTAGTCGCCGATTTTCGATACCAGCGGTACACGCGAAGTCAGCTGTTTCTTGATAATCTCGTCAACGGCGCTGAAGTCGTCCGCTACCGCGCGGTAGAAAGCTTGGGGTTGCATCGGCCACAGGTGCTCCATAAAGGTTGCGCGGCATGCTAGGTCGCGGGTCCCGGCCTGTCAAGGCGCGGTCCCGGCGGGCCGGGGGCGGGACTTGCAAGGGGCGGGCGGCTTGCGTACAATCGCGCACCCTGAACTTCCTGGGCAGCACCTGCCTTACGCAATTGCACTGGGCCGTTCCAGCCCTATGCAGCCATGCCAGCCAATACTCTTCCTATAAAGAGCTGGGTGAGCAGGATTATCGGAGAAATACCATGTACGCAGTAATTGTTACCGGTGGCAAGCAGTACAAAGTCGCCGAAGGTGAATACCTGAAAATCGAAAAACTGGAAATCGCCACTGGCGA
Organism: Pseudomonas vranovensis DSM 16006; assembly: GCF_000425805.1. Taxonomy (GTDB): domain Bacteria; phylum Pseudomonadota; class Gammaproteobacteria; order Pseudomonadales; family Pseudomonadaceae; genus Aquipseudomonas; species Aquipseudomonas vranovensis. The sequence goes on from NZ_AUED01000017.1 coordinate 74,908, forward strand.
ATCCGTGACTTTCGACCGCGTTCTGTTGGTTGCCAATGGCGACGACGTGAACATCGGCGCTCCAGTCGTTGCTGGTGCCAAGGTTGTTGCTGAAGTGATCTCGCAAGGTCGTCACGACAAAGTGCGCATCATCAAGTTCCGCCGCCGTAAGCACCACATGAAGCGTATGGGCCACCGCCAGTGGTTCACCGAAATCAAGATCACCGGTATTTCGGCGTAATCGCCTAAATCCCTTTTCTGGAGAATTGAACCATGGCACACAAAAAAGCTGGTGGTAGTACCCGTAACGGTCGCGACTCAGAAGCCAAACGCCTTGGCGTGAAGATGTATGGCGGCCAGGCTATCATTCCTGGCAACATCATCGTCCGTCAGCGCGGCACCCAATTCCACGCTGGCTACGGCGTTGGCATGGGCAAGGATCACACCCTGTTCGCCAAGATCGCGGGTAAGATCAAGTTTGAAGTAAAAGGCGCCTTCGGTCGTCGTTACGTGAGCGTTGTCGCCGAGTAATCGCGCGGACGCTGGAAAAGCCCTGTCTCGCGACGGGGCTTTTTCGTTTGTGGGGTGAGTCTCTTGCAAAGCTGTTTGTATGGGCTGCCGGCGCTGGTGTTTCGGTCGTTGACGGGGGCCGCCGCGCTCACTTTTGCAAGAGCCTTATGTCTTTGTGTCACTCAGCTCGTCCAGCTGACGAGAGGCGGTTTTTATGAAGTTTGTTGACGAAGTATCGATCCGGGTCAAAGCCGGTGACGGCGGTAACGGTTGCATGAGCTTCCGCCGCGAAAAATTCATCGAGAACGGTGGTCCCAACGGCGGTGACGGTGGCGACGGCGGCTCGGTGTTCATGGTCGCCGATGAAAACCTCAACACCCTGGTCGACTACCGCTACACCCGACATTTCGAGGCCCAGCGCGGCTCCAATGGCGGCAGCACCGACTGCACCGGCAAAAAAGGCGACGACCTGATCCTGCGCGTGCCAGTCGGCACCACCGTGATCGACTCCGCCACCCAGGAAGTCATCGGCGACTTGGTCAAGCCAGGCCAGAAGCTGATGGTGGTCCAGGGCGGCTGGCACGGCCTGGGCAACACCCGTTTCAAATCCAGTACCAACCGTGCGCCACGCCAGACCACCCCGGGCAAACCCGGCGAGCAGCGTGACCTGAAGCTGGAAATGAAAGTACTGGCCGACGTTGGCCTGCTGGGCTTGCCGAACGCCGGCAAGAGTACCTTCATCCGCTCGGTATCGGCCGCCAAGCCGAAAGTCGCCGACTACCCGTTCACCACCCTGGTGCCGAACCTGGGCGTGGTCAGTGTCGATCGCTGGAAAAGCTTCGTCATCGCCGACATCCCCGGCCTGATCGAAGGCGCTTCCGACGGTGCCGGCCTGGGTATCCGCTTCCTCAAGCACCTGGCCCGTACCCGCCTGTTGCTGCACCTCGTCGACCTCGCGCCGCTGGATGAAAGCAGCAGCGCCGACGCGGCTGAAGTGATCGTCAACGAGCTGACCCGCTTCAGCCCGTCGCTGGCCGAACGTGATCGCTGGCTGGTACTGAACAAGACCGACATGCTGATGGACGACGAGCGTGACGAGCGCGTCAAGGAAGTGGTCGAGCGTCTGCAGTGGGAAGGTCCTGTCTATGTGATTTCGGCCATCTCCAAGCAGGGTACCGAGCAGCTCAGCCGCGACATCATGCGCTACCTCGAAGACCGCGCCGACCGCCTGGCCAACGACCCGGCCTACGCCGAAGAGCTGGCCGACCTGGATCAGCGCATCGAAGACGAGGCCCGTGCCCAGCTGCAAGCCCTGGACGATGCCCGTGCCCTGCGCCGCAGTGGTGTCAAGAGCGTTCACGACATCGGCGACGACGATGACGACTGGGATGACGACGACGAAGACGGTCCGGAAATCATTTACGTGCGCGACTGATTCGTTGCAGTACACTAAACGCCGCTCTCTGGAGCGGCGTTTTAGTATCTAAAGATCTCTATAGGTTGGAAGAAGATGCGGAGCAAGGTGACGGGTGCGCAGCGCTGGGTGGTGAAGATCGGCAGTGCCCTGCTGACAGCAGATGGCAAGGGGCTCGATCGTACGGCCATGGGCGTCTGGGTCGAGCAGATGGTGGCGTTGCATGAGGCGGGTGTCGAGTTGGTACTGGTATCGTCCGGGGCGGTTGCCGCCGGGATGAGCCGCCTGGGTTGGTCCAAGCGACCGAGTGCCATGAATGAGCTGCAAGCGGCAGCCTCGATTGGCCAGATGGGCCTGGTGCAAGCCTGGGAGTCGAGTTTCGCCGAGCATGACAAGCACACCGCGCAGATTCTCCTGACCCACGACGACCTGTCGGATCGCAAGCGCTACCTCAACGCGCGCAGTACCCTGCGCACGCTGGTGGAGCTGGGCGTGGTGCCGGTGATCAACGAGAACGACACCGTGGTGACCGACGAGATCCGTTTCGGCGACAACGACACCCTGGCTGCCCTGGTGGCCAACCTGGTCGAAGCCGACCTGCTGGTGATCCTCACCGACCGCGATGGCATGTTCGACGCTGACCCGCGTAACAATCCCGATGCCCAACTGATCTATGAAGCCCGTGCCGACGATCCGAGCCTGGATGCGGTGGCGGGCGGTACCGGTGGCGCACTGGGCCGTGGCGGCATGCAGACCAAACTGCGTGCTGCGCGTCTGGCGGCCCGGTCCGGTGCCCATACCATCATCGTCGGTGGTCGCCTGGAGCGCGTACTCGATCGCCTCAAGGCTGGCGAGCGCCTGGGTACCTTGCTGTCGCCCGAGCGCGGCATGTTGGCCGCGCGCAAGCAGTGGCTGGCCGGGCACCTGCAGACCCGCGGCACCCTGGTGCTCGACGCCGGTGCCGTGCAGGCCTTGCGTCAGGCCAACAAGAGCCTGCTGCCGGTCGGCGTCAAAACCGTGCAGGGCAGCTTTCGCCGTGGCGAAATGGTCGTTTGTGTCGGCCCGGATGGCCTGGAAGTCGCCCGTGGCCTGGCCAACTACAGCGCCCTTGAAGCGCAGAAGATCATCGGCCAGTCCTCCGAGGCCATCGAAAGCCTGCTGGGCTACATCGCCGAGCCTGAGCTGGTTCACCGCGACAACCTGATTCTGGTCTGAGGAAACAACCGTGTTCAAAGGGATGATTGCAGCGGCGCTGCTGGCATTGCCGGCAGTGGCTGCGGCCGAGGAAATCGGTCAGGTGTCGACCGTGTTCAAGTTCGTCGGGCCAAACGACCGCATCGTGGTCGAGGCGTTCGACGATCCGAAAGTCGAGGGTGTGACCTGCTACCTGTCCCGTGCCAAGACGGGCGGAGTGAAGGGCGGCCTGGGCTTGGCCGAAGACCGTGCCGAAGCCTCCATTGCCTGTCGCCAGGTAGGGCCAATTCGCTTCAAGGAGAAGCTCAAGGACGGTGACGAGGTGTTCAAGGAGCGCACCTCGCTGGTGTTCAAGACCATGCAGGTGGTGCGCTTCCTGGACAAGAAGCGCAACACCCTGGTCTACCTGGTGTACTCGGACCGGCTGATCGAAGGCAGCCCGCAGAACGCGGTGACGGCGATTCCGATCCTGCCCTGGCCGCAGCAATAATCATCGCGGGGCAAGCCCGCTCCTACTGGTGTAGGAACGGGCTTGCCCCGCGATTGCATTAGACCGAAGCCGCTTCCTCTTCCTCGCGCACCACCGCCTTCACCTCATCCAACCGGCTGATGAACTTCCAGTCGGCCTCGTCGATGTAGATGCCGTTCGGCCCGCTACCGCCTTCCAGGTCGATGGCGACATGCGCCGAGACCTGCGGCTTCACACTCGCCAGAATCGGCACGAAGCCCAACTGCAAGCTGGTTTCCAGCAGGGCGGCCTGGTTGCGTTCGTCGATGTCTGCCGCTTCGTCCAGGTAGTACGGCAGGCGCACGCGACCGGCGAGGTCGCGGTCCATCAGGTGCAGCAACAGGTACATGTTGGTCAGCGCCTTGATGGTCATGGTGGTGCCGTTGGACGCCGCACCGTCGATGTCGGTGTGGATCACCGGCTGACCGTTGACCTTGGTGATCTCGAAGGCCAGCTCGAACAGGTCCTTGAGGCCCAACTGGTTGTGGTTGGCCGCTACCAGTCGCGCCAGGTACTCCTTGGCTTCCTCGTTCTTGTTGTCCTGCTCGGCACTGGCGCTCAGGTCGAACACCGACAGGGTCTCGCCTTCTTCGTACTGTCCGGCGCTGTGGATGATCTGGTCGATGTGCTTGAGGGCTTCCTTGTTCGGTGCCAGCACGATGCGGAAGCTCTCGAGGTTGGACACCTGGCGCTTGTTGATCTCGCGGTTGAACAGCGCCAGCTGGTGCTCGAGGCTGTCGTAGTCGCTGCGGATGTTGCGCAGGGTCCGGGCGATGTCGGTGACCGCCGCACGGCGCGCCTTGCCCAGGGTCAGGGCTTCGTCGGTGCGGTGCGCGTAGGCGTTGATCAGCAGCTGCAGGCGGCGCTCCATGTCGTCTTCGCTGTCGAACTTGGCCACGCCCTTGAGGCGAACCTGGGCGTACAGCGCCTCGATCTGGCCATCGACCCGCAGCAGGCCCTGCCAGCTGTCCTGGTAGTCGTTGAGCAGGGGCAACAGGTTGTCCATGGAGTCGTCCACCGGCTCCATGAACGGCGTACCGAACGGCAGGTCGGCCGGCAGCAGCTGGCGGCGGCGCAGGGCGTCGTCGAGGGTGCGCTGCTTGGCTTCCATGTCGGCGATCTGGCGGCCAACCAGTTGCAGCTTGGCCGACAGTTGCTGGACGCGTTCGGTGAAGGCATCGCTGGAACGCTTGAGCTCGTCCTGGGCGGCTTCCATCTGTGCCAGCTGTTCGAGCTTGTCGCCTTCTTCGGCAGACAGTGTCTGGGTGCGACGGAAGTCTTCCAGGGCCTTTTGCGCGTCCAGTACCTGTTGGTACAGGGTTTCGGTCTGGGTCTTGCTCGCGGCGCGGTCGGCGGCCACGGCCTGCTGGGTCTTGAGCTGCTTGAGCTCCTTTTCCAGGCGCTCCTTCTGGTCGCGCAGGGCGGCGCGGTCGGCCAGGGCCTGCAGCGCTGGCGGTTCGATGTGCGAGAGATCGATCGACAGCCCCGGAGCCTCGAAACGCTCGCCCTTGAAGCCGTCGAGCACGGCCTCCAGGGATTTGACCCACAGGTCGCTGTCGTCCAGCTCGATGCCGCGCTCACCCAGCGGCAGGCTGAACAGCGCGCCGTTGAACAGGCGCATCAGGCGCTCGACATCCTGCTGGGAGAATTCTTCGCGCAGGCGGGCATAGCTGTTGTTGTCAGCATGGTCGAGCTGCTGCTTGACCGACTTGAGGCGTTTCTCCAGGTCGCGCAGGCGCTCTTCGAGGTCTTCGGCGCTGAACTGGCGAGACTGCGCCAGGGCACCGGCCAGTTCGTCGTGGGCATCCTTGGCGGCCAGCAGTTGCTGCTCCAGCACCTTGACGTCATCGACCAGGGCGAAGCGGTGCTTGAGTACCGACAGCTCGCCGAGCCAGCGCTGGATACCAGTGATTTCGCGCTCCAGGCGCATCAGCTCCTGGGTGCCGCCACGCTGGTCGTTCTGCAGGCTGTCCTGTTCGTTCTTGTAGTGCTCGGCCTGGATTACCAGCTCTTCCTTGCGGGCGCTGGCGTAGTCCTGCCAGGTGCCCAGCAGCGAGTCGAGCAGCGGCGACAGGCGATGCAGCTTGCCGCGCAGGATGTCGCGCTGGGCCACGCCGTTGGCCAGGGCCTCGACCAGCGGGCCGGCAGCGACCAGGGAGTTGTAGTCCTGCTCCATGCGGCGCACGTCGCGGAAGGCCTCCTCGCAGGCGGCGATGTAGTCGACGCTGCCCGAGCGCAGGCTGTGCTCGAAGGCATCGAGGAACAACTGCTTGAGCTTGGCCGCGGTGATCTCGCGCATGTGCAGCAGGTTGATGAACAGTGCGCGGAAGGTCTTCAGGCTCTGCTCGCTGGTGGAGCGCAGCGGGATCAGGGTCAGGTCCAGCGGGATCGAGGTGTGGCCACCGACCAGCAGGCGACGCAGCTCGTCAGGTTTGAGTTCGTAGGCCTTGAGGCCGTTGCGCTCCAGGTTGCTGAACAGCACTTTCTGGCGCAGGCAGGTGTCGTTCTTCTGGTAATGGGCCAGGTCAAGTTCGCCGGCATAGGCGAAGAACTGGTGGCCGAAGCCGCCACCCGGGCCGCGGCCGACCACGCCGATCACGTGCGGGCCGTGGGGCAGGTTGACCTCGCAGAGGATGTAGCTGGTGTCGCTGGCAAAGTAGAAGCGCCGGGACTGTTCCAGGCTGTACTTGCCGAAGCTCATGTCCGACATGCGCGCCAGGATCGGGAACTGCAGGGCGTTGATCGAGGCGGATTTACCCAGGTTGTTGGCGCCGTAGACCGACAGCGGGTGTTCCAGCGGGAACAGGCCCAGGCTGTAGCCGGCGGTGTTGAGCAGTGCAAAGCGGCGAATGCCGTAGCGTTCCTGGCTCATGCATCAATCTCCTGTTGCTCTTCGGCGATGGCGCGGGCCAAGGCGTCTTCTTCACTTTCCTCGAACGGGCTCAGGTCGAGCGGGTCGTCGGTCCGGTTCAGCACTTCGGGGCTTTCTTCTTCGACCAGTACTGGCGTTGGCAGCGGCAGGGTGCTGTGCAGGCTGGCGGCGAGGTCGCGGTCCTGCTGCACCGACAGGCACACGTCGAGGAAGCGGTGCATTGGGGGCAGGAAGCGGTAGATACCGTTCTCTTCGTGGGCAAAGCCCAGCTGGGTCATGCGGCGCATGATCTTTTCTTCCAGCTCGTCCGGGGTCTGCACCTCGGCCTGGATGAACAGGTCGCGGTACTTTTCCAGCATCGAGGGCAGCTCGTCACGGCCCAGGCTGCCACCGTCGAGCACCGACATCGGGTCGCGGCCCTGGTCGGCCAGGTGCTCCACCAGGATGAAGGTGAACAGCGACAGGCGCTGGGCTGTCTTGTTGACCTGGGCGGCGGCCTGGTCGGGAACGAAGTAGTAGAAGCCGCGGGTGTCGCACACCAGCTCAAAGCCCAGGGCCTTGAACAGGCCGCGGTACTGGTCCTGGAAGTTCGACAGCTGGCCGTACAGTTCCGGGTCGCGGCGACTGATGTGAAAGCCCTTGAACAGCTCGCGGAAGATCGGTGCGAGCTGGGACAGTTCGGAAAGATCAAGATGCATGGGCAGGGCTCGCAGTTGGTTCAGGCGATGGTTCGCGGCTGGATGTCAGGGCGAAGGAACGCAGGCTGACCAGGTGTTCGCGGGTGGTGTATTCGCGGCGCTCGAGGCGTTCGCGGGTAAAGCGTTTTTCCCGCGACAGGCGCGAGAACCAGTACAGCAATTCGTCGGTGGCGCCGTCGGGCTCCTGGTCCAGCAGCCAGACCATCAGGTCGGGCAGTGGCAGGGCGCTTTCGCAGCGCTGGAGCATTTCCTTGACCGTGCGCGGCGCTTTCGGGCTGTCGCCACGGTTGCTCTTGTGGGCCTTGGGGAACTGCGCAGGCTTGGGCTCGAAGCGGGCCAGTGCATAGACGTAGGCCTCGACCTGGCTGGCGCTGCCCAGGAACGTGCTTTGCGGGCGGGTGAACATTGGCATGGCCGCTTGCGGTACGGCGTCCAGGCCCTTGCGGCGGATCACCGACAGGGCCAGGGCGGCGCCACGGGTCACGGCGTTGTGGCGGCGGGCTTCTTCACGCAGCGGCAGCAGCAGTTCACGGGCATGGCGCAAGGTCAGCTGGGCGCTGGTCTGCATTTCAAGGATGCGCGCGTGGGTGCGCAGGAGCATGTCGTCGTCGACCAGATGGCCCAGGCGCGCCTGTTCGCCCAGCAGGCGCAGCAGCACGGTCTCGACCTTGCGCACGCCTTGCTCGAAGGCGCCGTCGGCGTTCACCAGTTGGATCATCGGTTCGACGTACTCGTCCCAGGTCGCCAGTACTTCGGCATAGCGCTGGCGCAACGGAATCTGCCGGTCGCTGGTCTTGGCCCGTTCGGCCACGGCGACCAGGGCCTGTTCGTCGTTGTCGAGTTTTTTCAGCACGTCGCGCACGCGCATGTCGAGCAAGCGCAGCTGGCGGGCCAGGTCGTTGCTGTCACGAATCTCGAAGGCGTCCTGGATATGCCCGGCCAAACGCTCCAGGTGGCGCAGGTAGGCTTCGATCTCAAGGCACAGGCCCAGGCGGTGTTCGCGGCGCAGGTAGGCGAGGAAGTCGTGGATCTGCGCATTGAGCTCGAATCGGTTGGGGCTCTTGGCCACCGGCACCAGGATATCGAGGCGAATCCAGACGTCGAGCAGGCTGGTGATGTCCTGGGGCGTGCTCTCCAACTGCTGGTTGGCCAGTTGCTGGCGCAGTTCGCCGAGGCTCAGGGTGCCTCCGTCGAAGCGCTCGCACAACGGCTCAAGCAAGGCCCAGTGTTCGGCTAGGGCGCGCAGGACGCGCTTGGGTTCGATCATTGGCGGGTCGACTCGTTGCCAAATAAAAGCGCCGATTGTACTGCATCAAGTGCCTGTCGATTCACCCCCTGATCGATTCGCGCGGCATCCCGGCGGATTTGTGCCGATCAACAGCGGCGCAGCGCGGCGAACAACGTTAGAATGTCGCCCCTGACTTATCCACAGATGGCCGACCCTTCTTGTTAATCGAGTCCCGCCGCCGCGCTTACCTCAACGCCATGCAAGTGGTGCACTGGCTGCCACGTGCCGAACTGCCGTTCGCCGCACCGTCGCGTCTGGAGCTGTTGCAGCCGGTGGCGCCGCTGGACGAGCCGGCGCTCGAGCCGCAGGTGCAGGTGCCCGCTGCGCAGGTCGCAGTGCCCAGCGCACCGGCAGCACGCACGGGCGAGCGACCGAAGATCGAGATTCCGCGCCCTGGCACCACGCCCAAACTAGCCGGCAAACCGGTGGAGGAGGCCGAAAAGGCACCCGCTCCAGCGCGTCCGGCCCCGGTACCGCCACCGCGATTCGCACTGCAGCTGCTGCGTGCCGGCAACTGCCTGCTGCTGGTGGAACTCGCCACCGGCGAGCCATTTCAGAGCCGCGACCCGTCGTACCTCCTGCTCAAGGACATGCTGCGCGCCGCCGGGTTGCCCGACAGCCCGCAGATCATCGGAGAGCCGGTGCGTTGGCCGTTGCTGGTGCGTGGCAACCTCGACCAGGGGCCCCAGGCGGCCACCGATTTCGTCCAGGGCTTTATCCAGGCCCGGCTCGAAGAGTCGCCCTGTGTCTGCCTGTGGCTGGTCGGCCTGCCTGCCGTGCGTTTTGCCGGCGAGGCGGATGCCGAAAGTTATTACCGCGAGCTGCCGGTCGAGGGCCTGGGCACTGCCTGGGCCTTGCCTGGCCTCGAACTGTTGATGGACGAGCCGCAACGCAAGGCGGACGTCTGGCAAGCCATGCGCCGGCTGATGGCGCGCTGGAAACCAAGCGATGAGTGACACAATCAGCTTCCGCCGGATGACCGAGGCGGATCTGGATGCCGTACTGAAGATCGAATACGCCGCCTTCAGCCACCCCTGGACCCGCGGGATTTTCCTCGACGGGCTCAAGTCCTATGAAATCTGGCTGATGTTCGAGGGCGAGCAACAGGTAGGCCACGGCGTGATCAACGTGATCATCGACGAAGCCCATCTGCTCAACATCACCGTCAAGCCCGAAAGCCAGGGCCGTGGCCTGGGCTTGCGCCTGCTCGAAGAGTTGATGAGGCGTGCCTACGCGCTCAACGGCCGCGAGTGCTTCCTCGAGGTGCGGGCCAGCAACCAGTCCGCCTATCGCCTGTACGAGCGCTACGGCTTCAACGAGATTGGTCGTCGCCGCGACTACTACCCGATTGCCGGTGGCCGTGAAGACGCACTGGTCATGGCCTGCACCCTGTTCGAATAACGCCTTAGCGCTCGGGCTTGCCGTCCAGCGGGTCGCGCCGGGCAAGCTCGGCTTCATCCAAGCCGTTGCCGCCGCCAATGTCGTCTTCATCGACCAGGCTCAGGTCCCAGTCGGCGGGGTTGTCTTCGCCGGCTTCAGTGGCCGAGCGGGCCCCGTCTTGGTGAATCAGGGTCTCCGGGCTCAGGTCATCGTCGGTGGGTGCGTGGTCATCGCTTGATGCGCCGGTCATGCCGGCTTCGCGTACGCGCTCGGCGGGCATCAAGTGCTCGCGCTCCTGATCGGGAATCAGGTCGCCGATTTTTTCGCTGGGCGTATCATCGTCGAAGTCCAGGCTTTCCATTGAACCCATGCGGTCTTCGTTGGTGTCGATGGGCGCGGGTTCCGGGGCGTGGGGTGGGCGTCTTGATTCGTTCATGGGGGCTATTCTCCTGCGGGTGCCTGTCTTTCGGTGGACCGGGCCCCGGCGGGAAGATTCAAAGGCGTGACCCGGACGGGGCCATGCCTGTCACAAGATGCGCATCAACCATGAGGCTTGAACATGCACGACCTACAAGAACTGATTGATAACAACGCGCGTTGGGCTGATGCAATCAAGCAGGAAGACCCGGATTTCTTCGCCAAGCTTGCCCGCCAGCAAACCCCTGAATTCCTCTGGATCGGCTGCTCCGATGCCCGTGTACCGGCCAACGAGATCGTCGGCATGTTGCCCGGTGATCTGTTCGTCCATCGCAACGTGGCCAATGTGGTGCTGCACACCGACCTCAATTGCCTGTCGGTGATCCAGTACGCGGTGGACGTCCTCAAGGTGAAACACATCCTGGTGACCGGCCACTACGGCTGCGGCGGGGTGCGGGCATCGATGCAGGACCGTCAGCTGGGCCTGATCGATGGTTGGCTGCGCTCGATTCGTGACTTGTATTACGAAAACCGGGTAGAGCTGGGCAAGCTGCCCACCGAAGAGGAACGTGTCGACCGCTTGTGCGAGCTCAATGTGATCCAGCAGGTGGCGAACGTCGGTCACACCACCATCGTCCAGAATGCCTGGCACCGTGGCCAGAGCCTGTCGATCCACGGGTGCATCTACGGCATCAAGGATGGTCGCTGGAAAAGCCTCAACGCGACCATCAGCGGCCTGGACCAGTTGCCCCCGCAATACCGCCTGCGTCCGCAAGACTGACCCGTAGCCGCAGCCTGACGGCAGCGGCTACGATGTCATGAGGACAAGGGGGGAAGGGATGATGAACCTGTGGAGCAAGGTCGGACTCGGCACTGGCGTATTATTGGCTGGGCTGTGCAGCGCCCATGCCGACCCGCGCGATCTGTACATGTTCGCGCAATGGGCCGGCGACCATGAAACCCGCGCCTTTCGCGAAATGCTGGTGGATGCACGCCTGTACGGGGTGGTGCCGATCTACCAGTTGCTGCGCTCGGCCAGCGACTGGCGGCTGTGTCGCGCCGAGCCCTTTGCCGTGGCCCCCGCGAGCCAGTGGCCAGCGGTGCGCTCCACGGTGCAATTGCTCAAGACCCTGGGGGATCAGGGTATCTTGCGCCAGTTCGAGGTGGTCTCGGCCTATCGCGACCCGCAGCTCAATCGCTGTGCTGGTGGTGCGCTGGCCAGCGCCCATACCCGGGCCTTCGCCGTGGATGTACTGCTGCCGCGCTGGACCGATCCCACGCCGCTGTGCACTTTCTGGCAAGCCCACGGCAAGGCCTGGAACATGGGCCTGGGGCGCTATCCGTCGGGCCGCATTCACATCGACACGGCGGGGTTTCGCACCTGGGGCGGGGACTTCAGTGCCAACTCTTCGTTCTGCGCCTTGCCGGTGGCGGGCAAGCCTCAGAGCAAGTGAGCCAGGCAGGCCTGCGCTTCTGCGCTGACCCACTGGGCAAAGCGCCGGCAGGTGTCGTCGGCCAGGATCGGTCGCGGGCACAACAGGACGTAGCCCGATTGATCCTGCACAAAGCTGCGCGGTGCCTGCAGCTGGCCGCTGTCGATTTCATCCTGGACCATCAGGAACGAGGCCATGGCCACGCCCAATCCTGCCACGGCCGCCTGGATGCACAGGTAGAAGTGTTCGTAGTCGGTGCGGCTGGCGCCATTGGCCGACTCGCCACTCAGACGCAGCCAGGTGTTCCACGCCCCCGGGCGTGAGGCGCTGTGCAGCAGGCGCTGCCCGTCGAGGCTGGTGTCGGGCAGGGGCAGGTTGACGCTGCACACCGGCCCCACCCATTCATCGCAGATCTTCAGGCTGTGCAGGTCGGCATCCCAGCGAAAGTCATCGCGGCGCAAGGCCAGGTCGACGCCGCTGCGCGAAAAGTCGATGGGCCCGCCAGCCGCCACCAGGTGCAGGTGAATATCGGGATGTGCGGCATGAAAGGCCGGCAGGCGCGGAATCAGCCATTTCATGGCGATGGTCGGTTCGCACGACAGCACCAGCACGTTCTCCCGCGCTTGTTGCTGCAAGCGGTACACCGTGCCTTCCAACTGCTCGAAAATCGACTGGGTGGTGCCGTGCAGGGTGCGCCCGGCTGCCGTCAGGAAGATCGCCCGGTTGCGCCGTTCGAACAGTTGCACGCCCAGTGATTCTTCCAGCAGGCGCACCTGGCGGCTGACCGCACCGTGAGTGACGTTGAGCAGTTCGGCAGTGCGCACGAAGCTCTGGGTCTGGGCGGCGACGTCGAAGTAACGAAAAGCGGTGAGTGCAGGCAGTTTCATATCTGTGAGAAAAACTAGCGGATTTCCTACACTATAAATCGCTTTTGGCCAGCCACTGAGCTTTCGATAATGGGCATGCACGGTGCTATCTGTGCAATTGCCTAGCAGATCGAGGAGCTTTTCGTGAATGAACTCATAGCCGTTGCCCTGTTCACCATCCTGGCGGTGATCAGCCCCGGCGCCGACTTTGCCATGGTCACCCGCAGCAGCTACGCCTTCGGCCGCCGCGCCGGGCTGTCGGCCGCGCTGGGCATTGCCCTGGGCGTGCAGGTCCATGTGCTGTACACCGTGTTTGGCATCGCCGTGATCATCAGCCAGACACCGGCGTTGTTCATGGCGATGAAGGTGCTGGGGGCAGGGTATCTGGTCTACCTGGGCTACAAATCGCTGACCAACACCACGCGAATCTCGCTCGATGACAACGATGGTTCAAGCCGGCTGGGGGTAGTGGCGGCCTTTCGTTCGGGCTTTTTGACCAACGCCATGAACCCCAAGACTATGTTGTTCGTGGTCAGTGCCTACACGCAGGTGGTGCAACCCGGCAGCTCGCTGGCCAGCAGCCTGGGCTACGGCCTGTTCATGTCGTTGGCGCATGGGGTGTGGTTCAGCCTGGTGGCGATCTTCTTCTCGTCGCACGGTTTGCGCCGGATCATGCTCGAGCGTCAGATCCTGGTCGACCGGGTGATCGGCGTGGCGCTGATCGGTTTGGGCCTGGCGGTGGTGATGGCGAGCGTGCGCTAAGCGTTTCGCGGGGCAGGCCCGCTCCCACTGTATTGAGGTGGGAGCGGGCTTGCCCCGCGAAAAATCAACGCATAAAAAAAGGGCCTACCTTTCGGTAAGCCCTTTTTCAGTACTTGGTGGCTACACAGGGACTTGAACCCCGGACCCCAGCATTATGAATGCTATGCTCTAACCAACTGAGCTATGTAGCCAAGTGGCGCGCATTATTCGCTCGAAACGAAGTTGTGTCAACACCTCTTTCAAAAAATTTTACGCATGATCAACCGCTTAGCCGATTACCGGGTCAGAAGTCGTATTTGAACGTGGTCATCAGGTTACGCGGCGCGCCGTAGTTACCGTATGACGAGGCCATGGAGAAGTACTCGCGGTCAAAGGCATTGTTCAGGTTGACGGTGGCGCTGAGGTTTTTGCTGATGTCGTAGCGCGCCATCAGGTTGACCAGCGCGTAGCTGCCTTGATCGAAGCTGTGCAGGTCCTGCCCCACTTTGCTCTGCCAGTTCACCCCGCCGCCTACGGTCACCTTGTCGAGCATGCCCGGCAGGCGATAGCTGGTGAAGGTCTTGAGGCTGTGGCGCGGCACCACGGTGGCGATGCGCTCATCCTGGTTGTCGGTGGTCAGGGTGTAGGTGTAGCCCGCCGATGCCTGCCAGCCTTCGGCCAGTTCGCCATTGAGCTCCATCTCCAGGCCCTTGGAGGTGGTGTCCTGCTTGGCTTCGTACACGTTGTCATGCAGCCAGATCGCCAGGTTGTCCTGTTCGAGCTTGAACAGCGCCAGGCTCGAGTTCAGCGTGCCGTCGAAGTGACTGCCCTTGACGCCGACTTCATAACCCACGCCCTCCATCGGATCGAGCGGCTGGTTGTTGGCATCGGTGACCCACGAAGCCTGCGGGTTGAAGATCTTGGTGTAGCTGGCATAGAGCGCCCAGGTCTCGTCCAGGTCATAGACCACGCCGGCATAAGGGATGAAGACGCCAGTCTCCTTGCGATTGACTTCGGTGGTGGCCCCACCGTAAGGGCGATCTTCGGTGTCGCGTTTCCAGTCGATCACCCGGCTGCCGAGGATCAGGTTCAGGTCGTCGGTCAGGTGCAGGCGTGAGGTGAGGTAGGCCGCGTACTGGGTTTCCTCCATCGAGGACTTGCCACTGATGGTCCAGTCCGGCTCGGGCTGTCTGCCGTTCCAGTCGAAAATGTTCTCGACCGATGCCCCTGGCGTAGCATTGTAGTCGTAGCGCCAGCCGCCCCAACTCGGCACGTTTTCGTTGTATCTGGACAGGGTTACGCCGCCGATCAACTCGTGTTCACGATTGAACAGGCTGAACGGCCCGGTCACGTACACATCGAGGTTGTCCTGGCGCGGGGTGCCGGAGAAACGCACCGGCAGTTGGCTCAGGCCACTGCCATCGGGCTGCAGGTCACCCATGAGAAAGCCGAACACTTCGTCGAACTGGTTCTCGGAATGGCTGTACTCGACCTTGCCGCTCCAGCCGTTGCCCAGTTGCTGCTCGATGGAGGTGAAGAAGCTGGTCTGCTCGTGGTCGTTGTACGACCAGGTCGGCGCCATGTTGATCGAGCGCTTGAGGTCGGAACGTTCGCCTGTGCTGAAGCGGGTGGGCAAGCCGGTACGCAGGGGCGAGTCGACATCGGTGCGCTGGTAGCTGAAGCCCAGGGTCAGCAGCGTGTCTTCGCTCAGGTCGAATTCGCTGATGCCGTAAAGCAACTGGCTTTCCATCTTGTAGCGGTCGACCCAGGCGCCTTCGGTCTTGTAGTCGGCGACCAGGCGGCCGCGGATGTTGCCGGTTTCGGTCAGCGGCCCGGACACATCAAAGCCGGTGCCGTAGCGGTCCCAGGTGCCGGCCGAGCCGCTGACACTGGCCTGGGCGTCGGCGGTGGGACGCTTGCGGATCAGGTTGATGGTCGCCGACGGGTTGCCCATGCCGCTGATCAGGCCGCTGGCGCCGCGCACGATCTCGATGCGGTCATACATCGCCATGCTCTGGGTGTAGTTGTCCATGCGCGAGACGGTCGGCACACCATCGATCTCGTAGTTTTGGATTACGAAGCCGCGCGAGTAGTAGGTGTCGGTTTCCGCGCCCAGGCCGTCGCGCACCACGATCACGCCCGGCGTCGCTTCCAGGGCATCGCTGAGGTTGGTCAGGCGCTGGTCGTCCAGACGCTGGCGGGTCATCACCGTCAGCGACTGCGGGGTTTCCTGGGGTGTCAGGTTAAGGCGCGTCGAGCTGCTGGAGGAGTAAGTGGTGTACAGCCCGGTGCCTTCGGTGGTGGAACCCGGCGCCTTGCCGGAAATACTCAGGACATCCAGTTGCAGTGCGCCGCCCCGTTCGATGGGCAGATCGATCACGAAGCTGCTGGCATTGGGTTGGCTGAGGTGCGCATTGCTACCGGCGATCAGGGCCCGGAGTGCCTCTGCCGGGTTCAGCTTGCCCTGCACGCCGGGCGAGCTGTGGCCGGCCAGCTGGCTGGCGTCGTAGATCACCTGCAAGCCGCTCTGGGCGCTGAACTGGTCCAGGGCATCGGCCAGTGGCTGGGCCTTGATGTTGAAGTCCAGGCGCTGGGCCTGGCTTTGCGCGGCGGCAGGTTGGGCCGCCTGGGTCGCCAACGGCAGTGCCGAGAGCAAGGTGGTTGCAAGAATGGCGCTGGCCAGTGGCAAGCGGGCAAAGCCGAAATCGCGTGGGTACTGCATGTGTCCTCCCCCAGAAAGTGCAAATGCTAATGCTTCTTATCCGAGGTGTGACGCAACAGCGCTTGAAATTACCGCAGGCCGCGTAAATTATTTACCAGGCCCTCAGCGTACGATGATCAACTGCCCGGCCAGATTGTTGATGCTCAGGTTCTGGCTCTGGGCCAGGGCATCGAGCGCGCTGTCGGCCTTGTCGAGGTTGAAGCTGCCACTCACCAACCGGCGTCCGAGCTGCTCGTCGAGCAGTACCAGGCGAGCGCCGTGATAACCCGCCAGTTGTTCGAGCACCTGGCGCAGTGGCACTTCGCGAACGCGCAACTGTCCATCGCGCCAGGCGGTCAGGCGTTCGGCATCGACAGCCTGGACCGCGTCCAGGCGCTGGCCGCTGAAGGTCACGCGCTGACCGGGGTCGAGCATGCGCTTCTGGCCACTGTTGCTGACTTCGACCTTGCCCTTGAGCAACACCACTTCGTCATGATCCTTGGTCCGGCTGACCGAGAAGCGCGTACCCAGCACCTGGACCTGTGCGTCATCGACATCGACGACAAACGGCCGGCCATCGTGGGTCACGTCGAGGAACAACTGCCCCTGAACCAGGCGGACCTTGCGCACCGGCCCCCGCAGGTCGACATCCACGGCGCTGGCGCTGTCGAGCACCATTAGCGTGTCATCGGCCAGGCGCAGGTGGCGGCGTTCGCCGGCCGAGGTGGCGTAGTCACTGTTCAGGCGCTCCAATACGGGCAATTGCAGTACCAGCAGGCCACTGACCAGCATGACGCACGCGGCCACCGCCAAACGCCGCCAAGGGCGTCTGGCTGGTCGGTGTTCAGCGCGGCGCACCCGGCGCGCCGGCAGTTCCACCTGTTGCCAGAGCAGTTCGATTTCGGCAAAGGTCCGGGCGTTTGCCGGCGCCAGGCGCCACTGCGCAAAGGCGTGCTGCTCGGCGGCGCTCAGGTCGTGGGCGCGCAGGCGGGTGAACCAGTCCAGGGCTTGTTGTTCCCGGTCGCCCGGTTCGATCGATGAGGTTGTTTCAGGCGATGGGTTCATGGCGAGACATCTTTGTGTTGGGCATGAAGTGCTGCCGCGGCGCAATGGCTCAGGGCTTTGTTCAGGTGACGCTCGACGGCGCGCGGGTCCAGCCCCAGGCGCGCGGCGATGTCCTTGTAGCTCAGCTGTTCGACCCGGGCCAGCAGGAACACCTCGCGGGTAGGCGAGGGCAGGCCGTCGATCAGGCGCTCGAGATGGTCGAGGGTATTGCCGGCCACCGCGCTGCGCTCCGGCGAGGTTTCGTTGAGCAGAAGCCCCAGCGCCTGTTCGTCGTTGACGCCACGTACCTGGGTGCGACGGGCATGGTCGATGCTCAGGTTGTTGGCGATGCGGTAAAGGAAGGCACGCAGGTTGCCCACCTCGCCACGCTCGCTGTGCATCAGGCGGACAAAGGCATCCTGGAGCAGATCGAGCGCGGTCTCCCGGCAACGCACCCGACGTGTGAGGAACGCCAGCAGTTCGCTGCGATGACGCTGGTAGAGCAGCGACAGGTTGCGTTGATCCTGGTTGTCGGGCATGGCGTGTGCGGCCTCTAAACAGGCGGGCAGTGGGGTTACATGTTTTGGCGATGCTAACGTTATTGAGAATTATTAACAAGTACGCCTGTCGGTTGCCGTGGAAAAGAGATAGTGCGCTTGCTAACGAATTCTGGATAATTGGATCCCGCCTACCGGATGGATGTTTTTGTCATGGCTGTGAGCAGTGCCTCGTCGACTTCCCCCGCCAGCACCGCGACTGCCCAGAGCAGCCCGTTGGTCATGCGCATCATTGCCGCCTGCGCCCTGGCGCACCTGATCAACGACTTGATTCAGGCGGTATTGCCGTCGATCTACCCGTTGCTCAAGGCCAACTACGGGCTGAGCTTTGCCCAGGTGGGCCTGATCACCCTGACCTTCCAGATCACTGCCTCGCTGCTGCAACCCTGGGTGGGGTTCTACACCGACCGCAAACCGATGCCGAACCTGCTACCCCTGGGCACCCTTTGCACGCTGGTGGGGATCGTCATGCTGGCCTATGTCGGCAGCTTCCCGATGATCCTGCTGGCGGCGGCGCTGGTGGGGATTGGTTCCTCGACCTTCCACCCCGAGACTTCACGCATTGCGCGCCTGGCCTCGGGCGGTCGCTTCGGGCTTGCACAATCGACCTTCCAGGTGGGTGGTAACGCCGGCTCGGCGTTCGGTCCGTTGCTGGCGGCGGCGATCATTATTCCCTTCGGCCAGGGCAACGTGGTGTGGTTCGGCCTGTTCGCAATCTTCGCCGTGCTGGTGACCTACGGCCTGAGCCGCTGGTACAAGGAGCACCTGAACCTGTTCAAGGCCAAGCAGGGCCAGCGCGCCACCCACGGCCTGTCGCGCCAGCGAGTGATCGGAGCGCTGGTGGTACTGGGCCTGCTGGTGTTCTCCAAGTACTTCTACATGGCCAGCTTCACCAGCTATTTCACCTTTTACCTGATCGAGAAGTTCGACCTGTCGGTGGGCAGCTCGCAGCTGCATCTGTTCCTGTTCCTCGGCGCAGTGGCGGCCGGCACCTTTTTCGGTGGGCCGATCGGTGACCGGATCGGCCGCAAGGCGGTGATCTGGTTCTCGATCCTGGGCGTGGCGCCGTTCACCTTGTTACTGCCTTATGTGGACCTGTTCTGGACCAGCGTCCTGAGTGTGATCATCGGCTTTATCCTGGCCTCGGCGTTCTCGGCCATCGTGGTGTATGCCCAGGAGCTGGTGCCGGGCAATGTCGGCATGATCGCGGGAATTTTCTTCGGACTGATGTTCGGTTTTGGCGGTATCGGTGCGGCGCTGCTCGGCTACCTGGCCGACTTCAAGGGCATCGAGTACGTCTACAGCCTGTGTTCCTACCTGCCATTGTTCGGCTTGCTGGCGGTCCTGCTGCCGTCTACCGGCAAGCGCTGAAGGCTCAAGCACGGGCTATTGACGGGTGGCATGGGTTCTCCTAGAGTGCCGCCCGTCCTTTACTGCGTAGCCGACGAATGAATCGCTCCAGCCTCCCTTGCCAGTACTGCCAGCCGGTTATCCTGACCCGCTGCTGCGATTGGCCGAGCGATACCGTCCTCAAGCGTCGGCGCAGCGTGCTGTTCGCCTTTACCTTCTCCCCTCCCCGTCACACCCTCTGACAAGGCCGTTGCACGCCCGGCGCCTTGCCGTGGCCCGGCCTTGATGCACCTGAATATTTTATCGGTCGTGTAGACCCGGCCCGGGGCGCGAAGTCGCGTCTGCGCCGGGAGTGGAGTTGTGATGAACAAGCGTTTTCTGGCGGGCCTGTTGTTCGCCGTGTCGGTGGTCGGCTTCAGCCTTGGTGCGAGCCTGCCACTGGTGTCCCTGCGTCTGCTCGAAGCGGGCGCCAGTACCCTGCAGATCGGCGTGCTTTCGGCCATTCCGGCGGCGGGCATGATGCTCTCGGCATTCATGGTCGATGCCTGCTGCCGGCACCTGACCCGGCGCACCATTTACCTGCTGTGCTTTGGTTTGTGCACCTTGAGCATCGGCCTGCTGGAATGGGCGTTCTCTTCGATCTACCTGCTGGGTCTGTTGCGCCTGGGGCTGGGGATCGGCATGGGCATCGCCATCATCCTGGGTGAGTCGTGGGTCAACGAACTGAGCCCGGAGCACAACCGCGGCAAGATCATGGCGCTGTACGCCACGGCCTTCACTGGCTTCCAGATGCTCGGCCCGGCGATGCTGGCGTTGGTCGGCGCGCAGAGCACATCGGTGACCGCCGTGGTCACGGCCTGCTATGGCCTGGCGCTATTGTGCATCCTGCTGACGGTGCCCAACGATCATGTGGAGCATGGTGAAGAGGGCGAAAAGAGCTTCTCGCTGGCGGGCTTTTTCCGCGTCGCGCCGGCGCTGTGCATGGGCGTGTTGTTCTTCTCCTTCTTCGATGCGGTGATCCTTTCGTTGATGCCGGTGTATGCCTCCAGTCACGGGTTTGCCGTGGGGGTGGCCGCGTTGATGGTCACCGTGATCCTGACCGGCGACATGCTGTTCCAGCTGCCGCTGGGCTGGCTGGCGGACCGCAGTGAGCGCACCCTGGTGCATCTGGTGTGTGGTGTGGTGGCGATGCTGATCGGCATCGCCTTGCCCTGGCTGCTGCAGGTGCAGTGGTTGCTGTGGCCGGCACTGGTGTTGCTCGGCGCGGTGGCGGGCGGGGTGTATACCCTGGCGCTGGTGCTGATCGGGCAGCAGTTCAAGGGGCAGGACCTGGTGACCGCCAATGCCAGTGTCGGCTTGCTGTGGGGCGTGGGTAGCCTGGTGGGGCCGTTGGTCAGTGGTGCGGCGATGGATGTGGCGCCGCATGGCCTGCCCATGGCGCTGGCGGTGATGGCGGCGCTGTTCGTGTGCTTTGCGCGCAACGCTAATCGCAAGGCGTACCGAGTCAGGGCAGAGGCGCCGTAGCCACTGCCGTGAGGCTGCGATTGGCCGCGAAGCGGCCAGCGCTTCTGATGCATGTGATCGTACAACTGATTGCGCTATGATCCGGGTTAAAGAATATTCGGGACAGATGTTCGATATGAAAGACCAGAGCGCACTGCCACGTGCCCGCAGAAAGCCCCGTAGCCTGGCCCAGGAGCTGGTGACCGTGCTCACCGAGCGTATCCGTGATGGCCACTTGAAGCGCGGCGACAAGCTGCCGACCGAGTCGGCAATCATGGAAGAGCAGGGCGTCAGCCGCACCGTGGTGCGCGAGGCGATCTCGCGCCTGCAGGCGGCCGGGCAGGTGGAAACCCGGCATGGCATCGGCACCTTTGTGCTGGATACACCGAGCCCGAGTGGTTTTCGTATTGATCCGGCGACCATCGTCACCTTGCGAGAGGTGCTGGCGGTACTGGAGCTGCGTATCAGCCTGGAGACGGAGTCGGCAGGGCTTGCTGCGCTGCGCCGCAGCCCGGAGCAACTGGCGGCGATGCGTGAGGCGCTGGATGCGTTGAACGAAAGCGTGGCCCATGCCAGTGATGCGGTGGCTTCGGACTTTCAGTTCCACCTGCAGATTGCCATGGCGACGGGCAATCGCTACTTCACCGACATCATGACCCACCTGGGTACCAGCATCATCCCGCGTACTCGGTTGAACTCCGCCCGGTTGGCGCACGATGATCAGCAGCATTACATGAGCCGCCTGAGTCATGAGCACGAGGCGATTTATGAGGCTATTGCGCGTCAGGATGCCGAGGCGGCGCGGGCGGCGATGCGCCTGCACCTGACCAACAGCCGGGAGCGGTTGCGGCTGGCCCATGAAGAGGCCGAGGCGCAAGGGAACAAAACCAACTGACGGCGGGGCTCTGTGGGAGCGGGCTTGCCCCGCGATGCGATCTGCCTGACGGTACGTTTTCGCGCGGCAAGCCCGCTCCTACAGAAATCCGCTATGCCCTGCGATCTTTGCCGATCAGCCAATCGATTCAACCGACCACTCGCCATTGACCAGGCGCTTCAACCCCAGCGGGTTGCTGTTGCGCAAGGCCTCGGGCAGCAATGCCTCGGGGTAGTTCTGGTAGCACACCGGCCGCAGGAAGCGGTCAATCGCCAAGGTGCCCACCGAGGTTCCACGGGCATCGGAGGTCGCAGGATAAGGCCCGCCATGAACCATGGCATCGCACACTTCCACACCGGTCGGGTAACCGTTGACCAGGATACGGCCCACCTTCTGCTCCAGCACCGGTACCAGCCACTGATACCCCTGCAGGTCTCCCGGCTCGCCAATCAGGGTGGCGGTCAGTTGGCCGCGCAATCCCTGCAATGCTGCCTTGAGCTCGGCATCGTCGCGGGCTTCGACGACGATGGTGGTTGGGCCGAAAACTTCTTCCTGCAGCAGATCGTCGCCGTTCAGCAGCAGCTCGACATCGGCCTTGAACAGTTGCGGTCGGGCCTGGTTGCCTTCCTGCGGCTGGCCGGCCAGGTGGCTGATGCCAGGATGGCTGTGCAGGTGCTCCAGCCCTTTGCTGTAGCTGCGCAGGCCCCCGGCATTGAGCATGGTCTGTGGCGCCTGGGCAGCCATTTGCTCCTGCAGGTGCGCCTGGAAGGCGGCGAAGGCTGGCGAACGGATGCCCAGCACCAGGCCAGGGTTGGTGCAGAACTGGCCGCAGCCCATCACCACGGAAGCGGCCAGTTCGCGGGCTACGGTTTCACCTCTGGCGGCCAACGCCTCAGGCAACAGGATGACCGGGTTGATGCTCGACATTTCGGCAAACACCGGGATCGGCTGCGCCCGCTCGGCCGCCATCTTGCACAGGGCATTGCCACCGCTGAGCGAGCCGGTAAAGCCTACCGCCTGGATCGCCGGGTGCTTGACCAGCCATTCGCCGACGCCAGCGCCGAAGATCATGTTGAACACACCTTTGGGCATGCCGGTACGTTCGGCGGCGCGAACAATGGCGCAGCCGACCAGGTCGGCGGTGGCCATATGGCCGCTATGGGCCTTGAACACTACCGGGCAACCGGCCGCCAGGGCCGCAGCGGTATCGCCGCCGGCGGTGGAGAAGGCCAGCGGGAAGTTGCTGGCGCCAAACACTGCCACCGGGCCGACGCCAATACGCATCTGGCGCAGGTCGACACGCGGCAATGGCTTGCGCTCAGGCAGCGCCAGGTCGATGCGCGCACCGACAAAATCCCCGCGCTGCAAGACTTGGGCAAACAAGCGCATCTGTCCGCTGGTACGCGCACGCTCTCCCTGGATGCGGGCCGCGGGCAGGGCGGTTTCCTGGCAGACGATGGCGACGAAATCATCGCCCAGGGCATCCAGTTCATCGGCAATGGCCAGCAGAAATTCGCTACGGCGTTGCGGGCTCAGCTGGCGAAACTCGATGAACGCTGCTTCGGCCGCACGGGCGGCGCTGTCCACTTCGCTTTCGGTGGCCTGGATGAAGCTGTACGGCAGGGCTTCACCGGTACTGGCATCGAGGCTTTTCAAAGTCTGGCTGCCTGCGGCGCTGCGCGCACCGGCAATGAAGTTGTGACCCAGAACGGTTGGCATGGGGAGCTCCTGGTTCGAGTTTAAGGATGAAGGACGTCGGATGACTTGAAAGGCAGTAACGCAATCACCTCCAACACCGCGTCGGGTGCGGGAGGTGACGACGCTCAGGTAATGGGTGCAGGGTTGAACAGGGTGATGTCGTTGTGCAGCCTGTAGCGTTCGGCCCAGGTCTGCTTGCGGCCGCTGGCTACGTCCAGGTAGTAGTGGAACAGTTCCCAGCCCAGCTCTTCGATGCTGGCGCGGCCGGTGGCAATGCGCCCCGCGTCGATGTCGATCAGGTCGGGCCAGCGTTCGGCAAGCTCGGTGCGGGTCGACACCTTGACCACCGGCGCCATGGCCAGGCCATAGGGCGTGCCGCGCCCGGTGGTGAATACATGCAGGTTCATGCCGGCCGCCAGTTGCAGGGTACCGCAGACAAAATCGCTGGCCGGCGTGGCGCAGAACACCAGGCCCTTGCTGGCAACGCGCTCGCCAGGGCCGAGCACGCCATTGATGGCGCTGCTGCCGGACTTGACGATCGACCCAAGGGACTTCTCGACAATGTTGGACAACCCGCCTTTCTTGTTGCCCGGCGTGGTGTTGGCACTGCGGTCGGCCTCGCCGCGTTGCAGGTACTGGTCGTACCAGTCCATCTCGCGCACCAGGGCATGGGCCACTTCCGGGGTTTCGGCGCGGGAGGTGAGCATGTAGATGGCGTCACGCACTTCGGTGACTTCCGAGAACATGACCGTGGCACCTGCGCGAATCAATAGGTCCGATGCATAGCCCAGCGCCGGGTTGGCGGTGATGCCGGAAAACGCATCGCTGCCACCGCACTGCATGCCCAGGATCAGTTCCGAGGCCGGTACGGTTTCGCGGCGGCGCTGGTCGAGTTTTTTCAGGCGTGTTTCAGCCAGTTCCATGATCTGCTCGACCATTTCGGCAAAGCCGTGGCTGGCATCCTGCAGGCGGTAGAGCCAGGGCTCGCTCAGGTCGACCGAGGCGTCGCCCTCGTGCATCACCTGGCCTGCCTGCAGCTTTTCGCAGCCCAGGCTGATGACCAGTGCTTCGCCGCCCAGGTTGGGGTTGCGGGCCAGGTTACGCACGGTACGGATCGGAATATAGGCGTCGCGGGCGTTGATCGCTACACCGCAGCCATAGCTGTGGGTCAGGGCCACCACGTCATCGACGTTGGGGTACTTGGGCAGCAACTCGTCGCGGATGCGTTTTACCGCATGGTCAAGCACCCCGGTCACGCACTGTACGGTGGTGGTGATGCCCAGTATGTTGCGGGTGCCGACTGTGCCGTCGGCGTTGCGATAGCCCTCGAAGGTGTAGCCTTCAAGCGGCGGCAGCGCGGCGGGCACGGCGTCCGACATCGGCAGGCTGTCCAGTGGCGGTGCCGACGGCATGGCCAGTTGAGTTTCCTTGACCCAACTGCCCTGGGGCAGGTCTTGCAGCGCGTAGCCGATGATCTGGCCGTAGCGCACTACCTGCTCACCCTTGGCGATGTTCACCAGGGCCACCTTGTGGCTCTGTGGAATGCCTTCGGTCACCGTCAGGCCATCGGCAAAGCGGCTGCCTTCGGCAACACCCTGATCATTCACCACGACAACGACGTTGTCCTGTTCATGCAGGCGCACGTAGCGGGGTGAGTCGGCGTGTTCGATCATGTGCATGGGTTGGCCCTTCTTGTACTGTATTCAGGCTGATCAACACGCCTGCGGCCAGGGCCGCAGGCGCTTCACTCAACGACGGGTTTCGGCCAGCGCGCCCGCAGTTGGCTGCGTTTGGGCGTTGCCGTTCTTGCTCGGGTCTTCACGCAATTCGATCCGCTTGATCGGGCCGACGATCACCAGGTAGCTGAACACCGCCACCAGAGCGTTGGCACCCACATACACCAGGGCCCACTTGAACGAGCCGGTGGCGCTGATGATGTAGCCGATGATGATCGGCGTGGTGATCGAGGCGATGTTGCCGAAGGTATTGAACATGCCGCCGGACAGCCCGGCGATCTGCTTGGGCGAGGTGTCGGACACCACCGCCCAGCCCAGCGCACCCAGGCCCTTGCCGAAGAATGCCAAGGCCATGATGCCTACCACCATCCACTCGGCATCGACGTAGTTGCAGATGATCATCGAGGTCGACAGCAGCAGGCCGATGACGATGGGCGCCTTGCGGGCGAAGGTCAGCGAGTTGCCACGGCGCAGCAGGTGATCGGAGATGATCCCGCCCAGCACGCCGCCGATAAACCCGCAGATTGCTGGCAACGAGGCGATGAAACCGGCCTTGAGGATCGACATGCCACGCTCCTGCACCAGGTACACCGGGAACCAGGTCAGGAAGAAATAGGTAATGGCGTTGATGCAGTACTGGCCCAGGTAGATGCCGAGCATCATGCGGCTGCTGAGCAGCTGTTTGATGTAGCCCCATTTCGGCCCGCTCTTGCCGGCCTGCCTGGGTTTGTCCATGTCCACCAGACCGCCGTTCTGCTCGATGTGCTCAAGCTCGGCAACGCTGATCATCGGGTGTTCCTTGGGGTTGTAGATCAGCTTCATCCAGGCAACCGAGAACAGGATGCCCAGCACGCCCATGACGATGAACACATGCTCCCAGCCCCAGGAATGGACGATCCAGCCCATCAGCGGTGCGAACAGCACAGTGGCGAAGTACTGCGCCGAGTTGAAGATGGCAGAGGCCGTGCCACGCTCGGCCGTCGGGAACCAGGCCGCGACGATACGGGCGTTGCCAGGAAAGGAGGGCGCTTCGGCAAAGCCGACCAGAAAGCGCAGCATGAACAGGGCGATGATCGCGTTGGCCACTGGCAGGTAGCCGACAAAACCTTGCAGCACGGTGAATGCCGACCAGGTGAAGATGCTCAGGGCGTAGACCTTCTTGGAGCCGAAGCGGTCGAGCAGCCAGCCGCCAGGGATCTGCCCCAGCACATACGCCCAGCCAAACGCCGAGAAGATGTAGCCGAGGGTGACGGCGTCGATGCCCAGGTCCTTCTGCAGGCTTGAGCCGGCAATGGAAATGGTGGCGCGGTCGGCATAGTTGATCGTGGTCACGATGAACAGCATGAACAGGATCAGATAGCGCACATGCGTCTTTTTAGTCGCTTGCATGCAGGTGTACTCCCACTAATTATTTTTGTGCGGGGTTCTGTTTATTGTGGAGCCGAAGGGGTCAGGCTTCGGCTCCGGCGACCTGCGGTCGTCAGGTGTTACTGCGCACCCTGTTTGTCCATCAGCGCGGCGAGCATTTCGTATTCTTCAGCGGTCAGGTCAGTGAGCGGCGTGCGCACCGGGCCTGCGTCGTAACCGGCGATCTTGGCACCGGCCTTTACGATGCTCACGGCATAGCCGGCCTTGCGGTTACGGATGTCCAGGTATGGCAGGAAGAAGTCGTCGATGATCTTGGCCACGGTGGCGTGATCGTCCCGGGAGATCGCGTGGTAGAACTCCATCGCGGTTTTCGGGATGAAGTTGAACACCGCCGAGGAATACACCGGTACGCCCAGGGCCTTGTAGGCCGCCGCGTAGACTTCGGCAGTCGGCAGGCCGCCGAGGTAGGTGAAGCGCTCGCCCAGGCGACGGCGGATCGACACCATCAGCTCGATATCACCCAGGCCGTCCTTGTAGCCGATCAGGTTCGGGCAGCGTTCGGCCAGCTGTTCCAGTTGCACGGCATTTAGACGGCAGACGTTGCGGTTGTAAACCACCACACCGATATCCACCGACTTGCACACTGCCTCGACGTGGGCGGCAACGCCGTCCTGGCTGGCTTCGGTCAGGTAGTGCGGCAGCAGCAGCAAGCCTTTGGCGCCCAGGCGCTCGGCCTCTTGCGCGTATTCAATGGCCTGGCGGGTCGAACCGCCGACACCGGCCAGGATCGGCACGCTGGTGGCACAGGTGTCGACGGCGGTCTTGATGATTTCCGAGTATTCACTGGCCGCCAGCGAAAAGAACTCACCGGTGCCACCGGCGGCGAACAGGGCGCTGGCGCCGTACGGGGCCAGCCATTCCAGGCGTTTGATGTAGCCAGCGCGGTTAAAGTCGCCCTGGGCGTTGAAGTCGGTGACCGGGAAAGACAACAGGCCGCTGGAGAGGATGGTTTTCAGTTCTTGTGGATTCATTGTTGTAGAACACCCTGTAAGACACATGGAAAGACGCAGTGGTACTCGAGTAGAGATACGTTATCGTACAACTTAAAAAGTGAATAGCCCCACCGGTCCTCTTTTTTCGCGAACCCCGCCCAACCTGCCACCCACTCCACGTGGGTGGGGGCTTGCTGCCTGTTGGCACACTAGTCTGCATACGTCGTCAAGCACTGGCCTGCCCGGTGCGCGAATTGCCCGAATTGAAGAGGTACGCGTTGTGAACCGGAGTATTTCCACGCTCTCCAGCGGCAGCCGCACGCTCGATGGCGGCGTCATGTTTGGCGCTACCCCACGAAAAGACTGGGCAGCGTTGATAAAACCCGACCACGAAAACCTGGTGCAGTTGCCCTCACGCGCCCTGCTGGTGCAGCAGGGCGACAAGAACATCCTGGTACTGGCCGGCACTGATGCGCTGCTGGCGCCATTGCCGCGCACCTGTCGCTGCCAGAAGCACACCCACGGCCTGCTCGACAGCCTGGCCCGCCACGGCCTGGGCGAACATGACATCCACGCGGTGGTGCTCACCCACCTGCAAGCCCTGGTGTCGTCCGAGCTGCGCCACGCCATCGAGGATGGCGACACCCCGCGTCTGCTGTTTCCCACCGCGCGCTATCTCACCGGCAGGCGCCATTGGCTGCGGGCATTGCGGCCGCATCCGCGCGATCGTGCGTTGTTCATCAGCCCGATCCTGGGCCAATTGCAAGTCAGCGAGCGCCTGGAACTGCTCGATGAGACCAGCGAAGACGTGCTGGGCAGTGGCTGGCGCTTTCATTTCAGTGATGGCCATACCCCCGGCCAGTTGTTGCCTGAAATCGACCTTCCCGGCGGTTGTGTGGTGTTTGCCGGCGATTTGATTCCCGGTACCCACTGGCTGAGCCTGGATGCGGGCAGTGGCTTTGATCGCAACCCTGAATGCCTGGCCGACGAGAAGGAGCGTCTGCTCGATCACCTGGTGGCCAAGCGCGGCCGACTGGTGCTGGCACGTGATCCTGCCGTGGCGATGATCAAGGTGATGCGTGATCGCAAGGCACGCTACGCCCCCTATGACCAGTACGCGCGCTTGCGGTCCTTCGACAACTGACCTCTGTGGCCGCCTTCCGGGTAGCCGCGGGCTTGCTCCAAGATAAACCAGGCCCGCCCACTCGCTACGGGTGGGGTGCCCCGGCCATGCGCTCTGTTCTACTCGCACCCTCAAAAGCCCTGCCCGATACGAGTATTGAGCCATGAGTGAATACACCGCGCCGCTGCGCGACATGCAGTTCGTCCTCAACGAACTCGGCCATCTTGACCACGTCCGCCGCCTGCCTGGCTGCGAAGAGCTGGGCAGCGACCTGGTCGACGCCATCCTCAACGAAGCCGGCAAGTACGCCCAGGGCGTGCTCTCGCCACTCAACGTCAGCGGTGACCGCGAAGGCGCGCGCTGGGTCGATGGCCAGGTGATCACCCCCAAGGGTTGGCGCGAAGCTTACGAACAGTTCGTCGAGGGCGGCTGGAATGCGCTGTCCTGTGATACCACGTTCGGCGGCCAGGGTTTACCACGGTTGATCTCGGCCCTGGTCGAGGAAATGTGGAACGGCGCCAACGTCTCGTTCGGCCTGTGCCCCATGCTCACCCGTGGCGCCATCGAGGCCATCGAACTGCGCGGCGGCGACCTGCTCAAGCACACCTACCTCGCCAAGATGATCAGCGGCGAGTGGACCGGCACCATGAACCTCACCGAGCCCCAGGCCGGCTCGGACCTCGCCGCCGTGCGCAGCCGCGCCGAGCCCCGGGACGATGGCACTTACCGGGTGTTCGGGCAGAAGATTTTCATCACCTATGGCGAGCACGACCTGACCGACAACATCGTCCACCTGGTACTGGCCCGGGTGCCCGGCGCACCGGAAGGGGTCAAGGGCATCTCGCTGTTCGTGGTGCCCAAGTTCCTGGTCGAAGCCGACGGCAGCCTGGGTGAGCGCAACGATGTGCGCTGCGTGTCCATCGAGCACAAGCTGGGCATCCATGCCAGCCCCACGGCGGTGCTGGCCTTTGGCGACAAGCAAGGGGCCACCGGCTGGCTGGTGGGCGAAGAAAACCGTGGCCTGGAATACATGTTCATCATGATGAACGCGGCGCGCTTCTCGGTTGGCATTGAAGGCGTCGGCCTGTCCGAGCGCGCCTACCAGCGGGCCCGCAGCTATGCCCGCGACCGGGTCCAGGGCACTGAAGTCGGGGTAAAGAGCCGCGACAAGGTGGCCATCATCCGTCACCCCGACGTGCGACGCATGCTCCTGTCGATGAAGGCCCGCACCGAAGCCATGCGCGCCCTGGCCTGTACCGTGGCCGCGGCGATGGACAGCGCCGAGCGCAACAGCGACCGGCAACAGCGCGAGCTCGACCAGGCGTTCGTGGACCTCATGATCCCGGTGGTCAAAGGCTGGAGCACCGAGCAATCGGTGGACATCGCCTCCCTTGGCGTGCAGGTCCACGGTGGCATGGGTTTCATCGAAGAAACCGGCGCCGCCCAGCACCTGCGTGATGCGCGCATCACCACCATCTATGAAGGCACCACCGGTATCCAGGCCGCCGACCTGATCGGCCGCAAGATCGCCCGTGACCAAGGGCGAGCCATCGGTTGGGTAATCGAACAGATGCGCCAGGTGACCCATCAACTGTTGGCCGCCGACGACCCGTCGCTGACCGCCATCGCCGCTTCCCTGGGGCAGGGTGTCAGGGCCCTGGAACAAGCGGTCGCGTTCATCGTTTCGAACTACGACAGTCGGGTAGCGGCGGTATCGGTCGGGGCAGTACCGATGCTGGAGCTGTTTGGCACCGTGGTCGGGGGCTGGCAACTGGCACGCTCGGCGCTGGTGGCGCAGCAGTGCTTGAAGGTTGCCAGCTTTGAGCAGGACTTCTACAGCGCCAAGCTTGTAACCGCACGCTTCTACGCCGACCACGTGCTGTCCCGCGCCCCGGGCCTTGCCCACACGTTGATTCAGGGCGGTGATTCGGCCCTGGCGCTTGGCGACGATCAGTTCTAGAACTCGCTGCGTGCTGATCGGGTCAGCACGCGGCAGTGACGCAGTGTCGGTGACGGTGGGTTCGTCGGCCTGCGCCCTTTGGGCTGTCCAAGTGACGGCCCTTTTTTATCTGTTGGCGCGGGCTTGTCCCGCGATACGATGGCGGCGTCACTATCGCTAACGCGGGACAAGTCGAGACGTCGCAGCGCCGCTCCCACCAGGCGGCGGTATGCGCGAACAGGAGTCATAGGTCATGAATCAGGAACGCCAATCACTGAACTACCCCTGTGGCCCCGCGCCGATGCCAGG
Organism: Pseudomonas vranovensis DSM 16006; assembly: GCF_000425805.1. GTDB lineage: Bacteria > Pseudomonadota > Gammaproteobacteria > Pseudomonadales > Pseudomonadaceae > Aquipseudomonas > Aquipseudomonas vranovensis. Next base: position 105,402 of record NZ_AUED01000017.1, read on the forward strand.
CACCGCGGTTGAGGTTGCCCCGGGAGTGTTGTGGCTGCGCATGTCGCTGCCGATATCGCTCGATCACATCAACCTGTGGGCGGTACGCGACGGTCAGGGCTGGGCGATCTTCGATACCGGCATGCATACCCCGGACACCCTCGATGCCTGGCAGGCCTTGCTCGCCAGCGACGGGCCGCTGGGGGGCCTGGGTATTACCCGGGTGTTCGCCACCCATATGCACCCCGACCACATCGGCATGGCCGGCTGGTTGACCGAGACCCTGGGGTGCGCGTTGTGGATGACGTTTGGCGAGTACATGAATTGCCGGGTGTTGGTGGCCGATTGTGGGCGCGCAGCACCCGCGCAGGGCGTCAACTTCTATCGACGTGCCGGATGGGATGCCAAGGCCATCGAGAACTATCGCGTGCGCTTTGGTGGTTATGGCCGCTATATCTCGCCACTGCCCCAGGGTTATCGGCGCCTGCGTGATGGCGACAGTTTGCGCATTGGTGAGCATGACTGGCAGGTGGTGGTGGGCGAGGGGCATTCGCCGGAGCATGCATGCTTTCATTGCCCGGCGCTGCAGTTGCTGATTTCTGGCGACCAGGTGCTGCCGCGTATTTCTTCCAACGTGTCGGTGTTTCCTACCGAGCCTTATGCCGACCCGCTGGCACTGTGGCTGGCATCGCTGGAGAAACTCAAGCGCCAGATCCCCGATGATGTGCTGGTGTTGCCGTCGCATAACGAGCCGTTCAAGCCATTGCATGCCAGGCTCGATCAGTTGCATGACAGCCAGCACCGCGCGGTCGAGCGGCTGCAACAGGCATTGCTGGATGGGCCCAGGCGGGCGGTGGACCTGTTCAGTGTGTTGTTCAAGCGCACCATTGATGATGGGCTACTGACCATGGCGACCGGGGAGTGTCTGGCCAATCTCAATTACCTGCTGCACCGGGGGGTGGTGCGGGTGACTGAGGATGATGAGGGTGTGGCGTGGTATTGCAGTGCCTGATGTTTGGGGTTGATCCGTTATCTTGGTTGACGCTGCCGGCCCCTTCCGCCTTTACGGCAGGCTACTTTTCCCAAGAGAAAAGCAGGCCGCCGTAAGGGCGGAAGGGGCCGGCAGCATCACCACCACGACTGGATAGGCTCACCCAGGCGCCCAACCACCCACCGCCCATCTCTCAGTTGGCCTCTTTCACCGCACTCAGAAACGCCCGCGTCCGCTCCTGCTGCGGATTCTCGAAGATCTGCTTGGGCGTACCCTGTTCATGAATCTGCCCCTTGTAGAAAAAGCACACCCGATCAGCAAACTCGCGGGCAAAGCCCATCTGGTGGGTAACCATGAGCATGGTCAGGTTGTGCTCGCTGCCAAGCGTGCGGATCACATTGAGCACTTCGCCGCACAACTCCGGGTCCAGCGCCGAGGTGACCTCGTCAAACAGCATGACCTTTGGCCGCATGGCCAGCGCCCGGGCGATGGCCACCCGTTGCTGTTGCCCACCCGACAACTGCGAAGGGTAGTGATCGAACTTGCTGCCCAGGCCCACCAGTTCCAGCAATTGCGCGGCGCGCTCGCGGGCCTCGGCAGGCTTGACCCCCAGTACCTGCACCGGCGCTTCGATCACGTTCTGCAGGGCGGTCATGTGCGGGAACAGGTTGAAGCTCTGGAACACCATGCCGATCTTGGCGCGCACCTTGCGCACGTGACGGTCGTTGGCCGGCACCAGGATGCCGTTGCGGTTGCGCATGTGGGTCAGGGAGTCGTTGTCGACCTCGATCATGCCTTCATCGATGCCTTCAAGGGTCATCAGGACCCGCAGCAGGGTCGATTTGCCCGAGCCGCTGGGGCCGATGATGGCGACTTTCTCCCCCGGCGCAACACTGAGGTTGAGGCGGTCCAGTACAGTGAAGCTGCCATAGCGCTTGGTCACGTCGTTGAAACTGACGATCGACTGGGCACTGTCCACGGCAGGCGTTGCTACCTGCTGCAGCGGGTTGGTGTTGACGGCAAGGGTCGAGACGGGCGCGATCATTAGCGTAACTCCAGGCGCACTTCGAGGCGCCGAACCAGGTAAGCCAGAGCAACGCTCAGGGCCAGGAAGAACAGGCCGACCAGGGTGATCGGCTCCAGGTAACGGAAGCTCTCGGAGCCCACGTTTTTGGCTTGCTGCATGATTTCCACCACGGTGATCGCCGACAGCACGGGGGTGTCTTTGAGCATGGCGATCAGGTAGTTGCCCAGCGGCGGCAGGATTGGCCGGATCGCCTGGGGCAGGATGATGGCGCGGTAGGCGGTCCAGGGCGCGAAGTTCAGGGCGATGACCGCTTCCCACTGGCTGCGCGCCACCGAGTCCAGGCCGCCGCGATACACCTCGGCGATGTAGCAGGCGTAGTGCAGGCCGATGCCGAGGATCCCCGCCTGCATGGCCGTGAGATTGACGCCGTAGTTGGGCAGTACGTAGTAGAGGAAGTACACCTGGATCAGCAGCGGCGTGCTGCGGATGAACTCGATCAGCAGGGTCACAGGCCACGACAGCCAGACCTTGCGGCTACGCCGGCCGATGGCCAGAAACAGCCCCAGGACGATGGCGATCATGAAGCCCACCAGGGTGATACCCAGGGTGTTGAGCGAGGCACGCAGCAGTTCGGGAAGAATCTGCCAGACGTAGTTCCAGTCCCACAGGTTCATGACAGACCTCCACGCAGACGACCACGGCTCAAGCGGCGTTCAAAGCCACGCATGGTGAAGTTGATGACCTGGGCCAGGACGAAGTACATCACCAGGGCCAGGCTGAAGATCTCCAGGGTCTGGAAGGTTGCCTGGTCCAGTTGGCGGGCCCGGAAGCTCAAGTCCGACAGGGTGATCAGCGACACCAGCGAAGTATTCTTGAGCAGCTCGATCAGCAGGTTGGTGCCCGGTGCAATGGCCGCGAGCAGCGCCTGGGGCAGGATGATCCGCCGAAAGCGCGTACGCGATGGCATGTTCAGGGCGATGGAGGCTTCGTACTGGCCCTTGCCGACCGAACTGATGGCGCCGCGCATCACCTCGGCACCGTAGGCGCCGATGTGCAGGCCCAGGCCGACGATGGCCACGGTGTAGGAGCTCAACTCGATGTTGAAGGGCGGCAGGGGCAAGACGAAGAACAGCCAGAACAACTGCACCAGCAATGAGGTGCCACGAAACAGTTCGATGTAGGCCACGCAGAACCAGCGTAGCGGCCGCCAGCTGGAGAGGCGCCCGAGGGCTGCGAGGATCGCGGCCACCACGGCCAGGATCGAGCCGAAGAAAGTGACCTGGATGGTGATCCAGGCCCCCTGCAGTAACAACGGTATCAATTCACCCATGGTTCGACCTGACTATTCAGACTACGCAGGGAACGGCATGGCAGGCGCCATGCCACCTCGACTCACTGGGCGCAGAGCTCGGCAGCGGTCTTTTTGGTCACGTTGGACTTGTCGAAGCCAAAGGGCTCGACGGCCTTGAGATGCTCTTCGCTGCCCAGCCACTTCTGCAGCTCGGCGTTGACCGCATCACGCAGGTCCTTGTCTTCAGGGCGGAAGGCCAGGGCGCCGTAGCCGGTGTGCGACGGGTCGTCGGTGAAATCGCTGATGGCCTCGACCTTTTCACCGCCTTTCTTGGCCAGGCCCTTCATGGTCAGCTGGGTGCCGACGGCGGCGTCGGCGCGACCGGCGCGTACGGCCTGCAGTTGTGCGGTGGTGTCGGGCACCTGGAGGATCTGCGCCTCTTTGACCCCGGAATCGCGGGCATAGGCCAGATTCACCGTGCCGGCCATGATCGCCAGTTTCACGTCGGGATTCTTGGCGACATCGGCGTAGCTGTGCAGGTTTTTCGGGTTGCCTTTGGCCACCAGCAGGGTATCGGGCAACTGGTATTGCGGGTCGGTGAAGATCACCTGCTTGCAGCGCGCCGGGGTGATGTACATGCCCGCGGCAATCACGTCGAAGCGTCCCGCACGCAGGCCAGGGATCAGCGAGCCCCACTCGGTGAGCACGCCATCGACTTTCTTGATGCCCATTTTCTCGAAGATGATCTTGGCGATTTCCGGCGACTCGCCGGTAACCCGGCCGTCGGTTTCGGTAAAGGCGAAGGGGGTTTCGTTGGCATAGCCGATGCGGATGCTGTTGTTCTGCTTGATCGTTTCCAGCGTGGTTGCCGCCTGGGCGCTGGCCATCAGGCCGAAGGCTGCGCAGGCAAGCAACAGTTGCTTGAACGGTGTTGCTGCGTTCTTGAACGTTGGGCTCATCGTTGAAATCTCCTGTTTGTTATACGTCCGTCGTTGACGGCACTGTGTTAGGAGGCAGTGGAGCAAGAACTTCAAACGTGCAGGGCCGTTCCATTTTGGAGCGGGCAAACGGTGGATCCGTTCCGGCACCGGTCGAGTTGGCTATTGTTGACGCCGGCGAACCGGGCGAATGATCGACCTTGGACCGAGCATACAAAAGCTGCGCCAGCGATTGCATTGCACTAGGACAATTGCCTGCAATCACTTCCCGGGCGATGCTGTGCATCCCGTCAGTACTAGCGGTGCGATCACTATGGAAAGCTGGAAAACGGCCCTCGGCGCGGCGCGTATCGGCGAGTCGAAGTACAAGATTCTGGTGCAGGCCATCACCCGCGAAATAGAGCAGGGCGACCTGGTCAACGATCAGCGCCTGCCTCCCCAGCGCCAGGTCGCCGATGCCCTGGGCATCAGTGTGCAGACCGTCACCAATGCCTATAAGGAGCTGGAGCGCCAGGGCCTGGTGCGCTGCGAGATCGGCCGTGGCAGCTTTGTCACCCGGCGCATGAGCGACCGTGTGGCCAACGACATTCTGGATACGCCTGAACGGGCTCTGGTGGACTTCTCCATCACCCGCATCCTGCACACCCAGGAGCATGAACGGATCTGGCGCGACACCTGTGCCGAGTTGAGCGTTGAAGAAGACCAACCGTGGATTCATGCCTTTCGGCCCATCGCGGGCTTCGAGGCACACCGCGAGGCAGCCGCGCAGTGGGTGCGCGGCCTGGGGCTTGATGTGGCGCGCGAGGATGTGTTGATCACCAACGGCGCCGCCCACGGGATTTTCCTGGCGCTGGCCTCGCTGGCCGGCCCTGATGATGTGGTGTTGTGCGAAGGCCTGACCGACCACGGCGTGATTGGCAATTCCCAGGTGTTGGGCTTCACCCTCAAAGGCCTGGAACTGGATCGCGACGGGATTGATCCGGAGCATTTCGAAGACATGTGCAGCAACGAGCGCATCACCGCGCTGGTGTGTACGCCGAACCTGAATAACCCCACCACCAGCCTGATGCCCGATGCCCGTCGTCGCGAAATTGCCGCGATTGCCCGGCGCTTTGGCGTGCATATCATCGAGGATGATGTGTACGGGCCGTTGCTGGGCGAGCGCCACGCACCACCGCTGAGCCATTACGCGCCGGAGCTGTCGTTCTATTGCACCAGCATGACCAAGTCGGTGCTCACGGGCCTGCGCGTGGGTTACCTGGCAATGCCCAAGCGCCTGGCGCTGCGCACCGAAAGCATCTTGCGGGTCAACAGCTGGATGGCCACGCCCATGGTCTCGGAGATCGCCAGCCGCTGGATCCGCGACGGGCGAGCCGAGACCCTGGTGCAGTTGCAGCGCAAGTTGCTGGGCGCGCGTCAGGCCATGGTGCGCGAGTACCTTGATGAGTATCTGCTGGGGCACCACCCTCAGGCACTCAGTGCCTGGCTGGGCATTCCTGCGCACTGGGAGGTGGACAGCCTGGTGCGGGCACTGCGCCACCGGCACATTGCCGTGACACCACCCGAACCGTTCCTGGTACGGGGCACACCACGTCCGCGTGCAGTGCGCTTGTGTGTGGGCGCCGAGTGCAGCGACAGGGAAATGCGCCAGGCGTTGGCCGGCATGCGCGAGCTGTTCGGGCAGTATCCGCAGATACACGACTTCTGATTGCACAGCGAAAATAAAAATCCCGGCAAATTGACCTAGTACATTCATCACGACAATTTGCCGCTCTTACACTCCGCCCAACACCAGACCTTCTGTTGGGATTCGGATATGTCAGCGCTTTCGCTAAACGCTATCTACCTCGCCCGCCAGCGTATCGCCGGCCTCGTGCGTACAACGCCGATGGAGCATTCGCCGAGCTTGTCGAAGCTCATGGGCGTGGCGGTCTACCTCAAGCTCGACTCCCAGCAGATTACCGGCAGCTTCAAGCTGCGCGGTGCCAGCAATGCCATTGCTCAACTCGATACCGACAAGAAGGCCCGGGGCGTGGTGGCCGCGTCTACCGGCAATCATGGCCGGGCGCTGGCTTACGCCGCTGCGCAGTTGGGGGTTCGGGCCACGATCTGCCTGTCGCAGTTGGTGCCGGCCAATAAGGTTCAGGCGATTCGCGATTTGGGCGCCGAGGTGTGCATCGTCGGCCATTCCCAGGATGACGCCCAGTGCGAAGCCGAGCGTATCGCCGCCGAGCAGGGCGCCACCTTGCTGCCGCCGTTCGATCACCCCGAGATCATTGCCGGCCAGGGCACCCTGGGCCTGGAGATTCTGGAGCAACTTCCACAGGTCGCCCAGGTGCTGGTGCCGCTGTCGGGCGGTGGCCTGTTTGCCGGCGTGGCGCTGGCACTCAAGAGCACCAACCCGGCCATCACCCTGCACGGCATCAGCATGCGTCGTGGTGCGGCCATGCACGCCAGCCTGTTCGCCGGCCAGCCGGTGGACGTGCAGGAGCTGCCCACCCTGGCCGACTCCCTGGGTGGCGGCATCGGCCTGGACAACCAGTACACCTATTCCATGACCCGCGAGCTGTGCGACCAGGTACACCTGCTCGATGAAGCCTCGATTGCCGCCGGCATGCGCCACGCCTATCGCCAGGAGCGGCAGGTGGTGGAGGGCGCGGGCGCGGTGGGCATCGCGGCCCTGCTCGACGGGCTGATCCCGGCGCGGGGCCCGATCGTGGTGGTGGTCAGTGGCCGCAATGTCGACATCGAACAGCACCTGCGGGTGATGAACGGCGCCGACGCCTGAGACGGTTTCCAACGGAGGATATGTGATGCCTGCTACTACCTTGCTCAGCGAAGCCGACCTGCGTGCCTGCGTCAGCCTTGACCCGGCGGCGGTCGATGCCATCGAGCATGCCTTTGTATTGCTGGCGACGGCGGCGGTGGCCATGCCACCGATCCTGCGCCTGGATGTGCCGGAGCATAACGGCGAGGTCGACGTAAAGACTGCCTACCTGCCAGGTCTCGAGCGTTTTGCAATCAAGGTCAGCCCGGGTTTTTTCGACAACCCCGCGCTGGGCTTGCCCAGCCTCAACGGCATGATGATGCTGCTGTCGGCTCGTACCGGCCTGCTCGAAGCCTTGCTGCTCGACAACGGCTACCTGACCGCGCTGCGCACTGCCGCTGCCGGCGCTGTGGCTGCCCGCTGGTTGTCCCGTGAAGACAGCCGCAGTGTGGCCCTGATCGGCACGGGCGAACAGGCGCGCCTGCAGCTGCAGGCCTTGCGCCTGGTGCGTCCGATCGAGGCGGTGCGAGTGTGGGGGCGGGACGCCGAAAAGGTCGCGGTCCTGTGTGACGAGCTGGGCTGTGATGGCCGCCTGCAGGTGCTGGCCTGCAGCTCGGTCGATGAGGCCATGCACGGGGTGGACATCGCCGTCACCACGACGCCGAGCCGTGAGCCATTGATCGAGGTACGCCACCTGCAGCCGGGCCTGCACATCACCGCCATGGGCTCGGATGCCGAGCACAAGAATGAAATCGCCCCGGCCGCGCTGGCCGCGGTGGACTGTTATGTGGCCGACCGCCTGAGCCAGACCCGCGTGCTGGGCGAGATGCATCACGCACTCAAGGCTGGCCTGGTCAGCGAAGAAAGCGGTTTCAGCGAGCTGGGCCAGGTGATTGCTGGCCAGCGTCCGGGGCGCAGGGACGCCCGCGATATCACCCTGTGCGACCTGACTGGCACCGGCGCCCAGGACACCGCCATTGCCAACCTGGCCTTCGAGCGTGCGCTCAAGGCGGGCAAGGGATTGCAGTTCAACAGCTGATCACTCCGATTACTCACCCAACGAGGGTATTTGCATGTCTGAGGTCGTCGTCAATCTGCCGTTCAGTCGGCAGGAGTATGCGCAGCGCCTGGCCAAGACCCGCGCCGCGATGCAAGCGCAAGGCATCGAGTTGCTGCTGGTTACCGACCCGTCGAACATGGCGTGGCTGACGGGCTATGACGGTTGGTCGTTCTATGTGCACCAGTGTGTGTTGCTGGCGCTGGACGGCGAGCCGGTGTGGTATGGCCGCGGCCAGGACGCCAATGGCGCCAAGCGCACGGTGTTCATGCGCCACGAGAACATCGTCGGTTACCCGGACATCTACGTGCAGTCGCGCGAGCGTCATCCCATGGATTATCTCTGCCAGGAGGTGATCGCCGCCCGGGGCTGGAGCACGCTGAGCATCGGCGTTGAAATGGACAACTACTATTTCAGCGCCGCCGCCTTCCTGTCGCTGCAAAAGCATTTGCCCAAGGCACGCTTCAGCGATGCAGCAGGGCTGGTGAACTGGCAGCGGGCGATCAAGTCGAGCCAGGAAATCGAGTACATGCGTATTGCTGCGCGCATTGTCGAGAACATGCATGCACGGATTCTGGAGCGCATCGAGCCGGGCATGCGCAAGAACGAGCTGGTGGCCGAGATCTACAGCAGCGGCATCCTCGGTGCCGACGGTCATGGCGGCGACTACCCGGCCATCGTGCCCTTGCTGCCTACCGGTGCCGACGCCAGTGCCCCGCACCTGACCTGGGACGACACCCCGTTCGAGAAAGGCGCCGGCACCTTCTTCGAGATCGCCGGCTGCTACAAGCGCTATCACTGCCCATTGTCGCGCACGGTGTACCTGGGCAAACCGCCGCAGCACTTTCTCGATGGCGAGAAGGCCGTGGTCGAAGGCATTGCCGCTGGCCTGGAGGCGGCACGTCCCGGCAACACTACCGGTGACGTGGCCAAGGCCTTTTTCAAGGTGCTGGAGAAGTTCGGCATCCACAAGGACAGCCGCTGCGGCTACCCGATCGGTATCAGCTATCCGCCAGATTGGGGCGAGCGCACCATGAGCCTGCGTCCAAGCGACACCAGTGTGTTGCAACCGGGCATGACGTTTCACTTCATGCCGGGCCTATGGATGGACGACTGGGGCCTGGAGATCACCGAAAGCATTCTGATTACCGACACCGGCGTCGAAACGTTATGCAACGTACCGCGCCAACTGTTCGTGAAGGATTGAGCCATGAACGCACCTCTGCCTGAAGCCACGCTGGCGGTGAACCCGATCAGCAGCACGGTCGACTTCGAACGCGACGGTGTACAGCACGGTTTTCTCAAATTGCCCTATTCGCGGGACGACTCGGCCTGGGGCGCGGTGATGATCCCGATCACCGTGGTGAAGAATGGTACAGGCCCCACGGCGTTGCTCACCGGCGGCAACCACGGTGACGAGTACGAGGGGCCGGTGGCCTTGAGCAAGCTGGCGCAACGGCTTGAGGCCGGCCAGGTAAGCGGGCGGGTGATCATCGTACCGTTCATGAACACCCCGGCGTTCCATGCCGGTCAGCGCACCTCGCCGATCGACAAGGGCAATATGAACCGCAGCTTTCCCGGCAAGCCCGACGGCACCGTGACGCAGAAGATCGCTGATTACTTCCGGCGCACGCTGCTGCCACTGGCCGACATCGTACTGGATATCCATTCCGGTGGCCGCACCCTGGACTTCCTGCCGTTTGCCGCCTGTCACGTGTTGCCCGACAAAGCCCAGCAAGCGCGCTGCGAGGCCGCCATGCGGGCCTTTGCCGCGCCCTACAGCATGCGCATGCTCGAACTGGATGCGCAGGCCATGTACGACACCGCCGCCGAGAGCCAGGGCAAGGTGTTCGTGACCACCGAACTGGGGGGCGGCGGCTCGTCCACCGCCCGGAGCGTGGCCGTGGCCGAGTGCGGAGTGCGTAACGTGCTGGTACACACGGGAATCCTTGAAGGCGAAGTACTGCCCGGCGACTCGATCATGCTCGACATGCCGGGTGACGACTGCTTCGTGGCCAGTGAGCACGACGGTCTGCTGGAGATGTGCCGCGACCTGGGCGAGCGGGTCGAGCAGGGCGAGGTGATCGCCCGTATCCACGATATCAAGCGCAGCGGTGCCACGCCGGTCGAGTACCGCGCCCGGCGCAGCGGGTTGCTGGCTGCGCGGCATTTTCCGGGGCTGGTGCAGTGTGGCGATACCCTCGCGGTAGTCGCCGAGGTCCTGCAGTAGCGCATTACCCACACGGTTTGGAGAACTCGATATGCCACACAAGCATGCGCTGACGTTCAAGACCCTCTGTCATGTGGACGGCCAATGGCTGCACAGCGCCACGGGCAACAGCATTGCCGTGCACAACCCAGCCACCCGCCAGGTCATTGGCCATGTGCCAATGCTTGAGCACGAACAGATCGTTGCTGCCGTCGACGCCGCCCAGCGTGCTTTCGGAGCGTGGCGCGCCCGGAGCCTGGAAGAGCGGGCGACGCTGCTGCGCCGTTGGGCCGAGCTGATCCTGGATCATCAGGAAGAGCTGGCGCGGATCCTCAGTGAAGAGCAGGGCAAGTCACTGGTCGAGGCACGGGGCGAGATCGCCTACGCGGCCAGCTTTATCCCCTGGTTCGCCGAAGAGGCGCGGCGCCTGTACGGCCAGACCATCCCCAGCCATATCCCAGGTGCTCACCTGGGGACGGTGAAGGAACCGGTGGGCGTCTGCGCCTTGCTTACACCGTGGAACTTCCCCAGCGCGATGATTACCCGCAAAGCCGCTGCCGCGCTGGCCGCTGGCTGTACCGTGGTGGTCAAGCCCGCCCATGAAACACCGTTCTCGGCCCTGGCCCTGGCCCAGTTGGCAGAAGAGGCAGGTTTTCCCGCCGGTGTCTTCAACGTGGTGATCGGCGAACCACAGATGACCATGGAAACCCTGGTGCGTGATTCCCGGGTACGCTCGGTCAGCTTCACCGGCTCCACCCGGGTGGGCAAGCTGGTGCTGCAGGCCGCCGCGCAGGACGTGAAGAAAGTAGCCCTGGAATTGGGTGGCAATGCCCCCTTTATCGTCTGCGCCGATGCCGACCTGGAGCTGGCGGTGAAGGTCGCGGTGGCGGCCAAGTTCCAGACCTCGGGGCAGGATTGCTGCGCCGCCAACCGGATCATGGTGCAACGACCGCTATACCCGGCCTTCGTCGCCCGCTTCGCCGAAGCGGTGCGGGCGTTGCGTGTGGGGCCGGCGATGGTGGGCGGCGAAGAGATGCCGGTGGATGTCGGCCCACTGATGCACCAGGGCGCGTTCGATGCCACCTGCACCCGGGTCGAGGACGCCATTCACAAAGGTGCCCGTTGCCTGGTGGGCGGTGAAGGGCACGCACTGGGCGGCTGGTTCTATCAGCCCACCGTGCTGGTCGATGTGAGCCCGCAGATGCGCATTTACCAGGAAGAAAACTTCGCCCCGATTGCCGGCGTCATGCCGTTCGACACCCTCGATGAGGCGGTCGCCATGGCCAATGACACCGAGTACGGGCTGGCGGCCTATATCTGCTCCAACCGCCTTGACCAGGTGTACCCGCTGATCCGGCGGCTGGACCACGCAATGGTCGCGGTCAACGGCGTGAAATTCACTGGCCACCCGATCCCCTTCGGCGGCATGAAGGCTTCGGGCCTGGGCCGCGAGGGCGGTAGCGAAGGCTTTGAGCCCTTTATCGAAACCAAGTACTTCTGCCTGCACCACCAAGGTCAACTTTAAGGAGCGTTGCCATGAGCCAAGATTTCAGCCAACTGTTCGAACAAGACCGTGCCCATTTCATGCATCCGTCAACCCACGCCCATGATCACGCCAGCGGTGCGCTCAAGGGCCGAATCATCACCGGCGCAGAAGGTATCCGCCTGCGCGACCACGAGGGCCGCGAGCTGATCGACGCCTTTGCCGGCCTCTACTGCGTGAACATCGGCTACGGCCGCACCGAAGTGGCCGAGGCGATCTACAAGCAGGCCAAGGAGCTGGCGTACTACCACACCTATGTGGGCCACTCGACCGAGGCGATCATCGAGCTTTCCAGCCGCATCATCGACTGGGCGCCCGAGGGCATGAAAAAGGTCTACTACGGGCTCTCCGGTTCCGATGCCAACGAAACCCAGATCAAGCTGGTGCGTTACTACAACAACATCCTGGGCCGCCCGCAGAAAAAGAAAATCATCTCCCGCGACCGCGGCTACCACGGTTCGGGGATCATGACCGGCAGCCTCACCGGCCTTGCCAGTTTCCACCAGAATTTCGACTTGCCGGCCGAAGGCATCAAGCACACTGTCTGCCCGCACTGGTACCGCAAGGCCCCGGCCGGGATGGATGAAACCGCGTTCGTGCAGTACTGCGCCAACGAGTTGGAAAAGATGATCCTGGCCGAAGGTCCCGACACCGTGGCGGCGTTCATTGGCGAGCCGCTGATGGGGACCGGCGGCATCATCGTGCCGCCCAAGGGCTACTGGGCGGCGATCCAGGCGGTGCTGAACAAGTACGACGTGCTGCTGATCGCTGATGAAGTGGTGTGTGCGTTCGGTCGCCTGGGTTCGAAAATGGGCAGCCAGCGCTATGGCATGAAGCCCGACCTGATCACCACCGCCAAGGGCCTGACCAGCGCCTACGCGCCATTGTCGGCGGTGATTGTCGGTGAGAAAGTGTGGAGCGTGATCGACCAGGGCTCGCAGAAAGAGGGCGCCATGGGCCACGGCTGGACCTACTCCGGGCACCCGGTATGCGCCGCGGCGGCACTCGCCAACCTGGACATCCTGGAACGAGAGAACCTCACCGAGAATGCCGAGGTGGTGGGGGCCTACCTCAACCGCGCACTGCGCGAAGCGCTGGAAGGTCACCCGCTGGTGGGCGAAGTGCGTGGCGACGGCATGCTCGCGGCGGTGGAGTTCATGGCCGACCGTGAAGCACGCACGCCATTCGACCCGAGCTTCAAGATCGGTCCGCAAGTGTCCGCTGCCTGTCTTGAGCGTGGCATGGTCGCCCGGGCGATGCCTCATGGTGACATCCTGGGCTTCGCACCGCCGCTGGTGCTGACCCGCGAGGATGCCGACCTGATCGTCGCCATCACCAAGGATGCGGTCGACGAGGTAGCAGGCAAAGTGCTGGGCTAAACCTGCCGGCGCCCCCTGAAAAGGCAAAACCCCGTCTCGGCAACCGAAGACGGGGTTTTGTATTCATGGCGCTGGTCAGAAGCGTTGGGGAATCTTCCGGAACGGGTAGTCGATGCTCTTGTACTGGCCGATCTTGCCGCGCTTGGGCAGCTTGATCTTCTCGTCCTGGGTGATGTCCTTGTAGGGAATCTGCTTGAGCAGATGGCTGATGATGTTCAGCCGCACCCGCCGTTTGTCTTCGGAAGGTGCCATGTACCACGGGGCCCAGGAGGAGTCGGAGGCGGCGAACATCTCGTCGCGGGCGCGGGTGTAGTCGTCCCAGCGATTGAACGACTTGAGATCCATGGGCGAGAGCTTCCAGATCTTGCGGCCATCGGTGATGCGCTCTTCCAACCGGCGCTGTTGCTCTTCGGGGCTGACCTCAAGCCAGTACTTGATGACAATGATGCCGGACTCCACCAGCATCCGTTCGAACAGCGGTACGACGTCGAGGAATTTCTTCGCCTGGTCTTCAGTACAGAAGCCCATGACCCGTTCGACGCCGGCGCGGTTGTACCAGCTGCGGTCGAAGATCACTACCTCGCCTGCCGCAGGCATGTGCTCAAGGTAGCGTTGGGAATACATCTGGCTCTTTTCCCGCTCGGTCGGCGCCGGTAGCGCCACAACGCGGAACACCCGCGGGCTGACCCGTTCGGTGATGGCCTTGATGGTCCCGCCCTTGCCGGCGCCGTCACGGCCTTCAAAAATGACGCAGACCTTCAGGCCCTTGGCCACGACCCACTGCTGGAGCTTGACCAGCTCGACGTGCAGGTTCTTGAGTTCCTTTTCGTAGTCCTTGCGAGGTAGTCGTTCTGCGTCACGGGCCTTGTCTTTTTTCTTGCTCATGGAGGTTGCCTGGTCAGTGAAAGTGGAATTGAGTATAGGCAGGGCTGTTGAAGGAGAACGCTGACCCGAGGCAATGAAAGAGGATTACTTGAGACGCTGAGGGATAGTGCAGGGAAATGAACAGAACTCCGGGGTTGCCGGGGCTCTGTTCATGGTCTTTACCGCAGTCTTGTCGTTCAGGCCGCGAGTTTGCCGCGGATATCCTGGGAGTGCGCCAATTCTTTGTGGATATTGTCCTGCAGTACCACGTCTTTGCCGTTTTTCTTTTTCACCAACACCGTCTGAACCAGATCGGTCAGCAACTTGACCAGCATGATGTTGTTGGATAGCAGGTCTTTTTCGTCTTGGCTGAAGGCGTTGTAGTCGGTTTGGCGCTGGATTAACTGTTCAAGGCGAGTGAGATGTTTGACGTACAGGTTGAATGTGATGGTCAGCTCACCAATGATCTTGTCGCTGATCAGCCTGAGCTTTTTGAGATAAACCGTCGACTCTTTGATCAACTGGACAGCATTGTCCACTTCCTTGCGGATTTCTTCGGCTTTCTCCAGGCTGGAGTTACCCTTGGCATTGAGCAGTAGGCCGCCAACTGCAAGCACGGGCCCGGCAACCGCCCCCGACAGAACCATCGAGCCCAGGGCCATGCCACCCCCTCCTGCGGAAAGAGCGCCGCCACCCAGAGCGGCCAGGGTCGCATTGTAGGCGGCGACACCCGAAAGCGAACTTATGGCTGTACCGGTGGATGCCACGCCCAGGGCCATGGTTCCGCCATAGGCCGCGAAGCCGGCCAGCGCGCCAGCACTTGCGGTGAGTGCGGAGCTGCCCAATAGGTCGATAGCGGAAATGGAGATCTGCTTGATTTCGTCCAGTTGGTGCTTGGAGAAGCGGATGTCTTCGCCGTGGAACTCTTTGAACTCCGGCTTGTTCTTGATCTTCTCGTAGGCTGCGGCAAAGCGTCCAAAGCTGCGGCTGACGTCCAGCTTCAGGGTGCCCAGCGTCTGCAGAGACATTTCGGTCTGCTTCTGGTCGTTATCCAGTTGGTCTTTTGCGCGGTTGTATCGACCCTCGGCATCGCTGACGATACCCTTGGCTTCAGAGATCTTCTTGGCACCTTTGACCCCGCCGGCAATCCCGGCCCCGCCTGCAACTACAGCTGCACCGATCAACAATAACGGTAATGGCATGTCTATCCTGTCCTTTTGCTCTTGAGGGTTTCACACGCCGCCTGGTTGAGTGCATGAAACTGCTCTCGCGTCATGTGATGTGCGTAGAAGTGCTCGTAGCTTTCGTCGATCCGACACTTGAGGGGACGTTGTGCATAGGTGCCGCAACGACGATTGGCGCGGTCGTAATGGCGGCAGACGCCCGTTCCGTCATCCAGGTCGCTGTAAAGTGGATTGGCGCCCAAGTTCTGGCAGCACAGTCCACATGCATCGCAATTGAAGCGCGACATGCTGGGTCAGAACACCAGCACGGCATCTTTGTCGTTCATGAAATCGTCCAGGCCTTGGCGGTCCTGATAGGGCATATCGATCTTGCAGGTGTTCATCGCTTCAAACAGTGCGTCGTTGAGCTCTGCATTGTTTTGCGACCGCGCCAGATTGGCATTGATCTGTTGCAGCTTGTCCAGGTCCGCTTGCAACTGCTGGAAGTCGATGCCCGCCAGTTGTGCGGTGTAGGCTTCCAGCCGCTGGCTCACCGCTTTGTAATAGTCCAGTGTGTAGTCGATGCTGGACTTCAGGCCGTTGGCGAACGTGACAATTTGGTTGACCAGTGGCGAATGGTCAATGAAGTAGAGCAGCGAAATGTTCAACAAGCCGCCTGCCAATGCGCCTACGAATGTCGACAGGATTTCGCCCAGAATTGGTACCTGAAGACCTGGCACCTTGGAGATGGCCTCCTGGACCAGAGCGCCAGTACAGACCGAGACACCGGTGGCGACGATCTTGGAAACCGCACGCAGCAGCTCGCCGAAGGGAAGGTGCTGCGGATTGAAGACCAGCGTCTTTACCGCCTCGACAATAGTTGCCCAGGACTCGCGGAGAATCTTGGCCACATTCTTTGCAGTGGTGAAGAAAATGTTGATCAAGGTGGTCATCACCGACGACAGTGCACCAGCCAGCATGCCGTCCTTGAAGCGAGTCAACAATTCGCCACGCTTGGCCTGAACGCGCTCGAAAGCACCTCTGCAAGTGTTGCCCAGATGCTGCAGGAACAGACCGAGATCAAAGTTGCCTTTCAAACTCTCCAAAATGTGTGGCAGTTCTTGGCGCACCGCATTCCAGGCTTCGAGCATAATCATGCCGAGCGTCTCGCGAGCGCCCATGCGCAGCCCCTGGTTGAGGCTGGCGCTGGCACTGGCAGCTAGGAACTCGCTACTGTTGTAGTAGCTGCTGGCCAAGTCTTTTTCGTAAGCTTCGCGGGCAATCTTGTCTTTTTCACGCAGCTTGGCAGGGTCGACGGCGTCGAGTTTCTCAAGCTTATTCAGCGTCTTGCGCTCCTTGTCATCGAGCCCGACGGTGCGCTGCTTTGATTTCAGTGAACTGATCTCGGCCTTGCGACCAGCTTCGTTCTGGTCGAGGTAGTTGATGAACTGCTCGGCGCTCTTGTCCTTCTTCGAGGTATTTACCGACCCGTCGGTGGCATTGAGGTTGCTGCGCTGGTTGGCCAGCTCGACACCGTCTCGGCCCGCCAGGACTCGCGCCGGATCATCGTGTATTGCCTTGGCCGAGATGGTGTGGTCGCGGTGTACATCGGCGTTGGCGGCAAAGGCCTGGCCGGTATAGGCGTCGTTCAGAGTACCGGCCTGTTTACCTGCTTTGTACTCTCGCCCCACCTGAATGTAGGTGTCGGTGGAGTGGTAGGCTGCGCTGTCATACTCGCCACGCGCGTTGAAGCGTGCCTCATTGCGCACATCAGCGTAGCCGACCGAATCGGCCCGGACAGTGTGCAAGGTGTCAACATGTCCACCTCGTCGGTCGTTGGCCAGGAGAAAGTCCAGCCCAAACGAGGTCAGGAGGCTTTTGACCACCACCTGCTCATACTGCTGCAGGAGGCTATAGCTGACATCCGGCGTAGCGTGGCGGATGGCCTGCGACAGAGGGTCCAGGGCGAGGCTGGTCATAGAGCGTGCTCCTTGCAGGAATGAGGCAGGCATGGCTCTTGTCACCGATGCGCCTTGATATGGCGCGAATATAGCCAAGTGCCATTATCCATTCAAGGCATTATGCTATCACTCCGTGGTCAATCGTACAGCCACGGTCTCAATTCCTTAAGGTTGGAAACCACGATTTGCTGTGCTTCAGGATTAGGGTCCAGGTTTCTGTGATCGATCTGGTAACGCTGCAAAACATATTTCACCAGTGCCTTGCGGCTGGGTACCAGCAAATGTCCATCCGTCATGCCGAAGTCGGTCTCGATGATCGCTTTTTGCGCATCGTTCAATCGTCCATCGGGCGCGATGATGACTGGTACTTCAGTGTTCCAGTCCTCATCCAGTGAACGGGTGTTCTGCGATACATCAAGCAGTTCTGGCTGGCCCCGCAGGCGGCTGAGTACAAAGTCCCGGTACTGGCCGTTCTTTTCACAATAGGCTCGCACATGCCAGCGCATGCCGGTGTAGACCAGCGTGTGAGGGGCAATAAGACGTACATCCACATTCGGGGAGTTGAGCGACACGTACTCGGTTTCCAGGCGCAGGCCATCGCGGCAGGCCTTGAGTAGTGGACGCAGGACCTCGGGGCGAATGGGCCGGTCCGGAACCTCCAGAACCTTGGTGTGGGCATAGGCCAGTGCCAGGCCTTCGATGTGTGGAGCCCGTTCGTTGTTTTGATAAAGCAGGTGTAGATAGGCGCTGGCACTGTCGTCGATAAACAGCGGCTTGAAGGATTTGCTCGGTACATAGCCCTTGAGCTGTTTGTCATATGTCAAGTTTCGAGGCGCATGTTCAGTGATGTAGGTGTTGATGTCTTTGGACGCCTGCTGGCGGCTGATGCCGAAGCTCTGGATCAGGCGCCCCGTGGTCAGCCGGCCTTCCCACCAGGCAACGGTCTCGATCAAGCGATAGCGAAGTGCCAGGTCCCAGCGAACTTGTTTGATGGACTGCTTGCGCTTCATAACCTCTCCATGTGTGCGAATACTTTACCTGTATAAGTCTACATTCTAGATCTGTCGCTAAACACTACATATCGTGTTCCTGTCTTGGGGTGAATCGAATTCACGAAAGGAAGTGAGCATGGATATGTCTGAAGTGGTTTCGGTGGGGGCAATGGTAATGATGGGGGCAATATTGCTAGCGCTTTTGCTGCAGTACCTTAGATTGTGTGAGCTCTGGAAAATGGCGCTCGGCTGCCAAAAGAACGCGCGTTGGGCGCGGATCTGGGAAATGGAGAATCGGGAGTTGCGCTCGGCGTTGCGGGCGGAGAAAGCACACTTGGAGCAATTGCGTAAACAACTGGTAGTTTTGCAAAGCCGGAATCTTGAGGGATCTCGATAAAAGTCACGGGTAAATAAAAAGCACGGGCTTCCATCTCCTATGTGTTCTCTTGAATCCTGATGGAAAAGAAAAACCCCTTGAGGCCTAAATCCTCAAGGGGTTTTCTGTGCAGCGGAAGCGGCTTAGACGTTGAAGCGGAAGTGCATCACGTCACCGTCCTTGACGATGTAGTCCTTGCCTTCCAGGCGCCATTTGCCGGCTTCTTTCGCGCCGCCTTCACCCTTGTACTGGATGAAGTCGTCATAGGCGACCACTTCGGCACGGATAAAGCCTTTCTCGAAGTCGGTGTGGATCACACCGGCCGCCTGTGGCGCGGTAGCGCCGACGCGTACGGTCCAGGCGCGTACTTCCTGAACGCCGGCGGTGAAGTAGGTCTGCAGGTTGAGCAGGCCGTAACCGGCGCGGATCACGCGGTTCAGGCCTGGTTCTTCCAGGCCCAGGGCCTCTAGGAACATGTCCTTTTCTTCGCCTTCGTCGAGCTCGGCGATTTCCGCTTCGATCTTGTTGCACACCGGCACGACCACTGCGCCTTCTTCTTCGGCAATGGCACGCACGACGTCCAGGTGCGGGTTGTTGTCGAAGCCGTCTTCAGCAACGTTGGCGATGTACATCACCGGCTTGCTGGTCAGCAGGTGGAAGCCGCGGATCAGTGCCTTCTCGTCGTCTGCCATGTCCTTCATCAGGCTGCGCGCAGGCTTGCCTTCGGTGAAGTGCGGGATCAGTTTCTCGAGGATGGCTTTCTGCGCCAGGGCGTCTTTGTCACCGCCCTTGGCGTTGCGCGCAACCTTTTGCAGTTGCTTCTCGCAGCTGTCGAGGTCGGCGAAGATCAGTTCCAGGTCGATGATCTCGATGTCACGCTTGGGGTCGACGCTGTTGGAGACGTGAATCACGTTCTCGTCTTCGAAGCAGCGCACCACGTGGGCGATGGCGTCGGTCTCGCGGATGTTGGCAAGGAACTTGTTGCCCAGGCCTTCACCTTTGGAGGCGCCGGCGACCAGGCCTGCGATGTCGACGAATTCCATGGTGGTCGGCAGCACGCGGTTTGGCTTGACGATGGCGGCCAGGGCATCCAGGCGTGCATCAGGCATTGGCACGATGCCGCTGTTCGGCTCGATGGTGCAGAAGGGGAAGTTCTCTGCCGCGATGCCGGATTTGGTCAAGGCGTTGAACAGGGTGGACTTGCCGACGTTGGGCAAACCGACGATGCCGCAATTGAAACCCATGGTGAATCCCTCTTCGTGGAGTCAGGCCTTCTGGCTGTGCAGCTCTCTCATCGCACGCGTCCAGTCGCCGGCGAGGATGTCCGGCAGCACGCCGAGGGCAAAATCGATACTGGCATCCAGTTTTTCCTGTTCGGCGCGTGGCGCCTTGCCCAGGACAAAGCCGGAGACCCTGCTGCTGTCACCCGGGTGGCCGATGCCAAGCCGCAGACGGTGAAAGTCGTTGTTGTTGCCGAGTTGCGCAATGATGTCGCGCAAGCCGTTGTGCCCACCATGGCCGCCGCCCTTTTTGAGCTTGGCGACGCCTGGGGGCAGGTCGAGTTCGTCGTGGGCCACCAGGATGGCATCTGGCGGGATGCGGAAAAAATTCGCCAGTGCAGCAACGGCCTGGCCGCTGCGATTCATGTAGGTGGTGGGGATCAACAGACGGACGTCGTTGCCCTGATGGCTGAATTTAGCCGTCAGGCCGAAATACTTGCGATCAGCAGTCAGGTTGACACGCTGGGCGCTGGCAATGCGTTCTACGAAAAGAGCCCCTGCGTTATGCCGGGTCTGTTCGTATTCGGGGCCGGGGTTTCCCAGGCCGACGATCAGTTGGATGGCGGTCACGTCAGGGGCTCTTCCTTGGAGTTGGGGGCTACAGTGCGGGGCACTGTAACCCGATCAACGCCGGCGTGCCGAGTGGATTACTCAGCAGCGCCTTCTGCAGCTTCAGGCGCAACACGCGGAGCGTGAACGTTGGCAACAGCTTTGTCATCACCGTGGGCCAGAGCTACGAACTCTACGCCTTTAGGCGCTTTGAGGTCCGACAGGTGGATGATGGTGCCGACTTCAGCCTTGGCCAGGTCAACTTCAATGAACTCAGGCAGGTCTTTGGCTTCGCAGGAAACTTCGATCTCGGCCACTACGTGGGAGATTTCGCCGCCTTTCTTGACCGGTGCTTCTTCGTTGATGAAGTGCACAGGAACAACAGCGGTCAGTTTCTGGCCAGCTACAACGCGGACGAAGTCAGCGTGCATGATGAACTGCTTGGACGGGTGACGTTGCAGAGCCTTGACGATAACGTTCTGCTTGGTGCCGTCGACGTTCAGTTCGATAACGTGGCTGAAGGCAGCTTCGTTGTCGAACAGCTTGGTGATTTCCTTGGCCAGGATGGTTACGGATTCAGCGGCTTTGCCACCACCGTAAACAACAGCAGGAGTGTTGGCGGAGTGACGCAGGCGGCGGCTCGCACCTTTCCCCAGGTCAGTACGCGCTTGAGCGTTCAGAGTGAAATCAGTCATTTTGTATCTCCAAAATAGCCATTCCCGAGTGGCGTTTGCGACCAGCGCCAAAGCGGGATGGGCAAAAAAGCCCCGCCCCAACAACAAGTGTTGGGGCGGGGCGCTTTACGTCAACGTGATGTTCGCGAGGGCAGGGCCCTCAGCGGAACATCGCGCTGATCGATTCTTCGTTGCTGATGCGGCGAACCGCTTCAGCGACCACCGGTGCGATATCCAGTTGGCGGATACGCGCACAGGCTTGTGCAGCAGCGGACAGCGGGATGGTATTGGTAACCACCAGTTCGTCCAGCACGGAGTTCTCGATATTCTCGATCGCCCGACCCGACAGGACAGGGTGCGTGCAGTAGGCGTAAACCTTGGCAGCGCCGTGTTCTTTCAGGGCTTTGGCCGCGTGGCACAGGGTGCCGGCGGTATCGACCATGTCGTCGACGAGAATACAGGTACGTCCTTCGACGTCGCCGATGATATGCATCACTTCGGAGTGATTGGCCTTTTCACGGCGTTTGTCGATGATACCCAGATCGACACCCAGCGACTTGGCAACAGCACGTGCACGCACGACGCCGCCAATGTCCGGGGACACGATCATGAGGTTCTCGAAACGCTGGTCTTCGATGTCATCCACCAGAACGGGGGAGCCGTAGATGTTATCTACCGGAATATCGAAGAAACCCTGGATCTGGTCAGCGTGCAGGTCGACGGTGAGAACACGGTCGATACCAACGACGGTGAGCATGTCAGCGACGACTTTGGCGCTGATAGCTACACGCGCCGAACGCGGACGGCGATCCTGGCGGGCATATCCGAAGTAAGGAATCACGGCAGTGATTCGGGACGCTGAGGAGCGGCGGAAGGCATCGGCCATCACTACCAGTTCCATCAGATTATCGTTGGTTGGCGCGCAAGTCGGCTGAATGATGAAAACGTCTTTACCGCGGACATTTTCATTAATCTCAGTGCTGATTTCGCCGTCGGAGAATTTACCGACAGAAACATCACCCAGTGGGATATGCAGCTGACGTACGACACGCCGAGCCAGATCGGGGTTGGCGTTCCCCGTAAAGACCATCATCTTGGACACGCGCAGTACCTGAAGGCTGAGGGTATACCTGGATGAGTATAAGGAAAATGGCAGGGGCGGCTGGATTCGAACCAACGCATGGCAGGATCAAAACCTGCTGCCTTACCGCTTGGCGACGCCCCTGTATCTGTTGCTGCGAGTACCTTGTACTCGATTCCTAGTGCAGACTTTGCAACGTTCGGTGCAACATTGAGATGTTGCTGCCTTTGGCTACAAATCCTGTTTGGGTATCTGCAAGAAGGGCCAAAACTTTATCAGCTTCAGCTTTGCTTGGGAAGGCCCCAAACACACAACTTCCAGTTCCGGTGAGTCTTGCTTCAGTGAATTTGCTTAGCAAATTCAGTGAGTTACGTACTTCTGGGTAACTCTGCTCAACTACCGCTTGACAGTCATTACGACTGTTTCCCTTGGGAACGGGGCGCATCTTAAGGGGCAAAGAATCACGTGTCAACTGCGGGTGTGAAAAAATTTCTGCTGTACTAACAAATACTTGTGGAACGAGCACCAGGTACCAAGGCTCTTCGGGGTCGACCGGGGTCAGCTTCTCGCCCACGCCCTCGGCAAATGCTGCGTGGCCACGCACGAAAACCGGTACGTCGGCGCCCAGGCTCAGGCCCAGTTCAGCGAGTTGATCTTCACCGCAGTCCAGCTTCCACAGATGGTTCAAGCCCAGCAGGGTAGTAGCGGCATCCGAGCTGCCGCCGCCGATGCCGCCGCCCATGGGCAGGATTTTTTTCAGCCAGATGTCGGCGCCCAGCGTGCAGCCGGTGAGTTGCTGCAATTTGCGCGCGGCCTTGACGATCAGGTTGCTGTCGTGGGGGACCTCCTGGAGGTCGCTGTGCAGGTGGATCTGGCCATCATCGCGTACGGCGAATTCGAGTTCGTCGGCATAGTCGAGGAACTGGAACAGCGTCTGCAACTCGTGATAGCCGTCGGGGCGACGGCCGAGAATGTGCAGCATCAGGTTGAGCTTGGCGGGCGCTGGCAGGGTCAACCGGGTCATGTCAGTGCCCCAGCTGGCGTGGCTGCCAGTCCTTGACCACTACCGTCACATCAATATTCTGGCCGTGCAGCTTGAAGCGCTCGGGCAACCAGTAGCCGTTCTGTTCGGTGTAGCTCAAGTACTGCACGTCCCAACCATCCTGCTTGAGGCTGGCCAGGCGGCTGTCGCTGCCAAGGGTCAGCTGGCTCTTGCTGTCGGGGGCAGGCAAGCCGCGCACCCACCAGACCAGGTGCGAAACCGGCAGTTCCCAGCCGAGTTGTTCTGCCAGCAGGGCCTCGGGGTTCTTGGCTTCGTAGCGGCCCTGGTTGGCCACTTCCAGCACCACGCCACCGGGGCGACCGGTCAGTCGGGCTGCACCACGACCCAGCGGGCCCGACAGGCGAATGTCGTAGTAGTCCTGGCGCTGCAGCCAGAACAGGGTGCCGCTGCCGGAGTCTTTGGGTGCGCGAATACCGACCTTGCCGTTGATCTGCCAGCCGTCCAGGGTGCTGAGTTGCTGTTTGTGTTCACGCCACAGTTGCGGGCTGCCTTGGCCCTGGAGGGCCTCGCGGGAGCCGAAGCCGGCGCAACCGGCAAGCAGGGCGATCAGGCTGAAGGTGATGCAGTGGCGCAAAAACATAGGCTTAAAGAGTCTCGGATCCGGTCAGGCGCAGAACAGTCTTGCGCAGGATGGGGCTGTCGGGTTGGGTCTCGAAGGCCTTGGCCCAGGTTTGTCGGGCCTCGCGGCGCTTGCCGTTGGCCCACAGTACTTCACCCAGGTGCGCGGCGACTTCGTGGTCGGGAAAGCGCTCGAGCGCCTGGCGCAGCAGGCGCTCGGCTTCGTCGAGGTTGCCCATCCGGTAGTTGACCCAGCCGAGGCTGTCGAGCACGGCGGGGTCGTCCGGGGTGATCTGGTGGGCTTTCTCGATCAGGGCCTTGGCTTCGGCATAGCGTGTGGTGCGATCGGCCAGGGTGTAGCCCAGGGCATTGAGGGCCATGGCGTTCTCCGGCTCGCGGGCGATGATGCTGCGCAAGTCCTTTTCCATCTGGCCCAGGTCATTGCGCTTTTCGGCCAGCATGGCGCGGGTATAGAGCAGGTTGTTGTCGTCCGGATACTGCTTGAGCGCTGTTTCGAGCACGCCCAGGGCCTGGGCATCCTTGTCGTTGTTGCCCAGGGCCTCGGCTTCGATCAGGTACAGCTGGATGGCATAGTCGGGCTGGACATCGCGGGCCATGGCCAGGCGACGCGAGGCTTCGGCACTGCGGCCGTTGGCCACGAGTATGTCGGCCTGGCGCAACTGCGCCGGCAGGTAGTCATTGCCCGGGCCTACCAGGCCGTACTCGTTCAGGGCTTCTTCGAGCTGGTTGCGCTCTTCATGAATGCGGCCCAGGTTCAGGTGCGCGGCATCCACATGGCTGTCGCGCTCGATCAACTCTTGCAGGTAGCCGGCGGCTTCGTCCCAGTTCTTGGTTTCCAGGCAAATGAGTGCCAGGGAATAGCGCAGCTCATCGTCGTCCGGGTATTGCTGGACCAGGCTCGAGAACTCGACCTTGGCGTCGTCCAGGCGATCCTGTTCGACCAGTGTGCGCGCGTAGGTCAGGCGCAGGCGCTTGTCGTCCGGGTATTGGCGGATGGTTTTTTGCAGCAGCGGCAGGGCCTCTTCGCCGCGACCCACGCTTTGCAGCAGGCGGGCGCGCAACAGCACCGGGGCAATTTCACCATCGTCGGCCGGGTGCTCTTCAAGCAGGTTCAGGGCGGCTTCGGCGTTGCCGTCCTGCTGAAGCAGCAGGGCCTTGCCGAATACCAGTTGGCCGTTGTCCGGGTATTTTTTCAGCAGGCGGTCAAAGCTGTTCTGTAGGCCGTCGCGGGTGTCCTGGTCGGTTTCAGCGGCCGACAGGGCAAGAAAATCGAAATGCGTGTCGCCCTGGCCTTGCAGCACCTTCTCCATGTAGACCATCGAGTCGTCATAGCGGCCACTGCGAGCCAGCTGGATGGCGGCGGCGCGTTGGGCATCGAGGCTGTCGGGGGCGTTCTTGGCCCAGATCAGGGCGGTGTCCAGGGCGGGCTGGTCGGCGCCCAGGTATTCGGCGATGCGATAGGCCCGCTCGGAAATCCCGGCGTCCTGGGTCTTGATGGCTTCGCTGACGTAGTTGTCGAGGGCGATGTCGAAACGGTTGCGCTGGCCGGCCAGCTCTGCGGCCAGCAGGTTGTAGACGGTGTCCTGGCTGAACGATCCATAGACCACGGGTTTGTCTGGCTGCTGTTGCACGGCATCGAGGGCAGGCGCCTGGGCATCGGTGGAGTCCAGGGTCTGACAGCCCTGGAGCAGGGCCAAGGCAAGGAGCAACGCGTAGGATCTATTCATAATGAGGATTTGGGCGGCTTACCAGCGGTCGGATCATCATGACACAAGCGCCGGGGCAAACCCATAAGCGAAGGTCTCGGTAGGGGTAGTCTATAGAGACAATAGCGAGCGGTGGTTGTTCTGAAACCTGCGAAGTAGGACAATTATCGGCTTCTCGTCATAATCAGCGACCTTGCATGGCCTTTCTTGCCCTCGGTATCAACCATAAGACTGCCTCGGTAGACGTACGCGAGCGCGTGGCGTTTACCCCTGAGCAGCTGGTGGACGCCTTGCAGCAGCTCTGCCGACTGACCGCCAGCCGCGAGGCTGCGATCCTTTCGACCTGTAACCGCAGTGAGCTCTATATAGAGCAGGACCACCTGGGCGCAGAAAGCGTTCTGCGCTGGCTGGCCGAATATCATCAGCTGAGTCTCGATGAATTGCGCGCGAGCGCTTATATCCACGAAGATCATGACGCCGTGCGGCATATGATGCGCGTGGCTTCCGGGCTTGACTCGCTGGTGCTTGGCGAGCCGCAGATCCTTGGGCAGATGAAGTCGGCCTATGCGGTTGCCCGCGAGGCCGGGACCATCGGTCCGCTGCTCGGTCGCTTGTTCCAGGCCACCTTCAGCGCTGCCAAGCAGGTGCGCACCGATACCGCCATCGGCGAAAACCCGGTGTCGGTGGCCTTTGCCGCTGTCAGCCTGGCCAAGCAGATCTTCAGCGACCTGGGGCGCAGCCAGGCACTTTTGATCGGCGCGGGTGAAACCATCACCCTGGTCGCCCGCCACCTGCACGAGCAGGGGGTGCGACGGATTGTGGTAGCCAACCGGACCCTGGAGCGGGCCAGTACCCTGGCTGAGCAGTTCGGTGCCCATGCGGTGCTGCTGGCCGATATTCCCCAGGAGCTGGTCAACAGCGACATTGTGATCAGTTCCACCGCCAGCCAACTGCCAATCCTGGGCAAGGGCGCGGTGGAAAGTGCCTTGAAGCAACGTCGGCACAAACCGATCTTCATGGTCGATATCGCCGTGCCGCGCGACATCGAGCCCGAGGTCGGCGAGCTCGACGACGTCTACCTCTACACGGTCGATGACCTGCACGATGTGGTCGCCGAGAACCTCAAGAGCCGGCAGGGTGCAGCCCAGGCCGCCGAAGAGCTGGTGACCGTCGGCGCCGAGGATTTCATGGTGCGCCTGCGCGAGCTGGCTGCGGTGGACGTGCTCAAGGCGTATCGTCAGCAGAGCGAACGCCTGCGCGACGAAGAACTGCAAAAGGCCCAGCGCTTGCTGGCCAACGGTGCCAGCGCCGATGAGGTGCTGGTGCAGCTGGCGCGCGGGCTGACCAACAAATTGCTGCATGCGCCCAGTGTGCAACTGAAAAAGCTCTCTGCCGAAGGCCGCCTCGATGCGTTGGCCATGGCTCAGGAACTCTTTGCCCTCAATGAGGGTTCGACGGATAAAACCCCGCAATGAAAGCGTCGCTGCTCAATAAGCTGGATACCCTCCAGGACCGTTTCGAGGAATTGACCGCCCTGCTGGGCGATGCCGAAGTCATCTCCGATCAGACGCGTTTTCGCGCCTATTCGCGTGAGTATGCCGAGGTCGAGCCGGTTGCGGCGACCTATGCCCAGTGGCGCAAGGTCCAGGATGATCTGGCCGGCGCCCAGGCGTTGCTCAAGGACAGCGATCCCGATCTTCGCGAAATGGCCGTCGAGGAAGTGCGCGAGGCCAAGGAGCAATTGGCCGCGCTGGAAGGCCAACTGCAGCGCATGCTGCTGCCCAAGGACCCTAACGACGGGCGCAACGTATTCCTGGAAATCCGCGCCGGTACCGGCGGTGACGAAGCGGCGATCTTCTCCGGCGACCTGTTCCGCATGTATTCGCGCTACGCCGAGCGCCGTGGCTGGCGCCTGGAGATTCTCTCGGAGAATGAAGGCGAGCATGGCGGTTACAAGGAGATCATTGCCCGGGTCGAGGGTGACAGCGTCTACGGCAAGCTGAAGTTCGAGTCTGGCGCCCACCGCGTGCAGCGAGTGCCGGAAACAGAATCCCAGGGCCGTATCCACACCTCGGCCTGCACCGTGGCGGTGCTGCCCGAGCCGGATGAGCAAGTGGCGATCGAGATCAACCCGGCCGACTTGCGCGTGGACACTTACCGTGCCTCGGGCGCGGGTGGCCAGCACGTCAACAAGACCGACTCGGCGATCCGCATCACCCACTTGCCGACCGGTATCGTCGTCGAGTGCCAGGAAGAGCGTTCCCAGCACAAGAACCGCGCTCGGGCGATGTCCTGGCTGTCGGCCAAGCTCAACGACATGCAGACCAGCGCGGCACAGAATGCCATCGCCAGCGAGCGCAAGCTGCTGGTGGGCTCGGGCGACCGCTCCGAACGAATTCGTACCTACAACTATCCACAGGGCCGGGTGACGGATCACCGTATCAACCTGACCCTGTATTCGCTGGATGAAGTGTTGGCCGGTGGGGTGGACGCGGTGATCGAACCGCTTCTGGCCGAGTATCAGGCTGACCAACTGGCTGCACTGGGTGAGTAAATGACGATTATCGCCAGCCTGCTTCGCGCTGCGGAGCTGCCGGATTCGCCAACGGCGCGTCTGGATGTGGAACTGCTGTTGGCCGCGGCCATCGGCAAGTCGCGAAGCTACCTGCATACCTGGCCCGAGCGGATTGTCAGCAGCGAAGCGGCGCTGACGTTCGCCCAGTACCTGCAGCGCCGCCGCAGCGGCGAGCCGGTGGCCTACATTCTGGGCCAGCAAGGGTTCTGGAACCTGGACCTTGAAGTGGCGCCGCATACCCTGATCCCACGTCCGGACACCGAGTTGCTGGTCGAGACTGCCCTTGAATTGCTGCCGCCCACGCCTGTGCGGGTGCTGGACCTGGGCACGGGCACTGGTGCCATCGCCCTGGCCCTGGCCAGCGAGCGGCCCCAGTGGCAGGTCACGGCCGTGGACCGCGTGCTTGAGGCCGTGGCCCTGGCCGAGCGCAATCGCCAGCGCTTGCAACTGAACAATGTCCAGGTGCGCAGCAGCCACTGGTTCGATGCCCTGCAAGGCGAGCGCTATGAGCTGATCATCAGCAACCCGCCCTACATTGCCAGCGAAGACCCGCACCTGGTTGCTGGCGATGTGCGTTTCGAGCCGAGCAGTGCCCTGGTGGCCGGTGTCGATGGCCTGGACGACCTGCGCACGATCATCAGCCAGGCCCCGGCGCACCTGCAGCCTGGCGGCTGGTTGTTGCTCGAACATGGTTACGATCAGGGCGCAGCGGTACGTGAACTGCTGGCGCGCCACGATTTTGAACAGATCGAAAGCCGCATCGACCTGGGCGGCAATGAACGTATCAGCCTGGGGCGACTGTCGTGCTAAGTGATCAGGAACTATTGCGCTATAGCCGGCAGATCCTCCTGGCTCAGGTCGATATCGACGGCCAGTTGCGCCTGAAGAACAGCCGCGCGCTGATTGTCGGGCTCGGCGGCCTGGGCTCGCCGGTGGCCTTGTACCTGGCAGCTGCCGGTGTCGGAGAGCTGCACCTGGCCGATTTCGACACGGTTGATGTAACCAACCTGCAACGTCAGGTGCTGCACGACTCCGCCTCGGTTGGCCTGAGCAAGGTCGATTCGGCGTTGGCCCGCTTGCAGGCGATCAACCCCGAGATTCGTCTGGTTGCTCACCGCAGTGCCCTGGATGAAGACTCCCTGGCCGCTGCGGTCCAGGCAGTGGACCTGGTGCTGGATTGTTCCGATAACTTCTCCACCCGCGAGGCGGTCAATGCTGCCTGCGTGGCCCAGGGCACACCCTTGGTCAGTGGTGCGGCAATCCGCCTGGAAGGGCAGCTGTCGGTGTTCGACCCACGCCGCCCCGAAAGCCCTTGCTACCACTGCCTTTATGGACATGGCAGCGAGGCCGAGCTGACCTGTAGCGAAGCCGGGGTGATCGGTCCATTGGTTGGCCTGGTGGGCAGCCTGCAGGCATTGGAAGCGCTCAAGCTGCTGGCCGGATTCGGCGAGCCGTTGGTAGGGCGCCTGTTGCTGATCGATGCCTTGGGCAGCCGCTTCCGGGAATTGCGGGTCAAGCGCGACCCCGGCTGCAGCGTCTGTGGCGCGGACCATGGCTGATCAGGCCTCGGCGCCCGTCGGCGTCTTTGACTCGGGCGTGGGTGGCCTGTCGGTGCTGGCAGAAATCCAGCGTCTGCTGCCCAACGAATCGCTGCTTTATGTGGCCGACTGTGGGCATATTCCCTACGGCGAAAAATCCCCTGAGTTCATTCGCGAGCGCTGCCGCCTGGTGGCCGAGTTCTTTCGCGAACGGGGCGCCAAGGCCATGGTGCTGGCCTGCAACACTGCCACCGTGGCAGCCGTGGCCGATCTGCGCGAGCAGTACCCGCACTGGCCGCTGGTGGGTATGGAGCCTGCGGTCAAGCCCGCTGCGGCAGCAACCCGCAGTGGCGTGGTCGGTGTGCTGGCTACGACTGGCACCCTGCAGAGCGCCAAGTTCGCCGCCTTGCTCGACCGCTTCGCCAGCGATGTGCGGGTTGTCACTCAGCCTTGCCCGGGCCTGGTCGAATGCATCGAGGCGGGTGACCTGAACAGCCCCGCACTGCGTAATCTGCTACAGGGCTACCTGCGTCCCTTGCTCGATGCCGGTTGCGACACCCTGATTCTGGGCTGCACCCATTACCCCTTCCTCAAGCCATTGCTGGCGCAAATGGTGCCGGCTTCCACCGCCATTATCGACACCGGCGCCGCGGTTGCCCGCCAATTGCAACGCCTGCTCGGTGAGCGTCACTTGTTGTCGACAGGGCCCGCCCGTGACGCGCAGTTCTGGACCAGCGCGAGTCCAGAACATTTGCGAAAGATCCTTCCAATGTTGTGGAATAAATCTGACAGTGTGCGAAGCTTCACAATGTAAAAAAAGTGTGAAAAGCACTGAACATTGGCTGAACTAACGCAACGCCGACGATTTCTAAAAATTTGTCCAGCGAGACAAAAGAACCAACTACAGCATTAGGAAAAGGACGTTTCTCATGAAGAAACTGCTTTGTTTGGCTGCTGTTGCAGCCGTTACCCTGGGGCAATCGTTAACCACGCAAGCAGCTGATATCTCGTTTGCAGTTGGGCAAACCGGCGAGTCGACCATGACCTACCGCCTGGGTCTGGAATCGAACTGGGATGCCAGTTGGTGGCAAACTAGCGTAGGTCGGCTTACTGGTTACTGGGATGGCGCCTACACCTATTGGGATGGTGATAAGACGGCAAGTAACCACAGTCTTTCCTTCTCGCCGGTGTTTGTTTACGAGTTCGCCGGTGAGTCGGTCAAACCTTACGTCGAGGTAGGTGTTGGCGTAGCGGCGTTCTCCAGTACCGAGATTGAAAACAACGAACTGGGCACCTCGTTCCAGTTTGAAGACCGTATCGGTTTTGGCCTGCGCTTTACCGGCGGACAGGAAGTCGGCGTGCGTGCCATCCACTATTCCAATGCCGGGATAAAAACGCCTAACGATGGCGTGGAAAGCTACGCCCTGCACTACCGTATGCCGCTGTAGTCCCGCGCTGGCCCTGCGTTGATCGCAGGGCCAGGCGTGTTCAAGGTTCGAAGCCTGGGTGCTGGCGTGCGGCGAGGCTCTTGAACGCCTCCAATGCACGTTGACGACTGCTGCCCAGATCCACGATAGGTGGCGGGTAGTCGTTGCTCGTAAACAGCCCGCCATCCGGTAGCGGGTTATGCACGTATTTCTCGTCGGCATTGGCCAGTTCAGGCAGCCACTGTTTGATAAAACTCCCCCGGCTGTCAAAGCGCCTGGACTGATTGATCGGGTTGAAGATACGAAAGTAAGGCGCAGCATCGGTGCCCGTCGATGCGCTCCACTGCCAGCCGCCGTTGTTGGCCGCGAGATCACCGTCGATCAGGTGACGCATGAAAAACCGCTCGCCTTCACGCCAGTCGATCAACAGGTTCTTGGTCAGGAACATCGCCACGATCATGCGCAGGCGGTTATGCATCCAGCCGGTCGCCAACAACTGGCGCATGGCCGCATCGATGATCGGGATGCCGGTACGGCCTTCTTGCCAAGCCTTCAATTCTTCAGGGGCATGGCGCCACGGCAGGGCTTCGGTGTCCTGGCGGAAGGCACGGTGGCGGGACACTCTGGGGTAGCCGACCAATATGTGCTTGTAGAACTCGCGCCACAGCAACTCGTTGAGCCAGGTTTGCACCCCGCGGTTGCCACTGTCGATCTCGCCCTGATTGTGCGCCAGTGCCTGGTGCAGGCACTGCCTGGGTGAGATCACCCCGGCTGCGAGGTAGGCTGACAGTTGACTGGTACCGGCAACGGCAGGAATGTCTCGCTGGACCTGATAGTCGTCGACA
Organism: Pseudomonas vranovensis DSM 16006; assembly: GCF_000425805.1. Taxonomy (GTDB): domain Bacteria; phylum Pseudomonadota; class Gammaproteobacteria; order Pseudomonadales; family Pseudomonadaceae; genus Aquipseudomonas; species Aquipseudomonas vranovensis. The sequence continues at coordinate 137,256 of NZ_AUED01000017.1, forward strand.
GCGTCCTCGACGAATCGTTGCAGGCGCCGATGGGCTTCTGGTTCGCCAGCAGGCCAGAGGTCACGAAGGCTGTCGGGGGGCGAGGGAAAGCCTGCAACGGCCTCGGGGACCGGATCACTGGCAACGGTCCCCAGGGCCTGGCGCTCTATGGTTCTCTGCAGCGCGGGCAGGCCCAGGTGCAGGCGCTCCAGGCAGACTTTGCGAAACTGGCTGAACACCTGGAAGTAACCGCCATTGCGGGTCAGGATGCTGCCAGGCTTGAACAGCAACTGGTCCAGGTACCGATGCAGCGCAATGCCGGCCTGCGCAAGTACTTGGCCGACAGCCTGGTCTCGGCGAGTTTCGTTGACGCCATACTCTTCGTTCAGGTGCAGTGCCTGTACCCCGTGCTCGCGACATACCTGCAGCAGCACCGCCGGCGCCTGCGCCCAGTGATCGGCCTTGCGGATCAGCAAGGGAATATTCAGTTCAGCCAGCCGCTCGCTCACTTCGTGCACATTGCGTAGCCAGAAGTCTACCTTGCAGGGCGCATCATCATGGGCGTGCCATTGTTGCGGGCTGTACAGCCAGATGGCCAGTGTCGGGCCATGCGCGCAGGCGCGGGCGAGGGCGGTGTTGTCATGTACGCGCAGGTCGCTGCGCAACCAGATCAATTGCATGGTGGTCCTTGGTCAACTGCCTTTGTCGCGGGGCATCAGATGCCGTTGTGCAAGCTCAGGTCCTGGGGGTGCGGTTGCAGGTAGACCTGCTGCAGCACATAGGGATCGGGGTGGCTGCGCAAATGGTGTTTGAGCAGGGTCAGAGGCACCACCAGGGGGATGATGCCGGCGTGGTACTGGTTGATCAGTTGGCGTATTTCCTGCCGATCATCCTGGCTGAGTGCATTGCGCAGGTAGCCACTCAGGTGCTGCAGCACATTGCTGTGGTTGCCGCGGCTGGCGCAGCGGCTCAATGCCTGCATCAGTTGGCTGAAGTAGCGGGGGCCGAGTACCTCGGGGTCGTCGTCGCGAGTCATGCTACCCAGCAGTTTGCCCAACACCTTGTATTGCTGTGGGTGGTTGGCCATCAGTTGGTATTTGTAGCGAGCATGGAAAGCGATCAGCACGCCGCGACTCAGGCCCTCGGCCCGCAACCGCTGCCAGTCGTCATAGGCGTAGACGCGGGTGATGAAGTTTTCGCGCAGTACCGGGTCGCACAAGCGGCCGTCTTCCTCCACCGGCAGATCGGGGCGCCGTGCACAAAAGGCAGCCGCGTACAGGCCGCGTGCCCCTTCGTGTGCCGGGTATCCGTTGGCCTGGTACACCTTGACCCGCTGAAGACCACAGGAAGGCGACTTGTGCATGAAGATATAGCCGCAGATGTCATCCAGTTCGTCGGCCATCTGTTCGCCGTAAGCCTTCAGCGGGCCGGACAGGTCCAGGGTGGGATCACGACGAGTGACAGCGTGCGGGTCATGCGGGTCGCCGACCAGACGAATGGACTCGCGGGGTACACCCAGGCCAATGGCGACTTCAGGGCAGACTTGTACAAGTTCAAAATGTTCGGCCAGTGTTTCATTGCACAGGCGAGAGGCTTTGTGTCCACCGTTATAGCGCACTGAAGTGCCTGCCAGGCAGGCGCTGACTGCGATTCTGGGTTTGCTGGCAAACGGTGGCGCCTTCATGGCTACGTCCTGAGAAATTGTACAAATTTTATTATTTGTACAAATAACCCCATCATAGAGGCAGACGTGTGCAAGTCAATTGGCGTGCACGGCTTTCGTGCAGGGTGGCCGCAAGGCAGCGGGGCAGCGCAGGTGGCAGCCCCGTGAAGAGGTCATTCCATGTGTTCGAGTAGCCGTCGTGCCGCTTCCTGGCCACTGAGCCAGGCGCCTTCCACACGGCCAGACAAGCACCAGTCGCCGCAGGCATACAGGCCCAGGTCGGCATCGGCCAGGGCGCCCCACTCATGGTTGCCGGCCGGGCGGGCGTACAACCAGCGATGGGCGAGGGAAAAGCTGGGGGCCGGCACAACGCAGCCGACCAATTCGGCGAAATCCCCCCAGAGTTGTTCGATTACATCCTCCTTGCTCAGGTCGATGTGCTGCTTGCTCCAGCTGGAGGTGGCGTGCAGGACCCAGGTGTCCATGTGGGTGTCACGCCCGGGCTTGCTGCGGTTGCAGGCCAGCCAGTCAAGGGAGCTGTCCTGCACGAAGCAACCCTGCATTGGTGTATCGAGCGGGGTATCGAAGCCCATGGCAATGGCCCAGGTCGGGTCCATCTGCACGCCGGCTGCAGTGGCGGCGAGCTTGGGCGTGGCCGCCAGCAGTTGGGTGGCCTGGGGAGCGGGGACCGCAACGATCACCCGGCTGAACGGGCCGTGGCTGCAGCCTTCGGTGTCTTGCAGGTGCCAGTAGTGCTTGCCGCGGAACACTTCGGCGATACGGCAGGTAAAGTTGACGGTCAGGTCCTTGAGCAAGCCGCGGGTAATGGCGCTCATGCGGGGTACGCCGACCCAGCGGGTCTGTTCGTCCGGTGAGGGGCTCAGCACGCCATTGTGGTAGTTGTAGAGCTGGGGCTTCCACTCTGCCACCCAGCCAGCGGCAACCCATTGCTGGACCTGGTCGACGAAGCGTCGATCGCGAGCTGTGAAGTACTGGGCGCCCAGGTCAAGGGCACCGGCATCGCTGCGCTTGCTGGCCATGCGACCACCACTGCCGTGCCCCTTGTCGAACAAGTGGACGGTCTGTCCTGCTTTTTGAAGAGCCTGGGCCGCTGACAGTCCGGCGATACCGGCACCGATAATGGCAATAGGTACACTCATAATGGCCTCTCGAACCTGATGGTTGGACTACGCTGCCGGACAAACCTGTACCGCTCAAGAACCCTGCGCGAGGTGGTTCCGCTCGTTGCGACAGGTTGTCCTATGTTTATCCGAGAGCGATCGGTCAAAAAAGTGCCTTGTTCTTAAAAATAGACCACTGGCGCGCCAAGTGAGGACACAGCCATGCATATATTGCTGACCGGCGGTACGGGGTTGATAGGCCAACAGCTTTGTCAGCACTGGTTGGCCCAAGGGCATCAGCTGACGGTGTGGAGTCGACGCCCCGAACAGGTGGGCAGATTGTGCGGTACCGGTGTGCGCGGCATCGCCCGACTGGATGAATTGGGCGAGGATGAATCGCTGGATGCGGTGATCAATCTGGCTGGTGCGCCCATTGCCGACCGGCCCTGGACGGCACGGCGGCGGGGGCTATTGTGGGGAAGTCGGATCACCCTCACCGAACAGTTGCTGGCCTGGCTTGCGCAGCGACAGCAGCGCCCCGAGGTGCTGATATCGGGCTCTGCGGTGGGCTGGTACGGCGACGCTGGCGAACGTGAGCTGACCGAGGCCTCGCAGCCGGTCAAGGAAGATTTCGCCAGCCAGCTGTGCATTGCCTGGGAAGAAACCGCGCAACGCGCCCAGGCCCTGGGCATACGTGTGGTGCTGGTGCGCACCGGGCTGGTGCTGTCGAGCGAAGGCGGCTTTTTGTCGCGCCTGCGCACACCGTTCAAACTGGGGCTGGGCGGGCCGATCGGGGATGGTCGCCAATGGATGCCGTGGGTCCATATACACGACCAGATCGCCCTGATTGATTTTCTCTTGCAGCAAAAGGACGCCAGCGGTCCTTATAATGCGTGCGCCCCGGAGCCGGTGCGCAACCGTGAGTTCGCCAAGCGTTTGGGGCGAACACTGCATCGGCCGGCAATCCTGCCGCTGCCGGCGCTGGTGCTCAAGGCCGGGTTGGGTGAGTTGTCGACCCTGCTGCTGGGCGGACAGCGGGCGCGACCGGTGCGTTTGCTCGCAGCCGGCTTCACCTTCCGCTTCAATGATTTGCAATCGGCCCTGGATGAGTTGTCCAGTCGCCTCTGAAATAGGACGTTGCATGACGGATCACGCTCTGCTGCTGGTCAACCTGGGTTCGCCGGCCTCCACCTCGGTGGCCGATGTGCGCCGCTACCTCAATCAGTTCCTGATGGATCCCTACGTCATCGACCTGCCGTGGCCCGTGCGGCGCCTGCTGGTGTCGCTGATCCTGATCAAGCGCCCTGAGCAATCGGCCCATGCCTATGCCTCGATCTGGTGGGATGAAGGTTCACCGTTGGTGGTACTGACCCGTCGCCTGCAGGAGGCCATGCGCGAGCAGTGGAACCATGGCCCGGTGGAAATGGCCATGCGTTACGGCGAGCCTTCGTTGCCGACCGTCCTGGCGCGCCTGGCTGCACAGGGCGTGAAGCAGGTCACCCTGGCACCGCTCTATCCACAATTTGCCGACAGCACCGTGACCACGGTGGTCGAGCAGGCGCGCCAGGTGATCGCAGAACAGAAACTGCCGCTGCAAATGCGTGTGCTGCAGCCGTTCTACGACCGCCCGGCGTACATCGATGCGTTGGTGGCCAGTGCCAAACCTTACCTTGAGCAGGACTACGACCATCTGCTGCTGAGCTTCCACGGCCTGCCCGAGCGGCACCTGAAGAAACTCGACCCTACCGGCAGCCACCGCTTCCAGGACCCGGACTGCTGTCGCGATTCCTCGCCTGAGATGCTCGCGGTGTGCTATCGCGGCCAGTGCATCCGTACTGCCCAGGCATTCGCCCGGCAGATGGGGATCCCGGATGGCAAGTGGTCGGTGTCGTTCCAGTCGCGCCTGGGGCGGGCCAAGTGGATCGAACCCTACACAGAGACCCGCCTGGACGAACTGGGCAAGGCGGGTGTGAAGAAGCTCCTGGTGATGTGCCCGGCCTTTGTCGCCGACTGTATCGAGACGCTGGAGGAGATTGGCGATCGCGGTCGCGAGCAGTTTATCGAGGCGGGCGGGGAGGAGTTGGTGCTTGTGCCGTGCCTGAATGATCACCCGCAATGGGTACAGGCGTTGAAGGGGATGTGCGAGCAGGCTTGATGAAATGATCGCGGGGCAAGTCGAGACGTTGCCCCGCGATGCTGTTCAGTCCTGAACCTTGTTCTTCCAGCCGTCATTCCCCGGCAGCAGCAGGTTCAGCGCAATGGCGACCACCGCACACAGGGCAATACCCTTGAGGCCCCAATCATCAGGGCCGGTGCCGGTACCCACCAGCACGCCACCAATACCAAACACCAGCGTTACCGAGACGATCACCAGGTTGCGAGCTTCGCCCAGGTCGATCTTGTGGCGGATCATGGTGTTCATGCCTACCGCCGCGATCGAGCCGAACAGCAGGCACAGGATGCCGCCCATCACCGGCACCGGAATGCTTTGCAGCAGCGCGCCGAACTTGCCGATGAAGGCCAGGGTGATGGCGAAAATCGCCGCCCAGGTCATGATCTTCGGGTTGTAGTTCTTGGTCAGCATCACCGCGCCCGTGACTTCGGCGTAGGTGGTGTTGGGCGGACCGCCAAACAGGCCGGCAGTGGTGGTGGCGATACCGTCGCCAAGCAGGGTGCGATGCAGGCCGGGCTTCTTCAGGTAGTCGCGACCGGTCACGCTACCCACGGCAATGACGCCGCCGATATGCTCGATGGCGGGCGCCAGGGCAACCGGCACGATGAACAGGATTGCCTGCCAGTTGAACGCCGGCGCCGTGAAGTTCGGCAGCGCCAGCCAAGGCGCAGCGGCGATCTTGGCGGTGTCGACGACGCCAAAGTAGAACGACAGACCAAAGCCTACCAGGACACCAGCGATGATCGGCACCAGGCGGAAGATGCCCTTGCCGAACACGGCGACGATCAACGTGGTCAGCAGGGCTGGCATGGAGATCATCATGGCCGTGCTGTAAGGCAGCAGCTCGGTGCCGTCTCCGGCCTTGCCCATGGCCATGTTGGCGGCGATCGGCGCCATGGCCAGGCCAATGGAAATGATCACCGGGCCAATCACCACGGGCGGCAGCAGGCGATCAATAAAGCCTGTGCCCTTGATCTTCACCGCCAGGCCCAAAAAGGTATAGACGAAACCTGCGGCCATGATCCCGCCCATGGTCTCGGCCAGGCCGAACTGGCCTTTGGCGAGAATGATCGGGGTGATGAAGGCAAAGCTTGAAGCCAGGAAGACCGGAACCTGACGGCCGGTCACCACCTGAAACAGCAGAGTTCCCAGGCCCGCAGTGAACAGCGCGACGTTAGGGTCGAGGCCGGTGATCAGCGGCATCAGCACCAAGGCACCAAAGGCGACGAACAGCATCTGCGCGCCAGAGAGGACCTGGCGCCAAAGCGGGTCGTTGAACTCCTGCTGCATGTTCAGGCGTCCTTCTGCTTAGTGCCGAAGATCTTGTCACCGGCATCGCCCAGGCCCGGGATGATGTAGCCGTGTTCATTCAGGCACTCGTCGATCGAGGCGGTGTAGATCTGCACGTCCGGGTGGGCGTTCTCGACCACGGCAATGCCTTCGGGGGCGGCAACCAGCACCATCGCGCGGATGTCCTTGCAGCCGGCTTTCTTCAGCAGGTCGATGGTGGCAACCATCGAGGCGCCGGTGGCCAGCATCGGGTCGATGATCAGGGCCAGGCGCTCGTCGATTTCCGGGGCGAGCTTTTCCAGGTAGGTGTGTGCTTCCAGGGTTTCCTCGTTGCGGGCAACGCCCACGGCGCTGACCTTGGCACCCGGGATCAGGCTGAGCACGCCGTCGAGCATGCCGATGCCGGCACGCAGGATCGGTACTACAGTAATCTTCTTGCCGGCGATTTTCTCGACCTGGACCTTGCCGCACCAACCGTCGATTTCGTAGGTTTCCAGTGGCAGGTCTTTGGTCGCTTCGTAGGTCAGGAGCGTGCCGACTTCCTGGGCGAGTTCGCGAAAGTTCTTGGTGCTGATATCGGCACGGCGCATCAGGCCGAGCTTGTGACGGATCAGCGGGTGGCGGATCTCACGGGTAGGCATAGGGAAAGGCTCCGGGGGGCGGGCAAAAAAACGGCGGTAGATTAATCTATTCAGCCACCTGTGTCCTATAGGCATTCTGGACGTTAGTCCATAAATGCTTGATCTGACGCCCCTGGATGCGTACCTTTGCCCGCTTTTCTCAATTGCTGCCCCTTGGAGAGCGCCATGTCCGCTGATCTCGAGCATATCCGTCAAGTCATGCGAGAGGCTGACTGCCTTTACACCGAAGCCGAAGTCGAGGCCGCCATTGCCCGCGTTGGCGCGCAGATCAGCGACGTGCTCGCCGAGCGCAACCCGGTGGTGTTCTGTGTGATGAACGGTGGCCTGATCTTCGCCGGCAAACTGCTCACTCATTTGCAGTTCCCGCTCGAGTCCTCCTACCTGCACGCCACCCGCTACCGCAATCAGACCAGCGGTGGTGATCTGTTCTGGAAAGCCAAGCCGGAAGTTTCGTTCATCGACCGCGACGTACTGATCATCGATGACATTCTTGACGAGGGTCATACCCTCAGTGCCATTATCGACTTCTGCAAGCATGCTGGTGCCCGCGCCGTGCATACCGCCGTACTGATCGACAAGGACCACGACCGCAAGGCCAGCGCCCAACTCAAGGCCGACTTCTGCGGCCTGAGCTGCGTCGACCGCTATGTGTTCGGCTATGGCATGGACTACAAGGGTTACTGGCGCAACGCCAACGGTATCTTTGCCGTAAAAGGACTCTGACTCATGCGCCAGCCCGGTTTTCTCGATCAATCGTTGTTTTCCGAGCTGGCAGCCGATTCGGCGGCCAACCCCCGTGGTCGCCAGCATCACAACTTCCACGAGATGGAAGAGCCTTGCCACCGCATGGCGGTGGGGCTGCAGCCTTCCACCTACATCCCGCCGCATCGGCACCTGTCGGCCGACAAGGCCGAGTGCCTGATCGTGCTGCGCGGCAAGCTGGGCCTGTTGATCTTCGATGAGCAGGGTGCGGTGCTCGACAAGCGGGTGCTCGAGGCCGGTGGCGATTGCCTGGGTGTCGACTTGGCGCCGGGTACCTTTCATGGCCTGGTGGTGCTGGAAGCGGACAGCGTGATGTTCGAGTGCAAGTCCGGCCCTTATCGCCCCGTCGGCGACGGTGAACTGGCCGGTTGGGCGCCTCGTGAAGGTGAACCGGGCGTGGCCGAGTACCAGGCCTGGATGCGCGCGCAGTTCGCCTGAGATCACTGCAGGAGCGGCGGTGCGACGGCTCGACATGCTCGCGACTGTGGTCTATCAGCCACATCGCATCGCGGGGCAAGCCCGCTCCCACAATCTGCTAAAGTGCCAGGCCGCCCCAAGGAGCCTGCCATGCGTGCGATTGCCCCTCTTCTTCTGCTGTTGAGCATGCCTCTGGCTGCTGCCCCCCTGCACAATCAGTTCCTGCCGCCGGATGACTTGTCCCTGCGCCAGGAAGCCGCCGAGACCCAGCAACTGCTGCAAGTCACCAGTTACTCGGTAGTGGTCGGCAACCAGCGCCAGTCCAACCAGCAACCCATTCCGGTGACAGCGCCGTTGACGCTGCGCCTCAAGGGCAAGCCGTTGAGCAAGGGGGCCACCCTGAGCCAGGTGTTGATCAGCTTCGACGGCGAAAGCAAAAGCCTGAAAAAGCCGGTGTTCGACGAAAAGAGCAAAGTCCTGAACCTGAACTACCCACTCAGCCAGTACCAGGTGATCCTCGACTTGCTGCGCAACGACACCGTCTATGTACAGTTCCTCAGCTATTCCAATGGCCATGTCTGGGCCGATCTGCACACCGGGGCCGTACGTGCGCGTTGAGCGCCGGGGCTAGGCAGGGGTAAACTGCCGGCCCGTGAAAATGTCCGTGATGGTTCAGTTGGAGTCGGTAATGCGTAAAGACAAAAAGCAAGTGATTGGGGATGAGATCAGCGACGAGTACGTCAAATCCTTCCTGCAGTACGAGCCGGCTGATGCGACTTCGCCTTCGCTGCACAAGCTGGTCAAGGCCTATCGTGGTCTGCGCATCGATGACTTCGAGCGCTTTGTCGGCTTCTTCGTCGAGGCCGGGCTGGACCTGGACGGCAAGGACGAGCACGGCCAGACCTTCGTCGATCAGATCCGCGACCAGCGCAATGGCGCCGAGTACATCGAGATCATCGGCAAAGCCCGTGGTTGATTGAACCGCGCCCATAAAAAAACGCCCCGAAGGGCGTTTTTTTATGCCGGTGCGTTACGCGTAGTTTTGCGCCGGGCTGTTTTCGACCAGGCCCAGGACCTCGTCGTTGTGCGCGCTGATCTTGTGGTACAGCGCAGCATCGGCGGCCAGGACCTTTTCCCGGGCCGGGAAAATTTCCTTGAGCTTGGCAGCCCAGGCACCCTTGGTTTGCTCAGGGAAGCAGCGCTCGATCAGGTCCAGCATGATCGACACCGTTACCGAGGCGCCCGGGGAGGCACCGAGCAGGGCGGCGAGAGTACCGTCCTTGGCGGCCACCAGTTCGGTACCGAACTGCAGGATGCCACCTTTCTTCGGGTCTTTCTTGATGATCTGCACACGCTGACCGGCCACTTCCAGGCGCCAGTCCTCGGCTTTGGCCTCGGGGTAGAAGCGACGCAGCGAATCAAGACGCTGTTCCATCGACTGCATCACTTCGCTCACCAGGTATTTGGTCAGGTCCATGTTGTCGCGGGCCACAGCCAGCATCGGGCCGATGTTGCCCATGCGTACCGACAGCGGCAGGTCGAGGAACGAGCCGTGCTTGAGGAACTTGGTGGTGAAGCCTGCGTAAGGACCGAACAGCAGGGAGGTCTTGCCGTCGACGACGCGGGTGTCCAGGTGTGGCACCGACATCGGCGGCGAGCCGACGGCTGCCTGGCTGTAGACCTTGGCCTGGTGCTTCTTGACCACTTCCGGGTTGTCGCAACGCAGCCACTGGCCGCTGACCGGGAAGCCGCCGAAGCCTTTGCTTTCTTCGATACCCGAGGCTTGCAGCAGCGGCAGTGCCGCGCCACCGGCGCCGAGGAACACGAAGCGGGCGTCGACTTCACGGCTGCTGCCGCTGTTGACGTCCTTGATGCTGACAGTCCAGCCGCTGCCGTTTCGGCGCAGGCCGGTAACACGCTTGCAGTACTTGACCTGGGCATCCGGCGCGTTGGCCAGGTGCTTGAGCAGCTTGTTGGTCAAGGCGCCGAAGTTGACGTCGGTGCCTTTCATGACGCGGGTGGCGGCGATTTTCTGGTCGGCAGGGCGACCCGGCATCATCAGCGGCATCCACTCGCTCATCAGCGCTTTGTCTTCGGTGTACTCCATCTCGGAGAAGGCATGGTGCTGTTTGAGCAGCTCGAAGCGCTTCTTCAGGAAGCTCACGCCTTTGTCACCTTCGACGTAGCTCAGGTGCGGCACAGGGTTGATGAACGCCCGTGGCGAGCTGAATGCGCCTTTCTTGCTCAGGTAGGCCCAGAACTGCCGGGAAACCTCGAACTGGGTGTTGATGTGCACCGCTTTCTTGATGTCGATGCTGCCGTCGGCGGCCTGCGGCGTGTAGTTCAGTTCACACAGCCCGGCATGGCCGGTCCCGGCGTTGTTCCACGGGTTGGAACTTTCCGCGGCACCCGAATCCATCAACTCGACGACTTCCAGCTTGATTGCCGGGTCGAGTTCCTTGAGCAGTACGGCCAGGGTGGCACTCATGATGCCTGCCCCTACCAGTACTACATCGACTGCTTCGTTCTGCGCCATTAACGCGTCTCCAAAATCTACAGCACCAAATTGACAGCATAGGATCCTTGGCTTTGCCAGGATCGCCATGTCCGATTCTTCGCAGTTTTTGCAACTTCAGCGGACACCGCCAACCGGGCTTTGCGTTGCCTATGAACGCATTTTAAGGCCGGTGCGGCAATTCGACTTATGGTCAAGGTGTCCGTCGTGCGTTATGGACCGGCCTCAGGCACTCATCCTGGATGAGCACGTTTGCCAGCTGTTCAGGGCTGTTCGGGACACTTTAGGTGCTTTTGCACATGCCAGACTGTTCATTGCTCGCCACACTCTCGTGAAGTTGTGAAAACCCGTTTTTTCACGCTCTTTTGGAGTCGTGAACCTCAAAAGGGACTGCGCGATGGCAGGCCCGGCAGGTTCAGGCAGAGCAGAGGGCCAAATGACGCAGGCACACTGGCTGGTGCAAGACCTGTGTGGAAGGCTCTCTGTGGGCGGTGCGGAGGATGCGCAATGATGAACATTGGCGGTGCTGCGAGGCCCGATCAGGAGACGTCCTTATAATCGGGGGGAGATTATAACGATGTCGCGGGCAGAAATGATCTTTATTAGCGACTTTTATTGAAGCAACCGTCAGGCGGCCAGGCTGCGTTGCACCCAGTTGCCGCGCGCAGGCGTGCAAACCCGTGCGCTGGCGGGCAGGGGGCGGTTGAGCCAGGCCAGGCGAATTTCGTCGATTTCCACCCATTCGGCGCCACCAGGTGGCACCGCGCACTGCTTGAACGCCAGGCAACGGCCCTGATTATCGAGACGGGCGAAGCTGCGCATATGTGGGCGGCCAAACAGGGAAGTCCAGAACCGGGACATGGCGTAATTCCTCGTTGAGTGTTCTGGGCGCCAGCATAGCCGCGGGGTGATGAAGCGATTGTGACAGCGAACCGCTGGCTTGAATGGCGGTCCTAATCGCCAGTGGCACGCTGATAGCTGGGCTGCGCCGTGCTGGTTATACTGGCGGCCTTTGCTGCCTATCCTGGAGAAATGAGCATGTTGCAACGTTTGTTGTTCGGTTTGATCGCGGTGACCAGTCTGACCCTGGTCGGTTGTGCCCACAGCCCGCAACAGCTCAGTCCGCAACCTAAGCTGACCGCCCAGCTCGCCCCGGTCGGCCACGGCCAGCCGGTAGTGGTCAAGGTTGTTGATGGCCGTGGTACCCAAACCCTGGGCACCCGCGGTGGCCTGTACCCTGAAACCAGCGCCATCACCGTGACCGGCAATGACATCCTGCCCAAGCTGCAGGCCCAGGCCGAAGCCGCTGTACGCCTGCTCGGCTTCACCCCGACGCCCAATGCCTACAACGCACCGCAGTTGACCGTGACCCTGGCCGAGCTCAAGTACCAGTCGCCCAAGGAGGGCATGTACGTGACCGAAGCCACCATTGGCGCCACTTTCAAGGCTGACGTCTCCAATGCCAACCGTCGCTACAGCGGCCGCTACGGCGCCTCCCTGGACCAGCGCTTCGGCATGGCGCCGAACCAGGAAACCAATACCAAGCTGGTCAGCGACGTACTCAGCGACGCCCTGACTCGCCTGTTCAAGGACCAGGCCATCGGCCAGATCCTGGGCGAGTAAACCCGACGCATAAAAAAGCCCGATGGCTGCACCGCAGGCATCGGGCTTTTTTTGTGCGCGCAGGTTCAGGCCGCCTCGACGTAGAAGTCCAGCACACTGATGCCAGTCTGGCCGTCGACCTCGGGCAGGTCGTCGTGGGCGTGGCCACCCAAGGCGCAATACACCAACCATTGGCGGTCCTGGACGTTGAAGGCCAAACCGTCGATCAACGCTTGCTGTTCTTCACTTGGGGCGATCAGGTAGAGGCGGTCCTGGTTTTCGGCGTGCAACATCACAAGCTCCATTTGGTCACGAGGGTCGGTATGTTCGCGCGTGTGGATGACGATCGTATGACGCAGCTTGTCGTTGGTCGAAAAGCACAGGACTTGTACGCAGGCTTGGTTAGAATGCCCGCCGATGTATGACTTCGAGGTTGTGTAATGTCGTTGCAAATGCTCTGGGCGCTGATTGCCGCCCATCCGGCCAAGCTGATCAACGTGCTGGCGCTGCTGATTACCTGCCCTGGCGGCCTGCTGCTGCACAGTGCCCGGCGTCGCGAGGCCCAGGCCCTTGCGGGCGCTGTGAGCGATGAGGCGGTGGTCGATGGCATGACCCTGCGTATCAACCGCTTCTACTACATTCTGGGCTTTGCCTTCCTGGCGCTGGCCCTGCTGCTGTCCTGGTTCAGTACCTGGGTATGAAACTTCGCGGGGCAAGTCGAGACCTCGCCCCGCGATCGCGCTACAGCCCCAAGCCCGCCTTGACCCGATACTGATTGCGCACCGGCATCGCATACTGCAACACCAGGTACGGCCGGTGCTCGGCCGGGCAGGCGTCCAGGCGGCGCTGCCATTCGGCCTGGGCACGGGCCAGCTCATCGGCCGGGAACAGCTTGTCGGCCTTGGGCACCTCCAGTGCCGGATCGGCATCGGCCCACTGTGCATACGCCAGGTAGTGCACCGGGAACAGCCGGTAGCCACCCAGGATCTGCCGATCGATCTCTACCGCCAATTGCTTGGTGTCCTCGAAGAACGCGGTCACTGGCGGGGCGAAGTTGATGTGTACCCGGCCTTTGTAGCCGGTAATGCCCTGGGCAATGCTCAGGTCATCCTCACCCGGTGCCTTGCTGTAGGTGCCGGTGGTGGCGCGAATGAACAGCTCCCGGGCCTTGGCCTGGTCACACGGGTCGTATTCGTAGCTGATCGACACCGGGCTCAGGTTCAGTGACTGGATCACTGTGCCGAACGGCTCGTCCTTGCGGCTCATGTGGAACATTTTGAGGATCGCCGAATCAGTGCGATCGTCGCCGTCCTTGGCCCGCCCTTCAGCCTGGGCGATCCAGATCGATTGGCCGTCGTTGCGGATCGAATGATTGATATACGCCGACAACAGCTGGTAGGCAGCGAGCTTTTCCCGGCGGCCGGTAATGGAGCGGTGAACGATAAAGCTCTTGTTCAGACGCATCATGTCGCTGACGAACGGCTTCTGCAGCAGGTTGTCGCCGATGGCGATCCGTGGCGTGGGCAGGCCGGCGTGATATACCGCATAGTTGACGAACGCCGGGTCCATGACGATGTCGCGATGGTTGGCCAGGAACAGGTAAGCGGTGCCGGACTTGAGCAGTTCGACGCCGGTGTAGGTCACCCCGTCGGTGGCGCGCTCAATGGTGTGGTCGACGTAGTACTCGACCTTGTCCTGCAGGGTCGAGACGCAGCTGACCCCGGCGAACTCTTTGCGCAGGCGCCGGGCGATCAGCGGCTTGAGCAGCCAACCGAAGGCACCGGCCATGCGCGGGAAGCGGAAGTGGGTGAGGATATCGAGAAATGCCGGGTCGCTGAGCAGGCGTGCCAGAACGGCAGGGACCTCAGCGTCGTCGTACGGTCGGATGGCATCGAATTCGCCCATCATGCTCTCTTGTTGGAAACGGCTAGGGTAATAGGTAGGGCCGGGGCTCGAAAAACGGTTCGAGCACGCGCAGGTCCTGTAAATAGACCGGCAATTATACGCACAAGTCACTGTGGAGGCCGCGATGCTCGAAGCTGCGTTCTACGATTGTCCTTATTGCGGTGAAGAAGTCGAGACGACAGTGGACCTGTCCGGTGGTGACCAGGAGTACATCGAGGACTGCCAGGTGTGCTGCAAGCCCATCCGCTTTGTATTACAGGTGCATGGTGACGAATGGATGCTTGATGTCTACGGTGAGAATGACTGATGCAACGAATCTATGAGCCGGAAAGCCTGCTGGAAGCGCAAATGCTGATGGGGATGCTAGACAGTGAGGGGGTCACGGTTCACCTGGTGGGGCGCGACCTGATCGGCGCCATGGGGGACCTGCCGATGCAGGGGTTGTTGGGGCTGGCAGTGGCGGATGACCAGGCCGATTACGCACGCCAGTTGATCGCCGCGTACAATGCTGCCCAGCCACTGGTTGGCGACGAGCCGGAGAGTGTTCCCGGAACCCTGATTTGCTAGGTCTCTATCCCTCATGTGTGGACGTTATGCGCTGTTTCGCTGGTCTCCTGCCTTTGCTGCATTGCCGGGGTTCCCGACCGACCAGCAGGCGCAATGGAACATTTCCCCGGGTAACTCGGTACTGATCCAGCGCCAGCTCGACGGCCAGCCGGCGCTTGCACGAGCGCGCTGGGGATTGACCCCGGCCTGGCTCACTGACCTTTCGCGCACGCCCGCCCATGCTCGGGCCGAGACCCTGGCCGAGCAGCCGATGTTTCGCGAGGCTTTTCGGGTGCGCCGTTGCCTGATGCCGGCCAATGGTTTCTACGAGTGGCGCGGTACCCAGCGCAAGCGACCGTACTGGTTGACACCGGGAGAGGGCTCTTCGCTGTTCTTTGCGGCGATCTGGGAGGCGTACCCGGTGCAGGACCAGGTCTGGTTGAGCACGGCGGTGGTGACCCAGGCTGCAGTGAATCAGCGTCGCCCGCTGATCCTCGATGCTGCAGGGCAAGCGATGTGGCTGGATCCCGAGACACCCTCGGCGCGGCTGTTTGAATTGCTGGCCAGCACCCAGGCCCCCTTGCGTGAGCGGGTGCTGGCCAATTTTGTGAATGATCCGAAGCTCAATGGGCCGGAGTGTTTGACTCCGGCTTGACGGCGCTTTCGCGGGGCAAGCCCGCTCCCGCGGCGGCGATGAATTCAAACCCTGAACTGATTGATCAAGCGTCGCTGTTGCTCGGCCAGCTTGGTCAATTCGGCACTGGCGGTACTCGACTCATCCGCGCCACCGGCCACTTCATTGGCCACCTGTCCGATATTGATCACATTGCGGTTGATGTCCTCGGCCACCGCGCTCTGCTCTTCTGCCGCACTGGCGATCTGGGTGTTCATGTCGTTGATCACCGACACCGCCTGGGTGATGCTTTCCAGCGCCTGGGCAGCGCGTGCGGCCTGTTGCACGCTGTCGTCGGTCTTGCCCTGGCTGTCTTCCATCACCCGTACCACATCGCGAGTACCTTGCTGCAGTTGCTGGATCATCTGCTGGATTTCTTCGGTGGCCTGCTGGGTTTTCTGCGCCAGGTTGCGCACCTCGTCGGCCACCACCGCAAAGCCACGGCCTTGTTCACCGGCACGCGCTGCCTCGATGGCCGCGTTCAGGGCCAGCAGGTTGGTCTGCTCGGCAATGGCGCGGATGGCGGTGAGGATGGCGTTGATGTTCTCGCTGTCGCGGGCCAGGGTCTGCACCACGCTTACCGCCCGGCCAATCTCGTCGGCCAGGGCGCTGATCGAGTGGGAGGTATCACGCACAATCTGCAGGCCCTGGTGGGCGGCCTGGTCGGCGTTGCTGGCGGCCTGGGCGGCATGAGTGGCGTTACGTGCCACATCCTGGGCGGTGGCGGTCATTTCGTGTACGGCGGTGGCCACCAGGTCGATCTCGGCCATTTGCTTGTGTACGCCCTGGTTGGTGCGGATGGCGATGTCGGCGGTGTGCTCCGAGGAGTCGCTGACCTTCTGCACCGAGGCCACCACCTGGCTGATCATCGCCTGCAGCTTGCTCAGGAAGGTATTGAAGCCTTTGGCGATCGAGCCCAGTTCATCGGCGCGGTCGCTGCTCAGGCGCCGGGTCAGGTCGCCTTCGCCCTGGGCGATGTCATCGAGCATGGCGACCATCTGGCGCAGTGGGCGGGCGATGCCGTGGGCCAGCAGCCAGATCACCAGCAGGCCCAGGGCCGCAATACCCAGGCCCACCACGGTCATGCCGGTGAGGTCGGTGCGGCGTTGGGCACTGAGTTCATCCTGCAGTTTATTGATGTCGGCCATTACCGCACTCAGCGGCAACTCCAGCAGCAGAGTCCAGCGAGCGTCGGTGTTGCCGATCTTGAAGGGCAGGTACAGCTCGATGCGATTGGCGCCCTGATTGACCTGGTAGCGCAGGGTTTCACCGCTGAGCTGGCTCAGTGTGGCAGCGGCGCCCGCGTCGAGGGCCTCGCTGGCTTTTGCACCGAACTTGCCCGGGTCTTTGGTGAACGCCACCAGGCGGCCGTTGCCAGACACCAGTGCCAGCTCGCCGGCACCGTCATACAGTTGCTGATCCGCCGTATTGAGCAGTTCCTGGATGAAGTTCACCGACAGGTCGGCACCAGCGATGCCTTGGAACTTGCCATCGATCATGATGGGCTCGACGAATGACGCGAGCATCACCACCTTGTTGCCGACCTCGTAAGGCGCCGGGTCGATCACGCAGGCCTTCTTCGACTCCCGTGGGCACAGGTAGTACTCACTGGCGCGCACACCCGTGGCCAGGATGGTCTGGTCGTTGACGTCGGCCAGCTTGTCCAGGCCCAGGCTGCCGTCATCATTGCGGAACCACCAGGGCAGGAAGCGGCCGGTGACGCTGTCGATGCCGGTGATGGAGGTGCCGACGAAACGGTTGTCGTCGTTGTCCAGGGCGCCGGCTTCCCAGCCCAGATAGGTGCCCAGGATCAGCGGATTGGTCACGACGGTCTGCTTGAGCAGCGCGATCAGTTGCGGGCGTTCGATGACCAGTTGGGGATTGCCGCTGGCATCCTTCATGCCCAGCATGGCGTTAGTGGTGGCCAGGCCGCGAGCGATCAGCAGAGGCGCTTCCAGGCCGCGCTGGATTTCACTCACCTGGGTGCGGGCCAGGGCGGTCAGGCGCTGCTCGATCACCGCCTCGAACTGCTGCTGGGTGCGGGTTTGCACCAGCTCTTGGGTACGCTGGCCGGAATACACGGCGTAGAGCACCAGGGCGGCGACAATGCTCAAGACAATGGCACCGGCGAGGGCGGCGACGGAAAACTGGATCGACCTGAACTTCATGAAAGGCTCCACGCGCAAGAAAATTCGTCTGCCTTGCGTTATCGGCCCGTGCAGGTCAAAGCATGAGTGCCGTCTGGAGAATTCTTCGTCGGGGGTGTAGCGGGCTCAATCGAGTCGGCCTAGGATACGCGGCATGTTCGAATGGAGTGTTTTCATGCGTAAGTCTTTTGTCATTGGCGCCCTGAGTGCCAGCGTACTGCTTGCTGGATGCCAGGCAGTGAACACCACCAGCGGCGGCGCCGTGGGTGTCGAGCGTAAGCAATACATGTTCAGCATGCTGTCGACCGACGAGGTCAATCAGATGTATGCACAGTCTTACCAGCAGACCTTGAGCGAGGCCTCCAACCAGGGCGCCGTCGACAAGACCAGCGCCACGGCCAAGCGTGTGCAGGTGATCGCCGACCGCCTGATTGCCCAGGCGCCCAAGTTCCGCCCGGATGCGGCGCAATGGAACTGGGAGGTCAATCTGATCAAGAGCGACGAGCTCAACGCCAACTGCGGGCCGGGCGGCAAGATCTTTTTCTACACCGGCCTGATCGACAAGCTCAAGCTGACCGATGACGAGATCGCCGCGGTCATGGGCCATGAAATCGCCCACGCCTTGCGTGAACATGGCCGTGAAGCCATGTCCAAGGCCTACGGCATCCAGATGGCGCGCTCCGGCGCCGGGGCCTTGCTGGGCCTGGGCCAGGACAGCCTGGCGCTTGCCGACACCGTGGTGCAGTACAGCATGACCCTGCCCAACAGTCGCGCCAACGAGAACGAAGCCGACCTGATCGGCCTGGAACTGGCGGCCCGTGCTGGCTACAACCCGAATGCTGCCATCACCCTGTGGGACAAGATGGCCGCCGCTTCCGGTGGCTCGCAGCCTGAGTTCATGAGCACTCACCCGGCCTCTGACAGCCGCCAGACTTCGCTGCGGGCGGCGATTCCTAAAGTGATGCCGTTGTATGAGCAGGCAAAGAAGTAACTGAAAGCATCGCGGGGCAACCCCGCTCCCAAAAAACAGTGGGAGCGGGGTTGTCCCGCGATCAATTACCCAAACCAGCCACTGACCTGCATCGCCGAATACACCGCCACGCCCGCCAGTACGAAGAAGGCGGCCGACGCCAGGCGACGGATCAGGGTCAGCGGCAGTTTCTCGGCGGCGAAGTTGCCCGCCAATACCACCGGTACGTTGGCAATCAGCATGCCCAGGGTGGTTCCGATAATGACCATGATCAGGTGCGGATACTGGGCTGCCAGCATGACCGTGGCTACCTGGGTCTTGTCACCGATTTCAGCGATGAAGAACGCAATCAGGGTTGTCAGGAACGGACCGAAGCGACGGGCCGTGCTGGCTTCGTCATCGTCCATTTTGTCGGGAATCAATGTCCACAGCGCAGTGGCAGCAAAGCTGGCAGCAAGGATCCAGTGCAGGGTGGCGGCGGAGAAGAAGGTGCTGACCCAGGCGCCAACGGCACCCGCTGCGGCATGGTTGGCCAGGGTGGCGGCGATGATACCGGCGATGATCGGCCAGGGCTTGCGAAAGCGGGCGGCGAGGATGAGCGCGAGCAGTTGGGTCTTGTCGCCAATTTCGGCGAGGGCCACGATCGCGGTCGGTACGAGCAATGATTCCAGCATCAGGATTCCTACGGGGGCGGGTCGACACGGCTATGACACGTACAGCCTTCCCGCCCCGGGTAAGGTGTGCGTGTCATAGGTCTTGTCAAACCCTGGGTCCGTCTGTGCGGACCGTGGGTCGTACGCGCCATGGTCTGTGGACCAAGTATGTTGACGCGTACCGGGCGAGCAGGGCGCTCGCGGGAGACTACTCCCCTAGGACGGAGCGGATTCTGCCTAGGCAAATCCGTTTCGGCAAGCGCTGTTTTTATCCCCGTGTTGCCTGGTAGATCTTGAAGCCTTGCCCTTCGGCACGTACCTGGCAGTTGCCAAGCGCGCCTTCGATCAGCGGCTGGTAGCGCAGGAAGCTATTGGCAACAAGGCGAAGTTCGCCACCTTTTTGCAGATGATCGGCTGATTTTTTCAGCAGGGTTTCCGATGCCTGGTAATTGGTATGAACACCGGTATGGAACGGTGGATTGCTCAGGATCACATCCAGGCCACGGGGGGCTGCGTCGATGCCATCACCGCAGATCACCTCGGCGTCCAGGCCATTGGCCGCCAGGGTCAGGCGACTGCTGGCCACGGCAAAGGCGTCGACATCCAGCATCGTCACCTGGCTTTGCGGGTAGCGGCGCTTGAGGGTAGCGCCGAGCACACCTGCGCCACAGCCGAAATCGAGCACCTTGCCGACCGGCAGGTGGTCCAGGTGCTCCAGCAGCAGCGCGGTGCCCCGGTCCAGGCGGCCGTGGCTGAACACACCCGGCAGGGTGACGATCTGCAATGCACCATCGACCAGCGGCAACTGGAAGTACTCAGCCAGGCTTTCCAGTGGCCTGGCCTCAGGGGCGTGTTCGACCGTGACCTGCCACAGTTGGCAATGACGGGCGCTGTCGAGCTTGCGCGGCTTGCCGAAGGCGTGCAGTTGCTTGGCTGCGCCTTCGATCCCCCCGCGTTTTTCGCCGACCAGGTACAGTTCGCGCCCGGCCAGGCGCGAGGCGAGGGCATTGAGCAGGTAGTTGGCCAGGTCGCGGGACTTGGGCAGAAACAGCACGGCGGCGTCGAAGCCATGGGCCGGTGCTTCTACGCCAAAGTGGCTACGACCGCCGAAGCGGGCATCGAGCGCAGCCTGATCCCCGGCATGCCAGCACCAGCCACCGGCGGCCGGCAGCTTGCCGAGCAGATCGTCGGCGGGCAGGCCAGCCAGCAGCAGCGAGCCCTGGAAAAGTTCGGCCTGACGAAGCAACACTTCACTGCGCGGGTCCATGGACGGCGGCTCCTGAAAAAGTGGCGCAGTTTACCAGAGCTGGCGCTGGCTTAGCCGACCTGTCGGCGCGGGTTGCCGGCAAAAAAGGCCTCGGCGTTCTCGCTCAGTTGCTCGACGATGCGCTGGCGCGACTCCACCGCGCCCCAGGCGCTGTGCGGCGTGACGATCAGGCGGGGGATGTCATGCGCCAACAGCGGGTTGCCATCGACCGGTGGCTCGACCGTCAGCACATCGGTGGCCGCGCCGCCGAGGTGCCCGGCGCGCAACGTGTCGGCCAGTGCCTGTTCGTCGATCAGGCCGCCGCGCGCCGTGTTGATGACAAAGGCGCCCGGCTTGAGCAACGCCAGTTCGCGGGCGCCGATGAGGTTGCGGGTGTGTTCATTGAGAGGGCAGTGCAGGGTCAGGGCATCGATTTGTGGCAGCAGCTCATCCAGCGCCAGGCGGTCTTCCCGTGGCGGGCGCCCTGGCAGTTGGCCGAGCAGCACACGCATGCCGAAGGCCTCGGCCAGGCGCGCTACTGCGCCACCCAGTTCGCCATGACCGAGCAGGCCGAGGGTCTTGCCTTCCAGTTCGACGATAGGGAAGTCCAGCAGGCAGAACTGCTTGGCCTGGCCCCATTGACCTGCCGCCACGGCTTTTTGATAGTCCGGCAGGCGCGTGGCCAGGGCCAGCAGCAGGGCCAGGGTGTGCTGGGCGACCGACGGGGTGCCATAGCCCTGACAATTGCTGACCATGACGCCCTGGGCGCGGGCGGCCTGCAGGTCGACATTGTTGGTACCGGTGGCGGCTACCAGAATCAGCTTGAGATCAGGGCAGGCGGCCAGGGTGGCGGCATTGATCATCACCTTGTTGCTGATGGCCACGGTTGCACCTTGCAAGCGCTCGGCAACGTGATCGGGCGGGGTGGCCGGGAACAGCTGCAGCTCGTCGAAGCAACTGCGCAGGCGCGCCAGGCTCAGGTCGCCAAGGTCCAGGGAAAGGTGGTCGAGGAATACGGCGCGGCGAGGGGCGGACATGGGCGGCTCCAATGATTGACGAGGGGCTCAGGTGGGATAGGTGATGCAGTCGTAGCGGGTCTGTTCGAGGCGGATGATCGGGCCGAACGTTAACGTCTTTTGCGGCCTGATTCCACAGAAGCCCAGGGCGGTACGGCGCATTTGTTGCAGCCCCGGCATCCGGTGCGGGCATTGGTGGCATAGGCAGTGCTCAAGGCGGCGCAAAAGCTTTGGCGTGAAGGATGGCCGAGAATGACCCGTACACGTTTGCTCATCGAAGGTGGGAGCATCCTGAAAAGCGATGAGGCCAGGGGTTGCCCCCGAGGGGAGAGTCAAGCGACCTGAGTGGCGAGCGCTGCGCCGTCGATCGCAGCCTCGTTCCTCGGCAGCGGCTACAGGTGGCAAGGCAAACCGGGGTAGCCGCTGGCGACAGCCTTCGATCGACCGCGTAGCGGTCGTGGTTCAAGACCGTTGCTCCTGCACAGGTTGTTACTTTGTGTGTCCAAGGCGTAATGTACTTTTCTTTTTCATCCCTCAGCGCAAGGAGCCCCCATGTATTGGGCTGAATTTCTCACTGTTGCCTTGATTCACCTGCTGGCCGTGGCCAGCCCCGGTCCCGATTTTGCCGTGGTGGTACGCGAGAGCGTGACCCACGGCCGTCGCGCCGGCACCTGGACGGCCTTTGGCGTGGGCATGGCGATTTTCCTGCATGTGGGTTACTCGCTGCTGGGTATCGGCCTGATCGTGTCGCAGTCGATCGTGCTGTTCAACGCACTCAAGTGGCTGGCTGCCGCCTACCTGCTGTACATCGGCTTCAAGGCGCTGCGTGCGGGCCCAGCCGCACCGGGCAGCGAGGCGATCCAGGCCTCGACCGTCGAACGCACACCGCGCGCCGCCTTTGTCGCCGGCTTCATGACCAACGGCCTGAACCCCAAGGCCACGCTGTTCTTCCTGTCGCTGTTCACCGTGGTGATCAATCCGCACACCCCGCTGGCCATTCAGGCCGGTTACGGCGTGTACCTGGCTGCAGCCACCGGCCTGTGGTTCTGCCTGGTGGCCATGCTGTTCAGCCAGCAGCGCGTGCGTGCCGGCTTTGCCCGCATGGGGCACTGGTTCGACCGCACCATGGGCGCGGTGCTGATTGCCCTGGGTGTGAAAATCGCCTTGACCGAGATGCACTGATAGCGATTTGCCGCTAACCCTTTGCCGGTCAAATCATTCCTTTGGCTGATTTGGCCGGCGTTGCGGCGTTCTAGAGTGGGTTATGTCTTGCCCCGCTTGTGCACTCTAGAAAAGGGACTCTTATGTTGCAGACTCGTGTCATTCCTCCCGCCGAGGGCGCCTATCAGTATCCGCTGCTGATCAAGCGTTTGTTGCTGTCCGGCAGCCGCTACGAGAAAACCCGCGAAATCGTCTACCGCGACCGGTTGCGCTACAACTACCTGACCCTCAACGAGCGCATCGCCCGTCTGGCCAACGTACTCACCGAGGCCGGGGTCAAGGGCGGTGACACCGTGGCGGTGATGGACTGGGACAGCCATCGTTACCTGGAGTGCATGTTTGCCATCCCGATGATTGGCGCGGTGGTTCACACCATCAACGTGCGCCTGTCACCCGAGCAGATCCTCTACACCATGAATCACGCCGACGACCGCTTCGTGCTGGTCAACAGCGACTTCGTCGGCCTCTACCAGGCGATTGCCGGGCAGCTGACCACGGTGGAGAAAACCCTTCTGCTGACCGATGGCGATGCCAAGACTGCCGACCTGCCGAACCTGGTGGGGGAGTACGAGCAGTTGCTGGCAGCGGCTAGCCCGGTCTACGACTTCCCGGATTTCGACGAGAACTCGGTGGCCACCACCTTCTACACCACCGGCACCACCGGTAACCCCAAGGGGGTGTACTTCACTCACCGCCAACTGGTGCTGCACACCCTGGCCGCCGCCGCTGTCACCGGCAGTATCGACAGCGTGCGCCTGCTGGGCAGCGATGATGTGTACATGCCCATCACCCCGATGTTCCATGTTCACGCCTGGGGCATTCCCTATGTGGCGACCATGCTCGGGATCAAGCAGGTGTATCCGGGGCGCTACGAGCCGGAAATGATGTGCGAGCTGTGGCGCAACGAGAAGGTCACCTTTTCCCACTGCGTGCCGACCATCCTGCAGATGCTGCTCAATGCCAAGGGTGCGCAGGGCCAGGATTTCGGCGGCTGGAAGATCATCATTGGCGGCAGTTCGCTCAACCGCGCCCTGTATGAGGCCGCCAAGGCCCGAGGCATCCAGCTGACCGCGGCCTACGGCATGTCGGAGACGTGCCCCTTGGTGTCTGCCGCCCACCTCAACGACGAACTGTTGGCGGGCAGCGAAGACGAATGCATTACCTACCGGATCAAGGCCGGGGTACCGGTACCGATGGTGGAGGCGGCGATTGTCGATGGCGAAGGCAACTTCCTCCCGGCCGATGGTGAAACCCAGGGCGAGCTGGTGCTGCGTGCGCCCTGGCTGACCATGGGCTACTTCCGCGAAGCGGAAAAAGGTCGCGAACTGTGGGAAGGCGGCTGGTTGCACACAGGCGATGTGGCCACCCTCGACAGCATGGGTGTGATCGATATCCGCGACCGCATCAAGGATGTGATCAAGACCGGTGGCGAGTGGATCTCGTCCCTTGAGCTTGAAGACCTGATCAGCCGACACCCCGCCATTCGCGAAGTGGCCGTGGTCGGCGTGGCCGATCCGCAGTGGGGCGAACGCCCGTTTGCCCTGTTGGTGGTACACGAAGGCCAGAGCGTCGACGCCAAGCTGCTCAAGGAACACCTCAAGCCGTTCGTGGAGCTGGGACATATCAACAAGTGGGCGATTCCCAGCCAGATTGCCCTTGTTACCGAAATTCCCAAGACCAGTGTCGGCAAGCTCGACAAGAAGCGTATCCGCCTGGACATCACCCAGTGGCAGGCAAGTAACAGTACATTTCTGTCCACCCTCTGAATGCAAGCGGGTCACGCCCGATAGGGCGTGACCCGCAGGCTAGACACATGACGGCCTTGTCAAACGAGATTTTTCAGCCATCCTTCCCGAGGTTGTGCCGCGGTGGGGCATAGCGACCGCATCGAAGGGGCAAGCATGCAAATCACACTTTAGAGGGATCAAGCGCCAGTACCTGCTGGCTATAGTCGGGTCAGGGGATTTTCAGGAACGGGGGGTGCACATGCATGTGCCAAAGCCACTCGCGCGGCCATTCGGTGAGCTCACACCAGGTCGAACGGGTCGTTTCTGCAAAGGACTCACTGCCATAAAAATAAAAGTACATGGAGTAGCGTCGATGACATCAGTAAATCTGTTCTGGCGCCGGGCAAAACTGCCACTGGCCGTCAGCCTCGCTTCTACGCTCGCCGGTCCTGCATTCGGCGTCAGCTTCAACATCGGTGAAATCGAAGGTCAATTCGACTCGTCGCTATCCGTGGGCGCCAGCTGGTCGACCGCCAAGCCGAACGAGAACCTGATCGGCGTCAACAACGGCGGCAAGGGCCTGTCCCAGACCTCCGACGATGGCCACCTGAACTTCAAGCGCGGTGAAACCTTCTCGAAGATCTTCAAGGGCATCCACGACCTGGAGCTCAAGTACGGTGATACCGGTGTGTTTGTCCGGGGCAAGTACTGGTACGACTTCGAGCTCAAGGATGAACACCGCGAGTTCAAGGACATCAGCGACGACAACCGCAAAGAGGGCGCCCAGTCCTCCGGCGGCCAGATCCTCGACGCCTTCGTCTACCACAACTACTCGATCGCCGATCAGCCAGGCTCGGTGCGCCTGGGCAAGCAGGTGGTCAGCTGGGGTGAAAGTACCTTTATCCAGAACGGTATCAACTCGATCAACCCGGTCGACGTGGCCGCCTTTCGACGTCCCGGCGCCGAGGTCAAGGAAGGCCTGATCCCGGTCAACATGTTCTATGTTTCCCAGAGCCTGACCGACACGCTCTCGGCCGAAGCCTTCTACCAGATCGAATGGGACCAGACGGTCGTCGACAACTGCGGCACCTTCTTCTCCCAGCCGGACATCATCGCCGACGGCTGTACCGACAACCTGCGCGTGCTCAACAGCAGCCGCACCGTGCCGGCAGCGGCCCAGCAGTTCCTCGCCAGCCGTGGCGTGAACATCAACGAAGAAGGCGTGATGGTGCGCCGCGGCGCTGACCGTGATGCCCGTGACAGCGGCCAGTTCGGCGTGGCCCTGCGCTATATGTTCGAACCGCTGGATACCGAGTTCGGCGCCTACTTCATGAACTATCACAGCCGCGCGCCGATCTTCAGTGCCCACGGCGCCGACCCGTCGGTGTACGCAAGCCTCGCCAGCCTGCCTGCGCAGTTGCGCCCACTGGCTCCGTTGATCGTGGCAGGCAACTCCGAGTACTTCGTCGAATACCCTGAAGACATTCGCCTGTACGGCCTGAGTTTCTCCACCACCTTACCTACCGGCACGGCGTGGAGCGGTGAAATCAGCTACCGTCCGAACGCGCCGGTACAGCTCAACACCACCGACATCCTGTTCGCCGGTGTGCGTCCGATTGGCGGTGCGGTGGCCAACGCCTCCCTGCTCAACGGTGTACCGGGCCAGGACCTGAACGGCTACCGCCGCAAGGAAGTGACCCAGTTCCAGACCACCCTGACGCACTTCTTCGACCAGGTCATGGGCGCCAGCCGTCTGACCCTGGTAGGTGAAGTGGGCGTGACCCATGTCGGCGGCCTGGAGAACGCCCATGAAGTCCGTTATGGCCGTGACCCGGTCTACGGTCCAGGTCCGTTGCCGGCCACTGGCGGCCAGGACACCTGCGTTGCGCTCAACACCAGCACCATCGCCGGTGCCGGCCCAGGCGCCTCGACCGCCAACCTCAGCCGCAAGTGCGAGAACGACGGCTACACCACCAGCACTTCCTGGGGCTACCGTGCCCGGGCGATCTGGGACTACCCGGACGTCTTCGCCGGGGTCAACCTCAAGCCCAACGTGGCCTGGTCCCACGACGTTTCCGGCTACTCCCCGGGCCCTGGCGGCAACTTCGAGGAAGGGCGCAAGGCAATCAGCCTGGGCCTGGACGCCGAGTACCAGAACACCTACACCACCAGCCTGTCGTACACCAACTTCTTCGACGGTAAGTACACCACTGTGGATGATCGCGATTTCATCGCCCTCAGCTTCGGCGTGAACTTCTAAGAACACGGATTCAGGACGAGCATGAATATGAAAATGACCAAGAATCTGCTGCAAGCCGGTGTATTGGGTTTGTCGCTGCTGGCCACCAGCGTCATGGCGGCGGTGTCCGCCGACGAGGCGGCCAAGCTGGGTAGCACGCTGACCCCGATGGGTGCTGAAAAGGCCGGTAACGCCGATGGTTCGATCAGCGCCTGGAAGCCGCTGGGCAAGACGGCGGGCGCGGTCGATGCCAAGGGCTTCCTGGCTGACCCCTATGCCAACGAGAAGCCGCTGTACACCATCACGGCGCAGAACGTCGACCAGTACAAGGACAAACTGTCCCCTGGCCAGGTCGCGATGTTCAAGCGCTACCCGGACACCTACAAGATCCCGGTGTACCCGACCCATCGTGGCTCCACAGTGCCGGATGAAGTGTTCGCCGCGATCAAGAAGAACGCCACCACCACCAAGCTGGTAGCCGGTGGCAACGGCCTGGAGAACTTCGACACTGCCGTGCCGTTCCCGATTCCCAAGGACGGTGTCGAGGTGATCTGGAACCACATCACCCGTTACCGCGGCGGCAGCGTGACCCGCCTGGTGACCCAGGCCACGCCACAGCAGAACGGCTCGTTCAGCCTGGTGTACTTCCAGGACCAGTTCGTCTTCCGTGACCGCATCAAGGGCTACGACCCGGCCAACCCTGGCAACGTGCTGTTCTACTTCAAGCAGAAGGTGACGGCGCCAGCGCGCCTGGCCGGTACCGTACTGCTGGTCCACGAGACCCTCGACCAGGTCAAGGAACCGCGCAAGGCGTGGGTCTACAACGCCGGCCAGCGTCGTGTACGCCAGGCCCCGCAAGTGTCCTACGATGGTCCGGGTACCGCGGCCGACGGCCTGCGTACCTCCGACAACCTGGACATGTTCAACGGCGCGCCAGACCGTTACGACTGGAAACTGGAAGGCAAGAAGGAGATGTACATCGCCTCCAACAGCTACAAGCTCGACGATCCAAAGCTCAAGTATGCGGACATCATCAAGCCCGGTCACATCAACCAGGACCTGAGCCGCTACGAGCTGCGCCGTGTCTGGCACGTGGTAGCAACCCTCAAGCCAGGCCAGCGTCATATCTACGCCAAGCGTGACTTCTACATCGACGAAGACACCTGGCAGGCTGCAGTGATCGACCAGTATGACGGTCGCAACCAACTGTGGCGCGTTTCCGAGGCCCACTCCCAGGACTATTACAACGTCCAGGTGCCGTGGTACACCCTGGAAGCCATCTACGACCTGCAGTCGGGTCGCTACTTGGCACTGGGCATGAAGAACGAGGAAAAACGGGCGTATGACTTCGGTTTCACGGCCACCCTCAGTGACTTCCAGCCCGCAGCGCTTCGCCAGGAAGGTGTGCGCTAAGCTTCAAACCTCCGTGTGATCTCCCAGAACGCCCCGGCTTGCCGGGGCGTTTCTGTTTGTGTCACATGCTGAAATAAACAATGTCGTTCGTTGATGTAGTCTTTTTTCTGCAATGAGGGGCAATCATCTTCAAATGCGTCGTTATAACCGCTAGTCTGCCCTGACCCGTACTGCCGAAGATTCCCTAACTAAAACGAGCCGGCGATGACTGATCTGTCCCGTACGCAAGGGTTCTCCAGCCAGGCCATGAGTGCCCTGGAAGGGCGTTTCTATCGCCCGCCACTGCCTGACGGGCATGTGCCGCGGGCGCGATTGTGCCAGCGTCTGCAGTCCGGGCTGGGCGGGCGGCTGTTGCTGGTCAATGCGCCGGCCGGTTTCGGCAAGAGCTCGCTGGCGGTGGAGTTCTGCCAGGGCCTGCCCAACCACTGGAGCAGCCTGTGGCTGGGCCTGAGCCGGCGGGACAGCGATCCGGGGCGTTTCCTCGAACGGTTGCTCGAAGGCCTTCAGCAGTATTGCCCGGCGGTGGGCAATCAGGCCCTGGGCCTGCTCAAGATGCGCCAGCGCCACCAACCCTTCGCCTTCGAGGAGTGGCTCGACGGCCTGCTCGACGAACTGGCCCGCCACCTGCAACCGCACAATCCCTTGCTGTTGGTACTGGACGACTATCACCTGGCCCAGGGCCCGGTGCTTGATCGCTGCCTGCAGTTTTTTCTCAATCACCTGCCGCCGGGCCTGGTGTTGCTGGTCACCAGCCGCCAGCGCCCGGACTGGCACCTGGCCCGCTTGCGCCTGTCGCGCCAACTGCTGGAGCTCAACGAACAAGACCTGCGCCTGACCCCGGACGAGTCGTTGGCGGTGCTCGGTCAACAACCCACGGCCCTGCGCGGCCAGGCGCTGGACAACCTGATCCAGCGCAGCGATGGCTGGGTGGCCGGCTTGCGCTTCTGGCAACTGGCGACCAGCGAATCGGGGGCCGACAGCGCATTGCCCCAGGCACTGCATGGCGGTGAAGGACTGATTCGCGACTACCTGCTCGAAGAGGTGATCGACATCCTGCCACCCGAAGTCCAGGGCTTTCTGAACGACACCGCCTGCCAGGAGCGCTTCTGCAGCGAGCTGTGTGATGCCCTGCGCGAAAGCCATGACAGCGCCGAGATCATTCGTTACCTGCAAGCGCACCAAGTGTTCCTGGTGCCGCTGGACGAGCATGGGCGCTGGTTCCGCTATCACCACCTGTTTTCCGATCTGCTGCGCAGTCGCCAGACCAGCCTGCCGTTGTCGAGCCTGCACCTGCGCGCCTGCCGCTGGTTCCATGGCCAGGGTTTGCTCGATGAAGCAGTAGAGCAGGCCCTGCGGGCGGGGCACTTGGATGTTGCCGCCAACCTGGTGCAGAACCTGTCCGAGGAGCAACTGCTGGCCGAGCAGAACGTGGGCATGCTGCTGCGCTGGAAGATGGACCTGCCCGACAGCCTGCTGATCAGCACACCGCGCCTGATCGTCCTGTACAGCTGGGCCCTGGGCCTGGCCGGGCAACTGGATGCTGCCGAAGAGCTGGCCAGCCATCTGAGCCGGTTCCTGCCGGCGCCGTCGGCGACGGCACAAAAATCCATGCTGGCGCAGTGGCTGGCGCTCAGTGGCGTGATTGCCCGTGGGCGCGGCGATCGCGAGGCCACCCTGGCCTATTGCAGCGAAGCGCTGCACAGCCTGCCGCAAAAGCGTTATGGCCAGCGACTGGTGTGCCTGTCGACGCTGTCCAACCTGGCCATTGCCGATGGTGATTTCTGGCGTGCCAGGGGCTGGAACCGCGAGGCGCTGGAGCTGGCACAGCGCGTTGGCAACCCGCTGTTCGAGGCCCTGGCCCATTACGACCGGGCGCGGGTGCTGCACGCCCGTGGCGAGGTAGTGCGCGCCCAGGATGAAGTGCGCCAGGGCCTGCAGCGCTTGCAGGGGCTGTCGGCGCAACGCCTATATGCGGTGCGGGCGCGACTGACCTTGTACGAGGGCTACCTGCTGGCCGCCCGCCTGCAACCGGAGGCCGGGCGCAACCGCCTGCGCGCCGGCCTGGTCGAGGCGCGGGCCTGCCGCGACATCAGTGTGCTGATCGGCCACTGCGTGATCGCCTCGCTGGACGGGCGTGAAGGGCGCTTTGCCGAAGCGTTCGCCGAACTGGCCGAGGCCGAGCGGCTGATGCACATCTGGGATGTGCCGCCAGTGTTCTATCTGGCGATGATTACCCTGGTCAAATGTGAGCTCTGGCTGGCCCAGGGCCGTACCGACCTCGCCGAGTCCTGGCTGCTGCGCCTGGGCCAGACCTACGGCGGCCAGCAAGCGGCTTCGGCGCCGGAGTTCCATCCGTTGCTGCCCTTGCACATCGAACTGCAGCAAGCCCTGCTTGAGCGCACTCAGGGGCGTCTGGAGCCATCCGGGCGACGTTTGCAGGCGCTGGTGGAACGCGGTCAGGCCAGTGGCGGACAGTTGCTGTGCGTCACCGCCTTGTGCCAGTGGATCGGGCTGCTGCTGGCAAACAACAGCGAAGACCAGGCCCGCGACCTGCTGGTATTGAGCCTCGACGCGGCACGTGGCGGCGTCCTGCAACCCTTCCAGCGCTTGCTGCACGAACACCCGCTGTGGCTGCGCGAGCAACTGTTGGCGCAACCTGCCAGTGCGGCGCAGGCCGGCTTGCTCGCCTTGCTGCCGGCCCTGCAGGCCGCGGAAACCGCCACGACTGCCACCTGCGAGGCCTTGAGCGCCCGGGAAACGGCGGTGCTGGAACTTATCGCCCAGGGTTGCTCGAACCAGGAAATCAGCGAGCGCCTGTTCATCTCGCTGCACACCGTCAAAACCCACGCCAGCCATATCAACAGCAAGCTGGGGGTCGAACGGCGCACCCAGGCCGTGGCCCGTGCCAAGGCCTTGGGCCTGTTGAGCTGACGGCTAACCGGCACCTGCCCTGTGGATATCTGCTGTACTCTCTGGCAGATATTTCCCTGATGGAGGCTTTGCCCATGTTTGCCACACGCACCTCGGTGCTGTTGATCGGTTTGTTGTCGGCCGCGGCGGCCTTGGCGGCGGACGGACCTTCGTTCTCCTGCGACAAGGCCCAGGGCATGGAACTGAAGGTGTGCCAGAGCCCGGAACTGAGCAAGCTGGACCGCGACCTGGCAGTCGTCTTCAAAAAAGCCCTGGGTCAGGCCGACAGTGATTCGCAAAAGCTGCTCAAGGCCACCCAGCGCGGCTGGATCAAGGGCCGTGACGAATGCTGGAAAGCCACCGATGCCGAAGCCTGTGTGCGCGAGCAGTACCAGACGCGGCTGGTCGAGTTGCAGATCAAGTCCGGATCGGTGCAGGTACCGGCGGCGGTCGAGTTCGAGTGCGATGACAACGACAAGCCCTTTACCGCCGTGTTCTACAACCAGCTCGATCCGCAGGCCGCCGTACTGACCTACGGAGACGACCAGACCATCGCCATTGCCCAGCGCGCGGCCAGCGGCAGCAAGTATGCCCGTGAAGGCGTCGAGTTCTGGGAGCACCAGGGCGAAGCCAAGGTGAAGTGGTATGGCCAGGAGCTGACCTGCCGGGCTGCGCAGTGAATGCGCAGCCTGCGAGGCTCAATTGCCTGAAATATCGATACTGAAGTACTTCTTGCGGATGCTGTCATACGTGCCATTGGCCTTGATCGCCGCCAGGGCATCGTTCAGGCGTTGCCCCAAGGGGTCGTTCTTGCGCACGGCCATGCCGGCACCGTAGCCGAAGTAACGCTCTTCGCTGTAGTCGGGGCCGACAAAATGGAACGCCGCGCCCTCGGCCTGTTTGAACAGCCCTTCTTCAATGGCCACCATGCCTGCAAGCGAGGCATCCAGCCGCCCGGCCAGCAAGTCGAGGAATACTTCGTTCTGGGTGCCATAGCGCACGATTTCGGCACCCAACGGGGCAAATTGCTCAGTGGCATAACGATCGAAGTTGGTCCCGCGTTGTACGCCTACCCGTTTGCCGTTCAGTTGTTGCGGGATTTGCTCGATACCGTTGCCCTGACGCGTTACCAGTTTGGCCGGGATGCGGTAATAGCTGTGGGTGAAGTCCACCGAGCGCTTGCGCTCATCGGTGATCGAGACCGAGGAGATCGCCGCATCGATCTTGCGTACTTTGAGCGACGGGATCAGGCCGTCGAATTCGATTTCCTTCCACTGGCAACTGACCTTCATTTGCGCACACAACGCCTCGCCGATGTCGTAGTCAAAACCTTGTAGTTCATTGTTCTGAGACTTGTAGGCAAACGGCGGATAAGACGCCTCGATACCCAGGCGCAGGCTTTCTTGCTCGGCATGGGCTGCGAGCGATAGCCCCAGCAGGGTGGAGAGGGCCAGACGGGTGAGCAGTGTTGTTGTTTTCATGATCAGCTCCAGCATCAGGTAAAGGAGTAGCCGTTCAGGCCTGGCATGCGGCGGTGGCGATCAGTTCCAGACGAATGGCGGGGTCGTCGAACACTACCTGGGCCGTGGCGCGGGCGGGGGCCGCAGCACCGTTCAGCCAGTCGGTCCATACCGTATTCATCGTGGCGAAGTCGGCTTTCATGTCGCTCATCCACAGTTGCACGCTGAGCAGGCGCTCACGGCTGCTGCCGACATCGGCGAGCAACTGATCGAGGCGTTGCAGGATCTGGCGGGTTTGGCCTTCGATGCACTGGCTGCAATCGGCCGCGACGATGCCACTGAGCCAGGCCAGGTCGTTGTGCACCACCACTCGGCTCAGGCGTGGGTTGCTGTCGAAATGTTCAAGGGTACTCATGGTGCCTCCAGGCGATGGGTATGTGGTGTTTCACTGGCCAATTGCGCCAGCGTGATGGGCTTGAGCGGCGGGCGGATACGGTAGTAACCCACGTGTTCCGGCGTTACCCGGCGTTCGCTGGCGATCAGTTCGGTGACGCTCAAACCGCACATCCGGCCTTGGCAAGGGCCCATGCCGCAGCGGCTGAACGCCTTGGTCTGGTTGGGCCCAAGACAGCCCAGGGCGACCATGGCGCGGATGTCTTTGGCGCGTACCTCTTCGCAGCGGCAGATGATCACGTCGTCGTTGGGCGCCCGGCATTGCGGGCTTGGTGGGTACAGGCTGTCGAGCAGCGGACGAAGGGCCAGATGCCGGGCCAGACGCTTGCGGCAATCGCGTTCACGTTCTGTCCACTGCTGGGGTTCGATCGAGTCTGTCTGGCGGGCGATGGCCAGGGCGGCCAGACGACCTTGTTGCTGGGCCGCCAACGCACCGCCGATGCGGCTCCCGTCGCCGGCGATGAACACACCTGCCAGGCTGGTTTCGCCCCAGCGGTTACGCCGGGCTGTCCAGCAGTGCTGGGCTTTGTCCCAGTCGTGGTCCAGTCTCAGGGCGCTACTGATCTGGGTGTTGGGTACTACGCCCTGGTGCAGCAATATCAGCGTGGCGGGTACGCGGTGCAGGTGGCCGTTACGGGTAAAGCACAAGGCCCGGGCCTGGGATTCACCTTCGATGTACAGGTCGCGGGCAGCGCGATAGTG
Source organism: Pseudomonas vranovensis DSM 16006 (assembly GCF_000425805.1). Classification (GTDB taxonomy): domain Bacteria; phylum Pseudomonadota; class Gammaproteobacteria; order Pseudomonadales; family Pseudomonadaceae; genus Aquipseudomonas; species Aquipseudomonas vranovensis. The sequence goes on from NZ_AUED01000017.1 coordinate 170,700, forward strand.
CGGAATCTGCAGGCGCCGTAACGTGCCAAGCAAGCCCAGGCCTTTGCCCAGGTCCCGCCATCCCCGCAGGATCCCTGGCAGATGAGCCGCGCCACGCAGCAGGTCGCTGTAGCCGCTGGTATCGACCACGGCCGCTGGACGGATGCCGGCTTGCAGGTACTGGACCGCCAGCAGGTACAGCAGCGGGCCGCAGCCGGCCAGCACCACGGGGCCATTGGGCAGGAGTGCAGCGCTTTTGAGCAAGATCTGCCCGGCACCTGCGGTCATCACGCCGGGTAGCGTCCAGCCCGGGATGGGCGTGGGGCGCTCATAGGCGCCGGTGGCCAACAGCAGGGCGCGGCCCTGTATCACCTTGGCCTCGCCTTTGTTGAGAAAGTGCACGGCTTTTTCGGCGCTCACCTGCCACACGGCTGCTTCGGCGATGTAGTGGGCGGGGCTGGCCAGAAAGGCGTCAACCAATGCCTGCCCGGCCATGTAGTCCGGACCGAGAATGGCGGCACGCTGTGCATCGGTGTGCAGAACGTTGCGATAGATCTGTCCACCGGGGCTGGCCTGCTCGTCCAGCACGGCCACGCGCAAGCCATGGCTGCAGGCTTCGATGGCAGCAGCCATGCCGGCGGGGCCTGCGCCGATGATCACCAGGTCGTAGCACTCAGCGTCCATGCTCGTCTCCCTGTGGGTCGGCACGACGCGCACCCCGTTGGCTATACACCTGCATACCGGGGCGTACCGGCGTCAGGCAGGCTTGGCAGTTGGGAGCGCCATCGATCTGGACCAGGCATTCAAAGCACACCCCCATCATGCAGAACGGCGCTCGCGCACTGCCGCTGATCGGTGTGCTGCGGCTTTGGCGTACCCCGCTGGCGAGCAGCGCAGCAGCCAGCGATACCCCGGCCGGTACCTGCAGCGGTTGGTCATCGAAGCAGATTTGTACGGTGGCTATGTCCACAGACAAAGGCCGGAACAACGGTTCAGTGGGCATAGTTGAATTCGCTTTGCTGATCGAAGCGCTGCAAGGAGAACGGTGCCAGTTCGGCAGTGGGTGACTGCTCCGCTATATGGCGTGCCAGGCTCAAGGCGTGGGCGGCGGCCAGGGTCACCCCGCTGTGGCAGGACACCACCCAGGCGCCAGGTGCGCAGCCCAAGGCTTCATAAATGGGCGCGCCATCTGGCGTCAGTACCCGCAGGGCGCCCCATGCGCGCACCAGGCGCACATGGGCCAGGCATGGAAACGACTGCACGGCGCGCCGGGCGATGTCGGCCATTACCGGCACGCTGGCGCTGTCGTTCAGCCCCACGGACTCGGCGGAGTCGCCCAATTGCACGGTACCTTCGTCGGTCTGGCGCACGGTGCTGGTGGGAAAATGCAGAAACGGCTGCAACCGTTCGCTAACGAGTATCTGGCCGCGTGTTGTACCCAGGGGAACCTCATGACCCAGTTGCGCCCCCAGTGTTCGATTGCCCAGGCCTGCCGCCAGCACCAACTGCTTGCAGCGCCAGCGCTGGCCGCCGGCGGCCAACTCGAAACCGCCGCTGTGCTGGCCGATGGCATCGATCCGGCAACCATTGCTCACTTTCACGCCCCATTGCTGGCAGGCCACATGCAAGGCATGCAGTAGCTTGAGCGGATTGACGTGGCCATCCAATGGCGAGTAGCAGGCGCCTACCACCGCATCGCCAACGCCAGGCAAGCGCTGACGCAACTGTGCCCCTTCCAGGCATTCAAAGGGGTAGTCACCCTGTTGGGCATCACGCAGCCATTCCAGTCGTGCCAGCTCCTGTTTGAGCTCGTCAGTGGAAAGGCACAACTGAAAACCACCAGGCTGGCGAAGTTGCACGTCGATGCCGCTATCGACCGCCAGCATCCGCGCAAACTCGGGCCATAACGCTGCTGAACGACGGGTCCATCGGGCATAGGGAAGCATGCGAAAACCTTTGCTTTGTACCCACAACAGGCCGAAGTTGCCACGCGAGGCACGAAAGGCCTGGTCGCCTTCATCCAGGACGGTCACCGCATGCCCTTGCCGTGCGAGGCCATAGGCCACGGCCATGCCTACGAGGCCGGCGCCAAGAACGATGGTTTGTGAGCTTTGCATAGTGTGATGCCCTGCCCAGATCCGCTGCGTGGTGGTCTGAATCACCAATGAAAATGGGCTTATGATTGATATGGAGCCGATGCTAGGCTGGTGGCTCAGGCTTTAAAAATGCTTTGTTTTCTGTCATTCATGTTTTTTGGTTATGGTTTTTTCCATGAATCTTCGCCACCTCGAAGCCTTCCGCGCCGTGATGCTTGGCCAGACCGTTACCCGCGCCGCCGAGATGCTGCACATCTCCCAACCGGCAGCCACACGTTTGATTGCAGCGCTGGAGGAGGACATCGGGCTGACCTTGTTCGATCGGGTCAAGGGACGCTTGCACCCGACTGCCGAGGCGCATGTGTTGTTCGAGGAAGTGCAGCGCTCGTTGCTGGGCGTGGAGCGTATCGCCCGCACTGCAAAGGAGATCGTGGGCCTCAAGCGCGGCTCGCTGCATATCGCCTGTGCGCCAGCCCTGGGTCTTTCCTTTCTGCCACGGGCCATCTGTGCATTTCTGGCCGAGCACGAACAGGTGCAGATCACGCTTGAAGTGCTGGCCTCCCGGGAGGTGGTCGACCGCTTGATGGGGCAGCGCTGCGACCTGGGCATGATCGCCGAACCCGATAGTTACCTGGGGCCCCGGGGAGAGCGTTTGTTCCGCTCGCCGCTGTTGTGTGCGCTGCCGGCGGGGCACCGATTGCAGGAACAATCGAAGGTGGTTCCCGAAGACCTGGAAGGCGAGGCGTTTGTGTCGTATCCGAGCAATATCGCCTCGCGCCAATACATCGATGCCATTTTCGCCGCCCATGGCGTGACCCGTGACTTGCGCGTGGAAACCCAACTCTCGCTGCCGATGTGCAACTTTGTCGCCAATGGGCAAGGCGTGGCCCTGATCGATGCCATCAGTGCATTGGAGTTCGCCGGGGCCGGTGTAGTGTTCCTGCCGTTTGAGCCCACAGTAGAAATGGATTTCACGTTACTGCTGCCTGCGCAGGTTCCTTCGTCGCGGTTGCTTGCACGTTTCATTGAGCACTTGCACGACTTTGTCGAGCAGCAGGTGCCAGCGGCCTATCGGTTGTAGGCACACAGCCGCGATACGCGGTGATTGCAGCTTTCCCACCCTTGACGTAAAAGGAAAGGCAACCGCTAGCCCACCGACGCATTGTTGGTGTGGTACTTGCTTATATCGGGACACCGAGCGGGAGCCGCCGATGAGCACACTAAAAACAACAACAAATGCATTGCCGCCCAGCACGCGCCTGGCCCGGGAAATGCTCTCGGTAGACGGACAGGTACCCGAAGGGGTGCTGCGGGCCGAAATCGATGCGTCGTGGCGACGCAGCCTCGACCATGGAGTGGGCGTGCACAGCCGCAACGAGGTCAGCCTCGCTTCTGCGGCCAGCCTCGACCTGCTGCTGGCCCGCAACCGGCTGCTGCTCGATGCCGCCACTGCCGAGCTCGACTACCTGCGCGGCCGCCAGGGCGACGATGGCCTGATCATCCTGGCCAACGCCGACGCCACCATTCTCGCCGTCGAAGGCACGGCAGACACCCTGCGCACCAGCAGCCAGGCGGGCATTGCCCCCGGCACCTGCTGGAGCGAAGCCGAGCGCGGTACCAATGCGCTGGGCACCGCGCTGGTGGAAGCGCGCACGGTGCAGATCGATTGCGGTGAACACTTCCTCGAACGCCTTGCGGACTACTCTTGCACCTCAGTACCGATCCACTGCCCGCAGGGTGAGCTGTTCGGTGTGCTCGACCTTACCCGCGAGGGACCGCTTGGCCGCCTGCACGACCGTACTGCGCTGCTGGCCCTGGCGGTGAGCCAGATCGAAGGCAAGCTGTTCAACAACAGCTACCCCGAACAGATCGTGCTGGCCTTCCACAGCCGCCGGCACTACCTCGATTCACCGTGGCAGGGCCTGCTGGCGCTGGGCATGGACGGGCGCATCGTGGCGGCCAGCAACCAGGCCTGCCAGTTGCTGGCAAGCCCTCGCGACAACCTCATCGGCCAACGTTGCGACGGCCTGCTCGGCATGCGCCTGGAGCAATGGCTGGCGCGCCTGCAGCAGGGCAAGGTCGAGCATGTCGAGACCGCCAAAGGTGGCTTTTTCTACAAAACCCTGCAGGTGCCGCAGCGGCCCCTGAGCGTCAGTGTTCCTGCGCTACAGTCCTCGCGGGCGCTCACTCAGCATCCGGACCTTGAGCGCCTCGGTGCCGGCAACAGCCGCCATGCGCGCGCCCTGCGCATGGCCCGCCAGGGCTTGGCCAACGGCCTGCCGGTGGTGTTGCTGGGTGAGACCGGCAGCGGCAAGGAAGTCGTCGCCCGTGCCCTGCATCAAGACAGCGCCCGTGCCAGCAAACCCTTCGTCGCAGTGAACTGTGCGGCGATTCCCGAAGGCCTGATCGAGTCCGAGCTGTTCGGCTACCGCGAAGGCGCCTTCACCGGCTCGCGCCGCGGCGGCATGGTCGGACGCCTGCAGCAGGCCCACGGCGGCACGCTGTTTCTCGACGAAGTCGGCGATATGCCGCTGGCGCTGCAAGCCCGTCTGTTGCGGGTGCTGCAGGAGCGCAAAGTAGCGCCGCTGGGCGCCGGCCAGGAGCAGGATCTGGACATCGCCCTGATCTGTGCCACTCACCGTGACCTCAAGGCCCAGGTCCAGTCCCAGCAGTTTCGCGAGGACCTTTACTACCGCATCCACGGCATCAGCGTGCAATTGCCAGCCCTGCGCGAGCGCGAAGATCTGCCGGCCTTGATCCGCAGCCTGCTGGACCGCCTAGGCGGTGAGGGCGTGCAGGTATCAAGCGAGCTGAGCAGCGTGTTTGCCGCCTATCACTGGCCGGGCAACATCCGCCAACTGGAGATGACCTTGCGCCTGCTGCTGGCCATGCGCGAACCCGGCGAGCAGGAGCTGGACCTGATGCATTTGCCCGATAACCTGCTTGACGAGCTGCGCGGCAGCATGCCGCCCAGTGGCGGAGGACGCATGCGTGATTCGCAGTTGGCGCTGATCCGCCAGGCCATGGAGCGCCATGGCGGCAATGTCAGCGCGGCGGCCCAGGCGCTGGGTGTCAGCCGCGCAACCCTGTACCGCAAACTCAAGCAGGTGCAGCCTTGATCCAGCGCCTGCTTGCCCGGCTGATCGATCACCCGGACCCACCAGCGCTGGATGCAGCGCTGCGCTGGTTGTACGGTTTCATCCGCCCGCAGCGCCTGGCCATCGCCGGGCTGCTGGGGTTGTCACTGTGCGCGACCTTGCTGGTGCTGGTGCAGCCCTGGTTGACCAAGCTGCTGATCGATGACGGCCTGCTGGCGCGCAACTTTCCGACCCTGGCGCTGATCGCCGGGCTGATGGTGCTGGCCGGTATTCTCGGCACGCTGCTGTCGGGCCTGAACCGCTACCTGCATACGCGCCTGTCCGGGCGTATCCTGTTTGCCCTGCGCGACGAGATCTACCGTCACCTGCAGGGCCTGTCTCCGACCTTCTATGGCAAGCGCCGCATCGGTGACCTGATGTCGCGGCTCGATGGCGATGTCGCCGAGATCCAGCGCTTTGCCGTCGACTCGCTGTTCTCCGCCGTTTCCAGTGTGATCGGCCTGGTGTGCGCCCTGGCGATGCTCCTGGCGTTGTCGTGGAAGCTGTCGCTACTGGCGCTGGTGCTGATTCCGCTGGATGTGCTGTGGCTGCGCTGGATGCGCCGCAAGGTCGAGCGCGAAGTGCGGCAACTGCGCGAGAAGTCGGCGGATGTGTCGTCGTTCCTGGTCGAGACGCTGCCGGCGATGAAGTTCATCCAGTCCGCCGGCCAGCAGCAGCGTGAGGCACGGCGCCTGGACGGCCTGGGCCAGGGCTACATGAACCAGTTGCTACGGGTGCAGGTCACCGAGTTTTTCACCCAGGCGGTGCCTGGCACCCTGACCTCGCTGTCACGCGCCTGTGCCTTTCTGGTCGGCGGCTATTGGGTGGTGCAGGGCACCTGGCAACTGGGCGCCCTGATCGCGTTCTCGACCTACCTGGGCATGGCCGTGGGGCCAGTGCAGAGCCTGCTGGGCCTGTATGTGGCGATGCAACGCATGAGTGTCAGCCTGGGGCGGGTCATGGAGCTGCGTGGTGAGTTGCCGGAGGTGACCAGCCCTGTGCAGTCGCAGCCGATGCCTTCCATGGGGGACTTGCAGTTGCAGGGCGTGAGCTTTGCGCATCCGGGGCGCCCGGCGCTGTTGTGCGAGGTACAGGCGAGCATTCCCCACGGTTGCAAGGTGGCCTTGAGTGGCGCCTCGGGGGTGGGCAAGTCGACCCTGATCGACTTGCTGCAACGTTTCTACGACCCCCAGGCCGGGCGCATCCTGCTCGGTGGCGTCGACCTGCGCGAACTGGATCTGTTTGAACTGCGCCGGCGTGTGGCGGTGGTCAGCCAGGATATCGTGCTGTTTCGCGGCAGCCTGACCGACAACCTGGCCTACAGCGCGCCCGACGCCACGCGCGAAGCGATAACCGCAGTGGCCCGCCTGGCACAGCTGGACAGCCTGATCGCATCGTTGCCCGAAGGCCTGGACAGTCCGCTGGGCGAGCGGGGCCAGCAGTTGTCGGGCGGGCAGAAGCAACGCATTGCCATTGCCCGGGCGCTGCTCCAGGACCCGCTCATTCTGGTGCTCGATGAAGCCACCTCGGCGGTGGACGAACGCACCGAACGGGAAGTCATCGCCGCCATCGACGTGCTGTTCAGCACCCGCACCCGCATCTTGATCAGTCATCGGCCCTCGACTCTGGCCGATGCCGACCTGCGCCTGGCGTTGCACGACGGGAAGTTGCGCGAGCGATGGGAGCAGCCCCATGAAGCCTGAGCTGCGCATTGGTATGGTCGACAGCGGCCATGGCCTGGCGCCTGGGCAGGTTGCATCAGCGTGCAGGTTTGAGCTGGCAGGCCTTGGCGTACAACAAGGTGAGTTGCTCGAGGATGCCCTGGGGCATGGCTCGGCGGTGGCCGAGGCGATCACCTCGCGGGCGGGTGAAGCGCGCTTGTGTGTTGCCCAGGTATTCGACCAGCGCGGGGTCACCACTGCCTTGCAGGTGGCGGCGGCGATTGATTGGCTGCTCGGCTGCGAGGTGCGCGTGATCAATCTCAGCCTGGGGCTGCGCGAAGACCGCCCGGCACTGCGCCAGGCGTGTCAGGCGGCGGTCGAGGCCGGGGTGCTGGTCTGTGCCTCAAGCCCGGCCCAGGGGGCGCCGGTGTATCCGGCCGCCTATCCTGGCGTGCTGGCAGTGACCGGTGATGCCCGCTGCGACGCCGGGCAGTGGACATGGCTGGACTCGCCCCAGGCGTGTTTTGCTGCCTGTGTGCGCAGCGCCGATGCGCGACTTTCCGGCGCCAGCCTTGGTTGCGCGGCACTCAGCGGGCATCTCGCGGCGTACCTGCAGCAGCAGCCGACGGCAAGCAATGCCGAGGTGCTCGTTTGGCTTCAGGAAAACGCCCATTACCGGGGTGTCGAACGCAGGCGCGGGCCATGAGCCAGGTCGTGATTCTGGGCGCGGGCCCAGCGGGGGCGGCGGTGGCGCTGGGTTTGCGCAAGCTGGGCCATGACGTGTGCATCGTCAGTGAGTGGCGGCGCTTCGCGGCCTTGGAAGGGGTGTCGCAGCGGGTGCTTGAAGGCTTGCGCGCTGCTGGCCTGGAAAAGGCGTTGCGATGCGCCAGCGAACCTTCATTGCGGCAGGTGAACTGGAACGGCGACAGTGCTGCGCGCAATCATGAGTTTTTGCTCGACCGACCCACCTTCGATCAAGGGCTGCGCGATGACCTGCACACCGCAGGCGTCGCCCTGATCGAGGCGCGGGTGCTGGCGGTCCAGCGCGACGCCCAGCGCTCCTTCGTGGCGCTGGAAGGGGCTCCTGACCTGGTCGCGGACTTTATCATCGAGGCTCGTGGCCGGCAGGCGCCCCTACGTGATGGTGCGTTGCCCGGCAAGGCCTGGCGCGGCCCGGAAACCCTCAGTTTGCTCAATCGTTGGCAAGGCCAACCCGGGCCTGCCGCCAGCGCGGTCGAAAGCCTTGCCGATGGCTGGGTATGGATGGCTCGCCAGGCCGATGGCCGCTGCTACTGGCAGATGACCCTGGACGTGGCCAGCACCCTGTTGCCCGATAAAGCCGGTTTGATCGACTACTGCCGGGGGCGACGCCAGGCGTCTGAGATGGCGCAGCGCTTTTTTGCCAGTGACCAGGAGCACGACCTGCAACTGCACGCGCGCAGCAGCACGGCGATCCTGTCGCGGCACAGCTGTGGCGATGGCTGGATCAGGGTGGGGGATGCGGCGATGGCGGTCGATCCGCTGTCGGGCAATGGGATTTTCCAATCGCTGTCGTCTGCTCTGCAGGCGCCGGCCGTGATCAATACCGTGCTCAACCTGCCCGAGCGTACGGCGCTGGCCCAACAGTTTCATCAGCAGCGCGTCGAGCAACTGTTCTGGCGCTTTGCGCGTATCGGCCGGGACTTCTACGCACAGGAACAGCGCTGGACCGAGCAGCCGTTCTGGCAGGCACGGAGCACCTGGCCCGATGCCCGGCCCCTGCACCCCGCCCCGGACTTCGGCGCCCTTCAGGTGCAGTGGGCTCCGGTGTTGCGCGACGGCCTGGTAGACCGCGCGCAGGTGGTCACCAGCCCCGACCAGCCCCTGGGTATCTGGCACGTGCAGGGCATCGAGCTGGCGCCGTTGGTGAGCCGGCTGCGCCATGAGCCGGCGCAGCAGGTGCTGGCAGACCTGGCGCCCGAGCAAGCGCTGCAGGTGCGGCGCTGGCTGCTCAGTCAGGGCTACCGGCCTTGACCTTCAGAGCTTGATCAATACCGACTTGAGCTCGGTGTAGTGCTCGATGGCCGCTGCGCCCATCTCGCGTCCGACCCCCGACATCTTGTAGCCGCCAAAGGGCAGCGCCGGGTCCAGGGCACTGTGGCAGTTGACCCACACCGAGCCTGAGCGGATGCGCGGAATCATGCGGTGAACCGCTGCCAGGTTGTTCGACCAGATGCTCGCCCCCAGCCCGTAGGGGCTGTCGTTGGCCATGCGCAGCGCATCGGCTTCGTCGTCGAAGGGAATGGCCACCAACACCGGGCCGAAGATCTCTTCCTGCACCAGTGGATGGCGTTGGTCGACATCGACAATCACCGTCGGCTTGACGAAGTAGCCGGGGCCGAACTGCTCGCCACCACAGGCAATGGTCGCGCCACTGTTGCGGCCTTGCTCGATGTAGTCGTACACGCGCTTTTGCTGGCGTGCGGAAATCAGCGGGCCCATCTCGACGCTGGGGTCCAGGCCGTTGCCCAGTTTCATGGCATTGGCGATGCCGGCGATATCGGCGACCACATTGTCGAAGTGCTTGCGCTGAACATACAGCCGCGAGCCTGCACAGCACACTTGGCCCTGATTGAAGAAGATCGCGCTGGCGGCCCCTGCAGCAGCGGTGGCGAGGTCGGCGTCGGCCATGACGATGGTCGGCGATTTGCCACCCAGTTCAAGGGTGACCCGGGTCATGGAGTCCATGGCGATCTTGCCAATGGTCTGGCCCACGGCGGTGGAACCGGTGAAGGTCAGTTTGTCGACCTGGGGGTTGCGGGTCAGCGCATCGCCGGCGACCAGGCCGGTGCCGGTTACCACGTTGAACACCCCTGTGGGGTAGCCCGCTTCGAGTACCAGCTCGGCAAGTTTCAGGGCGCTGAGCGGGGTTTCGTCGGCAGGCTTGAGGACCACGGTGCAGCCGGTGGCCAGGGCCGGGCCAAGTTTCCAGCAGGCCAGCAACAAGGGGAAGTTCCAGGCGACGATGGCGCCGACCACGCCAACGGCTTCGCGACGTACAAAACCGTGGAACTGGTCATGGGGCATCAGCGGCATGGACACCTCGACGGTGCTGCCTTCGACCTTGGTGGCCCAGCCGGCCATGTAGCGCAAAAAGTCTATGGCCAGTTGCACGTCCATGGCGCGGGCGACTGCGGCGCTCTTGCCGTTGTTCAGGCATTCGAGCTGGGCGAGGATTTCGCCATCGCGTTCGAGCAGATCGGCCAGGCGCCACAGCAGGTTCTGGCGCTCGCGGGGGCGGGTGCGGCTCCAGGCAGAGTCGTCGAAGGCCTGGCGTGCGGCCTGGACGGCGCGGTCGACATCGGTCGGGGTCGCAGCCGGGACCTGGCAGAGGGTTTCGCCGTTGGCCGGGTTGCGCAGGGTTAGGGTCGCGCCATCGCTGGCGGCAACCCAGTCGGCGCCGACGAGCATGCTGGGGCTGCGTTGGATGAAGGCTTCGACGGCTGGGTGCAGGGGGGCAGGGGCGGACATGGCGAACCTCGTTGTTGTTGAGTGATGCGGGGTGTTCGCAACGCTTGTGCCAATGTCTTGGGAGCCCGGTTTTGCGAGGCTGGCCGGGAATTACCGGGGTGAGGGGTGTCTCAGTCTGAGACAGGGGTGAGACGGCCATTTCGCGGGGCAAGTCGAGACGTCGCACCGCCGCTCCTACAGGGTGAGAGCGGGCTTGCCCCGTGATACACCCAATGCCATGCATTTCAGTCTCAGGGTGTTACAGCTGTCGCGAAATTGAACGCTTCGGGCTGGCAAGCACGGCGCCAAACCCCATGGAATCGCGTGTTCCAGTGGTTGGCACACATTATGTATTGATCTGCCTAGCTGCTTTCGGCGCCCGTGCATTGCCTGATCTTTCCCGGCCGGCGCCAAAGACCAATAAGAACAGCGACACCAATAACGATAAGAACAATGTCCCGTGGGAGGTCAGTGATTGATGAACAAAAGACTCAGGTTCGCCAGTGCCGGTGGCCTGCTGGCCCTGGTTGCAGGTCTGGCCTTGCAGCCACAGGTAGGCCAGGCGCGTGAAGCCCAGGCGATTCTCAAGGAAACCTGCCAGGGCTGCCATTTGCCCGAAGGTGACAATGCATTGAGCCGTATCAGCCATCAGCGCAAGACGCCCGAAGGCTGGTTGATGAGTATTGCGCGGATGCAGACGATGCATCAGTTGCAGATCAGCGATGAAGACCGCCGCACGCTGGTCAAGTACCTGGCCGATACCCAGGGCCTGGCCCCGAGCGAAACCGAGGGAGTGCGCTATGCCCTGGAGCGAAGGCTGAACACGGTCGAGCAGTTCGACGATCAGACCCAGCAGATGTGCGGCCGCTGTCACTCCGGCGCGCGGGTTGCCCTGCAGCGCCGTCCGGCCCAAGAGTGGGAGCGCTTGGTGAACTTCCACCTGGGCCAATGGCCGTCGCTGGAATACCAGGCCCTGTCGCGCGACCGCGACTGGTTTGACCTGGCCCGCAAGGAGATGGTGCCGCTGCTCGCTTCGCGCTATCCGCTGGACAATCCGGCTTGGCGCGAGTGGCAAAAAACCATGCCCAAGGCCCAGGCCCTGGCCGGTGACTGGAGCTTCAGTGGCCACTTGCCAGGCAAGGGCGAGCTGGCTGGGGTGATGAGCGTAAAAGCTCAGCCCAATGATCAGTTCGCCGTCTCCATCGACGGCCATTACGCCGACGGCTCACCGTTCAAGGGACAGGGCAGTGCGGTGCTCTACAGCGGCTATGAATGGCGCGCCAGCGTGACCGTGGACGGTGTCGCGATGCGTCAGGTGTTTGCCGTCAAGAAGGGTGAAATGAAAGGCCGGATGTTCGACAAGGTCCATGACGAACGCGGCCTGGATTTTGTCGCCGCTCGGCAAGATCAGCCACGCCTGCTGGCAGTACAGCCAGGCTACCTCAAGGCGGGCAGCGAAGCGCAGATCAGCTTGATCGGCAGCGGCCTGTCCGGTAAGCCGGACTTCGGGCCGGGTGTCGAGGTGCTGCAGGTGCTGGAGCAGACGCCACAACGCATCAAGGTCCGGGTGAAGGTCGCAGGCAACGCCACTTTGGGAGTGCAGCCGGTGAGCGTCGGCAAGCTCAATGGCGGTGAGCTGGCAGTCTATCGGGACATCGCCGAGGTCAAGGTGGTGCCGGCATTCTCGGTGGCGCGCATCGGTGATGGCGGCGGCTCCACACCCAAGGTCCAGGGGCGTTTCGATGCCGAAGCCTGGGGCAAAAGCGCCGACGGCAAGCCTTATCGCATCGGCCTGTTCCCGGCCACCTGGAGTGTCGCACCGTTCGATGAGCAGGCCCGCGAGGACGAAGACGTCAAGTTCGCCGGCACCATGCAGGCCGACAGCGGCGTGTTCACCCCGGGTGATGCCGGGCCGAACCCGGCGCGCAAGATGTCGACCAATAACGCCGGCAACCTCAAGGTCATTGCGGCCGTGAACGATGGCGGCAAGGCCCACACCGGTGAAGGCCAGATGATCGTGACCGTGCAGCGCTGGAACAACCCGCCCATCCCGTAAGGGGGTGGTTTGACCAGGCCATGAGCGAGAATTCGAGGAGGTTGCGATGGGCGTTATTCTGAATCTGGTTGAGCGAAACCTGCATGAAGTGCAGGTCGATGCAGCCCGTATGTTGTTCCACATTCCCAGCAGCTCGCTGTTCGCCAGCGATGCCCTGACCGGGGAGATCATCGATGCCTTGCGCCGCGAGGGCTGTTCCAGTGAAGACCTGGTGCAGCGCCTGGGCGCGCGCTTCGATGGCACGCAAGTCAATGAAACCCTGCGTGAGCTGATCGCTTTGGAGCTGGTCAGCGACGGCTCGCCCCTGAGCCCCGAGGTGGCGCTCAAGCGGGTCGAGCGGACCGCGCTCAATACCGTGGTGCTCAACGTCAACACCGGCTGCAACCTCAGTTGCACCTACTGCTACAAGGAAGACCTGGACAAGCCTTCTGCCGGCAAGCGCATGGAGGTCGAGACTGCCGTGGCGTCGGTGGAGATGCTGCTCAAGGAGTCGCCGGACGAGTCGGTCTACACCGTGGTGTTCTTCGGTGGCGAGCCGCTGAGCAACCGCAAGCTGATCGAGTACATGGTCGATTACTGCGAGCAGCGCTTCGGTGAGCTTGGCAAGCGGGTGGAGTTCGTCATGACCACCAACGCCACCCTGCTTACCGAAGAGATCGTCGACTACCTCAATGCCCACCGCTTCGGCTTGTCGGTGAGCATCGACGGGCCCAAGACCGTACACGACCGCAACCGCATTACCGTTGGCGGGCAGGGCACCTATGACGTGGTGCGGCGCAAGGCCGACATGCTGCTGTCACGCTACGACAGCCGTCCGGTAGGGGCGCGGGTGACCCTGACCCGTGGGGTGACCGACGTCGAGACCATCTGGGACCATCTGTTCAATGAAATGGGTTTTGCCGAGGTCGGTTTTGCCCCGGTCACCAGCGGCGATATCAGCACCTACAACCTCAGCGCCGAGGAGCTGATCGAGGTCTTCGCCAACATGAAAGCGCTCGGCCGGCGCTACCTGGAAGCAGCGCTGGAGCATCGCAACATCGGCTTTTCCAACCTGCACCAGCTGATCACCGACATTCACGAAGGCCACAAGAAAGCCCTGCCGTGTGGTGCCGGGCTGAAGATGCTGGCGGTCGACCACAAGGGTGAGTTGAACCTTTGCCATCGCTTTACCGGCTCGCAGTTGCCGACATTCGGCAACGTCCACAGTGGCGTCAAGCAGGTGGAGCTCAACGACTTTCTGTCCCAGCGCCTGGACCGTACCAACACCGGCTGCGACAGCTGCCGTATCCGCAACCTGTGTTCCGGCGGCTGCTACCACGAGAGTTATGCCCGCTATGGCGACCCGGCCCACCCGACCTACCACTATTGCGAACTGATGCGTGACTGGGTGGACTTCGGTATCGAGGTCTACAGCCGGATCATGGCCGTCAACCCGGCGTTCATCAGCCGCTACATCACACCGCGCAAGGTTCACTGACATGAAGCATCTCAAGCCGATCAACAATAAAGCACTCAAGCTCGAACAGGCTGCCGACGAGAACCGCATCGAAGAAGTGTTGGCGATGAACTCGGTGGCAGGTTGCGCCTCGACCACCGACCCGGGCTGGGAAATCGACGCCTTTGGTGGCGTCTCGTCGTTGTGCCAGCCGATGGAGGCCGACCTGTATGGCTGCTCCGACCCTTGCTGGTGGCCGGCCCAGGTGCCGGACATGATGAGCACCTACCCGGACTGGAACAAGGACGCCCAGGCGTCCAACGACAACTGGCGCAACCTGGGCACGGTATTCCCGGACGACAAATGAGCCCCGAGCCCAACAAGAGGGATATTCGCATGCTTCAGATTGCAACCCGCGGCGTGGCCGCGCTGGCCCTGTGTGCCGCCAGTTCCGGTGTCGTCCTTGCCGATGCCGGCAAGGCCCTGAACCCTGGGCAGGAGTACCTGGTCGCCGTCAACTACCCGAACAACCTGCACGTTCTGGAGCTGGCCAGTGACAGCCTGTACAAGACCTGCCCACTGCCCGACGCCTTTGGCCCGGGCACCGTGCAGCTGTCGCCGGACCGGCGTATCGCTTATGTGCTGAACAACCATTACGCCGATATCTATGGCGTCGAGCTGGACAGCTGCAAGCAGGTGTTCCACGCCAGCATTACACAGCTTCCGGGCGAGAAAGCACGTTCGATGTTCTCCTTCACCGTCAGTCACGACGGCAAGGAGATCTACACCGTCGCCAATCCCACGCGCATGCTTAACGACCGCTACGAGGTGCAGCCGCCGCGCCTGGACGTGTACGCCAGCAATGCCGGGCTCGATGCAAAGCCTGTGCGCAGCTTCCCCGCACCGCGCCAGCTGACCATCATGCAGAGCGGCAACGATGGCACGCTGTACGTGGCAGGCGCGGACATCTACAAGGTGGATGTGCAAACCGGCAAGTTCGAGGTGATCATCCCCAGCCGCAACTGGCAACGGCCGTTGTACAGCGCGCCGGATGTGCTCTACATCTGGAACCAGCAGACTTACCGGAACGACTTTTCGCTGCTCTACACCACGGCGAAATTCAAGGATGAAAAACGCGATCCGGCCACGGCCGAGAACCTTTATGGTTTCTTCAATATCGACCTTGCCACCGGCAAGACGCAAACCGTCGACTTCGGTCCACTGACCCAAATCTACTTCAGCGGCATGCGTTCGCCCACTGACCCGAACCTGGTGTATGGCGTGCTCAATCGCCTGGCCAAGTACGACATCAAGGAGAAAAAGCTGCTCAAATCAGCCACGCTCGATCACAGCTACTACTGCATTGCCTTCAACAAGGCCGGCACCAAGATCTACCTCGCCGGCACCTACAACGAAGTAGCGATTTTCGACGCCGACAGCCTGGAGCCCATCGGCAAGATCAAGCTGCCGGGCGGCGACATGGCCATTACCACGGCGCAGATCTTCACCCGTTGAGTGTCACCCTGCGCCGCTGCCTTGCCTGGGGCAGCGGCGCTTTACGATCCACTGGGGTTGAACGAAGATGGCGCAACGCCATCAATCGCCGTACCACTGCCCCGGCTGTCATCCGCCTTTGACAGCGCTCTGGCTCAAGCTATTGCCCTGTGCGGCCGATACTGTGCGAGTACGACGAAAACGTTCGTCCCGCGAAGCCAGCCCAGGATTGCACAGGTCTGTGCATCCTTTTTTTATTTGCCATGTCAGGTCTCATGGATGCAGGTCTACAGCAACAAGAGCTTTCTGATCGTCGATGACTATTCCGACTTCCGCAGTTCGGCCCGCTCGATGCTGCGCGAGTTGGGCGTGCGCGATGTCGACACCGCCGACAGTGGCGAACAGGCCCTGCGCATGTGCGGGCAGAAGCGCTACGACTTCATTCTTCAGGACTTCCACCTGGGCGACGGCAAGAAAAACGGCCAGCAGGTGCTCGAAGACCTGATCCTCGACAAATTGATCAGCCATGAGTGTGTGTTCCTCATGGTCACCGCCGAAAGCAGCCAGGCCATTGTGCTCAGTGCCCTTGAGCATGAGCCGGACGCCTATCTGACGAAGCCCTTCAACCGGATCGGCCTGGCCCAGCGCCTGGAAAAACTGGTGCAGCGCAAGACTCTGCTCAAACCGATCCTGCAGGCCCTGGACCGTGGACGTCCGGCTGAAGTGCTGGCGGCCTGCGCGGCGCTGTGCAAACGTGACCCGCGTTTTGCGCCGCTGTGCCTGCGCTATCGCGCCGACGCACTGCGGGACTTGAACCGCTTTGAAGAGCTGGGCAAGTTTCTCAAGGCCATCATTGCCAGCCGCGCCACGCCCTGGGCCTATGCAGCGTTGGGCAGCATGCTGTTCAAGCGCAACCAGATCGCCCAGGCCCAGGGGGTGTACGAGCAAGCGCTAAAGGCCTTCCCGATGATGCCTGGGCTCTACGACGGCCTCGCCGATGTACTGATGGCGCAGGGTGAAAACAAACGTGCCCAGGGAGTGCTGGAGGAGGCGGTGCGCCTTTCGCCGCTGGCGGTACGCCGGCAGATGATGCTGGGCAAGCTGGCCATGGCCAACCAGGATTTCGAGGCGTCTGCCAAGGCCTATCGGCACGCCGTGAGCCAGGGCAAGACCTCCCGCTACAAGGATCCGGAAAGCAACCTGGGCCTGGTCCAGGCCTTGATGAGCAAGAACGCCGGCAATGGCCTGGATGCTCGCACCCGGGTCGAGATCAACACCGTGCTCAGTGACGTTGCCAAGGAAAACGTCGAGGACCAGGGCCTGCAGGTACGGGCACGCTTGATGAAAGCCGCGAGCCTGCTGCAGGCCGGTGATGCCGAAACCGCTGGCAAGCTGACCGAGCAGGCCTTGGTGCGGCTCGACAAGATGGAGCAGTTTTTCTCGGTGGACGCGGCCCTGGTGGTTGCGGCGCAACTGCAGAAACTCGACCAGCATGGGGCGAGTATCGCGATCCTGAAGAGCTGCGTGGAAACCTACGGCGATGACCCCAAGGTGATGCAGAGCGTATCGCAACTGACCGACGACCCCACGGTGCTCAACGCGATCACCGAAGCCGTCGACGTCAACCGCAAAGGCGTGCGCAGCTACCAGGCCGGTCAACTCGACGAGGCGCTGGGCATGTTCCGTCGCGCCCTGACGCTACAGCCTAAAAACATCAGTATCGCCCTGAACACCGCACAGGCGCTGATGCGCATGGGCGGCGAAACGCCCGGGCCGGCCGTGATGGAAGAGTGCCGTGCCTGCCTGACCTGTGTGGCTGGCATTCCGCCGAGTGACAGCCGCTATGACCGTTACCGCAAACTGCATATCCGAGCGTTTGGCGCATGAACCAGAACGACCAGGGGCTGGACTTTTCCACGGTGATCGCCTCCACCGTACACGACATGAAGAACTCCCTGGCAGCGCTCACCCAGGCCCATAGCCAATGGCTGTCGCGCTTGCCCGAAGGGCAGCGCGAGGGCAGTGAGCAAGGGGTGATGGAGCACGAGTTCACCCACCTCAATGGCATGCTGGTGCAACTGCTGGGGCTGTACAAGCTGGGTGTGAATCAGCTGCCCCTGTGCCCGGACTACCACGAGCTGGACGACTTTATCGAGGCCCAGCTAGCGGCCCAGCAGAACCTGCTGCAGCACCGCGACATACTCGCCACCTGGCGCATCGACACCGCCAGCCCCTTGGGCTTTTTCGACCGTGAGCTGGTCGGCTCGGTGATTGCCAACATCCTCAACAATGCCATTCGCTATGCCGGCCACGCCCTGTTGATCACCGTCAGTGATGAAGGCGAACAACTGGTGCTGAGCATCAACGATGATGGCCCGGGCTTTTCCCAGCACATGCTCGAACGGCAGCAAGACTATGCCCAGGGCATCGATGCGCAAAGTGGCAGCACCGGGTTGGGGCTGTACTTTGCTGCGCGCATTGCAGCGCTGCACGAACGCGACGGCGTGAAGGGGCGGATCGAAATTGCCAATGGCGGGGCGTTGGGAGGCGGGGTGTTCAACCTGTATCTGCCGTGAAATGCTGCAGGGGCAGCACCGAAGACGGCGCCGCCCCTGCAGGACGCTACATGCCCAACATGTTCGGCAATACCAGCGAGATCCACGGTACGTAGGTCACCAGGATCAGGAACAGTACCAGCAACGACAGCCACGGCATGGCTGCCCGCACGGTGGCGGTCAGTGGCATTCCCGTTACCGCCGAGGTGACGAACAGGTTCAGCCCCACCGGCGGTGTGATCAGGCCGATTTCAAGGTTGACCACCATGATGATCCCCAGGTGAATTGGGTCGATACCCAGTTTCATGGCGATCGGGAACAGGATCGGTGCCAGGATCAGGATGATCGCCGATGGCTCCATGAAGGCGCCGGCCACCAGCAGCACGATGTTCACCACCAGCAGGAAGGTCACCGGGGTCAGGCCGGCGTCGATCACCCAGGCGGTAATCTGCTGGGGCAGCTGTTCAGTGGTCAGTACGTGGGCAAAGAGCATGGCGTTGGCGATGATGAACATCAGCATGATGCTCAGCTTGGCCGACTCCAGCAGCACCTTGGGTGCTTCCCGGAAGGTCATGTCCTTGTACACGAACAGTGCAATGAAGGCTGAATACACCGCAGCCACCGCTGCTGCCTCGGTGGGGGTGAACATGCCGCTGTAGATACCGCCGAGGATGATCACCATCAGCAGCAGGCCCCAGACCGCCTTGCGGGCGGCGCTGAGCCATTCCCTGAAAGTGGCGCGAGGCAGGGCGGGCAGGTTCTTCTTCACCGCCACGATGTAGATGGCGATCATCAGGATCAGGCCCAGCATCAGGCCCGGTACCACGCCGGCCATGAACAGCTTTCCCACCGAAGTCTCGGTGGCGGCGGCGTACACCACCATCACGATCGACGGCGGGATCAGGATGCCCAGGGTCCCGGCGTTGCAGATGATGCCAGCGCCGAAGGCCTGTGGATAACCCGAGCGGACCATGCCGGCAATGGCAATCGAACCCACAGCCGCCACCGTCGCCGGGCTTGAGCCGGAGAGCGCCGCGAACAGTACGCACGCCAGTACCGCGGCAATGGCAAGCCCGCCGCGGATATGCCCCACGCAAGTGTTGGCGAAGTCGATCAGGCGCTTGGCCACGCCTCCGGTGGTCATGAACGCGCCGGCCAACAGGAAGAATGGGATCGCCAGCAGGGTGTAGTGCTCGGAGGTCTCGAACAGCTTGATGGCCAGCGAGCGCACCGAGTCCTGACTGAACAGCATGATGGTCAGCGAGCCGGACAGTCCCAGGGAAATGGCAATGGGTACCCCGATGAACATCAATACGAACAGGGTGACGAACAGAAAGAGGATGGTCATTTCTTGTCGTCCTCCTGGTCGGCCAGTTTGAGCGCGTCTGCCGCTTCGTCAGCCAGCCCGAGGCCGGTCTGGCGGTGAGTCAGAATGCGTACGAAGATCTCGGCAAAGCGGATGAACACCAGGGCAAAGCCCACCGGCACGATCAGGCCGATGTGCCATTGCATGATGCCGAAGTGCCCCAGGTCTTCGGCGCCGATGCTGGCGACGAACAAGGTGTGAATCCACTCGAAACTGGCGATGCTCAGGAGGCCCGCGTAACCCAGGCAGCACAGGCAGGCGATCAGGCCGAGCAGGCGTTGGGTGGATTTACTGGTGAGGTTGACCAGCGCATCGACGCCGATATGACCGGCCACGCGCACACCATAGGACAGCCCGAAAAAGATCAGCCAGCCAAACAGCGCCTTGGTCAGGGCGTTGCTCCAGGTCATGGACTGGGCGGCGTCCATCACATGGTCGCCGATGCCATTGAACAGATCGGCGGTAGCGGTCCAGCGTTCGGCCAGGCTGTAGAAGACGGTGTAGAGGTTGTTGAGGATAACGTAGACGAAGGTCACCAGGGTCATGGCGGCCAGGAGGAAGACAATGAAGCCCTCCTCGAAATGTTCCCAGATACGCCGCAAGGCATTCATGCGTATTCTCCGATGCGTGACGGTAGCGGGCGCCGCCTCGTGGGCAGCGCCCGCCTGCGGGCTTACTGCGCCTGGTTGGCCGCCTCGGCCGCCTTGATCAGGTCGGGGCCGATATCACCTTCGAACTTCTTCCACACTGGTTTCATCGCCGTGCGCCATTGTTCCCGTTCCTCGGGCGTCAGGGTGATGATCTCGGTGGTCTTGGCTGCCAGGATGCGTTCCTTGTCGCCCTGGTTCAGCGCCTCGGCTTCCTGGTTCACGTGCTGGGTGACCTCGGTAATGATCTTCTCGAGCTCAGGCTTCACGTCGGCCGGCAGGCCATTCCAGAACTTGGTGTTGGTGATCAGCATGTAGTCGAGCACGCCGTGGTTGGACTCGGTGATGTACTTCTGCACCTCGTGCATCTTCTGGCTGTAGATGTTCGAGTAGGGGTTCTCGGCACCGTTGACCACGCCGGTCTGCAGGCCCTGGTACACCTCGGCGAAACTCATCTTGCGCGGGTTGGCCCGGACCGCCTTGAACTGCTCTTCCAGTACCGCCGAGGCCTGTACGCGGAACTTCAATCCGCGTGCATCGGCGGGTACGCGCAGCGGCTTGTTGGCCGACAGCTGCTTCATGCCGTTGTGCCAATAGGCCAGGCCGGTGATGTTCTTGTCTTCCATCGACTTGAGCAGGGCTTGCCCGTCGGGGCTGAGCTGGAAGCGGTTGACGGCGTCGATGTCGTTGAACAGAAAGGGCAGGTCGAACAGTTGCACCTTCTTGGTGTACTGCTCGAACTTGGCCAGCGACGGCGCGATGATCTGTACGTCGCCCAGCAGCAGCGCTTCCATTTCCTTGCCGTCGCCGAACAGCGACGAGTTCGGGTAGACGTCTACCTTGACCTTGCCGGGCAGGCGTTCTTCCACCAGTTTCTTGAACATGATCGCGCCCTGGCCTTTGGGCGTGGAATCGGCGACGACATGGGAAAACTTGATGGTGATCGGATCGGCTGCTTGTGCCCAGCCAGTAGCGGAAATCGCGAGTGCGCAGACAAGCGCCTTGAGTTTGGGAATAGACATCCAGGTACTTCCTCTTGTTGTTGTGGTGCAGCTGCTCCTTGCGCAGGCGCGCGCAGGCAGGTTTGACCCCAGCAAGTCTAGGCGGCAATTGCAGACTTGCTTTGTGCGAGATCAATGAGACGCGTTGTAAGGCTCGTTGTGCCTGGGTTTCGTCAGACTGGGCTGGTCAGAATGCGAAATTGCGGTTATGAAGGGGGATCGTTTCAGGCATGACCCTCACTTCACTGGATTTCCCATGCACGTTGCACAGCCTCAGCTCATCCGCGAAACCTTCCCCGTCGGCCCTTTGCAGTGCAACTGCACCATCATTGGCGACCCGATCAGCAAAAAGGCCATCGTTGTCGACCCGGGCGGCAACCATGAACAGATCCTTGCCCGCCTGGAGGCCCATGGCCTGAAGCTGGTGAGCATCATTCACACTCATGCGCATCTGGACCACTTCCTGGCCTCGGGCCTGTTGAAGGAGAAGACCGGCGCCACCCTGCACCTGCACAAGGAAGAC
This sequence comes from Pseudomonas vranovensis DSM 16006, assembly GCF_000425805.1. Classification (GTDB taxonomy): domain Bacteria; phylum Pseudomonadota; class Gammaproteobacteria; order Pseudomonadales; family Pseudomonadaceae; genus Aquipseudomonas; species Aquipseudomonas vranovensis. Next base: position 192,139 of record NZ_AUED01000017.1, read on the forward strand.
CAGTTCCTCTGGGACAATCTGGAAATGCAGTGCCAGATGTTCGGCGTGCCCTACACCCCGGTGCCTTCGCCGGATCGCTGGCTGGCCGATGACGAGGAGCTGGCCTGTGGTTGCGGCGTGGCCTTGCACACGCCGGGGCACACGCCAGGGTCGATGAGCTTCTGGTTTGCCGATGCCAAATTGCTGATTGCCGGCGACACGCTGTTCAAGCGCGGAATCGGCCGCACCGATTTGTGGGGCGGCGACCAGGCGACTATCGTTCGCTCGATCAAACAGCGCCTGTACAGCCTCGATGAAGATGCCACGGTGGTGACCGGCCACGGGCCGGATACCCGCCTGGGCGACGAGATGCGCCAGAATCCTTTTGTCCGGGCCTGATTTTTCAGGGAATTTTTCTGATGTTTGCCACTCCAAGGCTGGCACCGATACGTCAATCGGTCCGCTGCACTTTCGAATTACAGTAGGAGCTTGTCCATGTTCACCATGCGTCGTTTGATTATCGTCGCTACCGCTGCCGTCCTGATGACCGGTTGTGCCAGCCCCAACCCGTACGACAGCCAGGGGCAGGCGCAGCAAGGCTCCACCGGGATGAGCAAAACCGCCAAGTATGGCGGCCTGGGTGCATTGGCCGGTGCCATCGCTGGTGCTGCCATCGACCATGACAACCGTGGCAAGGGTGCGCTGATCGGCGCTGCAGCCGTGGGCGCCGCTGCAGCCGGTTACGGCTATTACGCCGACAAGCAGGAAGCTGCCCTGCGCGCGAGCATGGCCAACACTGGCGTTGAAGTTCAGCGTCAGGGTGACCAGATCAAGCTGATCATGCCGGGCAACATCACCTTCGCCACCGACTCGGCGAACATCGCGCCAAGCTTCTACTCGCCGCTGAACAACCTGGCCAACTCCTTCAAGCAGTTCAACCAGAACACCATTGAAGTGGTCGGCTACACCGACAGCACCGGCAGCCGCCAGCACAACATGGACCTGTCCCAGCGTCGTGCCCAGTCGGTCGTGACTTACCTGACCTCCCAGGGTGTGGATGGTAGCCGCGTGACGGCTCGTGGTCTGGGCCCGGACCAACCGATTGCCAGCAACGCCGACGCCAATGGTCGTGCGCAGAATCGTCGCGTAGAGGTCAACCTCAAGCCAATTCCTGGCCAGCAGTACCAGTAAGTACTTGTGACGTGAAAAAGGGGAGCCAGGCTCCCCTTTTTTTATGAGTGGAATGGTGTGGAGTGGGAGCAACTGTCTTGAGCCACGACCGCTGTGCGGTCGATCGCAGGCTGTCGCCAGCGGCTACACCGGCACTCTGTAGCCGCTGCCGAGGAACGAGGTTGCGATCGGCTGCGTAGCGGCCGTATTCCAGGCATCTCCAGTTGTGCTGGATGTAAGGGCCTTTCGCGGGGCAAGCCCGCTCCGACTCATGCGTGGTGGTTTCTAGTGCTTGGTAGTGATCTTCAGCAAGTCGGTGAAGACCATGTCCACCGTCTGCCCGACCTTCAGGTTTTTCATCCGCTCTTGCAGCTGCGGATCTTCAACCTTCACCACCTTCTGCGGGCCGTCAGGCGGCAACAGGGTCACTTCGTGGGTCTTGAGGTCGATCTTGGTAATTTTCGAGGTGACTTTCACCTGACGGAACGCTTCGCCACCGGGGTTGGGGTTTTCTTTGGTGGCACGAATCACTCCGGCCTCCTTGCTCACGCCAGGCTCACCGCCCACCGTGGTGTCCAGGACCGTCGCCACGGAGCGATTGACCTTGATGTTCACCTGGTCCCCAACCTTGAGGTTATGCAAGTCCTTGGCGTTCTCGCTCAACTGGATCGGTACCTGGGAATCATCCGGGCCGGCGACGGTGACGAGACGCTTGTCGACATCGACAGCCAGTACCTTGGTATCCACGATATTTTCACTGGCAATCCCGTTGATCAAAATGTCTTCTGCCTGCACCGTGAAACTGGCTGCAGACAGGAGTGAAGCAAGAGCGATAGCGTGGGTGAAGGTGCGCAGCGGTTTCATAGGCTTACATTCCGTGTGTTGGCTATTGAGAAACTGAAGGTGCGAAATAGCGTGGGGGAGAGCATAGATGCTCGGAGCGAGTTCGGGGGCGGCGGGGCGATTTTCTGTTGATCTGCCTCAAGCCCAGGGGCAAGAAAACTTCCCGCCTGGGCATAGGGCGATAGGCTTCAGTTGCGTTTCAGGCGGTCGAGCAGGGCGTCCTTGTCTTCCCACAACTGGTTGATCCACTGCTGGAAGGCCAGGCGATAGGCTTCATCCTGGTCGTAGTTCTTGCCAAGGAACTCGGGCGGAATCATCACTTCCTCGAACTGCACCACGATGTGCTTCACCCGACCGCACAACAGGTCCCAGAACCCTGGCGCGCCAGACGGGTAGTGGATGGTGACGTTGACGATCGACTGCAACTGTTCGCCCATGGCATCGAGCACAAAGGCGATGCCGCCGGCCTTGGGTTTGAGCAAGTGCCTATAGGGCGACTGCTGCTGGCGGTGCTTGGCCGGGGTGAAGCGGGTGCCTTCGGCAAAGTTGAAGATGGCTGTGGGTTTACCGCGAAACTTGGCGCAGGTGCGTCGGGTGGTTTCCAGGTCTTTGCCGGCCTTCTCAGGGTGCTTGGCCAGGTAGGCCTTGGAGTAGCGTTTCATGAACGGAAAACCGAGGGCCCACCAGGCCAGGCCAATCACCGGCACCCAGATCAGCACTTGCTTGAGGAAGAACTTCAGCGGGCGGATGCGGCGGTTGAGCACGTACTGCAGCACCAGGATGTCGACCCAGCTCTGGTGATTGCTGGTGATCAGGTAGCTGTGCTGGTAGTCCAGCCCGGCCAGGCCTTCGACCTGCCAGCGAGCCTTGCCCAACAGGTTGATCCAGGCGTTGTTGTTGCTGATCCAGGCCTCGTGGATATGCCGCATCAGTTCGTCGGTCACCCGCTGCGCCGCCGTGAACGGCAGGCACAGTTTGAACAGGCTGACGATGAACAACGGGGTACAGCAGACAATGGTGTTGAGCCCCAGCAGCAGCGAGGCGATCACCCCGCGCAGTGGCGCGGGTAGAAGTCCGAGCATGTTCAGCTATCCAGTGAGCGGTTGGCCTGAATCGCGGTCAGGGCAATGGTGTAGACGATATCGTCGACCTGGGCGCCGCGCGGGAGGTCGTTGACCGGTTTGCGCAGGCCTTGCAGCATCGGCCCCAGGCTGACGCAGTCGGCACTGCGTTGCACGGCCTTGTGGGTGGTGTTGCCGGTGTTGAGGTCGGGGAACACGAAGACCGTCGCGCGACCGGCTACCTGGCTATTGGGTGCCAGTTGCCGGGCGATTTCGAGATTGGCCGCGGTGTCGTACTGCAACGGGCCGTCGATCTGCAGGCTGCGTTGGGTTTCCTGGGCCAGTTGGGTGGCTTCGCGGACCTTTTCCACTTCTTCGCCACTGGCCGAATCGCCACTGGAATAGCTGATCATTGCTACCCGTGGAGCGATGCCGAAAGCCTCGGCGGAGTCGGCGCTCTGCAGGGCGATTTCCGCCAGCTCGCTGGCGCTGGGGTGCGGGTTCATGACGCAGTCGCCGTACACCAGCACCTGCTCGGGGAACAGCATGAAGAACACCGACGACACCAGGCTGCAGCCCGGTGCGGTCTTGATCAGTTGCAAGGCCGGGCGGATGGTATTGGCGGTGGAGTGGACGAGCCCGGATACCAGGCCGTCTACCTCATCCAGGGCCAGCATCATGGTGCCGATCACCACTGGGTCTTCCAGTTGCTGTTCGGCCATGGGGGCGTTGAGGCTCTTGCTCTTGCGCAGGCTGACCATCGGTTCTACGTAGCGACCCCGGATCAGGTCGGGGTCGAGGATTTCCAGGCCTTCGGGCAGGCTGATGCCCTGGGCCCGGGCCACCGCCTGGACATCGTCGGGCTTGGCCAGCAGCACGCAGCGGGCGATGCCTCGGGCCTGGCAGATGGCGGCGGCCTGCACGGTCATGGGTTCGGCGCCTTCGGGCAGGACGATGCGTTTATTGGCCTGCTGGGCACGCTGGATCAGTTGGTAGCGGAACACAGCGGGGGACAGGCGCAATTCGCGCGGGGTACCGCAGCGCTGGTGCAGCCAGTCGGCATCCAGGTAGCTGGCAACGAAGTCGGTGATGATTTCCGCACGTTCGCGGTCATCGACCGGGATTTCCTTGTTCAACTGATTCAACTGGTTGGCGGTGTCGTAGGAGCCGGTGCTCACCGACAGAATCGGCAGGCCGGCCAGCAGCGCGCCCTGGCACAGTTCGAGGATGCGTGGGTCGGGCTTGCTGTCGCTGGTCAGCAGCAGGCCGGCCAGCGGCACGCCATTGATGGCGGCCAGGCTTACCGCAAGGATGATGTCGTCGCGGTCGCCCGGGGTTACCACCAGGGTACCGGGCTTGAGCAGTGGCACGGTGTTGGCCACGGTGCGCGCGCAGATGATGATCTTGTTCATCCGCCGCTGCTCGTAGTCACCGGCGTTGAGCACCTGGGCGCCCAGCAGCTCGGCCACATCGCGGGTGCGCGGGGCGTTGAGGTCGGCCTGGTAGGGAATGCAGCCGAGCAGGCGGAACTCCCCGCCGCGCAGCAGGGGCGAGTGCTCCTTCAGGCGTTCGGCGAAGGCGTCCATGCTCTCGTCGGTGCGGACCTTGTTGAGGATCACGCCGAGCACTTTCGGGTCTTTCGGCCCGCCAAACAATTGTGCCTGCAGCTCCACCCGGCCAGACAACTCGGTGAGCACTTCGTTTTCCGGCGCCGAGACCAGGATCACCTCGGCATCCAGGCTCTTGGCCAGGTGCAGGTTGACGCGTGCGGCGTAACTGGCGTGACGGGTCGGGACCATGCCTTCGACCACGACCACGTCCTTGCCCATGCAGGCTTGCTGGTACAGGGTGATGATTTCTTCGAGCAGCTCATCGAGCTGGCCATCGCCGAGCATGCGCTCGACATGGGCCAGGCTCAGCGGCTGCGGCGGCTTGAGGCCGTGGGTGCGGGCCACCAGTTCCGTGGAGCGTTCAGGGCCGGTGTCGCCGGGGTGCGGTTGGGCGATGGGCTTGAAAAAGCCGACTTTCAGCCCGGCGCGTTCCAGGGTGCGAACCAGGCCCAGGCTGATGGAGGTCAGGCCGACACCAAAGTCAGTCGGCGCGATGAAAAATGTCTGCATGCGAGCTTCTCGAAGTGAGCTGTGCAAAAGATTCAATTGCCAAGGGTATCGCTTCTGTAGCCGCTGCCGCCAGGCTGCAATCGACCGCGAAGCGGTCGTAGACGTTCACTGGCGACTGCGTTGCAGTCGATTGCAGCCTGGCGGCAGCGGCTACGACCCTGGCTGCGTTGCCGGGGGGAGCGGGCCCGTTTGTCCGGGTTGCGTTCGCTTTCAGGCGATGCGTTGGTTACACTTGTGCGCTCTACATTCTTATGCAAAAGGTCTCGCCCCATGCTGATCGCCGCCAACAAGGCTGTCTCCATCGACTATACCCTGACCAACGACGCTGGTGAGGTCATCGACAGCTCCGCCGGCGGCGCTCCGCTGGTCTACCTGCATGGCGCAGGCAACATCATTCCAGGCCTGGAAAAAGCCCTGGAAGGCAAAACCGCCGGTGACGAGCTGGAAGTTGCCATCGAGCCGGAAGACGCCTACGGCGAATACCTGGCCGAGCTGGTCAGCACCCTGAACCGCAGCATGTTCGAAGGCGTCGACCAACTTGAAGTGGGCATGCAGTTCCACGCTTCCGCTCCCGATGGCCAGATGCAGATCGTGACCATCCGTGACCTGGACGGCGACGACGTGACCGTCGATGGCAACCACCCACTGGCTGGCCAGCGCCTGAACTTCAAGGTCAAGGTCGTCAACATCCGTGACGCCAGCGAAGAAGAAGTAGCCCATGGCCACGTCCATGGCGAAGGTGGCCATCACCACTGATTTTCTGCGCTAAGCTCAGAGAGTCGCGAAGGCGCCCGGGCAAGTCCGTCGCACTCCAGCAGGGGAAGACGGCTTGGCAGGGCGCTTTTTTAATGGGCTGGTGTTACTGATTGCAGCCCGCAGCGGCAACCGGGACCTGGAAAGGGGAGTACCTCATGAGTGCATTTCACGACCTGAAGTTGCAGGCGCTCAATGGCCAGGAGTTGCCTCTTGCGCCATTCAAGGGCCAGGTGGTGCTGGTGGTCAATGTCGCCTCCAAGTGTGGCCTGACCCCGCAGTACGCAGCACTGGAAAACCTTTATCAGCAATACAAAGGACAAGGCTTCAGCGTCCTGGGCCTGCCGTGCAACCAGTTTGCCGGCCAGGAACCGGGCAGCGAGAGCGAGATCGCCGAGTTTTGCAGCCTGAACTACGGGGTGAGTTTCCCCCTGGGCAGCAAGCTCGAAGTCAACGGGGCGCAGCGGCATTCGCTGTACCGCTTGTTGGCAGGCGAAGGGGCGGAGTTCCCCGGCGACATCACCTGGAATTTCGAAAAATTCCTGGTGGGCAAGGATGGCCGTGTATTGGCGCGTTTCTCGCCACGTACCGCGCCCGATGATGCAACTGTCGTGCAGGCCATCGAAAAAGCCCTGGCCTGATTGGCCCTGTCGCGGGGCAAGGCCGCTCCCACAGCACCTGTAGGAGCGGCGGTGCGACGTTTCGCCTTGCCCCGCGATTGCCGTCAAATCACTCCCATCAATAGTGCTGGGCCAGCCCAACTTCTCCCCCTATCCTCAGGCGCATTCCCACCCCATTGGAGCGCCGCATGTCCGCCACCGCACTGTTTACTCCCGTCCAATTGGGCGCCCTCGAGCTGGCAAGCCGTGTGGTCATGGCACCGATGACACGTACCTTCTGCCCGGGCGGCGTACCCCACGCCCAAGTGGTCGAGTACTACCGTCGCCGTGCTGCTGCAGGCGTTGGCCTGATCATCACCGAGGGCACCACCGTCGGCCACAAGGCCGCCAACGGCTACCCGAACGTGCCGCGCTTCTACGGTGAAGATGCCCTGGCTGGCTGGAAAAAGGTCGTGGAGGCAGTACACGCCGAGGGCGGCCGGATCGTTCCGCAGCTCTGGCACGTGGGCAGTGTGCGCCGCCTGGGCGTGGAGCCGGACGCCAGCGTGCCGGGGCATGGCCCAAGCGAGAAGGTAAAAGACGGCCAGGTGCTGGTCCATGGCATGAGCCAGGACGACATCCGCGAGGTCATCGAAGCCTTCGCCCAGGCCGCCCGCGACGCCCAGGCCATTGGCATGGACGGTGTCGAGATCCACGGCGCCCATGGCTACCTGATCGACCAGTTCTTCTGGGCGGCGAGCAACCAGCGCACTGATGAATACGGTGGCGACCTGGCCGCGCGTTCGCGGTTTGCCATCGAGTTGATCCAGGCCGTGCGCGCCGCCGTGGGCCCGGATTTCCCGATCATCTTCCGCTTCTCGCAGTGGAAGCAGCAGGACTACACCGCACGCCTGGTCGAAAGCGCCGAGGCGCTGGGGGCGTTCCTGCAGCCGCTGAGTGAGGCCGGCGTGGATATCTTCCACTGCTCCACCCGTCGCTTCTGGGAACCGGAGTTCCCCGGCTCGGACCTGAACCTGGCGGGCTGGACCCGCCAGCTCACCGGCAAACCGACCATTACTGTCGGTAGCGTGGGCCTGGATGGCGAGTTCCTGCAATTCATGGTCGCCACCGACAAGGTGGCGCAACCGGCCAGCCTGGAAAACCTGCTGACCCGGCTGGACAACGACGAGTTCGATCTGGTGGCCGTGGGCCGCGCACTGCTGGTGGACCCGGACTGGGCCGCCAAGGTCCGCGATGGCCGCGAGCAGGATATTCTGCCGTTCAGCCGCGAGGCGCTGACGACCCTGGTTTGATCGCCAGTGTTGCTGCAGGCTGGGGCGTGATTGCGCCTTGGCCCTGGCGGCAGGCGGCGCTCAAGAGGCTTTCAAACTGCTCGACAATCGCTGGCCAGCACTGACGACTGGCGTGTTGGCGGGCATTGAGGCGTACCCGGCGCAAGGTTTCCGGGTCTTCCAGCAGCCAGTTGCAGGCATCGATAAAAGCGTCGGTATCACCCGGCATGGCCAGCGCGCCGCTATGGCCATGGCGGATATGCTGGGCTGCGGCAGCTTGGTCGTAGGCCACCACGCCAAGGCCCGAGGCCAGGGCTTCGAGCACCACATTGCCGAAGGTTTCGGTGAGGCTGGGGAACAGGAAGATATCCCCCGAGGCGTAGTGTTCGGCCAGCGCGTCGCCGCGTTGGGCACCGCAGAACACGGCGTCGGGCAGTTGTTGCTCCAGGGTGCTGCGCTGCGGGCCGTCACCCACCACGATCAACTTGATGTGCTGCTGTGGATAGTTGCGCCGTGCAGCGTCCAGGCATTGCTGCAGCACCCCGAGGTTCTTCTCCGGGGCCAGGCGTCCGACATGGATCAGGGCGATGTCATCGCTGCCCAGTCCCCACTGTGTTCGCAACGCCTCACGGCGCCTGCCCGGGTTGAACAGCTGGCTGTCGACACCTCGGGCCATCAGGGTCAGGTTGTCAAACCCGCGGCGTTCCAGCTCCAGGCGCTGGCTCAGGCTGGGCACCAGGGTGGTGTGGGTGCGGTGGTGGAACCAGCGCAGGTAGTGCGTCAGCAGCCGGGCCAGCAGGCCCAGGCCGTATTCGCTGGAATACTGGTGGAAGTTGGTGTGAAAGCCACTGACCACGGCAATGCCCAGGCGCCGCGCCGCACGCAAGGCGCTCAAGCCCAGCGGGCCTTCGGTGGCGATATACAGCACATCGGGACGGTGCCGGCGCCAGCGGCGGATCAGCTTGTGCATCGACACCTGGCCCCATTGCAGCCCTGGGTAGCCGGGCAACGGCCAGCCGCGGCACAGTAGCTGCAAGTCATCGCCAGGCCCGGCGGGATCACCGCCCTGGCGCGGGCGCACCAGCTCGACCTGATGGCCACGCTGGCGCAAGCCTTCGCTCAGCCGACCAAGGGTATTGGCCACGCCGTTGATCTCCGGTGGGAAGGTTTCGCTGATCAGGGTGACATGCAGGGGCGGTGTGCTCATGAATACCAGTTTGCGCGGCCTCGATTGCGTCGCCATGAAACATTTGTGACGGATACGTGACGCCCGATTTCCGGCGCTTTGGCCTGCAAAATATTTCCCACGCGGGCACTCAAGATTGTTGCGCAATCAGCCGATGCAGACTCATCCGGATGACCGATTTCGCTCCAGGAGAGCGTTGATGTTCAACAGCAAACTGAAAAAAGAAAACCTGCAGCTGCGTGAAGACCTGCTGTCCATCGAGCAGGTCAAAAGCAGCCTCGACAGCGAGATGCTGGTCCTGCAACTCGACCCTCAGGGACGGATCGAGTCGGTCAACGGCAATTTCGAGAAAGAAATGCTGTACAGCAGCCATCAGTTGCTCGGTCGAAACATCGAAGAGATCATACCGGCGCACGTCAAGCAGCTGGATTTCTACCAGCGCATGCGCAATGCCATTACCCGTGGCGAACACCTGAACGGCGCCTTCCGCCTGTTGCGCGGCAACGGTGAAGAGGCCTGGTTGCGTTCGATCCTGCAGCCGGTGAAAAGCAGCGATGGGCGGCTCAAATATTTCACGCTGCACTCCAGTGACCTGACCCGCACCATCGAGACCTCCCGCGAGCACGAAAGCCTGATCAAGGCGCTTATGCGCTCTACTGCGGTCATCGAGTTCAACCTGCAAGGTGAAGTGCTGACCGCCAACGACCGCTTCCTGCAGACCATGGGCTACCGCCTGGAGCAGGTGGTAGGCAAGCACCACCGTATGTTCTGCGAGCCGAATGAGTACAACTCCAAGGCGTATCAGGCGTTCTGGGACCAGTTGCGCCGGGGGGAGTTCATTGCCGAGCGCTTCAAGCGGATGGACGCCCACGGGCGGGTGGTCTGGCTGGAGGCGTCGTATAACCCGATCATCGATGCCCACGACGTGCTCTACAAAGTGGTCAAGTTCGCTACCGTCATCACAGAGCAGGTCAACCAGGAAATCGCCGTGGCCGAGGCAGCGGATATCGCCTACAGCACCTCGGTCGAGACCGACGCCAGCGCTCGCAAGGCCACCGACGTAGTGACCCAGACCGTCGAGGTGATGCGGGGTCTTGAAGCCTGCATGCAAGAGGCCGCCAACGGTATCGAAGCGCTGGACAAGCAGTCCCAGGTCATTGGCTCGATCATCAAGACTATCAGCGACATTGCCGGGCAGACCAATCTGCTGGCGCTCAACGCGGCGATCGAGGCGGCTCGCGCCGGTGAGCAGGGCCGCGGCTTTGCCGTGGTTGCCGACGAAGTGCGGCAACTGGCATCACGCACCAGTACCGCCACCGAGGAGATTGCCCGGGTGGTTCAGCAGAACGAGCAGTTGGCCAAGGCGGCAGTGGATATCATCGACAGCAGCAAGCGCCAGGCCGAACAGGGCCTTAGCCTGGCCGGGCAGACCGGCACGGTGATTGTCGAGATTCAGGACGGGGCCAAGAAAGTGGTCAATGCGGTGGGGCAGTTCTCCAGCCAGCTGTCGGGCTGATGAACGCCGACCACCGCGGGTGCCTCAGCGTGGTTGATTGAAGAACGCCGTGAGCGTCGCGGTGACCGCGCGTGCGCCTGTCGCAATGGCCGGCAGTTCGACGACAAAGCCTGGGGTGTGGTTCATCGCTGCCGGCAGTTGCTTTTTCTCGACCATGTTCTTGTAGACGTCGGGTTTGCCCGAGCCCACTTCAAGGAACAGCACTTTGGTGTCGGGGTAAGGGCTGGCGAGCATGTGGAAGTCCTCCGAGCCCATCAGCGGCGGCACGCCCGGCAACACCTTGTCGGCACCCAGTTGCTGCACCAGAGCGGCCTGGGCCACTTCGGTCTGCTCCTTGCCGTTGAACACCGGGGTGGCATAACCCTTCATGGTGTACTGAGCCTGGTAGTCGGGCGGCATGTCATTCATGACCAACACACCACGGGTGACCGCCTTGATCCCGGCGATCATTCGTTCACGCACCTTTTCGTCGTACCAGCGCAAATTGAGCTTGAGCGTGGCGCTGACCGGGATGATGTTGTTGTTTACCCCGGCCTGGAAGGCACCGACCGTGAGCACGGCAGGCTTTGACTGGTCGAGCATGCGGCTGATGATGGTCTGGTAGCCCATGACCGCCATGGCGCCCATCACCACCGGGTCCTTGGTGACGTGAGGCGTGGAGCCGTGGCCACCGACACCGGGCAGCACCACGTCGATCTGGTCGGTACCGGCCAGGCGCGGCCCTTCGCGAAGGCCGACGCTGTCGGCCGGGTACACCGGTGACACATGGGCCGCCACCAGCACATCGGGTTTGGGCGCAAAGTCATAAAGCCCGTTGTTGACCATGGCGGAGGCGCCTTCGAGCAGCTCCTCGGCCGGTTGCGCTACCAGCACCAGCGTGCCGGACCACTGATCCTTGAGCTGGACCATGACCTTGGCCACTTCCATCAACCAGGTGGTGTGGGCGTCGTGACCGCAGGCGTGCATCACCGGCTGAGCGGGGTTGTCGAGCCAGGGGGTGACTTTGCTGCTCTGGTAGGGCAGGCCGGTCGCTTCCTTGATTGGCAGGGCATCCATGTCGGCGCGGTACATTACCACCGGTCCCGGGCCATTGCGCAAAATGCCGACCACGCCCGTGGTGCCGATGGCGCTCTTGACCTCAAAACCCTGGGCTTTGAGAGCCTTGGCGACCTGGGCAGCGGTTTCTTTCTCCTGGAAGGCCAGTTCGGGATTGCGGTGCAGTTGCTTGAACTGCTCGATCATCTGCGGTTCGTCCTGTTTGACCAGGGTGTCGATGCGCGTGTTCAGGTCGGTGGCGTGTGCCGAAAAGGCGGCGACGCAGGCAAGGGCAAGCAGGCTCTGCTGGGGACGCGAGGGCATGGCGTAATTCCTTGTACTTGTAGGATTTGTTGCGAGGCCGGGTAAGTCTGTGTATCTATGCCTGGTGCGTCCAATGCAAAAGTAGGTGGGGATTAATGCAGTGGCTGACTCAATCGATGTGAAGCGAATCCGCCATCTGGTGCTGCTCAGTGAAGAGCTGCACTTCTCCCGGGCGGCGGAGCGCGCCAACCTTTCGCAGACCGCATTCAGCCGCAGTATCCAGACGCTGGAGGCTGATCTAGGGGTGCGTTTGTTCGATCGCGACACCCGTTCCGTCACGCTCACCGCTGCCGGGCGTCAGTTGCTGGCCCGGGGCCGGGAGTTGCTGGGCAGTGCCGGACGGTTGGTCGCCGAGGCTAACCACATTGCCAAGGCCGACGGTGGGGAGCTGAAGTTCGGTGCGGGCATGATGGCGGCCAATCTGTACCTGGCCGATACCCTGACGACACTGCGCAGGCGCATTCCGAAGCTCATGATGAAGGTCGAAGTCAATCACTGGCATCACCTGATCCACCAGTTGGAGCAGGAGCAGATCGAGTTCTTTGTTGCCTATACCTGCGACCCCGGACGTCTGTCCGACCCCCGTTTTGCAATCACACTGTTGCCGGCCAAACCCACCTCGATTTTCTGCCGCGGCGATCACCCACTGGTACAGCAGCAGGCACCGGTGACCCGCGAGCAACTGCTGGACTATCCGTGGAGTTCAGTGTTGTTTGACGAGGTGGCGCCCGCGCGGTTGCGTGACTTGCTGGATTTGCCCGAAGGGACGAGCGCGCCGTTGGCACTGGGCTGTAATGACTTGCAGTTGCTGCGCAGCACAACCCTGGGCAGTGACTCGTTGCTGTTCACCTGGCGCGCCTGGCTCGAAGATGACCTGCGCAGCGGCGCGCTCCGTGATGTGGGGGCCTTGCTGCAGCCGGGGTTTCCCGGGGGTGGCTGCAACATTGCCAGTGCGATTGTCTGCCATGCCGGGCGGACCTTGTCGCCGATCGCACGCCAGGCCATCGAGCTGATTAGCGCAAGCGCAGGCTTGCCCCTGCCCCCTGGATGAGCGGCTACGGGTTGCAGGTCAGGCCTCTGTAGCCGCTGGCGATAGCCTGCGATCGACCGCGCAGCGGTCGTGGTTCTCGCGGTTATGTGCGTTCGCGCACCCAGAACAGCGTAGCGCCGGCCACGGCCGCCGGCATCATCAGGATATTGACGAAGGGGATCATCAGCGCCAGGTAGGTGATGCCGCCAAAGCCCAGGCTCTGCCAGCGCTTTTCGCGCAGCCAGGCAAGCATGTCCTGCCAGCTCATCTTGTGGTTGTCGGCCGGGTAGTCGATGTACAGCAAAAGCCAGGTACATCGTCTGCAAACCGCGTAAATCAAGGCCCTTTCCCAAGGGTTTGATCGGGAAATGTATCAGCTAGGTGGATGTCCTGAGAAGGGGCAGAGCGCTCTCTAGATCACTTGACCTAGCTCTGGTTACGGACGATGAAGAGCCGTCCGACCTTATGATCGTCGTCAGGCAGTGGGGCATTTCAGGAGGGGAACGGCGTGAAGAATCATCGCGCCACAATCACAGGCTTTTTGTGCAAGGGTCCGCGCCTGAAAAAAACTGCTTGGGAGTGGCAAGGTGCAGAAAAATACCGCAAACCACTTGGCACAAGGCTTAGAGCGAATGCCCACCATTCACTCACAAAGTACGCACAAGTTATCCACAGGCGCTCGCCTTGCAAAGACCCCAATACCGCATTATCTTGTATCCCGAACACGGAGAAGGCACTACATATAGTGCTCGTGTCAGCTGCTGACCTCGAATGAGGTAGGTAGAAGTGTCTGCGAGTAGTTGCGTTCTAAGTTGTAGGAGACCGAAGCGCAACCACTCGCACCATCCGAAGCCGACAGTAGTTCTGAAAGCCCCGGGGGGACTGCATTGGGCCAAAGTTTGACGACTCCGTCAACCGCTGGCTGCTGAGCGGCAATCCCTCTAGGGCTGGTAAACCATTCAACCTTAGAGAGATAAATCTTATGAACACCAAGCAATCCTCCGCAAACGCCGCCACTCTGGCCTCGGAAACCCTCCGCGACCCAGCCGCATCAGCTATTGCGAAAAGCCTCGCAGCATCCGTCCTCTCGCAATCGTCTTCGTCCAAAGAGACGGGTAAGGCCATGGAGGCTAGAGCGTCTCAGGTACTCCAGTCTGAGAAGTACAGCGAGGTAACCAAAAGCCTCGCTGGCTCCGTCCTTTCTCAGTCTAACAAGAAGCGCTAAGGGGAGACGCAATCATGGCCCTGTACTTCATTGAATACGACCTGCGAAAGCAGCGGAACTACCAAGCCTTGTACGATGAGCTGGCCAGCTTCGGAGCTGTGCGTGTTCTCGAGTCGATGTGGTGCTTTAAACGCGTCAACACGACCACCGTCAATCTTCGTGATCACTTCAAGCGTTTTATCGATAGTGACGATGGGATCATCCTCTCTGAGGTATCGGATTGGGCGAGTTACGGCACTCAAAGAAGCCCGAAAGATCTCAAGTAGACGCGATGACGCGAGCACTGAACATCGGTGCTCGCTTCGTGACTTGTACCCTTCCCATTGCGCGCAGCTGAAAGGATCACACTGAGTGGGACATCTTTTAGCTGGCAGGAATAACTTCCCTAGTTTCTATCCGAACGATCAAGAACCCCACTCGCCACCTCATTGGAAGCGCTAGGAATCCGTAAATAAGTTGAGGTGGCTGGTGGGGCCGCCTCGATTTTGTAAGTCCTTAATTCCAAAGGACTTTTCTCGCGAAAAAAATCTCGAAGTGGATCAGTGCCGTAGTACACCTTAGTGGTGCACTGTGCTCTGCATTCTAGGCTGGTGAAGCCCTCTCTCCAAGCCTTGTTACATTTAGTGGCACATTGGCATTGCTTCATGTTCTATCGGAGGGTATAAAGAAATCGCTGGGCGTACCGTCCAGGTGCTCTTTAAACATGGTTAGATTCTCTGGGCTTGCAGTTGGTGGTTGGGAAACCGACCAGCTTTGATGTTCGTCAAGGCTACCTCTCCGCACGACCCGTCACTGTGCGCTATTGATCGCGTCACCGCTAAACGTCACGCTCCTCACGTCCCCTACGGTTTCGACCATTCCGGTGATGCTGGGCAGCGCTAACGTGATGCTGTGCGTTGAGTCTTTACGGCGAAGCTCTTCACGGTGACGAGATGTGGCGGCGACGGCTTTTCGATCTTGATAAATCAAGATCGAAAAGCAGAACTGTGGTTTGTAGTGGTGTCTTGGTAGTTCCATTCGGCCCGGAATGCTTTGGCGGCGGCAATTTCGCCGGTCAAGGAGCTACAACCATGTTGCGATTGAAGAAGGCGGCTGGTCCTCGGACTAAGCTGCAAAAGCACGATAACCAAGACACCCGCGTTACAGTCGATGGCAAGGAATCAAAGAAGGAAGGGGGGAAAGGCAATCGTATAAAGCGCCTTCGTGACGTAGTGAAGGAACTTGTGATTCGCCAAGCACTTCTGGATCTCTGGGACAACAAGCTTGAGTACTGGGAGTATGCCTGTGATGCTATGGACAAACTCCTTGGGTTGATCTCATGACGCAACAAATCACATCATTCGAATTCTGAAGGGCCGATCTACGTATCGGCCCTTCTTCATTTCAGGGTTTGGAATATGGACGCTCCGACGTACCCCTTCAGGCCAATTCATAGTGTAAAGGCATTAGCCCTAGCGCTTGGCGAGAGCGAGCAACTGCTTGAAAGGCTTGCCGCCAGAGCTGACCGAATGTACCGCCATGTGCCCCAAGAGAAGAAAGTCAAGCCAGGTCAACCGCGCGAGACGCGAGACACCTACGATGCCCACGAGCCCCTCAAGAGGGTGCAACGTAAAGTCGTAGACAGACTGTTATCAAAAGCGATTTTCCCTGCTTACCTCCATGGTGGGATCAAGGATCGTCAGTCTCCGAGAAGCATCCATAGTAATGCCGCTGTGCATGCAGGATCAAAGTACCTCGTTCTTCAGGACATCCAGAACTTCTACCCGTCTATATCGATACGGCAGGTTGATGCCTTATTTCGTCAGCTGTTCGGATTCGGCACGTCTGTAGCAACCTTGCTTTCGTCAATATGCACACGTGAGGGTAGTACTCCGCAGGGCGCTAGCACCAGCGGCTACATTGCCAATTTGTTGTTCTGGGACGTCGAGCCCAAGATAGTTAAAGACCTCATGGGGCGCGGCTTTCAGTACTCTCGATTTGCTGACGACATCACTGTTTCTTGTCGCCATGAGCCGTCATCTAATGAGCTATCCGACATCGTTTCAACCATCACTGGGATGCTGGCCTCCAAAGGGTGTCGCCAGAAGCGTGCGAAGCTTCATATACGTGTTCGTGGTCAGGGCATCAAAGCTGATGACGCAACCTTCCAACCGGTTACGGTGACCGGATTGAGTGTGTTCAATCCTACGCCAGGGCTGACTAAATCGGAGCGTAAATGTATACGCTCAGCAGTGCGGGAGTTTGAGCTAATGAGCGAGGCCGGTAGTGGTTGGCTCGATCTTGAACCGTTCTACGACCGTGCGATGGGGCGGGTGGGGAGACTCATAGCGTGCGGCCATTCAGATGGCAAAGCATTGAATCGCCCCGGGTTTTCTAGACACTCTCCAGGCTCGCTGTGTAACGCTTTTCAAACTCTACCGGTGACAACTGATTGTTGAAACCATGACGTCGTTTTGGGTTGTAAAACATTTCGATGTAATCGAACACATCACCACGAGCATCCTGGCGTGTGGTGTAGATTTTCCGCTTGATCCGTTCCCGCTTTAACAACTGGAAAAAGCTCTCCGCTACGGCGTTGTCGTGGCAGTTGCCTCGACGACTCATGCTGGCAACCAGGTTGTTAGCCTTCAAGAAGCTTCGCCAGTCTGAGCTGCTGTACTGGCGGCCCT
>NZ_AUED01000018.1 GCF_000425805.1 Pseudomonas vranovensis DSM 16006
ATTGCCCGTGAGGCTTGACCATATAACACCCAAGCAATTTGCGTCGAATGACCAGATTGCGGTGTTGTGAAGACGAAACGAACCGAAAGTTTGCAGCTCACAATCATCACATACCCGATTTGCTGGAGTGTCGAAAGACGGTCCGGTACACAGAATTTCTTGACGACCATAGAGCATTGGAACCACCTGATCCCATCCCGAACTCAGCAGTGAAACGATGCATCGCCGATGGTAGTGTGGGGTTTCCCCATGTGAGAGTAGGTCATCGTCAAGATTAAATTCCGAAACCCCTATCTGCACACGCAGGTAGGGGTTTTGTCTTTTCTGGCCTTGTGCAAAACAGCAGAGTCCAGGCCAAAAAAAACCACCCCGCAGGGTGGTTCTTCACATCGAGGCACTCAGTCGCCGTAGTACTCGCAACCGCTGGTGCAGGTCTCGTGGATACGGACCTTGGAAAGCTCTGGCAGCAACGGCTTGACCTGATCCCAGATCCACTTGGCAATGACTTCGCTGGTCGGGTTTTCCAGGCCAGGAATGTCGTTCAGGTAGTTGTGGTCCAACTGCTCGTACAGAGGCTTGAAGATCGCCTTGATCTCGGAGAAGTCACGAATCCAGCCAGTGTGCGGGTCCAGTGGGCCGGTCAGGTGGAGCGCGACTTTGAACGAATGTCCGTGCAGGCGGCCACATTTGTGTCCTTCAGGAACGTGCGGCAGGCGGTGCGCCGACTCGAAGGTGAACTCTTTGAAAATTTCCACGATCTCTCAACTCTGAAAACCAATGCTGTCGAGCAGTTTACCAGTATGGTCACTGCAGTGGTTGCAGATGCGCGTGCAGCTCGCCGGTTTCTAACAGCTCAAGCAACTCGTCGCCCAGGCGCTGGCTTTCGGCCATCGCTTTTTTCCAGTAGCGCTGACGGCCGCCAGCATCGCCCATGAAGCGCTTGAAGTCGCTTCGGTCCGGCAGCTTGCCGAAGGGCAGGCTGGCCAGATACTGAGCCGAAGGCGCCAGCAGCAGGACGTTACGCAAGCGCTGGGTATCTCCACGACGCCAGGGCAATGCCTTGTCGAACCAGCCAGGTATGACCCTGTCGGTGAAGTGCGGGTAAAGCACGATATCGTCACCCTGGTACGGCAGGTCCAGGTGGTAGTCGAGCAAGCCACCATCGCGATAGGTGCCTTTACCGACGCCTGGTATATCACGCACACCCTCCATGACCATCGGAATCGAACCGGATGCCAGCAGCGCATGGCGCAGGTTGGCCACATCCAGTGGCAGGCAGCGCGAAGGAAAGTCAGTCAGCGGATGCAATGGTGGGCCGTTACGGGCGTCGTGCAGGATGATCCGCTCGAAGTGTCGGGCCAATCGCGGACGGCCAATCAGGTTGTCCGCGATCACCGAAGACAAGCCCATCCCCAAGCGAGCACGATGGTCATGGGCAAGCAGCCCGTGGCTTTTCACCACCATGATATTGAGGCGGTAATCCGGGTTTTCGAGGATCTGCGCGTCGCGGCCCTGCAACAATTCTTCGAGCATGCGTTGGCAGCTACGGCTGACCTCGGCCTGGGTCACGCCTTTGGCAAAGTCCTGCTCGGTGTACAGCTGCCCCAGGCGCTGCAAGGCTTCAGCGGGATTGGGCAAACAGGCACTGGCAAAGCGCCAGGAGCCGATCGATGCGCCAATGAGCGCTCGTACACGCGGGGTACTGGGCAACCAGTGACCGAACAACGCCAGATCAAGGCCTTGTATGCCAAGCGCCTTGGGGCCCCCTGCAGCGCCTGGCAGTACGCCTACATCGGCTGCCTGCAATCCACGTTCGCGGATGCGCTGCAAGGCGCCATTGCCTGCCTTCAAGGTCAGGGCCGGATACTTGATATGGATTGCGCTCATACGGGCCTCGCTCAAGGGAGCTGGCAATTATAAAGAACAGCAGTCCAGTTGTGGGGCAGGGGTGCGCTATCATGTCGCCAGTTGTTTTCAGCTTCAATTAAGTTCGGTTGGTTAATCTAGGCCCCGTAGAAACATTATTGATCTCAACGGAGAGACACCATGAAAACTTTGACTGCCCTGTTCGCCACTGCTGCGCTTGCCCTGAGCGCCAACGTTGCCATGGCCAAGGACGTACAACCGGATGAAGTTGTGAAACTGGTTCAAGCCAAAACCATCCTGTCGCTGGACGACCTGAAGGCCAAGGCTGTCGCCAAGCACCCAGGCGCCACCGTTACCGACTCGGAGCTTGAAGACGAGTACGGCCGCTACATCTATAAGGTCGAGCTGCGTGATGCCCAGAACGTCGAGTGGGATGTCGACATGGACGCCAAGACTGGCGAAATCCTCAAGGACGCCCGGGATAACTAATGACGGTTCGATTGCGAACAGCGCAGGTGGCACTCGCTGCGCTGTTAGCCCTCTGTTCGCAGGCCTCGGCCCGCGATCTTGATCAGGACGAAGCCCTGCGGTTGCGCCAGCAAGGCATCATCCTGCCGCTCGAGCAACTGCTCAATGACGCCCTGGGTCGCTATCCCGGGGCGACGTTGTTGGAGGCGGAGCTGGAAGAAAAGCACGACCGCTATGAGTACGAAGTCGAGCTGTTGACCCCTGAGGGGGTGGTGCGCGAGATCAAACTCGACGCAACCAATGGAGCTCTGCTCAAAGACGAGGAAGATGACTGATGCGCCTGTTACTGGTCGAGGACAATGTCCCGCTGGCAGATGAACTGATCCAGGGGCTGCAGCGCCAGGGATATGCAGTCGACTGGCTGGCAGACGGTCGCGATGCCGTCCACCAGGGTAGCAGCGAACCCTATGACCTGATCATTCTCGACCTGGGCTTGCCCGGATTGTCCGGGCTGGACGTATTGGCCCAATGGCGTGCGTCCGGCCTTGCAACGCCTGTGCTGATCCTCACTGCCCGCAGTTCCTGGGCCGAACGTATCGAGGGCCTGAAGGCCGGGGCCGATGACTACCTGAGCAAACCCTTTCACCCCGAAGAGCTGCAGTTGCGAGTCCAGTCGTTGTTGCGCCGCGCGCGTGGCCTTGCCAATCAGACAACGTTGGAAGCCGCAGGCCTGCAGCTCGATGAAGGACGCCAATGTGTGATGCGTGACGGCGTCGACATCCAGCTCACGGCGGCAGAATTCCGTTTGCTGCGCTATTTCATGCTGCACCCGCAACAGATCCTCTCCAAGAGCCATTTGGCCGAGCACCTTTATGACGGTGAGACAGAGCGCGACTCCAATGTGCTGGAAGTCCACGTCAACCACCTGCGTCGCAAGCTCGGCCGTAGCGTGATCGAGACTCGTCGCGGTCAGGGTTATCGCTACGCCGGGAGCAGCGAGTGAAGTCGATCCAGGCACGCCTGAGCCTGGGCCTGGTCGCGGTGCTGGTGCTGGTGGGGTTGGCCCTTGCTCAATTGAGCCTGTGGTTGTTCGAGGTAGGTTTGCAACGCTACCTGGAAACCGGCCTGCGCAAGGAAAGCGAGAACCTGCTGGTTGCCCTGGTACGCGGGCAGACAGGCCTCGAGCTGGATGAGCGACGGATCTCCTCGGCCTATAAACGTCCGTTTTCCGGGTACTACTTCCGAATCGATTTCGAGGGTGGCAACTGGCGTTCCCGTTCGCTGTGGGACCTAGAAATGCCGACACCGGCCACGGCCGGTCTGCATACCGACCTCAAGCTGGGGCCTGAAGATCAACAACTGCTGGTTCTGCGCAGTGACTACCGGCGCTTCGGCCAGTCGATCTCGATCAGCGTCGCCCAGGACTACACCCCCGTACGCGAGCAGTTCCAGCGCATGCAGCAAATCGGCCTGGGACTGGGGCTGCTGGCCCTGGTACTGGTGCTGGTGCTGCAGCGCATTACCGTCACACGCTCATTGCGTCCCCTGGAGCGCGCGCGAGAACAGATTGCCCAGTTGCAGCAGGGCAAACGCTCGCAGCTTGATACCCAGGTGCCCATCGAGCTGGAGCCGCTGGTCGCACAAATCAACCACTTGTTGGCCCATACCGAAGACAGTCTGCGCCGCTCGCGCAATGCCTTGGGCAACCTGGGCCATGCCTTGAAAACGCCCCTGGCGGTGTTGCTCAGCCTGGCCTCCAGTGAGCGCCTGAAAGCGTTGCCAGAGGTGCGCGCGCAGCTACGTGAACAGTTGGAGCAGATTCAGCAGCGACTGAGCCGCGAACTCAATCGAGCCCGGCTGGCCGGCGATGCCTTGCCGGGTGCGCAGTTCGACTGTGATGCCGAGCTGCCCGGGTTGCTCTCGACCTTGGGGATGATCCATGGCGAAGGGCTGGAGTTGAGCCAGCAAGTCCCCCCCGGGCTGCTGCTGCCCTGGGACCGTGAAGACCTCCTCGAGCTGCTCGGCAACCTGTTGGACAACGCCTGCAAGTGGGCTGACAGCCAGGTGCAACTGAGCATCGAAGAACAGCCGGAGCATTACCGGCTGCTGATCGACGACGATGGCCCTGGTATTCCCGAGGCTGCTCGAGCGCAGGTGCTGGAACGAGGCACCCGGCTCGATGAGCAGGTCAATGGCCACGGCCTGGGGCTTGGGATCGTGCGCGATATCGTCGAAGCCTGGGGCGGGCGTATGAGCCTTGAGCAGAGCCCGTTGGAGGGGCTGCGGGTGTGCATCGAGTTACCGCGTCGAGCAGGGCGCTGATCAGGGCCCTGCCCGCCACCGGATCGATCAGAAGTCCACGGTGCCCGAGAACTTCACCAGGCGAGGCTCGCCTTGGGTCAGGTAACCCCCGTTGGCCGAGGCCCAGTAGTTCTTGTCGCTGATGTTCTCGACGTTCATGCGCAAGGTGATGTCCTTCTCCTGGACCTTGAAGCGGTAACGAGCACCGGCATCGAAGCGGTTCCAGGTAGGCAGGCTCAGGGTGTTGGCCTGATCGGCATATTGTCCGCCGGTGCGCAGCATCCGTGCATTGAGCGCCACGCCGTCCAGCCCTGGAACGTCCCAGTCGACACTCGCGTTCAGCTGGAAGGTCGGGACCCCAATGGCATGGTTGCCGTCGTTGGTGCCGTTCTGTGTTTTCTTCAGCTCCGAATCAAGACGTGTTCCGCCGGCCAGCAGGCGCAGGCCCGGCAGTGGCTCACCGAAGATGCTCAGCTCGATGCCGCGGTTCACCTGCTCGCCATCACGCAGGTAAAACCCGGTGTTGCTGTCGAGGTAGCCGTCACTGGGCTTCTCGATACGGAAGACCGCAAGGTTGGCGCCGAAGGTGCCCTGATCGTACTTGACGCCTGCTTCGATCTGCTTGGTGCGCCCGGGTGGGAACGCTTCGCCGCGGTTGATGGCGTTGGCCGAGGCCGTCGGGCCCTTGGACAGGCCTTCGATGCGGTTGGCATACAGCGACACCGATTCGGTAGGCTTGTAGACGATGCCGTACACCGGTGTGGTGATGCCCTTGTCATACAGGGCGCTGCGGCTGCCGTCGTTGGCCGGGTTGGCCACGCCGCCGGAGGTGGAGCCGTCGTACAGGTAGTTCTCCACCCGCAACTGTTGGCGGCGCACCCCAGCGGTCAGTAGCAGGGTGTCGTCGAAAAAGCCCAGAGTGTCGGAGAAGGCAATGCTGCGGTTGCGGGTCTTACCGGTGACACCCGGATCACCCAATTCGCCGCCGGTGATGGTCACAGCGGTCGGCTTGGGCAGCGGGGTGGTGTTGTAGATGTTGGTCGGTTGGCCACGGTAGAACACGTAGGCGTTTTCCTGCTGGGTCCAGATGGTCGAAGCGCCCAGGTTCAACTGGTGGCTGACCGGCCCGGTTTGCAGCTTGCCGTTGAGGCCGCCCATGAATGTAGTGTTGTCTTCGTTGTGTGGAATGAACGAGCCGCCCATGGTCGCCGCACCCGTGGCGGCATTGGTCAGGGTCGGGGTGCCGTAGAACCCGGTCTCGCGGGTGTGCTTGACGCCACCGGCCAGGTAAGCGCTCCAGTTGTCGTTCAAGTCCCAGTCGCCGCGCACCATGCCGAAGGTGTCTTCGGTCTCGGTGAAGGTCCAGTCCTGCCCGTAGTTGTGGCTGGCATCGGGGGCGCGGGGAATATCGGTGAGGCCGGCGCCGAGCTGCACCGAGTTGCGCAGGTGGTTGACGCGTTCTTTCTGGTAGCCGAAATCGGTGGACACACTGAAGCGATCACCCTGGTAGTCCAGGCCTGCGACAAACAGCTTGCTGCGCTGATCCTGATCTTCGACCGCTGTTTCGCCCTCACGTTGGGAGAGGTTCAGGCGTGCACCGAAACGGTTGTCGGCACCGAAGCGCTGGCCGATATCCAGATGCTCGCCGATGCGGCCATCGGTGGAAATGTCCTGGGTGTAGCGGCGGGTTGGCGTGTCGCCGGCACGTTTGGGTTGCAGGTTGACGCTGCCGCCCAGGCCGCCGCCGGTAGGGCTGACACCATTGATGAAGGCGTTGGGCCCCTTGAACACCTCGACCCGATCCACCCCATCGGTGGAGATGATCTGGCGCGGCAATACGCCATACAGGCCGTTGTAGGAAATATCATCGCCACTCAGGGGCAAGCCGCGAATCACGAAGACCTGCGACTGGTTGCCGAAGCCGACAGACTGGCGCACTGACGGGTCGTTGAGCAAAACATCGCCCACGTCTTCGGCCTGCTGGTCCTCGATCAGTTTCGAGGTATAGCTGGTCATGGTGAAGGGGACATCCATATTGTCCTGGTTCCCCAATACGCCCATCTGCCCGCCACGGGCAACCTGGCCGCCGGCATATTCCTCGACTGGCGCATTGCGCAGGGGCTTGGTGGCCTGGGCATTGACAGCGGTAGCGTCGAGCTCCAGAACGGCGTCGGCGCCGTGCGCGGTTACGCTGGCAGCACAGCAAACGGCAAGCAGGGTGGGGCGAAAGGGGGAGCGTAAAGCCATGGCGGAGGCCCTGTTAATGTCGAGTTGGCGCCTTCCTGGCGTTGCGAGTAATTAGTAATCGCAAATGTTAACAGGTGTATTTGCAAAGCGTTATCATTCAGATACAAAAAATTACCTTCCACTTCACACCAGCGTCAGGCTCAGCATCACCGGCAAGGTCAAGGCAGCCAGCAGGGTCTGCAAGGCAATGATGTTGGCCATCAGCGGTGCGTTACCGCCCATTTGCCGAGCCATCACATAGGAAGATGATGCGGTGGGCAGTGCCTGGAACAGGATGGCGATGATCGCCGCCTGGCCGCTCAGGCCCAGTGCCCGGCATATACCAAATGTGGTCAAAGGCAGCACCACGAACTTGAACAGCGACGCCGCCAGCAACGGCCGTCTGCCCAAACCTTGGGCACTGCTGCCCAATGCGGCGCCAACACATAGCAGGCCCAAGGGCAGAGCGGCCTGGCCAAGGGCCTTGATGGTCGGTTCAATACCTGCCGGTAGCCCCAGGCCAGTCACGCGCAAGGCAATCCCGGCGGCGCAACCAACGATCAGCGGGTTGGTGACGATCGCCTTCGCAACCGCACTGGCCGAGCTGCGCGTGCCGCTGTAGCGGGCGAACACCATCACGCACAGCACGTTCACGGTCGGCACGATGGCCGCATTTGCCACAGCGGCCAGGGCGATTCCGCCGCTGCCATAGATCCCTGCGGCGAGGGTCGCACCAATGTAGTTGTTGAAGCGCACGCCGCCCTGGAATACCGAGGTGAAACTGGCTCCGTCACTGGCCACCGCCCCCTTGCACAACACCAGCAAGGTTGCGCCGATCACCGTCGAAAGCAGCAGCACCGTCACCATGTCGAACACGGGCAGGCCTGTCAGGTCAGCCGTGGCCAGGCCGTGCATGAACAGCGCCGGCAGCAACACGAAGTAGCTCAGGCGTTCGGCCGCGGGCCAGAAGTGCTCACC
Organism: Pseudomonas vranovensis DSM 16006; assembly: GCF_000425805.1. GTDB lineage: Bacteria > Pseudomonadota > Gammaproteobacteria > Pseudomonadales > Pseudomonadaceae > Aquipseudomonas > Aquipseudomonas vranovensis. The sequence continues at coordinate 7,840 of NZ_AUED01000018.1, forward strand.
CAGAAAACCCTGCGCCCGAAGCCAGCGGCCCAAGGCAATCAGCAAGGCAATGGGCACGATAGTGGCGAGGATCAGTTGCAACATCAGACGGTTTTCCTATCAGTCGGTCGTCCCACGCGAGACTCGACATCAGGCTAGCCTGAAGCACTGAAAGAAAAAAACGCAGAATTCTCAACCAACCGATGAGAAAAACTTCACGGTTGACCCAGTGCCGTCTTCAGCACCGCCGTCAGGTGCCGACGTCGACTGCTGGCGTGTTCGATCAAGCCGACATGGCGCACCCGCTGCGGTTCACCGAACGGCAACAAGGTCACATCGGGCAGGTGCTGCAAGTCTTCGTCAGCCAGGGGCACGATAGCCACGCCCAGGCTCATCGAGGCCATGTGCGTGAGGGCTTGCTGGCTGTCCAGCTCCATTTGTTCGCTGACCGGCAGTTGCAGTTTGCGCAGTTCCTGTTCGATGATGCGCCCGGCCCAGGCGCGTTTATCAAAGCGCAGGAACGGTTGGGTGGCCAGCAGCTCGCGCAAACTGACGCCGGCAAACGCAGGGCCGGCGACGGCCCAGAAGCGGTTCTGGTAGAGCGGGGTGAAGTCCAGATTGGCGGGGTAGGGCGCCACAGGCTCGGTGGTGATGGCCGCATCCAGCTCGCCGTCCTCGACGCGCCGTGCAAGCTCGGCGGACATCCCCGACAATACGCTGATGTGCAAGTGGGGATGCTCGGCCTTGATCCGTACCAGCGCTGCCGGCAGGCGACCGGCCAGGGCAGTATGAATGGCACCGATTTTCAGTCGACCACTCAGGCCCGGGCCGCTGACCAGGGCATCGGCCATGTCGTCATACGCCGCCAGAATCCCTTCGGCCCGCTCCACCACCAGGTGCCCGGCCCCGGTCAGGCTGACCTGGCGCCGACTGCGGTCGAACAGCGTGACCTGCAGTTCTTCCTCCAGGCTGCGGATATGCAGGCTGACGGCCGAGGGCGTCAAGCTGAGGATATCGGCGGCGCGGGCAAAGGTGCCGTGGCGAGCAATGGTCACCAGGGTGCGCAGGGCTTTGAGGGACACGCGTGGGCTCCGGTTGGGGGCGAGTGATGTGCATCATCGCGTTGATCAACGCTGATTGAAAGTACTCGTCTTTGGCTGTCCATACGCCTGGGTAATTCGATCAATCACCATCGCCAGCGCCACGATCGCCAACCCGGCTTCAACGCCCTTGCCGACATTCAATGTCTGAATCCCCGCCAGCACATCCTCCCCCAGCCCTCGCGCGCCGATCATCGAGGCGACCACCACCATCGACAGGGCCATCATCACCGACTGGTTGAGCCCGGCCATGATGCTCGGCATGGCCAATGGCAGCATCACCCGGCGCAGCCGCTGCCAGCGCCCGGCGCCGAGCCCCTTGGCGGCCTGGGTCAGGGACGGGTCGATCTGCGACAGGCCCAGTTCGGTCAGGCGGATCAGTGGCGGCAGGGCATAGATGAGGGTGGCGAAGATCGCCGGCACCTTGCCCAGCCCGAACAGCATCAACACCGGGATCAAATAGACGAAGCTGGGCAGCGTCTGCATGACGTCGAGTACCGGCATCATCAATCTGCGTGCCAGTGGTCGACTGGCCAACAGCACGCCGATGGGAACCCCGATGAGAATGCACAGGCCGGTACTGACCAGCACCAGGGCGCAGGTCTGCAGGAGTTTGTCCCACAGGCCGATCACGCCAATCAGAAACAGCAGGCCGGTCAGTACCAGGGCCCGCAGCAGGCTGCGACTGGCATGCCAGGTGAGCACGGCGACGATCAGCAGCAACAGCCACCAGGGCGTAGCGCGCAGCAGGGTTTCCAAGGCTACCAGCAGTTGCAGCAAAGCGTCGGAGACGCCGCGCAACTGATCGCCATAAGCGAGCACCAACCAGTCTACAAAGCGATTGACCTGGTCGGCGAATGAGACATGCAGCGACTGCGGGAAGCCTCCACTCACAGGCCGTCCTCTACTTTGCCGGCGACCTCGGCAGGCAGCCAGGCCTTCCACACATCAGGGTGATCCTTCATGAACGCCACTGCTGCATCTCGCGGCGACTGGCGGCGCTCGCTCATGTGCGCCAGTGTCTTGTTGAGCGTGTCGATGGGCAGGTCGACCTTGGCGAAGCACTCGACCAGGTCCGGGTACTGTTGCTTGAACGCGGCGGAAACGCCAATGGACAGCTTGGCAGGCAGCGACCGGCTGCCTTGTGGACTAGGGTTGCTGGCGTCGGTCAGGGTCTTCCAGGCCTGTTCGCTGAACGGCGGTTCTTCAAGGCGTACCAGCGCGAAACGGCCCATCAGCGGGGTGGGCGACCAGTAATAGAACAGCACCGGTTTACCGCGGCGGATCGACGAAGTGATCTCGGCGTCGAGGGCTGCACCGGAGCCGCTGCGAAAGTTCACATACAGATCGTCGAGGCCATAGGCCTTGAGCTTTTGGCTGTTGACCGTCTCGGAGGTCCAGCCGCTGGGGCTGTTGAGGAAGCGGCCTTTTGCCGGAGCTTCCGGGTCGCTGAAAACCTTGGCATAGCGTTTGAGGTCGGTGACTGACCTGAGGTCCGGGGCCAGCGCTTCGATCCCGCGCCCGGCATCGCCCTTGATCACGTATTCGGGTACATACCAGCCTTCATCGGCGTTCTTCACCGTGTCACCGAGGGCGAACACCTGGCCGGCCTGCTCGGCCCTTATCCAGGCCGGGCTGCGGCCGGCCCATTCTTCGCCGATGACCTGAATGTCGTTGCGGGCCAGGGCCACCTCCATGCTGACGGTGCTGCCGGGCAGGGTGTCGGTGGAATAGCCGTAACCTTTCTCGACGATCAGGCGCAGGATTTCGGTGGTCAGGCTCCCGCTTTCCCAGGTGATGTCACCGAACAGGATGGGTTTGGAGGTGTTGGCGGCATGGCTTGGGCTGATCAGGCCCAGGGTCAGCAGTACGCTGCCCACCAGGGAGATAAGTCGATTCATCGTGCCTCGCTCGCAGGGCAATGGAGTCTGGCAAGTGTAGTCGCTGCCGCCAGGCTGCGATCGGGCGTGAAACGGCCGTCATTCAGGCCCGTCGAGGTGACTGGATGACGACTGCTGAGGGGTCGATCGCAGCCTGGCGGCAGCGGCTGCCACGCGCTTACACGCGGAACTGGTCCATCAACCCCTGCTGCTGGTTGGCCAGGCTGTTGAGCGACTGGCTGACCCGCGCCGATTCGTTGGCCTGTTCCGACAGCGACTCGGTCACATCGCGAATGGTCGCGACGTTGTTGTTGATTTCCTCGGCCACAGCACTCTGCTCCTCGGCGGCGCTGGCGATCTGCAGGTTCATGTCGTTGATCACGGTAACGGCATCACCAATCTGCTGCAGGGCGGTAACCGCCTGGCCCACTTGCTCGACACTGCCCTGGGCCTGGCGATGGCTGCTGTCCATCGCACCGACCACGTCGCGGGTGCCCGCTTGCAGTTCTTCGATCACCTGGCGGGTTTCTTCCACCGACTCCTGGGTACGGCGGGCCAGGTTGCGTACCTCATCGGCGACCACGGCAAAACCGCGGCCCGCTTCACCGGCGCGAGCGGCTTCGATGGCTGCGTTGAGGGCCAGGAGGTTGGTCTGTTCGGCGATGGAGCGGATCACCTCCAGCACCGAGCCGATTTTCTCGCTGTTCTCGGCCAGGCCTTCTACCTGGCTCATGGCCGTGCTCATGTCGGCGGCCAGGGTGTCGATGCTGGTAGTGGTGCGGTCGATCACCGCCAGGCCCTGGCGCGTGGCCTGGTCGGCATCGCGGGCTGCCTGCGCTGCTTGCGCGGCGCTGCGGGCGACATCCTGGGCAGTGGCGCTCATTTCATGGGAAGCGGTAGCCACCTGGTCGACCTGGCGGTACTGCTGCTCCATGCCGGCGCTGGTCTGGGTGGCAATTGCCGAGGATTGGTCGGCGGTGTCGCGCGCCGCCTGCACCGAGCGTTTGACCTCGGCAATGGTCGGCTGCAGTTTGTCCAGGAAGCGGTTGAACCAGCCAGCCAACTCGCCCAGTTCATCGCGTTTGTCGTAGTGCAGGCGACGGGTCAGGTCGCCTTCGCCGCTGGCGATGTCCTTGAGCATGTCAGCCACACCGAGGATCGGCCGGGTCACGCCACGGGCCATCAGCCAGATCAGCAGCAGGCCGACGACGGCCGCCAGTCCACCCAGGCCCAGTTCGATCAGCATGCCGCTGGTGTTGCTCCGGTCGAGCTCTTGCTTGAGTGCTTCGGCCGGACCGGTCAGGGCACTCTCCGGTACATCGAGCAACACGCCCCAGGCCTTGCCGCCGGGAATTGGGGCAAAGGAAGCCAGCACTTTGAGGCGCTGCTCATGGTGGATGCTGTGCAGTGGAATGCTGTCGGCCAGCAGGCGTACCAGCTCGGCGCCTTTGTCGCGGTCTACCTGGTCAAAGCGCTGGGCCAGTTTGCCGGCATCCGGGCTGTAGCCCGCCAGCAGGCCCGCCGGGCTCAAAATGCTGACGTGTGTCTGGCCCTGGTACAGGTTGCGGCTGGCCTGTTGGCTCATGGCCTGAAGGCTGTTGAGGTTGATGTCGATGGACAGGGTGGCGACGACCTTGTCGGCCACCATCAGCGGGAACACGATACTGGTCATCAGTACCTGCTGGCCGTCGATCGCGTAGAAGTAGGGCTCGATCACGCACGTCTTGCGCGTGGTGCGCGGGCACACCGACCAGAAGTTGGCGGGCTCGCCGCTGGGGCCGATGCTGGTATCGGCAAGGTCATGCTCGGGCAGGGCCATGGAGGTGAGCTGGCCCGGGGTCGGTTGCGACCAGTACAGGGCAAAGCGGCCTTTTTCGTTACTGCCCAGTTCCTCTTGATTGGCGAACAGTTCGTCCTTGTTGTCCAAGGCATTGGGCTCGAATACCAGTGACAGGCCGAGCAAGTCAGGATTGGCCTGCAAGGCTGCGCGTACCTGGCGGGTCAAATCTTCGCGCAGGTCGAAGGCGTCGAGAAAACGCTTCTCGGCCTGTTCACGCAAGAACAGTACCTGCCGGGAAAAGCCGGCACCGTACTGGTAGGCATCCATGAATTGGCGGCGGATGTTCAGGGCCTGGACTTCGCCCTGGGATTCGATGCGTCCCTGGGCCGCTTCGGTCAGCATGTGCATGCTGCTGGCCTTCACCAGTTCCGAGCTGTGCTCCATGCGGTACAGCGAAAGGCCCACCAGCAGTGTGACAATGCTGGCCAGGCACAAGCCCGCCAACAGGGTGATCTTCCACTGAATGGACAGTTGTCTGAAAGGCATGGCGAAGTCCCTTGATTCTGAAAGTCTGAGGCTGCGGAGGTTATCGGCCGGATATCCCGCTTCTTTATTCAAACGTTCAATTCAATTGCGTCGTTTTCGTTCACCCAGACGACACCCGTCCAACGCTTGACTTTGACAAGCGCGAGGGGGTGCTTCAGAGTGTGCGCCCTCCATAAAAATACCCGTCGTTCGGCCACTGCCCCGAGCAGTCTGTTGCCGAATCGGTCGCTTTTTGTCTGGTTTCTAGAGGTCACAGGAATGAATGCAGTAATTGCCGCGGTCGGCATCATGCTGATATTGAGTCTGTCCCGCGTGCATGTGGTGATCGCCCTGATCGTCGGCGCGCTGGCCGGTGGGCTGGTGGGTGGCCTGGGTATCGAAGGTACGCTCAAGGCGTTCAATGGCGGCCTGGGCGGCGGTGCCACCGTGGCGTTGTCCTATGCCTTGCTCGGGGCGTTTGCCGTGGCCATTGCCAAGTCCGGCATGGCTCATGCCCTGGCCGATCGCATTCTGACAATGGTCGACCGCCAGGGGCACGACTCGACCGCCAAGGTCAAATGGCTGCTGATCGGCCTGTTGCTGGTGGTGGCGATTTCGTCGCAGAACATCCTGCCGATCCACATCGCCTTCATTCCGCTGCTGGTGCCGCCACTGCTATATGTGCTGACCAAGCTGCAGCTGGACCGACGCCTGATTGCCTGCGTCATGACCTTCGGCCTGATCACCCCGTACATGTTCCTGCCAGTGGGCTTTGGCAACATCTTCCTCAATGAAATCCTGCTGGCCAACGTCAGCCGCAGCGGGGTGGATGTCAGCGGCGTCAATGTTACCCATGCCATGGCGATCCCGGCGGCGGGGATGCTCTTCGGCCTGCTGGTGGCGGTGCTGTTCAGCTACCGGAAAAAACGCGTCTACGATCTTGAGAAAATCGAGAAGGTCGAGCAGGTGTCGGTGCGCTACAACCCGCTGACCTTGCTGGTGGCCGGCGTGGCCATTGCCGCGGCGTTCGTCATTCAGCTGTGGCTGGACTCGATGATCATCGGTGCCATGGCGGGCTTCCTGATTTTCTCGGTGTCGGGGATCGTGCGCTGGAAAGAAACCGACGACCTGTTCACCGAAGGCATGAAGATGATGGCCATGATCGGCTTCATCATGATTGCGGCCTCAGGCTTTGCCGAAGTGATGAAGGCCACCGGTGAGGTCAAGAGCCTGGTCGAGGCTTCGGCTGCGTGGATCAACCACAGCAAGGGCGTTGGCGCACTGCTGATGCTGCTGGTGGGTTTGTTGGTGACCATGGGCATCGGTTCGTCGTTCTCTACCGTACCGATCCTGGCCGCGATCTTCGTGCCGCTGTGCGTGCAACTGGGCTTCGACCCGGTGGCCACCGTGTGTATCGTCGGTACCGCGGGCGCCCTGGGGGATGCCGGCTCGCCGGCCTCGGACTCGACCCTCGGTCCGACCTCGGGCCTGAACGTCGACGGCCAGCATCACCACATCTGGGACACCGTGGTACCGACCTTCATCCACTACAACCTGCCGTTGCTGGCGTTCGGTTGGCTGGCGGCAATGATGCTCTAGGGGAAAAGCGGGGTTGGGCGCAAGGCTCAACCCCGCGAAGGTGGCGGCGAGATGCGGTTCAGCACCATGTTGCCCTGCTTGTTGCGCGTCAGGTAGACCGGCAACACCTTGGGCAGGTTGCCCACCAGGCGGTTGATCTGGGCAGTGTCATACACGCCGCTGATGCGAATGTTGCCGATGCTCTCGTCGGCCAGCAGCAACGGCTTTTCCAGGTAGCGATTGATCTGTGGCAGAGCCTGCTCGAGGCTCAGGTTGTCGAGGATCAACTTGCCATTGCGCCAGGACAGACTGGTGTCCTGGGCGTAGGTCTGGCTCAAATGCGGCTCGTAGTCGCCGGCCTGGTAGCTGGCCTGCATGCCCGGGACCAGGCGGTAGCCGCCCTCGGTATCCTGGCTGTTGCTGTCGACCAGTACCGAGCCTTCGACCAGGGTCACCTTGACCCGATCCTCATACTTCCACACGTTGAACTGGGTACCGGTGACTCGGGTCTGGCCGTTGGCCGCATGCACGATGAACGGGTGCTGACTATCGTGTCGGACCTTGAAGAAGGCCTCGCCCTTGATCAGCGTGACCCGGCGTTCGCCCTTGTAGTTGCTATAGCGCAATTCGCTGCCCAGGTTCAGTTCGACCTCGCTGCCATCCTCGAGCACGGCATGAGTGATTGTATTGGTGCTTTCCAGGTGCTGGTAGCTGTTGGGCAGCCAACCTTGCTCCCAGCCGATCCAGGCGCCTGCGGGCAAGGCCGCCAGGGCAATGGCGGCAGCCAAGGCGTAGTGGCGCCAAGTGCTGCGCCGACGCTCGGAGTGGGTGATGACATTGCTTGCCACAGCCGGGCGCGGGAGATGGTCGGCGGTGTGCCAGATCTCCAGCATTGCCTGGTATTCCTGGGCGTGCAGCGGGTTTGCGGCCAGCCATTGCCCGAAGGCCTGGTGTTCAGCTGCCGTGCAATCTCCAGCCTGAAGGCGCAGGCACCACTGCGCGGCGGCATCGGTGATGGCATCGTGATCGTCGGCGCTGAGGCTGGTGTGGTTCATCGAGGCTCCCGGTTTTGCCCATTCTAACCTTGCAGGGCTGGGGGCGAGAACCGAGATAATGGCGAATAACTATCAGTCAAAGAAAGTCATTGCAGAATAATCGTGCAAAAACATCGAATTCGCAGCTATTTCGCCAGCCATCGGTGCGATAGCGACACTATCGCACCGATGGCTGGCCGTGATGAAGCTCAGAACTGTTCGGCTGCGAGGCCAAACAGTGCGGTGCTGCCCGCTCGGATGCTGGCCTGAAGCGACAAGGTGCGCGGCAGCAGGCGGGCAAAGAAAAACGCCGCACTGGCCCGTTTGGCTTCATAGAACGCCCGGTCCTGCTCCAGATGTTCACTGGCCACGGCCTCCATGCGTGCCCACATGTAGGCGTAAGCCACATAACCGAACACCTGCAGGTACTCCACCGATGCCGCGCCGATTGCGTTCGGGTCCTTTACGGCCTGTTCGCACAACCATTGACTGAGGCTTTCCAGCTCGGCCACGGCCGTGAGCAAGGGGTCGCGATAGGGTGTCCGGCCTTCGCAGAAGCTGCGGACCTGGACGGTGAACTCGGCCAGGGCCTTGCCGCCATCAGCTACCACCTTGCGCCCGAGCAGGTCCAGGGCCTGGATGCCGTTGGTGCCTTCGTAGATCTGGGCGATACGCACGTCGCGCACCAATTGCTCCTGGCCCCATTCGCGAATGTAGCCGTGGCCGCCGAACACCTGCTGACCGAGCACACAGCTTTCCAGGCCGTTGTCGGTAAAGAACGCCTTGGCCACTGGCGTCAAAAGTGCCACCTGACGTTGTGCGGCTTCACGCTCTTCGGGTGCCTCGGCGTACTTGGCAATATCCAATTGCTGGCCGACGTAGGTGGCAAACGCGCGACCGCCTTCGGTCAGGGTGCGCATGGTCAGCAGCATGCGGCGCACATCGGCGTGGACGATGATCGGGTCGGCGATCTTCTCCCGTGCCTGTGGGCCGCTGGCGGCGCGACTTTGCAGGCGGTCCTGGGCATAACGGGCGGCGTTCTGGTACGACGCCTCGGCGCAGCCGATGCCCTGGATACCGATGGACAGGCGCTCGTAGTTCATCATCGTGAACATGGCAGCCAACCCGCGATTGGGTTCACCGATCAGGTAGCCGGTGGCACCGTCGAAGTTCATCACGCAGGTGGCCGAGGCCTTGATGCCCATCTTGTGTTCGAGCGAACCACAGTGAGCCGGGTTGCGCTCGCCCAGGGTACCGTCGGCATTGACCAGGAACTTGGGTACCAGGAACAGCGAGATGCCCTTGGGCCCGGCCGGGGCGTCCGGCAGTTTGGCCAGCACCAGGTGGATGATGTTCTCGGTCAGATCCTGCTCGCCACCGGTGATGAAAATCTTGGTGCCACTGATCCGGTAGCTGCCATCGGCATGAGGTTCTGCCTTGGTGCGAATGATCCCCAGGTCAGTGCCGGCATGGGGTTCGGTCAGGCACATGGTGCCGGCCCACTGGCCGCTGTACAGCGCCGGCAGGTAGGCCGCCTTGAGTTCGTCGCTGGCGTGGGCGTCGAGGGCCAGGCAGGTACCGGCGCTCAGGGCCGAATACAGGCTGAAGCTGCAGTTGGCGGCATAGAGCATTTCCTCGAACTGCACCGCGAGCATTTTCGGCATGCCCAGGCCGCCGTGCTCCGGGTTGCCGGCAAGACCGACCCAGCCGCCTTCGCGGTAGGTCTGCCAGGCCTGGGCAAAGCCCTCGGGGGTGCGTACCTGGCCTGCATCGAACGATACGCCCTGTTCGTCACCACTGCGGTTGAGCGGGGCGATCAATTGGCCAGTGATTTTCGCCGCTTCTTCAAGGATGGCATCGGCGGTGTCGGCATCCACCCGTTCGGCCAGGGCCGGCAGGCGTGCCCACAGGGCCGGGCCCTGGAACACTTCGTGGAGCACAAAACGCATGTCGCGCAGGGGAGCATTGAATTCAGGCATGGGGATCTCGCATCAAAAGGGGGTCAGAGCGCCTTGGCCCAGTCACGTAGCAGGTACTTCTGGATCTTGCCGGTGGAGGTTTTCGGCAACTCGCTGAAGACCACGGTCTTGGGTATCTTGAAACCCGCCAGGTGCTCGCGGCAGAAGCTGATGATCTCGGTGTCGCGGGTCTGATCAAAACCGGTCTTGAGGGTGATGTAGGCGCAGGGCGTCTCGCCCCACTTTTCATCCGGACGGGCCACCACGGCGGCCTCGAGTACAGCAGGGTGCTTGTAGAGGGTGTCTTCCACTTCGATGGTGGAAATGTTTTCGCCACCGGAAATGATAATGTCCTTGAGCCGGTCCTTGATCTCGACATAACCGTCGGCATGCCATACCGCCAGGTCGCCGGTGTGGAACCAGCCGCCGCGGAAGGCTTCGGCAGTAGCCTCGGGGTTCTTCAGGTAGCCCTTCATCACCGTGTTGCCGCGCATGAAGATCTCGCCCAGGGTGTTGCCGTCGCGCTGCACCGGCTCAAGTGTCTGCGGGTCGGCGACCATCAGGCCCTCGAGGGTGGGGTAGCGCACGCCCTGGCGGGACTTGATCCGCGCCCGTTCTGCCAATGGCTGCTCGTCCCACTCGGCGTGCCAGGCGCAGACTGTCACCGGGCCATAGACCTCGGTCAAGCCATACACGTGGGTGACCTTGATGCCCATTTCTTCCACCGCGCCAATCACCTTGGCGGGCGGCGCCGCGCCGGCCACCATGGCATTGACCGGGTGATCGATGGCCGCCTTGGCCGATTCGGGCATGTTGATCAGGGCATTGAGCACGATAGGTGCTCCGCACAGGTGGGTTACCTGGTGTTCGCGAATCAGGGTGAGGATCTTTTGCGGGTCGACCCGGCGCAGGAACACATGGGTGCCGGCCAGGGCGGTGACGGTCCAGGGGTAGCACCAGCCGTTGCAGTGGAACATCGGCAGGGTCCACAGGTAGACCGGGTGGTTGCCCATGGCCCAGGTCATCTGGTTGCCCAGGGCATTGAGGTAGGCGCCACGGTGGTGATAGACCACGCCCTTGGGGTTGCCGGTGGTGCCGGAGGTGTAGTTCAGCGAGATGGCCTGCCATTCGTCCTCGGGCCAGTGCCAGACGAAGTCGGGATCGCCTTCGGCCAGGAAGGCCTCGTAGTCCAGGTCACTGACGGCCTGGCCCTCGCCGTACTCCGGATCGTCGACATCGATCACCAACGGCGGGTTTTCCATCAGCGCCAGGGCGCCTTCGATCACCTTGTGGAACTCGCGGTCGGTAATCAGTACCTTGGCCTCGCCATGCTCGAGCATGAAGGCAATGGCCTCGGCGTCCAGGCGTACGTTCAGGGCATTGAGCACTGCGCCGATCATCGGCACGCCGAAGTGCGCTTCAAGCATCGCCGGGATATTGGGCAACATCACCGCTACAGTGTCGCCCTGGCCGATACCGCGCCCGGCCAAGGCACTGGCCAGGCGCCGGGAGCGTTCGTAGGTCTGTTGCCAGTTGCGCCGGATGGCACCGTGGATCACCGCCGGGTAGTGGCCATAGACCGCCGCCGTGCGTTCGATGAAACTCAAGGGGCTCAAGGCCTGGTGATTGACAGGGGCGGGCGCCAGGCCCTGGGAGAAGATCGACATGCAATGTTCCTGTGCAGGGAGTCGGCGCGTGGCGCAGTACAACTCCCGGTGGCTGATTGTTAGCTCTGATCAGGTGTCGTGAAGGGTGGGCCCTTCAGGTGTCACATTTTTTACGTGAATCGCTATGTTACTTGGAAGATGGACTATAGCAATATAGTAGAAGTACCATATCAGGCTTCAAGGCCATCCTTTGAGTGCACCCATGACGCCCTTGCTCGACAGTGATCCCCAGCCCAGCCTGCTTCTGGACGCCTCTTGCGCGGTGCTGGCGGTCAACCCGGCACTGCAGGCCATGCTGGGGCCGTGGCCCGAACGGTCGGCAGATTACTGGTTGCCGAGCAACTTGCAGGCCCTGGTCACGGCCTGCCTGGGCCAGGTGCGGGCCATCAGCGATGTCGAAGCATCCGTAGCCGGGCGGATTCTGCTCTGGACCTTCATGCCTGCCAGCACCGGGCAAGTACTGGCGCGTTGTCGCGACGCCACCGCCGAGCGCCTGGCTGAGCGCGAGGCCAGCCAGGCCCGGCGCCTGTACCGGTTGATCACCGAGAACACCACCGACCTGATTTCCCGGCACAGCCCCGATGGCTGTTTTCTCGACGCTTCGCCCGCGTCCTACCGTTTGCTCGGGTATTGGCCCGAGCAACTGCGCGGGGTGCCGGTGCAGTCGCTGTTCCATCAACAGGACCGCCAGCAGTCGCTGATGCTGGCCGCTCAGGCCCTGGAACAGGACGGCTACCAGACCATGACCTGCCGGGTGCGTCACCGTGACGGCCGCTACCTGTGGTTCGAGATCGCCAGCCGTGCCATTCGCGAAACCTACACCGGTGCAGTGGTAGAGATCGTCAGCGTCTCACGGGATATCAGCGTGCGGATCGAGGCCCAGGAAAACCGCCGGCGGCTGGCCGAAGTGGTGGAGGCCAATACCGATCTTGTGCTGTTCACCGACCGTGACGGGCGCCTGAGTTACCTCAATGGTTCGGCGCGGCGGGCGCTGGCGTTGCAGGAAGTCGATGCACTGCCGCTGCTGCAGGCCCTGCTGGACCCGGGCCTGCAGCAACGACTGGATCGCGAAGGCTGGCAGTGTGCCGAACAAGGCGGGGTGTGGCATGCCGAGACGCGGTTGATACCCTGGCAGGGCGCTGCGGCATTCCCCGTGTCGCTGGTACTGCTGGCCCATCGCGGCACGGGCGGCGAGCGCTACTACTCGTTGGTGGCGCGAGACATGACCGAACGTGAACTGCGCGAAAGCCAGCAACGTCGGCATCAGGACGAACTGGCCCACAGCGCGCGCTTGATCACCTTGGGCGAGCTGGCCTCGGGCATTGCCCATGAGATCAACCAGCCGTTGGCGGCGGTGGTCAACTACGCCGGTGCCAGCCAGCGTTACCTACAGGCCCTGGAGCGTGATCCCCAGGCGGCCGCGCGGGTTTCTCAGGGGTTGCAGCGCATCAGCGAGCAGGCCACCCATGCCGCTGCGGTGATCAAGCGTCTGCGTGCCTTCCTGCGCAAGGAACCCCGGCGCTTGCAGGCCTTGCATGTCGGCGATATCGCCACTGAAGCGGTACGGCTGTGCGACTGGGAAGCGACGCGCGACCAGGTGACCATCGTGCAGCAGGTAGCCGATACGCTGCCGACGGTGTACGCCGACCGGGTGTTGCTCGAACAGGTGCTGCTCAACCTGCTGCGCAACGCCATTGATGCCAATCGCGAGCAGCACTCAGGCCAGCCCTCGCGTATCGTGCTCAGCGCCGCGCTGGTCGCCGGGCAGGTGCAGATCGAAGTGATCGACCAGGGGCCGGGTGTAGCGCCAGAGCGCCTGGACGGTATTTTTACCCCCTTCAACACCAGCAAGCCCGAAGGGCTCGGCCTTGGCCTTAGTATGAGCCGCAGTATCATCGAAGGTTTTGGCGGCACCTTGCAGGCGATGCCAGGTGGAGCGGGTGGGTTGGTTTTGTCTTGTCGGCTGGCTCCAGTGGCCGGCGCCGCACCAGAGGATGTGTAATGCAGCAACCGAAAGTCTATGTGGTCGACGACGACCAGGGCATGCTCGACTCCACGGTCTGGCTGCTGGAGTCGGTCGGTATCCAGGCGTTGCCCTTTACCAGTGGCCAAGCGTTCTTAAGTGCCTGTGACGGTCACTTGCCCGCTTGCGTGCTGCTGGATGTGCGTATGCCGGGGATGGGCGGGCTGGGTGTCCAGGAGGCCTTGCGCGGGCGCGGCGTCGAGTTGCCGGTGATCTTTGTCAGCGGCCATGCCGATGTACCGATCGTGGTGCGTGCGTTCAAGGCGGGCGCTTGCGACTTCATTGAAAAGCCCTATAACGACCAGCTGTTGCTGGATGCAGTCCAGGCCGCGCTGGACCGATCATCCCAGGCCCTGGCCGGCAGCGGGCCGCGTGACCAGGTGCAGGCGCGGATCGATAGCCTGACCCCGCGTGAGCGCGACGTATTTGTACCGCTGGTGCAGGGGTTCAGCAACCGGGAAATTGCCGAGCAACTTGAAATCAGCGTGAAGACCGTCGACCTGTACCGGGCACGGGTGATGAAGCGCATGGAGGCCGAAACGCTGCCAGCCCTGGTGGGGATGGCGATTGCCTGTGGGGTGGTGCAGGCGTTGAGACTGCGCTGAACGCTGTTGTAGCCGCTGCCGCGAGGCCGCGATCGGCCGCGAAGCGGTCGTAGACACCACTAGGCGATTGCTGTGCAGTCGATCGCAGCCTGGCGGCAGCGGCTACGGTTTCGGGATGCTAGGCGCGACGCCCCAGCAACAGCCCCACCACGAGCCCGAACCCGGCCGAAATCGCCACGGTCTGCCACGGGTGTCCACCGATGTAGTCCTGGGTGGCATCGACCACCGGCTGTGCCTTGCTGCGTACGTTCCCGACCGATTCACGTGCCTGTTTGAGTTTCAGGCCGATCTGGGCCCGCAGCGTGTCGGCGTCTTCTCCCACCAGCTTGGCGCTGTCCTGCAACAGCTTTTCCGATTCTTCGATCAACGCCTGCAGCTCGCTGAACGCCTGGTCCTTGATTTGCTCGGCTTCGGCTTGCACGGTGGTTTTCCTGGCCATGGGCATTTCCTCGTCAGTTGATGGGCATTGAACAGTGGATGCCGCTGTGTACGGAAAGTTGCAGCGGAGTGCCGGACTCCGGCGGCTACAGTGTAAGATAGCGCCTATTTTCCAGCGGCAGGACACCCCTCATGAGTTTCAATCTGGCCAACAAGAGTTTCGCCGAACGGGCGCAGATCGAGGACGAGAAAGCACGTTTGTTCGAGCTCTGGCAGACCAACCTGGGCAAGGCCAAGGGCGAAGCCGCCCGGCTGATCGCCGAAAAACCGCGGCGCAAGGGCAAGTGGGCCGAATGGGTTCGCACCGAGCTGGACGGCATGTCGCCGCCCGAGTTCGCCAATATGGTGCGCAGTGAAGTCAACAAGCTGATGGCTGCCGCCAAGTAACAGGCCTTTACCTGGACGGGGCGCTCGGTTGTGGCAGGCTCAGTCGACCGCTGTCACTGAAGCGCCGGGTGCCGAACAGGCCGCCGGCAAGCTTGCCACGCAGCACGTAGGGCAAGCCGTCGAGCGTCTGTACCCGGCTCAGGCCCACGGCCTGGCGCAGGACGGTGAAGGCGGTGACGCTCACCGGCACCACCAGTACGCTTTCGCCGAAGCGGCCAATGCTGCCGCTCTGGTCACTCACTCCCGCCGCCAACGGTTGGCCATTGACCTCAAGGTTCAGGGCGATGCCGTTGTAGTCGATCGGCGTTTCATTGGGGTTTTGCACCCGCAGTTTCACCGCCATGCGCACCTCGAGGTCCTGGCCGGGCAGGGGTTCGATGCCGATCACGCTGATGTTCACGGGGTCGCGCGCCTGGAACAGGGCACAGGCGTTCAGGCCAAGGAGTATCGTCAGTACCAGGCACAGTCGCAAAAGGTGACGATAACCATGGGGCATGGGTGAAGCTCCAGGCGGCAGAATAGAAAGTTCAGTGTGGCAAATGCACGGCGACGTTGAAAGCCGTTGGCGTTATGAACGATACTGTTTCTCATTAACGTCTGTCTTCCGTTCCCAAGGCCCTTCGAATTCCTCCATGTTGACGTCTCCCGTGTCCGGGCTGCTTGCCAGCTTTCAGGAACATTACGATGACCTGCTGCAGTTCCTGACCCGGCGCATGAGCGACCGTCAGCGTGCGGCCGACGTGGCCCAGGAAACCTACCTCAAGCTGGTCAAGATCGAGCAACAGGACCTGCCGGTGCTGCACGCGCGCAGTTTCATTTTTCGTGTGGCCGGGAACCTGGCCATCGATACCTTGCGACGTGAGCAGCGCATGGCCGGCAACCTCGATGACAGCGACGCTGCGCGTGAGGTGCCGTGCCCGTCGCCTGCGCCCGAGGCGGCCCTGCTGGCCCGCGAGCGCCTGAAGCACTTGGACGAGGCGTTGCTGCAGTTATCGCCCAACGCCCGCCAGGCGTTGTTGCTCAACCGTGTCGAGGGCCTGACTCAGGCGCAGATCGCACAACAGCTGGGCGTTTCCGAGAGCATGGTGGCAAAATACATCGGCCAGGCGCTGCGCCATTGCCGCAATTGGCTCAAACACAACCATGATTGATGCCCTTTCCATGCCTGCACCGCAGCCGATCAGCGATATCTCCGACGATGCCCTCGACTGGCAGGTGTTGCTGCACTCAGGCAACGCCACCGATGCCGACCGTGGGCGCTACCTGCGCTGGCGCAATCTGAGCCCTGCCCATGCACAGGCGGCGCAGGAAGCCGAAGCCTTGTGGGGCGACCTGGGCCAGACCCGCACGGCCGCCGAACTGACACTGCCAGCGCCGCGTCGCCGTCGCTGGGGTTCGGCCCTGGCGGCATCGCTGGTGCTGGCGCTGGTGGGGTATGGCGGTTGGCAACAGGCGCCGGCCTTGCTCGCCGACTACCACACCGCGGTAGGCCAGCAGCAGCGCATTACCCTGGCCGATGGCTCGCATGTGCTGCTCAACAGTGGCAGTGCGTTGTCGGTGGATTTCACCGATGGCCAGCGGCGGGTGCTGCTCAAGGCGGGTGAGGCGCTGTTCGAGCCCGCCAGTGATCCGCGACCGTTCGTGGTCGATGCCGGTGGTGAGCCGGTGCAGGGGAGCGGAGCGGTGTTCAGTGTGCGCCGCAATGGCGGCGGTAATCGGGTCGTGATTGCCCAGGGTGAGGCGCAGGTGGGCGACCGGCTGTTGCAGGCCACCCCGGATGCGCGGGCGCTGACGGCCTGGCAGCGGGGCAAGCTGATATTCAATGGCAAGCCGTTGCGCGAAGTGCTGGCTGAGCTGGAGCGCTACCAGCATGGTCGCATTGTGTTGTCGGATCAGCAGTTGGGGGCGATGCAGGTCAGCGGGGTGTTCGACCTGGATGATCCGCAAGGGTTGTTGCGTACGCTGGAGCAGCGGTATGCGCTGAAGGTCACCTATCTGCCCTGGCTGGCGGTGGTGTACTGACCGCGGTGGGAGCAATTGGCTCAGCGGCTACAGCAGTAATCTGTAGCCGCTGGCGAGGAAAGAGGCTGCGATCGACTGCGCAGCACTCGCCCGCGCCAACCCGTTTGAAAATAATTTTGGTTTCGCACTGCAAGTTCTTCTTCGCCCAATCGTCGTAGTGAGACTGATCAGCAATTCATTCTCATTTGTACCTTTGCCTGGAAGAAAACAGTGAAGTCTATCGCCCCCTCCAGTGGCTATTTCAAACACGCGCTGCTGGCCTCTACCGCTGTTGCTGCGTTGCTCGGTCCGGTCTGGGTTCAGGCTGCCGAGGTTGCCAATGCTGCGCAGAACAGCGCCCAGCAAGACCGCGAAGTCACCCTGGAGCTGCCGGCCCAGAACCTCGATCAGGCCCTGACCGCGTTCGCCGATCAGGCCGGTCTGCACTTGTTGTTCACCACTTCCGATGTCGACGGCTTGCACAGCCAGGCGCTCAGCGGTCGCTACAGCATCGCCCAGGCACTGCAAAGCCTGCTGGCCGGCAGCGGCATGAGCTGGCAGTTCAGCGATGCGCGCACGGTGATTCTGCGCAAGGCCCAGGCAACGCCGGCCAGTGTCAGCCTCAAGCCGATCGAAGTCAGCGTCGCTTCGCGTACCAGCACCTCCATCAGCGAAATTCCCGGCACGGTCTGGGTAGTCGATCAGCAGCAGCTCAACGAGCAGATCAACAGTGGGGTGAGCCTCAAGGAAGCCATTGGCAAGCTGGTACCAGGCCTGGACCTGGCGCCGGAAGGGCGTACCAACTACGGCCAGAACATGCGTGGCCGCAATGTGCTGGTGATGATCGACGGGGTCAGCCAGAACAGTTCGCGCGGTCTGTCGCGCCAGTTCGACAGCATCTCGCCGTTCAACGTCGAGCGGGTCGAAGTGCTTTCGGGCGCCAGCGCCATCTACGGTGGCGGCGCGACTGGCGGCATCATCAATATCGTTACCAAAAAGGGCGAGGAAGGCCCGGCGCGCTTTGAAACCCAGTTGGGCGCCAGCAGCGGTTTCAACAACAGCGACGACCTTTCGACCCGCATCGCCCAGTCGGTCAGTGGCGGCAATGAACGTGTGAATGCGCGCCTGGGTATCTCGGGCGAGCAGAATGAAGCTTTCTACGATGGTGCCGGCGACCAGATTTTCATCGACAACACCCAGACCGACCTGCAGTACAACCGCACCATTGATGTGCTCGGCAGCCTGGGCCTGAAATTCAACGATGAGCAAAGCCTCGACCTGCTCGCCCAGTACTACGACTCGGGCAACCACGGCAGTACCGGGATCTACTTTCCCAACCTGAACTACAACGCCCCCTCGGACCTCGAGGACGCCGAGCTGCGCAGCGGTTACTCCACCGACCTTGAACCGCGCACCAAGCGCCTGCTGCTCAATGCCAACTACCACCACAGCGATGTGCTGGGCCAAGACTTCTACCTGCAGGCGTCCTACCGCAAGGAAGACGACAACTTCTACCCGTTCCCCTACTACAACCCCGGAAAGCCGGCCGGGTCCAAGGGTGTGTACTTCGCTGCCTCGCAGCAGAACTTCGAAGTCAGCAGCCTCAAGGCGCTGTTCGCCAAGCAGTGGGACACCCTCAAGCTGACCTATGGCGTGGACCTGGACCGCGAGCGCTTCAATGCCGACCAGACCACCTTCGATGCCTTGACCTCATCCCAAAGCGGCGGCCTGGACCTGGACAAGGCCAGCGAGGCCCCGCGTTATCCCAGCTACCGGGTGGACGGCCTGTCGTACTACGCCCAGTTGGATTGGCATGCCACCGATAACCTGACCGTCTCCGGTGGCGCCCGGCGTCAGCAGATGGACGTGGATGTCGGTGAATTCAAGAACGTGCCCGGCGGCAATAACGACTACCAGGTCAACCTGTTCAACCTGGGCGCCATCTATGACTTCAAGAACGGCCACCAGGTGTGGACCAACTACGGCGAAGGCTTCGACCTGCCGGACCCGGCCAAGTATTACGGCAAGCCCGGCCTGAGTGTTGAAGACAACCCGCTGGCCGGCATCAAGAGCCGCCAGGTGGAAATGGGCTGGCGCTACGCCGACCTGGACTGGGATGCCCAGGCAGCCGTGTACTACATCTGGTCGGACAAGATCATCACCACCGACATGGCCACCCTGACCATCAACGTCGAAGACCAGAAGAGCCGGGACTTCGGTTTTGAAGGCTCGCTGACCCGTCACTTCGAAAGTGGCTGGGAGGCGGGCAGCACTCTGCACCTGGTGCGCTCCGAGGAAGAAGACCAGGACGGCGACTGGATCAAGCGTGACGCCCGCTATGCCTCGCTGTCCAAGTCCACCGCCTTTGTCGGCTGGAAGGAGGAAGGCCGCAGCGCGCGCCTGCAGGCCAACCATGCGTTCACCCTCGAAGACGATGCCGACCACAAGATCAGCGGCTACACCACCTTCGACCTGCTGGGCAGCCAGGACACCGGTTTCGGTACCTTCAGCGCCGGTATCCAGAACCTGCTCGACAAGCAGTACAGCACCGTCTGGGGCCAGCGCGCGACGCTGTTCTACTCACCGACCTACGGCCCGGAGTACCTGTATGACTACCAGGGCCGTGGGCGTACCTACACCCTGACCTGGTCGATGGCCTATTGAGTCAGGCGAAGGCTGCCAGCAGGTCGTCACTGAAGGCCTGCTGGGCGTCGCTGGGGACCTGGGCACGGTGGCGGACGAGAACGAAGGGCACCTGGAAGTTCAGCATAGGGTCCAACCCATGCAATAGCCCGCGCTCTACCCAGGGCGCGGCGTAGTGGCAGGGCAGGTAGCCGATGTGTCGCCCTGACAAGACAAACGCCAGGGCGCCATCGACCTGCTCGGAGCGCGCCGAGGCGCGACCGCCCGTAAGCGGGTCGGGGTTTTCCATGAAGCGGTAGGGGTGCTCGACCTGGTCGGCCTCACGCAATACCTCAAGGCTTACGTGAGCCTGGCCGGCGAATGGGTGGTGGCTGGCGCAGTACAGGCGCTGGGTCTCCTCGAACAGCGGTGCGTAGTCGAAGGCCGACTGCTTGCCCGAGAAATAGCCGATTGCCAGGTCCAGGCGCTGCTGCAACAGCTGGCGCTCGAGGTCGGCCGGCATGGCGCTGACCAGTTCCAGGCGTACTGATTCGTCACGTTGACGAAAGCGCTCGATGGCGTGGGCCAGGCGCAGGGTGACGCTGCTGTCCTGGGCTTCGGAAATACCGATTCGTACCTCTCCGAGCAATCGCCCGGCCACGCCGTTGGCCTGGTGGCGGAAGGCTTCGATCTGCACCAGCAGTTCCCGCGTGGCCTTGAGCAGCACTTCGCCTTTGGCGGTCAGGCGAAAGCCGCCTTTGCCTCGACTGCACAGGCGATAACCCAGCCGCGTTTCCAGGCGGGCCATTTGCTGGCTGATGCTCGGCTGGCTCAGGCCCAGCACGCCCTGGGCGGCACTGAAGCCGCCGGCCTCGACTACAGTGACGAACAGCCGCAGCAGGTGCAGGTCCAGGTCGTGCAGTTGTCCGAGCATCAAACATTGCTCCCGCTGAATGTCAGGTTAAGTAACTTACCATTTTAGCAATGTAACCCGGCGTGCATGCTGGCGGCATCCACTCACAAAGGTGCCCGACATGCGTACGACCCTGTGGTTGCTCCCCCTGATACTGGCGTTGCCGGTGCAGGCCGAAGAAAAAGTCCTCAACCTCTACAGCTGGGCCGACTATGTGGCGCCAGAGGCCTTGCAGCGCTTTGAAAAGGTAACCGGCTACAAGGTGCGCTACGACACCTTCGACACCACCGAGGTGCTGGAAACCAAGTTGCTTACCGGAGGCAGTGGCTACGACGTGGTGGTGCCGTCGTCCAGTGTGCTGGCGCGGGCTTTGGCGGCAGGTGCATTGCAACCGTTGCAGGCGCAGGCGATGCCCGGCTACAGCAATCTGGACAAGGACCTGCTGGCCAAGCTGGCCGAGGTGGACCCCGGCAACCAGTACGCCGTGCCGTACACCTGGGGCACCCTGGGGCTGGGCATGAACCTTGAGGCGGTACGCCAGCGGCTTGGCGATGATGCGCCGCTGGACAGCCTCGATCTGTTGTTCAAGCCCGAGTACGCCAGCAAGCTCAAGGGCTGCGGGATCGCCATGTCCGACTCGCCCCAGGAAGTGATCGGCGTAGCCCTGCACTACCTGGGCAAAGACCCTTACAGCCGTAACAAGGAAGACCTGGCCGCTGCCCAGGCGCTGCTCCAGCAGTTGCAGCCCTCGATCAGCTACGTGGCCAACGGCCGGCAGATCAACGACCTGGCCAACGGTAGCGTGTGCCTGGCGCTGACCTACAACGGTGACGCCGGAATGGCCGCCGACCAGGCCCGCCAGGCCGAGAAGCCCTACCAGGTGATCTACCGGATCCCCCGCGAAGGCACGATCATCTGGCAAGACAACCTGGTCATCCCCAAGGACGCGCCGCACCCGGAGGCCGCGCGGGCCTTTATCGCCTTCATGCTGCGCCCCGACTCGGTGGCGCCGCTGACCAACACGCTGTTTTTCGCCAATGCCAATCAGGCCGCCACGGTGCTGGTGGACGAGGCGGTGCGCAGCGACCCGGATATCTACCCCTCGGATGAAGTGCGCGCGCGGCTGTTCGCCGACCGCAGCATGAGCCTGGCCGACATGCGCCAGCGCACCCGCCTGTGGACCACCTTCCGTAGCCGCCAATAACAATAGAACCAGGAGCCCGATGATGGATCTCACCCCGAACAACGACCAGGCCATGACCCGTGACAGCCTCTATGGCACCATCGCTGAAAACACCTTTGCCGGTATCACCAGTTTTTCCCGACGCCGCTATAGCCGCGACTTGCGTGGTGTCGATGTGGTGGTCAGCGGCGTGCCGTTCGATACCGCCACCAGCAACCGACCGGGGGCGCGTTTCGGCCCGCGGGCCATTCGCGCGGCCTCGGTGCAGCAGGCCTGGGCCCGGCATTGGCCGTGGGCGTTCGATCCGTTCGATCATCTGGCAGTGATCGACTATGGCGACTGCAACTTCGACTACGGCAGCCCACACACCGTACCGGACAGCATCCAGGCCCATGCCGAACATATTCTCGAGGCGGGCTGCGCCATGCTGACCCTGGGCGGCGATCACTTCATCAGCTATCCGCTGCTCAAGGCGCATGCCCGCAAACACGGGCCCTTGTCGCTGATCCACTTCGACGCCCACAGCGACACCTGGCCCGACGAAGAAGGCGGACGGGTGGACCACGGCACCATGTTCTGGCACGCCGCCCGTGAAGGCCTGGTCGACCCTGCGCGTTCGGTACAGGTTGGCCTGCGTACCACCAACGACGATACCCAGGGCTTTGCCGTGCTCGATGCGCGTCAGGTTCATCGGCAAGGCTGCGAGGCGATCATCGAGGCGATCCGTGAGCGGGTGGGCGACAACCCGGTGTACCTGACCTTCGACATCGATTGCCTGGACCCAGCCTACGCGCCCGGCACCGGCACGCCGGTGTGTGGCGGGCTGACCACGGTGCAGGCGCTGGAGATCATCGGTGGCCTGCGCGGTATCAACCTGGTGGGCATGGACCTGGTGGAGGTCGCACCAGCCTACGACCACGCCGATATCACGGCGTTGGCGGGGGCGACCCTGGCGATGGAAATGCTGTGTCTGTACGCGGCGCGACACAAAGTGGATATGTGAGTCGGAAACAAAATGAATCACGTGTAGGAGAAATCACGGTTCCCTGACGAACCTGGCGCGCCTTAGGCTATCCAATGCTTGGGCGCGTCGTTTCGCGCAGGAGGTAAACCCGTGAACACATCACTGCCGGCGCTGGCCGGCCTGTCCCTCGGCCTGTTGTTGCTCGCGCCGGTTCATGCCGCGCAGGCACCGGTACAGCTGGCTGCCTCGCCGAACAACCCCTACAACAGCCCGATCATGCGGGCCAATCCCAACAGCCGCCAGGGCAGCGTGCAGCCCGCACCGCCGCTGCGCGGCCCCTCCACCCAGCCTGTGCCACGCCAGCCGACCCTTGAGAACAGGGGCATTGGCAATGGTCAGGACATGCGCCGCGAGCAGTCCACGCCGCGCCTGGAACCCACCCGACCGCCCCGCGAGTCGCCTCGCACGCCTTGATGGCGGCCCCTTGAAAGGAAACGCCGATGTCTGCACGCACCTGGATACCCATACTGTTGACGGCGGCACTGTTGCCGCTGATGACGCATGCCGCACCCGAGCGCGATTTCAAGAGCGAGGAGGGCACCGTCAAGGTCAGCACCCTGGCCGAAGGCCTGCGCAACCCCTGGGCCCTGGCGTTCCTGCCGGATGGCAAAGGCATGCTGGTGACCGAACGCCCGGGCAACCTGCGCATTGTCAGCGCCGAAGGCAAGGTCGGCGCACCGCTGGGGGGCGTGCCGGTGGTGTGGGCCCAGGGGCAGGGCGGCTTGCTGGATGTGGCGCTGTCGCCGACGTTCAAGCAGGACCGCTGGGTGTACCTGAGCTTTGCCGAGGCGGGTGAGGACGGCAAGGCAGGCACGGCGGTCGGACGTGGACGGCTGTCTGCCGACATGGCCAAGCTTGAAGACTTCAGCGTGATCTTCCGCCAGCAACCCAAATTGTCGACGGGTAATCACTTTGGTTCACGGCTGGTATTCGACCGCGACGGCTTCCTGTTCATCGCCCTGGGCGAAAACAACCAGCGCCCGACGGCGCAGGACCTGGACAAGTTGCAGGGCAAGGTGGTGCGCATCCTGCCGGACGGTACGGTACCGAAAGACAACCCCTTTGCAGGGCAGCAGAATGTGCGCCCGGAGATCTGGTCGTTCGGCCACCGTAACCAGCAGGGCGCGGCGCTCAACCCCTGGACCGGCGAGCTGTGGACCAATGAGCACGGGCCTCGTGGCGGGGATGAAATCAACTTGCCCAAACCCGGCAAGAACTATGGCTGGCCGATTGCGACCCACGGCATCAATTACTCGCTGCTGCCGATTCCCGAGGCCAAGGGCGAGCATGTGGATGGCATGGTCGACCCGCACCATGTCTGGGAGAAGTCGCCCGCTATCAGTGGCATGGCCTTTTACGACAACCCCCGCTTCAAACCTTGGGACCACAGCCTGTTCATCGGAGCCTTGCTCAGCCAGGAACTGATTCGCCTGCAGCTTGATGGCGACAAGGTGGTTCATGAAGAACGCTTGTTGGGTGAGCTCGATGCGCGGATCCGTGATGTGCGGGTGGGGCCGGACGGGTACCTGTACCTGCTCACCGATGCCGAGGACGGTCAGTTGCTGAAAGTGGGGCTGGACCTGTAGTCGCGGGCTTGCCCGCGATTCGCTTCGCCACCAGAATGGGCCTTTTTCCCAAAGGCCCGTTCCATGTCCGGCTCCCCCCTGCGCCTCTACCAGCAGGCCATCGACCACGACGGCTTTGTCAGTGACCCGGCCCAGGCTCAGGCTGCCAGCGCCCTGGATGCATGCTTCAACGCCCTGCAGCGCGGCGAAACCCCACATGGCGTCTACCTCTGGGGCCCGGTAGGGCGCGGCAAGACCTGGCTGATGGACCAGTTCCATGCCTGCTTGCAGGTGCCGGCCCGACGCCAGCATTTCCACCATTTCATGCGCTGGGTGCATCAGCGTCTGTTCCAGCTCAACGGCACCGCCGACCCGTTGCAGGCGCTGGCCTTGTCCCTGGCCGACGAGATCCGTGTGCTGTGCTTCGATGAACTGTTCGTCAACGATATCGGTGACGCGATCATTCTCGGGCGCTTGTTCCAGGTGCTGTTCGAGGCCGGCGTGGTGATTGTCGCAACCTCCAACCAGCCGCCCCGGCAGTTGTATGCCGATGGTTTCAATCGCGAGCGCTTCCTGCCGGCAATTGCTGCGATCGAGCAGCACATGCATGTGCAGCCGGTCATCGGTGACCAGGACCACCGCCTGCACCCCGGCGCCGAGCAACAGCGCTATTGGGTACGCGAACCCGGACAGTCGCAAGCCCTGGCCGATATCTTTGCGCAGCTGTGTGGCGATCAGCGCTGTACCGATCAGCCAATGCCAGTAGGCTCACGCCAGGTCCAGGTAGTGCAACGCTGCGCCACGGTAATCTGGTGCCGCTATACCGACCTGTGCGAACAGCCGCTGGCTGCCATGGATTTCATGGCCATGTGCGATACCTTCAAGGCGATCCTGCTGAGTGATGTGCCGGCCCTGGGCGCCCGCCAGCGTCCGGCGAAAATTGCCCGGGGCACCGAGGACGGTGCCGAGCGCGTGGCGGCGGGGGATCGTGAGTTGCCCCAGCTGTCGATTCACGATGACAGCGTGCGGCGCTTCATTGCGTTGGTCGATGAATGCTACGACCGTCGGGTCGCCCTGTACCTGGAGGCCGAAGTGCCGCTCGAAGCGCTCTACACTCAAGGGTATCTGGAGTTCCCGTTTCGGCGAACACTGAGCCGCTTGCGGGAGATGCAACTGCAACGCTTCTGTTGAAGGAGTCGATCATGCAGCCGCTTTCGCTTTCGCATTACCTGTTGACCATGGCCTATCAGAATGGCTGGGCCAACCACAGGCTCTACAAGGCCTGCCTGCAACTGACCCAGGACGAGTTCGTGGCGCAACGCTGCAGCTTCTTCGGGTCGATCAAGGCGACCCTCAATCACATCCTCACGGTGGACTGGTTCTACCTCAATGCACTGGAGTCCGAGCAGCGCGGCGAGGCGCCGGAGCCCGACACCGAACGCTTCTTCGAGCCCCAGGAACCCTTTGCCACCTGTGAAACCCTGTATGACGAGCAGGCCCAGGCCGATCATCGCCTGATTGCCTATTGCAGCCAGTTACGCGACGACCAGTTGCAGCGCTATGTGAGCATCGTGCGTCCTGACTGGGTTCAGCGCGAACAGCGCTTGCGCCTGCTTTCCCATCTGTTCGAGCACCAGATCCATCATCGCGGGCAGGTCCATGGCATGCTCAGCGACACGTCGGTGAGGCCCCCACAGCTCGATGAGTTTTTCTGCGAGGACGAAGCCCACCTGCGGGCCCAGGATTTCGCCGAGCTGGGTTGGACCGAAGCGCAGGTCTGGGGGCGTTAACGCCCCAGCCAGCCGAGCAGGGCCTGATGGAAACGCTCAGGTTCCTCGATCTGCGGCGCATGCCCAAGGCCCGGGAACTCCACCAGCTCGCCTTGTGGAATGAGCTTGCTGACCTTCTTGCCCAGGGTCTGGTAATGACCGAGCCGCGCCTTGACCTCGGGCGGGGCGACATCGCTGCCAATGGCGGTGGTATCGGCATCGCCGATCAGCAGCAGGGTCGGCATCTGCAGGTGCTTGAACTCATAGACCACTGGCTGGGTGAAGATCATGTCGTAGATCAGCGCCGAATTCCACGCCACCGCCTTGTGCCCGGGCCCCTGGTTGAGCCCTGCCAGCATCTGCACCCAACGTTCGTATGCAGGCTTCCAGCGCCCGGCGTAATAGGTCTTGCGCTCATAATTGCGTATCCCTTCGGCATCAAGCTTGAGCTCGCGTTCATGCCATTGATCGACGGTTCGGTAGGGCACGCCCAGGGCTTTCCAGTCCTCAAGGCCGATGGGATTGACCAGCGCCAGACGTTCGACCTGTTGTGGGTAGAGCAAGGCATAACGGGTGGCGAGCATGCCGCCGGTCGAGTGGCCGAGCAGGCTGGCCTTGCTGATCCCCAATTGCTTGAGCAGGGCGTGGGTGTTGTCGGCCAGTTGCTGGAAGCTGTACTGGTAGTGCGCCGGTTTGCTTGAGCTGCAAAAACCGATCTGGTCCGGGGCGATGACCCGGTAGCCGGCATCGCTCAGGGCCTTGATCGTGGTTTCCCAGGTGGCGGCGCAGAAGTTCTTGCCATGCATCAACACCAGGGTTCGGCCGTTGGCCTTGCCGCTGGCAGCAACGTCCATGTAGCCCATCTGCAGGGGCTGGCCCTGGGACTGGAAATCGAAATGCTTGAGGGGGTAGGGGTAGTCGAAACCTTCGAGTTGCGCGCCATAGGTCGGGGGCTGGGCGGCGAAGGCGTGGCTGGCGAGCAGGCCGCTCAGGGCCAGGGTGGATAAGCGCAGCATCAGGGTACTCCGTGTTGAGCCTCGGGTTCAGGCTCAGACTCTACCCGCTTGCAGGGATTCAATGTTGCATCCAGCCCAGTGTCACCAGCGCCAGCACCAGGTAGCGACCGGCCTTGGCCAGCGTCACCAGCACCAGGAAGCGCCAGAACGGTTCGCGCATGATCCCGGCGATCAGGGTCAACGGGTCACCGATCACCGGCATCCAGCTCAGCAATAGCGACCACTGTCCGAAGCGCTGGTATCGCTGCTGGGCTTTTTCCAGTTGGGCGGGCTTGAACGGAAACCAGCGCCGGTCGCGCAGGTGCTCGATGCCCCGGCCCAGCAGCCAGTTGACGATCGAGCCCAGCACATTGCCGGCCGTGGCAATCAGCAACAGGCTCACCACCGCCTGCGGGTCGCGCACCAGCAAGCCCACCAGCACGGCTTCCGATTGCAGCGGCAACAGGGTGGCGGCGCCAAAGGCGCTGAGAAACAGCGCCCATTCGCTCAACATTCAGGGCGGATCAGTACTTGGCAACCACTTCGTCGCGGCCATCCTGGGTCAGGCCAATGACTTCGTAGGCATCCTTGTGGTCGCCCATTTCCATGCCGGGCGAGCCCATGGGCATGCCCGGTACGGCCAGGCCCTTGAGGTCGGAGCGCTTGGCCAGCAACTTGACTTGCTCGGCCGGTACATGGCCCTCGACGAACTTGCCGTCGATCACGCCGGTGTGGCATGAGGCCAGGCGCGGTGCCACGCCCAGGCGTTGCTTGACGGCGCTCATGTTCGGCTCGACATGATCATTGACGGTAAACCCGTTGTCGCGCAGGTGGGTGATCCACTCTTTGCAGCAGCCGCAGTTCGGGTCGCGGTAGACGTCGATGGTCTGGCCGGCCTGGGCCAGGGTGCTCAGGGCCAGCAGGCCGAAAGCGGCGATTTTCTTGCTCAACATGGTGATTCTCCAAGACTAGAAACGCAGGCGGACACCGGCGACCAGGCGGGTCTGGCCGATGTCGCCGTCGTCATCACGAAGCTGTTCGGCAGCATTGCCGTAGCTTCGGTTGAAACTCACGCCCAGGTAAGGGGCAAATCCGCGGGTGATCTCATACCGCAGACGCACGCCGATCTCACTGTCGGCAAGGCCGCTGCCCTGGTCGCGGCTGGCGTCGTTACGGCCATAGAAATTGGCCTCCAGGGAGGGCTCGAGTACCCAGCGATTGGTCAGCAGGATAGCGTAACTGCTCTCCAGGCGCAGCGCGGTTTGTTGACGCTCACCCACGTAGGCAGTGGCTTCCAGCTCCAGGCCATAGAGCGGCGTGCCCTGGATACCGAATGCCGCCCAGGCCTGGCCACTGGCCGGTTTGAAATCCTGACGCACGCCACCCACCAACTCCCACCAGGGACTGATGGCGTGGCCCCAGAGTGCCTGCAGTTCAGCCTTGTGGGTGACGCCGTTTTCTCGCTCGCCTTCGGTACGCAGCCAGAGCCGGTCCACGTCGCCGCCGATCCAGGCGTTGGCGTTCCAGTTCAGCACGTCGCGGCTGTCGTAGTTCTGATACTCCAGTTGTTCAACGATCACTGCCCAATTGACCTGCTTGTCATGCACCGAGTGACCGGGCAAGGGCGGGAAAGCGGCGCGGCGGTCGGCGTCGGTGATGGGGCGCAAGGGGGTACGCGGCGTGTCCGGGGCCTGAGCATGACTCATGACGCTGTGGTCCATTGCGCCGTGCTTCATGCTGCCGTGGTTCATGGCCCCATGGTCCATCGGCTGCGCGCGCAGGTCTTCACTGGCCAGTAGGGTGAGCAGTGCCAGGCTGCCCAGCAGCGGGCGATTGAAGAATTCATTCATCGACGCGTACCTCGCGGAACATGCCCATCTCCATGTGGTAGAGCAAGTGGCAGTGATAGGCCCAGCGACCCAGGGCATCGGCGCTGACCCGGTAGCTGCGCCGGCTGCCCGGCGGGATGTCGAGGGTGTGCTTGCGCACCTGGAAGCGGCCGTGTTCGTCCTCCAGGTCACTCCACAACCCGTGCAGGTGGATTGGGTGGGCCATCATGGTGTCGTTGACCAGGGTGATGCGCAGCCGCTCGCCGTAGGTCAGGCGCAGGGGCTCGGCGTCGGAAAACTTGATGCCGTTGAACGACCAGGCAAAGCGTTCCATATGGCCGGTCAGGTGCAGCTCGATTTCCCGGGATGGCTCGCGGCCGTCCGGGTCGGAAAAGGTGCTTTTGAGGTCGGCATAGGTCAGTACCCGGCGACCGTTGTTGCGCAGGCCGATGCCCGGGTCGGCGAGGTTGGGTTTGGGGCTCATGGTCTGCATGTCTACCAGCGGGTTGTCGGTTTCGCTGGCCGGGTGGGCCTGCATGCCGGACATGGCGCCGTGGTCCATACCCTCCATGCCAGCCATCTTGCTGTGATCCATGCCTCCCATGGCATCCATGCCGCCGTGGCCCATGTCGGCCATGGTCAGGATCGGCCGTGGATCGGGAACCGGCACGGGGGCGCTGAGTCCGGCACTGCGCGCCAGGGTGCCGCGGGCGTAGCCGGTACGGTCCATGCTCTGGGCGTAGAGGGTGTAGGCGGGGAGGTCGCCCACCTCGACCAGCACATCGTAGGTTTCAGCCACGGCAATGCGCAGTTCATCCACGCTCACCGGATGCACCGGCATACCGTCGGCGGCGATGACCGTCAGCTTCAACCCCGGGATGCGAAAATCGAAGTAGCTCATGGCCGAGCCGTTGATCAGGCGCAGGCGCACGGTTTCACCCGGCTGGAACAGGCAGGTGAAGTTGCCGTCCGGGGGCTGGCCGTTGAGCAGGTAGGTGTAGGTGGCGGCGCTGATGTCGGCAAGGTCGGTAGGGCTCATGCGCATTTGCGCCCAGCCCTTGCGCTCGGCCACGGTCTTTGACCAGCCGTGCAGCGCCACGTCGTCGATGAAATCACCGACGGTGCGCTTGTGGTAGTTGAAGGCGTCGGACTGCTTTTTCAGCGTGGCCATCAATTCATCAGGTGCCTGATCGCTCCAGTCGCTGAGCAACAGCACATAGTCGCGCTGGTAGCGATGAGGCTCGGGCGCCTTGGGCTCGATGACGATCGCGCCATACACTCCGGCCTGCTCCTGCAGGCCGGAATGGCTGTGATACCAGTAGGTGCCGCTTTGCTGCAGGGTGAACTGGTACAGGTAGTCGCCGCCGGGTTCGATGCCGGCAAAGCTCAGGCCCGGCACGCCATCCATGTTCGCCGGCAGGATGATGCCGTGCCAGTGCAGCGAGGTCGGTTCGTCCAGGCGATTGCGCACTCGCAAAGTTACCGTGTCGCCTTCGCGCCAACGCAGCACCGGGCCTGGCAGGCTGTTGTTGATGGTCAGTGCGGTGCGCGGGCGGCCGGTGATGTTCACTGGCGTCTGGCCAATGAACAGATCGAAGTCGCGGCCGGTGAGTTCATTGCCCAGCGGGGTGCTGGCAGCGAAGGCAGGCAGGCGCCAGAGACCAAGGCCGGCCAGGGTACTGGCGGCGGCGAAGCCTTTGACGAAGGTACGGCGGGTGGGGTGTCGGAGCATGTCATTGCCAATCCAGTAGCGATGGTGGCACGACATTAGTCAGTGGCGACTGTCAGGAAACTGAGACGCAGATTACAGATTTGTCAGTTGCCCTCGCGCGCCTGCAGTGACGAAGGCTATTGGGCGCTGCTTTTCGCCGGCCCCCTTCCTGCGTTAGCCTTGATGGCTCAGCACCAGTGGGGGCAAGGAGTATCCATGGACAAGGTCATCGTGATCACCGGCGCCAGCCGCGGCATTGGCGCCGCAACGGCACGCCTGGCGGCCCGTGAGGGCTATCGCATTTGTATCAACTACCTGAGCGACGACGAGGCGGCCCAGCGTGTGCTGGCCGAGGTGCGCGAGCTGGGTGCCGAGGCCATCGTGGTCAAGGCTGACGTCAGTGTCGAGGACGAGATCATCCAGCTGTTCCACCGCGTCGATGCCGAGCTGGGCCCGGTGACCGCACTGGTCAACAATGCCGGGACCATCGGCCAGAAAAGCCGGGTCGAGGAAGTGTCGGAATTCCGCCTGCTCAAGTTGATGAAAACCAACGTGGTCGGGCCGATCCTGTGTACCAAGCATGCCTTGCAGCGCATGTCGACGCGTCACGGTGGCCAGGGCGGCAGCATCGTCAACGTGTCATCGGTCGCCGCCCGCCTGGGTTCGCCCAACGAGTATGTCGACTACGCCGCCACCAAGGGCGCGCTGGATACCTTTACCGTGGGGCTGGCCAAGGAAGTGGCCGGTGAAGGCGTGCGGGTCAATACCGTGCGCCCGGGCTACATCTTCACCGACTTCCACGCCCTGAGCGGCGATCCGGACCGGGTCAGCAAGCTTGAACCCGGCATTCCCATGGGGCGTGGCGGCCAGGCCGAGGAAGTGGCCGAGGCGATCATCTGGTTGCTGTCGGACAAGGCTTCGTATTCCACCGGCAGCTTCATCGACCTGGGCGGCGGGCGCTGATCAGGTGCGCAGGTCCTCTTGCGGCTCAAGGCGCGGCAAGTACAGGTGGATGCTGGTGCCCTGGCCCGGTACCGACTGTACCCGTGCCTGGCCACCGGACTGGCGCACAAACCCGTAGACCATCGACAGGCCCAGGCCGGT
Organism: Pseudomonas vranovensis DSM 16006; assembly: GCF_000425805.1. Taxonomy (GTDB): domain Bacteria; phylum Pseudomonadota; class Gammaproteobacteria; order Pseudomonadales; family Pseudomonadaceae; genus Aquipseudomonas; species Aquipseudomonas vranovensis. The sequence continues at coordinate 39,510 of NZ_AUED01000018.1, forward strand.
GCCCTGGCCTACGGGTTTGGTGGTGAAGAACGGATCGAATACCCGTCGCTGCACCTCGGGAGGCATACCAGTGCCATCGTCGCAGACGCTCAGGCGCAGGTAGTGGCCGGGTGGCAGGTCCAGCAGCGCAGCGTCCTGGGCATCGAGCAGCAGGTTGCGGGTCTCGATGGTGATATGCCCGTAATCCGGCAGCGCATCACGAGCATTCAGGCACAGGTTGAGCAACGCATTTTCCAGCTGTGGCGGGTCAACGAAGGTGTGCCACGGCGGTGTGCTGGTGATGACGTTGACTTCAATCTGCGGACCGACGCTGCGGCGGATCAGCTCCTCCATGCCGGCCACCAGCGCGTTCATATCGGTGGGGCGTGGATCCAGCAGCTGGCGCCGGGAAAAGGCCAGCAATCGCTGGATCAACGATGCGGCGCGATTGGAGGCTTCTTCGGCGGTATCCAGCAGCCGGTCAATGTCTTGATGACGACCTTTGGCCAGCAGATTACGCGAGATCTGCAGGGCGCCCAGCACACCGGTGAGCAGGTTGTTGAAGTCATGGGCGATGCCGCCGGTGAGCTGGCCTACGGCTTCCATTTTCTGCGACTGGCGCAAGGCTTCTTCGGCCTTGTGCAGTTGATGCTGTTCTTGCTGCAGTTCAGCCACGGCCTGGGCTACCCGTTGCTCCAAGTCTTCATTGAGCCGCTTGAGTGCGCCTTGCGCCCGTATGCGCTCGGTGATGTCCTGGAACAGCACCGCCACTTGGCGGGCGCTGGCAGGCTCCATGCGAAACGCGCAAATACTCAGAAAGCGGCCGGTGGCGACCAGTTCCTGTTCAAAACGCACCGGCTCGCCTGTCAGTAACACCGGGCGGTAACGTTCAATCCAGTCATCGGCCTCGGCGGCCACCATGCTCCTGAGCGTTTGCCCGACCACATGTTCGATGCCCGCGTGCTTGGCATAGGCAGCGTTGGCTTCGATATGAATGTAGTCACTGAGGGGGCCATGGGGGCCATCGAAGAATTCGATGATGCAGAAGCCTTCGTCCATGGTGTCGAACAAAAACAGGTAGCGCTGCCGGGCTTCGGCCAGGGCCTGTTCGATCTGTGCCTGGACGCGGTCACGGGCGTTGCGCTCAGCCAACTGGGCCTTGAGTTGCGTGTTTTGCTGCCGGAGTGCATCCAGCTGTTGGCGCAGCGTGTCGAGTTCGCTTGGTGGCATACGGGAGTTCCGGCCTGGAGACCTGAAACTGTAGCGCTCCCGGCGGCGCTCAACAATGCTGTCGAGGCACGCCTGGCGGTTTAGAACGAACGCACGATCCTGCCCAGGGTTTCCATGGCCTTTTCCGACTGCTCGGTCCAGGGGCTGCCGTAGTTCAGGCGAATGCAGTTGCGAAAGCGCTGGGTCGGCGAAAAGATCGGCCCGGGGGCAATACTGATACCTTGAGCCAGGGCCATCTGGAACAGCTTGAGCGAATCCATCTGCTCGGGCAGCTCCAGCCACAGGAAGTATCCACCGGCCGGATGGCTGACGCGGGTCTGGGCCGGAAAGTGCCGGGCAATGGCGGCAAGCATGGCGTTCTGCTGCTCTTCCAGGGCGTACCTGAGCCGGCGCAGGTGGCGGTCGTAGCCACCGTGCTGCAAGTAGTCGGCGATCGCTGCCTGGGCGGGCATGGAAGCGCACAGCGAGGTCATCAACTTCAGCCGTTCGATTTTCTGCGCGTAACGCCCGGCCGCCACCCAGCCGATACGGTAACCCGGTGCCAGGCTCTTGGAAAACGAGCCGCAGTGCATCACCAGGCCGTCGGTGTCGAACGCCTTGGCTGGTTTTGGCGCCTGCTGGGCGTAGTACAGCTCGGCATACACATCGTCTTCGATCAGCGGCACCTGGTGCTCACGCAGCAGTTCGACCAATTGCTGTTTCTTTTCCTCCGGCATGCTGGCGCCCACCGGGTTCTGAAAGTTGGTCATGCACCACACGGCCTTGACCGGGTGCTTGCTCAAGGTTTGTGCCAATACGCCCAGGTCGATGCCTTCGCGCGGGTGTACGGGAATCTCCACTGCCTTGAGCTTGAGGCGTTCCAGTACTTGCAGGCAGGCATAGAAGGCCGGCGCTTCGATGGCCACCAGGTCACCTGGCTCGGTCACCGCCTGCAGGCACAGGTTCAGCGCTTCCAGCGCACCGTTGGTGATCAACAGCTCCTCCATGGGCAGCATCAGCCCGCCCACCATGTAGCGCAGGGCGATCTGCCGGCGCAGCTGGGGATTGCCCGGCGACAGGTCGGTAACGACCATGCGCGGGTCCATCTCGCGGCTGGCACTGGCCATGGAGCGGGCCAGGCGCGGTAACGGGAACAGGTGCGGGCTGGGGAAGGCCGAGCCGAAGGGCACGGTTTGCGGGTCTTTGATCGAGTCGAGGATCGAGAACACCAGCTCACTGACATCCACTTCGGTGGACTCGCTGGCCTGTTCGATGATCTGTGGTTCGTTGAACTGACGCGGGGCATGGGCATTGACGAAGTAGCCTGAGCGCGGCCGTGCCCGGATCAGCCCGCGGCGTTCCAGCAGGTAGTAGGCCTGGAATACCGTCGAAGGGCTGACCCCGTGGGTCTGGCTGGCGTAACGCACCGATGGCACCCGCTGGCCGGGGGCAAGGACCCCGGAGCGAATCAGTTCGGCAATGTCGTCGGCGAATTTTTCGTAGCGTTTCATCATGGCTCTGGACGTTTCGACTGCTGCGAAGTGTATGTGATCAACGGTTCATTGGCGCGACAAAACGGCTGTGGGCAGTGCTGGCAACGCCGGGCTCGTCGGTGTCGACCACTTCAAAACCGATCGTCTGGGAGCTGCTCGGGGCGCGTTCGGCGAGCATGGCTACCGACACCGGCAACTCGCTCATCTCGCCTGCGTCCAGGGTGAACTCGGTCTTGCCGTGCAGCTCGAAGCCCTCGGCATCGACCAGACGCAGGCGGTAGCGCTGCGGTAGCTGGGTCTTGTTGATGACTTTGAGGGTGTAGATGTTTTCGATCTGGCCGAGGTTGTTCTCGCGGAACAGGCCACGGTCCTTGATGACGTCCATCGACACCATCGGTCGTTGCTGCAGGGCGATGATCAGGGCGCCAATCATCACCACCAGCGCGGTGACGTAGCCCAGCAGGCGAGGGCGCAGCCAGTTGGTCTTGCCGCCTTGCAGGTTGTGTTCGGACTTGTAGCCGACCAGGCCACGGGCATAGCCCATTTTGTCCATGATCGAGTCGCAGGCATCGATGCAGGCCGCGCAGCCAATGCACTCCATCTGCAGGCCATCGCGAATGTCGATGCCGGTTGGGCAGACCTGCACGCACATCTGGCAGTCGATGCAATCACCCAGGCCCCTGGCCTTGTAGTCGCTGTCTTTCTTGCGCGGGCCACGTGATTCGCCACGGGCCGGGTCGTAGGCAATGGCCAGGGTGTCCTTGTCGAACATCACGCTCTGGAACCGGGCGTAGGGGCACATGTGCATGCACACCGCTTCACGCAGCCAGCCGGCGTTGATGTAGGTGGCGCCGGTGAAGAACAGTACCCAGAACAGGGCGACGCCGCTCAGTTGCAGGGTGAAGAGTTCTTCGGCCAGTGGCCGGATCGGGGTGAAGTAGCCGACGAACGTCAGCCCGGTGATCAAGGCGATGGCCAGCCACAGCGTGTGCTTGGCCGAGCGCCGGGTCAGCTTGTTCAGGCTCCATGGGGCGGCATCGAGCTTGATACGCTGGTTGCGGTCGCCCTCGGTAACCTTCTCGCACCACATGAACAGCCAGGTCCAGGAGCTTTGCGGGCAGGTGTAACCGCACCACACCCGTCCGGCCAGCACGGTGATGGCGAACAGGCCGAAGGCGCAGATGATCAGCAGTGCCGAGAGGAGAATGAAGTCTTGCGGCCAGAAGGTGGCACCGAAGATGTGGAACTTGCTTTGCGCCAGGTCCCACAGTACTGCCTGGCGACCGTTCCAGTTCAACCAGACGGTGCCGAAGAACAGCACATAAAGAAAACCCGCGCCCAGCAGGCGCAGGTTGCGAAACAAGCCGGTGAAGCTGCGGGTATGGATCTGTCTGTCGCTGCTGGCGGTCTTCTTCTTGGCGGTGGAAGGCTCGGCAATTTCAACGATCTGGACGGGAATTCTATCGCTCATGGTTCGTCGCTCATCAGGCCTCGATCAGGCCAGAGCACTATGGCGTCCCATCTGTTTGCATAACAGGCTCAGGTATTTCTATAAAAACCGTATCAGATTTATCGCCAGAACCCTGCAGCCCTCAGATTACCGAGCCTGGCTCGGTGGTCTTGAGGTGCCTGCGACCATCCACCGCACCCGCTACAGTGAGGGCGTCGGCTTCCGCTTCGGTGATTGGAATGCGTTCGCCGGCAAGCTCGGCCACCGACATGCGCAACTGTTCATCGGTCACCACGGTGACATCGCTGGCGGCTCCCTGGATGTGCAGGTCGTCGCTGATCAGGGTGCAGCGTTGGTTGGTTTCGTCGATTTCAATGGGCATGCTCGCGTTCTCCACACGTGGGGCTTACTGCTGTGACCCTAGGGTGGGGATGGTTGCTGTGGTTAACCGATCAGCGGTCGGAGTATTAGTGGCCTGGTTGGCGGTCCATCCTGAAACAGTCCTTTCGCGGAGCACGCCATGGACGCCTGGTGGCATCAAGTCTGGGTAACACTGGTGGCCGAGTTCGCTGACATCAACGATGCCAAACAACTGACCCAGGTAACGGTGCGCATGCTCATGGCTGCCCTGCTCGGCGGCATCCTCGGTTTTGAGCGCGAGCTCAAGGGCAAGGCCGCCGGGGTACGCACACATATGCTGGTGGCGATGGGCGCCGCCCTGTTTGTGCTGGTGCCACGCATGGCTGGGGTCGACGATGCCGCGCTCAGCCGGGTGATCCAGGGCATCGTTGCAGGCATTGGCTTCCTGGGTGCAGGCACCATCCTCAAAGGCCATCATCAGGCGCTTAGCCACGTCAAAGGGCTGACCACGGCGGCGGGTTTGTGGATGACGGCGGCCATTGGTGTGGCGGCGGGCATGGGCCGCGAAGCAACGGCGGTGATCAGCACACTGTTGGCATTGCTGGTGCTGGGCATGATGCCGTGGGTGGTGGATCGCTTCGAGAAGGAGGACGAGGAAGATGAGGACGAAAACGAGGAGGGCAGGAAGCACTGAGGGGAGCCGAAGCTCCCCTCAAAGATTGTTGCGTGCTCTTTTTTTGTTATTGGAGGGCGGTCTATTGTTGTTTTTGGCAACCGTTGCCTCTTGAAACGGGCGATCCCCATCCGGGATCAAGAGCAAACGTATTTTTTTGAGCGCTGATCTACTCTCATCATTGCTGATCCAACCGTGACCATCGCTACCTTGGGGTAGTTTTATTGTTTTTTGTCAGGTTGCGGGGCACGCCCCGGGAAAGCACATCCTCTCCAAAAAAATCTGTTAGCTGCGTCTCTGCCGTGTTGTTCTTGTTATGTCAGAGTCGTTACGTCTTATTTTTATTGGTGTGTCACAGTTTTTATTGTTCTTGTGCCAAAGACATAGCAGGTGCCGTGCCAACTTTTAAAAACCTAATAAAATCAATGGTTTATCTTTTTTGGCGGGAAAGAGGGGCGAGAGAATTTGTCGATTTGTTTCCGTGTTACCCGGATTTTTGCTGAAAACTGCGGGGGCGGTAACACTCAGGCCTCCTGCCTGCTGTTACCGCCGCCTTTCACACCGCGTTACGGGCGCGCGCCACACGCGAGCCGTTCGCACGACCCAGCACGTTGCTGATGCGCTGGCCGGCGAGGATCAATTGCTCAAGGTCGATGCCGGTTTCGATACCCAGGCCCTGGAGCATGTACAGCACGTCTTCACTGGCCACATTGCCGCTGGCGCCCTTGGCATATGGGCAGCCGCCCAGGCCTGCCACCGAACTGTCGAACACCTGGATACCTTCCAGCAGGCTGGCATAGACGTTGGCCAGGGCCTGGCCGTAGGTGTCGTGGAAGTGTCCGGCCAGTTGCGCGCGGGGCACATGGGCAGCGACCACCTCGAACAGCCGGCGGGTAGCCCCCGGCGTACCGGTGCCGATGGTGTCGCCCAGCGACACTTCATAGCAGCCCATCTCGAACAGCTCGCGTGCCACCGGTGCCACCTGTTCGGCTTTTACCGCGCCTTCGTAGGGGCAACCCAGCACGCAGGACACATAACCGCGCACCCGCACACCCTGCTCGCGAGCGGCATCCATGATCGGCACGAAGCGCTGCAGGCTCTCGTCGATGGAGCAGTTGATGTTGCGCTGCGAGAAGGCTTCGGAGGCTGCGGCGAACACGGCCACTTCCTTGACGCCGGCTGCCAGTGCGTCTTCAAAACCGCGCAGGTTGGGGGCCAGGGCGGCATAGGTAACGCCGGGCTTTTGCTGGATCTGGGCGAACACCTCGGCGGAGCCGCCCATCTGCGGTACCCACTTGGGTGAAACAAAGCTGCCCACTTCTATATAGGAGAGGCCTGCCGCGGTCAGGTCATCGACCAGTCGGACCTTGTCCGCCACGCTGATGGGCTGGGCTTCGTTCTGCAGGCCGTCGCGGGGGCCGACTTCGACCAGGCGAACGTTTGAAGGCAATGACATGGCGCGGTTCCTCAGGGCTCAATGGCTGTTTTTCTGATTGTTCAAGGTGGCGGCCAGCGCTTGTTCACAGCGCTCTTCGGCGGTGTCCAGCTCCAGCTGCATCTGCTGGATGTCGAGCAGTTGCTGTTCGAGCTGGGCGCGACGTTCGGCAATCTTGGCCAGCATGCTGTGCAGCTGTTTGAGGTTGCCACTGGTGGGGTCGTAGAGTTCGATCAACTCGCGGCACTCGGCCAGCGAGAAGCCGATGCGCTTGCCGCGCAGGATCAGTTTGAGGCTGACCTTGTCGCGCGCTGAATACACTCGCTCAAGCCCCCGGCGTTCAGGGCTGAGCAAGCCCTGTTCTTCGTAGAAGCGGATGGCACGGGTGGTGATGTCCAGCTCGCGGGACAGATCGGAGATGCTGTAGGTCTGGCTGCTCATTGCTTGGCTCGGAAAAGGGGCATGAGCTAACCTAATTGCACCTTTACGTATACGTCAAGCTGTGGGGCGGGCTTGCCCCGCGAAAAGGTCTACACCTCAGCCTTGGCAGCGCACTCATCCTGCGCTACCACCGCCTGGCACAACTCGATGATCTGCTCGCGCATCCAGCGGTTGGCCGGGTCCTGGTCGGTGCTTTCGTGCCAGTACAGGTGGGTTTCCAATGGCGGCACGTCATTGACCGGCAAGCTCAGGTAGTTGAGCTGGTGCCGACGAGCGAAACGCTCGGGTACCGTCATGACCATGTCGGTCTGCTGCAGCACCTGGGACGCCATCAGGTAATGCTGAGAACGCAGGGCTATCTTGCGCTGCACGCCCATCTTGCCGAGTGCCAGGTCGACATAACCCAGGCCGTTGCGCCGGCTGGAAATGTGGATATGGGTAAGCCCCAGGTAGTCGTCCAGGCTGAGTTTGTCCTTGGTCATCGGGTGGCCCTGGCGCAAGGCGCACACATAGCGGTCCTGCATCAGCTTGACGTGACGTACCTGGGGGTCGGTGTTGAGCGGTGCATCGACGGCAAAATCCAGGCGGCCGGCAGCCAGTTCCTTGGTGGTCTCGCGGCGCTTGCACAGAAAACTTTCAATGATCACCGCCGGGGCCAGGCGGCGCAGGCGCTGGAACAGCGGAGGCAGGATCACCGCCTCGGTGAGGTCGGTCATGCTGATGCGAAAGGTCTTGTTGGCCTGCAAGGGGTTGAAGATGCGGCTCTCTTGCACCGACACGCGCAGCAGCGAAAGGGCATTGCGCACCGGGCCGATGATGTTCTGCGCCATGGGCGTCGGCACCATGCCTTGGGCGGTGCGCACGAACAGCGGGTCGTTGAAGGTCTCGCGCAGTCGCGCCAGGGCGTTGGACACCGCCGGCTGAGTGATGCCGACGATCTGTCCGGCGCGGGTCAGGTTGGCTTCGGTGTAAATGGCATCGAAGACGATGAACAGATTCAGGTCGACCTTGCTCAGGTTCATGGGCGCCGCTCTTGTGGGTGTTATGGGTGGATCATATATCGGTTATGAATGTTTATACACGCCGAGAATAGACTAGGTGGATTTTGATCGCTGATCTAGTCTCTTCAACAGATCCCCTTTCCACTGAAGGTACTGCCCCATGGATTTCGCCTATTCACCCAAGGTCCAGGCGTTGCGCGAACGTGTCACGGCGTTCATGGATGCTTATGTCTATCCCGCTGAAGCGGTGTTCGAGCGTCAGGTCGCCGAGGGTGATCGCTGGCAGCCGACCGCGATCATGGAGGAGCTCAAGAACAAGGCCAAGGCCGAAGGCCTGTGGAACCTGTTTTTGCCGGAGTCGGAGCTGGGCGCGGGGCTGACCAACCTGGAATACGCCCCCCTGGCCGAAATCATGGGCCGTTCGCTGCTGGGCCCCGAGCCCTTCAACTGCTCGGCGCCGGACACCGGCAACATGGAAGTGCTGGTGCGCTACGGCAGCGAGGAGCAGAAACGTCAGTGGCTGGAGCCGCTGTTGCGCGGCGAGATTCGTTCGGCCTTTGCCATGACCGAGCCGGACGTGGCGTCGTCCGATGCCACCAACATGGCGGCCCGCGCGGTGCGCGATGGCGATGAGTGGGTCATCAACGGGCGCAAGTGGTGGACCTCCGGGGCCTGCGACCCGCGCTGCAAAATCATGATCTTCATGGGCTTGAGCAACCCCGACGGGCCGCGTCACCAGCAGCATTCGATGATCCTGGTACCTACCGATACCCCCGGAGTGAAAATCGTCCGTCCGCTGCCGGTGTTCGGTTACGACGATGCGCCTCATGGTCACGCTGAAGTGTTGTTCGAAAACGTGCGGGTACCCTACGAAAACGTGTTGCTTGGTGAGGGCCGCGGCTTCGAGATTGCCCAGGGGCGCCTTGGCCCTGGCCGTATCCACCACTGCATGCGTTCGATCGGTATGGCCGAGCGGGCCCTGGAATTGATGTGCAAGCGCGCGGTGGAGCGCACGGCGTTCGGCCGGCCGTTGGCACGCCTGGGGGGGAACGTCGACAAGATCGCCGATTCGCGGATGGAGATCGACATGGCCCGCCTGCTGACCCTCAAGGCCGCCTACATGATGGACACGGTAGGCAACAAGGTGGCGCGCAGCGAGATCGCCCAGATCAAGGTGGTGGCGCCGAACGTGGCCTTGAAGGTGATTGACCGGGCTATCCAGATCCACGGTGGAGCCGGTGTCAGCGGTGATTTCCCATTGGCCTACATGTATGCCATGCAGCGTACCTTGCGCCTGGCCGACGGCCCGGATGAAGTCCACCGGGCGGCCATCGGCAAGTTCGAGGTCGGCAAGTACGTACCCAAGGAAATGCTCCGCAGCGAGCATTGACGGATGACAGGAAAACCTCAGGCCCGCGCATGCGGGCCTGAGTCATTCATGGTGGCTGGAATTGACAGGTTGCGGTGGGCGGTCGCGGGTTTTGAGCAGCGACAGCACTACGCCGCCCGTCAACAGGCCAAGGGTCACGCCGAGTGACAGCAGCGCCGGAACCGCTCCGATCAGGCCGTGGTAGAAAATCTTGCCACCGATGAAGATCAGCACCAGGGCCAGGGCATATTTGAGATAGACAAAGCGGTGTATCAGTGCCGCCAGGGCGAAGTACAAGGCGCGCAGGCCAAGAATCGCGAAAATGTTCGAGGTATAGACAATGAACGGGTCCTGGGTAATGGCAAAGATCGCCGGCACGCTGTCGACGGCGAATACCAGGTCGGCGAGCTCGATCAGTACCAGGGCCAGGAACAGTGGCGTGGCAAACAGCACGGCCTTGTTCTGCCCGGCTGCCCGGATTCGCACGAAAAAGCGCGGGCCGTGCAGGTCATCGGTGACACGGATATGGTTGCGGACGAACTTGAGCGCCGGGTTGTTGGCCAGGTCCGGGTGGGTTTCTTCGCGGCTGAGGAGCATTTTCACCCCGGTGAACAGCAGGAAGGCCCCGAACACATAGAGGATCCAGGCGAATTCCTGAACCAGTGCACTGCCCACGCCGATCATGATCGCGCGCAGCACCACCACCCCGAGGATGCCCCAGAACAGAACCCGGTGCTGGTAGAGGCGGGGAATGGAGAAGTAGCTGAAGATCATTGCCATGACGAAGACGTTGTCCATGGACAACGACTGTTCGACAAGAAAACCGGTGTAGAACTCCAGGGCACTCTGGGCGCCCAACTCCAGCCAGACCCACCCGCCAAAGAGCATCCCGACGCTGAAGTAGCCGCTGTACAACAGCAGGCTCTCGCGCATTTCGATGGTGTGGGCCTTGCGGTGCAGTACGCCCAGGTCCAGCACCAGTAATGTCAGGACGATGCCGATGAATGCCAGCCAGAACCAGGCGCTGGTACCGAGGAAGTCGTTGTCGAGAAATGCCTGTAGAGCCGCCATGCGCCCCTCCTTGATTGTCGTCGCTGCCTTGAGGATCAAGGCAGCAGTGACTCCGACATGGCGGCTTGGCAGCCGTCAGAGGGGCCCGGCGTCACAGTTGAAAGACTAGACCCGATGACGACCGCAGCCCAACCGGGGCTGTAACAAAAGGTTGCCTACGCAACTCCAGGACATTTAGTACACCCAGACTTCCACTCTCCTATTGCGGATACGGCCTTCTTCAGCCGTGTTGGTGGCCACCGGCAATTCATCGCCCAGGCCGATGATGTCGCGCAGTTCGACTCCGGCCTTGACCAGTTCCCGGCGCACCGCCATGGCGCGCAGGCGCGAGAGCAGGTCGGCGCGTTGCGGATCGCGCTTGGCATCGCCGAATCCCACCAGCACGGCGCGTTTGTGCAGCTTGCCGTGTTGGCGCAGAAACTCGACCACCCGCTGCACATCACGTAGCGCTTTGTTGTCCAGGCTGGCATTGCCTTCTTGAAAGCGGAAGTTCACCGACAGGCGCTGGGCGTTGCGCGCCAGGTCCTGGTAACGCGCCGGCATGTCGGCAGCCGGGGGTACCGGCAAGGCATTTACCTGCTGGCCGACAAAGCCATTGCCGGTCACGATGGCCTGGCCCTGTGGGCTCTGGGCGAACTCCACCAGCGCCCGGGCCCAGGGGGAGGGGGTGTCCGGCGGCAGGTAGAAGTACAGGCGTCGCGACAGTGGGTAGTCTTCACTGGCCACCAGCGCTGGGCTTGGCAGCATCGGTCGGGAAGCGCCATCGGCAATCGCCAGGACCTTGGCGCCATGCACCGAGGCCAGGCTGCTGAAGCCAATGGCCTGGGGGTCGGACTGCACGGCTTTGCTCAGTTGCTCGCTGGACTCGAAGCGCTGGGCGGTGGCGGCCAATGCCAGGCCATTGGCGTCGAGCACCAGGGCCTTGAATGTTTCGAAGGTGCCTGAGCGATCATCCCGGGCATTCAGGTGGATCGGCCCGTGGCCCAGGCCCAGGGCGTCCCATGTGGTAATGCGCCCGGCAAAAATTCCCGCCAGTTGCTCGGTGCTCAGTTGTGGCAATGGATTATCGGGATGGACGATCACCGCCACGCCGTCCAGGCCGATGATCTGCTCGGCGGTGGCGCTGTTCAAATCGCCCAGCGGAGTGAGCGCGACCAGTTCGCTGGCCTTGATCGGGCGCGAGGCCGCTGCCAGATCAGCCTGGCCGGCCTTGAGGGCGGCGAAGCCTGTGCTGGAGCCGTGGGCGGCGATGTCGATACGCACGGGGTGGCCATTGCCGTCGTGGGCACTGACCTGGATTTCGTTGGGGATCTGGGTCGCGACGATTGAAATGTCGCTGGCGCCTTGTGCGGCCAGTAGCCCTTGCACCAGTGCCGGCGCGAGTACCGCGCCGATCGTGTTGGAACCCTGGATACGCAACAGGGGCGCCGCGTGGGTAACGAGCGGGAACAGGCACAGCAGGATCAGGCTGAGGTGGCGGAACATGCCGGCAGGCACTCTTCAGGCAGAGGGTGTGCGGCAGATTAAGACAGTGGAATGACAGTTGGATGACACGACTGTATGGAGCCGCGACCGCTGCGCGGCCGATCGCAGGCTATCGCCAGCGGCTACGCAGGCTCGGCTTGCAGCCGGTAGCCGCTGCCGAGGAACGAGGCTGTGATCGGCTGCATAGCTGTCGCCAGGTAGGTATAGCCCCGCGATGTGGCCTTCAATATCGCCGTCGCGGGGGAGGCCCGTTCCTGCAGGTTATGCAAGCTCCAGCCAGATCGGCGCGTGATCCGAGGGCTTTTCCATGCCGCGCAGGTCGTAGTCGACCCCCGCCGCCTTGATCCGCGACAGCAGGCCCTGGGATGCCAGGATCAGGTCGATGCGCAGGCCACGTTTGGGTTCGTCTTCAAAACCACGGCTGCGGTAGTCGAACCAACTGAAGCGGTCGGCCACTTCCGGGTGCAGGTGGCGGAAGCTGTCGACCAGGCCCCAGTTCTTCAGGCGGGCCATCCATTCGCGCTCTTCGGGCAAAAAGCTGCATTTGCCCGTCTTGAGCCAGCGCTTGGCATTGTCGGCGCCAATGCCGATGTCGCAGTCTTCGGGCGAGATGTTCACATCGCCCATCACCACCAGGGGGTCGTCGTTCTTGAACTGGCTTTCGAGCAGGGTCTGCAGGTCGCTGTAGAAGCGCTGCTTGGCCGGGAACTTGGTGGGGTGGTCGCGGCTTTCGCCCTGGGGGAAATAGCCGTTCATGATGGTGATCGGCGTACCGTCGGCATCGGCGAAGGTGCCCCAGATAAAGCGGCGCTGGGCCTCTTCTTCATCGCTGGCAAAGCCCTTGTGCAGGCTCAGAGGCGCCTGGCGCGAGAGCAGGGCGACACCGTAGTGGCCTTTCTGGCCGTGGAAGTGTACGTGGTAGCCCAGGGCCTGGACGTCGGCCAGCGGGAATTGTTCGTCGCTGACCTTGGTTTCCTGCAGGCCGATCACGTCAGGCTGGTGCTTTTCGATCAACGCCGCCAATTGATGGGGCCGGGCGCGCAGGCCATTGATGTTGAACGAGACGATCTTCATGGGAAACACAATCCTGGTAAAACCCAGGATGCTAGCCGACATCGGCGCCTGCGGCCAGCGTGGCGCGCCACCCCATAGGCTGCTACCGTGGTGCTCGGGGTGAACGTCGGCGCAACGTTCACCTCAAAGGCAATGAATGCCCATTTGCAGAGGTTTCCCAGCATGTCCGAATCGACTGCCGTCCCGGCCCAGATCCGCCTGCTCGATGGCGGCTACAGCCGCGAGGCGCGTTCTCTGCTGTATCACGCCTATCGTCATGAACCGACGTTCAGCTTCCTGTTCGAGGCCCAGCGCCCCGGCTACGATCAGCGCATCCGGGCCACGGTGCGTGAGCTGGTCAAACAGCATTTTCTCCAGGACCTGCCGGCATTGGGGCTGCTGGTGGATGACCGCCTGATCGGCATTGCCCTGATCGCACCACCGCAGCGGCGCCTGGGCATCACTGAAAGCTGGGCCTGGCGGATGCGCATGGTGCTCAGTACCGGGTTTCGCTGCACCCGGCGCTACTTGGATTACCAGGCTGCCCTGATGGCCTGCCTGCCAGGCGACACGGTGCATGTGTTGCCGCTGCTGGGCATACACCCGCAGTTCCAGGGCAAGCACTACGGTGAACAACTGCTGCAGGCCGTCCATGACTGGTGCGCCGAAGACGAGCATTCCGAGGGTGTGGTGCTGGACACCGGAAACCCCCACTACCTGGCGTTCTATCAACGCCAGGGTTATCAGGAGATCGGCGAAATTGCCGTTGGGCCTGTCCGTGAGCACGTGTTCTTCCACCCCAGACCGCAGTCCTCCCGACAGGCAGCGGCAGTGCCTGTATAACAGGCTGGAGAGCCTTGGGCTCCATGCAGGCGCCAAGCTCTGGTAGCATCCGCGCCTATGACGTATTCAGGACGATTCACCTGCGGTTTGATGATATGGGTTGCCAGCTTTGCCGTGTACGCACAAAGCGAGCTGGTGGTTCGAGTCAAGCCTGCCAACAACGAACTCAAGGCCAATGTCGAAGGCTATATCGGCAGCCTTGGTAAACGCGATGAAGAGGCGCTGCTGCGCTTCAGCCGCGGGGCCATCGAGCAGGCGCGCAAGGCTGCTCAGGCACTGGGCTACTATCAGGCGCAGATCGACAGTGAGGTCAAACCGCCAGCCAAGGCTGACGACCACCCACAACTGATCTTGACCATCGATCCGGGCGAACCCGTGCACTTGCGCGATGTGACCATCCGCATCGACGGCCCGGCCAGCGAACTCAAGGCCTTTCGTATCCCCAACAGCAAGGCGCTGCGCTCAGGCGAGGTGCTTAACCACGGTCACTACGAAGATGCCAAGCGCCTGATCCAGAACCAGGCATCGCGCTATGGTTTCTTCAGCGGACACTTTGTACGCCAGCGCCTGTCGGTCGACCCGATGGCGGGCGTGGCCGATATCGAGCTCATCTACGAAAGTGGCCCGCGCTATCGCCTGGGCAAGGTCAGTTTTGCCGGCGACACACCCTTCGATGAAGCCCTCCTGCAACGCATGGTGCCCTTCAAGGCCGACACGCCCTACGATTCCGAACTGATCGCTGAACTCAACAACGCCCTGCAATCGAGCGGCTACTTTGAGGGCGTGCGTGTGGATGCCGCACCCACGGCCGCCGTTGACCACAACATTCCGGTGGCCGTCCAGCTACAAACCCGAAAGCCCAGGACCATGGGCCTGGGCCTGGGGTTCTCTACCGACGTCGGTCCGCGCGGAAAAGCCAACTGGACCCGTCACTGGGTCAACCCGCAAGGCCACAGCTATGGCTGGGAAACCGAACTCTCGGCGCCGCGCCAGAACGTCGGGCTGTTCTATGACATCCCGCTCGATCCGCCCCTGACCGACAAGCTGCGCTTTGCCGGTGGCTACCAGAACGAAGAAATTTCCGGCACCGACACGGAGAGTAAATTGCTCACCGTCGGCCCGGAATGGCACAGCAAGCTGCCCAGCGGTTGGCAGCAGGTGCTGTCGCTCAAGTTCCAGCACGAGGAATATCGCCTGGGTGATGACTCGGGGTTGAGCACATTGCTGATGCCAGGGGCGAGCTATTCCTACCTGCGCAGTGACAACCGTATCGATCCGCACAACGGCTATCGCCTGCAGTTCGATGTGCAGGCGGCCAAGGAAGGGTTGGTGTCCGATACCAACCTGCTGCATGGCAGCGTAGTGCTCAAGGGGCTGACGACGCTTTGGCAGAATCATCGTTTCCTGGGCCGTGTGCAGTTCGGCGGCAGTGCCACCAATGATTATCAGAGCTCGATACCCCCTTCGCTACGTTTCTTCGCCGGTGGCGACCAGAGCGTTCGGGGTTATGACTACCAGAGCCTGTCACCGAAGAACTCCGATGGCGACCGTATCGGTGGCCGCTATATGGTGGCCGGCAGTGCCGAGTACCAGTACGCCGTGGCTGAAAAATGGCGGGTGGCGACCTTTGTCGACCAGGGCAATTCATTCAACGATCTGGAATTCCCCAGCCTCAAGACCGGTGTCGGTATCGGTGTGCGCTGGGTGTCTCCGGTAGGGCCGCTGCGTCTGGATCTGGCCCATGCGCTGGATGACGACGGCGGTTTCCGTCTGCACTTCTCCATGGGGCCAGAACTGTGAGTCGCGTTATCAAAACTGTTCTTCTCGGCGTGCTGGCGCTGGTGCTGCTGGCGGTGCTTGCCGTAGGCCTGTTGCTGGGCACCCAGGCCGGCAGCCGCTGGGCGCTCGGGATGGTGCCGGGTTTGCAGCTTGAGGCATTTGAAGGTCGTCTGGCTGGCCAGTGGCAAGCGGATCGCGTGGTGTGGGAGCAGGGCGCTGATCGGGTCGAGCTGGTAGCGCCGGTGTTCGACTGGTCGCCGGCTTGCCTGTTGCGCATGACCTTGTGCATCGAGCGCTTGCAGGCCGAGCAGGTCAACCTGGCATTCGCCCCCGGTGAGCCGACTCCCGACAGTGGTCCGCTGCAATTGCCTGCGCTGAAGTTGCCGCTGGCGATCGAGCTGGGTGACGTTCGCATCGGCCATCTGCGTCTGGATGGCAACGAACAGTTGAGCCAGCTGCAGCTGGCGGCACACTGGACCCTCGAAGGGCTCAGGATCGACAGCCTGCAACTGCAGCGCGACGATCTGCACCTGAACCTTCAGGGGCTGCTCAAGCCGGAGGGCGACTGGCCGTTGCAGGCCCAGGGGCAGTTGCAATTGCCCAAGGTCGACGGCCAGGACTGGCAATTGGCCTTGCAGGTCAAGGGTGACTTGCAGAAAACCCTCAAGCTTTCTGCCGACAGCAGCGGTTACCTGAATGCGCGCCTGAGCGGACAGCTCCAAGCCCTGGCCGAGCATCTGCCGGCTGAGGTGCAGATCAAGGCCGAGGCCTTCAAGCCCGGCGCCGACCTGCCCGACACTTTGCAATTGAACAACCTTGACCTCAGTGCCAAGGGCGACCTGCAGCGCGGCTATCAATTGCTAGGAACAGCCAGCCTGCCGGCCGAGCAAGGCCCGGTGGCGCTGAGCCTGCAAGGCAAGGTCGACGCCAAGGGCGCCCAGCTCAGTGCGCTGGACCTGACCGCCAGTGCCGAGCAGCGCCTCAAGCTCACCGCCAGCGCCGATTGGCAGGCAGGCCTGAGCGCCGAGGCAACGGTCGATTGGCTGGACTTCCCGTGGCTGCGGCTGTACCCGCTGGAGCAGGCGCCCCAAGTAACCTTGCGCCGGTTCAATGGCCAGGTGCAGTACCGCGACGGCAACTATCAGGGCCAATTCAATGGCGACCTGGATGGGCCAGCGGGTGCGTTCAGCCTGAGCAGCCCGTTCAAGGGTGACCTCGGGCAGATTGCCTTGCCCCAACTGGCCCTCACGGCCGGGCAAGGCAAGCTGGCCGGCAGCGTCAGCGTGCAATTTGCCGATACCCTGGCCTGGGATGCGGCCCTTGAGCTGTCGGCGTTGAACCCAGCCTACTGGCTGGCCGAGCTGCCGGGCACACTGGCCGGGCCGCTGCGCAGCAAAGGGCAAATGAACAACGGTGAGCTCAGCCTCGATGCCGACCTCGACCTCAAGGGGCGACTACGCGGTCAGCCGGCGGTGTTCAAGGCCGTTGCCACCGGGGCCGGAAAGAACTGGACCCTGGGGACGCTCGATATCCGCCTGGGCGACAACCACATCAACGGCAGCGGTAGCCTGCAGCAGCGCCTGGCAGGCCAGCTGGACCTCAATCTGCCGCGCCTGGGCCAGCTCTGGCCGCAATTGCAAGGCCAGCTCAAGGGCAAACTGGAAGTCGCCGGTACCCTGGAGGCCCCGCAAGGTGCTCTGGTTTTGCAGGGCCAGCAACTGGCGCACGCCGACAACCATGTACAGCGCCTTGCGCTGGATGCCCGACTGGACAGTGCCCAGCGGGCGGTGATCGACCTGCAGGCCGGCAGCATTCGCCTGGGCGACACCAACCTGGGCATGCTCACCGCCAAAGGCCAGGGCAACATTCGCCAGCAACAGTTGGAACTTGCCTTGAACGGGCCGCGGCTCAAGCTCGACCTGGGCCTTGATGGCACGCTGGACAAGGGCAACTGGCGGGGCCGCCTGGCCAGCGGCCAGATTCAGGCAGGCGGACAGGACTGGCGCCTGGAAGCTCCGGCGAAACTGCAGCGCCTGGCCAGTGGTCAACTGGACTTCGGTGCCCACTGCTGGCGCTCGGGGCAGGCCAGCCTCTGCGGCGAAGACCAGCGGCTGGCGCCGGAGCCGCGCCTGCGCTATCACCTCAAGCAGTTCCCGTTGCAAAGCCTGGCTCAATGGTTGCCCAAGGATTTTGCCTGGCAGGGCCTGCTCAACGCCGACGTCAATCTGGACCTGCCAGCCAGCGGTCCCAAGGGCACCCTGGTGGTCGATGCCAGTGGCGGTACGTTGCGACTGCGGGAGAAAGGCCAGTGGCTCGACTTCCCCTACCAGACCTTGCGTCTGGAAAGCACCTTGGCACCACGCCGCGTCGACACCCGCCTGGATTTTCGCGGCGAGCGCCTGGGCGAACTTGCCCTGGTGACGCGGCTTGACCCGGTCGCCCGGAATAAACCGCTGACCGGCAATTTCCGCCTGACCGGCCTGGACCTGGCCATTGCCCGGCCGTTCGCACCCATGGTCGAGCGCCTGGCCGGGCAGTTGAACGGTAATGGACAGTTATCAGGCACCTTGCTGGTGCCGCAGGTCAACGGCAGCTTGACCCTGAGCGGGGGGGAGGTCAGTGGCGCGGAACTGCCGATCAGCCTGGAGAACTTGAATATTCAGGCCTTGATCGCCGGTGAACAGGTACAGCTCAATGGCGCCTGGAAAAGCGGGGAAGCGGGTGAGGGTAGCTTGCGCGGACAGGTTGGCTGGGGTCAGGCCCTGGCGGTCGACCTGCAGTTGCAGGGGCAGCGCCTGCCTGTCAACGTCGAACCCTATGCCGCGCTGGAGATTGCGCCCGACCTGAAGATCAGCGTGCAGGGCGACAAGTTGGCAGTGACGGGTAAAGTGCTGGTGCCCAAGGGCAAGATCACCGTGCGCGAGCTGCCGCCTTCGACGGTCAAGGTCTCCGACGATACGGTGATCGTTGGCCGCCAGACCGAAGAGGGCAAGGCACCCATGGCAGTCGCCATGGACATCGACGTAGAAGTCGGCCAGGACAAGCTGTCGTTCTCGGGCTTTGGCCTGACGGCCAACCTGCTGGGGCATGTGCATATTGGCGACAACCTCGACACGCGCGGCGAACTGAGCCTGGCCGATGGTCGCTATCGCGCCTATGGCCAACGCTTGACCATTCGCCGCGCGCGCCTGCTGTTTGCCGGGCCGATCGACATGCCTTATCTGGATATCGAAGCCATCCGCCAGACCGATGACGTGATCGCTGGTATTCGCCTGAGCGGCAGTGCCGAACAGCCGACCACCCAGGTGTTTTCCGAGCCGGCCATGAGCCAGGAGCAGGCGTTGTCCTACCTGGTACTGGGGCGCCCCCTGGGCACCACCGGTGAAGACAACAACATGCTGGCCGAAGCAGCGCTGGGGCTCGGCCTGGCCGGCAGCGCGGGGATCACTGGCAGCCTGGCCTCGAGCCTGGGCATCGACGATTTCCAGCTCGACACCCAAGGCAGTGGTACCAGCACCAGCGTTGTGGCGAGTGGCAACCTGACCGAGCGATTGAGCTTGCGCTACGGGGTCGGGGTGTTCGAGCCGGTCAACACGGTTGCCTTGCGTTACAAGTTGAGCAAGAAGGTTTACCTGGAGGCGGCCAGCGGCCTGGCAAGCTCGCTGGATATTTTCTACAAGCGCGACTTCTGACGTGGGGGGCTAGCGCACGGTCGCCGCTTCGATGAACTCGTTGCT
Organism: Pseudomonas vranovensis DSM 16006; assembly: GCF_000425805.1. Classification (GTDB taxonomy): domain Bacteria; phylum Pseudomonadota; class Gammaproteobacteria; order Pseudomonadales; family Pseudomonadaceae; genus Aquipseudomonas; species Aquipseudomonas vranovensis. The sequence goes on from NZ_AUED01000018.1 coordinate 58,888, forward strand.
GTCGGCGGGACCTTGCGCAGGCTCGCAGTGGCGTCGGGGCGAGATCAGGTGGGTATATTCTTCGATGAGCCGGTTGAGGGCCTCGGGGGGCTCGCAGGCCTGGAACTGCATGCGGATCTGGACTTCGTCGGGATCGCGCCCTTCGCCACTGCGCTTGCTCTGCCCGCCCAGGGTCACGAAGAAGCGTTCACGATTCAGGCCTTGCGCCGCTTCGGCGTTGTCGGTGTTTAGGATCTTGACCGACAGATCGACCTGCATTCGCTCCAGTGCCAGCCCCCGGGGTGAAACCAGGGCAATCAGGGGGATTTGCATCCGGTGCTGTTCATCCATGGCCACTTCGACCATTTTGGCTTTCATTGGCGAACCCAGTGCTTCGGCGTCGTAATCGAAGAACTGGTCGAACAGCTTGATGTACTGCTGGGCAATCAGGGTGTTGGTGGCCGCAGCGGCCTCCTGAAGGCCACGGGTGATGTCGCACAGGTCGCTGGCAATGATCGGTACATTGTTCGATGGGCGATCGTCCACGATTTCGCTCTCCATAGGCATTGAGAGTAAGCCCCTTGTGGCCAAGGGGCTGGGTTGACAGCAATTCCAGCCAGGCTGCCGATGCGCGACTCAGGCGTTCGAGCTTGGATTGTTGGCTTGATCGGGCATTGGCAAGGCATTGTCGGTGGGCAACCTCCCGATGTTCTCGACCGCTGTGTTCGGCAACATGATCGGCTTGGTCGCAGCGTCAGTGAGCAAGTCGATTACCCGCTGCAAAGCTTCCGGTGGGTCCTGGCGGCGGACCTTGGTGTTGAACGCATAGCGGGCCCGGGTATCGGTCTTGCGCGTCTGGCTGGATTTGTGGCTGATCTGGCCTTTTACATCGAGCTTGAACGGCCCCCACCCCAGTGACGCGCCAAAGCGTGCCGTGCCGCCTGTTTCGCTGGCGCTCTCGGCTTGCTGGCTGATCGTCAGTTCAAACTCGATGCTGCCTTCTTCAATGACGATGTTGGGGTGGGTCACCGCTGCGATCAGAGGGATCTGCATCTTTTTCGAGACCGTACCCTGATAGACCCCTTGTTCGTCGGTCATGGTCTCGTCGTAGTCGAACTGGATGGAAACAGCCTTGCCGTCCTGGATGCACACACCCATGAGGAAGTCTGCGTATGATTTGCTGGCTGAGGTCTGGGCTTGAATCATTGCCTGCAAGGGGCCGGAGATCATTCGGTCCAGCGGCAGTGCGTTCAGTACCGAGCCGATCAAGCTGTTATCGAGGTTGGCCATGGAGCTTTTCCTTGTCGTCGATGCACGTCAGTGTGCGGGTAAGCGAGTGCTTCTGTTCAGGCAGATCAGGTCGAAAGGCCGTGCGGCGCACACGCTTCCAGCCGTCGGATGTTGCCGATCTGGCGCAGGCTCAAGCCGTATTTGTTGGCCAACATGCTGCGTGACAGGCCATCGGCGCTTTCGCGCTGGATCTGTTGATTGCGCAGTTGTCGAAGAAAGTGGTCGACCTTGGGGATTTCCAGGGCCATGCCGGCATAGTGCTTGATCAAGGCGTCCAGGGCCGCCGGAGGCATTACCTCGGCCAACGTGGTGCGCTCGCGGTGCTTGGGGATGTATTTGGGCCGCCCCCCGTAGGCGCAGGTCAGGTTGTAGGCATGCTCGATGCCCAGGCATTGGACGAGCATTTGCAGTGAGTGGGGCAGTTGGTGGATGTCGATGCGTTCCAGGTCCTGTAGCTCCATGATGAGTTCCTTCTGGGGAGTGAGTGGGCGCCACCATGGTTGACCATCCGGGCGGGTCGCAACAGGCTGCAAGCAGGGCACGATGGGTAGGGTTTGTGTATGGGGTTTGTAGGTCTCATGAGCCGTTCAAATGGGAAAACGACACACCATTCCCCACGAGCCCTTGTTCTGCCGTTGTTGCGCGCTGGCAGCGGTGGCCAGGTTGGACAACCCATGAACATCAGCACGGGCGCGCCAGCAGCAAGCTGACCTGTCCCAGGTACGGCGCAGGTCGAGCCAGCGCATGTTCAGGCAGGGTGCGCCAGTCGACCAGGACGCAGAGGGCGTTTAGCGTGCGTTCGGCCTGGTTGCCTATCGATTGTGAGCGGAACTCGCGGCGATACAGCACTTGGGTCCGGTTTATGGCGCTGGTCTCGCTCGGATCGCTCAACGTCAGGCTCGCTGCGTTGGGGAGCAAGGTCTGGGGCAGGGTGAAATAGGCTGTCGTCGGCTGGCTGTCGAAGTGCCCTGCCAGGCGCGAGCGGTGCCACAGCTGTTGCCATTGGCTGGCACCGGCCGCATTGGCCAATTGCCTGCCCAGGGCGTGACGTTGTTCAGGTGAGAGCGCAGCAGTGGGCACTGCGTGGGCGTTGAGACAGGCCAGCAGGGCGAAGCTGCTGAGTAGGCGGCACGTGAGCATGGCGTTCGTCCGTTTATCTGGGGAAAAGCTCGGGACGCCATGGTTTCAGCTGCAAGGTGCCTGCAAAAGAAGGAAATTGTCCGGCTGCGTTGTATGATGCGCACGGCCCGACCAGGGCCTTCACCCCGATGTCGCAAGGATTAATCAATGACTCAAGGTCAACGCCTGAAATACTCCATCCTGATCTCCCTGTTGGTGCTGGGGATCATGCTCGGCCTTTCCTACCTGCAGAAGCAGGGAACGATCAGTGAGCAAGTGTTCCAGTACATTGCCATTGGTGTAGCCATTGCCGTGGTGGTGGTCAACGGCATCATGCGCCGCAAGGTCAAGCCTTGAGGTAATTTGCATGGCCGGCGTTCGCCGGCCATTCACTCAACGTGAGCGGGTGTGCTCGAGTATGTTGCGAGCCTCGGCGTTGAGGCTGTAGCACTTGTCGCTGCCCATGCTGATCACGCCTTCGGTGCACAAGCGCTTGAGCACTTCGCGCACACTGAGGAAGGACAGCGGGATATCCAGCTGTTCGAGCTGGCTATGTACACCGCGCACACCGATGCTGCGACCGTTCCTGTCAGCCATGTGCAAGGCATCGATGACTTTGAGGCGGATCAGGCTGGTGCGCAGCCCATATGAGCGCAGCAGCTCGCGAATGTGTTCGTTGCCGTGACGCTCGGTGTCGCCGCCGCTCGTGGTGTTTGCCAAGGCTTGCCGAGCCTTGAGCTTGGGTCTTTCGGCGATCAGCGACTGCTGCTGGTTGTACATGTGAATACTCCTTTTCGTGGCCAGTCCAGGTCTTTGAAAATTGTTCCCTACACCCTATAAGACGAACGAGCGTGGAAAAACTGCAGTGCCTGGCAAAAAAAATTATCGGGCCACTCAGGTAAAGACGAATCTGAGCGGTCGATCCCGTAAATTTATTGGCTGTACGTTGGTGCAGGAGTGTCCGTGAGTCCTGAGGTTCGGCGCGCTGCGCGGCCGATCTCAGGCTGTCGCCAGCGGCTACCAGGGCTTGCTTACTGAATCAGTTCTTTGAGCAGCAAGCCAAACGCCAGGTCCACCTGCTCCGGGATCGGCAGATAGACGGTGTGTCCATCTCCCGGTGCCACTTCAATTGCAGCTCCCTGGCGATCACGCAACTGATGCAGGTCGAAGTGATAGTTGCCACGCGGCGTCATCAGCTCCAGGTGATCGCCCAGGGCAAAGCGGTTCTTCACCCGCACTTCGGCCAGGCCCTCGACACGTTCACCGGTCAGCTCACCGACAAACTGCTGGCGCTCCGACACCGAATTACCACGCTGGTAGTTCTGGTATTCATCATGCACGTGGCGCCGCAGGAAGCCTTCGGTATAACCGCGTTGGGCCAGGGATTCGAGGTTGAGCATCAGGCTGCGGTCGAACGCACGACCGGCCACCGCGTCGTCGATCGCCTGGCGATAGGCCTGGGTGGTGCGAGCACAGTAGAAGTGCGATTTGGTCCGGCCCTCGATTTTCAGCGAATGCACGCCCATGCGAGTCAGCCGCTCCACATGCTGCACGGCCCGTAGGTCCTTGGCATTCATGATGTAGGTGCCGTGCTCATCTTCAAACGCCGGCATGTCTTCATCCGGGCGGTTGCTCTCCTGGAGCAGGAACACCTGGTCGGTCGGTGCCCCCACGCCCAGTGTCGGTTGCACTTCACGGACGATATCGCCGCTGGCGTCTTCGGTGGCCGCGGTGGCGCTGTATTTCCAGCGGCAGGCATTGGTGCAACTGCCCTGGTTGGCGTCGCGGCGGTTGAGGTAGCCCGACAGCAGGCAACGACCGGAGTAGGCCATGCACAGGGCGCCATGGACAAACACCTCCAGTTCCATGCCCGGCACGTGCTGGCGGATCTCCTCGATCTCTTCCAGCGACAATTCACGGGACAGGATCACCCGGGTCAGTCCCTGGCTGCGCCAGAACTCGACGCTGGCCCAGTTAACCGTGTTGGCCTGGACCGACAAGTGGACCGGCATCTGTGGGAAGTGCTGGCGCACCAGCATGATCAGCCCCGGGTCGGACATGATCAAGGCGTCGGGGGCCATCTCGATCACCGGCGCCAGGTCCTTGAGGAAGGTCTTGAGCTTGGCGTTGTGCGGGGCGATGTTGACCACCACATAAAAACGCTTGCCCTGGGCCTGGGCTTCCTGGATGCCGAGGGCGAGGTTGGCGTGGTCGAATTCGTTGTTGCGCACGCGCAAGCTGTAGCGCGGTTGGCCGGCATACACCGCGTCGGCGCCGTAGGCAAAGGCGTAGCGCATGTTCTTCAGGGTGCCGGCAGGGGCGAGCAGTTCGGGTTTGGCAAGAAGGGTCATGATCGGGTCGGGGTAAAAGGCGCGGATGCTATCGCTCTTGCAGCAAACGACTATTGATCTGTATCAAGGGCACTTTTACCAGGGCGCTGCGCACTAACGTTGTGAACAGCAACGGAGCGCACATGAACCAAACCTCCCAGCAGCACAAGGCCCTGCTTCTCTTCCTGGCCCTGGTCACCATTGCTTTCATCTGGATACTGCTGCCGTTCTATGGCGCGGTGTTCTGGGCAGTGATCCTCGGAATTCTGTTCGCACCGATGCAGCGGCGGCTGCTTTTACGCCTGGGCTGGCGCCGTAACCTGGCGGCAGGCGTGACACTGCTGGTATGCCTGATGATCGCCATTTTGCCGGTGATCGTCATCAGTACCTTGCTGGTGCAGGAAGGCGCGGCGTTGTACCAGAGGATCGAAAGCGGTCAGTTGGACATTGCCGGCTACCTCGAACGTTTCCAGCAGATGCTCCCGGCCTTTGTCCAGAATGGTCTGGACCGCATGGGGCTGGGTAACTTCGAAGGCATGCGCGACAAAATCGCCAAGGGGGCGATGCAAGGCAGCCAGTTCTTTGCAAGCCAGGCCTTCAGCTTCGGGCAGGGCACCTTCGACTTCTTGATCAGCTTCGGCGTGATGTTGTACCTGCTGTTCTTCTGCCTGCGTGATGGCGCCGAACTTGCGCGTAAAGTGCGCACCGCAGTGCCGTTGGCCGAACAGCAAAAGCGTCGCCTGCAACTGAAGTTCAACCGTGTGGTGCGCGCCACGGTCAAGGGCAACCTGCTGGTGGCCGTCACGCAAGGGGCCCTGGGGGGAATCATTTTCTGGATACTGGGTATCCCGAGCCCGCTGGTGTGGGGCGTGCTGATGGCATTTCTGTCTTTGCTACCGGCAGTGGGGGCGGGCATCGTCTGGGCGCCCGTGGCGATCTACTTCCTGGCTACCGGGGCAGTGTGGCAAGGGGTGGTGCTGGCCGCCTTCGGCGTCTTCGTGATCGGTCTGGTGGACAACCTGTTGAGGCCGATGCTGGTGGGCAAGGACACGAAAATGCCGGACTACCTGATTCTGATCTCCACGCTCGGGGGCCTGGCGGTGTTCGGCCTCAATGGCTTTGTGATCGGGCCGCTGATCGCCGCGCTGTTCATCTCCAGCTGGGCGATCTTCGTTTCAACCAAGCCGCAGGTGCAGTTGCCCAGTTAGCGGAAGCTGTAGGACACGCCGGCATAGACCCCGAAACCTTCGCCCGGGGTTGAGCGGGCGATGTCCTGGCCCCGGTCGTTGTAGCCCGGCGTGACGGTGGCGGCGTAGCGCTTGTTGGTCAGGTTGCGCAGGTCGAGCCAGGTTTGCCAGTCCTGCTTGGGCGAGTTGTAGCCCAGGGTAGCGCCAAACACCGCATACGCATCGCTGGGGTAGCTGTTGGCATAGTCGACCTGGACCTTGGAGGCCATCTGGGTGTTCAAGCCGGCGTACAGGCCGCTGGGCAGGTCGAAGCGCAGCTCGGCCTGATAGTAGTGCATCGGGATGCCCGGCAGGCGGTTGTCGCCGAATGTATCGTCGTCGCGGTAGTGGAAGTCGCTGAAGGTGTAGGCCTGGCGCAGCGACAGTTTGCCCACGCCGCCACGCTCCCACAGCAGGCTGTCCAGGCCGGCTTCCACGCCCTGGTGTACGGTGGGGCTGGCGTTGAATTCAGCGGCCGGAGCACCTGGTACGATCTCGACCGCCAGCAATTCATGGCGCACGTCCGAGTAATACCAGGCCAGGTCCCAGCGCCCGATGGCCGCCTCACCCCGGGCACCGAGCTCAAGGGTGGTGGCGGTCTGGTTTTGCATCTCGATGGGTTGGGTCTGCAGGCCATTGACCGCTGGCGAGCTCCAGATCAGCGCCCAGGGGTGTGGTGGCTCCACCGAGCGGCTGAGGTTGCCGTACAGCTGCAGGTCGGGGGTCAGGTCGTAGCGCAGCCCCAGGCGAGGCGCGTAGTCCCAGTCATGCTGGCTGACCTTGCCGCCGCTTTCAGGGTAGGTGACGGCGCTTTCGCGGCGGGTGTAGATCATCGCCAGGCCCATGCTCAGCCACAGGTCCGGGATCAGCTCCAGTTCGTTGCCCAGATGCAGGACAGTGTCTGAGCCCTGATAGGTAAAGTCTCGGGTTTTCGCGCCCAATACCCCATTGACCCGCGCGTATTGCGAAGCACCGCTGTTGGGCAAGTGCTTGGTGGTGCGCCAGCCAATGGTGGTTTTGCTCTCGTGTCCGAACACCGTGTGGCGGCGCTGATAATTCAGGGTGCCGCTGACGTCGGTGTAGGCAACCTTCAGGCGCATCGGGCCTTCGCGCAGGTCCATTGGATAGTCGTGATAGACAAGGCCTGCTTTGAGCTGCGAATCCTCATCGAGGTAGAAGGTGGTCTTGTTGCCCAGCCAGGTACTGCCCGGCTGCGGACGGCTGTCGTCGCGGCTCAAGTACAGCGAGTTGGCCGCGCGCGGATCATGCTTGATCTGGTCTTTGGTCAGGCGTCCGGCCAGGTCGTTCTCGGTTTCCCGGTAACGCAGGTAGAAGCGGGTTTCCAGGTTCGGGTTGAAGCGGTAGCCAACGTTGGCAGCGATGCCCTTGCTGCTGCCGCTGCTGTGTTCCTGGTAGCCGTCGTACTCGGCATCGGTCAGGGCCACGTAATAGTCCAGGTCTCCCAGCACCTGCCCCGAGCTGATCTGGCGCTTGGCGTATCCCCGGCTGCCCAGCTCATAGCGCACCTGCAACGGCGCGGCGTCGTGGCCCGTGTGGGTGACGTAGTCGATGGCGCCGCCCAGGGCCAGCGCTCCGCGATCAAAGCCGTTTGCACCACGCAGTACTTCGGCGCGGCTCAGCCACAGCGGCTCGAACAGTTCGTACGGCGTACCACCCGGGCCGGTCAGCGGCAAACCGTCGAACATCGTGTAGACGCCGGAACCGTGGCTGCCCGGTGCGCGGTTGATGCCTGACCCGCGGATCGATAGCTTGATGCCGTCGTTACCTGCCGACTGGGCAAACACGCCCGGCTGGTAGGCCAGTACATCCTGATTGCTGGCGACCCGGCCTTGTTCGACTCGTTGCATGTCCACCAGGTTGGTGGCGCCAGGTACTTGTCGCAGGCGTTCACGAGCGTCCTGCAGCTCGCTTTGCTCCTGTTCCTGGATCAGTACCTGGCCGAGTTCGATGCCTTCGCTGGCCTGGACCGAGGCGGTGCAGGAGATCAGCAAGGCGAGGGAGGAGCGGGGTAGGGTGGGACGCATCGATGGGGTTCCGGGACTGTTAGCGGGTATCTGACGTCGCAATCATCAGACGAAGCACAGTCGCCGATCTGTACAGGCACAGCAGCTGAAAACAAAACACCCCGCCTAAGCGGGGTGTCTGTCGTTGCAGCAGTGATCAACCGATCAGTTGAAGGCCTGCGTGTTGGACCATGTCCAGCAACGGCTGCGGGTACACACCCAGCACGAAGGCAAGCAGTGCGATTGCCAGCAGCATGACGCCGCCGGTGCGCTGCTCCCAGTTCAGCGGGGCATCGTGACGACGCAGGTTCGGCTCGATCAGGTACAGGGTGACCATCACGCGCAGGTAGTAGAACACGCCGATGGCACTACCGATCACCAGGGCACCGACCAGCCACCACAGCTGCGACTCGACGCCGGTGGCGATGATGTAGAACTTGCCGATGAAGCCTGCGGTGAGCGGGATACCGGCCAGCGACAGCATCATCACGGTCAGTACCGCGGTCAGGTACGGACGGCGCCAGAACAGGCCGCGGTACTCGTACAGTGCGTCAGCGTCACGGCCGTTGTACGGCGAGGACATCAGGGTGATCACACCGAAAGCGCCCAGGCTGGTGATCACGTAGGTGACCAGGTACACGCCGATGGCTTCCACGGCCAGGCCCTTGCTCGCCACCAGGGCGATCAGCAGGTAACCGAAGTGGGCGATGGACGAGTAACCGAGCAGACGCTTGAGGTTGCTCTGGGTCAGCGCCAGCAGGTTGCCGATCAGGATCGAGGCCACCGCGATCACCGACAGTACGGTGGTCAGCACACCGCTGCTGGCTGCAGGGGAGAGCATGAACAGGCGCACGACGACGGCGAACACCGCAACCTTGCTGGCGGTGGCCAGGAAGGCGGCAACCGGCGCCGGAGCACCTTCGTACACGTCTGGGGTCCACAGGTGGAACGGTACCAGCGACAGCTTGAATGCCAGGCCGACCAGCATCATGCCCAGGCCCAGCTGAGCCAGCAGGCTTGGCATATTGGTAGCGGCCAGGGCCTTGCCGATGCCGTCGAAGCTCAGGCTGCCAGCGTCGGCGTACAGCAGGGCCATGCCGAACAGCAGGAAGGCGGAGCCGGCGGCCGACAGCACCATGTACTTGATGCCTGCTTCCAGCGAGCGCTTGTTGAAGAAGGCATAGGCCACCAGGCCATAGACCGGTACCGACAGCAGTTCCAGGCCGATGAACAGGCCAGCCAGATGCTGCGCGCTGACCAGAACCAGGCCACCGAGGGCAGCCATCAGGATCAGCAGGTACAGCTCTTCGCGGTTGCCCGGGTAGCCTTTGCCGCCGTCACCCAGGTAGGCATGGGCGAGGGTCACGCAGGCCAGGGTGGCGATCAGTATGATCGCCATGTACAGGCAGGCGAACTTGTCGATGGTCAGCAGCGGGGTGACCGCCAGTGGAACCACTTTCAATACCGGGATGATCGACAGCAGGGCCAGGTTGAGGCCCACGGTCGACAGCAGGAAGGTTTGCGAGTGGTTGCGGCGCCAGGCGATCGCCAGCATCACCACGACAACGGTGATGGTGGTGATCAGCAGCGGCGCAAGCGCGATAAAGTGTTGAATCGTCAGGTCCATAGCGCTCTTACCGGGCCGAAGCGAGTTGAGTGAAAGCGGTACCGATCCACTGCTGCACACCGCTCATGGTGGCGGCAGAAGTGTCCAGGAACGGCTGCGGGTAGATGCCCAGCAAGATCAGCAGGCCAGCCAGGCCCAGTACCATGATCATTTCGCGGGTATCCATGCCAGCCAGGACTTCATCGGATTTCGCAGGGCCGAAGTAGGCACGGTGGATCATGATCAGCGAGTAGACCGAACCGAATACCAGGCCGGAGGTGGCGATCACAGTGACCCATGGGGAACTGACGAAGGCACCGATCAGGATCAGGAACTCACCGACGAAGTTACCGGTGCCCGGCAAGCCGAGCGAGGCGGCGGCGAAGAACAGGCTGATGGCCGGCAGGTAGGCGATGCGGTGCCACAGGCCACCCATCTGACGCATGTCACGGGTATGCAGGCGCTCGTACAGCTGGCCGCTGAGGATAAACAGCGCCGCAGCCGACAGGCCGTGGGCCAGCATCTGGATCACCGCGCCTTGCAGGGCTTGCTGGCTGCCGGAGTAGATACCGATCAGTACGAAGCCCATGTGCGAAACGCTGGAGAAGGCGATCAGGCGCTTGATGTCGGTCTGGGCAAAGGCCAGGAATGCACCGTAGAAGATCCCGATCAGACCCAGGGTCATGGCGATCGGCGCAAACTCGGCCGAGGCGTTCGGGAACAGCGGCAGGGCGAAACGCAGCAGGCCGTAGGCAGCGGTTTTCAGCAAGATACCGGCCAGGTCGACGGAACCTGCGGTAGGTGCCTGGGCGTGAGCGTCAGGCAGCCAGGAGTGGAACGGTACAACCGGTAGCTTGACCGCGAAGGCGATGAAGAAGCCGAGCATCAGCAGGTATTCGGTGCCCGCCGGCAGGTCGGCCTTGAGCAACTGGGTGTAGTCGAAGGTGATCACACCGGTGTTGCTGTAGTTGACCAGTACCAGACCCAGGATCGCCACCAACATGATCAGGCCGCTGGCCTGGGTGAAGATGAAGAACTTGGTTGCCGCGTAGATCCGGGTCTTCTTGCCGTCGGAGGAGCTGTGACCCCAGAGCGCGATGAGGAAATACATCGGCACCAGCATCATTTCCCAGAAGAAGAAGAACAGGAACAGGTCCAGAGCCAGGAACACACCGACCACGCCGCCCAGAATCCACATCAGGTTGAGGTGGAAGAAGCCGACGTGACGCTGGATCTCTTTCCAGGAGCACAGTACCGAGAGCACACCGAGCAGGCCGGTGAGCAGGATCATCAGCAGCGACAGGCCGTCGAGGGCCAGGTGCAGACTGATGCCGAAGCGCTCGATCCACAGTACTTTGAATTCGACCGCCCACTCAGGCGCAGCGCCGGGTGCAGGGGCCAGGGTGTAGTCCCCGTTGGCCCACAGCCAGAGGCCGATACCAAGCAGCAGGGACATGGTCAGCAGCGCAATCCAGCGTGGCAGGGTGGCGCCGAAGCGCTCACCCAGCCAGCACAGCAGGCCGCCGATGAAGGGGATCAGGATCAGCCAAGGCAAAATCATGACGGGCTCAATTCCTTTCGCAAAGTCGCAAGGTTCATATCAGACCGCAGCCATAACAACGGCACCGAGCACTAGCACGGCACCTACGGCGATCGAAGCGGTGTACCAGCGCAGCTGACCAGTTTCGGTTTTGCTCATGGCGGCATGACCGCCCTTCGCCATACGCGGAATCAGGCCAATGCTGCGGTCAACCGGATCCTTGCGCAGGATGTGGCTGATCAGCAGGTAAGGTTTGACGAACAGCTTGTCGTAGATCCAGTCGAAGCCCCAGGCGGCGAACCACCAGGCCGAGAGGACGCGGCCGATGCCGCTGTTGGCGATGGCCGTGACCAGGCGACGCTTGCCCAGGAACAGCACCGCGGCCAGCAGGATACCGGCGATGGCGATGGCGCCCGAGGCGATTTCCAGGCTGTGCTTGGCTTCGCCGCCGGCATGGCCGACGCTCTGTGGCAGCACGCCCGCCAGTGGTGGATGAATCCAGGCACCGACGAAGGTCGACAGCACGATCAGCACGCCCAGCGGCAGCCAGTGGGAGATGCCGTGGCCCGCATGCGCTTCGGTCTTGGCTTCGCCGTGGAAGGCGATGAAGATCAGGCGGAAGGTGTACAGCGAGGTCATGAATGCACCGACCAGACCGGCGTACAGCAGACCATTGTTGCCACTGGCGAAGGCTTCCCAGAGGATTTCGTCCTTGGAGTAGAAGCCCGCAGTCAGGATCGGCAGGGCAGCCAGAGCGGCACCACCGACGATGAAGCTGGCGTAGGCCAGAGGCAGCTTCTTCCACAGGCCACCCATCTTGAAGATGTTCTGTTCGTGGTGGCAGGCAACGATCACCGCACCGGAGGCAAGGAACAGCAGGGCCTTGAAGAAGGCGTGGGTCATCAGGTGGAAGATCGCGCCATCCCAGGCGCCAACGCCCAGGGCCAGGAACATGTAGCCGATCTGGCTCATGGTCGAGTAGGCGAGGATACGCTTGATGTCGGTCTGTACCAGGGCTGCAAAGCCGGCCAGCACCAGGGTCACGCCGCCGACCACACCGACCAGGTGCAGTACGTCAGGTGCCAGGGCGAACAGGCCGTGGGTACGGGCGATCAGGTAGACGCCCGCGGTCACCATGGTTGCGGCGTGGATCAGTGCCGAAACCGGGGTAGGACCAGCCATTGCGTCTGCCAGCCAGGTCTGCAGCGGCAGCTGGGCGGATTTACCGACCGCACCGCCGAGCAGCATCAGGGTGGCCAGGACCATCCAGAAATCACCTGCCTGGAACTTCTGTGGCGCCAGTACCAGCAGTTCCTGGACATTAAGGGTGCCCAGTTGCTGGAACAGGATGAACAGGCCGATGGCCATGAACACGTCGCCGATACGGGTGACGATGAAGGCTTTGAGTGCCGCGTTACCGTTGTTGCGGTTGCTGTAGTAGAAACCGATCAACAGGTACGAGCACAGGCCCACGCCTTCCCAACCGAAGTAGATGAACAGCAGGTTGTCGCCCAGGACGAGGAACAACATGCTGGCAATGAACAGGTTGGTGTAGGCGAAGAAGCGCGAGTAGCCGGCTTCACCGCGCATGTACCAGGACGCGAACAGGTGGATCAGGAAGCCCACGCCGGTGACCACGCCGAGCATGGTGACCGACAGGCCATCAACGTAGAGGGTGAAGTTCGGTGCAAAGCCGTCCACCGACATCCACTGCCACAGCAGTTGGCTGTATGCGCCGCCTTCCGGCGGTGCGACGTTGAATTGCCAGATCACGTAGGCCGCGACGGCGGCCGAGAGGCCTACCGAACCGACGCCGATCAGTGCCGACAGGTTCTCCGAGAACCGTCCGCGCGAGAACGACAGCAGCAGGAAGCCGATCAGGGGAAATACAAAAGTCAGGAAGATAAGGTTCATCCGCGCATCTCACTGGCTGCATCGATGTCGAGAGTGTGGAAGCGGCGATACAGTTGCAACAGGATCGCCAGGCCGATACTGGCCTCGGCGGCTGCCAGGCTGATCACCAGGATGAACATGATCTGTCCATCTGGCTGCGCCCAGCGGCTGCCGGCGACGATGAAGGCCAGAGCAGAGGCGTTCATCATGATTTCCAGGCTCATCAACACGAAAAGAATGTTGCGGCGCACCATCAGGCCGACGAGGCCGAGGCAGAACAGGATGCCGGCGACTGCCAGGCCGTGTTCGAGAGGGATAGCTGGCATGTGATTACTCCTTCGCCTCGTTGCGGCCGAGGTGGAAAGCCGTCACCGCTGCGGCGAGCAGCAGCATCGAGGCCAGTTCCACCACCAGCAGGTAAGGACCGTACAGGCTGATGCCAACGGCCTTGGCGTCGACCGTGGTGTGGCCGATGCTGGCACCGCTTTCGTTGCTGAACAGCACGTACAGCAGTTCAAGCAGCAGCAGCGAGGCCAGGACCACAGGGCCCAGCCAGATACCTGGCTTGAGCCAGCCACGTTCCTGGGCGACCGAGGCCGGGCCCAGGTTGAGCATCATCACCACGAAGACGAACAGCACCATGATGGCGCCAGCGTAGGCAATCACTTCCAGGACACCGGCGAACGGGGCGCCAAGGGCGAAGAAAGTCATCGCCACGGAGATCAGCGAAATGATCAGGTAGAGCAGGGCGTGCACGGGGTTGGTGTTGGTGATCACCCGAAGGGTGGACACCACAGCGACACCGGATGCGAAATAGAAAGCGAATTCCATCTTTCTTCCTTAAGGGAGCAAGCTCTTCACGTTGATCGGCTCGGCTTCGTTCTGCGCGGCGCCTTTCGGCTTGCCGGCAACAGCCATACCTGCAACACGGTAGAAGTTGTAGTCAGGGTTCTTGCCGGGGCCGGAGATCAGCAGATCTTCTTTCTCGTACACCAGGTCCTGACGTTTGAACTCGGCCATTTCGAAATCCGGCGTGAGCTGGATCGCGGTGGTCGGGCAGGCTTCCTCGCAGAGGCCGCAGAAAATGCAACGGGAGAAGTTGATGCGGAAGAACTCCGGGTACCAACGACCGTCTTCTGTCTCGGCTTTCTGCAGCGAGATGCAACCGACCGGGCAAGCCACGGCACACAGGTTGCACGCTACGCAGCGCTCTTCGCCATCCGGGTCGCGGGTCAGGACGATGCGGCCACGGTAGCGTGGCGGCAGGTAGACCGGCTCTTCGGGGTACTGCAGGGTGTCACGTTTGCGAAAACCGTGAGAGAACACCATCACCAGGCTGCGCAGCTGAGTGCCGGTGCCCTTAACGATGTCGCCAATATATTTGAACATGGGTCAAATCCTCACTGGGCCGCAACAGCTGGCGTGTTGAGCAACACGAGCGCAGCGGTCACCAGCAAATTGATCAGGGTCAGCGGCAGGCAGAACTTCCAGCTGAAGTCCATCACCTGGTCATAGCGCGGGCGCGGAATCGAGGCGCGCAGCAGGATGAACAGCATGATGAAGAACGCGGTCTTCAGGGCGAACCACAGGAACGGTACTTGCGGCAGGATGCCGAACGGACCGTGCCAGCCACCGAAGAACAGGGTTACCAGCAGCGCCGAGATCAGGATGATGCCGATGTATTCACCGACGAAGAACATGCCCCATTTCATGCCGGCATATTCAATGTGGTAACCGTCGGCCAGTTCCTGTTCTGCTTCCGGCTGGTCGAAGGGGTGACGGTGAGTCACGGCCACGCCAGCGATGAAGAAGGTGCAGAAGCCAAAGAACTGCGGAATGATGAACCACAGGTTCTGTGCCTGGTAGTCGACGATGTCACGCATGTTGAACGAGCCAACCTGCGCCACGATACCCATCAGCGCCAGGCCCATGAACACTTCGTACGACACGGTCTGGGCCGAGGCCCGCAGGCTGCCGAGCAGGGCGTACTTGTTGTTCGAGGCCCAGCCGGCGAACAGTACGGCATACACCGACAGACCGGCCATGGCGAAGAAGAACAACAGGCCGATGTTCAGGTCCGCGACACCCCAGGTCGGGGTGATCGGCACGATGGCGAAGGCGATCAGCAAGGCACTCATGGCCACGACCGGTGCCAGGGTGAAGATCATCTTGTCGACGAAGGGCGGGTTCCAGTCTTCCTTGAAGAACATCTTCAGCATGTCGGCCGCGATCTGGAACATACCGAACGGGCCCACGCGGTTCGGACCGTAGCGGTCCTGCCACCAGCCCAGCAGGCGCCGCTCGACGAAGCTGAGCAGCGCGCCGCAGACCACCACGGCCAGCAAGACCACGATGGCCTTGACGACGGTGATGATCACATCGATCACTTCGGGGGTGAACCAGGTCATTGTGCTGCCTCCTGCAGGCCTTCGACGGATGCACCGAAGATGGCTGGCGGGATGCCGGCCAGGCCTTTCGGCAGGGCAACCAGGCCTGCGCCCAGTTCTTCATTGATACGCAGCGGCAGACGCAGGGTCTGGCCCGCCACGTTCAGGCTGAGCATCGCACCATCGTTGACACCCAGGCGGTCGGCTTCGGATTTGGCCAGCGCGACGTAGGCTTGCGGGATGCGCTCTTGCACTGGAGCGGCGCGCGAGGAGTTCTCTTCGCTGCCGAACAGGTGGTAGAACGGCACGGCCTGCCAGGTACCACGGGCGGGCGAGAAAGCACCCGGAATGGCAGTGAACCAGTTGAGCTTGTCGCCCTGGGATTCGATCAGGCGGGTGCCTGGGTCGCCTGCACGCAGGTGACCGCCGACCTCGTCCTGGAACTTGTTCCAGGCCTGTGGCGAGTTCCAGCCCGGGGACCAGGCGAACGGCACTTGCGAGCGTGGTTCGGCCGAGCCCGAGTAACCTTCCATGGAGAAGGCAAAGGCGGTGTCTTTGTCTTGTGGGGTACGTGGTTCGTGCACGCTGATGTTGGCGCGCATGGCGGTACGACCGGAGTAGCGCAGCGGCTCACGGGCGAGCTTCATGCCCTTGATGCGGAACGCGGCCGATGGCGCGGCATTGACGATGCCGGTCAGTTGCGGGGCGGCCGAGGCGCAGGCGCTGGTGACGTGGTCCAGTTGAGTCCAGTCGACCGGCTTGTTGAGCAGGGTGGCACGCAGGGCATGCATCCAGCGCCAGCCTTCGTGAACCAGGATGCTGCTGTCCAGGTAAGTAGGGTCGAACACCTGGAAGAAGCGCTGGGCGCGGCCTTCCTGGCTGACCAGGGTGCCGTCGCCTTCGGCGAAGGTCGCCGCCGGCAGCACCAGGTGGGCGCGGTCGGTGGTGGCGGTCTTCTGGTGGTCGGCAACGATGACTACCTTGGCGGCGGCCAGGGCAGCGTCGACCTTGGCGGCCGGGACGCGGCTGAAGAGGTCGTTTTCCAGCACGACGATGGCGTCGGCCTTGCCGGCAATCACGGCATCCAGGGCGGCGTCGACGGACTCGCCAGCAAGCATGGCCATGCCCAGGCTGTTGGCCTCTGGGACCACCAGGCTCAGGGAGCCGTTCTTCTCGCGCAGTTTCAGCGCCTTGGCGATGTTGGCAGCCGCTTCGATCAGGGCCTTGGAGCCCAGCGAAGTACCAGCAACCACCAGCGGACGGTTGGCAGCAACCAGGGCATCGGCAATGCGCTTGGCCAGGGCCAGGGCTTCGGCGTCCAGGCCTTCGACGGCCGGAGCGCTTGGGTCGATGGCATGGGCAACGGCAAAGCCGATACGCGCCAGGTCGTCGGGAGCGGCGTGTACGCACTCTTCGGCAACGTCATCAAGCTTGGTCTCGGCCAGGCTGGCGATGAACAGCGGGTACATGGCGTGCTGGCCGATGTTCTTCACTGCCGCATCGAGCCAAGGCTGAACGCGCATGGCATCGGCCATGGCCTCGGCCTTGCCCTTGACCGATTGGCGCAGGGCCAGGGCGACGCGGGCGGCGGTCTGGGTCAGGTCTTCGCCGAGGACGAACACGGCGTCGTGGTCTTCCATCTCGCGCAGGGTAGGAACCGGCAGCGGGCTGTCGTTCAATACCTGCAGGGCCAGGCGCACACGCTCCAGCTCACCGGCTTCCATACCCGAGTAGAAATGCTCGGCTCCGACCAGCTCGCGCAGGCCGTAGTTGCTTTCGAGACTGGCGCGTGGCGAACCGATACCGACGATGTTGCGACCGCGCAGCATGTCGGCGGCTTTGTCCAGCGCCGCATCCAGGCTCAGCTTGGTGCCGTCGGCCAGCAGCGGCTGACGTGGACGGTCCGTGCGGTTGACGTAGCCATAGCCGAAACGGCCACGGTCGCACAGGAAGTACTGGTTGACCGAACCGTTGTAGCGGTTCTCGATGCGACGCAGTTCGCCGTAACGCTCACCCGGGCTGATGTTGCAGCCGCTGGAGCAACCGTGGCAGATGCTTGGGGCAAACTGCATGTCCCACTTGCGGTTATAGCGCTCGGAGTGGGTCTTGTCGGTGAACACACCGGTCGGGCAGACCTCGGTGAGGTTGCCCGAGAACTCGCTTTCCAGCGCGCCGTCTTCAACGCGACCGAAGTAGACGTTGTCGTGGGCACCGAATACGCCGAGGTCAGTACCGCCGGCGTAGTCCTTGTAGTAGCGCACGCAGCGGTAGCAGGCGATGCAGCGGTTCATCTCGTGGGCGATGAACGGGCCGAGTTCCTGGTTCTGGTGGGTACGCTTGGTGAAACGGTAGCGGCGCTCGTTGTGGCCGGTCATTACCGTCATGTCTTGCAGGTGGCAGTGGCCGCCTTCCTCGCAGACCGGGCAGTCGTGCGGGTGGTTGGTCATCAGCCATTCGACGACGCTGGCACGGAATACCTTGGCTTCTTCGTCTTCGATGGAAATCCAGCTGCCGTCGGAGGCAGGGGTCATGCAGGACATGACGATACGACCACGGGTGTCGTTCTCGTCGGTGTACTGCTTGACCGCACACTGGCGGCAGGCGCCGACGCTACCGAGCGCCGGGTGCCAGCAGAAATAGGGGATGTCGAGGCCGAGCGACAGACACGCCTGTAACAGGTTGTCTGCGCCGTTGACTTCGAGCTCTTTGCCGTCTACGTGGATAGTGGCCATGGTTCAAAGTTCTTCGTTGGCCCGCGTGTGCGGGCGTGGCTAATGGAAAACTGTGTGCCTGCAGCCCGCGACAGGTATCCCCGAGCGAGCTGAGCAAGCAACGGGCGGCACGGACCGCCCGCATTTCTATTCGTTATGCGCCGACGACGATCGGCTTCGCCAGGTCCGGGCGCAGGGCAGCGGCTGCAGGAGCAGCAGTCGCAATGCCGGCCTCGAACTCGGGGCGGAAGTACTTGATCGCGCTACCCAGCGGCTCCACTGCACCTGGTGCGTGTGCACAGAAGGTCTTGCCTGGGCCGAGGAAACCGACCAGGCCCAGCAGCGTCTCGATATCGCCCTGCTGGCCCTGGCCGTTTTCGAGGGCGCGCAGGAGCTTGACGCTCCACGGCAGGCCATCGCGGCACGGGGTGCAGAAGCCGCACGATTCGCGGGCAAAGAACTCTTCCATGTTGCGCAGCAGCGACACCATGTTGACGCTGTCGTCCACGGCCATGGCCAGGCCGGTACCCATGCGGGTGCCGACCTTGGCGATGCCACCGGCGTACATTTGCGCATCCAGGTGTTCAGGCAGGAGGAAACCGGTACCGGCGCCGCCAGGCTGCCAGCACTTGAGCTTGAAGCCATCGCGCATGCCGCCGGCGTAGTCTTCGAACAGCTCGCGGGCAGTCACGCCGAACGGCAGTTCCCACAGGCCCGGGTTCTTGACCTTGCCAGAGAAGCCCATCAGCTTGGTGCCGTGGTCTTCGGAGCCTTCGCGGGCCAGCGACTTGTACCAGTCGATGCCGTTGCCGACGATGGCCGGCACGTTGCACAGGGTCTCGACGTTGTTCACGCAGGTCGGCTTGCCCCAGACGCCAACGGCGGCAGGGAAGGGCGGCTTGGAGCGGGGGTTGGCACGGCGGCCTTCGAGGGAGTTGATCAGTGCGGTTTCTTCACCGCAGATGTAACGACCGGCACCGGTGTGGACGAACAGCTCGAAATCGAAGCCGCTGCCCAGGATGTTCTTGCCCAGCAGGCCGGCCGCCTTGGCTTCTTCGACCGCGCGGTTGAGGTTGCGCGCTGCGGTGGTGTATTCGCCACGCAGGAAGATGTAGCCGCGGTAGGCCTTGAGCGCACGGGCGCTGATCAGCATGCCTTCGATCAGCAGATGGGGCTGCTGCTCCATCAGCATGCGGTCTTTCCAGGTGTTGGGCTCCATTTCATCCGCGTTGCACAGCAGGTAGCGGATGTTCATGGATTCGTCTTTGGGCATCAGGCCCCATTTGACGCCGGTGGGGAAGCCCGCACCGCCACGACCCTTGAGGCCGGAATCTTTCACGGTCTGGACGATATCGTCCTGGGACATCTGTGCCAGTGCCTTGCGGGCAGCGGCATAGCCGTCCTTGGCCTGGTACTCGTCGAGCCAGATCGGCTCGCCGTCGTCACGCAGGCGCCAGGTCAGCGGATGGGTTTCAGCCGCACGGGCGATACGGTTGGCCGGGCCGAAGGAAGTGATGGTCATACGTAACCCTCCAGCAGTTTGGAAACGCCAGCAGGCTGGACGTCGCCAAAGGTGTCGTCGTCGATCATCAGTGCCGGTGCCTTGTCGCAGTTACCCAGGCAGCACACAGGCAGCAGGGTGAAGCGGCCGTCGGCGGTGGTCTGGCCCAGGCCGATACCCAGTTCGCTCTGGATCTGGCTGACTACGGACTCATGGCCGCCGATGTAGCAGACCATGCTGTCGCAGACGCGGATGATGTGCCGGCCAACCGGCTGACGGAAGATCTGACTATAGAAGGTGGCCACGCCTTCGACGTCGCTGGCAGGAATGCCGAGCACTTCGCCAATGGCGTAGATGGCGCCGTCAGGCACCCAGCCGCGTTCCTTCTGAACGATCTTCAGGGCTTCGATGGACGCGGCGCGCGGGTCCTCGTAGTGATGCATCTCGTGCTCGATGGCCGAGCGCTCGGTTTCGCTCAGGGCGAAACGGTCGGTTTGGATAAGCGTGCTGTTCATGCTTAGCGGTCCACGTCAGCCATAACGAAGTCGATACTGCCCAGGTACGCAATGAGGTCCGCGACCATGCTGCCGCGGATCACCGAAGGGATCTGCTGCAAGTGCGGGTAGCTCGGAGTACGGATCCGGGTGCGGTAGCTCATGGTGCCGCCGTCGCTCGTCAGGTAGTAACTGTTGATGCCCTTGGTCGCCTCGATCATCTGGAAGGATTCGTTGGCCGGCATGACCGGGCCCCACGAAACCTGCAGGAAGTGGGTGATCAGGGTTTCGATGTGCTGCAGGGTGCGCTCTTTCGGTGGCGGCGTGGTCAGCGGGTGATCCGCCTTGTACGGGCCTTCCGGCATGTTGCGCAGGCACTGGTCGATGATGCGGATACTCTGGCGCATCTCCTCGACACGGACCATGCAGCGATCGTAGGCATCGCCGTTGTGGGCCAGCGGTACTTCGAACTCGAAGTTCTCGTAGCCGGAGTAGGGGCGGGCTTTGCGCAGGTCGAAGTCCAGGCCGGTTGAGCGCAGGCCGGCACCGGTGACGCCCCATTC
Organism: Pseudomonas vranovensis DSM 16006; assembly: GCF_000425805.1. GTDB lineage: Bacteria > Pseudomonadota > Gammaproteobacteria > Pseudomonadales > Pseudomonadaceae > Aquipseudomonas > Aquipseudomonas vranovensis. Next base: position 79,551 of record NZ_AUED01000018.1, read on the forward strand.
CAAGGCCTCTTTGGTGTTGTACTGGGCAACGCCGATGGTACGCCCCTTGAGGATGCTGTTCTGCAGGGCAGCCTTGGTGTACTCGTCCAGGCGCTTTGGCAGCCATTCGACGAAGTCCTTGACCAGCTTGTCCCAGCCACGCGGCAGGTCGTGGGCAACGCCACCGATGCGATACCAGGCCGGGTGCAGACGGAAACCGGTGATGGCTTCGATCACAGTGTAGGCGCGCTGGCGGTCGGTGAAGGTGAAGAACACCGGGGTCATGGCGCCGACGTCCTGGATATAGGTACCCAGGAACAGCAGGTGGCTGGTGATCCGGAAGAACTCGGCGAGCATGATGCGAATCACGTCGACCTTCTGCGGTACCTGGATGCCGGCCAGCTTCTCGACCGCGAGCACGTACGGCAGGTTGTTCATAACCCCGCCGAGGTAGTCGATGCGGTCGGTGTAGGGAATGAAGCTGTGCCAGGACTGGCGCTCGGCCATCTTCTCGGCACCACGGTGGTGGTAGCCGATGTCCGGGACGCAGTCGACGATCTCTTCACCGTCCAGTTGCAGCACGATACGGAAGGCACCGTGAGCCGATGGGTGGTTCGGGCCAAGGTTGAGGAACATATAGTCCTCGTTGGCGCCGCTGCGCTTCATGCCCCAGGCTTCCGGGTTGAAGCGTGCGGCTTCTTCCTCGAGCTGTTGCTTGGCCAGGGTCAGGCTGTACGGATCGAATTCGGTGGCGCGGGCAGGGTAGTCCTTGCGCAGCGGGTGACCTTCCCACGTCGGCGGCATCATGATGCGGGTCAGGTGCGGGTGGCCGGCAAAGTCGATGCCGAACATGTCCCAGACCTCACGCTCGTACCAGTTGGCGTTTGGCCAGATACCGGTCACGGTAGGAAGGTTCAGGTCACCTTCGCTCAAGGCCACCTTGATCATCACGTCGCTGTTCCGTTCCACCGAGAGCAGGTGGTAGAACACGCTGAAGTCGGCGCCTGGCAGGCCACGGCGCTGGGTGCGCAGACGTTCGTCCACACCGTGCAGGTCGTAGAGCATGCTGTACGGTTTGGCGACATTGCGCAGGAAACTCAGGACTTCCTTGAGTTTGGCGCGGGTAACCCAAAGCACCGGCATGCCGGTGCGGGTTTCCTGGGCGACGAACGCCTCGGGGCCGAATTTGTTGTTCAGTTCGACGACCACATCCTGGTCGTCAGCCTTGTAAGGCGGGATATAAATAGCGGTGTCCGCTGTCATGGTCTCGGTCGCTTTCGGTCAACGTAGAGAATGAAGCCAGGCTGCCTGTCGCACGCGCGCAGGCAACTGATAGCTGGATCAGACTTCGTCGGGGCTGCGCAGGTTGGTGACCTGGATGCGCTGTTCACGGCGTTGCTCTTTCTGTGACGGCATCTCGGCACGGTAAATGCCTTGATCACCGACAACCCAGGAAAGAGGACGACGCTCCTGGCCAATCGACTCCTGCAACAGCATCAGGCCTTGCAGGAAGGCTTCAGGGCGAGGCGGGCAGCCAGGCACATAGACATCCACGGGGAGGAACTTGTCGACCCCCTGAACGACCGAGTAAATGTCGTACATGCCGCCGGAGTTGGCGCACGAACCCATGGAAATGACCCATTTAGGCTCGAGCATCTGCTCGTACAGGCGCTGGATGATCGGCGCCATCTTGATGAAGCAGGTGCCGGCGATGACCATGAAGTCGGCCTGGCGCGGCGAGGCCCGGATGACTTCGGCGCCGAAGCGGGCGATGTCGTGGGGCGCCGTGAAGGCCGTGGTCATTTCCACGTAGCAGCAGGAGAGGCCGAAGTTGTACGGCCACAGGGAGTTTTTACGCCCCCAGTTGACCGCGCCACTGAGAACATCTTCAAGCTTGCCCATGAAGATGTTCTTGTGGACCTGGTCCTCTAGCAGCGAGTCGGAGACGGTTTCCCGTTCACCGATTGGATACTGCTCGTTAGGCGCATCCGGGTCGATTCTGGTGAGATTGTATTGCATTGCCAAAGCCTCATTGTTTCAGCTTCGCTTGCCGCTTACGACGAGCTTCCGGAGCCCAGTCAAGGGCGCCCACTCGGAATAGGTAGACAAGGCCTGCCAACAGAATTGCTATGAAAACGAGAGCTTCGACGAATCCGGTCCAGCCGCTTTCGCGGACGGACACAGACCATGCAAAGAGAAAGAGGGCTTCAATATCGAAGATCACGAACAGCATCGCGACCAGATAGAATTTGGCTGACAGGCGCAAGCGGGCGCCGCCAGTAGGCAGCATGCCGGACTCGAAGGGTTCGTTCTTGCTGCGGCCCCACGCCTTGCTGCCGAGCAGCGCGGACAGGCCGAGCATGAAGGCGCAGAGGCCAACGACACCCAAAAGGAAAATGGCAAAGCCCCAGTTGTGGGCGATGAGTCCTGTCGAATCGGGCATGCTGAAAATCCTTATACAGAGACCAGTCTCTGCGGTTTGAAAAGAAGTAGAGCAGTGACGATATGTCGCAGCGGAATCTATCGCGCTGATTTTATGGGTAAACCCGATGCAAGTAAAATTTCTGCAGCAAATTTATTCGTAGCATTAAGAACAAAAATCTTTCGTAACAGCCTGCAGGCCGCATGGCGCGGGCATTGCCCCGGCTTTTGTTAATTATGTTTCTTGCAAAGCGTAATGAATCCGAAACTTCGTAATGATAATTAATATCATTTGTGGCTATAAGATTAGTCCTACTGTCGGGGTCAACTACAAAGTTGTGCAACATTGCCATCACCTGCAAGTTTCCGGGCTTGCTGTTCTAACTGATTTTTTCGCGCACTGCTGCGCTCTGGATCAAGGCTTTTGACGATGTGCGGGCGATCGCCGAGGCGGCGATCGCCCATTGCCCCAGCCAGTAGGCAACGATGATCAGGTAGGGCGCTGCAGCGAACTGGCCGACAAAGCGGTCAATGCCGATCAAGCTGTCAGAAAATACAAAGGCGACTGCCCCCAGTGCTGCCAGCCCGCCACAGGCCAGGGCGCGCCACAGCATTGCGGTGATGGCCAGGGCGTAGACCGTCACCGGGACCAGCAGCTCGCCCAGCCCATGACTGATCAACAAGGTCAGCAGCGCCGTGCCGACGATAGCCGAGCCCACGAAGGCGAGGGGCGCCAGGCGGCGAGTTGTGCCCAGGTAGGCGCGCAGGTAAGCCAAGTGGGCGCAGAGAAACGCCGCAAGGCCAAATACGAACAGGTCACCGGGAGCGGCGAGAAGAATGTCGCCCAGCAGCGAGAAGCCCAGGCCAATCATGATCCACTGCCGGTAGCGACCAGGCTCGGCAGACCCCAACCACACCAGCAACGCAATCACTGGAATGGGTTTGACGACAAGGCCCAGCAGTGGCGACTGGGTGGCCAGTGCATATATATAGAGGGCAGCGCCGAGCAGCGCCAGGCCGAGGAGGGTAATGGGACGAGGCATGGCCGATCCTTGGAAATCGTGTGCGCCTAGGATAGCCAATGGGGATTTATAAGAAAGTGCCGAATCGGCCACATCGCCGGGCACTGTAGGGGCGGGGTTGCCCCGCGACCTGAAAAAACAAAACCCGGAGCCCCATCACAGGCCCCGGGTCTTGCGTTTCACCCGAATCGGTCAGCGCTGATCAGTGATCAGTGGAACTGCTCTTCTTCAGTCGAGCCGGTCAGTGCGGTTACCGAAGACTTGCCACCCTGGATCACGGTGGTCATGTCGTCGAAGTAGCCAGTGCCGACTTCCTGCTGGTGCGCCACGAAGGTGTAGCCTTTCGACGCGTCAGCGAACTCTTGCTCTTGCAGTTTCACGTAGGCGGTCATGTCGTTGCGGGCGTAATCGTGCGCCAGGTTGAACATGCCGTGCCACATGTTGTGGATACCGGCGAGGGTAATGAACTGGTGCTTGTAACCCATGGCCGACAGTTCGCGCTGGAACTTGGCGATGGTCGCGTCGTCCAGGTTTTTCTTCCAGTTGAAGGAAGGCGAGCAGTTGTAGGACAGGATCTGGTCCGGGTATTCCTTCTTGATCGCTTCGGCGAAGCGACGGGCTTCTTCCAGGTCCGGCTTGGCGGTTTCGCACCAGATCAGGTCGGCGTATGGCGCGTAGGCCAGGCCGCGGGCGATGGCTTGATCCAGGCCTGCACGTACTTTGTAGAAGCCTTCCTGGGTGCGCTCGCCGATGACGAACGGTTGGTCGTACGGGTCGCAGTCGCTGGTCAGCAGGTCAGCGGCGTTGGCATCGGTACGGGCCAGGATGATGGTCGGTACGCCGGCAACGTCAGCGGCCAGACGAGCGGCGCTGAGCTTTTGAACGGCTTCCTGGGTTGGTACCAGTACCTTGCCGCCCATGTGACCGCATTTTTTGACCGAAGCCAGTTGGTCTTCGAAGTGAACGCCGGCAGCGCCTGCTTCGATCATGTTCTTCATCAGTTCGTAGGCATTCAGCACGCCGCCGAAACCGGCTTCAGCGTCAGCCACGATAGGGGCGAAGTAGTCGATGTAGCCATCATCACCTGGGTTCTTGCCGGCTTTCCACTGGATCTGGTCGGCACGACGGAACGAGTTGTTGATGCGCTTGACCACGGTTGGAACCGAATCCACCGGGTACAGCGACTGGTCGGGGTACATGGACTCGGCCGAGTTGTTGTCGGCGGCCACTTGCCAGCCGGACAGGTAGATAGCCTGGATGCCGGCCTTGACCTGTTGTACTGCCTGGCCGCCGGTCAGGGCGCCCATGCAGTTGACGAAATCTTTGTCTGGGCGGAAGGACGGGTGTGCGCCCTGGGTGACCAGCTTCCACAGCTTCTCGGCACCCATGCGGGCCAGAGTGTGCTCTGGCTGGACCGAGCCACGCAGACGTACGACATCAGCGGCGGTATAGGTACGGGTCACGCCTTTCCAGCGCGGGTTTTCGGCCCAGTCTTTTTCGAGGGCTGCAATTTGCTGTTCGCGTGTCAGTGCCATGGAAATAAACCTCGTCGCATCGGTCTTGGGTAAAAAATTCTCGCTCACACAGCGCAGATCAGAAGCCTGGCGCAAGACATGTTCAGCGAAATATGCGACGGTCGAACGATGGGGCTCGAAGGGGGAAGTGAGCAGGCGTTGGCGAGGTTTTCGCTGCAGGGTGGCTCGTGGTTGCCGAACTGCAGTGAACAGTGCTGCCGGGTGCCTCTTGATGCGCTTCCGTCCCTCGGGACAACTTCGTTCCAGTCGCAATCTCGTCAAACTGCCTTGTGGGCTGTACAGACACGGGCCGACTCAGGTGGGTAGGTTAGAGTGCGGCTCGAAGGCCCTTTCCAGGGCCTCTGATTAGCGGGAGCGGGGCCATCATGCCTCTACCGATTGTGGTCGTCAAATGTTTTGTAGTGCTTTTTTATCACCACTACATCTTTCGTCTAATGCGACTCATCAGTCAGTTTCGAGGTCTTTGGTCGAGGCCTTGATTTACCTGGGGTCAGTCCATTTCATCGACTTTTACCCGTAAAGTCATGTTTTCACCGCGCTGGGTGCTGTAACTGAGGGCTGAAGCGCTGCGTTCGGACTGGCTTTGCTGGTTGACCCCCGCCAGAGTGATCCACTCACCCAGCTTGCCGGAGACTTTTGTGTCGGTGCTTTGAACGCTCACTACATCGGGACGTTCCTGGCTCATCCGGTCATTGTTGGTGCTGATGTTCAGGTGGACGGTATCGCCAGTGACGCTGGCGGTGACATAGAAGCCCTGGGTGACGTTGCGGTACTGGGTATCGCTTTGAATGCGTCCGTAGCCATCGGTGCTGGTACTGGTGACGGGAATGCTCTGGCCCACCTGAATCAGGGCAGGGCTGCCTTCGCTGGCCTGTACCTGCTGCATGCCGCCTTCGCGGTTGGCGGTGCCGTAGTGAATGATGCGGGCGCTGCCGCGGTTGTCCTGGAAGTTGCTGTCGTTGTTGTCGACGCTGATCAGCAGGCGTCGCGGGGCAGTGTCCAGTTGAGCGAGCAGGCTGCGCAGGCTGTCGATCTGTTCGGGGTTGGCGTTGACGATCAGTTTGTTTTCAAAGGCGCTGACCGTGCCGTTCTTGCCGAGGAAGGATTGCGCGGCGGGGAGCAGTTCGGCGCTGGTGCGATGGTTCAGCGGCAGGACTTCGGTGGCGGCCAGCGCAGTGAGGCTGAACGACAGAAGCAGAGAGGCGAGAAGGGGGCGTAGCGGCATGTCCATTTTCTCCGCAGGTGGAGTGGACATGATGGCAAATTTGCAGTGGTTTTGCTGGTTTGATCGTGGGGCAGGCCCGCTCCCACTCGTATTGTGGGAGCGGGCCTGCTCGCGATTACTTACTTAAACCAGCTCGCGCGACTCACGAACCATGTCCACATGCGGAATGCCGGCTTCGAGAAACTCTTCGCTGACCACCTTGAACCCGAGGCGCTCGTAGAACGGCGTGGCATGTACCTGGGCGCTGAGCATCTGCTGCTTGAGGTCGCGATTCTGAGCTTCGACGATCACCGCTTGCATCAGTGCGTCGCCAACCTTCAGGCCGCGCCAGTCCTTGAGTACCGACACCCGGCCGATCTGGCCGTCGGCCAGCAGGCGCGCGGTACCGATGGGGTAGTCGCCTTCAAGGGCCAGGAAGTGAACGGCGGTATTGTCGTCGGCATCCCATTCCAGCTCGGGCGGTACGCACTGTTCGGCAATGAACACGGCTTCACGAATACGGCGGATATCAGCGTTGTCTTTGTGCCAATCGGCGAGGCGAACCCGAATCTTATTCATTGGCAAATCCCAGGCTTCCTTGTTTGACCAGTTCACAGATCAAGGTCATGCCTTGATCGTTTTCAAGCCACTGTTCAAGGTTCTCGATGTGCAGCGCATCGGCGGCGCAGATCAGCTTGAGCAGTTCGCGCAGGTCGCCCGGCAGCAGGCGGCTCTGGCCGCTTGCGAACAGTAGCAGATTGTCATCAACTTCCGACCAGGCCAGGCGTGCGCTCGGGTTGCGGATCAGGAGTGCGCCGTCGGCCAGGCTTTCGATCAGCTCTGCTTCATCCAGTGCTTCGCCGCTGACCAGTTCAGGGTAGCGCGGCTCGGTCATGAACTGGCCGAACCAGGTCAGCAGCAGGCGCTCGTCACTCATGTGCTCGGCCAGCAGCTTCTTCAGGCGATCCAGTGCATCGTGCTGGATCTGGTGCGGGTCGCTGACCGGCTGGGCGTCAGCGTCGGTGTAACGCTCTTCGTCCGGCAGGAACTGGCTGAGGAAGTCGGTGAAGTGGGTCAGCACTTCGGCTGCGCCCGGGGCGCGGAAACCTACCGAGTAGGTCAGGCAGTCGTCTTCGGCAACGCCGAAGTGGGCCAGGCGTGGCGGCAGGTAAAGCATGTCGCCGGGTTCGAGGGTCCACTCGTCGCTCTGCTCGAATTCAGCCAGGATGCGCAGGTCGGCGTGCTCCAGCAGCGGGCTGTCGCTGTCGCACATCTGGCCGATCTTCCAGTTGCGTTTGCCCTGGCCTTGCAGCAGGAATACGTCGTAGTTGTCGAAGTGCGGACCCACGCTGCCGCCTGGGGCTGCGAAGCTGATCATCACGTCGTCGATACGCCAGCTGGGCAGGAAGCGGAAGTGCTCCAGCAGTTCCTGGACCTCAGGGACGAACTGGTCGACAGCCTGGACCAGCAGGGTCCAATCGCGCTCAGGCAGGGTGCTGAAGGTGTCTTCCTCGAACGGGCCGCGGCGCAGCTCCCAAGGCCGCTCGCCGTGCTCGATGACCAGGCGCGACTCGACTTCTTCTTCCAGGGCCAGGCCGGCCAGTTCGTCGGGGTCGATCGGGCTTTCGAAATCTGGAAAGGCCTGGCGCACCAGCAGAGGTTTCTTCTGCCAGTAGTCGCGCATGAATTCACGGGCTGTGAGGCCGCCCAGCAGCTGCAGTGGAGTATCAGGATTCATGTGTAACCTATTGAAAAAAAGTAATTGTCTTTCGGTAATAAAAACGCCCGGCTGAGCCGGGCGTTTACGCGCAGGGCGTAGATCAGATGCGTTTGGCTTGAGCCGCAGCGTTACCGATGTAGGAGGCTGGGGTCAGCTTCTTGAGCTCTTCACGGGCTTCGACAGGCATGTCCAGGCCATCGATGAAGGTCAACAGCGCTTCAGGGCTGATGCCTTTGCCACGGGTCAGCTCCTTGAGCTTCTCGTAGGGGTTCTCGATGTCATAGCGGCGCATGACGGTCTGGATCGGTTCGGCCAGGACTTCCCAGCAGGCGTCCAGGTCTTCAGCGATGCGCTGGGTGTTGATTTCCAGCTTGCTGATGCCTTTGAGGCTGGCCTCGTAGGCGATCACGCTGTGGGCGAAACCGACACCCAGGTTGCGCAGCACGGTGGAGTCGGTCAGGTCACGCTGCCAGCGCGAGATCGGCAGCTTGCTGGCAAGGTGCTGGAACAGCGCGTTGGCGATACCCAGGTTGCCTTCGGAGTTCTCGAAGTCGATCGGGTTGACCTTGTGCGGCATGGTCGAAGAACCGATTTCGCCGGCGATGGTGCGCTGCTTGAAGTAGCCCAGGGAGATGTAGCCCCAGATATCGCGGTCGAAGTCGATCAGGATGGTGTTGAAGCGGGCGATCGCGTCGAACAGCTCGGCAATGTAGTCGTGCGGTTCGATCTGGGTGGTGTAGGGATTGAACACCAGGCCCAGTTCGTCTTCGATGAAGGCGCGGGCGTTGGCTTCCCAGTCGATCTGCGGGTAGGCCGACAGGTGGGCATTGTAGTTACCCACGGCGCCGTTGATCTTGCCCAACAGCGGTACAGCGGCCACTTGTGCGATCTGGCGCTCGAGACGATAGACGACGTTGGCCAGTTCTTTGCCCAGGGTGGTGGGCGAAGCCGGTTGGCCGTGGGTGCGCGACAGCATCGGCACGTCGGCGAAGCGATGGGCCAGCTCACGGATCGACTGGGCGATCTGGCGCATCAGCGGCAGCAGTACGTCGTCCCGGCCTGCGCGAAGCATCAGGGCGTGGGACAGGTTGTTGATATCTTCGCTGGTGCAGGCGAAGTGGATGAATTCACTTACCTTGGCCAGTTCCGGCAGCTTGGCAGCCTGCTCCTTGAGCAGGTACTCGATGGCCTTGACGTCGTGGTTGGTGGTGCGCTCGATTTCCTTGACGCGCTCGGCATGCTCGAGGGCGAACTCATCGGCCAGGCCGTTGAGCAGGGCATTGGCTTCGGCAGAAAACGCTGGAACTTCAGCGATTTGCGGGTGAGCGGCCAGGCGCTGCAACCAGCGCACCTCGACCAGGGCGCGGAAACGGATCAGGCCGTATTCGCTGAAAATAGGGCGCAGGGCCTGGGTTTTGCCGGCGTAGCGGCCGTCAACAGGGGAAACCGCAGTGAGCGAGGAAAGCTGCATGGGGTGTTCTCGGACAGTCAGGCTTTGAAAAGGGCGCATATCATACATGAAAAACGCGCCCGGGTCGGGTGGCTGACAAATGGTCTGCCGGTAAATCTGTGGCGTCAGTCATGGCCTCATCGCTGGCAAGCAAGCTCCCGCAGGTGCTGGGCATGCCTGCTCTGCGGGGGTGGCTTGCCAACGAGCGAGGTCAGCCGCGCAGCATCGGATACAGCTCTTTGAGCAGTTTGCGCCGGCTGATCACCAACTGCCAGCGGTGCCCGCCCAGCTGGCGCCACAGGCGTGCGGCGCGAATGCCGGCCAGGAGCAGGGCGCGAATCTTCGAGGCGTTGCTCGGTTGTTGCAGGTGGCGCATGTCACCATGCACTTGAATGCGTTGGCGCAGGGTGCTCAGGGTGTCCTGGTAGAGGGCGCCGCTGGAGGCAATGACGTTCTCGTGCACCAGGCCGAAATGCTCGGCCTGGGACTGGATCTGTGGCAGGCGGTTGCCGATCACGTCGAGCATGTCGGCGCGTTTGGCCAGCTGGCGTTCAAGGCCCAACATCGACAATGCGTAGCGCAGTGGCTCGCGCTGCAGGCTGCCCGGGTCGCGCTCGAGGGCGCTGGCCAGGGCGCGGTAGCCGTCGCGCAGGTTCAGGTCGTCGCCGCCGAACACTTCCAGGGTGTTCTGTGGATCGCGTACCAGCAGGCTGCCGAGCATGCAGCCCAGGTTGGCCTCGCTGGCCTGGCCGGTGCGGGCGATGCGGTCGACCAGTACAGCGGCCTGGAACACGCCGCCCAGGGCGATCAGTTGCTCTTGGATCGAGCTCATCAGTGGGCGCTCCACGGCTCTGCCGTTTCGATCACGCCGCCGCCCAGGCAGATCTCGCCGTGGTAGAAGACCACCGACTGGCCAGGAGTAACCGCGCGCTGGGGTTCGTCGAAGACGGCGCGGTAGCCGCTTTCTGTGAGTTCCAGGGTGCAGTCCTGATCACTCTGGCGGTAGCGGACCTTGGCGTTCAGGCGGCGCGGGTTGGACAGGTCGATCGGGTTGACCCAGAAAATTTCCGAGGCGAGCAGGGCGCGAGAAAACAGCCACGGGTGTTCGTTGCCCTGGCCGACCACCAGCACATTGCGGCTGAGGTCTTTCTCAAGCACGTACCACGGCTCGTCGCCGGCGTCTTTCAGGCCGCCGATGCCCAGGCCCTGGCGCTGGCCGATGGTGTGGTACATCAGGCCGTGATGGCGGCCGATCACCTCGCCGTCGGTGGTCTGGATCTCGCCCGGTTGTGCCGGCAGGTACTGCTTGAGGAAGTCGCTGAAGCGACGCTCACCGATAAAGCAGATGCCGGTGGAGTCTTTTTTCTTGGCCGTGGCCAGACCGTGTTTTTCGGCAATGGCACGAACTTCGGGCTTTTCCAGCTCGCCCACCGGGAACAGGGTGCGGGCAATCTGCTCGCCGCCCACAGCGTGCAGGAAGTAGCTCTGGTCTTTGTTCGGGTCCAGCCCCTTGAGCAGCTCGGTACGCCCGTCAGTGTCGCGGCGGCGCACGTAGTGGCCAGTGGCGATCAGGTCGGCGCCCAGCATCAGGGCGTAGTCGAGGAAGGCCTTGAACTTAATTTCACGGTTGCACAGGATGTCCGGATTCGGCGTGCGCCCAGCCTTGTATTCGGCCAGGAAGTGCTCGAACACGTTGTCCCAGTACTCGGCGGCAAAATTGGCGGTGTGCAGCTTGATGCCGATGCGGTCGCACACGGCCTGGGCGTCGGCCAGGTCTTCGCGGGCGGTGCAGTATTCGGTGCCGTCGTCCTCTTCCCAGTTCTTCATGAACAGGCCTTCCACCTGATAGCCCTGCTCCATGAGCAGGAGGGCGGAGACGGAAGAGTCCACGCCGCCGGACATGCCGACGATAACGCGTGTCTTTTCAGGTTCGTAAAGTGCTGGACTGGTCATAGGTACCGGCTGTGTATCTGGAAAAAGACGACGATTCTATCAAACTGCGGCCTACAAGGCATCGTCACCGTCAGTCGCGAATCAGTGTCAGGCTGTGCAGGGGGCCAGCCAGGTAGTCACCGATGCAGCGGGGTACCAGCTCGCTGCGCCAGCGTTCGGGGGCGGCCAGCAGTTCCTCGCGCGTCAGCCATACGGCGCGGACGATGTCGCTGTCCAGGGCGCGCTGGGGGTGGTGCTTGAGTGGCCGGGCGGCGAAGCACACGCGTTGGTACGTCACGCCGTTGCTGGGGGCCGTGTAGAGGTAGATGCCGACGATGCCGGTCAGCTCGACATCCCAGGCGGTCTCTTCCAGCGTTTCGCGGATGGCAGCCTCAAGCAGACTTTCGTTGGCCTCCAGATGGCCGGCCGGTTGGTTGAAGACATGCTTGCCGGCCTTGAACTCCTCGACCATGAGGAAGCGGCCCTGGTCTTCGACGATGGTGGCGACGGTGATGTGGGGTTGCCAGGTCATGGGATGGTCCTGTGTCATTTTTTTACCGGGATCAGCAGGAGCGGAGTTGCCCCGCGATCAAACCCGAAAAAGCAGAAGCCCCGGTGCGTGGCCGGGGCTTCCGATGTTACGTCAAGCTAGCCTTACAGTGCGGCAATCGCGCTGTTCAGGGTCTGGCTTGGGCGCATCACCTTGCTGGTCAGCTCGGCATCCGGGTAGTAGTAACCACCGATTTCTGCCGGCTTGCCCTGAACGGCGTTGAGCTCGGCGACGATGGTCGCCTCGTTCTCGGCCAGGGCTTTTGCCAGTGGGGCGAAGCGCGCTTGCAGGGCTGCGTCGTCGCTCTGTGCAGCCAGTGCCTGGGCCCAGTACAGGGTCAGGTAGAAATGGCTGCCGCGGTTGTCGATGCCGCCAACCTTGCGCGCAGGGGACTTGTTGGTGTCCAGGAACTGGCCGGTGGCCTGGTCCAGGGTCGCCGCCAGTACCTTGGCTTTCGGGTTGTCGTAGGCGCTGCCCAGGTGCTCCAGGGAAGCGGCGAGGGCCAGGAACTCGCCCAGCGAATCCCAGCGCAGGAAGTTTTCTTCGACCAGTTGCTGTACGTGCTTGGGTGCGGAGCCGCCGGCGCCGGTCTCGAACAGGCCGCCGTTGTTCATCAGCGGCACGATCGACAGCATCTTGGCGCTGGTGCCCAGCTCCATGATCGGGAACAGGTCGGTCAGATAGTCGCGCAGTACGTTACCGGTGACGGAGATGGTGTCCTGGCCGGCGCGGATACGCTGCAGGGATACCTTCATGGCCTCGACAGGCGACAGGACGCGGATGTCCAGGCCGGTGGTGTCGTGGTCCTTGAGGTACTGCTGGACCTTCTCGATCAGCACGCCGTCATGGGCGCGCTGCGGGTCGAGCCAGAACAGCGCCGGGGTGTTGCTGGCGCGTGCGCGGTTGACGGCCAGCTTGACCCAGTCCTGGATCGGCGCGTCTTTGGTCTGGCACATACGGAAGATGTCGCCCGCTTCGACGTCCTGGGCCAGCAGCAGGTTGCCCTTGCCGTCAACCACGCGAATGACGCCGTCGGTCTTGGCCTGGAAGGTCTTGTCGTGGGAGCCGTACTCTTCGGCTTTCTGTGCCATCAGGCCAACGTTCGGTACGCTGCCCATGGTGGTCGGGTCGAAGGCGCCGTGTTGCTTGCAGTCTTCGATGACAGCCTGGTAGATAGTGGCGTAGCAACGATCCGGGATCACGGCCTTGGTATCTTGCAGTTGGCCTTCGGTGTTCCACATCTTGCCCGAGTCACGGATCATCGCCGGCATCGAGGCGTCGACGATGACGTCGCTCGGCACGTGCAGGTTGGTAATGCCTTTGTCGGAGTTGACCATGGCCAGCGCTGGACGCACGTCGTAGACGGCCTTGATGTCGGCTTCGATCTGCGCTTGCTGTTCAGCTGGCAGGGCCTTGATGCGGGCGTACAGGTCACCGATACCGTTGTTCAGGTTGAAGCCGATCTCGGCCAGTACATCGGCGTGCTTGTTCAGCGCATCCTGATAGTACTCGGCAACGATCTGGCCGAACATGATCGGGTCGGAGACCTTCATCATGGTGGCTTTGAGGTGTACCGACAGCAGTACGCCCTTGGCCTTGGCGTCTTCGATTTCGGCGGCGATGAATTTACGCAGCGCCTTGGTGCTCATCACGGCGCAGTCGATGATTTCACCGGCCTTGACGGCGGTTTTTTCTTTCAGAACGGTGGTGTTGCCGTTCTTGTCCAGCAATTCGATGCGCAGGCTGTCATCGGCTTCGATCAGCGCGGCTTTCTCGCTGCCGTAGAAGTCGCCCTGGCTCATGTGGGCCACGTGGGACTTGGAGTCGGCAGCCCAGGCACCCATCTTGTGCGGGTGCTTGCGAGCGTAGTTCTTGACCGACAGCGGCGCGCGGCGGTCGGAGTTGCCTTCACGCAGAACCGGGTTCACGGCGCTGCCCTTGATGCGGTCGTAGCGAGCCTTGGCTTCTTTCTCGGCATCGGTGCTGGCGGCTTCAGGGTAGTCAGGAATGTTGAAGCCCTTGGCTTGCAGTTCCTTGATCGCGGCCTTGAGCTGCGGTACCGAGGCGCTGATGTTCGGCAGCTTGATGATGTTGGCTTCTGGCGTGGTTGCCAGTTGGCCCAGTTCTGCCAGGTGGTCGGCCACTTGCTTGTCGGCGCCGAGCTGTTCAGGGAAGGCAGAAAGGATGCGGCCGGCCAGAGAGATGTCCCGGGTTTCTACGGCGATGTCGGCGCAAGCGGTGAAGGCTTCGACGATGGGGAGCAGTGAATAGGTGGCGAGGGCGGGGGCTTCGTCGGTGAAGGTGTAGATGATCTTGGATCGGGTGGGCATATTCGGGTTAACTCTCTGTTTTGCTGAGCGTGCGCAGAATCTCGAGGTGCGCAGGGTAGGCGCTTCACTCAGACACATCTATGAGCAGAAGGTCGAGGGTTCTGTGCGGTGATGGTGGATTGCATCAGTCGAGTGTCAAACGGCTGAACTGCGGTAACAGCCCAGTCTTGTCGGGGCCTGCGAGTCTCGTTCCAGACGGTTCGCCCCCAGTGACCCTTTGGTCACCGGCGGAGTATACCAAACCCTTGGTCTTAATCATCAAGATCAACGCGCCCGAGCGGCTTTTTTAGACCAAAGATGTAGGCCGGGACGCCCCATTTCGGGGCATTCGCCCGCATGGTTCCCGTTGCCGTGCAACTGGGTTACGCTCTGGGGATCCAGATGACGTACCACACCAAAAAAAACGGAGTGCAGCATGGGATACCAGAAAATCAAGGTTCCGGCAGTCGGCGACAAAATCACCGTCAACGCAGACCATTCTCTAAATGTTCCTGATAATCCGATCATCCCGTTCATCGAAGGCGATGGCATTGGCGTAGACGTCAGTCCCGTCATGATCAAAGTGGTTGATGCTGCTGTAGAAAAAGCCTATGGGGGCAAGCGCAAGATTTCCTGGATGGAAGTCTATGCGGGTGAAAAAGCCACGCAGGTATACGACCAGGACACCTGGCTGCCCCAGGAGACCCTGGATGCCGTCAAAGATTACGTCGTCTCCATCAAGGGGCCGCTGACCACCCCGGTTGGTGGCGGTATCCGCTCCCTGAACGTTGCCCTGCGCCAGCAGCTGGACCTGTATGTGTGCCTGCGGCCGGTGGTGTGGTTCGACGGTGTGCCGAGCCCGGTGAAAAAACCTGGCGATGTCGACATGGTGATCTTCCGTGAGAACTCCGAAGACATCTATGCCGGTATCGAGTGGAAGGCTGGCTCGCCTGAGGCGCAGAAGGTCATCAAGTTCCTCAAAGAGGAAATGGGCGTTACCAAGATCCGTTTCGACCAGGACTGCGGTATCGGCATCAAGCCGGTGTCCAAGGAAGGTACCCAGCGTCTGGTGCGCAAGGCCCTGCAGTACGTAGTGGACAACGACCGCAAGTCGCTGACCATCGTCCACAAGGGTAACATCATGAAGTTCACAGAAGGGGCCTTCAAGGATTGGGGCTACGAAGTGGCCAAGAACGAATTCGGTGCCGAGCTGCTCGATGGCGGCCCGTGGATGAAGTTCAAGAACCCGAAAACCGGTCGCGAGGTCATCGTCAAGGATGCCATCGCCGACGCCATGCTCCAGCAGATCCTGCTGCGTCCGGCCGAGTACGATGTGATCGCGACTCTCAACCTAAATGGCGACTACCTCTCCGACGCCCTGGCGGCCGAAGTAGGGGGTATCGGTATTGCTCCAGGTGCCAACCTGTCGGATACGGTGGCCATGTTCGAGGCTACCCACGGCACGGCGCCGAAATACGCCGGCAAAGACCAGGTGAACCCGGGGTCGGTGATTCTCTCGGCCGAGATGATGCTGCGTCACCTGGGCTGGACCGAAGCCGCTGACCTGATCATCAAAGGTACCAATGGTGCAATCAAGGCCAAGACCGTGACCTATGACTTCGAGCGCCTGATGGATGGCGCCACGCTGGTCAGCAGTTCCGGTTTTGGTGAGGCGCTGATCAAGCACATGTAACAAAAAGCAGGCAAACAAAAGCCGACCCGCTCGCAGGAACGGGTCGGCTTTTTATTGCGTTCAGCAATCAGGCGCCAATGGCGCTATCTGCTGTGGACGTGGTGGCTGGCGCGGTATCGACTTTTCTGTTGGCATCCTGGATTTCGATGGCGTGCAATCCCTTGGGTCCCTGGATAATCTCGAATGTGACGGCCTGGCCGGCTTTCAACGTTTTATATCCATCCATCTTGATGGCGGAATAATGAGCGAAAAGGTCGTCGCTTTTCCCTTCTTCGTTGATGAATCCGTAGCCCTTGGCATTGTTGAACCACTTGACTTTACCGCTTGCCATCCTCATATCCCTCTGCAAAGGACTCCATCACTGGAGTATCATCCACTCCATCCGCATATGAACCTGCGAAAATTCTGGTTGACTGCGCGGATCTTTATCGACCACGGTGGGTTCTTATTGGTTGTAACACCGTTTTGCCGATAGTCAAGGTCGGGCGACAGTCGTTCAAACGTCGGCTTTGCGGTCAACCCACAACCTTAACCTGTCGAAATGATGAATTTCTTTCCATGCATGTACATAGCCAGATTCGACTAACATTCAATCAGGATCGCCCGCAATCGCATGAGGACGATGGTTCCGGCCTGGCGGTTCAGGAAGCCAAGCCAGCGCTGCAGGCGCCACCCATGTACAAGGTGGTTTTGTTCAACGATGACTACACACCGATGGATTTCGTCGTCGAAGTGCTCGAGGTGTTTTTTAACCTGAATCGCGAGCTGGCGACCAAGGTCATGCTGGCCGTCCATACAGAAGGACGGGCAGTGTGCGGATTGTTTACCCGCGACATCGCCGAGACCAAGGCCATGCAGGTCAACCAATACGCCAGGGAAAGCCAGCATCCGCTACTCTGTGAAATCGAGAAGGACGGTTAATCGCCGACCACTTGGGTATGAGGTGAAGCTATGTTAAACCGCGAGCTCGAAGTCACCCTCAATCTGGCCTTCAAGGAGGCACGTTCGAAGCGTCATGAGTTCATGACCGTCGAACACCTGCTGCTGGCATTGCTGGATAATGAGGCCGCAGCCACCGTTTTGCGTGCCTGCGGCGCGAACCTCGACAAACTCAAACACGACCTGCAGGAGTTCATCGACTCCACCACGCCGTTGATCCCCGTGCATGACGAGGATCGCGAGACCCAGCCAACCCTGGGCTTCCAGCGTGTATTGCAGCGCGCAGTCTTCCACGTCCAGAGCTCGGGCAAGCGTGAAGTCACTGGCGCAAATGTGCTGGTGGCGATTTTCAGCGAACAGGAAAGTCAGGCGGTGTTCCTGCTCAAGCAGCAGAGCGTCGCCCGTATCGATGTGGTCAACTACATCGCCCATGGCATCTCCAAGGTGCCGGGGCAGGGTGAGCACTCCGAAGGCGAGCAGGATATGCAGGATGAAGACGGTGGCGAAACCTCGTCGTCGGGCAATCCTCTGGATGCCTATGCCAGCAACCTCAACGAACAGGCCCGTCAAGGCCGTATCGACCCGCTGGTCGGTCGCGAGCTGGAAGTCGAGCGCGTAGCGCAGATTTTGGCGCGCCGGCGCAAGAACAACCCGCTGCTGGTCGGTGAGGCCGGTGTGGGCAAGACTGCCATCGCCGAAGGCCTGGCCAAGCGCATTGTCGATGGCCAGGTGCCAGACCTGCTGGCGCAGAGCGTTGTCTACTCCCTTGACCTGGGTGCGCTGCTGGCCGGCACCAAGTACCGCGGCGACTTCGAGAAGCGCTTCAAGGCGTTGCTCGGCGAGCTGCGCAAGCGGCCTCAGGCAATCCTGTTCATCGACGAGATCCACACCATCATTGGCGCCGGTGCGGCATCCGGTGGTGTGATGGATGCCTCGAACCTGCTCAAGCCGCTGCTGTCCTCGGGTGATATCCGTTGCATCGGTTCGACCACCTTCCAGGAGTTCCGTGGCATCTTCGAGAAGGACCGTGCCCTGGCGCGGCGGTTCCAGAAAGTCGATGTCAGTGAGCCATCGGTGGAAGACACCGTCGGCATCCTGCGCGGCCTCAAGGGGCGCTTCGAGACTCACCACAACATCGAGTACAGCGATGAGGCCCTGCGCGCAGCCGCAGAGCTTGCAGCACGCTACATCAATGACCGGCACATGCCGGACAAAGCCATCGATGTGATTGACGAGGCAGGGGCGTATCAGCGCCTGCAGCCGGTCGAGATGCGCGTCAAGCGTATCGATGTGCCGCAAGTTGAAGATATCGTCGCGAAAATCGCGCGGATCCCGCCAAAGCACGTCACCAGTTCCGACAAGGAGCTGCTGCGTAACCTGGAGCGAGACCTGAAGCTGACCGTCTTTGGTCAGGATGCGGCGATCGATTCGCTGGCGACTGCCATCAAGTTGTCTCGTGCTGGCCTCAAGTCGCCAGACAAGCCAGTCGGGTCGTTCCTGTTCGCAGGTCCTACGGGTGTCGGCAAGACCGAGGCGGCGCGTCAGTTGGCCAAGGCGCTTGGGGTTGAGCTGGTGCGTTTCGACATGTCCGAGTACATGGAGCGTCATACTGTTTCGCGCCTGATTGGTGCCCCTCCGGGCTACGTCGGGTTCGACCAGGGTGGCTTGCTCACCGAAGCCATTACCAAGCAGCCGCACTGCGTATTGCTGCTCGATGAAATCGAGAAGGCGCACCCCGAAGTCTTCAACCTGCTGCTGCAGGTGATGGACCACGGTACCCTGACCGACAACAACGGACGCAAGGCGGACTTCCGCAACGTGATCGTGATCATGACCACTAACGCCGGTGCTGAAACCGCAGCGCGAGCCTCCATTGGCTTCACGCAGCAGGATCACTCCTCGGATGCGATGGAGGTGATCAAGAAGAGCTTCACGCCAGAGTTCCGCAACCGCCTGGACACCATCATCCAGTTTGGCCGTCTCAGTCACGAGACGATCAAGAGTGTGGTGGACAAGTTCCTCATCGAGCTGCAGGCGCAACTGGAAGACAAGCGCGTTCTGCTGGAGGTCAGCGATGCGGCGCGCAGCTGGCTGGCTGCTGGTGGTTACGACGCGCAGATGGGCGCACGGCCGATGGCGCGGCTGATCCAGGACAAGATCAAGCGGCCGTTGGCCGAGGAGATCCTGTTCGGCGAGCTGGCTGAGCACGGCGGAGTGGTACACGTCGACATTCGCGATGGCGAGTTGGTGTTCGACTTCGAGACCACGGCCGAGATGGCGTAGTAGTTGCTGGTCGCGGGGCACGCCCGCTCCTGCAAGTTCTGTAGGAGCGGGTTTGCCCCGCGATGCGTTTCAAGGCAAACAAAAATGCCCGGCATGTAGCCGGGCATTTTTGTTGGTGTTGCTTATCGAGCGCGGTAGGTGATGCGCCCTTTGCTCAGGTCATAAGGCGTCAGTTCGACGCGGACCTTGTCACCGGTCAGAATACGAATGTAGTTCTTGCGCATTTTTCCTGAGATATGCGCGGTAACGACGTGCCCATTTTCCAACTCCACACGGAACATGGTGTTGGGCAGGGTGTCGACGACAGTGCCTTCCATTTCGAAGCTGTCTTCTTTCGACATGCAGTAAAGCCCTCGGTGTCCAGTTAATGGCCCGGTGCACGACTGCGCCAGGCAAAAAAAGTGGCGTGCATTGTGCCCGAAAAATGGACTTCAAGCCAATGATTTCAGTTCAGGGTCACCCAGCGCTGATTGATCAACAGCTCGATGGGGCGGTACTGGGTCTTGTAGTTCATTTTTTTGCAGTTTTTGATCCAGTACCCGAGGTAGACGGCGTCCAGCCCCAGGCGCAGGGCTTCGGTGATCTGCCAGAGGATGGCATAGCGGCCCAGGCTCCTGCGCTCCTCGTCGGGTTCGTAGAAGGTGTAGACCGCCGAGAGGCCGTTGGGTAGCAGGTCGGTGACGGCCACGGCGACCAGGCGGCCTTGCAGGCGGAACTCGTAGAAGCGTGAAAACGGCAGGTCACGAACCAGGAACGTGGAGAACTGGTCGCGGCTGGGTGGGTACATGTCACCGTCGGCATGGCGTTGCTCGATGTAGCGCCGGTACAGTTCGAAGTACTCTTCCTTGAAGGCTGGGCGGGCGGGCGTGACGGTCAGGTCGGCGTTGCGCTTGAGAATGCGTTTTTGCTGGCGGTTTGGCAAAAAGCGTGCAGACGGAATCCGCGCCGGTACACAGGCGTTGCAATTCTGGCAATGCGGGCGATACAGGTGGTCGCCACTGCGCCGGAAGCCCATTTCCGACAGGTCTGCGTAGACATTCACGTCCATTGGCTGGCTCGGATCGAGAAACAGCGTTGTGGCTTGTTCGTCTGGCAGGTAGCTGCAGGAATGGGGTTGAGTGGCATAAAACTTCAACCGCGCCAGCTCTGTCATGATCAACCCCTCGGGAGGTGCGTTTGAATTAAGTGTAAGCCAGCTGGAAAAACTCGCCTAGCAAACCCAACTGGCGTTGTTGGGTTCATCCAGGTAGCGCTGCAAATAATCGGCAAAGGTCGCGCGGGCAATGGCGCGCGCGCCCAGGCTGTGCAGGTGGTCAGTGGGCATCTGGCAGTCGATCAGCACGAACCCCGCATGCCGCAGGTGTTCGACCAGGCTCGCAAAGCCGACTTTCGAGGCGTTGTCGGCGCGGCTGAACATCGATTCGCCGAAAAACAGTCGGCCCATGGCCAGGCCGTACAGGCCACCTACCAGCTCACCGTCCTGGCGCACTTCCACCGAATGGGCGAAACCCTGCTGGTATAGCGTGAGGTAGGCCGCCTGCATGCTGTCGGTGATCCAGGTGCCATCGGCGTAGTCACGGGGTGCGGCGCAGGCGCGGATGACGGCAGCAAAATCCTGGTCGAAGCTGACCTGGTAGCGGCCCTGGCGCATGATCTTGCGCAGGGAGCGTGATACATGCAGTTCATCGGGGAACAGTACAGTGCGCGGATCGGGTGACCACCAGAGGATCGGCTGGCCATCCTGATACCAGGGGAAGCAGCCATGACGATAGGCCTGCACCAGGCGCTCGGCGCTCAGGTCGCCGCCAGCGGCGAGCAGGCCATTGGGGTCGCGCAGGGCTTTGTCCAGTGGAGGGAAGTTCAGGGTGTCGCGGCTCAACCAGGTCAGCATCGTCGTTCTGTGATGGAGGAGGGGAGGGTGGTCAGGATCGCCTGAAAGGCTATCGCGGGACAAGCCCGCTCCTACCGGTTGGGTTGGAGCGGGCTTGCCCCGCGATGCACTAAAGCAACTTGCGCCACCCTTTGTTGTCACACCTGCGTAAAAACCCCGCATAAGCCTTTGTCACAAAAGAAAATGCGTGCTCAAATTGCGATATAGGAAATTGGCCCCCGTTTACGCTTCCTTCTGGCGTGCCGTCATGGCGGTAGGCGGGCAGTAATGTTAAAAGTAGTGGTTTGTTGACTGTTCAATTGGGTCAATCACTGTTGGACGCGCATCGAGCGCAGGAATAGAAGCGTTTTGAAGAAATCCACCGCAACATCGAATCCCTTGCCTGTGCCGCTCTGGCGCCAGCAGCTGCATTATCGCCTCAAGGAAGGTGCGCTGATCGCCATGGGGGCGCTGTGCCTGTACCTGTGGATGGCGCTGCTGACCTACGACCAGGCCGACCCAGGTTTCAGCCACACCAGCAATGTCGAGCAGGTGCAGAACGCCGCCGGCCGCGCCGGTGCCTATTTCGCCGACATCCTGTTCATGGTGCTCGGCTACTTCGCCTACATCTTCCCGCTGCTGCTGGCCATCAAGACCTGGCAGATTTTTCGTGAACGCCACCAACCCTGGCAGTGGAGCGGCTGGTTGTTCTCCTGGCGCCTGATCGGCCTGGTGTTCCTGGTGCTCTCGGGTGCGGCTCTGGCCCATATCCACTTCCATTCCGCAGCAAGCCTGCCGGCCTCGGCCGGGGGCGCGCTGGGTGAAAGCCTGGGCGACCTGGCCAAGAACGCCCTGAACGTGCAGGGCAGCACCCTGATGTTCATCGCCTTGTTCCTGTTCGGCCTGACGGTGTTCACCGACCTGTCCTGGTTCAAGGTCATGGACGTTACCGGCAAGATCACCCTCGATCTGTTCGAGCTGTTCCAGGGTGCCGCCAACCGCTGGTGGGCCGCCCGCAACGAGCGCAAACGCCTGGTGGCCAAGCTGCGCGAGGTCGATGACCAGGTTCATGACGTGGTAGCCCCGGTGGTGTCCGATCGACGCGAGCAGGCCAAGGCCAAGGAGCGCATCATCGAGCGCGACCAGGCCCTGAGCAAGCATGTGGCCCAGCGCGAGCAACAGCCGGCCCCGGTGATCATGCCGGCCCCGGTCAAGGCGCCAGAGCCCAGCAAACGCGTGCAAAAGGAAAAGCAGGCCCCACTGTTCGTCGACAGCGCCGTCGAAGGCACCTTGCCACCCATCTCCATCCTCGACCCTGCCGAGAAAAAGCAGGTCAATTACTCGCCTGAGTCGTTGGCAGGTGTCGGTCATCTGCTGGAAATCAAACTCAAGGAATTCGGCGTCGAAGTCTCGGTGGACTCCATTCACCCGGGCCCGGTGATTACCCGCTACGAAATCCAGCCGGCCGCAGGCGTCAAGGTCAGCCGTATCGCCAACCTGGCAAAAGACCTGGCGCGTTCCCTGGCCGTGACCAGCGTGCGTGTGGTCGAAGTGATTCCGGGCAAGACCACCGTTGGTATCGAGATTCCCAACGAAGACCGTCAGATCGTGCGTTTCTCCGAAGTGCTGTCGTCGCCGCAATACGATGAGGCCAAGTCGCCGGTCACCATGGCCCTGGGCCACGATATCGGTGGCAAGCCGGTGATTACCGACCTTGCCAAGATGCCCCACCTGCTGGTTGCCGGTACCACCGGCTCCGGTAAGTCGGTGGGCGTGAACGCCATGATCCTGTCGATCCTGTTCAAGTCGGGCCCTGAAGACGCCAAGCTGATCATGATCGACCCGAAAATGCTCGAACTGTCGATCTACGAAGGCATTCCGCACTTGCTTTGCCCAGTAGTAACCGATATGAAGGACGCCGCCAACGCCCTGCGCTGGAGCGTTGCCGAGATGGAGCGCCGCTACAAGCTGATGGCGGCCATGGGCGTGCGCAACCTGGCGGGCTTCAACCGCAAGGTCAAGGATGCCGAAGAAGCTGGCGAGCCGATCTACGACCCGATGTTCAAGCGCGAAAGCATGGATGACGTGCCGCCGCTGCTCAAGACCCTGCCGACCATCGTGGTGGTGGTGGATGAGTTCGCCGACATGATGATGATCGTCGGCAAAAAGGTCGAAGAGCTCATCGCCCGTATCGCCCAGAAGGCCCGGGCCGCGGGTATCCACCTGATCCTCGCGACCCAGCGTCCGTCGGTGGACGTGATCACCGGTCTGATCAAGGCCAACATCCCGACCCGTATGGCGTTCCAGGTATCGAGCAAGATCGACTCGCGGACCATTATCGACCAGGGTGGCGCGGAGCAGTTGCTTGGTCACGGTGACATGCTCTACATGCCGCCAGGCACCAGCTTGCCGATCCGTGTGCATGGCGCCTTCGTTTCCGACGATGAAGTCCATCGCGTGGTCGAGGCATGGAAACAACGGGGTGCGCCGGACTACAACGACGATATCCTCAATGGCGTCGAAGAGGCGGGTAGCGGCTTTGAAGGCGGCGGTGGCGGCGACGGCGATGATGCCGAAACCGATGCCTTGTACGATGAAGCCGTGCAGTTTGTGCTCGAAAGCCGTCGTGCCTCCATCTCTGCGGTCCAGCGCAAGCTGAAGATTGGCTATAACCGCGCCGCGCGAATGATCGAGGCCATGGAAATGGCCGGTGTGGTGACCGCCATGAACACCAACGGCTCACGTGAAGTGATTGCCCCAGGGCCATCTCGCGACTGATGAACCACCCAGCCTGCGGCCCGTAGCGGCCGCGGGCCCATTCATACTGCAACGAGGATTTCCATGCGCCTGATTCGCATGATGTTGGTTTCCGCTATCGCCCTGTCCAGCGCTTCTGTGTTTGCCGGAGAACAGGATGTGGCGCGCTTGACCCAGCTGCTGGAAAAATCCAGGACGATCGAAGCCCGTTTCTCCCAGTTGACCCTGGACGCCAGCGGCACCAGCCTGCAGGAAGCCGCAGGGCAGATGTCGGTACAGCGTCCAGGCCTGTTCTACTGGCACACCGATGCACCGCAGGAGCAAGTGGTGGTGTCGGACGGCAAGACCGTCACCCTGTGGGACCCTGACCTGGAGCAGGCGACCATCAAGAAGCTCGACCAGCGCCTGACCGAAACGCCGGCGTTGCTGCTGTCCGGTGACGTGTCGAAGATCAGCCAGAGCTTCGACATCACCTCCAAGGAGCAGGGCGACGTGATGGACTTCACGCTCAAGCCGAAAACCAAGGACACTCTGTTCGACTCCCTGCGCCTGTCGTTCCGCAAAGGGCTGGTCAACGATATGCAACTGATCGACAGCGTCGGTCAGCGCACTAATATCCTGTTCACCGGGGTCAAGGCCAACGGGGCGATTCCGGCGAGCACGTTCAAGTTCGAGATCCCGAAAGGCGCCGATGTCATTTCGGAATAAGAGGTAGTAGCAGCGCCCATGGACCTGTTTCGTAGCGATCCCGTAGCCCAGCCCCTGGCGGCGCGCCTGCGCCCGGCCAACCTGGATGAGTACGTCGGCCAGGAGCACCTGCTGGCCCGCGGCAAGCCGCTGCGCGAGGCACTGGAACAGGGGGCGTTGCACTCGATGATCTTCTGGGGCCCGCCGGGTGTCGGCAAGACCACCCTGGCGCGCCTGCTGGCGCAGTTCTGCGATGCGCACTTCGAGACCGTCTCGGCGGTGCTGGCCGGGGTCAAGGAAATCCGCCACGCGGTGGACATCGCCAAGCAGCAGGCCGGGCAGTACGGGCGACGCACCATCCTGTTCGTCGATGAAGTACACCGTTTCAACAAGTCCCAGCAGGATGCCTTCCTGCCCTATGTCGAAGACGGCACGCTGATCTTCATCGGCGCCACCACCGAAAACCCCTCCTTCGAGTTGAACAATGCCTTGCTCTCGCGGGCGCGGGTCTACGTGCTCAAAAGCCTCGACGAGGCCGCGCTGCACAAGCTGGTAGGGCGAGCGCTGAGCGAAGAGCGCGGCCTGGGCAAGCGCCAGCTGCGCCTGGGTGAAGAAGCCTTCAAGATGCTCATGGCGGCCGCCGACGGCGATGGCCGGCGCATGCTCAACCTGCTGGAAAACGCCTCGGACCTGGCTGAAGACGGCAGCGAGATCGGCATGGAGCTGCTGCAAAGCCTGCTGGGTGACAGCCGTCGACGTTTCGACAAGGGCGGCGAGGCCTTCTACGACCAGATCTCGGCGTTGCACAAGTCGGTGCGCGGCTCCAACCCCGACGGTGCGCTGTACTGGTTCGCACGCATGCTCGATGGCGGTTGCGACCCGCTGTACATTGCCCGGCGCGTGGTGCGCATGGCCAGCGAAGACATCGGCAACGCCGACCCCCGGGCCTTGAGCCTGTGCCTGGCAGCCTGGGACGTGCAAGAACGCCTGGGTAGCCCCGAAGGTGAGCTGGCAGTGGCCCAGGCCATTACCTACCTCGCTTGCGCACCGAAGAGCAACGCCGTGTACATGGGCTTCAAGACGGCCCTGCGCGAGGCGGGCGAGCACGGCTCGCTGGAAGTCCCGCTGCATCTTCGCAACGCACCGACCAAATTGATGAAGCAACTGGGCTACGGCGACGAATACCGCTATGCCCACGACGAACCAGATGCCTATGCCGCCGGCGAAGACTACTTCCCCGACAACCTTGAGCCGCGCCAGTACTACCAGCCTGTGCCGCGCGGCCTGGAGCTGAAGATCGGCGAGAAGCTCAAGCACCTGGCCGAGCTGGACCGCAAAAGCCCCCGGCAGCGGAGAAAGCCATGATTGCTGTGATCGCCGCCGTCAGTGCTGGAGGCATTGCTGGCACCCTGCTGCGCTTTGCCGCGTCCAATTGGGTCAACGCCCACTGGCCACGCCACTTCTATCTCGGTACGCTGGCGGTCAATCTTTTGGGCTGCCTGTTGATCGGCGTGTTGTACGGTCTGTTTCTGCACCGTCCGCTAGTGCCGGTCGAGCTGCGTGCCGGCCTGATCGTCGGCTTTCTTGGCGGCCTGACAACCTTTTCATCCTTTTCACTGGATACCGTGCGCCTGCTCGAAAGCGGGCAGGCGCCGCTGGCCTTCGGCTATGCTGGGCTCAGCGTAATGGGCGGGCTGCTCGCAACCTGGGCCGGCCTGTCTTTGACCAAATTCTGAACCAACGAGAGAACGATATGCTCGATTCCAAACTGTTACGCGGCCAACTTCAGGAAGTGGCGGACCGCCTGGCCTCCCGTGGCTTCAGCCTGGATGTCGCGCGCATCGAAGCACTGGAAGAACGCCGCAAGGTAGTGCAGACCCGCACCGAACAACTGCAGGCCGAGCGTAACGCCCGTTCCAAGTCCATTGGCCAGGCCAAGGCCCGTGGTGAAGACATCGCGCCATTGATGGCCGACGTCGAGCGCATGGCTGGCGAACTGGCCAGCGGCAAGGTCGAGCTGGATGGCATTCAGGCTGAACTTGACGCCATCGTGCTGGGTATCCCCAACCTGCCGGACGAGAGCGTGCCGGTTGGCGCCGATGAAGATCACAACGTTGAAGTGCGTCGCTGGGGCACCCCGCGCAGCTTCGATTTCGAGATCAAAGACCACGTGGCCCTGGGCGAACTGAGCGGTGGCCTGGACTTCGAAACCGCCGCCAAGCTGTCGGGTGCCCGTTTCGCCCTGCTGCGCGGCCCGATTGCCCGCCTGCACCGTGCCCTGGCGCAGTTCATGATCAACCTGCACACCAGCGAGCACGGCTACGAAGAAGCCTACACCCCGTACCTGGTACAAGCCCCGGCGCTGCAAGGCACCGGCCAGTTGCCGAAGTTCGAGGAAGACTTGTTCAAGATCAGCCGTGACGGTGAGGCCGATTTCTACCTGATCCCGACCGCCGAAGTGTCGCTGACCAACATCGTCGCTGGCGAGATCCTCGACGCCAAGCAACTGCCGGTCAAGTTCGTTGCCCACACCCCGTGCTTCCGCAGCGAAGCCGGTGCCTCGGGTCGTGACACCCGCGGCATGATCCGCCAGCACCAGTTCGACAAGGTCGAGATGGTCCAGATCGTTGAGCCGAGCAAATCCATGGAAGCCCTGGAAGGCCTGACTGCCAACGCCGAACGCGTACTGCAGGCCCTGGAACTACCTTACCGTGTATTGGCGCTGTGCACCGGCGACATGGGCTTCAGCGCGGTCAAGACCTACGACCTGGAAGTCTGGGTGCCGAGCCAGGACAAATACCGCGAGATTTCCTCGTGCTCCAACTGTGGCGACTTCCAGGCCCGCCGCATGCAAGCACGCTGGCGCAACCCGGAAACCGGCAAGCCTGAGCTGGTACACACCCTGAATGGCTCGGGCCTGGCGGTCGGTCGTACCCTGGTTGCCGTGCTGGAGAACTACCAGCAGGCCGACGGCTCGATCCGTGTGCCGGAAGTGCTCAAGCCTTACATGGGTGGCGTCGAGGTCATCGGTTAAATGGAGTTTCTGCCGCTGTTCCACAAGCTGCGCGGTAGCCGTGTACTGGTTGTCGGTGGGGGCGAGATTGCCTTGCGCAAATCCCGCCTGCTGGCCGATGCCGGCGCTGTGCTGCGCGTGGTCGCGCCTGAAATCGAAGCGCAACTGGCCGAACTTGCCCGGCACAGCGGTGGTGAAATCCTCGGTCGTGGCTACCAGCAAACCGACCTGGATGGCTGCCAGCTGATCATCGCTGCGACCGACGATCCGGCGCTCAATGCCCAGGTCTCGGCTGATGCCCACCAGCGCTGCGTGCCGGTCAATGTGGTCGATGCACCGGCGCTGTGTTCGGTAATATTCCCGGCGATTGTCGACCGTTCGCCCCTGGTGGTGGCGGTGTCCAGCGGCGGCGATGCGCCGGTGCTGGCGCGGCTGATCCGGGCCAAGCTGGAAACCTGGATTCCGGCGGCCTACGGTGAATTGGCCGGGCTGGGCGCGCGCTTTCGCGACAAGGTCAAGGCACTCTACCCGGACGTCAATCAGCGTCGCGGCTTCTGGGAAGATGTGTTCCAGGGCCCGATCGCCGAGCGACAACTGGCCGGGCAGGGCGCTGAGGCCGAGCGCTTGCTGCAAGCCAAGATCGACGGTGCCAGCTACCTGGCACCGGGCGAGGTCTACCTGGTCGGTGCCGGCCCAGGTGATCCGGACCTGCTCACCTTCCGTGCCCTGCGCCTGATGCAACAGGCCGATGTGGTGCTCTACGACCGTCTGGTGGCCCCGGCGATCATCGAGTTGTGCCGTCGTGATGCCGAGCGTATCTACGTCGGCAAGCGCCGCGCCGACCATGCCGTGCCGCAGGAGCAGATCAACCAGCTGCTGGTTACCCTGGCGCGCCAGGGCAAGCGGGTGTTGCGCCTCAAGGGTGGTGATCCGTTCATCTTCGGCCGTGGTGGCGAAGAGATCGAGGAACTGGCCGAGCACGGTATTCCGTTCCAGGTGGTGCCGGGTATCACTGCAGCTAGCGGGTGCTCGGCCTATGCCGGGATTCCGCTGACGCACCGTGACTACGCCCAGTCGGTACGCTTTGTAACGGGCCACCTCAAGGACGGCACCAGCAATCTGCCCTGGAACGACCTGGTGGCGCCTGCCCAGACCCTGGTGTTCTACATGGGGCTGGTGGGGTTGCCGACCATTTGCGCTGAACTGATCCGTCATGGGCGTGCCGCTGATACGCCGGCCGCGCTGGTGCAGCAAGGCACTACGCCGAATCAGCGGGTGTTCACCGGCACTTTGGCGGACTTGCCGACGTTGGTGGCAGAGCACGAAGTGCATGCACCAACACTGGTGATCGTCGGCGAAGTAGTCCGGCTACGTGAGAAGCTGGCCTGGTTCGAAGGCGCGCAGTCCTGAAAGCATCGCGGGGCAAGCCCGCTCCTACCGTAGGAGCGAGCCTGCCCCGCGATCATTCCCGCCTCTATTTCCCCCAGATTCCTTTCCCGGGCAAGCGCTCCCGATCATGCTCCACCGCAAAGTCCTGCAGCGGCCCCTTGGGTACGATCCCGTTCGGGTTGATGGTCTTGTGGCTCATGTAATAGTGCTTCTGGATATGTTCGAAATTGACTGTCTCGGCCACCCCTGGCCACTGATACAGCTCTCGTAGCCAGTTCGACAGGTTCGGGTAATCGGCCAGGCGCCGCAGGTTGCACTTGAAGTGCCCGTGGTACACCGCATCGAAACGGATCAGGGTGGTGAACAATCGCCAGTCGGCCTCGGTCAGGTATTCCCCGGTCAGGTAACGCCGCTCGCCCAGCCGCGCTTCCAGGTAGTCGAGCTCGGCAAACACTTCATCAAACGCCTGTTCGTACGCCTGTTGCGAGGTTGCAAAGCCTGCGCGGTACACGCCGTTGTTCACCGCCGGATAGATCCGCTCGTTAAGCGTATCTATCTCGGCTTGAAGTGGTGCAGGGTAGAGGTCCAGGACATTGCCGGTCAGGTCGTTGAAGGCGCGGTTGAAGATCCGAATGATCTCGGCCGATTCGTTGTTGACGATGCGTTGTTCCTGTTTGTCCCACAGCACCGGTACCGTGACCCGGCCGCTGTAGTGTGGGTCGTCACGGGTATAGCGCTGATGGAGAAAGTCCAGGTGGTCGAGCTTGTCGCCGGTAGAGCCCTGGCCCTGGTCGAAGGTCCAGCCGTTCTCGCTCATCAGCCAGCTGACCACCGACACATCGATGAGGTTTTCCAGGCCCTTGAGCTTGCGAAAGATCAGCGTGCGATGGGCCCAGGGACAGGCAAGTGATACATACAGGTGGTAGCGCCCGGCTTCGGCGGCGGGGAGCTGATTGTGGCGCTGCGTACTCTCGCGCTGGAACGCGCCGTCCTTGCTGCTTTCATACCACTGGTCATGCCAGCGTCCATCGATCAACAGGCCCATGGGGAGCTCCTCGGTGATTCGTTCGAATATAGAACCCAGTGTACGGGCCTGGGTTCGAACGAATAGCGCAAAGTCTTCGCCTGTTTGATCGATTGAGTAGATGAATCCCTCAGGCCAGGCGTTGATCCCAGTAGCGCCGGGCCTGGGCAAAGGCTGCTTCGCGAGGTTGGCCAAGGCCGCGCAGTGCCAGGGCCATGGTTGCCACCACCGCCAGTTCACCGTAGCTGTCGTGCGATTCGCCGCGCCATACAGACAGCAGTTGCTCGGGCTCGAGGCTGGCCGGTTTGACATGGCGCAGGGCGGCCAGGGCCGGCCATTGCTCGTCCCAGTCCTCACCATTGGCGGTTCCGTACAGGTGGCTGCTGGTATCGGGATTGATCTCGATTTCGCCGCCATCGCCCTTGATCACAATGGCCGTGTCGCCGAGCAGGCGGCTGGCTTCGCGGTGTACCGCCTGGTAGCCGGGGTGGAAGATACTTTGCAGGCCGCAGCGAGCGCCCAGTGGGTTGAGCACCCGGGCCAGGGAGTGGATCGGCGAGCGCAAGCCCAGGGTGTTGCGCAGGTCGATCATGCGCTGCAGGCGTGGTGCCCAGTCCTGCAGGGGGATGAACGCCAGATGCTGGTTGTCCAGGGCCTGGGCAACGGTAGTCCAGTCTCGGCACAGGGGGATCTGCAGCAATTCCAGCACCTGCTCGGTGTACAGACGTCCGGCCGTATGCGCGCCGCCGCCATGCAGCAGGATGCGCACACCGTTGGCGGCCAGGCACTTGGCGGCCAGCAGGTACCAGGGCAGGTGGCGCTTTTTGCCGGCGTAGCTGGGCCAGTCGATATCCACCGCGATCTGCGGGGCGTGCAAACGTTCGCGCAAGGCTTCGGTGAACCCCGCCAACTCCTCAGGGCTCTCTTCCTTGTGCCGAAGCAGCATCAGGAAGGCACCCAACTGGGTTTCTTCAACCTTGCCATCGAGCAGCATGCCCATCGCCTCGCGGGCTTCTTCGCGGTTCAGGCCGCGGGCGCCGCGTTTGCCCTTGCCAAGAATGCGCACGAACTGGGCGAAAGGGTGTTCGGCCGGGGTGTCGGTGATCAGTGGGCGAGGGTCGGTCATATGCAGTTGGTCGGCTTCGGCAGGCCCGCAAGCTTTGCGGCGAGTTTGGCGGGGGTGCCTTTGAACAGGCGGTTGAGGTGCAGGCTGTTGCCTTTTTCCGGGCCCAGCTTGAGTGCGGCGTACTTGATCAGCGGGCGAGTGGCCGGCGACAGCTCGAACTCCTGGTAGAACGCACGCAGCAGCGTCAGCACCTCCCAGTGTTCGGGAGTCAGTTCCAATTGCTCGTGTTCGGCCAGGGCCTGGGCGACTTCATCAGACCAGTCACTCAGTTCGACCAGGTAGCCGTCCTTGTCCAGGGCGATGCTGCGGTCGCCAACAGTCAGGGTA
This sequence comes from Pseudomonas vranovensis DSM 16006, assembly GCF_000425805.1. Lineage (GTDB taxonomy): Bacteria > Pseudomonadota > Gammaproteobacteria > Pseudomonadales > Pseudomonadaceae > Aquipseudomonas > Aquipseudomonas vranovensis. The sequence goes on from NZ_AUED01000018.1 coordinate 110,781, forward strand.
CTCATAGCCAGCTGTTGACCTTGTCGAAGTCCAGCGACAGCGCCACGAACGCCGGATAGTCGATGGCGCGGGTACCTTCATCTGCACTGATGCCACGCGCTTGCAGGTCTTCTTCAAGGGCGAACAGGCGTCCTTGCAGGTTTCTCGCTTGCAGGGTTGCCAGTGGCGCGCTGCCGGGTTGCAGGGCATACACCGCATCGCCACACAGCAACACGCCGTCCTGATCGCCGAGCAGGCGCAGGCAGCTGGTGAGGCGATTGTCGCCAAACGGCGAGTGGGAAATTACATGCAAGGTGCTCATCAGAGGGTTACCACCTGGTCGAAACGGTCGATCAACGCAGCCAGGGCGGCGTCATCCAGCACCGCTACCGGCAGGCTCAGGCTGTCGGCAGCAAGGCCGCGTTCCTTGAGGCTGCTGTCGGCGGCAAACAGCTCTTCGACGCCGAACATCGGCAGGGCCTGCAGGTTGGCGGCGAGGTTCTTTTGCTGCAACTGCGCAGGCGCTTGGCTGGGCGCGAGCTGGAACACGCCATCGTCGAGAAACAACATGCCCAGGGGCAGGTCGAAGGCGCCACCGGCCAGGGCAATGTCCAGGGCTTCGCGGGCGGACGGGCCGGCCCAGGGCGCCTGGCGGCTGATAATCAGCAAGGACTTGGCCATCTCAATCACCTCCGAAGCACATCAGCCGGTCGGCGCTTTGCGCACCTTCATGCAGTTGACCAAGGCCGGACAGCTCCCAGGGCGCTGGCAGGTTCACCGCCGGGCGTTGGTAGCGCCGGGCTTCCTCGGCGTTGAGCACGCCACGGCGCAGGGCCGCAGCGATACACACCACGGCATCGAGGCTGTGCTCACTGATAAACGCGCGCCACTGGGCGGCGACATCCAGCTCATCCTGCGGGGTGACCACATTGGCAGATGCGCTGTGTACACCGTCCTGATAGAAAAACAGCCGGACAATCTCGTGCCCGCCGGCAAGCGCCGTCTGGGCGAACAACAAGGCGCGACGGGAAGAGGGCGCATGGGCCGGAGAAAAAACCGCGATGGCGAACTTCATGGAAGGCTCATTCAGCAAAACTGCGCCAATCATAAAGCAAAAAGCCCGCAACAGCTGCGGGCTTCTGTGTGGGCGCGGGCTTGCCCGCGAATGTCCTCAGGCCTTTTCTTTATGCTCAGGCAGGAACCAGTTCAACACCAGCGCACAAATCCCGCCGGTAGCCACCCCCGACTCCAGCACGTTGCGCAGTGCCGACGGCATATGTGCGAGGAACTCCGGCACTTGTGCCACACCCAGGCCCAGCGCCAGCGACACGGCGATAATCAGCAGCGCACGACGGTCCAGGTTGATGCTGGCGAGGATATTGATCCCCGACGCGGCCACCGCCCCGAACATTACCATTGCCGCGCCGCCCAGCACCGGCTCCGGCACCGCCTGGATCACCCCGGCAACACTCGGGAACAGGCCGAGAATCACCAGCATCGCCGCGATCCACACACCGATATGACGGCTGGCAATACCGGTCAGCTGAATCACGCCGTTGTTCTGGGCGAAGATCGAGCTGGGGAAGGTATTGAATACCCCGGCCAGTAGCGAGTTGGCACCGTTGACCAGCACCCCCCCCTTGATTCGCTGCATCCACAGCGGACCTTCCACCGGTTGGCGCGATACCTTGCTGGTGGCGGTCACGTCACCGATGGCTTCCAGCGAGGTCACCAGGTAAATCACCAGCATCGGAATGAACAGCGCCCAGGAGAAGCCGAGGCCGAAATGCAGCGGCATTGGCACCTGGAACAGCTCGGCTTCATGCATGCCGGTGAAATCCAGGCGACCCAGATAGCCCGCCAGGGCATAGCCCACTGCCAGGGCAATGACAATGGCGCAGCTGCGCATCCACACCAGCGGGATACGGTTGAGCACCACGATAATCGCCAGCACCACGCCCGACAGCAGCAGGTTCTCGCCGTTGGCGAAGGTACCGTTGCCCATGGCGGTAAAGCCGCCGCCCATGCTGATCAGGCCCACCTTGATCAGCGTCAGGCCGATCATCAGCACTACGATACCGGTTACCAGGGGTGTGATCAGGCGCTTAACGAACGGCAAAATGCGCGAAATGCCCATCTCCACGAAGGAGCCGGCAATCACCACACCAAAGATAGCCGCCATCACCGCCTCAACCGGCGTGCCTTGCTTGACCATCAATGCGCCACCGGCGATCAGCGGCCCGACAAAGTTGAAACTGGTGCCCTGAACAATCAACAACCCGGCACCGAACGGTCCGAAGCGACGGCACTGAACGAAGGTTGCAATCCCGGAAATCACCAGCGACATCGACACGATCAGGTTGGTATCGCGCGCCGAAACCCCCAGTGCCTGGCAGATCAACAGCCCCGGCGTCACGATCGGCACGATGATCGCCAGCAGATGCTGCAGTGCAGCCAGCATCGCGATCAGCGGCCGCGGTCGATCCTCAAGGCCAAGAACCAGTTCATTGACCTGCGCAGGTGCGCCGAGCCCTTGCTCGATTGAACTCATGGGAGTGCTGCCCCGGAAGAAAAAAGGAGCGCATTCTACGGCTTAATCCCCTCCACGCCCAGTAGGAGCGGGCCTGCCCCGTGATCCAAACCCATCACCCACAAAAAAGCCCGCCGAAGCGGGCTTTCTCACGCATTCACAGCCAATCAGTCATCACGACCCATCAGGCCGAACAGCTGCAGCAGGCTGACGAACAGGTTGTAGATCGAAACATACAGGCTGACAGTTGCCATGATGTAGTTACGCTCGCCACCGTGAATGATCGCGCTGGTCTGGAACAGGATGCAGACCGACGAGAACAACACGAAACCGGCGCTGATCGCTAGCTGCAGGCCGCTGATCTGGAAGAACAGACTGGCCAGCACCGCACCCATCAGCACGAAGAAACCGGCGGTGATGAAACCACCGAGGAAGCTCATGTCCTTGCGGGTGATCAGAACATAGGCCGACAGGCCACCGAATACCAGCGCGGTCATGGCAAAGGCCGAGCTGACCACTTCAGCGCCACCGGCCATACCCAGGTAACGGTTGAGGATAGGGCCGAGGATAAAGCCCATGAAGCCGGTGAGGGCAAAGGTAGACACTAGGCCCCAGGCCGAGTCACGCAGCTTGTTGGTGAGGAAAAACAGGCCATAGAAGCCGATCAGTACCACGAAAATGTTCGGGTAGCCAACGCGCATCTGCTGCGCGATGAAGGCCATGACGCCACTGAAGGCGAGGGTGATAGCCAGCAGCCCGTATGTATTGCGCAGGACCTTGCTGACCTCCTGCTGCTCGACCTGCTGGCCGTGATTGACGGCATAATCCTGTTCGCGCATGGCGACACTCCTGTGGGTTTGAAACGTTCAGATGCAAAGATCATAACAGAGCCTTGCAAAACAGCCCCATCGAGAGTTTGACAGCTTGTTTCATTTCGGTATTATGGCGCCCGCAATACGAGGAAGCGTGGCCGAGTGGTTTAAGGCAACGGTCTTGAAAACCGTCGATGGGCAACTATCCTAGAGTTCGAATCTCTACGCTTCCGCCACTTCTAAAGCCCTGATTAGTCAGGGCTTTTTGCGTTTCTGAGGCATAGAAAAACTACCCGTGGGAACACCCTTGGGAGTGGTTTATTTCGGAAGCGCTTCCGATACCTTCGCTATTTGGTGGGTTTCGCCAGCGCTCCAACTCGGCGGTAAACCCGCTCCGTTATGTCGCCCTTGGTATGACCCAGCAGCAGGCTGGCGTGATCGACATCCGTGATTTCCGAGGCTGCTTTCGGGCGGATGTCGCGGAATTGGAATTGGCTGATGCGCCCTGCCAAGACCTGGTCGCCGGCGGAAACAGCCTCCTTCACCGCATCCTCCCGTACATCGTCCCAACGATGGCGAAGCATGGCCGTTGTGACCCGCTTGCCGGTGTCGGTCAGCAGCAGGTAAGGCGACCCGTGCGGCGCGTTGCGCTCAAGAATCTTCCTGATCACCACCCCCAAGCCACTTTCCACCCCTCTACCTCAAGCAGAATCCTCAGCTTCTTGTGCGTCTTCTTCTGCTTAACACCGAGGGCCTTGTCCTCGATGTCGTCCTTTCTCATCACCAGCACGTCTGCCGGCCGCTGGCCCGTCAAATACGCCACATCCATGGCGTCCTTCAATTCACCCACTGCTTTCGCGTAAACCGCATTCCAGATCGTATCGTTCGCATAGAAGTCCCGAGGCACCTCCTTGTTCTTGCGCACGCCCTGGCAGGGGTTCTCTTTAGTCGTCAGACCCCATTCCCGCGCCATGTTGTAGACGTGGGACAGGAGCGCTATCTCCCTATTCGCACGTACTGGAGCCGAACGAGCGTCCCGGTACTGAGCGACAAGCGATGGCGTGATGGCCTCTATGGGGGCCTTGTCGAAGACTGGGCGCAGATGACGGAGCTCCGCCAAGTTGTCCTTTTGCGTGCGGGCACCTTTCTTGGGGATTATGTCTCGCTCGTAGCGATCAAAGATCGCCTTCATCAGGAGCAAATCACGCGGCTTTTCCCTGGCCTCCAGCTCAGCCCATTTCATTCTGGCCAGGTTGAGGTCCGCGCCCAGAGGGATTTCTTTACCGTCCTTGTCGCGGTAGTAGTAGCTGATCCATGCCTTGTTCGGGTTCTTCTTGCTTTTGCTGGTGCGCTTGCGCCGGTACACGCCCGGCGGCAGATCCCTGTTTTCTTTGCTCCGAGGGCGCATATCACCTCACCTTCGAAAAATCCGGCGTCCACGCCGGTACGGGTGGCGGGGGTAGCGGTGCCAGGGGCACCACCTCAATGGTGACGCCCAGTTTCATGCGGGCGTACTGGCGTCCTACCAGGGGGCGGCCGCCGCGGCTTTCAACGAAGTGCCAGCCACGATCGTTGAGCCAGCGGCGCTGCCAGCCCCTGGCCTTGTAACCGGTCAGGTCGGCCAGTTCTTCGTCCGAAAGGATCTCCGTTTCCATGGGGTGGTCTCCACGCCGCGCGTGGCGGCAGAGGTGGGGAGGAGTTAGGCGGCTTGTTTTGTCAGGGCGGCCAGCCGTTCGCTTATGCCCGGTCATGAACGGTGAACGGTGAACGGCGCGGCCAGTGGTAGATGGTCTGCATCAGGCACGAAAAACCCGGCCCCGTCCTTGGTTGGGGGATCTTCGCGCCTGATGGACGAACACTGAGTTAAAGGCGCAATTACAGGTGGAAATCGCCCGCGGCCTCCGGCTGGTAAAGCACTTTCCTGATCCCAATCCGGCGTGTCCGGTCGGAAATTCGCCAATCGATGGCGTCCCCCTCCTGATATCCCAGGATAGCGGCGCCGATGTCGGAACATACGGAATACTTCCCGGCACTGTTGTCCGCGTCTTCAGGGTAGACCAGGGCCACTTCGATCTCTTCGTCGTCCAGCTGCAGCAATGCCCTGGAGTTCATCGTGACGACATTGCGCGCCACCTGTTGCGGCTTGACGACAATGGCTCGCTCAAGCTCATGTTCGAGTTCAACAACGGCCTGGCCTTGCTCGAGCGCGATCAGGCTCTCGAGCCTGGCCTTGTCGATTTCAGTGATGTAAATCTCAGTGGAGTCGCCAATGGCACCTTCGCGCAAGAAATGGAGATAGCGCCCCGCCGTCATGGAAAATGACTTCAATGTCGGGGTTTCGCTCTCAAGCAGAAAGCCGCTGCGCAGAAAGGCTTTCAGCGAGCGCGCGTTGTCCGGGTGAATCTTGGCGATGAGCTTCTCGGCCCGCATGTCGAGGAAAGCCAGTTTCATGCCTTCGCGGATCGTGCGGGCGCCAAGGTTTCGGCCCCATTTGTCGCTGTCTCCGATGACCAGGACTATCTCGCAATTGGAGCCGGTCTTGATGAGGCGGACAAAGCCCACCGGGGCGTCATGCCGGTCATAGGCCATGAAGAATCGGCCGCCCCGGTTGAATAGATGAGTCAGGATCGGCAATTGAGTCCGATCGATGACTTGCTCGATGGAGCGGGAGACATGACGCGAATCGCTCAGATAGCAGGTGACGCGCTCATCTTCCAACCAATCCATCAGCGTCAGTGCGTGTGCCCGAGTAATCTCAGGGCACAGCGAAATGAAAGGCTTGTTCATCTTCACCACAGTCATTTGTAAAGGATGAAAGCCCTTCATGGCTATGGCCATGACGGTTCTTTCGGCAACCGGCCATAGTAAGACAAAACGTGAGTGATGCCGAACAGGTTGCGTACCTTTCCTCCAGGTAGCATTGCTAATGGGCTGTGCGCAAAAGCTGACGTTGCAAGCACGTATTGATCAGTTCGCCACTGGGGGAAAATGTATCGCTCTGCGTTGATGGCATCTGGCCATCCGGCGGGGTATTCTCCTTCCTTAACGTTCATCGCAACAATTAAGGACATTGCATGCGCAAGCTGTTTCAAGTCTGGCTCGGTCTCACCCTCATATCGATGGTCTTTTATCTCCCATTCTACGTGTTCTCCAACAATGCTCTGGATGCCGTTGAAGAAGTCACGCCCGATGATCTCATTCCTCTCACGGGCACTCGTCTGGAGGACCCGGAGCGTAAGCACAACCTGTTGGTCGCCACGGGAATAGACACGTCCATGACGCTTGAGGATGCCTTGGAGGACAACAAAAGTTTGTCCAACGTGAGTATCCAGTACGCGAAAGGTGCCGAGGTTCAGCAGGCGGAGATGGCCAGCGGGTTCAAAATCGTCGAGGCCACGGCGGACATCGGCAATGACCGGCAGATGCAGATCATGTTCACGGTCATGCCGAAGCGGTTTCTGAAGAGTAATGCGATGGTGAACGGGTTTCTGGGCATCAAGATCACTGACGGCAAACATTCCTTCGACATGATCGATGGCGTTGATGACGAACTGTACCTTTGGGCGCTGTTCGATAAATCCGGTAAGCATGCGCCTGAGTCGATCAAGCGCATGAGCCGTCAGTTTGATGTTCTCGTCGGTCGGACCCTCGAGCATGAACAGGCGCGAGCGCGTGACCTAAACCCACCAGCAGTTATGTCACAGCCGGCTCAATCGCAGTCTGCGGTCGAGTACTTCGAGGACCCCCTGAGCAACACTGGAGCGGGATCACCAGCCACGACTCAAGCGTCGCCCGCGGCAGAGGCTGGCAGCCGCACCCGAGCAGGCAACCCAGGCACTGGCAAGATCATTATTTTCCAGTTTGAAGGGCAGCCAGCGTACTGTGCCGACGAGGGGGAAGACGGTGTCAATTGCCGCGGAGACAGTTCGGCGTTTATCGGGTCGGGAAGCTATCAGGATTTCATGGATCCGGGCAGCGCAATCTGCATTGCCGGCGAACCGGATTGCAAGCTGCCGGATTACTTCCCGGCAGATGTTCGCGGGTAGTGATCCCGGGGCGGTTATTGCTGCCTTCGAGCCATGTGATGGGGTGATTGGAAGTCAGTGGCTGAGCGCGCGAGTCGCCACCGAGAGGGTTCCACATGGGCAAAACAAGACCCCGGCCTGAGCCGGGGTCTTTGCTGTTGAGCGGTCATCAGGTTCGAGGCGCTGATTTGCCGAGCCGCAGGCGCATAATCATGATCATGCAACTGTCCATGACTTCAGAATATTTTCTTTAAGCTGCAGATAAACAAGTGAAGTACTCCCAGCCCAGATGGGGCCGCGGAAGTCTTGGTGAAGAAATGAGGATTTAGCAAATTGGGTCAGCCATTTTGGATTCAACTTCCCCTTGTGCGACCTGGGTAGATCACCTGCATTGACCATCCTGTTCGGATTGCCTGTGACTTTTGGATAAAATCCCATTTTTATATAGAAGCCTTCACTCCCGGGAAGAGGCGAAAGCAACGTAGTCTGTACATTTTGCTCATGGCCGAATTTCATGGCTGCATAAACTAAAAGCTGGCCTAGCCCAACATGGGGATTTGGCTTCTTTATAGTCGGATTATTTTCATTGCCCTCGACGTAAATGGCGGAGATCATCAGGTAATCACGACCCTCCGGCTCCCTGTAAATAGAGCAGCGACCATACGCCAATTCCTCGTGCCTGGGCGTAATCAGTGAAAGGTTCACTGCGTGTTGTTCATCTTCAGAGGGAAGTGTTATGTCCTCGTCCACTATCAGTGTCAAGGGATTATCGCGCTGTGGGTTTATTTCAATGAAACGCATGGCAGCACCATTATGATCGGATGTATGGGGTCAGGAAATTCACGCCAGACGTCCGTTGTCAGCAGTGTGAGCCGATAGTTGAAATCTTGATATTTAGAGGGCTTGGCATTCGTGTAAAGAATACGGCTGCAGCTACCTAACACGTCGGCAACGTACCCACTTTGGGTGAGGGTTACAAATAAGCAATTAATACATCTCTTTGCAAATCAGAAGCCTATAAGCGTCGGCGTAATACTGGCGTTGCGCCATTCCGTAACGTAGCAAGGTGAAACTGCCCGCCAATCGGCGGGCAGCGGGCAGGCCTCAAGACCCCATGTGCAACGGATCACTGATACCCAGCAGGTAGAAACCAATCATGCCAATGCTCCCCGCCAGCACGATGTAATACAGGGTCGGCAGCATGGTCTTGCGCAGCGTGATCCCTTCACGCCCGAGCAGGCCGACGGTGGCCGACGCAGCCACCACGTTGTGAATCGCAATCATGTTCCCGGCGGCAGCACCCACGGATTGCAACGCCACCATCAGTGCGCCTGAGATCCCCAGCAACTCCGCAGTATTGAACTGGAACTGCGCCAGCATCAGGTTGGACACGGTATTGGAGCCGGCAATAAAGGCCCCCAGTGCGCCCACCGAAGGGGCGAAGATCGGGTACACGCCACCGACGCTGTCGGCGACCAGGCGCGCCATGGCCACTGGCATCGATACCAGGTCCGAGGCGTTGACCCCGGAGTTGATCAGGATGCGCACCATCGGAATGGTGAAGATCAACACGAAGCCTGCGCCGAGCAGGGTCTTGCTCGATTCGTTCACGGCCGCCATCAACTCGCGTGCGCGCATGCGGTGCAGGAAAAAGGTCATCAACGAAACCACGCAGAGCAGGCCGCCTGGCAGGTAGAGCAACTCCAGGCTGGCCGATACGCCTGTCTCACCGAGGATGTCCTTCGCGCCAAAGCTCAGCGACAACATCCAGGCCTTCAGTTGCGGGATGTTGCGCGACAACACCAGCAGCACGGCGAGCAGCACATAGGGCGCCCAGGCCAGTGGCACGGAAATCGACTTCTTGCCGGCCATGTCATCGAGTTTCATCTCGATCTTGCCCATCCACTCTGCGGGCCACTCGCTGGCCGGGGCAAAGTCCCAGGTGCCCTTGGGCAGCAGGAAGCCGGCCTTGGCCGCCGGGATCACGATGCTCAGGCCTACCAGGGCACCAATCATCGAGGGGAATTCCGGGCCGAGGAATACGCCGGCGGCGGCGTAGGGAATAACGAAGGCGAGGCCGGTGAAGATCGCAAACGGCGCCATTTCCAGGCCTTCGCGCCAGGATTGGTTCTTGCCGAAGAAGCGGGTCATGATGCTGACCATGATCAGCGGCATGAGGATGCCACACAGGGCATGGATGATCGCCACCCGCGAGAAGATCAGGTGGAAGAACACCTCCCAGTTGCTGCCAACGGCAGCCAGTTGGGTGCCGATGCCGGTCTGGTCAAGGCCCCCGGCCACGCCGACCACCATGGGTGCGCCGACCGCTCCAAACGAGACCGGCGTCGACTGCACCAGCATGCCGAGTACCACGGCGGCCATGGCCGGAAAGCCCAGGGCAACCATCAACGGCGCGACCACCGCGGCAGGGGTGCCGAAGCCGGACGCGCCCTCGATGAAGCAGCCGAACAGCCAGGCCACGATCAGCGCCTGAACCCGGCGGTCAGGGCTGATGTTGGCAAAGCCGCGGCGAATGGCGCTGATGCCGCCAGAGTGCTTGAGGGTGTTGAGCAGCAGAATGGCACCGAAGACGATCCACAGGATCGCCGCGGTGAGGATAAGGCCCTGCAAAGTGGAAGCCAGGACCCGATTGAACGACATGTCCCAGGCCAGCAGGCCGATCAGTGCCGTGAGCAGGAAGACAACCGGCATGGCGTATTTGGCTGGCCAGCGAAAGCCGACCAGCAATATGCCTGCCAGTACCAGCGGCACGAATGCCAGGATCGAAAGCAACGTCTGACTCATGGTTTGGTTCCTTTTTATTGTTGTGAACCACAGTTTTCCGGGGGTATCCCGTACCACGTATCGAGAGCACCTGTGCCCTGCGACCCGCGCCGACCGGGATCACCAGTCGGCGCGTCATGCTTCGTTCAGCCCTGTTGCTTGAAGCGCAGGCGCCAGGCGTGCAACAACGGCTCGGTATAGCCGCTGGGTTGCTCGCGGCCCTTGAACACCAGGTCGCAGGCCGCCTGGAACGCCATGGACCCCGCGTAGTCGCCAGCCATCGGCCGGTACAACGGATCGCCCGCGTTCTGCTGGTCGACCACCTTGGCCATACGTTCCAGGCTGGCGCGTACCTGCGCCTCGTCGATGACCTTGTGGTGCAACCAGTTGGCGATGTGCTGGCTGGAGATGCGCAAGGTCGCGCGATCTTCCATCAGGCCGACGTTGTGGATGTCCGGCACCTTGGAGCAGCCGACGCCTTGCTCGACCCAGCGCACCACATAACCGAGGATGCCCTGGCAGTTGTTGTCCAGTTCTTCCTGGATCTGGCTGGCGCTCCAGTTCGGCTGGGCGGCCACCGGTACGCTGAGCAGGCCATCGAGCAGATCGTTGCGCTGGCTGTTCAGGTCGACGGCCTCCAGCTCGCGCTGCACCGCCTGCACATCCACCTGGTGGTAGTGCAGGGCATGCAAAGTGGCAGCGGTGGGCGAGGGGATCCAGGCGGTATTGGCGCCGGCCCTGGGGTGGGCGATCTTTTGTTCGAGCATGGCGGCCATCAGGTCGGGCATGGCCCACATGCCCTTGCCGATCTGCGCCCGGCCACGCAGGCCGCAGTTCAGGCCAACCAGTACGTTGTTGCGCTCGTAGGCCTGGATCCAGGCGCTGCTTTTCATGTCGCCCTTGCGCAGCATGGCGCCGGCTTGCATGGCGGTGTGCATCTCGTCGCCGGTGCGGTCGAGAAAACCGGTGTTGATGAAGGCTACGCGGGCACTGGCGCTGGCGATGCACGCCTTGAGGTTGATACTGGTGCGGCGCTCCTCGTCCATGATGCCCATTTTCAGGGTGTGACGCGGCAGTTGCAGCACGTCCTCGATACGCGCGAACAGCTGGTCGGCAAAGGCTACTTCGGCCGGGCCGTGCATCTTCGGCTTGACGATGTAGACGCTGCCGGTACGCGAATTGCCCTGGCGCTTGAGGTCATGCAGGGCGATCAAGCTGGTCATCACCCCGTCGAGGATGCCTTCGGGAATCTCGCGGCCTTCGCCGTCGAGAATTGCCGGGTTGCTCATCAGGTGGCCGACGTTGCGCACAAACAGCAGTGAGCGGCCGTGCAGTTTCAACGCGCCGCCGCTGGCAGCGGTGTACTCGCGATCCGGGTTGAGACGGCGGACGATTTGCTTGCCGCCCTTTTCCAGTGCTTCGCTGAGATCGCCTTTCATCAGGCCGAGCCAGTTGCGGTAGATCACCACCTTGTCGTCGGCATCGACCGCCGCAACGGAGTCTTCACAGTCGAGAATGGTCGACAGTGCAGACTCGATCAGCAGGTCCTTGATCCCAGCGGCATCGGTGGCGCCGATCTGGCTGCTGGCATCGATCTGGATCTCTACATGCAGGCCGTTGTTCTTCAGCAGCACCGCTGTTGGCGCATTGGCCTGGCCTTGGTAGCCGACGAATTTGTCGGCCTGGGCCAGGCCGGCCTGGGTGCCGTTGGCCAGGGTCACCTGGAGCTGCCCGTCGCTCACCCGGTAATTGACTGCGTCGACATGCGAGCCGCTGGCCAGCGGCGCGGCCTGGTCGAGGAAGGCGCGGGCGAAGGCGACGACCTTGTCGCCACGCACCGGGTTGTAGCTCGGCCCCTTCTGCGCACCCCCGTCCTGCGCAATGGCATCGGTGCCATACAGTGCATCGTACAAAGAACCCCAGCGTGCATTGGCGGCGTTCAGCGCGTAGCGGGCGTTCATCACCGGCACTACCAGCTGCGGGCCGGCCTGGTGGGTAATCTCGCTGTCGACATTGGCGGTGCTGGCCTGCACGCTGTCTGGCTGCGGCAGCAGGTAGCCGATGGATTCGAGGAAGGTGCGGTAGGCCGCTATATCGCTCACCGGGCCTGGGTGCTCGCGGTGCCAGGTGTCCAGCTTTGCCTGCAGCGCGTCACGTTCGGCCAGCAGGGCGCGATTGCGCGGTGCCAGGTCATGCACCAGGGTGTCGAAGCCGGCCCAGAACGCCTCGCGCTGGATGCCGCTGCCCGGCAGCACTTCCTCGTCGACGAAACGTTGCAGATTGGACGCCACTTGCAGGCGGTGGCAGTTCACGCGGTCAGTCATTTTCCACTCTCCAGAAAACAGTTAAGGGCGGCGACGCCAGCCTTGGCCACTTGTGCGTCTTGATCGGCCTTGACCCCGGAAACGCCCACCGCGCCGATGGCCTGGCCATCGACAATCACCGGCACACCGCCTTCCAGGGAGGTCAGCAGCGGGGCAGACAGAAACGCGCTGCGCCCGCCATTGACCATGTCTTCATAACCTTTGGTTTCGCGACGCCCGATGGCGGCGCTGCGTGCCTTCTCGCTGGCAATGTAGGCAGAGATAGGCGCGCAACCGTCAAGGCGTTCCAGGGCCAGCGGATGGCCGCCGTCGTCGACCACGCTGATGGTCACCGCCCACTGGTTTTTCTCGGCCTCGCTGCGGGCGGCGGCGAGAATCTTGCTCACTTCGGTCTGGCTCAGTACGGCTTTGCTAAGCATGGTGTTCTCCGATTAATGCAGGGCTTCTTCGACGAGTTCGATCCAGTGCCGCACGGGGGTACGGCCGGCGCCGTCGAGGTGGGTCTGGCAGCCGATGTTGGCGGTGACGATCACCTGTGGCTTGCCGCTTTCCAGGGCATTGAGCTTGTTGTCGCGCAGTTGCCTGGACAGCGCCGGCTGGGTCAGCGAATAGGTACCGGCCGAGCCACAACACAGGTGGCTGTCGGGTACCGTCGTCAGCGCAAAACCCAGGCGAACGAGCACACTTTCTACCGCGCCGCCGAGCTTCTGCGCGTGCTGCAGGGTGCAGGGGCAATGGAACGCCAGGCGCTTGTCGGTGCGTACGCCGAGCTGCTCCAGGGGTTCGACGCTGAGCACCTCGACCAGGTCCTTGGCCAGGGTGCTGACGCGCTTGGCCTTCTCGGCATAGGCCGGGTCATGCGCCAGCAGGTGGCCATAATCTTTGACGAAGGCGCCGCAACCGCTGGCGGTTTGCACAATGGCTTCGGCGCCCAGTTCGATGGCGGGCCACCAGGCATCGATGTTCTGCCTGGCGCGCTGCAAGCCTTGCTCCTGGGCATTGAGGTGGTAGTCCACGGCACCGCAGCAACCGGCCTCATGGATCGGCGTGACGCTGATACCCAGGCGATCGAGCACCCGCGCCGTGGCAGCGTTGGTATTGGGTGCCAGGCCAGGCTGCACACAGCCCTCTAGCATCAGCACACGGCGTGCATGCCGGGGGGCGGGGCGAGGCTTGGCGACACCCGCCGTGCGCGGCAATTTGGCTTTGAGGCTGGCGGGGAGCAGTGGCCGGAACACCTGGCCGACCTGGGTCAGCCCTTTGAACAGGCCAGCATGCGGTACCACGGCACGCAGGCTTTCACGCAGTGCCCGTTGCGCCAGCGGGCGGGGCACGGCGGCGTCGACGACGGCGCGGCCGATATCCAGCAAATTGTGGTATTGCACGCCCGACGGGCAGGTGGACTCACAGTTGCGGCAGCTCAGGCAACGGTCCAGGTGCAGTTGGGTCTTGGCGGTGACCTCGTTGCCTTCCAGCACTTGCTTGATCAGGTAGATGCGCCCGCGTGGACCGTCGAGTTCGTCGCCAATCAATTGGTAGGTCGGGCAGGTGGCGTTGCAGAAACCGCAATGCACACAGCTGCGCAGGATTCGTTCGGCTTCTTCGGCACGCGGCAGTTGCTTGGCCTGTTCACTCAAATGGGTCTGCACGTTACACCTCGGAATACAGGCGGCCAGGGTTGAAGATGCCCTGGGGGTCGAGCTGGGCCTTCAGCTGCTGGTGGTAGCGCAGCAATGGCGGGGAGAGCGGATGGAACGGGCTGTCGCAGTGCCCGGCGGTGAAGCAGGTGGCATGACCGCCGACCTCGGTGGCGAGCTGGCGGATCAGCGCGGCATCGGCATCGGACTTCAGCCAGCGCTGCGCGCCGCCCCAGTCGATCAGTTGGTCGCCGGGCAGTGCCAGCACGTCGGTGCTGGTCGGTACCGACAGGCGCCACAGCGGTCCCGGGGTCGCGAAAAAAACCAGGCGCTGCTCACGCAGGTCGTCCCAGTACGCGGGCTTGATCAGTTCGCCGCCAAGACGTTCGCGGGCAGCCATTACCGAGCCTTCGCCACCTTCCAGGCGCAGGTGCAACGCACCACCATCATGACTGGCGGCGCTCAGCGGAATGGGCTGCTGGCCCCACTCGGCGAGCTTGCGCAGCGCCAGGGCAGCGTCCATTTCCAGGCGAAGGCTGAGGCACTGGCGCGGCTTGGGCAACACTTTGAGCGACACTTCGGTAATCACCCCCAGGCAGCCAAAGCTGCCGGCCAGCAAACGCGACAGGTCATAGCCGGCAACATTTTTCATTACCTCGCCACCAAAACGCAGGTGCTTGCCGGTGCCGGTGATCAAGCGGGTACCCAGGACCAGGTCGCGAACCGCGCCGGACCACGGCCGCCGCGGGCCTGACAGGCCTGTAGCGAGCATTCCGCCGACGGTCGCGGCGTCGCCATGGCGCGCAGGCTCGCACGTGAGCATCTGCCCGGCTGCGTCCAGCGCAGCTTCCAGCTCCGCCAGCGGCGTGCCCGCTCGGGCTGTGATCACCAGTTCGGTCGGGTCGTAGCTGACGATGCCACGGTGGGCACGGGTATCGAGCACTTCGCCTTCAACGTTACGGCCGAGAAACGCCTTGCTGTTGCCACCCTGGATGCGCAAGGCAGTCGAGCTGTTGAGGGCGTGATTGACGTGTTCCAGCAGCGCCGCGCTGGCGTCGCCGTCATGCTGCATAACCATTAGAAACGCTCCAGCTCGGGAAAAGGCAACTTGCCGTGATGGACATGCATGGCACCGAATTCGGCGCAGCGGTGCAGGGTGGGGATGTTCTTGCCGGGGTTGAGCAGGCCCTTGGGATCGAAAGCCGCTTTCACTGCGTGGAACAGGCTCAGCTCGTCGCTGTTGAACTGGGCACACATTTGGTTGATCTTCTCGCGACCCACGCCGTGCTCGCCGGTGATGCTGCCGCCGACCTTGACGCAGAGTTCGAGGATCTTGCCGCCCAGGGCCTCGGCACGCTCCAGTTCACCGGGCTGGTTGGCATCGAACAGAATCAGCGGGTGCATGTTGCCGTCACCGGCGTGGAATACGTTGGCCACCCGCAAGCCGAAGGCCTCGGACAGTTCACTGATGCCCCTGAGGACGCCGGGCAGCTCGCGACGCGGGATGGTGCCGTCCATGCAGTAGTAGTCTGGCGAAATACGCCCGACAGCCGGGAAGGCGTTTTTGCGTCCGGCCCAGAACTTGACGCGCTCGACCTCATCGCGGGCCATGCGCACCTCGGTGGCTCCGGCCTGGGCCAACACCGCACTGACACGCTCGCACTCGTCGTGCACATCGGCTTCCACACCGTCGAGCTCGCACAACAGGATGGCTTCGGCATCCACCGGGTAACCGGCGTGGATAAAGTCTTCGGCGGCGCGAATTGCCAGGTTGTCCATCATTTCCAGGCCACCAGGAATGATGCCGGCGGCAATGATTTCTCCGACCGCACGCCCGGCTTTTTCCACGGAGTCGAAGCTGGCCAGCAACACCTTGGCCACCTGCGGCTTGGGCAGGAGCTTGACCGTGACTTCGGTGATGATCCCCAGCATGCCTTCGGAGCCGGTGAACAAGGCGAGCAGGTCGAAGCCGGGCGAATCCAGGGCATCGCTGCCCAGGGTCATGCGTTCACCTTCAACGGTGAGAATGTCCACCTTGAGCAGGTTGTGTACGGTCAGGCCGTATTTCAGGCAGTGCACGCCGCCGGCGTTCTCGGCGACGTTGCCGCCGATCGAACAGGCGATTTGCGAGGAGGGGTCCGGTGCGTAATACAGGTCGTAAGGCGCAGCTGCCTGAGAGATCGCCACGTTGCGAACGCCCGGTTGGACGCGGGCAAAACGCCCCTCAGGGTTGACCTCAAGGATGTGCTTGAATCGAGCCATCACCAGGAGAACGCCCTGGACCACCGGCAGCGCGCCACCTGACAAGCCCGTCCCGGCCCCGCGCGCCACCACGGGTACATTGCGCTGATAACAGAGTTGGAGCAGGCGCTCGACCTGCTCGATGCGCTCAGGCAACACCACCAGCATCGGTGTGGTGGTGTAGGCAGAGAGCCCGTCGCATTCGTAGGGTTTGAGATCTTCCTGGGTGTGCAGCACTTCCATGTCCGGAAGCTGAGCACGCAGTTCAGCCAGAAGGGCAGGCTTGTCGACCTTGGGCAGCGCCCCATCGACGCGCTCGTCGTACAAAATACTCATGGCAGGTTCTCGCTTGAAGTCGTTCTTGTGTGCAGTACCGGTAGCGAGCCGATCCGCTTGTTATGGGGCTATGTGTAGAGCCTTGCACGCGTGCCGTCTATCGCCTCATCTACTGGTATGACCAGTTTGTTCCAGCGGGGGCGCGGGCAGTTTCTGCCTGGAGGCTTATAAATAGCGGGTGCTGCAGCTATAGTGCGAGGCACAAGAACGACCTATTGAAACTGGTACTACCAGTTGACCGAGGCGCCCCGCATGCATGAAGAAACAGTTGGTAATCGTCGCCAGGTCAGTGATGTAGTGGCCGAGCGGATCGAGCGATTGATCGTCGATGGCGTACTCAAGGTCGGCCAGGCGCTGCCTTCGGAGCGTCGCCTGTGCGAAAAACTGGGGATCTCCCGCTCGGCCCTGCGCGAGGGGCTGAAGGTGCTGCGCGGGCGCGGCATCATCGAGACGGCCCAGGGCCGCGATTCGCGGGTGGCCACGCTGAACGGGCCGCGTGATTCCAGTCCGCTGATGCACCTGTTCAACTCACAGCCGCGCACCCTCTTTGACCTGTTGGAAGTGCGCGTACTGCTGGAAGCCGAATCGGCACGCCTGGCTGCCTTGCGCGGCACAGACGCGGATTTCGTCCTGCTGACCCGGCGCTATGAAGAAATGCTCGCCGCCCACAGCCAGGCAGAAGCAGTCGAACCGCACGAACATGCCCGTCTCGATCACGCCTTCCACCTGGCGATCTGCGAGGCCTCGCACAACCCGGTGTTGCTGCACACCCTGCAGTCATTGACCGACCTGATGCTCAGCACTGTGTTTGCCTCGGTCAACAACCTCTACCACCGGCCGGTACAAAAACGCCAGATCGACCGCCAGCATGCCCGTCTGTACCACGCGGTCATCGAGCGTCTCCCAGAGCAAGCCCAGCGCGCCGCGCGCGAACACATCAACGGCATTCGCGACAACCTCAAGGAAATCGAACTGGAGGAGCAGCGCCTCGTGCGCGCAACCATGCGCCTTGAAGGCTGGGCTTAGGCGCTGCGTATTGATCCAGCAGCCGCAGGTCGTTTGCAGTAGGATGGGGGCATTGTGCTATTAGCCCGGAAGGGGAACAGGTTGAAAGGAACTCAGGTGATGTTCAGGGCGCTGGCAGTCGTCGGTGTTTGTTCGGCCATGCTCCAGCCCGCCACTGCAAGCACTGACAAACTGAGGGTGTTGGCTGCCCATCGCTGGTACACAGAGGCCTATGTGCGGGACTACATGGCTAGAAATCATCCTACCCTCACCGATGCTTTCCATAAGTCGATCGCCTATGCCTACGCCGCCGATGCCCCTGTCTCGCTGGCAGCGCCCTACACCTATCGAGCCAACCCGATGTCGAGTCGTCGCAATGCGTTTTTTTTGTGGAGCGCCGAGGATGCAGGAAAAAACCTGAATGCCGAGATTGACGATCAGTGTGTCTTGCTCATTTCGAAGTCGCTTTCGTCGTTGAAGTTCCAGGTATCGCAGGTGCTCGTCAAAGAGAGAGTGAGTGCCGTTACCAAGAACGCTGTCATTACAGCGATAAAGACAGGTGAACTGGCGGGTGCCCCGCTTGACCTGAGCCCCTACAAGACCCGGCCCATTTCGTTGATCCCGCCGGAGGGCAACGGCAGGCTTCTGTGTAATGTCTACACGTCAACGATGAGACGCAAAGGCTTGACCTACGAGTTTTCCGTTGTGCTCACTGCGCCGGGTTTCTATGCCCGACCTCGATAGCTGGCGCCGCCAACAGACCCGGTCGGCGCTATCCTGAATCAATAACCCCTTGGGGTATTTGTCATGAGCAGGATGATGCTGTTACTCGCCGTCAGTGTCGTTGCCGGCTGCCAGGCCCCGATGCCAGTGGCTGACCCACAGATGGCCTGGGTCGACTTCTCTACACCTTTTCCCAACGACAGGTTGCTGCTGGCCGAGCGCCTGGACAAGCAGCGCCTGCGTGACGGGCGCTTTTTCCAAGTCAGCCCTGGCAGTCATGAGTTGATCGTTCGGTTCGACTTCGAGGTGGCCGGGGGCGGGGGCATGGGCATGATGGGCGGGCCCTCGGTGCGCGTTTGTTACCTGACCCTCAATTACCAGCATTTCCAGGCAGGCCAACGCTATGTCCTCGAGGGGCGCTCGATTGCCTTCACCCCCGAGGCCCGCTTGTACAACGCCAAGCGCGAGATTGTCTCAGAGCTCAGCGATTTCTATTGCCTCATGTGAGGCCAATCAACTGGAGTGGACACTGCGTTCCTCGGAGAGCTCGTCCACGTTCTCGGGTTGTCCGGTCGATTCGGTGATCACGCTGAAATCACTGACCTCGACGGCGCCCAGCCCATAGCCGAGCAGATGGAAAGAGAACGCCTTGCGCGATTGCGGGTTGTCGAAACTGAAATCCATCTCCAGCGGTTTGTCGGCGGTTACCAGCATTTCTGCGGGCAGGCCCAGCGGCACATCCTGTTCCAGCTCCTTGGCCTTGAGCAGGATGTAGGCGTTCTGTTGCGGGTCTACCGAGCGCACGGTCAGGCGTACTCGCGTCTGTGAACCCTTGGGCATTTCCAGGTACTGGGCGCCGATCAGGTTGTCGGCCCAGTCATCCTTGATTTGCGCCTGGAGCGGGATGATGGCGGGGCTGCCGAACTGGTAGTGCTGGTTCAGCGGCGTGCGCAGAAGCGAACGATCCAGGGCGGTGGCTCGCGCCGTGACTTGCCGGGCGCGCGAGCCACCGTACTGGCCAATCAGGGTCTTGCGTTCGGCGACAAACCCGTCGCTTGCGTACTGCTGGCAGCGCTGCTGGAAGTCGCATTCGGCAAAGGTGCCCTGGCCATCGTGGTAGCGCAGCTTGCCATTGGTATACGACATGATCTCGCGGCCTGTCACATAGTCGCGGAACAGGGAGCGACCGCTCAAGGCGGTGGGGACCGGCAGGGCGAAATAGTCGAGAATCGACGTGCTCAGGTCGACATGGCCGTACACCCCGGTTTTCACATGGGGCAGTTGATGCTGCTCGGGTGCGAGCATCAGGTTGAAACCCCATGAAGAAGCCAACCGAACACCCTCGATGCCGTGGGATTCGTCCGAGGTAATGACCACCAGGGTGTCTTGCAGCACGCCCTGGTTTTCCAGGCCGGAGAGAAACGCGCCCAGGGCATCGTCCAGATAGGCAACGGCGGCCTGCTTGGGGGTGTCGTAGCGTTGCAGGTAGTCATCAGGCGCCGAATAGGGCTGGTGGGTGCCGACGGTCAGCAGGGTCAGCATCCAGGGCTGCTTTTGCTTTTTCAGCTGGCCGACGTAGTCCAGGGCACCTTCGAAGAACGCCTTGTCATCCTTGCCCCACGGGAACTCCAGGTAGTTGCTGTTGGTGAACCATTCAAGCCCCAGGGTCGTGTCGAAGCCGATGTGCGGCATGATCTTGTCTTTGGCCATGAAGCGCAGGCCGGCGCCCTGCAGATAGTGTGTGGCAAAGCCGTTCTGGCGCAGCTGGGCGGGCAGGCACGCCTGGTTGCGCTCATTCTGGGTCAGCATCTCGACCCCTTTGGGGGTGCCATTGTCGAGCTTGTCGTAATCGCCGCAGAGCATTGCATACAAGCCGCGAATGGTCTGGTGGCTGTGCAGCACATAGTCAGGGGTGTTCATGCCGCGTTCTGCCCAGCGACTGAGATTGGGCATGAGGTTTTCTTCGTAACTGCTGTGCAAGGCCTGGCGATTGACCCCGATGTAGGCGCCGGGAATGCCTTCCAGCGCGATGATCAGCACGTTGCGAGCGGTTCCCGGTGCCGCGAGCAGTTTGTGGCCATCCAGATCCAGCTGGGTGAGGCCCGCCATGTTCGGCACGACGTCGACAACGTCGCCCTCCAGCCATTCTGCCGCGCGTATTTGCACGTCGCCAACGCTGGCGGCCAGCAACTGATGAGGCAGGTTGTACACATACCACTGGTCTGCATCAGTGGGGTGCAGATGCTGGGCGCCCCAATGGCCAAGCAGCAGGAGTAGTGGCGCTGCCCACGCGCGGCGCGGCAAGCGCGGCGAGGGGGTGGAGCGCCCAAGCCAATGTGTCGTCAGCCAGATCACCAGCCCGAGCAGGAGGGTCGCAGCGAACCAGGGTTGAGCGAAACCACCGCCGCTGGAGTTTTCGAGGAACTGAGGGTCGATGAGGTAGTGGAGGTCCGAAACCGTTGGAAGCCGGCCCACGGCGCTGACCAGTTCGACCGTACCCAGCGTCATCAACCCCCATGCCAGCAACACCGGCAGCGATTGCCACCAGGGACGACCCTGCAGGAGCACGATGAGCAGGCTGGCAATCCCCAGGTCTGAGACAAATCCGAGCGAGCTGGACCAACCCAGTGCCACGCGCAGGCACACGGGGATGACCAGCACCAGCCCGGTCAGGGCCACAAGGCGCGCATAAGGATGCCGTAGCAGGTGGCGGATGACGTTCACAAAAATCCTTCCAATCATCAAAGCTTCACATAAGTATGCTCAATGGTACCAAGCAATGTGAAAACGATCCGGGAAATTCATGAGCGGTCTGGGAGTGAGTAGGCTTTCCCCTGCCTTGAACTCCGGCAACGCTGCCTGGGACGGACGTTGCAACATGTATTAGGAATCGTCCTATATTCTGCATTGTTACAAGGTGCGGATAGACAGCCGAGGATGGAGATATAAAGATTTGGCCTTCATGCGCACAGGGATGGATGAAGGTGTTATCTGATAAAGAACGCTGGGCGGGTGAGTGGCTCAAGGAGAAATTCAGGCGTAACAGGGCAAAAAAAATCAACAATGCAATGATTAAGGAAGGTGCCCTGTGGTATCAGAATTTCATCACTAATCACTCGGCGCTGGATTTTCTCGCCGTATTGATTCCAGGGGTCAGGTTTGGAAATGGGCTAAGCGACTTCAGTGATTTGGCAAATAATAACTACGGCTCGCTTTTAAAGGCCCTTGGCCCGCTGGACTGCGAAGAATCGCTTTTTTTTGATGCCTTCATGCGGTCAAGTTTCTATGCGTGTCACTCCACCAACAGTCCAGCAGTCGTCAATGCTCAAGGCGACTTGGTCTTGTATTCAAGGCGTAAGTTGATTGAGGGTAATGTGGCCCTGGCGGTAGAGCATACGTGCCACAGCGATATTGTGGGTCTGGCCAATGATGATAATGTCTTTTTCTCTTTGGAATGCGGTGTATCGCCCAAGAAAAGTGTCGTCAATGGCAAGGGCAGCCGATTCGGTAGCACTGTCTATAAGGTTGCGTTTCAACACCCCGTTTTTTCATCGGCCTCCATGGTGCTGTTTGATCAACTTATAATGAATGTTCCGCCGTGCAGGCTGCCGGGGATTAGTGAAGAGGCGAAGACATTGATAAAGGGGCGGGCCTATACCCGGCGATCGATCTGTTTTTATGGGCGCAAGTCATTGCCCGCGCTGGCACTGTCGGTGATTTCTGTCGCCAGGCTACTTGCAGAAAAAGACAGGATGATCCTGCTGGGCTTCCGGTCGGAAGGCGACTTGAACGAGCTGGTCCGCAACCTGTTCAGGGTGGAGATCCGGGTTCCAAGAATGGTGGGGATCAGAGGCGGCGAGTATTACAAGTTCGAATGCTGATGGGCATAAAAGAGCCCGCGCAGAGGCGGGCTGGATTTCGATCATGAATCACCGTTCAGCGCATCAGCGTGAAGCCCAGGCATTGAAGCGTTGCTCCAGGTGCTCACCGTGGTCCGCCCAGAACAGCGCATCGACTGGAATCTGCTGGGCAAGGTTCTCGGGTGCGGTGGGCAGTTCGGCGATACGCGCCTTGTCGAGCAGCTCCATGGCCTGCAGGTTGGCAGCGCCGTAGTCGATGGCCTCGGCGAAGCTTTTCTGTTGCGTCGGTTCCAGCGAGAAGGCGATGAACTCGCGGGTTTTTTCCTGGCTGGAGGCGCCGCGCGGTATCGCCCATGAGTCGAACTCGTAGAGCCCGCCCGACCAGACGATCTTCAGGTCATAGGTTTTGCGCTGCTCGGCCGAGAGGCGACCGTTGTAGACCGAACTCATGACCACGTCGCCGGCAGCAAGGTACTGCGGAGGCTGCGCACCCGCCTCCCACCACTGGATGTGCGGCTTGATCTGGTCCAGTTTGGCGAAGGCGCGGTCTTGCCCGGCCTCGGTCGCCAGCAATGTGTAGACCTCTGCCGGTGCAACACCATCGGCGATCAGGGCGAATTCCAGGGTCGACTTGGCCAGCTTGCGCAAGCCGCGCTTGCCCGGGAATCGTTCGACGTCCCAAAAGTCTTTCCAGCCGGTAGGTGTTTCTTTCAATTTGCTGGCGTTGTAGGCCAGTACGGTCGAGTACACCAGGAAGCCGATGCCGCAGGGCTGGATAGCGCCGGGGACGAAGTGTTCGGTGTCGAGGCCGATCTGGGCGGGGTCGAGTGTCTCGAACATGCCTTCGTCACAGCCACGGGCAAGCTCGGCGGATTCAACCTCCACTGCGTCCCACGAGACGCTGCGCGTATCGACCATGGCTTTGACCTTGGCCATTTCACCGTTGTATTCCCCAGAAATGATCGTGCTGCCGCTGGCCTGCTGCCAGGGTTTGTAGAAGGCCTTGACCTGAGCCTCTTTGTTGGCGCCCCCGAAGGAGACAATGGTGAGGTCGGCCGCCAGGCCATGACTGGCAGCCATGATCCCCGTTGCCAGCGCTGCGAATTTCAGAGTGTTGATCATTATTGTTATCTCCTACTGTTCAAGGGTGATGACACATCACTCAAGACACCGGGGCTAACGCGGCCTTCCCAGGCGAGAGACATCCGGGTCTCGGTACGTCCGGCGCCGAATGGAGTGCGTGTACCACCCGGCAACGAACAATAGAGGTTTCCTATGGTCCATTTTCTTGCCGTGTAAAGTGGCATGGAACGAAAGGTAGAAAAATTCTACATTTTCTGATGTTTAGATCGGAACTGAATAAACTGATGCGGCGGGCGGGTGTGGCGGTTCACTGCATGCCAACAAGCAGCACAACAAAAAGCCCGCCGAAGCGGGCTGATGCCGGGCGGAAAAAGGGGAAAAGCCCAGCACGTTCAGTGTAGGTTGCTTTTCACCGCAGGCGAATGCATCGCGTCGGTCGACGCTTTGATCTCGACCAGCGCGGCTTCGATGTTCTCCATGGCTTCGGCGATATGCAGCAGTGCAGGCCCCGGATAGCCTTCAGTGCTCGGGGATACGCCCCTCATGCTGGTGGCCAGGGCCAGTTGGGCATCTGCAAGTCGGGAGAGCAGCGATAGGGTGCGTTTGTCTGAAACCATGGGCAGTCCTCCAGGCTTTCCAGGCCTCAATCATTCATCAATTTTGCAACGCCACGGGTGATGAACTCCAGGTTGTCGTCCAGCTTGGCCAAGGCGTTGCGTATTTTGATCGAGCCATCGGCAGGGCCGTGTAGCTGTTCGATCCGGTTGGAGAGTTCCTCGACCGCTTCGGCGATGGCGAGCTGATTCTCGTTGAGCTTGAAGATAATCGAAGGGATGAGGTTGTTGGTAGACATGGCCTGGTCCTCCTGAAGTAAGGGATAGCCTAGCAGGCAGCCAAACGCTCGCGTTGCCTTCCAAGCTGCCAGTCGCTGCCGTTTGTTGTCCTGTGGATCTGGTAACCCGAGCAATTGGCCACAGGGTTCGACAATTCATACGCCCGATAGTCGAGCATGCACCCCTGCGCAACAGATTCAGCCTTGCCCTCAAGCAACCAGGCAACGGCATTGATGAACTGTCCATGGGAAAACACGGCGACGTCGCGGGGGCAGCTTCCCAGTGCATCAAGAAAATCCCGGGCACGCTGGGTGAACTCCCTGAACGTTTCTGCGCCGGGGCCATCGCGGTAGACGGGGTCGGCTGTGCGCCAATACGCTTGCACCCAGGCACGGCGCTCCTGGGCCGTGGTGTTTGCGCAGCGGCTGGGCTCCAGGTAGGTGAACTCGTGAATCGGCCACACCTGGACTGCCGTCTCGGGAAACAGGCCCGCGGTGGCTTGCGCCGTGCAATGCGCCCTGATGAAGGGCGACGTCACGATCAGCCCGGGGGCCTTCAGGAATGTCTGGGCAACGCGCCGGGCTTGCTCCACGCCCTGTTCGGTCAAGGGAATGAGCGCAGGGTCGTCAGTGGCCGCTCCGATGTTGGCCGCGCTTTCGCCATGGCGAATGAGCCTGACGACCTGCTGCCGAGTGGTGTTCTCCGATGCCAAGGGGCTAGTCCAGGTCTGCTGCGTGATGCCGCTCTGGCACCTGGCTGGCTTCGTCTCCCCAGGTTCGGTTGACGCGCAAGCCACGGACAACCGCAGGTCGTTTGGCGATCTCCTGTGCCCAGCGTTGGACATGGGTGTATTCATGCACGCTCAAGAACTCGGCTGCCGAGTACACGTTGCCCAGCGCCAGTTGGCCATACCAGGCCCACACGGCAATATCGGCAATGGTGTAGCTGTCGCCGGCAAGGTAGGGGCTTTCGGCCAGGCGGCGGTCGAGCACGTCCAACTGGCGCTTGGCTTCCATGGTGAAGCGGTTGATCGGGTATTCGAATTTTTCCGGGGCGTAGGCATAGAAATGCCCGAAACCACCGCCCAGATAAGGAGCGGCGCCCATTTGCCAGAACAGCCAGTTCAGGGTTTCGGTGCGCCCGGCCAGGTCCTTGGGCAGGAAGCTGCCGAACTTCTCTGCCAGGTAAAGCAGGATCGAGCCGGACTCAAATACGCGGATGGGCGGGTTTTCACTGCGGTCCAGCAGGGCGGGGATCTTCGAGTTCGGGTTGACGGCAACAAAGCCGCTGGAAAACTGGTCGCCCTCGCC
Organism: Pseudomonas vranovensis DSM 16006; assembly: GCF_000425805.1. Classification (GTDB taxonomy): domain Bacteria; phylum Pseudomonadota; class Gammaproteobacteria; order Pseudomonadales; family Pseudomonadaceae; genus Aquipseudomonas; species Aquipseudomonas vranovensis. The sequence goes on from NZ_AUED01000018.1 coordinate 136,263, forward strand.
GATACGAATCAGCCAGGCATCGTAGTCGGCCGCGGTGTGCCCCAGTGCCAGCAGCTCTTCGAGCAGGATGGTGACCTTCACGCCATTGGGGGTCGCCATCGAATACAGCTGCAACGGATGCTTGCCCATCGGCAGGGCCTTGTCGTGGGTGGGGCCTGCGACGGGGCGGTTGATGTTGGCGAATTCGCCGCCATTGGGCGCCTCGTGTCGCCAGACCTTGGGGGGAGCATAGGGTGCCTTGCTCATGTGACGAACCTCCTGGTGGGCAATGCGAAGGGCAAAAGTGTGCGCTCGACAGCATACCTTCGGCAATGGCGACAGGGGCAAAATAGAGCGCGCGCGGTTTCTTTTCCGGGTTCGATGCAGGCCAAATGATGTCCAGCTAGAGTGTAGGAAAAAGGTGGGTACGGGCTTGGCCAACGTCAGCCACAACGCACGATCATTGCCGTTACAGTTGGCGAGCCGATTCCATGAATGCAGCGTCATCCTGGTTCAAGCACCTGCCGTTTCGAGCATTCACGCCCACTACAGCCCTGGGGCAGTTCAACCTGCTGCGCTGGTTCTCGGTGATCAGTTTTATCATCATTGGCGCCGTGGCTATTGGCCTGGGCTCACTGTCGACGCGCTTCTTGATGAACGAAAGCCTGGAGCGCGATGCGTTGCTGTCGGCCCAGTTTATCCAGGCGGTGGCCGTCGGCGAAATTCGCCATCACGATCTGACCGGCATGCAGATGGGCGCCATCCTGGTGTCGCCGATGTATGCCATGTTGAACGAGCAAACCCTGAGTAACCGGGCACGGGCGCGCTCGGAGTTCCTCGATCACCTTGCCCACCTTCCCGATTCGCTGCTGGCCACCATTTACTCGCCCCGGCGGGTGGTGGTGTGGTCGACCAATCCTGCGTTGATAGGGCGCAAGATCATTGATGATCCGGCCCTTGAGGCGGCATTCACGACCCGGGGCCAGGTGTCGGCCAAATACAACGAGGTCCAGCAGCAACGGCTTGACCAGCAGTTCATGCAACCACCCCGGGCGTTCTTCATCGAAAACTACATTCCGCTCCACGATGAGCAAGGCAATGTGTTGGCCATGGTCGAGATCTATAAAGAGCCGGTGGACCTGATCGAGCGGGTCAACCGCGGCTTTCGTCTGATCTGGATGGCCACCGCGCTTGGCGGCCTGGCCATTTACGTAGGGTTGTTCTGGATTGTCTGGCGCGCTTCCAAACTGTTGGCCTCGCAGCAAGACCAACTGGTGGCCAACAAGACCTACGGCGGGCTGGTCGAGATGTCGACCGCCGTGGCACACAGTATGCGCAACCCACTGGCGAGCATCCGCACCAGTGCCGAACTTGCCCAGGGTCTGCCAGGGCAGCCGGCGGGCAAGTACATCGACGACATCGTCAGCCAGGTCGACCGCATGTCGATCTGGGTACGGGACCTGTTGCTGTGTCTGCGACCGCTGCGCGGCGAATCAGAGCAGGTCGAGCTGATCGATGCGGTGCGAGGCACATTGAAGGGTTTTGAACAGCAAATCGAGCGGTCGAGAATCCAGCCGAGCTTTGATCTTGTGCCCGTGCCCCTGGTAGTCAGCCACCCGTTGCTGCTGGCGCAGGTGCTGAACAGCATTATCGCCAATGCCATCGAGGCGATGCCCGAAGGCGGCCGCTTGCACATGGCGACCTCCCTGTCTGCCGACGGGCACACGGTTTATCTGTTCATCAACGACACCGGCAAAGGCATGACACGACAGCAGGAAATGGCGGCCTTCAAGTCGTTCTATACCACCAAGCAAGGCGGGCTGGGCATCGGCCTGATCATGGTCCGGCAGATCATGGAGCGGTTCGGCGGAGAGGTTCAGCTCGACAGCCGCGAACAGGAAGGCACCCGCGTGTGCCTGTGCTTCAACGTCAGCGCGTGAACGCGGCGGGCCTTAGACGTGGCGTAGTTGCAGGGTGCTGAGGATGCACACCGAGGCGTCGTCGGAGGCGGTCGAGCTGGTGTAGTCGACCTGGTTGTAGACCCCGCCATGGAAGTTGAAGGTGCGCGCATTCCAGCTGCTGTCCATTTGCAGCACGCCGGTGCTGGCGCTCAGCCCATTGCACCGGGCCGTGAGGGTCAGGGCACCTTTTCCGGTCAGTTCCAGCGTCACCGTAAAAGCTGCCCCCAAAGGCACGTTGTTCAATAGCGTGATGCTGGCGGGCGCCGCCTGGTTGAAGCTTTGGCGAAAGCCGTAGCTGATATTGCCCTTGTTCCAGAACACCTTGAGCGCGGGGCTGTCGTCGTTTTTGACGTGCAACTGCGAGATCACCACCTTTTGTGCGTGGTTGACCCGGGTCAGGGTCATGACCTGATGGTTGCGGTGCAGGTCGGCACTGTCGAGGGGCCAGTAGAGCGGTTCTTTCCATTCGCAGCGGGTACGGTGAGTGCTTTTGCTGGAGGCGCCTTTGGTGGGCGCAGTGAAGCGTACCGAACCGTCGGCGAGGGTGGCGAGTACTGCCGGGTAGCGTTCCAGGGCCTGGACGCCGGTGAGCTCCAGGGCGACGGGATCGGTGACGGATTTGGGAACGGGGAGGGTGATGGTGAGGGTGTTGATGTTTACGGACATGGTTTTTACTCCTGAATGCGCGACAGAATGCGTCGCGCTCAGGCATAAAACTAGCTTCAAGCTAAATATGCGTCAATGCATAAAGCTAAATTAATTTAGCCGTGATAGGTATCCGTACCACCACGTAGCCGCTGCCGCCAGGCTGCGATCGACTGCGTAGCAGTCGCCATCTACCGTCTAGGACCGCTTTGCGGTCGATCGCGGCCTGGCGGCAGCGGCTACGAAAGCGGCAGGGTCTTCAAAGAAACCACCGATACTCCCGCGCACTGATGTCATGCAAAAAGGCCAGGTGGTCCTGGCGCTTGTTCTCGCAATACACCATCACGAACTCGCTGCCCAAGCCTTCATTGACCGCCGGATGCTGGCGCATGGCGCTGACGGCGGTGAGCATGTCCTTGGGGAAGTCGATGCCACTGGCGCGGTCTTCATTGAGCGGGGCAATCGGCTCACGGCCGGCGTCCAGCCCGTGCTCCATGCCACACAGGATGGCTGCCAGGACCAGGTACGGATTGGCGTCGGCGCCGGCCAGGCGATGCTCGATACGCAGGTTGCGCGGGTCGGACTCGGGAATGCGGATGCACGCATCACGGTCTTCGTAACCCCAGCTGGCGCGGCTGGCAGCGTTGACCATGGCACCGTAGCGGCGCATGGCGTTGTGGTTGGCGGCGAAGATCGGCATGCAGTGCGGCAGCAGTTCCAGGCAGCCCGCCACGGCATGGCGCAAGGGTTGTTGGTCATTGGCGGCCAGCAGGTTGTTGCCATCCCGGTCGTACAGGCTGACATGCACGTGCATGCCGCTGCCCGGAGCCTGCAGGTAAGGTTTGCTCATGAAGCTTGCACGCATGCCGTGCTTGAGCGCCACGCCACGGGTGCTGCGGCAGAACAGGGCCGCCCAGTCGGCGGCACGAAGACCGTCGTCGCAATGACCGAAGTTGATCTCGAACTGGCCAGGGCCAAGCTCTGCGGTAATCACGTTGGCGTCCACGCCTTGCTCATTGGCTGCCTCGACCATCTCGCGCAGTACGTCGGAATAGCGCGACAGGCGCTCGATATGCATGTTCGGTTGATCGTCGGCGTCATCGCTGAACGGGTCGCGAGGGAACTGCGGCAGGCCGTCCTTGAGGCTGCGGTCGAACAGGTAGAACTCGAGCTCGAACGCTACCACTGGGCGAATGCCGCGCTGCTCAAGGCGCTGCAGCACCCGGGCGAGTACTTCCCGGGGCTCGAACTCGATGGGCGCGGGGGTGCCATCGGAACTGATCAGCATCTGCCCCAGGGGCTGGTTTTCCCAGCGCACCGGCTTGAGGGTGCCAGGGATCAGGCGGCGCGGCGCATCGGGGTCGCCGTCGTTGAAACAGTAGTCGCCAATCGGGAACAGCCCGCCCTGAACGCCCAGCAGCACGCAGTTCTGTGGCAGTTTCAGGGGGCTGCCGGCGGCGACTTTCTCGAGCATGTCGATGGGGTAGCGCTTGCCATAAAAATGCCCGGGAATGTCCAGGCTGATCAGGTCGACATAGCGCACCTCGGGGAATCGGGCGCGAAATTCACGGACTTCAGTGAGCAGATCGGGAAAGCTTTTTGTTGTTGTCATCGATTGCGATCCTGCAGCGTTGTTCAACGAAATACCCAGAGTACCCGGGTCGGTTGGTCGGTCAGGTTGGCGTAGCGGAACTGGCTGTGTGGCGGTAGCTGGAAGCTGTCGTTGGGGTTCAGGGTCACGGGTGCCTCGCTGTCGTCGAGCCACAGGCTCAATTGCCCTTCGAGGACGAAGCCGCCTTGCTCGGAGCTGTCGTCCAGGTGGCCCTCACCGCTGCTGGCACCCGGCGCCAGGTGGCTTTCGAGCATGGAGAAGCCGCCAGTGAGCTTGGGCGAGACCAGCACGTCGGTAATGCCGCCGGCGTAGTACAAGGTGCGGCGCTCACCGGGGCGGGTGACCCAGTCCAGCTCCCGAGGTTTGCTCAGGTTGTAGAAGTAGGTGGTGGGCACATCCAGGGTTTCGCTGATGGCAGTCAGGTCGGCCACGGTGGGGCGCGACAGGCCGCGTTCGACCTGGGACAGAAAGCCCACCGAGCGGTCGATACGCTGGGCCAGCTCGCCCAGGGTCAGGTTGCGGTGCTTGCGCAGGTCACGGATCAGGATCGCCAGGCCTTCGATTTCATCCTGCATGTCCATGGTGCTGTCCTCTCAAAGGTTGTCGCGCAGGCGGTACCAGGCCTTGGCTGCCGCTTCCAGCGGGGCGGCGAGCACGTCGCCGCCGGGGAAGCGGCCGTTGTCGATGGCCTGGTACAACGCCAGCAAGTCGGTGTCGCCGAGAATGGCATCGCTGACGGCGCGGGCGCCGGCCAGGGTCGGCAGTACGCCATGCCCGGAAAAGCCCTGCAACCAGTAGCGTTGGCCACTGTGGCCGATATCCGGGGTACGCCGCAGGCTGCAGTCGATGTGCCCGCCCCAGGCGTGTTCGATGGCCACGCCACGCAGTTGCGGGAAGGCGCGCTCCAGCACCGGGCGGGTAGCGGCGGCCACATCTCGTGGAATGCCGCCCAGGTAGGTGCAGCCGCCGCCAAACAGCAGTCGGTGGTCGGGGGTCAGGCGAAAGTAGTCGGGTACGAACTGGTTGTCGATCACACAGCTGTTGCGCGGCAGCAACGAGTGGGCCAGTTGCGGATCAAGGGGTGCAGTGGCCACCTGGTATGAGCCCACCGGTAGCAGGCGGCGCGACAGTTGCCGGTCCAGGCCGTCGATGTAGGCGTTGCAAGCCAGCACCAGCACGTCGCTGCGCACCTCGCCGTGTTCGGTGCGGGCCACATAGCCTTTTGCGGTTTCGCGGTAGTCCAGTACCCGGGTCTGTTCGTACAGGCGCCCGCCGGCGGCCTCGATGGCAGCAGCCAGGCCCTGGGCCAGTTTCAGCGGGTTGAGATGGGCGCCCTCAGGGTCATACAGCGCGGCCTGGTAGCGGGGGCTGTCGATCCAGTCGGGTAACTCGCCGCGCTCGATCAGGCGTAGCTTGTCGTAACCCCACTTGTCTACGGCCTCGCGCTGGGCTTCACGCAGCATCCCGACCCGGCGTGGCAGTACGGCGGTCCACAGGCTGCCGGGACGGTAGTCGATATCAAAGCCGTGGCGCTGGGGCAGGGCGCGCATTTCACCGGCGGCCCAGCACATGCTGTCCCACAGGCGGCGGGCACGCTCATGGCCCAGGGCTTTTTCCAGTGGCGGCATGTCGCACGACCAGCCCAGCAATGCCTGCCCGCCATTACGCCCCGATGCCGCCCAGGCTACCCGGCTGGCTTCCAGTACCGTCACCCGCTTGCCGGCCAGGGCCAGGCGCAGCGCCGTGTGCAGGCCGCTGAAACCGGCGCCGATCACCAGCACCTCGGTGTCGAGGGACTCGTGCAGGGTGGCGCGCAGCGGGATGGCAGTGGGGAAGGTGCGGGCGTAGTAGCTGGCGACATGCTGGGCGGATTGCTTGAACATGGCGGGTCTCGTGAATTTTTATTGGTATATTTTCATGAAAAACTACCAGATAAATTTCACGTATCCAACCCCTATCGGGTTTTACAAGCGACGCGCGTTCCACACCAGCAGCACCCGTGCCTGGATATGCAGCTTCTCCAGGGCGGCGCCTTCGATCATCAGCGGTGGGTACAGGGGGTTATCGGAAATCATCCGCAAACCGCCGCCCGTCAGGCGCTGCAGGCGCTTGACGAACAAGTCGCCTTCGAGGCTGAAGACGTAAACGGCATCGGTGCGCACCTCATCGATGCCACGGTCCACCAGCAGTGCATCACCGTCGTTGAAGGTGCCAGCCATGCTGTCGCCTTCGCCGCTGATGATTGCCAGGTTGGCCAGGCTTGAATAGCTGATGCCCTGGCTGCGCAGCCAGTCCTGGTGCACGGTGAGGTCGCGGATCACCTCGATGTGGCTGGGTGGTGTATTACCGCTGCCCATGGAGCCGCAAATGTCGAGGTGGGAGATGGTGATAAAGCCTGGCGAAGGTGGCATCGGGATGGCTGGCTGCGTGGGCACCTGGTCCTGCAGCACATCCATCCAGCCAGGCGCCAGGCCCTCGGCGGCCTCGATGCGTCGTGCCACCTCGTCACCGAGGTTCTTTTCGGTTTTTTGCGAGAGAATCTGGCTCAAGTGCGCCGGGCTGATGCCCCAACGTCCGGCGCAGGTCGCCTTGCGCTGGACGCCGATCAGCCGGAGCAGGTTGGTCTTGCGGATGTCGTGAATATTCATGGGCGCCGGCTGCCATCATTTAGCTGTGTGCTAAACAGGCTAAACCAAAAGGCGCCCACCGGCCAAACCGCTCACTGCGCCTGCAGGACTCCGGTCCGGGTTTTGACCAGGCGTTGGCGCAGCAGGTCGTAGGCCCAGTTGTAGGCCATGGTGTAGGGCAGCATGAAGACGAAAAAGCCGATCTCCAGCGTGAACGCCTGCAACAGCGACAGATTGAGCATCAGCGCCGCAATCGGCACGCCGATCACCACGAAGCCGACCTCGAAACCGCTGGCATGCAGGGCCCGGACCTTGACGGTACGGGTCACCCGGTCAGCAGGCCAGAAACGGTCGAACACTGCGTTGTAAAGCATGTTCCAGAGCATCGCCACGGTCGAGAGCACTACCGCCAGCGTACCGACCTCCAGCATCGAGCGGTTCAGCAACCAGCTGCCGATAGGCGCACAGATCAGCACGGCAATGGCCTCGAAGCCCACGGCATGAACAATTCGCTCGGCAAAGGATTTATGGGAGGCAATCATGACAGCACCTGAACGGTTGATTTCGATGGGGTGATTGTCATCGCTTTTTTGCGTATGTTAAAAATGGATTCCATCGATAAAAGCGATACAGCCATGCGTTACTCACCTGAAGCGTTGCAGGCCTTCGTCGAAGCGGTTGCCCTGGGGTCCTTTTCGGCGGCAGCGCGCAAATTGCGCAAGAGCCAATCCACCGTCAGCGCCGCCATTGCCAACCTTGAGGCCGATCTTGGCGTCAGCCTGTTTGATCGCCAGGCCCGCCACCCGGTGCTGACCGAGGCAGGGCGCAAGGTGTTGGGGCATGTGCAGGAAATCCTCGCCGCCAGCGAGCGGCTGGACGAGCTGAGCATCCGCCTGGCCGACAACGTCGAGCCGCGGCTGACGCTCGTGCTGTCCGACATGTATCAACTGAGCCCGGACAACCACGTGATGCGCCAGTTCGAGCAGCGTTATCAAGACATCGAACTCGAATGCATGATCGCCGAGGCGGGGGATGTGTTGAGCTTGCTGCAAAGCGGCCGGGCACATGTGGGGTTGCTGGCGGCGCAATCGAAGTATCCGCCGGACATTGCCGTGCGGCGTTTGCCGGGGCATGCCCAGATGGGAATTTTCGTTGCGCGCGAGCATCCGCTGGCGAGGCTTGAGAACCTGACCCAGGCCAACCTTGCCAGCCACCGCCAGCTGTACCTCAACACCTGGGCCGACAGCGAGAACAAGCCCCAGGGGCGGGTGTGGTCGGCGCCGGATTACCTGTTGCTGCTGGAGATGACCGAGGAGGGTTTTGGCTGGGCCGAACTGCCTCATGGGCTGGTGCAGCAGTATGGACATGGGCAGTTGGTGGAATTGCCCCTGGCTGGTTGGCCGCGACCTATTGCCGTGGACGCGGCGTGGTCGCGATTGACCCCGCCGGGGCCTGCCGGCTTGTGGTTGCTGGACTGGCTGACGCGGGATACCAACGGCAGGGGTGGGGATGCCCCGCGATGAGGCCGGTACCGCTGAACCTTCGACCGCCGGGCAAGCCCGCTCTTGGGCCTGCGCCGAACCGGTAGTCGCGGGCTTGCCCTGCGAGCAGTAGTTCTGACGACACCCATTTGGCAAGCTCACTGCGGCATAAGCCCACCCTCACCATACAACTCCACCCGATTACGCCCCTCATCCTTGGCCCGGTACAACGCACTGTCGGCCATCGACAGCAACCGCGCCAGGTCATGGCCGCCGCTACTGCCGACAATACCGATACTCACACTCAACAACCCTGGCTCCAGCAACGGCAATGCATGAAAGTGGCTGCAGATACGCTGCGCCACCCGCAACGCTTCCGATTCATCGGTGTTGGCCAGCAAACAGGCAAACTCCTCGCCACCAATACGGCCGAACACATCACCTCGACGAATGCACTGGCTGGTCACCCGGCTGAAGGCAATCAACGCCTGGTCGCCCGTCTGGTGCCCATAGTTGTCGTTGAGCCGCTTGAAATGATCCAGATCGCACAAAAGCAGCGCCACCGGCTCACCTCGGCGAGTGCAATCGGCCAACAATTGCGCGCCGTGGGCCAGAAACGCACGACGGTTGCCGATACCGGTCAGCGGGTCGGAGAAGGCCGCCGCCTTGAGCTTGAGCTCGGTGCGCTCACGCACCATCGCCAGCGTCACATAGGCAATGCCGATGGCATACAGCATGGACTCGAACAGCATGAAGGCGAAAAAAGTTGCCGTGGTGCCAGCACCAGAAATGGCATGCTCCAGGGAAATGCCCGGGTCATAGAATGCTCGCACGCCATAGAAACTGGTGTGCATCAACGTCAGCAGCAAGGCGGGCAGGTAGGAGACTTCCATACGCTTGCGGTTGCGCCACAACTCGAACACCGTCAGAGCGCTGTAGCCGCCCACCATCAGCGAATACAGCATTACCCGTTGGGTCAGTTCGTCAAAGAAGCCTGGGGTAGTGCTCCAGGCTATCCAGAGCAACGCTCCGGCCACGATTCCGGGTACATGCGCGGGGCGCCCGCCAAACACGCGCATGGCCGTCCAGTTGAAGGCGGCGCTCAGCAACAGGACGATGTTGCCCAGCACCAGGGCGATGAAATCCAGCCCCATGCCGCGCAGGCTCAGCAGGATCGCGCCAAGGGCTGCGAGCAACAGCATCAGGCCCAGGTAGCCCAGGGTGCATTCGCGTGCACCGTGGCGCCAGGCATGCAAGGTCAGTACACCCATCAAGGCAAAGATGAAAGTGGCAACCAGCATCAGGGTCGGGATGCTCAACAGCACGTGTAACGCTCTCCATGCGGCCCCGGCGGGCAATTCAGCGGCATGCTAGCGGAGCAGGTAGTACTTTGCCAGCATTGGGGCGCCTGCTTTAGACCATTGGCTTGCGCTATGCTGCCTGCCGATCCCGGAGCCTGCCCATGCGTCGATTGCCATCACTGACTGCCCTGCGAACGTTCGAGTGTGCTGCCCGCCACGGTCATTTCGGGCGTGCCGCCGCCGAGCTGTGTGTCACCGACAGTGCCGTGAGCCATCAGATTCGCCAGCTTGAAGAACAACTGGGCGTCGAGCTGTTCGTGCGCCAGGGCCGTCAGGTGCGCTTGAGTGCCGAGGCGGGGCGACTGTTGCAGCAGGTGCAGCAGGCGTTCGAGTTGATCGGCAAGGCGTGCGACGAACTACGTGACCCAGCGTCCCAGGCCGTGCTGCGCCTGGCGGTCACCACCGAGCTTGCGCAAAAGTGGCTGGTGGCGCGGCTGGCCGATTTCAGCAACCGCTACCCGCACATCACCCTGCACCTGCACGAGCAGCCCATTGATGCCGGCGCTCCCGCTGCCAATATCGATATCGCCATTACGTATGGCACCAGTGCGCTGGATGCCAGCACTCACTTCGTCCGACCCTTGCCGTTGCTGCAGTTTTTCCCGGTGTGCAGCCCGGGGCTTTTCAACCTCGGCGGGCTGAAGCGTCCGCGCGACCTGGTGCGTCACTGCCTGCTGCATGACGATCAGGACGGCAAGACCTGGACTACCTGGCTCGCCACCCATGCCGAAGACGCCCAACCCGGACGCCAGCTGTATTTCCCCCACGCAGCACTGGCACAGGAGGCCGCGGCGCTGGGGCAGGGCATGGCCATGGGCGATAACCTGACTTGCCAGGCCGAACTGGTCAGCGGCCGCCTGGTGCGCCCGTTCACTGCCAGTGTCACGGCCCAGGGCCAATATGCGCTGGTGTGCGAACGCCTGCGCCTGGAGCGCGGGGCGGTGGCCGACTTCATCGAATGGTTCACCACTCAAATAGCCGACCCCTGAATTCAATTCATCAATCCGCAAGTTTTCATCGTTGGAAGCCCGGGCGGCGCCGGCGTAGCGTGCAGCTACTCCCACCCGACACAGAGGTCGCTCATGGCTCGTTCCCTCACCACTACCCCCAAGGCCGATGGTTTCCGCTTGCCCGGCGAATTCGAGCACAAGGCCGGCTGCTGGCTCGGCTGGCCGGAACGTCCGGATGTATGGCGCAACGGCGCCAAGCCTGCGCAAAAGGTCTGGGTCGAGATCGTCACGGCCATTGCCTCCAGCGAGCCGGTCACCGTGTGTGCCTCGGCGGCCCAGTACGCCAACGCCCGGCGATTGCTGCCGCCTCAGGTGCGGGTGGTGGAGATGACTTGCAACGACACCTGGTTCCGTGACAGCGGCGCCTGCTTCGTGGTCAACGATGCCAGTGGCGAAGTGCGCGGTGTCGATTTTGAGTTCAACGCCTACGGCGGGCTCGACGGCGGCTTGTACTACCCCTGGGACAAGGATGACCAGATCGCCCAGAAGATCCTCGAAATCGAACACCTCGACCGCTACCGCGCGCCCCTGATCGCCGAGATGGGCGGTATCCAGAGCGACGGCCAGGGCAGCGTGCTGACCACCGAACAATGCCTGCTCAACCGCAACCGCAACGCGCACCTGGGCAAGGAGGAAGTGACCCGCCGCCTGCAGGACTACCTGGGCGCCGAGCAGGTGATCTGGCTACCACGCGGTTGCAAGTTCGACGAGACCGATGGCCACATCGACGACCTGGCCTGCTTCGTGCGCCCCGGCGAAGTGGTGCTGCAATGGACCGACAACCGCGACGACCCGCAGTGGGAAATCTACCAGGAGGCCTACGACATCCTGCGCAGCACCCGCGACAGCCGCGGTCGCACCCTCAAGGTACACAAGCTGCCACAGCCCGATGTGCTGGAGTGGACGGCCGAGGAAGCGGCCGGGCTTGATCAGGTCGACGGCACTCACCTGCGCCAGGCCGGTACGAAAATCTGCGCCTCGTACATCAACTACTATGCCGGCAATTCGGCCATCGTCCTGCCGTTGTTTGGCGATCGCAACGACACCATCGCCCAGGCCACACTGGCTGAACTGTTCCCCGGCCACCGCATCATCGGCATTGAAAATTCCCGCGAGATTCTCCTGGGCGGTGGCAATGTCGCCTGCATCACCATGCCTCAATATTCAGGAGCAAAAGCCTCATGAACCTGCGCGCCTGTGGTCTGGCCCTCGCGCTGGCATGCAGTGCGCAGGCGCAGGCCGCCGACAACCGGCAAGCGACGGTCAACCTGTATATCTGGGGCGAGTACCTGGCCCCGGACACCCTGGCCAACTTTGAAAAAAGCACCGGCATCCGCGTGGTGGCCGATCACTTCGATTCGCTGGAAACCGTAGAGACCAAGTTGCTCACCGGCCGCAGTGGCTACGACCTGGTGCTGACGGCCGGCCAGCACTTGTCGCGGGCGATCAGCAGCGGCGCTTTGCAGCCGCTGGACAAGACCCGGTTGCCGCACCTGGCCGGAGTCGGCGAGGAGTTCCGCCAGCACATGGCGGTGTTCGACCCCGGCAACCGTTATGCCGGCACCTACGCCTGGGGCACCACGGGCGTGGGCTACCAGCAGCAGGCCGTGGAGGCCAGGCTGCCATCGGCACCCACCGACAGCTGGGCGATGCTGTTCGAGCCCGAGGTGGTGTCGAAGTTTGCCAGTTGCGGGGTAAGTCTGCTCAACGACCCCAACGAGGTGTTCGCTGCCGCCATGCGCTACCTGGGCCTGGACATCAACCGGCAGCGCATTGAAGACCTGCAGCAGGCCGAGGCCCTGTTGCAGAAGGTGCGCCCGTACATCCGCTACTTTGACAACGACCGCAACATCAATGACCTGGCCAACGGCGAAACCTGCTTGGCGATGTCCTGGAACGGCAACGTCGCCATTGCCCAGCAGCAGGCGCAACAGGCCAGCAAGGCCGTCACCTTGAACTTCAGCATTCCCCGTGAAGGCACACTGATCTGGCTCGATGCGCTGGTGATCCCCAAGGACGCGCCGCACCCTGAAGCGGCCCTGGCCTTGATGGACTACTTGATGCGCCCGGAGGTGATCGCCCCGATCACCGACAACATCCAGTACGCCAATGCCATTACGGCCGCCGATGCCTTGGTGGACCCGGCGATCCGCAGTGCGCCCGCCACTTATCCGCCTGCCGAAGTACGGGCGCGGCTGTACAGCAAGAACGACAACAGCAAGGCGTTCAACCGGGCGCTGACCCGAGCATTCAGTCGGCTGAAGTCAGGTACCTGAACCCATTGCCTGCGCCGGTTGCACCTCGAACTGCAGTCCGACCGGCGCCGGGCACAGTTGACCACGGCGCACCAGGCGTCGCTCGGAGGGGGCGGCGGCAACCGCTGCAGCTGCATTCGGTGCCTTGATAATGACGAAGGTCGCCTCGTTGCCGACCTTCAGCCCGTAGTCGCGCTTGTCCATGACCGTGGCGCTGGCGGTAGTGGCCATCGCCAGTGCCACATTCAGGTCTTCGTCGCTGTAGAAGCCGGAGCGATAGCCGATGAGCATCGCGCGCTGGAGCATGTCGGCGTTGCCGTAGGGCCACCAGGCGTCCTGGATGTTGTCGTTGCCGGTGAACACGTTCACCCCGGCATTACGCAGTTGCAGTACAGGCGGGAAGGGGTGGTCGCCCGGGGCGTTGGTCATGATCGAGATGCCGGCCTGGGCCAGCGTTGCCGCCGTGCGCTGCACGACGTCCAGCTCCACCTGACCCAGGGCGTAGGCATGGCTGACGCTCACGCGCCCCTGCAAGCCGACTGCGCAGGTGCGTGCGGCGATGCGCTGCAATTGCTCGATGCCCTGCAGGCCAGGCTCATGCAGGTGGATATCGACCTTCACGCCACGGCGTTCGGCAATCCCGAACACCACGTCCAATTGACCCTCGGCGTCACCGTCCAGCGTGGTGGGGTCGATACCGCCAATGACTTCGGCGCCGTCGGTGATGGCCGCTTCAAGCACGTCGGCGGTACCCGGGCACGACATCACCCCGGCCTGGGGGAAGGCCACCAGCTCGATGTCGACGATGCCGCGCCACTGTTCCCGAGCGTGCATCACCGCATGCAGATTGCTCAGGCCTGTGGAGGCATCGACATCCACATGGCAGCGCATCGCCACGGTGCCGAACGACACCGCCTGGCGGATCAGGGCATCGGCGCGTTCGACAATCGGCGGCGCCAGGGCCAGTTCGCGCTTTTCCACGGCCAGACGTTCACGCAGGCTGCCAACGGGTTGGTGCGGGTGCCAGCGGTCGCCGACAAAGCTTTTATCCAGGTGGATATGGCCGTCGACAAAGCCGGGCAGCACCAGGTGTCCGCCAAGGTCGATGCGCTCTACACCTTCAAGGGGGCCAGGGTTTGCGTCGAGGCGAGCGATACGGCCATCGGTGACGGCCAGGGAGAGGGGGCTGCCGTCGGCGGCGACGGCATTGATGAAAACACGATCAAACATTTCAGGACCTCTATGGGGGCCCTCCCACCCTATAAAAAGCCCTGATGCATTTACCAATTAAATATCGGGATCGATATCAGTTGGGTCGTGAATGGCGGGTTTCAGCCACCCAGCAGGTGCTTGAGCGGGTGGTAGTCGGCCTTCAAGGTTTGGGTGGCCTTGAGTATGGCTTCTTCGATGCCCCGCAGGTGCGTACACACCAGCTCGATGGCCGCCGACTGGTCGCCCGCTTCGAGGAACTCGATCAGGCGCAGGTGCTCGTTGCCACGGCAGGCTTCGTGGCGTTCGTCGTCCAGTGTCGAGGCGTACAGCGAGCCGCGTTCGATCAGCTTGCGGAACCAGTCCAGCAACACCGGGTTGTCCAGCACCTCGGCCAGGCGCAGGTGGAACTCACCCAACAGGTTGACGTAGCGGGCATGGTCGCCTGCATCGGCGGCGGCTTCCTCTGCGGCTACATGCAGGCGCAGGGGGTGCAGCACGCTCTTGTCGGCGCGCCGGCACAGCTCGGTGACGATGCCGATCTCAATCAGGCGCCGGGTTTCGAACACCGAACGAATGTCATCGTCGCTGGGCAGTGACACCCATGCGCCCTTGTTCAGTTCGGTGGAGACCAGGCCGTCGCCTTCGAGTTGCTTGAGCGCCGCGCGCACCGAAGTGCGGCTGACCTTGAAAAGCTCCGCAAGCGACGACTCGCCCAGTTTCATGCCGGGGCGCAGGGTGCGCTTGCGGATCGCCTCGTGGACCCCCAGGTAGACACGCTCTACGGTCGATGCGGGGTGTTTTTCCGTCATTACCAGCTCCGATATTCCTTGACCGCCCCAGCATGCCGTAAATGTGCCTAGACAAAAAGTTGCAGCGTGAAATTGTGCGCCATCGCGGGGCAAGTCGAGGCGTCGCACCGCCCCTCCCACCGGGTGTAGGAGTGGGCTTGCCCGCGATCTCAAGATTGTGTATCGGCGTAGCAGTCTTGTGGATACATGTTACGGGTTGTCGTTACGACAATTCACATTTTTGTCACCTGGTCATTTGACCGTTCGATCAGGTAAATGGCTTCTCGGCAGCCTCTTATGAAAGTTTTTAAATAATAAAAATCAATTGTTTATGTGCTCAGAGCGGTAGGCGGCGAATTCCATTTCAACCCCTTTTGGCATACATATTGTTCCGCAAAAATCGTAATACAAAAATTGTATGCAATATTTGTATGCATGGCGCCAAGGCGCCCGACAGCGGTCCCAACTCTGCAAATCCAACAATAATGTGCTGTAGCACTCCTGTGCTGCAGCAGGAGCCCGGGGAACATGCAATTGGATACTTCCAAACATCTGGACAGTGCGTACCTGCCGTCCGACGCTGCCGCCTCTGCACCTGCCTCCGGGCACAGTGCCCTGAGTCCGAAGCTGCACAACGCTGACCTTGCTCCCACCAAAGCCGCAGGCCGGCGCTGGGGCGGGTATAGCATCTTCGCCCTGTGGACCAACGATGTGCACAACATCGCCAACTATTCATTTGCCATGGGCCTGTTCGCCCTCGGCCTGTCGGGCTGGCAGATGCTGGCGGCCCTGGCAGTGGGGGCGGCGCTGGTGTACTTCTTCATGAACCTGTCCGGCTACATGGGCCAGAAAACCGGGGTGCCGTTCCCGGTGATCAGCCGCATGAGCTTTGGCATTTACGGCGCACAGTTGCCGGCTATCGTCCGTGCGGTGATTGCCATTGCCTGGTTCGGTATCCAGACGTACCTCGCCTCGGTGGTGTTGCGGGTGCTGCTGGTGGCCATCTGGCCAGCCTTGGCCAGTTACGACCATAACGCCATTCTCGGGCTGTCCAGCCTGGGCTGGGCCAGCTTCGTCGCCATCTGGTTCGTGCAACTGGTGATCCTGACCTTCGGCATGGAGATGGTGCGCAAGTACGAGTCCTTTGCCGGCCCTGTGATTCTCTCTACGGTGCTGGTGCTGGCGGTGTGGATGTACCTGCGGGTCGACGGCAACCTGGCCTGGTCGGTGGGTGAACCGCTGACCGGCGTCAAGATGTGGACCCAGGTGTTTGCCGGCGGCGCGCTGTGGCTGGCCATCTACGGCACGCTGATCCTCAACTTCTGCGACTTCGCCCGTTCCTCGCCGTGCCGCAAGACCATCCGCGTCGGCAACTTCTGGGGCCTGCCGGTGAACATCCTGGTGTTCGCGGTGATCAGCTTCGTGCTGTCCGGGGCGCAGTTCAGCATCGATGGCACAGTGATCGACAGCCCGACCCAGATCATTGCCGCGATTCCCGACAAAACCTTCCTGGTCCTGGGCTGCCTGGCGTTCCTGATCGTCACCGTGGCGGTGAACATCATGGCCAACTTCGTCGCCCCGGCCTTCGTGCTCTCAAGCCTTGCACCGAGCCGCCTGAACTTTCGCCGTGCCGGCATGATCAGCGCCACCCTGGCGGTACTGATCCTGCCCTGGAACCTCTACAACAGCCCGCTGGTGATCGTCTACTTCCTCTCGGGGCTGGGCGCGCTGCTGGGCCCACTGTACGGGATCATCATGGTCGACTACTGGCTGATCCGCAAAGCCCAGGTCCATGTCCCGGACCTGTACAGCGAATGCGCCAGCGGCACCTACCACTACACCCGCGGGGTCAACTACAAGGCCATCGCTGCCCTGGTGCCCTCGGCCATCGCCGCGGTGATGCTGGCCCTGGTACCGGCCTTCAGCGACCTGACGCCGTTCTCCTGGCTGTTCGGCGCGGCCATCGCCGGTGGCGTGTACTACCTGATCTCCGATCGCAATAAACATTACGTGGACTGTTCTGGTGAGCATTTTGCCGTCGACAGCGCCCACCACTGAGCGTCACGCACAAGGAAACGAGTCATGAGAATACTGGTAGTCAACGTCAACACCACCGCGTCCATTACCGACGCCATTGCTCGGCAGGCACGCAGCGTGGCGTCGCCGGGCACCGAGATCGTCGGGCTGACGCCCCGCTTTGGTGCAGAGTCGGTGGAAGGCAACTTTGAAAGCTACCTGGCGGCCATTGCCGTCATGGAACGGGTGCTCAGCTACGACCAGCCCTACGACGCCGTGATCCAGGCCGGGTACGGCGAGCACGGTCGCGAAGGCTTGCAGGAGCTGCTCAACGTGCCGGTGGTGGATATCACCGAGGCAGCCGCCAGTGTGGCGATGCTGCTGGGCCATCGCTACTCGGTGGTCACCACCCTGGATCGCACCGTGCCGCTGATCGAGGACCGCCTCAAGCTTGCCGGACTGGACAGCCGCTGTGCGTCGGTGCGGGCCAGTGGTCTTGCGGTGCTGGAGCTGGAGGAAGACCCGGAGCGGGCCATCGAGTCGGTGGTGCGGGAGGCGGAGGAGGCGGTGCGGGTCGACAAGGCCGAAGTGATTTGCCTGGGCTGCGGTGGAATGGTCGGGCTGGATGAGCGTATCCAGGCGCGTACCGGGGTGCCGGTAGTTGACGGGGTGACGGCGGCGGTGGCGTTGGCCGAGTCGCTGGTGCGTTTGAAGCTCAGTACCTCGAAGGTGCGTACCTATGCGCCACCGCGCCCCAAGCAGATTCTGGGCTGGCCGCGGGCGCTGTTGGGCTGACAAGCCAACGGCCGATCGCAGGCTGTCGCCAGCGGCTACATGGGGTGATCTGTAGCCGCTGCCAAGGAACGAGGCTGTGATCGATGTGAATCAGCGATGCTTATGCTTGTGTTTATGCTTGTGCTTGTGACCGCCGCCGGAGTCATGGCGGTCATCGTCGGCGATGTTGTTGCCCAGGGCGCCACCTGCGGCGCCACCCAGGCCGGCACCGATGGTCGAGCCGGTCTTGCCGCCCACCTGGTTGCCGATCACCGAGCCACCGGCCGATCCCAGGCCACCGCCAATGGCCGCTTCTGTGCGGTTGCCCTTGCGGGCTCCCACCGCACTGCCGGCCGCGCCGCCAACACCGGCACCAATGGCCGCGCCGGTGCTGCCACCGATCTGTTGGCCAACCACGTTACCCAGCGCGCCACCCAAGCCGCCACCCATGGCAGCGGTGCCGTCACCGGCAGCCAGGACACCTTGGGAGAGCACAAGGCCCAACGTCAGAACAGAAAGTGAAACACGCATGATGTAATCCTCAGGCAATACGGTTGTCAGTCAGGTGAACAGGCAGCTGGCGATCAATCGTCATCGTCGTCGTCATCATCGTCACGGCCGCGGCGGCGGTCATTGTCGTAGTAGCGGGAGCGGTCGTCGTCGCGGTAGCGTTTGTCGTACTTGCGGTGGTCACGGTCACGGTCATCGTCCCAGTCGCGGGAGTAGCGGTGGTCGCGGTCATAACGGTGATCGTCGCGGTCGTAATCGTGGTAGTAGCAACCGGCCGTGGACAGCACGGTGGCGATTACGGCAAAGCGGGCGAAGTGTTTCAGCACTGTGGATCCTTTATCCGCACAGCGGAGGGAAGTTAATGGATCAGACCTGAATTTCAAACTTTTGTTTCAGACCGCCCACAGGCAAAAAAAAAGGCTCACGCAAAGTGAGCCAAACAACGTTCTGAAGGGAAGAGCCTGTACCGTAACGCGCCACCGTTAAGTCAGCGTTAAGCCGCGCATTGCTTGTCCAGCAGGAACCCTCAGTGCTCGCTGGCCTCACAGCTTTAGGACTTGCACAACGGCAAGCGCCATGAAGGAGGCTTTCATGAGCAAGCAAAAGACTTCCGACGCCCAGGGCGACTCCACCGAGCCGGTCAAGGCGCCGAACAACCCCCGGCATGACCGCACCGCACGGGACAACGACTACAGCCCGGACTTCAAGTCAGAGCCGGAGAAAAAGCCCAACCGTGACGCCGACATCGACACCGACGGCGGTTGATCACTGGTCGCGTGGCAGCTCGATACGCGCCCGCAAGCCGCCACCCGGCTGGTTGCCCAGGGTCAGCTCGCCGCCTTGTTCGCGGATTACCGTGCGTGCCGCCGGCAGCCCCAGGCCGACGCCACCGGTGTCGCGGTTGCGTGAGCTTTCCAGGCGAAAGAAGGGCACGAACACCTCTTCCAGCGCCGCGCCAGGGATGCCCGGGCCCTGGTCGCTGACGTCGATGAACAGGCTGTGGGCGGTGCTGCTCAAACGGATGGTGGGCGGGGTGGCATATTTGACGGCGTTTTCTATCAAGTTTGTTACTGCGCGTTTCAGGGCCAGCGGGCGCCCGAGGTAAACGAGGTTTTTCGGGCCCTCGAAAGGGATATCAATGTGCTGGTCGCCGTAATCGTCCACCAGGGTTTGCAGCAATTCGGCCAGATCAAACGGGGTGGCGGTTTCCAGGCGGGTCTCGTCGCGAAAGAAGTTCAACGCGGCGTTGATCATGCTCTGCATCTCATCGACATCGCGAAACAGCTTGCGCTGTTGCTCGGCATCTTCAATGAACTCGCCGCGCAGGCGCATGCGCGTCAGCGGTGCGCGCAGGTCATGGGAGATTGCTGCCAACATCTGCGTGCGTTCGGCAATAAAGTGCTGGATCTGCGCCTGCATGGTGTTGAATGCGGTGATTGTCTGGCGCAGCTCATGGGGGCCTTCCAGGCGGATCGGCGGCGCCCGCAGGTCGCTGCCAAAGCGCCGCGCGGCGCGGGCAAAGCGCTGCAGCGGGCCGGCCAGCTGGCGGGTGCCGATCCAGGCCACCAGCAAGGCGGCTATCAGCGCCAGGATGCCAATGATGGTGAAGCGCATCCCCAGGCTCAGGCCCCAGCTACGGTAGGGCGGGGTGAAGGCCAGCCAACTGTTGTCACCCAGTTGCAGGACCAGTTTGTAGTGTGCATCCGGGTCGCCTTCGGGCCAGTCGTCGGGCTTGTAGACCGCCAGTTGGCGCGGCCGGGTGGCCAGCAGTTGCTGCAGCTCCGGTGAGTCTTCAAGGGCCAGCGTTTCACCGCTGTCGGGCAGGTTCAGGGATTCACGTTGGGGGCTCCAGCGCACATGCAGCATCGGATTGCTGGCGGCTTGGGCCAAGTGCTCACGCTGACCCGGCGGGGCTGCCTCGAGTACCCGGGTAACCACCGCCATTTGCTCGATCAGGCCGATCTGGCTCAAGGGCGGGCGCGCCCATACGCCAGCCAGTTGCACAAAGAGGATATTCAATGCCACCGAGGTCAGCATGGCGGCAATGATGGTCAGGGCAATGCGCCGGCTGATGCTGTCGCGGCGCAGGTCCAGGCGGATCACGAGCGGCTGACCTTGGCGTCGAACAAGTAGCCGCCATTGCGCACCGTTCGGATCAGTGCCGGACGCTTGCTGTCGGGTTCGATCTTGCGGCGCAGGCGGCTCACCTGCACGTCGATGCTGCGGTCGTACGCTTCATGGCCCTGGCCCCGTGCCAGATCGATCAACTGCTCGCGGCTGAGGATGCGCTGCGGGTGTTCGAGAAATACCAACAGCAGGTCGAACTCGCCTGCCGAGAGCGGCACCATCACCCCTTGCGGCGTACGCAACTCGCGGCGGGTCACATCCAGTTGCCAGTCGTCGAAGCGGATCAGTGGCCGGGTTTCTTCGCTCTGTGCGCGTAACTGCTCACCGGTGCGGCGCTGAACCGCGCGCAGGCGCGCCAGCAGTTCGCGGGCATCGAAGGGTTTGCCCACGTAATCGTCGGCACCCAGTTCAAGGCCGACGATACGGTCACTCAACTCGTCCATGGCGGTGAGCATGATGATCGGGATGCCGGTGTTGGCGCGTAGTTTCTGGCACAGGTTCAGGCCGCTTTCACCCGGCAGCATCAGGTCGAGGATGATGGTATCCGGGCGCTGCTGTTCGATGGCCGTCCACATCGCCGTGCCATTGGCGGCAAGGTCGACTTCGTAGCCGTGCATCACAAAGAACTTCTTCAGCAGGGCACAAATTTCCACATCGTCATCGACGATCAGCAGTCTGCTCACGTTTGGGTCCAGAGGGGCCTGAAAAGTGCGTATCTAAAACCATTCTGCGCTGCCGGTCATTTATTTCAATCGCGCAACAAAGCTGCAATGGCGATACAAAGCGGACATTTGCCAGCAAAAGCCCTGAGAGATCCTTTGCGCCGTCCATAACAAGGGAATTTTTCATGTCGGCACAACACCCGATCGACGGCCTCGACTGCAGCCAGTCTCTGACCCTTGACCTGCGCACCCAGGATTTGTGGCGCAATGCGCTGCTCAATTACCAGGATTCGCGCCTGGAACTGTGCAGTGAAGGGACCCACGTGATCCTCAGCCATTACTTCGAGCGTTTCAGCCCCGCCAGCAGTCAGTGGATGGAGTACAGCTACAAGGTCCCGCTGGCGGAGCTGGTGCACTGGATCATGGCCAGCGGGCAATTGAACGTCGAGCGCTCGGGCACCGCGTCGCGGCCTGGAAAAAAACACAGTGGGAGTCCACGCCATGCGTAAACAAATGATCGCGCCAGCACTGTGCCTGTCGCTGTTGATGGTGGGTTGCAGCCAGAACAAGGTATCGCCCAAGGAGTATTCCGGCTTCTTGCGCAACTATGATCAGTTGCGCGAGCTCAAGACGGCCTCCGGGGATTCGGTGTTGCGCTGGGTCAGCCCCAACTTGCATATCGAGCGCTACAACCAGGTCTACATCGCCCCCAGCCGGTTCTACCCGCCCCCCAAGCCCAGCGAGCGGATTCCGGCCTCGACCCTGGCGGCAGTAACGACCTACTACGATGCAGCACTCAAGCGAGAGCTGGGCAAGGTGTTGACGCTGGTCGAGCAACCGGGCCCCAACACCTTGATCATTCGCCCGGCGATTACCTCGGTTGGCGCCCACACCCAATCGCTGCATTTCTATGAATACCTGCCGGTGACATTGGTGGCCGCCGGGGTGAGCAGCGCCGTGGGCATCCGCGACCTGGACAGCGAGATCGCCACCGAAGCCGCGTTTCTTGATGGCGGGACCCGCGCGGTGGTAGCCGAAGTGGTCCGCAAGGGCACCGGCCTGCCGCTTGAGAACGACGATCAGGTGATGACCGCCGATAACCTCAAGGTGGTGCTCGATGGCTGGGCGCAGGACTGGCGCCAGGCTGCCGAAATGCTCAAACAGCAGAAAATCGCTGCCCTCACAGCGGAAACACCCATGGCACCATGAATACGCTGACTACCATCACCAGCACGGTAAAGGGCACCCCGACCTTGACGAAGTCGGCAAAGCGGTACTGGCCGGGGCCCAGTACCAGGGTATTCACCGGTGATGAGACGGGTGTCATGAACGCCGCCGAGGCCGCCAGGGCAACGATCATCGCAAAGGGGTAGGGCGAGGCGCCCAATTGCTCGGCGGTACTGATCGCCACCGGCGCCATCAGCACCGCGGTGGCAGTGTTGGAGATGAACAGACCGATGATTGCGGTGATGGCGAACAGGCAGGCCAGGATCATGTAGGGCCCGGCCTCGCCAAGTACCTGCACCAGTCCGTTCACCGCCAGGGTGATACCGCCGGTTTTCTGCAGGGCCAGGGCAAAGGGCAGCATGCCGACAATCAGCACCAGGCTCTGCCAGTGAATGGCTTTGTAGGCGCTGTTCATGTCGATGCAACGCCCGGCGCCCATCAGCAGGCAACCGATCAGCGCGGCGATGACATTGGGCACCACGCCGCTGATCATCAGGCCGACCATCACCCCCAGGCTGATCAAGGCATAGGGTGCCTGGTTCAGGGCCGGGGCCACGTTGTCGACTTCTGCGGGCAGGCTCAATACCAGGAAGTCCTTGGGCTGGGCTTGCAGTTGGCGCACCGCCTTCCACGGGCCAATCACCAGCAGGGTGTCGCCAAGTTTGAGTTTTTCTTCCACCAGTTGTTCTTCGATGGCCGTCTGGCCGCGGCGCAAACCAACCACGTTCAGGTCCCAGCGGCTGCGGAAGTTAAGATCCAGCACACTTTGACCGATCAACTGCGAGCCGGGCACCACTGCCACCTCGGCCATACCCACGGCATGGGACTGGTCGATGAAGTAGGCAGCCTTGAAGTGCAGGGGTTCGAGCTTCATGGTCTGGCACAGGCTGCGCAGGTCGTCGCGCGGGGCGAACAGGTCGAGCAGCAGCACATCACCTTCATGCACGGTGGTGCTGGAGTCGGGGCTGATCACTCGGGTGGTGAACTTGTGCTGGCGCTCGATACCGACCACGTTGGCGCCATGCACGGTGCGCAGCTTCAGTTCGCTCAGGCTGTGGCCGATCAGCGGTGAGCCGGGGCGCACGCGCAGGCGCCGTTCACGGCCGGCCAACTTGTAGTCGATGACCAGGTCAAGCAGGGTACGGCGCGTTTGCGGGCTGCCGTCCTTGCGTACTTCGCCGCTGAGCCAGTGGCGGGTCAGGAGCATATAGCCCACGCCCAGCACGAGTATCACCAGGCCGAACGGGGTGAAGCTGAAAAAGCTGAAGCCCGGCTCACCGTGGCGCACCAGTTCGCTGTGTACCACCACGTTGGGCGGTGTGGCCACCAGGCTGAGCATGCCGCTGATCAAACCGGCGAAACTGAGCGGCATCATCAGGCGGCTGGGCGAGACCTTCATGCGCGCGGCAATACTCAACACCACCGGAATGAAAATCGCCACCACCCCGGTGGAACTCATCACCGACCCCAGGCCGGCCACACAGACCATCAACAGCACCAGCAGGCGCACCTCGCTGTTGCCGGCCCGGTCGGCCATCCACTCGCCAATGCGGTAGGCAATGCCGGTGCGCACCAGGCCTTCGCCAATGACAAACAACGCCGCGATCAACACCACGTTGGGGTCGCTGAAGCCTGCCAGGGCTTCTTGAACGCTGAGAATGCCGGTCAGGGGCAGCGCCACGATCACCAGCAGGGCAACCACGTCCATGCGCGGGCGGTTGGCGATGAACAGGGCCACGCAGGTAAACAGCAACCCCAGCACCCAGAGCAGTTCGTCGTTCATGCAATCTTCCTGATACGTGAAGCTGCAAAGTCTGGCAGAAACTGCGTTTCGGTTTGTTGATTTGTTGCAGGCGCCTGTGGGAACGGCAGTCCAACGTCTCGACTTGCCCCGCGATAGCTATCTCACAGACACATCGCATCGCGGGGCAAGCCTGCTCCCACAGTGGTACAGTCGGCGTTTTTTTACGACAGGGGTGTTTCATGCGGGTAGTTATCGCGGTGGTTGCTGCAGCGTTGTTGGCCGGGTGTGCGTCTTCGACCATGGAGGCGGCGCGGGCCAAGGCGCCGACCAAGAGCTTCAGCTCAGCCAAGCCCGCCGACCGCGTGGCCCAGTGCATCCAGTTCGGCTGGCAGGACGAGGCGGTGTTCGGCGTCGACGCCAGCGGCTACCTGGAGCCCAACAAGCAGGGCGGTTTCACCGTCTACACCCGTGAGGCCGAATCGTTCGCCGATATTCAGTCCCAGGGTGCAACCAGTGCTGTCAGCTACTACGCCCAGAAAAACGACAGCGTCGCCCTGCGCCGGATGGCGGCCCTGGCAACTTGCCTGTAAGGCTCAACGCGGCATGTAGCGCAGTTGCCAGCGCCGGGGAATCTTCAACGAGACCAATCCCAGCGCGGCAGCAAGCCCTGCGCTGAACAGCAGGGCGGCAAGGTCGAAGGCCTGCTCCAGCAATACACCGGCGATGGCGCCAACGAACATTCCGGTCCAGGGAATCAGTTGCACCCGCCAGCCTTGCCGGCGCTCGCCCAACAACGCCCGGCCCAGGCCACGGCCGAAACGCGACAGCGCGCCGGTAACGTAGGTCAGGCCGATCGGCAGGCCGTTCACTTCCTCGACCACCGCATTGATCATGCCCATGGCCGTCACTGCCGTGACCAGCGCCGGCAATGGCCAGGCCAGCGGCAGCAGCCCGGCCACCGCCAGCAGGATGGCGATCATCGACAGCAGCGGCCAGGGCCGGCGGCCACTCAAGCGGGCAATCACCACGCCCAGGGCGTTGCCCAGCACGAAGGCCAGCAACAGCGCGCCAATGCGCAGCACCATGCCCCACTCACCTTCACCCAGCGAGACCGCCAGGCGCGTGGTGTTGCCGCTCATGAACGAGACAAAATCGCCGGTGGCCATGAAGCCGATGGCGTCGGTCATGCCCGCCAGCACCGACAGCGCGGCGACGAAGTACAGCCCGACCTTGCCGCGCAGCCTGGCCGTGTGCAACGCCCGGGCTGAGGTGTACGAGGTTCCCGGAAGCATCCGCTGTCCTCCGTGCGGGTCAAGCGTTCTGTTGGGCCAGGCGTGCTTCGAGGCTGGCGATGTGTGCTTCGAGGCGCTCGTGTTCGCGGCGTTCGGCACTGATGTCTTCAAACACGCTGATCAGGTGATCCGGTTCGCCATCGGGGCGGCGCTGCAACGACGTGCGGGCGCGGACCCAGATGTAGCGGCCATCCTTGTGGCGAACGCGTTTTTGTACCTCATAGCGGTTGATCTCACCGGCCAGCAGACGCTGCAGCAGTTGCAGGTTGGCGTCCAGGTCGTCGGGGTGGGTCAGTAACTGGAAGGTCAGGCCGTACAGTTCTTCGGCTCGGTAGCCGAGCAACTCGCACAGGCTGTTGTTGACCCGCAGCCAGGTGCCATCGGGGTCGATGTAGGCCAGGGCGCCCCAGGCCAGCTCGAAGATGGCCCGAAATCGCTCTTCGCTGTTGCGCAGCTTGGCTTCGGCGACCATGCGCTCGGTGTTGTCCATGCTGATGCCGACCATCTTCACCGAGCGGCCGGCGCTGTCACGCACCACGGTCGCGCGGGAAGAAATCCAGCGCTGCTCGCCGTCGGGACGGGTAATGCGAAAATCACATTCGCAGCCGGTACCTTCGGCCACGGCCTGGGCGTACAGCTGTTGCATGTGGGTGATGTCTTCTTCGGGCAGGTGCGCCCAGAAGTCTTCGTTGCGGGTGACCGGCCAGCCGTACACCTGTTCGACGTTGGGCGAGTAGGTGACCTCGTCGCTGATCAGGTTCCACTCCCAGGTGACGATCCGCGCGCCTTCCTGGGCCAGCTTCATGCGGGTTTCGCTCTCCATGATCTCGGCGGTGTAGCGCCGGCGCAGGTCGGTCATTGGCAGCTCGACCACCTGATGCTGCTGGACGTTCTGCAGCGCTTCTTCGCCGTAGCGCAACCAGATCCAGTTGACCTTGAGGAACTCGGCCAGCTTGCGCAGGTTGTCGTAGTCGATTTCGCCGCCACGGGTCCATTTGTGTACTGCCGTGCGGGAGATTCCCAAGGCTGTTCCCACGGCTTGCAGGGTCAGCTTGTGATACTCGAGCAGTTCCTTGAGGCGGAAGGCGAAACTGTTTTCCATCATGGGGCAGGGTGTCCTGATCGGGGCCAAGAGCCTGCCAGTATACCTAAGCTGTAAACTTTGGGTTGACGGTCAAGCTATCGCGGGGCAAGCCCGATCCTGTTGTAGGAGCGGCGGTGCGACGTCTCGACTTGCCCCGCGATAACGATCAAAGATCCAGCACCAAACGCGCCGAACGAGCACGGGAAACACAGAGCATCATGCTCTGCTGCGCCGCTTTTTCTTCATCGCTCAGGTACTGGTCATAGTGCTCGGCTTCACCTTCCAGGATCGCCGTCTCGCAGGTGCCGCACACGCCTTCACGGCACAGGCACTCGACCTTGGCAGCCTTGGACTTTTCGATGGCCTGGAGAATGCTCATGCCTTCTTCAACCTGCAGTTCGGTGCCGGAACGGGCCAGCACCAGGGTGAAGGCGCCGCCGGTGACCGGGGCGGCGGCGAACTGTTCCCAGTGTACGCGTTGCTCGGCGATGCCGGCCTTGGCGGCCGTGGCGATCACCGCATCGATCAGCGGCTTGGGGCCGCATACATACAAGTGAGCATCGTCGGCCAGGCCGGCGCACAGGGCAGTGAGGTCCAGCTTGCGCTCGAGGCTGTCGATGTAGAAACGGGTATTGCCTGCATGGGGGCCGCTTTCCAGCTGGTCCTGGAACGCACCGTGCTCGGGGGCGCGGAAGGCGTAGTGCAACTCGTAGTCGGTGCTGCCGCCTTCGAGCTCGTGCAGCTGGGCCATGAACGGGGTGATGCCAATGCCACCGGCGATCATGACGTGGCGACCGGCGCTGGCGTCCAGGGCGAACAGGTTGTTGGGCGTCGAGATGGTCAATTGCGTGCCGACTTCCACGTGCTGGTGCATGAACGCCGAGCCGCCCTTGGACTGCTCTTCCAGGCGCACGCCGATCTGGTAGCTGCGGGTGTCGCGCGGGTCGCTCATCAGCGAGTAGGCGTTGCTGTACTGGCTGCCGTCGGCACCCTGCATCTGCACAATGACGTGGCTGCCACCGGTAAAGGCGGGCATCGCTGCGCCGTCTTCGCGGGCCAGGGTGAAGCGCTTGATCAGCGGGGTTGCCTGCTGTACGTCGGTGACCCGCACGCTGAACATTTCATATTTGTTGGCCATGATTCACCTCGACTGCAGGGGCACGCGGCAGGCCCTGCCGCGTCCCGGAACCGGTGCGCTCAGATGGCGAGGCACAGGTATTTGATTTCCAGATAATCTTCGATGCCGTACTTGGAGCCTTCACGGCCCAGGCCCGATTGCTTGATGCCACCGAACGGCGCGACCTCGTTGGAGATCAGGCCGGTGTTGACGCCGACCATGCCGTACTCCAGCTGTTCGGCCACCTTGAATACCCGGGCGATGTCGCGGCTGTAGAAGTAGGCTGCCAGGCCGTACTGGGTAGCATTGGCCAGGGTAACGACTTCCTCGTCGGTGCTGAAACGCACCAGGGCTGCCACCGGGCCGAAGATCTCTTCCTCCAGCAGCTCCATGCCGGGGCCGACATTGGCCAGCACGGTGGGCTCGAAGAAGTTGCCGCCCAGGGCGTGGGCCTGGCCGCCGAGCACCAGCTCGGCACCTTTGCCGACTGCGTCGTCGATCAGGCTGCGTACTTTTGCCACCGCCTTGTCGCTGATCAGCGGGCCGATCTGCGTGCCTTCGACGCTGCCGTGGCCGACGCCCAGCTGGCGTACGCGCTCGATGAAGCGTTCGCTGAACTGTGCATAGACGCTGTCATGGATATAGAAGCGGTTGACGCACACGCAGGTTTGCCCGGCATTGCGATATTTGGCGATCAGCGCGCCTTCGACGGCGGCGTCGATGTCGGCATCACCGAACACAATGAACGGCGCATTACCGCCCAACTCCAGGCTGACCTTCTTGATGGTTTCGGCACACTGGCCCATCAGCAGGCGACCCACCGGGGTGGAGCCGGTAAAGCTCAGTTTGCGCACCGAAGGGTGGCCGGTGAACTGCGCGCCAATGGCCGGAGCATCGCCGGTGACCACGCTGAACACGCCCGCAGGTACGCCAGCACGTTCAGCCAGCTCGGCCAGGGCCAGGGCGCAGAACGGGGTTTCGTTGGCCGGCTTGACCACCATGGTGCAGCCCGCGGCCAGGGCCGGGGCGACCTTGCGGGTGATCATCGCCGCCGGGAAGTTCCACGGGGTGATGGCGGTGCATACGCCGATGCCTTGCTTGATTACCAGCAGTCGCTTGTCGCTGGAAGGGCTAGGGATCACGTCGCCATACACGCGTTTGCCTTCTTCGGCGAACCACTCGACGAAAGAGGCGGCGTAGCGGATTTCGCCCAGGGCCTCGTGCAGCGGCTTGCCTTGTTCGAAGGTCATCAGGCGGGCCAGGTCCTGCTCGTGTTCGAGCAGCAGTTCGAACCAGCGGCGCAGGATCTGCGCGCGGTCCTTGGCAGTGCGCCCGCGCCAGTCGGCCAGGGCGGCTTCGGCGGCCTCGATGGCGCGCACCGCTTCGGCGCCGCTCATCAGCGGCACGTTGCCCAGCAGGTTGCCGTTGGCAGGGTCGGTCACCGCCAGGCTGCGACCGTCATCGGCGTCGCACCAGTGCCCGGCAATGTAGGCCTGCTGGCGGAACAGCTTGTTGTCGTTGAGATTCACGCAAGGTACTCCGAAGCGCGCGGCAGGCTCCGAGGCCTGCCGCGCCGGTTGTCAGTCGTCGAGGTGGGCAACGGCGATCAGGTTGTGGAAGTGGGCGATGCCGTGCTCGCTCATGCCGCTGCGTTCGCGGTCGGCCATGATCCGGCCCTGGCCGCGATACCCGCGGGACTTCAGGCCTTTTTGCACGCTCTCTACCAGGCGCAGGTCTTCAGGGCGGAACACTTCGCGGTACCAGTCGATCAGCTTCTGCTGTTCTTCGGTGATGTCCTTGTTGAGGAAGTAGACGTCGTAGTGCTGCAGCGTGGTTTCGGCATCGACCGGGAACTCGTAGATCACGGTCATGAAGTTCGCTCCTGGCGGCACGTTGAACATGGTGCACGGCCAGGCCCAGAAGCCGGCGAACGAGGGGTCCTTCACCGACTCGTCGAACTTGAACGATTGCTCCGACGGTTTGGCCAGGCCGTACTGCAGGGTCCAGTTGCCGTGCATGCTGTGGCTGTACTGGCCGACGTCCACCGAGTCGGAGAAGCCTGGGTGGGCCGGGGCGCAGTGGTAGCACTCCAGGTAGTTGTCGACGATCGACTTCCAGTTGGCCGGGGTGTCGCTGACGAAGCGCGCGGCCAGGTGCAGGTCGTCGATCACGCCGCAGGCTTCACGCATGCGCGCTTGCAGGCCTGGCAACTGGTCTTCGACGGTGCCGGCGTCCATGTCCATATTGATGAAGATGAAGCCTGCGTATTCTTCGACGCGCAGTTGCACCAGGGTCGAATTCTCTTTGTCGAAGTTCACCACGTTGTCGCAGTTGCGCGCGTGGGCCAGCTCGCCGTCGAGCTTGAAGGTCCAGGCGTGGTACGGGCAGGTGATGACGTTCTTGGCCTTGCCGCTGCCGCTGAGCAACTGGTGGCCACGGTGCGGGCAGACGTTGTAGAAGGCGCGCAGCACGCTGTCGCGGCCACGGACCACGATGATGCTTTCGCCGATCACTTCACGGGTGATGTAGGCATTGTTCTCGGCGACTTCGCTGCGATGGCCGACACAGATCCAGCTACGGGCGAAGATGGCTTCTTTCTCGTGCTCGAATACCGAGGCCTGGGTGTAGAAGTTGGCCGGGATGGTGAACGCCTCTTCGGCGTTGGCGCAGAAATCGGCGGGCAGGCGTTTGAAGTCATTCATGGTTGGGGTCTCACAAGCTCGGTTTTTTAGTTATCAGTTAACGCGTATCTATCAGTTAACAAGCAAGGCAAAAAAATTTGCCTGCCTTTCTACCTGTTAGGAGCGGCGGTGCGACGTCTCGACGTGCCCCGCGATCGGGTCATCACTGACCCATCGCATCGCGGGGCAAGCCCTCTCCCAGTTTTCTAGTGAACGGCAGCGGCACTGCGTGGCGCTTTCTCGGCAGGTTCCTCACCAGCCATGCGCGCCGCTTCTTCTTCGATGCGGAAGGCCGGCATCTGGCCGTAGTCTTCGAACATCCATTTGAAGAAGCCGTAGATCTTCACCAGCAGGATCACCATGAACGGGATCGCGGTCAGTACCACGGCAGTTTTCATGGTCGACAGCGAAGCCTTGGCAAACAGCATGGCCAGCGGCACCAGGGTCAGCACCACGCACCAGAACAGGCGATGGGTGGGCGTCGGGTCGTCGCCTTCACGCAGGTTGCGGGTGCTGGTGGCCGCCACCGCATAGGCCGCGGCGTCCATGTGCGAGGCGCAGAAGATCGCCATGATGAACAGGTACACGCCCAGGAACACCTGGCCCCACGGCAATGCCAGCAGCAGGTGGGTCACCGCCGATTCGCCGCCTTGCTCGCTGAGCATTTTCGGCACATCCACGGCACCGGTGATGAACTGGTGCATGCTGTAGCTTTCCAACGCGCCGAAGAAGAACCAGCAACCGAAGCTGCCGCCCATCAGCAGGGCCAGGACCACTTCCTTGATCTGCCGGCCACGCGACACGCGGGTCACGAACATGGCCACGCCGGGTGCGTAGGACACCCACCACAGCCAGTAGAACACCGTCCAGTTGCGGGTGAAGGCGCCGTCACCGGCAGGGTCGGTGAACAGGCTCATGTGAACGTAGTTCTGGATCATCAGGCCAATGGAGTTGGCGGTGTTGTTGATGGTGAACTGGGTCGGACCGACCAGCAGTACCACCAGCGCAAACACCAGCGCACCGATGCAGACCATCTTGCTCAGGCGCTGCAGGCCACCGTCGATACCGATGTAGGAACTGAGCGAGAACATCACCGCCACGCCGCCGATCACCATCAACTGCACGGTGAAGGTGTCCGGGGTGCCGGCCAGGTCATGCAGGCCGCGGGTCAGGGTCGAGGCGGTGAGGGCCAGGGATACGGTCAAGGCGCCCATCATGGTCAGCAGGAAGATCAGGTCGACGCTGCGACCCACAGGGCCGGTGGCCTTGAAGCCGGTCACTGCTTCGACGATCGAAGCCAGGTTCAGGCCGCTCTTCTTGCGCACGTGGAAGTGGTAGGCCATGGCCAGCGAGGCGAGGGCATAGATCGACCACGCACTGATGCCCCAATGGAAGAACGAGTAGCTGATGCTGTACTCGAGCGCCTTGGGGGTGGCTGCGGCGATGTTCAGGCCTGGGGTCTGGTAGTAGTAGGCCCACTCCATCACACCCCAGTAGAGGGTCGAGGACCCCATGCCGGCGCAGATGAACATGAACATCCAGGTGGCGGTGGCGTATTCGGGCTTGCCACTGCCCAGGCGGATGTTGCCGTATTTGCTGAAGGCCAGGTACAGCACGGCCAGGGAGCTACCGAACACCAGTACCTGGACGCTGGTACCGAAGGTGCGGGTAGACAGCTCGAACAACTGGTTTGCCGCGCTTTCGGCCTGGCCCGGGAAGGCTGCAAGGCCAATCACGGTGAGCAGCACGGCTATCAGGCTCACGGTGATCAGGAACACATCAATCTTTTTATTCTTGTGCGACATCATCGTCTCCTGGACGTTGGCGTACTTATATACCCGGCAGGCAACCGGGGTGTTGCGGTCTCGCTCCTTCCTTGGCCGTTAACTAAAAGTTAACGTGAATCTTTTGGTTAACAGATTTTGCATTCAATCCACGCCGCTCGCAAGAGGGGCCGGGGCGTTTTGTCAGACAATTCTGATAATCGGCCCCGGCGGACATCACGCCTGGACCAGATCGGTGATCGCCTGACCCACCTGCTGGGTGGATTTCTGGCCGCCCATGTCGCGGGTGGTGTCACCGGCGGCGATGACCTGCTCGATGGCCTTGAGGATGTCGTCGTGGGCGGCGCGGTAGCGCGGGTCGCTGCCGTCGTTGCCGAGGAAGTCGAGCATCAGCGCACCGGACCAGATCATCGCGATCGGGTTGGCGATGTTCTTGCCGTAGATGTCCGGGGCCGAACCGTGGACCGGCTCGAACAGCGACGGGAACTTGCGCTCGGGGTTGAGGTTGGCCGATGGCGCGATACCGATGGTGCCGGCGCAGGCCGGGCCAAGGTCGGAGAGGATGTCGCCGAACAGGTTGGAGGCTACCACCACGTCGAAGCGGTCCGGCTGCAGCACGAAGCGGGCGCAGAGGATATCAATGTGCTGTTTGTCCCAGCTGATATCCGGATAATTGGCAGCCATGGCGGCGGTGCGCTCGTCCCAGTAGGGCATGCTCACGGCCATGCCGTTGGACTTGGTTGCCGAGGTGACGTGCTTGCGCTCGCGGGTCTGGGCCACGTCGAAAGCGTACTTGAGGATGCGGTCCACGCCGCGGCGGGTGAACACCGACTCTTGCAGCACGAACTCGTTCTCGGTGTTCTCGAACATCCGCCCGCCCAGGGACGAGTATTCGCCTTCGGTGTTTTCGCGGATCACCACGAAATCGATGTCGCCTGGCTCACGGCCGGCCAGTGGGCACGGTACACCCGGGAACAGGCGCACCGGGCGGATGTTCACGTACTGGTCGAAGTCGCGACGGAACTTGAGCAGCGAGCCCCACAGCGAGATGTGGTCCGGAACCTTGTCGGGCCAGCCGACGGCGCCGAAGTACAGGGCGTCGAAGTCCTTCAATTGTTCAAACCAGTCGTCTGGCATCATCTTGCCGTGGGCCAGGTAGTAGTCGCAGCTGGCCCACTCGAAGAATTCGAAGCTGATGTCCAGGCCGTGCTTGCGGGCAGCGGCCTCGACCACGCGGATACCTTCGGGAAGAACTTCGTTGCCGATACCGTCGCCTGGGATGGCTGCGATTCTGAACGTCTTGCTCATGGGGGCGCACTCGTTGTCTAGGGAACAGATGCGAGCCATGCTATAAGGGCTTTAATCAGAGATAATCTCGCCTTTCATGGATTCTTAGTGTACGAAACGTGAATAATCTTCCTAGCCTCGACGACCTCAATATCTTTATCCAGGTGGCCAAGCGCGCCAGCTTCGCGGCAGTGGCCGAAGCGCTGGGCATGTCGCCGGCATTCATCAGCAAGCGCATCCGCGTACTCGAACAGGACCTTGACGTGCGCCTGCTGCACCGCACCACCCGACGGGTGACGGTGAGCGAGGAGGGCGAGCGGGTGTACCAATGGGCGCAGCAGATCTTCGACGCGGTGCAACGCATGGGCGACGACATCAGCGCCCAGCACCGCGAGCCGGCGGGCCAGTTGCGTATCGCCAGCAGCCTGGGCCTGGGTCGTCGCTTCGTGGCGCCGGCCCTGTCGGAGCTGGCCGAGCGCTACCCGCGCCTGGATATCCGCCTGGATGTGCATGATCGCCTGGTGGACCTGATCGAGGAGGGCGTTGACCTGGATATTCGTGTCGGCAACGTGATTGCGCCGAACCTGATCGCCAAGCCACTGGCGAAGAATCGACGCGTGCTGTGTGCTTCCCCCGCCTACCTGGCGCGGCGGGGCACGCCAAAGGTGCTGGCCGAGCTTGCCAGCCACGATTGCCTGGTGATCAAGGAGCGCGATCATCCCTTCGGCATCTGGCAGCTGGAAGGGCCCAATGGCGAGGAAAGCGTACGGGTGACTGGCAGCCTGTCGAGCAACCATGGCGAAGTGGCGCACCAATGGTGCCTGGACGGGCGGGGAATCTTGCTGCGCTCATGGTGGGATGTGCATGACAGCCTGGCCGATGGGCGGCTGGTGCAGGTGCTGGGGGAGTATCACCAGCCAGCGGATATCTGGGCGGTGTACACCTCGCCCTTGGCCAGTTCGGCCAAGGTGCGGGTAGCGGTGGAGTTTTTTCGCCAGTACTTCGCCGAGCGGTACAGCCTGCCGTCACTGTAGTGCGGTGTTTGTACGAGCGCTGCGCGGCCACAGGAGCCTGGTCGGCAATCTGTGGCCGCTGCCGAGGAACGAGGTGGCGATGGGCTGCGCAGCAGTCCCGATCAACTCAGAAGCTGTAGTCCAGGGTCGCAAAGTACGACCGAGGCTCACCCATGATCCACTGCTCGCTGCTGTGCGCGACGGCCGCATAACGCCGGTCGAGCAGGTTGTTCAGCTGCAACCCAAGGCGCACATCCGGCAGCACCTGCCACCCCAGGTTGGCATCGACCACGGTAAAGCCTGGTACGGTCTGGGAGTTGGCGGTGTCGGCATAACGCTCATCGACATAACGCAGGCCCATGCCGGCATCCACGCCATGGCCCAACCCTTTGTTCACCCACAGGTTGGCAGTGCGCCGTGGTACGTTGCTCGGGCGGTTGCCGGCGCGTGAAACCGTCTGGCCGCCCACGGTCTGGTCGAAGTCGTCATACTTGGCGCGTACCACCGAGGCATTGGCCGAGACCTGCCACTGGTTGGCCAGGGCCAGTTCCAGGGTGGCTTCCAGACCCTCCGAGGTCTGCTGTCCGGCCTGTTCCTTGAGGTGGGTGACTGGGTTATCGACCAGCAGCTTTTTCTTGACGATATGGTAGGCCGCGAGGGTCCATTCGCCACGGCCGTCCCAGAACAGTTGCTTGAGGCCGAACTCGGTCTGCTTGGCTTCAGTCAGGTCGAAGTTCTGCTGGGTCGGGCTCAAGGTAATCAGGTCGCTGACGCCGTCCTCACTGGTGGAGTACTGACCGTACAGCGACAGTTCGTCCGTAACGGCAAACACCAGGCCGGCGCGCCAGTTGCCACCGCCCAGGCTGCGGTCGCTGCGGGTGTCGTTGACCAGGTTGTCGCGGTCGATGTGGTTCTGGTCGCGGCGGATGCCGGTTACCAGCGACCAGCGCTCCGACAGTTGGGTGCGGTTCTCGGCGAACAGGGCGAAGGTGCGGGTGGTGCTTCGGGTTTGCGGGCGGGTCGGGTCCTGGCTGTGGAAGTAGCCCGGTGCCGGGTTCCACGGGTCGATGTAGTCGCCGCCGATGTCGTTATACGGTGAGTTGCTGTCGATGCCGAAGCGGATGCGGTTGTATTCGGCGCCGACCACGGTCTTGCTGGCCAGGCCGAACAGCGCGTGGTCGAAGGTGAAGCTCTGGCGGTCGCCGATCTGCTCCTGGTGGTGCTTGATCTCCAGGTAACTGCCACGCTCCAGTTGCCCCAGGTCGCTGTGCCAGGTGTAGTCCTCGGCATTGCGCCAGTGGCGACGGCTCTTGAGGTAGTACAGCTGGTTGCTGGCGCTGATTGACTCGCTGATGGCCCAGTCGGTGTTCAGGCGGGTCCATTCGTCGTGGTAGCGCTGCACGTCATCGCGCACGTTGTAGTTCTTCTTGCGCAGGCTGTCGCGGGAGTGGCCGTCGATCAGCGGCGTGCCGAAGTCGTTCATCGGCTCGGCATCGCCGCGCTCGTGGGCCAGGGTAAAGCTCAGGTCGTCGCTGGCATCGAAGCGCAACGCTGCGCTCATGGCGCGGCTTTTGGAGTCACCACGATCGACCCAGCCATTGCCGTGCTGGTCATTGAGGGTGATCCGGTAACTCAGGCGCTCGCTCAGCGAGCCGCCGCTGTCCAGGCCCAGTTGCTGACGGTCGTCGCTGCCGTAGCCCAGGCGCAGGTGGTTGCGGATGTCGCCGGCAAAGGGTTTTTTCGGGATCACGTTGACCACCGCACCCGTAGCACCTTCGCCGTACAGCACAGAAGCCGGCCCCCGGATGATGTCGATACGCTCGACCATCCACGGGTCGACCGGGAAGGTCTGGGTGCCGGCGCCGGTGTACATGCGCGAACCGTCGAACAGGGTCATCACCGAACCGTGGCCGGTGAAGCCGCGCGCCGACAACGCGGTGTTGCCGTTGCCCGGCGTGCCCACAGAGGTGATGCCGGGGGAGCGAGTGACGGCAGCTTGCACGGTGCTGTTGTTGCGACCGTCAATGGCCTCGGCGCCCAGGCTGCTGGTGCTGGCCGGAGTGTCCATGGCGCTCAGGTTCAGGCGTGAACCGGCGGGCAGGGGCGTGGCCAGGCTGATCGGGTCGTTGTCGCTGGTGCTGGTGATGGCCGTTGAAGGTAGGGCCAGGGCAGAAGGACTGTGTTCTTCAGCGAAGGCCGGCAGCGAGAGTGCCAGGCAGGGGGCCAGGGCATTGGCCGCCAGGGAGTGAAGCTTGGAGTTACGGGACATGTCGTTCCACAATCAACAGGAATGAATGAATCCCGGAGGGAACAACGCATGGAGGAATTGCGCGCGCAGGCGAACGCAACCCGGCCTGCGCCCGCCCACCGCGGGGTTGCCAAACAAAGCTTCAGGCCGGTCTCCGGGCTTGCGAGGGTCATGAAGGCCTTCACCTTCCCATGCCGAGGCACAGTGGTGTTTCGAAGGCTTCGCTCGCTTACCGTTGCGGGGGCAGCGCCGGACTAGTCACGAAAGTGACGCACCGGCTTCCCGTTTCACCCTGCGCACGGCGGCGCAGGACACCTGAAACTGGCGCGCATGGGAACATCGAATGCCTTTGCAGTCAATGCGTTACGCGCAAATGCATCGCGGGGCAAGTCGAGACGTCGCCCCACGAAAAATGAGGGTCAGCGTCCGCGCTTTCGCGACACCACCGCCTCGATGTTCTTGCGCCCGATCAGTTTCGGCTGTGCAGGCTCTTCCAGCCACTTGTACATCACCAGGCTCTCCACCAGCCCGAGCCGGGCATGGCGATACGCCCTCGGCAGGCGCCCGACGATTTCAAAACCCAGCTTCTGCCACAAGGCCACGGCCGCTTCATTGCTCGACACCACCGAGTTGAACTGCATGGCCAAAAAGCCCTGCTGGCGTGCCAACTGCTGGGAGTGTTCGCACATCAGGCGTGCCACGCCACGACCGCGGGCGGCCTCGCAGACCATGTAGCCGC
Organism: Pseudomonas vranovensis DSM 16006; assembly: GCF_000425805.1. Classification (GTDB taxonomy): domain Bacteria; phylum Pseudomonadota; class Gammaproteobacteria; order Pseudomonadales; family Pseudomonadaceae; genus Aquipseudomonas; species Aquipseudomonas vranovensis. Next base: position 173,499 of record NZ_AUED01000018.1, read on the forward strand.
AATTGCTCACGTGGCTGCCGGGGCCGGCGGCATTGGCCTTTAGGTAGTAGGAACCAAGTAGTTCGCCATCCTCCTCGGCCACCAGGGTGTGCAGCGGGGACTCCAGCCACAAATGACGCGCCTGTTCCTGGCTCAGGGCCGGTTCGAAGGCATAGGTTTCGCGGGCGCTGACGATGGCCTGGAAGGTCGGCCAGAAGTGTTCGAAATCAGCGGCGGTCATGGGGCGGAGGGTAATCATGGCGGTTCCTGGCAACGTGAACCGCGAGTCTGAAAGTGTTGGAGCCGGCATGCAACTGTTTGTGCAGGCCGGCTCCCATACGTTCAGTTGTCGACCTTGCCTACCGCATCCATCGCCCGCGCCGAATACACCAGCGCCGCACCGGCATTCATGGCCACGGCCACGCCCAGTGCCTCGGCGATTTCTTCACGGGTAGCGCCTTGCTTGACCGCCTGCGCCGAGTGTACGGCAATGCAGCCGTCGCAGCGGGTAGTCACGGCCACGGCCAGCGAGATCAACTCACGGGTCTTGGCATCCAGGTGGTTGGTCTTGGCCCCGGCGCCGCTGGCGGTCATATAGCCGTTGACCGTGTCGGGGGACAGTTGCTTGAGGTCGCCGATACCGGCCATCAACTGCTTACGGTAGGCGTCCCAGTCCATCATGCTCATCGTCTTCACCTTGTGCTGTTGGCAACATGAACAGTGAAGCTAGTTTTTCAATCGACGGGGCGCCGTTGGTCGATGGGCCTGAAACGGTAGGACTTTGGTAGGAGACGACGCACCGCCGCTCCTACAGGCCATCAGATGTAGATGAACACCAGCACCAGCGCAGCCACTACCGCCCATTTCTCCAGGTAGTAGCGGGTACGGTTGCGCTTTTTCATCGCCTTGCCACGCTCACGGATCTTGTAGATACGGGTGAACAGGCGGTTGATGCCCCCGGTCTTGTCACCGGCATCGTTGGGGGCTGCCGCAGCAGCCATCACCTTGCGGCTGAACCAGCGGTTGAACGCGGTCGCCCAGCGGTACTTGAGGGGGCGCTCGACATCGCAGAACAGAATGATGCGGTTGTGCTCCGTCTGGTTGCTGGCGTAGTGGATGTAGGTCTCATCGAACACCACCGCCTCGCCGTCGCGCCAGGCATAGTTCTCGCCGTCCACGCAGATATAGCAGGCGTCATCGTTGGGGGTATCCAGGCCCAGGTGGTAGCGGTAGGAGCCGGCATACGGGTCACGGTGGCGAACCAGCTTGGAACCGGGCGGCAGGGTGGCAAACATGGCTGCCTTGACCGTACCGATGCCTTGCAGCAGTTCGGTGGTGCGCGGGCACAGCTTCATGGCCGACGGATGGCTCTCGCCGTACCACTTCAGGTAAAAACGCTTCCAGCCACTCTTGAAGAACGAGTTGAAGCCGACGTCGTCGTAGTTCTTCGAACTCTTGATCTCGCCCACATGCAGCAACTGCTGGGCCTCGGCGCGAATCTCTTGCCAGTTGTCCTGCAACGGCTTGAGTTCGGGAAAGCTTTCGACCGGCAGGTAGGGTTTGGCCGGGAGCTTGGAAAACAAGTAGAGGAACACGTTTACCGGCGCCAGGAAGCTTGAGTGATCGCCCAGCTGACGGGTGACTTTGTGCCGCACACGACCACGAAAGTGGACGTAGGCAATCGAGAATACAAACAACAGAACAAGAAAAATTTTCATGGGCGGATACTTGTCGATGTGGCGATGCGCCATGGCATAAGCCAGCCAGCATAAACAATCGGGCCTGTAGTTTGTACTAAATGTTACTGATCCAGCGCCCGACATTAGTCCCACACGCAAAGGTTTGCTGTAGCGATTAAGCTCAAGGTTCGAGGCAAACAGGGAGAGAAGAGGTAATGGTAGAAACACTGGAATCCGGCGAACCATTCAAGCGTTTGTTCTTCGCCTTGGCGTGCGAGCCCGCGCAGCGCCGGGACATCGCCCGCTGGCGCAATGAACTGGGTAGCGGCCTTGGGCGGCCGGTTCCATCGGTCAATTTTCACCTGACCCTGATGTTTCTGGGCTCGGTCGCCACGGCGCAATTGCCGGCGATCCTGGCGGCCGCCGCTCAGGTCAAGGTGCCGCAAAAGCCGTTGACGGTGATGCTCGAGCGGCTGGAAGTGTGGCGCCCAGCCAAAGCCCTGGTGCTGGTACCAACACAGCCACCTGCCGCCTTGCGCCAATTGGCATACGCCCTGCAGCAGGCCATGTTACCCCTGGGTTTTACCGATGCTCCGCGAGAGTACCGGCCACACCTTACCCTGGCCCGCGACTACCACGGCCCGGTGCCGGAGGCGCAGATCGCGGCAGACTTCATTTTGCGTGCACGGCACTTCACCCTGTACGAGTCGCGCAGGGGTCGCTACCTGCCGCTGGCGCAATGGCCGCTGGAGGTTCAGGCCTGAAGAATGGTTGCCTGAACTGCGACCGTTGCACGGCCGGTCGCAGGCTGTCGCCAGCGGCTACAGGCGCTTGTAGCCGCTGCCGAGGAACGCGGCCGCGATCGGCCGCGCGGCGGTCGTGGTGACGTCTCCCCTCGATGCGATCTAGAACTGCGGGGTGTACTTCACGGTAAACATGAAATTGCGCGGCTCACCGAAGTTGTTGTTGCCATTGAGCTGGTTGTAGGCCGCCACGTAGTAGCGTTTGTCGAACAGGTTCTTGCCGTTGACCGCCAGGCTTACTTCAGGTGTCAGCTGATACGCCACACGCGCATCCCACACGGCATAGCCGGCTACATCGTAGGTGTGCTCGTAGCCCAGGGTGTGGGTTTGCGCGGTAAAACCAAGGCCGGCACTGACCTTGCTCCAGTCGCCCGGCAACTGGTAGTCGCTCCACACCCGCAGCATGTGCTTGGGCGTCCAGGTGCTGAACACCTTGCCTTCGTTGTCCGGGTCATCCAGGTATTTGGTGGTGTTGTAGGTGTAGCCGGCAAACAGTTGCAAGCCGGTCAGTACTTCGCCGCTGATCTCTGCCTCGATGCCCTGGCTGCGGACCTTGCCGGAGGCGGTGGAGCAGTACCAGTCGTCGCAGGCAAAGCCGGACGCGAGGTCCTGGGTCGCGCGGTTTTCCTGGTCGAGGCGGAACACCGCCAGCGAGGTGTTGACCCGTCCGTCGAACAGCTCGCCCTTGATACCCATCTCGTAGTTGCTGCCAATGATCGGCTTGAGCACCGAGCCCGAGGCGTCACGCTCCGATTGCGGCACGAACACGTCGGTGTAGCTGGCGTACACCGCCCACTCGCGGCTCAGGTCATAGACAATGCCCACGTACGGAGTGACTTCGCCGGACTCCGTGAGGGTGCTTGGTGCGTTGACCGTGGCGGCATGGGTGAAGGGGGCGTAGTTGGTCGATTCGTAGGTCTGGTCGAACCAGCTCACCCGTGTGCCCAGCACCAGCGTCAATGGCTCGGCCAGCTTGACCCGCCAGCTGCCATACAGGCCTTTCTGGCGAACGTCATAGGCACTGCCGATGCCGCGACCACCTGCGTTGGCCAGCAGGCTGTCGTAGTCGATGTCAGGGCGGTGGTGATCGATATCGAAGAGGGTGTCGTCGCTTTCATTGAACGTGCGCGCCATCAGGTCATCGGTGGTCAGCTTGGAGTAGTTGCCGCCCAGGGTGACTTCCTGCTCCAGGCCGAAACCTTCGAAGCGACCGACCACGTTCATGTCCACGCCGACTTTGGTGGAGTCGAAGTCAGTCACCCAGTCGGCGTAGGTGATGCCGCTTCCGTCGAACTCCAGGCCCTCGCCGGTGGTTTGCACACGCTGGTGAGCCGAGGTGTTGGTCTCGCTCATGCGCAGGGCGGCAACACGAAACTTCCAGTCGTCGTTGAAGCGGTGCTCGAGGTCGGCGTACAGGGTGGTGACGTCGATTTCCGAATGGTTCCAGCGCGAACCACTGAAGGTGGAGCGCGATACGTCCAGGGGGCTGCCGTCGGTATAACGCGGCAGGCCGCGCAGCATGGGGCGCGACTCGGCGTCGGAGCGGCTGACAGCCAGGCCCAGGGTAGTGTCTTCACGCACGTCGAAGTCCAGGGCGCCGTAGAGCGAGTGGGTCTTGCTCCACTCGTAGTCGATGAACGAATCGCTCTGGTCTTCATCGGCCACAAAGCGTCCGCGCACGGTACCGGCGTCGTTCAGCGGGCCGCCGGCATCCAGTTGCAGGCCGTAGTGGTCCCAGCTGCCGGCCTTGCCGGTGAGTGTGACGGTGGGGGCGCTCTGGCCGCGCTTGCGCACCAGGTTGACTGCACCACCCGGGCTGCCGGTGCCTTGCAGCAGGCCGGAGGCGCCGCGCAGCACTTCCATGCGGTCGAAGAAGATCAGGTCCTGGGTGGCCCAGTTGCCCAACGAGTAAGTGTTGCGCGGAATCGGTACGCCGTCGTATTGCCAGTCATCGATCTGGAAACCGCGCGAGGAGATGATCAAGCCCGGGCCCACGCCCTGCAGGCCGACCAGACCGGTGGTTTTGTTGACGGCGTCCTTGAGGTCGACGATGTCCTGGTCGTCCATCTGCTTGCGGGTCATCACCGAGACTGACTGGGGAATTTCCTTGAGGCTGTGGCTGCCCTTGCCAATGGTGGTCGCCCGTGCGGCGTAGGAGCCCGAGCCCTCGGTGGTGGCGTCCAGGTTACTGTCGTTGATGCTGGTAGCGCCCAGTTCCAGGGCATCGCCGGTATCAATAGCGGGCAACACACTGAAGTTGCCCTGTTCGGTCACCAGCAACTGCAGGCCGCTGCCGGCCAGGGCTGTTTGCATGGCCTGGGCGGCACTCATACGGCCGCTGACGGCAGGCGCTCGCTTGCCCTGCACCAGCGCCGGGTCGAGCGACACGATGCGCCCGCTCTGGCTGGCGATGGCGTTCAGGGTGCTGGCCAGTGAAGCGACGGGCAAGTTGAAGCTCAGGGTCTGTTCCTGGGCGTGGGTAGCGCTGGCCAGCGTGGCCAGGGCCACGGCGACAGGCAGGGCGTGGGACCAAGGGTTGAGCACGGATTTCTCCCGATTATGTTGGCGTTGTCAGGAGATAGGTGCGACGAGAAATGAAAACCGGACACAAATACGAGTGATTTTCATAAATAGTTGTTCAAGACGGATTTTTCGACCGAATCAACGTTAGCCACGGACTGTAGTGATCGATGCGTACCGGCAGGGTTTCGGCAAGCGCTGCGAAGGCGCGCTGCGGCTCGTCCAGCGGGAATACACCTTGCACCCGCAGCCCGCGTACCTCGGGTTCGACCCGGACAAAGCCCCGGTAATAGGGGCGCAGCGCCTCGACCACCGCGTCGAGTGAGTCATGGAGCACATTCAAGCGCCCATTGAGCCAGTCGGCGCGATAGCCCTCGCCATCGCCCAGTGCTTCGATTCGCTGAGGCAGCAGCAGGGCGGCCTGGCCTTCCTGCACATCGCGCTCGGCGCCATTGAACAGGCTGGCCCGCACACTGTGTTCAAGTACCACCAAGCGGGTCGCCCCGGCTTCCTGATTGACCAGAAAGCGGGTGCCCAGCGCACGCATTTCGCCTTGGGCGGTGCGCACGCGCAGCGGCCGTCGAGGGTCGCTGGCGACCTGGATCACCAGCTCACCCTGGCGCAGAATCAGCAGCCGCTGCCGGTCATCGAATTGCAGGTCGACGGCGCTGCTGGCATTGAGGCTCAGACGGCTGCCATCGGACAGGTTGAAGCTGCGTCGTTCACCACGGACGGTACGCATGTCGGCCAACAGCGATTCGCCCATCTGGCTGCGTGCGCCCAGCCATAATCCGCCGCCCAACACCCCGAGGGCGGCAACGCTGCGCAGCATGTCACGGCGTGTCGTGGTGGGTTGCAGCAACACCCGGCGTGCTTCCCCGGCCTGGCCCGGTGCGCGGCGGTCGAGGCTGCGCACGGTCTGGCAGGCACCGCCCAGGCGGTCTTGCAGGCGCTTCCAAGCCAAGGCGTGGCCGGGGTCGCTGGCCAGCCACTGATCGAACTGCGCCTGTAACGTGGCGTCGGTGTTGCCGGCGCTCAGGCGCACCATCCAGTCGATGGCACCTTCGGCGGCCGAGTCCAGGCGCGGTTGGTTCATGGTGCCAGTTCGCTCAGGTAGCACTGCTGCAGGGCCTGCTTCATGTAGCGGCTCACCGTGCGTTCGGAGAGTTCGAGCTTGCGCGCGATGTCTACATAGCTCAGGCCGTCCAGCTGGCTGTAGAGGAAGGTAGCCTTGACGATCATCGGCAAGCCATCGAGCAGCTGGTCGATGGTCACCAGCGCTTCGATCAGCAGCAATTGCTCTTCCGGGGACGGTGCCAGCGGCTCAGGCAGTGCCAACAAGCGTTCAAGGTAGGCCAGCTCCAGTTGCCGGCGGCGGTGACGGTCGAAGATCAGGCGCCGGGCGATGGTCGAGAGGTAGGCGCGCGGCTGCTGGATGCTCTCCGGGTCGACCCGGGCAGCGAGCATCTGGCAGAACGTTTCGGCGGCGGTGTCTTCGGCGTCGGCGCGATTGCGCAGGCGTTTGTGGATGTGCTGCAGGAGCCACCGGTGATGGTCGCTGAAGAAAAAGCCCAGCTTGCGGGTAGACGGGGTTTGCACCGGTTGGTTGTCCAGACGTTAGTGTGAATCGTTCTCAATGCTACCTGTCTCCGGTCTGACAGCGCAATTACTCGATTCCCACAAATGTGAAGGGCCGCATGTGCGGCCCCTCGGCAAGTACTTCAGGCAATCGGGATCAGCGGGTCGGCAGCGGCCAGTGCGGCGGTGCGGTCGGCGGCGGGCGGGTAGATCCAGGTGGTATTGATCTGGGTCTTGAGCTCCTTGGCCTCCTGTTGCAGCAATTTGACCTGTCGGTCCCAGCCTTCGGTATACACCGCGCCCCAGGCGCCCAGGTCGAGGCAGGTGACGTATTTGGGTTGGCTGTACGGGGTTGGGGCCACACCGAGCAGGTCGGCCGCTACGTTGTTGCCGCTGTGGCGGCCCAGGACAATGGCGTGCTGGCACGACATCACGGCGAAATTGCCCTGGTCGTCGGTGGCTGCGTAGGCCACGTCACCGGCGGCATAGACGTGGTCCTGCCCCTTGACCTTGAGGTTGCGGTCCACATGCAGGCGGCCCTGAGGGTCGCGTTCGGCGGGTACTTGTGCAGTCAGGGCGCTGGCCCGTACACCCACCGTCCAGATCACGGTCCTGGCGTCGATGCGCTGGCCGTCGGCAAGGGTGACGCCATCGGCATCCACCGACGCCACCGAGGCATTGACCCGCCATTCCACGCCCAGCGCCTCACAGGCCTCGATGATCGTCGGGCTGATGCCTTCACCCAGCGCCGCGCCGATCTTCGCGCCACGGTCGACGATGATCACCCGTACAGCGGCGTCGGCGCCGAGAATTGCCCGCAAGCGGCCTGGCAGCTCGGTCGCGGTTTCAATGCCGGTGAAGCCGCCACCGGCGACCACCACCGTGTTGCGTGCCGGCGAGTCGGGCAGGCTGGCCAGGGATTTGAGGTGTTGCTCAAGGCGCGCCGCCGACTCGATCTGGTCGACGTCGAAGGCATGCTCATGGATGCCGTCAAGATCGGGGCGCAACACCTTGCTGCCAGCCGCCATCACCAGACGGTCGTAGGCGAGGCTGCTGCGCTGGCCGCTGGCGTCGGTGTAGCGCACGCGCTTGCCGGCCACGTCGATCTCATCGGCCGCGCCCTGGATGAAGTTGACGCCGACGGCGTTGAACAGGTCGATCAGCGGGGCTTTCATCTGGTGCACTTGCGGCTCGTAGAAGCGTGGACGAATGCGCAGTTCCGCTTGTGGCGCCAGGACGCTGATGGCGACATCGCTGCGGCCGTGTTGATCCAGCAGGCGGGCTGCGCTCAAGGCGCTCCAGACGCCACCAAACCCTGCGCCGACAATCAGAATGTGCTGTTTCATTTGCTGCTCCACATAAAAGAGATTGTTGTTTGCGGCCTTGAGGGGAGGCTCCATCAGCGCCGAACAACTACGACTCTATTGATCGTAGTTTGTGCGTGCAAGGATTTTTTCCTGTCGATTCACCGAACGATCCGGGTAACCTTGCCTGCGGACCGCTCTGTTTCTGGTATCTTGCGCAGAATATAGGGCTTTGGCGCGGGGCTGGAAGCCGATGGACGGTCGTTGTGGTAGACGGCTGGATCCCGTTGAGGCGCTAATCGCTGTTAGCATATGCGACAAAGTTAGTCGGAGATTGTCATGTCACTGTACAGCGCTGGGGTGGAGTACGGCATCCACTGCCTGGCTTTTTTGGTCGATGAGCGGGGCGACAGCCGGGAAGCCAGCGTGCGTGACCTGGCCGAGTTGCAAGGCGTACCCCAGGAATACCTGGCCAAGGTTTTCACCAAACTGGCCAAGGCCGGACTGGTGGTCGCCACCGAAGGCGTACGTGGCGGCTTCAGGCTCGCCCGGCCTGCCGATGAAGTCACCGTACTGGACATCGTCACCGCCATCGACGGGCGCAAGATGATTTTCGAGTGCCGGGATGTGCGTGATCGTTGTGCGTTGTTTGAAGGCTCGCCGCCGAGCTGGGCGCAGGAAGGAACGTGCTCCATTCATGCGGTGATGCTCACGGCGCAGAAGCGGATGGAAGAAGCGCTGGCCCAGCAGACCATCCTCGACATCGCCCGGCGTGTGGGGCGCAAGGCGCCGGCGGCGTTTTCCGAGCAACTGGCCAACTGGATGAGTGACCGTCGTGCGGGCAAGGCGGGGGATATCCCGCTGCTGGATGTGTCTGACTGATGCCCAAAGCGGCTTCCCAGGATGCCAAGGCTATCGCGCCGTCCCGTTACGCGGTTTGTAGAACAGAAAATCCCCCGTCTCGGTCGTCTTCACATACGCCCGCGCCCAATCCGGTTTTACATTGCGGTCATGAAAATACAGCGCCCCCTGGGTGCGATCCTCCAGCTGCCGGTTCAGCGCCTTGCGTGCAATCTCCTTGGCAATGGCGTAGCGGGTCTCTTCCTGGACCGAGTCGGAGCGCCCGTCACACCACCAGGAAAACTGGCAGTTGCCGGTTTCCGAGCCCTGCTTGACCACCCCGCACACCGTATCCGGAAACCCTTCATGGCCCAGGCGGTTCATCACCACACTGGCCACCGCTTCCATGTCCCGTGCCTGACCGCCCTTGGATTCCCAGTAGATGCTGCGCGCCATGCAGGTGATGGCGTCGTCCAGTGCTGCCTGACCTGCCGGGTCCACGGCCTGGACTTCGGTCTGGGTAATGGCCTTGCCCTTGGGCGCTGGCGGCGCATCGGGTTGTACAGCCGCCTTGTGCTCCAGCACTTGCGCTTTGTCTTCGGCTACCTCGGCCTTGGGTTCGCTGGCCAGCGCCAAGGGCCCGGCGAGGGCCAGGAAAAGGCAGGTTACAATCGTTATAAGGCGCATGGTCGTGCCCTTGGGTGGCGGTGGAGGGTCAAGACTTCCCGTTACAAGGTCGACCGCACGGCGCTCAAAACATTCCAGCTGTTCGACGACGGGCAACATCGCGCATCATGGGCGTCGTCCGTTCAAGGGAGATTTGCATGCGCGTCCTGCCATCCGTTTTGCGTCTATCCGGCCTGGGCCTGGCCCTGGCGATCGCCACCGCGGTACAGGCCAGCGAGCCGTCGCAATTGATCGATTCGATCAACAGTTACCGTAGCCAGGCCCAGCGCTGTGGCGGCCAGGCCTCGTTGGAGTTGCCGCCGCTGGCCAGCGACCCGCGCCTGGTACTGTCGGCCAGCGGTACCGTGGATCTGCGCGAGGCGCTGGCGCAGGCCACCTACCCGATGGTCAATGTTCAGGCCATCACCCTCAACGGCCCTCGGGATGCCCAGGTCGCGATGCAGGCCGTGCAGGAGAGCTTCTGCCACGTGGTGCTCGACCCGCAGTTCGTCGATATCGGTGTGAGCCAGCAAGGCCGCGATTGGCGCATCGTGCTGGCCCGCCCATTGCTGGCCGGACGGCTGGGCGACTGGCAGGCCGAAGGCCAGAAGCTGCTGCAGTTGATCAACGCGGCCCGCGGCCAACAGCGCCAATGTGGTACCCAGGCCTTTGCCGCCACCTCGCCGCTGGCCTGGAACCCGACGCTGGCCGGCGCCGCCGAATCCCATACCCGGGCCATGGCCAACCAGAACTTCCTCGACCATGTGGACCGAGATGGCCGTACCCCGGGCGACCGGGCCGAGCTTGCCGGCTATGCCGGGCAGCAGACCGGCGAGAACATCGCTGCGGGCCAGGACACTCCGCGCAAGGTGGTCGATGGTTGGCTGGCCAGCCCCGGCCACTGCGCCAACCTGATGAACCCGCAGTACAGCGAGCTGGGCGCCGCCTATGCGGTCGACCCCAAGAGCGATGCCGGGATCTACTGGACCGCGATGTTCGGCGCCCCGTAGCGCCCTTAGCCGTAGTGCAGGTCGGTGCGCTTGAGCAACTGCTTGCAGCGGTCGGAGAGGTGTACCACGCGCAGGTGCTTGCCGTTGTTGCTGTAGCGCTCACGCAGGGTCTTGAGCGCAGCAATGGCTGAATAGTCGACGAAATTCAGGTGCTGGCAGTCCAGGGTGACCTGGTTCGGGTCGTTGGCAGGGTCGAACTGGTTGAGAAACGGCGTGGTCGAGGCAAAGAACAGGGTGCCGTGGACGCGGTACAGTTTGCTGCCGTCGCTCTCCAGGTGGCTGTCGGCGTACAGCTCTCGGGCTTGTTGCCAGGCAAAGTTGATCGCGGCGATGACAATGCCGATCAGCACCGCTGTGGCGAGGTCGGTGAACACGGTCACTACCGTCACTGCGATGATCGCCAGCATGTCGTGGGTCGGCACCTTGTGCAGTACCCGCAGCGAAGCCCACGAGAAAGTCTGCTGCGACACCACGAACATCACCCCCACCAGCGCTGCCAGCGGAATGCGCTCGATCAGCGGTGAGAGAAACAACACGAATAGCAGAATCATCACCCCGGCCACCACGCCCGAGAGCCGGCCACGGCCGCCGGAGCTGAGGTTGATCGCCGTCTGGCCGATCATCGCGCAGCCGCCCATGCCGCCGAACATGCCCGAGGTCATGTTGGCTACGCCCAGTGCCATGCACTCGCGGTTGGGGTAGCCGCGAGTCTCGGTGATTTCGTCGGTGAGGTTGAGGGTCAGCAGGGTTTCCAGCAAGCCTACCAGGGCCATGAGCAGCGCGTAGGGCGCGATGATGCGCAGGGTGTCGAGGTCCCACGGGATGTCCGGCCAGCTCAGCTGCGGCAGGCCACCGGCGATATGCGCCAGGTCTCCCAGGGTGCGGGTGGGCAGGTCGAGCAGGTACACCCCGGCACCGACCGCCAGGATGGCAACCAGCGCTGGCGGCACACTGCGGGTCAGGCGTGGCAGCAGGTAGACCACCGTCATGGTCAGCACCACCAGGCCGATCATCATGTACAGCGGCGAGCCGCTGAGCCAGGCGCCGTCGTGCTTGAAGTGCTCGAGCTGGGCCAGGGCAATGATGATCGCCAGACCGTTGACGAAACCCAGCATCACCGAATACGGCACCATGCGTACCAGCTTGCCCAGGCGCAGCACGCCGAAGGCAATCATGATCAGGCCGCCCAGCAGCACCGTGGCCAGCAGGTACTGCACCCCGTGCTGCACCACCAGCGCGACGATGACCACCGCCATCGACCCCGCCGCTCCGGAAATCATCCCCGGCCGTCCGCCGAGCAAGGCGGTGAGGGTGCAGATGATGAACGCGCCATACAACCCCATCAATGGATTGAGGTGCGCCACCAGGGCAAAGGCGATGCACTCGGGCACCAGGGCAAACGAGGTGGTGAGGCCTGCCAGGACATCGGCGCGGATAGAGCGTGTTTTCATGGGCTACCTGACGAACGGACCGGCAGGGCAGCCGGCGCAAAAAAAGCTAGGATGCTACGTAAAATCACGGACGCAGACCAGCGCAAATGGAGGTGCAAACCAATGAAGTACATCGTGACCGAGCAGCATCGCAGCGAGTATCCCGAGCCCATCAGCTTTTCCAAAGGTGCTGTTTTGGCCATTGGCGAGCGCTACGAAGGTAAAGAGGGCTGGGACAACTGGTACTTCTGCACGACACCGGGACACGCGGGCGGCTGGGTGCCGGGGCAGGTGATCGAGCGGCTGCCCGGGGAGGGCGGCAGGGCCCTTGAGGATTACTGTGCGCGGGAGCTGGATGTCGATCCGGGGGAATTGCTGGAGGGTGGTCGGCAACTCAATGGCTGGGTGTGGTGTCACAAGGGTGATCTGGCAGGGTGGGTGCCGTTGGCGGTGGTGCGAAAACAGGATTGATCGCGGGTGTAGAACCGCAGGCACCTTTACACAGTAAACTGGAGACATGGTTTACACATTCAGCCTGTAAACCATGTCTCCGGTTTGTACCGGGGCAAGCCGCTCCCACCGATGCAAACAATGCCGGTGGGAGCGAGCTTGCCCCGCGATGCCTGCGATCAGCTCAGCGTCGCCAGCATCAAGTCCAGGTTCTGCACCGCCGCCCCCGAGGCGCCTTTGCCCAGGTTGTCGAACACCGCCGTCAACAGTACTTGCCCCTGGTTGGCAAACAGCGCCAGGCGCAGGTCATTGCTGTCATTGAGCGCCTGCGGATCAAGCTGGGTGGTACTGCCGCCTTGCTCCAGCGCTGCCACCTGCACATGGCGGGCACCGTGGTAGTGCTGCTCCAGGCATGCCTGCAACCGTTCGGCAGTCACGCCGGCAGGCAGCAGCCGTTCTTGCAGGGCAATGGTCAGCACGATGCCCTGGCGGTAACTGCCATAGCTGGGCACGAACACCGGCCGCTGCGCCAGACCGGCATGCTGCTGGATCTCCGGCACGTGCTTGTGGTCCAGGTTCAGCCCATACACCAGCAGGCTGTGCGCCGCCTGCACCCCAGCGGCTTCATGACGCTCCACCGCCGCCCGCCCGCCACCGGAATACCCCGACACTGCGTTGATGGTCAGTGGGTAGTCGGTGGGCACCAGCCCCGCCTGCACCAGGGGTTGCAGCAAGGCAATGGCACCGGTGGGGTAGCAACCCGGGTTGCTTACACGCTTGGCCTGGGCAATGCGCTGGGCCTGTTCGTCGTTAAGCTCCGGCAGGCCGTAGACCCAACCCGGCGTGGTGCGATGGGCAGAGCTTGCGTCGATCACCCGTACATTCGGGTTGACGATGGTAGCGGCCGCTTCGCGCGCAGCCTCGTCGGGCAGGCACAGAATGGCCACGTCGGCACTGTTGATCGCCTCGGCGCGGCGCTGCGGGTCCTTGCGCTCGGCCGCTGGCAGGGTCAGCAGGCGCAGGTCGCTGCGACCGTTCAGGCGGGCATGGATCTGCAGGCCGGTGGTGCCTTGGTCGCCATCGATAAAAACAACAGGCTGATGCATGGGGCTCTCAATCAATCAGGTCAGGGAAGTGCTTATCCTCGCGCCGATCTGGACGAAAGAAAATTTGAATATCATGATGCTGACATTCATCAATTCTGAATGTACGGCCTCCATGCGCGAAATCAGCCTCGATCGCCTGCGGACCTTGGTAGTGATTGCCGACCTGGGTTCGTTTGCCCGGGCGGCCCGGGTCCTCAACCTCGCCCCGCCCACGGTAAGCCTGCACATTGCCGACCTCGAGGCGCGCATCGGTGCGCCGCTGCTGTCGCGCAAGCGCGGGCAGATCCACCCCACGGCCATTGGCGAAACCCTGCTCGAACGTGCCCGGCGCCTGCTGGCCGATGCCGAACAGGCGCTCGATGAGGTGCAGCGCCAGGTCCAGGGCCTGAGCGGTCGGGTGCGCCTGGGCGCCTCCACTGGCGCCATTGCCCATTTGCTGCCGCAGGCGCTGGACATCCTCGGTGTGCGACACCCGGGCATCGACGTGCAGGTACAGGTTCTGACCTCGCGGGAGTCCCTGGCCCGCCTGCAGGACGGCACCCTCGACCTGGGACTGGTGGCCTTGCCGCAAGCAGCGGCCAAAGGCGTGCAGATCCGGCCTTGGCGCCGCGATCCGATCATGGCATTCATCCCGACGAGCTGGCAGCCGCCTGCACGTATCACCCCGGCATGGCTGGCCAGCCATGCGCTGATCCTCAACGACAGCACCACCCAGCTGTCACGGGTGACCGGCGAATGGTTCGCCACCGCCGGCCTGCAACCGCAGGCGCGTATCCAGCTCAACTACAACGATGCGATCAAGAGCCTGGTGGCAGCCGGTTATGGCGCAACCTTGCTGCCCCACGAAGCCAGCTCGCCCGAGCCCGACCCACGCCTGTGCATGCGCCCGCTGCGGCCGGGATTGTGGCGTCACCTGGGGATTGCCAGTCGTGAAGGCCAGGTGGAGCAAAGCACCGGCCATGTGTTGCAGGTGCTGATGGCGCTGGCAGGGCAGGCCTAGACCAGGTGAACCCGGGTGCCCGGTTGCAGGGCCGCCGGGTCAAGACGCTCAAGCACGAACGCCTCGGTTTTGCGCTGCAATTGGTCCAGGTTTCGATCCCGCTGCTTCTCGGCATCGACCATGGCCCGCTTGCCATGTTGTTGCAGCAGGTAGGTATGAATCTGCCGCACCTCCAGGGTACGGTAGATCGGCGCCACATCCAGCATCGCCACCTGGCCGTCGCTGGCGTGATCGCGGGTGTTCATCAGCACCTGCGGCCCCCGTAAGCCGATCACCCGGAAACCCAGCGCCTCGAAACACGCGACCTTGCTCACTGCACACGCCAGTTCGGCGTGGGGATAGCGCGCGGTCATCTGTTGCACCAAGGCCCTGGCGATGCCCTGGCGGCGGTAGTCCTGGTCTACGGCGATATACGCCAGGGTGCAGGCGTCGGGGTCACCTTGCACCGGCAGGTAGAGGGCAAAGCCGGTGACCGTCTGCGGGTCGTCCAGGTCGGTGGCGATCAGTAGCTCGACCTTCAGTTCGCGGGCGGCCTTCATCGCCTCCAGGTACAGGTGAACCTCAAAGCCGACGCCGTACTGGTACAGGTTGTAGAGCGGGTTGCTCGGCGTGATGCCGATGGCGCTGATGTCGGTCAGGTTATCGACCACCAACTGCAGGACCTGGCTTTTGGTCGCCTCCTCGGGTGGGGCGACAACGTGGTGGGTGACGGGCATCGGGGCACACTCCAAACAGTAAAAGGCCGGTGACTTGGCGCGGGGTGCAAGTCTACAGGTCTGCGCGGGCGCCTGCTTGCGACCTTCCATCCTGCGTCGGCGCAATTGCGCTGAACTTCAGCGCGCGACCGGCCTCATCTGCATAACAGGGCATCTTTGCCCGGCAACCGAGACGGCCGTCATGAAACTACGTTACCTGCTTGGCCTGCTGTGCAGCCTGTTCCTCCTCCAAGGCTGCTTCGACCGACCCGATCACGCCGCAACCGATGCGGACCAGAGCAAACCCTCGCTGCAAATGCAGAAATCCGATGTGCCTGCACCGGACCCACAGCCGGGACCCGAGCCAAAGCCGCAACCCAACCCCGAACAGGACAACTGACGGCAGGAGCTCGCCATGACTGCGTTGACTGCCTCGACTGCGCCCACTTCAATCGCCTTCACCGGCCGCTCGCCCATGGAACAGCGTTATCACACCTTGCTGCAGGGGCGCCCCGGCGAGGGGCTGGAGTGGCTGCAGGAGCAATTACAACTGGCCGACGCGCTGCCTGATGACCTGCCCGGCGATCCCGCCCAGTTGGGCCCGTGGTCAAGCTATCGTGCAGGCGAAGTGGCCCGCTGTTATGCCGCCTACCTTGAAGGGCGCAAGGCCGGCGCGTCCCGGCGCTACTTCAGCAATCGCGCCCACGCCCTGTATTTTCTCCAGCACGTGGCGCCGACCAAGGCGGTGGACGGTGCCTGGTTGGCTGGCACATTGCGCCATTGGCCCGACCCGCGCTTTCATGGCCTGATCCGTACCTACCTGGAGGAACTCGGTGACGGCGACCCGGCGTGCAACCACGTACTGATCTTCCAGCGCCTGCTCAGCGAGCTGGGCTGTCACGAGCAACTGCCCCTGGGTGCCGACCGCTATCTGCAGGGCTGCGTGCAGCTGGCCCTGGGGTTGAATACCGAAGCGCTGCTGCCCGAGGTGATCGGCTACAACCTGGGCTACGAGCAACCGCCGTTGCACCTGTTGATCACGGCCTTCGAACTCGATGAACTGGGGATCGACCCGCAGTATTTCCGCCTGCATGTCACCATCGACAACGCCAGCAGCGGGCATGCCTGCAAGGCATTGCACGCGCTGCAGCACGTGTGGCCCGAACACGGCAGCACAGCGTTCTACCAGCGCGTATCGCGCGGCTACCGGCTCAACGACCTGGGGCCGGGGGCGCTGGCGATCATCGACAGTTTCGACCTTGAAGCCGAACTGCTCGCTGCCCTTGAGCGCAAGCGCAGTTTCGGCCAGCACATGCACTCCGATTACTGCCGCTTCGAAGGGAAAACCGTCAACCAATGGCTGGCCGAGACCAACCTGTTGTCGGGTTTTCTCGCGGTGTTGCAGCGCAAGGGCTGGATCAAACGCCATCAGGACCCGGCGCACAGTCGCTTCTGGCAACTGATCGACGGGCCGGCCGCGGCTATGTTCGGTGTGTTCAGCCCGTATGAGAAACAGCTGCTGCAAGACTGGATTGCCGGTAACTGGAAACCTGCTGCAGGCCAGCGCCATGCCCTTCTGGTCAAGGCCGAGCCACTGCACGACGAAGCGCAAGGCCAGGCGCTGGAGGCCGTATTGCAGACCCTGCCACCCGAAGCCCGCGTCGACCTGTTGATTGAAGAAATGGCTGGCAACCGCCATGCCTTGCCCCGTGGTCTGTGGGCAACGCGGCGTTTTGCCCGGATGACCGGCCTCAACCGCTAAGGAGTACCGGATGCAATTGAGCCAGACACAACGCCAGGCCGATCAGGCCTTGTTGCAACTGGGGCAGCGGCTGCAGGCCGACGGCTACCGCTTCACCTGCGTCACGCCGCTGACCCAGGCGCGTAACAACGCCCGGCCGGGCGCCGAGCAGGCGAGCACGCTGCGCGATATCTTCGGCTGGAACCGTCCTTTCGAGGCATCGCTGTTGTCGCCTGACGAACTGGAGCAATTGCAACGGGCCGGGTTAGTCGACCGCGAAGGTGAACGGCTGCGCAGCCGGGTGCGCTGGTCGAGCCTGGATGATGCGTTGTTCGTGCATTCAAGCTTCCCCACCGACAGCGTCGACGCGGTGTTCTTCGGCCCCGACACCTATCGTTTTGCCCGGCTGATCCAAGCGCACCTGCAAGACAGCACCGCGCCTATCAATCACGCCGTGGACATCGGTTGCGGCGCAGGTGTGGGGGCGGTATTGATCGCCAGGGCGCGCCGGCACGCACAGGTCAGTGCCGTGGATATCAATGACCAGGCCCTGCGCATGACGGCCATCAACGTCGCTCTGGCCGGGCTTGCCAATGTCTCGGTGGAGCACAGTGATGTGCTCCAGGGCATCACCGGCCAGTTCGACCTGATCGTGGCCAACCCTCCCTACATGCTGGATGCCCGCGAACGCGCCTACCGTCATGGTGGCGGGGCGCTCGGCGAGCAGTTGTCGTTGCGGATGGTCGAAGAGGCGCTGCCACGTCTCGCGCCGGGCGGCACATTGTTGCTGTACACCGGTGTGGCGATGGTCGAAGGCCGTGATCCGTTCCTGGCGGCCCTGCACAAACCCCTCGCCGATACCCGTTGGGCCTGGCGTTACCAGGAGCTTGACCCGGATGTGTTCGGCGAGCAGCTACTGGAACCGGGATACCAACAGGTCGAACGCATTGCCGCGGTGGCGCTGAGCGTCAGCCGCCGATGAACAGCGCCTGCACGTTCGGCATCGAGGAGGAGTACCTGCTGGTAAGCCTGGACAGTGGACAGGTGCTGGCCAGGCCAACCTCGGCGGTCATCGACCTGTGCCGCCAGGTACTCGGCGCCCACTTCGCCCAGGAAATGTTCCAGAGCCAGATAGAAGTCGCCTCGCCTGTATTCAGCAACCTGGCCCAGGCTGGCGAGTTTTTGCGCCAGAGTCGGCAACGGTTGTTGCAGGTGCTGGCTGGGGAAGGTGTCGGTGTGATCGCGGTGGGCAGTCACCCGATGGGAGGCTGGCACCAGCAGTTGCCCGCCGACGAGGAGCATTTTCGTCAATTGTTCGAGGACTACCAGCAGGTGGCCCGACGCAGCCTGTTGTGTGGCTTGCATGTGCATGTCGGCGTCGCGCCAGGGCACGATCGGATCAAGCTGATCAACCAGCTGCTGCCGTGGATACCGCTGCTGTTGGCGTTGAGTGCCTCGTCACCGTTCTGGGAGGGCCAACCCACCGGCTACCAGAGTTACCGCCAGGTGGCGTGTGGTGAATGGCCGCACATGGGTCTGCCGCAACGGCTGGGCGACTGGCAGGCCTACGAGCGTTACCTGGCGTTGCTCAAACGCACCGGTTCGTTGCGCGAGGGCAACGATTGCTGGTGGGTGATCCGCCCATCGCGTCACTACCCAACGGTGGAACTGCGCATCGCCGATGCCTGCCCGCGGCTCGAGGATGGCCTGTGCATTGCCGGACTGTTTCGCTGCATGGTCGAGCATTGCCTGCGTCACCCGCAGAGCGCACCGTTGACGCGCGAGCAATACTGGATCACTGAGCAGAATTACTGGCGGGCCATGCGCTATGGGCGGCATGGGCAGTACATCTGCCAGGGGAACCAGGGGCAGGGGAGCGCCTTGCAATGGCTGGCCCAGGCACGGGCCTTGTTCGAGGTTGCCCCCTGCGACAGCGAGCGCAGTTTCGAGTGGGCTGAAGTGATCTTGCGTGACGGCACCAGCGCGGATCAGCAGTTGGCGGACTATGCGCGGTGTCGGCAGCGGCCGGAGCAGGCGGTGGTGAAGGGGCTGCTGGGAGCGATGGCAGTGTGATCCAGAGCAAGACCGTTGCTCTGGCCCGCACCCTCAGGATTTCTTCTTCTGCACGCTTTTCATGCGTACTCGCGCGCGTTGCACCGCAGCCATTTTTTCTGGTCGCTTCATGCGTTTCCACTGGCGGATGTCCTCTTTGCTGCGCCCGCAACTCAGGCACAGGTCGCCGCTTAGCTGGCACACGGCAATGCAGGGGTTTTCGATGTCCTTGGCCATGGGTCAACCTCGCGAGGCGTACACGCGTGCCAGACGCTGGGGCCAATTGCCGGCGTTGGCGCGCTGGCACTGCTGTTCGGAATCAAAGTGTACAAGCGCGTCCACCCGTTCGAGGGTCAGGTCGCAGGCCTGCAGGGCCATGGCTGTCAGCTCGACCATGTAGCGGTCCTGGCCAGCGGCCAGGGCGCGATCCTGGTCTGCCTGGGTCTCGAATACCCAGATCACCTTGAGGCTGGTGGGGAAGCGTGCATAGTCGACCACGTGCGTCAGCCAGGAAAACCCGATGACCTGTGCCTTGGCCGTCTCGCAGGCCTCGGTCAGGGTCGCTACCAGGCGTCGCTCAAGCTGTGCCTGTTCGCGCTTGCTCATCTGCATGGGGGCCTTCAATCGTTCGTGGGGCAGGGCGCGCATCATACGCGATCGCGGCGCCTGGGCCAGGGTGCGCCTGGCCTGCTTTAATGAATCAGGCTTGTTTCCTTGTCACATCCGACAGAGTGCGCATCCATGGAACGTCTGACTGCCAAAGACTTTGCCCCTGAACTGCTCGAACTCTACGACTACTATGCCCATGGCCGGATCGACCGCCGCGAGTTTCTTGACCGGGCGGCGGCGTTTGCCTTTGCCGGCATGACCGCCGGGGCCTTGCTGGCATCCCTGAGCCCAGACTATGCCTTGGCCGAGCAGGTGTCTTTCACCGACCCGGACATCGTCGCCGACTACATCCTGTATCCCTCGCCCAAGGGCCACGGCCAGGTTCGCGGTTACCTGGTGCGTCCAGCCAAGGCCCAGGGCAAGGTACCCGGGGTTGTGGTGGTGCATGAGAACCGTGGCCTGAACCCCTACATCGAGGATGTCGCCCGGCGCCTGGCCAAGGCAGGCTTCGTGGCCCTGGCACCCGATGGCCTGACGTCGGTGGGTGGCTACCCTGGCAATGACGACAAGGGCCGCGCGTTGCAAGAGAAGGTCAATCCGGAAAAGCTCATGAATGACTTCTTCGCCGCCATCGAATGGCTGATGAAGCAGGACATCACCACCGGCAAGGTCGGCATCACCGGCTTCTGCTATGGCGGCGGCGTGGCCAATGCCGCCGCCGTGGCGTACCCCGAACTGGGCGCGGCAGTCCCGTTTTATGGTCGCCAGGCCGATGCCAGGGATGTGCCGAAAATCAAGGCCCCCTTGCTGTTGCACTACGGCGAACTGGACACCCGTATCAACGAAGGCTGGCCCCCCTACGAACAGGCGCTCAAGGCTGCGGGCAAGACCTACGAGGCCTACTTCTACCCCGGCGCCAACCACGGTTTTCACAACGACTCCACGCCGCGCTACGACGAAGCGGCGGCGAACCTGGCCTGGGAGCGGACTCTGGCCTGGTTCCGGCGTTACCTGGCATAGGCTGAACAGGCACACATCCTGATACAAGCTCCGATTTGCCAAGTCATCAATGCCCTGTTTGCATGCCGGGTCTTTCAGCAAGCCACGTAAGGAAACAGGCGATGAAGATCATGGTGGTAGGTGCCAGCAAAGGATTGGGCAGGGCATTGGTCGAGGGCCTGGGAGGGGCAGGCGATACCTTGATTGGCGTGTCGCGCAGCCAGCCTCAGGGGCTGGTGATGCAAGCCGGCGTACAGGTGCAGTGGGTCGAGGCTGACCTGGCCCATCCGCGCGACGCCGCGCAGCGCCTGGAGCAGGCCGTGGCCGGGCAAGGGCTGGACACGCTGATCTACAACCTGGGCATCTGGGAAGAACAGGCCTTCTCGCCGGCGTATGACTTTCAGGGCGATGACGACGGGCAGATCGAGGCCATTGTCAGCTGCAACATTACCTCGCCCCTGGTCCTGATCAAGCGCCTGTTGCCCACCCTGCTGCAAAGTGCCCGTCCGCGCATCATCCTCACCGGTTCAACCTCTGGCCTGACCCAGAGCGGTCGGCCCGAAGTCACCTTCGGTGCCTCCAAGTTTGCCCTGCGTGGCATGGCCGATGCCTTGCGCGAAGGCTATCGAGAGCAGCAGTTGGGCGTGACCTGCCTCAACCTGGGCTACTTGAATACCGACGACCCACTGGCGACCCCGCGCGAGCTGGCCGAGCAGCGAGGCGGCGGGCAGTTGATCCCGGTGCATGATGTGGTCCAGGTGGTGCGCCTGGCCCTGAGCCTGTCGGCGGCCAGCTTCGTCAAGGAGCTGACCCTGCCGTCGATAGGAGATGAGCGGTTCTAGCCTCATGTAGCCGCTGCCGCCAGGCTGCGATCGGCCGCAAAGCGGCCGTAAACCCTGAGCGCCTGCTGCGCAGTCGATCGCAGCCTGGCGGCAGCGGCTACACCGTATGCTGTCTGTGAAGGCCGCTGTTTCAAAGCCCCCGGCCATAGCCATGTTTGCCCGCATGCATCGCCGTACGCCCCAGCAACGCCACCGATCCGAGCAACGGCAAACTCACCAGCACCAGTGCATAACGCAGTGACTGCTCGGCAAACTGCGTCACCAGCAGATCACTGAACAGCCCGGTCAACAGTGGCCCGATCCCCACGCCGAGCAAGGTGCTGACAATGGTCTGCAAGGCCATCGCAGTACCACGGCGGCTGGCGGGCACCAGTTGGGTCACCAGGTTGTACGAAGGTGCCACCCACCACACCACAAAGAAGCTGTACAACGCACACCAGAGCATGGCGACAGGAATGGGCACGCCCGCGAAGTGGGTCAGCACGCCTGCCGGCCACAACAGGTAGATGATCAACGCCGTCAGGGCAATCAGGTTGCCCAGCACCGGGATGAGGATCTGCCAATGTGGGCTGCGGTGGCTCAGGCGGTCGTTGAGCCAGCCGGCGAACAGGCCGCCGATACCGGCCGCTACGCCGCAGATCACGCCCGCGAGCATGCCGGCGTGCTGCAGCGACAGGTCATGGGAGCGAATCAGGAAACTGGTGTTCCACATACCGATGGCATAAGAGCTCAAGGTGGTCAGGCCGCCAGCCAGGATCAGGCAACGGTAGGCGGGTAGGGCCCAGAGCTTGCGCGCCTCGCTGCCCAGGCCCAGTACGGGCGTGGCGGGGGCGCTGCTGGCCAGGTCCCAGCGACCGCGCAAGGGATCGCGCACCAGCGCCAACAATGCGCAGAACAGCAGCGCCGGTACGCCCAGGGCTATGAATGCACTGCGCCAGCCATAGTGTTCCACCACCCAGGCGCCGATGCTCAAGCCGATGATCGAGGAAAACGTCGGCGCAGCGGTAAAACAACTGATGGCGAACGAGCGCCGGTGCGGCGGATAAAGGTCGGCGATCAGCGAAAGCGAAGCCGAGGTGGTGGGCGACTCGCTCACCGCCACCAGCATGCGCGCAATCGCCAGCACCATGAAGCTGCCAGCCAGGCCGCAGGCCATCGTCGCCAGTGCCCACAGCAGGCACGACACCGCCAGCAGGCGGGTACGCGGCAAACGGTCGACCAGGCGCCCGGCCGGCAGGCCGAGCACCGCGTACACGGCGGCGAACGCCAGGCCGGAGATCAGCCCCATGGCGGTATCGCCGACGCCGAACTCGGCCTTGATCGGGTCGATCATCACCGCCAGGATCTGCCGGCCGACAAAGTTGTCGGCAAACACCATCGCCAACAACAGCAACAAGCCGTGGCTGCGCCAGCCGACAGCGGCGGACGTCGGCATGCCCCGCGCGTCGGCGGTCAACGCGGTGCCCACAAATCCGGCAAACCGGGGTCACTGACCACGATCAGGCGCTTGAGCAGCACCTTCAGCGCCTGGGCATCGGCAGGACCGAGCTTGGCCGACAGTTCTTCTTCCACCACCTTGGCCAAGGCCAGTTGCTGCAACGACGCCTCGCGGCCGTTGGCGGTGAGCACGAAGCGCAGTTGCCCTACCTCGCCTTCGATGGCCACCAGGTTCTGGCGCTCCAGAAAACGCATGCTCGCCAGCGTCACTGCGTGGCCGGTGTAATTGACGAAGGTGTTGATCTCGTCAAGGGTGAGGTTGTCGCGGATGCACAACACCGAGAGGATGAAGAACGCCTGCTCGTCCAGTTGCTGGTTGTTCAGCAGCAAGCGCAGGGCATTGAGCAACTGGTAATGCGCGCGTCCCAGCAGGTAGCCGAGCAGGTCCTCGGTGTAGCTGCACTCGGGCGGCGGCGGGGTGGTGGCCAGGCGCAATTCACTGCGCGGCTTGCGCGTGGCCAAGGCGTACTGGCCGCTCTGGAAGGCCAGCGGTGCGCGTTCGCTGTGATCGAACGCCAGCACTTCGCCGACAAAAATCACATGGTCGCCGCCTTCATACTGGAACGCGGTGCGGCACTGAAAACGTGCGGTGCAGTCTTGCAGCAGGGGCGCTTCGCTGATCCCGTTGTCGAACTGGATCTCGGCGAACTTGTCTTCGCCCTGGGTGGCGAAACGCCCGGACAACTGCTCCTGCTCGGTCGACAGCACATGCACGTTCCAGTGCTTGCCGCTGCTGAAAATTGGCAGGCTGCGGGCCTTTTTCGACAGGCTCCAGAGTACCAGCGGCGGGTTGAGCGATACCGAGTTGAAACTGTTGGCGGTGATGCCCACTGGCGAGCCGTCTTCGGCCTGGGTGGTAATGATAGTGACCCCGGTGGTGAAGGTGCCGAGCGCGGTGCGAAAGGCCTGGGGGTCGAAACCGATGTTTGGCGTTGCCATGACTGACCTCATGGGGTGGGATTTTCGTGTTGCCAGTATCGATCGCAGGCCTTGTGCAGACATCGTCTTAACGGACTAACGCAATTGCCGGGTTCTCGTCCGATCGGACGAGGCGCAGGCCCTTGTGCCTCGCTAGTGTGGCGCCAGCCGCCACCCACGTGAGCAAGGGGAAATCGATGACTTCAGCACACCCATCCGTAGACCAACTGACCCGCCTGCTGGCGCGCCAGAAGGACGCTTTCAATGCCGCCGGCGCCGTGAGCGCCACCGCCCGCCGCCAGCGCCTGCAGCAGGTGATCGAACTGTTGGTGCGCCACCACGGCGAACTGACCGAGGCTATCGACCTGGACTTTGGCGGACGACCTGCCGGCTTCTCGCTGATGAACGATGTGGTGGGTTCCCTGTCTTCGCTCAAGCACGCCCGCGATCACCTCGAACATTGGATGCAGGACGAGCAGCGGCCGCCGTTTGCCCCCTATGACCAGATGGGCGCCCAGGCCTGGGTGATGCACCAGCCCAAGGGCAGTGTCGGCATCATCGGCACCTGGAATGCGCCGCTGTACACCTTGCTCAGCCCACTGGCCTCGGCCTTGGCGGCAGGCAACCGGGCGATCCTCAAACCGTCGGACGTACTGCCGCGTACTGCGCAACTGCTCGAAAACCTGTTCGCCGAATACATCGACCCGCTGGAGGTGGCCGTGATCACCGGTGACTCTTCGGTGGCCAAGGTATTTTCCGGCCAGGCGTTCGATCACCTGGTCTTTACCGGCAGCACCGAGGTGGGCAAGTCGGTGATGCGCAACGCGTCCCAGCACCTGGTGCCGGTGACCCTGGAACTGGGCGGCAAGTCGCCGGTGATCGTTTCTTCCAGCGCCGACGTTGCCCGCGCCGCCTTCAGTATCGCCGTGGCCAAGGCCAGCAACGGCGGGCAGATCTGCATCAACCCGGACCTGGTCTATGTGCCCGAGGCGAGACTCGAAAATTTCCTCGCCGCGTTGCGCAGCACCTACTGCGAACTCAATCCCACCGTGGCCGGCAATCCGGACGTGGTGGCGGTGGTCAACCAGCGCCATGTGGAGCGGGTCGAAAGCTATGTGCGCGAAGCGCGCGAACTGGGTGCCCGGGTCGAATGCCTGCCTGAAGCCGTGCCACTGGATGCGCGGGATCGCCGGCGTCCCTTGCAGGTGGTGGTCAACCCGCCGCAAGACTGCCTGATCATGCGCGAGGAAATCTTCGGCCCGGCACTGGTGGTGTTGACCTATCAGCACATCGATCAGGTGCTGGCCGAAATCAACGCTCGCCCACGGCCGCTGGCCCTGTACTACTTCGGTACCGACCTCAATGAGCAGCGCCATGTACTGGAGCACAGCCTGTCGGGCGGGGTGACCATCAACGATGTGATGATGCACGCCGCCATGCACGATGCACCGTTCGGCGGTGTGGGTGCCTCCGGCCTTGGGCATTATCACGGGCGCGAGGGGTTCCTTGAATTCAGCCACATGCGTACCGTGTTCAAAGCCCCGGCCCACGACCCACGCCGCGAGTGGGGATTGCTGCCGCCCTATGGCGAGCATTACCTGGCAGCGATGACCGCACTGGTAACCGCCGATTGACCCTGACCGTCCCTTGATGCACGCCTTCAGACCAGCACAGGAAGTAGCACTCATGACCGAGCACAGCACCGCCCCAACGCCTTCGACTCCTGAAGGGCCTGCCACCTGGCCCCGGCGCAGCGTTCTCAAGGCCGGCGCCCTGGCCGCGGGCGTCGGCTTGCTCGGTCGCTTTGCCGATGCACGCGCTGCGGGCCTCTCGGACCGTGAGTACCAGGGCCTGGATGCCTGGGCCATGAGCGAGGCGGTGCGCAAGGGCGAGCTCAGCGGCGAGGACCTGCTCGCCGCGGCGCTGGCCCGCTGCAGTGCTGTCAATGGCAAGGTCAAGGCAGTCAACATGCTGCACGAGGACTACGCCCGCGCCTTGCTGGCCCAACGCCGCCAGGCCGGTACCCTGGCCCAGGGGGCGCTGGCCGGCGTGCCGATCCTGATCAAGGACTTGAACACCTACCTCAAGGGCACCACCACCACCAATGGCAGCCGCCTGTTCAAGGATGCGCCGGCGGCGGCCAGCACAAGCACCCTGATCACCCGCTACGAGCAGGCCGGCGCGGTGCCGTTCGGCAAGACCACATGCCCTGAATTCGGCCTGACCACCACCACCGAGTCGCTGCTCTGGGGCCAGACCCGCAACCCCTGGAACCTGGAACACAGTGCGGGTGGTTCCTCCGGTGGTGCTGCCAGTGCGGTAGCGGCCGGCATCGTACCGGTGGCCCATGCTACCGATGGTGGGGGGTCGATTCGTATACCGGCATCCTATTGCGGGCTGATCGGGCTCAAGCCCAGTCGCTACCGCACACCCAGTGGTCCTGCGCATTTCGAGGGCTGGTTTGGTGCCAGCGTGGGCAACGTGGTTTCGCGCAGCGTGCGCGACATGGCCTTGTTCCTCGACGCAGGTCAGGGGCACGAGGCCGGCAGCCCCTATTGGAGTGCGCCGCTGGCGCGGCCGTATGTCGATGAGCTGGCCCGTGAACCGGGCAAGCTGCGCATTGCCGTGGTGCGCCAATCATTGACCGGGGCGCCGCTGGAGCCGGCCATTGCCGCGACTCTGGAGCAGACCATCAAGCAATTGACCGGCTTGGGGCATGAACTTGAAGAGCTGACACTGGGGGTCGATCCCCGGCAGATGTTCGGGGCACACGGTACGGTGATTGGCACGGCCCTGACCACGTTGGTGAAGGACCGTGAGCAGGCACTGGGCAGAGCGGCCACGGCCCAGGACCTGGAGAAAATCACCCAAGTGGTGCTTGAGCGAGCGCGGGGCACTACCGGCGAAGGGCTGTATCGGGCTCGACAGTCGTTCGAGACCATTGGAGCGTTGATGGAGCGCCATTTCGAGCGGTTTGACCTGATCCTCTCGCCGGTCACCACCAACCTCACCCCACGCATTGGCCTGCTGTCGCTCGACCAACCCTGGGACAGCTATGCCCAGCACGCCATGGGCAGTGCCGGGTTTACCGCGCTGGCCAACGTCAGTGGCCAGCCAGCGATCTCGTTGCCGCTTGGCTGGAGCGAAAAGGGATTACCGGTAGGGATGATGTTCACGGCACGTCTGGGGGGCGAGGATGGGTTGTTGCGCATGGCGCGGCAGTTGGAACAGGCGCAGCCTTGGGCGGGTAAGCGGGCAGCACTTTGAAGAAGCGATAGTTCAAGAGGGCTCAGCCTCGGATTTTCCGCGTCTGCGCCGAGGCTTCTTTTCGGGGCGCTTGCCCGGCCGCATTGCCCACAGGTGCGCGTTGGCCCGCAAGCGTTCCTGGATATGCGGAGGGCGATCGGCGAGAGTGGTCAGCGGTGGGATGGGTTTGCCAGGCAGCCCGGCCTGGCGGATCAGTTTCGGCCAGCGCGGTTTCCAGCACAGCAGCAGGCTTAGCCAATGGCCGAGACCGATGATCAGGAAGGCAGGGCAGATCAGCAGCAGCCCTACCTTGGTTGTTCGGGAGGCACGACGAAAATAGTGGGTGAGCCCTTCGAACTGTGGGGTGAAGGCTTGCCAGGGCCAGGGGAAATGCGAGGTGATGCGGGGCCGCGGCAGGCCTTGGGGGCCTTCGTCCATGAAGCGGCGGATGAACTCCCA
>NZ_KE384459.1:0-97718 GCF_000425805.1 Pseudomonas vranovensis DSM 16006
ATTCTCCGATCAAGTCAGCACAGGCCGTCTGACCTGTGCTGAAATAGCCCTCCGTCCAACTGCCCTCTACAAGCCCTCCATCCCATGAGTCAGATGAGCTTTTCCGATTTCGAGTACGCCGGTAAGCGCAAGCAAACCCGTCGCGAGCGTTTCCTGGCCGAGATGGAGCAGGTGGTACCGTGGAGCGGTTTGGTGGCATTGATCGAGCCGCACTACCCAAAGGCCGGCGGTGGTCGCAAGCCGTATCCACTGGAAACCATGCTGCGTATTCATCTGCTGCAGAACTGGTTCTCGTTGAGCGACCCAGCCATGGAAGAGGCGCTTTATGAGATCACTTCGATGCGCCAGTTTGCTCGCCTGACGCTCAGTGCTCCGATCCCCGAAGACACGACAATCATGAATTTCCGGCACCTGCTGGAGAAGCACGAACTGGCCTCGGGGATTCTGGAAACCATCAACAATTACCTGCGAGACAAGGGTCTGTCGTTGCGCCAGGGCACCATCGTCGATGCCACCATCATCAACGCTCCCTGTTCGACCAAGAATAAGGAAGGTAAACGCGATCCTGAAATGCACCAGACGAAGAAAGGTAATCAGTATTTCTTCGGCATGAAGGCGCATATCGGTGCCGATGCTGAGTCGGGCCTGGTGCACCACGTCCACGGCACAGCGGCGAATGTGGCTGATGTAACAGAGGTCGCCCACCTGTTGCATGGCGATGAAAACGTTGTCTGTGCCGATGCGGGTTATACCGGCGTCGAGAAACGGCCGGAGCATGAGGGGCGGCCGGTGATCTGGCAGATTGCGGCTCGTCGTAGCACCTACAAGCACTTGAGCAAACGCAGCGTGCTCTACAAAGCCAGACGCAAGATCGAGAAGGTCAAAGCGCAGGTGCGAGCAAAGGTCGAACATCCATTTCGTGTGATCAAGCGCCAGTTCGGTTATGTGAAGACCCGCTTCCGTGGCTTGGCCAGGAATACGGCGCAATTGACCACGCTGTTTGCCCTGTCGAATCTGTGGATGGCACGCCGCCAATTATTGTCTGGTGCGGGAGAGGTGCGCCCGTGAGGGCAGATAACCAAGGCGTTGCCTTGGTTATCCAATAATCAGCGTCTGAAAATCGGGCTTTTCGGCGTTCCCAAGCCGTCCATTTCCGGATGATGAGTAACTTGTTCGGAGTTTCCCTACAGGATTTTATGGCACCCTGCCGTAAATGCTTTTGCTTCTTCACATTGGTGCGATAAAACAACCTAGGAACAGATAAGCATGAAACCAGCCAGCAACGACCGGGATGAGCCTCTAATCGATGCTTCGCAAGTAGAGTCAATGGGGGACCTGGCGCTTGCTCGAGTCATTTGGAAAGGCGCAGTGCTATAGCCATGCTCCTGACCAGACCTAATCAACCCTCAGCAATACTCGCATTATTCTTCACCGCCCTCCTCGCTGGCTGCACGACACAACTGCGACAATCAGACCCAGAGGTAGCAGTACTCCATATGCGAGCGTTGCTTGAAGCTGAATGGATCGATCACTTCCTGTTCTCGACCTCGAAGTCGGAAAGTAAGGCAAAGATTCGGGCTACCACGGGGCGGGCTGTGGAGGCTTTTCTTCTCGCCTATGGAGTACCTATATCCAAGCCATGAAGCTTTGAGAGCCAAAGTTCAACGACGCCAAACGCTGGCACCGCTTCCAATGGCTTGTGATCATGTGAGAGATAGCTATTACGCTGAGCAATCGAACCCCGACTCATAACGGGATAACTTGACACGTATATCGATTGCCAGTTTACGCATTACTCCGGTGAGTTCAGCGTCCGTTCACACTGGAAAATACAAAGCCAAAATTCAATGTGAGATCGCCGGACGCTTACCGCAAACCTACCAAAGAACCGATACTGAAGGGGGCTGATGCTGCTTGGACACTAGGCTGCGAAGGGCCTGAGCAAAATAACGATGCCCGAAAGCATCCTTATCTTCACTAGCGATTTGCCGGTCAAGCACCGCCGGCATCGAATCAAGGGGGGCGTGCATGCGTTGTGTTCCTTCATCAACGAAGCGTGGCCGATCGCCAGCGTCCAGTGAGATTACTGGATCGAGGTATGGAACATTACCCAACTGACACCCGCTACTGCTCTCCGATCAGTAGGATTAGCGATTTACATCGTAAGCGCTCCATGAACCCCACATTCAAAGCGCTTAGCTGATGCCGGATGCTGTGCTCCCGATTTCCTCAGGAGCCAGTTCGCCATGATGCGACCCGATCTCAAAGTTGAAAAAGTGTATCTCTACCCCAAGCCCGTGGACTTCAGAAAGTCCATTGATGGCCTCGCTGCGCTGGTCGAGCTGGACATAAAAGTGGCGGTGTTCGATCCCGTGCTCTTCGTTTTTCTCAACAAGCCCCGTAACCGCGTGAAGATTTTGTACTGGGAGCGCAACGGCTTCTGCCTTTGGCTTAAGCGCTTGGAGTCCGAGCGATTCAAAACATCGCCTGACCTCAGTGATGAAGTGATCGTTCTGACCGTCCAGGAACTGAACTGGCTGCTCGACGGTTTTGACCTGTGGCGCAACCGTCCTCACCAGGTTTTGACTCCACGCTACGTAGCCTGACCCGGTATAATCCGGGCCATGATTTCTCTGCCCGACGATCTTCCTGATGACCCCGTTTTGCTCAAGCAGATGCTGCTTGAGGCACTCAGTCGCCAGGAAGAAGTTGCCCAGGCTTATCAGGCTCACATCGTCGATCTGAAAGGACAGATCAAGCTGTTGCGCGACCGCTTGTTCGGGCGTAAGTCCGAGCAGACAGCGCAGCCCAATACGCCGCAACTTGCACTGTTCAATGAGCCTGAAAGCGAGCCAATGCCATTGATCGGCGATGCTGAAGAGGAAGTCGTTTCCCCGGGGCCGCGCCGAGGAAAACGTAAGGCATTGTCGGCTGAGCTGCCGCGTGTCGAGGTCATCCACGAACTACCCGAGCACGAACTGACCTGTGCCTGCGGTTGCCGCAAGCACGTGATCAGCGAAGAAATCAGCGAACAGCTGGATATCGTGCCGATGCAGATTCGTGTCATCAAACATATCCGCAAGGTTTACGGTTGCCGTGGCTGCGAAACGGCACCGGTCACCGCCGACAAACCGGCTCAACTGATCGAAAAGAGCATGGCCAGCCCAAGCGTTCTGGCCATGTTGCTGACCACCAAGTACGTCGATGGCTTGCCGCTGCATCGCTTCGAGACGGTGTTAAGTCGACACGGTATCGATATACCAAGGCAAACACTGGCGCGCTGGGTGATGCAGTGCAGCGAGCACTTTCAGCCACTGCTGAACTTAATGCGCGACCGATTACTGGAAAGCCCGATGATCCACTGCGATGAAACCCGTGTTCAAGTATTGAAAGAGCCAGGTCGAGACCCGACCAGCCAATCCTGGATGTGGGTACAAGCCAGCGGCACGCTAGATCGCAAAGTCGTGTTGTTCGAGTACACGTCCAGCCGTGCGCAGGAGGTTCCGTTGCGTCTGCTGGAAAGTTATCGCGGCTATGTTATGACCGATGATTATGCGGGTTACAACGCCTTGGCATTACAGCCCGGAGTGGAACGTCTGGCGTGCATGGCCCATGCCCGGCGCAAGTTCGTCGACGCACAAAAAGTGCAGCCAAAGGGCAAGACGGGACGTGCCGATATCGCCCTTACAATGATCAACAAGCTGTATGGCATCGAGCGCGAGCTCAAGGACGGCGATGATGAACAGCGTTTAATCGGCCGTCAGCAAAAGAGCGTACCAATCCTGGCTCAGTTGAAAAGCTGGTTGGAGAAAACACAGCCCCAAGTCACACCACAAAGTGTGCTGGGTAAGGCCATTAATTATCTGGCCAGCAACTGGAGCCGGCTGGAGCGTTATGTAGAAGCCGGTTTTTTACCTATCGACAACAATGCAGCCGAAAGGGCGATAAAACCGTTTGTTATCGGTCGTAAGGCGTGGCTGTTCAGCGACACGCCCAAAGGCGCTACCGCCAGTGCTCAGATCTACAGTCTGGTGGAGACCGCCAAGGTCAACGGCCAAGAGCCTTATACGTGGCTACGCCACGTACTGGAACAGTTACCACATGCGCAGTCGGTGGCGGACTATGAAGCACTGCTGCCGTGGAACTGCTCGCCAGAGATACTTCGTTAAACCTGACCCCTCTCATGGGGTAATGGATCGTACCCTAACGGGACCCGACGTCCTTTGCTGTACCGCCAAATCCACCATGCACGTAATAGATTCGGGACATTTTTTGGGCCTCCAAAGCCCTGTAAAACAGAAAATCCTACCCCCGGTACAAAAATTGTCCTACCCCCGGTACAGGTCCCAAATGGCTCACATGAGCACAGATAGGGCGTACTTCTGCATTTTCGTGGCATTTATGTGGCATTGAAATACCACAGAAATAGGGCCCTTCTTTTGTGTCACCTGAAATACCTGGCCTTGGCATTTTTGTGCCACTGAAATAACCAAACTTTGGCATTTTTGCGCCACTAAAATAGCCAAGCATTGGCATTCTTATGCCAGCAAAATAGTAAGTGAGCTATTTATGTGCCACAGGTAGAGAAATATGGGGCACCGCGTCTGAGATAGGTGGCGACTTTGAATGTGGGGTTCATGGAGCGCTTACATTAGGAGTAGACAGGTATCACCAAGGATTGGTCCGACCCATGCTTATTCCTGCTGAAGGTATGGGTCAGTATGGGCAGCCATGCACCCACGTGGAAGCAAGGAGTTCCACCGTGGAACTCGAGCACTTTACGCTTACCCGGGCTGCATCGCCTGCTGTCAGGCCAACAACTCAAGTAATGTCGACCATGTGGCCGCCCTCATCACGGTCCATTGCCTGCCCCTGACTCATAAAGTTCCACGGTGGAACTCGTGCACTCGCCGTGCAGTCCCTTGCTTCGCTAGCATCAGGAGGCGTTTTGTATCTATGTGATTGAGTCCTCAGTGCTTACCATGATGCTTACCCGATGAAGTACTGTCCATATCAAGGTCCGCGAGTAGCTCGCCTGGATCTTGCTCCTTGAATCGCCCCTGGTTTCGTAGACACCTCTTTGCCTTAAACTGAGGCCAATTAGGAGGTGCCATGAGCAACCCACGTTACCCCGAAGAATTCAAAATCCAAGCGGTCAATCAAGTGATCGAAAAGCAGCTGCCTGTCGCTGATGTAGCGGCACGTCTCGGTGTGCCGACGCGTAGCCTCTATGCCTGGATAAAGCGCTACAGCAAACCTCAAGAGGAGCGGCAGCAGCAGGCGAGATACTTCACCCTGCTTCCACTCACCACAGAACTGATGGGCGGACCCGCTCAAGTACCCACTTATGACCCAAATACGCTCTCACCGACATACACATCAAAAACTTTTAGCGACGTTGACGTCGACGCATGGGCGCGAATCTTTCTTTCAGCTTTCGATGAAATCTTAGCGCCGGCCAGTTGCGCCGAATTCGCCGCGTTTGATAGTGACGACTACCAAAGCTTGATGGGCCTCAAGGCCGTTTTCGCGAAGGCACTCGCTAACGGAGTAGGCCCGGTATTCCCCTCAACAACAGGGGGTAACCTGGCAGCAGCTCAAGACCTGTTCGAACAAAGCGTACTGACCTCGCTCTCGACTGCTTATGCGATGAAGCTTCCAATCACTGCCAGCACCACATCGAGCCCTGGGCTTCTCAACTTCCTGGTGACTGCAGCGCGCGCAGGCGGTGAAGCAAACCAGGATCTCGAGCTGCCCTACTCTGCACGCGTCGAGCACCATTTCAACGACTCGGAATCAGCATTCGGCTACACCCCATCGCAATGGCTTGGCTTCGTACTAGAGCATAAAGACGATCCGCTTACCCTATCGCTAGGTGTGATCAATGTACCGGTACCGGTGCGCGCATTCCCCGCCTCCCCCGTCCTTCAGACCCAACACGCCGAGCAAACGGCACCGGCTCCGTCCGACGCTTTGGGCCCGCCCGAGCCGCGATGGAATTACTCGACGCGCCTGGTTCTGCCGGAGCACGAAGCACAAGACGAGTTGTGGGTGAGGCTCACTTACAATCAACCACTCTCCAGCACGTTGCTGGATGCGTTTGAGTTGAAGTCAGACTCGCCTACCCCTCATCAAGTGATCAAGGCTCTTCTCGACCAGATATCGCGGGTCACTTCCGCTTGGGCGGCATGGCCTGGCCATCCAGGCCTAGTGGCCCGTACCGCAGTCCGCGATGACGCACCGGCGGGACAAACAAGCACGGGCTACGTCCTGAACTTCTCGAATGCATTCGATGAACAACCGACCCTTCAGTTGTTTGCCCAAGGTGAGTACGTCAGCGGCCAATGTGACAAGGTGAACATCGTTTGGCCCATCATCAATGGTCAAATCCACGGGCCCCTATCACCTGCAGGCCTGGATGCGCCAACCAGTGGAGCATGCTGGTTCGTTGCCAGTTACGATTATGCGCAGCTGCCTGACGCGGTCGCAGGAAGTCTGGAGTTCGTCTGGCCAAGCCTCGACGTGGCGACTCGCCAAACGGCGATCTCGAGGTGGTGGATCGTTCGCAACGCTAATCTTGGCGGTGCCAGCGGCTTGAAGACTAACCGAGGGCTGATATACCAGACCCCGGACGTTTCATTCGCCTCTCCAGTCGTGCCCTTAATCACTATGCCAAGGTACACATTCGCCTCAAACGATTCGCTCGCAGACACGATTGAGAGAGCACTATCTCCATTTGCGCAGGCCGCCAGCTCCGCAGCCAAGGAACGCTTGCTGCAAATATCAATCGTGTACAGCGTTGAAAGCGCCGCACCCGCAGGAGGCGGTGCCGGACTTTGGATCGATCTGCCCATCCTCTTGGCGAACAATGTGCAACTTGCAAGTGACGATGCCCTGGCGGCTACAGAAAACGCTTTAACACTCCATGATTTGGCATGCCAACTGGCCACCGAGTGCGAGCGATGGTTCAAGGTCGAAATGCCCTCCACTGGCAACGCTTTATTGAGTCTGGATGTCACGCTATTCACTAACGTCGACGGCTCGCAGGCTCCCATTGTGTGCGCGCCACAGTTGCTTATTCGTGTACCGCATGGCGGGTGGCAGCCCAGGTAATAAGTGCCCGAGGGCGTTTCGGGGCCATCCACCAAGCCCTGTGTCAATGAAGGAACATCCTCATCGCTACTGAGTAAAGGAATCACCCCCAAGCCGCGTGAAGGTTGCGTCGACAATGCAATTCCACAACCATTGCCTCGTAGCTCAGCCCTGCTCGCAACTCCACAACTCCACTGCGGGCTGGCGCGTCTGTGGTGGCCCTAGCCAGAGGCTCAGGGCCTTGCACTGGCCATCCACACACAACAGGTAGTCTCCAGCCTCAGGGGTACGGCCCAGGCGCAGGGGTTGCAACGGCGGCAGTCGGCGCTGGTAATGCCAACTACCGTCATGCAGGCGAGCGTCGTCGGGGATTTCCATGCCCGCGCCAGAGCCTTTGACCCGCGCTTGACCCAACACCAGGCCCGAGGGGGTGACGCGGTAGTCCTCCTCCCAGCGGATTTTTTCAATGCTGTGGTTCCAGGCCAGGGTGAAGTGGGTAAGCGGCAACTCACTCCACACCACGCCAGCCAGTCCCAGGCACAATCCAATCATGCAAGCGCCCTGCCCCTGCGGGTACGCCACCAGTGCGGGCCGATCACCAGCAGGCCCAAGGCAAAGCCCACTTCGTCGGTAATTGGCAGCGCCAGGATCAAAAAGCTGCCGGCGGCGAATGCCAGCAGCCGCTCCCACCAGGCCAGCGGCCCGTTCAGGTAACCGATCGACGCCGCGCCCCACAACCCGATGGCAAGCGCTGCCTTGCACACCATGTAGACACTTGCCAACACACTATCGCCTTGCAGCATCAGCGCCGAGTTATACACCGCCATGTACGGCACAACGAACCCGGCCACTGCGATACGTACCGCCCACAGGCTGATCTTCAGGCCTGACTCCCGGGCGATCGGGGCCGCCGCAAAACAGGCCAGCGCCACCGGCGGGGTAAGGTCGGCAAGGATGCCAAAGTAGAAGACGAACATATGCGACACAATCAGCGGCACACCCAGTTCCAGCAGCGCAGGCGCGGCAATGGAGCTGGTAATGATGTAGTTGGGAATGGTCGGAATACCCATGCCCAATATCAGGCAAGTGAGCATGGTGAGCACCAGCGACAGCAGCAGGTTGTCCTGGCCAACGGCGAGGATATAACCGGCAAACGTGGTTGCCACACCGGTCAGGCTGACGATCCCGATGATCACCCCGACCAGGGCACAGGCAATGCCGACCGGTACCGCATGCCGGGCCCCTTCAACCAAGGCGTGCAAGCAGATCAACAAGGTACCGCGCCCGCCCTTGACGAACCAGCAGACCACGACTAGGGCTGCGATCACCGCAAAGATCACACTGATGCCCAATTGGAAGAAGCCGGCACACAGCACGCCCAGCGCCACCCAGAAGGCCACCCGCAGGGCGTTGTTCGATACCTTGAGTATCAGGGCTGAACCAAGAATGACAATCGCCGTCAGGGCCAGGCCCACGGTGCCCGAGAATAACGGCGTGCGTCCGGAGAACAGCAAATACACCAGTACGAACAACGGAATCAGCAAATACCAACGGTCACGCACCGCGGTCCAGGCGTTGGGGCATTGGTCCTTGGGCAAGCCTTTGAGGTCGGCCTGCCGGGCCGCCAGGTGAACCATCCAGAACACCGAGCCGAAGTACAACAACGCCGGAATCAATGCTGCCTTGGCCACTTCGACGTAAGGCACGTTGATGGTTTCTGCCATGATGAACGCCACAGCGCCCATTACCGGCGGCATGATCTGGCTACCCATGCTGGCCGTAGCCTCTACCCCGCCGGCAAAGGCCGCTTTGTAGCCAAAGCGCTTCATCAACGGAATGGTGAACTGCCCGGTGGTGACCACGTTGGCCACCCCGGAACCCGTGATGGTGCCCATCAGCGCCGAGGACACTACCGAGACCTTGGCCGGGCCGCCCACCTTGTGGCCGAACAGGCCCATGGAGAAGTCAGTGAACAGCTTGATCATCCCCGCCTGTTCGAGGAAGGCACCGAACAGAATGAACAGGAAGATATAGGTGGCCGATACATAGGTTGGTGTGCCGTACAGGCCCTCAGTGCCGAATGACAACTGGTTGACGATCTGGTCCAGGCCATAGCCGCGATGGGCCAGGTCGCCCGGCAGGTGCTCGCCGAGTAGGCCATAGGCCAGAAACAGCCCACAGATGAGCGGCAAGGCAATGCCCATGACCCTGCGCGCGGCTTCAAAGACCATGACGATCAGGATCAGTCCGATAACCATGTCGGCCTGGGTCAGCTCGCCCGAGCGCTGTATCAGGTCGCCCTCGAACCACCACTGGTACAACGCCGTGCCCATGCCCAGCAGCGCCAGCAACCAGCCAACTGGCTGGAAGGGCCGGGCCTTGCCCAACGCCGGGTAACTGAGGAACACCAGCATCAGCAAGAAGCCGACGTGGCCGGCGCGTTGTACCTGGGTCGAGAATGGGTGGAAGGCTGCGGTGACGATCTGGAATATCGTGAAGGCCAGGGCGACAAAAAACAGCCCCTTTGGCCAGTTGCCAACGGCGGCCGCCAGGCCCTGTGGTTGTTGACTCATGGGAGGACCTCTGTGATCACAAACCTGCGACAGGTCGGGCCAGGTGCTGTCTGGCCCGACCGGCGAATACGCTGTGGCTTACAGTGCGTTCACTTCTTTGTAGTACTTCTCGGCACCCGGATGCAGCGGGATAGGCAGATTCTTGGTCGCTGACTCCAGCGTGATGTCCTTGGCTGCCGAGTGGGAGGTAGACAGGCGTTTGAGGTTTTCGAACATCAGCTTGGTCATCTGGTAGGCCACGTCATTGGAGACCTTCTCCTGGCTGACCAGAATATTGGCCACGGCTACCGTCGGGACATCGGCATCCTGCCCGTCGTAGGTACCCGCCGGGATCATGCCGGCCTGATAGGCCGGGTTGCCGATTTTAGCCACCACCTCTGAGGGGATGGCCACGAAGCTGATCTTCATGGTCGAGGCCAGATCACGGATGGCTGCCATGCCCAGGCCCGAGGACTGCAAGGTGGCATCCAGCTGGCGGTTCTTGATCAGCTCGACCGACTCGGCATATGGCAGGTACTCGACCTTGCCCATGTCTTCATACTTGAGGCCCGCAGCCGCGAAGATCGCCCGTGCATTGAGCTCGGTGCCAGACTTCGCCGCCCCTACCGAAATACGTTTGCCCTTGAGGTCGGCCAAGGTCTTGATGCCTGACTCGTCGCTCGCCACGATCTGGATGTAGTTTGGGTAAGTACTGGCGATTGCCCGCAATTTTTTCAGCGGCTTTTTGAAGCCCGCCTCTTCGTCACCATTCCAGGCGTCGGCAACAGAGTCGGCCAGGGCAAATGCCAGCTCACCTCGTCCTTGCTCAAGCAGGTTGAGGTTTTCAACCGAGGCCTTGGTGGCCTGCACCGACGTTTTTGAACCCTCGATTCCGTTGCTGTAAATCTGCGAAAGACCGACGCCAATGGGGTAATACACCCCGCTGGTGCCGCCGGTGAGGATGTTGATAAAGGCGGGGGCAGCCAGTACAGCAGTACTGGCGGTGAAGGCCGCTGCGGCGGCAAAAAGTCCCAAGCGCATGCTCGATCGCATAAGAAGAACTCCATGATTGTTATGATTATTCGACGTCCGGATTGTAGTCGAATGGACAAAAGACGACTGGGATTACCGCCAGATTGAACGTTGCTTCCTTGCAGTAGGCCTCTTACTTCAGGTCTATCGATAAAAGAAGATCACATCATGAGTGCACAACTTAATGGCAAACGCGTGGCCTTTCTGGTCACTGATGGCTTTGAGCAGGTGGAACTGACTGGTTGTTCGCAGATACCGAAGGCGTCGCCGCGTCGCAGGATTCGCGACTTGGCAAACCTTTGCCGTTGCTTGTCGCCGTGTTGGTGCCGGTAGGTGAACCTTGTCGGTCGTCAGCCCGAGCTGTTGGGGCAATGGGCCCAGGCCCAGTACTTCGCCAATGGCAAAAAGTGGTTGGACAAGGTCCAGACCCTGACTGACGAAGCGCTCAAGGCCAATCCGAAGGAAGTCAGCAGCCTCGGTATGCTCGGTATCGCCGCATTTGAAGGTGAGCGGTATCAGGAAGCAATCGATTACTGGGGCCGGTTGCTCGAACAACCACCGCCGGAAGACAAATCCCGTGACGCACTGCAAGGCGGGATCGAGCGCGCCACCGAGCGTCTGCGGGCCAGCGGCAGCAAAGTCACCGAAACGTCAGTAGCCAAAATCGACGCACCGCTCAAAGTACGCGTTGACCTCGCCGCGGGTCTCTAGAACAAGGCACCGCCCGGCGACAGCGTGTTCGTCTTCGCCCGCCCCACGTCCGTCCACCGGAACCGCTGGCGGTTAGTAGCATGACCGTGTCTGATCTGCCGGTGACAGTCAAATTGGCCGATGTCGACAGACGATCATCCGATGGACATTTCCTCGGGCTGTTGGAGGTTTCCACCAGCTTAGACTTCCCCTCCCTCGGGAATTTCTGTAAGGAACATTCAATCCGCTGGATGGCCAGGCCAACGACAGAACGCAAAAGCCGGCGTCAGGTTACATCTGCAACGCTGCGCGCGCTCAAGCGCTGCATTGAGCAGCACCTGACGCGCAGCGGTACTCAGCCAAGGGTTCGGTGTGCATGAACCTGCTGGCTCGTTCCGGTGCTTTGGCTCAAGCGCCGGCGACCAGTTTGGCTGCCACCAGCGCCTCGCCGGTCCGTCCATAGACATCCTCCAGGCGCTCGATGTCGTCCTCACCCAGGTAGCTACCGGACTGCACCTCGATGATCTCCAGCGGGATCTTGCCGGGGTTGGCCAGGCGGTGCACTGAGGCGATCGGGATGTAGGTGGACTGGTTCTCGGTCAGCAGGAACACCCTGTCGTCACATGTCACCCGGGCGGTGCCGGATACCACGATCCAGTGCTCGGCGCGGTGGTGGTGCATCTGCAGCGACAACTGCGCGCCGGGTTTCACGGTGATGCGTTTGACCTGGTGGCGAATGCCGTTGTCCACCGAGTCGTAGCAGCCCCAAGGACGATTTACCGCACAATGGCTCTGGGTTTCCGTGCGCCCCTCCAGATCCAGGCTGTTGACCAGTGCCTTGACGTCCTGAACCGAATTCTTGTGGGCGATCATCACGGCATCCTTGGTTTCTACTACCACCAGATCGTCCACACCGACCAAGGCCACCAGCTTGCCGCTGCTGTGTACGAAGCTGTTGCGGCTGTCGTGGCTCATCACATCGCCCTTGAGCACGTTGCCGGCCTGGTCCTTCTCATGCACTTCCCAAAGGGAGGACCAATTGCCCACGTCGTTCCAGCCGGCGGCAAGCGGCACCACGCAGGCGTGGGAGGTCTTCTCCATCACCGCGTAGTCGATGGAGTTGTCCGGGCAGCACTCGAAGGCGTCGGCATCGATACTCATGGTATTGCCGAAGCGATGGCTGCGCTCCATGGCCAGCGCACAGGTGTCATAGATGTCCGGCGCATGCTTGAGCAACTCGTCCAGATACCGGCTGGCACGGAACAGGAACATGCCGCTGTTCCAGTAATAGCCACCCGCGCGGACGAGTTCGCGGGCCAGTTCTGCATTGGGCTTTTCAACGAAGTGGCTGACCCGGTAGGTGCCTGGATAGACGCCGCCGGCGTCACCTGCGCGGGTCGCCTTGATGTAGCCGAAGCCGGTCTCGGGGCGCGCGACCGGGACGCCGAACAGCACCATCTCCCCTTCCTCGGCCGCCCCGCGCGCCACTTCCAGCGCCTGGTGCAGCGCCGGCGTGTCTTCGATCACATGGTCGGCCGGCAGCACCAGCATCAGTTCGTCGCGGCCTTCGGCCAGCAGTTGCAAGGCGGCCATCGCCACGGCCGGCGCGGTATTGCGGCCGAAAGGTTCGAGCAGTGTCGAGTGCCCCTCGACGCCGATCGCCTTTAGTTGCTCGTTGACGATAAAGCGGTGCTCATGGTTGCACACGATCAGCGGGCTCTGCATACCTTCAAAGGCCAGGCGCTGCAGGGTCTGCTGGAACAGCGAGAGCTCGCCGGTCAGGGCGAGGAACTGCTTGGGATACTGCTTGCGCGACAGGGGCCACAGGCGGGAACCACTGCCACCAGAAAGGATTACCGGAATCATGGGAGACGCCTCCATTAAAGTTCCATTTCAAATTCATACGTGTCCCCGCGGAGGCCTTGCCTCGGACAACCGGGAAATTGGATGCATCGATGCAATCAGGGGTTGAACAGCTGGGTGACATTCCCTCCTAGCCGATAGGTCTCCAGGGGTTCCAGGGATCGCCGCCAGGCGTCGGTCTCGGCCGAGCAGCGATAAAGTGTGCAATAGGGCTCCAGCCAGGCGAACTTGCCGTCCTCCTGCAAATCTTCCAGCTCCTGCGGGTAGCCGGTCCGGGCCTGGAAAAGGCGCGGGTTGTGCACGCCCGTTTCGACCCGCCGGGCGAGTCGCTGCAAGGCACCGCCGTTGTCGCCACGCAGGTCTACTCCATTGGCCTGGGCGAATGCCGAGATCATCATCAGCGGCCCCAGGCTGTAGTTGTGGTAGGCCAGTGCCCGGGTGTGCCGGGACAGTTCCAGCGGCAGGTAGCCCTCGACGTCGACCTGCTCCACACCATGGCGGTACTGCTCGATCGCCCAGTCGAACAGGTCCTGGCGGTCGAGCACCACGGCACTTGCCATCACCGCCCAGGCGGCCCAGTACTGGTGGTTGTTACGTCGCTCGCGCGGTTGCTCGTTCCAATCCTGCACCACTTGGTCGGCGAGCCGGGCGAACCACTGCTCGATGGCGCGCGTTTCGGCCTCATGCCCACGCAAGGGTGCGGACCGGGAGAACTGCAGCCGCAGATAGGCGGAGGACAGACTTCCCAGCGCCCATTTGCGCACCGACTTGCCGGTGTGGTTGTAGTTTCGGCTGAGCAGCGCGTCGGTTTCGGCCCATGTGTTCAACCAGGCCAGGGCGCAGTCGGCGTACTCCTGACGACCGTCCTCCAGATACTTGCCGACCAGTTTGTTCACGCCGCTTTCCAGCGCACGCACCTCGCCGGTCAGCCGCTTGTAGCGCGCCGCGGCCTGCGGGTTCAGCTTGTCCCTGGCCGAGTCCGAGCCTTCGTACTTGCTCGGAAACTGCAAGTCTCCCGTGTAGGGCCCGGGTGCCCCGGCGCAGGCCGGCTTCTTTCCCGTAGGGGGCGGCGCGGCCAGGTAGAAGCCGCTGGGCGGCACCAGGCGGGCACCCGCGTTGTCTTCCAGGGGCTTGCTGCAGCCGGCGACCAACAGCAGGCCCAGGCCGGTCAGCGCCATCCGCGTACAGATCAGGCTGGGTTTCATAGCCATTCCTCAGTTGGTCGCGACCGGACGCTTGACCCAGGCCGGTGACAGCTTGTCGGCGGAACCGGTGACGAACAGGCTGACCACTTCGCCGCGCTCCAGCACCAGCGGGTCGAGGTCACGAATCTTGCGGTCGCCGGCGTACAGCGTCAGGCGCACCTTGACCGGGTTGATCTCGCGCTCGCCTCGGGCGTTGGCCGATACCGGGTGGATGACCTCGGTACGACCGTCGGCGGTTTTGATCGACAGGGCGGTGTCGGAAAGATTCTGCAGGCGCAGCAGCGACTTCTGGTGATTCTTGAACGGCGGCTCCTCCACCAGCTCCAGCTTCCCACTCGGCATCTGCACCAGTGTGTAGTAGCGCTCGGCGTCGAGCTTCACCGCCAGGCTCTTGCCGTCCGCGTTGGCGGTGTAGCTGCCGGCCGGCAAAAAGGCGAAATCGCTGCTGCTCTTGGCGCCCAGGTCGTTGATGCGGACAGGGCCGAGGTTGGCGTCAAAACTGCTGCTTGCGGCGTTGAAGCCGCGCACGAAGGCCGAGCCGTTCGGTGCCGCCGGACCGTAGAGCGCCGCTTCGTCAGCCATTGCCCACGGGGCGGACAGGCCAAGCAGCAGGCTGCCCAGGCGCAGGGTGTAGGGCATCGAGGAAAAAAGGGACATACAGATTCTCCTAAGGTTGCAGGATGGGCTCAGGGCCGGTGGCGGTTTGCAGCGCTGCGCGGTCGGCCGCTTTCTCGTCGTTGCGCAGCCGGGCGAGCCAGGCCGCG
The DNA here is from genome assembly GCF_000425805.1 of Pseudomonas vranovensis DSM 16006. Lineage (GTDB taxonomy): Bacteria > Pseudomonadota > Gammaproteobacteria > Pseudomonadales > Pseudomonadaceae > Aquipseudomonas > Aquipseudomonas vranovensis. The sequence continues at coordinate 15,199 of NZ_KE384459.1, forward strand.
TCGAGCTTGGACAGGTCGCTGGGTAGCATCAGATAGCGCTCGGGAAACTCCCAGATCACCAGGCGCAGCCCGGCGAGCTCTTTATCCCCCTGCTGCAGCAGGTTCAGCATGGGCACCAGCGGGCCCCTGCCCTCCTCGGCGTAATTGAGCAGATCGCTGCCCAGGGCCTGTTTCAGGGCACCGGCGAAGTTCCAGTTCGCGTTGGCGCTGTAGCTGGTCCCGACCAGGGCGATCGCCGGTTGGGCATCGACGAACAGCGCATCCTCGGCGCTCTCCTCCTGCCCCTCGGCGGCCCGGGTCAGGCGCAAGCGCAGCTGCTCGGCCGGTAGCTGCAGGTCGGCGAAGTACGGCTCCAAGGGCAGGAAACTCAGCAGGTCACCTTTGTGCTCCCGGCTGTCGACAGCCTCGGTGACGAAGGTCTGGTCGCCATGCTGCCAGATACCCTGCAGCGCCAGATGCTCCGCCAGGCTCCTGGCCGCGACTTCGGCGCCGAAGGGAGTCCAGTGGGTATCGGTGCGCAGGAACACCGGTTCCTGCGCCTTCGCCTGCCGCAGGGCAGGCAACAGATCCGGCCCATTCACCCCGGTTTGGCGCATCATCTCGTGGGCCTTTGGGTATAGGTGCTGCTGGGCCAGCGCGGGGCGATCGTCGTTCAGATGCTCCGGATAGAGACGGGCCTTGGCTGGCAAGAGCGCCAGCACCAACGTCACCCCGCGACGCTCGAGTTCCACCCGTACCGCGTTCACCAACCGCCAGTTGTCCTGCAACTGATCGGGTTGGGTCGCAGGCTTGAACTCCTCGTCCGAGAAGAGCCAGCCGTCCTGGCCGATGACCACGCCCTGGCGGCCTTCACCGAACAGCGTGTAGCTCGCCAGCGCCCAGAGGTTGGTGCCCAGTTGCTTGACCGGGAATTCGGCGTCGTAGTGCTTCTCGAAGGCCTGCGTCAGTTTGCCGTCCAGCACGCTGGTTTCGCTGGCTGCGGAAAAGCCGAATACCGCGCGCAGCGACCACAGGCACAACGCCAGCAACAAACTGCAGAAAAGCAGGCTGTAAAGCAGGTTCAAGGTTCTGTTCATCGTCGGTTCCCCTCAGAACTGGAAATACAGGAAGGGCGAGAAGCTTTGCGCCGAGAGCTTCAACACCGAAACGGTGAACAGCAGCAGCACGGCAGTGTGGAAGGCCACCGCACCGATCCGCAGACGCGCCACGGCGGCGCTGCCGTTGGCGTTGATGGCGATGCCGTCGTGGTCTTCACGGACGCTGGCTTTGGGTGCGCCGGCCAGCGGCTGGGCGTGGAACTGGCGGATGCCGAAGATGGCCAGCACGACATAGGCCAGCACCAGGGTGGCGATCTGCAAGCTGGTGAGCTGGGCGCGGAAGAGTTCGGAGAGCTGCCAGTCGGCGAAGCTGAACATGGCCGCGTACATGCGCCAGGCCACGTCGAGGTTCTCGGCGCGGAAGATCACCCAGCCGATCACCACCAGCAGGAAGGTGAAGGCCCACTTCAGCGGGTAGAGCACCCGTGGCGCGGCGTCCACGCCCAGGGCGCGCTCAATGGCCAGCCAGGCGCCGTGCCAGGCGCCCCAGAGGATGTAGGTGAAGTTGGCGCCGTGCCACAGGCCGCCCAACAGCATGGTCAGGAACAGGTTGCGGTAGGTCTGGAAGGTGGTGCCGCGGTTGCCGCCCAGGCTGATGTACAGGTAGTCGCGCAGCCAGGTGGAGAGGCTGATGTGCCAGCGTCGCCAGAACTCGGTAATCGACTGGCTGATGTACGGCTGGTTGAAGTTCTCGATGAAGCGGAAGCCCATCATCAGGCCGAGGCCGATGGCCATGTCGCTGTAGCCGGAGAAGTCAAAGTACAGCTGCGCAGTGTAGGCCAGGGCGCCAAGCCAGGCGTCGCCCATGCTGGGGTCGGAAAGCGCAAAGCAGTGGTCGGCGATGGGCGCGATGCTGTCAGCAATGAAGACCTTCTTGATGAAGCCTTGCATGAAGCGCGTACAGCCTTCGGCGAACTTGTCCACCGTGTGGGTACGGTGGTTGAACTGGTCCACCAGGTCGCGAAAACGCAGTACCGGGCCGGCAATCAGGTGCGGGAAGATCGCCACAAAGGCTGCGAAGTCCACCAGGTTACGGGTGGCCGGGGTGTCGCCGCGGTAGACGTCGATGATGTAGCTGATGGACTCGAAGATGTAGAACGAGATCCCGATCGGCAGCAGGATGTGCGTGAGCACGAAGGGCTCCATGCCGAATGAGGTAATGATGGCATTGAGGCTGTCGACGCCGAAATTGGCGTACTTGAAATAGCCGAGGACGCAGAGGTCCACCGCCACGCCGACGAGCAGCCATTTCTGCGCTGTTTTCGTGCGCACCCCGGCCGCGCCGATGCGCAGGCCGATCCAGTAGTTGAACACGGTGACCACCGCGAACAGCGCCAGAAAGTCGATGCGCCACCAGGCATAGAAGATGTAGCTAGCGACCAGCAATAGCAGGTTTCGATAGCGCGTCCCGACCAGGTAGTACAAGCCGAGGAAAATCGGCAGGAACAGGAACAGGAACACGTTGGAAGAAAAGACCACGCCCTCAATCTCCGTTTGAATGATCATCGTTGCCCTGAGGAGCCCATGCGCCGGACACAACCCGGCGCAAGGCGCCCTCGGGTCAATTGGCCTTGGCTTGCATCACGGTTTCAGGTTTATCCGCCCTGCGGCAGATCTTCGCTTCGACCTGCAGCCCCTGGGGCATGTCTGCCGGCATGTCGATTTCAAGGGAGAGCAGCGTCTGCCCCGCCCACTCGGCGTCCTCACGCAAGCGGAAAACAAAGCGACCGTTCGGCTCCACTTCCCGTGTCCGACTGATCAACAGGTTTTCCCTGGAGCCGGTCATGTACCAGATGGTGCTGCGCAACTCATTGATCACGGGTTTGCTGAACTGGATCTCGACGACGGAGTCCTCACTGCGGATCGGCTTGACCCCAGTGTTGACCAACACCTCGTTCTTGCCTGGCCGCAGGGCCATCTTCTGGCCTAGGGTCGCCGCTACGTCCCGGCAACCGTTATCCAACAGGGGCATGACCTGGCGGTAGAACGTCGCCATGGCCAGGTCGTAATAGCTGTTGACCTCCCAGATCAGCACCTTCGGCGGTTTGTCCTGGAAGTCCTGGCTGCCGAGGTACTGCAGCATGGCACTGTGGAAGCCACCGCCTGTCACCGAGCGGTTGTCGACGTCGATGCGGGCGTACTGCTTGAGGAAACCGTCGAAGTTGTACTGCGCGGAACTGAAACTGGTGCCAACCAGCACCACATCGGGCGCTTCGGTATCGCCAAACAGCTCGGCGCTCTCTTCCTTGGGCTCGGTCACTGCGCGGGTGAAATACTCGTTGGCGTAACCATTGCCACAGATTTTGCCGAATGCCTGGTTAAGGGAGCCGACCTTGTACAGGTTACCTTCCGTGCGCGTGGCAAACTCCTTGCGCGCAATCCCCTTGAAGACGTCCGATTTACTCAATTCAGCGGCCAGCAATTGCGCGGCCAGCTCAGCACCTTGCGGTGTCCAGTGGTTGTCGCGCTTGAAGAAGAATTTGCTGCGCACCTCGGCCGGATGGGCCAGCAGCGAGGAGAGGTCCGGCACACGTATGCCCAGGCCGCGAAGATGTTCGATGGTCGCCAGGTAATTCTTGCGCGACAGTTCGGCATTGAAGTTGCTGCGGTCCTGGGGGCGAAGCATTTCGGTGACGAGCAGGCCACGGGGTGGCAGGTAGACCATCACCAGCTCCACGCCCCTGGCTTTGAGCGCATCACGCAGATCCTGTAGCAGCTTGAATCCCTCGGGCGTGGTCCCGATGTTGGTCATGAAGTCGATCTTGCTGCGGAACAGCCAGTCCTCCTGCCCCTGCACCAGTTGGCGGAAATCGCCCAGATCACCGGGGTAGCTGCTGTCCTGCAGCGCCTGCGGGCAGATCTGACAGCAGCGCTCGATCGCGTATTCCGGCGCCTCGGCGGCCAGGCTCAGGGAGCTGGCGAAAAGCGTCGCAATCGCTGCAGACATCCGCCAGGCTTGGGCGAAGCGGCTCATTGAACACCCTTTCATTGTTTGTCACTCACTTGAAGTTGAGCCAACTTGTCGAGCGGCAGCACTTGCACGGCCCGCTTCTGTCGTACCAGCAGGTCGATGATTCGGCTCTGCTCCTTGGCCAGTGCACCGAATATGCCGATGCCGCTGGGCTGGCTCGGCATCAGCATTTCCACCCCGTAGAGCTTCACGCTCTGCGGTGACACCACGGAGATGGCGCCCGACTCGTTACCGATCAGGCGACCGCCAACCACGGTCAGGGAGAGGTTCATGTCGAAGGGGTCGAGCGTCAGGTCGCGGGGCGTGTCGGTGAGGTCCTTGATGTGCCCGTAGATGCCGAGCAGGCCGTTGGCCACCGCGAGGTTTTCATAGAGCCCGACATTGGCGCTGTTGCGCACGCGTATGCCGTGCCGCGAGTTGTTGAACGCCCGGTTGCCCCACAGCAGGTTATCGCCACTCTCATAGATGGTGATGCCATCGGAGCCGTTGCGATAAACCTCGTTGTTGGCCACCACGTTGTTGACGCTGCTACGGTCGACCACGATCCCGGAGAGGGTGTTCTCATAGGAGCGGTTGTTGAAGATCCAGCTGTCGTTCACCTCGCGGGACACAATGATGCCGTGCTTCTCCCGGGTGCCATAGGCGGTATTCTCGGCAATGATCAAGCGCCGCGAGCGGTCGTGCGGGTCGATACCGTAGACCAGGTTGTTGCGATAGGTATTGCCCTTGAGTACCACGTCATAGGCTTCGTAGCAGTAGAAGCCGTACCACATGTCGTCGAACATCGAGTCAATCAGCCAGCCGCTGGGATGTTCGCGCTGCATGATCGGGTGCATCGCCGGGCTGTACTGGGAGATGGATACGCCATAGGACTTGCTCGCGGTGTAGCCAAGACTCGATACCACCGAGTTGACGATGTAGGTCTCGGTACCGCCCCAGGCGTTGAGGAAGGGGCGGAACTTACCCTTCTTCTTGAACCAGTCCTGCTGGTTCCCCTCCTCGCTCCAGGCGGTAAGGCGGGTATCCATGATGAACAGCTTGCCGTCGTTGATCAGGAACGCGCCGCGCTCGCTGGAGAGGCGCAAGTCACGGGTTTCCACGCCGATGTGCAGGGTCGCGCCCCGGCTGACGACGATCGGCAGGCGAGCGATATAGATACCCGGCTCGGTCTCTTCAAAATATTTCTTCGGCAGGCTACGCGCCAGATCCGTCAACGTGACATAGCCACCCTCGATGAAAATCGCCTGGGGCATTTCACCCTGGCGTTTCACCCACTCACGCAGGCGCTCGTCACCACCGGTGAACTCCACCAATTGGTCCACGCCGATCATGCGCTTGAGCACCACGCTGCCGGTGGGCTTGCTCACGATCCGGGCCTTGGCCGCCTCGGCCGTATAGGGCGACAGATCGGGCAGCTTCGGCGGCGCGATCAGCAGCGGCTCGGCTGGAATGCTCGACACCTGGTAAGCGGGTGCAGCGGCGTCCCCGGCCAGCGCCACGGTCGCCCACGCGAGGCTACCCGCGAGGAGCAGGCCGGCGGTCCAGCGCTGCCTGTTTCTTGTGTGTGAATACATAGCGTCCAACTCCATGGTCAGCTCGGCAGGCGGCACTCAGTAACGCCAGACAAAATCAACGACTGCGCGGTGCATGCTCGAATCCGTGCCTTTGCCGAAGGCATCGCCCGGAAAGAAAAGCCCGCCACGAAAGCGCACCAACGCGGAGGATGCCCTCAGCCACTCCAACCCGGCCGGAATCTGCCCGCGGTTCAGGTAGCGCGTCACCACCAGGTCGACTTCCTGGCCGATATCCTTCTCGCCGGGCACCAACTGGGCCTTCAGGCCGCTGCTGCTGTCGGCCTGGTCATCCACCCGCCAGAAGCGGTGGTAGACCAGGCTGGCGTCGTAGTCCTCGCCCAACTGCCAGCCGGTGAACACGCTGGCCGCCTGCAGGTTGTTCAGCTCGCCGCGATAGGCTTCGCCGAAACGGTTGATGCCACTCCCGGTGCCGGTGAATTTGGCGCGGTTGCTCTCCAGCCCGGTCTGCCTGAACTGCTCGGAGTCGTCGCCGTCGGAGCCGCCGCTGGTACGCGCATAGGTGGCGCCGACGCGCCAGTTCTGGTCGATGTTCCAGCGCAGCCCAAGGTCGACCGCCCAGGCGTCGAGGTCCTGGCTCAGCTGGCCGTCGGCCTGGCGCTGGCCGGCTACGGTGCTGGTGCGCAGGGTGTCGATATTGCCGGTCAGCCACGTGGCGGCGACCCAGTAGCTGAGCGGCAGGTTGCTGCGCTCGTTGTAGAAATCCCCATTGAGTTCAGCCCCTAGCCAGGTGAGTTCGCCGGTTGTGGTCTTGCTCAACTGATCCACTGCAGCACCCTGCCCGGGCAGGTTGCCGCGATCATCGCTGTGATGGAGCTTCAGCCCGGCCCAGTGACCCGGCTGCCACTGCCAGGACAGGTCGGCGAGCAGGTGCAAGCGATCCTCGTCCTCGGGCGCCAGCTCATCCAGGTCAGTGCGGTAGTCACTGAAACGTTCGGCAATGCCGATGTGGGCACTGAGCAGGGTTGTCTCGAAGTTCCAGCGCAAGGCTTCGATATTGCTGTCCCACCACAGGCCGTCAGCACTGCGGATCTTCTGCCGACCGAGGCGCAGGGACTCCCCCGGGTAAGCGGTCAGGCCACCATAGTCGACCCAGAACTCGTGCAGGGCGAGGAACTTGTCCTCCCGATCGCGGGCGTCGTTGGGGTCGAAGGTGTCGGATTCGCTGGTATCCGACTCGATGGTGTCGCTGGCAAGGAACGCCTCGCCGAGCGCGAAGGCGCTCCAGTCGCCCTGCCGCGTGAAGATCCAGGGCCGCACGCTGAGGCCGGCGCCATTGAAGTCGCCACCGTCGCGGGTACCCAGATCGAGGTCCTCGATCGACTGCGCGGTGAACTTGAGATTGGCGCCATAAGACAAGCCGGGCTGAGGTTGCGCCCCAAGGGTGACGGAGCTGGCCAGCAATCCGGCCATGCAGGCCAGCGTGGTGGCGGGACGGTATTTCAAAGTCATAGCACTTCCTGCGCTTGATCAGCTTGATTCCTGGCGGTGACCTGCTGGCCACCGCGCGCCTCGATTTCACGGGCCAGCAGGCTCTCGATCTGCTGGTAGTCCTGCGCCTGCAGCCTCGGCGCCAGGCGCTCCATCAGGACCTGCCCCTGGGCCATGCCCTGGCGCGAGGCGAGCTTGGCGAAGGTGTAGCTGTAGACGGGGTTGATCCGCACGCCCTTGCCCTCGCCAAATAGCTGGGCCAGCGCAATGTTGGCGCTCGGGTCGCCGGCACGGGCGGCAATCAGCAGATGCTCCAGTGCCTTTTCCGGCTCGATGTCGCCCAGCGCGCCATCCCGGTACAGCCGGCCCAATAGCAGGTGCGCCTTGGTGTGGCTGGACGCGGCCTGCAGCAGGTACTGCTCTGCCGCCCGCGGATCGGCCGGTACGGCCTGGCCCTTGAGGTACAGCTGCCCGAGCATCAGCGCGGCGCGGCTGGAACCGGCGTCCATGCCCTTGTTCAGGTATCCGGTGAGTACGTTCGCATCCCCCTGGTCGGGGAAGCGCAAGACCAGCTCGGCCAAACCGCACCAGGCATCCGGGTAGGCCGGCGCAATACGCGTGTAGAGCGCCTGGGCAGCCTGCGGATCGGCTTCGCCAAGGCTGCTGTCGGCCAGTACCTTGGCAACGCCCTGCACACGTTCAGGCGACACCAGGCCGGCCTGATAGGCGGAATCCAGCCGCGCCAGCAACTGCCGTTGGCTGTTTTTGTCGCCTCGTCGCTGGTAGACCTCGGCCAGTTCGACATAGCACTCACTGGCCTGGTCCAGCCAGCCGGCACAAATGGCTTCGATCTCGTCCAGCTTCTGCTCGTAGTTGCCACGCACACGGTACAGGAGCACCTTGCCGAGCCGGGCTTCACCGATGCCTTGCGCCTGCCATTGCTCCAGCTCGCGCTCCAGCTCGCCGCTGGCAAGCTTTTGCGGATCCTGCAGCTGTACCTGCACCAGCGGCAGCAGTGCGCTGTTGTCGCCGGCCGCCAGGCTCTGGCGCAACAGCTGCTCGGCCTCGAGACGCTCGGCAGGAGTCGTCTGTGGCTTGCTCGCCAGCCATTTACCCAGCCGCGCCGGCGCCGCCGCAGAGCGATCGAGGGCCTGGCGATACAGCGTCTCGCCCTGCATCCGCTGCTCCATCGAAGGGCTGCGTACCAGCAGGTCGGCGAGGCCGATCCGGGCGTCTACATAACCCTGGCTGGCGAGCATGCGGTAGTTCTGTTCCGCGGTCGCGAGGTCACCACTGCCCTTGGCCTGCTTGGCCAGCTGCAGATCGGGCAACGCCACGCAACCGGCCAGCAGGCCGAGGCTGAGCGAGCTCAGCAGCCCGCATGCTAGTCCGGTCCTGTTCATTTTTCAGACGCCAGGCTGTTGTTGACGAAGACGCCGTTCAGCGGGCGAATGCGCACTTCCACCGGGCGCTTGGCCAGATTGCTGGCAAGCGGCTCGTTCGGCTGGATCTGCACACGGATGTCCGAGGCCAGGCCGCCGTCCTGCAGGGCCATGCTGACGATCCGGCCGCCGCGCTCGGTGGCTTCGCCGCCCACCAGGAAGGTCACCGGGGTGCCCGGTTGCAACTGGCTGAACGCACGGTAAGGGAAGCGGGCTTCGACGGTGGCGACGCTGTCCACCGGCGCCAGCAGGAACACCGGGGTGCCCTTGGGCGCCACTTGGCCATCCCCCACCAGCTGGCTGACCACTTTGCAGTCGCAGGGGCTGGTCAGGGTGCCCTGGAAGGTCTTGTTGAACAGGCGCTCCAGGTTGTCCGGGGTCATCTCCGATTCCGGCAGCGCGCCCTTCAGGGCATCCAGCATGTTCGCCGTGAAGGTGGCCACCGGCGCGCCTTTGCTGACAGTGCTGCCGACGGTGACCAGGCTTTGCACGGTGCCTTCACGCGGCATCGCTACCTGCGTGCCGGGCACACTGACCTGGGCCGAGTCGGCATGGGTGACGAAGTAGATGTCGTAGAACTGGTACAGCACATAGGCGAAGGCGCTCAGACCGGCGACGAGGATCACCAGGGTCAAACCCATGGCACGCAGGCGGCCGACCAGGCTGAGTTTTTCACTTCCTTTGCCGCCACGGGCCTTGGTGAAGTTCTCGCGCTGCAGAATGCTGATCAAACCTCCTACGTTGACCAGTTCGCCGCTGACGAAGGAGCTGATCAGGTAGCGCAGCGCCGACACCTCACGCGGACGCAGGTTGTGGAATTCGCAGCCGACGCGCTTGCCGCCGATGATCGAGCGCACCTGGAATTCGACATCCATGGCGAAACCGATGCCCTCCACTTCAAACATCAGCTTGCCGCGATAGAGCTTGCCCTCGATCACCGACTGGCCGCCCTGCTCGAAGCTGAAACCGCCCGCGGAGAGGTCTAACAGCTGGACTTCCTGGACGCCCCCCGGCTGGCCCTGGAACCGGACCTTCGCCGGCAGCTTCAGGCGCGCATACTGACGCTGCGCCTCGGACTCATGCACCACATTGGCATTGCCCACCGGGCTGATCACTGCACTCATAACGTTTCCTTTCTGAATTAGTAAGTTGAACCTGGTTTCAAGGCTTCTTGGGCAATTTCGCCGCTCACACCACAAACATCAGCAAGGCCAGAAAGACGCTGCCCGCCGAGAAGGTCATGGCGCGTGAAGACCAGGTGTTGAACCAGCGCGAGAAGCTGGCCAGGTCGCGATTAAGCTTGGTGTTCTGGCGAGTCCAGGACTGCCGGTCGAGGCGGAAGAACACGTACACCTTCACCAGCGCGCCCATGATCTGGTTGTAATAGAGGATCAGCGGATAGGCCGGCCCCACCTTGTGCCCGGATGCCAGCAGCAACAGCGTCAGCGCCAGGCGGGTAATGCCGATCCACAGCAGGTACAGCATCAGGAAGCCGAAGCCGTACTTGAGGCTGGCGATGATCGCCACGGTGGGCCCCAGCAGGCTGGTCCACATTGATACGCGCTGGTCGGCCAGCACCAGGCAGGTGAACCAGCCCAGGCAATTGGGGCCCAGGGCCAGGGCGCGGGAGTTCTGCCGCAGGTTGTTGCCATACCAACGGAACATCAGCTTGCGGCTGGCCTTGATGAAGCTCTTTTCCGGCGGGTGCTCAACGGTGTTGATGGCCGCGTCCGGCACGTAGAACGTGTCGTAGCCCAGGCGCATCAGGCTGTACCAACTGGACTTGTCGTCGCCCGTGAGGAAGCGGAAGCGTCCGAGGCGCCAGTGCTCCAGGTGGTCGCTCTCGACATCGGCGATGAAGCCGGGGTTGGTCACCACGCTGGCGCGGAACACCGACATCCGCCCGGTCATGGTCAGCACTCGTTTGGAGAGCGCCATGGAGCACATGTTGAGATGGCGCTGGGCGAAACGCAGCTTGTGCCACTCGCTCATGATGTAGCTGCCCCGCACCTCGCAGAACTCGTTGGTGGTCAGGCCACCAACAGAGGGGAAGAGCTTGAACCAGGGCACGGTCTTCTTCACCACGCCTTGCTCCAGTACGGTATCGCCATCGATCACCGCCACCACCGCATCGTCGTCGGGCAAGTGCCGGGAAATGGCGCGGAAGCCATGGGCCAGACCATCGCGCTTGCCGGTACCGGCGATGCGCACGAAATCCAGCCTGACCCGCTCCGGTGGGTTCATCTGTCGCCACAGGCTCTCGATCAGCAGCTCGTCCGATCGCTCTACGATGGAACACACCACGGTGGTCGGGTAGCCGCAGGCAATGGCCTCGCGGAGCACCGATTGGTAGACCTGAGCGGTAGTCAGCGCTTCGATGCGGAAGCTGGTGACCAGCAGGAACACGTGGGACGGGGCCGCTGCCGCACCGAGCTGCCGCACTTTGCGCCGATACCAGGGGAACACCAGATAGAGGAAGATCATCCCCCGCACGAAATGCACGGCGCCCATGGAATAGCGCCAGATGCCAATGACACCCAGCAATAGAATGAAATCGGTGGACGCCGGGTCGAATGTGCTGCGCGGCAGCAGCAATGCCATCCCCATGAGCGTGATTACCAGCAGTAACCACCCTGCGGCGGTGCGCAGGCGACTCTGAAAAACATCCATGTCTTGGACCTGTATGACTTATCAACAACACGGCAACAGGGGCGCCGCGCCTGTTGCCAGGGCGCCCCGCGAGCATCACTCCAGCGGATCTACCAGCAGATGCCCTCGAGTCCGGCACTGCTGGACTGGCGCATGAATCCCACCAGGTCGAAGACCTGCTTGTCGGCGGAAACCCGGTCTACCAGGGGCGTGAAGGCTTCATCGCTGTTGCCCAGGACGATCACGTCGGCATTGGCGACCACTGCGTCGAAATCGGAGCGCAGCAACGACGACACATGGGGAATCTTCGACTCGATGTAGTCGCGGTTGGCACCGTGGACACGGGCGTACTCGACGTTGCGGTCGTAGATGCTGAGGTCGAAGCCTTTGCCGATGAGCATCTCGGCGAGTTCCACCAGCGGGCTTTCACGCAGGTCGTCGGTGCCGGCCTTGAAGGACAGCCCCATCAGCGCGACCTTGCGCTTGTCGTAACTGGCGATGATGTCGAAGGCCTTGCGCACCTGCGCGGCGTTGCTGCGCATCAGCGAGTCGATCATTGGCGACTCGACGTCCAGCTGGCCGGCGCGGTAGCTCAGCGCGCGCACATCCTTGGGCAGGCAGGAGCCGCCGAAGGCGAAGCCCGGGCGCATGTAGTACTTGGACAGGTTGAGCTTGTGATCCTGGCAGATCACCTCCATCACCTCGCGGCCATCGACACCGACCGCCTTGGCGATGTTGCCGATCTCGTTGGCGAAGGTGACCTTGGCCGCGTGCCAGACGTTGCAGGTGTACTTGATCATCTCCGCGACTTCGATGGTCTTGCGGATGATCGGCGCATCCAACTCGCGGTAGATCTCTTCCAGCAAGTCGCCGGAGGTGCTGTCCAGCTCGCCGATCACCGTCATAGCCGGATAGTCGTAGTCATTGATCGCGGTGCTCTCGCGCAGGAACTCGGGGTTCACCGCCACGCCGAAGTCCACACCGGCCTTGAGCCCGGAATACTGCTCCAGGGTCGGAATCACCACCTTGCGCAGGGTGCCCGGCAGCACCGTGCTGCGTACCACTACCGTGTGACGGGTGGTCTTGAGCGGTAGTACCTCGCCGATCTGCCGGCACACCTCTTCGATGTAGGTCACATCGAGGTCGCCGTTGCGCTTGCTCGGCGTCGGCGGTGCGAGGAAGGAAATATCGGTTTCGAGGATGGCCTCACGGGCATCCAGAGTGCCGCGCAGCCTGCCGCTGGCGACCCCTTGCTGCAGCAGCTCGCCCAGACCCGGCTCGACAATAGGCGATTTGCCACTGTTGATCAGATCAATCTTCAGCGCCTGAACATCGACCCCGATGATCTGATGCCCTCTTGCCGACAAACATCCGGCACATACCGCACCGACGTAACCCAGACCAAATATGCTGATTCGCATGCTACGAACGCTCCTTGCAACTTAAGGCCATGGAATGTCTCTATAACATTCCCGTATCCATTGACAGGTCACTTCAACCCAGCACCTGTAATACAGCAGGGTTGCGCTAATTGCGCCGCCCTTGTAATTCAACTTTAACAACTTCAACTTTTCTTCTGAGCACCCACGCAGGCGCCAACTACCGCAATAAATAATAACGGTGTCAGCAGGCACAAGACATACGACAGAAAGAGTGAGTGCAGCACTACCAACGCTACAGCACCCGCCTTCAGGGCCTATGGCTCAAGGGATGAGGCGGACGATTAAACAGCAGCGATGCTCAGCAAGGCAATAGGAAATTCAAAAATTAATAATAAATAAATACCCCGCCCCTATGGCGCCAAAATAACAGCAAGCGTGAAGTTTGATTTAATTCCCACGCGGCATGCCGACTTAATGGCGACAATATAATTACGCCAACAACGATACTGTTGCGCGCCACGTTCTTCGCCACATTACTGGCGCTTAAAGCATGACGGGCAATGCAGTTTCTATGGCGCCGGAAATATGACTTGCGCTGCTGCGTTTATGACGCCGCGCTTTCGTCAACGTTTTATTGCCAAGGCGTTGAAGCGCGCGGCGCGCCGGACGAGACAATCACGCTGCAGGCTGTTTAACGTTGGGCTGCACGAGGGGAGCAGCCAGGCGCATTAGCCGGAGGCGGTGTAATGACAGCAGTCGATGTGAAATCCCGATTCCAGGCAACGCTTCTTCGTCCGGCAAAGCCTGACAGTGAAACGTCGTGGGCGTTCGTCCTCTTGACAAGAGACGCGAGTGAGCAGTTGCCGAGGCGAGGAAGGACGACCATTGAAGAATGGACAACAGGCGGCTGGGATTACCGTCTGATTGAACGTTGCTTCCTTGCAGTAGGCCTCTTACTTCAGGTCTATCGATAAAAGGAGATCACATCATGAGTGCACAACTTAATGGCAAACGCGTGGCCTTTCTGGTCACTGATGGCTTTGAGCAGGTGGAACTGACTGGCCCTCGCGAGGCGTTGGAAAAGCACGGGGCTGTGGTCGATATTCTGGCTGATGAAGAAGGGATGGTACGTGGCTGGAATCATGACAAGGCAGCCGACGAAACTGCTGTGGATGCCACCTTTGAAAGTGCCCACCTCGACCTCTACGATGCGCTTGTGTTGCCCGGAGGAGTGCAAAACTCCGACACGATTCGGCTGATCCCAGGCGCGCAGATACTGGTGCAAAGCCATAATTCGGCTGGTAAGCCATTGGCGGTGATCTGCCACGGCGGTTGGCTGTTAGTTTCGAGTGGCTTGGCCAAAGGCAAGCGGATGACCCGCTACAAGACATTGCAGGATGATAGTCGCAATGCCGGCGGCACCTGGGTAGATGAAGAGGTGGTGGATGGCAACCTGATCAGTAGCCGCCAGCCAGATGATATACCCGCCTTCAGTGAGCAGTGGATCAAGGCCCTGACAGGTTGAGGGTTCAGGTCCGTGCTCCGGCCCCTGGGTTCCTGCGCCGGTGGGGCCGGAGCACGGACCTCAATCCAGCACCCCGTACACAGCCATTAAGAGCACCCTCTCAACACTCGGTGATTGGATAGCATTTTTACCGTCCGTTTCAGCTCAGGGCTTGAGCAACATCCACCCCCCCATTCCAATCATCACCAGGTTTTCCGTCAGTGAAACGAAGCCCAGTGGTACGTTGCTGTCGCCGCCCACGCAGGCGCATTTGAGTTCGCGTTTGTCGATATACACTGCCTTGAATACCGATAGCGCACCCACCGTGCCAAGCACCAGCGCTAACGACGATGCCAACCAGGTCGCAGCGCCGGCGATCATCAGCAGCCCGGCCAATGTTTCTCCGTAGGGGTAGGCGTAGGCATAGGGCACCCATCGCTGCGCCAACAGGTCGTAGCCCAGAAACATATTTGAAAAGCCTTCCACGTCGCGTAGTTTGAGCATGCCCAACAGGGTCATACTCATGGCCAGGAACCACTCGATCACGCGCTGATTGAATAGCGTATCGAAGACTGCATACGTACCGGCCAGTGCCATCAGCAGGGCCACAGCGAACACTGCCAATACCGGGCGGTACTGTGGGGTATCGGGGTCGGCGACTGGCTTGCCGAAGAAGCGCCGAATGTCGTCGTAGCCACCGATGCGCTGACCCTCGATGTACGCCTGTGGGGTGGTATCCACGTCTTCTCGACGTTTGAACTCATCGGTTTGCGCGCGGGTGCGCAGCGGGTGGTCGTCGACCCGATAACCCTCGCGTTTGAGCAGTTCACGGGACTTTAATCCAAACGGGCATACGTGTTGCGGCAGGACCATGCGGTATAGCGCGGCACGTTTTTGGGGGGCGGTCATTTTCAGCGTCTCCTTGCAGTCTCCTAAGGCTGATGACTGCTTGGGCGAGGAGAAATTCAAACCGCTCGGTTTCGATTCACCTCCCTACCCTAACCACAACCGTTCCTGTCCCGCGCGTAAACGGCACTCATGCAGAAATCGAGAAATCCAATCGACCTATGGCGTTGCGCAGGCGTCCCATAAAAGACGTTTGCGAATTTACTCGAGGGCAACCAGGAGGCCAGTCGCTCATGAACGATCGCATTATCGAACTCTTCACCGACACGACCGTGTTCGGTATTTCCATCCTTAATCTGCTATTGGCGCTGTGCGTTGCCGCGTTGACGTTCCTGGCATGCCGCGCAGCCATCAGCTTCGTGCTCCGGCGGGTGCAACGTTGGTCCGAGCAGGACGGCGCGCTGACCCAGGTTATGGCCAAGGTAGTGGGCGGCACCAGCAACTCCCTGTTGTTCCTCGCCTCGTTGCTGGTGGGCCTGAGCATGCTGGATCTGCCCGAGCGCTGGTTGGACCGGGTAGGAAGCCTGTGGTTTGTGGTGGCCGCGCTGCAGATTGGCTTGTGGGTCAACCGCGCCATTGCACTAGGCCTGAGTCGCTACTTCGCTCGTCACGGCAATGGTGGCCTGAACCAGGGCAGCGCGTTGGCCACGCTATCGGCGTGGGGTGCGCGCGTTCTGTTGTGGTCCGTTGTGCTGTTGGCCATGTTGTCCAATGTGGGCGTGAACATCACGGCGTTCGTCGCCAGCCTGGGCGTAGGCGGTATTGCCGTAGCACTTGCGGTACAGAACATCCTCGGCGACCTGTTCGCCTCGCTGTCGATTGCCGTCGACAAGCCGTTCGAGGTAGGTGACTTCATCGTCATTGGCCCCCTGGCCGGTACAGTCGAGCATGTAGGCCTGAAGACCACGCGCATCCGCAGCCTGGGCGGCGAGCAGATTGTCATGGCCAATGCCAGCATGATCAGCAGCACCATCCAGAACTACAAGCGCCTGCAGGAACGACGCATCGTCTTTGAGTTCGGCCTGTCCTACGACACCCCCACCGAGGCGGTGAAGAAAGCGCCTGGCATCGTCGAAGAGGCGATCAAAGCTCAGGACCAGGCGCGTTTCGACCGCGCCCACCTGCGTGGCTTCGGCAAGGAGGCGCTGGAGTTCGAATGCGTCTATATCGTCAAGGACCCAGGCTACAACCTGTACATGGATATCCAGCAAGCCATCAATTTCCGCTTGCTCGAGCGGTTTTCCAGGATAGGCGCCACGTTCGCCGTGCCCGTGCGTGCAATCAAGGTCACTGCCCTGCCGCACGGCGCCGATATACAGGGGCAAGGCAGCGGTGGGCAGGGTTACAAGAAGGCCTGAGTTCGCTGATGACGCTTTGGCTTTCCCTTTCATCTACTTCGGTTGAACCCCGCACGCTGTAGCCGCTCTATCGCAAAACAACTGCAGGGAGGAAACGGCCGTGATCGATCCAGCCACCGGTATGAAACCGGCCAGCGCTACACCATCGAGATCCGCGAGCGCACACGTCAGTTCCCCGGGTTCTTTCTCGATGGAAAGTACTACCTGGGCCCTGAACTACTGACCGCCATCGGATGGATGGAGGGCAAAAGGTTTATCTACGACGACATCGACCCCGAAGGCGAACCGGTGTTTCCCGATCGAGTTGCCGGCACCCTCGAAAATTTGAGGCTGACCCTGGCGGATGGCGCGAAGTTGCAGTTGGCCGAAATGCAATACGAATCGCAGCTCGATGCCCAGGGTGTGGACGCTCCCACCACGCATGAGCGCTCTCAGCGCCTCCCCATCGGCAGCCCTCTAGAGGGCAAGCTGGTTGTCATCACGGGCGCATCAAGCGGCATCGGGCGGGCTGCCGCCCATGCATTTGCCTGCAAGGGCGCGCGCCTGGTTCTGGCGGCCCGAGATGAGGCGGCGCTTTTCGAGGTCGTCGATGAATGCACCGATTGCGGCACCGAGGTGCTCGCCGTGCAGACCGATGTGACCAGCAACGACCAGATGCGGGCACTGGCGTCCCAAGCGGCGGCGTTCGGCGGCGGGCGTATCGATATCTGGATCAACAACGCCGGAGTGGGTGCGGTAGGACGTTTCGCAGAAACCCCGCTTGAAGCCCACGAACAAGTGCTGCAGACCGACCTGCTTGGCTATCTGCGTGGCGCCTATGTGGTGTGGCCCTACTTCAAAGCGCAAAAAAACGGTGTTCTGATCAACACCTTGTCGTTGGGTAGCTGGGTGGCGCAGCCGTATGCAGTTGCCTATTCGGCGGCCAAGTATGGCTTGCGCGGCTTAAGTGAAGCGCTACGCGGCGAGCTCAATGGCTTTCCCGGCATCCATGTCTGCGACATCTATCCCGCAGTGATGGACACGCCAGGCTTTCGCGATGGAGGCAACTTTACCGGCCATGCACTCAAGCCCCCTCCTCCTGTCTATGATCCACGCCGTGTGGCTCGGGCAATGGTCCAGCGTGCGATCAGCCCCCGCCCGCATACGACCGTCGGCAACGCTGCCACACTAGCGCGCCTGGCGCATTTGATCGTACCTGGATTCAATCGACTTTCAGGCCTGCTGACTCGCTGGGGCCTGACCCACAGCGACGAAACTGCCACTTCATCCGGCAACCTCTTCGAGCCTGCCCGGGGCGCGCGTCGCGTAGAAGGTGGCTGGCGCACCGCCCATCGAACGGCTCCCAAAACGCATCTGCTGGGCGGTGTCCTGCTGATTGCCGGCGTTTTGTATGCTGTTGATCGGGCGTCCCGACGCAAACGCGACCACTAGCCAGCAGAGCAACACTGGAAAACGGTGAGCAGGCCTGGGTCTCAAGCGTGCTCACCGTTCTGATTCAGGTCCGTCAAGTGTTGAAACGTGTGACATCTATTTCCGTCGGGACAAACTCAGGTCCAGTACCCGACAGTCTCCCTCTCACCTGCGAGAAGCAATGAAAATCAGCGTTGGGAAGATCCGCATCGCAGGCCGTGCATCGACGCTATCCGTTAAGAAGCAGCGGCCTACTACCCTGGCGAACTGTTCCTGGCGGCCGATCTACAGCGCTATCGGCTGGACCGAAACGGCAAGTTGAACCGGCTGCGGCTGGAAGTCGTGGGGGCTCGGCTGTGATACCGCCGCAGCACGCGGCAACCACCCCTGCCTGTCGGTTTTCAGTCTGCTTGACTGTTCCACTTGAGCAATTCGAGATTGGTCGGCTTGACCAATACCTGCTTGAGCTCCGATGGCGTGAACCAGCGACATTCAACGATTTCGCCGCCCGGCCTGGGCTGATCGGCGGGATCGACCCTCATGCGGTACAGATGGTGCTCTTCATCGCCTATCTCCACATGCGCCAGAAATCGGGCATGCTCCAGTACCAATCCGGTTTCCTCGCAGAGTTCGCGCCGCGCCGCCTGCTCCGCAGACTCATGCGCCTCGATCTTGCCGCCGGGCAAAGACCATTCGGGTGTTGCCTTGCGCACGAACAGCAGTTTGTCCGCATGGAGACAAATGACAGTTGCATGACGCTCTTTAGATGGGTTCATCACCTGGTCCTCAAGCTGACGATGAGCTCACTGATGCTTGGTTGCACGGCTTTGGCCGACCTCCACAACCTCGACAGACAACCCGGACAAGCGAATTCGCGCTTCCCCAATCAGTTCGGCAATTCCTCGACTGGATTTGAGCGAACGGGTACTGATCGCATTCATGACCACTTTTTTCAACGGGTCTTTGCAACTGGTGAGGTTCAATGTCATGCACGTGCCATCGACGCTGCACTCACACAGATCAGGCAGCAAGGCACGTTCGATCAGCTGCTTGATCTCAAGGTCGGACAAACCGTACAGGTCCATGGCGATCTCCTCAGTGTTCCCATTTTGAGGCGGGAGTCGCGAGGCTCGTTCAAAATAAATTCATACTATCGAGCGTAATCTATCGGCCCAACCCTATAGTCAAGCGGTAGTTTTCCTGAGAATCGGCGAACTCGAGAGCTGCAGCGGTGCCAGTCGACATACGCTGCGTTACTGCGAACAGATCGAGCGTCAGAAGCTGAACAGCTCTCCGCGTTGAGACGACTCCCCCTTGATCGCCTGTACAAACAACGCCAGCAACTCCGACTGACTACCAATCCCCAGCTTTTCATACAGGTTCTTGCGGTGGACCTTCACCGTTGCCGGACTGATCCGCAGCTTCTGCGCGATGGACTGGCTGGAGTGCCCTTGCAGCAGTAGCCTGACCACTTCGCGCTCACGCTCGGTCAATGAACCTCGACCAAAGTTGGCAAATGCTTCTCGCACCAGATGGTCATGATCATCTGCCGGTCTGGCTGCGGCCTGGCTGTTCGCTTCCCAGGCTGCGCGCACCGCGGCACTAACAACCGGGACGGCGCTTTCCAGCTGTCTGATTTCGTCATCGAAGAACCGCGTGCGACCTCTTCGTCGCATCAGCGACAGCACCCCATGGGTGTCGGGGCGCAGGGTGATGAAAAAGCCGACCTCTTCGCACAAGCCGAGGTGGTGGTAATAGGTCAGAAAGTATTCGCTGTTGTAGAACTGGTCGGGCGCCAATTGACGCATGCTGTACACACCCTCGGACTGTTCCGGGTGGCAGGCCAGGTAGAACGGGTCGAGCAGATAGGGACCGGTCTGGTACTCGTCAATGAAAATGCACCGCTGTTCTGCCGTGAAGGTGTCGAACAACGCCAGCGGGCGATAGCTGCCCTCATAAATGAACAGCACGAAGTGATCCGCGATGCTCAAGCGCCGCAGCCAGGCCGCCAACGCGTGCAGTTGCTGGCCCCCCGGGGGATGCGTCAGCACGTCGACAACACTTCGAGTCCAATCAGTCAGGTGCAGTTGCATGATCACGTGCCTCAAGGGGTCAGGGAGCCGGTGGCACACGCCACCGCTCAAGCCGGCTGCGGTACTACTTCAGGTACCAGCCCCAGTTCTGGTCACTGTCGTAGCGGGTGATCTGCTTGATTTCCAGGTAGTTGTTCAACCCCCACTCGCCAAGCTCGCGGCCGATACCACTTTGTTTGTAGCCACCCCAGGGCGCCTCGGTAAAGGTTGGCTGCGAGCAGTTGATCCAGACGATGCCGGCGCGCAGCTTGCGGGCCACCCGTTCGGCGCGGACCAGGTCTTTGGACATCACTGCCGCTGCCAGGCCAAAACGTGAGTCGTTGGCTGAGCGCAGGGCCTCGGCCTCATCGTCAAACGGCCGTACACACACCACCGGCCCGAAGATTTCTTCACGCCAGATCGCGCTGTGTAGCGGTACATCGGCAAAGAGGGTTGGCTGCAGGTAGAAGCCTTGATCAAAACCGGTGGGGCGTTCGCCGCCATAAACAAGTCGGGCACCCTCCTCCAGCCCGCCGGCGATGGCAGTCAACACCTTGTCGTATTGGCCCTTGCTCACCAGTGGCCCCAGCAGCACACCCTCCTCCATGCCGTTGCCGATGCGAACCTTCTCGGCCTCTTGGCGCAGCCGGTCGAGCAGCGGCGCATAGAGCTCACGCTGAACCAGTACCCGAGAGGTGGCTGAACACACCTGCCCCTGGTTCCAGAAGATCCCGAACATGATCCACTCGACCGCTGACTCGATATCGCTATCGGCGAAGACGATGAAAGGCGATTTGCCGCCCAGCTCCAGGCTGATGTTCTTGATGTCATTGGCGGCCGCTTGCATGATCCTGCTGCCGGTCGGCACACTCCCGGTGAAGGCCAGCTTGTCGATGCCCGGGTGCTCGGCCAGTGCGGCGCCAGCACTCTGGCCCAGGCCTGGCAGCACGTTCAATACGCCCGCTGGCAGCCCGGCAGCGTCCGCAATACGCGCCAGTTCAAGCGCCGTCATGGGTGTCAGCTCGGACGGTTTGAGCACCATGCAGCAGCCGGCCGCCAAGGCCGGTGCCACTTTCCAGGCGGCCATCAGCAGCGGAAAGTTCCAGGGGATGATCGCCCCGGCCACACCCACCGGCTCCTTGCGTACTACCGAGCTGAAGCGCTCATCGGCCAAGGCCACGGGTTGATCTTGCCGATCGTCCAGGCCTTCGGCGAGGTCGGCATAGTAATCAAAGCAACCCGCGCTGTCCCCGACATCCCACAGGGCTTCCGGCAGCGGCTTGCCGTTGTCGCGCACCTCAAGCTCGGCCAACGCCTGCTGGCGGTCGCGGATGCCCTGGGCGATACGCCGCAGCACGGCGGCACGCGCCGAACCGCTCAGGTGTGGCCAAGGCCCCTCGTCGAAAGCCTGGCGTGCGGCCTGCACCGCAAGGTCGACGTCGGCGGCGGTGGCAGCGGCCACTCTGGCGATCAGTGCCTCGCTGCTCGGGTCGATGGTAGCGAAGGTCCTGCCCTCGACCGGATCCACCCATTGGCCATTGATATACAGCTGAGTATCGGCATTCATGTTTGAACTCCAAGCAAGCAACACGGCTGGCGCTTGCGCGCCAACCGAACCGGTGTCAGGAAATTTTCAGCACCTTGCGGCCCACTACCGTGCCTTGGCGGATCTGCTCGAAAATCTCGCCGATCTCGCCCAGGGTGGTCAAGCTCGCTTGCACCGCGACCAGGCCGTTGGCCGCGAACTCCACGGCCTCATGCAGGTCTTGCCGGGTGCCCACGTTAGAGCCACGGATCGACAATTCCCAGTTGACGATGCGGTCGATGGAGCTGCGCACTTCATCGGCAGCGCCACCCGGCTGGCCAATGTAGATCGCCGTGCCGCCGGGACGCAGCAGTTTCACCGCCAGTTCAAATGCCTTGTTCGACGTGGCCGTCACCAGCACGCCATGCACACCACCCAACTCTTCGTGGATCGCGCTTTCAGGGTCTTTCAAGACGTTGTACACGCGCTCGGCGCCCAGGCGATGGGCCAGTTCCAGTTTTTTATCGCTGACATCAACGGCCACCACCCTCAGGCCCATGGCCTTGGCGTACTGCACCGCCACATGCCCCAGGCCGCCGATGCCGATCACAGCCATCCACTGTCCTGGCCGGGCGCCCGAACGCTTCAACCCGCGATACGTCGTGACGCCGGCACAAAGAATCGGCGCCAGGGCATACAAGTCAGCACCCTGCGGTACTTTTGCCACGAACGCCGCCGGCGCAACCATGTACTCGGCATAGCCGCCCGGTTTGCTGTAGCCGGTGGCCTCGCCCTGCTTGCAGATGGTCTCCATGCCGGCGCGGCAGTACTCACATGCGCCGCAAGCGCTGTACATCCAAGGCACGCCAACGGTATCGCCGACCTTGTAGCCAGTCACTCCCTCACCGAGCTGGGCAATGTGCCCGGTGACTTCATGGCCAGGAATCAGCGGCAGGTTCGGGGGTGTCGGCCAGTCGCCATCGCAGGCATGCACATCGCTGTGGCAAACGCCGCAGGCCACGACCTTGATGAGAATTTCGCCAATGCCCGGCTGCGGTACCGGCACCTGCTCAAGGTTCAGCGGCCCGCCCAGTTCACGAAGCACAGCGGCGGTCATGGTTTTCTTGTTTGTGTCCAACATAACGACATCCTCATGAAATAACGTTTTTCTGGCAACACTGCGCCCCTGGCGCAGAGGAACCTGCGCGCCAAAGGTTGTTCGATGATTGCGCTCAGCTTGCCAGGGCTTCGCAGCGGCTGGCGTGAAGCAACAAAGAGATCTGTTGAATGAGCAGCACCGTGCTGTCCACTTCGGCAGGTGTGGGTTGGCGCCCGTATTTCACCGGTGGTATGAGCATCCAGACAAAGTCCCCATAGTTGGGGCTGAGCACCACCTCGCAGGTTTTGTCTGCCGGGTGGTAATGGATGCTCAAGCCCCCCAGTTCCATCGCCATGCACAGGGGCAGCACCACGGCACTGGCGTTGAGTCGATCGCACACGGCTTGACGGCCGCGGTCCACTACAAAACTCGCCGTCCGGGTCGAAGGCTTCCAGCCGCGATAACGCAGGCGAATCATCATGGCTGTTGCGCCCAGGTCCACCGCAACCTTCCAGCGCCAGCGGCAGGTGTAGATGCGCCCAATCACTTTGCTGGACAAGCGATGCTCAAGCACCAGGTCATCTGCGCCCAGGCGGTGGTCCAGGACCGACACTGCACGTTCACTGTCGGCAACGTCATGGGCCATGTACGGGGCAAAGCGCGAAACCGTATCCCGAAGCATCTGCTGCGCGCGCCGGTCGATGATCGAATAAAGATCCATGCGGGCTTCCTCGTCGGGTTACTGGCGTTTCAACTGGGCAAGCATGTCGCGCTCGAGCCCGTCACCGGGTTCATCCAGCGACTCGGAGCGATGCACGATCCGGCGCAGCACCTCGTCGAGCGGCACCGGCTGGAACAACGCCTGGCCGGTCTTCTTCAGGTAGATCACGCCAAACGCCAGGATCAAGGCCGAGCACACCACGGCAATGCCCAGTACCTGGGTATCGGCAACCAGCGAGCCGATCATGTACAGGCAAGCGGCAATCCCCACCAACTGTGGCAGCGGGTAGAGCGGTGTGCGGAAAGGACGGTGGGCATTGGGGTACTTGACCCGCAGTACCAGGACGTTGACCTGGGCGATCAGGTACGACATCAGCCAGGTGGTGCAGGCCACACTGATCATCATGGTGATCAAGGCGATGTCGGCCTGGTTGGCCATGGCGTAGACCAGCACGATCAGGATCAGCGCCACCACGAAGAAGATACTGAACCAGGGCGTTCTTGCGGTGGGGTGCAGCCAGGAAAAAATCTTCGGCAGCATGCCTTCGCGTGACAGGCCATACAACATGCGTGGCACGGCGATCAGATAGGTGTCGCAGGTGGTGACTGCCGCCAGGATCGAGATACTGCCCATGAGGATCAGCCCGGGCTGCCCCAACATGGCTGCTGCCCCGTCGACATGGGGAATGGTCGAGGCGGCCAGCTCTTCCAGCGACAGGTAGCGGGTGATGCTCAAGCCAAACAGCAGGTCGACCAACCAGATACTCGCGCAGCCAAAAATCATCGCCAGGGGGATGGTGCGCCCTGGGTTCTTGACCTCTTCGGCCAGGGGCGCGACGAATTCCATGCCGATGAACAGCCAGATCGCCAGGCTCAGGTGGCCAAGCTGATCCTGCCAGGGGCCGACAGAGAATGCCGGCTGTTCGGCCAGGGGGGCCGCCGTCTGGAAGCCGGTCAAGCCCCAGACACCCACCAGGCCGAGCATCAGCATCATGGCGATGGCCAGGGTCGTTTGCACGCGGCCGAACACGTCCACGCCTTTGAGGTTGATGGCTACCAGTACCGCCAGGATGCCCAGCGAAAACAGATACCACGGCACCCCGGTCAACCGTTCCAGCGACTGGCCGCCGATAATCATGTTGGTGCCGCCGTCGGTACCCACCAGCACGATGTAGCCGGCCAGCACCGCAAACAGAGCCGGGAGCTTGCCCAGTGCCGGCAGGGTGTATTCCCCCACCATGCCGGCCCCCGGCAACATGGCAGCGAGTTCGGAATACGACATGGCAACGCACAGGATCACCACCAGCGCCACCAATGCCACGAGGCTGAATGCGGGCCCCGAAACACCGTAGCCATTGCCCAGCGCCACCATGGCCGTGCCCGACACCACCAGGCCCACCGATGTGGAGTAGGCAGCCCAGAACCCCAGGCTTCGGCTCAACTTCAAACTACTCATAACGCACCTCTCCACTATTGTTTTTTTAATGACAAGCGGTGTGACGTAAACAGGAAGTGGGGGTAACGCTATCAATGCGGTGTCGAGGCTGTACATACACCGACGGGGGTAGACGCGTGACTCAGGTAAAACAACAGGCGCCGAACCAGTCCCAAAGCACAATCCAGGAGCAGCAAGGCAACAACGGCAGGCTCGGTGCAGCGGCGGGGGGAGTCGCCGACGAAACGCGGCGTCAGACGGGTACCAGCGGTCGATCGAGATGACGAATTTATTAACGAGTGCCTCTAAAAGGACGCCACCTGGCCAGGCGCTGCCAGGAACGGCAGCAACACAAGCCAGGGTTGGCCTCCAGTCGTTGCAGGCGTGAAGCGGGTCGCCAATCTAAACCTGGCCCCTAGCTCGGCAGTTTTACATAACGGGCCAGTTGCTGGTCACGACTCATGACATCAAGGGTTGCGGTGAGAACCTGATCAGCGGTGACGTCCGGGGTAGAGAAGATACTGGAGAAGTTCTGGTGGGTGACCTGAGCAAAGTGCGTACGGTCTGCCTGGTCTATGCCCAACAGCGTGGCATACGCACTCAAGGCTTCGCCCTGCCCTTGCGCCATGTCCTCGGCAATGCTGTCCATCATGCCGTTCATGGCCAGCATCGAGCGCCCGCCATAGCCCAGCCGGGCCTTGGAGTCACAACCGTTGGTGCCGGAGGTCAAGCCGAAAGTTGCGTTACCCGAGGTACCGTTGGTAGTCGTCGCCAGCAAGTGCGACCCCAGGCCGTTCTTGCCCTCGAACAGCATGTTGCCCCAGCCGCAACCGTTGCCACCCGCCTGGTCCGCATGCGCCACCAGCGCGGCAGTGCTTAAAACACCGAAAACAAACACATTTTTGAGAAGTTTCTTAGACATGAGCGTTTTCCTTGTCGAGGTCGTTTTCTATACGGTCCAGATCGAGGGAGGGTATTCACCTGAAATACCCATGACTAAGTGTGTAGATGACCTGAACCCAATTCGCCAGCCAGGCGCTGAACATAAAAGACAAGACTCGACATGGTGAATTGCCCCGAATGCCCTAGCCACCGTGCAAGCTCACTGCGAAACGCTGTTCAAACACTATCGGTGACAACTGTTTGTTGAAATCACGGCGGTGCTTGCGGTGTAGAATGCCTCGATGTAATCGAACACATTGCATGGAGGGACACCCTCCCCTCAACCTGGACTGTAGAACCCACTCACGCCTTTTGTCGTTTACCGCTGGAAGACCTCATGAACAAACTGATCCTGCCTGTCGCCATCTTCGTCAGCGTGATGCTGACTGGAAAAATATCCGAGCATTTCGGGGTGGAGGGCAGTTGGAAAATCGGCTTGCTTTGCCTCGTGGCCGCCGCCGTCCAGATCGCAGTTACCCGTTACCAGCGCACGCAGCGGCAAAAATCTCAATCCTGACGAGGGTGCTTGGCTGTCGGAAACCGCAGGGATCAGTCACGGTTGTGTGGGCATGATTCGTTGAGCTATCTCAGGGATGTAATTGCGACATCGACCGCTTCGACAAGAATGTCCGCATGCTCTTTCGTAAACGCCAATAGCGGTCGTATCTTGAGCACGTTTTCGAGCGGGCCTGCGGCACTGATCAGCACACCCTGTTCACGCATCGAGTTGACGACCTTGCGAGCCTGCTCGGCTGCTGGTCTCTTGGTCGCGCGGTCGGTGACGAGCTCGACACCGAGGAACATGCCTGCCCCCCTGACCTCACCGATCATGTCATGGCGCTGCGCAAGCGTTGTCAGGCCCCCCAGCAGATATCCGCCAATGTCATGGGATCTCTGCTGCAGATGTTCTTCCTGGATCACGTCCAGAACAGCCTGGCCTGCTGCACACGAGACCGGGTTGCCTCCAAATGTGTTGAAGTAGCGCATGTTCTTTCCGAAGTCATCGACGACTTCAGGGCGTCCAACGATACCGGCAATGGGCTGACCATTACCCATCGGCTTGCCGAGCGTGACAATATCGGGACGCACGCCATGCCTCGAGAAACCCCACATGTTCAGGCCGGTACGAGCAAAACCTGACTGCACCTCGTCCGCGATGTACAGCATTCCTTCTGCCTGAGCCAACGCAACACCTTCAGCGAGGAAGCCCGTCGGCCCGGGCAGGACGCCGTCGCTGGAGAAGATGCCATCGAGCAAAATAGCCGCGGGGCGAATACCGTGCGCCTTGAGGTCATCGATCGCGGCACGTACGTCTGCGGCGAACGTCGCCCCCACGTTTGCAGCCCCCAGACGGTAAGCATCGGGGGCGCGGACGGTACGGACATGCGCCGGGAGCACCATGCCGCGACCGAGCGACGGCGAAAGCTCGGCGATGTCTCCAGTCACACCGTGGTAGGCGAATTGGGTGATGATGACGCCGGTACCGCCTGTGTACTGCTTGGCGATCCGCAGCGCGAGGTCATTCGCTTCACTTCCGGTACAGGTGAACATCACCCGCTCCAGGTCACCAGGGAATGTGCCCAACAACTGCTCGGCATAGTCGAGCACTCCCTCTTGCAGGTAGCGGGTGTGCGTGTTGAGCTGAAGTGACTGCCGGTACATTGCCTCAACCACTCGAGGATGGCAGTGACCGATGGAGGCGACGTTGTTGTAGGCATCCAGATAACGACGGCCCTGCTCATCGAAGAGCCAAACGCCCTCCCCTCGAACGGTATGAAGCGGTCGCTCGTAGAAAAGACGATACGCCGGGCCCAACAGACGCTCGCGGCGTTCAATCAGGCATCGTTCGGTTTCCGAAAGCCGAGTTGCGTCCTCTGGGGTGAAGCCGTTGATCATGCTCATGCTTTGGCCTCTCGCAGGCATGCGGAAGAAATTCGATCTTCAATTTCAGATCGAGACAAAGACGACACTGCATTCAAATTTGCCCACGCGCGCTGGGTGTTTCGAAGGATGTACTCACGATTCTCGGGATGGAGTTCGGCGCGCCACGAGTTGATGCAAAGGGCTAATGCCAACCGTGTGGCCAGCAGCTCCGGCAGCAGCGCCAGCTCTTCATGTGTAAGCGGATTGTGTTGATGGTAAGCGCCAATGACATCCAATGCCGGCGCCAGGACGTCGCCGGCCTGCCCAAGGTGGTAGGAAGCGGCCACCGCTACCTCGTTGACCAAAGGTGCGTACACCATGTCCCCGAAATCAAGAATGCTGCGCAGAACATCAGGATGCTTGGCATCCACGATAATGTTGTGCGGGTTCGTGTCATTGTGAATCACTTGTTTTCGCAGCCGAGGGACCCGGGGCAAGACAACGGACTCGTACAGATCAAGACGTTGCTCGACCAATTTACGCCCCTGACCGGGTTCGATGTGAATCAGAAGCGGTCGAAGGTGCGCGGCATGCTGCATGTCCCAGAGCAGCGCATGCCCGGCGGCAGGATGAGTGAAGCCTTCCAGCGCTACGTCAAGCCGGGCAATGGACTGCCCGATCACTCGGCGAAACGCCGTTGTAGTGCTACTCACGCAGTGAAGGGGCATTCCGTCTTCAAAAGACAGGAGCCGGACCAGCATGTGCTGCCCATCAATCTCGACAAAGGTGGCGTACTCGCCTGCAAGCGACGGATGCACGCGTTGAACCGGAAGACCGGGATCTTGACGCTCGATTCTGCGCATCGCCTGGTTGTGAAAGTCGACCACATCCGGATTCTCGAGCGGATGGGAGAGCTTGAGCAAGCGCGATGACCCGTCATCAAGCATCACGCGGAAATTGAGGTCTCGTTCGCCGCCCAACTTGTGAAGCGTGCCGCTCAATCCAAACTGCTGCTGGAGCACAGCGCACGCTTGCGCATCAGTGACCAGCGCTGGAGCGGCTTCCAGTAAGCTGTCATCAACAGCTAAATTTTCAAGGGGCATGAATCCCGTCCTCATCCGGCTTTCGAATGGCGCCCCTGTTTCCAAGGGCGCCATGCATCACTTATTGGCCCAAGCGTTGAAGCGCTCCTCCAGATCCTCACCGTGATCGATCCAGAACTCGGCGTCGGTAGCCCGGGCGTTTTTCAGATTTTCAGGTGCCGTCGGGAGTTTTTCGCCAACACGCTTATCTACCAGGCTCATCGCGTTGGTGTTGCTGGGCCCATAAGGGATGGCTTCGACGTAGTTCTTCTGTTGAACAGGCTCGCTGGCGAAAGCGATGAAATTCTCTGCCAATTCCTTTTTCGCAGACCCTTTCACGATTGCCCAGTGGTCAAGGTCGTAAAGGCTCCCATTCCATTGCATTGCAAATGACTGGCCCTCCTCCTGGGCAGAGGTGACGCGACCGTTGTAGGCGGAGGTCATGACCACGTCACCGGCTACCAGCCACTGCAGCGGCTGCGCCCCGGAATCCCACCATTGGATGTTGGGTTTGATTTCGTCGAGCTTTTTGAATGCGCGTTGAATACCCGCTTCAGTGCCGAGAACCTTGTAGAGGTCCTGGTTGCTGACACCGTCCGCAAGCAGCGCGAACTCCAGCGTGAATTTCGCTCCACGGCGAAGGCCGCGCTTACCGGGATACTTCTTCATGTCCCAGAAATCGGCCCAACCTTGCGGGCTTGCGGCGAGCTTATTGGGATCGTAGGTCAGCACAGTCGACCAGATGAAAATGCCGACACCACAATCGCTGACGGCGGCAGGAATGAAATCCTCCTTCTTCCCTATCCGGCTCCAGTCCAAGGGTTCGAACAACCCCTCGCTGCAACCACGGATGAGCTCGGGAGATTCGACCTCCACCACATCCCAACTGGTTTTACCGGTGTCGGCCATCACCTTGATCTTGGCCATTTCACCGTTGTAGTCGTCCGCCGTGATGGTCGTGGCACTCTTGGCCGTGAAGGGTTTGTAGAACGCCTTTTCTTGAGCCTGGCGATTGTTCCCGCCAAAGGAAACCACGGTTAGCGTTTCAGCGGCATTCAACGGGCCTGCAATCGTTCCAAGCAAAAGTACCGCTGCGATTTTCTTATTCATGCGTCTCTCCAGGTCAGCTACGGGTCGTGGGCAGCTTTAAAGGGATGGCAGTTTTCTTGTAGTGGCAGCATCGATCGAATGTGGTGCTTGCCCTGATGGGGACAACATCCATTAAAACACATAATAAATATGATGCATCATGTTTTGAACTACACTCTTCCTCACCAATGACAGGGATCCCGCCATGACCGAACAACGTACTTTGCTTCTCACCGGTGCGAGCCGGGGCATCGGCCACGCAACCGTGAAACACTTCAGTGCTGCGGGTTGGCGAGTCTTTACCGCTTCGAGGCAGGATCTGGGCGAAGGCTGCCCGTGGGCCGAAGGGCTGGCCAACCACATTCACCTCGACCTCGGGAACGTGGAGGATGTGCAGAACAGCCTTGCAGAAATCCGGGAGAAACTCGGTGGCCGACTGGATGCTCTAGTCAACAACGCCGGCATGTCGCCCAAAGGCTCAGATGGGGAGCGGCTAGGCGTATTGGAATCCGACTATTCGACCTGGCTGAAGGTTTTCAATGTGAATATCTTCTCGACAGCACTACTGGCTCGGGGGCTTTTCGAGGAGCTCAAGACGGCGAGAGGCTCAGTTATCAACGTCACTTCCATTGCGGGTTCGCGCGTCCACCCATTCGCAGGTGTCGCTTACGCCTGCTCAAAAGCGGCACTATCGGCCCTGACCCGCGAAATGGCACATGACTTCGGGCCTCATGGTGTTCGCGTAAATGCAATCGCTCCCGGGGAAATCGATACCGCCATTCTATCCGCCGGTACCGAGCTGATCGTTGAGCGGTCGATTCCAATGAAACGCATGGGTAAGCCCGAGGAAGTCGCCGCACTCGTGCATTTTCTCTGCACGCACGGCGCTTCGTATATCAATGGCGCAGAAATTCACGTTAACGGTGGGCAACATGTTTGAGTTACTCGATAATCGCTGCCGGTAGCCTCCCCTATTCAGCCGGGCATGTGCCGCACACGAGTACGCGATGAATTACCCTATTGAGAACCTGAAACACTCCTACCTTGGCAGCGGTATTTATGGCTTGCTCCGGGAAGCGTTGATCACTGGCCGCTTCCAGCCTAACGACCGGCTGCGCATACGCGACCTCGCTGAACAATTGGGTACGAGTGTCACGCCTGTACGGGACGCCATTCTTCAATTGGCGAAGGAGCAGGCTCTGGTTCTCAAGACACCACGGGACATTCGCGTCCCTGTACTGACCTCCAAGCAGTACCTGGAGATCAGAAGCATTCGGCTCTCGCTCGAAGGATTGGCAGCCGAGACCGCCGCGTCGTTAGCGACCCCGCAGCAATTGATGCGGCTGGAAACCTGCATTCAGAACAACCTCGCAGCGATCAAAGACAATGACTTGACGTCAGCATTGACCTTCAATCACGAGTTTCACTTCCGGTTGACGGAAATCGCTGACATGCCGGTACTGACCAGCCTGCTGGACGGCTTGTGGATGCGTACCGGGCCGCTCATTGCACGTGCCTATGGAAGCTTCAACGAACGCATGGCCATTGACCATCACTGGGATGTACTTGACGCGCTCAAAAAGTGCGATGGCGCGGGAGCTCGCGCGGCAATCTGCAACGACATACTTGATGGAAGTCAGAAGATGCTGGAGTACGTTCAACTTGAGCATGATGAACAGTGATGGCAGCAGTTCTTGGCAGACCGCCGCCATCGTTTGCGATTACTGCTTATCGGGATAGCCGGCCTCGATCAGCACTGCAAGAAAAGCGTCCTCGTCCAGCGCACTCTGGACTCTGACTTCCCGTGCTGGCGGATCGGTTTCAATGAGTGCGTGCGGATCGACACTCAGCAGCGCCTGGGTGACCGTCCTGGCACAGCCGCCGCAGGTCATGTTAGGTATATGGAAACGAAGCATATTGATCTCCTGATTGCTGACTACATTACAGAAAGTAAAACGTGACCTTAACGACATCACGCCAAGTGTGAACACTGGCAACCTTCACTCGTACAGCGTTGACTCATCGTTGGCACGGGGTACTTGCGAGGTACGTTCCTGTGCTCGGCGGCGTTCTTCGGCGTATTTCGGGTTTCTCACCAATCTGCCGTCATCCCACACATAGCGCGGTGCAAGCGCCTCATTATCCATATCGTAATTGCCATTGTTCTTCGGGTTCCCCCCTGTGGCCTGTACGGCACCAGACGCCAGTGCAACCCCTACGAAAAACACCCTGGACATCATTCTTTTCACAACCGACTCCTGTGTAGATTGAACTTATGTCTTCCCTAATGGTGATACCGGCGTAAAGAACACGTCGGCATGCACGTCCTCGGCCCTCCCCGCCTGTAACAGGGTTAATTGCATGGCCGCGTCTACCATCGCTGGGGGGCCGGCGACGTACACTTTCCAGCCGTCGAAATCCTTCAGGTCTGCAGCGATGGCATCTGTGACGAGGCCGGTACGCCAACCTGTTGCCGCAGTGGCATCCGATAGAACGGGCATGAACACCAGGTTGGAGTAACGTTGCGCCAATCGCTCGAAGTGTTCGACCAGGTAGAGATCGCGCTCACTGCGTGTGCCGAAATAGCAATGGATCGGTTGCTTCATTCCGTACGCAAGGGCTGTCTCGATAATTGACTTGATCGGTGCAAGGCCCGAGCCACCGGCAATGCATAGCATCGGTCCACTGTGTTGTTCACGAAGGTAGGAAGCGCCGAATGGCCCTTCCACCACAACCGGATCCCCAACCTTCAACAGCGTGTGGATACGTTCGCTCGCCGCACCGCCTGGCACGCGGCGAATATGGAACTCCAGTGCTCGCTCGCCAGGCCTGCTCGCCATCGAATAGTCGCGTGTGGCTGCACCCGGGAACGTGAGACGAGCGTATTGGCCTGCACTAAAGGCCATCGAATCAGCGCCATCGGCGACAACAAGGCGGACCTGCATGATGTCGTGGGTCACATGCTCGACGGTTTCCACCCGGCAGCTCAGCCGGCGATGGGGGTGCGCTGGAACCCATTCGTCACCACCAAGCCAGGCGATAACTGCATCCGTTCTTGGGATGGCACGGCAAGCGAGGATCAGGCCCTGGGCCTTCTCCTCGTCAGAGAGCGCAAAGCGACTGTGATCCAGCAGGTCTACCTCACCGCTGATCAGGCGTGACTTGCACGATCCACAGCGGCCGGAGCGGCAGCCATGCGGAAAGGAAATCTCGTCAGCGAGTGCCGCTTCCAGCACGGTCATGCCCGCCGACACCGTGAGCGTGCGACCGGCTTGGCGTATTTCGATACGTTTGCTCATGGTGCGCACCTCTCAACGCTCATTCATCAGCCCTGACACGGACGGCGGCGCCGCATTCGGCATTGCCTCGACCTGCGGCTCAACCGCCATCGGGACCTGCAAACGCTTGAGCCGAAGCGCGTTACCGAGCACGAAGACACTCGAAAGCGCCATCGCGGCGGCGGCGAAGATCGGCGAAAGCAAGGTGCCGTCAAGGGGATACAGCAGCCCCGCCGCAACCGGAATCAGCACCGCGTTATAGGCGAAGGCCCAGAACAGGTTCTGCTTGATGTTGCGAATTGTCGCCTGACTGAGGGCAATGGCATTCGGCACGCCACGCAGGTCGCCCGACATCAGCACCACGTCGGCCGCTTCAATGGCCACATCGGTACCCGTGCCAATGGCAAGCCCGACGTCCGCTTCAGCGAGCGCGGGTGCGTCGTTGATACCGTCACCCACAAAGGCCACCCGTGCACCGTCGCTGCGAAACTTCTTCAGGGCCGCAACCTTGCCGTCAGGCAGGACCTCGGCCGCCACTTCATCGATACCCAACTGTTTGGCGATTGCCGCGGCCGTGGCGGCGTTGTCTCCGGTAATCATCGCAACCTTGAGCCCGAGCGCGTGAAGCGCCTTGATTGCATCGGGGGTTGTCTCCTTGATCGGGTCGGCCACTGCGATGACCGCCGCCAGGCGACCATCAATCGCGGCATACAGCGGGCTCTTGCCTTGCTCGCCAAGACGGCGTGCGGTCGGCAGAAGGCTCGTCACATCCAGGCCGAGATGGGTCATGAACCGATCCGCGCCGACAGCGACGGTATGGCCTGTGACGTTGGCCGACACACCATAGCCCGGGGTGGCCTCGAAACCCTCGGCGGCGGCCACCGTAAGGTCACGCTGCTGCGCAGCGACGACGATCGCTTCAGCGATGGGGTGCTCGGAGCGGGCCTCGACGGCCGCAACCAGCGCCAGCACTTCGTCATAGGCAAATCCGTCAGCGGTAATGAGGTCGGTCAGCTCGGGCCGGCCTTTGGTCAGCGTGCCGGTCTTGTCGAGTGCGATGACACTCACATCACGCAGCGCCTGCAAGGCTTCGCCCTTGCGAAAGAGCACGCCAAGCTCAGCCGCCCTGCCCGTACCGACCATGATCGAGGTCGGTGTGGCCAGCCCCATGGCGCATGGGCAGGCGATAATGAGCACTGCTACTGCGTTGACCAGCGCAAACGTGAGCGCCGGGGCCGGACCGAAGAACAGCCAGACAAGGAATGTCAGCGTGGCAGCAGCCATGACCGCTGGGACAAACCACATGGTCACCTTGTCGACCAGCGCCTGGATTGGCAGTTTGGACCCCTGCGCTTGCTCGACCAGGCGAATGATCTGCGCCAGCACGGTATTGGCACCGACATTGGTCACGCGAAAACTGAAAGCGCCGGTCTTGTTGATCGTACCGCCAACGACCTCGGCGCCGACACCTTTTGCCACCGGCACGGGCTCACCGCTGATCATGCTCTCGTCAACATAGGAGGCGCCCTCGACAACCTCACCGTCGAGCGGAATTTTTTCGCCCGGACGCACGAACACGATGTCATTCGCGGCGACCTGATCGAGCGCGACCTCAATGGTTTTGCCGTCGCGCTCCACACGTGCAGTCTTGGCCTGCAGCCCGACCAGCCGCTTGATTGCTTGCGAGGTTTTACCTTTGGCGCGCGCCTCCAGCGTGCGTCCAAGCAGGATCAGCGTCACGATCACCGCCGCCGCTTCGAAATAGACGTTGGCGGTGCCCTGTGGCAGCACCTCGGGGGCAAACGTTGCGACCAGCGAGTAACCATAGGCCGCTGCGGTGCCGACCGACACCAGCGAGTTCATGTCCGGCGCACCGCGTAACAAGGCGGGTATGCCTTTTTGGAAGAACCGCAGCCCCGGCCCGAACAGCACCAGCGTGGCGAGCACGAACTGCACATGCCAGTTCATCTGCTGACCGAGCACCCCCATCACCCAGTGATGCATGGCCGGAATCAGGTGCGAGCCCATTTCGAGAATGAACACTGGCAAGGTGAGCACGGCCGCAATCAGCAACGAGCGACGCAGGGATCGGGCTTCGTTTTCTCGGCGCTCGCTGTCCTGATCGCCGGCATCCGCCGTGTCCGAAGACAAGGGACGAGAGGTATAACCCGCCTGTTTGACCGCTGCCTGAAGGTCGGTCGCCGCAAGGGCACCGGCAAGGTAACGCACCTGCGCGCGCTCCGTGGCCAGGTTGACAGTGGCCTCGAGCACACCGGGAACGTGTTTCAGCGCCTTTTCTACCCGCCCGACGCACGAGGCGCAGGTCATGCCCTCGATTGACAGTTCAAGGCGCTGCTCCGGGACGCTGTAGCCCGCACGCTCGATGGCACGCACCGCCGCCTGCGGATCGGCCACGCCGGTAAAGGTCAAGTCGGCACGTTCGGTGGCGAGGTTGACCGTGGCCGAATGCACACCCGGGACTGCTGCGAGGGCACGTTCGACCCGGCCAACGCAGGAGGCGCAGGTCATGCCTTCGACCGGCAGGCTCAAGCGACGATTTGCGGACTTGGATGAACTGGAATCTGGTTGCACGGCAACGGAAGTCATTGAACTGCCCCTTGAGTGGTACTGTTGGCGCCAAGCCTGAAACCTCCCAAGAGGGAAAGGTCAAGGCCCCAGGGTGATTTATTTTGCATTTGCCATTCAGGCGAGGCTGACGGCCCTCGCGCTGCGCCCGCGTGCAAAGCTTCCAGCCACCGCCCAGCGTCCAGTGCCGGAACGCAGGACCTCCCCAGCCCCTCGATGCTTTGGGATTGACCTGCATCAAACAGGCGGGACAGGACAGGTGTAGATAAGTAAGGGGTTATATGAACCTCTTTTCCTTCGGAGTAACTCCCATGGCAACCGTTCACTCCACCGCACACACCCCGTCCACCCCCGCCTTTGCGGCTGAAGCAGGCGAACACTGGATCGAGCCGCTGAAGGATGGCGGGCACGTTCTGATCAGGCCATTGCGGGCTGACGACCGTGAGCGCGAGAAAGCCTTCATCATGCGTCTTTCACCCGAGTCGCGACACTTTCGCTTCCTGTGTCAGATCGCGGAACCTGGAGAAGCCCTGCTTGATCAATTGATGACCATCGACCACCGCCAGCATATGGCGTACGTCGCATTGGCTCATGTCGATGGCGAACTGCAAGAGGTGGGGATCAGCCGCTATGCCGCGTGCCCCGACGCTGGCGAATGTGAGTGCGCAGTAACCGTCGATGATCAATGGCAACATCGCGGCCTGGGGTCGCTGCTGCTCGGCCACCTGATCGACAAAGCGCGAGCCAATGGTTACACCGCGTTGTATTCAATTGACTCTGCCGCCAACACGGCGATGTACGAACTGGCGCGCGAGCTGGGTTTCACGACATCCCGAGATCCGGACGACAACTGCCAGGTCATTCATCGCCTTTCGTTGGTTTGACGAGGCTTGCGGGCTGCTTGCGACCCCTAAAGCACTCGCAAGCAGCGGGCGTCATGAACCAACCGCCAGGAGTCCAGACCATCGTCTGAAGGATGATGTGCGGGTGGCTTTCCAACGGCTCCCATTCATCCATGAAGGAAAACCCCTGTTTCAGGTAGAGGCTTGAGGCGCTTTTGTTTTCAGGGGAGACATCCAGGACGACCTGCTCGTAGCCTCTTTCCAATGCGCGAGACTTGACCGCTTCAATCAACTGCGTTGCCGCGCCGGAGCCGCGTGCAGCGGGTTCGACCCACATGCCGGTCAGGTTAAATCGATTCGTACCACTGACTGCAGCCCCAATCATCCCCACGGGTTTGTTCCCCTCGAAGGCCAGCCAGAATTCCGTTCCTCCCGGCGAAGCCCGCTCTTGCCACTGCTCGTCACTGTTGCTGGCGGCAGTTTGATAACGCACACCGAACGCTGTTGGTGCGTCCAACAGCGCGGCAAGACGAACTTGCTTCAGCAGCAACCAGTCTTTTGTTTGCGTCGATCTAATATCCATGATCATCCTGAACGTTAGAGAACGCTCAACGTCTGATAACAGGCCTTGTGCGCTAGCCTACTGTTGCGGCGCAGCGTCAAGGTCATATGACTTTTCGTACTGGCCAATAGGAAAAAAGCTACTACGTTTATCTATGCTCGCGTTTACCGGTTTGGTAGTGCGATTTCCGACTAGCAGGAGCATAGAGATGAGTTTGGAGATGACGTCTGGGCAGTTCTTCCCTCGTAATGGTTCAAAAGCACGCAAAGTGGCGGGCATGACATGCTCACTGGTCGTAGCCATCGCGCTGGCGACCCAAGCGATGGCCGCAGAGCAACCGAAACCCGCAACGGAGGCCACCAAGGCAGCCAACAATGCCTTGCTCAAGGAACTACCGTTCAATGACAAGACGTCGTTCGAGCTGGCCCATAAAGGCTTCATTGCCCCACTGCCTACCGAAGTAATCAAGGGCAAGTCAGGCAATGTGATCTGGGATCCGAGCAAATATGCCTTCATCAAGGAAGGCGAGACAGCGCCGGACACGACCAACCCCAGCCTGTGGCGTCAATCACAACTGATCAACATCTCTGGCCTGTTCGAAGTTACCGATGGCATTTACCAGGTACGCAACTACGACCTGTCGAACATGACCATCGTCGAAGGCAAGGAAGGCATCACCATCTTCGACCCGCTGATTTCCGCCGAAACCTCTAAAGCTGCGCTTGATCTGTATTTCAAGCACCGTCCGAAAAAGCCAGTGGTCGCGGTGATCTACACCCACAGTCACGTTGACCACTATGGTGGTGTGCGCGGCGTGATCAATGAAGAAGACGTCAAGGCTGGCAAAGTAAAGGTTTACGCACCTAAGGGCTTCTTGGAGCACGCAGTGGCGGAGAACGTCATGGCCGGCACCGCCATGAGCCGTCGCGCCAGCTATATGTACGGTAACCTGCTGCCGCCCGATGCCACCGGTCAGTTGGGCGCCGGCCTGGGTACTACCACCTCTGCCGGTACCGTGACCCTCATTCCGCCGACAGACATCATCGAGAAGACCGGCGAGAAGCACGTTATCGACGGTCTCACCTATGAGTTCCTCTACGCGCCGGGCAGCGAGGCGCCGGCCGAGATGCTCTATTACATCAAGGAGAAAAAGGCCCTGAACGCGGCCGAAGACTCCACCCACACCTTGCACAATACCTACTCGCTACGTGGCGCGAAGATTCGCGAGCCGCTGCCGTGGTCGAAGTATCTCAACGAAGCGCTGAAGATGTGGGGCGACGACGTCCAAGTGATGTACGCCATGCACCATTGGCCGGTGTGGGGCAACAAGGAAGTGAAGGACCAGCTGTCCTCGCAACGTGACATGTACCGCTACATCAACGACGAAACCCTGCGTCTGGCCAACAAGGGGTACACCATGACCGAAATCGCCGAGCAGGTGAAACTGCCCAAATCAATTGCCAGCAAGTTCTCCAACCGCGGCTATTACGGTTCACTGAACCACAACGTCAAGGCCACCTACGTCCTGCACTTGGGCTGGTTCATCGGCAACCCCGCGACTCTGTGGGAGCTGCCACCGGAGGAAGAGGCCAAGCGTTTCGTCGACATGATGGGTGGCGCCGATGTCGTGCTGAAAAAAGCCAAGGAGTACTACGACAAGGGTGACTTCCGCTGGGTGGCTAAGGCTGTCAACAACGTGGTCTTTGCCGACCCTAATAACCAGGCGGCGAAAAACATGCAGGCCGATGCTTTGGAGCAACTGGGCTACCAGGCTGAAAGTGGACCGTGGCGCAACTTCTACCTGACCGGTGCCCAGGAACTTCGCAATGGTGTGCAGAAGCTGCCGACACCGGACACTGCGAGTCCTGACACTGTGAAGGCGATGGACCTGGACCTGTTCTTCGACTACCTGGCCATGCGCTTGAAGGCGCCTGAGGTGGAAGGAAAGCACATCACCCTCAACCTCGACTTCACTGATCTGAAACAGAAATACACGCTGGAGATGGTCAACGGTGTACTCAATCACACCGAGGGCATGCAATCGAAAGATGCCGACGCGACAATTACTCTGACCCGAGAAACTCTGAATAATGTGATGCTGAAACAGACCACACTGAAAGATGCGAAGAGCTCGGGTGATATCAAAGTTGAGGGTAATGAAGGCAAGCTTGAGGAGTTGATGAGCTACATGGACAACTTCGATCTCTGGTTCAACATCGTGACGCCGTAACTCGTCAATTATGGGGAGATGGCGGCGGCAATTGGACTGCTGCCGCCATCATGCAAAGTCGATGACTTTCGCTGTTTCAGACTTAAGCCTGTTGGCTAAATCGGAGTTCGATATGCAGTTCAAATCACTTGCCACATCGCTGTGCGTGCTATCCCTGGCACTCTCGGGTTGCGCCAGCAAATACGTTGAACCCGATCAGTATTCCGGATTTCTCAAGGACTACAGTGCCCTGAAGGAGGAGAAATCACCTTCAGGTGCAGCCGTCATGCGCTGGATTGACCCGAAGGTGGACGCAAACACGTTCAGCAGCGTCTACGTTGAGCCAAGCCAGTTGTACCCCAAGCCACAAGCGACAGAGAAAATCCCGGATTCCACCCTGCAAGGCATCACCCGGTACTACAACCAGGCCCTGCAGACCCAGTTCTCCAAAGTATTGCCTCTGGCCCAGGGCCCGGGCCCGGGGGTATTGGTCGTGCGGCCGGCCATCACTGCGGTGAGTGCCAAAACCAAGGGCCTGCGTCCGTATGAGGTAATCCCGATCGCACTGGTCGCTGCGGGTGTGAGTGCCGCCACCGGTATCCGCGACCAGGACACCAGCCTTTCGACTGAAGCGCAGTTCCTCGATGCCAGCAACAACAAGGTGGTTGCCCAGGTGGTACGCAAGGGGGCTGGCGCCGACCTCGATAACTCCGACCAGGTGATGACGGCCAAAGATGCCCGGGCGGTGCTCGACGGCTGGGCCATTGATATTGTCAAGTCGTTCGAGCAACTCAAGACCAAGCACTAAGGAGTGGGCTTCGACCTGCCGGCATTGCCGGTGGGTCGACATCAATGGATTGATCTTGAGGAGGCTTAATGAAGTCAGCTACGCGTTATCGCAGCCATGGCCTGTGCCTGACAAGCCTGGCGTTCTGCCTGTGTGTTCTGAGCAGTAAAGCCTTGGCCGGTGGGATTTTGATATACGAGGCCGGACAAGAGAGCAATGGTCTGGCCAACGCTGGCGCGGCCGCGCTGGCCACCGACCCTAGTGTATTGATGAGTAATCCGGCGGGCATTGCCGAGTTAGCGGGCACCCAGATCAGCGCCAATGCGCAGGTGATTCTCGGTGACATGCGTTTCTCCCGCGACAATCACAACCAGTTCGACGGCAACGAAGGTGGTAATGCCCTTCAGTACCTGCCCAGCGCTAGCCTGTTCATCAGCCATCAGATCGATGAACGTTCGGCGATCGGTTTTGGCATGTATGGAAATTTCGGCCTGGCCCTGAACTACGACGATGAGTGGACGGGCCGCTACTTCAACCAGGAAGCGGCGATTATTGGCGTGTCGTTCCAGCCAACGCTGGCCCACAAGTTCACCGATGACCTGTCCATCGGCATCGGTCCCCGCATCATGGTTGGCTACTACCGTAACGAGATGGCCATCAACAACAACCTTCTCGGGCTGTTGGATCGCCCCGATGGCCAGCTCGAATACAAAGACACGGACGTCGGCACCGGGGTCAACGTGGGGCTGTTGTACACGCTGAACGAGCGCACGCAAATCGGTTTGGCGTACACCAGCAAGATCGATCTGGAGTTCAAGGACAAACCGAGCGTACACAAGGTGGACAGCCTGATCCTCAATGGTGCACTTAATCGCTTGGGCGCAGACTCGCTGGAGTTGGATATGGCGGTGCCGCAGACCGCACTGATCAGTATCGCCCATCACCTCAATGAGCAGTGGAGGCTACTGGGCAGCCTGGGTTGGCAGGACTGGAGCGAGTTCGGCAACATCGGCGTCGAAGTCGATGCAGACGCCTTGGGCGTCAGTAGCACCGTCGACCGCCAGTACAAGGACACCTGGCATGCCTCTGTGGGTGCTCAGTACCAGGTCAATCCGCGCCTGCGCTGGAACATGGGGCTAGGCTACGACAGTTCTGCGGTGGACGACAAAGACCGTACGGTCGATAACCCCATGGGAGAAGCCTGGCGACTGGCCACCGGCCTCAGCTACCACGTCGACAAGGGGCTTGACCTGCATGCGGCGTACACCTTGATCTGGCTTGGCGATATGGACGTCAGCCAGACCAAGGCTCGATCGGGGGACACGCTGTCGGGCACCTACCGCAACGCAGCGCTGCATGTACTCGGTGGCGGTGCAACCTGGCGTTTCTGATTCCGTGCCCTGCTCGGCCATACGACGCTTGAAAACACCGTTCGACACCTGTGCAGTCGTTCGGCAGGCAGGCTTCCTCAGCCACTCGAAATCGAAAGACGCGAAGCCAGGCGTCGCACTATTCCAGGGGCCAACACGCTCGAGGGGGGCTGGCATAAGGTTTACCGAACACTACGAACGGCAAGAATGATCGTCATCGGTACATCGGGGCCGCCGATACGACGGGCTGGAGCGGGCCTCGACCAGTGCAGTGGTCGGATTAGACCCCTTTTTCATGTCTTCGTTGCGTCAGTTTGTAAACCCCGTGCAAATCAACGTCTATGCTGCCTAAGCGTTTCCCGATCCTTGTGACGAACAACGAGGAGCTAGACAATGTTGCGCACAAACATTTCTGCAAGGGCGCTTTCCGGTGGTTTGCTCGATGTTCTGATTCGCGCCGGGCTCATCACGGTGCTGGTACTGTTCTGCTTCCAGATCTTTCACCCCTTCCTCAACCTGATGCTCTGGGCCGTGATCCTGGCCATTACCCTGTACCCACTGCACTGCATGCTCAAGGGCAAGCTGGGTAACAAGGACGGTCGCACCGCCACCCTGATCGTAGTGGTCGCCCTGGCCTTGCTGATGGTACCGATCTACCTGCTGGGCACTTCGATCAGTGATTCGATCGAGGGCGCCCTGGCCATACTCAAGTCCGACAGCCTGGAAATTCCGCTGCCCAGCGAAAAAATCGCCACCCTGCCGCTCATTGGTAAGCCGCTCTACAGTTTCTGGATGCAGTCGGCGACCGACATGAGCAGCGTCCTGATGAAGCTGATGCCTTACATCAAGACCGTCGGCTTGACCCTGCTGGGCAAAATGGCCGGTGTTGGCGTGGGCTTCCTGTTGTTCATCGGTGCCCTGATCATCGCCGGTGTCCTGATGGCCTACGGCGAGAAGGGCGAACGCAGCGCCATCGCCATCGCCACTCGCCTCTCCGGCCCCGAGCGCGGCCCGCGCATTACCGAACTGTGCACCGCCACCATCCGCGCGGTGGCCCAGGGCGTGGTGGGCATCGCCTTTATCCAGATGCTGCTGGTGGGGGTCGGCTTCGTGCTCATGGGGGTGCCGGGTGCCGGGCTGCTGGCCATGGTCGCGTTGTTGATGGGGATCATGCAGTTGCCGGTGATTCTCGTGAGTTTGCCGGTCATCGCCTATGTCTTTGCCACGGAAGGCACCACGCTTGCCACCATTGTGTTCGCCATCTACAGCGTGGTGGCCGGCATGGCCGACAACATTCTCAAGCCGTTGATGCTGGGGCGCGGCGTCGATGTGCCGATGCCGGTGATCCTGATCGGCGCCTTGGGCGGTATGGTTACCGGCGGTTTCATCGGCCTGTTCATTGGCCCGGTGGTACTGGCGGTCGCCTATCAACTGTTCTGGCAATGGGTCGAAGACCAACCGCAGATCGATGCACTGGATGAACAACCACGCGATGAGCAACCGCGAATCGAAGCAGCAAACGAACATCCACCGGTCTGAGGAGGGTGTGCTTGATGTGGTGTCCTGCTCGCATGAGCCGGCTGCTACTGTGTGGCGCCCTGGGCCTGGGCGGCTGTGTGCGCCTGGGCCCGGACTTCCAGTCACCGACCCAGCCCTGGGTCGAGCACTGGAACACCCAGTCCCTGGCGCTTGCCAGCCAGCAACGTACGCAACCCGATAGCCGACAGTGGTGGCACGTATTCACCGACCCGGTGCTCGACCACCTGATCGCCGAGGCCGATGCCCACAACGCCGACCTGGAAATCGCCGGCCTGCGCGTGATGGAAGCCCGCGCGCAATTGGGCATCGCCTTGAGCAATCGCTACCCGCAATTCCAACAGGTCAGCGCCGACAGCGTCTACCTCAAGCGCCGCCAATGGAGCGGCGACAATCCGCAGGACAGCCATCTGTGGCAACACAGCGCGGGGTTCGACATCGGCTGGGAACTGGATTTCTGGGGCCGATTCAGCCGCGCCATCGAGTCGGCCGATGCAGCCTGGTTCGCCGCCCAGAGCAACTATGAGAACGTCCTGGTGCTGCTTCACGCTCAGGTGGCGCAAACCTACTACGCGCTGCGCACCGCCGAGGCGCGCCTGCTCATCGCCAGGAACAACGCCAAACTGCAGAAGCGCAGCTATGAGATCACCGAGCG
Organism: Pseudomonas vranovensis DSM 16006; assembly: GCF_000425805.1. Classification (GTDB taxonomy): domain Bacteria; phylum Pseudomonadota; class Gammaproteobacteria; order Pseudomonadales; family Pseudomonadaceae; genus Aquipseudomonas; species Aquipseudomonas vranovensis. The sequence goes on from NZ_KE384459.1 coordinate 58,593, forward strand.
CCTGTTCTCCAGTGGTGAAAATGCCGAGCTCGACCTGCAACAGGCCAAGACCCAATACCTGGGTACACTGAGCACCATCCCCGATTTCGAAGCGCAAGTCGCAAGCACCCGCAATGCGTTGTCCACCTTGATAGGTCGCCCGCCCGGCGCGATACCTGAACTTTATACCAATACCGGGGTGGTGCCCTTGGTCGACCGAGCCGTGCTCCAGGCTGTCCCTGTCGACCTGCTGTTGCGTCGCCCGGATGTTCGTACCGCGGAAGCACAAGTCGCGGCCCAGTCGGCGCTTATCGGTGTCGCCGAAGCCGACCTTTACCCTTCCATCAGCCTGCTGGGCAGCATCGTCTGGTCTGCCAGTTCCCTCGACGGCACGTCCAACACCCTGGACCTGATCGGCGGACCGAGCCTGCGCTGGGACGTGTTCGACCATGGCCGAATCACCAACAATGTGCGTATCCAGGATGCCCGCCTGCAGCAATTGATCGTCGTCTACCAGGACAGCGTTCGCCAGGCGGCGCGTGAGGCCGACGATGCCGCAACCGGTCTGCTCAAGGCCCTGCAACGCGACCGTATCCTCAGTGAAGCGTCGATTGCAGCCGAGCGTTCGGTATCGCTGGCCAATACCCTGTACCGCGAAGGCTATTCGGACTTCCAGCGAGTACTCGATGCCCAGGCTTCCCTGTTCGCCCAGCAAGACAATTACCTGGTCAATCGCAACACCGCCGTCAACAGCCTGATTGCGCTGTACAAAGCGCTCGGCGGCGGTTGGTACAGCGACCGCCCGCTGCTCGATCCCGCCACCCGCCAACAGATGCAGCAGCGCACCGACTGGGGCAACCTGCTCGATGAAGCGAAGGAAGGTGTCAATTGAGTGACCGCCAACACGAGATGGACGAAAGCGCGTCATCACCGCCTGCGGCCGACCCGGCAAAAAAAGCGATGAACTGGGTAGCCGTGCTGATTTTCCTGAGCCTGGCCTGGTACCTGCTGGCCGACCGCTATACCCCCTATACGCAACAGGCGCGGGTGCAGACGTTTGTCGTTCCGGTGGCGTCGGAGGTCGCCGGCAGGGTCACCAAAGTCAACGTACGTAACAACCAGGACGTCAAGGCCGGCGAAGTGCTGTTCGAAGTGAACCCGCAGCAGTACCAGATCGCTGTCGACCGTGCGCGTGCCGACTTGCAGGCCACCCGCAAGCAGATCGGCGCCAACACCGCTGGCATCGATTCCAAGGTGGCGTCCCTGAAAGCGGCCCAGGCCAACGAAGTCATGTCCCGCCAGGACCTCCAGCGCCTTGAGCGCCTGTACAAGGAAGACCCCGGGACCATCTCCCTGCGCCGCCTGGAAGTTTCCCGCTCCACCCTCGATGCAGCCGTCGCCCACGTCGCCGCAGCACGGGCAGAAGTAGAACGCGCCCGTGAAACCCAAGGTGGCAACGACGAGAAAAATGCCCAGCTGCTCAGCGCCATTGCCAATGTGGACAAGGCCGAACTGGACCTGGCCAACAGCATGGTTCGGGCCCGCTCGGCCGGCCTGGTCACCGACCTGCGCACCGATGTCGGCCAGTTCGCCGCGGCCGGTGCGCCTTTGATGACCTTGATCGCCATCCACGATGTGTGGGTCACGGCTGACATGACCGAGAACAACCTGGGCAAGGTCAGGCCCGGCACCCCGGTCCGCATCGTACTCGATGCCCTTCCGGGCACGGTGTTCGAAGGCCATGTGCGCAGTATCGGCTATGGCATCAGTACCGGCCAGAGCACGCCAGCCGGAACGTTGCCCACGGTGCAGAACAGCCGTGACTGGCTGCGCCCGGCGCAGCGTTTTCCAGTGATCATCGAGCTTACGCCCGGCCAATTGAGCGACATCAGTGGCATCCGTGTCGGTGGCCAGGCCGAGGTCATGGCGTTCCCCAGCGAAGGCAACCCGCTGAACCTGCTCGGCCGGCTGTTCCTGCGCGTGATGAGCTGGATGTCCTATGCCTACTGAGCAACACGTCCGTGCCAGGCGGGCCCTGCGCCTGGCCTGTGGTACTGCGCTGTGCCTGGCCGCAAGCTTCGGCCTGGCCCTGCCGATCCCCTTCATCGCACCAATGCTGGCGCTGACCCTATTGGCGGCGATGAATCGGCCGCTACCGTTCAAGGCCAGCCTGGGCCTGGCCGTGGTGCTGTTGGTCACCACCGGCAGCGGCTTGTTGTTGATACCGCTGTTGCACCACTACGCGGCAACCGGCGTGATGCTCGTTGGCCTGTGCCTGTTTGGAGTGTTCCGATATGGCATGAGCGGCGGCAACCCGCTGGTCGCCACCTTCCTGGTGGTTGGCTTGACGATGATCAGCGCGGCCGGCGCGACCGATTTCGACCTGGCACTGCAAGTGATCGTATCGCTGGTCAAGGGTTTGCTCCTGGCCCTCACGGCGGTGTCGATCAGCCACTGGCTGTTCCCTGACCCGATCGGTACCAAGCCCCCCGCCCCCATTCCTGCCCTGTCGGCCGATGAAATCAGCTGGCTGGCGTTGCGCGCAGCACTGGTAGTGATGCCCGCGTTCCTGTTGGCGTTGATCGATCCGGCCAGCTACATGCCGATCATCATGAAGGCCGTCAGCCTCGGTCAACAAAGTACCGCCACCAGTGCGCGCACCGCTGGGCGGGAACTGCTCGGCTCGACCCTGCTCGGCGGCCTGATGGCGATTCTCTTCTGGTTCGCGCTGGGCCTGTTCGTCAACCTGTGGATGTTCTTCCTGTGGATGCTGCTGTTCGGGCTCGTGCTGGCGCGAAAGCTTTACGGGCTGAGCCCTGGCAACTTCAAGCCGGGCTTCTGGCTCAACAGCCTGACGACCATGATCATTCTGCTCGGCCAGTCGGTGCAGGACAGCGCCGCCGGCAAGGACGTCTACACCGCCTTCGCCATTCGCATGGGGCTGTTCATTCTGGTCACGCTGTATGCCTGCGCGATGGTTCATCTGCTCGATAAGCGCCGGCAACGTCGCACTCCCTCCAACCCAGCCACTGAAGAGGGCCACCCATGCTGATCAATTTCCTGGTAGGCCTGCCGGTGATCGTGCTTTGTGTCGTGTTGCAGGCGCTGTTCCTGGCCCTGTGCGCACGTCGCTATGTGTCGCTGCGCCGCAGGATGAATGCCAGCCCTACCTGGCGCGGTGACGTGCGCTTGCTGTCGATGGTGATGGTGGTGATGCTCATCGGCAACTATGTGCAGATGGCCCTGTGGGCTTTGCTGTTCCTGCTGCTGGGTGAATTCGAGGACTTCACCACCGCGCTGTACTTTTCCGGCGTTACCTTCGCCACCCTGGGCTATGGCGATGTAGTCCTGAGCCAGCCATGGCGCCTGCTCAGCCCCTTGGAGGCGGCCAATGGCATCCTCATGTTCGGCGTATCCACGGCAATCATGACCGCTGCCGTCGTGGACATCATCAAGCAGCACGCGTCTGGCGAGCATGCAGAACGATGATGGCACCTGGGGATCGCGCTAGAGCATTTTTTCCAGGCCGATCTTGTCGCTGAGCCAAGCCTTGAAGCTGCGCCACGTGCCGCCGGGTTCCTTGCGCAACGTATACAGGCGACCGTCGTCTTCAGCGATCCAGACAATTTCGCCGTTTTCCAGGCGAGCCTGGTAACTCACGGCTGGCGCCATGCCCTCAAACGCCAGGTTGCGCATGTAGCCCGCCAGCTCAGGGCTGTCGACCAGCACCCCGACTTCAGTGTTCCAGAACACTGAACGCGGGTCGAAATTGAACGAGCCGATGAACACCTTGTGCTTGTCGAGGATCATGGCCTTGGTGTGCAAGCTGGAATCCGAGCCACCACTGAAGCCGAAGGAAGAGCCGCCACTGGGGTCGTCCGGCTGGCGTCGCAGTTCGTAGATTTTCACGCCATGCTCGAGCAGGGCTTTTCGGTAAGGCGCATAGCCACCATGCACCGCAGGCACATCGGTGGCTTCCAGTGAGTTGGTCAACAGGCGCACCTCGACACCGGCATCGGCACGACCGAGCAGGTAGCGCATGCCCGGCTGCTGGGGCACGAAATAGGCCGAGATCAGGATCAGTTCCTCATTCACGTGGTCCAGTTCAGGCCGAAGTTGCGTCGACATCAATAACGCGCGGGCAGGTTCGTCGTCGGCCAGTACTTTGCTCGGGGCATCCCACATGGCCTTGCTATGCGCCCAGATCAGTTCCTGGCGCCAGTTCTCGAGTTGCGGTTGCGACCGATAGGTCATGAGATGGTCGTACAAGGCCTTGTTCTCGATCCGTGTACTTTGCAGCGATTGCTCCAGGCGTTGGCGGCTTTTCTGCAGGTCCTCAGCTGTTGGCTTGTTGAGCAGGAAGTCACTGATCGGCTGGCTCAGGGCGCTGTTCCAGTACTGATCGAAGCTGTGGCCCAACTGCTCGGCGACCGGGCCGATGCACAACAAGTCCATGTCGGTGAAGTTGAGATCGGGCTTGGCGTCGAAATACTCATCCCCCAGATTGCGTCCACCGACAATGGCTGCGCTGTTGTCGGCCAGCCACAGTTTGTTGTGCATGCGCCGGTGCTGCTGGGAAAGGTTGAACAAGCGGCCCATGGTTCGCGTGACCATAGTGCTTCGCCCCAGGTGCAGAGGATTGAACACGCGAATATAGATGTTCGGGTGCACGGCCAACGTCGCGATGACTTCTTCCTGGCCGTCGCTGGCCGTGTCATCGAGCAGGATGCGGATACGCACGCCGCGATCGGCTGCCAGCAGTATTTCACGTACCAGGGCCCGCGTGCTGAGCCCGTTATGCACGATGTAGTACTGCACATCTACACTTTTCTGCGCATTGCGAATCAACTCGGCGCGCGCCCGGAACGCTTCACTGCTGTTAGGCAACAGACGAAACCCGGAACGTCCCGCATGTGGGGCAGCCTGGGCCTGGATCGAGCGCCCGAAGGCGGAATCATTGGCGGGTATGGCCTCGCTGAAATCATGAGGCACGCGTGTGCTCGCGCAGCCTGCGAGCAGCAGCGCGAGCAACATCGCGGGGTAGATCCGGAACGTGGGCAAGGGTTCGTCCTCGACCTCGGGAATGGCTGAACCGCCTGGTTCAGGACGCGTCGTCCTCGTCCTTTACTTCGCTCCAACTGCTATCGGGATCGAAACGCTTAATGACTGCAGCCTTCTTGGTGCTATCTCGGCCGAGGTCTTTCTGGAACACTTCACCGTCGTGACTGATCATGAAGCTCATCACACCAGTTTCCCCGTACTTGGTCGGCCAGGCGATCACGGCAAAGCCGCGCGTCATGCGCTCACCAATCGTGTAGTCATAGGCGCCGCCCGGCGCCGAGGGGCCTTGGGCGGTGAGAATGCGGTAGTGATAGCCGTGCCAGTCGTCGCCAATCGCGGCATCACCGAACAGCGGTCCGAGAGGACTTTCCTCGACGCCCTCCTCCTCGGGCCAGTACAGGCCATCGAACTGCCCGTCGCTGCTGATGAACTTCTGCGCGTACTCGAGCACGCCATCGTCATTGCGATCGATCTCGGCGTAATCCATCTGTGCGTCGTGATAGGCGCGTACCGCTTGAATGGTTGCCAGTTCGTTGCGTCCGATGCGGCGCAGGCGGATTTCTTCGGCACCGGCACGGGTGTCGAATACCCAACCGCTGGCAACGTGCTTGAGGGGAATGGGGAACACCCAGGAGGTTTCACCGACCACCAGGTGCGCACGGTCCGGGCTGTCGGATTGAACCTGGTGCTTTTGCTGGTAGAGGGCGAGAAAGGCGTCGACGTCTGCGCGGTCGACGTGCTCGGTCGGGATGTAGTTCTTCCAGTCGTTGCCGAGCAGGTTCGCCAACTGTTGGTTTTCGCTCTTCTGGCTACCAAGCGCCTGCACCAGCGCCTCGCCGGCGCGCTCTGGCGTCGGGAAGTGTTGTTGGGCATAACTGCCGGATGTCCAGAGCAGGAGCACAACCAGCGCGAATCGACCTGCTGCATTCATGAGTGACTCTCCTCTCAATGGCGACGGCCGCCACCGTGGGACTGCATCCGTACGGGTCGTTGCACGGCGTGGCCCGCAGACGCTGCAGAGGGCCTGCTGAAACTCTGATGGCTGAGCTGGCCGCGATTGCTCGCGATGCGTGACTGCGCCGGATCGCGCACGCCGGTCAACGCATTGTTGCGCGGAGCCCGCGCGCCGGCGTGTTGCTGGCGCACTTGTTGGCGTACCTGCTGGTTGTGCACGGGCTGCTGATGCTGGCGATTCTGCAGGGATGCCTGGGCACGCTGGCGGGCCTGACCATCGTTCTTCAGTTGGCGGTCGGCAACCTGGGCCCGCTCGCGCGCGCTACCGCCCTGGCCGATGCCATGTTGCTGGAGGCTTTGCTGCGCACGCTCGCGGTCAGCGCTCTGCACACGCTGGCGGGCTTCGAGGTTACTGGTTGCCGGTGCTTCGATACCATGCTGTGCGAGGCTTTCCCGGGCACGGGCACGGTCTGCGACACGAGCCGGCGTGTCACCGCGCATGGCGGTGCGCTGCGCACCGCCGGGCAAGCGCCGGTCGAATTGTGCGCGGCTGGCCTGGTCGCGGTACGGTACGCCGTTTCGAAACTGCGGATTGTGCTGCCAATTGTTCTGGTTGGCATCGATCCGGTGATTGACGTTGATGTTGTTGTAGCGATTGACGTCGATATCGACGTCATTGTGCCCCCAGTCGCAATCCCCCCACAGCGAGTTGACAATGGCTACCCCCGCACCAAAAGCCAGGCCGGTCGCCAATGCCGTGCCAATGGCATAGCCCGGAGAGGGTGGGTAATACGCGGGTGGATAGGACGGATAGGGCCAACTGCCATACACCACGGAGGGGTTGTAGCTCGGGACATACACCACCTGCGGATTGGTCGGTTGGATAACGATGGTCTGTGCCGGCGCGGCTGCCTGCACCACAGTGGTCGTACCGCCGACGGGGGCGCTGGCCGGTTGCACGGTGACGGTCTGCTGGTCGTTCGATTCCAGGTGGCCGGCGGCCTTGGCCTTGGCGCGCAGGCGCTGTACCGAATTCATCACCGCGTCGGGCTGAGCGAGAAACGCATCGCCGACTCGCTGCACCCATACCGGGTCCTGGCCGAGCGTGGTCAGCACCTGCGGAAACGCCACCAACGACTGCACGCTAGGGTCCCAGGGCTGGTCGGCGACCTGCTTGACGGCGGCATCACCACTGGCGTCGGGATGGGCCTTGGACCAGGCAACGGCGTCGGCGACATTGCCAGGATAAGTGGTGGCCATCAGCACCTGCGCCAGCAATGCATCCGGATACAACGCCAACGGTGCCAGCATCTGGTCAAGCTGCTCGGTGCTGAACACCGCCTCGCTCGGCGTGGCGGGCGCTGCCGGAGCTGCCGGAGCTGCAGCCGTGGCCGCCGGGGCCGCTGCTGGCGCCGTGGCCGATTGCTTGGGCTGCGAATCCTCATCGGAGCAGCCCGGCAGCGCGAACATGGCGAGAGTGAGCAGGATCGCCCGGTGAAGGCAGGCAGACATGACGATGCTCCTATGGGAGAAACGGCAGAACAGTATCAGCGTAGAAGAGAAATACGCTGGCGTGTAAGGCCGTTCCATTTGGGAACAACGGTCTTGAACCACGACCGCTACGCGGCCGATTGCAGGCGCTGTAGCCGCTGTCGAGGAACGAGGCTGCGATCGACTGCGCAGCAGTCGCAAATCCCCCAAAGCAGCCGTTCAGTGGCAAAATCTGCGCAATTCGACGGTTTTGGAGACCCACATGCTTCGTGCATTTGAACGAAGGCTCGACCCCTTTCCTCCTGACGAGGTACCGCCACCCCCCGTGGGCCTGGCACGGTTCCTGTGGGCCTGCACACGAGGTGCCCGCGGCTACATCCTTGCGTTCGCGCTGCTCAGTGCTGGCGTATCGATCTACGAAGCCTGGCTGTTCGCTTTTCTCGGCCAGGTCGTGGACCTGCTCTCGACCTGGCAGGCGGGAGGCGATGCGGCGGCGCAGGAAAGCCGCGTATTGTCGGGCATGGCTATCGTCATGCTGTGCAGCATCGGGCTGGTGGCGTTGCGAACCATGGTGCAGCACCAGATTTTGGCGATCAACCTGCCATTGCGACTGCGTTGGGACTTCCACCGCTTGATGCTGCGGCAGAGTCTTTCGTTCTTTTCCGATGAGTTTTCCGGCCGGGTCACCACCAAGGTGATGCAGACGGCGCTGGCCGTGCGCGACCTGCTGTTCACCCTTATCGAGATCGCACTCGGCATAGGGGTGTATTTCATTGCAATCATCGCACTGGCCGGTGGTTTCGCACTGAAACTGATGCTGCCTTTCGTTGCCTGGGTCGTCTTGTTCGGGCTGGCCATGCTGTACTTCGTGCCCCGCCTGGGCAAAGTCGGACAGGAACAGGCCAATGCGCGGTCGATGATGACCGGGCGGATCTCGGACGCCTACACGAACATCACGACGGTGAAGCTGTTTTCCCACTCCAATCGTGAAGCGCACTTCGCACGGGCAGCAATGGAAGACTTCAAGCAAACCGGCTTTCGCCAGATGCGCCTGGTCAGCCAGTTCGAGATCGTCAACCAGGCCCTGGTGGTGGCGTTGATCATGGCTGCCGGGGGCTATGCGCTGTGGCTATGGCACCAGGGTGAGGTCGGCGCCGGGGCCGTGGCGGCAATCACGGCCATGGCGTTGCGTATCAATGGCATGTCGCACTGGATCATGTGGCAAATGACGTCGCTGTTCGAGAGCATCGGCACCGTGCAGGATGGCATGGCAACCCTTACCCGCGGCCCCCAGGTGAAAGATGCAGCGGATGCGGGGGTGCTGGTGACCACCGGCGGGGCGGTCACCTTCGACAAGGTGAGCTTCAACTACAACGGCGAACGCCAGGTGCTCGATGGCCTGAGCCTCACCATTCGCCCGGGTGAAAAAATCGGCCTGGTCGGTCGCTCCGGCGCGGGCAAGTCCACGCTCATCAACTTGCTGCTGCGCTTCTATGATGTCGACAGTGGGCAGATTCGCATCGACGGACAAGACATCGCCCATGTAACGCAAGACAGCCTGCGCAGCGCCATCGGCATGGTCACCCAGGATACGTCGCTGTTGCACCGTTCCATTCGCGACAACATCGCCTACGGGCGGCCCGACGCGAGCGATGCCCAGATCCGCAGTGCCGCGGCCAGTGCCCAGGCCGACGAGTTCATCCGCCAACTGAGCGACCGGCAAGGTCATACCGGCTACGACACCCTGGTGGGCGAGCGCGGCATCAAGCTATCGGGTGGCCAGCGCCAGCGCGTCGCGATTGCCCGGGTGATGCTCAAGAACGCCCCGATCCTGCTGCTTGACGAGGCGACCAGCGCGCTGGATTCCGAAGTCGAAGTGGCCATTCAGGAAAGCCTCGATGAGATGATGGAAGGCAAGACAGTGATCGCCATCGCCCATCGACTCTCCACGATTGCAGCAATGGATCGGCTTATTGTCATGGATGAAGGACGCATCATCGAACAAGGTACCCACACTGAACTGCTGGCAAAAAACGGTATCTATGCGCAGTTGTGGCACCACCAGAGTGGCGGATTCCTGGGGGAAGATCGAGGCGTGGCCGAGGTGATGGATCAGGAATGAGCGGTCCCTGGGGGGCCGCTGATGACCACCCATCAGGCCAATCCCGCGCACGGTCCAGGAAACTAGACTTCATAAGGGGGACCGGATCAACGCACCTCATATCAGGAGATCTGTGATGAACAGAACATCTTGGCTGGCGTTGGTGGTGGCGGCTGGGGCGTTTTCAGGTTGCGCAAGCAACGCCGATCTCGTCGATGTCCCTCTCGATGCTACCCCGCAGAACGCAGGCCATATTGCACGTGCCACCCTCAACCCCGTGGGCAACGACACCGGCATCTACCTCAATGTCGGTGGCGTACCCGACCACATGGCTGTCCCGAGCCGCCTCGAGACTGAAATCTACGCGGGTTCCTGCCAGCATTTGGGAAAAAGCCCTGCCTACAAGACCGACAAGGTCGATAACGTCAACTACCTGTCGTTGGCACCACGGACACGTTATTGGTCCCAGGCCCCCGTGGCGCTGGCTGACTTGACCCGGGGAGACTATGCCCTGCTGGTGCGTACCAGTGCCGCCGATGGCAGTCGACCGCTGTTCTGCGGCAACATCAGCGCTGGCTAAGGCTGCATCAGGCACCCGTCAGGCACGATGGCGGGTGCTCGCAAGCCTTGCGTACGGGGCATCAAAGGACGCCGTAGATCGCAGCAACCACCTCCATCGTTGCGTCTTCGAGCAACCCCTCATTGCGGCACAACACCCAGCCCTGATCGGCAATCGCCCGCTCGAACGCCTGGGTGCTGGCGACATGTTCTTCGAGCCTGTGCATCACCGTACTGCCCAGCCCACGCGACCGTGCCGCCGCCCTCGCCCATGAAATATCAGGCGCAGTGACAACCCCGACGTGCAGGTCTGGCACTCGCACATTGCGATCCATGTTCAGCTGAAGAATATCTGCAAACGGGACCAGGCGACGAAACGCGGCATCGGAGGGGTACCAGCGATCGATCAAGATGATGCTGTCCTGCGGCTGTCGGGTCAGCACGTGCTGGGAAATCCATTCACGGCTATCGGCCAGGCGCTCACACACCCTCCACTCCAGTTCCCGGCTGGGATTTCTGACAAGCTGGTTGACCAGGGCCATTGTTTCACCCCTGTGGGGATCGCTTTTTTTCTCGCACAGGCGGATCACTTTCTTGTTGTCTGCCCTCAGTACTTTCGTAATGGCCTCCAACAGTGTGGTTTTGCCGGACCCCTTGGGCCCATCCAGGGAAACAAACAGCGGACGATTCATTCTTCAGCTAACGCTTGATAACAGATAGGGGTGGGCACTCTACCCTAGTTCCTGACTGGCGCCCGAAGGCGCCAGCGTAGTGAGACGAACTGGGACGGGCGTCAACCTACCAGTTGTAGCTCACAGTGCCATACACCGTCCGCTGCTGGCCGTACTGGCAGCCCACCGTGCTGTAACAGCCCGCCACGTAGTCCTCGTCGAACAGGTTGGTGGCGTTGAGCGACACTTCCACACCGTCAAGCGAGGCGTCGAGCTTGCCCAGTTCATAGGCGACCAGGGCATCGACCACGCTGTAGCTGTCGACCTTGAAACTGTTGGCCGAGTCTCCGTAGGTGCTGCCCACGTAGCGGGCGCCGGCGCCAATGCGCAGACCCTCGAGCGGTCCGCCCTGCACGGTGTAGTCGCCCCAGATCGAAGCCATGTGTTCGGGAATCCGGAACGGTGTGTTGCCTTTGTTGCCGATGTCAGACTGGGTGACCTCGACGTCGTTCCAGGTGTAGCTGCCGATCAGGTTGAACCCCGGAGTGATTTCGCTCTTGCCCTCGAGCTCGACGCCCTGGGAGCGCACTTCACCGTCCTGGCGCGAGAAGCCGCCGACGTTCTCGGTGGCATTCTGCTTGGTCAGGTCGAACGCTGCGATGGTGTACAGGCTGTTGCCGCCGGGCGGCTCGTACTTCAGGCCCACTTCGTATTGCTTGCCGACTTCCGGATCAAGCTGCGAGTTGTTGGCCGTGACGCCCATCACCGGCAGGAACGACTCGCTGTAGCTGGCGTACGGTGCCAGGCCATTGTCGAAGAGGTAGACGATACCGGCGCGGCCGCTGAACTTCTCGTCCTTCTGGGTTTGCGGATCGCGGTCATCCTTCTGGTTGCTGGCCCAGTCGTAGCGACCGCCCAGCAGGAATACCCAGTTGTCGATTTTCATTTGGTCCTGCAGGTACACGCCCGTCTGCGACAGCTTCTGCTCGTAGCTGGAGGCACTGAACGGGACAAAGTCCAGCGGCTCGCCATAGACGGGGTTGAACACGTCGAAGGTCTGCAGGATGAAGTTGAGCGACTGGTCCTGGTCGAACTTGCCATTGTTGTAGTCGACGCCGGTCAGCAAGGTGTGCTCCACCGGCCCGGTGGCAAAGTTGGCCTGGATCTGGTTGTCCATGGTGAACAGCCGGCCATCGCCCTTGCGCTGGTCGTTGTAGCGCGAGTAGGCATCACCGGCCGGTCCGAACAGAGCGATTTCCGAGCTGGACTGGCGGTAGTCGCTGTAGCGAACGTTCTGGCGCAGGGTCCAGATCTCGTCGAAGCTGTGTTCGAACACATAACCCAGCGAGGTCTTCTCGTTGGTCATGTAGTCGTAGGCGCTGTCGCCCACATAGGTATCGCGGTCCAGGCGGCCACGCGGGTCGCGAAACACGGTGCCCTGGGCAGGCAGCGGGTTGGCGAAGTTGCCGGTCTGTTTCTGGTACTCGCCCAGCACGGTCAACTCGGTGTTGTCATTGGGGCGATAGCTGATCGCCGGTGCCAGGTACTGGCGGCGGTTGGTGATGTGATCGACCTGGGCATCGCCTTCGCGGAACAGGCCCGTCAGGCGATAGCTCCATATCCCTTCATCATCCAGGGCATCACCCAGGTCAAAGGCTCCCTGCTTGTAGTCGTGGTTGCCCATCTGCAGCTGCACTTCCCGCAGCGGCTCGATGGTGGGCCGCTTACTCACCAGGTTGATCTGCCCCCCAGGGTCAGACGCACCGTAGAGCACCGAGCTTGCACCGCGCAGCACCTCGATCCGCTCCAGGCCATAGGGTTCGGGGGCGTCCCAGCCGAGGAAGTCCGGCAGAAAGGTGCGAGTGCCATCACGCAGCATGCGCCCGGTGCCTTGCTGGAAGCCGCGGATGGTCATCTGGTCGGTGACGAACTGCGGGCCTGCCAACTCTGCGTTGATGCCCGGTGTGTAGCGCAGGGCCTGGGAGACCGTCTTGGGCTGCTGGGCCTTGATTTGCTCGCGGGTCACTACCGACACCGAGTACGGTGTTTCGATGATCGGGGTATCGGTCTTCGAACCCGCCGACGCGCGTTTGGCCACATAGCCGTCGTCCGGGCTCACCGAACTGTAGGCCTGGCTGACCACGCTGGTGGTCGGCAGGGCAATCGCCGCGCCGTCGCTGTGGCTTTGCAGCGTCACATGGTTGCCTTCGATCTGGTAGGCGATGTTGGTCCCCTGGAGCAACTGGCGCAGCGCCTCTTCCGGCTCCATGTGGCCGGCAACACTACGGCTGCGCAGGCCGGATACGGTGTCTTGGCTGTAGATGATCTGCAGGTTGGCCTGGCTGCCCAGCTCGTACAGGGCCGAGGACAGCGACTTGGCCGGAATGTTGATCTGCACGGGTTCGGCCAACGCCGGGACCGCAGTTGCCATGGCAAGCCCGAGGGTAGCGGCAGCGATGCCGCGACGCAGGCGCTGTGCCTGTTGATTCAGTGGATAGACGCTCATGATGGTCCTGATGGTTTTATGGTTGTATTGGCATGTTGTGTAGGGTCTGGCGCGAGGCCAGTGGGCAGACCGCACAGCGATCGAACCCCAGACGCTCGCGCAGGCAGCAGACCCGCCGCGTGATGCCGCTGGCATCGCGGCGCAATGCACTGCACAAGGCATGACCGCCGCCCCCCTGGCGGCCGTCGCGAAAATGCGCCCGCGCTTCCCCAAGCGCGCGGGTCGGTACAACGTTCTGGGCTACCTCCAGGACCCAGTCGACGCACAGCGCCACATTGCCCCACAGCACGCGCGGCGCAAGGCCGGTATGCGCCGCGAAACGACTGACGAAGGGTGCCAGCAACTGCACCTGCAGCGCCTCGAGCAGCCCCCACCCGCTGCCCTCGCCTGCCGCCACCACCCCTGGCGCCGGAACGTGCAGTTCACCCGGCGCGCCTTGCTCGTCCACGGTCATGCGCAACTGCCCCAGCTCCAGGCTCACAGGCTCGGCATACAGCAGTCGCGCCAACAGCAGCGGCGGCAGGATCAACGCGCTGCTCTCCTGATGCCATTGCGAAGCCACTGCCCGTGGGTCCGCCTGTGGCCAATTGCGCGCATAACGCCCCAGCGCCTCGCCCAACAGCGCCGGCTCCAGCCAGCGGCTGAGCAGTGGTGCGCCGCTGTCCGGCTCGACTCGCATGCGCAAGGCGAGCGGCTGCAATAGCGGCGACAGGCGCTGGGCCAGCGATGGGCTCACGTCAGCCGGCCTCGGCGGTGCTGACGCGCTGTTGCACCAGGCGGCCATTGTCGATGCGCAGCAGTGTGTCGGCAGCGTCGAAGTAACGGTCGTCGTGGGAAATCACCACGATCGTCTTGCCCAGGCGCTGCAGGTCCGGCAGCAACTCGGTATAGAAGATGCGCCGGAACGTCGGGTCCTGGTCCGCTGCCCACTCGTCGAACACCAGCACCGGGCGATGTTCGGTCCACGCTTGCAGGAGTGCCAGGCGCTTGCGCTGACCGGTCGACAAGTCGAGGGTAGAGAAGCGGCCATCGTCGATACGCACCTTGTGGGCAATTTCCAGGCGTTCCAGGTACACCATCGCTTCCTCGGGCACCTCGTCGCCCTGTTGCACGAGGTCCTCGAACAGGAAGAAATCCGACAGCACCGTGGTGAACAGTTGGCGATAGTCGTCTCGCTGCGTTTCATCGACGGGTTTGCCGTCGAGCAGCAGGCTACCGCTCTGGGGGATGTACAAACCCAGCAGGAGCTTGATCAGGGTTGTCTTGCCGCCACCGTTCTCGCCGACGATAAAGACGATCTCGCCCTTGCGCATCAACAGGTTGACCGGACCGATGGCAAAGCCTGCGGCGCCCTCCTCACTCGGATAACGATAATGCACGTCACGCAGCTCGATGCTGGTGATATCGGCAGCCAGCGGCTTGTCGCGCGCCTCCTGCAGGTGCGGCCCCGGTGAGGTGAACTGTTCGGACAGATCGGCAATCCGGCGAAACGCCACTTGCGCACGGCTGATGGTGGGCAGCGTGCCGAACAGATGCTCCAGCGGCCCTTTCATGTACAGCAACACCAGGATGAAGCCACTCAGGGTCGCGGTACTGGTGCTCGGCCACATGGCCTGGAAACCCAGGGCCACGCCGATCACGATGAAGAACAGCGTGGAGCCGACGCCCTTGGCCACCACGAACTGGTTGATCGAGTTCACCTGCTTCTGGCAAATGCTGTCGGCGGTCCCTTCGATGCATTCCTTGAGCAGGCGTTGGCGGCGCGGCCGGTTGATACGCAGCTCCTTGGCGCCTTCTGCAATCGAGCGATAGTGCTTCTGCAGATCGTCCTCCAGGTCACGGGCCTCGAAGAACCCCTTGATGCCCCGCGCCCGCGCGTAATACTGCGCCACCGAGCCGAGCAGAATCGCCAGGGTGGTGGTAAGGAACATTCCCGGCGACAACTGCACCAGGTACACCAGGCAGCCCAGGGTAACGCTGAACGACACCGCCAGCGGGGCGAAGGCAAAGGCAAAGTCGCTGATGGTATCGACATCGTGGGTGAGCACCGGGATCAGCCGGTGGCTGCGGTAGCGTTCGAGTTGATCGATCGGCGCGCTGAGAATCTTCAGGCCCAGGCTCTTGCGCAGGCGGGCAATCACATGCTGGCCCACATAGTTGGTGCCGATGTCGGAGATCACCGAACCGAGTAGCGCCAGCACGCACAATCCGCCAAAGCCCAGCAGTACGCCCCGGCTGGCGCCGCCTTCGGCATGCAGGGCATGGTTGATGGTCGCCAGCAGCCCGGTGATGCTCAAGCCGCCCAGAATGCCCAGCACGGTCGAGACCAGCAACAGTGGCCAGAAAGGACGCAAAACCTGCGTCAATTCATGCAGGGTACTTCGTGCGGGTGCGCTCATCGTCTCGGGTTCCAGGCTTGACGCCCGCCCTCGGCCAGGGCCGGAGTGCGAGCGTGTTGAGGGGCATGCCTGAACGACGAATGAGCGAGTGATTAATTCAGCGAATTATTGGAAAAGCCGGGCCTGGACGAATTTCAGCGGACCGAAACCAGGATCACGCCGTCACTGTGACGCAATTTTACCGGGAGTACCTGCGGCAAGGCCCTGACCAACTGGCCGAGGTCGGTGGTGTCGTAGAGCCCGCCGAAACGCAACTCGCCGACCTCGGCACCATCCAATTGCAGGGGCACCTTGAGGTAGCGGTTTATCTGTGGGATGGCATCGCGCAGGCTGACGTCATCGAGCATCAACTTGCCGTTGCGCCAGGCCGCCGGACGCGCGGGGTCGATACGCTTGAGCTGGAGCATGCGCCCCTGGCTGGCCACCGCTTGCATGCCGGCGGTCAGCTCGGCGCCCTGGTTGCGGCCGTCGCCGCCCTCGCTGCGCGACACCAGTACGCTGCCCTCGGCCACGCTGACGGTGGTCTGCTCCTGGGCGGTCCAGACATTGAAGTGGGTACCGGTCACCCGCACGCTGGCGTTGTCGGCGCTGATCACGAACGGTTTGTCCAGATCGCGCTGTACATCGAAATAGGCCTCGCCATCGCGCAACACGACCTGGCGCTGGTCACGAAAGCCCAGGTAAAGCATGCCCGTGCGCTGATTGAGCTCTACCTGGCTGTGATCCGGAAGCTGCACCTGACGGCGCGTCTGCTCGGCGCCGTAATAGCGCACGCTGCCCGGCACCACACCCCACGACCAGCCAGCTCCCCAGGCGCCGCCCACGGCCAGTACCAGCACAGCGGCACGGGCCAGCAACGGCACAGCCCGGCGTCGACGTACGGGTCCGGCGTTCGGCACCGCTGCACGCGGTGGCAACTGTTCGCTCACCTGCCAGACCTTGCACATGTTGGCGTACTCCACCGCGTGCTCCGGGTCGGCATCGTACCAGCGCAGGAATTCGGCACGGTCCGTGTCGGTGCACTCCTCGAAATGCAGGCGCACACACCAGTCGGCGGCCATTTCGCTCGGGGCTTTGTTGTGAAGGGAGGGGTTGGGCATGATGTGCTGATAGCAAAATAATTTCGCCAAGCTTACTCCATCCACTTTGCTTTTGCTGGCTTTCACCCCGATTTCGCTGCACGCGGCGTACGCGGTATCGGCCCCTTCTGAAAAACCTGCTCGTTCGTTCGTCAAGATGAACGCTGCTGATGCGTTGACCAACTGGCCAGCGCCCAGGGCACAACTTCAAAGGAGGATTCGCGAATGTCCCAGCGACAGTCCAGCAACAAGCCCTTCGACGTGATCGGCGTCGGCTTCGGCCCTTCCAACCTGGCCCTGGCCATCGCCCTCGAGGAGCAGGCCGAGACGGCGGGCCGCCGGGCCAACAGCCTGTTCCTCGATCGGCAGACTGACTATCACTGGCATGGCGATACCCTGGTCAGCCAGAGCGAACTGCAGATTTCCTTCCTCAAAGACCTGGTCACCCTGCGCAACCCCACCAGCCGCTACAGCTTCGTCAATTACCTGCAGCAGCACGGACGCCTGATCGACTTCATCAACCTGGGCACCTTCTACCCGTGCCGCATGGAATACAGCGACTACCTGCGCTGGGTAGCCGGGCACTTCAGCGCGCAATGCGCCTATGGCAACCGTGTCGAGCGGGTAGAGCCGGTCATTGGCATCGACCAGAACATCGAGCTGCTGGATGTGGTCTCGGTCGACAGCCAAGGCCGAGAGCACCGTCGCCGTAACCGCTCGGTGGTCGTCGGTACCGGCGGCACGCCGCGCATTCCAGGCGTGTTCAAGGGGCTGCGCGACGATGGCCGGGTGTTCCACCATTCGCAATACCTCAGCCGCATCACCCAGCAGCGCTGCGCACGCGGTGAGCCCATGCGCATTGCCGTGGTGGGGCGGGCAAAGCGCCGCCGAGGCGTTCATCGACCTCAACGACAGTTACCCGAATGTGCGGGTCGCACCTGATCCTGCGGAGCGAAGTGCTCAAGCCTGCCGACGACAGCCCGTTCGTCAACCAGATCTTCGCCCCGGAAAACACCCATCTGTTCTTCGATCAGCCCGAGTCCGAACGCGAGCGACTGATCAGCGAGTTCCACAACACCAACTACTCAGTGGTGGACCTGAACCTGATCGAACAGATCTACGGCATCCTCTATCGCCAGAAAGTCTCCAAGCGCGAGCGCCATGCCTTCCGCTGCCGTACCCAGGTGCAAAGCGCCAGTGCCGGCGAGCATGGTATCCGCCTGCACCTGCGCGATGTCGCCACCGGCCACGAAGAAGCGCAGCACTATGATGCCGTGATCCTCGCCACCGGCTACGAGCGCAAGTCGCACAAAGCCCTGCTCGCGCCGCTGGCCGAGTACCTGGGCGAATTCGACGTCGAGCGCAGCTATCGCGTGCGCGCCACGCCGAACCTCAAGGCCGGTGTGTTCGTCCAGGGCTTCTCGGAAGCCAACCATGGCCTGAGCGACACCCTGCTGTCGGTGTTGCCGGCACGCGCCTGGGAAATCTCCGAGGCCCTGCTGGACATGGCCGAAGGCGGCGGGCACGGTCACCTGGAGCTGCTCGACAACGTGTTGTCGGCATCGGCCTGAGGAGGCTGCCTGAATGAACATGACCACCGCACAGCTCACCCCAGCCAATGCCCCCACCCGCAGCAAGCCACAGGGTGAGCTGTACCGTCGCTACGACGAGCACCTGGGGCTGTGGTTCTCCCTGCGCACGCTGGACATCGACGCCGATCTTGCGCTGTTCAACCGCTGGCAGAACAACACTCGCGTCGCGCCCTTCTGGGACGAACAAGGATCGCTCGACGAACACCGTGCATACCTGCAGAAGATCGCCGACACCCCGCATATCTTCAGCGTCATCGGCTGTTTCAACGACGAGCCCTTTGCCTATTACGAGGTGTACTGGGCCCTGGATGATCGCATCGCGCCGTTCTTTCCGGCCGGCGAGTTCGACCGGGGTATCCATATGCTGGTGGGTGAAGAGCATCATCGCGGCCCGGCCAAGGTCGACTGCTGGTTGCGCTCGCTGGTCGACTGGCTACTTTGCGACGAGCCGCGCACCTGCCGCGTGGTGGCTGAGCCACGGGCCGACAACGACACGATGATCGGCTACATGGCCTCAGTGGGTTTCACCAAGCACAAAGAGTTCGACTTCCCGCACAAGCGCGCAGCCCTGATGGTGCTCGAACGCGCCGACTTCCGCCCGATGCCCTTGGGCTGACCTCCCCTGCCGGGCGCACGGCGCCCGGCCCTCCCCTTGTTTCTCAGTGCTGCAGTGCCTGGGCCAGGCTGCTCGCCAATTCTGCATAGACCTGATCGATACCCGGCATGATTGCCCCCATGCGCAACAGATCATGGGTCGCCGCGTAGTGGCGACAGGTCACGCTCACCCCGGCCTCTTGCAACCGTTCGGCGTAGGCAGCACCCTCGTCATGCAGCGGATCATACTGCGCCAACCCCACGAACGCCGGGGCCACACCCCGCAAGTCCCCGCACAGCAGCGGCGAGAAGCGCCAGTCGAGGCGATCGGCCGGCGTGCGCTGATACTGGTTGTAGAACCACTCCAGCGTCGCACTTTCCAGCAGGTAGCCTTCGTCGAACAGGTCGTTGGAGACCGTCGTGCGCGAGGCATCGGTACTGGGATAGCACAACAGTTGCAGGCGAATCTGCGGCCAGTCCTGCGGCGCCCGTGCCGCCTGGATCGCCAGCACGGTGGCCAGGGTCGCCCCGGCACCGTCGCCGCCAACCGCCAGCCGGTTCGCATCCAGGCCCAACGCGCTGCCCTCGGCCAGCAGCCAGCGCAAGGCATCCTCGGCATCGAACAAGGCCGTGGGGAAGCGATGTTCCGGCGCCCGCCGATAGTCCACGGCGAGCACCCCGCACGGCGTGCGCCAGGCCAGCTCGGCGCAGATACCGTCATGGGAGTCCAGGCTGCCCACCACATAACCGCCGCCATGAAAGTACAGCAGCACCGGCAACGGCCTTTCGCAGGCGACCTCGGGCAGATAGAGCCGCAGCCGCAGATCGGCGCCATCGCGTGTGCGCGCCGTCAACGCGCGGCGCGCAACTTGCCGCGGCCAGGGCCAGACCAGCCCCGCGGAGGCTTGCTCGAAGGATTCGCGCGCCGCTACCGGTAACAAGGCGTGCAGCGGAGCACGGCCGGCAAGCCGGCCCTCCTCCACCAGGTCCAGGAAAGCCGTTAGTTCAGGGTGCAGTGACATCGTCCAGAGTCCTTGAAAAAGGGTGGCGCGGCTCATGAGAGCCGCTCGCATTGATCGATCAGGGCGTGCAGCTCTGCCTGGAAGCTATCCAGCAGGCTGCCCTCGCCCGGCTCGGCGCGGTCTTCGCCCAGGGCATGGCTGTCGAAACAGGTACTGACGAGGGTTCGTCAGCGGTGGTACCGGTAACGAACAGGGTGGCTTCGGCCAGGCCGTAGCACGGCAGGAACGCCAGTGGGTTGAAACCGGTGCCTGCGAAGTGTCGGGCGAAGGCTTGCAGGCTGTCCTGGCGAACCGGTTCGGACCCGGAGAACAGCACCCGCAGGCAGCTCAGATCAAGTTTGGCCAGGACGGTCTCGCTGACCCGCTCGGCTGCCAGGCGGAAGGCGAAGTCCGGCGCGCCAGTATGGGTTGCACGGTACTGGCTGATCGCTTCGAGCCAGCGCGCAGGACGCTCGACGAAATGCCGCGGCGACATCAGCACCAGGGTCGCGCCTCGGTACAGCGACAGCAGCAAGCAGCCGATCAGCCCCATGTCGTGATAGAGCGGCAACCAGCTGACGAAGGTGTCGACTTCGCGCAGGTCGAAGCCACTCACCATCACCCGCTCGTTGGCGACCAGGTTGCCGTGACTCACTTGCACACCCTTGGGGGTGGCCGTTGAACCGGAGGTGTACTGCAGGAAGGCGATGTCTTCGCTGGCCGGCCGGCGCACCTGGCCGGTGCCGCTCCCCGCCAGCGCCAGGGTGTCGACCGACAGCGTGGTCGGCAACCCCTGGTCGAAGGCCTGTACCAGCGATTCGCGCAGATGAGCCTCGGTCAGCACCAGGCTTGGCCGGGCATCGTCGAGGATCGCCCGCACCCGGCTCAGTTCGTACTGGCGCAACGACTCCGGCGGCAGTGCAGGCACAGCGATAATGCCGGCATACAGGCAAGCGTAGAACGACACGACATAGCTCGGGCCACTCTGCATCAGCAACAACGCCCGTTCACCGACGCGCGCGTGGCGTGACAGTTCGCCCGCCAGGTCACGGGCCTGGCGGGCGAGCTCGGCATACGTCAGCGTCAGGCGCTGCGCCTCGCCATCGAGCAGAAAATGCACCGCCGGCTTGTCAGGTTGCCGGCCTGCATGCGCGATCAGCGCATCGACCAACGACGAATGGAGGGCTGTCATGTCGCACCTTTGCAAAGAAAGTGAGAGTCAGGGCGTGTACCGGCCATGCCCGCCAACGGCATGGCCGGGTGTTCCATGGAGGCCCCCAGGCACGCCACAAGGTGGTCGAGCACCGCGCGTTCCTGCTCCTGAATGAAGAAATGGCCGCCGGCAAACAGTTCCAGGCTGAAGCCGACACCGGCATGCTCGCGCCAGGCCAGCAGTTGCGCCTCGCTGGCGCGATCCTCGGTGCCGGCCAGTACGTGCACGGGGCACGGCAGCGGCGCTGTCGGCTGGTAGCGATAACGACCGCACAGGAGGAAGTCTGCGCGCAGCACGGGCAAGGCCAGACGCATCAGTTCGGGGTCTTGCAACGCCTCCAGGGGCGTACCTTGCAACAAAGCCAGTTCGGCCAGCAGTTGCGCATCGCTCATAGGTTGGCGAAACCGCAGGTAGTCGCGATGGGCCGGCGCCGAGCCGCCCGACACCAGCAACGCCCGCGGTGGCGGCAGGCACTGCGCCCGCAAGGCACACGCAAGCTCGAATGCCAGCAGCGAACCCATGCTGTGGCCGAACAATGCGTAAGGTCGATAGGTTTCGCCCCGCAGTTCGCGAGCCAGTTGCGCTGCCAGGTCGACCAGGTCGGTCGCCAGTGGCTCACCTGCGCGGCTGCCGCGCCCGGGGAGCTCGACAGGACGGATGTCCAGCCAGGCCGGCATGTTGCGACGCCAGCGCGCATAGCCCATGGCACTGGCGCCCGCATAGGGCAGGCAGAACAGGGTCAGCACAGCGCTCACCGGCCAGCCTGCCCGTCCATGTGCTGGCGCAGGCTCAGGGGACGCATGTCGGTCCAGACCGACTCGATGAAGTCCAGGCAGTCTTGCTTCGGACCGCTCTTGCCCGCTTCGCGCCAGCCTGCTGGCAGCCCTTTGTAGTCGGGCCACAGCGAATACTGCTCCTCGGCGTTGACGAGCGCTTTGAACGTTGCATCTTCGCGGTCGAAAGCCATTTTCCGATCCCTCAATCTGTCGAGTAAAAGCGACTCGGCTTTCGCCTTGTCAGGTGGTTTCCTACACGACGAATGACTGAGAAAGATCTTCAGAAGGTGGTTTTGTGACCGTTGCCCAGGACCGGGAAGGTTGAATGGGAGAGTTGTTGCAAATAGTTCTTAATAAGTCTAGATTCTCCACCCTCGCTGGCAGACTTTCAGAAGAACAGATCAGGTGCCTCATGCAAAAATCCGGTGCAGCCAGAAGTGGTTCTCCCTTGCTTGACGTGTTCTATGACCAGCGCTCACGCCTGATCGGTCTCGCCGCACGGATCACCGGGTGCCGCAGCCATGCCGAAGACATCGTTCATGAAGCCTTCATGAAAGTCGACGATGCCGGAGAAACCGAGCAAATCAGGTCTCAGGCGTCCTACCTCACTCGCGTGGTGCGCAACCTGTCGATCGACCATTACCGTCGACGCCAGTTCGAGGAACGTCTGATAAGCCAGGACACCGACAGCTACGAGGCGCCCGTACACCATGCCGAGACACCCGAAGCCCTGGTGTCGGACCAGCAACTGCTGGAGCGGGTTTCCGGGGCCCTGGCCGACCTGCCTGAACGCACCCGCTATGCCTTTGAAATGTGCAGGATCCACGGCATGAAACAGAAGGACATCGCCAAGGCCCTCGGCGTATCCCCGCCCCTGGTCCACGCGATGATCCGCGAGGCGCTGCTGCATTGCCGGGAAAAGGCGCTTTGAGGCGTTGTCGAGCCTTCGTCCCCACCTATGAACACAGCTCATAAGTGTTTGCCGATTTTCCCGTCTAGTCGCTGACTGCTTCCACGACGACTGTTTCCCCAGCGAATCATGCAGGGCGGACAGGCAACTGCCCACGCAGGGAAGCCAGATGCAATGGGATTTCGAAAAAGACGGTCACGCACTCAAGGCACGCGTCGAGGGGCAATGGACATTCAACAGCAGCATCCCGATCCTGCGCGCGGCCGTCGCGGGGTGCGGGCTGGCTTACCTTCCGCAGGACATGATGGTCAACGAGGTTGCCAACGGCACCCTGGTGCGGGTGCTGGACGATGGGTGCCAGCCCTTTGCTGGCTACCACCTCTACTCCCCCAACCGCCGCGAGCATTCCGCTGCGTTCAGGGTCGTCATCGATGTCCTGCGCTATAGGGGTAACGGCAGGCGACGGGTATACTGCGCGGCTCTCCATTTCATAGCCTGTCCCGATGAAAAAATTGTTTTGCGCAGTAACCCTGTTGTTCGCCGTCACCCTTCCTGCTTTTGCCAATCCCCCCGCAACGTTCACCGAAGCCAAGATCGTCGCCAAACAGAAGGTCTACCTCGATCAAGCCACCAGCGCGATGGGTGACCTGTACTGTGGTTGCAAATGGACCTGGGTCGGCAAGTCCGGCGGCCGGGTCGATGCCAGGTCGTGTGGCTATGAGACCCGCAAGCAACAAAGCCGTGCCGAACGCACGGAGTGGGAACACATCGTGCCGGCCTGGACCTTTGGCCACCAACGCAAGTGCTGGCAGAACGGCGGCCGTGAACAGTGCGTCGACAGCGACCCGGTGTTCCGCGCCATGGAAGCCGACCTGTTCAACCTCTATCCGGCAGTGGGGGAAGTGAATGGTGATCGCAGTCATTTCAACTACGGGATGGTGTCGGGCGTCGCGCCTCAGTATGGCCAGTGCACGACCAAGGTGGACTTCCAGCAAAAAGCCGCCGAGCCTCGCGACGAGGTGAAAGGCCTGGTGGCCAGGACCACCTTCTACATGTTCGACCGTTACAAACTGAACATGTCACGCCAGCAGCAACAGTTGCTCATGGCCTGGGACAAGCAGCACCCGGTGACCACCTGGGAGCGCGAGCGCAATCGGCGGATTGCCGCGATCATGGGGCACGCCAATCCGTTCGTCACCGGCGAGCGTCAATGGACACCGGGGTACAAGCCGCTAGGCAGCGTCGCTGCGGCGGGTACGGTGAAAGCGCCACGGGCGGCAGCCAAGCCGACCCTGGCCAGTGCAGACGGCATGATCATCGGCAACCGCAACAGCCAGGTGTATCACTTGTCCAGCGGCTGTCCGGGCTTTACGCAGGTGGCTGGCAAGAATCAAGTGACCTTCAGTTCCGAGTCGCAGGCTCGAGCGGCCGGGTATCGCAAGGCCGGCAACTGCAAGTAGCGTTGTGCATGACGACCGAGTTGCGGTCGATCGCAGCCTGGCGGCAACGGCTACAGGTGCAGCCCGCTTTGCATCACCAGCACACCACCCAGGCCGATCAGGATCGAACCGCTCAGGCACGGCACCAGGCGCTGCAGCCCCGGTGCTGCACGGGTGGCATCGACAAACTGCGGCAGAAAGGTCAGGAAGAACAGTGCCGTCTTCGGGTTGAGCACCTCCACCACCACACTGTCGTGCAATACCCCTGGCGCGCGTACTGCCTCGGCCGTCACCGAGCGGCTCAGCGACTTTCGCCTGCGCGGCATGAATGGCCTGCACGCAATCGACCCTGCGCGCCGCTACCTCACTGCCGATGTACCGGCGATCATCACCGCCGACACCTCCAGCGCCTGCCTTGAAGCCACCGCCGGCAGTGAATTTCGCGTACTGCAAAAAACCGCTGGATGCGGCGGTGCTTCAAGAGAGTCTCAAGGCATGCCTGGCATGATCGCCTGTGTAATGACCTGGGAAGGGGCCGCCGAACCCGGGTTACTCCTGTTTTAGAGTGACTGCAACGTGCTGGATGCAGGCGGCGGCGCGTTGGACGCTGGACTCGCCCCTATCAGTCGACTGCGGCAGAACGAACAATGGATATGAATATATCGACTACAGGCACGCTGCGCCCGACCCGGTAGGCAGGGTAAAAGAACCCATGAATCCAGTAGGGGATTGCCGCGGCTGGGGCATAAAAAACAGGTTGAACAACCGCCTTATAAACAGCCGTACGAACATGAACTTGCCCTAAAAGGTGCGACAAAAAAGAGCATGAACGGAGTGGTAACAATGCGCGCTGGCGATATCCCGCAGCAGGTCGCTGAGCCTGACTTTTTCCTGGCGCTCCACCATGGCCACATCGAAGCCGATGTCATCATTGTAGGCCACAGCGTCCTCTAGTTTTTTTCGACTTGTGTAGGGAGAAACTCGCCCAACACCGTGAAACGTAAAGTGGGGAGGCCACACGAAATGATCCCTGACCCGACTGCCCACGTAATAGGTATCAATGACAGGAGGAAGCCTGTGAAGCCCGCCGACAACGAAGCCGGAATTCAATAAAAGCGTGTGGCCATCAGGACAATAAAAACACACGGGTACGGGCACATTAAAATACGTGGTCAGGTTGAGTGGCTCTACACCCCCACGTTCTGCGTTCACAGCCGTCACGCTCGAACTGTGCCCCACGATGTAGAGTTGATTGCTATTGCTGGCACGCTTCTTTATGAGCGTACAGGTTTTCCTGTGTTCTACGACCACCTTGCAACACCTCCTGAAGAATGAGAGACCCGCTAGACCTCTCGCCGAATTCAACAGCTGCAACACGCGAATCCCGTTCAGGCTAAAGCGATAGTACGCGATCAGCCCGACCACAGGGCCCGGACTCTTCCTAGTTTAAAATGACTGCCGCGTGCCAACGCAGTTGATCAACCCGCAACGCCGCCTAGCGCTTCACTGGGCTTCAGTGCGTGTTTTCGTAGGTGGGCGCGCTTTCTTGGGACCCGCACGTGGATGCAAGCGCCGCCAACCCAACACCACGCCGCTGACGCTGATAACAAAGCCGCCCACACTGAAGGCAATAATCAAGGCTTCCCGCAACAGCGGACGCTCCAGCAACGGCAACCAGTCCCAGCTGTGCAGCAGGTTGAACAGCCAGCGATACACCCGCATGCGCTGGTCGAGCTGCTCGATCACCTCGCCACTGTAGGGGTCGATATGCACCCAAGTACTGGCGGGGTCGTCGAAGCGCACCCTGAGCATGGGCAGCGGCTTGCGCTGTTGGGCGTACATGCTCGGCTCGGCCCGGGCGAAGTAGTAGAAGTCGTAGCCCGTGAGCCAGAGGAAATCCACCTGGGCATCCGGCTGCATGGCCAGGGCGCCGTGCTCCAGAATCGTTCCCGGCACCTGCAGGTAGGGCTCACTGATCCCTGCGGCAGGGAGTACGCGGCGGTCTCCGGTGCGATCGTAGGCCACCAGGTACGCCACACCACCGGTGATTCTCCAGTCCAGCTCGCGGGGCTCGAAACCCACCTGGTGGAAACGCGCCAGTGCTGTTTCGGCCGACAAGGCAAATGCCTCCGGCCGCAGCTCGGCGCCCCGATAGGCCGCCTGCGACAGCGTCGACTGGCTGGCGAACAGTTGCCAGGGCCGCATCGACACCAGGCCGCTGAAGATCCAGGCGATCAGCACAAAGCCGAACAGCAGGCCGCCGATGTGGTGCCAACGGGCAAACCCGCCGGAATACGGCGAGCGCGAGCCGCTGCGGTAGGGTTTGGCGAAGCGCCAGCGCATCAGGCCGATCACTTGCCCGAGGATCGCGGCCACGGTGCCGGCCAGCGACAGGTAGATGACCACATCAGCCGCCCAGTGGTCGAACACGCCGCCGCGCAGTGGATACAACCAGTGCAACCAGGCGCCGACCCAGTTCCACAGTCGCTCCTGGGCAGTGACGTCACGCACCACCCGACCGTTGTGCTGTGAGATGTACAAGCGCCGTTGTTCGGCATCGTCCACCTGCACCACATGAAACGGCCGCTCGCTGTCCAGCGCGCGGGAGTGGCTCCACATGTCCTGGTCCACCAGGCCCAGGTAGCGAACCCCTGGCCCACGGGCAAACGCAGCACCGGCAAGCAGTGCATCTGCCTCGCCTAGCGCAGCGATGCGCTGGCCGCTACGGGCATCGATGGCCACCTGGGGCTTGCCCGGGTAGCTCAGCAGGTAACGGGGCTGATTGGCGATGGAGGTCAACTTCACGCTGTGCGGGGCCGCCTGCTCGCCGCTGGCAGCCAGCGCACGGTCCAGCCCCACGCAACAGGGTTTTGCAGGCAATGGCGGCAGCGGCGCCAGCCGCTCGGCGGGCGTCAATGCGGGGTAGCCGACATACAGCATCACCACCCCCGAGACAAACCACAGGGCCATGAACAGGCACAGCACAATCCCCAGCCAACGGTGCCAGAGGTACAGGTAGCGTTTCAATCCGGCTCTCCTTAGAAGCGCGTATCCAGTGCAACTTCCAAGGTGCGCGGTGCGCCCTGATAAAACATCGTGCCGTAGGCTTGCCTGGCATGGATTTCATCGGTGAGGTTGCGCACGCGGGCGGTGATCGAGGTGTGCGAATCAACCTTGAACCGGGCAAAGGCGCCATACAGCGTGTAGGCCGGCGCCTTGAGCGTATTGGCCGTGTTGGCATACACCGTATCGACGTAACGCGCGTCCAGGCCGACTTGCCACGCCGGCTGGATAGCGTAGGTCATCCACAGGTTGCCGACCTGGTCGGGCACGTTGGTTGGCGTGTTGCCCTTGCGCGACACCGGCAGGCTGGCGACGGTTTCGATGAACCGATCGTACTGTGCATCCACATAGGCATAGTTGCCTTCAAGCATCAGCTTCGGCGTGACCTGCAACCTGCCCGCCAGCTCGACACCCCTCGAGGTCTGTTGCCCTGCTTGAAGCGTGTTGTTGAGGTTGTCGGGGTCGGTAACCGAGAAGTCCTTGCGCACGATCTGGTAGGCAGCCAGGGTTGCAGCGCCACGGCCGTCAAGGAAGTCGAACTTGGTGCCGATTTCAGCCTGTTCGCCGGTGGCCAGCTTGGCATGTTGCAGCTGGGACGCCGTCGCCGTCGCCAGGGAGCCTGCGGGTGGGTCGGCGGCGGTGCTGTACTGCACGTACAGGTTGGCGTCTGGGGTCAATGCGTAGACCAGCCCGATACGCCCGGTGAGTGGCCGCCAGGTTTCCTTGAAGAAGGCCGGGTTGGCGGGCGTGACAGCGCCGTAGTTGCTCACTTCAAGGCTTAGGTGGTCGTAACGCACACCGCTGAGCAGCGAGAGTCGCTCGCTCAGTTCGAGGCGGTTTTCCAGGAAGCCGGCCAGGATCGTGATGTCGTTCTTGCGCACTTTCTGCAAGCCGCGATTGAACCCGGGAATGTCATCGAACCCACCGGGATCGAAGTCATCTGGGTCTTGCAGGTCGTACGGCACGCCGGAAAACGCGCTATTGGGATACAGCCGCTGCTGGTTGCGCGAGTAGTCCAGGCCGCCGGTCCACTGGCTGTGTAATCCGAACACACTGTTGTCGTGGCGCACGTCGAAGCGGTTGCCGTTTACCTGCTGGTCATGCCGTTGCTGGAACGCCGAGTAGCGACCCACTTGGCTGTTGTCGGCGTTATAACGGTAGCTTTCAATGTTGCGGTAGTCGCGCTGGCCGCTGTAGTGGTACAGCGTGTTGTGCAGGCTGGTGTTGTCATCGAACTGGTAGTCGATGATCGAGCGCACCCACCGCACGCGCTGCTCATAGCGGCCATCGGCAACGTTGTAGTTGTCGAAGCGCCGGCGTTTGTCGATTTTCATGGTACTGCCGATCGGGTTGAGGATCGGCGAACCCCAGTAGGGGCTGTGTTCCTGTTCTTCCAGGTACTCCAGGGCCAGGGTGTGGCTGAGTACAGGCGTCAGGTCGCTGAGCAGGGACACGGCGCTGCTGGTCGACTCGCGCTGGTTGCGGTCCATGTAGCCGTTACTACCGGTACGGCTGATATCCAGGCGGGCAAAATGCCGTGGGTCGGGGCCGTCGCTCAAGGCGTGGTTGACGCCCAACGCCACTTCCGAGGTGTCGTAGCTGCCATAGCGCAAGCGGGCCTCAACGGGCTGTTCATCACGGCTGGCCAATTTGGTGATGTAGTTGATCGAACCGCCCACGGCACCGGCGCCATACAAGAACGTCGAGGGGCCGCCAATCAGCTCGACGCGGTCATAGATCCACGCATCCACGGGGCGCGCTGCGGCGGTGTAGCTCATACCCAGGCCGTTGTACAACTGGGTGATCTGCCCGGCGCTGAATCCACGGTACGACACAAACCCGCCAAAACCGGGGTTGGCCGAGGCATTGTATAGCGCTCAACGAGCGTTGGCCGCATACGCTTGGTTCGCCTCGTTACAGTGACGATGAGCCTCGGCGAATGAGTGCACTCTAACTAAGCCACTAGCCATCACAAATCGGAATACTCCTAAAACAATGCCGTTCCATTGATTTTTTTCCTAAACACCCAACGCAGACGACCGTTGACTTGTCGTTATAAGACGATTCCTATTTATTTAATTAATCGCTTGATGACGGCGTAACAGTTTCGCGTGGTAGTTACCTGTAAACACCGTTTTTGTGTAGAATCCGCGCCGGGTGCCACCGCAACACCGCGGCAGGGCAGGTTGAATTCAGCGCAGGTCGGGCCGCCGCGCGGAGCTGACGTGCCTATGAGCCTGGATTCCCCACGCCCACAAAACACCCGCGACCTGAGTCAGTCGCCTTCCACCCTGGCCTTTCTCACGCGCTTTTTCGCTGCCGAGTCCGCCGGTGGCGTGATCCTCATGGCCGCTGCACTGGCCGCGCTGATCGCGGCCAACTCACCGTGGGCCGAGGTGTACTTCGCCACCCTGCAGGTCAAGCTCGCCGGGCTGTCGATCGAGCACTGGATCAACGATGGCCTGATGGCGATCTTCTTCATGCTGGTGGGCCTTGAGATCAAGCGCGAAATACTCGCCGGCCAGTTGTCGACCTGGAGCCAGCGCGCCCTGCCCGGCTTCGCGGCCCTTGGCGGCATGCTGGTACCCGCGGTGATTTACCTGGCGATCAACTGGGGCAGTGCCGAGACCACCAATGGCTGGGCCATCCCCGCGGCGACCGATATTGCCTTCGCCCTGGGTGTGCTGGCCCTGCTGGGTAAGCGCGCGCCGCTGTCGCTGAAGATCTTCTTGTCGGCCCTGGCGATTCTCGATGACCTGGGGGCGGTGGTAATCATCGCGCTGTTCTATACCAGCGGCCTGTCGGTCAGCATGCTGCTGGCGTCACTGGCAGTGATCGTGTTGCTGGTGGTGCTCAACCGCTGCGGCGTGCAGCGGCTGTGGCCTTACCTGCTGGCGGGTGGCCTGCTGTGGTTCTTCATGCTGCAGTCGGGCGTGCATGCGACGCTGGCGGGTGTGATCCTGGCCCTGTGCATCCCGCTGGGCAATGCCGACACCCCCCGGCAGTCGCCGCTGCTTTACCTTGAAGAGAAGATGCACCCCTGGGTCGCCTTCGCCGTGGTGCCGATTTTCGGCTTTGCCAACGCCGGGGTGTCGCTGGCCGGTATTACCCCCGACCACCTGCTTGAGCCGGTCCCCCTGGGCGTGGCCCTGGGCTTGTTGCTGGGCAAGCAGATTGGCGTGTTCGGCCTGGCCGCACTGGCGATTCGCGCAGGCTTGGCCAAGCTGCCCGAGGGTTGCAACTGGATGCAGTTGTATGGTGTGGCACTGCTGTGCGGTATCGGTTTTACCATGAGCCTGTTCATTGGCGCGCTGGCGTTCCCGGGCGCGCCGCATCTGATCGATGCCGTGAAGGTGGGCGTGCTGATGGGCTCGCTGGTGTGTGGCCTCCTCGGCGTCGTCGTGCTGCTCAGGGCCGGGCGGTCAACTTCGGCGTAAACGGTGGGGCCAAGGCGACTGCTGCGCAGTCGATCGCAGCCTCGTTCCTCGGCAGCGGCTTGGAGCCTGCGATCGGCCGCGCCGAACGGGCGACAGGGCGGCTACCTAGCTTGTGTAGCCGCTGGCGGCAGCCTGCGATCGGCCGCGCAGCGGTCGTCATTCAAGCGGGGCAAGCCCGCGCCTAGCATCGTGCCGGGTTCAAGCCGCACGCGCACCGTTACCCCACCATTCCCCGCAACACAAACGCGGTAAACCCCCGCACCTCGGCCTGATGGCGCTGCAGGTCGAGCGGCGCCTGGCTGCACAGGCGCAACAGCTGCACATGCCCGTAGTCGTTGAACAGGAAGGCCGCGTAGTCGGTGTCCAGGTCTGCACGCAGTTTGCCGCTGTCGCGCAGGTCACAAAACAGCTGCGCCAGCTCGCTCACCAAGGCATCGTTCACCCGCTTGTACGCCTCGGGCACCGCCTGTTGCGTGCTGCCCAGCAACGGCAACAACGGCGGCAGAATCTCGCGCCAGAGTGGCGCCGGCAACACAGCAAAAGCGTACTCGGTGAGGCATTGCTCGAAGTAGCAGATGGCATCCAGCGCCTCGGCAAACTCCGGCGCACGCCGGCGTGCCTCGGCAATGGCGCGGTGATCGGCCTCGCGCAGTTTCTCCAGCAGGATCTCTTGCTTGCTGCCGAAATAGGCAAACACCGTGGGTACCGACACCGCCGCCAACCGGGCGATCTGCTCCATGGTCGTGGCCTGGTAGCCCTGGCTGTCGAACAACTCCAGCGCCGTGCGGCTGATCGCCTCGCGGCGCATCGCCTTCTGCTGTTCACGCAATCCGCTCACTGCAACTCCTTTCCTTGATCTGATCCGGCCCTGCGGGGATACCCGCCAGCATACCCGGATTTTTCACTGGCAAAAATATTTTATTGACTAAAACATTTTCACGGATCAAGAATATTTTTACGCCAACCAGGCCCCCACCTCCAACTACAACGACAATGGGAGCAGTACCGATGACCCGAGCCAGCCACGCCTGGACGCTGTCGATACTCACGGCCGTAATCTGTGAGCACAGCTACGCCGCTTACGCCTTTGAAGCGGCGGGCCTCAGCGGCGAGTTCAGTCTCGGCGCCGGGGCCGCCAGTATCAACGCCCGCAACGTCAATTTTGGCCTGGGTCGTATCGACCTGCGCGATGGCCACATCGACGGCGAACGCGTCGATTGGCAAGAGGCCTACGTCAAGCCCGGCCTCACCCTGGGCTATGCCCTGGCCCCCGACACGCGTCTGTTCGCAGGCGGCGCGCTGCTCGGCGCGCATACCTTCGGCGACGGCGATGCCGGCGGCTACACCCGCGACGGTGACGGCCGGGGAGCAGTCGAGCAAGCCTACGCCGGGGTGCAGCTCCGCGACTGGACGTTCACCGCCGGCAAGCAGGACTTCATGGTCGGCAGCGGTTTCATCGTCATGGACGGCAACCTCGACATGTTCGACGACGGCGCCTACTGGCTCGGCCCACGCACAGCGTTTCGCGACGCGGCGGTGCTCGGCTTCGGTCACGGCGAAGTGGCAGCCCAGGCCTTCAGCCTGCACACCGACGACCACCTCGGTGACGTTCGCATGAATGGCCTGAACCTCGACTACACCCCCGGCGGCCACGTGAACCTGGGCCTCATGGCCTTGCGCGTTAGCGCCGACGACCCGTACGCCAACCCGCTGCAACCGCGTGACGGCATGCGGGTGTACAACCTGCGGACGCTGCAGGCCAAGCTGCCGGGCCTGGCCGACCTGACCCTGCACGGTGAGTACGCACTGCAACGCGGTCACGGCGCTGGCGTCGACTATCACGCCAGTGCCTGGTACGCGCAGGCCGACTACGCCTTCCCCGCCCTGCCCCTGCAACCCCTGCTCAGCTACCGCCATGCGCGGTTCTCGGGCGATGACGATCCCGGCGACCACACCCAGGCCGCCTGGGATCCGTTGAGCAAGGGTTTCATCGGTTGGAGCACCTGGCTGATCGGCGACATTGTCGGCAACTACCTGCTCTACAACAGCAACGAACGGGTCGACCAATGGACGTTACGCACCCAACTGACACCAACCTTCACCCTGGGCGGCATCCACTACCGCTTCAGCCTCGACGAAAAAGCCCTCAACGGCATCCCGGTCAGCGACCGGCGCTTTGCCAACGAAAACGTGGTGTTTCTCGACTGGCTGCCGACCCCGAGCGTGGCCGCTTCGTTTGCCTTCAACTGGGCCCAGCCCCTGGGCGCGGCGCGCGAACGCTACGGCAATGACGATTTCCGCACCCTGTCGATGTACGTCACCTATCGCTATTGACCCCTTGCCTTCCCCTGAAAAGTGAGACCCACCATGACTGCCCAAGCGGCCACTGCCGACCTGATCATCCACAACGCCCGCATTTACACCGTCGACCAGCACCGCCCCTGGGCCAGCGCCGTGGCCGTGGCCGGTGAGCGCATCCTGCATGTTGGCGACGAGGCCAGCGTAATGACTCATGCCAATGCCTGCACCCGGCTGATCGACGCTGGCGGCAAACTGGTGCTGCCAGGCTTTGTCGAATCGCACTGGCACTTCTCGACCACCGCCTTCGCCTTCCAGGCCTTCGTCAACCATGAAGACCCCAACCAAGTGCTGGCCATGCTCAAACACTACGTCGACACCCACCCCGACGAAAAAGCCATCACCGGTATGGGCTGGATCCAGGCCTTGATGCCTGCCGAGGTACTGCGCCGCGAAGTGCTCGACGCTATCTGCGCGGATAAACCAGTGTGCCTGCTGTCCACTGACTACCACACCATGTGGGTCAACAGCTGCGCACTGGAAATCGCCGGCATCGACCGCCACACCCCGCCGGTGGAGGAAGGCGCCAGCTGGTTCGAGAAAGACCCAGTCAGCGGCGAGCCCACCGGCGTGATTGTCGACGGCGCGGCCTATTCCTTGCTGATGCAACGTTTGAGCGAGGCCGGCTACCTGCCGGTTGGCATCGACCTGTACCTGCGCTCGATTGCCCTGTGGCAAGAGAAACTGGTAGCGGCCGGCATTACCACGGTGTTCGATGCAGGCTTTCTGGACCCCAGCGGCGACCAGACCCTGCTCTACGAAACCCTGCAACAGCTTGAACGCGAAGACCGCCTGAAGCTGCGGGTAGTCGGCAGCTTCATCGACATGGGCACCGAGCCCGATCCGGTCGCCATCCTGCAAGACCTGCGCCGCCGATACGACTCGCCGTTGGTGAAGGCCCAGGCGCTGAAGCTGATGCTCGACGGCACCGAGATGAACCATACCGCCTTCCTGCTCGAACCCTATTGCGACAAGCCCCATAGCTGCGGCTCGACGACCATGCCCGAGGCGGTGTTCGAACGACATGTGCGCAAAGCCGATGCCAATGGCATCGACGTCATGGTTCACGCCGTGGGCGATGGTGCCGTGCGCATGGCCCTGGACGTGTTCGAACGCACCTTTGCCGCCAACCCGCCCCGCGACCGGCGCCACGTGATCACCCACGCCTTCCTCACCCACCCCGACGACATCCCGCGTTTTCGCCGCATCGGCGTGATGGCCAACACTCAATTGCAGTGGGGCGTGGTGGATGCCTATGCCGAGGCCATCCAGAAGTCCTATGGCTATCAGCGCTGGGCCTCGATGTACAAGTTCCGCACCTTCATCGACCAGGGCGTCACCGTGTCGATCGGCATGGACGGCCTGGCCTGCCAGTGCCGCTGCCAACATCGTCCGGTAGAGCATATCGAGTCGGGCCACACTCGCCAGTTGAGCGGCGAGCCGGATGCGCCGGTGATGCCCGATGGCAACGAGCGCTTGAGTATTCCACAACTGATCGCCGCCTATACCCTCAACGGTGCCTACCAGTTGGGCCTGGAAAAGGAGATCGGATCGATCACCGCGGGCAAGCGTGCCGATATCATCATTCTGGAGCAGGACCTGTTCGAGCTTGAGCGCTACCAGATCGGCAAGACCGAGGTGGCGCTGACCCTCATGAACGGGCGCATCACCCACGACGCCGGCACCACCGGCCAGGCCTGACCCCGATCGACGCGGCCATCGCCGGCCGCGTCCCCTGCCCCTGTCGCCGGAATCGATCATGCACAACAACAATAATGCCCTGCTCTTGCGCGCCGTCCTGATCTACATCGCTGCCACGTCACTGATCATTATCGGTGTTCAACCTATTTTCATCGGCCTGGTTGCCGAACGGCTGGCCCTGGGGCTGAGCCAGCAAGGCTGGATACTGTCCATCGAAATGACCGGTACCTTGCTCGGCAGCCTGTTGCTACCGGCGCTGGGCCGGCGGCTGTGCGGGCGCAACCTGTACCTGGGCGCCGCGCTTGCCGCCACCGTGCTCAACCTGGCCAGTGCCAGCCTGGACAGCTACACCACGCTGCTGGTGTGCCGCTGCGCCTGTGGCATCGCGGCTGGCGTGCTGTATGCCGGGGCCATCAACGCCCTCGGCCGGCTGCCCGGGCAAGACCGCTCCTTCGGGCTTTCGCTCCTGCTGCAAACGGCACTCTTTGCCCTGTATGCCACCACCCTGCCGCACGTGGCGCAGGACTACGGCAGCCGCGCGGCGATTGCATCCATCGCCCTGTGGTTCGGCTTGATCCTGCTGGTGGCCCTGGTCATCCCCACCCACTTGCGAATCGGCGCCTCGGCACGCAACACCGGCGACGGCAGCGGCTCGGCACTGATCGGGCGCTTCTCGTTGCTGGGCATGCTCTGCCTGCAACTGGCGATCTACTGCATCTGGGGCTTTGTCGACCAATTGGCCCGCGAGCGTGGTATCAGCGCCCTCGACGTTGGCTGGGCCTTCGGCCTGGGCGTACTCGGCGGCCTGCCGGGCGGCGCGCTGCCCAGCCTGCTCGGCGGGCGGGTCAGCCGCGGCCCGATGATCGCCCTGGGCTCGCTGCTGGTGCTGTTGTCGATCGTCATGCTGGCGCGCTACACCCACGACGCCGACTACTTGTGCGCCGCGCTGTTTGTAATGAACTTCGGCTGGGTGCTGGCCCTGACCTACTACATGGGCGCCATCGCCACCAATGACCCGCGCGGCAACCTCACGCCGATGGTCAGCGTGCTGCAGTCCGGCGCAGCCGCCTTGGCACCGGCCTTTATAGCGGTGCTGCAGATGGGCGATGCGCGGGACTCGATCTTCATCAGTGCCGGCGCGGCCGTGGTCGCGGGGTGTGTGCTCAAGTCCCTTGCGGGCTGGGCGCATCGCGCCAATGGATCCATTAAAATTTAATCTCTGTTCGATTATCGCCCGAAATGGCGAACGAAAAGCTAACTATTCGTTGACTCGCTCTCCGCAAAGCACCTTTAATGGATCCATTAAATAAAAACAATCGCTGAGCGGAGAGCCTCATGTACCCGAAGAACACCTGGTATGTCGCCTGCACCCCTGACGAAATTGCCGACAAGCCCCTGGGCCGGCAGATTTGCGGTGAACGCATCGTTTTCTACCGAGGCCAGGAGAACCGCGTCGCCGCTGTCGAGGATTTTTGCCCGCACCGCGGTGCGCCGTTGTCGCTGGGCTATGTCGAGAACGGCAACCTGGTATGCGGTTACCACGGCCTGGTGATGGGCTGCGACGGCAAGACCGTCGAGATGCCCGGGCAACGGGTGCGGGGCTTTCCGTGCAACAAGACCTTCGCCGTGGTCGAGCGCTACGGCTTTGTCTGGGTCTGGCCGGGCGAGCAGTCGTTGGCGGATGCGGGCTTGATCCCGCACCTGGAGTGGGCCGTGAGCGATGAGTGGGCTTACGGCGGGGGGCTGTTTCACATCGGGTGCGACTACCGCCTGATGATCGACAACCTCATGGACTTGACCCACGAAACCTACGTACATGCCTCCAGCATCGGCCAGAAGGAAATCGACGAAGCACCGCCAGTGACCACCGTCAACGGCGACGAGGTAGTCACTGCCCGACACATGGAAAACATCATGGCCCCGCCGTTCTGGCGCATGGCCCTGCGCGGCAACGGCCTGGCCGACGACGTGCCGGTGGACCGCTGGCAGATCTGCCGCTTCACCCCGCCCAGCCATGTATTGATCGAAGTGGGCGTGGCCCACGCGGGCAAAGGTGGCTATCACGCCGAGGCGCAGCACAAGGCCGCGAGCATCGTGGTCGACTTCATCACCCCCGAGACCGATACCTCGATCTGGTACTTCTGGGGCATGGCGCGCAATTTCGCCGCGCAGGACGACGCCCTGACCGCAGACAT
Organism: Pseudomonas vranovensis DSM 16006; assembly: GCF_000425805.1. Classification (GTDB taxonomy): domain Bacteria; phylum Pseudomonadota; class Gammaproteobacteria; order Pseudomonadales; family Pseudomonadaceae; genus Aquipseudomonas; species Aquipseudomonas vranovensis. The sequence continues at coordinate 95,671 of NZ_KE384459.1, forward strand.
CCGCCAAGGCCAGGGCAAAATCTTCAGCGAAGACCTGGAGATGCTCGAGCGCCAGCAACGCAACCTGCTCGACCACCCTCAGCGCAACCTGCTCAAGCTCAACATCGACGCCGGCGGCGTGCAGTCGCGCAAAATCCTCGACCGCCTGATCGCCCAGGAACGCGCGCCCGAGCCGCAGTTGATCGCCACCACCGCCACCCCGGCCTGACCCCAGCCACACTCCCGAGGACCGAACATGATCGACGTCGTGGTGGTATCCCGTACCCGTGAAGCGCAAGACATCTACAGCTATGAACTGGCGGCCGTCGATGGCAGCCCGTTGCCGGCGTTCAGCGCCGGCGCGCACATTGACGTGCATCTGCCCGACGGCCTGGTCCGCCAGTACTCCCTGTGCAACCACCCCGAGGAACGCCATCGCTATCTGATCGGCGTGCTCAAGGACCCTGCCTCACGGGGTGGCTCGCGCTGCATGCACGAACAGATCGACTGTGGTGCCCAACTGCGCATCAGCGAGCCGCGCAACCTGTTCCCGCTGGCACACGGTGCCCGGCGCAGCCTGCTGTTTGCCGGCGGCATCGGCATCACCCCGATCCTGTGCATGGCCGAGCGCCTGGCGCATATCGGCGCCGACTTCGAGCTGCATTACTGCGCTCGCTCCAGCGAGCGCGCAGCGTTTGTGGAGCGCATCCGCACGGCCCCGTTTGCCGACCGCCTGTTCCTGCATTTCGATGAACAACCCCAGACAGCACTGGATGCCAGCAAGGTCCTGGCCAATGCGCAGGACGATATTCACCTGTACGTGTGCGGCCCTGGCGGCTTCATGCAGCACGTGCTCGACAGTGCCAGGGCGCAAGGGTGGCAGGAAGGCTGCCTGCACCGCGAATACTTCGCCGCCGCACCGGTGGATACCGCCAACGATGGCAGCTTCTCGGTACAGGTGGGCAGCACCGGCCAGGTCTTCGAGGTACCCGCCGACCAGAGCGTGGTGCAAGTGCTGGAGCGTCATGGCATCGAGATAGCCATGTCGTGCGAGCAAGGCATTTGCGGCACCTGCCTGACGCGGGTGCTGGACGGCGTGCCGGAGCATCGCGACCTGTTCCTGACGGAGGAAGAACAGGCGCTGAACGATCAATTCACGCCCTGCTGCTCGCGCTCGAAAACGCCGTTGCTGGTACTGGATATCTGAACCGCGTCACGACGAGGGCAGGATCACCTTCATGCGCTCGTCGGTGGTTGCCACACCGAAGGTTTCGGCATAGCGCAAGGTGGCATTGGCATGCTCGCGCATAATCGCTTCGGCGCGGGCGCCCTGGCCGTTGAGCAGCGCGTCGAACACCGAGTGGTGCTGCATGTGCGCGTAATTGAAACGTCGGTACTCGCGTGCCAGGTCGTGACGGTCCACGGCCAGCGCAGTGACCGAGGCGAATGGCAGGTGATCGTTGCGCGCCAGCGCATCGGCGATTGCCGGGTTGTGGCTGCCTTCGACGATCACCTGGTGAAAGCGCATGTTGAGGTCGTGATAGGCCTCGAGGTCTTCCTCGGTGACAAAGCCTTTTTCGAACAGCTGATCACCTTCGTGCAGGCAGCGCTGCAGGGTGTCCCGTGCTTCAGGCGACAACCCGCGCTCGGCGGCCTGGCGTGCGGCCAGGCCTTCCAGCACACCGCGCACCTCGACGGCGCCGGCGATATCGTCGGCACTTACCGAACGCACCTGAAAGCCACGGCCGCCAAAGCGCACCAGCAGCCCTTCCTGCTCCAGGGTACGAAACGCCATGCGCACCGGCATGCGTGAGACGCCGAACAGCTCGGCGGTAGGGATTTCCATCAACCGCGCGCCGGCGGCCAACTCGCCCGAGGCGATCATCTTGCGCAGCGCAACCAGTACCAATTGACCGGGCTTACTCATCCAGGCAACTTCCAGAAAACATGGACCGCCATACTACCGCAAGGTGAGTGCTGTGGGAGCGGATGTCCCTCTACCTCTGGCGACCGCTGCGCGGCCGATCGCAGGCTGGCGCCAGCGGCTACACCGGCAATCCGTAGCCGCT
>NZ_KE384459.1:98153-189148 GCF_000425805.1 Pseudomonas vranovensis DSM 16006
CCGAGGCACGAGGCTGCGATCGGCTGCGCAGCAGTCGTCAGCTCTCTAGAACGACAATGGGTAGCTCACAATCAACCGCGTCTGGTCAAAGTCGCTGTTGAAGCTGCGCCGGTTGGTGGCGTTGTTCACCCGAATGCTCAAGCGCTGAAAGGTGCCGCTCTGGATGGTGTAGCCCAGCTCGGTGTCACGCTCCCATTCCTTGCCATTGCTGCCCGCAGCCGTGGTCGCGTTCTCGCCATGCCCGTAACGTACCATCGCCAGCAACCCAGGTACGCCCATGGCGGCAAAGTTGTAGTCGTACCGCACCTGCCAGGAGCGCTCGTCGGCATTGCTGAAGTTGCCGTTGAACATGTCGTTACCCAACGTCCGACCACTGCTGCCGTACACCGACATCCACTGGCTGTCGCCACTGACTTTCTGCAACCCCAGGTACAGCGTGTGGCCACCGGTCGCGGCCGACAGCAACGCATACCCGGTACGGCTCTGGATGTCGCCGATACGCGCCTGGCCATCTTCCTTGTCGATGAAGTATCCCAGGTTGGCACCCAGCACCCAGTTGCCCATCGGCTGCTTGTGCAGCAGGTTGAAGTAGCTCTGTTGATAGATGTCTTCGAGCTGTGAATGCCACACACCTACCAGCGTGCGCTGCAGGTTGAATCGGTACTCGGCGCCGGCGTAGTTGAACCCGTCGGAGGTCACCCCTGGCGCCGCCCAGGCCGACAGGTCCTGCATGTCCGAGGAGTTGCGCAGGCTTACTTCACGGTACTGGCCCGCCTGCAGGCTCAGGCCTTCGATTTCCCGCGAATCGAGCATCCCGCCGCGAAATGTCTGCGGCAGCAGGCGACCATCGTCGTAACGCAGCAGCGGAATGTCCGGCATCAGCTCGCCCACCTTGAGCTCGGTGGCGGAGATGCGCATTTTTGCCGCCAACCCGGCCCGGCCGTAGTCGTCTGCCGCGCGCCCGTCGTCATGTACCGGCAATAGTTCCGAACCGCTGACATCACGGCTGCTGTCGAGCTTCACGCCAAACATGGCGATGCCATCGAGGCCAAACCCGACAACGCCCGGGGTGTAGCCCGAAGTGAACTTGAGAATGAAGCCCTGGGCCCATTCGTCAACCTTGCTCTTGGCCGCCCCCGGGTCACGAAAGTCGCGATTGAAGTAATAGTTGCGCAGTAACAGGTCGGTCTTGGCATCCTCGAAAAAGCCGCCGTCCTGGGCCCAGGTCGGCAGGCTCGTGGCCAGGATCAAAGTCGCGGTGGCGACCGAACGCGCCAGGGTGCAAGGAGTGTGGATCATTATTATTGTTCTCCGCTTTTCATGGGCGCAGCCGCTCCCCGACAGGCCAGCCGGGCCCGTCCATCAGAGGCTGCGTAAAAGCCCGGCAAACGCCGGGCAGTACTCAGTGACTCAAGGCATCAGAAGGGATACTGGCGCGGCGAATGCTGCACGCTGATCCAGTGATCACGGGTGAACTCGTCAATCGCCCAGTCACCGTTGAAGCGCCCCAGCCCCGAGTTTTTCTCGCCGCCGAAAGGCGCGTTGGCCTCGTCGTTCACCGGGATGTCGTTGATGTGGGTCATGCCCGCGCGTACCTGCCGGCCAAAGCGCACGGCGCGCTCCAGGTTGTTGCTGAACACCGCACTGGAGAGCCCGAATTCGCTGGCGTTAGCCAGCTCCAGGGCATGGGCTTCGTCACGCGCGCGAATCAGCCCCACCAGGGGACCGAAGATTTCATTGCGGGCCAGGTCCATGTCGAGGGTCACCTCGCCATACACATGCGGCGCCAGCAGGTTGCCGTCTACCCCGCCCTCGTACAGCGGCTCGGCCCCTTCGCGTCGCGCCAGGGCGATCTTTTCCTCCAGGCCCTGGAGCTGACGGGCATTGATCAGCGGGCCGATCACCGTGTCTTGCAGGTTCGGATCACCGACCGCAAGGCCTTTGACCCGCGCGACAAAACGCTCGGCGAAGGCGTCGTACAGGCTGTTGTCGATAATGATCCGGTTGACCGCCATGCAGATCTGCCCCTGATGCAGGAACTTGCCAAACACCGCTGCGTTCACCGCCTGTTCCAGGTCAGCATCGTCCAGCACAACGAACGGGCTGTTGCCGCCCAGTTCCAGGGCCACGTGCTTGAGGTGCTCGCCGCCACTGGCGATTCGGCCGATGCCTCGCCCCACTGGGGTGGAGCCGGTAAAGGTGATCAACGACGGCAGTTCATGCTCGACGAAGGCGTCGCCAATCTCGCTGCCGGCACCGACCACCACGCTGAGCACGCCCGCCGGCAACCCGGCTTCTTCAAAGATCCGCGCCAGCAACAAGCCACCGCACACTGGGGTATCGCTGGCGGGCTTGACCACCACCGCATTGCCCAGCGCCAATGCCGGGGCAATCGAGCGCTGGGTCAGGTGCAGCGGGAAATTCCACGGGCTGATCACCCCCACCACGCCCAGCGCACTGCGGTACACCCGGCTTTCCTTGCCCGGCACATTGGATTCGACAATGCGTCCGTGTACCCGCGCTGGAAACGACGCCGACTCCAGCGCAATGGCCCGCGCTGCGCCCCACTCCAGCTGGGCCTTGAGCCGGGTGCTGCCCGACTCGCGGATGATCCAGTCGATGATTTCGTCGCGGCGCCGGTCGAACACCGCCACCACCTCGTACAGCACCGCCGCCCGCGCCGACGGCCCCAGTGCCGCCCACTGCGGCTGCACCCGGGCGGCCTCGCGGTAGGCGGCATCGAGGTCGTCGCGGTTGGCCTGGGGAATGTCCAGCAGCAGCGCATCATTGAACGGGTTGGTCACGCGCAGGCTTTTGCCGGCAGCGCCGGTGCGCCACTGGCCGGCAATCGGCTGCAGGTGCAGGTCGCTGTAACGAGGGCAGGTATCAGACATGAAATGCTCCTTGGACAGGTAAGGGTCAAACAGTGGGTTTGCTGGCGACTTCAGGCTCGCAAGCCTGCTGCGGCGCACGCACGTGGATACAGACGATGGCCAGCGCGCCGATCACCCCCGGCAGGGCAAAAGCGAGAAAGTTCTGCTGGAACGGCAGCTCCAGCGACAGCAGGCTGCCGCCGAGCATCGGGCCTGCGATGGCGCCCAGGCGACCGATACCGGCAGCCCAACCGACCCCGGTGGAGCGGATATGCGCAGGGTAGGCAATCGAGGCATAGGCATGGATCACCGCCAACGTACCGATGGTGGTGGCGCCGGCGATCAACAACAGCAGGTTCAGCACCAGCGGGCCTGGTTTGAAACCCAGTGCGGCCAACGACAGGGCTGCCAGCACAAAGAACAACGCCAGGGTGCGTTGTACGCCCAGCTTGTCGGCGAGCCAGCCGCCGAACAGCGCGCCCACCGTGGCGCCGATGTTCAGGGTCACCAGGAACGCCAGGCTCGAACCCAGCGGATACCCCCCGTGTGCCATCAGTTTGGGCAGCCAGGTATTGAGGCCGTAGCTCATCAGCATGCACATCGCGAACGCCACCCACAGCAGCACGGTCGCCAGGGCCTGGCCCTTGCTGAACAGCTGCGGCAGGCGTGCCGCACGCACCTGCGTGTCGTTGCCTGGCAGGCGCAATTCGGTGCCGGGACGAAAACCTGGATCAACCTTGACCAGCAATTGATCGAGTTCGGCGCGGCGCCCCTTGAGTTCGAGGAACGCAGCAGACTCCGGCAGGTAGCGCAGCATGAATGGCACCGCCAGCACCGGCAGCACGGCCACATAGAACACCGTCTGCCAGCCCCACTGCGGGATCACCGCAATAGCCAGCAGGGCCGACAGCACTGCGCCCACCGAGTAGAAACTCGACATCACGGTAATCATGGTGCTGCGCCGGCCTTGCGGGGCGAACTCGCTGATCAGGTTCACCGCACTGGGCACCAGCGCGCCCAGCGCCAGGCCGGTAACCAGGCGGCAGGCGCCCAGCTGGATCGGGGTGCTGGCATGGCCGGTCATGAACGCCGCGAGGCTGGCCATCAAGGTCGTCACGATTATCAGCTTGCGCCGGCCGAAGCGGTCGGCCAGTGGCGCCAGCAAGGTTCCGCCAAAGAGCATGCCGAACAGCGCACAGCTGCCCAGGGTCCCGGCCTCGATGGCCGTGAGCTGCCACTCCTGCATCAGGCGCGGCACCACCGAGCCGTAGATCACCATGTCATAGCCATCGAACAGCATGATGAAGCAGCCCCACATCAGGATCAGCAGATGGGTGCGATTGAAGGGTGCAGCGTCGATCACTTCACTGACGGAAGTCGTTTTCATAGCCACCTCTTGTTTTTATTGTTGTGCAGGAGCGGGCCCCTTCAGGGCTCGATGGTTTGCGTGGGCACCTCGATCAACACCGGCCGATTGCCCGCCAGTGCTTCGCTGAACGCACTGGCAAATGCCTCGGCGGTGGCCGCCTGTACCGCTTGCACGCCGTAGCCCTGGGCGATGGCACAAAAATCCAGGCCGGGTACATCCAGCCCCGGTGCATCGCTGACATCGAGCACATCGGCGAACCAGCGCAGGGCGCCGTAGGTGCCATTTTTAAGAATGATGAACACCACCGGGATGTTGTATTGGGCGGCCGTCCACAACGCCGTGATGCCGTAGTTCGCCGAGCCGTCGCCGATGATGCCGATGACGCGCCGATCGGACTTCGCCAGTTGCACACCCACCGCCGCAGGCAAGCCAAAGCCGAGCCCACCGGCGGCCGGGAAGAAATAGCTGCCGGGCTCGCGCATCTCCACACGCTGCCAGAACGCACCGACGGTGGAGGTGGATTCCTTGACGTAAATGGCATCCTTGGGTGCCAGCGCGTTGATCAGGTCGAACACTGTTTCCGGGCGCAGCAGGCCGCCTTCCTCGGCCACCGGTTGCGCTTTGGACAGGGCCACCGGCATGGGTCGATCAACCTGCGGCACGCTGTCGACCAACGCTGCCAGGGTCAGGGCGATATCACCCACCAGGGCATCGCCCATGGGGGCACGGGCAGCCTCCCCCGCGTCGCAGGTGATGTGCAGCAACTGGCATTCGGCGGGCAGGTAGTCGCCTGGGGCGTACTGGTGGTAACGGAACACCGGTGCGCCCACCACCAGGATCAAGTCGTGGTCGGCCAGGCAGCGGCTGATACCGGCAATCGCCGCCGGCAGCACACCCCGGAAACACGCATGACGGGTCGGGAACGGGCACCGCGAGGCCGAAGGTGCTACCCAGGCCGGCATCCGCAGTTTCTCGGCAAGTTGCACCGCAAGGGGGTTGCCGCCGCTGCCATCGACATCCGGCCCCAGCACCAGCACCGGGTTGCGCGCCGCCGCCAGGCGCTCGCACAGGTGCTCAAGCTGCGCCGGTGAAGGCAGGCCGGCGTTGACCACCTGGCGCCGGGCCAGGTGCTCGACCCCGGCAGGCGCTTCACAGGCCCAGTCGTCATAGGGAATCGACACGTACACAGGGCCGCGAGGCGCCAGGCTGGCCATGTGAATCGCCTGACTCAGGGTGCGCGGCACATCCTGCGCCGAGGCCGGCTCGTGGCTCCACTTGACCAGCGGCTTGGGCAATTGTGCGGCGTCGACGTTGGCCAGCATCGCTTCCACGCCGATCATCGAGCGCACTTGCTGGCCGGCCGTAATCACCAGCGGGCTGTGGGAATACCAGGCGTTGGTCAGGGCGCCCATGCCATTACCGGTGCCGGCCGCGGCATGCAGGTTGACGAAAGTCGGCTGGCCGGTGGCCAGGGCATAACCATCGGCCATGCTTACTACCGCCCCTTCGTGCAGGCCGAGGATGTAGCGGAAATCTTCAGGAAAGCCCTTGAGAAACGGCAGCTCGTTGGAGCCGGGGTTACCAAAGATGGTGGTCAGGCCGTGCTGGCGAAGAATGTCGTAGGAGGCGCGGTGAACCGTTTTCATAAAGACCCTTGCAGCTCGTTTTTAGAATGTGGGTTACTTTTGCAGTCACCACCAGATTGATCAAATTGATACTATCTCTATCAAAAATAGAACCTATCTATATCGTTGCGCGTGTTACGAGGCCCCATGAGCCACATTGACCTGAACCTGATCCGCACCTTCGTCACCCTCTTCGAGGCCCGCAGCGTGACCCTGGCCGCCGAGCGCCTGTTCGTCACCCAGCCCTCGGTCAGCTACGGCCTGGCGCGCCTGCGCGAACTGTTTGACGACCCCCTGTTCAGCCGCACCCGCGACGGTATCCAACCGACCTTTGTCGCCGAACAGCTGTACGCTACCTTGCGCGACTCGCTGACCCGCATCGAAGGCGCAGTGCAGAGCACACGCCAGTTCGACCCTGGCAGCACCGAGCGCAGGTTTCGCATCGCCCTTTCCGACCTTGGCGAAATGGGCTTCTTGCCGTTGATCCTGGCGCGCCTCAACCGCGAGGCGCCCCACGCTGAAGTCGAAGTGCTGCCCCTGCAGGTGGACCAGGTCGGCGAGTGGCTGGCCAGCGGCAAGATCGACGCCGCCATCTGCCGCCCGCCCGTTGCCGGTACCCGCAGCCAGGTACTGATGCGTGAGCGCTACGTGTGCCTGTTGAGCCTCGACCATCCACGCATCGACCAGGCCCTGAGCCTTGAGCAGTTCATTGCCGAGCGTCACATCACCGTGACCCGTACCACCGGCCACGGCAGCGTCGAGGATGTGCTGAACGCCATGAGCGTGCAGCGCCGGATCAGCCTGCAGGTACCGCACTTTTCGGTGCTGCCCAAGATCATCCCCGGCACCGACCTGCTTGCGGTGCTACCGGCGCAGATCGCCCGGTTGTTCGTTCAGGAAGGCGGCTTGAAGATGCTCGAGCTGCCGTTCCAGGTGGCCGAGTTCAACGTGTCACTCAACTGGCACCCCAACAGCGACAGCTCCGCCGCACTGCAATGGTTCTGCGCAACCGTCGCCGAGGCGATCATCGACGGCCAGGCCTAGGCACCGGCCATCATCGGCTGCGCCGGTGTGTGAGACGGCTTGAGCAACAGCAGGCAACCGGCAGCCAGCACAAAGACACTGGCAAACACGCCATACAGGTGCAGCGGTTGCCAGCCGCCATCGAGCAGCACACCGGCCACGGTCGGCGACAGGATCGCGCCAATCCGGCCGATGCCGATGCCCCAGCCCACCCCGGTGGCGCGCACCGAGGCGTCGTAGACCACCGGCGACAACGCATAGAGCCCGGCCACGCAGCCGTTGGAGAACAGCCCGATCAACACGCCAAGCCCCAGCGCTGTGCTGGCCGATGAACCACTGCCGACAAACAGCACCAGCAGCCCGGCCGTGATCAACATGAACAACGCCAGCACCCGCCCCAGCGGCCAGCGCGAGGAAAGCCCGCCGATCAGCGCCGCGCCGACGATTCCGCCGACACTGAGCAACACCCCGCCGGTAATACCTTGCTCGGCCGACAAACCTGCGGCCACCAGCAGCTTGGGTGTCCAACTCATGACGAAGTAGAAGCCGAACATCACCAGGAAGAACAACAGCCAGATCAACAAGGTGGTACGGCGCATGGTGGGGGTCAGCAACTGCCGGAACCCGGTGGCGGTATCGGCCTCATGAACCTGCGGCGCTGGCAACTGCGCCAGTGCCGGCTGCCCCAGCCGCAGCGCCAGGCGATTGACCCGCGCCAGCGCATTGTCCGGGCGGCGTGCCAGCAAGAAGTCCAGGGATTCGGGCAGCCACAGCAGCACCAGGGGAATCACCAGCAAAGTGGCAAGGCCGCCAAACAGGAACACCGAGCGCCAGCCCCACTGCCCCAGCAGCCACACCGCCAACAGGCCGCCCAGGGTTGCACCGAGGGCATAGCCGGTGGACTGCAGGCTGACCGCCAGACTACGCCAGCGCTTGCTGGCATATTCACTGGCAATCACGTTGCTGCTGGCAAGGATGCCGCCGATCCCGAGCCCGGTGAGCCCGCGCAACAGGGCCAGTTGCAGCGGGCTCTGGCTCAGTGCCGAGAGCAGCATGCCGACCCCCGACAGCGCCAGGCAGAACAGAATAAGCGGGCGTCGCCCCACGCGATCGGCCCAGGGTGCGATAAACAACGAGCCGGCCGCCATGCCGAACAACCCGGCGCTGAGCAGCAGCCCGATTTGCGCCCCGCTCAGGCCCCACTCGGCAGAAACCGAGGCGGCGGTGAAGGCCATCACCAGCACATCGAAGCCGTCGATCATGTTCAGGAAAATGCAGATACCGATGGCCAGGCACTGGAAGCTGCCCATCGGGCCATGGTCGACGCGGTGCTTGAGATCAAGGCTCATGGGCTCACCTGCAGGCCGGCAGCGACCAGCGGCGAAATCACAGATAGACGTGTGCACACACAAAGCGAGCGGCGCGAACCCTGGCAGTTACGCACCCTTGGTAAGCCATTCATGACTGAACCCTTTTTGTAATTGTTATCGCCTACGGTCGAGAGGGCTCCCGCCGTTGCCAGGGGCTAATCAATCAGATAATGGATCCATAGACAACAGGGCGAATCATGAAACGCCAGTACTATTGACGGTTTAAACTGCCTCATCACATAAGATTGATTTTATTTAAATGATATATATCAGATTCTTATATCGTGTTGTTAAAGTAAATAATTCTGTTCGATTATCGCCCGAGAACGCTGAGGCGTGCCTCGCTGCACGTGACGCTAATGGATCCATAAGAACCGCTGCGACCGCTGCGCGGCCAATCGCAGGCTATCGCCAGCGGCTACAAGCCCTGTAGCCGCTGCCGAGGAAACGAGGCTGCAATCGACTGCGCAGCAGTTGCCGTCAACTCAGCTGGCCGCTCTCCCGCAGCCAGGCTTCGGATCGGCGCAGGCCTTCTTCCAGGCTGACCTTGGGCGCATAGCCAAGCAGGCGCCGGGCCTTGTCGATAGAAATACCCCCCGTGCGCGAGAACATGTACATGGCGTCGGGCGTGATCTCGTCGGCGCGCTTGATCAGTCGGTTGAAATTCCAGAGGCCACGGGTCAGCGCCACGGCCAACCACAGTGGCAAGCTGCGCGGCGCGCCGGAGCGCCCTGCCCAGCGCCAGTGATGGCTGAAAAACGCCTTGCAGCTCACCGATTCGCTGGCGCTGATGTGAAAGATCTGCCCGCGCGCCTGCGCCAGGCCTGCAGCAAGCATCACCCCGTCGAGCAGATCGTCGATGTACACCGGCGTCCAGCGCCCTTCCCCCCGATTGGGCAAGATCAGCGCCCCGGCCTGGGCCATCTTCAGGGGCTCGCTGAGCCACGCACGCGAGCCGGGGCCGTAGACATCCCCTGGACGCACCACGGTGCAGTCGATTTCACCCGCAGCGTGGGCCGCCAGCACCAGGTGCTCGCTGGCCCCTTTGGCCACGCCATAGCGATAGTGATCGCCAATAACCACGTCGCAACGCTCGTCCGCTTGATCGGGGTATTCCCAACCCAGCGCGGCAATCGAGGAAAACTGCACGAAGCGCTGGGCGCCCGCGCTGATGGCGACATCCAGACAATTGCGTACGCCACGCACCGAGACCTCCCGGTACAGGCGCCAGGGCGCGGCCAGAGAAACCACCGCCGCCGTGTTGATGAACAGCTCGCAGCCGCGTGCGTGTTCTGCCCATTGCTGCGGCTGGGTCAAGTTGCCGGCGACGATGGCATTGCTGTCGTCGGCGCGCAGGTCCATGCCGCGCACCTCTGCGCCGAGCGCCTTGTAACGGCGCACCAGCGCCTGGCCGATAAAGCCGTTGGCACCGGTGATGAACACTGAACGCGGCACCTCAGGGGTTTGGCCCTGGGCACCGACCGGCATAACAGGATGGCTCATTGTGTGCGCTCCATCGGTTGTCAAGAAAACAGCACCTGGCTCACTGCACCGACGTTGCCCTGGCGCTAGGTGGAAAGGTGTTGGCATTGGGTGCCAGTCTTGGATAGGCCGCTTATTGGTTCTTGGCATTTACTGCCAGATTTTTATCATTTCGCGCCAGTCGCGCAGATATTCGCAACGGTTGTAGTGCGCCCACTACACACCTTTCGTGCCTCCCCGATACCGCAGAACCGTGCCTCCCTCGACCATGGTGTCCATCACGCCACAGTCGAGGAGAGCCATCATGGGCGCACGAATTCGAGTGATCTGGCACACGGTTGTGCAGGCCTGCGGCGGCACCTGGGCCCGCAACCGCGCAGCCACGGACGGCCGCGCCGCGTTGCTTGCCGCCCAGGAAGATGAAGAAGCCAGGAGCCTGGCCTGGGTCATGCAACTGCATGACCCGAAGAACGTCCGGCAACGCAAGGCGCAGCGCCGGGAGTGAAGCCGTGCCACGACTGCTGTGCGGGCAGCTTCGGATAAGTGGTCAGTAAATGGACGACGCACCAGAGGTTGTACGACTAAATTTAAAGGTCCGCATTGCCAACCCGGCATTCTTGCAGCGGTGACTCCTATGGAAAAGATCGCGAAAAAGTGGATCGGCTCCTCTGTAACCCGCCTGACCGAAGTGGGCCTTGTCACAATCATCGGATGCGTAGGGTCAACCGCCCTCCAGGCCGATGAGGCCTATGCAAAAAATCTGATCAAGAACATGTCCGACTATATGTCGGCGCAGAACAGTCTGTCGTTCAACTACGACACCATTCTTGAAGTTGTCACCGAGGATCATCAACGACTGGCGTTGGCCGGTTCCGGGACGGTTGTCATCAACCGTCCCGACAAAATACGCAGCACCCGCTCCAGCGGCTTTGCCGACATCGAGATGCTATTCGATGGCAAGACGCTGACCCTGGTCGGCAAGGGCAAGAACATCTACTCGCAGCTCGACGTTCCGGGCAGCCTCGACCATTTGCTCGATGTGCTCCGCGACAAGTACGACCGCCCGCTTCCGGGGGCTGACCTGTTCATGTCCGATCCCCAGGCGAAGCTGATGGAAGGCGTCACCGACATCAAAGACCTGGGCAGCGGGGTGATTGGCGGAGTCGAGTGCGATCACCTGGCCTTCCGGAAAAAAGAAGTCGATTGGCAGATATGGATCGCCCAGGGCGAGCGGCCCTATCCCTGCCGCTATGTCATCACCTCCAAGCAGATTGCCGGCGAACCGCAATACAGCATTCAGCTCAGCGACTGGAAAAGTGGTGAAGGTGCAAAGGCGGATGACTTTGTCTTCAGCAATCCTACCCAGGCCAAGAAAATAGAACTCAAGGACTTGCCCAATGCCGAGGACTTGCCGCTCAACTTTGTACGAGGTAAAGCCAAATGAACCTGCTGTTGAAGTCCGGTGGCCTCGTTGTTGTCGGGTTCGTGCTGATGTGCGCGCTGGAAGTGGGCGAACACCTGTCCATTCCGGGGGTTCACAGCCTGGTGCCAGAGGCCCAGGCAGTTGTCGGGCGTCCACTCACCCCGGTGAGTGTTGCCGGGGTGGCCAGACGTACGGCACGACGTAACTAGCGCTCCTGCCTGGTCCTGTAGCCGCTGGCGATAGCCTGCGATCGACCGCGAAGCGGTCGTAATTCAGAGGAAGATCGACAGCACGGCAGTGACACAAGCGGTCAATGTCACTGCCGTTGCGCCAAAAACCAAAGTACCAGCTCGGCTCGGCGGTGCTCGCCCTGGGCTACCCGTTGCTGGCCAGCCTTAACATCCGCCAGATTGCGCGGCCGTTCATAAAAGAGCTGGCCGACTATATTCGCGGCTCGGTGTCACTGGGCATGCACGACCGCTTGAGCGTCGTGTACCTGGAGAGCAGCCGCAGTGCCGCGCCCATGAGCCATCCGCCGGACGTCGGCCTGAGTTATCCCATCGTACCCACGGCGATGGGCCGGGGAGCATCGCCGCCTCCGGGCGTGACGAGCGCACGGCGCTGCTCAACGAGATCAAGGTCAGGACGCCTGAAGACTGGAATGTGTTTTACCCCCGGATCGAAGAAAGCATCCAGGAATTTCAGGCGCGGGGGTTTTGCGTGTCGTACGGCGACCTGCGCAAGGAAATCCACGCCGTGGCCGTGCCCATGCGGGCTATGGGCGACGGCGAGATCCTGGTGTTCAACTGCGGCATTCCCTCGTTCATGCTCAGCGAGGGACAACTGATCAAGGACGTGGGGCCACGGCTGGTATCGATGGTGCGCAGGCACGAGGCTGCGATCGGCTGCGCAGCAGTCGCCATACAGTCGACCGCCCTTGTATAGATCGAACCACTACCGACGCTGAATGTCGGTTGCAGTAAGCAGTCAAATAAAAGGCCCCCACGATGCCAACCAGAGCCAGAGCCACGATCGTCTGCCTGCGCAGTGGCAAGGTATTGCTCGTCAAGAAACGCCATGCCAAATGGAACTTGCCCGGCGGGGCCATCGAAGCGGGTGAAACCCCCTTGCAGGCAGCGCTGCGCGAGCTTGAGGAAGAAACACGACTGCAAGCCGAGAAAATGCTCCAACTCTGCGAGATTGCCATCGGCGACACCCTGCACTACATCTTCTGTCTGCAGGTAGACGACCAGACCAAAGCCATCCCCGCCAGAGAGATCAGCCAATGCCGCTGGGTGCGCAAAAAGTCGCTCAACGGCATCCCCCTGACGCTGCGTGCGGGCAAACTGGTGCGTCGCGAACTACCGGTACTGATCCCCTGAGCGTCGGGCTTTACGCGGGAACACCATAATGCCCATTTCTTTATCGCAAGCGACCGCCAGGCAAGCTGCACTCATGCTGGCGATAGCAGTGGCCATGCTGGCGGCCTCCGGCATCGAGCCCCATAGCCGGGTAGACTGGCTGCTCGAAAACGCCCTGCCGGCAATATTGCTGGTAGGCCTGGTAGTGGGTTGGCGTTATCTGCGCCTGTCGGCCAGCGCATATGGGGCGATCCTTGCCCTGTTGGCTATCCATGAACTCGGCGCCCACTACACCTATGCCAAGGTGCCCTACGAGGCATGGGCCCAAGCGCTTGCCGACCGCTCACTGAACAACGCCCTGGGCTGGGACCGCAACCAGTACGACCGTCTGGTGCATCTGAGTTATGGCGTGCTGTTCTGCCTGCCCCTGCGCGAAGTGCTGCAACGCTGCACCCCCTTACGGGGAATGTGGCTGGCCCTCCTTGCACTCAACGTCGTACTGAGCACTTCGGCGATGTACGAATTGATCGAATGGGTTGGCGGCCAGTACTTGGGAGAGGACCAGGCCAAGGCTTTCCTGGCGACCCAGAAAGACCCCTGGGACGCGCAAAAAGACATGGCACTGGCCGTGTTCGGCGCCTGCATGACTCAGGCCGCGTTGCAGTCCAAGCGCTGGCTGGGGTGCCGCGCCAACGTTTGAACCTGGCCTGGATCGTCCCTACTGCCCCCGCTGAAAATTCAAGGCCCTGCACACACCTAATGATGCGCGTGCAGGGCCTTGATCAGTTCGGCCTTGGTCATGGTCGAGCGCCCGCGGATGTCCTTGCTGCGGGCCTCCTTCATCAGGCTTTGCTTGGTCTGGCTGTCGAGCGAGGCGGTGGAGCTGCGCGCGTGCCCTTCACGGGTCTTGGCAGCACGCTTGGCTGAATCGGAGCGGGCCGTCTTCTTCTCGCTTGTCGACGTGCTCTGGCCCGAACCGCCGGCCTTTTCACCCCCACCCGACTGCTTGTTCACCGTCGCCCAGGCACGGGCTTCGGCTTCGTCTCTGGACACGCCCTTGTTTTCGTAGCGCTGCTCGATGTGTTCGGCCTTGCGCTTCTGTTTGTCGGTGTACTTGGCTTTGCTTCCCCTGGGCATGACGGCATTCCTCTACGGTGTTTCCCGTTGGAGAATGCCGCGCCGGCCAAGTGCCGCACGAGGGATGAACGGTCGTCAGCACGCCGGACCAGGCCCGCCGCCGCAGTACAGCGTTTGCCTAGACAAGTAATCGGCCTGTGGCAGGCACAGCAACACGACCGCACCCGCTGCTTCGCGCGCATGGCCAGGACCGCCCAGCGGAGAAGTCGATGGCGCCGTAGTGGTCCATCGCGGCCTTGACCAGGCGCTCGGCGAAGTCCCGGCCGGTGACGCTGCCTGCGCAGGCCACCGCTTCACCACTTGCCAGTGGCAGCGCCACTGCGCGTCCGATACCACGACCGGAGCCGGTCACCCGTGCGACGTTGCCTTCAAGCATGTTCATTGCGTGTTGCTGTTGCGTTGTTGTTTTCAGGCTCAAACGGCTCAACGGCCCCAGAGCCCGGCGAGATCGCCGGCTTCGAGGGCACCCAGTACCTGTTCGGTATGAGCGCCACGGGTGGGAATCGGTCCAGGGGTGACCACCTGCCCGTCAAAGCGCGGGGCCGGGTGCGCCTGCAGCAGGCCGTCGCGCTCGAAATACACGTCGCGCTCGACCATGTGCGGGTGCTGCGAAGCTTCACGGGGGCTGAGCACCGGGGCAAAACAGGCATCGGTGCCTTCCAGCAGATCGCACCAATGCTCGCGCGGCTGGCTGGCAAACAGCGTTGCAAAGGCTTCACGCATCGCAGGCCATTGCCTGGCGTCCCATTGGCGGGCAAAACGGGGATCGTCCTGCAGGCCGAGCTTGTTCAGCAGCAAGGCGTAGAACTGCGGTTCCATCGAACCCAGGGCGACATAACGGTCATCGGCGCAGCGGTAGGTGGCATAGAAGTGCGAGCCGTCGTGGACGCTCTTGCCACGTTGTTCGTTGAGCAGGCCCCTGCTGCCCAGCGACATCATCAGTTGCATCATGTGTGCCGAGCCATCGACGATGGCGGCATCCACCACGCTGCCCTGCCCGGTCTGGCGCGCCTTGAGCACCCCGGCCAGTACTCCGATGGCCAGGTACAACGCACCGCCGCCGATATCACCGATCAGGGTGATCGGCGACGAGGGTGCTTCACCTGCGGTACCGCTGTGGTACAGCGCGCCCGACAAGGCGATGTAGTTGTTGTCATGGCCGGCGGCGTTGGCCATCGGTCCGTGCTGGCCCCAGCCCGTCATGCGCCCGTACACCAGCCTGGGGTTGCGCGCCTGGCACTGCTCCGGGCCCAGGCCCAGGCGTTCCATGACACCGGGGCGCATGCCCTCGATCAGGACATCGGCACTTTCAATCAGTTTGAGCACCAGCTCGCGACCTTCGGCGGTCTTGAGGTCGGCCACCACCGAGCGCTTGCCACGGTTGAGCGGGTTGGTGGCGGCATTGGCCTCACCGGTGATCGAAGTGGACGTGCCACGCTCCACGGCAATCACATCAGCCCCCAGGTCCGCCA
Organism: Pseudomonas vranovensis DSM 16006; assembly: GCF_000425805.1. Classification (GTDB taxonomy): domain Bacteria; phylum Pseudomonadota; class Gammaproteobacteria; order Pseudomonadales; family Pseudomonadaceae; genus Aquipseudomonas; species Aquipseudomonas vranovensis. The sequence goes on from NZ_KE384459.1 coordinate 113,289, forward strand.
GGTGCATGGCGCAGAACGGCCCTGGGCCGATTCCGCAGATCTCGACAACATTGATACCTTGCAGCATGTGCTCTCCTTAGGGGTGTCCTTGTTGTTATTGGGGGGAACGCTAGCAGAGGATGGCGATGTAATCCTGCCCCCCGCCACGGGTGGCTATGGCCGCCGGAGCAGCGGGCTACTCTGGGCCCGCAATCGCTGGCAATAACAACAAAAGGAAGGAATGAGCGTATGTTCGAGTTACCTCCCCACTGGGCCCTGTGGGCAACCTGCTGCCTCGCCGCACCGGCGGTGGCTACCGCACAAACCCAGGTAGCGCCACCCAACCCGTACCTGGCCCAGTCCTACAACAACCAGACCCATTGGAACGACGGCGCTTCGGACAGCACCTCGATCAGCGTGGCGCGTGGTTCATACAAGATGACCCCGCAAGCCTACCGCGTGGTCCCGAACGAATCGGGCAGCCTGATGCAGTACACCGACAAGGTCGGTGGCACGGATATCTACTGGTACTGGGCCGGGTTCTCCTTGCGCAAACTGAAGATCGACGACGACTTCAACTTCAAGGAAATCGCCCGCGTCGACCTGCCGGTCAAACTACCCAACTACACGCCGGTGTCCACCGAGAAACGCCTGGAGCAAGCCGCCCAGGCCCGTAAGTTCCTCGACGCCAAGGATGAGAAAGGCCTGCTCGACTACATGCAGTCGCAGCCCAACCGCATGCTGACGGCCACCACCGACCAATTGCTGGGCGGCGCCATCTACTCGCTGCTGACCCGTGACAACGCCTTCATCGGCGCCAGTGCCCGCCGGGTGTTCCGCATCGACCAGAATGACGCCAAAGACCCTGCCTCGGGCATGAAACTGACCCACGAAGTGCAACTGCCCGACGCACTGTTCGACAACGAAAAGACCAAGCGCAGCGTCGGCATCCCGATGGACACTGCCTTTGGCATGGGCATGACCCTCAACGGCTACCTGGTGGTCAACACCATGGGTGGCACCGTGGCGACCCTGGACCGCACCACGCTCAAGCTGATCGACACCTACCGCATCGAAGGTAATGACGAGGTGTTCCTCAACTCCTTCGCCACCGGCCCTGAAGTGGATGGAGGCGCGGTATATGTGGCCTCCAACCAGAACATGTATCGCCTGGTGGTCGACAAGAACGGCAAGCTCCACGCCGACGAAGCCAGTGGTGCCTGGAAAGCCCCCTACGAGCGCGGCCCGCGCTTCACTGCAGTCAAAATCGGCGATGGCACCGGCTCCACCCCTACCCTGATGGGCTATGGCCCGGACGAAGACCAACTGGTGGTGTTCACCGACGGTTCGAAAAAGATGAACCTGGTCGCCATGTGGCGCGACAAGATTCCGGCGGGCTGGAAACAGAAGCCGGGCACCCTGTCGCCACGGGTTGCCGACCAGCGCCAGGTTGACCTGGGTGACGCGATCCCGACCGTGCAGTCGGAGCAATCGGTGGCGGTGTATGACGGCCATGCCTTTGTGGTCAACAACATTCCGGCACAAGACAAACCGGCGCTGGCCAAATCGGGCTACTACGTCACCATGCTCAACGGCATGACCCGCCCGGCGGCCAAGGGCGTGGCAATGCTCAAGTGGGACAGCGCCAAGGACCAATGGACCACCCTGTGGACCCGCACCGACGTCGGTTCGGTCTCAGTGGTGCCAATGATCAGCGGTGGCAGCCGCATGGCCTTGATCAACGGCGTGTACACCGCGCGCCAGGGTGAGGGTTACCACATCGGCATGGACCTGGACACCGGCAAGACCGTGCTGGAAATTGCCACGGGTAGCGACCCGGTGTTCAACGGCATGTATGCACCGATCAAAGTCGATGCCCAGGGCCGCTTGATGTATGGCATGGCCTTCGGCCTGGTATTGATGGACACCAACCGCATGCAGAAAGTCGAGCAGGTTGCCAAAAGCCAGTAAGCCACACCCTCGTTGACCAAACGCCCGGTGCCCAACACCGGGCGTTTTGCATGCCTTGTGGGCGCTGGCTTGGCGGCGATGGGCCGGTGCAGCTAGCCGATCAAGGGGCGCGGCCGATTGCCAGCAAGCCCCGCTCCCACCGTTCAAGCGCGGGGCGCATTAATCGCTCAACTGGCTGTCAATGACAATGCTGCCACTGAGCAGTTTGTGTACCGGGCAGGCATTGGCCACGCCCAGCAGTCGCTCGCGCTGGGCAGCATCGAGATCACCGTGCAGCTCGATTACACGCTTGATCTCGGTGCGCATGGGTGCGCTCTTCTCTTCCTTGATGATGTCCAACTGCACATGCACGTGCTGCAGCGGCCACTCCTTGCGGCGGGCATACATCGACAGGGTAATCGCGGTACACGCACCCAAAGCCGAGAGCAACAATTGGTGAGGGTTCGGGCCACTGTCGTGGCCTCCAAGCGCCTCGTTCTCATCGGCCAGCCACTGGTTCACGCCGGCGGACAGGTTGACGGTGTAGGGAATCTCTCCCAGTTCGGCATGCACGGTCGAATCGGTCATTTACGGGGGACTTCCTTGGCAATGGCCAAACCAGAAGGGCCTGGCGCGAGTGTCTTAACACTAGCGTCAGGCCCTCTGTCTGTGAAGTCACAATCACGATCTGCAGCGTCCTGTGGTTAGAACAGCTTGAGGAAGTTGAAGTACAGCCGCGGCTCCTTGCCGTTGTGATCCTCCAACGCTTCGGCCGACACCGAGCGAGTCAGCGGGAACGCCAGTTCAGGCGACAGGTACATGTCCTTGGCAACCTGGAAGTGGGCGCCGAAACCTGCCGACGACAGGCTCTGTGAGCCGAAATAGTCAGGGCTGTTGTTCCACACCTTGCCCACGTCCCAGAAACCGTAGTATTGCGTGGGCACGCGGTAGTCCTTGACCTGGTGGGCGGTGTTGTACTGCAGTTCGACCTTGCCCGCGATACCGTTGTCAGCAGCGACTTCCGAAGGGTCGTAGCCGCGGCCGAACTGGCTGCCGCCCACACCGAACTGCTCGGGTGACAACAGCGCATTGCCGAAGGCCGTCTGCCCTGTAAGGGCCAGGTACAGGTTCAGCCCTTCGAGCACCTTGCTCAAGTCCTGGATGCGCTGGGCGTCGTATTGCAGCTTGGTGAAGTCGGTCTGGCCGCCCTCACGCGAAGGGTTGGCGCGACCTTCGTCACTGGCGCCAAGCACGTCCAGGCCCTTGCTCACTTCGGCCTTGAGCAGGTTGCGGCCACCGTACTGGTCGGTGAAATCCCAGCTGGCGCCCAGGCGCAGGGCACGAATGCGGTCATCGCTGGACGGCGCCTGGTCGGGGTCGTCCAGGTACTCGGCCTTGCCGTTGAACCAGGTGAACGCCGCGGACGTCTTGAAGGTTTCGGCACGGCTACGAATCCAGGGGTGGGCGATGCGCACGGCCAGGGTATCGCCACTGCTGTTGGCATTGAGGAAGTCGAAGGTGTCGGCGTTGCCATCGTTGTGCTGGGCGAGCACGCTCAGCACCGTGCCCTGACTGCCCAGCGGCAGTTCGTACTGGCCTTCGTAGAAGGCCATCTTGTCGCCTTCGACCGAACGTCCAAGGCGCAGCGACAGGTGATCGCCCAGGCCCAGCGGATCGTTCACGCCGATCCCGCCATACACCTGCCAGGGCCCGAAGTAGCGACTGTCGCGGTTATCGAAGCCGATGAAGCCTTCCCAGCGGCGCAACTCGTTGGCAACGTCCAGGTCGGTCCCCTGCCCCACGCTCGAAGGTGACAGCACCGCCCGGCTGTCCAGGCCCGAGAGGTCGTTCATCAGCAACAGGTTGCGTTCCAGGGTCTTGCCGGTCAGTGGCGCTTCGTTGCGAATGTTCGCAGCATAGCGTTCCACGGCCTTGTTGCTGGGCCCGCTGATCTTGACCTGGTTGACCTTGCCTTCGACCACCTGCAGGCGTAACAGGCCCTTGTCGACCTTTTGCGCAGGGACGAAGGTGCGCACCAGTAAAAAGCCGTCGTCGCGGTAGCGCTGGGTGATCTGGTCGGTCACGGCGTTCACCTCGCCGAGCGTTACCTGGCGACCTTCGAGCCCCTTGAGTACGCTGGCAAAGGTACCTTGAGGGTAGTGATCGGCACCTTCGAGCATCACCTTGCGGACTTCAAAGCGAGTGCTGCTGGCGGTCAATGGTCGTGGTTGGGCAGGAGCCTGCACCTCGGGCGTCTGCGGCGACACCCGGGTAGGCGACAGCTCCAGGCTGCCTGGCATCTGCACCGCCGGACTGCGCCGACCGTCGGGACCGGGGGTTTCCACACGACCTGGGTCCAGGCCGCTCAGTGGCGCTGCCAGTACCGGTTGAACCGCCAGGGCGACGGCAATGCACAGGGCCAGGGCCGATTTTTGCGCGAAAGTGTTCATGATTACTTGCCTCCTTTTTGAGGCTGTTCCAGGTGACGGGGGATCACACTGCGGTTCCAGTCAGGGATCTGGAATTTGCCGTCTTTGAGTAAGCCGTTGGCATACGTCAGCACGTCGGAGACGTCTGGCAGGCGGTCCTGCTTGTCGCCGTAGGCGCGAGGCTTGCACACCAGCTGAACGTCGTAAGTGCGGGCAACCGCCGGGGTTACCGAGTAGTTCGCAACCACCGCCGACGGGGACTCCAGGGCGGTGCAGCGTTCGCTGCCCGGTGCCTGGGCGCTGATTGCAACGCCCTCTGCCCGGGGCTGGGGCGGTGTTGGCGGTGCTGCCGAGTCGCTAGGATCAGGCAGGTTGGCCGGTGCGGGTACGTCACCCGGCACGTCACCCGGTACATCAACAGGTACATCGGGCGGCACCATGGGCCCGGTAATGGTCAAGGTGCCGTCATAGAAGGTCACCTGGTAGTTGGCACCGGCATCGATACCGTTCTGGCGAATGGCATAAGGCCCCACGGCTTCACCCGGATCACGCTTGAGGCCCACCGCGACCGAGTCGTTGTACTTGAGGCCTTCGACACTGTGGGTCAGCGCAGGATCGGCCTGGCCCTGGACCTTGGTCTTGTCATCGGCACGGATCACCAGGGGCGCCGGGGTAATGGTCAGCACGCCGTCCTTGAAGGTCAGGCTGTAGTTGCCGCTGGTACTGCGCAATTCGCCTTGGCCGATCTGGTACTGGCCGACGTTTTCGCCGGCGCGGGTGCCGGCACCGGCGCGTGCCAGAGCACCACCGTTGAGCAGTTGATCCGGGGTTTCGTCAAACTTCTGTCCGCTCATGTCGTAACCCAGGTGCGGGTCGCTGTCGCCATAGACCTTGCTCTGGTCACGGGCGGTAACGGTCAGGGGGGCCGGAGTGATGCTCAGTACACCGTCGCGCACTTGGGTCTGGTAGCGCTGGTTGACGAAGTCACCGGTGCTGGCAGTACCGCTGATGGCATAGCGGCCAACATCGGAGCGCTGGGTAGCGTTGGTCTGTGGGGTCAGGCCGAGCGCAAAGCGTGGGTCGCCCAGTTGCTCTCCCACATACTGATCGAGTGCCTGCACGGCCTGGGTGTTGCTGTCGGCCGGGTTGGCCAGCACCAGGGGTCCATGGCTGAAGGTGGGATTGGCATCACCATACTGGCGGCTGGCGTCGTCGATCTGCACGGCCAGCTTGGCCTGGTTGGCGTTGAGTTTGACGGCATCGGCACTGGCGTCCTGGGTTTCCAGGAAATGCACCCGCGCCCGCTCCAGCAGCGGCCCGGAAGGCGCCTTGCCATCCTTGGGCTGTGCCCAGGCCTGGTCGTTCATCAGCCAGGCCAGCACGCCGTCCACGCGCGTGACCTTGTCGCCCAGAGCCACCAGCAATTGCTCGGAGGTGCCGTCCTGGCTGTTGTGCTGGATCTCGCCCTGGTTCATGGCGCCGCCGATGGCGTAGTCGTCCACGCCCCAGCCTGCGTCGGTGCCATTGCGAGGGTCCTTGGCGACCATCACTACGCCCTTGTAGGCGTCCAGGGCAAAGCCGACCGGCAAGTCGCCCACCTCGACGCCGTTTTTCTCGACCCGGGTCAGCGAAGTCTTGCCGGTATCGGGCATCAGTTTCCAGTGGTCGCCGTGGCTGTCGGTGAAGCTCAGGCCGTTGACCAGGTAGTCGGAGCTGTCCAGGTAGTTCATGAGGATGTTGGGGTCGATGGGCTGGCCGTTTCTATCGACGAAACCGGCAGCTTCGAACACCAGGTAATCGAAGCGCTGACCACCCTGCTCCAGGGTCACGTTGACTGGAGAGTCCACCCCGGACGCGGGCGATGCCGTGACGTCTTGATAGCCCACGTACTTGATCTGCTGGGCGCTGACGCCACTCATGCTTTCACCCGAATAAGGCGCCACCACGGTACCGGTGGTGGTCGCGCCGCTGGCGTTGGTCTGGTTGAAATGGAACACCCCGTTGCTGGCCTGGCCGGCCAGGATGCCGGCGTGGTTCAGGGAGCTGTCGAGCAGGACGCTGGCGCCCTGCACGGCCACTTTGGAACCGATCAGCGCCGTGTTGGCATCCTGGATCACCGAGGCGGTGTTGGCGGTCTTGATCCAGATGGTGCCGTTGCCGACATCGATGATCGCGCGCTTGCCGTAGGCAGCAGCGCCACTGTCGGCCGGGGTCGAGAGGTCGTTCAGGCGTACATCGCCGGTGGCAGCGACGTACAGGTTGCCATCCTTGAGCAGGATCGGCGCGTTGATATGAACCGAACCGCTGTCATTGCGCTTGGCCTTGTCCAGCGCAGTGCCGCTGCCCTGGCTGTCGTAGTCGGTGACGCTGCCCACGGTGCCACTGGCAATCAGTGCAAGGGTCTTGCCGCTACCCACTACCGGCGCAACGATCGGGGCGTTGACGTTGATGCGCTCACGGGCCTCGATACGTACATCGTTGTTGGCCAGGCTGTTGGCGATCACGGCGTTGCTGACGTTGTCACCGGTGGGCACCTCGACGATGTCGATGCGGTCCGGGTCCAGCAGCCACAGGCCCGATTGAGCGCCACCGGAGGCATCCACCGCGGCGTCGCGAGTGACACTCAGGCGCTTGCCCGAGGTTTCCACCACGCCCCCCTTGATGCCGCCCTTGGCACTGGCCTTGCCGGCAAACTCGGTGCTGCCTGAAGACCACACCACGACCTTGCCACCTTCGCGGGCGCCGTCGGCCTTGAGCTGGGCACCCTTCTCGACCCGGGTAGCCTGGGCAGCCTGCTCGGGGCCTTTGCCCTGGAAGCTGCCACCGATCAGGGCAGTGCCGCCGTTGCCAGCGCTGCCGGATACATCGACCTGGGCACCGCTGGCCAGGGTCACCCGATCACCCAGCACACTGATCTGGCCACCGTCACGGCCCTTGGCCGACAGATTACCGCTGACCTGAGTCTGCTCGGCGTTGCCCAGCACGATGGTACCGCCCTGGTTGCTGACCGAGTCGGCAATCACGGCGCCACCGACACTGATCACCGAATCCAGGTGCTTGGCGGCGCGTTGGGCACTCATGGCTACCACGCCTTCCCCGACCTCGATCTGTCCGCTGTTGCTGACACCGCCCTTGAGGCTGGGATCGACGCTATTGGCCTCGGCCGGGGAGCCGTCAACGGCCAGGCTGATCAGGCCATCGCCATGAAAGTCGAGGGTGGCCTTGGGGCCCGTGGCGAGGTTGACCTGGCCTTTGCGCGCCTGGATGACACCGGCGTTCTCGACCTGGGCCCCGAGCAGCGCCACGGTACCGTTGTCGAACACGCTGATCTTGCCGTCGTTGCGCACCAGGCCTTTGAGCTGAATGTCCAGCTTGCCGCCGTTGGCAAACTCACGTGCCTGCTCATCGGTGATGACTCCAGCACTGGCCAGCAAGGCACTGGTCGATACCCGAGAATTGGGGCCAAACCAGATGCCGTTGGGGTTGAGCAGCAACACCTGACCGTTGGAGGTGAGCACGCCCATGATCTTCGACGGGTCGCTGCCGATGACCCGGTTCAGGGTCACCGAGGTGCCGTCGGGCTGCTGGATATGCACCTTGTTGTCAGGGCCGATGCTGAACTTCTGCCAGTTGATCCCGGTGCGCGGGGTACTGGTGTCGATCTGCAGGGTGGACCCGCTCTGGTTGATGGAGCCTTGGCCCGAAATTACCTGGCCACCCTGGGGCAGCTCATCGGCGAACAGTTCATGGGGGGCCATGGCATCGCCTGCTGCCAGGGCAATGGCCAGGAACAATGGCGTCAACGCCAGGCGCTGGGGGCTGCTGAGTCGGGTGGATCGTTTCATGGACCAGTCTCCTCAATCTACGCAGCGAAGCGGCTGCGGGGTTGAGGCAATCATTGGCCGTGCGGGGAGTGCCGAGGGATCAGGGGATCATGAGAGTGATGTAGGGGATGCACTACAGACCGGGAAAAGGGTGACTCAATGCTGTTGCCTCTGCCGCGCACTCAACAGCCGTGGCCGCTTCGCGCCCAATCGTAGCCTCACGGCAGCGGCTACGACGTGGCCTGGGGCAGGCGCAGGCGCAAGGTCAGGAGGTTGCCGCCCTGGGGCGGCCAGTGCCAGCGCAACTGCCCGCCCATCAATTGCGCCAGGCGCTCGCACAACACCAGCGCCGGCTCCAGGCTATCGCTCGGGGCATTGAGTGGTGCATCGGGCGGCTGCGGACCGATCCGCAACTCCCAGAGCATTTCGGCATGCCCCAACAGTGCGCTGCTGGCCGTTACTTGCAAGGGCGCCGCCACCCACTGCCCACAGTGCCGGAGCAATAGGCCGACAATCTGCTGGTAGCGCTCACGATCGACCCAGGCTGGCGACGGTGCTTGCGGCGCCTGCCACTCGGCACTCAGGACGCCGTCGGCGGTGACCGCCTGCAGTGCATCACGGGTCAGGCGCACCAGGTCGGTCGCCCGCGGCCTGAGCAACAAGGTCCCACTCTCAAGGTCCGCCAGGTCCAGCAGTACGCCGATGCGGTCAAGTATCTGCCGCGTGTCTTGCCGCGCCTGTTGCAAGGCCGCGCTGTCTTCAAAGGTGGCGGCCACCTCGTGCAAGCGACTGGCGATCATTTCCAGCATGTGCCGGAACTCCTCGCCAACCCGGTGCAGAAACATCAGGCGCGCCCGCCTCACCGCCAGGTTCTGTTCGTTGGCATGGGTCAGGCTGATCAAAGCCTGTTCGTGTTCAGTCATGTCGACGAAGGAGCACAGCATGCCCACCAGCACCCCTTGTGCATCCCGGTACGGCGCGCCCCAATGATGCAAGGCAATTTTCCGGCCCCGGTCGTGCAGCACCAGTTCCAGGCTGTAGGGCTGCTGCGCTGCGGCCGCTTGCAGGTACTGCTGGTGAAACTGCAGGGCCTCCTGCGGGGGCACGCGTTCGCTGTCGATGACCCGCTTGCCCACCGCTTGCTCAAGGGTGGTATCGAGTACTTCCAGGAAGCGCCGGTTGCAGGTCAGCAGGTAGCCTTCGGCATCGCGCAGGCACACCGGCATCGGCATGGCCTCGAACAACGCGTGAAAGTACTGGTCGCGGCTTTCGTCGGGCAAGGCGCCGGCGGTGGCCGGCAGGCGTTCGAGCAAGCCACCGCGCCAGGCGATTTCCAGCAGTTCGGCAAGCGAGCCGGCATTGAGCTTTTGCAGCAATCGCGCCTTGTAGGTACTGACCGTACGGTCGCTCAGGCTCAGTTCGTCGGCGATGTCCTTGTTGCTGCGACCATTGACCAGGTACTGCAGCACGGTACGCTCCCGAGGCGACAAGTTGCGCAGTTGCTCGTCTTCGGCCTGCAGGCCTTGCGGTGCAGCAACGCTGCCCAGGCTTCTGACCGGGAACCACGCCCGGCCGCGCAGCAAGGTGCGCACGGCATCGCCGAGCTCCTCCACCGCTTCAAGCTTGCTGACGAAGCCCGAGGCGCCCGCCTGCAGGCACAAGCCGGCAATGTGCTCGGTGCATTGCGCGGTCAGTACCAGGGTGCGGGTGGGGCTTTGCCGTTGATGCAGGCGGCGGATCACTTCCAGCCCGCCCAGCCTGGGCAGTGCAAGGTCCAGGATCAGCAGCTCGGGCTCCAGGGCCAGCGCCTGCTGCAGGGCTTCGGCGCCGTTGTCCAGGGCCGCCACCACCAGGTGGCCTTGGGCATCGAGCAAGGCTTGCACGGCGGCGCGCAGCAAGGGTTGCTCGTCTGCAATCACGATTGTGTGCATGGCCATCGCTCCTGCGAAGTATCCGCTACAGCGTAGTGCATGGCCTTGCATTCGCAGCGCCGGGCGCGGTGCTCACACCCCCGGCGCCTCAGTGGGTCAGGCGAGGAAGGAGTAGAGAATCGCCGACAGGGTAATCAGGCCGATGGAATGTATCGCCATCATCTGGAACGTGGTGGAATTAAAAGTTGGAGCGGGAGGCTCCAACTTTTGGCCAAGGTATATTATACCGGCACAGCTACTTCAATAAGCCGATGCCCCATGCAATGAACCCGCCATGCTGGATCTGAATTGAGCGCCCCAGTGGCCATCTACACTTGTAATAATGTAGAAAGAGTCAAACGTATGACCAGGAATAGGTGTTCCAGCTTTATCCAGACGCGTGAACGAAAGCGCGACATGATACTTGTTTGCATTGCCTTTCCCGTCACTGCCGGACTGAACAACATACCGGTAATTCCAACGTGTATTTTCCCATCCAATGGCCTTGGAAAGCTGTTGCAAGTTCTGGTCTTTTGCATACGCCTCAGGTGTTTCCCAAACAGTGACTTGGTTACCCGACATACGCACGTGTGGGTAGTTCAATGTCTTGGCCCACGCCCGTTCATCTTTAGCGTTGAATGTGGTTAAGAATCGGTCCAGCGCCTGACAGGGAACATCAAACGCCTGGCTATAATTCCCCTTCGCATCTTTTGCACAGCTATCGGGCAAATGCGTTTGAGCAGGCGCTGCAAAAACGTGGGTGGCGGCCATCCCAGCAGCCAAAAACAACGATGCTTTCATTACAGGCTTCATATTTATTCCTTATTATATTTTACGTTAAAAATTTGTTTGAACCCTGTGATAAAACAGGGATTGTTTACGTTCACTTGAACGCTCAAGCACCGTCAGCATGAACAATCATTTCTAATGATTCACACCTTTCATTACAGACTCGCCAGGGTGGCTGAACTGATTCTTCGAATTGAACCATCCGTCAGTAATTTCGACTGCTCTGGGTCATGCCCATAGAGTACAAATGCGCCTTTGGACTTTAGCTGCTTAAACAAATTAAAGTTATTAATCATTCCTTGAGCATCATTGACCACCATGGCATCGGGGAGTGTCATCTTTTCAAGAGAGGCCTTTAAGTAGCACGCATCTGCAGTAATGACGACCGCTTTACCCTCTACATTGACTTTCAGTGACTGGTGCCCGGGTGTGTGCCCAAAACTAGGAATCAGTACAACCGAACCATCACCAAACAGATCATGTTCGCCATCAATTTCGAGGCGGTCGTGACCTAAATCATAATGGCGAGGTGCATATATTTCTTTTTCAATATTTTCCTCATTCTTAGCCGCTTCCCACTCACGCTTTTGAATAACCAATCGTGCATTAGGGATACACGCATTACCCCCACAATGATCGAAATGCAGGTGAGAGTTAATGATAAAATTAATTTTCAATGGGTCGACACCGAACGCTTCCAAGCGTTTAGCTACATCCTCACCCGGTACAAAATTAACCGTGGTTAAATCAGCAAAAACCCCCAGTGATTTTTTGACCACGTCTGGATCGCTCGATTGCAAAGGCAACTCAAGGCCCGTATCAAACAACACAGTACCTTTAGGATGCTCGACTAAATAGCACGGCACTGGAATAGCGAGATCACCTGTTTCACCCGCCATAAAAAAACCATAAGGCATCGTGATCCAGCCACATGTCATTGCATATAATTTAACGTCTTCCATCGCAATAGCCCTTTACGTGATGATGGTCAGCCTGCCCGATTTATCAGGTAGTTACCAGGCAGCCCGGTAGATCGCCTCGATATCTGCAGGCGTGAGTTTGCGGGGGTTATTGCGCATCAACCGATCAATCGTGCTGGCCTCCTCGGCCATCGGTGCCAAAGCGTCCTGCGGAACGTTGAAAGCGCGAAGGCCGGTGGGAATGTCTACGGCAGCACACAGTTCAGCCATCGCATCGACACTGGCGTCTGCAGCCTGACTATCGCTTAAACCGGCGATATTCACGCCCATTGCCTGAGCGACGTCGCGAAGACGCTCCGTACAGGCAAGCTTGTTCCAGCGCATTACATAGGGCAGCAGCAAAGCGTTGCTAACGCCGTGTGCTATGTTGAAGCGCCCCCCCAGCGGATAGGCCAGCGCATGTACTGCCCCCACGCCTGCGTTTCCAAACGCCATGCCGCCCATCAGGCTCGCCGTAGCCATGTCTTCCCGAGCAACAAGATCATCGGGGTTGGCATACGCTTTAGGCAAAGCGCGGGCAATTAACTTGATGGCGCCGAGCGCAATGGCATCGGTGATCGGCGAGCGATTGATCGAAAGGTACGCTTCGATCGCATGCACAAGCGCATCGACACCGCTGGCAGCGGTTACGCTACGCGGGCAAGTGCGCGTCATAACTGGACTCACGAGAGCAACGTCAGGCAGCAGGTAGTTGCTCACAATGCCTTTCTTGAGCTGCGCTTTTTTGTCGGAGAAGATCGCCACGTTAGTGACCTCCGAACCCGTGCCGGCAGTAGTAGGAATCGCGATCAGCGGAGGTCCCTTGCGGCTTACTTGATCGACGCCGAACAGCTCGGCCAGGGTGCCGTCATGTCCTGCGAAGGCCGCGACACCTTTCGCGATGTCGATAGCACTTCCACCGCCCAGCCCAATGAGCCCATCATGGCCACCCTCGCGAAAGGCGCGGGTACAATCTTCGACCAAACTGATTTCAGGCTCTGGTTGAACGTGGTCATAGAGGCCATACCGACGGCCACCCAGGTGGGCCAAGGCGAGGTCAACGGTGCCCGACTTGACCAGGATCGCATCGGTCACGATTAATGGATTATTAACTTTCAGCCGGGTCAACTCAGCGTCCAGGTGTTCAACCGCGCTGGCGCCAGTCAGGAGTTTATTGGCGATTTGAAAGGCAGAAACACTCATCGGCTCGTCCTCGTTTTTTTATTTGAGATGAGCCAAGAGATAACAAAACCTGTGCCAAATTCTTGAAAGGCCCGTGTTTGCTGGGCTTTGCCTCGTTTCTGCTAGCCTCAGACACGGCTAGCGATCACGATTTCAATCGGAAAAACGGCTGTCGATCAGAAACCTAATCAGACCTCTCCCAGCGTTTCATCTTCTGGACGATGGTTGCCTGGCTTACCCCGAGCGCTTTGGCTGCTAGGCGCGTGGTCTTGTGTACGCGCATTGCTGAAAGAATCGCGATCCGCTCTGCATTTTCTAGAACCTTGCGCAGCGGCAGGCGATTCTGATTCAAGCGATCATCGTGAAGGTTGAGAATTTCCTCAGGGAGATCCAAGGCCTCAATCGTGTCACTTTCGCAGACAACTACCAAACGCTCGACCAGGTTGATCAATTCGCGAATATTTCCAGGCCATGCATACTCGCAGAGCAGATCCAGGGTCTCTAGCCCCCACGTCATGTTGCGCTCATAGCGCTCGTTGAACTGCCTTAGGTAATGCTCCAACAGCGTGGAGATCTCTCCGGCACGCTCACGAAGCGCGGGAATGTGGATGGGCACCACGTTCAGTCGATAGTACAGGTCAGCACGGAACAACCCCTGCCCTACCCTCTGTCGCAAATCATGGTGGGTGGCGCTTATGATTCGGACATCTACTTCGCGCAATTCAAGCCCACCCACTGGTATGAACTGGTTGTCCTCGATAACCTTCAGAAGCTTGACCTGAAGCGACAATGGAAGATCGCCAATTTCGTCAAGGAACAACGTTCCGTGATTTGCCAGCTCTAGGAGCCCCCGCTTCCCTTTGGCCGCTGCGCCAGTGAACGCCCCTGGCGCGTAGCCAAACAACTCCGCCTCGATCAGGTTTTCTGGCATTGCTCCGCAATTGAGCGGTATGAAAGGTTCCTTAGCCCGAGCGCTGGCATTGTGGATGTACTGAGCGACGAGGCTTTTGCCGACACCGGTTTCCCCTAACAGCAGCACCTTCACGTCACTGCCTGCTACACGTCGTGCCTGTGCGAAAAGCGGGCCTGTTTGCGCCTGGTCAAAGACCAGCGAAGATTGAGCCAGTTTTTCATATTTTCCAGCATTCAACTGCGCTGTGCTCTGACGCAGCTTCTTGAGCCCAGCGAGTTCATCCCTTTCATGCTTCATGCGCAGAAGCTCGGTCATGTCACGTACGGCGCTGACGACGTAGCTGATGCGACGATCCTGGAAAATAGGTGTTGCGCTCACCAGCAGCTTCTTCCCGTTACTGAGGCTCTGCATAACGGAAACCGGAGCGCCTTGCTGGAGTACGCGTAAGGATGCGGATTGCGAAACGACACCGTCGCGTACCAGGTCGTGCATGCTGCGTCCAATGAGCTGATCGCTCTGCAGTCCAGTCAGACGCTCGTACGCGCTGTTTACCTTAACGGTAATTCCTACCCCATCCGTGATGTAAACACCGTCGTGCAGTGCGTTCAGAATCGTATCGAAGGTTTGATCAGTGAAGTTCACAGCGACGCTCTGAGCTAGCAAAAACGTTAGTGTAAGACGTTTGCTCGCGCAGTGACCCTACACTTTCAGAGATAGCGGCAGGCGTGAAGCCATGCTACCGCGGGACACGCCCGCGCCTACCGGGGGTTCAGCACTCGACGAAGGCAACCGCCAGGCCGCCGCGCGAGGTCTCCTTGTAGTTGGCATGCATGTCGGCGCCGGTGTCGCGCATGGTGCGGATCACCCGGTCCAGCGAGATGAAGTGTTCGCCGTTACCGCGCAGGGCCATCTGCACGGCGTTGATAGCCTTGACCGCAGCAATGGCGTTGCGCTCGATGCAAGGCACCTGGACCAGGCCCCCGACCGGGTCGCAGGTCAAGCCCAGGTTGTGTTCAAGGGCGATTTCGGCGGCGTTTTCCACCTGCATGGGCGTTGCGCCCAACACGTCTGCCAGCCCCGCCGCGGCCATGGCACAGGCAGACCCCACCTCGCCCTGGCAACCGACTTCGGCACCCGAGATCGAGGCGTTTTTCTTGCACAGGATGCCCACGGCAGCGGCGCTGAGCAGGAAGTCGACAATGTCGTTGTCGCAGGTCTCGGGGTTGAACTTCATGTAGTAGTGCAGCACGGCGGGGATGATGCCCGCGGCGCCATTGGTAGGCGCGGTCACCATGCGCCCGCCGGCGGCGTTCTCTTCGTTGACCGCCAGCGCAAACAGGTTGACCCACTCCATGGCACTCAGGGTCGAGCCGATCACGTTGGGCTTGCCCAGTTCCTGCAAGCTGCGGTGCAACTTGGCGGCACGGCGCTTGACGTTCAGCCCGCCCGGCAGGATGCCCTCGTTGCGCAAGCCGTTGTCGACACACTCGCGCATGGCCGCCCAGAGCTTGAGCAAGCCGCTGCGCACCTCGGCCTCCGGGCGCCAGGCGCACTCGTTGGCCATCATCAGCTCACTGACGCGCAACTGGTGCTGCTTGCACAGCGCCAGCAACTGCGCGGCACTGTCGAAATCGTAGGGCAACTGCACCTGCTCGGCGGTGTCCTGTGCCTGGCCGATCTGCGCGGCCTCGACGATAAAGCCACCGCCCACCGAGTAGTAGGTCTGCTGCAGCAGGCAACCGTTCTCGCTGCTGGCTTCCAGGGTCATGGCGTTGGGGTGGTACGGCAGGCTTTCTTCGAGCAGCAAGAGATCACGGCTGCACTCGAAGGCAATCGCGTGGCTGGCGTCGAGCAGCAGCGTCTGGCTGGCGTTCAATTGCGCAATGCGCGGCTCGATGCTGTGCGGGTCGATCTGGTCCGGCCACTGGCCCATCAGGCCCAGCAGGCAAGCGCGGTCGGTGGCATGGCCCACGCCGGTGGCCGACAGCGAGCCATACAGGCGAACCTCCACCCGACTCACCTGTTCCAGGAGGCCCTGCTCGCGCAAAGCCCTGGCAAAGGTGGCAGCCGCCCGCATCGGGCCTACGGTATGGGAGCTGGACGGCCCGATACCAATCTTGAAAAGGTCGAAAACACTGATAGCCATGCTAATGCCTGCACGCTCAAGCGACGACTGTCACCCTGCGGCGTTGTGAAAAAATTGATGGGTGTCGCGAAGTTGCGCGATACTGCCCGGTCACCGTGGCATTGACCAACGAATCTTTCTAAGCAAGCCTTTAGCAGCACTAAACAATGAGACGACAGATGAATGGCCAGATGTATGTCTGGCTCCACGTGTTTTCCTGTGCGGCGCGGCACCTGTCGTTCACCCGCTGCGCCGAAGAACTGCACATCACACCCGGTGCGGTGAGCCAACAAATCCGACAACTGGAAGAGCGCCTGGGCTTTCGCCTGTTCTTGCGCCGCGCCCGTGGCGTGGAACTGACGGCCGAAGGCCAGCGCCTGGCGCAGACGGTCAGCGAAGCCTATGGCAGCATCGATGCCGAATTGCGCCGCCTGGATGCCGGCGAGATTCGCGGCACCCTGCGCCTGCGCTCGATCCCCTCATTCCTGGCCAAGTGGCTGACCCCGCGCCTGCCGCGCCTGCAGCAACGCTACCCGGATATCCAGTTGCGCCTGGTGGCCGAAGACAGCAGCCAGGCCCTGCACGAGGGCGACTTCGACCTGGCCATCGACCTCAACGACGGCAGTTACCCGGGCATGCATTCAACGCCGCTGCTCGATGAGCAGATCTTCCCGGTCTGCTCCCCGGCCCTGCTTCGCGGCCGCCCGCCGCTGCATGGGCCAGCGGACCTTGCGCACTATCCATTGCTGCACGACATTACCGCCTGGCGCGGCAGTTCCGAGTTCGCGGAATGGGAGTTCTACCTGCAGGGAATCGGCGCCGGCGACCTGGATGTACGCCGCGGCCATACCTTCAACCGCAATCATTTGACCATCGAGGCGGCCATTGCCGGGATTGGCGTGGCGATTGCCCGGCGCACCCTGCTCAATGACGAGCTCGAGCGCGGTGCGCTGATCGTGCCGTTCGGCTCGGCCATCGCCAACCACAAGCGCTATGTATTGCACTACCCGCCCGGCGGCCTGGCGCATCCCGGCGTGCGGGCGGTACACGACTGGCTGGTGGAGGAAGCAGGCGGCTTCCGCACCCTGCACACGCCGACATAACGATCAACCCGGCCGTTCGCGCTCTACCTGGGCTGTACGCAACCATTGATTGAACTGCTGGGCGGGCATCGGCCGGCCGATCAGGTAACCCTGTCCGTGGTCGCACCCGGCGTTGCGCAGGAATTCGTATTGCTCGCGGGTTTCGATGCCCTCGGCAGTGATGCGAAAACCCAGGGCATGCCCCAGGTCGATGATTGCCCGAGTAATCGCCACGCCGTCGTCATCGCCCGGCAGGTCCTTGATGAAGGCGCGGTCGATCTTCAAGTGATCGATCGGCAGCATCTTCAGGTACGCCAGCGACGAGTAGCCGGTGCCGAAATCGTCCACCGCCGTGGCCACGCCCAGGTGCTGCAACTGCGCCAGCACTGCACAGGCGTGTTGC
Organism: Pseudomonas vranovensis DSM 16006; assembly: GCF_000425805.1. Classification (GTDB taxonomy): domain Bacteria; phylum Pseudomonadota; class Gammaproteobacteria; order Pseudomonadales; family Pseudomonadaceae; genus Aquipseudomonas; species Aquipseudomonas vranovensis. Next base: position 130,834 of record NZ_KE384459.1, read on the forward strand.
TGGCTTTCCATTAACAGGCTTTCGGTGATCTCCACCTCGAGCATGCTCGGCTGCAAGTCGAAGCGCTGCAGGGCCTGGGTCAGGCTGGCGACATAGTCGCTGCGCTCGATCTGCAAGGCCGCCACGTTGATCGCCACCGGGCCTGGCAGGCAATCGGCACTGCGCCAGGCGGCCAACTGCGCACACACCAGCTCCAACACCCGCTCGCCCAACGGGATGATCAGCCCGCTGCGTTCGGCCAGGGGGATGAACTCGGCAGGCGACACCAGCCCGTGCTCGGGGTCATGCCAGCGCAGCAACGCTTCGGCCCCCTCGACACGACCGCTGAACAGATCGACCTTGGGCTGGTACCACAGTTCGAACTCGTTGTGCTGCAAGGCACGCCGCAAGGCGCGCTCCAGGCACAGTTGCTGCTGCAGGCGCAGGGTCATGTCCGGGTGGTAACGGCGCCAGGCATTGCGGCCGCTTTCCTTGGCCGCGTACATCGCCGTGTCGGCATGGCGCAGCAGTTCATCGTCGCTGTATCCGTGGGCCGGGTACCAGGCCAGGCCGATGCTGCCGGTAACCAAGGCCGTGTTGCCATTGAGTTCGAAGGGCTGTTGCAGTGTTTGCAGCAGGCCCTGCACCCGGGCCACACATGACGATTCGGTGCCGACCAGAAAAAAGGCGAACTCATCGCCGCCCAGGCGGCATACGCAGTCGCCAGGGCCGATCATTCGGGCAAAGCGCGCCGTCGCCTGCTGCAACAGCAGATCGCCCATGTGATGGCCGAGGCTGTCGTTCACCTGCTTGAAGCCATCGATATCCAGCAACAGCACCGCCAGGGATTCTGTATCGACGATGGCGCTGCACAAGCGCTGCTGGAACAGCAAGCGATTGGGCAATCCGGTGATGGCGTCATAATGCGCCAACCGCTCCAGTTGCGCCTGGGACTGCTTGAGTTCGCGATTGCGTAAATTGATCAGGTGGTTGCTGCGGTTAAGCTGGGCAACGAACAGGCTGAACAGCCCCGTGCATGTCAGGGCGAACAGGAACAACGGCGAGGCGAACAGGCTCATCGACGGCCAGCCACCCAGGGGGCTGGCCGCCAGTTGCCAGAGCCCACCGGGCACATCGACATTGACGGTGACCGGATGGCGCTCGAACAACAGCGGGTCGCCCCAGATCATCCCGCCCACCGCGCCCTGGCCGTCGGCACCGCGCAGGGCCAGCTCGAAACCCGGGTCCAGGTCCAGCCCCGCGGCGCTCAGCAGGCGGTCGATGTCGGCAACGATGGAGACATTGCCCCAGTACAGCTTTACGCCTTTATGGCCCTTGAGAAACACCGGTCGCCGGTAGATCAGCCCGCGTCCGCCCTGGTACAGCTGCAACGGCCCGGCCAGCACCGGGCTGTAATGCTCTCGCGCACGCTGGAGCAACGGGTATTGAGCCGGCAGGTGGCGGTAGTCGACGCCGATCAGGCTCTGGTTGCCGTGCAGTGGGTAGACATCGATAACTTCATCGCCGGGTGCGATGGAGATATGGCGAATGTGCGGTACCGAGGCGATGGCCTGGCGGGCCATGTCGTGAAAGTGCTCGGGAGTAATCTGCCCGTCGGCGCTGATGAGCTGGGCGATGCCTTCGGTCTCGCCAAACGCCGAGCGCAACTGGGCCTCAAGCGCAGCACGCACACCGGATAAGCGCGCACTGGCATTGGCGATCACTTCGCTTTCCTGGCGCTGCACATCGAGGCGGCCGAGCGCTACCGATAAGCCGATGCCGATCAGGGCAAAGCCGATCGGCAGCAGGCGATTGAGGGTGGAGCGCAGACTCCTGGGCAGGACCAGACTGTCATCAAGGGCGAGGATTCTTGTGCTCATAGGTCCATTATTTGCGCAGGCTTTATGCGTTATCGGCGTTCTGGACGCAAAATTGAGCGAGGCTGGCTTTTTTTAGCGCGCTGGCGTTATGCTCAAACTGAAACGTTTCACCCATTATAGAAAAAGAGGTGCTGCGCCCATGGACCGTCTGCTCGATTCGCTCTTTCCCACCGCCAACGAGATCCCCGAGGCGTACCGCCTGGGCGAGCCGCTGGAGCAAACGGAGTACCTGGTCAACGGCCAGTTGCAGCGCTGGGACGGCCCCCTGGCCACGGTACGCAGCCCGGTCTGGCTCAAGGAAGGCGATCAGGAAACACAAGTGATCCTCGGTAAAACGCCGCTGCTCGATGCCGACACCGCCCTCACCGCCCTGGACGCCGCCGTACAGGCCTACGACAAGGGCCGTGGCGCCTGGCCGACGATGCGCGTTGCCGAGCGTATCCTGCACGTCGAGACCTTCCTGGCCAGGATGCGCGAACAGCGCACTGCCGTGGTCAAGCTGCTGATGTGGGAAATCGGCAAGAACCTCAAGGACTCGGAAAAGGAGTTTGACCGTACCTGCGACTACATCGTCGACACCATCGGCGCGCTCAAGGAGCTGGACCGGCGCTCCAGCCGGTTTGAGCTGGAACAGGACACCCTCGGCCAGATTCGCCGCGCGCCATTGGGCGTGGCGCTGTGCATGGGCCCTTACAATTACCCGCTCAACGAGACCTTCACCACCCTGATCCCGGCGCTGATCATGGGCAACACCGTGGTGTTCAAACCGGCCAAGTTCGGCGTGCTGCTGATTCGCCCGCTGCTCGAAGCCTTCCGCGACAGCTTCCCGGCCGGCGTGATCAACGTCATCTATGGCCGCGGCCGCGAAACCGTCAGCGCATTGATGGCCAGCGGCAAGGTGGATGTGTTCGCCTTCATCGGTACCAACAAGGCCGCCAGCGACCTGAAAAAGCTCCACCCACGCCCGCACCGCCTGCGCGCGGCGCTGGGCCTGGACGCCAAGAACCCGGGGATCGTGTTGCCCGAGGTCGACCTGGACAACGCTGTCAACGAAGCCGTCACGGGTGCCCTGTCGTTCAACGGCCAGCGTTGCACGGCGCTGAAGATCCTGTTCGTGCATGAGGCCGTGGTCGAGAGCTTTCTCGACAAGTTCCAGCGCAAGCTGGCTGCGCTCAAGCCGGGTATGCCCTGGGAACCGGGCGTGAGCCTGACGCCGCTGCCGGAAGCCGGCAAAATCGACTACCTCAATGGCCTGGTGGCCGATGCCATCGACAAAGGCGCCCGGGTCATCAATGAAGGCGGCGGAGCCAGCCGTGGCTCGTTCTTCTACCCGGCGCTGCTGTACCCGGTGAATGCCCGGATGCGCGTGTACCAGGAGGAGCAATTCGGCCCGGTGGTGCCGGTAGTGCCTTACCGCGACCTGCAGACGGTGATCGACTACGTGCTCGACTCGGACTTCGGTCAACAACTGAGCATCTTCGGCACCAGCCCGGCCGAGGTCGGCCGCCTGGTCGACACCTTCGCCAACCAGGTCGGGCGTATCAACCTCAATGCCCAGTGCCAGCGTGGTCCGGACACCTACCCATTCAACGGGCGCAAGAACTCCGCCGAAGGCACCCTCTCGGTTCACGATGCGCTGCGGGTGTTCTCGATCCGTACCCTGGTGGCCACCAAGTTCCAGGAGAGCAACAAGCAATTGATCAGCGACATCATCCGCAACCGCGATTCGAGCTTCCTGACCACCGACTACATTTTCTAGTTGCCGTCCGTCCAGCGCCGAAGATTTTGATTTGCCCAATGGCCGAAACTGTACAAGCATACAGTTTCGCGCCATTAACCCACGGCGCTTTTAAGGAGGATCTATAAAATGGCCGTCAAACCAATCCCCGAAGGACAACACAGCATCACCCCCTACCTGGGCATCAAGGATGCCGCCAAAGCCATCGACTTCTACAAGGCCGCGTTCGGTGCGGTCGAGATGTTTCGCCTCGACGGCCCCGACGGCCGCGTCGGTCATGCAGAGCTGAAGATCGGCGACTCCTCGATCATGCTCGCCGACCCCTGCGACCAGGCCGGCGGGCTGACCAGCAGCCAGTCACTGGGCGGCGCTGCCATTGGCCTGCACCTGTATGTCGAGGATGTCGATGCACGCTATGCCCAGGCCATCAAGGCCGGTGCCACCCAGGTCAGTGCCGTGCAAGACCAGTTCTACGGCGACCGCAGCGGCACCCTGAAAGACCCGTTCGGCAACCTGTGGTTCGTCTCCACCCACAAGGAAGACCTCACGGTGGAAGAAATCCGCGCCCGCGCAGCGAAACTGTTCGCCGGGCAGTAGCCTCGAATGCCCGGCGGGCGAATGGCCGCCAGCCGGGCTTTGCATTAAGGTGGCAGGCACAGGAAGGCTGGCCAGGATTGTCCATGAGAATCATCGAGAAGAACGCCGCGCTGGTGCGCACCCTCACCCCCGCCGAGGACGACCTGCTGCGCGGCTTTGTGCAGGGCAGCCTGGAGGGTCCGCGCCTGCTGCAAGCCAACCAACTGCTGCTCAAGGTCCGCGCCGCCGGGCACTGGCTGGCCTGTGACTGCCTGCCCCAGGCGATGCCGATACTCAACGTCAACCTCAACAGCAACACCGGCACGCTGTTCTTGAAGAACAATCCCGGTACCGCCGAGCATGACCCCGACTGTGTGTTCATCAAGGATGAGCGCGAAGCCGGGCGTGCCGAGGATGTCGACAGCCTGCCCGCCACCTGGCTCCCCCCCGATACGCCACTGCGCCTGATCGGTGAGTTTTCGCGCGCCACCGCCGGCACGGGCCAGGAAGGCAGCGGCGGTGAGAAGCGCGAGCAGCAGCGCCTGTTGTCGCTGCTGTTGACCCTGATCGAGGCCAGTGGCCTGAACGTCTATGCCACCCACCTGAAAAAAGACCTCACCAGCCAGTTCGCCGAACTGCGCAACGTGGCCAGCCGCTACCCGCTGATCGAACGCGTTCCTGCCAGCAACTACCTGGAAACCCGCCTGGACATGAAGCACATGATGATGCTCAAGGCCCGGCTGCGTGACTCCAGCGCCTTTGGCAACCATCGTCGCTACGGGCTGATGCTCGACTGCGTCAATCAGATCAAGACCCGCAAGGTGTACAACGAGCGCAGCGAAGACGGCTTCGACTTCCAGGGCCATCACCTGCTTTGGGGTGGCAGCAAGACCCCGGGTCCGTTGCTGGCCCTGGCGATCTACTCCCCCGCCACCGCCGGCAGCCACTTCTATGAACTGATCCATGTCGCCAGCGTGCCGGTGCTGTCGCGCGGCCAGTTTTTCCCGGTGTATCGCGACGAGGAACGCGAGCCACTGAAGATGCTCGTCTCATTGATCGATTGGATGGCCAGCAAGGGCGTGAGGGTGATCATGCGCCGTCCGGTGATCGGCAGCCAGGGTATGGATACCCTGGTACTGAGTGCCGACCAGGACCGGGTGCTGTCGATTTCACTGACCGAGCAGCCGCTGGGGCCGGAGCCCGAAGGCGAGACATTCAAGCGCTATGCCGACTTCAAGAGCCTGGATACCTTCCGCAAATACGTCGCGGGGTTCTTCATGCGCGGGCGCGAGTAGCGCCGCTGGTCGCCTGCATCGCACCCCGGGCGAGTGTGGCGGCCCAATGTCTGGACAGTTCATGAAAAGGAGTTTGGCCATGACCCGCAGCGCACTTGCCGCCCTGATATTCACCGCCTTGCTCGGCACCCAGGCTTTTGCCGGCAGTACAGGCCCCACCAACCCCAACCCCGACACTGCTCCGGCGACACCGGCGCTGCCGGGGGTCAACACGGGCACCAATCCCACCGATACCCCGCTGCCCAACGGCACCGACCCTCGAACCCAAGGCAATGACAACGGCCGACAGGGCGGTGTCGAGACCGATGGCACCCGGCGTGAGCCCCGCGATGGAACGGGGTCGGAGAATGGCGATCACGGCAGGGAGGGTGGAACCGGGACAGGCAGCTACTAGGCAGTACGACCGCTACGTGGCCGATCGCAGGCTGTCGCCAGCGGCTACACAGGGTTAGGACCGCGTCTACCACTGCCGCTTGTCTGGCCGCGTCAACCCCAGTTTCTCGATACGGTAACGCAGCATATCCCGGCTCAACCCCAGCAACCGCGCCGACTTGGTGACGTTCCAGTCGGTACGGTCGAGCATCTTGCGGACCATGTCGCGTTCCACCTCCGGCAAACTGGTGGTGCCCGGAATTTCCGCACTGCCTTGCAGCTCATGGGCATGCGCAGGCACCATCGGCACGTCCAGCGGTTCGTCCACCAGGCTCATGCAGACATTGAGTTGATGCGGGGCAATTTCCTCGTCCGGTGCAAGCAGCACGGTCTGCTCGAGCATGTTGCGCAGCTCACGCACGTTGCCCGGCCAGCTGTAGTTGAGCATCAACTCTTCGGCCTCGGGGCTGAAGTACAGGTGGGTCTTGCCATAGCGCTTGCCATGCAGGGCCAGAAAATGCCGGGCCAACAGCAGAATGTCTTCGCCTCGGGCATACAGCCTGGGCACTTTGATCGAGATGATGCGCAGCCGGAAGAACAGGTCGCGACGGAATTTGCCCTGCTGCACCATCTGCTCAAGGTTGCAGTTGGTCGCGCTGATGATGCGCAAGTCGACCTTGCGTTCCTTGACTGCACCGATACGGCGGATGGTGCGGTCTTCCAGCAGTTTCAGTAGCTTGGCCTGCAATACCAGGTCCATTTCGCCAATTTCATCCAGAAACAGGGTGCCGCCATCAGCCGCTTCGACCAGGCCAACCCGGCGGTCCTTGGCATCGGTGAAGGCGCCTTTTTCATGGCCGAACAGTTCCGCCTCCAGCAGGTTGGCCGGGATCGAGGCGCAGTTGAACTCGATGAACGGCCCCTTGCTGCGCACGCCGTCAAAATGCAGGGCACGGGCTACCAGTTCCTTTCCGGTACCGGTTTCGCCTTCAACCAACACCGGCGGCAGGTCGCCGCTGGCCATGCGCCGCTCGGCGTCGAGCAATTGCCTGAGGGTGTGCTTGAGCCCGAGCATGGCCGGCGATTCGCCGATCAAGGACTGGCCGCCGGACTTCTGCGCCTCGCGCTCCTGGTAGAACGACAAGGTGCGTTCCATGCGCTCCGCCGCCAGAGCCTTGTCGAGCATCAACTTGAGCTCGGCCAGCACCACCGGTTTGGTCAGGTAGTGGAAAGCGCCCTCTTTCATCGCCAGCACGGCATCCTCGACGTTGCCGTAGCCGGTCATCATGATCACCTTGAGCTCGGGCGCCCGTTCCGCCAGGGCCTTGATCAACTCATGGCCGCTCATGCCAGGCAGCGAGTTGTCGGTCAGGACCGCATCAGGCTGGCACTGCTGCAACTGGTCCAGCGCCTGTTCGGCACTGTGGCAAACGGTGACTTCAAAGCCTTTACGTTCCAGATAGGTCTGGATGTTCTCAGCGAGGATTTCATCATCCTCCACTACCAGGATGCTGTGCTCCATGGTCCCCTCCCGACGCAACATTAAAGATCAGGCATACACGGGTTCCCTCCTCCTCGCGGCTGCTCAAGGTGATTGAGCCGCCAAATCGTTCCATGATGCGCTTGACCAGCACCAAGCCGACCCCTAGGCCGCCCTGCTTGGTGGTAAAAAACGGTTTGAAGACCATGCGCTCCTGTTGCTCGCTCATGCCCTTGCCGGTATCACTCAAGGTTAGCTGGACCTTGCGTTCACCGGTGATTTCAAGCACCTCCAGGCTCAACTGCCCACCGCCGGGCATGGCCTCCAGGGCATTGGAAAACAAGCTGTTGAGGATTTGTGTGAGCAATACCGGCTGACTCACCACCTGAGCCGAGGGCGGCAAGCTGACCTGCAGTAGCACCTGGTTGCGCTCGATCTGCTGGGCGAAGGCATTGCAGGTGTCTTCGACGGCAGCCACCAGGTCGACTGCTTCGGCATCATCCTTCAAGGGCCGCAACGACACCAGCAGCTCGCGCACCCAGCGTGACATACGGTCGACCTGGCTGATGATGTCGCCGATATTCTTCTGCGAGCGGTCGCTGGCAATCTCCTGAGCAAGCTCGGCGCTGGAGCGGATCGTGGCCAGGGGGTTGCGCAGGCTGTGGGCCACGGCCGAGGACATTTCGCCCAGGGCGACGAAGGTTTCGCTGGCCACCAGTTGCCGTTGCTGGGTCTGCAACAGGCTCGCGGCGCGGCGTACGATCCAGAACAGGCCGAAGTAGATCAGCGCACCGCCCAGCAGGGTCGAGGTCCAGATCAGCACATAGCCACGCTGGATGCGCCGCACCAGGTCCTGGGGCTCCTTGTACACCTCCACCATCGACAGCACCTTGGTGCCACTGTCGTCGAACATGGGGATGTAGTTCTCGATGAACAGGTACTCGGGTTCACGCAGAAACTTCTGTTCTTCGCGGTCCTCATTGGCCTTGTGGTAGCTGGCGGACACCGGCACCTGTGAATTGAACGACTCGTCGAGGTCATGATCGGCGTCGATCTTCTTGCCGATCAGCTGCGGGTTGGTGGACCAGACGATGGTCCGGTCCAGGGCATAGACATTGCTAAGCAAAGTGTCGGGCAGGTGCTCGACATGGTCGAGAAACTCGTTGCGGGTGGCCGCTGCCAGGCCGGCACTGACGTGGGCATGCTGGCCATCCAGGCGTGGGTCGAGCAACTCGGCCATGGTGGTGCCCGGTGGAAGGCGTGAGTGACGCACTTCGGCCTTGGCCATGGCCTGGATGAACTGGGCGGTGAGCATGGCATCGCGCTCGACGCTGTCGTTGACCACGAAGCGCGTCGAGACATAGCCGAGGCCGATCGCCACAGTGGCGATGATCAACAGGCTGACCACGGAAAACCAGCGCAGCAGGTTGAACTCGCGCAAATTGCGGTTGGGAATGGATTGCGTGTCGCGGCCCTCATCGGCCAGTTTCTTGTTCAGCACCTGCATCGGGTTTTCCTGGCGGGCTGCATTTTCTTAGAACTTATAGCGCAGTCAGGTTCCAGCGTTTTACATCAATTCTTATGGCCATTCGCCCAGTGATAGTATTTTGCCTTTAGTCGGTCTCTACTGCTCCACCACCCGCCGGGCCGTGCCCCCAAAGTAGGGGAATCCTCGCGGTGTCATTCTTTGGCAGGCCGTTCGTGAACCACACGGAAGGTCAATTGTACGCAGGTGCCCTCGCCCTCGCTGCTGGTCAGGCGCACAGCGCCACCAAAGCGCTCCATGATCCGCTTGACCAGCACCAGGCCCACACCCAGCCCGCCTTGCTTGGTGGTGAAAAAGGGCTTCATGGCCATGCGCAACTGCTCCTCGGCCATGCCCTTGCCACTGTCACACACGCGCAGGATCAAGGCCTTGCGGCTGCAACTGACCTGCTCGATACGCAAGGTGCCGCCTTCAGCCATTGCCTCCAGCGCGTTGGCGATCAGGCTGTTGAAGATCTGCCCCAGCAGCACCGCCTGGCTGAGCACCTGCACACCCCCCAGCGCGTCTACCTTGACCTCGATGCCCTGGCGCTTGACCGGCAGGGCGAAGGCCTGAAGGCTGTCTTGCAGTACCCGCTCAAGCTCCACCGGCGCGGGCTCATCGTTGAGTGGGCGCAAGGACTGCAGCAATTGGCGTACCCAGTGCGACATGCGATCGACCTGGCTGATGATGTCGCCGATGTTCTTCTGGGCCGGGCCTTCCTCGAACTCCTGGGCCAGTTCGGCACTGGAGCGAATACTCGCCAGCGGGTTGCGCAGGCTGTGGGCAACGGCCGAGGACATCTCGCCCAGCGCCACGTAGGTCTCGTTATTGATCAAGCGTTTTTGCTGCACCGCCAGTTGACGATTGGCGCGATACATCAGCCAGTAAAGCCCGCCGTAGACCAGCGTCGCGCCCACCGCGACCGCCAGCCAGATCAACAGCAGGCCTCGCTCGATACGCAGGATCAGGTCGCGAGGCTCCTTGTAGATTTCCACCATGGCAGTGACGTTTTCGCCCTCGGCATCGAACAACGGGATGTAGTTCTCGATGAACAGCTGCTCGGGCGGGGTAATGAACTTCTGCTCGCTGCGCGCCTGGTCCACGTCGTGATAACTGGCCGAGACCCGCACCTTGTTTTCGAAGGCCGTCTCCAGGTCGTCATCGGACTCGATCATCTTGCCCACCAGCGCCGGGTTGCTCGACCAGATCACCATGCGATCCGGCGCATAGATGTTGGCCAGGAGCATATCGGGCAAGTTGGCCACATGATCGAGAAACTCGCCCCGGGCGCTGCGCCGGGCCTGGGGATCGACATCGGGAAAGCTCTGGTCCAGGCGCGGGTCGAGCAATTCGCCCATGGTGCGCACATTGGGGATGGACACATGGCGCACCTCGGCCAAGGCGATTGCCTGGATGAACTGCGCCGTCAGCAGCGCATCGCGCTCGACGCTCTCGTTGATCACGAAGCGGCTGGATATCAGCCCCAGGCCCACTGCCACCGAAAGGATGATCGCCAGGCTGACGAAGGCATACCAACGCAGCAGGTTGAAGGGCCGCGTGCCAGTGCCTGCGGGGTGGTTGGCTTCTTGCAGGGGCGGCGAATCCAGGCGTGATTGCAAGTCCATCGCGAACTCCGGCAGATGCGTTCTAAGGTTATAGCCCAGTTCCCGTCATTACCCCGCGCTGTTCCCCCAATCGCCCCCAACCCTGGGTCATCGGCCCCGGCGCTGCAGCGTCGAAAACGCCTTCGAATGCCCCGCAGGCCTTGCGCCAGGCGTGTTTGACAATTCTGGTACGGAAGTTGCCGAGCTTCGTGCAGACGACCCAAGTCCTATGGGCCCGATTGCAAGAGGGAAGACTCATGCACCGTCCAACGCCCCACCCGCTGGCTTTGCTGATCATGGCAAGCCTGATCCAGGCACCCGCCCAGGCCGCGCTGTATGAAGTAGACCCCGGGCCCTACCTCCCCGCAACCGGCGGTTTCGCCGCCTGGTATCAGGACACCCACGGTCGAGTTCTCGACCTGTGCCTGACCAAGGCCGTCAGTTCACGGGTTGGCGGCGCCCCCGGCGCCCCATCGTACATGTGTGTGCTCAACCCGGCACCCGGGGTGTTCGATGACACCCAGCCGATCAGCTTTCCCACCAACTACCCCGATGAAACCTTCTGGTTCACCGCCGATGCCGCGATTGTCGATGCTGCCCGCGGCATAGACCTGAGCTACGGCACCGCTATCGAAGCGGCGTTTGCCGCCGAGGAAGTAAAAGAAGGCGAGCAAGTCAGCTTCGCCCGGGTCCGTATCCGCGTCGATGTACCGACCGCAGGTACCTACATCGTCACCCACCCGTATGGCGTCGAAGTCTTCGACGTACCGGCAGCGGGACGCCGGGCGATCAACATGACTCGCGACATTGGCATCGGCTCGCCGAAAACCTATACCGGTGCTCTCAAGGGCGATGTCGGTCCGTTCCTGCGTGGCGTCGGTGGCCCTTACACCGAGACCAACCCGGCCACTGGTGCCAGCGAGCGCTTCATTGGCGACCCGAACCTGGAGGAAGCCGTCACCGGCAGCCCGTTCAACACCAACTTCGTGCGCATTGAAGGGCCCAACGGCATCGACTTGCGCACCGAGCTGTTTTCGGTATCCGGCAAACTGTCGGAGGTGATTCGACCCACCCCGGTCATCGCCCAGCGCAGCACCTACTCGCGCCACAGTGAAAACGGCGATCTGCGCGCCCAGCAGGATGTCTTCGTGCTAGCCCCACCACCTCCCGGTACCGCCACGCTGATCAGCCAGACCCCGAACCTGACGCTCACCGAAGCCAACAGCACCGGTGCCTGGTACGGCCAGTCCGCCTTGAACCCTGCCCTGCCGCTGGACCTGCAAGTGACCGCCGACAACCAACTGGCGATCCCCAGCAGCACTCCCACCACCCTGACGATGCCGCTGACTGACCTTGTAGTGATCCAGCGCGCCGAGTTCAGCCTGAACGGCGGGCAATTGACCCTGGTCGCCTCGACCAGTGATGAAACCAGCCCGCCAGTGCTCACCGCCACCACTGGCAATGGCGCCCCGATCGGCACCTTGAGCGGCAATGGCGCGGTCAAGACCCTTACCACCGGGCTTTCGCCTCTCCCGCCAGCCAGGGTCACGGTGACCAGCGGCAATGGCGGTAGCGACAGCGAAGAAGTGGTGCTCGTGCCATGAACATCATCTCGCCACGTCCCGTAGCAGGAGGCACCATGAACAACTGGCCACGCCTGGCGCTCTGCGCAGCCGGGCTTTCCCTCTCGCTGGCCGGCACTGCCTGGGCCGGCCTCAAGGCGGTCGATCCCGGCCCCTACACCCTGGCCACCGGGCGTTACCCGATGTGGTACCAGGACCACGACAACCTGTCGCTGGAGCTCTGCCAATCCAGGGCCGCGAGCTCTCGCTTGCCGGTCTCGGTGCCACCAAACTACATGTGTACGTTGCTACCGGAACCCGGCGTGTACGACGATAACCTGCCCCTGGTGTTCCCGGACAACTGGCCGCCAGAGATGTTCTGGTTCCTGGCTGAAACCGAGATCCCTGCGGTAGGCAACAGTGGCTATGAGCTGGATGTCTACGTCGCCGGTATCGAGGCGGCATTCGCCAGCGAAAACCCGATTGATGGCGACCAGCAGAGCTTTGCTCGGATCCGCCTGCGGGTCTCGGTGCCCGTGGCCGGCACCTACGTGATCACCCACCCCTACGGCAAGGAAACGGTCAATGTCACCACCCCGGGCCGGCGGGCAATCAACATCACCCGGGATATCGGCATCGGCGCACCGGGCGACTTCAGCGGCGTGCTCAACGGCGCCGTCGGACCGTTCCTGCGCGGCGTCGGTGGTCCTTATACCGAGATCAACCCCGACACCGGCGCGACTGAAACCTACATTGGCGACCCGAACCTGACCGAGCGGATCACCGGTAGCCCGTTCAACACCAACTTTGTGAGTATCGAGGGCCCGCCCGGCATCATTCGGACCGAACTGTTCACGGTTTCCGGCAAAGTGCTCGATCCTCGCGCGCAGGTGGCGGCGGAGCTGGAGCGTGCCAGCTACCATCGCAATGCCGCGGGCACCCGTGTCGAGATATTCGCCAAGGCACCCAACAACGCCACCCTGTGCTTCCGCCAGACCCTGGCGCTGGTACCCGGCACCCCGCCTTCGCCATGCCAGTTCAACCTGCTGAGCGACCACAACGGGCTGTTCTTCGCCGATCACCTGAGCAGCGCAGCACCACCACCTGTGATCGTCGTCACGGCCACCGACCCTACCGGCGCCAAGCGCCCTACGGCTTTGTCGAGAAAGCTCGCCGACGTGGTCAAGGTGCAGACTGCCCGCTATGACTGGGCCAATAAGCGCCTGCGGATCGAGGCCAGTTCCAGCGACGAAGTACAGGTCCCCGACCTGGTTGCCCAGGGCTACGGTCGCCTGTCCAAGTCCGGCACGCTGCAGACCCTCACCGTCAATGACGTGGCCCAGCCGCCTTCGCACGTGACGATCAAGTCCGCCGCCGGTGGCAGTGACACCGAACCCGTGGTGATCGTCGGCAATGCACCGGTGGAAGCCGACAACCAGGCGCCACTGGCACAAGCCGACATCGGCAGCACGACCTTCGGTGTTCCGCTGACTCTGACTCTGCTGGCCAACGACAGCGATCCGGACGGCGACGTGCCGCTGACCATCAGCGACCTCACTCAACCGGCCAGTGACCAAGGCACTGTCGCTTTGAGTGGCAGCACTGCAGTGATCTATACCCCACCGGCGGTAGTCAATGCGCCCATGGTTGCCACCTTCACCTACCGTGCCCAGGACAAAAAAGGGCTGAAGTCCGAAGTAACCACGGTGACCGTCAACGTCGCCCCCAACCAGGCGCCAACAGCCGTCAACGACACGGCTGCCACCCTGGGTGTGACGCTGCCGATCAACGTGCTGCTCAACGACACCGATCCGGAAGGCAACGGGCCACTGACCGTCGCCAGCGTGAGCCAGCCGGCCGGTGGACGCGGCAGTGTGAGCACCGATGGCAACCTGGTCACCTACACCCCACCGGCCACCATCACGGCAGCCTTCACGACCACCTTCACCTACGTCGCCCGGGACAGCCTCGGCGCCCTGTCGGCACCGGCCACCGTCACCGTGCAGGTCTCGCCACGGCCAGCAGCGGAAACTTTCGCCGTAACCGCCGCGACCGTCACCGCGCGTTCCAACAACCGCTTCAACTGGGACCTCTCCGGCACTTCCTCGGTGACGACCGGCAACACCATCACCGTGCAGGTCACCACCCCGACCGGGCTGGTCACCCTGGGCAGTACCACCGTGCCGCTGACCGGGCGCTGGCGGTTGACGGTGAGCAACAGCACCACGGTGGTTCCGACCGCAGCACCGACGGCGACCATCCGCAGTAGCCAGGGCACCGTTCGTACCGTGCCGGTCACCGTGCAGTAACCCGCGGCAACAGGAGATACGACCATGGCGCGCCTGACCACCCTGCTGATGTGCCTGACCTTGATCGGTCAGGCCGCCCTGGCCGATGACCTGATGGACAACGCCGACCTCGCCGTTGGCGGTGATCTGGGCGAACCGCTGTCGATGCAGCCACTGCCCGCTGGGCAGCAGGCACTAATAGACCAGAACGGCCAGTCCAACCGCGCCGCCATCGGCCAGGACGGTCAGGCCCTTCTGGGCCGCATCGTCCAGTCCGGCGGGGCACAGGAGGCGTACATCCTGCAGCAAGGCAGTGACCTGATGGCAACCATTACCCAGCAAGGTTACGGCAACGACGCTTCGATCACCCAGAGCGGCAGTAACAACCGCGCCCAAATCGAGCAATACGGAAATAGCAACAGTGCCAGCATCGTCCAGGCCGGTACGGGGCTCTCAAGCTCCGTGATCCAGGCCGGTAGCGGGCAGCACGTGCAAGTCAATCAATACCGTTAAACCTGGAGGCAACACCATGTTCAAGCTCGCTCCCCTAAGCGCCGCCATTGTTCTGGCCCTTGCCGGCCAGGTCATGGCTGACAACAGCCAGTCTACCCAGAACCAGACCGGTACCGAAAACATCGCCGAGGTCAAACAGACAGCGGCGGCCATGAGCACAACCACCCAGAACCAGATAGGCCTGGGCAACAACCACATGACGGTGCAGGAAGGAGGCAACAGCAGCATCAACCAAAGCACCGTGGGCGACTACAACGCAGGCTATGCCGAGCAACTGTTCGAGTTTGGCAGCCAGATCAATCAGCAGTCGGCCGGGGCGTTGAACAACACCCATGCCAGCCAGTCCCTGGGCACCGAGAACCAGGCCCTGCAGACCCAGGAAGGCAACGGCAACTTCTCGTTCGTCTACCAGGACACCCAGACCAGCAGCCAGGCCACCACGCTGCAATACGGCAACGACAACCGTGCCTTCGCCGAGCAACTGAACCCCACCATGGTCACCAGCGGCATCAACAGTGCGCTGGTCATCCAGAACGGCACCAACAACTACGCCGCCGCCGAACACATCACCCACAACAGCGGTCAGGTCGGCATCTACCAGACCGGCGACGACAACTGGGCCTATGGCGACCAGCGCGAAGGCCAGGGGGGCACCGTGGCTATCACCCAGATCGGCACGGCCAACTCCACGGAAGTCTGGCAGGACACCCAGGCCAACAGCCAGGCGACCGTCACTCAGATCGGCCAGACCAACGAAGGCGTGATGGACCAAAGCTTTGGTGACAACAACGTGGCCAGCATCTTTCAGGTTGGCGATCTGAACGCCATCTATGCCGACCAGTTTGAATCGATGGGATCGCTTGCAACCCTGGTGCAGTCCGGTAGCGGCAACGTCAGCTACACCTACCAGACCGGCGACAACCATGTGTTGTCGGTGACGTCCTCGGGCACAGGCAACAAGGTGCTGGCCAGCAACTGGAAAGGTGACAAATCCGGTGGCCAGTTCGGCAGCAACCAGCGCGCCGAAATCAACCAGGCCGGCACCGGCAACAGCGCCAACCTGACCCAGAAGGACATGAACCAGTTGGCACGTCTTAACCAGAACGGCACCGGAAACACCGCCGAACTGACCCAGGCCGAGACCCATAACGAGCTGTATTTCGAGCAGAACGGCAGCGACAACCTGTTGATCGCCGATCAGCGCGGCAGCGAAAACTACGCCTCAGGCACCAGCATTGGCGCGAGCAACAACATCAAACTGGACCAGTCCGGCAGCGGCAACCAGAGCTACACCTGGCAGCTGTATGGCGACAACAACAAAGCCACCATCACCCAGACCGATGGCGTCAATGTTGCTTTCGTGACCCAGGGTGGCTCGGGTAACCAGGCCATGGTCGATCAGAGTGGTGCGAGCATGACCGCAACCGTGCAGCAGTTCGGTACCGGCAACCAGGCGACGGTGCTGCAGCAGTAAGTGCTTCACGGGGCAGGCCCGTTCCCACATTGCCCCGCCATGGACAACCGCGCGTTTTCCCGCTTGGCCGCTACCACCGATGGGGGTGATAGCGGTCCTTTTTCTTTGCGCTCCCGCCACAACTCGCAGACCAGAGCCTCGCCTTAATATTTTATTTTTTTCCTGACACCTTTACTTGCGAATGATAATCCATATCATTCTCGACCTTCCGAGAGCCCTGGCCTTTTGCCAGCCCCGCTCACCTTAGGTACCAGGAGAGATCTGACATGGCGTCGCGCTTCACATTCTGCCCCTTGAGTCTTGCCGTGCTGGCAACACTGGGCACTACTTCCCTTACCGCTGCTCCCCTGCCCCTGGATCACGGCGAAGTCCAGGTCCAGCCCACCGACCTGCCGGTCGCTGGCAGCCGCCAGGCCATTGAATTGGAGAACACCCGGGTACTGGGCACGGCCGAGGAGGAACTCAAGCAAGCACCCGGGGTGTCGATCATCACGGCCGAAGACATCAAGAAGCGCCCGCCGGTCAACGACCTGTCCGACATCATTCGCCGCGAACCAGGGGTGAACCTCACCGGCAACAGCAGCAGCGGCGCCCGCGGCAACAACCGCCAGATCGACCTGCGCGGCATGGGGCCGGAAAACACCCTGGTCCTGATCGATGGCAAACCCTCCACCTCGCGCAATGCCGTGCGCTATGGCTGGAGTGGCGACCGCGACACCCGCGGCGAAACCAACTGGGTACCGGCCGAAGAAGTCGAGCGCATCGAGATCCTGCGCGGCCCGGCGGCGGCGCGCTACGGCTCCGGCGCCATGGGCGGCGTGGTGAACATCATCACCAAGCGCCCGACCCAGGATTATCGTGGTTCGATGACCGTCTACAGCGTGTTCCCCGAAGACGACGCCGAAGGCATGGGCAAGCGGGCCAACTTCAGCCTCAGCGGACCGATCACCGACGACGTGATCTTTCGCGTCTACGGCAGCCTGAACAAGACCGACGCCGACGACATGAAGATCAACAGCGACCACCAGGCCTTCGAGGAGTCGTTGATGGCCGGCCGCGAAGGCGTGCGCAACAAGGACGTCAATGGTCTGGTGAGCTGGAAGATCGACCCGTCCAACACTGTCGACCTCGAGTCCAGCTACAGCCGCCAGGGCAACATCTTTGCCGGCGACACCATGCTCAACGCCGGTGGCGAGTTCGTCGAAAGCCAGGTGGGCAAGGAAACCAACGTGATGCAGCGTTCAAGTTTCGCCGGCACCCATCGCGGTGACTATGACTGGGGCACCAGCACCGCATCGCTCTCCTATGACCTGACCCGCAACGAACGACTCAACGAAGGCCTGGCCGGATGGGGCGAAGGCGCCCCCTCTGACGGCGCCGGTCGCTTCGAGTCGCGCCTTCGCAACACTCGCGCCACTGGCGAGGTCAACCTGCCGCTGAGCGCAGGGTTCGAACAAGTCCTGACCCTGGGTGGCGAATACCTCTACGAGTCGCTCAACGATCCAGGCTCCCTGCGCCCGCAAAGTTATGACCCAGGCAGCGAGCTGTCGGGCTTTGACCGCACCCAGACCAAGAGCACCGCACACAGCTACGCCCTGTACACCGAAGACAACATTGAGGTCGGCAGCAGCACCATCGTTACGCCCGGGTTGCGCTACGATCACCACGAAGACTTTGGCGGTAACTGGAGCCCGAGCCTGAACGCCTCGCACCAGATCACCGAGGCGCTGAGCATCAAGGGCGGTATCGCGCGCGCCTACAAGACCCCGAACATGTACCAGTCCAACCCCAACTACCTGCTCTACAGCCGTGGCGGCGGCTGCAACTCCAGCGAACTCAACAACGGTGGCTGCTACTTGTTGGGCAACGCCGACCTGGACCCGGAAACCAGCGTCAACAAAGAACTGGGCCTGGCCTACGACAAAGGTACCTGGCGCACCAGTGCGACCTACTTCCGCAACGACTACAAGAACAAGATCGAGGCCGGCAACCAGACGTTGTTCCGGCTGCCCAACGGGCGCCGCATCCTGCGCTGGGAAAACACCGACAAGGCGGTGGTAGAGGGTGTGGAAGGCAACCTGTTCATCGCCCTGAGCCCAAGCCTGGATTGGAACACCAACTTCACCTACATGATCGAGTCCGAAGACAAGAAGACCGGTGAACCGCTGAGCATCATTCCCGAGTACACCGTCAACACCACGCTCGACTGGAATGCCACCGAAAAGCTCTCGTTCCAGCTCAACGGCACCTATTACGGCAAGCAAGAGCCGCCCAGCTACAACGCCCGCGCCAACGAGGCCCTGGACAAGCGCGTACAGAAAGAAGTCGACCCCTATGGCCTGGTGGGGATCAGCAGTGGCTATGAATTCAACAAGCACCTGAGCGTGCGGGTGGGCGTGAACAACCTGTTCGACAAGCGCCTGTATCGCGAAGGCAACTCCGATGAGGCTGGCGCACTGACGTACAACGAACCTGGTCGCGCTTACTACGCCTCTTTTACCACCTCATTCTGAGGTCCTACACCAGGCCGGCGCTAAAACGTCGGCCTGCACCCCTAGATTTATCGTTTTAGCATCAATAGTTTGTAGGAATACTCTCAGTTTTCGCCCGTTTTAATCCACGCCAGCACACTTCCTATACTATCGCTCCTTGATTCGACATATCGTGAGTGCCCTTCCGGCTATAACCAGATTTTCCTTCCTGAACGACTCGGGAATTAGCCCCACAGACCCGATTATGGAGTTGCACAATGACCTCGGTGTTGATTGTTGAGGATCATGCGATAGTTCGCTATGCGTTGATTACCTTGCTCGAACGCGATCGCCATCAGATCGTCGGTGAAACCGCCGATGGCTCCAACGCCGTAGCGTTGGCGCGCAAGCATTGCCCAGAAGTAGTGATACTTGACCTTGGCCTGAAAAAAATGGACGGCCTGAGCGTGCTCAGAAGTTTACGCACCCTCGCCCCGCCACCCCGGGTGCTGGTGCTCACCGCCCAGCCCCCTGACCTGTTTGCGCGACGCTGCCTGGATGCCGGTGCCTCGGCGTTCGTGTCCAAGGACAACGACCTGACGGCAGTCACCTTCGCCATGGACGCGATACTCAAGGGCTATTCACTGTTCCCTGACCTGTCGAACTTTCGCAGCCCGCTCAAGAGCGAAGCGGAACGCCTGGCCAAACTGTCTGACCAGGAGTTGAACGTTCTGCGGCTATTGGCGCGGGGAGAGTCGAACAACGAGATTGCCGAGCGCATGCTCCTGAGCGCGAAGACCATCAGCACCTACAAGACCCGGATCATGGAGAAGCTGGAAGTCAGCTCGCTGGTAGCCTTGTTCGAATTGTCCAGGCGCAACGCGCTCTGAATCGCCCATGCACCTGCTGACTGTATTGCTGCTCGGCAGTTTGCTTGCCTTTTCGCCGTCCCCCTCCCTTGCCTCGAATACTGGCGAACTCCGCCAGTTACTCGCACGCTCGGTCAGCAGCAGCGTTGCGCCGATCCTCTCGCCTGAAGACCGACGCTGGCTGAGCAACAGGCAGCGGTTACGCCTGGGCACGTCATCGCCGGACTACCCCCCCTTCGATATCAATGTCAGTGACAACGAGTATGAGGGGCTGACGGCCGACTTCGCCGGGCTCATCAGCGAGCTCCTGGGTGTTCCCATCGAGGTTCGCCGTTATGCCAGTCGTGACCTGGCCATTGCTGCCCTGCAGGCAGGGCAGATCGACCTGCTGGGCAGTGCCAATGGCTTCGAGGCGGCGCACGCGCAACTGGTGCTCAGCCACCCCTACACCGACGACCAGCCAGTGATCGTGACGGCCGCCGGCAAGCGACTACCTGTCGACGCCCCCCTCAACGGCTTGCGCCTGGCCATGGTCAATCACTATCTGCCCAGCCACACCATCCATGACCTGTATCCCCAGGCCAGGCTGCAATTGTACAACTCGGTGCAGGCAGGCCTTTCAGCCGTCGCTCTGGGGCAGGCCGATGCGTTCCTCGGCGATGCAGTCAGCAGTGACTACCTGATTACCCGCAACTACCTGGGTAGCGTGCAGGTGGATCACTTCATCAAGAACACCCGCGGGGGGTTCGCCCTTGCCATGCCCCGCGATGACACCACCTTGCAACGCCTGGTGAACCTCGCCCTGAGCAGTATCAGCGACAGCGAGCGCTTGAACATCCTGCGTCGCTGGACCAGCGGCAGTGCCAGGGTGCTGCTCGATCGCAGAACACTTGACCTCGATGCCGTCGAGCGCGCCTGGATCGAGCAGCATCCTGTCGTGCGGGTCGCTTTCAACAAATATTTTGCGCCCTTGAGCTTCTATGACGACAACCAGCAATTTCGCGGCATCACTGCCGACGTGCTGGAGCAGGTCGGCCTGCGTACAGGGTTGAAGTTCGACATCCTGCATGTGGACTCGCTGGCAGACCTGGTCGCTCGGGTTGAACACGGCAGCGCAGATATTGCCGCCGCACTTGCGCCCAGCCAGGCACGCAAAGCGGCATTGCGCTTCAGCCGCCCCTACATGGTCAGCCCGCGCGTGCTGGTAACGCGCAACAGTCCTGATGCGATACAGAGCGCTGAGCAACTCAAAGGCAAACGCCTGGCGTTGCTACGTGGGCACCCCCTGAAAACCGAATTGCAGGCCCAGTTCGCTCCCATCACCCTGGTCGAAGTCGACGACCCGTTGACCCTGATGGAATATGTAGTGGCAGGCAAAGTCGACGCCGCCTTGGCGTCACAGCTCAATGCCGCCTACTTCATCAGCCGGATGTTCAAGGGCCACCTGCACATCGCCACAATCCTCAGTGACCAGCCGGGCGCTGCAGCCTTCGCCGTCGCCCACGATGCCACTGTGCTGCACTCGATCCTCAACAAAGCCCTGCTCAGCATCGCGCCGGACGATATGGCCAAGCTGACCGGCCGCTGGCGAACCAATGCACTGATCAGCGACAGCCCCTGGTACAACTACCGCAAGCTGGTGGCGATGATTGTGCTGGGTGCCGGCGTGTTGATCAGCGCTGTGATTATCTGGAACCGCTACCTGCGCAAAGTACTCGAAGCACGCAGTGCAGCCGAACAGGCCTTGCAGCAAGAACTGGGCTTCAGTCGGCAATTGCTTGAACAATTGCGCGTGACCAAGGACCAGGCTGAAGATGCCAACCGGGCAAAAAGCACCTTCCTGGCCACCATGAGTCATGAAATCCGTACGCCCATGAACGCTGTCATTGGTCTACTGGAGCTGGCGATCAAGGAGGCCGAGCACGGGCAGGCGGACCGCGAATCGCTGCAGGTCGCCTATACGTCGGCCAACGGTTTGCTGGAGCTGATTGGCGACGTCCTGGATATCGCGCGCATCGAGGCCGGGCACATGACCCTTGCGCCCCAGGCAACGGATCTGCACGCCTTGGTCAATGGCACCGTTCGCGTATTCGAGGGCATTGCCCGGCTCAAGGGGCTGCACCTTGGCACTGATCTACATAGCGTCGGGCAAGCGGTGGCGGTCGATCCCGTGCGTCTCAGGCAGGTCCTTTCCAATCTGCTCAGCAATGCGCTCAAGTTCACTGAGCACGGCAGCGTCACGGTGGGCATGCGACTCGATGAGGACCAACCCGGACACCTGGGTGTCACCTTGTGGGTCGAGGACACCGGTATCGGGATCAACGCCGAAGATCAGCAACGGTTGTTTCACAATTTTTCCCAGGTCGGGCCTCAACCCACTCGACAGGGGGCCGGCCTGGGGCTGGTGATCAGCCGCACCTTGTGCCAACTCATGGGGGGGGACCTGCAGTTGTACAGCAAGGAAGGCCAGGGCACGCGCATGCAGGTCAGCCTCTTGCTGCCCGTGGCCGAGACCACACAGTGCCCGCTGCCTGAACCCTTGTCGCGCCCCCTCCAGACACCCCGGCAATCGATCCTGGTCGTCGACGACTACCCGGCCAATCTCATGTTGCTGGAACGGCAATTGAGCGTGCTGGGCCATGAAGTCGATCAGGCGCAAGACGGCCAGCAAGCGCTGGCGCTGTGGCAAGCGCAGCCGTTTGATGTGCTTATCACCGACTGCAATATGCCGGTCATGGATGGTCACCAACTGACGCGGCGCATCCGCCTGCTTGAGCAGCAGTTGCAGCGTCCTGCCTGCCTGATCCTCGGGCTGACGGCCAATGCCCAGGCCGAAGAGCGCCAGCGTTGCCTGGACAGCGGCATGAATGACTGCCTGTTCAAACCTATCAGCCTGAACGAACTGCGCCGTCACCTTTATTCGGCTATCGCCCCTCTGCCACCGGCCGCTGCGCAGCTTGACGAGCACGCCAGTGGCTTTGATGTCGACAACCTCAAGTACCTGACCCTGGGTGATCCGGCGCTGGTGGAGCGCCTGCTGAATGAGCTGGCCCAAAGCAACCGTGAAGACCTCAAGGCCCTGCATGCCCTGGGGCCACAGCCTTCACGCCAGGCCATCCGTGCCTTCGCCCACCGGATCAAAGGCGGGGCCAAACTGCTCAAGGCCCCGGGGGTGGTACGCCACAGCGAGGCACTTGAGCAGGCCTGTGTGGGTGGCGCGGCAAACGATCAGCTGTACACGATGCTCGCCACCCTGGAAAAAAGCCTGCTGGCACTGGACACGCAACTGAAACAGGGCATCTCGGCCTGAGCGTCCTCAATGCAGCTGTAAGGTCGAGTTGATCTGACTGATGGCATCGACCACATGTTGCGATCCCTGCTGAATTTCCAGGATCACCTCGCCGGCTTCATTCGCCAGCTCTACTCCCAGGCCTGTCCGGCTCAAGCTGGACTGCATGCTGGCCACCGCAGTCAGCGACAGGTCGTGGTTCTGCCGCACCACTTCGACAATGTCCAGGGTGGCCTTGCTGGTTCGCGCCGCCAGGCTGCGCACTTCGTCGGCGACTACGGCAAAGCCGCGCCCGTGCTCGCCCGCCCGGGCGGCCTCGATGGCGGCATTGAGGGCGAGCAGGTTGGTCTGGTCGGCAATGCCGCGGATCGTCTGGACGATCTGGCCGATCAGCTCCGACTGTTTACTGACGGCATCAATGCTGCGGGCTGCGGCATTGAGGTTCTGGGAGATTTCCTCGATCACTTGTACCGTCTGCCGTACGACCTGCGACCCCTTTCGCGCACAAGCATCATTTTGTACCGACGTGGCATGGGCGGCTTCGGCGGCTGTTTGCTGGGTACTGACCTGGGAGGTGATGTCACTGGCGAACTTGACCACCTTTTGCAGCCGACCACGGGCATCGAAGATCGGATTATAGGAAGCTTCCAGATAGACCATCTGCCCGAGCTTGTTGACTCGTTCGAAGCGATGCGAATGGTATTCGCCACGGTTGAGCGAAGCCCAGAAGGCTTTGTAGGACGCCGACTCGCTTTCGCTCTTGTGGCAGAACAGGCTGTGATGCTGGCCGACGACTTCGTCGTGGCGGTAATGCATGGTATCGAGAAAATTCTGGTTGGCCTTGACCACCCGGCCTTCGGGGGTGAATTCGATCACCGCCATGGAACGGCTTATAGCCTTGATCAGGCTTTCATTCTCATGATCGCGCAGCACCCGCTGCGTGATATCGCAGGCCACCTTGATCACGCTGGTCACCTGCTGGCTCGGCCCTATTACCGGCATGTAGCTGGCTTCCAGCCAGACTTCCTGGCCCTTGCGATTGAGGCGCATGAACGTCCCGCTGACCGCCTCGCCCCGCCCCAGGTCGCGCCAGAGTTTTCGATAGTCCTCGCTGCTGGCGTAGTCCTGCTCGCAGAAAATCCGATGGTGCTTGCCGCAGATCTCTTCAAGGCGGTAGCCCATCGCCTTGCAGAAGTTGTCGTTGGCCTCGAGGATCACCCCGTCAGGGCTGAACTCGATCATCGCCATGGAGCGACTTATAGCGGCCAGTTTGGCGTTGATCCCGGCCATTGCCCGGGTGCATTGCTCGATTTCAGCCAGATCGGACTTACGATGAAAATCAAACATCGGACTACCCTCCACGCTCAGGATGTTGCTGAGCATAGATAAACCTTTGCGCCGTGCAAGCACTCTGACATCACCCTCCCCATCGGGAGTAGGTGGGGGTTTTCAACTGCTTTCGCGCACCACCAGCTCGAAGCCCAGGTCCTGGTTGTGCATGGCCGCGCGCTTGCCGTCGAGCAGCCCCAGCAATGCCTGGGCAGCGCAGCGACCAATGGCGGCGCGTGGGGTACGGATCGAGGTCAGGCGCGGGACCATGTGTGCCGAGGCCGGCAAGTCGTTGAAGCCGACCATCGCCACCTCCTGTGGCACCTTGATCCCCAGGCGCAGTGCCTGGAGAATCGCGCCTTGGGCCAAGTCGTCGTTGCAGAAGAAGATGCCGTCGACATCCGGGTGTTGCGCCAGCAACTGACTGAACAGCTCCCCGCCCAGGCCGATGGATGAAGGTTGCGGCGACAGCACCTGCAGCTCATCGGCGAATCGCCCAGCGGCGACCAGCGCCTGGCGAAAACCTTCGGCCCGCTGCATAACCCGTGGATCCAACTGCGCCGCGATAAAGCCCGGGCGCTGGCAACCGCGCTCAAGCAAATGGCGCGCGGCAGCAGCGCCGGCCTGTTGCTGGGAAAACCCCACCGACATGCCCTGGGCCTCGACACCCAGCTCCATCATGTGAACGCAAGGCACGCCACTGGCGCTGAGCATCTGCTTGGCCGACTCGCTGCGGTCAAAACCGGTGAGCAGCATGCCGCGAGGCTGATAGGCGAGGTAGTTGCGGATCAGGTTCTCTTCTTCGGCGATATCGTAGTGATAGTTACCGATCAGCACTTCCAGGCCACGGGGCCGCATGACCTCGTGGATAGCCTCCAGGGTCTCGATGAACAACTGGTTGGACAACGAGGGAATCAGCACCACGATCGACTCGCTCTGGGCCGAGGCCAGCGCCCGCGCGGCAGGGTTGGCCACATAGCCCAGGGCCGTGGCTGCCTGCTTGACCTTTTCCACCAGCTCCGGGGCAACCGTGCTGACGCCGCGCAAGGCGCGGGAGGCGGTGATCGGGGAAACCCCGGAAAGCCTGGCCACTTCAGCCAGGGTGGGACGACCGGTAGTACGGGAGCCGATGCGGGTCATGGGGAGGTTTTATTTTCGACTTGCAAAGAATAGGGAACGGGCACTAAGGTAGCGCTGTCTCAGATCAACGGCAATGCATAACTGCAGGACGCCTGAAATGAGCACCCAGACTGCTTGTACAAAATCAATAACATCTGGGTGGGAAGCGCCCGAGGCGACTGACGCCTCGACCAAAGATAGCGCTATCTCACTCCGCAGGAGGTACCGATGAACCCACCCCTGTCCGCAATCGTGGTAATGGGCGTAGCTGGCTGCGGCAAGAGCTCCGTCGGTGCCGCCATTGCCGGCCAAAGCGGCGGCCGCCTGATCGAAGGCGATGCCTTCCACCCTGTTGCCAATATCACCAAGATGAGCGCCGGCATTCCCCTGGACGACGACGACCGTGCCGGTTGGTTGATCCGCCTGGGTGAAGAACTGCAGGCCACCCTGAAGGCCGGTGAACGCCCCATCCTCACTTGTTCGGCGCTGAAAAGACGCTACCGCGATGCCCTGCGCCATGCCGTACCAGACCTGGGCTTTGTCTTTCTCGACCTCACGCCTGAAGAAGCCAGCCGCCGGGTGCTTGCCCGCCCCGGTCACTTCATGCCGGCCAGCCTGATCGACAGCCAGTTCGCCGCCCTTGAACGCCCCGACGGCGAAGCCCTGACCCTGCCCCTGGATGCCACCCTGCCGGTAGACCAGCTCGCCATACGGGTAGACCTGTGGCTAAAGCCCTGCGGTGAACCGGTACTGGCGCGAACGGCCTGACCTGGCAGTTTTCCGGCTCACCAAAGATAGCGCTATCTCGCGTCGTAAATGCTGCAAATGCTCCGCCCACAACAATGACAAGACGAGGCACTGAACCATGTTCGGTTTGGCAACTGATACCTACTTGCTGCTCGATGCAGTGGTCACCATCATCGGCCTGGTGCTGCTGATCACACACTTCAAAGTCCACCCTTTTGTCGCCCTGACCCTGGCTGCCGGCTTTCTCGGCCTGACTTCGGGCATGCCGGTGGCCAAGGTGATGAAGTCGTTCCAGGACGGCTTCGGTGGTGTACTGGGATTCGTCGGCATCGTCCTGGCCCTGGGCACCATGCTGGGCAAGCTGATGGCCGACTCCGGTGGTGCCGACCAGATCGCCCAGACGCTGATCCGCGCCTTCGGCAAACAGAAAGTGCATTGGGCCATGATGTTTGCCGCCTTCCTGGTTGGCATTCCGCTGTTCTTCGAGATCGGTTTCGTGCTGTTGATCCCGCTGGTGTTCATCGTCGCTCGGCGCTCGGGTGTGTCGCTGATCAAGATTGGCATCCCGCTGCTGGCCGGTCTGTCGGTCGTGCATGGGCTGGTACCGCCGCATCCGGGACCGCTGCTGGCCATCGGCATCTTCAATGCCGATATCGGCAAGACCATCTTCTATGGCCTAATCGTCGCCCTGCCCACTGCCATCATTGCAGGGCCCCTGTATGGCAACTTCATCTCCCGCTACATTCCCGGTTCGCCCTCGCAGGAACTGATGGACCAGATCGCCCGGGAGTCGGAGCAGAAAAACCTGCCCAGTTTCACCGTGACCCTGATCACCGTGCTGTTGCCGGTGTTCCTGATGCTGCTGAAAACCTTCGCTGACGTGGTGCTGCCAGCCGAGCACATCGTGCGCCAGTGGATGGACCTGATCGGCCACCCGATCACCGCCCTGCTCGCCGCCTTGCTGCTGGCCTTCTATACCTTTGGCGCGGCCAGGGGCTTTTCCCGCCAGCAGATCATGAAACTGCTCGACCAGAGCCTGGCGCCGACCGCTGCTATCGTGCTGATCGTTGGCGCCGGGGGTGGTTTCAAGCAGATGCTGGTGGATACCGGGGTAGGCAATGTCATCGGCCAGATGGCGGTGCATGCACAGATTTCGCCGATCATGCTGGCGTGGCTGGTGGCGGCGGTAATTCGCATTGCCACAGGCTCGGCGACGGTGGCAACCATCACCGGGGCCGGCATCGTGGCACCGGTGATCGGCATGATCCCGGGGGTCAACCGTGAATTGCTGGTGCTGGCAACCGGCGCGGGCTCGTTGATTCTGTCGCACGTCAACGATGCCGGCTTCTGGCTGGTGAAACAGTACTTCAACATGACCGTGGCCGAGACGTTCAAGACCTGGAGCATGATGGAGACCATCCTGTCGGTGGTCGGCATCATCTTCATCATGTTGTTGTCATTGGTGGTTTGAGGCATTTTCGCGGGGCGACGTCTCGACTCGCCCCGCGATGTACTTAAAAGGCCGCCTTGAAAATCGCCTCGATCTCTTCCTGGCTGGCCGGGCGCGGATTGGTCAACCCACAGGCATCCTTCAGCGCGTTGCTGGCCAGCGTCGGCACATCCCCTTCACGCACCCCCAATAGCGCCAGGCCGACCGGAATATCGATAGCCCGCGACAGGCTCTCGATGGCGGCAATCGCCGCGTCACTGCCCTGCTCCGCACTCATGCCGCTGACATCCACCCCCATTGCCTTGGCCACATCACGCAGGCGCGCAGCGCTGACCTTGGCGTTGAAGCGCTGCACATGCGGCAGCAGCACCGCGTTGCACACGCCATGAGGCAAGTCATAGAAGCCGCCGAGTTGGTGCGCCATGGCATGCACATAACCCAACGAGGCATTGTTGAAGGCCATGCCGGCCAGGAACTGGGCATACGCCATGTTCTCGCGCGCCTGCAGATCGCTGCCTTCGGCCACGGCCTGGCGCAGGTTGTCGCTGATCAGCTCAATGGCCTTGATCGCACAGGCATCGGTAATCGGGGTCGCCGCCGTGGACACATACGCCTCGATGGCATGGGTCAGCGCATCCATCCCCGTCGCAGCCGTCAGGCCCTTGGGCATGGCCGCCATCAGCGCCGGGTCGTTCACCGACAACAGCGGCGTGACGTTGCGGTCGACAATGGCCATTTTCACGTGGCGGGCTTCGTCGGTGATGATGCAGAAGCGGGTCATTTCACTGGCCGTACCGGCAGTGGTGTTGATCGCTATCAGCGGCAGTTGCGGTTTGACCGAGCGGTCGACGCCTTCGTAGTCGCTGATGTGCCCGCCATTGGTAGCGCACAGGGCGATGCCCTTGGCGCAGTCATGGGGCGAGCCGCCGCCCAGGGAGATCACGCAATCGCAACGCTCACGTTGCAGTTGTGCCAGGCCCTGTTCGACGTTGGCGATGCTGGGGTTGGGTTTGGCGCCATCGAAAATCGACGAATCGATGTCGCGCACGGCCAACAACTCGGCAATGCGTGTAGCGACACCGGCCTTGGCCAGGCCAGTGTCGGTAACGATCAACGCCTTGCGCAGCCCATAGCCGGCTATGGCGGCCATCGCTTCGTCCAGGCAATCAATGCCCATGATGTTGACGGCGGGGATGAAGAACGTGCTGCTCATGGCGAAACCCTCGTGCAATATTCCATTGCCTTCAGGATCCGCCTGTCTGGCCAGCCCCGTGTTGATCTGGGGCAAGCCTCGTTCAGCCCAGGAACAACCGGTAGGCCGGGTTGTCGGTTTCGTCCCAGTAGCGATAACCCATGTCGTCGAGTGCGTGTGGCAGGCCAGCCTGCTCCTCCTCAGGCACCTCCAGGGCAGCGAACACCCGCGCTTCGGCCGCGCCATGGTTGCGGTAGTGGAACAGGCTGATGTTCCAGCGCTTGCCCAGGCGCTCCAGGAAGCCCAGCAACGCCCCCGGCCGCTCGGGAAACTCAAAGCGCATCACCCGCTCATTGGCACCAGGGCCGGCATGCCCGCCAACGGTATGACGCACGTGCAACTTGGCCAGTTCGTTGTCGGTCAGGTCCAGCGCGCTGTAGCCCTGCTCGCGCAGGTTGGCCAGCAACTGTTCACGAGGGTCGTTTAGCGGATGGGTCTGCACGCCGACAAACAGCCGCGCCTCCTTGCCGGGGTAGTAGCGATAGTTGAACTCGGTGATCTGGCGCTTGCCCAGCGCCTGGCAGAAAGCGCGAAAGCTGCCGGGCTGCTCGGGGATCGTCACGGCGATGATCGCTTCGCGCTGTTCGCCCAGCTCGGCGCGCTCGGCCACATGGCGCAAGCGGTCGAAGTTGACGTTGGCGCCAGAATCGATGGCCACCAGGGTCAGGCCACTGACTTGCTCGCGGGCCACGTACTTCTTGATCCCGGCCACCGCCAGTGCCCCCGACGGCTCGGTGATCGACCGGGTGTCGTCGTAGATATCCTTGATCGCCGCACACAGTTCATCGTTGCTGACCGTGATCACTTCATCCACGTAGTGGCGGCACAGCTCGAAGCAATGGGCGCCAATTTGCGCCACCGCCACGCCTTCGGCAAAGCTGCCGACCTGCGGCAGCACTACTCGCTCGCCTGCTGCCATGGCTGCTTGCAGGCAGTTGGAATCCTGGGGCTCGACGCCGATCACCTTGACCTGCGGGCGCAAGTACTTGACGTAGGCGGCGATGCCAGCGATCAACCCGCCGCCGCCCACCGGCACGAAGATCGCATCCAGTGCGCCGGGCTGCTGGCGCAGGATCTCCATGGCCACCGTACCTTGACCGGCAATCACGTCCGGGTCGTCGAACGGTGGGACGAAGGTCGCGCCTTCACTGTCGGCAAGTTTCAGAGCATGGGCCAGCGCATGAGGAAAACTGTCGCCGTGCAGCACCACCTCACCACCGCGCGATCGCACGCCGTTCACTTTCAATTCCGGGGTGGTGGTTGGCATCACGATGGTTGCGCGCATGCCCAGCTCACGGGCAGCGAGGGCTACGCCCTGAGCGTGATTGCCGGCTGAAGCTGTGACAACCCCGCGCTCGCGCTGGACCGGGCTCAGGCGGCTGAGGCGGTTGTAGGCCCCGCGGATCTTGAATGAAAACGTCGGCTGAAGGTCTTCACGCTTGAGCAGCACCTGGTTCCCCAGGGCCTGGGACAACGCCGGAGCAGGCTGCAATGGCGTCTCGATCGCCAGGTCGTACACCGGCGCGGCAAGAATGCGCCGCACGTAGTCGGACAGCAGATTCAGCGACGCGGACGGTGTGCGAGGGCTAACGGCAAGGCTGGTCATCGGTGACTCCTGGTTTTTTCAAAGTGCCCAGGAGAGAGAGAAAGAACCCGCCTCCAGGGCGGGTTCTGTGCAAGTGCCAGCTAGCCCGCCAAACTGATAATGGCGGTAATAATGCTGTGCTGAGGCGACTGCAGGAATGTATTCATGGCAGGGAAACTAGCCCAGCTGTACAGCCAAAGTCAAGCGGGCTCTCGCGCCGACTCCGGCACATCGAACACTCGGTCGAAGCCCCACTGGAATGCAAAGGCATAGACGAAGAAAAACAGGAACAGCGCAAGGTTGGTCAACAACGCCGCCCACAGGCTGATCTGCAACCAGTACGCAACCACTGGCAACAGGATCAGCACCATCCCGCCCTCAAAGCCCAGTGCATGCACGAATCGCCGCCACAGGGTGCGACGCCGTTGCGCCTGGCGCGCTTCCCAATACTCGAAGATCCAGTTGTAGAACATGTTCCAGCCCAGGGCCACGGCTGAGAGGATCAGCGAGAGCACCGTTGAATGCGCCATGTCCGTATCAAACGCCCAGGACAGCGCCGGCGCCACGCACATTACCGCGATGGCTTCATAGAGAATGGCCTGGACGGCCTTGCGCGCCTTGCCTTGCATGACGGGTTCCCCTCGACAGATGAGGCTCCACCCTAGCTGCGTTGAGGCTCGGGTTCAATTGAGCTAGATTGAGCCTCCCTCAATCAGGTTGAACGTCATGTTCGCCAAACTGCCCCTGACTGCCCTGCGCACCTTTGAAGCGGCGGCCCGCCTGGGTGGTTTCAAGGCCGCGGCCGATGAACTTGCGGTGACACCGGCAGCGGTCTCGCACCAGATCAAACAGTTGGAAACCCACCTGGGCCTGCTACTGTTCCAGCGCCGCGCCCAGCGCGTGGAACTCACCCGCGAAGGCGAGCAGCTGTACCGCCAGGTACACCAGTCCCTGGGCGACCTGCAACAAAGCCTCGCCGCCTTGCTTCCCGCTTGCGACCAGCAGCAACTCACCCTGACCACCACCGCGGCCTTCGCCAGCCTCTGGCTGATCCCGCGCCTGGGTGATTTTCATCGACGTCACAGCGACATCCAGGTCAAAGTGCAAACCAGCAACGCGCTCATTGACCTGCACCGCGACCGCAGCCTGGACCTGGCCCTGCGCGCCGAGTTCAACGCAGACCCGACGCTGTACCGGATGCCGCTGATGCCTGAGCATTTTGCCGTGTACACCCCACCTGGCTGGCAGGAGCCACCCGCCGACCAGCCGCTGGTGCTGATCGAAGCGCCGTGGGTATCGGCAAGCGGTGCAGCCATCGACTGGAGCCGTTGGTGCGAAATGGCGGGCAAACAGGCATGGCTGCAACGTGCCCGTTTCCATCACTACGACGACGAGCACCACGCCTTGCAGGCAGCCGCCGCAGGGCACGGGCCGGTGCTGGCGAGCAATGTGCTGGTGGCTGAAAGCCTGCGGCTTGGGGTGTTGCAGCCGTGGCGCCCGGACATTCAGTTGCCAGCGGCGCAATACAATGCAGTGTGCGTACCGGGTCAGGAGCGCCAGCCAGCAGTGCGTGCTTTTCTGGATTGGCTGTCGGGCCATCGCGGGGCAAAAAAACGCTCTACAACCTGCCTTCCTTGACGCCAGAAAACCGTCCAGGTGATTGGACAACCCCCCATTCTGCTGCTTGTATCTAAGTCCTACAGCACCGAAAGGTCGTACAACTTCGCACAACAGGATGGGACGAGGATCGCGACGATGGCCTACACAGTCATGATGGTTTTTGGCACACGCCCCGAAGCAATCAAGATGGCACCCCTGGCCCAGGTGCTGCGCCAATGGCCAGACGTCGAGCTGAACATCTGCTCCACCGGCCAGCACCGGGAAATGCTCCAGCAGGTGCTCAAGGACTTCGGCCTGAGTGTCGACGAAGACCTGCACGTGATGACCCAGAACCAGACCCTCAATGGCTTGTCGCAGCAATTGCTCGAGCAACTGGACGCCACTTACACCCGTATCAAGCCCGACATCGTCCTGGTCCACGGTGACACCACCACCAGTTTCATCGCCGCCCTCGCCGCCTTCAACCGGCAGATCCCGATCGGCCACGTCGAAGCCGGATTGCGTACTGGCAACCTCAAGGCACCCTGGCCCGAGGAAGCCAACCGGCGCCTGACGGGGGTGATCGCCGACCTGCACTTTCCGCCCACCAACCGTGCCCGCGACAACCTGCTGCGCGAAGGCGTGGTGCTGGAAAACATCGAAGTCACCGGCAATACCGTTATCGACGCGCTGCTGTGGATGCGCGAGTACCTGAACAAGAGCCATTGGCGGCCGGCCCCCGACTCGCCCCTGGCGCAACTGCGCGATGACCAGCGCATGGTGTTGATCACTGGCCATCGGCGGGAGAACTTCGGCCAGGGATTCGAGCGCATCTGCCTGGCCCTGGCAGAACTGGCCTTGCGTTACCCCGACGTGCAGTTCGTCTATCCCGTACACCTCAACCCACAGGTACAGAAAGCCGTGTACGGGTTGCTCTCGCACCAATCGAACATCCTTTTGATCGCCCCCCAGGACTACCAACATTTCGTCTGGCTGATGGACCGCGCCTACCTGATCCTCACCGACTCCGGGGGCGTCCAGGAAGAGGCGCCGGCACTGGGCAAGCCGCTGCTTGTGCTACGCAAAGTCACCGAGCGCCCCTCGGTACTCGAAGGCGGAACGGTGAAGCTGGTGGGCACCCTGACCGAACGAATCGTCAAAGAGACCAGCCTGCTGCTCGATGACGCCGACGTCTACAAACGCATGAGCCGGGTCTTCAGCCCCTACGGTGATGGCCATGCCAGTGAACGCATCGCTGAACGACTGAGCCGCTGGCTCGAGGAAAACGCTCGCGAGCGCGATGACTCATGAGCCTGGCGTTCATCGACTTCCTCACCTATGTACTGTTCGGCCTCAAACTACTGGCGATTGCCCTCGCAACGCTGATGTTCCTGCTCGGCCTGGACGACCTGTTCATTGATGTCGTCTATTGGGGCCGCAAGCTGGTCCGTCGCTTTCGCATCTACGACAAGTACGAGAAGGCCGACGAAAAGCGCCTGTTCGAGGTGCCGGAAAAGCCCCTGGCAATCATGGTCCCGGCCTGGAACGAGGTGGGCGTGGTGGGTGAAATGGCACGCCTGGCAGCTTCGACCCTCGACTACGAGAATTACCAGATTTTTGTCGGCACCTATCCCAACGACCCGCAAACCCAGGCCGATGTCGATGCCGTGTGCCTGCACTACCCCAACGTTCACAAAGTGGTATGCGCCCGCCCCGGCCCCACCAGCAAGGCTGACTGCCTGAACAACATCATCGATGCCATCCTGCGCTTTCAGAGCGATGCAAAGATCGAGTTCGCAGGTTTCATCCTGCATGACGCTGAAGACGTCATCTCGCCCATGGAACTGCGGCTCTACAACTACCTGCTCCCCAACAAGGACATGATCCAGATTCCGGTGTACCCCTTTGCGCCGGAATGGAAGGGCTTTACCGCCGGCCACTACGTCGATGAGTTCGCCGAGAACCACGGCAAGGACGTGATCGTGCGCGAAGCGCTCACTGGCCAGGTGCCCAGTGCCGGGGTCGGCACCTGCTTCAGCCGCCGGGCAATCAGTGCCCTGCTCGAAGACGGCGACGGCATTGCCTTTGATGTTCAGAGCCTGACCGAAGACTACGACATCGGTTTTCGCCTCAAGCAAAAGGGCATGAAGTGCATCTTCGCCCGCTACTCCATGACCGACCCGCAACTGGCACTGGAACGTGACTGGCACTGGGGCATGAGCCGCGAATTCGCCCAGGTGATTTGCGTGCGCGAGCATTTCCCAAGGGACTGGCAGCACGCAATCCGGCAAAAATCGCGCTGGATCGTTGGCATTGTTTTCCAGGGCACCAGCAACCTGGGTTGGAGCCGCAAGGGCGCACTCAACTATTTCCTTTGGCGCGACCGCCGCGGCTTGATTGCCTACCTGCTGAGCTTTCTCGTCAACCTGCTGTTCCTGGTACTCCTGGCGATGTGGCTGGTCACCGTGGTCGCGCCCGACAGCTGGCGTTTCCAGTCGATCCTGGCCGACAGCCCGACTCTCACCCTGCTGCTTTGGCTCAACGGCCTGATGCTGATCAACCGCCTGTTCCAGCGGGGTTTCTTCGTCACCCGCTACTACGGGATTGTCGAAGGGTTGTTGTCGGCGCCGCGGATGATGTGGAGCAACTTCGTCAACTTCTTCGCCAACCTGCGGGCCTTGCGTCAGGTCATGGAGATGGGTGACTCGCGGCGCGTCGCCTGGGACAAGACCACCCACGAGTTTCCGGCCCTCACTACCCCCATGCGCACGCCCCTGGGCCAGCGTTTGATCGACAAGGGCCTGATTACCGAGGAGCAGTTGCAGGCGGCTGTCACCAACCCGGTACGCCGGCGCCTGGGCCGCGAGCTGCTGCTGCGCGGCCTGATCACCAGCGAGCAACTGGTGCAGACCCTGGCCGAACAACTCGACCTGCCCTGGGCGCCGCTCAATCCCTTCAAGATCGACCCCAGGCTGATCGCTCAAATGCCACGCAACCTGGCCGTACACTACGCCGTGCTGCCCGTGGCCGAAGAAGGCCCGACCCTGGTGCTGGCCAGCGAAAGCCCAGTCAGCCAGGTGTCGCTGGGCGTCATCAGCCGGCAGCTCAAACGCCCTGTCAGTTGCCGCCTGGCACCGCAAGGACGGGTGACCCTCGGCCTGCGCTACCACTACCCGAGCCCCTGGCAGCACGAGGAAGTCCGGCACATGATCGCCGTCCTCGAACGCCATCAGGACGATGCCCGACTGCTCGAGCGGGTCTGCCATCACCAGATCAAACTGGGCACCCTGCTGCAGGTGCGCGGCACAGTGCCGGTGACCCTGTTCAACCAGGCCCTGATCGACTTCAACCCCGACACCATGACCCTGGGCGAGCACTTGATCGAACGCGGCATTATCACCGAAGCGGTACTGCAGGACGCGCTCGCCGAACAGGCCCGCGAACAGCGTGAAGCCTTTGAACTGACTCGGGAGGTGGCATGAGCCTGCCTCCGCCACTGAAGGCCGCCTGCCTGCTGTTGTCGCTCCATGCCGTGCATACCCTTGCTGCGCCCCTGAGTGATTTCGAGCGCTTTCGCAGCTACCCCTACATGGAGCGCAGCTACCGTGAGGCAAAGAAAGACAACTGGAAGGAGGTCGAACGCCTGACCCGCCACCTGCTGGAGCGGGTACCCAACAATGATGAGGCCCGCACCCTGCTGATCCAGGCCCTGGCCCACCAGCGCAAATACCGCGACGCCGAACAACTGGCCGAACAAGCCAAAGCCGCCGCCCCTGATGCGCTGCTGGAGTTGCGCCTGACCTGGATCGAACAGGACCCGCCCGCCGCCAGCCAGGTAGAAGGCTGGATCGCCAGCAGTCCACTGAACCAGCGGGTACGCCTGTGGCAGGCCTACAGCCTGAGCCTGGCCAAGTTTGGCGGTGCTGCCAAGGCGCTGGAATGGCTCAACCACCTGCCCGCCAAGGGCGATGACAATATCTTGCGCCTGGCCCGGGCCAACTGGGCCGAACAGTTGCACAACTGGGGCCAGACCATCGACGCCCTCGCGCCGCTGGCTGCCCGCGGCCAGCTACCGGCACAAGACTGGCAACGCCTGGCCAACGCCTATGTGCAGCGCCTCGACGAAGCCCCGCTGCAGCAACTGCTGAAAACCTCACCCTCGGCCGACATTGCCCGCCAGACCCGCCTGGCCATGGCCAACCGCGCCATCGCCATGGGCCACGACCAGCTTGCCCAGCGCTGGCTGCAATCGTTGCCCGAGGCCGATCTTCAGCATCCGCAGCAACGTCAGCAGTTGTGGGAGCTGGCA
Organism: Pseudomonas vranovensis DSM 16006; assembly: GCF_000425805.1. GTDB lineage: Bacteria > Pseudomonadota > Gammaproteobacteria > Pseudomonadales > Pseudomonadaceae > Aquipseudomonas > Aquipseudomonas vranovensis. The sequence continues at coordinate 167,142 of NZ_KE384459.1, forward strand.
CGCCAGGGCAACGACAGCATCCTCGTGCGGCGCCTGAGCAATGAACTGAACCGGCCGTGCCTGGAGACCGCCGAGTGGCTGTCACGCCATGACCCGGACCTGGCCCGCCAGCAGTTCGGCCAGTGTCGCTCGCAGGACGATCCCAGGACCTGGCTGGTGCTCAACCAGCGCTTGAACGGTGCCGGTGGCGGCGCCCGCTCGGCCCAGGAATGGGAGCGTTACTACCAGCAGACCGGTGACCTGCAAGCCCTTGAGCAGGCCACCTTTCTGCAGCTCAAGGCAGGCCATGCCGCCCACGCACGCCAATTGCTCGAACGCGCCTACGACCTACGCCAGGGCCGTTTGCCGGCGTCGCTGCTGCAGCGCCTGGCGGGGCTTTACAGCCAGGCCGATGCGCCACTGGATGTGCGCCGCATGAGCGGCCTCATCCCACGGGTCAATGCAGCCAACCGGGCGTTGTTGCTGGCCAGGCTGGCGGAGCACGGCGAGTGCGCAGCGGTGCGCCAGGCGGTCCCGGCTACCCCCACCGAAGTCGGGCAGTTCCGCGCGCTGGGTCGTTGCGCAATGCCCGAACGCCCTGGTGAAGCCGTGGTGTATTACCAGGCTGCCGAACGCCTGGGCGACACCGGCAGTCGCCTGCCCCTGGCCTATGCGCTGGAGGCTGCGGGCGACTCGCAAGCCGCACAACCGATCTGGAACAGCCTCAGTGACAGCCAATGGACCGACAATGCCCGCCTAACCGCGGCCCGCAGTGCCCTCAACGCCAACGACCCGGAGCGCGCCAAGGCTTACTGGAACAAGGTCGCGCACCGCAGCGCCGATGACTTTGCCCTGGGCGCCGCGATTGCCCAGCGCCAGGGCGATACCACTTCCGCCCTGGATTACCAACGCCAGGCGCTACAACACAACCCGCGTGCCGACCATTATTACGGCGCCTCGTTGACCGCCCGGCAGGCCGGCGAACTTGAGCAGAGCGATGCCTGGCTGGCCGAAGCCGTGCGCCTTGACCCAGGCAACCCCCGCTACCGCGCCGACTACGGCATGCACCTGGCGGGCTCGGCGGATCCTGCGGTACGCCGCCAGTCGATCCCGCACCTGGAACGCTCCACCCGCGACCTGCCCGAGGATTACCGCCTGGGCGAGACCCTGGCGCTGCGCTATATCGAAGCAGAGAACAGCGCCGCGGCGCGCCAGGAGCTGCGTCGGGTACTGGATATAGAACAGGACCTGGTCGACGAAGGCGACGAGTACGGCAGCCTCGAAGCGCGCAAGTACCGCCAGCGCCGGGCTCACGAAGCCTTGTTGCGGCGTGACAGCATCACCCTGGCCAGCACCTGGTCACCAGCCGGTATCTCGACCAATGACAACTTCCGTGACAACCGCCAGGAGCGCCGCGCCGCCTCGCAGAATGTGCAACTGGCCATGTGGGACCACGCCCTGGGCGCGGAGCCAAGCCGCAATGGCAGTTCCCTGTCGGTGTACGGCCGCGTACTGTTCGGCGGCCAGAGCCGCACCGACTACGCCCAGAGCATGGGTACCGGTGTGGGCCTGCGCTACAAGCCGCTTGGCCAGGCCAACCTGAACCTGTATGCCGAGCTGTACCACCAGCGCCAGATCGATGATGAGCACTACAACGGCCTGACCCTGGGGCAACTGCTCAGCCCGAGCAAGGTCGGCGACAACTGGGGCGACCTGCGTGGCAATGCCGAGTCGAGCAACGACCTGCTACTGCGCGCCACCTCCTCGTTCATGGACCAGGGTGACTGGCGCAACGACTGGCGTATCGATGAAGATGAGTGGAACGAGCGTTCCCTCTACCTGGACGCGGCGTGGTGGACCCGCGCCGGCGACCACCAGTGGCTGTCACGCTACCAGCAGGGCCATACCTGGAAGCTGCGTACGGACTCACCGCAAACCGTCATGCCCTACGGCTTTCTGGAGTTCTCAAGCCAGGACCCGAGCAACGACTGGCGCCAGGACCTGCGCACCGGCGTCGGCCTGCGTTGGCAGTGGTGGTTCGACGATGACCGTTACAACGCCTATCGCGGCACCCTCAAAGTGCGCGCCGAATACCAACAGTCGCTGGGCGGCAACCTGTATGAGCGGGCCAACGGAATGTTGCTTGGCGTGGAGATGAACTTCTGATGCACAGACTGACCGCCTTGCTGTTACTTGCCCTGTGCCTGCATGCCCACGCCGATGAACAGGTGTTCTATCAGCCGCTAAACCGGGACGCGCAACTGACCCAGGAACAGTGGCGCACCTTGTGGAAAGCCACCCGGGCCCAGGGCGGAAAAACCCTCATCGTTCAGTGGACCGCCTACGGCGACAGTGACTTCGGCGGCGCCGGCGGCTGGCTCGCCAACAGCTTGCGCAGCGCCCACGAACAAGGCCTGCAACTGGTGCTGGGGCTGTACATGGACGCCGCCTACTACCAGCGCATCGAGGGCATCGACAGCGCTGGGCTGAGTGCCTACTGGAAAGCCCAGCTGGGACGTTCCCAGGCCCAGCAGCGCAATGTTCGCCAGGGCTGGAAATTACCGGTGACCGGCTGGTACCTGCCCATGGAGCTGGACGACCTGCACTTCCAGGACCCGCTGCGGCGCCAGGCGCTGTCGACCCAGTTGCAAACGTTCGCTCGCCGCCTCGATGCGCCCCTGCACATCAGTGCCTTCAGTGCCGGACACCTGAGCCCTGCGGCCAACGCCCGGTGGCTTGAGGAACTGGCCGGCCTGCAGCTGCAGGTGTGGTGGCAGGACGGTGCCGGCACCGAACGCCTTGCGCCCTTGGTGCGCCAGCAGTACCAGGCGGCGCTGTCCTGCTCCATCGGCATCGTGCATGAAGCTTTTCGTCAGGTCAGCAAGGAAGGCCAGCCGTTCAGGGCGGTGGCCGCCACCCCGCACGCCCAGGCCGGCTGTCACCCCACTGCCGTGTTCTCGCTGCGGTACCGGCCCTGGGCCAAGGGCCTGCTAACCGACCATGGCAACTGAGGCGTATCTGGAACTCACCGTATTATTGGCGATGCAGTTGCTCCCGCCCTGCTCCGCTACCCCCGCGGCAACCTGATCCTGAACTGCGCCCCACCCAGGGCCGACTGGCTCACGGTCAAGGTGCCACCCTGCCCCTCGATTGCCCGTCGGCTGATCGCCAGGCCCAGGCCAAACCCACCGGTGGTGCGATCCCGACTGCGGTCCAGGCGATAGAACGGTTGGAAGATCAACTCACGCTGGTCCGCTGGAATGCCGATGCCGTCATCCTCCACCGTCAGCAGGCAGTGCCCCTCGGCATCCAGGCTCAAGCGCAGCAGCAGTTGGCGGTCGCAGTAACGCATGGCATTGCGCACAAGATTCTGCAGCGCCCGCGCGGTCAAGCGTGGGTCGAGGATAAAACGCGGCAGGTTGTCGTCGGCGCGCACCTGCCACTCGATGTCGCGGCTATCGAGCTCCTCGGCAAAACTGCCGAGGATACTGTCGACCAGCTCCAGCAACGACACCTCGACCCGTTCACGGGCCTGGTCGGCATTCTGCAAGCGGCTGTACGACAGCAGTTCGAGGACCAGCTCATCCAGTTCGCGCACATGCCCCACCAACTCGAGCAAGCGCTTGCGACAGCTGGGCGGCACTTCGTCGAACAGCAGCACCAGGCCAAAGTCCAGGCGGGTCAGCGGTGTGCGAAGTTCATGGGAAACGGCGTTGAGCAACTCACGCTGCTGGGTCAGCAGGCGCTCGACGTCCTGGGCCATGGTGTCGAACACCTGGGCCAGCTCGCCGATGTTCGAGCGCGCCGGGATCTGCGTACGCTCCGACAACTGCCCCTGACCCAAGCGCCGCGCCGTCTCCTTGAGACGCTCGAGGTCACGCCAGTGCGGCCATACCCACAGCAGCAGACAGCCCAGCAAGGCCGCGCCGATCAGCACCGTGACGCCCCACGACAACAGGTTGATGTCCACCGGGTCAGGCGGGTTGCGCAGCTCCACCGCCCAGGTTGAATCCAGGGGCGCCAGGGCCGAGTTGTAATAGCCCCAGTCGCCCAGGCGCACCACATTCTCCCCTCCACTCAGCCGGGCCCGATCGTCATGGGACAAGCCGATCTGGTCCTGACGACGCAGCTCGATCTGCAGCGGGGCGAAATCTGCCGCCAGTTGTCGCTCGACCTCGGGCCATTGCGCCGGCGACACCTGGCGAAAGCGCTCAACGATCAGCTTCTGCACGCCCTTGGCCTGGTCCAGGTTGTAGGCGATGAAGCGCTCGTGAAAGGCACCGACAATCGCGTCGGGAATCAACAACAATGCCCCGGCATAGGCGGCGATGGTCACCAGGTACAGGCGTACAAGGATTTTCAGCATGGGTCAGGCACCCGATCAGAACTCCCACTCGACACGGCTGAACAAATAGCCCTTGCCCCACACGGTCTTGATCTTGCGGGCTTCGCCAGCACTGTCATCGAACTTGCGGCGCAGCTTGGAAATGGCCACGTCCACCGAGCGGTCAGTGCCGTTGAATTCAATACCGCGCAGTTGCTGCAGGATACGGTCGCGGCTGAGCACCTCACCGGCGTGGCGCGCCAGCACCACCAACAGGTTGTACTCGCCACTGGACAGCTCTACCAGTTGCTCACGCCAGAACACATTGCGCTCGGCCAGGTCGATGCGCAGCCCGCCGACCACGATCAGGTCGGTTTCCAGACGCGGTTCGTTGATGCTGCTGCGGCGCAGCAAGGTACGCACCCGGGCCAGCAGCACCCGTGGTTCGCAGGGTTTGGTGACGTAGTCGTCAGCGCCCATTTCCAGGCCCAGGACCTGGTCGTGGCTGTCGTCGCGGGCGGTGAGCATGAGAATCGGCAGGGCCTGGGACTCGGCGCGCAGCAGGCGGCAGACCTGCAGGCCATCGAGCCCCGGCAGCATCAGGTCGAGGATCACCAGGTCCGGTTTGCTGCGCCGGGCCTCGGCCAGTACGTGGTCGCCCCGGGCAATCACACTGACGCAAAAGTCGTTACGCTGCAGGTAGCTGGCGATCAGTTCGGACAAGGCGCAGTCGTCTTCGACCAGGAGGATGTTGGGCATGGGCAATTTGACAGGCTGGAAAAGTCAGGCAAGGATATAGGACCTTCTGCGCAGCCAGCGCAACCCTTCACACTTTTTCACACTCGGCCTACACAGCTTAACAGTTGGACGTTGGCCTCCTGCCTTAGCATTGCCGGGTCATTTATGGAAGATCCGCATGTTCAGTTCAAGCCCCGTCCGTCTGCGCGCCTTGCTGCCGCTGCTTGCCATTACCCTGTCCCTTGGCGCGTGCTCCGACAGCACCCCGGACGAGGAAAAGGCCCCGCCAAGCGCCGTCACCATCGAAACCGTCCGTGTCCAGCCGCTGGCCATCAGCACCGAACTCAATGGCCGCATCCTTGCTCCCCGTACCGCAGAAGTGCGCGCCCGCGTCGCCGGCGTGGTACTCAAGCGGGTATACCGCGAAGGCAGCGACGTCAAGCAGGGCGATGTGCTGTTCAAGATCGACCCGGCGCCGTTCCAGGCAGACTACGACAGCGCTCGCGCCGTGCTCGCCAAGGCCGAGGCCAACCGCTACCAGGCGCGCTTGCAGGACGAGCGCTACCGAGAGCTGATCACCATCAACGCGGTCAGCCGCCAGGACCACGACAACGCCCGGGCTGCTGTGATGCAGGCCGACGCGGCAGTCGCCGAAGCCAAGGCTGCGGTAGAGCGGGCAAAGCTCAACCTGGGTTATGCCACGGTTACCGCACCGATTTCCGGCCGCATCGGCCGGGCCCTGGTCACCGAAGGTGCGCTGGTAGGTCAGAACGAGACCACGCCGCTGGCGACCATCCAGCAGTTGAACCCGATCCACGCCGATGTGACCCAGTCGACCCGCGAGCTCAACGCCCTGCGCCGTGCCCTGCGCGCTGGCGAGCTGCAGCAGATGGGCCAGGACCAGGCCAAAGTCACCCTGATCCAGGACGACGGCACAGCCTACCCGCTACCGGGCAAGCTGTTGTTCTCCGACATCAGTGTCGACCCGAGCACTGGCCAGATCACCTTGCGCAGCGAGTTCCCCAACCCCGACCTTGACCTGCTGCCAGGCAGTTTCATTCGCGTACGCCTGGACCAGGCTGTGAAGCAGCAAGGTATCAGCGTGCCGCAACGCGCCATTCTGCGCGACAGCGCAGGCCAGCCGCGCGTGTTGCTGGTCGATGCCCAAGAGCGCATCAGCGAACGCCCGGTGGTGCTGGGCAGCGTGCAGAACGATCGCTGGATCGTCAGCGACGGCCTGGCCCCCGGTGACCGCGTAGTGGTCGAAGGCGTACAGCACGTACGCCCAGGTGATCAGGTACGGATCGACAACCCGGCCAAAGACGTTCCATCCATCGCCAAGTCCACCGGCCAGTGAGGGCCTGATTCATGCCGCAGTTTTTCATTGACCGCCCTGTGTTTGCCTGGGTGGTCGCGTTGTTCATCTTGCTCGCCGGCGCCTTGGCAATTCCACAGCTGCCGGTAGCCCAGTACCCGGACGTAGCCCCGCCCCAGGTGGAGATCTACGCGATCTACCCTGGCGCTTCGGCGCAGACCGTCGATGAGAGCGTGGTGAGCTTGATCGAGGAAGAGCTCAACGGTGCTGACAACCTGCTCTACTTCAGCTCGCAAAGCAGCCTGGGCAGCGCCACCATCACCGCCACCTTCGAGCCTGGCACCAACCCGGACCTGGCCCAGGTCGATGTACAGAACCGCCTGAAGGTGGTTGAGTCACGCTTGCCGCGCCCAGTCATCCAGCAAGGCCTGCAAGTGGAGAAGGTCTCTACCGGCTTTCTGTTGATGGTGACCTTGACCGCCGAGGACGGCAGCCTCGATGAAGTGACGTTGAGCGACTTTCTGGCCCGTAACGTGATGAACGAGATCCGCCGCCTCAAAGGCGTCGGCAAGGCCCAGCTGTATGGTTCCGAGCGGGCCATGCGGATCTGGCTCGACTCGCAGAAACTGATCGGTTTCAACCTCACTCCCGACGACGTCAACGAGGCGATTGCCGCCCAGAACGCCCAGGTCGCCCCAGGCAGTATCGGCAACCTGCCCGGCACCGGTACCCAGGAGATCACGGCCAACGTGGTGATCCGTGGGCAGTTGAGCACCGTGCAAGAATTCTCCGATATTGTCCTGCGCGCCAATCCTGACGGCTCGCGGGTGACCATTGGTGATGTCGCCCGGGTTGAAATCGGCAGCCAGGAGTACCAGTACGGCACCCGCCTGAACGGCAAGCCGACCAGCGCCTTCAGCGTCAAGCTGTCGCCGGGCGCCAACGCCATGGAGACTGCCACTCTGGTGCGCGACAAACTCGCTGAGCTGTCGCGCTACCTGCCGCCGGGCTCCAAGTTCGACATCCCTTACGACACCTCGCCCTTCGTCAAGGTCTCGATCCAGCAAGTGATCACCACCCTGCTCGAAGCCATGGCCCTGGTGTTCGCGGTCATGTTCCTGTTCCTGCAGAACATCCGCTACACCCTGATCCCGACCCTGGTGGTACCGGTGGCCCTGGCGGGCACCTTTGCCGCGATGCTGGCACTGGGCTTCTCGGTCAACGTGTTGACCCTGTTCGGCATGGTGCTGGCCATCGGCATCCTGGTGGACGACGCCATCGTGGTGGTGGAGAACGTCGAGCGGATCATGAGCGAAGAAGGCCTCTCGCCCCGGGATGCCACCAAAAAGGCCATGGGCCAGATTACCGGCGCCATCGTCGGTATCACCCTGGTACTGGTGGCGGTGTTCCTGCCGATGGCGTTCATGCAAGGCTCGGTGGGCGTGATCTACCAGCAGTTCTCGGTGTCGATGGCGGTGTCGATCCTGTTCTCGGCGTTCCTGGCCCTGAGCTTGACCCCGGCCCTGTGCGCGACCCTGCTCAAGCCGATCGCCAAGGGCGAACACCACGAAAAACGCGGCTTCTTCGGCTGGTTCAATCGCCGCTTCGAAAGCCTGACCAACGGCTACCAGCGCTGGGTGATCCAGGCGCTCAAGCGCAGCGGTCGTTACCTGATGGTGTATGCGGTGCTGTTGGCAGGGCTGGTCTATGGCTTCAGCCAACTGCCCTCCTCGTTCCTGCCCACCGAAGACCAGGGCTACACCATCACCGACATCCAGCTGCCGCCGGGTGCCAGCCGTGCCCGCACGGAACTGGTCGCGGCACAGATCGAGGCGCATAACGCCACGGAGCCGGGTGTGGGCAACACCACTCTGATTCTTGGCTTCAGTTTCTCCGGCGAAGGCCAGAACGCAGCGCTGGGGTTCACCACGCTCAAGGATTGGTCCAAGCGCGGTGCCGACGACAGCGCCCAGGCCATTGCCGACCGCGCCAATGCTGCCTTCAGCCAGTTCAAGGATGCCATCGCCTACTCGGTGCTGCCGCCGCCGGTAGACGGCCTGGGTACCTCCAGTGGTTTCGAGTTCCGCTTGCAGGACCGTAGCGGCCTGGGCCATGCCGCCTTGATGGCTGCTCGTGACCAACTGCTGGCCAATGCCGAGAAAAGTCCGATGCTGATCAACGTCCGCGAAAGCGCCCTGGCGGAAAGCCCGCAGGTGCAACTGGAAGTCGATCGCAAGCAGGCCAACGCCCTCGGCGTGTCGTTTGCCGACATCGGCAATGTGCTCAACACCGCAGTGGGCTCCAACTACGTCAACGACTTCCCCAACCAGGGGCGGATGCAGCGGGTGGTGGTGCAGGCCGAAGGTGACCAGCGCAGCCAGGTCGAAGACCTGCTCAAGATGCATGTGCGCAACAGCAGCGGCAAGATGGTGCCGTTGGCAGCGTTTGTCCAGGCCAAGTGGATTACCGGCCCCGTGCAACTGACGCGCTACAACGGCTATCCAGCCGTTGCAGTGTCGGGCGAGCCGGCGCCGGGCTTCAGCTCGGGGCAGGCCATGGAAGAAATCCAGCGCCTGGTCGACCAGTTGCCACCCGGCATGGGCCTGGAGTGGACCGGCCTGTCGCTGCAGGAGCGCTTGTCCGGCGCCCAGGCACCGATGCTCATGGCCTTGTCGTTGCTGGTGGTGTTCCTGTGCCTGGCCGCACTGTACGAGAGCTGGTCGATCCCCACCTCGGTATTGCTGGTGGTACCGCTGGGTGTACTGGGAGCGGTGATTGCCGTGAGCCTGCGGGGGATGCCGAACGATGTGTTCTTCAAGGTAGGCCTGATCACCCTGATCGGCCTGTCGGCGAAGAACGCGATCTTGATCATCGAGTTCGCCAAGAGCCTTGTCGATGAAGGTCATGACCTGATCGATGCCACGGTCCAGGCAGCGCGCCTGCGCTTGCGTCCCATTGTCATGACCTCGCTGGCCTTCATCCTCGGTGTGGTACCGCTGGCCATCGCCACCGGCGCCAGTTCCGCCAGCCAGCAAGCCATCGGCACCGGGGTGATCGGCGGCATGCTCAGCGCAACGCTCGCCGTGGTGTTCGTACCGGTGTTCTTCGTGGTGGTGATGCGCCTGACCGGCAAGCGCCGGACCCGATTGCAGCAACCGCAAGCGGCGACTGACCCGCAGTAATCTGGACAGGCGGCGGCGTGCATGGGAAGGTAATTGGCTGATCTTGCCAGGAACCCTTTCATGACACCCGCCGCCCCTGCCTTCTCCATTCTGTTGCTCGCTGGTGGCCGAGGCCTGCGCATGGGCGGCCAGGACAAAGGCCTGCTGGCCTGGCACGGTACACCGCTGATTGCCCATGTCCAGGCGGTGGTTCGGCCGTTGACCGACGACCTGATCATTTCCTGCAACCGCAACCTTGAACAATACCGGCCCTATGCCGATAAACTGGTCTGCGACCCTGAGGCGGATTTCCCCGGCCCCATGGCCGGGGTATTGGCAGGCCTTGCCGCCGCCCGTCACCCGTGGCTGCTGGTACTGGCGTGCGATGCGCCGCAGATCGACACGGCGCTGGTACTTGAGTTACGGGCAAAGGCCTTTGAACACCAGCAAGCATGCATGGTGCGCCAGGGTGGATACTGGCAACCGATGTTCAGTGTGATACCCAAGGCCCTTGCCGGTGATCTTCAACAGCGCTGGCAGCAGGGTGAGCGCAGCCTGCAACGGGCACTGCTGGCGCATCCGGTGCAAGCGCTGGAGTGTGCCGACGACGATGCGCGGTTGTGCAACTTCAACTCGCCGGAATTTCTGCAGCGCTGACCCGACGCCGCACAGGTGCGTGTAGCCGCTGGCGTCAGCCTGCGATCGGCCGCGCAGCGGCCATGGTTCCCTTACCGTCCGCAACCCGCTCAACGCAAGCGCGAGCGAATCCGGTGACACACGTTCAGCACCTGCTGCACCTCACTCTCGCCAAGGTCGATCTTGCACGCCATGTTGCTGAACACCTTGGCCGCCTCGGCCTTGAGCTCACGGCCCTTGTCAGTGAGCAACAGGTTGCGCCGACGACGGTCGGTCGGGTCAAGGTAGACAGTGATGAAGCCGTTGTCGGCCAGGCGCTTGACGATGGGCGTCAAGGTCCCCAGGTCGAACAGCGTCAGCTCGCTCAGGGCACTGATCGAGACATCATCCTTGCCCCACAACCCGGCCATCACCAGCAGTTGCGGATAGGTAACACCGCGTTTCCTGAGCGGCTCGGCATAGTCGCGTACCATGGCGTTTGCTGTGGAATACAGCGAAAAGCACAGCATTTTGTCGAAGTCGAACGTTGGGTCAAGCATGCACACCTCCTTTGACCTGGCTGTACGCATGCACTGCATCCACCACTACCGCCAGGGCCTGCGGTGGGGTCGAAGGCAATATGTTCTGCCCCAGGTTGAACACGTGCCCGGTCCCCGCACAGGCAGGACCGAAGGCCTGCAGCGTGCGCTGCACTCCCCGGCGGATACAAGCCTCATCGCCCAGTAGCACGGCTGGATCAAGATTGCCCTGCAGGGCCACCGTGTTGCCCACCAGTTGCCGCGCCATGCCCAGGTCGTAGCTGGCATCAAGGCCCAGGCAATCGGCACCGCTCTGGGCCGTCTCCACCAACCACTGGCTGGCTCCGCGGGTATAGAGGATGGACGGCACGCGGTGCCCGTGCTGACTCTTGTGGAGCCGCGCAAGTACTTCACGGGCATAGAACAGCGAAAAGCGTTGGTACATGCCATTGGCCAACGCCCCGGCAAATGGATCAAGCAACATCACGGCCTGGGCTCCGCTTTCGATCTGCGCGTTCAGCGAGGCTGCCACAGCCTGGCTGGTGGTCAACAACAGTCGGTGGAGCAGTTCCGGGCGCCGATAGAGCATCCGCTTGATCAGCTGGAAATCACCCGGTGGCCCACCTTCCACCATGTAGCAGGCCAGGCTCCAGGGGTTGCCGGCAACGCCGATCAACGGCACTTTGCCCTCCAGCGCCCGACGCGACTGCGCCACCGACTGGTAGAGGTATTCCTGGGCCCGGGGATCCGGTACACGCAAGCGCTGAATGGCTTTTTCATCGCGCAACGGATGACGCAACCGTGGCGTCTCGCCATGGACGAAGTACAACCCCAGCCCCATGGCATCGGCCAGGGTAAGGATGTCGGTGGTCACCACTGCCGCATCCAGACTCAGGTACCGAAACGGCTGCAGTGTAGCCTCGGTGGTGTAGTCAGGTTGCTTGAGCAACGACAGGTAGCAACCGGCCTTTGCCCGCAGCAAGCGATACTCGGGCAAAGGATGACCGGCCTGCCCCATCAGCCACACCGGCGTGTGTAGCGTCGGCTGACGCAGCAAGGCCTTGATGAAGGAATTATTGTGCAAGGACGGGTAACTCATGCTGGATTCGCGAGAATCGTTGGAAAGACCGCCTGTCAGAGGCGGCTGGGTACAGCATTGGCCATTTCGCGGCGCAAGGCCGAGATCGTGGCACAGTAGTCGGTCTGGGCAAAAATCGCCGTGCCGGCAACAAACATGTCGGCACCGGCCGCTGCGACCTGGCCGATGGTCTCGAGGTTGACTCCGCCATCAACTTCCAGGCGAATGTCACGACCGCTGTCGTCGATCAGCTTGCGCGCCGCGGCTATCTTGGGCAACACCTGGGGGATGAAACGCTGGCCACCAAATCCGGGGTTGACCGACATCAGCAAGATCAGGTCGAGTCGATCCAGCAGGTAATGAGCGGCGTCCAGGGTACTGGCTGGGTTGAACACCAGGCCCACCTTGCATCCCAGGTCTTTTATCAGCTGCACCGAGCGGTCCAGGTGCTGCGTTGCCTCAGGGTGGATGGAAATATAATCGGCACCGGCCTCGGCAAAGGCCTGAATCAGGCTGTCCACCGGCGACACCATCAGATGTACATCGATCGGCGCGGTAATACCGTAGCGGCGCAAGGCCTTGCAGAACTGCGGCCCCATGGTCAGGTTGGGTACATAGTGGTTGTCCATCACATCGATATGGATGACATCAGCACCGGCGGCCAGCACTTGCTCGACTTCTTCACCCAAACGGGCGAAATCGGCCGCCAGAATCGAAGGTGCAATCCAGAACTCTTTCACGCGCGTACTCCATTACTCATTGACTAATCGTTGCAACAACCCGGACGCCCCCTGCCCCAGTGCAGCGCTGATCTGGGCTATCAACGCAGGCCTGGGTGCATCGAGGTGGAAGTGATGTCCGCCGTCATGCCAGTGCACCCGGGTATTGAGTGGCAAGGCGTGCCTGCGTTGTTCAAATTGGCTGCCTGCAAACAGTCCCTGGCGTCCAAGCAGCAGGTGCAGCGGGCAGGTGATTTGTTGCAAGAACTCACAGGCCTGGCGCTCCGTCAGTGGCAGGAGCTCAGGCAGTACCAGCCGCGGATCATGCCGCCAGCGGTAGCCGTGCCCCAGGTTGATCAGGTCGCGCATCGCCAGCAACCGGGCGCCTTCTGCACTGAGGCTGCCATTGATGCTATTGCGTCGTTCGGTGATAGCCGCTTCCAGGCTGCTGAATCGAGCTTCTTCCGGGCCGCTGAAACCGTGCAGGCGCGTACGTAATGCCAGGCGCAACAACCGTTGGGCCTTGCGCAGGTGCTCGACCGTGCTGCCTTCGGGCACCGCAAAGGGCGCTCCCATCCCATCGATGAATACCATGCTGTCGATAGTGCGATTCATGGCTGCAAGAATCGACGCCACGCCGGTACCCATGGAGTGGCCGAGCACTGAAAAACGCTTCCAGCCCAGGCTTTCGACCAAGGCGTTCATATCGTCGGCGTGCTCCCACAGGTAATAGCCACTATCGGCGCGCCGGTGTTCGGAGCGACCGTGGCCGGCAAGATCCGGGGCCACCACAAAATGGTCATGCAACAGGGGCGCGATACGCTCGAAGGAGGCTGCATTGTCCAGCCAGCCATGCAGGGCAAGTACTGGATGGGCATCTTGATTGCCCCAGGTGCGCAAGGCGAAGTGGTTGCCGTTGACGTCCAGCGATTGATCGCGGCCTCGATTGCCCAGACTCATGGATTGACCTTCCTCAGTGATCGCGCGTTGCGACAGCTCATCCCGCCACCGCCAGCTGTGTGTTGCAAGCCATGCGCTGCAACTGCTGGAGGTCGAACTTGCCATTGGCGGTGCGCGGCAGGCTACTTTCAATGGTGATCGACAGAGGTACCTTGTGAGCTTCGAGGCCCTGCCGGCATCGTTCGAGCACCTGAGCGACCGTCAACTGCGAACCTTGGGCCAGGGTGACGAAGGCCCACAGCCCTTCACCGACCGCTGCATGGTCGACGCCAACCACCGCGGCGGCCTCGATACCGTCGATGGCGTAGAGGTACCCTTCCACTTCACTGGGACTGACTTTCATGCCACGGGACTTGATCATGTGATCCATACGACCACGGAAATACAAGTAACCGTCCTCATCCAGGCTGCAGTAGTCACCGGTGTACAACACGCTTTCGCCCGGATAGCGTCCAGGCTTGAGCTTGAGCGCCGTGGCCGCAGGATTGCGCCAGTAGCCCGCCATCACCGTGGCCCCGCGAATCACCAACTGACCGACCTGATGTGGCTCGTCGATGAGCCGGTCCTCATCGTCCACCAGCCACAGCTCGGTGTTGGGGATGGCAATACCGACACTCCCGGGCTTGCTGTCGATGTCTTCCGGAGGCAGGTAGGTGCAGCGTTTGCATTCGGTCAGACCGTACATGGAGTAGATCTGTGCCTGGGGGAACAGCGCTTTCATCTGCGCGATATGCGGCGCCTTGAGGGCCGCACCGGTATTGGTGACCATGCGCACGTCGGGGAAGATCGCCTCGCGCTTGCGCGCATACTCATGCAACAGCACCAGCATGGTCGGTACGAAGGGGATCACCGTGACCTGGTACTGGCGAATCTTCTTGATCAGGAAGATCGGCCAGGTAAATTCCTTTTCCAGCACCAGCGTGGCACCGGCGCTCATGGCCATGATCATCTGGTACAGCCCGTAGTCGAACGACAGCGGCAACGAGCACAACACATTGTCGGTCTCGTTGTAGCCCAGATAAGTGTGCAGGGAACCGAGTGCTGCCAGCATGTTGCGGTGGGTCAGCATCACGCCCTTGGGCATCCCGGTCGACCCCGAGGTGTAGATGATGGCCGCCAGGTCCAGGTCCAGGTTGCCACTTGGCAGCGGTACGCCTGCCCCCTGGCCCAGCAGGCTTTCAAAGGTTTGAACGTGCGTCGAGCCGGCCTCGCCGTCGAGCAACACGATGAGCTTGAGGTGGCTGAGTCGCGCCGTGTCAGCCCGCAAGCTGGTCAATTTTTCGGAAGTCGTGATCAGCACCGAGGCTTCAGCATCGCGAACGATGTAGTCAAGGCTGTCGGCAAGCGTTTCGAGCCCCACATTGACGACCACACCCCCCGCCTTGAGCACACCCCAGAACGCACAGACCGTTTCTACCCGGTTGCCCAGGCACAGCACCACCCTGTCCTGGCGCTGCAGGCCGTTGACCTGCAAGCCCGCCGCCAGCCTGGCACTGGCCTCGTCGAGCTGGGCATAGGTGTAGGTTTCATCGGCATAGATGATCGCGGCCTTGTCCGGATGCTGTCCGTTGCGTGCTTCCAGTACATCCTGCAGCAGCACTTCAGACGCCTTCATGGTGCACCTCGATAGCCTCCACCGCTCGACGGCCCGTGGGAACCTGTCGGTGAGCGTCGATGTAGCCAGCCAAGCTCGCCACGGTCTTGAAATGCCCTGGGGTGATGGTGTCGGGGTTGACGAAAAATCCTTCGATGTCGTCCTCCAGGCTTACCAACAGTTCCATGGACGTCAGCGAGTCCAGCCCCAGTTCGTCGCGAAGGTGCGAGTCGGCACTGATGGCTACATGCTCCGGAAGGTTCAACACCACCCGCAGGATGTCCGCCAGTTGGCGTTGGGTCGCCGCCTGGGCAATGGGCATCGGCATTACCTTGCTGACGGTGCCGAGCAGTTCATCAAGCGCCACATCGGCATGGCTGTCGCGGATTTCCACGGCGCTTTGCCGGGCTCGAGCCAGAAACAGGCGGTTGTGGCTGACCACTACTTCGGCAGGGTGGCCATGGCTGTGGAACAGCGTCGGCGAGGCCGTGGGCCCATATGCACCCGAGGCCGTCACCGCAAGCAGGTCACCTTCATGCAAGGCCTCCAGCTGGACATCTCGGCCAAGCAGGTCGTCGGGGCTGCAGAGCGGCCCGGAGATATGGTACTCACGCAGCGGTCCGCCGTTGTCACCGGTGGCCTTGACGATCCGGAAGTTGCGCTTGAGAACCTGGCCACTGCCGGCTGCCGCGCCGTGGCAATTGGTACCACCGTCGGTCACAGCGAAGGTCTTGCCGTGGTTTTCCTTGATGTTGTCGACGGTCACCAGCAACGACCCACACTTGCCGGCAACAAAGCGCCCGGACTCCAGAATGATCCGCGTGCGAGGAAACTCATGATGGAAGGCATTGAACAACGGCGCCAGCAACTGCTTGAGCCTCGCCGTGTCGAGTTCCTTTTCGTTTTCGTAGTACTTGATACCAAGGCCGCCGCCAACATCGACCATACGCAGGTCCAGGTTGTAGCGGCGGTTCAGGCTGCGATACAGCTCCAGAATGTACTCGGCGTTGTCGTACACCGACTGCGCATCGAGGATTTTGGTGCCGTTATAGACATGGATGCCTTTGATCCTGATGTTGGGCAACGCCAGGTAGTGGCCGAAGTTGGCCACGGCAGTGTCTTCTTCGATACCGAAATGCGTGGGTCGTCCCCCCATCTTCCATGGAGAGCCCGCGGCGGAAAAATTGGGGTTGATCCGAATGGCGACCGGTGCGTCACAGCCCAGCTCGCCCGCCAGGACAGACAACTTGCGCAGTTCGCTCTCAGACTCGACCACGATGGCGAACACCCCCACTTCCAGCGCCCGACGATGTTCTTCAGGCTTTTTGTAGGGGCCCAGCAGAATGATGTCCTGGGGCGCAACACCAGCTTTCAGGGCAATTTCCAGCTCCGCCAGCGAACAGACCTCGGCATTGCCACCGTAAGAGCGGATCAGTTTGACCAGCGACAGGTTCGGGTTGACCTTCAACGCATAGAAGATGTCCACACACTCGGGCAACGCATCGCGCAACTCGTTGAAACTGCTGCGTAACACGGCTTCATCGTAGAGGTAGGTGGGTGTCCCGAACGTCGCCTTGGCCTGGAGTACCAGGTCCTTGGAAAGCTTCATCTTATGCTCCCTTCTGTTCTTATAGTCTGCCGCCGCAGCGGCGTCGCCCCATTGTGTAAGCGCCTTCGCACAAACTCCGTAGCAGTTTGGCTTCATTGCAAATTGCGTATCACTGACACGATCCCTCGCTTCGCGCCTAAAACTTTGCGCGCAAAGTTTGTCGAAATTTTGCGTCCGGGGTTACGGTGATGTCAAGGTAATTCCATGTTCGCCGGGCTGCGGCTTAAAGCCACAGTTCGCCCGCCAGCGAACACAGCACAGCGCAATTTCACTGCACCTGGCCCATATCAGTGCGCATGATGACTAATGAATACGGGGTGTTTATCTGATCCGTAGTTCTGCCAGGTTTCTGAGTCTGTTTTGCCTCGGCCCAGCTTCCTACAGTGCGCCTGGGCTCTGCCCCCACGGCAGAGCGAGCCATACAGGAACTGTGGAAAAAAGCCATGAGCACACATCAACAGGCGCAGGCCTACAACTACAAAGTGGTCCGACAATTCGTGGTCATGACGGTGTTTTGGGGCATCGTCGGCATGGCCATGGGGGTCTGGATCGCCTCGCAACTGGTCTGGCCGGAACTGAACCTGGAACTGCCGTGGACCAGCTTCGGCCGCCTGCGCCCGCTGCACACCAGCCTGGTAATCTTCGGATTTGCCGGTAGCGCACAATTTGCCGCCAGCTACTACGCGGTACAGCGTACCTGCCAGGTACGCTTGTTCAGCGACAAGTTGGCCGCCTTCACCTTCTGGGGCTGGCAAGCGACCATCGTGATCATGCTGGTCAGCCTGCCGCTGGGCCTGACCACCACCAAGGAATACGCCGAGATCGAATTCACTGGCGCGGTCTGGATGGCCATTGTCTGGGTGGCCTACGGCGTGGTGTTCTTCGCCACCCTGCTACGCCGCAAGGCCAAGCATATCTATGTCGGCAACTGGTTCTTCGGTGCTTTCATTGTGGTAATCGCCATGCTGCACGTGGTCAATCACCTGTCGATCCCGGTGAGCTGGTTCAAGTCCTACCCGGTCTACTCAGGCGCCACCGACGCCATGGTCCAGTGGTGGTACGGCCATAACGCCGTGGGCTTCTTCCTGACGACGGGCTTTCTGGGGATGATGTATTACTTCGTGCCCAAGCAGGTCGGCCGTCCGGTGTACTCGTATCGCCTGTCGATCGTGCATTTCTGGGCATTGATCACCCTGTATATCTGGGCGGGTCCGCATCATCTGCACTACACCGCCCTGCCGGACTGGGCGCAATCGCTGGGCATGGCGATGTCGTTGATCCTCCTGGCACCGAGCTGGGGCGGCATGATCAACGGCATGATGACCCTTTCCGGGGCCTGGCATAAGCTGCGCGACGACCCGATCCTGCGCTTTCTGGTGCTGTCGCTGGCGTTCTACGGCATGTCGACCTTTGAAGGCCCGATGATGGCCATCAAGACCGTCAACGCGCTGTCCCACTACACCGACTGGACCATTGGCCACGTTCATGCGGGCGCCCTGGGCTGGGTGGCGATGATTACCTTCGGCTCGCTTTACCACATGATCCCGAAAGTGTTCGGCCGCGAGCGCATGTACAGCACCGGCATGATCAACGCGCACTTTTGGCTGGCGACCATCGGCACCGTGCTCTACATCGCCTCGATGTGGGTCAACGGCATCACCCAGGGCCTGATGTGGCGCGCCACCAACGACGACGGCACCCTGACCTACTCATTCGTCGAAGCATTGGTGGCCAGCCACCCCGGCTTCCTGGTGCGCTTTATCGGCGGTGTGTGTTTCCTCGCCGGCATGTTGCTGATGGCCTACAACACCTGGCGCACGGTGCGGGTGGCCGATGAACACCTGGCCTTCCATAACGCGCGCATCGCCTGAGGAGCATCACAATGAACGAGTGGCTGTATGCGCTGTATTGCCTGAGCGGCGTGTTGTTCTTCTACCTGGTCACCAGTGCCTGTCTACGCGGCCATGATCGCGAGGTCGATGATCAGACCAGCCTGATACCCTTTGCCGACGACCCGTTGGTGGCACAACGGGTCGAACGGGCGATTGGCAAGCCAGTACCGGCCGTGAAACCGGACGCGGCATTCAGGGCCTGACCTGATAGTCCGGATGGGTCGCTGGCGGGCATTGCCGGCGATCCATTTGCACGCAGCCAGGCCTACCCAACCGAAAGCGAAATTTCCCACGCCAACTTGAGACCTTCCGGGAACGACTTACTTCGATGCAGCCTATAAGGTTCATGCCCTGTGCCCCCTACAGGACAAGGACTTCCATGCCGCGCCAGTCAGACCTGCGCTTTACCTTCCAGCCCCTGGCCAGCGAGGCACAGTTCGAGGTCATCGACTTCGACCTCGAAGAAGGCCTGTCCCAACCCTTCAGGCTTGCCCTCACGCTCTCCAGCCATGACCCCGACATCGCGTTCGCCGGCCTGCTCGACAACCCCGCGCGCTTCACCCTCTGGCAGGGCGAATACGCCGTGCGCCATGTCCACGGCCTGGTCAGCCGCCTCACCGTCGGCACCAGCGGCTTTCGCCGCACCCGCTACCAGGTGCTGGTCGAGCCCACCCTGGCACGCCTGGCCTTGTGCTCCGACTGGCGCATTTTCCAGGCCCTGAGCGTGCCGCAGATCATCGACAAGGTGCTCGGCCAGCACCGCATCTTCGACCGCAAGCTCATCACCACCGCCACCTACTCGCCCCGTGAGTACTGCGTGCAGGCCGGCGAAACCGACCTGCAGTTCCTGGCCCGCCTGGCGGCCGAAGAAGGCTTGCTCTACACCTTCGAGCACTCCGCCAGCGGCCACCGCCTGGTGTTCACCGACCGTGTGCTGGGCCTGGGCCAGATCGGTCCCGACGACGACCGAGAGGTGCGCTACGAGGCCAGCCCCGGTGGCGACCAGCCGCTGCCGGCGCTCTGGCAGTTCAACTACACCGAACAGGTACGGACCACGCGCCAGGTACAGCGCGACTACACCTTCACCCACCCGCGCTATACCCAGCAGCACGAGGCCACCGGCCAGGAGCTGCAGCGCCAGGCCAACCGCTATGAGCGCTACGACTACCCCGGCCGCTACAAGCGCGATGCCGTCGGCAAGCCCTTCACCCAGACCCGCCTGCTGGCCCTGCGCAACGATGCCCGCCTCGCCGAAGCCGTGGGCGACAACCCGCGCCTGCAGCCCGGCCTGGGCTTCGACCTCGGCGGCCACCCGCGAGAGGCCTTCAACAGCCACTGGCGCGCCCTGCGCATCAATCACCAGGGCGTCCAGCATGACAGCCAGGAAGAAGACGCCAGCGATGCCAGCCAGGGAACGCACTATCAGCAGACCGCCTGGCTGATCAACGGGCGCGTCGACTGGAAGGCCGACCTGCCCCCCAAGCCGCGCATCGACGGCCCGCAGATGGCCACCGTGGTCGGGCCGCCCAACGAAGAGATCTACTGCGACGAATGGGGCCGCGTGAAGCTCAGCTTTCCCTGGGACCGCCAGAGCAAGCACGATGCCACCAGCTCCTGCTGGGTGCGGGTTTCCCAGGGCTGGGCCGGCACCACCTGGGGCGCCATGGCCATTCCGCGCATTGGCCAAGAAGTGATCGTCAGCTACGTCGATGGCGATCCCGACCAGCCCATCGTCACCGGCAGGACCTACCGCGCCACCAACCTGCCGCCCTACGAACTGCCCAAACACAAGACCCGCATGACCTTGAAGAGCCAGACCCACAAGGGCCGCGGCTCCAACGAGCTGCGCTTCGAGGATGAACTGGGACACGAGGAGGTGTTCATCCATGCCGAAAAAGACCAGAACAACGTGGTCAAGCACAACGAGACCACGCGGGTGGGGAATGATCGCAGTGAGCGGGTGGAGCAGGATGAGCGGGTTGAGATTGGTCGGGATCGGTTCGAGGTAGTGGGTAACGACGAACAAGTGACGATCGGTCAGGACAGACATAACGACATCGGCCGCGATGACAGCCTGAGCATCGCCCGCCACCACACCATCACTACAGCCCAGGACCGCACCGAGACGGTCGGCAACCATCGCCGCGACACGACCACCGCCAATCACTGGGTGGAAATCGGTGGACACCTGGAACAGCGCGTTGCGGGTCATGTCGATCTGGAGGCCGGGCAGGCGATTCGTCATCGTACCCAGGAATACGAAATACAGGTTGCCCAGCGTATGGTCATCAAGGCACCTGGCGGCACACTGCGCCTGGACGAGGCCGGCATCACGCTCGATGGCGTTGCGATCCACATCAATGGGCCGATTCGCCAAAGCCCCGAAGGCGGTACGCATGCCTTCACCCTCAGCGGCATTCCCAACCCAGGCGAGCCTGTTTGCCTCAGCTGCATGCTCAAGGCCATCGAGGAAGGCCGCAGTGTGATACGCCTACAAGGAGCCAGCGCTTGACCTACGCACTCAAGGATCATCTGTTCGCACGTCTGCGTGAGTCTGAACGCTATCGGCTCACAGCCATCGTCGAAATGGCACGCTTGCCGACATCGATACGCGAGCATCTCGTGAACTACGCGAGCACATCCTCGTGGCCACTGCTACAGCAGCCAGAGTTCACCCAACTGCAACCGATTGGTCCTTGGTTGTTTGCCGCTCGTCCAGGGGCAACCCTGCATGGCCAGAACGACTTCTACGGTACCCTCGGCCCCATTGCAGGCGATGCCGTTTGCGGCTGGCTGATCAGCGCAATGCCACCGGCTCAACTAGTCACCCACCTGAGCCACGCCAATACGGTGATCGCACCCGATGGCGGCAAGTACCTGCTGCGCTATCACACCGCACACACCCTCATGACCCTGCACGCACGCCGTGACCTCCCAGGCATCGCAACCTGGCTGATGCCCATCCACAGCTGGTGGATACCAGCGACTTGCTCCACACACAATGAGTGGCAATGTGTATCTGGTTCCGACCTGATACCTGATCAGCACCTTCCCCCCATTCAGCTAGATCTTCGCTGCTGGGACGCACTGGCGGGCGACCCTCTCGGCTATCAACTGGCCGACCTGCTGGAACAGCCACTGGCAGCCAAAGGCATAGAAGACAACGGTCACATTACCCGGCTCGGCCTTGCCCAGCATCACTTGGCCAAGGCGCGTGAACTGGGCCTGAACAGCCAGGACGATCTTATCGGCTACGTCACCTTTAAGGCGCTACAAGACGACGCGCTATCAGAATTGCCAGCCTGGCAAACAGCGTTGAAGGAAGCCCTTGATCAGAAACGCCCATTTGCCGAAGCGCTGCAGCATTGCCTGCGTCAGCATTCTCTCTGAGGACGCCTCATGTTCAGCCTGGATGAAATCTTCGCCATCAATCGCAAGTTCTGTGAACAGCTGAGCGAACCCTTCGACAACAGCCCCGCCGTCA
>NZ_AUED01000021.1 GCF_000425805.1 Pseudomonas vranovensis DSM 16006
CGTGACGTCGAAATCCGCGCAGCCCGCGGCAACAAGCTCACCGCCAAAAGCTGGCTGACTGAAGCCCCGCTGCGCATGCTGATGAACAACCTCGACCCGGAAGTGGCAGAGAACCCCAAGGAGCTGGTGGTTTATGGCGGCATCGGCCGCGCTGCACGCAACTGGGAGTGCTACGACAAGATCGTCGAGAGCCTCACCAACCTGAACGACGACGAAACCCTGCTGGTGCAGTCGGGCAAGCCGGTCGGCGTGTTCAAGACCCACAGCAACGCCCCGCGCGTGCTGATCGCCAACTCCAACCTGGTGCCGCACTGGGCCAACTGGGAACACTTCAACGAACTGGATGCCAAGGGCCTGGCCATGTACGGCCAGATGACCGCCGGCAGCTGGATCTACATCGGCAGCCAGGGCATCGTCCAGGGCACCTACGAAACCTTCGTCGAAGCCGGTCGCCAGCACTACAACGGCAGCCTCAAGGGCAAGTGGGTACTGACCGCAGGCCTGGGCGGCATGGGCGGTGCCCAGCCACTGGCCGCGACCCTGGCCGGTGCCTGCTCGCTGAACATCGAATGCCAGCAGAGCCGCATCGACTTCCGCCTGAGCAGCCGCTATGTCGACGAGCAAGCCAAGGACCTGGACGACGCCCTGGCCCGTATCGCCAAGTACACCGCCGAAGGCAAGGCCATCTCCATCGCCCTGCTGGGCAACGCCGCCGAAATCCTGCCGGAACTGGTCAAGCGTGGCGTGCGTCCCGACATGGTCACCGACCAGACCAGCGCCCACGACCCACTGAACGGCTACCTGCCAGCCGGCTGGACCTGGGAACAGTACCGCGACCGCGCCCAGACCGACCCGGCTGCCGTGGTCAAGGCTGCCAAGCAATCGATGGCCGTACACGTCCAGGCCATGCTCGATTTCCAGAAGCAGGGCATCCCGACCTTCGACTATGGCAACAACATTCGCCAGATGGCCAAGGAAGAAGGCGTCAGCAATGCCTTTGACTTCCCGGGTTTCGTACCGGCCTACATCCGTCCGCTGTTCTGCCGCGGTATCGGTCCGTTCCGCTGGGCGGCACTGTCGGGCAACGCTGAAGACATCTACAAGACCGACGCCAAGGTCAAGGAACTGATCGCCGACGACGCCCACCTGCACAACTGGCTGGACATGGCGCGCGAGCGCATCAGCTTCCAGGGACTGCCGGCACGTATCTGCTGGGTTGGCCTGGGCCTGCGCGCCAAACTGGGCCTGGCCTTCAACGAAATGGTCCGCAGCGGCGAGCTGTCGGCGCCGATCGTCATCGGCCGCGACCACCTGGACTCGGGCTCGGTGTCCAGCCCCAACCGCGAGACCGAGTCGATGCAGGATGGCTCCGACGCCGTCTCCGACTGGCCACTGCTCAACGCCCTGCTCAATACCGCCAGCGGCGCGACCTGGGTTTCGCTGCACCACGGTGGCGGCGTCGGCATGGGCTTCTCCCAGCACTCGGGCATGGTGATCGTCTGCGACGGTACCGATGAAGCGGCCGAGCGTATCGCTCGCGTACTGCACAACGACCCGGCCACCGGCGTCATGCGTCACGCCGATGCCGGCTACCAGATCGCCATCGACTGCGCCAAGGAACAAGGCCTCAACCTGCCAATGATCGGCAAGGCTTGACCCCTAACCATCGAGGAGCCTGCACCATGACCAGCAGCCCGTTTACCCAACAACTCAAAGGCGTTCGCGTACTGGACCTGAGCCGGGTCCTGGCCGGGCCGCATTGCACCGCAATGCTCGCCGACCTGGGCGCCGACGTCATCAAGTTCGAGGTACCCGAGCACGGTGACGACAGCCGCCACCTGGGCCCGTTCAAAGAGGGTGAGAGTGTCTATTTCGGCTTGATCAATCGCGGCAAGCGCAGTGTCGAGATCGACTTCAAGGACACTGCCGAGCGTGCCCGCCTGTATGAACTGGTCCGCGAAGCGGACGTGGTCGTCGAGAACTTCCGCCCAGGTGTCACTCAACGCCTGGGTATCGATTTCGACACACTCAAACAACACAATCCGCGGCTGATCTACGCAAGCATTTCCGGCTTCGGCCAGCACGGTCCGCTGTCACGCAATCCGGCCTATGACATCGTCGCCCAGGCGATGTCCGGGCTGATGAGTGTCACCGGATTTGCCCAGACCGGCCCGACCCGCAGTGGCGAATCCATTGGCGACCTGTGCGCCGGCGTCTATGCAGCGTGGGCGATCAGTTCGGCGTTGTTCGCCCGCGAGCGGCATGCACCCGGAGCGCAGTACATCGACGTCGCCATGTTCGATGTGCTGTTCAGCCTGCAAATGACTGGCCTGTCGGGCTTGTTCGCCACTGGCGTGACGCCGGGGCTGGTAGGTAACCGACATCCGATTTCGACACCGTTCGATACCTATCGCGCAGCCGATGGCCTGGTGGTGATCGCGGTCGCGAGCGACAAACTGTTCCAGCGCTTGTGTGAATGCATGAGCAAGCCCGCACTGGCCCGCGACCCACGCTTTGCCGAAGACCCGCAACGCACCTTGAACGAGCCTGCGCTACGCGCAGAAATCGAAGACTGGACCCGCGCGCTCACCGTCGAGCAGGCCTGCGACCTGCTGCTCGATGCGGGTGTGCCCTCATCCCCTGTCTGGACCCTCGCCCAGGCCGCCGAAAGCGAACAGGCCAACGTTCGCCAACTATTGATTCGACCCGAGGGCAGCGCACTGCCACTGGTGCCGCAACCGGTTTTCTTCAATGGCCATAAACCCCACGCCACCACCCTTGCCCCTCGTCTGGGTGCGGACAACCAGGCATTCGGACTGCGCAAACAGGAGCTTTCCCATGAACTTTGAACTCGACCAGGTTGAACTCGCCATTGTCGAAACGGCGGAAAAACTTGCCCGCGAAGTCATCCAGCCACGTGCCCAGCATTACGATGAAAGCGAAACGTTCTGCGCCGAAAGCCTGCAAGCATTGGCCGAATTGGGCGGCATGGGTATCAACCTGCCGGAAGCGTACGGTGGCCTGGGCATTGGCAGCCTGGCCATGAGCCGCGTAGTGGAGGCGGTGGCAGGCGCTTGCGCCTCGACCGCGTCGGCCTTGACCGCACACTTCCTGGCGACCGACTCGATTCTGATTGGTGGTACTGAGGCGCAGAAACAGGAATGGCTGCCGCGTGCTGCCAGCGGCGAACTGCTCGGCGCCTTTGCCCTGACGGAGCCGGCAGCCGGCTCCAACCCGGCTGACATGCGTTGCAGGGCACAGCGCGAAGACGGCGGCTGGCGTGTACGCGGCAGCAAGCACTACATCACCAATGCCCGCGAAGCAGGTTTTATCGTGCTCTATGCCAAGACCGATGCCGATGCCGGGCACAAGGGCATCAGCGCCTTCCTCATTCCACAGGGCACCGCCGGCATCAGTTTTTCCAGCCCGGAAAAAACCATGGGCTTGCGCGGCAGCACCATCTACGAACTGTCCCTGGACTGCTGGTTGCCCCAGTCAGCGTTGCTCGGTAACGAAGGCGCTGGCTTCAGCACTGCCATGGAGGTACTCGACCGTGGTCGTGTCGAGGTTGCAGCCATGTCGCTCGGCATCGCCAATGCCGCCCTGCAAGCAAGCCTGAGCTGGGTTCGCGAGCGCCAGATCGGGCCCAAGCCGCTGGCTGCCTACCAAGGCACGCAATGGCGCCTTGCCGATATGTACGCCCACCTGGAAAGCGCCCGCATGCTCACCTGGAAGGCTGCGGCCCGACGCGACAGTGGTGAGCGATTCAGCCTGGACTCGGCCACCGCCAAGCTGGTTGCCGCCGAATGCGCAGGCTTTGTTACCGACGCGGCCCTGCAGTTGCATGGCGGCTATGGCTACATTCGCGACCTGCCGCTGGAGCGCTATGTGCGTGACGCGCGAATCCTGCGGATTTTCGAAGGCACCTCGGAAGTGCAGAAAATCATCATCTCGCGCAGCTTGCTCGACGCCTACCGCTGATCCAGTGAAAACCGGGGCCTGTTCTTCAGGCCCCCTCCTTAGTGTTTCAACCACGAGACGGCGCTCGTATCGAACGACGCCTGAGAGGAACCGCCATGTCCGCCTCCAAAGAAAGTGCGCAGCGCAAGACGTATATAGAACGGCGTTCCATCGACTACATCCCCGAATCAGAGCGACATGGACGACTGCTCAGCCAGTTCACCTTGTGGTTCGGCGCCAACCTGCAAGTGACCGCCATCGTCACCGGCGCCCTGGCGGTTGTTTTGGGTGGGGATGTGTTCTGGTCACTGATCGGCCTGCTTATCGGGCAACTGCTGGGCGGCGCGATCATGGCGCTGCACGCAGCGCAAGGCCCGCAACTGGGCTTGCCACAGATGATTTCCAGCCGCGTGCAGTTTGGTGTTTTTGGTGCGGTGATCCCCATCGTTCTGGTGTGCATGATGTATGTGGGGTTTTCCGCCAGTGGCTCGGTGCTGGCAGGCCAAGCGATCGGCCAGTTGATCAATGTCAGTGACGCTAGTGGCATCCTCATTTTTGCGGCACTGATTGTCGTGCTCACCGTGTTGGGCTACCGGACCATCCATTGGATCGGCCGGCTGTCGAGCGTCATTGGTGTAGTTGCGTTCTTCTATCTGTTCTATCGCTTGCTGTCTGCTCATGACATCGGTGAACTGCTGGACAACCGGCACTTTTCCTTGAGCAGCTTTTTGCTGGCAATCTCACTTTCGGCCTCCTGGCAGATCGCCTTCGGCCCTTACGTAGCGGACTATTCACGTTATCTGCCAAGAAACACTTCAGCCTTGAAAACCTTTCTGGCCGTGGGCCTGGGCTCGGTCATCGGCACGCAGATTTCAATGGTCTTCGGTGTATTTGTCGCGGCCCTCGCCGGCGATCAGTTTGCGGGCCATGAGGTGGCTTACATCGTCGGTATGGGTGCCAGTGGCGCAGTCGCTTCGCTACTTTTTTTCAGCATCGTATTCGGCAAGGTGACCATCACCACGCTCAACGCTTATGGCAGCTTCATGTCATTGGCGACGATCGTCAGCGGCTTTCGCGGGCACCAGGAAATCTCCCGAAGCCTGCGCCTGGTCTACATCATGTTCATGGTCGGCCTGGCCACCGCGCTGGCACTGCTAGGACGGCATTCGTTCCTGCATGATTTTTCAGCCTTCATCCTGTTCCTGCTAGCTTTCTTCACCCCCTGGAGCGCCATCAACCTGGTCGATTTCTACCTGGTGACCAAAGAGCGCTACGACATTCCCGCACTTTCTGATCCAGATGGACGATACGGCCGCTGGAACATTCCCGGTATCGTCATCTACGCCTTGGGCGTGGTGATCCAGCTGCCCTTCATTGCGACCAGCTTCTACACCGGGCCACTGGTCGAGGTGCTGGGTGGAACCGACATCTCGTGGCTGATCGGGCTGACCGTGCCAGCCCTTGTCTACTACCTGGTGGCCCGTAACTCGGTGCAACGGATTCCCGCACAGCTGATTCTTCCTGATTGACGGAGCCCTTCATGCTTGCAGCCATCACGACTACTCCCAGCGCCCGAGACCGACTGATTGACGCTGCCCTGGAGCTCTTTGCAACTCACGGCTTCCAGGCCATCGGCCTGCGTGACCTGGCCGCGCACGTAGGGCTGCAGGCGGGCTCTTTGTACCATCACATCGAAAACAAACAGTGCCTGCTGTTCGAGCTGATCGAGTCCGCCCTGGCAGACCTGCTCGCCGATACCAAACGTCGGATCAAAGGCGCCAGCACGACAGGCGAACGGGTACGTCGCTTCGTTCAGGCATTCGTCGCCTTCAGCCTGAATGAGCAGCACAAGCTGGTGCTGATCACCCGGGAATTGGTCAATCTCGATGAAGAAAACAAGCAACAGGCGAACACGCTCAAAGCAGCTTATTGCGCACAGCTCCAGCTCATCATCAGCGATGAACTTCAGAACAGTGCCCACCCTCAAGCAGAAATCACGCTGCTCACTCATGCCGTGATCGGGATGCTGTACGGTCAGGCACAGTGGAGTGACGAACAGCTAAACGAGCAGCAGCTCACAGATGTCCTCACACGCTGCGCCCTGCGCATGATCTCCAGCGACAAGCGTGTGTGAGGCAATAAAAAAGGCCGGTGCATCACTGCACCGGCCTTTCCACAACAACTGCCCCGAAGCCTTACCAGCCGCCAGGCAACCAGCCAAACGCACTGGCAATCGCATACATCATGCTGCACAGGTACAGGATCACCACCAGCACCTGGATCAGCGGATGGGCAATCCAGCCACACTGCCAGGCAGGGACGATGTCGCCGTTCTTGCGGGCCGAGCGCAGCATCAGGATCGGCATGATCGACAGGATCACGCCGCTGAACACGCCGGCAAAATACAGCGCGTTAACAAAGCCGACCATGCCGCTGTAGGCCAGGATGAACGGCGGAACGCAGACGATCGCCAGTACCAGCAGGCGGTTCTTGGGGTTGCTTTCCGATCCCAGGCTCTTGAACTTGTCGAAGATGTTGGTCAGGAAGCTGCCGCCCAGGCCCCAGTACGAGGTCATCATGGCGCACAGGGCGAAGGTGTTGGCGGTGTAGAACGCCCACTGTCCCAGGGCCTGGCCCCAGGCCAGGGTGGCGACTTCGGTCTGGTTTTCCAGGCCGTTGAGTGCAATCACCGACATCGGCACGATGGCCAGCAGGATGAAGGTGATGACCATGCCGGTGATCACCGCAATCGGCAGGCGCTTGGGCGCATGGCTGAAGCCGCGGGCCATTTCCGGTACGACGTACTGCGCCGAGAAGCAGAATACGGCGATGTTGAACACTGGGATCATGTAGATCCAGCTACCGTCGAACAGGTTGCCGAAGTCGGTTTTTTCGTTGATCAGGGTCGCAATCACCAACACCAGGGTCATCGAGACCATGCCGATACTGATGAACTTCTCGCCCTTGCCGATGGCCTTCAGGCCCAGGTACAGCACGAAGGCTGCAGGCAGGAAGAACAGCAGGCTGCCGATGGCCGGGCTGATGCCAAAGAACTCGCTGAGGATCTTGCCGCTGCCGCTCATGTACGCGGTGAGGGCGCCAATGCTGTTGACCGCTACCGACAGGAAGATCGCCCAGGCTCCGAACGAGCCGACATAGCGCTGCGCCAGGCCACTCAGTTGGTGGTGGCTGCGAGTACGCAGGGTCGTTTCCGAGACATAGAGCATCGAGATGGTGGTGAAGACACCGGCCACGGCCAGCCACAGCAGCAATGGCATGTAGCCGGCCAGGCGGCTGGCATAGGCCATCGACAATACGCCGGCACCGATGTTGGTACCCACGATCATTGCCACCGCCTCGACGAACGTCAGGCGTTTGACCTCAAG
This sequence comes from Pseudomonas vranovensis DSM 16006, assembly GCF_000425805.1. Taxonomy (GTDB): domain Bacteria; phylum Pseudomonadota; class Gammaproteobacteria; order Pseudomonadales; family Pseudomonadaceae; genus Aquipseudomonas; species Aquipseudomonas vranovensis. The sequence goes on from NZ_AUED01000021.1 coordinate 7,347, forward strand.
GCCCGAAGATTCAACCACGGACGGGTCAGCACCGCCCACGGCGGTGTTGGGGGTTGCACTCATGATCACACTCACTACGTATTTGTATTTATTACCGGATGCACCTGAAGCGATGCGTCACAGGCCCAATGGGCGCTGTGCCATGGATTTCTCGAGCGGCGGGCAAAATATCACACAAGGTGTTTGAAATAACACCCAGACAAGGCGAAAGAGTGTGATTCGGAAATTTCTGAAAAATTCTTGAAAAGCAGAGGGTTAGTGAATTTCGAGGAAGCAGATCGGGGTCAAGCCCGACTAATGTCGGGCTGACTCAAGGGGAAGGTTGATCAGAATTCCAGGCAGATCTTGCCGAAGTGCTGGTTGCTTTCCTGGTAGCGGAACGCCTCGACGATCTCTTCCAGGGCGAACGACTTGTCGATGACCGGACGCATGCCATTGGCGTCGATGGCACGCACCATCGCCTGCTGTTGCTCCCGGCTGCCGACCAGCACACCCTGCAGGCGAATCTGGCGTACCAGTGCTTGGATCAGCGGCAACTGCCCTGCTACACCGGTGAGAATGCCGATCAGCGAGATGTGGCCACCGATGGCCGCCGCGATCATCGACTGCTCCAACGTGGCCGGGCCGCCCACTTCGATCACATGGTCGACACCGCGGTTGTTGGTCAGCTTGCGCACGGTTTCGCCCCAGGTTGGGGTCTTGCGGTAGTTGATCAGGTGATCGGCGCCCAGGGCCTTGAGGCGTTCGAGTTTTTCGTCGCTGGACGAGGTGGCAATCACCGTGGCACCGGCCAGCTTGGCGAACTGCAGGGCGAAAATCGAAACACCACCGGTGCCCTGTACCAGCACGGTGTCACCAGGCTTGAGCGAGCCGTCTGCCATCAATGTGCGCCAGGCCGTGAGGCCGGCAGTGGTCAGGGTGGCGGCCTCGGCATGGCTGTAGCCTTTGGGCGCATGGGTGAATGAGGTGGCGCGGGCCGTCACCTGCTCGCGGGCATAACCGTCGATGCCGTCACCGGGCACCGTGGCGAAGCCCTCCACCTGCGGGTGGCCGCCCTGCCAATCGGGGAAGAAGGTGCTGACCACCGCATCGCCTACCGCAAACTCGCTGACCCCTTCACCGACCGCTGTCACCACGCCCGCGCCATCGGCCATGGGAATGCGCGGCTCGGCGGGGCCCCACATGCCGCTGACCACGGCAAAGTCGTGATAGTTGAGCGAGTTGGCATGCAGGCGCACGGTAATCTCGCCAGCCTTGGGTGCGGCTGCCTCGCTGGTACCGACCTGAACCTTGTCGTAACCGCCGCCCGCCTGGACGTAAATGGCCTTGCTGGTCATGGGTAGCTCCTGAGTGATCGGGTAAATAGCTGTTCAGTCTTTGCCCGCGTTTTACCCAGGTCAAGCGCCCCCTCTTGCGAAACATCCTGACAAACTACAATAATGCGAGTAATTATCAATTACTCGCATGGGTTGTGCCGTTCATGCCTGCTCCCGATCACGCTGCCCTGCATACGCTCTACAGCGAACACAACGGTTGGTTGAAGAACTGGCTGCGTGCCCGCCTGGGTAATGCCAGCGATGCCGCGGACCTCGCCCAGGACACCTTCATCCGGGTGATGACCGCACGCAATGTTCACGCCATTCGCGAACCGCGCAGTTACCTGGGCGCCATCGCCCATGCGCTGATGGTCGACAAGTTCCGCCGCAAGGCGCTTGAGCAGGCCTACCTTGCCGAACTGGCCAGCCGCCCCGAGCGGCTGGCCGACTCCCCGGAAACCCGCTTGCTGATCCTCGAAACCCTGGTGGCCGTCGATACCCTGCTCGATGGCCTGGGCGAACGTACCCGGCAAATCTTTCTGGCCGTTCAGTTGGAGGGCCTGAACTATGTCGCCACCGCCGAGCGCATGGGCGTATCGGTCACCACGGTGAAGAAACACCTGATCCGTGCCATGACCCACTGCCTGCTGCTGACGGACGACTGAATGGCCCAGCCCCTGGATTACCGCACCCTGGAAGCCGCCGCAACCTGGTACGTGCAACTCAATGCCAAACAACCCAGCGAAGCGCAGCTCAACGCCTGGCAAGACTGGCTAGGCAAGAACCAGGCCCACGCCCAGGCCTGGGCCCGGGTAGAGAAGCTGCAACGACAGCTGGGCAACCTGCCTGCCGACGTTGCCTTGCCGACCCTGGCCGGGGTTCGTGCGCGTCGGCGCGCCGTGCTCAAGACCCTGGCCATGCTCATGGCCGTCGGTGCCACCGGCTGGGCCGTGCGTGAAAGTACCCCGGGCCAGGCAATGATGGCCGAGCTGCGTACCGGCAAGGGTGAGCGTCGGCACATCAGCCTCAGCGACGGCAGCCTGCTTGAACTCAACACTGACAGCGCCGTGGATATCCACTTTGACGACGAGTATCGCCAGGTGCGCCTGTACCGTGGCGAAATCATGGTGCAGACCGCCAGCGATCCTGCCGCCCGCCCCTTCGAGGTGCAGACCGCCGAAGGCCGCGTGCGCGCCTTGGGTACGCGCTTCAGCGTGCGCAGCGATGCTGGCCAGAGCCAGGTCAGCGTGCTGCAACACGCCGTGGAAATCCGCCCTGTGGAAAACCCGCTGCTGATGCTGCGCCTGGAGGCCGGTCAGTCCGCCAACTTCGACAAACAACGCATCGGCCCTGCCCGCTCCGCCGCGCCCGGTACCGGAGCCTGGACCCAGGGCATGCTGACGGTGATCGAATGGCGCCTGGCCGACTTCGTCAGCGAACTGAACCGCTACCGCCCTGGGGTGCTGCGCTGCGCGAGCGAGGTTGCCGACCTGCGCCTGTCGGGTGCCTTTCGCATCGACGACACCGACACCATTCTGGAAAACCTCAGCGCCTCGCTGCCCGTCAAAGTGCGCTACCTGACCCGCTACTGGACCCGCATCGAACCTGCCTGAACAATTTTCACCAAAGGGGTTGCCGATTTTCATTCTCATTCGGCTACGCAGGTAAAGCAGCATTTTCAAGCTGCCCCTCTGCCCAGCCAATCGAAGGAAAACCTGCATGACCCGCACTTGCCCACGGGCGCCCCGCCCTCTGGTTCGCGCCGTTCACCTGGCGCTGTTTGGTCTGACCCTGACCCCGCTGCCGATGCTGGCGATGCTGCCGGCCCAGGCGCAGGCGCAAAGCGCCAGTACCGCATTCCAGATTGCGCCGGGCCCGCTGGGTACCACCCTGAGCCTGTTCGCCACCCGCGCCAACATTACCCTGTCGTTCGACGCCCGCCAGACCCAGGGCCGCCAGTCGGCCGGGCTGCAAGGCAACTATTCGGTGGAAGAAGGACTGGCGCGCCTGCTGCAGGGCAGCGGCTTGCAGGCCCAGCGCCAGAGCAACGGCGGTTATGTACTGGTCCCTGTGAACAGCAGCGGTGCGCTGGAGCTGGGGGCGACCAGTATCAACGGCCAAGTGCTGGGTGAAACCACCGAGAACACCGGCTCCTACACCACGGCAGCGACCCGCACGGCAACCAAACTGCCGCTGTCGATCCGTGAAACACCGCAGTCGATCACCGTGGTCACCCGCCAGTTGATGGACGACAAGGGTGCCCAGAGCATCTCCGACGTACTGCGCAGCACCCCGGGTGTCTCCGGGCAGACCTATGACAGCGACCGGGTCGACTTTTCCAGCCGCGGCCAGGTGATCACCAACTACCAGTACGACGGCGTGAATACCATTTATGACGGCGTGTACGGCGAAGGCACCGCCCATGTCGACATGGCCATCTATGACCGGGTCGAAGTGCTCAAGGGCGCGACCGGCCTGATGACCGGCTCTGGCGACCCCTCCGCCACGGTCAACCTCATCCGCAAGAAACCCACCGCCCAGTTCCAGGCCTCGCTTGCCGGCAGCGCCGGCAGCTGGGACAACTACCGCGGCGAGGGTGATGTGTCCGGCCCGCTCAATGACAGCGGCACCGTGCGTGGCCGCTTTGTCGGCGCGCAGCAAGACAAGCAGGGTTACCAGGACCACTACCAGCAGAAAAAAGAGGTGTACTACGGCATCCTCGAAGCCGACATCACCCCCGATACCCTGCTCACCGTCGGTATCGACCAGCAGACCACCACCCCGCGCGGCTCCTCCTGGACCGGCAACCCGGTGTACTACACCGACGGCGGCCGCACCGACTTCTCGCGCTCGTTCAACCCGGGTGCCGACTGGAGTCGCCGCGACTTCCAGAACCGTACCTACTTCGCCTCCCTGGAGCAGGCGCTGGTCAACGATTGGTCGCTCAAGCTCAGCGTCAACCAACTGCAGAGCGATCACGACACCCGCCTGGCCTCGGCCAGTGGCGGCAGCCCGGACCGCGACGGCAACGGCATGTTTTTCTTCTGGGGGCGCTGGGAAGGCCATCGGGTGCAGAACAGCGCCGACCTGAACCTCTCCGGCCCCTTCAGCCTGTTCGGTCGCCAGCATGACCTGGTGGTTGGTTTCAGCACCTCCCACTCACGCCAGACCGGCAGCACCTGGGACACCAGCGAATTCGCCATGGTGCCGGGCAGCATCTTCGACTGGAAAGGCGATATCGGCGTGCCCGACTTCCCGAAGAACGGCAAGTACGAGCAGCAGAAGAGCCAGAACGGCGCCTACATCGCCACCCGCCTGCGTCCGACCGATGAGCTCTCGTTGATCCTCGGCACCCGGGTCAGCACCTTCAAGTACCACGACGACTACAACTACGACGGCCTCAACCCGATCTTCCAGGACAACTCGGCCAGCTACAAACAACATGGCGTGGTCACCCCCTACGCCGGCGCCGTGTATGACCTCGACGACACCTACTCGGTGTATGCCAGCTACACCTCGATCTACCAGCCACAGACCAACAAGGACAGCAACGGTTCGACCCTGGACCCGGTCGAAGGCGACAGCTACGAAGCCGGCTTGAAAGCGGCGTACTTCGACGGCCGGCTCAACGCCAGCCTGGCGGTCTTCCGCATCGAGCAGGACAACGTTGCCGAGTCGATCGGCTCCAATCCGTTCACCAACGAAGGCATCTACAAGGCAACCGACGGTGCGACGACCAAAGGCGTGGAACTGGAGCTCGCCGGTGAACTGATGGAGGGCTGGAACCTGTCGGCCGGCTACACCTATGCCCGCACCCGCGACGCCGACGAGCAGCGCATCTATGGCTTCCCGATGAGCACCAGCAAGCCTGAGCATCTGGTGCGGATGTTCACCACCTATCGCCTGCCGGGGGTGATGGACAAGGTAACCGTCGGTGGCGGGGTAAACTGGCAGAGCGCGTTCTACGGCAAGATCTACAGCGGTGCGGTGAACGACTACACCTACATCAAGCAAGGCGGCTACACCCTGGTCGACCTGATGACTCGCTACCAGTACGACGAGCACCTGAGCTTCACGCTCAACGCCAACAACGTGTTCGACAAGCGCTACCTGAGCGGGCTGGGCAACTTCGACACCACCTACTACGGTGAAGCCCGCAACGTGATGCTCACCACGCGCTGGGATTTCTGATGCATTTCGCGGGGCAAGTCCGCCCCCACCAGGCGACGACACAATTGCCCGGTGGGAGCGGGCTTGCCCCGCGATTGAATCGCATCAGCCGCGCAGCAACCCCTGCAAGGCCCGGCAATCCGCCGCGTGCCAGTCAGTCAACTCCGGCCAGGGATTGTCCGGCAGGTTGACCAGGATGGTCCTGGCGCCCGCCGCTCGACCGCAATCGAGGTCGAAGCGGTAGTCGCCCACCATGACCATCTCGGTCGGCGGCACATCCCAGGCCTGGGCCAATTTCAGCAAGCCACCCGGATGCGGCTTGGGCGGTGCTTCATCGCGTCCCAGCACGTACTGCTCGGCAAAGCAGTCGGCCAGGCCGATGGCCTCGAGCGTCACGTGGGCCAGCTCGCGGGCGTTGCGGGTCAGGATGCCCAGCTGGCAACCGCGCCCAGCCAGCTCACGCACAAGCTCCACAGCGCCCGCAGCGGCCTGCGAACCGATCGCCAGGTCGCGCTCATGCTCCAGCAACCAGGCGTGCTTGGCCGCAGCCTCTGCTGCAGGCAAGGCGGCCAGGTGGGTGAGGATATCGTTGGCAGGTGGAATCTCCAGCGCCTCGCGAATGGCGGCAAAATCATGCACCGCCACGGTCAAGGTGCCATCCATGTCGAAGACCCAATGACGGATATCGTTCAGGCTCATGCCCAGTCCTTGCGATGACGGATCAGGCCTTCCTGGCACGACGACGCCACCAGTTGCCCGGCCTGGTTGTAGATATTGCCGCGGGAAAAGCCACGGGCGTTTCCAGCCCAGGGGCTGTCCATCGCGTACAGCAGCCACTCGTCTGCGCGCAGGTTGCCGTGGAACCACAGCGCGTGATCGAGGCTGGCGATCTGCATGTCCTTCTGCCACACCGATTTGCTGTGGGGCAGCAGCGAGGTGGTCAGCAGGCCGAAGTCCGAGGCATAGGCCAGCATGTATTTGTGCAATGCAGGTATGTCCGGCAAGGTGCCGTCGGCACGGAACCAGATGTACTTCACCGGATCACCCGGCTTGGGGTCGAACGGGTCTTCTTCAGTGACCGGGCGCATCTCGATCGGCTTGGCACAGAGCATCTTGTCGCGGATCGACTCGGGCAGGCGGTCGGCGATGCGCTGGAACAGCTCCACTTCCGACGGCAGGTTTTCCGGGCCGACCACGGTCGGCATCTGCGTCTGGTGATCGAAGCCCTCTTCGTCGTACTGGAACGACGCACTGCAGGTAAAAATCGGCTGGCCCTTCTGGATCGCCGTCACGCGCCGGGTGCTGAAGCTGCCGCCATCGCGCACGCGGTCAACCGAGTAGACCACCGGCATCGCCGCATCGCCCGGACGCAGGAAGTAGCCGTGCAGCGAATGCACATGACGCGCCTCTTCGACTGTCTGGCTGGCAGCGGACAACGACTGGCCCAGCACCTGGCCACCGTACAGCTGGCGAAAGCCCAGGTCCTGACTACGTCCGCGGAACAGGTTTTCCTCGATGGCTTCCAGACTCAGCAGGTCGACCAGATCGTCCAACACGTGGCTCATTCACAATTCTCCAAAGCTATGCGCAACTGCGACAAATGATACAGGGTTTGTCATTACCCACCCGTATGTTGTGCGATTCAGCCGCGCAGCGTTTGCTGCCATTGGGCCCGGTTGATGCGATACAGCACATGCGGGCGCAGGGGATGGAACTCGGGCAGTTTCGGGTGCAGGAAACTGCCGCCCAGGTCCTGCTGCATGCCGATGGCCTGCATCACCTTCTGTGACGGCAGGTTGCTCTCGGTGGTGAACGACACCACTTGCTCGAGGCCCAGTTGGGCAAAGGCACAACGCAGGCTGGTCCAGGCCGCCTCACTGGCAAAACCCAGGCCCCAATGACGACGCGCCAGGCGCCAGCCGATTTCCACGGCAGGCGTGAAGTCGGCCTGGAAGTTGACGTTGAGCAAACCGGTCATGCCGATGAAGGCACCCGTGTCCTTGCGTTCCAGGGCCCAGAGGCCGTAACCGTATTCATTGAAGTGACCACGAACGCGGCCGATCAGGGCGGCGCTTTCAAGGCGTGTCAGCGGGGCGGGGAAATAGCGCATTACCTGCAGGTCGGCGCACATGGCGGAGAACTCGGCAAGGTCGTCATCCTGCCATTGGCGCAGCACCAGGCGTGCGCTTTCCAGTTCGAGTATCGGGGTCATGCTCGGCTCGCTCCGTATCCACAGCCTGCAGTTTACAGCGTAGGTCCAATCACGGTCGCTAGCGCCATGCCAGCATCACGACGCCTACCGTTACCAGGCTGATCCCCGCCCACTGGCGCAGGTCGAGCCGTTCGCCGAGCAGGGTGACCCCGAGCACGGCGACCAGCACCACGCTGAGTTTATCCACAGGGGCAACTTGCGACGCCTGGCCCAGTTGCAAGGCGCGGAAGTAGCAAATCCAGGAAGCCCCCGTGGCAAGCCCCGACAGCACGAGGAACAGGTAGCCGCGCGGCGAGATCGAGCTCAACGACTGGTACTGGCCGGTGGCGTAGAGAATCAGCGCCAGGCTGATCAGCACCACCACGGTACGCAGCAAGGTGGCGAAGTCGGCGTTGATGCCAGTGATGCCCACCTTGGCAAAGATGGCTGTCAGTGCCGCAAACACGGCCGACAACACAGCCCAGAACGTCCAGGAAGCCAGCATCTTGAGTCCGCCTGTGGAAAAGTCGTTGGTCTGCTTACAAAGTAGCGCAAGGGCACCGGCTGCTGGCAAGATCGGCACCTGACCTGCTCAAGTACCTGCCATGCCCCTGCCGCTGATCTACCACGACGACTACAGCCCGGACTTTCCAGCCGACCACCGCTTTCCGATGGACAAGTTCCGCCTGCTGCGCGACCACCTTATCGACAGCGGCCTGACCACCGATCAAGCGTTGCTGCGCCCGGACATCTGCCCCAACGACATCCTCGCCCTGGCCCATGACCGCGACTATATCGAGCGCTACATGCACGGCGAACTGTCGCGCGAAGACCAGCGCCGCCTGGGCCTGCCCTGGAGTGAAGCCCTGGCCCGGCGTACCGTGCGGGCCGTCGGTGGTTCGTTGCTGGCGGCCGAGCAGGCCCTGGAGCAGGGCATCGCCTGTCACCTGGCCGGTGGCACCCACCACGCCCACTACGACCACCCGGCAGGCTTTTGCATCTTCAACGACCTGGCCGTGATCAGCCACTACCTGCTCGAAGCCGGACGCGTACACAAGGTGCTGATCTTCGACTGCGATGTGCATCAGGGCGACGGCACCGCGCGCATCCTTCACGACACCCCGGATGCCATTACCGTGTCACTGCACTGCGAGCAGAATTTCCCGGCGCGCAAGGCCCAGAGCGACTGGGACATCCCTTTGCCCCGGGGTATGGGCGACCACGCCTACCTGAAAGTGGTCGAAGACGCCCTGAACTACCTGCTGCCGCTGTACCGCCCGGACCTTGTGCTCTACGACGCCGGCGTCGATGTACACAAGGACGATGCCCTGGGCTACCTGCAACTGACCGATGAAGGTGTCGCCGCCCGCGACGAGCACGTACTGCGCCAGTGCCTGGGCCGGGACATTCCGGTGGTCGGGGTGATCGGCGGTGGGTATAGCAAGGACCGCCAGGCCCTGGCCCGACGCCACGGCATCCTTCACCACAGCGCCAACCGAGTGCTGGGTTACTCACAATGACTGTGGAACCGCCTGTGGATAACCTGAGCGAAAGCCGCCCGAGCCCTTTAACCGCCTGGGCTTGAGTAGGCTGTACGTTTTTTGATCAGTGTTTCCTGGCGATGGGCTGGGGTAGAATGCCGGCTCTTTTTCCCAGCCTGCAGCCGACCATGACCGACACCCGCTCCGCCGACCGCCCACACGTTGCCATTATCGGAGGCGGGCCTGCCGGGCTGATGGCCGCCGAAGTGCTCAGCCAGGCCGGGGTTGCAGTGGATCTGTACGACGCCATGCCGTCGGTTGGACGAAAGTTCCTGCTGGCCGGGGTCGGCGGCATGAACATCACCCATTCCGAACCCTACCCTGCCTTCGTAGCGCGCTATGCCGAGCGCGCCGATTCCATCGCTGAACTGCTGGAAGGCTTCGATGCCAACGTTTTGCGTCAGTGGATTCATGACCTCGGCATCGAGACCTTTGTCGGCAGCTCCGGCCGGGTATTTCCTCGCGACATGAAAGCGGCGCCCCTGCTGCGTGCCTGGCTCAAGCGCCTGCGCGACGCCGGAGTAGTTATCCACACCCGTCACCGTTGGCTTGGCTGGAACGCCGAAGGGGCCTTGCGGATCGGTTATCCACAGGGCGAGTTGACCCGGAGCCCCGCAGCCACGGTGCTGGCCCTGGGTGGCGGCAGCTGGGCACGACTTGGCTCCGACGCTGCCTGGTTGCCGTGGCTTGTGGATAAAGGCGTGCAGGTTGCGCCACTGCAGGCCGCCAACAGTGGATTCGAGGTGCAGGCCTGGAGTGATCTGCTGAAAAGCAAATTCGCCGGGGCCCCGCTGAAGAACATTGCCCTGAGCCTGGCCGGGCAAACGCCACGCCTGGGTGAATGCATCGTTACCGCCCAAGGCCTGGAAGGCAGCCTGGTGTATGCCTGGTCGGCGAAGATCCGCGAGGCCATCAATGCTGGCGGTAGCGCCACAGTACTGCTCGACCTGCTGCCCAACCGCGCTGTGGATAACATTCAGAAGGCCCTGGAAAAGCCCCGGGGCTCACGCTCGATGGCCAAGCACCTGCACAGCCAGCTCGGCCTGGATGGCGTCAAAGCGGCGTTGCTGCGTGAGCTGACCGATGCCTCGACCTTTGCCGACCCGCACTTGCTGGCTCGGGCGATCAAGGCGCTGCCGATCGTGCTGGTGCGCCCTCGCCCGCTGGATGAGGCCATCAGCACCGCGGGTGGGGTTGTGTTCGAGGCGATGGACAAGCGTTTGATGCTCACGCAAGTGCCGGGTGTGTTCTGCGCAGGCGAGATGCTCGATTGGGAAGCGCCGACTGGCGGGTACCTGCTGACGGCTTGTTTTGCCAGTGGGCGTAAAGCGGGGCTTGGGGTGCTGGAATGGATCGCCTCGCAGGGCACACAACTGTCTTCGTAGCCGCTGCCGCCAGGCTGCGATCGATTGCATCGCAGTCACCTTTGAAATTCTACGACCGCTTCGCGGCCGATCGTAGCCTGGCAGCAGCGGCTACGACCCTCCGTGAATAATCTTACGGCTTACGCTTGCGCGGCCCGGTGTTAAAAGTCGGCACCTTGCGTACCGGCTTGGCCGCAGGCGTTGCCGCCGGCGCATCGCCGCTGTCCATCCAGCGGCCCAGGCTGCGCTTGCTGCTGCTTTCCTTGGGCTTTTTCGGTTTCTTCGGTTTCTTCAGCACCTGGCCGCTGGCATCGGTCATCGGCACCTTGTGATCAGGGATGAAATCCGGCTCTTCATGACGCGGCAAGGTCTTGCGGGTCAGGGTCTCGATTGCCGAAAGTAACTGCACTTCATCGGCGCACACCAGCGATATTGCCTCACCCGTGTTACCGGCGCGACCCGTACGGCCGATGCGGTGGATGTAGTCTTCAGCCACGATCGGCAGATCGAAGTTGACCACCAAGGGCAGGTCGTCGATATCCAGGCCGCGGGCTGCCACATCGGTAGCCACCAGGATCTGGATCTCACGGGCCTTGAAGCTGTCCAGCGCACGCTGGCGGGTAGCCTGGGGCTTGTCACCATGAATGCCATCGGCATTGACACCCTGGCCACGCAGGCGCTCGACCAGTTGATCGACGCCGTTACGGGTCTTGGCGAACACCAGCACCTGCTTCCAGCGCTGCTTGCGCAGCAGGTGGCTGAACAGCTCCGGCTTGCGCTTCTTGTCCACCGGTACGATCCACTGCTTGACGGTGCTGGCGGTAACGTTGCGCGGGCTGACTTCGATGCTCAGCGGATCGTTGAGCGTCTGCCCGGCCAGTTGGCGAATTTCGTCGGAGAAGGTCGCCGAGAACAGCAAGGTCTGGCGACGAACCGGCAGTGCGGCATACACCGCGCGCAGTTCTTCGGCAAAGCCCAGGTCGAGCATGCGGTCGGCTTCGTCGAGCACCAGGGCCTGCAGCTGGTTGAACTTCACGGCGTTCTGGCGGAACAGGTCGAGCAGGCGGCCCGGGGTGGCCACCAGCAGGTCGATACCCTTGCGCAGTTTCATCATCTGCGGGTTGATGCTGACCCCGCCATACACGGCGTAGGTGGTCAGTGGCAGGTGCTCGGCGTATTCGCGGATGTTGCTGTGGACCTGCTCGGCCAGCTCGCGGGTTGGCACCAGCACCAGGGCACGCACCGAGTTGCTGGCGACCTTGGCGCCTTCCAGGGTCAGGCGCTGCAGCAACGGCAAGGCGAAACCTGCGGTCTTGCCGGTGCCGGTCTGGGCGGCGGCCATCAGGTCGCGGCCGGCCAATACGGCAGGAATGGCCTGGGCCTGGACCGGCGTCGGGGTGTTGTAGTCCAGGCGCTCGAGCGCGCGCAGCAAGGGTTCAATCAGGCCGAGTTTGGCGAATGTCATAGCGGTACCGTCAGGGGAGTTCAGCAATGGCGGCAGTTTACCTTGTTCGGCCACCGCCTTCCTGACAAACCTCGATCACTTGCACAGCTCGCCTTGCACCTGGGGTTGCGGCTTGGCTGCTTCGGCAGCCGGCTTGCGCCACTGCGGCAGACCAATCAACACCACTGCACCGATGATCACTGCCATCGCCACGCACTCTTCAAAACCGATTTGCTCGCCGGCAAACACGATGCCGAGCATCACCGCCACCGCCGGGTTGACGTAGGCATAGCTGGTGGCCGCCGCCGGACGCACGTGCTTGAGCAGGTACATGTAGGCGCTGAAGGCCAGGATCGAACCGAAGAACACCAGGTAGGCCAGCGCGCCCCAACCGGCGGCTGTCGGCATCTGGGTCATGCGCTCACCGCTCAGGGCACTGCCCAGCAACAGCACGACACCGCCCACGAGCATTTCTGCGGCACTGGCCATCGGGCCCTGTGGCAGCGGCAAGGTTTTGCTCCAGACCGAACCGAAAGCCCAGGACGCGGCGGCAAACAGGATCAATGCAGCGCCTGCGGGGCTGGCTTGCAGGTTCGACCCAAGGTTGAGCATGGCAATGCCCACCAGGCCAAGGATGATCCCGGCCCATTCGAGGCGAGTGTTGCGATGGCCCCAGAACAAGCCGAACAGCAAGGTGAACAGCGGCACGGTTGCCACCGCCAGGGCCGCGACACCCGAGGCCACGCCGGCATGTTCGGCCAGGGTCACACCACCATTGCCACAGCTGAGCAACAGCACCCCGATGATGCCGGCGGCGCGCCATTGCGGCCAGGTGGGTGCCGGCACACCGCGCCAGCGCAGAAAACCGTACAGCAAGCTACCCGCGATGACGAAGCGCACCCCCGCCATCAGCAGCGGTGGCCAGGACTCGACACCAATTCGAATGACCAGGTAGGTCGAACCCCACACCAGGTACAAGGCGAGAAAGGCGCCGATCAGCACCAATGGAAAACGACGAGAGGCAGGCATGGGGGGCTCGAGTTTTAATTGTCGGGGGATTAGTTTAGAAAGGCGTGACCGCAAACTTAAGTTACAAAACCTGTTTAAACGGGCAGTACACTTTCGAAAGCACGTTTCTTCAGGCCCATCACCATTGAATCCAAACCCACTCCCCGGACGCTCATGGACAAGTACGATCGAATGCTGCTTAGCGCCCTTCTGGAAAATGGCCGCGCCTCTTTTGCCGAGCTTGCGCGCAAGGTCAATCTGTCGGCCCCGGCCGTTGCCGAGCGGGTGGCCAAGCTTGAGGCCAGCGGGGTGATCACCGGCTACCAGGCCAAGGTCGACCTGGAGAAAATCGGCCTGCCGATCCAGTGCGTGATCGAGCTGCGTCTGGCCAGCCACGGTAACCAGCAGACCTACGAAGAACTCACCCAGATCCCGCAATTGACCGAGTGTCATAGGGTAACGGGTGACCCCTGCGTGATCATGCAGGCTGCCGTGGGCTCAATGCCGGAGCTGGAAGAGTTGATCAACCGGGTTGCCCAGTTCGGTTTCAGCAAGACCTCGATCATCCTCTCCAGCGCGGTAGAGCGGCGCTTGCCGCTGGGCCACCTGGAGCACAACGGCAAGAAGGCCTAGCGGTAGGCCTTCAGGGCTTCGCCAATTTTCGCCGCCGGGACTTTCTGCAGGCTGCAGAACAGCGTGTGGGAAGGCGCACCGATACCCTGCTCGCGCAGTTGGCCGGCCAGGTGCTGGGCCAGGTTGGCGGCCATTTCGGCATCGGCCATCGCCCGGTGGGCCGTGCCGGTGTCTGGCAGCCCGGCCCAGCGGGTCAGGGTGCCGAGCTTGTGATTGGGTGCCGACGGCATCAGCCGCCGGGCCAACAGCATCGAGCAGGCAAACCGCTGGCTGCGGCTGCGACCGATCTGCGCCAGCTCGTAGTCCCAGAACTTCTGGTCGAACGAGGCGTTGTGCGCGAGCATTGGCGTATCGCCGACGAACTCGGCCACCTCGTTCATCACCCGGGCAATGGGTGGTGCGCTGCGCAGCATGGCGGTGGTGATGCCGGTCAGGCCGGCGACGAAGGCCGGCACCGCTACGCCTGCATTCATCAGGCTCTGGTACCGCTCGACAATGCGCCCGCGTTCGAGCATGACCACGGCCACTTCGGTCGCCCGGCAGCCTGCGCCCGGCGAGATGCCGGTGGTTTCAAAGTCGATGACAGCTATACGTTCCAAAAAAAGCGACCTCTGTAGAACCTAGTGCTTGAGCAGCAAGGCGCCCTCGATGGGCACATAGCGGCTGGCGGCGCGAATCAATGAATTGGCAGTCAACCCCGGCACGCCGTAGGCCACCGCTTCGATGCCGTGGCGGCTGATGACGCGCTCGAGCAACAAGTCGAAGTCACCATCACCGGATGCCAGGACCACCTCGTCGACCCGGGCAGCGGCATCGATTACATCCAGGGTGATCCCCACGTCCCAGTCGCCCTTGGCCGAGCCGTCGCTGCGCTGGATGTAGGGTTTGAGTTTGACCGTGAAGCCCAGGTTGCGCAGGATCTGCTGAAACTGCTGCTGCTTGCTGTCACCCCGGTCAATGGCATAGGCGACCGCCTCGACGATCTGCCCGTGCTGGCTGATGTCGGCCCACAGCGCGGCATAGTTGAAATGACAGCCGTAGGCCTGGCGCACGGTGTAATAGAGGTTTTGTACATCGGCGAATACCGCGATCTTCTTCACCGCTTATCCTCTTGGCGCCACGGCGCTGTTGCCGGCCGCCGCACACCGGGGCCGTTTCGGCGCCCAGTATGCCAGCCTGGAAGCAGTGCGGGTATGCACGGTCAGACGAAGCTGTCGTCACCGTCGAAGAATCCACCGTCGTCGTTGCCGTAATCGGTCTCCATCAGGTCTCCCTGGCCATTGCCATAGCCGTTGTCGGCGGTCACGCGCTGATCATCATTACTGCCCCAGCCACCACTGTCGCTGGCAGGAGCCGGTTCTTCCTTGATCACTTCGACCACCTCTTGAGGTTGCGAATGATGGTTGAACAGGCTGCTGATGCCTTGGGCCAGCATGACGCCGCCAGCCACTCCAGCCGCTGTCTGCAATGCGCCCCCCAAGAAGCTGCTGGCGCCACCGCGTGCCGAGGAAGCGGGTGCCGCGTTGAAGCCTTGCTGCGGTGCAGAGCCGGCGGGGCTGGATGACCGCGCGGGCTCGCGCCAGCCACCGCCCGATGCGGGCTGGACCTGGGGCCGAGCCGCTTGCGGATCGCGGACGCTGCTGCCAAAGATGCTGGAAAGAAAACCACCGCCGCTGTTCGGTGCAGGGGCCGATGACTGCGCCCTGGCCTGCTGCAGTTCAGCCTGAAGCTGCTTGTTCTGTTCATCCAGACGCTTGAGGGCAGCCTCCTGAACCAGGATTGCCTGGGCCATGTAGTACGGCGCCGCCGGTTGTTGCTGGAGGTGCTCGGCAATTCGCGCCTGGGCCTGGGCGTCGCGAGGCACGGCCGGGTCTTCGGCTTGCTTGAGTCGGCCGAACAGGCCATCGATCAGGGTTTGTTCTTCGCTGTTCATGGGCAACCTCATACACGCCGGGAAATTCGAGTGCTTTGAAAATGGGGCGTCTGGGACGCGGATTCAACACAACTCGGGATGAAACTTTCTTCAGCTTGGAGAGCGGCTGGGCTACAGTTACGCCCTGCTTTTTCTGCCATGCGATGTTGACCGATGAATCCGCTGAGCGTTTTGCGCGACTCCCTGTATTTTTTCCGCCGCCACCTGACCAGCATCGTGCAGCTGTGCCTGCCGCTGGTGGTGCTCGAAACCCTGTGTACCCAACTGCTCTACAGCCAGTTGGGCGATAAGCCCTCGCCGGCCTACGGCATGTTGGTCAGCCTGCTGTTCTACCCGATCTACAGCGCTGCGCTGATCCTCTACCTCGACACCCGCAGCAACGGCGAAGCACCGCCCAAGCGCGACCTGTTCGCCAGGGCCTTGCAACTGTGGCCGACCCTGGCGTTGCTGATCATGATCAGCTCGCTGCTGATCATGGCCGGCGTCGCCCTGTTCGTGCTGCCGGGCATCTGGGTGATGATCAACCTGGTGTTCGCCGAATACCTGCTGGTACTGCGTGGCCTGCCGGTGATTGCCGCCATGCGCGAGAGTGCGCGCATGACCACGGGTAACTTCTGGCGCATCCTGGTGTGCGTGCTCGCGGTTCTCGCTCCGCTGTGGCTGATCGACGGCCTGCTGATGATGGCATTCCCCGAACCGCAGGCTGGCGTGCAGTTTGCCCTCGACAGCCTCAACAGCTTCCTGCAGTTGTTCAGCACCGTGGTGCTGTACCGCTTGTTCATGTTAATCGAGGCCAACGCGACCGCCTGATCCGCCGCCAGGCAACGATCACTCACCAAGAAAGCCTTCGGCCTCCAATACCGACTGTCAGGTGCTTATGGTGCGTTTGTGCAGCAAGGCGCTGCTCACCTCGAACCTGACACTCAACGGACAAGGAGTTTCCCCATGGGTGACTTTCAAGAAACAACGCTGCGGTCTGATGCGATCGAGTCGTTTCTCGGCAGGATCTACATGCTCGACAAGGGCCGCGAAATCCCCCTGCGCCTCAGCCAGACCCGCGATAAGTTCACCTGGGGTTTGACCCCGGAATACGACTGGCTTCAGGCCGGCGGAGCCGAGCCCCCCCCTGTGTTCAATTTCGTCTTTCATTCACAGAGCGAAAGCCGACTGCACTTCAACATCTTGGGTACCGGTCAGTCTGCTGCCAAGAGACTCGGCAGCAGCCGCAATGGCTACCTGGGCCTGTACGAGCATGCCGAGGTCAAGGACTACTGGAAGCTCGAACCGCTGGACTGGCGCGAAAACGATCTGGTTTGCCACTGGCGCGACCACCGGGGACATCGCGTCAATGCCATCCCCGACACTCCCCATTACCAGCCTGGCGCCTTTTACCAGTTGAATGTCGAACAAGGCCGGAACTGCGAGTTTCTGGTCAGGCGCATCGGCTGAAGGCATTGATCGGCACGCGACCACCAGGCTTGACCCCTGGTGGCTGCACTGCAGTTTTCAGGTTTTGCGCGGCTTCGCGCGTGCAGTCGCCTCTGCCACCAGCGGATCATCCGGCCAGTAGTGCTTTGGATACCGCCCTTTCAAATCCTTCTTCACTTCGGTGTAGGTACTGCGCCAGAAGTTGGCCAGGTCCTGGGTGACCTGCACCGGACGACGCGCCGGAGACAACACGTGCAGCAGCACCTGTTGGCGGCCCTGGGCAATACGCGGGGTATCGGCCAGGCCAAACAGCTCCTGCAGACGCACGGCCAGAATCGGTGGCGTTTCACTGTAGTCCAGGCGAATGTTTGAACCCGATGGCACACTCAGGTGCGTCGGCGCCCATTCGTCCAGGCGTTGAGGCAGGGGCCAGGGCAGCAGATTGCGCAAGATCGACGACAGGTCGAGGTGGGCGAAGTGGCTCAAGCGGGTGACTTTGCCCAGGTACGGCTGCAGCCAGTGCGGCAGTGAAACCAGCAATGCGGCGTCACTCAGGTCGGGCCATTGCGTGCTGTTGCCTGCTTCGAGGTCCAGTTGGCGCAGCAAGGCCACTCGGGCCTGCCATTGGCGTAGCTCAGGGGTCCACGACAGCAACTCCAGCCCCTTGCGCCGCACCAGCTCCAGCAAGGCCCGGGCGCGGGCATCTTCGTCCAGACCGGTCAATGGCTCACGGCTGAGCACCAACTCACCGACCTTGCGCTGGCGCTCGGCACGCAGCACATTCTCGCGCTCGTCCCAATCCAGAATGTCGAGGGTGCGCACTTGTTCGGCCAGCACCCCGTCGAACAACGCCGGGTCGAAGTCAGCGGCGAGATAAATCCGTTCTTCACGCTGCCCTTGGCGGCTGCCCAGGTCGGCAACCACCAACCAGGGATGCTTCATCAATGCATCGGGCTCACCAAACTGTGCTGCACGGCCATTGGCCAGACGATATTCACCGCCCCCGGCGCGCCGCTGCTGGGAGACCCGGTCGGGGTAGGCAAGCGCCAGCAAAGCGCCCAACCAGCGCGAATGCTCGGGGTCTGCGACCGCTGACCCCGGCTTGCCACGCAGATAGCCGCGATACTGCCTGGCCAGTTGCCGGGCACGCTGCACGCCACCCTGCCCGCCCCTTGCCGCACGGGCTTCACCGCTGAGCAGCGCCAGGCGACTGTGCAGGTCGGCGCCGCCACCGCGCAATAGGTCGCGCTCACCGAGCAACGCGGCCACATCACAGGCCATGTTCGCCAGCCCCAGGTCCTGGCCACGCAACAACAAATGGGCGATACGCGGATGGGCCGGCAGTTCGGCCATGGCCTGACCGTGGGTACTCAGGCTGTACTGGCCGTCGGCCTTGAAGGCACCCAGGCGCTGCAACAGATCCAGTGCCTGGGTATAGGCGGCTGCAGGCGGCTGATCGAGCCAACGCAACTGCTCTGGCGTCACGCCCCAGCGGGCCAGTTGCAAGGCCAATCCGGCAAGGTCGGCCTGGAGAATTTCAGCGCTGCCGTAAGCGGCCAGTTGCTCGTGCTGGGCCTCGGACCACAACCGGTAGCACACACCCGGCTCCAGACGTCCCGCCCGCCCGGCCCGCTGGGTGGCGCTGGCCCGGGAAATCCGCTGGGTGTCGAGCCGGGTCATGCCGCTGCCCGGGTCGAATCGCGGCACTCGCGCCAACCCCGCGTCCACTACGACACGAACGCCATTGATGGTCAGGCTGGTCTCGGCGATGTTGGTGGCCAGCACCACCTTGCGTTTACCCGGTGGCGCGGCATCGATGGCGGCGCGCTGGACGTTGAGGTCCAGCTCGCCATGCAAGGGGCACAATAGAATGTCGGGGCGCTCGCCCAGGGCATCCTGCAGTTGCTGATGCACTCGCCGGATTTCCGCCTGCCCCGGGAGAAACACCAGCAGGCTGCCGCTTTCGTCGACAACAGCCTGCAACACGGTGTCGACCACCCGTGGCTCGATGAACTCGCCCGGCTGGAACGGCCGCCCCCAGCGCACATCGACCGGGTACATGCGCCCTTCACTGCTGATCACCGGCGCTGCATCCAGCAGGCTCGACAGGCGTTCGCCTTCGAGAGTCGCCGACATCAGCAGAATTTTCAGCGGTGGCTCGTCGCGCAGCAATTCACGGCCATTGAGGCTCAGGGCCAGGGCCAGGTCGGCATCCAGGCTGCGCTCGTGATATTCATCGAAGATCAGCAGGCCGACGCCTTCCAGTGCCGGGTCTGCCTGCAGGCGGCGGGTGAGAATGCCCTCGGTCACCACTTCGATACGGGTCGTGGGGCCAACCTTGCTGTCCAGCCGGATCCGGTAACCGACGGTCTGCCCGACCTGCTCGCCCAGCTCACTGGCCAACCGCTCGGCCGCCGCGCGAGCCGCCAATCGACGTGGTTCGAGCATCAGAATGGTCTGGTCGCCCAGCCACGGCTCGTTGAGCAGTGCCAATGGCACGCGGGTTGTCTTGCCGGCGCCGGGTGGCGCTTCGAGCACGGCTTCGTGGCGCAGGCGCAAGGCATCACGCAAGGCTGGCAGTACGGCATCGATCGGTAATGAATTCATGGTGGCCCTCAAACAATGCGCCGAGTATAACGGCGAACCGAGCCTGCCTTATCATGGTCTTAGCTGTAGATACCGGCTCTTTGCCTGTATCTTTGAGGCCTTCATTCCGGAGATTTCCATGCGTATTCCCTCCCGCGTCATCGGCGGCGTTCTGGTCGCCACCCTGCTGACTCAACTGACGGCCTGCGGCACGATTTTCTTCCCTGACCGACGCGGCCAGATCGAAGGCAAGATCGACCCGGTAGTCGCCGCCCTCGATGCCATCGGCATCTTGTTCTATGTGCTCCCGGGCCTGATTGCCTTCGGTGTCGACTTCGCCACCGGCGCCATCTATCTGCCGGGTGGCACCACCGCGCAAGTGGCCCCGGAAAAACTCAACCAGGCCATCGGCGCCGACGGCAAGGTCGACAACAGCAAGCTGCAGGCTATCCTCGAAAGCGAACTGGGCCAGCGCCTGCCGCTGAACGACCCGCGCCTGATCCAGCACAAGGGCAGCGTCGAGCAACTGGCGATGTACGGCCTCAAGCCCGCCGCCTGAGCACTGAAAGGAAGCCCCCTGCAGCATGACCCCTTCGGCTGAGCATCAACGCCTGCTGCGCCTGGCCACCCGCGCCTCTTTGGCGGTGGCCAGTATTCTGATCCTCACCAAGGCAGTGGCCTGGTGGCTCAGCGGGTCGGTGAGCCTGTTGGCGGGCCTGACCGACTCGGCACTTGATGGCGTCGCCTCGTTCCTCAACCTGCTGGCCGTGCACTACGCCTTGCGCCCGGCCGATGACGATCACCGCTATGGCCACGGCAAGGCCGAAGCCATGGCCGGCATGGCTCAGGCGTTGTTCATCGGGGTCAGTGCCGTGCTGATCGGCGTACAGGCCGTGGAGCGCTTGCAAAATCCCCAACCCTTGGGCGACACCGCCATTGGTATTGCCGTGATGCTGCTGTCACTCGGATTGACCGTGGCCTTGCTGATGCTCCAGGCCAAGGTGATCCGCATTACCGGCTCCACCGCCGTGCGCGCCGACTCGCTGCACTACCGCTCCGACCTGCTGCTCAACGGCAGCATCCTCATTGCCCTGGTGCTGGCACGCCTGGGCTGGCCACAACTGGATGCCTTCTTCGGCCTCGGCATTGCGATGTATATTCTCTGGAGCGCTGTGCAGATTGCCCGGGAGAGCACCGCGATCCTGATGGACAAGGAGTTGCCCGGCGACATCAGCGAGCAGATGCTGGCGCTGGCCTGCAGCGTGCCGGGTGTACGCGGCGCCCACGACCTGCGCACCCGGCTGTCGGGGAGCCACTGGTTCGTGCAACTGCACCTGGAGCTACCGGGTGAATTGCCACTCACCCAGGCCCATGCCCTGTGCGACCAGGCGGCTGCCGCGATCCATCGCAAATACCCCAGGGCAGAGGTGCTGGTACACGCCGACCCTGTACCGTAGTCCGGCAGCCTTTGTAGCCGCTGCCGTCAGCCTGCGATCGTCGGCGTAGCAATCGCCACTGACGTCCCACGGCCGCTTCGCGGCCGATCACAGCCTTGCGGTAGCGGCTACCAACGCAGTTGCTCCTGCCTGATGCCGCGCCTGGCCAGGCACTTCTCCAGTGCTCGCCGGTAATCCAGCTGCTGCTCTGCCCAACGACCGCACGCGTAGCGATTCCGCTCCCAACGGCTCGGGTAGCGCCGGGGAACGTCCTCGTAGTATCCGATCCTAGGGGGCTGGGTCTGGCGCACCTGGTCGGGCCGCGGCTGCAACGGCGACCCTTCCTGAGCCCAGCCCTGCAGACAGCTGCACAACAAACCAACACCAGCCAGCGGCCAGATTCGCGACTTCATGCTCTTTCTCCCGAGGGGCTATGCATCGCTATCGGCCGCAACCGGAAAAATCGCAGGCAATAAAAAAGGGAGACCAAACGGTCTCCCTTCGAGAATTTTGTCCGTGCTCGACGCTTGTGACGTCGGCTCACCTCACGCTGTCTTGTGAACAGTGTGTAGCCCGGGGGCCGAGCACAACCCCTTAGGTTGCTGGCCGCAGCTGCCCCGATAAGGCCAGCTGCACTGGACTGATGTCCGGGCAGTGATTCTGGGTATAAGCATAAGGCTGCAGCGCCGGCAGCGGATTGCGAAGATTGCTCATTAAAATAGCACTTGCGCAATTTTTAGCTACGGATTGATAATTCGCCGCAATTGAAATAGAAAAGGCATGTTCCATGAGCAAACTGGACCGCTACGACCTGAGCATTCTTGCCGAATTGCAGCGCGATGCGCGCATCTCCAACCAGGAACTGGCCGAACGCATCGGCCTTTCGCCCTCGCCCTGCTCGCGACGGGTCAAGCAACTGGAAGACGACGGCTACATTTCGCGCCAGGTTGCCCTGCTCGACCGCAAGAAGCTGGGCCTGAGCCTCACCGCCTACGTGCTGATCGGCATGGACCGACACACCCCGGAACGCTTCGAGGCCTTTGAAACGGCGATTCGCAACCTGCCCCAGGTGCTTGAATGCAGCCTGGTCACCGGGATGGACGCCGACTACCAGCTCAAGGTGGTGGTGCCCGACATGGACCACTACCAGAAGCTGCTGCTGGGCCACTTGACCCGAATCGAAGGGGTGACCAGCGTGCGTTCGAGCTTTGTGCTCAACCAGGTGCTGGCCAGCACCGAACTACCGCTGACGCACCTGCGTTAGTCAGAGCGGCAAGCGGGGCGTATAATCGCGCGCCTCAACCTGCCGGAGAGTATCGATGGATCCTGCGTTGTTCGAAGAATGGATGATGACCATCCTGGTCACCATCCTGATTGGTTTCATGGGTTTTATCGTCTGGGACCTGGCGAAAAAATCCAAGGCCGGCAAGTTCGGCACCTTCATCCTGTTTTTCGTGCTGGGCCTGGGCATCCTCGCCTTCATCATCAAAAGCGTGGTGATCGGCTTTATCGAAGGCGTCTAGCGCTTGGCCGGTACTTCCCGCCACTGCCCCTGATCCAGCCCCTCCAGCGTCCAGTCGCCGATCCGCACCCGTACCAGGCGCAGGGTCGGCAGGCCGACGGCTGCCGTCATGCGCCGCACCTGGCGGTTGCGCCCTTCCTTGATCACCAGTTCCAGCCACCGGGTGGGCACGCTTTTACGAAAGCGCACCGGCGGATTGCGCGGCCATAGTTGCGGCTCTTCAAGCTGCCGGGCCTGGGCAGGCAAGGTGGGGCCGTCATTGAGTTCGACGCCGTCGCGCAGCCGTTGCAATTGCTCCTCGGTCGGCTCGCCTTCCACCTGTACCCAATAGGTTTTCGCCAGCTTGTGCTTGGGGTCGGCGATGCGCGCCTGCAACTGGCCGTCGTTGGTCAACAACAAGAGCCCTTCGCTGTCGCGGTCCAGACGCCCGGCCGGATAGACACCGGGGATGTCGATGTAGTCCTTGAGGGTCGCACGCCCTTCACCGTCACTGAACTGGGTCAGTACGTCAAAAGGCTTGTTGAACAGGATCAACCGCGGCTCGGCCGGCGGCGCCTTGGCTTGGCGACGCGGACCGGAGGGTTTGGCCGCGGGACGACGCGGCGTGGAACGTGGGGGTAACGGCATGGGGCCTCAGCGGAACGGCGGCTCATCGAAACTGCGCAGTTTACGCGAGTGCAGCGAATGGAGTTCGGTGCGCAGCAGGTCCAATGCCGCAATACCGATCTTCAAGTGCTGGCTGACCGCCCGATTGTAGAAGGCGTTGGCCGCTCCCGGCAGCTTGATTTCGCTGTGCAGCGGCTTGTCCGAGACGCAGAGCAAGGTGCCATATGGCACCCGCAGGCGATAACCCTGGGCGGCAATGGTGCCGCTCTCCATGTCGACCGCCACGGCACGCGACAGGTTGATCAATGGTCGTTCCTGAGCCCAGCGCAGCTCCCAGTTGCGGTCGTCGTAGGTCAGCACGGTGCCGGTGCGCAGGCGCTTTTTCAGCTCATCGCCACGTTCGCCGGTCACCTGGGCAGCGGCTTCCTGCAGCGCCAGCTGCACCTCGGCCAGGGCCGGGATCGGAATATGCGGCGGTACCACCCGGTCCAGAATGCCGTCACGGCGCATGTAGGCGTGCGCCAGTACATAGTCACCGATGGTCTGCGACTGCCGCAGCCCACCACAGTGACCGATCATCAGCCAGCAATGCGGGCGCAGCACCGCGAGGTGGTCGGTGATGTTCTTGGCGTTGGAAGGCCCCACACCAATGTTGACCAGCGTGATGCCATCGCCGTCGGCAGCAATCAGGTGGTAGGCCGGCATCTGGTAGCGGTGCCAGACCACCCCTGCCACCAAGGCCTGGGCTTCACCGTTGTCCATGCTCTTTTCAATGACCACGTTGCCTGGCAAGACCATGCGCACAAAGCGTGGGTCATCGCGCAACTGCTCAAGGCCATGACTGACGAACTGATCGACATAGCGGTGGTAGTTGGTCAGCAGGATCCACGGTTGCACGTGGCGCCAGTCGCTGCCGGTGTAGTGCACCAGGCGACGCAGCGAGAAATCCACCCGCGCCGCATCGAACAGCGCCAGCGGCAAGGGGTCGACGTTGGCCCAGTCGTAGAGGCCATCGGCGATGCCATCGGTGGCCGCCGACAGGTCGGTGCTGGGGAACACCCGTGCAAGTGCTGCCGCGGTGATCCCGGTACCGGCCAGCTCGTCGCCCTGCTCGACCACATAGGGATAGGGGATGTTCTGCTCGCTGACGCCGACTTCAACCTTTACGGTGAAGTCGCGCATCAGTGGCTTCAATTGCTCCAGCAGATAGTTACGAAAAGATGCGGGCTGGGTCACGGTGACGCTGTAAGTACCAGGCAGTTGCACCTTGGCGTAGGCCCGGGTGATGGCCGGTACTTCGCCGTGGTACTCGTAGGTCAGGCGCAGCTCCGGGTAACGGAACTGCGCACGTTCTTCGGCGTTGGGCTCGGTGCGGTCCTTGAGGTAGCGCTTGAGCGCCAGGCTCAGGGCCGCGGTGGCTTGCTCGTGCAGGCTCGCCAGACGATCGACGGCCTGCTCGGCGGTTTCTACGACAACGAAGGCTTCATCAGTACGGCTCACAATGTACTTCCTGTCTGACATGCATGCCTCCATCTTGCCTACTTATTCAGGCAAAGGCACGCACGTTAGAGCGGCCAGTTCGGGGTCGCGCGTGCCACCAGTTCGCCAACATCCACCCCTCGCGGCAACACCCCGTAGACCCGGCCACTGCCGCCCAGTCGGCTGCCAATGAAGGCGTCGCTGACCGTGGCGTTACCGGCCTCGAGCAACAGCTTGGCCTGCAGGCCCAGGGCGATGTCTTCAGTGAGCTGGCGGGCGCGGTACTGGATATCGCCGGTGTCGGCGAATGCCGCCTTGAGGTTGCCGATATGCGCCGCCAACCGCGGGTCGCCATGGCCGTCGCCCAATTCGTCGAACAGGGTGTCGAGGACACCCGGCTCCTTGGACAGCGCACGCAGTACATCCAGGCACTGAACGTTGCCTGAACCTTCCCAGGTCGAGTTGACCGGTGCCTCGCGGTACAGCCTTGGCAGGATGCTTTCTTCGACATACCCGGCGCCGCCCATGCACTCGGCGGCCTCGTTGATCATGGCCGGGGCACGCTTGCAGATCCAATACTTGCCTACCGCCGTCACCAGCCGAGCAAAGCGGGCCTGGTGGGCATCGTCGGGTTGATCCAGGGCGTGCCCCATGCGCAGGCTCAGCGCCAGCGCGGCTTCGCTTTCCAGGGCCAGGTCAGCCAGCACGTTCTGCATCAGTGGCTGCTCGGCTAGCAGGCGGCCACCTACCTTTCGATGGGCACAATGGTGCGCGGCCTGGGTCAGGGCCTGGCGCATCAAGGCGCTGGAGCCAACCATGCAGTCGAAGCGGGTCATGGCGACCATCTCGATAATGGTCGGTACGCCGCGCCCCTCTTCGCCAATCATCCAGGCCAGGGCACCGCGAAACTCCACTTCACTGGAGGCGTTGGAGCAATTGCCCAACTTGTTCTTCAGGCGCTGGATGTAGAACTGGTTGCGACTGTCATCCGGGCGGTGACGCGGCAGCAGGAAGCAGCTCAGGCCCTTTTCAGTCTGGGCCAGGGTCAGGAAGGCATCGCACATCGGTGCCGAGCAGAACCATTTGTGCCCGACCAGTTCGTAAGCCTGGCCCGGCCCCGGCGCGCCCACCGGATACGCCCGCGTGGTGTTGGCCCGCACATCGGTACCACCCTGCTTCTCGGTCATGGCCATGCCCAGGGTCACACCGACCTTGTGCCGGTCACCGATATTGCGCGGGTCGTATTCGCTGGCGAGGACCTTCGGCAGCCAGTATTCCGCGAGTTCCGGCTGCAGTTTGAGCGCCGGCACGGCGGCAAAGGTCATGGTCAACGGACAGCCGCTACCGGCTTCGGCCTGGCTGTGCAGGTACGTCATCGAGGCACGGGCAACATGGGCGCCGTCGCGAGGGTTGGTCCAGGGCAGCGAGGGCAGGCCATGCTCAATGGCCGTGCGCATCAGCTCATGGTAGGCCGGATGAAACTCCACCAGATCGACACGGTGACCATAGCGATCATGGCTGCTGAACTGGGGCTTGTTCTGGTTGGCCAGAAACCCCGCCGCCATCAATGGGCCACCGGCCAACGCCCCGTACGCATCGATCCGCGCCTCGGCCCAGCCAGCCCCATAACGCCGTGACCATTGCTGCAGGGGCACGTCGATGCGATAGAGATTGGCACCCTCCAGCGATGGCGGCTGGTTGGTAACCTCATGGGTTTCAGCGTACTGGTGCAGGTTCATCGGGGAGGGCCTCCTGGATCCGGACGTGTCTGAAATTTCAGTGAATCACGCCCTGCCCCCCGCTCAAAGTGACAAAAATGCCTAACTAGCTGCGATTTAACCCCTGGCGGCTCATCGCCTGCGGCTGGCTCAAGGCCAGGCTCAGACCCAGCTCGAATCGACTGCCAAGGCCCGGGTTGGACTCATGCTGCAAGCGTGCGCCCATCAGTTCGGCCAACTGCCGGCAAATCGCCAGACCAATGCCCAGGCCGCCGTACTGCCTGGTCATCGAGCCATCGACCTGGAAGAAGCGCTGGTACAAGTTGGAATCGTCGAGGCTGTCGAAACCGATGCCACTGTCACTGACACTGATCGACAAGCCTATCAGGTGCGGCCCCTGCAATTGCCCCCTGACCTGCAGCATCACGCCACCCTGGTGGGTGAACTTGATACCGTTGTCGAGCAGGTAGCTGATGCACAGCGCCAGCTTGTGCCGATCGCCGACTACCATCTCGGGCAGGTCGGCCGGAGTATCCAGGCTCAGGTACAAGCCCTTGGCCAGGGCCGACCCTGCGTATTTGGCGCGCAGCTCCTGCACCAGCGCGCGCAAGCCGAAGGGGGCGTTCTGTGCGCTCAACCGCCCGGCCTGAAGCTCGGTAAGAATCAGGATGTCGTCGACCATGCCCATCATGTCCTGGGCCGCGGCACTGGCGGTACGCTGATACTGGGCCAGCTCGGGGTCCAGCGGCAGCGTCTGCATCAATTCCAGCGAGCCGATCACCCCATTCATCGGCGTGCGCAGCTCGTGGGTCACCGTGGCCAGGAACTCGTCTTTGAGCCGGTTGCTATTGGCCAACTGCTGATTCAGGCGTTCCAGGGTCTGGCCGGTCTCACGCAGGGCCTGGGCCTGCTGGTCACGCATGCTGTTGATCCGGTCGGCCAGGGCCAGCGACAGCAGGCCGACTTCCAGGGCCGAGCCGATCTGGCTGGCGTACATGGTCAGGAATACATTGGGCAGGTAGCCCAGGACCATCAGCGTGTTGACCAGCCCACCGAGCAGGAAAGCCGACCAGGCAATGATGAAGTAACGGGCCACTCGCAGGCCGCGGCGCCAGGCGAATACCCCGGCGGCAAAAATACTCACGGTAAACAGCAGGGCCAGCGCCGTGGCCAGGCGCAAGGCAATGGCATAGCTGCTGGTCAGCGACAACAGCATGACCAGTACGCCACCGGCCATCAGCACCTTGAGCAGGTTATCGAATACTCGGCTGTGCTGGCCTAGCTGCAGGAAGCTGCGGGCGAACTGACAGCCGAACAATCCGGCGGCCCCGATGAACATCGGCGTGGCCGCGTTCGCCCACCAGGGGTTGTCGGGCCAGAAGTACGCCACGCCGGCACCGTTGACCGATACCTGGTAAAGGCCGAACGAGGCGATATAGAGGATGTAGTAGAGGTAGCTGGTGTCACGCACGCTGAGGTAGATGAACAGGTTGTACACCAGCATGCCCAGCAGTACGCCGTAGATCAGGCCAAGCACATAGAGGCGGGTGGGTTGCTCTTCCAGGTAAGCCTTGGCAGACCACAACGTCAAGGGTGCCTGTACCGAGCCCTGGCTGTGCAGACGCAAGTAGGCGGTGGTGGTTTGCCCGGGGACAAAGGGCAGCTCGAACAGGTAGTTGTTCTGCTCGATCTGGCGGCTGGAATAGGGCAAGGCATCACCGGTGCGCTGCGCAAGGCGGAACATACCGGCAGCGTCCGGCAGGTAGAGTTCCAGGTGATCCAGCGGCGGGTAGGCCAGCTCCAGCAACCAACTGCGCGGGGCGGCCGAAGGCAGGGCGGTGTAGTGCAGATCGAGCCGGATCCAGAACACCGACGTTGAATAACCGGCGTTGAGTACATCGGCGTGGTGCCGGCGAAAATGCTCGCTGAACGCCGGAGCACTCACCTGCGCAATGCTGGAATTGCCCTCGCGATCCTCGAACACGTGCATTACCCGCCCCAGGGGCAGGCTGCGCGTTGAGTCGTCGAAATCGACCGCCCCGGCCAGCAGTGGCAACCAGCCCAGCACAACAATCAGCAAATAGCGCATACAGCCCCAGCATGGTCTGTCCCGGTCGTGTCGCAATGGCCTCCCATCCGTTTGAGGCGACGCAATCCGGCAGTAACCGTTATCGGTAGATTCGAGCACTCTAGCATAGCTTTTCAAGGCCGCCAGAGGCTACTTAAAACTTTGTACGAGAGGCTCTAGAACGGCACTTTCAGAGCTTTACACAAGCACTTCCTGACCACTTGATCAAAAAACCTCACTGCAGGGGCAGACCCGACAAAAGCGATTGGTGTTAAGCTCGCGCACCATGAATACCTACAGCTCCCGCCCCGTTGTCCTCTGTCTCTCCGGCCACGACCCCAGTGGCGGCGCCGGCTTGCAGGCAGATATCGAAGCCCTGATCGCTCAAGGTTGCCACGCCGCTCCCGCCGTGACCGCCCTGACCGTGCAGGATACCGTCAATGTCAGTGACTTTCGCGTGCTCGACCGCGAGTGGGTACTGGCCCAGGCTAACGCCGTGCTCGCCGACTCGACGGTAGCGGCGGTAAAGCTGGGCATGCTTGGCTCGCTGGACATGGTCGACACCGTCGTCGAACTGCTCAGTGCCCACCCGCACCTGCCGCTGGTCTGCGACCCGGTACTGCGCGCTGGCGGCGGTGGCCGCCTGGGCAAGGATGAGGTTGGCTACGCCATGCGCGAGCGACTGTTGCCGCTGGCGACCATTGCCACGCCGAACCTTCCTGAAGCCCGCATTCTGGCCGAACTGCCGGAAGGCACCGCCGACGAATGCGCAGAAAAACTGCTGCCCTTCGTCAGACACCTGTTGATCACCGGCGGTCACGGTGACGAGCATGAAATCCACAACCGCCTGTACAGCCGCGATGGCCAGCGTCATACCTGGACCTGCCAACGCCTGCCCGGCAGCTACCACGGCTCGGGTTGCACCCTGGCCAGCGCCCTGGCCGGCCGCCTGGCACTGGGCGAGCACTTGCAAAGCGCCGTCCGCTCGGCCCTGGACTACACCTGGCGCACCCTGCGCGATGCCGAACAACTGGGCAAGGGCCAATATGTGCCGCGTCGCCTTCCCCTGGATTTCTGCTCCTGAACCCGAGGCCCCGAGATGAAGCTACGCGGTCTGTATGCCATCACCGACAGCCAGCTGTTGGCCGGCAAGTTTCTGCCCTACGTCGAAGCGGCCCTCGACGGTGGCGTGACCTTGCTGCAATACCGTGACAAAAGCCAGGATGAAGCCCGCCGCCTGCGCGAGGCCGAAGCCCTGGTCGAGCTGTGCAGCCGCTACAAGACCCGCCTGATCGTCAACGACGATGCCGAGTTGGCCGCACGCCTGGGTGTCGGCGTCCATCTGGGCCAGACCGACGGCCCGTTGACCCCGGCCCGTACCTTGCTCGGACGCGAGGCGATCATCGGTTCTACCTGCCACGCGCAGTTGGAGCTGGCGGAACAAGCCGCCCGCGAAGGCGCCAGCTATGTGGCCTTCGGCCGCTTCTTCAATTCCGTTACCAAACCGGGTGCGCCAGCCGCCGATACGGCCCTGCTGGAGCAAGCCCGCGCCCGGCTCAAATTGCCGATCTGCGTGATCGGCGGCATCACCCTGGACAACGCTGCCCCGCTGGTCGCCCACGGCGCCGACCTGCTGGCGGTGATTCACGGCCTGTTCGGCGCCGACAGCACGCAGGAAGTCACCCGCCGTGCCCGCGCCTTCAACGCCCTGTTCGCATCTGCCTGATTGAGAGAGCCCATCATGTCTCGTTCCGAAACCCTGTTTGCCAACGCCCAGAAGCACATCCCCGGTGGCGTCAACTCGCCGGTGCGGGCGTTCAAGAGCGTTGGCGGCACCCCGCTGTTCTTCAAGCATGCCGAAGGTGCCTACGTCACCGACGAAGACGACAAGCGCTATGTCGACTACGTGGGTTCCTGGGGGCCGATGATCCTCGGCCACAGCCACCCGGACGTCCTCGACTCGGTGCGCAAGCAGCTTGAACACGGCCTGTCCTATGGCGCACCAACCGCCATGGAAACCGAAATGGCCGACCTGGTCTGCTCCATCGTGCCGTCGATGGAAATGGTGCGCATGGTCAGCTCCGGCACCGAAGCGACCATGAGTGCCATTCGCCTGGCCCGCGGCTATACCGGTCGCGACAGCATCATCAAGTTCGAGGGCTGCTACCACGGTCACTCCGACAGCCTGCTGGTCAAGGCCGGCTCCGGCTTGCTGACCCAGGGCGTGCCAAGCTCCGCAGGCGTACCGGCAGCCTTTGCCAAACACACCCTGACCCTGCCGTTCAACGACATCGACGCCGTCGAGAAGATGCTGGCCGACGTGGGCCAGGAAGTGGCCTGCATCATCGTCGAGCCTGTGGCCGGCAACATGAACTGCGTGCCGCCCGCACCGGGCTTCCTCGAAGGCCTGCGTACCCTGTGCGACAAGCACGGCGTGGTGCTGATCTTCGATGAAGTGATGACCGGCTTTCGCGTTGCCCTGGGCGGCGCCCAGGCGCACTACGGCGTCACACCGGACCTGTCGACCTTCGGCAAGATCGTCGGCGGCGGCATGCCGGTTGGCTGCTTCGGCGGCAAGCGCAAGATCATGGAGCAGATCGCACCACTGGGCCCGGTCTACCAGGCAGGCACCCTGTCGGGCAACCCGCTGGCCATGGCCGCGGGCCTGACCACCCTCAAGCTGATCAGCCGCCCAGGCTTCCACGACGAGCTCAGTGCCTACACCAGCAAATTGCTCGACGGCCTGCAGCAGCGCGCCGATGCAGCCGGCATTCCGTTCGTCACCACCCAGGCGGGCGGCATGTTCGGCCTGTACTTCAGCGGTGCCGACGACATCGTCACCTTCGATGACGTGATGGCCAGCGATGCCGAGCGTTTCAAGCGCTTCTTCCACCTGATGCTCGAAGGTGGCGTATACCTGGCGCCAAGCGCCTTCGAGGCCGGTTTTACCTCGATCGCCCATGGCGAGGCCGAGCTCAAGATCACCCTGGATGCTGCCGAGAAGGCGTTCGCCAAGCTCTGATTGCATGAACCATCGCGGGGCAAGCCCGCTCCTACACTGTACGGTGCAGGAGCGGGCTTGCCCCGCGATAATGCCTCTCATCACAGAAAATCGAGTAAAGACTTTGTAAGGTAGGCGCTGCTTATCCCATAATGTGCCACCAGACACTTTGGCCGCAGCTTTGCAGAGGTAAGTCGATCCCCATGAACCGCACCGGCCGCGCCCTCGCCCTGGGCTGCCTGTTGCTTCTTCAGCCCCTGCTGGCCTCGGCAGGCGGTAACTCGTTGCTGATTCCAGCAACGGGCCGCTGCACCCTCGATTCCCAACCTGAAGACCTGCCCCAGGCCCTGGCAGCGTGCCAGCAAGCAGCGCAGGCGGGCGACGCCCAGGCTCAATACGAATTGGGCGAGTTCTATTATCAGGGCACCTACACCCCGCGCGATCTCAATCAGGCGCTGAGCTATTTCGAGCAGGCATCGCTGCAAGGCCACGCCGAAGCGCAATATCGCCTGGGAACCATGTTCTACAAGGGCGAAGGCGTTGCCGCCAACAATGTACAGGCGTACATCGTGTTGAAAATGGCGGCGGTCAACGGCGCAGAGGACGCCCTGGACCTGGCCGACGAAGTGTCGGAAAAAATGCCGCGCGACGAACTGGAAATGGCGACCCAGGTACTGGGACAGATTTTCCGCAAATACCTGCTTGAGCTGCAGACCGCCGAAGGGCGCACCCCTTTCTCGCCACTCCCCTGAACAACCGGCCTACTTCTCCGGCATCGGCATCGGAAACGGCATCACGTTGCCCACGCCTCGGGCCTCGCTGATTTTCGGCGTTCCCAAGCGTTCGACCTCATCGATGCGCACGATCGAATGCATCGGCACGAAGCTGCGCACCACGCCCTCGAACTGGGCCTTGAGTTTTTCTTCACTCGGATCGACCACGACCTGGGTGCGCTCTCCGAAGACAAACTCTTCTATTTCCAGAAAGCCCCACAGATCGCTTTGGTAGATCTGCTTGGCATACATCTCGAATACCTGGCCCTGGTTGAGAAAGATCACTTTGTAGATAGGCGCTTCACGTTTGGTCATTTCGAAGGGGCAGTCACAGGTTGTAAAGAAAGCGCAAACTATAACATAGGGCCCAGACCGACAACGCTAGGAACCGCCGGCCCACCCCCCTATAATGCGCGGTTCTTCGAATTACCTGATGATCTCCCATGGCCAAAAAGCTTTATATCGAAACCCACGGTTGCCAAATGAACGAGTACGACAGCTCGCGCATGGTCGATCTGCTGGGCGAACATCAAGCCCTGGAGGTCACTGCGCGTGCCGAAGACGCCGACGTGATCCTGCTCAACACCTGCTCGATCCGCGAGCGCGCCCAGGACCGGGTCTACTCCCAACTGGGCCGCTGGCGTGAACTCAAGGACATGAACCCGGACATGGTCATCGCCGTCGGCGGTTGCGTGGCCAGTCAGGAAGGCGAGTCGATCCGCAAGCGCGCGCCCTATGTCGACGTGGTATTCGGCCCGCAAACCCTGCACCGCCTGCCAGAAATGATCGACGCGGCGCGCACCACGCGCCTGCCTCAGGTCGATGTGTCATTCCCCGAAATCGAGAAGTTCGACCACCTGCCCGAACCGCGCATCGACGGCCCGACCGCTTATGTCTCGGTCATGGAAGGCTGCAGCAAGTACTGCACTTTCTGCGTGGTGCCCTACACCCGTGGCGAAGAAGTCAGCCGGCCGTTCGACGACGTGCTGGCCGAGGTGATCCACCTGGCCGAAAACGGTGTGCGCGAAATCACCCTGCTGGGGCAGAACGTCAACGGCTACCGCGGCCAGACCCACGATGGCCGCCTGGCAGACCTTGCCGAACTGATCCGCGTGGTCGCCGCCGTCGATGGCATCGACCGGATCCGCTACACCACCTCGCATCCGCTGGAGTTCTCCGACAGCCTGATCCAGGCCCACGCCGAAGTGCCGGAGCTGGTCAAGCACCTGCACCTGCCCGTGCAGTCGGGCTCTGACCGCGTGCTGGCGGCGATGAAGCGCAACCACACCGTCCTCGAATACAAATCCAAGCTGCGCAAGCTCAAGGCCGCAGTGCCGGGTATCTGCATCAGCTCGGACTTCATCGTCGGCTTCCCGGGCGAAACCGAGAAAGACTTCGAGCAGACCATGAAGCTGGTGGCCGACGTCGGTTTCGACTTCTCCTACTCCTTCGTCTACAGCCAGCGCCCGGGAACGCCGGCGTCCGACCTGCCCGACGAGACGTCGGAAGACGTGAAAAAGGAGCGGCTCAAGGCCCTGCAGCACCGCCTGGATACCCAAGGCTTCGAAATCAGCCGACAAATGGTTGGCACCATCCAGCGCATCCTCGTCACCGACTACTCGCGCCGCGACCCCGGCCAGTTGCAGGGGCGCACCGAGAATAACCGTATCGTCAACTTCCGCTGCGACAATCCGAAGCTGATCGGCCAGTTCGTCGACATCCATATCGACGACGCACGCCCTCACTCGCTGTTCGGTTCGCTGGCCCATTGACCTGTCCAGCCGGGCCGCAACACTGGCCCGGCGACCCTTGATCGTTTCAGCGCTTTCGCCCTGCAGCGGCTAGGGTTATCCTTGAGTCCATATCCATTGCCGTCGGGCGGCTGAAAAACAACCTTGAACGCACCCATAGAACCTCATCGTTTCATCCTCGAACCCTTCGAGGCCCATCGCTTCGCCAATCTGTGCGGGCAATTCGACGAGCATTTGCGCCTGATCGAACAACGCCTGGCCATCGAAATCCGCAACCGCGGCAATCAGTTCGAACTGATCGGCGAACCCAAGCACACCTCCTCTGCCGAGCAACTGCTGCGTCGCCTCTATCGCGAGACCAAGGCCACTGAGCTGTCGCCGGAAATGGTCCACCTGTTCCTGCAGGAATCTGCAGTCCAGGCCCTGGAGAACCCGGCGGTGAACGAAGTCAGTGTTTCCTTGCGCACGCGCAAGGGCATGATTCGTCCTCGCGGGCTGAACCAGCAGCGCTACGTCAAGGAAATCCTTGGCAACGACATCAACTTCGGCATCGGCCCGGCCGGTACCGGCAAGACCTACCTGGCCGTGGCCTGCGCAGTCGATGCGCTGGAGCGCGAACAAGTACGCCGTATCCTGCTGGTGCGCCCAGCGGTCGAAGCCGGCGAGAAGCTCGGCTTCCTGCCCGGCGACCTGGCCCAGAAGATCGACCCGTACCTGCGCCCCCTGTACGACGCCCTGTATGAAATGCTCGGCTTCGAACACGTGGCCAAGCTGATCGAGCGCCAGGTGATCGAGATCGCCCCGCTGGCCTACATGCGTGGCCGGACCCTGAACAACAGCTTCATCATCCTCGACGAAAGCCAGAACACCACGGTCGAGCAGATGAAGATGTTCCTGACCCGTATCGGTTTCGGCTCCACGGCAGTGATCACCGGTGACATCACCCAGGTCGACCTGCCGCGCGGCACCAAGTCGGGCCTGGCCCATGTGATTGAAGTGCTCAAGGACGTGCCGGGTATCAGCTTTACCCACTTCCAACCCAAAGACGTGGTTCGCCACCCACTGGTGCAGCGTATCGTCGAAGCCTACGAGCGCTTTGAAAACCAGCAGCCAGACCGAGAAGGCACCCGTCGCGATGCTTGAACTCGACCTGCAACGGGCCACGGATGCCGCTGCCCCTGATGACACCCTGTTCCGCCGCTGGTGCGAACTGGCGTTGCGCCAGCGCACTGCCGACTCGGAAATGACCATCCGCCTGGTGGACGAAGCCGAAGGCCGTGAGCTCAATCACACCTACCGGCACAAGGACTACGCCACCAACGTGCTGTCCTTCCCCGCCGATGTTCCCGACGACTTGCTCGACATCCCCCTGCTCGGCGATCTGGTGATCTGCGTCGCGGTGGTCGAGCGTGAAGCCGCCGAACAGGGCAAGTCTCTCGAAGCCCACTGGGCACACCTGGTGATCCACGGCTGCCTGCACCTGCTGGGCTATGACCACATCGAAGACGATGAGGCCGAGGAAATGGAAGCACTGGAACAAGAGTTGCTTGCCGAACTGGGTCACCCGGACCCTTACGCCGACGACGAGCACGACGTACCCCACACTGATATCAGCAAGGAACACGAGTAACCGCCATGAGCGAAGATCGATCGAGCAACGGGCAAAAGTCCTGGTTGGGCAAACTGACCCAGGCTTTTGCTCATGAGCCGAAAAACCGCCAGGAGCTGCTTGAGCTGCTGCGCGAAGCCCACCAGAACAAGCTGCTGGACAGCGAGGCGCTGACCATTGTCGAAGGCGCCATCCAGGTGGCCGACCTGCAAGTACGCGACATCATGGTGCCGCGCTCGCAGATGATCAGCATCAAGGCCACGCAGTCGCCACGCGAGTTCCTGCCGGCGGTGATCGACGCTGCGCACTCGCGCTACCCGGTGGTCGGCGAAAGCCATGACGACGTGCTCGGTGTCCTGCTGGCCAAAGACCTGCTGCCACTGATCCTCAAGGAGAATGGCGACAGCTTCAACATCAAGGACCTGCTGCGACCGGCCACCTTCGTGCCCGAGTCCAAGCGCCTGAACGTACTGCTGCGCGAGTTCCGTGCCAACCACAACCACATGGCCATCGTCATCGACGAGTACGGCGGCGTGGCCGGCCTGGTCACCATTGAAGACGTGCTCGAGCAGATCGTCGGCGATATCGAAGACGAACATGACGTCGAGGAAGACAGCTACATCAAGCCACTGCCAAGCGGCGACTTCCTGATCAAGGCCCTGACCCCGATCGAGAACTTCAACGAGTTCTTCGACAGCCAATTCTCCGACGATGAATTCGATACTGTCGGTGGCCTGGTGATGAGCGCCTTCGGCCACTTGCCCAAGCGTAACGAGACCACTGAAATAGGCCCGTATCGCTTCCGCATTCTCAACGCCGACAGCCGCCGGATACACCTGCTGCGTCTGACCCCTATCACCCGTTAAGGACAACCATGCGCTGGATCACCCGCCCCGGCTGGCCCGGTAACCTGCTGGCCGTGGCGGCTGGCGCAATCACCACCCTGGCCCTGGCGCCGTTCGACATCTGGCCGCTGGCGTTGCTGGCGGCCGGCCTGTTCTACCTTGGCCTGCGCGAGCTGAGCCCGCGCCAGGCCCTAGGCCGCGGCTGGTGCTTCGGCTTCGGCTTGTACGCGGCTGGCACCAGCTGGATCTACGTCAGCATCAACACCTACGGCGGCGCGACACCGCTACTGGCAACCGGCCTGCTGGTGGCGTTCTTTGCCGCCATCGCCTGGTTCTTCGCCCTGCCCGCCTGGGTCTGGGCACGCTGGCTGCGCCGCAACGAAGCCCCCCTGGCCGACGCCCTGTGCTTCGCGGCCTTGTGGGTGGGCCAGGAAGCCTTCCGTGGCTGGTTCCTCACCGGGTTTCCCTGGCTGTACTCCGGCTACAGCCAGCTTGACGGACCGCTGTCCGCCCTGGCCCCAATCGGCGGCATGTGGCTGATCTCCTTCTGCCTGGCCCTGTGTGCCGCCCTGCTGTGCAACGTGCCGCGCCTGCGTGAGCGCAAGTCGTTCCTGGCGGTGGCCATTGTGTTGTTGCTGGCACCCTGGGCCGTGGGGTTGGCACTGAAGAATCACGCCTGGACCACGCCAGCCGGCAAGCCCCTGACCGTTGCGGCCCTGCAAGGCAACGTCGAACAGGAAATGAAGTGGAACCCCGAACACGTCAATGCCCAACTGGCCTTGTACCGGGACATGAGCTTCAGCTCCAAGCCTGTCGATCTGCTGATCTGGCCGGAGACCGCGGTGCCGATCCTCAAGGACCAGGCCCAGGGTTACCTGGACATGATGGGCAATTTCGCTGCCGAACGTCATTCGGCGCTGATCACCGGCCTGCCGGTCCGCGAAATCGTCCACCAGCAACGCCGCTACTACAACGGCATCACCGTGACCGGCGAAGGCGATGGCACCTACCTCAAGCAGAAGCTGGTGCCGTTCGGTGAGTACGTGCCCTTGCAGGACATGCTTCGCGGCCTGATCGCTTTCTTCGACCTGCCAATGTCGGACTTTGCCCGTGGCCCCTCGGATCAACCATTGCTGCAGGCCAAGGGTTATCAGATTGCCCCGTACATCTGCTACGAAGTGGTCTACCCGGAGTTCGCTGCAAGCCTGGCAGCGCGCAGCGACATTCTCCTGACCATCAGCAACGACACCTGGTTCGGCACCTCGATCGGTCCGCTCCAGCACCTGCAGATGGCGCAGATGCGTGCCTTGGAGGCGGGTCGCTGGATGATCCGAGCCACCAACAATGGCGTGACCGGCCTGATTGACCCGTTCGGCCGGATCACCGCGCAGATCCCGCAGTTCGAGCGCGGGGTCCTGTACGGCGAAGTGGTGCCGATGCAGCAGCTCACACCGTACCTGCAGTATCGCTCCTGGCCCCTGGTGATCCTCTGCGCGCTGTTGCTGGGCTGGGCCCTGCTCGCCAGCCGCATTGCCAAGACCGTCTAGTAGAACACCCGGTAGCCGAGCAGGCCGACTGCCTCGTTGAGCAGTTGGCCGCTCTGCCAGATCGACTTACTTTCTGGCAGCCAGCCTCCGAACGGCCGGGCATGATCGCGCCCGAGAAAGCCGACCGGCGCCGGCACCACCTCAAACCCCGCCTGTTCGAAGCTCCAGCGCGAGCGCTGCATGTGCCAGGCCTGGGTCACTACCACCACACGCTTGATGCCCAGGGGCTGAAGCATTTCAGCAGTCATCCGGGCATTTTCCCAGGTCGTGCGGCTGCGCCCTTCCTGCCAGCGCACCGTGACACCCAAGTCACGCTGCAGGGCATCGGCCATCAACTGTGCTTCACTGGGTGGCGTACCAAAATGCAGGCCACCACTGGTCAGCAGCGGCAAGCCTGAAGCCTTGGCCAACTGCGCCGCATAGCGCATGCGCTCCATGGCCACGCCGGTAGGCTGGTCGACATCAGCCCAGGCCGGATCACCCCGCTCTCGCCCGGCCCCTAGAATGACAATGGCATCGGCCCGTTCGGCCAGTTGCGCCCAGTGCGCCTGGCTCAGCGCCGGCTCGGTTTCCAACAAACGCGCCGAACGCTCGACAACAACCGGCAAGCTCATCAACCACAGCCCACCCAGGCCCAGCACAAAGCACAAGGCAGAGACCCGCGGCCACGACCGGCGCAGCCACCAGGCCACCAGCAGCAACAGGAATAGAATGCCAGGCGGCAGGATCAGTTGTTTGATCAGGTAGCGGATCGGCACAGGACACCTCCAGGGAGGTGCGCAGCCTAAAAGGATCGGCACCTGGCAACAAGCGTAGTCAGGCGCCGATCCTCATAGATTTTTCAATATTGGCGCACTCCGCATTGCGCCTGGGAATCCGAACGGCTATTTGAATTGCAGCGTCCTGGATTTTGCCGTGGTAGTGGAGCGCGTCTTGTCTTTGAGCCAGACGACTCTGGCCGAAGCAGGCGGCTCCGGTGATAGCTGTGCGCCAGCGCATCCATGCCTACCTTCTGGAAGGGAGTCCAGATAGGCTTTGATAACATCGAATTCAGCGCGGCTAAGACCACGCAACTCCAATTCAGCAGGCACTTCATCGCGTAACCGAACGGCCGTTCTGGCAACCTCCAGGGCCAACCCCAGACGGTCGATCAACCGTTCGTAAAGCTCCGGTTTTGTTGCTTGTAGCTGCGACTCTCCCATCCGTTCACCTCATTGAAGATAAATATATCTCCCCCACTCCTGAGCTTAGCGTCACTCGCAAAAGCAGCAGGGCGCCGCGACCAACGGCCCGCAGCGCCGCAGGCTGTGCAATCAGGGTTTCCCTCGGTGGACAGCGGTCATGTATGCTAGGGCGTTCACCCTTTTGACACCGGATTGCCGATGCAGCGTTTTTTTCGCTGCCTGGATAAGGTCTCCCATTTCTCAGCGCAAAGTAGCCATGCACGAACTCTATCAGCCCCGCGAAATCGAAGCCGCCGCCCAATCGTTTTGGGACGAGCGAAAGTCTTTTGAAGTCAGTGAACAGGAAGGCAAGGACACGTTCTACTGCCTATCGATGTTCCCGTACCCAAGCGGCAAGCTACATATGGGCCACGTGCGCAACTACACCATCGGCGACGTGATTGCCCGCTACCAGCGCATGCTGGGCAAGAATGTCATGCAGCCAATGGGTTGGGACGCCTTCGGCATGCCGGCCGAAAACGCCGCGATGAAGAACAACGTCGCGCCGGCCAAGTGGACCTACGAAAACATCGACTACATGAAGACCCAGCTCAAGAGCCTGGGCCTTGCCTTCGACTGGTCCCGCGAAGTCACCACCTGCAAGCCGGACTACTACCGCTGGGAACAGTGGCTGTTCACCCGCCTGTTCGAAAAAGGCGTGATCTACCGCAAGAACGGTACCGTGAACTGGGACCCGGCCGACCAGACTGTATTGGCCAACGAGCAGGTCATCGATGGACGTGGCTGGCGTTCGGGCGCGCTGATCGAGAAGCGCGAAATCCCGATGTACTACTTCAAGATCACCGACTATGCCGACGAGCTGCTGGAAAGCCTCGACGAGCTGCCGGGCTGGCCCGAACAGGTCAAGACCATGCAGCGCAACTGGATCGGCAAGTCGCGTGGCATGGAAGTTCAGTTCCCCTACGACCTGGCCAGCATCGGCCACGCCGGGGCACTGAAAGTCTTCACCACCCGTCCCGACACCCTGATGGGCGCCACCTACGTGGCCGTTGCCGCCGAGCACCCGCTGGCCACCCAGGCAGCCCAGGGCAACCCAGCGCTGCAGGCGTTCATCGACGAATGCAAGAGCGGCAGCGTCGCCGAAGCCGACGTCGCCACCCAGGAGAAAAAAGGCCTGGCCACCTCGCTGTTCGTCGAGCACCCGCTGACCGGTGAAAAACTGCCGGTGTGGGTCGCCAACTATGTGCTGATGCACTACGGCGACGGTGCGGTAATGGCCGTTCCGGCCCATGACGAACGCGACTTCGAGTTCGCCAAAAAGTACAACCTGCCGTTCAAGGCCGTGATTCGCACCAGCCTGGGCGACGACGTTGCCGCCGCGTGGGATGCTGCATGTGGCGAACACGGCACGCTGATCAACTCCGGCGAATTCGATGGCCTGGACTTCCCGGGCGCCTTCGATGCCATTGAAGTGGCACTGATCAAGAAAGAACTCGGCAAATCGCGCACCCAGTTCCGCCTGCGCGACTGGGGTATCAGCCGCCAGCGCTACTGGGGCTGCCCGATCCCGATCATCCATTGTCCGTCCTGCGGCGACGTGCCGGTCCCTGAAGACCAGTTGCCCGTCACCCTGCCTGAAGACGTTGTACCGGATGGCGCAGGCTCGCCACTGGCTCGCATGCCTGAGTTCTACGCCTGCACCTGCCCTAAATGCGGCACCGCGGCCAAGCGCGAAACCGACACCATGGACACCTTCGTCGAGTCGTCCTGGTACTTCGCCCGCTACGCCTCGCCAAACTACGAAGGCGGCATGGTCGATCCAAAGGCTGCCAACCACTGGCTGCCGGTGGACCAGTACATTGGCGGTATCGAACACGCCATCTTGCACCTGCTGTACGCGCGCTTCTTCCACAAGCTGATGCGTGACGAAGGCCTGGTCACCTCCAACGAGCCGTTCAAGAACCTGCTGACCCAGGGCATGGTCGTTGCCGAAACCTACTACCGCGTTGCCAGCAACGGCGGCAAGGACTGGTTCAACCCGGCCGACGTTGAAATCGAGCGTGATGCCAAGGCCAAGATCATCGGCGCCCGCCTGAAAACCGACGGCCTGCCGGTCGAGATCGGTGGCACCGAGAAGATGTCCAAGTCCAAGAACAACGGCGTTGACCCGCAGGCGATGATCGATGCCTATGGCGCCGACACCTGCCGTCTGTTCATGATGTTCGCATCGCCGCCCGACATGAGCCTGGAGTGGTCCGACTCCGGCGTTGAAGGCGCCAACCGCTTCCTGCGCCGTGTCTGGCGCCTGGCCCAGGCCCACGTGACCCAGGGCTTGCCGGGCAAGCTCGACGTCGCGGCCCTGGACGACGCTCAGAAGGTAATCCGCCGCGCCATCCACGCGGCCATCAAACAGGCCAGCATCGATGTCGGCCAGCACCACAAGTTCAACACCGCCATCGCCCAGGTGATGACCGTGATGAACGTGCTGGAAAAAGCCCCGCAGGCTACCGAGCAAGACCGCGCCCTGCTGCAGGAAGGCCTGGAAACCGTCGCCCTGCTGCTGGCCCCGATCACCCCGCACATCAGCCATGAGCTGTGGCAGCGCCTGGGTCACCAGGATGCCGTGATCGATGCCGCCTGGCCGACGCTGGACGAAAGCGCCCTGGTCCAGGACAGCATCGTTCTGGTCATCCAGGTCAATGGCAAGCTGCGCGGGCAGATCGAAATGCCGGCCGGCGCCAGCCGTGAAGACATCGAAGCCGCTGCCCGCAGCAACGAGAACGTCCTGCGCTTCACCGAAGGCCTGAGCATCCGCAAGGTCATCGTGGTACCGGGCAAGCTGGTCAACATCGTCGCCAACTGACAGGACTACGGGCCCGCATGAACGGCGGGCCCGTATACAGAATCGGCCCAAGAGGGAGCTACAAGATGATCAAACGCAATCTGCTGGTGATCGGCCTGGCCGTCATGCTCAGTGCCTGCGGTTTCCAGCTGCGCGGCACCGGCCAGACCGAACTCGCTATCAAGGAACTGGACCTGAGCGCACGTAACGCCTACGGCGAGACCGTGACCCAGCTGCGCCAGGCCCTGCAGACCAGCGGCGTCAACGTCCACGCTGGCGCACCGTACAAACTGATCCTGACCAACGAACAAGAATCTCAACGCGCAGCCTCCTACGCTGGCGGATCCGGCCGCTCGGCCGAATACGAGCTGACCACCGTGCTGAGCTACACCATCGACGGTCACAACGACACCAACCTGCTGAACGACAAGCTCGAAGTACGCAAGATCTACGTGCACGACGGCAATAACATCACCGGCTCCCAGCAGGAAGCCACCCAGGCTCGCAAGGAAATGCGCCGCGAACTGGTGCAAAACATGCTGGTTCGCCTGCAACTGCTGACCCCGACTCAACTCGAGGTGCTGCAGCAAAAAGCCGACGAACGTGCCAAGGCCGAAGCCGACGCCATGGAAGCGGCCCGCCGCGCCCAGGACGAGACGCCTCAGCAGTCGCCCCTGCAACTGCCGATGAACTGAGCCTGAACGGGGCACTTCGGTGCCCCGTCTGCGACCATGAAACTCTCCCCCGCCCAGCTCAACAAGCACCTG
The DNA here is from genome assembly GCF_000425805.1 of Pseudomonas vranovensis DSM 16006. Lineage (GTDB taxonomy): Bacteria > Pseudomonadota > Gammaproteobacteria > Pseudomonadales > Pseudomonadaceae > Aquipseudomonas > Aquipseudomonas vranovensis. Next base: position 50,109 of record NZ_AUED01000021.1, read on the forward strand.
CAAGGCCCTCTCGCACCGGTCTACGTGATCAGTGGCGACGACCCGTTGCTGTGCCAGGAAGCTGCCGACGCCATACGTGGCGCGGCACGCCAGCAAGGGTTCGACGAGCGCCAGGTATTCAGTGCCGACGCCAACTTCGACTGGGGCACCCTGCTCCAGGCCGGCGCCAGCCTCTCCCTGTTCGCCCAGCGCCGCCTGCTGGAACTGCGCCTGCCCTCTGGCAAGCCTGGCGACAAGGGTGCGGCAGCCCTGATCGAGTACTGCTCCCGGCCTGCCGAGGACACCCTGCTGCTGATCAGCCTGCCCAAGCTGGACGGCAGCGCGCAGAAGACCAAATGGGGCAAGGCACTGATTGAAGGCCAACAGGTCCAGTTCATACAGATCTGGCCGGTCGATGCCCAGCAACTGCCGCAATGGATCAACCAGCGCCTGTCCCAGGCAGGGTTGTCGGCACAGCGTGATGCCGTGGATCTGATCGCTGCCCGGGTCGAGGGCAACCTGCTTGCCGCCGCCCAGGAAATCGAAAAGCTCAAGCTGCTGGCGGAAGGCAATCAAATTACTGTCGAGACCGTGCAAGCTGCCGTGGCCGACAGCGCCCGCTTCGATGTCTTTGGCTTGGTCGATGCGATACTCAATGGCGAGGCGGCTCATGCCCTGCGCATGCTCGAAGGCCTGCGCGGCGAAGGCGTCGAACCGCCGGTGATTCTCTGGGCGCTGGCCCGTGAGTTACGCCTGCTGGCGAGCCTGGCTCAGCAATTCAGCCAGGGCGTGCCGCTGGACAAAGCGTTCAGCCAGGCGCGGCCACCGGTCTGGGATAAACGCAAGCCGCTGATGAGCAAAGCCCTGCAGCGCCTTTCGGCGCAACGCTGGAGCCAGTTGCTGCAAGATGCCCAGCGCATCGATGCGCAGATCAAGGGCCAGGCCCAGGGCTCTCCCTGGACCAGCCTGGCACGGCTTTCGTTGTTGATGGCAGGGCAGCGGCTGGCCTTGCCGGCTGAGTGACGCCCACTACCCGACAAGTCCACCCTGGAGATTGAAGGCGTGGGCTTGCCCCGCGATGCTTTCAGTCCTATATTCGCGCCACTCCCCACCCAGAGGTCATCCTCCCATGAGCAAAAAGCCGACAAAAGCCCGGCCCAACAAGGCCAAATCACTCATCGCCCAACCGCTGTTCCGCTGCCGCCAGGAACAACCCGGCAAAGGCAAAGGCAGCTACCGCCGCGAAGCCTTCCAATCGAGAGATTGGGAGGCTTCTTACTTTTTGGCCGCATAAAGGCAAGATTTCAGCAGGCATGATATGGTCGGCACCTGACCTGAAATACCTGGACCTGTGCATGCCCCTTTGTCTTTCCCGTCGTTGGCAACCTCGCCAACTGATTGCCGCCTCCAGCCTCATCTTCCTTGTCGCCTGCGCGGAAAAGCCCACCGCCGCCGATGCGCTGCCGCTGGCGCCCGCCCAGCCTGCTCCGGTCGTGACCGTGCCCAACCCGGCTGTCGACACCAGCAGCGAAATCCAACCGCTGCAAACCTTTGCCCAATGGCAGGCAGGCTTCCGTCAGCAAGCCCTGCAGGCCGGCATCAAGCCCACCACCTTCGATAGCGCTTTCCTTGGTGTCACGCCCGATATGGACGTCGTCAAGGCCGACCGTAGCCAGCCGGAATTCACTCGCCCGGTGTGGGAGTACCTCGACGGCGCCCTGTCGCCGCTGCGCGTACGCAACGGTAAAGCCCTGCTGGAGAAACATTCCGTGCTGCTCGGCCAGATCGAACAACGCTACGGCGTCGACCGCGATGTACTGGTCTCGGTCTGGGGCATGGAAAGCAACTTCGGCCAGTTCCAGGGCAATAAGTCGGTGATCCGCTCCCTGGCTACCCTGGCCTACGAAGGCCGTCGTCCGGCCTTTGCCCAGGCGCAATTGATCGCCGCCCTGCAGATTCTGCAAAATGGCGATATACAGCCTGATGCCATGCGCGGTTCGTGGGCTGGCGCCATGGGCCAGACTCAGTTCATCCCCACCACCTACAACACCCATGCGGTGGATTTCGACGGCGATGGCCGCCGGGATATCTGGAACAGCTCCGCGGATGCGCTGGCGTCTACCGCCCATTACCTGCAGAGCTCCGGCTGGAAGCGCGGGGAGCCCTGGGGCTTTGAGGTGCAACTGCCCGCCAGCTTCGATTACTGGCTGGCCGATGGCGCCCAGCGCAAGAGCGTCACTGAATGGATGCAACTGGGCCTGAAACTGCCGGTCGGTGTACGCCTGCCTGCGGGCAGCGAGCAGCTCTCCGCCGCCCTGCTGCTGCCTGCAGGCTACCGCGGTCCGGCATTCCTGGTGCTGGACAACTTCCGCGCCATTCTCAAGTACAACAACTCCTCCTCCTACGCGATGGCGGTCGGCCTGCTGAGCCAACGCTTCACTGGCTCGGGTTATATCGCCGGCAGCTGGCCGAAGGACGATCTGCCCCTCAGCCGCAGTGAGCGTGTCGAGTTGCAGACCCTGCTCAGCGCCAGGAATTACGACGCCGGTGCCGCCGACGGTATTATTGGCGCCAATACCCGCAAGGCGATTCGTAGCGCACAACAGGCACTGGGGTGGCCCGCCGATGGCTACCCGACCCACAAGTTGCTGGAAAACCTGCGTCAGCGCTGAATAAAAAACGCCCCGTTCAAGGGGCGTTTTTCATTGCGCGAACAAATCCTGTTGCAACTGCAGTCGATGGCGGTCGGCATCCAGGAGCACCTGAGCGCCGAAGGGCAAGGTCAGGTTGGGGTCACAGTGCCCACTGCGCCATCCAGCCAGCACCGGAATACGCAGGGGCTCGAACATCTGCCTCAAAATCGGCGCGAGTTGCGCCTGCTCCAGGCCTGCAAAATCACCGACCAGCACACCACGAACCCCCTCGAACTTGCCGGCCAGGCGCAACTGGGTCAGCAGGCGGTCGATGCGGTACAGCGGTTCGTTGACGTCCTCGATGAACAGGATGCTGCCCTGGCTGAGTATTTCTGCCGGTGTGTTCAAGGTTGCGCAGATCATTGCCAGGTTACCGCCGCGCAAGCGGCCTGAGGCGGCACCAGGAACGATTGTGCTCAGCGGGTAGGCTTGCGGGTGCTCCAAAGTGTCACCACGTCCGAGGTGGCCACTGAGCAGCTCGAACAGCGACGCGACCGTGGGCTCCTGCTTGTTGGCCAACAGCTCGGACTTGAGCATCGCGCCATGGAAGGTCACGAAACCGGCATGCCGGGCAATGGCGTTGTGCAAGGCAGTGATATCGCTGTAGCCCACCAACGGCTTGGGATGTTGGCGCAGCAACGCATAGTCGATGCCATCGAGCAGGCGCATGCTGCCGTATCCCCCGCGCAGGCAGATGATGGCGTCGACATCCGTGGCGGCAAATGCGGCATGCAGGTCTGCCAGACGTCGCGCATCGCACCCGGCCAGGTATCCCTCGGCTTCGGCCACTCCTGGATAGATCCGGCACTGGTAGCCGCGATCATTGAACCACTGCACAGCCTCGAGCGTATCCAGCTGGGCAGGTCCGGCCGGGGCGATGATGGCGATACACCCATTGTCGGGCAGTGCTTTGGGCAACAGGGGGCTACAGGCCGCTGCTTCTTGCTGATAACCGACCGGAAGATTCATCCAGACGTCTCCTTGTATGGACCGGACAAATAAAAATGCCGATGTCGCTGGTCAGCAGACATCGGCATTGAAGTGCCAGCATTCGATCAAAGCTTGATCTTGGCCTCATGCGCCTGCTGGTCGGCGTGGTACGACGAACGCACCAACGGACCGGAAGCGACGTTCTTGAAGCCCATCTTGTAGCCTTCCTCGGCGAACCAGGCGAAGGTGTCCGGGTGTACGAATCGCTGCACAGGCAAGTGGCTGCGCGATGGCTGCAGGTACTGGCCAAGGGTCAGCATGTCGATGTTGTGCTCGCGCATGCGATGCATCACTTCGATCACTTCTTCGTCGGTCTCGCCCAGGCCCAGCATCAGACCGGACTTGGTCGGTACGTGCGGCACCAGTTCCTTGAACTTCTGCAGCAGGGTCAGCGACCACTGGTAGTCGGAGCCCGGACGCGCAGCCTTGTACAGGCGCGGGACGGTTTCAAGGTTGTGGTTGAACACATCCGGTGGCGTTTCGGCGGTGATCGCCAAAGCGACGTCCATGCGACCACGGTAGTCCGGTACCAGAGTCTCGAGCTGAACGCCCGGCGACAAGGCACGGATCTCGCGGATGCAATCGGCAAAGTGCTGGGCGCCACCGTCACGCAGGTCGTCGCGGTCTACCGAGGTGATCACCACGTACTTCAAGCGCAGGTCGGCAATGGCCACCGCCAGGTTCTTCGGTTCATCGACGTCCAAGGGCTTGGGGCGGCCATGACCGACGTCACAGAACGGGCAACGACGGGTGCAGATGTCACCCATGATCATGAAGGTCGCGGTGCCGCCAGAGAAGCACTCACCCAGGTTCGGGCAGGACGCCTCTTCACACACACTGTGCAGCTTGTGCTTGCGCAGCAATTGCTTGATGCGGTCGACTTCCGGCGAAACCGGAATACGTACGCGGATCCAGTCAGGCTTTTTCGGCAACTCGTCGGTGGGGATGATCTTTACCGGGATACGCGCAACTTTCTCTGCGCCACGCAGTTTGACGCCCGCCTCGACCTTTGGGCGAGGCGCCGGTGTCACGGTTTGCACTGGTTCTTGCACAACAGTAGTCATATTCAGAAGATTCCGCCCGTAAGGGTCGCCTGCTCAGCATAGTCGAGGTGCTTGACCAGCTGCCCGCGCAGCCTTGCCCTTACCTCAGAGAGTTCGATCGGGCCTGCCTGGTCGCTCAGCTGGGTCATGGCCAGCCCCGCATACCCGCAGGGGTTAATCCGGCGGAATGGCGCGAGGTCCATGTCCACGTTCAGAGCAAGGCCATGGAAAGAACAGCCATTGCGAATCCGCAAGCCGAGGGAGGCGATCTTCGCCCCATCGACATAGACGCCAGGCGCATCGGCCTTGGCCGCCGCCTCGACGTTGTAACTGGCGAGCAATTCGATCAGGCAGCGCTCCATGCGACTGACCAGATCGCGCACACCGAACCCGAGTCGGCGCACGTCCAGCAACAGGTAGGCCACCAACTGGCCCGGACCGTGATAGGTCACCTGGCCTCCGCGATCGGTCTGCACCACCGGGATGTCTCCCGGTATCAGCAGGTGCTCGGCCTTGCCCGCCTGGCCCTGGGTGAACACCGAAGGGTGCTCCACCAGCCAGACTTCGTCACCGGTTTCGGGGCCGCGCTGGTCGGTGAACCGACGCATGGCCTCGAGTACAGGCTCGTAAGGCAGTAATCCGAGTTCACGAAAGCCGAGGCTCGCCGGCATCACAGCACCATTTTCACGATTCCGGTAGCACGCAGGGCACTGTTGATGTTGTGCAACTGGTCTTCGCCGGTGGCGACAATGTGCAATTGCACAGTGGTGTACTTGCCTTCCTTGCTCTGGCGCTCGGCCAGGGTCTTGAGGTCGACTTCAGCGTACTTCTTGAGGATCTCGATCACCGTGTCCTTGAAATTGACCACGGTGTCGCCGATTACCTTGATCGGATAATCAGCGCAGGGGAATTCGATTTTGTGCGACTTGACGTCTGGTTCGGTCATGGCGGTAACGGCCTCGTAAGCCGTGGCAACAACAACGCCCCCGCATGTGCAGGCGGGGGCGTGGCAGGTCACGATATCAGTTGAACAACCCGTAGAAGAATAGCCGAATGCTATCCCAGACTCGACGGAAGAAACCACCTTCCTCCACAGGCTCCAGCGCGATCAGGTCAGCGCTGTGAACCACTTTGTCATCCAGTTTGACTTCCACTTTACCGATCACGTCACCTTTGGCGATCGGTGCCATCAGCTGTGGGTTCATGGTCATGCTTGCGGCCAGGCGTTTCAATTGGCCTTTAGGCAAAGTCATGCTCAGGTCGTTGGCCAGGCCGGCCTTGACCTGGCTGGTGGTGCCCTTCCAGACCGGTGCCTGAGCAAGCTCGGTACCCTTCTGGTAGAAGGTCTGGGTTTCGAAGAAACGGAAACCGTAGGTCAGCAGCTTCTGGGTTTCGGCAGCGCGGGACTGCTCGCTGTTGGTACCGAAGACCACGGCGATCAGGCGCATGCCATCACGTACGGCCGAAGACACCATGCAGTAGCCGGCTTCGTCGGTGTGGCCGGTCTTCAGACCGTCGACGGTCTTGTCACGCCACAGCAGCAGGTTGCGGTTTGGCTGCTTGATGTTGTTCCAGAAGAACTCCTTCTGCGAGTAGATCGCATAGTGGGCCGGGTCTTCGTGGATGATCGCGCGGGCCAGCACGGCCATGTCGTGAGCCGACGAGTAATGCTCGGGGTTCGGCAGGCCGGTCGGGTTCATGAAGTGGCTGTTGGTCATACCCAGGTCAGCGGCGGTCTTGTTCATCATGTCGGCGAACGCGTCTTCGCTGCCGGCGATGTGCTCGGCGAGGGCGACACTGGCGTCGTTGCCCGACTGGATGATGATGCCATGCAGCAGGTCGCTGACGCTGACCTGGGTGCCGACCTTGATGAACATACGCGAACCACCGGTACGCCAGGCGTTTTCGCTGACGGTAACCGGATCGTTTTCACCGATTTGCCCGCGACGGATATCCAGGGTCGCGATATAGGCGGTCATCAGCTTGGTCAGGCTGGCCGGCGGCAAACGCTCGTCACCATTATTCTCGACCAGGACATTACCGCTGGAAGCTTCCATGAGCACGTAGGACTTGGCTGCCAGTTGCGGCGGCGACGGCATCATCTGCTCTGCTGCAAACGCAGCAGGGGTGATCATCAGCGGTACAAGCAGGCAAAGGCGTTTGGCAAAGCTGGTTATGTTCATCCGTCTCTCGAAATGGCTAATGGGCTCATGCCCTTATGGGCAAAACGTCTTCAGGCGCTGGGCCTTGCGAGCAAAACCGCCATTGTACATGGCGGTCAGGCCCGCTTGCATGACAAAGCGACCAGTCCCCCCGGTCAGTCTGCCGTCACAACTTTGGGCTGGCCAAGATTGGCCAGACGCACACTGTCCTGCATTTGCTGGGCTTCGCCCTGGCTGTTGATCGGCCCGAGGCGCACCCGGTGCAGGGTTTGCTGGTTGCGCACCACCGAACTGATGAACACCGGGGCACTGACCATGCCGCTCAACTTGGAGCGCAGCAGCTCGGCGGCATCCGGGTTGGCGAAGGCGCCGACCTGCAAGTAAAGACCATTGGCGGCCTGGGCACTGTTACTGGCGACCTGCAGCGGCACAACGGCAGCGGCATGCTGCTGCGGCGGCGGGGTCCATTGCTCGACCGTGCCGGTGCTGGCAGGCAATGTCTGGGTCTGGGCAACCTGAGGCTGATTGAGCACCATCGGCGCCGGCTGGCCGCGCTGGGCCCACCACTGCTTGGGATCGATGCCCTCGACGCGCACGCGCGCGGTGCCGGTTTCGGCATAGCCGAGCTTCTTCGCCGCCGCGTAGGACAGGTCGATGATGCGGTCGGAGTAGAACGGACCACGGTCGTTGACCCGCAGGATCACACTGCGCTGGTTGTCCAGGTTGGTGACCTTGACGTAGGCCGGCAGCGGCAGGGTCTTGTGTGCCGCACTCATGCCATAGAGGTCATAGACCTCGCCGTTGGCGGTATTCTGGCCGTGGAACTTGGTGCCGTACCAGGACGCGGTACCCTCGGCGCGGTAGTTGCGCGACTCCTGGATCGGGAAGTAGGTCTTGCCCAGCACCGTGTACGGGTTGGCCTTGTAGTTGCCAGTGTGTACGGTCGGCGTGGCGTCAGGGATCTTCGACACATCGACGTCCCACCACGGGGCACCGTCCTTGTGCGCGCGGTTGATGTCCAGGCCTGGCTTGGCCTTGACCACCGCGGGGCCTTGCGGCGCCGGCTTGTTCGACGAGCAACTGGCCAGCAACAGGCCCATGGCCGCGCAGCCGATCAGTTTGAGAGAGGTTTGAGAAAACAATACGCGCATTACTTGGCGCCCCGTGCTTGAACCAGCAGGTCCGATAGCTGATGTACCGCCATGGCGTACATCACGCTGCGGTTGTAGCGAGTGATCGCGTAGAAGTTCTTCAGGCCCAGCCAGTACTCAGGGCCGTTGTCACCTTCGAGCCGAAAGGCGGTGACCGGCAGATCATCGCGCAGCGCATCATGACTCGACCAGCCCAGTGCCCGCAACTCCCCGACTGTATTGACCGCGTCTATACCGGGGCTCAAGCCCTCATCAACGCGATTGCCGGTGACACTGGCGCGGCTGACCACCTGCTCGCCCGCTACCCAGCCGTGACGCTTGAAGTAGCTGGCGACACTGCCGATGGCATCGTCCGGGTTGTTCCAGATATTGATGTGGCCGTCGCCGTCGAAGTCCACCGCGTAGGCGCGAAAGCTGCTCGGCATGAACTGCGGCAGGCCCATGGCGCCAGCGTAGGAACCCTTGAGGGTCAGCGGATCGACCTGCTCTTCACGGGACAACAGCAGGAACTCGCGCAGCTCCTTGCGGAAAAACTCGCTGCGCGGCGGGTAGTCGAAACCCAGGGTCGACAACGCGTCGATCACCCGGTAGTTGCCGGTGTTGCGGCCAAAAAAGGTTTCAACGCCGATGATCGACACGATCACCTGGGCCGGTACACCGTACTCTTTCTCGGCGCGCGCCAGGGTCGCCTCGTGCTGGCGCCAGAAGTCGACACCGCGCGCCACCCGGGCGTCGGTGAGGAACATCGGGCGATAGTCCTTCCAGGGTTTTACCCGCTCGGCGGGCCGGGAAATGGCGTCGAGGATCGATTGCTTGCGCTGAACATCGCGAAACACATCCATCAGTTGTTCGCCGGCAAAACCGTAGTCGCGGGTCATCTCGCCGACGAACTCGACCACCTGCGGTGAGCCGTCATAGTCCCCGGCGGTCGCTTGCTGTGCTCCACCGAGCAGGCCGAACAGGCCAACCCAGGGCGCGCAACGAGCGGCCCAGCCACGCATAAATTGCATGTAATTCTTCACCTTATTCAAACCTGTGCAATCCATTTGCGGTGCGTGTGGATCGACATTAAAACCCCAAACGCTGACAGCAGCGTCACTAACGAAGTTCCGCCATAACTAATGAAGGGCAACGGCACACCCACCACGGGCAACAAGCCGCTGACCATACCGATATTAACGAACACATAGACAAAAAAGGTCATGGTCAGGCTGCCGGCCAGCAACTTGCCATAGAGTGTCTGGGCCTGGGCAGTAATCACCAGGCCGCGACCGATGAGCAGCAGATAGATCAACAACAGCGCGCAGATGCCGACCAGCCCGAACTCCTCGCCCAGTACCGCGATGATGAAGTCGGTATGGCTTTCCGGCAGGAAGTCCAGGTGCGACTGGGTACCCAGCAACCAGCCCTTGCCGAACACGCCCCCGGAGCCGATGGCGGCCTTGGACTGGATGATGTTCCAGCCGGTGCCCAGCGGGTCGCTCTCGGGGTCCAGGAAGGTCAGTACACGCTGCTTCTGGTAGTCGTGCATGACGAAGAACCACATGGCCACCGCCACCGGTACCGCTGCGGCGATCACACTGACGATCCAGCGCCAGCGCAGCCCCCCCATGAACAATACGAACGCACCTGACGCCAGGATCAGCAAGGCGGTTCCCAGGTCAGGCTGGCGAACGATCAAAATGAATGGCACACCGATCATGATCAGGCTGATCATCACATGCTTGAGGTGCGGAGGCAGCGAGCGCTTGGCCAGGTACCAGGCGATGGTCGCCGGCATGATGATCTTCATGAACTCCGAGGGCTGGAAGCGGATAACCCCGGGGATGTTGATCCAGCGCGTGGCGCCCATGGCGTTGTGACCCATGACGTCCACCACCACCAGCAGAATCACCCCGCAGACATAGGCCAACGGCACCCAGCGGGCCATGAAACGGGGCTCCAGCTGGGCAATGACGAACATCGACACCAGGCCGATGCCGAAGGAGCTGGCCTGCTTGAGCAGCAGGTCCCAGTTCTTGCCACTGGCCGAATAGAGGACGAACAGGCTGCCGGCCGCCAGCGTCAGCAACAGGATCAGCAAGGGACCGTCGATATGAATGCGTTGCAGGAAGCTGGCGCGACGACGCATCACGTCCTCGCTGGAGAGCATGCGATCGAAATTACTCTTCACGGGGCCGATTCCTGGGCAATGGACGGGTTGGCGAATTCAGGCTTGAGGCGGCCATCGGGGCCCAGCAACCAGGCGTCCATGACCTGACGCACCACGGGCGCTGCAACACCGGAACCGGACTCACCGTTCTCGACCATCACCGACACCACGATCTTGGGGTTGTCCGCCGGGGCAAACCCGACGAACAAGGCGTGGTCGCGATGACGCTCCTGCAACTTGTTGCGGTCGTACTTCTCACCCTGCTTGATTGCCACTACCTGGGCGGTACCACTCTTGCCGGCGATCCGGTACTGCGCACCGATCGCTGCCTTGCGCGCCGTACCCCGGGCGCCGTGCATCACCTGCTCCATGCCGTGGGTGACCTTGTTCCAGTCGGACTTGTCACGCAGCACGATATCCTCGATAGGGTTCTCGTCCACCGGTGGCAAGCCCTCGATAGTCTTGGCCAGGTGCGGGCGATTCCACTTGCCCTTGCTGGCGATCAGGGCCGTGGCCTGCGCCAGCTGCAACGGGGTGGCCTGCATGTAACCCTGGCCGATACCGAGGATCAGGGTTTCGCCGGGGAACCAGGCCTGACGGCGAGTGGCACGCTTCCATTCGCGCGACGGCATCAGGCCAGGCGATTCTTCAAACATGTCCAGCGACACCTTCCGGCCGATTCCAAAACGGTTCATGTAGGTAGACAAGCGATCAATGCCCATCTTGTGGGCCAAATCGTAAAAATAGGTGTCGTTGGAGCGCATGATCGCTGTGTCCAGGTCGACCCAGCCGTCACCGCTACGGTTCCAGTTACGGTACTTGTGATCGTAATTGGGCAATTGGTAGTAACCAGGGTCGAATACCCGGCTCGAAGCCGTGACCACGCCGCTGTCCAGGCCGGCAATGGCCACCGCCGGCTTGATCGTCGAACCTGGCGGATACAGCCCGCGCAGCACGCGGTTGAACAGCGGCCGGTCGATGGAGTCACGCAGCTCCGCATAGGCCTTGAAGCTGATGCCGGTCACGAACAGGTTCGGGTCGAAACTTGGCTGGCTGACCATCGCCAGCACTTCACCGGTGTTCGGGTCGAGTGCGACGATTGCACCACGGCGCCCGGCCAACGCGGCTTCAGCGGCTTCCTGCAGCTTGATGTCCAGGCTCAGGACAATGTCCTTGCCGGGGATCGGATCGGTGCGCTTGAGAACCCGCAACACCCTGCCACGGGCGTTGGTCTCGACCTCTTCATAACCTACCTGGCCATGCAGCTCCGGTTCGTAGAAGCGCTCGATGCCTGTCTTGCCAATATGGTGAGTGCCGCTGTAATTGACCGGGTCGAGGGTCTTGAGCTCTTTCTCGTTGATCCGCCCGACATAGCCCACCGAGTGCGCGAAATGCGCACCCTGCGGGTAATGCCGCACCAGTTGGGCGACCACCTCTACACCGGGCAGGCGGAACTGGTTCACGGCAATCCGCGCAATCTGCTCTTCAGTCAGCTCGAACAGGATCGGCACCGGCTCGAACGGCCGGCGCCCCTGGCGCATGCGCTTCTCGAACAGGGTACGGTCGTCGGGCGTAAGCTCCAGGACTTCGACGATCACATCCAGCACCTGCTGCCAATCGCCGGAACGCTCCCGGGTCATGCTCAGGCTGAAGCTTGGGCGGTTGTCGGCGATGATCACGCCATTGCGATCGAAGATCAGCCCGCGGGTCGGTGGAATCGGCTGCACGTGCACCCGGTTGTTCTCCGACAGCGTCGAGTGATATTCGTACTGGATCACCTGCAGGTAATACAGGCGCGCGATCAGGACGCAGATCAGCAGGACGATCGCCACGGCACCGACCACGACGCGACTGCGCACCAAACGGGCGTCTTTCTCGTGATCCTTGAGGCGAATCGGCTGCGTCATTGAAAGGCTTACAGGTTCATTTGTGGTAAGGGTGCCCGGACAACACGGTCCAGGCGCGGTACAGCTGTTCGCCGATCAGTATCCTTACCAATGGGTGCGGCAGGGTCAGCGGCGACAGCGACCAGCGCTGCTCGGCGCGCGCGCAGACTTCCGGCGCCAGCCCTTCCGGGCCGCCGACCATGAAGTTCACGGTACGCGAGTCCAACCGCCAGCGATCCAGCTCGACCGCCAGTTGCTCGGTACTCCAGGGCTTGCCATGGACCTCCAGGGTGACAATCCGTTCCCCTGGCTGGACCTTGGCGAGCATGGCCTCGCCCTCCTGACGAATCAGGCGGGCGACATCGGCATTCTTGCCCCGGGTATTGAGCGGTATTTCCACCAGCTCCAGCGAAAGCTCCGAGGGCAGGCGCTTGGCATACTCATGCCAACCGTCTTCCACCCACTTGGGCATGCGCGAGCCGACCGCGATCAGACGCAGACGCACGACGCTTCCTTATTCCCGGTCTTTGAGATTTTCGGAGTAGGCGTGGGTGTTGTCCGGGCTGTGGTGCTTGCCATCGGCGGCGCGGCTCTGCTCGGCACCCATCCACAGGCGCTCCAGGTCGTAGAACTGGCGGGCAGCGGCGGTCATCATGTGAACAATGACGTCGTTCAGGTCCAGCAGAACCCAGTCGCTGTCACCCTTGCCTTCTTCGCCCAGCGGCTGCACGCCCTTGGCCTTGACCGCTTCACGGACCTTTTCAAGCATGGCGCTGATCTGGCGGTTGGAGGTACCGGTGGCGATGATCATGTAGTCGGTCAGGCTATGCTTTTCACGCACGTCGATAACCTGAATGTCCTGGGCCTTGACGTCAGACAGGGCAACCTTGGTCAGCTCGACCAGTTCTTCGGCACTGATGGCACTGTGTTTTTGCTTGGTCATATAAAAACTCATTCAACTCGTAATGTAGGGGCGCTTCACAGCACCCTCAGTTCGGCGCACGGTAAAGGTTGTGCGCATCGATGTAGGCCAGTACTGCGTCCGGCACCAGAAACCGCACCGACTTGCCGCTGGCCAGCAGCTGTCGGATCTGCGTGGCTGACACCGCAAGCGGGGTCTGCCAGACGAATGCAATATGTCCCGCCGGCCCAACCAGGGCCTGCGGATCACTGACTGAGCGCGCGGCCAACAGGTTGCGAAGGGCATCCGGTGGCTCGACGTCGGCATCCGGGCGTTGCAGCACCAGGATGTGGCAGTGTTGCAGCAATTCTTCCCAACGGTGCCAACTGGGCAAGCCGCAGAACGCGTCCCAGCCCAGCAGCAGAAACAGCTGATCCGAGGCGGCCATTTCAGCGCGCATCAGTTCAAGCGTTTCAATGGTGTACGACGGCGTATCGCGCAACAGCTCGCGGGCATCGACAGTCAGCGTTGGCACACCTTCGACCGCACAACGAACCATCGCCAGGCGATCCTCGGCCGACACCTGTGGGGTGCCACGGTGCGGCGGACGGGCGTTGGGCATCAGCCGCAGCTCGTCCAGCGCCAGCACTTCGGCCACCTCCAGCGCGCTGCGCAGGTGGCCGATGTGTACCGGGTCGAAGGTCCCGCCGAGCACGCCGATGCGCCGGGCGAGCGACATCGTCGAGACGTGGGCGAGCGGTTTGCGCTCGGCCAAGTCAGATCGACTCCTGTCCACGCAGTTGACCGTCGCCGATCACCACGTATTTTTCACAGGTCAAGCCTTCCAGGCCGACAGGGCCGCGGGCGTGCAGCTTGTCGGTGGAAATACCGATCTCTGCCCCCAAGCCATACTCGAAGCCGTCGGCAAAGCAGGTCGGGGTATTGATCATGACCGAGGACGAATCGACCTCGGCCGTGAACCGCCGGGCCTGGCCCTGATGCTCGGTGACAATCGAGTCGGTATGGTGCGAACCGTAGTGGTTGATGTGCTCGATGGCCTGGTCCAGGCCCTCGACCACGCGGATCGACAGGATGGCCGCCAGGTACTCGGTGTTCCAGTCTTCCTCGGTGGCCGGCACGGCATCAATGATGCTGCACGTCCGTACGCACCCGCGCAGCTCGACGCCTTTTTCCCGAAATTGACGGGCCATTTCCGGCAAGAACTCGGCAGCGACCGACTGATCAACCAGCAGGGTTTCCATCGCTCCGCAGATGCCATACCGGTAGGTCTTGGCGTTGAAGGCAATGCGCCGGGCCTTGTCCAGCTCGGCATGTTCGGCCACATACACATGACAGATGCCGTCCAGGTGCTTGATGACCGGCACGCGCGCATCGCGACTGATACGTTCGATCAGGCCCTTGCCGCCGCGCGGCACGATCACATCCACGTATTCGGGCATGCTGATCAAGGCGCCGACCGCTTCGCGATCGGTGGTCTCGACCACCTGCACCACGGCAGATGGCAGGCCGGCCTCGGCCAGGCCGCGCTGGATGCACGCGGCAATGGCACGATTGGAATGGATGGCTTCCGAGCCGCCACGCAGGATGGTGGCGTTGCCGGACTTGAGGCACAGGCTGGCGGCGTCGATGGTCACGTTCGGCCGGGATTCGTAGATGATCCCGATCACGCCCAGCGGTACGCGCATCTTGCCGACCTGAATACCCGACGGCCGATAGCTCATGTCACGGATCGCACCGACCGGGTCTGGAAGGCTGGCGACCTGGCGCAGACCGACGATCATGCCGTCGACACGGGCCGGGGTCAGCGCCAGGCGCTCGAGCATGGCCGGTTCCAGGCCATTGGCACGACCAGCGGCCAGGTCCAGCTCGTTGGCAGCCGACAACTCGTCGCGAGCGGCATCCAGGGCATTGGCGGCCGCTTGCAGCGCGCGGTTTTTCTGCGCGGTGCTGGCACGGGCAATAACGCGCGCGGCCTCACGGGCGGCGCGACCCAGGCGGGTCATGTAGTCAAGAACGGACTCAGTCATGGGCTCAGTGGTCTTGGCGAAGGGGAAAATCGGATGATTATAACTGTCGCGTCGCCCCGCGCCCAGCAGTGACAGGCGGATGGTCAAAAACAGTGCCCTGCAGGATCGCGCTTGCCGCATGATTGCGGTCTGCCAGATACGTCCAATCGCGGGGCAAGCCCGATCCTGCAGGCGGCAATGCTATCATCCAGCCCTTGCCTTCTACCGAACCACCAGCATGCCCGACTCAGCCCCCTGCCCGTCCCGGGCCCTGCCTGACAGCTTCTTCGACCGCGACGCCCAGGCGCTGGCCAGATCGCTATTGGGCAAGATCATCCGCCATCGCCACGGCCCCTACTGGCTGTCGGCACGGATCATCGAGACCGAGGCCTACTACTGCAGCGACAAGGGCAGCCATGCCTCGCTCGGTTATACGGAAAAGCGCAAGGCATTGTTTCTCGACGGCGGGCACATCTACATGTACTACGCCCGTGGTGGTGACTCGCTGAACTTCAGCGCCCACGGCCCAGGCAACGCGGTGCTGATCAAAGCGGCCTTCCCTTTCGTCGATGCCATCAGCGATGACAACAGTTTGGTACAGATGCACCTGAACAACCCCGATGCCAATGGCCAACCGCGCGCCATCGAGCGCCTCTGCGCCGGCCAGACCTTGCTGTGCAAGGCCCTGGGCCTGAAAGTGCCACACTGGGACGCCAAGCGCTTCGACCCGGAACGCTTGTTCGTCGAAGACTGCGGTATCAATGTGAAACATATTATTCAGACCACCCGCCTGGGCATTCCCCACGGCCGCGATGAACATCTGCCCTACCGATTCGTCGATGCCGAATTTGCCCGTCATTGCACACGGAACCCGCTGCGTCGCGGCCAAGTCGAAGGCCGGGACTACTTTTTACTGACACAAGGAAACTGACACGATGGGCCAATGGCTCGACAGCCTGACGAGTTGGCTTGGCGCCAACCCGCAATGGCTAGGCTTGGCGATCTTTCTGGTGGCCTGCGTGGAGTGCCTGGCAATTGCCGGGATCATCGTGCCAGGCACGGTATTGCTGTTCGCCGTGGCGGTGCTGGCCGGCAGTGGCGCCCTGTCACTGGGTGAAACCCTGATGCTGGGGTTCTTTGGCGGCCTGTTGGGGGATGCAATTTCCTACACCCTCGGACGCAAGTTTCACCAGAACATCCGCCGCCTGCCCTTGCTGCGTCATCACCCGGAATGGATCGGCGGTGCCGAAACCTATTTCCAGCGCTACGGCATCGCCAGCCTGCTGGTCGGCCGTTTCATCGGCCCCCTGCGCCCCATGTTGCCCATGGTCGCGGGCATGTTCGACATGCCCCTGCCACGTTTCATCGCCGTCAGCCTGATTGCCGGGGCGGGTTGGTCGGTGGCCTATCTGCTGCCCGGCTGGGCAACGGGTGCCGCCATGCGCCTGCCACTGCCCGAGGGTTTCTGGCTCGACGCCGGAATCATCGCTGCCGGCCTGGCCATACTGTTGGGCGTGAGCATCAACTGCAGCCTGCGCAGCATGCGTCGCGGCACCCGCGTGATTGCCGGGCTCAGCCTGCTGGCCCTGACCGGCCTGTTTGTTGGCTGGCCGTACCTGCATGAGTTCGACCAGGGCCTGATGACCCTGATCCAGGAGCACCGCAGCAGCGTCATCGATGGCAGCGTGGTGCTGGTCACTCGAATGGGAGATTTTCGTACCCAGTTCTTTCTCGGCGGCCTGCTGGTCGGCCTGCTGCTCCTGGCACGCCAGTGGCGCCCAGCGATTTTTGCCGGCGCTACCCTGATCGGCACCGCACTGGCCAATGGTAGCCTGAAATGGTTGTTCGCCCGGGCCCGCCCGGAGGTCCTGACCGATCCGCTGACCACCTACAGCATGCCCAGCGGCCATAGCTCGGCAGCCTTTGCGTTTTTCCTGGTACTGGCGGTACTGGCCGGGCGCGGACAACCCGCACGCATGCGCCTGACCTGGATTCTGCTGGGCTGCCTGCCCGCGCTGGCCATTGCGGTATCAAGGGTGTACCTGGGCGCACACTGGCCGACCGACATTCTTGCCGGGGCCATGCTCGCCTGCTGCGTGTGTGCTACCAGCCTGACCTTGACCCAGCACCGCGAACCGCTTGCGGCCCTGCCGCTGAAGGTATGGTGGTTGATCCTGCCGGCCTGCGTTGCCTTGCTGGCCTTCTTCAGCCTGCACGCCCTGCCCCACGCCCTGGTGCGCTACCAGTACTGAGGTTCAGGCGAACAGCTCACCCTGCAGCCGATCAAGCAGCGCCTGGATAGCATCCAGGCGCTGCTGCGGGGCGTCAATGGCCAGGAGATCGAGCTTGTCTTCCTCAACGAAGGGCAACAGGTAGGCCAGTTGGTTGGCCAGGGAGTGCTGGCCCAGCACCTGGGCCGGCATGTCGAGCGCGGCCACCATCGGATGCTCGCCCAAGGCCTTGAGCAAGGCCAGCAGATCGTCATCCTGATCGCGCAGTGGCGTATCGGGTAGATCGTGCAGCCACTGCACCTCTGCCAGCAACAACTGGTCTTTCTGCACGTGCGCCTGCTTTACACGAAAACGCCGGGTGCCTTCGACCCGAATGCCGAGCAGGCCGTTGTCCTGCTGCTGAAAATCGCGAATCACGGCCTCGCAACCGATCGAGGCATAGCCTTCGGGTGCCTTGCCGACCTGTTCACCCTCAAGAATGCAGACAACACCAAACCCGCCGCCCTGCTTCATGCAGCGACCGATCATGTCCAGGTAGCGCGCCTCGAAGATCTGCAGATCGAGAAAGCATCCCGGAAACAGCACCGTATTGAGCGGGAACAGGGGTAACGTCATTGCAACTCCTTAAACAACCAGGCTGACTGCCAGGGGCAGGAACACCGCTGTGGCGACCCCCATCAGGCTCATCGCGAGCGCCGCAAAGGCCCCGCACTCATCACTTTCCTGCAGCGCCACCGAGGTACCCACCGCATGAGCGGTCACCCCCAGCGCCATGCCTCGGGCCTCGGGACTATGCACACCACAACGTGACAACAGCCCCGGGCCGAAAATCGCCCCGATCACCCCGGTGATCAGCACGAACACCGCTGCCAGGGCCGCCACACCGCCAATCTGCTCGGCTACCAGCATGGCAATCGGCGAGGTCACCGACTTGGGCGCCATGGTCATCAGAATCATGTGTTCGGCACCAAACCACCAGCCCAGCAGCAAACAGGCACCGGTCGCAAACACCCCTCCGATTACCAGCGTAGTAAAAGTCGGCCAGAACAGTTGGCGAATCCGCCGCAGGTTGAGGTAGAGCGGTACCGCCAGGGCGACCGTTGCAGGGCCCAGGAGGATGCTCATGATTTCGGTACTTTTGCGGTATTCGTTGTAGGTCAGGCCACATGTCAGCAGTACGCCAATGACCACAAGCATCGACACCAGTACCGGCTGCAGGAAGATCCAGCGGGTTTTCTCGTAGGCGGCCAGCACCAGTTGGTAGGCCCCAAGGGTGATACCGATGCCGAACAGCGGATGGTGAATGACAGCGTCCAGGGCACCGCCCCAATCCAGGCTCATGACTGCTCCTCGCGCTTGCCCTGGCGGGCGATCAGCTTTTGCATCAGCACACCGACAAACACCAGGGTGATCAACGCCGAAAGCACCAAGGCACCGACGATGGCCCAGAAATCGGCCGCTATATCGGCGGCATAGACCATCACCCCCACCGCCGGCGGCACCAACAGCAACGGTAGGTAGCGCAACAGGCTGTTGGCTGCCTCGCTCAGTGGCGCCCCCACCTCGCCGCGCACCATCAGGAACACCAGCAAAAACAGCAGTCCAAGGATTGGGCCGGGCAGAAAAGGCACAAACAGGTGATTGATCGCCGTCCCAAGCAATTGAAACAACACCAGCCAGGTCAATCCACGCAACAGCATAAGTACCTCCTTCGGGCCTGGCGGCCATTATAAGCACGCTAACGACCTGCCTATAACCTGATATTCGCCGAAAACATGGCGACTTGACCGCTTTGTGCAGGCGTGCTGATCTTAGGCGTTCGAATCTGCCTACGTCATAAGAAATCCAAAGACAATCAGGAGAGTCACGATGCCCTTTGTACCTGTTGCAGAGCTTTCGCAGTACGTTGGAAAGGAACTGGGACGTTCCGAATGGTTGACCATCGACCAAGACCGCATCAACCTGTTTGCCGAGGCCACAGGTGACTTTCAGTTCATTCATGTGGACCCGATAAAGGCGGCGAAAACGCCATTTGGCAGCACCATCGCCCATGGTTTTCTCACCCTGTCGCTGATCCCCAAGTTGATGGAAGACATCCTGGTCCTGCCTGAAGGCCTGAAGATGGTGGTCAACTACGGCCTGGACAGCGTGCGCTTCATCCAGCCGGTCAAGGTCGATAGCAAGGTCCGACTCAAGGTCGACCTGGCCGACGCCACCGAGAAAAAGCCCGGCCAATGGTTACTCAAGCTCACCGCCACCCTGGAAATCGAAGGCCAGGAAAAGCCCGCCTACATCGCCGAACCCCTGACGCTCTGCTTCGTCTGAAACGGCCCGACACTGAAACAGTCCCACTGGCTGTTTCAGTCGGCGCATTCTGCGGCATACTCGGGGCCTCACCCGCCCGGACCCCGTCATGCGCCCACTTGTTCCTCTTGCCCTGAGCTTGCTGCTCGCCGCCTGTGGCGATGGCGAACCCCTGTCTCCACCGGATGCACGCCTACCCGATGGTGGTCGCTTCCGGGGCCAGGTGGTCGATGGACTGCTGCAAGGCGAGGGCCGAATCGACTACCCCAACGGCAGTTGGTACGCCGGCAACTTCCTCAGTGGCCAGTGGCACGGCCAGGGCGAATGGCACGGTAGCAATGGCGAGGTCTATCGCGGCATGTTCCAGCAAGGCCTGTTCCATGGCCTGGGCACGCTGAAGACCCCAGGCAGCAGCTACACCGGCGGTTTCAAGCTCGGTCGACGCGATGGCGAAGGCACCCTCAAAGAGAACGGCTTGCTGTATCGCGGCCAGTTCAAGGACGACCAGTACAACGGCGCCGGCCATCTTGAACTAGCTGACGGCAGTCAGTACCAGGGCCTGTTCGCACGCGGCAAACCCAACGGCGAAGGCATTCGCAGCGATGCCAGCGGCAACCAGTTCAGCGGGCGCTTCGTCAACGGTCAGCTCGAAGGCAGCGGCACCTTCAACAGTGCCGAAGGTGACCAATACATCGGCGCCTTTCGCGACAATCGCCTGGAAGGCCGGGGCCGCTATGAAAGCGTCGACGGTGATGTGTGGATCGGGCAATTCAAGGACGGCACCTTCAATGGCAAGGGCGAGTTGATCGCCAGTGATGGCAGCCATTACAAGGGCAACTTTCGCGACTGGCGCTTCTCCGGCAACGGTCGCTTGCAGTTGGCCGATGGCAGCCTCTATATCGGCGGCTTCGACAACGACACCTACCATGGCCGTGGCCGCCTGAACCTGCCCGATGGCAGCAGCCAGAGCGGTGACTGGATCAACGGCCTGCGCGTGCGTGATGAAAAGGGCCGGCTGCTGCCTGATCCGCTGGAGCTGGCGCTGCTGAACCAGGGGCCGCTGCTGGAGCAGGCACTGGCCCGGATTCCGGCCTCCACAGCGCAGATCGAGCTATACAGCCTGACCCTGGCTGGCGACGGCAAGCAAAGTGTGTTTCTGCGCGAGGCCGACTATGTTAGCGCCATGCTCAAGAGTCGCTTTGGCGCTACAGGGCAGATCAGCCTGGTCAACCATCGCGACCACCTCGATGACCGGCCCATGGCCACCCGCGAAAGCCTTGCCCGGGCCGTTCGCACCCTGGCCGAGCGCACCGGCCCCGAAGACCTGGTATTCATCTACCTGACCACCCACGGCAGCCACGAGCACGAACTGGTTCTCGACCAGCCACGCCTGCAACTGGCCGACCTGCCCGCCGATGCCCTCGCCAGTACACTGGCGCCATTGAAAGATCGCGACAAGATCATTGTCATCTCCGCCTGCTATTCAGGGGGCTACATCGACTCGCTCAAAGACGACAAGACCTTGATCATGACGGCCTCACGAGCGGATCGAGTGTCGTTCGGCTGCTCTGAAGAAGCCGACTTTACCTACTTCGGCGATGCCTTGTTCGCCCAGGCCCTGAACCAGACCGACGATCTGCAGCAAGCCTTCGACCAAGCCAGCGCCAGCGTTGCCGAGCGTGAGGCGGTGGAGGGCTTCGAGGCCTCCGAACCGCAAATCTGGGCGCCCAAGGACGTAGTGGCACATTGGCAACGACTGCGTCAGCAGCAGGCACGCAAAGCCCTCGAAAGCAAAACGGCAAATGAGACGGGGCATGCAAAAAATGCCAGCAACCACTAAGCTGACTGTATCAAGGGAGAGACATCATGTACTTGACGCCTCAGCATATCCTGCTTGCCGGAGCCACCGGTCTTACCGGTGAACATCTACTCGATCGGTTGCTCAACGAGCCAACCGTCAGTCGAGTGCTGGCCCCTACCCGTCGTCCGTTGGCCGAGCACCCGCACCTGGAAAACCCAGTGGGCGATCCGGCGATTTTCCTGCCGCAACTGGCCGGCCGCGTCGACATCGCTTTCTGCTGCCTGGGCACCACCATCAAGCAGGCGGGGTCCGAATCGGCTTTTCGCGCCGTCGACCTGGACATGGTGGTGGCGTTCGGCAAACGCGCCCGGGAGCTGGGTGCGCGGCATTTGCTGGTGTTGAGTGCGCTGGGCGCCGACCGCAGGTCGCCGATCTTCTACAACCGGGTCAAAGGCGAAATGGAGAAAGCACTGGAGGCCCAGGACTGGCCGCAACTGACCATCGCCCGTCCGTCCCTGTTACTCGGTGAACGCGTGGAGCCACGCCTGGCTGAACGGGTTGCCGGACCGCTGTCCAAGCTGATCCCTGGCAAGTACCGGGGTATCGAAGCCTGCCAATTGGCCCGCGCCCTATGGCGCCTGGCGCTGGAAGAGCAAGATGGGATTCGCATCGTCGAGTCTGACGAGCTGCGCAGGCTCGGCAGGTAACATCAATCGCGGGGCAAGCCCGCTCCTGCAGCGCGGGAGCGGGCTTGCCCCGCGATGCCATTACAGCCCACCCGTTGCCTGAAAACCGATTCCCAAGGCCGTCAACACCGACAACGGCAACAGCAAGGTATCGAGCAACAGGCTGCCCGGCAGATCCAGCCCAGGGTACGTTGGCGCTTCGGCACCAAAGCGGTCCAACGCACAACACCCACCTTGCATCGCGTACAGATCAAGCCGCGTACCGCTATAGACCAACGGCGCCCCAGGCTTGGCGGCATCGAGTGTGCGTATGCTGGCACAACCGCTGACCAGCACACACAACACAGCCATACCGAGCAGTCGCCTCATTCATCGGCGCCGAAGTGATGCTCGCCCCAGCGCGGCAGCATGTCCTGCGGGATGTCCAGCAGATTGAGAATCCGTGCCACGACAAAATCGATCAGGTCATCGATGGTCTGCGGCTGGTGATAGAACCCCGGCGCCGCAGGCAGGATCACCGCCCCCATGTTCGACAGCTTGAGCATGTTCTCCAGGTGAATGGTGGAGAACGGTGCTTCACGCGGCACAAGGATCAACTGCCGACGCTCCTTGAGGGTGACGTCGGCAGCCCGCTCGATGAGGTTGTTGCAGGCGCCCGCGGCAATCGCCGACAGGGTGCCGGTAGAGCACGGCACCACCACCATCGCTGCGGGGGCACCGGAACCGGAGGCCACTGGCGACATCCAGTCTTCCTTGCCGTACACACGAATCTGCCCGGCGGCAGCGCCGGTGTACTCGGTGAGAAAGGTTTGAATCGCCTGAGGCTTGGCCGGCAGCACCACGTCGGTCTCGGTCGACATCACCAGTTGCGCGGCCTTGGAGATCAGAAAGTGCACCTCCCGGTCTTCGCGCACCAGGCAGTCGAGCAGGCGCAGTCCGTACTGCGCCCCCGAAGCCCCGGTCATGGCCAGGGTGATGCGTTCCGGCCCGCTCATTTCAGCGCCTCGGCCAGCTTGCCGTGCAGCCCACCAAAACCGCCGTTGCTCATGATCACCACCTGGGTGCCGGGCTTGGCCTGGCTCTTGACCCGCTCGATGATCGCTTCAAGGCTGTCGGCAACCACGGCAGGCACCTTACACTCGGCGGCAGTGGCGGCAAGGTCCCAGCCCAGGTTGGGCGGTGCATACCAGATGACCTGATCGGCATCGTTGACGCTTTCCGGCAGACCATCGCGGTGCGCGCCCAGCTTCATCGAGTTGGAGCGAGGCTCGATCACCGCGATCAACGGTGCATCGCCAATGCGCTTGCGCAGGCCGTCGAGGGTGGTGGCAATGGCCGTCGGATGGTGCGCGAAGTCGTCATAGATGGTCACGCCCTGCACTTCGGCGACTTTCTCCATGCGACGCTTGACGCTCTTGAAAGCACTCAAAGCGGCAATACCCATCGCCGGCACCACACCCACATGGCGAGCCGCGGCCAGGGTCGCCAGGGCGTTGGCAACGTTGTGCTGGCCGGTCAGTTCCCACTCGACTACACCTTGAACCTCGCCCTCGAAGCTGACTTCAAAACGTGAACCGTCGGCACTGAGCAACTTGACTTGCCACTGCCCGCCTTCACCGGTGGTTTGCACCGGTGTCCAGCAACCCATCTTGATCACCCGCTCGATCGCAAGCTCGGTGGTTGGATGAATGACCAGCCCTTCACTCGGAATGGTACGTACCAAGTGATGGAATTGCCGCTCGATCGCTGCCAGATCAGGGAAGATATCCGCGTGATCGAACTCAAGGTTGTTGAGGATCGCGGTACGCGGGCGATAGTGGACAAATTTCGAACGCTTGTCGAAGAAGGCACTGTCGTATTCGTCGGCCTCGACCACGAAGAACGGTGTGCCGCCCAAGCGCGCCGACACCGAGAAGTTCTGTGGCACACCGCCAATCAGGAAGCCCGGGCTCATACCGGCATGTTCCAGCACCCAGGCCAGCATGCTGCTGGTAGTGGTCTTGCCGTGGGTACCCGCCACCGCCAGCACCCAACGACCTTGCAGCACATGGTCGGCCAGCCACTGCGGGCCCGACACATACGGCAGGCCCTTGTTGAGCACGTACTCCACGGCAGGGTTGCCGCGCGACAGCGCATTGCCGATCACCACCAGATCTGGCGCCGGGTCCAGTTGGGCGGCGTCATAGCCCTGGGTCAACTCGATGCCCTGGGCCTGAAGCTGGGTGCTCATGGGGGGATAGACATTGGCGTCGGAGCCGGTGACGCGATGACCGAGCTCTTTGGCCAGCACCGCCAGCGAACCCATGAAAGTGCCGCAAATACCAAGAATATGAATGTGCATGATCGACCTCGCAAAACGTCGAGGCAGGGTAGCCCAGCGCACAGGAAATCGCATCCTGTGTTTCGCTCAAAGACTGCGGGCGATACCGTGCTTGCGAAGTTTTCGATACAAGGTATTGCGGCTGACACCCAACTGCGCGGCGACATGGGTCATGTGCCAGCGTTGCTGTTCAAGGGTGGCAAGCAATGCATCACGCTCGGCGCACTGTAGCAGCGGCGGTGCAGCACCTCGGCTTGCCCCGCGATGAGTCGTTTCGGAAATACCGTTATCGCGGGACACGTCGAGACCTCGCACCGTCGCTCCTACCGTGGGTGGCAGGTCGGCATGGCGGATAACGCCGTCATCACACAGCGCCACCAATGTACGCAGCACATTACGCAATTGCCGCACGTTACCAGGCCAGGCGAACGCCAGCAGTGCCTGTCGCGCCAAAGGCTCCAGGCTGACAACCTGGCCACCGGCCTCCTCGTTCAGAATGAAATCAAGCAACTGGGATTTGTCGCTACGCTCGCGCAAGGCAGGCAGTTCGATTTCCAGGCCGTTGAGACGGTAATAAAGGTCTTCACGGAAACTGCCATCCTCCACCCGTTCCAGCAGGTTGCGGTGGGTGGCACTGATGATGCGCACGTTGACCGCCTGCGGCTCGCCCCCGATCGGCACCACCATGCGGTCTTCCAATACCCGCAGCAGGCGGGTCTGCAAGGCCAGCGGCATGTCGCCAATTTCATCCAGCAACAAGGTGCCGCCGTCAGCCTGCTGCAGCTTGCCGCGCATGCCCTCCTTGCGGGCACCGGTGAAACTGCCGCCGCGGTACCCGAAGAGCTCGCTCTCGATCAGGCTTTCTGGAATGGAGGCACAGTTCAGGGCCACAAACGCTTTGTCGCACCGTTGGCTGGCCTGGTGCACGGCCTTGGCGAAGGCCTCCTTGCCACTGCCGGTCTCACCATTGATCAACAAGGGAACATCGCGCTCGAACACCCGCACGGCCCGGCGGAAATCGTTCTGCAACAGCGGGTCGAGCAAACAGATCGCCCCGATCTTCTCTACCTTGGCAGCAGGTGCCGGGGTCGCCAATGAAGGCACTACCGGGTTGCGAACCTGGCCCCGCAGGCTGGCGAACAACAAGCGGCCGTCGCGGGTGCGCAATGGCCAACTGTTGCTGGCCTGCGCCGTCGAACGGCTGAAAAGCTCATCCAGCGCACAGTCGAAGAACATCTCGACCGGCTTGCCCAGCACACCACCACGGATGGTGCCGAGCAGGTTCAAGGCACTCTGGTTGACCGCGCAAATCCGCCCATCGCCATCAAACGCCAGCAGCCCTTCGCTGAACAATCCGACCGACTCAGCCTGAAGGTGAAAGCGCAGTAGCCATTGGTTCTCGAAATAGCGCAGGAAATAACAGCTCTCGATCATTTTCGCCGACAGGTTGACCAGCGCCATGGTGTGGAACTGGCTCTGACGCGACACATCAGGACGCGCCGAAGACACGTCGAGTACCGCCAGCAGTTCACCATGAGGGTCGAAGACCGGGCTAGCCGAGCAAGTCAGGCCGGTATGCCGGCCACGGAAATGTTCATCCTGGTGAATGGTCAGCGCCTGACGCTCGACCAGGCAGGTGCCAATGCCGTTGGTGCCCTCGCGGGCTTCGCTCCAGTCAGCGCCGAGCCACAGCCCGGCGCGCTCGAAAATACGCCGTTCGGTCGGCGCGGTAACGCAATTGAGGATCACCCCACGGGCATCGGTCAACAGTACCGCATGCCCGGCGCCCGACAACTGCTGATGCAGGCTGTTCATCTCGGTGCCGGCAATCTGCAGCACCTGCTGCAGGCGCTCGCGGCTCTCCAGCACGCGGCCATGCTCGAGCACGGTCGGGGCCATGCTCTGGGCCGGGTCCAGATGGTAGTCCTCGAGGCAGCGCAGCCATGAGCGGGCAATCGAGGGATCACTGCCTGGCCCCTGTGAGTGCGCCTTGCCCTGAGTCACCGTGAGCACTTGCCGGGCATGCCGGCTGAGGTGATTGTTCTGCACTTTTTATTGTTCTCCGCAGACGAGATAAGCCCAGCATCCTCCACCCGCCCCGGCATTGCAATGTTCGCTTGACCGCTGGGTCACTGGCTGTGCCATCAGCGGTACAAAGTGTCACGCACGCTGTATCAGCCCTGCCACACAGCCCTCTTCACATAGTGCCGAACCCATCGCAAGCCATTGATTTACAAGGCACCGAAAACACTGGCCCAACCCTTGCTCTATGCTTCATATCCTCCCCAACAAGCACAATAGCCAGGAGACACACCATGCGTTATGCACATCCCGGTACCGAAGGCGCCAAGGTTTCCTTCAAGAGCCGCTACGGGAACTACATTGGTGGCGAGTTCGTTGCGCCGGTAAACGGGCAGTACTTCGAAAACGTCTCGCCGGTGAACGGGCAATTGATTGCCGAGTTCCCACGCTCCGGTCCCGAAGACATCGAAAAGGCCCTGGATGCCGCCCATGCCGCCGCCGACGCCTGGGGCACGACTTCGGCCCAGGCGCGCTCGCTCGTTCTGTTGAAGATCGCCGACCGCATCGAACAGAACCTCGAACTGCTGGCCATCACCGAAACCTGGGACAACGGCAAGGCCATCCGCGAAACCCTGAACGCCGATATCCCCCTGGCCGCTGACCACTTCCGTTATTTCGCCGGCTGCCTGCGCGCCCAGGAAGGCGGTGCTGCGGAAATCGACGGCAACACCGTGGCCTACCACATTCATGAGCCCCTGGGTGTGGTCGGCCAGATCATCCCCTGGAACTTCCCGATCCTGATGGCGGCATGGAAACTCGCTCCCGCACTGGCGGCCGGCAACTGCGTGGTCCTCAAACCCGCCGAGCAGACCCCCCTGGGCATCAGCGTGCTGATGGAAGTGATCGGCGACCTGCTGCCCCCGGGCGTGCTCAACGTGGTGCAAGGCTACGGCCGTGAAGCCGGTGAAGCCCTGGCCACCAGCAAGCGCATCGCCAAAATTGCCTTCACCGGCTCAACCCCGGTGGGCTCGCACATCATGAAGTGCGCCGCCGAGAACATCATCCCGTCCACCGTGGAACTGGGCGGTAAATCACCGAACATCTTCTTCGAAGACATCATGCAGGCCGAGCAGTCGTTCATCGAGAAGGCCGCCGAAGGCCTGGTACTGGCCTTCTTCAACCAGGGTGAAGTGTGCACCTGCCCGTCGCGGGCACTGGTGCAAGAGTCGATCTACCCCGCCTTCATGCAGGAGGTGATGAAGAAGATCAAACAGATCAAGCGCGGTGACCCACTGGACACCGACACCATGGTCGGCGCCCAGGCCTCCGAGCAGCAGTTCGACAAGATCCTCTCGTACCTGGAAATCGCCGAGAAAGAAGGCGCCGAACTGCTCACCGGCGGCAAAGTGGAAAAACTCGAAGGCAGCCTGTCGACCGGCTACTACATCCAGCCGACCCTGCTCAAGGGCAACAACCAGATGCGTGTGTTCCAGGAAGAAATTTTCGGCCCGGTAGTGAGCATCACCACCTTCAAGGACGAAGCCGAGGCGCTGGCAATTGCCAACGATACCGAGTTTGGCCTGGGTGCCGGCGTATGGACCCGCGACATCAACCGCGCCTACCGCATGGGTCGCGGCATCAAGGCCGGCCGCGTGTGGACCAACTGCTACCACCTGTACCCGGCCCATGCCGCGTTCGGTGGCTACAAGAAATCCGGCGTCGGTCGTGAAACCCACAAAATGATGCTCGATCACTACCAGCAAACCAAAAACCTGCTGGTGAGCTACGACATCAACCCGCTGGGCTTCTTCTAACCCGGCAACAGGGCGGTCCCAACCCCGGGACCGCTCTGGCTCGCTTCCTGCAAGACCATCACCACAGGCCGGCATCCGCCGGTGACGATAAAAAAAACAGGTGAACCCTATGCCAAGCGATCATACCGGCAGCGCGCCGGCAGGCTCTTCTGTCGACTTCGAGAAGGTCGGCTCCGACTACTTTCAACAACGTGAACTGAAAAAGGGCGCGGCAGGCTGGGTACTGCTGGTGGGGTTGGGGGTCGCCTATGTGATTTCCGGCGATTACGCCGGCTGGAACTTCGGCCTGGCCCAGGGTGGCTGGGGCGGCATGTTCCTGGCCACGTTGCTGATGGCCACCATGTACCTGTGCATGTGTTTTTCACTGGCCGAACTGTCTTCGATGATCCCTACTGCGGGTGGCGGCTATGGCTTTGCCCGTAGCGCGTTCGGGCCCTGGGGCGGGTTTCTGACCGGTACCGCGATCCTTATCGAGTATGCGATTGCCCCGGCCGCCATTGCCGTGTTCATCGGCGCTTATTGCCAGTCATTGTTCGATATCGGCGGCTGGATGATCTACCTGGCCTTCTACATCATCTTCATCGGCATCCACATTTTCGGCGTGGGTGAAGCGCTCAAGCTGATGTTCATCATCACTGCCGTGGCAGCCATTGCTTTGGGCGTGTTCCTGGTGGCGATGGTGCCGCACTTCGATGTGAACAACCTCTTCGACATTGCCCAGACAGACGCCGTCGGCGCCAGCAGTTTCCTGCCGTTCGGCTACGTGGGCGTGTGGGCGGCAATCCCCTACGCGATCTGGTTTTTCCTGGCGGTCGAAGGTGTGCCGCTGGCCGCCGAAGAAACCAAGAACCCCAAGCGCGACCTGCCGCGCGGCCTGATCGGCGCCATGCTGGTGCTGCTGGCCTTTGCCTTGCTGATCCTGGTGGTCGGCCCGGGCGGCGCCGGTGCAGAAGCCCTGAAGGCTTCCGGCAACCCGTTGGTCGAAGCGCTGTCCAAAGCCTACGGCGGCAATACCTGGATGGGCGGCTTCGTCAACCTGGTAGGCCTGGCCGGCCTGATCGCCAGTTTCTTCTCGATCATCTACGCCTACTCACGACAGATCTTTGCCCTGTCCCGCGCTGGCTACCTGCCGCGCAAGCTCTCGCAAACCAACAAGAGCAAAGCGCCAGTGCTGGCTCTGGTGATCCCGGGGATCATCGGTTTCGCACTGTCACTGACCGGCCAGGGTGACCTGTTGATCCTGGTGGCGGTGTTCGGCGCTACGCTGTCCTATGTACTGATGATGGCGGCGCACATCACCCTGCGCATTCGGCGCCCCAAAATGGAGCGTCCGTATCGTACGCCGGGCGGGACCTTTACCTCCGGTGTGGCCCTGGTGCTGGCCTGCATTGCAGTCGTCGCAGGCTTTCTGGTCGATCCGCGGGTCGTGATTGGCGCGGCGGTGATTTATGGGGTATTGATTGCCTACTTTGCTTTCTACAGTCGGCACCACCTGGTAGCCGGGACACCGGAAGAAGAATTCGCAGCGATCCAGAAGGCCGAAGAGGCCCTGCACTGATCGATGCCACCTCCGCCGCAGGCCTGCCCTGCGGCGTTCTGGAGATTCTGTATGGCAAGTTTTGTACACACGGCAGGTCAGCAGACCTACCGCTTCGACAGCCTCAAAGAGGTCATGGCCAAGGCCAGTCCCGCCCGCTCGGGCGACTTTCTCGCCGGCGTGGCGGCCAACAACGACGGTGAACGGGTTGCGGCACAAATGGCCCTGGCCGACATCCCCCTCAAGCATTTTCTGACTGAAGCACTGATCCCTTACGAGGAAGACGAAGTCACCCGACTGATCATCGACACCCATGACGCCCAGGCCTTCGCCCCGGTCAGCCACCTGACCGTGGGTGGCCTGCGTGACTGGCTGCTGAGCGAAGCTGCCGACGAAGACACCCTGCGCGCGCTGGCGCCAGGGCTGACCCCGGAAATGGCCGCAGCGGTGTCGAAAATCATGCGGGTGCAGGACCTGGTACTGGTGGCCCAGAAGATCCGCGTGGTCACCCGTTTTCGCGGCACCATGGGCCTGCGCGGGCGCCTGTCGACCCGTCTGCAGCCCAACCACCCCACCGATGAGCCCGCCGGCATCGCAGCGAGCATCCTCGACGGCCTGCTGTACGGCAATGGCGACGCCATGATCGGCATCAACCCGGCCACCGACAGCATCGCCTCGATCTGCGCGCTGCTGGAAATGCTCGACGCCATCATCCAGCGCTATGACATCCCCACCCAGGCCTGTGTACTCACCCACGTGACCACCTCGATCGAAGCGATCAATCGCGGCGTGCCACTGGACCTGGTATTCCAGTCGATTGCCGGTACCGAGGCGGCCAATGCCAGTTTCGGCATCAACCTCAATGTGCTGAAGGAAGGCTATGACGCAGGCCTCAGCCTCAAACGCGGCACCCTGGGGCAGAACCTGATGTACTTCGAGACCGGCCAGGGCAGCGCCCTGTCGGCCAACGCCCACCATGGCGTCGACCAGCAAACCTGCGAAACCCGCGCCTACGCCGTGGCCCGGCATTTCAAACCGTTCCTGGTGAACACCGTAGTCGGCTTCATCGGCCCGGAATACCTGTACAACGGCAAGCAGATCATCCGCGCCGGCCTTGAGGATCACTTCTGCGGCAAGCTGCTGGGCGTGCCCATGGGCTGCGATATCTGCTACACCAACCATGCCGAAGCCGACCAGGACGACATGGACATGCTCCTGACCCTGCTGGGCGTAGCCGGCATCAACTTCATCATGGGCATCCCCGGCTCCGACGACATCATGCTCAACTACCAGACCACCTCCTTCCATGACGCGCTGTATGCCCGCCAGACCCTGGGCTTGAAACCGGCGCCGGAATTCGAGGCGTGGCTGGCGCGCATGGGTATCTTCACCCAGGCCGACGGCCGGGTGCGCTTCGGCGACAACCTGCCGCCGGCCTTCCGCCAGGCCCTGGCACAACTGGGATAAGCGAGTCGAACATGGCCAACACTCCACAGCACGACAACAGCGCCAACCCCTGGCTGGAACTGCGTCGCCTGACCCCGGCGCGTATCGCCCTGGGCCGCACGGGTACCAGCCTGCCCACCGGCGCCCAATTGGACTTCCAGTTCGCCCACGCCCAGGCCCGCGATGCGGTGCACCTGGCCTTCGATCACCAGGGCCTGCGCACCCAACTCAGTGAGCGCGGTCGCGACAGCCTGTTGCTGCACAGCGCAGCTGCAGACAGACACAGCTATCTGCAACGCCCTGACCTGGGACGGCGCCTGCACGACGACTCGGCCCAGCAACTGCGCGAGCATGCCCAGGCCAATCCGGGCGGGGTCGACCTCGCCATCGTGGTTGCCGACGGGCTCTCGGCGCTGGCCGTACACCGCCATACCCTGCCATTTCTGGCACGTTTCGAAGAACAGGCCGCTACCGACGGCTGGTCCACCTCTCCCGTGGTACTGGTGGAACAAGGCCGCGTCGCGGTAGCCGACGAGGTGGGCGAACTGCTGGGGGCGAAAATGACCGTGATCCTGATCGGCGAACGCCCGGGCTTGAGCTCGCCAGACAGCCTGGGGCTGTATTTCACCTACAACCCCAAGGTCGGCCTCACCGACGCCTACCGCAACTGCATTTCCAACGTGCGCCTGGAAGGCCTGAGCTATGGCATGGCGGCACATCGCCTGCTGTACCTCATGCGAGAGGCCTGCCGCCGACAGCTGTCCGGGGTCAACCTGAAGGACGAAGCGCAAGTACACACGCTGGAGTCAGAAGCCGACACACCAACCAAAGGCAATTTCCTGCTCAGCAAACCGTGAAAGCGCTGGGTTCGTAGATTGCACTTTCTAATTGCCTTCAGGCAGCATCTGCCAAGGCTGCCGGCGATTCGCCGCACTCTCCCATGGACCCTGAGGCCTGCTTATGCGAATCATCAAAGCAACCCTGGAACATCTGGACCTGCTTGCCCCGCTGTTCGTCAAATACCGCGAGTTCTATGGGCAACTGCCCTTCCCGGACTCCTCGCGCAAATTCCTGAAAAAGCGCCTGGAACGTGGCGAGTCGGTGATCTACCTGGCCCTGCCGGATGATGACGACAGCAAGCTGATGGGGTTCTGCCAGCTATACCCGAGCTTTTCGTCGCTCTCGCTCAAGCGTGTGTGGATTCTCAACGATATCTATGTGGCGGAAGACTCCCGGCGCATGCTGGTGGCTGACCATCTGATGCGCGAGGCCAAGCAGATGGCCAAGGACACCAACGCCGTGCGCATGCGGGTCTCGACCAGCAACGACAATGAAGTGGCGATGAAAACCTACGAATCCATCGGCTTTCGTGAGGACACCGAGTTCAAGAGCTACATCCTGCCCATCAACGCCGACTGACCCCCTCTCCACGGCAGGCCCATGGCCTGCCTGATAATTTTTGGAAATCCGCCGCTACAAACTGCGCAGGCACATTCTTGTTGCCGCCGTATAATGCGCCTCCCCATTATGTGTGAAACTTTACCCATTTCCTGGGTAGCCCCCTCATACAGTCGCATTACCCGTCATTACCAGCCCGTCGCTCGGGTCAAGAACACAGGTGCTGTACATGGACTTCAACCCGCTGGACCTTATCCTGCATCTCGACGCCTATCTCGATTTGCTGGTCAACAATTACGGCGGGTGGATCTACGCCATCCTGTTCCTGGTGATCTTCTGCGAAACGGGCCTGGTGGTCATGCCATTCCTGCCTGGTGATTCCCTGCTGTTCATCGCCGGTGCCGTTGCGGCAGGCGGCGGCATGGACCCGGTGTTGCTCGGCGGCCTGCTGATGGCAGCAGCCATACTCGGTGACAGCACTAACTATGTGATTGGCCGAACCGCCGGCGAACGCTTGTTCCGCAACCCCAATTCGAAGATCTTCCGCCGCGATTACCTGCAGCAGACCCACGAATTTTATGAGCGCCACGGCGGCAAGACCGTCACCCTGGCGCGCTTTCTGCCGATCCTGCGCACCTTCGCACCGTTCGTCGCCGGCATCGCGAAAATGCATTACCCACGGTTCCTCGGCTTCAGCGTGGCCGGCACCGTACTGTGGGTCGGGGGCCTGGTGACGCTGGGCTACTTCTTCGGCAACGTACCGTTCATCAAGCAGAACCTGTCGTTGATGATCGTGGCCATCATCATCCTGTCGCTGGTACCCATGATCATCGGTCTGGTGCGCAGCCGCATGCATCGCACCGCCAAGGCCAACTAAGCCTGGCCATGTGGTCGCTCAGCGCCTGGCGCCGTCGTCGCACCCTGGCTCGCCACCCCGTCGACCCGCAGCGTTGGCAACGGGTTCGCGAGCGCCTGCCGATCCTCGACGGCCTGAGCGCCGATGAGGACCGCTGGCTACTTGAAGCGAGCATCCTGTTCCTGGACGAGAAGCACCTGAGCCCGCTGCCGGGAGTGAAGCTTGATGGCGAGCAACGCCTGTTTCTCGCCGCCCAGGCCCAGTTGCCGCTGCTGCATCTGGGCGCACTGAACTGGTACCAGGGCTTTCACGAGATCATTCTCTACCCCGACGACTTCGTCAGCCCCCAGCGCCACCGTGATGCCAGCGGCATAGAACACGAGTGGAACGGCGAGCACAGCGGCGAAGCCTGGCAACAGGGCCCGGTGATCCTGGCCTGGCCTGGGGTGCTGGCCAGCGGCGGCTGGGAGGGCTACAACCTGGTCATCCATGAGCTTGCGCACAAACTCGACATGCTCAACGGCGATGCCAACGGCCTGCCGCCGCTGCACAACGACATGCGCATCAGCGACTGGGCCCAGGCCATGCAGGAAGCCTACGACGACCTCAACCGCCAGCTCGACCGCAACCCCGACGCCGAGACCGCCATCGACCCCTATGCGGCGGAAAACCCGGCCGAATTCTTCGCCGTCACCAGCGAATACTTCTTCAGCGCTCCGGACCTGCTCAACGCCGCCTACCCTGCGGTGTACCAGCAATTGTGCGGTTTCTATCGCCAGGACCCGTTGGCGCGCCTGCAGCTTTTGCAGCGCGATCACCCCCACTATCAGCAGGCACCTGACTGACACTGCCGGACATCCGGGCGAACGTGGCAAGCAGGACGGAATGTGCCTATAATCGCGACCAATTTTTGGCCAAACATGGGGGCACTGCCCAATGAGCTACAGCAAGATTCCGGCTGGCAAAGACCTGCCGAACGACATCTACGTCGCCATCGAGATTCCAGCCAACCACGCGCCGATCAAGTACGAGATCGACAAAGACAGCGACTGCCTGTTCGTTGACCGTTTCATGGCCACCCCGATGTTCTACCCGGCCAACTACGGCTACATCCCGAACACCCTGGCCGACGACGGTGATCCCCTCGACGTGCTGGTCGTGACTCCGTACCCAGTTGCTCCTGGCTCGGTCATCCGTGCCCGTCCGGTCGGCATCCTGAACATGACCGACGACGGCGGCGGCGACGCCAAAGTCATCGCCGTACCGCACGACAAGCTGTCGCAGCTGTACGTCGACATCAAGGAATACACCGACCTGCCAGCCCTGCTGCTGGAACAGATCAAGCACTTCTTCGAGAACTACAAGGATCTCGAGAAAGGCAAATGGGTCAAGATCGATGGCTGGGGCAACGCAGACGCCGCCCGCGCCGAGATCACCAAGGCCGTTGCTGCCTACAAAGGCTAAGCAAACGCCCAACAAGAAACCCCGCCTTTGCGGGGTTTTCTGTTTTTTGGGAACAAGTCCTACAACGCCCTAAGGCAGCGCCTGTAAAACCGCCAACTTCGGGCCTTGAAAATGAACTTCATGTTTATTTCCCAAGCCAGGCGCGCCCACTAAACTCAGGCGCCATGAATACATCTGGTGATCGTCTCAAAGTGCTCCTGCACGAGTGCAACCTGACCCCTTCCGACTTTGCCGCACAGCGCAAAGTGACCCCACAGCACGTCAACAACTGGTTCAGACGTGGCGTGCCCTTCGCCCGCCTGGACGAAATTGCCGACCTGCTCTGCGTACGCAGCCGATGGCTACGCACCGGCGAAGGCCCCAAGCACCCCAACCCTCTACCTCGCTTGAACCCCGCGCCCCGCGCACCCGGTACCGAGCCTGTACCCCCGAGCCTGCTGGCCGCCCACAATCACAATGACATCCAGTTGCCGTTCTTCGGCATCCAGACCAAACAACTGAAACCTATCCCCGACCGCTACCTGCGCCTGCCGATCCGCGCCCTCGACAGCCTGGGTGTCGACCCGAGCCTGGCCCTGTGCCTGAGCATGCCCACGTCCAACATGAGCCCCTTGCTGCCTCGCGGCACCACACTGGCCGTCGATTGCGGCCTGACCCACGTGGTGGAGGGCGAGATCTACGCCTTGCTGCACAATGGCCGCGTACGCGTTCACAGCCTCAGCCAACAACCCAACGGAGCCTTGCGCCTGCACAGCCACGACAGTGATGAGCACCCCACCGAAACCTACAGCCCGGCCCAACTCAAAAGCCAGAAACTAAGCGTACTCGGCTGGGTATTCTGGTGGGGCCATCTACGCGACAGCCGCCCGGCTTGAGCGTACGCAATGAATTTGTGCTGGGCATTGCGCCTCATTCCCAGTATGCTACGCCGCACATTTCGCCCCCGGCCTGCCATGCACGCCCAGGGGCCCGGCGAGACGACACACAGCTTGTCCGCCGTACCGGTCCTTGTACCGGATAACGTTTTGAAGGCGGTTGCGGCTTACCAAAAATTAGCCAAGGCCGTCCCCTGGAAGCCGGCCACAAGCCGGCTTTTTAATGCCCGTCTGTTTTTCACTCCCCCTCGAACACCACCGGCCGCATCGCCGCCGTATTCACCTTGAGCGTGAACACATCCGGCCGTGCGTAATGCCCGCACACGTCAAAATCAAGGTTGCTGGCCTGCCCCACGGCCAAATCGATCTCAGCGTATAAAATGGCCTCCTGATCAAACACCGGCCCAGCCAGCACTTGCCCTGTGGCACTGACGATCATGCTGCCGCCATGCATGATGTAGTCCTCTTCCCCAGCAGTCAGGCCGAAGTCTTCGCGATACGCTGCCGGGTACTTGCCCAAGGTAATTGCCTGGCAGGCCGACAGCACCGGTACGCGCCCTTCGAGCGCGATGTGGACCATGGACGACGCCCAGGTGGGACGATCATCCGCAGTGGGTGCGCAGTAGATTTCAGTGCCCTGGGCGTACATTGCCTGGCGCAGGGCCGGCATGTAGTTTTCCCAGCAGATGACAGTGCCCAGCCGGCCGAACGGTGTGTCCACCGGTGCAATGCTCGAACCATCGCCGAAACCCCAGATGATGCGTTCCTGGCCAGTCGGCATGAGTTTGCGGTGGTAGCCCGCCACGCCTTTGCCCGGCGCCAGCGTCACCGCGGTGCAATACAAGGTACGCCCCAGGCGCTCGATGATGCCCATGACCACATGGACCCCGGTTTCATCTACAACATCGCAGAGCCCGGCCAGCTCGGGACCGTCCAGGCTGACGGCACCTTGTACATATCGCAGGTACTGGGCTCGGCCCACATCACTGCGGCTGCCGACCACCGTGCCGAACGCTGCGCCTTTGGGGTATCCACCGAGGAACGCCTCGGGGAACACCG
Organism: Pseudomonas vranovensis DSM 16006; assembly: GCF_000425805.1. Classification (GTDB taxonomy): domain Bacteria; phylum Pseudomonadota; class Gammaproteobacteria; order Pseudomonadales; family Pseudomonadaceae; genus Aquipseudomonas; species Aquipseudomonas vranovensis. The sequence goes on from NZ_AUED01000021.1 coordinate 86,906, forward strand.
CAAGCTCGACGTGTTGTGCGGCAGCCTCGCGAATCAGCCCTGCCGCCTTCTCGGCACTCTGTTGGGGCTCGAATGGAATGGACGAAGCTTGAACAACAGCAACCTTGGTCATGTGTCTTCCCTCGAAGTAATGTAAGCGTCGGATTCAGCCACGCGTGATGTCGCGGTCCTTGGTTTCCGGCAGCAGGAACCAGAGCACGATGAAGCAGACCAGCGAGACGCCTGCCAGATACGCAGCAGGAATGTTCGGATTGTGGGTGGCCTGGATGAGTGCCACGGCAATGAACGGACCCGGCCCGGCGAGCAGTGCCAACGCGACGTTGTGCCCCACCGCAGCACCTGTGGAGCGGATCGAGGCCGGGAACACTTCCACCAGCAGCACCACATCCATCACGGCGGTGATGGCAACCAGCGCGGCCATGATCACCAGCCCGAGCAGGATCGCGGCGAAGCTGCCGGTGTTCATCAACAGGAATACCGGGTAGGCCAGCAACGCCAGCCCCGCCGCCGAAGCCAGTACGAACGGGCGACGGCCAAAGCGATCGCTCAGGCGCCCCACCAAGGGGTTGAAAAGGGTGTAGAGCACCAGCGCCACGCTGCACAACCACAAGGCAGTGGACTTGCCCAGGCCAACCGTTTGAGTCAGGTGGGTGTTGGCGTAGGTGATGAAGTAGTACAACGACACCCCGAACAGTGCCGAGAAGGCGAAGGAGATCACGAAGGCTCGTTGCTTGGCCTGGCGCGACACGGGCTCCAGGGCATTGGTCGCACGCTTGTGCTCCAGCGCTTCATATACAGGGGTGTCGCCCAGCTTGCGGCGGATGTACAGGGCCACGCCCGCCATGACGATGGAAGCAACGAAGGGCACGCGCCAGCCCCACGCCATGAGGTCCGCGTCCGACAGGCTGGCCGTGATGATGGCGGCAATGGCCGTACCACACAGAAATGCAGCGCCCGCCGTGCCGGTAATCACGCTGGCCGCCGTGGCACGGCGATTGGCCGGTGCGCTTTCGACGATGTAGATCCCGGCGCTGGACCATTCGCCGCCCACCATCATGCCCTGCAGAAAGCGCAGGGCCACCAACAGAATCGGTGCGGCGATGCCGATGGCCGCGTAGTCGGGCAACAGTCCGATCAGGGTGGTGGCCAGCCCCATGCCGAACACGGTGATGATCAGTACCGCTCGACGCCCCAGCTTGTCGCCGATCGGCCCCAGTACCACGGCGCCCAGCGGCCTTGAAAGAAAACCCACGGCAAACACTGCCAGGGACGACAGCAGGGAGACTCCCGGTGCCGTGGAAGGGAAGAATAATTGCCCGATAACGGCGGCAAAGTAGCCGTAGATGGCAAAGTCGAACCACTCCATGAAGTTGCCAATGCCGACGGCAATGGCCCGCTTGCGCAACTCTGCTGCGTCGTTTGATGAGGCTGCGCGCTCACCTTGTACCGATTGGACTAATGAATCTTGCATCCCGAGCCACCTGTTTATTGTTGTGTTTGCGCGGCTTGAGATTAAGAATGTCCAAGCAAATTAATCAAACGAATACTAGAGATAGCCATGATTAGTGTTGCTAATATCAGCAGGATCGACCTCAACCTGCTTATCGTCTTCCAGTGCCTGATGAACGAGCGCAGCGTGACCCGTACAGCAGCGGTGCTGCATGTGACCCAAGGCGCTGTGAGCTCCTCGCTAAAGCGCCTGCGCGAGCAATTTCACGACGAACTGTTCATCCGTACCGGGGCCGGCATGGTGCCTACCCGACGGGCGCTGGAAATTGCACCGAAAATCACTGAAGCCCTGACGGCGGTGGCCACCATCGTCGACAAACGGCCGCAGTTTTCTGCCGAGTCATCCAACCGGGTGTTCAACATTGCGCTATCGGACGACATCGAAAGTTACCTGTCGCCCAGGCTGGTCAACGAAGCAAAAGCACGCGGCCTCTCGGTGAAATTTGCCTTTCACCAGAGCAACAGTTCGTTGTGGAAAACATCGTTGGCAGATCCGGACATCGACCTGGTGCTGTGTTCAGAACCCAAGGAACTCACCTCGCACTACAGCTCGCAGGTGTTGTTCTCATCGTCCTACTCCTGCTTGTACGACGGTCCGCGGCTCAATCTGAAAAGCCCGCTGACCCGTGACGAATACCTGATGCACGAACATGTACGGGTGTCATACGACGGACGCCGGGGGTTCGTGGATGACCTGCTGGAAAGCGAAGGCGTGGCTCGCCGGGTATCGGCGTCGTTCACGCACTTCAGTGGCGCGCTGGCGACCCTGGCCCACAGCGATGTAATCGCCACCCTACCGACCTTTGCCGCACTGTCCTACGCCCGTATTGCCCGGCTGACCGTGAGCCCGGTGCCGATTTTTGTGCCGGCTTTTCGTGTATTCATGGTCTGGGATGTGGAAAACAACGACGACCCGCATAGCCGCTGGCTGCGCAGTTTCATCATCGATACCACCCAGGAACTGCAGCGCGGCTCACTCACGCCGACCTGAAGAGCGCTTTCAACCTTTCACACACACTACCTGCCGCAAGGTGTGTACCACCTCCACCAGATCCCGCTGCGCGTGCATCACCGCGTCGATGTCCTTGTAGGCCATGGGAATCTCGTCAATCACGTCCTTGTCTTTCCGGCACTCGACGTGAGCGGTGGCACGTACCTGATCCTGCAGCGTGAACTGCTGCTTGGCCTTGGTCCGGCTCATCACGCGCCCCGCCCCGTGGCTGCAGGAACAGAATGACTCGGGGTTGCCCAGACCCCGAACGATGAAGCTTTTCGCCCCCATCGAGCCTGGAATGATGCCCAACTGCCCTTTTTGCGCTGACACAGCGCCCTTGCGGGTTACCAGGATGTCCTGGCCGAAGTGTCGTTCGCGCTGCACATAGTTGTGGTGGCAGTTCACCGCTTCGAGGTTGGCGTCGAAAGGTCTGCCCAGCACGTGACGCGCTGCAGCAATAACGGCGTGCATCATCAGGGCGCGGTTCTGGCGGGCAAAGTCCTGGGCCCATTCGACGGCGTCGACATAGTCGGCAAAATGCCGGCTGCCTTCCTTGAAGTAGGCCAGGTCTTTGTCCGGGAGGTTGGCGATGTGTTGGCGCATGTCGGCCTGGGCCAGTTCGATGAACAGGTTGCCGATGGCATTGCCCACGCCGCGCGAGCCGCTGTGAAGCATGAACCAGACGCTGTCGGCTTCATCCAGGCAGACTTCGATGAAGTGGTTGCCGCTGCCCAGGGTACCCAGGTGCTGGCGATTGTTGGTTCGCTCAAGCTTCGGGTAATTGTCGGTGATGGCCTTGAAGCGTGTGGCCAGGCCTTGCCAGGCGTGGTCGGCCCGCGCCGGCACGTTGTCCCAGGCGCCCTGGTCGCGGCGACCGAAGGTTTTGCCATGGGGCACGGCCTGTTCGATGGCGCTGCGCAAACGTTGCAGGTTATCGGGCAAATCGCGGGCATGGAGCGAGGTGCGTGCGGCGATCATGCCGCAGCCGATATCCACACCCACGGCCGCCGGAACGATCGCGCCCAGGGTAGGGATCACGCTGCCGATGGTCGAGCCCTTGCCCAAATGTACATCGGGCATCACCGCCAGGTGCTTGAAGATGAACGGCATTTTGGCAATGTTGAGCAGTTGTTGGCGGGCGTCGGCTTCCACCGGCACACCTTGGGTCCAGAGCTTGATCGGTTTGCCGCCAGCCACTTCCAGCAGGTTCATGTCATACCCCTGGGCGGGTCCCCAGGACGGGCTCGCCAACTCGGTTGAACGGATTGCGTTGCAGAAAATTTACAGTACAACAGACTGCGTCTAAGGTGTATTCAGAGGTCCGAATCGCGGCTGGCATTTTGCCAGTCGGCACATGCTGAGCGGGTGCCTTCCGGCATCTGGATTTGCCTCTTTTCGAGGGCCGGGGAGACGACTCCATGGGGCGCCGCAAGCCAACCCGGAGTCGTCCCCGCCTCTCCTTTTCCCCTGTCGATTTGCTCCCCCCGCCCTGCTCTGCTAGTGTCGCGCCGTTTATACCGCCACCGAGACAGCCGCCATGGCCCGAAAAAAAGCCGCTATTGATTTCGAGCAATCCCTCGCCGATCTGCAAACCCTGGTCGAGCGCCTGGAGAACGGTGAGCTGTCGCTGGAAGACTCGCTGGCCGCGTTCGAGCAAGGCATCAGCCTGACCCGCGATTGCCAGAGCGCACTGGTCCAGGCCGAACAGAAGGTCCAGGTTCTGCTGGAGCGCGATGGCGAACTGGCCGCAGAACCTTTCGATGCGGACCAGACCGAATGATTACTCACTACCAGGCCAGCAGCCAGGCCCGCGTCGACGCGGCACTCGAACAGCTGTTCGTGGCGCCCTCGCCCGAGCTCGATCGCCTGTACGCGGCCATGCGCTACAGCGTCATGAACGGCGGCAAGCGAGTGCGCCCGTTGCTCGCCTATGCCGCCTGCGAAGCCCTTGGAGTCGCACCTGAGCAAGCCAACGGCGCCGCCTGCGCGGTGGAGCTGATCCACGCTTACTCACTGGTGCATGACGACCTGCCGGCGATGGACGATGACGACCTCCGTCGCGGCCAGCCGACCACCCACAAGGCCTTTGACGAAGCCTGCGCCATCCTCGCCGGCGACGGCTTGCAAAGCCTGGCCTTCAATGCCCTGCTCGACCCGCAACTGAGCCCGCAGACCGACGCGATCCGCCTGGTCATGGTCCAGACCCTGGCCCTGGCCGCCGGCCCGGCCGGCATGGTCGGTGGCCAGGCCATCGACCTCGGCTCGGTGGGGCTCAAGCTCGACCAGATCGCCCTTGAGTTCATGCACCGGCACAAGACCGGTGCCCTGATCGAGGCCAGCGTTCGTCTCGGCGCCCTGGCCAGTGCCCGTGCCGACCAGCTCCAGCTGCAAGCCCTGCAGACGTACGCCCGGGCTATCGGCCTGGCCTTCCAGGTGCAGGACGATATTCTCGATGTCGAAAGCGATACCGAAACCCTGGGCAAACGCCAGGGCGCCGATATCGCTCGGGACAAACCGACCTACCCCGCCCTGCTCGGGCTGGATGCCGCCAAGGCCTATGCCCTGGAATTGCGCGACCAGGCTCTGCATGCCCTGCGGCCATTTGACGCGGCGGCTGAACCGCTGCGCGCGTTGGCGCGGTATATCGTCGAACGCCGTAACTAAGGACGTTCGCGGGGCAAGCCCGCTCCTATAGTAAGTGTGGGAGCGGGCTTGCCTCACGAAGCCCTCAAATGGGCAGCCATTACCGCAATAAGGTAAACTGCCGCCTCTTCACACCTATAACGATTCGCCTGATGCCCACGACGTTTCAAGAGATCCCCCGCGAACGCCCGGTCACGCCGCTGCTTGACCGTGCCGATACGCCCGCCGGCCTGCGCCGTCTGGCCGAAGCCGATCTGGAGAGCCTGGCCGACGAACTGCGCCAGGAACTGCTCTATACCGTTGGTCAGACCGGCGGGCATTTCGGTGCCGGCCTGGGCGTCATCGAGCTGACGATTGCCCTGCACTACGTCTTCGACACCCCGGACGACCGTCTGGTGTGGGACGTCGGCCATCAGGCATATCCGCACAAGATCCTCACCGGTCGCCGCCAGCGCATGAACACCCTGCGCCAGAAGGACGGCCTGGCCGCCTTCCCGCGCCGCGCCGAAAGCGAGTACGACACCTTTGGCGTCGGCCACTCCAGCACCTCGATCAGTGCCGCACTGGGCATGGCCATTGCTGCCCGCCTGCAGAACGACCCACGCAAGTCCATCGCCGTGATCGGTGACGGTGCGCTGACCGCGGGCATGGCGTTCGAGGCGTTGAACCACGCCCAGGAAGTCGACGCCGACATGCTGGTGATCCTCAACGACAACGACATGTCGATCTCGCGCAATGTCGGTGGCCTGTCCAACTACCTGGCCAAGATTCTTTCCAGCCGTACCTATTCGAGCATGCGCGAAGGCAGCAAGAAGGTGCTTTCGCGCCTGCCCGGCGCCTGGGAAATTGCCCGCCGCACCGAAGAGTACGCCAAGGGCATGCTGGTGCCCGGCACACTGTTCGAGGAACTGGGCTGGAACTATATCGGCCCGATCGACGGCCATGACCTGCCGACCCTGATTACCACCCTGCGCAATATGCGCGACCTCAAGGGGCCGCAGTTCCTGCACGTGGTGACCAAGAAGGGCAAGGGCTTCGCCCCGGCCGAGGTCGACCCGATCGGCTACCACGCCATCACCAAGCTCGAGCCTGTCGACGCACCCGCCGTCGCACCGAAAAAGGCTGCAGGCCCGAAGTATTCGGCGGTGTTCGGCCAGTGGCTGTGCGACATGGCGGCAGCGGACGAGCGACTGGTCGGCATCACCCCGGCCATGAAGGAAGGCTCCGACCTGGTGGCCTTCAGCGAACGCTACCCGGAGCGCTACTTCGATGTCGCCATTGCCGAGCAGCACGCCGTGACCCTGGCAGCGGGCATGGCCTGCGAAGGCGCCAAGCCGGTGGTGGCGATCTATTCGACCTTCCTGCAACGTGCCTACGATCAACTGATCCATGACGTTGCCGTACAGAACCTGGATGTTCTGTTTGCCATTGACCGCGCCGGCCTGGTCGGCGAAGACGGCCCGACCCACGCAGGCAGTTTCGATCTGTCGTTCCTGCGCTGCATTCCCGGCATGCTGGTGATGACCCCAAGCGACGAGAACGAACTGCGCAAGATGCTCAGCACCGGTCACCTGTACAACGGCCCGGCGGCCGTGCGCTACCCGCGCGGCACCGGCCCGAACGCCACCATCGAGGGCAACCTCGAACCGCTGGAGATCGGCAAGGGTGTAGTGCGCCGCCAGGGCAGCAAGGTTGCCTTGCTGGTCTTCGGTGTACAACTGGCAGAGGCACTGAAAGTGGCCGATGGCCTGGACGCCACCGTGGTCGACATGCGCTTCGTCAAACCATTGGATGAAGCCCTGGTTCGCGAAATCACCGCCGGCCATGAGCTGCTGGTGACTATTGAAGAGAACGCCATCATGGGCGGCGCTGGCGCTGCAGTCAGCGAGTTCCTTGCCCGCGAAGCCGTGCTCAAGCCAATGCTGCACCTGGGCCTGCCGGACGTTTATGTCGAACATGCAAAGCCTGCACAAATGCTGGCCGAGTGCGGGCTGGACGTTGCCGGTATCGATGCCTCGGTGCGCGAGCGTATGCAACTGCTGGGTCTTTGAGAACTGATCGCGGGGCAAGCCCGCTCCTACAGGAGCGGGCTTGCCCCGCGATCGTTTTGGAACTGCCATGAAGCTTCTTCGCCTCACCCTCCTGCTGTGCCTGCCCACCCCCCTGCTGGCCGAGCCGGTCGACCGCGACAGCGCCCTGAAACTGCCCAACACCCTGATCAGCGCCAACCGCCAGGTCGAGGACCGCACGCAAACCAGTGCCGCCAATACCGTCTTCACCCGTGACGACATCGACCGCCTGCAGCCCACCAGCGTCACCGACCTGCTGACACGGGTACCCGGAGTTCAGGTGGCACCAACGGGCGGTCGCGGCAGCGTGCCGGGCATCTACATCCGTGGCAGCAAGACCGCGCAAAGCCTGGTGCTGGTAGACGGCGTACGCATTGCCAACGCCACCTCCGGTGACAGCGGCCTGCAGTTTCTCAACATCGACCAGGTCGAGCGGGTCGAAGTACTGCGTGGTTCTCGCTCGGCAGTCTATGGCAGCGATGCGATTGGCGGGGTCATTCAGATCTTCACCCGTCGCAGCGCCCTGCAAGGACTGCAACCTCGCCTGCGCCTGGCCGCCGGCAGCAATCAGAGCTGGGAGCACAGTCTGGGACTTTCCGGTGGCGATCAGAACACCCGTTTCAACCTCGGTGCCAGCCTTGATGAAAGCGCCGGTATCGACTGGAGCCACACCTCCTATCCCAGCGATGGCGACCATGACGCCTACCGTAACAAGTCGTTCAACCTGAGCCTGAGCCACAGCTTCAACGACAACGTCGAGGCCGGCCTGAACCTGCTCGACAGCCGTGGCCGCAGCGAATACGACAACCCGTATGGCCGCTTCGACGTGGGCACCTTGCAGAGCTTCGGCCAGGCCCCCTATACCGACTACATCGTCAGCAGCCTGGGCACCTACCTCGGCGCCCAGCTCAACGAGCGCTGGTACTCGCGCCTGGAACTGGGCCACAGCGAGAACCGCGATAAAAAGCGCGACAAACTCAGCAGCGACGCCAGCGAGTTCAACACCTACCGCGACTCCGCAAGCTGGCAGAACGACCTGACGCTCGATGAGCAGAACAACCTGATGGTCGGTGCCGACTGGTACCAGGACCGAGTACACGGCAGCACCGATTTTGACGAAGACAGCCGCTGGAACCGGGCAGCCTTCGTCCAGCATCGTTTCAAGGGCGAGTGGTTTTCCACGGAACTGGGGTTACGCCGCGACCAGAACCAGCAGTTCGGTGGGCAAAACACCTGGAGCGGCAGCCTGACCCTGCCGCTCAACCCCGACAACGACCTGCTGGTTTCGTACAGCGAAGGTTTCCGCGCCCCGACCTTCAACGATCTGTACTACCCCCAGTACAGCAATCCGGACCTCAAGCCCGAACGCTCGAAAAGCTACGAGTTGCAGTGGCGCAGCCAGCTGACCGAAGAGAGCCGCCTGGAAACCTCGATCTACCGCACCGACCTGCGCGACGCGATCATCTTCGGTGCCGACTCGATCCCGCGCAACGTGGCTTCGGCCCGGGTCAATGGCTTTGAAGCGGCTCTGCATCAAACCTGGTTCGGCTGGCAGAGCAACCTGGGCCTGGCGCTGATCGATCCCCGTGACCGCGACAACGGCCACACCCTGGCCCGCCGCGCCCGCCGCACCTTGAGCCTGGATCTGGACCGCCAGTTTGACCAGCTCGGCCTGGGCGCCAGTTGGCAAGCGGTGAGCAGCAGCTTTGACGACGAAGCCAACCGCAACAGAATCGGCGGCTATGCCCTGCTCGGCCTGCGCAGCAGTTGGACACTCAACCCGGAGGTCAAGCTGGAGCTCAAGGTCGACAACCTGATGGACAAGGCGTACTCGCGGGCCCTGTATACCTATGAGGGCACGCAATATGGCTACCGCGAAGAAGGCCGTACCTGGCTGATTGGCGTTACCTGGACGCCGGGGCTGTAGTCTCGATCAACCGACACAAACGCGCGGTTGCTTCGATCATTTGCCCGCTGGGTCGCTCCAGGCCCTTGTCCGGCACTTGCAGCAAGCGTCCGTTGCGCACCGCTTCGACCTGCGGCCAGGCCTTCCAGGCGTCGAGCTGGGCCTGGTCAGGCGCCAGGATCACCTGGGGATTTTGCAACAGCACGGACTCCAGACTGACCTGTGGTGCTGGCAGCTTGAGCTCGGCGAACACATTGCGCGCGCCGCACACACCCAGCGCATCGCTGACGATTTGACCACCACCGACGGTGTACAACGGTTTGTCCCAGACCTGATAGAACACCCGCAATGGCTGTTCGCGGTGATAGCGCGCACGCAGTGCCTGCAGTTGCTGGCGCAGTTGCTGGGCACGCATTCGGCCTTGCTCCGCCCGCCCCAGGTGCACGCCTATCTGCTCGATCTGCTCGATCAACTCATCGATGTCATGGGGCGCGGCACTGTAGGTGGCAATGCCAAGGCGTTTGAGTTGATCGCGTTGAGCCGCGGGCACGCTGTCCGGCCACAGCAGTAACAAATCGGGTTTGAGGCTGAGCAAGCGCTCCATGTCGATCTGGCCATAACGCCCCACCGACGGGACCGCTGCCAACGCCGGGGGACGATCGCCGCCGTCGAGCATGCCTACCAGCAAGTCCGTGGCCTGCAGCTCGACAATGATTTCTGAAAGAGAGGGCGCCAGGCTGACCACCCGCGAAGCTGCCGCCAGCGGAGCCGCCAGCACCAACAACGCCAGCAGCAGGACGCCACGCATCAGCCGAGCTGACGCGGGATACGGTAGAGGTACAGCAGCACCGCGCTGGAAATGACCAGGAGAATCTGCGGCACAGCTTCCAGGCCGACAAACACCGAGAGGGCCGAAACCCAGGCCGGCAGGCAGGCGAATAGCATGCCCAGGCGCCGCACACGGGCCAGTTCGATCCAGGCTGCAGGCTCTTCAGCGCTGTTGAGGGCTTTTTGCGTGGAAATCAGTGACCGCTTGTAGGCACCGAAGCGCGGCAGGCTCAGAAACATCGAAGCCACACCGGCGATGAACACCGGCATGGCCAGAACCGGAATCAGTGCCTGGATGCCACCGAAAGCCCAGGCAAACACCAGCAGGGGTGCCAGCGCCACGGCCAGGTACTGCCACCAGGCCAGCGCCAGGCGGCGTTTAACCTGCGCCCGGGTCACGCCCGACCGACCTCACCCTGGTGCTCGTTGCCCATCATGTGGCCGAGCTTGCCGGCCTTGGTGGCCAGATAGTGCTTGTTGTGCGGATTATGGCCAGTATGCAGGGGTACACGTTCGGCCACCGGGATCCCCATGCCGGACAGTGCCTTGACCTTGCGCGGGTTGTTGGTCATCAGCCGCAGCGACTTGACCCCCAGGTGCTCGAGCATCGGCTGGCACATGCCATAGTCGCGCTGGTCGGCAGCGAAGCCCAGGCGCTCGTTGGCCTCGACGGTATCGGCGCCGCCATCTTGCAGCTCATAGGCACGGATCTTGTTCAACAGGCCGATGCCTCGGCCTTCCTGACGCAGGTACAGCAGCACGCCACGGCCTTCGCGGGCGATGGCCTGCAGGGCGGCTTCAAGCTGGGAGCCGCAGTCGCAACGCTGGCTGAACAAGGCATCGCCGGTCAGGCATTCGGAATGCAGACGCCCCAGTACCGGTTGCCCGTCGGCCACATCACCCAGGCTGAGCACAACGTGCTCACGGCCGGTGGCTTCATCGAGAAAACCGTGCATGGTGAAGGTCGCAAATGGAGTAGGCAGCTTGGAAGCGGCAACAAAGACGACGGGCACGTTGTGCTCCTGATCAGTAACTTGAAATTTGATGTGTGCGATTGTATCAGCAGCGCCGCCGTGCTGCTTAGGCTGAATTATTGGCCATTCCGATCCAGAAGTTTGATAACACCTAGCGTGAAGTGCTGGCCTCGTCGAAGGGATACGGTTGTTGCCAGTGCTTGAAGATTGCCCGCAACTCGCCATTGGCCACCAACTTGCCCATGCGCTGGTCGAACAACGCACGCAACGCCTCGCCTTTACCAGTGAGCGAAAAGGCCAGGTACAGCGGTAGCTCGACCAGGTGCGTACGGCGAAACACATCGGGCTTGGCCGCCTGGTTGAGCACATAGTCGACTTCAGTCAGGGCATCGATGTAGAAGTCCACCCGGTCATGTTCAAGCATCGGCAGGATGCCTTCGCGGCGCTGGATTTCACGAAAATGGCCGATGTTGGGCAAGTAGTTCTGGTAGTCATAACCACGCACCCAGGCCAAGCGATACTGCCCGAGGTTACTCAGGGTGGGCAGCGGTTTACTGGCCAACCCCAGGGCATAGATGTGATCGAGGTCGAAGTGCCAGCGCGGGTAGAGGTTGTCTGACTCTTCGTCTTTATAGGAGCCAACCCAGGCATCGGCCTCGCCACGCTTGACCAGGCCGACCGCACGGCTATAGGGAACGCTCTGGATCTTGACCTTGACACCGACAGGCTCGAATACCTTGCGCAGGACGTCCCAGGCCAGGCCGGAACCATCGGCGTTGGTGTAGTCGAGCCATTCCTCGCTGACCAGATGGATCTGTGCAGGTGTCGCCGGAAACGGCTCCGCCGCCCGCACCCCGCCTGCCACCAGGACCAACAGCAACAGCCCCAATCGCCATCCAGTCATCGCCTTACTCCCTTAAGTAAAACTCCATACCAGAACTTGCATGCCCAGCCAGGCGAACACGCCCGCCAGTACATCGTCGAGCATGATACCGACGCCACCATGTACATGCCGGTCAACCCAGCGAATCGGCCACGGCTTGAGGATGTCGAAGAAGCGGAACATGAGGAAGCCCGCCAACAACCACTGCCACCCTTCGGGCACCAGCCACAGGGTGATCCACATACCGACCATCTCGTCCCAGACAATGCCTTCGTGGTCATGCACACGCAAGTCGTCTGCGACCTTGCCGCACAGCCAGAAGCCAAACAGCATGGTCAGGCCGAGCATCAGCCAGTAGCCCCAGTCGGGCAACATCTGCCACAAAGGGATAAAGGGTAGAGCGACCAGCGAGCCCCAGGTTCCCGGTGCCTTCGGCAGGGTCCCGGAGCCAAAGCCAAAGGCCAGAAAATGCCACGGATTACGCCAGACCGACGGCGGAACGTTCTCCGCAGGCACCTGATTGGGGTGATCGGTCACAGTTGCTCCCTAAAATGTTGGTAGCCCCGAGTTGTCGGGGTGATGTCTTGCCCTTGGCCATTCACCAGGCTGACACCCGAGCCGATGCTTGCACGACCCACCACATGAATCGGCCAGCCGGCCGCCAGCAAAGGTGCAAGCTCGACCTCGGGCAGGGTGAAGGCCAGTACATAATCGTCGCCTCCGGTCAGCGCGGCATGCTGGGCACCTTCACGGCCGAGCAACGCCTGCAGTGCAGCAGACAACGGTAGCCGATCCAGCTCCACCTGCAGGGCCAGTTGCGATGCCTTGGCAATATGCCCGCAGTCGGCCAGCAGGCCATCGGAGATATCCAGCGCCGCTGTCGCCTTGCCGCGCAGTGCCTGGCCCAGCGCGAACTGGGGTTGGGGCGACCAGTAATGGGCAAGCAGCGGTTCGGCGATGGATGCATCGACCTGACGCTCCCCCAGCACCAGTGGCAAGGCACCGGCGGCATTGCCCAACGCGCCGCCGACACACAACAGGTCACCGGCACGCGCAGCACTGCGGGTCAGGGCCTGGCCTGCCGGTACCCGGCCGAACACCGTCATGGTCAGGCTCAGCGGACCACGGGTGGTGTCACCACCGATCAGGCTCAACTGACAGGCCTGGGCCATTTGGTTCAGACCGCGGGCATAGGCTTGCAGCCAGTCGGCGCGCACTTCTGGCAGGGTCAGGGCAAGGGTAAAGCCAATCGGGGTGGCCCCCATGGCTGCCAGGTCACTGGCGGCTACAGCCAGCGAACGCTGACCGAGCAGAATAGGATCGCAGATGGCCGGGAAGTGAACCCCGGCCACCAGCGTGTCGGTGGAGATCGCCATCTGTTCGCCAGGCGGCAAACCGAGCAAGGCGCAATCGTCGCCAATACCCAATGCGACCGCTTCGCCGCCTTGCGCACAGGGCGCGGCAGCGAAGTAGTGGCGAATCAGCTCGAACTCACCCATCAGCAGCAAGCGCCAGGATCAGCGCTTGAACGCCTTGACTTCGGCTTCACGAAGCCGTGGTGCGAGCTTGTCGAGCACACCGTTGACGAACTTGTGTCCGTCAGTGGCACCGAAAACCTTGGCCAGCTCGACGCCTTCGTTGATCACGACGCGGTACGGCACATCGGCACGCATCATGAACTCCCAGGTGGACAGGCGCAGGACCGCCAGTTCAACCGGGTCGAGCTCTTCCAGAGCCAGGTCCAGGCATGGCTTCAGTGCTTCATCGATTTCAGCCTTTTTCACCGGAACCCCGTGAAGGATTTCGCGGAAATAGGCACCGTCGACATCGGTGAAATCGTTATCGACCCGGAACTGCGCTTCGATCTCGTTCAGCGATTGCTTGGCCATGTGCCACTGGTACAGGGCCTGAGTCGCGAGCTGACGGGCTTCGCGACGCTTGGCGCTCTTCGATGGCTTGCCAGCATCCGCAGGTTTTGGATCGCGCGGGTTGAAACGATCGCTTTCGTCGCTAATCACTTGGCCTCCAACTGCGCCAGCAGGCTGACCATTTCCAGAGCGGACAGGGCCGCTTCGGCGCCTTTGTTGCCGGCTTTGGTGCCGGAACGCTCGATGGCCTGTTCGATCGAGTCGACAGTCAGGACACCGAAGGCAACCGGTACGCCGAACTCCATGGACACCTGGGCCAGGCCCTTGGTGCACTCGCCCGCCACGTATTCGAAGTGCGGGGTACCACCACGGATCACGGCGCCCAGGGCGATGATCGCGGCGTATTCGCTTTGCTGGGCGACTTTCTGTGCCACCAGCGGGATTTCAAAGGCACCCGGGGCACGGATGATGGTGATGTCGCTTTCGCTGACACCGTGGCGAACCAGGGCGTCAACTGCACCGCTCACCAGGCTTTCGACGACGAAGCTGTTGAAGCGGCCAACCACCAAAGCATAGCGACCTTTGGGGGCAATGAAGGTACCTTCGATGGTCTTCAGGGTCATTGCGGAGTTCTCATCTTAAAGAGCCAGGCCGCAAATAGGCGGCCTGTGAGGGTTTGGGACACGAATGGCAGCGCGACAAACCGCCTGCTTTATTCGGAGGGCACGTATTCTACAACTTCCAGATCGAATCCGGATATCGCATTGAACTTCATTGGCGAACTCATCAGGCGCATTTTGCGTACGCCCAGGTCGCGCAGAATCTGCGAACCGGCACCGACGGTGCTGTAGGTGGTCGGGGTTTTGGCCTGGGAAGCCTCGGCGCTTTCGCGGATATGCGCCAGCAGCACATCGCCATCGAGCGGATGGCCGAGCAGCAGCACGACACCGCTGCCGGCCTCTGCCACCGCGCTCATGGCAGCGCGCAGGCTCCAGCGGCCCGGTTGCTTGACCATCAGCAGGTCGCGCAGCGGGTCCATGTTGTGTACCCGGACCAGGGTCGGCTCTTCGGCGCAGATGTTGCCCAGGGTCAGGGCCATGTGGACGTCGCCTTCAACCGAATCACGGTAGGTGACCAGGTTGAAATGACCCAGTTCGCTGTCCAGCGGCTGCTCGGAAACCCGCTGAACGGTACGTTCATGGATCATCCGGTAGTGGATCAGGTCGGCAATGGTGCCGATCTTGATGTTGTGCTCGGCGGCGAAGGCTTCGAGTTCCGGGCGACGGGACATGGTGCCGTCGTCGTTCATCACTTCACAGATCACACCGCTAGCTTCGAACCCGGCCATGCGCGCCAGGTCGCAGGCAGCTTCGGTGTGGCCGGCACGGGCCAGGGTACCGCCAGGCTGGGCCATCAGCGGGAAGATGTGGCCAGGGCTGACGATGTCTTCGGCCTTGGCGTCGCGCGCGGCGGCCGCTTGCACGGTGCGCGCACGATCAGCGGCGGAAATACCGGTGGTCACGCCTTCGGCGGCTTCGATCGAGACGGTGAACTTGGTGCCGAAGCCCGAGCCATTGCGCGGCGCCATCAGCGGCAGCTTGAGCGTTTCGCAACGCTCGCGTGACATCGGCATGCAGATCAAGCCACGGGCGTGCTTGGCCATGAAGTTGATGTGCTCGGCCTTGCAGCACTCGGCGGCCATGATCAGGTCGCCTTCGTTCTCGCGGTCTTCGTCATCCATGAGGATGACCATTTTGCCCTGGCGGATGTCTTCTACCAGTTCTTCGATGCTGTTGAGCGCCACGCGGCACCCCCTTTCAAATCAGGATTTCAGGTAGCCGTTGGCGGCCAGGAAACTTTCGGTGATGCCACCGGCACTCGGCTCGGCAGCTTTGTTACCCAGCAGCAAACGCTCCAGGTAACGGGCCAGCAGGTCGACCTCAAGGTTTACCCGACGACCTGGACGGTAGTCGGCCATGATGGTTTCGGCCAGGGTGTGCGGGACGATGGTCAGCTCGAACTCGGCGCCATCGACAACGTTCACAGTCAGGCTGGTGCCATCGACCGTGATCGAGCCCTTGTGGGCGATGTATTTGGCCAGCTCCTTCGGCGCACGGATGCGGAACTGGATGGCGCGGGCGTTATCGCTGCGCGAGACCACTTCACCGACGCCGTCGACGTGACCGCTGACCAGGTGACCGCCCAGGCGGGTGGTCGGTGTCAGGGCCTTTTCCAGGTTGACCCGGCTGCCGCTTTTCAGGTCGTCGAACGCGGTGCAGTCCAGGGTTTCGCGGCTGACGTCAGCCCAGAAACCATCGCCTGGCAGTTCGACTGCCGTCAGGCATACGCCATTGACGGCAATGCTGTCGCCGAGCTTGACGTCGCCCAGGTCGAGCTTGCCGGTTTCGACATACACCCGCACATCACCGCCCTTAGGGGTGAGCGAACGGATGCTGCCAATCGATTCGATGATGCCGGTGAACATGAAGTCCTCCTCGGGAACGGGGCTGCGCGTGGCGCTAGCCGCAAATTATACGCCGGGCGCGGGTTTCGGCACTGCAGTGACTCGCCAGTCATCGCCTACTGCGCGCATTTCGGTAATTTTCAAGGGCGTCGCTTCGTTCATGTGGTCCAGCGGCAGCTCCAACAACGGCCGGGCACTGGAGCCGAGGAACTTGGCGGCGACAAAAATCTGGTACTCGTCGATCAGGCCGCGCTGGGCGAAGGCCCCGACCAGGCCGGCACCGGCTTCGAGCAGTATTTCATTGACGCCACGGGCCGCCAGCTCACGCAGCAATGCCGGCAGGTCGACCTGGTCACCCTCGCCCGGCAGGCTGAGCAGCTCATGGCCAGCTTCGGCGTAGCGCGGATCGTCTGCCGCCGCCGTCACTACCAGGGCAGGGCCTGCCTTGAAGAACGGCGCGTCCAGCGGCAGGCGCAGGCGCCCGTCGATCAATACACGCAAAGGTAGGCGCGCCAGGGCCAGGGCGGTGGTGTGTTCATCCAGCCCCAACTCGTCACCGCGCACGGTCATCCGCGCATTGTCGGCCAGCACGCTCTGGGCACTGGTCAGCACCACGCTGGACCGGGCACGCAGGCGCTGCACCGCTGAGCGGGCAGCGGGGCCGGTGATCCACTGGCTTTCACCATTGGCCATGGCGGTGCGTCCATCCAGGCTCATCGCAAGCTTGGCGCGCACAAACGGCAAGCCGGCTTCCATACGCTTGAGAAAGCCGGGATTCAGCGCCCGCGCCTCAGCCTCCAGCACGCCGCTGGCCACCTCGATACCCACGTCGGCCAAGCGCTTGAGCCCCTGCCCCGCCACTTGCGGATTGGGGTCCTGCATGGCGGCAACCACCCGTGCCACGCCCGCCTTGACCAGCGCCTCGGCACAGGGCGGCGTGCGCCCGTGGTGGCTGCAGGGTTCAAGGGTCACGTAGGCGCAGGCGCCGCGGGCTCGTTCACCGGCCTGGCGCAGGGCATGAACTTCGGCATGGGGTTCGCCGGCACGTACATGCCAGCCCTCGCCGATAATCTGGCCGTCGCGAACAATCACGCAGCCCACGCGCGGGTTGGGGTGGGTCGAGTACAGGCCCTTGCGGGCCAGTTCCAGGGCTCGGGCCATGTAATAGGCATCGAGTACCGCGCGTTCGCTGGACATGCTCACTCTTTAGCCGGCACACGGGCCAGGCGGTCGATTTCTTCACGGAACTCGTTGAGGTCCTGGAAACGCCGGTAGACGGAAGCAAAGCGGATATAGGCGACTTCATCGAGCTTTTGCAGCTCGGCCATGACCAGCTCGCCGACAACCAGTGACTTGATCTCGCGCTCGCCGGTGGCCCGTAGCTTGTGCTTGATGTGCGCCAGCGCCGCTTCCAGGCGCTCGACGCTGACCGGGCGTTTTTCCAGGGCGCGCTGCATTCCGGCACGCAGCTTTTCTTCGTCGAAGGGCTGGCGGCTGCCGTCTTGCTTGATCAGCCGGGGCAGTACCAGTTCGGCGGTTTCGAAGGTGGTGAAGCGCTCACCGCAGGCCACGCATTCGCGCCGACGGCGCACTTGCTCGCCCTCGGCGACCAGTCGCGAGTCGATGACCTTGGTGTCGTTGGCACCGCAGAAGGGACAGTGCATGGTGGCAGGCAACAAAAAAAGGGAGGGCCATGGTAGCGCATCCCACTGGCAAGACAAGCCAAAGGGGTTACCATCCACTGAGGAAATACACCGCGAAGGAATTCCCCATGTCATTTCGAGCGCTCGTTGTGCTCAGTTGTGCCGCCTTGCTGGTGGCCTGCAGCAGCGATAAACCCCAACCTGCCCCGGCACCGAAAGCCCCGGTGGCCAGCAAGACCAAAGAACTTGGCCCCTTGCCTGCCTACCAACGCGAACTGAGCGGCACCCTGCTCAACATTCCGGCCGGCGCCGAAGTCGAACTGGCGCTACTGGTCATTGACGATCGCGGCCGCCCACAACGCCTGCTGGCCAATAGCACCTTGAATGGCAATGGCCTGGACCTGCCCTACCAATTGCGCTTCAACCCCGAGGCCTTCCCCGCTGGGGCCCGGGTCGAGTTGCGGGGTCGCGCCAGCAAGTCCGGGCAACTGATCCTGCACCTGCCGCCGGTACGCATCTCCCAGGCCCAGACCCAGGCCACCGGCCCGCTGCGCTTCGAAAAGGCGCCATGATGGCACCTGCTCCCCTGCAACATGCCCTCGGCGAACTGCTCGGTGACGCCCGCCTGGTGGTCAGCGAGCTGCCTGAATGCACGCTGAAGCTTTGGCTGATCGACGCGCAGAATATGGACCGCGCGTTCAGCCCCGAAGAAACCCGGCGCATCCTCCACGAGCCACCTTACTGGAGCTTTTGCTGGGCCAGCGGCTTGGCAATGGCCCGCTACCTGGCCAAGCACCCCGAGTGGGTTGCCGGTAAGCGGGTGCTGGATTTCGGGGCCGGCTCAGGTATCGCCGGTATTGCCGCAGCACAGGCCGGTGCGCTGGAAGTGGTGGCCTGTGACCTGGACCCGCTGGCGCTGGATGCCTGCCGGGCCAATGCCGCCCTCAACGGCGTGGAGCTGAGCTATTCCAGCGATTTTTTCCAGGAAGCCGACCGCTTCGACCTGATTCTGGTGGCGGATGTGCTCTATGACCGGGCCAACCTGCCACTGCTCGATGCGTTCCTCAGCCGTGGCCGCCAGGCACTGGTGGCAGACTCGCGCGTGCGGGACTTCAGCCACCCCCTGTACCAGCCGCTGGGCGTACTCGAAGCCCTGACCTTGCCAGACCTGGCCGAGCCCCACGAATTCCGCCGGGTCAGCCTGTACCACGCCAGCCGCTGAGCCTTATAGTGATGCCATTCACCGATTTTCGAGAGTTGTGATGAGCCAAGACACCCCCTACGTTTTCGATACCACCGCTGCCGATTTCGATCAGTTGGTGATCGCCAACTCCCACCACAAACCGGTGCTGGTGGATTTCTGGGCCGAGTGGTGCGCGCCGTGCAAGGCGCTGATGCCGTTGCTTGCGCAAATCACCGAGAGCTATCAGGGCGAGCTGCTGCTGGCCAAGGTCAACTGCGACATCGAGCAGGACATCGTCGCCCGCTTTGGCATTCGCAGCCTGCCGACCGTGGTGCTGTTCAAGGACGGCCAACCGGTTGACGGTTTTGCCGGCGCGCAACCCGAGTCAGCCATTCGCGCCTTGCTCGAACCCCATGTACAAATGCCGCCACCGGCCGCAGCTGACCCGCTGGAGCAAGCCCAGGCACTTTTTGCCGAGGGTCGATTCAGTGAAGCCGAAGCCACCCTCAAGGCCTTGCTCGGTGAAGACAACAGCAATGCCGGCGCACTGATCCTGTATGCCCGTTGCCTGGCCGAACGCGGCGAGCTGGGTGAAGCCCAGACCGTGCTCGATGCGGTCAAGAGCGATGAGCACAAGGCGGACTTGGCGGGCGCCAAGGCTCAACTGACTTTCCTGCGCCAGGCTACCAGCCTGCCGGAAGTCGCTGACCTGAAGGCACGGCTGGCGCAGAACGGCGAGGATGATGAAGCGGCCTACCAGCTGTGCATCAAGCAGCTGTCGCGCCAGCAGTACGAAGCGGCGCTGGACGGCTTGCTGAAGCTGTTTACCCGTAACCGTGGCTATGAGGGCGGGCTGCCGCACAAGACGCTGCTGCAGGTGTTCGACCTGCTGGGCAATGATCATCCGCTGGTGGGAACTTACCGTCGCAAGTTGTTTGCGGCGCTGTATTGAGAGCCACATCGCGGGGCTGCCCCGCGATAAGATTCACCCGACCCAGTGATACACCGGCGCATCCGCGCCGCTTTCCACCTTCACCTCGGCGCTGTGGCGCAAGCGCACCAGCAAGCGCTTGCCCGCCGCGGTATTCCCCGCCAGCCCTTCGAGGTGCTCAAGCAGCGCCGGCCCATTGAGTTGCCCCGCCTTGCGCAGCACATCCCGCGCCGCCTGCCACAGGGCATCATCCGGGCGAGCGCTGGGCACCGAGGCGACTGCAGCCACCGTGGCCAGCGGTGCCACCGCCGTCAGTTGGCCACCCAACTGCGCCCACTCAGACGGCTCCAGCTCCAGGGTCAGATCCACTGGCCAGTCGCCGATATGTCCACGAATTCGCACGGTCTTTTCCTCTGCACATTAACGGGCTCCATGCTCCCACGCTGACGACCTGTCGCCAAGCACGCTGGCATCCACGGAACAAGTTGTTATAACATCACAAAATCAACCCCGTGCTCTCGTGGAGTCTTGCCCATGCTTCGTCTGCTGCTTGCCTTGCCGTTCGCTTTACTTCCCCTGGCCGTTGCCCATGCCCATGACGACCACGATCACGATCACGACCATGATCACGCCCACGGCAGCCTCGCCGCGCATGAGCACGGGGTTGCCCGACTCAATGCAGTACTCGACGGCAAGACACTGGAGATTGAGTTGCAAAGCCCGGCGATGAATCTGGTCGGCTTTGAACACGCCGCCGGCAGCGCTGCCGACAAGGCCAAGGTTGCCGCCGCACGCGCCCAACTGGAAAAGCCCCTGGCGTTGTTTGCCCTGCCCAAGGCGGCCAACTGCAGCGAATCCGAACAGGCGCTGGAAAGCCCCTTGTTCGGGGACAGGCCGGCAGTTGACGACGATGGTGAGGCGCACAAGGCCGGTCACAGTGAGATCCACGCGCACTACCAACTCAACTGCGAGAAGCCCGGCGACCTCACGGGCCTGGACCTGAGCCCGCTGTTCAAAGCCTTCCCCGCCACCCAGAAAATTCAGCTACAACTGATCGGACCCAACGGCCAGCAGGGTGTCGAAGCGACCCCGGCCAACGCCTCGATCACATTCTGACAGCCCTTTTGCAGCGAAGCGCCCGGGGTAACCCGGGCGTTCATTTATGAGCCAGGCACTGATTGAACTGACCGACCTGGGCTTTGCCTGGCCGGGCCAAGCCCCTCTTCTGGATATCCCCGCACTACGCCTCGAGGCCGGTGAATCACTGTTTCTCAAAGGCCCGAGCGGTAGCGGTAAAACTACCCTGCTCGGGTTGCTCGGCGGCGTGCAAAAGCCCGACCGCGGCACGATCCGCCTGCTGGGCCAGGACTTGGGCGAATTGAAGCTGGCCGCTCGCGATCGGTTTCGGGTTGACCACACCGGCTACATTTTCCAGCAGTTCAACCTGCTGCCGTTTCTGTCGGTGCGGGAAAACGTCGAGCTGCCGTGCCGCTTCTCCCGCAGCCGTGCGCAACGCGCCTGTGAGCGCCACGGCAGCATCGACCAGGCCGCAGCCACCCTCCTCTCCCATCTGGGCTTGAAAGACCCGGCCCTGCTGGCTAGGCGCGCCGACAGCCTGTCTATCGGCCAGCAGCAACGGGTGGCCGCCGCCCGTGCACTGATCGGCCAACCGGAGCTGGTGATCGCCGACGAGCCCACCTCGGCCCTGGATGCCGACACCCGTGAAGCCTTCATTCGCCTGTTGTTCACCGAATGCCGGGAGGCGGGTTCCAGCCTGCTGTTCGTCAGTCACGACCAGAGCCTGGCCCCGCTGTTCGATCGCCAGCTGTCACTGGCCGAACTCAACCGCGCGGCCGTTGCGGCCAATGATCTGGAGGCCTGATGTACCTGCTTCATCTTGCCCTGGCGAGCCTCGCCAACCGCCGCTTCACCGCCTTCCTCACCGCCTTCGCCATCGCTCTTTCGGTGTGCCTGCTGCTGGCCGTGGAGCGCGTACGCACCGAGGCCCGCGCCAGCTTTGCCAGCACCATCAGCGGCACCGACCTGATCGTTGGCGCCCGTTCGGGATCCGTGAATCTGCTGCTGTATTCGGTGTTCCGTATCGGCAATGCCACCAACAACATTCGTTGGGACAGCTACGAGCACTACGCCAACGACAAACGCGTGAAATGGGCCATTCCCGTCTCGCTCGGTGACTCTCATCGCGGCTACCGGGTCATGGGTACCACCGCCAGTTACTTCGAGCATTACCAGTACGGCCGCAGGCAGAATCTGCAGTTGGCCCAGGGCCGAGCCTTCGCGACCGACCCCTTCGAAGTGGTACTGGGCGCCGAAGTCGCCGAAGCGCTGCACTACCAGCTCGGTGACAAACTGGTTTTGGCCCACGGAGTGGCCGCCATCAGCCTGGTCAAGCACGACGACAAGCCGTTCACCGTGGTCGGCGTACTGCAACGCACCGGCACTCCGGTCGACCGCACCCTGCACATCAGCCTGGGCGGCATGGAAGCGATCCACATCGACTGGCACAACGGAGTACCGGCCCGTGGTGCTGGCAAGATCAGCGCCGAGCAGGCGCGCAATATGGACCTTGAACCGGCTGCCATCACCGCGTTCATGCTGGGCCTGAACAACAAGATCGCCACATTCAGCCTGCAGCGCGAGATCAACGAATATCGCAACGAGCCACTGCTGGCGATCCTGCCCGGGGTCGCCCTGCAGGAACTCTGGAGCCTGATGGGCACCGCAGAGCAGGCGCTGTTCGTGGTCTCGTTATTTGTAGTCCTGACCGGCCTGATCGGTATGCTCACGGCGATTCTTACCAGCCTGAACGAGCGGCGCCGGGAAATGGCCATTCTGCGTTCGGTGGGTGCCCGCCCGTGGCATATTGCCGGGCTGCTGGTGCTTGAGGCGTTGGCACTGGCGGTAGCCGGAATCGCTGCCGGCCTGGGCTTGCTGTACCTGGGCATAGCTCTGGCCCAAGGCTATGTGCAAGCCAACTATGGGCTGTTCCTGCCACTGGCCTGGCCCAGCGCGCACGAATGGGCCCTGCTGGGGGTTATTCTGGGCGCCGCGCTGCTGATGGGCAGCGTGCCGGCCTGGCGTGCCTACCGGCAGTCGTTGGCCGATGGCCTGTCCATTCACCTGTGAGACTCACGATGCCACGCTTACTGCTTTCCCTTTTGCTGCTGGTGGCCACACCCTTGTGGGCCAAAGAGCCACGTACCCTGGAATGGTCGCAACTGATTCCAACCGGTGCGCCGGTGATCCAGCCGCAGATGGCGCCCATGCATGACCTCTCGCAGTTGGGCGATGCGCTGGCGGCCGAGTCCGCGCCGCCCGCCCACCAGCAATCGCCGAACGCCCCGGTGGTCAAGGCCCTGGATGGGGAGCAGGTGAAGCTGCCCGGCTATATCGTACCGCTGGAAGTCAGCGAAGAAGGCCGCACTACCGAGTTCCTCCTGGTGCCCTACTACGGCGCCTGCATCCACGTGCCGCCGCCGCCGTCGAACCAGATAGTGCATATCGTCAGCGAGATGGGCGTGCGCATAGAGGACCTGTATCAACCCTACTGGATCGAAGGGCGGATGCAGGTGAAGAGCACCAGCAGCGAATTGGCCGATGCTGGCTACCAGATGGCCGCGGAGAAAATCTACGCCTATGAACTGGAGTAAATGCCCCACAGCACGGTGTTGACGCTTTCATTGAGCTACGTCAAATCGCCATTCCTGCGGTTCTTTACCATTGGACCCATTCAATTCTAAACGTCCTTTGGGAGCTTCCATGAACAAGTCCTTGCTCAGCGCCTCGCTCATTGCCCTGGCGCTCGCAGCCCCTGTTGCCCACGCCCACCAGGCTGGCGACTTCATCCTGCGTGCCGGCGCCATCACCACCGCTCCCAACGAGAACAGCGGTGATATCAAGCTCGACGGCACCAAGATGTCCGGCACCAAGGCAACCCTGGACAGCGATACCCAACTGGGCCTGGCATTCGCCTACATGCTGACCGACCACATTGGTCTGGAACTGCTGGCTGCCACCCCGTTCCAGCACACAGTTGGCGTCAAGGGCCTGGGCGCAGGCCTGGACGGCAAGCTTGGCGACATCAAGCAACTGCCACCGACCCTGTCGCTGCAGTACTACCCGCTGGAGCCTACCTCGAAGTTCCAGCCATACGCCGGTATCGGTCTGAACTACACCATGTTCTTTGACGAAGACCTGAGCAGCAACCGCAAGGCCCAGGGCTTCAGCAACATGAAGCTCAAGGATTCGGTTGGCCTGGCCGGCCAGTTGGGCATGGACTACATGATCACCGACAACATCCTGGTCAACGCTGCAGTCTGGTATATCGACATCGACACCAAGGCCACCATCGACGGCCCGAGCGCCCTGGGTGTGGGCAAGACCAAGGTCGACGTCGATGTCGATCCGTGGGTCTACATGGTGGGTGTGGGTTACAAGTTCTGAGTCGACTTCAATGTGAATCGCGGGGCAAGCCCGCTCCTACCAGTAAGGTGGGAGCAGACTTGCCCCGCGATGCATTCAACGCCCCAACAACCGCGCCAGCCCTTGGGCAAAGGGTGTCGGCTCGGCAAAGTCGAACCGCGCCAGCAAACGCTGGTTGTTGGCCCGCGAATGACGGATATCCCCGGCCCGCGCAGGCCCATGGCTGATCGGCGGCAAATCGCCCAGTATCGACTTCAACGCTGACAGCAACTGGTTGAGTGACGTGGCCTGGCTCAGGCCGATGTTCACGGCCCCTTCCTGCACTTGCTGCAACTCCAGCGCCTGAACCATCACCTTGATCAGATCCCCCACGTAGACAAAGTCGCGGGTCTGCTCGCCATCACCGAAGAGGGTAATCGGCTGCCCGCCCAGGGCACGCTCGCAGAAGATGCTGATCACGCCCGAATACGGCGATGACGGGTCCTGGCGTGGGCCAAAGATATTGAAGAAGCGAAACACCACCGGCTCCAGGCCGTGCTCACGGCGGTAGAAGTCCAGGTATTGCTCGCTGGCAAGCTTGTCCACGGCATAGGGCGTCAGCGGCGCCTTGGGCGTGTCTTCATCGATTGCCAGGCCTTCGCCATTGTTGCCATACACCGCAGCGCTGGAGGCGAACAGCACCCGCTTGATGCCATTGATGCGCATGGCCTCGCAGACATTCAAGGTACCGATGAAGTTGCTCTGGTGGGTTTTCACCGGATCTTCGACCGACGCTTGCACCGAGGCCACCGCCGCCAGGTGAACAACCGCCTGGCAACCTGCCGCTACGCGCTTGACCAGCGCGGCATCGGCCACATCGCCTTCGATCAGTTCAAGGCGTGGGTTACCCAGTTGCAGGTTGGCAGGCTTGCCGGTGGACAGATCATCGAGGATGCGCACCGCGTAGCCTTTTCCCAGCAACGCGTCGCTCAGGTGAGAGCCAATGAAACCGGCACCACCGGTGATCAGAATGGGGGCATCAGCCATGGCGGTAGAATCGATCCAGTAGGGGCGGCAAACCGGCGCGCCAGGCGCGTGGCTTGATACCGAAAGTATGCAGGATTTTCTTGCAGGCCAGCACCGCATGCTGCGGCTCTTCGCTGGCATCAGGCCGCGCGGCATGGGCCTGCGCGGTTGGCTCGGTGACGGCCAGTTTGTGCAACTGCGACGCCTCGCTGAGGATCGCCTGCCCCAGCCCCAGCGGCGTAGTGGCCTCGTTGCCGGCGTAATGGTAGGTACCCCACAGCGGCGCGGCACAATCGAGCTGCTTGAGCACCGAAAGAATCACGCGCGCAGCGTCGTCCACCGGGGTCGGATTGCCGCGACGGTCGTCGGCCAGCAGTAGCTCCTGGGGTTGCTCGGCGCGGGTCAGGAAGCGTCCGAGCACGCCATCGATGCTCTCGTCGAGCAGCCAGCCAAAGCGCAGCAGTACGTGCTGCGGACACGTCGCACGAACGCTCTGCTCGATCCGCCACAGCGCCTGGCCGCGCAGGCCCAGGGGTACGGGTTCGTCTTTTTCGCTGTACGCCGTGGCGCGCGAGCCATCGAATACCCGGTAGCTCGACGGCTGCACCAGAATGATGTTGTGGTGCTGACACAGCTCGGCCAGGCGCTCCACCGAGCGCTCCTGCAGCGCCAGGCGTTGTTCGCTGACCGACTCTGCCTGGAACCAGTCGAAGTAATAGGCCAGGTTCACCAGGGCGTCGGGGCGGGTGTCGTCCAGCAACTGGGTCAGGCTGGCCGGGTCCCATCCCTGGTCGGGCGGGCGCGGCGCCAGAAAGCCGATATCTTCCTCGGCCCCGAGTCGAATCAGCGCTTGCCCAAGGGCATTTCCACCACCCAACAGCATCAGGCGCATTCGCATAGAGTCAGCAGGTCCGGTCAGATAATTGAGGGCAATGGCACATTTTGCGTTTTCCGGCTGGGAAAGTCTAACGCTGGCCCTTTACAACACTATGGTGTGTGCATTGAGTTCAATGCATTCGATATCCGGGGCATTTCGGTCCTAGACTGATCACGCCATGGCTCGATACCGGCGACCCACTTGGCAATTGGCTGCATCTTCAGTTCAACGAGGCGGTTTCCATGCAACTCGACACGATGTCAACGATACGCTCTACCTGGCAATACGATGAACCCAGTCCCGGGACAGAGCACTTCATCACCGAGTCCTTCGACACCTATCAGCAACAGGCCCGGCTGCTGCTCCCCGACGTGGAGCGGGCGCCGCCGCTGTTCGTCGTCGGTGGAGCTCGCTCGGACTTCACCCGCCTCAATCCCTTGCTCTACCGGCTACAAGCGCTGGGTATCGGTTCGCTGACCGCCAATCTGTCGGGGCACAGCCTTGCCAGCGAGCCGGGTGCGTTCGAGCCTTCGCTGGGCACCAACCGCGAGGAGGCCTTGCGCTTTCACCGGCACATTGCACCCCGCTGCCAGACCGTGGTCGGCCACAGCCTGGGGGCCTCCATTGCCTTGAAACTGGCAGCGCAACAGCCGGCTGTGGATAAGTTGATCCTCATCTGTCCTGCCGTGTATCCGGACAACGCTCACGATGCGCCCTTTGGCCCGGCCTTCAAGGCCGCGATCAGCAAGCCCTACGGATTTCTGGACTGCGACAGCTTTGAATTCCTGCGTCAGTTCCCGGGGCGTGTGCTGTTGGTGATGGGCGAGTATGACGGGCTCAACTCCCAGGTCCACGGCCAAGGTGCCGGGACGTCGGCCGGGACGCTGTGGCTGGCGGGCGCACAGCGCTATAGCCCGATTCCGGAAGAGGTCACCCGTGCGTTGCTCAAATCGGTCCCCCCTCCGCATCTGGAGTGTCTGTTGCTCTCGGACTGCGATCACGGCATTGCGGCACATTTGCGTGAAACGCCCGGGGTAGCCGACCAGGTGGCGCAGACCGTTGCAGAGTTCGTCCTCGACGGCAGGTGATCCATCCGTCTCGAATCGCACGTTGCCGAGGGAAAAATGGCGGAAGGCAGCGGGAGTCGAACCTGCCCGGGAACGGCTGCCGTCCCCAACCGGGTTTGAAGCCCGGCCGCGCCACCGGGCGCGATTGCCTTCCTTGAACTCAGTGTCCTGGCGATTGTGCCAGGGCATTGTCCGCACGAACCTGACGCCGATCACCCAGCCGGCGCGTCAGGCCGATACGATCAAAATACTCCAGCACCTGAATACTGCGCTTGCGGCCGATACCCAACACGTCGCGAAAGGCCGTCACCTGTACCACCGGATCGTCGCTGGCCAGTTGCAAGAGCATAGACGCCATTTGTCGGATAGTGGCCTCAGGATAGAACAGATCGCGCACCACCTGGTGGACTTGCCCCAAACGCGCCAGCTTGCGCAGCAACATGCGAACTTCGGGTTCATCCACTGCTAGCGCCTTGGCCAGGTCGCGTACCCACGGTGGGTCGAACTGCCCTTGTTCGAGCAGCGGCTGCAGTCGTTGCCACAGCAGGGTATCGGTATCGCTCAGGCGCACCTGGTGCTCGGGCAGGTGCAGCCAGGGCCCATTGCCAATGATCGCACCGCCAGCAAGCAACTCGTCGAGCAAACTGATGAAGGTCGGTCGCTCCAACGGCAGCGCGACAAAGCGACGTAGACGGTCACGATCAGGGCCAAGCTGGTCGGGCTCCTGTTCATGAAACAGCGCCAGTTGCTCCAGCACCGCCCGCTTCAGCGACTGCCAGCGCAGCTGGGTAAACAGCAGCGGCCCCTGGCGGGTGGCGATGACCTGCACCTCTGGCGGCAATTTCCAGCTACTGCGCAGGCGGTTGAACTGCCGCTCCAGGTGCTGCGGATCGAGCCCCGCTTCATCGTTGGCCAGCAGTGCCGGCAGGGCCTGCTCCAAGCTGTCGACGCAGGCCAATGCCCGCAACTGCGCCAACCGAGCATCACTACGACGCTGGCGCGCCGGGGCGAAAGGATCAAGGACCTTGCCACCGCCGAGGGTTCGTTGCGCGCTGTGGTCACGCAGCACCAAGCGATCGCCATGCACTGCCTGCAACGGCGCGTTGAGCTGCAACTGGGCAAACATGCGCCCGCCAGGCAGCAGTTGCTCGCCTTGCAACAGAGCCACCCGAGCGGTGACGTCCTGGGTGCCCAAATGCACATGTACCGGACTGAAGTGCGTGAAGCTGCGGATTTCACCCGGTAGCAGCCGCATTTCGATGTCCACGCGCTGGGTCGGCCCGTATAGCCATTCGGCAAGCAGCCAGTCACCCCGGTGAACATGCTCGAGGGCCAGGCGTTCGGCGCTGATGTTGAGCGCTACCCGTTGCCCGGCCCAGGCTTCGCTCACTGCCTGGTTCTGGGCATGCAGTCCGCGCACCCGTACCGGCTTGCCGGCCTTGCCCAATGCCAAGGTATCGCCCAATTGCACTTGCCCTGCCAGCGCCGTACCGGTGACCACGATGCCAGCCCCGGCCACGGCAAAGGCGCGGTCGATGGCCAGGCGAAAGCCACCCCGCCGCCCCCGCTCACATACTTCTCCCTGGGCCTTGAGCAACGCCAGGCGCAGGGCATCGACGCCCTCGCCGGTCATGCTGGACAGCGCAAACTGTGCCGCACCGGCATAAGGCCCGGCGGTGAGCAAGACACCGACCTGCGCCTGGACCTCCTTGATCCGCTGGGGCTCGACCCGGTCGCATTTGCTGATCGCGACCAACGCCCTGGGTATGCCCAGCAGTTCGACAATGGCCAGGTGCTCGCGGGTCTGCGGCATCACCCCGTCATCGGCGGCCACCACCAGCAGCACCAGGTCAATTCCCTGGGCGCCAGCGAGCATGTTGTGGATGAATCGCTCATGCCCCGGCACATCGATAAAGCCGGTCAACGGTGCGCCGGACTCGAGCGACGCGTAGCGGTAGCCCAGGTCGATGGTCATGCCCCGCTCGCGCTCCTCACGGCGATGATCCCCAGCCTGGCCGGTCAGGGCTTCGAGCAAGGACGTCTTGCCGTGGTCGATGTGCCCGGCAGTGCCAACGATCACCCGGAAACCTCCGTCCATTGCAATGTGGGCAACTGCGCCAGCCAACCCGGCTCGTCATCGAGTTGGCGCACGTCGAGCCACAACGCATCGTCATCGATACGTCCGAGCACCGGAATCGGCAGCATTCGCAAGGTTTGCTCCAGGCCCTGCAAGCAGCGACCGCGCAAGCGCCGGGACACCTGCGGGCGCAAGCACAGCGCGGCGCTGGGCAGGCGTGCGACCGGCTGACTGCCGCTCCCGATCATACTCAAGGCCGGCACCGCCATGACCTGCCATTGCTGACCCAACTGTTGCGCCAGCACAGGTGCAAGGCGCTCGGCCTGGGCGAGAATTTCGCTCTGGGGACGGGTCAGCAGGCGCAGGCTGGGCAGACGCTCAGCCAGCAGGTCAGGATTGCGGTATAGGCCCAGCACCGCCTCCAGCGCGGCGAGGGTCATCTTGTCGACGCGCAGGGCACGCTTGAGCGGGTTTTTCTTGATGCGGGCAATCAGTTCCTTGCGGCCCACAATGATCCCGGCCTGAGGACCGCCGAGCAGTTTGTCGCCGCTGAAGGTAACGATATCGGCGCCGTCGGCCAGGGCCTGGCGTACCGTGGGCTCGGCCGGCAAGCCCCAACGGGTGAGGTCGAGCAGGCTGCCACTGCCCAGGTCTTCGAGCAACGGCAATCCGTGCTGGTGAGCCAGTTGCGCAAGTGCGGCAGTCGGTACCTGCGTGGTAAAGCCCTGGATGCTGTAGTTGCTGCAATGCACCCGCATCAACAAGCCACTGCGCGGGCCAATGGCTGCTTCATAGTCGCGGGCATGAGTGCGGTTGGTGGTACCGACTTCGTGCAGCTTTACCCCGGCCCGGGCCATGATGTCGGGAATACGGAAGGCGCCACCGATCTCGATCAACTCGCCGCGAGAAATGATGCCTTCCTTGCGTGCCCCCAGGCTATTGAGCGCCAGCAGCACGGCTGCTGCGTTGTTATTGACCACGGTGACGGCCTCGGCGCCGGTCAGTTCGCGGATCAAACCCTCGATGAGGTCGTCGCGATCGCCACGCTTACCGGTCGCCAGGTCGAACTCGAGATTCAGTGGATAACGGGCGGCCATCTGCACGGCCTCGATGGCCTCTTCGGGCAGGAGCGCCCGGCCCAGGTTGGTGTGCAGGACCGTACCGGTAAGGTTGAACACCCGTCGCACCTGGCTGCGGTGCTGGCTCGCCAGGCGTTCGCCGGCGCGACCTGCCAACACGGGAATGGCCAGTTCGGCGGCATCCAGTTGTCCCAGACGGGTAGGTTCGCGCAGGTCATCGAGCAACTGGCGCAAGGTAGCCAGCACAGCATCACGACCGTAGCGATCAATCAACGACTGGCTGGCGGGGTGTTGCAGCAAGGTGTCGATGGAGGGCAGACGGGCGGGAAACGTGGCGAGATTGGAGGGCATTCGGAGGACTACCTTCAACGAGACTTTGGCTGGGTATGTCTATCGCGGGGCAAGCCCGCTCCTACCGTAGGAGCGGGCTTGCCCCGCGATGAGTGTAGACGCTTGCCTCACTCCCCTCCCGGCGCCAGCATCAGGTTCGGCGCCAGCCGTTGATAGCCCTCCTCGTCCAGGCGTATGTCCAGGGCCAGGCTGGCGAGGTCCGCCGACAGCGCTTCCGCCGCGGCGTCGTTTTCCAGGTAGATCTGCTTGAGGTAGCGTTTGCAGCCCGGACAGCATTCGGCACGCAGGGGGGCCTTGCCAGCA
This sequence comes from Pseudomonas vranovensis DSM 16006, assembly GCF_000425805.1. Taxonomy (GTDB): domain Bacteria; phylum Pseudomonadota; class Gammaproteobacteria; order Pseudomonadales; family Pseudomonadaceae; genus Aquipseudomonas; species Aquipseudomonas vranovensis. The sequence goes on from NZ_AUED01000021.1 coordinate 118,003, forward strand.
GCGTAGCGATCATCCTCCAGGTTGAAGTATTCAAGCCCCTTGCTCTGCTCGCAATACACGCACTTGACCCGTACCACATGCCACTCGCAGGCACACAGCGAACACACCAGGTAGCGCAGGCCATTGTGCTTGCCACGGTGGCGGATTACCCCGGCCATGGCCGGCGATCCACAAGCCGGGCACTGGCAGAGGCTGTCGCCCGGCTTGAGTTCGGTGCCAGGCAAGTTCAGCAGCCAATGGTTCCAGGCCGCTTGCAGGGCTGCGCCCAAGAACGGCACCAGCGCCGCTGGCACTGCGCTGTATTGCCCGGTCAACAAGGCGATGCCCCAGAGTTTGCGCTGCTCGTCACGGGCTTCGCGCAGGGTGTTGATAGCGGCTATCAGCTGCGCGGCAGCCGGCATCGGGTACCGTTCAAGCAAGGCGTTCAGATACGCCAGCCAATGCCCTTCGCGTACCAGGCTGTCGGCAGCCAATGGCGGCAGGCCGTGCTCCAGGCATAAGCGCTGGCGCTCGCTGTACTGCGGCGTGGGCAAAGGTGGGTTGTCGAGCAGGTCTTGCTGAACGCGGCAAAGGCTGGCGATCAGTTGCAGGTAGTCGCCCAGTGCGTTGCCTTGGACCAAGGCATCCAGGCGTTCGGCGCGCAACGCGAACAGGTTTGCAGGTGGCAGGTAGAGAAACGGCGGCGCGCTGGCCGCCGCTTCAATTTGCCCAGGTTCCAGAATGGTACTCAAGGGGTCATCCTTTTTTGCTGGTCCGCGGATCCGGCGGATCCTCGCGGGTCACTTCCCGATACCAGAGCTCATGGTGTTTTTTCGCCCAGGCGCGACTGACCCAGCCGTGCAACATCGCGCTGACCGAACCTTTGATCCAGATCCCGGCATAAATGTGCACGATGATGCTCAGCACCAGCACGAACGCCGCCAGTGCATGCAGCAAGGTCGCCAGGCGAATCGCACCGATGTCGAAGTACTGGCTGAACCACGCGCGCCAGATCACGATGCCGCTCAACAACAGAATCAACATGCAGATCAGCAAGGTCCAGAACAGCAGCTTCTGACCCGGGTTGTACTTGCCGATTGGCGGTACGCCCTCCTCTTCGTTACGCATCACACGATCAATGCGCCGCAACCACAAGCGGTCGTTGCCGCTGATGAAGTTGGCGCGCCAGAAGCGAAACACCAGGCCCAGGAAAAACACGAACATGGCCACACCCAGGAACGGATGCAGGATTCGCGTCCAGGGCCCGCCACCGAACAGGTGACTGAGCCAGAATAGCGCCGGATGAAACAGCGCCAGCCCCGACAGTCCGGCGAAAATGAACAAGATCGCGACGATCCAGTGATTGGTCCGTTCGTTGGCGTTGTAGCGCAGGATGGGTTTGTCGCTCATGGTCGTTCCTCCCCTTGCGCACCAGGCTTGTTCGGGTCGAACACATGCACCGCCGGGTCAACCACATGCACGCTGGAATCCGGCGGGATGGGGTGTTCATCCTCTTCCACCCGTTGCGGGCCGATCCGCACGTAGTGGAAGAACCCGGCCAGCACCGCCGCGCCCATGGCCAGCAGCGCCAGCGGCTTGCTCACCCCTTTCCACAACCCCACCAACGGGCTGATCACCGGCTGGTCCGGCAGGCCGGCGTACAGTTTCGGTGAGTCGGCGTGGTGCAACACGTACATCACATGGGTGCCACCGACCCCATCGGGGTCGTACAAGCCGGCGTTGTCGAAGCCACGCGACTTGAGGTCGACGATGCGCTCGGCAGCATGCTCCTTCATGTCCTCCTTGCTGCCGAACACGATCGCCCCTGTCGGGCAGGTCTTCACGCAAGCCGGCTCCAGCCCCACGGCGACGCGGTCGGAGCACAAGGTACACTTGTAGGCCTTGTGGTCCTTCTGCGAAATCCGCGGGATGTTGAACGGGCAGCCAGTGATGCAATAGCCGCAACCGATGCAGTGGTCCTGGTTGAAATCGACAATACCGTTGGCGTGCTTGATGATTGCCCCGGGGCTGGGGCAGGCCTTCAGGCAGCCTGGATCGGCGCAGTGCATGCAGCCATCCTTGCGGATCAGCCACTCCAGGTTGCCGTCGTCGGTCTCATGCTCGGTAAAGCGCATCAAGGTCCAGGTTTCAGCGCTCAGGTCATGGGGATTGTCGTAGGTGCCATAGCTGTGCCCTACCTCGTCACGCAGCTCGTTCCACTCCGAACAGGCCACCTGGCACGCCTTGCAGCCAATGCACTTGGTGGTGTCGATCAGCTTCGCAACCTCTTCCTGCTGGCGGATCGAGGGCGGCGGTGTGGTGGTGGCCGAACGGGCAATGATGTCTTGGCTGGCCATCAGATTTTCTCCACGTTGACCAAGAACGACTTCGATTCCGGCGTCTGGGTATTACCGTCACCGAGGAACGGCACCAGGGTGTTGGTCAGGTAGCCGTGTCGCGTCACCCCGGTAAACCCCCAGTGCAGCGGAATGCCGATCTGGTGCACGGTCTGGTTGTTGACCTGCAGCGGCCGAATCCGCTTGGTCACCACCGCCACAGCCTCGATATGCCCACGCTTGCAGGTGACGCGCACCCGGTCACCTGCGGCGATGCCCTTCTCCTTGGCCAGTACCTCGCCGATTTCGACGAACTGCTCCGGCTGGGTCACGGCGTTGATCGGACAGTGCTTGGTCCAGAAGTGGAAGTGTTCGGTCAATCGGTACGTGGTAGCGGCGTACGGGAAGTCCTTGGCTTGCCCCAGGGAATCCCAGACCGAATCGAATACCCGGCCCGCCGGGTTGCTGGTCGCCTTCTTGTTGTTGGGGTGCAACGGGTTGACCCCGATAGGTGTTTCAAACGGCTCGTAATGCTCCGGGAATGGCCCTTCGGTCATCTTGTCCAGGGCAAAGAAACGCGCCACGCCTTCGGGGTTCATGATGAACGGGTTCATGCCCGCTTCCGGCGGCACATCCGCTTTGTAGTCCGGCACGTCGGTGCCACCCCAGGCCTTGCCGTTCCACCACACCAGGCGCTTGTTCGGCGACCAGGGCTTGCCCTGCACATCGGCCGACGCCCGGTTGTAGAGAATTCTCCGATTCGCGGGCCATGCCCAGGCCCAGCCCAGGTTCTGCTTCATGCCGAACGGGTCGGCATTGTCGCGCCGGGCCATCTGGTTGCCCTGCTCGGTCCAGCTGCCACAGAAGATCCAGCATCCGGACGCGGTACTGCCATCGTCCTTGAGCTGGGCGAAGCCGGCCAGTTGCTGCCCGGCCTTTAGGGTCGCGCCAGTGGCATCGGTGACATCGGCCACGGCGTAGCCGTTGAACTCCTTGGCAATCTCTTCCGGTGACGGTTCGTGGGCAACCTTGTACGGCCAGTTGAGCTTGAGGATCGACTCCGCCCAGGCCCCGCCTTCCTTCTGGTAGCGTTCGCGCAGGCGCAGGAACAGCGCACTCATGATCCACACGTCGGTCCGGGCCTGGCCCGGTCCTTCGGCGCCCTTCCAGTGCCACTGCAACCAGCGGCTGCTATTGACCAGCGAGCCGTCTTCCTCGGCAAAACAGGTGGTCGGCAGGCGGAACACTTCCGTTTGCACATTCGCCGAATCGACATCGTTGTACGGCCCGGCATTACGCCAGAACTCCGAGGTCTCGGTGGCCAGCGGATCCATGACTACCAACCACTTGAGCTTGCTCAATGCGGCAGTGACACGGTTTTTGTCCGGTAAGGCGGCAATCGGGTTGAAGCCCTGGCAGAAGTAACCGTTGACCTGCTCCTTGGCCATCATGTCGAACATCTTCAACACGTCGTATCCAGGAATATCCAGCTTGGGCAGGTAGTCATAGCCCCAGTTGTTCTCGGCCGTGGCGTTGGCGCCATACCAGGCCTTCATCAGGCTGACATGGAACTTGCCGTAGTTCTGCCAGTAGGACATCTGACCCGGTCGCAACGGCTTGGACGCGCGCTTGGCAATGTAGGCGTTGTAGTCCTGTTCGGCATCCGACGGCAAAGTCAGGTAGCCCGGCAGCAAGTTGGACAACAGCCCAAGATCGGTCAGCCCCTGGATATTGGAGTGACCGCGCAAGGCGTTGACCCCGCCGCCCGGCATGCCGACGTTGCCCAGCAGCAACTGCACCATGGCTGCACTGCGGATGATCTGCGAGCCGATCGAATGCTGGGTCCAGCCCAGGGCATAGAGGATCGTCATGGTCTTGCCCGGTTGCGAGCAGGTGGCGATCTCTTCCCAGATCTTGCGCATGCTGTCCACCGGCATGCCACAGATCTGGCTGGCCAGTTCCGGGGTGTACCGGCTGTAGTGCTGCTTCATCAGTTGGAACACGCAGCGCGGGTCTTGCAGGGTAGGGTCTACCTTGGCAAAACCGTCTTCACCAATTTCGTAGCTCCATCCGGACTTGTCGGTGTAGCTGCGCTTGTCGGCGTCATAGCCACTGAACAAACCGTCCTCGAAAGTGAAGCCTGCTTTGACGATGAACGACACGTCGGTGTAGTTGTGCACGTACTCGTGCTGGATCTTGTCATTGCTGATCAGGTAGTTGATCAACCCACCCATGAAGGCGATATCCGTGCCGGTACGGATCGGCGCGTAATAATCGGCTACCGAAGCGGTTCGGGTAAAACGCGGGTCGACCACGATCAGGCGGGCCTTGTTATGGGCCTTGGCCTCGGTTACCCATTTGAAGCCACATGGATGGGCTTCTGCAGCGTTGCCACCCATCACCAGGATCAGATTCGCGTTGGCGATATCAGTCCAGTGGTTGGTCATGGCTCCACGGCCGTACGTCGGGGCAAGACTTGCCACCGTCGGGCCATGTCAGACACGTGCCTGGTTGTCGAACCCCAGCATGCCAAGACTGCGGATGACCTTGTGGGTCATGTAGCCGGCTTCGTTCGAGGACGCCGAAGCGGCCAGGAAGCCCACGCTCAGCCAGCGGTTGACCGTCTGGCCCTGGGCGTTTTTCTCGATGAAGTTGGCGTCGCGGTCGGCCTTCATCAGCTCGGCGATACGGTCCAGTGCTTCATCCCAGGAGATCCTCGTCCACTCCTTGCTCCCCGCTTTACGTACTTGCGGGTACTGCAGGCGGTTGGGGCTGTGGATAAAGTCGAGCAGGCCGGCGCCTTTGGGGCACAGGGTGCCGCGGTTCACCGGATGGTCGGCATCACCCTCGATGTGGATGATGTTCTGGGCGACGTTCTTGGCCGCATCACCCTGGCTGTACATGATCAAGCCACAACCCACCGAGCAATACGGACAGGTGTTGCGGGTTTCTTTGGTATGCGCCAGCTTGAAGTGACGCACCTGCTCGGCGAAGGCCGCTGTCGGGGCCATGCCCAACGCAGCCAGGCTCGAGCCTCCAAGGCCGATTGCGGCGACCTTGAAGAACTGCCGACGGTTGAGATCCATCGTGCACTCCTGATCAGGTGGTGGACGCGCGGGACGTTGCCGGCGTCTCTTGAACGATCACGGTGGTGACATTTACAGCCGTCACCAGTTGATACTCTAGTCAAGAATTCAGGAGAGGGCGTGGAGACAACCAGAAAGTTCTGACACCACACGAGGGAGTAGGACTACTTATCTCTGCGAAACGCCCTGCTACGTTGGCCAAAACGTAATCAAGGACAGCAACACACTATGAAAACAGCCCGTAAGGTCGCAGCGCTCTTTGCAGTGATTGCACCACTGATGCTCGCAGGCCCCGCACAGGCCTCGCCGCCTTCCATTACAGCGACGATGGCGCAAACGATGGTCGACGCCGCAGCGCGGGCAGCCCAGGAGAAAGGCTTCTCGATCGTTATCAGCATTGTCGACAACCATGGCAACCTCAAGCACTTCCATCGCATGGACAACACCAGCGTCGGCAGTATCGAGGTGTCCCGGCTCAAGGCATCGACCTCCGCGCAATTCCCGGTCTCGACCAAGGTGCTGGCAGAGCGAAGTGCCGCAATGCCGGCCAATCCCTACACCGCTATCCCGGGCTTTCTGTTACTGGAAGGTGGATTGCCGGTCATGTCCAAAAGTGGCATGCACATCGGCGGTATTGGTATCAGCGGTGCAACACCTGAGCTGGATGGCCAATTTGCCCAGGCGGCAATTGATCAACTGAACCAATAAGTTGACGTCGTGAAATAAAACAAGCCTGGCAACGGTAGCAATGCCAGGCTTAGTTGAAATTAACTACCGATCCCCAGAGACAATAAAATTGTCATCTGCCAAATGATGGACCTGAATTTCGTTACTGCAATCACTGCCATCTTCCTTGACGAATCTGTAGTGAGCCAGCAGGAAAACTTCACGGCTCATCGGTTTACTGACGCGCAGACTGTTCCCCAATGCGATACAGATGCCCCCTACCGTTGTGATGGGACCTGGGTACATCTGGATGTACTGAAGCAAGGTGGGCCTGACAGCCTGTCGTAATAGATGGTAGATGGGCCCAAAATTAGCGTAGCGACCCCAACCGCACCTATTATGAAGCCGACTATCAGCAGCAGTCCGCCATTGTAGACACCGCCACCCGCTTGACCATCGAGATAAGCTGCGTACTTTTTGGAGAATCCAGCGACATGAAAATCTTCGGCAGTAAGCGCCAACTGTATTAGATTCTGTTTCTGTTCCTCATTACTTGCTTGCATGATCCACTCCATTGAAAAGTGAATACTAAGCAATGACGATGGCGAAAAAAGACCAAACAAACAACTTCAGAAATCCCCCACGAAGAATAAAAACTTCTCCACGCAAAATAATGGATTTTAATGCTCCAAAAAAAAGCCCGTGGCGCAAGGCCACGGGCTTTGGGTACAACAGGATCGGGCAACTGATCAGAACGGGATATCGTCATCAAAGCTGTCGAAATCAGCAGCTGGTTGCGGTGCGGCCTGCTGAGGCGCAGGACGCTGCTGGGGCGCCGACTGTTGTGGACGAGGAGCCTGCTGACGCGGCGCCTGGTTGTAGTTGCCGCCACCCTGCTGCTGGGAACCGTCCTGGTTTTGCGGACGACCGCCGAGCAGCTGCATGGTGCCCTGCATGTCGACGATGATCTCGGTGGTATAACGCTTGATGCCGTCTTTTTCCCACTCGCGGGTTTGCAGCTTGCCTTCGATGTAGACCTGCGAACCTTTGCGCAGGTACTCACCGGCGATCTCGGCAACCTTGCCGAACATCGAAACACGGTGCCACTCGGTGCGCTCGACCTTCTGGCCGGTCTGCTTGTCGGTCCACTGCTCGCTGGTGGCCAGGCTCAGGTTGGTCACGGCGTTACCGTTGGGCAGGTAGCGGACTTCGGGATCCTGACCGCAGGTACCGACCAGAATGACTTTGTTAACCCCACGGGCCATAACGTTCTCCTAGGCTTCGCACGCTTCGGAGGCCGGGTTTACCAGGCGCTCCAGGGTCGTGCGATCCAAAATTTGTGTATCAAGTTTGATATAGATGGCGGCTTCATCGGCCACCACCACTGCGTCGGTTACACCCGGCACGGCCAGTAGCCGCTCGGTCAGTCCCGCTTCGCGGACCGCCTCGGCCGACAACGGCAAGCGCAGGCTGGTCACGTACGGCGGTTCACGCATGCTCAGGGCCACGATCCACCACAGTGCACACAAGGCTGCGCAGCCCAGGAACACCGTGCTCAGGCCTCCGTGCTGGAACAACCAGCCACCGAGAATTCCTCCCAGCGCGGCACCAAGGAACTGGCTGGTGGAGTACACCCCCATTGCCGTGCCCTTGCCGCCGGCGGGCGACACCTTGCTCACCAGCGAAGGCAAGGATGCCTCCAGCAGGTTGAAGGCAGTAAAGAATATCACGGTGCCGATCACCAGTTCGTGCAAGTTGTCTGCTGACAGCCAGAAGAACAGCTCGGTGAGCATCAACACACTGACCGCGCCCAGCAGGACGCGTTTCATCTTGCGCTTTTTCTCGCCATAGATAATGAACGGGATCATTGCAAAAAATGAGACCAGCAAAGCGGTCAGGTACACCCACCAATGCTCTTCCTTGGGCAAGCCACCCCGCTCCACGAGCGCCAGAGGCAAGGCAACGAAGCTGGCCATCAGGATGGCGTGCAGGACGAAGATACCCACATCCAGGCGCAGCAGGTCTGGATGACGCAAGGTAGGGCCCAGCGCCTGCTTGGCGACACCCGACTCACGGTGCTGAAGGGCTCCATGTGACGCCGGCACCACGAATGCAATGATAGCGATACCCACCAGCGCCAGCGCGGCGGTAGCCAGAAACAGTCCCGAGAGCCCGAAAGCACGGGTGAGCAATGGCCCGACCACCATGGCCACCGCAAAGGACAAGCCGATGCTCATGCCGATCATGGCCATGGCCTTGGTCCGATGCTGCTCCCGGGTAAGGTCCGACAGCAACGCCATTACCGCAGCGGAAATCGCGCCAGCGCCCTGCAGGATACGTCCGGCAATCACCCCCCAGATCGAGTCGGCCTGAGCCGCGAGCACACTGCCCAGGGCAAAGATGACCAGGCCCAGGTAGATCACCGGGCGCCGCCCTATCCGGTCGGAAATGACCCCAAATGGAATCTGCAGGAATGCCTGGGTCAGACCATAGGCGCCAATGGCCAGGCCGATGAGCGCCGGCGTAGCACCAGCCAGGTCCATGCCATAGGTCGCCAGCACCGGCAGGACCATGAACATGCCCAGCATGCGGAAGGCGAACACCATGGCCAGGCCGCTTGCGGCGCGGGTTTCGCTGCCACTCATGCGTTCGCTGTGGGTATCGTGCATGGATAAACCTCGTGTGAACCGGCGGCGATTCTACCAGTCCCATCGCTTAACGGCATATACGCGACGCTTTGCCGCGTAATGGCAGGGCGCCGTATACTCAACTGTTTATGCCCGCCGAGCGAGGCCGCAGTGGACAAGATCCTGATTCGTGGGGCAAGAACCCACAACCTGAAGAACATTGACCTGACCCTGCCCCGGGACAAGCTGATCGTCATTACCGGCCTGTCCGGTTCCGGCAAGTCGTCATTGGCCTTCGACACCCTCTATGCAGAAGGCCAGCGTCGCTACGTCGAATCGCTGTCGGCCTATGCCCGGCAGTTCCTGTCGATGATGGAAAAGCCCGATGTCGACACCATCGAGGGCCTGTCACCGGCCATTTCCATCGAACAGAAATCGACTTCGCACAACCCCCGCTCCACCGTGGGCACCATTACCGAAATCTACGACTACCTGCGCCTGCTCTATGCCCGCGTCGGCACTCCACGCTGCCCGGATCACGACATTCCGCTCGAAGCCCAGACTGTCAGCCAGATGGTCGACCTGGTGCTGGCCCAGCCTGAAGGCAGCAAGCTGATGCTCCTGGCCCCGGTCATTCGCGAGCGCAAGGGTGAACACCTGGCCGTGTTCGATGAACTGCGCGCCCAGGGTTTTGTGCGCGCCCGGATCAACGGCAAGCTGTACGAACTCGATGAGCTGCCGAAACTGGATAAGCAGAAAAAGCACACCATCGACGTAGTGGTCGATCGCTTCAAGGTGCGTGAAGATCTGCAGCAACGCCTGGCCGAGTCCTTTGAAACCGCACTGAAGCTCGCTGATGGTATTGCCCTGGTTGCCTCGATGGATGACGAGCCGTTTGAAGAGATGATCTTCTCGGCCCGCTTTGCCTGCCCGGTCTGCGGCCATGCCATCAGCGAGCTCGAGCCCAAGCTGTTTTCGTTCAACAACCCGGCAGGCGCCTGTCCGACCTGCGATGGCCTGGGGGTCAAGCAATTCTTTGACACCAAGCGACTGGTCAATAACGAACTGACCCTGGCCGAAGGCGCGATACGTGGCTGGGACCGGCGCAACGTTTATTACTTCCAGATGCTGGGTTCGCTGGCCACGCACTTTGACTTCAGTCTCGAAGTGCCCTTTGGCGAACTGCCGGCCGAACAGCAGAAAGTTATCCTGCACGGCAGCGGCAAGCAGAACGTCGACTTCAAGTACCTCAATGACCGTGGCGACATCGTCAAGCGCTCGCACCCGTTCGAAGGCATCGTGCCTAACCTGGAGCGCCGCTATCGCGAGACCGAATCGGCCACCGTACGCGAAGAACTGGCCAAGTTCCTCAGCACGCAACCCTGCCCCGATTGTCGAGGCACGCGCCTTCGTCGTGAAGCACGACACGTCTGGGTGGGTGAAAAGACCCTGCCAGCAGTCACCGGGCTGCCTATCGGCGATGCCAGCGACTACTTCGGCGGCCTGAAGCTGACCGGTCGCCGTGGCGAGATCGCCGACAAGATCCTCAAGGAAATCTGTGAGCGCCTGCAGTTCCTGGTCAACGTCGGTCTCGACTACCTGACCCTGGACCGCAGCGCCGATACCCTGTCCGGTGGTGAAGCACAGCGTATCCGCCTGGCCAGCCAGATCGGCGCGGGCCTTGTCGGGGTGATGTACATCCTCGACGAGCCTTCCATCGGCCTGCACCAGCGCGACAATGACCGACTGCTGGCGACCCTCAATCACCTGCGCGATATCGGCAACACAGTGATCGTGGTCGAGCACGACGAAGATGCCATTCGCCTGGCCGACTATGTAGTGGATATCGGCCCAGGCGCCGGCGTCCACGGCGGCCGGATTGTGGCAGAGGGCTCTCCGGCCGATGTCATGGCCCATCCTGACTCACTCACCGGCAAGTACCTGTCGGGACGCGTCAAGATAGCCGTACCGGCCAAGCGCACCCCGCGCAACAAAAAGCTTTCACTCAAGCTCAAAGGCGCACGTGGCAACAATCTGCAGAATGTCGACCTGGAAATCCCGATCGGCCTGCTGACCTGCGTGACCGGAGTTTCAGGCTCGGGCAAGTCAACGCTGATCAACAACACCCTGTTCCCGCTCAGCGCGACCGCCCTCAATGGCGCCAGTACGCTGGAAGCGGCACCGCACGACAGCTGTGACGGCCTGCAGCACCTGGACAAGGTGGTTGACATTGACCAGAGCCCAATCGGCCGCACGCCACGCTCGAACCCGGCGACCTACACCGGTTTGTTCACGCCGATTCGTGAACTGTTCTCGGGCGTGCCGGAGTCCCGCTCCCGCGGTTACGGCCCGGGGCGTTTCTCCTTCAACGTCAAGGGCGGACGCTGTGAGGCCTGTCAGGGCGACGGCCTGATCAAGGTCGAGATGCACTTTTTGCCCGACATTTACGTGCCCTGCGATGTGTGCAAAAGCAAGCGCTATAACCGCGAAACCCTGGAGATCAAGTACAAGGGCAAGAACATCCACGAGGTCCTGGAAATGACCATCGAGGAAGCCCGTGTGTTCTTCGATGCGGTACCGGCCCTGGCGCGCAAACTACAGACCCTGATGGATGTCGGCCTGTCGTACATCAAGCTGGGGCAGTCGGCGACCACCTTGTCTGGCGGTGAAGCGCAGCGGGTTAAGCTGTCGCGCGAACTGTCCAAGCGCGATACCGGCAAAACGCTGTACATCCTCGATGAACCGACCACCGGCCTGCATTTTGCCGACATCCAGCAGTTGCTCGATGTACTGCACCGTCTGCGCGACCATGGCAACACCGTGGTGGTGATCGAGCACAACCTGGACGTGATCAAGACTGCCGACTGGATCGTCGACCTGGGTCCGGAGGGAGGCTCCAAAGGTGGTCAGATCATTGGATGTGGCACACCGGAAGAAGTGGCCGAGATGAAGCAGTCCTACACGGGCTACTACCTCAAGCCGCTGTTGTTGCGCGATCGCGCGTAAGAACAGCACTGACAAAAAGCCCCGCACTGGCGGGGCTTTTTTTTGTTTCACGAAAATTACATCTGCGATTGCAGGTAATTCTCCAGGCCGATCGACTTGATCAGACCCTGCTGCTTTTCCAGCCAGTAGGTGTGATCTTCTTCGGTGTCAGCCAGTTGCAGGCGCAGGATGTCGCGGCTGATATAGTCTTTGTGCAGTTCGCACAACTCGATGCCCTTGCACAGCGCGGCGCGCACTTTGTATTCCAGGCGCAGGTCGGCAGCGATCATGTCTGGCACGGTGGCACCGACATCGAGGTCATCAGGACGCATGCGCGGCGTGCCTTCAAGCATGAGGATACGGCGCATCAGGGCATCGGCGTGCTGTGCCTCTTCTTCCATCTCGTGGTTGATACGCTCGTAGAGCTTGCTCAAGCCCCAGTCTTCGTACATCCGCGAATGGATGAAGTATTGGTCGCGTGCCGCCAGTTCGCCCGTCAGCAACGTGTTGAGATAATCGATTACGTCCGGGTGACCTTGCATCGCCCTGCCTCTCCCTGTTTGAAAGTCATAGTTTGAACCAGGATGATCGCGAGGTCACTGAGATTTGCGCAATAAAGTGGAAAAAAATCGGTAAACGGTAGTGATATTCATTGAAAAACCGCCCAAATGAGGGCGGTTCTTTTTATCACTTCGACTTAGGCGAGATTTATGCCCAAAGCGCTGGCAATCCCTTCTCCATAGGCCGGATCTGCCTTGAAGAAATGCTGCAACTGACGCTGTACCACGTCCTCGGAAACACCAGCCATCGCGCCTGCAATGTTGCTGATCAACAGTGCCTTCTGCCCTGGATCCATCAAGCGGAACAGCGCACCGGCATGACTGTAATAGTCGGTGTCTTCGCGGTGATCATAGCGATCTGCCACGCCATTCAGGGTGAGCGCAGGTTCTGCGAACTGTGGCGCCTGCTTTGGAGCATGGTCGTAGCTGTTAGGCTCATAGTTCGGCGCGGCCCCACCATTGGTGCCGAACACCATGGCGCCGTCACGCTGGTAGCTGTTTACCGGACTGCGTGGCGCGTTTACCGGCAACTGTTGATGGTTGGTACCCACGCGGTAGCGATGGGCGTCTGCGTAGGCGAAAACGCGCCCCTGAAGCATACGATCTGGCGAAAGGCCGACGCCTGGCACCATATTGCTCGGGCCGAACGCCGCTTGCTCGACTTCTGCGAAGTAGTTCAACGGATTGCGGTTGAGCTCCAACTCACCGATTTCGATCAGCGGGTAGTTCTTCTGTGACCAGGTCTTGGTGACGTCGAACGGGTTCTCATCGCGACTAGCCGCTTCTTCTTCGCTCATCACCTGGATGCAAACGGCCCATTTAGGGAAGTCACCCCGCTCAATGGCTTCAAACAAGTCACGTTGTGCGTAGTCAGGGTCGGTACCTGCCAGGCGTGCAGCTTCGGCCGGTGCCAGGTTCTTGATCCCTTGCTTGGTCTTGAAGTGCCATTTGACCCACGTGCGCTGACCCTCTGCATTGATCAGGCTGTAGGTATGACTACCGAAACCGTGCATATGGCGGTAACCGTCCGGAATGCCGCGATCGGAGAACAGAATGGTGACTTGGTGCAGGGCCTCGGGCGAATGCGACCAAAAGTCCCACATCATCTGCGCACTTTTGAGGTTGCTTTGCGGCAGACGCTTCTGGGTGTGGATAAAGTCAGGAAATTTGAGTGGATCACGGATGAAGAACACCGGCGTGTTGTTGCCAACGATGTCCCAGTTACCTTCCTCGGTGTAGAACTTCAGCGCAAAACCGCGCGGATCGCGCTCAGTGTCCGCCGAGCCTCGCTCTCCACCGACAGTGGAAAAACGCAGGAAAGTTTCAGTCTGCTTGCCCACATTGCTGAACAAACTGGCGCAGCTGAATTGAGTGATATCACGCGTTACGGTGAAGTTGCCATAGGCTCCCGAGCCTTTGGCGTGAACACGACGCTCAGGAATATTCTCGCGGTTGAAATGGGCGAGCTTTTCGATCAAGTGGAAGTCGTCAAGCAGAAGCGGGCCACGCGGGCCTGCCGAACGCGAATTCTGGTTGTCCGCGACCGGCGCTCCGCTGGCGGTGGTCAGTACTTTGTTCTGGCTCATGCACTCTCTCCCTATCGGTCTTGAACGGCCGGCTAATCGGCTTGGGATGAGTATCGACCAGGACTATGACAACACCAAATTCATTACATGATTCAGATCAATAGATTATTACAATGCATATAGACACAAAAAACCGGGCACTAGGCCCGGTTCCTTGTTACAGACTGTTCGCCTTACTCAGCAGCTTCTACCGAGCCACCGACAGGACGATCAACCAGCTCGACGTACGCCATAGGTGCGTTATCGCCAGCGCGGAAACCGCACTTGAGGATACGCAGGTAGCCGCCCTGACGGGTGGCATAGCGCTTGCCCAGATCGTTGAACAGCTTGCCGACGATTTCTTTCGAACGGGTACGGTCGAAAGCCAGGCGACGGTTAGCTACGCTGTCTTCCTTGGCCAGGGTGATCAGCGGCTCGGCAACGCGGCGCAGTTCCTTGGCTTTTGGCAGGGTAGTTTTGATCAGCTCGTGCTCGAACAGCGACACCGCCATGTTCTGGAACATAGCCTTGCGGTGAGAGCTGGTACGGCTCAGGTGACGTCCACTTTTACGATGACGCATGATTCATTCCTTACCAAACACTACGTTCGGTGATTACGACGATCAGGCAGTCGCCTTGTCGTCCTTCTTAAGACTTGCAGGCGGCCAGTTGTCGAGGCGCATGCCGAGGGACAGACCACGGGAGGCCAGAACGTCCTTGATTTCAGTCAGGGACTTCTTGCCCAGGTTCGGAGTCTTCAACAGTTCTACTTCGGTGCGCTGAATCAGATCGCCGATGTAGTAAATGTTCTCCGCCTTAAGGCAGTTGGCCGAACGCACGGTCAATTCCAGATCGTCAACCGGACGAAGCAGGATCGGATCGATCTCGTCTTCCTGTTCGACTACCACAGGTTCGCTGTCACCTTTGAGGTCGACGAACGCAGCCAGCTGCTGTTGCAGGATGGTTGCGGCACGACGGATAGCCTCTTCTGGGTCCAGAGTACCGTTGGTTTCCAGATCAATTACCAGCTTGTCCAGGTTGGTACGCTGCTCGACACGGGCGTTTTCCACCACGTATGCGATACGGCGAACCGGGCTGAACGAAGAGTCGAGCTGCAAGCGACCAATGCTGCGGCTTTCGTCTTCATCGCTCTGACGCGAATCGGCCGGCTCATAACCACGACCACGAGCTACGGTGAGCTTCATGTTCAAGGCGCCGTTGGACGCCAGGTTAGCGATTACGTGATCGGGGTTAACGATCTCGACATCATGATCCAGCTGAATATCGGCAGCGGTAACCACCCCCGAACCCTTTTTCGACAAGGTCAGCGTAACTTCGTCACGACCGTGCAGTTTGATAGCCAGGCCTTTCAGGTTCAACAGGATTTCAATGACGTCTTCCTGTACACCTTCGATTGCCGAGTACTCGTGGAGTACACCGTCAATCTCGGCCTCGACTACTGCACAGCCAGGCATGGAGGACAACAGGATGCGGCGCAGCGCGTTGCCCAGGGTATGGCCAAAGCCACGCTCGAGAGGCTCGAGCGTGATTTTAGCGCGGGTTGGACTGACGACCTGCACATCGATGTGGCGGGGCGTCAGGAACTCATTTACCGAAATCTGCATGGATGCACCTATTTTCTAGCCCTTACTTGGAGTAGAGCTCGACAATCAGGCTTTCGTTGATGTCGGCGGACAGGTCGCTGCGAGCAGGAACGTTCTTGAAAACGCCCGACTTCTTGGCAGCATCCACATCTACCCACTCAACGCGGCCACGCTGGGCGCACAGTTCAAGGGCTTGAACAATGCGCAGCTGGTTCAGCGACTTCTCGCGAACCGCGACCACGTCACCCGGACGAACTTGGTAGGACGGAACGTTTACAGTCTTGCCGTTTACGCTGATCGCTTTGTGCGAAACCAGCTGACGGGATTCGGCACGAGTAGCGCCAAAGCCCATACGATAAACGACGTTATCCAGACGGCATTCGAGCAACTGCAGCAGGTTCTCGCCGGTAGCACCCTTCTTGGAGGCTGCTTCCTTGTAGTAACCGCTGAACTGACGCTCGAGAACGCCATAGATACGACGTACTTTTTGTTTCTCACGCAGCTGGGTGCCGTAGTCGGATTGACGACCACGACGCTGACCGTGGATACCTGGGGCTGCTTCGATGTTGCACTTCGATTCCAGAGCGCGAACGCCGCTCTTCAGGAACAGATCGGTGCCTTCACGACGAGACAGTTTGCATTTTGGACCAATGTAACGTGCCATTTATCTGTCTCCTGATTACACGCGGCGCTTCTTCGGCGGACGGCACCCGTTATGCGGGATTGGCGTCACGTCGGTGATGCTGGCGATCTTATAGCCACAACCGTTCAAAGCACGAACAGCGGACTCACGACCTGGACCTGGACCCTTGACGTTGACGTCGAGGTTCTTCAGACCATATTCCAGCGCAGCTTGACCAGCACGCTCAGCAGCTACTTGAGCAGCGAACGGGGTGGACTTGCGGGAACCGCGGAAACCCGAACCGCCGGAGGTAGCCCAAGACAGAGCGTTACCTTGACGATCGGTGATGGTCACGATGGTGTTGTTAAAAGACGCGTGGATGTGGGCGATGCCATCAACCACTGTCTTTTTGACTTTTTTACGAGGACGAGCAGCAGGTTTTGCCATTTCTAAATTCCTGTCGATTCGCTGGTGCGATTACTTGCGGATCGGCTTACGCGGGCCCTTACGGGTACGCGCGTTGGTCTTGGTACGCTGACCGCGTACTGGCAGACCCCGACGATGACGCAGGCCGCGGTAGCAACCCAGGTCCATCAACCGCTTGATTTTCATGTTGATGTCACGGCGCAGATCACCTTCGGTGATGTACTTCGCAACTTCAGTACGCAGCGATTCAACCTGCTCGTCGCTCAGATCCTTGATCTTAGCGGCTGGGTTGACCCCAGTCTCTACACAGATTTTCTGTGCAGTAGTGCGACCAACACCATAGATGTAGGTCAGCGAGATAACAGTGTGCTTGTTATCTGGAATGTTGACGCCTGCAATACGGGCCATTCAGTGGGACTCCAATTGACAGCTACCTACGCCCCGGAAGCCAAGAAATAGGGCGCGAGATAATATCGCTGTAGAAACAAATAATCAACCCAGCAGCGCACTAGCTGCTGGGTTTGAAGCGCAGATCACACTCAGCCTTGGCGCTGCTTGTGACGTGGTTCCGCACTGCAAATTACTCGAACAACACCTTCGCGGCGAATAATTTTGCAGTTACGGCACAGCTTTTTCACCGATGCACGAACTTTCATCACCAACTCCTCGAACCTTAAGGGTCTCTCAGCGCAGCAAACCGCTGCCGCCGTAACCTTTCAGGTTGGCTTTCTTCATCAGGGATTCGTACTGGTGCGAAACGAGGTGCGATTGTACTTGGGACATGAAGTCCATCACAACCACTACCACAATCAGCAACGAGGTCCCGCCAAGGTAGAACGGAACGTTTGCCGCAACCACCAGGAACTGGGGAAGCAGACAGACGGCCGTCATATAAAGAGCACCGAACATGGTCAAGCGGGTCAGAACGCCATCAATGTAGCGCGCCGACTGCTCACCTGGACGGATACCCGGAATAAAGGCACCGGACTTCTTCAGGTTCTCCGCTACGTCTTTCGGATTGAACATCAACGCCGTATAGAAGAAGCAGAAGAAAATAATCCCTGCACTAAACAGCAGAATATTCAACGGCTGACCAGGAGCGATCGACTGCGAGATGTCCTGCAACCAGCCCATACCTTCGGACTGACCGAACCAGGCACCCAGCGAAGCCGGGAACAGCAAGATGCTGCTCGCGAAAATGGCAGGAATAACACCCGCCATGTTCACTTTCAGCGGCAAGTGGCTAGTCTGCGCAGCGAAGACCTTGCGGCCCTGCTGACGCTTGGCGTAGTGAACGGCGATTCGACGCTGACCACGCTCAATGAACACCACAAAACCGATAATCGCTACTGCCAGCAAACCGATAGCGACCAGAGCGAAAATGTTGATATCGCCCGTACGTGCAGACTCGAAAGACTGCCCGATTGCTCTCGGAAGACCGGCGACGATACCTGCGAAGATCAACATCGAGATACCGTTGCCTACACCGCGCTCCGTGATCTGCTCACCCAGCCACATCATGAACATCGCACCAGCCACAAACGTGGATACTGCAACGAAATGGAAGCCAAAGTCAGCAGAAAACGCCACGCCCTGACCGGCCAGACCAATGGACATGCCAATGGCCTGGACCAGCGCCAGGATTACGGTGCCGTAGCGGGTGTACTGGCTGATCTTGCGACGGCCAGCTTCACCTTCCTTCTTCAACTGCTCCAGCTGCGGGCTAACGGCGGTCATCAGCTGCATGATGATCGATGCCGAAATATACGGCATGATCCCCAATGCAAAGATGCTCATCCGCTCCAGCGCGCCGCCGGAAAACATGTTGAACAAGCTAAGAATGGTCCCCTCATTCTGTCGAAACAGTTCCGCCAGCCGGTCCGGGTTGATACCTGGAACTGGGATGTGTGCGCCTATCCGATAGACGATGATCGCCAGGAACAGAAAACGCAGACGAACCCAAAGTTCAGACATCCCGCCTTTGCCGAGCGAAGAGAGAGCACCTTGCTTAGCCATTTATTCCTCGAACTTGCCGCCAGCTGCTTCGATAGCCGCACGCGCACCTTTGGTGGCTGCGATACCCTTGATGGTGACCGCGCGAGTAACTTCGCCCGACAGCATGATTTTCACACGCTGTACGTTCTGGTTAATCACGTTGGCATCCTTCAAGGATTGCACGGTGACAACGTCGCCTTCCACTTTGGCCAGCTCGGACAGACGCACTTCTGCGCGGTCCATGGCTTTCAGGGAAACGAAGCCGAATTTCGGCAGACGACGGTGCAGCGGCTGTTGACCGCCTTCAAAGCCTGGAGCGATGGTGCCACCGGAGCGGGAAGTCTGACCTTTGTGACCACGGCCACCAGTCTTACCCAAACCACTACCGATACCACGACCCGGACGATGCTTCTCGCGACGGGAACCCGGCGCTGGACTCAGATCATTGAGTTTCATCGATTAACCCTCGACGCGCAGCATGTAGTAAGCCTTGTTGATCATCCCGCGATTTTCGGGAGTATCCAGGACTTCTACAGTGTGACCGATGCGGCGCAGACCCAGACCCTTAACACACAGTTTGTGGTTAGGGAGACGGCCGGCGGTGCTTTTGATCAGCGTAACTTTAACGGTAGCCATGATCAGCGGATCTCCTCAACGCTCTTGCCGCGCTTGGCAGCAATGGACTCAGGAGATTGCATAGCCTTCAGACCCTTGAAAGTGGCGTGAACCACGTTTACAGGGTTGGTCGAGCCATAGCACTTGGCCAGGACGTTCTGAACGCCAGCAACTTCCAGGACGGCACGCATGGCGCCACCGGCGATGATACCGGTACCTTCGGAGGCAGGCTGCATGTACACCTTCGACGCGCCATGGGCGGACTTGGTGGCGTACTGCAGGGTGGTGCCGTTCAGGTCAACCTGAATCATGTTGCGACGAGCAGCTTCCATGGCTTTCTGGATCGCAGCAGGTACTTCGCGCGATTTGCCACGGCCGAAGCCGACACGACCTTTACCATCACCAACCACGGTCAACGCGGTGAAGGTGAAGATACGGCCGCCTTTTACGGTTTTGGCAACGCGGTTAACTTGAACCAGCTTCTCGATGTAGCCTTCGTCGCGCTTTTGATCGTTATTTGCCATAACTTAGAACTCCAGCCCGCCTTCACGAGCAGCATCAGCCAGCGCCTTGACGCGGCCGTGGTACTTGAAGCCGGAACGGTCAAAGGCAACTTGAGATACACCGGCGGCTTTCGCGCGCTCAGCTACCAGCTTGCCAACCTTAGTGGCCGCGTCGATGTTGCCGGTGGCGCCATCACGCAGTTCTTTGTCCAAAGTCGAGGCGCTGGCCAGGACTTTGCTGCCGTCGGCCGAAATGACCTGGGCATAGATGTGCTGCGAGGAGCGGAACACGCAGAGACGCACGACTTCGAGTTCGTGCATTTTCAGGCGTGCTTTGCGAGCGCGACGCAGTCGAGTAACTTTTTTGTCGGTCATTTGCTAGGCCCTACTTCTTCTTGGCTTCTTTACGACGGACGACTTCGTCCGCGTAACGCACACCCTTGCCTTTGTACGGCTCTGGTGGACGGAAGTCGCGGATTTCAGCGGCCACCTGACCTACCAGCTGCTTGTCGATACCCTTGATCAGGATATCGGTCTGGCTTGGGGTCTCAGCGGTGATACCAGCCGGCAGTTCGTAATCCACTGGATGCGAGAAGCCGAGCGCCAGGTTCAGCACGGTGCCTTTGGCTTGTGCTTTGTAACCAACACCGACCAGCTGGAGCTTACGCTCGAAGCCTTGGCTTACGCCTTGGACCATGTTGTTTACCAGGGCACGGGTAGTACCGGCCATAGCGCGGGTTTGTTGATCGCCATTGCGAGCAGCGAAACGCAGCTCACCGGCTTCTTCAATCACTTCTACAGACGAGTGAACGTTCAGTTCGAGAGTGCCCTTGGCACCCTTCACCGAAAGCTGCTGGCCGACGAATTTTACTTCGACACCGGCTGGCAGCTTAACGGGGTTCTTAGCGACGCGAGACATGCTTATCCCCCCTTAGAACACTGTGCAGAGAACTTCGCCGCCGACACCGGCAGCGCGCGCAGCACGATCAGTCATCACACCTTTATTGGTGGAGACGATAGACACGCCCAGACCGCCACGTACTTTCGGCAGTTCTTCGACGGACTTGTACTGACGCAGGCCTGGACGACTTACGCGCTTGACTTCCTCGATGACCGGACGGCCTTCGAAGTATTTCAGCTCGATGGAAAGCGATGGTTTTACTTCGCTGCTGACCTGATAGCCAGCGATGTAACCTTCGTCTTTCAGAACTTTGGCTACCGCAACCTTCAGAGTCGACGAAGGCATGCTTACGACGGACTTTTCAGCCATCTGGGCATTACGGATGCGAGTTAGCATGTCCGCTAACGGGTCCTGCATACTCATGGGCTAGACGCTCCTGATACAAGAAAAATTAGCCTCTCGGCTACTACAGTCGCCTGAGCGCGCAGGGTCAAAAAACCCGGGCTCAGGAGAGCCGGTCATTCTAGACAGATCCCAGAAACGAAACAAGCCCCAGAAGGGGCTTGTTTCGATGCAAAGTCACCGGTGGTCGGAAGATTGCTCCCCCGCCACCTGGACGCTGCCGGTACGTCTTACCAGCTGGCTTTAACCAGACCTGGAACGTCACCGCGCATTGCTGCTTCACGCAGCTTGTTACGGCCGAGGCCGAACTTGCGGTAAACGCCGTGTGGACGACCGGTGATGCGGCAGCGGTTACGCAGGCGCGAAGCGCTAGCGTCACGTGGCTGCTTCTGCAGAGCTACGACAGCGGCAAAACGCTCTTCTGGAGTTGCTTCCAGGTTAACGATGGTCGCTTTCAGCTCAGCACGCTTCTTGGCGTACTTGGCAACAGTGAGCTGACGCTTCAGCTCACGGTTTTTCATGCTCTTCTTGGCCATTTTCCTACTCCAATCAGTTGCGGAACGGGAATTTGAAAGCACGCAGCAGAGCGCGGCCTTCGTCATCGTTCTTGGCAGTGGTGGTCAGGGTAATGTCCAGACCGCGCAGAGCATCGATCTTGTCGTAGTCGATTTCCGGGAAAATGATCTGCTCTTTCACGCCCATGCTGTAGTTGCCGCGACCATCGAAGGACTTGGCATTCAGGCCGCGGAAGTCGCGAACCCGAGGCAGGGAGATCGCCAGCAGGCGGTCCAGGAATTCATACATACGATCACGGCGCAGAGTAACTTTAACGCCGATCGGCCAGCCCTCACGGACTTTGAAGCCCGCGATGGATTTCCGAGCGAAAGTCACAACGGCTTTCTGACCGGTGATCTTCTCCAGGTCAGCAACAGCGTGCTCGATGACTTTCTTGTCGCCGACAGCTTCGCCCAGACCCATGTTCAGGGTGATCTTGGTAACGCGCGGAACTTCCATCACGTTCGCCAGCTTAAGTTCTTCCTTAAGCTTCGGAGCAATTTCCTTCCGGTAAATCTCTTTCAGTCGTGCCATGGTCTTCTACCTAGCAGTGTTCAAGCATCAACCGCTTTTTGGGTCGACTTGAAGACACGAATTTTCTTGCCGTCTTCTACTTTGAAACCAACGCGGTCAGCCTTGTTGGTTTCGCCGTTGAAAATGGCGACGTTGGAAGCGTGCAGTGGCGCTTCTTTCTCGACGATACCGCCTTGTACGCCCGACATCGGGTTAGGCTTGGTATGACGCTTCACCAGGTTGATCCCACCAACGACCAGACGGTCGTCAGCGAGAACCTTGAGCACCTTACCGCGCTTACCTTTGTCTTTGCCGGCGATCACGATGATCTCGTCGTCACGACGAATCTTTTGCATGTCGGATCTCCTTACAGCACTTCTGGGGCGAGCGAGACGATCTTCATGAACTTCTCAGTACGAAGTTCACGGGTCACTGGCCCAAAGATACGGGTGCCGATCGGCTCTTGCTTGTTGTTCAGCAGAACAGCAGCATTGCCATCAAAGCGGATGATGGAGCCGTCAGCACGACGGACACCGTGGCGAGTGCGGACCACAACAGCAGTCATCACTTGGCCTTTCTTCACTTTACCGCGCGGAATTGCTTCCTTGACGGTTACCTTGATGATGTCACCGATGCCGGCGTAACGGCGGTGCGAACCGCCGAGAACCTTGATGCACATGACGCGACGAGCGCCGCTGTTATCGGCCACATCGAGCATGGATTGAGTCTGAATCATAAAATTTCTCCGACCCTTAGCCCTTAGACTTCAACAGCGCGTTCGAGAACTTCAACCAGTGCCCAAGCTTTGGTCTTGGCCAGCGGACGAGTCTCACGGATGGAGACCTTGTCGCCGATATGGCACTGATTGGTTTCGTCGTGCGCGTGCAGCTTAGTCGAACGCTTAACGTATTTACCGTAGATCGGGTGCTTTACGCGACGCTCGATCAGTACGGTGATGGTTTTGTCCATCTTGTCGCTGACGACACGGCCAGTCAGCGTACGGACGGTTTTTTCAGCTTCAGCCATGATTACTTACCTGCCTGCTGGTTGAGCACAGTTTTCACGCGAGCGATGTCACGCTTAACTTGCGAGAGCAGGTGCGACTGCCCCAACTGGCCAGTTGCTTTCTGCATACGCAGATTGAACTGGTCGCGCAGCAAGCCGAGCAGTTGCTCGTTCAGCTGCTGTGCTGATTTTTCACGAAGTTCATTCGCTTTCATCACATCACCGTCCGCTTAACAAAGGAGGTGGCGAGAGGCAGCTTTGCAGCCGCCAGGGCGAAAGCCTCACGCGCCAGCTCTTCAGAAACACCCTCGATCTCGTACAGGACTTTGCCTGGCTGGATCTGGGCAACCCAGTACTCCACGGAACCTTTACCTTTACCCATCCGCACTTCGAGAGGCTTCTTGGAAATCGGCTTGTCCGGGAACACACGGATCCAGATCTTACCGCCACGTTTTACGTGACGAGTCAGGGCACGACGTGCCGATTCGATCTGGCGAGCGGTGAGACGACCGCGAGCAACAGCTTTCAGAGCAAACTCGCCGAAGCTGACTTTGCTACCGCGCAGCGCCAGACCACGGTTGTGGCCAGTCATCTGCTTGCGGAATTTTGTACGCTTTGGTTGCAACATTTGGCGTACCCCTTACTTAGCAGCTTTTTTACGAGGCGCTGGTGCTTGTGGTTTCAGTTCTTCTTGGCGACCACCAATAACTTCGCCTTTGAAAATCCAAACCTTCACACCGATCACACCGTAAGTGGTGTGAGCTTCGTAAGTGGCATAGTCGATGTCAGCACGCAGGGTGTGCAGCGGCACACGACCTTCGCGATACCATTCAGTACGTGCGATTTCAGCACCACCGAGACGACCGCTCACCTGGATCTTGATGCCTTTGGCACCAATGCGCATGGCGTTCTGTACGGCGCGCTTCATGGCGCGACGGAACATCACACGACGCTCCAGCTGCTGAGCTACGCTCTGAGCTACCAGCATACCGTCGAGTTCCGGCTTGCGGATCTCTTCGATATTGATGTGCACAGGCACACCCATTTGCTTGGTCAGGTCCTGACGCAGTTTTTCAACATCTTCACCCTTCTTCCCGATAACGATACCTGGACGAGCGGTGTGGATGGTGATGCGTGCAGTTTGAGCCGGACGATGGATATCGATACGGCTAACGGACGCGCTTTTTAGTTTGTCTTGGAGGTACTCACGCACATTCAGATCTGCGAGCAAATAGTCCGCATAAGTCCGACCGTCTGCGTACCAGACGGAGGTGTGCTCCTTGACGATTCCCAGGCGAATGCCAGTGGGATGTACTTTCTGACCCATCTGATCGACTCCGTTACTTGTCCGCAACCTTGACAGTGATATGGCAAGACCGCTTGACGATGCGATCAGCGCGGCCTTTGGCACGCGGCATGATTCGCTTCAGCGAACGCCCTTCGTTGACGAAAACGGTGGAGACCTTCAGGTCATCAACGTCTGCGCCTTCGTTATGCTCGGCGTTGGCTACGGCCGACTCGAGGACTTTCTTCATGATTTCAGCGGCTTTTTTGCTGCTGAAAGCCAACAGGTTGAGCGCTTCGCCCACCTTCTTCCCGCGGATCTGGTCGGCGACCAAGCGGGCTTTCTGGGCGGAGATTCGAGCGCCCGACAACTTAGCGGCTACTTCCATTTCCTTACCCCTTAACGCTTGGCTTTCTTGTCAGCCACGTGCCCACGATAAGTGCGGGTACCGGCAAACTCGCCCAGTTTATGGCCGACCATGTCTTCGTTCACGAGAACTGGGACGTGTTGGCGACCGTTATGTACCGCGATGGTCAGACCGACCATTTGTGGCAGGATCATCGAACGGCGCGACCAGGTCTTAACTGGTTTGCGATCGTTCTTTTCCGCCGCCACTTCGATCTTCTTCAGTAGGTGAAGATCGATAAAAGGACCTTTTTTCAGAGAACGTGGCACTGTCGTATCCCTCTATTTACTTGCGACGACGGACGATCATGTTGTCGGTACGCTTATTACCACGAGTCTTCGCGCCCTTAGTCGGGAAGCCCCATGGCGATACCGGATGACGACCACCGGAGGTACGACCTTCACCACCACCATGTGGGTGGTCAACCGGGTTCATGGCAACACCACGAACGGTTGGGCGAACGCCACGCCAGCGTTTGGCACCGGCTTTGCCCAGCGAACGCAGGCTGTGCTCGGAGTTCGAGACTTCACCCAGAGTCGCACGGCATTCAGCCAGGACTTTACGCATCTCGCCGGAGCGCAGACGAACGGTCACGTAGACGCCTTCGCGAGCGATCAGCTGAGCCGAAGCACCAGCGGAACGAGCGATTTGTGCACCCTTGCCCGGCTTCAGTTCGATGCCGTGAATGGTGCTACCCACTGGAATGTTGCGCAGTTGCAGGGAGTTGCCTGGCTTGATTGGAGCCAGAGCACCTGCGATCAGCTGGTCGCCAGCACTCACGCCTTTAGGGGCGATGATGTAGCGGCGCTCGCCGTCTGCGTAGCAGAGCAGTGCGATGTGAGCAGTACGGTTTGGATCGTATTCGATACGCTCGACAGTGGCGACGATGCCATCTTTGTCATTGCGACGGAAATCGACCATACGGTAATGCTGCTTATGACCACCACCTACGTGACGAGTAGTGATGCGGCCATTGTTGTTACGACCACCAGACTTCGACTTCTTCTCGAGCAGCGGTGCGTGAGGAGCGCCTTTGTGCAGCTCCTTGTTGACCACCTTGACCACGAAACGGCGGCCAGGGGAAGTCGGTTTGCATTTAACGATTGCCATGATGCACCCCTTCCTTACTCAGCACTGCTGCTGAAATCGAGATCTTGGCCTGGCTGAAGGGAGACGATCGCCTTCTTCCAGTCATTGCGCTTGCCCAGACCACGTGCGGTACGCTTGGTTTTACCCAGAACGTTTACAGTCGACACGTTTTCGACTTTTACGCCGAACAGGCCTTCGACAGCTTTCTTGATTTCCAGCTTGGTTGCATCAGTAGCAACCTTGAATACGAACTGGCCTTTTTTCTCAGCCAGAACGGTAGCCTTCTCGGAAACGTGCGGGCCAAGGAGGACTTTAAATACGCGTTCCTGGTTCATCCCAGCAGCTCCTCGAATTTCTTCACGGCCGACACAGTGATCAACACTTTGTCGTATGCGATCAGACTGACCGGATCGGAACCCTGTACGTCACGTACGTCGACGTGCGGCAGGTTACGAGCAGCCAGGTACAGATTCTGATCAACAGAGTCAGAAACGATCAGTACATCGCTCAGACCCATGCCGTTCAGCTTGTTCAGCAGGTCTTTGGTTTTCGGCGCTTCAACAGCGAAGTCCTGAACCACGACCAGACGGTCGGTACGCACCAGCTCAGCGAGGATGGAACGCATTGCTGCGCGGTACATCTTCTTGTTGAGCTTCTGCGAGTGGTCTTGAGGACGAGCTGCAAAAGTGGTACCGCCGCCACGCCAGATTGGGCTACGGATGGTACCGGCACGAGCACGACCAGTACCTTTCTGACGCCATGGGCGCTTACCGCCACCAGCAACGTCGGAACGGGTTTTCTGCTGCTTGGTGCCCTGACGGCCGCCGGCCATGTAGGCCACGACTGCTTGGTGAACCAGCGTCTCGTTGAATTCGCCACCGAAAGTCAGTTCGGAAACTTCGATCGCTTGAGCGTCATTTACATTTAGTTGCATGTCAGCTTCCCCTTAACCGCGAGCCTTGGCAGCCGGACGCACAACCAGATCACCGCCAGTAGCGCCAGGAACGGCACCCTTGACCAGCAACAGATTGCGTTCAGCGTCGACGCGCACTACTTCCAGGGACTGAACGGTCACGCGCTCGGCGCCCATATGACCGGACATTTTCTTGCCCTTGAATACACGACCAGGAGTCTGGCACTGGCCGATAGAGCCCGGGACGCGGTGGGAAACGGAGTTACCGTGGGTGTTATCTTGACCGCGGAAATTCCAACGCTTGATGGTACCGGCGAAGCCTTTACCTTTCGACTGACCGGTAACATCTACCATTTGGCCAGCTGCGAAGATTTCTGCATTGATCAAGTCGCCAGCCTGGTAGTCGCCTTCTTCAAGACGGAACTCCCAGACACCGCGACCAGCGGCAACGTTCGCTTTAGCGAAGTGACCTGCTTGAGCAGCAGTCACGCGCGAAGCACGACGCTCGCCGACAGTGACTTGCACTGCGCGGTAGCCATCAGTTTCTTCGGTTTTGAACTGGGTGACGCGATTCGGCTCGATCTCAATGACCGTGACCGGAATGGAGACACCTTCTTCGGTGAAAATGCGGGTCATACCGCACTTACGACCGACTACACCAATAGTCATGTTGTAAACCTCATGAGTGTACGGGGCTTTCACCCGCTATGGCCGCCCATTTCAGAGCGTTACACGACTAAGACCCGAGTCTTAGCCGAGGCTGATCTGCACTTCCACACCTGCTGCAAGATCAAGCTTCATAAGAGCATCAACGGTTTTATCCGTTGGCTGGACGATGTCCAGAACGCGCTTATGAGTACGGATCTCGTACTGGTCACGCGCGTCTTTGTTGACGTGCGGGGAGACCAGAACGGTGAACCGCTCTTTGCGAGTAGGCAGTGGAATTGGACCACGCACTTGAGCACCAGTACGTTTCGCGGTTTCCACGATTTCCTGGGTGGATTGGTCGATCAGGCGATGGTCAAAAGCCTTCAACCTGATACGGATTTGCTGATTTTGCATTGGATTTCAGACTCCAGGCTGCTATTCCCACCGGGCGCACTACGCCCGTTAAAAGGAGGCGTGATTCTATAGACGCCCCTATTGGGTGTCAACCCAATAAAAAAAGCCCCCGCTGAGCGGGGGCTTTTTCAACCTATCGAGAATTACTCGATGATTTTGGCTACGACGCCAGCGCCGACGGTACGACCGCCTTCACGGATAGCGAAGCGCAGACCATCTTCCATTGCGATGGTTTTGATCAGAGTGACAGTCATCTGGATGTTGTCACCTGGCATTACCATTTCAACGCCTTCTGGCAGCTCGCAGTTACCGGTCACGTCAGTAGTACGGAAGTAGAACTGTGGACGGTAGCCTTTGAAGAACGGAGTATGACGGCCGCCTTCTTCCTTGCTCAGAACGTAAACTTCTGCGGTGAACTTGGTGTGCGGCTTAACCGAACCTGGCTTGACCAGAACCTGACCACGCTCAACGTCGTCACGCTTGGTGCCACGCAGCAGAACGCCGCAGTTCTCGCCAGCACGACCTTCGTCCAGCAGCTTGCGGAACATCTCAACACCGGTGCAGGTGGTGGTGGTGGTGTCACGCAGACCAACGATTTCCAGGGCGTCCTGAACGCGGACGATACCACGCTCGATACGACCGGTAACAACGGTACCACGACCCGAGATCGAGAATACGTCTTCGATTGGCATCAGGAACGGCTTGTCGATAGCACGCTCTGGCTCTGGGATGTAGCTGTCCAGAGTTTCAACCAGACGCTTGACAGCGGTGGTACCCATTTCGTTGTCGTCTTTGCCTTCCAGCGCCATACGAGCCGAACCGATGATGATCGGAGTGTC
>NZ_AUED01000022.1 GCF_000425805.1 Pseudomonas vranovensis DSM 16006
CCGGAAGTGGGGCGAATTATAGACAGATCCACAGGGGCGTCAAGGACTTATTTCAACTTTGTTTCAGAAGAAGCAATTTGGCTATAAGCAGCAAGGTTCAGGCGGCAAATAGAAGCAACGGTGCATTCAGGCTTTTGTTGCAGAGAATCTTGGGATATGCCGCGCAAACACGGGAATACGCAGCGCCAATAGAATCACCCCGATCCCCGCATACACCGCCCACTCTTTAAGATCGGCACGCACGACCCACAGGAAGTGCAGCAACCCCAAGGCAAGAATCACATAGACCAGCTTGTGCAACTTCTTCCAACGCGCGCCCAGACGCCGCTGGCTGTAGCGATTGGACGTCACCGCCAATGCCAGCAACCCCAGGAATCCCAACGCCCCCACAATAATGTAGGGGCGCTTGCTCAACTCCACACCCAATTGCCCCCAGTCCAAGCCGAGGACGAACACCATGTAGGCACTCATGTGCAGCACTATATAAGCAAAGCACCACAACCCCAGTTGCCGGCGTGACACGATCCATCCCGCCCAACCTGTCAGTCGCTGCAGCGGCGTCATGGACAATGTGATAAGTAGGAAGATCAGCGCACCCAACCCCAGTCGATCGACCAGGATTTTCCCGGGGTCAGGCCCCAGGGCATTCATGGCGGCCTCATACAGCCACCAGAGCGGCCAAATGCTGGCCAGGATGAAAATACCCAGGCGCAACAGTGGATAGCGCATCAGTAGTTCTTCCGCAGATCAAGACCGCCATACAGCTCCGCCACTTCCTCGGCGTACCCGTTGAACATCTGGGTAGTACGCACGTTGGGGCTGAACAACCCACTGGGCAGTCGTCGCTCGCGGGCCTGCGTCCAGCGAGGATGATCCACCTCGGGATTGACGTTGGCATAGAAGCCATACTCTTCAGGCGCTATGGCTTGCCAGGTGGTCCGCGGTTGCTCTGCTACCAGGCTGATACGCACAATGGACTTGATGCTCTTGAACCCGTACTTCCACGGCACCACCAAGCGTAGCGGCGCACCATTCTGATTGGGCAGCTCGCGCCCATACATTCCCACCGCCAAAATCGCCAACGGGTTCATCGCCTCATCCAGGCGCAGTCCCTCTACATATGGCCAATCGATCAAGGCAAAATTGGAGCGCTGCCCAGGCATGCTCGAAGGGTCTTGCAGGGTTTCAAAGCGAATGAATTTTGCCTTGGAGGTTGGCTCCACCTGCTTGAGCACTGCAGACAAGGGAAAGCCCAGCCAGGGAATGACCATCGACCAGGCTTCAACACAACGCAACCGATAGATCCGCTCTTCCAACTGGTAGGGACTCACGAAGTCTTCCAGCACATAGCGCCCCGGCTTACCGACTTCTCCGTCAACCACCACGGTCCAGGGCTGCACCTTGAGACTGCCGGCATTTTCTGCCGGATCGCCCTTGTCGGCACCGAACTCATAGAAATTGTTGTAGTGCGTCGCGTCTTTATAGGGCGTGATCCCCTCCCCTGGCGCGGTTACCGCCTGCCAGCGAGCGGTGGCGAGCTTGTCGCTGAACCAGCCTGGCGCCGCTCCCGCCTCGACATCTGCATAGCGCGATATATCAGCGGCGCCAACCTCGCAGGGAAGTGCCGAAGCCGCCAACGCAGCAACAGAGCCACCGAGCAATGCCCGGCGCGAGAGATAGAAGGATTCAGGAGTAATGTCCGACGCTTTGCAATCGGAGGCTTTGGACAGCTTGATAAGCATGGTGGCTCCGTAGAACTGGAGGACTGATGCACCAGTAGACTACGGAGCCTGAGCGAAATTACATCACTCGATGTTTTTCCGGCGGCGGATACGCAGCAGGTACTGCACCGGGCCGGATGCCGCATAGCCAAGGAACACCAACAGCAGAATGCGCGGTGGATCACTGAAGACTACCGCGAACACCAGCACCACCGCGAGGATCGCTACGAACGGTACGCGCCCCTTGAGGTCCAGCTCCTTGAAGCTGTTGTACTTGATGTTGCTGACCATCAGCATACCCGCCGCGGCCACCAGCAAGGCGACCAGGAACGAGAGTTTCGAGCCCTGGATACCATAGTCGCTGAAGGCCCAGACTGTACCGGCCACCACACCCGCCGCAGCCGGACTGGCCAGACCGATGAAGTAACGCTTGTCAGCTGTACCGACCTGAGTGTTGAACCGCGCCAGACGCAGTGCAGCACCGGCCACGTAGATGAAGGCGACCATCCAGCCGACCTTGCCCATGTCCCCGAGCGCCCAACCGAATGCCAGCAGCGCGGGAGCCACACCAAAGGCGACCATGTCCGACAGCGAGTCATATTCGGCGCCGAAGGCACTCTGGGTGTTGGTCATGCGGGCCACACGGCCATCGAGACCGTCGAGGACCATGGCCACGAAAATGGCGATGGCAGCAAAGGCGAAGTACTTGCTCGCCTCGCGCGGATCACCGGCACTCAGGGCAGCCTGGGCGCTCATGGAGTTGATGATGGAGTAGAAACCGGCGAACAGGTTCGCAGTAGTGAAGAGATTGGGCAGCAGATAGATGCCGCGATGCCGAACCTTGCGTCCTTCGGCGTCATGCCCTTCTTCAACATGCTCATCGATCGGTAGCAGGCTTTCGGCGTCAGAGGCCTTGTTCGGCTCTTCGGGACGTTCGCTCATTGACATTACCTTGCAACGGTGTGGAAAGTTTCGACAGAGGTCTGCGACGAGGGTTCACCGGCAGACGATGAAGCTTTATACCAGATGCTGAGCGCCTAAACGAAAAAACGCGGCCGAAGCCGCGTTTTCATCGCATCAAGCCAGAATCAGTTCTTGGCCTTGTCAACAATCTTGTTGGCGGCGATCCAAGGCATCATCGAGCGCAGTTGCTCGCCGATGACTTCGATGCCGTGAGCGGCGTTGTTACGACGCTTGGCGGTCATCGATGGGTAGCCGGTAGCACCTTCGCTGATGAACATCTTCGCGTATTCGCCGTCCTGGATGCGCTTCAGAGCGTTGCGCATGGCCTGACGGGACTCGGCGTTGATGACTTCCGGGCCAGTCACGTACTCGCCGTACTCGGCGTTGTTGGAGATCGAGTAGTTCATGTTGGCGATACCGCCTTCGTACATGAGGTCAACGATCAGCTTCAATTCGTGCAAGCACTCGAAGTAAGCCATTTCTGGCGCGTAGCCTGCTTCAACCAGGGTTTCGAAACCGGCCTTGACCAGTTCGACAGTACCGCCACACAGAACAGCCTGCTCACCGAACAGGTCGGTTTCAGTCTCGTCCTTGAAGGTGGTTTCGATGATACCGGTACGACCACCACCAACGCCTGCAGCGTAGGACAGGGCGACGTTCTTGGCGTTGCCCGAAGCGTCCTGGTAGATAGCGATCAGGTCAGGGATACCACCGCCTTTGACGAACTCTGAACGTACAGTGTGACCCGGCGCTTTTGGCGCGATCATGATCACGTCCAGGTCAGCACGTGGCACAACCTGGTTGTAGTGGATAGCGAAGCCGTGGGAGAAGGCCAGGGTGGCGCCCTTCTTGATGTTCGGCTCGACTTCGGTCTTGTACAGCTGGGACTGGAACTCGTCCGGGGTCAGGATCATGACCAGGTCGGCACCGGCGACAGCGGTTGCCACGTCGGCAACTTTCAGGCCATGGGCCTCAGCCTTGGCAACGGTGGCCGAACCTTTACGAAGACCGACAGTGACATCCACACCGGAATCTTTCAGGTTGCACGCCTGAGCGTGGCCCTGGGAGCCGTAACCGATGATGGCAACTTTCTTGCCCTGGATGATCGAAAGGTCGCAGTCTTTATCGTAGAAAACTTTCATGAACATACCCCTGTTATCTCGGCCCGATAGGGCCATCGCTAATTTTTTGAGTTAGATGCTGAGCACTTTGTCGCCGCGGGCAATGCCGGTGACGCCACTGCGCACTGTTTCGAGAATGGACGCGGTACCGATGGCCTGAATGAAGCTGTCAAGCTTGTCGCTGGCGCCAGTCAGCTGGACGGTGTAGACGCTGCTGCTGACATCGACGATCTGCCCACGATAGATATCGGTGGTGCGTTTGATCTCGGCGCGCTGTGCGCCCGTGGCCTTGACCTTTACCAGCATCAGCTCACGTTCGATGTGCGCGCTTTCCGAGAGGTCGACAAGCTTCACGACTTCAACCAGCTTGTTCAGGTTTTTGGTGATCTGCTCGATCACCTCATCATGACCGACCGTGGTCAACGTCAAACGCGACAGGGTCGGGTCTTCGGTGGGTGCTACGGTCAGGCTTTCGATGTTGTAGTTACGCTGCGAGAACAGACCGACCACGCGAGACAAGGCACCGGGTTCGTTTTCCAACAGCAGGGAAATAATGTGCCGCATGATTAGGTACGCTCCGTCTTGCTCAGCCACATGTCGCGCATGGAACCGTCTTTGATCTGCATCGGGTAGACGTGCTCGCTGTTGTCGACCTGGATATCGATGAACACCAGGCGGTCTTTCATGGCGAACGCTTCCTCGAGCTTGGGCTTGAGGTCCTTCAGACTGGTGATGCGAATGCCCACGTGGCCATAGGCTTCAGCCAATTTGACGAAGTCAGGCAGCGACTCCATATAGGAGTGCGAGTGTCGGCTGTTGTAGGCCATGTCCTGCCATTGGCGGACCATACCCAATACACCGTTGTTCAGGTTGACGATCTTGACCGGCAGGTCGTACTGCAGGCAGGTCGACAGTTCCTGGATGTTCATCTGGATGCTGCCTTCGCCGGTTACGCAGGCTACGTCCTGGTCCGGGAAGTTCAGCTTGATGCCCATGGCCGCCGGGAAACCGAAGCCCATGGTGCCCAGGCCGCCAGAGTTGATCCAGCGATTAGGCTTGTTGAAGCGGTAGTACTGTGCGGCGAACATCTGGTGCTGACCCACGTCGGAGGTCACAAAGGCATCACCCTTGGTCACTTCGCACAGAGTCTCGATCACCGTCTGCGGCTTGATAACGCTGCCATCGCCCTTGTTATAAGGGAACATGTCGCGATCACCACGCCACTCTTCGATCTGCTTCCACCACGCGTCGATAGCGGCCTTTTCTGGCTGCTCGCCGATTTCGCGCAAGGTCGCGACCATTTCAGTCAGCACGCTGTCGACCGGACCAACAATCGGTACGTCAGCCTTGATGGTCTTGGAGATCGACGCTGGGTCGATATCGATGTGGATAACTTTGGCGTTCGGGCAGAACTTGGCCGGACCGTTGACCACGCGATCATCAAAACGCGCACCGACGGCGAAAATCACGTCGGCATGGTGCATGGCCAGGTTGGCGGTGTAGCTGCCGTGCATGCCGAGCATGCCGAGGAACTGGCGATCGGTACCCGGATAGCCACCCAACCCCATCAGGGTGTTGGTGACCGGCAGGTTGAGCATCTGGGCGATCTCGGTCAGGGCTTCGGAGCCGCCACCGAGGATCACGCCGCCACCGGCATAGACCACTGGACGTTTGGCAGCCAGCAGCATTTCGGCGGCCTTGCGGATCTGCCCCGAATGACCACGGACAGCCGGGCTGTAGGAACGCATCTTGACCTTTTTGGGGTAGACGTATTCGAACTTTTCCGCCGGATTGGTCATGTCTTTCGGGATATCGACCACGACCGGGCCTGGACGGCCGGACTGAGCCAGATAGAAAGCTTTTTTCAGGACTTCCGGGATTTCCGAGGCATGCTTGATCATGAAGCTGTGCTTCACGATCGGCCGGGAGATACCGATCATGTCGGTTTCCTGGAAGGCATCGGTACCGACCATGGTGCTAGGCACCTGGCCAGAGAGGATAACCATCGGAATAGAGTCCATGTAGGCGGTGGCAATACCGGTAATGGCATTGGTCGCACCAGGACCCGAGGTCACCAGTACCACGCCGGCCTTGCCGGTGGCACGGGCATAACCGTCCGCCATATGGGTAGCGGCCTGCTCGTGACGAACCAGGATGTGATTGACTTCCGGTTCCTTGAACAGGGCATCGTAAACATGCAGGAGAGCACCACCAGGGTACCCGTAGATGTGCTTAACGCCTTCGTCACGCAAAAAGCGGACGACCATCTCAGCGCCAGATAAAAGCTCCACGTTGTTCACCTCTAAAACGCCAGAATACCGCCCACGGTGGACGGGTCTTAATAGGTTTACTGCCAAGCAGAGCATGAGCGACGGAATCGCCGACTACGTCAGCACTGACTGAGCAAGTATTGGGAGCGCCCCAAAGTGTTGCGGGGTTTTCCCACCCAGCGCGAGGTAACGCGTTGCGGGGTGTAACAGGTCGGCGCGGGTGTGCGCCTCATGATCTGCTTAGCGGGTCTGCTTCTGGCAGTCCCTCTACAGCGGAATCTGGATTCTTGTGATTCGGCGCGCGCAAGTCAAGAAAAATTATTGCCAATTTTCCCCAAGGACGATCAACAGCCACCATTAATGCTAATAGCTGCAGCAGAAAAGCAAACATTACAAAGAAAAAGAGCCACATTCTGTGGCTCCAAGGGTGAAAAGAGGGAAATTCAGGCAGATGGACTGATCAATTGATCAAATTCTGCTAGTAGCCTGCGCAGCTCGCGACTTTCGTCCGGGCGGTCTACGTATACCGTTTCAGCCATGACCAGGATGCCGGAAGCATTTGGCAGCGGCAGCCCCTTTTCGAGAATCTCTTTCATTTTCGGCAGGAAAATCCACTGCAGCCACTGATCGAAGCTCATGCTGTCGACCGCAAACGGCACGGTACTCGCCAACGCCTGTGAAGAGGGGGCAACATCGCTCCACCAACCCTGGGCATGCAGTTCGTGTTCGATCAGCAGCAGGTGATCGGCGATATCCAGAATGCGCGGGTCCATTACAAGTTGACCTGGGCTTTCTGCCGCGCCAGCGCCGCGCCGGCCGAATCGCCCTGTTTCTCGCGTGCCTGGGCAATGATGTTCCACAGCCCGGCTTGCAGGTCTGGACGACCATTGGCGTACGTCAGCGCACGTCGCGCCAACTGCTCCGACTGGGCCGCATCTCCTTGGGCCAGGCGCACCTGGGCCAGGCGGTAGAGCACCTGCGGCTCGCGTGGCGCGATGCGCTGGGCGCGCTCAAGGCTCGATGAGGCGCCGTTGTAGTCACCACTACCCTGTTGTTGCTGGGCGGTGGTCAGCAGTGCCAGCACCGGGCCATCGAGTTGCTCGTCGGCCGACAAACCACCGCTGGCTGCGCCGCTGCGCGGGATACCGCTCGGAGCGCTGGGCGCGGTGCTAGGCATGGTGTAACTGCCCGCGTTCACCGAACCACTGTTGTAAGGCGCCGAGCTGACAGGGCCAGGTGTCATCGGACCGGTCGAGATCGGCGCAGCTGCCGTCGAAGCCGGGAATGTCTGGATGGGTGCCGCACCCGCCCCTTGCGGGACCATCACGGTCACACCGGAGTCCTGGGGCACGGCCTGTGCCTGGCGGGTGCCGGCATTGACCTGAGCACCCCGTGCAGCTGAAACCCGATCACTGTTGGAGACTCGAGTACTCGAGTCGACCACAGGAATCGAGCCGCGTTGTACGCTGGCGCAACCGTTGAGCAAAGCCAGTGCCGTAAAGGCAGGTATCCACCACTTGTTCACTTCACACCCTCTTTGCCTAGTGCTTAATTCATCCAGCCCTTGACCCAGTCCATCACGGACTCGGCGGGATCCTGCGTGCCACCACAAGCGGCGCCGGCAGGGGGCTCACTGCCGCGAATATACGGCATCTGTACTGCACCCGGGCAACTGGCGTCGGAGCCTTGCCCAGTGTGTGGATCTACCCAGGCCTGAACCACGTTGTCGGGCAATGGCATGTCCAGCGGTAGCGGGTCGGCCTTGCGCATGAAGCTGGTCCACACCTGCAGGGCACCAGTAGCGCCGGTGAACGGCGTCTTGCCGTTGTCGTCACGACCCAACCAGACCACGGCCAGCAAGTCCTGGCTGAACCCGGCGAACCAACTGTCGCGAGAATCGTTACTGGTGCCGGTCTTGCCTGCCAGGGTCAGGGAGCTTGGCAGTACGCTATAGACCGAACGCCCGGTACCTTCGCGCATCACCCGCTGCATGGCGTTCTGCACCAGATAGATTGCCCCCGGGTCGAAGGTCTGCTGGATCTGAAACGGATAGCGCTTGAGTGGCTCGCCCTCGGCCGTCAGCACACTGCGGATGCCGCGCATCGGTGTGTTGAAGCCGCCATTGGCCAGCGTCTGGTACATGGTCGCAACCTGCATTGGCGACATGCCGCCGGCACCCAGCAGCATCGACGGGAACGCCGGCCAGTCGACGTTCACGCCCAGTCGTCCAATGGTTTTGAGCACATTCGGCACACCCACTTCCAGGCCCAGCTTGGCCGTCGACAGGTTGTAGGAGTTGGCCAGGCCTTGGTACAGATAAATGGTGCCGTGAGAGCGGCGATCATAGTTCTGTGGACGCCAGACCTGTCCGTCGCCGCCTTTCACCGCGAACGGCTCATCCTGCATCCAGGTAGTCAGGGTGTATTTGCTCGGCTTTTCCAGGGCGGTCAGATAGACCGCCGGCTTGACCAGCGAGCCTATCGGGCGAACGGCATCAATGGCCCGGTTGAACCCGGCAAAGCCCGCCTGACGACTGCCGATCAGCGCCTGCACTTCACCGGTTTCCGGATTGGTGACCACCATCGCAGCTTCGACTTCGTCGGACCCCTTGCGTCCGGCCAGGCGCTTGAACGTCTCGGACATCGCCGCCTCAGACTTCATCTGCAGGATCGGGTCGAAACTGGTGAAGATGCGCAGGCCTTCTTCGGTCAAGTCTTCGTCGCGGTAGTCCTGGCGCAGCTGACGCTTCACCAGGTCGAGGAACCCAGGGAAGGAGCTGTCGGCCAGACTGCCACGCTTGGTCACACCCAGCGGCATTTTCTTCGCTGCAGCGACGGCCTCGGGTGTCGCCACCCCCTGCTCGGCCAGCAGGTCGAGCACCAGGTTACGCCGCACGGTGGCCCGTTCCGGGTAACGACGCGGGTTGTAGTAGGACGGCCCCTTGACCATACCTACCAGCAACGCCACCTGATGCAACTTCAATTCCGACAGTGGCTGACTGAAGAAGAACTGGCTGGCCAGGCCGAAACCATGCACTGCACGCTGACCATCCTGACCGACGAACACCTCGTTGAGGTAGGCCTCCAGGATCTCGCGCTTGTCGTAGTGCAATTCAAGCAGCAGGGCCATCATCGCTTCGGTGAGTTTGCGACTGAGGCTGCGTTCGTTGGTCAGGTAGAAGTTCTTAACCAATTGTTGCGTCAGGGTACTGCCACCCTGGCGCATCGCACCCGACGAAGTGTTGACCCAGACCGCACGAGCGATGGACTTGGGTGATACGCCAAAGTGGCTGTAGAAATCGCGGTCTTCCACGGCAACCAGGGTTTCGAGCAGGTACGGCGGCACCTGGTCGAGCTTGATCAGAATCCGGTCTTCGAGGTTCTTGGGGTACAGGCCGCCAATCAGCAACGGCTCAAGCCGCACCACGTCGAGCTTGGAGCCATTGGCGCCGCTCAGGCCCGCCACATAGTCGCCGGAGAAACGCACGCGCACCGCTTGTGCCTGCTCCATGCCTTCATAGAACTGGAAACCACGGGTGTTCAGGTCAACGGTGTTGCCGCTGACGGCAGCGGCACCCGGACCATTGGCGACGCTTTCGCGGCGATAACCCAGGGCATCGAGCTCAATGAGAAAATCGCTCTTGCTCAGCTTCTGTCCGACGAACAGCTCCAGCGGCCGGGCATACACCTTGGCAGGGATGGTCCAGCGCTTGCCGGAGAACTTCTCCTGGACCACAGCGTCGAGATAAATGGCAAAGCCGGCCAGCACCACAAGGCCAACCAGGCTGAGCTTGATGGCCCAGCCCAGCCAGGCGCCAGAGCGGCCAGACGGGCGTTTTTTCGGGGTACGGGGGGATCGGGTACGAGTCATGGCGGCGGATTATACGCACTTTATTGATCGTCGACAGGCGCCCTCCGGCGGTTTGCACCAGCCTCGCTTGCCGCCATAATGGCCGATTCGAATCTCCATGCCCCAGAAGGATCGCCCGTGAGCCAAGCCTTGATCACCGCATTGCAAAACCCCGCCCTGTTTCCCCATCCGGTCAAGCAATTCCAGGTGATTGAAACTCACATTTCCTGGGTGCTGTTGACCGGCGACTACGCCTACAAGATCAAGAAGCCGATGAACTTCGGTTTCCTGGACTTCACCGAGCTGTCCGGGCGCAAGCACTTCTGCGCCGAAGAACTGCGCCTGAACCAGCGCCTGACCGAAGGTTTGTATCTGGAGGTATTGCCGATTACCGGCAGCGCCGAAGCGCCACAACTGGCAGGCGATGGCGAGCCTGTCGAGTACGCGCTGAAGATGCGCCAGTTCCCGCAGGACCAGATGCTCAGCACCCTGCAAGCCAATGGCGAACTGACTGCCGAGCACATCGACCAGATGGCCCGCCAGATCGCCGAGTTCCACCTGCAGGCGCCCAGGGTGCCTGTCGATCATCCACTGGGAACCCCGGACAGCGTCATGGCGCCGGTGGAGCAGAACTTCGAGCAGATCCGTCCGTTCCTTTCCGACAAGGCCGACCTGCAACAGCTCGATGCCCTGCAAGCCTGGGCCCAGGACAGCTTCAAGCGCCTGCACGGCCTGCTCGAAGCCCGCAAGGCCAAAGGTTTCATCCGTGAGTGCCACGGTGATATCCACCTGGGCAATGCCACCCTGATCGACGGCAAGGTCGTGATCTTCGACTGCATCGAGTTCAACGAACCTTTCCGCCTGACCGACGTGTATGCCGACACCGCCTTCCTGGCCATGGACCTGGAAGACCGTGGGCTGAAGTCGCTGTCGCGCCGCTTCATCAGCCAGTACCTGGAACTGACCGGCGACTATGCCGGCCTTGAACTGCTGAACTTCTACAAGGCCTACCGTGCACTGGTACGCGCCAAGGTCGCCCTGTTCAGCATGCCGGCCAACGCCGATGCGGTGCAGCGCGCTACTACCCTGCGCACCTACCGCAACTATGCCAACCTGGCGGAGAGCTACAGCGCCATCCCGTCGCGTTTCCTGGCGATCACCCATGGTGTGTCTGCCGTAGGCAAGAGCCACGTGGCCATGCGCCTGGTCGACGCCCTGGGTGCCATTCGCCTGCGTTCGGATGTAGAGCGCAAGCGCATTTTCGGTGAGCAGGCAAGCGCCAGCGCCGGCCAGTTGCAAGCCGGCATCTATAGCGAGGACGCCAGCCAGGCAACCTACCAGCGCCTGCACCAACTGGCCGAAATCATTCTGCGCGCGGGGTTCCCGGTGGTCATTGATGCCACCTACCTCAAGCAGGCGCAGCGTCAGGCCGCCGCTGGTGTCGCCAGCGAGACAGGCGTGCCGTTCCTGATCCTTGACTGCAATGCCCCCGATGCGGTCATTGCCAGCTGGCTGGCACAGCGCCAGGCCGACCAGAACGATCCATCGGATGCCACGCTGGACGTGATCAAGGCACAGCAAAGCAGCCGCGACCCGCTCAGTGCCGAGGAAGTACTGCAAAGCAAACGAGTGGAAACCAACGAAAGCGGCAGCCTGGATCTGCTGGTCAAGCAGATCCGTCAGCGCCTTCCCGGGCTCTGATCGCCCTCGGAGCGTGAAGCAGTCGCCACTTCACGCTTGCGCTCGAACGCCTCCCTGGCGATGACACTATAATGCCATCATCAGGTTTCACAGGGAGGCGTCTTCATGAATCAGCCACGGCAATTGGACAGCGCGTTGTATGCGCTGGTGCATGACGAACAGATCGCTCACTTCAACCGCGAGAAACCCAAGGACGCCGCCATCGACTTTCGCGGTGGTGACTTTCGCGGACTCGATCTGCGGGATCTGGACACCACCGGCATCGACTTCACCGATGCCTATTTCCGCGCCGCAGATCTGCGCGGGCTAGATCTTCGCCATAACGGCCTGGAAGGTGCGAGCCTGGCTCATGCGCAAATTTCCGGCACCTACTTTCCCGGCGAACTGAGCGCCGACGAGATCCTCATGTCGGTCAACTTCGGCACACGGCTGCGATACCGCACCCGCTGATAAACCTTGAACACCCCGCCAGGCGTGGCCTGACGGGGTGTTTGTGGCTGCCCGTCGGCACCCGATGGCAAAACGCCGCGTATTTTTGAAGTGCCGCTACACTGCTCATTGACCTGCCAGCGATTCCCTCTCAAGACCGTTCAGCCGTCGCAAGGAGGCTTGATGAACGATGAACTCCAGCATCTGAAAAATCTTGGCAAGACTTCTGCGCAGTGGCTGCATGCGGTCGGCATTCACAGCGCTTCGGATCTGCGTCGGCTCGGAGCGGTGAATGCCTACCAGGCAGTGCGCACCCGCGGCTTTCGGGCTTCGAAGGTGCTGCTGTACGCGATCGAAGGCGCCCTGCTCGATATGCACTGGAACGACATCCCCCCTGAACGCAAGGAAGCGCTCAACCAGCAACTGGATGCCAAGACGCCGAGGAAAAATAATTGAAAATATGAGATCGCAACGATTGACTTCGAAATGAGAATCGTTATGATTATCACAACTGGTCGCGAGACTGGTTGGGTAACCTGAAAGCCCCTGGTTCGGACTCTCAGATTATCTCCTCATCAGGCTAATCACGGTTATTGACCCGGCAGTTTTGCCGGGTCTTTTTTTGCCTGCGTTTTGTCATTAGCGGGCAATGATCAACGGATGTCCACGCTCCGGATGCGGTTGTACCAGCACATCGATACCAAACACCGCCTTGAGCGATTCAGGTCGCAGAGCCTGTTCAGGGCTGTCCAGTGCATGCATGTGCCCCTGTTCAAGCAACAGTATCCGGTCGCAGTAACGCGCGGCCAGGTTAAGGTCATGCAATATGACCAGCACCGCCGCACCGCGATCGGCGAAATTGCGCACGGCTTGTAATGTGGTGTGTTGATGCAAGGGATCGAGCATCGACGTCGGCTCATCGAGCAGCAGCGTCCTCCCCTCCTCCCCCGGCCACAACTGCGCCAGCACCCGTGCCAGATGAACCCGTTGCCGCTCGCCCCCAGACAATGCCAGGTAGCTGCGCCCGACCAGGTGCCGGGCATCCGCGGCGTCCAACGCCGCGTCGACGATCTGCTGATCACAGACCAGTCCCGTACGATGCGGCAGTCGGCCCATGCCGACCACTTCTTCGACCTTGAACGCGAATCCGAGACTGGAGATCTGAGGCAACACCGCCAGGCGCTGGGCTCGCTCCTGACCAGGCCAGTACGACAGGTCTCTGCCATCCAGGGTCACGCGCCCCTGACTGGCATTCAACTCACCGCACAGCGCACCGAGCAAGCTGCTTTTCCCTGCACCATTGGGGCCAAGTACGCCCAGCACCTGGTAGGACTGCAGCGCCAGGCTGATATTACTCAGCACCTGATTGCTGCCCCGCTGCAGGAACAGGTTTTCGACACAAAGCATCAGGTACGCCCCCGCAGCAACAGGTAGAGGAAAAACGGTGCGCCGATGAAAGCAGTAACGATACCGATGGGCAACTCGGCGGGCGCCAGCGCCAGCCGCGCTATCAGGTCGGCAAACAGCAGCAGTGAAGCCCCTGCCAGCAGCGAGGCCGGCAACAGTACGCGATGATCGGGCCCGGACAACAGGCGAACCAGGTGCGGTACCACCAACCCGATGAAACCGATCAGACCGGCAGCCGCCACCGCCGCTCCGACCCCCAATGCGGTACAGAACACCAGCTCGCGCTTGAGCGCCTCGACCTCTATACCCAGGTGCCTTGCTTCCGACTCACCCAACAACAAGGCATTCAGGGCCTGGGCCCGACGCGGCAGCCACAGCGCGACGCCGACGGCAACCA
Organism: Pseudomonas vranovensis DSM 16006; assembly: GCF_000425805.1. GTDB lineage: Bacteria > Pseudomonadota > Gammaproteobacteria > Pseudomonadales > Pseudomonadaceae > Aquipseudomonas > Aquipseudomonas vranovensis. The sequence continues at coordinate 13,859 of NZ_AUED01000022.1, forward strand.
TCACCAGCGGCCACAGCCGCTGATAGCTGGCACCGTTGAGACTGCCCAGGTTCCAGAAGGTCAGCGTGCGCAAGGTCGCGTCATCGGCCAGGTAAGTGAACAGGCCAACGGCGGAACTGGCCAAGGCGGTCAAGGCGATACCCGCCAGCAGCATGGTTGCGACGCTGGTCTGTCCGTCACGCCGGCCCAGGCGATAGACCAGGGCTGTCACGCCCAAGCCTCCGAGAAACGCACAGACCGACAACAGGTACGGCGCAAAGGCTTCCGGGATACCGCCCAGCCAACTGCCGCCAACTATCGCCACCGCCGCGCCAAGCGCCGCGCCACTGGACACTCCGACTAGGCCCGGGTCGGCCAGCGGGTTACGAAACAGGCCCTGCATGGCCACTCCGGACAAAGCCAGCACTGCCCCGACAGTCAGGCCGAGCAGAGTGCGCGGAAGGCGAATCTGGCCAAGGATGAGTTCGGCCTGATCCAGCCCCTCCCCGGCAATCGGTATGCCCAGCAGTCGCAGGCCGGCACGCAGCGTATCAAACAGTGGCAAGCTGACCGGCCCCAGGGCCAGGGACAGCCACACCGCCAGCAGGCACAGCAATGCCAGGGCGACGAAGAGCGTCCTGGGTTTGATAAGCCGGTTCATTGAGCGTCGGGGTAAAAGGCTTGCGAAAGACGCTGCAAGGTGCTCGGCAGGCGTGGACCTAGCCCCCCCACCAGCAAGGTCGGGTCGAGCTCAACCAGTCGCCCCGCTTGTGCCGCCTTCGAGGCCTTCAAGGCAGGATTCTCCTTAAGCAGTGCCTGCAGGGCCTGTTCACCGGTGAGACTGCGATCGGCAAACACCAGCACGTCCGGATTCAAGGCGGCCAAGGCTTCGACCGAAAAATTCTTGTAACCGTCGTTGTCGGCCAGGTTTCGGGCGCCTGCCCGCTGGAGGAGCCAGTCACCGGCGGTATCCTTGCCGGCGATCATCGGCTTGGCGCCGGCATGGCCGACCAGCAGGATTACCCCTGGGGCCGGGTGCCGAGCCTGGATTTGCTTGAGCTTGTCTTGCAGGTGCTCGAGCTGCTGGCGGTACTGAACATAGACCTTCTCGGCCTGTGCCGGGTTACCGAGCAGTTGCCCCAGATGCTTCAGGTTGGACTCCACCGCCTGCAGATCGGCCTTGCTGGAAAACAGTTCGACCTGGACCCCGGCCCCACGGATTTGCGCCAGCACCGGTGGTGGTCCCATTTCTTCGGTACCCACCAGCACATCGGGGCGCAGGCTCAGCACGCCTTCGGCCGACAATTGACGCTGATAGCCAATACTGGGCAAGGTCTTGAGCGATTCGGGATGTTGACTGGTGGTATCAACCCCCACCAATCGCTCCTCTCCGCCCAGCGCCGTGACCCATTCACTCAGTGCCCCACCGGCACTGACCCAACGTTGCGGCAAGGCTTCGGCTTGGACGAGGCTTGTGAATACAAGACCCAGACACAGAGTGATCAGGCTGGCACTTCGGCACATAACGGACTTCCTGGGAAAAGGAGCGGCATCCGGGTGGATAACGCTGGAGCCACGGGGTATAAAGCGTCCGACGCGGCATGTTCGAGCAATTTGATAATTATTTGCATTTGAACGTCAAGCGGCCACCGAGACTTCAGGTACCTCACTTCGCCATGCACTTTCTTTGTTTACCCGACGAATTGGCTGAAGGCCACAGCCGTGGCTTCAGCCTCGACGACACCCAACTGTTCGCCGTTCGCCGCGCAGGCAGGGTCTTCCTGTACCAGAACCGCTGCCCCCATCGCGGCATCCCGTTGAACTGGGAGCCCGATCAATTTCTCGACAGCAGCGCCAGCCTGATCACCTGCCGACGACATGGCGCGCTGTTTCTGATCGAATCGGGTGAATGTGTGGCCGGGCCCTGTGCCGGCGATTACCTGACCGCCCTGGCGTGCCGGGAAGACAGCCAGGGTATCTGGCTCGTCACCTGAGGAGTACCGGCAAGGGCCGATCGATATAGATCTGCTCGCCGTCGATGTGCGTACCGTACGCCAGCACCTCGACCCCATCTGCCACCGCAGCGCGCAAGGCAGATGCATAGGCGGCATCAATTTCTTCGGCTGGGCGCACCGCCTCGATGCCGCTGAGGCTCACACAGTACAGCTGTACCGCCCGCACGCCTTGGCGCGCCAGCGCCGCCAGTTCTCGCAGGTGCTTGGCGCCGCGCTGGGTGACCGCGTCCGGAAAGGCCGCAACGGCCGTTTCGGTGTACCCAAGGGTCACGCTCTTGACCTCGACATAAGCCGGCCCCTGGGCATAGTCCAGGCGAAAATCCACCCGGCTGCGCTCCTCGCCGTAGGCAACCTCGCGCTTGAGCCCAGTGAATCCGGCCAGCTCGGGGATGCGACCGGCACGCAATGCTTCCTCGACCAGTGCATTGGCCCGCCCGGTATTCACACAGGCCAGCCGCCCCTGGGGGGTTTCGCTGATTTCCCAAGTGCCCGGCAGCTTGCGCTTGGGGTCGTTGGAGCGGCTGAACCACACCTGCCCGCCTTCGACCATGCAATTGAACATCGAGCCCGTGTTGGGGCAATGGATAGTGATCTGCTCGCCGCAGGGCAGCTCGATATCGGCCAGGAAGCGTTTGTAACGACGCAGTAAACGAGCGGTTTCAAGGGGTGGACTAAAACGCATCAGCCTTGCCAACTCCGCAAGCCCCGGGCAATCCGCTCCACCGCTTCCTGCAGACGCGGCAAGCTCTGGGTATAGGCAAAACGCACATGATGCCCAGCCAGGTGGCGGCCGAAATCCAGTCCAGGCGTGAACGCAACGTGTTCGGTTTCAAGGAAATGCTGGCAAAACGCAAAGGCGTCACCACCAAAGGCGCTGATGTCGGCGTACAGGTAGAACGCGCCTTGGGGCTCCACGGCGATGCCAAAGCCCAGCTCACGCAAGGCAGGCAGCAGGAAATCGCGGCGACGTGCAAACTCGGCACGACGCTCTTCGAGAATGGCCAGGGTTTGTGGCTCGAAGCAGGCCAGCGCCGCATGTTGAGCCATACTCGGGGCACTGATGTAGAGATTCTGCGCCAGCTTCTCCAGATCGCCTACCGCTTCTGGAGGGGCCACCAGCCAGCCAAGGCGCCAGCCGGTCATGCCGAAATACTTGGAAAAACTATTCAGGACGAAGGCGCCGTCATCGACTTCCAACACGCTGGCAGCGTCCATCCCGTAGGTAAGCCCGTGGTAAATCTCGTCGACGACCAAGTGACCACCGTGGGCGCGTGTGGCCGTAGACAGGTCAGACAGTTCGGAGCGATCCAGCACCGTACCGGTCGGGTTGGCCGGGGATGCCACCAGGGCCCCCACAGTGTCGTTGTCCCAATAGCGCTCGACCAGATCGGCAGTCAGTTGATAGTTGACTTCAGGCCCTACAGGTACCAGTTGCGCCCCCCCTTCGACCAAGCGCAAAAAGTGCCGGTTGCAGGGGTAGCCCGGGTCTGCCAGCAACCAGTGCTTGCCCGGATCCACCAGCAGGCTGCTGGCCAGCAGCAAGGCGCCGGAACCACCAGGGGTAATGAGAATGCGCCGGGGGTCGATGTTCAGCCCGTAGCGCTGCTGGTAGAAGCCTGCAATGGCTTCTCGCAAGGCAGGTAGACCGCGTGCAGCGGTGTAGCGCGTGTGCCCGGCAGCCAGCGCGGCCTGCCCGGCCTCGATGATGGGCGCGGCGGTGGTGAAGTCCGGCTCGCCGATTTCCAGGTGAATCACATCACAGCCGCTGGCTTGCAACTCATTGGCGCGCGCCAGCAGGGCCATGACGTGGAAGGGTTCTATGGCGCGACTGCGCGCACTGTAGGACTGGGCCATCAACCTTCTCTCAAATGGGTCTAGAATAATGATTCTACCCATGTGCCGAAGCGAACGTGTGGCTAAACCTGCTGTCAACCACGAAGACAACCGGGAGTAGCGCGCCCCGATTCGATCTGGTAAGTTCGGCGGCTCGCAGTCGCAGGGCCGGCGGGCGCCGGAGATGGAGCAGCCTGCGCAATGGATTAGAAGAGTGAGAGGCGGTCTATTCATGTCCACCCAAGAAAAGCAACAAAGCAGTCAACTCGTTCGCGGCTTCGAACCCTACAAAGAAACCAAGGGTGAGGAGTACATGGGTGCCCCCATGCGCAAGCATTTCACCACGCTCCTTCATAAGTGGAAGAAAGAGCTGATGGAAGGTGTGGACGCGACTGTGGACCACATGAAAGACGAGGCAGCCAACTTCCCGGACCCGGCCGATCGCGCCAGCCAGGAAGAAGAGTTTGCCCTTGAGCTGCGTAATCGCGATCGCGAACGCAAGCTGATCAAGAAAATCGACAAGACCCTGCAACTGATCGAAGACGAAGAGTACGGCTGGTGCGAAAGCTGCGGCGTGGAAATCGGTATCCGTCGCCTGGAAGCACGTCCGACCGCCGACCTCTGCTACGACTGCAAGACCTTGGCGGAAATCAAGGAAAAGCAGGTCGGCAAGGCCTGATCTGACCAGAACGGGGCGCTCAAGGCGCCCCGCTTCATTTATAGCTGCACCGATTGTCTCGTACCCTCGCCATGAGCATGAACAACCCTCGCTATATCGGGCGCTTCGCCCCTACTCCCAGTGGATTCCTGCATTTTGGTTCGCTGGTCGCAGCCTTGGCCTCCTGGCTCGATGCGCGCGCAGTGGACGGGCAGTGGCTGCTGCGCATGGAAGACATCGACCCACCGCGTGAAGCTCCCGGTGCCCAGGCGGCCATCCTGCACACCTTGGAAAGCTACGGCCTGACATGGGACGGCGAAGTCGTCTACCAAAGCCAGCGTCACGACGCCTATGCCGAAGTGGTCGAACGCCTGTTCCGCCAGGGGCTTGCCTACGCATGCACCTGTTCGCGCAAACAGCTTGAGGCCTACAACGGCATCTACCCGGGCCTGTGCCGCAACCTGGGCCATGCCCAGCAGGATGCCGCCATTCGCCTGCGCGTACCGGAATTGACCTACCGCTTCGAGGACCGGGTGCAGGGCATTTTTGAACAACACCTGGGGCGCGAAGTGGGCGATTTTGTGATCCGCCGTCGCGATGGCCTCTACGCCTATCAACTGGCCGTCGTGCTGGATGATGCCTGGCAAGGGGTGACCGATATCGTGCGTGGCGCCGACTTGCTCGACAACACTCCACGCCAGCTCTACCTGCAGGAACTGCTGGGCCTGTCGCAGCCTCGCTACCTGCATGTTCCGCTGATCACCCAGCCTGACGGACATAAACTGGGCAAGAGTTACCGCTCCGCTCCATTACCTGCCGAACAAGCGACGCCGCTGATCCTGCGCGCCTTGCGCGCGCTGGGCCAACCCACTGATCCCGCCATGCAACACGCCCGGCCCGCCGAGGTACTGGCCCATGCCGCGCGGCACTGGAGCGCCAATGCCGTCCCCCGGCGCCTGAACGTGCCCGAAGCAGACCTGCACTGAATCCGGTAGGAATGGGCCTGCCCAGCGATTACACGCTCGCGGGGCAAGCGCGCTCCTACACAAAGCTCAATAAATTCAAAACTTTGGCGAAAGCACGCCCATCCGTTACCATCGCCGCAGCCATTTGCGCCAATAATAAGTCCAAGCAGCAGCGCCCTAACCTTTGAGGCCAGCATGTATATCTATCGTTTGGTCCTGCTTCTGGTCGTGGGGATCTACCTGTTCTCCCCGGCCATCATGGACTGGTGGATCGAGCCGACCGGAGCCTGGTACCGCCCATACCTGCTCTGGCTGATCCTGATCGTCGTGACCTTTATCCTGCAGAGCCAACGTGATGCCGATGAGCTTTAGCCTGACCCAGATGATCCTGATCAGCGCCGCCTACCTGCTGGTGCTGTTCGGCGTGGCCTGGGTCAGCGAACGCGGCATGATCCCGCGCTCGATCATTCGCCACCCGCTGACCTATACCCTGTCACTCGGGGTCTACGCGAGTGCCTGGGCCTTCTATGGCTCGGTCGGCCTGGCCTACCAGTACGGCTATGGATTCCTCGCCTGCTACCTCGGTGTTTCCGGCGCCTTCCTGCTGGCGCCGGTGTTGCTGTACCCCATTCTGAAGATCACCCGCACCTATCAGCTGTCGTCCCTGGCCGACCTGATCGCCTTCCGCTTCCGCAGCACCTGGGCTGGTGCGCTGACCACGGTGTTCATGCTGATCGGCGTGCTGCCGTTGCTGGCGTTGCAGATCCAGGCGGTGGCCGATTCCATCAGCATCCTCACCGGTGAACCTGTAAAGGCCAGAGTGGCCCTGGCGTTCTGCGCGCTGATTACCCTATTCACCATTTTCTTCGGCTCGCGGCATATCGCCACACGGGAAAAGCACGAAGGCCTGGTATTCGCGATTGCCTTCGAGTCGGTCATCAAGCTTCTGGCGCTGGGGGGCATCGGCCTGTATGCCCTCTATGGCGTGTTCGGCGGCCCGCACCAGCTGGAAGTCTGGCTGCTGCAGAACCAGACCGCCCTGGCCGCACTGCACACCCCCTTGCAGGAAGGTCCATGGCGCACCTTGCTGCTGGTGTTCTTTGCCTCGGCCATCGTCATGCCGCACATGTACCACATGGCCTTTACCGAAAACCTCAATCCCCGCTCGCTGGTCAGCGCCAGCTGGGGCCTGCCGCTGTTCCTGCTGCTGATGAGCCTGGCGGTGCCGCTGATCCTCTGGGCGGGCCTCAAGATGGGCGCCACTACCAGCCCCGAGTACTTCACCCTGGGCCTGGGCATTGCCGCCAACAACCAGGCGCTTGCCTTGCTTGCCTATGTCGGTGGTCTGTCTGCCTCCAGCGGCCTGATCATTGTCACGACCCTGGCGCTCTCAGGCATGGCCCTCAACCATCTGGTACTGCCGCTGTACCAACCGCCAGCCGAGGGCAATATCTATCGTTGGCTGAAGTGGACCCGCCGGGCCTTGATCGTCGCCATCATTGCCGCAGGTTTCGGTTTCTACCTGACCCTGGGCAGCCAGCAGGATCTTGCCAACCTGGGCATCGTCGCCTTCGTTGCCACCCTGCAGTTCTTGCCCGGCGTCCTCTCGGTCCTGTACTGGCCGACCGCCAATCGACGTGGGTTCATCGCCGGGCTGCTCGCCGGGATCCTGGTGTGGATGGTGACCATGTTGCTGCCGCTGGTGGGCAACCTGCAGGGTTTCTACATCCCGCTGCTGAACATGATCTACGTGCTCGACGACACCAGCTGGCACATGGCAGCCATTGCCTCGCTGGCAGCGAACGTGCTGTTGTTCACCCTGATCTCGCTGTTCACCAACGCCAGCAGCGAAGAAGTCAGCGCTGCCGAAGCCTGTGCCGTCGACAACGTGCGCCGCCCACAGCGGCGCGAGCTGCATGCCGCGTCCCCCCAGGAGTTCGCCACGCAACTGGCCAAGCCCCTGGGTGCCAAGGCGGCACAAAAGGAAGTCGAGCAGGCCCTGCGCGACCTTTACCTGCCGTTCGATGAACGCCGCCCCTATGCACTGCGCCGCCTGCGCGATCGGATCGAGGCCAACCTGTCAGGCCTGATGGGCCCCAGTGTTGCCCAGGACATGGTGGAAACCTTCCTCCCCTACAAATCCGGTAATGAGAACTACGTCACCGAAGACATCCACTTCATCGAAAGCCGCCTGGAAGACTACCACTCACGTCTGACCGGCCTTGCCGCCGAACTCGATGCCCTGCGTCGCTACCACCGCCAGACCCTGCAAGAACTGCCCATGGGCGTCTGCTCGCTAGCCAAGGACCAGGAAATCCTGATGTGGAACAAGGCCATGGAAGAGCTCACCGGCATCCCGGCCAAGCGCGTGGTAGGCTCTCGCCTGACCACCATCGGCGAACCCTGGCGCGGGCTGTTGCTGGGCTTTATCAATGTCCCCGATGAACACCTGCACAAGCAGCGCCTGGGGCTCGATGGCCAGACTCGCTGGCTGAACCTGCACAAGGCCGCCATCGACGAGCCGCTTGCGCCGGGCAACAGCGGCCTGGTGGTACTGGTCGAAGACTTGACCGAAACCCAGGCCCTGGAAGACAAGCTGGTGCACTCCGAGCGCCTGGCCAGCATCGGCCGCCTGGCTGCAGGCGTCGCCCACGAAATCGGCAACCCGGTCACTGGTATCGCCTGCCTGGCCCAGAACCTGCGCGAAGAACGTGAAGACGATGGCGAGATCACCGAGCTCAGCAGCCAGATTCTGGAACAGACCAAACGTATCTCGCGCATCGTGCAATCGCTCATGAGCTTTGCCCATGCCGGTAGCCACCAGCAAAGCGACGAGCCGGTGTGCCTGGCTGAAGTGGCGCAGGATGCCATCGGTCTCCTGGCCTTGAACCGGCGCAATTTCGAAGTACAGTTCTTCAACCTGTGCGACCCCGAGCACTGGGTCGAGGGCGATCCGCAACGCCTGGCCCAGGTACTGATCAACCTGCTTTCCAACGCCCGCGACGCGTCCCCTCCCGGCAGCGCCGTGCGGGTAAAGAGCGAAGCGAGCGAGCATACCGTCGACCTGATCGTCGAGGACGAAGGCAGCGGTATTCCGAAAAACATCATGGATCGGCTGTTCGAACCCTTCTTCACTACCAAGGACCCGGGCGAAGGTACCGGACTGGGGCTTGCTCTGGTCTATTCCATCGTGGAAGAGCATTATGGACAAATCACCATCGACAGCCCGGCCGATACTCAAAGCCAGCGCGGCACCCGGATCCGAGTGACCCTGCCGCGTCATGTCGTAGCGACGTCCGCTGTGAACTGAGACCGTCGAGAGAATTGAATCAATGCCGCACATTCTGATCGTCGAAGACGAAACCATCATCCGCTCGGCACTGCGTCGACTGCTCGAGCGGAACCAGTACCAGGTCAGCGAAGCCGGCTCGGTGCAGGAAGCCCAGGAACGCTTCAGCATTGCCACCTTCGACCTGATTGTCAGCGACCTGCGCCTGCCCGGCGCCCCGGGCACCGAGCTGATCAAGCTCGGCCAGGGTACGCCGGTGCTGATCATGACCAGCTACGCAAGCCTGCGCTCTGCCGTCGACTCGATGAAGATGGGCGCGGTGGACTATATCGCCAAGCCGTTCGATCATGACGAAATGCTCCAGGCGGTAGCGCGTATCCTGCGCGATCGCCAGAACGCTCCGACGGTTCCCACCGAGCCCCGTGGCAATGGCAAGTCTGCTCCGGCAGACAAAGGCACCAGCAATGCGGCCAATGGCGAGATCGGCATCATAGGCTCATGCCCCCCGATGCAGGACCTGTACGGCAAGATCCGCAAGGTGGCGCCTACTGACTCCAATGTATTGATCCAGGGGGAGTCGGGCACTGGCAAGGAACTGGTCGCCCGTGCCTTGCACAATCTGTCGCGCCGGGCCAAGGCACCGATGATTTCGGTGAACTGCGCAGCGATTCCTGAAACCCTGATCGAATCGGAACTCTTCGGCCACGAAAAAGGCGCCTTTACCGGTGCCAGCGCCGGCCGCGCCGGCCTGGTCGAAGCCGCAGACGGCGGCACCCTGTTCCTCGACGAGATTGGTGAGCTGCCCCTGGAAGCCCAGGCGCGCCTGCTTAGGGTGTTGCAGGAAGGCGAGATCCGCCGGGTCGGCTCGGTGCAGTCGCAAAAGGTCGATGTGCGCCTGATCGCGGCAACCCACCGTGACCTGAAGAACCTGGCCAAGGTCGGCCAGTTCCGTGAAGACCTTTATTACCGCTTGCACGTCATCGCCCTCAAGCTACCCGCCTTGCGCGAGCGCGGCGCCGACGTCAACGAAATCGCCAACGCCTTCCTCGCCCGCCAGAGTGCGCGCATCGGTCGTAACGACCTGCGCTTTGGCCATGACGCAGAACAGGCCATCCGTCACTACTCCTGGCCCGGTAACGTCCGGGAACTGGAGAATGCGGTCGAGCGTGCGGTCATTCTTTGCGAAAGCCCGGAAATCTCCGCCGACCTCCTGGGTATCGACATCGAGCTGAGTGATCTGGACGACGATGAACCCTTCGCCAACCTGCCCAGCAGTGGCAGTACGGCCAGCAACACCAGCCACGAGCCCACCGAGGACCTGTCCCTTGAGGACTATTTCCAGCACTTCGTACTCGAGCACCAGGACCACATGACCGAGACCGAGCTTGCACGCAAGCTGGGGGTCAGTCGCAAGTGCCTGTGGGAACGTCGTCAGCGTCTGGGCATCCCACGGCGCAAGAGCGGCGCGACCAGCGACAGCTGATACCTTTCAGCTGTCACCGCGGGCGCGCGGCGGTAACACTGTCACGTTGCGACAAACTGTTACCTCGCCACAATCTCGTAACAAAAACCGGGGCTTACGGTAACGAAGCCTCGGTTTTTTTTTACCGTCCAAGGCCCGCAGAATCGCTCCAACCCCTTGTTTTACTGGGCTTTGAAAAAGTTGGCACGGCACCTGCTATATGTTTGGTACAAGAACAATAACAAGCACTGCAAAAGACAATAAAAATAAGACGAATCGGCTCACGCACAATAAGAACAAGACGGCGGAGGCGCAGCTAACTGATTCTTTTGGAGAGGAGTTGTTTTTGGGGCTTGCCCCACAACCAGGCAGAGAACAACAAAAACTGCACTCAAGCAGGGCCTGAACTGGTTGGATCGCAAGATCATTGCAACGTCAGCGACCAAAGCAATCCGTTTGCTCTTGAATCCCGGTTAGGGAGATCGTCCACAAGCTTTGCGTTTTGTGGATAGGGCGCTCAACAAAAACAAAAAGCCCGGCAAAAAAACAATAAGAGCACGCAACTACTTCTTGGGGAGCTTCGGCTCCCCTTGTAGTTTCTCCCCCGCGTCACCCCCACGTTGCTACCGCCTACACCATCTGCCCAGTAAATGCTAGAATCCCCGGCCATCATGCGGCCATTCTTCTTTTTTGGCCGAACATTCCTTCAAACAGTGCATCCCATGCTGAAGAAGCTGTTCCAGTCGTTCCGTCCTCCCGTACGTGGTCCGCACCACAAGCGCACCACGCCTGAAGTGATCAATAGCGGTCAACACTCGCTGCAACGTGGCCAATTCAGTCGTCATGCGGTGAGCATCGTCGAGCGCCTGCAAAATGCTGGCTACCAGGCCTATCTGGTTGGTGGCTGCGTGCGTGACCAACTCCTGGGGATTACCCCCAAGGACTTCGACGTCGCCACCAGTGCCACGCCAGAACAGGTTCGCGCCGAGTTTCGCAACGCACGCATCATTGGTCGCCGTTTCAAACTGGTTCACATCCATTTCGGACGTGAAATCATCGAAGTCGCCACCTTCCGCGCCAACCACCCGGAAAGCGAAGCTGAAGACAGCCACACCTCGTCCCGCAACGAGAGTGGGCGAATTCTGCGCGACAACGTCTATGGCACCCTGGAAGAAGACGCGCAACGCCGCGACTTCACCATCAACGCCCTGTACTACGACCCGGTCAGCGAGCGCATCCTCGACTACGCCAATGGCGTACACGATATTCGCAATCGCCTGATCCGCCTGATTGGCGATCCGACCCAGCGGTACCAGGAAGACCCGGTACGGATGCTGCGTGCCGTGCGGTTTGCCGCCAAGCTGAATTTCGGCATCGAGAAGCACACCGTGCAGCCGATTCGCGACCTGGCGCCCATGCTGCGTGAAATTCCAGCCGCCCGCCTGTTCGAGGAAACGCTCAAGCTGTTCCTCTCCGGCTACGCCGCCGATACGTTCGAGATGCTGGTCGACCTGCAACTGTTCGATCCACTGTTCCCGGCCAGTGCCGAGGCCCTGGAAGAACACCCGACCTATACGCATACCCTGATCAGCCAGGCACTGATCAACACCGACTTGCGCATCAAGCAAGGCAAGCCTGTGACGCCCGCGTTCCTGTTTGCCGCCATGCTCTGGCCGGCCTTGCCAGGTCGAGCGTTGCGCCTGCAAAGCCGTGGCATGCCGCCGATTCCGGCCATGAACGAAGCGGCCCATGAGCTGATCGCCGAACAGTGCCAGCGCATTGCAATCCCCAAACGGTTCACCCTGCCGATCCGCGAGATCTGGGACATGCAAGAGCGTCTGCCGCGGCGCAGCGGCAAGCGTGCCGACCTGTTGCTGGACAACCCACGCTTCCGGGCCGGTTACGATTTCCTGTTGCTGCGCGAGAGTGCTGGCGAGGAAACCGACGGCCTGGGCCAATGGTGGACCGACTACCAGGACTGCAACGACACCGAGCGCCGCGACATGATTCGTGAGCTGGGCTCTCGTGACGAAGGTACCGGTGCCGCTCCGCGCAAACGCAAGCGCAGCCCGAGCAAACGCAAACGTGCCGACGCCGCAGGCGAATAAAGCATGGAGCGCGTGTATATCGGCCTGGGCAGCAATCTGGATGAGCCTAACCAACAGTTGCGCAGTGCAATCGATTCGCTGCGCCAGCTGCCTGAAACAACGATGACGGGGGTTTCTGCGTTCTACAGCAGCGAATCACTGTCACCGGGCCAACCGCGCTACACCAATGCCGTTGCCGCCCTGGAAACCGATCTGGCCCCACTGGTGCTGCTTGATAGCTTGCAGACCATCGAGGCCGCGCAGGGTCGCGAGCGCAAGGAGCGCTGGGGCCCGCGCACCCTCGACCTGGACATCCTGCTGTACGGCGACCAGGTTATCGACATTCCCCGCCTCAAGGTCCCGCATTACCACATGCAGGCCCGACCGTTCGTCCTTTACCCCCTTGCCGAACTGGTCCCGAACGACTTCCTCCTGGCCGATGGGCGCGCGCTCGCCCAACTGCTGGCAGATTGCCCGTTCGTCGGCCTGGAGCGCCTGTAGACGGGTACTCCCCCACACGGTAACGCCTGTAACAGCGCATTCGTAACAATGCGGTAACAGGGTAATTGACTTCAGCCCCCACCCTCACGACTATAGGCGTCCCGTGGCGCCTGCGCGCCGCAAAAAGGCGTATATAGGCCTGGAACAGGTCGTAACCAAAACACCACAATCGATGATGTGCTGTTCCAGAAGATGAATACACGCGTTGTACGCAGTCGTTTTTCACAGCGCCTGAACGAGGATTCCTTTTCATGCCAGAAGTAACCCTGACCACCCTGCAGAGCCTCAAGGCCAAGGGTGAGAAAATAACCATGCTGACCTGCTATGACGCGACCTTTGCTCAGGCTGCCAGCCGTGCCGGCGTGGAAATCCTGCTGGTGGGTGACTCCCTGGGCATGGTCCTGCAGGGCCATGACAGCACCCTGCCCGTCAGCACCGCCGACATGGCCTACCACACCGCCTGTGTGAAGCGCGGAAACGAAGGCGCGCTGATCCTTGCCGACTTGCCCTTCATGGCCTACGCCACTGCCGACCAGGCCTTCGCCAACTGTGGCGCCCTGATGCAGGCTGGCGCCCATATGGTCAAGATCGAGGGTGCCGCCTGGCTGGGCGATACCATTCGCATGCTCGCCGAACGTGGCGTACCGGTATGTGCCCACATGGGCCTGACCCCTCAGGCGGTCAATATTCTGGGTGGCTACAAGGTCCAGGGTCGCCAGGAAAGCCAGGCGCGCCAGATGCGTGCCGACGCCATTGCCCTCGAGCAGGCCGGCGCCGCCATGCTGCTGCTTGAATGCGTACCGAGCGAACTGGCGGCTGAAATCACCCAGGCAGTGAGTATTCCAGTGATTGGCATCGGCGCCGGCAGCGCGACCGACGGTCAGGTCCTGGTGCTGCACGACATGCTGGGCTTGTCGTTGACTGGTCGAGTGCCCAAGTTCGTGAAAAACTTCATGGCCGGTCAGAGCGACATCCAGGGTGCGCTCCAGGCCTACGTAACAGCGGTCAAGGACGTCAGCTTCCCAGGCAGCGAACACGGGTTCAGTGCATGAATACAGTCAAGACCGTCCGCGAACTGCGCGCCGCCGTGGCGCGCGCGCGTAGTGAAGGCAAGCGCATCGGCTTCGTACCGACCATGGGCAACCTGCACAGCGGCCATGCCGCCTTGGTGACCAAGGCCGCGCAGCGTGCCGACTTCGTGGTCGCCAGCATCTTTGTCAATCCGTTGCAGTTTGGCCCCAGCGAAGACCTCGACAAATACCCTCGTACCCTCGCTGCCGACCAGGAGACCCTGCTCCAGGCGGGTTGCCACCTGCTGTTCGCGCCCACTGTCGAAGAAATGTACCCCGACGGCACGGCCGGCCAGACCCGGGTCAGCGTCCCACAATTGTCTGAAGGCCTGTGCGGTGCCAGCCGCCCGGGGCACTTCGAAGGCGTGGCGACCGTGGTCAACAAGCTGTTCAACATGGTCCAACCGGACTTGGCCGTGTTCGGCCAGAAGGACTTCCAGCAGCTCGCGGTGATCCGCGCGCTGGTACGCGACCTGAACATGCCGATCCAGATCATTGGCGAGCCTACCGTGCGCGCCGACGATGGCCTGGCGTTGTCGTCGCGCAACGGCTACCTGAACGAAGAACAACGCGCCACCGCGCCAGCGTTGTATCGCGTGCTGAGCGCCATGGCCGCGGCCATCGAGCAAGGCACGCGTGATTACCCGGCCCTGATCGCCGGCAGCCAGGAACAACTAATCGCTGCCGGCTTTCGCCCCGACTACCTGGAAGTCCGCCAGGCCCTCAGCCTGCGCCCGGCCACCGCCGATGACCGCGACCTGGTGATCCTCGTGGCTGCGTTCCTGGGGGCGACGCGCCTGATCGACAACCTGCACCTGAACCTCGACGACCAGTAACAAGATCCCGCAGAGGAACCCCATGCACGCCATCATGCTCAAGGCCAAGCTGCACCGCGCCGAAGTAACCCACGCGGTGCTCGACTACGAAGGCTCCTGCGCCATCGACGGCCTCTGGCTCGACCTGGCCGGTATTCGCGAGTACGAACAGATCCAGATCTACAACATCGACAATGGCGAGCGCTTCACCACCTATGCTATTCGCGGCGAAGAAGGCTCGCGGATGATCTCGGTCAACGGCGCTGCCGCACACAAGGCCAAGGTCGGTGACCGGGTGATCATCTGTGCCTATGCTCACTACAGCGAAGCCGAGCTGGTCAACTTCAAGCCCCGCATGCTTTACATGGCCCCAGGTAACGAGCTGAGCCACACCAGCAACGCCATTCCTGTACAGCTGGCCTAAGGTCAGCCCCCTGTCAGGCAGGCTGGTGGCATTAATTGCCATCAGCTTGCAAACGGGTCGCTTTTTCCAGTGTCCAAGGCAGTTCAAGCAATAAGGAAACCTGCAGCGATGGCGTACTACCGCACCCCTCATGATGTAACGACCTTGCCCGCGTGGCAGGCGCTCCAGCAACACCGCGAAGCCATGCAGGAATTCAGCATGCGCGAAGCATTCAATGCCGATCCGCAACGTTTCGACCAACTGTCCCTGAGCTGCTGCGGCCTGTTCCTCGACTACTCGAAGAATTTAATCAACGGCCAGACCCGCGACCTGTTGGTCAACCTGGCCAACGAAGTCGGCTTGCAGGACGCGATCAAATCGCTGTTCGCCGGCGAAATCCTCAACGCCTCCGAAGGCCGCCCGGCGCTGCACACGGCCCTGCGCCGTCCGGTGGGCGACAAGTTGAACGTCAACGGCGTCAATGTGATGCCCGAGGTGCACAAGGTCCTGAACCAGGTAACCGAACTGGTCGGGCGCATCCATGACGGCCTGTGGCGCGGTTACAGCGAAAAGCCGATCACTGACGTGGTGAACATCGGTATCGGCGGCTCGTTCCTGGGCCCCGAGCTGGTCTCGGAAGCCTTGCTGCCCTACGCCCAGCGCGGCGTACGCTGCCACTACCTGGCCAATATCGACGGCAGCGAGTTCCACGAGCTGTCGGCCAAGCTTCGCGCCGAAACCACGCTGTTCATCGTTTCATCGAAATCCTTCAACACCCTGGAAACCCTGAAGAACGCCCAAGCGGCGCGCAGCTGGTACCTGGCCCAGGGTGGTTCTGAAGCCGAGCTGTACAAGCACTTCATCGCTGTTTCCAGCAACAAGGCCGCCGCCGTGGCCTTTGGTATACGCGAAGAAAATATCTTCCCGATGTGGGACTGGGTGGGCGGTCGTTATTCGCTGTGGTCGGCGATCGGCCTGCCGATCGCATTGGCCATCGGCACTGCCAACTTCAAGGAGCTGCTGTCGGGTGCCTACACCATGGACCAGCACTTCCAGAACGCGCCTTTCGAGCAGAACATGCCAGTGCTGCTGGCCCTCTTGGGTGTCTGGTACGGTAACTTCTGGGGGGCGCAGAGCCATGCAATCCTTCCCTATGACCACTACCTGCGAAACATCACCAAGCACCTGCAGCAGTTGGACATGGAGTCGAACGGCAAGAGCGTTCGCCAGGACGGCACCCCAGTCAACCACGACACCGGTCCGGTGATCTGGGGTGGCGTGGGCTGCAACGGCCAGCACGCCTACCATCAGTTGCTGCACCAGGGCACCCAGCTGATCCCGGCCGACTTCATCGTTCCGGTCGTCAGTTTCAATCCGGTCGCCGATCATCATCAGTGGCTATACGCCAATTGCCTGTCGCAAAGCCAGGCCCTGATGCTCGGCAGAACACGCGCCGAAGCAGAAGCCGAACTGCGCGACAAAGGCCTGGCCGAAGACGACATCCAGAAACTTGCGCCACACAAGGTGATACCGGGCAACCGTCCGAGCAACACCCTGGTGGTCGAGCGCATCAGCCCCCGTCGCCTGGGTGCGCTGGTTGCGATGTACGAGCACAAAGTGTTCGTGCAGAGCGTGATCTGGGGTATCAACGCCTTCGACCAATGGGGCGTGGAGTTGGGCAAGGAGCTTGGCAAGGGTGTGTACCAGCGCCTGACCGGCGGCATCGAAGAGCCCGCCGAGGACGCATCCACCCAAGGCCTGATCAACTTCTTCCGCAGCCGCCACCGCGGTTGAACCGCCTTCGCTACCCCGGGTCGAACGAACACGGCCAGGGGTAGCGGCTACACTGTTCTGACACTGTTGCAGGCGCCTGCCCCCGGCAGGCTTCTGACCAAAACAAGCAGAACAGGACCCCGCCATGTTCGATATCAGCGCATATCCCCATGCCGACGCCGTCAGCAAAGCGGCACGACTGAGCCAGGCCGATTACGAGCGCCTGTACCGCCAGTCGATAGAAGATCCCGATGCCTTCTGGACAGAACAGGCCAAACGCCTGGACTGGATAAAACCCTTCGCCAGTGTTCAGCACAGCGACATGAAGACCGGCCAGGCACGCTGGTTTGAAGGCGCGCAACTCAATGTCAGTTACAACTGCATCGATCGTCACCTGGCCACGCGCGCCGATCAAGTCGTGATCATCCGCGAAGGCGACGATCCCAACGATTCCAGCCAGATCACCTACCGCGAATTGCATGACAAGGTCAGCCGCCTGGCCAACGTGCTCAAGCAGCGCGGGGTGAAAAAAGGTGACCGGGTGTGCATCTACATGCCGATGATTCCCGAAGCGGCGTACGCCATGCTGGCCTGCAGCCGGATCGGCGCCATTCACTCGGTGGTGTTCGGCGGCTTTTCTCCCGATGCCTTGCGTGACCGGATTCTAGACGCCGACTGCCGCACGGTCATTACCGCTGACGAAGGGGTACGCGGCGCCAAGACCATTGCCTTGAAAAAGAATGTCGACAAGGCCCTGGCCAGTTGCCCGAACGTGAGCACCGTCGTGGTGGTGAAGCGCACCGGCGGCGCTATCGACTGGAGCGAAGGACGCGATATCGCTTACCACGACGCCATTGCCAAGGTCAGCCCTGACTGCCCACCCGAGCCGATGGCCGCCGAAGATCCGCTGTTTATCCTCTACACCTCCGGCAGCACCGGCAAACCCAAGGGAGTGATGCACACCACCGCCGGCTACCTGCTGCAAGCCACCATGACCTTCGAGACAGTGTTCGACTACCGCGACGGCGAAGTATTCTGGTGTACCGCTGACGTGGGTTGGGTCACTGGCCATAGCTACATCGTCTATGGGCCGCTGGCCAACGGTGCGATTACCCTGATGTTCGAAGGCGTGCCCAACTATCCAGACGCCTCGCGCTTCTGGCAGGTGGTGGACAAGCACAAGGTGAACATCTTCTATACCGCTCCCACCGCGTTGCGCGCCCTGATGCGTGAGGGCGATGGCCCGTTGAAGAACACCTCGCGCAAAAGCCTGCGCCTGCTTGGCAGCGTTGGCGAGCCGATCAACCCTGAAGCCTGGGAATGGTATTTCGAGGCCGTGGGCGAGAAACGCTGCCCCATCGTCGACACCTGGTGGCAGACCGAGACCGGCGGCATCATGATCAGCCCGCTGGTGGGTACGCGGCGCATCAAGCCCGGTTGCGCGACACAGCCCATGTTCGGCGTACAGCCCGTGCTGCTCGACGACAAGGGCAAACTGATCGAAGGCGCCGGAAGCGGGATGCTGGCGATAAAGGCCAGTTGGCCTGCTCAGATCCGCAGCGTGTACGGCGATCATCAACGAATGATCGAAACCTACTTCAAGCCGCTGCCGGGGTACTACTTCACCGGTGATGGCGCACGCCGCGATGCCGATGGCGACCTGTGGATAACCGGCCGCATCGATGACGTGATCAATGTGTCCGGACACCGGATCGGCACCGCCGAAGTCGAAAGCGCACTGGTGCTGCACGATGCCATCGCCGAGGCGGCCGTAGTCGGGTACCCTCACGATCTGAAGGGGCAAGGGGTCTACGCCTTTGTGACACCGATGAACGGCGTTGCGGCAGATGACGTCCTCAAGCAGGAGCTACTGGCCCTGGTCAGCAAGGAAATCGGCAGCTTCGCCAAGCCGGAACTGATCCAGTGGGCCCCGGCCCTGCCCAAGACCCGCTCAGGCAAGATCATGCGCCGCATCCTGCGCAAGATCGCCTGCAACGAACTCGACAACCTCGGCGACACGTCGACCCTGGCCGACCCCAGCGTGGTCCAGGGGCTTATCGACAAGCGCCTCAACCAGTAAGCGGCAGCCTGTACACGGCTACCGCGCAATAAGGTAGCCATGGAAGCGATTCGCCGCCGCATCGAAACCCAGGTGATGAGCCTCACGGGCTTGTCCCTGGGGCAACTGGATCTGGAAAACCCCAAGGGCGACCCTGGCCTGTTCGGCCCAGACAGCGTCAGCTGGCGCGTCCATGGGGATTTTCCGAGCATGCTGGTCGGTGGGATCAGTGCCTTGCTCTTGCAACTGCTGCATCCGCTTGCCCTGGCTGGGGTGTGGGATCACTCCAACTTCCGTCAGGACCTGCTCGGGCGCCTGCGACGCACCAGCCAGTTCATCTCGGGGACCACGTTTGGCGCCACCCGAGATGCCGACTGGCTCATCGACAAAGTACGCACCATTCACCTTCAGGTGGTGGGAAGCGCCGCAGATGGTCGTCCTTACGCCGCCAGCGACCCTGACCTGCTGACCTGGGTGCATGTGGCTGAAGTCAGCAGCTTTCTCGCTGCCCATCTGCGTTACCGCAACCCGCACATGCCGCTGGCCGAGCAGGACGCTTACTATGCTCAGATCGCCCTGATCGCCGAACGCCTGGGGGCCCGCAATGTACCCCGCTCCCATCAGCAAGTGAGTGACTACCTGCAGGCCATGCGCCCGCACTTGCACTGCGATGCCCGCAGCCAAGAAGTGGTACAGGTGTTGCTCGATGCCCCGGCGCCCAGCCGCCTGGCCAAGCCGATGGGCAGTCTGATGCTGCGCGCGGGCATCGACCTGTTACCGCCATGGGCCAGCGCCATGCTCGACCTGCACCAACATCCCCTGCAACGCCGACTGATCCGCCTGGGCATCAGCTGCACCGCACCGGTGCTGCGCTGGGCCATGCGCGATGGCTCGCTGCAACGAGCCCGGCGGCGCATGGGGCTCGGTTGAACACGAGCGAGCGGTTCGCCGTTGGCGGTCCCCCCGGCATCTATGCCACCATGACGGTCTATCAAGGCCCGAGGGGCCTGTGCTGTTCTGACACCAAATCGAATAAGAGTGAGGACCTGCGCCATGCAAGATGTCGTTATCGTTGCCGCCACCCGTACCGCTGTCGGTAGCTACCAGGGAGCGTTGGCCACCATTCCAGCCGTAGACCTGGGCGCGGCCGTGATTCGCCAGTTGTTGGCCCAGACCGGCGTCGACGGTGAACTGGTCGATGAAGTCATCCTCGGCCAGGTATTGACCGCAGGCGCCGGGCAAAACCCCGCGCGCCAGGCGGCGATCAAGGCTGGACTGCCCCACGCCGTCCCCGCCATGACCCTGAACAAGGTGTGCGGCTCGGGGCTAAAAGCCCTGCACCTGGCCACTCAGGCCATCCGCTGCGGTGACGCCGACGTCATCATCGCAGGTGGCCAGGAAAACATGAGCCTGGCCAACTATGTGATGCCCGGTGCCCGAACTGGCCTGCGCATGGGTCACAGCAGCCTGATCGACAGCATGATCAGCGACGGCCTGTGGGACGCCTTCAACGACTACCACATGGGCATCACCGCCGAGAACCTGGTGGCGAAGTACGGCATCAGTCGCGAGGACCAGGATGCCTTCGCCGCGGCCTCGCAACAAAAAGCCGCAGCGGCCATCGAGTCGGGACGGTTTGTCGACGAAATCACGCCGATCCTGATCCCTCAGCGCAAGGGCGACCCGATTGCCTTTGCCGTCGACGAGCAACCCCGTGCCGGCACCACCGCCGAGTCCCTGAGCAAACTCAAGCCTGCCTTCAAGAAAGACGGTACGGTTACGGCCGGTAACGCCTCTTCACTGAATGATGGTGCTGCGGCAGTGATGCTGATGAGCGCAGCCAAGGCACAGCAGCTGGGCTTGCCGGTCCTGGCTCGGATCAAAGCCTATGCCAACGCTGGTGTCGACCCGGCAATCATGGGCATCGGCCCGGTAAGCGCTACGCGTCGCTGCCTGGACAAGGCCGGCTGGCAGTTGGCCGACCTGGATCTGATCGAAGCTAACGAAGCGTTCGCTGCCCAGGCGTTGTCGGTTGGCAAGGAGCTGGGTTGGGATGCCAGCAAGGTCAACGTCAATGGCGGTGCCATTGCCCTGGGCCATCCGATCGGCGCTTCTGGCTGTCGCGTACTGGTCACTCTGCTGCACGAAATGATCAAGCGTGATGCCCAAAAAGGCCTGGCTACCCTGTGCATTGGTGGCGGTCAGGGCGTAGCCCTGGCGATCGAGCGCTAATCACCCCGGGAGGGGCTGCAACGGCCCCTCCCCCGCCTTCTGCTGCTAAACTGCACGTCCGCAAACCAAGGCCACGTGCATGTCCCTCTTGAATCAGGCGCTGCGCGCCGCCCTCGATACCCGCAAGGGCCTTCTCAGCGAACTGCATGCCCAAGGCACCGATTGCTACCGTTTGTTCCATGGCAGCCAGGAGGGCGCCGGCGGCTTGACCATCGATCGTTATGGCCCACAGCTGCTGGTGCAGAGTTTTCACCATACCCTGGACACCGACACCCTTCTTGCCCTGCACGCAGCCATCGAAGCAGAACTGCGCCTTGCCTTGCTGCTGGTGTACAACGACCGCTCCCAGGGCAACAGCCGGATAGACCGCCGCGACCCGGTCTACCAGGCGAGCGAAGCAGCCCTGGGCGATCACATCGGCCACGAGTGGGGCCTGAACTACCGGGTACGAGGCCGCCATGCCGGCCAGGACCCGCTGCTGTTTCTCGACCTGCGCAATGCCCGCGGCTGGGTCAAGCAGCACAGTGCCGGCAAGCGTGTGCTCAATCTGTTCGCCTACACCTGCGGTGTCGGCCTCAGCGCTGCGGCGGGAGGTGCTCGCGAGGTGTGCAACCTGGACTTCGCCGATGGCAACCTGGCAGTGGGCAAGGAAAACAATGCTCTCAACCCACAGTTGCCAGCGATGGCATTTGTCCAGTCCGACTACTTCCCTGCCATCCGCCAGCTCGCGGGTCTGCCCGTCAGCCAGCGGCGCGGGCACAAGCTGCCGCCTTACCCGCGCCTGGAGCAGCGTCAGTTCGACCTGGTGTTTCTCGACCCACCGGCCTGGGCCAAGAGCGCCTTCGGCACCGTCGACCTGCTGCGTGACTATCAGAGCCTGCTCAAGCCGGCCCTGTTGAGCACTGCCGAAGACGGCGTACTGATCTGCTGTAACAACCTGGCCAAAGTCAGCTTCGACGAATGGCGCGACCAAGTCCTGCGCTGTGCCGAAAAAAGTGGTCGTCCGGTACGTGATTGGCAAGCCCTCAAACCCGCCGGCGACTTTCCGTCGCAGGACGGCCAATCACCGCTCAAGACCTTGATTCTTCAGCTCTGAAGCGAAATTTCGCTAATTATTGGAGTAATTTCGGAACCGATTTTACGTGCCATACTCCAAGCACTCCCGTTCGAGACAGACGACGTCGCACATGCCCAAAGGATTGAAACGCGCCATCGGCGCCATGCTGGCCGCAGTGGCCTTGTACAGCCTGCTAGGCTTTCTGATTCTCCCAGGGGTGGCCCTGCGTATCGTCAACCAGCAGTTGGCCAATTACGCCACGGTGCCCGCCCACTTGCAGCGTATCGAGCTCAACCCGTTCAGCCTGGAGTTGACGCTGTGGGGGCTGCAGATTGGCGAGACCGGCAAGGAACAGGTCGGCTTCGAGCGCCTCTATGCCAACCTGCAGATCGACAGCCTGTGGTCCGGTGCCCTGCACCTGGAGGGCATCGAACTGGACAAGGCCCGCACCGAAGTATTGTTTGCCAAGGATGGCAGCCTGAACCTGACCCAACTGTTCAGGTTGCCGCCCAGTGAGCCCAAGTCCGAGGAGCCACCGAGCGATCCCTTTCCGGTGCGCATCGGCAGCATCAAACTGAGTGAAGGCTACCTGCACTTTGAAGACCTGCGCCCCAGCGAACCGATCGAGTTTCTCTACGACTCGATGAACCTGGAACTGAAGAACCTCAGCACACTGCCCGAAGACAGCACCGACATGACCTTGGTGGCCATCGGCCCGCACGGCGGTCGTATCGACTGGAGCGGCACGTTCAGCCTGATCCCCCTCGCCTCTGAAGGCACCCTGAAGATTACGGACGGCAAGATGAAGGCCTTCTGGCCCTATGTCCGCGATGCCGTCCCGCTGGTGTTGGAAGAAGGCGTGCTCAGCCTCGACACCCACTACTCGCTGAACCTCTCAAAGGAAACCGAACTGCTGCTCGACAACACCGCGATCAGTATCGCGCCGTTTGCCATCAAGGCCCCGGATGGACGCCCGCTGGCCCGCCTGGCGCGCCTGGATGTGAGTGAAACGTCCGTGGACCTGGCCAAACAACTGGTCACTGTCGGCAAGATTCGCAGCGAGAAGCTGGAAACCTGGGCTGCCCTGGAATCGGATGGCCAGCTCGATTGGCAAAAGCTGTTCGCCAGCGAGCCCGCCAAGGCCAGCTCGCAAGAAAAGGCTGCGCCTGCAGCAGCCGCACCGGATGCCAAGGAAGACACCGCAGCCGCGGCACCGGGCAAACCCTGGCAAGTCCTGCTCAAGGACGTGCAGTTGCGCAATTATCAGGTTCATCTGGCCGACCGTTCGCAAAAAGAGCCCGTCGCGCTGGAGCTTGGCCCCCTGAATCTGGACCTGCAGAACTTCGACAGCCTCAATCAGTCGCCCTTTACTCTCAAACTCGATACCGGCGTGGGTAAGCAAGGCAAACTGCAGGCCGCCGGCGAGGTCAACCTGGCGCCGATCACGGCACGGGTCAAGGTCAACACCCAGGACATCGACCTGCGCGTTGCCCAGGCCTACATCAGCCCTTTCATACGCCTGGAGCTGCGCAGCGGCATGCTGGGCAGTGATCTCGATGTAAACCTCAAGAGCGTCGAGCCCTTGGCCTTCACGATTGAGGGCAAGGCCCAGGTCGACCAACTGCACACCCTCGACACCATCAAGGATCGAGACTTTGTCAAATGGCAGCAATTGAACCTGGATGCGGTGTCCTACCGCCACGGTGATGCCCTGAGCATCGGCAAGGTAACCTTGAAGCAACCGTATGCGCGCTTCATGATCAACGAGGACCGCACGACCAACATCGACGACCTGCTGATTCCGCAGCCGGCCACGGCTCAGACCCAGACTGCGAACAAGCCTGCAGCAGGCAGCGCCAAGCCACTGGGCATTCGCATCGGCGCCATCGACATCAACGATGGCTCGGCCAACTTTGCCGACTTCAGCCTGACGCCCAACTTTGCCACGGCTATCCAGCAACTCAACGGCCAGATCGGTACCATCGACAACCGCCAGCCCAAGCCAGCGAAGGTTGACATCAAGGGCAAGGTCGATCGCTATGCACCTGTCACCATCAAAGGTGCACTTAACCCCTTCGACCCGATGGCCAGCCTGGATATCGCCACCAGCTTCAAGCGTGTCGAGCTGACCACCCTGACGCCCTACTCAGGCAAGTTCGCCGGGTTCCGCATCCGCAAGGGCCGTCTGAATATCGACCTGCACTACATCATCACTCAGGGTCGGCTAAAGGCCGAGAACAAGGTGGTGGTCGAGCAATTGCAACTGGGGGAGAAAGTGGACAGCCCGGATGCCGTCGACCTGCCGATACGCCTGGCAGTGGCGCTGCTCAAGGATACCGATGGCAAGATCTCCATCGAGCTGCCAGTCACAGGCGACCTGAACGATCCGCAGTTCAGCGTCATGCCAATTGTCTGGCAGACCCTGCGCAACCTGGTGCTGCGTGCAGCCCAGGCGCCGTTCAAGTTCATTGGCGGCTTGATCAGTGGCGGCGATGCCCAGGACCTTGGCAGCGTGGCCTTTGCCGCCGGCTCCAGCGACCTGGCACCGGATGCCCAGAGCGCTCTGGACAAACTGGCTGCCGCCCTCAAGGAACGCCCGGCCCTGCGCCTCGAGATCGAAGGCACCAGCGCCCAGAGCAGCGACGGCCCGCTGATTGCCCAGCAGCGCTTGGAGCGCGAGTATCAGAGCACCTATTACAAGATCCTCCAGCGCCGCGGCGACAAGGTGCCGGCCCAGGCTTCCGAGCTGAAAGTGCCGGATGGTGACAAACCGGCCATGCTCGAAGGCATCTACCGTACCCGCTTGAAGAAGCAACCGCCTGCAGAGTGGGAGCAACTGGACCGTGAACAGCGCACGACGCAGTTGCGTGATGCGGTGCTCAAGTCATGGGCTGAAAGCGCGCTGCTACTGCGCCAGCTCGGCCAGGCGCGGGCCAGCAGTATCAAGGACTACCTGGTCGACAAGGCCAAGCTGGAAGATGACCGGGTGTATTTCATCGATGCCAGCCTGGGCCAGTCCGAACCTGACGGGCGAGTCATCACGCCTATGCATCTGGATGCCGAGTAGGCGCGGCCAATAAAGAAGCCCCGGCAACCTGTGCCGGGGCTTTGAGCGACCAAGTCCTTTTGGTCTTTCGCATGAACCGTTGAGTTCTGCGAGTCGGGACAAACTTGCTGCTTATTCGGATTTCAGGCCATCAGCCGAGACGGCTTTCACGCCTTGGATTTTCTTGGTAATGGCCACTGCCATATCTTTCTGCGAGTCGGACAGTGTCACGTCGGAAGACAGGGAAACCACGCCTTTGTTGGTTTCGACTTTGATGTCTGTGCCAGGGATACCTTTTTCAGTCATCAGGTCAGCTTTGACCTTGGTAGTGATCCAGGTGTCGGAGGTCGCTTCTTTTGCCTCGGTCATTTCACCGGCAGCAACGGTCAGCGGTGCCTGAGTAGCCTGTTGGGCAAATGCCGCGTTAGCCATGGTCAGGGTCAGGGCGGTGGCAGTAGCGGCAGCAATAGCGAACTTCTTCATACGAGACACTCCTGTTTTTCGAAAAGTCTGCGCCGTAAGTCCTGGCAGCAGGGGTATGAATACCATTGCAGGGCTTGTGCCAGTTTGCGCAACAATATAAGTCCTTTAAAATCAAATACTTAAAAATCAAACTCAAAACCATGATCGTGCATTTTGCAAGGCCGGTGAAAATCCTGCTTGCAAGATGCATGTCCACAAGGTATTTCCTGCCGGCATAAAAAAAGGACCCCGGAGGGTCCTTTTTCAACACACCAAGCTTAGACGCCCGATGCCTTTGCTGCTGCAACGTCTTTGATCGACAGCTTGATACGGCCGCGGTTGTCCACGTCCAGTACCAGTACTTCCACTTCCTGGCCTTCCTTGAGGATGTCGGTCACTTTCTCGACGCGAGCATCACTCAGCATAGAGATGTGAACCAGACCGTCCTTGCCCGGCAAGATGTTGACGAAGGCACCGAAATCAACGATGCGCTCGACCTTGCCGACGTAGATCTTGCCGATCTCGGCTTCTGCAGTGATGCTCAGAACGCGCTGACGAGCAGCTTCAGCGGCGTCTTTGGTCTCACCGAAGATCTTGATCGAACCGTCGTCTTCGATATCGATCGAAGCCTTGGTTTCTTCGCAGATGGCACGAATGGTCGCGCCGCCTTTACCGATGACGTCACGGATCTTGTCGGTGTCGATCTTCATCGCGATCATGGTCGGAGCGTTTTCCGACAGTTCGCTGCGGGACTGACCGATGATCTGGTTCATCTGACCGAGGATGTTCAGGCGCGCTTCCAGGGCCTGGCCCAGGGCGATTTCCATGATCTCTTCGGTGATGCCGTTGATCTTGATGTCCATCTGCAGCGCGGTAACACCTTTGGCGGTACCCGCTACTTTGAAGTCCATGTCACCGAGGTGGTCTTCGTCACCCAGGATGTCGGTCAGAACAGCGAATTTTTCGCCTTCTTTAACCAGACCCATGGCGATACCGGCAACTGGCGCCTTCATCGGTACACCAGCGTCCATCAGAGCCAGGGAAGCACCGCAGACCGAAGCCATGGAGCTGGAACCGTTGGACTCGGTGATTTCCGATACGACGCGGATGGTGTAAGGGAACACGTCAGCGGCAGGCAGCATGGCCTGAACCGAACGACGGGCCAGACGGCCATGACCGATTTCGCGACGGCCAGCACCACCCATGCGACCACACTCGCCCACCGAGAACGGAGGGAAGTTGTAGTGCAGCATGAAGGGGTCTTTCTTCTCGCCTTCGAGGGTGTCGAGCAGCTGTGCGTCACGGGCAGTACCCAGGGTCGCAACGACCAGGGCCTGGGTTTCGCCACGGGTGAACAGGGCCGAACCGTGAGTTTTCGGCAGCACGCCGACTTCGATGTTCAGCGGACGCACGGTCTTGGTGTCGCGACCGTCGATACGTGGCTTGCCGTTGACGATGTTTTCGCGAACGGTGCGGTATTCGATTTCGCCGAAGATTTCCTTCACTTCGGAAGCCGAAGGTTGACCTTCTTCACCAGAGAACTTGGCGATCGCCTGATCACGCAGCTCGCCCAGGCGCGCGTAGCGGTCGGCCTTGACGGTGATGGTGTAGCCCTGGGAAACGGCTTCGCCGAATTCGGCGCGGATGGCGTTCAGCAGTTCGGTGTTGGCAACAGCGGGTTTCCAGTCCCAGGTCGGCTTGGCAGCTTCGGCAGCCAGCTCTTTGACAGCCTGGATAACAGCCTGGAACTCGTCGTGGGCGAACAGGACGGCACCCAGCATCTGGTCTTCGGTCAGCTCTTTGGCTTCCGATTCAACCATCAGTACGGCGTCGGAAGTACCGGCAACGACCATGTCCAGGCTCGAGGCAGCCAGTTGCTCGTAGGTCGGGTTCAGCAGGTAACCGGTGCTTTCATGGAAAGCAACGCGCGCGGCACCGATCGGGCCTTCGAACGGAATGCCGGAAATAGCCAGGGCAGCCGAGGTACCGATCATCGCAGCGATGTCCGGATCGGTCTTTTTGCTGGTGGAGACGACGGTGCAGACAACCTGCACTTCGTTCATGAAGCCTTCTGGGAACAGCGGACGGATCGGACGGTCGATCAGACGCGAAGTCAGGGTTTCTTTCTCGGAAGGACGGCCTTCACGCTTGAAGAAACCACCAGGGATCTTGCCGGCGGCGTAGGTCTTTTCCTGATAGTGAACGGACAGGGGGAAGAAGCCTTTGCCTGGATCGGCCTGTTTGGCACCGACCACGGTCACCAGTACGGTGACATCGTTGTCGACGGTGACCAATACGGCGCCGGACGCTTGACGAGCAATACGGCCCGTCTCGAGGGTAACGGTCGATTGACCGAACTGGAATTTCTTGATTACCGGGTTCACGGTTTCCTACCTTCTTCAGTGGCTCTGGGGGAACTGGTTCTTGCGAATTCTTGGGCAGAACAGGGAATCGGCCCCGTTGACCGTCCAGATAAAACTAGAGGTTGGGAGCCTGCCCTGCCCTTGCGGTAAACCGCTCAGGCGAGGCAGACAGCCAACCTCATAGATACGCGCGGCGTGTTCATCACTCCCGATGCCAGGCACCGGAAGCGAAGAATGCAACACGCCGTGCACACCACTGGCCAGGCCGCTATTAGCGACGCAGACCCAGGCGACCGATCAGGGCGCTGTAACGAGTGGTGTCTTTGCCCTTCAGGTAGTCCAGCAGCTTACGACGCTGGTTAACCATGCGGATCAGACCACGACGGGAGTGGTGATCTTTACCGTTGGCCTTGAAGTGGCCTTGCAGCTTGTTGATGTTGGCGGTCAGCAGTGCAACTTGCACTTCCGGGCTACCGGTGTCACCAGCTGCTTGCTGGAATTCGCCAACGATCTTTGCTTTTTCTTCAACGCTGAGTGCCATTTGGCTTCTCCAAATCAAGGGAAACCGAACAAACGGTTTCCAATAGGCCAGGGACAAATCCCTGTATTCATAAGTGAGGCGTAACCGTGCCTATTAACAGCCATCCTCTTTGCCACCAGTGCCGGGCCTGGGCCCGACACTGAAGGTTTCGATCATTCTGACCGAATCAATCGACGCGGCGCGATGCGCCCGTCTTCGCTCACTTCACCGATACCGATGAAACGACCGTTTTGATCTTGTACCCGAACCATGCCGAACTTCGGCGCGTCGGGAGCCCTGACTGGCTGGCCATGCAGCCAGTAGAAGGCGCTGTGCTCGGAAAACTGCAACAGTGGCCAGTCTTGCAAGCCGCTATCGGACGGCATCAGGAAACGGTCGACCGCCTCGTTGCCGCCTTCGGCGTGAACCGCCTCGAGCGCTTCGAGGGTCACCGTCTGGGCAAGCTCGAAGGGACCGGCATGAGTACGACGCAGTTCAGCAACATAGGCGCCACAACCAAGGATCTCGCCGATATCTTCGACCAGCGTGCGGATGTACGTGCCTTTGCTGCAACCAACTGAAAGCCGAACCCGGGTGCCTTCACACTCGAGTAACTCCAAGCGGTTAATAGTAACAGAACGTGCTTCACGCTCCACTACTTCACCTGCGCGCGCCAGCTTGTACAACGGCTGGCCATCACGTTTGAGGGCCGAGTAC
The DNA here is from genome assembly GCF_000425805.1 of Pseudomonas vranovensis DSM 16006. GTDB lineage: Bacteria > Pseudomonadota > Gammaproteobacteria > Pseudomonadales > Pseudomonadaceae > Aquipseudomonas > Aquipseudomonas vranovensis. The sequence continues at coordinate 43,165 of NZ_AUED01000022.1, forward strand.
ATCGGTGGTATCTGACTGATTTCACCACGAAATTGTGGCAGAACCGCTTCAATATCGGCGCGACCAACGGTCACATCCCGGGTTTTCAGCACTTCGCCTTCAGCATCGCCCGTGGTGGTGGTCTGCCCCAATTGCATGACCGTCTCATATCCCTTGTCGGAATCGAGCAGGTACTGGGAAAACTTGGTGGCCTCCCCGAAGCACAGCGGCAACACGCCGCTGGCCAGTGGGTCGAGGCTACCCGTGTGACCAGCCTTTTCAGCGTTGAGCAGCCAGCGGACTTTCTGCAGGGCAGCATTGGAGGTGAACCCCAACGGCTTGTCGAGCAGGATGATGCCGCTGACATTGCGACGGATACGTTTGACCTGGGCCACCGCTTACTCCTTGGTGTCCGAGGTATCGGCGGCCTGGTGCTGGCTGTCTTCGGCGACAGCGCGCTCGATCAGTGCCGACAGGTGGGCACCGCGGGTCACGCTTTCGTCGTAGTGGAAGTGCAACTGCGGCACGCTGCGCAGTTTCATTTCCTTGCCCAACTGCATGCGCAGGAAACCTGCAGCGGAATTGAGCACTTTCAGGCTTTGCTTGATGTCCTCGGCGCTGTCCTGGCCCATGACGGTGATATACACCTTGGCATGGCCAACATCGCGGCTGACGTCTACGGCGGTGATGGTCACCAGGCCGACGCGTGGATCTTTGACTTCGCGACGAATCAGTTGAGCCAGCTCGCGCTGCATCTGATCGCCAATGCGTTGGGTACGGCTATATTCTTTTGCCATTTTTGCTACCTGTAACTAAAGCGGCAAACGCCCGGCCAGGCTTGAGCCTGACCGGGCGTTGCGTTCAGAGCCGCTGACGACCGCCTTGCGACGGGCATTTCGCGCCTCCCATGCTCGATACTTAGAGCGTACGAGCCACTTGGACTTTCTCGAAGACTTCGATCTTGTCACCGACTTTGACGTCGTTGTAGCTCTTCACGCCGATACCGCATTCCATGCCGGCACGCACTTCGGACGCATCGTCCTTGAAGCGACGCAGCGATTCCAGCTCGCCTTCGAAGATCACCACGTCTTCGCGCAGAACGCGGATCGGACGGTTGCGGTAAACCACACCCTCGATGACCATACAGCCAGCGATGGCGCCGAACTTCGGCGAGCGGAACACATCACGCACTTCGGCGATACCCAGGATGTTCTCGCGAACATCGCTGCCGAGCATACCGGTCAGGGCTTTCTTGACGTCTTCAATGATGTCGTAGATCACGTTGTAGTAACGCATATCCAGACCTTCCTGCTCGACAATCTTGCGCGCACCGGCATCGGCACGCACGTTGAAACCGAACAGTACTGCATTGGAAGCCAGGGCCAGGTTGGCGTCGCTCTCGGTGATACCACCGACACCACCGCCAATCACGCGAACCTGTACTTCGTCGTTACCCAGACCGCTCAGGGAACCCTGCAGGGCCTCGAGAGAACCACGAACATCGGACTTGAGCACGATGTTGAGGGTTTTCTTCTCTTCCTGGCCCATGTTCTCGAAGATGTTCTCGAGCTTGCCGGCATGTGCGCGAGCCAGTTTGACTTCGCGGAACTTGCCTTGACGGAACAGAGCAACTTCACGGGCCTTCTTCTCGTCAGCCACAACGCTCAGCTCGTCGCCAGCGTCCGGGGTGCCGTCCAGGCCGAGAATCTCGACTGGAATCGACGGACCGGCTTCCTTAACAGGCTTGCCGTTTTCGTCGAGCATGGCACGTACGCGGCCGTAGTTCGAACCACACAGGACCATGTCGCCTTGACGCAGGGTACCGTCCTGAACCAGCACGGTGGCCACTGGGCCGCGGCCTTTGTCCAGACGCGACTCGACAACTACACCACGACCTGGGGCCGATGGAGTGGCCTTGAGCTCGAGGATCTCGGCTTGCAGCAGAACGGCTTCGAGCAGTTCGTCAACACCGGTACCCATCTTCGCCGAAACCTTGACGAACGGAGTATCACCACCCCAGTCCTCGGAGGTAACGCCTTCGACGGCCAGCTCGTTGCGAATGCGATCGAGGTCAGCACCTGGCTTGTCGATCTTGTTCACCGCCACGACCAGCGGAACACCGGCAGCCTTGGCATGCTGGACTGCTTCGCGGGTCTGAGGCATGACGCCATCGTCCGCCGCGACCACGAGGATCACGATGTCGGTCGCCTTGGCACCACGGGCACGCATGGCGGTAAACGCGGCGTGGCCCGGGGTATCGAGGAAGGTGACCATGCCGCGGTCGGTTTCTACGTGGTACGCACCGATGTGCTGGGTGATACCACCGGCTTCGCCGGCAGCTACCTTGGCACGACGGATGTAGTCGAGCAGCGAGGTCTTACCGTGGTCAACGTGGCCCATTACGGTCACAACCGGAGCACGGGAGAAGGTCTCACCTTCGAACTTCAGCGACTCTGCCAGGGAATCTTCCAGAGCGGTGTCGCTGACCAGGGTAACCTTGTGACCCAACTCTTCAGCGATCAGCTGAGCGGTCTCCTGGTCGAGCACCTGGTTGATGGTCACCGGAGTGCCCAGCTTGAACATGAACTTGACCACTTCAGCGCCCTTGACGGACATCTGGTTGGCCAGGTCGGAAACCGTGATGGTCTCGCCGATCTGCACGTCGCGGATAACCGGACCGGTCGGGTTCTGGAAACCGTGGGCATTGCGCTTCTTCGGCTTGCCCTTGCCACGGCCACCACGACGGAAACCATCGCTTTCTTCGTCGGTGGTACGTGGAGCGGCACGCGGAGTTGGCGCCTTTTCCTTTTCCTTGACCTTGACCGAAACACGCGGTGCTTCGTTACGGCGCTCACCACCACGACGTTCGTCGTCACGCGACTTGTCGTTGCGACGCACGTCGTCTTTCTTGCGGTCGGCGACAGGTGCCGGAGCGGCGTCTGCAGCCTCGATCACCGGGGCCGGAGCCGGGGTAACCGGAGCAGCGGCAGCAGGTGCGGCATTCGCAGCGGCTGGCTGGCGACGAGCGTCTTCCTCGGCACGCTGACGTGCCTCGGCATCGGCTTTTTCACGCGCAGCGTTCTCGGCTACACGGCGCTCTTCCTGCTCGCGTTTCTGCTCGGCCTGGATTTCTTCCGGGCTGCGCTGAACGAATACTTTCTTCTTGCGTACTTCTACGCTGATGCTCTTGCTACCGGCAACACGCAGGGTGCTGGTGGTCTTGCGCTGCAAGGTGATCTTGCGCGGCTCTTCCACCTTCGCCTTGTGGCTGCTCTTCAAATGAGCCAGCAAAGCCTGCTTCTCATTGTCGGTCACTACCTGACCGGCGTCGGTGTGCGGCAGACCTGCCTCACGCATCTGCTGCAGCAGGCGCTCTACCGGTGCAGCGACCTCTTGGGCCAATTCTTTCACCGTGACTTGCGTCATGCACTTCTCTCCTCAGGCCGCGCCTAATTACTCGAACCAATGGGCTCGGGCGGCCATGATCAACTTGCCGGCACGCTCTTGGTCGATGCCGTCGATGTCGAGCAGGTCGTCAATCGACTGCTCGGCCAGGTCTTCGCGGGTAACTACGCCGCGCACCGCCAGTTCCATCGCCAAATCCTTGTCCATACCCTCAAGCGAGAGCAGGTCTTCGGCCGGATGGGCGTCTGCCAGCTTTTCCTCAGTAGCGATGGCTTTGGTCAACAAACGATCCTTGGCACGAGCGCGAAGCTCGTTGACGATGTCTTCGTCAAAGCCGTCGATGTTGAGCATTTCTTCCAACGGTACGTAGGCAATCTCTTCCAGGCTGGTGAAGCCTTCATCGACCAGCACCTGTGCCAGCTCTTCGTCGACTTCCAGCTCGTCGATGAAGTTGCGCAGGATGTCACCGGTTTCAGCTTGCTGCTTGGCCTGGATGTCCGATTCGGTCATCACGTTCAGGGTCCAGCCGGTCAACTGGCTGGCAAGACGCACGTTCTGGCCACCACGGCCGATCGCCTGGGCCAGATTGTCGGCACCTACAGCGATATCCATGGCGTGGGCATCTTCATCGACGATAATCGCCGCGACTTCAGCCGGCGACATTGCGTTGATGACGAACTGTGCCGGATTGTCGTCCCACAGGACGATATCAACACGTTCGCCGCCCAGTTCGCCGGACACTGCCTGGACACGCGAACCGCGCATGCCGATACAGGCGCCTTGCGGGTCGATGCGCTTGTCTTTGGAGCGTACGGCGATTTTGGCGCGCGAGCCCGGATCACGGGACGCGGCCATGACTTCGATCAGGCCCTCGGCGATTTCCGGCACTTCGATGCGGAACAATTCGATCAGCATCTGTGGCGCGGTACGCGACAGGATCAGCTGCGGGCCACGGTTCTCGGTGCGGATTTCCTTGAGCAGGGCACGCAGGCGCACACCAACACGGAAAGTCTCGCGGGAGATGATGTCTTCACGGGCCAGCAACGCTTCGGCGTTGTTGCCCAAGTCAACGATGACGTTGTCACGGGTGACTTTCTTGACGGTACCGGAGATGATTTCGCCCAGACGCTCACGGTAGGCATCTACCACTTGGGCGCGCTCGGCTTCACGGACCTTCTGTACGATGACTTGCTTGGCGGTCTGGGCAGCGATACGACCGAATTCGATCGACTCGATCTTTTCTTCGATTACATCGCCAACCTTGGCTTCAGGATGGGTTTCCTGAATCTTGGCCGGCCAGACTTCGATTGCTGGATCATCCAGATCCGCTTCTTCGACGACCGTCCAGCGACGGAAAGTCTCGTAGCTACCGGTGTGGCGGTTGATTTCCACACGCAGGTCCACTTCGTCGTCAAAACGTTTTTTGGTTGCAGTGGCCAGTGCCACTTCCAGTGCTTCAAAAATTACGCCAGCCGGTACGCCTTTTTCGTTGGATACCGACTCAACAACCAGCAGTACTTCTTTGCTCATCGTACGCCTCGCCTTTCGCAAGCCATTGGATCCGCGCGGTCCGCCGGACCCGGCACGTCTCAGTCAAAACTGGGAATAATGTTGGCCTTGTCGATCGAATCGATCGGCAACAGGAACTCATTGTTGTCTACCTGGACAACAACATCCTGCTCCTCCACACCACGGAGAAGGCCCTGAAAGTTACGACGACCTTCAAAGGGCGTACGCAGCTTGATCTTCACTTGTTCGCCGGCATGCGAAGCAAACTGTTCCAATGTGAACAGTGGGCGATCCATGCCAGGAGAGGACACTTCAAGGGTGTATTCGGAACTGATCGGATCTTCGACATCCAGGATACCGCTGACCTGGCGACTGACAACTTCACAGTCTTCGACCAGAATGCCGTCCGCTTTGTCGATATAAATACGCAGTACCGAATGCTTGCCCTGAGAGATGAATTCGATCCCCCAGCATTGATAGCCAAGAGCCTCGACCACCGGGGCCAACAAGGCCTGCAACTGTTCTAGCTTGCTCGACACCTGAACCCCCTCGTGCATGCTGTGCAAATAAAAAATGGGCAAAGCGCCCATCCCTGATACGTCGTTGAATACCGACGTTATGACTGTTCAGCCAAGAAAAAGCCCCTGCAAAAGGGGCTCCGCTGAAACTGGTTGCGGGGGCTGGATTTGAACCAACGACCTTCGGGTTATGAGCCCGACGAGCTACCAGACTGCTCCACCCCGCGACAAAGCTGGGGCGAAAGTATACGACCGAACCCCGACAGGGTCAATCTAACCTCCACCTACAAGAAAGCCCGCTGTAGCGGGCTGTCTTGTTTCAATTGGTACCGAGAAGGGGACTCGAACCCCTACACCCTATGGGCACAACCACCTCAAGGTTGCGTGTCTACCAATTCCACCACCTCGGCAATACTACTTTGAAACCCGTTACTTCTGCTCTTGAGCGGGAGGAACATCGCCAGCATTAGTGGCTTCGCTCTTCTGCTCCTGGAGCACCGGTACATCATCTGTTGCCGGTTTTTGCTGCTTCACTTCCAACACTGCTGGATCTGGCAACCCTACTTGAGTCAGCTCGTGAGCTTTCTCTTTAGCAAAGTATCCTAACCCAAGAGCAGTTAAGAAGAAAGAGGCAGCTAGTATAGCAGTAAACTTACTTAGAAAGGTAGCAGAACCTTGGCTTCCGAACACAGTATTTGAAGCACCTGCGCCGAAAGATGCACCCGCTTCCGCACCTTTACCCTGTTGCAGCAACACCAGCACTACCAAACCCAGTGCGCCCAACAGATGAAAAACTACTACGACTGTTTCCAGCATTTTTCAGTTTCCTGCGGCGCGACAAATTGCACCGAATTCGTCTGCGTTCAGGGACGCCCCACCAATCAGGCCCCCATCGATATCCGGCATGCCGAACAGCTCAGCCGCATTGGCCGCCTTCACGCTGCCGCCGTATAGAAGCTGCACATTTTGTGCAACTTCGGCATTCTCTGCCGCCAGCTGGGCGCGGATGGCTGCGTGCACATCCTGCGCTTGCTGTGGCGAGGCCGTCAGCCCTGTACCGATGGCCCATACAGGCTCATAGGCAATCACCGCACTGGTGAAGGCTTCAACACCGAAAGCTTCGATGATGCTGCCCAGCTGACGCCCGACAATCTCAAGCGTTTTACCTGCTTCGCGCTCTTCGAGGGTTTCCCCCACACAGAGCACTGGCTTCAAACCACAAGCCTGTGCTGCAGCGAACTTGCGATTCAGGACTTCGTCGTTTTCACCAATGATCTGGCGACGCTCCGAATGCCCAATCAACACCAGTCCGCAACCTGCATCAACCAGCTGACTCGGTGCAATTTCACCGGTCAGCGCGCCTTGCGCAGGCTCTACCGCAGAATTCTGAGCGCCAACGGTAATCGACTTGCCCTGCAACCCATCAACCACTTGGCTGATGTACAACGAGGGAGGAAACACCGCGACCTCAACACCGCTCGGCAAGGCCAGATTACTCAGGCCATCGATCAGCTCAGCGACGCTGGCGCGGGTACCGTGCATCTTCCAGTTACCAGCTACCATAGGGCGACGCATGCTGTACCTCGTCGGTCAAAGTGGGCGCAGATGTTACCCAACCCGATCACTGCTGGCAAGCGTATTTCAGACGCAAACTTCACTTACCAGTTTTGCCAGGGCTTCGGCATGGCTACGCACCTGACCTTCGTCATCGCCTTCCACCATTACACGCACCAGCGGCTCTGTTCCGGACTTGCGCAACAACACACGCCCGCGACCCGCCATTTCCTCGGTAACCCGCGCACTGGCCTCTTTTACAGCAGGGTGCTCGAGCGGATCGACCTTGCTTGCGCCAAAGCGCACGTTGATCAATACCTGCGGGCATTTGCGCAGTGCCTGGCGAGCCTGCGCCAGCGTCTCGCCACGGCGCTTGAGCGCCATCAACACCTGGAGCGCGGCGATGATGGCGTCACCTGTGGTGGTATGGTTGCAGCACACCACATGCCCGGAGTTCTCCCCCCCGATCACCCAGCCGCGCTCCAGCAACTCTGCCATCACGTAACGGTCACCAACTTTGGCCCGCACAAAAGGTATGTCGAGATCTTTCAGGGCCAGCTCAAGCCCCAGATTGCTCATCAACGTACCGACCACCCCACCCTGCAGCTTGTTACGCTCCTGCAGGTCGCGGGCAATGATAAACAGCAACTCGTCACCGTCGACGACTGCGCCGGTGTGATCAACCATCAGAACACGGTCACCGTCACCATCGAACGCAATCCCGAGATCGGCATGCCCCACCAAAACTGCGGCCTGAAGTGACTCTATGTGGGTCGAGCCGCAATTTTCATTGATATTCAGGCCATCCGGCTGAGCCGACAGGACGGTGACTTCAGCACCCAACTCGCGAAACACACTCGGTGCGACCTTGTAAGTGGCGCCATGCGCACAATCGACCACCAGCTTGAGACCGGCAAAATCGGTGCTGCTCGGCACACTGCTCTTGCAGAATTCGATATAGCGCCCGGCAGCATCATTGATTCGTGACACTTTGCCCAGTTTGCTGGACTCGACTACTGTCATCGGCTGGTCGAGCAATTCCTCGATCATCAGCTCGACTTCGTCAGGCAGCTTCGTCCCCTGACCCGAGAAGAACTTGATGCCGTTGTCATCATGCGGATTGTGCGAGGCACTGATGACGATACCAGCCTCGGCATGGAAGGTGCGTGTCAGGTAGGCGATGGCCGGAGTTGGCATCGGCCCCAGCAGCAACACATCGGCTCCCGCCGCAGACAGTCCGGCTTCCAGCGCCGATTCAAACATGTACCCGGAAATACGGGTGTCCTTGCCCACCAGAACCCTGCAGGCACCCTGCTTGCGAAATGCCATGCCTGCAGCCCAGCCGAGCTTGAGCATGAAGTCAGGGGTGATCGGATATTCGCCGACACGGCCACGAATACCGTCGGTACCAAAATATTTTCTGCTCATAGATGCTCCATCACTCTTTATTCGGCGGATTGAACCGCTGCAATCATCCGTACTACATCAACGGTTTCGGCAACATCGTGAACGCGCAAAATGCTTGCGCCTTTCGTCATTGCCAGGGCAGCCAGCGCAAGGCCACCAGAGAGCCGTTGCTCGACCGGGCGGTCGAGGGTCTGTCCGATCATGCTCTTGCGCGAAACGCCCACCAACAAGGGCCGCCCAAGGCGGCGTAGGGATTCCATATGCTTGAACAAGCTCAGGTTGTGCGCCAGGGTCTTGGCGAAGCCGAATCCGGGATCAAGGATGATCCGACCAGCTTCGATGCCAACAGCCGCACAAGCAGCCATCCGCTGCTCAAGATAACTCGCAACTTCGACGCTGACATCCTCGTAATGAGGATTATTCTGCATATCACCCGGCTCACCGCGCATATGCATCAGACAAACCGGCAACTCGGTCGCAGCCGCCGCATCCAGGGCGCCGTCGCGCGTGAGCGAGCGGACATCATTGATCAAGCCGGCACCAAGCCGGGCTGATTCTCGAATGACGGCAGGCGTCGAGGTATCGACAGAAATGATCACATCCAGCTCGCGAGCGATCGCTTCAACCATCGGCGCCACTCGCTCAAGCTCCTCGAGCGCGGAAACTGCCTTGGCACCGGGCCGGGTGGACTCACCACCTATATCGATCAAGGTTGCACCAGCCACGACCATTGCCTCGGCATGGCGCAAGGCAGCATCACGCTGATTGAAGCGGCCGCCATCGGAGAAGGAGTCGGGAGTGATATTGAGAATACCCATGACATGGGTATGGGACAAATCAAGAACCCGGTTGCCGCAAGGCAACCGGGTTGGGTACTGCTGTGAGGTCATATACGCCCTTAGACTTGAGCCGCTGGACCGCCGATCGGCGACTCTGGACGGTCACCCTGCTGCGCAGTGGTACCTGGAGTACCTGATCCACCTTCCCAGTCACGCGGCTCGCGCGGGGTTCGACCTGCCATGATGTCGTCAATCTGCTCAGCATCAATGGTTTCGTACTTCATCAATGCATCGGCCATGGCATCGAGCTTGTCACGGTGCTCGGTGAGAATCTGCTTGGCAGTGGCGTAGCACTGATCAATGATGCTGCGCACCTCGGAGTCGATCAGCTTGGCTGTCTCACCAGAGACGCTGGCATGCTGAGAGCCCGCACTACGTCCCAGGAAAACCTCGCCTTCTTCTTCGGCGTACATCAGCGGACCGAGCTTCTCGGACAGGCCCCACTTGGTCACCATGTTCCGGGCAATCTGACTGGCACGCATGATGTCGTTGGAAGCACCAGTAGTGACGCCGTCGAAGCCCAGGGTCATTTCCTCGGCAATACGACCGCCATACAACGAACAGATCTGGCTGATCAATGCACGCTTGGACAGGCTGTAACGATCCTCCTCAGGAAGGAACATCGTGACACCCAGCGCACGACCGCGAGGAATGATCGAAACCTTGTAGACCGGATCGTGCTCAGGCACGACGCGACCAACGATGGCATGACCTGCTTCATGATAGGCAGTGTTCTGCTTCTCTTTCTCGGACATGACCATGGTCTTGCGCTCGGCGCCCATCATGATCTTGTCTTTGGCCAGCTCAAACTCCTTCATCTCGACTACACGCTTGCCACCGCGGGCAGCGAACAGCGAGGCTTCGTTGACCAGGTTGGCCAGGTCTGCACCGGAGAAACCAGGGGTACCACGGGCAATGACCGCAGGATTGACGTTCTCGCCAATCGGCACCTTGCGCATGTGAACCTTGAGAATTTGTTCACGACCCCGAATATCCGGCAGACCGACCACGACCTGACGGTCGAAACGACCTGGACGCAGCAGAGCAGGGTCAAGTACGTCAGGACGGTTGGTCGCGGCGATAACAATGATGCCATCGTTCATTTCAAAACCATCCATCTCGACCAGCAACTGGTTGAGGGTCTGCTCGCGCTCGTCATGACCACCGCCCATGCCCGCGCCACGATGACGGCCGACGGCGTCGATTTCGTCGATGAAGATGATGCACGGCGCATGCTTCTTGGCTTGCTCGAACATGTCACGGACACGGCTGGCACCGACACCCACGAACATTTCGACGAAGTCGGAACCGGAAATCGTGAAAAACGGCACCTTGGCTTCACCGGCAATGGCCTTGGCCAACAGGGTTTTACCAGTACCTGGTGGACCGACCATCAGGACGCCACGAGGAATGCGACCGCCCAGGCGCTGGAATTTGCCCGGATCACGCAGGAACTCAACCAGTTCGCCTACTTCTTCCTTGGCTTCGTCACAACCTGCAACGTCGGCCAGGGTAGTCTTGACCTGATCTTCGGAGAGCAGGCGCGCCTTGCTCTTGCCGAAGCTCATTGGCCCGCCCTTGCCCCCTGCACCGCCTTGCATCTGGCGCATGAAGAACATGAACACGGCAATGATGACGAGGATCGGGAAACTGGCGACCAGCAGCTGAGTCCAGATGGACTGTTGCTCAGGCTGCTTGCCTTCGACCACGACATGGTTGTCGACCAGATCGCCGATCAGGCCGTTGTCCTGAATGGCCGGACGGATGGTCTTGAAGCTGTCGCCATCGGTACGCTTGCCGGTAATGACATAGCCATCGACCGCAACGCGCTCGACCTTGCCATCCTTGACCTGCTGAATGAAGTCGGAATAGTTGAGGGTCTGCGGCTCATTCGGGCTGGAGAAGTTGTTCATCACCGTCACCAGGACAGCTGCGATGATCAACCACAGGATCAAGTTCTTTGCCATATCGTTCAATTAGCTACCCTCTGAGGCCGGCTGACGGCGCAACCGTGCCTCGCATGATATTCACCGGCTTAACTTACTACATAACCTACACAACTGCAGGCGCCGTCTGTAACCCTTTGTGAAACCTAGACTACACGAAGTTCATCCAGGTCAGGCAGGATAGCCGATTGGAAAAAGCTATCGGACACCCTGAAAGCTGCCGGCCTGACGCCCTACTCGCCGCGATAACCTCTCGCCAGCAAGTACTGTTCGCGGGAGCGATCCCGCGAAGAATCCGGTTTGAGCATCTGGACCTTGTCGAATTTCTGACGAGCGTCCTTCAGGTAAACGTCAAACCCTTCACCCTGGAAAATCTTGATCAGGAAATCGCCGCCCGGCTTGAGCACACGGGTCGCAAGATCCAGGGCCAGTTCACACAGGAACATGGCCTTGGGGATATCCACGGCGGGCGTACCACTCATATTGGGGGCCATATCGGAAATCACAAGGTCCACGTGCGAATTACCTACCGCCTCCAGAATTTGCGCCAGCACTTCATCCTGGGTGAAGTCGCCCTGGATAAAGGTGACATCCGGAATGCTGTCCATCTCCAGGATGTCCGAAGCAATAAGCCGGCCCTGGCCACCGATCAGCCGACTGGTCACCTGCGACCAACCACCCGGCGCCGCACCCAGGTCAACTACGCTCATGCCTGGGCGAATGATCCGATACTTTTCCTGGATTTCCAGCAATTTGTAGCTCGCACGCGAGCGATAACCATCCTTTTGCGCCTTTTTGACGTAAGGATCATTGAAATGTTCTTTCAGCCAGCCAAGGCTTGTCTTGGAACGCGCCATTGGGCACCTCGAATCATAAGGGTCGTGATTAACTGGGCGGATCCACGGGCCCTCGGGTAAAATGGCCGCCATTTTTACAGAATCAGACGAAGGGTCAGATTATGCCGCTCAATAACGAGCAGAAGAAACAGTACAAATCCATTGGCCACGATCTGAAACCAGTTCTCATTGTGGCAGGCAATGGCCTGACTGAAGGGGTTATCGCCGAACTCGAACGCGCCCTGGTCGATCATGAACTGATCAAGGTCGAGATTCGCTCGGAAGATCGTGAGGAACGCGCTGCCGCCATCGCCGCACTGTGCAAGGCCGGCCGCGCCGAACTGGTACAGACCATCGGGAAAAAGGCGTTGATCTATCGCCGCAACCCACAGCCGAACAAGCAACTCTCGAACATCCATCGCTACAAGTGATGTTCGCTGCGGTCAGTGGCGCGCCCTGCGCGCCCTGCCCGGCACCGGCTGCATGACCAGCAGCAAGCCGGTCAAACCCAATACCAGGTAACAGAACAACTGCCAGCGCAACTCTTGGGGCAATCCCACGTGCAAGGCGAAATACGCCACACACGCCAATATCGCCATCAACAGCAACTGCCCTCGCATGTCCCGCCACAGACTGGCCAGGCCCTGAGCCTGAACCAGCACCATTACCTGAACCCCTGCGCAAAATGCCGCAAAGGCTACCAGCAAAGATGCCATCAGGCTGCCGATGTCTTCGATCAGAAGCGGAGCCAGGCCAACCTTGCCCAGCGCCGGCAATAAACCGAAATGCAACATCCACAGGCCGCCAACCCAGAACACCTGGGTCAGCTGCCAGATCACCGTAGCCGCAGCAAAGCCGCGGCGCCGGTCAGATGTGTTTGACTTCGACAATCTCGTACTCGACCGTACCACTTGGTGTCTTGATCACCACGGTATCGCCCTCTTCCTTGCCGATGATGGCACGGGCGATCGGTGCACCGACCGAGAGCTTGCCCTGTTTGACGTCTGCCTCGTCTTCACCAACGATCTGGTAGGTCACCTGGTCGCCGGTTTCGGTGTTCTCCAGGTCCACGGTAGTACCGAAGATCACCTTGCCGGTGTGGGCAATGGTAGTGACGTCGATTACCACCGAGTTCTGCAGGCGGCCCTCGATATCGCGGATACGCGCCTCGACCATACCCTGCTCTTCACGGGCAGCGTGGTACTCGGCGTTTTCCTTGAGATCGCCCAGCTCACGGGCTTCACCAATGGCCTGACTCAGGCGCGGACGCTCGGTCTTGCTCAGAAAAAGGTGTTCTTCCTCCAGGGCGCGAGCGCCCTGGACAGTCATCGGGTACTTGGTAATGCTCATACATTCAGTCCTGCATGCAGATCCTGCAAGCGGCGCACGGTCTTTTCCGGACCGAACTTCAGCGCTTCGCAGATGGCTTCACCAGCCGCAATGGTCGTGGTGCAGTAGATCTTGTGCTGCAACGCATTGCGACGAATCGAGTAAGAGTCGGCGATCGACTGACGACCTTCGGTGGTGTTGATGATCAGCGACACTTCGTCGTTCTTGATCATGTCGACCACGTGCGGACGACCTTCAGTCACCTTGTTCACGCGACGCACTTTCAGGCCAGCCGCCTCGATGACCTTGGCGGTACCGACGGTAGCGACCACTTCGAAGCCCAGGGCGATCAGGTCACGGGCAACGCCAGCCACTTGCGGCTTATCGTCGTCACGAACGCTGATGAACGCAGTACCGCCGGTCGGCAACACTTCGCTGGCACCCATCTGGGCCTTGGCAAACGCTTCACCGAAGCTGTCGCCCACACCCATGACTTCACCGGTAGATTTCATCTCAGGGCCGAGGATCGGGTCAACGCCCGGGAACTTGGCAAACGGGAATACCGCTTCCTTGACGCTGTAGAAGTTCGGAATGATTTCCTTGGTGAAGCCGATTTCCTTCAGCGATTTGCCCGCCATTACACGAGCCGCAATCATCGCCAGGGAAGTACCGATGCACTTGGAGACGAACGGTACGGTACGCGAGGCGCGCGGATTGACTTCGATCACATAGATCTTGTCGCCCTGCAGGGCCAGTTGCACGTTCATCAGGCCGACAACGCCAAGCTCCAGGGCCATCTTCTTGACCTGCTCACGGACTTCATCCTGAACATGGGCCGGCAGCGAGTACGGCGGCAGCGAGCACGCCGAGTCACCGGAGTGAACACCGGCCTGTTCGATGTGCTGCATGATTGCGCCGATGACCACGTCGGTACCGTCGCACACCGCATCCACGTCCATCTCGATGGCGCAGTTGAGGAAGTGGTCCAGCAGCACCGGGCTGTCGTTGGACACCTGTACAGCTTCACGCAGGTAGCGCTTGAGCTCGTCCAGCTCGTAGACGATCTCCATCGCACGGCCGCCCAGTACGTAGGACGGGCGCACCACCAGCGGATAGCCGATGACACCGGCAGCACGGATGGCTTCGTCTTCGCTGCGCACGGTGGCGTTTGGCGGCTGCAGCAGGTTCAGGCGCTGAACCATCTGCTGGAAGCGCTCACGGTCTTCAGCACGGTCGATAGCGTCAGGGCTGGTACCGATGATCGGCACACCGGCTTCTTCCAGGGCGCGAGCCAATTTCAGCGGGGTCTGGCCGCCGTAGTGGACAATCACACCTTTCGGCTTCTCGACACGCACCACTTCCAGCACGTCTTCCAGGGTCAGCGGCTCGAAGTACAGGCGGTCGGACGTATCGTAATCGGTGGAGACGGTTTCCGGGTTGCAGTTGACCATGATGGTCTCGTAACCGTCTTCGCGCAGTGCCAGTGCGGCGTGTACGCAGCAGTAGTCGAACTCGATACCTTGGCCGATACGGTTCGGTCCGCCACCCAGGATCATGATCTTGTCGCGGGTCGACGGGTTGGCCTCGCACTCTTCCTCATAGGTCGAGTACAGGTAGGCGGTGTCGGTGGCGAACTCGGCAGCGCAGGTGTCGACGCGCTTGTAGACCGGGAACACTTCGAGCTTGTGACGATGACGACGCAAGTTCTTGTCGGTGATACCCAGCAGCTTGGCCAGACGCTGGTCGGAGAAGCCTTTGCGCTTCAGGCGCAGCATCAGGTCCTTGTCGATAGCCGACAGGGCCAGGGTCTTGACCTTCTCTTCTTCCTTGATCAGGTCTTCCATCTGCACCAGGAACCAGTGGTCGATACCGGTCAGGTCGAAGATTTCGTCGCAGGTCATGCCGGCGCGCATGGCATCGGCCACGTACCAGATACGCTCGGCGCCCGGCACGGTCAGCTCGCGCTTGAGGATGCTCGAGGCTTCAGGACTTGCCAGGTCGACTTTAGGATCCAGACCGCAAACGCCGACTTCCAGGCCCCGCAGAGCCTTCTGCAGGGACTCCTGGAAGGTGCGGCCGATGGCCATGACTTCACCCACGGATTTCATCTGGGTGGTCAGGCGGGCGTCGGCTTTCGGGAATTTTTCGAAGGCAAAGCGCGGCAGCTTGGTGACGACGTAGTCGATCGAAGGCTCGAACGAAGCTGGGGTACGGCCGCCGGTGATATCGTTCTGCAGCTCGTCGAGGGTGTAGCCGACCGCCAGCTTGGCAGCGATCTTGGCAATCGGGAAGCCAGTAGCCTTGGAAGCCAGCGCCGACGAACGCGATACACGCGGGTTCATCTCGATCACGACCATACGGCCAGTGTCCGGGCAAATACCGAACTGCACGTTGGAACCGCCGGTCTCGACACCGATTTCACGCAGCACCGCCAGCGAGGCGTTGCGCATGATCTGGTATTCCTTGTCGGTCAGGGTCTGTGCTGGAGCAACAGTGATCGAGTCACCGGTATGCACTCCCATCGGATCGAAGTTCTCGATCGAGCAGACGATGATGCAGTTATCCTTTTTGTCGCGGACCACTTCCATCTCGTACTCTTTCCAGCCGATCAGCGATTCGTCGATCAGCAGTTCCTTGGTTGGCGACAGGTCCAGGCCACGGGCGCAGATTTCTTCGAACTCTTCACGGTTGTAGGCAATACCGCCACCGGTGCCGCCCATGGTGAAGGACGGACGGATGATGCACGGGAAGCCCAGCTTCTCGAGCACGGCGTTGGCTTCTTCCATGCTGTGCGCGATGCCGGAGCGCGGGCACTCAAGGCCGATGGCCTTCATGGCGGTATCGAAGCGCGAGCGGTCTTCGGCTTTGTCGATGGTGTCGGCGTTGGCGCCGATCATTTCCACGCCGAACTTTTCCAGGACGCCTTCGCGCTCCAGGTCCAGGGCGCAGTTCAGTGCAGTCTGGCCACCCATGGTTGGCAGCAGTGCATCCGGACGCTCTTTCTCGATGATCTTGGCCACTGTCTGCCATTTGATCGGCTCGATGTAAGTGGCATCGGCCATGGCCGGGTCGGTCATGATGGTGGCTGGGTTGGAGTTCACCAGGATGACGCGATAGCCTTCCTCGCGCAGGGCTTTGCAGGCCTGGGCGCCGGAGTAGTCGAATTCGCAGGCCTGGCCGATCACGATCGGGCCAGCGCCAAGAATCAGGATGCTTTTAATGTCTGTACGTTTTGGCATGGGTTGTCACTCAATTCCGCAGGTCAGTCGGCAAGCCGCATTGAACAATCGTGGGGGCGGCGCCTGAACGCGGCTTGCACCGGTCCAGGGCCTTCTCGCCAGGTGCTCAGCGGCGCTTGGCCATGGCATCGATGAAGCGGTCGAACAGAGGCGCGACATCAGTCGGGCCAGGGCTGGCTTCAGGGTGACCCTGGAAGCTGAAAGCGCTCTTGTCGGTGCGCTCGATACCCTGCAGGGTACCGTCGAACAGCGACTTGTGGATGGCGCGAACGTTGCCTGGCAGCGTCGCTTCGTCTACCGCAAAGCCGTGGTTCTGGCTGGTGATCATGACCACGCCGGTGTCCAGGTCCTGGACCGGGTGGTTGGCACCATGGTGACCATGGCCCATTTTCACGGTCTTGGCACCGGAGGCCAAAGCCAGCAGTTGGTGCCCCAGGCAAATACCGAACACCGGGATCTCGGTCTCGAGGATGTCCTTGATCGCCTGGATCGCGTAGTCGCAAGGCTCCGGATCACCTGGGCCGTTGGACAGGAACACACCATCAGGATTGAGTGCCAGGACTTCGTTGGCCGGGGTCTGCGCCGGCACGACAGTCAGGCGGCAGCCGCGGGCAACCAGCATGCGCAGGATGTTCAGCTTGACGCCGAAATCGTAGGCGACCACGTGGTACGGCAGCTCGGCGGCGTCGATGGTCGCGTGGCTGTCGGTTTTCAGTTCCCAGACGCTGGAGCGCCATTCGTAGCTGCTCTTGGTGCTGACGACTTTTGCCAGGTCCATGCCCTTCAGGCCCGGGAAACCGCGAGCAGCGGCGATTGCAGCCTCTTCGCTGATGTTGTCGCCGGCCAGGATGCAGCCGTTCTGCGCGCCCTTCTCACGCAGGATGCGCGTCAGGCGACGGGTGTCGATCCCGGCGATGGCAACCACGTTGTTGGCTTTGAGGTAATCAGGCAGCGACTGTTTGTTGCGCCAGTTGCTTGCGATCAGAGGCAGGTCACGAATGACCAGGCCGGCCGACCAGACACGGTCGGACTCGGCGTCTTCCGGCGTAGTGCCGGTGTTGCCGATGTGAGGGTAAGTCAGGGTAACGATTTGCTGCGCATAGGAAGGGTCAGTCAGGATTTCCTGATAGCCGGTCATTGCGGTGTTAAACACCACCTCACCAACGGTCTGACCGTCGGCTCCAATGGCTTCACCGCGAAAAATGCTGCCATCGGCAAGGGCGAGTATGGCTGGCTTAGTCAAGAAGACCTCCCGTAAATCAAGCCTGAAGGGGCGATCGCAGGTTGCAAAAAAGCGGAATGACGTATAGACACGTCACCCCGCTTTCTTCGTCGAATTATCTGCGCGCTTTTAGTGGACACACTAAAGCTGTAGCTTACAGAAAAACGCTTTTTTGGTCTACCGCTGAAGTGCCTAAAAACCGCAGGATAGCGACAGGAGGGCGCTTAACGCAGGTCGAGCACGTCTTGCATGTCGTAAAGGCCCGGCTCGCGACCGTCCAACCAGAGAGCAGCACGGACCGCCCCCTTGGCAAAGGTCATGCGACTGGAGGCCTTATGGGTGATCTCCAGGCGCTCACCTTCGGCAGCGAACAGAACGGTGTGATCACCAACCACGTCACCGGCACGCACAGTGGCAAAGCCGATGGTCTGACGATCACGGGTACCGGTCTGGCCTTCACGACCATAGACCGCCACTTCCTGCAGGTCGCGCCCCAGTGCCTGGGCAACCACCTCACCCATGCGCAACGCGGTACCCGACGGTGCATCGACCTTGTGACGATGGTGGGCTTCGATGATCTCGATGTCGACGTCATCACCCAGCACGCGCGCAGCCATGTCCAGCAGCTTCAGGCTGAGGTTCA
Organism: Pseudomonas vranovensis DSM 16006; assembly: GCF_000425805.1. Taxonomy (GTDB): domain Bacteria; phylum Pseudomonadota; class Gammaproteobacteria; order Pseudomonadales; family Pseudomonadaceae; genus Aquipseudomonas; species Aquipseudomonas vranovensis. The sequence goes on from NZ_AUED01000022.1 coordinate 61,591, forward strand.
CCCCAACGCTGAAGTTGGCCGCGAAGACAATCGGGATTTCCTTGCCCGCCTCGGCCAGCAACTGCTTTTCTTCGACACTGAAACCGGTGGTCCCGATGATCATGGCCTTGCCTGCCTTGCGGCAGAACGCCAGGTTCTTCAGGGTCACCGACGGATGCGTGAAGTCGATCAGCACGTCGAATTCATCGACTACCTTGGCCAGGTCATCGGACAGCAGCACACCGATTCGACCCAGGGCCGCCAACTCGCCCGCATCCGCGCCAACCAGGGTGCTGTCAGGACGATCAATCGCAGCCGTCAGCCCTGCACCCGGGGTTTGCTGGATAGCTTCGATCAGGGTCTTGCCCATGCGCCCTGCCGCGCCCATTACCGCTATACGTCGCATGCCCTATTCCTTCTTACAAGTCGCCGAAGAAGCGCTTTACGCCTTCAAACCAGCCATTGGCCTTGGGCGAATGGGAACTGTCACCTTCCAGCGAATCGCGCAGCTCTTCGAGCAGCTCGCGCTGGCGACGACTGAGATTGACCGGGGTTTCAACCGCGACCCGACACATCAGGTCACCAGCACCACCACCGCGAACCGGGGCAACGCCCTTGCCACGCAGGCGGAACTGCTTGCCGGTCTGGGTGCCTTCCGGGATCTTCAGCTTTACCCGGCCATCCAGGGTCGGCACTTCAAGCTCGCCACCCAGGGCAGCATCGGTGTAGCTGATCGGTACTTCGCAGTACAGGTGCTTGCCGTCACGCTGGAAAATCGCGTGCTCACGCACATTGATCACGACGTACAGATCACCGGTCGGGCCGCCATGGGAACCCGCCTCGCCTTCGCCCGAAAGACGAATGCGATCACCGGTATCGACACCGGCCGGCACCTTGACCGAGAGGGTCTTGTACTCTTCGATACGGCCTTCGCCGTGGCAGGAGTTGCAAGGATCAGTAATGATCTTGCCCTGACCATGGCAACGCGGGCAGGTCTGCTGGACAGAGAAGAAGCCCTGCTGCATGCGCACCTGGCCAATACCACCACAGGTCGGACAGGTCGAAGGCGACGAGCCTTTCTTGGCACCGGAACCGTCGCACGGCTCGCAGTTGACCAGAGTCGGCACGCGAATGTTGACAGTGGTGCCGCGTACAGCCTCTTCCAGGTTCAGCTCGAGGGTATAACGCAGGTCGCTGCCGCGCTGGGCACCGCCACGCGAACCGCCACGGCCGCCGCCAAAGAAATCGCTGAACACATCACCGAAAATGTCGGAGAAGTTCGCGCCACCAAATCCGGCACCGCCGCCACCCATGCTAGGGTCGACGCCGGCATGACCATACTGGTCGTAGGCCGCGCGCTTGCTGGCGTCGGAGAGCACTTCATAAGCCTCGTTGGCTTCCTTGAATTTCTCTTCCGACTCTTTGTCATCAGGATTACGGTCCGGGTGATGCTTCATCGCCAGGCGGCGATACGCCTTCTTCAGGTCCGCTTCACTGGAGCCGCGCTCAACTCCCAGAACTTCGTAATAGTCACGCTTTGCCATAAGTCTTTGCACTCTTGAGGACGTTCGGCAAACCTCTGCGCATTTCGCGCTGTGCCGCCAGCACCTGCCTCATTCCCTCCAGGAGGCATGACAGATGCTGTAAAAATTCGGGTATTCCAGACACGCCAACGCGGGAGCAAGCCCCCGCGCGGCGACATCCTACCAGCCAACCACTAGAAAGCAGTCAACTGGCCGACAACATGCAGCAATTACTTGTTGTCTTTGACTTCTTCGAACTCAGCGTCGACGACGTCGTCGTGCTTGGGCTCTTCAGCCTGCTGCGCGCCAGCTTGTGGCTGCTCGGCCTGCTGCTCGGCGTACATCTTCTGAGCAACTGGAGCCGACACTTTCGACAGTTCTTCAACCTTGGCATCGATGGCAGCCTTGTCGTCGCCTTTGATAGCGGCTTCCAGGGCAACCACAGCGGCCTCGATCGCAGCCTTCTCTTCGGCAGTGACCTTGTCACCGGCATCAGCGACCATCTTGCGAGTCGAGTGAACCAGTGCATCGCCCTGGTTGCGGGCAGCGGCCAGTTCTTCGAACTTGCGGTCTTCTTCCGAGTTCGCTTCAGCGTCGCGGATCATCTGCTGAATTTCTTCATCAGACAGGCCGGAGTTGGCCTTGATCACGATCGACTGAGTCTTGCCAGTAGCCTTGTCCTTGGCGCCTACGTGCAGAATGCCGTTGGCGTCGATGTCGAAGGTTACTTCGATCTGTGGCACGCCACGTGGTGCAGGTGGGATCTCGGCCAGGTCGAACTTGCCCAGGGATTTGTTCTGAGCAGCCTGCTTACGCTCACCTTGCAGCACGTGAATGGTCACGGCGCTCTGGTTGTCGTCTGCAGTCGAGAACACTTGCGACTTTTTGGTCGGGATAGTGGTGTTCTTCTCGATCAGCGCAGTCATCACGCCACCCATGGTTTCGATACCCAGGGTCAGCGGGCTGACGTCCAGCAGCAGCACGTCTTTCACGTCACCAGCCAGTACCGCACCCTGGATGGCAGCACCCATGGCAACAGCTTCGTCCGGGTTGACGTCCTTGCGTGCTTCTTTACCGAAGAAATCGGTAACCGCTTTCTGTACCAGCGGCATACGGGTCTGACCGCCAACCAGGATCACGTCGTCGATCTTGCTGACGTCGATACCGGCATCCTTCATGGCGATACGGCATGGCTCGATGGTGCGCTGAACCAGGTCTTCCACCAGCGACTCCAGCTTGGCGCGGGAGATCTTCACGTTCAGGTGCTTAGGACCGGTGGCATCTGCAGTGATGTACGGCAGGTTGACGTCGGTCTGCTGGCTCGAGGACAGCTCGATCTTGGCTTTTTCAGCAGCTTCTTTCAGGCGCTGCATGGCCAGCGGGTCACCCTTGAGGTTCATGCCGCTTTCTTTCTTGAACTCGTCGACGAGGTAGTCGATCAGGCGAATGTCGAAGTCTTCACCACCGAGGAAAGTGTCACCGTTGGTGGCCAGAACTTCAAACTGATGCTCGCCATCGACTTCGGCAATTTCGATAACCGAAACGTCGAAGGTACCGCCACCCAGGTCATAAACGATCACGGTGTGATCGCCTTTGGCCTTGTCCATACCGTAAGCCAGCGCAGCTGCGGTTGGTTCGTTGATGATACGTTTTACGTCCAGGCCGGCGATGCGACCGGCATCCTTGGTGGCCTGACGCTGGCTGTCGTTGAAGTAGGCCGGAACGGTGATGACCGCTTCGGTGACAGGCTCGCCGAGGTAGTCTTCGGCGGTCTTCTTCATCTTCTTCAGAATTTCAGCCGAAATCTGAGGCGGTGCCATTTTCTGGCCGTTCACTTCGACCCAGGCGTCGTTGTTGTCAGCCTTGACGATTTTGTACGGAACCATCTGGATGTCTTTTTGCACGACATCTTCGTCAAAGCGACGACCGATCAGACGCTTTACTGCGTACAGGGTGTTGTGCGGATTGGTAACGGCCTGACGCTTGGCCGACTGGCCAACCAGGATTTCGCCGTCATTGGCGTACGCGATGATCGACGGCGTAGTACGCGCGCCTTCAGCGTTTTCAATAACCTTGACGTTGCCGTTTTCCAGAATGGAGACGCAGGAGTTGGTAGTCCCCAGGTCGATACCGATGATTTTGCCCATGTTCACTCTCCCGAAACTTGAATTTTGTTGCCGCAGCAGTGGTGGCTAACTGCGGTAATACTTGAATGCTTGACACCTAAATGGGGGCGCCCGGAACGATTTCAAGCCTGCTCGTCAATCGACGGCGAAACCGCAGCAGGGGCCTTGCTGACCACGACCATCGCAGGGCGCAGCAGGCGGCCATTGAGCTGGTAGCCCTTCTGGAACACCTTGAGCACGCTGTTCGGCTCGACCTCGGCACTTTCCTGCATGGCCATGGCTTGATGGTGCTCGGCGTTGAAGGGTTCGCCGTGCGGATCAATGGCCTCGAGGTTGTAGCGCTTGAGGGTGTCGTGGAACATCTTCAGGGTCAGTTCAATGCCTTCACGCATCGGACGAATGCTCTCGTCCTCGGCACTGGACAGCTCCAGGCCACGTTCCAGGCTGTCGATGACTGGCAGCAGGTCGCCAGCGAATTTCTCCAGGGCGAACTTGTGTGCCTTCTCGACATCCTGCTCGGCGCGACGGCGTACGTTCTGAAGGTCCGCAGCGGTGCGCAGGGATTGATCCTGGGCCGCCGCCAGCTGCTCTTCGAGCACCTGCACGCGGGCGTTCAGCTCTTGCGCGCCGGCTGCCTCGGCGTTCAGATTCTGTTCATCCAGCTGTTCGTCAGCCATAAAATCTCTCCTCTCGAATAGTGTCAGCGAGCTGTACTCGCGCTTCTGCCGGCTATATGGGGTCGTAAAACCCAGGTTCAAGGGGCAAAGGAATACAGCCGACCGTTTCCCTCATAACCCGACGCACTCAGAACGACACCCACGCAACCAAATCGAGCTAAGCACAGCCATTGTCAGCGGATCAAAAAACACTGTATAAATAACCAGACTTAACGCCTGGGAGCCGCCCCAATGCTGGTGCACCTGTCCGTACACAACTATGCCATCGTCGAACACCTGGACCTCGAACTCGCCCGCGGGATGAGCGTCATCACCGGTGAAACCGGGGCCGGCAAATCGATCATGCTCGACGCCCTGGGCCTGACCCTGGGTGATCGTGCCGACAGCGGCGTGGTACGTCCCGGCGCCGACAAGGCCGACATCCTCGCCACCTTTGATCTCTCGGACATTCCCGAAGCCCGTGCCTGGCTTGCCGAACGCGACCTGGACAGCGACGGCCCGTGCATCCTGCGCCGGGTCATCACCGCCGAGGGCCGCAGCCGCGGCTACATCAATGGCACGCCCTGCCCGCTCGGCGACCTCAAGGCCCTGGGCGAGCTGCTCATCGACATCCATAGCCAGCATGAACACCAGTCGTTGCTGAAAGCCGACACCCATCGTCGCCTGCTCGACGAGTACGCAGGCGCCACCGACCTGGCGCGCCAGGTCCAGCTGGCCGCCCAGCGCTGGCGGCAAACGCGGCAAGAACTGGAGCGACTGTCCAACTCCGGCGACGAACAACGGGCGCAGCATCAGCTGCTCAGCTATCAACTCGAGGAACTCGACAACCTGGGCCTGGGTGAAAACGAGCTGGAGCAACTGGAGCAGGAGCACAAGAACCTGACCAACGCCGAAGCGCTGTTCGGCATCTGCCGCCAGGTCATCGATCATTGCAGCGAGAACGATTCGGGCAACGTCCTCAATGCCCTCACTGCCAGTCTCAATCGATTGACTGCAGTGCAGAACGCACCCAGGGCACTGGGCGAGGCCGCCAACATGATCGCCAGCGCACAGATCCAGGTGGAGGAAGCCGTCGGCGAGCTCAATCGCTTCCTTGATAACTTCGACGCGGACCCGGCTCGCCTGCAGCAACTCGAAGAGCGCCTGGACAGCATCTATACCCTGGCTCGAAAGCACCGTGTACACCCAACCGAGTTGGCCAACCTTCAGCAGCGCCTGATGGAAGAGCTCGAAAGCCTTAACGCCAACGACGAATCCATCGAGCGCCTGGGTGACGAACTGGCAGCCTTCGCCCGCCACTACCAGGACAAGGCAGGCGAGCTTAGCGCCCTGCGCCACCAGGCCGCCAACCAGTTGGCCGGCGCGGTCGAGCAAGAGATCCAGCGCCTGGGCATGCCCGGTGGTCGCTTCAGCATCGAGCTGCACAGCCACACCAGTGAAGACCTCTCCCCTAACGGCCGTGAGCATGTAGAGCTACTGGTCAGCGCCAACCCGGGCCAGCCTCTCAAGGCCCTGGCCAAGGTCGCCTCCGGGGGCGAGCTGTCGCGGATCAGCCTCGCAATCCAGGTGATCACTGCGCAAACCTCGCGCATTCCTACCCTGGTGTTCGACGAAGTGGACGTGGGTATCGGTGGCCCGACGGCAGAGATTGTCGGCCAGCTGCTGCGCCGCCTGGGCGAGCGCGGCCAGGTACTGACCGTGACCCACCTGCCGCAGGTTGCAGCGCAAGGCCATCACCATCTGTTTGTGCATAAAGTGCGCAACAGTGACGCTACCCATACTGCCGTTGCCAACCTGGGCAAGCGCGAGCGCATCGAAGAGGTCGCTCGGATGCTGGGCGGTATCGACCTGACCAAGGAGTCCCTGGCCCACGCCCGCAAGATGGTGGTTACCAGCAAGGCCTGATGCCTTATCCCAGAAAGCACAAAGGCGACCCCAGGGTCGCCTTTGATGCTGTGCAACAAGAAACTATTGCTTACTTTTTCTTGCGCACGTACAGGACCAGATTATGGTCAACCAGTTCGAAACCGTGCTCGGCAACGATTTCCTTCTGACGCTTTTCAATCTCGCTGTCGAAGAACTCGATAACCTCGCCCGACTCCACGTTGACCATATGGTCGTGGTGGCCACCGTCGGCCAATTCGAACACGGCGTGACCGCCGTCGAAGTTATGGCGCACAACCAGGCCAGCAGCTTCGAACTGGGTCAGAACACGGTAGACCGTGGCCAGACCGACGTCCTCACCTGCCTCCATCAGCGCCTTGTAGACATCTTCAGCACTCATGTGACGCTGCTCGGTAGAGTCGAGCATCTGTAGAATCTTCACTCGAGGCAGTGTCACCTTGAGACCGGCTTTGCGCAGTTCGCTATTTTCAACCATGGTCAGCTTTCTCGCCGATGCTGCTTCGCAGCTTCTCTGAATACGGGTATGATCGGGGTTTACGTTGTCCAGCCAAGATAGTGGAAGTCGCCCACCGATGCAAAACACCAAGCTCTTGCTAACCAGCCTCACCTTCGTGGGACTGCTCGCACTCGCCGGTTGCTCGTTCCCCGGGGTTTACAAAATCGACATCCAGCAGGGCAATGTCGTCACGCAAGACATGATAGACCAATTGCGCCCCGGAATGACCCGTCGGCAAGTAAGGTTTATCATGGGCAATCCGCTGATCCAGGACACCTTTCACACCAATCGCTGGGATTACCTGTACAGCCTGCAGCCTGGTGGCGGCCAACGCCAGCAAGAGCGCATGAGCATTTTCTTCAACGAAAGCGACCAACTGGTCAGCCTGTCTGGCGATTTCATGCCAGGCGTGAGCCGCGATCAGGAAATTCTCGGCGGCAGCGGCGACACCAGCGTCACGCCCGTCCAGCCAGGTACTACCACCGCGCCAGCTGAACAGGTCAAGGAAACCCCGGCCAAGCCAGGTTCCCTGGAAGAGAAGATCCAGCGCGAAGTCGATACCATCGAAACCATCCCGGTACCGACCCCTGCCCCACTGGAAACCTCGCCACAGTAACTACTGCTGGCAAACAAAAGCCCGGACATTCCGGGCTTTTTTGTGCCTGCGATTTGTGCGCTAGCGCTTGGCCTTCTTGAACACCCGCGCCACTTTGTCAGCGCGCTGCTTGCGGACCTCCTTGGGATCGATCAGCAACGGCCTGTACAACTCGATCCGATCCCCCTCGGCAACCGTCTGCTGCACAGCGTCACTGACAACCTTGCCAAAGATTCCAAGCGGGCAAGCCTCGACATCGAGCCCTGGTACTTGCTCAGCGATCCCTGACAGGCGCACGGCCTCGCGCAAGGTGGCGCCCAAGGGCACCTCGACGGCCAGCAGCCACTGCTGCTCAGCGGTGGCATAGACCACTTCAATCTGCAGCATGTCAGGCATTGAGTTGCTTTGCCCGCTGGCAGAAGGCATCGACCAGGGTGTTGGCAGCCTGATTGAACAATGGCCCCAAGGTGGCCCGTACCAACGGCCCGGCATAGTCGAAGGACAAGTCCAGGCTGATCTTGCAGGCCTTCTCACCCAACGGCTTGAAGATCCACAAGCCGTGCAGTTGATTGAACGGCCCCTCCTCCAGGTTCATTTCGATGGACTGCCCGGGCACCAGCACATTACGGGTGACGAACTTCTGGCTCATACCGCCCTTGGCCACTTCCAGGCTGGCACGCATCAGCGTGTCACTGACCTCCAGCACAGTGCTGGATGAGCACCAGGGCAGGAACTCCGGATACCGTGCTACATCGTTGACCAGGTCGTACAGTGCCTGGGCGGGATAAGGCAGCAGGGCCGAACGTTGAATATGGGTAGTCATCCAGGTGTCACTTCCAAAGCTGAGCGGCAAACACAACCAGAATGCCGAGGGGCGCCACATAGCGCATCAAGAAGAAGGTCAGAGCAAACAGCAGCGGGCTGCGCATCGCTAGCTCGTCGCGCACCGCCTCACGCCCCATGATCCAACCTGCGAATATCACAAAGCACAAACCACCCAGCGGCAGCATGATCCGCGAAGTGAAAAAGTCGATCACTCCGAAGAAATCCAGACCGCCTGTTGCGCCCCACTGGTAGAGCTGAAAACCGCTCTCGTCGTTCACGAAAAAGCGTGCCTGCTGCCAGATATTGAACGAAAACACTGTGCCCAGCCCCACCAGCCAGCAACTGAAAGCCAGCCAGGTGGTGATCCAGCCACGCCGCACGCCCGTACGCTCCACCAGGTAAGCGACCATCGGCTCCAGCAAAGAAATCGCCGAACTCCAGGCCGCGACGGCCACTAGAACAAAGAATACGACGCCCATCAACTGGCCAAACGCCACATTGCCAAAAGCAAATGGCAAGGCCACGAACATCAGGCCCGGGCCCTCGCTGGGGTTCAGGCCGGCGGCGAACACAATCGGGAACAGGGCCATGCCGGCCAGCAGCGAGACAAAGGTGTCGAGCAGGGCCACGGCGACAATCGTGCCGCCGATGGAGGATTGCTTGGGCATGTAGGCGCCATAGATCAGCAACGAACCCACGCCCACGCTCAGGGAGAAAAACGCATGCCCCATGGCCGGCAACAACCCGTCGAGCAGGCGCGAGGTGTCGAAGTCGAACATGAAATGCAGGCCCTGCATGAAGTGCCCGGTGGTCAGGCTGTAGCCCAACAGGATCACCAGCAGCAGGAACAGCAGCGGCATCATGATACGCAGGCTCTTCTCAAGCCCCGCCACCACGCCACGGGCAATCACCAATGCCGACAGCAGCATGAACAGGCTGTGCCACAGCACCAGGCGCCAGGGGTCGCTGATCACGCCATTGAAGTAGCCGCCGACCTGATCGGCTGTCACGCCCTGGAAGTCACCCTTGCCCATGTTGATGATGTAGTCGAACGACCAGCCGCCGACCACGCTGTAGAACGACAGGATCAACAGCGCCGTGATCATCCCGGCGAAGGCCCACCACGACCAGCGCGGCGAATGCCCCGCCTCCAGGGCGAGGTCGCGCAGGGCATTGGCCGGACTTTGCCGGGTGCGGCGGCCGATCAGCGTCTCGGCAAGCATCACCGGGATACCGATCAAGGCAATGCAGGCCAGGAACACCAGAACAAAGGCACCGCCGCCATAGACGCCGACCATGTAGGGGAATTTCCAGATACTTCCCAACCCCACCGCAGCACCGGTGGCCGCCAGTACGAATACCCAGCGACTGGCCCAGCCACCATGGACAGAAACCTTGTCCGTCGACATCAACACGCTCAACTGTGGAAAAAAAGAGCGCGCATTGTCCGGGATTCACTCCAAGGGCTCAAGCTCACTGCTACCCCGTAGCCGACAGCGCGACGACTGCCTATAATGCCGCCCCTATGGCTAAACAAAAGAAACATCCGACAGGGACAATCGCGCAGAACAAAAAGGCGCGTCACGATTACTTCATCGAACATAAGTTCGAGGCCGGATTGGTCCTGTCCGGTTGGGAAGTAAAAAGTCTGCGTGCCGGCAAGGCGCACCTGACCGACAGTTACGTGGTGCTCAAGGATGGCGAGGCCTGGCTGATGGGCAGCCATATCACGCCGCTGACCGCCGCCAGTACTCACGTCATCGCCGACCCGACACGTACCCGCAAACTGCTGCTCAACCGTCGAGAGCTGGAGCGCCTGCATGCGGCCGTCCAGCAGAAGGGCTACACCTGCGTGGCCTTGTCGATCTATTGGAGCAAGCACCTGATCAAGTGCGAGATCGCACTGGGCAAGGGCAAGAAGGAATACGACAAGCGCGATACCCAGCGCGAACGCGATTCCGATCGCGAGCTGCAGCGCGCAGTTCGCAACAAGGGCAAGGAAGACTGATTCAGTCCCAGAAAGCCTGATTGCGGGGCAAGCCCGCTCCTACGGTGGGAGCGGGCTTGCCCCGCGATTTGTATATCAGTGCCCGCTACGCCGCTCCGCACGCGCCATCCGCTGAACCTCCTGACGCACTTCATCGAGCACTTCCTGCACATACAGAATGTGCCGGCTGGAGACTTCGCGCGCGTCGTCGGCCCGCCCCTCGACAATCGCCAGGTACAGCTCGCGGTGCTGACTGATGAGCATGTCGCGGGTTTCGGAGCGCTGCTTGTACATGCCGCCGATATTGGTCACCACGTTGCGCTTGAGCAAATCGAACAGGCCGCGGATGGTATGGAGCAACACTGCATTGTGACTGGCCTCGGCGATGGCCAGGTGAAAACGCGCATCGGCAGCACCTTCCTCTGCCCGGCTGACTTCATCCTGACGGGTGTAACAGTCCTGCAGAGCATCGAACGCCTCTTTCAGGCGCTGGCGATCAGGCTCTGTCGCACGGGCCGCCGCGTAATAGGCGCAGGACGCCTCCAGCGTATGTCGGAACTCCAGCAGGTCGCGCTGGGCTTCAGGGTTACTTTCGAGCAGTTGCAGCAACGGATCGCTGAAGGTCGCGCCCAGTGACTCGGCCACGTAGTTGCCGCCCCCTTGGCGACTGACCAGCAAGCCCTTGGCCACCAACTTCTGGATCGCTTCACGCAGTGACGGTCGCGACACCCCGAACTGTTCCGACAATGTTCGTTCGGCAGGCAGCCGCTGACCGGCCGTCAAGGTGCCCTCAAGAATCATCCCCTCAAGCCGCTCGACGATATCGTCGGACAAACGGCGTTGGCGGACCTGATCAAAAACCATCACATGCTCTCCACATTCCCGAGTGCGTTCGGGGCTGTCTATTCTGGCGCATCCGCCGCCCGCCGACACCCATCAGTTGGGAAATTTCCTTGCCGCTCAGCCCCTCCTCCCGACTCCCATCCGACGAAAGTTTTGCAGGGACAAATTGACACACCCTCAAAGAGGCTTTTAACCTAGCGCCTCGACATTGTAAATTGGTCTTACCAATTATCCAATGCCAGTGCCACCAACAACAATTAGGGGCCACCCCATATGCAAACCTGGCAACAGATCTACAGTCCGCTTGGTAGTCTTGGCCTGTCCGCGCTCGCGGCAGTCATCCCGATCGTATTCTTCTTCCTCGCGCTGGCGGTGTTCCGCCTCAAGGGTCATGTGGCCGGCAGCATCACGCTGGGCCTGTCGATCCTGGTCGCGATCTTCGCCTTCCAGATGCCTGCCGACATGGCGATTGCCGCCGCCGGCTACGGTTTTGCCTACGGCCTGTGGCCTATCGCCTGGATCATCGTTGCCGCGGTGTTCCTCTACAAACTGACGGTCAAGAGCGGCCAGTTCGAAGTCATCCGCAGCTCCGTGCTGTCAATCACCGATGACCAGCGCCTGCAGGTGCTGCTGATCGGTTTCTGCTTCGGTGCGTTCCTCGAAGGTGCAGCCGGTTTCGGCGCCCCCGTGGCCATCACCGCCGCGCTGCTGGTGGGCCTGGGCTTCAATCCGCTGTACGCCGCCGGCCTGTGCCTGATTGCCAACACTGCACCTGTGGCCTTCGGTGCCCTGGGCATCCCGATCATCGTTGCCGGCCAGGTAACCGGCATCGACGCGTTCAAGATCGGCGCCATGACCGGTCGCCAACTGCCGCTGCTGTCGCTGTTCGTGCCGTTCTGGCTGGTGTTCATGATGGACGGCCTGCGCGGCGTCAAAGAGACCTGGCCAGCCGCACTGGTTGCCGGCCTGAGCTTCGCCGTGACCCAGTACTTCACCTCGAACTTCATCGGCCCGGAACTGCCGGACATCACCTCGGCCCTGGCCAGCCTGATTTCCCTGACCCTGTTCCTCAAGGTCTGGCAGCCCAAGCGCTCGTTCACCACCGCCACCGGCAGCGTCGGTGCCGCCGTGGTCAATGCCGGTGGCAGCCAGCCTTCGCCCTACAGCCTCGGCGAGATCTTCAAGGCCTGGTCGCCGTTCCTGATCCTCACCGTGCTGGTCACCATCTGGACCCTCAAGCCATTCAAGGCCGCGTTTGCCGCGGGCGGTTCGATGTACAACTGGGTGTTCAACTTCGCCATCCCGCACCTTGACCAACTGGTGATCAAGACCGCCCCGATCGTTGCCACCCCGACCGCACTGCCGGCCGTGTTCAAGCTCGATCCGATTTCCGCGACCGGTACCGCGATTTTCTTCTCGGCACTGATCTCGATGCTGGTCCTGAAGATCAATTTCAAAACTGGTCTGACCACTTTGAAAGAAACCTTCTTCGAGCTGCGCTGGCCGATCCTGTCCATCGGCATGGTGCTAGCCTTCGCCTTCGTCACCAACTACTCGGGCATGTCCTCGACCATGGCCCTGGTATTGGCCGGCACTGGCGCCGCGTTCCCGTTCTTCTCGCCGTTCCTCGGCTGGCTGGGCGTTTTCCTGACCGGTTCCGACACCTCGTCCAACGCCCTGTTCAGCTCGCTGCAGGCCACCACCGCCCACCAGATCGGGGTCAGCGACACCCTGCTGGTCGCGGCCAACACCAGCGGCGGCGTTACCGGCAAAATGATTTCGCCGCAGTCCATCGCCGTTGCCTGTGCGGCCACCGGCCTGGTCGGCAAGGAATCGGACCTGTTCCGCTTCACCCTCAAGCACAGCCTGTTCTTCGCCACCATCGTCGGCCTGATCACCCTGGTCCAGGCTTACTGGCTGACCGGCATGCTGGTTCACTAAAGTGACAGAGGCCGGGCGCGCTGCAACGCGCCCGGCAACCGCCTCTTTCAACTTACGCTGCGAGATCACATGATCATTTCTGCCTCTACCGACTACCGCGCAGCAGCACAACGCAAGCTGCCGCCGTTCCTGTTCCACTATGCCGACGGTGGCGCCTACGCCGAATACACGCTGCGCCGCAACGTCGAAGACCTGGCCGGTATCGCCCTGCGCCAGCGGGTGCTGAAGAACATGTCCGAGCTGAGCCTCGAGACCCGCCTGTTCAATGAAACCTTGAGCATGCCGGTGGCACTGGCCCCGGTAGGCCTGACCGGTATGTACGCGCGGCGCGGCGAAGTGCAGGCAGCCCGTGCGGCAGCCGCCAAAGGCATTCCGTTCACTATGTCGACCGTGTCGGTGTGCCCGATCGAAGAAGTGGCGCCGGCCATCAACCGCCCCATGTGGTTCCAGCTCTACGTGCTCAAGGACCGCGGCTTCATGCGCAACGCCCTGGAGCGCGCCAAGGCCGCCGGCGTCACCACCCTGGTGTTCACCGTGGACATGCCGGTGCCGGGCGCCCGCTACCGTGATGCCCACTCCGGCATGAGCGGCCCGAAGGCCCCCCTGCGCCGAGTGTGGCAGGCCATGACCCACCCGCAGTGGGCCCTGGATGTCGGTTTGCTGGGCAAGCCCCACGACTTGGGCAACATCTCCACCTACCGTGGCAGCCCCACCGGCCTTGCCGACTACATCGGCTGGCTGGGCAACAACTTCGACCCTTCGATTTCCTGGAAAGACCTGGAGTGGATCCGCGAGTTCTGGGATGGCCCGATGGTGATCAAGGGCATTCTCGACCCCGAGGACGCCAAGGACGCGGTGAAATTCGGTGCCGACGGCATCGTCGTTTCCAACCATGGTGGCCGTCAGCTTGACGGCGTGCTGTCCAGCGCTCGCGCCCTGCCGGCGATTGCCGATGCGGTCAAAGGCGACCTGAAGATCCTCGCCGACTCCGGCATTCGCAGCGGCCTGGACGTGGTGCGCATGATCGCCCTGGGCGCCGACACCGTGCTGATTGGCCGCGCGTTCCTGTATGCCCTGGCCACCGCAGGCGAAGCCGGGGTGAAGAACCTGCTGGACCTGTTCGAGAAAGAAATGCGCGTAGCCATGGTGCTCACCGGCGCCAAGTCCATCAGCGAAATCACCCGCGACTCGCTGGTACGCGAACTGGGCGCCTGATTACCGCGCCCTCACGAATCACCGCCTGATTGACCGGGGCACGTGGCGCAACAGATGCCACGGCCCCGCGAGGAGTTTGCATGAGTCTGCCCGCCGCGTTCCTCGACACGGTTGAACACCTGATCCCCCGCGAGCGGCGCTTCGACGACCCGCTCTCGACCCTGGCCTTCGGTACCGATGCCAGCTTCTACCGCCTGATTCCCAAACTCGTGATCCGCGTCGAGAGCGAAGACGAGGTCGCCACCCTGCTCAAGGCCGCACACGCCCAGCAGGTTGCGGTCACCTTCCGCGCTGCCGGTACCAGTTTGTCTGGCCAGGCCGTGAGCGACTCGGTGCTGTTGGTGCTGGGGGACAACTGGAACGGTCGAGAGATACGCGACGGCGGCACCCAGATCCGCCTGCAACCCGGCGTGATCGGTGCCCAAGCCAACGCCTGGCTTGCCCCCTTCGGCCGCAAGATCGGCCCCGACCCGGCCTCGATCAACGCCTGCAAGATCGGCGGCATCGTTGCCAACAACGCCAGCGGCATGTGCTGCGGTACGGCGCAGAACAGTTACCACACCCTCGCCGGCATGCGCCTGCTGCTGGCCGACGGCACCCTGCTCGACAGCGAAAGCCCGGCGAGCATTGCCGCCTTCCGTGAACATCACGACGCACTGCTCGCAGGCCTTGGCGAACTGGGTCGGCAGACCCGCGCCAATACCGAACTGGCCGCGAAAATCCGCCACAAGTACCGCCTGAAGAACACCACCGGGCTGTCCCTCAATGCGCTCGTCGACTATGACGAGCCGCTGGATATCCTCACCCACCTGATGGTCGGTTCCGAAGGTACCCTGGGCTTTATCAGCGCGGTCACCTACAACACCGTGCCAGACCACCCGCACAAGGCCAGTGCGCTGATCGTCTTCCCGGACGTCGAGACCTGCTGCAACGCCGTACCGGTGCTCAAGCAGCAACCGGTGTCGGCGGTAGAACTGCTCGACCGCCGCAGCCTGCGCTCGGTAGAAAACATGAAAGGCATGCCGGAATGGGTGAAAAGCCTGTCCGACAGTGCCTGTGCGCTACTGATCGAATCCCGCGCGGCCACCCAGTCGCTGCTGCACGAACAACTGGCGCACATCAGTGCCTCCATTGCCGGATTCCCAGTAGAAAAGCAGGTCGACTTCAGCGAAGACCCGGTGGTCTACAACCAGCTCTGGCGCATTCGCAAAGACACCTTCCCCGCCGTCGGTGCCGTGCGCGAGACTGGCACCACGGTGATCATCGAAGACGTCACCTTTCCCGTCGAGAAACTGGCCGAAGGCGTCAATCGCCTGATCGCTCTGTTCGACAAGCACGGCTACGACGAAGCGATCCTGTTCGGCCATGCCCTGGAGGGCAACCTGCACTTCGTCTTCACCCAGGGCTTCGACTCACCGGAACAAGTGGCGCGTTACTCCGCCTTCATGGACGACGTGGCACACCTGGTTGCCGTGGAATACGGCGGCTCGCTCAAGGCCGAACATGGCACGGGCCGCAACATGGCCCCCTTTGTGGAACTGGAATGGGGTCACGACGCCTATCAGCTGATGTGGCAACTCAAGCGCCTGCTCGACCCTGCCGGCATCCTCAATCCCGGGGTGGTGCTGACGGACGATCCACAGCTGCACCTGAAGAACCTCAAGCCGCTGCCAGCCGCCGACGAGATCGTCGACAAATGCATCGAGTGCGGCTTCTGCGAGCCGGTCTGCCCGTCCAAGGGACTGACCCTCAGCCCGCGCCAGCGCATCGTCATGTGGCGCGATATCCAGGCGAAAAAGCGCGCCGGCATTGATACCCGCGAGCTGGAGCGCGACTACCAGTACCAGGGCATCGACACCTGCGCAGCCACCGGCTTGTGCGCCCAGCGCTGCCCGGTGGGCATCAACACCGGCGAACTGGTGAAGAAGCTGCGCGACCAGGGCGCCGACCACGTGAAAACAGCCGACTGGCTGGCAGACAACTTCCATACCGCACTCAGTGGCGCACGCTTTACCCTGCAAGCGGCCAATGGCGCGCGCCGATTGCTTGGGGCACCGCGCTTGAGCCGCTTCAGCGCCCACCTGTCGAAACTCAGCCACGGCCGGCTGCCGCAGTGGACACCGGCCATGCCGCAACCGCTCAAGGCCATCCAGTTCAACCCGGCGAGCCACGATGCGCGACCACGGGTGGTGTACCTGGCGGCATGCGTTTCGCGGGTGATGGGCCCAGCTGCGGCCGACCGCGAACAAACGTCATTGCTCGACAAAACCCGCGCCCTGCTGGAAAAGGCCGGTTACCAGGTGGTGTTCCCCGACAACCAGGACAACTTGTGCTGCGGCCAGCCCTTCGCCTCCAAGGGCTACGCCGAACAGGCCGAACACAAGCGCCAGGAACTGATCAACGCCCTGCTCCACGCCAGCCGCGGCGGCCTGGACCCGATCTACTGCGACACCAGCCCCTGCACCCTGCGCCTGGTCCAGGACCTGGCCGAAACCCGCCTGGACCTCTACGACCCGGTGCGCTTCATCCGCACCCACCTGCTCGACAAACTGGAGTTCACCCCCCAGGACGAACCGATCGCCGTACACGTGACCTGCAGTACCCAGCACCTGGGTGAAAGCCAGGCGCTGATCGACGTGGCCCGACTGTGCAGCAAGCAGGTGGTGATTCCCGAGGGCATCCATTGCTGTGGCTTTGCCGGCGACAAGGGCTTCACCACACCGGAGCTCAACGCCCACTCGCTGCGCAGCCTCAAGGAGGCGGTGCAGTACTGCAGCGAAGGGATATCCACCAGCCGCACCTGCGAGATCGGCCTGTCCAACCATGGCGGAATTGACTATCACGGCCTGGTCTACCTGGTCGACCGTGTGACTCGGCCCCGAGTAATCTGAGCCTGCTACAGGGGGTGACGCACGTACACCCCCGTAGCCGCTGGCGCCAGCCTACGATCGACCGCGCAAGGGTCGTAACCCAGAAACCCGCGAAGGCATAGATTGCCCTGGCCGTATCGCCAGCAACACCGCGCCACACACATGCAAACGGACTTGCACCCGCCACAAGGCCACCAGCCATCACATCCATCTGAACCCCTGCAAACCCGTACAGTCCATCCAGATAAGCGCCTCATTCGAGGCCTTACCCGCCAAGGAGACTCACATGAAGCGTACTGCGATTTCCGGACTGTTCATTGCCGCCGCACTGCTTGCCTCACCTGTGTTCGCGGCCGACGACCTGTGCAATGCCAACCTGCAGAAAATCAGCGACAACATGGCTACGGCAGGCGCCACCTCCGAAGGCATGGACGATGCCATCGCCAAACATGTCGAAGAAGCCAAGAAAGCCCAGGCGGCGGGCAACGACAAGGAATGCATCGCCATCACCAGCAAAGTGGTCGAACGCATGGAAAAAGCGGAAAAAGGTGGCAACGGCCAGTAATGGCGAATCGGGCGACAGGAACCGTAGTCGACGTCGCCCGACCATTGGCGTATACTCCGACCCAAGCGTTGAAAAACGCTTCTAGAGCTGAAAATGGGGCCGATTAGGATTCGACGCCGGTAGTGAAACTCTAGGTGCATGCCGAGTTGGTAACAGAACTCGTAAATCCACTGTTGCAACTTTCTATAGTTGCCAATGACGAAAACTACGAGGGTTACGCTCTCGCTGCGTAAGCAGCTGAGCCCGCTCTCCTGGTAGCTTCGGCTCCAGCAATCACTAGGGGATGCCTGTAAACCCGAAGTGATTGTCATACAGAACAGGATCGCTGCGTAGTACGTTGTGGACGAAGCAGCTAAAACTTACACAACTCGTCCAAAGCACCCTGCCCGTCGGGCGGCTGCGGATTAACTCAATAGACACGGCTAAGCATGTAGTACCGAAAGCGGAGCACTGGCGGACGGGGGTTCAAATCCCCCCGGCTCCACCAAATGATCAAAAAAAGACGTCCGCGGACGTCTTTTTTGTGCCTTAAACCCAGTAAATACGCGGCATCCAGCGCTTTTGTGGTCTTTCAAGAGTTTTTGAGTTCCAGCCATTCGGGTATTCCAGGCGGTATTCCAGCTCACCCGGTGCTAATCTTTGGAATACCGAATCAGTGCTTGAGGACAATCTCATGCCTGCTCAAAACCTCCGCCTCTCCGATCGACAGCTCAAGGGAGTCAAACCCGCGTCCAAGGATTACGTCCTCACGGACGGTGACGGTTTGCAGCTCCGCGTACGCAGCAACGGCTCGTTGCTGTGGAATTTCAACTACCGCGAACCGGTGACCAAGAAGCGCATCAACATCGGCTTCGGGACCTACCCCGAACTGTCACTGGCGAACGCACGAAAGAAGGCAGTCGAAGCGCGTGAGCTACTCGCACAGGGCATTGATCCCAAGGTGCAGCGCAACACTTTGAATGAAGCCAAGCGCGCAGAAACGGAACATACCTTCGAGAACGTGGCCACCGCCTGGTTCGAGCTCAAGAAAGACTCGGTGACCCCGGCCTACGCCGAGGACATCTGGCGGTCGCTCACGCTGCACGTGTTCCCCGATTTGAAGACGACGCCACTGACGAAGATCACCGCGCCGATGGTGATCGCATTGCTTCGTCCAATCGAAGCGAAAGGCAGCCTGGAGACGGTCAAGCGTCTCAGCCAGCGACTAAACGAGATCATGACCTACGGCGTAAACTCAGGCCTGATCTTCGCCAACCCGCTCAGCGGCATCAGGGCAGTCTTCAAGAAACCCAAGAAAGAGAACATGGCTGCGCTTCCGCTCGAAGAGCTCCCCGAGCTCATGCTGGAGATCGCGAACGCCAGCATCAAACGCACCACCCGCTGCCTGATCGAGTGGCAGTTGCACACGATGACTCGCCCCGCCGAGGCGGCGACCACTCGCTGGGCAGACATCGACTTTGAAAGGCGTGTCTGGACTATCCCACCGGAGCGTATGAAGAAGCGCCGTCCACACAGCATCCCGTTGAGTGATCATGCTGTCGCACTATTGGAGTCACTGAAGACTCACAGCGGCCATCGCGAATACGTCTTCCCGGCCGATAGAAATCCACGCACCCACGCCAATAGCCAGACCGCCAACATGGCATTGAAACGCATGGGCTTTCAGGATCGATTGGTCAGCCACGGTATGCGCTCGATGGCCAGCACCATCTTGAATGAACATGGCTGGGACCCGGAACTCATTGAGGTCGCACTGGCGCATGTCGACAAGGATGAGGTGCGCAGCGCCTACAACCGAGCAGACTACATCGAACGCAGGCGACCGATGATGGCCTGGTGGAGTGAGTACATCCAGAAGGCCGCCACCGGCAGCCTGCTCGCCTCAGCGTACGGCCAAGTCAGAGACAAGAACGTGGTGCCGATACGCTAGCGCTATGCAGGCGCATCAACGGCAGCAACAACAATTGAGCGTTCAAGATTTAGAGAAAGCAGCCTCGTTTATCCGCATGTCAGCGCGGGTCCATCCAAACAGGGCTGCAAAGCCGCCCTGTTTGGATGGACCTCACTTTGAAGAGCTAACAGCCACGACGTTGTCCAGGATTTACCACGGAATTCCACCGATGGATAACCGCTTTTCACGTCCTCAAGAGCACTGAATTTCGGCCCTTGACCGGGTTTATCCACAGGCGTAGAACTGGCCGTGCAAAGGCTGTCGATGACAGCACTCCAGGTGACCCGAGCCTTAAAGGTCACGCCGCTCCCGCGGTGGTTCTCCCCAAGGGCGATTCGCATCCGGCAGCTCGCCCGGTCACCTCCCCGGTGATGGATGCTCTTACACATATGGCCCTCGTGGGCCAGATACACCTTACCTCGCTGCCCTGCAGCAAGCTATCCGCTTGGCCGACTATTGCGCCAACCTGTGCCCGTCTCTTTCTGTGGAAAGAGACGGGCGCTTCTACCACTGCTGCAGCTCTTATCGCACGTGGCTTTGCGGCATTCCCCATCGTGACAATCGGCGTGACAAACGCCGATGCCACCAGCGACGGCCATGTAGATGATGGTGCCGCAGACCAGGGAATGGACTGCACCTGACTGACAGTCAGGCATGCCCCGGTCATCGCATTGCTGCGTTCACCCGGCTCGGGATCTTCAGGTGCTGGTTTCGTCAGCCAGCACTGCCTGCACCCGCCCACCGGTTACGGTGCTCAGGAGGCCAGATCATGAGAGGCCCTTGCTCCCGGTTGTAAGGAGCCGTCAGTCCCGCGTAGTGGACATTCCCCACAGGTCGCAGGGGCCTTGATCCCTGATAACACTCAGCATTCTTGGCGGGATGACGTGGGGTCGGTTTCAAAGGTTGGCTTCGAGAGGAGTTTGATCATGGCGTTGGTAGGCAGACGGGATGGACGGAATTTTGGCTATGGCCGGCAATTGAGTTATGCCGGACCGCAAGCACTGAAAGATCTGTTTGACGGTGGGCATTACGGGACCGTCAAAGCACATAGTGATCGGTGGCAAGCATTTGTGCGCTGGTGTCGGTCGGAGAATGGGCCGGGTTTTAACGATGCGCGACAAATTGATCGGCAGACCTTGCTTGACTACGCCGGGCATCTGCGCCTGCAAGTTGACCAAGGTGAGCTCACCATCGCCACCGCGCAAAACCGATTGTCCAGCGTCAACCGGACGATGGCCGCGCTTCGCGGTGATCACTATGTGAAAGTGCCGAGTCCGAGCAAGGCGTTGGGAACGCAGCGCAGCACCGTGCGCACGACAAATCCTCAGGGCCAAGATCACGAGCAGATGATACGCATCGTCAACGCGCTCCGCGAAAAGCATCCGCGTGTCGCCGCCATCGCACAATTGGCACGTGCCACTGGCATGCGTCTGCGCGAAGCGATTCTAGCCAACCTGCAACGTTTGCATCGCGAAGCCGAGCGACTCGGCCGCATCAACATCCAAGACGGCACCAAGGGAGGTCGTTCAGGTGCATATGCGCCAAGATGGATAACAGCGACTAAGAACGTGCGGGGCGCACTGCTGGCAGCCCGTAACGCCTCGCCCACTGGCAGCAACAACCTGCTCGCCCAAGACGAAAGCTACAGGACCTTCCTGCAGCAAACTGTGAAACCGACACGCGAGATCCTGCACCTACATGACTTGAAAGGCTTCCACGAATTGCGCGCCGCATACGCCTGCGAACGTTACAAACAACTTACTGGCTATGCAGCGCCGATCAACGATAGCACCTGCTTTCAGGAAAACCGTGAGCCCGACCTAACAGCACGCCAGCAAATCAGTCTGTAGCTAGGCCATAACCGCACTGACGTGATCGCAGCCTACATAGGAGGACGGCGATGACTAAGTCCTTCGACATGAGGCTTTTCCTTGAAGCCGTACTCACCGGTTCCCATGCTACGCGCCAGCGCCACATTAGGCAGGCCCAAACAATACAAAAGGCCATTTGGAAGCGCTTCGGTCGAGACAATCCGTGGCGTTGGCAGCTTAAGCATTTCCGGTGGTTTGAGGAGCAACACCTGAAGTCCCGCAGCCCTGCGACGAGGTACTACTACCAGCTAACCGAGTGGTTGATTATAAAGCGGCTGGGTAAACCTGGGCTTACACAAGAAAGAAGCAAGAAAAACTGAGACCGCGCTGCCGGCAGGTTGCAAGCGGCGACGAGATGGAAAGCGCCTTACCAGCGCTAGGCGACACACTGGTGGATCGCATGACGAAGATGTATAGCACCCCCCAGTCACCACGATTTCCACGCTAGTACGGATGGCTATCTCAGCGCGACCCCTACTCCATAGAGGCTCTACTGAGAAAAAAGAATTTGACAGCAGAAGCAAACGAGGAGATATTGCTCTCGCCATCTACTCAGTACGTCTTGTACGGAGAAAAAATGAGGCGCGGCAGGTTGCAGCCTGCCGCTAATGCAATAACTGACTCGTTAGGAGAGCTAGAGCTATGAAACTGTACCAAATTACCTATGACCTGCGTAAGAAACGTGATTACCAATCCTTGTATGAGCGCATCAAAGCCTACGGCACGTGGTGCCGGCCGCTGGAGTCCGCCTGGATTGTTGCCACGACCCAAACTGCAGCTCAGGTGAGGGATAACCTTAAAGCAGTAATGGATGCCGATGACGGCTTGCTTGTAACCCGTCTTAAGGGCGACGCAGCATGGTATGGACTGGCGGCCGAGCAAGCCAAATGGCTGCAGAACCAGTACCAGCGCTGCGAAGTCTGATCACTCTTGTTGCGCCAAGGATGGCGCCTTTTCTCAGAGTTATTTATGTCAACCCAGTTATTCAAGTTGAGCGAACTGGCTGATGTCCGCTCCGGATACACCTTCCGTGGTGCGCTGGAGCATGACCCTTCTGGCGATGTTCGCGTGTTGCAAATCAAGGATTTGCGCCAAAACGCATCGATTGATCCGAATACACTGATTGCTGTTGCATGGGACGCTCGTACCGCTCCCCCCCTGCTTCAGCCAGGCGATATCACCGTGATCGCCCGTGGTGATACCAACAAGGCCGTACTCTACGTAGGCGAGCAGTCGGTTGTAGCGACCAGCCAGTTTTTTATTGTTACGGCTAAACGATCAAAAATACTGCCGGCATACCTGTGCTGGCTGATCAACTTGCCGCAGAGCCAACGCAGCCTTGAGCGCAGCGGCAGTGCGATTCAAGCCATCGGCAAAGCGTCCCTAATGGACATGCAGATCCCCTTACCACCGCTCGTGATCCAGCAGAAACTGCTTGCCCTACAAAGAGTATGGGATGAAGAGGATGAACTGATCGCGCGCCTGCAAAAGAACAGAGAGCACATGCTGCAAGGCATTTACCAGCATCTTATTAAGGCTTAAGCCATGAACGACAAAGTGAACCAGGACGATATCAACAAGGCGCTGTGGGCAGCATGCGACATCTTCCGCGGCACCATCAGTGCGGACACCTACAAAGATTTCATCCTTACCATGCTGTTCCTCAAGTACATCAGCGATGTCTGGCAGGATCACTACGATAACTATAAGAAGGAATACGGTGACGAGCCGGAGCTAATCGAGGAAATGCTCAAGAACGAGCGTTTCGTACTGTCGCGTAAAGCCAGTTTCTATTCCCTCTATGAGCATCGCCACGAGCCAGGTAACGGTGAGCGCATTGACCAGGCGCTACACGCCATCGAGGAAGCTAATGGCACCAAACTCAAAGATGCCGGTAAGAGTGTGTTTCAGGACATTTCTTTTAACACCGACAAGCTCGGCGAAGAAAAGCAGAAGAACACTATACTGCGCCACCTACTCGAAAATTTTGCCGGGCCAGAACTCAACCTCAAGCCGTCCCGCGTCGGCAGCCTGGATGTGATCGGCAACGCTTACGAGTACCTAATCAAGAACTTCGCCGCCAGCGGCGGCCAGAAAGCCGGTGAGTTCTATACCCCGCCGGAAGTTTCCGAGCTGATCGCCGAGCTTCTGGACCCGCAACCGGGCGACACCATTTGCGACCCGGCCTGCGGTTCGGCCTCACTGTTGATGAAATGCGGGCGCAAAGTACGCGAACATCACAACAGCAAGCAGTATGCCCTCTATGGTCAAGAAGCCATCGGCTCGACTTGGTCGTTGGCCAAGATGAACATGTTTCTCCACGGGGAGGACAACCATAAGATCGAATGGGGCGACACCCTGCGCAACCCCAAGCTGCTTGACTCCAATGGGCAGCTACTCAAATTCGATATTGTTACCGCCAACCCGCCGTTTTCGCTGGATAAGTGGGGCCATGAAGAAGCCGAGCACGATCATTTTGGCCGCTTCAAACGTGGCATCCCGCCGAAAACCAAGGGTGACTTCGCCTTTATCCTACATATGATCGAAACCCTAAAAGCCAAGACTGGGCGCATGGCAGTGATAGTGCCCCACGGAGTGCTGTTCCGTGGCTCCAGCGAAGGCAAGATTCGCCAGCAGCTGATTGAAGAAAACCTACTGGATGCCGTTATCGGACTGCCGGAAAAACTCTTCTACGGCACCGGCATTCCGGCAGCGATTTTGGTGTTCAACAAAACCAAGGCTGATGAAAACGTGCTGTTCATCGACGCTAGTCGCGATTTCAAAGTCGGTAAAAATCAGAACATTCTAGGTGATGAACAGATCAAAAATGTCCTTATCACCTATCGTCATCGCATCAATTCGGACAAATATAGCCACCGCGCCAGCCTGCAGGAAGTCCGCGACAACGATTACAATCTTAATATCCCACGCTATGTTGACATCTTCGAGGAAGAGGAAGAAGTTGATTTGCTGACAGTTCGAAAGGAACGCGAACAACTCAAAGCGCAACTGGCAGAATTGGAAGTAGAAATGGATGGTTACTTGAAGGAGCTAGGATATGGCTCCTAAGGAACAGACTTGCCTCGGAGATTATTTCACTTCTAGCAGGGAAAAAGGGAAGGTCGGGCTGCCACTGCTATCGGTGACTCTTAATAATGGGATTGTTCAGCGAAATGATCTCGAACGGAAAACCGAAACCAAAATCACCCCTGAAGAGCATCTTTTGGTAAGAAAAGGTGATATTGCTTACAACATGATGCGTGTCTGGCAGGGGGCCTTAGGCAGGGCCGATAGCGATGGGATTGTAAGCCCCGCTTACGTGGTCCTGCGTGCAAAAAAAGATGTAGATAGCAAGTATGCTGAATATCTTTTCAATACAACAAAGATGATTTATTTTTTCTGGGCCTATTCGTATGGAATTACGAATGATCGCCTACGATTGTATTTCAACGATTTCAAAAAAATCCCTGCAAGTCTACCCTGTATCGCTGAACAAAAAAGAATCGCTAAAGTCCTTTTGACCTGGGACCATGCTTTAAAGAAAACAGAACAGCTACTGAAAAATAGCCAACAACAGAAAAAAGCGCTGATGCAGCAGTTGCTAAGCGGCAACAAGCGCCTTCCCGGATGCTCCGGTAAATGGAAAACAAAGCGGTTGGCAGATATCTGCAGCATTAATCCGCCCAAGCCATCTGAGCCGACTGATGGCCTCGCATCGTTTATTTCAATGGACTCGGTGTCAGAGGATGCAAAAATCCTAAAAAGCGAGATCAGAAAATATTCTGAAGTTTCGGCCGGGTTTACATCATTCCAAAATCATGACGTACTAGTGGCGAAGATAACCCCCTGCTTTGAAAATGGCAAAGGTGCTTATGCATTTGGACTGAAAAATGACATAGGATTTGGTAGCACTGAATTTCACGTACTCCGGGCAAAGCAAGGAAATTGCTCTCAGTTCATTTATTTCCTTACTAATACACGGGAGTTCAGGGTGCGAGGCGAAGCTAATATGCAGGGATCCGCGGGACAAAAACGCGTTACAACTAGTTATCTAAAATCATACAAGGCTAGCGTTCCGCCAACTCTGATTGAGCAACAGAGAATTGCCCAGATACTCTTCAGCGCTGATCAAGAAATAGAAGCCCTAAGAACCAAACTCTCCTGTTTAAATCAAGAGAAAAAAGCACTTATGCAGCAACTGCTGACAGGCAGGCGCCGACTGAAAGTCAATCAACAAGAGTTTGCCTGATGGCCAAGAAGCACATTCCCTTTGTGATTGCCTATGACTTCGACGGCACCCTATCACCCGGTAATATGCAGGAGTACAACTTTGTGCCGGCATTGGGCATCAAGCCCGTTGAGTTCTGGCGCGATGCCAAGACTATGGCTCAGGAGCAGCAGGCTGACGAGATTCTGGCTTATATGCGGCTGATGATCGAGAAGGCTCAGGCCGCCCGGGTGCCGGTGCGCAAAAAGAATTTTGCCGATTTCGGGGCCCATATCCAGCTGTTTCCAGGTGTACAAGACTGGTTCAAACGCATCACTGAATATGGCCGTGCCAAGGGCGTAAAGGTCGAACACTTCATCATCTCGTCGGGGCTGCGCGAGATGATCGAGGGAACCCCGATCAACAAGCATTTCACTCGTGTCTATGCCTCGGGTTTTATGTACGACCATAACGACGTCGCACACTGGCCAGCATTGGCGGTGAACTACACCACCAAAACCCAGTACCTGTTCCGCATTAATAAGGGCAGCCTGGATGTACACGATAACTCGGTGATCAACAAGTTCGTCGAGCCAGCCGAGCGGCCTGTGCCGTTCAGTAATATGGTTTTTATCGGCGACGGCGAGACCGATATTCCCTCCATGCGCTTGGTCAAGAATCAGGGCGGTCATTCGATTGCCGTGTACGGTAAGGGCAAACGCGGTGCCCGCGAAAAGGCACTCATGCTGGTCAAGGAAGGGCGTACCAACCTGGCGACCACTGCCGATTACACTGATGGTTCGGCTATTGATCGCGCCGTGAAGGCAATGATCGACAAGGTGGTATCGGATCGCGCAATCGCAGAGGCTAATGGCTGACATTACAGGTAGCAACCTGATTCTCTACCGAGATGATGGTCTTGCACAGCTCACCCTGTGCGGAATTGATGCTCGACCATGAGTGGGTCAATGACCCGTACAGTAAATGAATTCATGAGCTGATTGGTACCAGCATAGCTGGCGGGCGGCTTGGAGAACTACGGCGGATGATACCAACACCTAAATTCCAGGAAGAATACAGTGCGAAACTTCCGGCTCTGGCTCTTCTGTGCAACCTCGGCTGGCAGTTCCTCTCGCCCGAGCAGGCATTTACAAAAAGGGGCAGCAAAAGTGACGAAGTGGTTTTGCGTGATGTATTGCGCGAGCAACTGAACAAGCGGCGTTTCTTGTTTGGTGGGAATGAATATCCACTATCGGCCAAAGCCATCGACAACCTGATCAGTGAAATATGCAGCCCGGCGCTTAACGAAGGGCTACAGGCTGCCAACGAGCGGTTGTACAACCATTTGCTGTATGGCATCTCGGTGACGGAGTTCGTGGATGGTAAAAAAGCTAACCCGACCGTGGCATTGATCGACTGGCACAACCCCGCGAATAACAGCTTCATCGTCACCGAAGAGTTTCGCGTGCTGCGTAGCGGTGGTATGGAGTCGCGGAGGCCGGATATTGTTTGCTTCGTCAACGGTATCCCGTTAGCAGTAATCGAGGCCAAGCGTCCCGATAGCAATGCGCAGAAAGGCCCGAGCATCGACGAAGGCGTTTCGCAGAGTTTGCGCAACCAGCGTCACGATGAAATCCCCAGGCTGTTCGCGTACAGTCAATTGTTGCTGTCGATCAATGGTAGCGATGGGCGCTACGCCACCTGTGGTACGCCTGCGAAATTCTGGGCAGCCTGGCGTGAGGAAGATATCGCCACTGCTGAATTGTTTGCATTGAAGAATCGCCAACTAACCGCAGCGCAGAAAACCTCAATCTTTAGCCACCGCCCTTCTCATGACCTGGACTGGTATGAAACCCTGATAGCCGGTGGTGAGCTGGCGCTGACTGGCCAGGATCAGTTGCTTATCAGCCTGCTCTCCCCTGCCCGACTACTGGAGATGACTCGCTACTTCACGCTGTTCGATAAGAAGGCCGGCAAGATCGTTGCCCGTTACCAGCAGGTTTTCGGTATCAAGCGGTTGATCGAGCGGATTAGCCACAAGCGCAAAGATGGCGGCCGTGAGGGCGGGGTGATCTGGCACACGACTGGCTCGGGCAAATCATTCACTATGGTTTTTCTGAGCAAGGCGCTGATCCTGCATGACTCACTCAAGCAGTGCCGCATTGTAGTGGTCACTGACCGTGTTGATCTGGAAAGCCAACTGAGCAAGACGTTTGCTTCCGGTGGCGAGCTGGCTGGCAAGAAGGACCGCGAGGCGGCCATGGCCACTTCTGGCACGCGCTTGGCTGAACAAATCGGTAAGGGCAACGAGCGCATTATTTTTTCGCTGATCCAGAAGTTCAACAGCGCTACCAAGCTGCCACAGTGCGTGAATACCAGCGCCGACATCATCGTGCTTATCGATGAGGGCCACCGTAGCCAAGGCGGTGAAAACCATATCCGTATGAAGCAGGCGCTACCCAATGCGGCCTTTGTCGCGTTTACCGGCACGCCGCTGCTCAAGGATGACAAGACGACGAACAAGTTTGGTCCCATCGTGCATGCCTACACCATGCAGCGCGCGGTGGAAGATCAGGCCGTGACGCCCTTGCTCTATGAGGAGCGCATTCCCGATCTGGATGTGAATGCGCGCGCTATCGATAGTTGGTTTGAGCGCATTACTGAAGGGCTAAACGAGCAACAGAAGGCCGACCTCAAACGCAAGTTCGCCAAGAAAGGCCAGATCTACAGCGCTGATGACCGTATTCGTCTGATTGCTCTGGATATCGCCAGCCACTTCGTGAAGAACATCGACGAGGGCCTCAAAGGCCAACTGGCTTGTGACAGTAAGGCCTCAGCAATCAAGTACAAACAGTATCTGGATGAGACAGGGTTGTTCGAAAGCGCCGTGGTGATGAGCCCACCGGATAGCCGTGAGGGTAACACCGACGTGGATGAAGCATCCTCACCTGAGGTAACCCAATGGTGGAAGAAAAACGTTGGCAGCACCGATGAGCAAACCTACACCAAGCAGCTGATCGAGCGTTTCGACAAGGATGAATCGCTCAAGCTTTTGATCGTGGTGGACAAACTGCTGACGGGTTTCGATGAGCCGAAAAACACCGTGCTTTACATCGACAAGCCACTTAAGGAGCACAACCTGATCCAGGCGATTGCTCGAGTAAACCGCCTACATCCGCTAAAGAAATTCGGTCTGCTGATCGACTACAGGGGCATTCTGTCGGAGCTGGATACCACGATCCAGAAGTATCAGGATCTGGCTTCGCGCACCCAGGGCGGCTACGACATCAATGACATCGCTGGGCTCTACAACCAGATGAGCAGCGAGTACAAACGGCTACCTCAGCTGCACAAAAACCTCTGGGCAATTTTCTCCGATGTGAAAAACAAAGGGGATATCGAGCAGTTGCGCCAGGTACTGGTGCCCAAGATGCAGGAGTGCGACGGCGAGTTGGTTGATGTAAATCTCAAGGTGCGCGATGACTTCTACGAGGCGCTAACCGAGTTCGCCAGCTGCCTAAAAGTTGCTTTGCAGTCCGCGTCGTTCTTTGAAGACACCAGTTTCAGCGATGCCGACCGCACCCATTACAAGGAAACCCTCAAGCAGTTCTCCAGCCTGCGCCAACTGGCCAGACAGGATGCCGGCGAAACGGTGAACTATGACCAGTACGCCGAACAGGTGCGCAAGCTGCTGAATAAGCACGTGGTAGGCGTGGAGGTAAAAGACCCTGGCGGCGTTTACGAAGTTGGCAAGATGGGGCAACAGAAGCCCGAGCAGTGGAGTGAAGACAAGACGCGCAACGAAACCGACATCATCAAGACCCGTGTCAGCAAGATGATTGAGCAGGAGCTTCGTGACGATCCCTATGCTCAGGAAGCGTTTTCCAAACTGCTGCGCCAGGCCATCGAAGAGACGGCAAAGCTATTTGATCACCCGCTCAAGCAGTACCTGCTATTCCACGAATTTGAGCAGCAGGTGCAGGCCCGTAAGCTTGATGAGCTGCCTGATGTTTTTGCGGGTAACCGGCATGCCCAGGCGTACTTCGGTATTTTCAAGAAAAGCCTTCCTGACGCCCTCACTTCAGCTGATGAGCAGGTACAGGAACACTGGGTAAAACTGGCTTTCAGCCTGGATAAAATGGTCATGACCTCCGTGGCCGAACATTCAATCAACCCACAGAACATCGAAAGCGATATTCGTAAGAAGCTACTGCCGTTGCTCTTTAAGGAATGCAAAGCGGTGGGCGCTGGTATGGATCAGGCGAAGGCCATGGTTGAGTGGGTGGTGCAAATCACGCGGGTAGGCTTGTCCGGCTTATGAGTGTGCCCATCGTCATGAGTGCTCCTTCTGCCTCCGCAGTATCGAGCTGGCTGAGCTTCTACTATGCCGACGAGCTGATTCAGGTTGAGAGATCGCGAAGGGCGCGCGAGGTTTCACGCATACTGATCAAGGTTGACCCCGACTGTCGCGTACGCGTCAGTGCGCCCGATGGGGCTAGCGACGAACAGGTATTGGCCGCGCTGAAGCAACGCGGCCGCTGGATCTATGAGCAGCTTCGTGAGTTTCGTGCGCAGCTCACACACGTCCGCCCAAGGCTGTACATCAGCGGGGAAAGTCACTACTACCTAGGCAAGCAGTACGTGCTCAAGGTTATAGAAGCGCCTGATGAGCTCCAGCAGGTGCGCCTGTTGCGAGGCAAGCTAGAGGTGTCTGTCCAGGTGAAGTCGGCAGAGAAAATTCGCGAGCTCCTGCACACCTGGTATAAAACGCGCGCCCGTGAGGTATTTGATCGACGTCTAGAAGCTGCCTTGCAACAAGCACTGTGGGTTGCATCCAAGCCCCCACTGCGCATCCTCAGCATGCAAACGCAGTGGGGCAGTTGTTCCCCTGCTGGCCGCATCACGCTCAATCCCCACTTGGTTAAAGCATCTCGCGAGTGCATAGACTATGTGATCTTGCATGAGCTTTGCCACATCGCCGAGCACAACCACAGTGAGCGGTTCTATCGGCTTATGCAGCAGGTGATGCCGCAATGGGAAAAGACCAAAAAGCGGCTGGATGGTATGGCGGCTGTTTTGCTAAACGGCGTGCCTGACCGCTTTTGATTTGCGAGCACCCACGAAAGCTTTCGACTGCTAGAGCTCGCAACCGGGCGGTTGAAGGTCATCGGTTCATCGATCCAACCGTAGCGGAGTCACAACGAGCAGAATAATTTCGCACAATTGCTCTACACCCACCTGATCCTCTGTTTGGCGTCGTAGGCGCTCATTCGACGCCAACTCTCTTCGATGACTCCTTCCGCCGATGGGCTAACCGAGTCATTAACTCATAAAGTTATGAGCACTTTACTGGACCACCGGACTTCAAAAACTCTATAAACTCGGAGGAGTAGGTATTGCAGTTTATCCCACGTTCCTGCAAGAAATCCTTTTGCATCCCCAGCATCCAGTCAATGGTAGACCCCCACTTATCATTGCCTTGAGTCAAGTTATACAGCGACTCTGTAATACCAAGAAGAGAATTTTCACGCCAAAAAACAACACCTGCCGAACTTGCAGTCGACTTACTTTCCATTTCCTCTTTCATTTCATTGAATTTAATAAATAGTTCTACAGCCTTTGCCTCCCTCTCACTATCCAAGTTTTCTTGCGCCAGCTTTTGACCCTCGTTAAACTGCCACACACTAAAAGAGAGCGCCAACGCTGCCACAACGGCGGTTGCAACAGACGAAACTATGTTAGCGACTTCCAAAGCTTTCCCCACGAGACTCACTCCTAACCACGTTGAACTGAAATCATATTTTTCCTCTTCATCAAGCAATTAGCCAAAATTACAGCTCTAGGCAACAGAGAGGAAAAGTACGGCGATGCGGTTGACTCGCTCTTCTTTCTCACTGCAAGAGGTTCGTCAGCGATCACGCAACATGATTCCAAAAAGCCACCTCCAAGGCAAAGCTTTTGCTCAAGTTACCTGCAGGGCAGGCTTAGGGTTGAAGAGCATGTGATAGCCGCTTCCAATGGTTTTGCCCAAGAAGGAACCAAGAACAGTCGCGACCTGCAAGGCGGAACATCCAGGCTTGAATACAACCGTCTCTCGAAATGGCCTCCTGCGATGGCCAAAACCGCCTCACCTTGGTTAAGCTACCTCCGCTTAGGCATCCGCAGTGCGGGATAAGCGCTTAGAGTGTACCAGCTGACTCAAAGTATCTTGGCCAAAGCCTTCCGCGGTGAATTGCCCCTCCCCAAGACCCGAACGACGAATTCGCCAGCGCTTTACTGGAAACGCAGCAAAACCCAGCGCACTGCCGCGCCCGAGGCCAAGCACAGGCGTCGAACTGCGACGCCGAGCTAAGCCTTTTATCAGGAAGAAGCGAACCATGCCTGTCCCGACCTACGACCAGTTCATCGAGCCCATCCTGCGTTTTCTCGCCGCCCACTCGGAGGGTGCCATCGCGGGCGAGGCACATGAAGCAGCTGCCTTGACACTTGGTCTGAGCGAGGCACAGCGGCAGGAGACCATCGCCAGCGGCCAGGCTACTTACAAGAACCGCTCCGGCTGGGCGCATGATCGGCTCAAGCGCGCTGGCTATTCCAGCAGCGCAAAGCGTGGCTACTGGCAGCTAACTGACACCGGCCGCGCATTCGCCCAAGCCAACCCTGCCCCGTTGAGCCCAGAGCAGATCGAGCATCTAGCAGTGAACTTCATGAGCGTAAAGCTGAAGACAGCGCCGGATGCCGCCTCGCTGGATGAAGGCAATGACGCTCCAGCGCCTATTACCAAGACTGACCTCGCAACTAGCAGCCCGCAGGAGCGCCTGAATCAAGCCATCTTAGAACTGCGCACCAGCGTCGCGGGCGATCTGCTGGACAGCCTGTTGCAAGCTAGCCCGACGCGCTTCGAGCACATCGTACTCGACGTCCTGCACAGCTTGGGCTACGGAGCGAACCGTCAGGCACTGCAGCAGGTCGGCGGTAGTGGTGACGGCGGAATCGACGGCGTGATCTCGCTCGACGCGCTGGGTCTGGAGAAAGTCTACGTGCAGGCCAAGCGCTGGCAGAACACAGTAGGCCGCCCCGATTTGCAGGCGTTCTATGGCGCCCTGGCAGGACAGAAAGCCAAACGCGGCGTATTCATAACTACCTCTGGCTTCACCGCCCAAGCAGTTGAGTTCGCTCTATCGGTCGAAGGGCTTGTACTGGTCGACGGTAAACGCTTGGTCAATCTGATGTTGGATCACGAGGTCGGAGTCAGCTCGCAGCTTTACAAGGTGCCAAGGCTCGACAGCGACTACTTTGATGAGTCGCTTGGCTAAGCTCAAAAATCACTGTCCATCGGAATCCGGGCCACGCAGCGTTCCAACTGGTATTCCAGGCAAGTTGGAAAAACAATTATTCATTAGCCGAAACAGATAGATACCGACTTATTTCAGATTACCCCGGCCCACCAATTCCACACAAAGCCTCGATAATTCGGGGCTTTGTGCTTTCTAGCATTCACAAAAAATCGCCAACAATCGCGACATGCCTGCAAACCGCCCACACCGCGCACGCTCACACTCGATCAGCCAACCTGATTACCCCACGGGACACACCCGTAAGCAAAGGCACTCCCACGACCTTGATCAATTGCCGTAGCGCATCAAGACGACGCAAATACCCCTCATCATTCCCATAGATCAGCTCAACATGCAGGCTGTCAATCAAAGCCAAGTACGCCTCTGCAAGTAGATCGACATTCTGCCCCACAACCGGATAAGCACTCTCAAGCGACGTCTGAAAGCGCGCGCGAATACCCGCCAAATATTCCTCAAAACCCGATTTGACGCTCTGCTCGATCGTCGCCGGTGGATAAAACGCCGCGCGCAGTAAAAAGCGCAACGCGCAGCTGTCGCTGTAGCGACGCTGCAGGTTGTCGATGTACCGCTCGCCCGGCGCCTGGCCGTTTGGTGGCACAGCAAATTGTGCGCTTACATAGTCCTGCTCGCTTTTCAACGCATGATTCAGTACAGCGGTGTACAGGTCATCTTTGCTTGCGAAATGCGCGTACAGCGAGGCTTTTTTGATTCCAGCGCTGACGGCGATGTCGTTCAGCGAGGCTGCGTCGTAGCCGCGATCGGCAAAGTGTTGCAGGGCAAGTTGAACGATGCGTCCAGCTGCTGGTGTCAGGGTTGTCGTGGTCATCAATGGCTCTTGTCAGTGGCCGGCAAGGCTGAATGTGGCGTTCCTGCCCTTGGGAAGGCTTAGCCAGGTCAGCAAGCACACAAGCAGTGCACTTAGTACCAGGAAGCTCGTCCAGGCAAGTGGTCCGTAGTTTAGAACGACTGCCGATAGGGGGGTGGCACCCGAGGAGATGGACAGTTGAATGGCGCCCAACAAGGCGGCAGTGGAGCCCAGCGCACGTTCCTGGGAGGACATTACCAGCGACATCAGCGTCGATTCGGCGATGCCCAAGCCAAACAGCGCCAAGGCCATGCCCACCGCAATGCCGGGTAACCCGATGTCCGTGGCGGTTGCCAGCAAAGTGATGAGGGCGCCGCTCGCCATGCAGCCGACACCCAGTAAGGTCAGCCGGTTCATGCCCAAGGTGGTGATGAGTCTGCCGGCGAGCATGGCGCCAAACAAGATGGCAAAGCCTGTCACGCCAAACAGGATGCCAAACGACTGCGCGCTCAGCCCATAGGTTTCTTGATAAACCAGCGTTGCGCCGCCGATGTAGGCGAACAGGAAAAAGAACACTGCGGCGACCGCAAGTGCAGGTAACAGGAAGTGCTGATCCTTGGCGATTTTCAGGTAAATACGGCACGCCGAAGTCAGTTTCAGCGGCTCACGCTTATCCATTGCCAGTGTTTCGGGAAGGTTCAGCCAGCTGTTCAGCAGTACCGCTGTGCCCAGGATCGCAAGGGTCAGCATGACTGCGCGCCAGCCAAACCAGGTGTCGATAAAGCCACCCAGCGCCGGGGCAAGAATGGGTGCCACGCCCTCGATGGTCATCAACAACGCAAACAGTTTGGTCGCTGTCGCTCCCTGGCTAACATCTCGAACCATGCTCATGATCACGACCAATGTCAGCGCAGAGCCCAGGCCTTGTACAAAGCGAAAGCCAATCAAGGTGTGGAGTGTCGGTGCCCACGCCGAGCCAAGTGAGCACAGGATAAACAGCGCAAGGCCAATCAGTAGGGGCCGTCTGCGCCCGTAGGCATCTACGAACGGCCCAAACAACAGCTGTCCTGCGCCCATGGCAAGCAGGAAAAACGTCAGGGTGAGCTGGGCGCCAGTAAAGCTTGCGTGGTAGTCACGGGCAATTTCGGGAAGGCTTGAAAGGTACATGTCGACAGCCGAAGGGCCCAAGGCGCCCACTACTCCCAAGCCAATCGCCAACTTCATTGGCACCTGTTCAGATTGCACGGTGTTCATCAATTTCAATCCGCAAATCAATTACTACCTACCGGTCGGTAGGTTGCGCGCATCATAGTCGCGCTCACTTCACGGGTCAATGAACGCCGAGGCCCAACAGCCAACCACGAATTGGACCTACCCCTCCCCGCATGGGCGCCCGACCATAGGCTTGCGAGCCATTACTCCTGAACCCAACTTGGCCCAGAGCGTGCAGAATGAAGTTCAGTTTTATAGACAACACCAAGCCAAGCCGTCGACGCGTGTTGCGCGACGCCATCACCCTGGCGTTGGCGGCCTCGCCGTTGGCGAGTCTGGTCAACGCAGCCGGCAAAGCCGGATCAACCGCCCCCAGTACCGAAGAGGTGACCTTCGCCGCCGGCCCGCGGCCGCTGGTGCAATACCCGCAGAAACGGCCGTTGACCTTGGTGACCACGCGTCCGCCGCATCTGGAAACGCCGTTCGGGGTGTTCAGCGAAGGCCCCATCACGCCCAATGATGCGTTTTTTGTGCGCTATCACTTGGCCAACTTCCCTACCAGCATCGATCCAGACACCTACCGCCTGACGATCAAGGGCTCGGTGGAAACGCCGCTGTCGCTATCTCTCGCTGAGCTCAAATCACTCGCCGAGCCGGTGGAGGTGATAGCCGTTAATCAGTGTTCGGGAAACAGCCGTGGTTTCTCGATGCCTCGTGTGTTCGGCGCGCAGTTGGGTAATGGCTCAATGGGTAATGCCCGTTGGCTGGGAGTTCCACTCAAGGCGGTGCTGGAAAAGGCAGGCGTCAAGGCCGGCGCCAGGCAGGTGACCTTTCGCGGGCTGGATAAACCCGTGCTTGCGAGCACCCCGGAGTTCATCAAGGCCCTGGATATCAGTCATGCCCTGGGCGGTGAGCCGATGATCGCCTGGTCAATGAACGGCACCGACCTGCCCTTCCTCAACGGTTACCCGATCCGTCTGGTGGTGCCCGGCTATTTCGGTACCTACTGGGTCAAGCACCTGAGCGAGATCGAAGTGGTCGATCACACCTATGACGGATTCTTTATGGCCAAAGGTTACCGCGTGCCGGACAACGACTGTTTGTGTATCGCCCCCGGGACCACGGCGGCGCAAACCAAGCCGATTTCGAAGATGCCGGTCCGTAGTTTCATTACCAGCGTAAAGCAAGGCGATGTGTTGCCGCTCAATACAAGCGTGGTGCTCAAGGGCATCGCCTTTGATGGTGGCGACGGGATCAACAAGGTGCAGCTCTCTGTCGACGGTGGCGAAAGCTGGCGTGAAGCTCAGCTTGGCCAGGACCTGGGCCGTTTTTCCTTTCGTGAATGGACGCTGCCCGTCACCTTCCCCCACAAGGGCGCCACACAGTTGATGGTGCGCGCCACTAACCGGGCAGGCGAGGTGCAGCCGCTGCGAGCCGACTGGAACCCCGGTGGCTACCGCCGCCACGTAGTCGAAACCAGCTACGTCACTGTCGCCTGAAGGAGCTTGCATGAAACGTCTGATCACTTTGCTGTGTACGGCGCAGGCCTGTCTGGCTGCCATTGCCAGCGCGGCGCCGCTGTCGATCACCTTGCCGCCCGAAACCGCTGCGCTCAAGCCCAGCACCCTGCCCGGTTATCAGTTGGCCCAGCAAAAATGCTCGACCTGCCATTCCGCCGATTACATCAGTTTCCAGCCTCCCGGAATGACGTTGGCGCAGTGGACTGCAGAAGCCAGCAAGATGCAGCACGTGTACGGTGCTCCCATCAGCGATCAGG
Source organism: Pseudomonas vranovensis DSM 16006 (assembly GCF_000425805.1). Classification (GTDB taxonomy): domain Bacteria; phylum Pseudomonadota; class Gammaproteobacteria; order Pseudomonadales; family Pseudomonadaceae; genus Aquipseudomonas; species Aquipseudomonas vranovensis. Next base: position 98,316 of record NZ_AUED01000022.1, read on the forward strand.
ATGTGAGCATTATCGGAGCCTACCTGGCTGTGACCTACGGCAGTGCCCAGGCAAGCGATGCCGAGGTGCAGGCTGCCAGTTCGCCGAAGGTCCAGGCGACTGTCGCGAAAGTCGATGCAACAGCGCTGCTACAGAACAATGCATGCCTGTCCTGCCACGCAATCGATCACAAGGTCGTAGGCCCGGCGTATCACGAGGTCGCTGCAAAGTATGCAAATGATCCGCAGGCAATGACCAAGGTAGCCGCCAGTATTCAGCAGGGAGGTACCGGGAAATGGGGGCAAACGCCTATGCCGCCTTACCCGCAGTTGAGCGCGCAGCACCTGCAGACCCTTTCCGCTTTCATACTGGATCAGTAAGCCGTGTCGGGGTCAGTGTTCATGCCGATGTTTGCGCCAGAAGCCCCGGCAACGAACCCCAGATCAAACTGATGCCTGCTAGCGCCATCAGCACAAAGACTATCCAGCGCACCGTCCGCGGCGACAACTTCGGCGGATAGCGCCGCACCAGCCAACTGACCAGCAGCACCAACGGCAATGCTTCGGCGCTCAATAGCAGCGTGGACATGTGCATCTGTCCTTGGGCGACAACCAGGCCCAGACGCGCCGCCGCATTGGCGGCGAACACGGTGACCAGGGTATTGCGGATAATTTCGTAACCCAGGGGCTGGCGATACAGGTGGAAAACAATCGGCGGCCCGCCACTGGAAAACAAACCATTGAGCAGGCCACATAGCCCCCCGGCCAGCCAGAACGAAGGCTGTTGTGACAGTCGTGCCCTGGGCTTGTTCTGCACCACCAGCATGAAGCTGGCCGCGACGATCAGTACGCCGAGCAGAACCCGCAGCCAGGTTATCTGACTGCCGCTCAACGCACCGAGCCCCCATATCCCCAGGCTGACGCCAAGCAGGCTGCTGATCAGTACCGGCATCAGTACCGCCCGGTCCAGCTGCGGCTTCGGCCCGCCAAGCGTGGCCATGGCATTGCCCAGGGTGAGGATGCTGATCACCACCGCCACTTCAGTCAGCGGCACCATGTGCAAAGAGGCAATCAACCCCATCAGAATCAGGCCAAAGGCAAAACCGGTCAGGCTCTGGGCAACAGTTGCCAGGGCCACACAACACAGAAAAATCAGATGCACTTGCAGGCTCATACCGCCTCCATTGCTGGTTAAGCCAGACTGCCGCCGCACAGTTTCTGTGGCGGCGGCAGTCGGGAGATCAGGCGGGGGTGATGGGCATCACCCATGGTGCAGGCTCATGCCAGCCATTTGACCGCAATCAGAATCAAGGCCGCGAGAAATAGCGTTTCACTGACCAGTAGGGTCGCTGGACGCCAACCGACTTCCAGCAGTGCCTTCAATGAGGTTTTCATGCCCAGCGCGGCGATGGCGGTCACCAGGCACCAACGCGACACATCGCCGGCAAAGGCCTGAATCTGCGTCGAGGCGATGCCGCTGCTGTTGATAGCCACAAATACGACAAAGAAGATGATGAACAAGGGCAGCGGCAAGGCCGGGCGCGGCCCGCCATCGCCGCGCTTGCGCAACAGCAGGGACAGGCTGAAAACGATGGGTACCAGCATGGCCACGCGCAACAGCTTGACCACGGTTGCGGTATCGCCGGTCTCCTCCGACATGCTGTAGCCAGCGCCCACTACCTGGGCCACGTCATGAATAGTTGCGCCAAGAAATATCCCGGCCTGATGGGCGTCCAGGCCGATCCATTGAGCAATCGGTGGGTAGGCAATCATGGCGATGGTGCTCAGTGCAGTCACACTGATCACCGTGAAAATGATGTTGCGCTCGCTGTTCTTGTCCTGCGGCAGTACCGCAGAAATGGCCAACGCCGCCGACGCGCCACAGATGCCCACACTGCCACCGCTGAGAATACCGAAGTCACGCGACTGGCCAAGCAGTCGAGACAAGAGGATGCCGAAACTGATGGTCAGGAACACGGCACCGATCACCACCGCCATCAACGTACCGCCCAGCGAGAGGATCTGCTCCACGGTAATGCGCATGCCCAGCAGCGCCACGCCACAGCGCAGGATGGTGCTGGAGGTGAAGCGAATACCGGCGACCGCCCGCCCCTCCTCGGAGAGAAACCCCAATGCCATGCCCAGCAGCAGGGCCATCAACATCACCGGCGCACCGTAATGTTCAGAAAGGAAAGTGGCGCTGGCGGCAACGACAACCGAGGCAAGAATACCCGGCAACAACAGGCTGAGTTTCTGCTGCCGACGTGCCAACCACGACATCGAGGGCTGGGCCGTGTCGAACGACTGGCTGGGCATAGGGGGAATTGTGTGATGCTGTTTTGTTTTCATTGTGTCAGCTACACCCTGTGGTTGTGGAATCACTGGGTTTTGATGCTAGAGAAATCAACTTCCTCTCATTAGGACCACGTCGACACCGTCTTAGGGGCCAGTCGGCAGCTGCACGCAAAGCCTCGCGCCGCCTGGCTTTGCGTTACTCATGGCCGCAGTTACCACGCCTGCAATGCCTGATGCAGGCACGGTCAGTGGGTAACCGGGGGACGTTCTTGCGATGCGTCAGGTTGAGGCCTGCGGCGCATTGGGGGGTGTACAACTCAATTGGATAACTGCTGCAGGCGCTGGCGTGTTTCGGCACTGTATTGCACCGCGGCCACGGGAACCCGATCATCAATGGCACTGCGGATCTGCTCGACGTCGGCCTCGGTGAATGCGCCGCACACTTCGATCAATTGAACATGCCGGGTCAATAACTCCTGGGCCACCAGTACCGCTTCCTCGATGCTGGCAACACCACACACGGTCGCCGCGAAGGCATCGGATTCCAGTCGCCCGTTGTGGGTGAGGAACTGCATGCCGGGTGCCTTGAAGATAAAACCATAACGTTGCACAGCCATCATCGATCTCCTGGTGTCTTGAAGTTGCTTAGCTGGCAGCCTGCAGGTGGTTGCGCATCTGACGACGATAGTCGATAAAAATGGACGACAGCGCACACGACGCCAGGCGCGCCTCCAACGGGTCGGCTCGCGAGGTGAGAATGATCGGCACCCGCGCGCCCAGCACCAGGCCGGCGGCCGTGGCGCTCATGAAGTAGACCATCTGTTTGAACAGAAAATTGCCGGCTTCCAGGTTCGGTACCAACAAGATATCGGCATTACCCGCGACCTCACCGCCGATCCCCTTGATTCGCGCAGCTTCCAGCGATACCGCGTTGTCGAAGGCCAGAGGACCTTCGACGCAGGCGTCGCCCAAGGCACCGATCGCCGCCAGTTTGGCAAGCTCCGCGGCATCCTTGCTGGACGGCATGCTAGGCACCACTTCTTCGGTACCCGACAACACCGCCATGCGCGGCTTTTCATAACCTAAGGCATGCATCAGCTCGATGGCATTGCGTGCGATATGAATCTTGTCGACGATCGTTGGCTGTACGTTGATCACCGCATCGGTGATCGACAATGCCTTGTCGCTGCCCGGCAACGTCATATGGAACACATGACTGAGACGGCTGGCCGAACGCAGCCCGAACTCTCGTTTCAGCACTGCACGCAGCAATTCATCGGTGTGCAGATGCCCCTTCATCAGTGCCTGCGCAGTACCCGATCCAGCCAGCATGCTGGCGGCTTCAGCGCACTGCGCCTCGTCACTGACATGCTGTATGCGCAGGTCATGCAGATCCCAGCCCAGGACATCGGCCAAGGCACGAATGCGCCCCTGATCCCCGACCAGCACGGGCTCGATAAGCCCTTCATCGCACGCCCGCTTGGCACCGCTGAGGCTGAGCAGGTTGACGGGATTGACCACCGCAGTGACCACGCGCGGCAGCGCCTTGGCGCGGTCAAGCAGGAATGCCGGGCATTCCGGAGGAATAGTGCTCAACATGCTTGGATTCCTGATTGTTCACAGTCGAAGATGCAACAGCGCCCGAAGGCGCCGCGGCAGTGTTTCAGGTGTCCGGTATCAACCGGTCACTTCGGCGACTTAGACGTAGTCTTTGTACTTCTCAAGGAAACGCACCGGCTTGGACAACGCATCGCGGCGGAACGGATCGCCCAGTTCACGTGTGCACATGATTTCGATAACTGTGGTCTTGCCAGCCTTCTGTGCCTCACAGGCTGCCTGCAGCGCCGGGCCAACGTCTTCGAGGCGGTCGACAGTGACGCCTTCGGCGCCCATCGAGCGCGCAATGCCGGCGAAGCTCTGGTTTTCCAGCTCGCCCGCGACGAAGCGACGGTTGTAGAAGTCCACCTGGTTCTTCTTCTCCGCGCCCCACTGACGGTTGTGGAAGACAATCGAGGTGACCGGGATGTTCTCGCGAACGCAGGTCATGATTTCCATCATCGACATGCCCCAGGCACCGTCACCGGCGTAGGAGATGGCGGTGCGGTGAGGTGCCGCGACCTTGGCGCCGATGATGGTCGGCAGTGCATAACCGCAGTTGCCAAAGCTCATGGCGGCGAAGAATGAACGAGGCTTCTCGAAACGCAGGTAGCTGTTGGAGACCGAATTGATGTTGCCAATGTCCGTGGAAACCATGGCATCGGCCGGCATGGCTTTTTCCAGTTCGCGCAGCACTTGGCGCGGGTGCAGGTAATTGCCTTCCTCACCGCTTTGCTCCTTGATCATGTCCAGCGAGAACTCGTCCTTCTCGTGGATCCAGGCGCTCAGCTCGGTTTCCCAATCATATTTTTCCTTGGCGATTTCCTCGGCGCGCGCACCTTTGTTTTCCAGGCACAGCACGTCGAGGCTCTCCAGGCGACCGAGCAGATTGACCGCCGCAGCCTTGGCGTCGCCGCAGATTCCGACGTTGATTTTTTTCACCAGGCCGAGCATTTTCGAGTCGCAGTCGATCTGAATGACTTTCGCCTGCTTTGGCCAGTAATCCAGGCCGTGCTGCGGCAAGGTCCCGAATGGGCCCAGACGGGTACCCAGGGCCAGTACCACGTCGGCGCGCGACAGCAATTTCATTGCCGCCTTGGAGCCCTGGTAGCCCAACGGGCCGCACCACAGCTGGTGACTGGCCGGGAAGGAGTCATTGTGCAGGTAGCTGTTGACCACCGGCGCACCGAGGTATTCGGCGAGCGCCTGGCAGGCTTCGACTGCATCGCCCATGACCACGCCGCCACCAGAGATGATCACCGGGAATTTTGCCGATGCCAGCAGTTGGGCGGCTTCGGCCAGGCTTTGTTCGCCACCGGCGCTACGCTCGATACGAATCGGCGTAGGGATTTCAACGTTGATATCGCCGTAGAAGAAGTCACGTGGAATGTTCAGCTGGGTCGGACCATTTTCCTGCATCGCTCGATCGAAGCAGCGGCCGGTCAATTCAGCCATGCGCGCAGGGTTAGGCACATGGGCCTGGTACTTGGTGATGGTCTCGAAGAACGGCAGTTGCTGGGCTTCCTGGAAGCCACCCAGGCCCTGACTCATGGAGCCAGTTTCCGGCGTAATGACGACTACCGGGCTGTGCGCCCAGTAGGCGGCGGCGATAGCGGTGACAAAGTTGGTGATACCAGGACCGTTCTGCGCAATGCACACACCATGACGCCCACTGACCCGCGAGAAGCCGTCAGCCATGTGCCCGGCACCTTGTTCGTGGACCACCGGGATAAAACGGATACCGGCGGGTGCGAAGATATCCATCGCATCCATGAAGGCCGAACCCATGATGCCAAAGATGTCGGTGACGCCATTGGCAACCAGTGTTTCTACCATTGCTTCGCTAGGGGTCATGCGTGGCATATCGATCTTCCTCTCGTTACTTAAGGTACGGCGGCTGCGCCGCCAATGACTCGGGGCTCAGCCTTTCAGCGCGACGGCTGCATAGGAATGGGTTTCAAGACAGGTGCGCTGTGCAGCCGGAATGCTCAGGCCGATGGCCAGGTACGAGGGGGCGGCGCGTAATGCGCGGGGCTTGAGGTGGTTAGCTCCGTTAAGCATGCCGATCTCTCCGATTGTTGTTGTGATGGAGTTTTGGGGCAGGTCGAGCGAGCCGCCTGTGCTTTGCGTTGAGGCGAGGACTGGCTGGCTTGGCGCTAGAGTAGGAGTCGAAAGGAAGCGGCAGATAGGACCAGTTGAGGGCCACCTGTTAAGCCAGTGGGTCCAGATGCGTGAGCACGCAAAGCCAGCCCTGGCAGGGGCACAAAAAAACCGGGCACGCCACGCCGCCGCCGAACGGCGTTCGACGTGACGTGACCAAGGACAGTGGTTGGGTTAGCGCCTAGCTGATCTGCTGTATGAGCTCGGCAAGCAGTTTGATCCCCGGACGGATGCGCTCGGCTGGTATCGACGAGTATCCGAGACGGAAGTAGTTGAGAGGCGGTTGCTCGCCGAAGAAGTGAATATCGCCGGGCTCGATCAAGATGTCATGTTCAGCGGCGACTTTCTGCAGGCGTCGTGCGTCGAGGTTTTCGGGGCCCTTGACCCAGTAGCAGGAGCCGCCGAAGCTCGGCTCCTTGGACGACTCTGGCAGGTACTCTCGCAAGGCCGCGCCCATCTGCTCATGACGCTCCTCGTACGCGCGCATCAGGCTCATGATCAACGCATCGTGGTAGCCGCGCTCCAGGAACAGCGCCACCGAGCGCTGATTGTTCGCCGCCGGATGGCGCACCATCAACCGCCGCAACGCCCGTGCCTCACGGATCAGCGCTTCGGGCCCGACCAGATAGCCAACCCGCAAACCCGGCGCCAGGGTTTTGGACAGGCTGCCGACGTAAAGCACCCGATCATTCTTGTCCAGGCTCTTGAGTGCCGGGATCGGGCTGCCCTTGAAGTTGGTCTCGCTTTCGTAGTCGTCTTCAATGATCAGAAAATCGTGTTCATTGGCCCGCTGCAACAACTCGTAGCGACGCTCCAGGGGCATGGTCACGGTGCTCGGGCACTGATGGCTGGGCGTGGTGTAGATAAGGTCGCAGTCATTGAGCTCATCGCTGAGCATCAGCCCCTGGTTGTCCACCGCCAGCGCCTGAACCCGCGAAGGGTTGAGCATGGCGATATTACGCACGTCTACATAACCCGGCTCTTCAATGCCCATCAAACTGTCGGGGCGCAACAGAAGACGCGCCAACATATACAGCGCGTGCTGGGCGCCAACCGTGACCAAGATCTGCTCAGGCGAAGCCCAGACACCACGTCGCGGCAACAGGCGAGTTCTGATCTGCTCCATCAGCAAGGGATCATCGTTATCGAAGCGATCCGAGGCCCAATCACGAATCGCCGGGATGCTGACCGCATCACGATTGCACTCACGCCAGTTGGCGGTCGGAAACAGCGTCGGGTCGAACTGGCCGTAGATAAAAGGGTATTTGTAATTCTGCCAATCCCGTGGCTTGCTCATATTGCGTTGCTGCGACGGCTGCATCACCAGCCGCTGTGACCAGTCCTGCTTGGTGGTCACCGACTGATCCTGGTGAACACGCGGCGTCTCCACCTTGCGCGCCAGAATGTCCGGATTCACATAGTAGCCACTGCGCTCACGGGCCAGCAGGTAGCCATCGTCGAGCAAGTGTTCGTAGGCAAGCACTACCGTGTTGCGCGCGATGTTCAACTGTTTGGCCAGCTTGCGACTTGAAGGTAAGGGACTGTCGAGCGGAATATTGCCGTTGAGAATGACTTGAGCGATCTGCTCGCGCAGTTGCTGCTGCAAGTTGGTGGATTTATCGGCGGACAAATGGAACAACTGGAACATAGCGGCCTCGACTGAACGGACGACAAGCACTGGTACCGCACACCACTCGGCCAGTCACTTCAGAATGCTCTTGCCAGCAAACCGCTGACGCAGCGATCGCCAAGCAGACTAGCAACAACATCTCGACAAGACTATTCGGCGCGCCGCTATTAGCGCCGCAGACACGCCAAAACCGGCCCGTCAATGTAACTCGGGGCCGGTCTGCTCATGGTTCGAAACGTTATGGATTAGCTGCAAGACGGCCAAAGGCAGCGTCGAGGGCGACGATAATCACGTCCAGGTCCTGCTGTGTCGCGATCAATGCCGGGCTAAAACACAGGGTATTGTTAAATTGTTCAAAGCTTCGGTTGGTACGCCCGATCATCACGCCCTGACGCATGCAGTCAGCAACGATGGCGATGGCTACGCTTTCGGCCACCGGCTCCTTGGTCTTGCGGTCCTTGACCAGCTCCATGCCACAGAACAGGCCCTTGCCGCGCACATCACCAATGATCGAATACTTATCCTGCAGTTCGCGCAGGCGCCCCATGAAGTACTCGCCCATGTGGGTGACATTCTCCAGCAGGCCTTCGTCTTCGATGATCCGCATGTTCTCCAGCGCCGCCGCCGGGCCTGCAGTGCAGCCACCAAAGGTGCTGATGTCACGGAAGTAGCCCATGCGGTCGTCAGCTTCACCCTTGAATGCGTCGAACACTTCCTCGGTGGTCACCGTGCAGGAGATCGCCGCGTAACCGCTGGCCACACCCTTGGCCATGGTGACGATGTCGGGCTTGATGCCGTAGTGCTGATAACCGAACCATTTGCCGGTACGGCCCAGACCACAAACCACTTCGTCGATGTGCAGGAGGATGTCGTACTTTTTACAGATCGCCTGAATGGCCTCCCAGTAGCCTTCCGGCGGCGTGATGACGCCGCCCCCCGCGGTGATCGGTTCGAGTACCACGGCACCCACGGTATCCGGCCCTTCGGCGAGAATCACGCGCTCCATTTCCTTGGCTGCGCGTATGCCATAGTCAGCCACATCACCGAACTGCGAGCGGTATTCGCAGCAATGTGGAAACTCGACGAAACCGGGGGTGAAGGGACCGTACTGGTTCTTGCGCTCAAACTGACCGGTAGAACTCAGCGCTGTGATGGTGGTGCCATGGTAGTCACGTTCGCGGAACAGAATCTTGTGCTTTTTGCCGCCGTACTTTTTGTGCGCAATCTGCCGGACGATCTTGTAGGCCTTCTCGTTGGCCTCGGAACCTGAGTTGGAGTAGTACACCCTGCTCAGGCCCGGCATCTTCTCGATCAGTTTCTTGGCGAACAAGGCGCCTGGAACACTGCCTGCGGAGCCTGCGAAGAAATTCATCTTCGCCAACTGATCGCGCACTGCGTCAGCGATGCTCTCACGGCCATAACCAACGTTGACGGTCCACACGCCCCCAGACACCGCATCCAGGTATTCGTTGCCCTTGATGTCGCGGACCCGCATGCCTTTGCCTTCAACGATCATCAGCGGATCGTTCTGTTCCAGCGGTTTGTGCTGGGACAGGTGATGCCAGACGTGAGCGCGGTCACTGGCCAGTGCTTCGACTGCATCGAACTCGTGCGCTGTTGTTTTCATGCTTACCTCTCGACTGGTGCATTTTTATTGTTGCTCACCGGGCAGCAGACACGCTCCAGGTAGTCGCATACGCAGGAGCAGTACTCGGCATCGCAATGCAGCACTGCCCGATCCACCCCTGGAGAAGAAACTAAGAACAAGCAGCGCGCGCAGTTAGATCCAGTTGTTGTCCATTCGTGATGCCAGCCCTCAATCACCGCACTGGACTAGCGCAGCAGCCGTGACTGGCTCTAAAAGCGGCGTGTCGATCCCCTCACCCTGCGAGCACCAGAACCCTCATCTCAAGAGAACCTGAATGATTGAAGTGGAGATCAACGGGGTGGCCCAGTGGTTGCCCGCGGACATCAATCTGGCGCAACTGCTCATCCGCCTGCAGTTGCAGGAGCGGCGCCTGGCCATTGAGTACAACCTCGATGTGGTACCACGCAGCGAGTACGCCGAACTGCGCCTGAAACAGGGCGACCGCGTGGAAATCGTCCACGCCATCGGCGGCGGTTGATTGCGCCTCAACCCGCCATCCCTCTCCCAACTGGAGCCTCTATGACAAGCACTGGCACAGCCCCCGACCCACTGATCATTGCCGGCCAGCCCTACGCCTCACGCTTGCTGGTGGGCACAGGCCACTACGCAGACCTGACCGAGACTGGCGCAGCAATCGAGACCAGCGCGGCGCAGATCGTTACCTTTGCAGTGCGCCGCAGCAACCTTGGCCAGGAGGCCGATCAACCCAATCTACTCGACGTGGTCTCCCCGCAACGCTACACCCTGCTGCCCAATACCGCCGGCTGCTACACGGCCAAGGATGCTGTACGCACCTGTTTGCTGGCACGTGAACTGCTGGACGGCCACAACCTGGTCAAACTGGAAGTGCTCGGCGACAGCCAGACCCTGTACCCCGATATCGGTGAAACCCTGATCGCCGCTCAACAGTTGGTCGACCTGGGCTTCAAGGTGATGGTCTACACCAGCGACGACCCGCTGGTAGCCCGGCGCCTCGAGGAAATTGGCTGCGTAGCGGTAATGCCCCTGGGCGCGCCGATCGGTTCCGGTCTGGGTATTCGTAATCCCTACAACATCCGCTTGATCGTGGAAAACGCCAAGGTCCCGGTGATCGTCGATGCCGGTGTCGGCACCGCCTCGGATGCCGCCATTGCCATGGAGCTGGGCTGCGACGGAGTACTGATGAATACCGCGATTGCCCGCGCGCGCGCGCCAATCCGCATGGCCTCGGCGATGCGCAAGGCGGTCGAAGCCGGCCGCGAAGCTTACCTGGCGGGACGGATGCCGCGCCGGCTCAGTGGGGACGCTTCCTCGCCCTTGAGCGGCCTGTTTCTATAAGTGCTCGAAGGCGCGGCTGAGCGCACTGAAGGCTCAGCCGCGAGAGGAATCCAAGGCCAGTGACAGCGCCAATTGCGCGGCGGCTGCCTGCAATTGCGGAATGTATTCGATCAGCTCGTTGAGACTTTTGCGTGCCGTGGGCGCATGGCAGGCCAATGCTGCCAGGCACTGGCCATCGGCACCTCTGATTGGCACCGCGACCGCCACCATGCCTCTGACAAACTCCTCACTGTCGATCCCTACACCCCGGGCGCGGATACGCTCCAGCTCGGATTCCAGCAAATCGCAATCGGTGATGCTGCGATCGGAGCTCGGCGTAAGCTCAAGCTGCTTGAGTATGTCTCTGCGCCTGTGCGCAGGCATTTCGGCGAGGAACAACTTGCCGCTGGCAGTGCAATGCAACGGCACATGGGTCCCGGGCTCGACATGCAGGCGCAAGGGCTCGTGGGTTTCCACGCGGTCGACGTAAATCACACTGTCGCCATCCAATGCCGTCAGGTTGCAGGTTTCACCCAACTGCCGCACCAGTGCCTGCAAAACGAGCCGACTGCGTTGCAGCACCACTTGGTTACGCAACAGCGCCAGCCCCAGGCGGCTGGCGCGCGGACCGAGCAGGTAGGTCTTGTCGTCCACTTCGCGTAGCAGAAAACCCAGTCGCTCCAACGCGACCAGCATACGCAGCAGCGTGGCCTTGGGCGCTGCAAGCCGGTCGCACAACTGTGCAAGCGACAACGGCGCATCCGCGTTGGCCAGCACTTCCAGTAACAGCAAGGCGCGCAGGCTGCGATCGGGGTTCTCGCCGCTGACCGGCTCGGGCTGGTCCTCTGCAAATTTCGGTTTGATATGTTCCATTATCAAGCACCCGATGAAATGTCATGGCGAATTAATTCATTAATTATTAATGAATTAAGCCGACGTTGCGTGCAAAAAAGCCAGTGGACTTATCAACGCGTTAAATCTGGCCCCATATAAATGGAATGTATTGTTCTAGTTTGCAAGTGCAATTCGGGTTCACAACTATAAAAAGAAGAGGATTTCGGATGTCACGTGCCTATGACTTCGTCATTGTCGGTGCCGGCTCAGCCGGCTGTGTTCTAGCCAATAGACTCAGCGAGAATGGACGATACAGCGTTTGCCTGCTCGAGGCGGGGCCTGCGGATCGCTATCCGTGGATCCACATCCCGATAGGCTATGCCAAGACCATGTTCCACCCGGTGTACAACTGGGGCTTCTACACCGATCCTGATCCCGGCATGAACGACCGGCGCATCTACTGGCCGCGCGGCAAGGTGTTCGGCGGCTGCAGTTCAATCAACGGGCTCATTTTCATTCGTGGCCAGCGCGCCGACTACGATGCCTGGGCCAGCGCCGGCAATGTGGGTTGGGGCTGGGACGATGTATTGCCGTACTTCCGTCGTGCCGAGTGCAACGACCTTGGCCCGGGTCCCACACGCGGCACAGACGGGCCCTTGTCGGCATCCAGCATCAAGGCGCGCCATCCCCTCACCGAAGGCTTTATCGGCGCGGCCAAAGAACTCGGCGTGCCCCATGTCGAGGATTTCAACAGCGGTGACCAGGAGGGCGTCGGTTACTACCAACTGACCACCCGCAAGGGTTTGCGCTGCAGCACCGCGGTGGCTTATCTGCACCCCGCCAAGCGGCGTGCAAACCTGACCATAGCGTCGCTTGCCCACGCCGAGAAGATACTCTTTGACGGCACCCGTGCAGTTGGCGTTCAGTACCGTCAGAACGGCCAGTCGCTGAGCGTCAAGGCTAGACGCGAAGTGATCCTCAGTGCCGGTGCGCTGCAATCACCGCAGCTCTTGCAACTCTCCGGTGTCGGTCCTTCGCAACTGTTGAAAAAATTCAATATCGCCGCAGTGCATGCGCTGCCGGGCGTGGGTGAAAACCTGCAGGACCATCTGCAGATTCGCTTGATCTACGAGTGCACAAGGCCGATCACCACCAACGATGACCTGCGTTCACCCTTGCGTAAACTGCGCATGGGCCTGCAGTGGTTATTGACCCGCAGCGGGCCACTGGCCATCGGTATCAACCAGGGCGGATTGTTCACACGGGTGCTGGAGCAAAGCGCCACCCCCGACATCCAGTACCACTTCGGTACGCTCAGTGCCGACTCTGCCGGCGGCAGTGTGCACCCCTTCTCCGGCTTCACCATGTCGGTTTGCCAATTGCGCCCCGAAAGCCGTGGCTATGTACGCATTACCTCCACCGATCCTATGCAACCCCCGTCGATGCAGCCCAATTACCTGTCGACCGAACTGGATCGCAAAACGGTAATCGCCGCCGTGCGCTACACCCGCAAGCTGGCCGAGACCGGGCCGCTCAAGCAGCTGATTTGCCGTGAGTTCCGCCCCGGCAGCGAAACCCAGAGCGATGAGCAGATTCTCGAGTTCTGCCGTCAGTACGGGGCGACCATCTTTCATCCCTCCGGGACCTGCAAGATGGGTAACGATCCGCTCGCAGTGGTGGATTCACGCCTGCGTGTTCATGGCGTGCAGGGGCTGCGAGTGGTCGACTGCTCGATCATGCCGACCCTGGTCTCGGGCAACACCAACGTGCCGGTGGTAATGATCGCCGAAAAGGCCTCGACAATGATTCTTGAAGATTGTCAGCGGCCCAGCGTTCGCACGCCGCATTGCGTCGCGCCAGCGATGCCGGAACTGAGCACCTACGCATCCTGATGGAACATTCAAGGCAGCGCGCAAATGCGCTCACCTTCCTTATAAATACAACAATAGGAACAATGACATGTCCACGGCCAGCCCTGTGCGCAAGGTGGTTATTGCCAGTGTTATAGGCGCTACCATCGAATGGTACGACTTCTTCCTTTACGGCGTCGTCGCCGGCGTTGTGTTCAACCAGTTGTACTTTCCAAGCGATGACCCCCTGGTATCGACCATGTTGGCCTACGGCACCTTCGCTGTCGGCTTTCTCAGCCGCCCGATCGGCGGAGTGATTTTCGGTCACTTCGGCGACAAGATCGGGCGAAAAAGCATGCTGATCATGACCATGATGATCATGGGCGTGGCCACCTTCCTCATTGGTCTGGTACCCAGTTACAACACTATCGGCATCTGGGCGCCGATCCTGCTGCTACTGCTGCGCGTCGTACAGGGCATCGGCCTGGGAGGCGAATGGGGAGGCGCGGTGCTGATGGCCTTCGAGTACGCGCCAAAACACAAGCGCGGCTTCTACGCCAGCTTGCCACAGATTGGCCTGGCCATCGGTTTGTGCCTGGCCTCCGGGGTGGTAGGGCTGCTGTCCTATGTCCTGAGCGACACTCAGTTTCTCGATTGGGGCTGGCGTATCGCATTTCTGCTCAGCGCCTTGCTGGTGTTCGTCGGCACCTGGATCCGTCTGAATGTGATGGAAAGCCCCGAATTCGCCAAAGTCAAAACAGCCAATGCCGAAGCCGCCATCCCGTTCGTGGACATGATGAAGCGTTACCCGAAAAACGTCCTGGCCGGTATGGGCGCACGTTACATCGATGGCGTATTTTTCAATGTTTTCGGGGTTTTTTCACTCAGCTACCTGACCCAGACGCTCAACCTGCCACGCTCCCAGGCATTGATCGGGGTAATGGTGGCGGCGGTGGTGATGTGCTTCACCATCCCGATGTTCGGCGCCTTGTCCGATCGTATCGGCCGGACTCGCGTGTACTTCTGGGGATCACTGATTACCGCTCTGTCTGCCTTTCCAGCCTTCTGGATGATGTTGGTCAGCAATGGCGACATGTTCATGGTGTGGATTGCGATCGTAGTGCCCTTCGGCATTCTCTATGCGGCGGTCTACGGCCCTGAGGCGGCAATGTTCTGTGAGCTGTTCGACGCCAAAGTGCGCTATACCGGCATCTCGTTCGTCTATCAATTCTCCGGCATCTTCGCCAGCGGCCTGACCCCGATGATCGCCACCGCATTGATGCGCAGCAGCGCTGGGCAGCCATGGACGACCTGTTTGTATGTGCTGATCGCCGGCGCGGTCAGTGCTTACTGCGCCTGGTGGATCGGCGCGCGCAAAGGTGAACAGATGAAGGGCGAATTCAGTCCGGCGCCGACCCCCACCTCCTGAATACACGCTGAGCCGCTACACTCGGCGCATCGCCCGACCCATTGCGGGAAGGGCTTTACACTGACTTATCTGCCGCAGGAGTCATCCATGTCAAAGCTTTATCCCAGCATCGACCCCGAGGGGCTGGTCGAGTACTCGGTGGTCTACACCGACCGCTCGCTCAACCACATGTCGCAGATGTTCCAAGGGGTGATGAACAACATTTCCACTACCTTGAAGCAGGTGTACAACGCCCAGGCTGTTGCCGTGGTTCCCGGCAGCGGCACCTTCGGCATGGAAGCAGTGGCGCGGCAGTTTGCCAGCGGCCAGCAATGCCTGGTGATACGCAACGGCTGGTTCAGTTATCGCTGGAGCCAAATTCTTGAGATGGGAAACATCCCGGCGGCTACCACGGTGCTCAAGGCCCGACCGGTCGAATCCGGCCGCCAGGCCGCCTTCGCCCCGCCACCGCTCGA
Organism: Pseudomonas vranovensis DSM 16006; assembly: GCF_000425805.1. GTDB lineage: Bacteria > Pseudomonadota > Gammaproteobacteria > Pseudomonadales > Pseudomonadaceae > Aquipseudomonas > Aquipseudomonas vranovensis. Next base: position 113,487 of record NZ_AUED01000022.1, read on the forward strand.
GGAAGTACTGGCAGCCATCGAGGCGCAGAAACCGCAGATTGTCTTCGCGCCTCACGTCGAGACGTCCTCGGGGATCATCCTGCCCGATGACTACTTGCGCGCCGTCGGTGACGCAGTCCATGCCGTGGGGGGATTGTTCGTGGTGGACTGCATCGCCTCGGGCGCGCTCTGGCTCGATATGCACAAGTGCGCGATCGACCTGCTGATCAGTGCGCCGCAAAAAGGCTGGAGTGCATCACCTTGCTGCGCCTTGGTGATGTTCAGCCCCCTGGCCCTCGAACGCATCGAGCATACCCAGAGCAGCAGCTTTGCCTGCGACCTGAAAAAATGGCTGCAGATCATGCAGGCCTACGAACAGGGCGGGCATGCCTACCACGCAACCATGCCCAGCGATGCCCTGGCGCATTTCAACGAAGTGATGAAAGAAACCCAAGCCTACGGCTTCGACAAGGTCCGCGACGAACAGCAGGCACTGGGTGACCGAGTTCGCGCCTTGTTGACCAGCAAGGGTATCAAGAGTGTCGCTGCAGACGGCTTCCAGGCCCCCGGCGTGGTGGTCAGCTATACCGACGATGCCGAGATAAAAAGCGGCAAGAAGTTTGCCTCGCACAACCTGCAGGTTGCTGCCGGCGTGCCGCTGCAATGCGACGAACCTGTCGACTTCCAGACCTTTCGCATTGGGTTGTTCGGGCTCGAAAAGCTGCACAACATCGAGCGCACGGTCAGCACGCTTGAACAGGCGTTGAACGAGATCATCGACAACTGACCCCTCACGTTCGCTGAGGCTCGCAGAAGCTAGCAACTTCTGACGAGCCCAGGCTTTGCTACCCCTTCAAGCAGGCGTCGGCTATTGGCTTTCAGGCACTGGCCTGATCACTCGACGGCTGCATCAAGTTGGCCATCCTGCGACCAAACAGCTGGGCCAACGCCTCGGGATCTCCAGCGGCTTCGTCCAGTGCCTCGACCACCGCCTGCAGGGTTGGCCGGGTCCGGGCCAGCAATTCGTCGATGTAATACGCCGGGGTGACCTGGGTGTGCACCTGATAACGGCGAAACAGTTCAAGAAGTTGCGGATCCAGGGTGATCGTCAGGGTATCGGCGGACATCAGGTAGACCTCTCGAAGTTGTTTGGCGGCAACCGCCAGGCGATTGACTAACGGGACCATCCTTGGCCGCCTTGTTCCTGGACCATAGGGCCAGCCTTCACCTGAACATGGTGCCAGCCACGCCTGGCCGCATTGAGTTGCGCTAACTGGCCCCTCCCCCGCCCCAGAGCCCCTCCTAGAATCAAGACTTCCTTTCCGGCCCTCAAAGGCGATATTCATGACCGACCTGAACTTCGAACCTGCCAGCCGCCTGGTCCCTGTCCGGGAGTTGTTCGGTATCGACTCCAACATGCGCGTACCGACGTTCCTCACGCCGAACGAACATGTGCCGGAGATCGACACGGCCTATCGTTTCAATCCGGAGGTCACCCTGGCGATTCTCGCGGGTTTTACCCGTAATCGCCGGGTAATGCTTCAAGGCCTGCACGGCAGCGGCAAGTCGACGCATATCGAACAGGTCGCGGCAAGGCTCAACTGGCCGTGCACGCGAGTCAACCTGGACGGACACATCAGCCGCCTGGACCTGATCGGCAAAGACGGCATCGTTCTTCGCGACGGCAAGCAAGTCACCGAGTTCCAGGAAGGCATTTTGCCCTGGGCACTGCGCCGGCCCATGGCGCTGATCTTCGACGAATACGACGCTGGCCGCCCGGATGTCATGTTTGTCATTCAGCGCATTCTCGAACGCGACGGAAAGCTCAATCTGCTCGACCAGAATCTGGTGATCCATCCGCACCCCTCGTTCCGCTTGTTCGCCACCGCCAACACCGTTGGCCTGGGCAACTTGAATGGGCTTTACAACGGCACTCAGGTCCTCAATCAGGCGCAGCTGGATCGCTGGAACATCGTCGCCACCCTGAACTACCTGCCGCAGGCCGAAGAAGTGGCCATTGTCGCTGCGCGGGTGCCGCATTTGCTCGCCCGCCATGGCGAAGGTTTGCTGACGCAAATGGTGGCAGTCGCCGACCTGACCCGCCAAGGCTTCGCCAGCGGCGACCTGTCGACCCTGATGTCGCCGCGCTGCGTTATTTCCTGGGCTGAGAACATGGAAATTTTCAGCGACCCTGCGCTGGCCTTCCGCCTGTCGTTCCTCAACAAATGCGATGAAGTAGAGCGGCCACTCGTTGCCGAATACTACCAACGCTGCTTCGACCATGAGTTGGCCGAATCGGCGTTCCCCTTGCTGGCACTGGCCTGACCACAGGAAGACCACCATGACCTCACCGCTACGCCGCGAGAAACGTCAACAACAACTCGAGGAACTTTGCGCGGCGACGCTGCGGGCACTGTCCGGTGAGCGGCGCGTGCGCTATCGCGGCGGCCGGCTGGAAGTACAGGAACAGCACTTTCCAGTCCACGCCCCGCACTTGCGCCCCAACCCGGAACACGATGAAAGCCTCGCCTGGCGCGGCGTGGCAGATAGCCTGGCGCTGCGCCTGAAACACAGTGATCAGGCGCTGGTGCGCCAGGTTCTTCCAGCGCAGCCCATCGCCCGCCTGGTGTTTGAGTTACTTGAGCAACTGCGCGTCGAGTCGTTGGTAGCCGACTGTCATCCCGGTGCACGGCGAAATATGCTGCGGCGCTTCGAGCAGTGGAGCCAGCAGTTTCTCGATGCCGGACACACCGAAGGACACATTGGACTGCTGCTGTTCACCCTGGCGCAAATGAGCTGGATTCTGCTGTGTGGCGGCCGCGCCGGTGAACAAACGGAGATGCTCATTGAAGCGCCTCGCTTGAGCCTGCTCGGCCACTTCGGCGCAGCCTTCGGTCTGATGCGCCGCTGTCGTCATGATCAACCGGCGTTCACTGAGCATGCCTTGCTGATTGCCGCCAAGGCACAGGAGCTGATCGAGCAACTGGACGCCGAACTGCTCGGCGACGACGAGAGCAACGTTTCTGGGGTCGGCGAAAAGGCCCACCTGGCCTTCGCGCTGTTATTGGATGTGGATCAGGATGGCGAGGGAGAGATCAGCAGCAGCGGCGAAACCCACGGCAATCCACGCGGCAGCAACGACACCTTTTCCTATCAGGTATTCAGCCGCGAGCATGATTGCGAGCGCGAGGCCAGCAGCCTGGTGCGCATCGAACTGTTGCGCGAGTTGCGCCAGCGCCTGGACCGACGCCTGGCGGCCCAGGGCCTCAATCTGCCACGCCTGGCCAAGCGCCTGGGCGCCCTGCTGGCTGCGCCACGTCGCGATGGCTGGGCGTTTGCCCAGACCGAAGGGCAGATCGATGCCGGCCGACTCAGTCGCCTGATCATCAGCCCTGAACAACGCGAGATTTTTCGCCACGAGCTGGAGCGCCCGCACAGTGATTGCCTGGTCACCCTGTTGATCGATAATTCCGGTTCCATGCGCAACCATATCGAAAGCATCGCCTTGCTGGCTGACGCCTTTTGTCGAGCATTGGAACTGGCGGGTGCTCGCAGTGAAATCCTTGGCTTCACCACTGGCCAATGGAACGGCGGGCGTCCTTTGAAGCGCTGGCGCGCCCTGGGCCAGCCAGCCAATCCGGGCAGGCTCAACGAGCTTAGTCATGTGGTCTACAAGAATGCCGAAACGTCATGGCGTCGCGCCCGGCCGAGCATTGCCGCGCTGCTCAAGTCTGATCTTTTTCGCGAGGGCATCGATGGTGAAGCGCTACTCTGGGCACGTCAGCGGTTGCTGCAGCGCGACGCTCGGCGACGCATCCTGATCGTCATGTCCGACGGCTGCCCGATGGACAGCGCCACCCACCAAACCAATCAGCAAGACATCCTCGACCTGCACCTCAAACAAGTGACGCGACAAATCGAACAAGAAGGAACTATTGAGTTGCACGCCCTTGGCGTGGGCCTGGACCTGAGCGCTTACTATCGCCGCAGCCTTGAGCTGGATTTGTCGCGTAGCCTGGACAACGCGGTATTCGATGAGGTCCTGCGTCTGCTCAACGGCCGCCCGTAACGTCCCATAACGAAACAGCGCACCACTGCTCTCGTGGGTTCGGTCAAACCGTTCAATGACTGTACGGTTCGGCCGAACACACTCGAGCGGAATGTAACGTCTAGCTGCTCACCGGAACAACTGTCGGCAGGCCTTTGAGCCGCCGCCAGATGCTGCGACTGAGGAATGCCAACAACAGAATCGCCAAACTGACCACGCCCAGTGCCAGCGGCATGCGTTGCTCGGGTATGAACGCCATGCCGGTGACGATACCGAGCATGCCAATGATGGCAACGTAGGTCAGGTAGGGATAACACCACATCCGCACTTTGAGTTTCTCCGGCGCCTCACGCTCCAGCTTGGCCCGCAAGCGCAGCTGGGAGAGGGCGATCAGCACGTAGACGAAGATCGCCACGGTGCCGTAGGAGTTGACCAGAAAGGCGAAGATGGTGTCCGGCGATACGTACGACATGACCACCGATAAATAGCCGAACAGCGTACCGAACAAGATCGCCCGACGCGGTACGCCCTTCGAAGACAGCTTGGCCAAGCCCCGCGGTGCATCACCTCGTTTAGTCAACGCGAAGAGCATGCGCGAAGACGCGTAGATGCCCGAATTGAGGCAAGACAGCACTGCCGTCAGCACGATGGCGTTCATAACGTGTGCGGTCCAACCGAAGCCCATGGCTGCAAGCGCACTGGAGTACGGCGTGAGCATTGCAGGTGAGTTCCAGGGAACCAGCGTGACCACCAGCAGGATCGACCCGACGTAGAAGAACAGCACGCGGGTGATCACCGAATTGGTCGCCCGCGCGACCGAGCGAACCGGATCGGAGGACTCTGCGGCAGCCACGGTGACGATCTCGGCCCCGAAATAAAATCCGGTCGCGGCCACTGCACCCGTCAGCACCGGCCCGATACCGTTGGGCATGAAGCCGCCGTTGCTTAACATCGAACTCAACCCGTGGTGGGTTTCGGTCGGCCACATACCGAGCAGATACAACCCACCCAGCAGTAGAAAGACCAGGATTGCTGCAACCTTGATCGAGGAAAACCAGAACTCGAATTCACCGAAGGACGCGACCGAGCACAAGTTAGTGAATGTCAGAATTATCATCAGCACTAAGCTGATGGCCCAGGCCGGAACATCCGGCAACCAAAACTGAATGAGTGAAGCGCCTGCCACCGCTTCGACGGCGACGACAATCACCCAGAAATACCAATACATCCAACCGGTGAGAAAACCGGCCAATTGGCTTGTCTGTGGACTGTCGGCCCAGGCCATGCGTGCATATTCGTAAAAGGACCCAACCGCCGGTAAAGCACAGGCCATTTCGCCGAGCATGCGCATGATCAGGATGACCAGTACGCCGGTGACCATGAATGAAATCAGAGCTGCAGGCCCTGCCGACTGGATGACCACACCGCTGCCGACAAACAGACCGGCACCAATGACACCACCCAACGCGATCATGGCCATGTGACGTTGCTTGAGCCCGGATTGCAGGCCGCCGTTGGAACTTTCTGATTGGGTTTGTTGAGGTACGGACATGCTGCTCACCCCATCGTTATTATTTTAGGTTGAAAGGCATTTTTTGAAGCAGTCGGTCCTCGACCCCCTCAGGTTGTGGGGGTCGAATTTGGCTGCTCACGCAGTGTCTTCCGGGTGTGCATAACTTTTTAGGGCCAATTACGACGCGCGGCTGGAGCCACGGCGATGCATTCAGAACCAGGCGGAAAATTCGTTGAAACCCTGACAACTCGTTAAGTTAAGAAAGTTTTGACGTCAGCTAGAGGAAGTTCATGGATCGAAAATGCGGGTTTACCTGCAGTGCGTCCCCCTCCTGCACGCATAGGCGTATTGGCGACAGCAGAGTAAACTCCGCTCCACGTTTGTCGGAGCAATTTTTTCTACATCAGGAAACAACGTGCCTAAATCCAACGAGGAAAATGCGTCCCTCGAGTCGTTCTCGCTCGAAAGCCCCTCGCCGCTGTACGCGCGGGTCAAGCAAATCATCATGCAGAAGATTCGCTCCGGCGTATGGCTGCCCAACTCCAAGCTGCCTTCGGAAAGCGAACTGCTGAATGTGCTGGGCGTGAGCCGCATGACCATCAATCGGGCACTGCGCGAGTTGACCATCGAGGGCGCATTGGTACGCATGCAGGGTGTCGGCACTTTCGTCGCTGAACCCAAGGGTCGTGCGGCGCTGTTTGAGATTCACAATATTGCCGATGAAATTGCTGCCCGCGGCCATCAGCATCGCAGCGAAGTGATCGTGCTCGAAGAAATGCCCGAGCGCGCCCGTGCTTCGATGCCCTTCCCGCTTGAAGGGGTCAAGCGCGTGTTCCACTCGGTGCTGGTGCATTACGAAAACGAAGTGCCCGTACAGATAGAAGAACGCTTCGTGAATGCCGAGGTAGCGCCGGCTTATCTAGAGCAGGACTTTACCCAGGTCACCCCTTACGCCTACCTGATCCAATTGGCACCGCTGACTGAAGGCGAACACATGGTCGAATCCATCCACGCCAGGTCCGCCGAATGCAAGTTGCTGCAAATCAAGCGCTACGAGCCGTGCCTGTTGATTCGTCGACGCACCTGGGCGGCGAAGGGCCAGGTTGGCTGTGCACGCCTGGTTTATCCAGGTTCGCGCTATCGCCTGGAAGGCAAGGTCGGCAACTGAAGCAAGGTTCGAGCGCCCCCCGCCTGTCGCTCGATGACCCTCCTCAGGTTGCAAGCGCTCGCGCTGTTACTGGCGCAGCCTGGAATGGCAGAAAAGTGACATTTCGCTTTTCAGTCCACAAAAAATGTTACGAAATCTCCCTCGCCTCTCTAAGACCATGCTGAATTTGCAACAATTTTTTCAGCATCGCTTCGTACACCGCTCACGTTTTAAAAAATCTATCCGTTTGTTTTATAACTAATTTTTACTTTTTAATGTTTTTAGACTCCCGACAAAACCTGATTTTGGCCTCTTGCTTGCACCTACTTGTACATACAGGTTGGTATAAGCTCATATGTACATCATGAGACTTACCAACATTCACCTACCACTGAATGAGGCAATGACCATGACCACCAGTACTCGCAAGCGTGACGTCGAAATCCGCGCAGCCCGCGGCAACAAGCTCACCGCCAAAAGCTGGCTGACTGAAGCCCCGCTGCGCATGCTGATGAACAACCTCGACCCGGAAGTGGCAGAGAACCCCAAGGAGCTGGTGGTTTATGGCGGCATCGGCCGCGCTGCACGCAACTGGGAGTGCTACGACAAGATCGTCGAGAGCCTCACCAACCTGAACGACGACGAAACCCTGCTGGTGCAGTCGGGCAAGCCGGTCGGCGTGTTCAAGACCCACAGCAACGCCCCGCGCGTGCTGATCGCCAACTCCAACCTGGTGCCGCACTGGGCCAACTGGGAACACTTCAACGAACTGGATGCCAAGGGCCTGGCCATGTACGGCCAGATGACCGCCGGCAGCTGGATCTACATCGGCAGCCAGGGCATCGTCCAGGGCACCTACGAAACCTTCGTCGAAGCCGGTCGCCAGCACTACAACGGCAGCCTCAAGGGCAAGTGGGTACTGACCGCAGGCCTGGGCGGCATGGGCGGTGCCCAGCCACTGGCCGCGACCCTGGCCGGTGCCTGCTCGCTGAACATCGAATGCCAGCAGAGCCGCATCGACTTCCGCCTGAGCAGCCGCTATGTCGACGAGCAAGCCAAGGACCTGGACGACGCCCTGGCCCGTATCGCCAAGTACACCGCCGAAGGCAAGGCCATCTCCATCGCCCTGCTGGGCAACGCCGCCGAAATCCTGCCGGAACTGGTCAAGCGTGGCGTGCGTCCCGACATGGTCACCGACCAGACCAGCGCCCACGACCCACTGAACGGCTACCTGCCAGCCGGCTGGACCTGGGAACAGTACCGCGACCGCGCCCAGACCGACCCGGCTGCCGTGGTCAAGGCTGCCAAGCAATCGATGGCCGTACACGTCCAGGCCATGCTCGATTTCCAGAAGCAGGGCATCCCGACCTTCGACTATGGCAACAACATTCGCCAGATGGCCAAGGAAGAAGGCGTCAGCAATGCCTTTGACTTCCCGGGTTTCGTACCGGCCTACATCCGTCCGCTGTTCTGCCGCGGTATCGGTCCGTTCCGCTGGGCGGCACTGTCGGGCAACGCTGAAGACATCTACAAGACCGACGCCAAGGTCAAGGAACTGATCGCCGACGACGCCCACCTGCACAACTGGCTGGACATGGCGCGCGAGCGCATCAGCTTCCAGGGACTGCCGGCACGTATCTGCTGGGTTGGCCTGGGCCTGCGCGCCAAACTGGGCCTGGCCTTCAACGAAATGGTCCGCAGCGGCGAGCTGTCGGCGCCGATCGTCATCGGCCGCGACCACCTGGACTCGGGCTCGGTGTCCAGCCCCAACCGCGAGACCGAGTCGATGCAGGATGGCTCCGACGCCGTCTCCGACTGGCCACTGCTCAACGCCCTGCTCAATACCGCCAGCGGCGCGACCTGGGTTTCGCTGCACCACGGTGGCGGCGTCGGCATGGGCTTCTCCCAGCACTCGGGCATGGTGATCGTCTGCGACGGTACCGATGAAGCGGCCGAGCGTATCGCTCGCGTACTGCACAACGACCCGGCCACCGGCGTCATGCGTCACGCCGATGCCGGCTACCAGATCGCCATCGACTGCGCCAAGGAACAAGGC
>NZ_AUED01000023.1 GCF_000425805.1 Pseudomonas vranovensis DSM 16006
TAAGCGCTGTGAGGCGTTGAGCTAACCAATACTAATTGCCCGTGAGGCTTGACCATATAACACCCAAGCAATTTGCGTCGAATGACCAGATTGCGGTGTTGTGAAGACGAAACGAACCGAAAGTTTGCAGCTCACAATCATCACATACCCGATTTGCTGGAGTGTCGAAAGACGGTCCGGTACACAGAATTTCTTGACGACCATAGAGCATTGGAACCACCTGATCCCATCCCGAACTCAGCAGTGAAACGATGCATCGCCGATGGTAGTGTGGGGTTTCCCCATGTGAGAGTAGGTCATCGTCAAGATTAAATTCCGAAACCCCTATCTGCACATGCAGGTAGGGGTTTTGTCTTTTCCGGCCCGGTACAATCCAAACACTTCGGGACCAGATCGCGCGGCGAGCGCGCTCCTACACAGGTTAGAATACCGCCCTTAAGTAAACCCAGAAGTTCACTATGACTGAACCTGTCGATTCTAAACAGCTTGCAGACCTGCCTCTGGATCAACTGGTAGCGTGTCACGAATGCGATCTGTTGATGCGCAAACCTATCCTCAAGCTGGACGAAAAAGCGCACTGCCCACGCTGCGGGTATGAGCTCTACGCGCACCGCCACAATGTGGTCCAGCGCAGCCTGGCGCTGGTGCTTGCTGCGCTGCTTCTCTACGTCCCTGCAAACTTTCTTCCCATCATGCAGCTCCACCTCTTGGGCCAAACCTCTGACGATACCGTCTGGAGCGGCGTCGTAGGGCTCTATAACACCGGTATGAAAGGTGTGGCGGTGGTTGTGTTTCTTTGCAGCATGGCCATCCCGCTCCTCAAGCTGTTGTGTCAGTTGGCGGTGCTGTTGAGCATTCGGCTGAACATCGGACGCAGTTATGGCTTGCTGCTGTACCGGATTTATCACCACCTGCGCGACTGGGGCATGCTTGAGGTGTATTTCATGGGCGTGCTGGTCGCAATGGTCAAATTGGTCGACCTGGCGGAGCTCAGCCTGGGACTGGGGTTGGCCTGCTTTATCAGTTTGTTGTTGGTGCAGGTGTGGCTGGAGGTGGTGATGTCACCCCACCAGATCTGGAGTGCTTTATCGGGGGAAGACTTGCATGCGTGCGATTGATGCCGGGATTCTGATTTGTGGCGAATGCCATGAGCTGAATCGCCAGGAGCCGGAGTGTGCTTCACAAACCTGCAGCCGATGTGGGGCTATCGTGCATGCGCGGCGGCCCAATAGCCTGGTAAGAACCTGGGCATTGCTGCTTACCTCGGCAATTCTGTATGTCCCCGCCAACGTGCTGCCGATCATGACGGTCAGTGCCCTGGGGCAGGGTAGCCCAGACACCATCATGTCGGGCGTCATCACCCTGATGAAACTCGGCATGTGGCCGATCGCTGCGGTGGTGTTCATCGCCAGCATCCTGGTGCCCACCTTCAAACTGGTGGGGATCGCCTTGCTGCTTTATTCGGTACAGCGTCATCAACCCCTCTCCGCTCGGCAGCGGATCCTGATGTACCGCTTTATCGAGTTTATTGGACGCTGGTCGATGCTCGACATATTCGTCATTGCCATTCTGGTGGCCGTGGTGAATTTCGGCAGGATCGCCAGTGTCGAAGCCAATCTGGGTGCCGTCGCCTTCGCCAGTGTGGTGATTTTGACGATGCTCGCTGCAGTAACTTTCGATCCCCGACTGATTTGGGATAACACGGAGTCGGATGACGACCATGAGTGATTTGCCTACGGCTAAAACCCGCCCAGCTTCGAACTGGTCGGCTATATGGATATTGCCTCTGATCGCCCTGGTCATAGGCGGCTGGCTTGGCTGGCAGGCGTACCGCGAGTCGGGAATCAATATCCAGGTTCGCTTTGAAAGTGGCGAAGGTATTGTCGCCAACAAGACCGAAGTAGTGTTCAAGGGCATGTCGGTTGGTAAGGTCAAAGAGCTGGTGCTTGATGACGAGGGCAGCAATACCGGCGTGATCGCGACCATCGAAATGAACCAGGCTGCCGAATCGCACCTGAACTCCGGTACGCGATTCTGGCTGGTCAAGCCGAGTGTCAGCCTGGCCGGTATTACCGGGCTTGAGACCCTGGTTTCGGGCAACTACATTGCCGTGAGCCCGGGGGAGGGGGAACCTACCAGGCGCTTCAAGGCACTGGATGTGGCGCCGCCATTGTCTGACAGCGAGCCTGGCCTGCACCTGACGCTCAAGGCCGACCGCCTTGGCTCGCTCAACCGCGACAGCCCGGTGTTCTACAAGCAGATCCAGGTGGGCCGGGTGAAAAGCTATCGCCTGGCAGAAGATCAGGCGACGGTTGAGGTCAAAGTGTTCATCGAGCCGGCCTACACCAGCCTGGTGCGCAAGCACACGCGATTCTGGAACGCCAGCGGCATCAGCATCGATGCCAATCTGTCCGGGGTGAAGGTGCGCAGTGAGTCGTTGTCCAGCATCGTAGCCGGGGGGATCGCATTCGCCACGCCTGAGCACCGCAAAGACAGCCCGCCAACCGACCCGAATCTACCTTTCCGTCTGTACGAAGATTTCGATGCTGCTCAGGCGGGTATTCGTATCAAGGTCAAGTTGGGTGACTTCGAAGGCCTCCAGGCTGGGCGCACCCCTGTCATGTACAAAGGCATTCAGGTGGGGTCGCTGAAAACCCTGAAGGTCGATGCGGATCTGTCCAGCGCCATGGCCGAGTTGACGCTCGACCCCCTGGCTGAAGACTACCTGGTCGATGGCACGCAGTTCTGGGTGGTCAAGCCATCCATCTCGCTGGCCGGGATCACCGGGCTGGAAGCGCTGGTCAAGGGTAACTACATCGCTATCCGCCCCGGCGACAAGGGCGCCTCGCCCAAGCGCGAGTTCGAGGCGCGCCCCAAGGCGCCGCCATTGGACCTCAAGGCGCCGGGGCTGCACCTGGTGCTGTTCGGTGACAACCTGGGGTCGTTGGAAGTCGGCAGTCCGATTCTTTACCGTCAGGTCAAGGTGGGTACCGTTCAGAGCTATCAGTTCTCCAAGAAGAGCAAGCGCCTGCTGATCGGTGTACATATCGAGCAGGAGTACGCCAGCCTGGTCAACGGCTCGACGCGATTCTGGAATGCCAGCGGCATCACCCTCACGGGTGGATTGTCCGGTATCCAGATCAAGAGCGAGTCGTTGCAGAGCCTGATGGCCGGAGGCATCGCCTTCGACACGCCGACGCCGAATGTGCCGCTCAAGCGCCGGATTCCGAGCTTCCGCCTGCACGAGAACCAGGAGGCGGCCAATCGCAGTGGGACCACGGTCACTATCCGTGTCGAGCGAGCCGATGGCCTCAAGGTAGGTACAGCCGTTCGCTTCAAGGGCCTGGATGTAGGTGTAGTCGAACAGGTTGACCTCACCCAGGACTTGCAGGCTGTGCTGCTCAAGGCGCGGATCACCGAAGTGCCCGATCGTATTGCCCGGGAAGGTACGCAGTTCTGGGTCGTGAAGCCGGCTCTTGGCATCGTCAAGACGGCTAACCTGGAAACCCTGGTGACGGGGCAATACCTGGAGGTTCAGCCGGCAGTGAAGAATCTGGGGCCACAGCGCACCTTCAATGCTTTGCCCCAGGCGCCGGATTTTTCCGAGCGTGAAGCCGGCCTGGCGCTGGTGCTCAGTGCGCCGAGAAGGGGTTCGATCAAGGCGGGCGTGCCGGTGACCTATCGCGAGATTCCGGTGGGCAAGGTAACGGGCTTCGAGCTGGGTCAAACCGCGGACCGTGTGCTGATCCATATCCTGATCGAACCACGTTACGCTGCGCTGGTGCGCGGTGGTAGCCGGTTCTGGAACAGCAGCGGGTTTGGCTTCGACTGGGGTTTGTTCAAGGGGGCGACGGTGCGTACCGAATCGCTGGAGACCCTGATCGAGGGTGGCATTGCCTTCGCGACGCCAGATGGCGAGAAGATGGGTAACCCGGCGCGACCGCAGCAGACCTTTGCCCTGTTCGACAAGGCCGAGGAAGACTGGCTGCAATGGGCGCCGAAGATTCAGATCGGTAAGTGATGGTCAGCGGGCCTCCCTTCACAGGAGGCCCGCTGTAGCCGCTGCTGCAAGGCTGTGATCGGGCGCGTAGCGGCCGTATTCAAGCCACAGAGTGAGACGACTGCGTTGCAGCCGATCACGGTCTGGTACTTCGGCAGGGATTATTGCAGGCAATAAAAAACCGACCCTAGGGTCGGTTTTTTAACAAGCGTGTCGCTTAGGCAGCTGCAGCAGTCTTCAGCGCCTTGATGTGGCCATTCAGACGGCCTTTATGGCGAGCAGCCTTGTTCTTGTGGATGATGCCTTTATCGGCCATACGGTCGATAACTGGCACAGCCAGGATGTAAGCAGCTTGCGCTTTTTCGGCGTCTTTTGCGTCGATGGCTTTAACTACATTCTTGATGTAGGTACGAACCATGGAACGCAGGCTGGCGTTGTGGCTGCGACGCTTCTCAGCCTGTTTTGCACGTTTTTTGGCGGAAGGTGAGTTGGCCACCGTCGAGCTCCTCGAAAGACTTGGTAAATAGCAAACAAAATAGGCCGCGAATCATGCCGATGAGTTGATCGGTTGTCAAGGGCACTTGCTCGGTTCCGCTGAGTGGTCGTTCTGAACAAGGGAGTGATTCCCTTCTGCAGCACGACCTGTAAACTCGGGAGCTTTTGCTCTGCTTGCGTTGCGGCGCGGAGTATCGCACAACTGGGCACGTTCCGGCACAGCCCTTTATCCCAAGACGTGAAAAACTTTCGATGAATCTTCTGAAATCCCTGGCGGCTGTCAGTTCCATCACCATGATTTCACGGGTGTTGGGCTTTGTACGCGACACAATCCTTGCACGGGTATTTGGTGCAGGCGTTGCCACCGACGCCTTTTTCATTGCCTTCAAACTGCCCAACCTGCTGCGCCGAATCTTTGCCGAAGGGGCGTTTTCCCAGGCGTTCGTGCCGATCCTGGCTGAATACAAGACCCAGCAAGGTGAAGAGGCCACCCGAACCTTCATTGCCTATGTGAGTGGTCTGCTGACACTGGTCCTGGCCGTGGTCACGGCTATCGGGATACTGGCCGCGCCCTGGGTGGTTTGGGTCACCGCTCCGGGTTTTGTCGACAGCACCGAAAAATACCAACTGACCACCGACCTGCTGCGAGTCACTTTTCCTTATATATTGCTGATCTCGCTGTCATCGCTGGCCGGCGCCATTCTCAACACCTGGAACCGCTTTGCGGTCCCGGCCTTCGTACCGACCTTGCTCAACGTGGCGATGATTGGCTTTACGGTGTTCCTGACACCGTATTTCGATCCGCCGATCATGGCGTTGGCCTGGGGCGTACTGGCAGGTGGCCTGGCGCAACTGTTGTATCAGCTACCGCACCTGAAAAAGATCGGCATGCTCGTGCTGCCACGCCTGAACCTGCGCGACAGCGGCGTATGGCGTGTGCTCAAACAAATGCTGCCGGCGATTCTCGGGGTATCGGTCAGCCAGATCTCGCTGATCATCAACACCATCTTTGCCTCGTTCCTGGTGGCCGGCTCGGTGTCGTGGATGTATTACGCCGACCGCCTGATGGAGCTGCCATCCGGTGTCCTGGGTGTGGCCCTGGGCACCATCCTGCTGCCAACCCTTGCCAAGACCTACGCCAACCGGGACCGTCACGAGTACTCGCGCATCCTCGACTGGGGGCTGCGCCTGTGCTTCCTGCTGGTGCTGCCATGCACCTTGGCCATGGCCATTCTTGCCGAGCCACTGACCGTGGCGCTGTTCCAGTACGGCAAGTTCAGCGCATTCGACGCAGCCATGACGCAGCGTGCATTGGTCGCTTATTCGGTAGGACTGCTGGCAATCATTCTGGTCAAGGTGCTGGCACCGGGCTTCTATGCCCAGCAGAACATTCGTACTCCGGTTAAGATCGCGGTATTCACCCTGGTCTGCACCCAGGTGTTCAACCTGCTGTTCATCACCCACCTTCAGCACGCGGGCCTGGCCCTGGCCATCAGCCTGGGTGCCTGCCTGAATGCCGGCTTGCTGTATTGGAAGCTGCGTCAGCAGCAGTTGTTCCAGCCGCAACCGGGCTGGGGCAAGTTTCTCGCCAAGCTGGTGCTGGCGGTGCTGTTGATGTCGGCGGTGCTGTTGGCGGGAATGCACTACATGCCAGCCTGGGCAGAAGGACAGATGCTTGAGCGTTTCCTGCGTCTGGGCGTTTTGATTCTGGCGGGTGTAGTGACGTATTTCGGCAGTCTGTTCGTGTTCGGGTTCCGCCCGCGCGACTTTGCACGCAAGGCGCTGCATTGAGTCGTAGACATGGCCAGACGTCGGTTTTATCTGTTCCGCACCACGGGGTGACGCTGCTGCCTGTCGTCAGCGCCCGGGTGTGGTTATAATCGACCACTTTATGAGCAAGAAGCGCGTTATGCAGCTGGTTCGAGGCCTTCACAACCTGCGCCCCCAGCACCGGGGCTGTGTCGCCACTATTGGCAACTTCGACGGTGTTCACCGTGGCCACCAGGCAATCCTGGCGCGCCTGCGTGAGCGTGCGGTAGCGCTGGGCGTGCCCAGCTGCGTGGTGATTTTCGAGCCACAGCCGCGCGAATACTTCGCCCCCGATACCGCTCCGGCCCGCTTGGCCCGCCTGCGCGACAAGGTCGCCCTGCTGGCTGGCGAAGGGGTAGACCGAGTATTGTGCCTGGCGTTCAATCAACGCTTGAGCAAACTCAGTGCCGCCGAGTTCGTCGACACCATTCTGGTCGACGGCCTGGGTGTGCAGCACCTGGAGGTCGGCGACGACTTCCGTTTCGGTTGCGATCGTATCGGCGACTTCGAGTTTCTCCAGCAAGCCGGCCTCACCCAGGGCTTTACCGTCGAAGCGGCGCAAACCGTCGAACTCGATGGCTTGCGGGTCAGCAGCACGCAAGTGCGCGAGGCCCTGGCCAAGGCCGACTTCGTGCTGGCAGAGCGCCTGCTTGGGCGTCCGTTCCGTATCAGCGGCCGGGTGTTGCACGGGCAAAAGCTGGCGCGCCAACTCGGTACGCCGACAGCCAACATACAACTCAAGCGTCATCGCGTCCCGCTGACCGGTGTTTACCTGGTCAGTGTCGAACTCGATGGCAAGGCTTGGCCGGGCGTCGCCAACATTGGCGTGCGACCAACTGTTTCAGGTGATGGCCGTGCCCACCTGGAAGTGCACCTCCTGGATTTTGCCGGCGATCTCTATGGCCGGCGCCTGACGGTGGAATTCCACCACAAGCTGCGCGACGAGCAGCGTTTCGCCTCCCTGGAGGCGCTGAAGTCGGCGATCGATGCGGATATCGCCGCCGCACGTGCCCATTGGCACGCTCAACCGCTAACGAAGAGCCTGAAATGACCGACTATAAAGCCACGCTAAACCTTCCGGACACCGCCTTCCCGATGAAGGCCGGCCTGCCACAGCGCGAACCGCAGATCCTGCAGCGCTGGGACAGCATTGGCCTGTACCAGAAGCTGCGCGAAATTGGCAAGGATCGTCCGAAGTTCGTATTGCACGACGGCCCGCCCTACGCCAACGGCAAGATTCACATCGGTCATGCGCTGAACAAGATCCTCAAGGACATGATTGTCCGTTCCAAGACCCTGTCGGGCTTCGATGCCCCGTACGTGCCGGGCTGGGATTGCCACGGCCTGCCGATCGAGCACAAGGTCGAAGTGACCCACGGCAAGCACCTGAGCGCCGACCAGACCCGCGAACTGTGCCGCGCCTATGCCGCCGAGCAGATCGAAGGGCAGAAGACCGAGTTCATCCGCCTGGGTGTACTGGGTGACTGGGACAACCCCTACAAGACCATGAACTTTGCCAACGAGGCCGGTGAAATCCGCGCCCTGGCCGAAATGGTCAAGCACGGCTTCGTGTTCAAGGGCCTCAAGCCCGTGAACTGGTGCTTCGATTGCGGTTCGGCGCTGGCTGAAGCCGAGGTCGAATACGCCGACAAGAAGTCGCAGACCATCGACGTGGCGTTCCCGGTTGTCGACGAAGTCAAGCTGGCAGCCGCCTTCGGCCTGGCGTCGCTGGCCAAGCCGGCGTCGATCGTGATCTGGACCACCACCCCGTGGACCATCCCAGCCAACCAGGCACTGAACGTTCACCCGGAATTCAAGTACGCCCTGGTCGATACCGGCGAAAAACTGCTGGTACTGGCTGAAGAGCTGGTCGAGTCGTGCCTGCAGCGTTACTCGCTGGAAGGTTCGGTCATCGCTACCGCACCCGGCTCGGCCTTGGAACTGATCAATTTCCGTCACCCGTTCTACGATCGCCTGTCGCCGGTTTACCTGGCCGACTACGTCGAGCTGGGCGCTGGTACCGGCGTTGTTCACTCGGCACCTGCCTACGGCGAAGACGACTTCGTTACCTGCAAGCGCTACGGCATGGTCAACGACGACATCCTCACGCCGGTACAGAGCAACGGCGTGTATGTGCAGTCGCTGGAGTTCTTCGGCGGCCAGTTCATCTGGAAGGCCAACCCTGCGATCGTCGACAAGCTGTCGGAAGTCGACGCGCTGATGCACTCCGAAACCATCAGCCACAGCTACATGCATTGCTGGCGCCACAAGACCCCGCTGATCTACCGCGCCACCGCGCAGTGGTTCGTTGGCATGGACAAGCAGCCAGACAACGGCGACACCCTGCGCAATCGCGCGGTCAAGGCCATCGAAGAGACCAAGTTCGTTCCGGCCTGGGGCCAGGCGCGCCTGCACTCGATGATCGCCAACCGCCCGGACTGGTGCATTTCGCGTCAACGCAACTGGGGTGTACCGATCCCGTTCTTCCTCGACAAGCAAACCGGCGAGCTGCACCCGCGCACCGTCGAGCTGATGGAAGAAGTGGCCAAGCGCGTCGAGAAAGAAGGTATCGAAGCCTGGTTCAAGATGGATGCTGCCGAACTGCTCGGTGCTGAAACCGACCAGTACGACAAGATCGCCGACACGCTCGACGTCTGGTTCGACTCCGGTACCACTCACTGGCACGTGCTGCGCGGCTCGCACAGCATCGGTCACGAGACCGGTCCGCGTGCCGACCTCTACCTGGAAGGTTCCGACCAGCACCGCGGCTGGTTCCACTCCTCGCTGCTGACCGGTTGCGCCATCGACAACCACGCGCCGTACCGCGAACTGCTGACTCACGGCTTCACCGTCGATGAGAACGGCCGCAAGATGTCCAAGTCGCTGGGCAACACCATCGAGCCGCAGAAGGTCAACGACACCCTGGGGGCCGACATCCTGCGCCTGTGGGTCTCGGCCACCGACTACTCCGGCGAAATGGCGGTTTCCGAGCAGATCCTGCAGCGCAGCGCCGACGCCTACCGCCGGATCCGCAACACTGCACGCTTCCTGCTTTCCAACCTGTCCGGCTTCGATCCGGCCCGTGACCTGCTGCCGGCAGAAGACATGCTGGCGCTGGACCGCTGGGCTGTCGACCGTACCCTGCTGCTGCAGCGCGAGCTCGAAGAGCACTACGGCGAGTACCGCTTCTGGAACGTCTACTCCAAGATCCACAACTTCTGCGTGCAGGAGCTCGGTGGTTTCTACCTGGACATCATCAAGGACCGTCAGTACACCACTGGCGCCAACAGTGTTGCCCGTCGTTCCTGCCAGACCGCGCTGTACCACATCAGCGAGGCGCTGGTGCGCTGGATCGCGCCGATCCTGGCCTTCACCGCCGACGAGCTGTGGCAGTACCTGCCAGGCGAGCGCAACGAGTCGGTCATGCTCAACACCTGGTACCAGGGCCTGACCGAGCTGCCGGAAGGCTTCGAGCTGGGACGTGCCTACTGGGACCGCGTCATGGCGGCCAAGACGGCGGTCAACAAAGAACTGGAGAACCAGCGTTCGGCCAAGGCCATCGGTGGCAACCTGCAAGCCGAAGTGACCCTGTTCGCCGACGACTCCCTGAGCGCCGACCTGAACAAGCTGGGTGACGAATTGCGCTTCGTGCTGATCACCTCGGCGGCTACCGTGGCTCCGTTCGTTCAAGCCCCGGCCGATGCAGTCGAGACCGAAGTTCCAGGCCTGAAGCTCAAAGTGGTCAAGTCCGGGCACACCAAGTGCGGCCGTTGCTGGCACTTCCGCGCCGACGTCGGTGCAAACCCGGAGCATCCGGAAATCTGCGCCCGTTGCGCCGACAACATCAGCGGAAACGGTGAGGTGCGTCACTATGCCTAACCCCGCTGCAGGGCGCTTCGGGCGCCTTGGCTGGCTCTGGCTGAGCCTGCTGGTCCTGGTCCTCGACCAGGCCAGCAAGTTCTACTTCGAGGGCGCGCTGAGCCTGTACCAACAGATCGTGGTCATCCCCGACTACTTCAGCTGGACCCTGGCCTACAACACCGGCGCTGCCTTCAGCTTCCTGGCCGACAGCTCCGGCTGGCAGCGCTGGCTGTTCGCCCTGATCGCCGTGGTGGTCAGTGGTGTGCTGGTGGTGTGGCTCAAGCGTCTGGGCCGTGACGAAACCTGGCTGGCGGTAGCCCTGGCCCTGGTACTGGGCGGCGCACTGGGCAACCTGTACGACCGTATCGTGCTCGGCCATGTGGTCGACTTCATCCTGGTGCACTGGCAGAACCGCCACCATTTCCCGGCCTTCAACCTGGCCGACAGTGCCATTACCGTAGGTGCAGTGATGCTGGCGCTGGATATGTTCAAGAGCAAGAAGTCCGGAGAGCCCGCCCATGACTGAGACCCGTATTGGCCAGAACACCGAAGTCAAACTGCACTTCGCGCTGCACCTGGAAAACGGCGACACCGTAGATAGCACCTTCGACAAGGCGCCTGCAGTGTTCAAGGTCGGCGACGGCAACCTGCTGCCGGGTTTCGAAGCGGCACTGTTCGGCTTCAAGGCTGGTGACAAGCGCACCGTCACCGTCCAGCCGGAAAACGCCTTCGGCCAGCCCAACCCACAGAACGTGCAGATCATCCCACGGTCACAGTTCAACGACATGGAATTGTCCGAAGGCCTGCTGGTGATCTTCAACGACGCCGCCAACGCCGAGCTGCCGGGTGTGGTCAAGGCTTTCGATGATGCCCAGGTGACCATCGACTTCAACCATCCACTGGCTGGCAAGACCCTGAGCTTCGAGGTGGAAATCCTCGAAGTGAAGGCGCTTTGAGCCAGGAGCCGACCATGCAAATCAAACTCGCCAACCCCCGCGGATTTTGCGCAGGCGTGGACCGGGCGATCGAGATCGTCAACCGCGCGCTGGAAGTCTTCGGCCCACCGATCTATGTGCGTCACGAAGTGGTGCACAACAAATTCGTGGTCGAAGACCTGCGTGCCCGTGGCGCGATCTTTGTCGAAGAGCTGGACCAGGTGCCGGATGACGTTATCGTCATCTTCAGCGCCCACGGTGTTTCCCAGGCCGTACGCCAGGAAGCAGCCGGGCGCGGCCTGAAGGTCTTCGATGCTACCTGCCCGTTGGTCACCAAGGTGCATATCGAGGTGGCGCGCTACAGCCGCGATGGCCGTGAGTGCATCCTGATCGGCCATGAAGGCCACCCGGAAGTCGAAGGCACCATGGGGCAGTACGACGCCAGCAACGGCGGCGCCATCTACCTGGTCGAAGACGAGGAAGACGTAGCCAGACTGCAGGTCAACGACCCCGACAAACTCGCATTCGTGACCCAGACCACCTTGTCGATGGACGACACCAGCCGAGTGATCGACGCCCTGCGTGCGCGCTTTCCCAACATCGGCGGGCCGCGCAAGGATGACATCTGCTACGCCACCCAGAACCGCCAGGACGCAGTCAAGCAACTGGCCAACGAGTGTGATGTGGTCCTGGTCGTGGGCAGCCCCAACAGCTCCAACTCCAACCGCTTGCGTGAATTGGCCGAGCGCATGTCGACCCCGGCCTACCTCATCGACGGCGCCGAAGACCTGGACAAGAGCTGGTTCGATGGCGTCGAGCGAATCGGCATCACCGCGGGTGCCTCGGCGCCTGAAGTACTGGTGCGTGGCGTGATCGAGCAACTTCGCGAATGGGGCGCTACCGGTGCCGAAGAGCTGGACGGCCGCGAAGAGAACATCACCTTCTCGATGCCTAAAGAACTGCGCGTACGTTCACTGATCTGACCCGGCCCCCGCACACAGCGTGTGTTCGATCCGTTCCTCGCGCACGCTCACCCGGCCACTGGGTGAGAGCACGACCTGGTAGTGGCTGATGGCTTCGGGGCGCTGGCAAACATGCAGCGTCCCGGCCTGAAAGCCACCGCCTTGCTGCTGGGGCAACCCCAGCCCATTGAAGCTCACCTGGCGCATGACCGGCTGATTCCCCACAATGGTTGCTCGCCCATCGCGGCGCCATTCATGCAGCAGCTGGCTGTCTTGTTCCACGAGCATTCGCCAGCCATTGCTCCAGTTTCCGTCCATTGCCTGCACTCGCACCGTGCTGTTTCTCAGCAGGGCTTCGCTGCGGGCCGTGCGCAACGTGCGGGCAAGGTCAGTTGCAGCCGCTTGCCGTTGTAGCCCTGTGCTCATGTCGCTGTAGGCGGGTATCCCCAACCGGGACAGCATCCCCAACAGCACCAGCACAAACAACATTTGTATCAGTGTTACCCCTTGTTGCTTCACCGTGCATCCTTCCCTGGAAGTGCTTCGCTATAGATTCCAGACCCAAGTGGCCGATGTCGAGTCGGCCACATTGGCAATGTGCTGTGGAAAAGTCGGGGGTAGGCCATGGACGGCGAGCAACAACAAGGTATGACGCTGATTGAAGTGCTGGTGGCGATGACGGTCCTGGGCTTGGGCCTGTTCGCCGTCGCGGGTATGCAAGTGCAAGGGTTGCAGGCTACCGAAAGCGCCCTGCGCAGCACGCAGGAAACCTACAGGGCGCAGGGTGTGCTGGAGCAGGCGCGTGCCAAGGGAGAGACAGGCGAAGGGCTGGTTGGCCCATGAGCCGGCAAACCGGATTCAGTGTGCTGGAGCTACTGCTGGCCTTGAGCCTGGGGCTGGTGATGCTTCTGGGTGGCAGTCGACTGTTCCTGGCTGCGAGCCAGTCCTGGCAGGCACAGGCAGTGGCGGCGCGGATGCAGGAAGATGCCCGCCAGGCGCTGCAGCATCTGGCCCGGGATCTTCGCATGACCGGTGTATTCGGTTGCCTGCGTCATGATGAGATCGATTTTTTCGATTCCGGAGCGGCGGCTGAGTTTGCCCGGCCGCTGGTGTTGACCCAGGGCGCCGAGGGTCGCCTGCAACAGCTGGGCTTGATCCGTGCCGAAGGGCTGTATGCCAGCGGTCGCCCCAACTGGACCTTGCTCACCGACTGCCGCACGGTGGCCAGCGTGCAGGCCGGTATTGGAGCCCCTGGCGTCGGCCAGTTCGCCTTGGGCATTCGTCGTCAGGTCTATCGGCTGGCAGGCGATCAGTTGCAGCTCACCAGCGGGGCCATGACCGCCGTGTTGCTGGACGGGGTAGGGGACATGCGTGTCGAGCTGTTGAGAAGCGCTGACCTGAGCGTGTCCGGTGTACGGCTAAGCCTTACGCTGGTTGATCCGCAACACCGCGTCAGGCCCCAGACCTACCAGACGAGTATCGCCCTGGGTAACCCGGTGGTCGGGTCGTGAGCATATCCGGCCAGCGTGGTCTGGTGCTGCTGCTCAGCCTGGTATTGATGCTGTTACTGGGAATGCTGGGCGTCTCGGTGATGGCCAGTGCCCTCCAGCAGGAACGCATGGCACGCAACCTCGAGGCGCTGATACAGACCTTCGAGCAGGCGCAGCAGGTGCTGCAAATGGGCGAAGCCACGGCACCTGCGTACAGGCCCCCGTGCAGCTTCTGCCTGCCGCCTCCAGAAGCCGGCCAGGTCAGCGCAGCGGGTGTCTACAGCGGTGCGGGCGCCAGTTCCGGCCTGGCATGGCAGGCTGCCGGTGGCGGGTTCTATCTGGTTCAGTCCCTGGGGCAAAGCACCCAGGCCAGGTTCATGCCTCCCGGGCTGCCGGTAAACCTTTATCGCGTCACCGCGGTGTATCGCAGCGGCCCAGCCCGTAGTGTGCTGGAAAGTGTAATCGCGCAGCCGGTCGACGCAGGGCACACGCAAGGGCGTCGAATCCTCTGGCGTCAGGTCTACTAGGGAGTAACAGAATGAACCCTCAGAAGGGCGTGAGCCTGATCGAACTGTTGATTGTCATCGCCGTGGTCGGCATTCTGGCGAGCATTGCCTACCCCAGCTACAGCGACCAGATCAAAAAATCTGCCCGTACCGAGATTGTCGGCCTGCTGTTCGAGAGCGCCCAACACCTGGAACGCCACTTTTCGCGCGCCGGGCAATACAGCGACACCGACACCGTGACAACGCCACTGGCCAGCGGCACAGCCCACTACAGTTTGCATGCGGTGCGCGACAGCGAGTCGTTCATCCTCCTGGCCCGTCGCAATCCCGGCAGCCTGATGGTGGCCGACCCCTGTGGTGATTATCAGCTCGACCAGGCGGGTGTGCGCAGCAACCCTGCGGGCGCTGCAAGCGGTGATGGGTGCTGGGGTGGCTGAAGGTTTTCGCGGTTTACTTCAGAAATTGGATCGATAGATGACCAAGCAAGTAGTGATTGTCGGCGGCGGGGTAATCGGCCTGCTGACTGCGTTCAACCTCGCAGCCGAGGTGGGGCAGGTAATCCTGTGTGACCGTGGGGCGCTGGGCCGGGAGTCGTCCTGGGCTGGCGGCGGCATTGTTTCGCCCCTTTATCCCTGGCGCTACAGCCAGGCAGTGACGGCGCTGGCGCACTGGTCGCAGGACTTTTATCCACAGCTGGGCGAACGCCTGTTCGCCAATACCGGAATCGACCCGCAAGTCCACACCACCGGCCTGTATTGGCTCGACCTCGACGACGAAGCTGAAGCCCTGGCGTGGGCTGTGCGAGAAGGGCGACCGCTGAGCGCTGTGGATATCTCTGCCGCCTACGACGCCGTACCGGTGCTGGGTGCGGGTTTTCAGCGGGCTGTCTATATGGCCGGTGTTGCCAACGTGCGTAATCCCCGCTTGGTCAAATCGCTCAAGGCGGCGTTGCAGCGCCTGCCCAACGTGAGCATTCGCGAGCACTGTGAAATCACCGGGTTCAGCCGCGAGGGCGGACGGATCACCGGTGTCGAGACTGCTGATGGTGCCATTGCGGGCGACCGCGTGGTGCTGACGGCGGGCGCCTGGAGCGGAGACCTGCTGCGCCCGTTGGGCCTGGAATTGCCGGTGGAACCTGTAAAGGGCCAGATGATTCTCTTCAAGTGCGCCGACGATTTCCTGCCGAGCATGGTGCTGGCCAAGGGGCGCTATGCCATCCCGCGTCGTGATGGGCACATCCTGATCGGCAGCACCCTGGAACATGCCGGCTACGACAAGACGCCGACCGACGAAGCGCTGGGAAGCCTCAAGGCTTCAGCCATCGAGCTGCTGCCAGCATTGGCCGGGGCCGAGGTGGTTGGTCATTGGGCAGGCTTGCGTCCGGGATCGCCCGAGGGCATTCCCTACATTGGCGAAGTGCCGGGCGTCGAAGGGCTTTGGCTGAACTGCGGGCATTACCGTAATGGCCTGGTGCTGGCGCCGGCCTCCTGCCAACTGTTCGCCGACCTGTTGTTGGGGCGCGAACCGATTATCGATCCACAGCCTTATGCACCGGCGGGTCGTTTGATCTAGAAGCATCGCAGGCAAGCCCCGAAGGTGTCACAGAACCTGTGGGGCTTGCCTGCGATGAGGCCAGCGCACCTTGCCTCACATAAAGCCGATGCAAGAGTGATCACCCGATAATCGGCACCTGCAGATGTCGGCTCGGGAAATGTCGCTCATACAAGCGGCACACTTTCAGCACCTGCTCATCGGCAAATCGCCCCGCCACAACGTGCAGGCCAACCGGCAAGCCGGCATCGGTAAAGCCGCAGGGCACCGAGGCCGCCGGTTGCTGGGTCAGGTTGAAGGGGTAGCTGAATGGCGTCCACTCCATCCACTGTTTGAGACCCGAGCCTGGCGGAACATTGTGCCCGGCCTCGAACGCCACCAGCGGCAGCGTCGGTGTTACCAGCACATCGTAACGTTCATGGAAGGCGTTCATCCGCGCCACCAACGCCGCCCGCGCTTCCAGTGCCAGGGTGTATTCGCTCAAGCTGATCGCCGCACCGCATTCGGCAATCTCCCGCAGGCCCGGGTCAACCAGGCCACGCTGTTCGGCAGTCAGTTGCCCGAGCAAGCGTGCGGCACCGGCGAACCACAGTGTATTGAAGATATCCACAGGGTCGTCGAAGCCGGGATCGACGGCCTCGACCTGTGCTCCCAGTTGCACAAGGCGCTCAACCGCTTGACCGACTAGCGCCTGGATCTGCGGATCGACGTCCACATAACCGAAATCGGCACTGTAGGCGACACGCATGCCCTTGAGGTCGTCACCTAGGGATAACCACGGTGCCTGCCGCGCAGCGCCGGCCAGGCCGTCGCGGGCATCGGGACGGGCCACGCAATCGAGCATCAACACCGAGTCTTCCACGGTGCGAGTCATCGGCCCCAGGTGCGAGAGGATAGTCATGGCGCTAGCCGGCCACTGCGGCACGTAGCCGAAGGTAGGCTTGATGCCGAACGTGCCGGTAAACGCACAAGGAATCCGAATCGAGCCGCCGGCATCACTGCCCTGGTGCAGCACGCCAAGGTTCAAGGCTGCGGCAGCAGCGGCGCCACCGGACGATCCGCCAGCTGTCAGGCGCGTGTTCCAGGGGTTGCGGGTGATGCCATAGAGCGGGTTGTCGGTCACGCCTTTCCAGCCAAATTCCGGCGTGGTGGTTTTACCGACCAGCACCGCGCCGGCAGCGCGCATAAAGGCGCTGAACGGAGCATCGGTGTCCCATGGGCTTTTGCTGCTGGTGGTGCGCGAGCCTTTGCGCGTTGGCATGCCGCGGGTCAGGGTCAGGTCCTTGATCGAACTGGGCACCCCGTCCAGGCGCCCACACGGATTACCTTGCTGCCAGCGCTTTTCGCTGGCGCGGGCGGCGGCGCGGGCGCCGTCTTCATCCACGTGGCAGTAGGCATTCACCGCCGGGTTATGCAGAGCGATGCGCGTCAAGACATCCTCGGTCACTTCCACAGGTGACAGTGCCTTGCGCTGATACAGCGCCAGCAGTTCAACGGCGGTCAGCTCGCCGAGGGTAGTTTTATCGGTCATTTGCATTGGCCTCCCTGGGCAGCGTTGAGCATGGCCCGCAGTAGCACGGCACAACCATCGGCCAAGTCCTGGGGCGCGGCGTTTTCGATTTCGTTGTGGCTGATACCGCCCTCGCACGGCACGAAGATCATCCCGGCAGGGCCCAGTTCGGCGAGGAAGATCGCGTCGTGGCCGGCACCACTGACAATGTCCATATGACTCAGGCCCAGCTCGGTTGCGCCCTGGCGCACGGCCTCGACGCATTCGGCGGCGAAGTACAGGGGCGGGAAGTCTGCTGTGGGCGTCAGCTCGAAGTGCAGGCCGTGGGTGGTGCAGCTGCGTTCGATGACCTGCGCGACTTCCTCGACCATGGCCTGCAAATGTTGTGGATCAAGGTGGCGCAGGTCGATGGTCATATGAACCTGGCCCGGGATCACGTTGCGCGATCCTGGATGCAGGTTCAGGCAACCGACCGTGCCGCAGGCATGGGGTTGGTGGGCATGGGCGATGCGGTTGACAGCGCTGATCACTTCAGCTGCGCCCACCAGGGCATCCTTGCGCAGGTGCATGGGGGTCGGTCCGGCGTGGGCTTCGACACCGGTCAGCACCAGGTCGAACCACTTCTGCCCCAGGCAGCCCTGCACCACACCAATGGTGGTCTGACGGTCTTCGAGTACCGGCCCTTGTTCGATGTGCGCTTCAAAATAGGCGCCCACCGCATGACCGACCGGCGTTCGCGTGCCGGCATAGCCGATGCGCTGTAACTCGGCGCCTACCGACAGGCCCTGGTCGTCGACCTTGTCCAGGGTCTGCTGCAGGTCGAACTTACCGGCGAACACCCCCGAGCCCATCATGCACGGCGGGAAGCGCGAGCCTTCCTCGTTGGTCCACACCACCACTTCCAGCGGCGCCTCGGTCTCGATGCCCAGGTCATTGAGGGTGCGGATCACTTCAAGGCCGGCCATCACCCCGTAGCAGCCGTCGAACTTGCCACCGGTGGGCTGGGTGTCGATATGGCTGCCGGTCATCACCGGTGCCAACGCAGGATTGCGCCCGGCGCGGCGGGCGAAAATATTGCCGATGGCATCGACACTGACGATGCAGCCCGCCGCTTCGCACCATTGCACGAACAGGTCGCGGGCCTGGCGGTCAAGGTCGGTCAGGGCCAGGCGGCACACCCCGCCCTTGGCCGTAGCGCCCAGCTGCGCCAGGTCCATCAGCGATTGCCAGAGGCGGTCGCGGTTGACTAGCAGCGCATTGCCGAGCAGATACCGGGACGGATCGGTGGAGGTATTCATGGTCAGTCTCCTTTCAGGCGCTCAGGGCCAGGAAGCGGTTCTTGATGCTTGGGTCGGCGCGAAATTGGGCGGCGGTGCCCTGGTAGGCCACACGGCCTTGTTCGAGCACGTAATGGCGGTCGGCGAGGGCGTCGCACACCATCAGGTTCTGCTCTACCAGCAGCACCGACAGCCCCTCGTCCTTGATGCGCCGCAGAATCTTCACCAGCTCGTCGACAATCACGGGTGCCAGGCCTTCGGTGGGCTCATCGAGAATCAGCAGCTTGGGGTCGTTGAGCAGGGCACGGGCAATGGCCAGCATCTGCTGCTCGCCACCGGAAAGGGCGAAGCCGTTGTTGTTGCGCCGCTCCTTGAGGCGCGGAAACATCGCGTAGACATCCGCCAACTGCCAGCGGCTGTCCTTGCGGGCGGCGATCTTGAGGTTTTCCTCGACGCTGAGCAGGCGAAAAATACCGCGGTGTTCCGGCACCAGGGCAATGCCCTGGCGGGCAATCTCGAAGATCTCCCGGCCCACCAGCGGTTTGCCGTTGAAGTGGATCTGCCCCTGGCGCGGACGGACGATGCCCAGGATGCTGCGCAGCGTGGTGGTCTTGCCGGCACCGTTGCGGCCCAGCAGCGTGACCAACTCTCCGGTTTCGACTTTCAGCGAAACCCCTTCGAGCACATGGCTCTTGTCGTAGTAGGAGTGAATCGAATCGACGTTGAGCATCAGGCGGCTTCTCCAAGGTAGGCGGTGCGCACACGTTCATCGTTGCGGACGAATTCCGGGGTGCCCTCGACCAGGATCCGGCCATGGCTCATCACTGTGATGCGCTGGCTGATCGACATGACGATGCTCATGTTGTGCTCGATCAACAGCACGGTGTGATCTTGGCCCAGGTCGCTGATCAGTTCGGTCATCAAGGGAATGTCATCGATGCCCATGCCCGAGGTAGGCTCATCGAGCATCAGCAGCTTGGGGCGGGCGCAGATCGACATGCCGACTTCCAGCACCCGCTGCTGACCATGGGACAGTTCACCGGCCAGGGTGTCGGCCCGACCACCGAGCTTGAGGCGTTCCAGCACCTGGTCGGCCATGTCCCAATGGCTGCGCTTGTGTTCCACGCTGCGCCAGAAGTTCAGCGCTGCCAGGCCATCTCGGCCCTGGGCGGCCAGGCGCAGGTTTTCCCGCACACTGAGGTTCTGGAACAGGCTGGTGAGCTGGAACGAGCGGGCCATGCCCAGCGCCACACGGCCATGGGACGGCTTGCGGATGATGTCCTGGCCGCCGAACAGAATCTGCCCAGCGGTAGCCGGACGCTCGCCGGTGAGGCAGTGGAACAGGCTGGTCTTGCCGGCGCCGTTGGGGCCGATCACGGTATGGATGGTGCCGGCGCGTACTTTCAGGTCAACGCCGTCCACGGCATGGAACGGGCCGTAGGCCAGCTGCAGGTCGCGGGTTTCCAGGAGGTAATCGCTCATTGCAGGTTCTCCTTGGTCTTGCTTGCAGCAGTGCGCAGCGCACCCAGGCGCTTGCCGAGGTCCGCCAGGCCGCCCCACAGGCCACCGCGCATGAACACCACCACCAGAATCAGAATGATCCCCAGCAGCATCAGCCAGCGCGGCCACAGTTCCGACAGCACATCGCCGAGCAGCACGATGGAGCCTGCGCCCAGCAGCGAGCCGAACAGCGAGCCGGTACCGCCGACGATGGTCATGATCAGAATGTTTTCGGACATCACCAGGTCGATGTTCGACAGCGGGGCAAAGTGCAGCAGCATGGCGTACAACGCCCCGGCGATACCGGTGACGGCGCCGGACAACATGAACACCAGGATCTTGAAGTGGCGGGTGTCATAGCCGATGGCCGCGGCGCGGGTTTCGTTCTCGCGAATGGCCAACAGGGTGCTGCCGAAGGGGGAGCGGATCACCCGCTGGGCGCCGATGAAAATCAGCAGGAACAGCACCGCGACAAAGGCATAGAAGTGCCGCGGGTCGCCCAGGTCCACCAGCACATGGCCGGCAATCGCCAGGTCGGGGCGCGGTACATCGAGCAGGCCGTTGTCGCCGCCGGTCCAGTCGCTCAGGGTATAGGCCAGAAAGTAGGCCATCTGGCTGAAGGCCAGGGTCAGCATCACGAAGTAGATACCAGTACGGCGAATCGCCAATGCACCCACCAGCAACGCCAGCAAGGCGCCGAATACGGCAGCGCCCAGCAGCGCCGGGAACATGCCCCAGTGCAGATGGATCATCAGCAGCGCCGCGCCGTACGCGCCCACGCCGAAGAAAATACCCTGACCGAACGACAGCAGCCCGGTAAAGCCCAGCAGCAGGTTACAGGCCAGCGCCGCGAGGGCGAAGATCAGGATTTCGGTGGCCAGGGTGGTCGATGGCAGCAGTAACGGCAAACCGATCAGGGTGGCGACCACCAGCAACAGCAGGGCGGGCGAACGGCCCTTGGCAAGGGGCAACGGGTTCTTTTCACTCATATTCATGCTCTCCCGAACAGACCGTAAGGACGCACCAGGATCACCGCGGCCATGGCCCCGTAGATCATCAAGCTGGCCCCTTGCGGCCAGAGGCTGGTCATCATGCTTTGCACCACGCCGACCAACAGACCACCGACCAGCGCTCCACCAAACGAGCCCATACCGCCGATCACCACGACGACAAAGGCGATACCGAGGATCTCCGGGCCGACAAAGGGCTGGGCCCCCCGCAACGGCGCGAACAGCACCCCGGCGACACCGGCCAGGCCCACGCCCAGGGCGAAGGTCAGGGAAAACAGGCGGAAGATATTGGTGCCCAGCAGTGAGACGGTTTCAGTACTCTCGCTGCCGGCCCGTACCAGGGCGCCGAAGCGCGTGCGTTCCAGCAGCAGCCACAGGCCCAGGCCGATCAGGGCCGAGAAGCCGATCAGGAACAGGCGGTAGTAGGGGTAGATGAAGTCACCGATGATCAGCACGCCGCGCAGCTCATGGGGCACGGCAATGTTCTTGCCCACCGGGCCCCAGATCAGTACCGAGGCTTCCTGAATGATCAAGGCGATGCCCAGGGTCACCAGGATCTGGAAGGTATGGGGCAGGTGGTAGATGCGTTTGATCAATAAACGCTCGACCATCCAGGCCAGCGCCGCGACTGCAAGCGGTGCCAACAACAGGGCCATCCAGAAATTGCCGGTCAGGGCCACGACCGTATAGCACAGGTAGGCACCCAGCAGGAAAAACGCCCCGTGGGCGAAGTTCACGAAGTTGAGCAGACCGAAAATGATGGTCAGGCCCACGGCGATCAAAAAGTAGATCATCCCCAGGCCAAGGCCGTTGAGCAGCTGGAACAAGTAAAGACTGAGCATGCACGAACCCTCTGCAGCACGCGTGACGGCTGCATTGCAGTAGTGTGATAGCGAGCGCCGGGCGTCAGGCCAGGGCGCAACCGGTATTGGCGACGTCGATAAAGGAGCGGCCGGCGCTGATCACTTCGGCCAGGTCGTCCTCGTCACGCATCTGCGCCTGGGGTTTGCCACGCAGCAGGTAGTAGTCCTTCATTACCTGATGATCCGCTGCGCGGATCAGCTCGTCCCCGGTCGGCCCCTGATACGACATGCCCTGCAGGGTGCGGGCGATGGCCGGGCCATCGAAGCTGCCGGTCTTGATGATGGCTTCAAGCATCACCCGGGTGCCGATGTAGTCGGCGGCCAAGGGGTAGTTGGGGTTGATGCCGTAGGCGGCCTGGGTAGCCTTGACCAATGCCTGGTTCAGCGGCGTATCGACCTGGTGCCAGTACTGGGCGCCAAGGTAAACTCCTTCGAGCACGTCGCTGCCCAGTTCCTGGAACTGATCCAGGCCTGCTGACCACACCAGCAGCACCTTCATGCGCTCCTTGATGCCGAAATTCACGGCCTGGCGCAAGGCGTTGGAGGACTGGCTGCCGAAGTTGAGCAGCACCAGCACGTCGGGCTTGGCGGCGATGGCGTTGGTCAGGTAACCGGAGAACTCCTGCTCCTGCAGCGAGTGGTAGCTGTTGCCGATGTGCTCGACACCGAACTCCTTGAACACCTTGCGGGCGTTGTCCAGCAGCGCATCGCCGAACACGTATTGCGGGGTGATGGTGTACCAGCGCTTGGCGGCAGGCAGTTGGCGGATCATCGGCACCAGGGTCTCGCGGATGGCGCCGTAGGTGGGGACCGACCAGCGGAAGGTTGCCGAGTTGCAGTCCTTGCCGGTGATCTCGTCGGCGCCGACCGGGGTCATGAACACGCCGCCGGCCTTGTGGATTTCCTTGGACACCGCCAGTGCCGAAGAGGAGAGGGTGCAGCCCTGAAAGAACCTGGCCGCGTCCTGACCGATGGCTTCCTGTACCTTGCGCACCGCCTTGCCGGCGTTGCCTTCCGTGTCGATCACCTTGTACTTGAGCGGGCGCCCGAGCAGTTGCGGGTGCTCGGCGATGGCCAGGCGCGAGCCCATGTCGGCGTACTTGCCATAACTGGCAAAGGCCCCGGACATCGACTTCAAGCCGTAGAAGGTGATCGGTTCCTCAGCGCAGGCCAGGCGCATCCCGGCAGGGATACAACCCAGGCCACCAAGGGCAAGGCCTGCCTTGAGCAGGGTACGTCTTTGCATGGGTAACTCCTTGGTTCTGGTTATTAGGCAGGAGTGGCAATGACAAAGCGGGCACGGTCGGGCCTGTGGGCAGGCCTCTGGTCGGGCGTGATCAGTGGTGGTGGTCGAACTCCAGCAAAAAGTGCCGGGCCACTTCGCCTTCAAGGGCGGTCATGTGCTGTTCGGCGTCGCACATGTGCTCGTGCATCAGGCGACGCACCGCCGGTTCGTCGGCGGCGCGCAGGGCGGTCAGCAGTTGCTTGTGGTAATCGATGTTGGCGGCGTCGAATTGCTCGCGCTTGGGCTTGTAGGCTTTTTTCAGTACCACCAGGTCGCGCAGCAAGTCGTTGAGGAAGGTCGCCATGAAACTCAGCAGCGGATTGGGGCAACGCCGGGCCAGGATGTTGTGGAACTCGAGCTCGGCCAGGCGTTGCTCCCGCTGCCCCAGTTCGCTGTCTTCCGGGGCGCTGCAGCAGTCGATGTTGGCCTGCAAGGCGCTGAAGTCTTCTTCGCTCAGGCGGCCGATGACCGCGACGGCCAGTTCCACTTCAATGACTTTGCGCAATTGGTACACCTGCTCGCCATCGAGTTGCTGGAAGTGCAGGTAGTTGCGCAGCGCGCGGCTGGCGGGCTCGGTGCCGGCCTCGTTGAGGTAGGCGCCGCCGCTGGGGCCGGTGCGGGTGTTGACCAGGCCTTCGACCTCCAGGGCCTTGAGCGCTTCACGGGCGGTGCCCTTGGAACACTCGAAACTTTCCATCAATTCGCGCTCGGTCGGCAGCCGGTCACCGGGGCGCAGGGCGTCGATGACAATCGAGCGTTTGACCGACTCGACGATCATGTCCGAGAGCTTCTGGCGTTTGCGCTTGATCGGGCGTTTGAGCATGGTGGTCATTTTTCATATTTATGCGGATAAATAGTACTTAATGACCTTTGACCGTCCAGGTCAACAGGTGGGGCGGGGAAGGTGTCGCAAATGGTGCGGGGAGGTCGTTTACAGGAAAGCAGAGCAGGAGCGGGCTCGCCCCGCGATAAATCTGATGTTGCCCAATTGCGGGGCAAGCCCACTCCTACCGCGAGAATCGAAACTTAACGCTGCGGCCCAGGCCCCTGCTCCAGGTGGGCCTGGCTGCAATACCACTGCGATCCCAGGCGCAGGGCGCGGTCATTGGGCAGGTGTACGCCGCAATGGGCGCAGCGCACCATCTTCAACGGGTCTTCGAGGCCGTTGTCGGGCGCAGCAGCGTTGCTGGCCTTGAACTTGCGCCACAGCCAGAAGGCAGCGGCAATCAGGGCGATCCAGAAAAGTAGGCGAACCATGGTGTCCAGCTTTGTCAGTGAAGAGCCTCAAGTCTAGGGCTCGGGCAAGAAAAAAGGGAGGCCTTGGCCTCCCTTTATCTGTTGCATGTTCCGTCAGTCGAATACGCCGAAGGTCATGTAGCTGAACCAGGAGCGGTCATCGTTGTTGCCTTCCGCTTCGTGCTCTTCTTCTTCAACGGCGTCGCCGTCTTTTGGCAGCAGCTCGGCCGGAATTGCTTCCTTGGCGTCTTCGTACTGCTTGATCACGTCTTGGTTGGCGCGG
This sequence comes from Pseudomonas vranovensis DSM 16006, assembly GCF_000425805.1. Classification (GTDB taxonomy): domain Bacteria; phylum Pseudomonadota; class Gammaproteobacteria; order Pseudomonadales; family Pseudomonadaceae; genus Aquipseudomonas; species Aquipseudomonas vranovensis. The sequence goes on from NZ_AUED01000023.1 coordinate 24,574, forward strand.
GTTTCGCCCGGTGGCAGCGGCGCGTCGGTCTCGATCAGGCCCAGGGTCGCCTTGGACAACCAGGAGCGGTTGTCGGCTTCATCCTGCTTGGGCTCGAACTGGCCGTCGACCAGGCTCGGGTGATCCGGATAGTTGAGCTTGAGGGTCTCGAGGCTGGTGGCGGCCAGTTCGTCCAGGTGCAGACGCATGTAGGCTTCGGTCATCACTGCCAGGCCGTCGCCCACCGATGGGGTTTCCTGGAAGTTCTCCACCACATAACGGCCACGGTTGGCGGCAGCGACATAGGCCTGACGGGTCAGGTAGTAGTCGGCTACGTGGATTTCGTAGGAGGCCAGCAGGTTGCGCAGGTAGATCATGCGCTGCTTGGCGTCAGGCGAATAACGGCTGTTGGGGAAGCGGCTGGTGAGCTGGGCGAATTCGTTGTAGGAGTCGCGGGCGGCACCCGGGTCACGCTTGGTCATGTCCAGCGGCAGGAAGCGCGCCAGCAGGCCCCGGTCCTGGTCAAACGAGGTCAGGCCCTTGAGATAGTAGGCGTAATCGACGTTTGGATGCTGGGGGTGCAAGCGAATGAAACGCTCGGCGGCCGACTTGGCGGCTTCAGGCTCGGCGTTCTTGTAGTTCGCGTAGATCAGCTCAAGTTGCGCCTGATCGGCATAGCGACCGAACGGATAGCGCGACTCCAGGGCCTTGAGCTTGCTCGTGGCGCTGGTGTAGCTGTGGTTGTCCAGGTCGGCCTGCGCCTGCTGGTACAGCTCGGCTTCGCTCAGGTTTTCGTCGACGACTTCCTTCGAAGAACAAGCAGCGGTGAGTCCGAGGATGGCGATCAGCAGCAGGTGTTTCACTTGCATAGCGGCTTGCGTCCCTATGACGGCCGCTGTCTTGGGCGAGGCCGTCCTGTTATGATGAGCACCCCGGTGCAACCTCCGGGGCAAAAGACGTCGTATTTAACCACAAGCGTGCAGTCGAAACCAAAGGCTGTGCCGCCCGCTGATTCGAGCATGTCCGAGATCATTCAACTTAGCGCAGAGGTGCCGTCCGAATTGGGCGGGCAACGCCTCGACCAAGTCGCCGCCCAATTGTTCGCTGAGCACTCGCGCTCGCGCCTTTCCACCTGGATCAAGGAGGGGCGCCTGACGGTCGATGGCGCGGTCCTGCGTCCGCGCGATATCGTCCACGGCGGCTCGCTGCTGGCGCTCGAGGCCGAGCAAGAGGCCCAGGGCGAGTGGGTGGCCCAGGATATCGAGCTGGATATCGTCTATGAAGACGACCACATCCTGGTGATCAACAAGCCTGCCGGGCTTGTGGTCCACCCGGCTGCGGGCCACGCCGACGGCACCCTGCTCAACGCACTGCTGCACCACGTGCCAGACATCATCAATGTGCCGCGCGCCGGGATCGTCCACCGCCTGGACAAGGACACCACCGGTCTGATGGTGGTGGCCAAGACCATCCAGGCGCAGACTCAACTGGTCGCCCAGTTGCAAAGTCGCAGTGTCAGCCGCATCTATGAATGCATCGTGATTGGCGTGGTCACCGCCGGTGGCAAGATCAATGCCCCGATCGGCCGCCACGGTGGCCAGCGCCAGCGCATGGCCGTGACAGAAGGCGGCAAGCCGGCTGTCAGCCACTACCGTGTGCTGGAGCGCTTCCGTTCCCACACCCACGTGCGGGTCAAGCTGGAAACCGGGCGTACCCACCAGATTCGTGTACACATGGCTCATGTGAACTTCCCGTTGGTCGGCGATCCGGTCTACGGCGGTCGCTTCCGCATTCCGCCTGCGGCCAGCCCGACCATGGTCGATGCGCTCAAGACCTTCCCGCGTCAGGCGCTGCACGCGCGGTTCCTGGAACTGGATCATCCGGTGACCGGCGAGCGCATGGGCTGGGAATCGTCGCTGCCGGATGATTTCGTCTGGCTGCTGTCGCTGCTCAAGCAGGACCGCGAGGCGTTCGTCGGATGACTGAGCTGGCGCACGATCTGCTGATCCCGGACTGGCCTGCGCCAGCCGGAGTCCGAGCGTGCGTCACCACGCGGGCCGGCGGCGTCAGCCTGCCACCCTATGAAAGCTTCAACCTTGGCGACCATGTAGGCGATGAGCCTGCCGCGGTGGCCGAGAACCGCCAGCGCCTGACCGCCGAGTTCGGCATCCAGCCGGCCTGGCTCAAGCAGGTGCATGGCGTGGCGGTGGCCGATGCCGACCCAGGCGTGATCGCCGAGGCCGACGCCAGCTGGACCACCACCCCCGGCATTGCCTGCACCGTAATGACCGCCGATTGCCTGCCGCTGCTGTTCTGCGACCGTGCCGGTACTCGGGTAGCGGCGGCTCATGCAGGCTGGCGCGGCCTTGCCGGTGGCGTGATCGAGGCCACGCTCGATCGCTTGGCCCTTGCGCCAGAAGAGGTGCTGGTGTGGCTGGGCCCGGCTATCGGCCCGCAGGCCTTTGAAGTGGGCCTGGAAGTGCGAGACGCCTTCACCACCATTCATCCGGAAACCGCCCAGGCCTTCGCGCCCGGTGCCCGCCCGGATAAATTGATGGCCGACATCTATACCCTGGCTCGCCTTCGACTGGCTGCCCGCGGTGTGCAGGCGGTGTTTGGCGGCGGTTTCTGTACCGTCAGCGATCCACGCTTCTATTCTTATCGGCGTACTCCGCAGGGTGGGCGCTTCGCCTCTCTGGTCTGGCTTGAGCAACGCTGATTTCAAACAGTTATAAACTGTTACTTATCGAGGGGCGTTTTACCCCCTCAAACAACGCCGCTTACCTTGAATCCGCCCAATCTACCCCTATCTATTAGGGTATCTCTGGCAGGTTCACTCATCTGGTGTGTCCATCGCTCCGACCTGCCCAAAAAGGAAGGTAACCTATGCGAATAGACCGTTTGACCAGCAAGCTACAGCTAGCAATATCCGACGCCCAATCCCTGGCCGTTGGCATGGACCATCCTGCCATCGAGCCTGCTCACCTGTTGCAAGCCTTGATCGACCAGCAAGGCGGTTCGATCAAGCCCCTGCTGATGCAGGTCGGTTTCGACATCAACAGCCTGCGCAAGGCGTTGGGCAAAGAACTCGACCAATTGCCAAAAATCCAGAACCCGACCGGCGACGTCAACATGTCGCAGGACCTGGCGCGTCTGCTCAACCAGGCCGATCGCCTGGCCCAGCAGAAGGGTGACCAGTTCATTTCCAGCGAACTGGTGCTGCTCGCCGCCATGGACGAGAACAGCAAGGTCGGCAAACTGCTGCTGGGCCAGGGCGTGACCAAAAAAGCCCTGGAAAACGCCATCAGCAACCTGCGTGGCGGCGAGGCGGTCAACGACCCCAACGCCGAAGAGTCACGCCAGGCCCTGGACAAGTACACCGTCGACCTGACCAAGCGTGCCGAAGACGGCAAGCTTGACCCGGTGATTGGCCGTGACGATGAAATCCGTCGCACCATTCAGGTGCTGCAGCGTCGTACCAAGAACAACCCGGTGCTGATCGGTGAGCCTGGCGTGGGTAAAACTGCCATCGCCGAAGGCCTGGCCCAGCGCATCATCAACGGCGAAGTGCCCGACGGTCTCAAAGGCAAACGGTTGCTGTCGCTGGACATGGGCGCGCTGATTGCCGGTGCCAAGTTCCGTGGCGAGTTCGAAGAGCGCCTCAAGGGCCTGCTCAATGAGCTGTCCAAGCAGGAAGGGCAGATCATCCTGTTCATCGACGAGCTGCACACCATGGTCGGTGCCGGCAAGGGCGAGGGCTCCATGGATGCCGGTAACATGCTCAAGCCGGCCCTGGCCCGTGGCGAGCTTCACTGCGTGGGCGCCACCACCCTGAACGAATACCGCCAGTACATCGAGAAGGATGCCGCCCTTGAGCGTCGTTTCCAGAAAGTACTGGTAGAGGAGCCGAGCGAGGAAGACACCATCGCCATCCTGCGTGGCCTCAAAGAGCGTTACGAGGTGCACCACAAGGTAGCGATCAGTGACGGCGCCATCATTGCCGCGGCCAAGCTCAGCCACCGCTACATCACGGATCGCCAGTTGCCGGACAAGGCCATCGACCTGATCGACGAAGCGGCCAGCCGTATCCGCATGGAGATTGACTCCAAGCCGGAAGTGCTCGACCGTCTGGAACGTCGCCTGATCCAGTTGAAGGTTGAGTCCCAGGCACTGAAGAAGGAAGACGACGAAGCCACGCTCAAGCGTCTGGAAAAGCTCACCGAAGAAATTGCGCGACTGGAGCGTGAGTATTCCGACCTGGAAGAAATCTGGACCTCGGAAAAGGCCGAAGTACAGGGCTCTGCCCAGATCCAGCAAAAAATCGAGCAGGCCCGCCAGGAGCTGGAAACAGCCCGGCGCAAGGGCGACCTCAGCCGCATGGCCGAGCTGCAGTACGGGGTGATCCCGGACCTGGAGCGCAGCCTGCAAATGGTCGACCAGCACGGCAAGACCGAGAACCAGTTGCTGCGTAGCAAGGTGACTGAAGAGGAAATTGCTGAAGTCGTGTCCAAGTGGACCGGCATTCCCGTGGCCAAGATGCTTGAAGGCGAGCGGGAAAAACTGCTGAAGATGGAAAGCCTGCTGCATGAGCGGGTGATCGGTCAGGAAGAAGCTGTGGTGGCAGTCTCCAACGCCGTGCGTCGCTCCCGTGCAGGGCTCTCTGACCCGAACCGGCCAAGTGGCTCGTTCCTCTTCCTCGGCCCGACCGGGGTAGGTAAGACCGAGCTGTGCAAAGCACTGGCAGAGTTCCTGTTCGACACCGAAGAGGCGATGGTACGGATCGACATGTCCGAGTTCATGGAGAAACACTCCGTGGCGCGGCTGATCGGTGCGCCACCTGGCTATGTCGGTTACGAAGAGGGTGGCTACCTGACCGAGGCGGTGCGGCGCAAACCATACGCGGTGGTGCTGCTCGACGAGGTCGAGAAGGCTCACCCGGATGTGTTCAACGTGTTGCTGCAAGTGCTTGAAGACGGTCGCCTGACTGACAGCCACGGTCGTACGGTGGACTTTCGTAATACCGTGATCGTGATGACCTCCAACCTGGGGTCGGCACAGATCCAGGAGCTGGTGGGTGACCGTGATGCACAACGTGCGGCAGTGATGGACGCAGTGGGCTCGCATTTCCGCCCAGAGTTCATCAACCGTATCGACGAAGTCGTGGTGTTCGAGCCTTTGGGCCGTGAGCAGATCGCTGGCATCACCCATATCCAGTTGGGCCGTCTGCGCAGCCGCCTGGCTGAGCGCGACCTGGGCCTGGAGCTGAGCGACGAGGCACTGGATAAACTGATCGCCGTCGGTTACGACCCGGTCTACGGTGCTCGGCCGCTGAAGCGGGCGATCCAGCGCTGGATCGAAAACCCGTTGGCGCAGTTGATACTGGCTGGCAAGTTCCTGCCAGGCACGCCAATCACGGCCAAGGTCGAAGGCGAAGAAATCGTCTTCGCCTGATTTTTCGCTGGGTTACGCTAAGGCCTCGATTTCGAGGCCTTTTTTTTCTTTGCATTTTTCCTCGAGTGCTTGTAAAGTGCGCCCCGCTGTATGTCGCCCCGCAGCTTCCCGGCAAAATCGGGAATCTGAAAAAAAGTTGCAAATCAGTAAGTTGAATGCAAATTAGGGGTTGACAAGGGTTTTGAAGGTTGTAGAATAGCGCGCCTCAGAGACATGAACGCAGCGATGCACAAGGTCGAAGAGTTCAAGGCGGTAGTGATACAGCTTTTGAAATTGCAGTAATTGAAATTGATAGTTCCGCGATAGCTCAGTCGGTAGAGCAAATGACTGTTAATCATTGGGTCCCAGGTTCGAGTCCTGGTCGCGGAGCCAAATTTCAAGCCGGGGTATAGCGCAGTCCGGTAGCGCGCCTGCTTTGGGAGCAGGATGTCAGGAGTTCGAATCCCCTTACCCCGACCATTTTTGGGTCGTTAGCTCAGTTGGTAGAGCAGTTGGCTTTTAACCAATTGGTCGTAGGTTCGAATCCTACACGACCCACCATTTTCAAGTCCGGTTCGCTGGGTTTGGATCTTAAAAGGTTGGAACGCCATTAGCGTCCAGCCACTAAAAAAGGCGCCTTAATTGGTGCCTTTTTTTTACCGGGGTATAGCGCAGTCCGGTAGCGCGCCTGCTTTGGGAGCAGGATGTCAGGAGTTCGAATCCCCTTACCCCGACCATATTCAGAAAGAAGGGCACCTTGCAAAAGGTGCCCTTTTTTCGTTTCTGCAGCCTCTGACATTGCCTGCTACTATCCGGCTTTGTTCTGCAAGGGAGCTGCCCATGACCCTCAAGACCTCCGTATACATCGCCACCAGCCTCGACGGCTTCATCGCCCGTGAATGCGGCGAGCTGGATTGGCTGATGGTTGCCACCAGCTCCAGCGACGACCATGGCTATGCAGCCTATATGGCGACGATCGACACCCTGGTCATGGGGCGCAACACCTTCGAGAAAGTCCTGACCTTTGGCGAGTGGCCTTACCCCCACAAGCGTGTGGTGGTGCTGAGCAGCACCCTGAGCCAGGCAGATGCCGGGCAAAACGTCGAGGTGCATCCGGGGCCATTGGCAGACCTGCTCGATTACCTTCAGGAAACGGGCGCCAAGAGCCTGTACCTGGACGGCGGCAAAGTGATCCAGAGCTTCTTGCGAGAAGGGCGGTTGGATGAACTGACCATCACCCGCATCCCCGTGTTGCTGGGCAGCGGGATCAGCCTGTTCGGGGCGCTGGCGGAGGATGTGGTGCTGCAGCATGTGCGCAGCACCACTTTCGAGAATGGCTTTGTACAAAGCACCTACCGAATAGCCCGGTAGCAGCTAGAAGTACGGCCGCTGCGCGGTCGATCGCAGGCTGATGCAAGCGGCTTACCGGCTCGGCTTGCAATCCGTAGCCGCTGCCGAGGAACGAGGCTGCGATCGACTGCGCAGCAGTCGCCAGGTAGGAGCGGGCTTGCCTATCGTGGGGCAAGCTCGCCCCTGCAGATCAGTGCAGTTTCAGGCGCGGCTCGGTGCCCCGGCCAATCCGGCTGCCCAGCATCAGCATCAGCGTGCGGAATGTCCCGTATAGCGCCATCTGGTGCATCCGGTACAGCGACACATAGAACATTCGCGCCAACCACCCTTCCAGCATCACGCTGCCCGTCAGGTTGCCCATCAGGTTGCCCACCGCCGAGAAACGCGACAGCGATACCAGCGAGCCGTAGTCACGGTAGGCGTAGGTTGGCAGGGGTTTGCCTTCCAGGCGCGCCTTGAGCGACTTGGCCAGCATCGAGGCTTGCTGGTGGGCTGCTTGTGCCCGTGGCGGTACGTTACGATCACTACCCGGCTGCGGGCAGGCGGCGCAGTCACCAAAGGCGAAGATGTCGTCATCCAGTGTGGTTTGCAGGGTAGGGCGTACCACCAACTGATTGATGCGGTTGGTCTCCAGGCCGTCGATGTCCTTGAGGAATCCCGGTGCCCGAATACCCGCTGCCCATACCTTCAGGCTGGCCGGGATCACATCGCCATTGCTGGTCCTGAGTTCGGTAGCGGTCACTTCGCTGACCGCCGCATTGGTCATGACCGTAACCCCGAGTTTCTCCAGGGTCTTGTGTACCGGCACGCTGATACGCTCCGGCAGCGCGGGCAATACCCGTGGACCGGCTTCGATCAGGGTGATGTGCATGTCCTTGGGCTGGATACGGTCCAGGCCATAGGCTGCCAGTTCGTGCGCCGCGTGATGCAGCTCGGCCGCCAGCTCCACGCCGGTGGCACCGGCGCCGACGATGGCAACGCTGATGGTTTCGTTGGCCTGGTCGCCCGCGTGGGCGCGCAGGTAGTGGTTGAGCAATTGCTGGTGGAAGCGCTCGGCCTGCTTGCGGGTGTCGAGGAACAGGCAATGCTGCGCCGCGCCCTCGGTGCCGAAATCGTTGGTATTGCTGCCTACGGCGATGACCAGCGTGTCATAGCCCAGCGTACGAGCGGGCAGCAGTTCACGGCCCTCTTCATCGAGGGTCGCGGCCAGCTGGATCTGTTTGCTCTCGCGGTCCAGCCCGCTCATGCGGCCGAGCTGGAACTGGAAGTGATTCCACTTGGCCTGGGCCACGTAGTTCAGTTCGTCTTCCGAGGAGTTCAGCGAACCGGCGGCCACTTCGTGCAGCAGCGGCTTCCAGATGTGCGTCAGGTTGGCATCGACCAGGGTGACACTGGCGGTGCCCTTTTTACCCAGGGTTTTACCCAGGCGGGTCGCCAGTTCCAGGCCGCCGGCGCCGCCGCCGACAATCACAATACGGTGAGTCATGGGGATATCTCATAAGGTTTACGGAATTCGGGTCTCGAGTGGGCGGCCGCGCGGGGCGGGCGGATTGGGCGAGCGCAAGGCAGCTCATAGCACCAGGTTACTCAAGAGGCGGCTCAACAGGCCCAGGCCAATAGTCACCAGCACCACCATGCAAAGGAGCAGCCACGGCCGGAAAGGCTTGCGCTCGACTTGATGCTGGGGAGCTTGCAGGTATTGATCGACACGACGTTGGTCTTCGGGATTCAGGCGGCTGGTCATGAGGGCCTCGTCAGGTAGACGCTTGTGACTGAAGGGAAGCTACAGGGTTCACTGTAGTCGTTTGAACCGGGCCCCATCGTGCAGTCACACCGCAGCCTTTATGACGAATGATTGCGCTTTGTATCACCGGCGCGAAATTTATGCCATTACGCGTTGGCAGGGGGCCAGCTTAAAGGCTGATACCCACGTCGAACACAATGCTGCGCCCCAGGTTGCCACGCAGGAAGTCCGGCGCATCGGGATGGGCGAACAACACACGGGCAAAGGTCGGGCCCACCAGCGACAGCGAGCGCCAGCCCTGGCGCAGGTATTCGGTGGGCGGTGGGAAGTGGCTGTTGAGGTCGAGCACTTCGCGCTTGAGGCTGGCGAAGGCGATGATGTCCAGCTCGCTCAGGTCCAGCCCGCGCTCCTGGTAGTTGTGGGCTTTTTTACGCAAGGTCGGCGCCAGGCGCTGCAGCAATTCCTGGGCGCTGATACGCCGTGGCCGGGCTTCGCGGCGTACCAGTTGGCTCAGGGAAAAGGCGCTGCGCCGGCGTTGCAGCTCTTCACGCCATTCATCATTGAGCCTGCGGCCCTCGTCGAGCACGAAAAAAACCTCGAACGAGGCATCGCGAAACAGCACATCAGGCGGCTCTTGACCGGCGGGGGTGAAGTCCTCGCTGCGGTAGGGAATATTCAAGCCTTGCAGCAGGCGCTGGCAGACCCAACGCTCACGTTCCCATTTACGGGCGTTGGAAAGAAACGCATTGGCTTGTTCGGCCTGAATGGTGAGCAGGCGCAAATAATCTGAGTCGTCCATGGGGACAAGCTTAGCGTTCAATTGTGTCTTCATGAATAAAGTCATGTGCTTGGCGGCGCTGACCGGCCATTCGCGGCCCTGTTCGCGGCTTGCGGTGTAGACTGCCATCACGTTCACCGCAGAAGGACGCAGCTACCGTGATTGATGCTCAAGTGCTGTCTGACCAGAGCCTGATACTGGGCTGGATCGGCTACGTCGCGATGCTGATTTGGGCCACGGCACGCACGCGCTGGGTCGAGCTGTTCACTGACAGCCGCCGTCAGCACCTGCTGTTTGGAACGGTGTTTGCGCTGTTTGCCTTGTGGCTGGTCCGTCGTGATTTCGAGACCGGGGTGTCGTATCACTTCATCGGTATGACCGCCGTCACCTTGCTGCTCGATTGGCCACTGGCGATTGTCGGTGGATTGCTGGCCCAGCTGGGGCTGGTGATGATGGGGCGTCAGGACCTCGCCGCCATGGGCGTCAACGGCCTGCTGTTCATTGTATTGCCGGTGATGATCACCGAAGGCTGCGCAATCCTGGTGGAGCGCGCGCAACCGAAAAACCTGTTCGTCTATATCTTCTGCTCAGGTTTTTTTGCCGCCGCGCTGTCGGCGCTGCTGTGCCTGCTGGCTGCGCTCGGACTGCTGTGGATGGACGGGCGATTCGTGATGCCGGAGTGGATCGAGGACTTTATCGGCTACCTGTGGCTGATCATCTTCCCCGAGGCGTTCATCAACGGCATGGTGGTCAGCGCCCTGGTGGTGTTCTGCCCGGAGTGGCTGGAAACCTTCAACCGCACCCGCTACCTGCAGGCGCCGTGGAAAGACGACGACCCCGGGCGCTGACAATCAGTGGTGGGCGCGGGGGGCGAGCTCGCCGGAAAACAACTCGTCTTCGGCATCCGGTGCTACGGGAATCTTGTGCTCTTCGGCGGCCCAGGCACCCAGGTCGATCAACTTGCAGCGATCGGAGCAGAACGGCCGGAACTTGCTGGCCTCGGTCCATTCAACGGGGGCGCCACAGGTCGGGCATTCAACGGTCAGGGGTTGGCTCATGCTTGGCCTCCTCGCAAAGTCAGGTAAAAGTGGTGCAGGCGGTCGACCTCCGAATGCAGCCAGGCCAGGTCACGGTCGTTGACCACCACATCGTGGGCGTGACGCAGGCGTTCCTCGCGACTGGCCTGGGCCTTGAGGATGGCCTGAACCTGTTCGGGGCTGGTCTGGTCGCGCAGCAGGGTGCGCTGGATCTGCAGTTCCTGGGGGGCATCGATCACCAGCAGGCGCTGGGTGCGTTGAAACTGCCCCGACTCCACCATCAACGGCGAAACGAACACTGCATACGGCGACTCGGCCTTGGCCAGGTAGCTGAAAATTTCCTGGCCGATCAAGGGGTGCAACAGCGCCTCGAGCCAGCGGCGTTGCTCTGGATCGGAGAAGATCAGCTCGCGCAGCGCCGCACGGTTCAGTTGCCCGTCTTCCTGCAGCACGCCAGCGCCAAAGCGCTCGACGATACTGGCCAGGGCCGGACGTCCGGGCTCTACCACCCAACGGGCAGCCTGATCGGCGTCGACCAGGTGTACACCCAGCTCGACAAAACGCTGCGCCGCAGCGCTCTTGCCACTGCCGATGCCGCCGGTGAGGCCGAGAATCCAGGGAGTGAATGCAGCAGTGGTCATCACATTCCAGAGAATTTCAGATAAGAAGTGGTTATTTGACCACCCCAGAGCAGCGCGATCCACCCCGCAATGGCCAGATAAGGACCAAAGGGAATCGGCGTACTGGCTTTCTGGCGCTTGAGGCGCAATACAATCACCCCGATCACCGCCCCCAGCAACGACGACAGCAGCAGCGTCAGCGGCAACACCTGCCAGCCTCCCCAGGCACCGACCAGGGCCAGCAACTTGAAGTCGCCATAGCCCATGCCCTCCTTGCCGGTGATGAGCTTGAACAGCCAGAACACCGACCACAGGCTCAGGTAGCCGGCAACCGCACCCCACAGCGCATCCTCCAGGGGCACGAATACATCAAAGGCATTGACGATCAGCCCCAGCCACAGCAGCGGGAACACCAGCGCATCGGGCAACAGGCGGTGCTCGATGTCGATCAGGCTCATGGCCAGCAGGCCCCAAGTGAGCACCATCAAGGCCAGCGCGCCGGCGCTGGCGCCCAGGTGCCAGGCGGCAAACCCGGTCAACATTGCGCAGCCCAGTTCTACCAGGGGATAGCGCACGCTGATGGCGCTGCGACAACTGGAACAGCGTCCACGCAGCAGCAGGTAACTGAGTACAGGAATATTTTCCCAGGGGCGAATGCGATGCCCGCACTGCGGGCACTGGGAGGCAGGCAGGCACAGATCGTAACGTTCAGGCTCGGCCTCGGCGGGCAGCCCCAGCACCTCACGTGCTTCGGCCTGCCACTGGCGCTGCAACATGATCGGCAAGCGATGCACCAGCACATTCAAGAAACTGCCGACGATCAGCCCCAGCACCACGGCAAAGCACATATACAACAACGGCTGGCTGGCCAGCGAATCCATCAGGTCCATGGTCAGATCACACTACCCAACTGGAAAATTGGCAGGTACATGGCAATCACCAGGCTGCCTACCAGCAGCCCGAGAATCAGCACGATCAGAGGTTCGAGCAGGCTGGCCAGGTTATCGAGCGAGCGCTCGATCGCACTTTCATAGTGGCTGGCGACCCTGGCGAGCATATCGTCCAGCGTCCCGGCTGTCTCGCCAATGGCGCACATTTGCTGCATCAAGCGCGGAAACAAGTCGCTGCCGGCCAGTGCCAGGCTCAACGACTGACCGCTGGCAAGGTCATTGCGCACCCGCAACACGGCTTGTTCGTAAAGCGGGTTGCCACACGCAGCGGCCACGGGCCCCAACGCCTCGACCAGCGGCACACCCGCGGCGTAGGAGGTCGACAACGTGCGGGCAAAGCGGGCGAGGGCGGCATTGCTCAGCAGCGCCCCGGCAATCGGCAGCTTCAGGGCCGAGCGCAGGCACCAGCGCTGAAACCCGGGTTGCTGCTGGTAAGCCCGGCGCAGCGCCCAGCCACCGCCAAGCGCTAACACCAGCAACCCGCCAACGTACTGCCCGAGCCAGTTCGACAAGCCGATGACCTGCCGGGTAAACGCCGGCAACTCGGCATCGAAGCCGCTGAACATGGTCTCGAACTGCGGCACCACTTGCAGCAGCAACAGGCTCGAAACGCCCAGCCCGGTCAACAGCACAATCAATGGATAGGTCATGGCCTTCTTCAAACGGGCGCGCAACGCCTGGCGTTTCTCCTGCAGGCTGGCGACCTGCTCAAGCACCGACTCAAGCGTACCGGCTTGCTCGGCGGCGGCGATCAAATTGCAGTAAAGCGTATCGAAATACCGCGGGTGTCGGCGCAGGGCATCGGCGAGGCTGCAACCGGCACCGATATCGGTCCTGATCGCGTCGAGCAAAGAGAGAAGGGCGGGGTTGCTGGTGCTCTGGGCAATCGCCTCGAGCGCTTGCAGCAGTGCCACCCCCGAGCTGATCAACGTCGACAACTGCCGGCTGAACTGACCGAGCTCCTGCGTGCCGAGGGCCGTGCGCTGATGCCACAACCCGCTGCGCACCCGCTCGATGTTTGCCGGGCGAATGCCGCGCTTGCGCAGCGCCGTGCGCAACAGCGCGGGGCTGCGTTCGCTGCTCTGGCCATGAATGGGCGTGCCTTGGGCAGTGATGCCCTGCCAGCGATAGATCTGCAGTTTCTCGGTCATCGCGACATCCTTGCTGCGTGGCCTCAACAAACCCGGAAACAGCTTGAGGGCCTGGCCGGCGGGCAGGATTACCCGCTGCTCACTAGAGTAGTCGAGCCAGGAGGCAAGTTTGCCGACGCCGGGGTGACAAAAGGTGTCTGATCGGGCCTACTGGCGCGCCTGTTGGCGGCAGGGCCGAACCCGCTGCCGACACGAACCGATTTAGAGAGGGAGAACGTCCATGAAAGGGCAACGCGGCATTACCTTGATAGAACTGATGATCGTCGTGGCGATCATCGGCATCCTGGCGACCATCGCCATACCCATGTACAGCAACCACCAGGCACGCACCAAGGCCACCGCCGCCCTGGTAGAAATCTCCGCCTTGAAAACCCCGTTCGACCTGCGCCTGAACGACGGCAAGGACGTCACCGACGTTACCGCCCTGGGCGGCCAGGCCAGCACCAGCCACTGCGCCATCACCGCCACCGGCACCGCCGCCACTGGCGCTGGCACCTTGACCTGCACCCTGGTCGACGCCCCGGCCATGGCCCATGGCAAAGCCCTCACCCTGACACGCTCGGCCACCGGCTGGGCCTGCACCAGCGACCTCCCCGAAGACCTCGCCCCAACCGGCTGCAAACCCGCCGAAGGCACCCCGGCCCAGTGAGCTTTGCTGTTAATAAACAGTGATTTGCGTAAGCGATCCGGCAGTGGTAGCGTTGACGCCACGCCGGTGTAGCTCAGTCGGTAGAGCAGCGCACTCGTAACGCGAAGGTCGCAGGTTCGATTCCTGTCTCCGGCACCATTCAACTGTTCCGATACGTCTCTTCTTGTACACGGAACCCCATGAAAAGCCCGCTAAGTGCGGGCTTTCTTGTCTCTGGTTGTCTCATTCTGTCTCTAGGCATATACCGATTTTAGGTATACGTTAGGGTATACGCCGGTTCGACGAGAAAACGTATACCTATGGCACGCACCGTTACGCCCCTCTCAGACCCCAAATGCGAGGCCGCCAAGCCGCGGGACAAGGACTACACCCTGTTCGACGGTCAGGGCCTGTTCCTGCTGGTCAAGAAGAACGGCAGCAAGATCTGGCGCATGAAGTTCAAGCGGCCGGATGGCAGAGAGGGGCTGGCCACCTTCGGCAACTACCCAGCGCTGACACTCAAAGCCGCCCGCGCGCGCCGAGCCGAAGCGCTGGAGTTGTTGGCGCATGGTAAAGACCCGATTGAGAGCGCCAGGCAGGGGAGGGTCGAAGCGGCGAACGCGAGGGCCAACACCTTCGGCGTGCTGGCCAAGGACTGGCACGACGCCTGCTCTAAGAAGTGGTCCCCAGGTCATGCCGCGACGGTGTGGCGGCGTATCGAAACTTACCTGCTCCCGGCCCTGGGCCAGCGCCCGGTGGCCGGCCTCAAGACCCGCGACCTGTTGGCGCCGCTCAAGGCTGTGGAAAAGCGCGAAGTTTTGGACACTGCCGGCCGGCTACGGCAGTACATGACTGGGATCATGCGCATGGCTGTCCAGCACGGGCACATCGACACGAACCCTGCAGTCGACCTTCAGGGCGCAACTGCTACACGCAAGACCGTCCACCGGCCTGCGCTTGCGCTGGATCGGCTGCCTGAGCTGCTGCAACGAATCGACAGCGACACTGGTCGGCCGCTGACACGGTTGGCCACCCAGCTCACCCTGCTGGTGTTTATTCGATCCAGTGAGTTGCGGTTTGCGCGCTGGCCAGAGATCGACACCGATCGCTCCATGTGGGAGATCCCCGGGGAGCGCCAGCAGATTGAAGGTGTGAAAAACTCGCATCGCGGCTCCAAGATGAGCACGCCCCACCTGGTACCTCTCAGTCGCCAGGCACTGGCCACGCTCGAGCAGGTGCGCCTGCTCACCGGGCGCTTCGACCTTGTGTTCGCGGGTGACAGCAACCACTGGAAGCCGATGAGCGAGAACACGGTGAACAAGGCGCTTCGACGCATGGGCTACGACACCAAGACCGAGGTGTGTGGGCATGGGTTCAGAGCCATGGCCTGTTCTGCGCTCGTCGAATCGGGACTGTGGAGCAAGGACGCGGTAGAGCGTCAGATGAGCCACCAAGAGCGTAACAGTGTGCGGGCGGCATACATCCACAAGGCTGAGTACATTGAAGAACGCCGGCTCATGGTTCAGTGGTGGGCCGACTATCTGGATGTCAATCGAGAGAAGCACATCACTCCTTATGACTTTGCTCGCGTGGGGGAGGGTGTAAGCAATGTGGTGCGCGGAGCATTCGGCATGATTGGACAGCAATGAAGACAAGTATTCGATTAAAGGCCGGTGTTCTTGGTGTTCTTGGTGTTCCAAAAACGCTGGAAGCCAAAAACCACGAGGTCTGTAGCCAAGGAACACCTTTGCCTAAACGGCGGAACACGAAGACGCCGGAACACCCAAGGTGTTCCATGAGCGAGGCGCCTCGGCCCGTGCGCCCGTCTACGCCAACGCAAGCCTCCTCCTCCTCCTGCTGGCCGCTCTTCCGATGCGCTCACGCACTCAATCACGGCCCGGCGCGGCTTTGTCTGCGCCAACCGGGGCGTGGGGATCGTCAAATATCTAACGGCGCATTGCTATGACTCTTGGCAAATTAATGAGTCCTCTGAACCTCGACCTCGACGAGCTTGAATTGGAGTTGGAGTGGTTGCCGCTTTATGGCGAATTCGCCGAACGCTTCACTGAGGCGATTGATCTAGTGGCGGCTGGTATCGAAATGTGGAGTCCTCATGAGAGCGAAGAATGGGCAGTTGACGCGGCAGCAGAGATAAACCGAAAGCTCTATAACATTGCGCAGGCGCTGGATCGGTCTCCAGCACTGGGCTTGGCTTGGGCGGTGCGTAACGCAGGGTCATGGGAAAGGCGTGCCACCGATTCACAGCTTGTGGCGGCCCTCGCTATGGCTTATGGCTGCCGGGCGATACATGCTCTTCGCAAATGGCTAACGCACTTGGCTGACGATGTGGTGGAGGCATTTGGACGCGTGCGTGTTGAGGACTTAAGGGTTAATGACCCTGAGGTTTACGCCACCATCGTTAATGATTGCCGTATTGAATGTCCGATAGCCGAGATCGAGGCACGGCAGTCGGCTGCAGATTTGCTGGGGCGCGCACGAAATTCCCTCATCTTCGCGGAGTTTTATCGGAATCCAAGTATTCCACCCGAAGCAATGGCGCGACTTAATGAGCAAGCAGTAAAGAAATCTCGTGCAGCGACAGGCAGAAAAGCCGGGGCAAGAAGCGGTGCCGCCAGGCAGGAGAAGAATGCCGGGCGCGACAGGGAAATCTGTGATGCGGGCCGGAAGCTACTCGCGTCTGGTAGGGCCCCCAGTGAAATCTCAGGGATCATTTCACGAATGGAAGTTTCGGGAAGCCTTGGGTCCAAGGGCGTACGGGACGTGCTACGCAAAGGACTTGTTCTGGATCCCGCCTAAATTACAGGGAGGTGAACCATGTTCACCTCCCTCCTGCCTCTTATCTTCGCCCCCGTTGGTTTCATCAAACCCGGGGGCATCACATGCAACTCAATCGAACTGTGACAACTGTTTCACCCGCTGACCTTCTCACGCCTGAGCAGGCGGCCCAACTGTTGGGCCTATCGGTAAAGACCCTGGCCACCTGGCGCAGCACTGGTCGGCACGCTCTCCCATTCATCCGCTGCGGCGCACGTATCCGTTATCAGCGCACCGAACTGGTCGCCTGGCTAGCAGATCGGCACCACACCCCCGCCGCGCCTCGGGGGGAAATCTAATGTCCCCGCATCAAACCTTTGGCAAAACCCCCGCCCAATCGACTCCTTGCCGTGCGCATACCCGCGAAGTCTCGGGGCGCAATCTGCGCCAGGATATGGGTAAAGCTCCAGGCTTTGACCCTGCCGCCACGCTGATTCGCTTCCCCGATGTAGTGGCTATGACCGGTCTAGCTCGCGCAACTATCTACAAGCGCCTCAAGGACGATCCGACCTTTCCCCGCCCCGTGCCGTTGAGCAACAGCACGTCACGGGGAGCACCAGTGGGATTTGTTCTCGCAGAAGTGCAGCGCTGGGCGCGTGAACGTATTGAAGCTCGGGGGATCACTGCATGAGATCCGCTCGCATGCCGTTTACTGGCCCCTTCTTCGACACATACGGAATTGGCTTTGCCCTGTACCAGACGGGCCGCAACAACTGGAAGCAACGTACCGTCGCAGGTGTAAGTTGGAATGGCCAGGAAGGAAAAGCGCACTTTTTCAACCCTGATGGCCTGGTGCTTCCGCTGGTTCCTTCCCCTTGGGAACTGCCTGCCGTGTTGCGCCAGCAGAGAACGCGAATGGAGCCGGCACAAGTGATGGGATCGGGTGTATTCGCTATGACCCATCCCGCTGGAGATTCGGTGCTATCGAACGAATCAAACCAGTGGGTCACTTACTGGCTCGTAGGGAGTGATGCGGCCTATGCAAATTGCCCAGAGGTATGGGGTGCCTATGTGGAGTCTCAAGTAGCGGCTGAGCGCAAAGCGGCCGAACACAACTACGTTGATGCCCGCCGTATCAGCCAACGCGCAGAGCAGGAGCCGACCTGTGATGGTCTGCCCGAGTGGGTCCGAGTAAACACTGAGGATTGCCGTCGCATCCTGCGTTCTGAGTATGAGCGCGAATGTGCGGAGGATCAGCGAGTTGCGGCCTGGTTGCGAGGGTGCGCCGCATGAAACCTATTTTCCTGCCCGCCGCTGCCCTTGATGCCATAGACGAACTGGGTCCAAAGGCACCTTCGCCTGGGCGACTGGAGCGACTGCAAAAACTCCGCGACGAAGCACTGGCCAAAGGGGCGCACGTTCTACTGCTGATTTGGCCGACCCTCGATTGGGGGCTGCTCGCTGTCGAGGCGCCTGGGGACGTAGTAATTCGGGATGCAGCGCAGTTGGTGCCCAACGTGCTGGCCAATCCCGATGCATTAGGACAGATGTATGAGAAGGCCAGGCAAGGCCGCAATCTCACTTGGCTCAAGCTTGAGCGTCCCCCGGCCATTACCCACTAACGAAAACGCCCCCGGCTGCAACCGGGGGCGTCTGAGGATCTTCACTGTGCCCGCTCACTCTATGCCATGGCCAAGAGCCATGCAACCTGCCCGCACCACTCAGCTTGCGCTTCGTCGGCTCACACGTTACTCTCCGCCTGTCGCTGCAAATCCAGCGACCGGGTTTGGCGACCCGATCAGTAACAGGCGCACAGGCGCCCATACCACCATTGCAGGCGCTTTTTTTGTGCCCGCAATGCCTTGTTATGGTGGCCGTGCGTGGGAGACCTTCGGGTCTGCCGGGTTCCTGTTACCCCGGTTCGCCAACCTGCGCACGGCTGCCACCCATAATCGTTTGGCGACGGTTTGTGGCAGCTCCTCACCAGTAACAGGAGCTACGCCCATGCACGCCCTCAATCCGTCTGCTCTCCAGAGCCACATTGCCGCCCTGAAGGCCCGTGCCATTGCGGCACTGCACGCCAATTCATCCCTCTCCGTCCGCTTGGCGCGTTACAACGCGGCGATGGCCCGTGCCCGCGCCCTGGAAGCAAACGGGGGTGCCCAATGACTACTCAAGTACAGCACTGCTCTCAACCCGAAGACCTGCTTTGCGTTACCGCACAGGCGCCCGCTGGCGTCCCAATAGATGCGATCACCTGTGCCGTTGAGCGAGCCCGGGCAGTGCTGTGCTTGCTGGAGGATCAGTTCGAGGCGGAGCAGGGGCAGCGCCTGGCTAACCGCGTGATTCTCGGCGCCCTGTGGGACGTACGTGGGACGCTGGAGCAGATTCATACCCTGGTCGTGCATGCCGACGACTCGACCCGCCATGTCGGGGAAAGGGGGCGGAAATGAGCGGGCGCGTTCAAGTTAATACGGCAGGTGGGGCCACTTTCTCTAAGCACAACTCGTTGAATCAACCGTTCTTCCAGGTGTGCCCTGGTATCTCCGGTGAGGAAGCTTTAGAGCAGGCTTCCGTGCTCATGGATTGCGTTAACAAATTAACTCAGTTGGCTGGCATGAGCGACGATAACGAGTCCCTGGTATGGGCGGCACACTATCTGGGCGAGCAGGCAAAGGCTCTCATTGATGACGTGGCCACCGGGATTCAGATTGCCGAGAGTGGCGAAGCATGAGCAGGAAGATGCCCAGCTCCCGGCATCCGACCTTTGCCCAGGTCAAAGCCGCTTCCTTGGCGGCGATTGACCGCGTGCTGGCCCACTGGCTTCCAGGTGGCAAGCGCGTAGACGGTGGCAAGGAGTACACCGCACCCAACCCAACAAGAGCGGACAAGCATTCAGGTTCGCTCAAGGTGAACCTGGCCAAAGCCACCTGGTGCGACTTCGCCACCGGTGACAAAGGCGGCGATTTGATTGACCTGGTGCGCTACCTTGATCGCGGCACCGATGTGGAGGCCTGCAACAAACTGGCGGCCTTCCTGGGCGTCGAAGCGACAAATAGCACCAACGTCACACCGCCCACTAGCCAGGCCAAGAAACCAGAGTGGGTGCCCGTGCTGCCCATTCCTGAGCAGGCAATGCAGAATGTGCTGCAAGCGCACCGGCAGCACGGTAAACCTTCCAAGGTCTGGATTTACCGTGACGCCAACGGTCAGCCACTTATGGTGCTGTACCGCTTCGACCTCGGGCCGGATGAGAGCGGCACGCCGCGCAAAGTGTTCGCGCCCCTCACGTGGTGCAAACACTCTGCAAATGACTCGCTGGCTTGGCGCTGGCAGGGTTTATCGGAGCCTCGTCCGCTACTGCGTCTTGATGAGCTGGCCAAACGCCCCTCGGCACCGGTAGTGCTGTGCGAGGGCGAGAAGGCCGCCGATGGCGCTGTCGATCTGCTTCCCGAGCATGTTGCCACCTGCTGGCCCAACGGGACGAACTCTTGGCAGAAGGCTGATTTCGCGGCGCTAGTCGGGCGTGACGTGTTGCTGTGGCCTGACAACGATGCCCCAGGCATGAAGTGCATGGATGCCTTATCCGACCACCTGCGAAAGCTTGGAGCTGCCTCGGTGCAGACGGTAGCCTTGACAGTGTTCGGGCAACTCCCTGGTATGGACGGTGAGTGCCCCACTTTCGAGCCAGGCGGTGAGTGGCACGAAGGTGACGATGCGGCGGATGCCCAATCCAAAGGCTGGACTGCCCAACACTTGGCAGAGCTTCAGCGCACCGGGGAGTTGTTCGCCCTCGCACCTGCCGCCACACTCACCCCCACCAAGCAAAGCAAGACCACTGGCCAGGCCAAGCGGCAACCTGAGAAGAAAACTGCCCCGACCCCGAGCGGCTTCCGTGTCACCAAGGATGGGGTGTTCTATGCCGGAGAGGATGGCGAAGCACGCCCGGTTTGTTCACGGCTAGAGATATTGGCTCGCACCCGTGACGAAAAGGGCCACGGCTGGGGCTTGCTGGTGGAGTTCGATGACCCGGATGGGGCCAACAAGCGCCTCAACATTCCGGCTAGGGCAATGGCGGGCGACTTTGGCAAGGAAGTGCTCGCGCCACTGGTTGATATGGGGCTGCGCCTGGCGCCCGTGCGCACTGCTCGCAATTCGCGCAACGATCTACAGAGCTACTTGCAGAGCTATGACAGTGCTGAGCGTGCTCGCCTGGTCACTCGTCTGGGCTGGCACGGGGATGCTTACTTGCTGCCAGATCGGCAGATAGGTGCCAGCGCCGAATATCTGCACTTCTACGAAGCCGGTGCCCAGCTTCCGCCGATCACTCAGGCAGGGACGCTGGAACAATGGCAGCAGCAAATCGGTTCGCTTTGCGTGGGCAATAACCGGCTGGCGTTCGTCGTATGCGTGGCTTTTGCTGGGGCGGTACTGCATCTACTGGGGCACGAGTCGGGCGGTTTCCACCTGTACGGCGATAGCTCGGGCGGGAAGACCACCCACCTGCAGGTGGCTGCCTCGGTTTGGGGTGGGCCACGTCTGGTGCGTTCCTGGCGCTCTACAGACAACGCCCTGGAAAGTATCGCGGCGGCGCACTCGGACGGGTTGCTGGTGCTCGATGAGATCGGGATGTGCGACCCACGGATCATTGGGGAAACGGTCTACATGCTGGGTAACGGCACCGGCAAGGCGCGGGCTAATGATCGGGGCATGAGCGGGCGCCAAGTTCAGGAATGGCGCTTGCTGTTTCTCTCAACCGGGGAAAAGACCTTGGCGCAACACATGGCCGAGGCAAACAAGGAATTGAAAGCCGGTATGGAGGTGCGACTACTTGCCGTACCGGCTGACGCTAGCAAAGGGCTAGGGTTGTTCGAAGAGCTGCATGGCTTCGACGATGCCGCCGCGCTGTCGGATGCGCTCAAGTCTCGGGTGAGCCGATGCTATGGCACGCCAGCCCTTGCTTTCCTGTCGGCCCTCTGTGAGCCCGGCAAGCTACGGGCATATGCGGCCATTGTGCGCAGCACCCTGGAGCGGTTTACCACTGAGGCATTACCTGCTAGCGCCAGTGGCCAGGCACAGCGCGCCGCAACTCGCTTCGGACTGGCAGCAGCGGCGGGTGAGTTGGCCACAGCGTTGGGCGTTACAGGGTGGCCAGACGGTCTAGCGCTGCACTCCGCTCGTGTGTGCTTAGATGCTTGGTTGGCTGAGCGTGGCGGTGCTGGAAATCTGGAAGGGGACGCTATCGTGGCTAGGCTGCGCGGCATGGTGGAGCGCTATGGAGAAAGTCGCTTCACGCGATGGGACTCTATTGCGGCGAAGACCGATGACCATGCGCCACGTACAGCAGACCGCCTTGGCTTTCGCAGGACTATGGATCATGGCATTGGTGACTCTCTATATACGTCGGTGACCTATTACTTTCTCGGCACAACTTGGCGCGATGAAGTTTTTAAAGGAATGAACTTGCGAAATGTAAATAGAGAGCTGGTCGCGCGCGGAATACTTGAGCCGAGCGGAGACGGAAAAGCCGCCCAGTCCGTAACACTACCCGGAATGCCGAAAGGACGGGTTTATGTTGTGAGCTCAAACGTATTGCTTAGCGACTAACTAATAGCATTCAACTAGTCGGGAGATTAGTGGCCACTTATAGGCTCGGCCTGCCTACGCCTGCACTTACCTAAATTTAATTATTGGAGTCCAAAATGAGCACAAATTCGTCCATGCTGAAACAATGCCAAACTGAACTAGCAAGCTTGAAGAAGGATCTTCCTCGGCTAAAAGCCGTCGCTGACGAGGCAGAGAAAATATTCGCTAATAGCCGTCAGGGAAGAACTGTCTATCCTCGGGATCAGATCGCGCCTTACTCCAATGCTAAGGCTAAAATTGATGAGCTATCTCGAGAAATTCCCCGACTCCAGGGTTTGGTTAGCTGGGAGGAGGGTGTAAAGTCCGCCTCTGAAAACGTGCGGCAGGCAAGAAAAGATATAGCCAAGATTCAGAACGAAATTGAAAGCCTGCGCGAAAAGCGAGAGACGCTGGAGTCCAAAAGGGCAGGTCTCGTTGCGAAGCACGAGCGCGAATTTAAAGCTGCAGAACGCGATGAACATGAAGCCGCCCAAGCTTACGCCCAGGCGATGGGGGAGAACGATAGCGGGGTTGAGCGCAAGGCAGAGGGATTGTTGCAGAAAGCGTCCCACGCGCTGGCGATAATAAAACAGACGCTTCAAGGTGCTAATACAGTCTCGTCTGCACTTAGTTCTCAGGTCTCGGAGCTTGATGATGTCATTCAGCAGAAGCAATCCGAACTTGACAATTTGAACTCAAAACTACTTCAGGCTGCTCGATTCTATTGGGCGGACCGATTTGAGAAAGCTGCACGAGAGCTGGCAACCCTGGCAGCCCATGTTGCAGCAGCTGAAAAACTACTTGGATACGGCGATAGTCTTACCGATTTCTACGTTCCAACTATTTCTCCCCAAAAGGGGCATTTCATTTCTCATCGTAAGGTTTTGGAGCAGCGTAGCAATATCAAGCAGGAACAGCTGACAAATATTTAGTTTCAGCTTGCCGAATACATCTTCTTCATTTTGTCAAAACACCATCCCAGAGAAATGGGCTCTGGTGTTTTGATGTATATGTATTAATTTTTTTGTCGTTCACGATTGGCTTCGGTATTCAAACTCTCAAGCAAGTACTCCGCGTCATATAAGAAACCGTTTCGGATTGCCAATTTAGTTTTTTCCAAGCTTCCAAGCATGTGATTTACAGGTACCTTGGTATTGCCAAATATGAATGAAGTTGAGTCGGAAACTCTTTGGCGCTCGTTCACGGGGCTGGCGATCACTGCGAAGAGCAAAGACCCAAGTAATGCCAAAGGAAACTGCACTCTGCCATTGAGTATGCCGACCTTGGGAGCGTTGACAAATTCTACTTTATCCGAGAGTTCGCCATCGTGGAGTAAGGAGCAGCGCATCACTTTGTAGACAAGGTCTTCGAATTCAATGCATTCCCCAGAATCTCTAGAGTTCGAAACTTCGAATGAAAGGCTGGTAGTTTTAGCTGGTGTTCCATTTGTCAGTGACCAGAGAATGAAAGGAAGGCTGTCTTTCAAGAATTTTTTACAGCGCTCAGATGTCTTCTTTCCTGGATAAAGCAGCTTGGCTGTGCCATCGATGGCAATTGCAAGTTGGATGAACGCATTCTCGGCATCTCCTAGAGCGAGCTTAGCTGTGCATTCCTGAATTCGCGCTGCAATGGTCAATAGTGACTCTCCTGGGTCTGATACCGTCGATGCGGTATTCGCAGTTCTTGACCAAATTTTTCTTAGATAGATTTTGGCTTCATCTACGGCTCGTCCATTGGGCAAAAGGGGAGCCCATCCTAGGCTTGATAGCTATTTGGTATCAACCTTAGCTGATGTCTTTCATGACAATTCCTGTACACCGCCCTATCAGTAGTGTTACCCAAAGGGCGTGTTGGATGAGCGACCTGCTGAGGCTCCTGAAAGACCGCTTCTGGCCGTTTTCTGCCTTTCGCGACATGCCGAAAGCGGCCAGGAGTGGACTGTTTCCCAATAAATAAATTTGTCCCTTTTTCCCTGCTGCTTATCATTCCGAAAGTAACACAAGATCGTCAGGTCGATGTCTATCGTTGGCTAGGATGAGTGCATGCGTTTAATACCTGCGCAATCTCGTCAACGTTCAGGTACCTATCATAGGACGATATTCGAACCATAGCGAAAGCGTGAAGCATGCGCTGATAAACGTCCATCATAGGGGAATGTGAATTGAGATATCTGCCCTTGAATCGTTCGAACCGATCAAGATCGTTAACAAGCGTTGATACAATCCCTATATATCTCGATTCATTATTACCATCAAATCCCCGAAATGTAGGATTTGTCCCAAACGGCTTGGCCTTCTCAATAAGCGCTTTTTTGTCGTGGGCAGAAAGCTCAGCGTAGGAATCTTCAATCCAGTCCCACATTTCAAGTATATCCAAAATTTCTTTTAGGCTTTCAGGTTCATCCTGTTCAGTAAAAGGGATGCCTGGGTATTTCCATGCGATACTCCACTCACTTTCTGAATGGATCGCGGACCTTATAAAATCTGGATCTATCTCGCTGTCTACTCCGAGCTTGTCGTAAAGTTCGCACAGCATCAAAGCGATTACTTTTTCACCATCTGTAAACTTCATATAATCGCCACTCCTTATTTTACGTCTTCCATGCGTTCGTCAGATATCTGCTTGGCGACTGGCATGAAATTATTGATTTCAATATAAATCAACGTGCCGGCCTTTATCACACCTTCCAAATCAGACTTATTAGCCACCGCAGGCAAATTATTCAATATTGACTTTGAAAGGTTAACTGCATGACTTTCTATATCAACACTAAAAAGATGTCCATATTCTGAGAGGGTATGACAATAATTTTCTAGCGCTCTAGATATGTGAGAAAGATCAATGCCCTTGATCTGCTTGACTTGTCCAGAGGGCCCTATAGGAGAAATAGCCTGCAATATCGTCCTAGTAGCATGCAGCACCTGATGTGCCTCAGCACTTTGTCTGGAGTTAATCATTCGCGAATACAGTGCATCGGCTTTTGATGCCGAGTCAGATGCATTTGATGCCTCACGCCATGCCCATACAGCGCTGCCGATAGATGCGATTGATGAGACGAGACCGAGCCACCACATAAAACCTGTTTCCACGCAGCCTCCCTGCCATATGACTTCGCTTTAGGCATTGAAGCTTATCCTCATCAGGCCGCAACCGCCACGCCCTTCTCCTCCCCCAGCACCACCGTCAGCGGCCTCAACGCCTGCCCATTTAGCCGACCGACCACCGGAACAGATTTTGAATAACCCAGCCCCTACGAAACCAGGTGAGTGAAAAGGGGACAGGCCCAAGGTTTATTTACTGGGTGACCGTCCGCCTCTGGCCGTTAACTGCCAGTGGTGACTGGCAGCTGTGGGTCGAAAGCGGCCCTAGCGAACGGCAGCAATTGGCCAAAAGCGGTCCCTCACCTAGTTCAACGCCAAGCAGCTACAAATCCGCAGGCTCGCGGTATTCACATGTCCACCCCATCATCTGAACCAACCTCTATTTGCTTTACTATCTAACAGCCGCCATTCCAGTTTTGCCATGCGGTCTACGCTATCAACGGCTTTTTCTTGCCCACTGCGAGTGATCTGGACTAACTTCATTGCGTACCACGCCGCTGTGCGGAATACCCTGGAACAGTCCGCTGCAGACGCTATCGCTGGTGTGTGTATTGTGGCAGCTTTGGATGAATTGTCGTACAGGGTAAGCAAGTTCTTCTATCGAGGACGGGAGCTGCTGACACCTAACAGATCGACAAGAAAATTATGCGACACGCCATCGCAATGGAAATTGCGACATGACGTATCAATTACAGTTGAATTTATGGGCGAGACTTATGCCAAGTTTTGTATGGGACAGAGACACAGAAGATGCGTGGAATGAACCGTATGAGTATGAGGGGCAAGAGCAATTTCATCGAGAGGCTTATAAGGTTCTATCGTCAATAAAGCTTCACTATGCAGAAAAGGATATGCACTTTGATCGAGATGAACAAACTCTCGACAAAGCAATCTGGCTAATACAGATAGATGCCTTAGAGGCGCTAATAGATGCCTTGAAATTAACAGAGGAAAAGAGGCATCGAATTGCCTCGCGCTTATTCCGTGATGCGGTTGAAACAATGGATATTTCGGCCTACTTTTATTTGGCTGGTGATGGGGCAAGGAAAGATCTCGCTAAGTGGTATAATAACGAAGTCATTCCGCATAGGGTTTTTAGGGAATTCATAAGAAAGTTTGAGTGCCAGGATAAGGCCAAAAACTTAAGCAATCTTTATAGTGATCTTAGCAAGTATACACATCGGACATATAGTGCGATAACCAAAAGCTACCTGCTGGGCAGGGATAACAAAATCGCCTATGATGGATTTTCTGAGACCGGTTTTAGAGTTCTTCCGCACGTCATATCGCTTTCGTATGCAATAATCGCAGCATTGATCAAAAGATTTATCACGATTGCTGAAAACAGTCAGCAACTTGATTCTGCCAAAGTTTGCGATATTTGGGCGGCATCATTGGAACAAGAGACAGTACCCAGACGCTTTGGTCCAGGGCCAGGTCAGTTGCTAAGAAGTGCTCCTATAGCATTTGAGCTGAAGTTGGATGAAGGTTAATTGAGGTGTCTATTTTTTTGCTGATGGATTGAATATCTGCTTTTGGCCGTTAGCTATCCTCCGCCAAGGGCCGCTATGGGTTTACGGACGATCACCATGAGGCTTTCGACCCAGAGCGGCCGTTGGTGGAGGGAAGCTAACCGCCAATATCAGTAATTCGAGATAACTAGGTACTCCCCAGCAGCGGACATATTGAAATGTTGTCTCTGGGGCATAGCGGACGTGGAAATTCCGCTGAAATTGCCATGGAAGCGGGAAGATTACATACTGCATTTCGATAAATTAAACGTATTGCCTCTTCACTAGCTCAGGTACTTTGTCCGAGAAACAAAAAGATTTATTTAGGCTAGATATCAAAGAAAAAATTTGATCTTCAATCTCGTAAAATTCATTTCTAGGCTGATGGTCTAACGAAACCCCCATACAGTCTAGAGCATCGATGATTCTTTTCTGATGTGGCATGTATCGAAATGAGCCTTGAAGCGCAGTTCTTGCTTGTTCATTAGAAAAAAGTATTTCACTATTTAAAGTCGAGATGACGGCGCAGTAATTATCAGAAATTGAAGTTTTTCCATTTCGCGAATTAGAGAAAATCAAATTATACCAGACAAATGTATCTATAGATGAAGGAGATATACGATTGCGCTTGGAGATCTCTAATGCTACGTAGTTTTGAAATATAGAAAGATGTGAGATGTGGTTTGATAGCGCTGTGGCGTTTGCACTATTTAGAAAGCTCATGAGCGCAACTATTATCCCCCCAATCGTCGCAAGCCCTACAAGCAGATTAAGAGTTGCTATGAGTATCAAAAAGGATTGGTCATATATTTCTAAAAACTTCTTAATGCATCCGTTGTTGAAGCAAAGAGGCCTGGCAAACTCATCGTCAATGCCGGTGATAATTATAGTTATAGTGCTCAGTATTATGCCTGTTGCGGCGACCAATAATAGCCCGGCGACAAGATAGTTTAGATATGGGTAATCGCGCCAAATTTCGCCAAGTTTTTTATTCATAATCAGGCTTCAAACCCTTTAACGACTTTCTGATTTCTTTCGTGACAGCTGGAAATGAACGTTTTAGGATAATCAATCTTTCTTGAAGCTTATAATATCGCTTCGCATACCAATAGGTGCTACGTTTAGTGGCACAGTCACGAGCCAGGCGGTCCAACATTGCACGCGCACGCTCGATATCTTTTTTAGAAGGCAAAGGAAATATTTGCTTAAGTCGAGCGAGCAGCGAATCGTATCGATCATGACCCACCCTGACTAATTTGTTTACTCGCCCCATACAGCGATTGAAATCGTGTCGGTAGGCGTGAGTTGTTCTATAGCCACGCTCTGATGCTAAATTTTCTATATTTCTTACGGCTGCCCTGATCCTAGCGATCTCTCCAGATGGAAGGCGAGGCTGAGGAAATGCGACCCTTAGACCATGGACAGTCAAAGGCTCGCTGGAAACATAAATAGATCGAGTTTTAACAATGTTAAGCGGGAGGTCCTTACTAGTAAGCATCGCCCTAATAATGTCTAGAGCAAAACTGAAGTCGTAGTTTGATATCTTTGACGAAACCGTTATGTCATCTACTAAGCGAGTATATACAAGACCTTTTCGCGACAATCTATGAACCACGGCGCCCTCAATATCATGGAGGCACAAACTGGCCAGATAGCTTGAGGTTAGGGCTCCCTGGATTACATGAGACCTAAAACAGCAAATCTCTGCAAGCAATTCAGAAACTTCTCTGTCAAATTTCATGAAATTGCTAAATATATCAAGCACTAAGTCTTTGTGGATGTTATCAAAGAAATCTTTGACATCGACTTTCAATAAGCTCTTCGCGCCACAGTGTTTGGCGGCACACGACACATAGTCTTTGTTAATCAGACGTTTAGTATCTTGCTCTCGTTGATTTGGTACGGAGCCAAAAAGATGGTCTGGCCACTCAATAATACTGAGTCTGGAAAATATACGCTTGTTTATTCTTCGCTGAATTTTTCTGAGCAAGAAATGCGGATTGTGGACCAGTCGAACGCTGCCATCGCTCTTGAACACTTGGGAAACAGCGTATTTTTCCTCATCAGGAAGAGACAGCGCCGCGTAAATTTCTTCGAGCGATACAGAAAGCGCGCTACAAAGATTCTCAATACTTGAAATCGAGCCCGTTGAAACTTTTCTAGGATTGAGTAGCGCCATTTTTAAATCCTATTAAAAATAGGTTTGACCAACCCATACTCAAGGGTGCAGTGAAGGATGATGCATTCATCGATCAGATCGCTGGCAGCTGCCATCCTTCACATGGCCAAACCTACCGTCCCTGTCTCCTCCACGTTTCTCGGAGGAGATCGGAGGTGCGAGCCTCCGGACAAGTCCAAAGTCAAAAACTTCAGACGCTCGTACGAGCAAAACCCAGGATCTATAAGCAATCGATTGCAGCACATAAGCGGTACGCTTACGCAACGCTAATCTACATACGCCAAAAATTAAATGCAATGCCTCCTGAGAAGACGTGCTGAACCATCAGGAAAATCTATGGTCTAAAGCCGTTTTTTCACTTTTTTCCTAGGGGTAAAGATTCCAGCCCTTCACCTGCTCATCGGGCTTTGCACCGTCGTGGTGTACCACTCTGGCATGCCCCAGATCTACCTCAAGCCCCATCTAGATTGCCCCACTCGAGTTTTGCAGGTACGGAACACCTTTTGTGTTACTGAGCCTTCGTGTTCCACATATTTCTCAATGGTGTTCCCTGGCTATAGGCCCCTTGTTTGCTGGCTTCCAGCGCTTTTGGAACACCAAGAACACCAAGAACACCAGTTCTTAATGGTCATACTCCCCACGCCCCCAAAAGGGTTGAAGCCAGCAGCGAGGCAACCCCCTAGACTTCCCGAACTGGCCGCTTTGCCGGGTTAGGGACCATGAAGTCTGTAGCTCATCGTTGCGCCCCCTCACAGACTAGATACCAGATTGGGGCGTCGTGCATTTGCCGTTTTTGGGTCCTCCCCATACCCCCCTCCCTACACGGGTACGGGGACTCGCGGTTTCCCTGCAGCTGAGATTTTCCCTGGGATGTCCGTCTTCTGTTTCATTCGTCTGATCGTGCTTAGGTCGTGAAGCTTACTCAGAGCGCGACTGCATCCCGGCGGTTGATTGCCCAAAAGTGCGCATACCTGGTTAGCCAGCCGGTCAGCCAATCAACCAATTAGAAGACAGGCAGGCAGAGCTGCCGCTCAGCGGGATGTGTCTTGCGATGCCACTGAGGCAGAGGATCAAGGGTGAGTTGGGTTTTAGGTATATGGTTAGGTATACGGTTCGGTTCTATAGAGGTCACGTGTCAATAAAAACGGGGTCTAGAGCCCCCTAATTCGACTCCTGTCTCCGTGGCGATCCGCCACAGCCATGCGCATTTCCCGGACATTCTTCATAGGCATCAGCATTGACTGAAGGCTCACTTGGCCGGGATTCAGGCGTTGTTCTGGGCAAGTTAATCGCGGGGCAAGCCCGCTCCTACCGGGCGGGGGCGTTACCTTGGGCGCTATGTCCCAGGTCGTCGATCAACGCCTTCGCCATCCCACTCAAATAATGCACCGCACAGCGCATCGCCTCATCCTGTTCAAACTGCAGGTGATGGCTGAGCTTGTTCACGCAGCCCATCAACACTGCAGCCTGCTCCAAAACAAATTCCGCACTATGGCCCGGCTCGACCCGAAACAATCGATCAGTCGATGTCCCGCTACGGCCCTCACCAAAGGTGCCTACGCCGGTGGTGCCGAGCTCCATTCGCTTGTCCATCCAAACCTCCCAAGCGCCAGCCTGCTTCTGCAGTGCTGGCGCTTTTGCTGTGGGTCTCTCAATGCGTGGGCTGCACCTTGCTCAAGGCCATTTCGACCAGGCTTCGGGCACGTTCGATTTCATGCATGGTCGCCAAGGTCATGACCTGGCCGGGCGGTTTGGTGTGCAGCAGGACGGTTTGCTGGGCGATGGTGAGGGCGCAGACCAGGTATTCGGAGGTCTGGATGAGGAGGTCTTCGAGGGATTGGTTGGGGTTGTGCGGTGGGTCTGGAACGATCTTTAACATGGTGTCTCCCGGTGAGTGGAGTCGCCACGAATCTGCTGTCAAACAAATAGGTGGCAACTGTACGCGGGTTGACAGACCGAACACCGGAGAACTCGGCGCACACGAAGGTGCCCCACGTACAGTCGCCATAACGGCTTGCACATGCTCACGGTCGATTCGGTCTGTCAAAACCGGTCGTTGCAATTGGCAACGACCGAGCGAGACTAGATTCCTTGAACGAGCACGGCAATGGCTTGAAAGCCAGATAAGTATGTTTGGGAAATGGACTACAGGGAATCAGGAAATTCTGATCGTTGTGGCTGGGAGTGCTGCGTGTAAGTCCCGACTAAAGGGGGGGCATCGCGGGCCAGGTTCAGGGGATGATCTACTGGCGGGAGGCGCCTGCCAGGCAAGCCTTGCTGCAGGCAGCGTTCGAACACTAATAAAAAAGAGCAACTGTACGCAGGTTGATAGACCGATCACCAGAGAACTCGGCGCACCCAGAGGTGCCCCACGTACAATTGCCAAAAATCGAGCGAGGCTAGTCGCCCGTCAGAACCCCTGCAATGGATCTTGACGAGGCTAAGTATCTTTGGGAAATGGACTGCATGAAATCAGGAAATTCCGAAATTCCCTGAGTAAAACTGCCACCCATCAGGTGACCCTGCCTACACCTGGGCCATCCTACTGGCTCTCCGAAACCTGACCTGCTCAGGTGCTGTGCTACATACGAAGGGCAATCGATGCCCTCATTTCTTTGCTGGGGCGATGGATGAAACAAGGGCGAGTGTGGGCGCTGATGCTGTTGTTGGTGCTGATATCGGGATGCGCCACGGCGCCACCGAGGGACCAGAACAACCTCTGCAATATCTTCCGCGAATACCCCGACTGGTATGAGGATTCGCTGGAGATGCAACAACAGTTCGGCACGCCGCAGCATGTGGCGATGGCGATCATGAAGCAGGAAAGCAGCTATGTTTCCGATGCGCTGCCGCCGCGTGACTACCTGCTGTGGGTGATTCCATGGGGGCGGGTGAGCTCGGCCTACGGCTATGCGCAGGCCCAGGACCCGGTCTGGGGCGAGTACAAGAGCGGCACCGGCAACGGCGGCTCGCGGGACAATTTCGACGACGCAATCATGTTCATCGGCTGGTACACGGCCGGTACGCAAAGCCAGTTGGGGATTTCCAAATGGGATGCCTATAACCAGTACCTGGCGTACCACGAGGGGCGCGGCGGCTTCAAGCGCGGCACCTATCGCAGCAAGCCCTGGCTGATGCAGGTGGCGCGCAAGGTAGAGCAGCAGTCGCGCACTTATGGCGCGCAGCTCAAGCAGTGCCGGGCAGAGCTTGAGGATGACCGGGGCTGGTGGTGATCTCCACCCGCCCTGTGCAAATCCGTAGCCGCTGCCGCAGGCTGCGATCGGCCGCGAAGCGGTCGTAAGCAACCCTTGGCGACTGCTGCGCAGTCGATCGCAGCCTGGCGGCAGCGACTACGGATCACGATGGCTCGCGCAGTCCAGCCATGATGCGCTGGGCATTTTCTTCGCAGTCGACGCTGTCCGGCTTGCTTTCGATACCCGCGATGATCTCCAGCAGCTTGGCGCGGTTCTGCGCCAGGCGCTGTTGCATGGCCTCGATCTCGACCACCTTGCGCCGCAGGCTTTCAAGCAACTGCTCGTGTTTGCTCTCGCCCTGGGCGGGGTCGGGCATCAGTTTGAGCATTTCATCCAGGGTAAAGCCTGCCTGCTGGCCGCAGCTGATGATTTCCAGGGTATGCAGGGTGTGTTCGCTGTAGTCGCGGTAGCCATTGCCCAGGCGCCGGGCGCTGATCAGGCCGCTGGCTTCGTAGAAGCGGATACGTGAGGTGGCCATGCCGCTGCGCCGGGCGAGTTCGCTGATTTTCATTTATTTCGGGCTCCGCTATTGACCTTAAAGTTGACTTTAACCTTAGGCTTTGCCGAGTTAAAGCCCCCGTCGTCGCACGGTGTTCAACATTTCGGAGAGTGCCCATGTCACCGTTCCAGTCTTTGTCGCTGCCCAATGGCGCCGTTATCCCCAACCGCATTGCCAAGGCGGCGATGGAAGAGAACCTCGCCAACCCCGACCAAACGCCCTCTGACGAATTGTTCCGCCTGTATCAGGCGTGGGCCGACGGCGGGGCGGGGTTGCTGCTGACCGGCAATGTGATGGTCGATGCCCGCGCCATGACCGGGCCCGGTGGGGTGGTGCTGGAGCAGGGGCAGTCGTTGCAGCGTTTTGAAGAATGGGCGCGCATCGGGCGCTCCCAGGGTGCGCAGTTCTGGATGCAGATCAACCACCCTGGCCGGCAGATGCAGGCCAATCTGGGCCAGCCCACCGTGGCACCGTCGGCGGTGGCGCTGGACATGGGCGGGCTGTCGAAGATGTTCCCGGTCCCCCAGCCATTGGACGAGGCGCAGATCGCCGAGCTTATCCAGCGCTTCGCCCGCACGGCGGCGTTGGCCGAGCAGGCAGGGTTCAGCGGGGTGCAGGTGCATGCCGCCCACGGTTATTTATTGAGCCAGTTTCTTTCGCCGCTGAGCAACCAGCGCACGGATCGCTGGGGCGGTGCGCTGGAGAACCGCGCGCGGTTGTTGCTGGGGGTGGTCAAGGCGGTGCGCGCACACGTGTCGCCAGGTTTTTGCGTGGCGGTGAAGCTGAACTCGGCTGACTTCCAGCGCGGCGGTTTCGAGCCCAGTGACGCCCGTCAGGTGGTGCTCTGGCTCAATGAACTGGAGGTCGATCTGGTGGAGCTGTCGGGTGGCAGTTACGAGGCACCCGCGATGCAGGGCAGTGCCCGTGATGGTCGCACCTTGGCGCGCGAGGCGTACTTTCTCGAGTTTGCCGAGGAGATTGCCGCTAGTGCACACATGCCGGTGATGGTCACCGGGGGCATTCGCCGCTTGCCGGTGGTGGAGCAGGTGCTGGCGGGTGGCGTGGCCATGGCCGGGATCGCTACGGCGCTGGCGGTCGATCCGGCGCTGCCGCGGCGCTGGCAGGCCGGGCAGGTACAGGCCAGCGCAGCGCTGGCGCCGATCGAGTGGAAGCGCAAGGCCTTTGCGGCGATGGCGTACATGGCGGTGGTCAAGGCGCATATGCGCAGGCTCGCAGAGGGCAAGCGACCGCCTGCCAGCGTTTCGCCGTTGTGGGCCTTGGTGCAGGAGCAGTGCGGGACGCTGCTTCGCGCCCGGCGCTATCGTCGGTTGATGAGTCGCCGGGCTGCGCTGGCAGGGCAATGAACGGGCGGGCATTCCATCCGGTGGGCATGTCTTGATCCACGACCGCTGCGGGGCCAGCGGCTACTCCGACAGTCTGTAGCCGCTGCCGGGGAACGAGGCTGCGATCGACTGCGCAGCGGTCGCCGGGTGGGAGCGGTGGGGCAACGTCTCGACTTGCCCCACAATCAGCGAACCCTCAATAACCGATCCACCGACCAGGCCCCGCCACCCCGCGCCACAAGCATCAACAACAACCCCGCCCACGACAGGTGCGTAGGCCAGGCATCCGGATAAACAAACACCTGGATCACCAGCGTCATGCCGAGCAATGCCGCCGCCGAAAGCCGGGTACACAGCCCGAGTACCAGCAGCAGCGGGAACAGGTGCTCGGCGTAGGTGGCCAGGTGCGCAGCCAGGTGCGGCGATACCAGCGGCAAGGCGTATTCCGTCTCGAACAGTTCATAGGTGCTCGGGGTAATGCCGAGCAGCCCTTCAACCTTGGTGCGCCCGGACAGGAAGAACACCGCAGCAATACCCATGCGTGCCACCAGGCACACCAACGACTCGCCAAGCAAACGCTGCAGGCCATCGGCCACGCGGTTCCAGTGCTCGCGCACGCTGTGCTTGGCAGTGGAGGGATGATAAAGGTCCATGGTGGGCTCCTTCAGGCGGGCAGGATGAGGGGGGCGAATACCTGGGCGGCCAGCAGGCGGCCGAGCAGGGTGTTGAAGTCCAGCTCGGCTTGCACATGCAGGGCATGATCCGAGGCGTGTTCCAGGTCCTGGCCCGCGGCGCAGGCATCGAGGAAGGCGCACTCGCCAATCTGCAGCGGTTGCCAGGCGACGCCGTCGGCATTCCCCACCAGCAAGGCGCCTTCACCGTGCCACGGCAATGGCTCGGGCAGCGCTTGTGCCTGGCGGTTGCAGTGCCACAGGCTGTAGATGGGTTGGCCGGCGAACCAGCGCCAGCGCACGTTTTCCCGGGGGCGCAGGCTGCAGCGGGCCAGGTCGGAGGCGGTCATGCCGGTCAGTTCATCCAGCCTCAGGCCCGGCTCGAGAGGCGCCGCGAAGGTTTCCAGCCACAACCGATCCAGGCGCGCCACGTCGGGCAGGTAGGTCAGTTGCCGGACGGGTTCGAAGGCTTCGAGAAAGTCGGCAAAATCGCCGCCGTAGAACATCATGCGCGCGTCGGTGGGCGGCGCATGGCAGGCGTAGATGGCGGCTACGGCGGCGAGCCAGTCGTGGCCGACCAGGCGTTCGACCGCAGGGAAGTTGTCGCAGATGGCATCCACGCAGCCCTTGAGCACTGTGTTGCGGTACACCTCGAAGCCGGGCTGTGCCACAAGCGATGCCAATTGCGGTGCCGGGCGCTGGTAGAGGGCGTCGGTGAAGGCGTCCTGGAACTGGGCAAGGGACATTTTCATGTGCGCACCTTCAGTAGATTGAGAAGGGACTGGGCGATCTCACGCTCACCCAGCAACGTGTCGAATGCCGGAACGTGGTCATCGCGCTCAATCAGTGTCGGGCGTGGGCCGATGCGCTGGATCAGACGCTGGTACAGGGCCCACACCGGCTCGGCAACGCTGGCATCGTGGGAGTCGATGAGCAGTTCGCCGCCAACATCGAGGCTGTGTCCGGCCAGATGGATTTGCGCAATCGCCGCGGCCGGAAAGCGGTCGATAAAGGCGCCTGCGTCGAACCCGAGGTTGTGGGCGCTGACGTGTACGTTGTTGACGTCGAGCAGCAGGGCACAGCCACTGCGCTGGGTGAGTTCGGTCAGGAAGTCGATTTCGTCCCAGTCGTGGCCCTCCAGGCGCAGGTAATGGCTGGGATTCTCGATGGCGATCTGTCGGCCAATGGCGTCCTGGCTGCGCTGGATGTTGTCGATGATGCGCGCCAGCGCCTCGTCGTTGCGCGGGAACGGCAGCAGGTCGGGTTGGTAGTGGCTGCGCCAGGTCGACCAGGCCAGATGTTCGGACACCAGCACCGGCTGCACCCGCTCGATCAGCGTGCGCAAGCGCTGCAGGTGCGCCGGGTCTGGCGGGGCGGCCGCTGCCAGGGACAACGACACCCCATGCAGCGACACCGGGTGGCGCGCCGCCACCCGTTCCAGCCAGGCGAGGCGGGCGCCGCCGACCATGTAGTTTTCCGGATGGACTTCAAACCACAGGCCATCGGCAGTGCAGGCCAGGGCCTGGGCGTAATGTTCGGCCTTCAGGCTCAGCCCTGCGCCAAGGTCAAGGGAAGTCGTCATGGTCGGCGGCCTTTGGTCAGGACTTGAGCGGGGTCAGCGAACCCATGCCGTTGGGCGTCTTGATCGAGGTGCAGGTGCCGGCCGGCACGTTCTTCCAGGCCATGGCGTCGTAGTCTTTCTTCGAGCTGCCGGCACAGGTGGTGCCAGCCCCGGCCTTGCAGTCGTTCTTGCCGGCCATGGCGACGCCGTAGCATTTCTCCAGGGTGGCGCCACTGGCTTTCATGTCGTCGGCCTGGGCAGTCCCGACGATGGAGGCCAGGGTAAGGGCAGCGGTAGCGAGTGCGAAGGTTTTCATGGTGTCTCTCCAAAAAGTGGGGTGGCCGCAGCGTCACACTGGCGGCTCGTGAAGTAGTTCGTTGGGTTTCAGCGTTCGGTTACAGCGCCGTGGATTTTTTTGAGATTTTTCTTACGGGGCCCTAGCCTGTTGAGGTAGGGTCGACGGCTTGACTGGCTGAAGGCGCGCTCGCGGCAGGGGCGGGACCCGAGAAAATTTCATCCGGGATGTAACCAAGGCGGGCGATGCAACGAACTACCTCTCAGGACATGTTGAGCACGCGTGAAGCGCTGTTGCAGGCGCTGTTGCTGCGCGGCATGGACGGTGATGCGGCGGCCTACCGTGAATTTCTCACGGCCCTTGGGACGCACCTGCGCAGCTACCTGCTCCGACGCCTGGCGCAGCGTCCCAGCGAGGTCGAGGACCTGTTGCAGGAGGTGTTGCTGGCGGTACACAACGCCCGTCACACCTACCGCGCCGACCAACCGCTGACCGCCTGGGTGCAGGCCATTGCGCGCTACAAGCTGGCCGATCATTTTCGCGCCTACGCCCGTCGCGAGGCGTTGCAGCAACCGCTGGAAGACGACGATGAACTGTTCGCCGCTGAAGACCACGAGCCGGGCCAGGCCGGGCGCGATCTCGCCCGTTTGTTGCAGCTGCTGCCCGAGCGGCAGCGCCTGCCGATTGTTCACGTGAAACTTGAGGGCATGTCGGTGGAAGAGACCGCGCAACTGACCGGGCTGTCGGCGTCGGCAGTAAAGGTGGGCATCCACCGTGGGCTCAAGGCCCTGGCGAGCATTATTCGAGGAAAGCGAAGCGATGAAGACCGATGAACTGATTTCGCT
The DNA here is from genome assembly GCF_000425805.1 of Pseudomonas vranovensis DSM 16006. Classification (GTDB taxonomy): domain Bacteria; phylum Pseudomonadota; class Gammaproteobacteria; order Pseudomonadales; family Pseudomonadaceae; genus Aquipseudomonas; species Aquipseudomonas vranovensis. Next base: position 61,900 of record NZ_AUED01000023.1, read on the forward strand.
GCTGGCCAACGCCGAAACGGCGGTGGACCGGCATGCCCTGGCCCGGCGCTTTGCCGCGGCGTTGCTGGGCGGCGGGCTGGCTGGGCTGTTGCTGGTGATGGTGGTGTACGGCGTGCGCGCGGACCTTGCCGAAGTGGCCGCCACGCCGCTGTTCTGGGCCAAGCTGGCACTGCCGGGCAGCCTGGCGCCGCTGGCGCTGTGGCTGTCGACACGCTTGGCGCGGCCGGGGGTGGCCGGTGGGGCGGCCTGGGTGGCATTGGGCTTGCCGTTGCTGCTGGTGTGGCTGGGTGGCGCGCTGGCGCTGGTGGGCGTGCCGGTGGATGCCCGGGTCGACATGGTCCTTGGTCGCACCTGGCGCACCTGTGCGTTGAACATTGGCCTGTTGTCGATACCAACCTTTATCGGCGTGTTCTGGGCGGTGCGCGGGCTGGCCCCGACCCGCCTGCGCCAGGCGGGGGCCGCCGCAGGCCTGCTCGCAGGGGCGACAGCAACGGTTGCCTACTCGTTGCATTGCCCGGAAATGGAAGTGCCGTTCTGGGGGGTGTGGTACGTGCTGGGAATGCTGGTTCCAACCTTGCTGGGTGCAGCCCTGGGTCCGAAGCTACTGCGCTGGTGATACAGCCTCAAGCCCCGGCAACTGCGCCAGCAGCCCCGCCGCAATGTTGATGGCCATGAACTGCCCGACCTGCGCCGGGGTAAAGCCCAGCTGCGTGGCGAAGATCGGCGTGAGTCCATACAGACAGCCGTTCAACAACCCGCAGGCGTCATGGCTGAATACCCCGCAACAAGATGCCTTATCGCGCGGCCCCCTGTCTCGGAAACTTCCTAAATACGTCCCTGTCTAGCACTGTTACGATCGTGAACACCCTGATCAACACCCGGTGCCACTGTTCTAACGTATTGGCTGACGCGTTTATAGGTCGGCAGGCCGTTCGAGTAGGGCGTTGGCGGACTCAGGAGATTGCAGTTGCAGTTGCAGTTAACACTATTCAATGGGGCGTTCAGCGATGCATACAGTAGAAGACTTCATGGAGGCGACCAGTTTTGTCGAGCGACGGGGCAACCGCGAGCTGACACAAATTGACCAGTTACTCCTGAACTACCATCGAACATCCTACCGTTCGGTAAGAAAAGAAATTCAGAGCTTGATGGACATCGTCAACGCGTGCTTGGGGTTTTTATATAAAAAACCTCAAAACCATAAGGTGTCCGCGGTTATAGAGTTACATTATGAGGCGATCATCCGGGTAGAGCACCTTGTCAACCAACGCGTAACCTGGGACAGCCCGTATGCTACAAAGAGAGGTTGGGGGCGCGTCAAGGAGGCCATTCCCATCCTCTTCAAGGGCGCAAATAGTCAGACACGTACCCTGCGTCCCGACTATTGGCAGGAGGCGCTGATCAAGGATCATTTTGCCTTACGACGTGACCCGAGTGACCCCTTCGAGTGTTGGAAGAAGACCGATGCCGTCCAAGAGAATCATAACGACTGGGATTATATTGAATGGGTGCGTAACCACTACCTCCCCAAACTTATATCAGATGGCAAGACCCAGGAACTGTTCTTGCGCTTTTTCAATAATGTGAAATACCTCGATCGGCATAAAAGAGGCGAAAAGCAACTGCATATAAAAAACGGTGTCTTCTACAATTCGCTCGGCGAACTGTTTCATACCGGTACTATGCAAACAAATGCCGAGGGCCCTGGCTGGGGAATTTACGTTCGCGACCCCGCCAATAACATCTACGCTCATTCGCACAAAGTGCATGCCTTCCACCACTCTTCTTTTCTTTTTGGTGCGCCTGTCAACAGTGCCGGCGAAATCGCCATCCGCCTTGGACAACTCATCGGGGTCACTAACAAAAGCGGTCACTATCAGCCCGAGTTCTCTCATTTCTTAGGGATGCTGGACTACCTTCACTCGCAAGGCGTGGTGCTTAGTGGTGTCGCAGCCTGCGCCTCCCCCAGCCGCCATGATCAAGAATTTTATGACGCTGACGAGGTACGTCGCACAAGAGGGATTCTTGGTACCCGAAAACTGAAAAAGGTGAGAGCTCTCTAACAGTATGGCCCTGCGCTTTCCATGCTGATGCTGTCAGCTGGAGAGTCATTCAGGGCGTCCTGCTGCACTGTAAGTGATCCAGTAACGCGTTTCGCCCAACTTTCGCAGTGTCAGGCCCCGCCCCTGAAGCAGGACACCCCCCAGGCCGTCAACTTGAACGGCAGGTGATAATGCTGTGCCGTATCCCCCACCCCAAACCGGTACACCAGCTCATCCAGAAACGGCACGGCCGGCAGGGCCAAACCCTGAGCGCGATAAAACGCCGCTACCTGCAAGCTCGCTTCGTAGACGCCAGCCGAGCACTGCGCTTTACACGCATCAAGCCCCGGCAATAGTCCATTTCCCCCAACCCGGCCTTCACACACAAGCTCCCGCCGACTACCGTCCAGTCGCTCCAGGCGAACCTGCAACCCTTCGGCTACCCGCCCACTGGCTACATCCACCACATGGATGGAAATGCCGCCGTTCATGACCAGAACCCCTGGTGCGATTCAGCCGCCTCATTCTCCAGCATCGGCCCTTCCACGCTGACTTTGCGCTGGCCCTTGGCGAACACTTCGCGGCACGGCAACGAGAAGGTCGGGTTCTCCGGGTGATCCCCCGTCAGCCCCAGCAGCGCATGCTCCGACAACGCGTAGACCACGCGGCCAATGCCGGTCCAGTACACCGCCCCGGCGCACATGCAGCAAGGCTCGGCGCTGGTGTACAGGGTGCAGTCGGCCAAGGCCTCGGGCGACCGTTTTTTCGCCGCCATTGCCGCCGCTACCAATTCGGCGTGCTGGGTCGGATCACCCTCAGGCGGCATGGAGTTGTTGCCGGCCTCGGCGATGATATTGCCGTCACGATCGGCGACCAGCGCGGCAAACGGGTGGCGCCCCCGCTCCCGGGAGGCAGTGGACAGGGCAATGCTGCGGCGCAGCAACAGCAGGTCGAGCTCGGATACGCCGGCAGGGGTGAGTTGAGTGAATTGGGTCATGGGTAACTCCTGGGCAGTCAAAAGGGGGTACTTCACTCAGCCAGTTCGGCGGCGATGCCGTCGCTGGCGTTCTTTTCGTTATTGAGCAAAACGTTGAGCACGATGGCGGTGATCGCACCGAGGAAAATGCCGCTTTCAAGAATCAGCTTGAGCGCGCCATGGGCGTGTTCGAACAGGGCAGGGAACGACATCGGCAGCACGCCGACGCTGACCGACACTGCCACGATGATGCCGTTGCGGGTGCCCTCGAACTTCACCCGTGACAGCTCCTGGATACCGGCCACGGTGGTCATGCCGAACATCACGATGGCGCACCCGCCCAGCACCGGGGTGGGCACGGCGGCGATCAGGGCTCCGAGCTTGGGGAACAGGCCCATCAGCACCATGATCGCGCCCGCAGCAGCGACCACGAACCGGCTCCTCACGTTGGAAAGCGCGATCAGGCCGGTGTTCTGGGTAAAGGCGTTGTACGGGAAACTGTTGAACACACCGCCCAGCATGGTCGACAAACCATCGGCACGGAACGCATTGCCCAGGGTTTGCTGGGTGGTCGGTTTGCCGGTCAGCTTGCCGATGGCCAGGCAGTTGCCGGTGGTCTCGGCCATGATCACCAGCATCGCCAGGGTCATGATCATGATCGGCACCAGCGAGAACTCAGGCACACCAAAGGCCATTGGCGGGCTCAGTTCGAACCAGGCCGCATCGCCCACGCGGCTGAAGTTGGTCATGCCGAAGGCTGCGGCAATCAGGCTTCCTGCGAACAGGCCGATGAGCACGCTGAGGTTGCCGATAAAGCCCGAAAACTTGGCGTAGATCACCAGCGTCACGCTGACCGTCGCCAGCCCCAGCAGCAAGTTGGCGGGCTTGCCGAAGTCTTCGGCGCCCGGGTTACCGCCGCCCAGCCAGATGGCCGCCGCCGGCATCAGCGAGATGCCGATGATGGTAATCAGGCTGCCGATGACCACTGGGGGAAAGAAGCGCAGCAAGCGGCTGAACACCGGCGCCAGGGCAATGGTGATGGCGCCTGCCGCAATCACCGCACCAAATATCTGGCTGAGCCCGAACTCCTTGCCGATCATGATCATCGGCGCCAGGGCGATGAACGAGCAGCCCTGGATCAACGGCAAGCGGGCACCGAATTTCCAGAAGCCCAGGGTCTGGATCAACGTCGCTATACCCGAGGTCAGCAGGTTGGCGTTGATCAGGGTGACGATCTGGGCAGATGTCAGTCCCAACGCACTGCCCAGAATCAGCGGCACCGCCACGGCACCGGCGTACATCACCAGCACGTGCTGCAGGCCGAAGGTGAACAACTGTCGCAGGGGCAAAACCTCGTCCACCGGATGAACCCGTTTAGTGCTCATGTCGTGTGTCTCCTGAAGGTGCGGCTTTTTTGTTGTTGACAGGAACTGCTGACGTCGGGGCTATAGTTGAACGTCGTGAGCGATGAAACAAGTTAGTAACTATCGGCCTGGTCGATGGGTGGCGTACTTGCACATCGCTCCGATTGCGTTGCAGGATTCGCACCGAAGGGTTCACCCAAGGCTCAGGAGCAGGCACGTTGCGCTTTTCACTGGATCAATTGCTGATGTTCACCCAGGCAGTAAAAAGCGGCTCGTTCTCTGCGGCCGGGCGCAAGCTGGGCAAGACGCAATCAACGATCAGCGCGGCCATTGCCAACCTGGAGGCAGACCTTGGGGTCGAGTTGTTCGACCGCGCCAGCCGCAGCCCGACACTGACGGCCAGCGGGCAGAAGCTGCTGATCCAGGCCGAGGCGGTACTGGAGCGTTGCCTGGCCCTGGAGGCGCATGCCGATTGCCTGTCGGAAACGGTGGAGCCGAGCCTGACGCTTGCGATTGAAACGCCGTATGGCCCGGTCATGCCGGTGCTCAAGGATTTCGAACAGGCCTTCCCCTTTGTCGACCTGATCATCCGCCACCCGGTGCATGGCGATGTCAGCGAATTGGTGGCCCGAGGCGAGGCCGTGCTGGGCATTGCCTTCTCGCAGCCGGGGTACCCGAAGGAACTGGCGTTCCAGCAACTGGGCAAGTTGATCATGCTACACGTCTGCCACCCGGCGCACCCGCTGGCGCAGATGGCTACGGTGACCTTTGACGACTTGCACGTGCACCGGCGCCTGGCGTTCAGCGCCCATGCCAGCAAACTGCCCAGCAGCGAGTACCTGCGCTCGACCCAACTGTGGCAGGCGGAAAGTTACCTGGCGTTGCTTGAAATGGTCCGTGCCGGCCTTGGCTGGACAACCCTGCCGCGCCAATTGATACAGCGCGAGCTGGCGCGGGGTGAGTTGGTGGAGCTGCAACTGACGGCCTACCCATATACCGACTGGCACGTGGGTGTAGACATGCTCTGGGCCCGCCAGCGGCCGCTGGACAAGGCCCAGCGCTGGCTCAAGGAGCGCTTGCAGCACAACAAGGTGTTCGAACTCGACCGTAACGGCCAACCCACCACCCTCTGATTGATGGGGCCACGCTACAGCGCATCGCGGGGCAAGCTCGCGCCTACGGCCACCCAGCGGCTTTGCAGGGCAAACCACAAGGTGGCGACATCGCCCGTGTTGTCCATTGAGCGTCCACTGATCGCTTCGATGCGGCGTATGCGGTACACCAGGGTTTGTTTGTGTACATGCAGGCGCTTTGCAGCCTGCAGCCACGAGCGATTCTCTTCCAGGAACACTTGCAAGGTGTGCAGCAGTGAAGTGCCTTGTGCCTGGTCATAGGCATGGAGGGCACCCAGCACCGAGCGGAAAGCGCGAAGAGCTTCATCCGGGGTGCGGGGAAGCCAGGGCGTGTCGGTTTCAAGCTCTGCATAGCGGCATACCCTACGCTGCGCGTGGGTGTGGGCGCAGGCCAGCAGAGCTTCGCGCAACGCCTCGGCACTGCGCTGTACGGTGTGGAGGGGGGCGCTTGAACCAAGGCTCAGGTCAAGCTGTTCGACCAGTGTCGATTGCAGGCCATCGGCATGCAGCAGGATGAGTTCGTCACCCTGGCTGCGCGCCAGCAAGCGATCGTTGAGCAGCCGCAAGAGCGTTTCGGGACTGCTGCGCAACCCCGGCCCCCGGGCAATGCTGAATACCGCCTGCTCAAGGGCCAGGCCAGGTAGTTGATCCTGCAAGCGTTGGGTGACTTGTTCGAGACTCAGGCGCTGTTGCAGCAAGTCATCGATCAATTCCGACCCAAGGCGCAAGCGTCGTTCGCGCTCTGCCTGGCGCCGCTGAACTTCCAGGCCGAGCACCGCAGTCAGATGGTGCAGCAGCCCATAGTCGGGCAAACCCTCACCGGTCACCACCAGCAGGCAGTCCTGCTCGGTATGCAGTTCAATGGTCAGTGCCTCACCGTCTGGCAGGGTGTGGCGACGCAGCATGGGTTGTTGCTCCCCCTGCCTGCGTCGGCTGGCGAGCAGCGCTGTTCGCACCGTGTCGGGCAATGGGGCCAGTTGCTCATCCCAAGGCTGCAGCGTTACAGACAGCAGTACATGCAGACGGCATTGAATGTCCGATTCCAGGCGCTGTACCAATGCCGCCAGGCTCAGTCCGGAAATGCTCAGGCGGGCACTCTCGTACACCCGTGCCAGCGCGCTGCGGCGCTGGTATTCCTCTTTCTGATTGGCGTCGATGATGGCGCGCGTCACCGCCGCGAAGGGGACGCCGTATTCGGTGAGGATGACGGCGAAACCAAGCTGTTGTGCACGATCAGTGAGCGCATCGAGGTTGTCGGGTGCCTGCATATGCTCACCGATCATCATGCCGGCCAGGCCAGCGTCGGCAAGCCGCTGCACATACTCGCGCTGCGCCTGCGGGTCGGTGGGGACCCCCAGGCCGGTTGTCATCAGCACATCGCCCTCGCCCAGCCATTCGGTGGGGTCGGGCAGTTCGCACACATGCGCCCAGCGCACCTCACGTTCGAGACCATCGGTGCCGCTCAGCAAGTGTGAGCGAAGTTCGGGAAGAGCGATCAAGTCACGAATGTGCAGTGACATGCGCGGGCGACTCCATTGGGTCAGGCGGGTGTCCGGGCTCATCCTGGCCTGTTGTCGTGTCATCACCAACTGGCGGGTAGCATGCCCATGGCTGACAACACGGCGTATACGCCACTGGAGGCAAATATCAGGATGATGCCGATCTGGATCAATGGATGAGCATACCAGCCACAGGTGAACGCGGGCGTCTTGTCGCCGTGTTTGCGGGCCGCATTGAGTAGCAACACCGGGATGATGCCCATCAGCACGCCACCGAAGGTGCCGGCAAAATACAGTGCATTGACGAAGCCGCTGATGCCCGAGTACGCGAGAATGAACGGTGGTATCGCCACCACTGCCAATACCAGCAGACGCTTGCCGCGCTGGCTCTCATCACCGAGGCGGAAGTGGTCGAAGATATTGGTGAACAGGCATCCACCCAGGCCCCAGTACGACGTCAGCATGGCCAGCAGGGCGAAAGTGTTGGCTACATAGTAGGCCCATTGGCCCAGCGAACGTCCCCAACTGAGGGTGGCTACTTCGCTGAGGTTTTCGGTGCCCACCAGGGCAATTACCGAAGCCGGAATCGCAGCCACCAGCACGAAGGTCAACACCATGCCGCCGATGATCAGGCGCGGCAGGCGCTGGGGTGTATCAAGGTTGCCGCGCACCAGTTCCGGCACCAGGAACTGCGCACCAAACACGAAGACCGCCAGGTTGAACACCGGCACCACGTACTGCCACTGGCTCTGCCACAGGTGTACCAGTTGGGAGTCTTCATGGATGACCGTAGCGCCGATCAGCAGGCAGACGATCATCACCATTCCGGCACTGATCAGTTTTTCCGCCACACCCAGTGCCTTGAGGCCCAGGTACAGCACCAGCGCCGAGGGCACGAAGAAGATCAGGCTGCCCATCTGCCGGCTCAACCCGAACTGGCCGAAGAAATCGGTGAGGATGTTGCCGCTGCCGGTCATGTAGGCCACCAGCGCGCCATAGCTGTTGGCGGCTACGGCAATAAAGATCAGCCAGCCGCCGAAGGGCCCCAGGTATTTGCGCGACAGGCCGCTGAGCTGTTTGTTTTCACGGGTGCGCAGGCAGGTTTCGGCGACGTACAACATGGTGATGATGCAGAACAGGCATGTGATCGCCAGGCAGGCCAGCAGGGGGATGTAGCCCACTTTGCGCGCGGCGAAGGCCATGCTGAGCACACCGGCGCCAATGTTGGTGCCGATGATGATACCGATGGTTTCCATTCGCCCAAGTGCATGGGCCTTCAATCCCGAAGGCGCTTCTATTTGTTGTTGTATACCCACTGGTTGTTACCTCGTCTTGTTATGTGGGGGCAGTGGCCGGCTGGCGGCTCACTCGAGAATCACGTAGGTCTTGCGAACACTTTCCTGGAGGGTCCAGGTGCCGTGGGTATTGGCCGGAAAATACAGCGCATCGCCAGCGGCAAACGCCACCGGCTCACCGTTATCCGGCGTAAAGGTACCGGCGCCGCTGACGATGTAGCTGTATTCGGCCTGGGCGACCTGGCGACGAAAACTGCCAGGGCTGCATTCCCAGATACCGGTAGCGCCGCGTGCATCAGGCAGGGGTTGATGTGCCGCTGTGCGGGCCTTTGCCAGCGGTTCCTGTTGCGTATTACCGAGCGTGACGGCTTCACCAAAGGTGAGCGGGGCAGTGGCAGCGATATGAACGATCGACATGGCTGAACTCCTCAGGCTTTGTCTTCGAGACCGGCCGGCGCAAGGCGGGCCAGAAACAGATCCAGCGCCGCGGGTGCAGTGCCGGCTAACTCCGAGCGCTCTTTGCGCATCACGGCATTGCGTACCAGAGAGCCGCCCCAGTAGCGGAGAGGTTCGGGCGGGAAAGTGCGACAGGTGCGCTCCACCAACGGGCAGGTGCTCCAGGCGTCGTTGCGGCCCAGGGTCAAGCTGGCCAGGATGCGCCCGCCAAGCCGGCTTGGGCCGACCCCATTGCCGCTCCAGCCGATGCCGTAATGAATGTTGTCCTGGGCGCACAGCCGCCCGAACACGGGCAGGCTGTCGTAGGTGCGGTCGATGGGGCCGGACCACTGTGCGGCGATACGCGTGTTGCCGAGCATGGGGTAGGTTCGGCGCAGGTCCGCTTCGGTCAATGCCACGCTTGCAGCGTCTTCGCTGAAAACCGCACCGATCTTCGAGGCAAAACTCAAGGCGCCGGTCCCTTTGCCAAAGGCAATGCGACCGTCGTGGGTGGTGCGGTAGTAGTCCACCATCAACTGCGAATCAGTGATGGCTTCGCCGCCGATCCAGCCGATCTGGGCCAGGCGCTGCGGTATGGCATCGGTGGCCACGATCGAGCTGTTGACCGGCACGATCAGCTTCGCCAGCGCCGGCAGGGTTGCAGCCCAGGCATTGACGGCCAGTACAACCGAGCGCGCGCGCAGGCTTGCCTGGGCGGTTTTGACCTGCACCGGTTGCCCAGGCTCAATTGCACTCACACCAGTGCCTTCATGTATCTGCACGCCCATTTTCAGCGCTACGCGGCGCATGCCCTGCACCAGCAACGCGGGCTGCACAGTGGCATTGCTACGCTCGAATACGCCTGCCAGGTGTACGGCTGAACCGGTGCGTCGAGCCAACTCGCGAGGGTCGACACGCTCGAACGGCCGTACTCCCAGTCGCTCGCAGGCGGCCAGGGTACCGTTCCAGGTATCGATGTGCTGCGCGGTCGTGGCGGTCCACAGCCAGCCACTTTGGCGGAAATGGGCGTCGATGCCATGGCGCTGGCAGAACTCACCGAGTTCGGTGATGGCATGCTCGGCACTGTTGCCCAGGAACAAGGCTTGGTCTTCGTTGCAAAAGCCGCGCAGGGTGCCGATTTTGGGCCACCAGGACATGACAAAACCGCCGTTGCGTCCAGAGGCGCCGCCGCCGCACACGTGCTGTTCAAGCACCATGACGCGGGCATCCGGTTCAAGCTCCTTGACTGTCATGGCGGTCCATAGCCCGACAAAACCGCCACCAATGATGACTACATCAGCTTCGTGGTCGCCATTGAGCGGCACGGTCGGGTTATCGAGCAGATTGGTTGCCGTCATCCAGTGACTGGCTTTCAACGGAGGGGTAAGCGTTAGTTTCATTGTGAGCCCCTGGCAAGTGGATGCCGGCCAGTTTCAAGGGGCACAAGGGACGCGACAATTAGACGCCATTAAGAATGCGCGTGCAGTGCTCATACGATCGTATGAGCCTGCAACGACAGCCGTTTATCGAATGTCGGGAACGGCCGCGCAGCGGAGGGCTCTTCGTAGAAAGACCACTGCTTGGAGGGTGTGATGAACAATGCGAAGGAAAAGCCGCAGATCCCGGATGACCACGACAAGGCACCGGATCCGGATACAGACCCGGTGCTTGACGAAAACAACGAAAACCAGCGCTCACCGGGTGTGCCGGCAAGCGACCCCGAGTCGGGGGCCTGACCGATACCCGTAGCCGTGCCAGCGGCTACGGGACGCCCACCAGGGACGCCCCCATATCGCGTTTCTTCTCCCGGATAAAACACACCACCATTGCCGCCACACCAATGCTGAACACATACAGCGCCTGCGGGCCTGAATGCTCCATCATTGCCCCCGCAACCAGTGGACCGATGGTCGCGCCGATGCCAAAGGTCATCAGCAACACCCCGGCCACCGATACACGCAGTTCCGGCTCAAGGTTGTCGTTGGCATGGGCCACACCCAGTGGATACAAACAGAACTGCAAGAAGCCGATCGCAGCCCCCGCCAACATGACCCACAGCTGACCCGATGCCAGCCCGAAGGCCAGCGGCAGGTAGGCGATGCACAGCAATGCAGCGGTAGCGCGGATCAGGGTGATGCGAGAAAAATGATCCGACAGTTTGCCCAGCGGCAGTTGCGCCAGCAGCCCGGCGGCAATGCTGATGGCCATGAATTGCCCGACCTGCGGCGGGGTAAAGCCCAGTTGCGCGGCAAAGATCGGCGTCAGCCCGTACAGGCAACCGTTCAGCAAACCCGAGGCAAGAATCGTGAACAACGATTGAGGAAGCCTGCGCAGGTACAGCATCGGCTTGATTCGGGCCTGGCTGATGCTGTTCGGCTGGGTGCCGTTGTGCAGGGCCACGGGAATCAAGCCAATGGCAAAGGCAATGGCCACGCCCGTCAACGCCAGGGAGTGCAGCCCATCCCCGAGGCTGAGCATCAGTTGCCCGAGCATCATGCCGACATAGCTGGCCACCATGTACAGCGACATGGCGCCACCTCGCCGGCTGATCGGTGCGCAGTCGTTGAGCCAGCTCTCGATGACCATCAACTGGCACATCATTGCCGCACCCACGATGAACCGCAGGGCAAGCCACAGCGGCAAGCCATCACTGAGCTGGTGCGTGAGCACCGCGGTAACAATCACCCCGGCGCTCACCACAAAGGCCCGTGCATGGCCGACCAGGCCAATCAGCCAATAACCGGAGCGGGCTCCCAACACCATGCCCAGCGCGTTGGCGGCCATCAGCGCACCGCCCCACAGCTGCGCCACACCAGAGGCATCCAGGCGCAGGGCCAGGTAGGTCATCAGCAGGCTGGAACCCAGCTGCATCAACAAGGCAGCGACATAGATCGTGCCGAACCGTTTGGATAGTGCGAACAATTGGGTTCCCCAGACCAGTAGTGGTCGGTAGTCAGGCAAGGCCGTGGCGCTGTTTCCAGTCGCCCGGGTACACCACATAACCGAACAGCGCGTGGCCTGCATACACCAGCTCCGTGCCTTCGGGAATCCACAGCACCTGGCCTGGCGACACGCGATGCACCTCGCCGTTGGCCCGGAGTTCAAAGCACCCTTCAATCACAAAAATCACTTCGTCGTAGAGCACCGTCCAGGCCACTTCGGCGCCTTCCCAACGGGCAAAGCCGATGCCCAGGTTTGGCGACACTTCATTGCTGATGGCGCGCGCTACCGACGCGCCGCCAGGCGGGCCGCCCCGGTGGACAAAGTCCAGGTCCCGGTGATCGACCAGACGCACCGGGCCTTTGCCGCTGGGTACGCGGCTCATACTTCGCTCCTGCTGTTGAACGCCGCCCAGCGGATCCGGGTGCGCACACCCATGCCCAGGAACGGCTCAGGTGGATTGCGCGAGGGCATGCCGGTCACTGCGCGGATGTCGCTCAATTGCCTGGAGTCCGCACCCACCGCCATGTCGGCCAGCAGCGTGCCGGAAATGGTGCCCCAGGCCGCGCCCACGCCGTTGTCGCAGGCGGTGGCGTAAACACCGTCATCGAGCTGGCCGAAGTAGTTGGTGAAGTTGCGCGAGATCGCATAGACCCCGCCCCAGGTATGGGTGAACGGCACCTGGGCCAGTTGCGGATAGCGCGCCTCGAAGGCCTTGCGATGGTCCTCGCGAATCTTGTTGCGGCTAGCATCGGTGATGCTGCGACCGTAGCGAGGAACGTGCTTGTAGGTATTGCGGATGATCAGGCGCCGGTCCTGGGTCATGCGTACGGTGGTACCGGCGTGGTCGGCAGGGGTGAGGCCCCAGTCGGCCTGGGCGCCAACCGTCGCCATTTCTGCGTCGCTCAGTGGGCGCGTCCAACTGGCGAACGTCATCACCGGCAGGAGTCGGTTGCGCAGGTAGCCGAACTCCTGGGTGAAGATGCTGGTGCCCAGCAATACCTGCGGGCTCCGGATCAGACCGTTGTCGCCACGCAGCAGCCACTTGCCGCTGGGGTCTTTCTGGAGTGTGCGGATCGGCGATTCTTCAAGCACTTCGACGTTGCCAGGTAGCGACTCACCCAGGCCACGTACCAGTGCGGCGGGTTGCATCAGGAAGCAACCGGGCGTGTAGATGGCGCGGCTGTAGTAGCGGCTACCGAGTACGCCGGCCAGTTCGTCACGCCCGACCACGCGATAGGGCTCGCCCAGGTCGGCCATCAGTTTTTCGAAGTGATCCAGATAACCCTGGCCACGCTCTCCCACCGCGCCCTGGTATTTGCCCGCATGGGACCACTGGCATTCGATGCCGTGACGGCCGATCAACGTTTGCAGTTGGTCGATGGCTGAGCGGTTCAGGCCCAGCAGGCGCTGTTTGTGCTGTGGATCGGGATGTTCGAGGGCGAATTTGTGCGGCAGGTCGATGACAAAACCCGAGTTGCGCCCGGAAGCGCCGTAGGCTATTCGCTGGGCATCTACCAGAATGATGCGCGCCTGCGGCAGGTGCTCGGCCAGGCGCCGCGCGGCGGAAAGTCCGGCAAAGCCGGCGCCGATCACCACATAGTCGGCGTTCTGTTCGCCACTCAGGCGTTTGCTTGGCGCCGGTTCAGGCAGCGCGGCATACCAGCCGCAGCTGCGGTCATCGTGAGGCAGATTGACGATACTGTTCATGGTTTGGCCTCAGGCCACATTTTGTTGGGTGTCCTGGCAGCTTTGCAGCCAGGTATTTCGTTGCAGTTGTGCCTGACGACCGAGCAGCACGAACCCGCGCAGGGCACCGGCGTGGTCGTGGAACGCCGCACTCAAGCCATCGCTGGTTGCATCGCAGCGCCATTGGCCTTCGCAGCCACCCGGGGGGGGCAGCAGGCACAAGGGGGCGACCGGGGTTTTCACGGTCACCGGCGCCAGGGGGTAGTGGGCAGCGGTCGGTTGGCCCAGCAAGGTCTTGCCCAGGGCACGAATGCCTTCGTTGATCGGGGCCAGGTAGGGCAACAACTGGCCGTTGATCTCGACGCAGTCGCCCAGGGCGTAGATGCCCGGTTGCGAAGTCTGTAGTTGTGCATCGACCTTGATCCCGCGGCCGCAGTCCAGGCCGGCTTCCAGCGCCAGCTCAAGATTGGGACGCAGGCCCACTGCACTGAGCACCAGGTCAGCACCGACGACTTGACCGTCGGCCAGGGTCAATTGGTAGCCATCGCTGTTGCGCTCGATGCGCTGCAAGGTAGTGCGCAGGTTCCACTGCACGCCCACCCCCGACAGTGCCTGCTGCAAGTGCTGGCCGGCAGCCTCGGGCAGCAGGCGCTCCATGGGCCAGGCACCCAGGCCGATCACCCGCACCTGATAGCCATTGCTTGCCAGGTCGTTGGCGAACTCGCAGCCAATCAACCCGTCGCCAAGAATGGCCACGCTGCGTACACCTTCAAGGCGTTGGCGGAATGCCTGGTAATCCTGCAGGTTGTTGACGCTGAGCAGTGCCTCGGCGCAGCCCTCGATGGGCAACCGCACGGCAGAGGCACCACTGGCCAGCACCAGTTGGCCGTACTCCATTTCGCCGAGGCTGGTGTACAGGCGTCGCGCCTGGGCGTCGATACGTTCGACCCTGCAGCCGGTATAGATACGAATACCCAGTCGCTGCTCGATGGCCAGCGGGCTTTCGGTGGCCAGGGCGGCGGCAGTGCGCCCCTGTGCCAGGGCGATCGACAAGGCAGGCTTGGAGTAGATATGCCCCGATTCTTGGGTCAGTACGCGAATCTCCAACTGCGGGTCGGCCTTGCGCAGGGCTTGTGCCAGGCCGTAGCCGGCATGGCCGCTGCCGATGATGACTACCGGTTGTGCCGGGCGGGCTGCGGCCACAGGCTGGGCCTGAATGACCGGCGCCGCCGTCACGGCTGCAATCGGGGTGCTGAGTTCGATCATTTCAAAGTCGGCCTTGCCGACCTTGCACTCAGGGCACAGCCAGTCTTCGGGCACATCCTCCCAGCGGGTGCCGGGGGCAATGCCGTCGTCGGGCCAGCCTTTGGCCTCGTCGTAGATCAGGCCACAGATGATGCAGAGCCAGGTTTTCATCGCACTACCTCCTCACTCGCCCTTGATACGCACGGCCAGGTTTTTGGTCCTGACGTAGCTGTAGAGCGCCTCCTGGCCTTTTTCCCTTCCGAATCCCGAGAGCCCGACACCGCCAAACGGCGTTTCGATGCCACCGGCATACCATTCGTTGACGAACACTTGCCCTGCGCACAGGCGCCGTGCGCAGCGCAGGGCGCGATTGAGGTCCTGGGTGAACACACCGGCCACCAGTCCGAACACGGTGCCGTTGGCAATGGCAACGGCTTCGTCTTCGCTGTCGAACGGGATCACTGCCAGTACCGGGCCGAACACTTCGGTCTGGGCAATTTCCATGTCCGGGGTTACATCGCGCAGTACCGTCGGCGCCATGTAGTGCCCGCGCAAGCCAGAGATCGCCTCGCCGCCGGTCGCGACAACCGCGCCTTCCTGTTGGGCACGTCGGCACAGGGCCTCGATACCCTCGAGCTGGCCGGCGGAGATCACCGGTGTATGGTCCGGGTTGTCCTGGCCCAGGCCGACGCTCAACCCCTCAGCCATCGCCACGACATCAGCGACGACGTCGTCGTAGACCGAGCGATGCACCAGCAGGCGCGACATGGCTGAGCACACCTGGCCGGCGTTGAAGAAGATGCCGCTTTTCACGCTGTTGATCAGTTGCTCGCGATCGGCATCCGGGAACACCAGCGCGGCCGATTTGCCGCCCAGCTCCATCACACTTGGAATGGCGTGTTCGGCGGCAGTGCGCAGGATGCTCTGGCCGGTGCCGACGGAGCCGGTGAAGACAATTTGATCGACGTCGCGATGCCCGGCCAGGTAGGCACCCACTTCCCGGCCACGGCCGCAGATCAGGTTGACCGCACCCTGTGGCAGGCCGGCGCGCTCGATGGCCTGCATCAGCACGCAAAGCCCCAGTGGCGAGAGTTCCGGCGACTTGATCACTACCGCGTTGCCTGCCGCCAGGGCAGGGGCCAGGGAGCGGGCGCAGATCGACACCGGGAAGTTCCACGGCACGATCTGCAGCGACACGCCCATGGGGTCGTAGACGGTGAAGTCCATGTAGCCGTCGCCCAGGGGAATCGACTTGCCCTCGATCTTGTCGGCCATGCCGGCGTAGTACTCGAAGTAGCGCGCGGCCTCGACGAACTCGTCACGGGCATCGCGCAAGCTCTTGCCGTTTTCCTGGCACAGTACCCAGGCGCCTTCTTCGGTGAGCGCACGAATCTGCGCGGCAATTTCAAGCAACCAGGTCACCCGTTGCGCAGGACGAACACGGGTCAGCGCGCTGCTGTCGGCACAGCGCCGGGCGGCCTGCAGGGCGCGTTCGGCGTCGGTCACGCTGGCCTGGGCGATGGTCGCCACAGGGTCGGCGGTGCCAGGGTTGTGGATGGTCAGGTGCTGCTCGCTGTCGGTCCATTGGCCGTCGATGAAGTTCAGCCAGTGCGGGGATATCGAATGCATGGTGATCACCTCAGGCGCGCTGTGCGCAGTCGAGCAACTGACGGGCAGCCCACTTGTGGAAGTAGTGGGTTGGCAGGTCCATTTCGGGCGAGAACGCCCCACCGCTGTAGCCAGGGGACAGGCGGCCTTTCTGCATGCCTTCGACCGAAGCGATGTCTTCGGCGAACACCACGCGCCAGGACTCCATCACTGCTTTGCGCGAGGCGTCGTAGTGGCTGTCGAGCGCTTCATCACCCACATAAAACAGGCGCAGGTGCTCAATGGTTTTACCGGGCGCCACAGGCTCCAGCATCATGGCGAAGGCATGGTCGGCCTGGATGCCCAGCAGCACGTTGGGGAAGAATGCCACGTACTCGGCAGTGCGCAGGCGGTCTTGTGGCCAGGAGGGGAAGATTGGCAAATGGGTACCGGCAACGGCCGAGAGGTTGTAGGCGTGGCTGCCCTGGCCGGCAAATTCCTCGAACATGATGTTGTAGTGGTCTTCCAGGCGCGAGTAGCTGTTCAGGCTCGGATGTACCCATGGCAAGTGGTAGGCCTCGCAGTAGTTCTCGACCGCCAGTTTCCAATTGCAGTTGACCTCGATGCTCATGGCGCCGCTGTTGGCTTCACGGCGCAACAGGCTCATGCCATCGGTGCCCAGGAACTGGGTCCAGCGCTCTGTCAGCGGCTTGAGTTGCTCTTCAAGGGCTGGCGCGTCGCCCGACAGGTTGATGAACACCATGTCCATCCAGATCGTGGTGCGCAGTGCTTTCAGGCCATGTTTCTCGCAGGCAAAACGCTCGTCTTTGTGCTGATTGATTCCGCCGACGTGCGGTGTGCCTTTAAGGCCACCGTTCAAGTCGTAGGTCCAGGAGTGGTAGGGGCAGCGGATCACCCCCTGCACTTCACCCGCCTGTTGCACCAATTTCACGCCGCGGTGGCTGCAGACGTTATGGAACACCTGCACCAGACCTTCACGGTTGCGCATCATCAGCAGCGGCAGGCCCATGAAGTCCACAGGCTTTACGTAGCTGTTGGTTGGCAGGTCGCTGGCAAAACCGATACAGGCCCAGTTGCGCCCCAGTACTTCATCGCGCTCGAGCTGGAAATAGCGCTGGTCGGTATAGAACTCGTTGGTCAGGCCATGGGCTTCATGGATAGGCGCCAGAACGGTTTCCAGGGCGTGGACGGGAATAAGGCGGGAATCAGTCGATACGGTCATTTTTGTTTTCTCTTGTTAGATGCACGGCAGGCAATGCCTTGATGCCTGGCGCCAGTTTCAGCAAGAGAAGGAGGGCTCGACAAACGATTTATTTCAGTTCGATTTATCAGTTTTTATCATTAATGATTTATTCGAGGGTGACGGGAATGGCGGAGGAATAGTTGATGAATGGTCAATATCGAGACTTTTCAGATTAATGATTTTTGGTAATTAATTGATGACAAGAAATAGTTTGTCGAAGTGCCGGTAGTTCTCCCATTTTGTTAGGGCCCAAGGGAGCGTGCCGCGCCTTGGGCCTACGGGAAGACCGCCGCCATGGATCTGGCACCTGCCTGTGGCAGCGGTTCTACCCAGCCGTGAAATAAAACCCTTGAACAAAAACAATAGGGGATAACCAATGCGTGCCGAATCTGGCCTGCTCAAAGGCCTCAATCCCACCGTGACGATATGGTCGTTGCTGGCCGTAGTACTCTTCGTGCTGTTTTGCGCCCTGTTCGCAGAACACGCCGCCGCTGCCTTTCAACATGCCTCCGACTTCATCCTGCAGAACTTCAAATGGTTCTACCTGATCTCGGTCACCGGCGTGCTGGGGCTGCTGTTTTACCTCATGTGCAGCAAGTTCGGGCACATCAAGTTAGGGCGTGACGACGACAAGCCCGAGTTCAGCTTCGGCTCCTGGATCGCCATGTTGTTCAGTGGTGGCATGGGCATCGGGTTGATTTTCTGGTCGGTTGCAGAGCCCATGTGGCATTACGCGGGCAACCCCTTCGCCACGGGCCTCACCGACGAAGCGGCGACTACCGCCATGCGCATCACGTTGTTCCACTGGGGCCTTCATCCGTGGGCAATCTTTACCATCGTGGGGCTTGGCCTGGCGTATTTTGCCTACCGCAAGGGCCTGCCGCTGAGCATGCGCTCGATCCTCTACCCGCTGATCGGTGAGCGCATCTACGGGCCTATTGGTCATGTAGTCGACATCGTTGCAGTAGTGATCACCGCATTCGGTGTTTCCCAGTCGCTGGGCTTGGGTGTGGTGCAGATGAATACCGGATTGAGCCAGGTGTTCGACCTGCCTATCAGCCTGGGGGTGCAAATCACCCTGATCGTGCTCATTACTCTGGTGACCACCGTATCGGTGATGGCTGGTGTGTCGCGGGGCATGAAGCGCCTGTCGGAATGGAACATGCTGCTGTCGGTGGTGCTGGTGGTGTTGATCCTGCTGCTGGGGCCGACCCGCTACATTCTCAACCTGATGCTGGAAAGCACCGGTGACTATGCCCAGCACATCGTCGGTTTGAGCTTCTGGAGCGATACTCAGAAGGACAGCGGCTGGCAGAACTGGTGGACGGCCTTCTACTGGCCGTGGTGGATGACCTGGGGGCCGTTCGTGGGCCTGTTCATCGCCCGGATCTCCAAGGGCCGTACCATTCGCGAGCTGATTGCCGGCGCGCTATTGGTACCGACCCTGGTGACCATTATCTGGATGTCGGTGTTCGGTGGGGCTGCACTCAAGACCGAGCAGGTCGACCGCCAGCACCATGAACAACTGGTAGCCAGCGGTGAACTGCAGGGTGACAAGGCCAAGTTCGAAGGCGGTACGGTATTGCTGGCGACCAAACAGGAAACCACCGCTGCCATGTTCACCCTGCTGCACAAGATCGACGCAGGTACGTTGGGCAAGGTGTTGAGCGTGCTGGTCTGTATTCTGCTGGCGACGTACTTCATCACCTCGGCCGACTCCGGCACCCAGGTTCTGTGTACATTGAACTCCATGGGCAGTGCCAACCCGCCGCAAAGTATCCGTCTGCTCTGGTGCATCCTGGAGGGTGCCATCGCAACGGCCCTGCTGATGGCAGGCGGGCTCAAGGCGATTCAGATGGCGAGTATCGCGGCGGGCTTGCCGATTGCGGGGTTCATCCTGCTGATCAGTTACACACTGATGCGCAGCTTGCGCCAGGAGATGGCTGATGGGCTGCTTGATACACCGCCGGGTGGGCGCCTGCCTGTCCCCGGGATTCTTCCGCAAGGCATCACGCCGGTGGCTGGATCGCTGGCCGGCGGGGGGCTTGATATGGGGCTGACAGCGAAGAAAGCCAGCTGACTTCAACCTGGCCTGGAAAACACAAGACCGACAGCCTACAGCTGTCGGTCTTGTGTTTTGGGCGGACTATTTCTGTACCGAAGGCTGGGCCATCAACCAATCCCGGAACAGCCGCACGCTTTCACGAGGGCCACGTTCGGTGGGGGACTCCAGCAGGCAGAACTTGGCGTCAGTCTGCAGCACCACATCGTTGGGTTTGACCAGCGCCCCGGTGCTCAACGCATCGTCCACCAGGTTGCCCCAGGCCAGCGCCACGCCCTGCCCACTGATCGCCGACTGGATCAGCATGCTGTAGCTGTTGATGTTGACGCGATGCTTGGGCGTCATGGGCTCGTACCCCAGGCGCTTGAACCACTCGGGCCAACCTACCCAGTCGCGCTGGGAGTCTTCAAGCCACAGCCAGGTACAGCCAGACAACCCCTCGATGCTGCTCAGTTGCGGATGCCTGGCCAGATAGCCGGGGCTGCACACCAGGAAGATTTCTTCCGAGAACAGTGGCGTCACGGCCATGTCCTTGGGCGGAGGGTTGCAGTAATACAGCGCCAGATCACTGTCGAGCCTGGAATAATCCTTCACATGGTCGTGGGCGATGATCCGCAGATCGATGTCTTCATGGGCGTTCTGGAATTCCGACACCTTGGGCAGCAACCACAGCGAAGCCATGGCGGTACTGGTGGCCACGGTGACTTGCTGGTTGCCTTGCCACTGGCGTATCTCACCGGTGGCGCGGGCCAGGTGCAGCATGCATTCACGCACCGTTTCGTAGTACTGAGCGCCGGTGGGGGTGAGGGTCATGGTGCGGGTAGTGCGAGTGAACAAGGCCTTGCCCAGGTAGTCCTCCAGCAGGCGAACCTGACGGCTGATTGCACCCTGGGTGACGTTCAATTCCTTGGCAGCAAGGGTAAAGCTCAAGTGACGGGCTGCAGACTCAAACGCATGCAGGCTGTTGAGCGGCGGAAGAGGCTGGATTTTCACGGTTTTGGGGTCCACTCATTCTTATTATCAGCGGCTCTATAGTAATGATCTGGCCGGCCCATGGGGCGCTGACCGGATGAAATAATTCCGGCTCGCCCAATGGGAGTGGTGGTCTTGAACTACCAGGCTATTGCCAGGTGGGAGTAGCGCGCTTGTACAGATTCTGTGGGCGCGGGACTTGCCCGCGATCGGCCGCACGGCGGCCGTAGACCTGACCCTATCTGATTCGTGATTGATCGCGGGGCAAGCCCGTTCCTACCAGCCGAACAGCTCGCAGGCATTGCGCGTACTGATCTGCGCCAACTGCTCCACCTCGATCCCGATCACCTGCGCAAGCGCTTCGGCGATCTGTGGCAGATGCGCCGGGCTGTTACGTACGCCGGGGAACATCGCCGGGGCCATGTCGGGTGAATCGGTCTCCAGCACCAGGCTGTCCAGTGGCAACTGTGGCAATACCTTGTGCAGGCGCAGTGCCTGGGGCCAGGTCGCCGCGCCGCCCAGGCCAAGCTTGAAGCCAAGCTTGTGGTACTCGCGCGCCTCTTCGAAACTGCCGGCAAAGGCATGGATGATGCCGCCACGCGCCAGTTTGTAGCGCTTGAGGGTGGCAATGACCGCCGCATGGCTGCGCCGCACGTGCAGTAGGGCAGGCAGGTTGAAGTCCACCGCCAGTTGCAGTTGTGCTTCAAACAGCCGCTGCTGACGCTCGCGGTCGAGCTCGGGCAAGTAGTAGTCCAGGCCGAATTCGCCCACGGCGCACAGCTGGCGCTCACCGCGCAGGCGGCTCAGCCAGTCGCCCAGTTCACGCACGTGCGCCGGGCGATGCTGGTCGAGGTACACCGGGTGCAGGCCGAAGGCGGCGTGCAGGCTGGGATCGCTGCTCACCAGGTCCCATACCCGCTGCCAGTTGTCCTGATGCACCCCCAGCACCACCATTTTCTCGACACCTACTGCCCGAGCATTGGCCAGCAAGGCCGGGCGGTCGTGGTCGAAGTCTGGAAAGTCCAGATGGGTGTGAGTGTCGATCAGGCGCATGCTCAGCCCTTGGTGATCCGCTGCTTGAAGGTTCGACCGATGGCGTGAACGCCAGGTTCATAGCGTTTCTGCTCGACGGCGGCCAGGGCCAGTTCCAGGGCCGTTTCGGCAATCTGGCCATGTTGCTGGGCCATGGCGTTGACCGGCAGTGGCAGGAAGTCGAGCAACTGGTTGTCACCGAAGGTACCCAGGTGCAGGTGGCGCGAGCCGGCAGGACGGGCCTGCAACACGTCGAATACACCCTGCAGCAGTACGTAGGAGGTGGTCACCAGCGCGTCCGGCAGGCCGCCCAGTTCGGCGAGCAGTTCGTTCATCAGGCGCTGGCCGCATTCACGGCTGAACGCTTCGCCCTGATAGCGGCTGATCGTGCCGCCAAAGCCTTGCAGCGCTTCGTCAAAACCACCGGCTCGGGCCTGGCTGACACTCAGCTCCGGGCGAGCGCCGATCAGGGCAATGTGTTTGGGGGCGGTGTCGAGCAGGCTGCGGGTCAGTTGCAAGCTGGCATTGCGATCATCACTGACCACCGAGCAGAAATGCGCCGGGTCCAGGGCACGGTCGATGGCGATGATCGGCAAGCCCTTGGCTTGCAGTTGGCGATAGCTGTCGTCACCGGCCGGCAGGCAGCTGGCCACGAACAGCGCATCGCAACGGCGAGCACGGAACAGCTGCTGCAGCTGGCGTTCGCTCTCGGGCTGGTCGTCACTGCTGGCAATCAGCAGTTGATAACCCTTGGCCCGGGCGCCTTGTTCCAGTTGCTTGGCAATGCGCGCGTAGCTGGGGTTTTCCAGGTCCGGGAGAATGAATCCCAGGGTCTTGGTGTGCCGGCTGCGCAAGCCGGCGGCTTGTGGGTTGGGGGTAAAGCCATGGGCCTCGACCACCGCACGCACACGTTCCACCGTGCTGTTGCTGATGCGTTGCTGTTCGGCCTTGCCGTTGATGACGTAGCTGGCCGTGGTCACGGACACACCAGCCAGACGGGCGATATCGCTGAGTTTCACCGCATTTTCCTTGTTATTACCGCGACTGTTTGCACAGCCTGACCGGGAATTGTCGCCGATCCAGTGGTTTCGGCGCAGACGACCATTGTCGCAATTGTCCGACAAGATGGGGCTTCATTGATCGAAGATTATCGAGTAACGTGCTCACAATTACAGATTAATCGTTTCAGCAGGCGAATTTTCTGCCCAAGCTACGCCTGCGCAGGGCCCTGAGCAACTGGCCCTATGCTGAAAAATTCACAACAATACCTCAGCACCGGCCTGGTGCTGCAAAGGAGAAGGTCATGCTCGAGCTCACTGTAGAGCAGATATCCATCGCCCAGTCGGCTGTGGATAAGTCGGCGGCACTGCAGCTTCTGGCCGAGCGCCTGGTCAGTGACGGCCTGGTTGCCGAGGGCTACCTGGCCGGTCTGCAAGCGCGCGAGGCGCAGGGTTCGACCTTCCTCGGGCAAGGTATTGCAATCCCCCACGGCACCCCCGAAACCCGCGACCTGGTGTTCACTACCGGCGTGCGCCTGTTGCAGTTCCCCGACGGAGTGGACTGGGGCGATGGCCAGCGGGTGTACCTGGCCATCGGCATTGCCGCACGCTCCGATGAGCACTTGCGCTTGCTGCAACTGCTCACCCGCGCCCTGGGCGAAACTGACTTGGCCGAGGCGCTGCGCCGGGCAAGTTCGGCCGAAGCCTTGCTGAAACTGCTGCAAGGGGCGCCCCAGGAATTGGCGCTGGATGCGCAGATGATTGGCCTGGGTGTACCGGCTGAGGATTTTGACGAACTGGTGTGGCGCGCTGCCCGCCTGCTACACCGCGCCGAGTGCGTAAGCGGAGCATTTGCCGGGGTGCTGCAGCAGGTCGAGCCGCTGCCATTGGGCGAAGGCCTGTGGTGGCTGCACAGCGAGCGGGCGGTGCGGCAACCGGGCCTGGCCTTTGTTACCCCGCAGCAGCCGCTGCGTTATCGCGACCAACCGGTGCAGGGCCTGTTCTGCCTGGCCAGCCTGGGTGCGGCCCACCAGGCGTTGCTCGAGCGCTTGTGTGCGCTGTTGATCGAAGGCCGTGGCCAGGCGCTGTGTCGCGCCACCAGTAGCCGCGCAGTGCTTGAAGTGCTCGGTGGCGACGTGCCGGCCGACTGGCCCAGCGCACGCATTGGCCTGGCCAATGCCCATGGCTTGCATGCGCGCCCGGCCAAAGAGCTGGCGCAACTGGCCAAGGCGTTCGAGGGCGAGATTCGCTTGCGTCTGGTCGACAGCGGTGAGCCCGCTGTATCGGCCAAGAGCCTGAGCAAGCTGCTCAGCCTCGGTGCCCGCCGTGGGCAGGTGCTTGAGGTTATCGCTGAACCGAGTGTGGCCGCTGATGCGTTGCCCGCCTTGCTGGCGGCCATCGAAGCGGGCCTGGGTGAGGACGTCGAGCCGCTCGCCAAGGGGGTGTCGCAGGCCGCGCCCGAGCTGCTGCCCGAACCGGTGCTGCAGGCGCCTGAAACGGGCGCCGTCATCCAGGGTGTGGCCGCTGCCCCCGGGATCGCCAGTGGCCCGGCACATGTTCAGGTAGTGCGCGATTTCGACTACCCGTTGCGCGGTGAATCCCTGCCGGTCGAGCGCCAGCGCTTGCAGCAGGCACTGGCGACGGTCAATGCCGAGATCGAGGCGCTGATACAGCGCAGCCAGGCCAAGGCCATCGGCGAGATCTTCATCACCCATCAGGAAATGCTTGCCGACCCGGACCTGGGCGACGAAGTCGACCAGCGCCTGCGCCAGGGCGAAAGTGCCCCGGCGGCGTGGATGGCAGTGATCGACGCGGCAGCGCGCCAGCAGGAATCGTTGCACGACGCTTTGCTCGCCGAACGCGCCGCCGACCTGCGTGACATTGGCCGTCGGGTGCTGGCGCAATTGTGTGGCGAGGCCGACGTGGCCGCGCCCGAGCAACCCTATGTACTGGTGATGGAGGAGGTCG
The DNA here is from genome assembly GCF_000425805.1 of Pseudomonas vranovensis DSM 16006. Classification (GTDB taxonomy): domain Bacteria; phylum Pseudomonadota; class Gammaproteobacteria; order Pseudomonadales; family Pseudomonadaceae; genus Aquipseudomonas; species Aquipseudomonas vranovensis. Next base: position 86,401 of record NZ_AUED01000023.1, read on the forward strand.
GCCCGTCGGATGTGGCACGCCTTGACCCGACCCGGGTCGCCGGCATCCTCACCGCGCGCGGTGGCGCCACTGCCCACAGCGCCATCGTCGCTCGTGCCCTGGGCATTCCGGCGGTCGTCGGGGCGGGCGATGCGGTGTTGCTGATTGCCTCGGGTACGCCGCTGCTGCTCGACGGGCAACGGGGCCGCCTGCAAGTGGCGCCACCTGCCGATGAGTTGCAGCGCGCCCTGGTCGAACGCGACCGCCGTGAGCAACGTTTGCACAGGGCCCGTGAGCGTCGCCTGGAACCAGCGGTTACCCGTGACGGCCACGCCATCGAAGTATTCGCCAACATCGGCGAAAGCAAAGGTATCGATACAGTGGTCGACCAGGGCGCCGAAGGCATCGGCCTGCTGCGCACCGAACTGATTTTCATGGCCCATCAGCAATTGCCCGACGAAGCCCAGCAGGAGGCCGAGTACCGCCGTGTGCTCGATGGCCTGGGCGGCCGTCCGCTGGTGGTGCGTACCCTGGATGTGGGCGGTGACAAGCCGCTGCCGTATTGGCCGATCGCCAAGGAAGAAAACCCGTTTCTCGGCGTGCGTGGCATTCGCTTGACCCTGCAGCGTCCGCAGGTGATGGAAAGCCAGCTGCGCGCCTTGCTGCGCGCTGCCGAGGATCGCCCGGTACGGATCATGTTCCCCATGGTTGGCCAGCTCGAAGAGTGGCAACAGGCGCGGGCCATGGTTGAGCGCCTGCGTGAAGACATCAGCGTCAGCGACCTGCAACTGGGGATCATGATCGAAGTGCCGTCGGCGGCCTTGCTGGCCCCGGTACTGGCCCGCGAAGTGGACTTTTTCAGTATCGGCACCAATGACCTCACGCAGTACACCCTGGCTATCGACCGTGGTCACCCGAGCCTTTCGGCCCAGGCCGACGGCCTGCATCCGGCGGTGCTGCAACTGATCGACATTACCGTGCGCGCCGCCCATGCCCATGGCAAATGGGTGGGCGTGTGCGGCGAGCTGGCCGCCGACCCGCAGGCGGTGGCCGTGTTGCTGGGCCTGGGCGTCGATGAGCTGAGCGTTGCGGCGCGCAGCATCCCCGAGGTCAAGGCGCAGGTGCGCGAATTGAATTTTGAACACACCCGGCAGTTGGCTCGGCAAGCCTTGCTGCAGGGCAGTGCCAGCGCCGTCCGTGCGCTGGTGGAGAGCAACTGAATGGCCAAGATCCTTACCCTGACCCTCAACCCGGCGCTGGACCTGACCGTCAGCCTCGATGCCCTGCAGTGCGGCGCCGTCAACCGCAGCCAGGCCCAGCACAGCCACCCTGCCGGCAAGGGTCTGAACGTGGCCCAGGTGCTGGCTGACCTCGGCCACAGCGTGACCGTCGGCGGCTTTCTGGGTGAAGACAACCTGCAGCCCTTCGAACAGCTGATCGCTCAGCGTGGCTTTGCCGATTGCTTCGTGCGGGTGCCGGGCGAGACCCGCTGCAACATCAAGCTGGTCGAGGCCGATGGCCGCGTCACCGACATCAATGGCCCCGGCCCGCAGGTGGAGGAACAGGCCCGTGAGCAACTGCTGGCCAGGCTTGCACAGATCGCTCCTGGCCATGAGGCGGTTGTGGTGGCTGGCAGCCTGCCACGGGGCGTCAGTGGGCAGTGGTTGCAGCAGTTGCTTGCCCAGCTCAAGGCCATGGGCCTGAAAGTTGCCCTGGACAGCAGCGGTGAAGCCCTGGGAGCAGGGCTCAAAAGCGCGCCCTGGTTGGTCAAGCCCAACACCGATGAGTTGGGTGAAGTGCTCGACAGCCCCGTACACAGCTTTGCCGAACAGCAGGCCGCTGCCCGCCTGTTGATCGCTCAGGGTGTCGAGCATGTGGTGGTGTCCCAGGGCGAGCAGGGGGTCAACTGGTTCAGCCGCGATTTCGCACTGGGCGCATCGCCGCCTGAGGTAAAGGTGGCGAGTACGGTGGGAGCGGGCGACTCGTTGTTGGCGGGGATGGTTCATGGGCTGCTGAATGGCGACACGTCGGCACAGACCTTGCGCCGGGCCACGGCGATCGCCGCCCAGGCGGTGACCCAGATTGGCTTTGGTATCAACGACCGGGCTCAGTTGGCGCAACTGGAACAGGGTGTTCAGCTGCGTGAAGAACAACAAGAGGGTTGCAGATGAATATTGCCATCGTCACCGCCTGCCCCAACGGCCAGGTCTCCAGTGTGCTCAGTGCGCGCCTGCTGGAAGCTGCCGCGCAGCGCCTGGGCTGGAGCACCAGCGTTGAAATTCATGATCCGCAGCGCCCCCAGGGACAACTGTCCGAGGCGGTGATTGCCGCGGCCGACTGGGTGCTGGTGGTCAACACCGGGCCGCTGGATCTACGCCGTTTTGCTGGCAAGCGTCTGCTGCAGAGCACCCCGGCCAAGGCCTTGGCCGATCCCCAGCAGTTTTTGCGCGAGGCGGCGCAAAAGGCCGAGGTCCATGAGCCGGTTGCCGAAGTACAGCCTGTCGCCCCGGCGGGTAGCGCCAGGATCGTAGCCATCACCGCCTGCCCGACAGGCGTCGCCCACACCTTCATGGCCGCCGAGGCCTTGCAGCAGGCGGCGCAGCAATTGGGCCATGAGTTGACGGTTGAAACCCAGGGTTCGGTGGGGGCGCGCAACCCGTTGTCAGCGGCGGCCATCGCCGAGGCCGACGTGGTGCTGCTGGCGGCCGACATCGAGGTGCCCACCGCACGCTTTGCCGGCAAGCGCATCTATCGCTGCGGCACGGGCGTAGCCCTCAAGCAGGCCCAGGCCACATTGAACAAGGCCTTGGCCGAAGGTCGCGAAGAATCATCGGTTCCGGGCGCTGCTGCCAGCCCGGCCAACGGCGACAAAACCGGGGTGTACAAACACCTGCTCACGGGCGTTTCGTTCATGCTGCCGATGGTGGTCGCGGGCGGCTTGCTGATTGCCTTGTCGTTCGTGTTCGGCATCGAAGCGTTCAAGGAACCCGGCACCTTGCCGGCTGCCCTCATGCAGATTGGTGGCGAAGCCGCCTTCAAACTCATGGTGCCGCTGTTGGCTGGTTACATCGCCTACTCGATTGCCGATCGGCCAGGGCTGGCGCCGGGCATGATCGGTGGCCTGCTGGCCAGCACCCTGGGTGCCGGTTTTATCGGTGGCATCGTTGCAGGTTTCCTGGCCGGCTACAGCGCCAAGGCCATCAGCCGCTGGGTACGCTTGCCCACGAGCCTCGATGCCCTCAAGCCGATCCTGATCATTCCCTTGCTGGCCAGCCTGTTCACCGGACTGGTGATGATCTATGTGGTGGGCAAACCCGTGGCCGGGATGCTCGAAGCACTGACCCACTTTCTCGACAGCATGGGCACCACCAATGCGATTCTGCTCGGCGTGTTGCTGGGCGGGATGATGTGCGTGGACCTGGGCGGGCCGATCAACAAGGCGGCCTATGCGTTTTCGGTGGGGCTGCTGGCATCCCAGAGCTACGCGCCGATGGCCGCGACCATGGCCGCGGGCATGGTACCGCCGATCGGCCTGGGCATTGCCAGCTTCATCGCCCGGCGCAAATTCGCCCAGAGCGAGCGCGAAGCGGGCAAGGCGGCGTTTGTGCTGGGCTTGTGTTTCATCTCCGAAGGCGCCATTCCCTTTGCTGCCAAGGATCCGCTGCGGGTGATACCGGCGAGTGTTGCCGGTGGTGCATTGACCGGGGCGTTGTCGATGTACTTTGGCTGCAAGCTGATGGCACCCCATGGGGGGCTGTTCGTCATGCTTATCCCCAACGCGATCAACCATGCCTTGCTGTACCTGTTGGCGATCCTGGCGGGCAGCCTGCTGACGGCGGTGGTATATGCCGTGCTCAAGCGCAGCGAAGGGGTGGAGCTGGCGGTGCAGCCGGTCAAGGCCTGATCTGACAGAGGGCCCAACGCTCCGTAGCCGCTGCCGCCAGGCTGCGATCGACTGCAACGCAGTCGCAATGCAGGCGCCGATCGCGGCCTGACGACAGCGGCTACGGTCAGGTTTTATCCCAGCATCAACCGGGCTGTCGACGGTCAGGTGATTACCTGCGGTGCTTCTTGCGCAGCGGCACCAGCAGTTCGCCCAGGCCGTTATGGTCGATCTCGTGCATCAAGGCCAGCAATCCCCCCAGTTCACCCTTGGGAAACCCCTGGCGGGCGAACCAGGCCAGGTAATGCCCTGGCAGGTCGGCAATCAGCCTGCCCTGGTATTTACCAAAGGGCATTTCGCGGGTCACCAGCAAAACGAGCAGTTCAGGATTCATCGAGCGGGGTTCTGAAAGGAAAGGGCCGACCATACATGCAATCTGCATGAAGGCCAAAGGACAGTTCATGCAGAACGCTTGGGCCTGGAACGTTCAATTAATCGCAAGCTATTGAAAGTAATGGAAATATTTTTTTATGAAGCGCTGGCACGAACACTGCTCCGTATCCCTGCATCTTTCTTCCATGCAAAGGAGTCGTGTCATGACCAGCCCCAACAAAGACGTTATCTCGGTGCTCAATGAACTGATCGAGTTCAGCAAGGATGGCGAGAAGGGTTTCAAAACCTCTGCTGAAGATGTGAAGAACCCCGAGCTCAGAACCTACTTCCTGCAGCGCGCCGGTGAATGCGGCACTGCAGCCTCCGAGCTTCAGCACCAGGTTCGCGCGCTGGGCGGTGATCCGGAAACGTCCACCAGCGTCAGCGGCGACCTGCACCGTGGCTGGGTCAACCTCAAGTCGATGCTGACCGGCAAGGATGAAGAAGCGGTGCTCAACGAGGTGGAGCGCGGCGAGGATCACGCCCTGAAGGCCTACAAGGATGCCCTGGAAAAACTCACCAAGCTGACCATGGCCCCGGGCAGTGAGGTGTATGCCCTGGTCGAACGTCAGTACCACGGTGTGCAGCGCAATCATGACCAGGTCAAGGCACTGCGCAATAGCGCCCGGGCGCGCTCTTAAGTCGCGGTCTCTACCCGGTTGCGGCCATTGCGCTTGGCGCAGTAGAGCGCATCGTCGGCACAGCCCAGCAAGGTCGCCAGATCTTGCTGGGCACCTGGCGTGTAGCAGCCGATACCGATGCTGACGGTCACCGGCACGCAGTCATCACCGAATGGCGGCAGCGTCTCGACAGTGCTGCGGATGCGCTCGGCCAGGGTCTGGGCACCATGGCGTTCGGTCTCAGGCAAGACCACCAGAAACTCCTCGCCACCATAGCGCGCAGCCAGGTCTGCCGGACGGCGGATGCTGCGGCCGATGGCGGCAGCCACTTCGCGCAAGGCTTCGTCACCGCCCGGGTGGCCATGACGCTCGTTGAACGCCTTGAAGTGATCGACATCCACCATCAACACCGCCAACGGGCGGTGATTGCGTTGGGCCCGTGCCCATTCGCGGCGCAGGACCTGATCGAGCTGGCGGCGGTTGGCAAGGCCGGTGAGGCTGTCGGTGGCGGCCAATTCGGCCAGGTCCTGTTCGGCGCTGTGACGACGGCGCAGCTCGCGGCCCAGCAGTAAGGTCAGCCAGAGAATGCCGATGCACAGCACGCCGGTGGCGCAACTGACCAGTAATGCAGTGCGCCGCCAGGAGGCAAAGATCTCGTCTGCCGAGCGTGCCACCACCACGATCAGGGGCAGCTCGGCCACCCGAGCGAAGGTGTAGAGCTTGGCCTTGCCACTGCTGCCGGAATGGCCTGCAAAGCTGCCTTTGCCATCGGCCAGCAGCCGTTTGAAGTTGGGGCGATCGGAGAAGTTGGCACCGATCAGCGGGTCGTCCGGGTTGCTCGATTGGCGGGCCAGCAGTACACCGTCGGTGTTCAGCAGGTTGATGCTGCTGTCGCGGCCGATGTCCAGGCGTGTGAACAGGTCGGTGAAGTACGACAGCCGCATGGCGCCGGCGGCCACACCGAGGAACTCGCCGTTGGCGCCGGAAATGCGTCGGCTGAAGCTGATGCACCAGTTCAAGCTGCCTAGCCGCGCTTTGAACGGCGGGCTGATTACCAGCCCCGTGTCGGGGCTCTGGCGATGGGCCTGGAACACGTTGCTGTCGGCGAATTTGGCCTGGCGTGGCACCACGCTGGTGGAGTCGGCGGCCACATTGCCCTGGGCGTCGAGCAACAGGATGTCGCCGCGTACCGGCGTGGTGAAGGCCTGGTTGAAGTAGACCTGCTGGCGCAGTTCGGCAGGGAGCGTTTGCAGGTGCGGCTGCTTCGCCGCCTGGATCAGGCCGAGCAATGACAGGTCGTAGAGTTCGACGTTGCGCACGATGTCGCTTTCGATCAACTGCACAATGTTGCTTGCCGAGCGTGCGGCGCTCAGTTCGATGTTGCTGCGCTCACGCATTACCAGGTAGCTGACAATGGCTACGATGGCGAGCACCGCAAGGCAACTGCCCAGGTTCAGGATCAGCTCCGGATGAGACTTGTACAGGGCAGATCGCTGGGATCGGTTGGGCAAAGTCATGGGCGCTGCAGCGGAAGACCGTCAGAGGAGTCGCGGCGTGGTTACGCGGCGGCGGTATTCTAGGTGCGGCTGGATTGCCGAACAAGAGCCTGATGGCTGCCAACCGACGGAACGGGCTGGCTTGTGCCAGCCCTTGCAGGAGGGAGATCAGAAGATATTCAGCGGGTAGTCGACGATCACCCGGTACTCGTCGACGTCGTTGTCGATCTGTGAGTAACCCTGGCTGCCCCGGTGGCTGGCCCAGCGCAGCAGCACCGACAGATCCTTCAGGCTGCCTTCCTGGAACACGTACTGCACATCGAAGTCACGTTCCCAGTGCTGGGCATTCTTGCCCTCGGGGTTGTACCAGTGCTCACCGTAGCCAACGCTGTTGGGATCGACCTTGGTCAAGTCCAGCTCGCCGCGCGAGTAGGAGATGACCGACGTCAGGCCGGGAATGCCCTGGCCTGCGAAGTCATAGGCGTACTTGAGTTTCCACGAGCGCTCGTTCGGGCCGTTGAAGTCCGAGTACATCTGCGAGTTGTCGAGGAAAACGCTGTCACCCTGGTTGATGTAGTCGAACGGGGTGTTGCCGTTGACCCGCTGGTACACCGCGGTGAGGCTGTTGTAGCCGACGTTGACGGTGAAGTGCAGGCTGTAGGTGTTGTTGTCGATATGGCCCAGCAAAGCCTGGCCGGTGTCCTGGGTGTGGTAGTAGTGCAGGCCAGGGTTCAGGCTCACCAGGTCGCTCAGCTGCCAGGTGTAGTCGAGGTCGAAGTAGTACTGGTTCCAGATGTCCTTGAGCTCGGCGGCATACAGGCTGGATGTCAGGTTCGGCACGCCGCTCCAGGCCATCCCGGCCCAGTTCAGGTGACGGCTTTCGCGGTCATCCGGCAGGGCGCCGTAGAAGGTGTCGATACGGCGATGGCCGCTCTGGTTGTACGGCTTGGTGAAACTGGCCTGGCCGGCTTCGAGCATCAGGCCATCGAAGCTGTTGTTGGTCAGGCTGACGCCGCGAAAGGTCTGCGGCAGCATGCGCGACTCACCGCCGGCGATCACCGGGTTGGTCAGGAACAGGTCGCCGGCCTTGAGCTCGGTGTCGAATGCCTTGAGCTTGACCGCAGCGCCTGCGGTGGAGAATGAATCAGGCGCCTTGCCGGGCTCGCCATCGCCCTGGGTGTTGATCGGCAGGATGCTGGAGCCGGAAGTGCCGGCACCGCCATCGAGCTTCAGGCCGAGCATGGCATGGGCGTCGAGGCCGAAACCGACCGTGCCCTGGGTGTAGCCGGACTCGAACTTGCCGAGAAAGCCCTGACCCCATTCCCGATTGTCATTCACGCCACGGTTCAACTGATTGCGGTTGAGGTAGTAGTTGCGTGCATGCACGTTCAGGCTCGACCCTTCGATGAAGCCTTCGGCCTGATCCTCATTGGCCTGGGCGTTGAAGGGGATCGTTGCAGTCAATGCAACGAACAGGGGGGTGAAGCGTAAAGCAGTGTTCACCGGTATGGACTCCTTGAGGTGAAGGTAAGGCAATTTTTATTGTGCGAAACACGATCTTCTTATGAATAAACGGGCCAGCTCACTGGCACTTTTCGACACGCCAAAAAAAAGCCGCTGCAAGGCAGCGGCTTTGAAAGACAACCGCACGGGCGCTCAAGTCACCTGTGCGGGCATCATGGGAATGGACGGATGAAACGAGGGGGCGATCAGCTGTCGGCAGCGTCACTCGAAGAAACCTTGGAAGCGGTCTGTTCTGCGGGCTTTGTCGACTGTCCCTGCTCGGCGGCGAAGGCCTGGCGAGCTTGATCGTGGACGGCGGCACGGGCAGCGTTTTGCGCAACGAACGCCTGGGATTCTTCGGCCATGGCCAGGGGCGACAATAACAGGGAAGACAGGGCGAATACGCTGGCAATACCCATACTGTTGGACATTTGCAACAACCTTCTTGCGGAGCAAGTGTTAAGTAGGTCCGAGTAAATTAGTCGGAAATGCCCGCGGGAAACAGTTACTTTTTCGAGAAGTACTATTGCGTCAAAGGTAATAGTTGTAGATCGAAAAAAGTAAGCAAAAAATCTCGCCTCACCAGGGGCTCTTCACTGCGCCCCGTGTCCCCTCACTGCGGTGTCGCTACGTGGCATTGCGAGCTACGCGTTGCAGGCAACGCTTTGCATCTTCGGCAGTCGTCGAAGGCGCTGCGCGCTAGCCCCTCCACGACACCTCCGTTCGGCCCTTCTGGTCAACAGGGCGGGTAGATCAAGATCAAGCGCACAATTGGCGACGCTCTTGCTGTGCGCGGCGCTTGTGGGAGCCGGGCTTGCCGGCGATCGACCGCGCAGCGGTCGTGGTTCAAGACAGTTGCTCCCACAAGTACGGTGTGAGGCAGTTCCCGGCGATGTTACAGCGGCAGCAGGATACCGAAAGTATTGGCCCCCGCCTGGCTGCGCACGAACACGCTGCCGCCATGCATCAGGGCAATGGCCTTGACGATGGCCAGTCCCAGGCCATGGTTGCCGCCACCGCTGGTACGGGCGGCGTCGACGCGGTAGAAGCGCTCGAACAGCATGGGCAAGTGCTCCTGGTCGATCGCAGGGCCCGGGTTGCTCACGGCAATGCTGATCTGCCCGTCCTGCTGTTCGATGCGCACCTGGATCACCTGCCCGGGCGAGGTGTGTTGCACGGCGTTGTTCAGCAGGTTGATCAGCGCCCGGCGCAAGTGGGCCTTCTCGACCGGGGCCTGGGCATCGCCGCTGACCTGGACCGTGACCTGGGCGTCTTCAAGGATGTAGTCCAGGTAGTCGAGGGTTGCCGCCACTTCTTCGGCCAGCGAGCTCATGGTCAAGGCAGTGGCCTTGCTGCCCTGGTCGGCGCTGGCCAGAAACAGCATGTCGTTGATGATGGTGCGCAGGCGTTCAAGTTCTTCCAGGTTCGATTGCAGCACTTCAAAGTAGTGCTCGGCACTGCGCCCGCGGGTGAGGGCAACCTGGGTCTGGCCGATCAGGTTGGTCAGCGGCGAGCGCAGCTCATGGGCGACGTCGGCATTGAACGCCTCAAGGCGCGTATAGGCCTGGTCGACGCGCTCCAGGGTCGAATTGAAGGCACTGGCAAATTGCGCCAGCTCCGGTGGCAGGTCCGCTTGCTGCAGTCGACCGCTCAGGCGTGGCGGTGCAAGTTTCTGCGCTTCGGCCGAGAGCGTGCGCAGTGGTTTGAGCCCCACTCGTGCCACCCAGTAGCCAAGCAACGAGGCCAGCAATACGCCGAACACCGACAAGCTGATGATCGCCACCAGCAGGGTGTGCTGGGTCTGCCAGAAGGCTTCGGTGTCGATGGCGATCAGAAAGCGCAGCGGTGGGCGATTGCCCATGCCCGGCAGTTCGCTGACCAGCACTTTGTACGGGTAGGGGATGCTGGCCAGGCGCAGGTCGCGCATGCCCACCGGACCTTCGGCGAAGGCACGCACGTGGGCATCGGGGTGACCGTACTCGAACGGGCTGTTGCCGCTGACCACCCAGAAGCGAATGCGCCGGTCTTCTTCGCTGAGCAGGTTGAGCTTGTTGGTGATCTTCACCCAGTGCTCGCGGGTGTCGTAGCGGGTCAAGGACGACTCCAGCACGCTGAAGCGGGCCTCCAGTTCCGCCGCCGGCAGCAGGTCGAGGCTGCGGTCTACCTGCTTGTACAGGGCGGTGCCAATCACCAGGAACACGCTCAGGGCCACCAGGGTGAACAAGGCGCTCAGGCGCAGGGCGACAGAGTTAGTCGGCACGGTTTTCCAGAACATAGCCCATGCCTCGGATGGTGTGCAGCAGCTTGGTTTCAAAGGGGCCGTCGAGCTTGGCCCGCAAACGCTTGATCGCGACTTCCACGACATTGGCGTCGCTGTCGAAATTGATATCCCAGACCAGCTCGGCAATCGCGGTCTTGGAGAGGATCTCGCCATGACGGCGGGCCAGCACGCTGAGCAGCGAGAACTCCTTGGCGGTCAGGTCCAGGCGTTGGCCGGCGCGACTGGCCTTGCGGCTGAGCAGGTCGACCCAGAGGTCGGCGACCTGGATCTGTACCGGCTCCTGGTTGCCGGTGCGGCGGGTCAGGGCCTGCAGGCGGGCAACCAGTTCAAGGAAGGAAAACGGCTTGCCCAGGTAGTCGTCGGCTCCTTCGCGCAGGCCGTGGATGCGGTCTTCCACCCGTTCGCGAGCGGTCAGCATGATCACCGGCGTCTGCTTGCGTGCCCGCAGGGCACGCAGCACGCCGTAACCGTCCAGGCCCGGGAGCATGACATCGAGCACGATTACTGCGTAGTCACCTTCAAGGGCCATGTGCAGGCCATCGATGCCGTCGCGGGCCAAGTCCACGGTAAAGCCTTGTTCGGTGAGACCGCGGTGCAGGTAGTCGGCGGTCTTTTCTTCGTCTTCGATAATCAGCACACGCATGATCGGTTCTCAACTGGCAGTGGGCTGCGCCTGGCCCTGGGGCGCCTGACGCCGATGGAACAGGCGCTCCAGGGTCAAGTATATGATCGGGGTGGTGAACAGCGTCAGTGCCTGGCTCACCAGCAGCCCGCCAACCACGGCGATACCCAGGGGCTGGCGCAGCTCGGCCCCGGCCCCGACGCCGAACATCAGCGGCACGGCGCCGAGCAAGGCGGCCAGGGTGGTCATCATGATCGGCCTGAAGCGCGTCAGGCACGCCTGGTGGATGGCCTGCTCTGGGCTCATGCCCAGGGTGCGCTGGGCGTCGAGGGCAAAGTCGATGAGCAGGATGCCGTTCTTCTTGACGATACCGATCAATAGCACGATGCCGATCAGGCCCATGATGCTGAAGTCCTGGCCGCTTAGCCACAGCAGTGCCAGGGCGCCGAGCCCGGCCGAGGGCAGGGTGGAGATGATGGTCAGCGGGTGGACGAAACTCTCGTAGAGCACACCGAGGATGATGTACACCGCCACCAGTGCGGCGAGGATCAGCCAGGGCTGGCTCGACAGCGAACTCTGGAACGCCTGGGCCGCGCCCTGGAAGTTGCCGATGATCGAATCGGGCATGCCCAGTTCGCGCTGGGTGCGTTCGAGGATCTGCACCGCATCGCCCAGGGCCACGCCCGGGGCCAGGTTGAACGACAGGTTGGCAGCCGGGAACAGGCCGTCATGGGCAATCGACAGCGGCCCGGTGCTGGGTGCTGCAACCTTGGCCAGCACCGACAGCGGGACCATCTCGCCGGTCAGCGGCGAGCGCAGGTAGAAGTAGTTGAGGCTCTCGGCCTTGCCGCGCTGGCGGGCATCGAGCTCGAGGATCACCTTGTATTGGTTGGTCTCGGTCTGGAACTCGCTGATCTGCCGCTGGCCGAAGGCATCGTAGAGCGCCTGGTCGACATCGGCTGTGGTCAGGCCGAAGCGCGCGGCGGCGCGGCGGTCGATGTCGATGCGGGTAACGCTGGCGCCCAGTTGCAGGTCGTTGGACAGGTCGCGGAATGCCGGATTGGCTTTCAGGTGTTCGGTCAGGCGCTGGGTCCACAGGTTGAGCGCCGCGCCGTCGTTGCTCTTGAGCACGTACTGGTATTGGCTGCGGCTGGGGCCAGAGCTCAGGTTGATGTCCTGGCCGGCACGCATGTACAGCACCACGCCAGGCACCTTGGCCAGTTGCGGGCGCAGGCGGTCGATGAACTCGCTGGCCGACACATCGCGGTCACCCCGGTCCTTGAGGGCAATCCAGAAACGGCCGTTGGCGATGGTCTGGTTGCTACCGGTCACGCCCACGGCATGGGAGAAGGCGCGCACCGCAGGGTCGGCCTCGATGACCTTGGCCAGGGCCTGGTGTTTCTTGATCATGTCCGGGTAGGAGATATCGGCTGCCGCTTCGCTGGTGCCGAGCACGAAGCCGGTGTCCTGGACCGGGAAGAAGCCCTTGGGAATCAGTACATAGCCGACCACGGCCAGGGCCAGGGTGATGCCGAAAATGCCCAGCATCAATCGCTGGTGCGCCAGGGCCTTGACCAGCCCGCGTTCGTACCAGGCCAGCAGGCGTTCGCCGAAGCCGACGTTGTGCTGCTCGCCATGCTCGGGGCGGCGCATGAACAGCGCGCAGAGCGTCGGCGCCAGGGTCAGCGAAACCACCACTGAAATCAGGATGGTCGAGGTAGCGGTGAGGGCGAATTCCTTGAACAGGCGGCCCACCACGCCGCCCATGAACAGCAGCGGAATGAACGCCGCCACCAGCGAGAAACTGATCGACACCACGGTGAAGCCGATTTCCCCGGAGCCCTTGATGGCAGCCTCGCGCATGCTGTCGCCGGCTTCTAGGTGCCGGTGAATGTTTTCCACCACCACGATCGCATCATCGACCACAAAGCCCACGGCGATCACAATGGCCACCAGGGTCAGGTTATTGAGACTGAAGCCGAACAGGTACATCAGGGCGAAGCTGGCTGTCAGCGACACTCCCAGCACGCTGGAAACGATCAGCGTCGCCGACCACTGGCGCAGGAACAGCGCCATCACCCCGATCACCAGGGCCACGGCGATCATCAAGGTGATCTCTACCTCGTGCAGCGAGGCGCGGATGGTCTGGGTGCGGTCGTTGAGCACCGACACCTGCACTGCCGCCGGGAGCATCTGTTCAAGGCCGGGCAGGGCGTCCATGACCCGGTCGACGGTATCGACGATATTCGCCCCGGGCTGGCGGAACACCACCAGGTTCAGGCCCTGCTGCTCGCCGGACCAGGCCTTGACATAGGCGTTTTCGGCGCCATCGATGACCTTGGCGACATCCCTCAGGTGTACGGGAGCGCCGTCGCGGTACGCGACGATCAGCTGGGCGTATTCCTCGGGGTGGAACAGTTGGTCGTTGGTGGCGATGGTGGAGACGCTGTTGTCGCCATACAGCGCACCCTTGGCCAGGTTCAGGCTGGTTTGCTGGATGGCCTGGCGCAGGTCGGCCAGGGTCAGGCCAAGGGCGGCGAGTTTTTCCGGTTGGGCCTGCACGCGGATCGCCGGACGCAATTGGCCGGTGATGTTGATCAGGCCGACCCCGTCGATCTGGCTCAACTGGCGGGCCAGCAGGGTTTCGGCGTAGTCGCTCAGTTCATTGGCCGGCATCTGTGCGGAACTGACGGTGAGGATCAGCACCGGGCTGTCGGCCGGGTTGACCTTGCGCCAGGTCGGCGGGCTGGGCATGTCCTGGGGCAGGCGGGCGGTGGCGGTGTTGATCGCTGCCTGAACTTCCTGGGCGGCGGTGTCGATGCTTTTTTCCAGGCTGAACTGCAGGATCAGGTTGGTCGAGCCCAGGGCACTGCTGGAGGTCATCTGGGTCATGCCCGGAATGGCGCTGAATTGCACTTCAAGGGGTGTGGCCACCGAGGAGGCCATGGTTTCCGGGCTGGCGCCGGGCAGTTGCGCGGTTACCTGGATGGTCGGGAAGTCGGCCTCGGGCAGGGGCGCGACCGGCAGGCGCGGAAAGGCGATGACCCCGAGCAGGACCAGGGCGAAGGTCAACAGCAGGGTGGCGACCGGGCGGTCGATGCACCAGGCCGAAATCGAGCCCCGGGCCTTCATGGCTGCACCTGGCGTTCGGCAACGTCTTGGGGGGGCGGTGCCTCGGCGGCGACTTCGACCGTGGCACCGGGCTTGAGCCGCGACTGGCCGTCGGAGACCAGTTTGTCGCCACTGCTGACCCCAGCGATGATGTTGAGTGTGCTGTCCTGATACAGCACCTTGACCGGCACGCTTTCGACCTTGTCGCCCACTATGCGGTACACGTAGTGCCCGTCGATACCGCGCTGCACTACCTGGGGAGGGACCACCAGGGCTTTCTGGTCCAGGGCTGTCTGCAGCTTCAGGGTGACCAGTTGGCCCGGCCAGAGGCGGGCATCGGCGTTGTCGAACTCGGCCTTGACCCGAATGGTGCCGGTGTTGGCTGCCACCTGGTTGTCGATCAGAGTCAGTCGACCTTCACCGAGTAGGGTGCCACCGCTGTCGCCATCGCCTTCCAGGTAGGCCTGCACGGCGGCGGGCGATTGCGCCTTGAGCAGCCCTTGCAGGGTCGGCAGCATGTGTTGGGGCAGCGAGAACTCGACCCCGATGGGGTCGATCTGGGTGACACTGAACAGCCCCTGGGCATCGGCCACCCGCAGGAAGTTGCCTTCATCGACGTTGCGAATACCGACTCTGCCGGTGACCGGCGAACGGATCTGGGTATACGACAATTGCACCTGCGCGGCGGCAATCGCCGCCTGATTGCCCAGCACCGTGGCTTGCAGTTGATTGAACAGGGCTTGCTGCTGGTCGAGGGTCTGGCGCGACACGCCGTTGTCGGTACTGAGCAGTTTGTAGCGCTTGAGGTCGACCCCCGCCACTTGCAGTTGGGCCTGGCTCTGGCCCAGTTGCGCCTTGGCTTGTTCAAGGCTGGCGCGGATACCGCGGTCATCGATGGTGGCCAGCAGATCGCCTTGTTTGACCCATTGCCCTTCCTTGACCAGCAGGCGAGTCAGCACCCCTTCGACCTGAGGGCGGATCACCACGCTGTGCAGCGAAAGCACCGAGCCAATACCGCTGACGTAGCGCGGCACGTCCTGCTGCTTGACGGCGACCACGCGCACGGGAACGGTGGTGCTGTGGGCGATTTTTTCCTCGCCCGAGCGGCCGTACCACCACAGGGCGGCGCCTGCCAGCGCGAACATAACGGCACAGATCACAACGGAGCGGGAGTGGATGCGCATAGGTGAAATCTCAGGGCGATGCCTAGTTTATAGCCGCCGGATAGGGTCAGCAGCGTGACCGCCAACTGACAGCGCTGTCAGCTTGCCCTGCAGGGTAATGGCCAATTGCCAATATCCTGAGCTGGATCAAGGAATCCGGCAAATTTGCCTCTAGAGTCGTACGCCCTGCCGATTCTCCAAACTACAACGAGTGCCTCCGATGAAGAGCAATTTGCCTGTGACCGGTCGCAATGTGGATTATCCCGGTGACGCCAATATTCTTTCCACCACTGACCTCTCCAGTAGCATCACCTACGCCAATGACGACTTCGTCAGCATCAGCGGTTTCAGCCGCGAGGAACTGATGGGCAGCGCGCATCACATCGTGCGCCATCCGGACATGCCGCCCCAGGCCTTCGAGCAGATGTGGCAGACACTCAAGCGTGGTCGCTCGTGGATGGGGCTGGTGAAAAACCGCTGCAAAAACGGTGACCATTATTGGGTCAGCGCCTTCGTTTCACCCATCGCCAGTCAAGGCCAAACGGTGGAATACCAATCGGTACGGACCAAGCCCAGCGCCGCCCAGGTCGAGGCCGCGGAACGCTGTTACGCGCACCTGCGCAACGGCCGCCAACCCTGGTGGCAGCGCTTGCCGGTGGTGGGCCTGGGCTGGCAGTTGTGGGCGGGGGTTACCTTGGGGCTGGTGCTGGTATCGGTTTTCAGTCGCTTGATACTGCCGGTGTTGCCCTGGCAAGGCGCAGTGGAGGTGTTGCTGGCCAGCGGCCTGAGTGCGCTGGTCATTCTCGCATTGCTCAAGCCGTTCCAGCGCCTGTGCAGCGAAGCCCGCAGTATCGCCGACAACCCCTTGAGCCAGCAGTTGTACACTGGGCGGCGGGATGAGATCGGCCAGATCGACTTTGCCCTGCGCATGCTCAAGGGCCAGTTGGGGGCGGTGGTCGGACGCATCGGTGACACGTCCCGACGCCTGGCCGGGCACAGCGGATCACTGGCGCAATCGCTGCAATGCAGCCACAGCAACAGCCTGGAGCAGCAGAGCGAGGCCGACCAAGTGGCCACGGCCGTCAACCAGATGGCCGCCAGCGTCGCCGAGGTGGCCAGCAACGCCCAGCAGGCGTCGGTCGCAGCCGACCATGCCGAAGGCGAGACCCGGGCCGGGCATCAACTGGTGGAGCTGAATCG
Source organism: Pseudomonas vranovensis DSM 16006 (assembly GCF_000425805.1). Lineage (GTDB taxonomy): Bacteria > Pseudomonadota > Gammaproteobacteria > Pseudomonadales > Pseudomonadaceae > Aquipseudomonas > Aquipseudomonas vranovensis. The sequence goes on from NZ_AUED01000023.1 coordinate 102,691, forward strand.
CAGTGCCATCCAGGCGCTGGCCAACTCACTGGATGCCGCCACCGAGGTTATCCACAACCTGGAAAGCCACAGCAGTGATATCAGCGGGGTACTGGAGGTGATTCGCGGGATCGCCGAGCAAACCAACTTACTGGCACTCAATGCCGCCATCGAGGCCGCCCGGGCAGGCGACCAGGGGCGAGGGTTCGCCGTGGTCGCCGATGAAGTTCGCGGTCTGGCCCAGCGCACGGCGCAATCGACCCACGAGATTCAGCGCATGATCAGCGCCTTGCAGAACCGAGCGCGCGAGGCCGTGCAGGTGATGCAGCAGAGCAGCGAGCACGCCGGGCACAGTGTGGAGCAGGCCCGCCGCGCCGCCGGTGCGCTGGATGGTATCAGCCTGCGGGTCAACCAGATCAGCGAGATGAGCCTGCAGATTGCCGCGGCGGTGGAACAGCAGAGCCAGGTCAGCGAGAGCATCAACCGCAACATCATCAGCATTCGCCAGGCCAGCGAATCAACGGTGCAGGTCGGCCAGCAAAGCCACGTGAGCGCCACCGATGTGGCCGGCCTTGCCGAAGACCTGCGCCGCCTGGCCGACGAGTTCTGGCGGCGCTGCCACTGAGTGGGTCAGAAGCCGATGAAACTGTAGTAGTCGGCGCCTTCGCTGCGTACCTGGGCCCCGCTCGCGGTCAGTTGTTCACACAGCTCGGGATCGACCACATGCAGGGTCCAGGCTGCGATTTCAGCGGTGGCGTTTACTTGTCGCAGCGCCTGATCCAGCGCCTGGGTATTGGGCAGGTAGGCGGTAAAGCCATTGCCCTTGAGGGCACTGGTGTCGATACCCAGGGCCTGGCAGATGGCAACCTTGCCACGGATGTCGTCGCGGTCGGCCTGGCGTGATTGCTCGATCAATTGCGCCAGCCGATGGTCGACCAGCTGCGTGCCGTGGATCAGTACCGGCCCGCTTTGCCAGGCGTCGGCGGGGCAGTCCTTGGCGTCGGGGCGCAGCGGGATATGGGGGTTGATCTCCATCGGATAGATGCGGCACACCAGCGGGCGGAGCTCGTAGATGGTGCAGCGGTCGTCCGCGTCCAGGTTGCGGCAACGCTCCGGGTTGAAGGCGGCGAAAGTGATCGCCACATGTGCCTCGGTGCTGCCGCAAGGGACGGGCCAGGAACGGCGCAGGGCATGCTCGCGCTGATCGGCCGGCAAGCCCAGCCCATCGGCCATGAAGGCTTCGACCAGGACAATTACCTGGCCACCGGCGCCGGTCCACTGACGGGCTTCGCTCAGGGTCAGGGGCACGTGATGGCCGGTGCAGCATTTGCCGCAACCGGTGCAGTCGAAATGGATATCGCGGGTTTGAGCAGTATTCACGGTGTGCCGGGCGTCCATTCGGTGACAAAGGCAGTCTTGTCCTGCTTGTTGAACAGGCACAATTCGCTGCCCTTGCGGTTGTTCATGTGCTTTTGCGGGTAGCGGCCTTCGAGCAGCAGGGCGCTGTAGCCGACACGGTCGTCGAATTCGGCGGGCTTGCCCACGGCCTTGGCGTCTTTCAGGCCGCTGGCGGCGATGCAGCGTTGGCTCATCTGCGTGTTGTGATCGCTCCAGGCCTGATCGCTGGAGGCCTGGGCGGCGGTGCTGAGCAGCGCACAGCCGAGCAGGGTAAAGAGAAGGGCTTTCATGGCGGAACCTCGGTCGACAATGGGCTCGATTGTGCCTGAGGTTCAGGCACATTCAAGCGCAGTGAGTGCCGAGGGCTTATCAATGCTCGGCGAAGGCAACCGCCCGCGCCGCGACGATCAGGCAGTCGGTAAGCTCGGGCGAGGAAAACTTGGTCAACACCGCGTTGGCGCCGGCGTCCCTGGCTTTTTCGCTGTTCATCGCGCTGTCGAGCGAGGTGTGCAGCAGCACATACAGGTGCTTGAAGTCCGGGGTTTCACGCAGGGTACGGGTGAAGGCAAAGCCGTCCATCTCGGACATTTCGATGTCCGAGACCACCACGTTGATTTCCTGATCGGTGCCTTGCAGCTCCAGCAGGGTGTTGATTGCATCCTTGGCACTGCGCGCGGTATGGCATTCGATCCCCAGGCTGCGCAGGGTGTGTACCGACTGCTGCAGGGCGACCTGGCTGTCATCGACCACCAGGATATTGGTGGCGGCGAGCACGGCGGCGTCTTCACTGCTGAGCTCGCTGCCGAGCACATCGTGGGTGGGCGGGGCGATGCCGTGGATGACTTTCTCGATGTCCAGCACCTGTACCAGTGTGTTGTCGACCCGAGTCACGCCGGTGATGAACGACTTGCTCCCCGAGCCGTAGGGTGGCGGCTTGATGTCGGTGCTCAGGCAATGGACGATCTTGCTCACCGCCTGCACGTGCAGGCCCTGCTTGGAGCGGCTGATGTCGGTGACGATCAGGCAGCCGCCGGCGGGGTCTTCCAGCGGGCGCTCGCCGATGGCCCGCGACAGGTCGATCACCGACAGCGAGTTGCCGCGCAAGGTGGCCACGCCTTTGACGTGGGGGTGCGACTCCGGCAGCCGGGTCAGCGACGGGCAGGGGATGATTTCACTGACCTTGAGCAGGTTGATCGCCATGAGCTTGCCACTGCGCAGGGTGAACAGCAGCAACGACAGCGAGTCCGCGCGAGCGTTTTGCGTGGCCATAGGCACCTTCAGGACAGATTGAATGGGGAGATGCCGGGTTATCGACCCGCCAGCCCATGGCTTTAATCCTTCAGCTCAAATCAGCGCAGCCCCAGACGCTTGGCCAGGCGACTCAGGTTGGCCCGGTCCAGCCCAAGTTCACGGGCGCTGCTGGCCCAGTTGTGCTGATGTCGCTCAAGGCTCGCCTGGATCAACTGGCGCTGGTAGTCGTCCATGGCCTGACGCAGGTCGCCGCCGGGTAGCGGCGCATCAACAACGTGCGGCACTTGGGCGGTGAGGGCGGAGGGCTCGACCGGGCGCAGGTCCAGATCGGTGGCGTCGAGGGTGAGGATCTTCGGTCGTTGACGATGCTGGCCCAGGGCCTTGAGCGCCGAGCGGCCGATCAGGTGCTCAAGCTCGCGCACGTTGCCCGGCCAGTCGTAACCCAGCAGGGCGGCCTGGGCCTCGGCGCTCAGGCGCAGGCTGCCCAGGCCCATGCGCGAACGGTTCTGTTCAAGGAAGTAGCCGCTGAGCAGCAGCACATCGCGGCCACGGTCACGCAGCGGCGGCACCAGCAGCGGGTACACACTCAAACGGTGATAGAAATCGGCACGGTAGCGGCCGGCGCGCACTTCTTCGGCCAGGTCGCGGTTGGTGGCGGCGATCAGGCGTACGTCGACCCGATGCTCCTGGTCCGAACCCAGGCGCTGCAGTTGCCCGCTTTGCAGCACCCGCAGCAGCTTGGCCTGCACGGTCAGCGACAACTCGCCCACTTCATCGAGGAACAGGGTGCCGCCATTGGCCAACTCGAACTTGCCGCGGCGCTCGCCGACCGCGCCGGTGAACGCGCCACGCACATGGCCGAACAGTTCGCTCTCGACCAGGGTGTCGGGCAGGGCGGCGCAGTTGAGGCTGATCATGGGTTTGTCGGCCCGCCCCGACTGCTGGTGAATGGCCTGGGCCACCAACTCCTTGCCCACGCCGGTTTCGCCGGTGATCAGCACCGTCAGGTCGCTGCCGGCCACCAACTGGATTTCTTCGAGCAGGCGCTTGTGCGCCTTGCTCTGGCCAATCAACTCCTTGTGCTGCTGGCCGCTGGCCTGGCGATAGACCTCGGCGCGTTCATGTTCATCTTCGACGCGCAAGGCCAGGCGCTCGATGCGTTCGGCAACATTCACCGTCGCCGCCGCGAGGCTGGCAAAGGCCTGCAAGGCATCGAGTTCGACCTGCTGGAACTGTTCCGGGTCCAGCGCATCCAGGGTTATCAGGCCCCAGGGTTGCTCGTCGACGAACAGCGGACAGCCCATGCAGTCGTGGACTTCCAGGTGGTGATGCAGGCCTTCGACCAGGCCGTCGTAGGGGTCGGGCAGGTCACTGTCGCTGGCAAAGCGGGTAGGCTCGTTGCGGCTGAGAATGGTAGCAAAGCGTGGGTGCTCGCTGACCTTGAAGCGCCGGCCAAGGGTGTCGGTACTCAGGCCATCCACCGCCAGTGGCACCAGCCATTCGCCGTCCAGGCGCAGCAGCGCGGCGGCGTCGCATGGCAGCAGGCTGCGCATGGCTTCGAGCAGGCGCCGGTAGCGCTCGCACTCGGGCAAGTCACGGGACAGGTCGCTGACCAGGGGCAGCAGGGCGGTGAGCAGGGATTTTGCTGTCATAAAGACTCCTGTGGGTCTAAATGACTATATATCAGTAGTAGTCTTTTTGACTTAAAAATTTATATCTTATTGATTTATAAGTATTTTAAAGTTGGCACGGAACCTGAAATAGCTAACGCATTCATCAAGAAGCCACAGGCTCAGGAGTCATTCAATGCTCAATGCCCAGGATCGTGCGATCGTCAAAGCCACCGTTCCCCTGCTTGAAAGCGGTGGTGAGGCGCTGACCACCCATTTCTACAAGCTGATGCTCAGCGAATACCCCGAAGTGCGTCCGCTGTTCAACCAGGCCCACCAGGCCAGCGGCGACCAGCCACGTGCCCTGGCCAACGGCGTGCTGATGTACGCTCGGCACATCGACCAACTGGAGCAACTGGGCGGCTTGGTCGGCCAGATCATCAACAAGCATGTGGCCTTGCAGATCCTCCCGGAGCATTACCCGATCGTTGGTAGCTGCCTGCTGCGCGCCATCGAAGAAGTGCTTGGCAAAGAGATCGCTACCCCTGAAGTCATCGCCGCCTGGGGCGCGGCCTACCAGCAACTGGCCGATATTCTCATCGGTGCCGAAGCCGATATGTACACCCAGAAGGCCGAAGCGCCAGGCGGCTGGCGCGGGGCGCGGGACTTCAAACTGGTCGGGCGCGTCGAAGAGAGCAGCGAAATCGTCTCGTTCTACTTCGCACCGGCCGATGGCGGGGCGATCCTCAAGGCCGAGCCGGGCCAGTACATCGGCTTGCAGTTGTTCATCGACGGTGAAGAACAGCGCCGCAACTATTCACTGTCGGCCCTGAGCGATGCCGGCCAGTACCGCATCAGCGTCAAGCACGAAGTCGGTGGCAAGGTTTCCAACTACCTGCACGAGCAATTGGCGGTGGGCGATACGCTGAAACTGTTCCCGCCCTCGGGCGAGTTCACCCTCAGCGCCAGTCACAAACCTCTAGTGCTGATCAGCGGCGGCGTGGGTATTACCCCGACGTTGCCGATGCTTGAGGCTGCACTGGAAAGCGGCCGCCTGGTGCATTTCATCCACTGCGCGCGCAACGGCGCGGTGCATGCCTTCCGTGACTGGGTCGATGAACTGGCGGCGCGTCATCCACAGGTCAAGCGCTTCTACTGCTACGCCGAGGACGACGGTGTCAGCGAACCTGCCGATGCGGTAGGCCTGCTCAGTGCCGATCAACTGGCGGAGTGGTTGCCACAGGAGCGCGACCTGGACGCCTACTTCCTCGGCCCCAAAGGCTTCATGGCCACCATCAAGCGCCACCTCAAGGGCCTGGGCGTGCCAGAGCAGCAGAGCCGTTACGAATTCTTCGGCCCGGCCTCTGCCCTGGAATGATGGGATTTTCCTGATACACGGTTGAACGGACAAGGCACAGCCAGCGATGGCTGTGCCTTGCGGCATTTGGTCGCCTTCTCAAGCAGGGTGCCTGGCCTTTTTACTGCATGCAGACAAAGCGTCATGCGCATGCCGCATCATCCTTCCAGCCGTATCGAGGAATCCAAAATCGTGAACATCAAATGGGCTGACAAACTGCGCAAAGGCCTGCATGGCTCGGCAGACTCGCTGGGCAACTTGTGCGTCGAGGCGTTCCATTACCTGGCCCTGTTCGGCATTGGTGCAATCACCGCCTACGCGGCGGTAGCCACCTTCATCGATATGCTCCACAAGGGCGGCATCAGTGTCGATGACATCCTGCTGTTGTTCATCTACCTCGAGCTCGGGGCGATGGTGGGGATCTACTTCAAGACCAACCATATGCCCATCCGCTTCCTCTTGTATGTGGCGATCACCGCGCTCACCCGCTTGCTGATCGGCGACGTGTCACACCACAAGGCGCCGGATGTGGGCCTGCTGTATGTGTGCGGCGGCATCCTCCTGCTGGCATTCGCGATCCTGGTGGTGCGCTATGCCTCGTATCGCTATCCGTCGACCAAAACCATCGATGCTAATGGAAAGGAGATCGAGGAAGGCAAATGACCTTCCCGGCCTGGCGGCGGCTGGCGACGTGGGCAAGAACGGGCTGGACGTGCTCGACAGCGAGGCTGGACTGCACGCTGTCGATCACCCGCTGCAAGCGTTTGGGGTCGTTGCGCTGGGCGGGGTTGATCAAACGCTTGGCGACCACGCCCTGATCGGTGGAAAGGGTCAGCATGATACTGCCGTCGAGCCGCTCGATACTCAGGTTGACCCGGTAGCGCGAGGCGAAGGCCTCATTGATCTGTTCGAAAGGGTTGAACATGGTGCTTCACCTGGTGAATTCATGCAGAGATTGACCGGGTGATTGCAAATTTGGTTCAGCCAGCCCGCTGAATGGAGCAGGTATTTTGAAAATATCGTAGGAGGTTTCTCTATCGCTTCAGCCTGGGTAGAAGGTTGAATTTGCCGTGCTAGGTTCCGGGCGTCATTTGCCCAAGGAATCTTTCCATGACGGTCCATCGCATGAACATCAATGGCCGCGGCGCCAGGCAGCATGGCGACCAGACCACCAGCGGCGCCACCTGCTTGAGCAGCCAGTCTCATTCCACCCAGAGTGGCGTTCCCCATTTGCGCCTGGGGATGCCACCACGCCGTGCCCGTTATGCGGCGTGTCCGGGAAAATCGCTGAAGGCGAAACGGGCTGGACGATCGATGGCCGACCCATGGCGGTGGATGACGTGTTGATCCAGTGCGGTTGCCCGTCCGGCAGCAACCGCCTGGTTGCACCGTGTTGCCAGTGCCCCGGCCCCAGCCAAGGTCGCCGAGCAGGTGGGGCACATCCGTACCGCGTCGCCCTCGGGGCCAGCCTCGGGTTTTGCACCTGCAAGCCGCTCCATGCCCGTCATGACCGCCGCCCCCGGCACGCTGGAGCCGGGCTTCTACATCGTCCCCCGCAGCATGTCCGGCCCGCAGGTACTGGCGCAGTTGGGCAACCCCCACCTGCCAGCTCGCCTGCAACGGCTCACCCCGACCTTCGCCCAGGGCTTCAAGGCGGGTGAACTGTTCATCCTCGGCGACCCGGACAACGGAACGGCGTGTACCCGCGAAGAAGCCCAGCTGATGGACGCCGCTGCCCAGGTGCGCGATGCGCTGGCAGAGCTTAGCGAGGAAGAGGCCAACTTCATGGCCGATTACCCAGGCGAGATTGCCGGGTTGCTGGGGAGCGCGAGCCTGTCGATGGGGGTCAGCACGGTGATGCTGGGTCAAGGACTGAGGCAGGTGGAAGGTACCTTGCGTGCGCTGGAGGAATTGCATCAACGCTCGTTCAGTCTCCACGGTCATTTGAACAGCCGGGATTTCTTTGCGGCGCGTCGTGAGTTGTACAAGACCCTTGATGCCCAGTTGAAGAGTGCCTTTCTCAACAA
>NZ_AUED01000024.1 GCF_000425805.1 Pseudomonas vranovensis DSM 16006
GCTTCGTCGTATGGTGCACTCAGGAGGATTCGAACCTCCGACCGCTCGGTTCGTAGCCGAGTACTCTATCCAGCTGAGCTATGAGTGCATTTGTTACCGCGCATTATAGACCGCTAAATCTTTTTGCCAACCACTTTTTCGTTTAATTTCAACTACTTAGCGATTCAAGGCTGATTACAGCGCTCTACATGAATAATGGCGGAGAAGGGGGGATTCGAACCCCCGATACCCTTGTGAGGTATACTCCCTTAGCAGGGGAGCGCCTTCGGCCACTCGGCCACCTCTCCGCAACACGGGGCGTATAATAACCAGACCCTTCCCCGTTTGCAAACTCTTTTTTGAAAAAAACTCGATAAAAATTAATGGGTTGGTTCTTCGTCCTTCTCTTTCTTGATCCGCAGGTAGATTTCCTCACGGTGGACGGCGACTTCCTTAGGGGCGTTTACACCGATTCGCACCTGGTTTCCTTTGACGCCGAGCACGGTCACGGTGATTTCGCCGTCGCCAATGATCAGGCTCTCGGCGCACCGACGAGTCAGAATCAACATACCTTTCTCCTCACGAAATTCAGTTCAGGGTCAACAGTCTGCAAAAAAAAGGGCTTCAGCCTGCAACCCGTGACGGCTACCGACCTATGCCTAAGTATTGTCTAGCGCGAGCGAAACGACAGATTTCTCACACCAGCCAGAAAAACGAAGGGCGCGGCTAAGCCGCGCCCTTGAGGCATTGCATTACTCACCCTGTCGGGCGGGGGCATCCAGTTCGAACGCGGTGTGCAGGGCACGCACAGCCAGTTCCAGGTACTTCTCTTCGATAACAACCGAAACCTTGATCTCGGAGGTAGAGATCATCTGGATGTTGATGCTCTCTTTGGCCAGGGATTCGAACATGCGGCTGGCAACACCGGCGTGGGAACGCATGCCGACCCCCACGATCGAGACCTTGGCGATGTTGGTATCGCCAACCACTTCACGGGCATTGAGCTCCAGCGCCGTGGTGTCCAGCACCTTGTGCGCCTTGTCGTAGTCATTGCGGTGTACGGTGAAGGTGAAGTCGGTGGTGTTATCGTGCGAAACGTTCTGCACGATCATGTCGACTTCGATGTTCGCGGCACTGATCGGGCCGAGGATCTTGAAAGCAACGCCCGGGGTATCCGGTACGCCACGGATGGTCAGCTTGGCTTCATCGCGATTGAAGGCGATGCCGGAAATGATCGGCTGTTCCATGGATTCCTCTTCATCAATAGTAATGAGGGTACCCGGACCCTCCTGGAAGCTGTGCAGCACGCGCAGCGGAACGTTGTACTTGCCGGCGAACTCGACGGCACGAATCTGCAGCACCTTGGAACCAAGGCTGGCCATTTCCAGCATTTCTTCAAAGGTAATCTTGTCCAGCCGCTGGGCCTGCGAGACCACACGCGGGTCGGTGGTGTAGACACCGTCGACATCGGTGTAGATCTGGCACTCATCAGCCTTGAGCGCAGCCGCCAGGGCCACACCTGTGGTGTCGGAGCCACCACGACCGAGGGTGGTGATGTTGCCGTGCTCGTCCACACCCTGGAAGCCTGCCACAACAACCACACGCCCAGCCTTGATGTCGGCACGGATCTTCTGGTCGTCGATCTGCAGGATGCGCGCCTTGTTGTGCGCGCTGTCGGTGAGGATACGCACCTGGTTACCGGTGTAGGACACCGCCGGAATGCCACGCTTGATCAACGCCATGGCCAGCAAGGCGATGGTGACCTGCTCGCCGGTGGAAACGATCACATCCAGTTCACGCGGAACCGGCTGATCGCTGATCTTCTTGGCCAGGTCGATAAGACGATTGGTTTCGCCGCTCATCGCCGACAGTACAACCACCAGGTCATCGCCGGCATCGCGGAATTTCTTGACCTTGTCGGCAACCTGTTCGATTCGTTCGACCGTGCCAACGGAAGTGCCGCCAAATTTCTGTACGATCAACGCCATTTCAAAGCCGCCTCAGCCCATGAAGGGCACCCAATAAACATTCAAACGACACCATGGCCCGCCACTAGACGACGGGCCAAGCGGTGTCTTAAACGCCCTGCTCCACGAATGGCACGGTCAGGGCCAGCGCGTTGTCCAGCGCAGCAGTGTCAACGCCACCGCCTTGCGCCATGTCCGGACGACCGCCACCCTTGCCGCCCACGGCAGCAGCAGCTTGCTTCATCAAATCACCGGCTTTGAGTTGGCCAGTCAGGTCTTTGGTCACACCGGCTACCAGCACGACCTTTTCCTCATGGACACTGCCGAGCAGGATCACTGCGCGGCCGAGTTTGTTCTTCAACTGATCGACCAGCGCCAGCAACGCCTTGCCGTCCTGGCCATCCAGGCGCGCGGCCAGGACCTTGACGCCCTTGACCTCGACAGCACTGTTGGAGAGATCGTCACCAGCAGCGCTGGCGGCCTTGGCCTGCAGTTGCTCCAGCTGTTTTTCCAGCTGACGGTTGCGCTCAAGCACAGCCGAAAGCTTGTCGATCAGGTTGTCGCGACTGCCCTTGACCAGTTGCGCCGCTTCCTTGAGCTGATCTTCAGCAGCGTTCAGGTAAGCCAGTGCCGCCGCCCCGGTGACCGCTTCGATACGGCGCACACCGGAGGCCACGCCACCTTCGCTGATGATCTTGAGCAGGCCGATATCGCCGGTACGCTTGGCGTGGATACCACCGCACAGCTCGACGGAGAAATCGCCGCCCATGCTCAGCACCCGAACGTTGTCGCCGTACTTCTCGCCGAACAGCGCCATGGCGCCCTTCTGCTTGGCGGTCTCGATGTCGGTCTCTTCGGTTTGCACCTCGGAGTTCTTACGCACTTCACGGTTGACGATGTCTTCCAGTGCCTTGAGCTGCTCTGGCTTGACCGCCTCGAAGTGACTGAAGTCGAAACGCAGGCGCTGGCTATCCACCAGCGAGCCTTTCTGTTGCACGTGATCGCCCAGCACCTGGCGCAGTGCAGCATGCAGCAAGTGAGTCGCCGAGTGGTTCAAGGAGGTGGCGTGCTGAACATCGGCATCGACCTTGGCCTGAACCTTGGCGCCGACCACCAGCGAACCACTGGCCACGATGCCGTGATGCAGGAACGCGCCGCCGGTCTTGGTGGTGTCGCGCACATCGAAGCGCACGCCGCCCGCCTGCAGGTAGCCAGTATCGCCGACCTGGCCACCCGACTCGGCGTAGAACGGCGTACGGTCGAGAATGACCACACCTTCCTCGCCTTCACCCAGTTGCTCGACAACCTTGCCATCCTTATAGATAGCAACGATGCTGGCTTCGCCTTCTGTGGTGGTGTAGCCAGTGAACTCAGTGGCCACATCAACCTTGACGAGGGTGTTGTAGTCCAGGCCGAAGGCGCTGGCAGAACGCGCACGCTCACGCTGCGCTTCCATCTCGCGCTCGAAACCTTCTTCATCGATGGTCAGCTCGCGTTCGCGGGCGATGTCGGCGGTCAGGTCCATCGGGAAGCCGTAGGTGTCATAGAGCTTGAACACCACGTCACCCGGAACCACGCGGCCCTTGAGCTCGGCGAGGTCCTGTTCGAGGATCTTCAGGCCCTGCTCCAGGGTCTTGGCGAACTGCTCTTCTTCAGCCTTGAGAACGCGCTCGATGTTGGCCTGCTGCTGCTTGAGTTCCGGGAAGGCTTCACCCATCTCGGCAGCCAGTGCGGCCACGATCTTGTAGAAGAAGCTGCCGGTGGCACCCAGCTTGTTGCCATGACGGCAGGCGCGGCGAATGATGCGGCGCAGCACGTAGCCGCGGCCTTCGTTGGAAGGCAGTACACCGTCGGCGATCAGGAAGCCGCACGAACGGATGTGGTCAGATACCACTTTGAGCGACGACTGATCTTCGTTCTTGCAGCCGATGGCCACGGCAGAAGCGTCGAGCAGGCTGCGGAACAGGTCGATTTCATAGTTCGAGTGCACGTGCTGCATGACCGCACTGATGCGTTCAAGGCCCATGCCGGTATCCACCGAGGGCGCTGGCAGTGGGTGCAGCACGCCATCGGCAGTACGGTTGAACTGCATGAAAACGTTGTTCCAGATCTCGATGTAACGGTCACCGTCTTCTTCCGGCGAGCCGGGTGGGCCGCCCCAGATGTCCGGGCCGTGGTCATAGAAGATCTCGGTGCACGGGCCGCACGGACCGGTATCACCCATGGTCCAGAAGTTGTCGGAGGCGTAAGGGGCACCCTTGTTGTCGCCGATGCGCACCATGCGCTCTTCGGGAACGCCGATTTCCTTGGTCCAGATGTCGTATGCCTCATCGTCGCTGGCATAGACGGTCACCCAGAGCTTTTCTTCCGGCAGGCCCAGGACTTTGGTCAGGAAGGTCCAGGCGTAGGTGATGGCGTCCTTCTTGAAATAATCACCGAAGCTGAAGTTGCCCAGCATTTCAAAGAAGGTGTGGTGACGGGCGGTATAGCCGACGTTTTCCAGGTCGCTGTTCTTGCCACCGGCACGCACGCACTTCTGGCTGCTGGTTGCGCGGGTGTAGGCACGCTTTTCCTGGCCAAGGAAGCAGTCCTTGAACTGGTTCATCCCCGCGTTGGTGAACAGCAGGGTCGGGTCGTTGCCCGGAATCAAGGAGCTGGAGGCAACTCGGGTGTGTCCCTGCTCTTCGAAGAAGCGAAGGAAGGCTTCACGGATTTCTGCGCTTTTCATAGGTTCTTCCACGGAAACGGCGGCCTTAAGGCAAATGCTTGCGTCAAATTGACGAAACGACGGCAAAGGGCCGCATTATATCGGGCCTTCGGCTTGGGTGCAGTGTGTTTATGCTATAGAAACCGTCAATTGGACGCTCTGCAACGACCCGGGCAGACAAAAGTGATGGAAACCCCCTTCGCTGCACACGGCCGCAATACCAAGACCTGGCTGATTCTGCTGATACGGTATTACTGCGGTCACCAATTGCAATTGGCAAGGCCTGCCGGATGAAATGTCATTCATCGGCAAAAAAACCGTTAGCAGCCTATACGTTAGCCTGAGAGTTGTGCTAATAATTCCCCGCCGCCGGCGACCGGTGGCAACGTTCTCAGGGCGGGGTGCAATTCCCCACCGGCGGTAATTGCGCCCATTGCGCATAGCCCGCGAGCGCTTGCAGGCCACCCTGCAAGGTCAGCAGACCCGGTGTGATTCCGGGGCCGACGGTCATAGTCCGGATAAAGAGAGAACGGGATAGGCACGTCTGCGCCTGTCGTTGCGCAGCTGCGCGACGGAATCCCCTTCGATCCAGATGCCCTGTTTCTCATACAAACAGGAGTCCGTTTCAATGCAACCTACCGCAATCGATAGCAAGAACCCATCCCACGAGCGCATCGCGTTTATCCAGGCCTGCTGGCACAAGGATATTGTCGACCAGGCGCGCAAGGCTTTTGTCGAGGAAATGGGAAAACAAGGCTATCAAGCGAGCGATATCGACTTTTTTGAAGTCGGTGGCGCATTCGAAATCCCGCTTCATGCCAAGCTGTTGGCGCGTACCGGCCGCTATGCCGGTATTGTTGCAGCAGGCCTGGTGGTCGATGGCGGCCTGTACCGCCACGAGTTCGTCGCCCAGTCCGTGATCAGCGGCCTGATGCAAGTGCAGCTGGAAACCGAAGTACCGGTATTCTCGGCAGTACTGACCCCGCACCACTTCCATGCCGGTGACGAACACCAGAACTTCTATTTCGAGCATTTCCTGGTCAAGGGTGCCGAGGCGGCGAAGACCTGTGCCGATACACTGCAGAAGCTGCGTGCCCTGCGCCGCATCGACGCGCCACAGAAAATGGCTGGCTGAATGCAGCAGCGGGCTTGCCCCGCGATGCGATGTAACACGTAGATTGCTATCGCGGGGCAAGCCCGCCCCTGCAGGTCAGGCGAGTTGGTCGGGCGAGGTGGGCACGATCAGAATGCCGGCCCGCAGCCCATTCCTGACCTTTGGGTTGGGAAAGATGATACGGGCCCCCTCCTCTTCGACGATCCAGCGCGATTCGGCCAGGTCTTCGGCCAGCAGATAGCCCTTGGACAACTCCGAGAAGTTTTCGATATCTGCCGGCAAGTGCAGGCGGAAGCTGTCGCTGTGCTTGATGATCTCACGGGCCACGCTGAACAGCTGCAAACCATCCAGCGCATCGGCCTCTTCTGGCTCATTGCCTTCGATGATCTGCTTGAGACGGGTCTCCAGCCGATCAAGATTGACCTGCTCGTTCTGCCCGAAGGGGCGCGCCTTGCCCAACTCCAGGGTAAAGGCCTCGGCATCCAACTGCTCGTAGGTAAAGGCAGTGAAGGTAATCGACGCCTTGCTCTGCAGCAGCACGGCCTCCATGCCCGCCGCACGCAACCGCGCCAGTTCGCGACGCGAATGCTGGCGACCTTCCTTGAACGGATACAGTGCGAACTGTTCGATCTTCGAGCCACGAATGGCGGTGTGCAGGTCGTAGTGCAGGCGCGTACGCCCCGGCACGCTGAAGAAGGTCTTGGCAAACTGCTCCAGCTGTCCCGCCCGCAAGGCTTCACTGCCGCTGGACAACTCGTGCCGGCCATTGAACAGGCGATTGACGTCCTGCTCGATATACCGCTCTCCCTTGCGAATCGCTTCAGGGTTGCCGAACAGGAACAGGATACGGGCGCGCGGCTTGATTTCAGCCCGGGCAATGCCATGCAACAGCTCGTCGAGCAGTTCGATCGGTGCAGTTTCATTGCCATGGATGCCGGCCGATAACAGCAAGTCCATACCATTGTCCCGCGCCTCGGCCGGGCGCACTTCAAGTGCGCCTTCGCCGAGCCAGCGCATACGCACGCCTTCGACAGTCAGCTGGGTCTTCTCTGCCGGTTCACGACCGGCCAGGGTCAGGTCGAGCAGTTTGCCGAGGGCGAGCATGGGCGATTCCTTAGTGATGGTGGCCGCAATCGGGACCATGAACGTGATCATCATCGTCGCCGGCGTCGGCCGGTTCCATTTCCAGCTGCAGGCTGACCAGGTTGGTGGCCAGCGGACGCAGCAGCAGGTTGGCGTACTCGGCGTCGTCTTCTTCGACATCGACGCCAATCAGCAGCTGACCACGGCCATCCTGCTGAATCCATACCTCCTTGCCTTGCCAGACCACCGCAAAGCGGGTGCAGGAAGTTTCCAGCTGGGTACCATCGTCATCTTCAAGGATCAGCTGCAGGGCGTCGGACATAGTCGAATTCTCTCTCAAGGTTGGAGTTGGAACGGATAGACCGAACCCAGTTTGAGGATCTGGGTCAGTTCATCCAGTGCCGTACGACATTCAATCAACAACTGCGGATCGGCCAGATCGGTTTCGCTCAGGCGATCGCGGTAGTGCTTGTCGACCCACTGGGTCAAGGTGTCGTACAGCGGCGCCGTCATGATAACCCCTGGATTGACCGCCGCCAGTTCCGTTTCATTGAGTGCCACGCGCAAACGCAGGCACGCCGGGCCGCCACCGTTCTGCATGCTCTGCTTGAGGTCGAACACCTTGACCTCGGCAACCGGGCCACCCGAAGCCGTCAGGGCCGACAGATACGCCCAGACCCGCTCGTTGTTGCGGCATTCTTCCGGCACGATCAGCAACATCGAACCATCGGCACGGGTCAGCAACTGGCTGTTGAACAAGTAGGATCGCACTGCATCTTCTACCGTGACAGCCGAGCGCGGCACACAGATCGCCTTGAAGTTGCCACCCCGTTTAGCCAGTTTAGCCTGCAGTTGGCCAAGCATCGCTTCGGTCTCGAGGAAGGCATCCTCGTGATAGAACAGTACTTCGCCGTTCCCCACAGCGATCACATCGTTGTGGAACACGCCGTGATCGATCACGGCCGGATTCTGCTGGCCGAACACCACACCTTCCTCGCTCAGGCCGTGCAGGCGGGCAACCGCTTGCGAGGCTTCAAGGGTCTGGCGTGCCGGGTATTTTTGGGGCGCCGGAACCCGGCTGTCGAATGCACTACGGCCATAGACAAAGAACTCCACCCCCGCCTCGCCGTAACTACGGCAGAAACGTGTGTGGTTGGCCGCCCCCTCATCACCGAACTGCGCCACCGCCGGCAAGGCGGCATGGTGGGCGAAGTGCCTGCTGTCGGCGAACATCGCCCCCAGCACACGGCTGGTAGTCGGGTGCTCGATGCTGCGGTGATACTTGCAGTTGAGGTTGGCCGCGGTGAAATGCACGCGGCCATCAGCCGTGTCGGCACTTGGGCTGACCGTAGCAGCGTTGGCCACCCACATGCTCGACGCCGAGCAACTGGCGACCAGCAACGGCATGGCTTCTTTGGCCGCACGCTGGATCACTTCGGCATCGCTACCGGAAAAGCCCAGGCGACGCAGCGCAGCGACATCCGGACGCTCCTGCGGAGCCAGCACGCCCTGCTGAAAGCCCATTTCCATCAGCGCTTTCATTTTTGCCAGGCCCTGGCGCGCCGCTTCACGCGGGTTGGACGCCTGCTGGCTGTTGCTTTGCGAAGCAACGTTGCCGTAGGACAGCCCGCCGTAGTTATGCGTCGGTCCCACCAGACCATCAAAATTCATTTCAAACGATTTCATCGGCAAGGCTCCGTAGACCTTTTGTTATAGGGAGACGCCCGGCGTCAATGTGGCAGGCAGGGTCAGGCTGGCGGTCTCCAGCGAGGCTACCGGGTAGGCGCAGTAATCGGCTGCGTAGTAGGCACTGGCGCGGTGGTTGCCACTGGCCCCCACACCGCCGAATGGCGCACTGCTGGCGGCACCGGTCAGCTGTTTGTTCCAGTTGACGATGCCGGCGCGGCTGTTGAGCCAGAAATACTGGTAGCGCGCACGGGAGTCGGACAACAGGCCGGCAGCCAGGCCGTACTGGGTGTTGTTGGCCTCGGCAATGGCTGCGTCGAAATCGCTGTAGCGGATCACCTGCAGCAGCGGGCCGAAGAACTCTTCGTCGGGGCGGCCGGCAACGGCCGTGACATCGACAATGCCCGGCGTGAGCAAGGCTGCCGACGCTTGTGGCTGGGTCATTTCCAGCAGCGATACACCACCACCCGCCAGCAATTGCACCTGGGCATCGAGCAGCGCCTTGGCCGCCTCCAGGGAGATCACCGAGCCCATGAAAGGCGCTGGCTGCTGGTCAAAAGCACCAACACTGATGTTCTTGCAGACTTCGACCAGACGCTTGAGCAGCGCATCGCCCCAGGGGCCTTGCGGTACCAGCAGGCGACGGGCGCAGGTGCAGCGCTGGCCGGCAGAAATGAATGCAGACTGGATGATGGTGTAGACCGCCGCGTCGAGGTCTTTTACCTCGTCGACCACCAACGGGTTGTTGCCCCCCATTTCCAGGGCCAGGATCTTGTCCGGGCGCCCGGCGAACTGCTGGTGCAACAGGTTGCCGGTGCGGCTGGAGCCAGTGAAGAACAAACCGTCGATACCCGGGTTGGCGGCCAGGGCCACGCCGGTTTCACGGGCACCCTGGACCAGGTTCAACACGCCCGCCGGCAAGCCGGCTTCGATCCAGCACTTGACCGTCAGCTCGGCTACTTTGGGTGTCAGCTCGCTGGGCTTGAACACCACGGTGTTGCCGGCCAGCAGCGCCGGAACAATGTGCCCGTTAGGCAAATGCCCCGGGAAGTTGTACGGGCCGAAAACGGCGACAACACCGTGTGGCTTGTGGCGCAGCACCGCGGTGGCATCCGCCAGCGGGCCACTCTTCTCGCCCGTGCGCTCACGGTAGCTCTGCACCGAAATCGCTACTTTGTTGATCATGCTGGTGACTTCGGTCGCCGACTCCCACAAAGGCTTGCCGGTTTCCTCACCAATGCAGCGGGCAAGTTCGTCGGCCCTGGCCTTGAGGGCAGCGGCGAACGCCTCCAGCACACTGATGCGCGCCTCCAACGACTGCAGCGCCCACGCCGGGAACGCCTGACGCGAAGCCTTTACGGCGTCATCAACGTGCTCGGCGGTAGCACCGCGACCTTCCCAGACAATCTCCTGGGTAACCGGGTTCAGCGACTGCAAGGCCTCGCCCTGCCCTGCCTGCCAAGTGCCAGCGATGTAGTGAGTCGTCATTATTTGGCCTCCCGGGCAGCAGACAGCGGCACGGCACGCACCTGGTCGCCGGCGCTCAGGCGCAGGCGTTTGGCGGTCAGCGGATCGACCACCAGGGTACCGGCCGCCAGACGCGCAGGTGCCGCGGTGATACGGCAGTCCTCACGCTTGCGGTTGTGAATGATGAAAGGCGTTGCGTCGTCGCCCGGCGTACCCACCGCCAGTACCAGCGCCTGGCTGTCGTGTACCGCGCGGATCTTGCTGGTCTCGCATTCCACGGCAGGGCCCGCATCAAAGATATCGACGTATCCCTGGTAGCTGAATCCTTCGCTCTTGAGCATCGCCAGTGCAGGTTCGGTGTCGATATGCACGCGGCCGATCACGTTACGTGCTGCCTCGGAGAGGAAGCATGTGTACAGCGGGAACTTGGGCATCAACTCAGCGATGAACGCCTTGTTGCCGACGCCGGTGAGGTAATCGGCCTGGCTGAATTCCATCTTGAAGAAATGCCGGCCCAGGCTTTCCCAGAACGGCGAACGGCCCTGCTCATCCGACATGCCGCGCATCTCGGCGATGATCTTGTTGCCGAACAGCTCCGGGAACTCGGCAATGAACAGCATCCGCGCCTTGGCCAACAGACGGCCGTTGAGGCCACTGCGGTGATCGGCACGCAGGAACAGCGAGCACAGTTCGGAATTACCGGTAAGGTCATTGGCCAGGAACAGGGTAGGAATTTCGCGGTAGATGTTCAGCTCTTGCGAAGCGCTGACGGTCAGGCCTACCCGGTAGTTGTACCAGGGCTCACGCAGGCCGACGGCACCGGCGATGGCGGAAATACCGACCACCACACCTTCGTCGTTTTCCAGTACGAACAGGTAGTCGGCATCGCCACGTTCGGCTTCGCCACGGAAGGTCTTCTCGGCCCAGCCGACCCGGTGTGCCAGGCGCTCTTCATTGGCCGGCAAGGTGGTCAGGCCGGTGCCGGTGCTGCGCGCCAGCTCGATCAGCGCAGGTAAATCACTGCTGCGTACGGGACGAACGATCATGCTATCTCCTCGGGCGGCGGCCTGTGGCCTGCCGCGAAACTCGACCTGGGGTGCGCGGTTATCGAACCGCAGGTATCAAACCGCGACCAGGCGCACACTGGCGCCTTCGCCAACGCCAAGGGCCTCGGCGGCTTCACGACTCAAGGTGACCGGCTTGCCAGGTACCCAGTCCAGCTCCAGCAGCACGGCGCGGTAGTCCTGCAGCTGGCCATTGCAGACCAGGTACGGGCGCCCACCCTTGACCATGGTGCTGTCCAGCTTGACCGGAACCACTCGGCTCTGGGCGATCGAGCGAATGCTCGACACCCGTGCATGCAGGGTCGGACCCCCGTCGAAAATGTCGATGTAGTGATCGGTCTCGAAGCCTTCGCGCATCAGGATGTCGAAGGTGATCTGCGCACGTGGATGCACCTGGCCCATGGCTTCTTGCGCGGCATCCGGCAGCAGCGGCACGTAGATCGGATAATGCGGCATCAGCTCGGCGAGAAAGGTCCGGCTCTTGAGGCCACACAGGCGTTCGGCCTCGGCATAGTTGAGGTCGAAAAAGTTGCGGCCGATGGCGTCCCAGAATGGCGAGTCACCGTTCTCGTCGCTGTAGCCGACGATTTCGGTCACTACCGAGTCGGCGAAGCGCTCAGGGTGCGCAGCCATGAACAGCAGGCGACCGCGAGAGTTGAGCTCCGACCAGCCAGTACCCACCAGCTCCGGCAGTACGTAGAAACTGGTCAGCAGGCTGTTGCCGGTCAGGTCGTGGCACTGCGAAAGCACATGGATCTTGTTGTGGATCTTCAGCTCGCGCGAGGCGTGGACGAACGTCTCGTTACGAAAGCTGTAGAACGGCTCGGAGTAGCCGGCCGACGCGACAATGGCCGAGCAGCCGACCAGCTTGCCGTTACTGCTGTCTTCGAGCACGAAGAAGTAGCTTTCTTCGCCGTTGAAGCTGACTTCGGCGGCAAAGGACGTCTCGGAGGCGGCAATCTTGTCGCCCAGGCGCCCGGTATCATCCGGCAAGGACGTGACACCAATGGGGCTGTCCGCTGCCAGACGCTGTACTTCGCCCAGATCAGCCATTTGCGCGGGGCGCATCACCAGCATGGTGTCACTCCTTTCGGGAAAACAGGCCAGCGTCTGCCGGCACAGAAAAAAACAGCAGGCGCCCACAGGGCGCACGCTCTGGAATTCGGATTCACCGGCCCCACTGGGCCGGTGAACGGACCACAGGCTAAATCAGGCCTGGGTCAATTTGGCTGCGGCACGCTCGAAACGGTCCAGGCCTTCATCGATGTCGGCATCCTCGACCACTAGGCTCGGGGCGAAACGCACCACATCGGGACCGGCCTGGAGCACCATCAGGCCTTCTTTCTCGGCCGCATTGAAGACGTCCTTGGCCTTGCCTTTCCAGGCCTCGGACAATACGCAACCGATCAGCAGACCCACACCACGCACTTGGGTGAACAAGCCGTACTGCTGGCCGATCTGCTCCAGACGCGCCTTGAAGCGCGCGTGCTTGGCCTTGACGCCTGCCAGCACTTCAGGGGTATTGACCACATCCAGCACGGCATTGGCCACGGCGCACGCCAGTGGGTTGCCACCGTAGGTGGTGCCGTGGGTGCCAACAGCCAGGTGCTTGGCCAGGTCTTCGGTGGTCAGCATGGCACCGATCGGGAAGCCGCCACCCAGGCTCTTGGCGCTGGAGAGGATGTCCGGGGTGACGCCGTAGTGCATGTAGGCAAACAGCTCGCCGGTACGGCCAACGCCGGTCTGCACTTCGTCGAAGATCAGCAGGGCGTTGTGTTTGTCGCAGAGCTCGCGAGCGCCTTTGAGGTAGACCAGGTCGGCCGGTACCACACCGCTCTCGCCCTGGATCGGCTCGATCACCACCGCGCAGGTCTTGTCGGAAATCTGTGCCTTGAGCGCCTCAAGATCGTTGTACGGCACATGGCTGATACCGGTGATCTTCGGGCCGAAACCGTCAGAGTACTTGGGCTGGCCGCCCACACTGACGGTGAACAGGGTGCGACCGTGGAAGCTGTTGACGGTAGCGATAATCTCGTGTTTTTCAGGGCCGAAACGATCGTGGGCGACACGACGGGCCAGCTTGAAGGCGGCCTCGTTGGCTTCAGCGCCGGAGTTGCAGAAGAACGCCCGCTCGGCGAAGGTCGCGTCGACCAGCTTGTGGGCCAGGCGCAGGGCCGGCTCGTTGGTGAAGACGTTGGACACGTGCCACAGTTTGTTGGCCTGCTCGGTCAGGGCGCCCACCAGCGCCGGATGAGCATGCCCCAGAACGTTCACGGCAATCCCGCCCGCGAAGTCGATCAGCTCGCGGCCCGACTGATCCCAGACTCGGGAGCCCGCGCCACGAACGGGGATAAAGGCCGCCGGTGCGTAATTGGGGACCATTACCTGGTCGAAATCGGCGCGTTGCACTGGAGCTTGCGGAGCGGACATCGGAGTCTCCTGAAAAGGAACGCCTGCCTGGAACTGGCGAGCGATGGGGGGATTGTAAGGACAGATCGGCGCCCGACATTGCCGCCAAGCGACAACTTCTTATAGCGCCAAACCCTGTTTTACCAAGGCTTTCGGCAATGCGACAAATAGGGTCGCAAAGGCGCAGTTTAAACGGTGCGAAGGTGGGGTGGTAGGAGCGGGCTTGCCGAGCGATGGCAATCTAGACGCTACATCGAATCGCGACGCAAGCCCGCTCCCACGGTGTCAGCCGCGCTCGGCGGGTGCCGACGACAACTCGAACGGACTGCTGCTTCGTCGCTGATTACGATCTTCCCGCGGCGTTGCGCCGAAGAAGTTGCGGTAGGCACTGGAGAAATGCGGCCCCGAGGAGAAGCCACACGACAAACCGATCTGGATGATCGACTTGCTGGTTTGCATCAGCATCTGGCGCGCCTTGTTCAAGCGCAACTCCAGGTAATACTGGCTCGGTACACGATTGAGGTATTGCTTGAAGATCCGCTCCAGCTGACGCCGCGAGACACATACGTGCTGAGCGATCTCGTCGGTGGTCAGCGGCTCCTCGATGTTGGCTTCCATCAGCAACACCGCCTGGGTCAGCTTCGGATGGCTCGAGCCCAGACGATTCTGCAGTGGAATACGCTGACGCTCCCCGCCCTCACGAATCCGCTCGACCACCAGCTCCTCGGACACCGCACCGGCAAGCTCGGCACCATGATCACGGGCCAGCACCGCCAGCAGCAGGTCGATCACCGACATACCGCCGCAGGCGGTCAGGCGATCACGATCCCAGTCGAACAGGTGACTGGTAGCGATGACCTTGGGGAATCGCTCGGCAAAATCATCCTGCCAGCGCCAGTGGACCGCCGCCCGGTAACCATCGAGCAAACCCAACTGCGCCAGTGGGTATACCCCGGCCGACAGGCCGCCGATCACACATCCGGCGCGCGCCAGCTGCTTGAGCGCGCTGCCCAGCCCCGATGCCACCGCATGGGGCGGCTCATCGGCCAGCAAGAACAGTTTCTGGCAGCCCTCCAGGCGCCCCGCCCACGGCTCGCCCGGCAAACGCCAGGCGCCTTCGGCTGCGGGCTCGGCCTGCAGGAACAACAGTTCGTAGACCACTTCCGGATGCACTTTCTGGGCAACCCGCAAAACCTCTTCGGCCAGCGCCAGGGTCAGGGCTTTGGTGCTGGGCCAGATGAGAAAACCGATTCGCTGGGTGGTCATTGGGTGCGGTCCGAAACCTGAGAAAGGTCAAGAGGATGGAGCCGGTCAGGCTGCGCAAGGCACGCAGCATGACCCATTTTGGTGCGACGCGGCAATCTTACTTCAAGCTGCCCGACAAGAACTGCTGCAAACGCTCGGACTGCGGATTGACCAACACCTCACGCGGGTTGCCCGCCTCCTCCACCAACCCCTTGTGCAGGAACACCAGCTGGTTGGACACCTCGCGGGCAAAGCCCATTTCGTGCGTCACCACCACCATGGTCCGGCCTTCCTGGGCCAGCGACTGCATGACCTTGAGCACATCGCCCACCAGCTCCGGGTCGAGCGCCGAGGTCGGCTCGTCGAACAGCATCACTTCCGGCTCCATCGCCAGCGCCCGGGCAATGGCCACACGCTGCTGCTCACCACCGGACATATGCCCAGGATAGGCGTCTTTACGATGGGAAACCCCGACCTTGGCCAGATAGTGCTCGGCTTTTTCCAGGGCCTCCTTTTTCGACATGCCCAACACATGTACCGGCGCTTCGATGATGTTTTCCAGCGCAGTCATGTGCGACCACAGGTTGAAATGCTGGAACACCATCGACAGGCGCGAACGCATGCGCTGCAGCTGCTTGGGATCGGCGGCCTTGAGGGCGCCGTCCTTGTTGGCCACAAGCTTGAGCTCTTCGTTGTTGAGCAGGATCTTGCCCGCATGCGGCTGCTCGAGCAGGTTGATGCAGCGCAGGAAGGTACTCTTGCCCGAACCACTGGAGCCGATGATGCTGATCACGTCGCCCGCCTTGGCGGCCAGGGACACGCCCTTGAGCACTTCGTGACTGCCGTAGCGTTTATGCAGGTCTTGGACTTCGAGTTTGTACATGCTGTCGGTTCTCACAAAGCAGTCAGTTTGAGCTAACGCTCAGGCGAATTAGTTACCGCAGGCCTCAGGCCTTGCGCGGCGCCATGTAGCCGAGCCAACGGCGTTCGGCCAACTTGAACAGGCGCACCAGAATGAACGTCAGGCACAGGTAGAACACGCCGGCAGTGATATAGGCCTCGAACGGCAAGTAATACTGGGCGTTGACCGTACGCGCGGCACCAGTGATGTCGATGAGGGTCACGATCGAGGCAAGGCTGGTGGTCTGCAGCATCATGATCACTTCGTTACTGTACTGCGGCAGGGCCCGGCGCAGGGCCGATGGCAGCAGAATGCGGCGGTACATCTTGACCCGCGACATACCCATGGCCTTGGCCGCCTCGATTTCACCATGGGGCGTGGCCTTGAGGCTGCCGGCAATGATTTCAGCAGTGTAGGCACTGGTGTTGATGGCGAAGGCCAGGCACGCACAGAAGGTCGCACTCGACAGCCACGGCCAGAGGATACTCTCGCGCACCGCCTCGAACTGGGCCAGGCCGTAGTAGATCAAGAACAACTGCACCAGCATCGGCGTGCCGCGGATCACATAGGTGTAGAGCCAGGCGGTCAGGTTGACCAGCGGCTGCTTGGACACCCGCATCAGGCCAAGCGGAATGGCCGTGAGCAAACCGAAGAACAGCGACAGCGCCAGCAGCTTGAGCGTGGTCAGCAAACCACCCAGGTACAGCGGCAGCGCTTCCCAGATCACGTTGTAGTCGAAAATCATAGATCAGCCGCCCTTACGCCAACCGAGTAGCGCTTCTCGAGGTACCGCAGGGCCAGCAGCGAGACACTGGTGATTACCAGGTACAGGGCTGCGACCGCCAGGAAGAAGGTGAAAGGCTCGCGGGTGGCATCGGCCGCCTGCTTGGCCTTGAACATCATGTCCTGCAGGCCGACCACCGAAATCAGTGCCGTCGCCTTGGTCAAGACCAGCCAATTGTTGGTGAAGCCTGGAATCGCCAGGCGGATCATCTGCGGCACCATGACCCGGAAGAACACCTGCAGGTTGCTCATGCCATAGGCCATGCCGGCTTCAGCCTGCCCCTTGGGGATAGCCATGAAGGCGCCACGGAAGGTTTCCGACAGGTAGGCACCAAAGATGAAACCCAGGGTACCGATACCCGCCACCAGCGGATTGAGGTCGATGTAGTCGTCGTAGCCGAGCAACGGCGCGACGCGGTTGAGCAGATCCTGGCCGCCGTAGAAAATCAGCAGGATCAGTACCAGATCGGGAATCCCGCGGATCACCGTGGAGTACAGGTCACCCAGCCAGGCCAGCCAGCGCACCGGCGACAGACGCAGGGCCACACCGATAAGGCCGAGTACGATAGCCAGGGCCATGGACGACAAGGCGAGCTGCAGCGTGAGCCACACGCCGTCGAGGATGACTGCCCCGTAGCCTTTCAACATGATGAGGTCCTCGACCTTAGGGATGAAAAAATGGTGCAAACCTCAGAGTCTCTGCTGCTTGCACCATTACACAGGTGAAACGTCGACGATTTACTTGGCTTCAGGGCCGTAGATGTCGAAGTTGAAATACTTATCCTGGATTTTCTTGTACTCGCCATTGGCGCGGATGGCCGCAATGGCAGCATTCAAGCGATCCAGGTTGGCCTTGTCGCCTTTGCGCACGGCAATACCAATACCGTCGCCGAAGTATTTCCCGTCAGTGAACGACGGGCCGACAAAGGCGTAGCCCTTGCCTGCATCAGTCTTCAGGAAGCCGTCTTCAAGCAGGGTGGCATCGGCAACGGTACCGTCCAGGCGGCCGGCAGCGACGTCCAGGTAGATTTCGTTCTGAGTGCCGTAAGGCACGATGGTCGCGCCTTGTGGAGCCAGGACTTCCTTGGCGAAGCGATCGTGGATAGAGCCACGCTGCACGCCAATTTTCTTGCCCTTGAGCTCAGTCAGGCTGTCGCTGACAGTAGTGCCTTGCTTCATCACCAGGCGAGCTGGGGTCAGGTAGTACTTGCCCGTGAAGTCAACGGACTTCTTGCGGTCTTCAGTGATCGACATGGACGAGAGGATGGCGTCGATCTTGCGCACTTTCAGCGCAGGGATCAGGCCGTCGAACTCTTGCTCGACCCAGGTGCACTTGACCTTCATCTCGGCGCACAGGGCGTTGCCGATGTCGTAGTCGAAACCAACAATGCTGCCGTCCGGCGCCTTGGAGGCGAACGGCGGGTAGGCGGCCTCGATCCCGATCTTCAACGGTTTCTCATCAGCCAGCGATGCCAGGGAAAACACAGACAGCGCCAGGGCGCCAAGCAGTGCGAGTTTCTTCATCTGGAACTCCATCGGTAAAGGGCACTACAAGGCAGGGTAGAAACTGCCCCATATGCAAATGGGTACAACGCGAGCCGCGCAGGGTCGACGAAGGTCGAACGCCACGAGCGAGTGATCGGCATTTTAACGACAGCTCCGTAGCCGATATTTCCTCAATGCGACAACTAATTACAGAAGCACAGGAAGTAGCGGCTGGAGATATTGACAGCTTTGGCAAAATATGCAAAAGCAAAAGACAAATAACCTATCAACGAAGCAATAACCGGGCCTATTATTGGCAAACCCTTCTAATCCGGCAAGCGTAGCGTTTCAGTGCATTTGAATTGCTGCCGAAAACGCCTTCAAACGGTGCGATAACGTTTCCCTTCGCCCCGTTTGTGCGCGAGCGTGGTGACACATAGGTTACCGATGATTGTCGAAGTAACAGAAAGCACAAAGCCCCGCTGGGTGAGCAGCGGGGCTTTGTGGCGTTCATCGCGGGGTTTGTCCCGCGGTGGGTTTATCAGGCCGAAGCCAGGCTCATCGATTTGTGCGTATCAATCAGGTGCTGCACCACACTCGGGTCGGCCAGGGTGGAGATATCGCCCAGGGCGTCATACTCGGCCGTGGCAATCTTGCGCAGGATACGGCGCATGATCTTGCCCGAACGGGTCTTGGGCAGGCCCGGTGCCCATTGGATGACATCCGGCGAAGCAATCGGACCAATCTCTTTACGCACCCAGTTCTTCAGCTCCATGCGCAGCGCCTCGTTTGGCTCTTCGCCACCGTTGAGGGTGACGTAGACATAGATGCCCTGGCCCTTGATGTCGTGCGGTACGCCAACCACGGCGGCCTCGGCGACTTTCGGGTGGGCAACCATGGCGCTTTCGATCTCGGCGGTCCCCATGCGGTGACCCGAGACGTTGAGTACGTCATCGACCCGGCCGGTGATCCAGTAGTAGCCGTCTTCGTCGCGACGGGCACCGTCGCCGGTGAAGTACATGCCACGGAAAGTCTTGAAGTAGGTGTCGACGAAGCGGTCGTGATCGCCGTACAGCGAACGCGACTGGCCTGGCCACGAGTCGAGGATCACCAGGTTGCCCTCGGCAGCGCCTTCGATCAGGTTGCCCAGGTTGTCCACCAGGGCCGGCACCACACCAAAGAACGGACGGGTTGCCGAGCCCGGCTTGAGCGCCGTGGCGCCTGGCAACGGGCTGATCAGCACGCCGCCGGTCTCGGTCTGCCACCAGGTATCGACGATCGGGCAACGCTCCTTGCCCACCGTCTGGTAGTACCAGTTCCAGGCTTCCGGGTTGATCGGCTCGCCCACCGAGCCTAGCAGGCGCAGGCTGGAGCCATCGGCACCGGCGACCGCAGCCTGACCTTCGGCCATCATTGCGCGGATCGCGGTAGGCGCGGTGTAGAGGATGTTGACCTTGTGCTTGTCGATGATCTTCGACACGCGGGTGATATCCGGGTAGTTCGGCACACCTTCGAACAGCACGGTGGTCGCGCCATTGGCCAGCGGGCCGTAGACGATGTAGCTGTGGCCGGTGACCCAGCCGACGTCGGCGGTACACCAGTAGACTTCGCCCGGACGGTAGTCGAACACCCGCTCATGGGTCAGAGCGGCATAGACCATGTAGCCGCCGGTGGTGTGCAGCACACCCTTGGGCTTGCCGGTGGAGCCGGAGGTGTAGAGGATGAACAGCGCCTCTTCGGCGCCCATTTCTTTTGGCGCGCAATGGCTGGAGGCAACCTTCATCAGGTCTTCGAACCAGATATCGCGATGCTGGTGCCAGGCAATGTCGCCACCGGTGCGCTTGCACACGATGATCTTCTGCACGCTGGCGGTTTCCGGGTTGGTCAGCGCCAGGTCGACATTGGCCTTGAGCGGGGTGCGACGGCCGCCACGCAGCCCCTCGTCGGCAGTGATCACCACTTTTGATTTGCAGTCGATGATGCGGCCGGCCAGCGCCTCTGGCGAGAAGCCACCAAATACCACCGAGTGAATCGCACCAATGCGGGCGCACGCCAGCATGGCGACCACGGCCTCGGGGATCATTGGCATGTAGATGGTAACCACGTCACCACGGTGCACGTCCTGGCCACGCAGGGCGTTGGCGAATTTACAGACCTGCTCGTGCAGTTCGCGGTAGGTGATGTTGCGGTGCTCGGAAGGATCGTCACCTTCCCAGATGATTGCGACTTGATCGCCGCGCTCGGCCAGATGGCGGTCCAGGCAGTTGTAGGAGACGTTCAGAGTGCCGTCGGCAAACCATTTGATATCGACATGGTGATCGTCGAAGGAAGTCTGCTTGACCTTGGTAAAGGGCTTGATCCAGTCCAGGCGCTGCGCCTGCTCACGCCAGAAGCCGTCCGGGTTGATCACCGACTGCTGGTACATGGCCTTGTAGGTCGCCTCATCAGTCAGCGTGTTGGCCGCAACCTCGGGACGAACGGGGTACAGGGGAGCCGCACTCATCTTTATCTACCTCGGTGTAATAGTTGTTTTTGTATGACCTCGTTTGTAACTGTACCAGACCGGGCGGGCCATTCGACGTTGGTAGTAACGCCCTGCTCTTTTTGCACCCCTGCAATTGACGGCGGGCTCAAGGCCGGGCCTCGGCGCCTGGAAAAATAATTTTCAATTGCACCCGCAAGGCGATTGTTACGTTTTTTGCCAACAGTGTTTATCAAAACGTCATCTGTTTAAGGCAGGCGCACCTGCCTAAAATTCACCTCGCCAGCAACGGCAACGAGATTAACTTCTTGTAACACCCCCACGAAGGCCGTTAATCCCGCGATAACTGTGATAGTTGAACTTAAGTTGCACACGCGGCGCCACGCGCGCTGCGTGCCCCCTCTCGACCTTAGACAGGTAAAATGAAAATGAAAGCGTTACTGGTATTGGTACTTGGCAGTCTTTGCACCACGGCGATGGCCGCTGAAGTTGCAAACGATTCTGCCGGGCAGATTCCGGTTGAACAGTACAGTTACTCGCAGCACCTGGACATCGCCAAGGTCATCTCCATGAGTGAAGTCCCGCACGTTTGCGAAGTGGTCCCGGTCCGCATGACCTATGAAGACTCCCAGGGCCAACAGCACATTCTCGAATACCGCGTGATGGGGGACGGCTGCTCCAACGGCTAATCACAACACTCTTGTTTCGCCCGCCCTGCCCCTGAGGCAGGGCGGGCGATTTATAGTGAATCGCCCCAAATACTGACAACGCTGTTATTTAACGTCGCTTAACTCAGTTGATTTACCTAGTCCATGTTCGCGCAACTTGTTGGCAATGGTTGTATGTGAAACCCCCAGGCGTTTACCCAACGCCCGGCTACTGGGAAACTCATTGATCAGTTGCTCCAGCACTGCCTTCTCGAAACGCCCGACAATATCCCCCAGCTCCCCCTCCAACGAAAACTCGCCCAAGGGTTGCCGAGCGCCATAATCCGGCAAGCGAATGTGCTCACTCTTCACCACCCCGCCATCACACAGCGATACCGCCTGGAACAACACGTTCTCCAACTGGCGCACATTGCCCGGCCAGTGATACTGGCTCAACCGCTCCATTGCCGCTGGCGCCAGGCGTGGCAGGGGGCAACCGATCTGTCGGCTGGCCTGGTCAAGGAAGTGCTCCACCAGCGGCGCCAAGCCATCGAGGCACTCGCGCAGCGGCGGAATATGCAGCGAAAGCACGTTCAGGCGATGGTACAGGTCCTGGCGAAACTCGCCGCGGGCACACAATTCCGAGAGATCGACCTGAGTGGCACAGATCACCCGCACGTCCAGGTAAACCTCCTCGTCACTACCGACCCGGCGAAAACAACCGTCCTGCAGAAAGCGCAGCAATTTGACCTGCAGCCGCGGACTCATCTCGCCGACACCGTCGAGAAACAAGGTGCCGCCCGCCGTCAGTTCCAGCAACCCGAGCTTGCCTTCGGCACGCGCGCCTTCAAAAGCACCCGGCCCGTAACCGAACAGTTCAGTCTCGGCCATGGACTCCGGCAGGCCGGCGCAGTTGAGTGCCATCAAGGGTGCCTGACCGCGAGGACTGGCCAGGTGGCAGGCGCGCGCCAGCAACTCCTTGCCGGTGCCCGTCTCGCCCTCGATCAGCAGCGGCGCATCCAGTGGCGCCATGCGGCGCGCTTCACGCACCACCCCCGCCATTACCCGCGAGCTCTGGAAGATGCTGTCAAAACCGCGCAATTCCTGCTTGCGCACGTTATAGATACGCTCACCTATGCGGTCGGCACGGTGCAAGGTCAAGACTGCCCCCGCCAGAGCCTCGCTGTCGTCGTGCTCCGACTGCAGCGGAGCAATATCGGCCAGGAACACATCGCCCTTGACCTTGACCCGCAGCCCGTTGATCCGCGACTTGTTGGCCCGCACCAACTCCGGCAGGTCAAAGTCTTCGGCATAGCGCGACAGCGGAATGCCGGGTACTTCATCCACCCGCACCCCCAGCAATTGTGCGGCCGCCCGGTTGGCGGCAACGATGGAGCCGCCCATATCGATCGACAGCACCGGAAAGTCCAGGGCGCCGAGCAAGGCGTTGAGTTCCATGTGGCGCCGCTCGCTGGGCATCAGCCCTACCCGCTTGACCCCGAATACACCGGTAATCGACTCGAACTTGGGCCGCAGGGCCTGGAACTGCAGATTGATCAGGTTCGGACAATGCAAGTAGATGGCATTGCCATGCTCGCCACCCACCTCGCCACGGGCAACGTTGATGCCGTACTCCACCAGCAGGTTGAGGATGTCGCGCAGAATGCCGATGCGGTTCTGGCAATGCACTTTGATACGCATGAAATGTCCTACTAGTAGGTCTACAACAAGCTTTGGCGCCTACCCGACAGGCATTTATTTATCAGCGCCGAAGAATTCTTGTAAAGATTACGTGACGAAAACCGGGAATCATCCTCACAGCCGCCTCCGATTTTTCGGCCTTTTGTCTTTTTTGTAAAGTTATCGTTACGATTTGAGCGGGCAGCCACCACCGCCAGCGGGCCCGGGACCGATGCAAAGTGCCGCCCAGCGGGGTATCACTTAAGCAACGGCTTGATCACATAACAAAAAAGGCCCTCAGCAGGAGAGCAGTATGAAACAGACGCAATACGTGGCTCGCGAGCCCGATGCGCAAGGGTTTATCGACTACCCGCAGCAAGAGCATGCGGTGTGGAACACCCTGATTACCCGTCAGTTGAAGGTGATCGAAGGTCGCGCGTGCCAGGAATACCTGGACGGCATCGACCAGCTGAACCTGCCGCACGACCGCATTCCGCAGTTGGGCGAAATCAACAAAGTGCTGGGCGCCACCACCGGCTGGCAAGTCGCCCGGGTTCCTGCGCTGATCCCCTTCCAGACCTTTTTTGAACTGCTGGCCAGCAAGCGCTTTCCGGTAGCGACCTTCATTCGTACCGAAGAAGAGCTCGACTACCTGCAAGAGCCCGATATTTTCCACGAGATTTTTGGCCACTGCCCGCTGCTGACCAACCCCTGGTTCGCCGAATTCACTCATACCTACGGCAAACTTGGCCTGCAGGCTACCAAGGAAGAGCGCGTGTACCTGGCGCGGCTGTACTGGATGACCATCGAATTCGGCCTGGTCGATACCCCGCAGGGCCGGAAGATATACGGCGGCGGCATTCTTTCCTCGCCAAAAGAAACTGTCTACAGCCTGTCCGACGAGCCTGAGCACCAGGCCTTCGACCCGCTGGAAGCCATGCGTACCCCGTACCGCATCGACATCCTGCAGCCGCTGTACTTTGCCTTGCCCAACCTCAAGCGCCTGTTCGATCTTGCCCACGAAGACATCATGGGCATGGTCCACACTGCAATGAAGATGGGCCTGCACGCACCTAAATTTCCACCCAAGGTCGCTGCCTGAGCGACCTTGCAAACCAATAACAAACCACTTGCGGAAAACCTTATGAACGCCTTGAACCAAGCCCACTGCGAAGCCTGCCGTGCCGATGCCCCACAGGTCAGCGACGAAGAACTGCCGGTACTGATCAAGCAGATCCCGGATTGGAACATCGAAGTCCGTGACGGCATCATGCAGCTGGAAAAGATCTTCCTGTTCAAGAATTTCAAACACGCCCTGGCCTTCACCAATGCCGTCGGCGAAATCTCCGAAGCCGAAGGCCATCACCCTGGCCTGCTGACCGAGTGGGGCAAAGTCACCGTGACCTGGTGGAGCCATTCGATCAAGGGCCTGCATCGCAACGACTTCATCATGGCCGCGCGCACCGACGAGGTCGCCAACACCGCCGAAGGCCGCAAGTAATGCACTTTGGCGCGATCGAGCGCGTACCCGGCGACCCGATCCTGGGGCTGATGGAGGCGTATGCCAAAGACAGCAATCCAAACAAGTTCGACTTGGGCGTCGGCGTGTTCAAGGATGCCCAGGGCCTGACGCCAATTCCGGCGGCGGTCAAGCACGCCGAACAGCGCCTGCTTGAGCAGCAGGCCAGCAAGAGTTATGTGGGCGGTCATGGCGACGCAGACTTCGGTCGTTTGGTCAGCGAACTGGTGTTGGGCAGTGACTCGTCGTTGCTCAGCAACAAGCGCGCCGGCGCCACCCAGACCCCGGGCGGTACCGGCGCCCTGCGCTTGGCGGCAGAGTTCATCGAACACTGCCTGCCCGGCCGCGGCATCTGGCTGAGCGATCCTACCTGGCCGATCCACGAAACCATTTTTGCCGGGGCTGGCCTCAAGGTCAGTCACTACCTCTATGTCGGTGCGGACAACTGCCTGAACGTGGCCGGGATGCTGGCTGCACTGGAGTCGGCGCCAAAAGGCGATGTGGTGCTCCTGCATGCCTGCTGCCACAACCCGACCGGGTTCGACCTGTCGCAGGACGACTGGCGCGCAGTGCTTGAAGTGGTCCGCCGTCGCGAGCTGCTGCCGCTGATCGACTTTGCCTACCAGGGGTTCGGCGATGGCCTGGAAGAGGATGCCTGGGCAGTCCGACTCTTTGCCGCCGAACTGCCTGAGCTGTTGATCACCAGTTCATGTTCAAAGAACTTCGGCCTATACCGTGACCGCACCGGCGCCTTGCTGGTGTGCAGCCATGATGCCGAGAAGCTGGTGGATGTACGCAGTCAGCTGGCGTGGTTGGCCCGCAACCTGTGGTCGACGCCACCGGATCACGGCGCTGCGGTCGTGGCGCAGATTCTTGGCGATGCCGACTTGAAACGCCTATGGATCGAAGAAGTCGAGGCCATGCGTCAGCGCATTGCCCAGCTGCGGGTCGGACTGGTCGAAGCGCTTGCACCGCATGGCTTGAGCGAACGCTTTGCACACATCGCCGAGCAACGCGGAATGTTCTCCTACACAGGCTTGTCGCCAGAGCAGGTCAGGCAGTTGCGTGACCGGCACAGCGTATACATGGTCGGCACTGGCCGGGCGAATGTCGCCGGGGCTGATGCCTCGCGGCTCGGGGCGTTGGCGGCGGCGATAGCCGACGTCTGCCGGTAGAACCATCGCGGGGCAAGCCCGCTCCCACCGGACAGGTGGGAGCGGGCTTGCCCCGCAAGGCGTTCAAACACCAATCGGCAGGAAAATTCATACTGTCATTCAGCTTCCTGTATCCTGCACAGGCTTTCAAAAGCCACGCGCGCCTTGCGCAGCCTTTCCACACACTTGCGAGGAACGACGAGATGCATGAAATCCCGAATCTTCCCTTCCCAAGCCTGAACCCAGAAGAGCAGACTCCTGCCACTCACAGCGCCGAACCAGCTCAGGCTGACCACGACGGCGACGACACCTCAAGCGCCGACCAGGAATAATCGCGCACCGATCAGACTGTGTGAAAACGGCTGATGCAGGGACTACCCCGTCAACACGTTTTCACACCGTCAAGAATCCCCTCGCTGCAACGGCCTCATTTCCCCGCCTCAATAATCGATCTTGCCGCGTCCGGCCTTGATCGCTCCACGCTTGCTTTTTGTGTCCAACCGCCGGGTTTTCGAACCCAGGGTCGGTCGGGTCGGGCGTCGCGTCTTCTCAACCTTGATGGCCGAGAGAATCAACTCGCGCAGGCGCTCCAGCGCATCATTGCGGTTCTGCTCCTGGGTGCGGTACTGCTGAGCCTTGATGATGATCACCCCATCGCGGGTGATACGGCCGTCGCGCAGGGCCAACAAGCGCTCCTTGTAGAACGGCGGCAATGACGATGCCTGGCTGTCGAAGCGCAGGTGCATGGCGCTGGAAACCTTGTTGACGTTCTGCCCGCCCGCCCCCTGGGCACGGATGGCCGTCAGTTCGATTTCGTCATCGGGCAATTGCACCGTGTTTGAAAGTTGCACTTTCACCTACCCTTGCAAAACAGTAAAAAACGACGCTGCCCTCCCGCCTCAGGAGGCCTCGTCGATCATGACAGATGTACTCCGGGCCAACACCTCGATCACTCGCCTGACCCGAACTTGATCGGCCGAGGACAACTGTCGAAACAACACGACCAGATCGCACTCCGATTCATTGAGCTGACTGTCAGGGTGAATGCCGGACGCCTGATCGGGAAAACAAATTTTGTACGTAGGCATGACCATCCTTCCCTTGGATTTTTGAAAGGAAAGACGTTACGGGGAATCGTATTAAAATAGACCTTAATCGGTCTGATAATTTTGTAGGAAGAGTGAACAACCGCTATTCGACATCACTCATCGCACTGGCCATTGCGCCAATCACTCGATGCACAATTTCCTGGTCGGCATTGGCCAACGAACGGTAGCGCGCCAGTAGACGCTGCTCCGGTTCGGTCAGTCCCTGCGCGGTTTCAACCGTACGCATTCCAGTGATGACGAAGCACACATCAACCCCCGCCTGTGCCACCGCAGCCAGGTAGGCGACATCGGGATTGCGCTCGCCCTTTTCATAGCTTCCCTGGGTATTGCGGTTGACGCCGCCCAGACGGGAAAAATCATCCTGCCGCATCCCAAGGCGGGTGCGCTCATGACGCAAACGCTCTCCGCACTCTGTTGATCGCACTGCGTCATAAGCACAAATTTTCAATCACCACCTCTTTACAGGAACATTTTATTGGGCATAATCGGCACCCTCACAGCGCAGACAAGCCCGCTTTTGCAGTTTTGGTCAGGCCATTTTAAGCAAAGCACATTCACAGCGCTCACCCTCAACCCTATGCACCAGCAGTACCGTCATGGATGACACAGGACCAGAAACCGGTTTCTGGTAACGGGCAAAACCGAGTTAGGTTGCGACCCGAAGTGCCTTCCGGCGTCGATGCTTCAACAGTGTCTGCACCGGCGCGGAGGCTCCTTCCCTTAGTCAAAGGACCGAGTCATGAGCAACGCAACGCCATGCACCCTGGCAGCATTACTAACCTGCCTCAGTCTCGGCGCCAACGCCAGTACCACGGATGTCAGCCTGGTCGGTACCCTCACACCGTCCGCCTGCACGCCGTCGCTGTCCTTGGGTGGGCGGGTGGATTACGGAGACCTCAGCATCCCTGAGCTGCCGATCGACCCCGACGATCCCACGCACTCGACCCTGCCACTGCGTAACCTGACCCTGCTGGTGAACTGTGGTGGGCCGACGCCGCTGGCCCTGGTAGCGACCGGCAACCGTCGCGACAGCAACTCCGCCGGCGAAGCCCGTACCTTCGGCCTGGGCAATACGCCCAAAGGCGAGCCTATCGGATTCTATACCGCGGGCTGGGCTGGCGGCACTGTCCTGCTCGACAATCTTCCGGCGGACACCCTCTATTCCACTGACCAGGGCCAGACCTGGACGCCCTTGACCAGCGCATTGTTCAAGCATCTGGGCGACCGCCCCGATACAAGGTTCGGCTTTGCCTCTACTGGCAGCACCAGCCCGACGCCCGCGCGGCAACTGAGCCTGGAACTGGAAGTCAGCGGCTGGGTTCGCAACGACATCATCCATTTCGACCAGTCGCTCATGGATGGCAACCTGACCGTCGAGGTCCAGTACCTCTAGCACCTACCAGAAGAACATGGCCTGATCGGCCTTACAGAATCCCGTCGACTGCAGACCTGCACATTGCCCCACGTGGCCAGTGACGCATTTCTGCGCTCAAAAACGGGACATCCGCACCACCTAACACAAGAACCAATAAAGGAAAAACCTGTGAAGAAGTCCGTATTGTCCCTCTCCCTTGTCGCTTCCCTGGCTGGCACTCACGCGATCGCCTCCACCACCGAAATGACCGTCACCGGCACCATCACGCCGTACGCGTGCACTCCAACACTAAGCAACAACGGGGTCATCGACTACGGCCCGATCCATGCCCAGACCCTCGACAACTTCCAACTGCCAGACAGAACCCTGACCCTGTCCATCAGTTGCGGGGCCGAAGCTCCCATCTCCCTGATTGCAACAGACAACCGCAGCGGCACCGCCAGCACCACCGGCGACATCCACTTCGGCATGGGAACCTACCAGTCCATGCCCATCGGACGCTATTCGATGGCGTTCCAGAACGCCCAGGTCGATGGTCAGCAGAGGGGTGCACTGGAATCTCAGGACAGTGGCGTCACCTGGAAAGCCAGCAATATTGTCTTGATGCGCGACTCGACGATAGCCCAAGGCTTCATGCTGGGGTTTGGCAACACCACTCCGCAACCGACAACGCTCTTGAGCGCCACCATGCGCATTCAGGGCTCGATCAATAAAGACCTGCCCTTCACCGACGATATCGATCTCGACGGCAGCAGCACCATCGAGATCAAGTACCTCTGATTCATCGCCTAGACATTCTATTAAGAGGGACGTCAGAAGCCCTCACTCATCCACCAAGGAAAATAACAGTGAAGAAGTTCGTTGTGCCCCTGGCACTTCTCTTGACCCTCGCCAGCAATCACGCCTTGGCATCAACCGCTGAGATCACCCTCACGGGCACCCTGACCCCTTCGGCCTGTACACCCATGCTGGGCAACGGCGGCGTGGTCGACTATGGCCATGTATCCACCGGGGACCTCGAAGACGAGAACGCTACTTTATACAAACTTCCGGCCAAGCAATTGAGCCTGACCATCCAATGTGCCAGTGAAACTTCGTTCGCCCTGACCACCACCGACAACCGCCACGAAAGTTCCGGCATCAGTCCCGTCAGCCATGGCCTGGGCATGCACAAACAGCAGCAAATCGGCACCATGGGGATAGGCCTCAGCACCCCTGAACTGGATGGCATACCAGTCAATACCCTGGTGTCGTACAACGCCGGCAACACCTGGTTCGCCGGTATTTTTCAGTACTTCGCCCCCTCTCAAAAAATGCCCGATAACCGCGTGGCTTTCGGCGACTTGAATACCCCTGTTCCCGCCACTCGCCTGAGCGCAAACCTCGATATCAATAGTTTTATTTACAAGGCATTGCCTGCCAACGAAGACATTCAGATCGACGGCAGTACAACGTTCAACATTGTTTATCTCTGATCAAGCACGACCTGAATTTAAAACAAGAAGGGATCGCTAAATCCCCGAACTCCCTAACCAAGGAAATAATAATGAGAATTTCCGTAGCATCCTTTTCACTCCTCGCGACCCTTGCCAGTACACACGTCATCGCCTCTACCAGCGACGTTACACTCACCGGCACCCTCACCCCTTCGGCCTGCACGCCAGCACTGAGCAATGGCGGTGTGATTGACTATGGTCCCCTTTTCGTTGACGACCTCGACACTGGAGCTACCGTTCATTACCAACTGCCGGTCAAACAGCTGGACCTGACTATCAAGTGCGAAGTCGCCACACTGTTCGCACTTGTCAACTTCGACAACCGAATTGATAACGCGACAGGGGCTGTCAACCGTTTTGGGCTCGGCACGCATAAAGATGAAGTCATTGGCTACATGTTTATACAAGCCACTACGGCCTTGGTGGATGGTGTAGTGCGGCACACCATCACCTCTCGAGATCGGGGGGAAAACTGGGTACGTGTCGGTGGATCTACTCAGGGATTTGAACGTGCCCAACTCAGACCAGACTTCCTGCTCGGTTTCGGAGATCCAAGCGACGTCGCCAGCGGCCCCACACCGGCAAAGGACCTGAGTACCACCCTAACGGTAACAGGTCGGGCGGACTCAAGAATTGACTACAGCAGCGATGTCCAGATCGACGGCAGCACAACTTTCGAAGTCCGCTACCTCTGAACCGTTGAGCCCATTCAGATCGCGAACAACGGATGCTCGCCCTTCATGACACACCCGGCCGGCGCACCGCCTTCCAGTAGCTCAAGGAAGTCATCTCAAAGGTCTTGCGCCGCACGCCATCAATGAATCGATACGATGAAATACCTACGCGACTGTATTACCGGCTCCCTGCTGCCTGCAGCTTTACTGCTTGCCCATGCAACCAGCACCCTGGCTGACGGCATGGTGCCCAAATCTTCGGTGGTGATTCTCGAGGAAGCCAATACCAGCGGCACCGCTTTCCTGGTCACCAATACCGACCCACATGCCTCATTGCTGGCGGTGTTCATCGAAAACCTGCCCGAAGACCAGGACAACCTGCTGGTGGTGCAACCCACCGTGACCCGAGTCGAGGCAGGTCACGAGCAACAGGTGCTGTTCCACTACGTCGGCACTGAACCGCTCAAGGAACAGCGCCTGAAACGGGTGATCTTCGAAGGCATTCGTGAGCAAGCCCCAGGCGCTAATGGCAGCATGCGCGTCAGCTTCGGCGTGCGCCAGAACCTGCCGGTGATCCTCCACCCCAAGGGCCTGGCAAAAAATCGTTCGCCCTGGGAGGGGTTGACCTGGCACGTAGACGGCAACCAGTTGCGGGTCGAGAACAACACGCCCTACGTGGTACGCCTGGGCCGCGAATTGCTGCTCAACCCCGGTCAATTGCGCGTGGACCTTCCCCGCAGCTACGTACTGGCCAACGAGCACGTGAGCCTTGAGCTACCCACCGCCATCGGTGCCGCGTCCAGCGTGCGCTTCCAGCCGGCGACGGTATACGGTTACGCCACTGACCCCTACGAGGCCGCCATACAGTGATCGCCTCTCCCCCTAACAAGAGCAGTTTCAACTGCCCGAATCAACTGCTGGCTGGGCTATGCCTAGGTTTGATCAGCCTTGAATCCGTCAAGCTTGCCCACGCCTCGAACAGCCCGGAGCCGCCTACCGTGTTCGACCACGAGGTCCTGCGCCTGCGCGGCATCGACCCGCAGTTGGCGCAGCTGTTCAGCCAGCATGCACGCTTCCCTCCTGGCAGGCAGCACATCGGCCTGAACGTCAACGGTCATGACAAGGGCTCGACCGCAGCGCGCTTCGACGCCAGCGGTGCCTTGTGCTTTGACGACGCGTTGCTGCAGTTTGCCGGGGCAGCGAGACCCGCCGACTGGCCGACGGTAGTTGATGAACCAAAAGCACCCCTGGCGCCTGACTGCCGAGACTTGCGCGAAGCCTACCCGCACATGCAGGTGGAACTCGACCCGGGACGGCAGCAGGTGCGACTGGTGATCCCCGATCAAGCCCTGGAGCGACGTCCGCACAACGTCGATGGCTTCAGCCAGGGTGGCGTTGCAGGTCTTCTGAACTACGACCTGTTCGGCACCTTCAACCGCTATGGTGGCGAATCGAGCCGCTATGCAGCCGCCAACACAGAATTCGGCATCAACATTGACAACTGGATCCTGCGCAGCCGCCAGGTACACAGTCGTTCCGATGGCCGGGTCCACAGTGAAATGCTCGACACCTATGCACAACGCAGCTTTGTCCAGAGCCGTAGCATCTTCCAGGCCGGCGAGATCAGCCTGGTCAACCCTGCGCTCAACGGCGCGCAGATTATTGGCGCCCAGCTCACCCCGGAACATGGCTTGCTGTCCCAACTGGACAACGCCAGTGTGCAAGGCATCGCCAACAGCCAGGCGCGGGTGGAGATCCACCAGAACGGTGCCTTGCTGTACGCCACGGTGGTGCAGCCAGGTCCGTTCAGCATCAGCAACATTCCTCGCCTCACCTCCCAATCGGACCTGGAAGTGACGGTGATCGAAACCAGTGGTGAGCGCCGCAGTTTTCGCGTACCGGCCAACCTGGCTGCTGCTGCGCCCGCTCAACGCGGCTTCAGTATCGGTGCCGGCAGGGTGCGCAGCTATAGCCACGAAGCCGACGAGCCGGCCGTACTGAGCCTGGGACAGACCGACGCCATTGGTCAGACCTCGCGTTTGAGCAGCGGTCTGATCCTGGCCCAGGGCTATCGCAGCATAGGCGCCAGCCTCGACGGTGCCTTAAGCCCTTCGCTCAGTGCCCAGGCATCTGCCATCGGCTCGCAGGCAACGGCGCTGGAGCACCAGGGACTGCAACTGGGCGGCCAGTTGAACTGGCAACTGCACGAACAATGGTCGAGCCTGGTCGCCGTAAATCATCGTAGCCAAGGCTACCGCGAACTCCTCGACAGCACCTACCACGCGAGCGACAACACCTCCAGTTACCGCGACCAGCTCAGCACCAGCCTGCGCTGGGGGAGCCCGGTGATTGGCAGTTTCAGCCTTGGCTACACCCAGACCACCTACTACCAGCACGACAGCAATCAACGCCTGTTCCTGTCCTGGGGCAACAGTTACAACGGGGTGAGTGTCTCGGCGTCTGTGGAAAAATCGGTCGGCGACACCAACGGCGACAATGGCGACGCGATCTACCTCAGCGTCAGTCTGCCACTGGGCAGTACCGCTCGTGCGCGCAGCAGCATACGTCACCGCGACAATGACACCACCAGTACCGTGAACTACCAGCAGCAGGTCACCGACAGTTTCGGCTACCGCCTGGGCGCCGAACACCGCTCAGGAGACAGCAACAACCTGGCCAGTGCGGGCCTTTCGGCAATCCCGCGCTATACCCAGCTAGACCTGAACTATGCTGGCGACGGGCGCGACGCCAATTACAACGTCGGCCTGCGCGGTGGCCTGGCAGTGCACGGCGCCGGCATCACCCCCTCGCCCTACCCGATTCGCGACACCTTTGCCATTCTCACCGTGACCGACACCCCTGGCGTCAAAGCCAGCACGCCCAACGGCCCGGTATGGACGGACTTTGCCGGCCGTGCGGTGATCCCGGCGCTGAGTCCCTATGGCCGCAGCGCCGTACAGGTCGACAACCAGAGCCTGCCGATCAACGTCAATGTCGAGGAAGGCGCCGCGGTACTCAAGGCCAGCCGTGGTGCTGTGCCGCGGCTGACCTTCAATGCATGGAGCGTACGGCGGATGCTCCTGACCGTCACCGACGGCCGCGGCCAGCCCTTGCCTGCCGGCGCTTCGGTGTTCGATGACCGGGGCCGCTTCATCAGCCTGGTCCAACCCGGTGGCCTGGTGTTTATCGACAGCAGCGAAGCCATCAGCCACTTGATTGTCAGCGATCCGCAGGCCCGTGAATGCCGGGTGGTCCTCGATGCCGCCGCAGATGCGCCGCAAAAGACCTACTACACCAGCGTCCAACGCACCTGTAGTTGAACCGCCGCCGCGTTCTCGCAATCGACCCGACCAAGGACATTTCCATGAAACGACTGCTGACCCTGGCCCTGGCCTGTGCCGGTGCACTCCCCCTCCTGGCTGCCAACGCCGACGAATGCAGACTGCTGAGCAGCCCCGAGCAGATTGACTACGGCACCCTGGATCGCTCCCGGCTCACCCCCCAGCAACCGGCCTTGGCCCTGCCCGAAAAAACCACCCAGATCCACCTCAGTTGTACCCACCCAGTCGACCTCAGCCTGTTCTTCAAGGCCGAATTCCTGGACAGCGAGCGCTGGCGACTCACCGACAACGGTCACTTGCGCATCAAGGCTGGCAATGCCGTGGTTGATGGTGAGCCGGTCGAGCTTGGCCTGCTCAGCCACCCCGGCGCCGCCCCGGGACCTGCCGCCGCCAGCCTGGACTGGCGCCCGCAACATGGCATGACCCCGGTTCGCGCGGGGCAGACACTGCGTGGGCGCAGCCTGAGCCTGACCTTGACCCTAGAGGGTGAGCTGTCCGCTTCGGCCTTCCAGGTCCACGGGATGATCCAGTCCACCGCCAGCGGGCAGTTGCAGGCACCGGCCAGTGGCGCCACCAGCAACCTTGACCTGCACTGGCAGATCCAGCCGGCTGCCTGTACACCGCAGCTGTCGAATAACGGCGTGGTGGATTACGGCAAGATTTCGGCGCAATCGCTGCAACCCGACAAGCGTACACGGCTGCCATCACGCCACCTGAACCTGACCATCAGCTGCGACAGCCCGGCACGCTATGCCTTGCTCATGCACGACAACCGCGACGGCACCGCATTGGTCAACTCCATGGTGTTCTATGGCCTGGGCCTGGACGCCGCCAGCAACCGCATCGGCCTTTTCGAAGTGGTCTTCGACCCCAGACTGATCAGCGCCGATCAAGTGCCCGCGGCCTACCTGACCTACTCCACCGGCGGCGGGACGTATTGGAGCAATGCCAGCGCCCAGAGCAACAGCATCACCAGCAAGACCCTGCTCGCCTT
This sequence comes from Pseudomonas vranovensis DSM 16006, assembly GCF_000425805.1. Classification (GTDB taxonomy): domain Bacteria; phylum Pseudomonadota; class Gammaproteobacteria; order Pseudomonadales; family Pseudomonadaceae; genus Aquipseudomonas; species Aquipseudomonas vranovensis. Next base: position 34,362 of record NZ_AUED01000024.1, read on the forward strand.
CACCGATGAAGACAACACCACCAAGGGCCCGGTGCCGTTTCGTAACCTGAGCACCAGCATCGAGATCAAACCGGTGATAGCCCCGACGCTGGACCTGGACCTGCGCCAGGACATCTCCCTGGATGGCTCGGCGACCCTCGAAATCGTTTACCTGTAAACGCAAAACGCCCCGCAATGCGGGGCGTTTCAGCTAACAGCGGTGACTCAGTGCTTCAGCGCCTCGGCAGCAACGCTTTCCACAGGCTTGCCACGCTTGGACTTGAGGCTGTAGCAGATAACCATCACCAGCAGCCAGACCGGAATCGCATAGACCGAGATCTGGATACCCGGGATCTGCAGCATGATGCCCAGGATCAGCACCACGAAGGCCAGGCAGATGTAGTTGCCGTAGGGGTACCACAGGGACTTGAACAACGGCGTCTGGCCAGTCTTGTTCAAATGCTGGCGGAACTTCAGGTGCGAGTAGCTGATCATCGCCCAGTTGATCACCAGGGCCGCAACCACCAGCGACATCAGCAGCTCCAGCGCGTGCTGCGGGATGAAGTAGTTGAGCAGCACCGCGACCAGGGTCACGGCAGCCGAGGCCAGGATCGAACGCACCGGTACACCGCGCTTGTCGATCTTGGCCAGGCCGGCCGGGGCATCGCCTTGCGCGGCCATGCCGTAGAGCATGCGGGCGTTGCAATAGGTACCGCTGTTGTAAACCGATAGCGCCGCCGTCAGTACCACGAAGTTGAGGATGTGAGCAGCCACATCGCTACCGAGCAGCGAGAACACCTGTACGAACGGGCTGGCGCCATAGGTGCCGCCGGCGGCATCGAGGCTGGTGACCAGGCTGTCCCACGGGGTCAGCGACAGCAGCACGACCAGGGCACCGATGTAGAAAATCAGGATGCGGTAGATCACCTGGTTGATCGCTTTGGGGATTACAGTCTTCGGCTTGTCGGCCTCGGCTGCGGTGAAACCGAGCATTTCCAGGCCGCCAAAGGAGAACATGATGATCGCCAGCGCCATCACCAGGCCGCTCACGCCATTGGGGAAGAACCCACCGTGCTCCCACAGGTTGCTGACCGAGGCTTGCGGGCCGCCGCTACCGGTGGTCAGCATCCAGCTGCCCAGGGCGATCATGCCGACAATGGCCAGTACCTTGATGATCGCAAACCAGAACTCGGCCTCGCCAAAGACTTTGACGTTGGCAAGGTTGATGGCGTTGATCAGGATGAAAAAAGCTGCCGCCGAAGCCCAGGTCGGGATCTCCGGCCACCAGTAGTGGATGTACTTACCGACAGCGGTCAGCTCCGACATGCCCACCAGGATGTACAGCACCCAGCAGTTCCAGCCCGACAGGAAGCCTGCGAAACCGCCCCAGTATTTGTGGGCAAAGTGACTGAACGAACCGGCCACCGGCTCTTCGACGATCATCTCGCCGAGCTGGCGCATGATCATGAAGGCGATGAAGCCACAGATCGCATAGCCGAGGATCATCGACGGACCCGCCGACTTCATCACCCCGGCCGAACCCAGGAACAGGCCGGTACCAATCGCACCGCCCAGGGCGATCAATTGGATATGGCGATTTTTCAGGCCGCGTTTCAGCTCGCCTGAATGCGTGTTTTGTCCACTCATGAACGAAGTCACCTGCTTGTTTTTATCTGTGACGGAATCGGACCCACCACGCTCGTGGCGCAGCGGAATTAACAAGGTGGTTACCTTGAGGGTTCTTGGCCAACTGCTGCCCATCCAGGGCAAACGCCGTGGTCGAATCAGCCGGGTGTCAGCAAGAGTGCGCGGTACGCATTGGGGTCACAGTTAAAACGCGGCGCATTGTATACCCCTGCAGACGCGCAGGGGTCAACACGTTGCGTGACTGTCTGATGACAAAACGCACCGGTCCTGAGGAAAGGTTCAAGCCTTTGGGGGTAATCGGCGTACATGGCGCCTCCATTTGTTCTTATTGAATGCCCGGCTCTCCGGCCCTGGCTTTGCACACGGCAATGGCACACATCTCAACCCTGCGGCAGCCTTGGGGCAAGCGGTTGACGTTCGCGGAAACCGCTTTAGCGCGGGGTTTTCGGCAAGTTCTGTTTACAGCGACGAGCGGCCACTGGCAGGCCAGGCAAAGGCGCCAATCTTTGTAACGATTTATTTACAAGCCGGTTCAAAAACTTTCCACCCCTTAGCGAAATTTCTGTAAGACACGGATTTTCAAGGCAAAAAAAAGCCAACCCGAAGGTTGGCTTTTTTCCCACACGATACGTTACGGGCGTGGTTTGTTGCGGGTGCTGCCTGGACGCTTCGGTGCTGGCTTGCCGCGCTTGTTCATATCGCTCGGACGCTCGGCCACGGCGCTGCCACGGCCCGAGTCCTTGCGCGGGGCTTCCCCACGAGGCTGACGTGCTGGACGCTCATTACCGCGCGGCTGACGTGCTGGACGCTCCTCACCACGCGGTTGGCGCGCAGGACGCTCGGCCTCACCACGCGGCTGGCGCGCAGGACGTTCGGCGGCGCCGGCGTCCTGGGCGGGGCGCAAGGTGCGCACACGCTCACCACGCCCCAGCGGACGGGTGGACTTACGTTGCAGGCGCTCCAGCTTGTCCTTGGACTTGTGGTTCAAGGTTGGCATGGCCACCGGGGTCAGGCCCACTTCGGCCGCCAGGATATCGACTTCCTGCTGGCTCATTTCGCGCCAGCGGCCCATCGGCAGGTCGGAATTGAGGAACACCGGGCCGAAACGCACGCGTTTCAGACGGCTGACCACCAGGCCCTGGGATTCCCACAGACGACGCACTTCGCGGTTGCGCCCTTCCATCACCACGCAGTGGTACCAATGGTTGAAACCTTCGCCGCCTGGCGCTTCCTGGATATCGGTAAAGCGCGCAGGACCGTCTTCGAGCACGACACCGGCCTTGAGGCGGGCAATCATGTCTTCGTCCACTTCCCCACGCACACGCACTGCGTACTCGCGGTCCATCTCGTAGGAAGGGTGCATCAGGCGGTTGGCCAGCTCACCGTCGGTGGTGAACATCAGCAGGCCAGTGGTGTTGATGTCCAGGCGACCGATGTTGATCCAGCGGCCTTCTTTTGGCCGCGGCAGGCGGTCGAACACGGTCGGACGGCCTTCCGGGTCGTCACGGGTGCAGATTTCGCCATCGGGCTTGTTGTACATGATGACCCGGCGCACAGTCTCGGCAGACTCTTCACGCTTGATCACGCGGCCATCCACGGAGATCGCGTCATGCAGGTCGACGCGCTGGCCCAAGGTGGCATCTTTGCCATTGACCTTGATCCGGCCCTGGCTGATCCAGGCCTCGACATCGCGGCGCGAGCCCACGCCGATACGCGCCAGCACTTTTTGCAGCTTCTCGCCTGATGGCGGCAACGGCTGGGTTTCTTGCAGATCTTTATCACTCATCTGGGCACCTCCCGGTGTAGGTATTGAAAACTGATTAAGGCGAACATGCGCCAAAAAGGTCGCGAATCATACGCTGATCACGCGTGGAGCGCACCTGAGACTAGCTGAATTTATCCAGGCCACCGTCTGTTTCCGCCCGAAGGCCGCCGTTCACTCGCGTGGCGTCTCAGGCTCAAGGTTTTCGGCGTCTTCGACCGCCGCCGTGTCATCGACCAGGTCGTCAAAGTCGGTCTTGAGCCCTTCCTCCATCGAGTCGAGCTCCACCAGCAGGCTGCGGAAGCTGGTTTCTTCCTTCCCGTCTGCTGGCTCGGCACTTTCGTCGGCCAGGGCCTGCAGGTGAGCGGGCACCGGCGCGTCATCGACTTCAAGCAGCGGCTCAGGCTCCATTTCCCGCAGCTCGGCCAGGGCAGGAAGATCGTCGAGGTTCTTGAGGTTGAAGTGATCGAGGAAGGCCTTGGTAGTGGCGAACATTGCCGGCTTACCCGGCACTTCGCGGTAGCCGACAATGCGGATCCACTCACGCTCAAGCAAAGTCTTGATGATATTGCTGTTGACCGCCACGCCCCGTACGTCCTCGATTTCGCCACGGGTGATGGGCTGGCGGTAGGCAATCAGCGCCATGGTCTCAAGCAATGCCCGGGAATACCGCTGCGGGCGTTCCTCCCACAAACGACCCACCCAGGGAGCGTAATCCTCGCGAATCTGCAGGCGATAGCCCGAGGCCACCTCCTTGAGCTCGAAGGCGCGGCCACTGCAGGACCTGCGCAGTACCTCCAGGGCTTTCTTGAACACCGCAGGCTCAGGGCGCTCGGCTTCTTCGAACAGCTCGAACAAGCGCTCCATCGATTGCGGTTTTCCCGAGGCCAGCAAAAAGGCTTCAAGCAGGGGCGCCAGGTCGCGCGGATCGTTCAGGTTCATGGCGTTGCTCGTGGTCACTCGGCCCGGGCGCGGACGTGGATCGGCGCAAAGGGCTCATTTTGCACCAGTTCGATCAAGGATTCCTTCACCAGTTCAAGAATCGCCATGAAGGTCACCACCACCCCCAACTTGCCTTCTTCGGCGCTGAACAGCGCGACGAAAGGCACGAAGCCACCGCCCTTGAGGCGTTCGAGCACCTCGCTCATGCGCTCGCGGGTCGACAATGCCTCACGGCTGACCTGATGGCTCTCGAACAGGTCGCCGCGGCGCAGCACTTCGGCCATCGACACCAGCAGCTCTTCCAGGCTCACGTCTGGCAGCAACTTGCGCACCTTGGCCTGGGGCGCTTCCAGTCGCGGCACGATGATCTCGCGCCCCACCCGACTCAGCCCATCGATACCTTCTGCCGCGGCTTTGAAGCGTTCATATTCCTGCAGACGACGGATCAATTCGGCCCGCGGATCACCCTCTTCCTCCTCGATCTCGACCGAACGCGGCAACAACATGCGTGACTTGATCTCGGCCAGCATCGCCGCCATGACCAGGTACTCGGCGGCCAACTCCAGGCGCACGGTTTTCATCAGCTCGACATAGCCCATGTACTGGCGGGTGATTTCCGCCACGGGAATATCAAGGATGTCGACGTTCTGCTTGCGGATCAGATAGAGCAGCAGGTCCAGCGGGCCTTCAAAGGCTTCGAGAAACACCTCGAGGGCGTCTGGTGGGATGTACAGGTCCACCGGCATTTCGGTCATGGCTTCGCCATAGACCAGCACCAGTGGCAGCTCTTGCTGAGCACCTGCTTGGGGATCGAGGATCGACTCGGTGGTAGGTGCCTGGCTCACGCTTCGACCATGAAGGGCGCCGGGTCGCCGCAACCAACGCGGATCACCTCGGGCTCGTCGCCGGCCAGGTTGATCACGGTGGAGGCCTTCAAATCGCCAAAACCACCGTCAATGATCAGGTCGACATGGTGCTCCAGGGCCTGGCGAATCTCGTAGGGGTCGGTCATCGGCTCGGTTTCGCCGGGCATGATCAGGCTGACGCTCATCAACGGCTCGCCCAGCTCTTCAAGCAGCGCCAGGGCAATCGGGTTGGACGGTACACGCAAGCCGATGGTGCGACGTTTTTCATGGAGCAACAGGCGGGGGACTTCGCGCGTAGCGTTGAGGATGAAGGTGTACGGTCCCGGTACATGCGCCTTGAGCAAACGAAAGATCGACGTGTCGATCTTGGCGAACAGGCCCATCTGCGAGAGATCACAACAGATCAGGGTGAAATTGTGATTCTTGTCCAGCTGACGCAGGCGCCGAACGCGCTCTACGGCATTCTTGTCGCCGATCTGGCAACCCATGGCGTAGGACGAGTCGGTCGGATAGACGACAACTCCGCCCTTGCGAATGATTTCAACGGCCTGTTTGATCAGGCGCGGTTGCGGGTTCTCCGCATGAATCTGGAAAAACTGACTCACGTTCTCTTCCTGTTCAGACGGCCGCGATAGGCTGCTCATGTTTGAATCGACGCCACAAGGGCGGCAAGTCCTCCGGCAATGGCCGGTAGGCACCGATCTCACCCCAGGTGCCTGGGCCATGGAAGTCACTGCCAGCACTGGCCAGCAGGCCGAATTCACGGGTCAGGATGGACAGGGTGCCCACCTGCTCGGCCGGCATCATCCCGTTAACCACTTCCAGTGCCTGGCCGCCTGCTTGAATATAGTCGGCAATCAGCCGGCGGCGCTTGCTGCGGGTTAATTCGTAGTGCATCGGATGCGCAAGGCTTACCCAGGCACCGGACTGGCGCAGGGTCTGGACCGTGTCTTCCAGGGTTGGCCAGTGCAGTTTGACATCGCCCAGCTTGCCGGCCCCCAACCACTTGCGGAACGCCTCAGCACGGTCTTTTACATGGCCTGCTCGCACCAGGTACTCGGCAAAGTGCGGCCGTGCCGGGGCATTACCGCTGTCGCCCAGCTCCTGCTGGACGGCCCGCGCACCGTCCATCGCCCCGGGCATGCCCTTGAGGCCCAACCGTCGGTCGATTTCTTCGGCGCGCAGCCAGCGCCCACGGTGCAACGACTCGATGGCCACCACCAGGGGCTCGGCGTCGAGGGCAAAGTTGTAGCCCAGCACATGGATGGTCGCGCCGCCCCAGGTACACGACAGTTCCACCCCGCTGACCCACTGTATACCCAGGGCCTGGGTGGCGACGCGTGCCTCGACCTGGCCCTCGAGGGTGTCGTGGTCGGTCAGCGAGAGCATCCGCACGCCATGCTCATGGGCCCGGGCGACCAGTGCCGTAGGCGACAAGGCGCCGTCGGAGGCCGTACTGTGGCAGTGCAGATCAACATTCATAGGTGGCGCTTTCGCTGTCATTGATGTTTGTTATTATGCCGTCACATCCTGCTTCTGGCTGCCACTGTGAAACAATTCATCGATTTCATCCCGCTGCTCCTGTTCTTCATCGTCTTCAAGCTTGAACCTCGTGCCGTCGAATTAGCCGGTCACAGCTTCGAACTTGGAGGCATCTTCAGTGCCACGGCGATGCTGATCCTGAGCTCCGTAGTGGTCTACGGCGCCTTGTTCATCCGCCAGCGCAAGCTGGAAAAGGGCCAATGGCTGACCCTGGTCGCCTGCCTGGTGTTCGGTGGCCTGACCCTGGCCTTCCACAGCGAAACCTTCCTCAAGTGGAAAGCCCCGGTGGTCAACTGGTTGTTCGCCGTGGCCTTCGCCGGTAGCCACTTCATCGGCGACCGGGTGCTGATCAAACGCATCATGGGCCATGCCATCAACCTGCCAGAGCCTGTCTGGTCGCGCCTGAACCTGGCCTGGATCGGTTTTTTCCTGTTCTGCGGCGCGGCCAACCTGTTCGTGGCCTTTACCTTCCAGGACATCTGGGTCGACTTCAAGGTATTCGGCAGCCTCGGCATGACCGTACTGTTCCTGGTGGCCCAGGGCGTGTACCTGTCACGCCACCTGCACGACAGCGACCCCACCACCCCGCCTTCCACTCCGAAGCACGAGGATTGACATGCTCTACGCCATCATCGCCAGTGACGTTGCCGATTCGCTGGAAAAACGCCTGGCCGCTCGCCCTGCGCACATCGAGCGCCTGCAGCAACTCAAGGAACAAGGCCGCGTGGTATTGGCCGGCCCACACCCGGCCATCGACAGCAACGACCCGGGTGCTGCCGGTTTCAGCGGCAGCCTGATCGTCGCCGAGTTCGACTCCCTGGCCGCCGCCCAGGCCTGGGCCGATGCCGACCCGTACATTGCCGCCGGCGTCTACGACAAGGTCGTGGTCAAGCCGTTCAAACAAGTCCTGCCGTAACCTCCTGCATGCGGTGCGCCACTGTGCGCACCGCCTTGCGCCTCTTGCCGACGCAACTGCTCATTATTCTCGCCCGACAGCCGACAACCTGCTGAACCGACAAGAATCAGGAGTTCCAATGCGTCAAGGTCCGTTGTCCCTGCTGTGCCTGTTGCTGCTGAGCCCGCTTGCCCAGGGTGAAGAGCCCGCCACCAGCACCCCGCTGTCGCTCAGTGCCGGCAGCCAGATCACCGAGCTTACTCAGCGCCTGCAGGAAAGCGAACGCCTGCGCGAGGCCCTGACCCAGCAACTGCACAATGCCGACAACGAACGCGAAAGCGCCCAACTGACCCGCCTGCGCCAGGAAAACCAGCGATTGAAGCTGGCCCTCAAGGAACTTCAGGCCAAACCCGCTGAGCGACTGATCACCGATCAGCAACAATGGTTCCTGATTGGCGGTGCAGTTGCCCTGTTGGCTGCACTCTGCGGTATCTTTGCCAGCGGCGGACACAGAAAGCGTCGGCAATGGTTGAATTGAGTGAGTCATGAGCGAGCTGTTACTGATTGATGATGACCAGGAACTCTGCGAGCTGCTAGGCAGCTGGCTGACCCAGGAAGGCTTTGTAGTGCGTGCGTGCCACGACGGCCAGAGCGCCCGCAAGGCCCTGGCCGAGCAGGCACCGGCTGCGGTGGTGCTGGATGTCATGCTGCCCGACGGCAGCGGTCTGGAGCTGCTCAAGCAGCTGCGCAGCGAGCATGCCGACTTGCCGGTACTGATGCTCTCGGCCCGTGGCGAGCCGCTGGACCGGATCCTTGGCCTTGAACTGGGCGCCGATGACTACCTGGCCAAGCCATGCGATCCACGCGAACTCACCGCCCGCCTGCGCGCCGTACTGCGCCGTAGCCATCCCAGCGCAACGCCCAGCCAGATCGAAGTCGGCGACCTGTGCTTCAGCCCCGCCCGAGGCGTGGTCAGCGTCGACGAACAGGAACTGACCCTGACCCTTTCCGAGAGCCGCATCCTCGAAGCTCTGCTGCGCCAGCCTGGCGAGCCCCTGGACAAGCAGGAGCTGGCGCAGATCGCCCTGGGTCGCAAGCTCACCCTGTACGACCGCAGTCTGGACATGCATGTCAGCAACCTGCGCAAGAAGGTCGGCCCCCACCCTGACGGGCGCCCGCGCATCGTCGCCCTGCGCAGCCGCGGTTACTACTACAGCCTGTAATGTCAGCAAGGCAACGGGGCATCTTTACGCAAGCTTTACCCTTGCCTGACCGCCGTTGACCTTGATCTCCCTAAACTGGGCACATCCGGTCATCACCGGCCCTTGAAAGGAGAGACACCATGCGCAAGACCCTTATCGCCCTGATGTTCGCTGCCGCACTGCCGACCGTCGCCATGGCCATGCCAGAAGGCGGCCCACGCCACGGCGATCACCACCGCGGTGGAGCGCCTTTCGCCCAGCTGGACCTGAGCCGCGAGCAGCGCCAGCAGATCGGCAAGCTGATGGGCGAGCAAATGAAGAGCCGCCAGGAAATCACCAAGCGCTACCTGGAAAAACTCCCGGCAGCCGACCAGAAAGCCCTGAAAGACGAGCTGCAAGCCAAGAAGGACAAGACCCAGTCCGACATCCGCGCCCTGCTCAAGCCTGACCAGCAAAAGAAGTTCGATGAACTGAAGAAAGAACAGGACCAACGTCGCGCCGAATGGAACGAGTTCAAGGCCTGGAAGGCTGAAAAAGCCACCAAGGCCCAGTAAGCTGTCAGCCACCCGCCCGGCCTGCCCCTGTGCAGGCCGGGCTTTTTGCCGTTGAAGGAGCCTCCCTTGCGTTCATTGTTCTGGCGCATCCTGGCCAGTTTCTGGCTGGCCATCGCCCTGGTCGCCGGCTTGTCGATCCTGCTCGGGCACATGCTCAACCAGGACGCCTGGATTCTCAGTCGCCATCCTGGCCTCAACACGCTGGCACCCAAGTGGACCCAACTGTACGAACAGCAAGGGCCGGAGTCGGCCCAGCGATTTCTTGAGCGACGCAAGCACCGCTTCAACATCGATGTGCAGGTGCTCAACGACAGCGGCGATGCTGTGGTCCCCGGCACGTTCCCGCGTCGCGCAGCGGCGTTCGAGGCCCGCCGCCACAACGATGAACGCCGACTGCCCTGGCGCCGCCTGACCGAGGAGTACACCAGCCCCGACAGCGGCGAGACCTACCTGCTGATCTACCGAATCCCGCACCCCGAGCTTGACGCCTGGCACCGCGACAGCCTGCTCTGGCCGCTCAGCGCGCTGGGTATCGCCCTGGTGGTACTGACCTTGTTCAGCCTGCTGGTGACCCTGTCCATCACCCGCCCGCTGAGCCGCCTGCGCGGGGCCGTACATGACCTTGGGCAAACCACCTATCAACAGAACAGCCTGGCGCGCCTGGCCAATCGGCGCGATGAATTCGGCGTGCTGGCCAACGACTTCAACCGCATGGGCGCGCGCTTGCAGAGCCTGATTGGCAGTCAGCGCCAGCTGTTGCGAGACGTGTCCCACGAATTGCGGTCCCCCCTGGCGCGCCTGCGCATCGCCCTGGCCCTGGCCGAACGCGCCGAACCGGCACAGCGCGAAGCCTTGTGGCCACGCCTGACCCGAGAGTGCGACCGCCTGGAAGCGCTGATCAGCGAGATTCTGGTGCTGGCCCGGGTCGATGCCGAACAGACGCGGGCCGAGCCGATGGACCTGGATGTCGTGTTGCAGACCGTCCACAAGGATGCCCAGCACAGCGCGCCGGAGCAGGACATCCAGCTGCAGCATGAAAGCGGTTTGCGCTTGCAGGGGTGGCCGACACTGATCGAGCGAGCGCTGGACAACCTGCTACGCAATGCCCTGCGCTTCAACCCGCCGGGACAACCCATCGAGATCGCTGGGGTACGCGACAGCGATCGGATCGTGCTGAGCGTGCGTGATCATGGGCCAGGGGTGGCCGAGGAGCACCTGTCACAATTGGGTGAGCCGTTCTACCGTGCGCCTGGGCAGAGCGCAGCCGGGCATGGCCTTGGCCTGGCCATCGCACGCAAGGCGGCAGAGCGTCATGGCGGGAACCTGAGCTTGAGCAATCATCCCCAGGGTGGATTCGTGGCGAGCCTCGAGTTGCCATTGACGGGCCCCGGAACGCCTGGGTGACGGGATAGTGGCTACAGGTGGCTGACAAGCCCCTGTAGCCGCTGGCGACAGCCTGCGATCGGCCGCGCAGCGGCCGTGGTGCTGTACGAAGTGCTTACTGCCCCCAGGCAGTCACAAAATCAGCGGTCGCCAGCACCGGTGCCGTGCGTGGCTCGTTCAGCGGCGTACCCAGGTACAAGAAGGCAACGATCTCTTCGTTGTCCGCCAACCCCAGGCCCTTGGCCACATGCTTGCTGTAGGCCAGGTCGCCGGTACGCCACACCGCGCCGATACCCTGCGCATGGGCCGCCAGCAGAATTCCGTGGGCCGCACAACCCGCTGCCAGCAGTTGCTCCGAAGCGGGCACCTTGAAGTGATCCTGCACCCGGGCAATCACCACCACCAGCAGCGGGGCGCGCAACGGCATGGCGCGTGCCTTGTCCAGGGCCGCTTCGGTAGCGTCGCCCTCGAGCTTCACCGCCTCGGCCAGCAAGGCACCGAGTTTTTCGCGGCCCTCACCTTCGACCGTCAAGAAGCGCCAAGGCCGCAGTTGGCCGTGGTCCGGCGCCCGCAAGGCGGCCTGGAACAGGGCCTCGCGTTGTGCGGCATTGGGCGCAGGTTCCGTCAGGCGTGGAACGGAAACACGGTTGAGCAATGCGTCGAGAGCCTCCATCGGCTACCCCCTGAAGAGAAATGTGCGGCTATTCTAGCGTTTACTTAAAAAGGTCCATAGGTAGAATGGCGCCCTTCCGTTTCGAGTCAGAGCAGATCACATGGCGTTGCCGACCTTAAGGATCATTGGTTTCATCATCGGCATCTTCCTGATCACCCTGGCGATCAGCATGGTCGTGCCCATGGCCACCCTGGTGATCTTCGATCGCACGGGCGATCTGCCGTCGTTCCTGTGGGCCAGCATGATCACCTTCATCGGCGGGCTCGCCCTGGTGATCCCCGGCCGACCGGAACACGTTCACCTGCGCCCACGGGACATGTACCTGCTGACGGTCAGCAGTTGGCTGGTGGTGTGTATCTTTGCCGCCCTGCCGTTCCTGCTGACCCAGCACATCAGCTATACCGACGCCTTCTTCGAGAGCATGTCCGGCATCACGGCCACCGGTGCCACCGTACTCAGTGGCCTGGACACCATGTCGCCAGGCATCCTGATGTGGCGCTCGCTGCTGCACTGGCTCGGCGGCATCGGGTTTATCGCCATGGCCGTGGCGATCCTGCCGTTGCTGCGCATCGGTGGCATGCGCCTGTTCCAGACCGAGTCCTCGGACCGCTCCGAAAAGGTCATGCCACGCTCGCACATGGTCGCCAAGTCGATCGTGGCAGTGTACGTCGGCATCACCGCACTGGGCGGCCTGGCCTTCTGGCTGGCGGGCATGAACGTGTTCGATGCAATCAACCACGCCATGTCGGCGATTTCCACTGGCGGGTTCTCCACCTCCGACCAGTCCCTGGCCAAGTGGACCCAGCCTGCAGTGCACTGGGTCGCAGTCGTGGTGATGATCCTCGGCAGCTTACCCTTTGCCCTGTATGTATCCACGTTGCGTGGCAATCGCAAGGCGCTGATCAAGGACCAGCAGGTCCAGGGCTTGCTGGCGCTGCTGGTAGTCACCTGGCTGGTACTGGGCACCTGGTACTGGGCCACCACCAATCTGCACTGGCTAGACGCCTTGCGCCATGTGGCATTGAACGTCACCTCGGTGGTCACCACCACCGGCTTCGCCCTGGGTGACTACAGCCTGTGGGGCAACTTTTCACTGATGCTGTTCTTCTACCTGGGCTTTATCGGGGGATGCTCCGGCTCGACCGCCGGCGGGATCAAGATCTTCCGTTTCCAGGTCGCCTATATCCTGCTCAAGGCCAACCTCAATCAGTTGATCCACCCGCGCGCGGTGATCAAGCAGAAGTACAACGGTCACCGCCTCGACGAAGAAATCGTCCGTTCGATCCTGACGTTCTCGTTCTTCTTCGCCATCACCATCTGCGTGATCGCGTTGCTGCTGTCGCTGCTTGGGGTCGACTGGATGACGGCGCTGACCGGCGCCGCCAGCACCGTGTCGGGGGTCGGCCCTGGCCTTGGCGAAACTATCGGCCCGGCCGGCAATTTCGCCACCCTGCCGGATGCTGCCAAGTGGATCCTGGCGTTCGGCATGCTGCTGGGACGCCTGGAGATCATTACGGTACTGGTGCTGTTTATGCCGGCGTTCTGGCGTCACTGACCGCTGCTTCGGCGTCCGGTTCGGGCGCCGGTGTGCTGGTAGCAATCCGTGCCCGGTATTCGCCGGGAGTGACATCAAACCAGCGACGAAAAGCCCGGAAAAAGTTGCTCGGATCGGCAAAACCCAACAGGTAGGCGGTCTCCAACAGAGTCATGTTTGGCTGCGCCAGGTACTGCTCCGCCAGTTCGCGACGGGTATCGTCAAGCAGTGTCTGGAAGCTGGTGCCTTCTTCCTGCAAGCGCCGCTGCAGGGTGCGCTGCGACAAGTGCAGTGCCTGGGCAATCGTCTCGCGCTTGGGCTCGCCCTGGGGCAATACCCGGCACAGCACCTGGCGAGCACGATGGGTTACGCGGCTTTCGGAAAAACGCGCCAGGTACTCCCCGGCAAAGCGATCATGCAAGGTGGCCATGGCCTCGTTGGCGGTGGGCAGGGGGGCCTCCATGTCGGCACGCTCGAACACCAGCGCATCATGGGCTGCGCCAAACAACAGCGGCGAATGAAAGGCTACCTTGTAGGGCGTGACATCAACCGGCTGTGGCCCCTGGATCAGCACCCGCCGGGGCTGGATCACTCGCCCACTGAGCCAGCTGCACAACGACAATGCGCAAGCCAGTGACGCTTCGGCACTGTGCCGGGTAGGCGGCAGGTGATCACCGTGGACAGTGAGGATCAAGGCATAGCCGTCGGGTTCCAGGCGGAAGCTCAGGTCTGAGCTCTCGGCGATGATGCGCTGATAGCGCACCAGGCGCTCGAACCCCTCGGCCAGGGTTCGGCTCGACATCAGGGCATAGCCAACCACATGGAAAGACGCCGGGCGTACTACCCGGGCCATGTTCAGCCCGATCGCCTGGTTGCCGGACAGGTCGACCGCCAGTTGCCAGAGGCGGGTCATGGAGTCCTGGGTGAAACGGGCGTCGGGGTCATCCAGGGCGGCAAAGTCCAGGCCGAGCTTTTTGAACATGGCACGACAATCCAGCCCTTCGAGCTCGAGTGCCTTGACGATCCCTGATGCCCAGCTTGCTGACGTGGTTCTCTCGCTCATGGCTGGCTTCTTATGTTCGAACTGACCGCTCCTGCGGCGAACTCAAAGGATACTTAATTGGCGCCTATTGTCACTGCTCTGTAGTGTTAGTCACTCTAGACTCAGATCAGGCTCCACGCCGTGTATCTTCGTCAGTATCGACAGTCCCGGGAGCAGTGCCGTGAACAGCCCCCAGCAATTTCGCAGCTTTGCCGAGTTCTATCCCTATTATCTGGAGGAGCACAGCAACCCCACCTGTCGTCGCCTGCACTTTGTCGGCACAACGCTGGTGATCGCCCTGCTCGCCTACACCATGGCCAGCGGCACCTGGCTACTGCTACTTGCCGTGCCCCTTGCCGGTTATGGCTTTGCCTGGGTCGGGCACTTCTTTTATGAAAAGAACCGTCCAGCCACCTTCAAGCACCCGCTGTACAGCCTGATCGGCGATTTCGCCATGTACCGCGACATGCTGCGTGGAAAAGTATCGTTCTGATTTCGGCCCACAAGGTCAGAAACCCGTCTTCATTGGCCACTGTCCCGACAGGCGGTCGCGCTACAGTGGGTTGCCCTACCGCCCCTGGAGCGCCGATGAATCAGCAGGCCCGTTTCACCCATATGCAAGACGGCACCCAGCAGGACTGGGCGATCATCGCCAGTGACTTCAGGGCCTATGCCAGCCAGTTGGCTGAACGGATCCTCGCGCACCTGCGCTTGCTCGACGGCGACTTTGGTGGCTTTCCCATCGACCGTCTCAGTCATTCCCTGCAGACCGCTACCCGCGCATGGCGTGATGGGCGCGACGAAGAGTACGTGATCTGCGCCCTGCTCCACGACATCGGCGACACCCTGGGCAGCTACAACCACCCCGACATTGCCGCCGCCATCCTCAAGCCCTTCGTCAGCGCTGAAAACCTGTGGATGGTCGAAAAGCACGGGATCTTCCAGGGCTACTACTTTTTCCACCATCTGGGGATGGATCGACACCTGCGCGAGCAGTTCCAGCACCACCCGCAGTACCAGCAAACCATCGAATTCTGCGCCCGCTACGATGCCGCCGCCTTCGACCCGGCCTACGACAATCTGCCGCTGAGTTTCTTCGAGCCCATGCTCAAGCGCCTGTTCGCCCAGCCACGCCAGTCGATCTACAAGGCGGCATTGCAGCAGATGAGCGAAAACGCCTGAGTCAAACCAGCTCCAGCCCGGCCAGGCGCCGCGCCTCGCGGGCCTGGGCGTCGGCCAGGCGGTAGAGTTCTATACTGCCGTCCCAATGTTCGATCAGGGCCGTACATGACTCGACCCAATCGCCGCAATTCAAATAGTCGACCCCGCCTACCTTGCGAATCTCGGCATGGTGGATATGCCCGCACACCACCCCATGAAACCCGCGCTTGACGCACTCATGGGCAATGGCCTCTTCAAAATCGCTGATGAAACTGACCGCCGACTTGACCTTGTGCTTCAAGTACGCCGACAACGACCAGTACCCGTAGCCATAGCGAGCACGCCAGTGGTTGAGCCAACGATTCAAGGTCAGTGTGAATTCATAGGCCGAGTCCCCGAGGAACGCCAGCCAGCGGTGATAACGGGTAATGACATCGAACTGGTCGCCATGGATAACCAGCAACCGACGACCGTCGGCGGTCAGGTGTTCGGCCTGATCGACCAGTTGGATATTGCCCAGCACCAGTTTGGAGTAGCGCCGCAGAAACTCATCATGGTTGCCGGTGACATAGATCACCTCGGTGCCGCGCTTGCTCATGGTCAGCAGGCGGCGGATCACGTTGGTGTGTGCCTGGGGCCAATACATGCCGCCACGCAGCTTCCAGCCGTCGATAATGTCGCCCACCAGGTAGATCCGATCGGCCTGGAACCCCTTGAGAAAGTGCGACAGGTGTTCGGCCTGACAGTCTCGGGTGCCCAGGTGTACGTCGGAAATCCACAACGTGCGCACACGCTGCTTGCGTGAAGGTCTGACAAGCTCGGCATGGCTCATGAGCGGGCTCCGGGGCTGTTTTGTCGAGCGTGCCAGTGGGCAGTGAAGCCAAGGTGACGAAACCACGTCGATCTGATGACACACCCGCTGCCCGCGCCAGCCTGTACACTGCCGCCACTGCCTGGAGGACACTGCAATGAGCGGCAGCTCGCTACTTTCCCTGCGCCATTATCGCGACGACCTGATCGCCCACAGCCATGAGCACCCGCAGTTGGTGTTCGGCCTGCGCGGGCAACTGGACTTCGAGCTCGATGGCCGTGGCGCGCGGGTTGACCGCCAAGGCTTGATGGTAGTGCCGGCAGGCGCCCACCACACCTGTGGCAGCGCAGCAGGCAGCCATTGCCTGGTGCTCGACGTGCCAGGTGATACGTGGCTTTCCCGAAGCCTTGGCGAACATACCTCGGCCAGCCAGCGCCTGGTCGAACACCGTGGTCCGTTGAACCTGGACAATCGCCAGCAGCAACTGGTCGACTGGCTGGCGGCAAGCCCAGTGGACGACCCGGTGATAGCCCAGCAAGGTGCCGTATTGCTGCTTGCCAGCCTCTGCAGCGTCCAGGTTCCGGTTGTTGAGCAGAAGCTGTTGCCCTACGCCGCCTTTGATGTCCACATCGACCAACACGCCGCCCATCCTCTGCAAGTGGCCGACCTGGCCCGCCTGGCCGGCCTCTCCAGTGCCCGCCTGCATGCCCGCTTCATGCTCGAAGCGGCCATGACGCCCATGGATTACATCCGCCAGCGCCGGCTGCTGCAGGCGCGCAAACTATTGGTCGAAACCTCCTTGGCCATCGGCGAAATTGCCAGCCGGGTCGGGTACAGCTCACAAAGCGCATTTTCGGCGGCCATGCTCAAGGCGTTCGGTCGTGCGCCCCGGGACATGCGACGAGAGCCTGACGACAACTGACGCGAGGAACGCGACAGACAGCCGCCGCCACAGCCTCGTAGACTGGCCGGGCTGTCCCGCCTACCAAAAGGATCACCATGAACCACCGCACTGCCCTCGGCGCCCTGCACATCGGCGCGCTGTTCTTTGGCCTGACCGGCGTCTTCGGCAAGTTGGCCCAGGCGGCACCGTCGATCCTCGTCTTCGGCCGTGCTGCCTTTGCCGTGCTGGCGCTGGCGATTTTCGCCGGTTGCGCGCGCAAGGGCTGGCAACCGCTGCAAGGCCAGGACTGGCGCCGCCTGCTGCTGGGCGGCATTTTGCTGGCCGGACACTGGGTGAGTTTTTTCATTGCCGTCAAAGTTGCCGGGGTCGCCATCGCCACCCTGGGCTTTGCCAGCTTCCCGGCCTTTACCGTGATACTCGAAGGGCTGCTGTTTCGCGAGCGGATCCGCAGCAACGAAATCATCCTGGTACTGCTGGTAAGCATCGGCCTGGTCCTGGTCACCCCGGATTTCGACCTGGCCAGCCAGGCCACCGGCGGTCTGCTCTGGGCCTTATTGTCGGGCCTGTTGTTTTCATTGCTGTCACTGACAAACCGCGCGTCCAACGGACGTATCCCAGCCGTGCAGGCAGCGTTGTGCCAGAACGCCGTGGTCGCCCTGTGCCTGTTGCCGGCTGCGGCCCCCGCGCTGGCTGATGTGCCCGCGATGGACTGGTTGTGGATTGCGTTGCTGGGGGTGTTCTGCACCGGTGTTGCCCATAGCCTGTTCGTCGCAAGCCTGGCAGTGATCAAGGCTCGCACTGCAGCGGTGGTGTTCGCCCTGGAACCGGTCTATGGCATTGCCATGGCCTGGCTGATCTTCGCCGAGACCCCGACGCTGCGCATGTTGCTGGGTGGTGCCTTGATCATCCTGGCCATCGTCATCTCCAGCCGCCTGGCGGCCAGCAACACGACCGTCAAGACGGCTGCGGCGCAAGGTTGAGGCTCACGGGCGGTCGTTGTGGCCCAGGTCGCGCTGTGGGTCGATCTGGTCGCGCACGCGCTGCTTGAGCACCTTGGCCTCGGGAAAGCCGCCATCGGCCTTGCGCTCCCAGATCAGCACACCGTCGCAAGTGATACGGAAGGCGCCGCCGGTGGCAGGCTCCAAGGCAACACGGGCCAGATCTTCACCAAAGGTGCTGAGCAGCTCCTGGGCAAGCCAGGCAGCACGCAGCAGCCACTGGCACTGGGTGCAATAGGTGATGACAATTTCAGCTTTGTGCGCATTCATGGGACGAAAGACTCCTGACAGGCGGGCGCGCTTATACTAGCGGTCTTTAGCCTTAGCTCCGAGAGCCATGATGCACCGCCTGCTGTTGAGCCTGCTGCTGTTCGTCGTTTCCTTTCCACTTCTGGCTGCCGAACCACCACGACCGAAAGTCGGCCTGGTGCTGTCGGGCGGTGCCGCTCGTGGCCTGGCCCATATCGGTGTGCTCAAGGCCCTGGAGGAGCAAGGTATCCAGGTCGATGCCATCGCCGGCACCAGTATGGGCGCGGTGGTCGGCGGCCTGTACGCCTCCGGCTACAAAGTCGAAGAGCTGGAAAAGCTCGCCCTGGGTATCGACTGGCAACAGGCGCTGTCGGACGCCCCGCCCCGCAAGGACGTCCCGTTCCGGCGCAAGCAGGATGATCGTGACTTTCTGGTCCAACAGAAGCTGAGCTTTCGCGACGATGGCAGCCTTGGCCTGCCGCTGGGGGTGATCCAGGGACAGAACCTGGCCCTGCTGCTGGAAAGCATGCTTGCCCATACCAGTGACACCCGTGACTTCGACAAACTGCCAATTCCGTTCCGCGCAGTGGCCACCGACATCGCCAGCGGCGAGAAAGTGGTATTCCGCCGTGGTCACCTGCCCCAGGTAATTCGCGCCAGCATGTCGATCCCGGCGGTGTTCGCCCCGGTGGAACTGGATGGCCGCCTGCTGGTGGATGGCGGCATGGTCGATAACATTCCCCTGGACGTCGCCCGCGAGATGGGCGTCGATATGGCGATCGTCGTTGATATCGGCACCCCGTTGCGCAGCCGCAAAGAGTTGGCAACCGTGGTCGATGTGCTCAATCAGTCGATCACCCTGATGACCCGTCGCAACTCCGAAGAGCAGTTGGCAGCCCTGCACCGTGACGACATCCTGATCCAGCCGCCGCTGGCCAGCTTCGGTGTGACCGACTTTGGCCGTGCCCAGGAAATGATCGATGCCGGCTACCGGGCCGCCCGCGCCCTGGACGCGCGCCTGGCGGTGCTCAAGCGTCCGGAAAACATCGATGCCGAACTGGATGTCGCCCGCTCGCCAAGCCAGCGCAATCCGGTGATCACCGCTATCAGGATCGAGAACGACTCCAAGGTCAGCGATGACGTGATCCGCTTCTATATTCGCCAGCCGATCGGTGAGCCACTGGAACTGGGTCGCCTGCAGACCGACATGGGTACCCTGTATGGCCTGGACTACTTCGATCGGGTCCAATACCGGGTTGTCCACAAGGGCAGCGACAACACCCTGGTGATCAACGCCCGCGGTCGACGCGGCGGTACCGACTACCTGCGCCTGGGCCTGAACCTGTCGGATGACATGCGCGGCGACAGCGCCTTCAACATTGGCGCAAGCTATCGGGTCAACGGCATCAACGAGCTGGGCGCCGAATGGCTGACCCGGGCGCAGATTGGTGATCAGCAGGAACTCTACAGCGAGTTCTATCAACCACTGGATGCCGGCTCGCGCTACTTCGTCGCCCCCTACCTGGACCTGGGCTCACAGAATGTCGAAGCCACTCTGGACGACGACCCGGTAGCCGAATACCGCCTGCAGCGCTACGGCTTCGGCCTGAACCTGGGCCGCCAGATAGGCAACAGCGGTGAAGTACGCTTTGGTGTCGGCCAGGCCTGGGGCAAGGCGGATGTACGCATCGGCGACCAGGACCTGCCGCATTTCAGCTTCAACGAGGGCTTCTACGAGCTGAAGTACTCCTTCGACACCCTGGACAACGTCTACTTCCCGCACGAAGGTGAAGACATCAGCCTGACCCTGCGGCAGTTCGAGCCGGACCTTGGCTCTGACCAGCGTTACCGGCAGTGGAACTTCAAACTGGACAAGGCCTTGAGCAGCGGGCCCAACACCTGGGTACTGGGCACCCAGTACGGTCGCACGCTGGATGACGCCGATGTGATCACTTCAAGCTTTGTGTTCGGCGGTGCCAGGCAGCTTTCAGGCTTTCGCCAGGACTCGGTGTCCGGCCAGAACATGAGCCTGATGCGCGTGGTCTATTACCGCAGGCTGACCCCACGCGCCTACCTGCCGCTGGACTTCCCGCTGTACCTGGGCGGGTCGCTCGAGCGAGGCAGGGCCTGGAACAATGACAACGAGTTCGACAGTGGCTACATCAATGCAGCCAGCATCTTCGTTGGGTTCGAGACGCCCCTGGGACCGCTGAACTTCAGCTACGGGGCAAACAGCGAGAATCAGAAGGCGTTGTACCTGAACCTGGGTCACACCTTCTGAACTACGTCAGGACTTTTCGAGGTTGGCGAGGATACGCGCGTGGACCTTCATGCACACGCGCAACTCTTCTTCGTCGACTCCGGTAAAGAGCTCGGCGCGCAAGGCGTTGGCGATGGTTTCGATCTGCTCGATCAGCGGCTTGGCCGGCGGGCACAAATGGATTTTCTTTGCGCGGCGGTCTTCAAGGACAGCCTGGCGGCGCACCAGCCCCTGGGATTCAAGGCTGTCGAGCAGGCGCGCCAAGGTGGGACCTTCAACGCCGACGCTCTGGGCCAGCTCGCGCTGGGTGGGGGCCTCATCGAAACGCGCCAGGTGCAACAACACCAGCCAGCGGGCCTGGGACAGATTCAACCCGGCCAGGCGACGGTCCAGCTCGGCACGCCAGCCTCGGGACATCTGGGCTATCTGCATTCCGAAGCGGTGGTGGTCAGTCAACGGCATAAAAAACTCATCATCAGAACTAATTATTAGCCAGCTAACCATGACCCTGCGTAACAGGCAAGGCTCATAAAGCCGCCCGCTACCCGGTAATCGTTAGAAATGATGACAAACCTTGCATTACATTTCGAATTCAGCGGCCAATGCTGCACGCACGCAATACAACACACCCTCCGGCACCCGTGTACCAAACTGCTCGGCGATGGCCGATACAGGCGGTAGCTCGCCCTCGCCGTCAAGGAACGCATCCTGGACTTCCGCCAGCAGGTCTTCGGGCAGGTCCAGGGCCTGCTCCAACGACAATTGCTGGCGGCCAATGGCCTCGGCCAGCATGCTGTAGACGTTCTTTTCGCTGCAATTGAGCTGCCCGGCGATCTGCGCCGGCGTCATGCCGGCACGGGCGAGGCTGGTGAGTTCGTGACGCAGGTCAGCCACCACCGGTGGCGCCTCGGCCGCCCCCCCCAACACTTCGAGGAAGGCCTCGCCATAGCGCTCGAGCTTGCGCGCCCCCACACCGCTGACCCGGGCCATTTCACTGAGGCTGGCGGGTTGGCTGCGCAGCATTTCCAGCAAGGTCGAATCAGGGAAGATGACGTACGGCGGCACGCCATGCTCTTCGGCCAGCTTGCGTCGCAAGGCACGCAAGGCTTCCCACTGCTCGCGCTCCTCGCCACGCACCAGCTGGCTGGCCGGGCTGCCGCCAATGCTGCTGCCCTTGCTGGTGGTTTGCGGCTTGAGGTCGCGACGCAGTTCCAGGCTGATCTCACCGCGCAGCAACGGCCTGCAGGTGTCGGACAGACGCAGGCCGCCGTAGCCTTCAAGGTCGATATCGGCCAGCCCACGGGCAACCAGCTGGCGGAACAATGAACGCCACTCGCCTTCGGAGCGGTCCTTGCCGACGCCGTAAACAGCCAGCTTTTCATGACCGAAGTTGCGGATTTTTTCGTTGTCGCGGCCCAGCAGTACATCCACAAGATGGCCCACGCCATAGCGCTGACCGGTGCGGTACACCGCTGACAATGCCTGGCGTGCAGGCTCGGTCGCGTCCCAGGTCTGCACGCCATCGATGCAGTTGTCGCAGTGCCCGCACGGTTGCAGCAGCTCTTCATCGAAGTAGTTGAGCAGGATCTGCCGGCGGCAACGGGTTTCTTCACACAAGGCGAGCATGGCGTCGAGCTTGTGTTGTTCGATACGCTTGTGGCGCTCGTCCCCTTCGGAGTTCTGCAACATCTGCTTGAGCATCACCATGTCCTGCAGACCATAGGCCATCCAGGCATCTGCGGGCAGGCCATCTCGGCCGGCCCGGCCGGTTTCCTGATAGTAGGCTTCCAGCGACTTGGGCAGGTCCAGGTGGGCAACGAAGCGCACGTTGGGTTTGTCGATGCCCATGCCGAAAGCAATGGTAGCAACCATGATCAGGCCTTCCTCGTTGAGGAAGCGTCGCTGGTTGGCGGCACGGGTCTCGGCAGGCAGGCCGGCATGGTAAGGCAGTGCCGGAAAGCCCTGGTCGCACAGGTAGGCGGCCACGTCGTCGACCTTCTTGCGCGACAGACAATAGACGATACCGGCGTTGCCGCGGCGCTCACCCAGGAACGCCAGCAACTGCTTGCGCGGCTGCTCCTTGGGCACGATTCGGTAGAAAATGTTCGGGCGGTCGAAGCTGGAGAGAAAGCGCTCGGCATTCTGCAGGTGCAGGCGCGTGACGATTTCTTCGCGGGTGCGCATGTCTGCGGTGGCGGTCAGGGCAATACGCGGCACATCGGGGAACAGCTCGGCCAGTTGCCCCAGCTGCAGGTACTCAGGGCGGAAGTCGTGACCCCATTGCGAAACGCAGTGGGCCTCGTCGATGGCGAACAGGGCGATATCCAGGGTGCGCAGGAAGTCCAGCATGCGTGGCTGCACCAGGCGCTCCGGCGCCAGGTAAAGCATTTTTACCTCGCCCCGGCGGATGCGTGCGGCGAGCTCGCGTTGCTGTTCGGCACTCAGGGTGGAGTTCAGGGAGGCGGCGGCCACCCCCAGCTCGTCGAGGGTCGCCACCTGGTCTTCCATCAGCGCGATCAGGGGCGACACCACCACCGCCAGGCCAGGTCTCAACAGCGCCGGCACCTGGAAGCACAGGGACTTGCCGCCCCCGGTGGGCATCAGCACCAGCGCATCGCCACCCTTGGCCACGCGTTCGATGATCGCGCCCTGGCGACCCCGAAAACTGTCATAGCCGAAGATGTCCTTGAGGACGCGCTGAGCCTGTTCGAGCATAAAAACTCCAAAAATCGCAAAACCATCCTGGGCACAGGCTGGATGAAAACCTTCCCCGCTACACCCGAAATTGCGTAAGCGGCTTTTACCCGGGCCTTGCCACACGGACGGCCTAGGGTAAAAGCGGGGCATTATACCGGAGCCTGCGGCTTCGCAGGATGCTCAGCGATAGACGTCTTCCTTTGCCTTGATTGCGCTGCAAGGTGCTAGAATTCAGTATCGTTTATTCCCAAGGTAGCCCCGTAATGTCCTTCGCCGAGCAATTGACCCGCCTGCAAGCCTTCCTCGACGCCGACGAGCTGCACGAAGAGGCGCTGGACTACGTTGCCGCCCACGGCTACATGACCGCGCTGTCTATCTGCTCCGAGCAGGTCCCAGACCGCGAATGGATCGACGCCCTGTTCGCTGAAGAGCCGCATTACAAGGACGACGCCCAGCGCGAAGAGATCGAAACCACCCTGCTCGCCCTCAAGGCCCACATCGCCCGCCAACTGGCCAGCGACGAAGAGTTCGAGCTGCCCTGCGACCTGGACCTGGGCGAAGAGCCGGATGATTCCGACCTGCGCGGCTGGTGCATCGGTTTCATGGAAGGCGTGTTCCTGCGCGAAGAAGCCTGGTTCGAGTCGGCCGAGGAAGAAGTCAGCGAAATGCTCCTGCCGATCATGGTCGGCTCCGGCCTGTTCGATGAACAACCCGAGTTCGCCGACATCGCCAGCGATGCCAACCTGATGGACGACATGATCGTGCAGATCCCCGAGGCGCTGACTGCGCTGTACTTGCTGCTGCACGCACCGGACGAAAAACCAGCACTGCTCAAACCACGTCACCACTGAGTTGGCGTCGGTGCGCTACCTGCTGCTGGCCATCGGCTGGCTCAGCGTCGCGCTGGGGGTGATCGGCATTTTCCTGCCGGTATTGCCGACCACCCCGTTTCTGCTCCTGGCCGCGGCCTGCTTTGCCCGCAGTTCTCCTCGCTTTCATGACTGGTTGATCAACCACCCACGCCTCGGCCCCTGGATTCGTGACTATTTGAGTGGCGAAGGTATTCCACTCAAGGGCAAGGTCTACGCCATTGGCCTGATGTGGCTGAGCATTGGCTTGTCGTGCTACCTGGTGCCGCTGGTGTGGGCGCGCGGATTCATGCTGACCAGCGCAGTGCTGGTCAGTATCTACATCCTGCGGCAGAAGACGTTGCGTCGCCCTTCATGAGCATCGCGGGGCAAGCTCGCTCCCACCAGATGCAGGAGCGGGCTTGCCCCGCGATGGTTTCACACCGTATCCACCTTCAACGAATGATCATTGAGCATCCCATTGATGATGGTCGCGGTATCCTGCCCTGCCGCAATCACCCCGCCAGCCCCCGCTGTCACGCCGTAATGCTGAGCCAGGTTGACCCCCGCCAGGTCTATCGTCTGTACCGGCGCAGCACCCGCCACCGCACTGACCTCGATGGTCGACACAACCCCCGTCCCACTGCCCGTCACCTTGAAGTGCAGGTAATCATCCAGCGATGCGGAAGTCGCATTCTCCCCCTGCAGCAGTTGTGAAAGGTCGAGCCGGTCGGTCCCCGGCGTGAAGTCCGTCACCAGATCATGGCCGTTGTTGCCTTGTTGCCAGAGGAAGGTGTCGCTACCGGCACCGCCTGTGAGGGTGTTGTTGCCAGGCCCACCGACCAGCACATCGTCACCGCCGCCACCGAGCAAGGTGTCGTTGCCCAGTCCGCCCTTGAGCAGGTTGGCCAAGTCATTGCCGGTCAGGGTGTCGCTATGGTCGGAGCCGACCAGGTTCTCGATACCGGTCAGCGTATCGGTACCTGCACCCAGGGTATTCTGTGCACCCGTGGTATTCAGGCTGACCGTAACCCCACTGGCCGCCCCCGCATAACTGGCGGTATCAATACCCGCGCCGCCATCGAGCACGTCGTTTCCGGCACCTCCAATCAGCAAATCGTTGCCGTCTCCCCCGTGCAGTGTGTCGTCGCCGTCCCCCCCGATCAGCACGTCGTTGCCTGCTCCGGCATTGAGCGTGTCGTTGCCCGCGCCCGCCAGCAAGGTGTCGCCACCGTCAGTACCGGTGAGGGTGCTGCCTGCGTGGTAGGTGATATCGACGTTGCCGGTACTGCTGCCACCATGACCGTCACTGACGGCGTAGGTACCGTTGTACACCTCCGGCTGCGTGCCGGAATAGTCGACGGTCATGGTCAGGTTATAGAACTCGGCCGCGTTGGCATTGCTTCCGGAGGTATTGCTCAGGTTGACCACATGGATGCTGTAGACCCCATCGTGGCTGGCCGTAAACGAGCCACCGTTGAGGAGGTCGTCATAGCTGCCCGTGGCATCCTTCCACTGCAACAGGATGTTCCCCTCGGCAACGTCATGTTGGAGGGTAAGTTTCTCGCCCCTCTTCAACGTCACGGTCAACACGTCTTCATCATTGGCGCTGCTCGTGGAGACGGCACCCAGGTAGCTATTGACGATCAATGCAGCGGTAGTGACATTGGCCGCGCCCCTGAAGGCACTGCGGTCCAGGGACTTCTCCCGGTTGCTCAAACTGCTGCCGGTACCGTTGAAATCAATCTGTTGCGCTGCAGCGTTGGTCACGGTGAAGCCCGCGCCCTTGGCCTCCCACCCCGTGTTGAACGAAGCGGTACCTGTGTTCAGCCGATCATTGTCGGCATCGCTGTCGTTGGCCAGCAAAGCTTCGGCCGGCACCACAATGTTGCTGGAGAGCACGTTGGTGATGATGTGGTCAGGCGCCGCTACCGGCGCCGTATTGCCGTGGACGTTCACCGTGAGGTTGGCGCTGCTCAGGTCACCATCGTTGTCGCTGGCGGTGAAGCCGATATTCTCAATCCGCGTCGTACCGTCGTCCTTGGGCGGCGTATAGGTGAATTCACCGGTGTCCATGTCCACCACCAAGGTACCGCCCGCCACGGTCTTGATGTTGAACGTGTTGGTGACCGTATCGAAAGTGCCCCGGTCCGTACCCGTGGCGGTGTAGCTGCCTTGCCCGTTGTTGGCCTTGGGGTCGTAGGTGTAGGTGGTGCCATCGATCAGCAACGACTTGATAAAGCCGCCATCGGCGCCGAAGTGCCCATCGGTCATCAGGTTGCCGGTGATCGGTGCGCCCTGGACCGTACCCGACAACACCTGGTTCAGGACATTGAGGTTGGTGACCACCACGGCATTGGTGTCGGTGTGGGTGCTGCCATCGTAGGCCAGCGGGTTGAGGTTACTGACATTGACACCATTACCCAGGCCAATGGCGTAGGTCTTGATCCCGTTGTCGTCCAGGAACGTTTTCCAGTCCGCCTCTTCCTGCGCATTTATTCCCCGGTCGTTAGGGTTCGGGTCACCATCAGAGAAGAAGTAACCCACGTTCTGCGCACCGGCAATCTTGCCGCTGGTCACAAAGGCCGATTGTGCGGCGGCGACCGCCGCATCGTAGTTGGTGTTGCCACCAGCACTGAGTCCTGCAACATAAGCCTTGGCATCGGCAACAGACAGCCAGACAGTCATCGGGGCCGACGCATTGGTTCCGAAGGTGACAATCTGGACTTTGACATCGCCCATTTCATCGTATTTGTCGAGCAGGGTATTGATCGCTTGCTTGGACAGTTGCAAACGCGTCAGCCCGTTAACCCCGGATGCGCTAGTCATACTGCCAGACACGTCGATGATCAGCAGCAGGTTGGAGTCGACTTGCCCCGGCGTGATCGAACGCTCGGCGCCCACCACCGCAGGCACGTCATCGACGATGGTCACATCCAGGCTGGCGTTGGCCGAACTGCCGTCGCTGTCGGTTGCCGTGACAGTGATGCTGTCGAACAGGTTGTTGACGCCACCGGCATCCGGATGGCTTTCGTTGTCCAGCAAGGTGTAGGTGTAACTGACTACCCCCGTGCTCGGGTTGTAGCCGGTGATGGTCAACGAATTACCCAGCGGCGTGGTGCCCGTTTGCGGAAAGCCGCTGACCACACCATTGGTGACCACACTGATGCCGCCCACGGTCAGGGTTTGCAGGCCATCGGGAGCCGTCACGGTGAAGGTTCCCGAGCGGGTCAGCGCCGACGCATCCGGACTGCTGCCATCACTGAGGTTCTTCTCGTAGACGGTGTGTTCGCCACCGGTTACATCCAGGCCGTTGATCACGACCGGGTTGTCCAGGTTGCTGACGTTCAGCACCAGGTTGGCCGTGCTGACATCGCCATCGGCATCGGTCAGGGTATAGGTAAAGGTGTCTGTACCCGTTCCGCCGCCGTGCAGGTCGATGAAGTCCGGATCGGCAGTATTCAACGTGTAGGTGTAGGTACCGTCTGCAGCCAGCACCAGGGTTCCGTATTTGCCGGTATAGGTGCCGGCGGTGATCGGGCCAGCCACGCGGTCGGCGCCCTGCACGTCGTTGGTCAGCACGTTGCCGGTGAGGGTCAGCTGGGTCTCGGTGGCCGTCACGGCATTGCTGTCGGCATGTGCGGTCGGCACGTCATCGACGATATTCACATCGATGTTGCCACTGGCGGTACTGCCGTCGGTGTCAGTCACCACCACCGCGAAGCTTTCGCCGAGGCTGTTGGTTCCTGCACCTGCCGCATGGGCTTCGTTGTCGCCCAGGGTGTAGCTGTAGGTGACCACGCCTGTGGCAGCGTCGTATCCAGTGATGGTGAGGGTATTGCCCAATGGCGTATTGATCACCTGCGGCAAGCCATTGGCCATGCCACCGGTAATCACGCTCACGCCATGCACCGTCATGCTCTGCACACCGTCCGGTGCGCTGATGGTGAAGCTGCCGGTCTGGGTCAGTGCCGAGGGATTCGGGGC
>NZ_AUED01000025.1 GCF_000425805.1 Pseudomonas vranovensis DSM 16006
TTGAATTCTTCGGGATAACGCTGGTTGCTCATGGCACCTCCTAATGGGCCTCATTTTAAGGCTTGGAGGTGTCTACGAAACTAGGGGCGATTCAGAACTTTTGCACTCAGCTCGCCATTTCCTGATAGCTGTTGGAGCCTGAAGCACCGCTGCTTCATTAGACGGCGTGAACAAATTTTGACGACGGCTGAGCAGGTGTTCGGAAATCATGCATTGGCTGAAGCATGGTTCACCCGGCAGGCAATCGGACTTGGCCGGCGTTTGCCCTGCATGCTTTTGGAAACCGATCGGGGGTATACGGAGGTCGCGGACTTCTTAATTCGACTTGACTACGGTGTCCATTGATCACTTCGGAGACCCAAGCATCAGTCTCTACTTGTTTCGATGCTGACCCCAGTCGTCTTAGCTCTTTCGTTTACTGCAGGAATAGATGTTGTGGTCTGGTTAGCCTTTGGCTGCGTCGAAGCCAAGGCTATACGGTGGGTCCGTCAATTAACGCTGTAGCGCCCCGTACACTTCGGCTCGGGCCGCATCGAGCACCCGTTCCGGAGCATCCATCATTACATCCTTTGGTATCTGACCTCCCAAGTAGCTATTCGATGATCCGAACCAGAGCGCTATAGCCCTGTCATGCTTAGCGAGCGAGCCGATGATTGCAGCTAACGGCGAAAACGGTCGGTAGCCGTAGGCGGGTCAAAGGCGTAGAGGGGGAAGTATTCCTTGTCCTCATGAACAAGCGAGCAGAGGTTTCCTACCCGTTTCCATTCAACGAGTTCAACTCTGGATTGGTCCGCTGGGGGTGTGTCAGCGAGGAGGAATTGAACGCTAGCAGCGAGTCGCGACTGTTGTGTCAGGACTTTGGTGAAGTGAGGATTTCATCAGCAGATCATGCCGAGTGGTAGGCCCAACATTGCTGAAGCCTGTATGCTGACTATTTGATCACGGCCACACGATGGTGCAACGATGAAGATCACAGGGCGTGTCGAGGTTGAAGCAGTCACGGACGTGCAATGTGACATGTGCCAGAGCTCGACGCTTGTCGCTTCCGGTGGACTCCAATTCGCCACGCTCAGGGCGCATTGGGGTTTTGGCACTCAGCATGATGGCGAGCGCTATGAACTGCATCTCTGCGAGCAGTGCTTTTTCGCAACCTTGGCTTATTTCAAACAGGAGCGGCGGGTGAAAAGTCTTTTTGAGCCAGGCGACCATGCTACCGCTCCCGACGACTTCGGGGTGGTCGCTCGAAACGATTTTTTCGCAGACTGACGCCGACGTTCGTATCCGTCCGGCCAACACATCTTCCTGACGCAACCGCCGAAGGCCATGGTGTCCACCTGAAATTGATCTGACCCCGAAATGTTGGACGCCTTCTATGCCCGTCGTGCTTGAGTCCTGTATTCCACAGGGCTCAGGCCACTTAGCTTCAGCCTGATTCGCGAATGATTGTAGTAGTGTATGTAGTCCTCTATACCTGCTTCAAGCTCATCGAGACTGTTGAATTTGTTCAGGTAAAAGAACTCGGATTTCAACGTGCCAAAAAAGCTTTCCATAGCCGCATTGTCATAGCAATTTCCTTTGCGGGACATGCTTGGCTTTACCGCACGTTCGTTCAGTACGTGGCGATAGATAGGCATCCGGTACTGCCATCCCTGGTCGGAATGCAAGATTGGTTTATCGCGTGGCCGCAGCCTCTCAAAAGCTTGCCGTAGCATCGCACCAACCATGTCGAACAGCGGGCGCCTCGAGGTCTTGAAGGCGATTATTTCACCGTTATATAGGTCAAGGATCGGCGAGAGATAAAGCTTCTGCCCCCCGACCCGAAACTCCGTCACATCGGTTACCCATTTCTGGTTCGGTCGTTTGGCATCGAACTTCCGTTTCAGCAGGTTCGGCGCTACCTGACCCTCTTCGCCTCTGTATGCCCGGTATTTCTTTATGCGCACACGGCTTTTCAACTGAAGCTCGCCCATGAGGCGCTGAACAGTCTTGTGGTTCACGAGGTGGCCAGCTCGCCGAACGGCAGCAGTGATGCGGCGATAGCCATATCGACCCTTGTGCTCGTCGAAAATTGAGCAAATTCTGGACTTCAGCTCCGCGTATTTATCAACGGATTGCTGCACCTTTTGTTGATAGTAAAAAGTGCTACGGGCCAGGCCAGCCAATTTCAGAAGGCCTTCCAGAGGGTGCTCCTGCCTCAGTTCAATCACGATTTGCGCTTTTTCCGCTGCGCTGCTCGTTCCTTCGCTTGAACCAAGGCATCGAGCTTTTTTAAATAAGCAATTTCCATCCGCAACTGGCTCAATTCGGCCAGCAATTCATCACGCGTACGAGCTTCATCGTCCGAAAAATCAAGCTGAATGGACGGGATGGGGTTTGTCATTTTTTTGTGAAGTCCGCTTCCTGGCTGCCGGGACAAGGCCTCCAAACCGCCTTCATCATACCTGCGCTCCCATTCGCCAATGATGTCGGATTTCCGGATATCAAACAGGGCAGCGACTTGGCGATAGGACAGATCTTCCTCTCGCATGCGCTGCAATACATTCAGCTTGAACTCAGGGCTGTAGTTCTTCTTTCTCTTATTTTTGAGGCCTGCGGCACCAAGCGCCTGATATGCCGCAATCCACTTTCGAAGCGAAGAGGCATTGACCCCGTGACGATGCGCGACCTCTCTGTGACCTGCGCTCCCCGAACAGTAATCTTCAACAACCGACAATTTCGCCTGCTCTGTGTACTTTTTCATGACACCCCTGGATGTTGATGTCCAATATTTCGGGGTCAGATCAAATTTAAGTGGACACCATTTCTGGCTCATCAAGCGGATTTTCCATGCACCCTCAGCGCCGTACCTACAGCAAATGGTTCAAAGCCCAGGTCATCCAAGAGTGCATCGAGCCCGGCGCATCCATCGCAAACATCGCCTTGGGCTACAGCCTCAATGCGAACCTCGTCCACAAATGGATTCGGCTGCACAATCAAAAAGCCGTGGCTCTTCAGCCTGCGTTCATCCCGCTGCATCCTCAGATGCTCGGCACTGGAACGCATGCTCAGCCCTCCAGTATTGGCCTTGAATCCAGCACCCTCGCACGCCTATCAAGATGACTTGGCCAGTGGAAAGCGCAGCCGCCTGCGCAAGCTTTCTTCGAGAGCTGTTGCGATGATCCGCATCGATACCCTCTGGCTCGCCACCGAGCCGATGGACATGCGCGCCGTTACCGGCACCGCCATCGCCCGCGTGATTTCAGTTGAATTGCCTTTATTTTCCTAGACCCTTCCCAGCCTAGATTGGACTGCCCCCGGCACCATTTCGATGAGGCACAGATAGTCATTGACCAGCCCAAAACCTTGGTCATCCGCGATGACTCTGCAGAGTGGTCGGTAATCCGGGCCGCGGGTAGGTTTGGTGAACCATTGCACGGCGAGAATGCGGCTGCCGAGTACTTCTAGCGCATGGGGCAGGAATGTCTCGCCGTACTAGATAAGCCTGGTGGCGAGTGCTAAGGCATTCGGCGGTAGGGTAGGCGCCAGTGATCAAGCGATCGAGCAAGCTCGCATCCTCTACCGAGCGCGTCATGGGGCCGGCGGTGTCGCGTGTGGGAGATATGGGGTGATGCCTGCTTGACTGTACCGCCCGACAGTTGGTCGAAATCCGACACAACCATTGAGTGCACTGGACTGACGCACGGAGCCCCCCGTGTCAGTGGCTATCGACGCTGGCACTAAATACGCTCTCACTGCACTCGCGCTACCGGATGAAGAACCTCCCACTATTTGCGATTGATCGAAAGCGTTGGGAACTCCGGCCACTCCAGGCACGTGGAAGGCCGTGTTGTAACCCGAGGCCCATATGCCAACTCATGCTTACTGGTCTTTCCGACAATGATTCCCCCAGCCTCAACGAGCTTGTCGATGATCGGCGCATTCGATTTCGGATAGAAATTTACCAATCTTGGAGTATAGGAAGTGTTCCTGGAACCTTGAATCTGGATGTTGTCTTTGATTGTGATCAGCACGCCTCTGTAGGCTTTCACAATAAATGATTAGAGAACCCTAGCAAACGCTGGAAGATAATAATTCTTTTTGTGAGGTCATCGGTTGGAATTAACAAAAATATGAAAAAACGCTACCGTGTTCACTAAATAAATGTCCAGCGCGAAAGCCTTCGGTAGCCATCCATCACCTGAAGACATCAATCTCGCCGAAAGGCTTATGAGTTAAATCAATGTTGATGGGCTCGTTTACTGCGAGCCACCTGTATCACGACCTCTGCACCGACTTCGGAGGTATCACTCCAATGCACGACTTCAGGTGTTTACAAGTGTGCTGGGGCGACTGAATTGGATGGGGCGCTTTTATAGTTATAACAACTGCAGCGGCCGATTTCAATCAAGCAACAGCAGTCATTAGCGCCGAATGATTCAAGCGGCGCATCAGAAATTTCCTACAGGCGCGCGCGAGCTATCCTACAGGCCATCAGGGGGGGGGAGGGAATAATTCAGCCGCCGGTTGGTTGTCCTTGTGCACCGGTTAATGGGGGCCAACGCTTGGCAAATTAAGAGGTATTTTCAATATGAACAAACTACTGCTTGTCGCCGCTGCGCTTTTGATGCAGCCCTGGATAGCCCAGGCCACACCGCATATCAACATCGGTGGACTGAATGATTTTCTCGAGGCATCGCAAGCCACTCAGGTCAAGCGCATCTACAATTCCGGTACTTCCACCGCATTCGTCAAGGTTAGCGTCTGGGAGTTGGTACGTGGCGCCGACGGAAAATATCACGAAGTAGCTATGGATGGTCAAGACAGTGCGCAGCGCTCCTTGGTGGTGAGTCCGGCACGCTTGATTATTCCGGCTGGTGGCGTACAGTCGGTGCGGTTGTTGTTTCGCGGTGATCGCAATCATGAACGCTATTACCGTTTGCGCTTTAACCCGGTGATGCCAGAGACCGGTGATGATTTTGCTGTGAGTGACAGCGGAGTCAAGGATTACAAAGAGTCCCTGTCAGTTGGGGTGCATGTGCTGGCGGGGTATGGTTCATTGCTATACGTGCGGCCGAAGGACCCCCGGTTCGAAGTTAATGTCCAGGAGCGCCAGGGGCGAATCGAAGTGCGTAATACGGGGGGGAGCACGGTCAAGCTTGATCGCTTCAAAGTCTGCGAAGGTAAGGGCGTAGGTTGCAAAACACCAGTTGTTCATTACCTGTTGCCAGGTGCGGTACAGTTATTCGAGAAACCGCCTCAGCGTAGTTATAGCTTTGACCTGGTCGCAGGCGCTGAGAGTAAGTCTTACGCGTTTTAAAGCTGCTGGGCAGGCCAATGCACCGTTAGCCATTGCACCCGCTGGGGTCCTAAGGAACTTCAGAAGTTTTATATGCAAGAGGTATTTCTTGGTCGCCGTCGGATCGAAAGTATCCAGTATTTTTTGGGGGGGCTAAATCTAAGTAATGAACATTAATGATTTCATTGGTGGTCTTGCGGCTAAGGGGTGTGGCGAAAATCTCCAGTACGATTTTGATTGTATTGGGTTGAATCGGTTGGTGAGCGGTGGTTAGGAAGTCCAATAAGGCGCGCTCGTGAATGTTTCAGAATGTGTTGACAGGGTAGCTGTGGAGCCACTTTCTCGAAAATTATTTGAGCGCAACCATGACTTGCGCGAGAAGGTATATTGGGGTTTGCCAATGGCCTGCAAGTACTAGTGTCCCGAGTGCTTAATTTATTAGTTTCTCTTTCATCACGCTCAGCTTTGCCATATGTACTGAGCTGATGATGGCCTCTGCCGTCCTGTTCCATTTGAACGGTTTGGCTGAATGCTCGTTGTGAGACTTGACGAATTGGCGGATCGCAGCTTTCAGATCTGTCATGCTGATGTGGCCCGCTTTTGGCGGGTGGCCCTGACTGAGTTGCAGCGCCGGGGGGGCTGTGCGTGGTGTGGTGTTGGCCTGTGCGCCGCGCAACTTCAACAGGCGACGCCTGTAGAGCGCGACCGGTTGGCGCTCACCCTGCGGATGCGCCTTGAAGAGTTGGCCTCCCACTTCGGTAAATGGCTGGCGGTGCAGGTGATTGTCAGCGGTTTCGAGCAGTTGCCTGGCTACACGGCCTCGCAGGCCTGTCTGGCTCTCGAGTAGCGGGCGATGAGCATTGAGTTCCCGCTGGCCAGCAGTAATCGGCCACTGTTGAGTACGCTTGCATAGACAGGTTGCTGTGTGGCTGCAACCAGTGACGGCTTGCCGTACGGCCTTTTGCCGAGCACGTGTATGTTCACAGTTAACAGCTCATACTCACCGCTTTGTAGACCGGCAATCAGCTCGCTCATGCGCGTGCCAAGCCGCTTGGAATAGCGAGGTCGAGCCCTTCTGCCAGCGGGCGCTGAATGGGCGTTATCCCTTTGTTGGTAATGTATCGAACCAGGTCTCGCTGGAGGACTTCATCCGCTTGAAGGTGAAGAAGTATGCTTGCAGCTTAGGAGTGGGTTGTGGGTCTCTTGATGGCACCATTCAATCTTCAGGAATGGTACCGCTTTCGCTGCTTGTATGAGCGCGGCGATTCAAGGGTATGGTTGCCCAGTAAGTAGCTGAGGTCGCAGCCGATATTGCAAAATAATTGGTATCGCCTGCGCCTGCAGTCAATCTGCAAGCCGCCTGAGCTTGTTGCATAGCCAGGCTCAAGAGTGAGATGGCTCCGGTTGGAGGGTGCGGTTTCTTCCGAAGTCATTGATGAATCCCCCTGATACCAGTCAGTTTGGCTGACTGGCATCAGGGGGATTCATTTTAGAAAGGTGGTAGCGGCAAAAATAGTTAATTTCGCAGCTTCTGTTATCTCTATTGGTGCAGTGCTGTGAGTCAAGATTTATTGGAGCCAGGTTTGCTTGTGCCGATGTTTGCTATTTATTTATGGCTTGGTATCTCTATATCAATAGGTGCTCAGTACTACTGGGAGTAGTCAGCGTGACCAGTCTGCTTGCAGGGTTATCGGGAGCTTCAGTGTTTTTTAACTTCCGTTCCTTCTGTAGGTGAAACCGTTACGCATCATCCACGGGTGCGGCAACGCGAGTAGTGTGCTTTGTTGTCTCATGTTTTTCATCAGTCCGCGATAGCGCACTTTCGTGCAGCCAAACTAGAGTTTGATCAGTGGATGTTCAACTTTGGCCCGTACTGATGCCTTCGGATATTCGATTTTTCGATGCGCCTGAGTGTTCAAGCTCTCCTTGCCAGTCTTCTTGTCCATGCTGAGTCGTGCGGCAATCGATCAATTCGTTTGACGGTTTTGATGTTGAGGATGTTTGTCCACGCGGATGTAATCGGCATCGCCAAAGACGTAAGCTTTATCGTCATGCATCAGCTGATCGACCTACGTCACATCGGCCACATTCGCCGCCGTGCCCACCAGACGACGCACTAAACCGGACACGGCATCGATCCTGATATGCACTTTGATCCCGAAGGAATACCTACTTCCTTCTTCGTCGGATGCATTTCCGGATCGCGCTTGCCGTCCTTTTTCTTGGATGAGCTCGGGGCATGACCTGATCACCCTCGATCAGGACGCGTTCGCAGCCTGCTTACGTTTACCAGCGTACTTGGCATCAGCGCAGGTCATCTGCTTCAAAGAGCTGAACCGTCATGTTCGTGTCTGGGGGTATTCCACCAGAAATGGAAGTCCTGTTCAGAATTTTCTTAGTTGAGTGTGTGATCAGTGCGCTTGCGCTAGGAAATATCCTACAAGTCACAGGGATTCGCCTTACAGGCTGTGATGACTGATTGCTTGATAATTCTCCCGTCGGCTGGTTGGTGCTGTGATCGCATTGCGTTCTCCGCAACCTGCTGGTGATTTGGCTTTACTCATCAAACATCAAAGGAACACCCTATGAAATACCTTGCTATTCCTCTTGCAATGCTTGCCACCGGTAGCGCTTTCGCCACCCAAACTGTCAGCAAGTCAGTCGAAGTAGTCGCCAACATCCCAACCGAGGCGTTTTATGTCGAGCAGGATGGCAACTGGATCGGCCTGCCACAGGAACTGGTTTACAACACAGTCACCGGCGCTCTGGCTCCGGTCGAGAATCGCCTGGTCGCCAAGAGCAGCACCGGGGCTATTGAGGCTCGCCTGGACCATCCAGCGGAAATTACTAGTGGTAGCAGCCGCATCAATCTGAATGTTAGCGTCAATGGAGTTGAGTTGGACGTGAGCAACAAGGAAATTGTTGCCGACACCGAAATGGGCAATCAAGTGTTCATGCCTATCAGGATCGCTGCGGCGCCGGCTCCAGTGAATGGCTATACGGCGGGCAACTACGCGGGCATCGTCAATATGACCTTTGAAACTCCGCTGACTGCTCCAATTCCGTAAATCCCCGTGTAATCAGTACGTCGCTCAAGGCGAGCTCGCAAGGGTTCCCCATCTCCTAAGTGTTGCAGCGTCTTTCTTGTCTTCTGCTGATCCCCTCCATGGCCACCTGTACTCAGAGTGGCCATGGGTGCGCCCTGCTTTATAGGTGACTATGAATACTCCCAGCCTCTGCCGCGGCTTGTTTGCGCTGGTGCTTACCGGCGTTACTGGTCTGAGCCTTGCTCCAGCAAGGGCCGAGCCTGCGGTTCCTAGCACGCTCGGCCTGCTCACCCAGGCCGAAGGCTTGCCGGCGGAGTTTCGAAATCATTTCTTCGATGTGCCGCTGGCAGTACGGGTTGATCTTGATGGTCGGCCGCTCGGAGACGCTATGCTGGTGCTGAGTCGCGATGAGCGCGTGCAGTTGCTCGAATTCACCGACA
Organism: Pseudomonas vranovensis DSM 16006; assembly: GCF_000425805.1. Taxonomy (GTDB): domain Bacteria; phylum Pseudomonadota; class Gammaproteobacteria; order Pseudomonadales; family Pseudomonadaceae; genus Aquipseudomonas; species Aquipseudomonas vranovensis. Next base: position 8,763 of record NZ_AUED01000025.1, read on the forward strand.
CAAGCTCCAGTAAGGAGGACCTGCAGACCATGAAACGTTGGCAGGAAGTATTGAGCGAGCCGCGTCTCTTGGGTGTCTGCAAGCAGGAGTGCGCGCATGAGTTGCTGGCCTTGCACTACAGCCTAGCCAACTCTCAACTGTCGATCCTGACTCGAACCGTAGAGCAGGATTCCAGTTCTAACCGCTTTCATGCCTTACCCGAGGCAGGTAGTCATGGTCTGTTGATGCGCAATCAGCTCAATCTATCCGGTAGTAAGCAGGACCTTCATGGAACATACATTGCCGAAGGGCTGGGTAGTATCGGTCAATGGACCACTACGGCGCGTGCGCAATTCGACCGCAGCAGTGCCAATGAAGGTGATGCTAACCGCTATCGCGTCAGCGGCCTATATGCTGACCGTATGATAGAGGATCGATTCTACCGTTTGGGCTACTTCCCTCCCAGCACTCAAGGCCTCAGTCTCCAGCCGCGTACGCTCGACGGTCAACCCCATGGAATCGTGGGAGTGATGTTCGGCTCTAGCGATAGCTTGGCCATTAACGATGGCCAGGCAAGCACCACACCCATCTATGTCACGCCCAACCGTCCGGCAGTGGTGGAGGTGTACCGCGATGACGCGTTAATTTTCAGCCAGGCAGTGCAGCCCGGGTTGCAGACAATCGACACGCGTCGCCTACCGGGTGGTATCTATGCGGTGGAAGTGCGGTTGATCGAAGATGGTCAAATAACATCACGCAACGAAGAGTTCATCTACAAGCCGCGTAACTGGGCTAACCCTGGTCAGCGTTGGCGCTACAACACCTACTTGGGCCAGAGTAGCAACCCGTTGAGTAACCGGGACGACCTCCAGGACGGAGGGCTCAGGGCCGGCATTATTGCCAACTACCTGTTGCACCCACGTGCGGTGCTCGGCCTATCTCTCGAGAATATTGAGGATGGTATGCAGTACAGCACCTCGTTGGATTGGGATGTGACCGACAAGCTTAAGCTTTACAGTAATCTGCACCATAACGACAGTCGGGGCAATGGCTTCGACTTGCAAAGCGTGTACGCTCATGGCAGTGGCAGCTTGGTGTTTAGCCACAGTCGTACCTGGTTGGACGCTACACCCTACAACAGCAAGGCCCGTGAGACGCAACAGACCTCGTTTACGGTGCAGCAACGAGTGGACGACAAGAACCACGCCAACCTGCGCCTCAGCCATAACAGCGGTACAGTGTCTGGACCGGCTGTCGACCTGTCCTGGGTGCGCCGCAGTATAGTCCTGGGTTCGGATGCGACCTGGCGTTTCTCCGTGTTCGACCGCCCCGGCAATGCCAGTAGCGGTGGTGAACGCAACCGTGGAGTGGACGTCAGCCTGACCATGGCCCTCGGTAGTGCTGGCAATCGGGTCTACGGCAACTTGGGCAGTCGGACTGGTCGTGATGGCGATCGAGAGCAGAACGCCTCGCTCAGTTATCAACGACAAGTCGACTACGGTACGTTGCGTAGCATCACTGGCACCGTCAATGCTGACAGCTTTGGTGTTGGCTTGGGCGGCAGTCTTGAAATAGAAAACCGAATGCTTTCGGGCAATACCTACCTGCAAAGTTCTTCGTACAACGGCGAGTTGAGTGGCGGTCTTAACCTAGACAGCACCGTGGGTTTGGGTGATGGCGCCGTAGCCATGAGTGGTGGCATCGTCGCCCACGAAGCGGCGATGGTAGTAGATGTGGAAACCGACTACACCGATCTGGAACTGCAAGCTTTCGACCAGCAGGGCTACGGCAGCACCCTCAAGTCCGGACGCAACCTTATCCCGGTCAAGGCGTACCGGGCGGGCAATGTGCAATTCGATTTCAATGGTGATGATGCGCCGGCCGCGGTGATTCAGCCGCAGAGCGCCAATTACCATTTGAACAAGGGCGGCGTAGCCTATCAGAAGGTACGCATCATGCGCACGGTAACGGTGGTTGGCCGCTTGCTCAATGCCCAAGGCCAACCGCTGCGCGGCGCAATGGTGATCAATCATGCCAGTCGCAGCGTCAGCGAAACAGACGGTTTTTTCGCCGTGGAAATGAGCGAGTCGACACCAACCCTCGAGGTACGGCAGAACGGCGGACAGCAGTGTTTCCTGCATCTGGACAAGGCGCGCTACGAGCGTGAGAAGGATGTCCTATTGGTCGGGGACCTGACATGCACCCCGGGTGGCCTGGCTTCCGCCGAACAGGTCAAGGCGTCTGATGCCTGACCTGGGCTGTTCGATTTGTCTACACCCTGACTGAGCTGGCCGAGCACATCATTCGAACTTGGCTAGTCTATGCAACAGAATACCTAGGAGATACTAGGATGCCCCTCACAAACATGGCTCGCTGGATGTTATGCACTCTTGCTTTATTGGGCAGCACGCAGCCGGGCGTAGCGTCCGAGGTGACCATTACTGCCAAATACGTCCCGTCCACGGTCAACTCTCGCTTCGAGAACACTACGCCGCTGAGCGGGTTCTGTAATAGATGGCCCTCAGCTCCTGAGTGCACTGGGGACAACCACTCAGTGTCGCTAGGGGTCAACTACTCCAAGACAACGATCAGAGCCGCGACGAATCCGCTGGATCAGTTTTGGATAAGCCTGCCAGCATCCCAAGTGATACAAGTGAGGTCGACAACAGGTGATGAGCATGCACTAACCTTTTCGATGAGCAGGTTCAGTGCTAGGGTCGGTGGGGGGCGTTCTGATTTCTACAACCCAATATGGACCTACGGAGTGAGAGGGGGCTGCACGTTTATAAGAAGCTTAGGCAATGCAGTATGGGGAGTTGGCTTATGGCGCGTCAGTGATCCGAATACTCCCACACCATGTTATTCAACCTCCGATACTGGGCCTGCTGGAGGGGCGCTGGAGGTTTCGGTCAGCGAATTTTCCATCGGCTACATTTTGGAGGCACCTGATCCGTTGAGCATGCGTTCAGGAGTTTACTTCGGAAGCGTGACCTACAGCGTGGGTGAGGCGGGGGAGATCGCTCTGGGTAACAACGTATCGATGCTGAATACCTCAAGTGTCACCCTCAATTTTGAACTCGAAGTACTGCATCATCTTCAACTGGAGTTCTCGGGCCGTTCTGATCAGGTGCTACTGGAGCCCCCAGGTGGCTGGGCACGCTGGCTCAATGGTGGACCGAAGCCGGAGCGCCTCGAGCGCGACCTGCCATTTCGCATCTGGTCAAGCGGCCCTCTTTCCGTCTATATGGACTGCGGGGTTCCAGGCCCAAACAGTTGTGGCATTCGCAATACGCGCAATGGCCATACGGTGCCGCTGGATGTGAGCCTCACCTTGCCGGGTGGTATTTCGCAATCCGGGCATCCTGTGCAGCGGGAACAAGTCCCTACCGGGCGACGGCAACCCTTGATCCTGCAGAGCACCCGTCCAGTCTTTAATCAGCCCGGTGCTCTTCACTTCGCTACGGCATCTGGTGAGGCTGCACAGATGCTCGATAACCCGGGTGACACCTACACAGGGAACGTGACTGTTGTGTTCGATGCAATGTTGTAATACCGCTTGTTTACCTATCTGAACATTTTGGCGGACGATTGGGCACGGAGCGCAGGCTGTCGCCGTCTGTTGGCGCTTGAGTGCGTTAACACGAGAGTTTCCCCCAGCCTTGCTGGGAAGAGCAGGGTTTGAGGGGGATATTTATGTTCAAAAGCCTGTTATGTGTAGCGCTTTTGTGGATGCAGGTCTGGTCGGCCCAGGCTGCGCCGGATCTTGATATCGGGACGCTGCACGACTACTTAGACTCCAACCAGAGTACTCTGCTGAAAAAAGTGCGAAATATTGGCAGCACCACGGCGTTCGTCAAAGTGAGTGTGGCGCAAATTCAGTACGATCGAGACGGTACCCCAAGCGAGGTATCCCTAGAGAGCCAGGATAGTGCCCAGCGCTCCTTGGTGGTGACGCCATCACGGCTGATCGTACCGGCTGCCGGGGCGCAGAATGTGCGCCTATTGTTCCGTGGCGAGCGCGACGAAGAGCGTTACTTTCGCGTACGCTTCATCCCGATATTGCCAGAGGACGAGAACGATTTTGACCTCAGCAAGGATGAGGCTACGGCTTACCGCGAGACCCTGGCCGCTGGGGTACATCTGCTCAAGGGCTTCGGTGCGGTACTCCTGGTTCGGCCGAACAATCCGCGTTACGACAGTGTGGTGGATGAGCCCCCAGGCTTTTTTCGCGTGCGTAACAAGGGTAATGCCACCCTGGTGCTGGAGTCGTTCAAGGACTGCGACAGTCAAGGTGGCCAATGCGCCAATCCGAGTATCTATCATGTGCGGCCCGGTCAGACACGTGAGTTCAAAAAGATGCTGGGGCGGGTCTACAGCTTCGAGTTGCGCGAAGGTGAAACCCGTAAATCTTATGCGTTTAAGGGGTGACGCTATACAGTGCGTGACGGGGCTGTTAAAGGGCAGTCAGATGGCTGTGGATTGTATAGTCTGCCTGCGAACATGTGCTCAATCTGGATGACAACGGAGATTTTTTATGCATAAGGCACTGATTGTAGATGACCATCCGTTCATTCGAGCAAGTGTGAAAATGGTGCTCGAACTGGAGCAGTTTGAGGTGGTCGGCGAGACCGACAATGGTGCCGATGCCGTGCAACTGGCGCGTACTCACTTTCCGGACATCATAGTCCTGGATATCGGCATTCCGCTTCTGGATGGCCTTGAAGTGATCGCCCGGATCAGCGCCCTTGCCCTGCCGATCAAGATTTTGGTACTGACTTCGCAACCAATCAACTATTTTTCTGCCCGTTGCATGAAGGCTGGGGCTCAAGGCTATGTGTCGAAAACCGGTGATCTGACCGAACTCAGCAGGGCGCTCAAGGTTGTGATGTCGGGCTATACCTACTTCCCGAGTTTGGCTACCAGTTCGGTGCGCAAGAGTGACGTCGACGCGGGGGAAGCCGAGCGGATAGCCTGCCTGTCCGACCGCGAATTGCTGGTATTACAGCAACTGGCCAGGGGGTTGAGCAACAAGGATATAGGCGACGCCTTGTTGCTGAGTCACAAGACGATTAGCACGTACAAGACCCGGTTGATCGAGAAGCTAAACGTGGTGTCGGTGGTAGACCTTGCCGATTTGGCCAAGCGACATCAGTTGATCTAGTGTTCTAGCTTGTGAAGTACGTGATGCGATTGCCGGTTGCTGCTTGGTGCTGCTGAGCGCGTCTATGGCGCAGGCCAAGCCCGAGTCCTGAGTCTGCTCAGTCAGAAGCGGGCATTCGCCAAAGGACAGCTTTCGATCCAACCGATGTGAAACGCCTGCGAGTATCTGATCGTTTAACGCGCCTCAGCGTCGAAGCGCCATCGTATATTAACGGCCAGACTCGGGGCCGGTTAACCAGTAGCACGGCTTGCAGCCGCTTAAATTGAGCTGGTCAGCCGAGGCAGAGCTGCCTGGGGCAGTAGTGCTATCGTTCTTACCAACTCATTCGCAGCCCCAGATTGCCGCTGAGTCCCTCCAGATCGTTGCTGTCCAGATGAGTACTGTAATCGGCTGCCATATACATGCTGACCGTCGACGACAACCGCGCTACTACCCCCACACCCACGTCGGCTGAAGAAGTTTTGTGATTGCTCTTGATACGGTCGACATCATCGTAAGTCACCGTATCGCTGCCACCGAAGGTGCGCCAGGCATTGACACGAAGGTAAGGCTCGATGGGCGTTTGATGGACCAGGTAGCGGCCTTTGAGACGTGCCCCCAGGCGGCCTGTCCAGTAGTCCTGGGAATCGAAGGTGACATCCGAGATCCCATCACTTTGGCTATCGAGATCAATCTGTTGATTGATGACCTGCGCCTGGGGTTCGATCACCCAGTTATCCGATACGGCAAATGGGTAGCCCGCCTCTGCAGACAGGGCCAAGGCATGGCCTTCGTTGTCCATCTTCACCCCTCGGTCGGAACGGTTGTCACCGTCCAGGCGGGTGCCCATGGCTACCAGGTCGACATACCAGCCGGTTGGGTCGCTCAGGGTCCAGTAGACGCCGAAGTTGTCGCCGTCGAGTTTCACCCGGCCAGCCTTGCGGTCGTGAAAGCCTTCGGCGAAGCCTTTGACATCTCCGTCCAGGCGGCTCTGCCCGACAAACAGGCCGATACGTTGGATTTGCCCGCCGCTGGTTTGTGCCGCGTACAGGTCATGGCCGACTTGATAGCCCTTGAGCGAGCCATCGAAGCTGGGAGACACAGTGCCCGACCAGCTCTTATTGAAATCGCTGCCGTAAGCCCGGCCCCAGCCTGCCGGTGTCGCACCGGTCTCGGTCAACAGGCTCTGCTCGCCCTGGCGATCGTGAAAGGTGCCAAGCGCCTGCAGTGTCATCACCTGTGCAGCCGGAATCACTACCGAGTACACCGGTACTTCCAAGCGGTAAAGGGGGATTGGATCGGCGCCGGCCACTGCCGTGGGTACAGGAGGCGTCGTTGCCGCAGGTTCCGGTGAAACCTGCGCCGGCCCTGGAGTCGCGATTGCCGGCGACTCTTGCGGCGCCACCGGTCGTGCGGTGGGTGGCTCCACGGCAGGTTCGTCTGGGTCAACCACGGGCAGGGTAGGCGAGATAGGCGCCACGGGGATGATGGGCGCTGTCACGGTGGGCTCAGGAGGGACTGGCGGTGGCTGTACCGCGACCACCGACGAGCGCAGGTACCAGTTGTGTTCCGTGCCGGCGCTCACGCCACCCTTGAACAGGTAATACTGGTAGGCGCCGGCCGACAGCGAGCCGCGCAGGGCAAAAGCATCGTTGCTGCTGGTGGCGCCATTTTGTGCGTGGACCACTTCGATGCCGTTGTTCTGCGTCAGGCCGCCAAGCCCGCCCAGATTGGTGATGCCCAGTTGGGTGTTGCCGCTGATGGTGCCCTGGGATACCACCAGCCTGTCGCTGGCAGAGCGGTCGTCACCGAGCACGGTCTGCAGCAACAACTGCCCGTTGTTGCCGACGTAGTTGCCGTGGATAGTCAGTGAGTCGGTGGCAGTGCCGCTACCGGAGGTCATATCGATGGTGCCGGCGTTGTTCAACGTTGCCAGCTGGCCGGCGGTGTAGGGGCGGATGTTGCCTTGGCTTACCCGCAGCACGCTGGTGTTGTCGATCGACAGGGTGCCGGTGTTGCTGGCGCTGTCGCCAAGAAAGAAGTTCGCGGCAAGGTCAAATTGTGAATGGTTGGCAAGGTTGACTGTTTCCCAGCCCAGGTAGCGCGCGGCATCCGCCGAGGCGGTGTGGTCGAAGTTCAGCGTGTCGCTTCCAAGCCCGGCGTCTAGCGAGGATGTGGTTGCCAGCAGGCTTTCGTTCAGGCCGCTGAGCAGGGCAGTGTCGTCACCATCGCCCATCAGCACCGCCGAGTTGATCTGGCCGCCATTGAGCCAGTTGAACTGATCATTCCCGGTGCTGGCACGGATCTCTCCGGCGATCACCCCGCCGCTGACAGTGATGCTGTCGTTGCCGCCACTGACGCTGATGTTGCCGCCAATGGTGCCGCCGGAAACGCTCACAGTGTCTCGGCCGAAGCCTGTAACCAGGTTGCCGAGAATGGTGCCGCCCGACAGGTCGAAAATGTTGTTGTCGAGTTTCATGTCGACTCGGCCGATGCTGCCCGCAATCATTTTCGCCACATCGCCGTCCTCGAAGGCGCCGACGATGGTACCCCCGCTTATGAAGAAGGTGTCGCGGCCATCGCCTTGTGCCAGTGACTGGATGCTTCCACCTTTCATTACGAAGTCATCGATACCGTTGCCTTGATGGACCGCGCCGGTGACTGTCCCGGCACTGATCTGCAAGCGGTCGGCGCCGTCTCCTTGGTCGATGGCACCCAGGATGCTGCCGGCGTTCATGTCGATGAGATCGGCACCGGCACCGAAGGTGACGTTGCCGTTGATCGTGCCGGTACCGCCAGCGGGGAAGGTCAGGGTGTTGTTGCCCAGCAAGTCGGTGAGGCCGCTGCCGCTGTTACCGCTGGCGCACAGGTAGCTGGTATCACCTGCACCGGTAGTCAGTGAGCAAGCCGCGTGGGCGTGTTGCCCTGCCAGGCTCAAGAGTGAGAGAACGCCAACGTGTAGGGTGTAGTTTTTACCGAAATGCAATGCAGGGTGCATAAGGTCCCTCTCATGCTTGACGTGAGGCGTTGTAATTGTGTGATTGTTTTTAGCCCAAGGATTCAAATACTTCAAGAAATGAGTAGGTCGGTGGCTCAAGTGATGTTGATAAGTTGCTGGCCATCAGCCAGTAACTGGGGTGTAACTGATATTAACAGGTCCGTGGAGCTCACGGCGCGCTCCGGTTTCTGGGGGGGACAAGCGCTGACTTATAAAAACACTTCACTTAGCGCATACCCAAAAAGTGACGTGTTAGGTCATTAATTGGCGAATGGATAGTTAACAACAATATTCGTTTCGGGGTTTTCTATCCTCTCGGTACGCACAGGTTGCGAACGATCGGTTTTGCAATGAGCCCCTGCAAAACACTGCATCTACCCGCTGTCCGGTATCGGCCCCTCAAATCTGCGGTCCTCGGCAGGCACCACTGTGTACCTACCGTTCGTCAGTCAGGTCTTTTCGAATAATCCTCGATCGATTCCTTTGAGACAGGTCTCATTTCTTCGACCTGCTGCATCCCTTAATTTAGATGTCACGTTCGCGGTGAGTTAATACGTTCACGCCAAGCAGCCAGGCAAGGCCTATCTAACATAAGGATATTTAAAGCTTTCATGCGTAGGGACACTGTTGAGTCGCCTTCGTGACCACAATGTTCAGTGTTCGGGAGTGATTAAATTTAGCAATGAATATTAACAATTTCATTGGTGTTCTTGCTAGTGAAGGGTGTGGCGAGGATCTTGAATACGATGTTGACTTTGTTGAGTTAAACCGGTTAATAGCGGGCGGTGAAGAAGTCCAATACGGTGAGCATGTTTACATCCCGGAACCGATTGACTGGGTGGCTGTGGAGTCACTCGCTTTAAAGTTGTTTCAGCGCACTCACGACTTGCGCGTAGGTGTTTGTTTAACGCGAGCCTGGCTCGCGCGTGAAGGGATCCTGGGGTTTGCCAATGGCCTGCAAGTGTTGGCATTCCTGCTCGATGAGCGGTGGGATACGGTGCACCCGCAACTGTCGGCGCTCGAGCAGTTTGATCCCTGGCTGCGTATTAACGGGCTGGCTGAGTTGGTGGTTCCTGGGACCGTAATCAAGACATTGCGCCGGGCTCCCTTGGTGGGTACGGCAACCCAGGGCCTGCTCACGGTTGGCGATCTTGCGCTGATAGCCAGTGGTGTCGATTCCGCGGAGCGTAAGGAGTGTCAGGCCAGGCTTGAGCATTTGATAGAGCCCCATTGCTCAGCCGAACTGATGCGCAGTCTTGGATTACTGAATCGGCTAGAAGCGCAGGTGCAAAAAATTGGCAGATGCCTCGATGACCGTACGGGTTTGAGTGCAGTGTCTCCGTTGCAGCCGCTCCTGCATCTATTGCAGCAGTGCGTACGGGTGGTAGATGAACGTGTGCGCAGCACTGCGCAGGGGGCGGTGCCAGCCTCTGAACCGTGTCGCACGGTCGATTCCGCAAAAAACGCAGTTGCTGTGCAGTCGCGTAGTAATGATAAGTGCCATTCCAGAGAAGATGTCTACACAGCCCTTGAGGCCGTAGAAGCGTATTACAAGCGTTATGAGCCTAGTAGCCCGATACCGATGCTGGTGCACCGAATGCGGCGGCTCGTGGACATGGATTTTATGGAGCTGATTGCTGAACTGGCACCCTCAAGTATTCAGGATATACGAACGCTTTGCGGTATTCAGGATGAATGACTACTTCTAATTGTATCTAAGGTGACGCCATGTCCAGTAATACCAGTGGCCAGAAGTTTATCGGTCGCAATCGTGCCCCTCGCGTTCAGATTGATTATGACGTTGAACTTTATGGGGTTGAAAAGACCGTTGAGATTCCATTCGTAAATGGGGTGTTAGCCGATTTGTCCGGTTCGAGCGCTGGCGCTTTGCCGGTTATTGCAGACCGTAAGTTCTTGGATATTGATATTGATAATTTCGATGAGCGCATGAATGCGATCAGGCCACGCTTGAAGCTGACCGTGCCGAACACATTGACGGGGGAGGGTAGTATTGCACTCGATTTGGAAATAGCCAGTATGGATGATTTCAGCCCAAGTGCGATCGCCCGTCATGTCGAACCGTTGCGAACACTACTGGAAGCACGCCAGCAGCTATCAAATTTGTTGACGTATATGGATGGTAAAAGTGGTGCCGAGCAGTTGGTTGCTCAATTGCTTGAAAATCCGGCGCTGATGCGTTCTTTATCAGTACACGCCAAACCTGCTGTTCACCCCACTGAATCAGGTGATTGATGATGATCGAAACTGAACAAGCCCCGCGGCAAAGCACGGTATTGAACGTTATGGAAGTAGAAGACTTTAAGGACTTGCTACAGCGTGAATTCAAACCGCGTAGCGAGCAGGCCAGTGATGCACTTCAGGTCGCGGTGCAAACGCTTTCTGAGCAGGCGTTGAGTGCGACACATTTGATAGCCGATGATACCTTGAGCACGCTTGAAGGGCTGATCGCTGCTATCGACAGTAAGCTGTCGGGTCAGATTAACGCCATTTTGCACCATGATCAGTTCCAGGCGCTGGAGTCGGCCTGGCGTGGCTTGCATCACCTAGTGAGCAATACCGAAACCGACGAAACCCTAAAAATACGTGTGTTCAACGTTTCCAAGCTTGAGTTGGCCCGTGAGTTGAAGAAATTCAAGGGTGCCGCCTGGGACCAGAGTCCCTTGTTCAAGAAAATTTATGAGCATGAATACGGTCAGTTCGGCGGCGAACCATTCGGCTGTTTAATTGCGGACTATTATTTTGACAATAGCCCGCCCGATGTCGAGCTGCTCTCGTCGTTGGCTAAAATTGCAGCGGCGGCCCATGCGCCTTTCATCAGTGCTGCAGCCCCAGGGGCTCTTTTAATGGACGCGTGGCAGGAGTTGGCCAATCCACGTGATTTGAGCAAAATTTTCCAAACCCCCGAGCATGCGGCCTGGCGTAACTTTCGTAACAGCGAAAATTCGCGTTATGTCGGCCTGACGTTGCCGCGTTTCTTGGGGCGTATTCCCTATGGCGCAAACACCGCACGCGTCGAAGACTTTAATTTTGAAGAGCTCACTCAGGGGGATGCCAACAATTATCTATGGGTCAACGCGGCTTATGCCATGGGGCTCAATATTAATCAGTCCTTCAAACACTTCGGCTGGTGTTCTCAGATTCGCGGCATTGAATCGGGTGGCGCGATTTCCGGTCTACCGGTGCATACCTTTCCCAGTGAAGACGGCGGTGTAGACATCACCTGCCCGACTGAAGTTGCTATCAGTGATCGTCGGGAGCTGGAATTGGCAAATAGCGGCTTCATGCCGCTCGTGCACTGCAAGAATAGTTCAGTAGCCGCCTTTATCGGTGCGCAGTCCATGCACCGTCCACAGCAGTACGACGATGCCGACGCCACGGCAAATGCCCAGTTGGCAGCTCGCTTTCCTTACTTATTTGCCACTTGTCGCTTTGCCCATTACTTGAAATGCATTGTGCGGGACAAGATTGGTTCGTTCAAGGAGCGAGCGGAGTTGGAGGCGTGGCTCAACAGTTGGATCAATCGCTACGTTGAGTTGAACCCGGCCATGGCCACAGATATCGATAAGGCACGCAAGCCTTTGGCGGCTGCCGAGGTGATCGTCGAAGACGATGAGGCCAATCCAGGCTTTTATCGAGCTAAGTTCTTTTTACGGCCACACTATCAACTTGAGGGTTTAACCGTGTCCCTGCGGCTGGTTGCCAAGTTGCCGTCTGTCAAGGCGTGATCGCGCGCTCGATTTTAATTTTTAAGTAACAATAATTAATAGGGGTTAAGTATGATTCTGGTTCAATTCTCGCCAGAGGTTAAGGGTACGTCCACAGTCGAAGACTATAAAGAGTGGCTTGAGTTTGAAAGTTACTCAGTTAATAGCACGCGCCATATTCACTCGCAAGGTGGGGATCGGACTCTTGCGCAATCACACATTTCTGAACTTGTACTGACGAAAGGGGGCGATCAAACTTCGCCAGTATTGTTCGGTCAGGCGCTGACCGGTAAAGAATTTGATAATGCCACTATCGTTGTTTTGCACGCCGCGGGCGTCAAAAATACTTCGCAAAAATTGCTCAGTATTACGTTGACTGGGGTAGTCGTAAGTTCATTTGCTACTAGCTGCGTTACTAATTCTCGTCCTGATGAGCATCTCGCACTTAGCTTTAAAAAAATTGAGTATAAGTACATGTGTTTTGATGGGAGCGCTAGTAAAGGCGATGCGCGTATGGGGTATGATGTTATCGCCAAAAAATGTTTCTAAGCTCGCGGTAAAGGCATAGGGCATTCCTGGGCGGCCAGGATGCTCTATTTGTGTTGAGTTGCTGTTTGGCTCTGTACGCTACTGTTAGTGTGTTCAGCAATATGAGGTTGGTTCATGAGCGCTTTTGCTCCAGTGTTATTGGACCGTTTGAGCGCCCATGATGCGTCAACTGTTCCCGAAAGCAACAGCCGTGTGCTGGCGCGGTTAAGGTCTGATTTAGAGAAATTGTTTAATGTGCCTGGTGCGGTTTGGGCGTTGGATGCAAAAGCGACGCCTAATGTCGCGCGCTCAGTGTTGAATTACGGTATTGGAAATATTGCTGGTATTACCTTGTCCACTCTTGATTCAAAAATATTAGAGGCACGTATTCTCTTTGCCATACTGACTTTTGAACCTCGTATTATTCGCCATACGCTGCGAATCACGTGGGGCAAGCGTCCCCGCGCGGCAATTCCCGAGTTGCATTTTCACATCGAAGGCGTGTTGCGGAAAACGGGTGCAGCGTATGCTTTTAAATTTCAATCGATTTGGAATACTGAAAGTGGCGAAGCCCGCATCAGCCTGCCAAGTGGAATAACGACTTATGGATGAGCGGCTACTCCACCTCTATGAGCGCGAGCTGCAGTTTTTGCGAGAGGGCGCCAACGAGTTCGCTCAATGCTACCCCAAGGTAGCCGCTCACCTGAGCCTGGATTCGCGGATGACCAGCGATCCTGGTGTTGAGCGGTTGCTCGAAGGGTTGGGGTTTCTCACTGCACGTATCCAGTTGCAAATGGAGTCCGAGTTCCCGCAGTTCACCGAAAACCTTCTGCAGCAGGTGCAACCGCAATCGTTGTTGCCAGTGCCCCCAATGGCCGTGGTTCAGGTGACTCCCGATAGGCACCAAGGCAGCTTGGTGAAAGGCTTCTGCCTACCCGTCGACAGCGCCTTAAGTGCCAACGCCGTTTACAACGGACGTCATGTGCGCAGCGATTGGCGTACCAGCGAGGCAGTGACGTTGTGGCCGATCGAGATTACTGCGGTCGACTACCTAACGAGTGCCAGCCTTTTGCCGGGCTTGCCATCGCGGTTTGCTGGCCAAGCGCATTCTGCAATACGCCTGCGACTTCGAACCACTACAGGGGTACCCTTCAGCCAGCTCGACCTCAAAGCGTTGCGTGTATACCTCACTGGGCAAGGCTCACAGACCTCCGCCGTGCACGAGGCACTGTTATCTCGCTGCGTAGGCATGCTGGCTCGCCCGGCAATAGAGTCGCCATCCTGGTGTGAGATTATTGAGCCAGGGAATATTGTCCAATCAAACGTTGAGTTGGCATCCGCCTCGCAGCGCGCGGCGCTTGGCGACACAGCAGGCGTTAGTTTGCTCAAACGCTTTCTGGCATTTCCCGAACGTTACCGTTTCATCGATCTCTGCGGCCTGGGGCCAGCAGTTCAGCGTTGCGCCGAAGATTATCTGGAGATCGTAATGCTCCTGGCGCCGCTCTCCAGCGCGTTGCCAGTCAATCTCGATCGTTCGCTATTTGCACTGTTTTGCGTTCCGGTTCAGAACCTGTTTCGAAAGCGCACAGACCGCCACCACTTAGTCCAGCACAGTCAGGACGTTATCATACGCGTTGACCACTCGAACCCTTTAGCCCATGAGGTGCATCAGGTACTCGAAGTTCATGGTTATCTCAGTGGTAGCAGTCAACGCCTGCGTTTCCTGCCGCTTTATTCACCCCATGTGCGCGGGAGTGAAGAGGACATTGGAGGCTTTTTCCAGGTTCGCCGAGTGCCCAGCCGAGCGGGCGTCGACAAGCATAAGGGTATCAATTGCTATGTCGGCAGCGACGTGTCAGTTTCGCTGGTGGACCCACGTAACCCGCCTTACACGCCCCAATTGCATCAATTGGTGGCTGAAGTGCTGTGTTCCAATCGCGACGCAGCGCGACACATTCAATTCGGCAAGGGCAGCACCGACTTTGTCCTTGAGGTGGGCGCTCCTGTCACCGCTATTCGTTGTGTGGCCGGGCCCTCGATCCCAAGGGCGACGCCGGTGGCGGGGAATAGCCCATGGCAAGCGATTCAACACTTGTCTCGCAACTACCTACCGCTGGTCAATGATGACGGTCAGGCCGGCGCCAATGCTTTACGTGAGTTGTTGTCCCTGTATGTGGCGGCCGATGATCAGGTAATGCAGCGTTTGCTCGAAGGTATTGTTTCTTTGCAGGCCAACGTCGTCACGCAACGTTTACCCGGTCGTGGGCCAGTGGCTTTTGGGCGAGGCTTGGAGTTGAAACTGACCCTTGACGATGACGCCTGCGAAGGCACTGGCGCTTTTTTGTTTGGTGCGGTGCTGGATGCCTTCTTTGCTCGCTATGCACCCATCAACGCCTTCACACAGACCGTGTTGCATACCCACAGACGCGGTCTGATCATGCGCTGGCCGGCGAGAGGTAGCCAATGCATGACGATCTGAACCCTTGGTTTGAACTGCAGCAAGAGGCCTGGCGTTTTGACTTTTTCAGTGCCTTGCGGCGTATCGAGGGGTTCAATACACAAGCGCCTCGGCTAGGCACCTCCGAGCACTTGCGCCAAGACCCTGTTCGTCTGAGTCAAGTGGTATCGATGGCTTTCGAACCAGCCATGCTGCGAAACCTACAAATGCGCGAGGGATTGCCACCGCGCCTGGCTGTGACGTTTTTCGGGCTGACAGGGGTTAATGGCCCTATGCCGTTGTCGTTCACTGAGGAGGTGCTCTCACGACAGGTCAACCATAATGACTACGTGCTGACCCATTTCATCGACATCTTCCATCATCGGTTGCTTTGCCTGTTGTACCGCAGTTGGGCAATGAGCAGGCCAGTGGTTTCGGCAGACCGTCCAGAAGAGGATCGTTTCGCCGACTACGTCCAGGCTTTCGCACCCCGCTGTGAAGGATTTTATGCCAGCCACTATGTCGATCAGCGACGTAGCGCTGAAGGGCTATTGGCGCTGCTACGCGATTACTTGCAAGTCCCGGTCCGCCTCGGTCAATGGTATGGGCGCTGGGCTGAACTAGCGACGGATGAAAGGTTGCAAATAGGGGCTCGAAGTCAAAGCGCTCAACTCGGCAACGCCTCGTTGTTGGGGCGCAGGGTGTGGAATGTGCAGCACAGCGTGCGCCTCAGTTTCGGCCCATTGTCGCGGCAGCAATTCATCAGTTTATTACCCGGTAGTGCGCGGCTACGCAGTGTCATCCAACGGGTGAACGACTATCTCGGCGTTAGCGTTGAATGGGATCTGGAGTTACGACTGTCCGACCATGAAAAAACTGCATTGTGTTTGAACGATGCGACGCCTTTGGGGTTGGCGTCCTGGTTGTCCAGTGTCAAGCCCCCCTTCCAACCACATGCAATTGTGCTTGGCCCGGCTCGTATTCTACGTAGTCAACAGAAACTCAACGGTGGCTGACATCAGCCGCAGTGAGTGTGTATTAAATAATTGAGGTCTAGTGATGCCTAAGGATATAGCAACAAAAGCGCGTGTCGCGCGTGAGTTTATTTCTATAAAACATATGAGTGCCATTGAACGGGCTTCGACCAAAGGCAATTTTGCGATCAGCTTCAGGTCGGCAGGTGTGGCGACGATTAAAGCGTTGGAAAATGGGGCGGCGGCCAAAGGGCATAATATTCTGGAGAAGACGATTAAAGAAAGTTCCCTTGCAAAGTATTATCCTGCGGCGCGAGCCAGGGAGTTGCTTCAGGTGTTACGTCAAGCAGGCCTGGAGGGGTATGTGGGTCATTGGGACCGTACCGGATTGGTAGGGGTTTATTTGAGCGGTCAGTTGGAAGAGGATGCGTCGATTCAACCGATTGATGTGAACAACCTTCCAAGCAGCCTTAATAGGCTAAAAGCAAAACATGCTGACTGGCAAAAAAAAGCCTTTACAGGCGACTATGACGCGCACGACATCATTACGTTTCGGGGGGCCGGAAGGCCTCGAACCGTGCTGGCCGGTTCGCACGAGGAAAAACTGATTATCGATTTAATCAATCGTGAAGTGGCGTTGGATGATAACGCGCGGCCGTTCGCTGTCAGGCAATACAACGTGGTGAGGCATGGCCCCCAGGTCAACTTTTGGTCTTTTATGGTCGCTCATGAAAAAAACCATATGTCTAAAGCTGGTGGTGTTGTCGGGGCGGTCGCCAGGCCGGGGGAGTTCCCTGTTGCCGCGGTTCGGAAAAATACCTGGACCATTATTAATAACGTTGAAGAGTTGGCGCTTTACTACAAATCACTGGGTGCGGTAATCAAAGAAAGTTGGCGGCCTGAAGGCGTACGGGATTTCGTTGATCAGTCGGAGCGTCCCGGTATCGTTAAGTTGGGTCGTCGCCCCTCTCAAATCAGTACCTAACGTATCTAGAAATACACCCTTTGCCGTTATTGATCCCGGACCCTATCGGTGAGCTCCACTTTTGAGACCGGTCTCATTCTCTTGCTTTCGCGGCTCGCTACAATTAATGCCCGGTAGCCGTTGTTCGATAGGCGGAGCGTGACGTGTTGATTGAGGGATATCTATGCCGGAGCAGGTTGTAATGGGTGCATTGTTGAGTTGTACGTTTGGCTCATCGCCGGGCAAGTTAACGCTTTTACCGACAAACCGTTACTGCGTAGAGCGTCAGTTCTCGGCAAATATCATGGACCATAAGCCGATGGTAAATATCACCCCGTTCGGGGTTTGCAAGTCCATCGCCAATCCGCAAGTGAGTGCCGCGACGTCGGCAGCAATGGGGGTGTTGACCCCCATGCCCTGTATACCCGCAACAACCTCGCCCTGGACGCCAGGTGCCATCAAGGGACACGTCGCGGGACAGCCAGCCTTGCACAGCAAATGCACCTGTATGTGCCAATGGGCCGGAGTCATCAAGGTGGATCACCCCGGAACCACGCGAACTACGATCGCCTGAGAGAGTGGGTGAATGATGACTGAAATGCTGCGTTGTACTTTCGCCGGGCCGTCAGGTGCCGATGCCTGGCTGTTTGCCGGTCTTGCAGGTGAAGAAGGGCTGAGCCAACCGTTCGAATACTCCGTCAAGGTACTTAGCCCTGTTGGCGTACTGAGTGCCAACGGGTTGCTGGGTAAGGCGCTGGCGCTGCATATGCCCTACATCGGACCGAGTGGGGAGGTATTGCAACGCACACTGCATGCGTACGTAGTCGGCTTTCGCGGCGTCGCTGATCAGGGCCGTTTACCTTGCTATGAGCTGCTGCTGCGGCCGTGGTTGTGGTTTGCCAATTACGCCAGCCACTTTCGCATCTTCCAGAATCAATCTGTGATCGAAGTACTCAAGGCCGTACTCGCTAACTATCCGGGGGAAGTGGAGTGGGCCGTCACTGAACACTACGAAGTACTTGAATACTGCGTGCAGTACGGTGAGACCGACCTGGCCTTTGTCAGTCGGCTGTTGGAACGCGTCGGGATGTACTACTTTTTTCGGCACACCGAGCAAGGCCACACCCTGGTCGTCACGGACGCCAGCGCTGTGCATACGCCAATCGAAAACGACCACCCCTTGCAGTGGCGCGCTGGCGATGACTCGATCCTGCATAGCCTATGGAACTGGCAGGTGCAGCATACCCTGTGCACGGGCCGGGTCTGTGCCGTGGATTTTGACTTTCTCAAGGCTAACACCCGTGAGGCAGCCCAGTTGAGGGCCGATGCTAGTGTGGCTGTCGATCACGATCAGGGCGCCTATGAGCTTTACCGCTACCCGGGTTACTTCCATAGCTCGGCAGCAGGGGAGGGGGTGACACGGGTACAGGCCCAGGCATTGCATGGTGAGCAGTACCTGGTCAGCGCGACTGGCTGCGCGCCCTATTTGACGCCAGGGTATTGCTTCACCCTGAGTGAGCATCCGGATGACAGCCAGAACAGTGCTTACTTGATTGTTCGCGCTCAGCTCAATGCCGTGTGTATGCCGTCCAATTATGGTGTTGGCGCTGCGCATTTCGAGTGCCACATGGCGGCCATTCCCAGTACACGCCAGTACCGTGCAGAACAGCGAACGCCTCGCCCAAAAATTTCCGGGCCGCAGACGGCGTTTGTGGTCGGTAAAGCGGGTGAACCCCTGTGGGTGGATGAGTTCGGGAGAATCAAGATTCAATTCCACTGGGACCGTGGTGAAGCAACCAATGAAAATTGCTCCTGCTGGGTTCGCGTGGTGCAGCCCTGGGCCGGCCAAAGCCGAGGTGCAGTCTTTTTGCCTCGGGTCGGGCAGGAAGTGCTGGTGGAGTTTTTCGATGGCGACCCGGACCGCCCCTTGGTGACGGGCTGCCTGTACAACGCAGGCATGCGGCCGCCCTACGAATTGCCCGCGCAGGTCGCGCGCAGCGGTATCAAGAGCCAGTCACTGGGCGGGGCAGACGTTTATAACGAGCTGCGCTTCGAAGACAAAGAAGGTGCCGAGCAATTGTTGTTTCACGCCGGGCGCAATCAGGACATTACCGTCGTCAACGATGCCCTGGAACACATCGGTAATGAGCGACACCTCATCGTCGGCAGCAGTTCGTTCAGTCAGGTGGGCCAGGATGCCCACGAGCAAATTGGCGGCGACTACAACCTTCAAGTCGCGGCTGACCACTCTCTGGTAGTGGGCGGCAATCGCAACAGCGAGGTTTCCGGAGCGTACTCTTTGAGTGTTAGTGGTGACCAGCAGGGCATGGTCGCCGGAGCACTCTCGCTGGACGTTGGCTCGGACAGCGATGTCAAAGTGGGCGGCAAGTTCAAGCTGGGAGCCGATAGCGTCGATGTAATGGGCGCTCAAACCCTCACCCTGGAAGCGGGGCAAACCCTCACCCTCAAGGCTGGCGAGAACACCTTGGTGCTGGGGCCCCAAGGGGTGGCGATCAATGGTGTGCAGGTGACGATCGATGGCAAGAGCAAGGTCGACATCAATAGCGGTGGCGGTGGCGGGGCGGCGAGCGCTCAAGCGCCAAAACCAAAAAAACCTCAACAGTCCAAGAAGGCCCTGAAGGCCAAGGAAGCTGATAGTGGCCGTGATTAACATGCGCGCGAGCCGGCGTCGCATTGCTGTATGCGCTGTAGTGCTGACCCCCTTGCTGCTCCAGGGTTGCCAGATGTTTGGCCGGCAACAGACCCCATCGCCGCCAGACCCTCACAAAACGGTGCGCATGGAGGCGGCGCTGGATGTAAACCCGAACCTGTACGGCCGCCCCTCACCCGTGTTGCTCACGGTGTATCAGTTGAGCGAAGCCCAGGCGTTTCTCAATGCTGACCTGCTGCAGCTGGTCAGCGTCGTTCAAGCGCCCAGCACACTATGGTTGGCGCGAACGACATTTCAATTAGTCCCGGGCGAACAGCGTACTCACCGATTTTTACCTGATCCGGCACTGCGGCTTATGGCTGTGGTCGCTGAATACCGCGACCTGGATAACGCCCAATGGCGTGCCGTTGAGGTATTTAATGCCCAGCGCTCGTTGACGCTCAAGGTTGCAGTTGCACGAAGCGCGGTGTCGATCAGCGTAGTGCCAGAACAGCAAGGGGCTTCTACCAATGTTCAGTAACGATAAGGTGGTTTGGTCGGAAGGCATGTTCCTCCAGCCACAACATTTTCAGCAGCTTCAACGCCATTCCAAGGCGCAGTTGATCCAGGCAGTACATGCGATTCATCCCGATGCCTGGGGGTTTACTGCATTGAAGATCGATCCGGCACAGTTGCTTATGGGGCGAATCACCCTCATTGAGTGCAGTGGCATCCTGCCCGATGGCACGCTGTTCGATCTCGACAGCCAGGCGTTGGCCCGGGCCAGTTTCGTGGTACCGGAAGGTGCACGCGAACTTGAGGTGGTGCTGGCGTTGCCGATGACCACTGTGTCCTGTACCGAAGTCGAGCGCGAGCCGGGTGCGAACAGTCTGGCGCGCTATCGCCTGGTCGAGGCTGTGGTACCTGATTGCAACGCCGAGGGTTCGGAGCACGCCACCTTACAAGTGGCGCGACTCAACCTGCGCTTGGCGCGCCAGCAGGACGTCGCACCCACACATGCCTATTTGGGCGCAGTGCGGGTACTGGAGCGTAGCCCTAGTGGTGAGGTGCGTCTTGATGAAGGGTTTATTGCGCCTGTACTCAACTGGCGGTTGGCGCACCCGTTGGCGGTGTTTGTGGATGAGTTTCTCGGTCGAGTCAAACAGCGTGGTTACATGCTGGCTACCAATATGGGAGTTCCCGGGCTCGGTGGTGTTGCAGAGGTCCAGCATTTTTTGATGCTGCAGACGGTCAACCGTGCCGAGTCAGTGCTGTCGCACCTGGCCTCCTATCCGCAGCTCCACCCTGAGCAGTTGTACCGGGAGCTGGTAGGGATCGCCGGTGAGTTGGCGATTTTTTCCGAAGCTGACAAGCGTCCAAAAGGTTACCCGGCTTACCGTCATGACCGATTGGCCGACACCTTTGAACCGGTGATGCAGGGGTTGGCGTACACCCTCAGCGCGCAAGCCGGAACCGATGTAGTACCACTGGTTCTGAACGACAGGGAGCATGGCATTCGTTTCGCAGCCGTGCACGATAGCGGGTTATATGCCACTGCCCGGTTTGTGCTGGCAGTGCGTGCCCAGATACCCGATGACGAGTTGCGTAAAACCTTTCCCTCCTGCCTGAAAATTGGCCCTGGCGAGCGGGTTGCAGACTTGGTCGACTTGCAACTGCCCGGGCTCGATGTGTGTGTCTTACCGGCGGCGCCACGTGAGCTGCCTTACTACGCCGGCTTTAGTTACTTCGAACTGCAGAACGATCATCCATTGTGGCAAGCGCTTAAGGCCGGTGCTGGTTTCGGCTTGCATGTGGCCGGTGATTTTCCAGGTTTGCAACTGGCCTTCTGGGCGATCAAGGAGCCCCAATGAAACACCGACTGCTCAAGCCAATAGCCTCGCTCAGGGCGCGTTTTCGCGGTAGCGCCAGTCAATGTGAGCAGGCACAGCCTCAAGCGCTGCCGCCGATGACAAGTGATGGGTTGGCTCAGCACGCGAGCAGCTTGCTCTATGAGGTGGTGCTGCTGCGAGGACCGGGCCAGGCTCCGGACCTCGATGAGTTACGCGCACGACTGGTCACCCAGGTGCGTACGTTTCATCGACTGGCTGTAGTCGACGGTAGCCCGCCAGCTATGGTCGAGCGGGCACAGTACGCCATTTGCACGCTGCTCGATGAAACCATTTCCAGCGCTGAATGGGGGCGTGGTGGCTGGTCCAGGCACAGCTTGTTGATGATTTTTCACGGGCAGACTTCAGGGGGGGACGGTTTTTTCGCCTACCTCGATGTGGCTGAACTCAAACCTGAAGAAAACCTTCCCTTGCTGGAGTTGATGTACCTGTGCCTGGCCCTTGGCCTTGAGGGGCGCTACCGCATTCAGAGCGAGGGCCGGGCCGCCTTGGCGCTGCGTCGCAACCAGCTATTTGAAACCATCCGTATGCAGCGCGGATACCTGCCTAAGGCGCGCCTGGATCAACACTTGCGCGCGTGGAGCCGCAACCCTTTCAAGCGCCGGCGCTATTTCTGGTGGGGCTGCGGCGTGTTGTCGGTGGGCTTGGCTATGGGCTTGGGGTATCACCTGGAAAACCGCTCCTACCAGACCCTGGTGCGTGTGCAGGCGCTCGAACAAGCGCCGCTGGTCAGCCTCACCCAACAACTTGCCGAGCAACTTTCCGCTGACTTGCGCGCAGGGCGCTTGAATCTGCTGGAGGATGGGCAAGGAGTGCGCTTGATCATCAACGCCTCCGGGCTCTTCGCCCCAGGTGCAAGCGAGGTTGCTGAAGTGTACCGGCCGGTGCTGCGACGAATTGCTGCGGCGCTGGATCAATGGCAGGGGCGGATCAAGGTCATCGGGCATAGCGATGACACGCCGGTTGCCAGGCATCTGGTGTCAAACCAGGCGTTGTCCCAGGTCCGTGCGGAGGCCGTGTTGCAGTTTCTGGTAGGTGAGCACGCCGACCCGCAACGCTTTGTCGCTGAGGGGCGTGGTGAATTCGAGCCCTTGTTTGCCAATGACAGTCCAGATAACCGAGCGCGTAATCGTCGCGTGGAAATTTTCGTGTACGCCGCCGAGCAGTAATGCTCCTGGTTACTCTTATTGTGGGTATTAATGCGATGCTCTTGCGCGCTTTGAAATCCTTGCTGCGCGCTTTGCCGCTGCTGCTGGGGCTCAGCTTTGCACTCTATTTGGTCGTTGGCCACGGCCAACGCCTGGCGATTGATGGTCAAGCGCCATTAGCCAGTCTCGGTTCACGTCTGATCGTCGCAGGATCGATGCTTTGGTTGGCGTCAGTGGTGCTATGGCTTCGCCGCCGCGCGGCCAGAAAAAAAGCGCCTGAAGCGGCCAAAAGCGTGAGCGTCATAGAGGAACCATCAGAGCGTGAGCAACTGTTGCGAGAGCGACTGCAGGCATGGCACCAGCGCGCTGACAGTAAATTGCCGGGCTTCTTGCTGGTCGGCCCGGCCGGTTTCGATAAAGGCCCGTTACAGGGGTTGGCGAATAACCATGAAGACGATCTGCATTGCAGCGCGATGGGTGGCTTTGCCCTCTATGACTTCAGTGGCGCACTACTGAGTCAGCGTCAACCCGAAGAGGTCCGCCTCTGGCGGTTGGCCCTTACTGAATTGCAGCAACGTAGTGCGGTTGGCCGGCCCGTGCGTGGGGTGGTGTTGGCTCTGAGCGCCGCGCAACTACAACAGGCGACGCCGGTAGAGCGCGACCAGTTGGCGTTGACCCTGCGCATGCGCCTTGAGGAGCTGGCCTCCCACTTCGGTAAAGGGCTGACGGTGCAGGTGATTGTCAGCGGTTGCGAGCAGTTGCCTGGCTACACGGCCTCGCTGGCCTGCCTGGCTCCCGAGCAGCGGGCGATGAGCATTGAGTTCCCGCCGGGCAGCAGTAATCGGCAACTGCTGAGTACGCTTGGCACGCGCATGAGCGAGCTGATTGCCGGGCTACAAAGCGGTGAGTATGAGCGGTTACAGCGTGAGCCTGATGTACAGGTGCGCGGGATGTTGTTCGGCTTTTCACCGATGTGGCGCAGTTTCTCGCTAGTGTTACAGGAGGTTCTTCAAACCGCCTTTGGTCAGGAGCGAGGCGTTGCCCAGGTCGGGTTGCAGTCGATACGCTTTACCGCCCAGCCCGCTGATGGTGAGGTGAGTGCGCCGGCCCCGGCGTTTTTGCGGGCAATGCAGTCCTGTAGAAGGGCCGGTCGTTTCCACAGGTTATTGCACCAGGGGCTGACGTGGTCGCGACCGCGTGTTCACTACCTTGTGCTGGCGGCCTGCGTGATGGTGAGTGTGTTGTTACTGCTCCTGCATCGTGATCAGAGTCGCCGACTGGAGCAGGTTGATCGGGAAATCGAGGTGTTACAGCAACGCACAGGCCCGGTGAGTACAGGTGAGTTGAATGCGGCTGCCTTGTTGCGCCTGGATCGTTTGGCCGCCATTGAGCGGCTTGTCGACCAAGGGTGGCTACCGTGGGCGGCGGATCGCGAACTGCGCAGGCACGCATCGCAGTTGTATCGCCAGGGTTTGCAGCAACTATTGCTTGCGGATGTGTTGCAGCGGTTGCACGTAGCGCTGCGGGCCCAGCCTGCCGGCGATACGTACACATTGCGTCGCAGCCTCGGACTCTACCTGATGCTCGGCGGCGAAGGGCGCTTCAATGCGCAGCCGCTGCGCGACTGGTACGTTGATGCGCTGCGCTCGCATGCAGCCAGCGATTTCAGCGAGTTGCAGTACCAGCACCTCGATATCCACCTCGCTCGCCTGTTCAAGCAATTGAGGCACGCTGCGCCGCTGCCGCTAGAGCAAAAGCTGGTCGAGCATGTGCGTGATCGACTTGCCGTACGGCCTTTTGCCGAGCACGTGTTTATTCAGTTACAAGAGCAGTTGTCCAGGTACTCGCTGACGGACTTCAGCGCGGCCTCAGTCCTTGGCGCTCAAGGGCTGTTGCTGTTTTCCCGGCGCAGTGGCGAACACGCTACCCTGGGGGTGCCAGGACAGTTCAGTGTCGAGGGCGAGCAACGGCTGCAGCAACTGCTGGACCCGCTCTTGAACGCTGAGCTGGAGCATGAGCGTCAGCTGATGGGGCGAGCCCAACAACTGGAGGCCGGGCCGCTTAAACAAGAAATCCTCGCGCTTTATTACCAGTCATACATTGAAAGCTGGCAGGCATTTTTTGACGACTTGCAGATCGCCGGCCTCGATCAGGCCGAACATTTACCTCGTCGTATGCTGCAACTGACGCATAAGGATTCGCCGCTAGTGGGCCTGCTGCGTGAGGCGGGGCGGCAAACCGAACTGGCACCTGCGGCCAAACCCCAGGGTTGGCTGGCACGAGCCCAGAAACAGGGCGAGCGCCTGCAGCATGTCGCGCTTGCACAAAGTAGGCTGCCTGCCTTGGAGACGCCGCAACCGAACCCGGTAAACGAGTATTTTCGCCCCTTGCATCAATGGCTGGCCATCACCGATCAGGCGCCTGCCAGCGACGCGTTACTGAGCGTGCTGAAGTCCGCCGCGCAGTTCATTCAGGCTGCGCAAAGCCCCCCACAGCTCAAGGCGAAGCTACCTGCCAATGATGTACTCCAGCATTTGCAAGCGGAAGTCGAGCAATTGCCCGTGCAACTCCAACCTTTGCTGCACGATGTGGTCATGACAAGCCAGCACTGGTTGCAGCAACACAGCAGCCAGTCAGCGCACGCTGCCTGGGAGCGCCAGGTCGAGCCCTTTTGCCAGCGGGCCCTGAATGGGCGCTATCCGTTTGCAAGTGATGCATCGAACCAAGTCTCGCTGGACGACTTCAACCGCTTTTTCGCGGCTGATGGCGTGCTGCAGGGGTTTGTCGAAGAGCACCTGAGCGCCAGTGCCGACATTGTTACGCAGCCATGGCAGGTGAGCGGAAATACCGCTGACGAGGGGGCTGACGCGCAGCTATTGGCCAGCGTCGAACAAGCGTCGCAACTCCGCCAACGCTTTTTTCCCGGTGGGCAGAACGTAGCCGGTTTTGCGTTCGAGGTCAGTCCGCTGAGCATGAGCGAACACATCGCCGAATTCAGCCTCAGTATTGATGGCCAGCATCTGGACTATAGCCATGGGCCTTTGCAATCAGCGGTGTTCGCCTGGCCGGGCAAGGCACTGGGCGGTGAAGTACGAGCCCGTGTGGTCATGCTCGATGGCCGCACCTTGACGCGCAAGGCAGAGGGGCCTTGGGCCTGGTTTCGCCTCGTGGACCAGGCGCGCCTGATTCCTACAGAAGACCTGCAGGTACGGCATCTGGTTCTGGATTTTGACGGTGCAGAAATGCGCTTGCAACTGCGAGTAGGTCACTCGGGGGCACCCTTCGACCGTCAGGGATGGAGCCGCTTTCAATGCTTACGTGAGCGCGCCGCTCCAACGCACCTCGCCTACAGCGTTCAATAATCTCCACCGCGCCATCCGCAGATTCGACAGCGAAAACAGCGTGGTCAGCTGGGCTGTATACTTAGCCACCTCTCGGAAGCGAGTCTTCACCTTACCGAACCGTTGCTTGATCACGCGAAACGGGTATTCGAGTTTCGCCCGTGTCGGCGTTTTGAACCTCTCGATCTGGCGCTTGGCATTGAGATGCCATTCGACAGCTGCACGACGCTCTGCAGATTGCGAGCGTCGGGTAAATCAATGGCGAGCTGCAGCTGGACAGTGAAGAAAAAATTGGGTTAACCGCTAAAATTGAAGATTTTATGGGAAATCTCAAGAAAATCTTTACGACTAATGCCGCCTGAACAGAAAAAGATCCAACTCATCTGGATCATGCGACAGGTTCAGGTGGTGGGATAACAACTGCACTTCCCGTGCAACCTTCCGGATCAAAGCAAAACTCGGAAATGCTTCTTGTCAGCCTCCTCGTGCATCAGAACCGGTGATACGAACTCTACATCGGGACGACCACACATCACCAGGAATCGATAGGATAGACCTTCGGCAGCGGGTCGATTATGGCAGCCGTTTAAGCGCTTGTGCGATAGCATGCCATGCAGAATATTCCGGATCACCCGCAGGAGCTTGCAACGATGAGCTGCTCATATACTTTCGAGCGCTGCGCTGCGGTTTCTCCTGCATGTTGGAGTGGAGAACACCGAGCTTTACTGGCGCGGCGCGAACAAATTTTGCAAATCAGTACGCGAGTCTTCGGCAATCGTGCATTGGGCGAGTCTTGGCTCAGTAAACCAGTGCTTGGACTAGGGCATCGCATTCCGTGTAGCCTGCTGGCAAACCATTTGGAGTACGTGCAGGTTGAGGATTTCCTGTGTCGTCTCGAACACGGAGTCTATACCTGAGCAATGGACAGTTGTGGACTTCACTCCTTCTATCCATCGGTGGCAACCCGCGACTCCTCGCCAGTCCGGCCAGCAGCAAACGCCTCACTCGCCCATTCGTGGATTAGCGAGAGACGAGGTCGAGGCCTATGTCATTCTGCGAGCGAATCGTTTCGGGGCAATCACGTCGAAGTCGTCTGTGGCGGGCGCAGGGGCTTCCGGCTCGAAAATATGATGCATTGTCGCCTCTCTGACGGCAAAGCTAGAGGCAGTCCGGGATTAGTTGACCACTACACCCTATGAGCTTGTTTGGTTTTTAAAGGCCAACATTCAAGACAGGTCCTATGGACCTCAATCCCGTCGATCCCCACTATCTGACCGCTCCTCAGGCCGGGACTAAGAACTTCCAGACACCCTGCCGGCAAGCCTGAACCAGGCCAATCAGAGAAAAGTCGAATGTGCCAACCTTGTAATACTCAAAAGCAACAACCCGCAGCCCCCGAACGACGTCACTTCCTGCGCCTTGCTGGGCTCGGTGCAAGCGCCGCGATACTCACCGGCATGTTGCCTGCCAGCGCCGCCCTGGCTGCCTCCGCCCCCCAGGTACCAAAACCACAAAACCAGCTTGATCCTGACCAGGCGCTGGAGCGCCTGATGGCGGGCAACACCCGCTACATCCAGGGGGTGACCAAGCGCCATGATTTTTTACCCGAGCGCGAGGCCCTGGCCGGCGGCCAGAACCCCTACGCTGCGGTGCTGGGCTGTGCAGATTCACGCATTGCGCCGGAGTACGCGTTCGATACTGGTCGCGGCGATCTGTTTGCCGTGCGCATCGCCGGCAACTTCGTCACCACCAATGGACTGGCCAGCCTTGAATACGCAGTAGCGGTACTAGGCACGCCACTGGTGATGGTACTGGGACATGAAAGCTGTGGTGCGGTGGCTGCCGGGGTCAAGGCGGTAAAGGACGGCGCCCGGTTTCCCGGACAGATCCAGAGCCTGGCCGACGCCATCCGCCCGGCCGTGGAGAAAGTCATCAAGGCGCCGGGTGACCTGCTCAGTAATGCCATCGAGCAGAATGTGCGAGAGACCATGTATAACCTTACCGCCCGCTCATCGGTGTTAAACGAGGCGGTGGCGCAAGGGAAGTTGAAAATTGTCGGCGGCATCTACACGCTGCAGAACGGTCAGGTGCAATTGCTGACGTGAGCCACGGTGGGGGCAACTGTTTAGCACCGACTCTGTGAGAGCGACTTGCCCGCGATCGACCGCGTAGCGGCCGTATTCCAAGCAAGCCCAGATTTGCTGGATGTGCTGGCCTCATAGCTGGCAAGCCAGCTCGCATGGTCTGGCCCCCTCAAAATCTCAGCCGATAATGCTCAGCCATGAAGTCGATGAAAGCCCGTACCTTGGCCGGCATGTGCCGCCCCTGTGGGTGCAGCACGTAGTAATGACGCAAGCCCAGGGTGCAGTCCGGTAGGATTCGCACCAGGCGACCGGTAAGCAGGTCTTCCTGAACGGTGGCACGGGTGAAGGCAGCAATGCCACCGCCGGCCAGGGCACAGGCATGCAAGGCGACTATGGCATCGGTGTGAAAGATGCTGTCCGGGGATAGCGTGACCGGCTCGCCCTGATCGGGGAGTACGCTCCAGGTGGTGTTCGAGCCATACGTCAGCAGTTGATGATTGCGCAAGGCCTCTACGCTGCGTGGCAAGCCGTGCTTACCCACATAAGTGGGTGAAGCCACCAGTATCATCGGCGACGCGCCGAGCAAGCGCGCTACCAGGCTGCTGTCGAGCAAGTCCGCACAAATGCGCAACGCCACATCAAAGCCGTCGGCCACCAGGTTGGCGAAGGGGTCGGAGCAGGACAGGTCAACGCGCACATCCGGGTATTTTTTCTGGAACGTCGGCAGCCAGTTCGCCAGGTCCAGGGTCCCGATGACCAACGGAGCGCTGATGCGCAACACCCCCGAAGGCCGTTCGTGCTCATGGGCAATGGCCAGGGCTGCAGCATCCAAGCGCTCGAGAATATCCACGCACGCCTGGTAATAGCGCTCCCCGGCCACGCTCAGGCTCATACGCCGGGTATTGCGGTTTATCAGACGCACACCAAGCTCGGCCTCCAGTTGCTGCAAATGGCGCGAAACCGAAGAGTGCGTGGCATCCAGCCGCGCGGCGGCGGCAGAAAAACCCTGGGCTTCGACAATGCAGCGAAACACGCGCATGGCCCGCATCTGATTCATAGGCAGTTACCGAACAGGAAGTTTGAGAATTTGCGCAGTGGTCATCACATCGCCAAAAGTATCTTCCACTTCAGCCAACGCGGCGTGGTGTAAGGCGTCCTTGTCGATGGACACACCATTAGCGCGGGTAATGGCGCGAGTGGCCGAGGCATCGGAGGCCACGATCACGTTGTAGCCCAGTGGGGCGGCATCACGGGCAGCACCGGCGACGCAGGCGTGGGTCATCAAGCCCGAGACGATCACCGTCTCAACGCCAGCTTTTTGTAGGCGCTCGTTCAGGTTGGTGCTGCCAAACACACTGACAGTGGTCTTTTGCAGCACCACATCCTGGGCGCGCGGCTGCATATCGGGATGGAACTTTACCGTTTCACCGTCGATGGCAAACACCGCAGAGCCCGCCGGAGCAACATGCTGAACGTGATACACCGGCATTTTTTGACGGTCGGCGAAGGTCACCAGTTCACGGGCGTTTGCCAGGGCCGAGACACCGTCGGGGATCGGCATTTTGCCGTTGAAGTATTCATTCTGAAAGTCGATCACCAGCAGTGCCGTTTTGCCGACGGGCAACTGGCTGGCTGGCGTGGCGCCAGACATCGCCCGAATGGTTGGTTGCTTCTCGGCCATGGCACTGGTGCTGGCCAGCACGCCGGAGAAGACGCAAGCAGCGAGGAATCGACGGGTAAAACGTTGCATGGGTATTTCCTTGATCAAGTGTGTGAGCAAGGAAATGTTAAGCTCGCACTACCGGCGCGAACACAGTGGCGCCGGCACAACACCTGTGTGGTTTTCGCACAGACCACAGGCCTCACACGGCCTGCTGCAGGAAGCTGCGCACACGGGCATACACCTGCGTGTCACCGCACAACAGCACCACCGAGTCACCGGCAGCGGCCCCCTTCAATGCCTGCACAACCTCGTGCCCGACCACCCCGATATGTGGGATATAGCGCATATGGCGGGTAGCCGTGAGTGGCGGATGGCAGTCCTGCAACTTCAGCAGGTTGAAGCACAGCGACACCTGTAGAGGCTTGCCGAAATAGCAGACATTGAGAATGTCGAACTCGTCGCCATCGCCAGGGATGGCAGCGCGGGTGCTTTGAACAGTCGTCATCAATTGTCTCCCAACGGGGTCTTCAAGTACGTGGTTCAAGCGTTGAGCACGCCTCTGATTTTGAACAGTTCCATATCGGAGCGCACACCCAGTTTGCGAAAGGCCGACTGCTTCTGGGCGCTGATAGTTTTACGGCTGCGGTTGAATTTACGGCCGATCTGCGACACAGAGAGCCCTTCAAGGCTACATCGCAATACTTCTTGCTCGCGTGGCGACAGTGAGACGTGGTTGACGAGCTCGGACGTGTCGGGTGACTTGCTTGCGCAGATATCCGCTTCGCCCGGGTCCTCCACACCCTCGGTATAGCGAGTGGATGAATGGCCCAACTCAAGGGCATTGTCTCTGCTCAAGTAGATTTTCTCCCGAGCGACATGCCGAATGGCATGGAGCAATTCTTCGACGGGCTCGGATTTACCGATAAAGCCACGCGCACCTGTCTTCAGGCACAAGCCAATAATCGCCAGCGATTCCATCGATGAAAAAACCAGAATACGCACGGTCGGCAGTCGAATACGCAACATGCGTATAAGGTTCAGGCCATCGAGCTCGTTCTGCCGCATTGAGTAGTCCATGACCAACACATCAATCTGGGTTGCGCCTGCGTCTGCCAGCAGCTCCCTGCTGCCGGAATACACGGCGACAACCTCGATATCCCGTTCTTGCTCCAGATAGTGCTTGAATCCATTGCGAATGATCGCGTGATCGTCCAGCAAAGCGACGCGCAGTGGGGCTTGATCAGACCACTTCATCGTTCGGAGCTCCTTTGAGTCAATAGCAGCGCTGCCCTGTTCACCGTGCAAAGCACACTCTGCAGCCGCACAACAGTAGAAGAGGGTTACGCTGAAGAAACGTGGTGAGCCGATCCGCATCGCAACCTGAAGCAGTGGATCAAGTCATCGAAACGTCTGGCAGAACAGTGCTCGCCACTCAGTCATGGCGGGCATTCTGTAGGAGGAGGCCCGGCATTGACGTCGGGCAAATCCTTCATTGTTGTAGGGCGTTTCTGAAGCCGGGGCGACCAAGAACACCTTCAGCGTCCTTGCTCATCCTGCCTAGTGATGGTTCTCCAGTGCTTCCACCAGGTGCGCAATGGCTTCACGCAACGGTGCAGCGCAAACCTGCAGATCGGCTGCAGCGTCTTGCATGGCGGATTGCTCCAGAGCCTGGCAACAACTGATCAAATGATGCGCCTTGATGATCCGCGCCCCGCCCCTGACGCGATGCGCCAAGTTGGCCAACCCTCGGCTGTCACCGTTGGCCAGCAACAGGTCAAGTTCTTGTACGTCATCGTGCAGGCTCTGAATCAACTCGCCCAGCAGGCTGAGTACCTTCTCATGATTGCCGACAGCGAGTTGCTCTAGGGTGCTCAGGTCAAACATTGCCAATACCTGCTCAACCTGAACATCGGGAGTCGACTCGAAGCCTTGAACGGCACCCAGGCGACGCGCCAGCTCGGCAAGGCTGGTGGGCTTGAACAGACAGTCATCCATACCGGCAGCCTGGCAGCGTGCCAGCTCATCCGCCATGGCATTGGCGGTAAAGCCCAGCAGCAAACACGCTGGAATGCGTTGCTGGCGCTCTTTAGCGCGTATCAGACGGGCCATTTCGTAGCCATTCATCACCGGCATATGGCAGTCCGTGATCACCACGTCGAAGTGGTGCTTGCTCCACAGCGCCAGACCTTGCTTGCCGTCAACAGCCTCAACCACCTGATGCCCCAGGAACGCCAATTGCTGGGACAGCACCATGCGGTTGGCGGGGTAATCGTCAACTACCAGAACGCGCTGTACCAGACCGGTTTCCGGCAGGTGCGTCAACGCTGCCTGGGTCGCCAACGGTGCCAGACGCTTCAGCGTCAGGGTGATCTTCGCTTCGGTACCTACACCCAAGAGGCTGTCGAGGGTCAGGCTGGCGCCCATCTTCTCGCAAAGCGAACGACTGATGACCAGGCCCAGCCCCGAACCGCTACGGGCGTGCTGGTGGTTGTTGCTGGCCTGAACGAAGGGTGCGAACAGCCCTTGGATATCGTCTTTGGGAATACCGACGCCTGAATCGATCACGCGAATTTCCAGGGTCATGTCCTGAGCTTGCACCGGAGTATGGACGGTCAAGGAGATAGCGACGCCCCCCTTATCGGTAAACTTGATGGCGTTACTCAGCAAATTTGACAGCACCTGCTTGAAGCGAAGCGGATCTATCAGTACATCGCAGTCGGCTTGTTCATCCAGTTCGACGCTCAGATCGATATGCTTGTCCCGAGCCTGCCCCTCGAATACCCGCACCACCGACTGCACTAGGGTATGTAGATTGGCCCGTTCCGGGGTCAGGGTCATGCGCCCGGACTCGATGCGGGCGATGTCCAGAATGTCACCGATCAATTCCAGCAGGTGTTTGGCAGCGCCAGAGGCGACCTCGATGGCAAGCCGGTCAAGTATGTTTTGCTCCGCCTTTTTCAAGGCCAATTCGAGCATGCCGATCACTGCATTGAGCGGCGTGCGGATTTCATGGCTCATTGTCGCCAGAAACTGCGTCTTCGCCCGGCTGGCATCATCGGCGCTCTGCAATAGCCGCTGACGTTCACTGATGTCGATCCAGCCAGCAATGATTCCGGCCATTTCGCCGTCACCACGACGATACGGCAGCATCCAGTGGAAAATCGTCAGCACTTCGCCATTGGCCAAGGTCAACCGATTGTCCCGCACCAGGGGCTGGCCACTGTGCATCACCTGAAAATACAAGGCCTCGTAAGCCTCGCCCTCCTCAGAGGTGGTCAAGGGGGCTTCCGTCACGCGCTTGCCGATGACCGCCTCCTGGTTGACCCCAAACACATTCAGGTAAGACGCATTACAGAGCAGCAGGCGGGCATCGCGGTCACGCACATAGATAGGGTTCGGTGTGCCGTCGACCAGCACCCGCATGAACTCGATCTGGTCGGTCAGGGCGCGTTCGGCCTGCTCGCGTCGGCGTATCTGCCGGCGCAACAAACTGATCCAGAGAAATGCAGCCAACAGCAGAATCGCCACCACCGTCCCGCCTTGGACTATGACCGAACGGTAGGTTTCCCAGTAGTTGTCCGCGACCACCACTTCGCGTCGCCAGCGGTTGGTCAGCACGTCCAGTTCGTCGGGAGGGATGCTCAGCATGGCCTTGTCGAGGATGCTGTGCAGCTCTTTCTCCTTGGGACTTACCGCAAACGCCATGTGCCCGGGGATGTTGCCGACGGTAGCGGTGATACGCAGTTTGCCCCGGTATTGCCTGGAAATCATGTAGCGGGCGCTGATCAAGCTGTTCACGGCAGCATCGACCTCACCACGGGCCACCATGGCCATGGCATCCAGGGCATCCTTTGACGCCACCTGCGTGATGTGCGGATAGTTGAGCGACAGGTAGCTGTCCAGCGCATTGCCCTGGATGACGGCAAGGCGTTTGCCGCTCAGGTCCTCCAGGGTATTGGGGGCTTGCGGCTGGTCTCGGCTGATCAGCACAAATGCATTGGTGAAGTATGCCCTGGAAAAGTTGAATTCTTTTTCCCGTGCCTGGCTGGGTGTCAGCGCAGCGAGCATATCGGCTTCACCGCGGGCCACTTTATCTGAAGCATCGGCCAGTGAGGCGCTGGCCTTCACATCGAACGTCAACCCGGTGCGAAAGCTGATGGTATTCAGCACATCCGCAGCGATACCACGAAACTGTCCGGCGTCATCCAGGAACGTGAACGGCATGAAGCCTTCGATGAATAGCACCCTAACTTTTGGGTGTGCCTGTAACCATTGCTGCTCCGCCTCGGAGAACTGCAGCTTGAGCTGCCCGCGCATGCCCAGGGCGTCAGCCCCCCAGCGGCGCATGATCAGACCGCGCTGATCGGCATCGATGCCAGATAACGCCATGTTGATCAGACGCAATAGGGTGCTATCGGCCTGGCGAACTGCAAAGCCGAAGCTGCCAGGCTCCAGTGAGGCGAAATTGGCCAGCTCGACATTGTTCAAATAGCTGTTGTTGACCAGGTAATTGGCCCCCAGCAAATTACCCAGAAATACATCGGCCTGGCCGAACGCCACAGCGCCCAGGGCACTGATGGTTGACGGGTAGACCTGCAACGAAGCGTCCGGATAGACCCGCTGCACGGTATCGGTAGGCAGGTAGTGATAGGCCATTGCCAGACGTTTGCCGGCAAGGTCAGCATTGCTGTCCTGCGACTCGCCGATGCGGGTAACCAGCGTGGGTAGATCATCGGCATAGGCCTGGCTCAACACCAGGTCGGCATCGCGCACATCGTAGATATTGGCACTGCCCAGCACATCGATCTCACCGTTGCGCAGGGCCGCGATCGCCTGTTGGCGAGAGGGGTAACGCACGACGTCCACGCGCAGGTTCAACAGCTCGGCAATCAATGCCGCCATATCGGCAGTGATGCCTTGGTAGTCCTTGGCGTTGGCGGTGATATCGAAGGGGGGATAATCCGGCACCGAGGTTCCCAAACGCAGCGTGCGTTTGTTCCATAACCATCGGCGGTCAGCTTCCCTCAGCGGCAGGCTGAGCGCTTCTGCCTGTGAGCGCCCGAGCAGCGCCAACGGTTCAGGCTGTGCCTGGGCGGCAAGGGTGCTGCCCAACAGCAACAGCATTACAAGACCGGCCAGCACGTTGCGCATGAGTGTGCTCATCAGGGCAGGTTCAGATCAAATGATGGCGTTTGGCGAAATCCGCCAGGTCCACCACCGATGCAACACCGAGCTTGCCTATCAGGCGCACCTTGTACGTGCTGATGGTCTTGGTACTGAGCATCATATCGTCACTGATGTCCTTGTTGCTCACACCCCGCGCCAGTTGCTGCAGCACCATCAACTCCCGATCGGACAACGTAGCAATGCGCTCGTCTTCACTTGCCTCGTTGTCACTTCGGCGCACGGACGCCACCGACAGATTGGGAAAATAGTTATAACCCGACATCACTACATGGATGGCCTTGCTCAGGTCATTGAGGTCGTCCATCTTGGAGACATAGCCCGAGGCGCCGGCATTCATGCAGCGCGTTGAAAAGTAACTGGCCGGTTGCGCAGTCAGTACCAGGGTCTTGCTCGGTAACCCCTGCGCAGCAATGCGCGCAATGACCTGCAAGCCATCCAGCCGTGGAATACCGATATCCAGCACAATCAATGCGGGCACGTGGGTACGTGCCAGTTGTACAGCGTCGGCTCCGTTATCGGTCTCTGCGACAACGTCAAAGTTTTCCTGTTGCAGCACCATCTTCACGCTGGCGCGAATGAACGGGTGATCATCGACAACAATCGCTTTATGCATACGTACTCCATTACTTGCCGACGCTGTGCGCCTGGTCGTTTATCATTATTCGCATTGGCTGGCGGATCGATAACCGCTCAAGACCAAGTCCTGCTATTACGTCGACAAGCGTAGCGCCAGTACGGCGCTCGGTGTTGGCGATTGACCGACGTTCAATCCCAACCCTGTCGCTGCACGCACTTAAATATAACGGATCTCGATAGTTGCCGATCCATCGAGCTCCACGGCTTCGTTCAGTTCCAGCACAACGATAGGCAAGACAGTCAACGTTGCTCTGAGCTGCTCCAACGCCTCTAGCCCATCGGTGCTGCCATCGCGATCACTGAATCCCAGCCAGGCGTTTTTACTGATCAACGTGGCGCTAACCCGTGCTGCAGACCAGGTACTGCCGGCGGTCGTCGACTGGGTCATGAAAGCACTGCCAAATGCATCGGCCTGGACGGCATCGACGCTGACGGAAAACCGGCCGATTCGATTCCCGGCGCTGTCCATCCCCAGTCCAGAATCGCTGTCGCTGCTGCCGGAGGCGCTGCCGTTGCGGCTATCCACGGTATGCAGGGCAAAACGTGCCGGTGCATCGCAGTGGATGTTCAATTCAACGGTGCGCGGTGACAGCGGCGTGTCGCTCGTTTGGCTCAGTTGTTGCGCCGTGCGCGTTCCAAAGTTGACTTCACCGCCGCCGGTCAGCGTGGGTACGCACGAGGCCGGTAAGGCCGCGGTTCGCAGGTTGAGTTCCCGGCTTATGCCCGAACGGGTCAACTCGAACACACCGGTATCTTCCCAGACCGTTTCATCGCGTACGCGCAATGCCTCTTCCTGAGTCCAGGTCGTCACCTCCAACTGCACCTGAAGGGTTCGCCCTTGAGCAACTTGCCCTGACTGAACTGGAACGATGCCTTTATCAGCCCCCCACAGCAAACGGCTCTCGATCTGCGAAGGCACCTCCTCGGGTGCCGTCACCAGGCCCATATCCACTTGCGCACCGTCAAGCAATGCGCTGCCAACCTGGATTGGATCTGGTAGCTGCCCAGATCGCCCAGCCGCAGGCGGCCTGCGCCTTTAGCCAAGCGACGGCGCTCCCTCAAGGGAAAACTGATACTGGCGTACACCGAATTGCCGGTATTGTCTGCGCCGCCTATGCCGCGATCGGCCGTTACTGAAATCGATGCCCCTTTGAAACTGGTACCCCAGGAAACCCCGACGCGGCTGCTCTTCTCGCCATTGAACATAGTCCCCTCCAAGTAGTTAGCATTGAAGCTGCCCAACGATGGATGTGACCAACCAAGGCCTGCATCGAGCTGGTTGCGGTTACGCGTGCGCATGGCATCCTCGCTCGGCGGCAACGTGGCTTCCTGGAGCTCACGGTAGCCCTGGGTCTGATGGGGGATGGCGCCATTGACCGACCAACTGTCCCCCAGGCCTTGCGACAGGCTCAGACGTGCCTGCGTGCCCTTGGCCCCTTCGCGCGGCGCACGTGTACCCACCAGGTCGACACGGCTCTGCGCCCTGTCCCAGGGCGCATGCCCAAGGCTGACGCCAGCGGAACCATAGTCACTGGACGCCAGCGCCCCGGTACTTATCGACGATTTGCCGCCCAACCCGCCCGTCCACCTGGCGCTCACCACCGGGGTATTGAACGCCCCCTCAACATTGCGCACGTGCTCGACATCGAGCACGTAAGGTTTCTCTCTCAAGTGGAAGAAGCACAAACGCGGTAAAACACTACGCGGTCATTTCAAGCGCTAACGTGCAGAAATGAACCTGCGAAAAGGCTGAACTAAATCCGACGAGGCATATATGAGACTCGGCCTAAAGTAGCGCTACTTCATGCATGTGCAGTACGCGCAAGTGGGTGATTGCTCACCCGCAGGCTCGTTCCGATAGCGACCGGCAATGCAGGGACAATCAGCCTTGCTGGAAGATTGACGCTCCAGCCAGTGCAGTAACTCGGTCGCTGGCATCGGCTTGGCGGCAAAGTCACCTAGGCCGATGGTGGCACCCAGGGTTACCAGGGCCTGACGCTGCGCTTCGGTTTCCACGCCCTTGCATATCACCAACATCCCCAGGCTGTTGCCTAGTGTCAGCGTGCTGGCAATGGCCGCCCCACAGTGGCTGTCATCGGGCAGATTCTGCACAAAGGTCTTGTCGAGCTTGATCTCATTGAATGGCATATGGCATAGGCGCATCAGTGATGAGTAGCTCGAGCCAAAATCATCGATCGCCAAGCGACAGCCCAGCATGCGTAGGCGAATCAAATTCTCAAGCGTGGCAACCGACAAGTGAAGAGCATTGCGCTCGCTTAGCTCCAGCGTCAAATTGCAGCCCGGGACGTCATGTTCGGCCAGTAGTGCCTTGACCCGGTGGGGGAAGCTTCTTTGGCTCAGTTGCGCGCCTTCGACCCTCAAGGAAACATTCAGTGGGCAGCCCTGTTTTAGAGCTTTTTTCTGCAATTTAAGACTTTGCTGGAGTAGCGTCGTCAAGAGGCTATCCCTCAACTCCATACAATCCAACATGGGTAGAAACGTTGAGGGCGCAATAATACCCAGGGTCGGATGGTTCCAGCGAGCGCGCACTTCAACGCAATGAACCTGACCATTGCTCAAGTTGAACCTTGGCTGAAAGTAGGCATCGAACTGTTCTTCGGACAACGCGTGATACACCGCCTGCCGAGTGGGCTGCTGGTCCACTGTAAGGCGTGGAGGGGGAGCAAAGCGAGTATTGATATAGTGCTCAAACAGCCTCTTCAGCGCCTGAGCATCGAGCCGTTTATCAAGCTCAGCGAGTACTTGCAACCCCATCATCGCGGACAGTTGCCGAAAAGAACGCCTGATATCAGGTGCAAGCTCCCCCATGAAAATCAGCGCTTTTACGTTGCTGGTCAATGCAACATCATGAAGAAAGTCCAGGATGTCAATTGCACTCATGCGAGGGTTGCAGATGAGGATGTCTATATTCTCTTGTTTCAGTATTTTTAACGCTTCGATCCCGCTGGATGCCGTGCGCACCTGCTGGCAACCAGCCTGCCTCAACAGGTCGATTACACGTTCACACCGATGATCAATAACTAAAACTCGTGGCTTAACATTCGACATAGGGTAGCTCGGCACAAACGGTCGCCTGATAATAACAGGGTGAGAGAACTTCGCTATAAGACCTGTCTCAAACAGCATTCAGGCCCACCGTATATAGGTATTTATTTCAATGGCCAGAACATTATTTAAGACCGATCTTATAGTGCGACGCTAAGGGCGCAATACAATGGCGCCATTTTAGCGTTGAGCCCAAATCAGGAGTCGTTGTGACGGATAAAATACAGCTAATAAATGCACTATTAAGGCTCAATGAAGACCAGGTTGCCTTGAGACTATCCAACGAGGAAATTGCCGAAAAGGCGGGCAACTATTACGCCAATATTGGCAGCATTCTGAGCGCTGAACTTTATCCCTCTGTGCTGAATAAAAACAGTGTTCACGTGTCTACGAAACCAGGGGCGATTCATATGCGTGTCAGGGGCACATTGGCCAAGCTGGCGAGCACGGTCATTAGCGTTCCGGGATGAAGCTGTAGGGCCTGAGACCTTACCTGCGCAGCTTGCCGGGTATTCTCAGCGGTGTCAGCACCGTGCGGTGATGGCTTATGAATGCCTCAATGCACAGCCGTCCCCGCAATCGGCCACAGAGACGGCAAGCGCGAAGAAGAAAGCGATGCAGTTGTTGCCGACAGTAGAAGACGAGCAATGGCGGAGCGACAGTGATGCGGCAGGGCACCTTGCGCAGAAATCCTACCGAAATGAGGGCGGTAGAGTAGGGCGGTCGCGTGGGCGGCTGCGTCGGCTACCCACCGACCGTTGAGCAGCGCGGAGTTCACCTGAAACCTAGCCAAATATGCGTGTTACTCGCACGCCTTAATCGCGGGGCATCTGCTTTGAGGGTGGCGGTGGATCTGCCTGGGCAATTTGCATGAAAGCCTGCAAGCGGGTCAGTTGCTTGGCCTGAGCGTGAATCAGCCGTTGGCCCTGCCATCTTTAATATAGCGACTTGGCGCCACATGGGTACACGGGAAATTCTCTCAAATTGTCCTTTTATGCCTCATCGGACGCCGCGAGCAAATCCTGATGACGGATGTGCAGTTATGCACATTTTTTTGCACACATTGCCAGCCACTTTACCTCAACAGGAACGGGCCTTTCATCGCTTTCCCACAGGCGGGTCGTAACAGGTTTCTACACATTTTATTGCAGATATTCTTGAATGTTTGCACGGGCATACTCCCGACAGCCGAATTCCGGCCAGCGGACCTGCCTGCCCGGTATGACGGCGAGGTATTCGCCTTGGTGCTCCCGAACAACGTCGCCGGGTGACGCGCGCCTGGTGATGGCCGGCCTGGTAATGCGCTTGGATCTCCAAACGTGGTGGATGATTCGGCCTCTCATTGAGGGGTTGAATTGTCATGCGATCCTGGTTCAAGTGAACCTTGCAGGCGTGCCAGTTGTTGCGCTTGGAGACGTAGGAGGCGCAGATCATGGCGGTGTGCGAGTAGGTAATACTTGGACTTCTCTCGCAGCTGGGTTATCTCACTCGCCATTTTTTCCCCCTGCTGATGCGCTAGGTTTACGAGAACCGTCTCGGCGGCCAATTGCTGTTGCGCGGAGTTCAACTCACGCTCGAGTTGACGGAGTTGTTGATGTTGGTAGCTCTGCGTAC
This sequence comes from Pseudomonas vranovensis DSM 16006, assembly GCF_000425805.1. GTDB lineage: Bacteria > Pseudomonadota > Gammaproteobacteria > Pseudomonadales > Pseudomonadaceae > Aquipseudomonas > Aquipseudomonas vranovensis. The sequence continues at coordinate 48,804 of NZ_AUED01000025.1, forward strand.
TGGTAGAACGCTCCAAGTCTCGGTAGAGCTGCGTCAGCTCTTCTTGACGGACGGCGAGTTGTTCACGCAGTCCCCGCACCTCGGCTTGCAGTTGACCGAGCTGCTGATCATGACGTTGTAGTTCCTCTTGGCGTTGCAACTGCTGCTGTTGGCGAAAGTGCTCCAGCGATTCGCGCGCCTGCTGGTGTTTGGCCTCGAACGATTGGATCGTCGTCGCACGCTCTTCGAGGAGTTGCAACTGTTGCCGGCAGGCTTCCTCAAGACGCTGTCGCTCACCCTCCGCCAGTTGCAGCTGGTCAAGCAGTCGCTGTTCACGAAGGCGAAGCTGCTGATGTGCCGCTACTTCCGCCGCATGCGCAATCTGCAGCTGCTCGTGGCGCGCCGTATCGACGGCGCGCTGCTGTTGATAGGTCGCTTGTTGGCGTTCCAAACGGGCGCGCTCACCGGCGACCGTCGCCTGCGCTTCGTCGGCCAAACGCTCAGCTAGACTCTGCAGGAGCGCCTGCAACTCTTCCGACAGATTCACCTGCGGCGGGTGCGGTTCCGCCACGTCGAGTTCACGCAGGTAGCGAAGGATAGTGGTCTTCGAACCCGTGTGGCCAAGTTCTGCGCGCACCGCCTCGATGCTGGGCGCCAGGTCGCGGGCGAGTAGGGCGTCACGTGCGCGCTGCACGAGGGCTTTGTTGATACCGGCGCGGGCCATGTGTCTGCTCCGACTTTTTCGTACTGTTCAACCAGTATGGAAGTACACGTGTACAGACGCCTGATTCTGTCAAAATAATCAGACAAACTGACGTTTGAGAAGCCTGATTTCTCGAACGTCATAGGCGTTTTTCGTTAAACAGCCCGCAGTTGCAGTACGCAGGAGGGTAGGTGAGCGATTCGGCCGAGCGTTATCTGCAGGCGGCCCGCCGGGCCAGCACCCAGCGTCGCTACGCCCAGGCGATAGACCACTTCGAAGGCGAGTGGGGTGGGCTGCTGCCGGCCTCCAGCGAGAGCATCGTGCGTTACCTCGCGGCATACGGTGCATTGCTTTCAAGCAGTACGCTGCGCACTCACCTGGCCGCACTGGCGCAGTGGCACAGCCAGCATGGTTTCGCTGACCCAACCAAAGCTGCTCGGGTGCGAGATACGCTGCGTGGCATCCAGGCGAAGCATCCCCAGCCGGTGCAGCAGGCGGCAGTCCTGGCGATACAGGATCTGGAAACCTGTGTCGGCGGACTCGAAGTGGAGCTGATGAGCACTAAGCCGACCCTACGTTTGCGCGCCGCGCGGGATCGAGCGCTGATCCTGCTGGGATTCTGGCGGGCGTTTCGCGGTGACGAACTGTGCCGGCTGCAAGTCGAACACATCAAACTCAATGGGGAGGAGGGGCTGGAGATTTATCTGGCCAGCAGTAAAACCGACCGTGGCAATCGTGGACGAATCCTGACTATGCCAGCGCTGAAGCGGCTCTGTCCGGTGGTGGCGTATGAGCATTGGTTGGCTGTCAGTGGTTTGCAACGAGGGCCCGCGTTCCGCGCGATAGATCGTTGGGGACACGTGGGTGAACAAGCGCTCAATGCCAACAGTATTTCCCGCGTGTTACGCCAGGCCTTTGCCCGCAGCGGGGCGCCGAATTCGTCGTACAGTGGACATTCCTTGCGGCGCGGCTTCGCTACCTGGGCCAGCCGCAACCAGTGGAGTAACAAAGCACTGATGGACTATGTCGGCTGGCGCGACGTGCAATCTGCTGCCCGCTACATCGAGGCGGACGCGCCGTTCGGAGAGTGGGCACGCCGCTGATTCCCCTTGCTGCTGCGGTATCAACTATCTCGCGTTTCTGGCTTAGTGACGCAAGCGCTTGACCGAAGCCGGATGTTCGATGATCGGCGTATGTTTTTGCTATTCGTTGACCAACGCTTCGCCCCGACCGATAGCGAAGAAGTTGCGCAGGGCCTGGCCAGCGGCGAGACCGAACAATGGAATGGTCACGAGCGACCACAACATGGACTGCGTGCCAGCTTGCAGGGGGCCTGCGAACAAGCCAGCACCTTCTTCGACATACCTGCCTCTTATTGTTGTTGTGCAGCGAATTGGGCGAGCCCCGTCCCGGGATTACCTTCGTGGGCAAATCCCTGCCTGTGGTGCCGGGAGCCGACGGCGTCGGTATGCTGGAAGACGGAACGCGAGTGTATTTCGCCTTTCCTCGTGCACCGATAGGAGCAATGGCACAAACGGTAGCGGTGAATGCAAGCTATTGCGTGCCGGTTCCCGACACAGTCGATAACATCACTGCTGCAGCCATTGCGAATCCGGGAATGTCGTCCTGGGCTGCGCTACAGGAACGCGCACACTTCCAGCCCGGCGAGCGCGTACTCATTAATGGCGCCGCTGGCACCTCAGGTCGTTTGGCCATTCAGGTGGCGAAGCATTTGGGCGCCTCGCGGGTAGTCGCTACCGCGCGAAATCCGGCTGTGGAGCAAGAGCTACGCGATCTGGGCGCCGATGCATTCATACGCCTCGATCAACCTGCCGATCAGTTGACTACCGCACTGCGTGAAGAAATTCACGGTACTGGAACTGACATCGTTCTCGATTATCTTTGGGGGCCGCCTGCGTCCTGCATCCTCGATGCAGTGGCTGGCCATGCAAAAGGCGAATCGGCACCGCGTCTACGCTTCGTGAACATCGGTGCGCTGGCAGGAGCAAGCCTGCCAATGAGCGCTGGTGTATTGCGTAGCTCTGGTCTGGAAATGCTCGGCAGCGGCCTGGGTAGTGTTTCTAACGAAGACCTGGTGAAAGTTGTGGGCCAGTTGCTGCACGCTGTTGGTCCGCAAGGACTGAAGGTCGATGCTCAGGTTGTTTCCTTGAGCGAGGTCGAGTCGGCCTGGCATAGCGGATCGGGTGAACGCATAGTGTTTACGATGTAGGCGCGTCATCTCGACAGGTTCAAGAGAGTACGTTCGCTAGCTGACGCCAAGTCGTGTCAGGGGGCCGTTATAGGTCCCCCGACACTCTTTAGCTAAACTCCTCGCAGCGCTTAGAAATGCCACTCCATATGCAGTGTCGGGGCATGGGTATTGACGCCCGGTTTATGCATCGCACCGTACTTATGGTGCCACCATTCATACCCAGGACCGACCCAGAACTTGTTCTGGGTACCCCATGCCAGCTTGCCGACATCGACCATCAATGCGCCGCGTATCAGGCTTTCCTCCCCCGTATCGTCGTCGAAATAGTCCTTGCCCTTCGCGGTTTTGTAACTGGCAAATCCGTGAAACTTGAGCGGTACCTCGCCAAGCTGGAAGGGATAGCCCCAGGCCAGATGCACCACGTAATAGGGGTCGAACTCGATGTTCTCGGTTTTACACGCGGGCAGGCCGCAGTGATTCCATTCCATGGAATACAACAGGCTCAGGTCCAGATAACCGGGTACATCGAATTTAAGCGTAGGGCCTACCAGCAGTTGACGTTTGCGGGTGGAGAAGTCGTTGTTCTTGTAGTTCAGTTCGACACCGCCGGTCAGCGCGATGTCCTTGATCGGGCCGTAGCGCAGGGAACGATCGAACACCTTGCTCAGGAACAGCTGGTGGCGATAGACCAGGTACGCCTCGACGGCACCTGAGTCGCTGTCTTTCTTTGGATCATTGCTGTCGGACTTGAGCACGTCCAGATTGAAGAAATTCATGCCCCATTCGTTGCCGCTGTTGTGGCCGAGCTGGTAGATCTCCTTCTGGATCTTCTTGTCCACCGGCGGCTCGCTGTAATGCTCACCGTAGCGAAAGCCGACGAAAGTGTCGCTCCATTGCGCGGCATTGGCAGCAACGGCCGTGCTGCTCAGGGTAAGTGCGGTCAGTACCTTGCAAATGCGCTCTTGTAATTGTTTTGCGTTCATCTAGGTGCGTTTCCGGTTGTTTGCCACCTGCGCGGGGTTTGCGTGCAGGCGGCGGGAGGGAAGGGCGGTCGAGTACCGCCCGAAGTTCACTTCATGGTCGGCATGACAAAGTCGGCGCCAGTGCGGATGCCACTCATCCAGCGCGAGGTGATGGTCTTGAGGCGGGTGTAGAAACGCACGCCTTCAGGGCCGTGCATGTGGTGGTCACCGAACAGCGAGTTTTTCCAGCCGCCGAAGCTGTGGAAGGCCATGGGCACCGGGATGGGCACGTTGATGCCGACCATGCCGACCTGGATCTCGTGACCGAACATGCGTGCCGAATCGCCATCGCGCGTGAAGATGGCGGTGCCGTTGGCGTACTGGTGTGCATTGATCAGGGCCACCGCCTCCTGGTAGCTCTGAACCCTGACCACACCGAGCACGGGGCCAAAAATCTCCTCCTGATAGATACGCATGTGAGAGGCAACGTCGTCGAACAGGCTACCGCCGAGGTAGAAACCGTTCTCGTAGCCGGGTTGTTGCATGCGAAAATCGCGGCCGTCTACCACCAGCGTCGCGCCTTCCTCGACCCCGCTGGCGACATAGCCACGTACGCGCTCCAGGTGTTCGCGACTGATCAACGGACCCATTTCTGCCTGCGGGTCGGTGCCGGGACCTATCTGCAGTGCGCGTACTCGCGGTGCGAGGCGCTCGATCAATGCATCGGCGGTCTCATCGCCCACCGCGACAGCAACCGAGATCGCCATGCAGCGTTCACCCGCGGCGCCATAGGCCGCGCCCATCAAGGCGTCGACAGCCTTGTCGAGGTCGGCGTCTGGCATCACCACCATATGGTTTTTCGCGCCGCCGAGCGCCTGCACACGCTTGCCATTGGCCGCGCCAGTGGCATAGATGTACCGGGCAATGGGCGTGGAGCCGACGAAGCTGACCGCTTGCACGTCCGGGTGCGCAAGGATGGCGTCGACTGCCTCCTTGTCACCGTTGACCACGTTGAATACACCGTCGGGCAAGCCGGCCTCGGACAGCAGTTCGGCAAGCAGCAACGCCGCTGACGGATCGCGCTCGGACGGTTTGAGGACAAAGGTATTACCGCAGGCCAGGGCCACCGGGAACATCCACAGGGCGACCATCGCCGGGAAGTTGAACGGGGTAATCCCGGCGACTACACCAAGTGCCTGGCGCATCGCGTGCGAGTCGATGTGACTACCAATATTTTCGGTAACTTCGCCCTTGAGCAGGTGCGGGGCGCCGCAGGCGAACTCCACCACCTCCAGGCCGCGCACGACCTCGCCCATGGCATCGGAATGCACCTTGCCGTGTTCAGCGCTGATAATCGCAGCGAGTCGTTCGGCATTCTGTTCCAGCAACTCTTTGAAGCGGCTCAGGACCCGAGCGCGACGCAGCGGCGTGGTTGCCGACCATGCCGGGAAGGCGGCCTTGGCGGCGGCAACCGCTTCGTTCAGCTCCTCGGCGCTGGCCAGCGCAACCCGCGCGCTCAACTGTCCTGTGGCCGGGTTGCGTACTTCGTTGAAGCGCCCACTGCGGCTTTCGCGGCGTTGGCCATTGATGTAGTGCTGTAAGGTAATCATCGGTTTTCTCCAGGCGAGCAGTCCCGATCCGGCAGGTCAAATGCCGGGTAGCGAGGCTGCGATGTAGTGACGGGTATTCAGGAAGTGGCGGATTGCGCCGGTTTCAACGGGTTTGCGGGGTGGTCCAATGGTGCTTCGGCATGGGGCATGAAGAACATGATCAGCATGCCGGCGGCGAAGAATCCGGCGCAGACCAGCAAGCCGAGCGCCAGGCTGTGGTGGATGGCTATACCGCTGAGCAGCAGTGGTGCGAAGGCGGCAAGGCCGCGACCGAAGTTGAAGCAAAAACCGGCACCGATGGTACGTACACGCACGGGATAGAGGGTACTGAAATAGGAAGCGAACAGGCTGGCAAAGGCATAGAAGAAGGCGTACACCGGGCCTAGCCAGAACAGTACCTGGTTGTCGGTGGTAAGTGCGTAGATCGCCAGCATCACTGAGCTGCCCAAGAGCGACAGCAATGTGGCATTGCGCTTGCCGATGCGGTCAGCAAACAGCCCGAAGGCGTTGATGCCGATGAACGCACCAATATTCAGGATGGTCATGAAATGCGCCATCATGCCGATTGCCAACCCACGCTCGTGTACCAGATAGGTTGGTAGCCAGGTGCTGGCGCCCCAGAAGCCGATCACCGAACAGCTTGCCGCAGCAGTACCTAGCAGTGTCACGCGCAGCAGGCTTGGAGCGAAAATTTCACGAACCGAGGCATTAATGGGTACATCCGTGCAGGTCGCAGCGATAGCTTTCTGGGCTTTCCATTCAGGTGACTCTGGTACGAATAGCCAAAGGTAGAGCACAGGAATAAGTGTCGAGATGCCCGCTGCAAGGAACAGCAGCTGCCAGTCCGGCAGGAATGCCTTGCCAGCCATCGCCGCGATTGCCGCGCCCACCGGAAACGAACTGAGTACGAAACCGGTGGCCCGGGCGCGTTGGTGTACAGGCCAGGTCTCGGCGATATAGGCCGAGACAATGCCCCACACGCCACCCAGGCCCAGGCCCGAGAAAAAGCGCAACAGCAGTAGCAAGTACCAGTTATGGGTGGATGCCACGGCCATGGTCAGTGCGCCAAAGCTCACCAACGAGAGTAAAAGCGCCTTGCGCCGGCCAAAATTGTCCGAGTACCAGCCGGTGGTGATGCTGCTGAAACCGATGCCCAGCAATGTCGCCGAGGCGAGCATGCCGGCCTGGCCTATGGACAGCGCCAAGTCCTGCTGGATCACCGGCAAGGCGATGGTCAGCAGGATGATTTCCATCGCGTCGAACAGATAGGCAAGGAAACCGCCGACGAGCACATGCCATTTCGAAATGTTCTGCATGGTTGCGTCTCCGTCAGCGATTGAGCCGATATGTGGAAGGGAAGGTCGGGTGGTTGTGCCGCATGGTTTTCTCCTTGTTTTTGTTGTGTACGGCGTTGCGCGCTTGGCGTTCGGCAGTTCGGAGTCTCTACAGCAAGGCACAGCTCTCTTCGAAGCTCAGGCGCGGGCTGCGCGGGAACAGTTTCGAGGGGTCGCCATAGCCGAGGTTGCAGAGGAAATTGGTTTTCACTTGCTGGCCGGGGAAGCGGGTGCTGCCTGCGAAGAATTCGGCGTCGACGCGCTTGTGGTCGAAGCCGGACATTGGCCCACAATCTAGACCCAGTGCCCGCGCGGCGAGAATGAAGTAGCCGCCCTGCAGTGAACTGTTGCGCAGTGCGGCTGAATCGATCACATGTGGCTGCGCGGCGTACCAATCGCGCATGCCAGGGTTGTGCGGAAACAGCCGCGGGAGCTGCTCATGAAAGTTGGCGTCGTAACCGATAATCGCCGTCACCGGCGCCTGCAGGGTTTTATCTACGTTGCCCGCCGCCAGTGAGGGCAGCAGGCGCGCCTTGGCCTCGGCGCTACGCAGGAAGACGATGCGCGCCGGGCAACCGTTGGTACTGGTCGGGCCCCAGCGCACCAGGTCGTAGATGGCGCGCAAGGTGTCGTCGTCGACGGCTTTGTCGAGCCATCCGTTCTGGCTGCGGGCATCGCGAAACAGCAGGTCGAGTCCTTGGTTGGACAATGTTTCTTTCATTGCGCTGGGCTCCTGTAGCGGTCAGCGGGTGTGGCGCCGGCGCTCAACCAGCGAACGCGGGGTGACGGTTTGGCTTTCATTGCTGCCACCGAGGAAGTACTCCACCGACATGGGCGGGCCCCACTGGTAAAGACTGGAGTCACAGGCCTGGGTGCAGTTCATCGGGGAGGTGTGATTGAACAGATCGCCGTCGGTGAAGTGTTCGATGAGGTTGCCCGACGGGTCGCGCCAGTAATCGAATATCTGGCTGCCGAGTACATGGCGCCCGACACCCCAAAATGGCGTCCAGCCCTGGTCGTCCATCCACTCGTGGCCCAGACACTGGGCATCGAAATCCTGTACCTCGAATGAGGCATGATGAACCACGTCACGATTGGCCTGGAAAAGCGCAATGGTGTGGTGGTCGGTCCAGTTGCTGCCGCGGTTCAGGCGCAGGAACGCAGCCGATGGGCAATCCTGCTCGTCACCTTCGACGATCAGGTCGGAGGGCAGCATGCCCAGCACGTTGCGGTACCAGCCGATCATGCTGGGCATGTCGGCGACGCCGATGGCGACATGCCCCAGACGCATGACCTTTGCCGGTCCCTTGCCGGGCCGTTGTACGTCGCCAAAGCGGCGTTTCTCAACCGCCGAATTGAGTACCAGCGCCGAGCGTTGCGCCAGTGCTTCGACCGGCTGGATACCGTGCACCAGTTCAATGCGCCGTCCGGATGGATCCTGTAACACCACGCAATGACCACCGCCGGGGTGCTTCAGCGCCTGGATTGCTGAAGCACCTGGCAAGCGTTCGGCAACGTGCAGGTCGGCAAAGGATTCAACGGCAAAAGCGATGGCACCCAGAGACGGTGTGTCGGCGCGCTCGGCGATGTAGACATATGGCAGCGTACCGGTGCCGCGCAGGTAAAGACGTTGTTCGGTCCGATGGCTTACAGTCAGGCCGAAATCGAGCAGGAAGCGTTCAAGCAGGTCGATATCGGCATGCCGGTAGACCACGTGGTTGATGTCTTTGATGTGCAGCATGGCTGCGTCTCCTCAGCCCAGGGCCGACGATGGGTTTGGGCATTCGCTGACGCGGGTGCGTTTTCCAGGCAGCCGCCTGCGCGAACCTAAATCGGTCCGGGCGCAGGCAGCCGGGATCGCTCCCGCCTGTTAAAGGCGAACGGGTTTTCGACTAATGAGCAGGGCGCCGTCTCAGGCGGTCGGCGTCTCGGCGGCGATCGAATTGCTCAAGGTACCCAGGCCTTCGATCTCCACGGTGCAGACATCACCAGGCTGCATGAACAGCATTGGGCGACGAGCCCAGCCGATACCGGCCGGGGTTCCGGTGACGATGACATCGCCAGGTTCGAGGGTGACGGCTTCACTGAGCACAGCGATGAGTTGCGCGACATCAAAGACCATGTCGGCGGTGTTGCCTTGCTGTTCGACCTTGCCGTTCAGGCGTGTGGTCAGCGCCAGGCCACGGGCGCCGGCCGGCAGTTCATCAGCGCTGACGAAGGCCGGGCCGAAAGCGCCGGTAGCATCGAAGTTCTTGCCAATGGTCCATTGCGGAGACTTGAACTGGTAATCGCGCACCGAGGCTTCGTTGAAGATGGAGTACCCGGCAACATGCGCCAAGGCATGTTCCCGGGATATGTGGCGGCCGCGCTTGCCGATGATCACCGCCAGTTCGCCTTCGTAATCCAGTTGCTCGGAAGCCAGCGGGCGCACAATGGCTTCGCCGTGGCCAATTAGGGTCGTGGAGAAGCGGGGGAAGAAGGTGGGGTAGTCCGGCTGCTCGTAGGGACTTTCTTTGGTGTGATCCGCGTAGTTCAGGCCGACACAGACGATTTTACCCGGTCGCTCGATCGGCGGTAGATAGCGGATAAGGGAAGCGTCGAGCAGAGGCGCTTCGCTTAGCTGGCGGTGCGCGTGTTGCAGGGCCTGGGCGCCGCGTCCCAGCAGCTCGAACAGTGAGCCCGGATAGCCAGGCAGATTTTCGGTGAGGCCACGCAGGCCGTTTGGGGTGTCCACGGCCAGTCCGTTGATAGCACCCTCGGCAAAACTGACAAAACGCATGATCCATACCTCGCTGTTATTATTCTTCAAGGATTATGTGAACGGTACCGTACCGTACCCTTTTGCTGTTCGAAGATTCCCATTGTCATTTCCCCATGTCAATGGCGCCGATAAGACGTATTTAGAATAAAAAATCAGGGTTGATATGCGATTGTGTTGCGCATGTGGAACGCCTCCCGCGGGGCATGTAGGCTATGCGCGGAACGAAGTCGAATCGAAAGGAAGAGGTGCTTCTTGAGCGAGCGGTTGGAAAGTAAGCGGCAAGCCGAAAAGAGGGAGGGGATTCTCGCAACGGCGACGGAAATGTTCCTGGAAGAGGGGTATGCCGGGGTGAGCATGGATGCAATCATCGCTCGCATCGGTGGGTCCAAACGTACCGTATATGCCTACTTTGGCGACAAGGATGGCTTATTTGCGGCGATTATCGCCCGCCTATGCGAGCAGATCGTAAACCCGCTCACGCATATGGACCTCAGCCGCAAACCGCTTCCGGAAGCATTGCGCACAATAGCCGAAACGTTCCTTGGAGTAATTCTTTCGCCGCGGACAATAGCCATGCATCGGTTGATCGTAGCCGAGGCATTGCGAGCACCGGAAGCGGCCCGTGCATTTTTCGAAGCCGCACCGGGAGCCGCCTATAGTTGCTTGCGCGAATACTTCGAGTGGGCCGAGAAGGCCGGAATCGTGCAGGCGGGCGATGCGCAAACCCGTGCCGTACTGTTTCTCGATGCGCTGACTGGCGACTTCCAATTGCGCTGCCTCCTTGGCCTTATGCAAACACCGCCCCAAGATGAACAACAGCATCGCATTGAAGAGGCCATCGTCATCTTTCTCAGTGGGTTAAAGTTATGACAGTAACGTCATGTGCATGGAAGGATCTTCAGGCCGCAACATCTCGATCCACACGTTCAGTCCATGTATGTGAACAGTATTCTGAGGTTGAAATCGACCAGAGCCAGCCTAGTAATAATGATGGCCTCAAAATTTCTGATCGCCACACTTGGACTAAATGAACGAGGTCTGCATTTAATCTTCTCTCAGATATAGACACCGTGCTCGAGGCGATGCAGAAAACCCCTCACTTGCACGTATTCTGATTGAGTGACCAGCACGCTGCACGGCATGCGGTGGTCTAGTCCAAGCGCTGGCTAAATGAGCCAAGACTCAGCCAGCATGCGCTTTCCCAGCACTTGCGTAGCAACTTGCAAAATCTGTTCGCGACGGCTTAGGAAACCTCGGTGTTCTCTATTCTAACGTCGCTGGTTAGATGACTAACGATTGTTTGTTTTTTCCTTGGGTAGGCGAGCGTCTAGAACGCGCATTGTATACTGTTTTCAAGGTTGGTTGACCCTGGTCTTTACGCCTTCCGTACACACGATCCTCATAGTAGGTTTCATCAATCGTGTGGTAGATGATCGAGTTTGGCACTTCATTTTCATCGAAGCCGACCTCAAGTTTGATGAGTGCTTCGGTACGCCAGTGCCTAGACCGGTTAGCGTGAGGAGGGGTTGAGATAAAAATTTGCTCAATTCGTATTTGCACATCCCGTTCACAGCATTCCAGAAAATCCAAAAGCGCTCGCGGTGTCGCGAGCAGTACTACGCCGAAGGTCCGCTTCGATTCCCCTCGCTGTTTAGTGTGCACGTGGAAGAATATCTCGCTGGTATCAACTCTAGGCCAGCTTTTGTAGCTTGGGTCGACCTTGCCTATAAGAGTGATGACCTCTTCCTGCGGATCTGAAACAAACACGCTCTGAAACCTCGATTAAAACGATGAATCGCCCCTAGTTTCGTAGACACCTCCAAGCCTTAAAATGAGGCCCATTAGGAGGTGCCATGAGCAACCAGCGTTATCCCGAAGAATTCAAAATCCAGGCGGTCAACCAAGTGACCGAAAAGCAGCTTCCTGTCTCGGAGGTGGCTGCGCGATTGGGTGTGTCCGTGCACAGCCTGTATGCCTGGATTAAGCGTTACACCAAACCCCAGGAGCAGCGTGTCCAAGAGGACGATCAGAGTGCTGAGCTTCGCCGTCTACGTGCTGAGCTAAAACGGGTGACGGAGGAGCGAGACATCTTAAAAAAGGCCGCCGCGTACTTTGCCAAG
>NZ_AUED01000026.1 GCF_000425805.1 Pseudomonas vranovensis DSM 16006
CAAGATCAAGATCAAGATCAAGATCAAGATCAAGAGCACAATTCGCTGCGCTCTTGCTGGCCTGCGGTGTTTGCGCAATCTCTGGGGGAGCGGAGTTATCCGCAATCGGTCGCAAAACGGCGGTGATTTGGCAATTTCTGATGGGCTGGCTGGATCGGCCTCTCGCGGGGCAAGCCCGTTCCTACGGGTGGGAACAGGCTTGCCCCGCGATTATGCTTTGACTTCCTGGTGCTGCTCGATGCCGTCGAGCAAGGCATCGATCAAGGCTCTGGCCATTTCCACCGAATGTTGGGTCGACCACGCAAACCCACGACCTGCTTCGCTGGTGTGCTGCACCGCCTGGGCGATGGTGGTGCTGGCGCATCTGAGGTACAGCAAGGCATGTACCAGTGCATCTTCGGCACTGACGCCTGCGCGGACGCTGAAAAGTGGAGGGTGTTCCGGGCAACTGTCGACGCTGGTTTCAACAGTTTTGGCGAGGTGTAGAGGCGGGGGGGCGGGGACGAGCTTTTTCATGGTCAACTCCTAACTTATGGAGCTACCACGCCATCGTCGCCAAACAAATTGGGTGGCAGCTGTGCGCGGGTTGGCGAACCGGTAAGTTAGGAACCCGGCAGGGCCGAAGCCCTCCCGCGCACAGCCACCATGAAAAGATGCCATGGGGATGTATTAACTTGTCCGGGTCGCCAAACCCGATCACCGAAATATTCAGTGACCGAGCGAGCCTAGTGTGAAGTCTTTCCCCCGGCAAGTTACTGAGGTCGACAGGTTGCGTAGGATAGGTCCTGGGACTTGGTGCTGGCTAGCCCGGTTCGGTAGGCGCGGGCTTTTTCCGCGATTCAGTTTTGTGTGTTGATCCGTTATTTGGGGTGATGCGCAGTCACCTTTGCGCCCTTACGGCGCCTTACTTTTTTTCAGTCGAAAAAAAAGTAAGCAAAAAATTCTTGCCCCACCAGGGGCCCTGCGCTGCGCTTCGGGTCCCCTCACTGCGGTGTCGCTACGGGGCATTGCGAGCTACGCGTTGCAAGCAACGCTACGCTTCGCATCTTCGGCATTCGCCGAAGGCGCTGCGCGCTAGCCCCTCCACCACACCTCCGTTCGGCCCTTCTGGTTAACGGGGCCGGAAGATCAAAAGCAAAAGCAAGAGCAGAGCAAGAGCAAGAGCACAATTCGCTGCGCTCTTGCTGGCCTGCGGTGTTTGCGCAATCTCTGGGGGAGCGGAGTTATCCGCGATCGGTCGCAAAACGGCGGTGATTTGGCAATTTCTGATGGGCTGGCTGGATCGGCCTCTCGCGGGGCAAGCCCGCTCCTACGGGTGGGAGCGGGTTTGCCCCGCGATGCGTTCGACCCGCCAACCCATACCCCGTTTTGACGATGCTCCCTCCAGGGCAAGGCTTTATACCTGTCTGCGTTTAGTGCCCCCTGGAGATTACCGCTGTGAAACAAGCTCCCCCTTATGTGCCCGGCCACCAGTTGCTGGCCGGCAAGTCTGTGCTGATCACTGCCGCCGCCGGCGCCGGTATCGGCTATGCCGCCGCCCGGCGCAGCGCCGAGGAGGGCTGCCGGGCGTTGATGATTTCTGATGTTCACCCACGCCGGCTGGAGGAGGCGGTCGAACGGCTCAAGGCCGAAACCGGTCTGCAGGCCGTGTACGGCCAGTTGTGCGACGTAACGTGCGAGGAGCAGGTCCAGGCCCTGGTGGCCAGTGCCGATAATGCGCTGCGCGGGGTCGATGTGTTGATCAATAACGCAGGCTTGGGCGGGCAGAAGCGGGTAGTCGAGATGACCGACCAAGAGTGGTCCAAGGTGCTCGATGTGACCCTCACCGGCACTTTCCGCATGACGCGCGCGATGCTCGCGCATATGCAGCCACGTGGTACCGGGGTGATCGTCAACAATGCATCCGTGCTCGGCTGGCGCGCGCAGAAGGAGCAGGCCCATTACGCCGCCGCCAAGGCCGGGGTCATGGCGCTGACCCGTTGCAGTGCGCTGGAAGCCGCCGAGTTCGGCGTGCGCATCAATGCCGTGTCGCCGTCGATTGCCCTGCATGACTTCCTCAAGAAGGCTTCCAGCGAAGAGCTGCTGGCCAACCTTGCCGGGCGCGAGGCCTTTGGCCGCGCCGCCGAGGTCTGGGAGGTGGCCAATGTGATGATGTTCCTGGCCAGCGACTATGCCTCCTATATGGTCGGCGAAGTGTTGTCGGTCAGTTCCCAACAAGCCTGAGGCCACGCCGATGACCCATGTATTCACCAGCGCCCAGGCGCTGCTCGATGCCCAGGGCATGGACCTGGGCTGCACCGAATGGCTGACCATCAGCCAGGAACGAATCAACCTGTTCGCCGAGGCCACGGGCGATCACCAGTGGATTCATGTCGATCCCGAACGCGCCGCCAGCGGTCCGTTTGGCACCTGTATCGCCCACGGCTACCTGACCCAGGCCCTGGCCAATCTGTTTCTGCCGCAGTTGATGCGCGTCGACAACCTGGCCATGGGCGTGAACTACGGCTGCGATCGGGTGCGCTTCCCCGCGCCGGTGCCGGTGGGTTCGCGAGTGCGAGGGCGCGCTGAAGTGCTGCGCAGTGAGGCCGTCGGTACCGCCGTGCAGCAAGTGGTGCGCGTGAGCGTTGAGATCGAGGGCCAGGGGCGCCCCGGCTGTGTGGTCGACACCATCAGCCGCTACACCTTCAACCCAGTCAGCGAGTGAACCCATCCATGGACCAGCAAGAAGTAGTTATCGTCGCCACTGCCCGTACGGCGCTGGCCAAATCCTTTCGGGGTTCGTTCAACGACACCGAGGCACCGGTACTGGGTGGCCATGTGGTGCGCGCGGTGCTTGAGCGCGCCGGGATCGAGGCCGATGCCGTCGAGGATGTGATCATGGGCGCCGCGGTGCAGCAGGGCACCCAGGGCTACAACATCGGGCGCTTGTGTGCCTATACCGCCGGCTTGCCCAACAGCGTGCCGGGCATGGCCCTGGACCGCATGTGCGCCTCGGGCCTGATGAGTATCGGCGTGGCCGCCAAGGGCATCCTGGCCGGTGAGATGAACGTCGCCATTGGCGGCGGCGTGGAGTCGCTGTCGCTGACCCAGACCAAGCACAAGAACAGCTACCGGGCCCGCTCCGAGGCGGTGCTGGAGGTGATGCCCAGTGCTTATATCCCGATGATCGAGACTGCCGAGATTGTCTCGCGGCGCTACAACATCAGCCGCGCCGCCCAGGATGAGTACAGCCTGCAGAGCCAGCAACGCACGGCGGCAGCGCAGCAGACCGGGCTGTTCGATGATGAGATCGTCGGTTTGACGGTCAACAAGCTACTGCTGGACAAAGAAGGCAAACCGGCCGGTCATGAGTCGATCTGGGTCGACCGCGATGAATGCAATCGCCCGAGCACCCGCCTGGAAGACCTGGCTGCGCTCAAACCGGTGTGGAAGGACGGCCAGTGGGTCGAACAGGGCGAGTTTGTCACTGCCGGCAATGCTTCGCAGTTTTCCGATGGTGCCGCTGCCAGCCTGCTGATGAGTCGCGCCGAAGCTCGCCGTCGGGGGCTGACGCCGCTGGGTATCTACCGCGGGATCGCCGTGGCCGGCTGCGCACCGGAGGAAATGGGCATCGGCCCGGTGCTGGCGGTACCCAAGTTGCTCAAGCGCTTTGGCCTGACGGTGGCCGACATCGGCCTGTGGGAAATCAACGAGGCGTTCGCCTGCCAGGTGCTGCATTGCCGTGACGCCCTTGGCATCCCGCCTGAGCGCTTGAACGTCAACGGTGGCGCCATTGCCATCGGCCATCCGTTCGGTATGTCGGGGGCGCGCATGGTCGGTCATGCCTTGCTCGAAGGCCGTCGTCGCGGCGCGCGCTATGTGGTGGTGGCCATGTGCATTGGTGGTGGCATGGGCGCGGCAGGGCTGTTCGAGCTGGACTGACTAAGCCATTTGGACGATGTTGGGTGCGTGGGGCGAGCTGATGATCCTGTCAACAATAACAACAGGATCAACGCCCCATGTGCCTCCCTTCACGACTCAATTCCCGGAGCCCGGTATGCGCCAGCTGATCGGATACGCTGTCAGCGGCGTGATCCTGGCCGCCGTGGCTTTTGCCTTCGCCCCACGCAATCCCGTCCCGCTGGCCGCGACTCAGTTGCAGGTCGACCGGGTGCAGGTCAATGCCCTGTTGATCAACGGCCCGCAACTGCTGGCGGCAGGCGAGCGCGGTACATTGCTCAGCAGTCTCGACAGTGGCCGTTCGTGGCAGGCCGCACGGGTTTCGGCCGAACGCGAGGCGACTCTTACCGGGCTGATCGCTCTGAGCCCCGAGGTGCTGGTGGCGGTCGGTCACGACGGCTGGATCCTGCGCTCGGACGACAGTGGCAACAGCTGGCAGGAAAGCCGTTATGACGCCGAGCTGGGCGAGCCCTTGCTGGGCGTCTGGAGTGGCGACGGCCAGCAGGTCGTGGCTTACGGCAGCTACGGCAAGTACCTGGAGTCCAGCGATGCCGGCCAGCATTGGCAGGCACGCGAGTTGCCGGGCGATGGCGCGCACTTCAACGGCATGGACGGCGACCGCCAGGGCCGGCGCATGCTGGTGGGCGAGCAGGGCCTGGTGTTGCGCTCGGACGATGGCGGGGCTACCTGGCAGCAGCTGCCGGCGTTCTACAACGGTTCCTTGTTTGGCGTGGTCAGCCTCTCGGGTTCGCACTGGTTAGCCTATGGCATGCGTGGCCAGGTGTTCCGCACCGAGGATTTTGGCGAGCGCTGGCAACATGTCGAGCTCGACAGTGCCCAGCCGATCTACGGTCATGCGCGTCTGCCGGGCGAGGCCGGGGTGGTGCTGGTGGGCGCCGGCAGTCAGCTGGTCCACCTCGATGCGCAGGGGCAACTGCTCGACAGCACTCGACGCAGCGGCCTGGGGACCTTGACCTCGGCCGTGGCCCTCAATGCCCGGCACCTGCTGGTGGCCGGTGAGCGCGGTGTTTCCCAGGGACCGGATAGCGGCCTTGCCGCCCATGTACAGTGAGTTTTCCATGACTTCGACTACTTCCCGGCTGCAGCGCTGCGTGCAGGGCTGCGCCGATCTGTTGCTCAACCACCGCCGTGCCTGGCTGGCACTGTTCCTGCTGCTCAGCCTGGGCCTGGGCTACAGCGCTACCCAGGTGCGTCTGGACCCCGGCTTCAACAAACAGATTCCGGTGCGCCATGAGTACATGCTCAACTTCCTCGACTTCAGCCGGGTGTTCACCGGCGCCAACCGCTTGCTGGTGAATGTGCATTGGAAAGGCGAGGGCGATATCTACAACCCTGAGTTTCTCGAGGTGCTGCAGAAGGTCACCGACGATGTGTTCTTCATTTCCGGTGTCAGCCGTCCCAGCGTGACCTCGCTGTTCACCCCCAACGTGCGCTATGTGGAAATCACCGAAGAGGGCTACGTGGGTGATCTGGTGGTGCCGCCGCAGTACGCCGGCACCGCCGAGGACCTGGCCAAGGTGCGCAGTAACGCCGCCCGCGCGGGGCAGGTCGGAAGGCTATTGGCCAACGACCAGCGCTCGGCGCTGGTGCGCGCCGACCTGCAGGACACCGATCCCAAGACCGGCCAGCCGGTGTCGTATGTGGAGATTGCCCAGCGCCTGGAAGACATCCGGGCCCGCTACAACAGTGACACCATCGACATCAACGTGGTGGGCTTTGCCAAGCTGGTGGGCGATGTGGTCGAGGGGCTGAACACGGTGCTGATGTTCTTTGCCGTGGCCTTTGTGATCACCGCCGCGCTGTTGTGGCTGTACACCCGTTCCCTGGCCCTGACCCTGGTGGCCCTGGTGGTGGCGCTGCTGCCGGTGGTGTGGCTGCTCGGGCTGCTGCCGTTGCTGGGCCTGGGCATCGACCCGATGTCGGTGCTGGTGCCGTTTCTGATTTTCTCCATCGGGGTTTCCCACGCGGTGCAGATGAGCAATGCCTGGCGCCAGGAGGTGCTGGCCGGCAGCGGCTCGCACCAGGCGGCGCACAAGGCGTTCTGTGCGATCTTCATTCCCGGCGCCCTGGCATTGCTGATGAACGCCCTGGGCTTTGCCGTGATCATGC
This sequence comes from Pseudomonas vranovensis DSM 16006, assembly GCF_000425805.1. Taxonomy (GTDB): domain Bacteria; phylum Pseudomonadota; class Gammaproteobacteria; order Pseudomonadales; family Pseudomonadaceae; genus Aquipseudomonas; species Aquipseudomonas vranovensis. The sequence continues at coordinate 6,070 of NZ_AUED01000026.1, forward strand.
TGATCGATATTCCCATCGTTCATGAACTGGGCGTGACCGCCTGCATCGGCGTGATGCTGATGATTGTCACCAACAAAATGCTCCTGCCGCTGATCCTGGCCGGGTTGAAACTGCCATCCCCCAAGCGCACAGCCACTGTACAGACCCGTCGGCACGCGCTGTGGTGGCGCCTGTCGTCCCTGGCCGAGCCACGGCCGGCGCTGGCGGTGTTCGTGGTCAGCCTGGTGCTGCTGGGCGCCGGCGTGCTCAAGGCGCGCCAGCTGGAGGTCGGTGATATCGGAGTGGGAGCGCCGGAGTTGCGCGCCGATTCGCGCTACAACCAGGACAACCAGCGCATCATCAGCAGCTATTCCATCGGCCTGGATGTGCTGTCGGTGTTCGTGCAGACCAACGCCGGCACCGAGGCGTGCCTCAATCCGCAGGTGATGCGCGCCGTGGAGGCCTTTGACTTCCAGATGCGCGCGGTGGCCGGGGTGCAGTCGGTACAGAGCGTGGCCGGCATGGGCAAGGAGATGATCGCCGGCAACAACGAAGGCAACCCGCGCTGGTCGGCCATTCCGGGGTCGTCGCGGGGCCTGCAGCAGGGCTCGCTGGCCTATTCACCGGATTCAGGACTGGTGACCGAAGGCTGCCAACGCATGCAGATCCTGGTGTTTCTCAATGATCACGAAGGGGCGACGGTGTTCCATGTGGTCAACGAGGCCAAGCGCATCATTGCCAGGATCAAGGCGCCGGAGGTGGCCTTCAAGCTGGCGGGTGGCAACGTCGGGGTGATGGCAGCGTCCAACGAGGCGGTCAAGCATGCCGAGGTCATCATGCTGGCGGCGCTGTTCTGTTCGGTGGCGTTGTTCTGCCTGCTGACCTTCCGCTCGCTGCGGGCAGTGCTGTGCATCCTGGTGCCGCTGGGGGGGGTGGCGATCCTGTGCAATGCGCTGATGGCCATGCTCGGCATCGGCCTGAAGGTCGCCACCTTGCCGGTCATGGCCCTTGGGGTGGGTGTGGGGGTTGACTACGGCATCTACCTGTACGAGCGCATCCAGCATGAAATGGCCGAGGGCGCCGAGTTGCGCGAGGCGTTCTACCGGGCCATGTGCCAACGGGGTACGGCGGCGGTGTTCACGGCCTTGACCATGGCCATCGGCGTTGGTACCTGGGCCTTTGCGCCGCTCAAATTGCAGGCCGACATGGGCATCCTGTTGGCGTTCATGTTCCTGGTCAACGTGCTCGGTGCGATATTCCTGCTGCCGGCCCTGGCGGCCTGGTTCAACCAGGGCCGGCCACTGGTCGCCAGGAGCGGGCTGATAGGGAAGCCATTGACGTCGTAGCCGCTGCCGCCAGGCTGCGATCGACTGCGCAGCAGTCGCCATGAACGTTGTGCGGCCGCTTTGCGGCCGATCGCAGCCTGGCGGCAGCGGCTACGAACAAGAACAACAATAATTCCAACGCAGTGCCATGGGGGTGCCTATGCAAAGCCGTATGTCCAATTCGCAGGTTCTGGCGCAGATGGGGCTGGACATGGAGACGTATGAGCAGTTGATCGGCGAGCTGTACGATGGCGCCCTGGATACCCGCCGGGTGGCCGAGTCGCTGCGCAAGCTGCAGCTGTTGTTCCAGGCCAATATCGTCACGTTGATCCTGCGCGCAGTGGATGAACCCTACCTGTCGCCGATGCTGGCGGTGGGGGAGGTCAGCGGCGCCGGTGAGATTCAGCACTATGCCTATTACAGCAAGTCGACGCCCTTCAATAACCTGCCGCTGGACCAGGTGTTCACCATCGACGACCTGATGAGCGAAGCCGAGTGGCTGGGCTCTTCGTTCTACCTGTTGTACTGCCAGCCTTACGGCTGCTTCCAGATGCTCGGCGCCGATATCAGCATGCCCGACGGCGGCAAGCTGCGTATCCGCATCAACCGCCGCCGCGACCAGCCCCGGTTCAACGATTGCGAGCGGGCACTGTGCGCGATGTTGCTGCCGCACTTGCGTCGGGCCCTGCACCTGCATGCGCAGCTGGACCGCAGCGAGTCGTTGGGCAGCCTGTACTTCCAGGCCATCAGCCGCTTGTCGGTGGCCACCATCGTGCTCGATGAGAGCGGCAGTGTGCTGCAACTCAACCCGGTAGCGCGGGACATCCTCGACAGCAACGATGGCCTGAAACTGGTAGGCGGGCGCCTGGAGGCCACTTATCCCAGTGACAACCGCGAGCTCACACGCCTGGTACGCGACGCCTTCCAGCGCGCACGGCTGGGCGATGTCGGCCATTGCAATGCCGCCGCGCTGTCGATTTCAAGGCCTTCCGGGCAGGTCAACCTGGGGGTGGTGGTGGAGTTGATCCCGTCCCAGGAATGGGTCGAAGGCAAGGGCCAGCCGACCGTGGTGGTGTATGTGCGCGATGCGGTGGGCAAGTCGTTGGTCAGCAACCTGGCGACTGCGCAGCTGTACAACCTGACCCCGGCGGAAACCGGCCTGGCCATGGAACTGGCGAACGGCCTGTCGCTGGAGGAAGCCTCCGAGGTGTTGAACATTCGCCGCAACACGGCGCGCGCGCATTTGCGCTCGATCTTCTCCAAGACCGGCGTGCGCCGCCAGACCGAACTGGTGCGCATTTTGCTCAACAGCGTGGTCGCCCTGGGGCCGCCCGGGGCCTTGCCGCCGGTGGTGAAGGCCGTGGGGTAAAAATGCGTTAGTCCGAGCAGACGATGTCCGGGCTTGGACCCACTGCCAATACTGGGCCACCGCTATCGGAAAACCACGGAGAACAACAATGACCGAGCGTAATCCATCCCACTTCAAGGCCCCTGGCAATCGCCCGCGCTGGCTGCTGGCAGCAGTGCTTGGCGCTGCCTGTGTGGGTGCTGTTCAAGCAGCCCCGGAAGACGCCGCACGCCTGGGCAGCGAGCTGACCTGTGTTGGCGCCGACAAGAGCGGCAACGCCGATGGCAGCATTCCGCCCTACAGCGGCAAGTGGTTGGGGGTACCGCCACAGGTGCAGTTCAAGGGCACCGGCAATCATCCGGTTGACCCGTACCCGGACGAAAAGCCGCTGTTCGTGATTACCTCCGCCAACCTTGCCCAGTACACCGAGTACCTGTCCGACGGGCAGAAGGCCCTGTTCAAACTGTACCCGCAGACCTACAAGATGCCGGTCTACCCCACTCACCGGGATTTCCGCTTTGCCGACTCGGTGTGCGAGGCGACCCGCGAGAACGCCAGTGTCGCGCGCCTGGTGGATGACGGCGAAGGGGTAGTGGGCAAGACCGGTGGCACGCCGTTCCCGGTGCCGCGCAGCGGCCTGGAACTGCTGAAAAACGCCTCCACCTTCACCCTGCGGGCCTGGACCGAGGAATACGTCTCCGACAACGCCTACGTGCTCAAGGACGGCAACATCAACTGGGGCCGGGTGCATTCACGCAACCTGGCGCCGGCGCTGCAACCGGGCAAGGTCGGCGACACCGTGGGCAACTCCTCGTTCTACCTCAACGAAACCCTGCTGCCTCAGCGTGACAAGGGCGAGATCAACACCGGCACAGAGTTCTGGAACGACAAGACCGAGCCGCGCCAGAGCTGGCGCTACGACCCGGGCACCCGCCGGGTACGCCAGTCGCCGGGCTATGGCTTCGACATGGCCTTCCCGGGCTCCGGTGGTTCGATCACCGTGGACGAGGTGCGTCTGTTCAACGGCTCGGGCCAGCGCTACGACTGGAAGATCGTCGGCAAACGCGAGATGTTCATTCCCTACAACACCTACCGCCTGCACGCGGCCAACCTCAAGTACGCCGATCTGCTGACGCCGGGGCACATCAACCCCGAGGCCATGCGCTACGAGCGTCATCGGGTGTGGGAGCTTGAAGGCACCCTCAAGCCGGGTTATCGCCACTTGTACGGCAAGCGCAAGCTGTACATCGACGAAGACACCTGGTTCCCGATGCTGGCCGACAACTACGACAACCGTGGCGAGCTGTGGCGCACGTCGATGGTCAACTACTTCTACGCCTACGAATCCCAGGTGCCCCAGGCCGGGGTTGGCCTGTACCACGACCTCAACGCCGGCAGCTACCTGGCGTTCAACCTGATCAACGAACAGCGCAACGGCTACATGCTCAACAAGGGCGGTTTCAGCCCGCGTGACTTCGGCCCGGAGGCTGCGCGTCGGGCCGGGCAGTAGCGGGGGGTTGTCGATCTAGTCCGTTTGAACGATGAGCTGCCCGCAAGGGCTGCTCAATGATGTCGGGTAGGGAATGTGCCGGCTGCCTGGTCCGGTATGGCTTACCCGGAGTTTCCACCAGAGGAAGAACAAGAACATGACGAAACTCGCTGAACTGAGCATCGAGAATACCCAGCGCACCCACCGCTATGCGCGTGGCTGGCACTGCCTGGGCGATGCTGCTGACTACCGTGATGGCAAGCTGCACACCCTGAACATCTTTGGCACCCGCCTGGTGGCCTTCGCCAACAGCGAGGGCAAGATCAGCATTCTTGATGCCCATTGCCCGCACATGGGCGCCGACCTGTCCCAGGGCACCATCGAAAACGACACCGTGGTCTGCCCCTTCCACCACTGGAAGTACGACACCACCGGCAAGTGCGTGGAGATCCCGTACTGCAAACGCATCCCGCCCAAGGCCAAGACCCGCAGTTGGTTGACCTGCGAAGAGAACAACCTGCTGTTCGTGTGGAACAACCCCGAGGGCCGGCCACCCAAAGAGGGTGTGGTGATCCCGCACCTGGAGGAGATGGACAGCGACGATTGGATTCATGAGTGGAACATCGACACCATGCTCATCGAGACCAACCCGCGCGAGCTGGTCGACAACCTGGTCGATGCCCAGCACTTCGGCCCGGTGCATGGCACACCGACCAAGTACTTTGCCAACGTCTTCGAAGGCCATATTGGCCGGCAGATCTTCCATGGTGACTCCGAGCGCCTGGGGGGTGACCTGATCGCACCGTCGGCCTACTACGGCCCGGCCACCCACTTCACTCACCTGAGTTCGATGTTCGGCGACGTGCGGGTGCATGCAATCCTGCTCAACAGTCATGTGCCGGTGACGCCAGACAGCTTCCAACTGCGCTTTGGCTGCATGGTCAAGCGTGTGCCGGGCTGGAGCGAGGAGCAGAACCGCGAAGTGGCCCAGGCGTATGTGATGGGTAACCGGGCCTCGTTCTACCAGGACGTGGACATCTGGAAGCACAAGATCCGTATCGACAAGCCGGTACTGGCCGAGAATGACGGCCCCGTGTACCAGCTGCGCGAGTGGTACCAGCAGTTCTTCACCGACGAAGACCTGGTGCCGGCGAGCATGGCCGAGCGTCGCGAGATCGTGACAGTCGACGAGCGTTGAGTGGCGACCGGCCTCGGGGCAGCCTGGGGCCGGTGTGTTGCATTTGCCTGGTTGCGGGAGTGCCGACAATGAAAATAAAAAGCCTTCGAGCCTACTGTGTACCGCTGTTGAGTGTTGTGATCGTGGTGTATGCAGTGTTGACGGTGACGCCGCCCAAGGACCGCAGTTGTCCGGCGTGTGTGATGATGCCGAGTTTTCAGGGGTTGCAGACGTTGCGATAGTGGTAAGCGCAACTGACTTGAACCACGGCCGATCGCAGGCTGGCGCGATCATCTGTAGCCGCTGCCGAGGCACGAGGCTGCGATCGGCTGCGCAGCAGTCGCCAGGCAGGTGCGATGGTCTTGAAGCACGACCGCAGCGCGCTCGATCGCAGGCTGTCGCCAGCGGCTACGTCGGTTTCTGTATGCGCCTGGAACAATCGGCTCAAACGCTGAGGATCTCGTTCACCAGCCACTCCAGCGCCCGCTCGCGCCCGCGCTGGGCCAGGTACACCACTTCCAGCTCGAATGGCTCCAGCGCAAAGGGCAGGTCGAACAGTTGCAGTGGCAACAGCGCCGCGAACTGGCGTGCCACCTGGGTGGGCAAGACCACGCACAGGTCCGTCGCCGCCACCAGGTGGGCGGCCTGCAGGTAGTTGGGCGTGGTGTAGACGATCTGCCGCGTCAGTCCTTGTTCGCCCAGCCACTGATCGACCATGCCGCGTGTCTGCCCGCCATACACCCACAAGTGCCGCAGCCCGAGAAAGGTGTCCAGGTCGAGCGCGCCATGCACCCGTGGGTGATCCCGCCTCACTGCTACCTGCAAGGTTTCGCTGCGCCAGTGATGACGGGCAAAGCGCGCCGGTATTTCGTCGAAACGCCCCACCAGCAGGTCGAGGCTGCCACGGTCCAGCGCATCCACCGGCAGGCTCGGGGCCAGCGGCATCATGTCCAGGCGTACATGGGGGGCTCGTTCCTGCAACTGGCACAACAAGCTGGGCATGCACAGCTGTTCGACAAAGTCGGTCATGGCCAGGCGAAAGTGCTGGCGGCTGTGCAGCGGGTCGAAGCTGTCGCCCACGCTGAGGGTCTGCTCGATCTGCAACAGGGCGGCACGAATCGGGCCTTCCAGTGCCAGGGCCCGAGGGGTTGGCTGCATGCGCCGGCCAACGCGCACCAGCAACGGGTCGTCGAGCAGTTCGCGCAGGCGCGCCAGGGCGTTGCTGACGGTGGGTTGGCTGAGGGCCAGGCGCTCGGCGGCGCGCGAGACGTTTTGCTCGCGCAGGAGTACGTCGAGGATGCGCAGCAGGTTGAGATCGAAGTTGGATATATTCATCTAACCAATATCAGGCATATGAAAATGAAATTTCTCAAATAGTAGGCAGCTGCTTAGGGTGTCGGCAATCCTTCTTTCTGATTGGGAGTGCCAGGTGTGAGTAACGGATTCGATGTGCAGCAGGCAGCAGTGGTTGGGGCCGGAACCATGGGCCGGGGTATCGTGATCAGTCTGGCCAGTGCCGGCATCCCGGTGTTGTGGCTCGACAGCAATGCACAGATGGTCACTGCAGGCCGGAAGGTGGCCGCCGACACCTGGGCCCAGCAAGTGGTCAAGGGGCGTATCAGCGAAGCCCAGGCCGAGGAAAACCTGGCCCGGGTCCAGGCGGTGGACAGCTATGCGGCACTGGCCGATGTCGATCTGGTGATCGAGGCGGTGTACGAGAACCTCGAACTCAAGCAAAGCATTTTCAGCGTTCTGGACAACACCCTGAAACCCGGCGCGATTCTGGCGAGCAACACATCGGCCCTGGATATCGATGCCATCGCCGCGGTCACCTCGCGCCCCGATCATGTACTGGGTCTGCATTTCTTCAGCCCAGCACACATCATGAAGTTGCTTGAAGTCGTTCGCGGTGCGCACACCGCGCCTGCCGTGCTGGACGCTGCACTTGCCCTGGGCAAACGCCTGGGCAAGGTCGCGGTGGTGGCCGGCAACTGCCATGGTTTTATCGGCAACCGCATGCTCAAGACCTATGTCGACGAGGCGCGCAAGATGCTGCTCGAAGGCGCCTTGCCGCGTCAGGTGGACGGGGCACTGCAAGCCTTCGGTTTCGCCATGGGGCCATTTCGCATGTACGACGTGGTCGGTATCGACCTGGAATGGCGTGCCCGCCAGTTGGCCGGGCAGGGCATGGACAGTCCGCTGGTGCAGATTGATAACGCCCTGTGTGACCTGGGCCGCTTTGGCCAGAAGTCCGGTCGCGGTTTCTACTGCTATGCCGAGGGCAGCCGTGAAGCGCTGCACGATGCCGAGGTCGATGCCCTGGTGGAAGAAATCGCCAAGGGCCTTGGGCTGCGTCGGCGCGTCATCAGCGACCAGGAAATTATCGAGCGCTGCCTGCTGGCCCTGGTCAATGAAGGCGCGAAGATCCTGCAAGAGCATATCGCCGCCAACAGCCATGACGTCGACCGGGTCTACCTCAATGGCTACGGTTTTCCGGCTGCCGTCGGCGGGCCGATGGCTTGGGCCGATGGCCAGGGCCTGGCGTCGATCCAGGAGCGTCTGGAGCGCTTGCAGCGCATGCTTGGTGAACACTGGAAACCCGCGCCCCTGATTGTTCGACTGGTAGCCGCAGGCAAGGGCTTTGCCGATGTGCAGGAGGGCCGGGTATGAGCTACCAGGCACCGCTGCGTGACATGCGCTTTGTGCTTCATGAGCTGTTCGATGTGCAGGGGCACTGCGAGCATCTGGGTAAGGGCCTGGACCGCGAAACCATTGATGGCGTGCTGGAAGAAGCGGCGCGCTTTGCCGCTCAGGTGGTGGCGCCGCTCAACCGTAACAGCGACGAGCAGGGCTGCCGGCTGCAGGACGGCAAGGTAACCACCCCGGACGGCTTTGGCGAGGCCTATCGGCTGTATGTCGAGCAGGGCTGGGCGAGCATGACCGGGCCGCTGGACTTTGGGGGCCAGGGTTTCCCGCAGATGGTCTCGGCCAGCTTCCACGAGATGCTGATGGGGGCGTCGCTGTCGTTCCGGGCCTATTCGGGATTGACCGAAGGCACGGTGCTGGCGCTGGACCGGCACGGCAGTCCGGAACTCAAGCGGGCCTATCTGGCGCAGCTGGTCAGCGGCGCGTGGAGCGGCACCATGTGCCTGACCGAACCCCAGGCCGGCACCGACCTGGCGCTGCTGCGCACCCGGGCCCAGCCCCAGGCCGATGGCAGCTACCGGCTAGAGGGCAGCAAGATTTTCATTACCGGCGGCGATCAGGACTTGAGCGACAACATTGTTCACCTGGTGCTCGCCCGGTTGCCCGACGCGCCACCCGGGGTCAAGGGCATCAGCCTGTTCCTGGTGCCCAAGCGCCTGCTGGCGGCTGATGGCAGGCCGGGTGAGGGCAATGCGCTGGGTTGCGGCGCCCTGGAGCACAAGATGGGCCTCAAGGGGGCATCCACCTGCGTGATGAATTTCGATGGCGCCACCGGCTGGCTGGTGGGTGAGCCGAACCAGGGCCTGGCCTGCATGTTCACCATGATGAACGATGCGCGCTTCCAGGTCGGCTTGCAGGGCCTGGGGATTGCCGAGGCGGCGTTCCAGGGTGGCCTGGCCTATGCCCGCGAGCGTTTGCAGTCGCGCGGGTTGGCGGGCCCCGTGGCGCCGGACAAACCGGCCGACCCGATCATCGTCCACCCGGATGTGCGACGCATGCTGCTGACCCAGAAAACCCTCAGCGAGGGGTGCCGCATGCTCGGCGCCTACACCGCCCGCCAGCTCGACCTTGAGCACGGTGCCAGCGATCCGGCCGAGCGCAAGGCCGCTGCACGGCGTGCGTCCTTGTTGATTCCCATCGTCAAAGCATTTTTCACCGATGTCGGCCAAGAGGTCGCAAGCCTCGGGGTGCAGCTGTATGGCGGTCACGGATTCATTCGTGAGTGGGGCATGGAGCAATTGATGCGCGACAGCCGTATCACCCAGCTGTACGAGGGTACCAATGGTATCCAGGCGCTGGACCTGATCCGGCGCAAGGTGCTGGGCGACGGCGCTGCCGAGCTCAACGGCATGATCGAAGAACTGGCTGCGCAGGTTGAGCAGGCAGCGCAGGACCCGGTGCTGGCAGCGATGGCCGCCAGGGTTCGGGCTCAGTTGGAACAGTGGCGAGCGCTGGGCGACTCGGTAGTGGCCGCGTGCGCCCGCAACCCTCAGGAAATCGGCGCGGTGTCGGTGGATTTCCTCGCGTACTCGGCCTATGTGCTGTTGGCTGCCCTGTGGCTGCAGGCGGCGACCAAGGCCCGTGCCGCCCTGGTCGGCGGCAGCGATGAGGCGGCGTTCTACCAGGCCAAGCTGCAGTCGGCGGACTTCTACCTGCGTCGGGTGCTGCCACGGGCCGGTGCTCATCGCGAGGCGCTGCTGGCCGGTGCCGATTGCCTGATGGCCATGGCAGAGGCGGATTTCGCTTTTTGATACCGTTTCCACACCCATGTGGAGGTCTCGACGTCATGGTCCACGCCATCGAGGCCTTTACCCACCCGTACAAAGGCCGCCCATCGAGATGAACCTGTGATGAACCCACTGCTGCGCGAAGCGTTCAGCCATTTCCAGCCGATCAGCACGCGCTGGCACGACAACGATGTGTATGGCCACGTCAACAACGTCGTCTACTACAGCTTTTTCGACAGTGCGGTGAACACCTACCTGATCGATGCTGGCGGCCTGGATATCCACCAGGGCGAGGTTATTGCCTATGTGGTCAGCTCCAGCTGCGACTACTTCGCCGCCATCGCCTTTCCCGAGCATATCGAGGTGGGGGTGGCGGTCAGCAAGCTGGGTAACAGCTCAGTGCATTACGCACTGGGCATTTTCAAGGCCGGGGAGCAGCAGGCATGCGCGGCGGGGCGGTTTGTCCACGTCTTCGTCGAACGCGCCAGCAATCGCCCTGTGCCCATTCCTGAACCTGTGCGGGCGGCATTGGGCCGTTTGCTGTGTGACTGACCCTGGAGTGCTTTGCCATGCAAGATGCCGTGATTGTCTCGACCGCCCGCACACCGATAGCCAAGGCCTTTCGCGGGGCCTTCAACGATTTCAAGTCGCCGTCGATGAGCGCCGTGGCCATTCGTGCCGCCGTGCAGCGGGTAGCGATCGAACCTGGGCAGATCGATGACCTGGTGATGGGCACCGCGATGCAAAGCGGAACTGCCTCCACCAACCTCGGGCGGCTGTCGGCATTGGCGGCGGGCCTGCCGTTGTCGGTCAGCGGCCAGACCATCGATCGTCAATGCGCCTCGGGGTTGATGGCCATCGCCATCGCCGCCAAACAGATCATGGTCGATGGCATGCAAGTCGCCATCGGCGCAGGCCAGGAGCAGATCAGCCTGGTGCAGAACGCGCACATGAAGGCGGCAGGCACCGAGATGGACGAGACCGTGATACGCATGGCCGAACACGCCTACATGCCGATGCTGCAGACGGCCGAGATCGTCGCCAAGCGCTACGGCATCAGCCGCGAAGCCCAGGACGCCTATAGCCTGCAGTCCCAGCAGCGTACCGCTGCAGCCCAGGCGGCAGGGCTGTTCGCCGAAGAGATCGCGCCGGTGACAGTGCGCAAGAAAATCGTCGACAAGCACACCGGTGCCATCAGCCACGAAGAGGTCCAACTGGCCCGCGACGAAGGCAACCGTCCGCAGACTACCCTGGCCGACTTGCAGGCCCTGGCGCCAGTGCTCGAGGGCGGCTGCATCACGGCCGGCAACGCCAGCCAGTTGTCTGACGGTGCCAGTGCCAGCGTGCTGATGAGTGGCACCCTGGCCGCGCAACTGGGTATCCAGCCGCTGGGCCTGTACCGCGGCATCACCGTGGCGGGCCTGGCACCGGAGGAGATGGGCATCGGCCCGGTGCTGGCGATCCCCAAGCTGCTGCGCCAGCACGGCCTGACGGTGGATGACATCGGCCTGTGGGAAATCAACGAAGCCTTCGCCTGCCAGGTGCTGTATTGCGCCCAGGCCATGGGCATCGACATGGCCCGGCTCAACGTCAACGGCGGTGCCATTTCCATTGGTCACCCGTACGGTATGAGTGGGGCGCGCATGGTCGGCCACGCCTTGCTCGAAGGCCGGCGCCGTGGGGTCAAGTACGTGGTGGTGAGCATGTGCGTGGGCGGCGGCATGGGTGCCGCCGGGCTGTTTGAAGTGCTCTAGCGCCGCTCAGCGCGTCCGGTAGGTGCCGGGCGCGCAGTCGAACCAGCGCAGGCAGGCGCGGTGAAAGCTCTGCACGTCGCTGTAGCCGAGCTGGTCGGCAATCTGCACCCGTTCAAGGTCACTGCCGCGGAGCAAATCTTCGGCACGGTAGCGGCGGTACTCATCCACCAGCTCGGTAAAGCTCCAGCCCAGCGCCTTCAGGCGCCGGGCTGCAGTGCGTTCGAGCAGGTGCTGGCGCTGGCAGAAGCGTGTCCAGCGCTCGCTGTCGGCCAGGTGTACGGCGAGGTGATCGCAGGCAAGCTCCAGCAGGGTCGGGCGGCTGTTGTGCAAAGTTTGTTGCAGCAGATCCACCAGCATCTGTTCCAGGGCCTGGTTGCCAGGCGTCAAGGGCTGGCCGAACAACTGCGGGTTCAGCTCGATGCCGTGCTCGGCATGGCCCCAGCTCACGGGTGCTCGCCACGCCTGTGGGTGCGCGACCGTGTTGGCTGGCGGTGGGTGGGCCAGGCGGATGGCGACGATCGGGTCCTGCTCCACGCCACTGGCCAACAGCTTGCGCCGCAACATGCTGAGCAGGCTGGTGAGGATATAGTCGCTGATCGGCGCACTGGCTTTGAGGCTGCCGCAATCGTGCAGGCGCAGGGTGATGCACTGGTCGCTACGGTCGATACTGGCGCGAAAGTGGCCGTTGAAGAATGGAAAGTATTCGACAAAGTAGTTGCAGGCACTGTCAAGCGAGGCAGCCGCATCGAACAGGTAGGTCAGGCCGTTGGTGGCCGTGGAGACAAAACGCCGGCCTGCCGCCAGGCCGATCAGCGGGTCGCCGGTATGCGCCAGGGCCAGGGCCCAGAAGCGCCGTGACATCACCAGCGGCACGCGCAGAAAAGGCGTGCGCAACTCGAACAGGCTGCGGCGAAATATCGCTTCGATCAGTTCCAGAGGCAGGCTCCGGGCCTGCAGCTCTTCGATGGCCGGCAACAGCGTGGGGGCGTAGAAGGCATTGGGCGGTGAGGCAGGGTGTCGAGTCATGGATGGCTCGTGAGCAGTTGCTGGTCCACGCGCAGGATCGTGTCGATCATAGCGCGCGCCGCCGGTGTCAGGGAGTCGCCGGCGCGGCTGACGATGCCATAGCGCAGCAGCAAGTCTTCCTCGCGGGTGTCCATGTCGGTAAAGCTCAGCAGTTTGATTTCGCCCGACGCCACCCACTCCGCCAGTGACTCTTCGGTGGCCAGGCCGACGGCGTCGGAGCGTGCTACCACCCGGCGGATGGCATCGAACTGGGCACACTCCACCGTGGTGACAAAGTCCTCGACACCCTGGGTGCGGGCGAGGATCTTGCGGATCATCGGCGGGATACGCGTACCGGCGACGGGGTAGTCGAGCAGGGCGCTGAGCGCGAGCGAGCCCAGGTCGGCCAGGGGGTGGCCGGCACGGCAGAAGAATCGACCGCGACGACGGCGTAGCAGTTGTACCTGGTAGCGTGGGTCGTCGACAAAGTAGCGCGAGTCGGCAACGAAGAATTCGATCTGCTGTTCCTTGAGCCAGATGCCCAGTTGCTCCCAGTCTGCCAGGTGAAAGCGCGTGCGGATCAACGGGTGATCGTTGATGAACTGAGCCAGGGCCTCGGGCACCAGCAATTGGGCCGGGTAGGGGCCACTGCCAAAGCTCAGCTCACCGCCTTCAAGGCCGTTGTACTGCAGCAGTTCGCTGTGCAGGGTCTGGCTGCCAGCCAGCAGGCGTCGGGCGTGCTGCAGCACCAGTTGGCCTTGGCCCGTAAGGCGGAACTCGCGGCTGCCACGCTCGACCAGCGTGCAGTCAAGGTCGCGCTCCAGGGTCTGGATGCTGCGGCTGAAGGCCGGTTGGCTGAGATTGACGGCATCGGCGGCGCGCACGAAACCACGGTAATCGGCCAGGGCCACGAAGTGACGCAGTTGTCGAAGGTCCACCATGCACCTCTTGCATGTTGCAGATACTTATTATGCATTTGATCGATAGGTTAGTGGCTGGCATAAGTCAAGGCCAGATTCACTTTTGTGACATGCCATGCTTGCTTGTGCCTTTGTCTCCAGTGCCTTTACCTACACCTTGGTTGCCCATGCCAAGGGCTTTGGCCTGCCTGTCGAACAGTTGTTGCAACGGGCCGGTATCGACCCTGCCTGGCTCAACGAAAATCGCCAGATACCGGCGTTGCAGGTCGAGCAATTGCTGCTTGAGTGCGAGGTCGCGGGTGCCGGTCCGACCTTTGGTTGTGAGCTGGTGCCTGGCATGGCCACCAGTTCCTTGCAAGGCCTGAATATTCTGCTGGACTCGGCCGCCACGGTGCGTGCCAGCCTCGAGTGCTTCATCCGTTACCTGCCGCGGGTGACCAACTGTGTGCTGGTCACCCTGGACGATTCGGACCCCGAGGCGGTACTGCATGTGCGCAAGTTCCAGCACCAACCCCATCACTACATGCTCGATGCCGCTGTGCTGAGTCTGGTGCGCAACATCGCCCGGCGTGCTGGCAGGCCCCCCGCGCAGATGTTCACCCAGGTCCGGTTGCTGGCGCAGCAAGCGGCGGGGGCGTGCTTGCGCGACTGGGGCGTGGACACCGCCGAGGGGCAATGGTTGAGCCTGCACCTGGCGCCCCGGGCGCTGGAGCTGCCGTTGCCCGGGGCGAATGCCTTTCTGCACCAGAGCATGTTGCGCCAGTGGCAAGGCGGGGCGTTCGACGATGGCCGCAAGGACAGCCTGCAACTGGCCCGGCACTGGCTGGCGGCGGGGGACCAGCCGATCGAGCGGATTGCCGAGCGCTTGGGGTATCGGCAGCCGAGCAACTTCATACGCGCCTTTCGCAAGCAGTTCGGGATTACACCCAAGCAATATCGCGTAGGCGCAGCCCGATAGACCCGGTGGAGCAACTGTCTTGAGCCACGACCGCTACGCGGTCGATCGCAGGCTGGCGCCAGCGGCTACACCGGGTTCTGTAGCCGCTGCCGAGGCACGAGGCTGCGATCGGCTGCGCAGCAGTCGCAACCCGGTCAGCAGAGTGACCTCGGCATTGTCAGGCCCAAAGGCGGTTCGCTCCCGCCGGCTTGGGCCGGTAGGGGTGGGCTTGCCCCGCGATTTGGCTGTGTGTGTTTATCCATTATCTGGGGGGGTGCTGAGTCACCCTTGCGCCCTTACGGCGCCCTACTTTTTTTTTGGAAAAAGTAGGCAGAACCGCCTGCACCACTAGGTGCCCTACGCTGCGCTTCGGGTCCCCTCGCTCCGGTGTCGCTACGGGGCAATGCGAGCTACGCGTTGCAAGCCACTCTACGCTTCGCATCTTCGGCCAAGGCCGAAGGCGCTTCGCGCCAGCCCCTCCACGACACCTCCGCTCGGCCCTTCTGGTTAACGGGGCAGAAGATCAAGAGCACAATTCGCTGCGCTCTTGCTGTACAGCGGTGTCCGTGTGAGTAACTGTCTTGAACCACGACCGCTACGCGGTCGATCGCAGGCTGGCGCCAGCGGCTACACCGGCAATTTGTAGCCGCTGCCGAGGAAACGAGGCTGCGATCGGCTGCGCAGCAGTCGCCATGTCCCGCAAGGGGTATCAGGGGGTCACGATGTTGAACTGCGGGCTGAAGGTGTCCAGTGTCCCCAGCAACTCGGCAAATTTCTGCCCGTTGCCTTCCAGTTTGATCAGGCCTTTTTGCATGGCTGTCGGGAAGTCCAGTTGCTTGAGGCTGATCTGTTCCAGGGTCGCCTTGCTCATGGTCAGGCCCGCATCGGCCTTGGGGTTGAGGCCTTCGCGATGGGTCAGGACGCCGTTGCGCAAGGTCAGGTTGAAGGCCTGGTCCGGTTCACTGAAGCGCCAGTTGAGGTTCATGTCGTGGCCCACGGCTTTGTCGACATCCACGCGCACGGCCATGAAGTCGAAGAACATCTGCGGGGTCAGCGCGCGCACCATGTCCACTGAAACCGAGCTGCCCGGGTTTCTCGGAACGCCGTTACGCAGTTCCATGGCACCGGTCAGGTAGATGTTGCGCCAGTTGGCGTTCTCGCTCTGGTAGCCCAACTGGTCCAGGGCTTCGGCCTGGAGGGTACGGGCGCCGGCGTTCTCGGGCTCGGCAAACAGCAATTGGTTGCCCAGTTGCGCCGCCCATCGGTACTCGCCTTTGTCCATGGCAGCACGGATCTTGCCCAGTACGGCATCGGCGCCGCCGATGGCCTCGACGGTCAGGCGTGCGCTTTCCACCGGTGGCAGCGGGTTGAGGTTGGCCGGATTGCCGTCGTAGAAACCCATGTAGCGCTGGTACACGGCCCGTGAGTTGTGGCTGAGCGAGCCGTAGTAGCCCTGGGTATACCATTTGTTCTGTAGCTCTCCCGGCAGCTTTTGCATGTTCTGGGCAATTTCCATGGGCGTCAGGCCCTGGTTGAGCAGGTGCAGGGTGCGGTCGTTGAGGAAGGCATACATGTCGCGCTGGTCGGCCAGCAGGGTACGGACCGATTCGGCGCCCCAGGTCGGCCAGTTGTGCTGGCCGAACAGCACGTCGGTCTTGTCGCCATAGCGCCCGAGGCTGGCATCCAGGTACTGCGACCAGGCCTTGGCATCACGCACCTGGGCACCGCGCGGGGTGAGGATGTTGTGCATGGTCTGCGAGGCGTTTTCGGCAATGCCCAGGGCCTTGAACTTGGGCAGGTACAGGTTCATCTCCGACGGTGCTTCGGTACCAGGCGTGAGCTGGAACTCCAGGTCGATTCCGGCGATGCGGCGGGTCTCGTAAGGCTGGCTGA
Organism: Pseudomonas vranovensis DSM 16006; assembly: GCF_000425805.1. Lineage (GTDB taxonomy): Bacteria > Pseudomonadota > Gammaproteobacteria > Pseudomonadales > Pseudomonadaceae > Aquipseudomonas > Aquipseudomonas vranovensis. Next base: position 22,330 of record NZ_AUED01000026.1, read on the forward strand.
TCAGGTCGGTGGGCGGGATCAGGGTGATGGTGCCGCTGATGGCCACGGCCTTGCCGATGGCTGCATCCACCTGGCCCTGTTCACCGCGCGGCAGGTACAGGCCGAACTGGTACTGGGCGCGGCGGCTCATGGCGTTGCCGGCGTAGACGTTCTCGCTCATCACGTGTTCCATGAACCCGGAAGGCGCCAGTACCTTGACCTTGCCGGCCTTGACGTCGGCCTCGTCGATCACCCCGCGTACACCACCGAAATGGTCGGTGTGGGTGTGGCTGTAGATCACCGCCACCACCGGTTTGTGCGGGCGGTTCCGGTAGTAGAGGTCGAGGGCGGCGCGGGCGGTTTCAGCGGCGGTGAGCGGGTCGATGATGATCAGGCCATCGTCGCCTTCGATGATGGTCATGTTGGCCAGGTCCATGCCGCGCACCTGGTACAGGCCTGGTGTCACCTCGAACAGTCCGGCGTGGGTGTTGAGCTGGGCCAGGCGCCAGAGGCTGGGGTTGACGGTGGCGGGACTGTCTTTTTTGTTCAGGAATTCATAGCTCGCCAGGTTCCACACGGGCTTGCCCTGGGCGTCGAGCACCTGGCCTGTGAACGGTGCGACCAGCCCGCGGGTAACGGCGGCGTAGTCGGTATCGTTGCTGAACGGCCGCTGCTGGAGCACGGCGGCGTTGCTGCTGGTGGTCTGGGCGCTGGCCGGGCTTGGGTTGGCTTCAGGTGCGGCGTAGACAGCCTGGCTCAGGCAGGCGAGGGCAATCAGGGTCGCCAGGCGAGCTCGTGGGAACAGGGTGGAAAGGGGCATGGTGTCTCCGTTTTATTGTCGTTATGGCACACCCGGCCGAGCTTAAGGCTCGGGTTTTGCGGCCCAGCAAGCCGCAGACGACAAAAAACATGCAGGCGCGTGGCTCAGTCGTGATTGACCACGCGGTTGCGGCCACTTTTCTTGGCCGTGTACAGGCGCCGGTCGGCGCTGGCGATCAGGTCTTCCAGGCCCTGGCAAGCATCGATGCGCAATTCGGCCACGCCAATGGACACCGTCAGGTGGATCTCCAGGGACGGCGCACTGGCCAGCAGGGTGCTGGCGTCTGGCACACACACCGACTGGGCGGTGGCGCTGCGCAGTTGTTCGGCCACTTGGGTGGCTTCTGCCAGGGACGTTTCGGGCATCACCACGCAGAACTCCTCGCCGCCGTAGCGCACCACCAGGTCCTTGTTGCGTACCAGGGCGCGCAGCAGGGTGGCCAGGTGCTTGATCACTTCGTCGCCGGCGCTGTGGCCCCAGCTGTCGTTGATGTTCTTGAAGTGGTCGATGTCGAGCATCCACAGGGCCACCGGTTGATTGTCCTGCAGGCGCTGGAGCAAACCGCCGAAGTCGGCCTGCAGGCGCCTGCGGTTGGCCAACTGGGTCAGGCTGTCGACCAGGCCTATCTCGCGCAGTTGCCGGTTCAGGCGCAACTGGCCCTTGAACAACCGGTCGACGATGTACAGGGTCAGCGCCATCAACAGGGCCAGCAGGGCCCACACACCGAGGAACAGGATGTCCATCTGGCCGTTGACCGCTGTGCGTAAATCGGCGGCGCTGATGTAGTTGACCAGCATCAGGTCGATGCCTTCGAGCTCACGGTATTGCAGGTAGCCCTGGTCGAGCTCCACTGTGCCGTGGTCGCGCTGGAACAAGGTCGGCAACGCCAGGGGCCTGGGGCTGGCCGGCAGGGTTTTCAGCCAGTTGCCCTCATGGGGCGAGAAAACCTCGTCGCTGGAGGCGATCAGGTTGCCCTGGTTATCGATCAGGGCATGGTGTTCGTCTTCCTCGGTGGTCTGGTACAGGTACTCCTGCACCTTGTTCTGCGGCAGGTCGTAGATCAGTGCCCCGCGCATCACCGCGTTGAGGTACACCGGGGAGCTGAGCAGCAGGTGCGGGATCTTGCCGAAGTCGCCACCGGGCAAGGGGTAGAAGGTGATGTCCAGGTCTTCGGTGTAGGCACGCCCCAGGTGCATCAGCGGCGAGCTGGTGAACTTGCGCAGTACTGCTTCCAGTTGATCGTCTTCGACCCCGGGGTAGGCAATGACGATGCCGGAGGTGGTCAGGAACAGGATTCGCTCAAGGTTGCCGCCGCTCTGGAACTGCGCCGGCAGCACCTGGCTCATGGCCCGCGACAGGTGCAGGTCTTCGACCAGTTGCTCGTGGTCGCGGCTCAGGCCATGAATGGTCGCTACCTGGGCATCGCCGATGGCGCGGATCGGTGCATCCGACTTGGGGACCGGCAAGCCCCAGACCGGCTGGTGGCTGTTGCGAATGGCCAGGTCGATTGCATCATTGCGGCGCATCGACGGCTGGTTCTGGGCCTCCACCAGCACGCGCTCGGCGATGCTGCGCAAAAACTGCAGCTGGCTCTTGCCGTGGTACACCACCGTTTCAATAGCCAGTGCCTGCAAATGCAGGTTGTGCTGGCGGTCTTCCAGTTCACGCTGGTGCAGCTGCCAGTACTGGCGCCCGGCAAGCACCAGGGTGATGACGAAGGCCGCCAGAAAACACAGGATTACCGTGCGCCGGGGACGTGCGCAGGCCAGGGGCAGGAACAGGCGGGAACGCGACGCGGTCGATGGCTTGGGCTGCATCGGGTACATCCACTGCTGAGGAAGCTGTGATTATAGATCGAAGCCGCCCACCTGCCGGGTGCCCCACAGCCAGGCTGTGGGGCATGTCTCACGGTTTGCCCAGATAGAGCCTGACGGCCAGGCGTTGTACCCAGCGGCCATAAGGCGGGTAGAACAATTGGGTGGGGAACCAGCGCTGGCGCTTGAGCACGGCCTTGCCATGGGACAAGGCGCGGAAGCCTTCTTCACCGTGGTAGGAACCCATGCCGGAGTTGCCGATGCCACCGAAGGGCAGGTCGTGCTGGAAGGCATGCCAGGCCCAATCGTCCAGGGTCACGCCGCCGCTGTGGGTCTGTTCCAGCACGCGCTCGGTTTGCCGCGCTTCGAGGCCGAAGGGGTAGAGCGCCAAAGGCCGGGGTCGGGCACGGATGTAGGCAATGGCCTGGTCGAGATCGCGGTACTCGATGATCGGCAGCAACGGCCCGAAGATTTCTTCCTGGGCCACGCGCATCTCATCGCTGACCCCGGTGATCACTTGCAGCGCCAGGCGCCGAGGCGAGCTGGAGGTGTTTCGGCAACTGATGACCTTCGCGCCCTTGCTCCGGGCGTCGTCCAGCAAGCCCTGCAGGCGCAGGGCGTGACGCTCGCTGATGATGCTGGTGTAGTCGGCGCTGTTGGCAGGGTCGGGGTAAAGGCCCTCGAACGCCTGCTTGAGCGCTTCGGCAAACCCCCGGGCCTTACCCTGGGGTACCAGTACGTAGTCTGGGGCAACGCACACCTGGCCCGCGTTGAAACCTTTGCCGTGGGCGATGCGCAAGGCGGCATCCTCAAGGTTGGCGTGCTCGCCGACCAGCGCTGGCGACTTGCCACCCAGTTCCAGGGTGACCGGCACCAGGTGCTCGGCTGCGGCGCGCATCACGTGGTGCCCCACCTGCGGCGCACCGGTGAACACCAGGTGATCGAGCGGCAAGGCGGTGAACGCCTGGGCGCTGGCCAACTGGCCGCCGAACACGGCCACTTCGTCTTCATCGAACACCTCGGCGAGCATCGTCTGCAGCAGCTGGCGGCTGTGCGGAGCGAATTCCGAGACCTTGATCATCGCCCGATTGCCGGCGGCCAGGGCGGTCACCAGCGGCCCCAGGGTCAGGTACAGAGGGAAGTTCCAGGTGCCGACGATGCCCACCACGCCCTTGGGCTGGTATTGCACCCAGGCCTTGTTGCCGAGAAACAGCAGTTCGGTCTTGCGCCGCTCAGGCTTCATCCAGCGCCGCAGGTGGGCAATGGCGTGGCGTGCATGCAGCACTGGGCCGAGCACTTCGATCTGCAGGGTCTCGAATGCGGCGCGGCCACCGAAGTCGGCATCAACGGCTTCGACGATGCGCTGCTGGTAGCGGCGCAACACAGCAATCAGGCGCTTGAGGTTGTTCAGGCGAACGTTCAGCGGGGCGTGGGGCTGCGCGTCGAAGGCCTGGCGCTGGCGTTGCAGCATCGGGTGCATGCGTGCGATTTCTTCGGTGTCGGGCGCGTGTGACAGATCATTCATGGTTTATCCCTCCTGGCGGCTGCGCAGCAGCAGGTCGGCGGCTTTTTCACCGATCATGATGCTCGGGGCATTGGTATTGCCGCCGATCAGTGTCGGCATGATTGACGCATCGGCTACGCGCAGGCCGGCGATGCCGTGTACGCGCAGTTGATCGTCGACTACGGCCAGTGGGTCGTGGCCCATCTTGCAGGTGCCTACCGGGTGGTACTGGGTGTCGGCGCGGTTGCGGATGTCCTGCTCCACGGCCTGGCGATCCTGTTGGGCCAGCGGGTACAGCGGCTTGCCGCGGTAGGGGGCCAGGGGCGAGGCGTCGAGAATGGCGCGCTGGATGTCGGCGCCGCGCATCAACACCTCAAGGTCCTGCGGCTCGCTGAAAAAGCACGGGTCGATCAGCGGTGCTGCGCTGGGGTCGGTGCTGGCGAGGCTGACCGTGCCGCGGCTCTTGGGGCGCAGCAGGGTCAGGTGGCAACTGAAACCATGCCCCGGGCGCATCTTGCGCGCATGGTCATCGACGATGGCGGGGACGAAGATCAGTTGCAGGTCGGGCATTTCAAGCGCGGGGTGGCTTTTGAAGAAGGCCCCGGACTCGGCGAAGGGCGAGGTGACCAGGCCCTTGCGTTCGCGCTTCCACTGGGCCATGGCCTTGAGCATCTTCCAGCTGAAGGTGGGCGAGAAGCCGAAGGTTTCGCTTTTGTTGCGGCTGCGGTAGGTGAACACGTAGTCGATGTGGTCCTGCAGGTTCTGGCCGACGCCGGGCAGCTCATGGGCGACCTTGATGCCGTGCTTTTGCAGTTCATGGCGCGGTCCGATACCCGAGAGCATCAGCACCTGGGGCGAGCCGAAGCTGCCGGCGCTGAGCACCACCTCGTGGCGCACCTTGAGCACGATGCGTTCGCTGCCCTGGCGCAGTTGCACACCTGTGGCACGGGCACCTTCCAGCAGAATCCGTTCGACTGTGGCACCGGTCAGCACCTTGAGGTTGCGGCGATCGAGATTGGGGGTGAGAAACGCCTTGGCCGCGCTGCAGCGCTCGCCATTGCGCTGGGTGACCTGGTACATGAACGCGCCTTCCTGCTCGACGCCGTTGTAGTCCGGGGTACGGCCAATGCCGTTGAGCTTGGCGGCTTGGAGAAATGCCGCGTTCAAGGCGCTGGGGCAGGTCACTTCGGTGACGCTGAGCGGGCCGTGCTGGCCGTGGTAGTCATCGTTGAGGCTGTGGTTCTGTTCGGACTTGATGAAGTAGGGCAGCACCTCATCATAGGACCAGCCCTTGTTGCCCAGCGCCGCCCACTGGTCGTAGTCCTGGCGATGGCCGCGCACATACAGCATGGCGTTGATCGAACTGGAACCGCCAAGGGTCTTGCCCCGTGGCTGGTAGCCGCGACGGCCGTTGAGGCCCTGCTGGGGCACGGTCTGGAACGCCCAGTTGTTGATCCGCGTGGGCAGCATGGCAACCATGCCCACCGGGGCGTGGATCAGCACGCTGGTGTCGGCACCGCCGGCTTCGAGCAGGCAGACGCTGATGGCTGGGTCTTCGCTCAAGCGGCTGGCAATCACGCAACCTGCCGAGCCGCCACCGATCACGATGTAGTCGAAGGTGCTGTTGATGTGTTCAGTGGTCATGTGTGGCGCTCCGTGAGTGCGCAGGCAATAGGCAGAGGGGTCAGAAGCGGTAGCCGACGGTCAGCGAATAGACGTCGGGGTCGGCCTCGACGTCGATCTTGCGGGTGACCTGGCCCAGGCCCGGGGTCTGGGTCTTGATGGTGGCGGTGGTGTCGATCCAGTAGCGGGCGTAGGAGAAACCGGCCGTCCAGTTGCCGATAAGGGGCACTTCCACGCCGACCTTGGCCACGGCCCCGAACGAGTCATCCAGCTTTGAACTGGACGGGCCGCCGAAGGCGGCGTTGTAGGCGGCGGTCATTTTCTCTTCGCTGAACCAGGTGTAATTGACCCCCAGGGCGATGTAGGGCTGGACGCCAAACACGTCGAAGTTGTAGGCCAGCAGCACCGCCGGGAACCAGGCCCGGGCGCTGCCGACCTTGCCCAGGGGCGCGGCAGAGCCTGCGCCATCGAAGTCGATGACCGGCGGTGCGCCGGCCTGCATCACCAGCGACCAGGGGCCGCCGAGGCTACGCTCATACACCAGTGCCAGGGTGCCGGTGTCGCGCACGGTGGCCTGGATGTAGTCTGGGGTGGTGCCGGGCATGCCGGTCATGTCGCCCGAGTCGGTGTTGAACTGGATGTCGGCATAGCCGATACGCACGATATTGAGCGGTGCGTCGCTTGCCAGCGACGGCAGTGAAATCAGCGGCACGCACGCGGCCAGCGTGGTAGCAAGCAGTCGTTTCATGAAAGCCTCAGGTTTTATTATTGTTGTCGAGTGGTTCAACGGTGCTGATGCTGCAACGCTGCGTTGCACGGCGGGAGGTTGTAATACGCCAGTGCGGGGGTTAATTTCTGCCACCGGAAAAGGGAGACCCTGTGATGACTCAGCTAATCGTTGGCGCCTATGGCACGTCCCTGGATATTCCGCAGCACAACATGCTCGGCTTGCCGGCCCTGGTGGCCGAGCTGCAGAGCCAGGGCGTAGACCCGGTCGGCCTGCTGCAGGGCACCGAGCTTTCGCCCGAGCAGATGCTCGACCCCAATACCCGCATCTCGCACCGCCAGAAGCTGGTGATCTTCGCCAACATGAAGCGCCTGATGCACCATGCCGATAGCGGCCTGCGCGCCGGTGGGCGGCAGCGCCTGAGTGATTTCGGCATCTTTGGCTACGCCATGATGAGCAGCGAGACCTTTGCCCAGGCGGTCGATTTCGGTATCCGCCATATCCGCCTGCTGGGGCCTATTTTCGAGAAGTCATTTCGCCTGGAAGGCAGCGAAGGGGTGTTCAGCGGCCAGGGTTTTTTCGCCCTGGGCGAGCTGATGCCCCTGGCAACGGAGTTCTGGTTTGCCTCCATTCACTCACTGGTGCAGTGCGTGCTGGAAAAGCCCTTTCCCTCGGTACGGCTGTTGTTGCCCTATCCTGCGCCGGACTACTGGCAGTGTTATGAGGCGGTATTTCGCTGCCCGGTGGTGTTCAACAGCGAGGTGATGGAGTGGCGTTTCGACGCGAGCGTGTTGCAACTGCCTTGTCCGAATGCCAACCCGATTACCTCGGCGATGACCATGGGGTTCTGCCAGCAACTGGTGGCCAGCCTGCCGGATGAATCCGACCTGATCGAGTCGGTGCGCATGGTCTGCCTGAGCCGCAGCGGGCGTTTTCCGGGGGTGGACGCGGTGGCCGAGACCCTGGGGCTGTCGACCCGCACACTGCACCGGCGCCTGGCCGAACAGCAGCGCACCTACCAGAGTGTGCTCGATGAAGTGCGCTGCGCCCTGGCCATCGAGTTTTTGCAGCAGAGTGACATGCCCATGGATGAGCTGGCCGCCCAGGTCGGTTTTTCCGAAGCGGCCAACTTTCGCAAGGCCTTCAGGAAGTGGACCGGGCGGTCGCCGGGGGACTACCGCAAGGCTTTGCGCAGCACCGTGTGAAGGAGGCTGTGGGAGCGAGCTTGCCCCCGCGAAGGCCCTTGCATCCTGCGCATCTGGATACGGCCCCTGTGCGGCCGATCGCAGCCTCGTTGCTCGGCAGCGGCTACAGATGATGGTGTAGCCGCTGGCGACAGCCTGCGATCGGCCGCGCAACGGTCGTGGTTCTAGAACGGGTTGGCCAGGTCGATGCCGGACTTGCCCGGGGCAAGGATGTTGTTCGGGTCCAGGGCGCGCTTGAGGGTGTGTTCAAGTTTGCGCTTGACCGTCCCATAGCTCTGCGCCACCCGCTCCTGGAAGGCGGTGTTGACCCGGTACACGGCGTAGCCTTCCTGCTCGAAGACATCCAGCAATTCGGCGAAGCAGGCATTGGCGCGCTGGGTTTCCTCGGGGCTGCTGCGGTCGTACAGCACGTCAATCACATGGTGCATGTCACGCCAGCCGACGATGAACTCACCGACATAGTCCAGGCCGTGCTTGTTGAGGATTTTCTTGGCCAGCGCCTGCTGTTTGTCGCACTCGCTGCCACGCGCCTGGCTGACAGGGGCGAACCACATCGAACCGCCACCGCCGCGCCAGTTGTACAGGCCGAACTCCTGCAGGTTGGGTACCCCGGACATCAACTGGGCGCGGTATTTGAACGGCTGGGTATCGCCGGCCTCTTCCTGGGTGACGATACGGCCCTTGCCCAATTGCTTGAGGGCGCCGGTGACGATGTTCCAGTTCACGTCGACCTGTTCCTGGGTGCCGTACAGGGCGGCATAGACGTTCCAGGCTCCGAGGTTCTTGTCTTTCTGGATCTGCTTGAGGATGGCGTCGGGGGTAGCGCCGGGTTCCAGGGTGTAGTCGCTGCGGCGGGTGTTGCAGGTGGAGGCTTCCCACAGCACGCCGGCAATCACCACGGAGTTGGGGATGACCTGGGCGATGCGCAGCGGGCGGATGAATTCGACGATTTCGGCAATGTCCGACTGGTTGTCGAACTTGATCTCGAACGGCTTGAACACCGGCGGCTTGGGCATGAGCCAGAACCCCATCTTGGTGCAGATGCCATAGTTGGCCTGGGTGAACATGCCGTCCAGAGTCGGGCCGTAGCCCCACTTGAACACCTGCCAGGCGTTGTCGCCTTTGACCCCGCCCATGCCCGTGCGATACAGGTCGCCGTTGGCCAGCACCACTTCCATGCCGCACTGCATGAGGAAGTGCTCGCCGTAGGGGGTGTAGCCCACGCCGCGGTCCATGGTGTTGCCCAGGGGGCCGGCAATGGCGGAGGGTGCCGAGAACGACAGCATCAGCGGCAGGTTGTGCTCCTGGATGTAGTCGTAGAGCTGCTGGTAGGTGACGCCGGGTTCGACCAGGGCGGTGCACAGCTCTGGGTCCACGTGCAGGATCTTGTTCATCTTTTTCAGATCCAGGATCACCTGGCCACGTTGGCCGGGGGCGGCCGAGCCGTAGCCGAAGTTGCGGCCGGTGGAGATGGTCCAGACCGGCACCTTGAACTGGTTGCAGATCTTCACCACGCCTTGCACCTGCTCGACGGTGGTGGCGGTGACGGCGGCCGACGGCGCATGTTCGGCGTTGTCCACGGCCATCATGATCTTGTTGTAGGGAATCAGTTGCTCGTCCTTGACCAGGACATTCTCATCGCCCAGCAAGGCGCGGAACTGGGCGATGGCTTGCTGGAAATTGGCGTCGTTGACGCCACGGGGCAGCAGGGTGTTGGCGGTTGCTTGGCTCATGTTGGAATCCTTCAGACTGCGATCGAGAACGACACGTAGGTGCCGGCCAGTGCCGAGGGGCGGCTGGCAATCAGCGGCGCCTGGCCAGTGTCGGTGCTGCCCAGTACAGCCAGGGCGTAACCCAGGGTGGCGGCCCATTGATCACCGCCCCGGGTGCGACTGGCGGTTGCCACCTCCAGGGTTGGCGCCGGGCTGTGCAGGCGTTGTTCGTGCAGCCTGAAACCCTGGCCGCAGGCATTGAGATGTTGGCCCAGTTGCAGGGCACAGCCATGCGAGACCTGGGCGCTGAGCAAGCGGTGCGCAGTGCGCTCTGATGTGGCGCTGTGCTGGCCCAGCCACTGCACCCGGGCGCCTGCGCTGCGGGCCAGGTCGATGAGCAGAGCGGCGCTGGCGTCGTCGAGCAGGCCGATCAGGCGCTGGGCCTGGCCGCTGGCAAGGTGCTGCTGCACTTGCATCAGCACGCCCAGTTCCGGGGCAATGGGCATCACCTGCACCTGAGGTGCAATCGGGCTGGCCTGGATACCCTGGACAAATGCCGAGCCGGCCACCTCGGGACTGACCAGCACCCGCGTGGGCACCTGGCCCGAAGTGGAACGGCCCAGCACGGTGTTGGCCAGGCCCAGGCCGGAGCTGGCCATGGCGATGCCGGCCACCCCACCCACGGCCATGCCCTTGAGCAATGCGCGACGTTCGATAGTCATCATGGGCGGGCCCTCACGGTTTGGCTGCAGGGGCAGGGGACTTGGCCAGGTACTCGCCCACTTGTTGCAGGGCGTTGTCGTCGATGAACGAGGCCGGGAATGCCGGCATGGCGCGAAAGCCATTGCGCACGATGGCGCTGATGTAGGCTGGCGGCAGTTGCCGGCCCTTGATCTGCGGGCCGACCTGGCCTTCGTGGCAGTGGCCGCAGACTTTGGCGTAGACGTCCTCGCCGCTTTTGAATGCACCGTCGCCACTGGCGGCGGCGCTGCCGGCAAGCAGGATCAGGGGCAGGGCAAGGCAGGCATTGACGGTCCGTCGCACAGCCGGGTGGTTGGGCAGTAGGGACATAGCGGACTCCTTATTGTTATGGGGTTGGGGCAAGGCAATCAGAATGGGTAGGCCCGTGGACGGTGCTGCACGGTGATCCAGTGGTCGGTGGTGAACTCCTCGATGGCCCAGTCGCCGTTGAAGCGCCCAAGCCCTGAGTTTTTCTCGCCACCGAACGGGGCGTTGGGCTCGTCGTTGACCGGGATGTCGTTGATATGGGTCATGCCGGCCTGGATCCGCTGGGCGAACTGCACGCCCCGTTCGAGGCTGGCAGTGAACACCGCGCTCGACAGCCCGTACTCGCTGCGGTTGGCCAGTTCCAGGGCATGCTCGGCATCGCGTGCAGCCTGGATACCCACCAGCGGGCCGAAGATTTCTTCGTGGGCAATGTCCATGTCGGCGGTGACGTTGCCGAACACATGGGGGGGCAACACGTTGCCTTGGGCCAGGCCACCGGTCAGCAGTTGGGCGCCCTCAGCCTGGGCGGTGGCGATCTTGTCTTGCAGGCCGGCCAGTTGCCGTTCGTTGATGACCGGGCCGATCACCGTGCCGGGCAGGCTCGGGTCGCCACAGGGCAGGGCCTTGACCCGCTCGACGAAACGCTCGGTGAAGGCCGCCAGCAGCGGTTGCTCGACAATGATGCGGTTGACCGCCATGCAGATCTGCCCCTGGTGCAGGAACTTGCCCACCACGGCGGCATTGACCGCTTGCTCAAGGTCGGCATCGGCCAGCACCACGAACGGGCTGTTGCCGCCCAGCTCAAGGGCCAGGTGCTTGAGGTGTTCGCCACCGCTGGCGATACGGCCGATGTTGCGGCCCACCTGGGTGGAGCCTGTGAAAGAAATGAACGCCGGCACCGGGTGCTCGACGAAGGCGTCACCGATCTCGGCACCGGCACCGACCACCACGTTCAGGGCACCTGCCGGTAACCCGGCTTCCTCGAAAATGCGCGCCAGCAGCAGGCCGCCAGTGACCGGCGTGTCGCTGGCCGGCTTGACCACCACGGTGTTGCCCAGGGCCAGGGCAGGGGCCAGGGAGCGGGCGGTCAGGTGCAGGGGGAAGTTCCACGGGCTGATCACCCCGATTACGCCCAGGGGCTTGCGGTACACGCGGCTTTCCTTGCCGGGAATGTTCGAGGCGACGATGCGCCCATGTACGCGGCTGGGCAGGCTGGCCGATTCGAGGATGATGGCGCGGGCGGCGCCCCATTCGATCTGGGCCTTGATCCGGGTGCTGCCGGACTCGCGGATGATCCAGTCGATGATCTCTTCGCGGCGCTCATCAAAAATGCGCGCCGCTGCCAGCATCACCTGGCTGCGGGCGGCGGGCGCCTGCGCGGCCCACTCGGCCTGTACCTGCCGGGCGCCACGGTAGGCGGCGTCGAGGTCATCGCGGTTGGCCAGGGGAATGAGCAGCAAGGCCTGCTGGTTGAAAGGGTCGGTCACCGTCAGCGAGCGCTCGGCACTGCCGGCGCGCCACTGGCCGGCCAAGGGCTGCAGATGAAGGTTCTGGTAGGCAGGGCGGGAGGGTGTCATCGGCTTCTCTCTTTTGTTGTGACATTGCGATGAACAGCCCTTAACAACTATCGTGCCAGCTCGTGTTAATTGCTAAAAAACCAATAAAAACAGTGTGTTAAGTGTGTGATTGAACATTCATTAGCACGGTGGCAGTCGCTGGGGTGCGAAAATTTATGCAGAGAATCCGGCATTTGCAGAAAGCTCCGCAACGCGGGTGAAGGGGGAAGAATCTGTGCGGTTATCGGACGTTTACCCGCGTTGAAGGCGCCCCGCGACTGACTGCCGATTGACCCGGCCGGGGCGGGGGGCATACTGAAGGCCTTACCTTCTGCCTTGCACTTATTGCCTATGACTCCTACAACACCTGGCAAATCGGGTCGGCCCGTGGACGAAGCGTTTTTCAAGCAGCTGCTCGGCCGTCACAAGCGCCTGATCGTCGATCGCACCAATCAATTTGGCAGCACAGGCCTGCCTTCGGCTGAGCAACTGGCCGAGTCGGTGGCCTTTGCGCCCCAGGACGGCAGCATCTGGCTGTGCGGCCAGCGCATGATGCTGCTGCAAGGCTCGGCCTTTGGTGCCATTCGCCGCGAGCTGATCGACGCCCTGGGCCTGGACAAGGCCCGTGGCCTGCTCACCCGCATTGGCTGGCAAGCCGGAGCCCGCGATGCCGCCCAGGTCAGCGAGCAATGGCCCGAGGGCGATCACGCTAGCCTCTACAGCGCAGGCCCGCGGCTGCACATGCTCGAGGGCATGGTCAATGTCGAGGTAGTGCGCTTCGAGATCGATTCGAGCATTGGTCATTTCTATTCCGAGTTTCTCTGGCACAACTCCCTGGAGGTCGATGAGCACATCGCCGCCTACGGCCTGGGCGGGGAGCCGGCGTGCTGGATGGAGATCGGCTACGCCAGCGGCTATGCCTCCTCGTTGCTCGGACGCCTGGTAGTGTTTCGCGAGCACCAGTGCCGGGCCATGGGCCACGGCGCCTGCCGGATCGTCGGCAAGCCTGCCGAGCAGTGGGACGATATCGACATCGACCTGGCTTACCTGGACCCGGGGGACTTTCTCAGCCGCAGCGCCTATCACAGCGGTGTCGAAACACCGGTGGCGGAGCTTGAAGTGCCTGCCGACGGCAAGCCGCTGGTGGGGATCTCGGCAAGTTTCGTGGCGGCCAGCCAGTTGCTCCAACGGGTAGCGCCAACCCAGGCCACGGTGTTGCTTACCGGTGAGTCGGGAGTGGGCAAGGAGTTGTTCGCCCGTACCTTGCATCAGGCCAGCAGTCGTCAGCACATCCCGATGGTGGCGCTCAATTGCGCGACCCTGCCGGAGAACCTGGTGGAGGCCGAGTTGTTCGGGGTCGAGCGTGGTGCCTACACCGGGGCCGAACGTTCGCGGCCAGGGCGCTTTGAACGGGCCCACGGCGGCACGCTGTTCCTCGATGAAATCGGCACCTTGAGCCTGCATGCGCAAAGCAAGATCCTGCGCGCCCTGCAAGAAGGCGAGATCGAGCGCGTGGGCGGCAGTGCGCCGATCCAGGTGGATGTACGGGTGATTGCCGCCACCAACCTGGACCTGCGCCGTGAGGTGGAGGCGGGGCGCTTCCGCGAAGACCTGTTCTACCGTCTGAACGTGTTTCCCATTCACTTGCCGCCGTTGCGTGAGCGGCGCGAAGACATCCCGCTGCTGATGAGCTATTTCCTGCGCACCTTCAGCCAGCGTCATGGCCGCCAGTTGGCGGGCTTCAGCATGCGCCTGGTCAATGCGCTGCTGACCTACCGTTTTCCCGGCAACATTCGCGAATTGCAGAACCTGGTCGAGCGTGGCGTGATCGCGGCCAGTGACGGCGAAGTGATGGACGTGGTGCACCTGGCCGAAGCCGGTGCACCGTTGATGGAGGCAGCCATAGGCCTGACCACGGAAGGGCGCTTGGCCATGGGCAAGGTGCCGTCTGCGCCGATGCCGGCCTGCGAGGGCGACGCGGCGCAATCGGCCGATGGCGGGGCGCCGGAACTGGCCAGCCTGCAGGCGTTTTTCAGCGGCCAGCAGCGGGTGCTGGGTACGTCGCTGGAGGAGATCGAGCGGCGCCTGGTGCAACTGGCACTGGAGCGCTCCGGTGGCAATGTCACCGCCGCTGCGCAGATGCTCGGCATGAGCCGTGCCCAGGTCAGCTACCGGCTCAAGGGCAGCTGACCGGGCGCTGGGTCAGAGCGCAGTGGTGAACTTGAACCAGTAGGTCTGACCTTCGGCGCGGTTGCGCACCCCGGACTCATCCTGCCATTTGGCGCTGAACATCCAGCCCTGCTTGCTGCTGTACTGCACGGCAGGGCCGATGGAGAACGAGCGTCCGCGGTTGCCGTCGCTGGCATCGACCAGGGCGGCGGCGTCGCAGTCGCTGGCGCTGCATTTATCGTCGCTGATCTGCTGGTAGGCATGCCCGCCAACGCCCAGCACCCAACCATTGCCAAGGCCCCAGCCGAGGGTGTAGTCGGCGTGCAGCTCGCGCCCGGACTGATAGTTTGTGGCGCGGTTCTCGAAGTTGTAGTCGTGCATCAGGCGGATGTCGGCATTCAGGCCGTCGGGGTCCAGGTAGGTCATGGCCAGTACGGCTTGCACGGTGTAGTAATTGTTGCCCAGGTTGATCAGGTCGTCTTCGTCGTATTCGCTGGCGGTGGGCAGGACGAAATCGACGCCGGTCGCGATGTGCAATTTTTCGCTGGGGTGAAAACCGATCACCGGGCCCAGGTGAGCATCGCCGATGCCGCGCTTGTGGTCATGAGGGCCGTTCTTGACGTTCAGGCGCATATCGTTCAGCGGCAACAGGGCGTGAAAACCCAGGTCGCCGCCGAACACCTTCTGCTCGGTGACCCAGACGAAGCGAGGGGCGAGGGTTGTAACGCGCAGGTCGATGTCGGCGGCCTTGTCACCGCTGTTGTCGCGCAGAGTGTCGGCCAGGTAGTTGCCGGCGAACAGTTGGCCGTAGGTGCCTGGGGGCGGGAGGATGCCCATGCCGTAGATTTCGATGCCATTGGGCCAGGAGGAGATACCGCCTTCGGAAGCGTGGGCGTGCAAGGCGCAGGTGGTCAGGAGCAGGCCGGCGGTGAGGTGGCGGGGAGAGTGTTTGAGCATGAGAGGTCAGCCTTATTGTTATGTGTGATTCGCTCGGGACCCTCTCAAGATGTGTGCCAGGTTTAATTGCTTTAAATATCAATAGGTTAGGTTTTTAAATGGGTTTTACTTGGCGGGATTTATTAAGAAAATTCAGCGGGGTGAATAAAAGTCTCGGCAGGCGCGGCGGTGCGAGGTCTCGACTTGCTCCGCGATAGCGGTGTGGCAGTCGGATTGCTATCGCGGGGCAAGCTCGCTCCTACCGTAGAATACCTGGTCACCCAGTATTGTAATTCCCTTGGCTTTGGCGCCCTTTGTGATGGGTTTGGGATCTGGCGGTGATGCCAAGCACTGTGCAGCCGCTGCCGTCAGGCTGCGATCGGGCGCGAAGCGGCCGCAATCTTTTCAATCCGATGAAGCGCGAGATAGGCGACTGCCTGGCAGTCGATCGCAGCCTCGTACCTCGGCAGCGGCTACTCCAAATCAGGCAATAGCACCTGGATTGTGCCGGTGGTACCTGCTGTGCGCGGGGCAAGCCCGCTCCTACAGTGCAGACTGGCGGAAGGCGTTGGGCGTCTGCCCGCACAGTCGCCTGAAGAATCGCGAGAAATAGGTGGGGTCGCTGAAGCCCAGGCTGTCGGAAAGCTGGCTGATGCTCATGTTGGTGTAGATCAGGTTGCGCCGTGCTTCGAGCAGCAGGCGCTGGTGGATGATTTGCAAAGCGGTCTGCCCGGCAAGCTCGCGACAGAGGATGTTCAGGTGCACGCTGGAGATACCCAGGCGGTGGGCGAAGTGCTCCACCGACAGGTGCTCGCGGTAATGCTGCTCCACCAATTTGATGTAGCGCCCCAGTAATTGCTGGTTGCGCTCGTCGCGGTTACCCGGGTGTGTGTTGTGCTGGCGTTGGCGGCTGATCCATACCATCAGGCTGGTAATCAGTGAGTGCAGCAGTAGATCGCGTGCCGGGGCGCTGCCTTCGTACTCCTGGTGCAACACATGGATCAAGGTGTGCAGGGCCTGGCGGTCGCGGCCCAGCGGGTAGCAGCCGATCGAAGCCAGGACGGTCAGGGGCGCGCCCAGTTGGGCCTCCAGTTGCGCCACCAGCGGGGCACCGAGGGTGAGTACGTAGCCATCGATGTCGGCGGAAAACTGAAAGCCATGTACGGTCATTGGCGGGATCACCTGGATCGCCGCCTCATGCACATCGCTGCGCTTGCCTTCGATCTCCAGCCGGGCGTGGCCGCGACGCACATACAGCAACTGGAACAGGTCGGCGTGACGGTGCGGTTTGATCTCCCAATGGTGCAGGCTGCTGCGCTTGGGGATGGATTCGCAGTGCAGCAGATCGGGAGTCGGCCAGGCCTGGTTTTCACCGTACAGCTTGAACACGGGGATTCTGGGAAGGCTGGATCTTGTCATTGTGGGCAACCTGCCGGGTAGCTTAGCGTTGTTCGATAATCGAACTGATTGTTCAAAAGTGCAATTAACCGGAGCAATATCACCTTTTCTGGCGGTTTTTGTCAGCAAAAATGCAGGGGTCAATAACAACAAAAGCTCCAAGGTGCTGCCCAGGCGGCGTGTGGAGCCCCCACGCGAGACAAGAACAATGAAGACTCAGGTAGCCATTATCGGTGCAGGCCCTTCCGGGTTGTTACTCGGCCAGTTGCTGCACAAGGCCGGTATCGACACCGTGATTCTCGAACGCCAGACCCCGGACTACGTGCTGGGCCGCATCCGTGCCGGGGTGCTCGAGCAGGGCACGGTCGATCTGCTGCGCGAAGCCGGTGTCTCCGAGCGCATGGACGCCGAAGGCCTGGTACACGACGGCGTCGAACTGCTGGTCGGCGGCAAGCGCATCCGCGTCGACCTCAAGGCTCTCACCGAAGGCAAGACGGTGATGGTCTACGGCCAGACCGAAGTCACCCGTGACCTGATGCAGGCCCGCGAAGCCTGCGGCGCACCGATCATCTATTCGGCCAACAACGTCCAACCCCATGAAATGAAGGGTGAGCAGCCCTACGTCACCTACGAGAAAGACGGCCAGACCCACCGCATCGATTGCGACTACATTGCCGGCTGCGACGGTTTCCACGGTGTCGCGCGCAAGAGCATTCCCGAGTCGGTGCTGACCCATTACGAGCGTGTCTATCCCTTCGGCTGGCTCGGCCTGCTGTCGGACACCCCGCCGGTCAATCATGAACTGATCTATGCCCATCACGACCGTGGCTTCGTGCTGTGCAGCCAGCGCTCGCTGACCCGCAGCCGCTACTACCTGCAAGTGCCGCTGACCGACCATGTCGATGACTGGTCCGATGAGCGCTTCTGGGATGAGCTCAAGGCGCGTTTGCCCGAGGAAGTCGGTGAGCGACTGGTTACCGGGCCGTCGTTGGAAAAAAGCATCGCGCCACTGCGCAGCTACGTGGTGGAGCCGATGCAGTACGGCAAGCTGTTCCTGGTGGGCGATGCCGCGCATATCGTTCCGCCTACCGGTGCCAAGGGCCTGAACCTGGCGGCCTCCGACGTGTGCTACCTGTACCGGATCCTGGTCAAGGTATATGGCGAGGGACGCACCGACTTGCTCGAAAAGTACTCGGAACTGGCCTTGCGCCGGGTGTGGAAGGGTGAGCGCTTCAGCTGGTTCATGACCAACCTGCTGCATGACTTTGGCGAGCACAAGGACGCCTGGGACCACAAGATGCAACAGGCCGACCGCGAGTACTTCTTCAACTCTCACGCCGGTCTGGTCAACATCGCCGAAAACTACGTGGGCCTGCCCTACGAAGCCATCGAGTAAGTGAAGGAGGGTGGATCATGGGTGTGTTCGACTGGAAGCACTGGGCGGTTCTGTTGGTGGTGGTGCTGTTGGTGTTCGGCAGTAAACGCTTGAAAACCCTGGGTGCCGACCTGGGCGAGTCGATCAAGGGCTTTCGCCGCTCGGTGAACAGCGACGAGGAGGCGACGCCGCCAGTGGCGGTGGAGCGCCAGCCTCGCCAGGACTAGCGCTCCAGGGGGTGGTGCCCGCCGATCAGGCGCGGGCGCCCGCCGCCAGCAGTATCTTTTCCATCGCCGTGTACCCGCGCTGGCGCGCATGGGCCAGCGGGGTCACGCCATCCTTGTCGGCAATGTTCACGTCGGCCCCGGCCTTGACCAGCAACTCGACGATCTCGACATGCCGGGCGCCGCCATCGCCGAGTACGATGGCCTCCATCAGCGCGGTCCAGTGCAGGCGGTTGATATGGTTCACATCGACGCCGGCCTCGATCAGCGTACGGACCGTCTCGACATGCCCGCGCTCGGCCGCCGGGATCAGTGCCGTGCCGCCGTAGCGGTTGGTGCTCTTGAGGTCGGCACCGTGGCTCAGGGTCAGTTGCAGGATCTGCTTGAGGCCACGGGCACCGGCGTACAGGTACGGGCTATCGTCGATGGTGTCCTTGGCATTGACGTCGGCGCCGGCTTCGATCAACACCTTGGCCGCCTCTATCTGGTTACCGTGGGTGGCGAGCAGCAGCGGGGTGCGGCCCTGTTTGTCGCGGGCCTCGATGTTGACGCCCTGGTCGAGCAGGTTTTTTACCTGTGTGGCATTGCCACGCTCGGCAGCTTCGCGCAGTTGGTTTTCGAGCACGCCACCTTCGGCGTTGGCCGTGAGCGAAGTGAGCATGGCCAGCAGCATGGCGAAGAAAATGTTGAGGTGTTCCAGGCGCATTCGGCGGCCTCCGTGTGTTGTTCTATGAATGGGCGCATGATAGAAATCGAGTCACCCATTTAGAAGTTAAATATTCGTATGAATATCAGTGTAAAACCGAATAGGTCCTTGTTCGACCTGGACTTGTTACGCGCTATTGTCGTGGTGGCGGACTGCGGCAGCTTTACAACAGCGGCGGCCCGGCTGCACTCCACTCAATCGACGGTGAGCCAGAAGGTCCGGCGCCTGGAAGACATGGTCGGCCACCGCTTGCTGGTGCGTGGTAACCGTGACGTGTTGCCCACGGATGCTGGCCAGACGCTACTGGGCTATGCCCGGCATATGCTCGCGCTGAACGACCAGATGCTCGAGGCGCTGGCGGGCGCCACGGTAGGGGTGACGGTGCGACTGGGAGTGCCCGAGGATTTTGTCGGCGGGCGCACTACCAATGCCTTGTCGGCGTTCAATCGCAAGTACCAGCAGATCAAGCTGGAGGTCACCAGTGGCCTGTGCCGTGACCTGAGCCAGAGCTACGACAACGGCGAACTCGACCTGGTACTGCTCAAACAGCGGCGCAACAGTCGTGAAGGCGTGGCCTGCTGGCCGGAAGAACTGCAATGGATTGACAGCGCCAGCATCCCTTCGATCGACCTGGACCCGATCCCGCTGGTGACCTTCCCGCCCCGTGGCCTTTACCGCGATGACATGATCAACGCCATCGAGAGCATGGGCAGGCGCTGGCGCATCAGCTTTACCAGCTCGAGCCTGAGCGGCATCCAGGCCGCAGTAGCCGATGGCATGGGCATCAGCCTGCTGCCCCCGCGTGCGGCCACTCGCGAGCATGTGGTGCTGGGGCAACAGAATGGGCTGCCGGAGATCGACAGTTATGAAATCGTCATCGTCCATCGGCCCACGGCCGACCCGATGGTCAAGGAACTGGCAGGGGTGTTGGCGGGGTTGCTTGAGGCGCATGAGGTTTGAGTTCGCCAAGGTCGGTGTGCTGTTCACGCACCCCCTGACGCTCGGCAACTGCCCGCAAGGTGCGCAGCGACACCATCGGTGCGTCGATCACGAACTGGTTGGCCAGCCATGACGGGATGTCGCCGGCAGGCTCGGCCTCCAACTGGTAGGTCACTTCGGTCAATTGGTCGCCTTTGGGCACCAGGATCCACTGGCCCTTGAGCTGGGTGACGCGAATCAGCCCCGGCACCTGTTCGGCTTTATCAGCCTCGGCGCTGAGTCGGCGGACCATCCCGCCGTCGTCGGTGCGCTCGGTTTGCACCCGGATCACTATGTCGCGGGGGCTGGCCGGCCAGGGCAGGTCGGTGGTCAGGTAGACCCAGGTGCTATCACCCTCGACCTCCAGCAGACGCATCGAAGCGCAGCCGTAGAGCCATTTGCACGCCACCCGCAGGTTTTCCTGCAGATCGCTCAGGGTTCGCACACTGGCCTTGATCAGCGCCACGCCGCGAAAGCGCTGGTAGTGCGAGCCTGCAACGTCATCCAGATACACCCGGATGCCATCTTCATCCCTGGCCAGATGCCAGGAATCGGCCTGGACGCTGCTGCAGAGCAGCAACGTCAGCAGCGCGCCGCACAAGAGGCTGGGTTTCATGTGGGCTCCACGGCGCTTGAATGACCGGTTGAAGCATAGGTCAGCCGGGTGTTTTTACCGCTGTGGTGGTGCTGGTTGCAGATTGGGTCTGAAAAGTTTGTAGGGTTTTTCCCTTTCCAAGCGGGCTGCGCGGAATGCCAATGCTGCCGTGCTAGGTTCCGGGCTCCATTTGCCCAAGGAATCTCCCCATGTCGGTCCATCGCATGAACATCAATGGCCGCGGTGCAGGGCAGCACGGCGACCAGACCACCAGCGGCGCCACCTGCTTGAGCAGCCAGTCTCATTCCACCCAGAGTGGCGTTCCCCATTTGCGCCTGGGGGATGCCACCACGCCGTGCCCGTTATGCGGCGTGTCCGGGGAAATCGCTGAAGGTGAAACGGGCTGGACGATTGATGGCCGACCCATGGCGGTGGATGACGTGTTGATCCAGTGCGGTTGCCCGCCCGGCAGCAACCGCCTGGTTGCACCGTTGGTTGCAACGCGTGTTGCCAGTGCCCCGGCCCCAGCCAAGGTCGCCGAGCAGGTGGGGCACATCCGTACCGCGTTGCCATCGGGGCCAGCCTCGGGTTTTGCACCTGCAAGCCGCTCCATGCCCGTCATGACCGCCACCCCCGGCACGCTGGAGCCGGGCTTCTACATCGTCCCCCGCAGCATGTCCGGCCCGCAGGTACTGGCGCAGTTGGGCAACCCCTACCTGCCAGCTCGCCTGCAACGGCTCAACCCGACCTTCGCCCAGGACTTCAAGGCGGGTGAACTGTTCATCCTCGGCGACCCGGACAACGGAACGGCGTGTACCCGCGAAGAAGCCCAGCTGATGGACGCCGCTGCGCAGGTGCGCGATGCGCTGGCGGGGCTTAGCGAGGAAGAGGCCAACTTCATGGCCGATTACCAAGGCGAGATTGCCGGGTTGCTGGGGAGCGCGAGCCTGTCGATGGGGGTCAGCACGGTGATGCTGGGTCAAGGACTGAGGCAGGTGGAAGGTACCTTGCGTGCGCTGGAGGAATTGCATCAACGCTCGTTCAGTCTCCACGGTCATTTGAACAGCCGGGATTTCTTTGCGGCGCGTCGTGAGTTGTACAAGACCCTTGATGCCCAGTTGAAGAGTGCCTTTCTCAACAA
>NZ_AUED01000027.1:0-17417 GCF_000425805.1 Pseudomonas vranovensis DSM 16006
ACTGAAGGCCGGGGGTGGTGGGGCATGGGGGAGGCCGGGCTCGGTCAGGGACAGCAAGCCGTTGGCGGCGATGCGGTAGGGCGGGTGCCAGGTGTAGCGGCCGGTGGTCTTGCGTTTTTCGAGGACATAGAGAAAGCCCTCGCGCAGGGTGCGGATGGCATAGCTGGCGTGCTGCAGTTCGCCGACCTGGTGCGGGTGGTGCAGGTGCGCTGGCAGCTCGGGCAGTTGCTGGCGCTGGCCGTGGTTGCCACCGACGACGGCGTAGCGCAGGGGCAGGAGGGTGAAAGTGCGGGTGCAGGTGACGGCGGGGCTGTTGTTGAAGGGTTCGCTCAGCTGTTCACAGAACTTGCGATTGATGGCGAAGATTTCATCCAGGCTGAACATAGGGCGTCCTTGAGCATGCGTGGCACAAGGCACGAACCTTAAATGGCAGGGCGGGGGCAAGTCGTTCCCAGGTGGTCCCAAAAGAATGTAGGAAAGTTCTCTTCTGGCTTGTTCCCCTCTACCAAACACTGTCCTTCCACATCTAGTCCGCTTTGACGATGAGTCCGAATAGGGGGGCGCTGATCATGGAGCACACCCGCCGGTCGCCGTGCGAGGGCGCCGGTAAAACCTCACTGACTCTCAGCCAATGGCATAACAATAATGACAGCTCAAGTTCAGACTCAAAGTGCCTACGACGTGATCGTCGTCGGTTCGGGCGCCGGTGCCATGACTTCAGCCGTGTTCCTTGCCGATCAGGGGTTCAGCGTGCTGATCGTCGAGAAGAGCGACAAGTACGGTGGCACTTCGGCGATCTCCGGCGGCGGTATCTGGATTCCCAACAATCACTACTTCGCCCGCAAAGGCGGTAACGATACGGTCGATCAGGCCCTGACCTACCTCAAGGCCGCTGCGGGCGATCATGTGGACGAAGCGCGCCTGCGTGCCTACCTCGACAACGCGCCGAAGATGATCGAAACCCTCACCCGCACCAGCCGTGTGCGCTACGCAGTGGCGGAGAAGTACCCCGACTACTATCCGCACCTGCCAGGGGCCTTGCCGGGCGGCCGCACGCTGGACCCCGAGTTGTTCGACACCAGCCTGCTGGGCGAAGAGCTGGACAATCTGCGCAAACCTTCACCCTCGACCCTGTTGATGGGCCGCATTGCCTGGACCGCCCGCCACGCCCACAAGGCCATGGCCCGGGGCTTTGGTTGGCAACTGCTGATTCTGCGCCTGATGCTGCGCTACAAGCTGGACTTCAAGTGGCGGCGCAAGAGCAAGTACGACCGCCGCGCCGCCCTGGGCAGTTCGCTGGTGGCATCGCTGCGTCGTTCGTTGATGGATCGCAATGTGCCGCTGTGGCTGAACACCGATTTCTCCGGCCTGGTCAGTGAGCAGGGCCGCGTGACGGGTGTGACGGTGGTGCGTGACGGGCGCGAGATGACGCTCAAGGCACGCCATGGGGTGATACTCGGCTCCGGCGGCTTCGAGCAGAACCAGGCGCTGCGCGAGCAGTATCTGCCGCAGCCCACGCGCATGGACTGGAGTGCCACGCCGCCGGGCAACAACACTGGCGCCGCGCTGCAGGCCGGCCTGGCCCAGGGGGCAGCCACGGCGTTGATGGACTGGGCCTGGTGGGCACCGACCATCGCTGTACCGGGTGAAGAGAAACCCCGTGGCATCTTTGCCGAACGCGCATTCCCCGGTGCCATCGTGGTCAATAGCCTGGGCAAGCGCTTTATCAACGAGGCCGCGCCGTATCTTGAATTCGTTGACGCCATGTACCGCGACAACGAAGTCACCGGCGGCAAGAGCGTGCCGGCCTGGGTGATTTTCGACGGGCACTTCCGTCACAACTACGCCATGGGCCCGCTGATGCCGGCCCAGGTCATGCCCGACAGCCGCCTGCGCAAGGAGTGGCTCAACACCCTGTACTGGAAGGCCGACACCCTGGCCGAGCTGGCGCAGATGATCGGCGTCGACGCCGCCGGTCTGGAAAACACCGTGACCGACGTCAACGATTATGCCCGCACCGGTATCGATCCCGACTTCGGCCGCGGCGGCAATGTGTTCGACCGCTACTACGGCGACAGCAACGTCAAACCCAACCCGTGCCTGGCGCCGCTGCGCAAGGGGCCGTACTACGCCATGCGCATGGACGCTGGTGATATCGGCACCAAGGGGGGCCTGCTGACCAACGCCGATGCCCAAGTGGTGCGCGAGGATGGCCAGCCGATTGCCGGGCTGTACGCCATCGGCAACTGCTCGGCCTCGGTGATGGGCACCAGCTACCCCGGTGCCGGTGGCACCCTGGGGCCGGCCATGACCTTTGCCTACGTGGCTGCCAATCACCTCGCCAGCCAACGCTAGGAGCCGCCATGCAGACGTCCGATACGGTTTCAAGTTGCAGCGCCATCCTGGCGCCGTTACGGGTCAGCGACAGCAAGACGCTGAAATGGGATGAACAGTGCGATGTGCTGGTCATCGGCTGGGGCGCGGCCGGTGCCTGCGCAGCCCTGGAGGCCCGCGCCAGTGGCGCCGATGTGCTGGTCGCCGACCGCTTTACCGGCGGGGGGGCCAGTGCCAAGAGTGGCGGGGTGGTGTATGCCGGCGGCGGTACTCGCCAGCAGCAGGCCGCCGGTGTCACCGACAGTCCGCAAGCCATGTTCGATTACCTCAAGCATGAAACCAGCGGTGTGGTCAGCGATACCACCCTGCGGCGCTTCTGCGACCAGAGCGTTGCCAACCTTGAATGGCTGCAAGGCCACGGCGCGCCCTATGGCCACCAGATGCCACCGGGTGGCAAGACCTCGTACCCGGCCGATGGCTATTTTCTCTACTACTCCGGCAACGAGCTGGTGCCTTCACACACTGACACCTTGCCACCTGCGCCGCGAGGCCATCGTACCGTGGGCAAGGGGCAGGGCGGTGCTGTGCTGTATGGCCACCTCCAGGCCGCGTGCCTGAAGGCAGGTGTGCGCCCGTTGCTGCAAGCGGCGGCGCGGCGGCTGGTGCTCGACGGTCAGGGCCGGGTGATCGGTGCCGAGTTGTGGCGCCTGCCACCGGGCAGTGAGGCGGCCAAGACCCACGCGCGCCTCGCTGCCCGCGCCGAGCGCTGGCAGAACCTGGCGCCAGGGTACTGCGACACGCTGCGCCAGCGCGTCAGCAAGCTTGAGCGCGAGCATGCGCAACCTTACCGGGTACACGCCCGTCAGGGGGTGGTGCTCAGCACTGGCGGCTTTATCTTCAACCGTGAGTTGATGCGCGAACATGCGCCGGGCTATCGGCGCAACTTCAAGGTGGGGGCCACGGGTTGTGACGGCAGCGGCCTGCGCCTGGGCCAGAGCGCCGGGGCAGCCAGCGGCGGGCTTGAGCGGGTGTCGGCCTGGCGCTTCATCAACCCGCCGCACTGCTGGCCCAAGGGCATTGTGGTCAACCGCGACGGCAAGCGCTTTTGCAACGAGGAAGTGTATGGCGCCACCCTCGGCCAGCCGCTGATGGAAGAGCAGGGTGGCCGTGCCTGGCTGGTGCTCGATGCCCGCTTGCGGGCCAAGGCCATACGCCAGGCGCTGTTCGGCGGCTACTGGTGGTTCCAGACCGTACCGGCACTGGCGCTGATGCTGATCAAGCCTCGCAAGGGCAAGACCCCGGCGCAGCTAGCCCAGGCCGCCGGCATGCAGGTCGAGGCGCTGAAGCAGGCGCTGCAGCGCAACAATGCGGCGGCCAGGGGCGAAGCCGAGGACGACTTTGGCAAGTCGCCGGGTAGTCGTCAGGTGCTGGACCAAGGCCCGTTTTATGCCTGTGACATCTCCGTGGGCAATCCTGTTTTTCCGCTGGGGGCGCTGACCCTGGGTGGCCTGAAGGTGGATGAAGACAGCGGCGCCGTGCTCGACGCCCAGGGGCAGGCGATTGCCGGCTTGTATGCCGCAGGGCGCACAGCATTGGGTATTCCTTCGCACCTGTACATCAGTGGTCTGTCGCTGGCGGACTGCGTGTTTTCCGGGCGTCGTGCGGGGGCCGCCATTGCGGGGCAGACCCACAGCCAGGTAGGAGCGGGCGTGCCCCGCGAAGAACCGCAAACAATAAAAGGTGAAATATGAGCGCACGCGTACAAGGTAAAGTCGCCCTCGTCACTGGTGGCGCCAACGGTATCGGTCGCGCCTGCGCGCGCCTGCTGGCGGCAGAAGGCGCGCAGGTACTGATCAGTGATGTCGATGAACAAGCGGGCCAGGCCCTGGCTGCCGAGATCGGCGCAGCGGCTGCGTTCATCCGTCACGATGCCAGCAGCGAAAGCGACTGGCAGCACGTCATGGCGTTGCTGCGCGACCGTTACGGGCGCCTGGACATCCTGTTCAATAACGCCGGTATCCTGCGCAGCGGCTCGGTGGAAGACACCACGCTGGACACCTGGCACCAGGTCCTGCGGGTCAATAGCGACAGTGTGTTCATCGGCTGTCGCGAGGCCATTTCGTTGATGAAGGCCACGGGTGGCTCGATCATCAACATGTCATCGATTGCGGCGTTGGGCGGACGCGGGGACTACCTGGCCTACAGTGCCTCCAAAGGTGCGGTGGCAGCGTTGTCGCGGTCGGTGGCGGTGCATTGTCGTCAGCGCAAGTACCGGATTCGCTGCAATACCTTGCACCCGGACAGTGTGCTCACCGCCATGACCCGCGGTAGTTACCCAGCGGGGATGGACCCGGAGCGCATGACCATCGACAGTGATCCGATGCAGCGGATGTGCCTGCCTGAGGACGTGGCGGCCAGTGTGCTGTTCTTGGCCAGCGATGAGTCACGGGCGATCAATGGGGTGGAGTTGCGGGTCGATAGTGGGCAGTTGTTGATGAGTATCTGATGGGTACGCGACGGTCGCGGGGCAAGCGTGCTCTTACCGGGCGGTAGGAGCGGGCTTGCCCCGCGACCGGGTGTGCTCAATGTCCCTCGAACCGCGCCGCCCGTTTTTCAATGAACGCCTGCATGCCTTCCTTCTGGTCCCTCGACGCAAACAGCAGCGCATTGGCCTTGCGCTCCAGTGCCAGGCCTGCCTCCAATGGCGCATCCATGCCATTGAGGATCACTTCCTTGATCTGTTCGGCTGCCAGCGCCGGCATCGCGGCAATCACCCCGGCCAGCTCCAACGCCTTGGCCTGCACCTGGTCATCGTCTACCAGGTCGCTCACCAACCCTGCCACCCACGCCTCTTCGGCACTGATCGGCTGCCCGGTCAGGGCCATACGCATGGCTTTGACCTTGCCCACTGCGCGCACCAGGCGCTGGGTGCCGCCGATGCCGGGCATGATGCCAATGCGGATTTCCGGCTGGCAGAAGCGCGCGCCACGGCCCGCGACGATCAGGTCGGCGAGCATCGCCAATTCGCAGCCGCCGCCATAGGCGTAGCCGCACACTGCGGCGATCACCGGCTTTGGGCAATGCTGGATCGGTGCCCACACCCGTTCGGTATGGCGTTTGTAGATGTCGATGGGCCCGACCCCGGCCATGCTGTTGATGTCGCCCCCGGCGGCAAACACTTTGTCGCCGCCGGTGAGCAGTATGCAGCGCACTCCAGGGTCATCGGCCAGGGTGGTGAAGTGTTGCGACAGCAGCGCCTGCAGTTCAAGGCTCAGGGCATTGGTGGCCTGGGGACGGTTCAGGCGCAGCAGGGCGACGCCGGGCAGCGGGTGTTCGAGCAGAACCGGTGGGGTGGTGGAGTCGTCCATGGGCATCCTTGTGCGCGTAGTCGTTGACCTCCAGTGTCGTGAGCCACCCGGTGCAATTCATCGTCCGTTCAGACGAAGTACGCCTGCGCGGTTGCCCCTAGAGTGACCCTTGTCAAACGAACAAGGAGCACGACATGGGTCAGCACGCGGGGTTGGATTACAGCGGCAAGGTGGTGCTCGTCACGGGCGGCACCAAGGGTATCGGCGCAGGCATCGCCAGCGAGTTTCTCGCCGCCGGGGCCAAGGTGATTGTCTGTGCCCGGCATGCGCCATTGCAGGTACCGACGCATGGCAACAACAGTGCGGCGTTCATGCCGGCGGATGTGCGTGACAGCGATTCGCTACAAGCGCTGTTCGATGCGATCCACCACGAATACGGCCGCCTCGATGTACTCGTCAACAACGCCGGCGGCAGCCCGCGGGCACCGGCTGCCGAAGCATCGCCACGGTTTCACGAGAGCATCATCCGCCTCAACCTGATCGCCCCCTTCAATGTCGCCCAGCACGCCAACCGGCTGATGCAGGGGCAGGCCGAAGGAGGCTGCATTGTCTTTATCGGCAGTATCAGTGCCCTGCGTTCTTCGCCGGGTACCGCCGCCTATGGCGCGGCCAAGGCCGGTGTACTGGCGCTGGTGCAGTCGCTGGCAGTGGAGTGGGCACCGAAGGTGCGGGTGGTGGCCGTCAGCCCGGGGCTGGTGCTGACCGAGCAGGCGCACCTGCACTACGGCACCGACGCCGGGATCGCCGCAGTGAGCGCCGGCATTCCTGCCGGGCGCATGGCTGTGGCCCAGGACATCGCCAACGCCTGCCTGTACATCGCTTCGCCACTGGCCGCTTACGCCAGCGGCTGCAACCTGCTGCTGCACGGCGGTGGCGAGCGTCCGGCGTTTCTGGATGCGGCCGAGGTGCTGCCGACCTGATCGACCCCGGCAGCGCCGGCGTGCCGGTCGCTGCCCTCACTTTGCAGGAGACGACTGTGGCAGATCCACAATTGCTGTCCAATGTGAGCGCCCTGGTGGGGCGCCAATACGGGCGGGTGTATGCCTGGGATGAGGTAAACGCACCGATGATTCGCCAATGGTGCGAGATCATGGGCGTGGACAACCCGCTCTACACCGATCCATGCGCTGCCCTTGAAAGTGTTCACGAAGGCCTGATCGCCCCCCCGGGGATGCTTCAGGTGTGGACGATGGAGGGTTTTCACGCCAACAACTATCCACCCGGTTCCACCGACGAGAACCCCTACGAAGTACTCAAGCTGTTTGAAGCGCACGGCTACAACTCAGTGGTGGCGGTGAACTCCGAACTGAGCTTCAACCGGCCCGTGCGCCTGGGCGAAAAACTCTACTACACCACCCGCCTGGAGTCGGTTGGCGAGGAAAAAACCACCGGCCTCGGCACCGGCTTTTTCGTCACCCTGGTGATGAGCCACTTTGTCGAGAAAACCGGTGGCGATGAGCCGGTGGGCGAATTGCTGTTCCGTGTGTTCAAGTTCCGTCCGGCGGCCCAGGCCCCGGCAGCGCCTGCCAATGAGGCGCCAGTAGTGGCCAAGCGGCCGCTGCCGGGTGTCAGCGACGACACCCGGTTCTTCTGGGAAGGCTGCGCCAAGGGCCAGTTGCTGATCCAGCGCTGCACCGCCTGCTCGACGCTGCGTCACCCGCCAGCGCCGGTGTGCATCCAGTGCCACAGCTTTGACTGGGATACCGTGCAGGCCAGTGGCCGGGGCAGCCTGTATTCCTTCGTGGTCATGCACTACCCGGTGGTGGCGCCATTCGAGCACCCCAACCCCATCGGCCTGATCGAGCTGGAGGAGGGCGTACGCCTGATCGCCGGCCTGGTGGGCGTGGCGCCTGGCCAATTGCAGATCGGCCAGCGCCTGCAGGTGGAGTTCCAAGTCTTCGATGAGCAGCAGACCTTACCGCTGTTCCGACCGGTTGCCGGGCAGGAGGCGTCATGAACTTCGAGCTGAGCGAAGACCAGCGCGCCATCGCCCAAATGGCCGACAGCTTGTTCGCCGATCACTGTGACGACGATGCCCTGCGCCAATGGGACAGCAGTGGCGAAGCGATGATGAGCGATCTCTGGGGCCTGTGCGTGGAAACCGGGCTGCATGCCCTGGCGATTCCCGAGCAGGCCGGTGGCAGCGACCTGGGCCTGACCGAGCTGATGCTGGTGCTCCAGGCCCAGGGCCGCAGCCTGGGCCAGGTACCGCTGTGGCGCCATCAACTGGCAGCGGCAACCCTGGCGAACTTTGCCCTGGGCCAGGCGGCGAGCTGGGCTGAACGGGCCGCATCGGCCGAGGTGATCCTGACCTTGTCCATCGACGCCCGTGCCGGTGCCTGCGGTATCGAACTCAAGGCGCAGCCTTGTGAAGGCGGCTGGTTGCTCGATGGCAGGGTCTCGGCGCTCGCCTTCGGCCAGCAGGCCCAGGCCGCGCTGGTACTGGCCGAGGCCGAGGGCCAGCCACGGCTGGTGCTGCTGGACCTCGGTGCTGCCCAAGTGCGCCGTGTACCGGGCGTACTGACCCATGGCGAGCCGGTGGCCGAAGTCGAGGTCCAGGGCCTGCGCATCGGTGCCGAGCAACTGCTGCCGGGGCCGGCGCTGGACTGGCTGGAGCCGCGTGCCCAGGCGGCCCTGGCCGCCCTGCAACTGGGCGTCAGTGCCGAGCACATCCGCCGCACCGTGGCCTACGTCAGCGAGCGCGAGCAGTTCGGCCGGCCGATCGGCAGCTTCCAGGCTGTGCAAATGAGCATGGCCGATGCCCACATCGCCCTCGAAGCCCTGCGCAGCAGCCTCTGGCAGTTGTGCTACCGACTCGATGCCGGCCTGGGCACTAGCGCCCAAGCCCTGGCCACGGCGTACCTGGCCTGCGAGGCCGGGCACCGCATTGGCCATAACGCGCAGCACGTGCATGGCGGTATCGGCGTGGACCTTACCTACCCGATCCACCGTTTTCTCTATTGGAGCCGCGCCCTGGGCCTTGCCCTGGGGGGATCGGCGGCAAGCCTGGAACGCCTTGGCGACTGGCTGGGCGATAACGACAAGCTGGGATGGAAATATGACCTCGAAGAACACTTTGCGCTTTGAAGACGTGCACCCCGGCGACGCGCTGCCGGAGCTGGTGATCCCGATCACCGTGGGCCTGATCGCGGGCGGTGCGATTGCCACCCGTGACTACTTCCCGGGGCACCACGACCTGGAGGCGGCCAAGGCTCTGGGTTCACCGCACATCTTCATGAACATCCTCACCACCAACGGCCTGGTGCAGCGCTTTGTCGAAGGCTGGGCAGGGCCACTGGCGCAGTTCCTGTCGCTGAAGATCAAGCTGGGCGCGCCCAATTACCCCGGCGACAGCATGACCTTCAACGGTAGCGTCGCCAGCAAGGATGCCGACACCGGCACGGTGCAGGTGACCTTGAGCGGCAAGAATTCCATGGGCAATCACGTGACCGGTACGGTCGCGCTGATCCTGCCCTGACAGGCGGAGACACTCAGATGACCGATTCATCGCTAAGCGGGCGCGCCGCCATTGTTGGCCTGGGCGCCACCGAATTTTCCAAGAACTCCGGGCGCACCGAACTGCGCCTGGCCCTGGAAGCCACCTTGAGCGCACTCAAGGATGCCGGTATCGACCCTTCCGAAGTAGAGGGCTTCAGCTCTTACTCGGTCGACAAGGTGCCCGAGTACGAAATCGCCCGCCTGCTCGGTTGCAAGGACGTCAAGTTCTTCTCCCAGGTGCCTCACGGCGGCGGCGCTGCCTGCGGGCCGGTGATGCATGCGGCCATGGCCGTGGCCACCGGTGTCGCCAAGGTGGTGGTGGTCTACCGGGCCATGAACGAGCGCTCCTGGTACCGCTTCGGCACCGGCACCTACGGCTTTGCCTCGACACCGATCTTCGAGAACGTCAACTACGGCTGGTACATGCCCCACGGCTTTCACACGCCGGCCGCCTGGGTAGGCATGTTCGCCCAGCGCTACATGCATACCTACGGCGCCACCTCCGAAGATTTCGGCCGGGTAGCGGTAGCGGTGCGCGACTTTGCCGCGACCAACCCGGCAGCGTTCTTCCATGGCAAGCCGATCACCCTGGAAGAGCATCAGGCCTCGCGCTGGATCTGCGAGCCCCTGCACCTGCTCGACTGCTGCCAGGAGTCCGATGGCGCGGTGGCCATGGTCATCACTTCGGCCGAGCGTGCCCGCGACCTGCCGCAAAAGCCGGTGATCATCAAGGCCGGGTCCCAGGGCATCACCGATGGCCAGCAGATCATGACCTCGTTCTACCGCGACGACATCACCGGCCTGCCGGAGATGGGCGTGGTGGCCCGCGAGCTGTACCGCCAGTCGAAGCTGGGCCCGGACGACCTGCAGACCGCAGTGATCTACGACCACTTCACCCCGTTCGTGCTGCCGCAACTTGAAGAATTCGGCTTTGCCCGTCGCGGCGAGGCCAAGGAATTCATTCGCGCCGGTCATCACGCCCGTGGCGGCAAGTTGCCGATCAACACCCACGGCGGTCAGTTGGGCGAGGCCTACATCCACGGCATGAACGGCGTGGCCGAAGCGGTGCGCCAGGTGCGCGGCACGGCGGTCAACCAGGTGGAGGATGTCCACAACGTGCTGGTGACCGCCGGTACCGGCGTGCCCACCAGCGGCCTGATTCTCGGCGCGGCCTAAGGAGCAGCACATGTTCG
Organism: Pseudomonas vranovensis DSM 16006; assembly: GCF_000425805.1. Lineage (GTDB taxonomy): Bacteria > Pseudomonadota > Gammaproteobacteria > Pseudomonadales > Pseudomonadaceae > Aquipseudomonas > Aquipseudomonas vranovensis. The sequence continues at coordinate 10,394 of NZ_AUED01000027.1, forward strand.
TCGACCTCACCCCCGAACAACAGGCACTGCGCCACAAGGTGCGCGACTACTTCCAGGCCCTGATGACTCCACAACTGCGCGAGCAGCTGCGCGGCCAGGAAGGCGGCGAGCTGTTTCGCCAGACGATACGCCAGATGGGCCGCGACGGCTGGCTGGCCGTAGGCTGGCCCAAGGAGCACGGTGGCCAGGGTTATGCCGCCACCGAGCAGTTGATCTTCTTCGAAGAGGCCAACATTGCCGGTGCGCCGTTGCCGTTCGTGACCATCAGCACCGTAGGCCCGGCCCTGATCACCCATGGCAGCGCGCAGCAGAAGGAGCGCTTCTTGCCAGGCATTGCCGGCGGCGAAATCATGTTCGCCATCGGCTACTCAGAGCCCGGTGCCGGCAGCGACCTGGCGGTACTCAAGACCACTGCGCGGCCCGAAGACGACCACTTTGTGGTCAACGGCAACAAGCTGTGGACCTCGGGCGCGGAGTCGGCCGACTACATCTGGCTGGCAGCGCGTACCGATCCCACTCAGGCGCGGCACAAGGGTGTGTCGATCCTGATTCTCGACACCCAGTTGCCGGGCTTTTCCAGCACCCTGATCCCGACCACCAGCAACCCCACCACGGCCACCTACTACGACAACGTGCGGGTGCCCAGGGACATGTTGGTCGGCGAGCTGCACGGCGGCTGGAAGCTGATCACCGCCCAGCTCAACCACGAGCGCCTGGGCCTGGGCTCCTGGTCGGACAAGATCGCCGGGCTGTTCCGCCGCGTCTACCTGTGGGCCCGCAGCCAGGATGAACAGGGCCGCCGGGCGATGGACAAGGCCTGGGTGCGCACCTCGCTGGCCGAGTGTTATGCGCGCCTTGAAGCCATGCGCCTGACCAACTTTCGCATTGCTGCCGACCTTGAGAACGACCGTGTGGACGTGGCCCTGGCCTCGACCACCAAGGTCTACGGCTCGGAGTCGGCCATCGAGATCCTGCGCCGGCTGGCGGCCATTGTCGGCGCCAACGGCTCGCTGCGCAGTGGCTCGGCGGCGGCCTTGCTGCAGGGCGACCTGGAGTACGAGGTGCGCGCCTCGGTGACCGTGACCTTCGGTGGCGGTACCAACGAGATCCAGCGCGAACTGATCGCCCAGTTCGGCCTTGGCATGCCCCGTCCACAACGGTAGGCCTGGCGGTGTAACCCAACAACAATAAAGGTCAATCTCATGAGCACCATCGAGCAATTTCGGCACGACACCCGGGCGTGGCTTGAGGCCAACTGCCCGCCCTCCATGCGCACCGCCATGGGTGAGGGCGACGTGGTCTGGGGCGCGCAGCGGCCACAGTTCCCGAGCGCCGACGCGCAGTTGTGGTTCGAGCGCATGCGCGACAAGGGCTGGTTCTGCCCCGAGTGGCCCGAGGCGTATGGCGGTGCAGGCCTGAGCGCCGAGCAACTGGCGGTGCTGGAAAGCGAAATGCGCCGCCTCAAGTGCCGACCGCCACAGATCAACCTGGGCGTATGGATGCTCGGACCCGTGCTGCTGGAGTTCGGCAGCGAGGAGCAAAAGCGCGCCTTGCTGCCGCCCATGGCGCGCGGCGAAGTGCGCTGGTGCCAGGGCTTTTCCGAGCCCAACGCCGGCTCCGACCTCGCCAGCCTGAAGATGAGCGCCCGCGATGCGGGTGATCACTTCGTGGTCGATGGCAGCAAGATCTGGACCTCCTATGGCGACAAGTCCGACTGGATGTACGCGCTGGTGCGTACGGATACGGCCGCGCCCAAGCACGAGGGCATCAGCCTGATCGTGCTCGACATGCGCAGCCCCGGCGTGAACCCGGTGCCGATTGACCTGATCAGTGGCAAGTCGGCGTTCTGCCAAGTGTTCTTCGACGGCGTCAAAGTGCCCAAGCACCAATTGATCGGCCCGCTCAACGGCGGTTGGAACCTGGCCAAGCGGCTGCTGCAACACGAGCGCAAGGCCATGTCCAAGTTCGGCGAGATCAGCCTGCCATCCCATGTCGACCTGCTGGCGTTGCTGCGCGAGTACCTGCCGCAACCGCGCAGCCAGAGTGAACTGGTGCTGCAGGGCCGCGCCGTGGCCTGCGCGATGAACGAGCGTGCCTACGACCTCACGGTGCAGCGCATGGGGCAAGCGGCGCAGGCGGGCGACGACATCAGTGGCCTGATGGCGATCATGAAGCTGGTACACACCGAGCAGGAACGCGACAAGTTCGAAGTGCTGCTCGACCTCATGGGTGGCTACGCCATGGGCTGGCAGTCCGAGGCCTTCAACGATCCGCAGTTGAACATTACTCGCAGCTGGCTCAACAGCTATGCCCTGACCATCTCCGGCGGCGCGTCGGAGGTGCAGCTCAACGTAATTGCCAAGCGCGTGCTTGGCCTGCCCGATGCCAAGAAAGGAGTGACGCCATGAACCTGGTCTATAGCGACGAGCAGCGTTTGCTGGCCGACAGCGCGCGGGACTTTCTCGCCGCCCGCAGCCCGGTCAGCGCCCAGCGTCGGTTGCGTGACGAGGCCGGCGGCATGGGTTTCGACCCGCAGCTGTGGCGCGATGCCGTGGCGCTGGGCTGGAGCGCGATTCCGTTTCCCGAGCAACTGGGGGGCCTGGATTTCGGCTGCATGGGCCTGGGACCGATCTTCGAGTCCATCGGTCGCAATCTTGCGGCCACGCCATTGTTGTCCAGCGTGGTGCTGGGTGGCTCGCTGCTGCACCTGGCCGGTAGCGCCGCGCAGCAGGACCGCTGGCTGGCACCGCTGATCGCAGGTGACCTGCGCCTGGCCCTGGCCCTGGACGAACAGGCCCGGCATGCGCCGCAAGGCACGGGGCTGGAAGCCCGTGCCGATGGCGATGGTTATTGCCTTGAGGGCGACAAGTACTGGGTGCTCGATGGCCTGGGCGCCGATGCCTACCTGGTGGCGGCACGCGTGGCCGGCATCGCCGGGGACGCGCAGGGCATCAGCCTGTTCCTGCTGCCGGCCAATACGCCGGGGCTGCAGTGCAGCGCCTTGCCGCTGATCGATGCACGCAATTGCGCACGCTTGCGCCTGGAGCAGGTACGGGTGGGGCGCGAGGCGTTGCTGGGTGAGCCGGGGCAGGGCTGGGCCAGCCTGGACCTTGCCCTGGACCGGGGGCGGGCGTGCCTGGCAGCCGAGATGCTGGGCGCTGCCGAGCAGCTGTTCGAGACCACCCTGGACTACCTCAAGACGCGGGTGCAGTTCGACACGCCAATTGGCAGCTTCCAGGCCCTGCAGCACCGCACCGCCCAGCTCTATGTCGACCTGGCCTTGAGCCGCAGCGCGGTCATGGCGGCCTTGTCGGCACTCGATGACCATAGCCTGGACGCCGCCGCTCGTGGCCGCCTGGTCAGCCTGGCCAAGTGGAAGGTCGGCGATACCGCGCTCAAGGTCAGCAATGAGGCGGTGCAGATGCATGGCGGCATCGGTGTCACCGATGAGCTGGATGTGGGCCTGTACCTGAAGCGGGTGCGGGTGGCCCAGGCCTGCCTGGGTGATCGCGACTTTCATTGCGAGCGCTACGCGGCCCTGGCCACGGCGAGCGCCTGAGCGGAGAACACTATGATCGAGCAACGCTGGCAAAGCGCCTGGGAGCAACTGATTGCGCCGGGCTCGCCGTTTGAAGTGGTGACCCCGGCCGACGGCGGCCCGCGCCACTTTCGCCACGCCGCTACCGACCTGCTGCAACTCATCGACGCTGCGCGGGTGCATGGCAACCGCGAATTCGTGGTGTGGCAGGAACAGCGCCTGACGTTCGACCAGTACTTTGACCAGGTCGATCGCCTGGCCGGGCAACTGATCGGCAGTTTCAACGTCAAGCCCGGTGAGCGCGTGGCCATCGCCATGCGCAACCAGCCGGCCTGGCTGGTGGCCTTTGCCGCCATCCAGCGCTGCGGTGCAGTGTGTGTGCCGCTCAACAGCTGGGGCCTGCGCGACGAGTTGCTGCACGGTGTGCAGGACAGCGGCGCCTGCCTGCTGCTGTGCGATGACGCCCGCTTGCAGGTGGTCGCCCAGGACCTGGCCGCGATCAACCTGCCAACCATTGTGGTCGGCGCCACGCCAGGGCTGGCACTGCCCGATCACTGTCGCCGCTACGAGTACCTGCTGGCGGCGCCACCGTTGCCGGTGCCGGCGCTGCAGCCGGACCCGGATGCCGCGGCATTGATCCTCTACACCTCGGGTACCACCAGCCGCGCCAAAGGGGTGTTGTCCAGTCACCGGGCGATCTGCCAGGCGCTGACAGCGCTGGAGTTCCAGGGTGCTCACTGCGCCATGAGCTCGCCTGAGCGCATCGGTGCGGTGATCGACAGCGGCTTTGCCCCGACCAGCCTGATTGCCGTGCCGTTGTTCCATGTCAGTGGCCTGCATGCGCAGTTCTTGTTGGCCCTGCGCACCGGCCGGCGCCTGGTGCTGATGTACAAGTGGGATGTGGAGCGCGCGCTGGACCTGATTCGCGACGAGCACTGCACCCAGTTCAACGGCGCACCGGTGATGATGCAGCAGTTGGTGGACTCGCCGCGCTTTGGCGGCGAGCACACCGCCAGCCTGTTCGGCCTTGGCTTGGGGGGTGGCGCCTCGACGACGGGCTTGCTCGCCAGCATGATCGAGCGCAAACCCGATGCCATTGGCGGCAGCGGCTACGGCCTGACCGAAAGCAACGGCATCGGCGCGGCAGTGGGGGGCGACCAGTTCGTCTACAAACCGACCAGCTGTGGCTGGCCCTTGCCGATCGTCGATGTGCGTATCGGCGACGACCCCCACCAGCCGTTGCCCACCGGCAGCAGCGGCCTGATCTGGCTGCGCTCGCCGACCTTGATGAACGGCTACTGGAACCTGCCAGGCGAAAGCGCCGCCACCTTGCGCGATGGCTGGCTCGATACCGGCGACACCGGCTACCTCGATGAAGAAGGCTTTCTGTGCATCAGTGGACGGATCAAGGATCTGATCAACCGGGGCGGCGAGAAGATCTCGGCGGCCGAGATCGAAGCCTGCATCGGTGACATGCCGGGGGTGGAGGAGGCGGCCGCGTTCGCCATACCGCATCCGCAGCTGGGCGAGGCGGTGGCACTGGCCGTTCGTGCCGTGCAGCACCTCGATGCCCAGGCGATCTGCGCCTACATCGGCGAACGCCTGGCGGCCTACAAGGTACCGGCGCAGGTGTTCCTGCACAGCACACCGTTGCCGCGCAATGCCACCGGCAAAGTGATCAAGAGCGAGCTGCAAAAAACTGCCGCGCAGGCCGATTTTTAGTCTTTGTGGACGATGAATGCTGCGCCAGAACGCGAAGAATGAGCTGTACCCGAAAGCCTTATAAGCGAAGGAGGCAATACATGAAAATAACAACAACAGGTGTCGTGCTCGCGACCGCGATGGTGGTCAATACCGGCCTGATCGGTAGCGCACTGGCACAGGTGTCGCCCCAGGAAGCAGAAAAATTGGGCAAGGAGCTGACCTGCGTCGGCGCCGAGCAGGCTGGCAACGCCGCGGGCACCATCCCGCCTTACACCGGCAAATACCTGGGTGAAGTACCGGGCTGGAACCATGTGAAATTCTCCGGCGACCAGCCGGTGGACCCGTACGCCGCTGAAAAGCCGATTGTGGTGATCACCGCGCAGAACATGGCCCAGTACGAAGCCAACCTTACCGACGGCCAGAAAGCCCTGCTGAAGAAATACCCCACCAGCTACAAGATGAACATCTACCCGGGCCATCGGGACTTCCGCTACCCCGACTACGTCTGCAACCGGGCCAAGTACAACGCCTTGAACGCCAAGCTGGTCAACGACGGGCTGGGTATCGAAGGCCTGGGGCAGATACCGTTCCCGATTCCCAAGAACGGCATGGAGGTGATGTGGAACCACCAGTTGCCTGCGCGGGCCTACACCGAGGAAAAAATCAGCGACCTGGCGTCGGTATTGCCCAACGGCAGCATCGGCTGGGGCCGTGCCCACGCGCGCAACCTGTCCCAGGCCAACTCGCCGACGGTCGAGCCCAAGACCGAGGGCCGGATCCAGGCCATGAGCTACAACACCACGCTCAAGCCCGCACGTGACAACGGCGTGATCAGCATCTCCCACGAACCCTACAACTTCGCCACCGATGCACGTCAGGCCTGGAACTACAGCCCCTCCACCCGTCGTGTGCGGCAGCTGCCGGGCTATGGCTACGACCAACCGATGATCGGCACCAACGGCACCATGATTGTCGACGAGGACCGCCTGTTCAACGGCGGGCCGGAGCGCTACACCTGGAAGCTGATCGGCAAGCGCGAGATCTACAGCCCGGCCAACGCCTTCAAGGCCAACGCTGCCAACGTCAAATACGCCGAACTGCTGACGCCCAACCATCCCAATCCCGAGTACATGCGTTATGAACTGCGCCGGGTATGGGTGGTGGAGGCCGACTTGAAGGAAGGCTATCGCCATGTGTATGGCAAGCGTGTGCTGTTCATCGACGAAGACACCTGGAACGCGGTGATGGCTGACAACTACGATGCCCGCGGGCAACTGTGGAAGCACGCCATGATCAACTATTACTACCACCCGGACATGAGTGGCTGGCAGGCGGGGTCGCAGTTCTTCATGGACCTGAACTCAGGGCAGTACACCGGCTATGGCATGACCAACGAGGCAAAGAAGGGGCCGATTCTCAACGAGTCGAAGTTCACCCCGGACATGTACACCGCGGATGCGGCGCGGGCTATCGGGCGCTGATCCAGTGATATGCCTGCTCCCACCACGGTGTTGTGGTGGGGGTGGGGTTGTTTTGCGATATGCGCCCTTGTGGCGCATTTTTTTTGGGCTTTGAGTCCTGGTGGTGTTGCGACTGTGGGCTTATCCATTTCATGCGGTGACGCTGCCGGCCCCTTCCGCCTTTACGGCGGCCTACTTTTTTCTTGGAAAAAGTAGGCAAACCCGCCTGCCCCACCAGGGGCCCTACGCTGCGCTTCGGGTCCCCTCACTGCGGTGTCGCTACGGGGCATTGCGAGCTACGCGTTGCAAGCAACGCTACGCT
>NZ_AUED01000027.1:17427-36181 GCF_000425805.1 Pseudomonas vranovensis DSM 16006
AAGCAACGCTACGCTTCGCATCTTCGGCATTCGCCGAAGGCGCTGCGCGCTAGCCCCTCCACGACACCTCCGTTCGGCCCTTCTGGTTAACGGGGGCAGAAGATCAAGATCAAAAGCAAGATCAAGATCAAAAGCACAATTCGCTGCGCTCTTGCTGGCCTGCGCTGGCTGTAGGAGCGGGCCCGCACCCACCGGCAATTTGTTGGTAGCCGCTGCCGAGGAACGAGGCTGCGATCGGCCGCAAGGCGGCCGTAATCCGGAGCACTCCAGATTCCCGCACTTGCGCTGGCCGAGGGTTTTCGATTTGCTGTGGGTTCCACGGTGATCGCTCAAAGGTATTCATGCCCCCCTTCAACCAACGCTCGGCAGGCCTCGATCTGGTCAAGTGGCTGGCCATGGTCACGATGGTGGCCGATCATCTGCGGTTTATCTGGCCCTCGGCCGAATGGCTGTTCGTTGTCGGCCGACTCGCATTCCCGCTGTTCTGCCTGGCCATCGCCGCCAACGTCGCGCGTTCGGTGGTGGGGCAGGTGTTCACCACCGCCAATGGTCGTTACCTGGGCTGGATGCTGGTGTTCTCGGTGCTTTCGGAGTGGCCGTATCACGTGCTGGATGTCGGTACCCGCACGTTCAGCATCATGCCGACGCTGACGTTGGGGTTGCTGCTGGCCTGGGGCGTTCACCACCGTACCCGGCGCATGCGGCTGCTTGCCCTGGGTACGCTGCTGGTGTCGCTGCTGGCGTCGGATGTGCTGATGTACGGCTGGCCAGGCGTGGCGTTGCCGTCGGCATTCCTGCTGGCGTTGAGGGGCGGCCGCGGCACTTGGCTGGTACCGGGGTTTGTGGCGGTGATGGCCAACCTGAGCAACGACTGGCTGCGGGTCAACCTGGGCGAGCCGATCACCCTGATGACGATGACGGCGGCGCTGTTGTCGGCGCCGTTGGGGATAGGGATCTTGCGTGGGCAGTATTCGCTGCGGATCTGGCGGGTAGGGCGCTGGGGGTACGGGTTCTACCCCCTGCACCTGATGCTCATCAAATGTGTGTCGTAGCCGCTGCCGCGAGGCGGCGATTGGGCGCGAAGCGGCCCTGACAGCTGTACATACGGTTTACGCCAGGGCAACTGCTGCGCAGTCGATCGCGGCCTGGCGGCAGCGGCTACGGAGCGGGAGCAAGACCGGTTGTACCAGGGGTCGCTTCGATCACCGGGGCTTTCAATTGGCGGCGATACCCCGGCAGCGCCAACGTCAGGAATATTGCCGCCAACACCAGCATCGACACCGATGCCGCCAGTGCATAGCGCAGTGACTCAGCTCCCAGGGTGGGCAGGAAGAAGTCGCTGAGCATGCCGATCAACAAGGGGCCAACCCCTACCCCGAGCAAGGTCATCGACATCACGAAGATCGCGGTTGCCTGGGCCAGGCGCGTGGCCGGGAACAGGTGGGTGATTGCGCCCAGGCACGGTGTTGCCCACCACACGCCAAAGAAGCCGAACACGCTGTAGAACAGGAAGGCCGTCGGAACGTCGATACCGCCGATCTGGAAGGCCGTGCCCTGGGGCCAGAGGAAGTAGGCCAGGGCAAACGGAATGCTGACCAGCGTGCCCAGCAGCGGTACACCGATCTGCCAGCCAACATCGCGTCGGGCCATGCGGTCGGTGACGATGCCGCACACCAGGGTACCCAGGGTCGAGCCGGTGCCCCCGACCACGCCGACCAGAAAGCCGGCCTGCTGGATGTTCAAGCCGTGGGAGCGAATCAGGAAGCTCGGGCTCCAGGTGCCGATGGCGTAGCCGGCAATCGCCGCGGCGCCGCCGGTCAGCACCAGCCACAGGAATGACGGTGTTTTCATCAGTTCCTGCAGGGTCTTCAACCAACCTTCATGTTGCGTGGCCACCAGGTGCGCAGGCACCGGCGCGGTTTTCGGCGTGCGCACGGTAAACAGCAACAGCAGGCCGAGGAAGATCCCCGGCGCGCCGATCAGCAAAAAGGCCAGGCGCCAGCCGTGGTGCTGGGCAATCCAGCCGCCCAGGCCCAGGCCGACGATGGCGCCCAGGCTGGAACCGAGCATCAACACTGCCAGGGCCGTGGAGCGGCGCCGGGCGGGGTAAAGGTCAGAGACCATCGCCACCGAAGGCGCCGTGCCGCCAGCCTCGCCAACCGCCACGCCGATACGCGCCAGCACCAGCATCAGGAAGCTGCCGGCCACTCCGCAGAGCATGGTCATCAGGCTCCAGGCAATGCAGCTCAGAGCAATCACCGGCTTGCGCCCGATGCGGTCGGACAGACGCCCCAGGGGGAAGCCGAACAGGGTGTAGAACACCGCGAATGTCACCCCCGACAGCAGGCCGATGCCGGTGTCGGAAATGCCGAATTCGAGCTTCACCGGCTCGATCAGAATCGCCATCAATTGGCGGTCGATGTAGTTGAACACGTAGATCGCGGCGAGCACGAACAACGCATAGTGCGTGCGCCATGTAACAGGGGTCGAGGTCGTCACAGCGGGTGCTCCCGGTTTTGTTCTAGTCGGCAGATCGTCGGGGGTTGTGCAGGGCATTTCATCGTCCGTTCAGACCAGTTCCGCAGACTTCCAGCCTGTCGGCAAATCTAGTCTCGACGGACGATGTTTCGTCTCGGCCGTGGGTCAATCATTCAACCCATCTTCGGCGTTTCACCAATCCCTGCCGCCGTGCAGCGCGATTCTGGCACAGCCGGAAAATTCCAAGAAGTGAAGGAGCTGACATGAGCATCTTGTTCGAGCCACTGCGCCTGGGCGACCTGCAACTGGCCAACCGCATCGTCATGGCGCCGATGACCCGCAGCCGTGCCGGCAGTGATGCATTGCCGGGCGCCGAGATGGTCGAGTACTACCGCCAGCGCGCCACTGCCGGGCTGATCGTGGCCGAGGGCACCGCGCCTTCGGCCAGTGGCCTGGGTTACTGCCGCACGCCGGCGATCTACAGCACTGAGCAGATTGCTGCCTGGCGCCGGGTGACCGATGCGGTGCATGAGCGCGGCGGCCAGATCGTGCTGCAACTGATGCATGTGGGCCGTGCCGCCAGCCATCACAACAAGCCCGGTGGCGCGGCCACCGTGGCGCCGTCGGCGCTGCGCGCACAAACCCGGTTGTTTACCGACGCCGCTGGAATGGTGGACACCGACACGCCCCAGGCCCTGACCCTGGACGGCATCAACACGGTGATCGGCGAATACCGACAGGCGGCGCTAAACGCCCGTGAAGCAGGGTTTGACGGCGTCGAACTGCATTGCACCAGCGGTTATCTGCCGATGCAGTTCATGGCCTCGGGCAGCAACCAGCGCGAGGACGCCTACGGCGGCAGCGCTGCCAACCGGGTCAGGTTCGTCAAGGAAGTGCTCGAGACCATGGCCGCTGCCATCGGTGCCGGCCGGGTGGGCTATCGCCAGTGCCCGGGCAACCCGTACAACGACATCAGCGACGCCAACCCGGCGGAAACCGCCATTGCCCTGTGTACCGCCGTAGCGCCACTGCGCCTGGCCTACCTGCACATCATGCGCTCGCCAGCGGCACGTCTCGACGCCTTTGCCCTGGCCCGCGAGCACAGTGACTGCGGCCTGATTCTCAATGACGGCTTCGATGGGCCGTCGGCCCAGGCGGCGCTGGAGGCGGGTGAGGGCGATGCGGTGTCGTTCGGTCGCCATTTCATCGCCAACCCGGACCTTGTCGAGCGCCTCCAACATGGCTTGCCGCTGGCCGGCTTCGACCGCCACACCCTCTACACCCCAGGCGTAAAAGGCTACTCGGATTACCCCGCTTATCAGGCCGCCACCCTGGAGGTGACGCCATGAGCCTGGCACAACGGGCGAGCCTGCCGGTCACAGCGCCGGTACCCCGCGAGCACACCCAGGCACTGCTCGACCGCCGCGCCATCGCCAGTGCGCAGATCAAGCCACGGGACCTCTACACCCTGGCCGACCGCTTTGAAGAGCAGGTGCGCGAGCATGGCCAGCGGCCCTTTCTGATTTATGCCGGGCAATCCCTGAGCTACGCCCAGGTCGATGCCCAGGCCAACCAGATGGCCCATACCTTCTACGCCAAGGGCCTGCGCGCCGGCGATGTGTGCGCGCTGGCGATGGAGAACCGTCCGGCGTTTTTCTGCACCTGGTTCGGCCTGGTCAAGCTGGGGGTGGTGGTGGCGTTCATCAACACCCAGGTCAGCGGCCGGGCGCTGTTGCATGCCCTGGACACCACGGCCGCCAAGGCGATGGTGGTGGGCGAAGAATGCCTGGCCAACCTGCAGGCCACCGACAACCTGCCCAATTTGGCCTACTGGCTGCTGCCCGATGCCGAGACCCCCTGGTCCGGCCCGCTGCCCAAGGGCGTGGATGGCCATTTTGCTGCGCGCCTGCACAGCGCGCCGGCCACCACCTTCCCCCGGGAAATGCGGGCCGCAATCGAGGCCCAGGCCACGACCTTGCTGATCTTTACCTCCGGCACCACCGGCTTGCCCAAGGCGGCGCGCTACAGCCACATGCGCTGGATGTCGTCCGGCGATGTGATGGAAGTGACACTGCCGGCCACCTGCGAAGACGTGTTCTATTGCTGCCTGCCGCTGTACCACGGTGCTGCGGCCACGTCGGTGACCTCTACCGCGTTGCGCGCCGGTGCCAGCATCGTGGTGCGGCGCAAGTTCAGTGTGCGCGAGTTCTGGAAGGACGTGCGCCAGCACCGCATCAGCGTGTTCCAGTACATCGGTGAGATCTGCCGCTACCTGCTCAATCAGCCGGTGGTTGCAGGCGAGCGCGAACACAGCCTGCGCTGCATGCTCGGCGCCGGCCTCACGCCCGAGTCGTGGCAGCGCTGGGTCGAACGTTTCGGGCCGATCCAGATCTTCGAGGGCTGGGGCGCCACCGAGGCCAACGCCAACTTGATCAACGTCGACAATTACCCCGGCTCCTGCGGCCGGGTGCCGGACTGGAAGCGCACCAACCTGCGCCTGGTACGCTACGACGTCGAGAACGACTGCCACCCGCGTGACGAACATGGTTTCTACCAGCTGTGCGAAGTGGGCGAGGTGGGCGAGGCCATGGGCTTCATCGTCGATCACCCCGATATCGGCGGTGGGCGGTTCGAGGGCTATACCTCGGCCGAGGCCAGCGAAAGCAAGATCCGCCGCAATGTACTGCGCGAAGGTGATGCCTACTGGAGCTCGGGCGACCTGCTGCGCCAGGATGCCGATGGCTACTGCTACTTCGTCGACCGCATCGGCGACACCTACCGCTGGAAGAGCGAGAACGTCTCGACCCAGGAGGTGGCTGATGCCCTGGGAGACTTCCCCGGCCTTGAACTGATCAATATCTATGGCGTACTGGTGCCTGGTCACGAAGGCCGCGCCGGCATGGCGGCGGTGTTGATGCAGGCGGGGCAGGGCTTCGATCCCGAGGCCTTCTACGCCCTGACCGACAGTTGCCTGCCGCGCTACGCCGCCCCGGTGTTCGTGCGGGTCAGTGCCGCAGCCGACCTCACCAGCACCTTCAAGCTGCGCAAGGTCGACCTGCAACGCCAGGGCTATTGCCCCGATGCCTGCAAGGACCCGCTGTTCATCCGCGACGAGCAGGCGCGTACCTATCTGCCGTATTCGGCCGAGGTGCTGCAACGTGCAGGCCTTGCACCCTTTGCAGGTGCCCATCATGGCTGACCTGGACGCCAGCGGCGCTGAACTGCGCGACGGCCTGCGCTACCCCTGGCCACAACCACCGGCCAATGGCCAGGTGTGCGAAGTGGCCAGCGGGGTGTTCTGGCTGCGCATGCCGCTGCCGTTTCGCCTCGACCACATCAACCTCTACTTGCTTCAGCACCAGGACGGTTGGGTGGTGGTCGACACCGGCATGAACACCGCGCAGACCTTCGAGGTGTGGGAGCAGGTATTCAGCGAGGTGTTCCAGGGACAACCGGTGCAGGCGGTGATCTGCACCCACTTTCATAGCGACCACGCCGGTGTCGCGGCCTGGCTTACCGAGCGCTTCGAGTGCCCGCTGTACATGACTGCCGCGGAGTTCCAGTGGCTGCACGTCCAGGTGCCCTTGGATCAACCGCCAGCCTGGGCTTTTGTCGACTTCTACCGCAAGGCTGGGTTCAGCACCGAGCAGGCCGGCGAGTTTTTTGCCGCCGTGCAGAATAAGCATTTTCATCCCTTGCCTTGCACCGGCTTTCGCCGCCTGCACCAGGGCAGTGAGCTGCGCATCGGCGGCCGCACCTGGCAGGTGCTGATCGGCAACGGTCACTCGCCCGAGCACGCCTGCCTGTACAGCGCCGCGGACGGCCTGTTGATTTCCGGCGACCAGGTGCTGCCACGCATCACCTCCACGGTCGGTGTCCAGGCCACCGAACCCGAGGCCAATCCGTTGCGTGACTGGCTGCAGTCGATCGAACGGCTGCGGGCACTGCCCGACACCGTGCTGGTGCTGCCGGCCCACGAGCGTCCGTTTTTCAACCTGCATACGCGCCTGGATCAACTGGCGGCCCATCACCAGGGCCATTTGGCGCGAATGCTCGACAGCTGTGAGGCGCCGCGCGGCGCGCTCGAGCTGATGGCGGTGTTGTTTCCCAGGCTGTCAGGCCGTTTCGACGAGCTGATGGCGCTGGGTGAAACCTTGGCGCATGCCAATTACCTCATGGCCGAAGGTGCCCTGGTGCGCGAGGAACACGGGGGGCTGCTGCGGTACCGGCAACCCCCTGCGGGGGCCACGGCGCCCGACCCGCAACGGGTGTTCTGAGCAATCCGGCGTAGCGGTCATGGTGAACAGTCCAAGGCGGCCTTGGGGTTGCCCTTCAGGAGAGTCAGTGTGAATTACAAGAACAACAATAACTGTACTGGCCCAGGCGCACACGGTGTCCAGGCCGCCAGCCTGGCGATGGCCGTGGCGCTGGCATCAATGCCTGCATGGTCGGGGGAAACCATCGAATTCGACAACGGCGCCACCATCGACTGGTCGGTAACCACCAGCTACGGCCTGGGCGTGCGAGTGGGCAAGCCCAGCGACCGGCTGATGGGTATCAACGCCGACGATGCCAACCGCAACTTCAACCAGGGCAGCCTGACCACCAACCGCATTGGCGCGCTGGGCGAGATGATCCTGCGCAAGGACAACTACGGCGCCGTGGTACGCGCCAGTACCTTCTACGATGATGTCTACCACCAGGACAACGACAACGACTCGCCGCAGACCGTGAACAAGGACGGGCGCAACGACGAGTTCACCAGCCGCACCAAGTACTACAGCGGCGGTCGCACCCGCTTGCTCGATGCCTACGTGTTCGGTGGCTGGCGCTTCGACAACGACACCATGCTCGATGCCAAGGCAGGCCGGCACATCGAGTCATGGGGAGAGAGCCTGTACTACCCCGGCGTCAACGGTGTGCAGAACCCTTCCGATGCGGTCAAGGCGGCCCAGCCTGGGGTCGAGGTCAAGGAGGTCCTCCTGCCCGTGGGGCAGTTCTCGGCGTCATACCGGATCAACCCGCAGATCACCTTTGGCGCCTACGTGCAGTACGAGTGGAAGGGTACCGAACTGCCGCCGGTGGGCAGCTACCTGTCGGGCAGTGACGTGATCGGCCCGGGCCGCGAGTTCATCCGTACCGCCAACGGCAACGTGCGCTACCAGGGCACCGACGAGCCGCGCGACGATGGCCAGTGGGGCGTGCAGGTGCGCTACCGCCCGGTGCCGGCCATCGAATTGTCGCTGTTTCACGTCAACTACCACGACAAAAACCCGGCCACTGCCCTGGTGGGCTACAACGCCGTGCCACTGGGCAATGGCCAGTTCGCCTTCGCCACCAACGGCTATCGCGTCGAGTACTTCGAAGACATCAAGCTCACCGGCCTGAGCTTGTCGACCAAGCTGGGCGATACCCAGATCGGTGCCGAATGGTCGTACCGCGACGGTGCCCCGGTGATGGTCAATACCGGGCTGGGCCCGGTGCCGGCCAAGGGCAAGGGCCAGCAGATGCAACTGTCGGCCATGCGCATCCTCGGTGACCGGCCATGGGCCAGCCAGACCACATTGACCGCAGAGATCATTCACGTACGCGCCGACAGCGTCGACTCGGCCTCGGCCGCCCCGAACCTGCAAGGCGTCAACCTGCTGCCGTCCCTGGCGCCCATGGTTGGAGAATCCGATGACTACACCTACAAGAGCAGCTCAGCCTGGCGAAGCAAAGACTCCAGCGCCTACACCGTCGGTGCCTCGTTCAGTTATCCGGGGGTTTTCCAGGGCTGGGATCTGGAAGTGCCACTGCGATTCTCCAACGTGTTCAGTGGCTCATCACCCATGGCCGGCAGCATCGCCGGCGTTCAGGGCGACCGCCGCTACAGCGTCGGTACCACCTTCAAATACCTGAGCAACCTGGAGGTGGCGCTGACCATGATCGGCTACCTGGGCTCGCCAGACCCGGTAAAGCGGCCGATGGCTGACCGCGACTACGCCACCTTCTCAATGAAATACACCTTCTAACCCTCTCTAGGGGCGGCAGTGCGACGTATCGCCGCCCCTACCTTCACAACTGGGGCACTTATGGGACTCAAAGGACACGCCGCGATTGTCGGCACCGCACAGTACAAACCGGAAAAATACGCCACCGCACCGCGTATGTTCCACCTCGAACAGGTCGCTGACCTGGCAGCCCAGGCCCTGCGTGATGCCGGCCTGCGCGCCGGGGACATCGACGGGCTGGTGATCAACGGCCCGCACTTTCACGAAGCGTCGGTGTTCGTACCGGCCATGGCCGCCGAATACCTGGGACTGCAGCTGAACTTCGCCGAAGTGGTGGACCTGGGCGGCTGCACTGCAGCCGGCATGGTCTGGCGGGCGGCGGCGGCCATCGAGCTGGGGCTGTGCCAGGCGGTGCTCTGTGTGCTGCCGGCACGCATGGCGCCACTGGGCGCGGATGAAGACCCCGCCTGGATGGCCCGGGCCATGCGCTTTGGCGGACACAGCACTGCCTATGGGGCACCGGAGGCCGAGTTCGACCTGCCGTATGGGCACATGGGCCAGAACACCGGCTACGCCATGATCGCCCAGCGCTACGCGGCCCAGTACGGCTACGACCCGCGGGCCATGGCCAAGATCGCCGTGGACCAGCGCACCAACGCCCAGTCCAACGACCAGGCGATGTTCTTCGGCCAGCCCCTGACCATCGAGCAGGTACTGGCGAGCAAGAAAGTCGCCGACCCGTTGCATGTGCTGGAGATCGTCATGCCGGTGGCCGGTGGTGCTGCGCTGATCATCACCTCCCGCGAAGTGGCGGCGCGTGCGCGCAAGCGCCCGGCGTACATCACAGGCTTTGGCGAACACCTGACGTTCAAGTCGCCGTCCTATGCCAAGGACATGGTCCATACTCCCGTCGGCCCGGCCTCGCAACGGGCCTTCGCCATGGCCGGGCTCAAGCCGCAGGACATGCATGCGGCGCAGATCTATGACTGCTACACCATCACCACCTTGCTCACCCTGGAAGACGCAGGCTTCTGCGCCAAGGGCGAAGGCATGGCTTTTGTCCGCGAACATGACCTGACCTGGCGCGGCGATTTCCCCATGAACACCCACGGTGGCCAACTCAGCTTCGGCCAGGCCGGATCGGCCGGGGGCATGTCCCAGGTGATCGAAGCGGTCACCCAGATTGCCGGCACGGCCGGTGAACGCCAGCTATCGCGCTGCGACAACGTCTACGTCTCCGGCACCGGCGGCGTGATGAGCGAGCAGGGCGCATTGATTCTCCAGGGAGCCTGACGACCATGTCCAACAACAAACCCATGCCGCTGGCCACTGAAATTTCCGCGCCGTTCTGGGAAGGGCTCAAGGCCCGCAGCGTACTGATCCAGCAGTGCAACGCCTGCAGCCAGTGGATCTTCTACCCGCGTCGGCACTGCCCGGCGTGCCTGGCTCACGACCTGAGCTGGCGTGCAGTGAGTGGCGGCGCGACGCTGTACAGCTACACCGTGACGCGCATTGCCACCTTGCCTGACTTTGCCGACGAAATGCCGCAGAAACTGGCGGTGGTGGAGCTGGACGAAGGCGTGCGGATCAATACCAACCTGGTGGGCCTGGACGAGGACGAAATCCACATCGGCATGCGCCTGCAGCCGGTGTTCGCCGAAGTCGATGCCAAGGGCAATCGACTGCTGCGCTTTACCGGTACCGACAAGGATGCGGTGGCGTTCGAGTCGTTCGCGGTGGACGACAGCGCGCCGAGTGTGGCGCCTTCAGACGCGCGGCAGATTGCCGTGGATGATGCCGAACGTTTGCAGGCACTGGTCAGTGAGCAGTTCAGTGACTGGAGCAATAGCGTGCTGGTGGACCAGGCCTTGATCGACGCGTTTGCCCAGTTGTCGGGGGATGACTACTGGATTCACACCGATCCGCAGAGGGCCCGCTTGCAGAGCCCGTTTGGCGGCACCATTGCCCATGGCGCACTGGTGCAGGTGCTGCAGTCGCGGATGAAACTGGCGCTGGGGTTCGAGATCACCGGGTTCACTACCCAGATCAACTATGGCTCTGACCGCTTGCGCTTCCCGGCGCCGGTGCCGGCGGGGGCGCGGATCCATGCGCGCGCGCGGGTCAAGGCGGTGCAGGTGCAGCCTCGGGGTACGCAGTTGACGCTGGAGCTGCATACCCACGTAGTGGGGCAGGAACGGCCGTCGGTGATCAATGACCTGGTGATTTTGTACCAGGCTTGATTGCACCTCCTATCCAGGTGGCATCCCAGAGTGGATAGTCACCTGCCTTGCGAACCAACCCCGCCCGAATGGGGTTGGCGACGATGTAGCGGGCGATGTCCTGCACCTCTTCTGTACGAACCGCCCTGTCGTAAAATCCCTTTTGCCACATTCGCCCATGGCCGTTGGTCAATCGGTTGATGGACAGGCTACTTCTGGACTTTACCGTGCATATGACTTGGGAAAGACAGGGGGCCTGTAGCGTGAACAGCCAGTGGAAATGGTCCGGCATCACCACCCATGCCAACGAGCAGACCCATTGCTCTTCATGCGCCCGCCGCAGCTCCCTGACGAGCAAACGACCCGACGGGAATTCGCCCAGAACGGGTCGACGTCGATGGGTTACAACCGTTACCGAGTAGATCTGTCCTGGTTCCGAGTGACGTCCTGCCAACAGCCGATAACCGTTTGAATGAACAAGCATTCCATTGCCCTCAATTCACGTAATTGCACCTAATCACCGTAGGTCGCCGAATCACGCCTCGTTGCGTCGAACCGTGAGCGAGTATTTCCAAAGGAAGGGGTAGCCGCTGCCGAGGCATGAGGCTGCGATCGGCTGCGCAGCAGCCGCAAGAGGGTCGATACACAATCAAATGCCGTGGCCGCTACGCGCCCAATCGCAGCCTGTCGGCAGCGGCTACGGGGTGTAGCCGCTGCCGAGGCATGAGGCTGCGATCGGCTGCGCAGCAGCCGCAAGAGGGTCGATACACAATCAAATGCCGTGGCCGCTACGCGCCCAATCGCAGCCTGTCGGCAGCGGCTACGGGGTGTAGCCGCTGCCGAGGCACGAGGCTGCGATCGGCTGCGCAGCAGCCGCAAAGGGGTCGATACACAATCAAATGCCGTGGCCGCTACGCGCCCAATCGCAGCCTGTCGGCAGCGGCTACGGGGTGTAGCCGCTGCCGAGGCATGAGGCTGCGATCGGCTGCGCAGCAGTCGCAAAGGGGTCGATACACAATCAAATGCCATGGCCGCTACGCGCCCAATCGCAGCCTGTCGGCAGCGGCTACGGGGTAGGCCATAGGGCATTCATGCCTTTTTGTAAGCCGTTTGGACGATGTTTCCAAGCCGCCTTGCCGCGAGTATCGAGTGCAGGCAATGCCCCCTTCACGCCCCGCGCAGCCCGCGCGGGAGCGGAGCAGAACAAGAGGATTGGCCGCATGAATGTCCGCGTGTACCTGTGTCATGAAACGGAGCGACGTCTATGCGCTCGTTGATCGGTTACCTGGTGTGCCTGGTGGTCGCCGCCACTATCGCCTTCGCCTTCGCTCCCCGTACTGCCCCTGAATCGGTAGATGAACCCTTGCGCACCGACCGCGTGCAGATCAATGCCTTGCTCAAGCAAGGCGATCATGTGCTGGCAGTGGGTGAGCGCGGCAGCATTCTGCGTAGTGTCGACCAGGGCGTGAGCTGGCAAGCGGTCACCGTCCAGCCCCAACGCAATGCGGCCCTGACGGCATTGGTCGATCTCGGCCAGCAGCGCTTATTGGCCGTGGGTCACGACGGCTGGATCCTGCGCTCCACCGATGGCGGCAGCCACTGGCAAGAGGTTCGCCACGACGACAGCCTCGGCGAGCCGTTGCTGGGCGCCTGGTCGGCCGGTGGCGAGCGGGTGCTGGCCTACGGCAGCTTCGGCAAGTTCTATCAGTCCGACGATGCCGGGCTCACCTGGCAGGCGCTGGCGCTGGATGTCGACAGCGCTCACCTCAATAGCATGGACGGCGGTGCAGACGGCCGGCGCATGCTGGTCGGCGAGCAGGGCCTGGTGCTTCGCAGCCGCGATGACGGCCAGCACTGGCAGACGCTGCCCGCCTTCTACAACGGCTCGCTGTTCGGCGTGGTGCGCCTGAGCGCCGATCAGTGGATCAGTTACGGCATGCGCGGCCATGTGTTCGTCAGCCATGACTTCGGCGACAGCTGGACCCAGGTCAAAGTCGGCAATCAACTGCCGCTGTACGGCCATGTCCGCCTGCCCGACCAGGGTGGCCTGCTGATTGTCGGCGCCGGTGGTTCACTGGTGAGGCTGGATGGTCGTGGCCAGCTGGTCAGTGTCGGCCGCCTGGCCGGGCTCGGTACGTTGACCTCGGCGGTCATGATCGGTTCGCGCCTGCTGGTGGGCGGTGAGCGCGGGGTGTTCCAGGATTCCGGTGGCAGCGTTGCCGCCCTTGGCAAGTGAGAGGCGGGCAATGAATCAAGCTAAAAGCTGGACGACGCGCAGTGTCGAGCGTATCGCCGATTACCTGATGGCATGGCGCAAGGGCCTGTTGCTGCTGTTCGTGGTGCTGACCCTGGGCCTTGGCTACAGCGCCACCCACACCCACCTGGACCCGGGCTTCAGCAAGCAGATCCCGGTACGCCATGAGTTCATGGTCAACTTCCTGCGGTTCAGCCAGTACTTCACCGGCGCCAACCGCTTTCTGGTCAGCGTTCACTGGAAGGGCGAGGGCGACATCTATAACACACAGTTCCTCGATACCCTGCGCAAGGTCAGTGACGAGGTGTTCTTCATTTCCGGGGTCAACCGCGCCAGCGTCACGTCGTTGTTCACTGCCAATGTGCGCTATATCGAAATCACCGAAGAGGGGTTTTTCGGTGACGTGGTGGTGCCGCCGCGCTTCGACGGTTCGGCCCGCGACCTTGCCCAGGTGCGCAGCAACGCTGCGGCCTCCGGGCAGATCGGTCGGTTGGTGGCCAACGACCTGAAATCGGCAATGGTACGCGCCGACCTGCAAGACCTCGACCCGCAAACCGGCAAGCCGGTGGATTACGCCTTGGTCGCCCAACGCCTGGAAGACATCCGCGCCAAGTACGGCAGCGACCAGGTCGAGATCAACATCGTCGGCTTCGCCAAGTTGGTGGGCGATGTGGTGGAAGGGCTGATGACGGTGATCGGCTTCTTCGTGGTGGCGTTTGTGATCACCGGTGCGCTGCTGTGGATTTACTCGCGCTCGTTGCGCCTGACCGTGGTGGCCCTGGTGGTGGCGTTGCTGCCGGTGGTCTGGCTGTTGGGCCTGCTGCCGTTGCTGGGCTTGGGCATCGACCCGATGTCGATCCTGGTACCGTTCCTGATTTTTTCCATCGGCGTCTCCCACGCCGTGCAGATGACCAATGCCTGGAAGCAGGAGGTGATGGCCGGGCGCAACTCGGTGCAGGCGGCCCACGGGGCGTTCTGCAAGATCTTCATACCCGGCTCCCTGGCCCTGCTGATGAATGCCCTGGGTTTTGCCGTGATCATGTTGATTGACATCCCGATCGTTCACGAACTTGGGGTCACCGCCTGCATCGGGGTGATGCTGATGATCGCGACCAACAAACTGATGTTGCCGGTGATCATCGCCTACCTGCGCCTGGAACCTTCGGTGCTGGCCCGGGCCAAGGCCGACGACGGCACTCGCCATCGCCTGTGGTGGCGCCTGTCGGCGTTGGCCGAGCCCAAGCCGGCGCTGGGTGTGTTCGCCCTGAGCCTGCTGTTGCTGGCGGCGGGTGCGTACAAGTCCCGTGATCTGGCGGTGGGCGATATCGGTACCGGTGCGCCGGAGCTGCGTGCCGATTCGCGCTACAACCTCGATAACCAGAAGATCGTCAACAGCTACTCCATTGGCCTGGACGTGCTTTCGGTGTTTGTCGAGGTCAATGGTATCGAGGAGGGCTGCCTGTCGCCTGCGGTGATGCGTGCAGTGGAAGCGTTCGATTTTCGCATGCGCGCGGTCAATGGCGTGCAGTCGGTGCAGAGTGTGGCCGGCAAGGGCAAGATCGTGATTGCCGGCAACAACGAAGGCAATCCGCGCTGGGCGGCCATCCCGGGCTCGGCCCGTGGCTTGAGTCAGGGTGCCCGTGCCTACATGCCCGACGACGGCATGGTGACCGACGGTTGCCAGCAGATGGAGATCCTGGTGTTTCTTGCCGATCATGAAGGCACCACCATCAGCCATGTGCTGGGCGAAGCGCAACGCATCATCAAGCAGGTCAGCACCCCGGAGCTCACCTTCTACCTGGCCGGTGGCAATGTCGGGGTGATGGCGGCTTCCAACGAGGCGGTCAAGCATGCCGAGGTGTTCATGCTCGCGGCGCTGTTCGGTTCGGTGGCGCTGTTCTGCTGGCTGACCTTTCGCTCCTTCCGTGCCGTGCTGTGCATCCTGGTGCCGCTGGCAATCGTCGCGATCCTGTGCAATGCGCTGATGGCGCTGCTGGGCATCGGCCTCAAGGTCGCCACCCTGCCGGTGATGGCTCTGGGGGTCGGCGTAGGGGTCGACTACGGCATCTACCTGTACGAGCGTATCGAGCACGAGATGGCCGGCGGTGCCAGTCTGCGCGAGGCCTTCTACCAGGCTATGTGCCAGCGTGGCACGGCGGCGGTATTCACCGCCCTGACCATGTCCATCGGGGTGATCACCTGGGCCTTCGCGCCGCTCAAGTTCCAGGCCGACATGGGCGTGCTGCTGTCGTTCATGTTCCTGGTCAACGTGCTGGGGGCGATCTTCCTGTTGCCTGCACTGGCAGCCTGGTTCAACCGTGGCCGTCGGTTGGTCGCGGCCAGGCCGGCAGCGAAGCAAGCGCCGCAAGGGGAGTACTGCCTGAAATCGAGCCCGGCAGCGCGAAAATAAACCTCGCGTGCCTACTTGTGGAGATGTTGGCGCCACTGGAGACTGGCGTGAGCCTCTTCGCGGGGTGGTGGGAGCGGGCTTGCCCCGCGATCTCAGCCGAAATAATAAAAATAACAAGGGAAGGCCACAGGGCCTTACCCGAGCAAGGAGACGACTGTGGAAAATCCCGTGTTGACTCACGATGCACTGGCCGACCTGGGCCTGGACCTTGCCGGCTACGACCGGCTGGTGGGCGACATCTATGATGGCACCCTCGATCCCAGGCCCATGGCACACACCCTGGAGAACCTGCGCCAGGCGTTCCAGGCCAACTACGTCACCCTGATTCTGCGGGTGCCCGACCAGCCCGACATGGGCGTGATGATCGTCGCTGGCGACATCGAGGGCGAAGGCGAGGTCATCTACATGGCCTACCCCCAGGCCCACACACCCTTCAGTGGTCAACCGCTGGACCAGGTGGTCACCATCGACGACATCATGACCTCGACGCAGTGGGAGCAGGACCCTTACTTCAAGATGTACTGCAGCCAGCAGAACGTGTACCACGTCATGGGCGTCGATATCTCTACCCCTGATAGCGGAAAACTGCGTTTTCGCGTTACCCGGCCCAAGTCTTCCCCCAACTTCTCGGTGAGTGATCGCGCACTGTGCGCAAGCTTCATTCCGCACCTTCGCCGAGCCCTGAACATCCACAACCTGCTCGATCGCAGCGAGTCGATCAGTGAGCTGTATGCCCAGGCCATCAGCCGCCTGTCGGTGGCCACCCTGGTGCTGGACGAGAGCGGCAGCGTGCTGCGGGTAAATCCGGTGGCGCAGAACATCCTGGCCAGCGGCGATGGCTTGAAACTGGTGGGCGGCCGCCTGGAGGCCACCTACCCAAGCGACAACCGCGAACTGCAGCGCCTGATCCGCTCGGCCTTCGCCGAAGACACCACCAAGACTGCCGAAGCCATGTCGGTGACCCGGCCTTCGGGGCAAGTGAACCTGGGGCTGGTAGTCGAACCCATTCCGTCCATGGACTGGGCCGACGAGAAGGGCAAGCCGGCGGCGCTGGTGTACATCCGCGATGCGGCGAGCAAGTCGCTGGCCAGCGAAGTGGTGACCAAGCAGCTGTTCAACCTGACCAAGGCCGAAACTGCCCTGGCCATGGAACTGGCCAACGGCCTGTCGCTGGAGGAGGCCGCCGAGCTCCTCAACATCCGCCGCAACACGGCCCGCGCGCACCTGCGCTCAATCTTCTCCAAGACCGGCGTGCGTCGCCAGACAGAACTGGTGCGCATCCTGCTCAACAGCGTGGTGGCGCTGGGTAAGCCACAACCGACCCTTAAGGTCGCGGCAAAACCCAAGGTCCAGGTACCACCCTTGACCCTGGCCACCCGTCGCCAGGCGTAGTCCGCACGGACGATGCCGGCACGGGCCAGGGCTTTGGATACTGCTTGCACCCCTCATGGAGATTGATCTATGCCAGTTACAGCTATCACCGGCAGCGCCTCGGGTATCGGCGCTGCCGTCAGCGCCGCGCTGCGCGCCGCCGGCCACCGGGTTATCGGTATCGACCGGGGCAACGCCGAGGTGCATGCCGACCTGTCCACCGCCAGCGGCCGTGAAGCAGCCATCGCCGCCGTGCTGGCGCAGAGCGAAGGCGTACTCGACGGCCTGGTGTGCTGCGCAGGCGTTGGCGTCACGGCGCCGTCGTGCAGCTTGATCCTGTCGGTCAACTACTTCGGTGTCAGCCAGTTGCTCGACGGCCTGGCCGGCGCGCTGGCCAAGGGTAGCCAACCGGCGGCGCTGGTGATCGGCTCGGTGGCCTCCACCCAGCCAGGTGCCGACCAGCAACCGATGACCGAGGCGCAGTTGGCCGGTAACGAAGCCGACGCTTGCGCCCTGGCCGATAGCCTTGGCCAGCCTCATGTGGCCTATGCCAGCTCCAAGTACGCCATTACCCAGCACGTACGCCGCCTGGCCAAACCGTGGGCGGGGCAAGGCATCCGCCTCAACGTGGTCGCGCCCGGCGCGGTACAGACCCCCCTGCACCAGGCCTCGCTGGACGACGCCCGCTTCGGCAAGGCGGTACGCGATTTCGTCGCGCCGCTGGGGCGGTCCGGGACCCCTGAAGAAATCGCCAGCCTGGTGGCCTTTCTGCAATCGTCGCAGGCGGCTTTTATCCACGGCAGCGTGGTGTTCATCGACGGCGGCATGGATGCCATGGTCCGCCCGCAACGCTTCTAGAAGGAAACCCCATGAACAAGGTGGCATTCATCACCGGCGCCAGCCGTGGCATCGGCCGTGAGGCAGCGCTGGCGTTCGCCCGTGCAGGCTTTGACCTGGCGATCAGTGCGCGCACCGTCGACGAGGGCGAGCAGCATGAACACGCCCTGCGCGATGCGGCGGGCGAACCGCTGGCGGGCAGCCTCAACAGCACCGCCGCCGCCATTCGCGCGCTGGGCCGGCGAGTGCTGGTGGTGCCCATGGACTTGCTCGACAGCGCCTCGGCCCTGACGGCCTGTACACAGGTCATCGCCGAGTTCGGCCGCATCGACGTGCTGGTCAACAACGCGATCTACCAGGGGCGTGACTTGAACAGCGGGTTCCTGGCTTTGCAACCGCAGACCCTGGAACGGGTGTTCCAGGGCTATATCCTCACCCCCTTCCTGCTCACGCGGGCGGTGGTGGAAAACATGCTGGAGCAGGGCGGCGGGGTGGTCATCAACGTCACCTCCGGTGCTGGCGAGAGTGACCCACCGGTGGCGGCCGAAAAGGGTGGCTGGGGTTATGCCTATGGTGCAGGCAAGGCGGCGGTGTCGCGGCTGGCCGGGGTAATGGCGGCGGAGTTGGGTGACCGAGGCATTTGCGCCTACACGATCAACCCGGGCGTGGTGAGCACCGAGGCGTTGAAGGCGACCATCGGCGATAAAGGCGTCATTGCCTTGCGGGCGGGGATTGCACCGCCACAGGTACCGGCGCAGGTGATGCTGTGGCTGGCGACCTCACCCGAGGCGCCGCGCTATCAGAAGCGCACCATCGCCGCCCAGCCGTTTGCCCTGGAGCAGCAGATAGTTGCCGACTGGCGTTAACCACCGTAGCCGCTGTCGAGGCACGAGGCTGCGATCGACTGCGCAGCAGTCGCCCTAGGGTCGATGCGTCTGCTGAAGTGGTGTGGCCGCTGCGCGCCCAATCGCAGCCTGTCGGCAGCGGCTACGTCGAGGCAAGCGCCTGCAACACCTCGACGGCCCGCCGGGCATCCTCTTCAGCTACAGAAATAGGGTCATGGTAATAAGCGGCGATCACATTGCAGCTAGCGCCGCCCAGTCGTTTGCCCTGGAGCAGCAGGTAGTTGCCGACTGGCGTCAACCACCGTAGCCGCTGTCGAGGCACGAGGCTGCGATCGACTGCGCAGCAG
>NZ_AUED01000028.1 GCF_000425805.1 Pseudomonas vranovensis DSM 16006
TCGTTCAGTCTCCACGGTCATTTGAACAGCCGGGATTTCTTTGCGGCGCGTCGTGAGTTGTACAAGACCCTTGATGCCCAGTTGAAGAGTGCCTTTCTCAACAAACAACTGAATCTGGGGAGCTATGAAATGTTGCGCCGTGACCTGGGCATTTCCACCAAAAGCGTGGTGCATCACTGGAGCCGTGCCGGTGGAGCGGGGCAGATTCCGGGGTATGCCACGCATTTGGAGCAGGTAGCGAAAACGGCGAAGTATCTTAAATATGGTGGTTATGTAGGTATTGCGTTGGGTGGTGGGGCGTCGGCACTCAAGGTGCAGGAAGTCTGCCGGGCCGGAGAGACGGAAGCGTGCAAAAAGGTGCGACTCATTGAAGCCGGGAGTTTTTCTGGTGGGTTGGGTGGTGCAACAGCTGGAGCGGCTATCGGTGGTTATGCCGCCTACTCGCTCTGTGGTGTCTTCACAGTATTTACCGGTGGAGTAGGCGGAGCTGTATGCGGAATTGTCCTGGTCGGCGGAGGAGGACTCGCAGGTGGGTTAGGCGGTGGGGCCGGTGGTGAGTGGTTTGGTGAGTTTGTTTATGAGCAGACTAAACCATGACCGACTTCTGGAGTTCCTGGTGGGCATTCGCTTTTATGATGACCCCTTTTGCTCTTTGCTTTTCAGGTGTGGCCTTGAGTATGTATATCGCTTTCGGTCGTGACTTTGATGTCATGCTTGCACGCTTTGAGGGCAGCAACTGGCTTAAACAACAGATACCGATCTGGGGGACGAGGCACATCCCGTCCCGGTTCTATTTGGTCAATACACTATGCGCCGCAATGCTACACCCGCCTTTTGGTATCAAAAGAGGATTGATCGATGCGGATGAGGTTCGGAAGTTTCCGAGGTACCTAAAGTGTCGAATGGTTGCCTCGGCATGGTTAACGATCATAGGCTTTGTATGGTTGATGTTGGCCGTCGGGCTGCTGAAACTCACCAAAGGCTGATTTCCTGGAGGTGTAGCCGCTGCCGTGAGGCTGCGATCGGGCGCGAAGCGGCCGCAGTTGTTCCATTACTGCAAATGCGACTGCTGTGCAGTCGATCGCAGCCTTGCGCTTCGGCAGCGGCTACTCCTTCGAAAACACAAAAAAGCCCGCCAGTAATGGCGGGCTTTTTATGCATCGAGCCTGGACTTAACGCTGTGGATTCAGCACCAGGTTCATGTGACGGTTCACATCTTTGTACAGCAGGTAGCGGAACGGGCCTGGGCCGCCGGAGTAGCAGGCTTGCGGGCAGAAGGCACGCAGCCACATGAAGTCACCGGCTTCAACTTCAACCCAGTCCTGGTTCAGGCGGTACACCGCTTTACCTTCCAGTACGTACAGGCCGTGTTCCATCACGTGGGTTTCAGCGAACGGAATAACGCCGCCCGGCTGGAAGGTCACGATGTTGACGTGCATGTCGTGGCGCATGTCGGCCATGTCGACGAAGCGAGTGGTGACCCACGCGCCGTCGGTGCCCGGCATCGGGATCGGCTCGATGTCTTTTTCGTTGGTCACGAACGCTTCTGGCAGCGCCAGGCCTTCAACCACCTGGTAGTGCTTGCGGATCCAGTGGAAGGTAACGTTCTTGCCGCTGGTGTTGCGCAGGCTCCAGTCGGCCGCCGGCGGAATGAAGGCGTAGCCGCCTTCTTTCAGGGTGTACGGCTTGCCTTGCAGGGTGATGTCGACTTCGCCTTCGACGACGAACAATACTGCTTCGGCGTTCTTGTCCAGCTCAGGACGCTCGCTGCCGCCTTCTGGCGCCAGTTCGACGATGTACTGCGAAAAGGTTTCCGAGAAGCCGGTCAGCGGGCGGGCGATGACCCACATGCGCATCTTGTCCCAGAAGGGCAGGTGGCTGGTGACGATGTCACGCATCACGCCTTTGGGGATCACGGCATAGGCTTCGGTGAACATGGCACGGTCTGTCAGCAGCTCGGTCTGAGCCGGGTGCCCACCGTGAGGGGCGTAGTAAGAAGATTTCGACATGGACAGTCTCGACTTGTTGTTGTGTCCCCGTGCCTGGCAGCGCCGGCCGGCGCTGCGTTGGGGATGCATTCACACGATATAGACAAGGCTGCACTATCCACAAATTAAATGTTGAAATACCCGGTATTTGATTGCTGAATGCCTATTGGGCGAATGAATACGTCGCAGGGGCGAGGGCCAGGGCAGGGAGCAATCCGTTACACTGGCGCCCTGCGCCTGGCCCGGTCCTGAGTCGCATTGCAGAGCAACAAGAACTGATATGAACAGCCATTTTGAGATAACAGCATGATCGAGGTCACCGAGGTTTCCATTGCCGAGTTGCGCGCAGCACTCGAATCTGGCCAGACAACGGCAGTAGAGTTGGTCCAGGCCTACCTTGCCCGGATCGACGCCTACGATGGCCCAGACACTGCCACTGCCCTGAACGCGGTAGTAGTACGCAACCCCGAGGCGCTCAACGAAGCCCGGGCCAGTGATGAGCGTCGTGCCAAGGGCCAGGCTCTGGGCCCGCTCGACGGCATCCCGTACACCGCCAAGGACAGCTACCTGGTCAAGGGCCTGACCGCAGCGTCCGGCAGCCCGGCCTTTGCCAACCTGATTGCCTATCGCGATGCTTTTACCATCGAACGCCTGCGCGCCGGCGGAGCCATCTGCCTGGGCAAGACCAACATGCCGCCGATGGCCAATGGCGGCATGCAGCGGGGCGTTTATGGCCGGGCAGAGAGCCCCTATAACGCCGACTACCTCACCGCGCCCTTTGCCTCGGGTTCATCCAATGGCGCTGGCACGGCCACGGCGGCCAGCTTTGCCGCCTTCGGCCTGGCGGAGGAGACCTGGTCGAGCGGACGAGGCCCGGCCTCCAACAATGGCCTGTGTGCCTATACGCCTTCGCGCGGGGTGATCTCGGTGCGTGGCAACTGGCCGCTGACGCCGACGATGGACGTGGTGGTGCCGTTTGCCCGCACCATGAGCGACCTGCTGGAAGTCCTCGACATCGTCGTGGCCCACGACCCTGACACCCGTGGTGACCTGTGGCGCCTGCAACCCTGGGTGCCGATTCCGAGTGTCGACTCGGTGCGTCCGGTCTCCTACCTGGAGCTGGCCGCAGGCGCCGAGTCGCTGGCGGGCAAGCGCCTGGGCATTCCAAAGATGTACATCAATGCCGACCCTGAAGCCGGAACGTCCGAGGCGCCAGGTATCGGTGGCCCGACTGGCCAGCGCATCCATACCCGCCCTTCGGTGATAGAGCTCTGGGTGCAGGCGCGCAAGGCACTTGAGGCTGCTGGAGCCGAAGTGATCGAAGTGGACTTCCCGCTGGTGTCCAACTGTGAGGGTGACCGTCCGGGCGCACCGACGGTGTTCAACCGCGGCCTGGTGTCCAAAGAGTTCCTCCACCATGAACTGTGGGACCTGACCGCCTGGGCGTTCGACGACTTCCTTCAGGCCAATGGCGATCCCAAGCTCAACCGCCTGGTGGATGTCGACGGCCCGCTGATTTTCCCTCACGACCCGGGCACGCTGCCCAATCGTGAAGGTGACCTGGCCGCCGGCATGGACGAATACGTGAAGATGGCTGAACGTGGGATTGCCCCGTGGGACCAGATCAGCACCGTGCCCGATGGCCTGCGCGGGCTGGAGAAGACGCGTCATATCGACCTGGAAGACTGGATGGACCAGTTGGGCCTGGACGCGGTGCTGTTCCCGACCGTTGCCGATGTGGGCCCGGCCGATGCCGACGTCAACCCGGCATCGGCCGATATTGCCTGGAGCAATGGTGTGTGGGTGGCCAACGGCAACCTCGCCATCCGCCACCTGGGCGTGCCGACCGTCACCGTGCCGATGGGGGTGATGGCGGACATCGGCATGCCGGTGGGGCTGACCTTTGCCGGGCGTGCCTACGAAGATTCGACCTTGCTGCGCCTGGCGTCGGCCTTCGAGTCGACTGGCAGCAAGCGGATGATCCCGCCACGTACACCGGCCTTGTAGGCGCGGGAACGTTGTATGGATTTTGCCTCTCAAGGCTATGCCGTGATCGACGGGCTGCTGGATGACAGCAGCCTGACTGCAGCGCGGGCGTTGGTCGATCGGGTGGTGCGTCAGCATCGCGCTGGCGCTGCAGCACCTCTGGCATGCGGCATAAGCATTACCGATGTCACCCGCCAGCATCCCCGGCGCAATCCGGATATTGACCCACAGCAATGGGCCAATGAGCCGTTCATCATTGGCGATCTCATTGCGCTGGATAGTCGTTTTGCGGCCGTGTTCTGCAGCGAGGCCCTCTGGCAATGTGCAGCCGCGTTGCTTGCGTGCACGCCGGACGAAGTGGTTTTTCACTTCTGCAATCTGACCCGCAAACCCAACGGCATTGGCCCGGCTGTAGGGTGGCATCGGGACGCGAGCAATCAGTATTTCGCGAGCGAAGACAACCGGACCATGCGGCTGTTGCTGCCGCTTCAGGGCATGAGCGCAGCCAACGGCGCAACGGCGGTGGTGCCGGCTTCTCATCTTGATCCAGGTGCGGACATCGACACGGCGTTGATTCCCGATGTGCCAGCCGGTGCAGGGCTTGCACTGCATGCAGCCGTACTGCACGGAGGCTCGCCCAATCGCAGCGCGCTGGAACGGGACGTTATCGTGATTCAGTTTGGTGTGCGTGGCTCGACGCTTCGCCACCATGCCGATGAGACGCTGGCGCTGGCGGGGCGAGAGACATTTCTGGCGTTCTGCCGGTAGGAACTGCTGACTTGAACCACGACCGCTGCGCGGTCGACGCAGGCTGTCGCCAGCGGCTACACCGGCAATCTGTAGCCGCTGCCCGGGGACCAGGTTGCGATCGACTGCGCAGCAGTCGCCAGGTGGAGCGGCGGTGTGGTCTTCCAGTGGCATCGCTATCGCGGGGCAAGCTCGCTCCCAGACAGCAAAATGCGCCCATCAGGGCGCATTTTGTTTTTACCGGAACTCAATACAACTCAGTTCCAGGGACGATCACCGTTCTCGTCTTTGACGCGGGTCGGCAGGCCCATCACGTCCAGCGCCTTGAGGAACGGCTCGGCCGGCAGCTCCTCGACGTTGACCATGCGCTGTACATCCCACTCGCCACGGGCGACCAGCAGGGCAGCCGCCACCGGTGGCACGCCTGCGGTGTAGGAGATGCCCTGGCTGTCGGTTTCGGCGTAGGCTTCTTCGTGGTCGGCCACGTTGTAGATGAAGACCTCACGTGGCTGGCCATCCTTGATGCCTTTGACCAGGTCGCCGATGCAGGTCTTGCCGGTGTAGCCCGGTGCCAGCGAGGCAGGGTCGGGCAGCACGGCCTTGACCACTTTGAGCGGCACCACTTCCAGGCCTTCGGCTGTCTTGACCGGTTGCTCGGAGAGCAGGCCAAGGTTCTTCAGCACCGTGAAGACGTTGATGTAGTGTTCGCCAAAGCTCATCCAGAAACGCACGTTCGGCACGTCGAGGTTCTTCGACAGCGAATGCACTTCGTCGTGGCCGGTCAGGTACAGGTTTTGCGAGCCTACAACCGGCAGGTCGTCGGTACGCTTGACCTCGAACATGGTGTTGCTGGTCCACTGGCTGTTCTGCCAGCTCCACACCTGTCCGGTGAACTCGCGGAAGTTGATTTCCGGGTCGAAGTTGGTGGCGAAATACTTGCCATGAGAGCCCGCATTGACATCGAGAATGTCGATCGAATCAATGCGGTCGAAATACTGTTGTTTGGCCAGGGCCGCATAGGCGTTGACGACGCCCGGGTCGAAACCCACGCCCAGGATGGCGGTAACGTTCTTTTGTTGGCATTCCTCGAGGTGTTTCCACTCGTAGTTGCCATACCAGGGCGGCGTCTCGCAAATCTTGCCCGGTTCTTCGTGAATGGCGGTGTCCAGGTAGGCCACGCCGGTATCGATGCAGGCACGCAGCACCGACATGTTGAGGAAGGCGGAACCGACGTTGATGACGATCTGCGATTCAGTTTCGCGGATCAGCGCCTTGGTCGCCTCGACATCCAGGGCGTTCAGCGAGAAGGCCTTGATGTCGGCGGGCTGCTTGAGGCTGCCCTTGGCCTTGACGCTGTCGATGATGGCCTGGCATTTGGAGATGTTGCGCGACGCGATAGCAATACGACCGAGTTCGTCGTTGTGCTGCGCGCACTTGTGGGCCACCACCTTGGCGACACCTCCTGCACCAATGATAAGAACGTTCTTCTTCAATTTCTCTATCTCTCCTTTCTGTCCGCTTACGAGAGGCTGGACAGGTAGTCTTCGAACCCAAATTCACGAACCACCTCGACTGTACCGTCGAGTTGTTTCACTACGATGGACGGCATTTTCAGGCCGTTGAACCAGTTTTTCTTGACCATGGTGTAGCCCGCTGCGTCAACAAACGACAGCCGATCGCCGATGGCCAGCGGACGATCAAATGGGTACTCGCCGAAAATATCGCCGGCAAGGCAGGACTTGCCGCACACCATGTAGGTGTGTTCGCCCGCGCTTGGCGCCAGTTTGGCGTTGAGGCGATAGATCAGCAGGTCGAGCATGTGTGCCTCGATGGAGCTGTCGACCACGGCCAGGTGCTTGCCGTTGTAGAGGGTGTCGAGCACGGTGACTTCCAGCGAGGCGCTCTGGGTGATGGCTGCTTCGCCCGGCTCCAGGTAGACCTGTACGCCGTATTTTTCCGAGAAGGCCTTGAGGCGCGCGCAGAAGGCGTCCAGCGCATAGTCTTCACCGGTGAAGTGGATACCGCCACCCAGGCTGACCCACTCGACCTTGTGCAGCAGGTGGCCGAAACGTTCCTCGATGGTGCACAGCATCTGGTCGAACAGGCCGAAGTCGCCGTTCTCGCAGTTGTTGTGGAACATGAAGCCGGAGATCTGTTCGATGACCTGCTCGACCTTGACCGGGTCCCATTCGCCCAGGCGGCTGAACGGGCGGGCCGGGTCGGCCAGCAGATAGTCGGAGCTGCTGACTTGCGGGTTGACCCGCAGGCCGCGGACCTTGCCTTCAGACTGTTCGGCAAAACGCTGCAGCTGGCCGATGGAGTTGAAGATGATCTTGTCGCAGTTCTCGAGCATCTCTTCGATTTCGTCGTCGGCCCAGGCCACGCTGTAGGCGTGGGCTTCACCCGCGAATTTCTGGCGGCCGAGCTTGAGCTCGTAGAGCGACGAGGAGGTGGTGCCGTCCATGTACTGTTCCATCAGGTCGAATACCGACCAGGTGGCGAAGCACTTGAGGGCCAGCAGGGCCTTGGCCCCGGACTGCTCGCGCACGTAGGCGATCTTCTCCATGTTGCGCAGCAGCTTGGTTTTGTCGATGAGGTAGTACGGCGTTTTGATCATTTCGAGGCCTCCGGCAAGGCCGGCCAAAAAAAGGACACGCATTGTGCCTTCACTTGGCCTGAATCGAAAGGTCAGAGAGCGGATTTCGTCTGGTTCGGGGCCGGTGCAAGAGCAAGAGCACAAATCGTTGTGCTCTTGCTGGCCTACGGCGAACCTGTGGGCGTGGCGGTGCGACGTCTCGCCCCGCGATGATTCAGTGCGAATGCCGCGGCATGCCACCTTCGCGGGCGATGATGTTCATGTGCAGGGTCGCAGGCTCCAGGCAACCACCGGTAGACAGTTGCCCCACCAATTGCCGGTACAGCTCTTGCCACGGCGTCTGCGAAGGCTTGATGTTCGGCTGCCAGGCCGCACGTCGGCGGGCGACTTCTTCTTCGTCCACCAGCAGGTCGACGCGGCGGGCGTTGAGGTCGACGCGCAGCCGGTCGTTGGTCTGCAACAATGCCAGGCCTCCCCCCACCGCCGCCTCTGGTGACATGTTGAGGATCGACGGGCTGGCAGAGGTGCCGCTCTGGCGGCCGTCACCCAGGCACGGCAACGAGTCGATGCCGCGTTTGATCAGCGCCGCCGGTGGCGCCATATTCACCACTTCAGCGCTGCCGGGGTAGCCGACGGTACCGGCGCCGCGAATGACCAGGATGCAACGTTCATCGATATCCAGGGCCGGATCGTCGATCCGTGCGTGGTAGTCCTCCGGCCCTTCGAAGACGATGGCCCGTGCCTCGAAGCTGTTCTCGGTGCCAGGCTCCGAGAGGTAGGTCTTGCGAAACGCATCGCCCACCACCGACATCTTCATGATCGCGCTGTCGAAAAAGTTGCCGCTCAGGACGATGAAGCCGGCACGGTGCTTGAGCGGCGCCTCGAACGGCAGGATCACCTCGGCATTGCTGGTGACAGTGTCGCGCACCACTTCACCGATGGTCTTGCCGCTGACCGTGGCGCAGTGGTCGTGCAGTTGCCCGGCCTTTTGCAGCTCATGCATCACCGCAGGCACTCCACCTGCGCGGTGGAAGCCTTCGCCCAGGTATTTGCCGGCCGGCATGCAGTTGACCAGCAGCGGTACGTTTTCACCGACCCGCTGCCAGTCATCCAGCGACAGTTCGATACCCATGTGTCTAGCGATGGCGATCAGGTGCGGCGGGCAGTTGCTCGAAGCGCCCAGGGCCGAGGCCACGGCGATGGCGTTCTCGAAGCTGTTGCGGGTCATGATGTGCGAGGGACGGACATCCTGCAGCACCAGCTCGCAGATACGCTTGCCGGTGGCATAGGCCATCTGCCCGCGCTCGCGGTAAGGCGCAGGAATACTGGCGCAGCCTGGCAGGGACATGCCCAGGGCCTCGGCCAGGGCGTTCATCGACAGCGCCGTGCCCATGGTGTTGCAGTGGCCTACCGACGGCGATGCCGCGGTGGTCATCTCCATGAACCCTTCGTAGTCGATTTCACCCGCCGCCAGCAGGTTGCGGGCATGCCACAGCACGGTGCCGGAGCCGATTAATTGGCCCTTGTGATGACCGTCGAGCATCGGCCCGCCAGACAGCACGATGGCCGGCAGGTCGGTGGTGGCAGCGGCCATCAGGCAAGCAGGGGTGGTTTTGTCGCAGCCGGTGGTCAGCACCACGCCGTCCAGCGGGTAGCCGTGGAGAATCTCCACCAGGCCCAGGTACGCCAGGTTGCGGTCCAGGGCCGCGGTGGGGCGGCGGCTCTGTTCGGCGATGGGATGGACCGGGAACTCCATGGGAATGCCGCCGGCATCGCGGATCCCGGCCTTGACCCGTTGGGCCAGTTCGATGTGGTGGCGGTTGCACGGGGTCAGGTCGCTGCCGGTCTGGGCAATACCGATGATCGGACGGCCGGACTGCAGTTCGTCACGGGTCAGGCCGTAGTTCATGTAGCGCTCCACATACAGGGCGGTCATGTCGGCGTGGCTCGGGTCGTCGAACCATTGTTGGCTGCGCAGGTGGCGTTTGGGCGTATGGCTCATGGGGTATCTCTCTTGTAATTGAAGGACGCAGCTTCAGCGCTGCCAGGCCGGGGTACGGGCGCATTGCGCAAGGGTGGCGCCACGGCCAACGGCGTCATTGAGGTCGGTCAGGTCACGGCCACGGGTTTCGGTCGACAGCAGGGTGCCCAGCAGGGTCAGGCAGGCTAGCACCATTGTGTACAGCGCCAGTACCCAGTAGGCGCCTCCGGCGAGCCCGACCAGGAAAATCCCCAGGATCGGCGCCAGGCCACCGGAGAGCATGGCGCCGACTTCCCGCGCCAGGGCCACACCGGAGTAGCGATAGCGGTTGCCGAACAGTTCGGTGAAGTGCGCGCACTGGGCCCCGAGCATGCTGTTGGCACCGAAGGCAAAGCCACCGACCACGGCGATACACACCAGCAGCGGCTCGCCGCTGTCGATCATCCACCACGACGGGAATGCCCACAACGCGCAGAACAACGCACCCCCGCGGTACACCGCCAGGCGCCCGAAACGGTCCGACAGGGCGCCGAACAGCGGCGTGGTGAGCACACTCAGGATGCTCGCCGCCAACACCGCATTGGTACCGATACTGGTGAGGTTGCCCCCGCCGTTGCTCAGATGGCTGCTGGCGAAGCCGGTGAGGAAGGCGATGGACACCG
Organism: Pseudomonas vranovensis DSM 16006; assembly: GCF_000425805.1. Taxonomy (GTDB): domain Bacteria; phylum Pseudomonadota; class Gammaproteobacteria; order Pseudomonadales; family Pseudomonadaceae; genus Aquipseudomonas; species Aquipseudomonas vranovensis. The sequence continues at coordinate 9,961 of NZ_AUED01000028.1, forward strand.
TGGCATAGAGCGTCGAGCAACCGGTTTCAGCCATGCGCATCAGGGTGGTGGCGGCCAGCGGGCGACGGGCGTTGCGCAGTACTTCGCGCATGGGTGATTCGATTACGTGCTGGCTCTGGCTGAGCTGCTGGAACACCGGGCTCTCCTTGAGCTTGAGGCGTATCCACACAGCCATGCCGATCAGCACCACGCTGGCCAGGAAAGGCAGGCGCCAGCCCCAGTCCAGTAGCTGCTCGCGGGTCAGCGAGGCATCCAGCACCCGGAAGGTGATGGTCGCCAGGGCCAGGCCGCTGAACACCCCGATGAAGGGCAGGGCGGCATAGAAACCACGACGCTTGCGCGGGGCCAGTTCGGCCATCAGGGTGGCGGCACCGGTTTGTTCGGCGCCGGCGCCAAAGCCCTGCAGCAGGCGCAGCAGCACCAGCAGCACGGCACCGACGGGGCCGGTTGGCAGCAGGCCGATCAGGGTGGTGGCGGTGCCCATCAGGGCGATGGTCAGCAGCAGTACCAGCTTGCGCCCCTTGCGGTCACCCAGCGAGCCGAAGAACAAGCCGCCGAACGGTCGTGCCAGAAAACCTGCGCCATAGGTGGCGAAGCTTGCCAGCAGCGCGCCGGTGGTACCCAGCGACGGGAAGAAGATGTGCCCGAAGACCAGCGCCGAAGCCAGCCCGTAGATGGCGAAGTCGTAGTACTCCAGGGCACTGCCAATGGCGCCGGTGTAGATCGCCCGGCGCAGTTGGCGCGGATCGGGCGTGGGGGAGACCTTGGCCTCGGTAGTCATATCAAGCCTCGCTTTTATTGTTATGAGTGAGTCTCGCCGGTGGAGCAATCAGCGTTGCAGCAGCCCCCGCTCGGCCAGGTTGCGCATTAGCGCACCGACCCCGAAGGTCCAGGGCGCGGCCTGGTCGCTGCCGGTGACCTGGTTGTGCAGCGCACCCAGCAGTGGGCTGCTGATGCTCACCCGGTCGCCCGGTTTGTGGGTGAAGCCGGCGCCTGGGTGGTCGCGGTCTTCGGTGGGGGCGAACAGGGTGCCGAGAAACAGCAGGAAGCCGTCGGGGTACTGGTGGTTGGCGTTGAGGGTCTGTTGCACGATGTCCTGCGGGTCGCGGCTGATCTGGTCCATCGAGCTGGTACCGGCCAGTACAAAGCCGTCGGCGCCTTGCACCCTGAGGTCGACCACGCACTGGCGTACCGCGTCGAGGTCAAAGCCTTCGTCGAACAGGCGGATGAACGGGCCGATGGCGCAGGAGGCGTTGTTGTCTTTGGCCTTGCTCAGCAGCAGCGCACTGCGGCCCTCGAAATCGCGCAGGTTGACGTCGTTGCCCAGGGTGGCACCGTGGATGCGACCGCGGCTGTCGACCGCCAGCACCACTTCAGGCTCGGGGTTGTTCCACTGCGAGCCTGGGTGGACACCAATCAGGTTGCCGCTGCCCACTGCTGCCAGGATCGGCGCCTTGGTGAACACCTCGGCATCCGGGCCGATGCCCACTTCCAGGTATTGCGACCACATGCCTTGCTCGATCAACAGGGCCTTGAGGGCCATGGCCTGTTCCGAGCCCGGCTTGACCGTGCGCAGGTTGTCGCCGATTACTGCGCGCACGGTGGCCCGCACCGCTTCGGCGCGAACTGCATCGCCGCCGGCCTGTTCCTCGATCACCCGCTCGATCATGCTGGCGGCAAAGGTCACGCCCGCGGCCTTGATCACTTGCAGGTCGAGCGGTGCGAGCAGGTAGGGCTGTTCAGGGTTGGCATGGGCACCGGAGTTGGCCAGCAGTGCCTCGACGCTGCACACGAACGCGCCGGGGCTGGCGCGCAGCGCTTGCAGCGGGTGGTCTTGCTCCAGCAACTCGCTCAGGGTGGCAAAGTGTCGGGACAGGTCGAACACGCCGTCGGCGCGCAGCACGATAGGCGAGGGGCCGGCTACCTGTCCGGGAATCCAGGCGCGGCCGATCAGCGTGCCGGCAAGGCCGTCGGTGGGCAGGGTGTTTGCTGGGGTCAGGGTTAGCGGCATGGCAGGGCATCTCTGGGCTGTAGAAAGCTGCACGCTAGGTAAGAGTGGCGATAAACTCCAATGGCATATTCTCACCATCCGATAACAACAGGTTATTGCACTAAAGGCGGATTCCATGACGGACCTTTCCTTCTCGCACTTTTGCAACTGGCTCAAGTTCCGCCACCTGGTACTGATCGACACCCTCGGGCGCACCCGCAACATGCACGTCGCCGCGCAGCAGATGAACCTCAGCCAGCCGGCGATCAGCAAGATGCTCAAGGAGATCGAGCACCTGCTCGGTTTTGCCCTGTTCGAGCGCCAGCCGCGCAGCATGCCGCCCACCGCACTGGGTGAGCAGGTGGTGCGCTACGCCCAGGTGGCCTTGAACGATGCGCGCAACTTCGTCGACCAGATCGGCAGCCTGCGCGAGGGCGGGCATGGGCATTTGAAGGTCGGCGGGATTTTTGCCGCCACCGCCGTGGCCCTGCCGGACGCCATCGTGCAAATCAAGCAGCGCTGGCCGTTGCTGTCGATCGAGGTGGTGGAGCAGACCAGCGACCACCTGATGGCCATGCTCGATGAAAAGATCCTGCACCTGGCCGTGGCACGCTTTACCGATGAAGCGCAGCGCCAGCGTTTCGACTTCCAGCCGCTGGCCCCGGAGCCGTTCTGTTTTGTGGTCAATCATCAGCACCCGCTGGCCGAAGCGGGAGCGGTGACCCTGCAGCAACTGCTGGAATGGCCGTGGATTCTCTACCCCAAGGGCACGCCGATCCGCGGGCGCATGGAGCGGGCCTTTGCCGAGGCCGGGGTGGCGGTGCCGCGCAACACCATCGACACCATCTCGATGCAGACCTTCCTCAAGGTGCTCCAGGGCGGCCCCATGATCGGCATGCTGCCCCAGGCCATGGTCGAGCCGCACCTGCACAGTGGCGTGTTGCGCACCCTCGAAACGCCCTTGCACCTGGCACCCCAGGACTACGGCATCCTCACTCGCAAAGGTGAACCGCTGGTCGGCCCGGCCCTGGAGTTCGGCCAGATTCTCATGGCCGACGCACGCAAGGCCCGAGAGCGGTTGGAGGCGACCCGATAACCTTGGGTTATCAATCGATCCACAAATGCCATTGGGAAAGAATCGCTCGCCTGCCTAGATTAGCGCCCAGTCTCTTCAACAGGCTTCAGGAGCGTTCATGACTCAACATGCCGGCCACAACTTCATTGGCGGTGCCCGTAGCGCCGCCGGCCACCTGACCTTGCACAGTGTCGACGCCAGCACCGGCGAGCCGTTGCCCATCGATTTTCACCAGGCCACCCCTGACGAGGTCGATGCTGCTGCCCGCGCTGCCGCCGCCGCGTATCCTGCCTTCCGGAGCCTGGCGCCGCAGCGCCGTGCCGAGTTTCTCGACGCCATTGCCTGCGAGCTCGATGCACTGGGCGACGATTTCATCGCCACCGTTTGCCGCGAAACCGCGTTGGCCAGTGCCCGTATCCTGGGTGAACGGGCGCGTACCAGTGGGCAACTGCGCCTGTTTGCCCAGGTGCTGCGCCGTGGCGACTTCTTTGCCGCGCGTATCGACCGGGCCCAGCCAGACCGCCAGCCACAGCCGCGGCTGGATATCCGCCAGTGCCGCCTGGGCCTGGGGCCAGTGGCGGTATTCGGGGCCAGCAACTTCCCCTTGGCGTTCTCCACTGCCGGTGGCGACACGGCCGCCGCATTGGCGGCCGGTTGCCCGGTGGTGTTCAAGGCCCATAGCGGCCATATGGCCACGGCCGAGCAGGTGGCCTCGGCCATTGTGCGCGCCGCCGAGCGCTGCGCGATGCCAGCCGGGGTGTTCAACATGATCTTTGGCGCAGGCGTCGGTGAAGCGCTGGTCAAGCACCCGGCGATCCAGGCGGTGGGCTTTACCGGTTCGCTCAAGGGCGGCCGGGCCCTGTGCGACCTGGCTGCCGCTCGGCCACAACCGATTCCGGTGTTTGCCGAGATGAGCAGCATCAACCCGGTGATCGTCCTGCCCCAGGCTTTGCAAGCACGCGGTGATGCCATCGGGCGCGAGCTTGCCGCCTCGGTGGTGATGGGCTGCGGGCAGTTCTGCACCAATCCGGGCCTGGTGCTGGGGGTGCGCTCGCCGGCGTTCAGCGCCTTCATCGAGCAACTCCAGGCACAGATCGCCGATCAGCCACCACAAACCATGCTCAACGCCGGCACCTTGCGCAGCTACAGCCACGGTGTCGCCGAACTCAAGGCGCACCCTGGCATCCGGCACCTGGCAGGTGCCGAACAACAGGGCAAGCAAGCCTGTGCGCAACTGTTCCAGGCCGACGCCCGGTTGCTGCTGACGGCCGACCCGCTGCTGCAGGAAGAGGTGTTCGGCCCCGCCACCGTGGTAGTGGAACTGGCCGACCATGGGCAACTGCTCCAAGCCTTGCATGCACTGGGTGGCCAGCTCACCGCAACGCTTGTGGGCGAAGCGGACGAGCTGGCCGGGGCTGCGGACCTTGTGGCAGTGCTGGAGCACAAGGCCGGACGCTTGTTGATCAACGGCTACCCGACGGGTGTCGAGGTGTGCGAAGCGATGGTGCATGGCGGCCCTTATCCGGCCACTTCCGACAGCCGTGGCACCTCGGTGGGCAGTCTGTCGATCGACCGCTTCCTGCGCCCGGTGTGCTACCAGAACTTCCCCCAGGCGTTGCTGCCGCAGGCCCTGCAGGATGCCAACCCGCTGGGACTGCTGCGCCTGGTCGACGGCCAGCCGAGCCGCGAACCGATCTGCTAATGGCTGCAGCACCGGGCGCCTGGCGCCCGGTGACCCGATCCATAACAACAATCAGGCATGCCCGATATGCCCAGGGGTCACACCGATGCACACATCAACCGAGCACCTTGCCTCAACGGCCCGCGACCCGGGTTTCGAGGACCGTACCTACCGCAAAGTCATTCTGCGTATCCTGCCGATTCTGCTGCTGTGCTACATGGCCGCGTACCTTGACCGGGTCAATATCGGCTTCGCCAAGCTCGATATGCTCAATGACCTGCAGTTCAGCAACACCGTCTATGCCCTGGGCGCAAGCATGTTCTTCTGGGGCTACTTCTTGTTCGAGGTGCCGAGCAACCTGCTGCTGCACCGGTACGGCGCGCGCTTTTGGATAGCGCGGATCATGGCCAGCTGGGCAATCATCTCGATGGCCGTGGCCTTCACCGTGCCGCTGGCCAAGCTGTTTCATGTCGAAGCCAGCACCATGTTCTACGTGCTGCGCTTCTTGCTCGGGATCTGCGAAGCCGGGTTCTTTCCAGGCGTGATCCTCTACCTCAACTACTGGTTCCCCACCCATCGCCAGAGCCGGGTGATGTCGGGCTTCTTGATCGCCATGCCGATCAGCCTGACCCTGGGCGGCGTGCTCTCCGGCTGGCTGATGACCAGCCTCAACGGCTGGCACGGCATGGCCGGCTGGCAGTGGATGCTGCTGATCGAAGGCATTCCCTCGGTGCTCATGGCCGTGGTGGTGTTCACCTGCCTGTGCGACAACATCGACAAGGCCGCCTGGCTGTCGAGCGACGAGAAGCAGATGCTCAAGGCCAACCTGCAGCAGGATAACCACGGCAAGGCCACCCGCCTGAGCGAGGTGTTCTTCAACAAGCGGGTATGGCTGCTGGTGTTCATCCTGCTGACTTTCAACACTGGCTTCTACGGCCTGGCCTTCTGGATGCCGTCGATCATCAAGAGCGCCGGGATCACCAGCAGCCTCGAGATCGGGCTGCTCACGGCCATCCCCTATGGCGTGGCGGTGGTCGCCATGCTGCTCAATGCACGCCACTCCAACCGCACCGGCGAGCGCCGGCTGCATGCGGCAGTCCCGGCGTTCATTGGCGGTTGCGGGCTGATCCTCAGCGCCTTCTTCGCCAACAACCTGGTGCTCTCGGTGCTGTTCCTGAGTGTCGCCGCCTCGGGCATCCTCAGCCTGATGCCGATCTTCTGGACCTTGCCGGGCAGCGTGCTCTCCGGAGTTGCCGCCGCCGCGGGCATCGGCATGATCAACGCCATCGGCAATCTCTCGGGCTTTACCGGGTCGATGATCACCGCCGTGGCCGAGACCCTCACCGGCAACATCAACAATGGCACCTACGTGCTGGGCCTGTGTTTGTTTGCCAGCGGCCTGTTGATCCTCTCGATCCCGGCTTCGATGCTGGGGCGCCAAGGCAGTGAGACTGCCACCGACCTCAAGCTGGAGACCGCATGAACACAACGCCCCGGCGCGTACTGATCACCGCTGCCGGCCAGGGCATTGGCCTGGCCAGCGCAAGGGCCTTTGCCGAAGCCGGGTTCGAGGTCATTGCCAGCGACATCCGCATCGATGCCCTGGCTGGTCAACCCGGCATCCAGGCGCGGGTGCTGGATGTCACGGATGCGCAAGCCATCGAGGCGCTGAGCGAGGAGGTGGGGGGGATCGACGTACTGTTCAACTGTGCAGGCTACGTACACAGCGGCAGCATCCTGGGCTGTGACGAAGCTGCCTGGGAGCGTTCGCTGGCAATCAATGTCACCGCCATGTACCGGACCATCCGTGCTTTTCTGCCGAGTATGCTCGCCCGTGGCGGCGGCTCAATCATCAACATGTCGTCGGTGGTATCAAGCGTCAAGGCTGTGCCCAACCGTTTTGCCTATGCGGCAAGCAAGGCGGCGGTGATCGGCCTGACCAAGGCCGTGGCCGCCGACTACATTGCCCAGGGTATTCGCTGCAATGCCATTTGCCCTGGCACGGTGGAATCGCCCTCGCTGCAACAGCGCATCGCCGAACAGGCCGCTGCCCAGGGCCTGGGTGCCGACCAGGTGTACCAGCAGTTCGTCGCCCGCCAGCCCATGGGGCGGCTGGGCAGCGCCGAAGAAATCGCTCGGCTGGCCCTGTACCTGGGCAGCGACGCGGCGGCCTATACCACCGGTGGCGTGCACCTGATCGATGGCGGCATGAGCCTCTGAATTTCATTGAATCAAGCGGGAGACCTTTATGAAACTGTTGCGTTATGGCGACAAGGGCGCCGAAAAGCCTGGCCTGCTGGATGCCGACCAGCATATCCGCGACCTGTCTGGGGTGATCACCGACATCGCCGGCGTGGCCCTGGCACCCGAGAGCCTCGCCAGGCTTGCCGGCCTCGATCCGCACAGCCTGCCACGGGTGCCGGGCGACCCGCGCATCGGCCCGTGCGTGGGCAACATCGGCAAGTTCGTCTGCATCGGCCTGAACTACGCCGACCACGCCGCCGAGGCCGGCATGCCGGTACCGGCAGAACCGATCATTTTCAATAAATGGACCAGCGCCATCTGTGGCCCCAATGACAACGTCGAGATTCCCCGCGGCTCGCGCAAGACCGACTGGGAAGTGGAGCTGGGGGTGGTGATTGGCAAGGGCGGGCGTTACATCGATGAAGCCAACGCCATGGACCATGTAGCGGGCTACTGCGTGATCAACGATGTGTCGGAACGCGAGTGGCAACTGGAGCGTGGCGGCACCTGGGACAAGGGCAAAGGCTTCGACACGTTCGGCCCGATCGGCCCGTGGCTGGTGACCCGTGATGAAATTGCCGACCCCCATGCCCTGGACATGTGGCTGGAAGTGGACGGTCATCGCTACCAGGACGGTAACACCCGCACCCTGATCTTCCGCATTGAGCAACTGATTGCTTATTTGAGCCGCTGCATGAGCCTGCAACCGGGCGATGTCATTTCCACTGGCACGCCGCCCGGTGTGGGCATGGGGATCAAGCCTTCCCCAGTATTCCTGCGTGCCGGCCAGACAATGCGCCTGGGCATCCAGGGCCTGGGAGAGCAACGTCAAATCACCGTCCAGGCCGACTGAGGAGCCACGATGAAAGCCGATTTGCTGATGCTGGCGCCGCTGCTGCCAGAGTATGAGGCGCAACTGGCCGAACATTTTCACCTGATCCGCGCTCACACGGATGCCGAGCAACAGGCGTTGCTGGCCGATCGCTCCCAGCGCATAAGGGTGTTGGTCACCAACGGCGGGGAGGGCGTCAGCCCGCAACTGATGGCCGCGCTGCCCAGCCTCGCGCTGATTGCCGTCAACGGTGTGGGCCTGGACAAGGTCGACCTGGAACAAGCCCGCGCCCGGGGTATTCGCATTGCCACCACTGATGACATTCTCACCGATGCAGTGGCCGACCAGGCCGTGGCGCTGTTGCTGGCGCTGCTGCGCCAGGTGTGCCAGGCCGACCGTTTTGTGCGTGAAGGCCAATGGCTTGAGGGCGGCTTCACGCGGTTGGGCACCCGCCTGCGCGGGCAGCGGGTGGGCATACTCGGGCTGGGCAAGATTGGCGCAGCCATCGCCGAGCGCTTGCAGCCCTTCGGCGTCGACCTGGCGTACCATAATCGCCGGCCTGTGCCCGGTTGCCCGTACACCTACCACGCTGATCTTTGCGCACTGGCGCAGGTCAGTGACATCCTCATCGTGGCGGCGGCAGGCGGCCTGGCATCGCGTCACCTGGTTGACGCCCGGGTGCTTGACGCACTGGGGCCTGACGGGGTGATCGTCAACGTCGCCCGTGGCAGCGTGATCGATGAAGCGCAGTTGGTGGCACGGTTGGCAGACGGGCGTCTGGGAGGGGCGGCGCTGGATGTGTTCGAATATGAACCGCAGGTGCCAGAAGCCCTGCTGGTGCTGGACAACGTAGTGCTGCAACCGCACCTGGGCAGCGCAACGCTGCAAACCCGCCGGGCCATGGCCGAGAGTGTGGTGCGGGCAGTGCTGGCGGGGTAACGGCACGGGAGGGCTGAGCGTCCCTCCCTGATTCACACGTGCTGGCTTGCCTGGGCGCCTTCATCGCGGCTTTTTGGCAGTGCCTGCAGGAACTGGTCTATTTGGCGCTCATTGTGCAGGTGAACTACCGGTACCAGCGCGCCCACCCTCAACCGCATTGCCTCGATGGAGGGGCGATAGTCGCGATCAAATCCCCAGACAAACTTCAGAAAGGTCAGGAACGCCTTGTCCAGCCGCTCGCTGCAGCCGGCGGGCAGGTCCGGGCGTGGCTTGTTCAATACGCTGCGCATGATCACCCGTCGCAGGCAGGTGAACCGCGAGGTGTCCAGCCAGATCACCAATTCGGCACGCGGCAGGCGCAGGTCGAAGGTGCGCCGCGAATAATTGCCTTCGCAGACCCAGGCGTCTGACGCGACCGCCTCCTTGACCCGGGTACGAAACGCCTCGGCGTCGGGCTCGACCCAACCGGGCTCCCAGAACAGTTTGTCCAGGTGTACCACGGGTATATCCAGGCGCTTGCCGAGGGTGCGCGCCAGGGTCGACTTGCCGCTGCCGGCGTTGCCCAGGATGACGGTGCGTTGCATGGGTGGAGGCCTCCTTGGCGGATAGCCGGGCATTGTGCAGCACTACCCAAGGTGCTGGAAAGCGCATCGTAACGAGCCCCATTGCGACTGCTGCGCAGTGAATCGCAGCCTAGCGACAGCGGCGACCGCCCTCTGCATGTTGTTAGACGTTTTACGTAACTTCCAGACAATATTTTTAGTGTTTGTTGAGATACTTGTTTAGGAATTACTTAGTTTGCATCCGAAAAGCTTGTAGGGGATTTCGATTGACCCCTTTTGTGGGTGGAATTATTTGCAGGTGCGCTGGTCAACCTCAATACCGCCCTGGTGCGGCTGAACGCTGCGCTCGGACGTCAGGTTCACTCGCCGCTGAGCGTATTGCAGGCGCTTCGCCAGCAGGTAGCCGGCTTCATCCAGAGGGTGCAGCGACAAAGCGCAATCGGCGAAACACTGCCGGTAGCGATGAGCCTGCTTGCGCCGAGCAGGGTGCCGCCAGTGGTGATCATGCCCCCCACGCACCTGCCACCCTTGACGCCGCGTAAAAGTAGGAAAGGTCGGTGGTTGCTCGCACTTGGGGCCGTACTGGCGCTAGGTATGACTGCGGGGTGGTGGGGGCTACCCCATCCCTTTAGGCCCGAGCCGATTCCCGAGCCGGTGCATCTCGACAGCCTGACCCTGTTTGATGCTGGCAGTGCTGTACTCAACCCGGCCTCGACCAGGGTGCTGGTCAAGGCGCTGGTAGACATCAAGGCCCGCCCGGGCTGGTTGATTGTCATCTCTGGTCATACCGACACCACGGGCAGCACCGCGCAGAACCAGCAACTTTCCCATGCCCGTGCCACCGCAGTGCGCGACTGGATGCAGCGTATGGGCGACATTCCCGACAACTGCTTTGCCGTCCAGGGCGGTGCCGCCAATCAGCCGATTGCCAGCAATGAAACGTTCGAAGGTCGCTCGGCCAACCGCCGTGTCGATATCCAACTGGTGCCACAGGCGGGGGCATGTGGCAGCGGTTGATTTTTTCGCGGGGCCAGCCCGCGTCTAGCGGGCGTGGTCGATTGCTGTAAACACCAGCAGGTCCTTGAGCTCGGTACTGCTGCGCAGCCCCCACGCACGCTCGATCAAGGCCTCGACGCTATTCCCATCCAGCGCCCCGGAAAACGCCACCAGACGACGGAATTTATCCTCAAGCTCCCGGCGCGACAGGCTGTTGTCCGGATCGCCCTTGGGCGAGTCGATGGCACCCTGGTAGCGGCGCCCATCGTTGCCCAGCACCTCGACCCGGCCCAGCCAACGCTGTGGGTAGGCTGCATCGACCTGGTCATCCAGCTGCATGCTGACCTTGTCGCGAAATGCCGCTACGCGCGGATCACTCAGGGCGTGCTGCTGGAACTCGGTCAGCCCGGCCTTGCCATGCACCGCGATCAAGCCCAGTACCGTGCCCATGGAGAACTTGGCCTGATGCACGCTCTGTGGCACCTCGACCCGCCCCAGCACATCGATGGCACCCTGGTGAACACGGGTGACGACGCTGGCAATGTCGTCATGGCGCAGGCCCTCGTCTCGCATCAACGCCAGCAAGGCATCGGCCGCCGGATGGGTATGGCGGCAGGAGGCGTGAAACTTGAACGAGGTTTCCAGCAGCGCCCAGCGGCTGCCCAGGCGATCGGACAGGCACGCTGGCCTGGCGTCACTGGACATGCCCGCGGCCATGCCCTGGTCACCTTCAAGAATGTTGCGGGCGCCGGTCAGGCCGTCAGCAGTGAGGTAAGCCGCCAGCAAGCCATCAGCCGCGGCCTTGGCGGTATGCAATTGCTTGGAGTCGGCGGCATCGCGCAAGAACTCCCACAGGCCGGCGGCCTGGGTGCCGGCGCTGCCGAGCAGGTTGATGAACGCTTCCTCGTCGAAGTCCATCAGCTTGCCGACCGACACCGCCGCGGCGAGGGTGCCAACGGTGGCGGTGGTGTGGAAGGTGCGGTAATGGGAACGCCCCAGGAATTCACCGATACGGATGCCGGCTTCGTAGCCTGCCACCGTTGCCAGCAGCAGTTGGCTACCCGACTTGCCCAGGTCCTGCGCCGCTGCCAGTACGGCAGGGAAGACCACGGTGGCCGGGTGCAGCACCGAGCTGTTGTGCAGGTCGTCCTGCTCCACCAGGTGCGAGGAGGCGCCATTGACCAGCGCTGCGAAGTACGGCGAACTGCGCAGGCCATTGACCAGGAGGGTGGACGGGCCGTCGGCCGGTCCCATTCTCGCGGCGTAGCGCTCGAACAACGGGATCGGGTGCGAGCCTTGGCTGGCCAGGGCTGAACCCAGCCAGTCAAGGAACAGGTCTTCGCTACGCGAAAGCACCTCGTTGGGCAAGTCTGAGTATTTCAGGCTCGCTAGAAATGCGGCCAGGTGGCGGGTATGGCTCATGCGTTCGATCCTTGGGTTGTCCCGTTTTTCGCAGCGCACTCGGCGCAAGCGCTGGGCATAAAGTTAGCAAGCTAACAAAATTCCCGGCCACCACCTGAAATGGGGGGCAAGGTGGCCTCACGTCAAATTGTCCCAATACGGCGGTGAGCCGATGGCGTCGAGAAAGTAGTCCCATACCCGTCGTACTTTTTGCGAGCGAAGGCGGTTTTCCGGGGAGATCAAGTGGATCTGACTGGGCGTTGCATCCACCGAGCCTTCCCAGTCAGGCAACAACTGGACCAAGGTCTTGTTCCTGAAGTGCTCGTTGTCAAACAGCCAGGAAGGAAACAGTACAATGCCCCGGCCTGCCAGCGCCGCTTCCACCAGTACCTGAGCGTTGTTGCTGCGCAGCGGGCCTTGCACGTCGATGATCGTAGTCGCCTCGGTGCCCGGGCGGCGGAAATGCCAGCGTTGGGCGCCACCGGTTCCTTTGTAGACCAGGCAGCAGTGCTGTTGCAGGTCCTCGGGAACGGCAGGTTTACCGTAGCGCTGCACATACTCGGCGCTGGCGCACAGGACGAATCGCTGGTCGCAGAGTGTGCGCCCGATCAGCCCTGAATCCTGCAGGTGGCCCACCCGGAAGGTGAGGTCGGCGCCTTCCTGCACCGGATCGATAAAGGCATCGGTGACCGTCAGCTCGACGGTCAGGTCGGGGTATTGCCGGTACAAGCCATCAAGCAGCTTGACGATATGCAGGTGGCCGAACGCGACCGGCGCATTGATGCGCACCAGGCCGCGAACGTCGCCGACCTTGCCACTGATGTCTTCATTGGCGGTGTCGAGCAGCTCCAGCACTTCGCGGATCTGCACGTAGTAGCGCTCGCCGGCGTCGGTCAGTTTCACCGCACGGGTGTTGCGGTACAGCAGTTGCTGCCCCACCTCGCGTTCAAGCGCGGCAATGAAGCGCGACACCGACGAGGCAGGTACCTGGAAGTGGCGGGCGGTGGCGGAAAAGCTCCCGGTTACCGCCACCATCGCGAAGAAACGGTGGGCCTTGAGATACATTGAAGGGACTCTGGTTGCTGCAATGGCAATAATGTTTTGCGTTTTGGCTTGATTGTGGCTGTTTTGGCAAGACCCTACCATGGCCTCATCACTCCCCAGGCGCAAGCCTATTCAAGAGGCCCCCTACATGATTGACCTGTTTGCTCCTTGCAACCTTGCCGGATTGGCGCTGAACAACCGTTTCGTCATGGCCCCGATGACCCGCTCACGGGCACCGCACGATATCGCCACCGAACAGGTGGCGCTGCATTACACCCAGCGCGGCACGGCAGGCCTGATCGTTTCGGAAGGTACGCCGATCTCCCGTGAAGGGCAGGGCTACCTGTTCAATCCGGGCATCTACACCCCGGAGCAGATCCAGGGCTGGAAGCTGGTGACTGACTCCGTTCACAGCGTCGGCGGCAAAATGTTCGCCCAGTTGTGGCATGTGGGGCGCGTGTCGCATACCTCGATCCAGCTCGACGGCAAAGCACCTGTGAGTGCCACGAGCAAGGCCGCCCAGGGGGCAGTAGCCTTCGGCTATACCCCCGAGGGTGAACCCGGTTTTGTCGCCACTTCGACGCCTCGCCCGTTGACCACCGAGGAAGTCGCCCGGGTGGTCGAGGACTTCGCCCAGGCCGCGCACAATGCCATTGAAGCCGGTTTCGATGGCGTTGAAGTCCATGGCGCCAACGGCTATCTCATCGAGCAGTTCCTCAACCCCCTGGTCAATGACCGCTCCGATCGTTATAGCGCCGACACCCTGGAAGGTCGCCTGCGCTTTGTCTTCGAAGTGATCGATGCAGTCATTGCCAGGATTGGCGCCCATCGGGTGGGTATTCGCATCTCGCCCTATGGGCAGCTGTTCGACATGCCGCTCTACCCTGAGATCGATGAGACCTATGCGGCACTGTGTGCAGGCATGGGCGCTCGTGGCATCGCCTATGTACACGTCATGGACCAGACCCACTTCTTCCTCGCCAGTGAGAGCGCCACCGCCCGGGATCAGGCATTGTGCAGCTTGCTTGAGCACTGCAAGGCGCAGTTGGGGCACACGGCGTTGATCCTGGCCGGTGACATGACCCTGGAGCGTGCCCAGGACCTGGTAGACGCCGGGCTGATCGACCTGGCCGGCTTTGGCCAGCCGTTCATTGCCAACCCTGACCTGGTCGCCCGCCTGAAAAATGGCTGGCCCCTGGCTGTTCCGGACCGTGCCAGCTATTACGGCGGTTCGGGCACGGGGTATGTGGACTACTCGCCGTACGTGTCAGCCTGAAGGCCGGGACGGTGTGCCCGCTTTGCGCCCAATCGCAGCCTGGCGGCAGCGGCTACGGATGGGCGTCGAGAAAACGTCCCACGGCCTTGAGTACCACATCCGGTGCCTCGCGATGGGGAACGTGATAGCAATCGTCCAGGATCAGGCATTCACTCGGCGCACTCGACAGCGTGGCCAATTGCTGCGGGTGCGCCACTGAACCGTATTCGTCGTGCTCGCCATGGAGGACCAGCAGGGGGCAATGAATGGCATCGACCGAGTGTTCGATGGTCCAGTGACGGTAATTTTCCCCCAGCCAGGTTTGCGTCCAGGCATTGAACACCCAGGGCGCCTTGGTGCCATGGTATCGCTCCAGGCGGGCCATTTGCCCAGGTTGGGCAAACTGCACCTGTGCTTCGCGGATGCCTTGCAGGGTGCGGTCTTCGACAAATGCCTGGGCTGCGACGGTGATCAATGCCGCGCACTGTTGGTGAAAGCGCGAGGCACAGGCTGCGGCCATTGCGCCGCCGACGCTATGGCCCAGGGCGACAAAGCGCTCAATCTGCAAGGCCGTTTCAAGGTAGGGGAAGAAGCGCTCGGCCTCGTCGCGAATGAACGTCAGTGGCAGTGGCCCCGGATATACATCCGATTGGCCAAAGCCGAGGCGGTCATAGGCGATCACTTCACGGCCAGTGGCCTGGCACAGTTGCTGGGGAAAATCCCGCCACAGCGTGACGCAGCCCAGTGAGTCGTGAAAGAGGATGATCGGCGGCTTTTGCCCGTTGTCCGGGCTTTGGGCGGGGTACCAGCGGCTACAGAACAGCCGCCCGTGCGGTGTGTCGATCCAAAGGGTTTCGGTGTGGCTGGACAATGGCATGCAAGACCTCGGCAGACGGCGCGGCGTATTCGCAGAAGACGCAGGGTAGCAGAGCCGGGCCAGCGTCCAGAAGGACGATGGCGGTTGACCAGGTGTTTGTGACCGGTATCGCGCTGTCGATTTGGCTGCTCGGTGTTCGACTACCTGTACCTGCACATGCACCCATGAGGAGAACACCATGCGCAAGCTTACCGTTGCCGCGTTCACCAGCCTGGACAGTGTCATCCAGGGGCCTGGCGGGCCTGAAGAAGACACCCGTGGCGGATTCTGTTTGGGCGGCTGGATCGTGCCTTATGCAGACGAGGTATTTGGCCAGGCCATCGACGCACTGTTTGCGCAGCCCTTCGAGTTGCTGCTGGGGCGGCGCACCTACGACATCTTTGCGGGTTACTGGCCGCACCAGACTGCACCCGAGAACCAGTTCATCGCCGATGTGTTCAATCGCGTGCCCAAGCACGTCGCCACCCATCATGCCGATACGCTTGAGTGGCATAACAGCCATGGGCTGCAGGGCGATCTGGTCGAGGCGATCCATGCACTCAAGCAACAACCGGGCGCCGACCTGTTGACCCAGGGTAGCGGTGACCTGGTACGCCAGTTGCTGGCTGCCGGGCTGGTGGATGAGCTGCGCTTGATGATCTTTCCGCTCTTGCTGGGGCAGGGTAAGCGCTTGTTCGATGACAACGCCCAGCCAGCCTCCTTTACCTTGGCAGACTCGATCTGCACGCCAGGCGGGGCGCTGATTGCCCACTACGTGCGCAGTGGCGAGGTGCGTACTGGATCATTCGAGTAGCAGCAGGGGTGCCTTCACCGCTATATGCGTGAAGGCTATAGGGATGTACCAAAGAGATCTTGCCTGGCAAGCACCCGTGCTTGCCGGCTCGCGGGGATAGCGTTTAGCTGGTCGGTGGCGTTGGTCCAAGCCACCGCCATGGCTTGAAAACCCCCAATGACAACAAGTGGCGCGTTGATCGACTCAGGGTGAGGCGCGCGCCGATGACGAAGGTGCATGCCATGAGCACACCCCTGGATTTGAATGCGTTGAAAGCACGTCAGCAGGCTGCCTGGGCCAGCGGCGACTACGCGGTGATCGGCACAACCTTGCAACTGGTTGGCGAGCGCTTGGCCGAAGCCTGCGATTTGCGCTGGGATGAGCAGGTACTCGATGTGGCGGCCGGCAATGGCAACGCCACGCTGGCTGCAGCGCGGCGCGGCTGTCGGGTCATATCGACGGATTATGTGCCCGAGTTATTGAAACGAGGTGAAGCGCGCGCGCAGGCAGAACATTTGAACGTCGAGTTTCAAGTAGCCGATGTCGAGGCGTTGCCGTTTGGCGATGGCGCTTTCGATGCGGTGGTCTCCACGTTTGGGGTGATGTTCGCCCCCGACCAGGCTCAAGCGGCGCAAGAGCTTGGCCGTGTCTGTCGCTCGGGCGGCCGGATTGGCCTGGCCAACTGGACACCACAAGGTTTTATCGGGCAAATGTTCAAGACCCTCGGGCGCCATGTGCCGCCACCTGCCGGTGCGCAGCCGCCGTCACGCTGGGGAGATGAAGAACAGCTGCGCAGTCTGTTCGCCGACACCCTTGGCAACATCACGGTGAGCCGCCAACAGTTCAACTTTCGCTATCGCTCGGCGGCGCATTTCATCGACGTGTTCAGGACCTGGTACGGCCCGGTACATAAAGCCTTTGCGTCATTGGAAGCGGTCAGCGCCAGCGCCCTGGAAACCGACCTGACTCAATTGCTGAACGACCACAACGTGGCAGGCGCCTCGTCACTGGTGGTGCCCAGCGAATACCTGGAGGTCGTGATCAGCCGGCGCTAGCGGCTACAGGCCCGGTGCTTGTAGCCGCTGGCGACGGCGCGTAGCGGTGGTGTTTCTGGCGCCTAGAGCGCTACTGCGGGCGCCAGGGTGGAAGGTTCACGGCGGATGCTGCCCAGCGGGACGATCACCAGCAGCAAGGTCAGTATCACGGTCACGGCAATGCCCCAGGCTGCCAGAGTGAAGCCACCCAACGAGATCAAGCCGCCGGAGATCGCCGGGCCCACGGCCAGGCCCAGGCTCAGGAAGCTACTGGCGGCAGCCACCACGCGACCCTCGCGGTCCAGGGCTGCAGCCAGGCCGGTCAGGTAGCTCAGGGCATAGAAGTAGGTAATGCAGATGGTCATTACACCGGCGGTGTACAGGGTCTTGGAGTGTTCGCCCAGGACATAGCTGAGGCTGGTGCCGCCGGTCAGCAGGATTGCCAGGATCACCGGGGTGCTCATGCCGAAGCGCTTGCCGACCATGGCCGCGATCAGCGGTCCGATCAAGCCGACAAACGACTGGAACGACAGCAGCATGCCCAACTCGTCACCGCTGTAGCCGACCATGGTGCCGATACGCTCGACAAATGCCCAGCCCATGGTGTCGCGGGCCTGGAACACGAACATCGCCAGCATCATGCAGATCGCCGGCAGACTCAGCAGGATATTGCCCGAGCCTTTACCGGCAGCGTGTGCCAACGGGCAGGGTTCGGCAGCGGGCGCACGTTGGGCCATGGCCGGAATAGCCAGCAGCATCACCGCCATGGTTGCGGCCATCGCGTAGTACAGGCCTGACAAGCCATACAAGGCCATGACCTTGGCGTAGCCGAGCATCACCACGATCATCAACAGCACCGACAGCACGTTCATGTGCCCGGCAATACGGTCCGGGTGTTTGGCGCTGGACACTGCAGCGTTGCCGCAGGCCAGGGCCAGGCCGGCACCCAGGCCCGCCAGGCAGCGCACGGCGGCCAGGGTGTAGATGTCCTGGATGTTGGCGCTGGCAAGGTTGGCGGCAATCGCCAGCACGGTGCCGACCAGCGCCAGGGTACGTCGGGGCGCGCGGCCCATGAATGGCGCGATCAGCAAGGAGGCCAGCATGGTGAAACCAAATTCGGCCGACATCAGCAGCCCGGCCTGGGCTTCATTGAGTTGCAGGTCGTGGATGATCGCGCTGATCAGAAAGGGCAAGGCCCACAGGCCCAGCAAGCCGACACCATAGGCGGAACCGGCGGCGGAGAACACCAGACTCCAGCTCTCGGGCAGGAAGTTTCGTATTGTTGTTTTCATGAGGTGATCCGTGAGTGGCAAGGCTTGTCGTGGTTGGAAGCGCGCCCTCGGGGCGCGCTCGCAAGGTGTGTTATTGCTGGCTTTCGTCGACTGGGGTGCCGTCGTCGAACTGTGACAAGTAGCTGACCATGGCGTCGCGATAACGGGTAAAGCCCTTGTAGTCGACCAACTCCTGATCCAGGTCGCGGATTACCCGGTGCATGCGCTTGGCCCATTGCGGGGCGAACTCGGCCAGTTGCTGGAGGCTGACCAGGTAGGTGCGCACCGGAAACAGCACGGCGTTGCTGCGCGGCAGGCGGTGCAGCGGCTGCAGTTCGATGCGCAGGTTGACCAGCTCGCCGGCGTTTTCCGGGGTGACGATGGTGCGCTCCGGTGCCCAGTCCGGCAGGGTCTCGGCCGAGGTCTCAAGGCGCGGGTTGACGGTGATCGACCAGTTGGTACGGCGCACCGGGTGACCGGGGCGAAGGCGCAGGAGGAACTTCAGGGCGCGTTGCAGGATGCCCATTTCATGCAGTTTGGGCACCGGGCCGTGGAACTCCATGAAGCTCATGCCCAGGTTGAAGCGCAGCGAGTAATCCGCCCGCTGGGTGGCCATGCCGGCACCCATTACCAGGGTTTCGTCGCGCTCTTCGAGGAGGATGAACTCGCCTTGGGCCTGACGGGTGATGTACTCCATCGGGTCCATCGGCAAGGTGCTGGCGTCACCGAAGGTGAAGGTGTCGTCGATTTGCAGCGGGCGGTTGATCCAGTGCCACTGGCTGCCGTTCTTCTCCAGGGTGAAGTGCTCGGGGAAGTCGCGCGAGTACGACTCCATCAGCAGTTCGAGCAGGTCCCACTGGGCTTCCATCATGTGCGGCAGCGCGGCGTAGTGAACACCGGGCGCGCTGTCCAGGGTCTGGGCGCGGTGGTGACACTCGGAGATGTAGTGCTCGTCGATGTCGAACTGCGCCCGCAGCGCGCCTTGGCCGAACGGCACATGGGGCTCGACGTTCATCGAGTACATGTACTGGTCTTCCGGGTAAGGGAAGGGCAGGCGCACGATCGCTTCGCGGCTGTTGCTGTAGGTGTGGTCGCTGCCGGCGTCGGCGTAGGTTTCGATGGGCTTGAATGCGGTCATTTTGTTGTTGTCCTGTATCAGAGGTCTACGACCAGGCGGCTGCAGTTGGCGCGGGAGACGCACGGCATGAATTTGCGCTTGCTCAGCTTGTCGTCCTCGCTGAGCCAGTCATCGCGATGGTCGAGTTCACCATCGACTTCCAGTACTTCGGTTTCGCAATAGCCACAGGCTCCGCCCCGACACAGGTACGGCACTTTGTAGCCAGCCTGTTCGGCAGCTTCGAGCAGCGATTGCTCGGCCGGCACCTCGATCGTTACACCCTGGCGCGCAAGGGTGACGCTAAAGGGCTGGCCTGTGGAGCCTTGCTCGACGAAACGCTCGTAATGGATATGGCTGTCGGTCCAGCCCAGGGCGTGAGCGCTGTCGAGGGTGTCGTCGATCATGCTGTCGGGGCCGCAGACGTAGACGTGGCTGCCCAGCGGCCTGCCGGCCAGTACGCTGCGGATGTCCAGGCGCTGCTGGCCCTGTATGTAAAGGTGGATGCACTGGCCGTAGCGGGCCTGCAGTTCTTGGCCCAGGGCGGTGTGCTCGGGGCCGCGCACAGCCAGGTGCAGCTCGAAGGTGGACTGCTTGACGTGCAGCTCCTCGAGTTGCGAGTACACCGGGGTGATACCGACACCGCCTGCAATGAACACATGCTGGCGGGCGTGCTTGGCCAATGGGAACAGGTTGGCCGGCTGCAGGATTTGCAGCAGGTCGCCTTCGCCGACCTTGTCATGCATCAGGCGCGAGCCGCCGCGACCGTCACTGACCCGGCGCACGGCGATCTGGTAGGCGCTGGAGTCGTAGGGCGAGCTCATCAGCGAGTAGGCGTTGCGGTGAGTCTTGTCGCCGTCTTCCAGTACCACCACCACATGGCTGCCACCGGAGAAGGCGGGCAGGTGCTTGCCGTCGGGGTCGACCAGGGTGAAGCGCTTGATTTCCGGGGTCAGTTGCTCGATGCGGGCGACGCGCACGCTCAAGGTGCCGTTGTGGGTATTCATGTGTCGAGCTCCTCGGCAGGTGGCAGTTCGCCTGGGACTTCGCCATCGGCCTTGATGCCCTGGAACGCGGCCAGGCGACGGGAGTAGTGATCGCGCACCACCAGGTTGAGCTGGCAACCGGGGCAGATGAACACGCGTTGGGTGACGTTTTCGGTGTACGTGTCGCAGTGCGCGCACCAGACCCGGCGCACCAGGGTGCCGCTGTGTTCACGCAACACTTCGTCGCGGTTGAGGTCGACGGCGTTGGCAGCTTGCATGGCGGTGCCGATGAAGCTTTCCGAGCCGCTCAGGTACAAGCGGGTGCCCATGTGGGCATCACCCAGGCGCTCGCGCAGGGCGTCGATCAGGGCCTGGTTGCTGGCGAACACTTCAAGGCCCGCGGCGTCTGCGTCTTGCAGGGCCTGCAGATGGCTGTGGCCAGAGAACGACTCGGTGGAATACAGCAGGGTGCTGTTGTGGCGCTGGTTCTCGGACATGTCCGCGAGCAGTCGCAGCATGGCCGCGCCGCCGCTGCCCTGGCCCGCGATCAGGTGGCGCAGGCCGCCTGTCATGGGTTGCAGCCGGTCGTAGACCGGGCGGCTCTTGATGCCGGTGATAAGCATGGTGGTACACCTCGTAAGCCGTTACCGCCGCTGTGCCGAACGGTAACAATGACGGCTGGTTTCAGACGCAGGCAGGAGTGAAAGCAGAACCCATGCCATATTGCCTATGGTTTTATATGTTTTATGTCGAGGGCCCGTTTTCGGGCGGTTTCATCAGGCGCTACTGTGCAATCGGTGCTGCTGCCAATGCCTTGGCGTGGTGCGCGGCGCCCCGATCAGGTGCGCCACGCGCCGGGATTCAATGCTTGAACATGACGTGGCGCACGCAGGTGTAGTCTTCGAGCCCGTACATGGACATGTCCTTGCCGTAACCGGACTGCTTCATGCCCCCGTGGGGCATTTCACTGATCAGCATGAAATGGGTGTTTACCCAGGTGCAGCCGTACTGCAGGCGGGCGGCCAGGCGGTTGGCGCGGCCCACATCGTTGGTCCACACCGATGAAGCCAGGCCGTAGTCCGAGTCGTTGGCATAGGCCAGGGCTTGGGCCTCGTCGGTGAAGGGGGTGATGCTGACCACCGGGCCGAACACTTCCCGCTGGACGATTTCGTCATCCTGGCGGGCGTCGGCCAGCACCGTCGGCTCAAAGAAGAAGCCTGGCCCTTCGGCGCGCTTGCCACCGGTGATTACGCGGATGTGCGGCAGGGCCTTGGCGCGTTCGACGAAGCCTTCCACGCGTTCCAGGTGATCGCGGGTGATCAGCGGGCCGAGTTCGGTCTGCGGATCATCCTGCAGGCCCATGCGCAGGCTGCCCACTGCGTCGCCGAGTTTGCTGACAAAGGCATCGTATACACCTTGCTGTACATACAGGCGGCAAGCGGCGGTGCAGTCCTGGCCGGCATTGTAGAAGCCGAAGGCGCGGATGCCTTCGACAGCGGCATCGATATCGGCATCGTCGAAAATCAGCACCGGCGCCTTGCCGCCCAGTTCCATGTGCGTGCGTTTCACGCTGCTGGCAGTGCTGGAAATGATGCGTGCGCCGGTGGCCACCGAGCCCGTGAGCGAGACCAGGCGCACCTTGGGGTGGTTGACCAAAGGCTCGCCCACGCTTGGGCCACGACCGAAGAGGATGTTGACCACACCGGCCGGGAACAGGTCGGCCATCATGCGCCCCAGCTCCAGAGCGGTGAGCGGGGTTTGTTCCGATGGCTTGAGGACCACGCAGTTGCCGGCGGCGAGGGCAGGCGCGAGCTTCCAGGCAACCATCATCAGCGGGTAGTTCCAGGGAGCGATGGAGGCCACCACGCCCAGCGGGTCGCGGCGGATCATCGAAGTGTGGCCCGGTAGGTATTCACCTCCGGCAGAGCCGGACAGGCAGCGGCTGGCACCGGCGAAGAAGCGGAACACGTCGGCAATCGCCGGGATTTCATCGTTCAGGGCGGCCTGATAGGGCTTGCCGCAGTTCTGCGACTCCAGGCGGGCCAGCGTCTGCGCCTGGGCCTCGATGCGATCGGCCAGCTTGAGCAGCAGCTGGGCGCGCTCCTTGGGAGGCGTCTGTGACCATGCATCAAACGCCTGGTCGGCGGCGTGAACGGCGGCATCGACCTGTTCGCTGCTGGCCTCGGCGATGTTCACCAGCACCGCCCCCTCGCTGGGGTTGTAGACGGCGTACGGGCTGCCTTGGCCTTCGACCAGTTGGCCGTTGATCAGGAGTTTGGTTTGCATGGCGTATTCCTTGGTCGTTTTGTAATTGGAAAATCGCTGGGCAGGCGCAGCAGTGTCCGTGTCGGCCTGCTATACATATGAAACCATATCTTAAAGTTTGATGTTTGCCAACTGCCCTGAAAATGACCCTTCGTGCCAAAAAATGGGCAATTAATCGGTATCGGACGACTGGCTGTTCGCTATAAGATGCAAAAATGAATCTTTTAGCCCAGGCATGCGCCACGTCTGGCAACGGCTTGATAGGGAGAGGCAATGACTGCCCTGAATACTGCACGTAATACCGCCTTCATCAGGTTGCGCCAGGAAGGGCGTACCGATGAGGTGGCGCGAAGGCTGGTGGAGGCCATTGAGCTGGGCCTGTTTGCCGAGGGGCAGCAGTTGCCGAGCGAATCGGAATTGGCACTGCAGTTGGGGGTCGCCACGGTAACCTTGCGTGAAGCGCTGGTGGTGCTGCGCCAGCGCGGCCTGATCGAGACTCGGCGTGGCCGCAACGGCGGCAGTTTTGTCTGCGCGCCGGTGGAGTTGCCCGAAGCGTTGCTGCTGCAAAAGCTGCGTGACATGAGTGGCCCGGACCTGCGCGACCTGGGCGATGAGCAGACCGCGATTTCCGGTACTGCCGCGCGCCTGGCGGCCAAGCGCAGCTCGCCCGAGCAGCATGCACGCATCGCCCAGCACATCGAGACACTCAAGCAGGCCGGCTCGCGCCTGGCCCGGCACCGGGCCGATGCGCGCTTTCACATCGAAGTGGCGGCCGCTGCGCAATCGTTGCGCCTGACCCACACCGAGATGCGCCTGCAGTCCGAAGTGGGTGAACTGTTGTGGCTCGAGGCGGCCGGTGGTGGCGAGGTAGCGGTGGTCGAACAGGAACACCGGGCCATACACCAGGCCCTGGTCGCAGGCGATTCGGTGTTGGCCGGCGCCCTCGCCGAGGCCCATGTGAGTCGCGGCATCAAGCGCCTGATCAGCTTGCGGCTGGAGCTGCTGGCCGAAACGGAAGTGGTCTGAACAGCATTGCGTTGCAGCGTCCATAAGAAGAAAGCCGAACCTGCGTGAGGAAATGCCATGTTTGCCCTGAGCGATAACGACCCCCTGTCTGTCTGCGCCGAGCAGTTGGACAGCACCCTGGGGACCATCTTCAGTCAGGTCCGCCAGTTGGTGGAAGAAACCCGAAATCTATGGGAGCGGATCTTGAGCGAGGGGCGCCAGCCTTCTGCTCGTGACTTGGCCTCGCTGCGTCCGGCCATCGACCAGCAACTGCTTGCCACCGGGGCCTTTGGCTGTGGTGGTGGGGTGATCGTCGAGCCCAACTGCCTGACCGACCGGGAAATGCACCTGGAGTGGTGGTACCTGGCCGATGGCGGCAAGACCCTGCCGTTGCGCCCCAACTTCGACCGCCGCCGCGAGAACTACTACGACTACACCGAAATGCCTTGGTACCGGCGGCCTCGCGATACCGGCAAGAGTGCGGTCGAGGGGCCCTATGTGGACCTCTATGGCACCAACATGTACGTGCTGACTTTCACCATGCCGATCTACGTGCAGGAGCGCTTCATTGGCGTGGCAGGGCTGGACCTGTCGCTGCACAACGTCGAGCGCCTGCTGGTGCGCAGCCTGATGCGCCTGGAGCATCAGGCGGTACTGGTGTCGGCCGACGGTCGAGTGATTGCCTCCAATACCGCCAATTGGATGGTGGGCGACCTGGCCCAGGCCCTGCTCAATACCTTGCCGGTCGACGGTGTTCGCCTGGCCCTGGCGGAGTCCGAGGCGGGCTGGTCGCTGGTGCGGTTGCCGGCGTTGCGCAAGGTGGTTTGATAGATGCTCGGACTGCGAAGCGATTGCTGTGCAAGTGCCTCGGCAGCGGCTACGGCAAACCGATGTAGCCGCTGGCGCCAGCCTGCGATCGAGCGCGCAGCGGTCGTGCATTCATGACCATTGCGCCATCTGGCGACTGCTGCGC
>NZ_AUED01000029.1 GCF_000425805.1 Pseudomonas vranovensis DSM 16006
ATTGCCCGTGAGGCTTGACCATATAACACCCAAGCAATTTGCGTCGAATGACCAGATTGCGGTGTTGTGAAGACGAAACGAACCGAAAGTTTGCAGCTCACAATCATCACATACCCGATTTGCTGGAGTGTCGAAAGACGGTCCGGTACACAGAATTTCTTGACGACCATAGAGCATTGGAACCACCTGATCCCATCCCGAACTCAGCAGTGAAACGATGCATCGCCGATGGTAGTGTGGGGTTTCCCCATGTGAGAGTAGGTCATCGTCAAGATTAAATTCCGAAACCCCTATCTGCACACGCAGGTAGGGGTTTTGTCTTTTCCGGCCCGGTACAATCCAAGCGCTCCGGGGCCAGATCACGCGGCAAGAACTATGTAGTGCCAAGTTCCTCCCCCTTCGAGTCAAGCTCGAGTCTCCTAGCCCTCTCGGAAAACTCGAACATGACTATCGGCTCCAGCTACAACCATCCAGCCAATATCGCAACCACGCTGCCAAGTCCTTCTCGCACCTGGGCTGCACGCTTCCCTAATCCTCCAGATCTCTGCTTCGACTACCGTAAATTGGTCGAGCAAGCGGGTGGTATTGCCAAGGCCAACCTCTCAAGCCATCGCATCTGCATTGTGGGGGCGGGTGTCACCGGCCTTACCGCAGCGCGCGAGTTGCTCCGTTGTGGCTTCACCCAACTCACCGTGATCGAGCAATCTCAGCGTGTCGGTGGCCGTCACCTCACGGTGGTAAACAATCCACGGTCTTCCTCACCATCGACCCCTTTTGAAATGGGTGCGATGCGCATGCCATTCTTTAATCGAACAGGTGAAGCACCCAAAGAAGGTTGCTCACTCATGGCCTATTACGCCAAGTTGTTCGAGTTGCGTATTTAGGATTTTCCCAATCCTGGCACGCCTTGGGTCGCTTCCACTGGCATTTACCTGCAGGAAGGTGAACTCGAGGGTCAGGGGGAACCGAAGATGCTGATATGGAACAATTCTGACGGTTCCACACTGCCTCCAACCCCAGCCCTCCAGCAGGTCTATGCCAAATGGCACAAGTTTGCTGCCCGGATGACGGACCACGTAGCCACTATGTATGGCTCGGAGCACTGGGAAGCACAGTGGGCAGCCATCGTGGCTCACTATCAGGCGTTGTCATTTCGCGATCTGGTACGTCTTCCAGCGCTTGAGAATTGGGATGCTGACGCCCCAGGAAATTTTGGCGGGTTGGGCATGAGTCCTGAGGAATCAGCGATTTTTTACGCAATTGGTATTGGTGATGGCAGCTGGGGTGCCTTCTACGATGTGTGCTGCCTCTACCCACTGCGCACTGCCATCTTTGGATTCAGCAGCCATCTGCAACTGGTCCATGGGCGAGTCGATGAGCAAGGCAACCCACTTCAGGCACCTTACCTGGGCGAAGCTGTACATGACAGCAAAGGCCTGAGATTCGCGTCACCGAACTACCTGGGGCTCGCTACTTTGGACGAGTGCTTGTTATTCATGGAGATCAGCGAGCTTGAAAAATCTCTCTATACCCATCTGCTGCAACACTAGGATGGGTTACTCACCGACTCTTCCGTTTGTGCTTTGAGCAAACTACCAAATGGAAAGGTGCGGGTTCAGTATCAGTGGAACGTCAGCAATCCGGACAAAACCACCCCATTGAGCGCAGACTTTGACGCGGTGATTGTCACCCTGCCGTCCTGGCTGATTGAAACCAACGTCCGCCTGGAGCATTTCACTCCGACAATGCTACCGAGCAGCATTATCAACGCCTACAAAACTGCCCACTGGGAGACCAGCTGTAAAGTCTACGCGCCGCTGAAAAAGAGCTTTCTGCGTAAGAATCGGCGCATCCCGCAAATTCTGGTTACCGATAGTTTCGTACACGACGTATACGCCTATCAGTACAACGATAACTATGCCTACGACTGCATTCTGCTCAGTTACACCTGGGAGGATGACGCGACCAAGCTCGCTTCGCTCAGTGATACCGAACTGGCAAACAACTGCGTCAAAGAGCTGGACCGGATTCTGTTGCGCTGCACAAATATGGGACAGCCAATCTCGCCTTATGTAGATACTGACAACGCTCGGGTTCAACGCTGGGTGACCGATAAGAACGCCTTGGGATGCGCCAAGCTCTACCGGGCGGGGACTTACTACGATGCAGTCAGTCTTATGAAATACAACCGCGACCTCGCCGAGCATTCAGGGCTTTACCTGGTAGGCGAGTCATTCTCTGTCGATGCTGGCTGGACGGAGCCTTGTTTCAGGACGGCAGTGGATGCGGTGATCAATATCTGTAGGACGACGGGTGCTGCCTTCAACGGAGGTTTCTCCATGGACGACTATCCGCACTACCAGGTTGAGGTCTGAAATAAGCGTGTAAAGGGCAATGGCTTCGATTGCCCTTTCCGCTGCTTGAGTGCCTTCCTGCCGTGTCTTCGGAGGTATCCGACTGTTTTAGCAGGTGTACTGTCCGCTTTACTGGCGTCCCTCTCAAAACAACAAGAAGGACGTCGCCATGTCTATGCACACAGCACCCATCAGCCCTGCCCGTGTTGCGGTCATTCAATTCGACCCTCAGGTTGGGCAACAGCATTGTGACGACAACCTTTGCAAGGGGCTAAAGCTTGCTCAGCAGGCAGTCGATCAGGGCGCCAATTTGATCGTGTTGCCAGAGCTGGCCAACACTGGATACACCTTCCACTCCCGTGCTGAAGCCTACGAACATGCCGAGCCCCTAACCGATGGGCCGAGCCTGAATAGCTGGTCGGCTTTTGCCCGAGAGCATCAGGTCTATATGGTGGCCGGATTCGCTGAGCGAGATGGCTTGAAGCTCTATGACAGCGCTGTGCTTTTTGGCCCACAGGGGCGGCTCGGACATTACCGCAAGGCGCATCTGTGGAACCAGGAAAAGCTCTGGTTCACCCCGGGCAACCTGGGTTTTCCGGTGTTTGAAACCGCCATCGGACGGATTGGCTTGATGATCTGTTGGGATATCTGGTTCCCGGAGGTGCCGCGGCTATTGGCCCAGCAGGGCGCCGATATCATTTGCAGCCTGAACAACTGGGTCTGGACGCCACCACCGCTGTTCGATGCCAGCGGCAAGTGTATGGCGTCCTACCTGACCATGACCGCCGCCCACGTCAATAACGTGCCCATCGCGGCGGCTAACCGCATTGGCAGTGAGCGCGGTGGACGATTTCTCGGTTGCTCGTTGATTGCAGGGACCAACGGTTGGCCAATCGGCGAAGTGGCCGGGGCTGAGAACGAATGCATTATCGTTGCCGACCTTGACCTCAGCACAGCCCGTAGCGCACCGATCTGGAACAACCTCAATGACTTGCCCCGAGATCGTCGCATCGATGTCTACGGTTCGATGCTCGGTTATGAGTTGCATCCGGCTCTGCCGCGCTGAGGAGGCTGCCATGGATAACCTTATTCAGCGTCCTCGTGGCGCTTTCATTCCACTGTTTCTATTGTGCCTGGGAACCTCGCTTTTCACCTTCCTCGGTATCGAGGTAATGAGTGGTCGGGCAGAGAGCTGGCTGCACCGCTGGCCTGACTATTCGCACATGCTCGATCATCTGGATGAACCCATGGCTCGTCTGCGTTGGATCATCGGCGATATCAGCGAAGTGGCCTTCTACAAGCACGAACTGCCAGCCCTGGGCTTGCTCTCGGGTGCGGCGCTTGCGCATTGGGCCAACCGTAATGGCAAGCCCTGGCAGGGGTTTGCCATCAGCTATGGAACTGGCCTTTGGCCGTGGTTGGTGATCAGCTCTCTACTTGGCCTGCTACTCAGTCATGTCTTGTGGGGCTGGGTCTTGAGCAGCGGAACCTGGCAGCCGACTTTCGTTGCTTTTGTCTCACTGCCAGCGGCGATGGTGTTGTTGTTCGGTGCGGGCTGGAGGGTTGCGTTCAATGGTGCACTGTTCGGCGCGCTGCTCGTAACACCGGCCAGCCTGCTATTGGTCAACTACCTGTGTTATCCATTGCAGCTGCCCGTGGTAGCCGGCAATGTTGGCGGCATGGCAATTGCGAGTGTGCTGGCATTCATCCTGTGTCGGCGTTACCCGAGACTGGTGCGATCCACGCCTGCTGCTGATTTGCCCCAGGCAGTACCTGTGCTGTCGACCAAGCCTGAACACGGCGTACTCTGGACGTTGCGTCGGGTGTTGGCAGACTTCAGCGAGGCGCCATTCTTTGGCAACGAGTGGGCCAGTCTTGGCTTGCTGTCAGGAGTGTTGCTGGCCTATGCCATTTCGCCTGGCGGCCCTGCCTATGGCTCACAGCTGGTCATCGAGATCATTGCCGGGCAGTCGTTGGCTTCGTTTATCGGCGTGCTGGTCTGGCGTCATAAATGGCGCAGTCTGGGGTGGTATCCCACCTACATACCGATAGTGTCTGTCGTGCCCGCCGCCGTACTCGCGCTGGGTGGCAGTTGGCAAGTCATCGTGCTCAGTGCCACCTTGGGAGCGCTGATGGCGCCGCCCTTGGCTCATGCCATCAGCCAACGCTTGCCGAGCCATATGCATGGCTACATTGGCAATGTCTCGTCCATGGCAGTCTGTACCGTGCTTATCATTCCCTTCATTCGATTGGTCACCGGAGCAACTTCATGAGCACAGCCAACTGCCTACCTCAGCTGGTGATTGGTAGCCTGGGCGGCACTGTCTGCATGCAGGTCGAAAGCGCAGGCGAGGGGGTAACCCCGAGCCTCAGCGGCGAAGCACTGTTGGCGAGCTTGCCACAGCTTCAAGGCCTGGCCCGCATCAGCGCCGAAACCCTGCAATTGCTACCCAGTGCATCGCTGACCTTCATTCAGTTGCTCGAAGTCCTGCAGTGGGCCGACACCCAGGTGACGCAGGGGGCCCATGGTGTGGTGCTGACGCAGGGCACCGATACCCTGGAAGAGGTAGCCTATTTTCTGGATCTGCTTTGGCCACATGACGTGCCATTGGTGCTTACCGGCGCCATGCGTTCAGCCGATCAGGCGGGTGCAGACGGGCCTGCCAATCTGCTTGCTGCGGTGCAGGTGGCATTGGCTGCAGAGAGTCATGGGCGGGGGGCGTTGGTAGTCATCAATGACCAGGTCCATGCCGCGTTGAATGTGCGTAAAGCCGACAGCCTGGCGCTGGAGGCATTTACTTCTTCACACTTAGGGCCGGAAGGCCTGCTGATAGAAGGGCGCGTGTGTTACTTGAAAGCACCGAGGTTGCGCTGCACCCTTCCTGTCCCACAGCGTCTGGACCACCGCGTGGCGTTGCTCGAAGCCAGCCTGTCAGCGGACACTGTGCTGTTGGAAGAAGTAGCAGGATTAGGCTACGAAGGCTTGGTGATTGCCGGCTTCGGCGCCGGACATGTGTCTCGGGACTGGGCTCGTTGTCTGGGACAGATCAGCCTACGGCTGCCGGTTGTCATCGCAACACGAGCAGGTGCCGGTACTACGGCCTCACGTACCTATGGGTTCAAGGGGGGTGAGGTCGACTTGCAGCGCAGAGGCGCGCGGATGGCAGGCTTCTTGTGCCCACGCAAATGTCGTGTACTGCTCTGGGTGTTGATTGGATGTGGAATGGAGGGCGAGCTGGAGCGTCAACTGCAAGTCCAGGGCCTGGCGCACTCACTGAACAGCTGAAAGCGCGCGGGAGCCTGGTCCAGGCTCCCGCACCGGCTTACACGAATGCCTGTGGTGCCATGCCACGCGGCAGACGGCAACGATCAGGCCGAGCGCCCAGGCGTACACGCCAGTTAGTCTTGAAGCAGAACGTGGCTGCTTGCACCTGGCTTGCCTGGGACGCTTGGCTTGCCAGTCGCTGTTTGCGCAGTTCAGCCAGGGAAGGGGTGGCTTTCTTGGCCGGCACCGATTCAGCTTTGACCAGCGACCGCTGACAGGATTTGCAATCGACCTTGTCGGTGTCAGCGGTGCTGCTGAGGTTGTTGCCATTTCGACCGCAAGCGACTGCGTCGCCGCTCGTTGAGTAGTGCATTACCACGCTGTACATCTCCACACATATGAACAAAAGCGCGGGCATTTTCGCACATTTCATCCGTGCATAAAAAAAGGCCGCCCTACGGCAGCCTTTCACGCTTTCAGCACGCTACAGGGCACCCCCTCAGCGGCGCAGCTTGGCGCAATGATCCTGCTCGGGTTGAGCCGCCGTATACCACACATAGTCAGTGCTTTCGGCGCTGACGGTTTTGCCCACCTCAGCCAGAATCAGCACCGAATTACCTTCCTTGGCACCCAGGTCGCTCAGGTGCAGCGGCACACCCAGGTCCTTGCGCACATGGAAGGCCCCTGCCAGCAGTACGGCAGGTGTCGGGGCCGCCAACAGGCTTTCGGCCATGCGCCGATCCCGCTGTTGTTGCACGGCGAGCATCGCCGGCATCTGCGCTTCGGGAAGCAAGCCGCAATGCGACCCGCGAATGTCGTTCAGCAGCGTGGACTGTACGTAAGGGGTAGTAGACGCTGTGCCCTCAAGTGTCGGGCGCTGTTTGTAGATCTGCATGATCTGCGCCCGGTCCAGGTTGGCTGCCAATAGGGGATAGGGTTGTTTCACGGCATAGGTGACCAATGCCCCATACACGCTCCAGTCCCAGTTGGCCTGCCAGGCCAGCGCCTTGAACAGGTCGCTTGGCGCCTTTCCGGCACGGGCAGCAGCTTGCGCGGCATCAACGTTTTCCTGTTGGTTTGGATTGATCATCTCCATCAGCAGACTCCCTTGTGCGCGCTGTGTCGCCAGTTGGCGCAGCAACCACAGTTGCAGGGCGTGATGATCGGGATTGTCGTGTTGCTCACCGACCAGCACCCGCGGCGCTACGGCCAGCCGCTCGACCAGCTGCTGCGGTGTAAGGGTTTGACCGGTAGCAAGTTCGCGGATCACGCCAAGCTCGGCATGGTCTCGCCCTTGTGGGGCAATGGGTGCTGGCGGGGGCTGGACAGAGTGGGATTGGCAGGCCGTCAACAGGCCGACCAGGCAGAGCGACAAAAGACGCATGATGATTCCTTGGTAATCGATTGCCCCTCGATCACCGTTGACCGAGGGGGCCTATTAGCGCGCGATGATTAACGGATGACCGCGTTCGGGGTGTTGCTGGATCAGTACCTGCAGTCCATACACGGCTGTCAGCGCATCGGCGGTCAGCATGCCTGCCGGTGGCCCATAGGCGTGCGGCAGACCTTGTTGCAACAACAGTAGATGATCGCAGTAGCGGGCCGCCAGGTTCAGGTCATGGAGGATCACCATGGCGGCGGCACCGCGCTCGGCAAAGTCGCGCACTGCTTGCAAAATGGTGTGTTGGTGCAAGGAGGCGAGCATCGACGTCGGCTCGTCAAGCAACAACGTCTGACCCTCGGCGCCCGGCCAGAGTTGAGCCAGAACTCGTGCCAGGTGAACACGCTGCCGCTCGCCACCCGACAACGCCAGGTAAGTGCGCCCGACAAGGTGCAGGGCATCGGCGGCGTGCAGTGCTTCGGTAACGATTTCGGCGTCGCGCATTTGGCCGGTGGCATGGGGTAGGCGGCCCATGCTCACCACGTCATTCACCGAAAAGCCGAAGTTCAGGCTCGAATTCTGGGGCAACACGGCCAGGCGCTCGGCCCATTCCTGGCCCGGCCATTCGGCGAGCGGAGGCTGGTCAAGGCTGACAACGTCTTCGGTGATGGGCAGCTCTGCGCACAAGGCTGAGAGCAACGTACTTTTACTGCACCGTTGGGCCCGAAGACGCCAACAACCTCTCCGGGGTTTAGCTGTATATCGATGTTTTCCAGCACAGTGCGATGGCCGCGCCGTACCGACAGGTTATTTGCCCGCAACATCAGGAACGCCCCCGCACCCGCAAGAAGAGGAAAAAGGGGGCACCAATCAGTGCCGTCACGATGCCGATCGGAAGTTCCGCCGGGGCGAGCAGCAAGCGCGCGATCAGGTCGGCCAGCAACAGTAGCGCAGCGCCGGCCAGCAACGAAGCGGGCAGCAGAACCCGACGGTCCGGGCCGACCAGCAACCGCATCAAGTGCGGAACCACCAGACCGATGCGCGTAGCGCGACGATCACATCGCAAGTCGGCCAACGCCGCAGGCTGCGGGTTACCCGACTCGTTGTGTCTTCGAATGCACCGTAGCGCAGCAAAGCCACGTTTCATTGCTGTCGGGGATTTCTGTATCCGTGGGCACTGGGAGGAGCACCATCAGGGTCATGTATTACAAGGCGTAATAGCTGTGAACCTTCTTTCTATTTATAGGTAATTCACGGCTGGAGGTAACATCTCCTACATGCACTGGGATGCGTCGAGCAGCACTGCTGTGAGTCCTTGCATGGCTTCGCCGATTAGCGGCCGCCGCTCCTTTCAAAAAGAACAAGTATTAGAGGAACTCGCATGTCTTTGTCCGTCCCGCTCACCCGCGAGCATTTCGCACGTCTCGATCACGATGACCCCCTGGGCAACTCGTGTGCGCGATTTGATCTTCCCTCTGGTGAGATCTATCTCGATGGCAACTCCTTGGGGGCCATGCCCGCTCATGTACCTGCCCGCATCGAGCGAGTGCTGAAGGAGGAATGGGCCCATGGTCTGATTCGTTCCTGGAACGATGCTGACTGGTACCCTGCGCCGCAACGCGCCGGCGGCAAGGTTGCCCGGCTGATCGGTGCAGGTGCCAATGAAGTGATCGTCGCCGACTCCACCTCCATCAACCTGTTCAAGGTGCTGGTGGCCGCTACGCGTATGAAACCTGAGCGCAAGGTGATCCTCGGCGAGCGGGGCAACTTCCCGACCGACGTCTATGTCGCTTCCGGCGTGGCCGAACTGACCGGTTGCGAGCTGCGTTGCGTCGAGCCGGACGAGGTGCTGGCGGCGCTGAACGAAGAGGTCGCAATCCTTTCCCTGACCCATGTGAACTACAAGTCTGGCCGCCGCTATGACATGGCCGCCATCACGGCTCGCGCACACGAAGTCGGGGCCCTGGTGGTCTGGGACCTGTGCCACTCCGCCGGTGCCATGCCGATCGACTTGAACGGCGTTCAGGCCGACTTCGCCGTTGGTTGTGGCTACAAGTACCTGAACGGTGGCCCCGGCGCGCCGGCCTTCGTGTATGTCGCCGAACGCCACATCCCGCATGTGCGTCAGCCACTGACCGGCTGGCATGGTCATGCCCGGCCGTTCGACTTCACCCACGACTATGAAGCGCACCCGACCATCGACCGCATGCTGGTGGGCACCGCTCCACAGTTGGGCATCCTGGCCCTGGAAGCGTCGCTGGAAATGTTCGACGGCATCGACATGCAGGTGCTGCGCAACAAGAGCGTCGCGCTGTGTGATTTGTTCATCCAGCTCTGCGACGAGCAGTTGGCTGGCCTGGGTGTGGAGCTGCGCTCGCCGCGCGATGCCGCGCAGCGCGGCAGCCAGGTGTCGCTGGCGCACGCCAATGCCTACCCGGTCATGCAAGCACTGATCGCCCGCGGGGTGATTGGTGACTTCCGTGCCCCCGACATCCTGCGCTTTGGCTTCGCCCCGCTCTACAACAGCTACGTGGACATCTGGGACAGCGTCCAGGCGCTGCGTGAGGTACTCGCAAGCGGCGAATGGAACGCTCCGCGGTTCATCGCCAGGAAGTCGGTGACCTGATCCCTTCTTGACCAGACCTGAGCACTCGAACATGACAAAAACAACAAGATCTTTCGATAACTTGATCCAGCGCGAGCAGGGTCTGAAACAAAGCTTGAGCAGCGGCCAGCTGTCGATGATTGCCATCGGCGGCGCCATCGGCACCGGGCTGTTCCTGGGCAGCGGCTTCGCCATCGGCTTCGCCGGCCCCAGCGTGCTGCTGAGTTACAGCATCGGTGCGGTGATCGCGCTGCTGCTGATGGGCTGCCTGGCGGAAATGACAGTCCGCCACCCGACCTCGGGCTCCTTCGGTTCTTTCGCCGAGTTCTACGTGGCGCCCTGGTTCGGCTTCCTGATTCGCTATGCGTACTGGGCGTCCATCGTCTTCGCAGTGGGTACCGAGATCACCGCAGTGGCCATGTACATGAAGTACTGGTTCCCGGACGTGCCGGGCGGTTACTGGATGGTCACATTCTCGGCGGTGCTGGTGCTGACCAACGTCCTCAGCGTCAAGGTCTTCGGCGCCATCGAGTACGTATTTTCTCTGCTCAAACTGTGCGCCATCGTCGCCTTCATCCTGTTGGGCGCCTGGGTGGTCTATGGCGCGCCGGCGGATTCGTCCATCGGTTTCGCCAACTATACGAATGATCGTGGCTTCTTCCCCAACGGCATGTGGGGAACCTGGGTGGCGGTCATCGTGGCGTTCTTCAGCTACCTCAGCATTGAGATGATTGCAGTGGCGGCGGGCGAAGCCAAGGATCCCAAGCGCGCAGTCACCAAGGCCTTCCGCATTACCGTGGTACGCCTGGTGTTGTTCTACCTGCTGACCATCGCGCTTGTTCTGGCGATTTTGCCATGGGGGCAGAACAACGGTGGCCAGAGCCCGTTCGTCACAGTGATGCATGCGACCGGTGTTCCCTATGCTGGGGCGGTGTTCAATGCGGTAATCCTGATTGCGGCGTTGTCGGCGATGAACAGCCAGCTGTACATCACTTCGCGGCTGATGTTCAGCCTGGCGCGAGCCGGCCAGGCACCGGCGCTGTTCGGCCGAGTGAGTGCCCGGGGCGTGCCGCTGCCGGCCCTGCTGCTGTCGTCGCTGGGGATCGGGCTGGGCACCCTGCTGTACATCGCCTACCCGAAGGACGCCTTCACCCTGATGATGTCGATCGCCATGTTCGGCGCGATGTTCACCTGGGCCGGCATCTTCCTCACCCACCTGTTCTTCCGTCGTCGTCAGGGCAGCGCGTCCCTGGAGTTCCGTCTGTGGGGCTACCCCTGGACCAGCCTTGCCGGCCTGCTGCTGATGCTGGCGGTAATGGTGACCACGCTGTTCACCGAGGAGTTCGCCCTCACCCTGGTTTGCGGTGTGCCCTTCCTGCTGGTGATGGCGTTGATCTACGTCCTGCGCTTGCGCAAGTCCCGGCCCGTCGAAGGTGAGGCGCCCCGCCCGCTACCGATTCGGCACTGAGCCCAACCGGGCCTGATCCTTGGATCGGGCCGCCCATTCCCTGAAACACCAGTCCCCGGGCGCTTTGCCGTCCGGGTGGGGAGCGGCTTGCCCGCTCACCACGAGCATTCAGTCGTACGAGGATGTCATGCGCGTATTCCGCTCAGCCTTGCCCCTGATTTTTGCCCATCTGGCCCTGCCGGCTCATGCGGCGGCGGTGTCCGCAGAGGGCTGGGGCAGTTTCGTCGAAGGCAGCCAGCTCAAGCTGTTGATGCGCAACTCCTACTTCAACCGAAGCAAGGAAGAAGGTCGCCCTGACCAGCGCGACTGGACCCAGGGCATCAACCTGGACTTCGCCTCAGGCTTCACCCCCGGCACCTTTGGGGTCGGGATGGATGCGTTCGTCTACCAGGGTTTCAAACTGGATGCCTCGGCGGGCAAGACCGGCACCCGCAACCTGCCGGTACACGATGACGGCGAACCGGCCGACGAATACGCCAAGGGCGGCGTGGCGCTGAAGCTGCGGCTGTCGAAGTCCGAGCTCAAGGTGGGTGAGCAGCGTCCGGATACCCCGGTATTCGGTGTCAGCCACTTCCGCATTGTGCCGCAGACCGCCACCGGCCTGACCCTGCGCAGCCGGGAGCGCGACGACCTGGATCTGCAGGCCGGCCATTTCACCTCGGCCACCAGCCCGGTGACCACCAACGCCGACGGTGACCTGTGGGCGGTCATGGCTGAGGTCACCACGCCGCGCGCCGACTATGCCGGCGGTACCTGGCAATGGGCGCCGGGGCACTCTCTGGCGCTGTACGGTGCGAAATTCGAGGACCTCTGGTACCAGGGCTACGTGAACCTGAATTCGCAGTTTGTGCTGGAAAGCGATCGCGAAGCGGGGCTGAACCTGACCCTGTACCGCACCACTGAGACCGGTGCGGCGCGGGCTGGCGAGATCGACAACCTGACCCTGGGGGCCTCGACCTACCTGCGCCTAGGGAGCCACCGCGTTCTGCTCGGCCTGCAGAAGGTCCGCGGCGACAGCCCTTTTGACTACCTGGGCGTGGGTGACAACGACCGCAAAGGTCGCAACGGCAACGACCAGGGGGCCTCCATCTGGCTGCCCAACTCGGCCCAGTTTTCCGACTTCAACGGGCCCCACGAGCGCTCCTGGCAGGTTCGCTACGACTATTCATTCGCGGGTTTGGGGCTGCCTGGCGGCTCGTTGATGGTCCGTTATGTCCAGGGCGACCAGATCGATGGCAGCGCAATTCCTGTGGGCAGTCCGTACGCCGGGCGCTATGGGGACGACGGCTCGCATCGAGAAACCAACCTGGAGTTGCGCTACGTGGTGGCGTCCGGGCCGGCCAAGGGCTTGAGCGTGCGGTTGCGCCAGGCCTGGCATCGCGCCGACACCGATCAGGGCTCCGGCGACCTCGATGATTTTCGGATCATCACCGATTACCCGCTGCAGATCTTCTAACGCCCCGCGCGAGGCGGCCTGTGCGCGGGCAATGAGCACAACGAAGTTGTTCGGAAAGGATTCCGGAAGTGGTGAAACGCAAAGATTGCCCGATGGGGCATTACCAAACGGAGTAAATAATGAAAATAACGCAGCTCTCTGTTAAACCTGCCAACCCACATAAACGCTGCCGCCTGGCGCTTTCGCTGGTGGTTGGCCTCTTCGCCAGCGCCAGCCTGCATGCCGAAGAGCATGCCCCGATGAACATCACCGATCCCATCGTCAAGCGTCTGACCGAACTGGGGCCGGAGCGTATTCCGCCGGTGCCGGCACCCGGCAGCTATGGCATGGACAAGGCTACCGGCAAGTTCATCTGGCCCGTGGCCACGCCTTTCTCCCATGAAGGCAAGCCGTTCCCCGGCGAGTTGGATCACTGGGATACCAAGAGCTACATCAAGAACATGAAGGTAGAGGCCTATTACCCGATTGCGGTCGAGCCCTTCCACACCTGGCAGAACATCGTCGACTTCGACGGCAAGCGTTACCTCTACCAGTACGTGCGTCGCGACCTGAAGATCTTTGACATCACCAATCCCAAGGATGTGAAAGTCGTACTGTCCAAGGGCGCACCCTGGGGGCCGGAAGGCCCGGGTAAGGAGGTCAACCCCTACCCGGCGGACGACTTCTTCGGTGCAGCGTCGATCCAGTGGAACAAGAAGCTTGGCAAGAACATCATGGTGCAGTCCTTCGAGACCCGCCGCTTTGGCGTACTGAGCGACAAGTATCGTGAGCCGGACAAGGTCGAAGCCATCCGCAAGTCCAAGCACCTCAAGGGCTTTAAAGTCTACGAGATGAATGGCCCGCTGCCGCAGGACTGGAAGCTGATCGCCACCCGCACCACCGATATCGAGCATCCGGATGCGCCGATCGGTGAGCAACAAGGCTCCGGGGTGCGCGACATTCCCGCCTATTTCGGCGGCGATGTGATGTACGTTGCGGCCGCACCGAGCGACAAGTACGCACTCACAGAGTACCCCAACGACCTGTACAACTCCGGCTACCAGTCCTGGGACATGTCCGAGCCGAGCAACCCCAAGCTGCTCGATGTGTTGACTGTGCCGGGGCAGATCATCGGCGATCCTGAGCACGAGGCAGTGTTCAAGGCCAACCCGCGCGCCGGCAACCGTGCGTCCTGGATGGGGTCGCGTGCGTCGCTGTTCATTCCCAAACCGGTGGAGCAGGGCGGCAAGTACGGTTATGCAGCCATGGGGGGCATGGGCCTGTACGTAGTCGACATCACCGACTCGGCGAACCTGAAGGTGGTCGGCCATCTCGAGTTCCCGGTCAGCGTGGCCGGCACTGAAGGTGATGGCATCGATGTGAGCCAGGTGGAGAAGACAGGGCTGATCTACTTCAGTGGCTACCCGCTGACCGAGGACTGCTACGAGGCGGTGAAGCCCATCTATGCCGTGGATGTCAGCAACCCGGCCAAGCCGGTCATCAAGCACACCCTGCCGATGCCCACTCCGCCAGCCGACGCCGAATTCACCGATTACTGCCAGCGCAAGGGCAGCTTCGGTCCCAAGCGCAGTGGTTACTACACTCAACCTGGAATCTCGCGTGATGGCATCCTGCCATACGCCTACTACAACGCCGGCGTGCAGGTGTTCGATGTGCGCAACCCGGACAAGCCGACCATCGGTGCCTACTTCGTGCCGCCGTACGACACCAAGAACGTAGTGAGCTGGGCCATGGGCAACCTCACCCACGGCACCTACACCGAGTACGACCGTAACCTGATCTGGGTCTTCACCAACCACGGATTCTATGCGCTGTCGACCCCGCTGCTGGGCGAGCCCAGCTTCGCGGCGCCGAAGAAGACGTGGCCGTCCCGGGACTGATCCAGCCCCGCAAGAACAGTAATACCAATAAGAAATCAGGCCGCGGCAGCAGGGGAGTGCTGTCGCGAGCCTCTACTCGTTCTATCGGAGCATCCAATGCGCAAACTTTTACTCATTCTGCCGCTGATGAGCGGCTACGCCTGCGCTGACATTGCAGACCTCAAGGACGTTTCGGGCATCGACGTCATCGAGCTTTCCGGGGTCATCGACGTCAACTACGAGGTGGCCAAGTCCGGCGGCCACACCGAGGAACGTGCCAACGGCGGGGGCTTGAGCGCAAACCGCCTACAACTGCATATGCAGGAAGCGGTCACCGACGACCTGTCTCTGAACTGGGTCTATCAGGCGCAATACAACCCACATTCCGATGACGATATTGGCAAGCGCGAGACCTATTTCGAGGTCATTTCCAAGCGCTGGGGGACGCTGAGCGCAGGCCGCCGGGATACCCCGTCCGCCAACGCCTATGGCTACGCCGACCCGTTGTACAACAACGACTACAGCCTGATCAGCAACGTAATGGTGTTCTACGCGCCGTGGCGTGAAGACGGCCTGCTGATGTACATCAGCCCGCGAATCGATGGTTACGAGTTCCGTGGTGGAGTGACCGACGGTGAGGACGATGGCAGCCGCGATGGGCAGGTCATCAGTATCGCGGTGGATCGCTGGACCGACAGTCCCTGGTATTTCTCGGCTGCCGTAGACCGCAAGTACCAGCGCAATCTGTGGGACCAACACACCATGGAACAGTCTACCGACGCCTACCTGACCGTGGTGTACACCATGGGCCGGACCGACCTGTCGGCGGTCTACCATCGCTACGTGGGCTACTACGCCTACGCCCCCTGGGTGGATTTCGAGTCCAACGGCAACGACCTGCAGCTCGGCATACGCCACAACTTCGGCAACAAGCACAATGCCACTGCCAGCTTCATCTACAAGGACGACCGCAAAGATGAAGCGCTGAGCGACGCTGCAGCGATCAGCCTTGGCTACATCTACAACTATGACAAGAACATCGATCTCTACGGAGTTTACGCCTACATCCATCACACGCGTGACAGCGAGGTGCGCTACCCGGTCAGCTGGAGCCTGGACAGCCCGCTGCCGAACGAGAACCCGCAAGGCATGCAATTGGGCGTGCGCATCAAGTTTTAAATCCCCTTGCATCCCCGGCAGTCGCCGGGGATGCGCCTTTTTGCCGGGCTGGGCGGCCGGTGGCGCGTCCAGCCTTCTGACCGGAAGCCTCCCATGACCCGCCCCTTCGGCTTTGGCAGCAAGCTGCTGCTGGCCACCTCGCTGCTGGTGGTCGCCAGTTTCACCGTATTCACCCTGTACAACGATGCACAGCTGCAGGCCGCGCTCGGACGTACCCTGGAGAGCCGCTTGCAGAATGCCGGACGCCAGGCCGCCAACACCGTGCAGCTCTGGCTCGGCGGGCGCCTGGCGCTTATCGAGCAGGCTGCGCAAGGCATTGTCCAGCAAGGTGTCGAGCGTGATGCCAGCACGAACCTGGCATTGCAGGTGATGCGCGACAGTTTCACCTATGCCTACCTGGGGCGAGCCGATGGCTCCTTCCAGATGTCGACGGACGATCCGCCTCCCGAGGGTTACGACCCGCGGCTGCGGCCTTGGTACGAGGCCGCCCGGGATAGCCAGGGCACGGTTGTCACCGAGCCTTATCGGGATGCAACCGACAGCCAACTGATGCTGACCATAGCCGTTGCGCTCAGGCAGCAGGAGCAGCTGTTGGGTGTGGTGGGCGGCGACCTGAGCCTGGACACCTTGGTGAAAATCATCAACGCCCTGGATTTCGACGGCATCGGCTACGCCTTCCTGGTCAGCGCCGATGGCAAGGTGCTGGTGCACCCGGAGCAAGGCAAGGTGATGAAGAACCTGCGTGACCTTTACCCGCACCACACCCTGTCACCGGACGCGGGCTTCAGCGAAGTCGAGTCCGCCGAAGGCACACACATCCTGACCTTCTCGCCGGTGGGCGGCTTGCCGACGGTGGACTGGTACGTGGGCATCTCGGTAGACAAGGCCAAGGCCTACGCCATGCTCAGCGAGTTCCGCACCTCGGCGCTCATCGCCACGCTGGTCGTCGTGGTCTGCATCATCTTCCTGTTGAGCATGCTTATCCGCGTGCTGATGAAACCGCTGCGCACCCTGGGCTGCGCCATGCAGGACATTGCCCAGGGCGAGGGAGACCTCACCAAGCGCCTGGCGATGCAGACCAGAGATGAGTTCGGTGAACTGGCCGAGGCCTTCAACCGCTTTGTCGAGCGTATCCACGGCTCGATCCGCGAGGTGTCCTCGGCGACCCGCCAGCTCAATGACGTGGCCAAACGGGTGGTCGATGCCTCTAACGCGTCGATGGTCAACTCCAGCGCGCAGGTCAAACGCACCAACAGGGTTGCCGCGGCGATAAACGAACTGGGGGCCGCCGCCCAAGAGATCGCTTGCAACGCTGCCGACGCCTCGCTCCAGGCCTCCGACGCTCGCCAACAGGCCGAACACGGTCGTGAGGTGGTTGACTGCTCCATCGCCGCGATGAATGAACTGTCGGCGAAGATCAGCGCCTCCTGCGCCAACATCGAGCAGCTCAACTGCAAGACGGTGAATATCGGCCAGATACTCGAAGTGATCAAAGGCATTTCCAAGCAGACCAACTTGCTGGCCCTCAACGCCGCCATCGAGGCCGCCCGCGCCGGCGAGTCCGGTCGTGGTTTCGCCGTAGTCGCCGATCAGGTGCGCGGCCTGGCGCAACGCACCCGGGAGTCAGCGCAAGAAATCCACGCGATGATCGATGCACTGCAAGTGGGGGCGCGCGAGGCGGTGGCCACCATGGTCGAAAGCCAGCGCTATAGCGAGCACAGCGTGGTGATCGGCAACAAGGCTGGAGAGCGCCTTGGCAACGTGACCCGGCACGTCGTAGAGATCGACGCCATGAACCAGTCGGTCGCCAGCGCCACCGAGGAACAGACTGCAGTAGTCGATTCGCTGAACCTGGACCTCAGTGAAATCACCACCCTTAACCAGGATGGTGTGGAAAATCTGCGTACCACCCTGGGCGCCTGCGCCGACCTGGAGCATCAAGCCAGGCGCTTGCAGCAACTGGTAGACGGTTTCCGAGTCTGATGTCGTTTCACCCGTGCGATGCCTGCGTGCCGCAACAAAAAAAGCCCCTGTCCGAGCGTGGATAGGGGCCAAGCGGTCAAGTGGCCGAACCAAAGGGAATCAGAGACCGAAGAACTCCCGGGCGTTGCCGGCAACGATGCGATGCTTGTCGCTTTCAGACAGTGCCGGGTGCTCCAGGACGCCAGCGCCGATCT
This sequence comes from Pseudomonas vranovensis DSM 16006, assembly GCF_000425805.1. Classification (GTDB taxonomy): domain Bacteria; phylum Pseudomonadota; class Gammaproteobacteria; order Pseudomonadales; family Pseudomonadaceae; genus Aquipseudomonas; species Aquipseudomonas vranovensis. The sequence goes on from NZ_AUED01000029.1 coordinate 17,745, forward strand.
GCTGCTCCCCAAGCGGAAACGGCGCATCGGAGCCGAGCATCACACGGTCGGTACCCATCACATCCACCAGCAGCTTTAGCGAGCGCTGGTCGAAGACGGCAGAGTCGACGTAGAAGCGCTTGACGTAGCTGGAGGGCAGGTTGGGGCAGTCCTCGCGGACGATGTCGCGGTGGCGCCAGGCGTTGTCGACACGGCCGAGCAAGAAGGCGAAGCCGCCGCCACCGTGGGCGAAGCACAAGCGCAGGGACTCGGGCAGGGTTTCGAAGGCGCCGGAGAGAATCAGCGAGAGGATGCCGAGCTGGGTTTCCGCCGGCATGGCGACCAGCCAGGGCAGCATCCACTTCTTCATGCGCTCGCGGCCCATCATGTCCCACGGATGCACCAGCAGGGGGATGTTCTCGTTGGCGCAATGGTGGAGGAATGTTACCAGGCCGTCGTGATCCAGATCGTTGTCGCCGACGTGGTTGCCGATCTGCACGCCGATGTGACCGCAGGCCTTGGCGCGGCTGGCCTCGCGGCAGGCGGCATCGATATCCTGCAGCGGAACCTGGGCCAGCACCTTGAGGCGATCGGGGGCATGGGCGGCCATTTCCACGGCGCGGTCATTCATCAGTTGCGCCCAAGGGAGGGCGCGTTCAATGGGTTGGTCGTAGCCGAACATCACCGGGGTGGCGCACATCACCTGGATGTCCAGGCCTTGTTCGTCGAGATGTTCAAGGCGGCGGACGGGGTCCCAGAGCACGTCGTGCACCGGGCGGAAGGGCTTGTCGCCGAGCATGATCTGGCCGCGCCGGCCTTCGGTGTGCAGCCAGGGCGCGCGTTCGGGGTTCAGGCGGGCAGCCTCTTCCTGGCTGATGGTGGGGAAGAAGTGGGAATGGATGTCGATTTTCATGAAGGGTGGAACTCCTGGAGTGTCTTGTGCCAGGTCTGCCAGTCACGGCCGGGATGGATCGCACCGCATTCCAGGCAGCGGCGCTCGTCATCGCTGGTGGCGTAGAAGCGCTCGTACACTGGCGGCAGGTCGGCAACGATGCTTTCCAGTTGCATCTCGTAACGTTTGATCAGGTGGCCGCAGCGGGCGCAGGACCATTGCAGGGCGTCATGCAGCCCGGCCGGGCGCTTGCGCTCGATCACCAGGCACAGGCTGCCGGGTTCGGGGCGCTGGGGCGAATGGATGACATGGGGCGCCATCAGGTAGATGTCGCCTTCCTTCAGGTCCACACGCTCGTAGCTACCCCGGTCCCAGATGTTGAGGTAGGCGTTGCCCTTGAACTGGTAGAAGAACTCCTCCACCGGGTCGTCGTGGAAGTCGGTGCGCTGGTTGGGGCCGCCAACCACCGTGACCATGAAGTCGCTGCCGTGCCAGATCTGCTGGTTACCCACCGGTGGCTTGAGCAAATGGGCGTGGTCTTCGATCCAGCGATTGAAGTTGAGCGGCGGGCTGAAGTGGTGCTTGTCCATTTTTATTATCTCAACGTGAGTGGGGCGCGTAGGCGACCGCCTTGATCTCGATGCGCAGGTGCGGGTGCGGCAGTTGGTGTACGGCGACGGTGGTACGGGTCGGCCCGGTTTCGTCGAAGTACTCGGCATAGACTTGGTTGTAACCGCCGAAGTCGTTTATATCGACCAGGAAGGTGCTGATCTCCACCACGTCTGCGAGGCTGGCGTTCTCGCTGGCGAGAATGTCGCGGATGTTCTCGATCACCGCGCGGGTCTGCGCGCGAATGTCGAGAGTAGTGGTGCCCATTTCATCCACTTCGACGCCGACGAAAGTGTTGTCCGGGCGGCGCGAGCTGGTGCCGGAGACGAACAGGAAGTCGCCGGCGCGCTTGATGTGGGGGAAGCGGCCGCGAGGCTTGGCCTTGCCGGCGACGACGGTGGCGCGGTTGTCACTCATGATGCGGTTCCTTGTGGGTTTGGGTCAGGGGCGCACGCTGAAGCTGCTTTCGCCCAGGCCCTGAATTTCGACGCTCACATGCATGCCCGGACGCAGCGCTTCGGCGGCGGTGGCGGCACCGGCCATCACCAGGCTACCGGCCGGTAGCACTCGCTCGGCGTCGTGCAGCAAACGCGAGGCCTGCACCAGGCTACGCAGCGGCTGGCCGAGGATCGCGGCGGTGGAGCCGACCTGTACTGCGCGGCCGTCCAGGCGCATCACCACACCCGCGTTGGCCAGCGCGGAGAAATCTCGCGACCAGGGGCCGACGGTCAGGCCGGAGGAGGAGCAGTTGTCTGCCACCACGTCCTCCAGGCTGAACTTGAAGGCCTGGTAGCGCGAGTCGATGATTTCCAGCGCCGGAGCAACTGCCTCCACGTAATCCGCAGCTTCCAGCAGTGTCAGCGGGCGGTCGATGTCACGGCGGGTGAGGAAACAGACCTCCGGTTCGGCGCGCGGGTGGATGTAGCGCGCCAGGTCGACCAGGCCGCCGTCCTCTTCCAGCATCGCATCGGTGAGCCAGCCCCAGATCAGGCTGTCGACGCCCATCTGGATCATCTTGGCGCGGCTGGTAAAGCCCAGCTTGATGCCGATGCAGCGCTCGCCATCGTCGTAGCGGCGCTGCATGGAGGTACGCTGGATGCGGTAGGCGTCGTCCAGCGAGAAGGGGGTCTCTGCGCTGAACTGGGCCAGGGGTTCGGCACGCCGTGCCGCTTGGTCGAGCGCGGTGGCGATGCGGGCGATATCGGTGCTCATGGGCGGTTCTCCGGGTGCTGGGCCAGCAGGTCGAGGGCGACGTCAACGATCATGTCTTCCTGGCCGCCGACCATGCGGCGCTTACCCAGTTCGACGAGGATGTCGAGGGTCTTCAGGCCGTACTTGGCGGCAGCCACTTCGGCGTGGCGCAGGAAGCTGGAGTAGACCCCGGCATAGCCCAGACCGAGGGTTTCACGGTCGACCCGTACCGGGCGATCCTGCAGCGGGCGCACCAGGTCGTCGGCGGCGTCCATCAGGCGGTACAGATCGGTGCCGTGGTTCCAGCCCAGGCGTTGCGCGGCAGCGATGAACACCTCCAGAGGCGCATTCCCGGCACCGGCGCCCATGCCGGCCAGGCTGGCGTCGATGCGGTCGCAGCCTTCCTCTACCGCGACGATGGAGTTGGCCACGCCGAGGGACAGGTTATGGTGGGCGTGCATGCCGGTCTGGGTCTCGGGCTTGAGTAGCGCTTTGAAAGCTCGCATCCGGTCGCGGATGTCGTGCATGTTCATGGCCCCGCCGGAGTCGGCCATGTAGATGCATTGCGCGCCGTAGCTTTCCATCAGTTGGCCTTGTTTTGCCAGTGCTTCGGCCGGGATCATGTGGCTCATCATCAGGAAACCGACGGTGTCCATTCCGAGCGAGCGGGCGTACTCGATGTGTTGTTTGGCAACATCCGCTTCGGTGCAGTGGGTGGCGACCCGCACCGAGCGCGCGCCGGCGTCGTAGGCGGCCTTGAGATCGTGCACCGTGCCGATGCCGGGGAGCAGCAACACGGTGAGCCGGGCGTGCTCGATCACTTCGGCCGCCGCCTCGATCCACTCCAGGTCGGTATGGGCGCCGAAGCCGTAGTTGAAGGACGAGCCCTGCAGTCCGTCGCCGTGGGTCACTTCGATTGAGTCGACGCCGGCCTGGTCGAGGGCGCGGGCGATGCCCTGCACCTGATCGAGGCTGTACTGGTGGCGGATCGCATGGCTGCCGTCACGCAGGGTCACGTCGGAGATATACAGCTTCTTGCCGTTCATGGGGGGCGTTCCTCAGGCGTTCAACAGCGACTGCGCCATGCGCTCGGCGGTGGCCAGCGCGGCGGAGGTCATGATGTCGAGGTTGCCGGCGTATGCCGGCAGGTAATGGGCGGCGCCTTCCACCTCGAGGTAAATCGAGGTCTTCAACCCGCAGAAGCGACCGTGGCCGGGGATGTTCAGTGGGGTGGACGCGGGGATTACGTCGAACTGCACCTTCTGCTTCAGGCGGTAGCCTGGCACGTAGGCCTGCACGGCGGCGGCCATTTCCTCTACGCTGGCCTCGATGCAGGCCTGGTCGGCGGCCTCGGACAGCACGAACACGGTGTCGCGCATCATCAGCGGCGGTTCGGCCGGGTTCATGACGATGATCGCCTTGCCCTTGGCGGCACCGCCGATCACCTCGATGGCCTTGCTGGTGGTCTCGGTGAACTCGTCGATGTTGGCGCGGGTGCCGGGGCCGGCGGACTTGCTGGCGATAGAGGCGACGATTTCGGCGTAGTACACCTTGGCCACCCTCGACACGGCTGCCACCATCGGGATGGTTGCCTGGCCACCGCAGGTGACCATGTTGACGTTGAGCGCCTGCAGGTGCTGCTCCAGATTGACCACCGGCACGCAATAGGGACCGATGGCGGCCGGCGTCAGGTCGATCAGGCGCAGGCCGGGCTTGTGGCCGCGCAGAAAGGCGTCGTTCTTGATGTGTGCGCCGGCGCTGGTGGCATCGAAGACGAAGTCGATCTCGTTAAAGACCGGCAGGCGGGTCAGGCCCTCGACGCCTTCATGGGTAGTGGGCACGCCCAGACGTGCTGCGCGGGCCAGGCCGTCGGATGCCGGGTCGATGCCGACCATGGCCCCCATCTCCAGGTATTGCGCATTGCGCAGCACCTTGATCATCAGGTCGGTGCCGATGTTGCCGGAGCCGATGATGGCGACTTTGAGTTTCTTGCTCATGGAGGCTCCTCTTAATCCCGATTGGCAAAGGCCGCGGTGACGCTGCCCAGGCCCTGGATGTGCGCGGTGAACTGGTCGCCCGGCTGGGCCGCGACCATCGGCCCGAGCGCCCCGGTAAGCAGGATGTCGCCGGCTCGCAGTGGCTCGCCGAGGCGGGCCATGGTGTCGGCGAGCCAGACGGCGGCGTTCAGCGGGTTGCCCAGGCAGGCTGCGCCGGCACCGACGGACACCGGCTCGCCGCGCAGCGTCATGCTCATGCCACAACGCACCAGATCCAGCTGGTCCAACTGCACGGGACGGGTGCCGAGCACGAACAGGCCGGACGAGGCATTGTCGGCGATGGTGTCGACCAGCTTGATGTCCCAGTTGGCGATGCGGCTGCCGACCACCTCGATCGCCGGCAGGGCATAGGCGGTGGCGCGGATCAGGTCGGCTACGGTGTGGCGTTCGTGGGGCAGATCGTGCTCCAGCACCAGGGCGATCTCGGCCTCGACCTTGGGCTGGGCGCAGTCCACCCATGCGATCGGCTGGCCGTCGCCGCGGACCATGTCGGCCAGCAGCAGGCCGAAGTCCGGCTGGTCGACGCCCAGTTGGGCCTGCACTGCCGAGCTGGTCAGGCCGATCTTGCGGCCCACCGGACGGCGACCGGCGGCCACAGCGAGCTGGTTGTTGTGGCGTTGCACGGCGTAAGCCAGGGTGATCGCCTCGGCATTCGGTTCGTTAGCCTGGGCGGTGGCGATCAACTCGCGCACCGGTGGGCAGGGCTGGCCGCTCAGCTGCGCCTGGCGCAGGAGATCGGCGGCTTCGAGGAGGACGGCATGCATGGGAATACTCCTGCTCAGGCGTTGACGCAAACGGTGGTGGCTTCGGAGTAGAAGTCCAGGGAGTGACGGCCGCCCTCGCGGCCCAGGCCGGAGAGTCGCGCACCGCCGAAGGGTGTGCGCAGGTCACGGAGGAACCAGGTGTTGACCCATACCATGCCGACGCGCAACTGGCGCGATACCTTGTGGGCGCGCTTGAGGTTTGTGGTCCAGACGGCGGCGGCGAGGCCATAGGCGGAGTCGTTGACGCGACGGATCACTTCTTCGTCGTGGTCGAACGGGGCGATGTGACAGACCGGGCCGAAGACTTCCTCACGCACGCAGTGGGCGTCATCGGACAGCCCGGTCCAGATGGTTGGCTGCACATAGGCACCATTGTCCCGGGCATCGCCGAAGTGTGGCACGCCGCCACCGGTGACGACCGTGGCACCCTCGCGGCGGGCCAGTTCGAAGTAGCCCAGAACCTTGTCACGGTGTTTGTGCGAGATCAGCGGGCCCATGTTGACGCCGTCCTCATTCGGGTAGCCGATCTTGAGCTTTTCGGCGCCCTCCTTGAGGGCCGCGACAAAACGCTCGTAGATCGGCCGTTCGACGTAGACCCGTTCCGAGCAGAGGCATACCTGGCCAGAGTTGGTGAAGCTGGAGCGCAACACGCCCGCGACCGCGGCGTCGAAATCGCAGTCGGCGAAGACTACGGCGGCATTCTTGCCACCCAGTTCGAAGGACACCTCGCGCACGCCCTCGGCTGCCGCCTTCATGATGGTGGCGCCGGTGCGGGACTCACCGGTGAACGTAATGGCGTCCACATCGGGGTGACGGGTGAGGAATTCGCCGGTCGAGTTCGGCCCGAAACCATGCACCAGGTTGAACACGCCCGCCGGCACGCCAGCGTCTTGCATAACCTCGGCCAGCAGGGTGGCGGTGGAGGGTGAGTCTTCCGAGGGCTTGACCACCACCGAGTTGCCACAGGCCAGCGCAGGCGCGACCTTCCAAGTGAGCAGCAGCATAGGCAGGTTCCACGGCGAGATGATGGCGACTACGCCGTGAGGCTTGCGCACCGTGTAGCTGAAGACATCGTTGTTATCGGCGGTACGCATCTCGTAGTACTCGCCGCCGGCCTGGCGAATCAGCTCGGCGAAAGTGCGAAAGTTGTGAACGCCGCGGGCGATATCCAGGGTCCGGGCCTGCTGTACGGGGCGGCCGGTATCGGCTACTTCCGCAGCGACGAATTCCTCGAAGCGGCGCTCGATGCCTTCGGCGATTCGCTGCAGGACGTCCGCTCGCTGGCTGGCACTGTAGCTTGCCCAAGGGCCCTCCTGGGCCGCTTTGGCCGCGGTTACCGCACTATCCACCAGCGCCGCGTCGGCCTTGCAGACCCGAGCCAGGGTGCGACCGTCGACGGGAGATACATTGTCAAACGTCGTGGCGGTGGCAACGAACTCTCCGTTCACGAAGTGGCGTAGCAGGGGCAGGGGATTGGGCACGATAACCTCCGATTCTTGGAATTTCGGAGGAGTCTATGGAGTCTTTCTATAAGCGAGTAATGAATTAATTGCTGCCTGATATTGGCATTCGGAATAGCTGCCTGTTAACTCGGCTGTTCGCCATGTTGCTCTGCGCCAGCCTGCTCCAGGCATTCGCGGAACAGGCGTGCTGCCGGCCCCAGTTCGCGGTTGCCGGCGTGGAAGTAGCCGATGTCGCCGAACTGCAGGTGGGTGCCCAGATCCAGGCTGGCCAGCAATCCGACTCCGGTGAATTGGCGGGTCGCTTCCAGCGGCATGACGGCGACGGTTTGCTGGTCTTGCATCAGGCTGATATTGGTGAGAATCGACAAGGACTCCACCACATTGGCGGGCGCTGCCAATCCGGCCTCGTAGAAGAGGCTGTCGACGGTGCGGCGCAGCAGCGAGTCGCGAGTCGGCAGCACCCAGGGATAGTCGAGCAGGGTCTTGAGGTTGACCGGGCTTTGGCCAATCAGCGGGTGATTCGCACCTGCGACGACGGACAGCTCCTCACCATAGAGCACTTGCGCCTCCAACTGTGACGACTCGTGGTACCAACGCCAGTCGTCCGGTACACGCCCCACTACCAGGTCGACCTCGCCCACGGCCAGGGCCGGGAACAATTGGTCCATCTGGCCCACTCGCAGTGACACCAGCACCTTCGGTGCTCGTTGCTTGAGCAGTTGCAGGGCACGCGGCAGCAGTGAACTGGATGCGGAGATAAGGGTGCCAACCAGTACATGTCCCGAGGTACCTTCCTGGTAGGCATTGACTTCGTCCGTCAGTGAGCGCAGTTCGGCAAGCAGCGATTTGCTACGCCGCGCCATCAGCTCGCCCAATGGCGTGGCTCGGACACCCCGGTTACCACGGACCAGCAACGGCGCGTCGAAGTAGGATTCCAGCTCGTGGATGATCTTGGTTACCGCGGGTTGGGTCAGGCTCAGCGCCTGGGCTGCGCGTAGCAAGGAACCGCTCTGAAGCACCTGGTCGAATACCATCAACTGGTAGAACTTGAGTTTGCGCGCAACGGACAGATGAGTGAACTGCATGCTTGACCTTCAAATGGCGGGCTTGGGGGGGAGCATTGCACACTTGAGGTCGTCCGATGCAAGCAGCGGAACAAATCGGGGCCGTCGGGTGCTGGCGTGGAGTCGGTGCGTGGCTACGATTGCCGGATGGTGTCGGGTGGTTGGATCCTTCTCTCAGGTCGGTCCATGATGCAATAGCCCCTTGGCAACCATCAATGCCTGGTCGTGCACCTAGGACGTAAAAATCCTTCCCTATGCAAAAGCCACCTGCGCCGTAGTGACGTAGGTGGCTTTCAAGTGTGGCGGCTTGATTTACTGCAATCAGTCCAGAGCAGCTGAAATCAGCTCAGGCCTGGCTGAAAAACCAAGGAGCCTTCGTTTCTCACTCTAAACCGTATGGGCAGCATTGATTTACTTAGGATTTATCAGTGAGAGTCGAACCAAAAAATCAGAAAATCCGAACCTAAGAATTTTCATTCACTGGCAGTCGTATAGCCTGGGGGCAAAGCTTGGTAGATCGCGGATGTTCATGAAAGCTGGCTAACCGCTATATGGGCCAACTGACATACGATCGAGGGGCTTGAATGATGCACAGCGAGATGTCGTTCTTGGGTAGTCGGAGGACGCGTTCTGAATTCACATGTCACTCACTGTAACCCACCTGGCAGAAAATCCAACTTGTCACAGATTCAGGCGTTTTTATTTTGGCAGCTACAGGCGAGGCGAGGTGTTTTTGATAAATAAATGTCGAGATTAAGTGCGCCCGTCAATTATTCTTCTAGAAGGGCTCAAGTGCTTAATTTGAAGGGCGACAGCGCGGTTCGTGATAAATTTTTTTCCGGCCAGCTCTGGAGGGAGGTCCCCTACGATGGCTATTCCTCCTTTGTCTACTAGATACTTGAAATATCCTGTTATACCAACTCGGGAATCTGCCATGGCTAAAGTGCAATAATTTTTGAGAAAGCTTCTAAGTTTTTTGTAATCCTCTTGATTTATCCATTCTTTGCCTAGCCCATAAATAGCGGTCACAAATCCAGTTTTGGTAAAATTTTTGTGAAATCCTTTTATTGAAATTTTTAATTTTTCACATAAGTCACTGGTTAGTATTAAGTCATCAAGATAAGTTTTGTTTGTTTTTGCTGTTTCAAAATTAAAGCCTACCGGCTTTAAGTCGTCAAAGCGATAAATGGTTTCAGTAGGTTTGCCTGGTTTTTCATGTGTTGGGTATATGTTTTTTTGCTCTAAAAAGCGTTGTATTTTTGTAGGGTGAATGCCGCACCATCTAGAAATCGTAATCGCGTTTACGTGAGTAACAAAAAAATTCTTGGCCTTCAGTTTACTGATGAATAACGCGCTAGGCGCGCCATCGCTATCTGCAGAAAGATCGTGCGTTTTTAGAAGCGCCATTACAGTGTCCACTGAGAAATTTAGATAGCTGCTGGCTTCAAGTATTGTCATTGTTTCTTCTGTGGTATTTGAATTTTTGTATATCAACTCTTCTATATCCTGCCTTCGGAATATCGATGTCGTACCAAAGCCAGTAATTGGGCCTGCTACGGGGTTTATTCCTAAGCTTGTCAGCAGTTTGGTCGCTAGATTGGGGACTGTACCTATCATTTTTGTAAATTCGCCGGCGGTCAAGAAATTGTAATTGGCTGCATCTATGTCAGACTTTCGCAAATATAGAGCGTTTCCCCTTCTCTTTGCCAATTTTCGCGGGATGATACATCCATTTCTAATGAGACAAGCGAGTGTGCTTGGTGTGAATTTGGAAAATCTTGATGCCTCAGCGCAAGTGTAGTAGTCATCAATTTCACTCTCGTTGATAAACTCAAGTTTCTTTCTGTTGGAAATGTTAGGTGTTTTTCGTTGCTGCGCTGCTTCTAGAAATTCGATGATTCGGTCGGAATCAGAGCGCTTTATGATTACCGGAAAGGTAAATGGTTTTTTAGGAATGGGTAATATGTTTAAAATTCGCATGGCTAGAGAGACTATTTTTATGCTTTGCTTTGCTCTTGAAGTTAGCTGGTTTAAACTTTCGTACGTGTCATGAAACTTCTGTAGTTCGTGCTCTGAGATGTTGTGGCTGTGGTCGCTTTTAACTGTGATCTCCAGCAGTCCTGCCTTAATCAACCGCCTAACTGTGTGTGGGGTGAATCCAAGAACTTGTGCGGCCGCAGTTAGGTTTATGACTCTCGATTCAGGTTTATTTGCGACGGGTCGTAGTTTGAATTTCTCAAAATCTTCGAGCAACTCTAAAATAAGATTTTCGGGAATTTTACGTTCGCGGCCAACACTTTTCCATATGTGTTGCGTTAGTTTGGTAAACTCCAGCCATTGTTTCCATGGTAAGTTTATAAGTTTTCTGATCTGTTTTCTGGTTAAGAGGAAGCTTTCTTTTTGTGGGTTTAAATGTGTTGTGGGCGAAAAAGAGGGGGGCGAGCAGTGTGAGCAAGTACAATTTAGAAAGGCGCTGACAGCATTTATTGATGTTTCGGTTTCCACTAGGGATAGCGCTGAAGAAATTATCCGTCTTTCAAGTTGCGGATATTGGGAGTGAAGTTTGTGAAGATAATGTATCAATGTGTTTTGATCGTCCTCAACTACAGCTATTGCAGCAATTAGTTTGGCTCTATTCGAGTCTATGCCTAAATTAGGGGTGGTGTAATTTAGTGAGTGCAAGGTGTGGGCGAGTAAGTCTAAATTGTCTTGCTTTGATTCCCGAAACCAGGTGAGCAGAGTGCGTTCGGGAACCGCTTCACTTTGTTTGCAAAGAGGAGAGATGATCTCGCTTTTGCATGCGCGGCATTGTGTTGTTAGCGTGTCGAACCAAGAAAGTTGAATGTTGCATTTTGGGCAAGAAAACAAGTAAGTTCTTTCGTGGTAGGGGCAGTGGAGGCATATTCTAAAATCTTTTATAAAATACTCCATGCCGCCTTGCCAACATTCCGAACAAAATCCTCTCCCGGACCAACGTATCATTGAGTCTTTGATTGTTAGTCCATGTATAATATGGCGTTTATTTAAACATGAGGCTGTTTCGGGCGGGTAAAATCCGGATAAGAACGCATCATCATAGACGCCGGCTCTTTTTGCGATCCAGACCGGCACTTCTCCGGTAATGCTTAGCGCCTGGCTACTATATAATGGTGCGCCAAGGCCTGAAAATTGGGCAGGTATAACACACCCATGCTTCACTGCGAATCGCTTCAGTAGGCTTGTTGGACTCTCCTCGGGAAGGGGAAAAGGAACAAAAAACAATTCTTTCATTGCACTATCCGATGCGACTTTATCTTTTCTTTAACCTCTCTCGATTCTATATGTCGAATATTGCTTACGAGGTCATATGAGAACGGGTTGCCGGAAATTAGCTTGGTGGGTAAAGTGAGACGCTCACAAGAATAATGCAGGTCGGCTAGCTTTAAGCCATTGCCATCATCACGCAAGAGGCAACGCTTAAGCGCAACGAATAAGACTTTTCTCAGCCAGCCTAAATTACCTGCTGTCGCCAAGAATAGACTCAATGCAATGGACGGGTCGTGTAGGCATATGTCATTGGTAAGACCCGTAACATTAGAGCTGGCCTCATTTAATTTTTCTAATGTGCGAACGTATTCCGAGCTAATGTCATCGCTGAATGAAAAGAACTCTAAGTTAACTTGATACGGAAATCGAGTGGCGAATGCAGCGAGATGCGAGCGAATATCGACACACTCTTCAGTTCCGCTTATGATAACTGGCTTGCCTAATGCATTAATAAAGGACGCTATCCAGCCAAGAGTTTGCGGACGAATTTTTTTGGCAGATCCAATGCAAAGGCGGTTGATTTCGTCCAAGAAAACGAGCTCGACCCGTCTTTGCTTGAGCAGACTGACAAGTTGTTGTGTCATTTCCTCAAGGCTACCTCTGGGTTTGGGAATGCCCAGCGCAATTAACATCTGTCGCGGCATGCCTTTAACGGTTACATCACTAGGGACTTCAAAGTAGATGACGGGGTCGCACAAATCGACACCACCTTTGACGATGTTTGCATATTTTTGAATATACTGCTCCATTACCTGGTAGCACAGTGTTGTCTTCCCGCCCCCGGTCTTAGCGCACAAAATCGCGCCATAGGGCTGTCCAGAGACATTAGTGTCCTCTATCGCATCTAGCAGGACCGAGTGTGCAGCGTTGAACCGCGGGAAGTGAACTCTGCAATATGTGAACGTATTTAGCAGAGAGTCAATCTTATCGCGCTCCATGACGACTGTCCTCGGTTGAAATAGTAAAGTCTTCAGGAGTGGCGGTGTTATATTCGTGATGAATCAATGCATTGTCTAAGGATAACGGTGGTTGCTCAAGAATCTCCGTCACCTGATGCAGATTCAGATCTCCATTTTCCAATGCTGACAAAAGTGGTTGGTAGCCTTTTTTGTTGGCTTTGGCAATCTTCCAAAGAAGTTGTGTTCGGGCCTCTTCAGCCTTGCAATAACAGTGAGTTTGCCTAATAGCCTTTTGCTGTGCTCGAATCAAATGATGGAAGTCTAATGTCAAGCCATTTTGATATGCAGGATGAAGGGGGGTTAAAGTCTGTATCTCATCAGGATAGCTAGGATGGCATACCCACGCTTTACCTACATCGCCAGCATCAAAATAGAGAATAAGCTTCTTAGTCTTTGGTTGTTTTGTAATGAAGTAGCTGACTGCGGGTCCCCACCAGTGTAAGTTGTCGTGACGCACTCGCCCGCTTGGGGTGCCAGTCACTTCTGCAGACCGCCAAAAGCAGCGCCGCAAATCGTCTCCCGAAAATCTCTGTGGCTGGAATTGCGTGCTCAGGGCTGTTGACCAAGCTTCGTTAGGAGACATTTCCAGTGTGCTGTGCTTGGCTGCATGATAGGTATCTAGCCACTCGGCGAAGATGCTCTGGGCTTGTTCGAGTGTATACATTGCCTGCTCTTCCGAATTGTAGTCACCCCTTGCTTCAATGCTTTCTTTTGTTGTGCCACGCAATAGATGTTCTATCTCACAGGCCCACGTTGCGAAGAATCTCTCGACATGTGGCTTCTGATTCGGTTCTTCTGGCTCGCAAAAAGAAACTTCAGCACCCATTAACCAGAGAACCTTTCTCAACGCCCTAGCAATAAATTCTGGGCCGTTATCGAAAATGTATAGTTCAGCCAAACCACCATAGGGGTTATCCGCGTTCAATGAGTCCCGCAAAACGAGAACGGTGGTGTCCAAAGAAGCCGGATTAAATGAAATGTGCCAGGCAATAATAAATCGAGTTTTTACTTCGATGAAGACGGTAAGCACCGGTTTCCCTAGTGGTTTTCCATGCTTATCCACCAATATTATGTCCAAAGGACGTGAGTCCGCTTCTACACGCTCGAACAGGCGCTCGGGCTCAGGTATTGGTGCACCCCAGTAATGAGTTTTCTTTGCAGCTTTTCGGCCGCGTTGATGAAGCATGGTTTCGTGAGCGTTGACCTCATTAATGATCCTGTAAAACGTGGATATAGATGGGATGCGAAATTGCTCAGTTTTTCGGCGCCGAGTGTTCAGTGCATCCAGCATTAACCTAATGCTGCTGATTAATGCTGTCTTGCTAAAGGGGGTCGGTGTCCAGTAATAGCTGGCAATGTTGAGTTTTATTAGTTGCTGTACTTCTGGTGGCTGGTGAGAAATATGTTTGTTTATTGGCCTGAAAGTGTTGGGTATGAGGGAGGTGAAATTTCTTCCTGAATTTAGGAATGTACGTTTCCATTCCCATAAGGTGGTGAAGCTAGGTGCTTTATGTGGGCCGATTTTTTTAGTCATGACCTCAATAAACTCGAGATGAGTTCGTCTTGTGACCCAGCTGCATTCTTCTAATAAGGCCTTGACATAAGCGGCTCTTGTTTCAAGGGTGCGAGCTTCTTTTTTAGGGAGACGGGCAATTATTACGTTAGGGGTCGTCTGTATGGGGGCTTCTTGCAGCTTCAGCATTTTACCTTGGTCAACTGCTCGCCGAAGTGTGGCTACATACTGATAGACAACTTGGGGAGGGCCATAGACCGAACGTAATTGCACTCGCTCGTCGTCCGTCTCCATCACTTGGTAATCTTTACCGCAGTAGTGATAGCGTTCTCCAACCCGGATTTCAACTAAGGCGCGCATATTAAGAGTTCCGCACGCGGGAACTGAGGTTGAATGGTTGAGTAAGGTTGATAGAGGTCATCTTGTAAAAAATTGAATAGGCAATGTCTCCAGGCAGATTACCGCTGCTCAGTAGATTCTGGACTGATAAATCATTAGAATCTGAGTTATTAATCGTACCAACCACCTGGCGTGCACCTTCTGACGTGCCATGCAGGGCGTGATGGTAAAGGAGCCTCAAGTTATGAATTTTTTGGGATTGGCTGATGCTGGATAGTGTGATTATGTCCAGAACAAGCCCTGCCTCACTAAAAAGTGCGCGGAGCCTGCTCTGCCTGTCTTTCTCTACCTGAAGAGTTATGGTTGCAGGCTTCAAAAGTTCGTAAAAAACTATATGGCCACTGTCAAAAAGGGCGCAGAAGTCAGGGCTGTAGCATTCATTCCTTCGTTCAAATTGAATTTTACCGGGGCGGCTGCAGTAACCTGTGACGCCGGCTTCATATTCTAAATGAACACAAAAATCCGAATGCTGAAGCGCCGTGCAACCCACAGCGGATTTGTTTTTTCTCGAGGGGAAGTGTGTGATTCGCCTATGGCGTTGGCCGGTTGTTAATTCAGTGCGAGCTGAAATCGTGACTGTGCCCGGCAGATGGGATTTCAGATCAAGTTCCATAAAGTCTCCGTGTATTGACGGGCTTTAAGCTATCTAATCAAAACAAGATCTTTCTCTGCCTCAGGCGCTGTCTGTGTACTGGTGCAGGTCAGCCGCTAGGCGTCCCAAATAGCAATAGAACTGACTGACGTTTTGACAGGTCATGAGTGATCGTTGGATTTATTTTCGCCCAATCCGGCACACCTTAGAAGACCACGATATAAAATAAATCTATCGGCCTTGTGCGGATAATTACTAGAAAAATCAATATGTTAACAAATGCGAAAACTTCTGCATTTGTGGATTACGGCTAGCATTGACCGCTCCTTGTAGTGCCGCTACGCCGCCGTGTAGTGGTAGGGCTTCATGTGTAGTGCTGCTACATTTTTTGTTGCGACACTACATTCAAGGCAATCCGTTTCTCCCTAGTGGTTTAGGGCGACACTGGAAAGGAGTTTTCGCTATGAGGGACAGCCGGTTGGATTTGCCCGATCTAAGACGTGCCCGAGGAATCGCTTTTTCCGTTTCGGTGGCTGAGTGCTATGGGTGTCAAGACAGTGCAGCAGCGGTGGCAGCCTATGAAGCTGCCCACGACATTACAGTGCTTCCAGGAGCGGGAACACCTCCAGAACTGCTCAAGCTTTGGCGACGCAGATTCAATGGCTCCGTTGCTTCTGAGATAACTCGAGTGAGTTTGTATGAGCGATTTCCCACCCTCCGCAGCGTTTTCGATTCCTCCTTGTGGAGCCTGCTAAAGCCAGAGTGAATCGCCCCGGGTTTTCTAGACACTCTCCAGGCTCGCTGTGTAACGCTTTTCAAACTCTACCGGTGACAACTGATTGTTGAAACCATGACGTCGTTTTGGGTTGTAAAACATTTCGATGTAATCGAACACATCACCACGAGCATCCTGGCGTGTGGTGTAGATTTTCCGCTTGATCCGTTCCCGCTTTAACAACTGGAAAAAGCTCTCCGCTACGGCGTTGTCGTGGCAGTTGCCTCGACGACTCATGCTGGCAACCAGGTTGTTAGCCTTCAAGAAGCTTCGCCAGTCTGAGCTGCTGTACTGGCGGCCCTGATCCGAATGAATCATCACCTCTTGCTTCGGTTT
>NZ_AUED01000030.1 GCF_000425805.1 Pseudomonas vranovensis DSM 16006
GGGGCAAGAATTTTGCTTACTTTTTTTCGACTGAAAAAGTAAGGCGCCGTAAGGGCGCAAAGGTGACTGCGCATCACCCTAAATAACGGATCAACACACAAGACCGAATCGCGGGACAAGCCCGCTCCCACAAAAACACCGCAGGCCCGCAAGAGCGCAGCGAATTGTGCTCTTGATCTTGATCTTCCGGTCCAGTCAACCAGAAGGGCCGAGCGACACCGAAGTGAGGGGACTCGCAGCGCAGCGTAGAGCCCATGGTGGGGCAAGAATTTTGCTTACTTTTTTGCGACTGAAAAAAAGTAAGGCGCCGTAAGGGCGCAAAGCTGACTGCGCATCACCCTAAATAACGGATCAACACACAAGACCAGATCGCAGGAAGTGTCGAGCAGGAGCTATCGAGGGTGACTCAGCATCACCCTCAATAACGGAAAAACACGCAAAACCAAGCTATCAGCTACCCCACACCTTCTGCCCCCGCGGTGCCTCGGCAAGAATCTGATCCACGACAGCCCCCACCTCCTCCACCCGCCAGGCAGCACCCTTGTCCCGGGTAACCCCGGTGCGCCAGCCATCGCCGAGCGAAATCCGCCCACCCTGGCTTTCGAACACCTGCCCGCTGACATGCCCGGACTGCTCACTGCCCAGCCACACCACCAACGGTGCGACGTTTTCCGGTGCCCAGGCATCGAAACTGCCATCCTCCGGCTTCTTCACCAACTCCGGCATCGCCCCCTCGGTCATTGCCGTGCGCGCCGCCGGCGCCAGCGCATTGGCCGTCACCCCATAGCGCCCCAGCTCCGCCGCCTGCACCAAGGTCAGCGAAGCAATCCCGCCCTTGGCTGCCGAATAATTGGACTGCCCGATCGACCCCTGCAAGCCCGCCCCGGAACTGGTGTTGATGATCCGCCCAGCCACCGGCGTACCGGCCTTGGCCAGGTCGCGCCAACGCCGTGCCAGCACATTGGCCAGGCAGTAATGGCCCTTCAGATGCACGCGCATCACCGTGTCCCAGTCGTCTTCCGACAAGCTCAGGAATAATCGGTCGCGCAGCACCCCGGCATTGTTCACCACCACATGCACCTCGCCAAACGCCGCCAATGCGGCATCGACGATGCGCTGGGCGCTGTCCAGGGTGGTGATGTCATCGCTGTTGGCGATGGCCTGGCCACCGGCCGCCTGGATCTGCCCGACCACATCACGCGCCGCTTCATCGCGAATATCGTTGACCACGACATTCGCGCCCTCGGCAGCAAACGCCAGGGCGTAGGCGCGGCCCAGGCCGCCACCTGCGCCGGTGATAATTACGGTACGACCGCTACACATTGCCATGAGGCACTCCCAGCATTCAGAGACGTTCGATAATGGTGACGTTGGCCTGGCCACCGCCTTCGCACATGGTCTGCAGGCCATAACGGCCACCGGTGCATTCCAGCTCGTTGAGCAGCGTGGTCATCAGCCGCGCGCCAGTGGCACCCAACGGGTGGCCCAGGGCGATGGCACCGCCGTTGACGTTGGTGCGCGCCGGGTCGTAGTCCAGTTCCTTGGCCCAGGCCATGACCACCGAAGCAAAGGCCTCGTTGATTTCCACTCGGTCGATGTCGGCCATGCGCAGCCCAGCCTTTTGCAGGGCCTTGCGGGTCGCGGCGATAGGCGCGGTAAGGTGCCAGATCGGGTCATCCCCCATGACCGTGAGGTGATGGATACGCGCCCTGGGCGTCAGGTCATAACGCTTGAGCGCCGCCTCCGACACCACCAGCAGTGCCGCCGACGCGTCGCAGGTCTGGCTGGAAACGGCTGCGGTGATCGATGGGAACTGGGGGTCCACCGGCTCCAGGCTGGCCATTTTCTCCAGGCTGGTCTGGCGCGGGGTTTCGTCCTGGCGCAGCTCGCCAAAAGCCACGGTCTCACGGTCGAACCGGCCACTTTCAATTGCCGCCAAGGCGCGCTGGTGGCTTTGCAGCGCAAACGCCTCCATCTGCTCGCGGCTCAGCTGCCAGTGCTCGGCAATGCGTTGGGCTGCGTAAAACTGGTTCACCGGCTGGTCACCAAAACGCTTGCGCCAGCCGATGCTGCCACTGAACGGGTCAGGAAAGCCCAGCGGCTGGCCTGCCAGCATCGCCGAACTGATGGGAATCCGCGTCATGGTCTGCACGCCGCCCACCGCGACCACGTCCTGGGTGCCACTCATTACCGCCTGGGCGGCAAAATGCACGGCCTGCTGGGACGAACCGCACTGGCGGTCCACCGTAGTGCCCGGCACACACAACGGCAGGCCGGCGGCCAACCAACTGGTGCGGGCGATGTCGCCCGCTTGCGCGCCGACGGTGTCGACACAGCCGAAAATCACATCGTCGTAATCCTCGGCGGGAATGGTGTTGCGATGCACCAGCGCCTTGAGCACATGGGCGCCCAGGTCGATGGCGTGAACCTCCGACAGCGCGCCCTTGCGCTTGCCAGTCGGGCTGCGCAGGGCATCAACGATATAAGCCTGGGGCATTGTTCAGTCCTCGAAAGTGTGGCCCGGACCCAGCCGGGCACCGGCGGCGAACAGATAGTCGCCGACGCGGGATTTGTGAAAGCCACGGTCGCCCCAGGCCGCATCCAGCGACCAGGCACGTTTCATGAACATTTGTAGGTCGACTTCCCAGGTGTACCCCATGGCGCCGTGAACCTGGATGCCCTTGCGCGCCGCCAGCCAGCTGGCTTCACAGCAGGCCAGGCGCGCCTGGGACACCCAGCGCCCAGCGCTGGCATCGCCCCGGGCCAGGCCGTGGGCGGCGCGGTACAGCACAGGCTTGGCCTGTTCGATCTGGCGGGCAACATCGGCCAGGTGATGCTTGACCGCCTGGAAGCTGCCGATCGGTTTGCCGAACTGCTTGCGCTGGGCCACGTAGTCCACCGACAGGTCGAGCATGCGCTGGGCCAGGCCCAGCAGTTGCCCGGCCACCGACAGCGCACCGCGGTCGAGCAACTGCGCTTGCAGGGTGCGGCCCTGCTCGCCGTCGATCAGCAAGGTTGCCGGCGTGGCACGCCAGCTGACCCGGCCCAGGCGCCGCGAGGCATCGATGCTGGGGTTGGCCTCCACGTCCACGTCAGCGCGTGGTACAGCATGGATGGTATCGCCGTCGCACAGGATCAGTACTTCTGCCAGCTGCGCATCACTGACCAGCGGGTTGACCGGATGACCGATGGCCAGGCGCACGCTGCCCTCGGCAATCCGCGGCAGCAAGCCGATACGGGCCGGGTGACCGGCCGGCAAGCCTGCCAGCAGACCAGCCGCCACATAGGCGGTGTCGGCCAGCGAATCGGGAATGGCGTAGTAACCCAGCTCCTGGGTCATCAAGGCCCAGGCCACATCGTCCATGCCCAGGCCGCCTTCGGCCTCGGGCACCGACAAGGCGGTAAGGCCCTGGGAGGCAATCTTGC
The DNA here is from genome assembly GCF_000425805.1 of Pseudomonas vranovensis DSM 16006. Lineage (GTDB taxonomy): Bacteria > Pseudomonadota > Gammaproteobacteria > Pseudomonadales > Pseudomonadaceae > Aquipseudomonas > Aquipseudomonas vranovensis. The sequence continues at coordinate 3,427 of NZ_AUED01000030.1, forward strand.
TGCGCAAGTCCGGTGAGCGCCCGGCATCGGTGTCCCAGATCTCCCGGAGCATTTCCGGTGCCGCTTCGGTCATCAGAAAACGGCTGATGGCCTCGCGGAACGTCAGCTGGTCATCGCTAAAGGTGAAGTCCATGGCCTGCTCCTACTTCGGCAAACCGAGCATCCGCTCGGCAATGATGTTGCGCTGGATTTCGTTGGTGCCGGCATAGATCGGCCCGGACTGGGCAAACAGGAAGCCTTCCAGCCAGCCGCCGGCATCGCCTGCGGCCGGGGCGCTGGCCAACAGCTCGCCACGGGCGCCGAGCAGGCGCATGGCGGTGTCGTGCATCTTCAGGTCCAGTTCCGACCATATGATCTTGTTGATGCTCGACTCGGCCCCGATCTGCGCACCCTGGCTCAGGCGCCCGACCGTGTGGTAGGCCGACAGCGCATAGGCCTCGGCACCCATCCAGCAGTCCTGCACGGCGTCGCGCAGGCCCGGGTCGCGGTCGGCGCTGGCCTGGTGGGCCAGGTACAGTTCCACCAGCTTGCGTGCGGTGTACTGGAAGCGCGCTGGCGAGCGCAGCAACAGGCCGCGCTCGAAACCGGCAGTGGCCATTGCCACGTGCCAGCCCTCGCCCTGGGCGCCGATGCGGTTGGCCACCGGCACCCGTACGTCGTCAAAGAACACTTCGGCAAAGGCGTCCTTGCCGTTCAGCGCCTTGATCGGACGAATGCTGACGCCGGGCGCGTTCAACGGCACCATCAGGAACGACAGGCCATGGTGACGGGTAGAACCCGGTTCGCTGCGGAACAGGCCGAACAGCCAGTCGGCGTAGATCGCCCGGGTCGACCAGGCCTTCTGGCCGTTGAGCATGTAGTGATCGCCGTCGAGCAGTGCCTTGCTGGTGATCGCCGCCATGTCGGAACCGGCATTGGGCTCCGACCAGCCCTGGGCCCACATGTCGGTGCTGGCCGCCATGCGTGGCAAAAAGTGCTTCTTCTGTTGCTCGGTGCCGAATTCCATCAGGGTCGGGCCGAGCAGCAATTGGCCGTTCTGGTTGACCCGCATCGGCGCGCCGGCACCGTAGTATTCCTCTTCGAAAATCAGCCACTCGATCAGGCCGCAACCGCGCCCGCCGAGCTCGGCCGGCCACATCACCATCGACAGGCGGCTGTCGAACAGCCTGGCCTCCCAGGCGCGGTGCTGCTCGAAGCCTTCGCGAGTGTCGTAGCTGGCCAGCGGCGCTGGCGGCAGGTTGTGCTTGAGCCAGGCGCGCACTTCGGCGCGAAAGGCGATCTGTTCAGGTGTATAGGTAAGCTCCATGGCATTCCCTCAGAACTTGGCGTCGCGTTTTTCGACGAAGGCCCGGCGCGTTTCGGCCGAGTCCGGGCTGTTGTAGGCCTGCAGGGTGAAGCCTTGCTCCCAGCGGTACTTGTCTTCCAGGTTGCCGTCTTCGATACCGTTGAGCGCCTCTTTGGCGATGCGGATCATGTGCGGGCTCTTGCTGGCGATACGGCCGGCAATTTCCAGGGCGGTTTCGCGCAGTTGCTCGCGTGGCACCACCCGCTCGATGAAGCCGTACTGGCTGGCCTCGCGCGCACCGATGCTGTCGCCGGTAAAGAACAGGTAGCGCACCTTCTGCAACCCGAACAGGCGCTGCAGGTGGGCGCCGCCGCCCATGGCGCCACGGTCGACTTCCGGCAGGGCAAAGCTTGCGCACTCGGCGGCCACGACAATGTCGGCCGCACCGGTAATGCCGATACCCCCACCGAGCACGTAACCATGTACCGCCGCGATCACCGGTACCGGGCTGCGGTGTACGGCCTTGAAGGTGGCGTAGTTGCCGGCATTGACCGCAACGATGCGCTCGGGATGGGCGTCCAGTTCCTTGATGTCGACACCGGCGCAAAAGCCCCGGCCCTCGGCGCGGATGACGATCACGCGCACCTCGGGGTTGGCCCCCAGCGCTTCGATGTGCTCGGCCAGGCCCTGCCATTGCTGGCTGTCCAGGGCATTGACCGGTGGGTTGGCGATCACAAGTTCTGCGATCCCGGCATTGAGTTCAGAGGTAAAGGCAGGATTCACAGGGCTTCTCCAGTGTTCGCCAGGCGAATTGAGCGGGCAGATTCCACGTCCGGCGCACGCCGGGCCAGTAAAGCGTTCAGGCAGCGCTCGGCTTCCTCGGCGATGCCTTCGATGACCTCGCGGCAGCTGAGCAATTCATCTATGGCGGCGGCCACCTGGCCGCTGGGCAGGATGCCCTCGTCCGGCAGACCATCGACCATCGAGCGTTGCAACAGCACCGGCTGATTGGCGGCCATCACCACCTGCGACAACGCCGCCGGGTCTTCACGCAGGCCGCGCATGAACACCCCGAGCATGTGCCCAAGGCTCATGCCGGTGTGTTGCTTCCACTGCCAGGCGCTGCCCAGGGCAATGCGCAGTCGGCCGAACGGCCCGGCCTGCTCCAGGCGGTTGATAAAGGGGTTTTCGATCATGCGGTGACGCATGCCGTCCACGGCGGTGGTCACCCTCACCTGCTGTGGGTCGTTGACCTTCAGGTAACGGGCCAGCGTCGCAGATGGCGTTGGTGATTCACGGGTCATCAGGAACCGCGTGCCCATGGCAATGCCACTGGCGCCAGCCGCCAGGGCCGAGGCCAGGCCGCGCCCGGTGGCAAAGCCACCCGCGGCGATCACCGGCACGCTGACTGCGTCCAACACTTGCGGCAGCAGGATCGAACTGGGCACGCCGCCAGTGTGGCCACCGCCCTCGCCACCCTGGATGGTGATCAGGTCGGCGCCCAGGGCCTGGGCCTTCTGCGCATGCTTGACGGCACCGACGGTGGGAATGCACAGCACGTTGGCCGCCTTGAAGCGGGCGATGGTCTGCGCATCCGGGCCGCGTCCGTAACTGACGGCACGCAGGCGGTAACGAATGGCCAGGTCCACGCATTGGGCAGCGTTGTCCTGGAACATATGGAAATTCAGGCCGAAGTTGCTGCCACCGGTGGCATCGATCACCTTGCGGATCTCGCCTTCGAGGTCCTTGCCGGCAATGGTCGCTCCGGCCAGGAAGCCAAAGCCTCCGGCACGGCTGGTGGCGATCACCAGATTGGCGTCGGCCACCCAACCCATCGCCGTCTGCACGATCGGGTAGCGGCAGCCCAGGGCCTCGGTCAGCGCCGTGTTCATCCAGGTGCTCATGACGACTGCTCCTGGCGGTTGGCGTGCTCCTGGCGATTGGCGTTGGCCATGCCCTTGGCGTCGAAGCCGCCCAATTTATCGCCCGACAGCAGTTCGTTGTGGGCATGGGCAAAGTGGTGCCAGGCGAACGCCGCGTCCATGGCCGTGCGCTTGCCTTGCAGGTCTTCGACGTGGTTGATCGCCTGCTTGGTCAGGGCCAGGCCCATGCGCGGCTGGCGGGCAATGTTGGCGGCCAGGGCGTAGGTGGCCTGCTCCAGCTCGGCGGCCGGCAGCACGCGGTTGACCATGCCCATCTCATAGGCACGGGTTGCCGTCATGCGGTCGCCAGTGAACAGGAATTCCTTGGCGATGCGCGGGTTGAGCTCGTAAGGGTGGGCAAAATACTCCACCCCAGGAATGCCCATGCGTACCACCGGGTCCTGGAAGAAGGCATCGTCGCTGGCGACGATCAGGTCGCACACCCAGGCCAGCATCAGGCCGCCGGCAATGCAGGCGCCGTGGACCATGGCGATGGTCGGCTTGGGCAACTCGCGCCAGCGCCGGCACATGCCCAGGTACACCTCCTGCTCGCGGGCATACAACTGCTCGCCACCGGGTTTGTTGGTGTGGTCCCACCACAGGTGTGCGCGCTCGAAGGGCTTGTTGATATCGCGCCCCGGCGTACCGATGTCGTGACCGGCAGAGAAATGCTTGCCGGCCCCGCGCAGCACGATGACCTTGACCTGGTCATCGTCCACCGCCTGGCGCAGTGCAGCATCCAGCGCGTAGGTCATCTGCGAGTTCTGCGCATTGTTGAAGGTCGGCCGGTTCAGCGTCAGCGTGGCGATGTGCTCGACCACGCTATAGAGCACGGGCGCCTCGGTCTCGTAGACGGCACGGTCTTCACGTTCCACGAACTGGCTGTCGCTGCTGTGCATGTTGGCGCTCCTCGGATCAGGCGGTACGAATGCCGGGCGGGTTGCCCTTGATTGCCGCGGCGCGGTAATCGTGCGGATCAAGCCGGCGGATCACGGCCAGTTGTTCGGCCGTGGGGTGCGCGGTTTCCTGCAGCAGTGGCGACTTGAGCAATGGGAAGCCGGTCTTGTCCTGGACCTCATCGAAACTCACTCCCGGGTGCAGGGTGCGCACCTGAGCGGCGCGATCGGGGCCATCGAAATCCAGGGTGCAGAGGTCGGTGACCACCCGGCGGATGTCCATCAAGTCGCGGCGCACGCCCTCGGGCCAGCGCTCGGCCTTGAAGCCCACGCCCGAGACCATGTCCACTTCAGCGCTGACGAACACGCGGTTGTTGTGATGGGGCACGAAGAACGAGTTGAGGTGATTGATACTGTTGCCCGGCAAGCCGCGCACACCGAGGATCGCGCTCTTGGGCTTGTGGTAATCGCCGATGCACGACAGGTTGGTCTGGCCCCAGCGGTCGATCTGGGTCGGGCCGATCATGGCGTGGCGGCGGCCACCCCACACACACTCGAACACCCGCTCGAACGACAGATAGCCCGAGTAGCGTGGCTGATAGCCATCCCGTGGCCCCAGCGGCACCGGTTCTTCGACCAGGAACGCTTCGCTGTCGGTCATCAGCAGCTGCGGGCTATGGGTCAGTTTGGCCAGGCTCGCGCCCAGGCGCGGGATCACGCCAAGGCCCGAGGCAATCACTTCGCCGTCGCCACGCCAGGCTTCGGACGCAGCGACGATCATCAGTTCGGCGAGGGTGAACTCACAGGTTGCAGACATTTTTCATCCTCCTCAGAACACAGGCAGGGGCAAGGTGCCCATGCGTGCGGCGCCGCCGTTGGCGTCTTGATAAGCCTGCTCACCACCTGCCACATAGGTGCTGACGTACTGCTCCCAACCCTGTTCCTGCTGGCTGCTGGCGACGTAGCCCTTCAGGTGCTGCAGGTCCCAGCCGTAGTCCGACGGGCACGAGGTGGGGTGGGCGCCCAGCGGCGCGTGCACCACACCGGTCACCAGGTAACGCTCGAAGGTGTTGAAGCGGGCTTGCTCGGCATCCAGCGACAGGCGCTCTTCCAGGCGCTCGCACGAGACGAAGCACTGCTGGGCGGCGCGGGCGAACAGGTGATCGAAATACGGGTCGGGGCCGGTCACCAGGCAATTGCCCAGGCGGTCGGCAACGTTGACGTGCAGGAACGCCACGTCCAGCTCCAGCGCCGGCATGGCCAGCAACACCTCGCCATCGGCGTAGGGTGAGGCGATGGTCTTGAGCGCGGGGTTGAGCGCCGTCACATCGGTGGCCAGGCCGCAGCGGGTCGGCAGGAACGGCAGGCGCATGCCGGCGGCGCGCAGGCCCCACTGGAACATGCCTTCGTCCAGCTCCAGCAGCTCCAGCTCACCGGCTTCGCGGGCCTTGCGGTAGTAGGGTTCCAGTGGAATGGCGTCGAGGGTGACAAAGCCGAAGATCAGCTTGCGCACCTTGCCGGCGGCGCACAGCATGCCGACTTCCGGGCCGCCGTAGGCGACCACGGTGAGGTCCTTGACCGGTGAGCGCAGGATCTCGCGGACAATGGCCATGGGCTTGCGCCGCGGCCCCCAGCCACCGAAGCCGATGGTCATGCCATCGCGCAGTTGTGCGACCGCATCGGCCGCCGTCAGTTGTTTGTTCATGTGCAGGTTCCTTACTGTTGGCCGACCGAGAAGTCGTGCCCCCAGATGCTCACGCGGGTGAATTCGAACGCCGAATGCTCGGCCCAGTCGACCTGCAGGCCGCCAAAGCCGTATTCCAGGTCAAAGGCCGACGGCGTCTTCATGTAGAAGCTGGTCATGCGGTCGTTCAGGTGCTGGCCGAGGGTCGCCGACAGGCGCACGTCGTGGGCCAGCAGACGGTCATGGGCGCGGCCGACTTCGGTCATCGAGTCGACCTCGACCATCACATGCACGCAGCCCGAAGGCACCGGGTACTCGGCCAGGGCCAGGCTGTGGTGACGGGCATTGCGGCAATGCAGGAAGTGGATGCGGATCGGCGGCGCCGACGGGTCAGGACGGAAGTTGAAGATGTCCGACAGTTCGAAGCCCAGCACATCCTTGGCAAAGGCCAGAGTGGCGTCGAAATTCGGTGCCGGCAGCACGGTGTGGCCCAGGCCCATGTCACCGGTAATAAAGCGCGGCACGCCCTGGGGCGAGACGAACGGCTGGCAGTCGGAGCGATGGCCCCAGCTCAGTTCGTGGCAGTTACCCGAGGGGTCGACCAGGCTGACCAGCGCTTGCACGCCGCGCTGCTCGACCTGCTCGGCGCTGCCGCGCTGCCATTCGATGCCCAGGCTGCTCAAGTGCTCCAGGGCGGCTTCGAACGCCGGCTCCGAAGCCAGCTCCCAGCCCGAAGCCACATAGCGTTGTTCGCTGCCTTCCACAATCAGCATGCGAAACGGACGCTCATCCATCTTCACGTACAGCCCACCTGCGGGCGCCGGTTGCACTTGCATGCCCAGCACGTCCTCGGCATAGCGCTGCCACTGGCTGAGGTTCTCGCTCATGGCGACGAAATAGCTCAAACCGCGAATCTCGATCATGCCGCTGCTCCTGAATGGCAAATCCGGTACTGGCTGCCATTGTGCGAAGCGCGCTGATCGCCCTCATCGTCCGTTGAGACTACGCCCCTCGGTGCGGCGGGCGGACTAGTCCGTTTCAATGATTCGTCGGCAAAAGCCCCCCTCCTAGACTCGGGCCTCTACCCGCCTTGACCGAGTCGACGCTTATGGAGTTCGCATTCAACGAAGAACAATTGATGATCCAGGACAGCGCCGCACGCTTTCTGGCCCAGGTCAGCGATTCCCAGGCGGTGCGTACCGCCATGGCCCGCCCCGAAGGCTACGATCCGGCCCTGTGGCAGCGCATCGGTGAAGAGCTGTACTGGCCGGCCCTGATGATCCCGGAGCGCTTCGGCGGGCTGGGGCTCGGGTTTGTGGAACTGGCGATCCTGCTGGAGCAGAGCGGTCGCCACCTGCTGTGCGCGCCCCTGTTTGCCACCACCTGCCTTGCCACCCCTGCCCTGTTGCTGGCCAGCAACCCTGCGGTGCAGGACCAGTGGCTGGGCGCGATTGCCAGCGGCGCCACTGCCACCCTGGCCTTTGCCGGTACGCCAGGGCTCGAGGCCGACAACGTACAGGCCGTGGCCGAGCCGACAGGCAACGGTTACCGCTTGAATGGCCAGTACCGGCAGGTGATCGATGGTGCCCAGGCCCAGTTGCTGATCGTCGCGGCCCGCTCACCGGGCAGCCAGGGTGACACGGGCATCAGCCTGTTTGCCGTGCCGGCAGACAGCCCCGGCATCACCCGCCACACCTTGCCCACCCTCGACCAGACCCGCCGCCTGGCGCGCATCGAGCTGAATGATGTGATCGCAGGGTCGGCGCAATTGCTCACTGACGCCGGCCAGGCTTGGCCGTTGCTGCGCGACGTGCTGCTGATCGCGGCCATCGGCCTTGCCGCCGAACAGACCGGTGGCGCGCAACAGACCCTCGACCTGACCTTGGCCTACATCGGCGAGCGGCATCAGTTCGGCCGCGCCATTGCCAGTTTCCAGGCAATCAAGCACCGCTGCGCCGACCTCATGCAGCAACTGGAATGCGCCCGTTCCGCCGCCTGGTACGCCGCCTGCGTGGCCCAGGAGCGCCTTGATCCAGCCGGTGACGTGGGGGTGGCGAGCGAGTTGCTGGAAGCGGCTGCCACCGCGCAGATCCATGCCAGCGAAGCGTTCTTCACGTGCGCCGCCGAGTCGATCCAGCTTCACGGCGGCGTGGGCTTTACCTGGGAATACGACCCCCACCTGTATTTCAAACGCGCCCGCGCCAGCGAACAGTTGCTGGGCAGCCCTGCCCTGCACCGCGAACGTCTGGCGGCGCAGCTTCTTGGAGAAACCCTATGAAAATCGGATTCAGTACCGAAGATGAAGCCTTCCGCGCCCAGGTCGCCCAGTGGCTGGCTGACCACCTGCAGGGTGAGTTTGCGGCCTTGCGCTTTCGCGGCGGGCCGGGCGACGAGCACAGTTTTCCTGAACAACGCAAAGCCTGGGAGCGCGAACTGGCCTCGGGTGGCTGGATCGGCGTGGGCTGGGCCGAGGAAGACGGTGGGCGCGGCCTGAGCCTTACCCGCCAGGTGATCTTTCATGAGGAATACGCCCGTGCTGGTGGACCGGGCCGCATGGGCCACATCGGCGAAGGCCTGGTCGGCCCGACCCTGGCCGCCTTTGGCAGCCCGGCGCAAAAACAGCGCTTCCTGCCGGGCATCCTCAACGGTACCCAGTTCTGGTGCCAGGGTTACTCTGAGCCCAATGCAGGGTCCGACCTTGCCAACGTACAGACCCGCGCGCGCCTGGACGACAGCAGCGGGCACTGGCTGATCAGCGGGCAAAAAGTCTGGACGTCCCTGGCCCATGAGTCGGACTGGTGCTTTGTACTGGCGCGCACCGAGCCGGGCAGCCGTGGGCATCATGGCCTGTCATTCCTGCTGGTACCGATGGACCAGGCGCAGATTCGCGTGCAACCGATCGAGCAGTTGACCGGTAGCAGCGAGTTCAACGAAGTGTTCTTCGACCAGGCCCGTACCTCGGTGGACAACATGATCGGCCAACCGGGCGAAGGCTGGAAAATCGCCATGGCCCTGCTGGGCTTTGAACGTGGCGCCTCGACTCTGGGGCAACAGATGCAGTTTCACAACGAGCTGGCGGAGGTAATTGCCGTGGCCAAACGCAATGGTGCGGCACGCGACCCACTGATGCGCCAGCGCATTGCCCAGGCCTGGGCGGGGTTGAAAGTACTGCGCTACAACTCGCTGCGCATGCTCTCCGGGGCCCAGGACGGCAGCCTGCGGCGTGAAGCGATGATCTACAAACTGGCGTGGTCCACCTGGCATGCCGCGTTGGGCAAGCTGGCGATGGATGTGCTGGGGGATGAGGCAGAGGTACTGGAAGGCAAGCCGTATCAGTTGAGCCGGTTGCAGGCACTGTTTTTGTTCAGCCGCGCTGACACGGTGTACGGCGGCAGCAACGAGATCCAGCGCAACATCATTGCCGAGCGGGCGCTGGGCATGCCGCGCGAAGCGCGGGCCTGACAGCTCGTCATCGCGGGGCAAGCCCGCTCCTACCGTCGGTGTAGGAGCGGGCTTGCCCCGCGATGGTCCTCTCAGCGAACCCGAATCCTCGGCTCACCCGCCCCACGGCGCATGGTCCGCAGGAATTCCTCCAACGGTGCAGGCTCGGCAATCTGCGGCAAGGCGTCTTTGTCCGGACGCTGCGCCCAGAAGGTATCCCACGACGGGAACAGTTCATGAAAGCTGCCGGCATAAGGCTCACGCCCCGGCCAGCGCATTTTCATGCCGCCAATCGGCGGCTTGTTCAGGTCGCTGGCGTACCAGTAGCACGGCAGGCGCCGACGGAAGCACCAGCGCCCGTCTACCCGCTGATAGTCGTCCCAGTACAGCATCTGCATGATCACCCATTCTGCACCGGTCTCGTGCTCGTTCTTGGAATAGACCACGCCCGTGGCATGGTCGGCATCGCTGAACTCGATGATGTGCTGGCCCAGGTGATGGGAGGTGCCGTGGAACTGGCGGCGCATGGTGTCGTCCAGCCAGGCCTTGAAGTGCGCGCGCCCCTGCTTGTCACGGCCGACTTTGACGTCCGGCACAAAGCAGTTGGCCATGGCGTCCATGTCGCGCATGTCCAGGGCCAGGGCGTACTTGCCGGCCAGCTGGCGAATCGCATCCAGCGACTCCAGACGGTCGATGCGCGCGTGCAGCGCGTCCATGCCCATCACTCCAGCACCGTGTACAGGTCCGCGCTGCGCCCGCCGTCCACCGCCAGGCTTGCACCCGTTACATAGGAGGCTTCGTCACTGGCCAGGAACAGGATCGCGTTGGCCAGCTCCACCGGCAAGCCCACCCGTTGCATCGGAATGACCTTTTCGGTGTTGCGACGGGTTTTCGCGTCGCTGAGCATGCCTGCGGTGGCCGGGGTGTCGACCACGCCCGGGATCACCACGTTGCAGCGAATGTTGTGCGCTGCGCCTTCGCTGGCCACTGCCCGGCTGAAGTTGATCACCGCGGCCTTGGCCGCCGAGTAGCCGGCCATCCAGGCGGTGCCGAACAGGCCGCAGATCGAGGCGATGTTGACGATGGCGCCGCCGCCCTGGTCTTTCATCAGGCGCATGGCGGTGCGGGTGCCGAAGAAGGTGCCATCGACGGTGGTGCTGAAGTTGGCGTGCCAGTCGGCGGTCGACAGCGTATCGACGCCGCCCCAGGTGTAGGCCATGGCGTTGTTGACCAGGATGTCCAGGCGCCCGTGACGCCGGGCGGCGTCTTCCAGGGCGCCGACATAGGCCTGCTCGTTGCTCACATCGGCCACGGCGATGTCGCCCTGCCCGCCGGCGGCCTGGATCAGTTCCAGCACCTGCTGCAAGGGCTGCTCGCGTCGCCCGCAGAGCACCACCGTGGCGCCTTCCTCGGCAAAGCGCAGCGCGGTGGCCTGGCCAATGCCGGAGCCGGCCCCGGTGATAAAGGCAATCTTGCCTGCTAATCGTTTGCTCATCGAATTCCCCTCAGATAAAGGCCATGCCGCCGTTGACCGCGATGTTCTGGCCGGTGATGAAGCTGGCGTCGTCGCCCGCCAGGAACACCGCGACCCCGGCGATTTCGTCGGTTTCGCACAGGCGGCCCAGGGGCACGTTCTTGAGCATCGCCTGCATGTGTTCATCGGCAACGCCGGCCATCATCGGGGTGTTGGTAGGCCCCGGTACCAGGCTGTTGACGCGGATGCCGCTGGGGGCCAGTTCGCGGGCGATGGAGCGGGTCAAACCCATGACCCCGGCTTTGGAGGCACAGTAGTGGCTTGGACCTTCACCCGTGAGTGCGGCGGTGCTGGAGAGGTTGATGATCACCCCGTTGCGTGCGCCCTTGACCATCAGCTTCGCGCCTTCGCGGCAGCACAGGAAGGTGCCGCCCAGGTTCACCCCGATCACCCGTGCCCAGTTCTCGTCCGGGGTCTCGAGGAAGCTGTCGAAAGCGCCGACACCGGCGTTGTTGACCAGGATGTCGAGCCCACCAAAGCGCGCCTCGACCTGGCCCATGGCATCGGCCACCGAGGCGGCGTCGGCAACATTGCAGGCCAGCGCCAGTACCCGGTCATCCAGGTCGGTCAGATCGGCCAGGCTGTTGGCCAGGGCCTCCTGGTTGAGGTCCACCGCCACTACCTTGGCGCCCTCGGCAACGAAACGGCGCACCATGGCCTGGCCCATTCCCTGCCCCGCGCCTGTGACAAAGGCGACTTTGTTCAGCAATTTCATAGCGTTCTCCTGCCGTGCAGTGCGTAAAAGCCCACTGACAACACAGCAGGCCGGTCACCTGCATGATTGGGCCGGGGCCCTTGGCAGGCATCGTCCGATAGGACTACCGGCAGCCGCAGGGGGGTGGTCTGAATGGACGATGCCGCAGCGGTGGCGGCGATAGAGGATCGACCCTGCGCGAACCAGGCCCGGCACCTTCGCCCCTTCAGGCCTGCCACGGCCTGGCGCTCGCGCCCCACCCCTTCGTCGACACTGGAGACTCGCCATGACCTCAACCACCGACCTGCCGCTACCTACCGGCCACTACTTCACCACACCCAGCGGCCTGCGCCTGCACTACATGGATGAAGGCAGCGGCCCGGTGGTGGTCTGGCTGCATGGCAGCGGCCCGGGCGCCAGTGGTTTCAGCAACTTCAAGGGCAACTACCCGCAGTTTGTCGAGGCCGGCTACCGCAACATCGTCCTCGACCTGCCGGGTTTTGGCCGCTCGGACAAGCCCGAGGATGTGCAGTACCACCTGGACTTTTTCATCGACAACGTCGCCGCGCTGCTCGATGGCCTGGACATCGAGCGCTGCACGTTGCTGGGCAATTCGCTGGGGGGTGCCATTGCCCTGGGCCTGGCGCTGCGACTGCCTACGCGGGTGGAGCGTCTGATCCTGCTGGCGCCCGGTGGCGTCGAAGAGCGCGAGGCCTACTTCAAGATGGAAGGCATCGTGCGCATGGTGACACTGTTCAATGCCGGGCCCATCGGACTTGATGAAATGCGCAGCATGATGCGCCTGCAGTTGTTCGATGACTCGATCCTGCCTGAGAGCCTGTTGCTGGAGCGGGTGGCGGTGGCGGTTATACAGCCCAAGAACCTGTTCAGCACCATGCAGGTGCCGAACATGGAGTCGCGCCTGGGTGAGCTGCAGTGCCCGATCTTCGGGTTCTGGGGCAGCAATGACAACTTCAACCCGGTCAGTGGTGCGCAGCGGATCATCGATGGCGCGCCCACTGCGCGGTTTATCGTGCTGAACCGGTGTGGGCATTGGGTGCAGGTTGAGCATCGAGCGTTGTTCAACCGTAGTTGCCTGGAGTTCTTGCAGCACGGTTGAATGAGGTTCGCTCCCGCCGGCTGGGGCAGGTAGGGGCGGGCTTGCCCCGCGATTTGGATGTGTGTGTTTATCCATTATCTGGGGTGGTGCTGAGTCACCCTTGCGCCCTTACGGCGCCCTACTTTTTTCTTGGAAAAAGTAGGCAAAACCGCCTGCACCACTAGGTGCCCTACGCTGCGCTTCGGGTCTTCGGCCAAGGCCGAAGGCGCTTCGCGCCAGCCCCTCCACGACACCTCCGCTCGGCCCTTCTGGTTAACGGGGCAGAAGATCAAGAGCACAATTCGCTGCGCTCTTGCTGTACAGCGGTGTCCGTGTGAGCAACTGTCTTGAACCACGACCGCTACGCGGTCGATCGCAGGCTGGCGCCAGCGGCTACACCGGCAATCTGTAGCCACTGTCGAGGAACGAGGCTGCGATCGACTGCGCAGCAGTCGCTAACCCGCCACGCCTAGGACGCCGCTGGAAGCTGGTTGAGTTCGGCGTTGCCAGGCTTGCCCAGTACGCACGAGGTGCCACCCGGGGTGTACATCATGGCCACGCAGCGGTTGCAGGCAGTGCAGAACCGCGACCGCTACGCGGTCGATCGCAGGCTGTCGCCAGCGGCTACACCGGCAATCTGTAGCCACTGCCGAGGAACGAGGCTGCGATCGACTGCGCAGCAGTCGCTAACCCGCCACGCCTAGGACGCCGCTGGAAGCTGGTTGAGTTCGGCGTTGCCAGGCTTGCCCAGTACGCACGAGGTGCCACCCGGGGTGTACATCATGGCCACGCAGCGGTTGCAGGCGGTGCAGATGGAGTCGGTGCTGGCACCGGTAGCCAGCTTTTCGACGTAGTCCGATTCAGCTACCAGTACCCGCCCCATGGCCACCAGGTCAAAGCCCTCGGCCATTACCTGTTCGATGCTCTCCAGGCTCTTGGCGCCGCCCAGGTAGGCCAGCGGCATTTTCACCGCCGCCCGCACCTTGCGGGCATGTTCGAGCAGGTACAGTTCGTGGAACTCCACTACCGGGTCGCGCAGGCGCTGGATCTTCATGGCCAGGGCGATGATCGGGTTCTTCTGCTGCACACGGTTCTCCTTGGGGAAGGAAGACCCGAACATGGTGGTGATCGACTCGACGTTCATGCCCGCGCTGAGCACCAACAGGTGGGCGCCCTCCTGCTCCAGCATGCGCGCGATGCGGGCACCATCCTCGGCACTGTTGCCAGCACGCGCACCCTCGGTAACGCTGTATTTGCAGACCACCGCCAGGTCGCGACCCACTGCGTCGAGCACCGCGCGCAGCACCCGGCGGGGAAAGCGCAGGCGGTTCTCCAACGTGCCGCCGTACTGGTCACGGCGCTTGTTGTACATCGGCGAGATGAACTGGCTGAGCAGGTAGCCGTGGCCCATATGGATCTCCACCGCATCGAAGCCAGCCTCGCGGGCAAGCCGCGCGCCCTGGGCGAAGTCCTCGACCACTTGGCGCATGTCGGTCTCGGTCATGGCCTGTTTGAAGAACATGCCGCTCATCATGCCGATCTTGTTGAAGCCGCCACTGGCCGACAGCGGGTAGCGGGTGGCGCGTTCGCGCAAAAAGGTGAAGCAGCCACCATGAGTGATCTGCGCACTGACCAGCCCGCCTTCACGGTGTACCTCATCGGTCAGGGCCTTGAAGTGCGGCAGGCTTTCGCGTGTGAGTGTCAGTTGGTTGGGCAAGGTGCGCCCATCCTTGCTGACCGCGCAATAGGCCACGGTGGTCAGCGCCACCGCACCCCGGGCAAGCCCGGCGTGCAGCTTGACCAACTGCTTGGAAGGCAGGCCCTGGGTGCTCATGCCTTCGTTGGTGGCCGCCTTGATAAAGCGGTTCTTCAGGGTCAGCGGGCCGATCTGGATCGGGCTGAAGGGAGACGTGTGCATGGCAGGGCCCTTTTGATCAGAAAGTGTATTTGGCGTTGAACGACAGGTAATCGCGGTCGGCCAGCATGCGGCCCTGGGCGATGTCCGGTGAGCTGAGGTAGGCAACGTAGGTCAGGCCGACCTGGAAGTTGCCCAGGTACTTGAAGTCGCCGCCCACGGTCAGGCGTTTTTCGTCACGGCCCAGGCCCTGGTAGGCACTGCCGTCGACGTTCTGGGTCCACACCACGCGGGTGTTCAGGTCCAGGCCGTCGGCGATGCCCAGGTAATCCATGTAGGCGCCGATGCCGAGCAGGGTCTGGCCACGGGTCTGGGTGTCGGACTCGAAGTTGTTGAAGCTGCCATCGACGCCCGGTCCGCCACCGGTGATGTGCAAGGTGTCGACGCCTTCGATGTGCTGGTGGACCACTTCGGCCATGAACGTGGTCTGGTGGGCCAGGAAGCTGGGGCCGATCATGTAGCTGCCGTTGAGGTTGCCCTGCCAGATCTGGCCACGGGCCGGGGCACCGTTGTCCAGGTACACGGCAGCGCCATCGCGGTAGCTGAGGTCACCGGCGAACTGCACCGAATCCCCCACCTTGGAGCTGAAGCTCGCCCCGGTCAGCTCGACATCGTCGAAATAGCCCAGGCGGTAGACCGGGCCGCCGCCAGCCACTGCATAGTTGCCGATGCCGTGCAGCGAGGAGTACTGGGTCTGGCCGCTGAAGTCGAAGAACAGTGCGCCGACGCGCTCGTGGTAGCGATAGTGAAACAGGCCGACCTCGGTGTTCTCGGTAACCCGGTAACGCACGCCCAGGCCCCACTGGCCGCTGTCGCGGGGCTCGACGTCACCGGCGTAGGTCACACCGGTGAAACTGTTGTCCGGCAGGCTGTCGATCACCCCAGCACCCAGGCGATAGAACTCGGCGCCCGGGCCGAAGGTGTCGCTGCCGAAATAGTCGCCGACCGGGTTGAGCTGGGTCTTCTCCCACTCGTACTGGTAGAAGCCGACCAGGGCCAGGTCTTCGTTCAGCGACCAGGAGGCCGAGACCTGCCCCACAGGCAGGTAGGAGTCCTTGGCTTCGGTACCGGGTACGTTGAACTTGGTGGCATCCACCGGCGCCTGGCCCTGGCTGATGTTGGCCCAGAACAGGCTCTCGCCCCAGGCCACCAGGTGGCGACCGGCCTTGATCGACAGGTACTGGCTTTCGGCGACGTCGAAGTTGCCGTACACATAGGCATCGAGCAAGCGCGCCTTGCTGCCGCTCAGGCGCCGGGTGTCTTCGGTGAAACCATCGGCACGGCCGATCTTGTTCACCGTGCCTGGTGAGTCGTTGTCGTTGCGGTTGTGGTAGACGTCATCGTAGAAATGGCTGCCGCGCAGCACCGCGCCGAGGTTGTTGTGTTTGAGCAGCAGCTCGCCGAACAGGCTGACCCGGTTGGTGATCAGCGCACCGCGGTCGAAGTTGCGCGTGCCATCGTCGTTGTTGATGTCGTTGAGGTACTGGTGGGCAGGCTTGGCGGTCCGCATCGAGGCGGTGTAGTTGACGGTCAGCGATGAGTCGAGGGTGGTGTCCTCGCCCAGCTCGATCCGTGGGCCGGCGTTGGCGTAGGCACAGGCCACGGAAAGAGACAGCAACAGCCCGCCATGAGTCGCGTTGAACCTAGACATGCAGCAATCCTTTTCTTGTTGTTGTGGTTGACGTGCGCAGAGTGAAACGCGGCGGCGGTGTGAACATCATCCATTTGGCCTAGGCCATCGGTGTATGAGCGGGCTTGCCCCGCGACAGCAATCCCCCCACCACGTCGCCTCCCCGCCTACCTCGCGTCCACCAGCGCCCGCAATTCGTTCTTGGCCACCTTGGCCGACGGGTTCAGCGGCAGCGCGTCCATGAACCGCACCTGGCGCGGCACTTTGTAATTGGCCATGCGCTCACGGCTCCAGGCGATCAGTTCCTGCGCCTGCAATTGCTCTCCCTCGCGCAACACCACACAGGCACACCCCACCTCGCCCATGCGTTCGTCAGCCACCCCTACTACCGCCACCTGGGCAATGGCCGGATGGGCAATCAGTGCCGCTTCGATCTCGGCCGGGTAGCAGTTGAAGCCGCCAACAATGAACAGGTCCTTGAGCCGGTCGGTGATTGTCAGATTGCCCGCCGCATCCAGCCGTCCCACATCGCCGGTGTGCAGCCAGCCGGCCTGGTCGATGGCTTCGGCCGTGGCCTCGGGGTTCTGGAAATAGCCCTGCATGACATGAAAACCACGCAGGCAGATTTCCCCCGTCTCGCCGGTGGCCAGTGCCTGGTTATACGGATCGCGGATGCTCACCTCCGTGCCGGCAAGCGGCCGGCCACTGGTGCCGGCGATCACTTCGACCGAATCCTGTGGATCGCACAGGGTAGCCAGGCCGCCACATTCGGTCAGGCCATAGGCCGTGGTCACGCAACTGAACCCCAATTCGTTACGCATGCGTTCGATCAGGCTGGGGGGAATACTGGCCGAGCCGGTCACGGCAATGCGCAGGCTCGACAGGTCGGTCTGGCGCAGGCGCGGGTGAGCCAGCAGCGACAGGTACAAAGTCGGCGCCCCCGGCAACACGCTGATGCGTTCATTGGCGATACGCTGGAACACCGCCTCGGCATCGAACACCGCATGGGGCAGGATGGTCGCCCCGGCGATCAGGCACGTCAGCCAGCCGGCCTTGTAGCCAAAGGCATGGAAGAACGGGTTGACGATCAGGTAGCGGTCGCCCGGCACCAGGCCGATCACCCGCACGTATTCACTGAAGGCGCGCAGGCACTGCCCGTGGCCGCTCATCACGCCCTTGGGCTTGCCAGTGGTGCCTGAGGTAAACAACAGGTCGCACACCGCCTCTGACTGCACGGCCAGGGCCCGGCGCTCGGCCTTGACCACCTCGACGGTCGCCGCCCCGGCGACAAACTGCTCGTAGCCCAGGTCGCAGGCCGCGCGTGGCGAGTCGCTGGCAAACACCACCAGGTGTTCGAGGGTGTCGGGGCGATGGGCCTCAAGCATCGAGGGGTAATCCACGTCCAGAAAACGTTGCTGCACGAACAACACGCGGCAACCACTGCGCGCCAATACATCGGCCGCCTCAGTGCCTTTCATGCGGGTATTGATCGGTACCAGCACGGCGCCTGCACATTGAATGCCCAGGGCGGCAATGATCCAGTCGCGGCCATTGGGCGCCCACACCGCCACCCGGTCACCGGGCTGGATACCCAGGGCCATGAGGCCACGGGTGACGGTCAAGGCCAGGGCCGGCAGCTCGGCGTAGTCGGTGCAAACGCCTGCGTCTTCAATGGCCGTGCGCCCGGCAAAACGCCGGGCACTGTCGAACAACAGCCGGGCGATGGTGGTGGGTGCATCGACCCGCGGTGAAGTCATTTCGTTCATCGGCATCACTCAGGAAAACGGATTCGCAGGTTCGCGCTGGTGGGCACGGCCTGGCAGGCCAGAATCCAGCCCTCGGCCAGTTCGTCGGCATCCAGCGCATCGTTGATCAACAGCTCGATATCGCCGCTTTCCAGGGTACACATGCACGAAGCACAGCCCCCGACACGGCAGGCACTGGGTGGCTTGAGGCCGGCACGCTCCATGGCCGCCAGCAGGGTTTCGCCACTGTCGCAGGCCAGGGTGTGGTCCTCGCCGTCCAGGCGTACCGCCAACTGCGCGGCCACGGCTGCCTCGCTGGCGACCACCTGGGGCACTTCACGTTCACCGGGCAGCGAGACGAAACGCTCGACATGCACACGCTCACTGGGCAGGCCCAGGCTTTTCAGGGCACTGACGGCGGTGTCCATGAACGGGCCCGGGCCGCAGATAAAGGCCTGGGCATCCACGAACGGTTGCGCCAGTACCGCCAGTTGCGCAGCCGCCGGTATGCCCTGGACCGAGTCCAGCCAGTGGACGATCTGCAAACGCTCCGGGTGGGCATTGGCGAGGAAACGCAACTCGTCGCGAAAGATCACCGAGTTTTCGTCGCGGTTGGCATAGATCAGCAGGATACGGCCCTGGCCGGCCAGCAAGGCCGAGCGCAGGATCGACAGCACCGGCGTCACCCCGCTGCCGCCGCCGAACAGCAACAGATCGCCGTCCAGAGTACGCGGCACGAACACCCCGGCCGGTGGCAGCACCTGCAGGGTCTGGCCTTCCTGCAGGTCGGCGCACAACCAGTTCGAGGCGCGCCCGTCGCGCACGCGCTTGACCGTCACCCGCAGTGGCTCGTCCAGCAGCGGCGTGCTCGACAGCGAATAACAACGCGGCAGCCAGTCGTCGCCGTAGGGAATGCGCAGGGTCAGAAACTGCCCGGGCTGGTAGCGAAAGCGTTCGGCCAGGTGCTCGGGCACATCGAAGATCAGTGAACGGGCATCGGCCGTTTCCTCGACCACCCGCGCCACGCGCAAGGCAACAAAGTCATTCATGGCTCAACTCTCAAAGTCCCCTGCCCGGCGTGCGGGCAGGTGGACGGGCGATGGCTTCAGACGTAAGGGTCCGGGTTGGGCAGGCCCAGTTGCACCGCGCCCAGCGTGCGGCCATAGGCCTGGTAGTTGTTGGCGATATGCCCGCGGGCCTGGTGCAGGTCGCGGAACAGCCGAGCCACCGGGTTGCTGTTGTACAACCCTGAGGCGGCCATGCAGCGCAGCAGCTCGTTGACCTTCTCGGCGCACAGGTTGGTGACGTAGGCCGACTGGTAGCGGTACAGCAGGCGGGTTTCCACATCCGGGTATTCACCGGCCCTGGCCAGTTGCATCAGGTGCTCGTAGTTGCGCTCCAGCACCAGCCTGAGGCTGTCGACCGTGAGCGTGGCCTCGGCCACTGCGGTCTGCGCCGCTGGGTCGTCTGCCGTGCGGGCACCGTGCTTGCCGATATGCTGCGCAGCGTTGGCACGGAACAGATCGATGGCCCCTTGCAGCGCCCCGATGGCCGAGGTAGATACCGCACGGGAGAACACCTGGGCGAAAGGAATGGCGTAGATCGGGTTGGTGTTGACCAGGCGGCCTGGTGTGGCTTCCAACGTACAGTTATTGGTGCGCTGCACCCGGTGCGCCGGCACAAAAGCGTCCTCCACAACGATGTCGTGGCTGCCGGTGCCGCGCAGGCCCAGCACGTCCCAGTTGCGCTGGATCTGGTAGTCGCTGCGCGGCAACAGGAAAGTACCGTGCTCGGCCGCCAGCTCACCGTCGGGTGGCAGGATCCCGCCCAGCAGCACCCATTGGCAGTGCTCGCTGCCGCTCGAGAATCCCCAGCGACCGCTGATGCGGTAGCCGCCTTCGACCACCGTCACCTTGGCGGTTGGCATATAAGTGGACGACACCAGGGTGTCGTGATCCTCGCTCCACACCTCGCGCTGGGTCTCGATCGGGTAGCGGGCCAACTGCCAAGGGTGGACACCCATCACGCCGTAGACCCAGGCGGTAGACATGCAACCTTCAGCGAGCGTCATCTGGATCTCGAAGAACGTGCGCGGGTCTACCTCGTAGCCGCCGAATGCCCGCGGCTGCAGGGCGCGCAACAGCCCGGCCGACTTGAGATCGGCAATGCTCTCATCGACGACCTTGAGATCGCGATCCCCTTGCGCCGAACGCTCGCGCAACACTGGCACCAGGCGCCGCGCCCGTTCCAGCAGTTCGATTTCGTCCTGGGTCTTTTCTCGCATGCTGTGCATCCTTCTTGTTCTCCCAATCTCGTAGCGCCAATGCGCGAGCCGTGATTGATGATCGGATTGCACAGCTGTTGCTTCATCGTCAAAGCGGACTAGAGCACAGCGGCCTTGCCTCAGGATGGCCAGTACATTCGGTTTTGCCTAAATGACCGTTGCCCCCAAAGAGAACACCGCAGACCAGCAAGAGCGCAGCGAATTGTGCTCTTGCTCTTGCTCTGCTCTTGCTTTTGCTTTTGATCTTCCGGCCCCGTTAACCAGAAGGGCCGAACGGAGGTGTCGTGGAGGGGCTAGCGCGCAGCGCCTTCGGCGAATGCCGAAGATGCGAAGCGTAGCGTTGCTTGCAACGCGTAGCTCGCAATGCCCCGTAGCGACACCGCAGTGAGGGGACCCGAAGCGCAGCGTAGGGCCCCTGGTGGGGCAAGAATTTTGCTTACTTTTTTTCGACTGAAAAAGTAAGGCGCCGTAAGGGCGCAAAGGTGACTGCGCATCACCCTAAATAACGGATCAACCCACAAGACCGAATTGCGGGACAAGCCCCCTCCCCCAAAAACACCGCAGGCCGGCAAGAGCGCAGCGAACTGTGCTTTTGATCTTGATCTTCCGGCCCAGTCAACCAGAAGTGCCGAGCGACACCGAAGTGAAGGGACTCGCAGCGCAGCGCAGGGCCCCTGGAGGCCCAAGAATTCTGCTTACCTTTTCTCGACTGAAAAAGTAAGGCGCCGTAAGGGCGCAAAGGTGAATCAGCACCACCTCAGCCCATGGATATGCCCACAAACCCCGTAGTCCATTGAGACGATGCCCTCCATCAGGCACAGAGAAATACTGCGGCCATGCGCCCACTCACGCTCAAGGAAAATCAGCCAATGAGTATCCTGCAACGATTCCAGCTCCCTGGCAGCGTCGCCATCGTCACCGGCAGCGGCCGTGGCATTGGACGTGCCATCGCCCTGGCCTACGCCGAAGCCGGCGCCGATGTCATCTGCAGCGCACGCAGCCCTGAAGACATCGAACGCGTCGCCGACGAAGTGCGCAGCCTCGGCCGCCGCGCCCTGGCGATTACCTGCGACGTCAACGACAGCGAACAACGCCAGGCCCTGGTTCGCCAGAGCCAGGAACACTTCGGCCGCATCACCCACCTGGTCAACAACGCCGGTGGTGGCGGCCCCAACGACGCGTTGGGCATGACCCCGGAACAGTTCGAGGACATCCTGCGCTTCAACGTCTCCAGCGCCTACGCCCTGTGCCAGCTGTGTGTGCCCCTGATGCGCGAGGCCGGCGGCGGCAACATCATCAACGTAAGCTCGGTAGCGGCACGCTATGCCCAGCGCCACTTCAGCGCCTACGGTACCGCCAAGGCCGCGTTGAGCCACCTGACCCGCCTGCTGGCCCAGGACTTCGCCCCCCAGGTACGCGTCAATGCCGTGGCCCCCGGCCCGACCCTGACCGAAGCCCTGAACAAGGTCATGCCCACTGCCATGCGCGAAGCGATGGAGGCCAACACCCCGCTCAAATGCCTGGGCAGCCCTGAAGACATCGCCGCCGCCGCGCTGTACCTGGCAAGCCCGGCATCGGGCTGGGTCACCGGCAAGATCATCGACGTCGATGGCGGTGCCGACAGCAGCGTCTGGCCCGGCTGACACCCCCTTTTTGCCGGTACCCTGGACCCTTGGGACCGGCTTTTTATTACCCTGCACAGAGCGAAACCACCATGGATGCCTCTCTGATCACCGCCCTGGGCGATGAACTGTTCAACGCCCTGCGCGGGCGCACCACCCTCGCCCCGCTGACCCAGCGCCACCCAGCCATCAGCCTGGACCAGGCCTACCGGATCTCCCTGCGTTTTCTGCAGCGCCGCGAGGCCCTGGGCGAGCGCGTCATTGGCAAAAAGATCGGTGTCACCAGCCGCGCTGTGCAACAGATGCTCGACGTTCACCAGCCCGACTTCGGCTTTCTCACCGATGCCATGCAGGTAGCCGACGGTAGCGAAGTCAGCTTTGCCCAGTATCAGTTGATCCAGCCTCGGGCCGAAGGCGAAATCGCTTTTATCCTCGGCGAAGACCTCAAAGGCCCCGGTATCCGTGCCGAAGACGTGCTGGCAGCGAGCAAGGCCGTGGCGCCCTGCTTCGAGATCGTCGACTCGCGGATCGACAACTGGCAGATCCGCATCCAGGACACCGTGGCCGACAACGCCTCGTGTGGGGTTTTCGCCCTGGGCGAGCAACGTATCGATCCCCGCGACCTGGACCTGGCCCGGGTCGAAATGCACATGCTCAAGAACGGCCAGCCGGCCGGCAGCGGCTTGGGCTCGGCGGTACAGGGCCATCCCTGCGAAGCGGTGGCCTGGCTGGCCAACACCCTGGGCGAACTGGGCATTCCGTTCCGCCGCGGCGAAATCATTCTTTCCGGCGCACTGGCGCCGCTGGTACCGCTGGTGCCAGGCGATCGCATCAACCTGTCGATGAGCGGCCTGGGCAACGCCAGCCTGCGTTTTGTCGCCTGACGTCTTCCCCCTTCCCAGGAGCGATGAACCATGAGCAAGAAGATCAAATGTGCGCTGATCGGACCGGGCAACATCGGCACCGACCTGCTCTACAAACTGATGCGCAGCGAGGTGCTGGAGCCGGTCTGGATGGTCGGCATCGAGGCCGGCTCCGAAGGCCTGCAACGCGCCCGTGAACTGGGCCTCAAGACCACCGCCGAGGGGGTCGACGGGTTGCTGCCCCATGTGCTGGAAGACCAGGTGCAGATTGCCTTCGACGCCACCTCCGCCTACGTCCATGCCGAGAACTCGCGCAAACTCAACGCCCTGGGTGTGCTGATGATCGACCTCACCCCCTGCGCCATCGGTCCCTACTGCGTGCCGCCGGTCAACCTCAAGGCCAACCTTTCCCGCGGTGCGATGAACGTCAACATGGTCACCTGTGGCGGCCAGGCGACCATCCCGCTGGTGGCAGCAGTGTCCAGCGTGCAGCCAGTGGACTACGCCGAGATCATCGCCACCGCCGCGTCGAAGTCGGTGGGCCCGGGCACCCGCAAGAACATCGACGAATTCACCCGCACCACTGCCCGCGCGGTGGAACAGGTGGGCGGCGCCAGGCAGGGCAAGGCGATCATCATCGTCAATCCCGCCGAACCGCCGCTGATCATGCGCGACACCGTGCACTGCCTGACCGCCGACACCCCGGACGAGCCGGCCATCCGCGCTGCCATCGACGCGATGATCGAGCAGGTACAGCGCTATGTACCTGGCTACAAGCTGGTCAACGGACCGGTGTTCGACGGCAATCGGGTGTCGATCTTCATGGAGGTCGAAGGCCTGGGCGACTACCTGCCCAAGTACGCCGGCAACCTCGACATCATGACCGCCGCCGCCGCCCGTACCGCCGAGATGTTCGCCGAGGAAATTCTCAAGGGCGAACGGGTGCTGCGTGCTACCCCCGAATCTGCCATTGCCTGAGGAACGGCCCATGGAACTTAACGGCAAGAAAATCACCGTCCACGACATGTGCCTGCGCGACGGCATGCACCCCAAGCGCCACCGCATCAGCCTGCAGCAGATGAAAGACATCGCCTGCGGCCTGGACCAGGCGGGCGTGCCGCTGATCGAAGTCACCCACGGCGATGGCCTGGGCGGCAGCTCGGTGAACTACGGTTTTCCGGCGCACAGCGACGAGGAATACCTGTCGGCGGTGATCCCGCTGATGACCAACGCCAAGGTCTCGGCCCTGCTGCTGCCGGGTATCGGCACCGTCGACCACCTGAAAATGGCCTTCGAGCTTGGGGTCAATACCATTCGCGTGGCCACCCACTGCACCGAGGCGGATGTCAGCGAACAACACATTGCCCACGCCCGCCACCTGGGCATGGACACCGTCGGCTTTCTGATGATGGCGCACATGAACAGCCCCGAGGGCCTGGTCAAACAGGGGTTGCTGATGGAGAGCTACGGGGCCAACTGCATCTACCTGACCGACTCGGCCGGCTACCTGTTGCCCCATGATGTCAGCGCCCGGGTGGCGGCCATGCGCGCGGCGCTCAAGCCTGAAACCGAGATCGGCTTTCATGGCCACCACAACCTGTCCATGGGCGTGGCCAACTCCATCGCCGCCATCGCCGCAGGCGCCAACCGTATCGATGCCGCCTGCGCGGGCCTGGGTGCCGGTGCCGGCAACACGCCGATGGAAGTACTGGTAGCGGTGTGCGACCGCATGGGTATCGAGACCGGCGTCAGCGTGTTCGGTATCCAGGATGTGGCCGAAGACCTGGTGGTACCGATCATGGACTTCCCGATCCGCAGCGACCGCGACGCGTTGACCATGGGCTATGCCGGGGTCTACGGCTCGTTCCTGCTGTTTGCCAAGCGTGCCGAGCAGAAGTACGGCGTACCCGCGCGGGAGATACTGGTGGAAATGGGTCGACGCGGTATGGTCGGCGGCCAGGAAGACATGATCGAAGATACCGCGATGACCCTGGCGCGCTTGCGCGCGTAGGAGCGACCTCGCCCCGCGAGAGGCCGACACCTCAATAAGCCCAGCTAATCAACCATCACCAAAATTAACTGGGCTTATGGTGAATTTGCGCCACACTCTTGCCTCATTCTACTTCTGAGGCGCGCCAATGCCCGGCGAAAAATCCTTGTCCAAACTGCTGAGCGGCATGAAGCCTGAGCTCAACGACGGCGACTACGTGTTCTGCACGCTTGCACCGGGCATGCGCCTGGATGTAGAGGTGCTGGGCAGTTTCCGCGAAAAAGAGGGGCTGACGGTCATTCTGGAGCGAAGCCAGGCCCAGGCGCTGGGCTTGCAGTACAGCTACGTGGCCGCCTGGATCACACTGACCGTTCATTCGGCCCTGGACGCTGTCGGCCTGACGGCCGCATTTGCCACGGCACTTGGCAATGCGGGGATCAGCTGCAATGTGATCGCCGCTTATTACCATGACCATATTTTTGTGGCTAAAGAGGATGCCCAGCGGGCCGTCGAGGTGTTGCAGGCGCTTGCCTC
>NZ_AUED01000031.1 GCF_000425805.1 Pseudomonas vranovensis DSM 16006
ACGGCTTCGCCGAAGCTATAAACAGACTATAAATACCGCCGGGGTGGGTCAATTTTACTTCGGTAGGGTGGGTCAGTTTTCAACCGGTGTTGACATATAACCCTAAGCGCCGGCACAGCAGCGCTATGCAGCTATCGCCAGTAGAGTATGAGAAACGCTATTTCCTGAGCTTGGAGAGTGTCTAGGAAACCAGGGGCGATTCACCAATCGCATAGTCGAACCAGAGATTCGTTAGCGAATCCGCATCCGTGAATGGCTTTTCTTTGAGGTGGTCGAGCCCCTCGATACCACGCCCCCAAAACTGATCTGGTGGAAGGAAGTATTGGATGCTTTGCCATTGCGCATGCAACTTGCCGTCGTGTAAGTAGTAGGTGCCCTTCCTTGCTTGAGATGGATCATCCAGAATCACACCACTGTTGTAGAGGCGCGTTAGATATGATCCAGCATTCCAGGGAGACAGATCTGCGATTTCTCGTTCGCGGAAGGTCTCAAAGGCCAGACGAGGCCCCAGTAGCGCGTCCATGGCCATCAAAATGAATCGTTGGTCATCCTTGAGACCGTTGTACGAGATCTTGGTGGAGCGAGCGCGTTCGGCGTGTTTAGTCAGCTGCTTTTGCAGTTCGATCTCTTCCAGGTGCTGCGCCTCCTGTTTCTTCTGCCTGATCTCCTCCGCGCAGGGTTCACATGGGCCCGATTCCTGGAAAGTTTTTTTTACCTCCGCCCGACTGCCAACTGTGATCGGCCCGCCGCAGTTGCGGCACATCTGATTTTCATCGATCGCTTGGCACAAAGCTCGGACGTATTTGGCGATGGCCCCAGACTGAGTGACCTCTCGGAACGGGACAAGCGTGTTCACCTTCTCTAAGAACCCCCCTTCCTCATCCATGGCCCAGTAACGCGTTACCAATGCAACCTCTTCAGGGTCTTGCGTCAAAAACTCCAATCGAACTGCCATCTACAACATCCCTCAGTCTAGCTGCGCATACCTGCGGCATGCGTGTTTGTACAAGTAATGACGGCAAGGCTAGCCGGTCGACGCGTTAACGCACCTGCAAGCCAGTCTTACCAGGTCGTACATCTGAACGTCAGAGCAGATGTCCCAGCGATTCGAGATTACCCCAGCCATCATCTGGCCACCACATGGGTGCCCCCCCAATTTTCGAGGTGTGCCGTCCGAAGTGTTGAGGTGTTGAGGCGCTTGTCACTTTCTAAGGAGGTTGTTTCGTAAGCGTCCGCCAGACACACCTTGCGCAATGGGGCGCACGCCCATCTAACCGTCGCGATACCTTCTTCAGGCTTTATTTCAGTTGCTTCTCAAAGCGAATGTCACCTTCCGGTAGGTTCTTCACGGGCTGCCAGCCAAGGTTTCTATAGAATCCGCTCGCACGGCTTGCTTCAGCGGTTTCTAACCATATCGTCTGATGGCGTTGGAATAGGAAAGACTCTGCTTTGTGCATCAGATTGCGTCCGAACCCGTACCCTTCGAACTCCGGTAGGACGAAGACTGCGAATACGCAACCATCTTCAATATCGACCATCGAAAAACCTACGGGAACACCACTGACCTCCGCGACCCAAGCGCACGGAGCCTCTGAAATTGCCTGACTTATAACTTCAGGCGTTATGCCCATCTCCGTTAACTCATCTTGAGATAAGTGATTTTCCCGAACACTGGTTCGAATCTTAAAAATCGCACCGATATCGGCAAGTTTTGCAAGCCGGATTACTGCGTCCATGACATCTTCCTTTTCTCCATCCGTGTGATGAAAGCATCCTTACATATCCGGGCTATCAAGGGTGGCTCCAATTGTGTGGCAACAACTCCCCAATCTCACTCGCCCGCTGTGTCGGCAGGCGTGTGAGGATATCTTTCAAATACGCATACGGATCATGACCATTCAGCCGCGCAGATTGTATCAGGCTCATGATCGCTGCCGCCCGTTTACCGCTGCGCAGCGACCCAGCAAACAACCAGTTCGAGCGCCCAAGTGCCCATGGTCGTATCTGGTTCTCGACCTGATTGTTGTCGATGGGCACAGCCCCATCGTCCAGGTAGTGCGTCAGCGCTACCCAGCGCTTCAGGCTGTAATCGAGGGCTTTGGCCGTGGCTGATCTGATGGGCACCAGATCGCGCTGAACCAGCATCCAGTCATGCAGTGTTTTGATGATCGGCAACGCCATTTCCTGGCGTAATCGCCAGCGATCTTCATCGCTCATGTCCCGCGCTTGGCGTTCAACCTCATACAAACCGCCAATCGAGTACAGCGCCTGTTCAGCCAGCTGACTTTTATTCGCCGCGTGCAGATCAAAGAACTTGCGACGGGCGTGGGCCATGCAGCCGATCTGGTGCGGACGCCCTCAGAAAACATACTATTCGGAGCAAGCCCCCCAGTCCCATTGGGTCAGCGCTTAGTACAGGTACTAGGTGCCACTGTACTAATTCAAAGTCGGAGCCTCTTACAACGCCCCTTCCCATCTGGCTTGAAAATCACCAGCCACAGCCGCAATCCCCACCCTGACATCCTCCGCGTGACGTAGCGCCCCTCTGAAGCCCCCAACTGACACTAGATCAAACGCCCCTCTCCGATCCCCCTCGCAACCCAGCAGCCGATCAAACCATTGCCTCTCCCTGCCCACGCACGGCACGGTAGTAAATCTTTGACACGGGGCTGTGCCTCTCTCGCTGCCAAGCTCGCACCGCCGCCCGTGAATAGAACCAGCTGATATGAATTAGGCCGCTCAATCAACGGGAGCCGGCTAAGTCAATGACTTCCGATCAACAACCGAACAATTACCATAGCTAAAGGACATGGCAATAAGCTATCATTTCAATAATCAATATTAACAGTGAAAAACTTAATGAACGCAGCGGAACTATGGCAACTGTCGCCGTCGGAATTTAACGAATGGCGCAAACAAAATGACTACCCACGTTTTTTTCAGTATTTTGCTGACAAACTCCCTTACTTTGAAAAATGGCTGCTGGAAGAAGATCTGAATTCGGAAATGCTATTTGAGAATGGACTTGCTCGATGCATGGACTCTAAGAGCCCTTTGGCGCTGCCTCACAAAACGCAGATAGTCGCTCACTGCGATGAGCCACAGGACAACTCAAATGAAATAGAAACTATGGAAGCAGAGCCAGCAGAGCGAACAATCGAACCATATTTTTACTGGCTACGAAGAAACTACGGCGAGGAAAAATACTTCTCAGCCAAGCGTGATTTCACCATTTCAACATGGAGCGGAAACACTGCTTACTTTGCGGGAAAGCTGCCACTAATCCAGCTGGGCCACATTGAAATACAACACGCTGACATATCAGGAAGGCATCTTGATTTCTGCTGCCTTGACAAACTCACACTGGTTAATTGCTTTAATGGTGAGCATACATACGTTTGGTACTCTAGTGCCATAGGACTCAGTTTTGTGGGCAGCTCGGCATTTTGGAATTTTCACCACGTGAAGCTGTGGCTTCCAGGGAATCATGGCTATAGAAAAGAAACATTGTTGGCAGACGGAAGCTTTCAAGATTTCCATTTCAGTGAGTCAAATCCACACCTAAGAATGGTACGAAGCAAACTCCTGATGAGTGAAATAAGTGGCATAGATTTCGAATGTCTTCTGGAGTACTCTACTTTCGAAGATGTCAGATTCGACACCGGAGAATTGATTTATAGCAACTATTCAAGAAAAGCTGAATTCTTCTGCAAGATCAAATCGCTTTATTCAAGCCAAGGCAATAGCGTAGAAGCTGGAAACTATTTCTACAAAGAACAAAAAAATATGTTATTAGCTCAACTTCAGCCAATGACAACCTACCACTCAAAACTCTACAACGCAAGCACGCTCGAAAAAGCTAAAATCTTCGCGACGTGCTGGTTAAAGCTAATAACTTACATTGTCAGTTTCTTGGCTTGGGGATTCGGAGAACGTCCATCCAGGAGCGTGCTTGCCTCCGGAATGACTGTTATTTTTTCAGCTGCGGTATACTACTGCTTACCTCAATCTCAAACAGCCGGAGATGTTTGGAGGTCGTTATATTTCAGCATTGTCACGTTCGTTACACTGGGATACGGAGACATTACCCAAAAAACAGATTTCCTCCAAATTTACTCAGCGCTCGAAGCTTTCGGTGGGATGTTCCTACTAGGATTATTTCTGGCAGGATACGCTTCAAAAAGCAAGCAATATTAGAACACTACCACTAGATGCATTGGCGGCGCTTACAAATCGGGAAGTCGCCGTCGTGCAGTGGTGCTGTTTAGCTCTGGTTCGGAGGCCGTCAGAGGATCTCTGGGGCTACGAAACGCTAGCTCTTAGGATGGGTCTCCACTCGTACCCGAGCAGCAAACCCAGCTCAGAGACGACGTGTAATTTTATGTAGCTGACAGTCACCCAATCCTCATCGGATGCTAGCGAGTACAAGTTTATTCAATCACCTCACAGACAGCACTTTTTGTACTTGAGTCCGCTTCCGCAGGGGCACGCATCGTTACGCCCATGCTTTTTAGGGGCAAGTAATCTCTCCATGGCCTTCATACCCTGTCTAACCGATGAAGATGGTTTCATTTCCCTTGTTAGATCATCCAGTTGGGTGGACTTCTCCCACGGGAAATTGAGCGTTATGCCAAACTGAATTTCGCCAGTAACCCCCACCGAAACCCCGTACCATTCCGCCGCCTGCTGGGTGTACTTGCGTTTGGTACAGTGCACCTCAAGAGTCCTGATGGCTTCCTCGCTAGGAGTGGGATTACAGTGAAAGCAAATCCCCGCTCCATGCTCAGTCATACCAATCACAAAGTCATGGCGCTTGCTATCCATCTTCGTCATGTTGGTCAAGCGTTCAATGGCCTGATGTACCGCATTACACGTTTCTTCGCCCATAGAAAGCAGAGTGAACCCCAGTTCAAGAATCGCCGGGTTAGGCCGGCGCTCAATTTGTTCAATCAAGCGCTCGTAGTACGTCCCTTTCATCCTAGTGAGAATACCTTCAGGGACTCGCTGGCCCGGTAGTCCTTCCCGCCGGACAACCATGGCGGTATCTAAATCTGCTGCGATCGAGTCCTCCAGCATCACTATGTTGAACTGATCGTCGAGCCAGAGATTGCATCGCAGATGGTAGGCAAGGGCTGTGAGCTCGTGCCCCGTCATCAGCTTTGACGATGATTCTGAGCGCATTTGGACGTAGCTTAGGAAACGCAAGGGCGTATCAAGCATCTCCGCAAGGACATCCAGCAGGAATACGTCCATCACTAAAGGCGGACGAACGACCTCATCGACTGAGTATTTGAGGTATTGGCTGGCTTGAAATGCTAACGCCGGGTAGTGGTCGGACACGACGCAGAACGGGTAGATCTCTTTGACTTGCTTCGGAAGCACAACAGCTTGGCCTTGATCATCTTCGAGACGGCAGTTCCCAGATCTAATAGCTATCGCACATTCAGCCCCTTGGTCATAGGCCTTCTGAATTGCGGCAGCAAAATCAGCCTTGATGTGTCCGTCGCTGCCTTTGCGGGCCGCTAGGGTCAGCTTTTTGGCTTTAGCCTGAACGATGATGATCCGATCCCCGAAGATGACCAGCACGTCCGCTTCAGCGACGATCCGCTTCCCCTCGATCAAATTGACGTTGGTGTGGACATTTGACTTTCCGAAGACCGATACCAAGCGGCGCAGAGAAAACTGTTCGGTAAATCCACCACGATTGTCTGAGGCCTGTTGCTTGTAATCCTTATCCTGATTCATCCAGAAGAAAGGCGATTCGTACAGGGCTTCGAAAATCATGTGATGAGAGAACAGTAGTACTGAGTCCCGACCTGTTGGCAGCAAAGGGGTAGCGGCTACCTGGTTGAAGTCTCCAACCTCCTTGAACAGGTCATTATCACCACTGAACGTCAGCGCTTTGAAAACTGCCTCAACGACATCTAGCTCCTGGCCCGAAAAATGAGCTACCTCTTGCGTCCTGAACTCGAAAAACTCAAGCACCGAGCCTGTTGGCATCTGGCCTACCTGGGGTTCACCAGTCAATCGCGCTCCAGTGTTAACTCGCTCGTCCATCAACGAACACATCGCGCGCGCCACTCGTAACGCTTGGGCACAGTTGAACCCCATGACCCGCTCTAACCAGGGATCATCCGGAGCGTGTTTCTCTACAAAAAAATCTCGATACTGGAAGCTGTACGCTGATTCGGTGGCATAGAACATAGGCTCCTTCATCATCGCCCCTTGCCAAAAGTCCTCCACAACTTCGCCCTTCTGAGCTTGGGGGGCCAGGTCGCCGATCATCTGGCCGCTCAGAGCGCTGTGAAGCTCACCCAATAGCTGGTCAGTGCGGGAGGCATAGCTTCTAAGTGTGGCTTCATCGACCTCAGACAGATCGAGAGGCTGACGCATCATCAGACCCAACACCGTGCTTATTTCATTGCGGTTGAGTCTTTTACGGTCAAATAGATGGTCAAGGTCAGAAGGCTTATGCTCGCCTTGGAACGACACAAAGTTGTCGCGATGACAAATCTCGGCTATAGCATGAGCGTAGCCGGGTCGAGCCGTCAGATTTATCAGTTCCTTAAAAACTTCGGCTTCGCTTCGGTGCGTGGGATTCATTCCTGCTGCTCCAAGGTTCGTGATTCCTATGGGAGAGTGGACTTCCCGTCTACCCCCCACCATCGATGATGTTGCTTGACGACCTTACTCGTTGGATTTTGGCACATATCGGTTATCGGGTATGGCAGCGCTCAAGCGACATTCTAGTCAGCCGAAACCTACACCCCGAATTCCTTGGCCATGGTGCTAATGACATAGGGATGAGCTGTGGGTTGATTGTCTACGTCCAGATCGAAGCGAGCTGCCTGGTAGTCGGGATCAAAGACCACCGGAGGCTTAGGTCAATTGCCGACTCAAGAGCCCGCATGCCCACAGCGCTGATCGCTCTCTGCTGATCTTGCGAGATGTTTATATAGGTCATAGCTAGTACTTTCCTTATCTACTGTCTTCATCCCCTCCCCCGGTCAACCTGAACAAGCTGCGCTTGGGTCAACGCCAATGATGGGGATGGATCAAGGCCCGCAACCAAGACGATCAGTGCCTCTGAGCACAAATCGTCGAATAGGCGCATCGATTGCAGTGTTTGCCTCGGGTTGCTTTGCGCTCGCCAGCACGCAATGCGCCGATCGCCTTAAACACACTGGTACTGCTCGCTCTTGCAGACGGAACTGCGTCTTCAGAAAGCCCCGTGACGAGCGAATGAATGGAAATTCGGTTGCAGCGTCTGCCTCCCAGGTTCTCCAGGATGGGCCGAACATTTCGCGCTACAGCACTCAGGCCTACTCCCGTGCGCAGCCAGATCACTTCCCCACTCGCCTCGCGAAGCATCCAGGGCATGGTAATGGCCTGACCATTGACGCTGGCAGTCGTTTCGGGAACGTAAGATGCACTACCCGGCTGCCATGAAGCACCTCGATTGAAGGCGATCCAAGCGTGCTCCATTAGCATCTTGTCCTCCTCCCATGTCGGTAACGGCTTCTCGCCCCAGCCTTTAAGGAAGGCGTCATCGGTCTTCATTCCATCCCGGTAGAAGTATTCAAGCCCTGCCAGCACTGCTCGACGAGCCCGAATTGAGACGTCCAACTCCTGTTCAATCGGAAGACTCAACTCGTGGGCATAGTGATATTGCAGGGAGCAGGTCATGAATCCATCTAGGGCAGCGAAGGTCATCGCCACGGGTGGTGTCATGGCTACGCGCGGGACAGTCGCCGCTACAGGAGCTGAGGCCCTCGCGACGCTAGCAGGAATGACTGAAGGATCACGCAAGGGATCGGGAATCGTCGCTGCATCAGTGCCGCCGTAGACCTTCAACCGATCTTTCGCCCTGGACAGGCCCACGTACAACAAATTGTTCCGCTCGATGGCCTCACCTTGGAGGCGCAGGGCTTGCGTGCTGTGCAGCGCCTCAGGGGGTAGCAGCAACGCCTGGCGATCATCAAAACGTGGCGGTGCCTCTGCTCCAAACTTGGTCTTTTCGACGTTGGCCATGTGCACGACGTCGAACTCAAGCCCTTTGCTGCCATGGACGGTCATGAGCCTCACAGCGTCGATCGCAGCCGCCTCGGGTGGAAGCGCGCGCTCCGCTGATCGTTGCCCGATATACCGCCTAAAATCTTCTCTGACCAAAAACTTCGATAACGTCGCTTGGCTGCCAACGCCATCACTGTTGCGAACCCCGTAGAGGAATTGCCACAACGCCAGGCGATTGATCTGCGCAGAGGCAGACTGGTCAGCCAGCGACTCCAACCCAAAGCCTTTTTCAAACAGCAGGTCACAGACAAACACCCAAGGGCGGGAGCTTCGCGTGGCCCCTTCCAACAAGTCACTCAACACCTGGACAACCTGCTGCCCTTGCGCTGACAGCCCTGGAACGGCGCGGCTTAGCCAACGACCACGCTGGTGGATGAACCCTAGCTTGGACAAGTTCGTCAGCACCTCGATGTCTGCCGCCAGCATCCTCATGTTGGCACGTCTGAACAAGCCGAGCAGCGCACCAGGCGAACGCTGCGTCAGCAGTTGCATCAGGCACATGAATTCTTTGACTTCGGCCCTCTGGTTCAACTCACCCAGGTGCAACACAGGAATTCCAGCCGCCTCGATGTCTTGGGCAAGCTTGTCCACTTGTGCATTCGTTGAGCTGATGATGCCCTGAGTGCCGTACGAGTGCCCTGCCGCTCGACACTGAGTAATCTCAGTGACGATGACACTGCTCTGAGCATCCCTTTGGCTGTGTAGTAGAGCTGGCATAACCCCGCTCACGGAGCGAGAAGGTGATACAGGATCGAGAGGCACGAATGGCTGCAACACATGATCGGTTCCAGCCCGTTCGACCAAGCGAAGAATCTCTGGAGAGCTGCGTCGGTTGATGCCCAAGCTGTATCGCTTGATAGAGGCAGCCTGTCCTCTGGCAACGTACGCCTCATCAAACTTGAGCAGACTTTGGATCGACGCGCCACGCCAGTGATGAATAGCCTGACGAATATCACCGACCACCCACAAGCAACGTTGCGGCGATCCGATCTTTTTGACGAACTCGATCATCACATGGTTGACGTCCTGGTACTCATCCACCAAGACGTGATCGTACTGCTCTAGGAAAGCGGCCAGGGACGGACGATCATCACGCGCCTGTACAGTGGGGCGAACCAAAAGGTCTGGATAGTCCACCCACCCTTCTCGCCGTAGTACGGCTTCGTAGGCCCTGTAGAGGGTAACAATGTCGTTCCGCTCTCGCTCAACATCGGGCTCGACCGCCGGCAATGCTCGAACGATCGCAGCGTAGTCGTCCGGGGTGAGCAGCTCCTCCTTCAGGCGATGGATGATCCTCAAAACATCAGGCAACCAGTCGTAGGGGTTGCTCAACCTGAAGAAATATTCGAGCTGCAGGGCGGGCAGCTCTTCGACCATCATCCTGACTTGCTGCAGCGCGTCAGCGATCTTGATCTGAGGTGTCAGACCGAAGAGAAGGTTGTGCTTTCGCAGCAGCTCAAGTCCGAACGAATGGAAGGTGCCAGCCCATACTTGTGAAGCATTCGGGACATTGGCTGCCGTCAACCGTTCGACAAGCTCCTGGGCGGCGCGGTTAGTAAAGGTCATCACCAAAATTCTATTGGCAGGAACCCCACTGGCGATCAAATGGGCCACTCGGTGTACCAACGTCGTGGTCTTACCGGTTCCTGGGCCCGCAACCACATTGACGAACCTCTCTGGAGCCTCCGCCGCAAGACGCTGGGCATCGCTTGGGGGATGTGCAGGAGCTGAAGGAACTGGAGGGACATCTGGGAGCAGCAGCGCGTCAGCCAATTGCTGCCTTACGACTTCTAGCGGCAACAGAAAGTGCGTCGCTATCAATCGAGAACGCCATCCTGCTGACCACAATGCTCTTGCTACCGTCCTGGGTAGCAGCAGTTCTCGCGCAAAGACGTTTGCCTGAAGCTCATTGCGCTCCCATGCACCATACCCCTCCACCACTGCACTGCCGGGGCTGGTGGTGCTGGGGTTGCCAGTGGTGGTATCAACTTCATCGTCGGGGTCGGCGATAAAAGACACTGTGGAAGTGCCAGGGGCAGGTTGGGGTGAGTCGAGATACCAATGGCCCAGTTCATGAGCCAACAGATAAGCCTTCGCCTCAGGTCGAACGTCATCACGAATCAGGATGGTGCGCATCGACCGCTGTAGAAGCGCATCGGCTCCACCCAACGCATAGTCATCGGGAGCCACCCACTCGATCGCAATGCCTAACGTCGCTTCAGCAACGTCAATCAGTTGCTTGCTGGTCGGATACTGTTCACCGCACGCAGCGATGAGTTTCGCCCGTGCATTGATGGCCTGGATTCGTGCACGGTCGAAAGGATTCATATCAGTCCCCTAAGGCCAACAGTTGCGCCTCTTCGTCATGAGGTAAGTTGAGCGCTTTCACCGCCTCCTCCCAAGAAACAGGCTCTTTTAGCACCCTTGGTTGGCCGTTGGGCGCTTTAAAGGAAGGTGCCGCTAGCTGACGGAAATTCAGACTCACCGCTTCATTCATCGCTTCTGGCGAAACCTGGAAATACTCGGCGACATCTCTCATCAAGACGCCCGGTGCACGAACTATCCCAACCAGCACCTCGTTGACCAATCTGCGCTTGCCGGGAAGGCCCAGGTGATTTGCCAGCTCGTTGGCTTTAGGGCCTACAAGACCTGCAATCGCGGCTTGTGCACGTGCCACTTCAGCTGGATCAGCGATTACCTGGGCAGCGGTGGCAGAGATTGCTTGGGCAGTGGCAGAGATGGATGAGGCAACGGTCTGGGCTTGTGGACAATGGGACAGCTCCTCAGCCAATAGCCCACCAACGATTTGAGAAGCCGACCGACCGTACTCCTTCGCGGTCAACTTGAGCTCCAGACCGAGCTTGCGATCAAGCCTGGCCATCCACTGCGCGGACTCGCCATCATAGCTCGCCACCTTCTGCTCATAGCCGTCGAGCACCTTTCTCCCGCTACGCTCTTCGATCGCATCTTCAAAACGCTCGTAGCCACTCTCGACCATGTCTCGCACAAGCACAGAGAATTTCTTGTTCTGCTTCTCTGCAACGGCCTTAAGCGCTTCATGCATAGCTACCGGCACATACACGCCTACCGTCTGCAACGTGCCCTTGGTGCTGGTCACGGGTGCAGATCGCGGCGCCTGCGATGCACGAGGCAAAGCGGGTTCGTAATGACTGCGCATAGACACCTCCTGTGGCGACGCTTGGGTTTGTAGACCTTCGGGAGTTACGGGCTTGGGTTCGTCCTGCCCTGGCTCACCTTGCTGCAGTTGCTGTTGCTTCGATTGCTGCTTCGGTGCATCTTGAAGGGATGATAGTGCTGAGCCATCAATGGTCGGCGGAACCACCATGTTGGCAGTCAGGTCGGCCATGACCTGCTTGGCAAGAAGATCTGGGGTTGCCGCCTGCACCTTCAGGATCTGTCCCGCCGGCATAGCAACCGTACACTGACAAATGTCCCCTACCATCTGAAAATCCGCCGTCGCAGACACCCATCCCAGGTAATCCGACCACGCCCTAAGCGGAGCGTTGAGGGCTGGAGACGGCAAATTGACATTACGTTTCATGGTAGACTCTGGGCATCGTGACGGAAGCAGTGGCGCGCCAGGAGGCGCTTGTATATCATCTTTATATCACTCGCGATGGTAGGGACACAATTGGTCGACGCTCATTTTTCCAGGGCTATCCGAGGTTCAGTGAGCCAGTGGATGCACGATAACTCGCTCGAATCCTGCCTTGCAGCGCTCGACAATCCGGTGGAGCTTGGCGCGCACCTGCTACCCCAAGTCGTCGCTGCTCTCGCGGATGTCAACGTCGATCTCTACGACATCCAGCGCAGCGCTTGGACGAATCCGTTGATTCACCTGCGCGCTGTCTTTGACATTGACGATCTGCCGGAAACACCAACCGCTTTTATTCCTGTGCCTGACGTTGCCACCACCGTCGCCGCCAGGGCCAGCGCAGTGGTATGCCTTGCCGCGCTCAATTCGGACACCATTTCCTATGGCTCCGAGAATGACGGCCACCTGTTCGTGAACCTGGTGGTGCTTCCGGGCGATGATGACTTTGCTGACAAATCAAAGGGCGATATGCGCGGCCACACCGACGGTGTGTCGTTCCCCGTTCGTGGACAGCCGCATGAGTTTGACGAGCGCGTAGCTCCCTCCCCTGACTTCGTCTGCCTGAGCGGTCTTCGTAATCCCAACGGTACTGCCACCACGGTCATGCCCCTCTCTGCAGTCCTGCAGAAGCTGACGAACGAGGAGATCGATGAGCTGACGAAGCCTCAGTACATCCTCCGCCCTCAAAAAACTTTCAAGCGTGGGCTGCGCAAACTCCTGGGCAAGGACAGTCCGCTGCTGGAGGTAATGGTTGGCATCCAGCTGCTGTTCGAAACAGAGGATGGATATTGGATCCGCTACAGCCACAGTGCGGCGGATACCGATTTTGACTCTGAGCTTGCGAGCCAAGCGATAACACGCTTCGAGCAAGGCTGTCAGGAATGCTCCGCGTCGGTGGTCATCGCACCTGGCGATATCCTGCTCGTAAACAATCGCGTGGGACTGCATGGGCGCGGCGTGGTGGGTGGCGAGGCAGGTGGCGACTCACGTTGGCTGCTGCGTACCTATGGCCTGGATACCCGGGAGCTACGGGCTGATCAGCACTATCCCGACAGTGCATTCAAGCTCTACCCGTGATTTGGATGCGGGATGCTGTGTGTGGCATCCCGCTCCATTTCCTGGCGCTGGCCGGTTGGCTTCTAAGGCACTCAGTAACATCAGGTCATGGCGACGGACTGACCATACGAGTTTCGTTCGTCGTTGTACGCGGTGCATAGCACGTGGATCACTTCAGCAGTGTCATCCACACTCCACTCTGGATTCGGCTGCCATTTGGAGTCATAGAGACCCATCAAGGTATCCTCTTGCCATCCAAACTTGGAAAATACCACCGCACCAGTTGGAAACTTGACGTACTCATCCACAAACAACCCATGTTCTGACATATGGCCCTCCAGCCCTGGAGCACCTTCAAAGTCAGGCATCCTGAAAATTGGCCAGCCCATTTTGGCAAAACAAGCGCTCCAGAGTGCACCAGACACTACTGCTTCACCGCCTCGCTCGAAGTACTGAGGGGCGACGCTATGGTTGCCGCCAGGAATAAGCAATCGATCACAGAGCATGAAGGCGAAAGTAGGGCCCTGGGCAAACTGAGATTCCTTGAAGGCACCCCTCGCCTTTTTCATCAGCGTATTAATCACTAACAACAAAGAACGCGGGTCGTATGACCCATCATCAAACGGTGGCTTAAACGGAGCAATTTCCCTTTCCGCCATTGCGACTTTATTACCTTGCCGAAGTTGGTCTTCGATTTCGATATTCTGATTCATAGCATCTTCATGCATCTCAATGAACCGGGGTCGGGCAGTTATCGCAACGTGAAGGCAGACATGCAGACGTTCACTGATTACAGGTTAACCATGAAACGCACCTTAGCGAAACACCAGCTCTATAGACATTTCGACGCTTCTGGCCGACTTCTGTACGTAGGGATCTCAAATAGCGCCATTTTCAGGTTGTCGCAGCACCGACGCACATCGGTCTGGGCAGAAGATATAGCCTACGTAAAAATTGAAAACTACCCGTCTGAGGTGCTCGCAAAAGAGGCGGAGAAAAATGCCATCGGAGACGAAGCCCCGCTGTTTAATATCAACCACCAGCTGCCAGATCGGGACTTAACTGCTCCAAAAAAGCGTGGGAAGATCACAGTTAAGGATCCATCTTATGATGTCCGTAACGTTGCTCATTGCATCCGTGACACAGCGGCAATTCTCGCACGCATCGCCATCGCTGCCGAAAATGTGGCGATCGAAGGGGATTTGCAAGTGAGCACGTTTTTAAGCATCAGTTTCATGCTTCCAAATGGCGCTTTTGCTGAGGAGCTAGGGCTCGATGAATTGTTTGAAGCTCCGTCGCCGAAGCTGGCGCCTTCGTACCGGATCCTGCTTGTTACCGGCGTTGAGACACATGCGCCAGGTGCCGAGGCGACCAACTGCCGTGTTTCTATAATCTCTCCATGGTGGCTGACCCATCTGTGCACGGAAAATCTTGGTAAGCGTAAAGACTACGACCTAGCCTATTCAGCCGATATCGTAAAGTCCATTTCCAGCTACAACAGGGTAATTCAACATCTTTTCAGCCGTATCGAGTCCCTCTAGCATCCTAGGAAGTGCAGCTCCGATTCAGGTGCGTCGATAGTGGCTAATCGTCCTGCGGGGCTTAAAAAGTCAAGCTGCCCAAGTTTCGTGGAGATGACATCGATCGTTAGCTTAGGGCGCGTTATAGCGCTCTACTCCCGCCGCGTAGTGCTGAAGCTCGACTTCGTAGCTCTCACGGCCTCCAAATCGGCAACATCGAATTTCCAGGTTTGTCGATCACGATCGCGAGGCTCTGCTTTGCCCGAGTGACCGCGACATAGAAGGCGGCGGCAGTCGTGGACTCCAGCAGCGTCGATTTGCTGATGAATTGCTCGATTTTTCCGGTGGGAACAATCAGGACGCGTTCGAACGTAGAACCCTTCGAGCCCTTGAAATTGACATACTCGAGCTCGTACTGCTTGCCCGAACTCGCTGAGTAACGCAGGCAGCGCGGCTGATAGCGATCGATGTAGGTGTCCAGGTCTTTGCTATGTATGAGGAACACCCCGTCATGGCCGGATACCTCATGATTCTCGGAAGTCGTGGGCGGAAACTTCCAGTCGGCATCAAAAATGGTGTCTGAAAACGTGGCAATCTCGGTGCGGCAGCGGTACGTGATCGTCGCGTAATTGATGCTCAGCAGTCCATCCGCCTCACGTTCTTGAAACCACTCCAGAGCAGCCGCATAGCCATACTTCTTGTTTTTTTGACCGCGTGGATTGGTTGACAATACTGCCTGGCGAACGTCTCCAACCATCCGGACATCGATCCGGGAGTGAAGCAGCGCGTGCATGATTTCCCAGTCGTAGCCGCTCAGATCCTGCACTTCATCGATCAAGATCTCGTCATAGAGGCACTCCAGTCTGCGCATCAGTGCCGGCGTGGCCTCCATCAGCTCGAACGCAAGTCGACCTAGTTCGCAACCATAGACCTGATTGCTTTTGTTCATGTAGCGATCTTTGCCTCGGGCCATTCGGAACGGACGGCCATCAAAATCGAAGCCGCCTACCCGCTCGTCTGGAAACTTGAAGCGCAAAAATGGTTGGGCGAAGTGGCGCAGGAGGAATGTGTACCAACCCAGAACCTCCAGGTTGTGACGGTCGCCGGCTTGGGCAGCCAGGCGGCTGCGGATTTCTTGCTGATTCGACTGGGTGAACGTGATCACCGCGATTCTGCGATCAATGGGCAACGCCTTGCAGTGCTCGATCAGTCCTTGTGTCTTACGACCGCCAGCAACGGCCAGCGTCAGGTGGTTAGGCATTGACGATGAACTCCGCTGCGGCCCTCATGTAGCCTGGGGCGTGAAGTACCTTTTTTGTACTTGTGAGGCGCAAGGCTCCTTCTGTCTTCTCTCGCGTCATCCAGGCCAAGAGATTCGCTGCCGGCGTAATCGCCAGGACATCACGCAGGTGCGCCTCCGTGTTCGCGGTGATCAGTTGCGGCTCCAGCGTGCGGCCATCAGCAACGGCGCCGATGAATAGCTCCCGCTTAACCCCGTCCAGCCACTCCTTGTGCGGTTCACGCAGTTCTGCAGGGTCAATCCCGTCGTTATCTCGCATCACTGCCACTGGTTTGTTAATCGCGGCACACAGCTCGAGACAACGAGCGAGAGCCAGACCACGCATGCTTACGACATCAATGCCGGCAGCCATCGGGCGCAGCCCGAACAGATCCGAGAACACTCGCTCGAAGATGATTTCGTCTGAAGGCCCCTCGACCAGAACAACCCGTTTCGCCAGGACTAAGCGCAGCGTGTCATAGCCAGGCAAGCGTTTGAAGTAGCTGACCGTACCTGGATCAAGGGTTGTGATCTTGGAGGCTGAGTTCCGGTTCAGCAGGTGGAGAGCATCCAGTCCGAGCCGGTTGAGTACATAGGTGCTGTGGGTCGAAATGAAGAGCTGCTG
Source organism: Pseudomonas vranovensis DSM 16006 (assembly GCF_000425805.1). GTDB lineage: Bacteria > Pseudomonadota > Gammaproteobacteria > Pseudomonadales > Pseudomonadaceae > Aquipseudomonas > Aquipseudomonas vranovensis. The sequence goes on from NZ_AUED01000031.1 coordinate 16,170, forward strand.
GTCATCCGCAGCCAACGACTCAATACGCTCCAGCAGCGTGGTCAAGCTTGTGTGAGACAGGTGGTTCTCAGGCTCCTCAATCATCACGATCTTGACGTTCGAGGCATGGCGCTTCATAGCCAGCGAGATCTTGATCGCAGCTTGTTGGCCTTGTCCTGCCATTGCGAACGGAACACCGTCCACGTGTGGCGTCACTACACTTTCCCAGGACGTGCGCGATGTCTGATCCATCGCCAACGCCATTGGCTCGGCCTGCAGGGATGCATCCAGCGTGCTAAGACGCTTGTTCACTGGCGCCAGCGCTCCAGCCGTCATATTGGCCTTTACCTCCCGAAAGTCCAGCGAGATGGACGCTTTCTCGGCGGTCTCAAGGTGATCGCTCAGGATCTGGCGCAGGTGGTAGTCCACGCCAGCGGCCGACTTCACAGTGCGGGAGTCGATGGTAGCAACGGACAGCATGCGTGGACGTTTGGTCAGCTCTTTGTCAGCAAAAGAGCGCCATTCGTAGGTGTAGTACTCGACCGGCAGCAGTGGATTGGGGTTCTTTAGCCATTCATCCAACATGTCCTGATACTCCTCATTCGGGAAAATCCTGAGGAACACGCCTGGGCATGCGTTTGTGGGCACCTCGGTGTTGACCGCACCGCAGAGTCCTTGAAGCTCATCGTTATCTTGCAGATAGAGCTCAATTAGAATTTCAGGCAGCGCGGGCTTCTGTCCGGCCTTGCGCTGCGATACGAACTGCTCCACCAGGTCAACGTTGAACCAGTGTGGATTGAGCTCCTCCAGCACACCTCTCCCGGCGATTCGCCCGTTGAGCGCCAGCGCGATCGCCTCCATGAGGGTCGACTTCCCGGCGTCATTGTCGCCCACCAGGATGTTCAGCTTTGCGTTTGGGCGCAGGGTGAAATCCTTGTAGATACGGTATCCGCGAATGTGAATTTTTGTGATCAAGGTCGACAGTCCTTTGCGCGAGTGCAGGTCGTTGAGATGGAACCTCAATGCTTTGCAGATCCTATAAGCATCATGAGATTTCCGTCGACTGGATCACAACTTGAAACAGAAATTAGGTAAGCCTAGGAGGGAAGATCGTATCGGGTAAGGAATGCACAACCTCCTCTTTTCCGCTGAATTGAAGGCGACGAGTCGCGGAGGATACTGAAAAATCGACAGGAGTACATTTGTACTCCTGTCGTGAAATGGGTGTACCTTGCAGATGGTCGTGTGCCTAGCCCCCAGTCCGCTTGCGTAGCGTGTCGAGCTTTCTCTTCACGCCAATCTTTGCGTTCAAGCCAAGTGCCTCCTCATAGCACGCAATCGCCTCTGGAATCTGCGAAAGGGCTTCGTGCGCCATGCCTTGGACTTTGAGCGCTGTTGGCTTCCAAGCCGGGTTCTGATCTGCCCCGTTGCTTCTTGCGCGGATCAGGGCTGCAAGGATCTCCTGGCTCTTCTCAGGGGCTAACGATGAAGATGCCTCCTTGAGCATCGTTTCTGCAGTCAGGATTACAGCGGAGTAATCCGTCGCATTTAGAAAAGCTTCATCTGCACTGTCTTCATCCAGGATGGCACCTTCGGCGCCGTATCGGTACTCACCGCCCCCTGAAACCTTGAAAACCAGCTGGCGCTTCTTCTCGTCGAACTCGATGCTGTCAGCGCCGAATCGCCTTGGTCTGACAGAGAACAGAACATGCCCAGTGGTCAAATCGAACAAGGTCAGCTTGCGGGCATCCTCCGTCGGACTGTTTGCAGTCATGCAGTACGCCAGCGTTCCATTCTTGGACAGCCCACTTTCGAGGATATTTGCCGTAAAGGCTTGGGTGATGATGGGAGCGCCCGCTGCCGAGTAGACATGGAATGTCCCTGATAGACTGCTCCCGAAATGCCAGTCCTCGAGCGAAAACGTACCGTTGTTGGCTACATTGCCATTGTTCGGCCTAGGCATGCTTCCTTTCACCGTGACGGTACCCGTCTGTAGGTCAACCAGGGCATATTGGCCTTCCCCGCTTTCTCTATTCCCGCCAATGGAGCCATCAGGGGTCGAGTCGCGCCACGAGACAGCCCATTTACGATCAGAAGACTTTTTGAACAGGCCGTACCACCCTTCTGAGCCTATGTGCATGAGGCTGCTCGTCAGCCTCACGGCAGATTTGGGACGATCGTCGACCGCAGCAACAGGCGTTTCGACTTTTTTTGGCTGCCAAATAACCATGAAAGGAAACCCATGTAGGTCGCTCCTGCGAACGAGCCGGCGGATGTAGCAGAGGCCGGCTCATATGAATTAATTAGTGCTGGGGGCTCCAGCGTGGGTAAGGGCCCTGTACCAGACGGCATACGGGTGCCGAAATTGCCATCTGAGGCCTTGTCACCAGTCCAACTGGCTGACTTTGAATTTGAAGACTTGGTTACCCTCTTGATGGAAGTTGGATTCAATGCTGACCTTGCTGACCTTGCTGACCTTGCTGACCTTGCTGACCTTGCTGACCTGCGCGATGAATTTCTTGTGGTTGGCTCCGCAATGACTGGCGATTAGGTGACCAGGCCTGGGCTCAAATTCCCCGCTGGACTTATGACAATCGAGACGAATGGTTAGTCGGCAGCACAATGGCTGGATCCGCCTTCAATGGATGCCAGTTAATGGGCTATTTGCTTCCTGGCCACAAACCATTGGCCAGAAGTAATTGTGCGGTCGAAACACCATCGATGAAGCAGATACGACAAGGGGTGGTGAGGTTTTGAGTGAACGCGAACGCCTGGGTGTCAACACCGGTTGAAAACTGACCCACCCTACCGAAGTAAAATTGACCCACCCCGGCGGTATTTATAGTCTGTTTATAGCTTCGGCGAAGCCGTCTCTCGCGGTACCACCTGGCCGGATTTCAGCTTGTCCTTCAGCCGGTAACTTTGCCCGCTGACCTGAACGATATGCGCATGATGCAGAAGCCGATCCAATAGCGCGGCGGTCAGTGTCGAGTCATCCGCAAAGGTCGTTGCCCACTGGCTAAACGGCAGATTGCTGGTCAGCACGACGCTGCCATGCTCGTAGCGTTTGGCGATGACATTGAAGAACAGATTCGCTTCATCACGACCAAAAGGCAGGTAGCCGA
>NZ_AUED01000032.1 GCF_000425805.1 Pseudomonas vranovensis DSM 16006
ATGACTGTCACTCTGATCAAAACCATCGCAATGGAAGATGGTCTGCGCTTCGCTATCCGTGAAGGCGGTCGTACCGTCGGCGCTGGCGTCGTAGCTAAAGTAATCGAATAAGTAGTTGATTTCTCTCGATCAGGTCGGCATAATGGCCGGCCTGATAAGCTTTTAGGTCAGTAGCTCAATTGGCAGAGCGACGGTCTCCAAAACCGTAGGTTGGGGGTTCGATTCCCTCCTGACCTGCCAGATTCACCTCGTGTGTCTGGCTTTCTTTTCACAGGATTTTCCTAGATGACTCCCAAGGCTGAAGCCCAAGACTCTCGTTTTGACCTGCTCAAGTGGCTGGCTGTTGTCGCTTTGGTAGTCGTTGGTGTGGTGGGTAATCAATATTACTCCGCTTCACCGATTCTGTATCGCGTACTCGCACTTCTCGCTCTTGCTGCTGTTGCTGGCTTTGTTGCCTTGCAAACTGCCAAGGGCAAGTCGTTCTTTGCGCTGGCAAAGGAAGCTCGCACCGAGATTCGTAAAGTCGTATGGCCAACCCGCCAAGAAACCATGCAAACCACGCTCATCGTAGTGGCGGTTGTCCTGGTAATGGCGCTGCTGCTGTGGGGTCTCGACTCCCTGCTCGGTTGGTTGATTTCCTTGATTGTTGGCTAAGGGTGTCCCGTGGCTAAGCGTTGGTACGTTGTGCATGCTTACTCGGGTTACGAGAAGCATGTAATGCGCTCGCTGATCGAGCGCGTAAAGCTGGCTGGCATGGAAGACGGTTTCGGCGAAATTCTGGTCCCCACTGAAGAAGTGGTTGAGATGCGCAATGGCCAGAAGCGCAAGAGCGAGCGTAAGTTCTTTCCAGGTTATGTGCTGGTCCAGATGGATATGAACGAAGGGACTTGGCACCTGGTCAAGGATACCCCTCGCGTCATGGGCTTCATTGGTGGTACTGCAGACAAGCCTGCGCCGATCACCGATAAAGAAGCTGAGGCCATTCTGCGTCGCGTTGCCGATGGCAGCGACAAGCCTAAGCCGAAGACATTGTTCGAGCCGGGCGAAGTCGTCCGCGTTATCGACGGTCCGTTCGCTGACTTCAACGGTACTGTTGAAGAAGTTAACTACGAAAAGAGCCGGATCCAAGTGGCCGTGCTTATTTTCGGTCGCTCTACTCCGGTAGAGCTTGAGTTCAGCCAGGTCGAGAAGGTCTAGCCGAACAAAGCATCCCATACCCCGCAGCCCTATGTGCTGCGGGGTTTTGTCGTCACTGGGATAAAACGCAAGTCATCCGGGGAGCCTTCAGGCGTTCGTACCCGATATTGGAGTAGCTCATGGCTAAGAAGATTCAGGCTTACATCAAGCTGCAAGTAAAGGCCGGCCAGGCCAACCCAAGCCCACCCGTTGGTCCAGCACTGGGTCAACATGGTGTGAACATCATGGAGTTCTGCAAGGCCTTCAACGCCCGTACTCAGGGTCAAGAAGCCGGCCTGCCGACTCCTGTGATCATCACTGTTTACAGTGACCGCAGCTTCACCTTCGAAACCAAAAGCACCCCTGCTTCGGTTCTGCTGAAGAAAGCAGCTGGCCTGACCAGCGGTTCGGCACGTCCGAACACCGTTAAAGTCGGTACTGTGACTCGTGCTCAGCTGGAAGAGATCGCAAAAACCAAAAATGCTGATCTGACTGCCGCTGACATGGAAGCAGCCGTGCGTACCATCGCCGGTTCTGCTCGCAGCATGGGCCTCAACGTGGAGGGTGTGTAATGGCTAAGCTGACCAAGCGCCAAAAGGCCATTGCTTCGAAGCTCGAAGCTGGCAAAGTCTACAACTTCGAAGATGCAGCAGTACTGCTGGCCGAACTTTCCACCGTGAAGTTCAGCGAATCCTTCGACGTTGCTGTCAACCTCGGTGTTGACCCGCGTAAATCCGACCAGGTCGTTCGCAGCGCTACTGTGCTGCCACACGGCACTGGCAAGACCGTACGTGTTGCTGTCTTCACCCAGGGTCCAGCTGCTGAGGCCGCTCTGGCTGCCGGCGCTGACCGTGTAGGTATGGACGATCTGGCTGCCGAAATGAAAGGCGGCGACCTGAACTATGACGTCGTAATTGCTTCCCCGGACGCAATGCGTGTTGTAGGTCAGTTGGGTCAGGTCCTGGGTCCTCGCGGCCTGATGCCGAACCCGAAAGTTGGTACCGTAACTCCAGACGTAGCCACCGCGGTTAAAAACGCCAAGGCTGGTCAGGTTCGTTATCGCACCGACAAAAACGGCATCATCCACACCTCCGTTGGCAAGGTTGGCTTTGAAGCTGGCAAGCTGAAGGAAAACGTTGAAGCTCTGATCGCTGATCTGAAGCGTATCAAGCCGGCTTCCTCGAAAGGTATCTACGTTAAGCGCGTTACCCTGAGCACCACTATGGGCCCAGGTCTGGTCATCGACCAGAGCTCGCTGAACGCGTAAGACAAAAGTCGATGCGAGCGATCGCGTCGGCTTAAAAAATTGGGGTCCCTGCCTGGCGGGGGCTATCCAAGACCGTAGGCGGCGCAAGCCTTAAACCTAAAGCCTACGCAGATGGTGCTCCCGGTTCCTTACCGAATCAGACACCAAAACGACATCCGGCTTCGGCCAGATGAAACGGTAACAAGCAGGAGTTTTACCCGTGGCAATTAAACTCGAAGACAAGAAGGCCATCGTCGCTGAAGTCAACGAGGCTGCCAAAGTCGCTCTGTCCGCTGTCGTGGCTGATGCCCGTGGTGTGACTGTAGGCGCAATGACCGGACTCCGTAAAGAGGCTCGTGAAGCTGGTGTATACGTGCGTGTTGTACGTAACACCCTGCTCAAGCGTGCTGTTGCTGATACTGAATTCAGTGTCCTCAACGACGCTTTCACTGGCCCGACCCTGATCGCTTTCTCCAACGAACACCCGGGCGCTGCTGCTCGTCTGTTCAAAGAGTTCGCCAAGGGTCAGGACAAGTTCGAGATCAAGGCAGCTGCGTTCGACGGCAAGTTCCTTGCCGCTAACGAAATCGACGTGTTGGCTACCCTGCCGACCCGCGACGAAGCTATCGCGAAGCTGATGAGCGTGATCCAAGGCGCTACCAGCAAGCTGGCTCGTACTCTGGCAGCTATTCGCGACCAGAAAGAAGCTACTGCTGCCTAAGGCACAGTCAGCGCTTTCGAAATCATACGTTTAATTTGATAGCTGCGTAGGCTGTCACCCCAATACAGGATTTAAGTCATGTCTCTGACTAACGAGCAAATCATCGAAGCAATCGGCCAGAAAACCGTTCTGGAAGTTGTTGAGCTGATCAAAGCAATGGAAGAAACCTTCGGCGTTACCGCTGCTGTTGCCGCTGCTGGCCCAGCTGCTGCCGCTGCCGTTGTTGAAGAGCAAACCGAATTCAACGTTGTTCTGGTTGAAGCCGGCGAGAAGAAAGTCAACGTGATCAAGGCCGTTCGTGAACTGACCGGTCTGGGCCTGAAAGAAGCCAAAGAGAAAGTTGACGGCGCTCCTCAGGTTGTCGCTGAAGGCGTTTCGAAAGAAGCTGCTGAAGACGCCAAGAAGAAGCTGGAAGAGGCAGGCGCTAAAGTCGAACTCAAGTAATTTCGACTTTGCGACTCCAGCCCGAGCGCTAAGCAAACGGCTGATGGCTGGTGGCTCTTGCCACCGGCCTTTTTCCGTTATTGGCAGCTGACTAGGTCGGCGCCGATAACGAGCTGTAACCACCAATGATGGTGGCGCAAACCAAGGGGTTTGCACGATTTTCTGGCTGCTCCCGTCGGGAGAAGCCAAACAAGCAGGTGACCAAGCTGGGGAACGCTGATGGCTTACTCATACACTGAGAAAAAACGTATCCGCAAGGACTTTAGCAAGTTGCCGGACGTCATGGATGTGCCTTACCTCCTGGCCATCCAGCTGGATTCGTATCGTGAATTCTTGCAAGCGGGAGCGACCAAAGATCAGTTCCGCGACGTGGGCCTGCATGCGGCCTTCAAATCGGTTTTCCCGATCATCAGCTACTCCGGCAATGCTGCCCTGGAGTACGTTGGCTATCGTTTGGGCGAACCAGCTTTTGATGTCAAAGAATGCGTACTGCGCGGCGTAACCTACGCCGTACCACTGCGGGTAAAGGTACGCCTGATCATTTTCGACAAAGAATCGTCGAACAAAGCGATCAAGGACATCAAAGAGCAAGAAGTCTACATGGGTGAAATTCCCCTGATGACTGAAAACGGTACCTTCGTAATCAACGGTACCGAGCGTGTTATCGTTTCCCAGTTGCACCGTTCGCCAGGTGTTTTCTTCGACCACGACCGTGGCAAGACGCACAGCTCGGGCAAGCTGCTGTACTCGGCTCGGATCATTCCTTACCGTGGCTCGTGGCTGGACTTCGAATTCGATCCGAAAGACTGTGTATTCGTCCGTATCGACCGTCGTCGCAAACTGCCTGCGTCGGTACTGCTGCGCGCGCTGGGTTACAGCACTGAACAAGTGCTGGATGCCTTCTACACCACCAACGTTTTCCACGTCTCGGGCGAGAAACTGAGCCTGGAGCTGGTGCCTCAGCGCCTGCGTGGTGAAGTTGCGGTCATGGATATTCATGACGAAACCGGCAAGGTGATTGTCGAGCAGGGTCGGCGTATTACCGCTCGCCACATCAACCAGCTGGAAAAGGCCGGTGTCAAGCAGCTGGACGTTCCTATGGAATACGTCCTGGGCCGTACCACAGCCAAAGCCATCGTTCACCCGGCTACCGGCGAGATCCTGGCCGAGTGCAACACCGAGCTGAACACCGAACTGCTGATCAAGATCGCCAAGGCTCAGGTCGTCCGTATCGAGACCCTGTACACCAACGACATTGATTGCGGTCCGTTTATCTCCGATACCCTGAAGATCGACTCCACCAGCAATCAGCTGGAAGCGCTGGTCGAAATCTATCGGATGATGCGTCCTGGCGAGCCGCCAACCAAGGATGCCGCTGAGACCCTGTTCAATAACCTGTTCTTCAGCGCCGAGCGTTACGACCTGTCGGCCGTCGGTCGCATGAAGTTCAACCGTCGTATCGGTCGAACCGAGATCGAAGGTTCGGGCGTGCTGAGCAAGGAAGACATCGTCGAGGTCCTCAAGACCCTGGTCGATATCCGTAACGGCAAGGGCATCGTCGACGACATTGACCACCTGGGTAACCGTCGCGTACGTTGCGTCGGCGAAATGGCCGAGAACCAGTTCCGAGTTGGCCTGGTGCGTGTAGAGCGCGCGGTCAAAGAGCGTCTGTCGATGGCAGAAAGCGAAGGCCTGATGCCTCAGGACCTGATCAACGCCAAGCCGGTTGCGGCGGCGGTGAAAGAGTTCTTCGGCTCCAGCCAGCTCTCGCAGTTCATGGACCAGAACAACCCGCTCTCCGAGATCACCCACAAGCGTCGTGTCTCTGCACTCGGCCCTGGCGGTCTGACCCGTGAGCGTGCAGGCTTCGAAGTCCGCGACGTACACCCGACCCACTACGGCCGTGTGTGCCCGATCGAGACCCCTGAAGGTCCGAACATCGGTCTGATCAATTCCCTGGCAGCTTATGCCCGCACCAACCAGTACGGCTTCCTCGAAAGCCCGTATCGAGTGGTGAAAGAGGGTGTGGTTACCGACGAGATCGTGTTCCTGTCGGCGATTGAGGAAGCGGATCACGTCATCGCACAGGCTTCGGCCGCGATGAACGAGAAGAAGCAACTCATCGACGAGCTGGTAGCCGTTCGTCATCTGAACGAATTCACCGTCAAGGCGCCAGAAGACGTCACCTTGATGGACGTATCGCCGAAGCAGGTAGTTTCGGTCGCAGCATCGCTGATTCCGTTCCTCGAGCACGACGACGCCAACCGTGCGTTGATGGGGTCGAACATGCAGCGTCAGGCTGTACCAACCCTGCGTGCCGACAAGCCGCTGGTCGGTACCGGCATGGAGCGCAACGTTGCCCGTGACTCCGGCGTTTGCGTCGTGGCTCGTCGTGGTGGTGTGATCGACTCCGTCGATGCCAGCCGTATTGTGGTTCGTGTTGCTGATGATGAAGTCGAAACCGGCGAAGCTGGTGTCGACATCTACAACCTGACCAAATACACCCGCTCGAACCAGAACACCTGCATCAACCAGCGTCCGCTGGTGCGCAAAGGTGATGTGGTCCAGCGTAGCGACATCATGGCTGACGGCCCGTCCACCGATATGGGTGAGCTGGCACTGGGTCAGAACATGCGCATCGCGTTCATGGCCTGGAACGGTTTTAACTTCGAAGACTCCATCTGCCTGTCCGAGCGTGTGGTTCAGGAAGACCGGTTCACCACGATCCACATTCAGGAACTGACCTGTGTGGCCCGTGACACCAAGCTCGGCCCAGAGGAAATCACTGCGGACATTCCGAACGTAGGTGAAGCTGCGCTGAACAAGTTGGATGAAGCCGGTATCGTTTACGTGGGTGCTGAAGTTGGCGCGGGCGACATTCTGGTCGGCAAGGTCACGCCAAAAGGCGAAACCCAGCTCACTCCAGAAGAGAAGCTGCTGCGTGCAATCTTCGGTGAGAAAGCCAGCGATGTTAAGGACACTTCCCTGCGTGTGCCGACCGGCACCAAAGGTACTGTCATTGACGTACAGGTCTTCACCCGTGACGGTGTTGAGCGCGATAGCCGCGCGCTGTCCATCGAGAAGATGCAGCTTGACGAGATCCGCAAGGACCTGAACGAAGAGTTCCGTATCGTTGAAGGTGCAACCTTCGAGCGTCTGCGTTCTGCTTTGAACGGACAGGTGGTCGACGGTGGTGCAGGCCTGAAGAAAGGTACTGTCATCACCAACGAAGTACTGGACGGTCTGGAGCACGGCCAGTGGTTCAAACTGCGCATGGCCGAAGACGCGCTGAACGAACAACTTGAGAAGGCTCAGGCCTACATCGTTGATCGTCGCCGTCTGCTGGACGACAAGTTCGAAGACAAGAAGCGCAAGCTGCAGCAGGGCGATGACCTGGCACCGGGCGTACTGAAGATCGTCAAGGTCTACCTGGCAATCCGTCGTCGCATCCAGCCGGGCGACAAGATGGCCGGTCGTCACGGTAACAAAGGTGTAGTCTCGGTGATCATGCCGGTTGAAGACATGCCGCACGACGCCAACGGTACGCCAGTTGACGTGGTACTCAACCCGCTGGGTGTACCATCGCGTATGAACGTTGGTCAGATCCTCGAAACCCACCTTGGCCTCGCAGCCAAAGGACTGGGCGAGAAGATCAACCGCATGCTTGAAGAGCAGCGCAAGGTCATCGAACTGCGCAAGTTCCTCACCGAGATCTACAACGAGATCGGTGGTCGTCAGGAAAGTCTCGAGACCTTCTCCGACCAGGAAATCCTGGATCTGGCGAAAAACCTCAAAGGCGGTGTGCCTATGGCCACTCCAGTCTTCGACGGCGCCAAGGAAAGCGAGATCAAGGCCATGCTGAAACTGGCAGACATGCCAGAAAGCGGTCAGATGCAGCTGTTCGATGGTCGTACCGGCAACAAGTTCGAGCGTCATGTGACCGTTGGTTACATGTACATGCTCAAGCTGAACCACTTGGTGGACGACAAAATGCACGCGCGTTCCACTGGTTCTTACAGCCTGGTTACTCAGCAACCGCTGGGTGGTAAGGCGCAGTTCGGTGGTCAGCGTTTCGGGGAGATGGAAGTGTGGGCGCTGGAAGCATACGGCGCGGCATACACCCTGCAAGAAATGCTCACAGTGAAGTCGGACGACGTGAACGGTCGGACCAAGATGTACAAAAACATCGTGGACGGCGATCACCGTATGGAGCCGGGCATGCCCGAGTCCTTCAACGTGTTGATCAAAGAAATTCGTTCGCTCGGTATCGATATCGATCTGGAAACCGAATAACACGTGACGCGAATCGGGAGCGCGGCTGAAAAGCCCGCTCCCTGCTCCGCCAGGAGGAAAGGCCTTGAAAGACCTACTGAATTTGCTGAAAAACCAGGGTCAAGTCGAAGAGTTCGACGCCATCCGTATCGGATTGGCCTCGCCTGAGATGATCCGTTCGTGGTCGTTCGGTGAAGTTAAAAAACCGGAAACCATCAACTACCGTACGTTCAAGCCTGAGCGTGACGGCCTGTTCTGCGCCAAGATCTTTGGCCCAGTCAAGGACTATGAGTGCCTGTGCGGTAAGTACAAGCGCCTGAAGCACCGTGGCGTTATCTGTGAGAAGTGCGGCGTCGAAGTCGCTCTGGCTAAAGTTCGTCGTGAGCGCATGGCGCACATCGAGCTGGCCTCTCCAGTTGCCCATATCTGGTTCCTGAAATCGCTGCCGTCCCGTATCGGCCTGCTGATGGACATGACCCTGCGTGATATCGAACGTGTTCTCTACTTCGAGAGCTATGTCGTTATCGACCCTGGCATGACCACGCTGGAAAAAGGCCAACTGCTCAACGATGAGCAGTACTTCGAAGCGCTGGAAGAGTTCGGTGATGACTTCGACGCCCGTATGGGTGCCGAGGCTGTCCGTGAGCTGCTGCACGCTATCGACCTTGAGCACGAGATCGGTCGTCTGCGCGAAGAAATTCCGCAGACCAACTCGGAAACCAAGATCAAGAAGCTGTCCAAGCGTCTGAAACTGATGGAAGCCTTCCAGGGTTCGGGCAACCTGCCTGAGTGGATGGTCCTGACCGTTTTGCCGGTTCTGCCGCCAGATCTGCGTCCATTGGTTCCGCTGGACGGCGGTCGCTTCGCGACTTCCGACCTGAACGACCTGTATCGTCGGGTGATCAACCGTAACAACCGTCTGAAGCGCCTGCTCGACTTGTCCGCGCCGGACATCATCGTGCGCAACGAAAAGCGCATGCTCCAGGAAGCTGTCGACGCATTGCTCGATAACGGCCGTCGCGGTCGTGCCATCACTGGTTCCAACAAGCGTCCTCTGAAATCCTTGGCCGACATGATCAAGGGTAAGCAAGGTCGTTTCCGTCAGAACTTGCTCGGTAAGCGTGTTGACTACTCTGGTCGTTCGGTAATTACCGTTGGTCCGACCTTGCGTCTGCACCAGTGCGGTCTGCCGAAGAAGATGGCCCTCGAGCTGTTCAAACCGTTCATTTTCGGCAAGCTGGAAATGCGTGGACTGGCGACCACCATCAAGGCTGCTAAGAAGATGGTCGAGCGCGAGCTGCCAGAGGTGTGGGACGTTCTCGCCGAAGTGATTCGTGAACACCCCGTGCTGCTCAACCGTGCACCAACCCTTCACCGTCTGGGTATCCAGGCGTTTGAACCGGTACTGATCGAAGGTAAGGCTATTCAGCTGCACCCGCTGGTCTGTGCTGCGTACAACGCCGACTTCGACGGTGACCAGATGGCCGTTCACGTGCCGCTGACGCTGGAAGCCCAGCTCGAAGCGCGTGCGCTGATGATGTCGACCAACAACATCCTGTCGCCAGCCAACGGCGAGCCAATCATCGTTCCTTCGCAGGACGTTGTACTGGGTCTGTACTACATGACCCGTGAAGCCATCAATGCCAAGGGCGAAGGTCGCGTATTCGCCGACCTGCAGGAAGTCGACCGCGTATTCCGCGCCGGCGAAGCGGCCCTGCACGCCAAGATCAAGGTTCGTATCAACGAAACCGTCAATGATCGTGATGGCGGCAGCGTCAAGAACACCCGTATTGTCGACACCACTGTCGGCCGTGCTCTGCTGTTCCAGGTTGTTCCACCAGGTCTGTCGTACGACGTGGTCAACCAGCCAATGAAGAAGAAGGCCATCTCCAAGCTGATCAACCAGTGCTACCGCGTGGTTGGTCTGAAAGAGACCGTGATCTTCGCTGACCAACTGATGTACACCGGTTTCGCTTACTCGACCATCTCCGGCGTTTCCATCGGTGTTAACGACTTCGTTATCCCGGATGAAAAAGCCCGCATCATCGGTACTGCTACCGACGAAGTGAAAGAGATTGAGAGCCAGTACGCCTCCGGCCTGGTAACCCAGGGCGAGAAGTACAACAAAGTCATCGACTTGTGGTCCAAGGCGAACGACGAAGTTTCCAAGGCGATGATGGCCAACCTCTCGAAAGAGAAGGTCATTGACCGCAATGGCGATGAAGTCGAGCAAGAGTCCTTCAACTCGATGTACATGATGGCTGACTCCGGTGCCCGGGGTTCGGCAGCTCAGATTCGTCAGCTGGCCGGTATGCGTGGCCTGATGGCCAAGCCGGACGGCTCGATCATCGAGACGCCGATCACCGCGAACTTCCGTGAAGGTCTGAGCGTACTCCAGTACTTCATCTCGACTCACGGTGCTCGTAAGGGTCTTGCGGATACCGCGTTGAAGACGGCTAACTCCGGTTACCTGACTCGTCGACTGGTCGACGTTGCCCAGGATCTGGTAGTTACCGAGATCGACTGTGGCACCGAGCAAGGCCTGCTGATGACGCCGCACATTGAAGGCGGCGACGTAGTAGAGCCTCTGGGTGAGCGAGTACTGGGTCGAGTTATCGCCCGTGACGTGTTCAAGCCAGGCACTGACGACGTTATCGTTCCGGCTGGTACCCTGGTCGACGAGAAGTGGGTTGAGTTCATCGAGCTGAACAGCATCGACGAAGTGATCGTGCGTTCGCCGATCAGCTGCGAAACCCGCTACGGCATCTGCGCCAAGTGCTACGGTCGTGACTTGGCTCGCGGTCACCAGGTGAACATCGGTGAAGCTGTCGGTGTTATCGCTGCACAGTCGATCGGTGAGCCGGGTACCCAGCTGACCATGCGTACGTTCCACATCGGTGGTGCTGCAAGCCGGACCTCTGCTGCCGACAGCGTCCAGGTGAAGAACGGCGGTATGGTTCGTCTGCATAACTTGAAGCAGGTTGAGCGCGCCGACGGTAACCTGGTTGCGGTGTCGCGTTCCGGCGAGTTGGCGATTGCCGACGAATTCGGTCGTGAGCGTGAGCGTTACAAGCTGCCTTACGGTGCGGTGATTTCGGTCAAGGAAGGCGACAAGGTCGATGCTGGCGCAATCGTCGCCAAGTGGGACCCGCACACCCACCCGATCGTTACCGAAATGAAAGGTACCGTGACCTTCGTGGGCATGGAAGAAGGCATCACCATCAAGCGTCAGACTGACGAATTGACGGGTCTGACCAACATTGAAGTTCTGGACGTCAAAGACCGTCCGGCTGCAGGTAAGGAAATCCGTCCTGCAATCAAGATGGTCGACGCCAATGGCAAAGATCTGCTGCTGCCGGGTACCGACGTGCCAGCACAGTACTTCTTGCCGGCCAACGCCCTGGTGGGTGTGGCTGACGGTGCCCAGATCGGTGTCGGTGACGTTATCGCGCGTATCCCGCAAGAAACGTCGAAGACCCGTGACATCACCGGTGGTCTGCCTCGGGTTGCCGACTTGTTCGAAGCCCGTCGTCCGAAAGAAGCCTCGATTCTGGCTGAAGTCAGCGGCACCATCGCGTTCGGTAAAGAAACCAAGGGCAAGCGCCGCCTGGTCATTACACCGAACGACGGAAGTGATCCGTATGAAGAGCTGATTCCGAAGTGGCGTCACCTGAACGTCTTTGAAGGCGAACAAGTGAACCGCGGCGAAGTTATCTCCGACGGTCCTAGCGATCCGCACGACATCCTGCGTCTGCTGGGTGTTAGCGCGCTGGCCAAATACATCGTCAACGAGATTCAGGACGTTTACCGCCTGCAAGGCGTGAAGATCAACGACAAGCACATCGAAACCATCCTGCGTCAGATGCTGCGCAAGGTCGAGATTGCTGAGTCGGGCGATTCCAGCTTCATCAAGGGCGACCAGATGGAGCTGACCCAGGTACTGGTAGAGAACGAGCGCCTCAGCGCTGAAGACAAGTTTGTCTCCAAGTTCACTCGTGTACTGCTGGGTATCACCAAGGCCTCGCTGTCCACCGAATCGTTCATCTCGGCGGCCTCCTTCCAGGAGACCACCCGTGTTCTGACCGAAGCGGCGGTAACCGGCAAGCGCGATTACCTGCGCGGCCTGAAAGAAAACGTGGTCGTGGGTCGTTTGATCCCGGCCGGTACCGGTCTGGCATACCACAGCGAGCGTAAGCGTCGCCGTGATGCCGACAAACCGCTACGCGTAAGTGCCAGTGAGGTGGAAGCCGCACTGACCGAAGCGTTGAACTCCAGCGGTAACTGAAAGTAAGGCAGGGCCCTGGTTTACCCGATCTGGTCATTGACGACATAAAATGTTGCCGATGACCGGAGGAGGGAGGCTGGGGCCTCGTCTTGACTGGGGACAAGATCCTCTTTAGACTCTTGTACCCCTAAATTTGGTGGGACTTCGTCCTGCCAATTTTTGCTTTTCTTGCAAGACAATAGCGTCGCAAGACAACAGTGGAGCTAGTAGATGGCAACTATCAACCAGCTGGTACGTCAGCCGCGTAAGCGTATCGTCGAGAAATCCGACGTTCCTGCGCTGCAGAACTGCCCGCAACGTCGTGGCGTGTGCACCCGTGTGTACACCACTACGCCGAAAAAACCTAACTCGGCACTGCGTAAAGTATGCCGTGTGCGTCTGACCAACGGTTTCGAGGTTTCCTCGTACATCGGTGGTGAAGGCCACAACCTGCAAGAGCACAGTGTCGTACTGATCCGTGGCGGTCGTGTAAAAGACTTGCCAGGTGTTCGTTACCACACCGTTCGCGGCTCCCTGGATACCTCCGGTGTTAAAGGTCGTAACCAAGGTCGTTCGAAGTACGGTACCAAGCGTCCGAAGTAATCGGCCGTTTGTAGCTGTTTGCAGTTATTTATTTTATTGAGTCGATAAGAGTAAGGTCGGGCACGCACCCTTTGGGTTCACTGTCCCGGGCTAACCTGAAGACCGTTTGAGGGCTTATCAATGCCAAGACGTCGTGTAGCAGCCAAGCGTGAGATTCTGGACGATCCAAAATACGGAAGCCAGATCCTCGCCAAGTTCATGAACCACGTAATGGAAAGCGGCAAAAAAGCCGTTGCCGAGCGTATCGTTTACGGTGCACTGGACAAGGTTAAAGAACGCAAGAACAGCGATCCCCTGGAAATCTTCGAGAAAGCTCTCGACGCCATCGCTCCGCTGGTCGAAGTTAAGTCGCGCCGTGTTGGCGGTGCCACTTACCAGGTCCCTGTTGAAGTTCGTCCATCCCGTCGTAATGCCTTGGCAATGCGCTGGTTGGTAGACTACGCCCGCAAGCGTGGCGAGAAGTCCATGGCTCTGCGCCTGGCTGGCGAGCTGCTGGATGCTGCTGAAGGCAAAGGTGCTGCAGTCAAGAAGCGTGAAGACGTACACCGTATGGCCGAAGCCAACAAAGCGTTCTCGCACTACCGCTTCTAATTCAGGCATCACTATTTTTGCGAGGGCTCTATGGCTCGTACTACACCAATCAACCGCTACCGTAACATTGGTATTTGCGCGCACGTTGACGCGGGCAAAACTACCACTACCGAGCGGATCCTGTTTTACACAGGTCTGAGCCACAAGATGGGCGAGGTGCATGATGGCGCCGCGACCACCGACTGGATGGTGCAGGAGCAGGAGCGGGGTATTACCATTACCTCCGCTGCTGTGACCACCTTCTGGCAAGGCTCCCGTGGCCAGTATGACAACTATCGCGTAAACGTCATCGATACCCCCGGCCACGTTGACTTCACCATTGAAGTAGAGCGTTCGCTGCGTGTACTCGACGGCGCGGTCGTTGTGTTCTGTGGCACATCCGGCGTTGAGCCGCAGTCCGAAACCGTATGGCGTCAGGCCAACAAGTACGGTGTTCCACGTGTCGTCTACGTGAACAAGATGGACCGTGCAGGCGCCAACTTCCTGCGCGTCGTAGGTCAGATCAAGAACCGTCTGGGTCACACCCCGGTTCCTGTTCAGCTGGCTATCGGTTCGGAAGATAACTTCCAGGGTCAGGTTGACCTGATCAAAATGAAGGCTATCTACTGGAACGATGACGACAAAGGCACCACTTATCGCGAGGAAGAAATTCCTGCCGATATGCTGGAGCTGGCTCAAGAGTGGCGCTCCAACATGGTTGAAGCAGCTGCCGAGTCCAGCGAAGAGCTGATGAACAAGTATCTGGAAGGCGAAGAGCTGACCGTCGAAGAAATCAAAGCCGGTCTGCGTGCGCGCACCCTGGCCAGCGAGATCGTTCCGGCCGTCTGCGGTTCCTCCTTCAAGAACAAGGGTGTTCCCCTGGTTCTCGATGCTGTTATCGACTTTCTGCCTGCTCCGACCGAGATTCCTGCGATCAAGGGTATCCACCCAGATCTGATCGAGAAGCCGAAGGAAGAGCTGGTTGACGCTGACTATGACGAGCGTCATGCAGACGACAACGAGCCGTTCTCGGCTCTGGCGTTCAAAATTGCAACCGACCCGTTCGTGGGTACCCTGACTTTCGTGCGCGTTTACTCGGGCATGCTGCAGTCTGGCGACTCCGTGATCAACTCGGTCAAGGGCAAGAAAGAGCGCGTTGGTCGTATGGTGCAGATGCACGCCAACCAGCGTGAAGAAATCAAAGAAGTACTGGCAGGCGACATCGCTGCTCTGATCGGCATGAAGGACGTCACCACTGGTGACACTCTGTGCAACGCCGACAAGCCGATCATCCTCGAGCGTATGGACTTCCCGGAGCCTGTGATCTCGGTAGCTGTTGAGCCGAAGACCAAGCAAGACCAGGAGAAGATGGGTATCGCACTGGGCAAGTTGGCCCAGGAAGACCCGTCGTTCCGTGTCAAGACCGACGAAGAAACCGGCCAGACCATCATCTCGGGTATGGGCGAGCTTCACCTGGACATCCTCGTTGACCGCATGAAGCGCGAGTTCAACGTCGAAGCCAACATCGGTAAGCCGCAGGTTTCCTACCGCGAGCAGATCACCAAAGACAACGTCGAAATCGAAGGTAAGTTCGTTCGTCAGTCCGGTGGTCGCGGTCAGTTCGGTCACTGCTGGATCCGCTTCTCGCAGCCAACAGTGGACGCGCAGGGCAACATCACCGAAGGCCTGGAATTCACCAACGAGGTTGTAGGTGGTGTGGTTCCTAAGGAATACATCCCGGCGATCCAGAAGGGTATCGAAGAGCAGATGAAGAACGGCATTGTTGCCGGCTATCCGCTGATCGGCCTGAAGGCAACCGTGTTTGATGGTTCCTACCACGACGTCGACTCCAACGAGATGGCGTTCAAGGTGGCGGCCTCCATGGCGACCAAGCAGCTGGCTGCCAAAGGCGGCGGCAAAGTGCTTGAGCCGATCATGAAGGTAGAAGTTGTGACCCCTGAGGACTACATGGGTGACGTGATGGGTGACCTGAACCGTCGTCGTGGTCTGATCCAGGGTATGGAAGATTCGGTGTCCGGCAAGGTTGTCCGTGCTGAAGTTCCGCTCGGAGAGATGTTCGGTTATGCAACCGACGTTCGTTCCATGTCTCAGGGTCGCGCGAGCTACTCCATGGAATTCTCCAAATACGCCGAAGCTCCGTCGAATATCGTCGAAGCACTCGTTAAAAAACAAGGCTAATCCAGCCCTTTAGGCAAGAGGTTCACTGTCGTGGCTAAAGAAAAATTTGATCGTTCCCTTCCGCACGTCAACGTTGGCACCATCGGTCACGTTGACCACGGTAAAACCACTCTGACCGCAGCTCTGACTCGCGTCTGCTCCGAAGTTTTCGGTTCGGCCGTCGTCGAATTCGACAAGATCGACAGCGCTCCAGAAGAGAAAGCTCGCGGTATCACCATCAACACCGCGCACGTCGAGTACAACTCGAACATTCGTCACTACGCTCACGTTGACTGCCCAGGTCACGCTGACTACGTGAAGAACATGATCACCGGTGCTGCCCAGATGGACGGCGCGATCCTGGTTTGCTCGGCCGCTGATGGTCCGATGCCGCAAACCCGTGAGCACATCCTGCTGTCCCGTCAGGTTGGCGTTCCGTACATCGTGGTCTTCCTGAACAAGGCTGACCTGGTAGACGACGCTGAGCTGCTGGAACTGGTCGAGATGGAAGTTCGCGACCTGCTGTCCACCTACGACTTCCCAGGCGACGACACTCCGATCATCATCGGTTCGGCTCGTATGGCGCTGGAAGGCAAAGACGACAACGAAATGGGTACCACCGCTGTCAAGCGTCTGGTTGAAA
>NZ_AUED01000033.1 GCF_000425805.1 Pseudomonas vranovensis DSM 16006
GTCAGCTCGGCCGTGACTGAAAAACCACTGGTGATCAACCTCGCCAATGGCCAGCAGATCACCATCGCCGTCGGTGAAACCACCGGCACCGTGCAAGACACCGCGCCGAACAACGTCCATGAAACCAACCTTGATCTGACCAACAGCATCAAGGACTTCAGCGGCGGCAACTTCGAGAAACTCGAAGCCTCGGGCGAAACCAACGTCACCGTCACTGATGGCCCAGGTACCGAAGACACTACCGGCCTCAAGCTGACCGCGACCCCGTCGGTCGACGAAGGTGGCAAGATCACTTACACCGCCACCTTGACCAACAAGGCCGGTACCGACATGACCATCACCCTGGACAATGGCAAGACCATTACCATTGAAGCGGGCAAGACTACTGGTACCGTCACCATTGATGCACCGGGCGATGACGTGTACATCGACGAGGGCAATGTCGGTGCGAAAATTACTGGCACTAACGGAGGCGACTTCGAGAGCCTGGTAATCGACGGCACCACCGCTGTAACCAAAGTGACCGACACCATCGACACCACCACCCTGAAACTGACGGCCACTCCGTCGGTCGATGAAGGTGGCAAGATCACCTACACCGCCACCCTGAGCAATCCGGCAGGCACCGCGGTGACCGTGACCTTGAGCAATGGCAAGACCATCATCATCGGTGCGGACAAAACCAGCGGCAGCATCACTATCGATGCACCGAGCGATGACGTGTACATCGACGCGGGCGACATCAGTGAAACCATCACTGGCGCCACCGGCGGCAACTTCGAAAAACTGGACATCAGCGACAAGCCGGCCGTCACCCACGTGAGCGACACCATCAACACCACGACTGTCGGCATTACCGGTACCACGTCGGTTGCCGAGGGTGAGAACGCCACCTACACCTTGACGCTGTCCAACAAGGCGGAAGCGGACGTCACTATCACACTGCATTACTCCGGCAAGGCCGAGAATGGCTCCGACTTCAACGGCGTCACCACTGTGACGATCCCGAAAGGCAGCAGCAGCGTTAACTTCAATGTGCCAATCCTGCGTGACAACCTCGCTGAAAGCGCGGAAAGCTTCAGGGTGCAGATCACCGGGGCTACCGGTGGCAACTTCGAGAAGTTGGAGGTCGGGGGCAATAGCTTCGTCGACACCACTATCCTGAGCAACGAGGCGCCAGTGGCCGCCGGCGGTGCTGTAACCGGGACCGAGGACACCGACCTGGTGCTTACCTGGGCCAACTTCGGTATCTCCGATGCCGATACCCCTGCCGCCAACCTGGGCCTGACCATCACCAAGCTGCCTGCCGACGGCGTGCTGCAGTACAAGGAAGGCAACACCTGGAAAACCCTGACCAAGGCTGACGTCGATGCTGGCAAGGTCTTCAGCAAGGCCGATATCGATGCCGGCAAGCTGAAGTTCGTACCGGACCTGAACGAGTCGGGCATCAATGCCAATACCAGCGGTGTGGGTGATCAGAAGTCCGACTATGCGCAGATCCAGTTCAAGCCAACCGACGGCCAGGGCAATGGCAACGAGGCAACGCTGAAGGTTGATATCATTCCTGTTGCCGATGCTCCAACCCTGAATATTGGCAGCAACAGCGTGAACTCGGTCGGGCTGATCAAGGAAACCTGGAACAGCCTTACCGGCCTGGGTACCAACGGCAACGGCATTACCGGTGATGCGTTGAAGAATGTCTTCGACAAGTCCGGCAATCCGAACAGCAGCTCGACGGTGACCAATGCCCAGTCCGACGGCAGTGTGACCGGTGGCTCGGGCTCGAAGACCTCTGGCCTGATCTTCCTGGAAGCCGGCAAGACCTACAGCTTCAGAGGGATCGGTGACGACAGCCTGTTGATCACCATTGGCGGCAAGAACGTGGCTTCGGCCACCTGGGGTGCCGGCGGCGCGATCAGCGGCTCGTTCACGCCGACGATCAGCGGTTACTACACCCTGGATATCTACCACGCCAACCAGAGCGGCCCGGGCAGCTTCGACGTCAACCTGTCGGTCAACGGCAGCACGCCGGTTGACCTGAGCAACACCAACATCCCGATGTACCCAAGTGTCAACGACCTGACCAACGCTGGCGTGACCGTCGGCGAGCTCCATGGCAGCAACGGCGAAGGTTACTACCAGGGTTACAAGCTCAATGAGGGCGCCGAGAACGGCACCGTCAAGCTGGTGGGTATCTCGTCCAACCTGGTCGACACCGATGGCTCGGAAAAACTCAGTGTCAAGCTGGGCGGTATTCCGGAAGGCTCGGTGCTGAGCGATGGCGCAGGCCACACCATCACTGTCGGCAAGACTGAGGTGGATGTCACCGGCTGGAACCTGAACGGCCTGAGCATCAAACCGCCGGCGTACTACCACGGCCAGTTTGACGTCACCGTTACCGCGACTGCGACCGAGAAGGCCAACAACGATACTGCCTCCACTCCAGGCAAGATCACTGTCACCGTTTACCCGGATACCTACACCACCGGTAACCTGACGGCTGAAGACGATACGGTAGACTTTGGTACTGCCAACGACATCGTCGTTGCCGACGTCAGCGGTCTGCACGTGACGCCTGGTCAGGATTACAACCTCGCGTTCATTGTCGATACATCGGGCAGCATGGAAACCTCGGGCGTCAACGCTGCGAGAAAATCCCTGGAGTCGGTGTTCAACACCCTGGCCAACAGTGTCAAAGGTGCGCAGTCAGGTACGGTGAACATTCTGCTGGTGGACTTCTCCGCGAACGTCAATGCCACTGTGTCGGTCAACCTGGCCGATCAGGATGCGCTGAAGACACTGCAAGCGGCGCTGGACAAGTTCAGAGCGGGTGGCGGAACCAACTACGAGGATGCGTTCAAAACCACCGCCAACTGGTTCCAGAACCTCAAGGATGCAGGCAGCACCGGTGATAATCAGACGTTCTTCATCACCGACGGTCAGCCGAACATCTACCAGACTGGCGAGAAAGGTAACCCGACCTTCACCGGTTCCAATTACACGATGGACGGTGTGTTGGCAGAATTGAACTACAAGCTTGGCGATGTGATCTCCAACTACGCGGTGGGTAACAACAACCGGATCAGCATCAACAAGAACGGTTACCTCACGGCCGAGTACAAGTCTGGCCGCTACTGGTACGACGACAACTACGCCTCTGGTGAGCTTCACGCTCAAGGTGACGGTACTTACGAGCTGTCGTATTCAAGCTCCAGCAGCTGGTACGTCACCAGTAACACCAAAGAATCGTTCCTGTTGCTATCCAAGCACTCGACTGTTGAAGCGATCGGTCTCAACAATGGTGTTAATGCCAATGACCTGAAGCCATACGACACCGATGGCAAGCCGCAGACCAACATCGACCCGAGCAAGCTGGCCGAAGCTATTCTTGGCCACACCGAAGCAACCAAACCGGGCAACGATGCGGTCGGCGGTGGCGATGGTCATGACATCCTGTTCGGCGACCTGGTCAGCTTCGATGGCATTGCCGGTAACGGCGTCGAGGCCATGCAGGCTTATGTGGCAGGCAAGCTGGGTGTGCAGTTGGGTGATGTCGACGGCCGTGTGCTGCACCAGTACATCGCCGAGCACGTCAGCGAGTTCGACATCTCTCGTACCAACGACGGTGCCGATACTCTGCTGGGCGGCGACGGCAATGACATTCTCTTCGGCCAGGGTGGCGACGACTACCTCGATGGCGGCAAGGGCAATGACATCCTGCTGGGCGGCAGCGGCAAGGACACGCTGATCGGTGGCGAGGGCAACGACACCCTTCTCGGCGGTGAGGGCAATGACATCCTCTTCGGCGGCAAAGGTGACGACACCCTCATCGGTGGCGGTAATGCCGATACCTTCGTGTGGAAAGCCGGCGATACGGGCAAGGATGTGATCAAGGACTTCAAGCCTGCCGAAGGTGACCGTCTGGACCTGAGCGACCTGCTCCAGGGCGAGAAGGTCAGCACCATCGACAACTTCCTGAAGATCACCACGGTCAACGGCGAGTCGACCCTGCAGGTCAGCTCCGAAGGCAAGCTCAACGCTGCTGGTGGCCTGGCCAATGCCGACGTGACGATCAAGCTGGAAGGCGTCAACTGGGCCAACACCACGATCAACTCGCTGGTGACCGGCGCTGACCCGACCATCAAGATCGACCACTCCAACAGCTGATGACTGAACCTGCGGTAGCCGATGCCTGGCTACCGCAGCGCCAGGGCTTTGCCAGTACCGTATTCACATTGCATACTCGCTCGCCGGGCCCACAGCCCGGCGAGCTTGGCCTATGCTGCTGACTGCGGATACGGACTCAATTTGACGAGGGATACCCCATGTTCTACGTGCAACGCGATGCACTAGGTCAGCTGCTTCGGGTAGAAGCCGCGGCCTTCGATGGGTACACGGAGGAGTTGCCGGCCGACCACGCCGAGGTTCAGGAATGGTTCGCCGACGATGTTGTCGAGAACAGCCTCAAGCAACTCAAGCAAAGCGACCTGGACATGATCCGGGTGCTTGAAGATTTGATCGAAGTGCTGACCACCAAAGGCGTGATCAGCATTACCGACCTGCCAGCCGGTGCGCAGGCCAAGTTGCTCAACCGATCCAGTGCGCGTGAAGCCCTGGGTGGCCTGAACAACCTGATCGATGACAGCGAGGAAAGCGGTCTGATCTGATCGCTGCGGGCCTCCCTCAGGCCCGCTCAGCCTGTTTAGCGCCAGGGCGCGGGCTCACCCACCAATCGTCCCTGAACGCCCTGGATACCCATCTCACGCAGCACCTTGAGCTCTCCCTCGGTTTCTACTCGCTCGGCAATCAGCGGTAGGTCGATGCTGTGCGCGGCGCGCTGGATCGCCTCGATGAACAGACGTTTGTGGCGTTCCTGGTCGATGGCGCGAATATAGCTGCCGTCGATCTTCAGGTACGCCAGCCCCAGGTGGGCCAGGTTGCCGATCATGCTGAAGCGACCACCAAAACGCTGCAGGCTCAAGCTGTAACCCAGTGTGCGCAAGCGCCGGGTCAACTGCTCCAGCACCGCTTGCTCGGGCAACTGCTCTTCACCAATTTCCAGGGTCAGCCGCGGGCCCAACGAGGGTTGCTGGCCGAGCAGTTCATAGATGCGCTGCAATGCCTTGGGATCGGCCAGGGTGGCCGCCGACAAGTTCAGCGCCAGCGCTTCGGTGTGAGTCTGCAGGTGCTTGAGCACCTTTTCGAGCATCAGCACGTCGAGCCGTGCCGACCAGCCAAAGCGCTCCAGCCAGGGCAGGAAGCGCCCGGCGGCAATGGCCTGGCCTTCGGCGTCGAGCACCCGCGAGATCACCTTGTAGTGCAGCACCTTATCCGGTGCATTGCAGTCCACCACCGGCTGGAAGAACAACTCGAATCGCCCTTGCTGCAGCGCCTCGTCCAACAACGTATGCCAGGCGTGATGGGTATCGCCGGCCTGCGGCGCGGTACCTTGCTCAAGACATACCCAGCCCGGTTCCACCTGGCTCTCGGCCCGGGCCAGGGCTTCATCGGCCAGCTTCAGCAATGCCTGCGGCGAATCGCCCGGGCTGTAGGGCGCCATGCCGATGCAGGCGACCGGGGTGACATCGGTAGCGCCAGTGTCGGCCAGGCTCTGCAGCGTCACTTCCAGGGCCTGGGCCAATTGCACCGCCTCTTCATGCACCAGCCCCGGCGCCAGCACCGCGAACTCGCCGCCACGGCTACGGGTGATGAGGTTGTTGGTTTCCGGGTAGTTGGCGCAGGTGCGTTGTAGTTGCTGCCCGACCGCCTGGAGCAACTGGTCGGTGCGCTGGCCACCCAGGCGCTGGTTGAGCCCGGCCAGGTCCTTGACCCGCAATAGCAACAGGTAACCTGGGCGGGCTTCTTCGATGTTGCTGACCTGGGCGTTGAGCTGCATCTCGAAATAGCGACGGTTGGCAAGGCCGGTCAGGCTGTCCTGGTAGGACTCGACCCGTAGCTTCTCGCTGCGCTCGGCCTGTACCTTGAACAGTGCCTTGAGCTTCTCGACCATCTGGTTCATGGCCTGGACCACCCGGCGAAGTTCAGGGGTGGTCGGCAAGTCAGGCAGGCTGAGAAACTCCCGGCGGGCAATGGCATGCGACTGCTCCACCATATAGTCCAGCGGTTTGAGCTGGCGCCGCAGCAACAGGGCGCCCAGCACGGCGCTCAACGCCCCGCACAGCAGCAACCAGCCCAGGCTGCCCAGGGCGCTTTGCCAGAGCTTGGCCAGGGCGAACATCGGGTGGCTGACCACCTCGACCCGTGCCGCCTGCTGCCAGCCGCGGCTGACGATGGCGTCACCTCCGGCGGGCTCAAGGCCGATCAGTCTAATGAACCAGGCCGGCACGCTGGCCGCATCCGCCTCAGCGTGACGCTCCACCAGCACGGCGTTGGAACCCAGGTCGATGACCTTGATGCTTGAGTAATAACCACTGTCGAAGATCGAGCTGACCATCAGCTCGACCATCGCCGGGTCGTCGATATTCGGGGTCAGCGACAATGCCAGGGCGGTGGCCGCATCCTGGGCGTGAGAGCGCAACTGGTTGACGTATTGGCTGCGCGAGCTCTCCAGGCTGACCATGAAGCTGCCGCTGAAAGCGACTACCAGGAACAGGCAGATGGCAAGCAGCAATTGTTTGAACAGTGACATCTGTGCTCCTTTAGTAAACCGGCTCGGCCGGGAAACCTTCGGCCTGCATCTTTTTCAGTAGATCCTGCCAGCGCGACAAGCGTTTCGTGTCGCCGACCTTTTTGTTACCCCCTGCCCCCGTCAGCCACAACCCTTCACCATTGAAGGAATAGACCGGCAGCAGGTCGGTACGCTCACTGGCGGGCTTGATCGCGTCCATCAGGCTGTCGAGTACCAACGGCATGGCGTTGGGGCTCGAATAGTAGGTCAAGACCATGTGCGCGCGGTTCTGACGCAGCGCCTTGACGTAGGTGATGCGCAGCTTTTCTGCTGGTACGCCCATGCGCCGCAGGCTGAAGTACTTGGCGATAGCATAGTCTTCGCAATCGCCCTGCCCCTTGATCAGGGACTGTATGGGCGTTGCCCAGTAGTCGACCTCACGCCACAGGTCGATGTCTTCGACATAGCGCAACTGGTGGTTGAAGAACAGATTGACCCGCTTGAGCTGTTCGGCCTCGCTGCCCTGCTTCTGCGCGGTCAGCAGGTTCTGCCAGGCATCGATACGACCTTGTCCCGCCCCCATTGGCCCGTACAGGGACTGGGCGCGACGGCTGATCTGGGAGAAGTCCCAATCGGCCTGCAAGCTGCCCAGCAGCAGGCAGCCGAGCACAACGGCAAGCCCCAGCCGGCGCATGGTCAAGTGAACAGCCCAACGTTTCGCCACTGCGAGAACCCGCGCAGACTCGTGGAAAAGCACCGATGGTGCGGCCTTGTCCATTAAAAAACAATGGCACCTTACAATCATTGCGCCACCCCCCCTTGCTGGCCTGCGGCATAGTCTTGGCCAGCCGCTCTGTCGGCGCAGCTTCCCTTGGGGAAAAACTTCATTCACGATAGCAAGTACCGCCGCGGCCGTGGCCTGCCGGCAACGTTGGACGCCCGTCCCCCGCGGTTTGACATGCACTCATCCTCTAACTAGTGTGATTGGATCCAATTCCGAGCACGCCTCCACACAAGGGCAGCGTAAAGCGTGACCGATAAATCCAGACCTCTGAGCGAAATACTGGGCGGCGAGCAAGTGCCTCCGCACCTGGCTCGTAGTGTGATTGAAGAGCGGTTGCGCAGCGCTATTCTCGATGGCCGCCTGGTACCCGGCCAGGCCCTGCGTCAACAGGAGCTGGCCACCTTGTTCGGCGTTAGCCGGATGCCGGTGCGCGAAGCGCTGCGCCAGCTTGAAGCACAGTCGCTGTTGCAGGTGGTGGCGCACAAGGGGGCCGTGGTCGCACCGCTGATCGGTGAAGATGCCATGGACACCTACGCCCTTCGGGTGATCCTGGAGTCCGAAGCCCTGCGCCAGTCGGTCCCGCGGCTTGGGCCAGAAGACATAACCCTGGCCCGCAGCTATATCGCGCAATTGGAAAACGAAACCCGCCATGCCGAGATTGGTCGGCTCAATCGCCTGTTTCACATGTGCCTGTACAGCAAGGCCAGCAACAAGAAACTGCTGCGCCTGATTGAGATCGAACTCAACGAAGAAGAGCGCTTCCTGCGGTTTCACTTGTCTTCCATGGGCCTGGGCAAGCTGACCCAGGATGACCATAACGCGCTGGTGGACGCCGCCAGCGACAAGTCGGTCGAGGACGCCATCCATATTCTCGAGCGTCACTTGAACAAGGCCGAAATCACCATCAAGGCCTACCTCAACAGCCGAACCGCCGAATAACCCCAATCACACCCTCCGCTTGGTTGCCGCTGCCACCAGGCTGCGATCGGTCGCGAAGCAGTCGTACATGGCGACGGTTGCACAGTAGATTGCAGCCCGGTAGCAGAGGCTGCGACTTCCCAGCGAAGCGCTGTTCGAGAAAAGTTGCAAAATATTCCCGGCGCCCCAACAATGCGACTAATTATCATTTGTGACCCCTCCAGCAGCGCACCTACATGTCCCCTCAAGCGTCCGTGCATTCGCTTTACAGTCATCACCACAGTTGGTTGAACACCTGGCTGCGCAGCAAGCTGGGGAATGCCGCCGATGCAGCGGACCTCGCCCAGGACACCTTCGTGCGCCTGTTGCAACGCAGCGAGCAGTTTGAACTGACTGCCCCGCGAGCATTCCTGCGCACGATCGCCCGGGGCCTGGTGATTGATCATTGGCGCCGTGAAGAGCTCCAGCGGGCCTACCTTGAAGCCCTGGCGCATCTGCCTGAGGCAGATGTCCCATCGGTCGAAACCCGTGAGCTACTCCTGGAGTTGCTCGAACGCATCGCGCTGATGCTCGACGGGCTCAAGCCCAAGGTCCGACGGGCATTTCTGCTCGCCCAGTGTGAAGGGCTGACGCACAAGGAGATCGCCGAGCAGATGGGCGTATCCCTGCGCTCGGTAGAGCGTTATGTGGCCGATGCGCTGTATCACTGTTATCTGCTGCGTTATGAGTCGCAGGATTAAACGGCAATGAGCGTTCTGAATCCCGCGCCCCGGGTGGTCAAGCAAGCCATTCACTGGATGCTCAAACTGCGCGAAAACGGCAATAACCCTCACCTGCTGCAACAGTGTGAACACTGGCGCGCGGCGCATCAGGAGCATGAGCTTGCCTGGCAACGGGTGCAGTCATTGCACCGGGAGTTGAACCTGCGCTCGCTACCCGGTGCCGGAGTCGCTTTGCAGACGCTGGAAAACAGCAACCAGCGTCTGCATCGACGTCAGGCGCTGAAGCTGCTCAGTGGCGCCGTAGTACTCGGTTCCGCCGCCTGGCTGGGCAAGGATTTCCGGGCCCTCGATAACTGGACGTCAGACTTTGCCAGCGGCACGGGTGAACGCCGCAGCTTCCGCCTGCCCGATGGCTCTGTACTGCAACTGAACACCGACAGCGCCGTCGACCTGGCCTTCAACAGCAAGCAGCGCCTGATCCGCCTCAAGCGCGGCGAAATGATGCTGACCTGCGCCAATGACACGACCAATGTGGCCGGCCGTCCACTGTTGTTACAAACACCTCACACCCTGCTCGAAGGCTTCGATGGCCGCTTCGTGGTACGCCAGGAGCCGGACTGCACAAGGGTGAGCGTCAGCCAGGGCAGCGTGGCGGTGCATGCACCTGGGACGCTGCAATGGTTCAGCACAGGCCAGTCACTGCGAGTCGATGCCCAGGGCGTCAGCCTGCTCCAGCATTTGGACATGGATGCCGGGGCCTGGGCCGAAGGCCTGATCGTGACCCGCGATATGCGCCTCGCCGATTTTGTCGCCGAGGTAGGCCGGTACCGACATGGCATGCTCGGCTGCGCCGATGACATTGCCGATCTGCGCTTGTCAGGGGTGTTCCGCCTGGAAGACACCGACAAGCTGTTGCAACTGCTGCCCCAGACGTTACCGGTCAAAGTCAGTTACCGGACACGCTGGTGGGTGCGCCTGGAACGACAGGCGTGATTTTTTGCAGACATTTCTGGCGGGTTTTTCTCGCGAGTCCGGCTAGGACAGTAAGCGACCTCTTCTGCCCTTACCGACTCAACGGATGTTCTCCATGCGCAATGTTTCGC
Organism: Pseudomonas vranovensis DSM 16006; assembly: GCF_000425805.1. Lineage (GTDB taxonomy): Bacteria > Pseudomonadota > Gammaproteobacteria > Pseudomonadales > Pseudomonadaceae > Aquipseudomonas > Aquipseudomonas vranovensis. The sequence goes on from NZ_AUED01000033.1 coordinate 10,156, forward strand.
CTTTGCTGCGGCCCACCAGCAAGAATGATTTTCAACCTTTCTTAGATTCTTCCTGCCGCGGCACCCTGGGCAACGCTATCCGCGCCGCCCTGCTCGGCACGGCCCTGGGAGTGGCTGCATTGCCTACACTGGCGCTGGCAGAACAGGCCGGTAGTGTGAGCCAGCAGTACAACATCCCGGCTGGCTCGCTCAACGAAGTACTCAACCAGTTCGCCCGTCAGGCGGGTATTACACTATCGAGTACGCCTCAGTTGACCGAAGGCCTGCAATCACCCGGGCTATCGGGCAGCTACAGTGCCGACCAGGCCTTGCGCCAGTTGCTCAATGGCTCCGGGCTCGAAGCCAGCAGCCAGGACGGCAGCAGCTATGTATTGCATGCTCAGACGCAGGACGCTGCCCTGGCCCTCCCTACTACCGAGGTGCGCGAGTTTGCCCTGGGCAACGCGCTGGGTAGCATGGAAGGCTACAACGCGACCCACAGCCAGGTAGCGACCAAGACCAGCATGGCCCTGCTGGAAACGTCACAATCGGTCTCGGTAGTCACCCGCCAGCAGATGGACGACCAGGGCTCGCAGACCGTGGCGCAGGCCATGCGCTACACCCCTGGCGTACTGACCAACCCGTACGGCGCCACGCACCGCTACGACTACGTGGCCATGCGCGGCTTCAACGATGGTTCTGTGGATAACATCTACCTGGACGGGTTGAAGTCCATGGGTGACAACGGCACCTACAGCACCATGCAGGTCGACCCGTATTTCCTCGAGCGCATCGACATTCTCAAGGGCCCCTCCTCGGTGCTCTATGGGCGCAGTTCGCCGGGCGGCCTGGTTGCCCTTACCAGCAAGAAGCCACTGTATGAGACCTTCCGTCAGGTGCAGGCGACGGTGGGGACCCAAGGACATCGGGGCGCCGGGTTCGACTTCAGTGGCCCGCTGGATGATGACAAGCGCATCGCCTATCGCCTGACGGGCCTGGCCGATGCTTCCGACACCCAGTTCGATCACAACAAGGAAGAGCGCTATGCACTGGCGCCTTCAGTCAGTATCAACTTCAGTGAAGACACCTCACTGACCCTGCAGGCTTATCTGCAGCATGACCCCAACGGCGGCTATCACGGCGCCCTGCCGGCAGACGGCGCACTGCATCCACGCAATGGCCTGCGGCTGTCCGATCACTTCTTCGAGGGCGAGCCCGACAGCGACAATTACGAGCGCACTCAGCAGTCCTTCAGCTATCAGTTCGAGCATCGCTTCAACGATGTCTTCACCGCACGACAGAACTTCCGCTACCAGGATTCAGACGTGTCGATGGACCAGGTCTACTTTGCCGGCTGGGCCGACCCCGCTACCAACGAGATGAACCGCGCCTATACCGGTGGTGATGAGCGACTGCATTCATTCATCGTCGACAATATGCTGCAGGCTGAATTCTTCACCGGCTCGGCCAAGCACACCTTGCTTACCGGTGCCGACTATCAGCGCCGCAAGGCCCGAGTGGACTGGCGCTACGGCACCGTCAACAGCCTGGACGCCGGGAGTCCGCAGTATGGCAATGGTGACCTGCAGATCCTCGGTGAGAACCGCTACCTGCGCCGCCTGCAGCAGACCGGCGTGTACATGCAGGACCTGATTGAACTGGACAACTGGCGCTTCTCGCTGGGTCTTCGTCAGGACTGGGTGAAGACCTCCGAGGAAAACCGTGACATCGAAGGCAGCCGTGTCAGCGATTCGCCGACCAAGCTGACCGGGCGGGCGGGTGTGCTGTATGTGTTCGACAACGGCATCGCGCCGTATATCAGCTACTCCGAGTCGTTCAACCCCAACAGCGTTTCCGACCAGAACGGCAAGCCCCTGGCACCCACCGAAGGCACCCAGTGGGAAACCGGTATCAAGTACCAGCCACCCGGTACCGACAATCTGTTCACGGCGTCGGTGTTCCACATCGAGCAGGAGAACCTGGCGTCCAAGCAACCGAACGAGGACTTCTATCGTCCAGTCGGCGCGGTTCGTTCCCAGGGTGTAGAGCTGGAAGCGCATGTGCAGGTGAGCGACAACCTCAAGGTGTTGGGTAGCTACACCTTCACCGACATCGAGTACTCCAAAGCGATGCCGAGCCTGGTAGCCGCCGACCTGGACAACAATGGCAACTCACCGACCCAGGCGCCGCGGCATATGGCGTCGCTGTGGTCCGACTACAACTTCCGCCAAGGCGCCCTGGACGGGCTGCGTCTTGGCGGTGGCGTGCGGTACGTGGGCTACAGCTGGGTCGACGCGGAGAACACCATGAAGGTGCCCTCCTACACTCTGTTCGACGCCTCGGTGGGATACGACTTGGGCAAGGTCGGGCTCAAGGGTATGGATGTCAGGCTCAATGCCAACAACCTGACCAATGAGAGCTACATCGCCTCCTGTGCCAGCCTGAGCTACTGCTACATGGGCGAAGAGCGCAACGTCGCTGCCACGGTCAGCTATCAGTTCTGATCCTACGGCTATGAACCCCAAAGCCAGCACCTGATTCCGGGGCTGGCTTTGTCGCATCTGGCGACTTCAACTCGGACTTTCGATCATGCGTCATCTCTACGTTTTAATGCACCGCTACCTTGGCCTGGTCACGGCCCTGTTTCTGGCCATGGCTGGCCTCACCGGCAGTGTGCTGGCCTTCCATCACGAACTGGACGAATGGCTCAACCCCTCTTTCTATGAAGCAACGGCGGTCGGTGAGCGGCAGCAACCCGGTGCGCTTGTGGATAAGGTTCAGGCCGATCATCCACGGCTGCAGGTCTGGTATATGGAATACCCCAACGAGCCGGCACATTCGGCGTTGCTGGCAGCCGTACCACGCAATGATCCGGCTACCGGGCAACCCTATGCCGAAAAGAACACGGTTTTCTATCTCGATCCGGTGAGCGGGCAGACGCTTGGCCAGCGATATTGGGGCGAGTGCTGCTTCTCGCGTGAGAACTTCATGCCGTTCATGCTCGAGTTGCACTACAACCTGACCCTGCCAGGCAATTGGGGAATTCTGTTGATGGGCGTGGTGGCCATTCTCTGGGTGGTCGACTGCTTTATCGCCGTGTTACTGACCCTGCCTCGAGGGCGGCCGTTCTGGCGCAAGTGGTCCACTGCCTGGAAGATCAAGGGCGGACATGCGTATCGAATGAACATGGATATCCACAGGGCCGGTGGTTTGTGGCTGTGGTTGTTGCTGGTGCCGGTGGCAATCAGCAGTGTGGCGATGAACCTGCCGACCCAGGTGTTCAAGCCGGCGGTGTCGTTGTTCTCGCCTGTGGAGCCAAGCGTCTATGAGGCCCGAGGCGGCGTACCGAAGGAAGAATTGGGGCAGACACTGCTCACTTATCAACAGGCCTATCAGCTGGCTCAGCAAGAGGGTCAGCGCTTGGGGCTGACGGCACTGATCGGTGAGCTGTACTACAGCTTCGAGTACAACTTCTACGGCGCAGGCTTTGGCCAGCACGACACGGATGCCCAGGGTAAATCCTGGTTGTTCTTTCACGGCACAGACGGGCAGTTGCTGGGTAAAGAGATCGCCGGGCAAGGCACCTTGGGGGAACGTTTCTATCGCTTGCAGTTACCCATACACGGCGGACGCATCATCGGGGTGACGGGTCAGGTATTGATTGCGGTACTGGGGGTGATGATTGCAGTGCTGTCGTTGACCGGGGTGTACATCTGGTGGCGCAAGCTGCAGGCACGGCGTAGTGGCAAGGCACGGAAGGTGTAAACCCTGCCCCCAGAAAGACAAAACCCCTGTCTGCAGTGCAGACAGGGGTTCTGGAATTGAATCTTGACGATGACCTACTCTCACATGGGGAAACCCCACACTACCATCGGCGATGCATCGTTTCACTGCTGAGTTCGGGATGGGATCAGGTGGTTCCAATGCTCTATGGTCGTCAAGAAATTCTGTGTGCCGGTCCGTCTGTAACAACGTGCCAGCGAATTCTTGATGCTTCTACTCTAAAGACAAAACCCCTACCTGCGTGTGCAGATAGGGGTTTCGGAATTTAATCTTGACGATGACCTACTCTCACATGGGGAAACCCCACACTACCATCGGCGATGCATCGTTTCACTG
>NZ_AUED01000034.1 GCF_000425805.1 Pseudomonas vranovensis DSM 16006
TGAGCAGAACAATCGCAGGGATCCAGTGTGGCCGAGCGGTATGTACGCGCTGACGCAGGAAGGCCTCGAAAGGCGCAAGCTTGCCCACGCGCTCCGCGCGCGGGCCGTAGACCACGGGCTGGCGCTGGGCTTGTAGTTTGAGGTGGCGCCGAATGGTATTGCGTGAGCAGCCCATCTGCCGAGCAATAGCTCGAATAGACAAACCCTGACGAACAAGAACACTGATTTCCACGTGTTGCTCCTTGGACAGCATGGGCAGCTCGCAAAAGCTGCATTTTGCCCAAGTGGGTCAGTTTTCAACCGGTAGGGTGGGTCAGTTTTGCATCGGTACTGACAACTGTCCGCACGGATTCTTTCATAAGGAGCGGCTCTTGTTGGGCTGATGGGGAGCCTCCATCCTACGCCCACATGCCTACAACTGGTAGCAGAGGGCACCCAGGCCCAGCCTGGCAGGGCTAGTCGACCATTGGCGACGGTTGCGTTGCGCTAATCTGCAGCATCCTGTCGTTCCGAAGAGCTCATGGTGGACTGCTTCGGGTCGGCAGCGTTCTGAGCCGCACGATTTAGCGCCAACTGCTCTTGCATCCACTGCCCGGCCAACTTGAATTCTTGCATCATGTCGATGAACTCTTTTTCAGTCAGAGCTCTGGGAATATCTGCCCTCAAAGTGCCCCTCCAAGCAGCGAACCGGTTGGGAGCAGAATACGTGATTTTCAGACCGGCATCGCGTCCGCTGCGGGACATCGCCTTGGTAGAGTCGGCGGAAAAATAAGCTATTGCTTAGATTTTCTAGCCAGCCGAGACATAAACCGCAAAAACTAAGGTAAACCTTAGATTTTAGATCCCGATCCTATGCAGTGGGTTGCCCAACAGAATCGACGTTTGCTCGCTCGTGGGGAGCCCTTCAAGACCGCAGTTGGAGTCCAGGGCCCAATCGATGACCGCGGTTCTACCCGCATCGTTATCACCAACGAAAGCAGTCACCCATTCGTTGAACTGGATTTTCAACGCATGACCGCGTTGGCCGAACTGGCGGAAGTTTCGATTTTCAACGCCGAAAGATGGCCGCGTAACCCGCCCAAGTCGTCAAGTTTCATTTACCATGCTGTCGACCCAGGCTAGGTACGAGCAGGCCTAAAGCCCCAAAACACAGAGGTACCTTTCGTTTGGCAGCAAAACCACTAACACCCCGGGAGGCCTATCAAATCCTGCGCGACATTGCCCTAGGGGTTCGAACCATACGGCGCATTGGCCAGCAGTCGTGGGTTGAGATCTACTGTGGCTTGATGACCATTGAGAGCGATGGCTGGGTGCTCACGTTCTATAACGACTGCGACGCGCTGGACTACTGTGACAGCTGTTACAGCCCAGACGGCCGCGCCTACGTTTTCGATTCGATGCAGTCGTACAGCACCGATCCTATTGAGCTTATGAGTACCTGGGAGCGCGCGCAGTTGGAAAAGATGCTGAGCGATGCCTAGGCAGCCACAGCACAATTAGCTGGGATCTACGTGGGCTATTAAAGCGCTCGCCATGAGCGTCATCCCTAAGGGCAACTGGCCCGACATCTGATGTAGCTAAAGGTGCCACCCACGGCGAGTCACGCCCCAAACCCATGCTCAAAGCGTTTGGCAAAATCGATAACCGTGTCAGTTTCAATTCTGGTTGTGATCATGCTGGCAGGCGCCTTTCCGCCAAACGCTCGGCACGGACATGTCATCCAGCGCTGCGCTGCTTCAGGGTCGCCCTTATAAAGGCGTTGTGCTGCGTCGAGCACTTCAAGATAACGGGCTTGGTGGTCAGGTGGCATGGTAGTCATGCGTAAAATCCTTCCGCGCTTCACGTAGTTAGGAGCACACCCCCTTCAGCTTACACCCGGCCAGGAGTTTCAAGAACGTGATTCGAATGCCCTGGATGATCTGAAACCCCAAGCCTTGGGCAACGGGGCGTCCTAGGGCCACCGCACCAAGTCCAGCTCTTTGATACGGATGGCCATGGCCGAATCCGAGACGCCGAATTGCTGGGCCAATGACACCAGGTTTTGGTTGTTGAACCGGGTGCACCGCGCCAGCGCCAGCTCGCGCTCACCAGAATCTTTCGACGCGTAAAGCAGCCGATCAGGATTGATGGGATCGAGGTGATACGCGATCACGTCGCTGAAGCGCAATTGCCCCTTGCAGCAGAACATGAACTCGAACCGTTCCCTCACCAGTTTTTGAGGCATAAGGAAGCAGGCGGCGAAGCGATCGGCTTGTCGCTCTGCAGGTGCACGTGGTGCCTGCATAGGACTGCCGTCAAAAGCGCGGTCGCGGTGCATGACAGTGTCTACGTGGAGCACAAGATGGCCGACCTCATGCGCGCCGGTGAAGAGCTGGACTTTGTCACCAAACTCAGTCGCGACGGCGATCTTGTTCGATTGACGATCAATCAGGCCTGCGATGCGAGTGCCGGTGTTGTGTCGGTTGAACTGGGTATCTCCCAGGGTGGGATGCTCATGATAGTCGTAGCCACAAACCATGGCAGCGACCCGGGGGCTGCGCATCATCATCGGCGGAATATCTTGATCCGGCCACAGGTACCGGCGATCACGGTAAATCTGCATGAGCAGGTCAGTCGCTGCTTTCTCGATATGCGCTTCATTCATGGCAAAACACCAGATATAGGCTCTCAAGCACAATCTAGCCCAATATGTAGTGCTTTCAATATCTGGCTAACCCAACATATAGGTTTTGCCGATGACCGGTAGATACCCATAAGGTTTTCGCGAGGGAAAACACGTCTGCTGGTCTGCCGTCGGCCTGTATCGCGTCGTTAAGCATCTCTGGAGCGATGAAGTAAATCGGGCCAATACGCTCGTTAGGTTGAGTTTTCCCTTGCTTACCCTCAAAGCTCACCAGGCCAAAATCACCCACTGTCCATCGTTCTTCGTAGAAAAAGAGGTTGTCAGGCTTGATGTCACGATGGGAAAACCCGCGCCCATGCATCGTTTCAAGCACCTGTGCAATATCGTGGATCGCCTGGACGACGTCATGAAGAAAGGGCGACTTCCCAAGCTGTTTTGACAAAGGCTTAGCGAGCCCCATCACAAACCACGGTCTCTGTTTGAGATCTATGCCCGTGTCAGTGTCAAGTACAGGGATGACACCTGGGATGTCCGCACATTGTCTAAGCGCGAACACTTCATCGCGAAAACGGTCTATCCGTTTTTTGACATGCGTCTTGTGACGGCTGTTGACGTCAATTCTGAGTTCTTTGAGGGCGCCGTTCCGCCCTTCCTTTTTTGCGAGAAAGACGTCACCGTTGCCACCATCTCCGAGGGTTTTGCTGGTGTTGTACGACCAACCACTCACCACCTTCAGCTTGCTCTTTGCGGACATCTCACCCATTCGGGAGTCTCCAATACAGCTTAAAAGTCAGACCTTGACTTGTGCCTCATGTAGGGCTTAACGCGACTTGAAAAGTGCTACTGAGCACGCGATGATCATCACCAACACGGTCGCCTAGATCGCTATGTAGGTTGGCTGCTGCTAGGGAAAAGCGCAACAGGCTGGCTATGACGCGCCAGCCTGACCTGCTAGTTCCAGAATCGACCACCCTGCAGCTTCCAGACCAGCCCTCCGCTTTTCTCCCGTCGCCCCTTCGCCCATGCTGCTTTTGCGGACAGCCAGGCACAGCATTTGAGATGGTCGAGTCATCCCCACATACATCAGCATCATGTCCTTCTTGGCGCTGTCCGGTGGTCGCTTGGCCGCTGCCTTTTGACATTCGAGCCATGGCATAAGCTTCTGAATAAAGTGGGTCTTCCGGAAGGTCTCCAGGATCAGCGTGGCCGCGTGAGTTTTGCCCTTTTCCGAATGGATGGATGACATACGAATGTCGACGCCATCGGTACCATCCTGGAACCGGTAGGTGTTGATCAGTGAGCCACCACTTTCGCTGGCCTCATTGACAACTGGGGCTGTCTCCCAAGCAAGATACTGGTGACCCTCCAGATCTACAGTCACGCGTTCGGCATCATGAAGCGCGGTTGCCACCAGCAGCACTCTCGGAGCAATGATCGTGAGCCAGTCCTGTTCGCTCATTTCAGCCGGCCCGAATAGGATCAACTGAAGGCACTCTCGATACTGTGCGAATGCATGCGGCTTCGCGGTAAGCCTCTCCTCCACTGCAGCGTGGTGTCGACCTCTCAGTTGCATCAGGCTGCCCGGGAACGCCAATGTGCCAAGGTTTATCAGGCAAGAAGCCAACAACTCAACCGCGGAAGCAGCTGTGGCTTCTCTCATCGCGGTACGCCTGGCAACGTGTGCGCCTTCCGCGAATGTGCGAGGCTTGAACGATGTCTTCGTCGTGTCAGACCGGTAGGATGGCCAGTAATGCTCCAGGGCTTTCGGGTAGGCAAGACCTCTGCACCTGCTCCTTCGCCCTGCCCAAATTCAAACCTGGCGGGGCGAAGCTGACGGGTGAGGCAAACGCCATCCATTCAGGTGTTCAAGGAGTCTGGGCATCAGGTAAGCCGCATCGGCCCCTACCCCCCGTAGTGTCGCCGAGGCGAAATTCCTTTGCTTAGGTAGACCTACGAAGTACAAGCCAGGCACCTGATTTGCCACGCCGTTTCTCTGTAGCACACGCCCTTGCTCGTCAGCGACTGGGAGCTGTGCCAGAAACTCCAGGTTTGGTTGGAAGCCCGTCGCAAAGATCAGCGCATCGACCTGGGTCGTGCTTCTGTCCGGCCAGACAACAGCATCGGGGAGGACTTGCTGGAACATGGCCCTGCGCCGGAATCGACCGGAGTTGAGAGCCTTCCGGTACTTACCAGTATCGAGCACGGGCGTGCTCTGGTCACTCAACCATCGTGTCTGCTCCAGCTTGGTGAATTTCAGCCAGGTATGAAAATCGAGCCCGAGGATTCGCTGCGGGAAGAAACGGATTTTCTCGCGGGTAGCCAGCACTACCTCAGCGACGCCTGCAAGCTCATAGGCGATCTGGACAGCTGAGTTCGCAGATCCAACCACTACAACACGCTGGCCAACAAAGGGCTTTGGCGTTCGATAAGCCGAGCTGTGCAGGCAAGTCCCTGAAAAGCCCTCCAACCCAGGAATACTGGGCGTAAACGGACGGCTAAATCCTCCCGATGCTACGACCACAGAACGTGCGGTGAAGATTGTTCCGGAGTCGTAGTGAACCTCAAACACCGTTCCCTTCTGCGCTACGCCCACCACTCGGGTACCTCCCTGAAAAGGAAGTCGAAACTCGGTAGCGTAGGCTTCCAGATACTGCACCACCTCGCCTCGTAGCGGATAGCTCTTGGGGTCACCAGGAAACGGCAGCCCTGGCAACGCCGAGTATTCCGCCGGCGAGAACAACTGCAGGCTGTCGTAGTAGTTACGCCAGTTTCCGCCTGGGCGTGCCTGCTCATCGATGATGAGAAAATCCAAGCCGTGTTGCTGCAAGTGCCAACCAAGCGCCAAACCTGCTTGGCCTCCCCCAATGACAACCACATCCAAAGTACGACTCGATTCATTCATACGTGCACACTCATGCATATATTAAGAGAAAAAAAGCCAAACTACGGGCAGCACAGCGAAACCAGACCCTTGGTTCGCTGGAGGAGGATCTCCAAACGCTCGACGATCGCCCCGCCATTCACTTCGTAGAAAACCTGTCTGCCCACTTTAGTGGCCTTCACGATGTGAGCGTCGTGCAGTAGCTGTAAGTGCCTTGAGATCACAGAGCGCTCCTGCGGCAAAGCTTTGGCGATTTCGCCGACATCCGCCCTCCCTAACTGAAGCACGCGCTTGAACACCGCGACCCTAGAGGGTTCGCAGAGAGCTTTGAAGAAGGCTTCATCCAGCGACTCGATGGCAGCATCGATAGCTTGGGCGCGGAGATTATCGGTAGTCGTCATGAGAGCAATATATGTGCATGAAGACGCACATGTAAAGCCATCCATCATCACAAGCTTGCGATACATTCGGAAAAGCGTATATTCGTAAAACCATATACACGCAGAGTATCTAGTGATGACTGGCAAGGTCCGCGTCCTGTTTGTTTGCACCGCCAACGCTGCTCGCTCCCAGCTCGCCGAAGCATTGCTCCGACACACAGACCCTGTGCGCTTCGAGGCTTTCAGCGCAGGTACTCAGCCTGGCGAAGTCGACCCGCGAACCTATGCCGCCCTTGAGCACCTCGCCATCGACTCCAGCGCCCTGCGTAGCAAATCCATCGACGAGTTCGCCGGTGAACACTTCGACTACGTCATTACCCTATGTGACAAGGTCGCCCAGGAATGCCAAGCGCTTCCGGCTTTTGGCGAGCAGCTGGTATGGAGCTTCGAAGACCCTGTCACCAGCGACAAACACGACGCCTTCCGCCACACGCTCCACGAGATTCATGAGCGCATCAAGATGTTCGTCCTCGTGAAAACCAAACACTGAGAACCGCTATGACTGACTCGCTGACCCCAACCAAGGTTTTCAAATGTCTCGCCGACGAGACCCGCATTCGGATGATGTTGCTGATCGCTCGCGAGGAAGAGCTCTGCGTCTGTGAATTGACCTGTGCGCTGGAAGAAAGCCAGCCCAAGGTTTCCCGCCACCTAGCGCAATTGCGCACGTGTGACCTGCTGGAAGACCGCCGCCAGGGTCAATGGGTTTACTACCGGCTACATCCCGAGCTGCCCGCCTGGGTACGCGAGGTCCTGGCAACGACGCTGGAGGCCAATCGCGAATGGCTGAGTACCAGCTCCAAACGACTGGACACCATGGGTGACCGCCCACAGCGCGTCGCCTCCTGCTGCTGATCACTGCCGAGAAAAGCCGATGAAAGTTCTGTTCCTCTGCACCGCCAATAGCTGCCGCAGCATCCTGTCTGAAGCCGTGTTCAACCACCTGGCCCCGACCGGTATGAAGGCCTTCAGCGCCGGCAGCCAGCCCAAGGGCGAGGTGCATCCATTGTCCATCGCCGCGTTGCAGCGCGCCGGTATTTCCACCGATGGTCTCAGCAGCAAGTCCAGTGATTCACACGCCGAGCTTGCCCCGGACTTTGTCATCACCGTCTGCGACAAGGCCGCTGGCGAAGCATGCCCCGTGTTCTTCGGGCCGGCAGTAAAAGCTCATTGGGGACTTTCCGATCCGTCGGACCTGCCAGGTAGCGCCGCCGAGCTGGATGAGGCTTTCGACGCCACGCTTGAACACATCAAGCGCCGCATTACGGCATTTCTCGCATTGCCTTTCGAACAACTGGATGCCGCCCAGCTCAAGGCCGAGCTGGCACGCATCGGAACGCTCTGACGTTAAGGGAGATTCACCATGAGCAAGAGCCGCCTTTCATTCCTCGATCGCTACCTAACGGTCTGGATCTTTTTGGCCATGGGCCTTGGCATTGGCCTCGGCAGTCTCTTCCAGGGATTGCCAGCATGGCTGAACAGTCTGTCGGTGGGCACAACGAACATTCCCATCGCCATTGGGCTGATCGTCATGATGTACCCGCCATTGGCGAAGGTGAAATACGAGGAATTGCCACAAGTCTTCAAGGACAAGCGCATCCTCACCCTGTCGCTGATTCAGAACTGGGTGATTGGACCGGTGCTGATGTTCGGGCTGGCTGTCGTATTCCTCTCCGACAAGCCTGAGTACATGACCGGCCTGATCCTCATCGGCTTGGCACGTTGCATCGCCATGGTGCTGGTGTGGAACCAGATCGCGGGCGGCAATAACCAGTACGTTGCGGGCTTGGTCGCCTTCAACAGCATCTTCCAAATTCTGTTCTTCAGCGTGTATGCCTGGATTTTCCTGGGCCTTCTGCCGCCGCTGTTCGGCCTGGAAGGTAGCATCATCGAAACCAGCTTCATCGAAATTGCCCAATCGGTACTGATCTATCTGGGTATCCCATTCCTGGCAGGATTCCTGACCCGCAAGATCCTGATCAGCCGTAAGGGCTCCGAGTGGTACGAGGAGCGCTTCATTCCGAAGATCAGCCCGCTGACGCTCGTGGCGTTGCTGCTGACCATCGTCGCAATGTTCAGCCTGAAAGGCGACATGGTGCTTCAACTGCCTCTGGATGTGCTGCGCATTGCCATCCCATTAACCATCTACTTCGTGGTGATGTTCTTCATCAGCTTCTGGATGGGCAAGCTGCTGGAGGCCGACTACCCACGTACCACCGCGCTGGCCTTTACCGCCGCAAGTAACAACTTCGAACTGGCCATTGCCGTGGCCATCGCCACTTTCGGCCTCGCCTCGCCGGTAGCCTTTGCCACCGTCATCGGGCCTTTGGTGGAAGTACCGGTACTGATCTCCTTGGTCGGCGTTGCCTTGTGGCTCAAGCGTCGCTGGTTCGATCAGCCATCTGGTGCCTTGTCCCAGGAGTGAAATCATGACCGAACACCATATCCCCAACATCGACAGTGATCTGATCGATCTGCCGTCTTCCGAAAAGCTGGCTATCGAGCAGCAGTCCACTCATAAACCGCGCATCCTGCTGCTGTATGGATCGACCCGAGAACGCTCTTTCAGCCGCCTTCTGACCGAGGAAGCAGCCCGCCTGCTGGAGCACTTCGGTGCCGAGACGCGGATCTTCAATCCGTCGGGCCTGCCGCTGCCGGATGACGTACCCGACGACCACCCCATGGTCAAAGAGCTGCGCGACCTGGTGCTCTGGTCGGAAGGCATGGTCTGGTGTTCACCAGAACGCCACGGTGCGATGACCGGCGTGTTCAAGTCGCAGATCGACTGGATTCCGCTGAGCATGGGTGCAGTGCGGCCGACGCAGGGCAAAACCCTCGCGGTGATGCAGGTCTGCGGTGGCTCGCAGTCGTTCAACGTGGTCAACCAACTGCGCGTGCTTGGCCGCTGGATGCGCATGTTCACCATCCCTAACCAGTCGTCAGTGCCGAAGGCCTATCTGGAGTTCGACGAGACGGGCCGCATGAAGCCTTCTGCGTACTACGACCGTGTCGTCGACGTAATGGAGGAGCTGGTGAAATTCACCCTGCTTCTACGTGATCGCGCCGACTATATGGTCGATCGCTACTCCGAACGCAAAGAGACGGCTGAAGAACTATCGAAGCGCGTCAATCAACGCTCCATCTGAGGCTTTTGAGCATGCAACTGCACCCGTATTCCGTGCTGACTACTCCACAGTTGATCGGCCAACTGATCTTCACCCCGTGCCCTGGTACCAAGGACACGTCGGTCTCCCAGGCTCTAGCGACACTGCGCGATGCCGGTGCGAGCGCACTGGTAACCCTGATGCCGGATGAAGAGCTGCTGCAGAACGAGGTCGATCTACTGCCAGAGGAATGCCTGCTGTTGGGCCTCGAATGGTTCCACCTGCCGGTGGAGGATGATCAGGCTCCCGGCGAGCCCTTTGCTGCCGCCTGGGAAACCCATCGGGAGCGCCTAAAAGAGCTGGTGATGGCTGGCAAATCGATCGCTATTCACTGCAAGGGTGGCTCGGGCCGTACCGGCTTGTTCGCAGCCCGCCTGATGATCGAGTGCGGCATCCCTGTGCACGAGGCCATCGCTCAGGTTCAGGCCCTGCGCCCGCGAGCGATTCAAAACCCTGCACACGTCAGCTACATCAATCAGTTCACCAATACCCTCTGACCGCTCGCGAACCGCGACTCGAGAACAAGAACATGGCAATCAAAGTAGGCATCAATGGGTTTGGACGTATCGGTCGCTTGGCGCTGCGCGCGTCCTGGGACTGGCCGGAATTCGAATTCGTACAGATCAATGACCCGGCCGGGGACGCTGAGACCCACGCCCACCTGATCAACTTCGACTCGATCCACGGACGCTGGCACTGCGAAGCAGGTGCAGAAGGCGACTCGGTGGTGATCGATGGCAAACGCATCAAGGTCACAGCGAACAAGACCATCGCCGACACCGACTGGTCGGGCTGCGACCTGGTCATCGAAGCCAGCGGCAAGATGAAGTCGGTAGCCGTGCTCCAGACCTACCTGGATCAGGGCGTCAAACGCGTGGTGGTCTGTGCCCCGGTGAAGGAAAAAGGCGCGCTGAACGTGGTGATGGGCGTAAACCAGCACCTGTTCGACCCGGCCCAGCACCGCATTGTCACCGCCGCCTCCTGCACCACTAACTGCCTGGCTCCGGTGGTCAAAGTGATTCACGAGAACCTGGGCATCCGCCACGGCTCTATCACCACCATCCATGACCTGACCAATACCCAGAGCATCCTTGATACACCGCACAAGGACCTGCGCCGCGCCCGTGCCTCGGGCATGAGCCTGATCCCCACCACCACCGGTTCGGCTACAGCGATCGCCGAGATCTTCCCCGAACTGCGCGGCAAGCTGAATGGTCACGCCGTGCGCGTACCGCTGGCCAACGCCTCGCTGACCGACTGCGTGTTCGAGGTGGCCCGTGAAACCACGGCTGAAGAGGTCAACTCGCTGCTGAAGGCGGCTGCCGAAGGCCCGCTGAAGGACATCCTGGGCTACGAAGAACGCCCGCTGGTGTCCATCGACTACCGCACCGATCCGCGGTCTTCGATCATCGATGCGCTGTCGACCCTGGTGGTCAACGGCACCCAGGTGAAGATCTACGCCTGGTACGACAACGAGTGGGGCTACGCCAATCGTGCAGCGGAGCTGGCACGACTGGTCGGTACGGCGGAGTAAACGACGATCATGAAGGCGTTGTCAGCCCTGTCTACGGAAGTGCGTCAGTACCTGCTGGTTACCGGCAACTACTGGGCCTTCACCCTCACCGACGGCGCATTGCGCATGTTGGTGGTGCTGCACTTTCATTCGCTGGGCTATACGCCGCTGCAGATCGCGGCATTATTCCTGTTCTACGAAGTGTTCGGCGTGATCACCAATCTGGTGGGCGGCTACCTCGGTGCCCGCCTGGGGCTAAACCGCACCATGAACATCGGCCTGGGCATGCAGGTCCTAGCCTTGCTGATGCTTACGGTGCCAGCGGCCTGGCTGACGGTACCTTGGGTGATGGCCGCCCAGGCTCTGTCCGGTATCGCCAAAGACCTCAACAAGATGAGTGCCAAGAGTTCCATTAAACTCTTAGTACCGGATAGCCAGCAAGGCACCCTCTACAAATGGGTGGCGATCCTCACAGGCTCGAAAAACGCGCTCAAAGGCGTGGGATTCTTCCTCGGCGGTGCACTGCTCGCGCTGCTCGGCTTCTCCATGGCGGTGCTGGCCATGGCGGCGGCGCTGGCATTGATCTGGATAGGCAGCTTGATGCTGCTGAAAAAAGACCTGGGCAAGGCCAAAGCCAAACCGAAATTCCGCGACATGCTGTCCAAGAGCCGGGCGATCAACATCCTCTCGGCCGCACGACTGTTTCTCTTTGGCGCTCGCGACGTCTGGTTTGTCGTAGCGCTGCCGGTCTACCTGAGCACCGTATTTGACTGGGACTTCTGGATGGTCGGCGGCTTTCTTGCCGCCTGGATCATCGGTTACGGCATCGTGCAGTCGTTTGCACCCAACATCACCGGCAAGAAGCGTGGTCATGTGCCGGACGGCCGGGCGGCCTTCATCTGGGCCATCGCGCTGGCCGGGCTGCCAGCACTCATTGCTCTGGGGCTGAGCGCAGGTTGGTCAGCTCAAGTGGTGCTACTTGGTGGGCTGATGCTGTTCGGCGTGCTTTTCGCCGTAAACTCATCGCTGCACAGCTACCTGATCGTCAGTTATGCCAAGGAGGATGGGGTATCACTGGACGTCGGCTTCTACTACATGTCTAACGCTCTGGGACGGCTGGTCGGCACGCTACTTTCCGGCTGGGTGTTCCAAGCTTATGGCCTGGAAGCCTGCCTGTGGGTATCAAGCGTATTTGTACTGGCTGCCGCACTCATCTCAATCGCCTTGCCCAGGCACGGCGAGACTCCACAGCAGCCAAGCTGACCAGCGACCATCAGGCGGGGGGCTCTCATGCCTCCGCCTTTACCAGTAACTGCTCGATTTCAGCGACTGTACTGCGGGCTGTACGGGTAACCCCAATCAAAGTCGCCGACGCCGATCCCGTCCATTCGCCATAGCCCACCAGCCACAGCCTGGGTTCGTTCACAGCGTGAGTCCCCTCCATCGCCACGCGCACTTCCTCGGTAACTACCCCAAGGCTGGCCAGGTGCCCCAACGCCGGTTTGAATCCGGTGCACCAGATCACCGCATCGACTGCCGTCTCCGAACCATCGGCCCAGACCACTCCATCAGGCGTAAAGCGCACAAAGGGACGCACTGCGTGCAGTACGTCCCGTTCACGCGCCTCGACCACAGGCGGCACCATCACGACATCACCCAACCCTCCGACAGGCTGATCAACGACTCGCCCTTCCATCTGGGCTCTCCAGCGTTCCGTGGCTCTCTCGAACAGCACACGGCCGTCTACATCGTCAGGCAGGAAAAGGGGATCGCTTGGCGTCACCCAGGTCGCGTCCGCCACTTTGGACACTTCTGCCAGAATCTGTGCCCCAGAGTTGCCGCCTCCGACAACCAGTACATGCTTCCCCGAGAAGGTCTGAGGCTCAACATAGTGGGCGGAATGCAGCTGTTGGCCACGGAACAATTCAGCACCGGGGTACGCAGGAATGTTGGGGTTGCTCCAGGTTCCCGTGGCACTGACAACGGCTTTGGCATCCCAATGCCCCTGCTCCGAATGCACACGCAATGCGCCGGCGACGCGCTCGACAGAGGTAACCCGCACGGGCCGTTCGATGGGGAACTGATAACGCGCTTCATACTGGGTCAGGTAATCAATGACATGCTCGCGAGAGGGATAGCCATCCTGTACCGACGGCATCATCCAGCCGGGAATGGAACTCCAAGTGGCCGGAGAGAACAATCGCAGGGACTCCCAGCCATGACGCCAGGCCCCTCCGCCCCCCTGCTCGGCATCAAGAATAATGAACGAGAGCTCGGTGCGACGTAAGAAATACGCTGTAGCCAGGGCCGCTTGCCCACCGCCGATGACGACCACATCCCACAAGTGCTCTGCATGAGCTTTCATCTGGACGCTCCTACGAATCAGTTATGGGAGTCTATCTTTCCATGAACCTGAGGGGGTGACATAGAGCAGGATCTTGTTACTTCTCCCATGGTGTGCGGACGCAAAGATGGCGACGCGAGTGCCCTGGCGGTGGCTCAAGTTGGAAAAGCGTCAGGGGTATGTGCAGCGTGGCCCGCCTCAGAATGTACTGTCTCACAGTGACCAAGGAAGCCAATACGGCAGCCGAAGTTTCCGTCAGCGGCTGTGGTGTTATCGCTTCAAGCTGCGCAGCAGGATATCGGCAAGTATTTGATGCAGCACTAAAACTAACAACGGCCACATCAGTTCAACGGCAGGCTGGCGCCCGCCGTGATCGAGAAAAAACTGAATTCAGTGTCCGAGATTAGTTGAACACTACAGGGGATACCCTCGGCAAGACTCGAAATTGCGAAACCTGCCGGTAGACATCAGCGTCACACCATGCCGGCAAACGAGGCAATGCCGCTCTTGGATGGCCTTGCCCGAGAGGCTCGTAACCTCCCCCACCACATCCTCAATCAGCTCCGAGAGAATTGCGTTGCGAGGCCTGAACATAAAAAATGCGTTAATTACTCAACTAAGGAAACTCCGAACAAGTTACTCATCATCCGGAAATGGACGGCTTGGGAACGCCGAAAAGCCCGATTTTCAGACGCTGATTATTGGATAACCAAGG
>NZ_AUED01000035.1 GCF_000425805.1 Pseudomonas vranovensis DSM 16006
ATCTGACTCATGGGATGGAGGGCTTGTAGAGGGCAGTTGGACGGAGGGCTATTTCAGCACAGGTCAGACGGCCTGTGCTGACTTGATCGGAGAATCCGTAGCGAGCGATCAGTTGGGTCTGAATAAACCAGGCTTGTCATCGGCTCTATTTCAGATCTGTGCCGGTGCAGCCCGCATTTCGATCATTCTTTAGATCGCTGCTTGCGTGGGAGTTGCTCCGTCGACTCCAACTGTCCCCTAAGGCATTAGGGTATCCACTTCTTCGCCAGATAGCCCGTAAAAACCCCAAATAAGTGTTGACCTTCCTAGAGCGGTAAGTCCGATAACTGATGCACTAGCTGTTTCAGAACAGCAATTTCAAGGCGAATCCAGCCCAGGAAGGCACACGATGAAGCACAACTGTATAACTCTGATCTCTGCGACGCTGGGCCTCGCGCTCATGCTTGTTGGCTGCAAGGAGACCCTGCCGTCGGCCGCATCGGCTCAACCACCGATGGTCCCGGTCGCGGAGGTGATAGTTCGCTCCTTGACGCCTTTTGCCGAGTACACTGGCTCGCTTACCGCTGTCGAGCGGGTCGAACTGCGCCCACGTGTGTCTGGCTACATTCAAAACGTCAGCGTTCCAGAAGGTCGGCTGGTTGAAAAAGGCGCCCAACTGTTCTTCATTGATCCACGGGAATTTCAGGCTGCTGTGAATGGGGCCATGGCGCGCCTGCGCGAAGCTGAGGCGGCATCCTTGCTGGCGCAGGCCGAACATGCCCGGACTGAGCAGTTGTACGCAAAGAAAGTCGTGGCCCGTGACCGCCTGGACTCTGCGATTGCCTCGCGCAATGCCGGCAAAGCTCAGGTCGATGCTGCCAAGGCTGCGTTGGAGGCGGCGCAACTGGACCTGAGTTTCACGCGCGTCACCGCGCCGATCCGTGGCCGCGTTGGCCATGCACAAGTCACGGAGGGCAACTATGTCACCCATGGCGTGACGCCGCTGACCACCATCGTTTCAGTCGATCCACTGCACGTGTATTTCGATGTCGACGAACGCACCTACCTACGCTCCCTTGCACCTAGCCGAGCCAAGGCAATTGCCGATGCCTCGCAGGCGCCGAAAGTCATGGTCGCGCTGCTTACCGACAAGGCCTATTCACGCCCAACCCGTCTCGACTTCCTTTCCAATGCCGCCGACCGTGGCACCGGCACGGTGCGGGTCCGTGCAATAGTCGATAACCCTGATGGTCAGCTGACGCCGGGACTGTTTGCCAAGATCAAACTGGATACAGGTGCGGCCCAGAGTCAGGTGTTGGTATCCGATCAATCCATCGGCACCGACCAGGGCAGCCGCTACGTGCTGGTGGTCGGGGAAGGTGACAAAACCCAATACCGGCCTGTCGAACTCGGGCCGATGGTCGACGGCCTGCGTGTCATCAATCAAGGACTGCAAGCCGGGGAGCGAATAGTCGTCAAAGGGCTGGTTCGCCCGGACATGCAGATTACCCCTCAGGTTGCCGCGATTGATGGTACGCCGCTCGATATGTCGCAAACCGTGGGAGTCGCGCCATGACTTTTCCGCGTTTCTTCATTGATCGACCGATCTTTGCCATCGTCCTGTCAGTGTTGATGATGATTGCCGGCGTGGTGGCGTTCTTCCAGTTGCCACTGAGTGAATACCCAGCCGTCACGCCACCCACAGTGCAAGTGACCGCCGCCTATCCGGGCGCCAACCCTAAGGTCATCGCCGAAACGGTCGCCGCCCCCCTTGAGCAGGCGATTACCGGGGTGGAGGGTATGCTCTACATGTCGTCGCAATCGGCCACCGATGGGCGCATGATCCTCACTGTTACCTTTGCCCAGGACACGAATGCCGACATGGCTCAGGTTCAGGTGCAAAACCGCGTATCACGGGTGCTGTCGCGGTTACCTGAGGAAGTGCAGCGTCAGGGTGTGGTTACACAGAAGACCTCGCCAGACATTCTGATGGTGGTGCACTTGCTGTCCCCCGACAAACGTTACGATCCCCTGTACATCTCGAACTATGCCTACCTGCAGGTGCGCGATGAGCTCTCGCGTATTCAGGGCGTCAGCGATGTGCTGGTATGGGGCGCCGGTGAGTACAGCATGCGCCTTTGGCTCGACCCCAACCTGATTGCCGCCCGTGGGCTGACTGCGGGCGATGTGATTGCCGCCGTGCGCGAGCAGAACGTGCAGGTGGCGGCCGGCTCTGTTGGTCAGGCGCCTGATTCCACCGCTGCATTCCAGATCACCGTGAACACCCTCGGGCGTTTGAGCGACGAAGAACAGTTTGGCGACATCATTATTCGCACCGGTGACAACGGCCAGGTGACGCGCCTGCGCGATGTCGCCCGCGTCGAGATGGGCGGTGATGCCTACGCGCTGCGCAGTCTGCTCGACGGTGAACCGGCGGTGGCCTTGCAGATCATCCAGAGCCCAGGAGCGAACGCGCTCGATGTTGCCCAGGCGGTGCGCGATACCGTACAGCGGCTTGAGGGTAATTTCCCCGCAGGGCTGACCTCACGCATTGCCTATGACCCCACGGTGTTTGTGCGCGCTTCGCTGGAAACAGTGGCCACCACCTTGCTCGAAGCAATCTTGCTGGTGGTCATCGTGGTCGTGGTGTTCCTGCGCAGTTGGCGGGCTTCGTTGATCCCGCTGATGGCCGTGCCGGTGTCCCTGGTCGGCACATTTGCCGTCATGCACCTGATGGGCTTTTCCCTCAACACCCTGTCGTTGTTTGGTCTGGTGCTTTCCATCGGCATTGTCGTTGACGATGCAATCGTTGTGGTCGAAAACGTCGAGCGTCATATCGAAAATGGCGAGCCACCCACCCAGGCAGCAAGGCGTGCCATGGATGAGGTAACCGGTCCGATCATCGCCATTACGTCGGTGCTTGCTGCGGTGTTTATCCCGACCGCGTTTCTTAGCGGGTTGCAGGGCGAGTTCTATCGCCAGTTTGCGCTGACCATTGCCATTTCGACGATTCTCTCGGCGGTTAACTCGTTGACCCTAAGTCCGGCGCTCGCCGGCATGCTGTTGCGCCCGCGCAAGGCTGGAATTGTACGTGACCCGCATAGCCTGCGGGGCCGTGTTGTTCGGGTGCTGCAAGCGTTGGGCCGACCGTTCCAACGCGCCCCGGGTGCGTATGGCAACACGGTGCGCAAGGTGGTGCGGGTCAGCGGGGTAGCACTGCTGGTGTATGTCGGGCTTCTGGGGCTGACGTACTTTGGTTTCCAGGCAGTGCCGCCAGGCTTCGTGCCGATGCAGGACAAGTATTATTTGGTCGGCATCGCCCAGCTGCCAAACGCAGCATCGCTAGATCGCACCGAAGCAGTGGTCAAACAAATGTCCCAGATCGCACTGGCGGAACCCGGCGTTGAAAGCGTGGTGGCGTTCCCCGGTTTGTCGATCAACGGCTTCGTCAACGTGCCGAACGCCGCAGTGATTTTCGTCATGCTCGATCCGTTCAAGGACCGTGCGACGCCAGATCTTGGCGCAACGGCAATTGCCGGGCGCCTGCAGGCGCAGTTCGCCACCATCCCGGACGGCTTTCTCGGGGTGTTCCCGCCACCACCGGTCCCCGGCCTCGGGGCGACCGGTGGCTTTAAAATGCAGGTCGAAGACCGTGGCGGCGCGGGGCTGGAGGCGCTGGTTCAGCAGACCCAGATCCTGATGATGAAAGCCACCGAGTCAGGCCAGTTGGCCGGGCTGATGACCAGCTTTGACATCAATGCGCCGCAGCTCGATGTGGTGATTGACCGTACCCAGGCGAAAAGCCAGGGGGTGAAGCTGGCGGATGTCTTTGAGTCGCTGCAGGTCTATCTGGGCTCGCTGTACATCAACGATTTCAACCGCTTTGGTCGCACTTACAAGGTGACCGCGCAAGCCGATGCCGAGCATCGCATGCAGGCCGAAGCCATCGGCCGCCTGCAGGTGCGCAACGAGGCCGGGGCGATGTTGCCGCTGTCTTCGTTTGTCACGGTCTCGCCGAGTTCCGGACCCGACCGGGTCATTCGCTACAACGGTTATCCCTCGGCAGACATCACCGGCGGTGCGATGCCAGGGGTTAGCTCAGGACAAGCAGTTGCGGTCATGGAGCGTCTGGCCAAAGAGGTGTTGCCCGAGGGCATGAGCTTTGAGTGGACCGACCTGACTTACCAGCAAAAGCTGGCCGGCGACAGCGCGTTGTTCATTTTCCCGCTGTGTGTGCTGCTCGCTTATCTGATCCTCGCGGCGCAATACAACAGCTGGCTGCTGCCCTTGGCGGTCTTGCTGATTGTGCCGATGTGTTTGCTGAGTGCGATTATTGGTGTGTGGCTGGTGGATGGTGACAACAACGTCTTTGTCCAGATCGGCCTGGTCGTGCTTGTTGGTCTGGCGGCCAAGAACGCAATCCTCATTGTCGAGTTTGCGCGAACACTTGAAGCGCAGGGATCAAACACCCTGGAGGCAGTCATCGAGGCCTGCCGATTGCGCCTGCGGCCGATCCTGATGACCTCGCTTGCCTTCATCGCCGGCGTGGTGCCGTTGGTATTGGCCAGCGGCGCCGGGGCCGAGATGCGTCAGGCTATGGGCGTTGCGGTGTTTGCCGGAATGCTCGGGGTGACGGTGTTTGGCTTGTTCCTGACCCCTGTTTTCTATGTGCTGATCCGTAGGCTGACGGCGCGTGTTGAGGCGTACAAAGCCAAATCGCAGCCGCGTCTGGAGGAGCGTACGTCATGAGAAGTCCCTTTCAGAATCTGTTGTTGCCGCTCAGCGCTGCTGTGCTGTTGGGCGGGTGCGCTGCGGTAGGGCCGGATTATTCTTCGCCTTCGGTAACGCCACAGTATCCCTTCAGTTTCGGCGAGACCTCTGCAGGTCTCGGTCCGGGAGAGGTTGAAATCGAGTGGTGGCGCGCCTTTGATGAGCCGGCCCTAGTGACCTTGATTCAGCGTGCACTGGCTGCCAACCATGACATCGCCATCGCCGCCGCGCGCCTTGAAGAAGCCAAGGCCATCCTGCGCGAGAACCGTCAGGACTTTCTGCCCAGCGGCGGGCCTGCCTTCGGTTATGAGAGCTTCAAACGTAGCGACGCTGAAACACCGCTCGGACAGGAGCGGCATATCGAAACTTATCGCGCTTCAGTCGATGCCACGTGGGAAGTCGACTTGTTTGGTCGCGTACGCCGATCAGTGGAAGCGGCGCAGGCTCAAGCAGGGTCGCGTGAGGCGCTGTTGCGCGGTGTGCAGGCCAGCGTCGCGGCGACGGTGGCGGCGACCTGGTTTGAGTTGCGCGGCCTCGAAGTTGAGCTGGCGGTCGTCGATGACATCAGTAAAAGCCAGCGCGAAAGCCTGCACATGGTCGAACGCCTGATCAGCGCAGGTTCCGCCCACGAATTCGACCGGCTGCGCGCCGAAGCGTTGTTGCGCAATGTCGAGGCCACCGCGCCGGACCTTGAACGCCGCCGTGCCGCCTCCAGCAACGCCTTGGCGGTTCTGCTCGGCGAAGCACCGCAGAGTTTCAGGTTGCCCGCTGCTGCGCCGGAAGCGCAAACCCTGACCATTCGAACGATTGGCGTAGGTAACCCCGCCGGGCTCCTGGCCCGGCGCGCCGACATCGCCGCAGCCGAACGCAACCTGGCTGCCGCCACGGCGCAGATCGGGGTTGAAACTGCTGGTCTGTACCCTGAAGTTCAGGTGCGCGGTTCGCTCGGGTTGGTTGCCGGGAGTCTCGATGCATTGAACGATTCTGGAGCACCTTCGAACTTCATCGCCCCGGTGATTCGCTGGTCGCTTCTTGATCGTGGGCGGGTGAGGGCGAGGATTGCTGCCAGCGAGGCACGCAGCCAGCAAGCGCTGCTGCTCTACGATCAGACGTTGCTGCGCGCTTTGCAGGAAACCGATGATGCTTTCAAAGGCTATGGTGCGGCGGGCAACACCCTGCAACTGCGGCTGCTGGAGTCCGCCGCCAACCGCGAGGCTGCGCGCCTTGCGCGGGAGCGCTTTGCTGAAGGTGAGGGTGTTTACCTTGATGTGTTGGAGGCTGAACGATCCGACTTCAGCAGCCGACGTGCGTTGGCGGTTGCCCGCACCAATCAGCGGCTGGCGGTTGTCAGCATCTACAAGGCGTTGGGTGGTGGTTGGGAGGTTTGCGCGCAGCCGGATCAGGACTGTAGCGGTGCGGGTGACAGTAAAAGCTTGTCATTTGCCAAACAAATCAACGCCAGGCCTTGACCTTCCCCTCTTGGGAGGCTTCAAGCTTTTCATCAACAGCTCATTAGAGGGGTAATCCAATGGCTTCCGTTGCGGTTCAACCAGGTTCCAATGCTTCCAAGTCTTCCAGTCGTCTGAGCCTGCCGGTCGACGGCATGACCTGCGCTTCGTGTGTAGGTCGCGTCGAGCGTGCACTGAAGGCGGTGCCCGGCGTGGATTCAGCCGCGGTCAACCTTGCCACCGAGCGCGCCGACATCACCTTCAGCGCCCAGGCCGATCCACAGGCGGCGGTCAGTGCCATCGAACGCGCAGGCTACAGCGTGCGCGAAGAGAGCATTGAACTGGCGATTGAGGGCATGACCTGCGCCTCGTGTGTTGGCCGGGTCGAGAAGGCGCTGAAGAAGGTGCCGGGTGTGCTCGAGGCTAACGTCAACCTGGCGACCGAGCGCGCGCGCGTGCGTTTTTTGGCCGGGCTGGTAGCCGCAGCCGACCTGGAAGCGGCAATCAAGCAGGCCGGCTACAGTGCTCGGCGTTTGTCTCCTGAAAGCAATAATGCCGGTGATGCGGACGGTGACCGCCGTGAGAGCGAAGCGCGCGGCTTGCGGCGCGCTTTAATGATTGCAGCGATCCTCACCTTGCCGGTGTTCATCCTAGAGATGGGCTCACACTTGATTCCCGGCATGCACCACTGGGTAATGGAAAACATCGGGCAACAGACCAACTGGTACATCCAGTTCGGGCTCGCCACCCTGGTGCTGTTTGGCCCCGGTCTGCGCTTCTTCCACAAGGGCGTGCCGGCCTTGCTGCGTGGCGCTCCGGACATGAACTCGCTGGTCTCGGTCGGTACCGCTGCAGCCTATGGCTACTCGGTGGTTGCCACCTTCGTACCCAAGGTGCTGCCACCAGGCACTGCCAACGTGTACTTCGAAGCGGCGGTGGTCATCGTTACCCTGATCCTGCTGGGGCGTACACTTGAGGCGCGGGCCAAGGGCAAAACCTCGCAGGCGATCAAACGCCTGGTCGGGCTGCAAGCCAAGACTGCGCGTGTCGAACGCAACGGCAAAACCCTCGAAACTGCGCTCGATGAGGTCACCACCGGTGACATCGTGTTCGTGCGTCCGGGCGAGAAAGTACCGGTCGACGGTGAGGTTATCGAAGGCTCGTCCTACGTTGACGAGAGCATGATCAGCGGCGAACCGGTGCCGGTCGCCAAAAGTGTGGGCTCCGAAGTTGTGGGCGGCACAATCAACAAGACCGGTGCGTTCAGCTTCCGCGTCACCAAGATTGGCGCCAATACCGTGCTGGCGCAGATCATTCGTCTGGTAGAGGAGGCCCAGGGCTCCAAGTTGCCGATCCAGGCCCTGGTCGACAAGGTGACCATGTGGTTCGTGCCCGCGGTGATGGTCGCCGCCACGCTGACCTTCCTGGTGTGGCTGGTATTCGGTCCGGAGCCAGCGCTGACCTTTGCCTTGGTCAACGCCGTAGCGGTGCTGATTATCGCCTGCCCATGCGCCATGGGTTTGGCTACCCCGACTTCGATCATGGTCGGTACCGGACGTGCGGCCGAGCTTGGCGTGCTGTTTCGCAAGGGCGAAGCCTTGCAGACATTACGTGATGTGAGTGTGGTAGCAGTCGACAAGACCGGCACCCTGACCAAAGGCCGCCCGGAACTGACCGACCTGATCACCGCCGAGGGCTTTGAATACGACGAAGTGTTGGCGCTGGTTGCAGCCGTCGAGACCCGCTCCGAGCACCCGATTGCCGAAGCCATCGTGGCGGCGGCAGAGCAGCGCGACCTCAAAGTCGATCCGGTTGAAAGCTTTGACGCAACGCCAGGCTTTGGTGTCTCGGCCACCGTCGCGGGGCGCACCGTCGCTGTCGGCGCGGATCGCTTCATGACCCAGCTCGGTCTTGATGTGTCGGGCTTCCTGGCCACTGCCAAGCGCCTCGGTGAACAAGGCAAGAGTCCGCTGTATGCCGCGATTGATGGCCGTCTGGCTGCCGTGATTGCGGTGGCCGACCCGATCAAGGAATCAACACCCGAGGCCATCAAGGCGCTGCACGCGCTCGGACTCAAGGTAGCGATGATTACCGGCGACAACGCAGCGACCGCCGCGGCGATTGCCAAACAGCTCGGCATTGATGAAGTGGCCGCCGAAGTCCTGCCCGACGGTAAGGTTGCGGCACTGAAGAAATTTCGGAGCGAAGGTGCGCGCGTAGCCTTTGTCGGCGACGGCATCAACGACGCGCCGGCCCTCGCCGAAGCCGACGTTGGTCTGGCCATTGGTACCGGGACTGATGTGGCGATTGAAGCAGCTGACGTGGTGCTGATGTCGGGCGACTTGCGCGGTGTGCCGAACGCCATCGCCCTCAGCCAGGCGACTATTCGCAACATCAAACAGAACCTGTTCTGGGCGTTTGCCTATAACGCGGTGTTGATTCCGGTCGCGGCGGGGGCGCTTTACCCGGTGAACGGCAGCTTGCTCTCGCCGATTTTCGCAGCGGCGGCGATGGCGCTGTCCAGTGTCTTCGTGCTTGGCAACGCACTGCGACTCAAACGCTTGCAGGCGCCGCTGTCGGTTGAATCACGCCCGCAAGCATCGGCAAGCAGCGGGGCCGTGGTACCGGCAAACTGACTTTTGATCATAGACCCCGGCCTGCGGGCCGGTGGTTGCAGAACCTGCTCAGAAGAGTGTCCTGATGAAACAGATTGAGATACGCCAGGCCGCACGGACCATCGCAGTGGCAGACGGCATGACGATACTGCAAGCGGCCCTCGCTGACGGTATCGATTACCCCCATGGTTGTCGCTCTGGCCGCTGTGGTTCGTGCAAAACACGCTTGATAAGTGGCGAAGTGGAGTTGCTTGAACATAGCCGCTTTGCCCTTTCGGACAAGGAGAAGGCTCAAGGGCTGACCCTGGCCTGCTGCGCAATCCCCCGAACCGATGCAGTCGTCACCTGGCTTGGTGGTGACGAGCATCTTGTGGCGCATCCCCGGCGTCGGTTGTACTGCCGGGTTAAAGCCCTCGACAACGCCACCCACGATATCAAGCGTGTTTGGCTGGATATCGGCGAAGCCGAGCCGCTGGCGTTTACCGCGGGGCAGTATGCAAGGCTGACTTTCTCGGGGGCACCGGCTCGCGACTATTCGATGGCCAGCGGGCCGGGGGAGCAAACGCTGGAGTTTCATATTCGAAGGGTGCCAGAGGGTGTCACAACCCAGCGTATTCACGGGCTGTTAACGCCCGACGACGTGGTAGTGCTTGAAGGGCCGTTCGGTTCTGCCTGCCTGCGCGAGCAACACGCCGGGCCGATCCTGTGCATTGCCGGCGGCTCTGGCCTTGCACCGGTCAAGGCGATAGTCGAAGCGGCGCTTGCTCAAGGTATGAAGCAACCGATCCACGTTTACTTTGGTGCGCGCAGCGAGCGAGACCTCTATCTGGTCGAGCATTTCCAGGGCTTGGCACAACGCTACCCGAACCTGAGCTTCATCCCGGTGCTCTCTGATGCCCCAGTCTCCGGGCGTTGGCGCACTGGCTACGTTACCGATGCGATTGCGCACGACCTGCAGGACCTGGATGGCTGGAAAGCCTATGTGGCCGGGCCACCACTGATGGTCGAGGCGGCAATGCAGATAACCCAGGCTCGAGGGCTACGCAGTGAGGACCTGCATGCCGATGTATTTTTTACACCTGTAGAACACTATGAGGACACATGATGTGAACAAGTTAGTTAGTGCGTTGCTGGTTGCCGGTATCGCTCTGGGTTCCAGTGCAGTCATGGCAAAAGGCGGTAATCCACACAACAATGGCAATTATGACTTAAAAAATATAGATGCTACGCCACTGTTTGTATGGCGCAATGGCAAACTGGTAAAAAACCCTCAATACGCAATCGAGCGTAGCAACGCCTTGGAAGAGCGTCAGGACGATTCCCGTGCTAAGGATGATTCCACGCAATACGAACAGATTAATTGATTATTTCGCTTCAAGGTATTTGACCTTGCCATCATGGCAAGCTCTATATTTATTTTAAACCCAGTTAATAGTCAGGAGGTCCAGATGCATAGTTTTCATGTTCCTAATATGACCTGTGGCGGCTGCGCCAGATCGGTTACCAACGCCCTGAAAAGCGTTGACGAAGATGCGAAAATCGAAACCAATCCGTCGGCCCGCGAAGTCAAGATCGATAGTTCGTTGGACAGAAACGTCTTTATACAAGTGCTCAGTGAAGCCGGCTATCCCGTCCAACAGTAACCCGTAGCATTAACACTACAGCAAATGCGTCCGGGCCCGGACCACCCATGCTTCACCTTATCAAAAGCGGCGATCGAGATCCTCTAATTAGTAAGTGGGAACTGCTGTCTCGTGAACCACCGTGCTTATTGCCCTTCCTGCGGGTCTTTTGGGGCATCTCATGATTAGCGCGGCCTTCGTTGCGCGTCTTCTCCAAAGTTTTATCAAAATCCGCTTGGAGGAGGGCGCGGATCTGTCGGTCAGACCTCAATACGCTCAAAGTGAATACGCTTGTTCATCAATTGATATTCTTGGAAGAAGTTTCCCGCTCATCTGGTGGATCCCACCTTTGTCCGTCCATCCACTAGCAAGCGTCGATAACAATGCTTTTGGTTCGATGTTCACCTATAGCCGCAGCGGTCACGCCTTCGGCCTGGTTTTCAAGACATGAGCGGCGACCCAGGTTTCGCCTACATCAACGGTACGGCTTGGTCAGGGGCATGGCTATAGCACTGCGCCGCGGCGAATGACACGTTGATGGCTGGTTCAATGCTTGATCCGTTCCTAGGTAGTTTTGAGATAGCAAAAAGTAAAGAAGCAAAAGCAGCTACGGCAGGGTGCCATAAATTCGTGTCGCGAGTAATAAGCTGGGCCTGCAGCCGGAGGGCCGGCTGCGGCTGCTTCCACTGACAGGTGCGAGGAGATGATGAAATTCCCGCCAAGGGAATCTGCGGGATCGTGCAGCGATCACGAAATAGGGCGCTAGCGCCTTGTCGTTCATCGGGCTAGCGGGCATTTCGATTCTCGTGCTATAGCATAATACGTCGCCAGCTAGGTGCTGATATTGGCGATATGAACCTTCCCTGCCATTCTAGCCTCCGAGAATACGGGGTGCCGCAGCACGAATCAGCAAGTGCCAGACCTTTCGCTTGGGGTTGTATGGTAGCAGCCCGCATACCGCTACCTGGCACGTGCACCAGCTCTACGGCAATCCCGTGCGCGTTGGGCGGATCCGAGATCTTGTTAGTGTTACCGACGACAAAATCATTATTCGGATAGAGCGTGATGTTAGAAACCAAGTACTGGGGCGACTGACGTGGCTGTACCTGGATGTTATTACCAGTGCAACGACTATGAATCCTGGCAGTTCCTATACTTCAGTAGCCATGAAGATGTTCCTTCATTGACTCGGGGCTCGAATTAAATACAGCCTGGAGGGTAGGACAGTTGGTACTGAAGCAATGGCTTGCCAGCCGCATCACCAATTTGGGCCCGTAGTCCCAGGATTCCACGCTTGCCTTCGAGCAATTTGCTGGCCTGCTTTTCTGATTTATCAGGGGTGACGGCGCATAGGCCGGGGATGTCTACCTTTCCTAGGGCAGTCCAATGAGCTTGGAGAGTGTCAAGAAAACCAGGGGAGTTTCAATGGAGTGATGCGGCCCGAGTAGAAGCGAGCCGCATTTCAGCTCTGCTTACTTTCTAGGAATTCTCCGATCAAGTCAGCACAGGCCGTCTGACCTGTGCTGAAATAGCCCTCCGTCCAACTGCCCTCTACAAGCCCTCCATCCCATGAGTCAGAT
>NZ_AUED01000036.1 GCF_000425805.1 Pseudomonas vranovensis DSM 16006
TCAAGCGCCAACCCTGCACTCATAGCTCAGCTGGATAGAGTACTCGGCTACGAACCGAGCGGTCGGAGGTTCGAATCCTCCTGAGTGCACCATACAACAGAAAGCCCGCCTACCAAGGCGGGCTTTTTGCTTTTCTGCGTTTAAACTTTTTATACCCGCCATGTGTTTTTTTATGTGCAGCCGCCGTCGCACTGATGCGTGCATGGGGTGTCATAACTATGTCTCGCAAACGATTGTTCTAGCCACGATTTTTTCAGCACCCTGACAGCTCAAGCGGTGTATGATTGCGCCCGTCAGCCCCGCCGGGGCTTGTGGAATACCACCATGGACTTACCCAGTAGTTACTCAATAGCAAGTTTTGCCAATCAAGATCTGACTGATTGAATCTCCCGGCGTGCTCCGCTGCTGGGAGTGGAGTTCGCCTATGACTGAAAATGAAGTAAAAAAGACGCAAGAGAGCTTGCAGGATCGCCTTGCCCAGGTGGTCGAGCTGCTGCAGCGTCAACGCGTGGTCGAAGACCTGACCCATCGTCAGGAAGGTCATCACCATGACCTGGTAGAAAACCTCGTTCACCGCCAGAACCTTGTCGAGTTGCAACGCAAGCTCGACGATCTGCACTCTGCCGACGTCGCCTACATTCTCGAAGCCTTGCCCCTGGACGATCGTCTGACCGTCTGGCAGCTGGTCAAGGCCGAGCGCGACGGTGACATCCTCCTGGAAGTATCCGACTCGGTTCGTGAGACGCTGATCGCCGACATGGACGATCACGAGTTGCTCGCGGCTGCCAAGGAAATGGACGCCGACGAACTCGCCGACCTTGCGCCTGAGCTGCCGCGTGACGTTGTCCACGAGCTGATGGAAACCCTTGATGCCCAGCAGCGTGAGCGCGTGCGCTCGGCGTTGAGCTATGACGAGGAGCAAGTCGGTGCGCTGATGGACTTCGAGATGGTCACCATCCGCGAAGATGTCAGCCTGGAAGTGGTCCTGCGCTACCTGCGTCGGCTCAAGGAGTTGCCAGGGCATACCGACAAACTGTTCGTGGTCGATTACGACGGCATCCTCAAGGGTGTGTTGCCGATCAAGCGTTTGTTGGTCAACGATCCGGAAAAGAAAGTTGCCGACGTCATGGCCGACGACCCGGTGGTGTTCCAGCCCGAAGAAGACGCCTACGACGCTGCACAGGCCTTCGAGCGTTACGACCTGGTATCGGCTCCGGTGGTGGACAAGGGTGGTCGCCTGATCGGCCGTCTGACCATCGACGAAATGGTCGACCTGATTCGTGAGGAAAGCGAGACCGAAGTCCTGAACATGGCCGGTCTGCGCGAAGAGGAAGACATTTTCGCTTCGGTCTGGCGCTCGCTGCGCAACCGTTGGGCGTGGTTGGCAATCAACCTGATCACGGCATTCGTGGCCTCTCGTGTGATTGGCCTGTTCGAGGGGTCGATCGAGAAACTGGTGGCGCTGGCTGCCTTGATGCCGATCGTTGCAGGTATTGGCGGTAACTCCGGCAACCAGACCATCACCATGATCGTGCGCGCCATGGCGCTCGACCAGGTCAGCCCGGGCAACACATCGCGACTGATGCGCAAAGAGCTCGCGGTTGCCTTGATCAACGGCCTGGTGTGGGGTGGGGTAATCGGTGTGGTGGCGTACCTGCTGTATGGCAGTTGGTCGCTGGGTGTGGTGATGACCGCGGCCATGACTCTCAACTTGCTGCTTGCCGCGTTGATGGGTGTATTGATTCCAATGACCCTGGCGCGCCTGGGGCGCGATCCGGCGATGGGTGCCAGCGTGATGATCACCGCCATGACCGACAGTGGCGGGTTCTTTATCTTCCTGGGCTTGGCGACCATCTTCCTGCTCTAGCCAGCCTTCAAATCGCAGCGACAAAAAAGCCAGCTTTCGCTGGCTTTTTCAATTGCGGTGACCGGTATCAGGAAGCGTCAGCTGCCATTTCGACGTCGTGGGCAATCAGGGCCACCAGCGCATTCTGCTGGCGGTGGGAAAGTTGGCGGAAGCGTTGCAGCAACTCGCGTTCGTGCAGTGACAGCTCGGGGCTGTCCAGGCGCATGCTCAAGTCATCACCCAGGGCTCCTTCCTGGATCAGGCTCTGCTCCAGGCGGGCGATGATTTCCGAGTTCATGCTGCGGTGGTGGTTGCGCGCTACCTCGGCAATGCGCTCACGCATTCCGTCGGGCAGGCGGACGACGAATTTGTCAGCGGTGCGGCTTGAGTAAATAGCCTGTTTCATTGGGCGCATATAATTGACCGGTTTTAGTTCAGGGGGAAGCGGTTCTCGAAATTGGCCGCACGATGTCACTACGACCATCAGGGCAACAAAATGTTCAACCTGAATTGTGAATGAGGTGCGAATCATGCCTCATTGTCGCCGGTTCCTTGGCGTCAATTCTGTGACAAATCTTGATCCGGATAAAGGCGTTATGCCAGTACCAATTATCAGAAATGAGTACTGGTTTGAAAAGTTTTCATTTTGTTCGGTGCCAGTCCGTCGGCCCGCGCTCCATCCCTTCGCATCACAGGCGCAGGGGACCTGCAAAGCGTCTAGAATGCGCAGGTTTCCCTTCCAATGAGCATAGTGGCTATGCAGCATGACGCAAGCGCGGCCCCGCGTACAGTGATCCCTGGCCGCTTGATCTATCTGATGGGGCCATCCGGTGCCGGAAAGGACTCGCTGATCGATGCGGTGCGAGCAGTACTCGACAAAAGCCAGGTGGAAATTGCCCAGCGCGTCATCACCCGTTCGGCTGAGGCAAAGGGGGAGAAGGCGGTGGGTGTTTCAACCGAGCGCTTCGAGCAGCTGTGTGCCGAAGGCGCCTTTGCCTTGCATTGGCGAGCCAATGACCTGGCGTACGGGGTGCCCGTGGTAATCGACTCCTGGTTGGCAGGCGGGCGTGCGGTACTGGTCAATGGGTCGCGGGCGCACTTGGCCAAGGCCCGGGAGTGCTACCCGAATCTGCTGGCGATACTTGTCACGGTCGAACCCCGTGTGCTGCGCCAACGTTTGCTGGCCCGCGGGCGTGAAAACCTCGAGGAGATCGAGCGACGCCTGGCCCGAAGCCAGCAAGTGTCATTGCATGACCCCGCCATCCATTTGCTGGATAATTCCACCTCGCTGGAGGATGCCGCCAGGCGCTTGCTTGACCTGCTGCGAGAGCAGGGGCTGCTGGCGCGAGAGGGCGCGTCAGAAGGTGATGCGCCCAGTCCCCACGTTGCCTAGCGCACGCGGCTGTTCAGCGACGTTCGCGGCGGCCCTGTCGAATACTGCCACCTGTGCCCGCATGGCGGGTGCAGACCGAGCCTGCTCGAGCGCTGCAACGCTTTGCCCTTGTACAGCCAGGCCCACGACGGCGATCAGTGCCAGGGCATTGAGTAGAAGCAGGGTGCGGTTCATCGAGCGTGCTCCACAAAAATCGTTTTTATGAAGCGAGAAATGCACGTCGCATGCCATCCGATAATTCCAATATTTTCTTTTAAAAACAGTTGGTTGCATGCATTGTTGGGCGGCGTCTTCGTGCGCTTTGCAATGATGGCTCGACGCCTTGTTGCAAAATGCACGAATACCGACACAAACCGTAGGCAAAAAGCCCCACGGATGACATGACAAATGGTTGCATGGTAGTTAACATGCTCGCCGTCCTCTGCCGAGCAACGTCTGTTGCCGGCCTCAGTGTCTCAGTAGCTCAATTGGATAGAGCATCCCCCTCCTAAGGGGAAGGTTGGCAGTTCGAACCTGCCCTGGGACACCATATAAATCAAGGGCCCGTCGAGCTGCGCACTTTTTTTGAAAGTCGTTGGGCTATCACTGGGCTAGCTGCTGAGAGCTACCACGAGGCTTACAGCCATGTTGTTTAAACCTCATGGCTGAGTGGTTGGTTGTCTCAGCGCGTAGTCTATTCTGCACATCCGTAGCAGAAGCTCTGTTTTTGATGCTGCCGCCGGCTTGAGAAACCTAAGCTAATGAAGCCATTGATGGTTTCATGACGCCTCCCACATCTCCTCTATCGTTCTGCACGCCTTTGCGACTTATGCCGAGAGCAAAGCAGGTGTAGCCTTTTAGATGTGATACGCGAGTGGTTGCCCCTTTTTTTAACGCACAAGACAAACCGCTCCCACCCTGTCCTGCTTCTGTGTGGTTTGAATGCGATCTTGAGGGTAAGGCCGTAATCGGGTAATCCAACTGCCATTTCGCCATCCAGAATCACATACTTTGCGTGTAGGTCATCTACGAAGGTATGGCCAAGGATTTTCAGCTGGGCAACAATTTGCTCGACCGACTCCTCAACGGCGCGCTGAAAACGCTCGATCTGATCGTGACAAGCGTCCGTACGCATCACAGCATCAATGGCAACACCCGCTGAGCTCATAGCTCCGCCGAGCGGCCCATAGACAGTCCCATCCTTTACCGTGACAAAGCAGTTAGCGCGTTTTTTACGCAATGTCGTACGCTGTACTTCGGTCACGGGGTCGGATGGAATTCCGTGAATTACAAACTGGCGTATTACGTCGGGCCAATTTTGATGCAGCGTTTCCACGACTTCATTGCTCGCCCATCCCTCATGCAAGTAGGTGTTGATTGCGTAAAACACATCATCGGTAACAAGGGCAAAAACTACGTGCGGGGTTCGCTCAACCAGGCCGGGATATTTGAGATGTGGACCAACACCCAAGTGGAAATGATGTATACCCCAGTCATCAAGTAGACCATCTTGGTTGCTAAAACTTTTATGATCTTTGCTCTGGTGGGGTTTCAGCGATTCGCCAGCTTCAATCTTTTTCTGTAAATTTCTCCAGCCAACGTCATATTCAGCGGGGCACGCAAAGCCATTGGCAATTTCAATTCGTCTCGGTTTGGGGTTGGCGTCTCGACGCAGGGAATCAAAAAACCTAAATGGCACTTCCTCCCTCTCGATCCTATCAACCTGATCCCCCCAGGCAGATCTCATCTGTTCTAACAGCTGGTCATGCCAGTCATTTTTGAAATTCGCGATTATCCTAGTCATCCTCTCCTCACAACATTCGCAATCTGATCTGCATACAACGATAACATGGCCTCCTGTGGGCGGTTTCTGGTGGGTAAGGCGCGACCCGAAGCCCGCAGCTTGCGTCGCTATTGAAAAACGCACTAAAAATTCCAAAAAATCATGGGGGCACTTAGCGGGAGGCGCCGTTCGGATCAATTTTGTGCGTTTTTCGGTACGTGCTGGTATCGTGCTATCACGACAGTCTCGTCACGGAAAAGGATAGAGGGGGCAAGATGAGCGATTTCGAGCAACAGCCGTTTGCAGACGCGGAGTTTGCTGAAAATCCGGAGCAACGGTGCCCTTGCATACTTCTGTTGGACACATCGGGCTCTATGAGCGGTGCGCCCATCCAGATGCTGAACGATGCTTTGCAGTCATTCAAAGATGATCTCTACGCCGATGCAATGGCGGCGAAGCGTGTCGAGTTAGCAGTAGTGACTTTTGGTCCTGTCAATGTTCGTACCGAGTTCACGACTGTCGACGGTTTTTTCCCCGAGGTGATGGAAGCAGGTGGTGTGACGCCTATGGGGGAGGCCGTTGTGCGGGCATTGGATCTCCTACGCGAGCGCAAGGACCGTTACCGCTCCAATGGCGTTAAGTACTACCGTCCTTGGGTATTTCTGATTACCGATGGAGCCCCGACTGACGATTGGCAGGAGGCACGTCGACGTGTCCATGAAGGGGAAGAGCGTAAAGAGTTCATGTTCTACTCCGTTGGTGTCGATGGTGCGGATATGTCGGCTCTCTCGCAGTTGGGTACACGTCAACCATTAAAGCTCAAGGGTTTGGCGTTTAGGGAACTCTTTGCTTGGCTATCCAGCTCTTTAAGCGCTGTATCGCAATCGAATCCAGGCGATGCGGTTCCACTTGCCAATCCGACTGGTCCAGAGGGTTGGGCAATTGCTGGATAGTCCTCGTTGGCGTTGGGCGGCTGCCTCGTGTGTTGGCACATCTCATCAGCGTATGGGGACGCGAAAGCAGGATGCTTATAGGGTGGCTCGGATCAACCCACATACGTTCTGCGCTGTAGTCTCCGACGGAGCTGGCAGCGCGAGTTTCGGTGGGCAAGGTGCGTCCTTGATTTGCCGCAGCCTAATAGCCAATTTCCGTTCATGGTTCGAACTCCATAACTGCTTGCCAGATAATGAAGTGATCCTGTGTTGGATTGATCTGGTGAGAGACCTTCTCTCCGAGGTCGCGGCGCGGCGTGGACTAACTCGACGACAGTTCGCAGCGACTCTGGTGATGCTGGTGGTTTTCAAAGGACGTGTCTTGGCTTTGCAGATTGGCGACAGTGCGCTTGTTGCTCGTAAGGCCGGAGTATGGGAGGCCTTGTGCTGGCCAGAAAATGGAGAGTTTGCTTCGACAACCTATTTCGTTACGGATGATCCTGAGGTTCGGCTGCATACCTTTAATATGGATCTTGAGTATGACGCCTTCGCTTTGTTTTCGGATGGGTTGGAGGCAGTCGCTTTGGAGCAAGCAACACAGCAGCCTTTTGCTAGGTTCTTTGATCCAATGCTTAAGCCGGTCGACCAGATGGGAGGAGAGGGGCGCTTGGTTGAATTGTCAGGCGCACTTGCGCGGTATCTGGACAGTCCTGCGCTCTGCGAGCGAACGGATGACGACAAGACACTCATCCTCGTTTCATGTCGATGAAATCGCCGCCGGTACGGATCGCCGGTAAGAATGAGCAGCTCGATAAACGCCTCGGCAAAGGAGGCGAGGGGGATGTGTACGGGCTGGTGGGGCATGCCGATCGTGCAGTGAAAATCTACAAAGCTGAGATTCGGCGCTCCCGCGAAAGTAAGGTTAGAGCGATGGTAGAGGGGCGGTTGGCTGAAGCGACCACTCTGGTAGCTTTCCCATCCGAGGTGGTTACTGACTCCTCTGGCAACTTCGCTGGTTTTTCTATGCGGCTGGTTGCGGGGTACAGACCGCTCCATGAACTGTACAGCCCGAAGTCACGCAAAATCCATTTTCCAAAAGCGGACTATCGCTTTCTGGTACGGGTGGCGCAAAACGTTGCGCGTGCCGTCGCTACGGTGCATCAAGCTGGCTGTATTATTGGGGATCTCAACCATTCTGGAGTTCTTGTTGCACAGGACGCCACTGTTGCACTGATTGATGCCGATAGCTTTCAGTTTAGTTCGAAAGGGCAGTCCTATCCCTGTGTTGTTGGTATGGAGGACTTCACGCCCCCAGAACTCCATGGTCTCAGTTTTAGTAGTGTCAAGCGCACTCAGGCTCATGACAACTTCGGACTCGCAGTTGCCATCTTTCAATTGCTGGTCATGGGGAAGCACCCCTATTCCGGCCGTTTTAGTGGTGCAGATCTTAGTCTGGGTCAGTCGATTGCGCAGAACCGTTTTGCTTTTTCAATTGTGCGACGCGACGATACGCGGACCTCACCGCCACCCGGTTCGGTGCTGTTAGCAGATTTCCCACCATCGCTTGCCACAGCATTTGAGTCAGCGTTCGGTCTTGTTGCTACCTCTCGCCCGGATCCGGCTGCGTGGGTGAGTTTGCTTCAAGGACTCGAAACTAGCCTACGTCAATGTGCGAATGTACCGACTCACTATTTTCCTAATGCGGCAGGTAGCTGTCTTTGGTGTCGGCTCGCAAGTCAATCTGGCTTCGAAATGTTCCCATTGGGCCTTGTCGCGGGGAATATTCCTACGGCAGGCTCCTTCGATCTTGAGGCGATATGGGCTGCTATCAAAGCGGTGCGAATTCCTCGGTCGGAAGAAGCCCTGCCTATCTGGAGCGGAAATGTGGGCCCGCCGAGTGCCGCAGTTACGCAGGCAAAGAGCAATAGTCCAGAGAAAACCATCTACGGTGTTCTGGCGTTGTTGGCGGCAATCATCGGATTTGTCAACGTACCTCGGTTAGGGCTCTTTTGGGGAGCCTTGGGCGTTTACGGCTTGGTAGCATTCTTCACAAAGGCTAAGGTGGATCCGGCGCCATTTCGCAAGGCTTACGTAGATGCTGATAGTCGGGTGCGTTTGCTATCCATGGCACATTTGCAGCGCGTTGGCCTGAAAGAGATTATTGTTCTGCGTGCCGACTTGGAAGACTGTGTAGCCCGATATCGGCAGATTGAAGGGGATCTCGCGAATGTTCTGACAAAGCTGAAGTCGACGCGAGAGGCACGGCAAAGAATAGATTTTTTGGATCGGTTTCTGATCAGGCGCGCAACAATACCGGGTATCGGACCTGCGAAGACTGCTACGTTGGCCTCCTTCGGTATTGAGACTGCCGCTGACGTAACGGCTTCCGCTGTTCGTGCGGTGCCGGGGTTTGGCGAAGCATTTACTGGAAAAATGCTCGCATGGCGCCAAAGTCACGAGGCTAAGTTCCGCTACAATACCTCGCCAGATCCATCTGATATCCAAGCCGAAAACGCAGCACGTTCCGCATCCGCAGCTAGACAGATTGATTTGCAGAAAAAGCTTCGTTCGGGTCTGGCTGCTTTGCAATCTACGGTGCCACGGTGCCTATCCGCTAAGTCTGCGCCAGATCAATCTCTCTTGCAGGCACTTGAAGAGCGTGCACAGGCCCAGGTGGATTGCGCGGCTTTGGGAATCAATCTGCCTGCACCTACAATCGTCACCATCGAGGTTCCCAAAAGGGCTCCTGTTCAACCTGCTCGAAACCCGGGTGGGCTGACCCCGACATTCCCAACTGCAACTGGCTCTTCGCGTTCGCCAGCATCGAACTCCTGCCCCATATGTGGTGCATCTATGGTGCGTCGGACGGCTCGCAAGGGAAGACGTGTTGGAAGCCAATTCTGGGGATGTTCAAAATATCCCGCATGTAAAGGCACAAGGAGTTAAGGAGTAATGATGGGGGTAGGGAATAAAAACTCAGAAAGTCAGATGGGTAATTGCACAGACTTACCCACCCATTTGCATTCGACCTGACCAATCATTTGCATCGGATTTGACCATCGCGCTGCGTGGCCATGACCGGCAGAGAGCGACCCACAGCAGTCGCTCAGCCTCAACTGAAGTTGGCCGTTTGTTACGTTTAGCGCGAGTGATTTCGCCGCAAAAATGAGATTCAAGTTGAATCGCCCCTAGTTTCGTAGACACCTCCAAGCCTTAAAATGAGGCCCATTAGGAGGTGCCATGAGCAACCAGCGTTATCCCGAAGAATTCAAAATCCAGGCGGTCAACCAAGTGACCGAAAAGCAGCTTCCTGTCTCGGAGGTGGCTGCGCGATTGGGTGTGTCCGTGCACAGCCTGTATGCCTGGATTAAGCGTTACACCAAACCCCAGGAGCAGCGTGTCCAAGAGGACGATCAGAGTGCTGAGCTTCGCCGTCTACGTGCTGAGCTAAAACGGGTGACGGAGGAGCGAGACATCTTAAAAAAGGCCGCCGCGTACTTTGCCAAGGAGTGCGGCTGAAGT
>NZ_AUED01000037.1 GCF_000425805.1 Pseudomonas vranovensis DSM 16006
ACCAGGATCGCGCCGTCCATCTGGGCAGCACCGGTGATCATGTTCTTCACGTAGTCAGCGTGACCTGGGCAGTCAACGTGAGCGTAGTGACGAATATTTGAATCGTACTCAACATGCGCAGTATTAATAGTAATACCACGCGCTTTTTCTTCCGGAGCGCTATCGATCTTGTCGAAATCGACCTTGGCCGAACCGAAAACTTCGGAGCAAACGCGAGTCAGCGCGGCAGTCAACGTTGTCTTGCCATGGTCAACGTGACCGATGGTACCAACGTTTACGTGCGGCTTGTTACGTTCGAACTTTTCCTTAGCCATCGAGATTATCCCCCGGTAGAAGCAATAAGCAGATCAAACAGACCATTAAAACAAAGGCAGATATTTTCATATCTGCCTTGTTATATGGAGCTCTTGAGCGGATTTGAACCGCTGACCTCACCCTTACCAAGGGTGTGCTCTACCAACTGAGCTACAAGAGCGTAACACTGTGCAACAACAGCAAACTTGGAGCGGGTAGCGGGAATCGAACCCGCATCATCAGCTTGGAAGGCTGAGGTTCTACCACTAAACTATACCCGCGGAGCTTGCGGCTCTCGCTAAACTGGTGGAGGGGGAAGGATTCGAACCTTCGAAGTCGTAGACGTCAGATTTACAGTCTGATCCCTTTGGCCGCTCGGGAACCCCTCCTGAACGTGGGCGGCATTTTCAACTCTTGCCGTCCTACTGTCAAGCTTTTTCTCATTAAAATCTTGAGGTTAGCTAATTTGACAGCTACTTCTCAGCTCAACCACTTAGTGGTCATCCCTGTGAAGCGGGCGCCATTCTATCAAGCTATTCGCCAGTTGCAATACCCTCGCACAACATTATTTTATGTTTTAAGTCTTTGAAATCTCGGGAAAGTGCTCCCAACAGGGCTTGGTCCAGTAATCGCTGGCTTTGCGGAGCAATCTGCAGCCACACTCCCGACTCGCCCCCGAGCCTTCCCATGACCGGCACTGCAGCTATGTCCAGCGCCACAAGACGCTGACGCAGGGCATTGAGCTGCTCCTTGCCAGCCAGCCCGCCCACGTAATAGCACTCCTGCCCACGCTCGGACGGCCGATTATCCTGTACTGACTCGCTCAATAGCCGAATCCCCTGCTGATTGCCCTTGTAGAGCGATAGCGGCGCCACCTCCTTGGCCTTCAGAGGTGCTTCCTGCTGATTCCAGACGTAATACACGCCATTGAGCACCACCAACAAAAGAAACAACCAACGCA
This sequence comes from Pseudomonas vranovensis DSM 16006, assembly GCF_000425805.1. Lineage (GTDB taxonomy): Bacteria > Pseudomonadota > Gammaproteobacteria > Pseudomonadales > Pseudomonadaceae > Aquipseudomonas > Aquipseudomonas vranovensis. Next base: position 1,256 of record NZ_AUED01000037.1, read on the forward strand.
TAGTCACCTCAATCCAGCGGGCAGGCCAGCGCCAGACCAACAAACACTAGGTCAGGCACCACACGGGCATGTGGAACCGCCTCTTGCACCAGGGGTGCATCACCACCTGTCAGCAGCACGGTGAAGCCCTCCCCCCACAGCGCATGCGCATATTCAATCTGAGAACGAGCAAACCCCTGAAGCATGTGAACACACCCCCGCTCCACCGCCTCTACTGTCGAACGGCCAGGAGTCATGCTCGACAGCGCACGCTCAGCCGATGCGTCGTCATAGCGAATCCTCCGCGTATGGGTACGCAACTGGCTACGCATCAACGGCATTCCTGGACAGATGTAACCTCCCAGGTGCTCGCCGTCAGCAGCAACAAAGTCAGCCTTTGCCGCGGTCCCGAAGTCCATTACCAGACAAGCCCCTTTGGCCAGGTGATAGCCCCCCAGCAAGGCCAGCCAGCGATCCAAACCAAGACGCTGATAATCGTCATAGCCATTTCGCACACTACCCACCTCCCTGGCGGGCTGGGCAACCATGACGCTAATCCCGAAGTGCTGCGACAATAGCGCACCCAAACTTTCGGTTTCCTCTTCACTCCTGACACTCACCAAGCGACAGCGCTCTGGCGGACTGGCCAGCGCCTTGATAGCCACAACGAGAGCCTGATCGGAATCGACCACTCCTCCCGCAACGATCGTCGCAAAAGCGCTACGTACAATGCGCCACTTAATGAAGCTATTTCCGCAATCGAGCTCAAGAATCATCACGCAACCTCAAACTGAGCTCACCACCGCTAAAGCTCTTTTCCACACCATTGACCTCAAGACGCAACGCGCCCTGACCATCGATACCCAATACGATGCCGTCAACTCGATTGACCCCGGCGATCAAAGACACTGCTTGCCTCTGCCAGAGGTGGGCTTGCTCCCACTCCTGCTTGAAGACTGTAAACCCATCTTGTCGATGCCGCTCCAAATCAGATTGCAGATTCTGATTCAGCCTGGCGACCAGCAGATTGCGGTCAATATTCAAGCCAGTCTCTCGACTCATCGATGTCCACGCCTGATCAATCTCGCTGGCTGCCCGCATATTCACATTGATACCTACGCCCAGCACCACATGGCACACATCCGCAGGATCACCGACCAACTCCAGAAGAATACCGGCGATTTTCTGGTTGTTGACCAGCACATCATTCGGCCACTTCAAACCTGCATCAACAACACCGAATGTCTGCAACGTTCGCATCACCGCGAGACCCACAACCAAGCTCAACCCCTCGAGCTGCCGCATCCCCCCTTCAATGCGCAATACCAGGCTGTAATAGAGGTTCTCGGCAAAAGGGCTCACCCACTGGCGCCCGCGCCGGCCTCGCCCGGCAGTCTGCCGTTCAGCCAGCACCAGAAAGGGCGCGGCCTGCCCTTCGCCAATGGCACGTAATGCCTGGGCATTAGTCGAATCAATAGAATCGAATATCAGTGCTGGCCAGCTCTCACCCTGGGCGTACTCGGCAATCGCCGGCGCCTCCAGCAACGACAATGGCGCAGCCAACTGATAGCCGCGACCGCGAACTTTATGAATAGGCAGGTTTAACTCGGCCTCGAGGTGCTGCAACTGCTTCCAGACAGCACTGCGGCTTACGCCAAGGGCGACCCCCAGGTCCTGCCCGGAATGGAACCGGCCATCCTTGAGGAGCTTCAACAACTTCAGCATGCCAATCTCGACTCGTAATGAGGTTCGCATGATAGCTATGCAGGTGGGGATTGCATAGAAAACTGAGGGGGCGGGAGAAGAGGGATTGAAGCCGCTTTCTGCCAAGAGACACAGGACCGAGATTCTTCAGGGCTATACAAGACAAAACCCCTACCTGCGTGTGCAGATAGGGGTTTCGGAATTTAATCTTGACGATGACCTACTCTCACATGGGGAAACCCCACACTACCATC
>NZ_AUED01000038.1 GCF_000425805.1 Pseudomonas vranovensis DSM 16006
TGTCAGTACCGATGCAAAACTGACCCACCCTACCGGTTGAAAACTGACCCACTTGGGCAAAATGCAGCTTTTGCGAGCTGCCCATGCTGTCCAAGGAGCAACACGTGGAAATCAGTGTTCTTGTTCGTCAGGGTTTGTCTATTCGAGCTATTGCTCGGCAGATGGGCTGCTCACGCAATACCATTCGGCGCCACCTCAAACTACAAGCCCAGCGCCAGCCCGTGGTCTACGGCCCGCGCGCGGAGCGCGTGGGCAAGCTTGCGCCTTTCGAGGCCTTCCTGCGTCAGCGCGTACATACCGCTCGGCCACACTGGATCCCTGCGATTGTTCTGCTCAGAGAGATCCGAGAACAGGGCTATACGGGCGGTTACTCCATCCTCACCAGCTTTCTGCTGACCTTGAAATCCAAGGTCGACGAGCCCGTTGTGCGCTTTGAAACAGAGCCTGGCGAACAGATGCAGGCAGATTTCACGATCATTCGACGTGGCCGCGATCCGCTGCTGGCATTTGTCGCAACGCTGGGTTGGAGTCGCGCCACTTACGTTGTTTTCTCGCGACGAGAAGACTCTGCAGCCTGGTGCGCCGGCATTGAAAAAGCCCTACATTTTTTCGGCGGCACACCACGAAAAGTGCTGTTTGATAACGCCAAGACCATCATCCAGGAGCGCGATGTTTATGGCCCCGGCGAGCACCGTTGGAATCCGGCGCTATTGAACCTGGCAGAGCGCTATGGCTTTACACCCAAGGTCTGCCGGCCCTATCGAGCGCAAACAAAGGGCAAAGTCGAACGCTTTAACCACTACTTGAAAAACAGTTTTGTGGTGCCGCTGGCAGCGACACTTAATCAGGTCAATCTGGTGCTGGATGTCGAGGTAGCGAACAGCAAAATCGGCCCGTGGCTGATCGATATCGCCAATGCCCGAACTCATGCAACGACTGGTGAAATCCCCCAGCATCGCCTTGATAAAGAGGTGCACTACTTGCTGCCACTGCCAACGCTTCATGGCTTACCAAGCGCTCCGATGCAGGCCATTCAGCCCATGCCGGTGGAGAGCCTGCAACACCCACTGTCGGTCTACCAAGCCCTGCTTGAGGTGCAAGCATGAGCCTTCAACATCTGCGTATTGAAGCGCTCTGCCAACAGTTCAAACTCGATACCTTCGCCACGGACTGGCCCGCTCTGGCGCAACGAGCTGCCGAAAAAGAAACGAGTTACGCCGACTTCCTGGAACAACTTCTGCTAGGTGAAGATCGCGCCAGAAACGAACGGCGACGACAGACGTTGTTGCATTTGTCCGGGCTGCCGGCTGTAAAAACCGTTGAGCAATACGACTTCAAATTCGCCAGCGGAGCTCCGCAAAGTCAGATCCTTGAACTGGCCGGACTGGCCTTTATCGAGCGTAAGGAAAACGTGGTGCTGCTGGGGCCGTCCGGCGTTGGCAAAACGCACTTGGCCAGCGCGCTAGCTCACCGGGCGATCATGGCGGGCATCTCGACAAAGTTCATCACCGCCGCCGATCTGACATTGCAACTGGTCGCCGCACATCACCAGGGGCGCTTGGCGCAGTATTTCAGTCGGGTGGTGCAGCGCTCGAAATTGCTGGTGATCGATGAAATCGGCTACCTGCCTTTTGGTCGTGATGAAGCGAATCTGTTCTTCAATGTCATCGCCAAACGCTACGAGCATGGCAGCGTCGTGCTGACCAGCAATCTGCCGTTTAGCCAGTGGGCAACGACCTTTGCGGATGACTCGACACTGACCGCCGCGCTATTGGATCGGCTTCTGCATCATGCGCATATCGTTCAGGTCAGCGGGCAAAGTTACCGGCTGAAGGACAAGCTGAAATCCGGCCAGGTGGTACCGCGAGAGACGGCTTCGCCGAAGCTATAAACAGACTATAAATACCGCCGGGGTGGGTCAATTTTACTTCGGTAGGGTGGGTCAGTTTTCAACCGGTGTTGACA
>NZ_AUED01000039.1 GCF_000425805.1 Pseudomonas vranovensis DSM 16006
GGACGGTTACCACGGTGTGATTCATGACTGGGGTGAAGTCGTAACAAGGTAGCCGTAGGGGAACCTGCGGCTGGATCACCTCCTTAATCGACAGACATCAGCTGTCTCATGAGCTCCCACACGAATTGCTTGATTCATTGAAGAAGACGATATCGGTAACAGCTCTTAACTGGGTCTGTAGCTCAGTTGGTTAGAGCGCACCCCTGATAAGGGTGAGGTCGGCAGTTCGAATCTGCCCAGACCCACCAGTTTCTTGTTGGGGCCATAGCTCAGCTGGGAGAGCGCCTGCCTTGCACGCAGGAGGTCAGCGGTTCGATCCCGCTTGGCTCCACCACCCCCTTGCTACCGTGTCAAAGCTTAGAAATGAATATTCGGCTCGAATATTGATTTCTGAACTTTTTCAGAATCGTTCTTTAAAAATTTGGGTATGTGATAGAAAGATAGACTGGACAGCACTTTCACTGGTGCCTGTTCAGGCTAAGGTAAAATTTGTGAGTGACTCTTAAGAGTTTTGCGAATTTTCGGCGAATGTCGTCTTCACAGTATAACCAGATTGCTTGGGGTTATATGGTCAAGTGAAGAAGCGCATACGGTGGATGCCTTGGCAGTCAGAGGCGATGAAAGACGTGGTAGCCTGCGATAAGCTTCGGGGAGTCGGCAAACAGACTTTGATCCGGAGATCTCTGAATGGGGGAACCCACTCAGCACAAGCTGAGTATCTTGTACTGAATACATAGGTGCAAGAGGCGAACCAGGGGAACTGAAACATCTAAGTACCCTGAGGAAAAGAAATCAACCGAGATTCCCTTAGTAGTGGCGAGCGAACGGGGACTAGCCCTTAAGTGGCTTTGAGATTAGCGGAACGCTCTGGAAAGTGCGGCCATAGTGGGTGATAGCCCTGTACGCGAAAATCTCTTAGTCATGAAATCGAGTAGGACGGAGCACGAGAAACTTTGTCTGAATATGGGGGGACCATCCTCCAAGGCTAAATACTACTGACTGACCGATAGTGAACCAGTACCGTGAGGGAAAGGCGAAAAGAACCCCGGAGAGGGGAGTGAAATAGATCCTGAAACCGTATGCGTACAAGCAGTGGGAGCCTACTTTGTTAGGTGACTGCGTACCTTTTGTATAATGGGTCAGCGACTTATATTCAGTGGCGAGCTTAACCGAATAGGGGAGGCGTAGCGAAAGCGAGTCTTAATAGGGCGTTTAGTCGCTGGGTATAGACCCGAAACCGGGCGATCTATCCATGGGCAGGTTGAAGGTTAGGTAACACTGACTGGAGGACCGAACCGACTACCGTTGAAAAGTTAGCGGATGACCTGTGGATCGGAGTGAAAGGCTAATCAAGCTCGGAGATAGCTGGTTCTCCTCGAAAGCTATTTAGGTAGCGCCTCATGTATCACTGTAGGGGGTAGAGCACTGTTTCGGCTAGGGGGTCATCCCGACTTACCAAACCGATGCAAACTCCGAATACCTACAAGTGCCGAGCATGGGAGACACACGGCGGG
>NZ_AUED01000040.1 GCF_000425805.1 Pseudomonas vranovensis DSM 16006
CCTTTCCAGGGCAAGGTCACGATGCCACCGCAGTAGCTGGGGCGGTGTAGATAGACTTGCTGGGTTTTGCGGTTGAAGCGGATCAGTAAATGACGAGAGGTGAACATTTCAAGGCGGGAAAGGTGATAGCCGTACTTGAAATAGATCCCAAAGGTAGCTACTGCAATAGTGGAATATAATGCAATCGGGATCGTGGCGAAAAAATCGAATGGGGTCTGGGAAGAAAGTTGGTTGAGCATTCTTGCTAGAAAGTAGATGGAAAATAATGTGGTGATTGATGCGAAAGTGATGATCGCCAATGAAAATAGAGTTACAAGGCCCCTTTTTGCTTCCAGCATGCCACAACGAATTTCCAGTATGGTTTGATCGAGTGCGTATACCGGTCCTCGAGTCCTCGGTGTTTCGCTGGCGCGCTGCTGCGCTTCTTTCTGACTTTCATCGTCTTCATATTCATAAGCGGCTATTTCTTTTAAACCGTATTTTTTTTCTATTTCTTTGTCGTTCTTGCGGTCTTCATCTGTTTCCAGCATGGCCTGCCAGAAGCCCCATTCTGCGAAATTCACTATAGGGTCCCTTCAATGGCATCGAAAAATGCGCTTAATTCATCTTCGGCACTGTTGTAACGGTTGGTCTCTCGATTGCGGCTGAAGCAGCATTTGTCACACCATTTTTCCAGAGCACTCTCATCGAGTATCAGCAATACAATGGTGGCAGTCAGCACGATAAGGCCTCCCCCCAAGCCATACGACCAAGTAGCAGTATGGCAGTCTGGTTGACGGCTAAGCGTGTGGCCCAACGGGACAGTACATCTAACAATACGCCGGGTATAAAGCGGCCACCCTTCAGCGCCAGCCACCGGAAGTAAGCCCCTGCTTGGGAAAAGGCAATTCCACCTTGCCCACTCAATAGGGCAAGCGTGGCAGTCGCTCTTATTGTGTAGGCAGCGCCGATAGTACTTTGTCGCGAGTTCGATAGGTCGTCCGACTTTGCGAACGCATTAACGCCGTCTTTGAGATCCCACCCGATACTCACCAACCCCCCCGCAGCCGCCATCCCCGCCCCCCACAGCCGATACCGCCCCAGGCTGATCTGCGCCCCCCGTGCGGTGGCGCTGTCCAGGCGCCGATGCTTCGCCCGGTCCAGGCTGTTGGGGGCTGTTTTGGGCAGGTAAGCGGACGGCACTTTGCAGGAACGATGGTTCAAGACTGACCGACTTCGGATTTTCCGCGTCTGCGCCGAGGCTTCTTTTCGGGGCGCTTGCCCGGCCGCACTGTCCAGAGATGCGCGTTGGCCCGCAAGCGTTCCTGGATATGTGGGGGGCGATCGGCAAGAGTGG
>NZ_AUED01000041.1 GCF_000425805.1 Pseudomonas vranovensis DSM 16006
GGGGGCGCAGATCAGCCTGGGGCGGTATCGGCTGTGGGGCGCGGGGATGGCGGCTGCGGGGGGATTGGTGAGTATTGGGTGGGATGTTCAGGACAGCATCGGAGAGCTTGATAGAAACACCACGCGAAATAATCTATTGGCTACTGCTTATGGTGCTCGAGCGATTGCAACTATCAGTCTATTAATAGGCCACGGCGGGATTGCTTTTTCCCAAGCAGGGGCCTATTTCGGTTGGCTTGCCATGCAAGCTCGAAACACGGGACAAGAAGCACGCTTTTTAACCCTGGCTCGACTGTCTACTCGCTTGACAACCAACCAGACCGCCATGCTCTTGCTGGGCCGTATGAGCTGGATTGGTGGCGCGATTGTTCTGGGGGCTACGGTGATACTCATGATTATCGATGAGAGCGCTCTTGAAAAGTGGTGTAGCCAGTGTTGCTTTAGCCGTAATACCGAGACAAAGAAATACAAAAATGATAGCGACGAACTCGGCGCACTGTTCGACGCCATCAACGAGGTGGTGTGATGTATTTTTTGAATGGGGGTGTTGGAAAATGCAATTAGAGCGAGAGGACGCTCGCAAAGGCGATGAAAAATTTGATAGAAAGTGGGGCATTAAAAGAGAGCTACCCTATGAAAGTGAAGATGATGAAGATCAGGCCGCATCACGCTTTTGCGTCAGCGAGACACCAAGAACTCGAGGACCGGTTTATGTTTTTAGCGAAAACATAATAGAACTTCGCAGTGGCATGTGGGAAACAAAACGCGGCCTAATAACAATATTGTCACTTGCCTTTTTCATGCCAGTTTTTCTCTACTCAGGAGCCCTCATAGAATTAATCTTCACTTTTATTGAGAGCCTTATTGAACAGGAGACTTACAAACACCTCCTGTTTCCGGTGGTTTTTTATAGCCTTATGATATCAACGATTGCCGGGGTCTATTTCAAATTTGGCTTACGCATTTCCCGCCTTGAAATGTTCACCTCTCGCCATCTACTAATCCGCTTCAACCGCAAAACTCAACAAGTTCACCTGCATCGCCCCAGCTACTGCGGCGGCATCGTGACCTTGCCCTGGAAAGGTGTGACCTCCTCAGGCGCAAGTGATAAGACTGCAATCGCAGGAGGCGTAGGTGTCCCCTTGTACCTCTACTGGTCACCGCGCGTTACCGGTACCCTCCACCCCGAGGATGCCTGGGTCGGAAAGGCCGGCAACAACCAGGCCGAGCTTCGCGACGAATGGGAGTTCATCCGTCGCTTCATGGACGAAGGCCCCCAAGGCCTGCCGCGGCCCCGCATCACCTCGCATTTCCCCTGGCCCTGGCA
>NZ_AUED01000042.1 GCF_000425805.1 Pseudomonas vranovensis DSM 16006
TTTTCACTGGACCCTGAGGAGGTCACGCCTTTCCAGGGCAAGGTCACGATGCCACCGCAGTAGCTGGGGCGGTGTAGATAGACTTGCTGGGTTTTTCGATTGAATCGAATCAACAAGTGGCGGGAGGTGAGCATTTCTAGTCGAGTAAAACGAAAGCCATACTTGAAGTAGAACCAGGAAATCAAAGAAGCCAAGCTGGTAAACAATACAGCAAGGTACAAATGATGACCATAAGGCTCGCTCTGGCCACGAAGCAGTAACAAAACTAATGACTTGGCCTCTACTGCAGCACCTAAGAATCCAAGCGACAACATAGTAATTGCTGTGATGGAAAAAATGCTTACAAGTCCGCGTTTGGCCTCCAGCATTCCGCATCGTATTTCCAGGATGTTTTCATCAAGTGCATAAACCGGTCCTCGAGTCCTCGGTGTTTCGCTGGCGCGCTGCTGCGCTTCTTTCTGACTTTCATCGTCTTCATATTCATAGGCGACTATTTCTTTTAAACCGTATTTTTTTTCTATTTCTTTGTCGCTCTTGCGGTCTTCATCTGTTTCCAGCATGGCCTGCCAGAAGCCCCATTCTGCGAAATTCATTATAGGGTCCCTTCAATGGCATCGAAAAATGCGCTTAATTCATCTTCGGCACTGTTGTAACGGTTGGTCTCTCGACTGCGGCTGAAGCAGCATTCGTCACACCATTTTTCCAGCGCACTCTCATCGAGTATCAGCAATACAATGGTGGCAGTCAGCACGATAAGGCCTCCCACCCAAGCCATACGACCAAGTAGCAGCATGGCAGTCTGGTTGACTGCTAAGCGTGTGGCCCAATGGGACAATACATCTAACAAAACGCCGGGAATAAAGCGGCCACCCTTCAGCGCTAGCCAACGGAAATACGCACCTGCTTGGGAAAAGGCGATCCCACCCTGTCCAGCCATGAGTGCTAATGTTGCAGTCGCTCGAATGGAGTAGGCGCTGGCAAGTGTGGCTCGGCTATTCGGTGTGCCTGTTGATTGTTTCAGCGCCTTGATAGCGTCATTCGCATCCCACCCGATACTCACCAATCCCCCCGCAGCCGCCATCCCCGCCCCCCACAACCGATACCGCCCCAGGCTGATCTGCGCCCCCCGTGCGGTGGCGCTGTTCGGCCCGACATTCGCCAGCGCCTGCCCGGTACCCACTGCCAGCAGTT